>NZ_CP027218.1:0-357500 GCF_004124275.1 Pseudomonas sp. DTU12.3
ATGTCCCGACTCAATCCCCGGCAGCAAGAAGCCGTGAACTACGTCGGCGGCCCTCTATTGGTGCTCGCCGGTGCTGGCTCCGGCAAGACCAGCGTGATCACCCGCAAGATCGCGCACCTGGTTCAGAACTGCGGCATCCGCGCCCAGTACATCGTCGCCATGACTTTTACCAACAAGGCCGCGCGCGAGATGAAAGAGCGGGTTGGCACCTTGCTGCGGGCCGGCGAAGGGCGTGGCCTGACGGTCTGCACCTTCCACAACCTCGGCTTGAACATCATCCGCAAGGAACACGCGCGGCTGGGCTACAAACCCGGTTTCTCGATCTTTGACGAGACCGATGTCAAGGCGCTGATGACCGACATCATGCAGAAGGAATACGCGGGCGAAGACGGCGTCGACGAGATCAAGAACATGATCGGCGCCTGGAAAAACGACCTGATCCTGCCGCCTCAGGCGCTGGAGAATGCGCGTAATCCCAAGGAACAGACTGCCGCCATCGTCTACACCCACTATCAGCGCACGCTCAAAGCGTTCAACGCGGTGGACTTCGACGATCTGATCCTGCTGCCGGTAAAACTCTTCGAAGAACACGCCGACATTCTCGAAAAGTGGCAGAACAAGGTGCGCTACCTGCTGGTCGACGAATACCAGGACACCAACGCCAGCCAATACCTGCTGGTGAAAATGCTCATCGGCACGCGCAACCAGTTCACCGTGGTCGGCGACGACGACCAGTCGATCTACGCCTGGCGCGGTGCGCGGCCAGAAAACCTGATGCTGCTCAAGGACGACTATCCATCGCTGAAAGTGGTGATGCTTGAGCAGAACTATCGCTCGACCAGTCGTATCCTGCGCTGCGCCAACGTGCTGATCTCGAACAACCCGCACGAATTCGAAAAGCAGCTGTGGAGTGAAATGGGTCACGGTGACGAGATCCGCGTGATCCGCTGCCGCAACGAGGACGCCGAAGCCGAGCGCGTGGCCATGGAAATCCTCAGCCTGCACTTGCGCACTGACCGCCCGTACAGCGATTTCGCGATTCTCTATCGCGGTAACTATCAGGCCAAGCTGATCGAGCTGAAGCTGCAGCACCATCAGGTGCCGTACCGCTTGAGCGGCGGCAACAGCTTCTTCGGCCGTCAGGAAGTGAAAGACCTGATGGCCTACTTCCGCCTGATCGTGAACCCGGATGACGACAACGCCTTCCTGCGCGTGATCAACGTGCCGCGCCGGGAAATCGGCTCGACCACCCTCGAAAAACTCGGCAACTACGCCACCGAACGCAAAATCTCGATGTACGCCGCCACCGACGAAATCGGTCTGGGCGAGCATCTCGACAGCCGCTTCACCGATCGCCTGTCGCGCTTCAAGCGTTTCATGGACAAAGTGCGCGAGCAGTGCGCCGGCGAAGACCCGATCTCGGCGCTGCGCAGCATGGTCATGGACATCGACTACGAGAACTGGCTGCGCACCAACAGCTCCAGCGACAAGGCTGCCGATTACCGGATGAGCAACGTCTGGTTCCTGATCGAGGCGTTGAAAAACACCCTCGAAAAGGACGAAGAAGGCGAAATGACCGTCGAGGACGCCATCGGCAAACTGGTCCTGCGCGACATGCTCGAACGTCAGCAGGAAGAGGAAGACGGCGCCGAAGGTGTGCAGATGATGACCTTGCATGCGTCCAAAGGTCTGGAATTCCCTTACGTGTTCATCATGGGCATGGAGGAGGAAATTCTCCCGCACCGTTCCAGCATCGAAGCCGACACCATCGAAGAAGAACGCCGCCTGGCCTATGTAGGCATCACCCGCGCACGTCAGACCCTGGCCTTCACCTTCGCCGCCAAGCGCAAGCAGTACGGCGAGATCATCGACTGCGCGCCGAGCCGCTTCCTCGATGAGCTGCCACCGGACGATCTGGCCTGGGAAGGCAACGACGACACACCGACCGAAGTCAAAGTCGTGCGCGGCAATAGCGCATTGGCTGATATACGCGCGATGTTAAAGCGCTAGAATTGACCACTTTTTACTAGACCTTCGGCGCACAAAGCGCCAAATGAGGACAGCTTCATGGAAGCATTGCAGCAGAAAATCCGCGAACAAGGCATCGTGCTTTCCGACCAGGTCCTGAAGGTCGACGCCTTCCTGAACCACCAGATCGACCCGGCCCTGATGAAGCTGATCGGCGACGAATTCGCCTCGCTGTTCAAGGATTCGGGCATCACCAAGATCGTCACCATCGAAGCCTCGGGCATCGCCCCGGCGATCATGACCGGTCTGAACCTTGGCGTGCCGGTGATCTTCGCCCGCAAACAACAGTCCCTGACCCTGACTGAAAACCTGCTGTCGGCGACCGTTTACTCGTTCACCAAAAAGACCGAAAGCACCGTGGCGATCTCCCCGCGCCACCTGACCAGCAGCGACCGCGTGCTGATCATCGACGACTTTCTGGCCAACGGTAAGGCCTCGCAAGCGCTGATTTCGATCATCAAACAGGCCGGCGCCACCGTTGCCGGTTTGGGTATCGTCATCGAGAAGTCGTTCCAGGGCGGCCGCGCCGAGCTGGACTCGCAGGGCTACCGCGTCGAATCGCTGGCCCGGGTGAAATCGCTGACGGGTGGCGTCGTCACCTTCATCGAATAACCCGCAACACCGCAGCTCCCCTGTAGGAGTGAGCCTGCTCGCGATAGCGTAGTGTCAGTCGATATATTCGTCAGCTGAAACTCCGCCATCGCGAGCAGGCTCACTCCTACAGTTGTTTTTGGGTCCGGCAGTTATTGGGTGGTGGCTTTTAGGCCGGTGAGGAGCAGGCGTTGGAAGAGGTCTTCTTTCAGGCCTTCCGGGTTTGTGAGTTGCATGCGTTCGAGGTGTTCGGGGTACAGCGATGCTTCGGGGGCGTCGAGGGCGGCTTTACCGAGTTCGAGGATTTCGGTGAGCTTGAATTTGCTCTTCAGCCAGTTCAGCGCGCGCAACAAATCCCGTTCGATCGCAGTGAAATCACAACCCAGCGGATACTCCGGAAACAGGTTCGGATGGCGTGCGGCGATCGCTTGCAAACGCTGCGGCGTGTTGTCGGCGAAGCGCGGATCGAGGCGGAAATCCTTTGGCAGTTTGCCGACCTTTTGCGCTTGCTCGATCAGGCCCTGCTGGAAACGCGAGTCGCTGATATTCAGCAGCGATTCAATCACCACCGCGTCGGATTTACCGCGCAAATCAGCGATCCCGTACTCAGTCACGACGATGTCGCGCAGATGCCGTGGAATCGTGCAGTGGCCGTATTCCCAGACAATGTTCGAGCTGACGTCGCCACCGGACTCGCGCCAACTGCGCAGGATCAGAATCGAGCGCGCATCGTGGAGCGCATGCCCCTGCGCCACAAAGTTGTACTGCCCGCCAACACCGCTGAGCACCCGCCCGTCTTCCAGTTGATCCGCCACACCGGCACCGAGCAAGGTCATGGTGAACACCGTGTTGATGAACCGCGCATCAAGGCGCTGCAAGCGCTTGAGCTCTTCCTGCCCATACAACTCGTTGATGTAGCTGATGCGCGTCATGTTGAATTCGAGGCGCTTGCTCTGTGGTAACTCGCGCAGGCGCTCGTAGAAACTGCGCGGGCCGAGGAAGAAGCCGCCGTGCACCGAGATGCCGTCAGTTTGCGCGGCTTCGTCGAGAGTGCCGGCGTTGGCCTGCTCCTGCGTGGGTACATCGGGGTAAACCTTGCGCCGTATGATCCCGGCATCCGCCAATACCAGCAGGCCGTTGACGAACATCTCGCTGCAACCGTAGAGGCCTTTGGCAAACGGCCCGGTGCCGCCTTCGCGCTCGATCAGTTGCGCCCATTGGCTGAGGTTGATGTCATGCAGCAAGGCCAGGTAACCGGCGTTATCCGCCTGACGTGCGAGCAGCGCGGCTGTCAGTGCATCACCCATCGAGCCGATGCCGATCTGTAACGTGCCGCCGTCACGCACCAGCGTACTCGCGTGCAAACCAATGAAATGATCCTGAAACCCCACCGGCATGTTCGGCGTGGAAAACAGCGTGCTGCTGTCCTTCTCATCGATCAGCAGGTCGAAGGTGTCGATATCGACTTCGGCATCACCAGGCATGTACGGCAGATCGGTGTGCACCTGGCCGACCAGCAGAATCGTCTCCCCGGCGTCGCGGCGCTTGGCGATCATCGGCAACAGGTCGAGGGTGATGTCCGGGTTGCAGCTCAGGCTCAGGCGATCCGGGTGTTCGCTGCTGCTGGCCAATAATTGCGCCACCAGATTCAGCCCGGCGGCGTTGATGTCGCGGGCGGCGTGGCTGTAATTGCTGCTGACGTAATCCTGCTGAGCCGGCGCGCTATTGAGCAGGCTGCCGGGCTGCATGAAGAACTGTTCGATACGGATGTTGGCGGGCAGGCTGTCGTGGTGCAGGTCGGAGAGGAAATCGAATTCCGGGTAGTCGCCAAAGACGCGCTCGACGAAGGGTTCGATGAAGCGCTTCTGCAAACCATCGCCCAGATTCGGGCGGCCCAGGCACAGGGCGGTGTAGATGGTGAGTTGCCGCTCTGGCAGTTTGGCGATACGCCGGTACAGTGCGTTGACGAAGTGATTGGGTTTGCCCAGGCCCAGCGGCATGCCCATGCGGATATGCGCCGGCAACCGTGCGAGCACGTCGTCCACTGCCTGTTCGATCGAACACAACTGCACCATCTGAAGCCTCCTGCCCGTTCCGTGAATAGAGGTAGACCGAGATTGCCCTGAGTTTGCTGCAAAGAACAGCGTCAGATTGCCCTCACCCTCACCCTCTCCCGGGGGGAGAGGGGACTGAATGGGGGATATTGGAGAGATACGCCGACCTGAACCTGCTTTGCCGAATCCATAATCGCTGAGGTTTTTCAGGTCGATGTGGAGCGACAGACAACTCGGTCGGCCCCCTCTCCCTCCGGGAGAGGGATGGGCGGGCGGCGTTCCGATGAGGGGCTCTTGAACCCGCAGGCACAAAAAAACCGTCCGAAGACGGTTTTTTTCATCAGAAGCGCGGCTTATTTCAGGCCGGACATTTTCTGGATAGCGCCTTTGAGCTCGTCATCCGAGCAGTCAGCGCAGGTGCCTTTCGGCGGCATCGCGTTCAGGCCAGTAATGGCCTTGGCCAGCAGACCGTCGAGGCCGCCCTGATGATCGGCACGGTCTTTCCAGGCTGCCGCGTCACCGATTTTCGGCGCGCCCAACAGGCCGGTACCGTGGCAAGCGTTGCAATGTTTGGCAATCACTTCGTCCGGAGTCTTGGCCCCGCCACCACCGCCGGCGGTTGCCGCCACTTCCATCCCCTTGCATTCCTGCCCTTGAACACACACCTGGCCGACAGGCTCGAGGCGTTTGGCAATGTCGTCATTCGTCGCAGCTTGAGCGCTGACAGCCCAGAGGGCCAATACGGTTGCTGGTGCAGCCAGCATTTTCATAATTAGGTTCACGCGTTCACCCTCAATGGTGGCTATTCACGCCTGCGGCCACGGTTCGCAGGCGGGCGCAAGTATAGCGGGTAGCCCGCCACACTGAAACAACCCCATTATTAAAGGGGTCTTGTTGCGCATCGGTAAAACAGCTTGGGTGCCTTTGCCGTAATGGCCTGGCGCCTCTTGGTTTAGAAATTCGCCGGCGTGGCTGCGCTGATTAGTCGCGCAGGCAAGTCGAACGGATTACGGAAACGATGCGGCTTGGTACTTTCAAAGTAGTAGCTGTCGCCGGCTTCGAGAATAAAAGTTTCCAGACCCACCACCAGTTCCAGGCGACCCTCTACCAGAATCCCGGTTTCCTCGCCTTCATGGGTGAGCATTTCTTCGCCGGTATCGGCGCCCGGAGGGTAGATTTCATTGAGAAACGCGATGGCGCGGCTGGGGTGCGCGCGGCCGACCAGTTTCATGGTCACGGCGCCGTCGGAAATGTCGATCAGCTCGTTGGCCTTGTAGACGATCTGGGTCGGAATTTCCTGCAGGATTTCTTCGGAAAAGAATTCGACCATGGACATGGGAATCCCGCCCAGAACCTTCCTCAGCGAACTGATCGAAGGGCTGACGCTGTTCTTTTCGATCATCGAAATGGTGCTGTTGGTGACGCCCGCGCGTTTGGCGAGTTCACGCTGGGAAAGCCCTTTGAGCTTGCGGATCGATTGCAGTCGTTCACCGACGTCCAAGGCGCGAGCCTCCTGATGTTGTAAGAATATTGAGCGTTATCATGGCGACAGCGTTCAGTATTTACAACACTTGGCCCCCGCAGCGGCGTCAACCCTCGGAATAGAGCCTTGGCACCCGGCGCAGGTTGCAGAAAATCTGGTACGGAATGGTGTCGGCCCACTGCGCCACTTCGCTGGCGAGGATGTTTTTGCCCCACAGTTCGACAGGCGAACCGAGCTCGGCTTCCGGCACATCAGTCAGGTCGATGCACAGCATGTCCATCGATACGCGACCGAGAATGCGACTGCGCTTGCCAGCCACCAAAACCGGTGTACCGGTCGGCGCCTGACGCGGGTAACCGTCGGCGTAACCCATGGCGACCACGCCGATGCGCATCGGTTTGTCGGTAATGAATTTGGCGCCGTAACCGACAGGCTCACCGGCCGGCAGTTCACGCACGCAGATGACTTTCGATTCCAGAGTCATCACCGGTTGCAGACGATCGGCCACGGCGTTGGCTTCTTCGAACGGGGTCGCGCCGTAAAGCATGATGCCCGGGCGCACCCAGTCGCTGTGAATCTGCGGCCAACCGAGTACGGCAGGCGAATTGCGCAGGCTGACTTCCGCCGCCAGGCCCTGACGCGCCGCTTCAAACACCGCGACTTGTTCGGTGCTGCTCTGCGCGTGCAGTTCATCGGCGCGGGCGAAGTGGCTCATCAAGACGATTTTCGCCACTTTGCCGCTGGCCAGCAGACGCTGATAGGCCACCGCGTAATCCTTCGGGTGCAAACCGACGCGGTGCATGCCCGAATCAAGCTTCAGCCACACCGTGATCGGCTTGCTCAGCGCGGCCTGCTCGATTGCTTCGAGCTGCCAGAGGGAGTGCACCACCGTCCAGAAATCATGCTCGACAATCAGCGCCAGCTCATCGGCCTCGAAAATCCCTTCCAGCAACAACACCGGCGCACGAATGCCGGCGGCGCGCAAATCCAGCGCCTCTTCGATGCAGGCCACGGCAAAACCATCGGCCTCGGCTTCCAGCGCCTGGGCGCAACGCACCGCGCCATGGCCGTAGGCATCGGCCTTGATCACCGCAAGCGCCTTGGCGCCGGTGACTTCGCGGGCAATTTGATAGTTGTGGCGCAGGGCTTGAAGGTCGATCAGGGCACGGGCAGGACGCATGGCGGCAGACTTCTAGGCGGTCATGGGAAGAAAAACCGGCGCCGACTGACGACGTGAACCGCCAACAGCGCCGGGAGAGGGATCTTTACAACGGTTACGGCAGCGCGGCGACGATAGAGATTTCTACCAGAATGCTCGGCTTGGCCATTTTTGCTTCGACGGTGGCGCGGGCCGGGGCTGCGCCTTTCGGCAGCCACTGATCCCACACCGAGTTCATCCCCGCGAAGTGCGCCTCGATGTCGTTCAGGTAAATCGTCGCCGACAACAGGTGCTGTTTGTCGGTACCAGCCAGATCAAGCAAACGCTCGATGTTGGCCAACACGTCGCGGGTCTGCTGTTCAATCCCGGCATCGAAGTCGTCGCCGACCTGCCCGGCCAGATACACGGTGCCGTTGTGGCTGACGATCTGACTCATGCGCTCATTGGTGAGCTGGCGCTGGATTGACATGTTTTGCGGACTCCTGAATTTTGTTGCCGTAACGGGAAATATCGAGGCCTTCGGCGCTGATCTGTGGCTTTTTCTTCGCCATCAGGTCGGCCAGCAAGCGACCGGAACCGCACGCCATGGTCCAACCGAGGGTGCCGTGACCGGTGTTGAGGAACAGATTCTTGAACGGTGTCGCGCCAACGATCGGCGTGCCGTCCGGCGTGGTCGGACGCAGACCGGTCCAGAAACTCGCCTCGGCCAGATTGCCGCCCTGAGGATAAAGGTCGTTGACGATCATCTCCAGGGTTTCGCGGCGACGCGGATTCAGCGACAGGTCAAAACCGGCGATCTCGGCCATGCCGCCAACGCGGATGCGGTTGTCGAAACGGGTGATCGCGACCTTGTAGGTCTCGTCGAGAATGGTCGAAGTCGGCGCCATCGCGGGATTGGTGATCGGCACGGTCAGCGAGTAACCCTTCAACGGATACACCGGGGCTTTGATGCCCAGCGGCTTGAGCAATTGCGGCGAGTAGCTGCCGAGTGCCAATACGTAGCGATCAGCGGTTTCCAGCTTGCCGTCGATCCACACGCCGTTGATGCGATCACCGGCGTAGTCGAGTTTCTGGATGTCCTGGCCGAAGCGGAATTCCACACCCAGCTTCACGGCCATTTCAGCGAGACGCGTGGTGAAGATCTGGCAATCGCCAGTCTGGTCGTTCGGCAGGCGCAGGGCACCGGCGAGGATGTCGGTGACGCTGGCCAGCGCTGGCTCGACGCGGGCAATGCCGGCGCGGTCGAGCAGTTCGAACGGTACGCCGGACTCTTTCAGCACGGCGATGTCTTTCGCTGCGCCGTCCAGTTGAGCCTGAGTGCGGAACAATTGGGTGGTGCCGAGGCTGCGGCCTTCGTAGGCAATGCCGGTTTCGGCGCGCAATTCGTCGAGGCAATCGCGGCTGTACTCGGACAGGCGCACCATGCGCTCCTTGTTCACCGCGTAACGGTTGGCGGTGCAGTTGCGCAGCATCTGCGCCATCCACAGGTACTGGTCGATGTCGGCGGTGGCCTTGATCGCGAGAGGGGCGTGGCGCTGCAACAACCACTTGATCGCCTTCAGCGGTACGCCCGGCGCGGCCCACGGCGAGGCGTAGCCCGGCGAGACCTGGCCGGCGTTGGCGAAACTGGTCTCCATGGCCGCAGCAGGCTGCCGGTCGACCACCACCACTTCAAACCCGGCGCGGGCCAGATAGTAAGCACTGGCGGTACCGATGACGCCGCTACCCAAGACCATTACGCGCATTTTTGTATCCCTCATCGCGGCAGGGCCGCGTACGTCTGTTGTTAGAGCAATGATGCGCGCAGTGTAAAAAAGAAATGCCAGTGCTTTTCACTATATAAGCGCCTATATTTGGCGACAATTCTCGGCAAAAACCCTTTTCACGGAGGCGCATCCCCTATGCGTACCAACACTCAGACCAAACGTGAGCTGGACAAGATCGACCGCAACATCTTGCGGATCCTGCAGGCGGACGGGCGGATTTCCTTTACCGAACTCGGCGAGAAGGTCGGCCTCTCCACCACGCCTTGCACCGAGCGGGTGCGGCGTCTGGAGCGTGAAGGCATCATCATGGGCTACAACGCCCGGCTGAATCCGCAGCATTTGAAGGGTAGCTTGCTGGTGTTCGTCGAGATCAGCCTCGACTACAAATCCGGCGACACCTTCGAGGAGTTCCGCCGCGCGGTGCTGAAATTGCCGCACGTGCTGGAATGTCATTTGGTGTCAGGGGATTTCGATTACTTGGTGAAGGCGCGGATTTCCGAGATGGCCTCGTACCGCAAGCTGCTGGGCGACATTCTGCTGAAGCTGCCGCATGTGCGGGAGTCGAAGAGCTATATCGTCATGGAAGAGGTTAAGGAGAGCCTGAGCCTGCCGATTCCAGACTGAGATTTCGAAGATCAAAAGATCGCAGCCTTCGGCAGCTCCTACATGGGAATGCATTTCTCTGTAGGAGCTGCCGAAGGCTGCGATCTTTTAAACCAACACCTGCCGATTCGCCGCCATGTACTCGAAAATCTGCTTCTCGACCCGCGGATGAATCAGCTCAACCGGCCGCCGCTCATTCGGGCAAGGCAAGGTTTTGGTCGTGCCGAACAACCGACAAATCAGCGGCCGCTCCTCATACACCGTGCAGCCATTTGGCCCCAGGTGCACACAGTTCAGCTCCTCCATCGCCACATCCTGCTCGGCGCGGGTCTTGCGCGGCAGGCGGGCCATTTCTTCCGGCGAGGTGGTCACCGGCCCGCAGCAATCGTGGCAGCCGGGCACGCACTCGAACGAGGGGATCTGCTGGCGCAAGGTGCGGACTGTCTGGCTGTTGCAGCTCATCGAAACGGTAACCAAGGTGAAATAGACGGCAATTGTGCCGCAAAAGCCGTGATCCAGACACCGCGGGCCGACCAATGTTGCCCGCGTTCGGGCGCGCGGCTTATGCTCCGTCAAATTTTCTCGACACCCAAGCCTCAGGATGACGCCCATGACCGCCCGCGCCGACACCCCCGCGAGCCAACCCCACGTTGCCTCTTACTACGCCGCCAGCAGCTTGCCGCAACCGGATCATCCGCTGCTGCAAGGTGACGTGGTGGCCGACGTCTGCGTGGTCGGCGGCGGCTTTTCCGGGTTGAACACGGCACTGGAACTGGCCGAACGCGGCCTCAGCGTGGTGTTGCTGGAAGCGCACAAGATCGGCTGGGGCGCCAGCGGTCGCAATGGCGGCCAGCTGATTCGCGGGGTCGGCCATGGCCTCGATCAGTTCGCCAATGTCATCGGCAGCGACGGCGTACGCGAGATGAAACTGATGGGCCTGGAAGCGGTGGAAATCGTCCGCCAGCGCGTCGAGCGTTTTCAGATTGCCTGCGACCTGACCTGGGGCTACTGCGACCTCGCCAACAAGCCCAGCGACCTTGCAGGTTTTGCCGAAGACGCCGAAGAACTGCGCAGCCTCGGTTATCGCTACGAAACCCGTTTGCTGCAAGCCAGCGAGATGCACAGCGTGGTCGGTTCCAAACGCTATATCGGTGGATTGATCGACATGGGTTCCGGGCATTTGCATCCGCTCAACCTGGCGTTGGGCGAAGCGGCAGCGGCGCAGCAACTGGGCGTCAAACTGTTTGAACACTCTGCCGTCACTCGCATCGACTATGGCCCCGAAGTCAAAGTGCACACGGCCCAGGGTTCGGTTCGCGCCAAGACGCTGGTGCTCGGCTGCAACGCCTATCTGAATGATCTGAATCCGCAACTCAGCGGCAAGGTGCTGCCCGCCGGCAGCTACATCATCGCCACCGAACCGTTGAGCGAAGAACAGGCGCACAACCTGCTGCCGCAGAACATGGCGGTGTGTGATCAGCGGGTAGCGCTGGATTACTACCGACTCTCGGCTGATCGGCGCTTGCTGTTTGGCGGTGCCTGCCATTATTCGGGACGTGATCCGAAAGACATCGCGGCGTACATGCAGCCGAAGATGCTCGAAGTCTTCCCGCAACTCGCTGGGGTGAAAATCGACTATCAGTGGGGCGGCATGATCGGCATCGGCGCCAACCGTTTACCGCAGATTGGCCGACTCGCCGATCAACCGAACGTGTATTACGCCCAGGCCTATTCCGGTCACGGGGTGAATGCCACGCACCTGGCGGGCAAGTTGCTCGCCGAGGCCATCAGCGGGCAGCACAGCGGCGGCTTCGATCTGTTTGCCAAAGTGCCGCACATCACCTTTCCGGGCGGCAAGCATCTGCGTTCGCCGTTGTTGGCGTTGGGGATGTTGTGGCATCGGATGAAAGAGCTGGTCTGATGGTTTTGTGGTGTTCTTGAGGCCGCCTTCGCGAGCAAGCCCGCTCCCACAGTTTGAAATGCATTCTCCTGTGGGAGCGGGCTTGCTCGCGAAAGGGCCCGAGAGAACAATACAGATCTTAGATCCGCCAGAACGGCTTCAACCCCTCCTCCAGCGCCTGTTCACGCGTCAGCCCGATATCCTTGAGCTGGTCCAGCGTAAGGCTCAGCAACGCCTTGCGTGTGTGCAGACGATGCCAGAACAGTTCCCAGCGACTCAGGCCGGACGGCGCGTTGCGCATCGCCGCATGCCACGCATTGTCCTTCTGCCCTGCCTCCAGTTCCTGACTGTGTAACGTCAGCCGCACATCGCTCAAGCCGTTCATTTTTTGTCGCTCCTGTTTACTTGGGTAGCCAGAGATTCCATGATGCGCGGGTCGGCAAAAGCATTACAGATTCAACGGATCTGTATTAATTCCATACAGATTTGCTGCTTCCGAGTCTGAATTGTCGATTTTTGACGCATCTGTACTGGTTTAACGAATCAACTGCATCGAGGCAGTGCCATGACTCTGTATGTGAACCTCGCCGAACTGCTCGGCACGCGCATCGAACAAGGCTTCTATCGTCCAGGTGACCGGTTGCCGTCGGTGCGCGCCTTGAGCGTAGAACATGGCGTCAGCCTGAGCACGGTGCAGCAGGCTTATCGCATGCTCGAAGACAGCGGCCTGGCCACGCCGAAACCCAAGTCCGGCTACTTTGTGCCGGTCGGCCGTGAGCTGCCGGAGCTGCCTGCCGTGGGCCGTCCGGCGCAGCGGCCAGTGGAAATTTCGCAGTGGGATCAGGTGCTGGAATTGATTCGCGCGGTGCCGCGCAAGGACGTCGTGCAATTGGGTCGCGGCATGCCCGACATCAGTTCGCCGACCATGAAGCCGCTGCTGCGTGGGCTGGCCCGCATCAGCCGCCGCCAGGACATGCCCGGTCTGTATTACGACAACATCCACGGCACCCTCGAACTGCGTGAGCAGATCGCCCGGTTGATGCTCGATTCCGGCTGCCAGTTGAGCGCCAGCGACCTGGTCATCACCACCGGTTGCCACGAAGCGCTGTCCACCAGCATCCACGCGATCTGCGAGCCGGGCGACATTGTCGCGGTCGACTCGCCAAGCTTTCACGGCGCCATGCAAACGTTGAAAGGCCTCGGCATGAAAGCCTTGGAAATTCCTACCGACCCGCTCACTGGCATCAGTCTCGAAGCGCTGGAACTGGCGCTGGAGCAATGGCCGATCAAGGTCATTCAACTCACCCCGAACTGCAATAACCCGCTCGGCTACATCATGCCGGAGTCGCGCAAACGCGCCCTGCTCAACCTCGCGCAGCGTTTCGACGTGGCGATCATCGAAGACGATGTGTATGGCGAACTGGCCTACACCTACCCGCGTCCGCGCACGATCAAATCCTTCGACGAAGACGGCCGCGTGCTGCTCTGCAGTTCATTTTCCAAGACTCTGGCACCGGGGCTGCGTATCGGCTGGGTTGCTCCGGGTCGTTATCTGGAACGCGTGCTACACATGAAATACATCAGCACCGGATCGACCGCGCCGCAGCCGCAGATCGCTATTGCCGAGTTCCTCAAGGCCGGCCATTTCGAACCGCATTTGCGGCGGATGCGTACGCAATACCAGCGCAATCGCGACATGATGATCGATTGGGTCACGCGTTACTTTCCTGTCGGCACCCGCGCCAGCCGACCACAAGGCAGCTTTATGCTGTGGGTCGAATTGCCGGAAGGTTTCGACACGCTGAAACTCAATCGGGCGTTGAATGATCAAGGCGTTCAGATTGCCGTCGGCAGCATCTTTTCCGCTTCGGGCAAGTACCGTAATTGCCTGCGGATGAACTACGCGGCCAAACCGACAGCGCTGATCGAAGAAGCGGTACGCAAGGTGGGGGCAACAGCGATCAAACTGCTGGCCGCAAACTAATCGATCTGAAACGTTCCGTGGCCTTCGAATCGCCTCAGGTCGGCCACCCGGCTTGAGGCGTCCGCCACTTGGGCATCGATCTCGAGTTCCACTTGCAGATACCGTCCCTGCGCGATAGCCGCTCCGCTCCAGGGCACGATACGCGCTCCCGGCGCTAACAGATTCGCCTCGACTGGCTGACCGCTTTCCAGCCGCCACTGCACCGCCACGCCATCCAGGCGCGCAGCCACAATCCGCACTTGCAACGTGCCAGCCTCCCAGCGATAGCCTCGAGCGCCCGCCGCCGGCGCGACAAAAGACCATTTGATCGGGCGAGCTTGCGGGCACTGGATGCGCAAATGCACGTTGCGCAGGCCAAATCCTGCGCCCTGCGCCCCTGCAGAACGCAAAAGTTCGGCACGAGTGGTGGCGCCGTAATCCACGGTCGCTGGCGACAGATCCACCTCACATGCACCGTTCGCCCAGGCGGAGGCACAGGCAAAACAAGCCGGCAATATGGCAATAACCCAAGGATTCATGGCAGGCACTCGATCAGGACAGGATGGCAGGGCGGCAAATCGCCTCAACGGTTTCCATTTGCATGGCGTCGTCGGGCAAATCGCTCAGGGGGAAATGCAAGATGCAGTGGCTGCTGTCGGATAGCCTCACGCGCAACACCTGCGCAGGTTTGATGTCCGGCAAGAAAATCGCCCCGGCCTCCATCACGGAGGTCAGGTACTGGCCCTGCTCATCCAGCACGCTCAAGCCTCTGGGCAACCATTGTCGATCCTGCGAGCGTGCCTTGAGCAACAGACGCCGGACGGTAATCAGGGAAAAATCCAGGTGCTGCACCGAACCCCGTCCGGCCGTCACCTCCTGCACGCCATTGAGCACTTCGACATTACGCGGCAGGCCCAGTGGGTCAACCTCAAGCCGCGCCAGAGAATAGGCTGGCAGGTTCGCCGCCACCGCACGCCCCGTGCCATCCGTCCAGACCGGGCCTTGTGGCGTTTGCAGCCGCACCCCGGAACGCTCCCCCGCCTTCAGCACCCCCAGCGTGTCACGCAGCGCATAGGGTGACAGCGTGACGCCATCACGGTGCAGCAACACACCGCCACGCAAGCCCAGATCATATTCCGTCGCACCGGCGCGCTGCCCGAGCCCGACATCCAGGCTGGTATAGCGTGGCAACGCATTGATTCGGGCAGCCAATGCCGCCGGTGTGTTATCCCGGTGCTCGGCATTGACGGTGTAGGCCAGGGTTTCGCTGACCGCAGCGCTGACGGCCAGCCCTTGGCGCATGCCCGAGCGTTCGTCACTGCGCACATACCCGCGCAACCGGCCTTGCCCGCCCAGCGGTATACCCACGGTCAGGTAAGCTGCGCGGCCCGGACGATATTCCTCGGCACCACCGATGCCTCGCTCAACGCTCAGTGACAAACTGACGCGCTGCGGCAATGTCAGCGACCAGGACAACCCCAATTGCGACACCGGTGCTTCGTCCATACTCGAATAACGCGACCAGCTTGCGCCAAATGCGCCCCAGTCATCGGTGGCGCCATTGAGCGAAAACACCCAGTGATCGCGTTTGCGTGACTCGGCCTGATGCCGACGCTGATTCCAGTCGGTATCGGACAAGGTGCGAAAGTCCCGGCTCTGGCGCACCGCGACCAGGCTCGCCGAGAGATTGGCCGCCAAAGGCGCACTGAATGTCAGCTGCCATTGATCGCCCACAAGCCCTGCCGCGCGCTGTTCGGACACCACTTGACGCAGCCCCAGCGTGATCGGCCCCGCCCACTGTTGTTGCAGCCCCCAACCGGCCGACAGGTACTCGCTGCCCGCGAGCGCACCGGCGGTCGCACGCAGGCCTCGGCGCATTTCCCAGTCTTGGCTGAACGCCGCGAATGTCGGAGCCTCACGGTTATCCGCAGACAGTCGACGGACCCGGCCCAGCGCCAGATTGAAACCCACGGGGGCGTCAGACTGCGCCTCTTGCAGATTCGCCGCCGGCACCCGAAAACGTCGCACCTGACCATCCTGCTCATGCACCGCGACCTCAAGATCGAGCTGATTGCTCAGCAACGGCAGCGCGCGCAAGGTAAAAGGCCCGCCAGGCACCATCGTCGTGTAGATCGTCACGCCGTTCTGGCGGACTTCGATACGCGACGGCGAGTAAGCGACACCGTCCACCTGGCCACGGGCGCCGTTGCGGGCGGCATCGAGTCGGGCGAAGGCCGCTTCAGGAAAAACCTGTACGCCAGTGAACGACTCACCGGCAAACAGCGACGATGCCAGGTTGAGCTGACCGACTTGAACGCTCGCATCATGATCTTCCAGCGTGTGCATCGCGTAGGCATAGAGATGCTCGAACCGCGAGCTGTCGGGCAATGCCGTGAAAGACTGGCGACTGCGTAACACCCAGTCACCGGCATTCAATCCGGCTTCCGAGCTGAAGCTGCGATAGCTGCTGGTCTGCCCGTCGAGTTGGCTGCCGGCCATCAACAGATCGTAATTGAACACACCGGCCACGCCACCATTGGCAAAGCTGCGCTGCGCCCGCGCAGGCTCAGCCAGCGTATCGGTAGGCACCAGCAACCGGACCTGCTGACTGCCCGGGTTCAACTCCACGATGGCCGCGGGAAAACCCTGTGCAGCCGTCACACACTGCCCCGGCGGCAGCGGTACAGACACGGGCAGTCGAACTCCGACCGCCTTCAACCATTGCGTGCCCAGACACAACTCGCCGACATCGTTGAACGTCATCGGCACACGCCCCTTGGGCTGTCCGTTGACTTCAAGCACAACGGCATGCGCGCCCTGGGTGAAGCGCGCTGCATCACGAAAATACTCCGCCAGGGCCGGATCGATCCCGCGATCCCTGAGCACTTGAATGTCGAACGTCAGCGGCTCTGCCGCCAGCGCCACGCGCCATCCGCAGTTACCCAGCGCCAGCAACGACGCGGCGATGCAGATCCAGTTCAACGTGTCACCGGGGCATCGTAATGGTCGACAGCAAAACCATATGTCGTCGCCGGGAATATCCGCACCGACGACACCTGTGCCAGCGTACTCAAAGGCAAATCAAGCTGCAGTCGCTCGCCCGGCAGAATGTAGGTGCGCGGCAGTTCGACCGGGCGTGAGCCAGGCGACGGTGTAAGCGCTTTGCCGAGCCGCACGACGTAAGGACTGGGGTTGTGCACGTGCAAGCCATCCCGCGTGACGGTCCAGGCGAGGCGCTTCCACGGCTCACGCTCGACGGGCAACCCCGCCGGACGCAGGATCACCGGCAAGTTCTGCCGCACGCCGAGGCTGACGCGCGCGCCACCTGTGGCCGCAACCGGATTGATGCCTTCGAAGATCACCCGCTTCAAACGTTCGGTCTGCAAGGGCTGAGCGCTCTGCAGAATGAACCGAACCTGCTGAATCTGGCCAGCCTCGACACGCGCAACCGGGGGAGTGAAAACCAGCAGGACCTCATCGTCCACTTCGGTGTTTTCGACGGTGGTGTACAGAAGCGCGGGATGAGCATCGGTATTGCGCACGTTCATGATGGCTTCTCCGAGGCTCTGCTCGACGACCAATACCGGCGTTTGCGGAACCATGCCGGCGCCTTGCGCAAGTGACATCGAAAGGCCGGCGAATAGCCACAGGGAAACCTGCTTCAAAGCAGGATTGAATGAAAGGGGCATCGGTCAATACCGGAAAATTCCAGGCCACATTTCCGGCGCCGCCGGCGTGTTCCTGTCGGGAGGAAAAGCCCGGCAATCTGGTGGCTGCCGGGCTCGACGGTCAGAGGTAGAACATGTCGAAGGTCACCGAGCCATCGAGCGGGATCTCGTTGGCGATCGGCAAGTTGTTACTCGCGCCAATGATCGGCAGCAAGCTCATCGGGAAGCCGTGATGCCGAGCGGCAACAGGCCCTGTCGCGGCATTGACACCCCAGGAATACAGCGCCGGGGCATTGCTCACCAAGGAGCTGGACGGCACGCGCCATGCTGGCGCTGCGAGCGTGCGGGTCAGCAGTGCGCGACTTGTTCCGTCAGTCTCCGGCGTGCCATGGCGCAGGGCAAATCCACCGATCCGCGTGCCATCGATGGCGCCAAGACCGAAGAACAACACCGGATCACTTTGACCGGCGCCGTCGCTGATACCCGGCAATTTGGTCGCTGCACGGTTATCGCGAACCGACACTTCAACCGGAGCCGGGGCGTCGCAATTGATGTGCAGCGAGATGTCTCGTTCCGGCAGCAACGTTTGCGTGGTGGCGTTAAGCGTGGACGCGGAAATCTTGCGCAAGTCTACCGTTCCGCCCCCGGCAAAGGCCGGGATGCAGGAGGTCGGAATAATGGTGCCGATGACGCTCAGGTCAACGCTCTCCGCCAGTGCCAGCGAGGGTAGCAAGGCCGCAGCGAGGACGGCGAGCCGGTGGGTGTTTTTCATAAGCCGTATCTTCCATGTCATTAACAAAAAAGCTTCCTACTGACTTCACACGTAAGTAAGCGGGCGGATAATTGCGG
The DNA here is from genome assembly GCF_004124275.1 of Pseudomonas sp. DTU12.3. Classification (GTDB taxonomy): domain Bacteria; phylum Pseudomonadota; class Gammaproteobacteria; order Pseudomonadales; family Pseudomonadaceae; genus Aquipseudomonas; species Aquipseudomonas helmanticensis. The sequence continues at coordinate 18,065 of NZ_CP027218.1, forward strand.
CTTTTGGAGGATAAATCTGTAGGAGAAAACATCGCCTGGATGGGGAAAAATCGACCTGACTCATAGGCAATTGCTGCTGAGAAACTATTTCCTACTTCTCGATGACAAAACATTGCGTGCTGCTGCCTTGCAGCACCCACCGATTGAATTCAGGGCAGCGATGCCCATGCCATACTTCGCCCTCCGTCACGACCCGAGACCGCCACGTGATTCCCGGACAAAAACTGATCGCTGCAGCGCTGCTCGCCTTGCTCTTGAACGGCTGTGCCACGCTCGATGTGCCGCGCGAACCGAGCCAGGCCTTGCCGGCGTCCAGCTCCAGCTTCGGCCGCTCAATCCAGGCCCAGGCCGCACCCCATCAGGGCCGTTCCGGCTTTCGTCTGCTGTCCAACAGCACCGAGTCTTTCACCGCTCGCGCCGAGCTGATCCGCAATGCGCAGGTCAGCCTCGACTTGCAGTACTACATCGTTCACGACGGCATCAGCACGCGCATGCTGGTGGAAGAAGTGCTCAAGGCGGCCGACCGTGGCGTGCGCGTGCGCATCCTGCTCGACGACACCACCAGCGACGGCCTCGACCAGATCATCGCCACCCTGGCCGCGCATCCACAGATCCAGATCAGGCTGTTCAACCCTCTGCATCTGGGGCGCAGCACCGGCGTAACGCGCGCAGCAGGACGTCTGTTCAACCTGTCTTTGCAGCATCGGCGCATGCATAACAAGTTGTGGCTGGCGGACAACAGCGCGGCCATCGTCGGCGGGCGCAATCTGGGCGATGAGTATTTCGATGCCGAGCCGAACCTGAATTTCACCGACATCGACATGCTCAGCATGGGGCCGGTGGCCGAGCAGCTCGGGCACAGTTTCGACCAATACTGGAACAGCGCACTGAGCAAGCCCATCGATGAATTCCTCTCCAGCAAACCCTCAGCCCGGGATTTGCAGAACACCCGTACGCGCCTGGAAGAATCGCTGGAAGACACGCGCAAACAGAATCACGCGCTCTATCAGCAGCTGATGACCTTCACCACCGAGCCGCGCATGGACATCTGGCGCAAGGAGCTGATCTGGGCGTGGAATCAGGCGCTGTGGGACGCGCCGAGCAAGGTGCTGGCCAAAGGCGAGCCGGACCCGCAATTGCTGCTGACCACGCAACTGGCCCCCGAACTGAGAGGCGTCAGCAAGGAGTTGATCATGATCTCGGCGTACTTCGTGCCGGGCCAGCCAGGGTTGGTGTACCTGACCGGACGCGCCGATGCCGGCGTCGCGGTGAGCCTGCTGACCAATTCGCTGGAGGCCACCGATGTGCCCGCAGTGCACGGCGGTTATGCGCCCTATCGCAAAGCGCTGCTCGAACACGGCGTGAAGCTGTATGAGTTACGACGCCAGCCTGGGGATAACTACGGCAGCGGGCCGCATGTGTTTTACAGCAAGTCGTTTCGCGGCTCGGATTCAAGCCTGCACAGCAAGGCGATGATCTTCGATCGGCAGAAATCGTTTATCGGCTCGTTCAACTTTGACCCGCGTTCGGTGTTGTGGAACACCGAAGTCGGCGTGTTGGTCGACAGCCCCGAACTGGCCGAACATGTGCGCAAACTGGCGTTGCAAGGCATGGCACCAGCGTTGAGTTATGAGGCGAAATTGCAGGATGGCAAGATTGTCTGGGTGACCGAAGACAACGGCCAGATGCACACACTGACCAAGGAACCGGGGAGTTGGTGGCGACGCTTCAATGCGTGGTTCAGCACCACCGTGGGGCTTGAGCGGATGCTTTGAAAAGCAAAAGATCGCAGCCTGCGGCAGCTCCTACATGGACATACATTTCAACTGTAGGAGCTGCCGCAGGCTGCGATCTTTTGACCTTAAGCCGTTTGCTCTGTACCAAATGCCCCTTGGCGCAATAGCAATATCACCAATCCAAACGCCCCGATCGCCATCAACAGCGGCAACGCATGCCCGCTGATCCATTGGCTCCCCGCCCCCGCCACCAGCGGCCCGATCAGACAACCGACGCCCCACAGCTGCGCGATATGCGCATTGGCGCGCATCAGCGCATCGTCGCGATAACGCTCGCCGATCAGAATCAACGACAGGGTGAACAAACCACCGGCACTGGCGCCAAACAACACCCACAACGGCCAGATCAGCAGCGTATCGAGCAACAGCGGAATCGCCAGACTCGACAGCATCAGCACCACCGCGCAGCCGGCGAACAATGTGCGCCGCGACAGGTAATCGGCCAACGCGCCAATCGGCAATTGCAGCAATGCATCGCCGACCACCACGGTGCTGACCATCGCCAGCGCGATTTCGGCAGTGAAGCCCTGTTGCAGGCAATACACCGGTAACAGCGTCAAAATCATTGCCTCGAACGCGGCGAACAACGATACCGCCCAGGCAATCGCCGGCAGATCGCGAGCGAATACCCACAGGTCGCGGAACGTCACGCTGCTCGCTTCACTGCTCGGTGCGCCACTGCGGCCCAGCAACAGCAACGGCGAAACCAACAGCAAGCCGACGCCAACCCAGAACCCGTAATCATCTTCGGTGCCGAGCGCGCCCAGCAGCAACGGCCCAGACAACTGGCTCAACGCATAGCTGCTGCCATACAGCGCCACCAAGCGGCCACGCCAGTTTTCGACCACCAGTTGATTGATCCAGCTTTCACCGAGGATGAACACGATGGTCAAGATCACGCCGATCATCAGGCGCAACAGCAGCCAGATCGGGTAGCTCGGCAACAACGCCAACAAGCCAATCGACAACGCCCCGGCCCACAGGCACAGGCGCATCAGGTTGGCTGTGCCGAAGCGTGCCGCTAGATGGCTGGAAATCTTTGCGCCCAACAACACGCCAATCGCCGGCATCGCCGCCATCACACCGATGGCGAAAGAGCCGTAACCCCAACTCTCCAGACGCAACGACACCAACGGCATGCTGACCCCCAGGGCCAGGCCGACACTCAGGACAGACGCCAACACGGCGAAATACGTCGCCCAACGCATGTTCCACGCTCCTGTGGATAATTATTATGTGCACCGCAAAACCACTGTGGGAGCGGGCTTGCTCGCGAATACGGTTTCACATTCAGCAAATGTGCTGACTGATGCACCGCATTCGCGAGCAAGCCCGCTCCCACAGGGGATCTCTGTCTCGTCAGGTAGCCCGGCGTGACCGGGCTACCGTTAACGGCTTACAGCTTGATCCACGTCGCTTTCAGTTCGGTGTACTTGTCGAACGCGTGCAGCGACTTGTCGCGACCGTTGCCCGACTGCTTGAAGCCGCCGAACGGCGCGGTCATGTCGCCGCCATCGTACTGGTTAACCCAGACGCTACCGGCGCGCAGCGCTTTGGCGGTCAAGTGGGCCTTGGAGATGTCCTGAGTCCAGACCGCAGCGGCCAGACCGTACGGCGTGTCGTTGGCGATCTGGATCGCCTCTTCAGCCGTATCGAAAGCGATCACCGACAGCACTGGGCCGAAAATCTCTTCCTGGGCAATCTTCATCGCGTTGCTCACGCCATCGAAAATCGTTGGCTCAACGTAGGTGCCACCGGTCTCCTGCAGGATGCGCTTGCCGCCAGCCACCAGTTTGGCGCCATCGGTATGGCCGGATTCGATGTACGACAGCACGGTATTCATCTGCTGCGTATCGACCAGCGCACCGACGTTGGTCGCCGGATCCAGCGGGTTGCCCGGTTTCCAGGCTTTCAACGCCTCGATCACCATCGGCAGGAACTTGTCCTTGATCGAACGCTCGACCAGCAGACGCGAACCGGCAGTGCAGACTTCGCCCTGGTTGAAGGCGATGGCGCTGGCGGCAGATTCGGCGGCGGCTTGCAGATCCGGCGCATCGGCAAAGACGATGTTCGGGCTCTTGCCACCGGCTTCCAGCCAGACGCGTTTCATGTTCGATTCGCCGGAGTAGATCATCAGTTGCTTGGCGATCTTGGTCGAACCGGTGAACACCAAGGTGTCGACATCGTTGTGCAGGGCCAGCGCCTTGCCGACGGTGTGGCCGTAGCCCGGCAGCACGTTGAGCACGCCTTTCGGAATACCGGCTTCAACGGCCAGCGCGGCAATGCGGATGGCGGTCAGCGGAGATTTTTCCGACGGTTTGAGAATCACCGAGTTACCGGTCGACAACGCCGGGCCGAGTTTCCAGCAGGCCATCATCAACGGGAAGTTCCACGGCACGATGGCACCGACCACGCCCACTGGCTCGCGGGTCACCAGACCCAGTTGATCGTGCGGAGTCGCCGCCACTTCGTCGTAAATCTTGTCGATCGCTTCACCGCTCCAGCTCAGCGCTTGCGCTGCGCCCGGGACGTCGATGTACAGCGAATCGCTGATCGGTTTGCCCATGTCGAGGGTTTCGAGCAGGGCCAGCTCTTCAGCGTGCTGCTTGAGCAGGCCGGCAAAACGGATCATGGTGGCTTTGCGCTTGGTCGGCGCCAGGCGCGACCATACGCCGGAATTGAAAGTAGCGCGGGCGTTTTCCACAGCGCGCTGAGCGTCGGCGGCGTCACAGCTGGCAATCTTGCCGAGCAGACGGCCATCGACCGGGCTGATGCACTCGAAGGTCTCGCCGGAGACGGCGTCGGTGTATTCGCCATTGAGGTAGGCGCGGCCTTCGATTTTCAGGTCGCGGGCGCGTTGCTCCCAGTCGGCACGAGTCAGGGTGGTCATTTCGAGTGTCCTCCGCTTGTTGAATACGAGCGCCGCGCGATCTTCGCCAGCGTCCTCAAGAATTCTGCCCGGCCAGCCGGTTTTTTCGGCCAGAGGCACCCGCCACCCTAAACCAGGCACCGGGTTTGTTTCAATATATTTGACATAAGGTGGCCATACGGCCTTGCGGTGTTGATTTTAATCAACATAGACTTTGGCCCTTTCCAGCCCATCGCGCCGTATTCACAGGGGATAACAACAATGAACATCCAGAACGTCGTCGACATCAGCCTTACCAGCAGCGAAGCCGAACGCTATCGCCCGGACCCGGCCAAAGTGCTCAAGGGTGATCCTGAACAGGCCGTGTTTCATCAATACGATAGCCCTTGTGGGCAGATGGGCGTCGGCGTGTGGGAAGGTGCAGTCGGGCAGTGGACGGTGAATTACACCGAGCATGAATACTGCGAGATTTTGCAGGGCGTTTCGGTACTGCGGGACAGCGATGGCAATGCCAAGACCTTGCGTGTTGGCGACCGGTTTGTGATTCCGGCGGGGTTTCGTGGCACTTGGGAAGTGCTGGAGGCTTGCCGCAAGGTCTATGTGATCTTCGAACAAAAGGCTTGATCAAAATGCCAGCATCAGAATCCCCTGTAGGAGCTGCCGAAGGCTGCGATCTGTTGATTTCCAAGATCAAAGGATCGCAGCCTTCGGCAGCTCCTACATAGCCAGCGGGTGAAAACCGAGGCAACAAAAAAGGCCCGTATCGTGAGATACGGGCCTTTTTCGTAAGTCGGGAAAAATCAATTACTTGATTTTGCCTTCCTTGTAGATCACGTGCTTGCGAACAACCGGATCATATTTCTTGATCTCGATTTTGTCCGGGGTAGTACGCTTGTTCTTGTCGGTAGTGTAGAAGTGACCAGTACCGGCGCTCGAGATCAAACGAATCAATTCACGCATGATTAGCTCCCTTAAATCTTGCCATCGCGGCGAAGTTCGGCGAGCACGACAGTGATGCCACGCTTGTCGATGATACGCATGCCTTTGGCAGATACGCGCAGACGCACAAAACGTTTCTCTTCTTCAACCCAGAAGCGGTGATGCTGCAGGTTCGGCAGGAAACGACGACGGGTTTTGTTGTTTGCGTGGGAAATGTTATTCCCAGTCACCGGACCCTTACCGGTAACTTGACATACTCTCGACATGCCTCAGCCCTCTAAAACCACATGCCCAACCCGGCATGGGTTGGCCGCTTAATCTCTCAGTCATTTGGCGCCAGGCGCCGCGTTTCTTTAGAGGTCTTACCGGCTACACCTACAGTGAAGGAACCGGGCCCCTAGAAAAGAGCGCTGCTTTATACCAGAAAGACCGGGATGCAACAACATTCGGTTTGCAATCAATCGGTAAAAAGGCGCTTTTTCGGTCTGCGAACGCTTTGGATAAAGGCCGGCATCGATTTTTACCACTCGTCGCAGAAAGTCGCCCAAGCAGGCGTTTCAGACTTTTTGCGAAGCACCGCGGTCTGAAAAACGGCCATCACTGTGCCCTTAAAATGCAAAAAGGGGATAGTCATTTGTAATCCAGCCCTCTAGGGTAGGCCTTTTCCAGACTGCACTTGCAGATGGGCCTTCGATCTGTAAAAGGAAACCGACCATGCGCCTCGCTGCCCTACCCCTGCTGCTCGCCCCGCTCCTGCTGAGCCCTCTGGCCCAGGCTGCCGCGCTGAGCGTCTGCACCGAGGCCAGCCCGGAAGGGTTCGACGTGGTGCAATACAACTCGCTGACCACCACCAACGCCTCGGCCGACGTACTGATGAACCGTCTGGTGGACTTCGACACGGCCAGCGGCAAAGTCGTGCCGAGCCTGGCCGACAGCTGGGAAGTCAGCACTGACGGCCTGAGCTATGTGTTCAAGCTACATCCGCAGGTGAAGTTTCATACGACCGATTATTTCAAGCCGAGCCGCGAGCTGACCGCCGAAGACGTCAAGTTCAGCTTCGACCGCATGCTCGACCCGGCCAACCCGTGGCACAAAGTCGCTCAGAGCGGCTTCCCGCATGCGCAGTCGATGCAGTTGCCGGCACTGATCAAGAAGATCGACGCACTTGATCCGCTGACCGTGCGCTTCACTCTCGATCACCCGGATTCGACATTCCTCGCGACCCTGAGCATGGGCTTCGCTTCGATCTACTCCGCTGAATACGCCGACAAACTGATGAAGGCCGGCGCGACGGACAAGCTCAACAGCCAGCCGATCGGCACTGGCCCGTTCGTGTTCAACCGTTTCCAGAAAGACGCGGCGATTCGCTACAAGGCCAACCCGGATTACTTCGGTGGCAAGCCTGCGGTGGATCCGCTGATCTTCGCCATTACCCCGGACGCCAACGTGCGCCTGCAAAAGCTGCGACGTAACGAATGCCAGATCGCCCTGTCGCCGAAGCCTCTCGACGTACAGGCCGCGCTGAAAGAGCCCACACTGAAAGTCGAAAAGACTGACGCGTTCATGACCGCATTCGTCGGCATCAACAGCCAGCATCCACCGCTGGACAAGCCGGAAGTGCGCCAAGCGATCAACCTCGCATTCGACAAGGCCAACTACATCAAGGCGGTGTTCGAAGACACCGCCGAAGCGGCCAACGGCCCTTATCCGCCAAACACCTGGAGCTACGCGAAGAGCCTGCCGGGGTATCCGCACGATGTCGCCAAAGCCAAGGCGCTGCTGGCCAAGGCCGGTTTGAAGGATGGTTTCCAGACCACCATCTGGACGCGTCCGTCCGGCAGCCTGCTCAACCCGAACCCAAGCCTCGGCGCGCAATTGTTGCAGTCGGATCTGGCAGAAATCGGCATTCAGGCGGAAATCCGCGTGATCGAGTGGGGCGAGCTGATTCGCCGCGCCAAGGCCGGCGAGCATGATCTGCTGTTCATGGGCTGGGCCGGCGACAACGGCGATCCGGACAACTTCCTCACGCCGCAGTTTTCCTGTGCTGCGGTCAAGTCGGGCACCAACTTCGCCCGCTACTGCAACGCCGATCTGGACAAGCTGATCAGCGCCGGCAAGACCACCAGCGAGCAAGGTGTGCGCACCAAGCTGTACGAGCAGGCGCAGGCGCAGATTCAGCAGCAGGCGCTGTGGTTGCCGCTGGCGCACCCAACCGCCTACGCACTGACGCGTAAAGACGTGCAGGGTTACGCCGTCAGCCCGTTTGGCCGCCAGGACTACTCCAAGGTCAATCTGAAATAACCGACCCCCTGTAGGAGCTGCCGCAGGCTGCGATCTTTTGAGGTTGTTTTTGCAGATCAAAAGATCGCAGCCTGCGGCAGCTCCTACAGGGGAAGGGTTACATCCAGCCACATTCCGCCATCGACAGCGGTTCTCCATCGCCAACAATGAAGTGATCGAGCACCCGCACATCAATCAGATCCAAAGCCTTTTGCAGGCGCTTGGTCAGCAATCGATCCGCCTGACTGGGATCCGTGTTCCCCGACGGATGGTTGTGGCAGAGAATCACCGCCGCCGCATTGTTAGCCAACGCACGTTTCACCACTTCCCGAGGGTGCACGCTGGTATTGTCGATCGAGCCGCGAAACAGCGCCTCGAAATTCAGCACCTGATGCTTTGAATCAAGAAAAAGACAGCCGAACACTTCATGTGGCTCATGCCTCAGCATGGCTTTAAGGTAATCGCGGACTACTTGCGGGTTTTCCAGTGCAGGTTTCTGGCGCGAGCGTTCGGCCAGATGCCGCTTGCCCATTTCTTGCGCCGCTTGCAGCTGCGCAAACTTTGCCGGACCCAAACCCAATTGTTTGCTGAAGGCGTCCTGATCGGCCTCAAGCAGCAAACGCAGGCTGCCGAACTGACTCAACAAATGCCGCGCCAGATCCACCGCACTTTTCCCCGGCACGCCGGTACGAAGGAAAATCGCCAGCAGTTCCGCATCCGAAAGACTCGCCGCACCTTGTTCCAACAACCTTTCCCGCGGGCGTTCCGCCGCCGGCCAATCGCGAATACTCATAGCACTTCCCTGTCTGTGGGCGCCGCTGTTCCGTAGCGGTCGCTGTGATATCTTAGCCCATCTTTTTTGCGGGCGAATTCACCCTGGGGAGGGGGTTTCGCCACGTATGTCACCCACGAAATGAAAGGCAGACCTATGCAGCGGCTGTATCGGAAACGCATCGTTCTGGGCGTCGGCGGCGGCATCGCGGCCTACAAGAGCGCTGATCTGGTTCGTCGCCTGATCGACCAGGGCGCTGAAGTGCGCGTGGTCATGACCCACGGCGGCGCTGAGTTCATCACCCCGCTGACCATGCAGGCGCTGTCCGGCCACCCGGTGCACCTCGACTTGCTCGACCCGGCCGCGGAAGCCGCGATGGGCCACATCGAGCTGGCGAAATGGGCCGATCTGGTGCTGATCGCCCCGGCCACCGCCGACCTGATCGCGCGTCTGGCCCAAGGCATTGCCAACGATTTGCTGACCACGCTGGTGCTGGCCACCGATGCCGTCGTGGCGGTCGCGCCGGCAATGAATCAGGCGATGTGGCGCGATCCGGCCACCCAGGCCAACCTGCAACTCCTCGAAAGCCGTGGACTGAAGACCTTCGGCCCGGCCTCGGGCAGCCAGGCCTGTGGCGACGTCGGCATGGGCCGGATGATGGAAGCCACCGACCTCGCACAATGCGCGGCAGACTGCTTTCAGCGTCAGGCACTGACCGGCAAACACGTGGTGATTACTGCCGGCCCCACCCAGGAAAACATCGACCCGGTGCGTTACATCACCAACCACAGCTCCGGCAAAATGGGCTTTGCCCTCGCCGAAGCCGCGGTGGAAGCCGGCGCCCGCGTCACGCTGATCAGCGGCCCGGTGCACCTGCCGACCCCGGATCGCGTCACGCGCATTGATGTGGTCAGTGCCCGCGACATGCTCGCGGCCTGTGAATCGGCGATCCCGTGCGACGTGTTCATCGCCTCGGCAGCCGTGGCGGACTACCGCCCGGAAGTGGTTGCCCCGCAAAAACTCAAGAAAGATCCTACGAGCGGCGACGGCTTCGTCCTGCAAATGGTGCGTAACCCGGACATCCTGGCCACCATCGCGACCCGTCCCGACCGTCCGTTCAGTGTCGGCTTTGCCGCCGAGACCGAACATCTGCTCGACTACGCTGCACGCAAGCTGAAGGACAAGAATCTCGATTTGATCGTCGCCAATGACGTCGCCAACCCGAGCATCGGTTTCAACAGCGAAGAAAACGCCTGCAGCGTGATTGACCGTGCGCTGCATGCCACGGTTTTCGCCCAGACCAGCAAGAGCAAGATCGCTCGCCAACTGGTCACTTTTATCGCCGAACGTCTGAACCAGGTTTAATTTACATGCACGCTTTGCAAGCCAAGATCCTCGACCCACGCATCGGCACCGATTTCCCGCTGCCGCAATACGCCACGCCAGGCTCCGCCGGCCTCGACCTGCGCGCGATGCTGGAGCAGGACATCGTGATCAAGCCGGGTGAAACCGTGCTGATTCCCACCGGCCTGTCGGTTTACATCGGCGACCCGAACCTCGCCGCGCTGATCCTGCCGCGCTCGGGCATGGGCCATAAACACGGCATCGTGCTGGGTAACCTCGTCGGTTTGATCGACTCCGATTACCAGGGCCCGCTGATGGTGTCGTGCTGGAACCGTGGCCAGAACGACTTCACCATGACCGTCGGCGAACGCCTGGCGCAACTGGTGCTGGTACCGGTGGTACAGGCACACTTTGAAATGGTTGAAGAGTTCGTCGAAACCGAACGCGGCACTGGCGGCTTCGGTCACACCGGCACCAAATAATCCATGTAGGAGCTGCCGCAGGCTGCGATCTTTTGATCTTGATTCTGAAAAAACAAAATCAAAAGATCGCAGCCTGCGGCAGCTCCTACAGGTGAAAATTTCAGGCAGATCAGTTGAAAGATTTACCGCCGTAAATCAAGGTTTTGCCGGTCGAAAGCCGCGCCAGGCGAGGCGTCATGGCCCTTTCACACCACGAACTCTCTGTGGAAAACGCCGTCATACCCTTCAGTTTGAGCCTGCCGTCGAATGATTCGTCGGTCTGTCCCGCCACTTTCGAGATGGAGCATTTGTGCAGATGAGCACCCCAGCCAAGATCGCCCCGAAGCTGCCCGACAGCATTTTCCGCGCCTATGACATTCGCGGCACCGTGCCGGAATTCCTCAATGCCGAAACCGCTTACTGGATTGGCCGCGCCATCGGTTCGCAGAGCCTGGCCCAAGGTGAACCCAATGTTTCCGTCGGTCGCGACGGTCGCCTGTCCGGCCCGGAGCTGGTTGCCGAGCTGATTCGCGGTATCGCCGAGAGCGGCTGCCATGTCAGCGATGTTGGCCTGGTGCCAACGCCGGCGCTGTACTACGCCGCCAACGTACTGGCCGGCAAGTCCGGGGTGATGCTCACCGGCAGCCACAACCCGTCGAACTACAACGGCTTCAAGATCGTCATCGCCGGCGACACCCTCGCCAACGAACAGATCCAGGCCCTGCACGAGCGCCTCAAGACCAACAACTTGAGCAGCGGCGCGGGCAGTGTCACCCAGGTCGAGATCCTCGACCGCTACAACACCGAAATCGTCCAGGACATCAAACTGGCTCGGCGCATGAAGGTCGTGGTCGACTGCGGCAACGGCGCGGCCGGCGTGATCGCCCCGCAACTGATCGAAGCGCTGAACTGCGAAGTCATCCCGCTGTTCTGCGAAGTCGACGGCAACTTCCCCAACCATCACCCGGATCCGGGCAAGCCTGAAAACCTCGTCGACCTGATCGCCAAGGTCAAGGAAACCAACGCCGACATCGGTTTGGCTTTCGACGGCGACGGCGACCGTGTCGGCGTGGTGACCAACACCGGCAGCATCGTCTACCCGGATCGCCTGCTGATGCTCTTCGCCCGTGACGTGGTCGCGCGCAACCCGGACGCCGAGATCATTTTCGACGTCAAATGCACCCGTCGTCTGGTGCCGTTGATCAAGGAATACGGTGGTCGCCCGCTAATGTGGAAGACCGGTCATTCGTTGATCAAAAAGAAAATGAAACAATCCGGCGCGCTATTGGCCGGCGAAATGAGCGGGCACATTTTCTTCAAGGAGCGTTGGTTCGGTTTCGACGACGGTATCTACAGCGCCGCACGGCTGCTGGAGATCCTCAGCAAGGAAAAATCCACCGCGGAAGAGCTGTTTGCGACCTTCCCGAACGATATTTCTACGCCGGAAATCAATATCCATGTGACCGAAGAGAGCAAATTCAGCATCATTGATGCACTGCACGACGCACAGTGGGGCGCAGGCGCTGACCTGACCACCATCGACGGCGTGCGAGTCGATTACGCCAAAGGCTGGGGCCTGGTGCGCGCGTCCAACACCACACCGGTGCTGGTGCTGCGCTTCGAGGCCGATGACGAGGCTGAATTGCAGCGCATCAAGGATGTGTTCCACGCCCAACTGAAACGCGTTGCACCTGATCTCCAATTACCGTTCTGATCCACCCGGAGCCCTGAATGACCCTCGAACGCGAAGCCGCCGCCCATACCGCCCAGGTCTTGTCCGAAGCGTTGCCTTACATCCGACGTTATGTCGGCAAGACCCTGGTGATCAAATACGGCGGCAACGCGATGGAAAGCGAGGAGCTGAAAACCGGCTTCGCCCGCGACATCGTCTTGATGAAAGCCGTGGGCATCAACCCGGTGGTCGTGCACGGTGGCGGTCCGCAGATCGGTGATCTGCTCAAACGCCTGTCGATCGAAAGCCACTTCGTCGATGGCATGCGCGTCACCGACGCGGCGACCATGGACGTGGTCGAAATGGTCTTGGGCGGTCAGGTCAACAAAAGCATCGTCAACCTGATCAACCGCCACGGCGGCAGCGCCATCGGCCTGACCGGTAAAGATGCCGGGCTGATTCGTGCGAAGAAGCTCACTGTGACCCGCCAGACGCCGGAGATGACTCAACCGGAAATCATCGACATCGGTCAGGTGGGCGAAGTGGTCGGGATCAACACCGAACTGCTGAACCTGCTGGTCAAAGGCAATTTCATTCCGGTGATTGCGCCGATCGGTGTCGGTGAAAACGGCGAGTCGTACAACATCAACGCCGATCTGGTCGCCGGTAAAGTCGCCGAGGCACTGAAAGCCGAGAAGCTGATGCTGCTGACCAACATCGCCGGCCTGATGGACAAGTCGGGCACCGTGTTGACCGGCCTGAGCACGCAGCAGGTCGACGATCTGATCGCCGACGGCACCATCTACGGCGGCATGTTGCCGAAGATCCGTTGCGCGCTGGAAGCGGTTCAGGGCGGCGTGGGTAGCTCGCTGATCATCGACGGTCGCGTGCCGAACGCGATCCTGCTGGAAATCTTCACCGACACCGGTGTGGGCACGCTGATCAGCAATCGCAAGCGTCCGTAAACGCTGACGCAAGCAAAAAGACCCCGCTCAGCCTGACTGAGCGGGGTCTTTTTTTGCCTGCAATTCCGAATTCTGCCGCCAACTCTCTGTAGGAGCTGCCGCAGGCTGCGATCTTTTGACGTTGGCTTTTAAAAACCGGATCAAAAGATCGCAGCCTTCGGCAGCTCCTACAGGGGAAGTGCGACAGACCAGCGTTATTACACGCCGAACTGGGCGCGGTATGCTTCGACGGCTGGCAGGTGTTGCTTGAGCTGGGGATCGTCGGCGAGGAACTCGAGCACCTGATTCAGCGAAACAATGCTGATCACCGGGATACCAAAGTCACGCTCGACTTCCTGGATCGCCGACAACTCTCCGTTGCCACGCTCCTGACGATTCAGGGCGATCAGCACGCCGGCAGCCTTGGCGCCGTCCTGGGAAGCGATGATCTGCATCACTTCGCGGATTGCCGTGCCAGCCGTAATCACGTCATCGATGATCAGTACGTCGCCGGTCAGCGGCGCGCCAACCAGGCTGCCGCCTTCGCCGTGGGCCTTGGCTTCCTTGCGGTTGAAGCACCATGGCAGGTCACGGTCGTGATGCTCGGCCAGCGCGACGGCAGTGGTTGCCGCCAGTGGGATGCCTTTGTAGGCCGGGCCGAACAGTACGTCGAAGGGAATACCGCTTTCGACGATGGCTGCCGCGTAGAAACGCCCCAGCTGCGCCAGGGCCGAACCCGAGTTGAACAGGCCGGCGTTGAAGAAGTAAGGACTGGTGCGCCCGGACTTCAGGGTGAACTCACCGAAGCGCAAAACGCCGCGATCGATGGCAAAACGAATGAAATCGCGCTGATACGCTTGCATGAAAAAAACCCCAAATACCACGGATTTAGCTAATTAGCTTGACGCCGTGTATCATACACGCACGCGATTTTTGGGGCCATTTATGCGGATCATCAGTGTGAACGTCAATGGTATTCAGGCTGCAGTCGAGCGTGGTTTGCTCAGTTGGCTGCAAGCACAGAATGCCGACGTCATCTGCCTGCAGGACACCCGTGCCTCCGCCTTTGAACTGGATGACCCAGCCTTCCAACTGGATGGCTACTTCCTTTATGCCTGCGATGCTGAAGTCCCTGCCCAAGGTGGCGTGGCTTTGTATTCGCGGTTGCAACCGAAGGCTGTCATCAGCGGTCTCGGTTTCGAGACGGCCGACCGCTACGGGCGCTACCTGCAAGCAGATTTCGACAAAGTCAGTATTGCCACCTTGCTGTTTCCTTCGGGGATGAACGGCGATGAGGACTTGAACCAGAAGTTCAAGCTCATGGACGACTTCGGCAAATACCTGGACAAACAGCGACGCAAACGTCGCGAGTACATTTATTGTGGCTCGCTGTATGTTGCGCAGCAGAAGCTCGACATCAAAAACTGGCGCGACAGCCAGCAATCACCGGGCTTCCTGGCGCCAGAACGCGCCTGGATGGACGAGATTGTCGGCAACATGGGCTACGTCGATGCCTTGCGCGAAGTCAGCCGTGAAGGCGACCAGTACAGCTGGTGGCCGGACAACGAGCAGGCCGAGATGCTCAATCTGGGCTGGCGCTTCGACTACCAGATCCTGACCCCGGGCTTGCGGCGCTCCGTGCGCAGCGCACGCCTGCCGCGTCAGCCACGGTTTTCGCAGCATGCGCCGCTGATCGTCGACTACGACTGGACGCTGACCATCTAAGCGTCGATTCGCAGATGAAAAAATGCCCGTATCGCAAGATGCGGGCATTTTTTTGCGCGTCAGTTCGAGCCGGATCCGAACTCAGACTGCCGCGAAGAATGGCAGGGCCAGATACAGCTTGATCACAATGACATTGATAATGTCGATGAAGAACGCGCCCACCATTGGCACCACCAGAAAGGCAATCTGCGAAGGGCCGTAGCGCTGCGTCACTGCCTGCATGTTGGCAATAGCGGTCGGTGTGGCGCCGAGACCGAACCCGCAATGCCCGGCAGCCAGAACAGCGGCATCGTAGTTGCGACCCATCACCCTGAACGTCACGAAGATCGCGAAGAGCGCCATGACCAGCGCCTGCACCGCCAGAATGATGAAGATCGGCAAGGCCAGTGCCGCCAGATCCCACAACTTCAGCGACATCAGGGCAATCGCCAGAAACAGCGACAGACTGACATTGCCCAGCACCGAAACTTCACGCTCGAACACCTGATACAGGCCAAGCGCCGACAGACCGTTGCGCAGCACCACGCCGACGAACAGCACACAGACGAACGTCGGCAGCTCGAACGCGGTGCCGTGCAGCAGACCATTCAACAGATTGCCAGCCAACAGGCTGACAGCGATCAGTGCCAACGTTTCGATAAACGAAAATGGCGTGATCGAGCGCTCTTTGTTCGGCTGCTCGAAACCCTTTGGCAGGCGCGGCGCTTCCTGGTGATTGCAGCCGGGCACTGTCACGCGTTTGATCAGTAAACGAGCAACCGGCCCACCGATCAACCCGCCCAGCACCAGACCGAACGTCGCAGAGGCCATCGCCAGCTCGGAGGCGGAAGCCAAACCGTACTTCTCACTGAACACCGTCCCCCATGCCGCACCGGTGCCGTGACCGCCCGCCAGGGTGATCGAGCCTGTCAGCAGGCCCATCAATGGGTCGAGTCCGAGCAGGGTGGCCAAGCCGATACCCATCGCGTTCTGCACCACCAGCAACCCGGTGACTGCCAGCAGGAATATTCCGACGATGCGCCCGCCTTTCTTCAGGCTGGCGAAATCCGCACTCAGACCGATGGTGGCGAAAAAGGCCAGCATCAACGGCGTTTGCAGGGAGGTATCGAAGCGCACTTCCATATCGAATGCTCGTAGCAGCAATAGGATCAAGGCAACCAGCAGGCCACCCGCTACAGGTTCAGGAATATTGTAACTACGCATGAAACCAACACGTGTAACTAGTCCGCGCCCCAGCAGAAGTACCAAGGAGGCGGCCACTAGCGTTCCGTAAAAATCGAGCTGAATCATTTGGATAATTCTTGGCTATTTATTCAGAGGCGAACTTTTTACCTGGGCACGCCTCATGAACCGGCTGATTGTCTCAACACTGATTACTAAGAAATTCAAGAGCCTTCGATGGCTTGAACATATCGAAATATTTCAGGAGCAATATTACGCCGGGCAACTTTAACAACCGCCAAAGCCCATTGCCAAGGCCCTTGGCTAGCACCGGCGCCTGCAGTTGTGACTAGATATGTAACTGCGGAATTTATACGGAACTCAAAATACCGACCATCGCCATCAGAAATTTCCTACACACGAAAGTCGGCCAAGTTAGTTGCAAAAATAAAAATGCCCTGACATGTCAGGGCATTTTTTAAATCATTGCAAACTGCGATCAAATTATTTATTTGATCAGCCGCCAGGTAAACGGATAACGATACGGAAACCCTTCGTTAGCCTTCACACCAGCAATAATGGTCAAAATCAGCGCGCCGATGGCCAACAGGCCAAACAGGAAGAAGCCAATAATCAGCACCATCAGCAGGAAACAAATCGCCGAAGCAATCGCCACGGTGATCTGAAAATTCAAAGCTTCTTTACCCTGCGCATCGATGAACGGATCCGTCTCGCGTTTCATCTGCCAGAGGATCAGCGGCCCGATCAACGTGCCGAACGGAATCCAGATCCCCAGCAAGGCGGACAAGTGACAAAACATCGCCCACTGGCGAACCTCCTGGCTCGGCTTGGGCAGCAGCTCTTGCTCATCACTCATCGCGGACTCCTTGCGGTTATGAATCGGTTCAGTCAGCCAATGCGGATTTTTGCAGTTCGAAGATTTCGTTCATGCCTTTCTTGGCCAGTTCCAGCATGGCGTTGAGGTCTTCAGGCTGGAACGGTGCACCTTCGGCGGTGCCCTGCACTTCGATGAAACCACCGGTGCTGGTCATGACGACGTTGAGGTCAGTCTCGGCAGCGGAATCTTCAAGATAGTCCAGATCCAGCACGGGTTCGCCCTGATACATGCCGACCGACACCGCAGCGATCATTTGCTTGAGCGGGTCGCCACCTTTCAGGCCACCGCGCTTCTTGATCACTTTCAATGCGTCAACCAGAGCAACCATGGCGCCGGTAATGGACGCGGTGCGGGTGCCGCCGTCAGCCTGGATCACGTCGCAGTCGACGTACAGAGTGACGTCGCCCAGTTTCGACATGTCCAGCGCAGCGCGCAGGGAACGGCCGATCAAACGCTGGATTTCCAGGGTACGACCACCCTGCTTGCCACGGCTGGCTTCACGCTGGTTTCGCTCGCCGGTGGCGCGCGGCAGCATGCCGTATTCAGCAGTCAACCAACCCTGGCCCTGGCCTTTAAGGAAACGCGGCACGCCGTTTTCGACGCTGACGGTGCAGATGACCTTGGTATCACCGAATTCGACCAGTACAGATCCCTCGGCGTGTTTGGTGTAGTTGCGGGTAATGCGGATCGAGCGGAGCTGATCGGCAGCGCGACCACTTGGACGTTTCATAGGGAATACCTGTACTGGGGACGGAAAACTGCCGAGCATTATAGAGCGGCGCACCGCAACTGGGCACTTGTTAAAAATTTCGGTGGCTCACCGAGGCCGGTGAAACGCGCATTACCGACGGGCTGCAGCCCTTTGTCACACCGTGTGTTTGGGCGCATTCGCCGCACTGCGCTACAATCCTGCGCCTTTGCTGCCAGTCGGCATGAATTCATTGATATCGCGCTCGCGGAACCCTCGTTTCGCGCCGATCTGCATTGCGAGGTTACCGCCATGGTGCACAGCATGACCGCCTTCGCCCGCGTCGAGAAAGCCGGCGCCCAGGGCACCCTGAGCTGGGAATTGCGCTCGGTCAACAGCCGCTATCTGGAACCGCACCTGCGCCTGCCGGAGTCGTTTCGCGATCTCGAAAGCGCCGTGCGTGAAGCACTGCGCCAAGGCCTGTCGCGCGGCAAACTGGAATGCACGTTGCGTTTCACTGAAGAAAGCACCGGCAAGCCGTTGCAAGTCGATCGCGAGCGCGCCGCGCAACTGGTGGCCGCCGCCGAGACCGTCGCCGGCCTGATCAAGAACCCGGCCGCCTTGAACCCGCTGGAAGTGTTGGCCTGGCCCGGCGTACTGGTCGCCGATGCGAGCGATCCACAGGCGCTGAACGCCGATGCGCTGGCGCTGTTCAATCAAGGCCTGAAAGAGCTGAAAGCCGGCCGCGAGCGCGAAGGCGCGGAGCTGGCGCGGTTGATCAACGAGCGTCTGACTTCGATTGAAGAAGACGTCGTGACCCTGCGCGAGCTAGTGCCACAGATGCTCGCCACCCAACGCCAGAAAGTCCTCGACCGCTTTGCCGACATGAAGGCGGAGATGGATCCGCAGCGCCTGGAACAGGAAATGGTCATGCTCGCGCAAAAGAGCGACGTGGCCGAAGAACTGGATCGGTTGAGCACCCACATCATCGAAGTTCGCCGGGTGCTCAAGTCCGGCGGAGCGGCCGGGCGTCGCCTGGACTTCCTGATGCAGGAGCTCAACCGCGAAGCCAACACACTGGGCTCCAAGGCCTTCGATCCGCGTAGCACCCAAGCCGCCGTCAACCTCAAGGTGTTGATCGAGCAGATGCGCGAACAAGTGCAGAATATTGAGTAAGGCAATCCCGACATGACCCACAGCACCGGCACCCTGTACATCATTTCCGCCCCCTCGGGCGCGGGCAAGAGCAGCCTGGTCAAGGCTTTGACCGACGCCAATGCGGAAATCCGCGTTTCGGTTTCGCACACCACCCGCGCCATGCGTCCGGGCGAAGTGGATGGCGTGAACTATCACTTCGTTTCCCGCGAAGCGTTTGTGAAGATGGGCGAACACGGCGATTTCCTTGAGCGCGCCGAAGTCTTCGGCAACCTCTATGGCACCTCGCAAAGCCACCTGCAGCAAACCCTCGACGCCGGCCACGACCTGATTCTGGAAATCGACTGGCAAGGCGCCGAGCAAGTGCGCAAGCTGATGCCGCAGGCGCGCTCGATCTTCATTCTGCCGCCGTCGTTGCAAGCGTTGCACTCGCGCCTGACCAACCGAGGCCAGGACAGCGACGAGATCATCGACGGCCGGATGCGTGAAGCGGTCAGCGAGATGAGCCACTACGTCGACTATGACTACCTGATCATCAACGACGATTTCGCCCACGCGCTGGACGATTTGAAGGCGATTTTCCGCGCCAATCAGCTCATTCAGAAGCGTCAGCAACAGCTTCACGGCAAATTGCTGGCGGAATTGCTCGGTTAATCAGCACTTCCCAAAATGCCTGCAAGCGCTTTACATTGGCACTTGCAGCGCGTTGAAGGGCTTGGTTAAAAAATCAGCGCTTCCCTAATCGCTGGTGATTTTTTAAACTGTTGAGTCCGCTCGCCCAACCGGGCAGCGCGCATATTGCATTCGCTCCGAGGAATACCATGGCCCGCGTAACCGTTGAAGACTGCCTGAACCACGTGGAAAACCGTTTTGAGCTGGTCATGCTCTCTACCAAACGTGCCCGTCAACTGGCCACCGGCGGCAAAGAGCCACTGGTTCAGTGGGAAAACGACAAGCCTACCGTTGTAGCGCTGCGTGAAATCGCTGAAGGCCTGATGAGCTACGAGTTCATCGCCGAGCAGGAAATCGTCCAGGATGAACCGTTGTTCGCAGCGTTCGAGGACGAGTCCAACGAGGCCGTCTAAGCCTATGCCTGGTCGACGTAGCACGGCACGGGGTCACAACCTACGGCAGGAATCATCATGCCGAGCATAGACGCCCTCGCCGATCGCTTATCGACCTACCTCGGCAACGACCAGGTCAACCTGGTCCGCCGAGCGTATTTCTACGCCGAACAAGCCCATGACGGTCAACGCCGTCGCAGCGGCGAGGCGTACGTCACGCACCCCCTTGCCGTGGCCAATATTCTCGCCGACATGCACATGGACCATCAGAGCCTGATGGCTGCGATGCTGCATGACGTGATCGAAGACACCGGTATCGCCAAAGAAGCGCTGCAAGCGCAGTTCGGTGAAACCGTGGCCGAACTGGTCGATGGGGTCAGCAAACTGACCCAGATGAATTTCGAGACCAAGGCCGAAGCCCAGGCGGAAAACTTCCAGAAAATGGCCATGGCCATGGCACGCGACATTCGCGTGATCCTGGTCAAGCTCGCCGACCGCCTGCACAACATGCGCACGCTGGAAGTGCTGTCCGGCGAAAAACGCCGGCGCATCGCCAAGGAAACCCTCGAAATCTACGCGCCCATCGCCAACCGGCTGGGCATGCATGCGATCCGCATCGAATTCGAAGACCTCGGCTTCAAGGCCATGCACCCGATGCGTTCCGCGCGGATCTACCAGGCGGTCAAGCGCGCCCGGGGCAACCGCAAGGAAATCGTCAACAAGATCGAAGAGTCCCTCGGCCATTGCCTCGCCATCGACGGCATCCAGGGTGAAGTCAGCGGTCGCCAGAAACACCTCTACGGCATCTATAAGAAAATGCGCGGCAAGCGTCGGGCCTTCAACGAGATCATGGACGTCTATGCGTTCCGGATCATCGTCGATAAGGTCGATACCTGCTACCGCGTGCTAGGTGCTGTACACAATTTGTACAAACCGTTGCCGGGGCGTTTCAAGGATTACATCGCGATCCCCAAGGCCAACGGCTATCAGTCGCTGCACACCACGCTGTTCGGCATGCACGGTGTACCGATCGAGATCCAGATCCGTACCCGCGAAATGGAAGAGATGGCCAACAACGGCATCGCCGCCCATTGGCTGTACAAATCCAGCGGTGACGAACAGCCGAAAGGCACTCACGCCCGCGCCCGCCAGTGGGTCAAAGGCGTGCTGGAAATGCAGCAACGTGCCGGCAACTCGCTGGAATTCATCGAGAGCGTGAAGATCGACCTGTTCCCGGACGAGGTCTACGTGTTCACGCCAAAAGGCCGGATCATGGAGCTGCCGAAAGGCTCCACGGCGGTCGACTTCGCCTACGCGGTACACACCGACGTCGGCAACAGCTGCATCGCCTGCCGGATCAACCGTCGTCTCGCGCCGCTGTCCGAACCGCTGCAAAGCGGCTCCACGGTCGAGATCGTCAGCGCCCCCGGCGCCCGACCGAATCCGGCGTGGCTGAATTTCGTGGTGACCGGCAAGGCACGCACGCACATCCGCCATGCGCTGAAACTGCAACGCCGCTCCGAATCCATCAGCCTCGGCGAACGCCTGCTGAACAAGGTGCTCAATGGTTTCGACAGTTCGCTGGAGAAGATCCCGGCCGAACGCGTCAAGGCGATGCTTACCGAGTACCGCCTCGAACTGATCGAAGACCTGCTCGAAGACATCGGCCTCGGCAACCGCATGGCCTACGTGGTCGCCCGCCGCCTGCTCGGCGAAGGCGAACAGTTGCCAAGCCCGGAAGGCCCGCTGGCGATTCGTGGTACCGAAGGCCTGGTCCTCAGCTACGCCAAGTGCTGCACGCCGATCCCGGGCGACCCGATTGTCGGGCACCTGTCGGCGGGCAAAGGCATGGTCGTACACCTGGACAACTGCCGCAACATCAGCGAAATCCGGCACAACCCGGAAAAATGCATCCAGCTCTCGTGGGCCAAGGATGTCACCGGCGAATTCAACGTCGAACTGCGTGTCGAGCTGGAACACCAACGCGGCCTGATCGCGTTGCTGGCCAGCAGCGTCAACGCGGCCGACGGCAATATCGAGAAAATCAGCATGGACGAACGCGATGGTCGCATCAGCGTGGTCCAGTTGGTGGTCAGCGTCCACGACCGTGTGCACCTGGCCCGCGTGATCAAGAAACTGCGCGCCTTGACCGGGGTGATTCGCATCACCCGCATGCGTGCATAACTCAACCATTACAAGGAGTCATACATGACCAAGACTGTTATCACCAGCGACAAGGCCCCGGCCGCCATCGGTACTTACTCCCAGGCGATCAAGGCTGGCAATACCGTTTACATGTCGGGTCAGATTCCTCTGGACCCAAAAACCATGGAACTGGTTGAAGGCTTCGAAGCCCAGACCGTCCAGGTGTTCGAGAACCTCAAAGCCGTGGCCGAAGCTGCCGGTGGTTCGTTCAAGGACATCGTCAAACTGAACATCTTCCTCACCGACCTGAGCCACTTCGCCAAGGTCAACGAGATCATGGGCAAATACTTCGACCAGCCGTACCCGGCTCGCGCCGCCATCGGCGTTGCTGCCCTGCCAAAGGGTTCGCAAGTTGAAATGGATGCCATCCTGGTCATCGAGTGATGCGCACGGCGCGGCCCTCAACGCCGCGCCGACTGCTCTGCAAGAAAAGGTTTTGAAAGGATTCCACCATGCGCAAAGCGCTAGCTCTCTCGCTGCTCGCCATTTTCCTCGGCGGCTGCGCCAGCAACCCTGCCGACCGTGACATCAGCGGCACCTGGATCAATCAGGTGGCGATCGATGCCGCTGCCAAGGGCGGCCCCCTGCGCGAAGCGCTTCAGGCCTACGGCCCGAATCTGGAATGGGACGTCAACACCAAAGCCAGTCAGGCTCGCTACACCAACGGTTTTGAGAACGTCGAAGGACGGCTGCTGGGTGAAAAATCCGGCGCCTGGAAAGTCGACTTCTATGGCAGCTCCGCCAGCGAGCTGAAACGCGACGGCGGGCAACTGCAGCAAGCCGCCAGCGAGAACGAACCGGAACAGTTGTTTGACCGTGCGCAAATCCCGGTACCGGAAGGCGCGCCGATCGGTGCCAGTTTCGAACGTGCGCTGTATTCGGCCTACCTGGGCGGTAGCTGGACAATCGCCAGTGGTCAGGGCGAAGGCAGCACCGTGCAGTTCCAGGCGGATGGCCAGGTCAGCGGTTTGCCGGGGGCGGATCGTTATGCCCTGTGCCTGGCGGGCGATTGCGCGTCGATGAGCAGCACCAACGACAACATGTGGTTGCAGTTCAACGGTCAGGGCAACGCCTACATCTTTGCGCGCAAGGGCAAGGAACTGGAGATTTTCCAGGCAGTGAACACCGCACTGGCGGATGAAATGCCGCAGTACACGCCGGGTGAGCGCAAGTGGTTGCTGGAAAAACAGTAAACCGCTGAAAAGATCGCAGCCTTCGGCAGCTCCTACAGTGGCATGCGTTTCCTGTAGGAGCTGCCGGAGGCTGCGATCTTTTGCTTTTAACGACCTTCAAGAATCGCGGCGTAGCCTTCGCGATAGGTTGGGTACTTCGGCGTCCAACCCAACGCCTTCGCCCGGGCATTGCTGCAACGCTTGCTGCCCGTGCGCCGCACACTGGCGTCATCGGCCCATTCGGTAACGCCCAGATACCCACGCAACCAGCCCACCACTTCGGCCAACGGCGCCGGCGCATCGTCGACACCGATATAGAACGGCTCCAGCCTCACCCCCTGCCGATCCTTCTCCAACAGAAACGCCAACAGCCCGGCCGCGTCATTGGCATGAATCCGGTTGCCATAGAGCGGCGGATCAACTTCCACGCGATAACCGCGACGCACCTGAGTCAGCAGCCATTCGCGGCCCGGGCCGTAAATACCGGTCAGGCGCAGGATGCTCGCCGGGATCCCGCTATTGAGGGCAACTTGCTCCGCTTCGAGCATCAGCCGCCCGGAATAACCGGCGGCAACCGTTGCCGATGTCTCGTCAACCCACTCACCACCCTGCTGCCCGTACACACTGCTGCTGGAAACGAAGATCAGCCGTTCAGGTGTTTGCCCGTAGTCATCCAGCCAGCTCAGCACATTCTGCAGACCCTGCACATAAGCCGCGCGGTAACCGGCTTCATCGTGATCAGTCGCTGCTGCGCAATACACCAGGTAATCCACCGCCCCCACCGGCCAGGTCGCCGGGCAGTCTTCGTTGAACAGGTCGCCGGCAACGCCGATGACACCGTCAGGCAGCTTGGAAATGTCCCGGCGCAGGCCATGAACTTCCCAGCCGGCCGCCAGCAATTGCGTGGCCAGACGACTGCCGACATCACCACAACCGGCAATCAAAACAGAAGGCGCGGACATCAAAAAACTCCCATCGCAAAGGCATAGACTAGCGCCGACAAAGGACGAGCGGCTAGCAATGCAGGAAAAAAAGATACTCTATTACTTTTGTTAACAAGAATTACTTGCAATAATGCAGGCCACTTTTGTTCTCGGCCTCACGAGGCCTGGAAGAGCACTAAACGTTTTTCTATCTCAGGTCCGGCCAGCATGACACGTAATCAATTCCCCGCTTCGCCAACCAAACGACCTCGCGCCTGGAGCGCGGTGGCGGCTCTGTTGCTCAGCCTGATGCTGGCACCGACTGCCGCTTTTGCCGACGCTCAGGCGCCAGCCGCACCGGCCGCGACCGAACAGCACGCGCCTGCTGCTGACGCGCCTGCCGCCACCGATCCGGTGCAAGCCGTCGACGCTGCCGATGTGCCTGAAGTCCTCGAAGCCGACAACAGCCTGGGCATGGCCCACGACCTGTCGCCATGGGGCATGTACCAGAACGCCGACATCATCGTGAAGATCGTGATGATCGGTCTGGCCATCGCGTCGATCATCACCTGGACCATCTGGATCGCCAAAGGCTTCGAGCTGATCGGCGCCAAGCGTCGTCTGCGTGGTGAAATCGCTGCGCTGAAAAAAGCTACCACCCTTAAAGAAGCCAGCGCCACCGCAGGCAAGGAAGGCACCCTCGCCAACCTGCTGGTACATGACGCGCTCGAAGAGATGCGCCTGTCGGTCAACAGCCGCGAGAAAGAAGGCATCAAGGAACGCGTCAGCTTCCGTCTCGAGCGCCTGGTTGCAGCCTGTGGCCGCAACATGAGCAGCGGCACCGGCGTGCTCGCGACCATCGGTTCCACCGCGCCGTTCGTCGGTCTGTTCGGTACCGTTTGGGGCATCATGAACTCCTTCATCGGCATCGCCAAAACCCAGACCACCAACCTTGCCGTTGTCGCGCCAGGTATTGCTGAAGCACTGCTGGCCACCGCACTGGGTCTGGTTGCAGCGATTCCAGCCGTGGTGATCTACAACGTGTTCGCCCGCTCCATCGCCGGTTACAAGGCGCAGGTTTCCGATGCTTCGGCAGAAGTCCTGCTGCTGGTCAGCCGCGACCTCGACCACCAGCCTGAGCGCAGCTCGCAGCCGCACATGGTCAAAGTGGGGTAATCGGCCATGGGCCTGCATTTGAAAGAAGGCGCAGACGACGATCTGGCCGAGAACCACGAAATCAACGTCACGCCGTTCATCGACGTGATGCTGGTGCTGTTGATCATCTTCATGGTGGCTGCTCCGTTGGCCACCGTGGATATCAAAGTCGACCTGCCCGCCTCGACCGCCAAACCGGCGCCGCGGCCGGAGAAACCGGTGTTCCTCAGCGTCAAGGCTGATCAACGCCTGTTCATTGGCGAAGACGAAGTGACGCCAGAAACCCTCGGCGCCTTCCTCGACGCCAAGACTCACGGCAAGAAAGACACCACGATCTTCTTCCAGGCCGACAAAGGCGTGGATTACGGCGACCTGATGAGCGTGATGGACAAGCTGCGCGGCGCCGGTTACCTGAAGGTCGGCCTGGTCGGACTTGAGACGGCAGCCAAGAAATGATCAAGACGCGCCATAAGCTGACGCGTTACGGCGGTAGCCTGGCCGTGGTGCTGGGCGTTCACGCGCTGGCCATCGCGCTGGCGCTGAACTGGACCGCCCGCCCGCCCATCGAATTGCCACCGCAGGCAATGATGGTCGAGCTGGCACCGGTTCCGGCCCCGCCACCGCCTGCTCCGCCGAAAGTCGTCACCCCGCCGCAGCCGCCGGCTCCGGTCGAAGAGTTGCCGATTCCGAAACTGGCCGAAGCACCCAAGGCAGAAATTGCCGTGCCGAAGCCAAAACCGAAGCCGAAGCCAAAACCTCAACCGCCAAAACCGGTCGAGAAGCCGCAACCGGTGAAGGAGAAACCTTCCGAGGAAAAACCGGCTGAAACCCAACAGGCTCAGGCACCTTCGGAGAAATCCGCGCAACCTGCACCGGGCCCGTCGCCGGCACAGGTAGCGGCCAAAGCCAGTTGGCAAGGCACCCTGCTCGCGCATTTGGCGAAGTACAAAAAGTACCCGCAAAGTGCACAGATGCGTGGCAAAGAAGGCTTGAACCGCTTGCGTTTCGTAGTTGATGCCGAAGGTAACGTGTTGTCGTTCGAACTGGTGGGCCGCTCCGGCAACGCCGATCTGGACCGGGCCACCCTGGAAATGATCCGCCGCGCCCAACCGCTGCCCAAGCCACCGGCCGACATGTTGACCAATGGCTCGATCGAAATTGTTGCGCCGTTTGTTTACTCCCTCGAGAAACGCCGCCGTTAAATAGCAAGATCAAAAGATCGCAGCCTTCGGCAGCCTACAAAGGATCGCATTCCAATGTAGGAGCTGCCGCAGGCTGCGATCTTTTGCTTTTTGCCTTGGTCGCATTCCACACTCAGTCTGATAACGTGCGTCTATCGATTGCAGCCGGTATGCTTGGCCCGCATCTTCATGGACGCTTGCTATGACCCTCACAGAATTACGCTACATCGTTACCCTCGCCCAAGAGCAGCATTTCGGCCACGCCGCCGAACGTTGCCACGTCAGCCAGCCGACCCTGTCGGTGGGCGTGAAAAAGCTT
The DNA here is from genome assembly GCF_004124275.1 of Pseudomonas sp. DTU12.3. Classification (GTDB taxonomy): domain Bacteria; phylum Pseudomonadota; class Gammaproteobacteria; order Pseudomonadales; family Pseudomonadaceae; genus Aquipseudomonas; species Aquipseudomonas helmanticensis. Next base: position 44,788 of record NZ_CP027218.1, read on the forward strand.
GAAGACGAACTCGGTGTGCTGATTTTCGAGCGCAGCAAAAGCGCCGTGCGCCTGACCCCGGTCGGCGAAGGCATCGTCGCCCAGGCGCAGAAAGTCCTCGAGCAGGCTCAAGGCATCCGCGAACTGGCCCAGGCCGGCAAGAACCAGCTGACCGCACCGCTGAAAGTCGGCGCGATCTACACCGTCGGCCCATACCTGTTCCCGCACCTGATTCCACAACTGCACCGGGTCGCCCCGCAGATGCCGTTGTACATCGAAGAAAACTTCACCCACGTGCTGCGCGACAAACTGCGCAACGGCGAACTCGACGCGATCATCATCGCCCTGCCGTTCAACGAAGCTGACGTGCTGACCCTGCCGCTCTACGACGAGCCGTTCTACGTCTTGATGCCGGCCCAGCACCCGTGGACGCAAAAAGAAACCATCGACGCCGGCCTGCTCAACGACAAGAGCCTGCTGCTGCTCGGCGAAGGCCACTGCTTCCGCGACCAGGTTCTCGAAGCCTGCCCGACCCTGACCAAGGGCCACGACGCCGCCAAGCACACCACGGTCGAATCCAGCTCGCTGGAAACCATCCGCCACATGGTCGCCTCCGGTCTGGGCATCTCGATCCTGCCGTTGTCGGCCGTCGACAGCCATCACTACGCCCCCGGCGTGATCGAAGTGCGTCCGCTGTCGCCGCCGGTGCCATTCCGCACCGTGGCCATCGCCTGGCGCGCAAGCTTCCCACGGCCGAAAGCCATTGAGATCCTCGCCGACTCCATTCGCCTGTGTTCGGTGGCCAAGCCAGCGGCACCGGTTACAGCCGGTTAAGCGAGCGTCATGACTGAGCTGTCGCAAGTGTCGGTGACGGCACTCAAGGGTGTCGGCGAAGCCATGGCCGAGAAATTGGCCAAGGTCGGTCTGGAGAATCTTCAGGACGTGCTGTTCCACCTGCCGCTGCGCTATCAGGATCGCACCCGCGTGGTGCCGATCGGCCACTTGCGACCGGGACAGGACGCCGTGGTCGAAGGCACCGTCAGCGGCGCCGACGTGGTCATGGGCCGCCGCCGCAGCCTCGTCGTGCGCTTGCAGGACGGCACCGGTGGTCTGAGCCTGCGCTTCTATCATTTCAGCAACGCGCAGAAAGAAGGCCTCAAGCGCGGCACGCGGGTGCGCTGCTACGGCGAAGCCCGGCCCGGCGCGTCTGGCCTGGAAATCTACCACCCGGAATATCGCGCCATCACTGGCGACGAACCGCCGCCGGTCGATGAAACCCTGACCCCGGTCTACCCGCTCACCGAAGGCCTGACCCAGGCGCGTCTGCGTCAGTTGTGTCTGCAGACGCTGACAATGCTCAAGCCAGACACCCTGCCCGACTGGCTGCCGACCGAACTGGCGCGCGACTATCAACTGGCGCCGCTGGCCGACGCGATCCGTTACCTGCACAACCCGCCTGCCGATGCCGACGTCGACGAACTCGCCCTCGGTCATCACTGGGCGCAGCATCGTCTGGCCTTCGAAGAACTGTTGACCCATCAACTCTCACAGCAACGCCTGCGCGAAAGCATGCGTTCGCTGCGCGCGCCGGCCATGCCGAAAGCGAAAAAGCTGCCGCCGAAATACCTCGCCAACCTCGGTTTCAGTCCGACCGGCGCGCAACAGCGGGTCGGCAACGAGATCGCCTACGACCTCAGTCAGCATGAACCGATGCTGCGGCTGATTCAGGGCGACGTCGGCGCCGGCAAAACAGTGGTCGCGGCTCTCGCTGCACTGCAAGCGCTGGAGGCCGGTTATCAGGTCGCACTGATGGCACCGACCGAGATCCTCGCCGAGCAGCACTTCATCACCTTCAAGCGCTGGCTCGAACCGCTGGGCATCGAAGTCGCCTGGCTGGCCGGCAAGCTCAAGGGCAAAAACCGCGTCGCCGCACTGGAGCAGATCGCCAGCGGCACACCGATGGTGGTCGGCACCCACGCGCTGTTCCAGGACGAAGTGCAGTTCAAGAATCTGGCGCTGGTGATCATCGACGAACAACACCGCTTCGGCGTGCAACAGCGTCTGGCACTGCGGCAGAAAGGCGTCGGCGGGCGCATGTGCCCGCATCAACTGATCATGACCGCCACACCGATTCCACGGACGCTGGCGATGAGCGCCTACGCCGACCTCGACACCTCGATCCTCGACGAACTGCCACCCGGACGCACCCCGGTCAACACCGTGCTGGTCACCGACACCCGCCGCGTCGAAGTCATCGAGCGCGTGCGCGGTGCCTGCGCCGAGGGCCGTCAGGCCTATTGGGTGTGCACGCTGATTGAAGAGTCGGAAGAGCTGACCTGTCAGGCAGCCGAAACCACCTTCGAAGACCTCACCCTCGCCCTCGGCGAATTGAAAGTCGGACTGATTCACGGGCGCATGAAGCCCGTCGAGAAGGCGGCCGTCATGGCCGAATTCAAGGCCGGCAACCTGCAACTGCTGGTCGCCACCACGGTGATCGAAGTCGGCGTCGACGTGCCCAACGCCAGCCTGATGATCATCGAAAACCCAGAGCGCCTAGGCCTCGCGCAACTGCACCAGTTGCGTGGTCGGGTCGGCCGGGGCAGCGCCGCCAGCCATTGCGTGCTGCTTTATCATCCGCCGCTGTCGCAGATCGGTCGCCAGCGCCTGGGCATCATGCGCGAGACCAACGACGGTTTCGTCATCGCCGAAAAAGACCTCGAACTGCGCGGCCCCGGGGAAATGCTCGGCACCCGCCAGACCGGCCTGCTGCAATTCAAAGTCGCCGACCTGATGCGCGACGCCGACTTGTTACCCGCCGTGCGTGATGCCGCGCAAGCCCTGCTGGAGCGCTGGCCAACCCACGTCAGCCCGTTACTCGATCGCTGGTTGCGCCACGGGCAGCAATACGGCCAAGTGTGAGCACCGTCGCAGTTTCTGACAGATCGTTCCGACCAAGCTGGTTATACTCCTGCCATTGTTTCAAAAACGGATACAGATCATGACCGAAGCCGCTCTCGCCCCCGAATCCCCGCACGCGCCGTCTGTCATTCGGCTGCTGCTAGGCAAACTCGGGATCGCCTACGAAGAAGTGCTCGACCACCACGGCCTCAATGCCTCGCGCAAGGTACAAGCCGTGTTGCTGGACGACGCCGTCGGCGCGCTGATGGTGCTGTTTCCGCAGAGCCAATTGCTCGACCTCAATCGCCTCGCCGAACTGACGGGCCGGCGCCTGACCGCCGTGTCGACCGAACGCCTGGAAAAGATGCTCGGCAAACACAGCCTGAGCCTGCTGCCGGGCCTGCCGGCGCTGACCAGTTCGCCGTGCCTGTATGAAGAAAGCCTGCTGCGCGAACCGAAGTTGCTGATCAACTCCGGCGAGCCGGGCCTGCTGCTGGAAATCGCCAGCGAAGACTTCAAGACCATGCTGACCAAGGCCAGCGCCGCCAACTTCGGCGAAGCCCTGAACAGCATCCGCCCGAACCTCGACCGCCCGGACGATGACCGCGAGGAAATCACCCAGGCCGTGCAAGCGTTCACCGCGCGGCGCATTCAGCAGCGTCTGGAAGCGACTATCGAGATTCCGCCGCTGGCTGAAACCGCGCAAAAAATCATCAAGCTGCGCGTCGACCCCAACGCCACCATCGACGACATCACCGGCGTGGTCGAAACCGACCCGGCGCTGGCTGCCCAAGTAGTGAGCTGGGCGGCGTCGCCGTACTACGCTTCGCCGGGCAAGATTCGTTCGGTGGAAGACGCGATCGTCCGCGTGCTCGGTTTCGATCTGGTGATCAACCTCGCGCTCGGCCTGGCCCTCGGCAAGACCCTGAGCCTGCCGAAAGACCACCCGCAACACACCACGCCGTACTGGCAGCAGTCGATCTACACCGCCGCCGTCATCGAAGGCCTGACCCGCGCCATGCCGCGCGCCCAGCGCCCGGAAGCCGGCCTGACGTACTTGGCCGGTCTGCTGCACAACTTCGGTTATCTGCTGCTGGCCCATGTGTTCCCACCGCACTTCTCGCTGATCTGCCGCCACCTGGAGGTCAACCCGCACCTGTGCCACAGCTACATCGAGCAACACCTGCTGGGTATCAGCCGCGAACAGATCGGCTCGTGGCTGATGCGCTACTGGGACATGCCCGATGAGCTGGCCACCGCCCTGCGCTTCCAGCACGACCCAAGCTACGACGGCGCCTACGCCGAATACCCGAACCTCGTCTGCCTGGCCGTACGCCTGCTGCGCAGTCGCGGCATCGGCTCCGGCCCCGACGAAGACATCCCCGACGCCCTGCTCGAACGCGTCGGCCTGACCCGCGACAAAGCCAACGACGTCGTCAGCAAAGTCCTCGAAGCCGAAGTGCTGCTGCGCGAACTGGCCTCGCAGTTCAGCCAGGCCTAAAACAAAACAGGCCCGCTCCCCAGGGATCACCAAAATCCCTGTGGGAGCGAGCCTGCTCGCGAAGAATCCAACTCGGTCTACCAGACCGCCGCTGATCGTTCCCACGCTCCGCGTGGGAATGCATCCCGTGACGCTCCGCGTCACCAAAGGCTCAAACCTTAGGCTTAGCCTTCCTCGGCACCAAATACTTCATCAACCCCTGAAACCACATCACCAGTGCCGGATTGCCCTTGAGCTGGATCGACTTGTCCTGAATCCCCTGCATAAACGCCAACTGCTTGTTCTTCGCCTGCATCGTCGCAAAGCCATAACCGGCATCTTTGAACGCAATCGCAAACGCCGGCTCCGCCACCACCCCAGACTTGCTGGTGATGCGCTGATCCTTGACCACGAAATGCCGCGCCACTTTCCCATCCAGCGTCTGCAACTGAAACACCAGATCCTTGTCACCCAACTGCTGCTGGAACGCAGGATTTGTCCGGCTGGCCTTACCCATCAACAAACCCATCATCCACAGAAGAAAACGAAATTTCATGCGCACAGCCTCAAAAGGAAAATGAACGGCCGGGGCAGTGTAAGGGATTCGGACGATAACGCCAGTATCTGACTCTATTAGAAGAGGATGCAGCCAATTTCCCGCACGATGACCACCAAGTCACGATTCAGCGCTCGCCTACTGATCGCTCCCCCGCTCCGCGTGGGAATGCATCCCGAGACCCTCCGCGTCTCCTTCCTACACCTGTTGAAACACATCCCTGTAGGAGCTGGCGAAGCCTGCGATCTTTTGATCTTAAACCCTGCAACCCAATGGGAAATTTCCTGCAAAGCGCCGGGATATCCATGAACTAGGCAGGTTGGCAGATCGCCGATAGCCTCTGTGTGTCGCCGCAAAATCGGTGACTCGGACGTGCAAGTCCAGACTCGTCATACATTCAGTTATGGCTATTCGCCGAGTGTTTTCCTATGCTCGCGAATTGTTATGGCGGCTGTGTATGGGAGGCCTTCGGGTCTGCCGGTTACCGAGTCCGGTCTTGCACACCTATACACAGCTGCCACCTTTTTGAAGCAAGCGAAACGGTGTTGGCTCCATAACTCGGAAATTACCCATGATCAAACCAACACCCAATCCCCCCGAAACCCCAGACATATCGCCCTACGAATCCCTGGAATCAAAGAAATTCCACGAAGCCGCCGAGCGCGCCCTCGACCACCACTTCAAACCGCCCATCGAACCACACCCCAAACGCGAAACCGGCCTCTTCAGCCTCTCCCCCGGCACCGACGCCGAAGCCCTCATGGCCAACGCCTCCGAAGACCTCCTGTCCATCAGCGTCATCGCCTGCGACCTCGCCGACGACCTCCATGGCTCCCGCCGCTCGGTGGCACTGGCCCTGAGCAGAATGGCGGACGGGGTGAGATTGATGGTGGAAGGCACGCTCGACCACATCGAAGTGCGGAGCGTGGCGGCTAAGCCGTAGCGGGATTTTTGGATGAAAAAAGGGGACGTTAAGTCCCCTTTCTGCAACTGCCTGTAAAAACCAGACGAAAAAAGCTGCCAATCACGGCAGCTTTTTTGAGAATTCGAGACCGTCAGCCGGCCAGTCGACCGACTGGCTCAAAATCAGAACCTTTGGCCAACGCAACATCCAGAAAACGGCTGCGCTTACCGGAACGCTTAGCCAAAACTTCACGAGCTTCAGCCTTGAACCGAGCAGCCATCATAGGCTTGGGTTCATGTTTGGACTTTTTCATGGAAACCTCTCGGGTCTCGAAATTTGACTGGTTTGCCCTGTCTGCCGGCGCCACCCGCCCCCTTGATTCTTGGACATAGATAATCAATGGCAATTTTGAAGGTCGAGAGAGTAGCGATATTTGAAAGCTCTTGAATAGCCGCCGGAAACACTCCGACATTGATTATCTGATCGAAGCAAACCGCAGGCTCTATCCCTGTCGCAGACTCATCACGCATCGGCGAGACGGGATTGACACCAATAAAGGAACGTTAAGTCCCCTTCCTGAATATTCTCTGCCTCACCATTGGCAACCTGTTTCAGGTTTCGAATCCACGTTGTAATCGTTTTCAAACGAATACTTCTTTGCGGATTTGTAATTCGTATACGACATCGCATCAACCCGGCCACCCTGAGTGACCATCTGATACTCACCTGTCAGTGCGCCATCAACTACTTCAACCCAAGTTGTTGTGTACTGGTAGGGCCGGCCATACACAAGTTCTTCTTGTTCAGTACTGCGATGAACCAGCCCAATAGCCTTTTTTGACTTGCTGTATTTGACGCCAGCACCGCTCCATTTGGCGACAGAGTCGTAATAGGTTCTGAATTCAAAATTTATGGGTTTGCCTTCGTGGGAGCGGAAGCAAAAAACCTCGGTCGTGACCTCGCTATGAGCCGCCAGAGGAACGAAAACGAGCAACGCAGAAAATAATGCAGACGAAAATTTCAAACCGAACATTCCTTTAGCGGTTTCAGGGGTATCAGCACATTACTCTGGCCTGTTATGCCCCAGGCTCAAGCGCGCCGCACTTCAGCTCTTTGATTTGCTCACTCTGAATCGGAACCACACAGGCAAGGCGCTTCTCTCCGAGCCCACGAAGCTCCGTCAAACTGAGCGTCACGTGCAATCCATCATCGGCAAACGCATGATCCTCAAACCCGGCATCGGCATAGTCCGTCCAAAATGCCTTGCCCTCGAAACTACAGAACCGCTTGGAGGACAGCACTCTCCAACCGCCGTTGGGCGCCAGTATCTGGACCGTCAGGCATGGGCTGCCAAAAGTGCTGACATAACGTGCCACGACATCGCCGAAGCGCTGGGAGCCGGACAGGTACACCTTGTTGAGATCAACCACATTACCCGGCTCATCAGCGACGATTGTGTCCAGGTAAGCCGCACGCTCCAGACTCAGTCTGGCCACGCAGTTGTTGATCGTCGTGACATGCGCTGCCACCCCTGGCTCGATTTCCGTGGCTTCAAGCGGGCACGTGGTGTCGCGTAGCTTGATCCAGGCGCGCTGGGATTCTCTGGCCATGGCGACCAGCGCCTTACCCTGCTCAGGGGCGCGCCGCTGTTGAGCCTCAAACCGTCCCAACAGTTTCTTGTAACTGGCATTGAGTTGCGTGTCGGCTTCCTTGCGGGCCGCCTCCACACACCGATCGACCTGGGCGCTCACGGTGATTTCTTTGCAGTCGTCCTCGGCCATCGCGCAGGAGGCAAACAGGCATCCAAAGGACAACGCGATAAAACGCACAAACATGTTCAATTTTTCATTCCCTGAATGGCTGATCGCTCAACTACGCGTTGAGGTATTTTCTGCGCCTTGCCGTCGGCGCTCATCGCGTCGCGGTATTGGCTGTAATAGCGCTGCGCTTCGCCTTTCCGATCAAGGCGCCAGAGCGAGTCGGCTATGTTCAACATCAGTACCGTGCGCTTACCAACGGACTCAACGCCGCGATAAAATTTCAGCGCCAGTTCATCTCTACCGCCCTCGGCCAGATAAGAGCCGAGATCGTTGTAGACCCGAACATTTTGCGCCGGGGGATGGCACGCCATGTAGGACTCTGGACTTAGAAAGTTCAGGCTCGATTCGATGGACTCTGCGCGGGACTGTGCCGGCTCGATACTTGAGGCATATTTCAGCAAGTCCTTTGGTGACGTCGTCTCTAGGGTGGGAGTGAGCACATCGCCGTCTTCGGAAACCCATTGATTGCCCTTCCACTGACCGACACAAAAAGTCGCCCAACGATCAGCCAACACGCAACCCGTCTCCATGGAGATCACAACGCAATGCTGTTGCGATTCAAGTTTTTCTTCGCCATTTTCGAGCGACAACATGCCGAAGATCACTGGGTCGAGTAACAAGGTTTTCTTGTCAGGACTGAGCCAGTCCGGGTGTTCATCGGCGCCAACATCGGCACTGAAGAGCGGGAAGGTTTTGCCGTTGGCGGTGAACCATGCGGCCGCCGAATCCACACCGGGCATCGTCCATTTTGTCGCTCTAAGCGTCACGGTGTGCCCATCGATACCGACTATTGGCGGGTCCTTGGCAAGGGCACTTGTGACGGTAAGAAGGCAGCTGATCATCAACACCCACTTAAGGCTGGCCATAGACGATCCTTTTCACCGCTGGGCTTTCCGATTGCAGCTGTTGCTTCGAAACGCCATAGGCCTTGATCAACTTTTCCCGAGATCCCTTCGAGCCAAAAGAGCGTTGGTTATTATCGAAGCTGTATTGCTCCAATCGCCCTGCTGTCGAGTAATAGCCGTGCCACTCCGCGCAGGCACCGCAACCGCCATATCCGCCTATCGAAACAAGACTGCCCTTGGGGCCGTCCACGCAATCCATCGCCACAACAACATTGCTCAACATTTTCGTCTTCGCACCGTCGGAAGTGAGCTGTGAAACTTTGCTGATATCGCGTCGAAGCACTTTGCCGCCGATTTTGATGGTCTGGTCGGAGCAGACCGGGATGACGTAGGTTTGCGCACCATCCACCGTCACCGATCGGCAGGACGACACCAACACCACTTCAACACCGCCGCACTGCATGACATCGCGTTGGGTAAAGGCGTCCGAAGGCGCGGCGAAAACCGGAAGTGAGAGCAAAAGCGAAAGACTGCCCGCGAGAAGCCGATTCATCCACTCACTCCTCATCCATCGACGACGATTCCACGTCGGTCATGCTCAGCAGCCGGAATTCGTTGTTCACAAATTCGTAGTAACGGCTCCGGTTACCACTTTTCAACGCATTCCCCTGCTCATCTTCTTCGCCGTCGAGCGTGATGCCGGACACAATGATCAAGCGGCTGTCGGGCTGGTAGACCATGCCGAAGGTGCTGCCGTCATAAGCATTCGGCAGGCCACCAACCACTTCACCGGTCTGGGCGTCCAGCACTTCGCCGCAAATGGCGCTGCCGCCACAGCCGAGCCTGTGCAGGATGTAATGGCCGGCGAAGTTGACCTTGCCTTGCAGAGCCTTTGCTCGTGCGCTGTCTATCACCGGGTTGGTATTTTCCTGCGGATCTAGTTGCTGGTTAGGGCCAATAAATACTGGCGTGACGCCGAAATCCTTGAAGACTGGTTCAGAAGCGAACGCCACAGAGGTTGCAGACATCATGAGACTACCCGCTGATATCAACAGCCAACTCACACATAACAATCGCTTCACGTCAGATCCCTTGAATTCATCAATTCCAACTCACCATTCCAATACATCTCCTCCCTCCACACCCCACGCAGGATCAACCTACGGCATGAGTCCCCATCTGCAAGAATAAGTCCGTTCCCTTTTTGGGAAGCTTCAAAGCACAAACGCAAAAAACGGCTCATACAGAGCCGTTTTTTTTCACGTCGTAATTACACCTTCTTCTCAGACGACTTCAAATTGCTGGCCTGTTCGGCCACCAAATCCATCCAGCCACCGGGCTTGTCTTCATCATTAGCGGCTTTCGCCACCATACCGGCCAATGAACCGAAGTCCTTCTTACGGGCAGCTTCGGCTGCTTCAACCGCTTGATGGGCAACCAGGATTTTCTGTAGCGCAGGCGTGTTGGCAGTGGCTTCGCTCAACGATTTTAGCGGAGGCAAGGCTGCGACTTTTGCAACCATGTCACCTGGTTCTTTCGTGAACGCACGTATCGAGTCGACGCTATTGAGCATTGGCAGTGCAATCCCTGTAAGCGGATCGAATGCGCTGATTTCTGGCAGCTCCGACATAGCTACACCCACTTTGCCGCTCAGCACTGGAAGCGCGAGCGATGGCAGGAACAGCCCCAACAGCATGCGAGGGTCTTTTTTCTTGATACTCAAACCCACACTCGCGACAGCAATACCGAGCCCAATCACCCTGCCCGCTGTAGCCAGTAGAGACAGTTGTTTGTTCGACTCGTTATCAAAATGCACTAGCCGGATGCGGAAGTAGTCAGTAAAGGGCTCGCGTGGTACGAATCCGGATGTGTTCATAAACCAAGCACGAGAGTCGTGAACTTGATCGTCAAAGAGTGCTACAAGATCTTCCTGACCCGATCTAGGCTTGTTCGGTGAGCTGAACATTTTTTCATAGCGAGCCGTACCCTCTTTATAGAGGTATGCATACTCCTCTGCTTCATCCTCTTCGTTAATCAGGTACACCGTGCCGCCGAGCAACATATCGATTACGGCGACGTCAGTATGACCATCGCCGACCAAGCCCCATTCTCTTCGATAATCATGACGGAACTCCGCTGCGGCACCTAGCAACTGTCGATGATCTAGCGGTGGTTCAAACACCTTTTCCCAGCGAGCGTTTTTATATTTTTCCTCGCCCACAGTTTGAATATTCTGCTGATGCTCTTTTTCCTGTTCTGCTGTGTAGATTGGTGTCGGCTTGCCCAATATAGGTGCAGAAGCTTCTGCGATGTGGCGTTTTTCCAGAGCTTCCCAAGCATCAATCTGAGCCTGTGGCATATCTGGAGCAGCATTTTTGAAGAATGACTGCTTCTCCACACCACCAGCATATCGATCAATTCGCCAACCGGTGATCAGCGCGTGCTCACGCTTCATCATCTCTTCCAACGGACCGCTTTGGCCTTGAGCCTGCCATGCGTTGAAGCGCTTGATGAGTGTTTCCGAGACAATGAACTCCATTTCGAGAGCCGTTGTCATGACTCGCCACTCATCATGCACGTCCTTTAAAAATGCAGGCCCTGGAACCAGTAATGGAGCACCAGCCATAAACGCTTCGGCATACATATGTTGTAGAGAAATTTGGGATAAAACATGGTCCGATCCAGCAGCGGCTTTTCCTTGATCATTAGGTGCGTACCCTCCACCTACGTCCGAGTGAACCCCGGGATAAATGTACTCAACTGTGCCCTTTCGATAACTTGAAGCTTTACTGTTATCACGATTCCCATCTGCTAATTTTGCGCGGCGGCGTATTGAGTCCAATGGAAAACTTGCTCGCTGCTCATGGCCTGACACCAAATGGACGCAACGTTTTAGATAGGAGCAATCATCGGGTAGCGCAGTGTTCTGACAACTGGATATTGCTTCATCGGGAAGGCGCATGGTGCCGTCAGCCCAGTCCATATGCCCTGCAGCGAATGGAACACTGTCTGCAAGTCCCACTGCGGCTACAGTGTCAAAAATACCTAAGAAATTAATTGAAATTGGCAGTCCCGCAAAGCGGTATTCAACACCGCCACTTTTATTTTCGCAACGAACAAGCCTTTGTAACCAATTAACAAAGGTCCGAGCTTCAGCAGCCCCACGGGAGAAACCATAAACATAAAGCCGCATTGCTAAAATAGCTGGCTTCTTTCCAGACTCATCTCGCGCTTTCAGTTTATCCTGCAGATCCTGAATTTCTTTTCTCAAGATAGCTTCGCGCTTTTTTTCTCCGCTTTCAAAAAAACCCATACCGAATGTATTTGCATAACCATTCGTTGCCATCTTTTCTATCATAAGCTTGGCTTCAGGAAGAGGTAACCCACCTTCGCCCATACCCAACTTTAACGCATCTAATAGTCGGGTGAGCCCCCAATTAATTCGGTTTTCTCCTCCGCTCGCCCCAACCAGTCCACCTTGATCAGGAACAAATTCGTTAACATCAGGAAATACCGTCCCGACTCCAGGGCAATAATATTTTAGAAAGCCGGCCTCCTGCATTTTTCCTTCGGCACCCAAACTTGCGTGAAAAAGTCGCGCAATATTGCTTCGAGAATTCGGTGTTGATGATCCGTCAGCTTGATCATTATTATTTGTACCATCAAACGCTAATGTGACATGCAAAGTTTTACAGCAAGACACTCCACTGTCGGCTTCTCCCTGCGCCTGAGCTACCTTACGTTGCTGGCTACCAAATCGCCGCTCGTCCTCTTTTTGCTTTTTAATATTGTTTGATAATTGAGCCGGCTCAACTGGCAGTCGACGTGTAATTGGAAACTTCGGGGCTACTAATGCTCCTTCCGGAGCAGGGGAAGAGTCACGGATTAGTGATTCGAACATGATGCCGGCTCCTTCATTTGAAAATATGCTTTGTCCGGATAGTTATCACTTTCAACCCCATAACAAGTCGTAGACACCCTTACTTTATCGCAAGGAAGAAAATGAACCTGCAATGCACACATCTCCTCAGAATATTTAGGAATCTCAACGGTCGCGGAATGATGTGAAAATTTTTCAGAGTGGCTCACATAGGCGTCTTTATCAATCTGACCATATTTGTCCCGCTTCACATCGCCATGTGGGTCTGGATCTTTGTCCCATTCGATTAAAGCTCGGAGCCCCGGCTTCCATTGCATAGGAAGTATGCTGCAACAAACCTCATTCCCCCCGCCCTGATTAGGTGGAATTCGAGGACCACCAGCGCCGTTAATAGTGAATCGCATAATTTCTGCAGATGTGTGATTAAAGCCTTTAACAGGCGCAGATACCATTTCAGGCCCAGCATTGCACGCGGTTATACTGAGCATACCAAACACAAGAACTAACGATTTATTTATAGATCTCGAATTAGCCCTTTTCGACATACGGTAACAGCATCTTACTATCGACACCATGCAACACAATAACTTCCGAAACATATTATTTAACGTAGACATAACTTCACTCCATCCCTGTTCATCGGGTAGTTACACAAACTGTAAAAAACGCAAATCCCTTCGAGCGGTTACAATTGATCAATGACCCAGACATGCCGCTTCCTCCTTGATCTGAAAATAAGAATTATCTGGGTAACTGGGGTTCCCCGGAACAAAGCAAGTCGTAGAAACTCTCACCTGATCGCACGGTAAAAAGTGTACCTGCAACGCACAAAGTTTCTCCGCATACTTGGGAATCTCAACCGTTTCAGTATGATGAGAGTAACCAGCCTTGTGCCGAACCAGTGCCTCTTTTTTTATTTGTCCATACTGGTCACGCTCGATCGGACCATCGGGGTTCGGGTCTTTTTCCCACTCAATAACTGCTCTTACTTTCGGATTCCACTGAACAGGCAGGACACCACAGCAAACTTCAGCACCTCCGCCAGAATTTGGCGGAATGCTGAGGCCACCCGCGCCATTAATACTAAAGCGAGTTATTTGTGCGGAAGTATGGTTATAGCCGGTAACCGACGCAGATACCAACTCGGGAGCTGTATGGCAACCGTACAAACTTACCAGACTCATACACAGTAAAAATCTAATACTTCGCAAAGCTCCGAGGCAGCTCTCTAAGATATTCAGGACACCGGGCATTTGTCCGTCTCCTTGACTTCGAAATAGGCTTTATCGGGGTAACTCGGATGCTCTGGAAGAAAACAAGTAGTAGAAACTTTCACTTGATCGCAGGTTAGAAAATGCACTTGCAACGCACACACTTTCTCGCCATATTTCGGAACGTCTACTACGGCTTTATGATTTAAGTAGCTTTGTTTTTTTTCCCTCATTCGCTTACGCCATGCGTCAGTGTACCGGCGCTCAGTCCAAGTAGCAGACGCGTGAGGGTCAGGATCTGTCTGCCACTCCACTACAACCTTAACGCGTGGCGACCACGTTCGAGGAAGAACCCCACAACAAACTTCAGCTCCACCACCTAAATATGGGCCAAGATTCGGCCCACTAGCACCATTAACAGCAAATCGATTAATAGCGGCAGAGGTATGGTTATAACCAGTAACCGGCGCACTCACCATCTCAGGCCCACCACGACACCCGCTCAACGCCAACACCCCCAGCAAAACCCACACACAGACCAGCCCGAAAGACATCGCCCTCCGCACCGCCCCACGCGCAATCGTATTCATCAAATCAACGCCTTCGGCGGCTCATCGATCACAAACGACGAGTTCTCCACCAACCACTGCTCAATAAACGGCTCGCGCTCCTCCGGCTCTTTCAAGCCCTTCTGATTCGCCGCCAACTGGCTGCGATACAAGTGCCGAATCAAACTTTCGTTACGACTCAAGCCATAGTTCTGTGGCACTGCACAGCGATCGACCCGGTAGGCATCTGCTTCTGTCCACGCGAGCAGGTTGGCCACTTGTGGGTGATCGAACATCACCGGGCCGGCGGCGGGTACTTGGGCGTGGCGGACGTAGTTGCCGGGCAGGCTTTGCGGTTGTTGGTCGCGGTCGAGCCAGTGCCAGGAGATGACGGCGGCGTGGAAGGCGTTGCTTTGTACCGGGGTCAGGGTTTCGGTGACCGGCAGTAGCATGCGCGGGTCGTAGTAGCGCAGCACGCCTTCGGAACGGCCTTGGTTCCATTGGGCTTGAAGGAAGCCGCGCAGGTGATCGGCGAGCGCTTCGAATTGCCATGGGCTGAATACGACGACGACATGTTTATTGCAGTCGACGGCGTTGATGAAGGTTTTCAGCCAGTCGCGTTGGCCGATGTCGACGCGCAGCAGCAACGGGCCGAAGTCGGCGATGGCGACTTCGGGGGTGTTTTCAAACAGCTTGGCCAGTTTTGCCGCGTCGGGCTGTTCGGCGAGCTGTTGCAGCAGCGGGTAGTCGAGGCTGGTGGCGTCGACCAGCACGTCGAGGTGCTGCTGTTTGAGTTGTTGGGCGTTGACCCATAACTCGTCGAGCCAGCGCGCATTGCTTGTATTCATGAAGTCTTCCTTTATCGTGCGGCCAGGGCTTGAGCGTTACGTTTGGCCCGGGCCAGACATTCCTTGCACACCGGTGGTGGCGGCAGCGGCGCGTTCGGCAGCGCCTGCGGGGGTACTGCGCCGGCGATGTCCTTGTCGGCAGCGCCCGGCAATATCGGCGGCTTGATGCCAATGCCAGTCCCCGATCCCGCAGAACCGCCAGCATTGATCTTGATCACCGGCCCAACCACCGTAACCCCACCGCCATCGAGCTTGATAAAGCTCCCACCCCCAAGAATGGTCAGCTCTGTCCCCGCCTCAATAACAATCTTGTCCCCAGCCTTAAGGTGTATCTCTTTCCCCACACTGGTCAGTTGCGCCGTGCCCAGCTTCACATGCTGGTTCTGCCCAATCGTCAAATGGTCATCCAGCTTCGCTTCAATCTTGCGGTCGGAAATCGTGGTGCGGTGTTCCTCGGCCTTCAGCTCGGTGTAGGTGTTTTTCACCACCGTGTCATGACGTTCATTCCCGACCCGAATCTTCTGGTCATGCTCAACGTTTTCATCCCAATCGCGCTGCGCATGGATGTAGATCTGCTCGGCACCTTTCTTGTCTTCAATGCGCAGTTCGTTATACCCACCACCACCCGGTGAGCTAAGCGTTTTGAACACACTGCGAGTCTTGTTCGCCGGCAAGGCGTACGGCACCGGGTTTTCCTTGTGGTACAGGCAGCCGGTCACCAGCGGTTGATCGGGGTCGCCTTCGAGGAAGGTGACGAGGACTTCCATGCCGATGCGCGGAATGCTGATGGCGCCGTAGCGGTCGCCGGCCCAGGCGCTGGAGACGCGCAGCCAGCAGCTGGTTTTGTCGTCGGCGAGGCCTTCGCGGTCCCAGTGGAACTGGACTTTGATGCGGCCGTATTGGTCGCAGTGGATTTCTTCGCCTTTGGGGCCGGTGACCATGGCGGTCTGGCTGCCGAGCACGCGCGGTTTCGGGTGTTCGAGGGCCGGGCGGTAGAACACGTCCCACGGGGTGGCGAGGAAGGTGTTGCGGTAGCCTTGGTGAAAGTCGTCTTTGTTGTCGGTGGTGTCGCTGGTTACGCCTTCTTCGAGGACTTGCGGCTGCTTGCCTTCGTGAAAGATTTCGGTGAGCAGCCACAGGTCGTTCCACTCGCTGCGCGGGTGGTCGGACATGGCCATGAAGTGGCCGCTGACCAGTTTGGTCTGGTCGCCACGACCTTCGGCCTGACGGTAGTCGGCGCGGTGGCGTTCGAGGGCGCGCTGGCTGAGGAATTTGCCGCGCGCGCGGTCGATGAAGCGGCCGGGGTAGTCGTAGTCTTCCAGATCGGGTTCGCTGTTTTCGCTATCAGGAGCGCCGTCGGGTTTGTACGCAGCTTCCATTTGCAGGCGCGGTTTTTCAAAGTCGTAGTCGCGGCGTGTGGTGCGGCTGGTGCGGGTTTCCAGGCGCAGTCTGAAACCTTTGATCACCGGTTCTTCGGCGACCATGCCGCTGCCCTGCACATAGGCCGTCGGTTGGCCAAGGTCGGGGAACACGGTTTGGTCGTCGCCAAACACCAACAGGTGGGCTTTTTCGCTGTGCTGGAAGTGGTAGTGAATGCCTTCCTCTTCGCACAGGCGCTGGACGAAATGCAGGTCGGTTTCGTCGTACTGCACGCAGTAGTCGCGATCCGGGCACGGTTGGCTGAGCTGGAAGCTATACGCGTTGCCTTTGATACCGTGTTCGTCGAGGATCAGCGCGATGATTTTCGGCGCTGACATCTGCTGGTAGATGCGCTGGTTGGTGCGGTGATGCAGGTATTGCAGTTGCGGCACCATCGACACTTTGTAGCGGGTCAGGCGCTTGCCGGCATCGCCTTGGGCGACGCGGTAGATCTGGCCGTGGATGCCACTGCCCTGCGGATCGAACGCCAGAAACGCCTGCTTGTGCAGGAGCTTTTCCAGGTCCAGATCCGGGTTTTCGCTGACCAGTTCGAGGTCGAAACGAAACGGCTGGCTGATGCCTTCGGTGCCGGTGAACGACAGCACTTGCAGGTCGCCGACGTAGTCTTCCACTTTGAGGCTGAAGTGGGTTTCGTTAGCTGGGTTGAACATAAAGTGCTCCCTGTTCGAATGTCATCCGTTACGCCCCAAATCGCAGACGTTGCAGCCAGGACGAAGTGGCGCCCAAGGCGTCACGCAATTGTTGGGCAGTGATGGTGCGTGCTGCCGGGTCGAAGCTCAGCGCCGTTTGCAGCGCTGGCCAACAGTGTTTCGGTAGATTCTGCGGCGCTTGCAGCTCGCGCTCCAGGTGCTCGTCGCGGGCCTGGGTCGAGGGCAAGCGGCGAAACGGGTGTTTGCCGCCCGCCAGTTCATAGATCACGCAGGCCACGCCGTACACGTCCGCGCTGGCCGACAACGGTTGGCCCTCAAGCAGCTCGGGGGCGGCGTAGCCCGGGGTCCAGGCGTTGAAACGTTCGCGGCTCAGATGCGGCAGGCCGGGCATCACGCCCTCCTCTGCCTGACCGAGGCCGAAGTCAAACAGGCGCAAGCCGTCTTCGCTGAGCATGACGTTGCTCGGTTTCATGTCACCGTGCAGCACGCCGCGACCGTGGGCGTAGGCCAGCGTGTCGAGCAGCGGCAGGACGATGTCGCGCAGTTCTTGCCACGGCAGGCCGAGGGGCCGCTCGCAGAGCAATTTGTCCAGGGTCAGGCCACGCATGTATTCCATGGTGATGAAGGCCCGCTGGCAGTCGGTGTCGACTTCAAAGGTGTGCGCACGCACGACGTTGTCGTGGCGCAGGCGTCGGGTCAGGGCGAACTCGCTGTAGAGCAAGGCACTGGCGTCCGGCGATTCGGCAAATTCTTCGCTGAGGATTTTCAGCGCAATGTAAGGATCGGGATCACCGAACTGTTCGTGCAGCAGATCCCGCGCCCGGTAAACGGCGCCCATGCCACCGGCCCCGAGCAGACGCTCGAGGTGGTAGCGACCGGCGAGTACATCTGGCAAAACACCGATGCTGGCCTTGGTTGGCGCCAGCAACGGTTCTGCTTTATTGGCCTTGGCGAAGGCGAAGTAGGTCAGGTTGTTGGCCTGTTCTTCGCTCATCAGCAAGTCATCGACTGAGGATTCGATTTCAGTCATTGGCGGATCACCACGGCAGTCAGGTTGTCGCGCGCGGCGCCACGCAGGGCGCCGTCGAACAAACGTTCCAGCGCCACATGCGGCGCGCTGAGGCTGAGGGCAGTGCCGAGGGCATCGCTGCTCAGGCCCTGATACAAACCATCGCTGCAGAGCAAAAACGCATCGCCGGGATAGACCTCGAGTTCCAGCACATCCAGGGTCAGTGTTACGGCAGCGCCGACGGCTCGGGTCAACGCCTGAGCCGCAGGGTGCGCCGCCGCTTGTTCGACGCTCATCTGTTGCTCGTCGATCAGTTGCTGTTGCAGCGAATGGTCTTTGGACAGCTGATACAAACGCTGCCCGCGCCACATGTAGCAACGGCTGTCGCCGGCCCAGATGCAGGCCGCGCGATTGCCTTCCACCAGCAGCGCCACGACGGTGCTGCCCATGATGCTGTCGTGACGCCCGGCGGTGACCGTCAACTCCTGGCCCAAACGCCGGTTCAACCAGTGCAGGCACTGGCGGATGGCTTTGAGGCGTTCGTCGAAGTCCTCGTGTTGCGGCAGTTCAGCCAGGCTGGCGACGATCAACTGGCTGGCGATGTCGCCACCCTGATGACCGCCCATGCCGTCCGCGACCACCCACAGCCCCTGCTGCGGATTGTCGAGGAAGGCATCTTCGTTGCGCGCCCGCACCTTGCCCGGGTCGGTACGCGCCGCGCTGCGCCAGGCACTGGCCACCAGCATCAGAGCTGCACCGGCATACGGAAGGTGCGCAGTACGCCCATGTCGAACGGGTTCGGCGTGCGCTGGCTGGTCAGCAGGTAGTTGGCGCGCAGGCCACCTACGTCAGCCTTCAGCACCAGCACGTCGCGACCGGTCAGGTACTCGGTCTGCATCAGGTCGAACAGACGGAACAGCGACCATGGGCCGGAGTTCTTCTCGATACCGATCGGACGCCCGGCCATTTTGTCCATGACCAGACTGGTGCGACCGTCTTCAGCATCGGTCGGCCATTTGAAGGTCATTGGCAAGATCGGACCGTGGCGGTACTCCATGGTCTTGTCGCCGAACTTGAACTCGGAACGGCTGACCGCCGGATCGAGGGTGTACGGCTCAAGCTTGAACTGCACGGTCGGTTCGGCCGGGTTGATCGAGAAGAAGCTCTGACGAATCGTCAGCGCTGCCGCCATCTGATCGAGGTAAACCTTCGACACCGGCAAGCTGTGGCCGTCGACGCTGCGCATGCGGTAGTTGCCCGGATCGCCGCTGACGAACGGACGCATGTAGCTGTCGAAGAAGCGGTCGACGATGCCTTGAGCCTTGAAGAACTCGCGGAAGTCGCTGATCGCCACGTCGCTGGTGCTGCTGGCGCTGAACGGATAACGCTTGCTGATGGTTTTGCCATACACGCTGTACAGCTCGTTCTGATAACGCCCGTTCAGGTATTGGTAAGCATCGTTGAGCACCAGACGCCACGAGTCTTCAGCCAGCACGTTGAACCACACGCTGAGCGGACGCGGCAGACGGCTAGAGGCATTGCGCAGGTTGGTCAGCGCATCACGCTGGCCGCTCATACGGGTTTTTGCCATTTCAAACGCGGCTTGCTCCGGCGAGCTGGAACGGGCCAGGCCGGCCAGTTGCAGTTGCAGGTCGTTGAGCGCGTTGAACGCCGGCGTCAGGTCAGCGCCCGGGCCGTTGTTGTCATCGAGCAGACGATGCAGCGGTTCGAAGCGACGTTGCAGCGACTTCTTCGCGGTGTCCGGCAGGCTCTTCGCGACGTTCAGGGCCGAAGCCTTGTCCGCCACGGCAGACGCCAGTTTGCCGACTTTACCGAGTTTGCCTTTCTGCCCCGCCAACGCATCGGCTGCATCGCCGGCTTCATCCACCGGATCGGCAGCTGCCGGGAAACGGGTGTTCTCACGTACTTCGGTCAACAGCGCCAGCACCGGCGAGTTGGCCGAAGTCAGGCCCGCCAGTTGCTCGGCGCCTTCACCGGCGTCGCTGATCGGCGGCAATGCCACCTGGCCAACGGCTTCGCTCCAGTAGTTGGCGTAGTCGCGGAAGTACAGTTGCTCCAGCTCGACCATCAGGCGACGCAAGTCCATGTCGCTGATGCCCGCACCTTCGCCCAGCACCCAGTTGTCACGCAGGATGTCGGTGACCAGCGCCGAACCCTGTACCGAGAAGTACTGCTGATAACCGGATTGCGTGTAGAAACCCGGAATCACGTATTCGGTGCCGATAAACAGCGAACCTTGCGGGCCGAGGTGTTGGCTGAAGCGGTATTCCGGCAGGTTGCGCGCCTGCTCGCGGAGCATGCGGTAAACCACGGTAGCCAGCGATTCGCTGCGCAATACCTGACGCGCCTGAGTGACCAACTGGTCGTTCAGCGGGTAGATAAATGGCTGCTTCAGCAGGCGTTCGAGGTGCGCGTTCAGACCGTTCTGCACCGCGGTGTTGCCGGTGTAGCGCTGCGACCAGTCAGTGGCGACCCAGTCTTTGAGCCAGACGGCATCGCGACGGTCTTTCATGTTCAACATCAGGTACGCACGCAGGCTGTTGAGCAGCTTTTCGCGGTCCTTCATGTTGGCGCGGATCTGCCCTTCGAGCATGGTGGCAACCCGTGGCAGCAGTTGCTTTTCAAGCTCGCGCTCGTAAGCCTCTTTGACCACTGGATTGACGTCTTCGCCCTGATACAGGCCGCCACGTTCGTGATAGGAAACGTCGCCCTTTTTAGGGAACGCCTGCGTCGCGGCGTAGCTGGTGTCGAGGGTTTTCAGCACGCCCATCGCATCATCGCGCGGCGACAATGCAGTGCGCTGCTGCGTCCAGTTCTGCGCCAGATTGCGCAGGTTTTCCAGACGCTCGTAGTTGGCCGAGAAACCGCCCGCCCACAGCATGCCGAACAGCGCCAGTGCCGCCAGTGCGCCGACGTACAGCGCACGCTGGCCCCAATGAATGCGGCTGCGCTCGCGCTTGTCCAGACCGGCCAGATCGGCCTCGGGGAAAATCACCCGGCTGAGCAAGTGATGGATGAAACGCGATCGGCCGCTGCGCAGGGTCGGCAGCACACCGGCGTTCATGCCGAGGCTGGCGCCGATGCCGGCGGTGGTCGAATCCATTTCCTGGGTCAGGTGCGGTGCGCTGGTCAGGTAGAAACCGCGCAGTTGCGTGGCACGCTGATAACGGTTGCCGGTGAACGCCATGTCGACGAACAGGCACAGGCGCTCGCCGATCTGCCCCAGTTGATGCGGGAAGTCGAGGATGCGGCCACGGCGCTGAGTATCGCGCTCGGAGTGCATGCGCATGATCACTTGGCTGTTGAGGCGACGCAGCAGTTCTTCGAACTCGTTGCGCAGCACAGCCACGTCGGTGCCGACCTGATCCTTGCGGAAACTGGTGCCGAGTACCTGATCGCTTTCTTCGCGGGTCAGCTGATCGAAGAACTCGTCGAAGCCGAGCAGCTTGTCAGCCTTGCTCAAGACCAGATACACCGGCACATCGACGTGCAGTTTCTGATGCACGTCTTGCAGACGACCGCGTACTTGGCGCGCCAGGGTATCGATGTCCTGTTCGCTGCCGCCGAGCAGGGTTTCCACCGGAATGGTCACCAGCACGCCGTTCAGCGGGCGGCCGCGACGACGCTTGCGCAACAGCTCCAGCAAGGTCGTCCAGGCGCTGCCGTCGACTTCCACATCCGGTTGCGTGGTGTAACGCCCGGCGGTGTCGATCAGCACACCGTGGTCGGCGAAATACCAGTCGCAATGACGGGTGCCGAGGGTGTCGCGGGTCAGCTTGCGGTCGATCTTGTTGATCGGGAATTCCAGACCGGAAAAGTCCAGCAGGCTGGTCTTGCCCGAGGCCTGCGGACCGATCAGCAGATACCACGGCAAGTCACTGCGCCAGCGCTCGCTGCGGCCGCGATACAGACTCGACGTCTTGAGGGTTTTCAGCGCGTCCTTGAAGCGCGCTTTCAACTCTTTCTGCTCGTCGTCGATCAGCTCTTCGCGGCGAATGCGATCCTGGCCGTCTTCGGATTCCTCGACGGCTTTCTTGCGGATACCGGCGCGCCAGCTGACGAAGACCATGGTCAGGCCCCAGATCAGGAACAGCACGGCGATGGTCAGCAGGCGGGCGGTCGAACCTTCCCAGAACTTGTAATCATCAACCGCCAACAACGGGCCGACGAACCACACCAGCAGCGCTACAAAGAGCACCAGCAGCAGGGTCCAGACCCAGGTCTGGCGCAGGAAGGCGCCGACTTTCTTGAAAAACTTTTTCATCACACGTCCCTGTTTACGGCTGCGACTGCGGTTGGACCGCGGCTGGATCAAGCGGCTGATAAGGTTGCAGAACGGTGTCGCGCTGCTCGCCCAAGACCCAGGCGAAGCCCGAATACATCACCACCAGACAAACGACAGTGAACAACACCACCATCCATGCCGGCACGATGCGCACCAGGTTACGGCGCTGATCATCCAGGCCTTCCCAGTGCGGCGACAACTCGCGCGGCACGTCGCCACGCAACTGACGGATCTGCCGGTACAGGGCGTCGCGGATGCCTTCGAGTTCGAGCATGCCGCGTGCCTGGACGCGGTACTTGCCCTCGAAACCGAGGGACAGGCACAGGTACATCAATTCGAGCATCGGCAAGTGCTTGACCGGGTTCTTCGACAGCCGATCGAGCAACTGGAAGAACTTCTCGCCACCGAAGGTTTCGTTGTGGAAGCTGCTCAGCAGGCTCATCTGCGACCACTCGCTTTCGTTGCCCCACGGCGTAGTCACGACGGCTTCGTCGACCACGGTGCAGAGCACGTAACGCGCGGCCATCACCTGGCTGCTTTCGGCGCCGTTGTGCAGGGCGCGCACTTCAAACAGCTTGAGCCCGGCGGTCAGGCGCTCATTCAGCGCGTACATGTCTTCGCGGGTTTCGCTGTGCTTGAGGCGCACCACTTCCGAGAGCAGTTCGGAGGATGCCGCCACCAGCGAATTGAGGCTGATGTTGAACGCTTCCGCCGGACGCAGGCGCGCGGCGTAGATCATCCGTTCTTCCAGTTGCTCGAAGCGCGGCGGCGCAGCGAAGTCGGTCAGCGGACTCGACGCCGGTCCGTGGCCTTGACGATCGAGCAGGACGGTTTTGTCGTCCTGGTTGTAATCCGTTTCCTTGATCATGTCGGTCAGTTCCTGATGGCCCAGAATTTCAGTTCAAGCTCGGCAAATTCGCCGGACACGTGGAACGCGAAACCGCCGGAGCGCTCGAGTTGTGCCAGGTCTTCGGAACTGAGTTCGAGGATGAAATAGGTTTTGTTCGAGTGGAACGCGATCTGCCGCGGGGCCACCGGCAACGGTTTGACCTTGATCCCCGGCAAGTGCAGGTTGACCAGTTGGCGGATGCGCTCCACCGGGCCGACCTTGAGGTGCGCCGGCAAGCGATGGCGCAGTTCTTCGGAGTCGCAGTTGGCACTGGCCGCCAGCACGAACGAGGCTGAGCCGAGCAGTTTGTGGTCGTGCAACGGCGAGACGATGATGCCGTACTGACGCGCTTGCAGGATCAGTTCGATGGCGTGCTGTTCGAGCACCATCGACAGCACCTGACGAATCGCTTCCATCAGTTTGCGGAAGCTCGCGCCCTGATCGGCGTGAGAGTAGCGGCTGTCCAGACGCGGACGTTTGCTCTCGCCGGAGAACGTCGCCAGATCGCCGAGCATGGTCAACAGCGTGCGGTACAACTCTTCCGGATGCACTTGCTCCAGGCCGAGGTAGTGACGCAGCAGCAGTTCGGTACGGTTGATCAGTTGCAGCATCATGAAGTCGCCGACTTCCGCGCCGCCGACCTTACCGTTCGAGCGAATCCGCTCGGCGATGGTGTCGCCACGGTGGCTGAGCATGCTGATGACTTCTTTCAGGCACGACAACAGGTAGCTGGAGGCGTGTGCCTGAATGTAGGTCGGGACGAAATCCGGGTCGAGGCTGATCACGCCGTCGGGCGTGGTGTCGAGCACGTCGCAGATCTTCAGCTTCACGTAGGCCTGATCGCTCTGTTGCTCGCCGAGCAACAGTTTGAAGTCCGGGCGACCGCAGCTGACCTGGCTGGCGGAATCGTCGCCGGCGTTGGAGTCGGCCACTTCGGCGTCATACGCGGTGTAACGCGCAAGCACGTCGGATTGCTCCGGGCGGCGCGACTCGATGTGGTTACCGGTGACCAGCGGCAGCGCCAGGTAGATCGGCGTGTTGCCGGTGTTCGGCGGCACGTCCAGCGCCAGCGGCTCAGTGTTGCCACCGAGTTCGAACAGGCTGCCGTCCGGCAGAATCCCCGAGGCTTCACTGATCACCAGTTTGCCCATGTTGAGGAACTGCAAGTCGATCTCCAGATTGAGAAAACCCCAGGTGTAGCCACCGAGCAATTGGGTGCGGGTTTTCATCTGGTGATCGTAATAGCGATCGTTGTGCTGGAAGTGCTGCGGACGCAGCAGCATGCCTTCCTGCCAAATGACTTTATGGGTATTCATGGTCAGTCATCCGCCTTGGCGAGCACTTGATTAGTGTTACGGATGCCGGTCTGGTCCAGAGTCAGATCGACTTCGGTAACTTCCAACGGAGTGATCTGCACCGTGTGGCGCCATTGGGTTTCCGGCAAGTCGCGGTAAGCGGCAAGAACGCCAACATAACGGCTGCCCTCTTCCACCTTGAGCTTCAGTTCCACGGTTTCACCCGGGCGCAGTTCGAGTTCTTCACTGGCCACCAGATCCGGGTTGAGGGATTCCTTGGCGCGTTCGTAGAGGCTGAAGAAATCAGCGTTCTCGAAGGTCACCGGGTGTTTGAGTTCGAACAGGCGCACCACCACCGGCGATGGGCGGCCATTGAGGTCCAGATTCAACTGATCGCTGCCGGTGAGCTTCAGGTTGATCTTGGTCACTTTCGAGTACGGCGACAGCGACGAGCAACCGGCGAGCAGCACCAGCACGGTGAGCGCAGTCAGCGTCTTGAAAAAAGCGGTCGAGCGGCGAGACATGCGCATCATCCTTGGTGGTCGGTGTGAAGGGTGGAAATCAGGCGGATCTGTTCTTCGTAGGCCTGGGCGAAGTCGCGGGCCAGCAGGCGCTCGCTCCAGTCATCGTCCTGACGCAGTGCCTGGTGATAACGACCGAACGCTCTCCAGCGCCCGCCCGATGTCGCGATCAACGGCTTGCTGTCGCGCTCGAAACGCAGGGTCAGTTGCTCCGGCGAGAAATGCTCCAGCGTGCCGCGCACAGCGGCGCGGCTGGCGGTCAGCAGCGCCACCTGATGCGCCTGCAAATCGCGGAATGCACGGGAGATCGCTTGCTCGGCCGGCAGATGCCCGGGCTTGCTTGGCTGCAACAGAATCTGCAGCGCTTCGCTCGGGTCGACGGCGAATTTCAGCGGGTTCTTGTTGGTGCCTTGCACGGTGGTCTGGGCCAGACGCAGCTCGTTTTTCAGCTCGGAACGGGTGCGCAGGCTCTGCTGCAAACCGCCGATGCTTTGGCGCAACAGACGCGCGGCGTTCAGCGCCAGGGCTTCGCGTTCGTCGTGACCGAGGCCTTTGACGTCCACACCCAGCGCAGCGCCAAAGTGCTCCCAGAAACCTTCGCTTTGACGCTCAACGGCTTTCGGTGCCGGAGCAGGCTCAGGTTCGGCGGGCGCGGCAATCAGCTCCGGCACCATCAGGCTTTCCATGTCGATGCGCGCGTAGTCGGCGCGCTGACGGGAGTCTTCCGGCTTGGTGTTCGGCGCCAGCAGTTCGTCGATTTCCGAGTACACGCGCTCTTGCTGTTCGAGGGCATTGAGCGGGTCGAGATCGAGGAACGCGTCGTCCGGGATAATGCTGCCGGCCGCACGCGGGCGCCCGACTTCACCGTCGAAGGTCGCCGGGTCGCGTACCAGTCGCGCGCGGATTTCGAAGTCACCGAGCACGTAAGTGCTGCCATGTTCGATGCGCACCGGCTCGCCTTTGTTCAGGCGTGCGCCGCTGCTGCCGTCCTGGACACCGTTGCTGCTGGTGTCGGTGAGGAAGAACGTGCCTTCGCGGTAACTGACAATCGCGTGGTGATTGGACAGGTGACGCTTGCGGTCAGGAATGATCCAGTCGCAGTCCTCGCCCCGCCCGATCACGCCACCGGCCTGTTTAAAGGTCCTCTGGCACAACTCGGTGGGCACGAACTGCTTGGTGTTCAGCATTTCGAAAACCAATTCCATGTTTGATGCTCCTTGCGGTCACTTGCCGCGATTGACCGCTTGCGGATCACCCAACGGGCGATAGTCGTTGTCGTTGAATTTGTAATTGCCGCTACAGCCGCCAAGGCCGCATAGAACGACGAGGGTCAGCAGGACAGCGTGCCAGTGACGAACAGACATCAGAGGGTCTCCAGGGGTAGACAAAGCACAAAGCGCCGGCCCTTTCGGGCGGCGCTGTTATAAGCGAATTCGTTGTTTTGGAAGGCTCTAAACCGGGGCCTTGAGCCAATCCAAGGAGGTACGACAATCTTCTGTGGCGAGGGGACTTGTCCCCGCCGGGGTGCGCAGCGCCCCCAAAACCTGATTTCCGGTTTTTTCAGGAAACCTGCGTTTACCGAATGGCGACTGCTACGCAGCCGAACGGGGACAAGTCCCCTCGCCACAAGGAGTTTGCCTGCGACAGGAGATCTTTGGCCTACAGGAAATCTGCTGGGTGCAGAAGGCAACTTCAGATCAACCATCGAAGTCACCCAGGTTGATATTCAAACGGCCGAGGCGGTACAGCAGCGTGCGCCGAGGCAAGCCCAGTTCGCGGGCGGCGAGGGTCTGGTTGCCGTCATTTTTGCGCAGGCAATCGAGCAACAAGGTGCGTTCGACCTGCTCTAGGCGTTCGCGCAGATTCAGGTGGCTGTTGTCTTCCGGTGCCGGCTCCATGCGCAGGGAGAAATGCTCGGCGAGCAACTCGCCGCCCTCGCACAGCAGCACCGCGCGTTCGACCAACGCCTTGAGTTCGCGGACGTTGCCGGGGAAGGTGTAACCGCCCAGATGCTCCAGCGCTGCGTCCGACCAGCGCACCGGATCGCGCTGCAAATACGTACACGTCTTCTCGGCAAAGTGCTGGGCCAGTTCAAGGATGTCGCCTTCGCGCTGACGCAGGGCGGGCAGCTCGATCGGGAATTGCGCGAGGCGGTAGTACAAGTCTTCGCGGAACTTGCCCTCGCTGACCAGCGTCGACAGATCGCGGTGCGTCGCGGCGATGATGCGCACATCGATCTTGTGCGTATCGTTGGAACCCAGCGGGCGAATCTCGCCTTCCTGCAACACACGCAGAATCTTTGCCTGCAACGACAGCGGCATGTCGCCGATCTCGTCGAGCAACAGCGTGCCGCCATTGGCCGCATCGAACAGCCCGGCGCGGTCGCGGTCGGCACCGGTGAAGGCGCCTTTGCGATAGCCGAACAGCTCACTTTCCAGCAGATTTTCCGGGACCGCCGCGCAGTTCTGCACGATGAATGCCCGGGAGCGACGCGGGCCGCAATCGTGAATCGCGCGGGCGACGACTTCCTTGCCGGTGCCGGTTTCGCCACGCAGCAGCACGGTGTACGGGCTGTGCAGCACTTTGCTGATCAGCGAGTGGGTCTGGCGCATCGCCGCGCTTTTGCCGATCAGGCCATAACCACTGATGCTCGGCACACTGCGCGCAGCCATGGCCGATTGCGCCAGCGGCTGACGCAGACGTTGCAGCAAATGCAACTGGCCAAGCACGAACGAGCCGAGCTGACCGAGCGAATCGGCAAAGCCTTGCAGGTTGGCGCGACGCCGGCTGGCACACAGCAGCAGGCCTTCGACAGCCTTGTGCTGATTGACCAGCGGCACACACAACAGCGACTGCCACGGCGAGGTCGTCGCTGGCAGGAAACTGGTTTCGTGCAGGCTGCCGCTCAAGTCGTCGAGGCACACGACGCGGTTCTGGCAGAGGGCAAATTGCAGCAGTTGTTCACCGTTGTAATCCGCTGGCAGGCTCGCCGCTTCGCGCGGTTGCAGGGCGCCGTCGAGGCACTCGGCATTCATCCCCAGGCACGTGTGGGTGGCGTCGAGCAGATACAACTGAGTCAACTCGCAACCACTCAACTCGGCCAGCCCGCGCACAAAGTCACCCAGCAACGCAGCACCGTCCGCCGCCCGCGACAGACTGGCGAATTGCGCCAGCAACGCTTCGGCATAGACCAGCGGCTGCGGCACTTGAGTGAACATCACACCCACCTCAGGCGAACTCGCACGTCACGCTGGATTCGCCGTCGAGCGTGGCATGCACACGCTTGAGGCTTTCACCGGTGGCCATGGCATCGAGCAGACGATCCGCCACCAACGGCAGCACGTGTTGGTCGAGCAGATGGTCGATCAGGCGCGCGCCGCTGTCGCTCTGCGTGCAACGCTCGGACAGGTGATCGACGAGGTTCTGGCACCAGCTGAAATCCAGCTGACGACGGTTGAGACGCTCGCCGAGACGACCGAGTTTGATCTCGATCAGCTCGCGCAGCACCGGGCCGCCAACCGGGTAGTACGGAACCACTTTCATCCGCGCCAGCAGCGCCGGTTTGAAGTGTTTGCTGAGTACCGGGCGAATGGTTTCTTCGAGCACTTCCGCCGTCGGGCGCGCGCCGTTCTCGCAGAGATCGCTGATGCGGTCGCTGCCAAGGTTCGAGGTCATCAGGATCAACGTGTTGCGGAAATCGATCTCGCGACCTTCGCCGTCGTTGGCCACGCCTTTGTCGAAGATTTGATAGAACAGGTTGAGCACATCCGGATCAGCCTTTTCGACTTCATCGAGCAGCACCACCGAATACGGCTTCTGGCGCACGGCTTCGGTGAGCATGCCGCCCTCGCCGTAACCGACGTAGCCTGGCGGTGCACCGATCAGGCGGGAAACGGTGTGCTTCTCCTGGAACTCGGACATGTTGATGGTGGTGATGAAACGATCACCGCCATACAGCAAGTCAGCCAAGGCCAATGCGGTTTCGGTCTTGCCGACGCCGCTCGGGCCAACCAACAGGAACACGCCAACCGGTGCATCAGGTTTGTTCAGGCCGGCAGCGGTGGCGCGCATCGAGCGATCCAGTGCGTGCACGGCTTGTTCCTGACCACGGATGCGTGTGCGCAGGTCAGTGGCGAAGCTGGCGACCTTGGCGTTGTGTTCGCGAGCCAGTTGCGCCAGCGGCACGCCGGTCCAGGCGCTGATCACTTCGGCAACCAGACGCGGGCACACCTCGAAGCTGACCAGACGCTCTTTGACCTGAGCGGCAGTCAGGGCGATATGGGTTTCGTTGAGTTGGGCTTCCAGCGCTTCGACGCTTTGGCCTTCTTCGACTTCGGCAACAACGGTTTCGATGACAGTGCCTTCGGCGTCTTCTTCAACGGTGACCACTGGCTCGACTGCTGCGGCTTCGCGAGCCTTGGCCAGTTGTTGACGCAGATCCAGCAGGCGTTCGGCCAAAGCTTTCTGCTCAGTCCACTGGGTTTCCAGCGCAACCATCTCGCTTTCGGCTTCTTCAAGACGAACTTCCAGCGCGTCCAGTGCTTCGTGGTCGATCAGCAGACCGGCTTCGGCATCGCGACGCAGCGCCTGACGCTGACGGCCACCTTCGGCCAGTTCGCCACGCAGACGCTCAAGGCTTTCCGGCGCGGCGGCGAGGCTGATGCGCACGCGGGCACACGCGGTGTCGAGGACGTCGACGGCTTTGTCCGGCAGTTGCCGACCGGCCAGATAACGTGCGGACAACTCAGCCGCCGAGACCACCGCGTCATCGCGCAGGTAGATGCCGTGGCTCTTCTCGTAAACCTGGGCCAGACCACGAAGGATGGTCACCGCTTCGCTGACGGTCGGTTCGTGCAATTGCACCGGTTGGAAACGACGGGCCAGGGCCGGGTCTTTCTCGAAGTATTTCTTGTACTCGGCCCAGGTGGTCGCGGCGATGGTGCGCAGTTCGCCACGCGCCAGTGCCGGTTTCAGCAGGTTGGCTGCGTCGGAGCCACCCGCATTGCCGCCGGCACCGATCAGGGTATGAGCTTCGTCAATGAACAGAATGATCGGTTTCGGCGAGGCTTTGACTTCGTCGATCACGCCTTTAAGGCGACGCTCGAATTCACCTTTGACGCTGGCGCCGGCCTGCAACAGGCCCATGTCCAGCGACAGCAGTTCAACGCCCTTGAGCACTTGCGGCACTTCACCGGCAGCGATGCGCGAAGCCAGGCCTTCAACGATTGCGGTCTTGCCGACACCGGCCTCACCGACGACGATTGGGTTGTTCTTGCGGCGACGCGCGAGGATGTCGACCATCTGGCGGATCGCGCCATCACGGCACAGCACCGGGTCGAGTTTGCCGTCGCGGGCCTGTTGGGTCAGGTTGTGGGTGAAGCGCTGCAACAGCGATTCGCCCTGCGCGGCCGGTTTGCCATTGGCCGCCGGTTGCTCTTTTTGCGACAGGGCAAATTCCTTCAGACGATCGATGTTCAGCTTGGCGAGCAGCGGCTGGTAACGGCTGCCGGCGTAGCGCATCGGGTTGCGCAGCAGCGCGAGGATCAGCGCAGCGTCTTCAACCTGGGTCTGGCCCAGTTCGAGATTGGCCACCAGCAGCGCGTCTTGCAGCCACTGCACCAGTTCCGGGGCGAACACCGGGTTGCGCGAGGCGCTGTGCTCAACGCGCGATTGCAGCGCGGCACTGAGTTCGCCGGCATCGACATCGGCATCTTGCAGCGCGCGCGCGAGCAAGCCGTTTGGACGCTCCAGCAGGCCCAGCATCAAGTCTTCGACGAGGATCTTGCTGCCGCCACGGGCGACGCAACGCTCGGCCGAACGTTCCAGATCACGACGGGTTTCGGCGTCCAGCGCCTGGATGAGTTGTTGCAGGTCTACGTTGATCATGGCTCACGTCCTTAATGAATTTTGCTGCCCAGGGTCACCACGCCGTCCGCTTTTTCGCGGCCCAGCCAACTGGTCCAACCGAGGCGACAGGCGTTCTGCTCACCGATGCGCAGTTCGCGGATTTCTTCCTGGCGCAAGACCAGGCGGATGTCGTAATCGAGCGGGTCACGCAAGGTGAACCGCACCAGCGCGCAGAGCGGCTGGTAACCAAAACCGATCGGCAGGAATTCATGGAATCGCTGCCAGTCGAGTTGGGTAATGTGAATGCGGAATTTACCGCTGCGGTCGCGCACGTGTTCGCCCAGCACAAGGTCTTCACCGAGCATGCTGTTGGCGCGACCGAGGCGGTTGCGCTGCTCCTCGAGAATTTCCACGCGGCGCTCGATGCACTGCTCGATGACCAGGTCTTCGTGCTTGAAGTAGTAACGCAGCACGGCTTCGATCAACGCTGCCGAGTGCGCCCGCAAGCTGAGCAAACCGAGGTACGGCAGCAAGCGTTTCCAGTTGAGTTCCTTGGCCTTGCGGATCTCGTCGCCGCCCAGACCGATCAGCGCAAACAGCTGCGACGAAAACGGGTCGAGCGCGCCGCTCTGGAAGCTTGCGCGGTAGCGATACTTGCGCCAGATCGGCAGCATCAGCCGTTGCAGGCGATGGTGGAACAGGTCGAGGAAGTTGCGCGTCGGGTTGCCGTCCTCGCTGTCGCCCAACGCCTGTTCGCCGTAGAACGCCGGCAACGGCGAACCCGAGCCGACCAGGCCGATCAGGTTGAAACGCATGCGCGCGCGCATCTGCCCGTGCTCTTCGAAGAACTCCACGCGATCAACATCACTGCGTGGAAAACCGAGGCTCGGGTTGGCCTGGAACTCGACCTGATCGTACAGATCGTCTTCGCTCAGGTGCGGGTGTGCTTCGCGCAGCCGGTCGATCACCAGCAGCACGGCCTGAAACAGCGAGTACTCGCGTATTACCTTCGTCAGCCCGCTTAAAGCAGGGGCTGCAGGCCCATACGTGGTGTCCATTGGTACACCTCTCCCTGTGTGCTTTTTACCCGCAGCTCATGGAATGAATTGAGACTGGCGTAAAGCGCGAAAAACTCGTTAAGAACCGAAGCGAAAACGAACAGGTCGCCTTCGCCGATATACCCTTCCGGGTCGATGGTCAGTTCGGTGCGCAAACCGCGCACCGGCAAACCACGGTGCAAGCGGTCAACGTGGTGATGCTTGATGTGCTTGAGGCCGCCGAGCAGGCGTTTGCTGACCTTCTCCGCGTGCTGGTCGTAGTAACGCGGCAAGTCGTAGGTTTCGAGAATCACCTTCAACGCATTGACGTCGGCCAGCGACAGATAGTTAAGCGACATGTTGCTGATCAGCTTCCACAGGAAGTCACGGTTCAGCGGCGGTGCGAAGCTGGAAGTCGCCGGGGTGATGTTGCGGAAGCTCAAGAACTCCGGCGTCTCTTCGCAGGCCATGCAGATGTCGCCGAGCTTGAGCTTGCGCGGCAGGTTCTGGTTGGTGCACATCAGCTCGATCGACAGGGTTTCGTGGGCTTCGGTGTGGCGAATACCGAAGCTCAGGTACGTGTCGAGGCCGTCGTGCAGCAGGGACGAACGCTGGCGGATGCTGTAATGCGGACGGCTGTTGGGCACGTCGAAACTCGGGTCGTGCTCGAAGGATTCGAACGGCACGTATTCCTGATAACCGAGGCCGCCGGGCTTCCAGCCGGTCACGGTTTCAACGGAGAACACGCCGCAGTTTTCCAGATCGAATTCCGCCGGCAGCAGCAGGTACTCGTCCTGCTTGCCGTCGAGGCGGATCGGCAATGCATCGTGGGCGAACAGGTTGGCGATCGGCGTACAGAACAGCTTCACGTTATCCAGGGTCGGCCGCATCCGCATGATGCCGCTCTTGCGAATATCGAAGCGCAATTCGAGGCCGCGCATCTGCTTGAGCGTGTCTTCCGGCAGCGCCTTGAGGATGTCCAGGCCGTTGACGTCGACGAACAGGAACTTGTCTTGGAAGGCGAAGTATTCCTGCAGGTAGCGATAGCCACGGAAGGTGTTCAGCGGATACGGGATCAACGCTTCTTCTTCGGCAAAGCCCACCGGTTTGACCCGGTCACCGGGAATCTTGAACGCCATCGGCTTGCCGCTGACGCCATCGATCGGCTTGCCGGCGCCGTCGAGCGGGATCAGTTCGATGCCTTCGAGATTACGCAGCAGGCTCAGGTAGAGCATCTGGCTGATGTAGCGCTCACCGGCAAAGTGCAGACGCAATTTGCTCAGTTCCAGCTCACCGAGGTGGCCGTCGGCGCTCATCTCCAGACGCAGGCTGAGCAGCGAGCCGTCGCCCTTCACCGAGTAATTCAGTGCGGCCAGATCCAGCGGCAGCACTTCGGTCGGGTAGCAGGTGCGGAAGCGGCAACGCACGTCTTCGATCGGCTTGCTTTCAATCGGCGTATCACGCTCGACACGCAACGCCGGCCCGGAACGCTTGAGCGGATCGAACTGCAAAATGCTGAACGCTGGCAGCGGGCGCATGTAGTTCGGCCACAGCAATTGCATCAGGGAATGGCTGAGCTCGGGCAGCTCGTCATCGAGCTTCTGGCGCAGACGCCCGGTGAGAAACGCAAAGCCTTCAAGCAACCGCTCCACATCCGGATCCCGCCCGGCCTGGCCCAGATACGGCGCCAGCGCCGGACTACGCTCGGCGAAACGGCGACCGAGTTGGCGCAGTGCGGTGAGTTCGCTTTGGTAGTAGTGGTTAAAGGACACGGGTTACCTGCCTGGTAGTGGAACTCATCAAAAAAATATCCTGTAGAGCGCGACTGTCAGTCCGGACACTACGTAGCCGAAGAGGAGCAAGGTCGGAACATATGCCAGCCACTCGATCATCATCGCGCCCTTCATGGGCTGACCGCTGAGTCCTCCCGCTAACCGAAAGAGCATCCAGTTGACGGCGTAAAAAAGCATGAACACCAGCGGCCCAAGCCAAATTCGATTAAGCACCCGCTGCTCAGGCTTATCCCGCATGAGCCGCATTTCCAGAATTGCAAAAGCGATGTATGCCGGAACTCCAAAAATCATTCCTAAGGTTTCAAAATTCAGAGCAACGGAAGGCGGTTCATTCAATTGATCAATCAGCACAATGAGCGAGAGAACAACCAGCGGAAACCATAGGGCAGCCACGAGTAATCGACGACCTCCTGAGCTCAAACATTGAACATTGAGACTCTTCCATTCCCCGTACATATTTATTCCTCACCGCCGTCTAACGGTGCGCATGCTGTAATATTCCAGCCTTCATAGCCTGATGAAGTTGGGTAGATTGCATGGCCATTGATCCACTGTGAGCGTTCATCTGTTGTGAACTCACTTTGCCAGAGTAGCCACTCAGATGATCTTAGCAATTCACCTTTTTTGTTATACACCCGAAAAAAAGCTTCACTTGTAAAAAGCTTTACCACTTTCCCAGCAACACCAAAACTCGAATACCTGGGGATATATGAATTTATATAGCAAGTTTTTGATTCATTCCATTTTGTCGAATAAACCTCTGCCGCTGCGGCAGCACCCTGCTTTATATACAGCCAAACAAAAATGGGTGTTCCCACCAAAAATAAAAATAAAAACAGTTTCGAAGGTGCCTTCATAATCACTTCGACCCTGAGCGAGAAAGATACTCATCAAAATCGATTGGCCCAAGGTGAATGATAAATGAGACATCATATAATTTAACGGCCGTATAGATCATGAAATCGCCACCCTTGCCGTGCAACTTGCGATACTCATTAAACTTTCCATTCGTCACTTTATGATATTCCACCCCACCTTTTTCGATCAGCTTTGGTTCGGTGACGTAATCAATTGGTCCAGGCCTGACGACGCCCTCCTCCGACCAGTAGCCCAGCAGTTGATCATCCCCTGCATTGAGAAAATCGTATGTATCTCGGACATAAAGCCCGATCTGCTCAATCTCTATTGCCGGAAAGCCATTATCATTTGAAATAGTCCGTAACTTGGTAGCTGCAACCTTAACAACAAAAGTTCCTAGCGCACCGTATACATCGTCCAGAGCATCGGTAGCTTTCTCCCAGTCTGTGGCCCCGAACCGAATCAAGTTAAACTGAGATATCTCTTCGAGTTCCAACGCTGTTTTATCGCTATAGTCCAGATAAGCACTTTTCAATTTTTTTGCTTTAGCATCCAGCAACCCGAGTCGTTGAAGGCGAGTCATTAATACGACCAGACCTCTGGAGAGCTCGTCCAGAGAACCCTTTAATCTACCAACGCTATTGTTAAATTCGGACGATGATGAAAGCGCCGCGACGAACTCATCAATCTTTGGCTTTACTCGTTTCGATCCTGAAAACAGCCAATCAAACGGTATATCTGTAAGGAGCTTTTCCGCACTCAATGTGCTCGCTGCAAGATCGCCCTGCTTGACAGACTTTGACAATTCATAAGGTTCGCCAGCAAACCATTTCCGCATAACACGAGCAGATACCGCCCACCCCAACTTATCCATAACCCGTGGAATTGAAGAAATCTGAAAGTCCTTGACCTGAACACTTTGACCTTCTTTATTTTCAGCGGGCGTCAGTGCAGTTTTAATAGGAGCTGGCATAAAAATCAGTCTCAGGAAATGGCTATCGAGTCTTGAGAATCCAAAAACAAAGTGACCCCTTCAGCGATGGAAGAGCCGACCACTGAGGTTTTGCCTTCACTGTCCGTTACACCCGTAACCTCTTTTCCTGAGTCAGTACGGATGGTGTATCCACGATTAGCTACCGGTGCGCCTGTCTCGGGATCAGTAACAACGAAGTGCTCCGTAAACGGCCACTTAATCTCCACTGGCAACGGCGGCACAAACGGCGCCGGCGAGTGCGAGTTACCGATAATTACCGTCGATGACCCTGCCGTAACCTTATTCCCATGCGTGCCTTCAGAATCGACGGTGACAGCAGACTTGCCGTTGATTTTCACCGTCGAGGCCAAACCACCAACCATCGCACCACCACACGCGGAGGCATCGCCTTCACGGGCGGCCGCGAGGCCGTCGAAGAACACGTCGCCGGAACCGGCGGCGATCGGGTTGGTACCGTGGCCTGGTAGTGGGCAAGCGGTGGGGTCGGATACGCGTGCTGCGGGTTTGCCAGACATCGGGGATCTCCTTAGGTGACCTTCACTTGTCCGCTGCCATCCAGGCGCGCGGAAAAACTGACCTGACGCTTGAACCCTTCAACTTCCAGCAAGCCTTCGATACTGAAGGCCAGGCGCAGTTGATCGTGGTCACGCGGCAGGGAAATGACACGCACGTTGCTCAGGCGTGGCTCGTAGGCTTCGATGAAGTTTTCGATGGCCAGGCGGGCCTGACTCAGAGAGTCGTGCAGGCTCAGGCGCATGTCATTGAGATCGGGCAACCCGTAGTCGGACAGCGTTTGCACGCTGCCGGCCCGGGTGCTGAGCATTTTGGCCAGATGGGCAGCCACAGACGCCATGGCTGAAGCCTCGAGGCTCCTGCCCTTGCGCTGTTCCGCGTCGCCATTGAGGCGTTCGAAAAGACTGCCGTATCCGTCCATGAGTCGCTCTTACTCTTTGTCCAGCTTGCCAACCAGCGACAGGGTGAAATCGGCACCCATGTACTTGAAGTGCGGACGCACGTTCAAGCTCACGCGGTACCAGCCCGGCTCGCCTTCAACATCGCTGACGATCACTTGCGCAGCGCGCAGCGGACGACGGCCACGGACTTCGGCGCTCGGGTTTTCCTGGTCGGCAACGTACTGGCGGATCCACTTGTTCAGTTCCAGCTCGAGGTCGGTACGTTCTTTCCACGAACCGAGTTGCTCGCGCTGCAGCACTTTCAAGTAGTGAGCCAGGCGGTTGACGATCATCATGTACGGCAGTTGAGTGCCGAGCTTGTAGTTCAGCTCTGCTGCCTTGCCTTCTGCGCTGATGCCGAAGAACTTCGGCTTCTGCACCGAGCTTGCGGAGAAGAACGCCGCGTTATCGGAGCCTTTACGCATGGTCAGGGAAATGAAGCCTTCCTCGGCCAGTTCGTATTCACGACGGTCGGAAACCAGAACTTCAGTAGGAATCTTGGTTTCGATTTCGCCCATGCTTTCGAAGTGGTGCAACGGCAGATCTTCAACCGCGCCACCGCTCTGCGGGCCGATAATGTTCGGGCACCAGCGGAATTTGGCGAAGCTGTCGGTCAGCTTGGTGCCGAACGCGTAAGCAGTGTTGCCCCACAGGTAATGCTCGTGGCTGTTGGCAACGGTTTCCTTGTACACGAACGATTTGACCGGGTTTTCTTCCGGATCGTACGGGTTACGCAGCAGGAAACGCGGCACGGTCAGGCCAACGTAGCGGGAGTCTTCCGAGGTACGGAAGCTCTGCCATTTGGCGAATTGCGGGCCTTCGAAGTGGTCTTTCAGATCTTTCAGATCCGGCAGGCCGGTGAAGCTTTCCAGGCCGAAGAACTTCGGACCGGCAGCAGCGATGAACGGCGCGTGGGACATGCACGAAACGCTGGCCACGTACTGCATCAGCTTGACGTCTGGCGAGCTTGGCGACATGTAGTAGTTAGCGATGATCGCGCCCACAGGCTGACCACCGAACTGGCCGTATTCAGCGGTGTAGATGTGCTTGTACAGGCCGGACTGCATGACTTCCGGCGAATCTTCGAAATCGTCCAGCAGGTCTTCTTTGGAGACGTTGAGGATTTCGATCTTGATGTTTTCGCGGAAGTTGGTGCGATCGACCAGCAACTGCAGACCACGCCACGACGATTCCAGAGCCTGGAATTCCGGGTGGTGCAGAATCTCGTCCATCTGACGGCTGAGCTTGGCATCGATCTCGGCGATCATGCGGTCAACCATGGCTTTCTTGACCGGCTCACCGTTGTTCTGCGGCTTGAGCAGTTCTTCGATGAACGCCGACACACCGCGCTTGGCGATGTCGTAGGCTTCGTCGTCCGGAGTCAGACGGGTTTCGGCGATGATGCTGTCGAGAATGCTGTACTCGCCGTTGCCGGCGCTCTTCTCTTGTGCTGCGCTAGTGCTCATTGTGTTGGCTTCCTTGGCTGGAGTCTCAGGCGTCCGTGGCTGCGGCGTTCAGGCCCAGCTCACCGAGTACGCGACCGCGGGATTCGTCGTCGGCGAGCACGCCTTCGATGGCTTTACGGAACGCAGGTGCGTTACCCAGCGGGCCTTTGAGGGCCACCAGCGCATCGCGCAGTTCCATCAGTTTTTTCAGCTCAGGCACTTGCTCGACCAGGCTGGCCGGGTTGAAGTCCTTCATCGAATTGACGCGCAGTTGCACAGCCAGCTCGTCGGCCTCGCCATCTTCCTGCAGACGGTTCGGCACGCTCAGCGTCAGACCCAGTTCTTGCTTGGCCAACACTTCGTCGAAGGTCATCTTGTCGATGCTGATCGGCTTGCGATCTTCGATTTTGCGATCGTCCTTGCGGTGGGTGTAGTCACCGATTGCCAGCAGCTTCAGCGGCAGTTCAATCTCTTCCTGAGCACCGCCGGTGGCGGGTTTGAAGGTGACGTTGATGCGTTCCTTGGGGGCTACCGAGCCTTCTTTGGCCATGGCTTTTCTCCTTGCGGTTGTGGCCCTGGGGCCTATTCGAGTACCACTTCGAGATCGAGGTGGCACAGCCTGCGATAAATCTCTTCCTTGCGTTCACGTACGGCATGGTTCTGCGGCAACAACTCGCAGCAGCTATGCAGTAAATGCAGCACTTCCAATGCAAGATCGGGCTCCCAGGCGTGCAGGCCTGAGTCCTGTAATGTCTGATCGAGGGTTTCCAGCTGGTTCTTGGCCAGTTCGTACTTCTTGGCCATGAAGCACAGCCTGGCGAGGGCGAACTGCCAGAAGAAGCGTTCGCGACCGCCGTGGGCCGATTGCAAACCCTGCTTGAGCGTCTGCACGGCAGGCTTCAGGCCTTCCTTGCGCAGCAGCGGCAGGACTTCTTCGAGGGCCTTTTCCCACGCCGGCTGGGTTTCGACGTTTTCGCTTTCGACCTTGCGCGGCGCACTGGCGCTTTGCAGGTGCGGCATGACGTTGGCGGCGATCCACGCCCGGGTGGACGGATCGGCAAACGGCGCGCCGTCATGGAAGCGCAACTCGACAATGCCGGGCAGGCGCTGAATCAAAAGCGCGAAGTGGATTTCCACTTCGCGCATTGCCAACTCGGCGTTGAGGTTCTGGAGACATTCCCAGACCATCCTCTGGCCATCGAACCAGAACGGCGCCTTCGCCAGGCTCGCCTCCAGTTCCACCAGCAGGTCGGCGTATTTGCCCTGATCGAAACGGTCCTGATAGAGCTTGAGTTTTTCCAGCGGCAGACCGCGCAACACAGTGATCTGCTCGGCGTTACGCTCGGGCACCGCGTCGATGGTCATCCACAGCAGCGTGCGGTTCAGGCGCAGGGCGCGCAGGTCGGTGGCTTTCTGCTTGAGCCACCAGGCGCACAATGGACGGGCGCTTTCCTGCTGGGCGCGCAGGGCTTTGTGCGCCTCGCGTTCGTTGTCGATCGGCGCGCCGGGGGTGAGCAACTGGCTCGCCGCCTGTTTGACCTGGGCCACTGCTGCGCCCACCACACCGGGTGCCGGCTGATTGTCGGCGGCGCGCTGGATCATGGTTTTCAGGCGACGGGAAATCGGCAGCAGCAGCGGCGAATCATCACCCAGATGTTCCGCGCACGCCGCTTCGAGACCGGACAGGTGCTCGGAGAGCTGCCGGAACATCGGCAACTGCTCTTTGATCGCGATGTTTTCAGTGATGACCTGCTCAAGACGCGGCACCAGCCAGCCGATGGCGGCGGCACGGGTGCGGGCTTTGAGCGGGTGAACGTCGGCCCAGTGGTTTTCCGACAGATGGTGCAGCAACCCGAGGCCGGCGAGCAGCCCGGGGAAGGATTCACGCTGGTACAGCGACCAGGTCAGCCAGGCGCCGACACGCAAATCCTTGGATTGGGTACGCAGCAGATTTTCGCTGTTTTCGCGAATTTTCAGCCAGTCGATCTGCCCGCTTTCGTGCATCGACGAGGCTTTGGCCAGCTCGCTTTCCAGGGCCTCGAATTCGCTCGAAAAACGAACGTCTTCGCCCGCGAAATTCTCTTTGGAAACAGAGACTTTTGCGAGTTCGAGGTAATGGGCGGAAAGTTTGCTTGAGTAGGACATCCATGGCCTTTATTAAGGATTACAGTCAGGCGCCTATTGGAGTAACCGCGGCGCGGGACAGTATCGAAGAGCGGTGGTGCGACTCATCCAATTGAGATGTGCTCTTTCAAGTGGGCGCATCGTAATCACTATGATGGCCACTAGCAAGCATCTGATTAAACAACAAGACGAAGTGTTCATTGGGGTCTGTAGGAGATTGCCCTATATGTCGCAAGGGAATCCCTGAGCGTCATTTATATTCGCCGCATTTTCTTTTCCCCCGCCAAAACCTTGAGCTAGAGCGCTCTGCTGCTCCGACAAGGCATCTTGCCGGACGCCCGTCCCAATACACGGCGGCAAGCATGACAACTCTTGAAAAAAATAGAAGTAGGATTCGTCCTAAAATGCATCGGTTTCCTTGAACAATTCGACGAGGACAATGGCGACCACAAAAAGTGCCATCAATTTGATGGCAAAGTGTTTTTGTGAAACTTTCACTGTCCCGGAAATACTGCACATTCGTGCTAACTCAATAAGTTTCGAACTAGCCTCCTACAGTCCTTTCCTTCAATTCATACAACACCTTACAACCCGGAAGTCTCTGACAAACGTCAGAGACGGTTCTTACATCAAATTGTTTCCCCCGCAGCTAGCGTGCCTTGGCAAATTTTTTACGCGTGGCGATCAGGGACGATCGAACACCGCGCATCGACTCATTTTGCTTAAGGACAAGCGTATGTTCAGCACGGGCAGTTGCGCGCCTTTTACCCTACAGATTCCCGCTATTCACCACGATTTCGCAGTGCTTGCCTTCGACGGCGATGAGGCTATCAGCAGCCTCTATGCGTTCCGGATTGAGTTGGTCAGCGAACGCGCTGACATCGACCTTGAGCCTCTGCTCAGTCAGCCGGCGTTTCTGCAATTCGGCTTCAATGGCGAAGGCGTCCATGGGCGGATTGAGGATGTGCAGATTGGCGAGTCAGGTAAACGTCTGACTCACTATCAACTGACGCTGGTGCCAGCGCTGTATTACTTGCAGTTCAGCCATGATCAGCGGATTTTTCAAAACTTGACGGTACCGCAAATCATCACGCAGGTACTCCAGCGTCATGGCATCCAGACGGATGCATTCACCTTCCATGTCAGCAGCCGGATGGAGCGTGACTACTGCACTCAGTATGGCCAATCCGATTTTGAGTTCATCCGGCGCCTGTGCGCCGAAGAAGGCATCGCGTGGCATCACCAGCACTCTCCCGACGGTCACATGCTGGTGTTTACCGACGATCAGGTGTTTTTCCCGAAGCTGGGAGCGACGCCTTTTCAACAAGACACGGGCATGGTCGCCGAGCACCCGGTCGTCAATCGGTTCGCCATGGTTTTCAATACGCGAACCAGCACCGTAACCCGTCGCGACTATGACCTGAAGCGCCCCAGCCTGTTGCTGGAAAGTCGTTTCACAGCCGAGTTCACACCGGCGCTGGAAGACTATCGCTACCCCCTGCCGATGGAGAACGAAAAACAGGCCAAACAGCGGGTACGCCAGGTTTTGGAGCGACATCGCTGCGACTACCAAAGGGTTCAGGGCGAAAGCGATCAAGCGACACTGCGCAGTGGGTATTTGTTCGATCTGACTGAACATCCGCGCAAGGACTGCAACAACCTTTGGTTGCTGGTAAGCCTGAAGCATAAAGGCAAGCAACCGCAGGTCCTCGAAGAAGCTGCCGGTAGCGACGTCAAACCCGCCGATGGCTTCACGCAGGGCTATCGCAACACTTTCAGCGCCATACCCGCAGAGGTGCTTTATCGCCCTGCGCTGCCACCACGAAAACCGTCGTTGGTCTGCCAGACCGCGCGCGTTACCGGGCCGCCTGGGAGGGAAACGTTCTGCGACGAATTCGGCAGGGTTCGCGTCGAGTTCCCATGGGACAGGGCAGAGCTCAATAGCGAGAAGAGCAGCTGCTGGATACGCGTTGCCTCCAGCTGGGCCGGGGAAGGTTTCGGGGCGATGACCATTCCGCGCATCGGCATGGAAGTGGTCGTGACTTTTCAGGAGGGTGACCCGGATCAACCGCTGATCACCGGTTGCGTACCCAACAAGGTCACATCCGCCGCCTATCCATTGCCGGCCAATGAGACGAGAACGGTCTTGCGCACTCAAAGCTCACCGCGCAATGGCGGTTACAACGAGTTGTCGATCGAAGACCGTGCTGGCCAGGAGAAAATCTACCTGCGGGCTCAACGTGATCTGGAACAACTGATCCTCAATGACAGCCGCAACCTGATTACCCGCGATCACTTCGAGCAAGTGGGCAATGACAGCACCTGCCTGATCGAGGGCAAGACGTTGCGCACCCACCACGGTGTGCGCTGTACTCAGATCAACGCCGATGATCTGCTGACCGTCAGCGGCATCAGCAGTCAAACGGTTGGAGCGCTGGTGATTCAGGCGGGCCAGCAGGCGCATGTCACCGCGAGCAACGTGGTGATCGACGCTGGCATGAGCCTGACGCTGTCGGCGGGCGGTCACTACATCGTCATCAACGCTGGCGGGATTTTCAGCAGCGTGCCGATCGTCGAGGGCGGTGCGCCGTTGGCGGGCATCGCGCCGCTACAGCCGCTGCAGGCAGTGGGCGCAATCGTCCCACCTGTCAGTGCCACACCGCTGTCGATCGTCAACAGTGCTCGCCAGCAGGCGGCGGATTATTGCCCGCTGTGCGAAGCCTGTGCGGCTGGGCAGTGCGGCCTGGGAGAAGTCGCATGAACCGGGTCGAACAATGGCTGCATGAGCAGCCCCGGGCCGGACGTGATCTGTTTCTGATGCTCGATACCGACGGACAGAGCGAAGCACGCACCGCGCTGGCCGCCGACCTGGGTACGGACCAATTTCGTCATTTGTACGCCGGCACGGCGGCTGAATCATTGGCGCAGACCGGTCCGCTGCTGCTGCGCATCGACACGGCGCGCCACCCCGTCATCCAGGCACTGGTCGCCACTCCCGACCGCCATTGGGGTTGGTTGGCCAGTGCCGAGCATGTCGCTCTGGATGATCTGGCAAGGCATTGGCGTGAGCG
The DNA here is from genome assembly GCF_004124275.1 of Pseudomonas sp. DTU12.3. Lineage (GTDB taxonomy): Bacteria > Pseudomonadota > Gammaproteobacteria > Pseudomonadales > Pseudomonadaceae > Aquipseudomonas > Aquipseudomonas helmanticensis. The sequence continues at coordinate 87,989 of NZ_CP027218.1, forward strand.
CGTGGTGACCGGCGAACGCCCCAATCTGGCGGTGTATCGCGTGCATGACAACCGCGTGCTCGGACGCGCGCTGGCGCATCTGCAACCCGAGCAATACGCCACTTTGCTCGGGCCGATCAGCAGCGTCTGTTACTGGCACGCGGGGCAATGGAACGTCGCCGACAACCCGGATCCCGGCGAACACCCGCTGCCCATCGACCCGCCATGGCTGCAGACGCCCATACCGGAGCTGATTTACGCAAACGTGCTGTTCGACAACGCCCGACGCTATCTGGTGGGCGAGCACACTGAAGCGATGGCCAAGCTAGCGGAGCAACTCGACATGGATGACTGGCTGTGGGGACAGATTCAGCTGCGCGCCTGTGGGGCTGGCAGCAACCGGAGCAAGTGCACTTTTTGCTGACCCAAAGTCTTCAGCTACCGGGGTATGTGCCGCCCAAGTCATGGTGGCCGAAACCTGAAGAAGACCCGACGGCGCATTTTGAGCGGGTGTATCAGCAGGTGCTGTATTGGCAGGAGAGCGGAGCCTTATGAGACGTGCATTTCAATTTCTGGCACTTGGCAGTTGCACTGCATTGATCCTGGGCTGCTCTGCGGTTGGTACGCCGAACACGTTTACTTTTGTTCCCGACTTTCCACCCAACTTCAAATACGAACTGAAAGCCATCTACCTGCCCCTCGAAGGAGAAACGTGCAGAGTCGCGGGAAAGCCGGATTTCTGGGTCAGCTTCAATAAACCCAATATGGAATACGTCAGCACTGCGGAAATTGAGCTGTACAAAACAGCGAGCAACTGCCCGCTGGTGCTGAACCATGTGGAGATCAAGATCATCGGTGTTTTTGGTCCGGAGCGAAGTGACAGCAGCTATGACTACGCCTCATTTGCCGTGCGTCCGGAGTTGCTGGAGCGACAAATGGGTACTTTCAGAGATGACGAGACAGCTGAGTTCTTCGGTGAGTGCATGTGGCTTTTTCGCACCGTCGGGCCGAAGCGTTACCTGATCAAACTGCTGACCTGCAAAAAAATGGATGCGCAGGGCAATGTCGGGCGAAGCCGCCCTTCCACGGCGTACACGCTGACTCAGCTAGCGGGGAAAAAGGTAAGTCTGAAGATCACGTTGGCAGGTGAGGAGTTGCCCGGCTGGGGCGACACCTGGGTTCAAGTCCCAGGCGGCTGGAAACGATGCATGGGTAATGGTTTTGAAGATCAACACGCCTATTGCAACGGAAACTACAAAGACTTCAGCACGTTCCGAATGGTTGACGAAAGAGTCTGCACCATCTACCCGGGATGCACGGAAAACAGGGATGCGACTCCATGAATATAGAACCCTTAGCCGCCAGTGATGCCGCTTTCATGTCGGGGCATATTCATGCGTGTCCTCGGCGTAGTCATTCGACCAGTTTTCAACTAGTGGACGAATTTGGTGATGGAAAACCTTACGCCGGTTTGGCGTTCGAGATCGTTGATTACGAAGACACTATCTATACGGGAAAGCTCGATGCCAAGGGCTTCGGAAAAGTCGACAACCACCATTGCGGCCCGTTAGTGCTTAAAGCAAGTCGCCCATTCGAAGGTTCGGACACACTTTACAAGGCCTTGATAAAAAGGCCGTATTACCCCCTCCCCATTACCGAACTCCAGGTACGCGCCGAAAAAACCCGTTTTTTCCACAAAACAGGCGTACGTACCCAAGCCAACCCAGCAAAAGACTTCGCCGAAACCAATGCTTACTGCCAGATAGAAGTCAGCGAACTAGTAAACCACATTGCGCACTTGCCGCCTCTGGCCCTGCGGCGAGATCCACCGAACATGGTGGTGCATAAACTAATGCGCCCGGCGCCAAAATCCAGAAGCTGCACCGTCGTCGATAGATCCGCGCTTGATGCCGGACTGAGCGTCCTCTTCAGTAAAGCGGATATGGCTACGGTCGAACTTGGATTCTTCCCACCGCCTCCCAAACCCGAGGGCATTGCCCTGTTGCCCAACAAGCATCACGTGCTGGAAGTACGCCCGATGAGGGCACTACGGCCCATGCTGTCGACCGGCGACGAATTCTGCGCACTAAACCTCTATCAACTGTCATTGATGGCCACGCTGAGCTACACCGATTTCGGCCAAGAACCGAACACCCAACCGGTGAGGACTGACAGCGTGAGCTTCACCGTGCAACCCAGCAGCGGCCACTGGTTTGGCCATGCCCTGCCGCAGTTTGATGAACTGTGGAAAGTCGATGCCCTGCAAACGAAGAAGTACTACCCCTTGTATGAGGAGGTCCCTTACTCGAAACGTCTGGAAGTGGTGCCGTTCGATCCATCGCTCTATCCCGAGGTAAACAACCCCGACTTGGGCGATCAGCAGGAGCACCCGGCCAAACTGCACTTTTTCGATGATCGCGATAAAGACAACAGCACGGACACCCAGGCCTTCATCACCCATCACGACGAGTTGATATTGATCAGCGTACGCGGGACCAGTGAAATGAAACCCGATGCGATGCGGGATGGGGATGCCTATCAGGTTCCTTTTGAGGAAGGAGAAGGCAAGGTACATCGCGGCTTCTACGGCGGCGCCCAAGCGGTTTACCCGTTTGTGGTGAGTTATCTGGAACGGTTCTACAGCGGGCAAAAACTGCTGATCACCGGACACAGTCTGGGCGGAGCAATAGCACTTATTTTGTCGGAGATGCTGCGGCGGAATCAGCGCTATCTTCCGCAGATCGTCCTCTACACCTACGGCGCCCCGCGCGCCGGCGACACCACTTTCATCGAAAGTGCCAAGGCGTTGACCCACCACCGCATCGTCAACCAGAACGACCCGGTTCCAAGCGTTCCCGCCACATGGATGAACACCTTCGCCAAACCAGAGCCGATGTATATCGCCAATGGAGCAGTGCTGGTTATTACCCCCGCTGCCGGTTTTGCCTTGTTTGTCTGGGGAATGACCAACTTCTTCGGCGACGAATACGGCCATCACGGTGCCCTGCGCCATTTCATGCCCGTGGTGTTTGGAAAGGACCATCAGTCATCCATTCTCTGGCAGCCGGGCTGCAGCATCATCAATGATCACGGCTGTGCCGAAGCCTTGCGAAATATCAATGGCTTGCCCAAACGCGGCTCTTTTCTGAAGCAGCTCTTCGCGGCTGGCGATCACTCGATGGTTGGCAGCTACATTCCCGGTTGTTGGGCCAGCCTGCGCCGCTGGCAGGAAGCACTGCAGCTCAAACGCTCTTTGGTCACATCACGGGAGTTCGAATGGGTCAGCGGTGCATTGGAAAATATCAGAAAGCAACTGCGTGCCGTTGAGCGGGAGATCCAGGCCCACCCCAGCGCCTACGTCCGCCACGAGGAAAGAATCCACAAGGTCACGGTTCTCAACAATGAAATAGACAAAATCAAAATGACCCATGACCGCCTGGTCGCTCTGCGCGGCCAGCGCGTCACCGAAGCCGACGTTTATGGCAACTACGCCGACCAGCCCGAGTGGGTGCAGGAAAACCTGCTGCGCTGGAACGCTCACCCGGAAAACCTCGTTCAGGAACAACTGGCGATGACTCCGCCAGCCGGCGAAGACCACGATGCCGCCATCGTCGCAATGGCCGGCGGGCATGCCGTTGGCGCGCCGTTTCAGCTGGATATTGATTCGATCGTGTAGCGGCTAAACAACGCGCGGACAAACCTTGGCTATGCCAGAATCCAACGCCCACAAAATCTGCACCCTCTACTACGGCTGGTAAGGAGCTTCACTTCATGGAATTGAAAACCCTATTTTTCGCAGCACTTATTTGGCTGCCAATCACCCAAGCATCCGCGGACACCCCCTCACTGGACGGCCATTACTACCTGGTCGGAGCAATGGAAATGGGCGCTGAATTGCTGCTGCGCAAGGACGGCACCTTTGACGCGGGCGTGGCGTACGGGAGTGCCGACGGTTTTGCCAAAGGCACCTGGCAGGTGGACAAGGAAATACTGACGCTGAAAAGTGCAACCAAGCCTGCTTCCGATAAAGATTTGTCTGCCCTGTTCGAGGATCTGCAATTGGCCGTTGAGCCAAATTGCCTGGCCGTAGACTTCGGCAACGGCAAAGCCTGCTTCCGCCGCCAATAACCTGGCTTGCTGCCACAAAAAATGGGCACCCGACCGCAATCGGTGTGCCCATTTTTTATTACGGTGTTCCCCCGCTATTCAGGGGATCCGCCGCAATTAAGGATTAACGCTGTCTTTCAACGACTTGCCTGGCTTGAACGCAACGGTGTTGCTGGCCTTGATTTTCACCGGCTCGCCGGTTTGCGGGTTTTTGCCGGTGCGGGCGCCGCGGTGGCGTTGCAGGAAGGTGCCGAAGCCTACCAGCGTCACGCTGTCCTTGCGGTGCAGAGCGCCGGTGATTTCTTCGAGAACGGCGTTGAGTACGCGGTTGGCCTGTTCTTTGGTCAGATCTGCTTTTTCAGCGATTGCAGCGGCGAGTTCTGGTTTACGCATTAGTGAAGCCCCTTTGACGGTTTTTTGTTGTTATGTCCGTGCTGTTCTCGTTGGAACAGCGCCCAAGGCGCCGCAGGCTCTACTCTGCGGCAGACGGGAGTGAGAATGGCACGCGGACAAGGCCTGCGCCAGTCTCACTACGACCTTTGTGGGGGCAAAAGCGGGGTGATTCCGACAGAACGACCGGTATTTACGCCAGCAAGGCCGGAAGCTGTTTGTTCAGGGCGAGTTTTTCCATGACGGCGGCGCCCGTCAGCGCATAGCCGAGCAACTGACCGTCGGAGCCGTGGCACAGGGCCTTGATGTCGGCGCCCTGCCCTTCAATGGTCCAGCTGCCTTCGCTGCCGCGTGGCGGTAGCGAAACCACCAATGGGCAAACCGGGGTTTTCACGGTGATCGGCATCGGGCCGTAGCTCACTGCGGTAGGGTTTCCTGCCAGAGTTTGTGCCAGCGCTCGCGCACAGCTCATGAGGGGCATTACGTACAGCAGATTCAGCCCATCGACCTCGGCGCAGTCGCCCAGGGCGTAGATATTGGCGTGGGAAGTTTGCAACTGACGATCGACCACGACGCCGCGATTGACCTGTACGCCGGCGGCCGCCGCCAGATCAATGCGTGGGCGCAAGCCAATGGCGGAAACCACCACATCGCAGGCAATGACCTGGCCGTCGGACAGATGCGCTTCCAGGCCTTCCGCGACTTTGTGCAAGCGGGTCAGTACCGGGCCGAGGTGGAATTTCGCCCCGAGGCCTTCCAGCCCAGCCTGCACCGCTGCCGCAGCCGCCGGGTGCAGCAGGGTCGGCATCACTTGTTCGCACGGCGCAACCAGTTGCACTTCATAGCCACCAAGGATCAGGTCGTTGGCGAATTCACAACCAATCAGGCCGGCACCCAACAGCAAAACGCGGCGTTTACCGGCCGCTGCAGCACGGAAACGCGCGTAGTCTTCGAGATCGTTGATCGGGAAGACCAGATCCGCGCCATCGCCTTCGATGGGCACGCGCACGGTTTCTGCGCCCCAGGCGAGAATCAGGTCACGGTAGGCCACCGCTTCTTCACCGATCCACAAACGCTTGTGGCCGGCATCGATGCCGCTGATGCGCGTATGGGTGCGCACTTCGGCTTTCAACTGCTCGGCCATCGCGCCGGGTTCGGCCATGCTCAGGCCATCGGCGTCCTTGTTCTTGCCGAAACCGGTGGAGAGCATCGGCTTGGAGTAAGAGCGACCGTCATCGGCGGTAATCAACAGCAGCGGGGTTTCGCTGTCGAGTTTGCGAAACTCCCGGGCCAGGTTGTAGCCCGCAAGGCCAGTGCCGATGATGACGACAGGTGCGCTCATGCCTTACTCCTTTGTTTTGCTTAGTTGATTTCGATCATTTCGAAGTCCATCTTGCCGACACCGCAGTCCGGGCACAGCCAGTCTTCCGGCACGTCCTGCCACAGGGTGCCCGGCGCAATGCCGTCATCCGGCCAGCCGTCGGCTTCGTTGTAGATCAGGCCGCAGACCACACATTGCCACTTTTTCATTCGGGTACTTCCTCAGGGTTCAGGCTTATTGCCGGCGCGGACGGTCGATGGGTATTGCGCTGCCATCCGGCTCAGGGCGTTTTGTACTGATGGAGCCGGGCAGATGCAAGCCTGTTCGGCGCAATGGCGTCCCGGCCCCATCAATATCGCTGCCCGCCATGGTAAGCTCGCCGCCTCATTTGCGGCCAATAATGACTCATTGTGCAACAGACTAATCCCTCCCCGGCCCCGCTCTGGCTGGCCCAAAGCCAACTGACGTCCCTCCCCGATTCGTTGACCCTCGACTGGTTGTTCGACGAAGGCTCGCTCACTCGCCGACTGACCCGCCTGTCCAATGATGGCTTTAGCGTGACGCCGTTGTTCGAAGGCTGGGACACCCTGCGCGCCGACGAATGCGCCGCGCTGAATCTGGCTGAAGGCAGCGAAGGCTGGGTGCGCGAGGTGTATTTGCGCGGTCATGGCGAAGCTTGGGTGTTTGCCCGCAGCGTCGCCTCACGCAGCGCCTTGCAGGGCGATGGCTTGCACATGGATGAACTGGGCAGCCGTTCGCTGGGCGAATTGTTGTTTTGCGATCAGGCCTTCCAGCGTCGCGCCATCGAAGTCTGCCGCTACCCTGAGCAATGGCTGCCGCCTGCCGCCAAGGCGCCCGAACTGTGGGGCCGCCGCTCGCGCTTCGACCGTGGCGCGCTGAGCGTATTGGTCGCGGAAATTTTCCTGCCGAATCTGTGGTGCGCCGCCCGCGCCCATCCGGAGAACAGCTGATGTATCAGAGCCTGCTCAAGTCCCTGAACCGCTTGAACCCGCGCGCCTGGGATTTCATTCAGCTGACCCGGATGGACAAGCCGATCGGCATTTACCTGCTGCTCTGGCCGACGCTGTGGGCGCTGTGGATTGCCGGCAAGGGCTCGCCATCACTGGCCAACGTGGTGATTTTTGTCCTCGGCGTGATCCTGACTCGCGCCGGTGGTTGCGTGATCAACGATTGGGCCGATCGCAAGGTCGACGGCCACGTCAAACGCACCGCGCAACGGCCATTGGCTGCGGGCAGAATCAGTTCGAAAGAAGCGCTGGTGTTCTTTGCGCTGTTGATGGGCGTGAGTTTTCTGCTGGTGCTGTGTACCAATGCGCCGACGATCTGGTTATCGCTGGGCGGTTTGGCGTTGGCGTTCACCTATCCGTTCATGAAGCGCTTTACCTATTACCCGCAAGTGGTGCTGGGCGCGGCGTTCTCGTGGGGCATGCCGATGGCGTTCACCGCCGAGACCGGCGAGTTGCCGGCGGCAGCATGGCTGCTGTGGATCGCCAATTTACTGTGGACCGTGGGTTACGACACGTATTACGCGATGACTGACCGGGATGATGATTTGAAGATTGGCGTGAAATCCACAGCGATTCTGTTTGGCGAGGCGGACCGGGTGATCATCCTGAGTTTGCAGGCGCTGTCGCTGGGCTGCCTGTTACTGGCGGGGTCGAAGTTCGAGCTGGGGACGTGGTTCCATCTCGGCTTGCTGGTGGCTGCTGGCTGTTATGCGTGGGAGTTCTGGTACACCCGCGATCGTGACCGCATGCGTTGCTTCAAGGCGTTTTTGCACAACCATTGGGCCGGGTTGGCGATTTTCGTCGGGATCGTGCTGGATTACGCGCTGCGCTAAACACAAATCAATGTAGGAGTGAGCCTGCTCGCGATAGCGGTGTATCAGTTAACGAAAATGCCGACTGATACACCGCTATCGCGAGCAAGCCCGCTCCCACAGGGGATTTGCGTTTATTTGTGCTCGTGCACCACGTGCCACATTTCCTTCATGCCATCACCCTTCATTTCTCCAGGCTTCTCATCTTTCATGAAGGTGTACAGCGGCTTGCCGTCGTAGGCGTATTGCATCATGCCGTCATCGCGCTTGATCACTGTCCATTTGCCTTCAGCTTTGGCGCCCGCCGGCGCCATCATTGGCGGCCAGTTTTTCGCGCAATCGCCGGTGCACATCGACTTGCCGCCAGCGTCCTTGTCGAACGTGTAAACGGTCATGCCTTTGTGATCGACCATCATGCCGTCTTTCATCATGGCCGGCTCGGCGGCCATGGCAAATCCGGGCAGAGTCAGGGCAGCAGCCATCAGCAGTGCTTTAAAGGAAACAGTCATTTGAGTCATGGAAACCTTCTTTTGTGGTTGTCAGGATTCGGACTTAGAGCTTAGTTGAGGATTTGCACAATCGCCGCCGGACTAAAATACTGTCACACGACTGCAATAATTCCGTTATCTAATGCGGCGCAAGACAGTTAAATGACAAGAGGATTAAGGCATGGTTGGCAGGAGCATTCTGATCGTCGACGACGAAGCGCCCATTCGCGAAATGATCGCCGTTGCGTTGGAAATGGCCGGCTATGACTGCCTCGAGGCAGAGAACTCGCAGCAGGCACACGCCATCATCGTCGACCGCAAGCCGGACCTGATCCTGCTCGACTGGATGCTGCCCGGCACGTCGGGCATCGAGTTGGCCCGTCGTCTGAAACGCGATGAGCTGACCGGGGACATCCCGATCATCATGCTCACCGCCAAGGGCGAAGAGGACAACAAGATCCAGGGGCTGGAAGTCGGCGCCGACGACTACATCACCAAACCGTTTTCCCCACGCGAACTGGTCGCACGCCTGAAAGCCGTGCTGCGTCGCGCCGGCCCGACCGATGGCGAAGCGCCGATTGAAGTCGGTGGCCTGCTGCTCGACCCGATCAGCCACCGCGTGACCATCGACGGCAAACCCGCCGAAATGGGCCCGACCGAATACCGTCTGCTGCAATTCTTCATGACCCACCAGGAACGCGCCTACACCCGTGGCCAGTTGCTGGATCAGGTCTGGGGCGGCAACGTCTATGTTGAAGAGCGCACCGTCGACGTGCACATCCGCCGCCTGCGCAAGGCCCTCGGCGACGCCTACGAAAATCTGGTACAAACCGTGCGCGGCACTGGCTACCGGTTTTCCACCAAGGCCTGAGCCGACCGCCAGACTCGCTGACAAGGACCGTATTTCCCGTGAATCAAAACTGGCATGGCACCCTGATTCGCCACATGCTGTTGCTGGTCACCGCCTGCCTGGTGATCGGCCTGATCACCGGCTATTACGGCTGGAGCCTCGCGGCGGGCCTGGGGATTTATCTGGGCTGGACGCTCAAGCAATTGCTGCGCCTGCACGAATGGCTGCGCCAGCACCAACCCGACGAAGCACCGCCCGACGGCTATGGCCTGTGGGGCGAGGTGTTCGACAGCATCTACCATCTGCAACGCCGTGATCAACGGGTGCGCGGGCGGCTGCAAGCGGTGATCGACCGGGTTCAGGAATCCACCGCAGCGCTGAAAGATGCGGTGATCATGCTCGACAGCGACGGCAATCTGGAATGGTGGAACCGTGCTGCCGAAACCCTGCTCGGTCTGAAGACCCCGCAGGACAGTGGCCAACCGGTGACCAACCTGGTGCGCCATCCGCGCTTCAAGGAATACTTTGAGCAGGAAAGCTACGCCGAACCGCTGGAAATCCCCTCGCCAACCAACGATCGCGTGCGCATTCAGCTGTACCTGACCCGCTACGGCAACAACGAACACTTGATGCTGGTGCGTGACGTCACGCGGATTCATCAACTGGAACAGATGCGCAAAGACTTCATTGCCAACGTCTCCCACGAATTGCGCACGCCGTTGACGGTGATTTGCGGTTATCTGGAAACCCTGCTCGACAACGTCGAAGAGGTGAATCCACGCTGGAGCCGCGCCCTGCAGCAGATGCAACAACAGGGCGGGCGCATGCAGACGCTGCTCAACGACCTGTTGCTGCTGGCGAAACTGGAAGCCACCGATTACCCGTCGGACAACCAGCCAGTGCAGGTCGATACGCTGTTGCAATCGATCAAAAGCGACGCGCAGCAATTGTCCGCTTCGAAAAATCAGCGCATCACCCTCGAAGCCGATGCCGGGCTACTGCTCAAGGGCAGCGAGGCGGAGTTGCGCAGTGCATTTTCCAATCTGGTTTTCAATGCGGTGAAGTACACCCCGGCCGAGGGCAACATCCGCATTCGCTGGTGGGGCGACGATCAGGGTGCACACCTCAGCGTGCAGGATTCCGGAATCGGCATCGACAGCAAACACTTGCCGCGCCTGACCGAACGCTTCTATCGCGTCGACTCCAGCCGCAACTCCAACACTGGCGGCACCGGCCTCGGTCTGGCCATCGTCAAACACGTGTTGCTGCGCCACCGCGCGCGGATGGAGATCAGCAGCGTGCCCGGTCACGGCAGCACGTTCACCTGCCATTTTGCCCCGGCGCAAGTGGCCAGCGTACGGGCGATCAGCGCCGCTGAGTAATGTCGCACTAGGCAATCGCCAGGTCAGCCGCTACATTGGCTGACTTGTGCCTGCCTTTCAGGCGCGACTTTCACCTCTTTTGAATCACACGGAACCCGCAAAACTCCATCATGGACCCTTCCCCTGGCTTGTCCCTCGCAACAATATTCGCCGATTTCGGCATGATCCTTTTTGCTCTGATCCTGGTTTTGCTCAACGGCTTTTTCGTTGCGGCGGAATTCGCCATGGTCAAACTGCGCTCGACCCGGGTCGAGGCCATCGCTGACAAAAACGGCTGGCGCGGGCACATCCTGCGCACCGTACACAGTCAGCTCGATGCGTACCTCTCGGCGTGTCAGCTGGGTATCACCCTCGCCTCCCTCGGCCTCGGCTGGGTCGGTGAACCGGCCTTCGCGCACATTCTCGAGCCGCTGCTCAGCGCGGTCGGCGTGCAGTCGCCGGAGATCGTCAAAGGCGTGTCGTTCTTCACCGCGTTCTTCATCATTTCGTACCTGCACATCGTGGTCGGCGAGCTGGCTCCGAAGTCGTGGGCGATCCGCAAACCCGAGCTGCTGTCGCTGTGGACGGCGGTGCCGCTGTACCTGTTCTACTGGGCGATGTACCCGGCGATCTACCTGCTCAACGCCAGCGCCAACGCGATTCTGCGTATCGCCGGTCAAGGTGAGCCAGGCCCGCACCATGAACACCATTACAGCCGTGAAGAACTGAAACTGATCCTGCACTCCAGCCGTGGCCAGGATCCGAGCGATCAGGGCATGCGCGTGCTGGCGTCGGCGGTGGAAATGGGCGAGCTGGAAGTGGTCGACTGGGCCAACTCCCGTGAAGACTTGATCACGCTTGAATTCAACGCGCCGTTGAAAGAAATCCTGGCGATGTTCCGTCGCCACAAGTTCAGCCGTTATCCGGTGTACGACAGCGAGCGCCAGGAGTTCGTCGGCCTGCTGCACATCAAGGATCTGCTGCTGGAACTGGCCGCGCTGGACCACATTCCCGAGTCGTTCAACCTCGCTGAACTGACCCGCCCGCTGGAGCGCGTGTCGCGGCATATGCCGCTGTCGCAGTTGCTCGAGCAGTTCCGCAAGGGCGGCTCGCACTTCGCCGTGGTCGAGGAAGCTGACGGCAACATCATCGGCTACCTGACCATGGAAGACGTGCTGGAAGTGCTGGTCGGTGACATTCAGGACGAACACCGCAAGGCTGAGCGCGGGATCCTCGCTTATCAGCCGGGCAAGCTCTTGGTGCGGGGCGACACGCCGCTGTTCAAGGTTGAACGCCTGCTGGGCATCGACCTCGATCACATCGAAGCGGAAACCCTCGCCGGGCTGATCTACGAAACCCTGAAGCGGGTGCCGGAAGAGGAAGAAGTGCTGGAAGTCGAAGGCTTGCGGATCATCATCAAGAAGATGAAAGGGCCGAAGATTGTACTGGCCAAGGTGTTGATGCTCGATTGAGTGCAATGCGGGAACCGCGTTGCCTGCTTAAAAGATCGCAGCCTGCGGCAGCTCCTACAGGGGATCGCATTCCAATGTAGGAGCTGCCGAAGGTTCGGGCCGCGATCGGACGATCTTTTGCTTTTTACTGTTTGCCCAACGCAAAGTTGGGCAACGCCCCCAGTGGCTGGTTGAACTGATACGGAATCGACACCAGCCCCGCGCCGCTGTTGCGCTGCACCACAAAGTGCAGGTGCGGTCCGCTGCTGTTGCCGGTGTTGCCGGACAGCGCCAGCGGACTGCCGACCACCACTCGCTGCCCTTCGCGTACGCTCACCGAACCTTGCTTGAGGTGCAGGTACACGCCCATCGTGCCGTCGTCATGCAGCACCCGCACGAAATTGCCGGAGGCATCGCTGCCGCGCCCGCTCTGTGAGTTCTCGGTCTTGACCACCACCCCCGCCCGCGCGGCAATGATCGGCGTGCCCACCGGCATGGCGATGTCCATCGCGTACTTGTTCTTCGGCCCGTAGTGGCTGTACTGGCCGTTGGCGCCCTGACTCAGGCGGAACGGCCCGCCACGCCATGGCAGCGGATAGCGATAGCCCTGCGCGGCGCCAGCGGGGTCGCCGAGGGAATACTGGAACTGCGGCGTATACACCAGCGGCTGGCCACCGGAAACCGCCGTGAGCAGCGCCAACCGCGTATTGCTGCGCGCCGGCAACACCCGGCGAATCGTCTGAGTCGGCGCGCCACGCACATTGCTCATGCCGGTAAACGCCAGTGCAATCTCGACCGGCGCATACAGATCGTTGCGCACAAACACCACATCGGTACCCTTCTGCTTCTTGATGTCGAGGTACACCTGGCGATCAAGGCGTTCGACCATGCGGTCTTGAAAGACGAACACCGCCGCACCTTTGCTCGGCCGGTCGCTGTACGAGACCACGCCGTTGGCATCGGTGGATTTGTAGATAGTCATGGCCACAGCCGAGGTGGAGGCCATGAAGAGACCACAGAAGAACATCAGGCGCGCGAGCATGGGCAAGAGTCTGTCGAAGTAAGGCCTGAGAGAGAGCCTAGCAGTTGAGACAGACCAGGGTAGTCGGCAGATGTTTCAATTTGCCCAGCGCACAAAGCAAAAGATCGCAGCCTTCGGCAGCTCCTACAGGGAAATGCATTCCAATGTAGGAGCTGCCGCAGGCTGCGATCTTTTCACAGACGCCGGTTACGCGCCCGGAACGAAGTGCTTCTGCGCCGTGCCGCGAGCGATCAGGCGGGAGATGTAGTCGAGTTTCTGCGCGTCCTGGTCGACAAAACGAAACGTCAGCTGCAACCAGTCGCTGTCCGGTTTCGGTTCAAACGCGACCACAGCATGCAGGTAGCCGTTGAGGCGGGCGATTTCCGCGTTGTCGCCCTGCTCCAGATCGAGCACGGCACTGTCGAGGATCTGCGGCAGGGTGTCGGTGCGTTTCACCACCAGCAACGCTTCCTTGATGCTCAGGGCCTTGATCACGCATTGCTGCGTACCGCTTGGCAGACGCAATTGGCCTTGGCCACGACCGCTTGCCGGAGCCGACGAGGCAACGGGGGCCTTGACCGGTGGGCTGTTGAGCAAACCACGCGATGCCGCAGCGGCTGGCGCTGGCGGCGCAGCAATTGGCTTGGCAAACGGGTTGACCGCTACCGCTGCTGGCGCGCCACCAACCACGGCAGGCTTGCCGCCAGTCAATGCACTCAGCGAATCGTTGCCGAACGCCGAGTTCATCTTGGTCGGCGCGCTGTTCATCAGGGTGTCGAGCTTGCCAACCTTGTTCAGCGCCTGCTTGACCTTGGTCAGCAGTTGCTCGTTGGTGAACGGCTTGCTGACGTAGCCGGAAACGCCGGCCTGAATCGCCTGCACGACGTTTTCCTTGTCGCCCCGGCTGGTGACCATGACGAATGGCATGGTCTTGAGGTTGTCTTGTTCACGGCACCAGGTCAGCAGTTCAAGACCGGACATTTCCGGCATTTCCCAGTCGCACAGGACCAGGTCGAACGCTTCCCTGGCCAGCATGGCCTGAGCCTTTTTGCCGTTGACGGCGTCCTCGGTGCGGATCCCCGGGAAGTAATTACGCAGGCACTTTTTCACCAGGTCACGAATGAACGAAGCATCGTCCACGACCAACACACTGATCTTGCTCATCCAACACCCCTATTAAAATCCCGGCAAGCATAACGCTGGCTGATGGCACATTGCCAAAACTCTTCAGTCACGCCGGGACTTTTCGTTCGCGGGTGCTGCTTTAATTCGCTTTTTAACTCGCTTTTTAATTCGAATCTGCCCATGAAAAGCACAAACAAAAACGCCCGGCCAAAGGGCCGGGCGCTTTTCTCAGGCAATCTTACTTATCGTCAGCATCGCCCGGAACATTAGCGGTTTCGCCGCTTGTGCCTTCAACTTCTTCCTTCATGCGCTTGAGGCCCATGTGGCGCACGTCGGTACCGCGTACCAGATAGATGACCAACTCGGAGATATTGCGCGCGTGGTCGCCAATGCGTTCCAGCGAACGCAGCACCCAAATGATGCTCAAGACCCGCGAGATAGAGCGCGGGTCTTCCATCATGTAAGTCGCCAGCTCACGTAGCGCGGTCTTGTATTCGCGGTCGATGATCTTGTCGTATTGCGCCACCGACAACGCCAGATCGGCGTCGAAACGGGCGAATGCGTCCAGCGCATCGCGAACCATGTTGCGCACCTGGTCGCCAATATGGCGAACCTCGACGTAACCGCGTGGCGCCTCACCTTCCTCGCACAGCTGAATCGCGCGACGGGCAATCTTGGTCGCTTCGTCGCCGATGCGCTCCAGGTCGATCACCGACTTGGAGATGCTGATGATCAGACGCAAATCGGACGCCGCCGGCTGACGACGGGCGAGAATGCGCAGGCATTCTTCGTCGATGTTGCGTTCCATCTGGTTGATCTGGTCGTCGATCTCACGCACCTGCTGAGCCAGACCGGAGTCGGCCTCGATCAGCGCGGTCACCGCGTCATTGACCTGCTTCTCGACCAGTCCACCCATGGCCAGGAGGTGGCTGCGCACTTCCTCAAGCTCAGCGTTGAACTGCGCGGAGATGTGATGAGTGAGGCCTTCCTTAGAAATCATTGTGTTCGCTCCGCAAAAGCTTTAACCAAGAGCTGCAAGCTACAAGCTGCAAGCTGAAATTTGTCGTTACGCTGAACCGCTTTGACTTGCCGCTCGCAGCTTGAAGCTCGCGGCTGCTTCAATCAGCCATAACGACCGGTGATGTAGTCTTCGGTCTGCTTCTTCGCCGGATTGGTGAACAGGGTATCGGTATCGCCGAATTCCACCAGTTTGCCCATGTACATGAACGCCGTGTAGTCGGACACCCGCGCGGCCTGCTGCATGTTGTGCGTAACGATGACGATGGTGAACTTGGATTTCAGCTCGTAGATCAGCTCTTCGACTTTCAGCGTCGAGATCGGGTCGAGGGCCGAGCACGGTTCGTCGAGCAGCAGCACTTCCGGCTCAACCGCGATGGTTCGGGCGATCACCAGACGTTGCTGCTGACCACCGGACAGGCCGAGTGCCGATTCGTGCAAGCGGTCTTTGACTTCGTCCCACAGCGCCGCGCCTTTCAACGCCCACTCGACTGCTTCGTCAAGGATGCGTTTCTTGTTGATGCCCTGAATGCGCAGGCCGTAGACCACGTTTTCATAGATGGTTTTCGGAAACGGGTTGGGCTTCTGGAACACCATGCCGACGCGACGACGCAGTTCGGCAACGTCCTCGCCTTTGCGATAGATGTTGTTGCCGTACAGATTGATCGCGCCTTCGACGCGGCAACCGTCAACCAGATCGTTCATGCGGTTGAAGGTGCGCAGCAGCGTGGACTTACCGCAGCCGGACGGGCCGATGAAGGCAGTCACGCGCTGTTTCGGAATGTTCATGCTGACGTCGAACAGCGCTTGTTTCTCGCCGTAGTACAGGCTCAGTCCGGGTACTTCGATGGCCACGGTTTCCTGCGCCAGGTTGAGGCTCTGCTTGTCGCGGCCCAGGGCAGACATGTTGATGCCGTGGGTATGTGTTTCGTGCTGCATGGGAGGCTCCCTGTGCGAACAAATTCGGTTCGGTTAGCCGCGTGGTGCGGCTGTACTCAATCTATTGTGGGAGCGGGCTTGCTCGCGAAGGCGGAGTGTCAGGCGAAGAATGGGGGTCTGATACACCGCCTTCGCGAGCAAGCCCGCTCCCACATTGGTTAATCAGCTATCCAGTGCTTTGTATTTTTCACGCAGGTGGTTGCGGATATACACCGCCGACAGGTTCAACGTGGCGATCACCAGCACCAGCAGCAGCGCCGTGGCGTACACCAGCGGGCGGGCCGCTTCGACGTTCGGGCTCTGGAAGCCGACGTCATAAATGTGGAAGCCCAGGTGCATGATCTTCTGGTCCAGGTGCAGGTACGGGTAGTTGCCGTCCACCGGCAGCGACGGCGCCAGTTTCACTACACCCACCAGCATCAGCGGCGCCACTTCACCGGCGGCGCGAGCCACGGCGAGGATCATGCCGGTCATCATCGCCGGGCTGGCCATCGGAATCACGATCTTCCAAAGGGTTTCAGCCTTGGTCGCGCCAAGGGCCAGCGAGCCTTCACGTACGGTGCGTGGAATACGTGCCAGACCTTCCTCGGTCGCCACGATCACTACCGGCACCGCCAGCAGTGCCAGGGTCAGCGAGGCCCAGAGCAAACCCGGTGTACCGAAGGTCGGTGCCGGTAGTGCTTCCGGGAAGAACAAGCGGTCGACCGAACCACCCAGCACGTAAACGAAGAAGCCCAGACCGAACACGCCGTAAACGATCGCCGGAACACCGGCGAGGTTGTTCACCGCGATACGGATGATCCGCGTCAGGGTGTTCTGCTTGGCGTATTCACGCAGGTACACCGCTGCCAGCACGCCGAACGGAGTGACGATCATCGCCATGATCAGGGTCATCATCACGGTGCCGAAGATTGCCGGGAAGATCCCGCCTTCGGTGTTCGCTTCACGCGGGTCGTCGGAGAGGAATTCCCAGATCTTGCCGAAGTAGAAACCGACCTTGGTAAAGGTGCTCATCGCGTTCGGCTGGTAAGCGTGAACCACTTTGCCCAGACCGATTTCAATCTCTTTTCCGTTGGCATCGCGAGCAGTCAACGCATCGCGGTTGAACTGTGCATGCAAGTCAGACAGACGTGCTTCGATGTCCTGATAACGTGCATTCAGCTCGGCACGCTCGGATTCCATGTCCGCTTGCGCGGTGGCGTCGAGCTTGCCTTCCAGTTCCAGTTTGCGACCGTGCAGACGGATGCGTTCCAGCCCTGCGTTGATCGCACCGATGTCGGTTTTTTCCAGCGATTTGAGTTGTGCAGCCAGACCATTCACGCGGTTGATCCGCGCCTGCAGCTCAGGCCAGGCAGCCTCGCCCTCGGCGATGACTTTGCCGTCCTGTTTGACGTTGACCAGATAGCCGTAGAAGTTGCCCCACTCGCGACGTTCGATCGCCATCAATTCTGGCGGCGTGGTCTGGTTGGTCAGCCACTCGCCGACGATCCAGGTGAAGTCATTACCGTTCAAATCACGGTTGCCGACCTTGATCAGCTCGCGGGTCATGAATTCCGGGCCAACGTCAGGCACCGGCAAACCGGCGCTCTTCAGACGGGCACGGGGCACTTCTTCTTTCTGCACCACTTCACCGATCACCAGGTGATTGGCTTGGCCCGGTACGTCGTAGTTGGCGTGGATCAGGTCCGCCGGCCAGAAGTGACCCAGACCGCGTACGGCAATCACTGCCAGCAGGCCAATGGTCATGATGACCGCGATGGACACCGCGCCACCGCTGATCCAGACGCCCGGGGCGCCGCTCTTGAACCATCCTTTCAGGGAGTTCTGTTTCACAGACTTCTACCTTTGCTTAAAGCGACGAGTATTTCTTGCGCAGACGCTGACGAATCAGTTCTGCCAGGGTGTTCATGACGAAGGTGAACAACAGCAACACCAGCGCCGAGAGGAACAGCACGCGGTAGTGGCTGCCGCCGACTTCCGACTCGGGCATTTCCACCGCAACGTTGGCAGCCAGGGTGCGCAGACCTTCGAACAGGTTCATTTCCATGACCGGGGTGTTACCGGTGGCCATCAACACGATCATGGTTTCGCCGACCGCACGGCCCATGCCGATCATCAGCGCCGAGAAGATTCCCGGACTGGCGGTCAGGATCACCACGCGGGTCATGGTCTGCCACGGTGTGGCACCGAGGGCCAGCGAACCGAGGGTCAGGCCGCGTGGCACGCTGAACACGGCGTCCTCAGCGATCGAGTAGATGTTCGGGATCACCGCAAAGCCCATGGCCAGACCGACCACCAGTGCGTTGCGCTGGTCGTAGGTGATGCCGAGGTCGTGGGAGATCCACATGCGCATGTCACCGCCGAAGAACCAGTTCTCCATGAACGGGCTCATGTACAACGAGAGCCAGCCCACGAACAGGATCACTGGAATCAGCAGCGCACTTTCCCAACCGTCCGGGACTTTCAGGCGGATCGATTCAGGCAGGCGGCTGAAGGTGAAACCGGCGACCAGAATGCCGATCGGCAGCAACATCAGCAGGCTGAAAATGCCCGGCAGATGCCCTTCGACATATGGCGCCAAGAACAGGCCAGCGAAGAAACCGAGGATCACCGTCGGCATCGCTTCCATCAGCTCGATCACCGGTTTGACCTTGCGACGCATGCCCGGGGCCATGAAGTAGGCGGTGTAGATCGCCGCGGCGACGGCCAGTGGCGCGGCCAGCAGCATCGCGTAGAACGCCGCTTTCAGGGTGCCGAAGGTCAGTGGCGAGAGGCTCAGTTTCGGTTCGAAATCGGTGTTGGCGGCGGTCGATTGCCAGACGTATTTAGGCTCGTCGTAGTTCTCGTACCAGACCTTGCTCCACAGCGCGCTCCACGAGACTTCCGGGTGCGGGTTGTCGAGCAGCAGCGGTTGCAGCTTGCCGCCGGCTTCGACGATCACGCGGTTGGCGCGCGGCGACAGGCCGAAGACGCCTTGGCCATCGACCACCTGATCAACCAGCAACGTGCGGTGCGCAGTGCTGTGGAACACGCCGAGCTTGCCGCTGGCATCGAGGGCGAGGAAGCCTTTGCGACGCTCTTCGGCGGTGATTTCAACGATTGGCGTGGTGCCCATCTGGAAGGTGCGGATCTGCTTCAAACGCAGTTCGCCGTCGGTGTCGCGGGCCATGAACCACTGGGCCAGACCACCCTTGGAGTCACCGACAATCAGCGAGATGCCACCGACCAGTTGCGTGGTTGCGGTGACTTCGGCGTCAGCGTTTTCCAGCAGTTTGTAGCGACCATTGAGGCTCTTGTCGCGCAGGCTGAACACATCGGCCTGGGCACGACCGTTGATCACGTACAGCCATTGCTGGCGCGGGTCGACGAAGATGTTTTTCACCGGTTCGGTCATTTGCGGCAGATCGATACGCTTCTGCTCGTTGGTGACTTCACCGGTCATCATGTTTTCTTCGCTGCTCAACGACAACACGTTGAGTTGCGAACCGGTCGAGCCGACCAGAATCAAGGTGGTGTCGGTGGCGTTGAGGCTGACGTGTTCCAGCGCACCGCCGCTTTCGTTCAGCGCGATCGGCGTGTTGCCGTACGGATATTCAACCGCCGGGGTGATGGTCTTCTTGCCATCGGGGTAGCTGACTTTATAAGTGTGACGGAACACCAGCGCCTGACCGTTGGACAGGCCCACCGCCACCAGCGGATGGCCTGGCTGGTCTTCACCAATCGAGGTCACGGTTGCACCCGCTGGCACTGGCAGATCGACGCGCTTCAGTTCAGCGCCACTGTCGATATCAAAGAACAGCGCCTGGCCTTTGTCGGAAACGCGCATGGCCACCTGATTCTGCTCTTCGAGCGAAATCATCAGTGGCTTGCCGGCGTCCTGCATCCACGCGGGGGTGATGGCATCTTTCGCGCTCAGGTCGGCACCTTTGAACAGCGGCGCAACCACGTAGGCGAGAAAGAAGAAGATCAGGGTGATGGCCGCCAGCACCGCGAGACCGCCAACGAGGACGTACCAGCGGGTGAAGCGATCCTTGAGCGCGCGGATGCGGCGCTTGCGTTGCAGCTCAGGCGTATTGAAATCAATGCGCTTGGGAGGGGAAGTCGTAGTCATTGGGGAATTGGCCAGATCATTCATGCGCACACCCTAGCGATCCTGTATGACAGAAAGATGACAATGCAGTGACGCACCAAATCCACCGCCAGCGGGTACTGGAGGAGGATCAAAGAATTCGAAGGTTCGCGGTGTCCGTGGGACCTGTACGGAACCGTTTGAAACCTGTGTAGGAGCTGACGAGGGCACCGAGGCTGCGATCTTTTGATCTTGCAGTCAGAGGCCAGATCAAAAGATCGCAGCCTCGTTTCACTCGTCAGCTCCTACAGGGGTTCCGGCAGATCCGGGGGTTAGCCCGGATCTACGGTGTTACTTCTTTGCGACTTCAGCGCCGCCTTCTTGCAGACCCAGGTCAGCCAGTGCTTTTGCAGCAACCTTGGCTGGCAGCGGGATGTAGCCGTCTTTCACCACAACTTCCTGGCCCTGTTTCGACAGCACCAGCTTCACGAACTCAGCTTCCAGCGGGGCCAGAGGCTTGTTCGGGGCTTTGTTGACGTAAACGTAGAGGAAACGCGACAGCGGGTACTTGCCGTTCAGGGCGTTTTCTTCGGTGTCTTCGATGAAGTCAGTGCTGCCCTTCTTCGACAGCGCAACGGTTTTCACGCTAGCGGTCTTGTAGCCGATGCCCGAGTAACCGATGCCGTTCAGCGAGGAGCTGATCGACTGCACTACCGACGCCGAACCTGGTTGTTCGTTGACGTTTGGTTTGTAGTCGCCTTTGCACAGGGCTTCTTCTTTGAAGTAGCCGTAGGTACCGGATACCGAGTTACGGCCGAACAGCTGAACTGGCTTGTTGGCCAGGTCGCCGGTCACGCCCAGGTCGCCCCAGGTTTTCACGTCGGCTTTGGCACCGCACAGACGGGTCGACGAGAAGATCGCATCAACCTGTTCCATGGTCAGGTGCTGGATCGGGTTGTCCTTGTGTACGAAGACAGCCAAGGCGTCCACAGCAACCGGAATAGCGGTTGGCTTGTAGCCGTACTTCTGCTCGAAGGCCGCCAGTTCGGTGTCCTTCATCTTGCGGCTCATCGGGCCCAGGTTGGAGGTGCCTTCAGTCAGCGCAGGTGGCGCAGTGGCGGAGCCAGCGGCCTGAATCTGGATGTTTACGTTCGGGTATTCTTTTTTGTAGTTCTCAGCCCAGAGGGTCATGAGGTTGGCGAGGGTATCGGAGCCGACGCTGGACAGGTTGCCCGACACACCAGTGGTCTTGGTGTAGCTCGGGATCGACGGGTCAACAGCGGCGAACGCGTTGGCGGTCGCAACGCCAGCAGCGACAAAAGTCATTGCCGCCATCAAACGCTTCAGTTTCATGCCTTACTCCTAGCAGATAGGGTGTGTTAAGTCGGGGCCAAGTATCAGCAGGCCGTGTGAACACTCTATGGCTGAAATATGACAATTGGATGAAAGGCCAGCATTCGGGTTTTACAAGATGATTCGTGGTGCCCCCATTCGCGAGCAGGCTCGCTCCCACAGTTGAAATGCATTGCAAATGTGGGAGCGGGCTTGCTCGCGAAGGGGCCAGTACTACTGGAGGAAATACCGGATCAGCGCCCCTTCTTCCAGAGCCACGCCCCCACCAGAATCCCCATCGCGCACAGCACCGCCACATAGTAGGCAGGCCCCATCGCGCTCTCCTTCAGCAGCAGGCTCACCACCATCGGCGTCAACCCGCCAAAGATCGCGTAAGCCACGTTGTACGAGAACGACAGCCCGCTGAAACGCACTACCGGCGGAAACGCTTTAACCATCACATACGGCACCGCACCGATGGTACCGACCAGAAAACCGGTCAGCGCATACAGCGGGAACAGCCAGTCCGGGTGATCGGCGAGGCTGTGATAGAACGTCCACGAGCTGATCAGCAAGCCCAGGCAACCAAACACAAATACCCGACCGGCACCGAAACGATCCGCCAACGCGCCGGAAATGATGCAGCCGATGCTCAGGAACACGATCGCCAGACTGTTCGATTGCAACGATTGCGTAGGGGTGAAGTGATAGACCGTTTGCAGCACGGTCGGCGTCATCAGAATGACCACGACGATGCCAGCGGAGAGCAACCAGGTCAGCAACATCGAGATCGCAATCGCGCCGCGATGGTCACGCAGCACCGCGCGCAGCGGTACTTCTTCAGCCAATGCCTTGCGCTGTTGCAGTTCGGCGAACACCGGGGTTTCGTGCAGCCAGCGGCGTAGATACACCGAGAACAGGCCAAACACACCACCCAGCAGGAACGGAATCCGCCACGCGTAATCGGCAACCTCGGCCGGCGTATAAATGCTGTTGATCGCAGTGGCGACGAGCGAGCCGAGCAAAATGCCGGCGGTCAGCCCGCTGGTGAGCGTGCCGCAGGCGTAACCCATGTGTTTTTGCGGTACGTGTTCGGAAACGAAGACCCACGCGCCCGGCACTTCCCCGCCAATCGCGGCGCCTTGAATCACCCGCATCACTAGAAGAAGGATCGGCGCCCACATGCCGATCTGTGCGTACGTTGGCAGCAGACCCATGATCAAGGTCGGCACGGCCATCATGAAAATGCTCAGGGTGAACATCTTCTTGCGCCCGAGCAGGTCGCCGAAGTGCGCCATGACGATGCCGCCCAGCGGCCGCGCGAGGTAACCGGCGGCGAAGATGCCGAAGGTCTGCATCAGGCGCAGCCACTCGGGCATGTCGGCCGGGAAGAACAGCTTGCCGACCACGGTGGCGAAGAAAACGAAGATGATGAAGTCGTAAAACTCCAGCGCACCACCAAGGGCGGACAGCGACAGAGTCTTGTAGTCATTGCGGGTCAACGGTCGTGCGGGTTGCTCGGGCTGCGCGAGGCTCGAAGGCGCTGTGGTCATGGCAAGGGCTTCTCTTATAGTCGGATCTGCCGCCACAACAACGCTGGCGGTGGCTTGGGCAGGTTCGGCACCATAGCAAATTGTTCGAAAAAGCACATAGAGGCGCGTATTTGACGGTCGAAATGAGAACCGGATGGTCGTCGCGGAGTCTACCGACCGATATACTCGCAACCTGCTCCGGTTTGTAGGGGGTTGCTGTGCGAAAACGTCGTTGGCCCGGCCTTTGCTCGGGATTAGCCGGTTTCGCAGAGTTTCTCCTTAGGCGCCTGATGGAAAACGTGACGAACGTAGTATGTTCGGTGCTGAATCGTTTTTCCCGAAGACGGCTACCACCAGCAATACCAACGAAGAGTCACGGGTCAGAGGCACCCTCGGCATGATAGAACTCGAACAAGAAGATCCGATCCCGCAAGGCGACCTGGCTTTGCAAATCACCGCACTTCCACGTGAAACCAACGGCTTTGGCGATATTTTTGGCGGCTGGCTGGTAGCGCAGATGGATTTGGCCGGCACCGCAATGGCCAGCCGTGTCGCTGGCGGCCGCGTCGCGACCGTTGCCATCGATCGCATGGCGTTTCTCGTACCGGTCGCTGTCGGCGCGCAATTATCCTTTTATACCCAGACGTTGGAAATCGGCCGCAGCTCGATCCAGATGATGGTCGAAGTGTGGAGCGACGACCCGTTGTCCAGCGAGTGGCGTAAAGTCACCGAAGCGGTCTTCGTTTTCGTTGCCATCGACGGCAGCGGTCGCACTCGCTCGGTTCCACCACGCGCGCGTTAAACCTCGCGGCCGTTTGACGGTCGATTGTTGTCCTTGTTTCTGATCGAGAGCTGTCCCATGAACACGCCCAACGTTGAAGCGGTGAAACTGGATGAACTGAACTGCTGGCGCATCCGCCACGGTCAGGCCGAAGTGCTGGTCGCCCAGCAGGGCGCGCACATTCTCAGTTATCAGATCGATGGCCAGCCGCCGATCATCTGGCTCAACGACAAGGCCGTGTTCAAGACCGGCAAGAGCATCCGCGCCGGCGTGCCGGTGTGCTGGCCGTGGTTCGGCAAGTTCGAACGCAACCCGCAGAGCGTGCAGGCCATGTACACCGGCGAGCAGCCGGCACCCGCGCACGGTCTGGTGAGGGCGATGGATTGGGAGCTGGGTGGCATCGAAGCCGAAGAACATGGCATCAAAGTCGAGTTCAAACTGCCCTACCCCGACGGTGGCCTGCCAGGCTGGCCGCATCAGGTCGATCTGAGCCTGACCCTGCATTTGTCCGAACAACTGAGCTTCAGCCTGACCAGCCATAACCGTGGCAATGACACCGTCAGCCTGAGTCAGGCGCTGCACACTTATTTCGCAGTCAGTGATGTGCGCCATGTGCATGTCGACGGTGTCGATGGCTTGAATTACATCGAGACGCTGGATGACTGGAAGACTCACAGCCAGCAAGGCGATCTGCGTTTTGCCGGTGAGACTGACCGCATCTACGTCGATGCCCCACCGCAATTGAGCATTGTCGATCCGACCTGGGAACGGCGCATCGTGCTGACCGCCACCGGCTCACGCACGGCGGTGATCTGGAACCCGTGGATCGATCGCGCCGCTGCATTGGCCGACATGGACAACGATGGCTGGCAGCGCATGTTGTGCATCGAGACGGCGAATGTGCTGGATGACATCGTGAGCCTGGCGCCGGGCGCGAGCCACACCATGGGCGTTAGCGTTGCCAGCAAACCGCTC
This sequence comes from Pseudomonas sp. DTU12.3, assembly GCF_004124275.1. Taxonomy (GTDB): domain Bacteria; phylum Pseudomonadota; class Gammaproteobacteria; order Pseudomonadales; family Pseudomonadaceae; genus Aquipseudomonas; species Aquipseudomonas helmanticensis. The sequence continues at coordinate 112,567 of NZ_CP027218.1, forward strand.
TGACCAGCACCGCAATACAAAATGTGGGAGCGAGCCTGCTCGCGAAGGCGTTGTATCAGTCAACATTCAAATGTCTGACACACCGCTTTCGCGAGCAGGCTCGCTCCCACAGTTGTTCAGTGGTGGCTGTTAGAGATCTGATTCCTGCACCACCCGCACCTTGTCCGCTTCCAGCGCATACGCCGCGTCAGCCAAGTCATTGCTGACCTTCTCGACCTTCAGCGTGCCGGTCACCCACAACGGCGTGTAGATGTCGTTCAGCTTCAATCCCTTCGGATAACGCACCAGCACCAGTTGATTCGGCGGCGGTGGCGGCACGTGGATGCAGGCGCCCGGATACGGTACGAGGAAGAACAGCGTGCTACGGCCCTTGGCATCGGACTCCAATGGCACCGGATAACCGCCGATGCGGATGTGCTTGTCGTTCATCGACGCCACGGTTTTGGTCGAATACATCACCGCCGGCAGACCTTTGGCCTGCTTCATTCCGCCCTTCTCGGTGAAGGTGCCGGTGGCTTCCGGGGAGTTGTGGTCGATTTCGGGCATGGCCTCGAGGGCCTTTTGATCCGACTTGGGCATCAGTTCGAGCCAGTCGGTTTCCGGCAGTTCGCCGGCGTGGGCCAAACCGCTGCCCAGAAAAAGGAGAGTCAACAGAAGACGGCGCATGAAGGTGCTCGGTAAAGAAAGGAAGGATCGTTGAATCGCCGAGCATTCTAGCCCTCCCGGCCACTTTGGCAGAGAGGGCTTTGTCGCTTTGGATCAGTTCTTTTTGATCAGGCCGTAGATCACCAGCAACACGATCGCGCCGACCAGTGCGCCAATGAAACCTGCGCCCTGACCTGCCTGATAGATGCCCAGAGCCTGGCCGCCGTAAGTGGCCGCCAGCGAACCGCCGATACCGAGCAGGATGGTCATGATCCAGCCCATGCTGTCATCGCCCGGTTTCAGGAACCGCGCCAGCAGGCCGACGATCAAGCCGATAAAGATGGTTCCGATAATACCCATGGCAATTCCCTCTCAATGATAGATATGCCAAAGCCTAGTCAGACTTTGGCATCCTGCCATGAGAGAACGGCGGCCCCTGAATGGTTCCGCCGCTGCCACATGAAACTGTCGTTACTCGGCGATCAGCGCTTCGACCTTGACGATCTGCGCCTGCAGCGTGGCCATGTCGGCGCAGCGCAGGTTGGCGTGACCGACCTTGCGCCCGGCCTTGAAGGCTTTGCCGTAGTGATGCAGATGGCAATCTTCGATGGCGATGACCTTCTCAACCGGCGGCACAACGCCAATGAAGTTGAGCATCGCGCTTTCGCCGACCTTGGCCGTCGAACCCAGCGGCAGGCCGGCAACGGCGCGCAGGTGGTTTTCGAACTGGCTGCACTCGGCGCCTTCGGTGGTCCAGTGCCCGGAGTTGTGCACGCGCGGGGCGATTTCGTTGGCCTTGAGGCCACCGTCGACTTCAAAGAACTCGAACGCCATCACACCGACGTAGTTCAACTGCTTGAGCACACGGCTCGAGTAGTCTTCGGCCAACGCCTGCAACGGGTGATCGGTACTGGCAACGGACAGCTTGAGAATGCCGCTGTCGTGGGTGTTGTGTACCAGCGGATAGAACCTGGTTTCACCATCGCGGGCACGCACGGCGATCAGCGAGACTTCACCGGTGAACGGTACGAAACCTTCCAGCAGGCAGGCAACGCTGCCCAGCTCGGCGAAGGTGCCAACCACATCTGCAGGTGTGCGCAGGACTTTCTGGCCCTTGCCGTCGTAACCCAAAGTACGGGTTTTCAGCACGGCCGGCAGACCGATCGAAGCCACGGCGGCATCCAGATCGGCTTGCGATTGAATGTCGGCGAAGGCCGGAGTCGGAATGCCCAGGTCCTTGAACATGCTCTTTTCGAACCAGCGATCACGAGCGATGCGCAGGGCTTCGGCGCTTGGGTAGACCGGGACGAATTGCGACAGGAATGCCACGGTTTCGGCCGGGACGCTTTCGAATTCGAAGGTCACCAGATCGACTTCATCGGCCAATTGGCGCAGATGATCCTGATCGCCGTAATCGGCCCGCAGGTGTTCGCCCAATGCAGCGGCGCAAGCGTCCGGCGCAGGGTCGAGAAAAGCGAAGTTCATGCCCAGCGGAGTGCCCGCCAGGGCCAACATGCGACCCAACTGGCCGCCACCGATTACACCGATCTTCATCTCAACAACCTCAGGCAATACGTGGATCTGGATTGTCCAGGACGCTGTCTGTCTGCTCGGCACGGAAGGTTTTCAGTACCGCGTGGAACTGTGGGTGCTTGGCGCCGAGGATGCTCGCCGAGAGCAACGCGGCGTTGATCGCGCCGGCCTTGCCGATAGCCAGGGTGGCGACCGGAATGCCCGCTGGCATCTGCACGATCGACAGCAGCGAGTCGACGCCCGAGAGCATGGCCGACTGCACTGGCACGCCCAGTACCGGCAGGTGGGTCTTGGCCGCACACATGCCTGGCAAATGGGCTGCGCCACCGGCACCGGCGATAATCACCTCGATGCCACGGCCTTCAGCCTCTTCGGCGTACTGGAACAGCAGATCCGGGGTGCGGTGGGCAGAGACCACTTTTACCTCGTACGGGATGCCGAGCTTTTCCAGCATATCGGCGGTGTGGCTAAGGGTGGACCAATCGGACTTGGAGCCCATGATCACGCCAACCAGTGCACTCATCGTCGCGCCTCTTCTCTCTGGAGCGCCCGCAGGCGCGTCATAAAACAACAAGCCACGCAGGTTGCGTGGCTTGATTGTACGAAAAATGGCCGGACGTGCCGGCCGAAGGCCGCGCAGTATACCGCAATGAAAGCAATAAACAGCCCCCTGCGCGACCATCTGTCATCTGCCGCAAATGCCCGGTTTTATTGACCTGAAGGTCAGCCAAAAAGATCAAAAGATCGCAGCCTTCGGCAGCTCCTACAGGGATATGCATTGCAATGTAGGAGCTGCCGAAGGCTGCGATCTTTTCAGGAAGCTTGTGCAGCGCCCCCTTCGAGCTTGCGCCACAGCAAGCGTACGTTGGCCTTGCGCACCAAGGCGCAGCGATACAGGCGGATCTCCAGTGGCACATGCCATTGCGGGCCGCCGCAGACCACCAGTTCGCCGCGAGCCAGTTCCGCGCGCACGCTCAACTGTGGCACCCAGGCAATACCCAGTCCTTCCAGCGCCATGCTTTTCAGGCTGTCGGCCATCGCCGTTTCATAGATGGTCGTGAAGCGCAGCTGACGCTGACGCAACAATCCATTCACCGAGCGGCCAAGAAACGCCCCAGCGCTATACGCCAGCAACGGCACACTCGCTTCCCCTTCCAGATCGAACAGCGGCTTGCCCTCGGCATCCGCCGCGCACACTGGCAACATCTCGGTCTGGCCCAAATGCAGCGACGGGAAAATTTCCGGGTCCATCTGCATCGCCGCGTCCGGGTCGTAGAACGCCAGCATCAGATCGCAACCACCCTCACGCAACGCATGTACCGCGTCACCGACGTTGGTCGCGACCAACCGCGTGGCGATGTTCAAACCTTCATTACGCAACTGCGCGATCCAGCGCGGGAAGAAGCCCAGCGCCAGCGAGTGCGCGGCAGCAACTTGCATCACTTCGCCCTGCCCGCCTTCCAGATGATGCAGATGGCGCAGCACTTCACCGAGCTGTTCGACCACCGTGCGCGCGGTCACCAGAAACAACTGCCCCGCCGCCGTCAGTTCGACAGGCGTGCGTGAGCGATTGACCAAGGTCAGCCCCAGCGCAGCCTCCAGACTGCGGATCCGCCGACTGAATGCCGGCTGGGTCACGAAGCGCCGTTCGGCTGCTTGCGAGAAGCTGCGGGTGGCGGCCAGAGCACTGAAGTCCTCGAGCCATTTGCTTTCCAGATTCATCACGTCCTCCCGGACACGCACCAAAACAGGTCACACGTCTGCCGCGCACGCGGCGTCACATGGGCATTATGCCGAATGTGCATAGGCCAGTGCTTAACAGCATTGGCCCAAAAATTCGCACAAGCCTAGCATTCGCAGCGTTCCGGCACAGACCGGGTCCATATCGAGATGATTTCTATCATGTCCTCCGCTGCATCTTTCCGCACAGAAAACGACCTGCTTGGCGCCCTCGAAGTACCGGCTCAAGCGTATTACGGCATCCAGACCCTGCGAGCGGTGAACAACTTCCGTCTCTCCGGCGTTCCGATTTCGCATTACCCGAAACTGGTTGTCGGTCTGGCAATGGTCAAACAGGCCGCTGCTGACGCCAACCGCGAGTTGGGTCACCTGAGCGAAGCCAAGCACGCTGCCATCAGCGAAGCCTGTGCCCGATTGATCCGCGGTGATTACCACGAAGAGTTCGTGGTCGACATGATTCAAGGTGGCGCCGGTACTTCCACCAACATGAACGCCAACGAAGTGATCGCCAACATTGCGCTCGAAGCAATGGGCCACGAGAAAGGCGAGTACCAGTTCCTGCACCCGAACGACGACGTCAACATGGCGCAGTCGACCAACGACGCCTACCCGACGGCAATCCGTCTGGGCCTGCTGCTCGGTCACGACACCCTGCTGGCCAGCCTCGACAGCTTGATTCAGGCGTTCGCGGCCAAGGGCAAAGAATTCGATCACGTCCTGAAAATGGGCCGTACCCAACTGCAAGACGCCGTGCCGATGACCCTCGGCCAGGAATTCCGTGCCTTCGCCACCACCATGGGCGAAGACCTGGCCCGTCTGAAGACGCTGGCCCCGGAACTGCTGACTGAAGTGAACCTGGGCGGCACCGCGATCGGTACCGGCATCAACGCCGACCCGCGTTATCAAGCGCTGGCTGTTCAGCGTCTGGCCCTGATCAGCGGTCAACCGCTGGTTCCGGCCGCCGACCTGATCGAAGCGACTTCTGACATGGGCGCCTTCGTCCTGTTCTCCGGCATGCTCAAGCGCACCGCGGTCAAGCTGTCGAAGATCTGCAACGACCTGCGCCTGCTGTCCAGCGGCCCACGCACCGGCATCAACGAAATCAACCTGCCAGCGCGTCAGCCAGGCAGCTCGATCATGCCCGGCAAGGTCAACCCGGTTATTCCGGAAGCTGTGAACCAAGTGGCTTTCCAGGTCATCGGTAACGACCTGGCGCTGACCATGGCAGCCGAAGGCGGTCAACTGCAACTGAACGTGATGGAGCCGCTGATCGCTTTCAAGATCTTCGACTCGATCCGCCTGCTGCAACGCGCCATGGACATGCTGCGCGAGCACTGCATCGTCGGCATCACCGCCAACGAAGCGCGCTGCCGCGAACTGGTCGAGCACTCGATCGGTCTGGTCACCGCACTGAACCCGTACATCGGCTACAAAAACGCCACCCGCATCGCCGGTCTCGCTCTTGAAAGCGGCCGCGGCGTGCTGGAACTGGTGCGCGAAGAGGGTCTGCTCGACGAAGCCATGCTCGCCGACATCCTGCGCCCGGAAAACATGATTGCTCCGCGTCTGGTTCCGCTCAAAGGCTGAACCGACACGTTACTTGTAGCACCGCTCACCAGGTCGAGGGACTAGACACCTCTCACCTTTTGAGGGCTTGGGGATTATTCCCCAGGCCCTTTTTTTTAACTTCTTTGCGGGTAGGACGTTAAATGTTTTGTGTATTTGATACCGCCAAGATCGCAGCCTTCGGCAGCTCCTGCATTGATTGACGTACACCTGTAAGAGCTGCCGAAGGCTGCGATCTTTTGATCTTGCAGCAACCTCGTTTCGTCGCTTGCACCACTACCGTGCAGACGGGCGCGCCACTGATCGGTATAGTGCCGCCCCTCTTCGCGTGAGCGGTCGTCGGTAACGAGGCCATAACCCATGCGAAACCCGAACTAATAACAAACCCGCGAAATGGATCGGGGACGAAACCCTCGCCTCACCTGTTGTGCCGCGCGCAAACCGGTGTAACGCGATGTTTCCGACCTTCCAGCATTTGCTTACACAATAAACAGCGAGGAAAAATCCATGCTCGAAGTCATTAACGACTTCCTCTCAGGGAAAGTACTGATCGTGCTCATTGTCGGGCTCGGTAGCTACTTCACGATTCGCTCGCGTTTCGTTCAGTTGCGTCACTTCTTCCACATGTTCGCGGTGTTCCGCGACAGCCTCAAAGGCAGCGCCGGGCAACTCAGCTCGTTCCAGGCCCTAATGCTCAGCCTCGCCGGCCGAGTGGGCGCAGGCAACATCGCCGGTGTCGGCATCGCCGTGACCCTCGGTGGTCCGGGTGCGGTGTTCTGGATGTGGGTGACCGCACTGGTCGGCATGTCCAGCAGCTTCTTCGAGTGCACTCTGGCCCAAGTCTACAAGCGCGCCGAGGGCGACGGCCTGTACCGTGGCGGCCCGGCCTACTACATCCAGCACGGCCTCAAGCTCAAAGGCATGGCGGTGGTGTTTTCCGTCCTGCTGCTGGTCACCTACGGCTTCGCCTTCATCGGCCTGCAGTCCTACACCGTGACCCACTCGCTGCAGAACGCCTTTGAGTTCAATCCACAACACACCGGTATCGTCCTCGCGGTGTTGCTGGCCATCACCTTCATCGGCGGCATCAAGCGTATTGCCTCGGTGTCCGACCTGCTGGTTCCGATCAAGACGCTGGCCTATATCGGCGTGACCTTGTACGTGATCGGTACTCAGATCGAACACGTGCCGGCCATGCTGGAAACCATCTTCAAGAGCGCCTTCGGCCTCGACCCGGCCTTTGGCGGCCTGCTCGGCAGCGCCATCGTCATGGGCGTGAAGCGTGGCGTATTCGCCAACGAAGCGGGTCTGGGCAGTGCGCCGAACGTCGCCGCCGTGGCCGCCGTAAAGCACCCGGGCGCGCAAGGCGTGGTTCAGGCCTTCAGCGTGTTCCTCGATACCTTCGTGATCTGCACCTGCACCGCGCTGCTGATCCTGTTGTCGGGTTTTTACACCCCGGGCTTCGAAGGTGACGGCATCGTCCTGACCCAGAACTCGCTGGCGGCCGTGGTCGGTGACTGGGGTCGCATGTTCGTCAGCGTCGCGCTGTCGCTGTTCGTCTTCACCTGCATCCTCTACAACTACTACCTGGGCGAGAACAGCCTGCAATTCCTCACCCGCAACCGCGCCGCACTGATGATTTTCCGTGGCCTGGTGCTGGCGCTGGTGGTCTGGGGTTCGATGCAGGATCTGTCGACCGTGTTCGCCTTCGCCGACATCACCATGACCTGCCTGGCGTTCGTCAACCTGGTGGCCCTGGCCATGCTGTTCAAGGTCGGCATGCGTGTGATGCGCGACTACGACGGGCAGCGCCGCGCCGGCGTCAAACAGCCAGTGTTCGACTCGAGCAAATTCGCTGATCTGGACCTCGACCTGAAAGCCTGGCCGACCCCGTCTGCCGCTGCCGGCAAGACCGAAGCCGAGCCGCAAGGCGTACCTGCAGCGCAACGCTGACAGGTGAATGGCGGGCGCATCCCCTGCGCCCGTCAGTTACAGTGCAATGCATTACCTGTGGGAGCGGGCTTGCTCGCGAATGCGGTGTGTCAGTCGAAATTAATGTATCTGACACACCGCATTCGCGAGCAAGCCCGCTCCCACAAGGAACTCATCGTTTCGGAGAATCCTATGAACCCTTCGACTTACCCCGCCGCCCAACACGTCATGGTGCTCTACACCGGTGGCACCATCGGCATGCAGGCCAGCGCCAATGGCCTGGCGCCGGCGTCCGGTTTCGAAGCGCGGATGCGCGACTACCTGCACAGCCAGCCTGAACTCGCCGTGCCACACTGGCGCTTCCGTGAGATGTCGCCGCTGATCGACAGCGCCAACATGACTCCGGCCTATTGGCAGCAACTGCGTGAAGCGGTGGTCGATGCCGTTGACGTGCAAGGCTGCGACAGCGTGCTGATCCTGCATGGCACCGACACGCTGGCGTACAGCGCCGCAGCCATGAGTTTCCAGCTCCTCGGGCTGCACGCGCGTGTGTGCTTTACCGGCTCCATGCTGCCGGCCGGCGTGACCGATAGTGATGCCTGGGAAAACCTCGGCGGCGCACTGGTCGCGCTCGGCCAAGGCCTGGCGCCAGGTGTGCATCTGTACTTCCATGGTGAACGGCTGGACCCGACCCGTTGCGCGAAAGTGCGCAGCTTTGGCCGTCATCCGTTCAAGCGCCTGGAGCGTCAGGGCGGCGGAGACAAAGCCACCTCGATTCCTGCGTCATTGAACTACAACCAGCCGAAACAACTGGCCAAGGTTGGCGTGCTGCCACTGTTTCCAGGCATAGGCGCCGAGATTGTCGATAGCCTGCTCGACAGCGGCATTCAGGGCCTGGTGCTGGAGTGCTACGGCAGCGGCACCGGACCGAGTGACAACGCCGAATTTCTCGCCAGCCTCGGCCGCGCGCGCAATAACGGCGTGGTGGTGGTGGCGGTGACGCAGTGCCATGAAGGCGGCGTCGAGCTGGATGTGTATGAAGCCGGCAGTCGGCTGCGTAGCGTCGGCGTGCTGTCGGGCGGCGGCATGACCCGTGAAGCGGCGTTCGGCAAATTGCATGGTTTGCTCGGCGCCGGCCTGGAAAACGCCGAAATACGTCGCCTGATCGAACTCGACCTGTGTGGCGAACTGAGCTGATCGCTCCGACTGTCAGGATTAAAACCGCGCAGCATATATATCTACCACCATCACCCAATCGTGCCCCCCTAGCATGAAGCAACCCCGAGGCCTGGCCTCGGGAAGCTCCATCACCAATGCAGGGATGCACGATGATTTCATCCAGCTCAAGCTCCACTCCACAAGCCGTCAGCGACGCCAAACCCATTGAAGCGCTGATCACTCAACTCAGTGTCGGACCCGACTTGCGCGATGTGGCCTCCGTCCTGCTGCGCCAGCATTTGCGCGAAAAGTATCCCGCGCTGGATCTGGATCCCGCCATCACAATGGTCGGTAGCCCGTACTGGTCGCTGATCGACGACCAGATTGTGGCCGGAACCACGACTTATCAGGCACTCACTGAAATTCTCGCCAACCAGGTCGTGCACGGCATCCCGGCCCTCTACATCGAGGGCGAACACTTTCTGGCGCAACAACCGATCAGCGAACCTGCCGTACACTTGCCGGTGCGAATTGACGAAATCGCCAGCCTGCTCAATCTGCTGGCACCGGTGATGCTCACGGCTTTTCAGGAACAGCAGCTTGCGTACTGGAACAACAGCGATGACAGCTCCGGGCCACGCTGGCATGCGTTGGCCGGCACCCTGCGCAGCCTCTGGAACGTCAATCAAATAGAAGGATGGAGTGATACTGACTGCGCGATGGCACGCACGCTTTATCAAACGCCAGTGCACGCCGACAGAAAACCCGAAGATGCCTATCAGGTTAACGCGTACCTGATCGCTATCGACCTGATCGATGGCGATGACGTCAAACACCTGAACGAAGTTTCGATGGTGGTGTTGATCGGCAAACAGGAGACCAAAACGGTCATCCTTGCCCATTCATTACTTAATGGTTACCAGAAGTTCGACTCTCTGGAAAAGCTCGGAGAAAGCTTGCCCGAGCACATCAGCGCGGCCCAGACCTACCGCAATTTGGAATGGCGGTTGCTTGAACCCCTCGGCAGTATTTTCGACTATCAGGCCTGTGCATTGGTCTCCATTCAAATCGATGTGATCGGTTCGCTGGACTTCTCTCACAGCGTTTCGACTGAAGCCGAAAAACCAATATCCACATCGACACCTGAAGTGCATGAGTCTGCGAAAAATAACAGTCCGAGCCTGGACTGGTTCAGGGACGCCCTGCCCGACTGGCTGAGTAACGCTTCCCTGCCCGACCTGAACAACTACTCTCGCCACCTGAAGGATCTGGCCGCGTTAAACAGTCAGAACGCTGGAAAATCCTATCTGGATGGCATCCTGCCGATCAGCGAATATGCGTTGAGCCAACTGAATACCCTGCATGCCCAAACCCTGCTTGAGCACGCTGAACAATTGCGCACCGCACCCGAACTGGAAACGGCGCTGGAGTCGCTTCAACTGCGGGTGAAAAGCCCGGTGATCTGGGGCACGTTTACCGTTCCGGGAAAGATCGACACCTACAACTTCAGTGTCGTCGAGCTGGCCTTGCAGAATCTGATCGCGGTTCCCCCTCTGGGCAACAAAACCCTTGTCTCAACGCGCGACAAGACGTTGCCTTCATGGCTGACCGTGGATTATCTGGAAGATCTCGTCACCCGCGCGGACATCGGTACAACCTACCCGGCGCTGATCAAAAAACAATTGCTCGACAGCACGTCGACAGTGGCTGCCCGACAGACTCTGTTCGCCCGACACTTGCGCATCCAGCTACCTTTGCTGGCCCTGCAATGCAAGATTCGCGGCGAGGCTGGTATTGATGCGCGTGGATACCGCTATGTCATGGCCGTACTGGAAACCGACAGTAAAAATCGTGTAGTCGAGGATCAGACCATTGTCATGCGTGCGCTGGCCTTTATCCCCAAGCGCAGAACTGACGGCACCGAGGACGAAGTCGCCAACATGTTCGTGATCGGTCCCGAAGACCCGACCGCCGGGCCATGTCTGTTGTATCGCCCGATGCTCGACCAGCCCCTGAGCCAATATCCGTCAACCAGCAACTTGCTCTACGCCATCCAGCAATCGTCCAGCCTGCGCGACTCGGTGCTGGCCTGGTTGCCGGACAACGCCCGCAGCGACTATGCCAACTATGTTTTCCCCGGCACCTTGCCGTCACCTTGGTCGGTCACCGAGTTTCTGATCGATTCCAGCAAACTCATCATGATGAGCGGGCCGATCGGCCTGAGTTCAAAAAAGCTCGCCGGCGATCTCCCCACCGCGTTGTTCAAAGCCAACGCGCAGGCAATGGTTGAGCTTGCCGACCGCCAGTCGGTATCCAACAGCGAAAATCGCTGGGCCAGTTTCAAGCGTGCAGGCTGGATACTTTTCAACGGCGTCCTACCGTTTCTTGGGCGCGTCGCTGGCGTCGCCACGTGGATCTGGCAGATCATGGATCAACTGCAAGCACTTCAAGAAGCACATGAACAAGGCGACAAACCCGAGCAATGGGCAGCGCTCACCGATGCGCTGCTCAATCTGGCCATGGCGATCACTCTGCATATTGCCGCCCGCAGTCCGCAAAACCCACGATCCCGTCAAGAATCAGTCACCTCAAAGCCGGCTAAAGATCCACTGCCTTCAGTACCGGCACGCACCCTCAAGCAACTCGACAACGGCGCTCCCCACGAAGTGACAGACTTGCAGCAATCGCTGAACATCAGCGGAGCGGTGAATCAAACGCCGACCAGCCTCAGCCTCGTGCTGAACCGCTTCAAGATCAAGCGCCCGGAAGGACTGGGGGCTGCCAGTACGGAAAAAGGCCGCTATCTTCATCTCCATCGCCAGGGTAAAAAATGCTACGCGCCGGTAGGCAAGGACTGGTACGAAGTCACGGTAGATGAGAACGGCACGGTGAACATCATCGATGCGCAAACAGCGACGCGCTCCGGTCCTGCGCTGTTCAGCAATCTACGTGGAGAATGGTTCGTCGATACCCGATTGCGCTTGCGCGGCGGCGGCTCAACCAGCATGACGCGTGCGGCTGAAGCCGAAGGTAAAGTGGAGGCGGGCAAACTGCGCACCCGGCTGGAGGCATTCGAAAACCGCAAAGCGACTGCGCAGCAAGAACTTGAAAAAGCCCATCAGGCGATGAGCACGGCCACCACCGAAACGGTTGCGACTCACCGAGAACAATTCCTTAAGACGCTGGAAACACAACGAGCCGCCTATGGAGAAGCCTTGAGCGATCTCAAGGCATTGCATGTGTTTTCGCCAACGGCCGACTATCAGCAGAAATCCCTCAGCTACCTCAAGGCTCAACTTGAACTCACGCATGCCGGCATTCGTGAAGCATTGACCGTCTTCACGCCAAAATTGCGCAGCGTACTGAATCATCTCGAACGGCAGGCCGAAGCCCGGGAGGATCGACAAATTGCCGAGGCGCGACAGATGATCACGCTCAATCAGGACATGATTACCCTACTTGAGAATATTCAAGCGCGAATGCAAGAGCTGAAAACGTTCAAAAGGGATGGGTTGCACCTGATTCAACACACCCGCAGAACACTTCCGGCGTATTCGATCGACGACCTCAAGGCGTTGCAGGTGACGCTGGCGCGCAACACTTGCCTGGCCGAACACTCAGTGGCAACGGCCGCCGAAGCCTGGCGCATCCTTGACCAGATTGTCGACACCGCCGACATTGCCGTGCAGGCATTGCGCGACACACTGGAGGAGCGCAGCGTCGCCCGGCTCGACGAGCGCATTGATAGCCTCAACGACCTGATCGAGCAGTTCAACGTGCTCGATGAACGTCTTGGGGACTTCAACACCACCTACGCCGAACAGGTGCTTGAAGAGCCCTTTGCGCGGTTACGCGGACAACTCGATCAGCTCAACCGCAACGCAAAACGCAATCTGGTACTGGTACTTGAAGAACGGGATACCTTGAGAAGCCAGCCAGTGCCACCTCCACAACCGCCGCGGCCAAAGAAGAAGTTCATCCATACACGCTACAACGGCATGCTGATCGGTGAGCCACGCCTGACTGGACAGGGACTGGGAACCGATCTGGTCGACATCAAGTCACCTCTTACCAACAAGGTGATTGCCACGTTCCATCAGAAGACACCCGGAGTCTGGGTTGAACGTGTAAGCAATACGTCACCCAAGATCCCGACCCCCGCACTTGAAACCAGCCTGAACAAAGGACAGACCTTGCTCGATACGCTGGCAGCGTTTACTACCCGCATGGATGAACTCATCAAACAGCCGGGGCGCTCGCCAGTCGGCGTCGAGTTTCTGTTTCATCAACAGGCCCTGCAACTGGAACACATCAGTAGTGCCATCGAACAGGCACTGACAGACAAAAATGCCACCGAGAGCAACCTGCGCTCGGCCGCAGTCATCAACAAAAAGCTCAGCGATGCCGTCGACGATCTCTACCTGAAGGCCAGCACAGCCCTGCTGAAAATGACCAAAGAGCAACCACCCACGCTGATGGCGGTTTCGCGACTACAGAAAAACAACGCAATCAATATCGCCAAAACCGTCACCCGGCGACGCCTCAAAGGTGCCAAGGCACTCTATCTGGACGAATACACCGTCACCGACCGGACCACACGCAAAGTGCTCTGGTATGCGCACTTCCTTTATTCGACTTCGTGGGTGCCGAACAAGTCGTTCCTTTATGCACGCCTCAAAACCCCGCTGGAGCAGCAACAGGGGCAGGAGTCCAATAGCATCCGCGGACTGAGTGGCACACAGCGGCTGGCCTACTATCGCAGCATGATCGGCCTGGATCAGGCGCAAACGTTGTTTTTCAACAGCGATTGAGTCGCCCGGACGAACCATGCGAACGCCCGCCAACGCGCGGGCGTCTCGCGCGGCACGCTACTTGCTCGATTCCTGCGAACCCGAACGGAGGCGACCATGCTGCACTCCCACCTCACCACCCTCAACGCCGTTTCTCTGATACTCAACACCTTCAAGGCCGAAGGCTTGTCGAGCGACGCGCTACTGGCCGGCAGCGGCATCAGTGCGGCAGATTTGCACCGGGCCGATACGCGCATCACCACCAATCAGGAGATGCAGGTCTGCGCCAACGCGGTCGCTCTCAAACACGACATCGGCCTTGAATTGGGTCGTCGGATGCACGTTTCCTGTTACGGCATTCTCGGTTACGCACTGCTGACCTGTGCCACCTTCGGTGACGCATTGCGCCTGGCAATCAAATATCCGGCGCTGCTGGGAACACTTTTCGAACTGAGCCTGGAAGACGACGGCCAGCGCGTCTGGTTCGTGGCAGCCGACTACCGCGAAAGTCCTGCCATGGCGGTATTCAATGCCGAGTTCTGCCTGGTTTCGCTGAAACTGATCTGTGACGACTTGCTCGGCCATCCTCTGCCGCTGCTCGCTACACGATTCGAACACGCTGCACCGGATTACCGCCACAGCTACGCCGAACACTTCGACAGCCCGCTGCACTTCGCCGCCAAGGACAACGCCTTTGCCTTCGACCGGCGCTGGCTCGATCAGCCGTTGCCATTGGCCGATGCCATCACCCACCAGGCGATGGCCGAGCGCTGTCGCAAGCAAAACCTGGAGTTTACCGGGCGTCAGGCCTGGCTCGGACGCATCCGTCAGTTGCTCTGTGCCCAGTTGAACCCCGCGCCGGGTCTGGAAGGTCTGGCGCAGCAAATGAACTGTTCGCCGCGCACCCTGCGCCGGCATCTGAAGGACATGGGCAGCAGTTACCAGGAACTGCTCGATGAACTGCGCTTTGAACGGGCCAAGCAGATGCTGTGTGAGGATCAACTGCCGATTTACCGTATCGCCGAAACCCTTGGCTTCAGCGAGACCGCGAGTTTTCGCCACGCCTTCGTGCGCTGGAGCGGTGTCGCCCCCAGCCAGTTCAGGGCTTGAAAGTCAAAAGATCGCAGCCTTCGGCAGCTCCTACAGGGATCGGTGCAGGAGCTGCCGAAGACTGCGATCCTTTGATCCTCAGGGGGCGAATTTCGGTCAGGATTTTTGGCCATATCGATCCCCTTTTGGCCTTTCCTGCCGTTCTCCGATTCGCCTCGCGCCGCAACACTGGGGGCAACCGAATCAGCCCTGCGGAGAACAACAAATGCTGACGATCTACTCAGACGATCACCACCTGCACCATGGCCGCTGCGAACTCATCGATGGCCAGCTCAAACCGTGCTTCGAAATGCCGTCGCGCGCCGACCACGTACTGCAACGGGTGCAAAACCAGAACCTCGGCCCGGTCGAGGCGCCGAAGGATTTCGGTCTCGAACCCATCGCGCGCATTCACAGCCGCGACTACCTCGACTTCTTCAAAGGTGCCTGGGATCGCTGGACCGAATTCAATACCGACGGTGATCTGCTGCCCTACACCTGGCCGGCACGCACCCTGCGCGCAATCAAACCGACCAGCCTGCATGGCCAACTCGGCTATTACAGTTTCGACGGCGGCGCACCGATCACCGCCGGCACCTGGCAAGCGGCGTACAGCGCAGCGCAAGTTGCCCTGACCGCGCAAGCGCAGATCCAGGCTGGCGCGCGCAGTGCCTTCGCCCTGTGCCGTCCACCGGGACACCACGCCGCCAGCGATTTGATGGGCGGTTATTGCTACCTCAACAACGCCGCCATCGCCGCTCAGGCATTCCTCGATCAGGGCCACAAGAAAGTCGCAATCCTCGACGTCGACTATCACCACGGTAACGGCACGCAATCGATTTTCTATGAACGCAGCGATGTTCTGTTCACCTCGATCCACGGCCACCCGGAAGCGGAATTCCCGTTCTTCCTCGGCTATGACGACGAACGCGGAGAAGGCGCCGGTGAAGGTTTCAACTTCAACTACCCATTGCCGGCCGGCTCCGGCTGGGCTGCCTGGAGCGCGGCACTCGAACAGGCTTGCGCCGAGATCGACCGTTACGCTGCCGACATCATTGTCGTGTCGCTGGGTGTCGATACGTTCAAGGACGATCCCATCTCGCAGTTCAAGCTCGACAGCCCGGACTACCTGGCGATGGGCAAGCGTATTGCCGCCCTCGGCAAGCCGACGCTGTTCGTCATGGAAGGTGGCTATGCCGTCGAAGAAATCGGCATCAACGCGGTGAACGTGCTGGAAGGTTTCGAACAATGAAAACCCTCAAGCAGGTCATCGTGCCGGCCTTGTGCGCCGCGCTGCTGAGCGGGGTCGTCCACGCTGAAGAACGCACGTTGCGCGTCTACAACTGGTTCGACTACATCACGCCCAAGGCCCTTGAAGACTTCAAGGCACAGAACACCCAGACCAAACTGGTCTACGACATCTTCGACACCAACGAAGCACTGGAAGCCAAGCTGCTCACCGGCAATTCCGGATACGACGTGGTAGTGCCGTCCAACGTGTTCCTCGCCAAGCAGATCGAAGCCGGGGTATTCCAGCCGCTGGATCGCAGCAAGCTGCCGAACTGGAGCCACCTCGATCCGAAACTGATGAAGCTGATCGAAGCCAACGATCCGGGCAACAAATTCGCCGTGCCGTACATGTACGGCACCATCCTGATTGGCTTCAACCCAGCCAAGGTAAAAGCTGCGCTGGGCGACAATGCGCCGGTGGACAGCTGGGATCTGATCTTCAAGGAAGAGAACATCAGCAAGCTCAAACAGTGCGGCGTCGCCCTGCTCGATTCGCCGTCGGAGATCCTGCCGCTGGCCCTGCAACACCTGGGTCTCGATCCGAACAGCAAGAACCCGGCGGATTACGCCAAGGCCGAAGCGCTGCTGATGAAGATCCGTCCGTACGTGACCTACTTCCATTCGTCCAAGTACATGGCCGATATCGCCAACGGCGACATCTGCGTGGCGGTCGGCTATTCCGGCAGCTTCTCGCAAGCCGCCAACCGCGCCAAGGAAGCCAAAAACGGTGTGGTGGTCGATATGCGCCTGCCCAAGGAAGGCGCACCGATCTGGTTCGACATGCTCGCGATACCCAAGGGTGCGAAGAACACCGAGGACGCCTACACCTTCATCAATTACCTCCTGCAGCCAGCGGTGATCGCACCGGTCAGCGACTTTGTCGGTTATCCAAACCCGAACAAGGACGCCACCGAACGGGTCGATCCGGCGATCCGCAACAATCCCAACCTGTACCCGACGGATGCGGCGATGAGCACGCTGTACACCCTGCAACCGTTGCCTCGTGATGCCGAGCGGGCACGCACGCGGGCCTGGACCAAAATCAAATCAGGGACTTGAGCCATCAGGTAAAAAACGGACCCGCGCGCCCGCGGGTCTTTTTTTGCCTGCGATAACTATGTACCACCTGCCGCCACGGCCACTGATCTAACGTGCTGTCGTCCGGCGCTGCGCATCGCAGCGGCCGCAAACGTCAGCCAAGGATATGGTCATGTCAGAAAAACCGGCGCCCAGCGCCATCGATGTACTCAGCCAACTGGTGAGTGGCCCGTCGCTCAGTGAAGTGGCGGCGAACGCCTTGCTTCCTGCCCTGGTAAAGTCATACCCGCAACAGGTCATCGATCCGACCTTGGCCATTGTTGCCACGCCGACCTGGCGCTCCGATGGCCGGCAAATCGTCGCGGGGCCCTACCATTTCGAGTCGCTCACCGATGCACTGGTACGGCTGGCCCTGTCTGGCACCGCGATCACGCTCATCGACGGCGAACATTTTCTTACCGAACAACCGGACGTCATGCCTTGTGTCCAGTTACCCGTAGACATCGAAGCGGTTGGCGCCTTGCTCAACGAACTCGCCCCGCTGCTGCTCACGGCGCTGGAAGAACAGCAGATCGATTACTGGAACGAAACCATCAGCCCTTCCGTACCGCGCTGGCACCAACTTTCAGAGACCTTGCAGCAGGTCTGGAACGTCAGCGCCGACAACGGTTGGGATGCCGATCAACGGGCAATGGCGCTAGGCGTTTTCAAGAACCCGGACAAAACCGAACGAGCGCTCGAGGACACCTATCAGACTCGCACCTGTCTGATCGACCTTGATCTGGGCGATACCACCGACCGTAGCCATCTCAATGTCCTCGACACGGCTGTTCTGCTCGGCAGCAAAGGCGAACGGACCATCATCCTCACGCATTCGGTTCCTCAGGGATTCCAGT
This sequence comes from Pseudomonas sp. DTU12.3, assembly GCF_004124275.1. Taxonomy (GTDB): domain Bacteria; phylum Pseudomonadota; class Gammaproteobacteria; order Pseudomonadales; family Pseudomonadaceae; genus Aquipseudomonas; species Aquipseudomonas helmanticensis. Next base: position 130,244 of record NZ_CP027218.1, read on the forward strand.
GCTTCGACAGCTTCACCGACCTGGAAAAGTCCTTGCAGTGGCCTCTGCAGCCCGGCGCCGATGCGCTTCAAGTGCAATGGCGGCTATTCGAGCCAACAGGCAATTTTTTCGATCAGCAAGCCTGCGCGCTGATTGCGCTGGAAGCCCAGGCGATCGGTGAAGTCGACTTTTTCAAACGCCGTAATGACTCGATTGCTCTCGCGCATCTGGGCAGCGGCGCCAGCCCGGCCGCCGAGTCAAACCTGTCCCGCCGCTTCACCCACACCGCACACGCCCTGCCGTCCTGGCTGGACAATGCCTCACCCGCAGACCAGACCCGCTATAGCCGGCACCTGCTGGATCTGGTCGCCGTGCAGCAACAGAATTCGGGCAAGAGTTTTCAGAGCGAAATCCCCGATATCCAGGCTTTTACCCTCGACAAGCTGAAAAAGGCGATCGACCGGACACCGACCCAGAACTTCAAGCTGCAAGAAGTGGAAATAATCGATACCAGCGTTGTGGTCTGGGGCACATTTGTCGCACCGGAACAGCCGCAGACCCTGACCTTGTCCCTGGTCGATCTGGCGCTGCAGAATCTGGCCGGCTTGCCACTGGGCGACCTGTCGGTACGCTACCGCAACAGTAAGACACCGGTGCCGAAATGGATGACCGCCGCGTACCTGGAAAACCTGGTCACGTCGGTCGATATCGGCAAGACCTATCCGCAGTTGCTCAAGCAACGCCTGGTCGAAGATAAAACCCAGGCTGCACGTCTGCAGCAGGTCTACAGCCGGCAATTGCCCGTTGAGTTATCGTTGCTGGCGCTGCAACACAAGATCCGTGGCGAAGCAGGCATTGATGAGCAAGGTTATCGCTACGTCGTGGCGGCGCTGGCCGTGGAACCGACGGACAGACGCGTCGATGGCGAGGATATCGTCGTGCGCCCCCTGGCATTCGTCAAAAGTGATAAGGCCAGCGATAGCGCAGACGAAGTGGTCAACATGTTCGTGATCGGCCCACGCGATGCGGACAAGGGCCCTTGCCTGCTCTATCGTCCGTTGTTCGATGTGCCGCTGCTGCAATACCCGTCAAGGGCAAATCTGCTGTACGCGATCAAGCATTCGAACCCACTGCGCCAGTCGGTACTGGCCTGGTTGCCGGACAAGGTACGCTTCGATTATTCGCAATACGTTTTTCCCGGAACCCTGCCTTCGGCGTGGACCATTCCGCAACTGTTGATCGACCCAGGCTCGGCGACAGATGACCGTGCAAACGTGACTATGTCTGGCCAGGTGATCGAGCCGGAAGTATTGGCAAGCCTGTTCAAAACCAACACCGAGGCACTGATCACTTTGGCCGATCGCGTGTCGGTGTCGAATGTCGAAGCCCGCTGGGCCACACTCAAGCGCGGTGGCTGGGCACTGTTCAATGCGGCGCTGCCGTTTCTGGGGCGTAGCGTCGGTACTGCGGCGTGGATCTGGCAAATAATGGACGACCTGCAAGAGGTCACCGATGCACAAAACCAGCAGCAACCCGTGCCCTGGACCGCGCTGACCGACATCCTCCTGTCGCTGGGCATGGCGCTCGCGCATCGAGCCGCGACACGCAAGCAACCGCAGCGAGCGCGATCCGGCGTTCTCCCCGAGAAAACCCCTCCAGCCAGCAAACCCGCAGCGCCCGCGAGCATTCGCTTCAATCGTCTTGCGGACATCAGTGGCACTGAACTGCCGGGCAATCACGAGCTGTCGCTGCACGTGCTCGGAGCCCTGGAACAATCGTCTTCGAGACTGGGCACGATACTCGACAGTCTGAAGGTGAGCCGACCGGAACCGCTGGCAACAGCCGCGACCGAAGGCGCGTACCGCCATCTTCGCAGCGCCGGGCAAAAGTGGTACGCCGAGGTCGGCGAACGCTGGTTCGAAGTCGGTCTCAATGACAATGAAGATGTGCAGATCATCGACACGCGCCAGCAACCCATGCGCACCGGTCCGCTGTTGCTCGCCAATGCGCGTGGGCAATGGTTTGTCGATTTACGCCTGCGCCTGCGCGCCGGCGGCCTCAAAAGTCGACGTAAACAGTTACTGAAAAAGAATGCCGAACAGTTAAGACAGAAAAAAAGTGATATGGCTGTATTAGATGCCAGCCTTCCCGGCAAGAGCAGTGAGTTGTCCAAAGTCCGGAGTGCCATGCTGGTGGCCACCCCGGAAAATGCTGAAAGCACCCGCCAGGCATTTCTCGATACGCTCGACGCCCAAATGAATGACTACAGCAGCCACATCGACTGCCTGAAAGCGCTGAACCTTCTCGAAGCGGTACCCAACTATCGCAGTGCAATGCTCGAACGGCTTTCCTTGCAGTTATTCCTCATGCAGAGCTGGATCGACGAGACCTACACGGCATTTCGCGACAGCCTTGCACAGACGCTCGTGCTACTTGACGAGAACGCCAGCGAAGCTGCCGCAGAGCGCTCCGAACCGTTCGAAAAAATGTCTGACCTGACAAAGGGCATCATCGACAAAATCGAATTTGCCCACAGCCGTTTCACCGAGTTGAACATGCTTGGCAAAGAAGCTGTCGCCGTCATCCGCCAATACAAAGCCAAACTGCCAAAGTTCTCGCTGGAAGACTTGAAGCTGTTGCAAATAACTTTGGGTCAGGAACTGTGTCTGTCGGCCGAAGCGGGAGCGTCTCGCGAGGGTGCGCGTGCCGCTCTGGAGAATCTCGTCGAGGACGCCTCTCTGAACATTCAGAGCGTGCTCGACTTGAGGGCGGAAGAAGGTTTCAACCAGCTCGTCGAGCGCGTGGAAGCGATGAACAATCTGGTGGAACAGTTCGACGTCATCGACCAGAGGTTTGGCGATCTTGTCAGTGAGTATCCACAGTATCTGGTCAGCGAACGCCTTGAGCAGGTTAAACGCCACGTCGGCGCATTCCATCAGGATGCCGTACAGCACCTGTCCAACCTGTTACGCGAGCAACGCCTGGTCGAGCCCGTCGCCGGGCCATCGAAATCGTCATTGCCGCCGGCGCGTAAAATCATCAAGACCCGTTACAAAGGCACACTGGTCGGTCAACCAAGGCGCAGTGGGCAGGACGGCGATCTTGTCGATGTGGTAGCGCCATTGACCGGTAAAGTGATTGCCACCTTTCACGAAAAAACCCCAGGCAACTGGGTCGAGAGAGTTCCTGCCAAACCGGTCGGATTGCCAAAGCCAGGCCCTGGGCTTTCGAAGAGCCTGCAGAGCGCCAGGGAATTGCTCGACGAACTGCCAGCCTTCAGGCAGCGCACCCAGTCACACATAGCGCGGGCGCAACGCAACCCCACGGAGATCGAGGAGATCTATTACCTGCACGCCACGCGTCTGCGCGATGCCATGGACAAGATCGACAAAGCACTCACCTCTGGCAATCACGTCGAAAGCAAAACCGCTTCCGCTACCGAAGTGCGTCAGCAACTCGAAAGAGAAGCCACGGCACTTTATGCCAGAGGTCGAACGGCTCGGATCGAAATCACCAAACAGCAGCCCCCGACTGCGGCGCGAGTCGAATGGTTGTACAGCAAGCAAGAAGTGACGATTACTCGATCCACCGAACGCCGCCGGCTCAAAGGCCCACGCAAAGACTATCTGCTGGAATACCCGATTCTCGACAAGCAGAGCGGTAAAGTCCTGTGGTACGCCCACTTTCACTACGCCAACCTTGACGACCCCTTAACTTCATTCACCGCCGCGCATTTGAAAACCGTCGAACAGCGACGTCTGGGCGGTGCCTATGTCGAGCGCGAAGGCCGCAGCAATCAGGAACTGATCACCATCCATCGCAGCGTCATCAGCCCCACACTGGCATCGGCATTATTTTTTTCCTGATCTTTCACCTGAATCACAAGCCCGCCTCATGCGGGCTTTTTTTCATCCTATACATATCTACCACCAAGCCCGTTGGGCGCCCCGTTACTGTCGGTTGCAGGCGGCAATTGCCGCACCGTCCACCTCTCAACCGGTACCTGCCCCATGAGTGAAACTACCCGAACGATCATCGCCCCGCCTCTGCTCAAAAAAAGCCGACTGGTGGAAAAGACCAGCGGCGGACCGACCTTGCAAGAGGCTGCTGTAGAGATGCTGCGCAAAGCCCTGAAGACCACCTTTGCGCAATTGCAGGTCGATCCGGATGACATCATGTTGATGACGCCTGTCTGGCACCAGCATGGGCAAAAACTGCTCAGTCACAGCAGTCGATTCGAATCCCTGCCCCACGCACTGGCGCGCTTGGCATTTACTGGCGAAACCGCCAACTACATAGAAGGTGAACACTTTCTAACGGTGGCGCCCGACATGGAAGACCCGGTTCATTTACCGGTCGGTATGGACGCGATCAGCACAATGCTCAACGAAAACGCACCCGCATTGTTTCTCGCTTTCGCCCAAAGCCAACTGGATTACTGGAACGCTACCGAAAAAGAAATACCACGCTGGCAACAGTTGGCTGACACCCTGAAAGAAACGCTTGATGTGCAGTCGATCAAAGGCTGGGATACCAACGAATGCAGCCTGGCACGTCATGTCTCGGCGTTTCCGGACAAGGCTTCGCGCGCAACAACGCACGCAGGCTTGTCGGATGTGCGCGCCAGCCTGATCGATCTCGACCTTGCTTTCGAACTGGCGGAAGCCAATCAGACCCGACATCTGATGGTCGCCGGCGCGCTGGTGTTGACGGCGAAGCTGGACAGCCGGGAATTGGTCACGATGTACACCATCGATGAAGGCTTTGAATCTTTCAGTTCCCTGGCGGAGTTGGGTGCGACACTGCCTGAGCGAATCGATATGGAGCTGAGCGGCCAGACCTTGAAATGGCGACTGTATGAACCCGACGGCAATATCTTCGACGCCATGGTCCGGGCATTGGTGAGCTGCCAGATCGATTCGATCGACGCGCTGGATCCGATGACCCGCTCACCGCTGGTCAGGTTCATTTCGCCTCAAGAGCACAGTGACCGTGAAAGGAAAGCCAACGAAGTGCACGTTGCACTTCTGGACAAAGCCATCCCCGACTGGCTGATCACCGGTTCACTGGACGATATCCAGACCTACAGCGGCTACCTGACGGAATTGGGCAGATTGAGAGACGCCGACAGCGATTCATTCGACGTCAACGAGATTGCACTTATCGCCGACTATGCCCAACAGCAAATGCAAGACGCCATCGTTGCCGCCAAGCCTGCCAAAGAAACTACGCAACTGCTTCCGGATCAAGTGAGGATCACCATTACCCACAGTTTCGAAGCCGGCGGATTGACCTTGCCCGATCCCTTCAGCACTCGCGTGCAGACCCTTGGTGAATTCGCCCTGTATAACACCCGACCCTACCTCGCCAAGGTTGCCTACGCTGATGCAACGTCTACACCCGACTGGCTGACCCTGGATTTGCTATTGCGTCTGGCAGGCGAAGTCAACATAGGCGAAAACTATCCGAAACTGCTCAAGAAAAACCTGATCGACGATGCCCAACAGGCACGGTTTTACAAGGACCGCTACTGCCAGCAGTTGCCACTGCTGCTGCCATTATTGGCACTGGAATGCAAACTCAAGCGCCAGGGCGACGTCGACGAACAGGGGTATCGTCAGGTTCGCCAGTTGATTAAATCGATTGCCGACGACACCGACGTCGCTGACTGGCCAGTGCAGATCCGCCCTCTGGCATTCATGCCTCGCTTTCGTCTGAGCAGCACACCCGACACTGTTGCGAATATGTACCTCATCAGCCCCGCAGCGGGCACAGACGGGCCCTGCCTGCTTTATCGGCCACTGTTGGATCAGCCATTACGGCAATTCCCTTCTGCACAGAACATGCTGTATGCGCTTTACCAGCCCGGCGAACTGCGTGATTCGATATTGGCCTGGCTGCCCACCCGGGCTTTGAGTTTCGACTACGCCCAATACGTTTTTTCAACCGGACTACCATCGCCATGGACCCTTACCGAACTGGCTTTCGAACCCTTCATCCACCTCGACCTGACGGCCGCCGTGAGCCTCGCGGACACGCCGATGAGCAAGGACATTTACACGACCCTGTTCACCAGCCACAGCCAGGCGCTGGCTGATCTTGCCGATCGCCAATCGACCTCCAATGCCGAACGCCGCTGGGCGATTCTTGCCGACAGCGGCTGGGCAATTTTCGGCGTTGCGGCAAACTTTCTCAGCGGCCCGGCTGGCACTGCTGTCTGGGTCTGGCAAACCATTGCTCAGATCCAGCAGGCACTGGATGCCAACGAGCGCAGTGATACAGCCGCTGAATGGTCGTCGATCGGCGATGTTCTGCTGACGCTGGGCATTCTATTGGGCCAACGAATCGCCGTCCGCCGGCTCCGGCTTTCCAGCCCGCTGGGGGAAAATGCTGCGCTCAATCACGCGTCGAGCGCCGAAATGCCCCAACCTGCTCCGCTGCTGCGCAAAGAGCCGACGATTACGCATGACGCCACGCCCATCACCACGCCACTGCCCGACGCGCATCTTTCTCTGTTGGCGCCGGTAGCACTGACGCGCATCGACTCACAAAGCGCTTTTTTAACAACCATCGACCACATGAAAGTAGACAAGCCCTCCTTGTCCGAAGGAGCAACCCCCAACGCCGACCATCTCTACGCGTCCAACGGCAAGCTTTATGCTCAGGTAGGTGAGCGCTGGTTTCAAGTCAGCGCACAAGCCGACGAACCCGTATTCGTCCTTGATCCAGGCGACCCTGCTCACCCGGGTCTGAGCATCCGTTTCGATACGAAAGCTGCTCGCTGGCACTGGGAACTCAGGCTGCGCTTGCGCGGCGGTGGGCCGACCGGGCGGATTGAAGCGCTGCGCCGCAAAAAGGCCAAAACCAAAGAAGAAACCTGGAAGGAACTGCACCGTTTCATCAAACAGGAAGCCGGCCGCAAGGCCAACCTGGAAGAAGCCTTGAAACCTCTGCCAGAGGGCGACGACCAAACACCGATGTCCGAGGACGAGATCACCACCTACATCACCAAGTCCGATGAGCTCGCCACGTCCTACACGCAGGCGCTGGCAACGCTGGAGCAGTGGCGCGAAGCCGGCGGCGCCGGGGTATTTTATCAGTCGCAACTGATGCGCATGACCGTCGAACAACATCGCTTCCTCAGCGGCTGGCTGCGCATGAGACTGCGCGAATACGCGAAAATCGTCGCGCCACAGCTCAGCACGGCAGAACCGGCGCAAACCCGTTCACGCCAGACCCAGATGGAGGCAGGTCGCAAAGCCATCGCCGTGAGCGACGAGATGGTCGAGCGTCTCGGACGCCTGCACGCCTCGCTGGACCGGTTGAATCATCATTCGGGCGAGACCCAAAAAGTCGCCGGCGACCTGAAGCGACTGCTGCCGACGTTCTCCCGTCGAGACTTACATGCCAATGAAATCGGCATGTCCATCGAACTGTCATTGCGCGAGGCACCGGAAAGCACGCTGGATCCGCTGCGGCAGTTGATTGTGCCGATTTTCGAGGGAGCAGCCGAAGCCGGACATGCTTTGGTCGAACGACGCAACAGGGCACAACCCGCCGAGACGCAAGCCATTGCAGTCGTGAGGCTCAGTGCGCTGGTCGACCGTCTGGCCGATGCCAAACGGCGCCTGCAAGACGTGTTCGACAGCTCCGCCGCGCAACTGCAAACCGAACGCTTCCTGCGGGTTCAGCAGTTAGTGAACGAATTTCATGAATTGGCCCGGGAACGCCTGCTCAAGGCATTGCCGGAGCCGGAAGAAATCCCGCTTGCGGCGATGGCCAGACTCGAACCGGTCCCCTCGTCTTCGCGCGCGGTCGGTCGGGTAAACCGGGCACGGCCACAGGTCATCGAACCTCGCAGGGCTGCTCCCGAACCACCGCCGGTGGTCGAGCAAATGCCCGTCGTGCGCGCTGCGGCCAGGCGCGTATTGCCTGTGGCTGCTCTGGGTGACGAAGCGCTGGTTGACAACGCCATGTTGATGAGCGCCGGGCTTGAAGCGGTCATCAAACGTCTGCGCATCGATGCGCAACGACCTTCAAGAATTCCGGCCGACATGAAGGATCTGTTCGATCAACAGGCCACTCGCTTCAATCAGGCGGCGGTGAGTGTCGATGAAATATTTGCGCGCAGAAGTGCCGATTTTCCGATTGCCAACCTGGGTGCTGAACTGCGCACGGCCGCAACGCGTTTGCGCCGTGAAGGCGTCAATATCTACGGCAGTATGCTTACCGGCCGCAAGCCGCGAGAAAGCTATCTGCAGTGGTTACACGAGCACAATCTGGTGCAGATCGTCAAAGACGAACGTGGCCGCATTCGCACTAAGCAACGCCAAGATTTTTTTCAGGAATATCGGATCCTCGATATCAGCCGCCAGAACAAAACTCTTTGGGTCGCACACTTCCATTACGACAAACTGGCTGATCCGGATGAGCAATTCACTGCTGCGCACCTGAAGTTTGCCGACAGTTATCTGCAAAATCTGCCGAGCAAATCACGCCAGGAGCTGGAGCACTTCGATGCGGTGGATAATCTGCTGCGCCGGATCGTCACTCCAGCAGTACGGGATCTGTTTCTCCATCCGCAACATGCAGGCCCCGCAGTAGCGTAAAAACGCCGACGCATTCACTCACACCAGACACTGCGCAAGCGTGCCAGAGCCGCCTCAATTTGCGCCTCTGGCACCGCGGCGAAACCCATTACCAACCCGGCGCACTGCTGCGCCGGCCGAGGTGAGTCGGGTAACCAATAGCTACTCAGGCCATTGACCTCGACACCCACCTGTTCGGCCAGGGCGATCAGCTCGCGTTCGCGGGCAACGCTCGCCACCGGTACCGTCAGGTGCAAGCCTGCGGCTACCGCCGGCAAGCTGCCAACGCCTTCGATATTTCCCGGCCAATGCGCCAGCAAGCAGTTGCGCCGGCTCAGGGCAGCACGACGCATGCGCCGGATGTGCCGTTGAAAGTGCCCAGCGGCCATGAACTCGGCCATCACCGCTTGAGTGCTCACTTCGGAATGGCGCACATCCACCGCTCGCCGCCTGGCGAAAGCTTCGACCAGCCCGACCGGCAGCACCAGATACCCCAGACGCAATGCCGGAAATGCCACCTTGCCGAATGTCCCGACGTAAATCACACGGCCCTGACGATCCAGCGCCGCCAGCGGGGCCAGTGGTGCGCCACTGTAACGATACTCGCCGTCGTAGTCGTCTTCGATGATCCAGCCCTGGCTGCGCTCAGCCCAAGCGAGCAGCTCCAGCCTGCGCGCCAGGCTCATCACAACCCCGGTGGGGTACTGGTGAGACGGGGTGACATAGGCCAGCCGGCAATCGGCAACTTCAGCCAATGCACGACAATCGATGCCCTCTTCATCCACCGGTACACCGTGCAACCGACCGCCCGCTACCGCGAAGGCGTGACCGGCGGCCCGGTACCCCGGATTTTCGATTCCGACCGCATCGCCCTGCTCCACCAGCAGCTGTGCACAAAGGCTAATGCCCTGCTGCGCACCACTGGTGATCAGAATTTGCTCAGCAGAACACTGCATGCCGCGCGAACTGCGCAAATAGGCCGCGATCATGCCGCGCAATCGCGCATCGCCAGCCGGATCGCCGTAACACAGTTGCTGTAAATCCGGTTTACGCCAGAAAGCCGCGTTGAGCTTGGCCCAGACCTCAAAAGGAAACAAGTCAAAGGCTGGTACACCGACCCGAAAAGCACGCGGCGGACCACTCGGCGGCAGGGCCAAATGGTTCTTTTCGATGCGCGCAAATGTATCGCTGTGGATAACTTTACTGGATGAAACAACAGGTAAATCCAGCCATTTTGTGGATAAGGCTGTGGATAAGCCTGTTGAAAACCCTGTGGATACTTTTGTGGATAGTTTTTTCGACGAGCTCGGCGCTTGGGGTAATTGCGCAACGTAAGTGCCGTCCCCTACTCGCCCTTCGATGAACCCCTCGGCATACAGCTGATCGTAGGCGCGCACCACGCTGTTGCGAGAGATGGCCAATGCCTTCGCCAGATCGCGACTGGCCGGTAATCGCGTGCCGCTGGCCAGACGTCCATCCAGCACGCGCAGGCGCAAAGCCTGATAGAGCTGACGACTCAAGCCCTGACGGCGATCAAGCTCGATTCCGGCCGGATTGAATGGCATCGAAAGAGGAGTTTGCTCAAGCATGGCAATGGACCTATGAAATTACTCATCAATGGCTCTTACAACAGACCAATAGCCTGCCTAGGATGCAGGCATTCGCCAAGGAAAATCTGTCCATGTACACGCCGCGCGCCTTCGCCATCGAAGAACTGTCCCAACTGCACGAACTGATCCTCGCCACCCGTCTCGCCATTCTGGTCACCCACGGCGAAAACGGCCTGCAAGCCAGCCATGTGCCGGTGCTGCTGCATTGCGAGCAAGGCGAGTACGGCACGCTGTACGGGCACCTGGCCCGCGCCAACCCGCAGTGGAAAGACCTGCGCGACGGCGCCGAGGCCATGCTGATCTTCGCCGGCGCCGATGCCTACGTCAGCCCGGGTTTCTACCCGAGCAAAGCCGAACACGGCAAAGTCGTGCCGACCTGGAACTACATCGCCGTGCACGCCTACGGCCACGCCGAAACCTTCAGCGATGGCGGGCGCTTGCTCGACATCGTCAGCACCCTTACCGACCGCCACGAGGCCGGCCGCGCGCAACCGTGGTCAGTCGCCGATGCGCCCGCCGATTACATCGACGGCATGCTCAAGGCCATCGTCGGTTTCGCCATTCCCATCGACCGTCTCGAAGGCAAGCGCAAGCTCAGCCAGAACCGCAGCGCCGCAGACATTGCCGGCGTGCGCGCAGGCCTGGCCGCCAGCCCCGAAATCAACGACCAAACCCTCGCCCAATTGATGCGCTAAGGAAATCACCATGAGTCAGATCGACATTCGCCAGGTCAGCGCCGCCGACCGCGCCGCATGGCTGCCGCTGTGGCAGGCTTACCTGGGTTTCTACAAGGGCGAACTGCCGGACGCCGTGACCGACAGCACCTGGCAGCGTTTTCTCGACCCGAGCGAGCCGACCCACGCGGCATTGGCCTGGGCCGACGGCAAAGCGGTGGGCATGGTGCATTACATCTATCATCGCTCGAACTGGAGCATCGAAAACTCCTGCTACTTGCAGGATTTGCTGGTGGCTGAGCACACCCGTGGCACCGGCGTCGGCCGCCTGCTGATCGAACACGTCTACGCCACGGCCAAGGCTGACGGCTGCTGCAAAGTGCACTGGCTGACCCACGAAACCAACGCCACCGCGATCCAGCTCTACGAGCGCATCGCCGAGCGCCCGGGGTTCATCCAGTTTCGCAAAGCCATTTGAGGAGACGCACGCATGAGCATTTCACCGGCCGACTGGAAGGGCGTCCCCGCCCCCACCGCCACCCTGCTTGAAGGACGCTTCATCCGCCTGGAACGACTCGACCCGGCGCGTCACGGCGACGAACTGTTCGCCGCACTCGAAGGCCCCGGTGCCGATCCGAAACTCTGGGATTACTTGCCCTATGGCCCCTTCCCGGAACGCAACGTTTTCAACACTTGGCTCAACAACCACGCGGCTGCCAGCGACCCGTATTTTTTCGCTGTCATCGACCGCGCCAGCGCTCAGGTGCAAGGCATCCTCAGCCTGATGTCGATCGTCCCGGCCCAAGGTCGCATCGAGATCGGCCACGTCACCTTCGGCGCGCCGATGCAGCGCTCGCCGAAAAGCACCGAGGCGGTTTACCTGCTGGCCAAGCATTCCTTCGACCTTGGCTACCGCCGCCTCGAATGGAAATGCAACAACGGCAACGCCCGCTCCAAATACGCCGCCGAGCGTTTGGGTTTCAGCTTCGAAGGCGTGTTCCGTCAGCACATGGTGGTCAAGGGGCAGAACCGCGACACCGCGTGGTACTCGATTCTGGATGGCGAGTGGCCGGCAATTGCGGCAGGGTTCAAGCAGTGGTTGTCCGACGAAAATCAGACGCCCGACGGGCAGGTGAAAGGCTTGGTCGAATGCCGTTCCTGATTATCTAAAAAGCAAAAGATCGTCCGAGCGCGGCCCGAGCCTTCGGCAGCTCCTACACGGGATTGACGTTCACCCTGTAGGAGCTGCCGCAGGCTGCTATTTTTTGATCTGTTGTTCACCCCAGCTTTTGCGCAAGCATCGCAATGTGTTCCGGCCCGATTCCGCAGCACCCGCCCAAATGGCTGGCACCGCGCTGCTGCCAATCAATCGCCCAGTGCAAGTAACCCGGCGGATCGAGGTCTTCGCGCAACGGATCGAGTCCGTCATTGGCGGTGGCCTCTTTGGGCTGCGGCGGAAATGCATTGGCGTAAGCGCCAATATGAATGTTCACCCCCAGACGCTCGAAGGTGTCACGCGCGGCATCAATCGCGGCACCGATCACTTCCGGCTGACTGCAATTGAACAGCAACGTCTCGACGCCCAACTCAGCCGCCACCGCAGCCGCTTCGGCGACAGGCTCACCGGAGCGCAAGCGCGGCACTTCATCGGTGTCTTCGTCCTTCAAGGTGAACGACAACCAGAACGGTTTGCCATCCTTCGGCAACCCGGCGTGAATGGCTCGCGCCTCGATGATCGAACTCTGGGTTTCCGCCAGCCACAGATCAACGTGCGGTGCCAGGCCATTGACCAAGGGCGCCAGCAACTCGGTCACTCGGTCGGCGTTGAACAGATCCGGACGATAGGAGCCGAACAGCGGTGGCAATGAGCCGGCCACCCGCACGGATTTCCCCGAGGCTTGCACCGCACGCTGCGCCAGCTCACCGGCCAATGCTGCCAGCGCCTGCCCCTCAGCGGTGAAACGCTCCTCACCAATATGGAACGGCACCACGGCATAACTGTTGGTGGTAATCACATTGGCGCCACTTGCGATATAAGCCGCGTGTACTGCCTCGACCGCTTGCGGTGCTTCGCTCAATGCCAGCGCCGACCACTCCGGCTGGCGAAAGGGCGCCCCGGCGCGCTGCAACTCACGGCCCATGCCGCCATCGAGAATAATCGTGCTGCCTGCGCCCATATGCTTTTCACTCATATGCTTATGAAAATAACTGACTATCAGAGTCGTTCTTATAACTATTTAATACGCACCATTCCGTTAAAAACAACCTCTTTTTTACCCAGGGATCGACTGTGAAATTTCAACCGCTACTGGCCCTGGGCCTGACGATTCTGGCCGCCTCCACGCAAGCCTTTGGTGGCACGACGCTGGACCGTATCGAGCAAAAAAAAGAACTGGTCGGCGTGCTGATGGAAAGCTATCCACCGTTCTCGTTTCTCAATGACCAGAACCAGCTCGATGGCTTCGACGTGGATGTCGCCAAAGCCGTGGCGGACAAGTTAGGCGTCAAGTTGCGACTGGAAACGCCGTCCTGGGACGTCATTGCGGCCGGCCGCTGGAGCGGGCGCTACGACATCTGCATCTGCTCGATGACGCCGAGCAAGGCCCGCGCCGAGGTGTTCGATTTCCCGGTCGAGTACTACGCTTCGCCGGCAGTTATCGTCGTCAACGCCAAGGATGAGCGGATCCACGACGCCAAGGATCTGAGCGGCAAAAAAGTCGGCCTCACCAGCGCGTCCAGTTACGAAAGCTATCTGAACAAGAACCTGGTCATCGAAGGCGCCGAAGACACGCAGTTGCAGTACCCGTTCGACGATGTGCAGATCGCGCCGTACGACACCGACAACGTCGCCTTCCAGGACTTGGGCCTGGGCGCCGGCGTGCGCCTGGATGCAATCCTCACCAACCTCGTCACCGCGCAGCCACGCCTGAACCAAGACAAGCGCTTCAAACTGGCGGGGCCGGCGCTGTATTCGGAGCCGAATTCGGTGGCCATCGAAAAGGGTGATGCGCAATGGGACGCCAAGGTGCGTGAAGTCTTTGCGCAACTGAAACAGGACGGCACCCTGAGCCAGCTGTCGCAGAAATGGATCGGCGCTGATATCAGCCAATGACTTCTTTCCCGACACCTCCACAGCCACCGCAACCGGTGGCTGAATCACGCCTGCAACGCTTGTTCGGTTTTCGTACGCGGCTGTACCTGACCTGGACAGCGTTGGTCAGCCTGTTCGCCGGGTTCTTCCTGAGCTTCGACCTGAAGTTCTCGATCATCCTCGACAAACTGCCCAATCTGGTCGGTCTGCATCTGGCGCCCAATGGCTTTTTGCAGGGTGCGGCGCTCACGCTTTTCCTCTGTGTGTGCTCGATTGTCGCCTCGTCCCTGCTGGGCTTCATCACGGCATTGGCGCGCCTGTCGAAAAGCGCGGTAGCGTTCGGCATTGCCAGTTTTTACACCTCGTTCTTTCGCGGCACGCCACTGCTCATCCAGATCCTGCTGATCTACCTGGGTTTGCCGCAATTGGGCATCGTGCCCGGCGCCATCGTCGCCGGCATAATCGCCTTGTCATTGAACTACGGCGCCTATCTCAGCGAGATCTTCCGCGCCGGCATCCTCGGGGTCGACTACGGCCAACGCGAAGCATCGCTGGCATTGGGGATGCGCGAGACGGTGATTTTCTGGCGCATCACCTTGCCGCAAGCCATGCGCACGATCATCCCGCCCACCACCAACCAGTTCATCTCGATGCTCAAGGACTCGTCGCTGATTTCGGTGATGGGCGTATGGGAAGTGATGTTTCTCGCGCAGTCATACGGGCGCTCAAGCTACCGCTACATCGAAATGCTGACGACGGCGGCGATCATTTACTGGCTGATGTCGATTGGACTGGAATTGATTCAGGCGCGCTTGGAGCGGCATTACGGCAAGGCTTACGTGCGACGGAGCTAGGGCGATTGGCACATTGCGGGCTGCGTCGGGTTTTATTGGGCCTCTCGGCGTACCCGTACAACGCCCATTTTCAGGCCAAACAATCGGAATATTGAGTCCAACGACCTCAACGTCTGATTACCCTCAGCGTGCTCTATGTGTATCAACGTGCGGACCGAAATTTTGCACATCTTAGCGAATTGGATTTGATGCAGCCCTGTCACCTCAACTCGTAAACGGCGGACGGCTTCGCTGATTTCCAATGTCCCGTCGGCCAGCGCCTCTTGAATGCTTTCGATGAGCGCCATGCGTTCGAGAACTGTCATTACCATTTTCCTCTCCAATCTTCGAGCGCCGCATAAGGCTCAATAAACATTAATGGCGCGGGGATTCATTGATGTGAGTGCTTCGGCGTTTGAATCAAAACTTACTGCACCTAATGAGAGGAGCGGGCAAAAAAACTGCAACAAAATGCAGAAATTAATATATTTCAGCGCTGAAGATGCAAAACAATGCAGATCCGCCATCGACATCATTCTGTAAAAACCCTTCGCTATACAGGTTGGCCCGCTTATAACAAGAAGGCCGTCCACTCATGCCGTTCCCGCCCCAGCGTCTGTCCCTTGCCATTGCCCTGTTGATCACCGCCACGACAGCCCACGGCAAAACCGTGCAGATCGACACCGCCACCACTGCAGCGCAAACGCTGGGTGGCAGCGACACGCTGACGATGTCGGCGCCGGGCAGCATCACCAACAGCGGCAAGGCCGTGAGTCTGAAAGACAGTACCAGCGGGGCCGGTGTAGTGATCAATAACGCCGGCAAAATCATTTCCAGCGGTGGTCGGGCCATCGATAGCAGCGGCGACCTGAGCAAGGCGCGCAACTACACGATCTACAACCGCAGCGGCGGGCAGATTCTCGGCGCCAACGACGCCTTGCGCATCGACAGCAACTTCGTCAGCGGCAGCCTGTTGATCGACAACAGCGGCGTGATTCGCTCAACCACCGGCCAAGGTCTGGATCTGGATGCGCTGCGCAGCGACGGGGTGAAAACCACTATTATCAACCGCGCCGGCGGCCTGATTCGCGGCGACGCCAGCGACGGCATGAAGACCGGTGCCAACGCGGCCATTACCAACTACGGCGAGATTTCCACCGGCGATTCGCACAATGCCGACGAGAAGTTCGACGGCATCGACATTGATTCCGCAAGCGGTGTCAGCGTGACCAACTACGGGGTGATTTCCGGCGGCCGGCATGGCATCACTACCGACCTTGGCGCGACGCTAATCAACTACGGGCAGGTCACCGGCCGCAATGGTTCCGGGTTCGGTTCCGACGGCGATGGCACGGTGATCAACCACGGCACCATCACTGGCGCTTACTCAGGCTTGCAAGCGAACGGTGACGGCGACGGCGTGGACATCGACAAGATCGCCCACATAGAAAACTACGGCACCATTCAGGGTATCGGTGCCGGCGGTGTGGACAAGGGCGGTTTCGCCAATGGCAGCGAAGGTATCGCGCTGGGTGGCGGTTACATCCTCAACGCCAGCAACGCGTTGATCAGCGGTGCCGACAGCGCCATTCTGGTAGACGATGGCAGCGGCGGCTCGGGGCTGGCGGCGACCACCCTGGAGAACTTCGGCACCATTCAAGGCCTCAACGGTTTCGGCGTGAAACTGGTCGGCGAGTTCGCCGACAGCGTGATCAACGGCGGCACCATCAGCGGCAGCAACGGCCTGGCGCTGGACCTGGGCGGCGGCAACGACAATCTGACCTTGCGCAATGGCAGCCGCTTCATCGGCGTGGTCGATGGCGGCAGCGGTTACGACCGCGTGGTGATGGACGATGTGGCCGGCGGCAGCTTCGGCGCCAGTCGCAACTTCGAATGGCTGGAAGTCAGGCAAGGTGCGTGGACACTCACCGGCAGCGGTGATTTCAGCGACGGCGGCGCCGTGCGCAATGGCGCAACGCTGATCAACCAGGGCGGCATCGCCGGCAGCCTGACCGTCGACGCGGGCGGCGTGTATGCCGGTGGCGGTTCAGTGGGCAGCCTCAACGTCAACGGCACCTTGCGCACCGATACCGGCCTTGGCCGCGCGACCATCATTCACGACTTGAACATGTGCAGCTCGTCCACGCTCGCCTACGGCGTCAATGCCGATGGCAGCAGCGCGCCGCTGCAGGTCGGCGGCATCGCCAATCTGAACGGTGCGACCCTCGCGGTGAATCCCGGCGCCGGTACTTATTCGTGGCAGAGCCAATACACCGTGTTGCAGGCCGCGCAGGTCAACGGCACGTTCGGCAAGGTCACCAGCGATTACGCGTTTCTCACGCCGACGCTTGCCTACACACCAACCCAGGTCGATCTCACGTACACCCGCAACGACGTCGCCTTCAATCAATTCGCGGCGACCGGAAACGGCAGCAACGCCGCCAACAGCCTCGCCTCAATGGGCAAGAACAATGCGCTGTATAACGCCTTGCTCAACACCAGCCAAAGCACGGCCGGCGCGGCGATCGAGCAACTGGCCGGCGCCAGCAACGCCAACCTGACCAGCGCCACCCTTGGCGCCAGCAGCCAGGTCGGCAGCAGCATGCTGTCGGCGATGCAGCAGATGGGCGGCAGCCCGGGCTTGATGGTCGGTCTCGATCAACGCGACACGCCGGTACTGGCGGCCAATGCTGTACCAGCCGAGGCGCGCAACCTGAATGATCCGAATGCTCGCGGTCGGGTCTGGCTGCAAGCCATTGGCGGTTACGGCAAGCTCGACGGCGAACACGGCAGCAGTGGTCTGGAACAACGCACCAAGGGCAGCGTGCTGGGCACCGACTGGTCGCTGAATCAGGCGTGGCGCGTTGGCGTACTCGGTGGTTATTCGAAAACCGATCTGGATGCCAGCGGTGTCGATGGCAACGTCGAGAGCTGGCACGCCGGCGTCTACGCGCTGCATCAAAATGGCCCGATCTCCCTGCGCCTCGGCGCGGCTTACAGCGGCCATCAGGGTGAAAGCAAACGCAGCATCGCCTTCAACGGCTTCAGTGATCGGCCCAAAGGTGACTACGACGCCGACAGCCAGCAAGCCTTCGCCGAACTCGGTTATGGCATGGGCAGCGGCCGCCTCAGCGCCGAGCCGTTTGCCAGCGTCGGTTATCAGCGCTACCACCGCGACAGCTATCAGGAAAAAGGCGGCGCCGCGGCTCTGCAGGTCGACAGCCAGACTCAGGATAACTTCAGCAGCACTTTCGGCTTGCGCTTGGCGCACCTGAGCAGCCTGGACAACGGCATGAGCGTGACACCGCGCATGACCGCCGGCTGGAAACACACTTATGGCGACGTCGGCAGCTCGACACGCCAGGCGTTTGTCACGGGTGGCACGGCGTTCAGTGTCGACGGCAGTTCACTGGATCGTGACAGCCTGGTGCTGGAAGCCGGGCTGGACGTAGGCATCTCTGCGCGACAGACCCTGGGCGTGGGCTACAGCGGCGAAATTGGCAGCAACAGCCGCAATCACGGATTGATCGGGCAATGGCAGATGAGTTTTTGAGGATTGAACAGTTGGCGTGGTCTGGATCGGTTGTAGGAAAAGGCGACGCCGACATCAATTAAAAGCATCCACTGTGGATCTGGTGGGAGATTTCCACAGAACGATCCGACATCGCCTGCAATGCTCAGGGAAGCGGCCGACATCGGATTTTTTGCCAAGCTCATAGAGTCGAGTCTTCTGTCTAAAGAGGCTCGACTCGATGCTCGCTCAACCTACATTTCGCCCTCACCATCTTGCATTGGCGCTTGCGCTGACCGTGGGATGGACCGAAGTCTCCCGCGCCCAACAGCCCGACATACAGGTCGTCGAGAACGCTGTTGAAGACCAGCCCAAAAAGCCTCGTAAAAAAACACCCAAACCTCCTGCCGAATCGTCGCCGCTGGAAGAGGTAATCGACCAGGGCAAAACCCACGCCGCTCCTCAATCGCCTGGTAATCCTGCGCCGGACCGGGCGTCGCGCACAGAAACACCAATCAGCGAGAACGCGCAGAAACTCGCCGACAGCATTGAGGAAAAGCGCGCTGCACCACTAACACCTCAACAACCTCAGAAACCCGAGACAGCCGCTGCACTGACGAAAACGGTACCTCCTGCAGCACCCGCAAACTCCGCGATCACGGCTCTGCTCGACAGCAACCACGCAACGCCGGCTGTGGCGCTCGAACAACTCGCGGCCGGCAGCAACGCCAACCTCGCCAAAGCCACATTGAGCAGCGTTACACCGGTGAGCAGCAGCATGCTCTCGGCCATGCGCAAACTGGATAATCGCCCGGAGGCACGGTACGGCGCCGGCAACTCGCCTCGTAGCGCCTCATCTGCTGCAGACTCCGGACGCGTATGGATTCAGGCGCTGGGCCAGGACGGCAAGGTCGATCGCGACACAGACAGCGCACTCACGCACGCCACTCAAGGAGTGGTCATGGGCGCGGACTGGCGTATCAATGAGCAATGGCATGTCGGTCTGGTCGGCGCGAAATCACAAACGCAATTCGACGCCCGGCAATACGACGGCGACCTCGACAGCTGGCATCTCGGCGTTTATGCCGTGCGCCAGGATGGACCGTTGGCGCTGCGCCTCGGCGCTACCTATGCCAGCCATGACGGCGAGAGCAAACGGCGCGTGGCATTCAACGGTTTCAGTGATCGACTCAAGGGCCATTACGACGCCAACACCCAACAAGCCTTCGCCGAACTGGGGCTCAACCTGGGGCGCAACAACGTCGTGTTCGAACCGTTCGCCGGCCTCGGCTACCAACGTTATCAACGCGACAGCCATACCGAAAAAGGTGGCGATGCCGCACTGAAAATCTTCGGTCAAACCCGTGACAACCTCAGCAGCACCTTGGGCTTTCGCACGGCGAAAATCGGCAGACTGGATAACGGCATGAGTCTGACCCCGCGATTCAGTGCCGGCTGGAAACACACCTTTGGCGAGATTGAAAACGACACCCGTCAGCAACTGGTAAAAGGTGGCAAACGCTTTGACATCGCCGGCGCTGCCCTGGATCGAAACAGCCTGTCGGTGGACGCCGGCCTCGACCTCGGGCTATCAGCAAATCATACGATAGGCGTTGGTCTCACTGGCGAGATGGGCACTGAAAGCCGAACTCACGGCCTGACAGGCCAATGGCGCATGGCGTTCTAACCAACCCAATCCCTGTAGGAGCTGCCGCAGGCTGCGATCTTTTGATCTTGTTTTGGATTAATAAAAACCAAGATCAAAAGATCGCAGCCTGCGGCAGCTCCTACAGGGTAAAAAACACAGTAAAAAAAGGGGAGCACATGCCCCCCCGAGGTTTAAAGCGTTGGATCGCGGCCGTTATCTCAGCCTTCGATCTCGATCAGGATTTCGCCCGGGTTGACTCGATCACCCTTGGCCACATGAATCGCGGTGACCTTGCCGGCGATGGCGGCCTGGACTTCGGTTTCCATCTTCATCGCTTCGGTGATCAGCACCGCTTGGCCGGCCTTGACGGTGTCGCCCTCCTTGACCAGCACATCAACGATGTTGCCCGGCATGGTGGTGCTGACGTGGCCCGGTGCGGATGCTTGCTTGCGTTTGCTGCTGCCACCGCCGACGAATTCGTTGAGCGGTTCGAACACCACTTCTTCCGGCATGCCGTCGATGGACAGGTAGAAGTGACGCTTGCCTTCGGCCTTGACGCCAACACCGGTGATGTCGACGCGGTAGGTTTCGCCGTGCACGTCGATGACGAACTCGGTCGGTACGCCTTCGCCGCCTGCCTTGGTCACACCGCCGGCTTCAGGAATCGGCAGCAGCACTTCAGGGGTCAGGGTGCCAGCGGCACGCTCTTCGAGGAACTTGCGGCCGATGTCCGGGAACATGGCGAAGGTCAGCACGTCTTCTTCGGACTTGGCCAGTGCGCCGATGTCGGCACGCAGCTTGGTCATTTCCGGTTTGAGCAGATCGGCTGGACGCACATCGATGACTTCTTCACTGCCGATGGCCTGACGACGCAGCTTCTCGTTGACCACGCCCGGCGCCTTGCCGTAGCCGCCTTGCAGGTAGAGCTTCACTTCGTTGGTGATGGTTTTGTAGCGCTCACCGGCCAGCACGTTGAAGAACGCCTGAGTGCCGACGATCTGCGAAGTCGGGGTCACCAGCGGTGGGAAGCCGAGGTCTTCACGCACGCGCGGGATTTCCGCAAGCACTTCGCCCATGCGGTTCAGTGCGCCCTGCTCTTTCAATTGGTTGGCGAGGTTGGAGATCATCCCGCCCGGCACCTGGTTGACTTGCACGCGGGTGTCGACGGCGGTGAACTCGCTTTCGAACTGGTGGTACTTCTTGCGCACGGCGTAGAAGTACAGGCCGATCTCTTGCAGCAGTTCAAGGTTCAGACCGGTGTCGTACTCGGTGCCCTTGAGTGCAGCGACCATCGACTCGGTGCCTGGGTGGCTGGTGCCGGAAGCGAAGCTGGAGATCGCGGTATCGATGTGGTCGGCGCCGTTTTCGATCGCCTTGAGCTGGCACATGGTCGCCAGACCCGCCGTGTCGTGGGAGTGGATGAACACTGGCAGCGACTGCTCGGCTTTCAGTGCGCGTACCAACTCGCCCGTGGCGTACGGGGTCAGCAAACCGGCCATGTCCTTGATCGCCACCGAGTCGCAACCCATGGCTTCCATTTGCTTGGCCTGGGTGACGAACGCGTCGATGGTGTGCACCGGGCTGGTGGTGTAAGCGATGGTGCCTTGGGCATGTTTGCCGGCTGCTTTCACCGCTTCGATGGCCACGCGCAGGTTACGCACGTCGTTCATCGCGTCGAAGATGCGGAACACGTCGATGCCATTGACGGCAGCCTTGGCAACGAAGGCTTTGACCACGTCGTCGCTGTAGTGGCGGTAGCCCAGCAGGTTCTGGCCGCGCAGGAGCATTTGCAGACGCGTGTTAGGCAGCGCCGCGCGCAATTGGCGCAGACGCTCCCACGGGTCTTCTTTCAGAAAGCGTACGCAGGCGTCGAACGTCGCGCCGCCCCAGCATTCCAGCGACCAGTAGCCGACTTTGTCGAGCTTGTCGCAGATCGGCAGCATGTCTTCGGTGCGCATGCGGGTGGCGAGCAGCGATTGGTGAGCGTCGCGCAGGATGGTGTCAGTGACAAAGATCTTCTTGGACATTGTTGTATTCCTCACAGGCCTGCGTGGGCGGCGATGGCGGCGGCGATGGCCAGGGCCAGCTCTTCGGGTTTGCGCTTGATCGAGTAGTTGGTCAGTTCAGGATGGCTTTCAACGAAGCTGGTATTGAACTGGCCGCTACGGAATTCCGGGTTGCGCAGGATTTCCTGGTAGTACGCGGCGGTGGTCTTCACGCCTTGCAGACGCATGTCGTCCAGTGCGCGCAGGCCACGATCCATCGCCTCTTCCCAAGTCAGTGCCCACACAACAAGTTTCAGGCACATCGAGTCGTAGAACGGCGGAATGGTGTAGCCGGTGTAGATCGCTGTGTCGGTGCGTACGCCCGGACCACCGGGGGCGTAGTAACGGGTGATCTTGCCGAAGCTCGGCAGGAAGTTGTTCTTCGGGTCTTCGGCGTTGATACGGAACTGCAAGGCGAAGCCACGGTGCTGAATGTCTTCCTGTTTCACCGACAATGGCAGGCCGGAGGCGATGCGAATCTGTTCGCGGACGATGTCGATCCCGGTGATTTCTTCGGTGATGGTGTGCTCCACCTGCACCCGGGTGTTCATCTCCATGAAGTACACCTCGCCTTCGGCGAGCAGGAACTCCACGGTGCCGGCATTCTCGTAACCCACCGCCTTGGCCGCACGCACCGACAGGTCGCCGATGTAGGCGCGCTGTTCCGGGGTCAGTTGCGGGCTAGGGGCGATTTCGATGAGCTTCTGGTTGCGACGCTGGATCGAGCAATCACGCTCGAACAGATGCACGACGTTGCCGAAGCTGTCGCCGAGAATCTGCGCTTCGATGTGCTTGGGATTGACGATGCATTTTTCCAGGAACACTTCGGCAGAACCGAAAGCCTTGGTCGCTTCGGAAATCACCCGAGGGAAATTCTGTTCGAGTTCTTCGCGGCTGTTGCAGCGGCGGATACCGCGACCGCCACCACCGGAAGTGGCTTTGAGCATCACCGGGTAACCGATGCGGTCGCCTTCGACCAAGGCTTCTTCGATGTCGGCAACGTTGCCTTCGGTGCCCGGCGTCACCGGTACGCCGGCCTTGATCATGCTGCGGCGCGCTTCGGTCTTGTCGCCCATGCGGCGAATGACTTCTGCCGACGGGCCAATGAACTTGATCCCGCGTTCGGCGCAGATATCAGCCAGCTCAGCGTTTTCCGAAAGGAAACCGTAACCGGGGTGCAGCGCATCGCAGCCGGTTTCCACGGCCAGGTTCACCAGCTTGCGCGGGTTGAGGTAGCCGGCCAGTGGCTCGGCACCGATGCTGTGGGCCTCGTCCGCACGCTTCACATGCAACGCATGACGGTCGGCGTCGGAAAAAATCGCAACCGAGCGAATGCCCATTTCGGCGCAGGCTCGCACGATTCGTACGGCAATCTCACCACGGTTGGCGATCAGGATCTTTGTTATCACTTGGAGGTTCCCTTGAGCCGGTGGCACCACGACCTGCTAGACCCAGGTCGACGCGTGACCAAATGTTTCAATTTGGTCGCAGGTCCACACTAGCGCTCATGAGGGATTAACAAAAATGAATAAAAATTGGGTCAGGCATAAGCAAAGACTTATAGTTGAAACATCAGCCAGCCGTCAGAGCCTATAAAAAATGCGTAAGTCCTTGATGCGTATGACATTGCGTCAATTGCAGATCTTCAACGAAGTGTGTGATTTACGCTCTTACAGCCGCGCAGCCGAGGAAATGTCGCTCACCCAACCGGCGGTCAGCCTGCAAATAAAGCAGCTCGAAGAGCTGATCGGCCAGCCATTATTCGATTATGTCGGCAAAAAACTCTACATGACCGAAGCCGCTGAAGCCCTTCAGCGCGCCAGCCGGGACATCTTCGGGCGCCTGGAAAACCTCGATATGCAACTCTCGGACATGCAGGGCTCGCTGCAAGGTCAGCTGAAACTGGCGGTGGAATCCAGCGCCAAATACTTCGTCCCGCACCTGTTCGCCGCATTCAAACGCCAGCACCCGGAAGTGAACCTGCAACTGACCGTAGTCAACCGTGGCCAGGTCATTCGCAGGCTGTCCGATAATCGTGATGATCTGGTGATCATGTCGATGGTGCCGCAGGACATGGGCCTGGAATTCCTGCCCTTCCTCAACAACCCGATTGTTGCCGTGGCGCGCCCGGATCATCCATTGGCACACATGGGCCCGCTGCGCTTGCAGGATCTGGAACCCTACACGCTGCTGATCCGCGAGCCCGGCTCGGGTACGCGACTGGCTTGCGAAGAGTATTTCAAAGAGAAGCGCGTGCACTTCACCCAGACCCAGGAAGTGGCCTCGGCCGAAGCTCAGCGCGAATGCGTGGCGGCGGGTCTGGGCCTGGCGCTGTTGACGCGCCACGCCCTGAACCTGGAGCTGGCGACCGGCGGGCTGGTGGAGTTGCCGATCGAAGAACTGCCGCTATTCCGTAGCTGGTGCCTGGTGCAAGCCAAGGCGAAACGCCTGTCACCGGTGGCGCACGCCTTCCTGGCGTTTATTCGCAGCGAACGCGTGCAGATCAGCGCGTTGGTTGAGCGCTTCGACGGGAAGCTGCCGGTGCTGCCTGCCAGTGATTGATCTCGGGAAAGTCGCCGATTTCGGCTTGAAGCTGGCGAAGTTCGAAGCGATCTTCGATAGCGCGACGGAATTCCATGCGGCGCTGGTCTTCTTGCTGACGACGGGTTTTCGCGGCGCTGTTGCGTTCTTCGTAGGGCTGAGCCATTTCGAGTCTCCCAAGGCGATGACGGGAGTTTCACGATAGGCGCGGGGGATGACGGTTTGATGAAAGTAACCGTCGTGAAGCAAAAGATCGCAGCCTTCGGCAGCTCCTACATTGACCGTGTAGGAGCTGCCGAAGGCTGCGATCTTTTGCTCTTAATCATCCAGAGCTTTGGCAGCCTTTGGGGACAAGCGCAAACTGCGCAGGCTGCGCTTCACGCTCTTGAGGTGATTAACCAGACTCGGCCCACGCGCCATCGCCACGCCCATCGCCAGCACATCGATCACCACCAGGTGGGCGATACGCGAAGTCAGCGGTGTATAGATTTCGGTGTCTTCATGCACATCGATCGCCAGATTCACGGTCGACAGTTCGGCCAATGGCGTCTGGCTCGGGCACAGGGTAATCAGCGAAGCGCCGCTCTCGCGCACCAGATTGGCGGTGATCAGCAAATCCTTGGAACGCCCCGACTGCGAAATGCAGATCGCCACATCGGTCGGCTTCAACGTCACCGCCGACATCGCCTGCATGTGCGGATCGGAATACGCCGCCGCCGTCAGCAGCAAACGAAAGAACTTGTGCTGGGCATCCGCCGCCACCGCGCCGGATGCGCCGAAGCCGTAGAACTCGACACGCTGCGCCTGCGACATCAACGTCACCGCGCGCTGCAACTCAACCGGATCGAGCTTCTCGCGAACCTCCATCAACGTGTGCAACGTGGTGTCGAAAATCTTCAGGCTGTAGTCGGCGACCGAGTCGTCTTCATGGATAGCGAACTGGCCGAAGCTGGCACCGGCGGCCAGGCTTTGCGCCAGTTTGAGCTTGAGATCCTGAAAACCGGAACAACCGATGGCGCGACAGAAGCGCACGATGGTCGGCTCGCTGATGCCGACGCTATGGGCCAGGTCGGCCATGGAACTGTGCATCACCGCCGCAGGGTCAAGCAGCACGTGGTCGGCGACCTTGAGCTCCGACTTGCGTAACAGGTGACGTGACTGGGCGATGTGTTGCAGCAGATTCAAGGGGCTGGACTCTTCTTATGGGCAAGGATGTAGCACGCTTGTAGTTATACTACATGAATTGGCTTTTTGCCTGCTCAATGCGTAACTCGATGTCCCCATATCAGGCGCGATGAGGTGCATGTAGCCCTTAAAGCGGTTTTTCCTGATTACGCAAAAGCCCGGCCAGAGCAGTCGCCTCCACCGGCCGACTGATCAGATAACCCTGCACTTCATCGCAACGTTCGGCACGCAGAAATTCCAGCTGATCCTGCCGCTCGACGCCTTCAGCCACCACTTTCAGTGACAGTCCGTGAGCCATGGCAATGATCGCGCGAGTGATCGCCGCATCTTCACTGCCTTCACCCAGCCCGCGAATGAACGCCTGATCGATCTTCACGTAATCCACCGGAATGCGCTTGAGGTAACTCAATGACGAATAGCCGGTGCCGAAGTCGTCGATGGCCAGTTTCACGCCAAGATCGCGCAATTGCTGGAACGTCGCGATGATGTGCTCGACGCTGTCGAGCAACTGGCTTTCGGTCAACTCCAGTTCGAGGTAGTGCGGCGCCAGCCCGGTTTCTTCCAGCACCTGACGCACCAGGCTGACCAGTTTGCCCTGACGCAACTGGTGCACCGACAGGTTCACCGAAACGCGGATCGGCGCCAGGCCCTGGCGCTGCCATTCGCACGCCTGCCAGCACGCCTGACGCAAGACGAATTCGCCGATCGGCCCGATCAGACCGGTTTCCTCGGCCAGCCCGATGAAATCCCCCGGCGGCACCCGGCCCATGGTCGGATGATCCCAGCGCACCAGCGCTTCCGCCGCATTCAAGCGCCCGCTCTCCAGGCACAGCTTCGGTTGATAGAACACTTTAAGCTGCTTGTCTTCGATGGCTTTGCGCAGCTGGTTTTCCAGCTGCAAGCGTTCAAGGGTGCTGGCCTGCAAACTCTCTGTGTAGAACTGGAAGTTGTTGCCGCCGAGGTGCTTGGCATGTTGCATGGCCATGTTCGACTGGCTGACCAGCGCGGAAATTTCCCGGGCGTTGTCCGGCAGCATGCTGATGCCCATTGAGGCGCTGACCACCAGTTCATGCCCTTCCACGGTCAGCGGCAAGCGCAGCTTGCTCGACAAGCGCGTAGCGACCCGGGCCAGACTCGACAGGTTGCCGTAGGCATCGAACAACACGGCGAACTCATCACCGGACAACCGCGCGATGGTGTCGGCCTCCGGCAAGGCGTTAACCAGTCGGCGCGCCATTTTCTGCAGTAACTGGTCAGCAACTTCGTGACCGAGGCTGTCGTTGAGCAACTTGAAGCGATCGAGATTGACGTGCAGCAGCGCCAGACTACGCCGCCCGCCCTGCCGCACGCGTTGATGCGCCTCATGCAGGCGCTCGCGGAACAGCGAGCGATTGGCCAACCCAGTCAGTTCGTCGTAATGGGTCAGGTAACGCATGCGCTCTTCAGATTCTCGTCGTGCCGACAGATCGGCGAAGAAGCCGACGATGTGACTGACATTTCCCCGACCATCGCGCACTGCATTCAGTTGCAGCCACTGCGGATAGAGCTCGCCGTTTTTGCGCGTTTCTACCAGTTCGCCCTGCCAACTGCCGTGCTGCTCAAGCGCATGGCGAATGGCGACGTAATGACGGCGTGCATCGCGGCTGCACGGCAACTCCACAACATTGCGCCCGAGCATGTCGTCGATGTCGTAACCGGTGACGCGGCTGAACGCCTGATTGATCGCGATCAACGCATAGTTCGGGTCGAGAATCACGATGCCTTCGCTGGCCGCTTCAAACACCGTCGCCGCCAGGCGCTGCTGTTCTTCGAGGCGTTTGCTGGCACTGATGTCGCGCCGGGTGCCCACCATGCGCATCACCCGTCCGTTGTCGCTGCGCTCTACCGCACGACCACGGTCTTCGATCCACACCCAATGGCCATCGCCGTGACGCACGCGGTACTCGATCTGATAATCCTCGGTGCGGCCCTTCAAATGCTCGATCAGTGCGTGTTTGAGGGTTGGCACGTCCTCCGGGTGCAGCCGCGGTTTGAGGTCGCGCAGCAGCGCCGTGACATATTCCGGCGCAAGACCGAACAACTCCTGAATCTGCGTGTGGTGAACTTCGTCGGTTTGCAGGTTCCAGTCCCACAAGCCCAGTTCGCTGGCTTTCAACGCCAGCGCCAGGCGCGCCTCGCTTTTGCTCAGGGCCTGATTGGCCGCGTCCAGTTCGCGACTGCGCTGGGCGACGCGGTGTTCGAGTTCGACCTGCGCTTCGCGCAGCTTGCCCTCGGCGCAACGTCGATGTTCGATTTCCTTCGCCAGTTCCTGATTGAGCTGCTCGCTGCGCGACTGGGTGTGCTGCAAGTGTTCGATCAGCTGCTGATTCTGAAAGCGCCGCAGCAAGCCGCGATCAATCAGCCGATTGACCTGCCATGCCACCACGCTCAGCGAGCCGAGCAGAATCAGCCCGAGCCAGCCCCAACCACGCGCCTGCTCGTCGCCGCCCCAAAAGAGAAAGCCGATCGCCGGCAACAGGCACGGCAAGGTAAACGACAGAAACGCCGGCAGGCTCACCGCATAAGCAACACTGGCCGACAGCGTTGCGGCGCCGATCAGACCGAACACCCAGGCTTGCTGCATGAAGTTGTCGGCGGGCACCAGCGCGATACCGGCGCCGGCCAGAGTCAGGCCGGTCATGGTCGAGCCGAGCAGGAACATGCGAAACCAGATCGGCTGGGCCTGGCGATCGGGGATTGCCGAATCGAACGCTGCGACCTGGATCACACGCAATGCGACCAGCGACAGCAACCACACCAGCCAGACGCTGACCACGAAGTAGCGCTGCGGGCTCCAGAGCAGAGCGGCGCAGACCAGACCATTGATCAACATGAAAAGTGTGGGCAACAACGAGCCCTGATACAGCAGGCGCGTGCGCTCGACCGCCATTTCGGTGGCGTAGCGCTTGCGGACAACCCGGGGTTCCACAGAGGGGCCCGACAGTTCGGAGCTGAGGGTCATGGGCAACGTTCTTGTTCTTATAAGGAGGGCGTGCGCCCGAAACGTGGACGGAGCATACACAAGCCGATCCCGTTGCCAAACTGCTCCAGATCATAATTTCGCGGAAACTTTTCCCCCTCAAGACCCTGACCAAACCCGCAGAGTCAGGCGGGCTCAAGCCTGTAGCCGGTGACCGACCGGTCGTCATCGGCGGGAGTTTCATCGGCTAATGCAAAGCTCGGTTTGCCCGGGCCTGCGGCGCACCCTAGAATGCCCCGATGCGCGATGATCTCTCCCTTCTGCTGAACTCCCTCAACGATGCCCAACGCCAGGCCGTAGCAGCCCCCGTTGGCCGTCAGTTGGTCCTGGCCGGTGCTGGCTCCGGTAAAACCCGAGTGCTGGTGCACCGTATCGCCTGGTTGATCCAGGTCGAAAACGCCTCGCCCCACTCCATTCTGTCGGTGACCTTCACCAACAAGGCCGCTGCCGAGATGCGTCATCGCATCGAGCAGTTGCTGGGGATCAACCCGGCCGGCATGTGGGTCGGCACCTTCCACGGCCTCGCACACCGCTTGTTGCGAGCGCACTGGCAGGAAGCGGGCTTGAGCCAGACATTCCAGATTCTCGACAGCGACGACCAGCAACGCTTGGTCAAGCGAGTGATCCGCGAGCTCGGTCTCGACGAGCAACGCTGGCCGGCGCGCCAGGCGCAATGGTTCATCAACGGGCAGAAAGACGAAGGTCTGCGTCCGCAACACATTCAGGCCAGCGGCGATCTGTACCTGGCGACCATGCGCGGCATCTACGAGGCCTACGAGGCTGCGTGCCTGCGTGCCGGCGTTATCGATTTCTCCGAATTGCTGCTGCGCGCCCTCGACCTGTGGCGCGATCACCCGGGCTTGCTGGCGCATTATCAAAAGCGCTTCCGCCATATTCTGGTGGACGAGTTCCAGGACACGAACGCCGTGCAGTACGCCTGGTTGCGTCTGCTCGGCAAGGGCGGCGACAGCCTGATGGTGGTCGGCGACGACGACCAGTCGATTTACGGCTGGCGCGGCGCGAAGATCGAGAACATTCATCAGTACTCCTCCGACTTCGCCGATTCGGTGACCATTCGTCTGGAGCAGAATTACCGCTCAACGGCCGGCATCCTCAAGGCCGCCAACGCCCTGATCGCCAACAACACCGGACGCCTCGGCAAAGAGCTGTGGACCGACGGCGGTGATGGCGAAGCAATCAATCTGTACGCCGCGTTCAACGAACACGACGAAGCACGCTACGTTGTCGAAACCATCGAAAGCGCGCTGAAAACCGGCTTGGCTCGCAGCGATATCGCGATTCTGTACCGCTCCAACGCCCAATCGCGCGTTCTCGAAGAAGCCTTGCTGCGTGAACGCATTCCGTACCGCATCTATGGTGGTCAGCGCTTCTTCGAACGCGCGGAAATCAAGAACGCCATGGCGTACCTGCGTTTGCTCGAAGGTCGCGGCAACGATGCGGCGCTGGAGCGAGTGATCAACGTCCCGGCCCGTGGCATCGGCGAGAAAACCGTCGAGGCGATTCGCGAGCACGCCCGCCACAGCGATGTGTCGATGTGGGAAGCGATGCGCCTGCTGGTCGCCAATAAAGGCCTGACCGGTCGTGCAGCGGGTGCGTTGGGCGCGTTTATCGAGCTGATCGAGAACCTCGCGGCCAAGTGCATGGAGATGCCGCTGCACCTGATGACGCAGACCGTCATCGAGCAATCCGGCCTCATTGCTTATCACGAAGCGGAAAAAGGCGAGAAAGGCCAGGCTCGGGTAGAAAACCTTGAGGAACTGGTCAGCGCTGCGCGCAACTTCGAGAACAACGAAGAAGACGAAGAACTGACGCCACTGGCGGCATTCCTCGGCCACGCTTCACTGGAGGCCGGCGACACCCAGGCCGACGAGCACGAAGACAGCATTCAGTTGATGACCCTGCACAGTGCCAAAGGCCTGGAATTCCCCTACGTGTTCCTCGTGGGCATGGAAGAAGGCCTGTTCCCGCACAAGATGAGCCTGGAAGAACCGGGCCGTCTTGAGGAAGAGCGGCGTCTGGCCTACGTCGGCATCACCCGGGCGATGCAGAATCTGGTGATGACCTACGCTGAAACCCGACGCCTGTACGGCAGCGAGACTTACAACAAAGTCTCTCGTTTCGTACGCGAGGTGCCGAAGGGTCTGATTCAGGAAGTGCGTTTGTCGAACAGCGTCAGCCGACCGTTCGGCGGCAATCAGTCGATGAGCGGCAGCAACCTGTTCGCCGGCAGTGAAATTCCGGACACCGGTTTGAGCCTGGGCCAGGCGGTACGCCATTCGATCTTCGGCGACGGCGTGATCCTCAACTTCGAGGGTGCGGGTGCGCAGGCGCGGGTGCAGGTCAACTTCAGCGAAGGCAGCAAGTGGCTGATGCTCGGTTACGCCAAGCTGGAAGCTATCTAAAAGCGAAAAAAGATCGCAGCCTGCGGCAGCTCCTACAGGGGATTGTGTATCTGTAGGAGCTGCCGCAGGCTGCGATCTCTAGATCTAAACCCACCCGGAACAGGGCAGTGCAAATGGGCTCAGGCTTCTTCTCTTCCTGGACATTCTGGGCCTTGCTCTCGGCCACTTTCGCCGCATTGACGGCGATCTTCGCCAAAGTCGGCATCGAAAACGTCAATTCCGACTTCGCCACGCTGTTGCGCACCATCGTGGTACTGGTCAGCCTGGCCTTGATTTTGTACGCCACGGGCCAATATCAGTCATTGGGATCGATCTCCGCCAAGAGCTACCTGTTCCTGTTGTTGTCCGGACTGGGCACGGGCGCGTCGTGGCTGTGCTATTTCCGCGCGCTGAAAATCGGCCCGGCCTCGCTGGTCGCACCGGTAGACAAGCTCAGCGTGGTGCTGGTGGCGGTGCTTGGCGTGATCCTGCTGGGTGAGAAACTCGACCTGCGCCAATGGGGCGGCATCGGCCTGATCACGGCCGGTGTGGTGATGCTGGCGTTTCGTCGCTAAGGCGAATTCGCACTGAACCTGTCCCACTTTCCTACAGCCAAAAGTACACAGCCTTATTGCCTCGACGAAGCTGAACGCAACCTGTCAGGCAAAAGCCCGAAACACTCTCTCGCTAGCCAGTAACACTTCAGCTGTGCAACATGGCGCGCGTGTCTCCACAAACGGGAATTTCCTTTATGAAACGTTTTCTTAGCATCGCCATGGCGTTGTGCATCGGCCTGACGATGAGCCTCGACGCCAACGCCAAGCGCTTTGGTGGTGGCAAAAGCGCCGGCGCTGCGCCGACGCACCAGACCAGCCAGATGGCTCCTTCTTCTCCAGGCATGGGCGGCGCTGCTGCGACCGCTGGTGCTGCCGGTGCCGCAGGCGCTGCGGCCAAAGCCGGCGGTGCTTCGAAATGGCTCGGCCCTCTGGCCGGCATCGCCGCCGGTGGCCTGCTCGCTTCGATGTTCATGGGCGGCGGCTTCCAGGGCATGCAGATCTTCGACATCCTGATCATGGCCGTGATCGCCTTCGTGATCTTCCGCTTCATCGCCGCTCGTCGACGCAAGCAGCAGGAGCAGTTCGCTCCGGCCGGCGCGCCGATGCAGCGTGAAGTGTTCGAGCAGAAGCCTGCGGCCATGGGTTCGATTTTCGGCGGTTCGGCTGCACCTGTTGCCGCCCGTCCGGTGATCAACGCACCGGCCTGGTTCAACGAGCAGAGCTTCCTTGAAGCCGCACGCAGCCACTTCCAGTCGCTGCAGCAGCACTGGGACGCCAACGAAATGGACAAGATCGCCGAGTTCGTGACCCCGCAAATGCTCGAGTTCCTCAAGCGTGAGCGTGCAGACTTAGGCGACGCGTTCCAGTCGACCTACATCGACAACCTCCAGGTACAACTGGATGGTGTCGATGATCGTGCCGACAAGACCATCGCCACCCTGACCTTCAACGGTGTATCGAAGTCCTCGCGCTTCGACCAGGGCGAAGTGTTCAGCGAAAGCTGGAACATGGAACGTCCGCAGGGCGACAACCAGCCTTGGCTGGTCGCCGGTATCCGCCAGAACGGCTGATCCCCTCGCGCGCTTAACTTGCTGTAATAAAAACCCCAGCCTCGGCTGGGGTTTTCTATTTCGCGGTTGCATCTATAGCGAGCTACTGTATAAACCGGCCCATATAAACCGCGCCATTCAAGCAAGAGGATCCCGGACGTGGAAGAAATCATCGAACAACTGCGTGAAGCCAACGAACCCGTGCCGGTTCCTTTGGAATTACCTGACGAAGATCTGCTGGTCGAAATCGAAGAACAACTGTTCATCGACATTCCGTTTGTCTTCAAAGAATTTTTGCTCACCGTCAGCGATGTGGTTTACGGCAGCCTCGAGCCGGTGACCGTCACCGACCCGCAATCCCACACCTACTTGCCGGATGTTGCCGCCAACGCGTGGGATGTCGGCGTTGACCGCGGTCTGATCCCGATCTGTCAGGACGGCGATGACTACTACTGCGTCGAAGAAGACGGCACGGTGGTGCTATGGCAGGCCGAAGAAGAGTTGATTGCCGAAGAAACCTGGGAATCGGTGTGGCACTGGGCGCGGGACGTCTGGCTGGAAAGCTGATCGGCCAGCCGCCCCGGCCGGTCAATGCCCCGACGACTCCTTGTGGTTGTCGAGGGTTTCCAGCAGCGCCACCTGCATCCGCGTGTGCACGCGGATGAACCAGCGCCAGAGCAGCGCCGCCACGGCGGCCGCCACCACGGCGATCAGCACCAGCAACTTGTTGGTCGGCAGAATACTGGCCGACAAGGCTGCCAACAGCAGGAAAATCACCAGCAGCGAGAGAATCGGGATCACTTCGGAGATCACCCGACGCACTCGCTGCGTGTGCCGCCCGGCCATCTCGGGCTTCACGCCCATCTCCGCCAAAAGCATCGACAGCGCCTTGAGCTTTCGATAAGCGGCAATCAGGAACGGCAACGACAGCAGCAACGCCCCGCCCCAGATCAACGCCTTCTGCCAACTCGGATCGCTGATCCAGTCATGCAGCCACAGCGAGATGCGTTCGGCGAAATAGGCCCCGGCGAAGAAGATCGCGATCACCAGCGCCAGGTTGACCCCGACCTGCAACAAGATCTTGCGGATGATCGACGCGAGCATCGCACCCTCGCCTTGCGGCTGAATGCTGCGCAGCCATTCGCCATACATGCCGAGCACGCGACCGAGAGGCTTGGGCACGGCCGCTGACAACCTGATCGACAGCGGATCCGCCGCGCGAATCAGGTACGGCGTCAGCAGCGTGGTAATCACCGACACGGCCACGGCGACCGGATAAAGGAAATTGCTGGTGACCTGCAGGGTCATGCCCAACGCGGCGATGATGAAGGAAAATTCGCCAATCTGTGACAGCCCCATCCCAACGCGCAGTGAGGTGCGCCCGTCATTGCCGGCGATAAAGGCCCCGAGGCCGCAGGACAACATCTTGCCGAGCACCACGGCGACGGTGATCACCGCGATCGGCCACGCGTATTCAAGGAGAATCATCGGGTCGAGCATCAGGCCGATGGCAACGAAGAAGATCGCACTGAAAAGATCACGAACCGGCTCGATCAAACGCTCGATTTTCAGCAACTGCCGCGACTCGGCCATGATCGCGCCGATCAGGAAGGCACCGAGAACCATGCTGTATTCGAGTTTGACCACCAGCAGGCAGAAGCCGAAACACAGGCCGAGCACAGTGATCAGCAGCATTTCGTTGCTTTCGAATTTGGCCACGTAAGCCAACAAGCGCGGCACCAGTAGGATGCCGATGACCAGAGCGACAATCATGAACAGCGACAGCTTGCCGACCGTGGAAAACACCTCGCCGGAGCTGACCGTTCCGCTGACGGCGATGCTCGAGAGTAGCGCGATGATGCCGATGCCGAGGATGTCTTCGACGATCAGCACGCCGAAGATCAACTGCGCAAAGCGCTCGTTTTTCATCTTCAGGTCATTGAGTGCCTTGACGATGATGGTGGTCGAGGAGATCGCCAGAATCGCGCCGAGGAACAGCGAGTCCATGGTGTTCCAGTCGAACCAGCGGCCAATTTCGTAGCCGATCCAGATCATCAGGACGATCTCGAGGAACGCCGCGATAAACGCCGTCGCGCCGACCTTGAACAGCTTGCGCAAGCTGAACTCAAGGCCCAGGCAGAACATCAGGAAAATCACCCCCAGCTCGGCGAGGGTCTTGATGGTTTCTTCGTCGTGGATCAGGCCGAACGGCGGTGTGTGCGGGCCGATGATGAAGCCGGCGACGATATAGCCGAGCACTACTGGCTGCTTGAAACGGTGGAACAACACGGTCACCACGCCTGCGACCAACATGATCACTGCCAGGTCCTGAATAAAACTGATGGCATGCATGGCGTGGGCTCCTTGAATGACGAGGCTCGCAGTCAGACGTCAGAAAAGTCTGAGCGAGCGAAGTAAAAATCCGCTTTTCGTGTGGGAATTGCCCTTGGGAGGGGCTTTTGCAGGTTAACACCGCGACTTGTGGCTGGAAGGCGGTGCAATATATGGAAACAGATCGTTCGAGGCGTGACGGCGGCCTGTCGCCCGGCGTCCCGATAACGGTACTTTTGAAAAGTGACCAGGCACCCGCAGAGGTGCTTCCAGAAATCAGCCTTGATCCGTGAGAACGTTATGGAACCCGGAAACGCCCAGCTGTCGATGACGGTACTGATGACCCCCGACATGGCCAACTTCTCTGGCAATGTCCACGGCGGCACCCTGCTCAAATACCTCGACGAAGTGGCCTACGCCTGCGCGAGCCGCTATGCCGGCCGTTACGTGGTAACCCTGTCGGTGGATCAGGTGATTTTCCGCGAGCCGATCCATGTCGGCGAACTGGTGACTTTCCTCGCGTCGGTCAACTACACCGGCAATACCTCAATGGAAGTCGGCATCAAGGTCGTCACCGAAAATATCCGCGAACGCTCGGTGCGCCACACCAACAGCTGCTTCTTCACCATGGTCGCGGTAGATGACCAGCGCAAGCCGGCCGCCGTGCCGCCGCTGCAACCGCAGAACAGTGAGGACAAGCGTCGTTATATGCAGGCGCAGCAACGTCGGCAGATTCGCCAAGAGCTGGAGAAGCGGTATCAGGAGATCAAGGGCGACGCCTGAGATCAAAAGCAAAAGATCGCAGCCTTCGGCAGCTCCTACAGGGTTTTGCATTCCCCTGTAGGAGCTGCCGAAGGCTGCGATCTTTCTTTTTTGAACGATAACGCGATTACAAACTGATCGCCGTCGCTTCGAACTTCACCCGCGGATGCGCAATCCGGTCCTGCGCGCGCACCAGCTGCAACTCATAACTGGCGCACGCCTGAGTCTCCAGCAGCACTTCATGCACCGCCGCCGCAGTGAATTCGAACGCCGCCACCAGGCTATCGCCCAGCAACACCCGCGCCAGGAACAGGCCGGACGTCAGATCGCCCACGCCCACCGGCTGACGAGGAAATGCCAGTAGCGGACGGCGCAGATGCCAGCTGCCTTCAGCCGTCACCAACAACATCTCGAAGCCATCCGCCGGTTTGCCCGGGTAATCCAGATGTTTGACCAACACCGCTTTCGGCCCACGCGCCAGCAACGCCCGCGCCATGGCCAGGCAATCGAACAACGACTGCGGCTTGCGCCCGGAAAAGCTGTCCAGCTCCAACTGGTTCGGACACATGATGTCCGCCACGGCCGCCGCCTCTTCCAGGAGGAAATCGCTGACCTCGGTCGGCACGCTGCAACCCTTCTCCGGATGGCCCATCACCGGATCACACAGATACAAGGCTTTCGGATTGACCGACTTGATGCGCGCGACGCCACTGAGAATCGCTCGGCCCTGCGCCGCGCTGCCGAGGTAACCGGACAGCACCGCATCGCAGTTGCCCAGCTCGCCAATCGCCGCGATGCCTTCGACCAGTTCGGGAATCTGCTGGGGCGCCAACACTTCGCCGGCCCACTGGCCGTACTGCGTGTGATTGGAAAACTGCACCGTGTTCAGCGGCCAGACGTTGACCCCGACCCGCTGCATCGGAAAAACCGCAGCGCTGTTGCCGGCGTGGCCGAACACGACGTGGGACTGAATGGCGAGCAGATGAGGCGTACGTTTCATTCGGGACATTCCGTAAAACGATTGAAATTCAAGCCGCGCAGTATGCGACGAAACGCAGCCTGTACGACAGACCGGCGACGCAGTTAAGCTGGCACTATCTTTTGGAGTTTGATGTTGATGCTGACCCTCGAAAACATCTTCGTGCTGATGCTGTTCGCCGCTGCCGGGGCGTGGCTATGGCACAACCACGGCTTGCGCGAACGAGCGCTGGAGCGGGTCAAACAGCATTGCCTGAACGTGCGTGTCGAGCTGCTCGATGGCAACGTTGCACTGAAGAAGATCGGTTTCATCAAGGACGCCAACGGTCGCCGACGACTGGCGCGAGTGTACAACTTCGAATTCACCGTGACCGGCGAAACCCGGCATAACGGCACCATCACCCAGTTCGGCGCACACAGTGCGCAGATCGAGCTGGCGCCCTACCCGGCGCCGTTCGACGATACGCCACCGGTGGTTGAGGTGCACAGGCCGCGGGCGGAAGTCATCGAGTTGAGTCAGTGGCGGCAGGAACATACGAAGTGGAAGCCCTGAAAAATCAAAAGATCGCAGCCTGCGGCAGCTCCTACAGGGAATCCCGTGTAGGAGCTGCCGCAGGCTGCGATCTTTGGATCTAATCCTCCCGACACCCCGACAACCCCCGCTGCAACTCATCGATGTTTTGCGCATCGACAAAGATCAGCTCGATCCGAGAATCCTTTCGCCATTCACTGGCCCGCCAAACCAACTCCGCACTATCCAGCGCATTCGCCGAAACCCAGCCATCCACGCTGTGGATAACCAGCTTCGCCCGCGTCCAATCGAGGCTGCTCAGCCAGTCAGCAATGCGCTGCTTGTCGAACCTTTGCCCCGGATGCCAACGCCAACCAATGCTCCAGCCACCCTCCTGCGCCTGACTCAAGCAAATCGGCAACGTCGGATCACTCCAGACGGCTGGCATTTGTCCCAACCCTTTGGGCACAGCCAGGTTATCCACACCGTTGAGCGCTTTTGCAGCCAGACCCGGGAGTTCGCTCAAGGGTAGTTGCGCCTGCTGCGTCCAGATCAGTCGGACTGGAGGCATCTGACTGGTGATGTTTTGTCGAGCCTCTTCGTCAAGGTGTTCCGCCTTGTTCAGCAGCAGCAAACCTGCATTGACCAACGCTTCCTGCTGCGCTGCCGGCAACGCTTTCCCCGCTGCAAGAGCCTGAGCATCCAGCACCAGCACACACGGCTGCACTGCTAACACACCCAACCACGGCGCCTCATTCAACTGTTTCAGCAACTGCCCCGGATGCCCCAGCCCGGACGGCTCGATGAACAGCCGATCAGGCCTGGCCTTGCGCAACAAACGCCCAAGGCCAATCTGAAACGGCGCGCCATTGACGCAGCACAAACAGCCGCCGGCCACTTCGCCCAGTGCGATACCATCGGCATCGCTGGTCAGCAGCGCGGCGTCGAGGCCGATCTGGCCGAACTCGTTGATCAGCACCGCCCAGCGCTCGCCGTCCGGTCGCTGCGCCATGAGCTGGCGAATCAGGCTGGTCTTGCCGGCGCCCAAAGGGCCAGCAATGACATGGGTAGGAATGTTCTGCAACATGGCCAGGAGCTTTCTTGGGAGATTCAAAGATGCGTTGGTTGGGATGGTCGTTGCTGTTGGCTTCGCTGTCGAGTGAAGTGTGGGCTCAGGCCTGCGTGGTGCACAGTCAGGGTGAACGGCTCGACGTAAAAGTCTGTCAGCAGAACCGCAATATCCCGCAGAAACTGTTCAGCGACGGTTTCTGCCAGCCAACCCTGGCCGGACAAAAAGTTGAGGTGCAGTACGTCGATCAGTGCCCGAGCGGTGCATTTGGCGTGTGCAGCAACGCGCAAGTCGCCAATATGCCTTATCGCCAGGACATCCACTATTACGGCGTCGCCACCGATGCGGCGTATTTGAAGCCGTATTGCGAAGGCCAGAGCCAAGGTTCGTGGCTCAAGCCTTGAGACGTCTATAGGCGTTAGCCGAGCCAGTCCAGGGTGAGTATCAGTCGACGTTCGCCTGCCGCCGGTTGCGGCGAGCGATGGATCAGACCGAAGCCTTCATTGCCGTGCCATTTCTCGCCTTTCAATAGAGCGACGTCGCCACTGTCGAGTTGCTCGATTTGCGCATACGGCTCGGCGTTGGCCTGCCCCAATTGCTGGCGGTCCATCGCACCTTCCTTGAGCCATTGGCTGCCGACGCCGGCGTACGTGGTGATCAGCCGCACCGGCACATGATCGACGTGAAAACGCGGGCACATGGCCTTATCGAGCACTCGCAGACGCAGGCCGATTCGCTTGGCTCCCAGTAAGCAGGCGAAGGCGCTGACCAGCCATTTCAAGTCGGCGATAAAACCTTCATAACCCGCGAGATCTCTGAACCCGCAAGCCAACCCGGTCAGGTCAGGCTCGGCGTCTTCCTCCGGCAACTCCAGGCACAACGATTCTGCCAAAGGCTCGTTGAGCGACAGCAGCAACTTGGCAAAATCGCTGATGTGCAATGGCAGTTGACGCTGCCAGACAGCCAGGTTGGTGTCGTCATGCAGAATTCGTGTCAGCGCCTTCGGCGTAGGGCCTTGATGCTGATGACGGGTGCGGTTTTGCTGCAGTTTGAGGGCGAGCATCAGGCAGCCTCTTCATGCCAAGGGCCGAACGGATCCGGCAGCGATCGCCAGCCCTCGACACCCTGGGTCATTTCGTCATCGGTGAGCAGGCAGGCATCCAGTTCATTGGAGAGTTGTAGGAAATCGATGTTCTGCCCGATGAATACCAACTCCTGACGACAATCTCCTACGCTCGGCGTCCAGTTTTCCATGATGGCCGCGGTGCTTTCCTGATCCTCTGGCCACTGGTTTTTCGGCACGAAACGCCACCAGCGACCGGCGAAACCGTGACGCATCAAACCGCCGGCCTG
Source organism: Pseudomonas sp. DTU12.3 (assembly GCF_004124275.1). Taxonomy (GTDB): domain Bacteria; phylum Pseudomonadota; class Gammaproteobacteria; order Pseudomonadales; family Pseudomonadaceae; genus Aquipseudomonas; species Aquipseudomonas helmanticensis. Next base: position 169,980 of record NZ_CP027218.1, read on the forward strand.
CGACCAGCTACCAGCGTCTGTAGGTTTGCTCGCCAACCAGAAAAAACCTTTGGAGCGGAGCAATTTGCCGTTCAGCCACGGACGGTCGATGAAGCTGAAGAAGCGTTGCGGGTGAAACGGTCGGCGAGCGCGATAGGCGGTGGATGCGATGCCGTATTCGTCGGTTTCCGGCACATGTTCACCGCGTAACTCTTGCAGCCAGCCCGGTGCCTGGGCGGCTTTATCGAAGTCGAATCGCCCGGTGTTGAGGATCTTCTCCAATGGCACCTCGCCCATCACCATCGGGATGATTTCGGCGTGGGCATTAAGGCGTTTGAGAATGGCGATCAACTCCTCACGCTCGGGCTGGCTGATCAGGTCGATCTTGCTGATCAACAGTACGTCAGCGAACTCGATTTGTTCGATCAACAGATCGGTGATCGAACGTTCGTCTTCCTCGCCGAGGATTTCGCCACGGGACGCGAGGCTTTCGGCCGCCTGGAAGTCCGGCAGGAAATTCACCCCGTCGACCACAGTGACCATGGTGTCGAGCCGGGCGATGTCAGAGAGGCTCTGCCCGTGTTCATCGCGGAAGGTGAAGGTTTCTGCGACCGGTAGCGGCTCGGAGATTCCGGTGGATTCGATCAGCAAATAATCGAAGCGGCCTTCTCGGGCGAGTTTGCTGACTTCCTCAAGCAAGTCTTCGCGTAACGTACAGCAGATACAGCCGTTGCTCATCTCGACAATTTTTTCTTCTGCGCGATTAAGGCTGACATCACGCTGGACTTCGCTGCCATCGATGTTGATCTCGCTCATATCATTGACGATGACCGCTACGCGCAGACCCTTGCGATTACGTAGTACGTAATTTAAAAGCGTACTTTTTCCAGCACCAAGAAATCCTGAAAGTACGGTGACGGGCAATTCGGCTGACATTGGATAATCCTCATGGAACGCAGCCGATTGACGCTTTTGTCAGCGCATGGCGTTTTGGTGCTTCATGCGAGGGGTTCGCTGAAGATAAACGCTTGAAATCGGCCCGCTTAGGCTCAGTTTCCATTTATGTTATAGTATAACAATATAAATAGGCCAGCCCCACTCTTGTCCTGAGCGACAAATAGCAGGAAGCTGACTTTCTGCAATACTTGGAAAACCCCATGAGAAACGCGTTGAAATGCACGTTGTTGAGCCTTGGTTTTTTGGTCATCGGGCATGCCTCAGCGCAGTTACCAGCGCTCGCGAGCTGCACTCGTAGTGCAAATCTGCTGGCGTGCGTCGATGCCGATGGCAACGCTTACAGCGTCAACACCGTCGGCAATACCCTGTATCTGCGCGGCTTTGAAAAAAACGGCAAGCGTTACTGGGCGCAAACCAACACCCGGTTTGGCCAACTGACGTTCTTCACCGGCATTGCTTCAGATGGAGAGGCCTGGGTGGGATACACCCGGCGTGTCGGCTGGACGACCATCAATCGCTTCTCCAGCTCCGGTGGAAGCAGTGCAAAGTTCACTTGCAGCCGGATTACTGGCTGCTAGACCCGCGCTTTGCGCTGTTCTTGCTGCCAGGCAAGGTAGCTGTCGATCGGCGGATTCTTTTCAAAGTAGCGCTGTAAACCTTCGAATAAACCGTTCGCTACCGCTTGCTGATGCCGCGCCGTCACCAGCCGCTGACTGTCGCGCGCATTGGAAATGAAGCCGGTTTCTACCAGGATCGAGGGCACATCTGGCGATTTCAGCACTGCAAAACCCGCCTGTTCCACGCGCTTCTGATGCAGCGTGGTGATGCCAGCAAGGCTGCCCAGCACCGTGCTGCCGAGCTGCAAACTGGCGGCAATCGTCGCATTCATCGACATGTCGAGAATCACCCCAGCGAGCATCGGATCCTTATCCTTCAGATTAAGCAGACTGGTGGCGCCGAGCAGATCCGCACCGTTCTCTCGCTGCGCCATGAAACGAGCCGTCGCCGAGGTTGCACCACCTTCAGACAGGCAATACACCGACGCGCCAGAAGCCGTCAGCCGGGGCGCCGCATCGGCATGCACCGAGATAAACATGTCGGCTTTGTGCTGACGGGCGATTTCTACGCGCTTGCGTAATGGAACGAAAAAGTCGTCGTTACGCACCAGCTTCACATCAAAGCCGTTCTCTTTTTTCAGGCGTTTGGCGAGTAATTGAGCGATGGACAGCACCACATCTTTTTCACGCTCACCCTTGGCGCCGACTGCTCCAGGATCCTTTCCGCCATGCCCTGGATCCACTACTACGATGATGTCGCGTTTCGGATGCGTGCTAATTTTGGGTGTTTCACGTGGAACCATTGGCACCATTGACGCCGTTTTCGCACTGACCAAATCCATCACCAGACGATGACTCTGGCCATCTTGAGGCGCTAAAAGAAAGCTGTTCAGCAGTACCGGGCCGTTCAGATCGAGAACGATACGCGTATCACCCTGGCCAAAAAGTCCGGATCGGATGGAGCGAATCACAGTTCCATTCAACGCCAATTGGCTGAAGTCACCGCTCAAATCTGCACCCGCCACATCAATAATCAGCCGATCTGGAGCACTGAGAGCGAAGGTTTTGTAGCGCACCGGCCCACTTAAATCGAAGACCAATCGCAGTTTCTCATCAGACCGCCAAAGTCGCGCGTTGCGAATCTGCGTGGCCGAAGCACTGAAAGGAAGGGCGAAGGCCGCGCTGGCCAGAATCAGATTAAGCAGATGGCGTCTGTGCATATGAAAGCCTGTTCATGAAAAAGGCGTCGTGATTTGTATTGTTATAATGTAACATCTAATTCAATCAACACGATGGTTCCGAACATGAATTCGCTGACACTTCCGGATGTCGCCGCGCAGTCGGCTCGCCAAGCCTTGCCGCTCGAATGGGTGGGCATGCGCGGCATCGCTTTACCAATCTTGTTGGAAGCTCAACGCTTGAGTGCGAAGGCGGATGCCGGGGTGAGTCTTGATGACGGCGAGGCTCGTGGGATTCATATGTCGCGGCTTTATCTGGCTCTGGAAGCGCTCGAACAAGAGAGCCTTTCTCCTGCCCTGATGCACCAGGTTCTAACGCGTTTTCTGCAAAGCCACGAAGGGTTGTCCAACCGGGCCTATCTGAATATCCACACTGATTTGCTGTTGAAACGTCCCGCGCTGATCAGTCCATTGGCCGGTTGGAAGTCCTATCCGACAACGATTTCAGCAAGCCTGAAAAACAAGATGTTCCACGTGGAACTCAAAATTGAAGTGCCCTATTCCTCAACATGCCCCTGCTCCGCAGCGTTAGCACGGCAGTTGATCCAGCAACAATTCATCGACGACTTTGCCAACAAAGCCCTCCAGCACGCAGACGTTTTGGCATGGCTCGGCTCCAGCCAAGGCATCGTCGCCACACCGCACAGCCAACGCAGCACGGCACAACTGCATCTTCACCTCGACAAGTTCGTTGATGAATTGCCCCTTAGCGTGATCATCAATGACGCTGAAACCGCCCTCGGTACCGCCGTGCAAACCGCAGTAAAACGCGCAGACGAACAAGCCTTCGCCCTCGCCAACGGCCAAAACCTGATGTTCTGTGAAGACGCCGCGCGCCGACTGAATCTCGCTCTTCGCCGAACACCTGGCGTTAACCAGTTCCACCTCCGAGTGATCCACGCTGAAAGTCTGCATGCCCATGACGCCGTCGCCGAAAGCCACTGGCAGCGTGAGCAAGCATGATCCGCTGCCAATCCCTGAGTTGGGGCGCCCCCGGCCAACCGCTGACCGCGCCGCTGAATCTAGAACTTGATAACGGCAGCCTGACAGCGATCATCGGTGCCAACGGCTGTGGCAAGAGCAGCCTGCTAAAAGTCATTGCCGGATTGCAGAAACCTTTGGCGGGTAACGTCGCCCTAAGTGTTCCACGTCAAAGCGGACTGTCCTTCCTCCCCCAACAACAGCACCTCGACCGTCAGTTCCCCATCAGCCTGGAAGAACTGATCGCGGCCGGATTTTGGGGCCGCCGCCTTTCAACCCAGCTGCGCGCAAAACGCCTCAAAGATGCACTGGAAAACTGGCACCTGAGCGGACTGGAAAAGCGTCCACTCATGGCCCTCTCTGGCGGTGAATTACAGCGCGCCCTACTCGCCCGATTGAGCCTGACCGACGCCCCCGTCCTTCTCCTCGACGAACCCCACGCCGCGCTCGATGAACTGGGTCAACAGCTCCTTTGGCAACACCTGCATGCCTGGCATGGCGAAGGCCGCACGTTGGTCGTGGTTTGCCATGACCTCGCCGCCGTACGCCAGCACATCCCGCAGACTTTGCTGATCAAAAACAGCCAGTGCGTATTCGGCACCAGTGCTGAGCTGATCCAGCAAACACCTCATACACAGGTGGCCTGATGCTCACCGTCGCCCACTTATGGCAACCGTTCAATGAGTTCGTGTTCATGCGCAGGGCCTTGCTCGGCGGACTGGTATTGGCCTGCAGCACAGCGCCACTCGGTGTGTTTTTGATCCTGCGACGGATGAGTCTGATCGGTGACGCGGTGGCTCACGGCATCCTCCCCGGCGCGGCTTTAGGCTTCTGGTTTGCTGGGCTGAGTCTGCCCGCACTGACGCTGGGAGGTTTGGGCGCAGGTCTGAGCATGGCCGGCCTCGCTGCCTGGATCACCCGTCGTACCGGCCTGCGCGAGGACGCCAGCCTCGCCGCGATTTATCCAATCTCGCTCGCCAGTGGCGTGCTGATTCTCGGCGTCGCCGGCAAACGCCTCGATTTGCTTCACCTGTTGTTCGGCTCGGCATTGGCGGTCGACGGACCGACCCTCACCGGCATGTTGTGGGTCTCTGGATTCAGCCTGATCGCCATGGCGTTGATCTACCAACCCCTGTTGCTCGACACCCTCGACCCGCTGTTCCTCAGAACCGTCAGCCGTCTCGGCCCGCTCGCCCACGGCGTATTCCTGACCCTGGTGGTGCTCAATCTGGTGATCGGCTTCCAGGCCATCGGTGCGTTGATGGTGGTCGGACTGATGATGCTCCCCGCCGCCGCGTCGCGATTCTGGAGTCGCCGTCTGCCGATCCTGATTGCCACCGCCGCCGTCATCGGCTGCCTCTCGGTGTGGTTCGGTTTGTTGCTGTCGTTCTATTACTCGCTGCCAAGCGGCCCGGCCATCGTGCTGGTCGCAGGCGTCGGTTACCTGCTGTCGGTGGTGTTCGGGCCGGTTCACGGTCTGCTACGCCGCCCGCCTTTGCTCACATCCCAATGAGGTGTCTCCCGATGCGCGCTCTACTCGTGTTGTTCAGCTTGCTACTGTCGATGTCGTTATCGGCAGCGGAGAAATTGCCGGTGGTGACCAGTTTCAGCATCCTCGCCGACATGGTCCATCAGGTCGGTGGCGAGCATATCCAGATCACCAACATGGTCGGCCCCGACGCCGATGCACACACCTACGAGCCGACGCCGGATGACGCCAAAGCGCTACTCAACGCCAAGTTGATTATCAAGAACGGCCTCGGTTTCGAGCCGTGGCTGGATCGACTGGTGACCAGCACCGAGACCAAAGCGACCGTCATCAGTGCCAGTCACGGCGTGATTCCGCGCTCGCTGGATGAATACGGCGAAACCGTTCCCGATCCGCACGCCTGGCACAATCTGGCGAACACCGAGTTGTACATCGCCAACATCACCAAGGCGTTGATCGCTGCCGACCCGGCGAACGAAGCCGACTACGAACGCAACAGCAAAACCTATTTGAAGCAGATCTACGCCCTGCTCACCGAAGCCAAAACCAAACTCGGTTCACTGCCACCGGGCAATCGCAAGATCGTTACCAGCCACGATGCCTTCGGTTATCTCGGTCAGGCCTACGGCATCGACTTTATGGCGCCACAGGGTTTGTCCACCGAGCGCGAGCCGTCGGCCGCCGAAGTTGCCGCGCTGATCACGCAGATTCGTCAGGCCAAGGTCAAAGCGGTGTTCATGGAAAACATCAAGGATGCGCGCTTGCTCAAGCAGATCGCCGACGAAAGCGGCGCGCACATCGGCGGCACGTTGTACTCCGATGCCCTCGCTGCCAGCGGCCCGGCCAGCACTTTCACCGGCCTGTTCGAATACAACCTCAACACCCTTTACGAGGCGCTGAGCCGACCATGATCCGCAAGAATCCTTCAGGTGATATACCGCAGATCGCCGAGTCCGCCTACGTCGATAAAACCGCAATCATCTGCGGCAAAGTGGTGATCGGCGAGAACGTCTTCGTTGGCCCTTACGCGGTGATCCGCGCCGACGAAGTGGACGCCTCGGGTGAGATGGAGCCGATCACCATCGGCGCTAATTCGAACATTCAGGACGGCGTGGTGATCCACTCGAAATCCGGCGCGGCGGTGACCATCGGCGAATTCAGTTCCATCGCCCACCGCTCCATCGTGCATGGCCCGTGCGTGGTTGGCGACCGGGTGTTCATCGGTTTCAACAGCGTGTTGTTTAACTGCGTGGTCGGCAACGGCTGTGTGGTGCGGCACAACTCGGTGGTCGATGGCCGGGATTTGCCCGACGCCTTCTACGTGCCCTCCACCACGCGCATCGGCCCGAATACCGACCTCTCGTTATTTCCACCAGTGAGCGTCAGCGCCTCGGAGTTTTCCGAGGATGTGGCGCGCACCAACGTCGATCTGGTGCGCGGCTACAAAGCCTTGCAGAACGAGTTCTGAACCATGAGCAGCGTGCTGATTCGCAACGCCAGACTGGTTAACGAGGGACGCGAGTTCGACGGCGATCTGTTGATCAGCAACGGACGCATCGTCAAGATCGCCCGTAGCATCCAAGGTGAAAACGCCACGATAGAAATCGACGCCAACGGCCAATGGTTACTGCCGGGGATGATCGATGACCAGGTGCATTTCCGTGAACCTGGCGCGCCGGCCAAGGGCAGCATTCACACCGAGTCGCGTGCGGCCGTGGCCGGTGGCATCACCAGTTTCATGGACATGCCCAACACCCACCCGGCCACCCTCACCCTCGAAGCCCTGGCGGATAAAAAGCGTCGGGCGGCGCTCACCTCGGTGGCCAATTATGGCTTTCACTTTGGCGTGAGCCGGGACAATCTCGACACGGTCGCTGCACTCAATCCGTCTGAAGTGGCAGGAGTGAAAGTGTTCATGGGCGCGTCCACCGGCAACATGCTGGTCGATGATCCGCTGATCCTCGAGCGACTGTTCGCCGAGGTGCCGACGATCCTGTTGGCCCACTGCGAACACACGCCAAGTATCGACGCCAACGCGGCCAACTTGCGTGAAATGTTCGGGGAGCAAATCCCGCCCGCCGCTCACCCACTTATTCGCAATGCCGAGGCGTGTTATCGATCCTCTTCACTGGCGGTGGAACTGGCGAAACGTCACGGCACACGTCTGCATGTTTTGCACCTGACCACGGCGCGTGAACTGGCGTTGTTCGAGGACAAACTGTTAGCGCAGAAACGCATCACCGCTGAAGTATGTCTGCATCATTTGTTGTTCGATGATCGGGATTACCCAAGCCTCGGCAACCTGATCAAGTGCAATCCGGCGATCAAGACCCAGGCCGATCGCGATGCGTTACGCGAAGCAGTGAACAGCAATCGGCTAGACGTGATCGGCAGCGATCACGCGCCGCACACGTGGGAAGAAAAACAGCAGCCTTACGCGCGGGCTCCTTCGGGATTGCCATTGGTGCAGCATGCGTTGCCGGCATTGATGGAACTGGTCGCGGATGGCGTTTTGCCGATATCCACGCTGGTGGCGAAGACCAGCCATCGCGTCGCGGATCTGTTCGCGATTCCGGATCGTGGGTATTTACGAGAGGGGTATTGGGCGGATCTGGTATTGGTTAAGCCGCAGGCACTGGAAGTAAACCGGCAACCGATTCTGTCGCAGTGCGGATGGACGCCGTTTGCCGGGCGCAGCTTTCGCCATCAAGTGAGTACGACGATTGTCTCGGGGCAGATTGCCTGGCGCGAGGGCCAGGTGAATGAGGGATGCCGAGGATTGCCACTACGGTTTATGCGCTGAGCCCACAAAACCCCTGTAGGAGCTGTCGAGTGCAACGAGGCTGCGATCTTTTGATCTTGTTTTTTACAATCAAGATCAAAAGATCGCAGCGTGCCGCAGCTCCTACAGGGAATGATTCAGGCCCGGGGTTTAACGCTGCCGCAGTCTTGCCCCAACCACACCGCGCGGGTTTCCAGGCTGCCCTTCTGGTTGATCCCGATCGCATTGAATGTGCCGTTGGCCACCGTGGTGAACTCACGATCACTGAGGAACGTCGCCACCCCTGTGCCCTGCGCTTTCGGGCAACTGAAGCGGAATTTCCACTGGTTGCCGGTGCGATCGGTGATCTGCTGTTTGCAGCCCGACTGCGGGTCGGCCAGCGGAATGTCATTGGTCGCGACCTGCTCCGGGGTCAGGCAGGCACGAATGCCTTTGCCGCCGATGTTGATCCCGTTCTTCTCCAGCGCCGCGCGCTGTTGCGGCGTCATCTGCCCTTGCAGCTGGCCGAGGATCGATTGCACATCCATCGGCTGGTCATCAACCTTGACGTTGCTCGATGTCATTTCCCACAGCCCCGGCTGCAGCATCTGCGCCTGCGCAACCACCGGCAATGCCAAACCCAGGCCCAGCGCCAAACCCAGCAGACGAACGTTCATCGAAAAACTCCTGATCAGTAGTGGCCGTTAGACGTCGGCCGATTGCTTCGGTTCATGCACCAATTAAATAGCGACATTCACCACAGAACATGGTCTGTTAAGCATTGAATCTTCCGGAGCAAGGCTGCCCCATGGATTATTTTGGACCGCACATTTTCGGTTATCTGATCGCCCTGATACACACTCTCGGTTTGATCGCCGCGATTCACGCGGTGCTCACCGTGCGCACGGCTCAAGGCTCGATCGCCTGGGCATTGTCGCTGATCTTCATTCCCTACCTCACGCTTATTCCGTATCTGGTGTTCGGCCGCAGCACCTTCGATGGTTACATCAAGGCGCGGCGTCAGGCCAACGAACAGATGCGCCAGGCGATCTCCGAACTGAACTGGCGCCCATGGGTGGAAGAAGCGCTGACGGCGCGTGCGTCGAACACCTACGCGTCATTGCGGGCGATGCCCAAACTCGGTCGCATGCCGTGCCTGGCAAACAATGAAGTGCAGTTGCTAATAAACGGTACCGCCACCTTCGACTCGATCTTTGATGCTATCGATCAGGCCAAAGAGGCCGTGCTGATCCAGTTCTTCATCATCCACGATGACCGGCTCGGCCAGCGCCTGCGCGATCTGCTGCTAAAGAAAGCCGCCGAAGGCGTGGCGATTCATCTGCTTTACGATCGCATCGGTAGCCACGCCCTGCCCCACAGTTACGTACAGGCGCTGCGCGATGCTGGTGTGGAGGTCAAAGCCTTCGCCACGCGCAGCGGCTGGCTCAATCGCTTTCAGGTCAACTTCCGTAACCACCGCAAAATCGTTGTGGTCGATGGCGTGGTCGGCTTTGTCGGCGGGCACAACGTTGGCGATGAATACATGGGCGAGAAACCACCCCTGGCGCCGTGGCGCGATACCCACGTCAAAGTACGCGGCCCGGTGGTGGCGTGCATGCAGGAATCCTTTGCCGAAGACTGGTTCTGGGCCGCACGCACCCTGCCGCCGCTGATCCTGCCGGATGAATACCCCGAAGACGGCGTGCTCTGCCAACTGCTCGCCAGCGGCCCGGCCGATGCCTACGAAACCTGCTCGCTGTTCTTCGTCGAGGCGATCCATGCGGCGACCGAACGGGTGTGGATCACCAGCCCGTATTTCATCCCTGATGAAGCGGTATTCGCAGCGTTAAGACTAGCGGTGTTGCGCGGTGTCGATGTGCGTTTGCTGCTGCCTTCGCGTCCCGATCACCGCATTGTCTACGCTGCTTCCAGCCTTTATGCCTTTGAAGCCGTGCGCGCCGGCGTGCGGGTGTTCCGCTACCGGCCCGGTTTTCTGCATCAGAAAGTCGTGTTGATCGACAGCGAGATCAGCGCGATCGGTAGCGCCAATCTGGACAACCGCTCGTTCCGGCTGAATTTCGAAGTGATGTTGCTGACCGTCGACAGTGCCTTTGCCGCTACCGTGGAACAGATGCTCAACGATGACTTTGCGCTGGCCGACGAAGTCGCCAAAGAAGAAAGCCGGGAGATCCACCGCCTGCAACAAGTCGGCATGCGGATCGCCCGGCTGATTTCGCCAATCCTGTAAATCCCTCTCTCAAAGGAGAGGGAATAGGTTCAAGGGTTATAGATGTCGTCGCGCGTCCATGGCAGTTCATGACTGCCATCCGGATGCGTTTTCACGGCGAGGATCTGGTGCAGATTGATCCAGCCGCGCGCAAACGCATAAGCACAACCGGCCAGATACAGACGCCAGATACGCAGCGCTTGATCCGGGACCAGCTTGCCCGCCGCCTCAAGGTTGTCCTCAAGCCGCTCGCTCCAGTGATCGAGCGTGCGAGCGTAATGCAGGCGCAGGCTTTCGACGTCGACAACCTCCAGACCTGCTTCGCTGATCTCGGCCGAGATCATCGCCAAGTGCGGCAACTCGCCATTGGGGAACACGTACTTCTCGATAAAGTCGCCAGCACCGCGTCCCACCGGTCGGCCATCGGTGTGTTTGGCGGTGATGCCGTGGTTCATCACCAGACCGCCCTCCTTCACCGCGCCAAACAAGGTCTTGCAGTACTCGGCGAGATTGGCGTGACCAACGTGTTCGAACATGCCGACGCTGACCACCTTATCGAAACGCCCATCCTGGGGCAGATCGCGGTAGTCGAGCAGTTGCAGTTCGATCTGGTCTTCCAGGCCTTCGGCCTTGACCCGCTCGCGTGCCAGTTCCAGTTGTTCTTTGCTCAAGGTAATGCCGAACACCTTGGCGCCGAACTCCCGTGCAGCGTACCGCGCCAGACCGCCCCAGCCACAGCCGACATCCAGCAGATAGTCGCCTGGCTGCAGACGCAACTTGCGGCATAGATGGCGGAATTTGGCTTGTTGCGCCTGCTCCAGGGTTTCGCTGCCCGTTTCGAAATACGCACAGGAATACGCCATGTCGCTGTCCAGCCAGAGCTGGTAGAACGCATTGGACAAGTCGTAATGGTAGGAGATGGCTTTGGCGTCGGTTTCCTTGTCGTGCAAGGCGCGCACCGGCTGGTTGTCGTCATCGTCACCGAGCAAGGCGTTGCTCAATTCGTCGCAGACCCGGATGACCTCGCTGATCGAGCCCTCCAGTTCGAGCTTGCCTTCAACGAATGCCGCTCCCAGCGCATCAAGGCTTGGATGGGTGAACTGGGAGACCATCTGCGGGTCCTTGACCACGATGGTGACGCTGGGCGCCGGCCCCAGATTGAACTCATGGCCGTCCCAGAGCCGCAGTCGAAGCGGTAGCTGCAGATTCTGTAAGGCCGGTGGAAGTTGCGCGAGCATGGAAAATCCCCCTTGTTTCAGACCGTCAGATCTGAGGGTAGACCATCCTTGAAAAATAGCAGGCTATCGATTTGATTAGCCAAATCTATCGTTGCAGACGCTCCAGCAAGCCTTCCCCAACCCACTGTTTCAGCCAGGTAACAGCTTGAAGTGGTGCGCCCTCACCATAAATGACTGCTAGCGCAGCGCACAGTTCGGAGAAATTCCAGCCATCGTGCAACAAGCCACTCAGCGCGTCGGCTTCCGCAGGTTCGAGGCTTCGGTAGCTGCAGATCAGGTCGTTACGCCAGATCAGGCAGACCTGAGGGATTTCCAGCGTGGTACTGCCAGGGAATTCAGATTGCTCTTTCAGCGACCGCCACAGCGAAAGGCTATTGAAGCGGCACGTCAGCCACTGCAACGATGGGCTCGGTTTGACCTGTAGCTCGGGCCACTCTTCAGGGGCGAGTGTCGCCATTTTTGCAATCGTCAGCGGCTCACCGGCAGGCGCATCAAAGGCTAGGGTGAATGCCCATTCCAGCGCTGCCAATTCGGCCAAGGGGGCACTCTGCTGTGGGATCAGATGCTCGCGGATAAAACTTTCGAAGCCTCTGCCCAGCCAGCGCAGGCTGTAATGAGCTGAAGGGTTTTCGCGGATGTACGCGGTGGCGAACCGCTCGAATTCTTCATCGCCCATCCAGTGCAGGATGGTCGGAAAGTCATCATGCAGCACTTCCAGCAAACGCGCCTTGTAGGCGTTGTGATAGATCGCCAGCCCAGTGTCGATATCCAGTGTCGGGCCACCGATCAGGCTGTCACTCAACACCATATTCGCATTGGCACCGTCATCGAGCAGAAACGCTTCGAACGCCAGTTGCCATTCTTTCAGGCGCATTGTTGCCTCCTGGCCAGGACTTGGTCGCCCAGTTCACGCGCGGTGTGCAATTCATCGAGCAATTCTTCGAAGGGCGGAAAATGATCATCGCGCTCGAGCAACGTGGCCACCGGGCCGAAGTGTTCTAGGGTGCGTTGATACAGCGCCCAGACCGGATCGCTCACCGGATGGTCATGGGTGTCGATCACGTAGTCGCCATAGTCGCTGTGCCCGGCGAGGTGCAACTGGCGGACTTTATCGACAGGCAGATGCTCGATGAAGGCCCACGGATCGAAACCGTGATTGCGTGAACTGACGTAGACGTTGTTTACGTCCAGCAGCAACTCGCAGCCGCTCTCCCGGCTCAGAGCGGCAAGAAACTCCCACTCGGTGAAATCATCCGACGCGGCGCGCACATAACTGGAGACGTTCTCCAGCACCAGTGGCCGCTGTAACACGTCCTGCACTTGCGCGACTCGCCCGGCGATGTACACAAGGCTTTCGGCGGTGTACGGCAGTGGCAGCAGATCATGCAACTGATGCGCGTTGCCACGGCTCCAGCACAAGTGGTCGGAGATCCACGCTGGTTTGACCCGGTCGGCAAGTTGCTTGAGTTGTTTGAGATAATCGGGATCGAGGGCATGCGGGCCGCCGATGGACAAGGACACTCCGTGCATCACCAACGGATAGCGCTCGGCGATGGCGTCCAGGTAATACAGGGCCTTGCCGCCCTGCACCATGAAATTTTCCGAGACCACTTCAAACCAGTCGACGTGCGGCGACTGTTCGAGGATCTGCTGGTAATAGGCACTACGCAAGCCGAGGCCGTAACCAAGGAAAGGATGAACAGCAGGCATGAGCGGACTCCTGATAAAAGTGGCCGCAGTGGCGTTAACCACTGCGGCGGCACTTGCCGGTCAGTTATTCGCCGACCTTGCCACCTGCTTTGTCGCAAGCCGTCTGAGTCATCGCCTTGAAGCCCTGGCCTTTGCACGAACCCATGCCTTTGCAGGCGTGGTCTTTGGTCTTGCAGTCGTTCTGGCCTTTGCAGGCATTCACGCCGTAGCAGTGAACGTTGGCGTCGGCAGCCATCGCGTTGGTCGCGACACCGGCAAACATCGTGGCGGCGGCCAAAGCGAGAGCGGTACCAGCAGCAGCGGTCTTGATAGTCATTTTTCTTATCCTCGGTAATCGTCAGGGGGTGTCGGCTGGAAGGTTGTTCAGTCCCGACATAGCACTAGAGAGGGCGACCCTGACGGCGTTACAGAAGTGTGAAAAATAATTTCAGGTTTCTTCCTTGAGCTTCAACAGCGGCTCCTGAAAACGCAGCAAGCGTCCGGCGTTGCCGAGTACCAGCAAGGTGCTGAGGTTATGCAGCAACGCGGCAATCATCGCCCCGGCAGCGCCGAGCCAGCCGAATGCAGCGAACACCACGATCACCAGCGTCCAGCCCAGACCGATGATCACGTTGACCTGCAAGGTTCGCCGGCATTGGCGACTCAGCCGCACACAGGTGCCGAGTCGGCGCAGGTCACTGCCGATCAGCACGATGTCGGCCGAGGCCAGTGCGATGTCGGCACCGCCAGCGCCCATCGCCACGCCGACCACACCGGCCTTGAGTGCCAGCGAATCGTTGATGCCATCGCCGACCACCATTGGCCGGAAACCATTGTCGATTTCCTTGAGCACGCGATTGAGTTTGTCCTCGGGCAAGGCTTGCGCTTCAACCTCGTGCAAGCCGACATCTCGCGCCAGGGCCTGGGCGACACTCTGTCGATCACCGGTCAGCAACAGTTGCCGTCCGAGTCCCAGTTCACGCAACTCATTGAGGGCAAAGCGGGCTTCCGGTTTGACGCTGTCGGCGAGCAACAGCCAGGCGAGGAATTCACCGTTCAGCGCCAGGCCGGCAATCGGACCGTCGTGCTCAGGCACGGCTGTCGTGGCGATGCCCAGGCGGCCGAACAACTCCGGTCGGCCCAATGCCGCTTCGCCCTGCTCGGTCATGGCGACCACACCCAGGCCTTGGCGCTCATGAATATCCTTGAGTGACCAACACGCCTCTTGGCTGACCAAGCCCGCCAGAGCCCGGCTGACCGGGTGACTGCTCGCCGCGCCGAGACTGGCCGCCAACGCCATGACCGTCGATGAATCGGCGCACGGACTGTTGATCGACTGCAAACGCAAAGTGCCGTACGTCAGGGTGCCGGTCTTATCGACCACCAGCGAGGTGAGGTCGGCCAGCTCTTCGAGGAATGCCGAACTGCGGATAAGAATGCCGTGCCGTGCCGCCACCGCCACACCGGCAATCGCCGTCGCCGGGGCGGACAGCACCAATGCGCACGGACAGGCCGCGACCAACACGGCAAGCATCGCTTGCGCATCATTGGTGATAAACCACGTCACTGCCGCGAGCAGCAACACCAACACCATGTAACTGCCGGCATAACGCTCGAGCAAACGGGTAATTGGCGGCTTCGATCGCTCGGCGTTTTGCATCAGGGCAATGACTTTGCCCAGTGTCGATTCATCGCCGGTGCGGGTCACTTCGATGCGCAGCAGACCATCGAGGTTGATCGCACCACCGAATACAGTCATGCCAACGCCCGCTTCCACCGGCACCGATTCTCCGGTAATCGAGGCCGTATCGAGGCTGCCCTGTCCGGACAGTACCCGACCGTCCGCCGGCACCCGATCTCCGGCTCGCACCTCAACCGTGTCGCCGGATTTCAGCGTGCCGTTATCCACTTCGATGATCGAACCATCCGCCTGAACCTTACGCGCGTGGCTGCGGGTCAGTTGGCCGAGGGCATGAATCGCTTCCTGCGAACCAATCACGCTGCGCTCTTCCAGTACATGGCCAAAGATCATGATGATCGGCAGCAACGCCGCAGTCAGCAGATCGCCGGTCGCCCACGCCCCAAGCATTGCCAAGGCGATCAACTGATCAGTAATCCCGTGCAGACTCGGGTAACGCAGGCTGTACCACGCCGAACGCATTACCGGGACAGCCACCAATAAAGAGGCAAAACCCAGCAGTAACTGACTGACGCCGGATTGTTCCGGCATCATCCAGCGCCAAATCAAGCCGAGGCTCAGCAGACCCAGTGCGAGCATGGCCAAGGTCAATTGACGCGCCGCGCGGCGTTGTTCGGCCGAGGACAACAGGCTCGGTGCAGCAGTGGTCGCGCTCATTTACTGGCTCCCTGAATGATCAGGCGGGAATCGTCGTTCGGGTCGACCGTGGTCACCGATCCGGCCTGACCGAGAATCTTCGGCATGCGCTCGCGGTACAGACGCAGGAGCATCTGCGGGTCGGTGGCGCTGGCCAGACTCGATACGGTGGCGGTGTCGGCAGAAGCTTTCGCCAGGCGTTCGCCGGCCTGTGCATGGGCGACCTGCAACGTTCGGTCAGCTTGTTCGTTGGCGGTTTGAGTGAGTTTCTCGGCGTCAGTGCGTGCGTTGGCCACGGCTTTGTCGGCTTGCTGACTGGCGGTCAAAACCGCGTTGAAAGCACTGACCGCTGGGTCCGGCAAACTCGATTGCACATCGACTCGCGCTACCTCAATGCCGATACCCTGGCCGCTCGCCTTCAAGTTTGCCAAGCGTTGGTTGATGCCTTGCACCAGATCACCACGGAGTTTTTCACGACGCTCGGCAGCCTGATTATCGGCCCCGATCAGTTCCGGTCGGGCGACCAGAATGGTGTCCAGATCCCGCGCAGCTGTCAGTGCCACAGCACTGCGTGTCACCAGACGATCGAGTGCCGGCAAGACATGTTCGCCTTGCAGGACAAAGTCATACGGGTCGGTGACTTTGTAAAACACGCGGACATCCAGTTGCACCACACCGGCGTCACCGGTCAATAAGTAACCCGAGCCGGCCAATGCATCGCTCAAAGGTGTTGCGAACGAGGCCGCCCGATCAGCCTTGAGCGCCTCATCCGTGCGCAGCAGGTTTTCCACACGGCGCTCGATGACCCGATCCGCCGCTGGCAACAAAACCACTTTCTCGAATGGCTGTGGCCACGCCAACAACAGACCGGCATTCTGAATGCGATCCAGCGCACCAAAGTGCAAAACCACCGCTCGATTCTGCGGATCGATCTGCCGCACATTGGAGAACGCCCAAGCCAACGCGGCCAGTACCGTCACCGCGTATAAGGCAAAAAACGCCAAACGTCCCGCTTGAATCCATGGGCTATTGAGCGAATGTGTTCCACGTGGAACTTCTTCACTCATGGCTGCGATCCGCTTTTGCTGTCGAACGTTGGCGGACCATCGACCAGCACGCGAAACGGTGCGGCATCCGTACGCAGAATCAGTTTGGTGTCGGGCGTGACGATGGTGCCGAGGGTATCCAGCGAGCGCAGCAAGTTGTAGAGCTGTGGCGAACTGGCGTAAGCACGGCCATAGATCTGCGCCGCTTCGACGCGAGATTGCGCTTCGATTTCGGCGGCTTTCACCGTGGCATCGGCCTGCACAATTCGCGCATCGCGTTCGGCGGCAGAACGGATCTGCGCCGCTTCACGCTTGCCGATCGCCGTACGTTCCGTGGCAATTGTTTCACGCTCGGCACGCATCCGATCGACCGTCGCGGTCAGCGTCACCGACGGCAAGGTCAAACGTTCGATACCAATCTGCACCACGCGCACGCCGTAAGTGGCGAGCAACTGCTGATCAATCTGCTGACGCAATTGCGCTTCGAAATCGCCAATGCGCACCTGACTGGCGTCAGTATTGACCAGACTCGCCAGATCAAAACTGCTCGCGGTGGTTTCCAGCGCCGAGCCGACGAAGGTGCGAATCTGTCGTGCCGCTTCGTCAGGCTGATTCTGCACCGCGCGCATGAAGCGCTGCACATTGTCCGGATCTCCCTGCACCTGCCAAGCCACATACGCCTGCACAATGATGCGCAAACCGTCACGCGTGCCGACGTCCTGCAAGCCACTGGAAGTGGTGCGCAGACGCAGATCGACCGGGATCGCAGCCTCGAACGGCGCCGGCCAGCGCCAGCTCAAACCCGGATCGAGCAACACTCGCGACGGGTTACCAAAACGGGTGATGACCGTGGCCTCGCCGGAGCGCACTTGCACCAGGCTCGCCGCAGCAATGGCAAATACCACCAGCAACGCCGCCCAGCCCATGCGTCGCCACGGGAACGGCCCCGCCTCTTCCGGCGCGCCGTGGTGATGATGACCATGATGATGGTGATGCCCGCCGTGACCATGATCGTGGCCGCTGTGATCATGCGGTTCGTGAGTATGCGACTGGCTCAATGGCTAACTCCTGGTTGAGCGGTGGTGCGCGCGGGCGTCGGGTCAGCCGGCAGCGTGAACGTACGCAGGTCGATGGTCGGCGCGTTGCTGCCGCCGAGGCGGTGGTCGAGTACCAGCAATTTGGCTTTACTCAGACCTTGGCTGAGCTGACCGAGGTATTGCTCCAGCACAAATGCCTGACCGGCACTGGCATAGGCTTTTTGTTCGGCAGCGAATTTCAGGTCCGCAGCCTGCGCTGCCGCGTTGATTTCACGCGCATTGGCGCTGGCCTGATCGCGCGCAAGGCTGGCCTGCAGTTGCGCCTGATTACTCGCTTCAGCGGCCGCGCCGCGCTCCCGCGAGATCAACGCCTGCGCGCCAATCTGCGCCGCTTGCACACTGTGGTAGGCATTGGCGGCACCGGCCGGTGGATGAATGGCCTCGACCACCGTGGCAAGAATTTCCACTCCACTGTCGAGTTTTTGCAGATCATCCTGCACTGCGCGACCGATTTCATCGGCCAGCCCTGCCCTGTCCGCTCCGAGCAAACCGTCCAGTGTGCGCGAGGCAAAATCGTGCACCAGAATCCGGCTGGCGGTGCTGCGAATCAGCGTCGGCACATCGGCGCTGTTGTAGGTCGCGGCCAGCGCTGCCTGATCGCTCAGACCAATGCGATAGACGAACCGCACGTCCATGTTGACGATCTGAAAGCTCTGCTGCTCGCCCCGACTGCTGGCGATGACCTGGGATTTATCATTGACGTGGCTAGCGTCCCACAACCGATTGGCCGTCATCGGCGCCGGCCCCTCAGCGGGATCGGCTTGCAGCGGCGTCGGGTTTTCGCCGACGCTGGTTGCCAGCTCATGCACCACACCGTTTTCGACGTTCAGCACCCGCCCAAGAGGCCACGGCAAACCGCTATGTAAGCCGGGACCGAAGACCTCCACGGGTTTGCCGAAACGCTCGTAGATGCCACGGCCTTGCAGCGGAATTTCATGAATACCGGTGAGCAACCAGCCAACCACCGCGACCAGCGCCAGCACCGGTAGAAAGGCACGACGCATGTAACTGAAAGCCCAGATCTGCCGCAGATCGATGCCGAAACGGTTGTGCAATTCGTGCTGCAACGCGAGTAGCGGCTGCGGCGGCCAACGCAACATGTCGGCAAAAAAACTGCGCGCCAGCAGCGGCGGTTCGAGCTGTTCGCGACGCGGGCTGAAAACCGAAAGAACGGCACGCAATAGCAGCTCGATCGCGACCAATCCCGGCAAAATACCCATCAGCACAGCAACGCGAACCGGCCACACGGAGTTTTCGCCGGCAAACAACAAACACACCGCACCCAACACCAGACTGATGATCGCCACACGCGTCAATTGTGCCAATGAACCTGCTTCTGGCCATTGCGCAGGATTTTCCTGGGCCAGTTGCCGCTCCAGCACCAACAGACCGAACGCCAACAGCAACGCCAGAGTCGCGCCCACCGTAGCGGACAGTCCGACAGCGGCGGCCGGCAATGCCAGATTCCACGCCTGCTCGATGCCAAGTAGCACCAGCAACGCCCACCCGCCCAACCATAACGTCGCTGCGCCAATCTGCCCGAGCAGATGCAAGCCACGCTGACTAAGGCGATCGAGCAGGCGCTCATACCAGCCATCGGCTGCGGGAGGCCCGTCAACCACCAACGGGGTTAACGCCTGAGGATTCATTACCCCTGCGCGCCAGCGCGTCACCCACCAAGCCGATTGCAGGCCTGCGACCAACACCAGCAATGCCGCGCTCTGATTGACCAAAAGCGGCAACCACAGTGATTGCGGTGCGAATAACCCGACAAAAAACGCCAGCACCCAGCCCGCACCCGCCAATGCACCCAAGCCGATCGCCCAACGCCGCAATCGTCTGCCCTGCGTGGCCGCCTGCTGAAAGCGCGGCAGTCCGGTCACTTGCGTGCCATCAACCTCCAGATCGACTTGCATATCACCCCAACATCATTGGCTCGCTGTTCATATCGTTACGATATAACGAAAAGCGTGAAATATTCGTACACAATTGCGCTTATTCAATGGCGCCCAACCTGTCGCTTGCCTGAAGCCTTGACCGAAATGTCCGCAAATGCACATTTTGCGTTCGAAATTTTAGAACAAGGTCGACTGGATCAAGGGCTGGGGCCACATCGATGGCCCGGGAAAGGTTAACCACGAGACCGAAGGCTTTGCCAAAGTCCTCGCCGACGAGCGCACGGACGAAGTACTCGGCGTGCACCTGGTGGGCCCGAGCGGGAGCGAAATGATTGGCGAGTTCTGTGTGGCGATGGCGTTCAGTGCTTCGGCCGAGGACATTGCGCTGACCTGTCATCCGCATCCGACACGGTCGGAGGCATTGCGGCAGGCGGCGATGAATGTCGAGGGGATGAAATGCGTACCCCTGTAGGAGCTGCCGAAGGCTGCGATCTTTGCTCTTCAGGCAGGCAGATGCCCAAGCGGCAATGCCCCCGGCGTCTTCACCGTATGAATCGCAAAGTTGCTGCGAATATCACTCACGCCTGGCAGTTTCAGCAGACAACCGCTGAGAAAGCGGTCATACGCGCGCAGATCGGGCACCACCACTTGCAGCAGAAAGTCCGATTCACCCGACACCAGAAACGCTGAAATCACCTCCGGCAACGCCGTCACCGCCCGGTAGAACGCTTCCGCCTGCTCGTCGTTATGGCGCTCGACCTTGACCCCGACAAACACCGTCAGCCCCAGCCCCACTTCATCGCGATCCAGGTTGGCCTGATAGCCACGGATCACCCCCGCGTCTTCCAGCATGCGCACGCGGCGCAAACATGGCGATGCCGACAAACCGATCTCATCCGCCAGTTCGACATTGCTCAGGCGTCCGTTACGTTGCAGCGCGGCGAGAATCTTCCGGTCAAAGGCGTCGAGTTTCATGCTTGGCAGATCCTGATGGTTGAAACACAAAAAGAAAGCAGGTTATGCCAATAACTAGCTTTTTTGAAGCCAACTACGCAAGCACCTGCCCCACCCTTGCGCCCTAGACTTGGACCACCGAATCGACAACGAAAGGGCGGTAACATGGCAAGTCTCTGGCTGTTTTTCCTGGCGCTGGCAGTGGTTTATCTATTGCCCGGACCGGACATGATCCTGCTACTGCAAACCGGCGCACGTCAGGGTCGCGGAGCCGCGTTGGCCACCGCGATCGGTCTGGGGATTGCCCGGGGTTGCCATGTCGCGTTGGCGGCGCTGGGGCTGGCGGCGCTGTTCAAGGCGGCACCGTGGACATTCGAAGTGGTACGGCTGGCAGGCGCCGCGTATCTGCTGTGGATCGGCATTCAGTGCCTGCGCAGCACGCTGCTGCCGAACCTCAACGCCAGCGACATTGCCGACAGCCATGGACAGTGGCGCGAAGCGATTCGTCGCGGCTTGCTGACCAACCTGCTCAATCCCAAGGCACTGCTGTTCTGCTCGGTGCTGCTACCGCAATTCATCGTCAATGATGGCGCGCCAGTGCTGAGCCAGTTCGCCCTGTTAGGTGGCTTGCTGGTCGGCGTCGGGCTGCTGTTCGACAGCGCCTACGCGCTGACCGGTGCCGCGCTGGGCCGTTGGCTGCATCACAGTCCAACGGCCCAGCGCGTTCAACAATGGCTGTTCGGCAGCCTGTTGATCGGCTTTGCGCTACGCCTGACTTTCGTTCAGCAGGCCTAGCCTTTACGGTTCTTGCGTTGACGACGAGTGATCAACAGCAATGCCGCCGCCGTCACCAGCACAATCGCGCCAATCTGTACCGGCCATTTGTACGGCCGCAGCGTCGTGCGCACAGCGTCCGTGACCTGGGTGACGTAACGCTTGTCGGCGTTTTCGAAATCCGGGTACGGACATTGATTGCCGAAGTCCACCGCCCACGGCACGAACGCGCCTTCCTTGACGTAACGCTGATACAGCGTGCTCTGCTCTTCCAGGCTACTGTTCCAGCCGGCGGCGTTGCACAGCACAGCGGCAAATGCCTGGCTGGTATGCGGCAGGCTGTCGGCGGCGCGATTGGCCAGGGCCGTGGCCACAAAACGGTAGTGATAACGCTGATCCGGCTGCGCCTCACTGGCCTTCTGACGCTGCACTTCGGCTTCGGAAACCAGCGGGCCGACCTTGAGCTGCGTAGTTTCCAGCGAGTAGTTGCCGCCAAACGTGGCGTAGTCCGGCGCCATCTCGTAGCCGAGAATGTCCATGCCCCACTCGCGCGCCGTCCACGCCGCGTTATACAACGCACTGGCACGTTTGGTCGGCCACCACGCGGAATCGGCTTTCAGCCTTTGCTCGCCGTAGAGTCGCGCCTTGTTCTGCAAATCGGGATTGTCGAAATAAGCGACCGCTTCGGCGTAATGCCCCTCACGCAGCAGGCGACGACCGAGCAGGTTGCGCAGGCTGGCGGCGACCGGCAAGGGAACGTAGTTGTCGCGCTCCTGCTGGGTCAACGCCGGCGGTGCCGGGACATTTTCATCGACGTACTGCTTGAGCTCGGCAAGCGTCAACACACGCTCAGCGACGGTCGCTGCATCGAACCAATAAGTGCTGTTGCTGCGATACAACTGCACGAACGCTTGCAGGTATTCGCCGCGCTGCAACGCCAGGATCGCACTTTCACCCTCGACCCGGCATTTCGGCTGAAGGCTTTCATAGGCCCAGTCCGGCGTGCGCCGATAACCCCAGTCTTCTTTCTGCGGGAAGGCTTGCGCGGCTTTCGAATAGGCTGCGGCGGCGGCATTTTTATCGCCGTCGCGCACCGCCAGTTTCGCTCGCAACCACCACGCGAGCCCGCCATCACCGGCGTTTTCAAGGAAGGCCTTGGCGCCAGCATAATCGCCTTGTTGATAACTCATGGCTGCCAGGCGATCAGCGTTTTCGAGGCTGCCGCGCGTGCTGTTTTGCAGTAGCTTCACCAGTTTTTTCTCGTTTGGCGGCTCATCGCCAAACGACCAGCCCTGGCGACTGACCAGCGAGGCCGTGACCAGTTGTTGCACCGATTTATGCTGCAGCAACTCCGCCAGTTCGGCTTCGGGCAACTCCGCCAATTCGTTCATCAATTGCTTGAGCGAGGTGTAACCCACCGCCGAGCCGTGCAGGTTTTGCGCTTCGTACAGTTCGATGGCGCCGCTCCAGTCGCCGGCCGTGCGCACCGCCCGCGCCTCTTCGCCGAGACTGGCAACCCCCAGCTCCAGCGGATCGCTGAAACCGTCGATGCTCAACTGCCGGGTTTGGCGGAAAGCCTCACGCGATCGCTCCAGCGCCGCGACCGTATCCGCGCCTTCGCTGCTCATGGCAAACCAGCTACGCCCCAGCGAATACGCCGCCCAAGTGCTGCGCAATGGACGCTGATCCGCCGGCAGCGCCAGCAGCTTGTTGAAATATTCGACCGCGAGTTGCTGCTCGCCAGTGGCAAACGCCACCGCACCGGCCACGTACAAACGGATTTCCGCCGGCAGGTTCGCGCCCTGCACGTCGACCTGACGTGCATCGGTCAGCCCGCGCAGTTGCTTGACCAGCGCTTGCTGTTCGACGCTCAAACCGGCCTGTTCGGCCTTTTCCCGAGCCTCGACGGCGGCGTTTTCCTCGCCGTACAGGTCGTCCGGATTGTGCGTCGCAGCGGTGACACTGTTCAGCCCGGCGATGGCTTTGCCGAGACGACTGAGTTCAAAGTGGAAGCTGCCCTCAGGCAGATCTGCCAGGGTTTGCCCGCGATTGTCGAGCAGGCGCATCGGGAAGTCCGGGCCGCAGGCCAACGCCGAACCGAGCGGCAAGCAGAGGCTCAGGCAGAGCAGATGGCGGGGCCAGTTACGGGTCAACATGCGAACCTCCTTGATCAATATGTGCGCAGCGCGCCCAACCGATGGCGCGTTGTCCGCCTGCCGGCAAGCGGCCGTCGCGCAGGCGGGTGAAGGTAAGCAGATCCGCGCTTTGTTGCAACGCATAACCGGCGAGCGCGTCGGCGCCTTCACAGCGTTGCGCCTTCAAGGTGATTTGCGCGGGCCAGGCACTGTCGAGGTTGCCGGGGTTGTCGAGTTTGATGTCGTAGAGACCTTGGTGTTCGCTGAACGTCACGCCGAGCTGACCATTCAACGCATCGCCCCGAGCCACAGCGCCCAACGTGGTCAGGCTCCAGGCGCGGCGGTCGTTGGCCAGCGGCAAGCGAAACCAGATCAACCCAGCGAGATGTGCCGGTGGGTCGTCGCGCAAGGTTTTGCCGAGTTGGCTAAGTTGTAGCGGATCAGCCAGCAACTCCCGACGCTCGCCGCCTCGTTCAAGCTGCACTTCGCTTTCCACCACCGGCGCCCCGCCGTCATCCGCCAACAACGCCACGCCATAGGCTGGCAGCGCGAGATAGAACGGCTTGTCGGTAACGCGCGCCCAGTCTTTCGCCCACTTCAACGCCTGCTCAGGATCAAACAATCCTCGGCGTGGATCGCTGACGGCGTGGACTTGCAACACGCTGCTGTCGACGGTTTGCAGGAGTGTCGGCAATTGTGGGCTGCTGAGCCAGGCCGGTAGCGCGGTAATGCTCAGCGGCAGACTCGTCGGCAATGCCGAACGCAGATGCTTGAGGAACTCGGCATAGTCCGGCAGACGCGCGTTACCTGCATCGTGGTCGATCTCGACGCCACTCAGCGTCAGGCCTTGCGCCTGCCAATCTGTGAGCAGCTGAAGAATCTGCGCGGTGGCTTGATCCTGATCCAGCGACTTCAGCTGACCGTCGAGACGAATCACCGCAACCAGTGGGCGGCCATCGGCTTGCAACAACCGTGAATCGATCCGCGCCCGGCTCCACCCTGCATTCGGGAAGGCTTGCAGCGCAAGCACGCGCAATGTCGAGAAGTCATCATGGCTGTCGCGCAACGCCGCCTCATGGGCCGGCGTCCATTGGCGTTGCCAGATATAGAGTTGTTGGTCGAGGGCAGGCGGGTCGCGCTGCTCGCAACCCAAAAGCAAGACGCCCAGGAACAGACCCACAATAAACCGCATACCTTCCCAATCCCTGACACCACGAGACCGCAAGGTTACACAAAAACCCTGTAGGAGCTGTCGAGTGAAACGAGGCTGCGATCTTTTGATCCGGTTTTTTACAATCCAGATCAAAAGATCGCAGCGTGCCGCAGCGCCTACAGGGATGCCGTGGGTTTACGGGCGATAATCACTTGGCTTTTGGCGACAACGGCATCCAGCGCCTGCTTGATCTGCGCGCCACGCGGGGAGTCCAGTACCGTTTTCCAGGTATCGGCCCAGTGATTGAGCAACGGGTGGTCGGGGTTGCTGAAGTCGACCTTGGCTTCCCAGAACAGCAACATCCACATCGACCAGTAAAAACCGTACTGGCTGTGGCTGATGACCTCCAGCCCCGCTTCGCTGACCATCGCCTTGAACTGCTCTTCGCTGATGATGCGAATGTGGTTGGGCTTCTGGAAGTACTCCGCCGCAGCGATGTCTTTCTGCAGGTCTTCGGAGCTTGGATGCGGCACGCTCAGCAAGTACAGCGCCCCCGGTTTACCGACGCGCACCAGTTCGGCGAGAAACTGCGCCGGATCGTCGACGTGTTCGATGACTTCGGTAGAGACCACACGAGTCGCCGTGGCATCGGCAATCGGCAGCGGATTGCAGTCGGTGACATGGCACTCGATGTCCCGCGCCGGGGTATCGCTGAGGCGCTGACGGGTGGCTTCGACCTTGGCGCCATCGATGTCGGCAATGATGATCTTCGCCCCGCGCATGCCGCAGAAATGCACGTTGCCACCGTCACCGCAGCCGACGTCGAGCAGCGTGTCGTCGGCACTCACCGGAAAACCTTTGAACAGCTCGCCGGTTTCCTGATTGAACCAGCCACTGAGCATCGCATCGTGCAGGCCAAGCATGTACGGGTCGGTTTTCTCGGCGGTCGCCGCAACAGGCTGCGCAGGGGCGGGTGCCGGCGTGCCCGCCGTGAGTTTCTTCAAAAGGCTCAGCATGAGGTGGCTCCAGAGGATGGGACGGCGGTTGACGATGTACCGAGGCGCTTGACCAGCGCGGTACCGCGATTGCGCATAGGCATTTCGATGAAGCGGTAATTGAGTTCACTGAGCAGCACGATCAGCCCGAACGCCAGCAACAGCGTGACGATCGGATGTCCGGCCGGGCTTGGCAGGCCGGCGCTTTGCAGCCGGAAGATCAACTCACGCACCAGTTGATAGGCCGGAATGTGGATCAGATAAATACCGTAGGAACGACTGCCCACCCAGGCCAGCAAACGCTGAACGCCACCGGCCGGCATCAGGTAATTGCGATTGTACGAAGCGATCCACACCAACAGCGCGCTGAGTACAGCGATCGAACCGATGCGGTAGTTGGCAAAAGTGAAACGGTCGGTGGCCATGAAGCTCAACAGCGCTGCGATCACGAGCAACGCCGATACCCCGGCCCACGGTCGACGCAAGAACGTCGGCTGCCAGCGCTGATAACCAGGTTGCGCGCTCCACATCGCCAGCAACACGCCGAGTGCCAGCGCATCGGTTCGCACCACCATCAGCAGCGGCGTGCGCAAAGTGAATAGCTGCACTGCGACCAGCGCCAGCAAAGCCCAGACCAGATGCTTGCGGCACAGCACGATCAGCAGCGGGAACAGCAGGTAAAACTGCTCCTCCAGCGACAGACTCCAATAGACGAAACTGCTGCCGTATTCGTAATGAAAGAAGCTGTCGGCAAAGCGGAAGTTGGCGTACTGGAAGACGCCCGCCAACGTCGCTTGCAGGTTGGCGGACAGCGTGCCGAACGCTCCTGAGCGATTCAGGAACAGGCACGCCAGCAACATCAGCGCCAGCCATAACCATGCCGACGGCAACAGCCGAAAGGCCCGGCGCAGCCAGAAATTGCGCGTCTGCTGCCAGTAATCCTGGCGAGTCGTGCAGCCTTGCAGCGCCGGGATCAGGCTGCGGGCGATGACAAATCCGGAGATGGCGAAGAACAGATCGACGCCCCACCACGGTTGCGCCCAGCCATGGATTTTTTCCAGCAGCGGCACCGGATCGGTGAACAGACTGCCTTGCAGGTGATGAAACAGCACACCCAGAACGGCAATCGCACGCAGGACTTCAATGTCCATGATCCGTTTGCTGTTCATGCTTGAGGGGTTTCCACGGTGGCGGTGTGGCGCTCGAACAACTGCGCGAAGAACGCCTGCAAGCGCTGCTCGGCCACGGCCTGACTGCAGAAACCCTGCAGGCTGCTGACGGCGTGCGCCGCCATCTGTGCGTAACGCGCCGGATGATTTTTGGCCACGTCGTAACTGGCCTCATAGGCCTGGCACAACGATGCCCAATTGGTCGCATAGCGCAGCGTGCGGAACGCCTTGCGCGGATCGTGCGGCCACGCCGTTAGTTCGTCAGTCGATTCGATCAGGAATGCGTTATCGGCGCTCAGGTAATCGATCATTGCCGTGGTGTGCGGAGCCACGGCAGGCTTGCCGCAGGACATGAACTCCATCAGCGGCAGGCATTGGCCTTCGCCGTAGGAGGTGTTGACCACGTAACGCGTGGCCTGCACCAGTTGCTCGTAATCGGCATCGGCGAGATAGCCGTAGATCAGCACGATGCGGCAACGATAGGACTGGTTTTTGTACAGGTGATGGAGGATATCGCCGAGCGCTTCTTCGGCATCGTGGTGCGTGAGCTTGAGCACCAGCGTGGCGTCGTCGACCTCGCGAAAACTCACGCAGAAGGCACTGAGCATGTCTTCCCAGTTCTTGCGCCCATCGCCGGGGTTGAACACCGAGGTGTACACCACGCCGTCGAGCAGCAGTTCCTGCTCGGTCACTGGCGCGGCAAAATCAATGCCCTTGCCACTGCGCAGATGCTTGGGGCCGAACGCATTGAGATCGAGTGTTCGACTGTCGGCAACCAGGCCTTTGATTTTCAGGCGAAACGACTCGGGCGAAGCTTGCCCCTGCGATTGCGCGCCGCGCGCGGCGAAGCGGTCCCAGACCGGAGCAGGCACCGCGACGATTGGGTAATCGGCGTCCATCGCCTCACGCACGGCGTTGACCGTGTAGCTGGAATGGGTGATCGCTGCGCCGCACGCGTGCAGCACGCTGCGCCAGTCATTGCGCGGTTCACCGGCAAACGCTTCGTTGGGGATGGTGCTGAATTCCCAGGCAAACACCGGCAGCGTTGGGCAGGCCAGATGCACCGGCGTGCGATGCGGTGGCGAGAACGACAGAAAGACACACGGCTCGCCGCGGCTCAGGCATTCCAGGTACAGCGCATCGACTTCACGCTGCGGATCAGCCACTTCCACCACGCGCCCGAGACGTTCGAGCACCGGCCGATACTCCTTGAGCACGAAGTAATAGCTGTACTCCGAACGCCCGAGATTCTGCGCGATGGTGTGCTGGTTGGTTTCCGAATGAATGATGATCAGCATGAGGCGTTATCCGTCACTGGCGCGGCATCCGTGGTCTGCGGCACCAGGCCGAAAAAGTCCGCCATGCGCTTTTGCACCGGGGCAAAACCACAGTAGTCGTGCATGCGCTGGATGGCAGCAGCCGACATGCGCTGATATTCCGGGGTTGGCGCCTTGGCCGTGCGGTAGCTGTGTTCGTAGGCGTTTTTCAGCGAGCCCCAATCCGGACGGTAACGCAGGGTGCGATAGATGATGCGGGTATCTTGCGGCCAGATGGTCAGCTCTTCGCTGGACTTGACCACGAATGCCACTGAATCATCGATGTAGTCTTCCATCGCCGTGTGATCCGGCGCGATTACTGGTTTGCCGCTGGACATGAACTCCATCAGCGGCAGGCACAGGCCTTCGCAGCGGGAGGCATTGACGTAGAAACTCGCGGCGGCATAGAGCCTGGCGTACTGCGCGTCGTCGAGGTAACCGTGCATCACCACCACCCGGCAGGCGAACGGCGTGAGCTGCGCGAGCAAGGTCATCAACTCGCTGTAGTAGGACACCAGATCGTTCTGGGTAATTTTCAGTACCAGCGTCGCGTCGCACGTTTCACGAAACGCCCAGCAGAAAGCCGTGATCAGTTGATGCCAGTTCTTGCGGCCATCCTTGGGATTGAACACGGTGACGTAGACCACGCCGTCAACGCGGGTTTCGACCACCGAGGTGATGTCCGGCAGATCCAGCGGAGGCGGCTCGATCAGCGGCAGCGGTTGAGGGCCACAGATTGCCGGCAGGCGTTGTTCGAGCCAGCCGTGCAGGTTGTCCGCGAACAGATCGCGAAGACCTTCCCAATACCAGTTGTGCAGAAATTTGACCCGCGGCACCGGCTCGGCTTGCTGACGCCCGAGATCCAGTGCCCACAGCCGCAAGTAATGCCGGGCAATGATCAGGCGCCGCTTGAAGGTCAGCGGTGGCGGGCGGGCGGCTTCGAGTTCGGCGGCCAGTGCGGCCTCTTCTTCAGCGCTCAGCGGCGCCGGGATCAGCGCATCGGCTGACAGGCCCAGCGTGCGCGTATCGAAAATGCAGCCCTTGATCGCCAGCGTGGCGCCTGGATTGACCGGCATGGGCACATGCTGCTGACGAATTGTCGCGAAGTTTTCCCACAGCGGCGTCGGCAGCACCAACACCGGAAAGTCTTCGCCCATGGCTCGGCGAATGGCGCGCGCGGTGTGGCTCGACAGGGTGATCACCCGGCCCTGCCGCGCGAGCATCTGCGTCCAGTCCTGGCGCGGATCGTTGTCCCACTGCTCATCAGGGATCGAATCGAACTCCCACGCCACCACGCAAATCGTCGGGCATTGCAGATCGACCGGGGTTTTCTGCGGCGGGGTGAACGACAGGAAGACACTGTCTTCGCCAGCGGCGAGCAGTTGTCGGTAAAGCGCGTCGACCTCGGCGGTGGACGACACCACATGCACTCGCCCAAGGCTTTCCAGCACCGGGCGATAGGCCTTGAGCACGAAGTAATAGCTGTATTCGGGACGCCCCAGGCTTTGGCTGATGGAGCTGTCGTTGACGTCCGAGTAAAGAATGAAATTCATGGCATCCCACGATGAAACTGCCGTCCTGGCACCTTCATGCTATGACGTCTCAGCTTCGGATCGAGTCGGTCGTACCGTTCTCGCCCTGAGTCATTGAGCACGTCTTCGTTCTTGTTTTAGTGGTCGGTTTCACCCTGTGTCGCGGTCCCGCAATCAACGTCCGGGTTTTCGCGACGAGGGGCATTCTAAACACATCCGCTGAGGATTCGTGAACCGCCGGGCGAGAATAAATCGGGCTACGCTGACGAGAACTGACCAGTCACGGTTGGACCTGTTGAAATTGCTGCGCAATTGGCACAGATTGGCAACCAAACAACTACAACAACGACTTCGCCTGTCGTCCTATCGGTTTTTTCTACCGGTCTGACAGACTTCCCCTTAAAGCCTGTGGGAAAGTGGCGCAAGTTCAAGACCAAGGGGTCGCTGTTTGAAAAAGCGTCTGTTCGTCACGGGTCTCAGTGGATTCGTGGGACAACATATTCAGTCTCGTCTGGCATCGCCTGATTCGTCGTGGGAGCTGCTGCCTGCCGCTGCACCCTACGACCTGACAGATCCGGACAGCCTCCTCGACCTGTGGCCGCAACTGCCCGACGCCGTCATTCATCTGGCCGGGCAGACGTTTGTCCCGCAAGCCTTTCGTGACCCGGCGGGCACCCTCGAAATCAATCTGCTCGGCACCCTCAATCTGCTGCAAGCGCTCAAGGCGCGCGGCTTTCAGGGCACGTTCCTGTACGTCAGCTCGGGCGATGTATACGGCCAGGTCGGCGAAAACCATCTGCCGATCACCGAGCAACAACCGCCCTGCCCGCGCAACCCTTACGCCGTGAGCAAACTCTCCGCCGAGTTTCTCAGCCTGCAATGGGGCCTTAGCGAAGGCTGGCCGATGCTGGTGGCGCGCCCGTTCAATCACATCGGCAGCGGGCAGAAAGACAGCTTTGTCATCGCCAGCGCCGCCCGCCAGATCTGCCGCATCAAACAAGGTTTGCAGGCGCCGCAACTGGAGGTTGGCGACATCGACGTGACGCGCGACTTCCTCGATGTCGGCGATGTGATTTCGGCGTACTTCGCGTTGCTGGACAAAGGCACACCGGGACAGGTTTACAACATTTGCTCGGGTCACGAGCAAAGCATCCGCAGCCTGATCGAACAACTGGGCGATCTGGCTGAGGTCGAGATGCAACTGGTTCAGGATCCGGCGCGCATGCGACGCGCCGATCAGCGTCGCGTTTGCGGCAGCCACGCAAGACTGGCGAAAACCACCGGATGGGCGCCAGAAATCACCACACAACAATCCCTGCGGGCGATCCTGTCCGACTGGGAGATGCGAGTACGACAAGAATGACAAAAAGTGCACTGATCACAGGGATCACCGGCCAGGACGGCGCGTATCTGGCCAAGTTGCTGCTCGACAAGGGCTACAAGGTTCACGGCCTCGTGGCGCGGCGCAGCAGCGATTCGCGCTGGCGTCTGCGCGAGATGGGCGTCGAAGCCGACATCGTCTACCTCGACGGTGACATGGCCGATGCCTGCTCGGTACAGCGCGCAGTCATCAAGTCGGCGCCGGACGAGGTCTATAACCTTGCCGCGCAAAGCTTCGTCGCCGCCTCGTGGGATCAACCGGTGACCACCGGTATCGTCGACGGCCTCGGCGTTACGCACTTGCTCGAAGCGATCCGCCAGTTCAGCCCGCACACGCGTTTCTATCAGGCTTCGACCAGTGAAATGTTCGGCCTGATCCAGGCCGAGCAACAGGACGAGAACACCCCGTTCTACCCGCGCAGCCCTTACGGCGTGGCCAAGCTGTACGGCCACTGGATCACCGTCAACTACCGCGAAAGTTTCAACCTGCACGCCAGCAGCGGCATTCTCTTCAACCACGAATCGCCACTGCGCGGCATCGAGTTCGTGACCCGCAAGGTCACCGACGCTGCCGCCCGCATCAAGCAAGGCAAACAGCAGGAGCTGGCGCTGGGCAACATCGACGCCAAACGCGACTGGGGTTTTGCCGGCGATTACGTCGAAGCCATGTGGCTGATGCTGCAACAGGACAAGCCTGACGATTTCGTCGTCGCCACCGGTGTCACCACCACGGTGCGCGAGATGTGCCGCATCGCCTTCGATCACGTCGGCCTCAACTACCGCGACTACGTGAAGATCGACCCGGCGTTTTTCCGCCCGGCCGAAGTCGAAGTGCTGCTCGGCAATCCGGCCAAGGCTCAGCGCGTGCTGGGCTGGAAACCGAAAACCGACCTGGATACCTTGATCCGCATGATGATGGATGCGGACATGAAACGCGTCGCCAAGGAGTAGGCCATGCTGATCCCCGTGATTTTGTCCGGCGGTGCCGGCACCCGTTTGTGGCCGGTGTCCCGCGAGGGCCATCCGAAGCCGTTCATGACCCTGCCCGACGGTCAGTCGCTGCTCGGCAAGACCTACCAGCGTGCTGCCGCGCTGCTGGACGGCTGGGGCGACATTGTCACGGTGACCAACCGCGAATATTACTTCCAGAGCAAGGATCACTATTGCGCCGCCCATGTCTCGCGGCATCGCGGGCACTTCCTGCTGGAGCCGACCGGGCGCAACACGGCGCCGGCGATTGCTGCAGCGGCGTTGTCACTGCAAGCGTTGCATGGCGACGACGCGATCATGGTGGTGATGCCCGCTGACCATTTGATCGTCAATCAGGACGCACTGAAAACCGCCGTGGAACACGCGGTGAATCTGGCGAAGGACGGTTATCTGGTGACTTTCGGCGTGATCCCGACCGCGCCGGAAACCGGTTTCGGCTACATCGAGACCGGCGCGCCGCTGGACGCCAAAGGCGCGGCCAAAGTGCAGCGCTTCGTCGAAAAACCCGACCTGCAAACCGCCACGCATTACCTGGAAAGCGGCAACTTCCTGTGGAATTCGGGGATGTTCTGCTTCACCACCGCCACCGTGATTGCCGAACTGCAACTGCACGCACCCGAGCTGCTCGAACAGACTCGCGCGTGCATGAACGCCAGTGCGCCCATCGAAACCGTCGGCTGCCTGCAACAGGAACTGTCGCCGGCGCTGTTTGCTGAAATCACCGACATTTCCATCGACTATGCGTTGATGGAGCGTTCGGAAAAAGTCGTCGTGGTGCCGGCCGGTTTCGACTGGAGCGATATCGGTTCATGGGGCGCCGTCGCCGCGCTGGTGCCGGCCGATGCCGACAACAACCGCGCCAGCGGCGAGGCGATCTTCATCGACAGCCATAACAACTTCGTCCAGAGCGACGGTCGCCTGGTGGCGACGGTGGGTGTGGATAACCTGATCGTGGTCGACACCGCCGACGCGGTGCTGGTGGCGCATGCCGACCGCGCGCAAGACGTGCGCCGGGTGGCCAAACAACTCAAGGACAAGTCCCACGAAGCCTATCGCCTGCACCGTACGGTCAGCCGTCCGTGGGGCACCTACACCGTTCTGGAGGAAGGCCCGCGCTTCAAGATCAAGCGCATCGTGGTCAAACCTGGCGGCAAACTGTCCCTGCAAATGCACCATCACCGCAACGAACACTGGGTGGTTGTCGAAGGCATGGCCAAGGTCACCAACAACGGCACCGGCACGCATCTGGTGGCCAAGAACGAATCGACGTTCATCGCCGCCGGCCACAAGCACCGCCTGGAAAACCCCGGCGTGATCGATCTGGTGATCATCGAAGTGCAAAGCGGCGAATACCTGGGAGAGGACGATATCGTCCGCTTCGAAGACCATTACGGCAGGACCGATTGAATGCTGCTTTCCCTGTATCGCTCGTTGCGCAGCTACCGTGGATTCATCCTCGGCAGCGTGCAACGAGAGTTTCAAGCGCGTTACCGCAATTCGCTGTTCGGTGCCCTGTGGCCGATCTTCAATCCGCTGTCGATGATCGTCGTGTATACGGTGATTTTTTCGCACATCATGCGCGCGCGCCTGCCCGGTGTGGACGACAGCATGGCCTACAGCGTCTACCTCTGCGCCGGCCTGCTGGCCTGGGGACTGTTCTCGGAAATCACCCTGCGCAGCCAAACGATGTTTCTCGACAACGCCAATCTGCTGAAGAAAATCAGCTTTCCGCGGATCTGCCTGCCGGTGATCGTGCTGATCAATGCCGGGATCAACTTCGCCATCATCATCGCGCTGTTTCTGGGTTTCCTGCTGGTGACCGGGCGCTGGCCGGGCATGGCCTTGCTGGCGCTGTTGCCGCTGATTGCGCTGCAAATGATGTTTTGCGCCGGACTGGGCATGGTGCTCGGTGTGCTCAACGTGTTTTTCCGCGATGTCGGCCAGCTCTTCGCGATCTGCCTGCAATTCTGGTTCTGGCTGACGCCGATCGTCTATCCGATCAGTATCCTGCCGGAATGGGTGCAACGCCTGTTGCAACTCAACCCGCTGACCAACCTGTTCAGCAGTTATCAGAACCTGTTTCTCTATGGGCAATGGCCGGTGTGGAGTTCGCTGTTGCCGATCTTCATCACCGGCAGCGTTTTCTGCCTGCTCGGGCTGCGGCTGTTTCGTCAACGCGTCGGCGAAATGGTGGATGAACTCTGATGGGGCATATTCGTGTCACCGGCCTGAGCAAGGCCTACAAGCAATACCCTAACCGCTGGGCGCGGCTGGCCGAGTGGCTGATCCCGTTCTCGCCGATCCGTCATCATCAGCACTGGGTGCTGCGCGATGTCGAATTCGAGATCGCCCCCGGCGAAGCGGTGGGCATTGTCGGCGCCAACGGTGCCGGCAAAAGCACCTTGTTGAAGATGATCACCGGCACCACCCAGCCGACTGCGGGCAAGATCGAAATCGAAGGCCGGGTCGCGGCGCTGCTGGAACTGGGCATGGGTTTTCATCCCGACTTCACCGGCCGCCAGAACGCGGTGATGGCCGGGCAGCTACTGGGCATGCAGCTCGAAGAAATCGAAGCGTTGATGCCCGAAATAGAATATTTCGCCGAGATTGGCGACGCCATCGATCACCCGGTACGCACCTATTCCAGCGGCATGCAGATGCGTCTGGCGTTCAGTGTGGCGACCGCCCGGCGTCCGGACATTCTGATCGTCGACGAAGCGCTGTCGGTGGGCGACGCCTACTTTCAGCACAAGAGTTTCGAGCGCATCCGCAGCTTCCGCAAGGCCGGCACCACGCTGTTGATTGTGTCCCACGACCGCTCGGCAATTCAGTCGATCTGCGACTCGGCGATCCTGCTCAAGGACGGCCACATGGCCATGTACGGCAAACCCGAAGCCGTGCTCGATTACTACAACGCCCTGATGGCCGAGCGTGAAGGCCAGGTCGTGCGCCAGGAAATGCTCGCCGGGGGCGAAGTGCAGACCGTCTCGGGTACCGGTGAAGCGGCGATTCTCGGCGTGCGCATGCTCGACGAACACGATCGCAGCATCGACGCCGCCGAAGTCGGCCAGCCGGTGGTGCTGGAAGTGCAGGTCGAAGTGCGCAAGGACATCGAACGCCTGGTGCTGGGCTTCATCCTCAAGGATCGCCTGGGGCAGATGATGTATGGCATCAACACTCACCGTCAGGGCAAGGCGCTGACCGATCTGCACGCCGGTGAACGCTTTACCTATCGCTTCGCCTTCATCATGGGCCTGGGCAAAGGCAACTATTCGGTGTCGCTGAGCCTGTCGCGCCTGGATTCGCACCTGGATCGCAACTTCGAATGGCGCGACTACGGCCTGGTGTTCCACGTGATCAACAATCGGCACGAAGATTTCGTCGGCTGTTCCTGGCTGAATGCGCAGACCACGATCACTCGCGAAACTGCGGTCACACCTGTCGAGCGCACGCCATGACTCGCTTGCTGGTGGAATGCACCCACGTGTTCAAGCACCCGAAAGTCAATTCCGGAATCCAGCGCGTGGTGCGCAATGTCATCAAACAGTTGCCGCCGAGCGCCGAAGGCGTCGAATGCATGCCGGTGATCCTGCTCAATGGCCAACTCTATCGTGTACAGCGCCTGGCGCCGCTCGACACCCCGCTGTTCAATGCCCTGGCGACGTTCGGCGAACGCCTGCAACGCCTCGCGCATCGATTCTGGCAAGGGCACCAGCGCCTCGACACCCGGAGCAGCTCGAAACTGCTGCGACGCGGGCTGTATGTTGCCTATCGCCTGACGTCATTCGGTTTGTTCGGTGTACCCCTGCGGCTGATTGGCGCCATAAACCACACCCAATTGCTCAAGCGCTGCTCACCGCTGCAACATCAGCCCGGTGATCAACTGGTGCTGCTGGATTCCTCCTGGCACTCGGATTTTTTTGCCCACGTCGAACGACTCAAACGCGATGGCGTCGGCATCATCGCGGTGATCTACGACCTCATCCCGCTGACTCATCCGCAGTTCTACGACACGCGCCTGGTGCAGGTTTTCAGCGAGTGGTTCGACTGGGTCAGCCGCACCGCCGATGGTTTTATGGCGATCTCCGCGACCGTACGTGATCAGGTGCGTGAGGAACTGCAACAGCGCATCGGCTCCGCGCAGGCTGACAAGCGCTGGCTGGATTTTTTCCACCTCGGCTCCGAGCTGGACTTGCACAGCAACGAGGCAACGGTCGAACCGCGCCTGCGCGAAATGTTCGCCACAGCCGAGCCGGTGTTCCTGATGGTCAGCACCATTGAGCCACGCAAGAACCACGGCTATCTGCTCGACGCCTTTGAGCGCGCCTGGGCTGCAGGCTCAAATGCCCGCCTGTGCATCGCCGGGCGTGTCGGCTGGAAGTGCGAGGTCCTGCTTGAGCGGGTGCGCGCTCACCCGCAGCTGAATCAGCGGCTGTTCATGTTCAACGACCTGAGCGATACCAGCCTCGAACACGCCTACGCCCACTCCAAGGCATTGGTCTTCCCCTCGTTCGTCGAAGGCTTCGGCCTGCCACTGGTGGAGGCCATGCAGCGCGGTCTGCCGGCAATGGCCAGCGATATCGCAGTGTTCCGCGAAATCGGCGGTGAGTTCATGGCGTACTTCGATCTGCAAGCACCGCAAAGCCTTGCCGATCTGATCGCAGCCTTCGAAAGCAGCGGCCAGTTCCCCGCCGCCCGCGATGTCGCGGACTGGACCTGGATCGGCTGGCGCGAAGCCAGCGAGCAACTGGCCAAACGCAGTGTGCGTCATGTCCTGGAAGCGCTAACGGCGCCAGCGAGGCAGCATGCGCATTGCCCTTAACGCACGAATTCTGCAGGCACCGCGCACCGGCATCGGCCACTATGTCGCGGAGCTGGTCAACGCTTTGCGCAGCGAAACCGATGTCGAGGTCAGCTTGTTCCATGGCTGGGGCTGGAGTTCGGCATTGCCGGAAGCGGCCATGCCCGGTTACTCGCGCCTGACGCCGCTGCTGCGGCAAATCCCCGGGGCTTATCAGGCCCGGCGCTGGCTGGAGCAGAAACGTTTCGATCAGGGCAGCACGCAAGGTATCGACCTGTACCACGAGCCGAGCCTGTGGCCGCTGGCGTTCAACGGCCCGACCGTGATCACCCTGCACGACCTCACGCACCTGCATTTTCCGGAAACCCAGCCGCCGGCGCGGCTCAAGGAAATCGAGCGGCGCTTGGCCTCTGGCATACAGCAGGCACGGCTGATCCTGACCGACTCACAGGCGATTGCCGACGAGGCCCAGGACTATTTTGGTCTGCCCGCCGAGCGCTTTGTCGTAGCGCCATTGGGCGTGGCCGAACGTTTCCATCCGCGCGAACCGCACGCCATCGACGCGGTACTCAAAGCGCATGCCGTCGGCTTTCGAGAATACTTTCTGTGTGTCGGCACCCTCGAGCCGCGCAAGAATCTCTGTCTGGCCCTGCGTGCGCACGCCCTGTTACCGGAAGCCGTGCGCCAGCGCTTTCCGTTGCTGATCGTCGGCATGGCGGGCTGGGAGCGCGAACAGTTCAGCGAACCGCTGCGCCAAGCCCTGGCGAGCGGGCATGTGTGTCTGCTCGGTTATCTGCCGGACGAACAGGTAGCACAACTGCTGGCCGGCGCCCGAGCACTGATTTTTCCTTCGCTGTATGAAGGTTTTGGCTTGCCGGTACTCGAGGCGATGGCCAGTGGCACACCGGTAGTCATCACCCGCTCCTCGGCGATGCCGGAAGTCGCGGGCGCTGCCGGCAACTATATTGAAGCTGACGATGCAGACGGCTTGCGTGATGCAATGAGCCGGTTGATCGACGATCAAGCACATTGGCAGGCATGCCGAGAAGCCGGATTGCAGCAGGCACGGCTTTTTTCCTGGGAGCGTTGTGCACAGGCCACGGCCGGTGCCTACCGCCAGGCCATGGGAGGTTGAAATGCGCGTACTTCATTTTTTCAAGACTTACCTGCCTGATTCGGTCGGCGGCATCGAACAAGTGATTTTCCAGCTGTGCGAGAGCGGCGCCAAACATGGCATCGACGGCCAGGTGCTGACGCTCAGCGCCGACCCGACGCCGCCGGTGGTGAAACTCGGTCAGCACGAAGTGCACCGCGCCAAACTCGACATTCAATTCGCCTCCACCGGGTTCTCCTGGAGCGTGTTCAAGCAGTTTCGCGAAATGGCCGCCGAGGCCGACGTGGTCAACTACCACTTCCCGTGGCCGTTCATGGACCTGGTGCATTTCGCCAGCGCAACGAACAAGCCCAGTGTCGTCACCTACCACTCGGACATCATTCGCCAGAAGCACCTGCTCAAACTCTATCGTCCGCTGATGAACCGTTTCCTCGCCAGCGCCGACCGCATCGTCGCGGCATCGCCGAACTACCTGCACACCAGCGATGTTCTGCAGCAGTTTCAGGACAAGACCCGGGTGATTCCTTATGGCTTGAACAAAGCAGGTTATCCACAGGCCGATAGCGAAAGGATGAACCGTTGGCGCCAACAGCTTGGGGATAAGTTTTTCCTGTTTGTCGGCGTGATGCGTTACTACAAAGGCCTGCACATTCTGCTCGAAGCGCTGAAAGACGTGGATTACCCGGTGGTGATCGTCGGCGCCGGCCCGCTCGAACAGGAACTGCATGCTCAAGCGGCGGCGCTGGGGCTGCGCAATATCCATTTCCTCGGGCGCCTGGGTGATGAAGACAAAGTCGCCTTGCTGCAACTGAGCTACGCCATCGTTTTCCCTTCGCACCTGCGCTCGGAAGCGTTCGGTATTTCGCTGCTTGAAGGCGCGATGTACGGCAAGCCGATGATCTCCAGTGAGATCGGCACTGGCACCAGCTACATCAATATCCACAACGAAACCGGGCTGGTAGTGCCGCCGAGTAATCCCCAGGCGTTTCGCGAGGCAATGCGTACGTTGTGGGAAGATCCGGTGCGCGCTGCTGCGATGGGTGTGAAGGCCGAGGCACGATATCGGCAGTTATTCACCGCCGACGAGATGGGCCGCAAGTGGACAGAGCTGTATCAGGAATTGCTCGAAGAGAAATCCCTCTCCTACGCCTGATCAGGCTGAACCACATCCCCCTGCAGGAGCTGCCGCAGGCTGCGATCTTTTGATTTTGATTCTATAAACGCAAGATCAAAAGATCGCAGCCTTCGGCAGCTCCTACAGGGGCTCGTTACAGGTCCAAGACCAAGGGTTGGCTGCTTTGTGCCGGAACTGCGCAGCAAATCAGCACGTGGCCTGCTTCCGGAATGTCCGCCGGGGGCTGTGGATAATTTACTGCGCCGCTGACCAGCCTTGTTTTGCAGGTGCCGCATGAGCCACCGCGGCAACTGAACTCCGGACGCAATCCACGGCTTTCCGCCAGCTCCAGCAGGCTACCGCCATCGGGTTGCCAACGCGCTTCTTTTGCCGAGCGCTCGAACACCACAGGCACCGAAGTAGTCGCTGCGGGCGGTTGTTCGATGACGATGGCGTCCGGGTCGGCCTGGCGTTTCAGTGTCGACGGGCCAAAGGTTTCCGCATGAATCTTCGCGTCGCGCACATCCAGTTCGCGCAGGCTGTCGTACAGCCCTTGGGTAAAACCACCGGGGCCGCAAAGGACGAAATCGAGCTGGTCGAAATCCTCGGCATCCAGCAGGTTCCTCAGCACTGAGCTATCAATTCGGCCCTGCAGATCAAAATCCTCGCCCTCTTGCAGATCGGCTTCCGGCTGGCTGAGCAAACGCAGCACCCGTACCGCATCGCCAGCCGTTTCCAGCAAACGGTCCAGCTCTTTGCGAAACGGTTGATCCGCGAGGCTGCGCGAACTCTGCAACAACAGCGTCGGACGAATCCCCCGCGTCCGTAAGCCTTGATAGACCACCTCGCGCAACATCGACAGTAACGGCGTTATTCCCACGCCAGCCGCCAATAGCACCAGCGGGCGGTGCTCCAGCGGCGCCACAGTGAAATGCCCTTGTGGAGCCCGCGCTTCCAGCACATCGCCAACGCGGATCTGCTCATGCAGATGCGATGAAATCAAACCTTCGCGTTTGACGCTGATCCGGTAGAAACCATCCGATGGCGCACTCGACAGGCTGTAAGTGCGGATATGCACCTCGCCATCGATCGTGAAGCGTAGCGGTAAATGCTGACCGGCGAGAAACACCGGCAAACCGGCGCCATCGGCGGGCTCCAGATAGATGGAACGGATGCTGCGACTTTCCGCTTCTATCTTCGCCACCCGCAGCGGCCGCCATTGATTGCCCAGCGCTTGCGCCTGCAACCGTGCAGCCGCCTCGACCCAATTGCCGGTCAACAGACTGGTCGGCGACATGCCGTCGAAGCGCCAGCGCAACGCCAATGCTGCCGGGCGCCGCACCAGTTTCTCCACTTCGAAAGTCCACAACCGCTCAGCGCCTTGAAACGCCTCGATCTGCGGGTCTTCGAGAAGAATCTCGGTACGCCCGCTGAGTTGCAGCAGATCGCCTGTGGAAAAGTCGATGAACAGCAAGCCAGCCTTGGGATTCAGCAGCAGATTGCCCAACGTGTTGAAGTGCAGGTTGCCGGCGAAATCGGGGATGGTCAGACGGTTGCCTTCCACCCGTACGAAACCGGGCTGACCGCCTCGATGGGAAACATCCACCGCACGCTGGCCATCGACATCCACGTAACTGGCGACGAAAAAGGTATCGGCGCCAGCGATCAACGCGCTGGCGGCATCATCCAGAACATCCAGATGCTGAGCCGGGCGCGTCTGTGGATCAGTCAGTGCTACACGCTGGAACTGACGCAACTGAATGTATTGCGGGCAGTTACCAAACGCCTGATCCACGCTCACTTCGAATCCTTCAGCGCTCAGATTGCCGACATGGCCATTGAGGCGATTGCGCCGGCGAGTGTGCAACTCGATGCCGAGCAAACCGATCGGCTCGCCATTGCGCAATTGCGCCGGGTCATCGGCCGCGACCTGACTGGCGAAATGCAGGTGTTCGGGATCCGGCGATTGGGCAAACCCTGGCGCGCCTTCGAGCACACTGGCCCACGGCCGCCCATGTGCATCGACGGCGCCGTACAGCAGGAAAGGCAGTTGCTGATAGAACTCACGGTGCTGATCGGGCATCCAGGTGCGAATCACCTTGCGCCCGAAGGCTTCCATGCGTTCGGCAACGCCGACATGGGCCTGTAACTGCTGTTCGCCAGCGTGCCACGGTGAACCTTCCATCACGACCTCTCCTCTGCACCACTGGCGCAGCGTGGATTGCGATTATCAGACTGCGGTTTGCAGACCGGCGGCGGTGCGCGGCATGCCAACAAAACCCGGCAGGGCTTCGACGCGGGCCAGCCATGCGCGCACAT
This sequence comes from Pseudomonas sp. DTU12.3, assembly GCF_004124275.1. Lineage (GTDB taxonomy): Bacteria > Pseudomonadota > Gammaproteobacteria > Pseudomonadales > Pseudomonadaceae > Aquipseudomonas > Aquipseudomonas helmanticensis. The sequence goes on from NZ_CP027218.1 coordinate 211,218, forward strand.
TGGCGTAGTCATCCAGCGCGACATTGCCCTCGGGTGCATGGGCGATATAACTGTAGGCGGAGACGTCAGCAATGCTCGGTTCTTCGCCCGCCAGATAGGCAGTTTTGCCCAGTTCGGCGTCCATTACTTTGAGCAGGTTGTGCGCACGGCCGATCGCTTCTTCAGCATTCAACTGTGCACCAAACACCGTGACCAGGCGCGCAGCGGCAGGCCCGAAAGCAATCGGCCCGGCGGCGGCTGACAACCAGCGCTGTACCCGTGCGGCGCCGACCGGATCGGTAGGAAGCCAACGGCCGTGGCCGTATTTGTGCGCCAGGTAAACCAAAATGGCATTGGAATCGGCCAGCACCACGCCGTCGTCGTCAATCGCCGGCACTTGGCCGAAACTGTTGATCGCCAGGTAGGCCGGCTGTTTCTGCTCACCCTTGGCCAAGTCGACGAAGATCAGCTCGGTCGGCAATTTCAGCAGGGACAGCATTAACTCGACGCGATGAGCGTGGCCGGAACGCGGGAAGTTGTAGAGTTTGATCGCTTGCATGGTCGACTCCGCTGAACAGGGGCGCCACTGCGGGGATGAGAGCGCCGATGCAGACCATCATCCCCCCGTTGCGGGGGGAACAGAATCATCACCAAACGCAATCAATTATTTCATCTGGTGCAATAACGCCTCATTTTTCAACGCCGGATTTTCGCGCAAAGCCTCTACCGTGAAATCCACAAAACTGCGGATCCGCGCCGGGGCCTTGCGTCCGCCCTGATACACCACGTGAATCGGCAAGGGCGGCAGTTCAAACTCGGCGAGGACGATTTCAAGTTCACCGGAGGCAATCTTGCTCGCCACTTGATAGGACAACACCCGCGTCAAACCCAAGCCCATGCAGGCTGCGGTAATGGCTGCCTGATTGGCGGTGACGATCAAGCGCGGTTCGGGACGCACGCTGAGCGGTTCGCCCGCATCGAGAAACGGCCATGTGCGTTGCTGGCCAATCGCTGAGGTCGCCACGACGGGCGCACCGGCCAACGCTTGGGGATGAACCGGCCGACCGTACTTGGCGAAGTAGTCCGGCGAACCGCAGATGACGCGACGTACCTCTCCCACTCGGATCGCATGCTGATTGCTATCCGCCAAGTCACCGATGCGCACCGCGACATCAATGCCCTCTTCCACCATATTGACGATGCGATCGACCAGCACTGCGTTGATCGTGACATCCGGATACTGCGCCAGATAACCCGCCATCACTGGCGTCACAAACAAATCACCAAACAACACCGGCGCCGTCACCGTCAATTGCCCACGCGGCTGGGCATGACTGCCCGCCGCAGAATCCTCGGCTTCCTGCACCTCGGCGAGAATCCTCCGACAATCTTCCAGATAACGCTGCCCCGCTTCACTCAAATGCACACTGCGCGTGGTCCGGATCAGCAACTGCGTACCGATCCGCAACTCCAGCGCCGCCACCGCCCGCGTGACGCTGGCGGCGGACAGACCCAAGCGACGAGCAGCAGCGGAGAAGCCTTGCTCTTGGGCGACGGTGGTGAAGATGTGCATTTCCTGGAAGCGGTCCATCGGGGTCGACCCTCACTTGAAAATCAAAAGATCGCAGCCTGCGGCAGCGCCTACAGGTGAAATACGATTCCCGTGTAGGAGCTGCCGCAGGCTGCGATCTTTTTCGGCTGACTCAGTTGTGGATAACTTATTCCACCGTCACCGACTTCGCCAGGTTACGCGGCTGATCGACGTCCGTGCCTTTCAGCACCGCAACGTAGTACGACAGTAACTGCAGCGGAATCGTGTAGAGGATCGGCGAGAGGATGTCGTGGATGTGCGGCATTTGCACTACGTGAGTGCCTTCGCCGTTGGTCATCCCGGCTTTCTCGTCGGCGAACACGATCAGCTCGCCGCCACGAGCGCGGACTTCCTGCAGGTTGGATTTGAGTTTTTCCAGCAGCTCGTTGTTCGGCGCAACAGTCACCACTGGCATGTCGTTATCCACCAGCGCCAGCGGGCCGTGTTTCAGTTCGCCGGCCGGGTAGGCCTCGGCATGGATGTAGGAGATTTCCTTGAGTTTCAAGGCACCTTCCATCGCTACCGGGAATTGCGCGCCACGGCCAAGGAACAGGGTGTGGTTCTTTTCAGCGAACAGTTCGGCGATTTTTTCCACCGTGCTATCCATCGCCAGCGCTTCGCCGAGGCGGGTTGGCAGACGACGCAGTTCTTCGACCAGGGTGGCTTCCATGCCTTTGGCAAGGCTGCCGCGCACTTGGCCCAACGACAGGGTCAACAGCAGCAGGCCGACCAGTTGCGTGGTGAAGGCTTTGGTCGAGGCCACGCCGATTTCGCGACCGGCCTGGGTCAGCAGGGTCAGGTCGGATTCGCGCACCAGCGAACTGATGCCGACGTTGCAGATCGCCAGGCTGGCGAGGAAGCCCAACTCTTTGGCGTTGCGCAGCGCGGCCAGGGTGTCGGCGGTTTCACCGGACTGCGAGATGGTTACGAACAGGGTGTCTGGCTGCACCACCACTTTGCGGTAGCGGAATTCGCTGGCGACTTCGACCTGGCACGGAATGCCGGCCAGTTCTTCGAGCCAGTAACGGGCGACCATACCCGCGTGATAGCTGGTGCCACAGGCAACGATCTGCACGTTGCGCACTTTGGCGAACAGCTCGGCCGCTTGTGGACCGAATGCTTGAACCAGTACTTGATCGTTGCTCAAGCGACCTTCGAGGGTGCGCTGGACAACGGCCGGTTGCTCGTGGATTTCCTTGAGCATGTAGTGGCGGAATTCACCTTTGTCGGCGGCTTCGGCACCGTCGGTGTATTGCACCGTCTGGCGCTCGACAGCTTTGCCAGCAATATCCCAGATCTGCACGTGATCGCGGCGAATTTCGGCGATATCGCCTTCTTCCAGGTACATGAAGCGGTCAGTGACCTGACGCAGGGCCAGTTGATCGGAGGCGAGGAAGTTCTCCCCCAGACCCAGACCGATCACCAGCGGGCTGCCACTGCGCGCAGCGACCAGACGATCAGGCTGCTTGGCGTTGATCACCGCCAAACCGTAAGCACCGTGCAGTTCCTTGACGGTCGCTTTGAGGGCGACGGTCAGGTCTGGCTGATCCTTGAGTTTGTGGTTGAGCAAATGGGCGATGACTTCGGTGTCAGTGTCCGAAGTGAACGCATAACCCAGCGCTTTCAGTTGTTCACGCAGTGCTTCGTGGTTCTCGATGATGCCGTTGTGGACAACCGCGATATCGCCGGAGAAATGCGGGTGGGCGTTGCGCTCGCACGGTGCGCCGTGAGTGGCCCAGCGGGTGTGGGCGATACCGAGACGTCCCACCAGCGGGTGTTCAGCCAGTGCTGCTTCGAGCTCGCTGACTTTGCCCGGGCGACGCATGCGCTCCAGGGTTTCGTCGTTGGTGTACACCGCCACACCGGCGCTGTCGTAGCCGCGGTATTCGAGGCGCTTGAGGCCTTCGAGCAGGATGGCGGTGATGTTACGTTCTGCAACTGCGCCGACAATTCCACACATGCTTATTTCTCCTGACTGACAGCCGCGCAAATCAAGTTGATACCGCGGGCCTGGATCTGATCGCGTGCATCGATGGGCAGGCGATCATCGGTAATGAGGGTATGGACGCTGCTCCATGGCAGCTCCAGATTGGGAATCTTGCGGCCGATCTTGTCGGCCTCGACCATGACGATGACTTCGCGCGCCACATCAGCCATGACCCGGCTCAAACCGAGCAGTTCATTGAAGGTCGTGGTACCGCGGACCAGATCAATACCATCGGCGCCGATAAACAATTGGTCGAAGTCGTAAGAGCGTAGTACCTGCTCAGCGACCTGGCCCTGAAAGGATTCCGAATGCGGATCCCAAGTGCCGCCGGTCATCAACAGCACCGGTTCGTGCTCAAGCTCGCTCAAGGCGTTGGCGACATGCAGGGAATTGGTCATCACCACCAGACCCGGCTGCTGGCCAAGTTCGGGGATCATTGCGGCGGTGGTGCTGCCGCTGTCGATGATGATGCGCGCGTGCTCGCGAATGCGTTTCACCGCCGCGCGGGCAATCGCCTGTTTGTACTTGGAAACGCTTTGCGCGGTTTCAGCGACCAGTTCCTGCGGCATGGTGATTGCGCCGCCGTAACGGCGCAGCAACAGGCCATGGCTTTCCAGCGCGGCAAGATCCTTGCGAATCGTAACTTCGGAGGTTTCGAAGCGCTTGGCCAATTCGTCCACACTGACTTCACCCTGCTCGTTCAGCAAGGCAAGAATGTTGTGACGGCGCTGCGGCGTATTGCGTTTCGACATGACGACCTAAGTTTCGATTCGAAAGATAACGGAAGCAATAAAAACCTATCGGCCCCAAATCGTCAAGCAGCAGGCAGACTTTTTTGAAAACGACACAAACAAAAATGTGGGAGCGGGCTTGCTCGCGAAAGCGTCGTCTCAGGCACTGAATGTGTGACTGAGATATCGCATTCGCGAGCAAGCCCGCTCCCACATTGGATTTTTGTGGCTAAGTGCGACTGTGGATAACTCAGACCTTCTTGATCTTCTCCGGCCGCTTCCAGCCATCAATATTCTTCTGCCGCGCACGCCCAACCGCCAACTGTGCGTTATCCACATTCTGCGTAATGGTCGACCCCGCCGCCGTGGTCGCACCGGCAGAGATATCCACAGGCGCTACCAACGAGTTGTTGGAGCCGATGAACACATCCGCGCCCAACACGGTTTTCCACTTGTTGGCGCCATCGTAGTTGCAGGTGATGGTGCCAGCGCCGATGTTGGTGCGCGCGCCGATTTCGGCATCGCCCAGGTAGGTCAAGTGACCGGCCTTTGCGCCTTCACCCATGTGGGCATTTTTCAATTCAACAAAGTTACCCACATGCGCCCGCGCTTCGAGCACGGTGCCAGGACGCAGGCGCGCAAACGGGCCGGCATCGCTGCCCTCGCCGAGAACAGCGCCTTCGATATGACTGTTGGCCTTGATCACCACGCCTTTGCGCAAGGTGCTGTCCTTGATCACGCAGTTCGGGCCGATCTCCACGTCGTCTTCGATAACAACGTTACCTTCGAGGATCACGTTGACATCGATCAGCACGTCGCGACCTACGGTGACTTTGCCACGCACATCGAAGCGCGCCGGGTCACGCAGGGTCACGCCTTGCGCCATCAAACGACGGCCAGCGCGCAACTGGTAATGACGCTCCAGCTCGGACAGTTGCTTGCGATCATTGGCGCCCTGCACTTCCATCGGGTCATGCGGTTGTTCGGTGGCAACCACCAGACCGTCACTGACCGCCATTTCGATCACGTCGGTCAGGTAGTACTCGCCCTGAGCGTTGTTGTTGGACAGGCGGCTCATCCAGTCGGCCAGACGATTGGCCGGGACAGCGAGAATGCCGGTGTTGCCTTCGGTAATCGCGCGTTGTGCGTCGCTGGCATCTTTATGCTCAACGATTGCCGTGACCTTGCCTTCGGCATCGCGAACGATGCGGCCATAGCCGGTCGGGTCATCCAGCTCAACGGTGAGCAGGCCCATTTGCCCGGGAACGACTTGTTTGAGCAGACGTTGCAGGGTTTCGACTTCGATCAATGGCACGTCACCGTAAAGGATCAGCACAGTGTCGGCGGTAATGAACGGCACAGCTTGGGCGGTGGCGTGGCCGGTACCGAGTTGCTTGTCCTGCAGGACGAAATTCAGGTCATCAGCCGCCAGACGTTCGCGCACCACGTCGGCACCGTGGCCGATGACCACGTGAATGCGTTGCGGATCGAGTTGCCGGGCGCTGTGGATAACATGGCCCAGCATGGAATTGCCGGCAATCGGGTGCAACACCTTCGGTAATGCCGAACGCATACGAGTGCCTTGACCGGCCGCGAGGATAACGATTTCAAGAGACATGACTGGCTACCAATCCTGGGTGGTCAGCAACTGCGACCGGGGTTTGAATTCGGAAAAAGAAAAAAGGGTAGCCGAGGCTACCCTTTTTTATCAATCGCACAACAAGTGGCTGACGGATTAACCGCCAAACTTCTTGCGGATCTGCTGGACGGTGCGCAGCTGAGCTGCAGCCTCGGCCAGGCGTGCTGACGCAGCGCTATAGTCGAAATCAGCGCCTTTTTCATGCAGAGCATGCTCGGCAGCCTTGAGAGCTGCTTGAGCCTGAGCTTCATCCAGATCGGCGGCGCGTTGCACGGTATCGGCAAGCACCTTGACCATGTTCGGCTGAACCTCGAGGAAACCACCGGAGATGTAGAACACCTCAGGCTCCCCGCCTTGCTTGATCAGGCGGATCGGACCCGGCTTGAGATTAGTGATCAGCGGCGCGTGACCCAGAGCGATACCAAGATCACCCAGTGCACCGTGCGCAATCACCATCTCGACCAGGCCGGAAAAGATTTCCCCTTCCGCGCTGACGATATCGCAATGGACTGTCATAGCCATCTGATTGCCTCAACCTAAATTAGCGCCCGTTGCCGGGCGCCGGGATTACAGTTTCTTGGCTTTCTCGATCGCTTCTTCGATGCCGCCAACCATGTAGAACGCTTGTTCTGGCAGGTGGTCGTAGTCACCGTTGAGGATGCCTTTGAAGCCAGCAATGGTGTCTTTCAGGGAAACGTATTTACCCGAAGCACCGGTGAAGACTTCAGCCACGAAGAACGGCTGGGACAAGAAGCGCTGGATCTTACGAGCACGGTTTACCAACTGTTTGTCGGCTTCCGACAGCTCGTCCATACCCAGGATCGCGATGATGTCTTTCAGCTCTTTGTAACGTTGCAGAACGTACTGAACGCCGCGAGCGGTGTCGTAGTGGTCCTGGCCGATTACGTTCGGGTCCAGCTGGCGCGAAGTCGAATCCAGTGGATCTACCGCTGGGTAGATACCCAGGGAAGCGATGTCACGGGACAGAACGACGGTGGCGTCCAAGTGGGCGAAGGTGGTCGCTGGCGACGGGTCGGTCAAGTCATCCGCAGGTACGTATACCGCTTGGATCGAAGTGATCGAACCTTCCTTGGTCGAAGTGATACGTTCTTGCAGAACGCCCATCTCTTCAGCCAGGGTCGGCTGGTAACCTACTGCCGAAGGCATACGGCCCAGCAGTGCGGATACTTCAGTACCGGCCAGGGTGTAACGATAGATGTTGTCGACGAACAGCAGAACGTCGTTACCTTCGTCACGGAACTTCTCGGCCATGGTCAGGCCGGTCAGTGCTACGCGCAGACGGTTACCCGGCGGCTCGTTCATCTGACCGTAAACCAGTGCCACTTTGTCCAGAACGTTGGAGTCCTTCATCTCGTGGTAGAAGTCGTTACCCTCACGGGTACGCTCGCCCACACCGGCGAACACGGAATAACCGCTGTGCTCGATGGCGATGTTACGGATCAGTTCCATCATGTTTACGGTTTTGCCTACACCGGCACCACCGAACAGACCGACTTTACCGCCTTTGGCAAACGGGCAAACCAGGTCGATAACCTTGATGCCGGTTTCCAGCAGGTCGTTGCCGCCTGCTTGCTCAGCGAACGAAGGTGCTGGGCGGTGAATGCCCCAACGCTCTTCGGTGTCGATCGGGCCGGCTTCGTCGATCGGGTTACCGAGGACGTCCATGATCCGGCCCAGGGTCGCTTTACCGACCGGTACGGAGATGGCTGCGCCAGAGTCGGTAACTTCCAGACCGCGCTTCAAGCCTTCGGTGGAACCCATCGCAATGGTACGAACCACGCCGTCGCCCAGCTGCTGCTGAACTTCCAGAGTGGTGCCGGCATCGCTTTTTACTTTCAAAGCGTTGTAGATGCTCGGTACGCTGTCGCGTGGAAATTCCACGTCGATAACGGCGCCGATGATTTGAACGATACGTCCGCTACTCATAGCTGGATCCTCTGAATATTTGAACCGTTAAACCGCGGCAGCGCCGCCGACGATTTCCGAGATCTCTTGGGTGATCGCAGCCTGACGCGCCTTGTTGTAGATCAGCTGCAAATCGCTGATCAAATCACCGGCGTTGTCGGTAGCGTTCTTCATCGCGATCATCCGCGCAGCTTGTTCAGCCGCGTTGTTCTCGACCACCGCCTGGTAGACCTGCGACTCAACGTAGCGGACCATCAAGCCGTCAAGCAGCTCTTTGGCATCCGGTTCGTAGAGATAGTCCCAGTGGTGCTTGAGATCCTGATCCGGGGTGGCCACCAGTGGAATCAATTGCTCCACGGTAGGCTGTTGCGTCATGGTGTTGATGAATTTGTTGGACACCACGGACAGGCGGTCAATACGGCCGTCCAGGTAGGCATCCAGCATCACCTTGACGCTGCCGATCAAGTCATTGATCGACGGCTCTTCACCCAGGTGGCTGATAGCTGCAACGACGTTACCGCCGAAGTTGCGGAAAAAGGCCGCACCCTTGCTACCAACGACACACAGATCAATCTCGACGCCGTTTTCGCGGTTTACCGCCATGTCCTTGACCAGGGCCTTGAACAGGTTGGTGTTCAAGCCGCCGCACAAACCACGGTCACTGCTCACCACAACATAACCCACACGCTTGATTTCGCGGTCGATCATGAACGGGTGGCGGTATTCCGGGTTGGCGTTGGCCAGATGCCCAATTACCTGGCGGATACGTTCCGCATAAGGACGGCTAGCAGCCATGCGCATTTGTGCCTTGCGCATTTTGCTTACCGCCACTTTTTCCATGGCGCTGGTAATCTTTTGCGTGCTTTTGATGCTCGCAATCTTACTGCGAATCTCTTTTGCGCCTGCCATGTAACACCTATCAGGTTAGCAAGCGGGAGCCTCGCGGCTCCCGCTGCGGCTTACCAGGTTTGGGTGGCCTTGAACTTCTCGATACCGGCTTTCATGCCAGCGTCGATTTCGTCATTGAAGTCACCTTTAACGTTGATCTTGGCCATCAAATCGGCGTGATCGCGGTTGAAGAAAGCGATCAGCGCTTGTTCGAAGCTGCCGATCTTGGCGATTTCAATGTCAGTCAGGAACCCACGCTCAGCGGCATACAGCGACAGCGCCATGTCAGCGATCGACATTGGTGCGTATTGCTTCTGCTTCATCAGCTCGGTAACGCGCTGACCATGCTCAAGTTGCTTACGGGTCGCTTCGTCCAGGTCAGAAGCGAACTGGGCGAATGCCGCCAGTTCACGGTACTGAGCCAGAGCGGTACGGATACCACCGGAGAGCTTCTTGATGATCTTGGTCTGAGCGGCACCACCCACACGGGATACCGAAACACCGGCGTTCACTGCAGGGCGGATGCCCGAGTTGAACATGGCCGATTCCAGGAAGATCTGACCGTCGGTGATGGAAATCACGTTGGTCGGAACGAACGCGGAAACGTCGCCAGCCTGGGTTTCGATGATCGGCAGTGCGGTCAGGGAACCGGTTTTGCCGGTCACTGCGCCGTTGGTGAACTTCTCTACGTATTCTTCCGAAACGCGGGATGCGCGCTCCAGCAGACGGGAGTGGAGATAGAACACGTCGCCTGGGTAAGCTTCACGGCCTGGTGGACGGCGCAGCAGCAGGGAAATCTGGCGGTAAGCCACTGCTTGCTTGGACAGATCGTCATAAACGATCAGCGCGTCTTCACCGCGGTCGCGGAAGAATTCACCCATGGTGCAACCGGAGTACGGTGCCAGGAATTGCAGCGCAGGAGATTCCGAAGCACTGGCAGCCACGATGATCGTGTTGGCCAGGGCGCCGTTTTCTTCCAGCTTGCGAACCACGTTGGCGATGGTCGATTGTTTCTGACCGATTGCTACGTAGACGCAGAAAATGCCGCTGTCTTTCTGGTTGATGATCGCGTCGATCGCCAGAGCGGTTTTACCGATCTGACGGTCACCGATGATCAGCTCACGCTGGCCACGGCCGACAGGAATCATGGCATCGACAGCCTTGTAGCCAGTCTGTACAGGCTGGTCTACCGACTTACGCCAGATCACGCCCGGTGCAACTTTCTCGACCGCGTCGGTCAAGGTGTTGCCCAGTGGACCTTTGCCGTCAACAGGGTTACCCAGTGCGTCGACTACGCGACCCAGCAGTTCCTTACCAACAGGAACTTCGAGGATGCGGCCAGTGCACTTGGCGCTCATGCCTTCAGCCAGAGACTGGTAAGCGCCCAGTACAACGGCACCTACGGAGTCTTGCTCAAGGTTGAGGGCCATACCGTAGACGCCGCCCGGAAACTCGATCATCTCGCCGTACATTACGTCGGCCAGACCGTGAATCCGCACGATGCCGTCAGATACGCTGACGACAGTGCCTTCGTTACGGGCTTGGGAGGTCACATCGAGCTTGTCGATGCGGCCCTTGATAATTTCACTTATTTCGGAAGGATTGAGTTGCTGCATTGCTCTGCTGCCCCTTCAAACTCAAGATTTCAATGCTTCGGCAAGTTTCGCGATTTTGCCGCGAATCGAGCCATCGATAACCAGGTCGCCGGCGCGGATAACGACACCACCTATAAGGGCAGCATCCTCCGCAACTTGCAGGCGCACTTCCCGGTTGAGTCGTGCACTGAGAACCTTGGCGAGTTTGTCTTGCTGTTCTTGGTTCAATGCAAAAGCACTGGTTACTTCAACGTCTACCGATTTCTCTTGTTCGGCCTTGTACAGGTCGAAAAGAGCGGCAATCTCCGGCAGAAGCGGGAGACGGTCGTTTTCGGCAACGACATTGATGAAGTTCTGTGCCTTGGCATCAAACTTGTCGCCGCACACGTCAATAAACGTGGCGGCCTTTTCTGCGCTCGTCAGTCGCGGGGCCTTGAGCACGCGCTGCATGGTGTCATCTTGTGACACCGCTGCAGCCAGGCCGAGCATGGCTGACCAATTGGCCAGTTGCTGGTGGGCCTGAGCGTGCTCGAAGGCCGCCTTAGCGTAAGGTCGGGCCAACGTGGTCAGTTCTGCCATGATCGCCCTCGCTTAGATTTCAGCAGCCAGTTGGTTAACCAGCTCTGCGTGCGCGTTTTGATCGATTGTGGCACCCAGGATCTTCTCGGCGCCGCCGACAGCCAGCATGCCCACTTGGGCGCGCAGCTTGTCTTTGACACTGTTCAGTTCCTGTTCGATCTCGGCTTGAGCCTGAACCTTCAGACGGTCAGCGTCGACACGGGCCTTTTCAACGGCCTCTTCGACAATCTGGTTACCGCGTTTCTTGGCTTGCTCGATGATTTCAGCTGCCTGAGCTTTCGCTTCGCGCAGTTGCTGACCCGCTTTTTCTTGGGCCAACTCCAGGTCGCGAGCTGCACGGCTGGCAGCGTCCAGACCATCAGCGATCTTCTTTTGACGTTCGTGCAGGGCAGTGATGACCGGAGGCCATACATACTTCATGCAGAACAGTACAAAAATCAGGAACGCAACGGACTGGCCAATCAGGGTCGCATTAATGTTCACGCCAACACCTCGCAGTTACGTTGTCCATCACATCAAATTACTCGGAAGAATCCGGGTAATTAGCCAGCGATCTGACCAACGAACGGGTTCGCAAAGGTGAAGAACAGAGCGATACCAACACCGATCATGGTTACGGCGTCGAGCAGACCGGCAACGATGAACATTTTAACTTGCAGCATTGGAACCATTTCTGGCTGGCGCGCTGCGCCTTCCAGGAACTTGCCGCCCAGCAGGCCGAAACCAATTGCGGTACCCAGTGCGCCCAGGCCGATCAACAGTGCAACAGCGATAGCGGTTAGACCAACTACAGTTTCCATCTTTCCTCCCGACTTTTACGTCGTATGGTTTAGGTTTTTTAGATTAAAGCGGTAAAACAAATCGTTTCAGGTGCCCTGTGAAGAGCCCCTTCCCGTTTGACCGGGAAGGACATCAGACTAGTCGAGACTGGTCTTAATGGTTTTCTTCGTGCGCCATCGACAGGTAGACGATGGTCAGCATCATGAAGATGAACGCCTGCAGGGTGATGATCAGGATGTGGAACACAGCCCAAGCCCACTGCAGAACAACGCCCAGGCCGCTCAGCCAGAGCAGGCCGCTGCCGAACATCACAGCGATCAGAATGAACACCAGCTCGCCGGCATACATGTTGCCGAACAGACGCAGAGCCAGAGAGATCGGCTTGGCGATCAGAGTCACGAATTCCAGCAGGAAGTTCACCGGGATCAGCAGGGCTTGAACGAAGATGTTCTTGCTGCCGAACGGGTGCAGGGTCAGTTCGCCGATGAAGCCGCCGATGCCCTTGACCTTGATGCTGTAGAAAATGATCAGTGCAAAAACCGACAACGCCATGCCCAGGGTCGCGTTCGGGTCGGTAGTCGACACGGCGCGGAACGGGATGTGGTGATCACCGGTGATCAGGATGGCCAGCTGAGGAATCCAGTCGACCGGGATCAGGTCGACGGCGTTCATCAGGAACACCCAGACGAAGATGGTCAGTGCCAGCGGTGCAATCACCGGGCTACGGCCATGGAAGCTGTCTTTCACGCTGCCATCGACGAATTCGACCAATACTTCAACGAAGTTCTGCAAAGCACCCGGCTGACCCGAAGTCGCCTTCTTTGCCGCCATGCGGAAAAGAAAAACGAAGATCAGACCCAACGCGACCGACCAGCCGAGAGTATCGACGTGGAAAGCCCAGAAGCCCATTTCCTTGGCTTCTGCTGCGGTATGGGCAAAGCCCCAGCCGCCGTTAGGTAGCTGACCGAAGGTCAGGTTCTGCAAGTGGTGCTGGATATAGCCCGAAGCGGTTGTTTCTGCCATGGTTGCCTCAAACGCCCTAAGGTCTCGAAAGTCTTGTTCTCATCAGCAGGGGAGCGAACCAGCTGACCGACTGAGTCAGCACGAACACGCCGAATACAGCTATCGGCGCCAGTGGCTTCACACCTGCAAACACCAGCGCAAAAAGCACTGCTGTCAAAATCAGTTTGCCTGCCTCGCCGGCATAAAAAGACCGGACGATGGACTGGGCTGCTCGGGCGCCGGAAAACCGAAATGCCTTGTGAGCGAAATAAACATTGGGCAGCAAGGCTATCAGGCCTCCGCAAAGTCCCGAGTATCCGGCAACGACTCCATGCCATTGCCAAAGCGCCAAAGCGGCAATGAACAAAATGACAAATTGAGCCATCAACACCGGAAAAACCGCCAGGCGATGGAACGGCAGGCGGTTTGGCTTGCGGGTTTCCATCACATTTGCTCTCCAATGGTCGGCTGCCAGAATTCAATAACTTGGCATAATTTGTGCCGACAAAATGCGCGCAGAGTATAGGGGCGGTTCTGCCCCTATTCAACTGTCAGGTAGTGATTTCCGACTGCGCGCTACATGAGGAAATGTTTCAGCGAATGTGCGCGAGCACACCTTGAAGCTCATCGAGGGAGTTATAACCGATCACCAACTGACCTTTTCCCTTCTTGCCGTGGCGAATCTGCACCGCAGAGCCTAGGCGCTCGGCCAGACGCTGTTCGAGGCGGGCGATATCCGGGTCGGGTTTGGTGGCTTCCACAGGCTCCGGTTTGCCACTTAACCACTGGCGAACCAGTGCTTCAGTTTGGCGCACAGTGAGGCCGCGTGCGACAACATGTCGCGCCCCTTCCACCTGCTGATTCTCTGGCAGACCGAGCAATGCACGGGCATGACCCATTTCCAGGTCGCCGTGGGACAACATGGTCTTGATGACTTCCGGCAGTGCAATCAGACGCAACAGGTTGGCCACGGTGACGCGGGACTTGCCCACAGCTTCGGCGACCTGCTGCTGGGTCAGCTGGAATTCCTGCTGCAAACGCTGCAGGGCTACCGCTTCTTCGATCGGGTTGAGGTCTTCACGCTGGATGTTCTCGATCAGCGCAATGGCGATCGCGGTTTCATCCGGTACATCACGGACCATCGCCGGGATGGTTTCCTGCCCGGCTTGCTGGCTCGCGCGCCAGCGGCGTTCACCGGCGATGATTTCAAAGCGGCCACCGCCAATCGGGCGAACCACGATCGGCTGCATCACGCCTTGTGCCTTGATCGACAGCGCCAGCTCTTCCAGCGCCTGCGGATCCATGTCCCGGCGCGGCTGGTACTTGCCACGCTGCAGCAGGTCCAGTGGCAGGTGTTGAAGTTCACGGGTGTCAGCTTGCGCGGCCTGTTCTTCCAGCGCGCTGACGGTCGGACCACTCAGCAGTGCATCCAGTCCACGTCCGAGACCTCGTTTCTTGACGGCCATGGGGATTCCTTAAGTTGCCTGAGCGGCGGCGATGCGTGAATTTTTGCGCTGACGGCGAACCATCTCGCCGGCCAAGGCCAGATAAGCCAGGGCGCCGCGCGATTGCTTGTCGTAGGCCAGCGCCGGCATGCCGTAGCTTGGCGCTTCGGCCAGACGGATGTTGCGCGGGATCACCGTGTCGTAGAGCTGCTCGCCGAAGTGTTCCTTGAGCTGTGCCGAAACGTCGTTCATCAGGCTCAGGCGCGGGTCGTACATGGTCCGCAGCAAACCTTCGACTTTCAGGTTCGGATTGAGCAGTTCAGCGATGCGCTTGATGTTATCCACAAGGTCGCTGAGACCTTCGAGCGCAAAATACTCGCACTGCATGGGGATAATTACCCCGTCAGCAGCGACCAGTGCGTTCAGCGTGAGCATCGACAGCGACGGCGGGCAGTCGATCAAAATGTAATCGTAGTTTTCACGGATCGGCGCAAGCGCACTACGCAGACGGCTTTCCTTCATCTGCATTTCCAGCAGCACCACTTCGGCCGCCGTCAGATCGCGGTTGGCCGGCAGCAGTTGATAACCGCCATGTTCGGAATAGTGCATGGCCTGGGCCAGATCGCATTCGCCGATCAGCAGGTCATAGACCGAATTTTCCAGGCCGTGTTTATCCACACCGCTACCCATGGTGGCGTTGCCCTGTGGATCGAGATCGATCAACAGCACCCGGCGCTTGGTCGCGACCAGGGATGCTGCGAGGTTGATGCAGGTGGTGGTCTTGCCCACACCACCCTTTTGGTTCGCTATCGCGAATACCTTAGCCATTCTTGCTTGTGTTCCCAATCATGCCGTGCGGCGCAGTATCAGCAGATGGCGTTGGCCTTGGCAACCGGGTACGGCCAGGGCGTGTTCGCTATCGAGTTTGAAGTCTGCCGGCAATGCTACCAGCTCATCGGCCGGATGAACGCCCTTCATTGCCAGCCAGCGTGTATCGGCATCGCCGAGGTGGCGAGTCCAGTTGGTGAAGTTCTCCATGCTGCTGAACGCCCGGGAAATGATCCCGTTGAACGGCTGTGCAGGCTGGAAGGCTTCGACACGACTGTGGATAACTTGCAGGTTATCCAGTTTGAGTTCGAGTTTGACCTGGGTCAGAAAGCGGGTTTTCTTGCCGTTGCTGTCCAGACAGGTCACTTGCGCGTCCGGATACAGGATCGCCAACGGGATTCCCGGCATGCCGCCGCCGCTGCCGACGTCGAGCCAACGGCCGTTTTCGATGAACGACATCACGCTGAGACTATCGAGCAAGTGCCGCGAGACCATTTCGTCCGGATCACGCACGGCGGTCAGGTTGTAGGCCTGGTTCCATTTGATCAACAGGGCCAGATAACCCAGCAGCAGTTCGTGCTGGGTTTCAGTGAGATTGACACCCAGCTCGCGGGCTCCTGTGGATAACTCTTCGGCGTGTTGCGAAGTGACCTTAGAACTCAAGCGCTTTGCTCCAACTGACGGCCCGCGCCGCGTTTTTTCAAATGAATCATCAACAGCGAAATCGCTGCCGGGGTCACGCCCGGGATCCGCGAAGCCTGGCCAAGCGTCTCTGGACGAGTCGCGCCGAGCTTGCTTTGGATTTCCTTGGAGAGACCGGAAATGTTGGTGTAATCGATATCCACAGGCAATTTCGTGTCTTCGCTGGCGCGCAGACGAGCGATTTCGTCCTGTTGACGGTCGATGTAACCGGCGTACTTGGTCTTGATTTCAACCTGCTCGGCGACCTGTGGATCTTCGGCGCCATTGCCGGTCACTTCGACCAGACCAGCGTAGTCGATTTCCGGACGACTCAAGAGATTGAGCAAGTTGTATTCGTGGGTCAGCGGCGTGCCGAATTTCTCGGCAATTGCATCGCCCTGCTGCGTATTCGGGCGAACCCAAGTGCTTTTCAGGCGTTGCTCTTCGAGTTCGATGCTTTCGCGTTTCTTGCAGAAGGCCGCCCAACGCGCGTCATCGACCAGACCGAGCTCGCGGCCTTTTTCGGTCAGACGCAGGTCGGCGTTGTCTTCACGCAGGATCAGGCGGTACTCGGCACGCGAAGTGAACATGCGGTACGGCTCTTGAGTGCCGAGGGTGATCAGGTCGTCGACCAATACGCCGATATACGCTTCATCGCGACGTGGACACCAGGCTTCTTTGCCCTTGGCGCGCAGTGCGGCGTTGGCACCTGCGAGCAAACCTTGGGCGCCAGCTTCTTCGTAACCGGTGGTGCCATTGATTTGCCCAGCGAAGAACAGACCGCCGATGACTTTGGTCTCGAGGCTGTACTTCAGATCGCGCGGATCGAAGTAGTCGTATTCGATCGCGTAACCCGGACGCACGATGTGCGCGTTTTCCATGCCGCGGATCGATTGCACGATCTGCAATTGCACGTCGAACGGCAAGCTTGTGGATATCCCGTTCGGATACAGCTCATGGGTGGTCAAACCTTCCGGTTCGATGAACACTTGATGGCTTTCCTTGTCGGCAAAGCGGTGGATCTTGTCTTCGATCGACGGGCAATAGCGCGGGCCGATGCCTTCGATTTCACCGGCAGCGGAATACATCGGCGAACGATCGAGGTTCGCCGCGATGATTTCGTGGGTGCGGGCGTTCGTGTGAGTAATCCAGCAGCTGACCTGGCGTGGATGCTGTTCTTTGTTGCCCATGAACGACATCACCGGGATCGGCGTATCGCCCGGCTGCTCGGTCATCACCGAGAAATCCACAGACTTGCCATCGATACGCGGCGGGGTGCCGGTTTTCAGGCGACCGACACGCAATGGCATTTCACGCAGACGGTGAGCCAGGGCGATCGACGGCGGATCACCGGCGCGACCACCAGAAAAATTCTGCAACCCGATGTGGATAAGTCCGCCGAGGAACGTACCGGTGGTCAATACCACTGAATCGGCAAGGAAACGCAGACCCATTTGTGTGACCACACCGCGGACTTGTTCCTGCTCGACGATCAGGTCATCAGCAGCTTGTTGAAATATCCACAGGTTCGGCTGGTTTTCCAGAATTTCGCGGACAGCGGCCTTGTACAGAATCCGGTCAGCTTGCGCACGGGTCGCCCGTACGGCTGGGCCTTTGCGGCTGTTCAACACGCGAAACTGGATGCCGCCCTTATCGGTCGCCATGGCCATCGCGCCGCCGAGGGCGTCGATTTCCTTGACCAGATGGCTTTTGCCAATGCCACCGATGGCCGGGTTGCAACTCATGGCACCGAGGGTTTCCACGTTATGCGTCAGCAACAGGGTTTTTGCCCCCATACGTGCTGAGGCCAGTGCTGCCTCGGTACCGGCATGACCGCCGCCGATGACGATCACTTCAAAACGGGAAGGGAAATCCACCACGCACCTCGTGCCTGCTTAAGTAGGTAATTCAGGAATAGTTTGAGATCAGGTTTTTGAACCTGGTCGACAAGTATAGGGACTTCGCCCTTCCTAAAGAACCCTTTGCACAAAATTTAACCAGCTGTGGAGAACTCTAGGTTAAAAGAATAAAAAAGAGAGAAATTTATAAAACCTTTGTTTTTATGTTTATTTCTACTGAGGCGACTTTCTGTGGATAGATTGCTACAGGCCTTTATATTCAATATGTACAGGGTTTCAAAACCCTGTGTTCAGGTGCCAATGAGGGGCTTGGATAACCGGTCTAAGCCTGTGGATGAAAGAGGTGGTTATCCACAGATGGGGTTATATCCAGTTTTGAAGCCCTGTTATCAACCGACCTCAGTGGCAGTTATTCACAGGGCTTAATCCACAGAAAACCGGCAAATGATGAAATAGCGGGCACGAGAAATCCGCTCAGGGAGACGAAATCTACCCGGCACTGGAGAGAGGTTTGGAGAAAGGAGGCGCAGACAGGTCGCGAATGGACCTGTCTGTGGATAGCGGAAGGTTTATTTACCGATACAGAAGCTGGAAAAGATCCGTCCCAGCAGATCATCAGAGCTGAATGCCCCGGTGATTTCGCCTAGAGAGTGCTGAGCCTGACGCAGGTCTTCGGCCAGCAACTCACCGGCACCCGCCAGAGTCAGTTGTGCGCGACCGTGTTCAAGAGCTGCGCTGGCGTGGCGCAACGCTTCCAGGTGGCGGCGGCGAGCGCTGAAACTGCTTTCAGACGTCTGCTCGTAGCCCATGCAGGCTTTGAGATGGTCGCGCAACAGATCCAGCCCTTCACCGGCTGATTTGGCGCTCAAACTGATCGTAACATGGCCATCTTCACTGGTTTCCAGGGCAATTGCTTCCCCGGTCAAATCGGCTTTATTACGGATCAGGGTAACTTTTGCCGGATCCGGGCGGGTTTCGAGGAATTCCGGCCACAACGCAAACGGATCGAGCGCTTCCGGTGCGGTTGCATCGACTACCAGCAAAACCCGATCGGCTTCACCGATGGCTTTCAGCGCCCGCTCGACGCCGATCTTTTCCACCTGATCGTCGGTATCACGTAAGCCTGCAGTATCGACAACGTGCAGCGGCATGCCGTCGATGTGAATATGTTCCCGCAGGATGTCCCGTGTAGTGCCGGCAATCTCGGTAACAATCGCCGCTTCACGTCCGGCCAGGGCATTGAGCAGGCTCGATTTACCAGCGTTCGGACGGCCGGCAATTACCACCGTCATGCCATCTCTTAGCAAAGCACCCTGCCCGGCTTCGCGCAGCACAGTGGATAACTCACTGCGAACTTTGTCGAGCATGCTCAAAACATGACCATCGGCGAGAAAGTCGATTTCTTCTTCCGGGAAGTCGATGGCGGCTTCGACGTAGATACGCAACCCGATCAGCTGTTCGGTGAGGTTATGCACACGCTGGGAAAAAGCGCCTTGTAATGAGCGCAATGCATTGCGCGCAGCCTGTGCAGAACTGGCTTCGATCAAATCGGCAATCGCCTCGGCCTGTGCCAGGTCGAGTTTGTCATTGAGGAACGCGCGTTCGCTGAATTCCCCCGGACGCGCCAGACGGCAGCCCAGTTCCAGACAACGTTTGAGCAACATATCCAGAACGATCGGGCCGCCGTGGCCCTGCAGTTCCAGCACGTCTTCACCGGTGAACGAGTTCGGCCCCGGGAAATACAGCGCCAGACCTTCATCGAGCACTTGCTGGTCATCACTGAAAAACGGCCCGTAATGGGCGTAACGCGGTTTCAGTGCGCGGCCGCTGATGGCTTGTGCGGCAACGCTGGCCAGTGGCCCGGAAATACGGACGATGCCGACACCGCCGCGACCTTGAGCGGTGGCGACAGCAGCGATGGTTTCACGAGGTACGCTCATTAACCGGAATCCAGACAAAAATGACAGATAGCAAAACGCCCCACTAGGGGGCGTTTTGAGTGGTTATCCACAGTGTAAATCAAGCGGCTGCTTTGGTAGCCCGTTCGATCTTACGCGTGATGTACCACTGTTGGGTGATGGACAGGCAGTTGTTCACTACCCAGTACAGCACCAGACCCGCCGGGAACCACAGGAAGAAGAAGGTGAAGATGATTGGCATCATTTTCATGACCTTCGCCTGCATCGGATCCGGAGGAGTCGGGTTCAACTGCTGCTGGATGAACATGGTTGCGCCCATGATGATCGGCAGAATGAAGAACGGATCCTTGATCGACAGGTCAGTGATCCACAGCATGAACGGCGCTTGGCGCATTTCCACGCTTTCCAGCAGAACCCAGTACAGCGAGAGGAAAACCGGCATCTGCACGAGGATCGGCAAGCAGCCGCCCAGCGGATTGATCTTCTCTTTCTTGTAGAGCTCCATCATGGATTGCGACATTTTCTGCCGGTCATCGCCATGCTGTTCTTTCAGTGCAGCCAGTTTCGGTGCAACGGCACGCATGCGCGCCATCGATTTGTAGCTGGCAGCCGACAGAGGGAAGAACAGACCCTTGATCAGCATGGTCAGGAAAATGATCGACCAGCCCCAGTTACCGACGATGGCGTGGATGTGTTGCAGCAGCCAGAAGATTGGCTGGGCAATGAACCACAGAATGCCGTAGTCGACGGTCAGTTCCAGACCTGGGGACAACTGTTTCAGCACAGCCTGGCTTTTCGGACCGGCGTACAGCACAGCGCTTGTTTCAACTTTGGCACCCGGAGCAGCGGTCAGTGTCGGACCGGTGTAACCGATGATGTAGTTGCCTTTGCTGTCTTTACGGGTCTGGACGACATTGTTTTCGCCCTTCGCCGGAATCCATGCAGTCACGAAGTAGTGTTGCAGCCAGGCTACCCAACCACCGGTGACTGTTTCTTTCAGCTGCGCCTTGTCCATGTCCTTCATGGACACTTTCTTGTACGGCTCCGAACTTGTCCACAGGGCGGCGCCCAGGTAAGTCGCGGTGCCAGTAGCGGTTGTGGACGAAGGATCGGCGCTGTTATCGCGCTTCAACTGAGCAAACATCGCGCCGTTCCAGGGCTGAGCGCTCTGGTTATCCACAATGTAGGAAACAGCTACGTCATACAGGCCGCGTTTCAGAGTGAAACGCTTGATGTAATTGACGCCGTCCTTGCTGAACTTCAGGTCTACGACCAGTTGGTCCTGACCGTCAGCCAGTTGATAAGTCTTCTTCTCCGAGGAGTAAACCGGACGACCGGCAGGATTTGCATCCGGGCCATTGGTGCCGATCAGACCGCTTTGTGCCAGATAAACACGTTCGCCGCCGTTATCGAACAGCTGAAACGGAACATCAGGACGATCCTGACGACGTGGATACAGAGGCAAGGTCAGTTGGGCAACGTCGCCACCTTGTGGATCGATCGCGAGATCGAGCACGTCGGTTTTGATCTGGATCAGATCCTTGCTGGCGGCTACCGGTGTTTCGGCAGGTGCGCTGGTATCGCTAGCGGCGCGCGGAATATCGTCACTGGCGGCAGCATTATTGCCAGTGGCGGTGTCCGGCAAACCGGATGTAGTCGTACTGGAAGCAACATTCTGAGTCGGCAGGGCAGCCTGACCGTAGTCCTGGTTCCATTTAAGGACCATAACGTAGGCCACGATTGCCAGGGCGACGATCAGGATCGTGCGTTTGATATCCATGATTACTCGGCCATCGAAGAAGAACGGGAGGTAGGGATAGGTGGAACCGGGTCATAACCACCGGGATTCCACGGATGACAGCGACCTAAACGACGAAAGGTCAGCCAGCCACCGCGCAGAAGGCCATGATTTTCAATGGCTTCATACGCGTAGCAGGAACAACTGGGGTAGAAACGACAATGACTGGCCATCAAAGGACTAATGGCATAGCGATAAAACTGGATCGGAACGAGGGCCAGTTTACGCATCAGGACTGTCTACCCCTACAGTTTCGGTTTTGACTTCTGGAACTGGCTTGCTGCGTGCCAGACGCTTCCAGAGCTTGCCGAAATGCTGAATCAATTCGGGGTTTTCTACATCGCCCAGACCTTTGCGCGCGACGATAACGATATCCCAGCCGACCAGTGAATCCTGGTGCAGACGGAATGATTCGCGCATCAAACGTTTGAGTCGATTGCGCTCAACGGAGAGCTTTACGCTCTTTTTCCCGATAACCAGCCCGAGACGGGGGTGATCAAGATCGTTGTTGCGTGCAAGGAGCAGGAGATTTTTCCCCGGAACCTTGCCGGTAGGGGAGTCAAAGACTGCCTTGAAATGCCGGGGGGTTAGCAGACGCTTCTCCCGACTGAAGTCCTGACTCACCTCCAGTACCGGATTATCAAACTGCCAGACGCGCACGACCTTTGGCCCGGCGACGCGACAGGACTGCACGGCCGTTCTTGGTAGCCATGCGAGCACGGAAACCGTGGGTACGGGCGCGTTTGATAGTGCTTGGTTGGAAAGTACGTTTCATTGTCGTGTTACCTGGTTCGTCCACAACGGGCCGGAATGGCCCCCGTTTTAAGAGACCGGGGATTCTAGAGAAAGCAAGCCTTCAGGTCAATTTCCAACCAGCGTTTCCTTATAAATAGATCTCGATGCCTTCTTGGGCTGACAGCCTGTTCGCCAAATATAAAAATAAAGAAGGGAATTATTTAAAGCTTTTCTGTAAAGCTTATAAAAGCTAGGGCCACCATCTTCTGTGGATAACTACTCTCAGGCCTTGTTTAACCTGATGTACAGAGGATGACAACTACAGTGGAAAACCGTGTTCAGCCTGTGCTGCACTGTCGGATAACCTGTGTGTGGAATGGGCTGTTATCCACAGGCAGGTTATCCACCGAGTTCAACCCCCAGTTGTCCAGTGCCCTTAGAGCGGGTTATCCACAGAGCTTATTCACACACCGTTGGTCGCTTTGTTGTCATTTAACGCATTGATAAATCATGCGCAGCGGACTACCTGCATGTGGATAAGTGGGCGGCTCGCCGCTACAATGGCCGCTTGTTTTTGCCTCACCGGCTTTCAACTTAGGGGATATCCGTGTCAGTGGAACTTTGGCAGCAGTGCGTGGAGCTTTTGCGCGAGGAGCTGCCTGCCCAACAATTCAACACCTGGATCCGTCCACTACAGGTCGAAGCCGAAGGCGACGAGTTGCGCGTCTACGCACCGAACCGTTTTGTGCTGGACTGGGTCAACGAAAAGTACCTGGGCCGCGTCCTTGAACTGCTGGATGAGCATGGCGACGGCATGGCGCCGGCGCTTTCCTTATTAATAGGCAGCAAACGCAGCTCGGCCCCACGTGCCGCACCGAATGCACCGCTGGCTGCCGCACAGGTTTCCCAGGCCCAGGTAAACACGGGCGCGCCTGCAAATACGCCTGCTCCTGTGTCAACGCCTGCGCCGGCCAAGCGCTCGACGCAGAAATCCGTTGAAATCAGTGACGAGCCATCGCGTGACAGCTTCGATCCGATGTCCGGTGCTGCGTCACAACAGGCCCCGGTCCGCGCAGAACAGCGCACCGTGCAGGTCGAAGGCGCGCTCAAGCACACCAGTTACCTGAACCGCACCTTCACCTTCGAGAATTTCGTCGAAGGTAAATCCAACCAGCTCGCCCGCGCGGCGGCCTGGCAAGTGGCGGACAACCCGAAGCACGGCTACAACCCGCTGTTCCTTTATGGTGGCGTCGGCCTGGGTAAAACTCACTTGATGCACGCGGTGGGTAACCATCTATTAAAGAAGAACCCGAATGCCAAGGTCGTGTACCTGCATTCCGAGCGTTTCGTGGCCGACATGGTCAAGGCGCTGCAACTGAACGCGATCAACGAGTTCAAGCGTTTCTACCGTTCGGTGGATGCTTTGCTGATCGACGACATTCAGTTCTTCGCCCGCAAGGAGCGTTCGCAGGAAGAGTTTTTCCACACCTTCAACGCCCTGCTTGAAGGTGGCCAGCAGGTCATTCTCACCAGTGACCGCTACCCGAAAGAAATCGAAGGCCTTGAAGAGCGCCTCAAATCCCGCTTCGGCTGGGGTCTGACGGTTGCCGTCGAGCCGCCGGAGCTGGAAACCCGCGTGGCGATCTTGATGAAGAAGGCCGACCAGGCCAAAGTCGACTTGCCGCACGACGCCGCGTTCTTCATTGCCCAACGCATTCGCTCCAACGTCCGTGAGCTGGAAGGCGCGCTGAAGCGCGTGATCGCCCACTCGCACTTCATGGGCCGCGACATCACCATCGAGCTGATTCGCGAATCCCTGAAAGACCTGTTGGCATTGCAGGACAAACTGGTCTCTGTGGATAACATTCAGCGCACCGTCGCCGAGTACTACAAGATCAAGATCTCGGACTTGCTGTCCAAGCGCCGCTCGCGCTCGGTAGCACGCCCGCGTCAGGTGGCCATGGCGTTGTCCAAGGAACTGACCAACCACAGCCTGCCGGAAATCGGTGATGTGTTTGGTGGCCGTGACCACACCACCGTGTTGCACGCCTGCCGCAAGATCAACGAACTTAAGGAATCCGACGCGGACATCCGCGAGGACTACAAGAACCTGCTGCGTACACTGACCACTTGATGAACACCAGCGCAGCTTATTAAGGCAAGGGACTAGACCATGCATTTCACCATTCAACGCGAAGCCCTGTTGAAACCCCTGCAACTGGTCGCAGGCGTCGTCGAGCGTCGACAGACCTTGCCGGTACTGTCCAACGTGCTGTTGGTAGTCGAAGGCCAGCAACTGTCGCTGACCGGTACCGACCTGGAAGTCGAACTGGTCGGTCGTGTGCAACTTGAGGAGCCAGCTGAGACAGGTTCCATCACCGTGCCTGCGCGCAAGCTGATGGACATCTGCAAAAGCCTGCCCAACGACGCGCTGATCGACATCAAGGTCGACGAGCAGAAGCTGGTCGTGAAGGCTGGCCGTAGCCGCTTCACCCTGTCGACCCTGCCAGCCAACGACTTCCCGACCGTTGAAGAAGGTCCGGGTTCGCTGACTTGCAGCCTTGAGCAAAGCAAACTGCGACGTTTGATCGAACGCACCAGCTTCGCCATGGCCCAGCAGGACGTGCGTTATTACCTCAACGGCATGCTGCTGGAAGTTTCCGAAGGCATCATCCGTGCTGTGGCCACTGACGGTCACCGTCTGGCCATGTGCTCGATGAAAGCCGATATCGGCCAGCCGGATCGCCATCAGGTGATCGTGCCGCGCAAAGGTATTCTCGAACTGGCGCGTCTGCTCACCGAGCCGGACGGCAACGTCAGCATCGTGCTGGGTCAGCACCACATCCGTGCGACCACCGGTGAATTCACCTTCACCTCGAAACTGGTCGACGGCAAATTCCCGGATTACGAGCGCGTTCTGCCGAAGGGCGGCGACAAGCTGGTATTGGGCGATCGTCAGGCTCTGCGTGAAGCGTTCAGCCGTACCGCGATTCTGTCCAACGAGAAGTACCGTGGTATCCGTCTGCAACTGGCCAGCGGTCAGTTGAAGATCCAGGCTAACAACCCGGAGCAGGAAGAAGCAGAAGAAGAAGTGGGCGTTGAATACAACGGCGGCTCGCTGGAAATCGGCTTCAACGTGAGCTATCTGCTCGACGTGCTGGGCGTGATGACCACCGAGCAGGTTCGTCTAATCCTGTCCGACTCTAACAGCAGTGCGCTGGTGCAAGAGTCCGACAACGACGATTCGGCTTACGTTGTCATGCCGATGCGTCTGTAATCAGCTGACCCTGGATGTCCTTAAGTCGTGTTTCGGTCACCGCGGTGCGCAATCTGCACCCGGTGACCTTCTCCCCCTCCCCCCGCATCAACATTCTTTACGGCGCCAACGGCAGCGGCAAAACCAGTGTTCTGGAAGCCATTCATCTGCTGGGGCTTGCCCGTTCGTTTCGCAGCACGCGTCTGTTGCCGGTCATCCAGTATGAGCAGCTCGCCTGTACCGTGTTCGGTCAGGTTGAATTGGCCGAGGGTGGCCATAGCGCTTTGGGCATCTCGCGCGATCGTCAGGGCGAGTTTCAGATCCGTATCGACGGCCAGAACGCCCGTAGCGCCGCGCAACTGGCGGAGATCCTGCCGCTGCAGTTGATCAACCCCGACAGCTTCCGCTTGCTCGAAGGTGCACCGAAGATTCGCCGGCAGTTTCTCGACTGGGGCGTGTTCCACGTCGAACCGCGCTTCATGGCTACCTGGCAGCGTTTGCAGAAGGCCTTGCGCCAGAGAAACTCCTGGCTGCGGCATGGTACACTTGACGCCGTTTCGCAAGCGGTTTGGGACAGGGAACTGTGCCAGGCCAGCGCTGAAATCGATGAATACCGCCGCGCTTACATCAAAGCCTTGAAACCAGTCTTTGAACAAACCTTGAGCGAACTGGTTGAGCTCGAAGGTTTGACGCTCAGCTATTACCGAGGCTGGGACAAAGACCGGGAATTGAGCGCCGTACTGGCCGGATCCCTGCAACGGGATCAGCAAATGGGTCATACCCAGGCCGGACCGCAACGGGCTGATTTGCGTCTTAGATTGGGCGCACACAACGCCGCGGACATTTTGTCCCGGGGTCAGCAGAAGTTGGTGGTCTGTGCACTGCGGATTGCCCAAGGGCACCTGGTCAGCCAGGCCCGACGCGGTCAGTGTATTTATCTGGTGGATGACTTGCCGTCCGAGTTGGACGAGAACCACCGTCGCGCGTTGTGCCGCTTGCTGGAAGACTTATGCTGCCAGGTGTTCATCACCTGTGTAGATCACGAATTATTGAGGGAGGGCTGGCAGACGGAAACGCCAGTCGCTCTGTTCCACGTGGAACAGGGCCGTATCACCCAGACCCACGACCATCGGGAGTGAAGGCATTGAGCGAAGAAAATACGTACGACTCAACGAGCATTAAAGTGCTGAAAGGCCTGGATGCCGTACGCAAACGTCCCGGTATGTACATTGGTGACACCGACGATGGCAGCGGTCTGCACCACATGGTGTTCGAGGTGGTCGACAACTCGATCGACGAAGCCCTCGCCGGCCACTGCGACGACATCAGCATCATCATCCACCCGGATGAGTCCATCACCGTTAAAGACAACGGCCGTGGCATCCCGGTAGACGTGCACAAAGAGGAAGGCGTTTCCGCCGCCGAGGTCATCATGACCGTCCTCCACGCTGGCGGTAAGTTCGACGACAACTCTTACAAGGTATCCGGCGGCCTGCACGGTGTAGGTGTGTCGGTTGTGAACGCGTTGTCCAAAGAACTGGTCCTGACCGTTCGCCGCAGCGGCAAGATCTGGGAACAGACCTACGTCCACGGCGTACCTCAGGCGCCGATGGCGATCGTTGGCGACAGCGAAACCACCGGCACCCAGATCCACTTCAAGCCTTCGGCTGATACCTTCAAGAATATCCACTTCAGCTGGGACATCCTGGCCAAGCGTATTCGTGAACTGTCCTTCCTCAACTCCGGTGTCGGCATCGTCCTCAAGGATGAGCGCAGCGGCAAGGAAGAGCTGTTCAAGTACGAAGGCGGTCTGCGTGCTTTCGTTGAATACCTGAACACCAACAAGACTGCGGTCAACCAGGTGTTCCACTTCAACATCCAGCGTGACGACGGCATCGGCGTGGAAATCGCCCTGCAGTGGAACGACAGCTTCAACGAGAACCTGTTGTGCTTCACCAACAACATTCCGCAGCGCGACGGCGGTACTCACCTGGTGGGTTTCCGTTCGGCACTGACGCGTAACCTGAACACCTACATCGAAGCGGAAGGCTTGGCGAAGAAGCACAAAGTCGCCACCACCGGTGACGATGCCCGTGAAGGCCTGACTGCGATCATCTCGGTGAAGGTGCCGGATCCGAAGTTCAGCTCGCAGACCAAAGACAAGCTGGTCTCTTCCGAAGTGAAGACCGCGGTCGAACAGGAAATGGGCAAGTACTTCTCCGACTTCCTGCTGGAAAACCCGAACGAAGCCAAGCTGGTTGTCGGCAAGATGATCGATGCCGCTCGCGCCCGTGAAGCCGCGCGCAAGGCCCGTGAGATGACCCGCCGCAAAGGCGCGCTGGACATCGCCGGCCTGCCAGGCAAGCTCGCTGACTGCCAGGAAAAAGACCCGGCGCTGTCCGAACTGTACCTCGTGGAAGGTGACTCCGCGGGCGGCTCTGCCAAGCAGGGACGTAACCGCAAGACCCAGGCGATCCTGCCGTTGAAGGGCAAGATCCTCAACGTCGAGAAAGCCCGTTTCGACAAGATGATCTCCTCCCAGGAAGTGGGCACCTTGATCACCGCACTGGGCTGCGGTATCGGTCGCGACGAGTACAACATCGACAAGCTGCGTTATCACAACATCATCATCATGACCGATGCTGACGTCGACGGTTCGCACATCCGTACCCTGCTGCTGACCTTCTTCTTCCGTCAGTTGCCGGAGCTGATCGAGCGTGGCTACATCTACATCGCTCAGCCGCCGCTGTACAAGGTCAAGAAAGGCAAGCAAGAGCAATACATCAAAGACGACGACGCCATGGAAGAGTACATGACGCAGTCGGCCCTGGAAGATGCGAGCCTGCACCTGAACGAAGAAGCCCCGGGCATTTCCGGTGAAGCGCTCGAGCGTCTGGTGAACGACTTCCGCATGGTGATGAAGACCCTCAAGCGTCTGTCGCGCCTGTACCCGCAGGAACTGACCGAGCACTTCATCTACCTGCCGGCCGTGAGCCTGGAAAAGCTCGGCGACCACGCAGCGATGCAAGAGTGGCTGGCCCAGTACGAAGCGCGTCTGCGTACCGTGGAAAAATCCGGTCTGGTCTACAAGGCCAGTCTGCGTGAAGACCGTGAACGTGGTGTGTGGCTGCCAGAGGTCGAACTGATCTCCCACGGCCTGTCGAACTACGTCACCTTCAACCGCGACTTCTTCGGCAGCAACGACTACAAGACCGTCGTCACCCTCGGCGCTCAACTGAGCACCCTGCTCGACGAAGGCGCGTACATCCAGCGTGGCGAGCGCAAGAAAGCGGTCACCGAGTTCAAGGAAGCCCTCGACTGGCTGATGGCTGAAAGCACCAAGCGCCATACCATCCAGCGATACAAAGGTCTGGGCGAAATGAACCCGGATCAGCTGTGGGAAACCACCATGGACCCGAGCGTGCGCCGCATGCTGAAAGTCACTATCGAAGACGCCATTGGCGCAGACCAGATCTTCAACACCCTGATGGGTGATGCGGTCGAACCTCGCCGTGACTTCATCGAGAGCAATGCGCTGGCGGTTTCTAACCTGGATTTCTGATCCTCGGGCAAATCGTAAAGAAAAATGAAAAAGCCCGGTGAATTCTATTCACCGGGTTTTTTATGGCTAGTCGATGCTGGCAGGCCAATCACTTTTCGCTAGCCAGCGAACCATTTTGTTGATTGCAACAATATGGTTCAAGCTTTCGGAGGCACTAGAGTCAGCTCCCTGTCGCCACACTCTCCAACCGATACCCATACCCATAAATCGTCAACAACTGCCAACCCCGATCCGCCGTCAGCCCAAGTTTGTTCCGCAGCCGATAGATATGCGTATCCAACGGCCGCGACGACGCCATCTCCTCATGCGGCCAGAACCGTTCATACAGATAATCCCGCGACAACGGTCGGCCCAGGTTGCTGAACAAACACCGCGCCAGTCGATATTCACGCTCGGTCATGACAATCGGCTTTCCCTCGCGGGTGACAGTCAGCTCAGCGTCATCAAACGTCAGATCGTTAAAGCTCAGCACTTCCGTCGCCGCCGCACGTTGCTGGCTATGCCGCCGCAATACCGCAGCCACCCGCGCCTTCAGCTCATTCGGCCGAAACGGCTTGCTCACATAATCATCAGCCCCGGCATTCAACGCTTGGACGATATCGCTCTCGCCATCGCGGCTGGTGAGCATGATCGCCGCCGGTGGCGCTTCCATGTGTTCGCGGGTCCAGCGCAGCAGGGCCAGGCCGGTGAGGTCGGGCAGTTGCCAGTCGAGGATCAGCAGGTCGAAGGTTTCCCGGCGCAGTTGCCGTAGCAGGTCTTCACCGCGCTCAAAGCTGTGCAACGACCACGGCTGTTCGCCAGCGTCGGCCATTTGCTGCAGGGTTTGCTCGACCCGGCGCAGTTCGGCGGGTTCGTCGTCCAGTATCGCAACGCGCATACGCGGTGATTCCTTGTTGCTTGGGCAGTTGGCGGACAACCATAGTCGCTCGGCCCTCGCTATGAAAGTAAGCAGCCGCCGTCGGTCGACGTCCGCTATGATTCTTCGGTCTACGTCTCAGACCTGTGGCCTATGAAACCATTCACACTGCCCTGCCCTTTTTCCACATGAACCATGATCGTCGGCGTGAAAGCCGAGAGCCGAGCCAGGTGCAACGCCTGTTTCGCCAGTTGGTGCGCGAATGGTTGTGGATAAGTCTAGTGCTGTTGCCGCTGACTGCGCTGTTGTCTTATCGCGCACAGATCAACTTGCACGATGCGTCTCCCGCCATGGGCGCCTTGTTATCGGTCGCCTTGGTGGCCGGCAGTCTTGGCCTGCTGTTGTGGCGTCCGCGCTGGGCACTGTGGGTCACGTTGATTGGCATGGCGTGCGCGTTGCTGGCCAGTGCAGGTTTAGCGGAAATGCGCCGTTGGTGGTCGCCGACACCTGCAGTGCTGGGCATGTTGTTCGGTTATCTGATCTGGAACTGGCGGCGCCTGAGCGTGGTGCTGACCTATTTCGGCTGGGAACTGGCACGGCTGGACAACGAACCGAAGGTTTTCCCCGAACGCCGTCGCTCGCAATTCACCGGGGCTGACCGTTTGCAGGGCCAGATCATGGCGCTTGAGCAAGCCATGAGCCGAACCCGCGATACCCGTCGGTTTATTGCCGACGGCCTGGAATACCTGCCGGTTGCCACATTGATCAGCGATCCCAAAGGACAGATCCTGTTGGGCAATCGCAAGGCTCGCCAGCTCTTCGATAACAACCTGGTGGGGGATGACGTCCTTGCACAACTCGCACGTCTTGGTTACCCGGAGTTATCCACAGAGCAGCGTCCGCCATTGTCCGCCCTGCCGCTGTTGGAGTTTTGCGATCACAAGGAGCGCAGCCTGCGTCTGGAGCGGGCCGCCCTGCTGCCGGTAGACGGTGACACGCCGATCGGTTGGCTGCTGAGTCTCACCGACCTCAGTGCTGAACGCGCGGCCGAGGAGCAACGCAGTGTGTTGTTGCGCTTTCTTTCCCACGACCTGCGCGCGCCGCACTCTGCCATCCTCGCCTTGCTCGATGTGCACCGTCATCAAGTCGGGGCCGATGCGCCGTTGTTCGAACAAATCGAACGCCAGGTGCGTCGTGCGCTGGATCTGACCGACGGTTTTGTTCTGCTGGCGCGGGCTGAGTCCGAGGCGTACCAATTTCAGCCGACGCTGTTCGCGATGCTGGTGCTGGATGTGCTGGATCAGGCGTTGCCCATCGCCCAGCAGAAACGCATCGAGCTGCTGCATGACATGGATGAGGAATCGCAGGAACGCCTGATCAATGCTGACCAAGGCTTGCTGACCCGCGCGCTGTTCAACCTTTTGGAGAACGCGATCAAGTACAGCCTGGCCGACACCACGATCACCCTGCGCGTCTGTTGCCGCGAGGAGTGGTTGCACTGTGAATTGATCGATCAAGGCAAAGGCATCTCATCCGAAGAGTTGCCCGACCTGTTCAGCCAATATCGACGCTTTTCTTCCGCGCAAGGCATCGACGGCGTTGGTCTAGGCCTGTCGATGGTCAAAGCGGTGGTCGACCACCATGGCGGCAAAATCGAATGCCTGAGCGTGGTTGATCAAGGCACCACGTTCCTATTTGAGTTGCCGCTGATTCACGAGTGAACAGGCACAAAAAAACCGGCTATATCGGCCGGCTTTTTTACATCCTAAAAAAACTTATGCACCTTTTACGGTCTTTTATGAGCTTGAGAAATATATAAGTAAATCAATTACTTAATATCAATAATCAGGCCTTTTCAGCAAAACCGTACACAGGTTATCCACAAAATCTCAGACAGCGATCTGATCATTTGCCGCTGGTGCCTGCGGGGCCGGTGGCAGTGAGCCCATTTCGCGCTGAGTTTTCTCGTTCCAGGCTTGCACCCGGTCGTTCAACTCGGCGATGGCGCGCGGGCCTGTGCCTTCGGCATACATCGGTTCACCAATGACCACAGTGATCACGCCGCACTTTTTGCCCCAGCCGATTTTCGGCCAGAACTTGCCGGCATTGTGTGCAATCGGCAGCACCGGAAGCGCCGCATTCACCGCCAAAGCGCTGCCACTGCGGGAGAACTTGCCGACAGTGCCAAACGGAACGCGTGTGCCTTCCGGGAAGATCAGCACCCAAACGTTGTCCTTGAGCAGCTCATCACCCTTGGCGGCGACTTGTTTCAATGCAGCTTTCGGGTTGTCGCGGTCAATCGCGATAGGCCGCAACATGGCCATGGCCCAGCCGAAGAACGGTACATACAGCAGTTCGCGTTTGAGCACTTGGCTCAGCGGCGAGAAATAAGCGGAGAGAAAGAACGTCTCCCAGGTGCTCTGGTGGTTCGATTGAATCACGCAGGGCCGGTCAGGCACGTTTTCCGCGCCTTTGATTTCGTAACGGATACCGAGAAATACCTTGGTCAACCACAAGGCGCAACGGCACCAGTACACGTTGATGAAACGATAACGCGCCTTGAATGGCAAAAACGGCGCGATAAAAAAACTCAAGCTGCACCACAGCAGGGAGGTGGTGCCCAGCAGAAGGTAAAAGAGAAAAATTCTGATGGCCCGCAGTATCGACATAGTGACGTTTACCGTGACGGGGCAATGCCCGAGTGTTCAAGCGCACTCCCGATCAATCCCTGGTCAGGAACTTCAGAAGTACTCTAGTTGTGGATAAGTTCTGCGGCAATCGCCGCCAGATCGTCAAAAATCAGAGTGCCCACCGGCAGGGTTTTGCCCTGAGTCTTTTCGCCTTTTCCGGTCTTTACCAAAACTGGCTGTGAATCGACGGCTTTGGCGGCCTCCAGGTCACCAAGGCTGTCGCCGACGAACCAGACATTGGTCAGCTCGACGTCGTAATGCGCCGCGATGGTTTTCAGCATCCCCGGTTTCGGCTTGCGGCAATCGCAGCCTTCGTCCGGCCCATGCGGGCAATACACGATCAGCCCGACCTCACCGCCCTGCTCCGCCACCAACTCGCGCAACCGCGCGTGCATGGCATCGAGGGTGGCGAGGTCGTAGTAGCCGCGAGCAATACCCGACTGGTTGGTGGCGACCGCCACCGTCCAGCCGGCCTTGCTCAACTGCGCAATCGCCTCGATCGAGCCGGGCAACGGCATCCACTCCGCCACGGACTTGATGTAAGCGTCGGAGTCGTAATTGATCACTCCGTCCCGATCGAGAATCAGCAGTTTCAACAGCAATCCCTCAACCCAGCAGCGAAATGTCGGCAACACCGAGGAACAGGCCACGCAGACGCGCCAGCAGCGCGTAACGGTTGGCCCGTACATTGGCGTCGTCGGCATTGACCATCACCGCGTCGAAGAATGCATCCACCGGCTCGCGCAAGGCGGCCAGGCGTGCCAGCGATTCGTTGTACTGACGCGCTGCGGCCATCGGCTGCACCGCTTGATCCGCTTGCTGGATCGCCGAGTACAGCGAGAACTCGTTGGCGTTATCGAAATACTTGGCTTGGACCTCGGTCGGTACCGCGCCTTCTACTTTGCTCAACAGGTTCGATACACGCTTGTTCACTGCCGCCAGCGCTGCCGCTTCCGGCAGCTTGCGGAACGCTTGCACCGCTTGCACACGCTGATCGAAGTCCAGCGCCGAACCCGGCTTCAGGGCACGTACCGACAGGTAAGTGGCCACTTCAACGCCTTCGTCTTCGTAGCGTGCACGCAGACGGTCGAAGATGAACTCCAGCACCGACTCGTTGAGGCCGGCAGCCTTAACCTTGGCACCGAACGCGGCCACGGCGAACGCCACGGCATCGTTCAGGTCCAGATCAAGTTTCTTCTCGATGAGGATACGCAGCACACCGAGTGCCGCGCGGCGCAGGGCATACGGGTCTTTGCTGCCGGTTGGCAGCATGCCGATACCAAAGATACCGACCAGGGTGTCGAGCTTGTCAGCGATGGCAACGGCCGCACCGGTCAGGGTCGACGGCAGTTCTGCACCGGCACCGCGTGGCATGTATTGCTCGTTCAGCGCCAGCGCGACGTCTTCCGGCTCGCCGTCATTGAGGGCGTAGTAGTAACCGGCGACACCTTGCATCTCCGGGAACTCGCCAACCATTTCAGTGGCCAGGTCGCACTTCGACAGCAGGCCCGCGCGAGCAGCCCACGACGCGTTGCCGCCAATGCGTGCGGCGATGTACGCAGCCAGTTTTGATACGCGCTCGGCCTTGTCGTAGACGCTGCCGAGTTTTTCCTGGAACACCACGTTCTTCAGGCGATCATTGAAAGCTTCGAGTTTCTGCTTCTTGTCTTGCTTGAAGAAGAACTCGGCGTCGGTCAGGCGTGGGCGAACCACTTTTTCGTTACCGGCGATGATCTGCTGCGGGTCTTTGCTTTCGATGTTGGCCACAGTGATGAAACGTGGCAGCAACTTGCCGTCGGCATCCAGCAGGCAGAAGTACTTCTGGTTGTCCTGCATGGTGGTGATCAGCGCTTCCTGCGGCACGTCGAGGAAACGTTCCTCGAACGAACACACCAGCGGCACCGGCCATTCAACCAGCGCGGTCACTTCGTCGAGCAATGCCGGCGGAACGATAGCCGTGCCTTCCTGACGGGTGGCCAGCTCTTCGGTGCGCTTGCTGATGATCTCGCGACGCTCGTTGGCGTCGGCCAGCACGTAAGCGGCACGCAGGTCGGCGAGGTAGCTCGACGGCGAACCGATGCGCACGCTTTCCGGGTGATGGAAACGGTGACCACGGGAATCACGGCCAGCCTTCTGCGCGAGGATGGTGCAGTCGATGACCTGGTCACCGAGCAGCATCACCAGCCACTGGGTCGGACGCACGAACTCTTCCTTGCGCGCACCCCAACGCATGCGTTTCGGGATCGGCAGGTCGTTCAGCGAATCTTCGACGATGGTCGGCAGCAGGCTCGCGGTCGGCTTGCCGGCGATGCTCTGGCTGTAACGCAGTTTCGGGCCGCTCTGATCGATTTCGCTCAGATCAACGCCGCATTTCTTGGCGAAACCCAAAGCTGCCTGAGTCGGGTTGCCGTCAGCGTCGAACGCCGCCTGACGTGGCGGGCCGTCGAGGTTGATGCTGCGATCCGGTTGCTGGGTGGCCAGCGCGGTGATCAGCACAGCCAGACGGCGCGGCGCCGCGTAGACGGTTTTAGTCTCATAGCTCAGGCCTGCGGCTTGCAGGCCCTTGTCGATACCGGCGAGGAATGCCTCAGCCAAGGTGTTCAGGGCTTTCGGTGGCAGTTCTTCGGTGCCCAGTTCAACCAGAAAATCTTGCGCACTCATTGTGCTGCCTCCAGCTTGGCCAGTACTTCGTCACGCAGATCCGGGGTCGCCATCGGGAAGCCCAGCTTGGCGCGCGCCAGCAGGTAGGCTTGCGCAACGGAACGCGCCAGGGTGCGTACGCGCAAAATGTATTGCTGACGCGCGGTCACCGAGATCGCCCGGCGCGCATCCAGCAGGTTGAAGGTGTGCGACGCCTTCAGGACCATTTCGTAGCTCGGCAACGGCAGCGGCTGGTCGAGTTCGATCAGGCGCTTGGCTTCGCTTTCATAGAAGTCGAACAGTTCGAACAGCTTGTCGACGTTGGCGTGTTCGAAGTTGTAAGTGGACTGCTCCACTTCGTTCTGGTGGAACACGTCGCCGTAGGTGACTTTGCCCATCGGGCCGTCAGCCCAGACCAGGTCGTAGACCGAATCCACGCCTTGCAGGTACATGGCCAGACGCTCGAGGCCGTAAGTGATCTCGCCGGTCACCGGGTAGCACTCGATGCCACCAGCCTGTTGGAAGTAGGTGAACTGAGTCACTTCCATGCCGTTCAGCCAGACTTCCCAGCCCAGACCCCATGCGCCGAGGGTCGGCGATTCCCAGTTGTCTTCGACGAAGCGAATGTCGTGAACCAGTGGGTCCAGGCCGACATGCTTGAGGGAGCCCAGGTACAGTTCCTGGAAGTTGTCCGGGTTGGGCTTGAGCACGACCTGGAACTGATAGTAGTGCTGCAGACGGTTCGGGTTTTCACCGTAGCGGCCGTCAGTCGGACGGCGGCTTGGCTGCACGTAGGCGGCGTTCCAGGTTTCCGGGCCGATGGCACGGAGGAAGGTCGCGGTGTGGAAAGTGCCGGCGCCTACTTCCATATCGTAGGGCTGAAGTACCACGCAACCTTGCTCGGCCCAGTATTGCTGGAGCGCGAGGATCAAGTCTTGGAAGGTACGCACGGCTGGCGTAGGCTGGCTCACGAAATTCACCTGTTTCTTGGGCTGCGATTTAAAGAGCGGGAGTATACCCGATTCAGTCGCACCTCCACCCCCTGGAGCCTTATGCCACGCTGCTTTTGGTGTACCGAAGATCCGCTGTACATGGCTTATCACGATCAGGAGTGGGGCACGCCGCTACGCGATGCGCAGGGTTTGTTCGAGTTGCTTTTGCTCGAAGGGTTCCAGGCCGGGCTGTCGTGGATCACCGTGCTGCGCAAACGCGAGCGTTATCGCGAGGTGTTGTTCGGCTTCGACGTGCAGCGCGTGGCGCAAATGAGCGACGCTGAAATCGACGAGTTGATGCTCGATCCGGGGATCATCCGCAACCGCCTCAAACTCAATGCCGCCCGCCGCAATGCCCAGGCCTGGCTGGCGCTGGAGGATCCGGTGGGGTTCCTCTGGTCGTTCGTCGGCGACCAGCCGATCATCAATCATTTCAAGGATCGCAGCGAAGTCCCGGCGATCACCCCCGAAGCGCTGGCGATGAGCAAAGGCCTGAAAAAGGCCGGGTTCACGTTCGTCGGCCCGACCATTTGCTACGCACTGATGCAGGCCTCGGGCATGGTCATGGACCACACCCAGGACTGCGACCGCTACGCGCAGCTCGCCAACGGCGGTTAGAATGGGCGCCTCGCGCACCGCACAAGATCAGGAGTGACCTGTGGAAAAGTTTAAAGGCGCCTTGCTGGTAGGCGCTCTGCGGCTGTTTGCCCTGCTGCCATGGCGGGCCGTGCAGGCCGTGGGTTCGGCGATCGGCTGGATCATGTGGAAAACCCCCAACCGCTCCCGCGACGTGGTGCGGATCAATCTCGCCAAATGTTTTCCACAGATGGATGCGGCCGAACGTGAGCGTCTGGTCGGCCAAAGCCTGAAAGACATCGGCAAGTCGCTGACCGAAAGCGCCTGCGCGTGGATCTGGCCGGCGCAGCGTTCGATTGATCTGGTGCGCGAAGTCGAAGGCCTCGACGTGCTGAAAGACGCCTTGGCCTCGGGCAAAGGCGTGGTCGGCATCACCAGCCACCTGGGCAACTGGGAAGTGCTCAACCACTTCTATTGCAGCCAGTGCAAACCAATCATTTTCTACCGCCCGCCAAAGCTCAAGGCTGTGGACGATTTGCTGCGCAAACAGCGCGTGCAACTGGGCAACAAAGTCGCCGCCTCCACCAAGGAAGGCATCCTCAGCGTCATCAAGGAAGTGCGCAAAGGTGGTGCAGTGGGCATCCCCGCTGACCCGGAACCAGCCGAATCCGCCGGGATCTTCGTGCCGTTCTTCGCCACGCAAGCGCTGACCAGCAAATTCGTTCCGAACATGTTGGCCGGTGGCAAAGCCGTCGGCGTATTCCTGCATGCGCTGCGCCTGCCCGACGGTTCCGGCTACAAAGTCATCCTCGAAGCCGCGCCCGAAGCCATGTACAGCACCGACACCGCCGAATCCTGTGCGGCAATGAGCAAAGTCGTCGAACGCTACGTCGCGGCGTATCCAAGCCAGTACATGTGGAGCATGAAGCGCTTCAAAAAGCGCCCACCCGGCGAAGAACGCTGGTACTGAGGTAATTGGCACACTCTGTGGATAACCTGTAGGAGCTGCCGCAGGTTCGGGCCGCGATCGGACGATCTTTGATCCTGCTTGAGTTATCCACAACCGTTCAAAAAGGGCGCACCAAGATGTCCGAACAACGCAAATCCTTCCGCATCAAGATCACCCACGACAGCTTCGGCGAATGCCTCGGGCAAACCCGCAACCTGTCCCCGACTGGCGTGTACGTCCAGCACCCGCGCTTGGCTTCTTTGCCCAAAGGCGCGGTGGTTTATGGCCAGGTACAGGACTTACCCACAGGCGCGCCGCGAGTGCGGATGGAAGTGGTGACGGTCGATGCGGAAGGCATCGGCCTGCGCTATCTATAGAAAATCACTGCGCCTGACGATCGAGCTTCTTCAAGAACACCGTCATTTCCTTCTCGGCCTGCTTGTCGCCATGCGCGCGGGCCGCTTCCAGACCTTGCTCCCACGCCTGACGCGCGGCAGCGTGATTGCCCAGCGCCAGCTGCGCCTTGCCCAACAATTTCCACGCCGCTGAATACTTCGGATCAAAGCCGACACAGCGCTGGAAATGCTCGGCGGCTTTGGCATTTTCGCCCAGATCCAGATAGCCCTTGCCCAGGCCGAAGCGCAGCAGAGAGTTATCCACACCCTTGGCGAGCATTTTTTCCAGAGATTCGAGCATGGGTGGATACCTTTTCGGGGGAGTGTCAGGTGTTGATCGGGTTTAGTGAGGCCGCTTTCGCGAGCAAGCCCGCTCCCACAGGGGGAATGCATTCCAAATGTGGGAGCGGGCTTGCTCGCGAAGAGGCCATCACAGTCAGCGAAATTCCGGATCAGAAGAAGCTCAACCCCACATGAAACAGCTTCTCCACATCGCGAATATGCTTTTTATCCACAAGGAACAGAATCACATGGTCGCCCGCTTCGATCACCGTGTCGTCGTGGGCGATGATCACTTGTTCGTTGCGGATCACCGCACCGATCGTGGTGCCCGGCGGCAGGCCGATTTTCTCGATCGGCTTGCCAATCACCTTGCTCGATTTCGCATCACCGTGGGCAATCGCCTCGATCGCCTCCGCCGCGCCGCGCCGCAATGAGTGCACGCTGACGATATCGCCACGGCGCACGTGGGCCAGCAGCGTGCCGATGGTCGCCAGTTGCGGGCTGATGGCGATGTCGATATCGCCGCCCTGAATCAGATCGACGTAGGCCGGGTTGTTGATGATCGTCATGACCTTCTTTGCCCCCAGCCGTTTCGCCAGCAGCGACGACATGATGTTGGCTTCGTCATCGTTGGTCAGCGCGAGGAAGATGTCGGCGTCGGCAATGTTCTCTTCCAGCAGCAAATCGCGGTCGGACGCACTGCCCTGCAACACCACGGTGCTGTCGAGGGTGTCGGAGAGATAGCGGCAACGCGCCGGGTTCATCTCGATGATCTTCACCTGATAACGGCTTTCGATGGCCTCGGCCAGACGCTCGCCGATCTGCCCGCCGCCCGCAATGACGATGCGTTTGTAGGTTTCATCGAGGCGGCGCATTTCACTCATCACCGCGCGAATATTCTCACGCGCGGCGATGAAGAAGACCTCGTCGTCGGCCTCGATCACGGTATCGCCCTGCGGCAGGATCGGCCGGTCACGGCGAAAAATCGCCGCAACGCGGGTTTCGACATTCGGCATGTGTTCGCGCAACTGCCGTAGTTGCTGCCCCACCAACGGCCCGCCGTAATAGGCACGCACCGCCACCAGTTGCGCCGCACCTTCGGCGAAATCGATCACCTGCAAGGCGCCGGGATGCTGGATCAGGCGCTTGATGTAGTTGGTCACCACTTGCTCGGGGCTGATCAGCACGTCGACCGGGATCGCTTCGTTCTGAAACAGTTGTTCCTCGCGATTGAGGTAGGACGCTTCACGCACCCGGGCGATCTTGGTCGGGGTGTGGAACAGCGTGTGGGCGACCTGGCAGGCGACCATGTTGGTTTCGTCGCTGTTGGTCACCGCCACCAGCATGTCGGCGTCATCGGCACCGGCCTGACGCAACACCGACGGCAGCGAGCCACGGCCCTGCACGGTACGGATGTCGAGGCGATCGCCGAGGTCGCGCAGGCGTTCGCCGTCGGTATCGACCACGGTAATGTCGTTGGCCTCGCTGGCCAGGTGTTCCGCCAGCGAACCGCCGACCTGTCCCGCACCGAGGATGATGATTTTCATCCAGTCACTCCGTTGAATCCGTTTAGCCGCGCGCGGCAGCGATCTTGATCAGCTTGGCGTAGTAGAAACCGTCATGCCCACCCTGCTGGGCCAGCAATTGGCGGCCATGGGGCTGTTTGATCCCTGCCGTGGTGGCCAGATCCAGTTCGCGGGCGCCTGGTGTGCGCTCAAGGAACGCGGCGATGACTTCGGTGTTTTCGGTCGGCAGCGTCGAGCAGGTGGCATACAGCAGGATGCCGCCGACTTCGAGGGTTTTCCACATCGCCTCGAGCAGCTCGCCTTGCAGTTGCGCGAGGGCGACGATGTCGTCGGGCTGACGGGTCAGCTTGATGTCCGGATGGCGACGGATCACGCCGGTGGCCGAGCATGGTGCATCGAGCAGGATGCGCTGGAACGGTTTGCCGTCCCACCATTTGTCGATATCACGGCCATCGGCAGCGATCAATTCGGCGTCGAGACCCAGGCGTTCGAGGTTTTCTTTGACTCGCACCAGACGTTTGGCTTCCAGATCCACCGCCACCACGCCGGCCAGTGCCGGTTCGGCTTCGAGGATGTGGCAGGTCTTGCCGCCAGGCGCGCAGCAGGCGTCGAGCACGCGTTGGCCCGGCGCCAGGTCGAGCAGGTCAGCGGCCAGTTGCGCGGCTTCGTCCTGCACGCTGATCCAGCCTTCGGCGAAACCCGGCAGGCTGCGCACGTCGGCGGCGGCTTCGAGGATGATGCCGTCGCGGCTGTACACGCACGGTGTCGCAGCAATGCCGGCCTCAGTCAGCAGACCGAGGTAAGCGTCGCGGCTGTGATGGCGGCGATTGACCCGCAGGATCATCGGCGGATGCGCGTTGTTCGCCTCGCAGATGGCTTCCCACTGTTCCGGCCAGAAAGCTTTCAGGGATTTTTGCAGCCAGCGCGGATGAGCGGTGCGCACCACTGGATCGCGCTCCAGTTCGGCGAAAATCGTCTCGCTTTCGCGCTGGGCATTGCGCAACACGGCATTGAGCAGGCCTTTCGCCCAAGGTTTTTTCAGCTTGTCGGCGCAACCGACGGTTTCGCCGATGGCGGCGTGGGCTGGCACGCGGGTGTAGAGCAACTGATAGAGACCGACCAGCAGCAGCGCTTCGACATCGGCATCCGCAGCTTTGAACGGTTTCTGCAGCAGCTTCTCGGCCAGCGCCGACAGACGTGGCTGCCAGCGCGCGGTGCCAAAGGCCAGGTCCTGAGTGAAACCGCGATCGCGATCCTCGACCTTGTCCAGTTGCGTCGGCAGTGAGCTGTTCAACGAAGCTTTGCCACTGAGTACGGCGGCGAGTGCCTTGGCGGCGGCCAGACGCGGGTTCATTGCGCGTCCACCGCTGCGCCGAGCACCGTGCCGACAGCGAACTTCTCACGACGGCTATTGAACAGGTCGCTGAAATTCAGCGCTTTGCCGCCGGGCAATTGCAGGCGGGTCAGACACAGCGCCTGTTCACCGCAGGCGACGATCAGCCCGTCCTTGCTGGCGCTGAGGATTTCACCCGGCGCGCCTTTGCCGTCGGCAATGGTTGCCGCCAGTACTTTCAGCGCTTCACCGTTGAGGGTGCTGTGGGTAATCGGCCATGGATTGAAGGCGCGCACCAGGCGCTCCAACTCAACCGCCGGACGGCTCCAGTCGATGCGTGCTTCGTCTTTGTTGAGTTTGTGCGCGTAAGTGGCGAGTTCATCGTTCTGCACTTCGCCTTCAAGGGTGCCAGCAGCCAGACCGGCAATCGCCTGCACCACGGCCAGCGGCCCCATCTCGGCGAGACGGTCGTGCAGGCTGCCGCCGGTATCTTCGCCGGTGATCGGCGTGACCACCTTGAGCAGCATCGGCCCGGTGTCGAGGCCGGCTTCCATGCGCATCACGGTCACGCCGCTTTCGGCATCACCGTGTTCGACGGCGCGCTGAATCGGCGCCGCACCGCGCCAGCGTGGCAGCAAGGAGGCGTGACTGTTGATGCAGCCCAGACGCGGAATATCCAGCACCACTTGCGGCAGGATCAGGCCGTAGGCGACCACCACCAGCAAATCCGGTTTCAGCGCGGCCAGTTCAGCTTGAGCCTGCGGGTTGCGCAACGTCGGCGGCTGCAACACCTGGATATTGTTTTCCAGCGCGAGCTGTTTGACCGGGCTCGGCATCAGTTTTTGCCCGCGACCGGCCGGACGATCCGGTTGGGTGTAGACCGCAACGATCTCGTAAGGGCTGCTCAGCAGGGCCTTGAGGTGTTCGGCGGCGAATTCCGGGGTGCCGGCAAAAACGATGCGCAGTGGCTCAGTCATGAAGGGAGTCTCATAAAAAGAAAAAGGCTTGCCGCAGCAAGCCTTTGAAGAGGGGCATCAAGCGTTCTGGCGGTGCTGCTTTTCCAGTTTCTTCTTGATCCGGTCGCGTTTGAGCGTGGACAGGTAATCGACGAACAATTTGCCGTTGAGGTGGTCGCATTCGTGCTGGATGCACACCGCGAGCAGGCCTTCGGCGATCAGTTCATAGGGCTTGCCGTCGCGGTCCAGCGCCTTGATCCTGACCTTCTGCGGGCGATCGACGTTTTCGTAGAAACCCGGGACCGACAGGCAGCCTTCCTGATATTGCTCCATTTCGTCGGTCAGCGATTCGAACTCGGGGTTGATGAACACCCGGGGTTCGGTGCGGTCTTCGGAAAGGTCCATCACGACGATACGTTTGTGCACGTTGACCTGGGTCGCGGCGAGGCCGATGCCCGGCGCTTCATACATTGTTTCAAACATGTCGTCGACCAACTGACGCACTTCGTCGTCCACTACAGCCACTGGTTTGGCGATAGTGCGCAGACGTGGGTCCGGAAATTCGAGGATGTCTAAAATGGCCATAGGCTTTGATTGCTGCACGTATTGAGTAAAGTCGGGCGATGGCCTGGCAGGTCCGAAGATGCAGGCTACCGTTGTGAAGCGTAGCTTGTGCAATTTGCTCAAGCGAGCCACGGGGGCTCTGACGGTTCACGCGAACGCACATGATAAAGGGATTCACTGCATGAGGAAAACACTACTCGCCCTGCTGTTGCTGGCTTCGGCCGGCGTGGCGCAAGGGCAAGTGCAACTCAGGGATGATTTTCCACAGCAATACACGGTGGTTGCGGGTGACACACTCTGGGACATTTCCGGCAAATACCTGCGCGAACCCTGGCAGTGGCCGCAGCTGTGGCGGGCCAATCCGCAGATTGAAAACCCCAACCTGATCTACCCTGGCGACACGCTGACGCTCAGTTACGTCAACGGTCAGCCCCGCCTGATGCTCAATCGCGGTGAGTCGCGCGGCACCATCAAGCTCTCGCCACGGATCCGCACCAGCCCGGTGGCCGAGCCGATTCCGAGCATTCCGCTCAAGTCGATCAACAGTTTTCTGCTGAGCAACCGCATCGTCGACAAGGTCGAGGAGTTCGACAAGGCGCCATATATCGTCGCCGGCGATGCCGAACGCGTGCTCAGCGGTACCGGTGACCGTATCTTCGCGCGCGGCCATTTCGACCCGAATCAGCCGGTGTACGGCATCTTCCGTCAGGGCAAGGTCTACACCGACCCGCAGACCAAGGAGTTTCTCGGGATCAACGCCGATGACATCGGCGGTGGCGAAATCGTTGCCACCGAAGGCGACGTCGCTACCCTCGCGCTGCAACGCACCACCCAGGAAGTGCGCCTCGGTGACCGCTTGTTCAGCGGTGAAGAGCGATCGATCAACTCGACCTTCATGCCCAGCGCGCCGACCAGCGCCATCAACGGCGTGATCATTGACGTGCCGCGCGGCGTCACGCAGATCGGCGTGATGGACGTGGTTACCCTGAACAAGGGCAAGCGTGACGGTCTGGCCGAAGGCAATGTGCTGGTGGTGATGAAAACCGGCGAGACCGTGCGTGACCGCATTACCGGCCAGCCGCTGAAAATTCCCGACGAACGCGCCGGGTTGCTGATGGTGTTCCGCACTTACGACAAGCTCAGCTATGGCCTTGTCCTCAATGCTTCACGCTCGCTGGCGGTGCTCGACAAGGTGCGAAATCCGTAAGCTTGCTTAACAAGTTACCAACAGAGTTATCCACAGCTTGTTCCGAATGGTTCGGGACTTATAACGATCAAGGATGATCCACGATGCTCTCTGTCTGCACGCCGGTTTCGCCGGCGGAACTGGAAGCGCGCCTGCGCCTGCACCGCTTGCCGGAAATCGGTCCGAAGCGCTTTGCCAAATTGCTCGACGCCTTCGGCTCGGCGTCCAAAGCCATCAGCGCGCCAGCGAGTGCCTGGCGCTCGCTGGGAATGCCGGCGGCCTGCGCCGAAGCGCGACGCAGTCCTGAGGTGCGCGATGGCGCCAGCCATGCGATGCGCTGGCTAGAGCGCCCGGAGCATCATTTGCTGATGTCCGATCAGGCGGATTATCCGGCGCTGCTGGCGCAGATTCCCGATCCGCCGCCGCTGCTGTTTGTTGCTGGCGACCCACTGATTCTGGAAAAACCACAACTGGCGATGGTCGGCAGCCGTCGTGCCTCACGCCCGGGGATGGATACGGCGGCGGCGTTCTCGCGCAGCCTTGCCGGGGCTGGTTTTGTCATCACCAGTGGTCTCGCACTGGGTATTGATGCCGCCGCGCATCAGGCGGCACTGGATGTCGGTGGCTTGACCGTGGGTGTGTTGGGCACCGGCCTGGAAAATTTTTATCCACAGTGCAATCGACGCCTGGCTGACGCGATGATTGCGTCCGGCAGCGCGGTGCTTTCAGAGTTTCCGCTGGACGCCGGACCGACGCCGAGCAACTTCCCGCGGCGTAACCGGATCATCAGCGGCTTGTCGCTCGGTGTGCTGGTGGTCGAGGCCAGCGTCGCCAGCGGTTCATTGATCACTGCGCGGCTGGCAGCGGAACAGGGGCGCGAGGTGTATGCAATCCCCGGTTCGATCCATCACCCCGGTGCGCGCGGTTGTCATCAATTGATTCGCGACGGTG
Organism: Pseudomonas sp. DTU12.3; assembly: GCF_004124275.1. Classification (GTDB taxonomy): domain Bacteria; phylum Pseudomonadota; class Gammaproteobacteria; order Pseudomonadales; family Pseudomonadaceae; genus Aquipseudomonas; species Aquipseudomonas helmanticensis. Next base: position 255,894 of record NZ_CP027218.1, read on the forward strand.
CGGTGCTGGTGGAAACCATCGAACACATTCTCGAAGCGCTGCGCGGCTGGCAGCATTTGCCGTTGTTCACAGACACAGCGAAAGTCGATCACCCGTTGCTCGCCCTACTCCACGCCGCGCCGCATACCAGCGAAGGTCTGGCCGACAGCAGCGGCTGGGCGTTACCGAAAGTGCTGGCAGCCCTGACCGAACTGGAAATGGATGGCCGCGCGGTATGCGAAAACGGCCGCTGGTTTGCGCGGGTGAGCTAGGTTTTACAAGGAAGATCGGTAAACTGCGCGAAACCTGTTTGCGGAGAGTTTTTTCATGGTCAACAGTTGGCGTGTGCAACAAGCCGCACGAGAGATTCGCGCCGGGGCGGTGATTGCCTATCCAACCGAAGCCGTCTGGGGGCTGGGTTGCGACCCGTGGAATGAAGAGGCGGTGGATCGGCTGCTGGCGATCAAGAATCGCTCGGTCGACAAGGGCCTGATTCTGGTGGCCGACAACATTCGCCAGTTCGATTTCCTGTTCGAAGACTTCCCGCAAGAATGGATCGACCGCATGGCCAGTACCTGGCCGGGGCCGAACACCTGGCTGGTGCCGCACCAGGGTCTGTTGCCGGAGTGGGTGACGGGCGTGCACGACACTGTGGCGTTGCGCGTTAGTGATCATCCACAGGTGCGCGATTTGTGTTCGATGGTCGGGCCGTTGATTTCGACCTCGGCCAACCCGCAAGGACGCCCGGCGGCGCGCACGCGGTTGCGCGTCGAGCAGTATTTCCGGGGGCAGATTGATCTGGTGCTGGGCGGGGAATTGGGTGGACGCAAGAATCCGAGCCTGATTCGTGATCTGGCCACGGGCAACGTCGTGCGCCCGGCTTGATACCGAGTAGCCTCATTCGCGAGCAAGCCCGCTCCCACAATTGAAATGCATTCCAAATGTGGGAGCGGGCTTGCTCGCGAAGGGGCCGGTCAAGGCAACAGAATGGTTGAACCTGTGGTGCGTCGAGCCGACAACTCGGTTTGCGCTTTGGCAGCATCAGCCAACGAATAGCGCTGACTGATATCCACCTTGATCTTGCCGCTGATGATCATCTCGAACAGCTCATCCGCCATCCGCTGCAAATTCTCAGCGTTATTGGCGTAAGTCGCCAATGTCGGCCGTGTCACATACAGCGAGCCTTTGGCCGAAAGAATCCCCAGGTTCACCCCGTCCACCGCGCCCGACGCATTGCCGAAGCTCACCACCAGACCACGCGGTGCAACGCTGTCCAGCGAAGTCAGCCAAGTGTCCTTGCCCACACCGTCGTACACCACCGGGACTTTCTTGCCATCGGTCAGCGCCAGCACGCGCTCGGCAACGTTCTCATGGCTGTAATCAATGGTCGCCCACGCACCATTGGCCTTGGCCAGTTCGGCCTTCTCTTTCGAACTGACCGTGCCGATCAGCTTCACGCCCAGGGCCTTGGCCCATTGGCAGGCCAGCGAACCAACGCCACCGGCGGCGGCGTGGAACAGAATGGTTTCGCCACCTTTCAGTTCATAAGTCTGACGCAGCAGATATTGCACGGTCAGGCCTTTGAGCATTACCCCGGCGGCCGTTTCGAAGCTGATTTCATCCGGCAGTTTCACCAGATTGGCTTCGGGCAACACGTGCAACTCGCTGTAAGCCCCCAATGGGCCACTGCCATAGGCCACGCGATCGCCGACCTTGAAGCGGGTGACGCCGCTGCCGACCGCGTCAACCACGCCTGCACCTTCCGCACCGAGACCGGACGGCAAGGCTGGCGGCGCGTACAGACCGCTGCGGAAATAGGTGTCGATGAAATTCAGGCCGATCGCCTTGTTCGCCACGCGCACTTGATTGGGGCCGGGCGCGGCGGGTTCGTAGTCAACAAATTCGAGCACTTCGGGGCCGCCGTGGGCGCGGAACTGGATACGCTTTGCCATCTGCCTGCTCTCCTTGGGTCTGTCGTGAACCCCCTATCCAACTCCCATGCTTGATCTTCGTCAACTGCGGCGCGCCAGTCTGCGGTGGTATGCTACGCGCCCATTTGCGTCGCCCGCCTGCGGGGCGCCGCCCGATTCAAGGTGAAGCCATGACGACCCGCACCGACGCCGTAAAGGCCTATCTGCTCGACCTGCAAGACCGTATCTGCGCTGCACTCGAAACCGAAGACGGTGGCACGCGCTTCGTCGAAGACGCCTGGACCCGGCCGGCGGGCGGTGGCGGTCGCACCCGCGTGATCGAGAACGGCACGCTGATCGAAAAGGGCGGCGTCAACTTTTCCCACGTCTACGGCAACGGTCTGCCACCGTCGGCCAGCGCCCATCGCCCGGAATTGGCCGGTCGCGGTTTTGAAGCCCTCGGTGTGTCGCTGGTGATTCACCCGCACAACCCGCATGTGCCGACGTCCCACGCCAACGTGCGCTTTTTCATCGCCGAGAAGGAAGGTGAAGAGCCGGTCTGGTGGTTCGGTGGTGGCTTCGACCTGACCCCGTATTACGGCAACGAAGAAGACTGCATCCATTGGCATCGCGTTGCTCAACAGGCTTGCGCGCCATTCGGGCCGGACATTTACCCGCGCTACAAAGCCTGGTGCGACACCTACTTCCACATCAAGCATCGCCACGAACCGCGCGGTATCGGCGGGCTGTTCTTCGATGATTTGAACGAGTGGGACTTCGACACCAGCTTCGCCTTCATGCGCGCCATTGGCGACGCCTACATCGATGCCTATCTGCCGATCGTGCAGCGCCGGAAAAACGATGCCTTCACCGCCCAACAGCGTGAATTCCAGGAATTCCGCCGTGGCCGCTACGTCGAATTCAATCTGGTTTACGACCGAGGCACGCTGTTCGGCCTGCAATCGGGCGGGCGTACCGAATCGATTCTGATGTCGCTGCCGCCGCAAGTGCGTTGGGGCTACGACTGGAAGGCTGCGCCTGGCAGTGAAGAGGCGCGCCTGACCGAGTACTTCCTGCAAGACCGCGACTGGCTGGCCCAGGCCTGAGGATTACTGATGGATCGTTACGTCGTTTTCGGTAACCCGATCGGCCACAGCAAATCGCCGATGATTCACAAGTTGTTCGCCGAGCAGACCGCACAGCAGCTCGACTACAGCACCTTGCTGGCGCCGCTGGACGACTTCTCCGGCTGCGCCAAGGCGTTTTTCGTAGACGGTCGCGGCGCCAACGTGACCGTGCCGTTCAAGGAAGACGCCTACCGTCTGGCCGACAGCCTGACTGCTCGCGCAGAGCGCGCCGGCGCGGTGAACACCTTGAGCAAACTGGCCGACGGTTCGCTGCTCGGCGATAACACCGATGGCGCCGGGCTGGTGCGTGACCTGACGGTGAACGCCGGGTTCAGCCTGAGCGGCAAACGCATCCTGCTGCTCGGCGCTGGCGGCGCGGTGCGTGGGGCGCTGGAGCCATTGCTGGCGGAGAAACCGGCATCGGTGATCGTCGCCAATCGCACGGTCGACAAGGCTGAGTTGCTGGCGGAGTTGTTCTGCGATCTGGGGCCGGTGTCGGCCAGTGGTTTTGACTGGCTGCGCGAGCCGGTGGACGTGATCATCAACGCTACATCGGCGAGCCTGACCGGCGATGTACCGCCGATTGCGCCGAGCCTGATCGAGCCAGGCAAGACCTTGTGCTACGACATGATGTACGGCAAGGAACCGACGGCGTTCTGCCGCTGGGCCAGCGAGCATGGCGCGGCGGTGGCGATGGATGGTTTGGGGATGTTGGCGGAGCAGGCCGCTGAGGCGTTCTTTTTGTGGCGGGGTGTGCGGCCTGATACGGCGCCAGTATTGGCCGAACTACGCCGCCAACTGACGGGTTGAAAATCAAAAGATCGCAGCCTGCGGCAGCTCCTACAGGGTGAACACCGATCCAATGTAGGAGCTGCCGAAGGCTGCGATCTTTTCAATCCTCAAACCGGATCGGACATTTCTCCGGTCCCTCCAGCTTCCGCAACTCCTCCACCACCTGCGGCCGCGCCCGACGCAAGGTCAAACTGCGATTCTGGCTCAACAACCGCCGCGCCTCCTGATGCAGCATCTCCACTCCCGAATAATCGATGAAGTTGATCTGCTGCGCCTCGATCACCACCCGCGCGCCGTGCATGCGCTGCAGGCGCACTTGCAGGTAATGGCTGGCGCCGAAAAAGATCGAGCCGCCGACGCGTAAAACATCGTCCTCACCGTCGCGCCAATGCTGCACACGTGGTTGCGAAGTGCGCTTGAGGTAGAAAAACAGCGACGCCAGCACCCCGGCATAAATCGCCGTCTGCAACTCCAGCAGCAAGGTCGCGAGACACGTCAGCGCCATTACCACGAATTCGGCGCGGCTGACTCGCAGCAACGAGCGAATGCCGCGATGATCCACCAGCCCCCAGGCAATCAGCAGAATGCTGCCCGCCATCGCCGGAATCGGAATGTGTGAAATCAGCCCCGCACCGAAAATCGCAAACAACGCCACCCAGATCGCTGAAAAAATCCCGGCCAGAGGCGAGCAGGCGCCCGCCTCGTAACTTAATCCTGAGCGAGTAAATGATCCGGCCGACAACGATCCGGAAAAGAACGCCCCGACAATGTTCGATAAACCTTGCGCACGCACTTCCTGATTGGCATCGAGTAATTGCTGCGACCGCGCCGAAATCGAGCGCGCAATCGACAGGCTGGTGACCAGCCCGAGCATGCCCACCGCCACGGCGCTCGGCAGCAGGCGCAAAATCAAATCCAGATCCAGCGGCAAGCCACTGAACGGCGGCAAACGCCCAACGAACGCACTGACCAGATGCACATGGCCGAACATCGCCGGCCACAACCACACCAGCAGGCTGGCCAGGATCAACGTTATCAACAGCGTCGGCCAGCGCGGCAGCAGTTGTTTCAGGACGATGCCGACCACCACCGTGGCCACGCCGAGCACCAGCGAAGGTTTATCCACAGCCCTTAGGTGTTGCAGCAGATCCATCAGACTCGCCAGCGCCGTGGCTTTGGCCGGCAATTCCAGGCCCAGCAGATTCGGCAATTGCCCGATAGCAATCACCACTGCCGCGCCAAGGGTGAAACCGAGCACCACCGAATGCGAGACGAAATTCACCAGCGCGCCGAAGCGCAGCAAACCGAGCAGCCACTGGAAAACCCCGGCGAGGAAGGTCAGTAGCAGGATCAGCGTGATGTAGTCCTGCGAGGCCGGCACAGCCAAGGGGCTGACGCTGGCGTACAGCACAATCGAAATCGCTGCGGTCGGGCCGCAAATCAGATGCCACGATGAACCCCACAGGCAAGCGATCAATACCGGGATAATCGCGGCATACAGACCGTACTCAGGTGGCAGACCGGCGATCAGCGCGTAGGCAATCGACTGGGGTAACGCGAGAATCGCACCGCTGAGGCCGACGATCAGATCCCGTCCGACGCTGGCGCGGGTTTGCCGCGGTAGCCAGGTGAGAAAGGGGAAGAGAGAGTGGCGGCTGGGGAAGGCCATGGATCCTCGCGGTTGGGGTTTTGTTCAAGGTTATCAGGGTGTCAGGGAAAGGGCCCTCACCCTAGCCCTCTCCCGGAGGGAGAGGGGACTGACCGAGGTGTTTGGACTGAATGTGTCGACCTGAGAAATCAGCGTCGAACTCAGGTCTTGAATCCAACAAATATCGGCTCCCTTCCCCCTCGCCCCCTTGGGGGAGAGGGCTGGGGTGAGGGGGCAAAAATCTCAAGCCGATTACTCATCCAGCCACCCCACAATCAAAGCTTCGCCTTAACCGCCGCCAACGCATCCTTCCCGTCAACCGTCTTCACCCCGTCCAGCCACTTATCCAGCACCGCCGGATTCGCCTTGATCCACGCCTTCACCGCCTCGGCATTAGTGACCTTCTTGTTCACCACCTCGGCCATGATGCTGTTCTCCATCGCCTGAGTGAACGAAAGATTGGTCAGCAATTTACCCACATTCGGACAGGCCTCGGCGTAACCCTTGCGCGTCAGCGTAAACACGCTGCCGGTGTCGCCGAAGTACTTCTCGCCGCCCTTCAGGTAATGCATTTTCAACTGCACGTTCATCGGGTGCGGGGTCCAGCCGAGGAAGGTGACGAATTTCTGTTTCTTCACCGCCCGCGACACTTCGGCGAGCATCGCCTGTTCGCTGGACTCGATCAGCTTCCACTGGCCCATGTCGAAGTCGTTCTTCTTGATGATTTCCTGCAGCGAGATATTCGCTGGCGCACCCGAACCAATGCCGTAGATCTTGCGCTCGAATTTGTCGGCGTATTTGTTCAGGTCGGCGAAGTTATGCACACCCGCGTCCCACACGTAATCCGGCACGGCGAGGGTGAATTCGGTGCCGTCGAGGTTCTTTGCCAATTGCGTGACGTCACCGGTGGCGACGAACTTGTCGTAGAAGCCCTGCTGCGCCGGCATCCAGTTGCCGAGAAACACATCCACCTGGCCATCCTTCAAACCGCCAAAGGTGATCGGCACCGCGAGGGTGTCGATCTTGGCCTTGTAGCCCATGCCGTCCAGCAGAAACCCGGTGATGGCGTTGGTCGCGGCGATGTCGCTCCAGCCCGGGTCGGCCATTTTCACCGTGTCGCAACTCTGCTCGGCGAACGCCGAGGCGCTGCTCAGCGCGAGCAGGCCGACCGTCACTACTGTGGATAACTTGCGCATGGACTTCCCCTTAACATTATTGGTTTTGGCAGGGTTGTGGATAACGTGCTTTGCGCTCCAGATCATCTAGGTCGATGTGGTTGCGCATGTACTGCTGACTGGCGTCCACCAGCGGCTGGTGATCCCAGCTCTTCAGCTTGCCGATGGATAACGCCTCGGCAACGAAACGGCGGCGCCGCTGGCTGGCGAGGACCTTCCGGTGAATTGCCGGAATATCCCACTTGGCCCGCGCTTGAGCGAGAAAATCGTCGAACAGCTGGCGATGTTGCGGCGATTGACTGAGTTCTTCCAATTCGCGCGGATCGTTGCTTACGTCGAAGAGTAGGCAAGGGTCGCTTTCACTGTAGATAAATTTGTAGGCGCCGCGACGGATCATCATCAACGGGCTGACGGTGCCTTCGGCCATGTATTCGCCGAACACTTCGTCATGGCCGCCCTGCCCTTGCAGGTGTGAGACCAGCGAACGGCCATCCAATGGCAGGCCCGGTTCCAGCGTTCCGCCGGCCATTTCCACGAAAGTTGGCAGCAGGTCGGCAGTGGATACGGCAGCACTGACACGGCCTGAATCGAACTGCCCTGGCGCACTGATCAACAGCGGCACGCGGGCAGCCATTTCATACCAGTGCATTTTGTACCAGAGGCCTTTCTCGCCGAGCATGTCGCCGTGGTCGCCGGAGAACACGATGATGGTGTCATCGATCAGCCCGGTTTCTTCGAGGGTTTGCAGAAGTTTGCCGACGTTGGCGTCTATATAGCTGCACGCACCGAAGTACGCCCGGCGCGCATCACGAATCTTATCCACAGGCAGCGGTTTATCCCACAGGTCGTAAACCTTGAGCAGGCGCTGCGAGTGCGGATCGAGTTCGTGTTGATCCGGGGTCGTAGGCAAAGGGATATCGGCATCGTCGTACAAATCCCAGAACGCCTTGGGAATGGTGTAGGGGTCGTGTGGGTGCGTCATTGAAACAGTCAGGCAGAACGGCTGATCGCCATCCTCGCGGATGTGATCAAACAAATACTGCTGCGCTTTGAACACCACCTCTTCATCGAAATCGAGCTGGTTGGTGCGCACGCACGGCCCAGCCTGCAATACCGAGGACATGTTGTGATACCAGCTCGGCCGTACGTCCGGCTCATCCCAGTTCACTGCCCAGCCGTAATCGGCCGGGTAGATGTCGCTGGTCAGGCGCTCTTCGTAACCGTGTAACTGATCGGGGCCGCAGAAATGCATCTTGCCCGACAGCGCGGTGCGATAGCCGAGGCGGCGCAGGTAGTGGGCGTAAGTCGGCACATCGGCGGGGAAATCGGCAGCGTTGTCATAGGCGCCGATCTTGCTCGGCAACTGGCCGCTGACCAGGGTGAATCGCGACGGCGCGCACAACGGGCTGTTGCAATAAGCGGCATCGAACACCACGCCTTGGGCGGCGAGGCGGGAAAGATTCGGCAGTTTGATCGGCGACGGGCCGTAGAACGGCAACATTGGCGCGGCCATCTGATCGGCCATGATGAAAAGAATATTCTTGCGCTTCATGTGATCGCGGCATTCCATAGTGAATATTTATGCGACATTGCTGCGATCGAGCATGGAGTCCATGCTGTATCCGGTAAAGCCCGCGTCGGACAATGACTAGGATAAGCACCGCTTATGTATGAAGCCTTGGGTGATCTGTCGCTCGACCTGTTGCGCGCATTCGAAGCGGCGGCGCGACATCGCAGTTTTACCGCCGCGTCGGTAGAGCTGGGCACTACGCAACCGGCGATCAGCCAGCAGATCAAACGCCTGGAAGAGCAACTCGGCACGCGCTTGTTTGATCGCATCTACCGCGGGATCGAATTGACCGAAGTCGGCGCCATCCTGTTCGAGCAGGTTTCCCTCGGTTTGCAGAATATCGACGCTGGATTGAGCGCAATCAGTGCACAGCAGCAACATGAAGTGCTGCAGGTCGCTACCGATTTCGCTTTCGCTGCATATTGGCTGATGCCGCGCCTGCACCGCTTCCATGAAGCCAATCCGCATGTCGATGTCAGCCTGGTGACCAGCGAACGCAACCACAACATGCTGCGCACCGATATCGACGTGGCAATCCTGTTTGGCGACGGGCGTTTCAAGCAGGGCGAAAGCCATTGGCTGTTCAGCGAAGAAGTGTTCCCGGTGTGCAGCCCGCAATTGCTCAATGAGCGCGCCCTGCCCTTGCCTGCTCAGGCACTGTTGGAATTGCCGTTGTTGCATCTGCGTGGCGAAAACAGCAGCAACTGGTTTGACTGGAGCGGCTTGTTTCGCGAGTTAGGCATCAACACGCCGCCGGCGCCGGGGCAATTGCGCTTCGACAATTACACGCTGTTGATCCAGGCGGCGATTGGCGGGCAGGGGGTGGCGATCGGTTGGCGCCACCTTGTGGATAACTTGCTGACTCAGGGTTTGTTGTGTCGGCCGATTGCTGAAACAACGCTGTCGCGGTTGGGGTATTACGTGGTGTTGCCGCAGCGCAAACGACGTGGGGCGTTGATTCAGCAGTTTGTCGATTGGTTGATGGTGGAGCAGGCGAACAGCGCCGAATCGTTGGCCGGGTTGGCGTTGCCTTCGATTGCGGTTTGAGGGGCAAGAGATCGCAGCCTGCGGCAGCTCCTACGAGGGATCTGTGGCGGCGATGAAATTTACGTGTTCGCCCACATGCAGATTCAGCCGCAGCTCATCGGCAATGCCGACCGCCACGCGATTCAGGCGTTCCAGCGGTTCGGCCAGACCCGGTTCCAGGTTGCCGCCGACCTGACTGAAATGCTCGATGGTCAGTCCAGCCACGCCGTGCGGGGCATTCACCAGCGTCCAGCGCAGCGGGCTGCTTTGCACGGCTTCGCGGATTTCCTCGGCAGCGTGACGTTGCAGGCGATCATCCAGATCCGGCTCGTCGAGTACGGCAAAATCGCCCACCAGAAACAGTCGCGAGACGTTGGCCAGTTGCAGGCCATCGACCAGCGCATCGACAGCCAGCACCTGTTCCACCGGCCCCAGCACCACAGATCTTTCCACGTGGTCACTGCTGAACGGCAAACCCGGCGCATCCAGCAGGCAAATCACCGCCGAACTCCCCGCTACGCTTTGATTGACTCGCTCGACATCGAACAGATCGCCGCTTTTGGTACGCAAACCCGGACGCGGCGCAAGCGCGGTCAGATCGTCGAGAATGGCGATGACTTCATGCTGGCGGCGCAGCAATTCAGCCATCAACGCACCGCCCAGGCTGGCCATGGCACCATAGAGCACCACTTTCACCGTAGGGGTTTCGGCATTTTTCATGGCTGATCCCTTTTGTTATCCCTTGTATGGCGTGTGACATACGGGCAACGCCGAGGGTTCGAACCGATTGAGGCTTTCCAATGCAAGTGATCAAGGGCTACCACGCCCACGTCTATTTCGACGCCGTCACCATCAGTCAGGCGCGCGCGTTATGTGATCAAGCTGCGCAGTTATTCCCGTTGAAGATGGGCCGCGTCCACGAACGCCCGGTCGGCCCACACCCGGACTGGAGCTGCCAATTGGCCTTCGGCCCCGAGCTGATTGGCGAGGTGTTGCCATGGCTGGCGCTGAACCGCAAAGGCCTGGTGGTGTTCCTGCACCCGGACACCGGCGATGACTTGCTCGACCATACCGAGCACGCGATCTGGATGGGCGCGATGCGGCCGCTGGACCTGTCTATTTTTTAATCACAGCGTTTCTTCGGCTTCGCCCGGCAGATGCTCATCCAGGTGCAGCCAAGGTAATTGGCTGTCGGTCCAGATGTGTCGTTCAGCCGGCGCCCGCTCCGGGTGATCAAGGGTGGCGATGGTCACGTCGATGCTCTCGGGGCTGAGCATTGTCAGCAACGCCAGTTGCGCGCCGCAATTCGGGCAGAAGAATCGCGCGCAGCTGCTGGACGAGTCATAGCGCGAAGGCGCCCCCGCCAGCCATTGGAAATTCGCTGCCGCCACGCTGATCCAGGTCGTGACTATTCCGCCGCTGACCTTGCGGCAGATCGAACAATGGCAGTGGGCGATGTCCTGCAACGCCCCGCTGAACTGATAACGAATGTGTCCGCAATGACAGCCGCCGCTGTGCAATTGGCTCATGGCCACAGCCTCCTTCCCGGGTTTATTGACTCTAGCCGTATCCGACGGCCGGTTAACCGTTCATTCAAAGCTTTCTTCAGCGAAAGGTAGCTGAAAGCTTCCGCGATTAGGATCGCCTCCACTTCCGGCAACAGACCGGTTGGCCAACGCGTGTGATACCACGCACGAACGGCCCAATTAACAACAACAATGGTGATTCTGATGTCCTCTGTAGCCCGCCTCCCCGCTTCAACTCCACCCGTACGCCTCGTGCTTCGCGTTCTGCGCTGATCCCACCCGATCCGCTCACTCAACTAGCCGCGCTACGCCTGGAGTATTCCCATGCTGACTTTCCTTGGCTTCGCCATGGTCATCACGTTCATGTTTTTGATCATGACCAAGCGCCTGTCCGCGCTGATCGCTCTGATCATCATCCCGATTCTGTTCGCGCTGTTCGGTGGTTTCGCACCGAAGATCGGCCCGATGATGCTCGAGGGCATCACCAAGCTCGCGCCGACCGGCGTGATGCTGATGTTCGCCATTCTCTATTTCGCCCTGATGATCGACTCCGGCCTGTTCGACCCGGCCGTGCGCAAGATCCTCAAACTGGTCAAGGGCGACCCGCTGAAAGTTTCGGTCGGTACCGCCGTACTGGCGCTCGTCGTCTCCCTCGATGGTGACGGCGCGACCACTTATATGATCTGCGTGGCCGCGATGCTGCCGCTGTACAGCCGCATCGGCATGAGCCCGCGAATCATGGCCGGCCTGATCATTCTCGCCGGTGGCGTGATGAACATGACCCCGTGGGGTGGCCCGACCGCGCGTGCGGCGAGTGCGCTGCATGTCGATCCTTCGGACATTTTCGTACCGATGATTCCAGCGATGGCCGCCGGTGTAGTGGCGATCCTGATCATTGCCTACTTCTACGGCAAACGTGAACGTGCACGCCTGGGTGAATTGCACCTGATCGGCGACGAGATCGATCACAGCGAAATCAGCGTGTCGCAATTCCCGGATGCCCGCCGTCCGAAACTGATCTGGTTCAACGGCCTGCTGACCCTGGCGCTGATGTGCACGCTGATCGCCGGCCTGCTGCCGCTGCCGGTGCTGTTCATGGTCGCGTTCAGTATCGCGATGATCGTCAACTACCCGTGCCTGCAAATGCAGAAGGATCGGGTCGCGGCCCACGCTGGCAGCGTGCTGTCGGTGGTCAGTCTGATTTTCGCGGCGGGTATCTTCACCGGTATCCTCTCCGGAACCGGCATGGTCGACGCCATGTCGAAAAGCCTGTTGGCAGTGATTCCGGACTTCCTCGGCCCGTACCTGGCGGTGATCACGGCGCTGGTGAGCATGCCGTTCACATTCTTCATGTCGAACGACGCGTTTTACTACGGTGTGTTGCCGGTATTGTCCGAAGCGGCCAGCCATTACGGCATCACCGCAGTGGAAATGGCGCGTGCCTCGATCGTCGGTCAGCCCGTCCACTTGCTCAGCCCGCTGGTGCCGTCGACGTACCTGCTGGTGGCGCTGGCCGGTATCGAGTTCGGTGACCATCAACGTTTCACCCTGAAGTGGGCAGTACTGGTCTGCCTGTGCATACTGGTGGCTGCATTGCTGTTGGGGACTTTCCCGCTGTTCAGCACTTTGTAACGGCATCAACTCACCAACACGCCAGCTGCTTGCTGGCGTCTTGGTTTAACACACGCTCAAAGGAATACACATGGAATGGCTGACCAACCCCGAAATCTGGGTTGCCTTCTTCACCCTGACCGCCCTGGAAATCGTCCTCGGCATCGATAACATCATCATGATTTCGATCCTGGTCAGCCGCATGCCCAAACACATGCAGCAGCGCACCCGGATCTTCGGTCTTGGCCTGGCCATGATCACCCGCATCCTGTTGCTGCTGTCGATCACTTGGGTCATGCGCCTCACCGCCGACCTGTTCGAAGTGTTCGGCCAGGGCATTTCCGGCCGCGACCTGATCCTGTTCTTCGGTGGTCTGTTCCTGCTGTGGAAGAGCTCGCAAGAGATGTACCACGCACTGGAAGGTGAAGACGAAAGCGATGACACCCCCGGCGGCAAGGGCGGCAACTTCCTCTACACGATCATCCAGATCGCGATCATCGACATCGTCTTCTCGCTGGATTCGGTGATCACCGCTGTCGGCATGGTTTCCCACGTGCCAGTGATGGTCGCGGCGATTGTCGTGGCAGTGCTGGTGATGATGCTGGCATCGGGCAAGATCAGCGAGTTCATCGACAAGCACCCGTCGCTGAAAATGCTCGCGCTGTCGTTCCTGCTGGTGGTCGGTACCGTGCTGATTGCCGAGTCGTTCGACGTGCATGTGCCGAAAGGCTACGTCTACTTCGCCATGGGCTTCTCGCTGGCGGTCGAGGCGATCAACATCAAACTGCGCGGCGCGATGGCCCGCAAGAAGAAACAGCAAGACCCGGTGAAACTGCGCAAGGACGTGCCGGGCCAGTAACCCGATAGTCCGCTAACAACGCAACACCCCTGTGGGAGCGGGCTTGCTCGCGAAAGCGTCGTGTCAGTCGACAGAAATGTTGGCTAACCCACCGCATTCGCGAGCAAGCCCGCTCCCACATTTGTTCAGGTGCACTGAATAACCTGGGTCAGCCAAAAGACCTGTAGGAGTGAGCCTGCTCGCGATTGCGGTTTCTCAGTCAACATCAATGTTGAAGCTGACGGCCGCATCGCGAGCAGGCTCACTCCTACATTTGTTTCTGCGTTCAGGCAGGCGGAACGAGGTTGTCGAGGACGCGGTTGACGGCCAGCTCACCCAGCATGATTACCTGCGCAATCCCCAGCAACGAATTGCGCTGCGGCCCGTCGATGAATCCGGCCAGATCACTGGCCATGATGCTCGCCGACGCCAGTGATTCGCATGCATGCACCAACAGGGTTTCGTTATCCACGGCGGGATCGATGAAAAAAATGCTGCTGGGTTTGCGTGGTGCGCCGGGGTCTTGTTTGAGACCGGGGCAGAGATAGAAGTCGAGGGCGCGGTCGGCGGCTTCTTTCATGCGCAGTGCTTCGACGGCGGGGTCGTGCGGTGCCGGATCGATGTCCGGGGGATCTGGCGTGATCTTTGTCATTGGCTCTAACCTCTTTGAAGAGTGAGGCTGCAAACCGCTCGCGACTAAACGAATGGGAGGCAGCTGTACGCAGGTTAGTCGACCGATGAGCCACGAAATCGGCGCGCCCGAAAGCGCCCTGCGCACAGCCACCATCAAGTGCAGGAATAGATAACCTGATTGACAGAGATTTGTACGTCGTGGAACAGACGGGCGACTAAACCCGACCACTGATAAGCAGTGGCCAGCCAACGATAGAGCCCCGCCCCAAGGCGCACAAGCCGGCGGATTCTGGCGTAGCCGTAGGCAACGGCGCAAGGTTTTGTAGCCTTGCGGACGTAACACCGCATGTGCATAAACACCCTGCCCAATCCGCGTTTAACACCCTCCAAAACATCACCACAAAAACCTGTGGGAGCTGGCTTGTCAGCGATAGCGGAGTGTCAGCCAACATCAATGTCGGCAGTGCCGCCGTCATCGCTGGCAAGCCAGCTCCCACAGGGTTTTCAGCGCTCCAACAGTGGCACATCGCACCCCTTTGAAACCGGATTCAAAGGTTGACGCACCCCGTTCCGCTCGTTAGCTTCCCCGCTCGCCTCAAACGACAAACAAGGAGTGTTCATGTCTGGAAAACCCGCCGCTCGCGTCACCGACCCGACCACCTGCCCCATTCCCGGCCACGGCACCAACCCGATTGCCAGCGGTTCCGGCGACGTCTTCTTCAACGGCCTCGCCGCCGCCCGACTGGGCGACACCTGCACCTGCGGCCAAGCCCTCAATGGCGCGTTCTCTGCCACAGTGTTCATCAACGGCAAAAACGCCATGACCCTCGATAGCACCGCCAGCCATGGCGGCGTCGTGGTCGGCGGCTCCGGTGACGTCATCATCGGCAGCTCGCACACGCCCGCGCCGTTCATTCCGCCGATGCCGATCGTTGGCCAGCCGCTGATTGAATTCAAAGCCGTCAGCGCCGGCAACGGCGAACCCATCGCCGCACAAGGCTACGAAATCGAAACCGCCGAAGGTCGCATCGTCAAAGGCCAGACCAACGAAAAAGGCATGACCCAAAGCGTCGCCACGCGCCAGCCGGACCTGGCTATCGTGCGCTGGACAGCCTGACCTTCAAGGAAGAACCATGACCGGACAATGCATCGCTCCAGACGACCTGGATATGAAAAAACTCTGGGACAGCACCTGCAAACGCGAAACCAACACCGCCGGCCCCAACCCGAAAACCCGCGTCGAAGTCCCGCTACTGACCTGCAACTGCCTGTGGCGCCGCTTCCAGAAAGAAGCCGAAGACTGGGTCGCCCCCGGCGGCGTCCTCATCGCCGACCCCCAGGCCCGCAACCGCAAAATCAACGCTGCCTACGCGCAGCTGTGGCTGGCGGATAACCGCTTTCAGTGGGCGGGGTTGGCGGCGTTTGCTTCGAAGTAGGTGGGGTGTGGGCTCGTGCATGCGGCCACTCTCGACCAGCGAATCGAAGCGGAAAAGAAGGCTTACCGAACCCTTAAAGACAGCCAACCCAAGGATTTGTATGAGCGCATAGTGGTGAACAGATTGCGCTCTGACCCTGAGCTGTGGCGGCAGTGGGATGAGGCCAAGCAACAGAACCCGGTTCCTTTGGCGAGTGATCCTTTGTCTGGCGATGCGATTGCTTTACTTCAAGAGGAGTTGCAATACGTTCACGAAATGCTGGCGCTTGGGAACACGGCTCTTTTTCTAGATGTTTATCCTTTGCACCGATTTTTTATGGTGCGCGGCCAGCAGGAGCTGGAAAGGTGCCTTGCTGATAGAAACAGCTTAAAAAATGAAGTGCTTTGGCCGATTGCGGATAAAGTCGAATTCGGGATGTACCGCACTGAAGTTTCCGAAACGTTCAAGGCAATCGAAGCTGGGGATATTGCTGCAAGCGTGGAGCTCATGGCTGCTCATGAGCGACTGAATATCCTGCAGCCCGCAATGTATGACGTGACTCATTTTGCGCTGCTGATGCAGGGCACCCAAGCGGGTGACGTTGTATCCGTGGTGACCGGATTATTCACCGGTATTTCTGAACAGATTCAGCTAACTCTCGCTAGCCAATGCAAAGCACCAGGCAATCAGCAGGTAACGTTTGGGCGCAACCCGCTAGCTAATCTTGCGGACAAAGATCAACGTATGGCGTTTGTGCTTCGAGCCGCGACGCAATTTAATCTTTTGCTTAAAGACCCGGCTACTCGGTCCCAGCTCGAGCAATCAATTAAAGAGATTTCAGTCGGTGGCGGTGTCAAATAATGACTTTCAAAAAGTACATCTTGGCCCTACTGGTAGGCGTCATCGCAGTAACTGCTTATGCCGTCAATTTGAATAGAAGCATGGATGTGCTCAGCGTCCATGTAGGCAAGCCATACGAGCAGGTCGTAAAAGATTCAACTTTTGCCGTCGACTCGAAGACAGCCATTTATCCGGGTCCCCCCCCGCATCCTAGTTCGACCTGGATCAGCGATCCCGTTGTCGTTCAATTTGACGATCCTATTCATGGCTTCACCTTGCCACCTACCAAGTTCGGTGCAGTGACATACCGGAACAGCAAAGTAGCAACCGTGACTACTTCACCGATGCTTGAAACCCTACCGTTTGAAGAGCTGGTGCCTCTTTTGGAGAGGCTTCAGCTCATGCTGAAAGCAGCAGGATGGGCGCCGCGTGACGCCGATAAACATGCTTGGGTGCAAGTACCAAGTGATGGCGAAAGAAGTGCGCTGCAAAGCAAGCTGTTCGATCAGGTCGTCATCGTGCTGCTACAGATCCCTCACAAATACACCCTGGCGCTAAACCTCAAATGCTACGTTCGCTGCGACGAGCGCGATCCAGACACCGCAAGGTATTTGATCGATGTCAGTATTGGTTCGGATAACTACAACAGGTGATGTCTCGCATCACGGAATGGCGCTGCTATGGGCGATGGCCGGCACTTTTCCTGCTGTACATCGGCCTGACGTCTTTTCACTATCCGCTGGATTTTCTGGTCGTTCACATCGGCAAGCCTTACGAAAGCGTTGTGCAAGACTCGACGTTTCCTGTGACATGGAAAACGGCTGTTTACCCAAGTGATCCACCTCACCCAAGTTCGACTTGGATCAGTAGCCCAGTGATCATCACTTTCGATGACGAACAACATGGGTTCACGTTGCCCGTCACAAAATTCGGTGCGATTGGCTGGTCTGACTTCAAAGCCATCACTCTTTCTACGTCACCAATGCTGGAGACGTTGCCGTTCGAGCAAGCAGTGAATCTGCTGGGAGAGCTGCAGCAGATGTTCAAAAAGGCAGGTTGGTCGCCAGAAGCTGTTGAAGGGAATGATTGGCTAAAGACTCAAACCCAAGAAGACAAGGTGCGTCTTCAGGCCAAGCTTTTTGATCAAATGGACGGTGTCATTCTGTTGATCCCAAACAAATACAGCCTGTTCCTCCACATCAAGTGCTATGCACGGTGCGATGAGCGGAATCCGGAGACGGCGAAATATTTGATTGATGTAGGTTTTGGTGAAGATCATTTCAGTGATTGATCGTTTTACATCGTCTCGTAGGAAATCAACGACCTTGGCAGGTAAGCATTGGGTGTCGATGGGCGCCGCTACGATTTTGCTGGTTGGTGTTATGGCGTGGCCATTGGGCGCCAAGACCCTATCCGTTCATATCGGAAAACCCTACGAACTGGTCATTAAGGATTCAACCTTCCCGGTCGAGGATAAAACGGCGATCTATCCTGGTGATCCTAATGACCCGAAGGATCCCGCGCGTCCTGGCTCTACATGGATTAGCAGCCCGACCATCATTGAGTTTGATGATCCTGTTAATGGCTTCAAACTTCCCCCGACTGTATTCGGCGCTGTGACGTATGCAAGCCAGAAAGTCTCGACACTGACGACCTCGCCGATGATAGAAACTTTGCCGTTCGCAGAAGCTCTGGATCGATTGGTTGTTACTCAAAGCAACCTCAAATCGCGAGGATGGAAGCTTGAGCCTCTGGAAAAAAACGACTGGTTCAATCTTGACTCCGTTCCGGAGCGTGAGCGGCTACGGGCGAAACTATTTGATCAAGCAGTTGGCATTGATTTGTACGTACCGGGAAAGTACAGCTTGCTGCTCTTGATCAAATGCTACGCAAGCTGTGACAAGCAAGATCCGACGACGGCGAAATATCTGATTGATGTCAGTGTGGGTCGGGATCGAAGCGGAGCATGAGTAATCGGTACAAGTGGCGCAGTCGATACTGGCGCACAGCAGCGTTTTTCGCGCTGTATGTATGCCTGACGTCTTTCCACTATCCGATGGGTGTTCTGGTCGTTCGCATCGGCAAGCCATATGCCGAGGTCGTCAAAGACTCCAGTTTTCCTGTTGAGCAGAAAACAGCCATGGACCCAAGTGACCCGCCCAAGGTCGACTCAACCTGGATTAGCAGTCCGGTCGTGATCACTTTTGATGACCCTGAACATGGCTTCACTTTGCCCAAAACCATCTACGGGGCGGTGGGCTACACCAGAGGGAAAGTAGACGGCATAACCACGTCTCCAATGGTTGAAACGCTTCCCTTCGATCAGACGGTGAAGCTTTTGAATGATCTGCAATTGATGTTCAGGGATGCCCTCTGGATTCCTGAACCCGTTGAGGGCAATGATTGGATCAAAGTGCAAAGCGATGATGAAAAGCGACAGCTACAAGCGAAGCTTTTTGATCAGGCGGATGGGGTCATTCTGCTGGTTCCGCACAAATACAGCCTGTTGATGCACATCAAGTGCTATGCGCGTTGCGATGAGCGGAATGTGGATACGGCCAGGTATTTAATTGACGTAGGCCTGAGCAGGGATCATTTCAGCGATTGATTCAGCCGCACCCGCAAACCCTGTGGGAGCTGGCTTGCCAGCGATGGCGGCGTGTCAGGCAACATCAATGTTGGTAGTGCCGCCCTCATCGCTGGCAAGCCAGCTCCCATAGGGATTTGCGGTGATTGTGGAAGGGGATGGATGAAGTGCTTTTCATGACACTTTTGTTTCAATCCACACTTTAGCTGTGCAATGCTGGCGCCCAGACCGTTAGCCGACTACAGCTTAAGTATCAAAAACGTAGAAACCGCGCGGTACCGTCCACTTGCCCCTCTGGGGCACTGCTATTACAGGGGGTCTGCATGCTCACCCTGCTCAATCTGCTTTCCGCCGTCGCCCTGCTGATCTGGGGCACGCACATCGTTCGAACCGGCATCCTCAGGGTGTACGGCACCAATCTGCGCCATGTGATTGGCCAGAACATGTCCAAGCGCTGGCTCGCGTTCGTGGCTGGCATCGTCGTCACCGCGATGGTGCAAAGCAGCAACGCCACGGCCATGCTCGTCACTTCATTCGTCGGCCAGGGCCTGATGGCGCTGACCCCGGCGCTGGCGACCATGCTTGGCGCCGACGTCGGTACCGCGCTGATGGCGCGGGTGCTGACATTCGACTTGTCGTGGCTGTCGCCGCTGCTGATCTTCCTCGGGGTGATTTTCTTTCTGTCGCGCAAACAGACGCGCCTTGGGCAGATGGGCCGCGTGGCCATCGGATTGGGGCTGATCATTCTCGCGCTGCAATTGATCGTTGAAGCCGCCGCGCCGATCACTCACGCCCAAGGGGTGAAGGTGATTTTTGCCTCGCTGACCGGCGACATCCTTCTCGACGCCCTCGTGGGCGCGTTGTTCGCGATGATTTCCTATTCCAGCCTCGCCGCCGTGCTGCTCACCGCGACCCTCGCGGGCGCCAGTGTGATCAGTCTGCCGGTGGCGATCGGTCTGGTGATCGGTGCCAACATCGGCAGCGGCGTGCTGGCGTTCATGAGCACCAGCATGCAGAACGCCGCCGGCCGGCAAGTGGCGCTGGGCAGCCTGTTGTACAAACTGATCGGCCTGCTGCTGATCATCCCGGTGCTCGACCCGCTGGTGCACTGGATTGATGGTCTCGATTTCAGCCCGCAGGAAATGGTCATCGGCTTCCACCTGCTCTACAACACTGCGCGTTGCCTGATTCTGCTGCCGAGCGTCGGGCCGATGGCGCGTCTCTGCGCGTGGTTGCTGCCGGAGCGGCCGGAGGTCAACGGCACCGCCAAACCGCGTCACCTCGACGCCACCGCACTGGTGACGCCGAGCCTGGCCTTGGCCAACGCCGCGCGGGAAACCCTGCGCATGGGCGATCTGCTCGACAACATGCTCGACGCCACGCTCGATGTGTTGCGCGGCAAGCAGACCGCTGTCACCCAGGAAATGCGCCGGCTCACCGACGACGTCGAAGCGCTGTACAGCGCGATCAAACTGTACCTGGCGCAGATGCCCCGCGAGGATCTTGGCGAGCAGGACAGCCGGCGCTGGGCCGAGATCATCGAACTGGCGATCAACCTGAAACTGGCCGCCGACCTGATCGAACGCATGCTGCGCAAGATTCAGCAGCAGAAGACTTCGCAGCGCCGCTCGTTTTCCGAGGAAGGTCTGGAAGACCTGGCCGGTTTGCAGCAGCAACTGATTGCCAACTTGCGCTTGGGCTTGTCGGTGTTTCTCAGCGGCGACCGCGAAAGTGCCCGGCAGTTGCTGCGCGAAAAACGCCGTTTTCGCGCGCAGGAGCGTCGTTTGGCCCATGCGCATGTCAGCCGTTTGCAACGCAAGATCGTGCAGAGTATTGAAACCAGTTCGCTGCACCTGGAGTTGATTGCCGACATGAAACGCTTGAATTCACTGTTCTGCGGCAGTGCCTATGTGGTGCTGGAGACGGCGGACACCGGAGCGCTGGAGTCGGATGATATTGCCGACATTACGCATTCGCCTTGAACGTCTGGGGCTAGGGTCAGTCAGTAACACAGAGTTCAGCCTCAAGGACGCCTTCGCGAGCAAGCCCGCTCCCACATTTGGAATGCATTCCCCCTGTGGGAGCGACGGTGCGACGATTCGACTTGCTCGCGAAGGCCATTTGACTGACGACACGGATCTCCAAATCAGCCGTATGGAAGCCTGTTATGCGTTGCCTGTTGTTCGCCTGTCTGTTGCTCGGTTCCCTGCCCGCCTTTGCCCTGGATCGCTTTCAGGTCGAAGGCTATGCGCTGCCCAACGGTTTGCAGTTGCTGCTCAAGCCCGGCACCGAGCGTGGGCATGTGGCTATCCGACTGGTGGTTGGCGTCGGCCTCGATGATTTCGACTGCAATGACAAAGAGCTGCCGCACCTGCTCGAACATCTGCTGTTCAGCGGCATCGACGCCACTGGCGAAGGTGGCCTGGAGGAACGCATGCAGGCGCTGGGTGGCGACTGGAATGCGTTCACCAGCAACGCCGACACCACGTTCGTCATCGAAGCCCCGGCGAAAAATCAGCGCAAGGTGCTCGACCTGCTGCTCGATCTGCTCACGCAAACGCGCATCGACGACAACGCCATCAACGCCGCCAAACGTGTGGTCGAGCGCGAGGACGGCGGCCACTACACGCGTCTGCAACGCTTTCTCGACCGTCAGGATCTTGGCCACACCGCAAGCAATCAGCTCGCCGTCGAACTGGGCCTGAAATGCCCGCAGCGCGCCGAGGTCGGTCACCTGACTCAGGAACAACTGGAGAAGGTGCGCAAGGCCTGGTACGCGCCGAACAACATGACGCTGATCGTCGTCGGTGAACTCGACAAATTGCTGCCGGCTTATCTGGAGCGCACCTGGGGCGCGTTGCAGGCGGTTGATCCGAGCGAACACCGGCCGCTACCGGACATCCGCACCAGCGCTGCGCATGAGCGCACCCTCACCCGTGGTTTTATCGGCGACAGCGCCAAGCTGCACTGGCTGGTGCCGGAACCGGTGCTGGACGATCAGTACGACGAGACCTTCGACATCCTCAAGGATTACCTCGACTGGGCGCTGTACCGGCAGATCCGCCTCAATCACGGCTTGTCGTACGGGCCGTGGGCCGAGCGCGAAGTGTTTGGTGGCGTCGGCTTCATGAGCCTGAATGCCGATCTGGATCGCGATGATGTCGACGAAGCCATTCAGGTACTCGAAGACCTCAAGGCTGATCTGCTGAAAAACGGCCTCGATGCCGACACCTTCGCGCGGATCAAACAGGCGGCGATCGCCCATCAGGCGTGGGCGGTGCAGGGCAACAGCGCGATGGCCGATTATTACTGGAGTGCGCTGGGCGATTACGAAGATGGCCGCTTTGCCAACCCCGCGCGCGAGCTGCAAGGGGTGACGCTGGCGGCGGCGAACAAGGCCATGCGTGAGTTGCTGCTGCAACCGGGGTATTTGCGGATCGAGAAGCCGTTGATCAGTGATGATCAGGTGTTGTGGCTGAGTGCGGGCGGGTTGGGTCTGGTGTTGCTGGTCCTGATCGGCTGGCGTTTGCATCGTAAGCGGGGTTGAAGATCAAAAGATCGCAGCCTGCGGCAGCTCCTACAGGGGATTGCGTTCCAAATGTAGGAGCTGCCGCAGGCTGCGATCTTTTGAGGTCCTGAAATGCACCGAATAAGTGACCGGCAGCCTCGCCACAGCGCCCGGCGGGCGCTACTCTGTCGAGGTTTTTTCCTACAGCGTTGTGAACCGCCCAAATGCCGAAAATACAGCTCCTGATCCAGCGCATTCTCGAACTGATGAAGCGCTATCCCGGGGTCATTGCGCTTGGCGGTTTCATCTCCGGGGTCGGCAGTTTCATCATGGTCGATCGTCAGCAGGGACTGGCGAGCTGGATCACCGTGATCATGCTGCTCAGCTGGATCTGGCTGATGCTGGAAAACACCCTCACCGGCCTCTTCACCCGCGTGTTCAAACGCGAGATTCCCCAGCCGCTGCTGCGTTACGCGACGCAGATGATCCATCAGGAAAGCCTGTTTTTCGTCCTGCCGTTCTTCTTCATCACCACGACGTGGAACAGCGGCCAGTTGTTTTTCACCGGCCTCCTCAGCGTCGCGGCGCTGATCTCGATCGTTGATCCGCTTTACTACAAATGGCTGGCGCCACGGCGCTGGGCGTTTCTCGCGCTGCACACCCTGACCCTGTTCGCTGCCCTGCTAACGGCGTTGCCGGTGATCATGCACCTGACCACGGCGCAGAGCTTCAAATGGGCGCTGGGGATTGCCGTGCTGTTGTCGTTCCCGAGCCTGGCGTCGATCTTCCCGATCCGCACGCTGCGTAATGCGCTGGCGATTCTCTGTATCACCGTCGGTATCGGCGCTGTCGGCTGGACCCTGCGTTCATGGGTGCCGCCGGCGACGTTGTGGATGACCGACGTGGCGATCAGCACTCAAATGCAGGATCGCACCCCCGGCGCCAGCCTCGACACGGTGAGCGCCGAGCAGATTCGTGGCGATGGCCTTTACGCCTACACCGCGATCAACGCGCCGCGCGGGCTCGATGAGCGGATTTATCACGTCTGGCAGTTCAACGGCAAAGAGGTCGACCGCATCCCTCTCGACATCCACGGCGGGCGCAAGGAAGGCTACCGGGCGTGGACGCACAAGCAGAATTTCCCCGGCAACCCGGCGGGCAAATGGCAGGTGCGGGTGCTGACCGAGGATGGCCAGGTCATCGGCGTGCTGCGCTTTGAAGTCACCGACAGCACAGCGATCAAAGAAAAGTAATCCGGTTCGTGCTATTACGTATGCCAGCATATTTAGCCGAAAAGCACGGAGCTTATGACCAGCAGCTCGATCAGCGGCAATGCCCAACTGGACACGTCGAACAGCCCTGCCCGCCTGCGGGTGACCGGGGACTGGACGCTTGCCCATTACGCCGAGCTGAAGACGCTGAGCGAAAAGCTCCACGGCCAGTACGACGCCAACACTCCGATCGACCTCAACAGCCTCGGCGCCCTCGACACCGCTGGCGCTTCGTTGCTGGTCGAACTGCTCGGTTCCGAGCGCCTCGGTAAATCTGCCGAGCATCCTGATTGCACGATTTCCACCGCCGACCGCGCGCTGCTGCAAACGGTGTATCGCTCGATGACTGATTTCTGCGTGCCGATCAAGGAGCCGGAAATCAGCGTCAGCGTGCAGTTGCTGACGCGCATCGGCCGCGCCGTCGACACGGTCTGGCAAGACACCCTGCAACTGCTCGGTTTTGTCGGCCTGATCCTCGAAACCATCGCTCGCAGTCTGTTCCGGCCCAAGCGCTGGCGCATCACGCCAATGATCGCGCACATCGAACAGACCGGCCTCGACGCCGCGCCGATCGTGGCCTTGCTGACTTTCCTGGTCGGCGCGGTGGTAGCGTTCCTCGGCGCGACGGTGCTGGCCAGTTTCGGAGCGACGATTTTTACCGTCGATCTGGTCGGTTTCTCGTTTTTGCGTGAATTCGGCGTACTGCTCACGGCGATCCTGATGGCGGGCCGCACTGCCAGTGCCTTTACCGCGCAAATCGGCTCGATGAAGGCCAACGAAGAAATCGACGCGATCCGCACTCTCGGCCTCGACCCGATGGAGCTGCTGGTGGTGCCGCGCGTGCTGGCGATGTTGGTGGCGCTACCGATGCTGACGTTTCTGGCGATGCTCTGCGGGATCATTGGCGGCGGTGTGGTCTGCGCGGTGTCGCTGGATATTTCGCCGGCGATGTTCCTGACGCTGTTGCAGTCGGACATCGGCGTGCAGCATTTTCTGGTCGGCTTGGTCAAAGCGCCGATCTTCGCCTTCATCATTGCCGCGATTGGCTGCCTGGAAGGCTTCAAGGTCAGCGGCAGCGCCGAGTCGGTTGGCGCCCACACCACCTCCGCTGTGGTCCAATCGATTTTCGTGGTGATCGTGCTCGACGCGGTGGCCGCACTGTTCTTCATGGAGATGGGCTGGTGAGTCGTCTACCCCGCGCGCCCTCGGAGGCGGTGATCGAAGTCCGTGGCCTGTGCAATCGCTTCGGCAGCCAGAGCGTGCACGAGAACCTCGATCTGGATTTGTACAAAGGCGAAATCCTCGCGGTGGTCGGTGGCTCCGGCAGCGGCAAATCGGTGCTGTTGCGCAGCATTGTCGGCCTGCGTCGGCCCAGCGAAGGCATCGTAAAAGTGTTCGGCAAGAACCTGCCGAGCCTGTCCGAGCACGAACGCTCGCTGGTCGAACGACGTTTCGGCGTGCTGTTTCAGAAAGGCGCGCTGTTTTCGTCCCTGACGGTCACCGAGAACGTCGCCCTCCCCCTCATCGAACACGCCGGCCTGAGCCGCAACGACGCCGAGCACCTGGCCGCCGTGAAGCTGGCGCTGGCCGGGCTGCCGCTGTCGGCGGCGGACAAATACCCGGCGTCGCTGTCCGGCGGCATGATCAAGCGCGCCGCGCTGGCCCGGGCCTTGGCGCTGGATCCGGACATCCTGTTTCTCGACGAACCCACCGCCGGCCTCGATCCGATTGGCGCGGCACAGTTCGATCAACTGATCCTGACCCTGCGCGATGCGCTCGGCCTCAGCGTGTTTCTGGTGACCCACGACCTCGACACGCTCTACACCATCACCGACCGCGTGGCGGTGCTGGCGCAGAAAAAAGTGCTGGTCGCCGGCCCGATCGATGTCGTCTCGGAAACCGACGACGCGTGGATTCACGAATACTTCCACGGCCCGCGCGGCCGCTCGGCGCTGGACGCCGCCAAATTGCTCAACGAGGTCTGACATGGAAACCCGAGCGCATCATGTGTTGATCGGCCTGTTCACCGTGATTGTGGTGGCAGGCGCCCTGCTCTTCGGTCTATTCCTGGCCAAGTCCAGCGTCGACACCGAGTTCAAGGACTACGAGATTGTCTTCAGCGAGGCGGTCAGCGGGCTGTCCAAGGGCAGCCCGGTGCAGTACAGCGGAATCAAGGTCGGCGATGTGATCAATTTGCGCCTTGATCCGAAAGACCCACGGCGGGTGCTGGCGCGGATTCGTCTGGCCGGTGACACGCCGGTCAAGGAAGACACCCAGGCCAAACTGGCGCTGGCCGGGATCACCGGTACGTCAATCATCCAGCTCAGCGGTGGCACCCCCGAGAGCCCGAAACTGACCGGCCATGACGGCAAACTGCCGCTGATTGTCGCCTCGCCCTCGCCTATTTCGCGCCTGCTCAATGACTCCAACGATTTGATGAGCGGGATCACCGCGCTGCTGCAGAACGCCAACCAGATGTTCTCCTCCGAGAACGTCGAGCGCGTCAGCAAGACCCTCGCCCATCTGGAGCAAACCACCGGCACCATCAACGATCAGCGCGGCGACATCAAGCAGGCCATGCAACAACTGGCGACTGTCGGCAAACAGGCCGGCAGCATGCTCGAACAGACTTCGCTGCTGATGCGCAACGCCAACGGCCTGATCAACGATCAGGGCAAACAAGCGCTGGGCAGCGCCGAACAGGCGATGAAGTCGCTGGAGCAAAGCACCACCACCATCAGCACCTTGCTCAGCAAAAATGAAAGCTCCCTCGACAACGGCATGCAGGGCCTCAACGGCCTGGCCCCGGCGATCCGCGAATTGCGCGAGACGCTGACTTCGCTGCGGGCCATCTCGCAACGCCTTGAGGCCAACCCCAGCGGCTACTTGCTGGGCCGTGACAAGAACAAGGAATTCACGCCATGAAGCTGACTCGCCTCGCCCTTCTCGCTGCTGGCATTTCGCTGATCAGCGCGTGTTCGATTCTGCCCAAGGCCGAGCCATCGGATGTCTATCGCCTGCCGACGGCACAGGCGCCCGCCTCGGCCAGTTCGGCGGCAACGCAGCATTGGTCGTTGCGACTTAACAAGCTGCAGGCCAGTGAGACATTGAACCGGCCGATGATTGCGGTGATTCCTCAGGGGGATGTGATCAGCAGCTACAAAGGCTCGCGCTGGAGCGATCCGGCACCGGTGCTGGTGCGCAATCGCTTGCTCGACGGCTTTGCGCGTGATGGCCGGGTGACGTTGCTCAGTACCGATGACAGCAACTTTGCTGCGGATCTGGAATTGGGCGGGAGTTTGCAGGCGTTTCAGACTGAATATCAGGGCACGCAGGCCAGCGTCGTGGTGCGGGTCGATGCGTTGCTGGTGCGCGGTTATGACCAGCGGATTCTGGCCAGCCGGCGCTTTGAAGAACGTCAGCCGTTGAGTGATGTGCAGGTGCCGGCGGTGGTCGCAGGCTTTGGCCAGGCCAGTGATCGCCTGACCGCGAAAGTCGTCGCGTGGGCCGTCGACCAAGGCCAAAAATTGGCCCCCCAAAAACCTTAAGCCCAACACAATCCCCCTGTGGGAGCGGGCTTGCTCGCGAATGCGGTGTATCAGTCAACATTATTGCTGGCTGACCCACCGCATTCGCGAGCAAGCCCGCTCCCACATTGGATTTTTGTTTAACCGAAGAACCAGTAGCAGACCGCGATCGCGCCAACCACACCGGCAAACTCCGCCAGCAGTGCACAACCCACCGCATGCCGCGCCCGCTGAATACCCACCGCGCCGAAATACACCGCCAACACATAGAACGTCGTTTCGGTACTGCCCTGCACCGTCGCGGCGACCAGTGCCGGGAAGCTGTCGACCCCCGAGGTCTGCATCGTCTCGATCAACATCGCCCTTGCCGCGCTGCCGGAAAACGGTTTAACCATCGCCGTCGGCAACGCATCGACAAACCGTGTGTCCCAACCGGCCCACTCGACCAGATGACGAATCCCATCCAGCCCGAAGTCCAGCGCCCCGGAGGCACGCAGTACGCCGACCGCGCAGAGCATCGCTACCAGATACGGCAGGAGATTCTTCGCGACATCGAAGCCTTCCTTCGCGCCTTCGACAAACGCCTCGTAGACCTTCACTTTCTTTAACGCGCCGATGATCAAAAACAGCATGATCAACCCGAACAACGTCAGATTACCGAGGATCGACGACAATCCCGCCAAAGCCGTCGCCGAAAGCGTGCCGAGCAGCGCCATAAAGCCACCGAGAATCAGCGCACCGGGAATCAGATAGGCCAACACCACCGGATCCCAGATCCGCAGGCGTTGCATGAACGCCACCGAGAGGAAGCCGACAATCGTCGAGCAACTGGTCGCCAGCAGAATCGGCAGGAACACCAGCGTCGGGTCCGGCGCGCCTTGCTGGGCGCGGTACATGAAGATCGTTACCGGCAGCAGGGTCAGGGAGGAGGCGTTGAGCACCAGAAAGAGGATTTGCGCGTTACTGGCAACGGTGGCGCTGGGATTGAGCTCCTGCAGCGCCTTCATGGCTTTCAGGCCGATTGGCGTCGCGGCGTTGTCGAGGCCCAGGCCGTTGGCAGCAAAGTTGAGGGTGATCAGGCCAAGGGCAGGGTGGCCGGCCGGGACTTCCGGCATCAGCCGAAGAAACAGCGGCCCAAGCACCTTCGCCAGCCATTCGACGATCCCGGCCTTCTCGGCAATGCGCAGAAAACCCAGCCACAGGGTGAGGGTGCCGAACAGCAGCACCATGACTTCGACCGAGAGCTTGGCCATGGCGAAAATGCTCTCCACCATCGCCGCAAAGATCCCGGCGTTGCCGCCGATCAGCCACTGCGCCAGCGCCGATACGGCTGCGACGATGAAGAAGCCAAGCCACAGGCCATTAAGCATCAGTCAAATCCCCCGAAGAATGCCGCGAATGATAGCGGGGTCGCCAGAAACGACAAACCCCGGATTTCTCCGGGGTTTGTCTACAGGCTCGTGGCCCCAATCTTATGTAGGAGCTGCCGAAGGCTGCGATCTTTTGATTTTATTTTTAAAAGCAAGATCAACAGATCGCAGCCTGCGGCAGCTCCTACAGGTGTATCAGTTTTTCGAGATTTCGCCCGCTGGCAATTTTTCCTTGCTGCGCCAGTGCGGCAGGGAGTTCCAGTAGCGCTCGCCCTTGGCGTCGTCGTACATGCCTTCCCAGCGCGAGATAACCAGTACGGCCAGCGCGTTACCGATCACGTTCAGTGCGGTACGGGCCATGTCCATGACGCGGTCGACACCGGCAATGAACGCCAGGCCTTCCAGCGGAATACCAACGCTGCCCAGGGTGGCCAGCAGCACCACGAAGGACACGCCCGGTACGCCGGCGATGCCTTTGGAGGTGACCATCAGCGTCAGCACCAGCAGCAGTTGCTGGCTGATCGAAAGGTCAATGCCGTACAGCTGGGCAATGAAGATCGCGGCGATCGATTGGTACAGGGTCGAACCGTCGAGGTTGAACGAATAACCGGTCGGTACCACGAAGCTGCAGATGGCTTTCGGCGCGCCGTAGGCTTCCATCTTCTCGATCACGCGTGGCAGCACGGTTTCCGACGAAGCGGTGGAGTAGGCCAGCACCAGCTCATCCTTGAAGATGCGCATCAGCTTGATCACCGAGAAACCGAACAGCTTGGCGATCAGGCCCAGTACCACGAAGGCGAAGAAGGCGATGGCGACGTAAACCAGGATCACCAGTTTGGCCAGCGGCACCAGCGAAGCGAAACCGAAGTTGGCCACGGTCACCGCGATCAGTGCGAACACGCCGATCGGCGCATAGTTCATGATCATGTGGGTGACTTTGAACATGCTTTCCGAGACGCCCTGGAACATCTTCACCAGCGGCTCGCGCAGGTCCGATTGCAGGCTCGACAGACCGAGACCGAACAATACGGAGAAGAAGATGATCGGCAGCATTTCGCCGCGGGCCATGGCCGCGAAGATGTTCGACGGGATCAGGTTGAGGATGGTCTCGATGAACGCGTGTTCATGTTGTACTTCGGCGGCGGTCGCCTGGTACTTGGAGATGTCCACGGTGCCGAGGGTGCTCATGTCGATGCCGGCACCCGGATGGAACAGGTTGGCCAGCAACAGACCGACAACGATGGCGATGGTGGTGACGATTTCAAAGTAGATGATCGTCTTCAGGCCGATGCGCCCGAGCTTCTTGGCGTCACCGACACCGGCAATGCCGACGATCAGCGAGGAGATGACGATCGGGATCACGATCATCTTGATCAGACGGATAAAGATATCGCCTGCTGGTTGCAGGACGTTGCTGATCCACCAGGCCTTCTCGGCACTGAAGTGGTTGAGCAACGCACCAATTGCAATACCCAAAACCAGACCGATGAGGATCTGCCAGGCGAGGCTAATTTTTGCCTTCTTCATTATCTTTACCCTTACTTGCGTTTGACTCAGGCACATGCAGGAACTGGAACGCTTTTTAGCGGAAAAGTCTGTGCATCTGCCTCCGTATAAGGTGCCCCGAAGCGCGTGTTTACGGCTCTTCGGCAGGCGAAAAAAGGCGCAACTATTCCGATGCAAGGTTGCGCCGTCTAATGCCGTAAACGCCTACCCTATGCCGAATCGGCATGAGCTTTTTTAAATGAAACTGGCGTCCCAACCGGTTCGATTGTGACATTTCGGCCGGCATAAGTGCCGTGAACCGGCCATCACAGCGTAGATTGATTATTTTTTGAACGAGAAAATTCGTCGAGAATTTTAGGAAAAAGCCTACGCGAGAAGACTAGAAGTCCCACTGTTTAAAAGGTTTTTTTCTCGATATACGGTCGCCATGAAACACCGCGTAATGTTTTCGCGCGCAGTGTCGACGATAAAAGGGAAGGGCTGGACGCTCTGGATCAACGTTTTGATAGATTGAAAGCTCAGCGCAAGTCCGTCGAACCACTGTGGGCCGGCGAACCTGCGGCGCAGCTTTTACTTACCCTGACCCGGCCCTTGCGCAGGCACTCCATGTCCCCGTAGGTCACTCCGACCCTGTAACAGTCAGAACGTCCCGGCCCCTTGGTCATGCGCCGGCCCTCCTCGTGTGGGCGCAATGGAAAGCAGCAGGGCTGCTGCCTTCATGTTCAAATCAGTACCACTGCGGATCTTTTTTCAGCGTTTCCATCAACAGATCCTGCATGCCCTGATCGGGTTTGCCGAGGAAGCGGTAGGTCGCATGTCGCGTTGGCGACTTATCGGCCGGCAGTCCCTCTGGCACATCGACGAGCATGGCGTAGGCATCTTTTTTGTCGAAACTGAACGCGACGATCAAGCGGTGATTCAGGCACTTGTCTGCGGATTCGCAGAGCGGGCCGACCAGATACTTGTCGCCATCTTCAGTCACGGCATTCATCTGCTGGTCCGGCGTGCCGGACAGGTTCATCACCCATTCCGGCAAGCGTTCTTCCTTCTTCACCACGCCTTCCCAGGTTTGCCGATATTGCGGGTCGGAACTCAACAGTTCGTTGACCCGCGCCTGGCCATCGTTGGCCGCCATCGTCATGGCACTACCGCCCAGAAGCAGGGCGGCTGCCAGTGTCTTTAAAACAGTCATCGTTAACCTCGGCCGCGACGGCCAAAGAAGAAGGAAGCGATGAACATCACCAGGAACACGACAAAGAGAATCTTGGCGATACCCGTGGCGGTGCCCGCGATACCACCGAAGCCCAGTACTGCGGCGATGATGGCAATGATCAAGAATGTAATTGCCCAGCTCAACATGGTGATTCTCCTTACTTCTCTATTTGGGGGTGTTACGTGTTCCGGCGCATCGCGCCTGAATTCATTTTTCAATCAGTCAGAAAACCCAACGCTCTTCACGTGGCATTTGATCCAGTGGCTGCGCCTGATCGACCGCCATCATGTGCATCGCCGCGTTTTCGTCCTGGGTGCTGCTGACAGCGCTGAAATGACTCTGGGTGCTGTGCTGCATCGAGATCAGCGGTGCCTCTGGCTGCTGGCTGTTTTCCCAGCGCAGGTATTGCTGGCAAGCAATCAGGGTGATAAGCAGCGCAAGTACGCCAAACAGACCTTGCTGGATGTGCAGTGGCGAGATGCGTACTTGGGCGGCGCGTTGGCGAGTCATCCTGGGTTCCTCACTCTTATTCGGTTGGGGCAGTTCTGATCTGCCCGGGCTGAATGAAGTATTGCAGCGTGCGTGCCAGTTTTTTAATTGAAAAATATTCAATAAAATCAACGTCTTACATAGATGTAAAAAATGAATAGCGACGCATCCTGCACGATGGGTCATCTGCGATCGTGCGCAATGCACGATTATTTCGTAGGAGAATTCATTCTTATGGAATTGCGAGCCGGTCGCAGATGTCAGAAAAGGACGCAGGCAACGCCCTGAAAACCGGTGATTGTTTAAAAAACCAACAAAATCAACGTATTGGCCGTAATGGCAGGAGAGAGCTACCCTCCTATGGCTGGCATCGTTCAGAATCAACCATGCAACTTGCCCGATTTTTCCGGGACTAACCCAAGACCAATCACTATGGAGCGTAGGAAAAATGGAATCTGCCACTGAGCATCAAGGCCGCATTCTGCTGGTGGACGATGAATCCGCCATCCTGCGTACCTTCCGTTATTGCCTCGAAGACGAAGGCTATACGGTCGCCACTGCCAACAGCGCGGCCCAGGCCGACGCTTTGCTGCAACGCCAGGTTTTCGACCTGTGCTTCCTTGATTTGCGTCTGGGCGAAGACAACGGTCTCGACGTGCTGGCGCAAATGCGCGTGCAGGCGCCGTGGATGCGCGTGGTGATCGTCACCGCTCACTCGGCAGTCGATACTGCGGTAGATGCAATTCAGGCGGGCGCTGCTGATTATCTGGTGAAACCGTGCAGTCCCGATCAATTGCGTCTGGCGACCGCCAAGCAACTCGAGGTGCGCCAGTTGTCGGCGCGTCTCGAAGCGCTCGAAGGCGAGATGCGCAAACCGAAGGACGGTCTCGATTCCCACAGCCCGGCCATGAAAGTCGTACTGGAGACTGCGCGCCAGGTGGCGAGCACCGATGCCAACATCCTTATCCTCGGTGAGTCTGGTACCGGTAAAGGCGAGTTGGCCCGGGCGATTCACGGCTGGAGCAAGCGTGAGAAAAAATCTTGCGTGACTATCAACTGCCCGTCGCTGACTGCCGAATTGATGGAAAGTGAATTGTTCGGTCACAGTCGCGGGGCATTTACCGGCGCTAGCGAAAGTACGTTGGGTCGAGTCAATCAGGCTGACGGTGGCACGCTGTTTCTCGACGAGATCGGCGATTTTCCCTTGACGTTGCAACCGAAGTTGCTGCGTTTCATTCAGGACAAGGAATACGAGCGGGTAGGGGATCCAGTCACCCGTCGCGCCGATGTGCGCATTCTGGCGGCGACCAACCTT
This sequence comes from Pseudomonas sp. DTU12.3, assembly GCF_004124275.1. GTDB lineage: Bacteria > Pseudomonadota > Gammaproteobacteria > Pseudomonadales > Pseudomonadaceae > Aquipseudomonas > Aquipseudomonas helmanticensis. Next base: position 288,770 of record NZ_CP027218.1, read on the forward strand.
AATCTGGAAGACATGGTCCGCGACGGGCGCTTCCGTGAAGACCTGCTCTATCGCCTCAATGTCATCACCCTGCATCTGCCACCGTTGCGCGAACGTGCCGAGGACATTCTCACCCTCGCTGATCGCTTCCTCGCACGCTTCGTCAAAGAGTACGCACGCCCGGCACGTGGTTTCAGTGATGAGGCCCGTGAAGCGCTACTCGGCTACCGTTGGCCGGGCAACATTCGTGAGTTGCGCAACGTGGTCGAGCGGGCGAGCATCATCTGCCCGCAGGAGCGGGTGGAAATCAGCCACCTCGGCATGGCCGAACAACCCGCCAACAATGCGCCGCGCGTTGGCGCTGCGTTGAGTCTCGATGAATTGGAAAAGGCTCATATCGGCGCGGTCCTCGCCACCGCCGGAACCTTGGATCAAGCGGCAAAAACCCTCGGAATCGACGCCTCGACGCTGTATCGCAAGCGCAAGCAGTACAACTTGTGAGTGTCTGGCGATGAAACTGGCGATGAAGTTGCGGACCCGCTTGTTCCTGAGTATTTCCGCCTTGATCACGGTGGCCTTGCTCGGGTTGTTGCTCGGGCTGGTCAGCGTGATGCAAATGGCCGGATCGCAGGAAGCGCTGGTGCGCAATAACTTCGTCACCCTCGACCTGGGGCTAAAGCTGCGGCAGACGCTCGGTGATCAACTGATCATCATGCTCGCGGAAAAGCCTGACCCAGTGGCGTTTGAAGCCTCCAAACAGCATTACTTCCAGTTGCTTGACGAGGGCATCGCCCAAGAGCAGGTGGGCGACGGCCGTCAATACGGTTTCAGCCAGGCCAAGGCTGATTACCTGAGTTTCCTGCAAGCCTTCGATCTGTCCCGCGACCCCGCCAGCGCACTGAGCAGCGACGCCGACTTCAGGGAGCGCTTCAACACCTTACGCAACGGCCTGATCACCGAACACAAGCATGCACTGGACAACATCAATGCGGTGCAGCATGACGCCCGCGACCGCGCGTTGTTGGTTGCCGGCCTGCTCGGGCTGGTCGGGCTGGCGGTGTTGATCATCGGTTTCGTCACGGCTCACGGCATCGCCCGGCGTTTCGGTGCGCCGATCGAGGCGCTCGCGCAGGCGGCGGACAACATCGGCCAAGGCAATTTCGAAGTGACTCTGCCGATTTCCTCGGCCATGGAAATGAACCAGCTGACCAAGCGCTTCGGGCTGATGGCCGAAGCGCTGCGTGAGCATCAGGCGACCAACGTCGACGAACTGCTGGCCGGCCAGCAGCGCTTGCAGGCGGTGCTCGACAGCATCGATGACGGTTTATTGATGATCGACCGCCAGGGCCAGCTGGAGCACCTCAACCCGGTCGCTCAACGCCAATTGGGCTGGGACGATGATCGCCTCGGTCAAGGTTTGGGCTCGGCGCTGCAACGGCCGGAGCTGGATTCGCAGCTGCAACTGGTCTTGCGCGGTGGCACGCTTGAGCGAGCGCCGGAAGATTTGAGCATTGAGGTCGATGGCGAATCACGCCTGCTGACCTACAGCCTGACGCCGGTCAGCCACACGCAGGGGCACATCCTCGGTGCGGTGATGGTGCTGCACGATGTCACCGAGCAGCGCGCGTTCGAGCGGGTCCGTAGCGAGTTCGTTCTGCGCGCCTCCCACGAACTGCGCACACCGGTCACCGGCATGCACATGGCCTTCGGCCTGTTCCGTGAGCGGGCGAAGTTTCCGGCGGATTCACGCGAGGCGGATCTGCTCGATACCGTGAATGAAGAAATGCAGCGCCTGATGCAGTTGATCAACGATCTGCTCAATTTCTCACGCTACCAGAACGGTTTGCAGAAACTGTCGCTGGCGCCGTGCTCCATCGAGGATCTGCTGGAGCAGGCGCAATTGCGGTTTGCCGACTTTGCGGCGGGCAAAGGCATTGCGCTGACTGTCGAAGTGCAGGGACCTTTGCCGCGCTTGCAGGCCGATCAGGCGCAGTTGGATCGGGTGCTCGACAACCTGATCGACAATGCCCTGCGCCATACCGCCCGCGACGGCCAGATTCGTTTGCAGGCGCGGCGCCATGGCGAGCGGGTGATCATCAGTGTCGAAGACAACGGCGAAGGCATTGCCTATGGCCAGCAGGGACGCATTTTCGAGCCGTTCGTGCAGGTTGGACGCAAGAAGGGCGGCGCCGGTCTCGGCCTGGCGCTGTGCAAGGAAATTGTGCAGTTGCACGGCGGGCGCATGGGCGTTTATTCGCGGCCGGGGCAGGGCACGCAGTTCTATATGGCGCTGACGGTTTAAGCTTCGTCGTCCATGCGTCGCGCGGCAAGGCGCCGGCCCCGGGTGATCAGCTCAATGAACTGCACCGCGCTCAGGGCATGGGCGAACAGCCAGCCTTGGCCGAACTTGACGCCTTCGCTGCTGAGCAATTCGGCTTGCGACTCCAGCTCGATGCCTTCGGCAATCACCTTCAGATCCAGCGCCTGCGCCATGTGAATGATGTGCGGGGCGACGCCACTGCTGGCCGCGTCATGGCCGAGCGCGTCGATGAAAGCCTTGTCGATCTTCAGGCAATCCACCGGCAGGGTTTGCAGGTAGGCGAGGCTGCAATAGCCGGTACCGAAGTCGTCGATCAGCACTTGGTGGCCGACATCGCGCAACGCTTGCAGATTCTCCCGCGCCACCACCACATCGATCAGGCCGCGTTCGGTGACTTCGAAAGCAATCTGCCGCGCCGCCACCCGGTGCAACGTCAGCAGCCGTGCCATGACCTGGCCGATGCGCGGCACCATGACGTCGCAAGCGGCGAGGTTCACCGAGATATACAGTTGCGGGTTGGCACGCAGCAGTTGGCCCAGTTGTTCGAGCAGACGCTGGAGGACGAAATCGGTCATCTGGCGAATCTGCCCGGTGTTTTCCGCCATTGGAATGAACAGGTCAGGGCTGGTCAGCGTGCCGTCCGGGCGGCGCCAGCGCAGCAGAGCTTCAGCGCCAACGCAGTTGCGACTGTCGAGGTCGAAGATCGGTTGATAGAGCACCTGCAACTCGCCACGACGGATCGCGCCGTGCAATTCGGCGTCGAGTGACTGGCGTTGGCGCACCAGCAGGAACACCAGAAAGCCCGCCAGTGCGCCGAGCAACAGGCAGGCGGGCACCATCCACCACCAAACGGCAGGAATGTGCATGCCGGTGCGCGGCGAGATCAGCACCAATTGATATTCCGGGTTGTCGGTGGGCATGCGGTAGACAAGGCGCGTTTGCGTGACTTGCAGGGCCTCGCGGCTTTTCGGCGGCCAGTGTTCGGTGGGTGGCCAGGCTTGCTCTGTACCCAGTACCGGGATTGCGCGCGTGCCGTGATCCAGCACGACCAACAGGCTGCTGCCGGGCGAGAGGTCGACCATGTCGGTCAGATGCCCGCGAGAAGTGGCCACGCGAAAATTGCCACGTCCGAGCATCAGCGCGGCGCGGTTTTCATCGGGTTCAGTGGTGGTGTTCAGCCAATAACTGTAGGTCGGGCCTTTGATATCGGGCTGGCGGACGACTGGCAGAGCTTCCTGGCGCGGACGATTTGAGCAGGTTCGCGTGCCATCGCTGTAAGCCGCCTCATAGACGAAGCGGTAATTGAAGGTGACTTGCTGCAGGGTGGCGATCATCTCGTCGTCACAGCTGCGCAACGGTTGTGCTTCCAGATCATCGAGACTTTCGCGCAACTGGCCGAATAATTGTTCGAGACGGGCGAGGAAGCGTTCGCCCTGCGCGTTCATTTCCTGGCTTTCGTTCTGCTCGACCTGGTGCATCGCGACGAACATTGCGCCGGCGATCAGCAGGCTGGCACTGAGGACAGCCGCGATCATCGCCAAAAACCAGGGGCGATAAAACCAGCTACGCAGCGTCTCTCGGGTAGCAACCATCATGGAATATCCGAAGAATTACCAATGAGTTATAGCTGCTGATTGCAATTTCGCCCTGACCGTCGGGCGGGCGTCATTATTTTGTCTGATTCAGTACGAGCAATAGGGCGGCCGTTTGCGCATCTGGCGTGCCATCGAAACGTGCAGGACGGAAATGCATCTGGAACGCGGCAAGGACATGGCGAGTGGCGACGTCCAGTTCACCGGTCTGCGGTGTGTCGTAGCCCAAGTGCGCCAATTGCGCCTGGAACCAGCTGATGCTCGGTAATTCGCTGCTGCTCAATAGCGCCTGTTGGCGTGCCACGGCTTGCTCGTTGGGCCACAGGCCAAGGCCTTCAGCGGCGAGGCGTTTCCATGGAAACAGCGGCCCCGGATCAAGCTTGCGCAGCGGCGCGATGTCGCTGTGACCGATGATGTGGCGCGGGCTGATGCTATTGCGTTTGCTGATGTCCTTGAGCAGGGCGATCAGCGCTTGAATCTGCGCCTCGCTGTACGGATACCACAGGCGTCCGGTCGGTGTGTCCTTGAAACCCGGATTGACGATTTCGATGCCGATCGAACTGGAATTGAGCCAGGTGCGGCCCTGCCATTGGCTTTCGCCGGCGTGCCAGGCGCGCTGGTTTTCATCCATCAGTTTGTAGACCGTGCCGCCCTTGTCGTCGCCGATCAGATAGTGGCTGCTGACTTCGCCGTGGGTCAGCAGTTGCAGCGAGCGTTCCAGCGACGCCGAGGTGTAATGCACGATCACGAACTGGATGCGGCTGTCGTAATTGGCCGAAGGATGGCTGGTATCGTAACGCGGGCCGCTGGCACAACCGGCCAGAACGAGCAGCGACGCAAGGAAAGTAAAAAATTTCATGGCAGAAGGCAGTACACGCAAGACAGTAATGCAACAGTGTAACGTACTGCCTTGCGTCCCGACGGTCAGCGGGCGCAATTAAACAAAATGGAACAATTGGCTCAGCCCAGCTCGACGCGGTTGCGCCCGGCGTTTTTCGCCCGGTACAGCGCCTGATCGGCTCTTTTCAGCACCAGATCACTGTGTTCTCCCGGCTTGAATGACGCCAGGCCCATGGAAATGGTGATCGTCACACGCTCGCCCTTGAAGTGGAACGGGCAGGCTTCGATTGCCGCGCGCAGGGTTTCCAGCAGCTTTGCGCCGACTGCTGGCGGCGTGGCGGGCAGCAGCAGGACGAATTCTTCGCCACCAAAACGGGCAATGAAATCCGCGCCGCGCAGGCGTTTGCGCAGCACGCTGGCGATGATTTTCAGGACTTTATCGCCGGCCAGGTGACCGTAGTTGTCGTTGATCCGCTTGAAGTGATCAAGGTCGAGCATGGCCAGGCTCAAAGTATTACCATGCTGCTGCCACTGCTTGATCTCGTGTTCGAGACGCTCGCTCCATGCGGCGCGGTTGGGCAGGCCGGTGAGCGGGTCGATCAGGGCTTTCTGCCGTTGCACTTCAAGGTGTTCCCGGAAACCCTGGGCTTCCTGTTCCATGTGCGCCACGCGTTCGGACAGGCTTTTAAGCCGCGTCGCGACTTCCTGCTCGCGGGCATCGCGCTGTTTCTGGTGTTGATCCATAGTGCCGAGCAGGCCTTCGAGATGGTTCTCCAGCACTTGCTTGAGGTCGTCGAGATCCGCCGCTTCCTGCATGCTGGTCTGCAGGCCGTCGACCTGCTCACGGATCTGCGTGTCCATCGCTCGCGCTGCCGAGCTGTTGTCGGCATGGCCCTCGCTGGCGGCTTGCAGGTTGCTCTGAAACGCCTCGAGGCGTTCGTTGAGCTGCTGCAAGTAAGCTTCGAATTCGTGCTGGCCGCTGTCAGTGATCGCCAGCATCAACGTCGCGAGATCGTCGAGGATCGGGATCAGTTCGTACCAGTTCAGGCCATGTTGCAAGCGTTCGCGCATCGCCTCGGCTTGCGGCCGGTGGCGCTCGGGCAGGGTCAGGTCGTCGAGCAGGCCGATCAGGGTTTCTTCGATGTGCTTGGCCACGGAGCTGTAGGACGGCTCGGGAGAATCCGGCAGGGCGAAGAGGATGTCTTGCTCGGATTGCTCCGGGTCGATGGCTGCCAGAGCCTGTGCGATCGGCTCGGGCAGCGGCAGGCTGTCGAGGATCAGCGGGTGCGGATCGCCGGGGTGGATCAGTTCATCGGGATTGAAGGCGTCGATTGTGGCCGAAGCGTGCTCGGGCGTGGGCGTGATGACGACTTCGGGTTCGGGCTTGACCGGTTCAGCTGCGACCGGAGCATGCGCCGCTTCGGGGACGACAGTGGGCGGTACGAAGGCAAACACTTCAGGCACTGCCGGCGGCTGCGGCGAGGGCGTCGGTGTTGCGATCACGGGCGCGGGTGCTTTGACCGCAGGAGCGGTAATCGGCGGCTCAGCAGCGACGGTGGGGGCGGTTTGCACTGCCGCTGGCTCTGGCTCCGAGGCGACGGGCGTTTGTACCTGTGGCGCTAGCGGCGCCGGCGCGTGCGTGTCGGCTGCTGGCGCGGGCGTCTCCTCGTTGTCACGACCGCCGAACAAACGTTGCAGCAACCCCGGGCGTCCCGGCTCGGCAGGCGTTTCCAGCTGGGTCAATGCCTTGCCCTGCAAACCACTGAGTTCACTCAGCAGCAGCGGCATTTCCCGCGCCGAGCCAACGCGGCTATCCAGTTGTTTGGCGAATTTCTTCAGGGGTTGCGCGACTTCTCGCGGCAGTGGTAGCGACTGCAATTGAGTGACCAATGCTGTCAGTGCGGTGCTGACCTGATCGATCCGGGTTTCGCGGCGCTGCTCGGAATCGAGCACGGCTTTTTCCAGGCGTGGCAGGAGGGCAGCGAGGCCGGCGTCCATGTCGTCGGTGCGCACCACGTCGCGCATCTCTTTCATGCACTGATCAACGACCTTATCGGTGCCCTCAGCCGCCAGCGTGCTGCGCACCAGGCCACGCCGAAGCAAGTCGAGCCTGGCGGCCCAGCGGCGTTCGAGTTTGTCCTGTTGTTCGATGCTTTTGAGGTACTTTTCTTTCCAGCGCTGGGCTTCGTCGCTCATTCAGGGGTTCCGCGAGGGGCAGGACTCAACGCGGGCAATGCATCGGCCGTGAGCGAACCCGGCAGACGAATCTCTACCGCGACCGGCAGGTGATCGGAAATCGGTTGTGCCAGCACTTCGACCTTTTCCAGGGTCAGGGTCGGGCTGAGCAAAATATGATCAAGGCAACGCTGAGGACGCCAGCTGGGGAATGTCGCTTCCACCTGCGGGGCCAGCAGTCCGAGATCGCGTAACGGAGAATGTTGCAGCAGGTCGCTGGCGTGGGTATTCATGTCGCCCATCAACACCTGATGTTTGTAGCCACCGATCAGTTCACGAATATAGGCCAGTTGCAGGCTGCGGGTTCGTGCGCCAAGGGCCAGGTGCATCATCACCACTACCAGCGCTTCCGGGCCTTCGCCGAAACGCAGCAGAATCGCGCCGCGACCTTTCGGTCCCGGCAACGGGTGATCCTCGATCGCCGATGGTTTCAGGCGACTGAGCACGCCATTGCTGTGCTGGGCCAGTCGGCCGAGGTTGCGATTGAGTTGTTGATACCAGTAAGGGAAGGCGCCGAGCTGGGCAAGGTGTTCGACCTGATTGACGTAGCCTGAGCGCAGGCTGCCGCCATCGGCTTCCTGCAGGGCGACCAGATCGAAGTCGCCAAGCAGGTCGCCGATCTTTTGCAGATTGCCTGAACGGCCGTTGTGCGGCAGCAGATGCTGCCAGCTACGGGTCAGGTAATGCCGATAGCGCTCGGTGCTGATGCCGACCTGAATGTTAAAACTGAGCAGGCGCAGACGCTGGTCCGCGGGCAAGCCCGTGGACGCCAGGTGATGCTCGTTGACCTGCGGGTCATGCAAACCAACGATGCGTTCAGACTTCCAGCGGCGCATGGCGGTGGCGGCGCTTAGTTGGCAGCAGCCTTGGTTGCCGCTCGCTCTTTGGCGACCAGTTGGTCAGCCAGTTTCAATGCTTCTTCGGCACCACCGGCAGAGCCGATGTCAAAGCGGTACTTGCCGTTGACGATCATGGTTGGCACGCCAGTGATTTCATACTTCTTGGCCAGTTCACGGGCCTTGACGATCTGCCCTTTGATGGCGAACGAGTCGAAGGTGGCGAGGAACTTGTCCTTGTCCACGCCTTGGGTGGCCAGGAAGTCAGCCATTTCGTTCTTTTCGATCAGTTTCTTGTGTTCTTTCTGGATGGCGTTGAACACGGCGTTATGCACCTTGTGCTCGACACCCATGGCTTCCAGGGTCAGGAACATTTGGCCGTGAGCGTCCCACGGGCCGCCGAACATGGCAGGAATACGCACGAAGTTGACGTCCGATGGCAGCTTCTCGACCCATGGGTTGATCACCGGCTCAAAGGCGTAGCAATGCGGGCAGCCATACCAGAACAGCTCGACCACTTCGATCTTGCCAGGTTCCGCAACCGGTACCGGGTTGGCCAGCTCCACGTAAGGGGCGGCAGGGGCTTCGGCGGCTTGAGCGGTCACGCCGAACAGGCTGGCAGCGACGAGAGCGGCGCTGATGATCAGATTACGCATGCTTTACTCCTGGACAATTTTGGTCGCCTCGCGCGAGCTGTTTTCAGACAGATCCTGGCGGGCATGAGTTCTGTAGTGTAACGGCAGCGGCCACAAAAAAGGGCGGCCAAAGCCACCCTTTTTATACTTGCTGTGACGGATTAATCGAGCGTTAACATTGCACTCCTGCATTGGATTACGTAACTCCCCTGTGGAAGCTGCCGAAGGCTGCGATCTTTTGATCTTCAGCCTTCATCCAACGCTCGACCCGGCGCGCTTAGTGCAGACCCTGAATGTAGCTGGAGACCGCAGCGATGTCTTCGTCGCTCAGGCGCTTGGCAATGGTCTGCATGGTCATGGTATCGCCGTCGTTGGTGCGGCCGCCTTCTTCCTTGCGGAAATCGGTCAGTTGCTTGGTGATGTATTGAGCGTGTTGGCCACCCAGATGCGGGAAGCCGGCAGCGGCGTTGCCGGCGCCGTTCGGCGAGTGGCAGCCGGTACAGGCGGGCAGGCCTTTGGCGAGGTTGCCGCCACGGAACAGCGCTTCACCGCGAGCGACGATTTTCGGATCGGCTGCGCCGACACTGCCTTGTTGGCTGGCGAAGTACGCCGCGATGTCGGAAAGATCCTGATCGCTCAGGTTGGTCAGCAGACCAGTCATTTCCAGCACGGTGCGCTTGCCCGACTTGATGTCGTGCAACTGCTTGGTCAGGTAGCGTTCACCTTGACCGGCCAGTTTCGGAAAGTTTGGCGCCATGCTGTTCCCGTCCGGGCCATGGCAGGCTCCGCATACGGCAGCTTTCGCCTGGCCTGCTGCGGCATCACCGGCAGCATGGGCGAAGCCTGAAATTCCCACGGTCAACAGCAGACTCACGATCAATTTGTTCATCAGCTAATCCAACTACGGCTAAGGGTTAAGTTATGGACCGGGCTTACTCGCGCTCATCCAAAGGATGATGGCTTGGTAATCCTCGGCACTGCAGTCCATGCACAAACCACGCGGCGGCATCGCCTTGAAACCCTGGGTCACGTGTTGCACCAGCGTCCCCATACCTTTCGCCAACCTCGGCGTCCAAGCTTCCTGAACGCCTCTTTCGGGCGCCATGGGTAGTTGGCCGGAATGACAGGCACCACAAACACGGTTGTACACGGCTTCCGGATCCTGTGTAGCCTGTGCGCTGTAAAGCGGCATCAAGACTCCGGCAGCCAGCAGCCATTTCGTCATAAAACGACCTTTTCAGGGTTGAGAGCGTTCTGCGTTCTAATGCGCAATCAAGGTCTGTCGCTCTCGTGAACTTCATCCTACGCTGGGACAAAGCACACACAAAATCTGCGGCATTATATACTGGCGTCACTGAAACGGAAGCGACACCGCGTTCCGCGCCCAATCCCGGCGCCGCCCACATCGGAAATCCCATGCAACTCAAGAATCCCATCCTCGGCCTGTGCCAACAGTCCACATTCATGCTCAGTGCCGCCAAAGTCGATCAATGCCCTGACGACGAAGGCTTCGAAGTGGCGTTTGCCGGCCGTTCCAACGCCGGCAAATCCAGCGCGCTGAACACTTTGACTCACGCCAGCCTGGCGCGAACCTCGAAAACCCCGGGTCGCACACAGCTGTTGAACTTCTTCAAGCTAGACGAAGATCGTCGTCTGGTCGACCTGCCGGGCTACGGTTACGCAAAAGTACCGATCCCGCTGAAGATGCACTGGCAGCGTCACCTTGAGGCTTACCTCGGTGGCCGCGAGAGTTTGAAGGGTTTGATTCTGATGATGGACATCCGTCATCCAATGACCGATTTCGACCTGCTGATGCTCGACTGGGCCGTTGCGGCCGGCATGCCGATGCACATCCTGCTGACCAAGGCCGACAAACTGACCTACGGCGCCGCCAAGAACACCCTGCTCAAAGTGCAGTCGGAAATCCGCAAGGGTTGGGGCGACTTGGTCACCATCCAGCTCTTCTCCGCGCCAAAACGCATGGGCCTGGAAGAGGCCTACACTGTACTGGCCGGCTGGATGGAACTGGCAGACAAAGGCGCCGAGGCGGCAGCCGAGTAAGTCGGGATATGGAAATTTGTTTGTAGTGTGTTCAGGCAAGGCGAAAGGGCAGTGAAAAGCGGCCGGGGTCGCGCTCGGCTTTAGGGAACCTAAATGAGCATTTGAGCTGCGCTTTCAACGCAGCATGAACGCCCTACAGACAAATTTTGGGCAAAAAAAGCCCCGGATTTCATTGGGGAGGGAGAAATTCCGGGGTTCAAGTTCCGAACCGCTAGGGCGGGGTTCAGATATCTGCCAACACTTAACACAACATAGGAGCATTGAAGGGCTTCACCAGCCATTCAGTAACTCTGAGTAGTGTCCTTCCAGATTAGTTCAGATTTTTTTCAAAAAGCTTTGGAATAATCCCAAGCGCTTTTCGAAATAAGCAGGTTTTACCGGTGCTGCCGCGACGCCATGTCGCGGCAAACCGTGTTTAAAAGGTTCAGTGAGCCTCATCCCAATTGTTGCCCACACCCACTTCGACCAGCAGCGGCACATCCAGTTTCGCCGCTTCGCTCATGTGCAGGCGAATCTCGGCACTGACCTGCTCGACCAGATCCTCGCGAACCTCGAGCACCAGTTCATCGTGCACCTGCAGGATGACTTTGGCGTCCAGCCCGGACGTCGCCAGCCAGTTATCCACCGCGACCATGGCTTTTTTGATGATGTCGGCAGCCGTGCCCTGCATCGGCGCGTTGATCGCCGTGCGCTCGGCGGCAGCGCGCTCCTGCGGTTTGTTCGAATTGATCTCCGGCAGGTACAAACGACGCCCGAAGAACGTCTCGACATAACCCTGATCCGCCGCCTGCGCGCGGGTGCGATCCATGTACTCACGCACCCCTGGATAACGGGCGAAGTATGTATCGATGTAAGCCTTGGCGGTCTTGGTGTCGACGCCGATGTCTTTGCCGAGTTTCTGTGCGCCCATGCCGTAGATCAGGCCGAAGTTGATCGCCTTGGCGCCACGGCGCTGATCGGAAGTCACTTCATTGAGCTCGACCTTGAACACTTCGGCTGCAGTCGCGGTGTGCACGTCCAGATTGTTGCGGAAGGCATTCATCAGGCCTTCGTCCTTGGACAGGTGGGCCATGATCCGCAACTCGATCTGCGAATAGTCCGCTGCCAGCAGTTTGTAGCCCTTTGGCGCGACGAACGCCTGGCGGATACGACGACCTTCGGCGGTACGCACCGGAATGTTCTGCAGGTTCGGATCGCTGGAGGACAAACGCCCGGTCGACGCCACGGCCTGATGATACGAAGTGTGGATACGCCCGGTACGCGGGTTGATCTGCTCCGGCAGGCGATCGGTGTAAGTGCTTTTCAGCTTGCTCATCGAGCGGTGCTCCATCAGCACCTTCGGCAAGCGGTGATCGTCTTCAGCGAGTTTCGCCAACACTTCTTCAGCGGTGGACGGCTGACCCTTGGCGGTCTTCTTCAGCACCGGCAGGCCGAGTTTCTCGTAGAGAATCACACCCAGTTGTTTCGGCGAACCAAGGTTGAATTCTTCCCCGGCGATCTCGAACGCTTCGCGCTCCAGCGCAACCATCTTGTTGCCCAGCTCGATGCTCTGGATGCCGAGCAGCTCCGCGTCAACGAACGCGCCTTGGCGTTCGATGCGCGCGAGAACGGGCACAAGTGGAATCTCGATGTCGGTCAACACGCTGGCCAGACTCGGAATGGCGCTGAGTTTTTCGAACAGCGTCTGGTGCAGACGCAGGGTGATGTCAGCGTCTTCAGCGGCATACGGCCCCGCCTGTTCCAGTGCGATCTGGTCGAAGGTCAGCTGCTTGGCGCCTTTGCCGGCGATGTCCTGGAAGCTCACGGTGGTGTGATCCAGGTACTTCTGCGCGAGGCTGTCCATGTCGTGGCGGGTGGCGGTGGAGTTGAGCACGTAGGACTCAAGCATCGTGTCGAAGGCGATACCGCGCACGGTAATGCCTTGGCTCTGATCGCCGCCGATGGCGCAGTTGGCGAGGATATTCATGTCGAACTTGGCGTGCTGGCCGACCTTGAGCTTGCTCGGGTCTTCCAGAATCGGCTTGAGTGCGCGCAGCACGGTATCGCGATCCAGCTGTTCCGGCACGCCGATGTAGGAGTGGGTCAGCGGGATGTACGCGGCTTCGTTGGCCTGCACGGCGAACGACAGGCCGACCAGTTGCGCCTGCTGCGCGTCGATGCCGGTGGTTTCGGTGTCGAAGGCGAACAGCTTGGCGTTATTCAACTTTTCCAGCCAGACATCAAAACGCGCCTGATCGAGAATCGTCTCGTACGCCGCTTCGGTCGGAGCAGCGGGAGTTTCGATATCTGGGGCGCTGAACAGATCGCCGGCCGGCGCAGGCTCAGCGGCCGCACTCAACTCCAGACGTTTGGCGTCGCGATCCAGATCGTTGATCCAGCTTTTGAATTCCAGCAGCGAGTACAGCTCGTAGAGCTTGGCCGGGTCCTCCGCGCCCATCTGCAAATCATCGAGTTCGACGTCCAGCGGCACGTCGATCTTGATGGTCGCCAGTTGATAGGAGAGGAATGCCATCTCCTTGTGCTCTTCGAGCTTGGCCGGCAGGGTTTTCGCCCCGCGAATGGGCAGGGTCGGAACGATGTCGAGGTTCGCGTACAGCTCGGTCAAACCGCCGTTGACCCCGACCAGCAGGCCGGACGCGGTTTTCGGGCCGATGCCCGGAACGCCTGGAATGTTGTCGGAAGAATCGCCCATCAGCGCCAGATAATCGATGATCTGCTCCGGTGCGACGCCGAATTTCTCCTTCACGCCTTCCACGTCCATCGAGCTACCGGACATGGTGTTGACCAAGGTAATGTGGCCGTCGACCAGTTGCGCCATGTCCTTGTCGCCAGTGGAGATGACCACCGGGCGATCCGCCGCCGCGCTGCTGCGGGCGAGGGTGCCGATCACGTCGTCGGCCTCGACGCCTTCCACGCACAGCAGCGGGAAACCGAGGGCGATCACGCTCTGGTGCAGCGGCTCGATCTGCACGCGCATGTCGTCGGGCATGCTTGGGCGATTGGCTTTGTATTCGGCGTACATCTCATCGCGAAATGTCCCGCCCTTGGCGTCGAACACCACGGCGAACGGGCTGTCCGGGTACTGCTTGCGCAGACTCTTGAGCATGTTCAGCACGCCTTTGACCGCACCGGTCGGCAGGCCTTTGGAAGTGGTCAGTGGTGGCAGCGCGTGAAACGCGCGGTACAGGTAAGACGAACCGTCCACCAGGACGAGGGGGGCTTGGCTCATGAGCAGGATCAACCTTTTCGGCGGGTCCGGCGCTAGAATAGCGGGACCGTTGACGACAAAGGGACAAGGTTATCATGCGTACGTTAAATCGCTTGCTGCTGGTCGGTCTGATTGCTGCCTCACCGTTGGCCGCGATGGCGGCGGATGATGCGCCGGCTTCCGAGCCGGAAGTTACCATCAACACGCACACGGAAGGCGACAAGGTCATCCAGGAATACAGTCGCAGTGGCTTCGTCTATGCGATCAAGGTCACGCCGAAGGGTGGCAAACCGTATTTCCTGGTGCGCGCCGACGGTACGGACGCGAACTACATTCGCTCCGACCAGCCGGATATGCTGATTCCGTCGTGGGAAATCTTTACCTGGAAGTAAGATTCCCGACTTTTAATCGGCGTCGCCTGACCGCGACGCCTGAACTGAGCAGTTTTTAACCATGTCTGTGTTCACTCCCCTGGCTCGGCCCGAGCTGGAAACCTTTCTCGCCCCTTACGGGCTTGGCCGCCTGCTTGATTTCCAGGGGATCGCCGCCGGCAGCGAAAACACCAACTTCTTCATCAGCCTGGAGCAGGGCGAGTTCGTCCTGACCCTGGTCGAGCGCGGGCCGGTGCAGGAGATGCCGTTCTTCATCGACCTGCTCGACGTGCTGCACGAAGCCGATCTGCCCGTGCCGTACGCACTGCGCACCACTGACGGCGTGGCGTTGCGTGAACTGAAAGGCAAACCGGCGCTGTTGCAACCGCGCCTGTCCGGCAAGCACATCAAAGTCGCCAATGCTCAGCATTGCGCGCAGGTCGGCGAGTTGCAGGCGCATCTGCATCTGGCGACCCAAGGCGAGCGCATGATCAAACGCAAGACCGATCGTGGCCTCGACTGGATGCTGGAGGAGGGCACGGAGTTTCTTTCGCACCTGAGCGATGAGCCGCGTGCCTTGCTGCAAAAGGCGCTGGACGAAATCACCGAGCGCAAGGAGAAGATTCTCGCGCTGCCTCGGGCCAACATCCATGCCGACCTGTTTCGCGATAACGCGATGTTCGAAGGCACGCACCTGACCGGGCTGATCGACTTCTACAACGCCTGCTCGGGGCCGATGCTGTATGACGTGGCGATTGCCTTGAACGACTGGTGTTCGGACGAGGATGGTTTGATCGATGGGCCGCGCGCCCGCGCGTTTCTCGGCGCCTATGCGGCGCTGCGGCCGTTCACGGCGGCGGAGGCTGAGTTGTGGCCAACGATGTTGCGCGTGGCGTGTGTGCGGTTCTGGTTGTCGCGGTTGATCGCGGCGGAGCAGTTTGCCGGACAGGACGTGTTGATTCACGATCCGCGGGAGTTTGAACAGCGGTTGGCGCAGCGGCAGCAGGTCAGTACACCGCTACCTTTCGCCCTTTAAAAGCTTCGCGAGCAAGCCCGCTCCCACATTGGTTCTGTGTCGTTCACAAATCCAATGTGGGAGCGGGCTTGCTCGCGAATGGGTCGACGCCGATGCCGGGGTTACAGAGATTCCAGGCACCCGGCCAGATCGTTACCCAACTTCTCCAACACCTGCTCATAACCCTGAGCCGTTGCCGGGGTGTACCCGCCCAACGCATCCAGTTCCGCCAGTTTCACCGGCAGCCCGGCCACCAAAGTCTCGGCCAGACGCGGACGCAACGGCGGTTCACTGAACACACACGTCTTGCCCACTTCCTGCAAACGCTTGCGCATCGCCGCGACATGCTGCGCGCCCGGCTGCACTTCAGCGGCCACGCTGAACACCCCGGTGTGCTTCAGGCCATAAGCGTCTTCAAAGTAATCGAACGCCTCGTGAAAAACGAAGTACGGCTTGCCTTCAACACTGGCCAGTCGCTGCTTCAAACGCTGATCCAGTGCATCAAGACGCTGATCAAACGCCTTGGCGTTGCTCTGATAGCGCTCGGCGTTGGCCGGGTCGGCAGCGCTGAGGTCAGCCGCCATTTTGTCGGCAATCACCCGCGCGTTGACTGGCGACAGCCACAAATGCGCATCCAGCGTGCCCGGGCGGTGGTCGTGATCATGCTCGTCGGCCTCTTCGGCGTGGGAATGGCTGTCCTCCGCAAAATGCCGCAGCTTCATCCCCGGCAGATCCTGCACGGCGATGCTCGGCAGCGTCCGACCGTTGAGCACGCGCGGCAGAAAGCCTTCCATGTCCGGGCCGATCCAGTAGAGCAGATCCACCGACTGCACCTTCCGTACGTCGGATGGCCGCAGCGCGTAATTGTGCGGCGAGGCGCCTGGCGGCAGCAGCACTTCGGGAATCGCCACGCCGTCCTGCACGGCCGCTGCAATCAGCTGCAACGGTTTGATGCTGGTGAGGACTTTAACCTCGGCCTGGGCCGAACCGATCAGCAGGAAACTGGCGACAAAAGCCACAAAAACAGAAAAAAGTCGGGACACGATGACCACTCAAGGAGGCGAGAACGGGTAACATAATAACGTCTCTATCAAAACTCGTCGCCGCCCATGCCTATTACACCGATTGCCAGCCGTCCCCACGACCACTCTCATTGCGTGCACAGCGCTTTGTCCGAGGCCGATACCTTGTGCGCCCAGAAAGGCTTGCGCCTGACCGCGTTGCGCCGCCGGGTGCTGGAACTGGTGTGGCAGAGCCACAAGCCGCTGGGCGCCTACGACATTCTCGCGGTGCTGAGCGAGCAGGATGGTCGTCGCGCTGCACCGCCAACCGTGTACCGCGCGCTGGATTTCCTCCTGGAAAACGGCCTGGTGCACCGCATCTCCTCGCTCAACGCCTTCGTCGGCTGCGTGCACCCGGAACACGCGCATCAGGGCCAGTTCCTGATCTGCCGCGATTGCCACGCTGCCATCGAACTTGAGCAAAAAGTGATCAGCGACGCGATCATCAACAGCGCCAAAGACGTTGGTTTCATCGTCGAAGCGCAGACCGTCGAAGTCGTCGGCCTGTGCTCCGGTTGCCAGGGGGCTTGATGAGCAATGCGCTGATCCGTCTGGAGCAGGTCGCCGTCACGTTTGCCGGGCAGACCGTGCTGGACAACATCGAGCTGAGCGTCGAGCCGGGCCAGATCGTCACCCTGATCGGCCCCAACGGCGCCGGCAAGACCACGCTGGTGCGCGCCGTGCTGGGTTTATTGAAGCCGGACAGCGGCAGCGTCTGGCGCAAGCCGAAACTGCGCGTCGGCTACATGCCGCAAAAACTCCACGTTGATCCAACGTTGCCGCTTTCGGTGCTGCGCTTTCTGCGACTGGTACCGGGCGTTGATCGTCCGCGTGCGTTGGCGGCATTGAAAGAAGTTGGCGCCGAACACGTCATCGACAGCCCGGTGCAAAGCGTTTCCGGCGGTGAAATGCAGCGCGTACTGCTCGCTCGGGCATTGCTGCGCGAGCCGGAATTGCTGGTACTCGACGAGCCGGTGCAAGGCGTCGACGTCGCCGGCCAGGCCGAGCTGTACAGCCTGATCACCCGTTTGCGCGATCGCCATGGTTGCGGCGTGTTGATGGTGTCCCACGATTTGCATCTGGTGATGAGCACCACCGATCAGGTGGTCTGTCTCAACCGTCACGTCTGCTGCTCCGGGCATCCCGAGCAGGTCAGCGGCGATCCGGCGTTTGTCGAGCTGTTCGGCAAGAACGCGCAGAGCCTGGCGGTTTATCACCACCATCACGACCACGCCCACGACCTGCACGGTTCGGTGGTCAAAGGGCCGGTTATTGGCCAACCTCACGTTCACGGAGACAACTGCAAGCATGGCTGATTTTCTGTTGTATGCCCTGCTTGCAGGTCTGGCGCTGGCACTGGTGGCCGGGCCGCTCGGTTCGTTTGTGGTCTGGCGGCGCATGGCTTATTTCGGCGACACCCTGTCTCACGCCGCGTTGCTCGGTGTGGCGCTGGGCTTTTTGCTGGATGTCAGCCCGACGGTCGCGGTCACCGTAGGCTGCCTGCTGCTGGCGGTGCTTTTGGTGACCCTGCAACAGCGCCAACCGCTGGCGTCCGACACGCTTTTGGGAATTCTCGCACCGAGCACGCTCTCTCTCGGCCTGGTGGTACTAAGCTTCATGCATGAAGTGCGGATCGACCTGATGGCCTACCTGTTCGGTGACCTGCTGGCGATCAGCCCGACCGATCTGGTGTGGATCCTCGGCGGCAGCGCGGCGGTGCTGGTGTTGTTGGTGACGCTGTGGCGGCCATTGCTGGCGATCACTGTGCACGAAGAACTGGCCAAGGTTGAAGGCCTGCCGGTCGCGGGCCTGCGCATGGCACTCATGCTGTTGATTGCGGTGGTTATCGCGGTGGCGATGAAAATCGTCGGTGTGTTGCTGATTACTTCGCTGCTGATCATCCCGGCAGCTGCGGCACAGCGTCACGCCCGCTCACCGGAGCAGATGGCGGTGGGCGCGAGCCTGCTGGGCATGCTCGCCGTGTGTGGCGGGCTGGCGCTGTCCTGGTTCAAGGACACCCCGGCCGGGCCGTCAATCGTTGTGACGGCGGCCGCACTGTTTCTGTTGAGTTTTGTTCTGCCCCGTCGTGGGGTGTAGACTTGGCCGCTTTTTGCGCAAATAGAGAGTCGCAGGAATGAAGCCGTTCGCCTCCCGTTATCTGCTCCTTGTCGCATTTTCAGTGCTGCTGGGCGCCTGCCAAAGCACGCCGCCGGTGGCCCAAATCCCCGATGCGCGAGCTACGGCCATCGCACAGCTGGAGCAAAGCCTGGCCAGTAGCGAACTGGCCACTGCCGAAGACCAATTGGCTGCTTTGCAGAAAGACACCCCAAACGACCAATCCCTTGAGCAATACCAGCGGCAGCTTGCCGAAGCGTATTTGCGTCGCAGCCAGATCGTGCTGCAGAAGGGTGATGTGAATGCCGCCGCCACCGCATTGAGCCGTGCCCGCGCGTTGATGCCCAAAGCGCCGGCGCTGACCGGTGGCGTCAACGGCGCCATTACTGAAGCGCGCAAGGCTGAGCTGGAAAAGGCTGAAGCGGCGCTGCTGGCAGCCGAAGCCAAGCCGAAAGCCAAGGTGATCGATCCGACTGCCGAGAGCACCACGGTTGCGTTGAACATCACCGATAGCCGCAAACTTCGCCGTCAACTGGACGCGATCGCCGCTGATGTGGTGAATTATGAGTGTGGGGTGACGATTCAGGCGCCACGGACCAATGATTACCCATGGCTGGCGACGTTGCTGACCAAACGGGTGAAGAAACTCAATCCGGATTTTGATCTGCAGATTGACAAGCAAATCGTGCGTACGGTGCCGGCACAGATGGTGTTGAGTCCGCGTAAACCGTAAAAAAGATCGCAGCCTGCGGCAGCTCCTACATGGGATTCAGGTACACCTTGTAGGAGCTGCCGAAGGCTGCGATCTTTTGCTTTTTAAGCCGGAATGGCTTTCGCCTTAGGCTCGCGATCCCAAACCCGGTGCTGCCCGATCGCCGCAAAGAACGGTTTGGTCAACGCCGCCACGTCCTTGCCCTGCAGCAATCCAGCATCCGCTTCCAGTTTCAGCAGGTCCTGCAACTGCTTCGCCTCGCCCTGCAACGCAATCGCCTTCAAATGCTTGTAAGCCTCCAGCACGTAGTGCAACGCCACGCCGTCGCCGCTCAACGCCTTGACCGACGCCGCGCCACCCGGCACAAACACCGCATCAAAGATCACCGAAGGCATGCCTTCCATCGAAGCATCGACAGGCAACATTTTGCCGTCCGCAGTTTTCACCGGCGCCGAAGTCGGTCCCAGCAACTTGGCATGCGCACCTTCTGCCGCCAACGCCTTCTTCATCGCATCAATCGCCGCGCCATCGACGCCGTTAGCGGCAAGAATCGCCACTTTTCGCGTCTTGATGTTCTCCGGCAAAAGATTTGCCTGGCTCAATGCTGGCGAATGATCGAAAGATACTTTGCGCACATCCACCGTACCTTTGCTCGGCGCCGGCAGACCCAGATTAGCCGCCACACGCTTGGCCAGTTCCAGATCGATGTTGGCCAGAATCTCATTCACTTCCCGCGCACGAATGTGCTCGCGCTCAACCTTGCCCAGTTCGAAGCTGTAAGCAGAGATGATGTGTTCCTGCTCATGCTTGCTCATGCTCTTGAAGAACAATGTCGCTTGAGAGAAGTGATCGCTGAACGACTCGCTGCGCTGGCGGATCTTGTTGGCGTCGATGCGCTCTGGATAACTCTCGAAACCCCCGTCCTGCGCAGCCGGCGGGGTTTCTTTCGGCCAGCCGCCATCAATCGAGTTCGGCTCATACGAGGCGCGACCCTTGTCGATCACCGTGCGGTGCTGCGCATCGCGCTGGCCATTATGGAATGGCGCCACCGGACGGTTGATCGGCAGCTCATGAAAGTTCGGCCCGCCAAGTCGGCTGATTTGCGTATCGGTGTAGGAAAACAGCCGACCTTGCAGCAGCGGGTCATTGGAGAAGTCGATGCCCGGCACGATGTGGCCGGGGCAGAACGCGACCTGCTCGGTCTCGGCAAAGAAGTTGTCCGGGTTACGGTTCAGGGTCATTTTGCCCAGCGGCGTGATCGGCACGATTTCTTCGGGGATCAACTTGGTCGGGTCGAGGATGTCGAAATCGAAGTCGTGCTCGTTTTCCTCCTCGATGATCTGTACGCCGAGTTCCCATTCCGGGTAATCGCCCATCTCGATCGCTTCCCAGAGGTCGCGACGGTGGTAGTCGGTGTCTTTACCGGCGAGCTTCTGCGCCTCGTCCCACACCAGCGAGCAAGTACCGGCGGTAGGGCGCCAGTGGAATTTGACGAAGCGTGATTTGCCCTCAGCATTGATCAGCCGAAAGGTATGAATGCCAAAGCCCTGCATGCTGCGCAGGCTTTTCGGGATTGCCCGGTCGGACATCGCCCAGATGACCATGTGCGCCGATTCCGGCACCAGGGACACAAAGTCCCAGAACGTATCGTGGGCCGAGCCGCCGGTAGGAATTTCATTGTGCGGCTCGGGTTTCACCGCGTGGACAAAATCGGGAAACTTGATCGCGTCCTGAATGAAAAACACCGGCATGTTGTTGCCGACCAGGTCGAAGTTGCCTTCATCGGTGAAGAACTTCACCGCGAAACCACGCACGTCGCGCACGGTATCGCCAGAACCACGCGGGCCCTGCACCGTGGAAAAGCGCACGAACACCGGGGTCTTTTTTGCCGGATCCTGTAGGAAACCGGCCTTGGTCAGCGTCGAATGGTTCTCGTAGGCCTGAAAGAAACCATGGGCGCCAGTGCCGCGTGCGTGGACGATGCGCTCCGGAATCCGCTCATGGTCAAAATGCGTGATCTTTTCCCGCATGATGAAGTCTTCAAGCAGCGACGGCCCGCGCGGGCCGGCCTTGAGGGTGTTCTGGTTGTCGGCAACCTTGACCCCCTGATTAGTGCGCAGGGCCTGGCCGGTGGCATCGGAGCGGAATTTTTCGAGGCTATCGAGTTTGGCGTTGGTGTTGGCGCGATCCGGCGTGTCGGTTCCGGCCATCTGGCTTTTGTCGGACGTAGGCTTCTTGCTCATCAGTCGTAAACTCCTCGGTTGACCCCGATGCTTGCCGGGGACTCTTGAGTGGTTCCCGGGCACGGCACCCAGGGTTTTCAAGTCGCTTACTTAGTGACTGATGGGCTGCTTTGGACGTTCCTTTTTTATGACCTTTGATCTTGTTATTGCCAAATCGAAGGTTAATTGAGAAATAAATGCTAAGAACCTCTATACGGACAGGCTAAAATGCGCGCCCGGCTAACCGCTGATCCTTTTCTAACGCGCCCCACAAGGTTCGCTACGTGATCGAGTTTCAAAACGTCCACAAGACTTACCGCGTCGCCGGTAAGGATATTCCCGCGCTGCACCCGACCAGTCTCTCTATCGAGAACGGGCAGGTGTTCGGCCTGATAGGCCATTCCGGCGCGGGCAAAAGTACCCTGCTGCGCCTGATCAATCGCCTGGAAAACTCCAGCGGCGGCAAGATCATCGTCGACGGCGAAGAAGTCACCGCGCTGGACGCCAACGGCCTGCGCCGTTTCCGCCAGCAAGTCGGGATGATCTTCCAGCATTTCAACCTGCTCGCCTCCAAGACCGTGGCCGACAACGTGGCGTTGCCGCTGACCCTGGCGGGTGAATTGTCGAGCAGCGACATCGACAAGCGTGTAGCCGAGTTGCTGGCGCGGGTTGGTCTGTCCGACCACGCCAAGAAGTATCCGGCGCAGTTGTCTGGTGGCCAGAAGCAGCGCGTCGGCATTGCCCGCGCCCTGGCGACCAAGCCGAAGATTCTGCTCTGCGACGAGGCCACCAGTGCCCTCGACCCGCAGACCACCGCGTCGGTCCTGCAACTGCTGGCCGAGATCAACCGCGAACTGAAGCTGACCATCGTCCTCATCAC
The DNA here is from genome assembly GCF_004124275.1 of Pseudomonas sp. DTU12.3. GTDB lineage: Bacteria > Pseudomonadota > Gammaproteobacteria > Pseudomonadales > Pseudomonadaceae > Aquipseudomonas > Aquipseudomonas helmanticensis. The sequence continues at coordinate 310,852 of NZ_CP027218.1, forward strand.
CCACGAGATGGATGTAATCCGTCGCGTCTGCGATCAAGTGGCCGTAATGGACGCTGGCGTGATCGTCGAGCAAGGTTCGGTGGCCGATGTGTTCCTGCATCCAAAGCACCCGACCACCAAGCGTTTCGTCCAGGAAAGCGAGCAGGTCGACGAGAGCGAGCAGCGTGATGACTTCGCTCACGTGCCGGGCCGCATTGTGCGTCTGACCTTCCAGGGCGAAGCGACCTACGCGCCGTTGCTCGGTACCGTCGCCCGCGAAACCGGCGTCGACTACAGCATCCTCGCCGGTCGCATCGACCGCATCAAAGACATTCCGTACGGGCAATTGACCCTCGCCGTCACCGGTGGCGACATGGAAGCGGCCTTCGCCCGCTTCACCGCCGCTGACGTTCACATGGAGGTATTGCGCTAATGGAAGACCTGATCAGTTTCTTCACCAATATCGACTGGTACGAAATCTGGCTGGCCACCGGCGACACCATGCTGATGCTCGGCGGGTCGCTGCTGTTCACCGTGTTGCTGGGCCTGCCGCTGGGCGTGTTGCTGTTCCTCTGCAGCCCGCGTCAGTTGCTGGAAAACCGTGGCCTCTACGCGTTCATGTCGTTGGCGGTGAACATCCTGCGTTCGCTGCCGTTCATTATTCTGTTGATCGTGATGATCCCGTTCACCGTGCTGATCACCGGCACGTCGCTGGGCGTGGCCGGTGCGATTCCGCCGTTGGTGGTCGGCGCGACGCCGTTCTTCGCGCGTCTGGTGGAAACCGCGCTGCGTGAAGTCGATCGCGGCATCATTGAAGCGACCCAGTCGATGGGCGCTACCACGCGGCAGATCATCGTCAACGCCTTGCTGCCAGAGGCTCGTCCGGGCATCTTCGCAGCGATTACGGTGACCGCGATTACCCTGGTGTCCTACACGGCAATGGCCGGTGTGGTCGGCGCCGGTGGTCTGGGCGACCTGGCCATCCGCTTCGGCTACCAGCGTTTCCAGACCGACGTGATGATCGTCACCGTGGTGTTGCTGTTGATTCTGGTGCAAGTGCTGCAAATGGTGGGCGACCGTTTGGTCGTGCATTTCTCGCGCAAATAAACCGGTTTTGTAAGAAGACATGAGCCGGCCATTCGCTGGCAGGCGCCAGACGGGCGCCTCAAAAGGAGTTAGCTGAATGAAAAAACTGATCGCTGCTATTGCTGCCGTTGCAGCATTCTCGGCCCACGCCGAAACCCTCACCGTTGCCGCCACTCCGGTGCCGCACGCAGAAATCCTCGAGTTCGTGAAGCCGGCACTGGCCAAAGAAGGCGTGGATCTGAAGGTCAAGGTCTTCACCGACTACGTTCAGCCGAACGTACAGGTCGCCGAAAAGCGCCTGGACGCCAACTTCTTCCAGCACCAGCCGTACCTCGATGAGTTCAACAAGGCCAAGGGCACCAACCTTGTCGCCGTGACCGGTGTGCACCTGGAGCCGCTGGGCGCTTACTCGAGCAAACTGAAGAACATCAATGATCTGCCAAGCGGCGCCAATGTGGTGATTCCGAACGACGCTACCAACGGCGGCCGTGCGCTGTTGCTGCTGGCCAAGGCTGGCGTGATCACCCTGAAGGATCCGACCAACATCCTGTCGACCGTCAAAGACATCGCGCAGAACCCGAAAGACCTGAAGATCCGTGAACTGGAAGCCGCGACCATCCCGCGCGTGCTGACCCAGGTTGATCTGGCGCTGATCAACACCAACTACGCGCTGGAAGCCAAGCTCGATCCGTCCAAGGACGCGCTGGTAATTGAAGGCAACGACTCGCCGTACGTGAACATCCTCGTGTCCCGCCCGGACAACAAGGACAGCGACGCGATGCAGAAACTGGCCGCTGCGCTGCACAGCCCGGAAGTGAAGAAATTCATCACCGAGAAGTACAAAGGCGCGGTATTGCCGGCGTTCTGATTTAGATTGTTGCAACGAAAAGGGGACGCCGCGAGCGTCCCCTTTTTTATGTCTGGTGTTTGGCTTTGAACCTGCTGTGAAGCTTCCCCTCACCCCAGCCCTCTCCCGGAGGGAGAGGGGGCCGACCGAGCTGTCTGGCGTCATACATCGACCTGACAGACCGAGTTGATTATGGATTCAGCGGATAACTTTCAGGTCGGCGTAACTCTTGAATATCCCCCAATCAGTCCCCTCTCCCTCTGGGAGAGGGCTAGGGTGAGGGGCTTTTAGGGGCCGACCGAGGTGTCTGGCGTCATACATCGACCTGACAGACCGAGTTGATTATGGATTCAGCGGATAACTTTCAGGTCGGCGTAACTCTTGAATATCCCCCAATCAGTCCCCTGTCCCTCTGGGAGAGGGCTAGGGTGAGGGGCTTTTAGGGGCCGACCGAGGTGTCTGGCGTCATACATCGACCTGACAGACCGAGTTGATTATGGATTCAGCGGATAACTTTCAGGTCGGCGTAACTCTTGAATATCCCCCAATCAGTCCCCTGTCCCTCTGGGAGAGGGCTAGGGTGAGGGGCTTTTAGGGGCCGACCGAGGTGTCTGGCGTCATACATCGACCTGACAGACCGAGTTGATTATGGATTCAGCGGATAACTTTCAGGTCGGCGTAACTCTTGAATATCCCCCAATCAGTCCCCTGTCCCTCTGGGAGAGGGCTAGGGTGAGGGGCTTTTGCCTTTAGGCGATTACTTGCGGTTAAGCATGACCGGCAGTTGCGCGACCAGTTTGGCATTGTTCAAAGGCGCACGGATAAACCCACGCTGCGTGCCATCCGGCCCGATCACCGCAAGGTTGCCGCTATGGTCGACGGTGTAATTCGGCTTGCTGGTATCGGCGGGAATAAACGGAATACTCACCGCGTTCGCCACCTTCTGCAGCTCCTCGATCGAGGTTGGCGTCAGGCCGATGAACTGCGGATCAAAGTAACCCAGGTACTGCTTCAACTGTTTCGGGTTATCGCGGTTCGGGTCAACGCTGACCAGCACGATCTGCAACTTGTCCACAGCGTCCTTGGGCAATTCACTCTTGATCTGCCGCAGCTGCGCCAATGTGGTCGGGCAGATGTCCGGGCAGAAGGTGTAGCCGAAGAACAACAGGCTCCATTTACCTTTCAGATCATTGAGCGCCACCGGTTTGCCGTCCTGATCAGTCATCGTCACGTCCGGCAGATTGCGGCTCTGCGGCAGCAGAATAATGCCGGCGTCGATCAGCGCAGTGGGGTCGCCCTGGCCCTTGCCGCTCAGCACTTTGTTGACGGTCAGGCCGAGGATCAGCGCGATCACGGCGACGAGGATGAAGACGGTTTTCTGGGTTCGAGTCATAGGTTCAACAGTAAGTAGTGGTCTACGAGCAGGGCGATGAACAGCAGGAACAAGTAATAAATAGAGTACTTGAAGGTGTTGATCGCCGCGTGCGGCCGAGTGCCACGGTACAGCACCACGGCCCATTGCAGAAACCTCGCGCCCAGACCGAGGGCGCAAATCAGGTAGAGCACGCCGCTCATATGGATCACGTACGGCAGCAGACTCACCGCCAGCAGTGCGAAGGTGTACAGCAGAATGTGCACTTTGGTGTAGTGCTCGCCGTGGGTGACCGGCAGCATCGGGATGTCGGCCTTGGCGTATTCCTCCTTGCGATGAATCGCCAGTGCCCAGAAGTGCGGCGGCGTCCAGGCGAAGATGATCAGCACCAGCAACAACGGTTCTGCGCTGACGTGGCCGGTGGCGGCGGTCCAGCCGAGCAGCGGCGGGGCGGCGCCGGCGAGGCCACCGATGACGATGTTCTGCGGCGTCGCGCGTTTGAGGAAACCGGTGTAGATCACCGCGTAACCGAGCAGCGAAGCGAGCGTTAGCCACGCCGTCAGCGGATTGGTGAAAGTCAGCAACAAGGCCTGACCGAGCAAGGCCAACACCAGCGCAAAGGTCAGCGCCGCCGCCGGCGAAACCCGTCCTTCGGCCAGCGGCCGTTTGTGGGTGCGCGCCATCACCGCATCAATGCGCCGATCGACCACATGATTGACCGCCGCCGCGCCACCGGCACATAGCGCAATCCCCAGATTGCCGAACACCAGCACCGTCCATGGCACCCCGGCGCGGGTCGCGAGGAACATGCCGACCAGCGAAGTGATCAGCATCAGCACCACGACTTTCGGTTTGGTCAGTTCCAGGTAATCACGCCAGATCGCCTGATGCGGGCGTTCGCCAATCAGAATCGCCACGGCGTTTCTCCTTTTATTGTGATGGGCGCGGCCACGTGTTTGCGCGGGCTCAGGCGCCAGCGTGCGAGCGCCGGTTGTTTGACCCGGACCAGACTGGTGCGCGCGTGATAGTTGACCAGCACCATCGTGAGTAACAGCGCCGCACCGCCAGCGTTATGCGCGACCGCCACCGGCAGTGGCAGATGAAAAAGTACGTTGCTGATGCCGAGGGTAATTTGTGCGGCGAGGGCGATCACCACCAGGCCGGCCAGCCGCGTCATGCCGACCACTTTCAATTGCCACGCCAGGCCGAGCAACACCAACGTCACCAGCAGCGCGCCGATACGGTGAGTCAGGTGAATCGCCGTGCGCGCGTCGCTATCCAGTTGCCCGCCGAGATAATTCGGGCCGATGTGTTGAGTCAGATGAAACCCATTGGCGAAATCCGCCGGCGGCAGCCATTGCCCGTGGCAGGTCGGGAAGTCGATGCACGCCACCGCTGCGTAGTTGGAACTGACCCAGCCACCCAGCGCGATCTGGCCAATCACCAACAACAACCCCGCCGTCGCCCAATACTGCAAACGCTTGGGCACGGTCAGCGCCGGCAGCACGCCGGACAATCGCAGCGTCAGCAAGAACAGCAGACTCAAGGTCGCAAACCCGCCGAGCAAATGCCCGGTGACCACCTGCGGCCAAAGCTTGAGCGTCACCGTCCACATGCCGAACGCCGCTTGCGCAAACACTACCGCCAGCAGAAACAGCGGCAACTTCAACGGCTGCCCCGGATGACGCCGATTAACCCACGCGCGCCCGGCCAGAATCGAAATGAGCAGGCCGAGGGTGCCGGCGAAGTAGCGATGGATCATCTCGTTCCAGCCCTTGTGCGCCACCACTGGCGAGTCGGGGTAATGCAGCTCGGCATGGGCCAGTTGCGCTTCGCTTTTCGGCACGCTGATAAAACCGTAGCAGCCCGGCCAGTCCGGACAACCGAGGCCGGCGTGGGTCAGGCGCGTATAAGCGCCGAGCAGCACCACAATCAGCGCCAGCAGGGTGGCAAACAGCGCGAGGCGAAATCCAGGTTTGGCCATGACGATGCCCTTATCCGATGTTCGACAGTTTCAGCAGGTGACGCAGGTCGTTGAGCAGATCCTTGCCTTTCACGTTTGGCTCGTAACGCAGCACGAGATTGCCGTGCGGGTCGATGATCCACAGCTGCGGCGTGGCTTTGTCGCCGGTGGCCTTGCTGAAAACGCTGGCGTCCAGCGGATAGCGTTGCAGTTGCGGATATTCGCGGGTCAGCTTGTCCGCGTAATCGGCGTTCAGCGGTTGCGCGACGGCGAGCGCATGACTGGCGCGACCGGCATCGCGGCCCAGACCGACCTGGATCTGCCGCGCCAGATACACCAGTTGCTGGCAATCGACCGCACAATCCTTCGGCGCAGTGACCAGCATCTGCCAGCGCTCTTCATCGGCCTGCACGCCGAGGTCGGCGCGGGTCTGGCCGTTGCCGATCAGTTCGCCGTGATAGCTGCGACCTTCCGGCACCCAGAACTGCAATTTGTACATGCCGGTGGCGAGCACCATCGGGCCGATCACGCCGAGCAGGATCAGCAGCAACTGAATGCGTCCGCGCCGACGGCTGGCGGCAGGTTTCGCCTCAGACATGCTGGGTGGATTCATGGCCGTTCCCATGGTGTTTCTCCTTTGCGTTGTGCAAGCCCAAATAGACGTAGAGGCCGAGCAGGGCGGTGGCCATGGCGAACCACTGCACGGCGTAACCGAGGTGTTTTTCCGGGCCCATGGCAACCACTGGCCAATCGGCCTCGTAGCTGGCCGGGCCGGGTTCGGCGCGTAATTCGTAGGCAAAGCCGTCGCGGTCGAGGGTTTGCCACAGCTTGGCGGGTTCGACGGCGGTGATGGTTTGCGGCCAGGTGCTGCTGACCGGATCGGCGTGAAGTTGGAAAGTGGCGCCGGGGGCGACGTAGACCCAGGCGTCGACATTCAACGCCTCTGTGGGCGTGGTGAATTGCGGCGGCACGCGGCGATCCGGCCACGGCAGCCAGCCGCGATTGACCAGCAGCCACAGGCCGCTGCGTTGATCCTGAAACGGTTGCAGCAGCTCGACGCCGACCTTGCCGTTACGCTGGCGGTTATCCAGCAACAGACTGTGCGCGGCATCGAACTGGCCGTGCAGATGCACACGGCGATAAGCCGGATCGGCGCTATTAAGGAGTTCGGTGCTGGCCATCGGTTCAGCGGCGCGGCGTTCGGCGTAACTGGCGAGCAGGGCGGTTTTCTCCGCGCCCCGGCTCAGTTGCCAGAAGCCCAAAGACACCAGCAGCGGCAGCAACAGCGCCACCACCACGGTCGGAATCACGCCCGGACGAAAACGCTTCATGGCTGCGCCACAAAGTCAGTCGTTGCGCTCGCTATACTCAACTGCATCGCCTGTCCCCCGGAGTTCTCCCATGCTCAAAACAGCGATCGTCCTGATGCTGATTGCCACGGTGATCAGCCTGTTCAGCGGCCTGTTTTTCCTGGTCAAGGACGACAGCAGTTCCAATCGCCTGGTCATCGCCTTGAGTGTTCGGGTGGCATTGGCCGCTGTCACCGTCGGCTTGATCGCCTGGGGCTTTTACAGCGGCCAATTGGTGTCCCACGTGACGTGGTAGACCCTAGCTGCAAGTGGCAAGCTACAAGTTAAAAGCCTTACTGCTTTGACTTGAAGCTTGCAGCTGTTGTTATGGTTTGCAGCTGTTTTTAAAGCACATAAACGAAGATGAACAAGCCGATCCACACCACGTCAACGAAGTGCCAATACCAGCTCGCTGCTTCGAAGCCGAACTGGTGTTCGGCGTCGAAATGGCCCTTCATGATGCGCATCAGCATCACGAACAGAATGATCGTGCCGATGGTCACGTGGGCGCCGTGGAAACCGGTGAGCATGAAGAACGTCGCGCCGTAGATGCCCGAACCGAGGGTCAGCCCCAGTTCGTGATAAGCGTGCATGTACTCTTCAGCCTGCAAGGCCAGGAAGCAGCAGCCCAGCAACACGGTGATCGCCAGCCAGATTTTCAGCGCGCCGCGATGGCCTTTTTTCAGCGCATGGTGGGCGATGGTGATGGTCACGCTGGAGCTGACGAGCAGGATCGTGTTGATCAGCGGCAGGCCCCACGGGCTGATGACTTCTTTCGGCGGCGGGAACAGTTTCGGATCCGGCGTGTGCAGCAGCGGCCAGGTGAACTGGAAGTTCGGCCAGAGCATGTGCGCGATGCCTTTCGGCCCTTCGCCACCGAGCGCCGGGCCGGAGATGTGCCGCACGTAAAACAGCGCGCCGAAGAAGGCGACGAAGAACATCACCTCGGAGAAGATGAACCAACTCATGCCCCAGCGAAACGAGCGGTCCAGTTGCGGGCTGTAGAGTCCCGCGCGGCTTTCCTTGATCACCGCCCCGAACCAGCCGAACAGCATGTACGCCAGCAACAGGCCACCGACGAAAAAGATGTACGGGCCGTGGGATTCCGGGCGCGCCGCCTTCAGATCATTGAACCAGGTGGCGAGGCCGTACACGGTGATGGCCATGCCGAAGGTCGCGATGATCGGCCATTTGCTTTGCGGCGGAACGTAATAATGCTCATGAGTTGCCATTTATTGTTCTCCTTATCGGGCACGCTCAACCGCCAGTGTTTACAGCCACCGGCGGATGTCGGGCAGTGATATCGAACAGCGTGTAGGACAGCGTCAGGTGCTTCACATCCTTGGGCATGTCGCGGTCAACAATGAAGCGCACCGGCATCTCGATCTGCTGACCGGGCTGCAGCACCTGCTGGGTAAAGCAAAAGCATTCGGTCTTGTGGAAATACGCCGCGGCGTTGCTCGGCGCGATGCTCGGCACGGCTTGCGCACTCATCGGTTTGTCGGTGGGGTTGCGCGCTATGAAGATCATCTCGTTGACTGCGCCGGGGTTGGCGGTCAGTTCGTCATGCTTGGGATAGAAATCCCATGGCATGTCGACGTTGTTGGTCGACAGAAACTGCACGCGCACCTGGCGCGACGTGTCGACCACTTGCTCACCCTCGTACTGTCCGGCGGTCTTGCCGTTGATGCCGAAGGCTTTGCACATCACGTCGTAGATCGGCACCAGGGCAAAACCGAAAACAAACATCGCCAGCACCACCCCTAGGAGGCGGGTGACCAGTTTCTTCATCGATACCGAGTCAGCCATGGCTTCCACCCTCCACAGGGGCTCTATGTGCATCCAAAGAAGATTTGTGAGCATCCACCGGGGATCTGTGCCTCTGCACCAATTTCACAAAAGGCCGGGTGTTCATTTCACTTCCGGCGGTGTAGTGAAGGTGTGGTACGGCGCCGGTGACGGCACGCTCCACTCCAGGCCTTCCGCGCCATCCCACGGTTTTGCCGGTGCTGGCGGGCCGCCGCGAATGGTCTTGATGACGATAAACAGGAAGAAAATCTGCGTCGCACCAAACATGAACGCGCCAATCGACGAGACCATGTTGAAGTCGGCGAACTGCAGGTTGTAGTCCGGAATCCGTCGCGGCATCCCCGCAAGACCGACGAAGTGCATCGGGAAGAAGGTCAGGTTCATGCCGACGAACGACAGCCAGAAGTGCAGTTTGCCGAGGGTTTCGTCGTACATGTGGCCGGTCCATTTCGGCAGCCAGTAGTAGGTTGAGGCGAAGATCCCGAAGATCGCCCCCGGCACCAGCACGTAATGGAAGTGCGCGACCACGAAGTAGGTGTCCTGGTACTGGAAGTCCGCCGGGGCGATGGCCAGCATCAGCCCGGAGAAGCCGCCGATGGAGAACAGGATCACGAACGCCACGGCAAACAGCATCGGCGTCTCGAAGGTCAGTGAGCCTTGCCACATGGTGCTGGCCCAGTTGAACACCTTCACCCCGGTCGGCACCGCGATCAGCAGCGTGGCGTACATGAAGAACAGCTCGCCGACGAGCGGAATGCCGACCACGAACATGTGGTGCGCCCAGACAATGAACGACAGGAACGCGATGCTCGCCGTCGCGTAGACCATCGAGGTGTAGCCGAACAGCGGCTTGCGCGAGAAGGTCGGGATGATCGAGCTGACGGCGCCGAAGGCCGGCAGGATCATGATGTACACCTCGGGATGGCCGAAGAACCAGAACACATGCTGGAACAACACCGGGTCACCGCCACCGGCAGCACTGAAGAAACTGGTGCCGAAGTGGATGTCCATCAACATCATCGTCACGCAGCCGGCCAGCACCGGCATCACTGCGATCAGCAGGAATGCGGTGATCAGCCAGGTCCAGACGAACAGCGGCATTTTCATCAGCGTCATGCCGGGGGCGCGCAGGTTGAGGATGGTCGCGATCACGTTGATCGCGCCCATGATCGAGCTGATCCCCATCAAGTGGATGGCGAAGATGAAGTAGGTGACGCTTTCCGGCGCGTACGTCGTCGACAGCGGCGCATAGAACGTCCAACCGAAGTTCGGCCCGCCACCGGGCATGAACAGGGTCGACACCAGAATCAGGAATGCCGCCGGCAACAGCCAGAAGCTGAAGTTGTTCATCCGGGGCAGGGCCATGTCCGGCGCGCCGATCATCAACGGGATCATCCAGTTGGCGAGGCCGACGAAGGCCGGCATCACTGCACCGAAAACCATCACCAGACCGTGCATCGTGGTCATCTGGTTGAAGAACGCCGGCTCGACGATTTGCAGCCCCGGCTGGAACAGTTCGGCGCGAATCACCATCGCGAACGTACCGCCGAGCAGGAACATGCAGAACGCAAACCACAGGTACAGGGTGCCGATGTCCTTGTGGTTGGTGGTCAGCACCCAGCGCATCAGGCCTTTGGCGGGACCGTGGGCGTGGTCGGCATGACCGTGGTCATCGATTACAGCGCTCATGGCCGGTCTCCTTTACGTGAACAGGCGGGGTGGCTCGCGGCAGTGAGCCGCGAACCGTGGCGGGTAGATGCGATAGGCCGGCTCATTTGTCTCCCGCCTGTTTCATCTCCAGCACTTCTTTTGGCGTGACCATGTCGCCCTTGTTGTTGCCCCAGGCGTTACGTTCGTAGGTCACGACCGCTGCGATATCGACTTCCGAGAGCTGCTTGCCGAACGCCGCCATGGCGGTGCCCGGTTTGCCGAAGACCACGCGATGCAGGTGATCGGCCTTGCTGCCTTTCATGATCAGTTCCGAGCCCTTGAGCGCCGGGAACATCGGCGGCAGGCCCTGACCTTCCGCCTGGTGACAGGACACGCAGGTGGTGTGATAGATCTTGTCGCCGCGTTCCTTGAGTTCGTCGAGCGTCCAGTCCTTGCTGGTCAGCTCTTTGAGTTGCGCGGCTTCGGCTTTACGGTCAGCGAGCCACTTGTCGTAGTCGGCCTTCCCCTTGACCTCGACCACGATCGGCATGAAGCCATGATCCTTGCCGCACAGTTCGGCGCACTGGCCACGGTAAATGCCGGGCTTGTCGATGCGCGTCCATGCTTCGTTGACGAACCCCGGGATCGCATCACGTTTCACCGCGAAGGCCGGCACCCACCATGAGTGGATCACGTCGGCGGAGGTCACCAGAAAGCGCACCTTGGCCCCGGTCGGCAGCACCAACGGCTTGTCGACTTCGAGCAAGTAATGCTCGCCCTTGGTTTCCTTGTTGTGGATCTGCTCGGCGGGGGTGGCCAGGTTGCTGAAGAACTCGACGTCCTGGCCCAGGTACTTGTAGTGCCACTTCCACTGATAACCGGTGATCTGGATATCGATATCCGGCTCACTGGTGTCGTACATCCTGATCAGGGTGGCGGTCGCCGGCACGGCCATCGCCACCAGAATCAGGAAAGGTACGATGGTCCAGAGAATCTCGACGGTGGTGCTTTCGTGGAATTTTGCGGCGACCTGCCCGGTAGAACGGCGGTGCACCATCATCGACCAGAACATGGCGCCGAAGACGATGATCCCGATCACCACACAGATCCAGAAAATGGTCATGTGCAGGTCGAATACTGCGTGACTGATTTCAGTCGCTCCAGGCGCCATATTCACAGTCCATGCGGCGTGTGCCGGACTGAAAATCGACCACAACAGGAGGCCCATCCAGACGTGTGGATGTCGCATCATTGCGGGTTCCCCTTATCGTTCTTGTTATCCCGCCGGCTTTCGCCTGCGGCAAGGGAGCGGCTGCATCAGACTACGAACTTGAATCGCCGGGCCTTGCTGCGGGTGCAGTCGGGCGTCATCAGCTAACTCCATTCACTGGCGAGTATAGACAGCGACTGAGAATTGCAATGTGTCGACGTAAATCATCTGAAACAGCGGGTGCTTGCATTCGAGGGCACGAATGGAGAAGGATGCAGACGAGTGGTGGCAAATCGATATAACGCAGGTGCATCAAGGATGAAATAATTATGACAAATGCGTCTTAGCATTTTTCGTAAGCCAGCTAAGTTATGTCTTCCCTATTTCATTGCCTTGTTTCCTGGAGTTTTCATGAACACCGCCGCATTGCGCGAGCAGATCCAAAAAGCCCAACAACACGAAAAAGACACCGGCCTGCTGACTCGTCAGCTGGAAAGCAAGCTGCCTCATTTACACCCGGCCATTCAATTGCCGGAAGCCGACGCCCAAGGCGTGCTGACGCGTTTTGTCGCCGCCTATATCGATGAAGTGCCTGACCTGCTGGACGCAGCCAATGAAGTCGCCAGGGAAGCGGGAATCGAATCGCAGATCAAACCGGTGCTGAAAATCGCCGAGCAGTATTTCCTCCAGCCTCCCGCCATCATGGCCGGGCACGTTGGCCTGGACAGCCTGCTCGACGAAGCCTATCTGGCGCACCGTTTTGTCGAAGAGGTCAACGACCTGTACATCAAGCATTTCGGCCAGCCACTGATCCCCTTGGACATGACGGTCGCCAACTTGATTGCTCACCAATTGATCGGTGAGGAATTTGCCAACCAACTGGACGAAGCGGTGCATCACGCGATCGACGAGATGCTCAACGACGAGAGTTTTGCGCTGGAGTCGGTAGAAATTTACCGCGAAAAACTCAGCAGCCCGGACACCGGCGCGGCGTGGAAACGCTGGCCGTGCATGGGCCGCCGACTGGGCGTGGGCCTGGAACTCGACCAGCCTGCCGCCTGAGTTCACACGATCCAATGTAGGAGCTGCCGCAGGCTGCGATCTTTTGATCTTGTTTTTTTACAATCAAAATCAAAGGATCGCAGCCTGCGGCAGCTCCTACAGGGGGTGAGTTCAATCGGAGATTTAGCCGGCTGCACCGATGCCTGTTGTTGTGCGAATCCGTCCTTCAAGCCTGCGCTTCAACCCACGCGACTCGATTAACAGCTTCGAGCCCTTCGCCGCATTCGCCCGGCCCCACTCTTCCAGCAACTCCAGACACGAATGGTCGATGTAGCTCAGATTGTTGAGCGGCACATGCACCGTCGTGCCCGCCGCAATACTGCCCAGCACCTGGGTCAGCGCCGGTACCTTGAGGAAGGTCGCCGCGCCGACCAGACGCAGCTCCATCTCACCGTCCTGCGGCAGATCGATCAGGCTGATCTTCAAGCGCGAAGCCTTGAACGCCAGCTTCAACAGCGTCAGACCGAAACCGATCAATACACCGGTCAGCAGGTCAGTGAAGATGATTGCCAGCGCTGTCGCCGCATAGGTGAACATCGGCATCCGCCCATAACGACTCAGACCGCGAAAGGCTTTCAGGTCGACCAGTTTGAACCCGGTATAGACCAGCACGCCCGCCAGGCTCGCCACCGGAATGCTTTGCAGCACACTCGACAGCAACAACACGAACGCCAGCAACCACAGACCATGAAAGATCGTCGAGTAACGCGTGGTCGCACCGGCCTGGACGTTGGCCGAACTGCGCACGATCACCCCGGTCATTGGCAGCGCGCCGACCAGACCGCAGAGCATGTTGCCGACACCTTGCGCCGACAGTTCGCGGTCGAAGTCCGACCGTACGCCGTTGTGCATGCGATCCACCGCAGCGGCGGACAACAGGGTTTCGGCGCTGGCGATAAACGCCACCGCGAACGCCGCGATCAACAGCGTCGGGTCAGCCAGACTGAGCAAGTCCGCAGGCTTCAGCCAATCAATAGCTTCCGCCAGATTCGCCGGCACCTCGACGCGTTTCACCTGCAACGCCAGCAGCAGACTCGCCCCGGTCGCCAGCCCGACACCGAGTAATGCACCGGGAACGAAGCGCAGCGAATGCGGGCGAAACTTCTCCCACAGCCACATCACCGCAATCGTCGATAGCCCAAGCAGACCCGCCTGCCAGCCGAACGACGGCAAGGCCTGCGCTACTGCTGCCGGGAATGCCGTGAGGTTATCCAGCCCTGAAGGTTTAGGCGACGCATCCAGCATCACATGCACCTGCGACAGCACGATCAACACGCCGATCCCCGCCAGCATCCCGTAGACCACCGCTGGCGCCGTGACCCGAAACCAGCAACCGAGCTTCAAGCGCCCGGCCACCAGTTGCAGGAAACCGGCGAGTAGCAGGATCGGCCCGAGCATCTCGATGCCGTGCTGGCGCACCAGCTCGAACACCAGCACCGCCAGACCCGCCGCCGGCCCACTGACCTGCAACGGCGAACCCGCCAGCCAACCGACCACCAGACCCCCGATGATCCCGGTGATCAGGCCCTTGGCCGGCGGCAACCCTGACGCAATCGCAATGCCCATGCACAGCGGCAGAGCGACCAGAAACACAACCACTGAAGCAAGCAGCTCCCGTGGCAACACCGCTTTCAATTGAGCCGCACGCATGGCGATTCTCCCGAAGTTTTCTTCAGGCATGGCTTCGCCGAACCGCTGAAATAGCGGCCGGCGTCAAACCACACAGATTTTTAGGAAGATTTAGAAGCGCGCTTTCGGCGTCGCCACCGGAATCGGATGGCTACCATCGAGCGGCAGGAAACGTCCCTGATCCGCGTCGTAAGCTTTGATTTCGCTGGTTTCGATGTCGTAGACCCAACCATGGATGAACAGATGACCGTTCGCCATGCGCGAGGCTACCGAAGGATGGGTACGCAAGTGCTGCAGTTGGGCGATGACGTTTTCCTCGGTGAGGATCGGCATGCTTTCTTTTTCGTCGGCGCAGTTACAGTTCTCATGCACCATGGTTTTTGCCACTTCCGCGTGGCGCAGCCAGGCTTTGACCGTCGGCATTTTTTCCAGGCTGTCCGGGTTGAGCACTGCACGCATGGCGCCGCAATCGGAGTGGCCGCAGATGATGATGTGCTGCACGCCGAGCGCCAGTACCGCGTATTCGATTGCGGTGGAAACGCCGCCGTTCATCTGCCCGTAAGGCGGGACAACGTTGCCGACGTTACGGGTCACGAACAGATCGCCGGGCGAGCTGTGCGTAATCAGCTCGGGAACGATGCGCGAATCAGCGCAGGTGATGAACATCGCTTTCGGCGCCTGGGCCGTGGCGAGTTTCTTGAAGAGTTCTTCCTGCTGCGGAAAAATCTCATGATGAAAATGCAAAAAGCCGTCTACGATCTGGCGCAGCGCTGCATCGGCGGATTCCGCTTCAGGGGTTTGCGCCGACGCAGCCAACGGCTGTTTATCCTTGTCACTCATGATTCATCCTCTTAGGCGGATTCAGGGAGTCTTCCCCGGTATTCCGGTATGAAGCCAGTGGCTGTTTAAAACTATCCGGGTCATCCCGACCCGTCAGTCACTCGATGAACAAGGTAGCCGCCGAAACTTAACTCAAACTGAATCAAACGCTCTAGAACGTGTGTTCCAGGTCACAAAAAACGTGACTGCGGGTTTCGGCGGAAGGACTCCAACCCCTCAACCATAGGCCAATTGTCGCTAAATCAACGACATCTGGCGACCCGGCGGACAGAAGGCGCTGCAATCAAGGTTGTAGCCTTCGCGGTGATTCAAACCCAGACGCTTGATGGCTTTGGCAAAACGTTGCGCGAGCAGGTCGGCAAACACCCCTTCGCCGCGCATGCGCGCGCCGAAACGACTGTCATAGAGCTCGCCGCCACGGCTCTGGCGGATCAGGCTCAGCACGTGCGCGGCGCGCTGCGGATAGTGCGCCGCCAGCCATTCCTCAAACAGCGGCGCCACTTCCAGCGGCAGGCGCAGCATCATGTAGGCAGCGCTTTGTGCGCCGGCGGCGTGGGCTTCGGTGAGCAGGCTCTCGATTTCGCTGTCGTTGATCATCGGAATCATCGGCGAACACAGTACGCCGACCGGAATCCCCGCTTCGCGCATCACCCGAATCGCGCGTAAGCGCGCCTTGGGCGCCGCCGCGCGCGGTTCGAGGATGCGTTTGAGTTCGTCGTCCAGCGTGGTCAGGCTGATCATTACCGCCACCAGCCGTTGCTGCGCCAGTTCGGTGAGCAGGTCGAGATCGCGCAGGATCAGCGAGCCTTTGGTGACAATGGTCACTGGATGCCGATAGCGCAGCAGCACCTCGAGGATTTGCCGGGTGATCTTGTGTTCGCGTTCGATCGGCTGATACGGGTCGGTATTTGAACCCAGATTGATCGGTGCGCATTGATAGCCGCGTTTGCTCAGCTGTTCTTCCAGCACCTGCGCAGCATTGGTCTTGGCGATCAGCTTCGTTTCGAAATCCAGCCCTGGCGACATGTCCCAATAGGCGTGGCTCGGCCGCGCGTAGCAATAGATGCAGCCATGTTCGCAGCCGCGATAGGGGTTGATCGAACGGTCGAAGGGCAGGTCCGGCGAGGTGTTGCGGGTAATGATGGTTTTCGCGGTTTCGATCATCACCTCGGTGTTCTGCGTCTCGGGCACTTCCTGATACCAGCCGTCATCTTCGGCCACCGAACGATTCGGCGCGAAACGGTTGTGCGGGTTGGTCGCGGTGCCGCGTCCGCGAGGTGGCAAAGGCGTGTGCATCGCAGGCATCCTGATCGCTGTATGCGCATACAGTATCGCTGGTGCGAAGAAACAGCTAGTGCCGTTCGGCGATTTACATGATTCAACAGTACCCTTGCAAATGCGGGATCTTCTTTGATCAATGCTGTTACTGCAACCCGGAGACACATCTTTGAACTGGCAGTGTAAAACGCCAAGTCGTTAGTATTGGTTTTGTTGTCATTCTGCTATTCAATATTTAAAAGGAATTAATCATGTCTAACTTCAATCATCGTGGCATCTTTCTGCAGAAGCTTGGGCCGACTCCGGTTGATCCGGATGAGGTACTGGTGTCCATGCAATTTGCGTTGAAAGAGTCGGGTTGGGATGCAGAGAACGGCGTGCCGACCGAGTCCTTGCTGGATTCGCGGATTATCATCGCCTCTTCTTATGACGCCGGTAAAACCTTTGATGTACGTAATGAAAAAGATGTCGATGGTGATGGGGATATTGATGCAGATGATAAGGCCAAGTTGCTCGCGCTGGCCAAGACTTACGTAAACATCATGAACCCATAAGATGGGTTAAATGCTGGATTAGTTGCGATGTAAAAATAAAAGCCCTGCCCGAATGAATGCGAGCAGGGCTTTTTATTAGTTGTTGTTGGTTACTTGGCCGAGATCATCTGCCGAAGTGTTTTTCATGTCGCTGGTGCGCAAACGACTGACGTCGTCAGCGCTGACCGCCGCCCCCTTGTTGCCCCAACTGCCACGAATAAAACTCACCACATCCGCCACTTCCTGATCCGACAGGCGCCAGGCGAAACCCGGCATGGTGAACGTGGACGGTGCGGTGTGAGTCGCTGGCAGAGTCCCACCTTTGAGCACGATGTGAATCAACGAGGTCGGGTCTGCCGATTGCAGCACCGGATTGCCCGCCAGCGCCGGGAACACTCGCGTGTAGCCGTGGCCGTCGGTGCGGTGGCACGCCGCGCAGTTGTCGATGTACACCGACGCGCCGCGTTGACTGTCGTCACCGTTCCACAAGGCCTTGGCCGCTTTCTCGTCGTACTGATGCGGCTGATCGGCAGGATCACTGGCCGGCAGTGACTTGAGGTAGCGGGCGATTGCCGTCAGGTCGGCGTCGGTCATGTATTGCATGCTGTGAGTGACCACATCGCTCATGCCGCCGAACACCGCACTGCGATCGCTGCGCCCGGTCTTGAGGAACTGCACCAGTTGCTCTTCGCGCCAGCCGCCGAGGCCATCCTTGTGATCGCCGCGCAGGCTCTTGGCGATCCAGCCTTCCAGCGGTGCACTGCCGGCGAGGAAGTTGCTGCCATCTGCGGCACTGAGGGATTTTTCCTGCATGGTCAGGGCGCGCGGTGTGTGACAGGCGCCGCAGTGGCCGAGGCCTTCAACCAGATAGGCGCCACGGTCGATCACCGGGTCGGTACTTGTTGCTTTGTAGTCCTCGACCTTCGGCGCAAACATCCAGCGCCAGCCCATCAGCGGCCAGCGCATGCTCAACGGCCACGGAATGTCGCTGGCCTTGTTCTCCTGCGCGACCGGTTCAACGCCGTGCATGAAGTACGCATACAGCGCCTGCATGTCGGTTTCGCTGACACGGGCGTAGGACGGATACGGCATCGCCGGGTACAACGTGCTGCCGTTTTTGGCGACGCCATGGCGCACGGCTTGATCGAAGTCCTCGAAGCTGTAATCACCGACGCCGGTTTTATCCGGGGTGATGTTGGTCGAGTAGATCGTGCCGATCGGCGTTTCCATCGGTAGGCCACCGGCGAACGGCTTGCCGCCCTTGGCGGTGTGGCAAGCCACGCAATCACCGGCGCGGGCAAGGTATTCGCCTTGTTTGATCAACGCTTGATCAATTTCAGCCGCATGAATTGAGGCGCTGCCGAGCAGCGCCAACGTCGCGATAACGAAATTCTTCATGGTCATCGCTCCTTAAGCCTGAACCAGCGGGCCGGGGTTTTTCAGGTATTGCTCGCGGATCGCCTTCGCCGACCAATAGGTCAGTGCCGCTACCAGCCCGGTCGGGTTGTAACCCAGGCCCTGCGGGAACGCCGAGGCGCCCGGGACGAAGACGTTGTGCACGTCCCAGCTCTGCAGGTAGCGGTTCAATGCGCTGGTCTTCGGATCGGTGCCCATGATCGCGCCGCCGTTGAGGTGGGTGGTCTGATACGCCGCGGTGTTGAAGTGATCGCCGACTTGCTTGCCGATCACCGCAATGGCTTTCGGCCCCATCGCTTCGGCGACCTTGCCCATTTTCTCGACCATGAAGCGGTTCATCTTGATGTCGTTTTCCTGCCAGTCGAAAGTCATCCGCAGCAGCGGCAAGCCGTAGGCATCGCGATACACCGGATCGAGGTCGAGGTAGTTGCCACGGTAGGACTGATGCGCGCCGTGGGCGTCCATCGACACCTGATGGGTGTAGTAATCGGCGGTCGCGCGTTTCCACGCACTGCCCCAGGCCGGGGTGCCCGGCGGGTTCGAGGTGCCGGCAATCGGCCGGCTGCCTGCCTGGTTGACCCACATCGGCGAGCCGCCGACGAAGCCGTGCGGGCCGTGGTCGAAGTTGTCGGCGTTGAAGTCGTCCAGCGCCACGCCGTTGCCGCCAGCGCCGATGAAGTTGTTGGTGTGGGTGTCCTTGTCGAAGAACGCCTTGATGGTCGCCATGTTCTGGTAGGCGAAGTTACGCCCGACCACGCCTTCGCCAGTCTTCGGGTCGTATGGCTTGCCGATCCCAGAGAGCAGCATCAGGCGCACGTTGTGCAACTGGAAGGCGCCGAGGATCACCAGATCCGCCGGTTGCTCGATCTCGCGACCCTGGCCGTCGACATAGGTGACGCCGGTGGCTTTGCTCTTGGTGCTGTCGAGGTTGATCCGCAGCACGTGGGCGTTGGCGCGCAACTCGAAATTCGGCAGCGGTTTCAGCGCCGGCAGAATGTTCACGTTCGGCGACGCCTTGGAGTACATGTAGCAAACATAACCGCTGCAGAAACCGCAGAAGTTGCACGGGCCCATCTGTGCGCCGTAAGGGTTGGTGTACGGCCCCGACGTATTCGCGGACGGCAGGTTGTAGGGTTTGTACCCGACTTCTGTAGCCGCTTTGCCGAACAGCTGTGCGGATACGGTGTTCTTCTGCGCTTGCAGCGGGAACGGGTTGGAACGATCCGGCGCGTACGGGTTGCCACCCTTGCCCTGACCGACCAGTTGACCTTTCACCGTCCACGCCTGGCCCGAGGTGCCGAAGACTTTTTCGGCGAAATCGAAGAATGGCTCCAGCTCTTCATAGCTGACGCCGAAATCCTGGATGGTCATGTCCTTGGGGATGAAGCTTTTGCCGTAGCGCTCTTCATAGTGGCTGCGCATGCGCAACTCGATCGGGTCGACCCGAAAATGCACGCCCGACCAGTGCAGGCCAGCACCACCGACACCATTGCCCGGCAGAAACGCGCCCAACTGGCGGTTCGGCAGGGCGATGTCGTTGACGCTGTGGCGAATGGTCACGGTCTCTTTGGAGATGTCCTGAAAGAGTTTTTTGCGCACGCTGTAGGTGAGTTCGTCGATCACCTGTGGATAGTTGCCGTCGGGGTAGGTGTCCTGCATCGGCCCGCGCTCCAGCGCCAGCACGTTCAAACCTGCTTCGGTGAGTTCCTTGGCCATGATCGCGCCGGTCCAGCCGAAACCGATGATGACGGCGTCAACCTTCTTCATTACCGTTGCCATGCTTACGCCCTCTCGCCGCGAATCGAAACTGCCGGGAAGGGGTATTGCTCGTTGCGTTCCACCCAATCCATGAAATCGGCGCGGGCGCCGGGGAAGCCGATCATGGTCCAGCCGACCATGCCTTTGTTGCCGCCGTGGATCGGGTCGCAGAAGAACCCTTCCTTGGTGTTTTGCAGCAGCAGATTGAAGAAAATCTTCGCCGGAACCGCTTCGAACTGCGGTTTTCCAGCTTCGAGTTGCTTGAGCAAATCTTCTCGGGTAGCGCTGTCTTGCTCAGCAAATACTTTACCGTTGAGGGTTTTTGCCCACTGATCCGTGGCAGCGATGCCGAGGCGATAGATCTCTTTGGGCACCAGTTTGCTCTGCCAGCCCATTTCAGGAGCAGCGTCGGCGTTGAACGGGCCTTGCATGTACCACAGGGCACCCGCGGCGTACGGCGTGTTCATCTGCCGGTCGATATATTCCGGCACACCGGCTTCGAGCGCGCCCGGGCCTTGAGCATCGTTGGGGATCAATTGCGCGACGGCGGCATTGATGAACGCCCATTCTTCGGCGGTGAAGTAGCTGGGCTGATAAACGCCGGCATTCGCTCGAACCGGCTGCGGCGCGGGTGCTGCCGGCGCTGCTTCAGGCGCGGCTTGCAGGACGCTGCTGCCCAGACCGGTACCGGCCAGGGTGACCACCGGGATCAGGGTCAGGGATTTGCGCAAAAACTCACGCCGCGGGTTGTCTCGACTTTCATCAGACATGGGGTGCACCTCATCAGGCATCAGGGGTAGCCGTTTCTGCGAACGGCTCGAGGATTTTTTCGTCGCGACGTGGCCGGGATGACCCGGAAAAGGGGGACGCGTCTGCAACATCGTGTGACAAATGGTAGCAGGCTAAGCTTCCGGGTGAACCGATTCAGTGGAAAAAAGAGTGGTTTTTATTGGCTGAACCCGATGAAACAGCGCTGATTCACGATTCTTTTACAAACGGCTCACAGGGCTTTGACCGCCGAACATCGAAGCTGTGGCTCCTTTCATCGATGAATCCCGACACGGTCACCCAGCATGTCCCGAGTGCGTTTGTTCTCTGCTTTGTGTTTATCGCTTGTAGTGCTGTTGCCGTGGATGCCGGCCCACGCCGCGTCGGCAACGGCTGTTCGCCCGACTGAATGGGCTCAGCCGGTCGAGGTGCAATACAACCTGTTCCAGATGTCGCCAACGCTCTACCGCAGCGCGTTGCCGGATGGCGGCGCAGTCCCGTTGCTGAAAAATCTCAAAGTCGCCACGGTGATCAACTTCCTGCCGGAAGCCGACAGCAGCTGGCTGGCCGAGCCAGGCATCAATCAAGTGCAGCTGCCGTATCGCACCAACCACGTCGACGACGCCGATGTACTGAAGACGTTGCGCGCCATTCAGGCAGCCGAAGCCAATGGCCCGGTGCTGATGCATTGCAAACACGGATCCGACCGCACCGGCCTGATGGCGGCGATGTATCGGGTGGTGGTGCAGGGCTGGAGCAAAGAGGATGCCTTGAGCGAAATGACCCAGGGCGGTTTTGGTGAAAGCGGCCACTTTCGCGACAGCGTGCGCTACGTGATGCAGGCTGATGCCGACAAGTTGCGCACGGCGCTGGCCAATGGTGATTGCAGCACCAGCGCGTTCGCTACTTGCTCGATGAAGAGCTGGTTTCAGTCAGTCAATCTGAAGTGAAGACTACCTCCCACGGCATTGCGCTGTGGGAGGTCATGTCGCGGCTCAGTCTTCAGTCTTCTTCTTCAGCTTCGGATTCGGAAAGAACTGCACCGCTTGCACGGTCTTGTCTGGCGCAGGTTTGCTGATAGCGCTGGTATTAACCCGCGTGCCCAGCTCTTTCGGTACCGAAAGCCCTTGCTCGTTGAGCGTGTCGGAGTAACCGCAAGCCACGCACTCACGATGCGGGACGAGGTCTTCGTTCCACATCATCAACTTGTCCGGCTCGCTGCACGCCGGGCAGACTGCCCCGGCGATAAAGCGTTTTTTGGTAATCACAGGCCCCTCACTCATGCTGCCGCGTCCTCACTCAGGCCGCTGTGGCGCAACAGTGCGTCAATTGACGGCTCACGACCACGGAAGTCGACGAACAGCACCATCGGTGCCTGCGAACCGCCGCGCGCCAGAATCGCTTCGCGGAAGGCCCGGCCGGTTTCTGCGTTGAGCACGCCGTCTTCTTCGAATTTCGAGAAAGCATCGGCCGACAACACTTCAGCCCACTTGTAGCTGTAGTAACCCGCCGCGTAACCGCCGGCGAAAATGTGCGCGAAGCTGTTCGGGAAGCGGTTGTAGGCCGGCGGACGCATGACCGACACCTCGTCACGCACACCTTCGAGCACCTGCGCGACACTGCGGCCATCACCGTGGGTGGCGTGCAGTTCGAAGTCGAACAGCGAGAATTCCAGCTGACGGACCATCATCAGGCCGGACTGGAAGTTCTTCGCCGCGAGCATTTTTTCCAGCAGGTCCTGTGGCAGTGGCTCGCCGCTTTCGTAGTGACCGGAAATCAGCGCGAGGCCTTCCGGCTCCCAGCACCAGTTTTCCATGAACTGACTCGGCAGCTCGACCGCGTCCCACGCCACGCCGTTGATGCCGGAAACACCGGCGTGATCAACGCGGGTCAGCAAGTGATGCAGGCCATGGCCGAATTCGTGGAACAGCGTGGTCACTTCATCATGGGTCAGCAGCGCAGGTTTGCCGCTGTCGGCCGGGGTGAAGTTGCACACCAGATTGGCCACCGGGCTTTGCAGCACGCCAGCAACCGTACGGCGACGGTCGCGGGCGCCGTCCATCCACGCACCGCCACGCTTGTTGGCGCGGGCGTAGAGGTCGAAGAAGAAGCGGCCGACGTGCTGGCCGTTTTCCTTGATTTCGAACAGGCGCACGTCCGGGTGCCAGGTGTCGAAGCCTTTCTGCTCGGCGATTTCGATGCCGTACAGGCGCTGAACGATGGCAAACAGACCGCCCAGCACTTTGTCGATCGGGAAGTAGGCGCGCAGGGTTTCCTGAGCAACGCTGTAGCGTTGTTCACGCAGCTTCTCGCCGTAGAAACCGCTGTCCCAGCTTTGCAGATCGGCGCAGCCCTGTTCGGCGGCGTAGGCGCGCAGCTGTTGCAGATCCTGCGCGGCGAACGGCTTGCTGCGCTTGGCCAGATCGCGCAGGAAGCTCAGCACCTGATCGCTGGAGTCGGCCATTTTGGTCGCCAGGCTCAGCTCGGAGAAGCTGGTGAAACCGAGCAGCTTGGCCAGTTCCTGACGCAGGTCGAGGATCTCTTCCATCACCGGGCCGTTGTCGTTCTGGCCGGCGTTCGGGCCTTGGTCCGAGGCGCGGGTGCAGTAGGCGGCGTAGACTTCTTCACGCAGCGCACGATCCTGCGCGTAGGTCATCACCGCGTAGTAGCTCGGGAATTCCAGGGTGATCAGCCAGCCGTCGAGGCCTTTGGCCTGTGCGGCGGCAGCCATTTGCGCCTTGGCCGAATCGGTCAGGCCGGCGAGGGCGGTTCCGTCGGTGATGTGCTTGGTCCACGCCTGAGTGGCATCGAGCAATTGATTGGAGAAACGGCTGCCCAGCTCGGACAGTTTGCTCTGCACTTCGGCGTAGCGTTTCTGTTCGGCTTCCGGCAGGTCGATACCCGACAGACGGAAGTCACGCAGGGCGTGTTCCAGAATAGTCTTCTGCGCCACGTCGAAACTGGCGGCTTGCGCGCTGTTGGCCAGTGCTTCATAAGCCTGGAACAGTTCGCGGTTCTGGCCCATCTCGGTGGAATAGGCGCTCAGGGCTGGCAGGCACGACTCGTAGGCTTCACGCAGTTCGGCGCTGTTGCACACGGCATTAAGGTGGCTGACCGGACTCCAGGCAGCGCCGAGGCGATCATTGAGTTCGTCCATCGCCAGCACCAGGCCGGCCCAGGTCGGGTTCTGCACCTGAGTCTTGAGGATTTCGGCAATGGCGGCGCGGTTGTCGGCCAGGATCGTTTCGATGGCGGGCAGGACATGTTCGGCACGGATCGTGGAGAACGGTGGCAGGTCATAGGACTGCAGCAGAGGGTTGTTCACGCTCACGGTTGGCACCTTGGCTGGGGAAACATGCAACCATCTTAATTACAATCGGCATTCACCGCAGCTATCGGCGACAGAGAGAGAAATTATCGTGTCCGTTCGCAAGTACCAGAATCACACCCCCAGCCTGAGCAAAGGCGCGTTTGTCGACGCCTCGGCGGTGGTGATCGGCGACGTCGAAATCGGCGTAGACAGCTCGGTCTGGCCGCTGACCGTGATCCGTGGCGACATGCACCGCATCCGCATCGGCGCGCGCACCAGCGTGCAGGACGGCTGCGTGTTGCACATCACCCACGCCGGCCCGTTCAACCCCGACGGCTTCCCGCTGCTGATCGGCGATGACGTGACCATCGCCCACAAAGTCATGCTGCACGGCTGCAGCGTCGGCAGCCGCGTATTGATCGGCATGGGCAGCATCGTCATGGACGGCGCGGTGGTTGAAGATGACGTGATCATTGGCGCCGGCAGTCTGGTGCCGCCGGGCAAGCGCCTTGCAAGTGGCTTCCTTTATGTGGGTAGCCCGGTGAAGCAGGTGCGTCCGCTCTCCGACAAGGAAAAAGCCTTCTTCACCTACAGCGCCGCCAATTACGTAAAGCTCAAGGATCTGCATCTGGCCGAAGGCTACGACACACTCTGAATCGAATTTGCGCCTGCCCAGGAATTCCCATGCATTACCAAACCGTATTGTTCGACCTCGATGGCACCCTCACCGACCCGCGTGAGGGCATCACCCGCTCCATCCAGTTCGCCCTCGCCAAGCTCGGCATCGATGAGCCGGATCTGAGCAAACTCGAACACTTCATTGGGCCGCCGCTGTTGCAGGCGTTCATGCAGTTTTATGAATTTGACGAGGCGAAAGCGTGGCAGGCGGTGAATTTTTATCGCGAGCGTTTCAAGGTTACCGGCCTGTATGAAAACCGCGTATTCGATGGCGTTACGCCGTTGCTGGAAACCTTGAGTGGCCAAGGTCGGCAGCTGTATATCGCCACTTCGAAGCCGTGGGAATTTGCCCGCGAGATTGCCCGGCATTTTGATTTCGCCCGGCACTTCAAAGTGATTTACGGCAGCGAACTGGATGGCACGCGGACCAACAAGGTGGAGTTGATTGCGCATCTGATCAAGGAAGAAGGGCTGGATCCGGCGAACACGCTGATGATCGGCGATCGCAAGCATGACCTTATCGGAGCGCGCAGCAACGGGTTGGATGCGGCGGCGGTGGGGTATGGGTTTGGCAGTTTTGAAGAGTTGAATGCCGAGGCGCCGGCTTATCACTTTGAAACACTGGATGAGTTGCATCAGGCTTTTTTGCAGCGCTGATCAGATTGCCTTCGCGAGCAAGCCCGCTCCCACATTTGGAATGTATTTCACTGTGGGAGCGGGCTTGCTCGCGAAGAGGCCAGCCCAGCCAACACGAAATCAGGATTCCGCCAACGCCTTGAGCGCCGCCTTACGCTCAGCCGCCGGCAACCCACCCAACCGCTCAACCTCAGCATAAAACCTCAGCCAATCCCCCCCGACCTTTTTGAACAACGCCGCAAACGCCGGCACCCACTGGTCATACAGCCCAAACGGCAACAACCGCGCATTGTTCAACGGCGTATTTACCCAAGCGTCATAACGCTTGTCCCCGGCCCACTGGCTGTCCCTCATCAGCCGAAAATCCCGGCGAAACTGCTCGAACTCGGCCGCTTTGCGCTCACGCATTTGTTCAACCGACAAAGGTTGCGCATACAGTTTTTCCAAACGTGATCGGGTAGCGAGGACCAATTCGATGAACTGATCACGTTGCTGCAATCGCGAGTCGGTATCCGCCGGCAACCCGCGAAATGCTCGCCACTGCCGCGTGCCTTCCTGCTCGACAAACGTGGCAAAGGATTCGTTGAATTCGGTGTCGTCCTTCACATAAAAACGCTGATGCGCCAGTTCGTGAAAGATCAGCGTGGCCAGGCGTTCATCGCCCCAGCCCAGCATCGAGTTGAGGATCGGGTCGTTGAACCAGCCCAGCGTCGAATAGGCTTCGACACCGCCAATCGACACGTCCATGCCTTGCAAGCGCTGGATCGCCGCTTCACCGCGCGCCGCGCTCTGGCTGTAGTAACCCCGATAGGCCACGCAACCGGCAATCGGGAAGCAATGGTTCTGCGGCGTCAGGGAAAATTCCGTGGTGGCGAACACGTTCCACACCACGAACGGCCGGCCAATGTCGGCGTACAGGCGATAGCTCTGGTTATCCGGCAAGTGCAGTTGCTCGCTGGCGAACGCACGGGCCTTTTGTGACTGAGCCAGGTGCGCGCGCAATTTCGCATCGCGGTGTGGGTCGGCGATGACTTTTTCCACCGGCTCACGCGCGCGCAGCAATTGCAGCTGACCGCTGGCCAACTGGCTGTAATAGCTCACGCTGACGCAACCGTTGAGCAACAAAAACATCACACCCGGAAACAAAACCCGAAAAACGCGATCAAGTAACCCAAGGCTTGGAAACGGCCTGATCAAAATAAGAAATTCCCCGGAGAGTCTTCTCGCAAGACTATCTCGCCTAAAGGAGCACCGCTATGCGCACGTTGATGCTGACAGGGGGCCTGCTGACGCTGGCCGGTTGTGCCAATTTCGGAATCCCCGATCCTGACCCTTCGCAAGCCTGGATCGATCTCGATGCCCGGCAACAGGACACGGCGCTGCAAGCGCTGCAAGTCGATACCCAGGTGACCCCCGATAAACGCTACTTCGAAGTGCAGCCCGGCAGCCATGAGCTGAAGGTTCGTTATCAATTTCCCGTCGAGGCGACCAACATCGGTCCCGATGCCGAGCCGCTGTGGCGCGATTGCCAGTTGAGTGTGAAATTCAAGGACTTCAATGCCGGCCAGCGTTATCAGTTGCAGGCTGGCAGTATCGGTTTCCGACCGTGGGCCAAGCTTTATGACGAGCAGCGCAAAGTGGTCGGTCAGGGCACGCCGGCAGGCTGTCAGCGCACTTGATCGGCGCTATGCTGAGTATCCGGATCTGTGGATATTCATCATGCGCAAGTTGCTGTTGTTGCTCGTCACCAGTCTTGTAGCGGGTTGTCAGACGCCGCTGCCCCCGGTCGATCCGCAAATGGCCTGGGTCGACTTTGCGACACCGACACCCGGCGGCAAATTACTGATGGCTGAGCGCCTCGACAATCAACGACTGAATGACGGGCGCTACTTTCAGGTCACCCCCGGCAGTCATGAGCTGCGGGTGCGCTTCGATTTTGAGGTGTTTGGCGGTGGCGGCAGTCTGATGACCGGGCCGGTAGAGCGCCTGTGCTACCTGTACATTCGCTACGACCATTTCGAGGCGGGGCAGCGTTATGTGCTGGAAGGGCGTTCGCTGGCGTTCACCCCGAGTGCCCGGCTGTACAACGGCAAGCGTGAAATCGTCGCCGAGGATCATGACTACAATTGCATCAACTGAGATGGCTCAGCTGTCGTTCTTTTGATAGATGATCGCTTTAGTGCCGTATTCGCAGGTGCCCACTACCATCGCCACGTCGTGCTTGTCGGCCTCTTCCTTGCTGACGATTTCCAGCGTGTAGGACGGCACGGCGTTGGCCTGGATCTTGATCTCGATTTCTTTTTTCAGTTCTTCGCAGTCTTTGGGTGCCGCCATAACCGAGGTGGCCAGTGCACTGCAGAGGATCGCCAAGCCAATACGTTTCATGAGTGAAGCTCCCTGAGGCAGCGCGCACGGGCGTGCGCTGAAGCTGCTGTCACTTATTCGACCATATTTTTACAGCGAGGGTTCTGACTTCGCTCACAACTTGTATGTTTGGTTTCAGACCTGTGTCGATTGCGAAATCGCCTTCGCGAGCAGGCTCGCTCCCACATTGGAACTGTGTGCCACACGAATCGCTGTGGGAGCGAGCCTGCTCGCGAAGGCGTCAGAGCAGCCAGCGACAAATCAGCTGACCAACGAAGCCTCAAGCGTAATCTGCGCATTCAGCACTTTCGACACCGGGCACCCTTCCTTGGCCTTGTTGCTCAGCTCCTCGAACTGCGCCTGCGTCGCCCCCGGGATTTTCGCCTTGAGGATCAGCTTCACCGCGGTGATCGCGAACCCGCCCTCTACCTGATCGAGGGTCACTTCAGCCTGAGTATCGATGCTGTCAGCCTTCAGGCCCGCATCGCCCAGAATCATCGAAAACGCCATGGAGAAACAGCCGGCATGCGCCGCGCCGATCAGTTCTTCCGGGTTGGTGCCCTTGCCGCCTTCGAAGCGGGCCTTGAAGCCGTAGGGTGCTTCTCTGAGGACACCGGTTTCGGTGGAGATCGAACCGATGCCGGTTTTCAGATCGCCTGCCCAATGTGCGGATGCTTTCTTCACGATAGCCATGTCTGCCTCCTCAAGATCTGGCACGGAAACGCCGCACCGTCGTGGTTTTTGCTTGCAAGGCTTCTGAGGATAGACGGCGGAACAAAGTTCAGCCGGACTGAATCGTTGACTTTTTTAGTAGGAAATTTCGCCGCCACTATTGAAACTCGGGTATATGCCCTCATTGCACAAAACACGCTTATGGATTTGGCAGGTTTTCGTTCGCAAGAAAAACCTGCCTCCTCACTCGGAGACGCAGGTTTATGAAGCAATTGTCCGACGTAAAGTTTTCCACCCTCGATCTGGTGCCGGTGCGCGAAAACGGCAGCCCGGCGCAGTCGCTGCGCAATTCGCTGGACCTGGCGCAGCACGTCGAGAAGTTCGGCTACACGCGGTTCTGGGTGGCGGAACACCACAACATGGACGGTATCGCCAGTTCGGCGACGTCGGTGCTGCTCGGTTATCTGGCCGGCGGCACGTCGACGATCCGTGTCGGTTCCGGTGGTGTAATGTTGCCCAACCATGCGCCGCTGGTGATTGCCGAGCAGTTCGGCACGCTTGAGAGCCTGTATCCGGGTCGCATCGATCTCGGTTTGGGTCGCGCCCCCGGTTCCGATCAGATGACCGCGCGGGCGCTGCGCCGTGAACGTTCCGGCAGCGCCGATGATTTCCCCGAAGACGTTGCCGAACTGGCACGCTTCCTTGGCCCGCGCACGCCGGATCAACGGGTGATCGCGATGCCGGGCACCGGCACCCATGTGCCGATCTGGTTGCTCGGTTCCAGCCTGTTCAGCGCGCAATTGGCCGGCGAGCGCGGCTTGCCGTACGCCTTCGCCTCGCATTTCGCCCCGCGCTTCATGCACGAGGCGATCCGCGTCTACCGCAATCACTTCAAGCCGTCGGCGGTGCTCGACAAGCCGTATGTGATGCTCGGCGTGCCTTTGGTGGCAGCGGATACTGATGAACAAGCCGATTACCTGGCGACTTCGGTGTATCAGCGCATTCTGGCGTTGATGCGCGGGCAAAGTCTGGTGCAGCGTCCGCCGGTGAAAACCATGGACGGCCTGTGGCTGCCGCATGAGCGCGAGGCGGTGGGCGATTTCCTCGGTCTGGCGATGGTTGGCAGCCCGCAGAAGATCCGCGCCAAGCTGGAGGTGCTGGTCGAGCAAACACAGGCCGATGAGCTGATTTTTACCAGTGATCTGTATGAGCACGCTGATCGCGTGCACTCCTACGAACTGCTCGCGCAAGTCATGAAGGGCTGAAAAGCCGAAAGGCACCCTCACCCTAGCCCTCCCGAAACGTCGGACCGCCCGGAGGGAGAGGGGACTGACCGGGTTGAATGTTCGAGATACATCGACCTGAAAAATCGAGTCGAACTCACGGTCTGAACAACCCCCGATCGGCTCCCTTTCCCCCTCTACCCCTTGGGGGAGAGGGCTGGGGTGAGGGGGGATTGATTTCAAAACCACCAAAAATCCCAAATCCCGGACACAAAAAAGCCGACGCATTCACGTCGGCTTTTGTATTTCAGGCGCGATCAACCGCGCTTGTAGACGATTTCCTTGGAGCCACTTTCGCAGGTGCCGACGACTTTGCCGCCATTGGCGCCCTTGTCGACAATTTCCAGCGAATACCCGGAAACGCCCTTGGCATCCAGCTTCGCCGCAATCTCGCTTTTCAGCTCTTCACATGGCTTGCCGGCAGCAAACGCACCACCCGCAAGGCTCAACAAACCTACTGCCAACATGAACTTCTTCATCGGTCGCACTCCCTGGTCGGATTAAAAGAGGCGGGCACCGGGGTTTGACCCGATGCAGCCACCCTGTAGCGCTTTGCCATTCCTATGGCACTCGGCCAGCGCGCAAGTTCAGAAGCGTAGACCAAACTCAGCTACTGGCAATGCGAAAACCGACTTTCAACGTCACTTGAAAGTGCGCGGCCTTGCCGTCCTTGATGTGGCCACGGGTGTCGACCACTTCAAACCACTCAAGATGCTTGATGCTCTTGTGGGCTTCGGCCAGCGCGTTGTTGATGGCGTCTTCAATGCTGCTGGGCGACGAACCGACCAGCTCGACTTTCTTGTACGTGTGATGGTCACTCATGGCGATCTCCTTGGCGTGTGGAATTGAGACTAGCAGTGAATCTGCACTGTTGATTTCGGTGACGCTGCGCAGGCGAAGTTCAGATTTTCTGCACTTTCTCAAACCGCTGAAGTCCCAACCAACACACGCCACTCATCACCAATGCAGGAGAGCCACCATGGCCAACACCTCTTTACGTAAAGCCTCGTTGCAAAGCATGGAAGCCGAGATCGAGAGTCTGCTCAAGTCGTTGGAAAGCCTGAAGGACGACGCTTCGGACGAGTCGCGCAAGACCCTCAAGGCGCTGAAAAGCAATGCTGAAAGCGCGCTGAAACATTCGCGTCATCTGCTGACCGATGCCTATGAAGAAGTCAAAGTCAAAACCCGCGAAACCGGCATCGCCACCCGTGATTACGCGCAGGAACATCCGTGGACGACGGCCGGTGTGGCAGTCGGTGCACTGGGTCTGCTCGCGGCTTATCTGCTGTTCAAACGCGGCGAGTGATTGCTCTGGCGTAGCTCGTTCTTGAGCCATTGCGCCAGTTGCCGGGCGCGCCCGTCTGCGGCGCGCTTGGGTAGCCACAACGCCAGTTGCGCCGGGGTTTCACAGAAACCCCATGGCGCAACCAGGCGACCGGCCTTCAAATCTTCAGCCACCAGCGGCTCTGGCGCGATTGCCACGCCGAGGCCTGCGACTGCTGCTTCAAGCAAATAATACAAATGCTCGAAACCTTGTCCCAACTTCAATGCTTTGGCATCGAGGTCATTCTGCTGCGCCCAGCTTGGCCAGGCTTGGGGGCGTGAAGTGGTATGCAATAAAGGCTCATTGAGCAGCGCTGAGGCTGGCGCGATTTGCAGGCGTTGATAGCCGCTGAACAGTGGGCTTATGACCGGGCCGATGCGCTCCGCAGTCAATTCGTAAACCTGCATGTCCGCTGGCCATGGCGGCTCGGCGAACAGTAGTAAAGCATCCAGCCCCGGTCGCCGAGGATCAAGATCGCCTTCTCCGGCCGACAGATGCAGGCGCAAGTCCGGCAGATCTGCATTCAATCGCCCCAAACGCGGAATGAACCAGCGTGCCAGCAGGCTGCCGGAGCAACCGAGGACAAACGGGGCATCCGCCGTACTTTGCGTGAGTTCTGCGCAAACGCTGCGCAACCGATCAAACGCCTCGCCACTGGCATCGCGCAAACGCATGCCGGCATCTGTGAGTTTCAAGCCGCGCCCATCCTTGACGAAAAGGCTGACGCCGAGGTGCTCTTCCAGCACTTTGAGCTGCCGGCTGACCGCACCATGGGTGACGTGCAGCTGTTCGGCGGCCTGACTGACGCTGTTCAGCCGGGCGGTGGCTTCGAACGCACGCAAGGCGTTCAGCGGGGGAAGGTCGTGGCTCATGATATCTGTGAGTTTTCCTGACAGGTTGTGGCGATCTTATCGGTTTTCAGCCTGGATCGTCAGGGGTAGAGTGGTCGTCATTGTCTTTTGACCCGAATTCACCTGGAGCGACTCATGACCCAGACTTCGAACACTTCCAATCTGCGTAACGGCCCGGACGATAATGGCCTGTTCGGCTCGTTCGGTGGCCGCTACGTGGCTGAAACCCTGATGCCGTTGATCCTCGATCTGGCCCGCGAATACGAAACGGCCAAGGAAGATCCGGCATTCAAAGAAGAATTGGCCTACTTCCAGCGTGACTATGTCGGACGTCCGAGCCCGATGTATTTCGCTGAACGCCTGACCGAATTCTGCGGCGGCGCGAAGATCTACCTCAAGCGCGAAGAGCTGAACCACACCGGCGCGCACAAGATCAACAACTGCATCGGCCAGATCCTGCTGGCGCGGCGTATGGGCAAGAAACGCATCATCGCCGAGACTGGCGCCGGCATGCACGGCGTGGCGACTGCCACCGTCGCCGCACGTTTCGGTCTGGATTGCGTGATCTACATGGGCACCACTGACATCGAACGTCAGCAGGCCAACGTCTTCCGCATGAAGCTGCTGGGCGCTGAAGTGATTCCGGTGGTTGCCGGTACCGGCACCCTGAAAGACGCGATGAACGAAGCGCTGCGTGACTGGGTGACCAACGTCGACAGCACGTTCTACCTGATCGGCACCGTGGCCGGCCCGCACCCTTATCCAGCGATGGTTCGCGACTTCCAGGCCGTTATCGGCAAGGAAACCCGCGATCAGTTGCAGGCTCAGGAAGGTCGTCTGCCGGACAGCCTGGTGGCGTGCATCGGTGGCGGTTCCAACGCGATGGGCCTGTTCCACCCGTTCCTCGACGACAAGAGCGTTGAAATCATCGGTGTTGAAGCCGCCGGTTACGGAATCGAAACCGGTAAGCACGCAGCGAGCCTGAACGGTGGCGTTCCGGGTGTGTTGCACGGCAACCGTACTTTCCTGCTGCAGGACGACGATGGCCAGATCATCGACGCCCACTCGATTTCCGCCGGCCTCGACTACCCAGGCATCGGCCCGGAACACGCCTGGTTGCATGATATCGGCCGCGTTCAGTACACCTCGGTGACCGACGACGAAGCGCTGGACGCGTTCCACAAATGCTGCCGCCTGGAAGGGATCATTCCTGCACTGGAAAGCGCTCACGCTCTGGCTGAAGTGTTCAAACGCGCACCGAAGCTGCCGAAGGATCACCTGATGGTGGTCAACCTCTCGGGCCGTGGCGACAAAGACATGCAAACCGTCATGCATCACATGGAACAGTCTACGCAGGAGAAACACTGATGAGCCGCCTGCAAACGCGTTTTGCCGACCTCAAAAAACAGAACCGCGCGGCGCTGGTGACCTTCGTCACCGCCGGTGATCCGGACTACGACACCTCGCTGGCGATTCTCAGAGGTTTGCCGGTTGCCGGCGCCGACGTGATCGAATTGGGCATGCCGTTCACCGACCCGATGGCCGACGGCCCGGCGATTCAACTGGCGAACATTCGTGCCTTGGGCGCCAAGCAGAACTTGGTGAAAACCTTGCAAATGGTTCGCGAGTTCCGCGAAGGCAACGGCGACACGCCGCTGGTGCTGATGGGCTACTTCAACCCGATTCACATGTATGGCGTTGAGCGCTTCATCGCTGACGCGAAAGAGGCCGGCGTTGACGGTCTGATCGTGGTCGACATGCCGCCTGAGCACAATTCTGAGTTGTGCGACCCGGCGCAGGCTGCCGGTCTGGACTTCATTCGCCTGACCACGCCGACCACTGACGATGCGCGCCTGCCGAAAGTGCTCAACGGCAGTTCCGGTTTCGTTTACTACGTGTCGGTGGCCGGTGTGACCGGTGCTGGCGCCGCAACGCTGGAGCATGTCGAAGAGGCGGTCACTCGTCTGCGTCGTCATACCGATCTGCCGATCAGCATCGGGTTCGGCATCCGCACGCCGGAGCAGGCAGCGGCCATCGCGCGTCTGGCCGACGGTGTGGTGGTGGGCTCGGCGTTGATCGATCATATCGCCAATGCAACGACGCCAGCTCAGGCCATCGACGGCGTGTTGAGCCTGTGCTCGGCACTCTCCGAAGGCGTGCGTAAGGCCCGTGTCAGCTGAAGGTAAAGTTCCTGATACAGAGGAATTAGCGCCTCGCGGCACAGACTAAATGAGCAAGACCGAGGGCTTCAGAACATCGTTCTGAGGCCCTTTTTGCTGTTTGTGCCGTGAGGAAAGACCCGATGAAAATGCCGAAACGTCTGATTGCCGGACTGGGTGTGTTGATGATCAGCGCGACCCCGCTGCTGGCCAGCGCCGATCCGCGCGATGATCACGACCACGGCGGCCCGCAGCAGGGCCAGTACAACAATCATGGTAATGACCATCGCGACGATCACCGTGGCCCGCCTAACGATCACCGTGGCGGCCCGCCACCGCACGACTTCGGCCCGGTGCGCCAGACCATTCGCGACAATCATGGCTACTTTGTACGCGGAGCGCCGCCGCCTCCGGGGATTCATCTGGAGCGAGGCCGACCGTTGCCGCACGGGTATTACGGCGAGCGTCTGGACAATCGCGCGTTGGGTCGTTTGCCGGTGTATCCGGGTTACGAGTGGCGCCGTGCCGGGGGCGATATCGTGCTGATCGCGGTGGGCAGCGGGATCGTCTACGAAATTCTGGATGGTGTCCTCTATTGATCTGACACACATCACCTGTGGCGAGGGGATTTATCCCCGTTCGGCTGCGCAGCAGTCGCAGTTCAGCGGACGCGGTTTATCTGATTGACCGGGTTCGCTGATTTTGGGGCCGCTTCGCGACCCAACGGGGATGAATCTCCTCGCCACAAGGTATGCAATCAGGCTCAGTCTCAGGGGAGTTCCAGGCCGCCCGAGGCCTTATGCAATTTGCGCAAATGCGCGCCAATCTGCTTCACGTTCTCCTCACTCGCGGCAATCTCCGCAGCGCGCTTGGGCTCCAGCAACTTACGCACTTCTGCGTCCAGATCCCCGGAAAGCACCAGCAACTTCTTCTGCCGCTGGCTGCTCTCGTCTTCCAGTCGCTTGAATTCGCTCGGTTGCGGTAAACCGTAACCACGGCTATCGAGCAACTCTGCCGGGCGACTGAGGAACCCACTGTTGGCGAGGATTTCCTGCAGGGTCGCGTTGGCCTTGTCCATGCCGCCGTTTTCCAGCTCGCGCGCGCCGAGGTAGCGTTGCTTGACCTCGTCCTGTGCCAGCAGCAATTGGCGCCGGTAACTGGCCTGCTCCAGCAACAGCAATGCCGCACTGGTGCGCAGATCCGCACGTTCGAACCACTCGCGGCGTTCTTCGGCCTTCAGCGATAGCCATTCCTCGACGGTGGTCTGTTTGATCGGCAGTTGCTTCTTCAATACATCGAACATTGCTTGATAGCGATCGCGGAACGAGTCGAAGCGATAACCCAGGCGCAGCGCTTCTTTCGGATCATCCAACACGCTGGTGTCCGCCAGACCACGGCCCTTCATAACTTCCAGCAAGCCGTTGGGCATGATGCTGTCCAGTCCGACGAACTGGCTGTTGTCACTGCCGCTGCGCAACAGCTTCAGACCTTCTACCGCGCAGTTGTTGGAGAGGAAGAAGTAGTTGCCGTCGTAGCTCCAGTGCATCTCTGCCGCGTGCTCGACCACGCCTTCGATCTCATCGCGTGACAGGTTCAGCGGCACCGAGGCGAGGCTGCGCAGTTCGGTCTTGGTGTATTCGTCGATGACTTGAGCCAATGGCAGGACGAATAGCCGCGACGGGTATTTGCCGACCAGTCCGTCCCAACTCGACAACTGCACATCGCCGACAAACGCGCGATACGACAACACCAGATGCTGATCCAGATCGAGCCGGCAATCCGGGCCACGCGGACGCCCTGGCGCGCAGATCACCAGACGCAACATGCTGTGGCCCCAACGGCTGACCCAGTTCTGATTGGCCTCGGCCAGCAGGTAATCAACGGCGTAGACCCGCTCCGGATCGACTTGTCCCAGGGGTTGCTTGGCAAAGTCGTTGCCCGCGTTCAAAAACGCGAAGGTCTTGCTGCAAGTGTCCTTGGCCGTCGGCGCCCAGCCAAAGTGTTGCTGGTAATAGCGATACAGCGCCGGACGTCGGCAGGCGTAGCTCGGGTCGAGGAGGAAATACTCCATGTTGACCGCGACGAACTCCTTCGGGCTGGAGATCTCGTACAAATCCGGGCTGCGGGCGATCTGTCGGTTGTGTTGCTCGCGCTCGCCCCGGCGACCGACGTATTGCTGCCAACCGGCGAGGTCGAGCAGGCGCGGGTCATCGCTGAGGGTGAAGCGCCGGCCGTTCTGGCCACGGCATTCATCGGGGATGCCAATCAGCCCGGCGCTGTTGAAGCGGCGTGTGCAGCGCTGGATCAGCGTGCGCTCGGCGTCCGGCCACAAGCGCGCGCGGTCATAAATGTGGGTGATTTCGTGCAGCACCGTGGCCAGCAGTTCTTGCCGAACCGTGCCGTGGGGGCGATTGGTTTTTTCTTTGGCGGCGCTGCCGTCGGTAAGACCGGCGAGCAGTTTGCGGTTCAGATCGAGTTCAGAGACCAGCGTGGCCTGACCGTAGGCATTGCCCGGCATGTCGTCGGTCCAGCCGACATCGATGCGCCGATCCAGCCGCTCGATAAAACTCGGCGGCAGCTTCTGCATGGCCTCATCGATCAACGCCTGACTGGCCTGTTGTTGGGCGGGGCTCAGACCGGCGGTCTTGAGCCGTAATTGCAGGCTGGCGTGGGCGCTGTTGCCAAGCAGCAACAACGCCCCGGCCAGCAGCCAGGTGCCGAGTGACTTCACAGTGCGAGGATGGCTTCGGCGAGTACCTGATCACTGGCGTCGCGCGCTTCCGGCACGCGCGTGCGCAAGGTGTTGAGTGCGGCTTCAAGATGCGCGCCACGGATATCGCCGTTGGTGGCGACGAAACTGGCGGCGTCGTCGTGGGCTTCGCGGATGATCTTCGAGTCGCGAATCGAGGTGGTGGTGTCGGAAGTGAAATCGATGGTGCGCTGGGAGGCACGAACGATGATGTTACTGGTGGCTACCAGGGTGTGCGCCTGGGCCACGTCGGCCAACAAAAACAGGCCAAGGGCGGCAGCAATCAGCGGGCTACGCATGGAACGACTCCGGAGGGAAAGATGACCAGGGACTGGGATAACTATTGGACGAGAATTGCCTCTGCCAGTTCAAGGTCGCTGACATGAAGTTTCGGCCGGGTTGTACGCAGGTAATGCAGCGCCGATTCCAGCCGGGCGCCTCGCCATTCACCCTCCGTGGCCACAAATGCTGCCGCGTCATCATGGGCGGCGAGCAACAGTTTACGGTCGAAAGGCGCTGAAGACACCATGCTGGTGGCGTAGCCGCTGACGACAGTGCCTTGTGTCGACGCATTGAAAGCATCAAAGGCATCGACCGACGTCGCCCAGCAGGCGGTGAACAATAAGGAAGGGATCAGCAGATTTGGAAGAAAGCGCATTGGACTCGGTAACTGTTGGCGAACCCAAAGGCTAGCGCAATGCCCGGGCCAGAGCCAGCGCCGAAACATCGGGACACGCCTGGCGTGTCCCGCAATGCTTTGCAGCCTTTAGATCGTCAGGATGGCCTGAGCCAGCTGTGCATCAGTCGCTTGCAGCTGTGGTGCCTGGTGACGGATATGGTCCAGTGCGCTTTCCAGCTTCACGCCACGAATCTCGCCTTCGCTGGCAACGAAGCTGGCGGCGTCATCACGGGCAGCCAGAACGATTTTGTCGTCACGGAAGGACGAGGTAACGTCGGAAGTAGCGTCAGAGGAAGACTTCAATGCGCCAACCACGGCATCGGTGGTGACGATGAAACTGGTGGCGCTGGCGTTGGCAGCCACGGCCAGCAGGGCGGCAGCGCTGAGCAGACGAAGACGGGACATAGGGTAACTCCTGTGGATAAACCGTATTGAGAGGTGGCTCGGTATCTGAGGAGTCAGACGCCTGTTGCGCATCATTCGCCACGTTCTGCGTGGATACTAGGCTTACATTCGAACGCCAAACCAGCATCCAGACGAAAAACCGTAGGAGCTGCCGGAGGCTGCGATCTTTTGCTTAGAATTTTCAAGATCAAAAGATCGCAGCCTTCGGCAGCTCCTACAATTGTTATGGTCTAATTTAAATTTATGTGAACTGTACTGGTTTGGCTTTTTAAAGGCCAAAACGACAAAACCCGTCGTGGTTTCCCACGACGGGTTTTGTTTGTTCAATTCGGGTTGCTGGCGGTGGGTCTAACGACCAGAGCCAGCGACGCTACTTAGCGCCAGAACGGCTTGCTCAGCTCTTCGTAGCGTTGTGCTTCGCTGATACCGGCATCAGCCAGCAGACGCGAATCCAGACGAGCCAGTTGATGGCGGCTGGAGATGCGGCGCTGCCACAACATCAGGTTGGCGAGAACGCGCAAAGGCATGGAAGCCTGGTTTTTTGCAGCTTTGTCTTCGAAGAACAGTTCGGAACTGAGTGTACGTTCCATGGTTGACATCCTTCCGCTTGTGGCGGGATCAGGTAGTGGTTTGACTGGTGCCCATGATCCTCTCGTTTGCCTAGTCTCTCTAGATACAGTTCAACTGTATTGTGAGTGACCAGTTAACTGTTTATACGGGGTGTACGGGTCAAAATTGGGCAAACTGTACCTGTCCGCACTCAAGTGGTGCGTTTTGGCTTGATTAGTCCGAAAAGGTAGGCAAATGCCGTAGGAAACGACCAGTACAGCAGTACAGTTTTTGTCGTTCTGAAAGCTTGCGAGATTCCGCTGACGCAAACTGTGTT
Source organism: Pseudomonas sp. DTU12.3 (assembly GCF_004124275.1). Lineage (GTDB taxonomy): Bacteria > Pseudomonadota > Gammaproteobacteria > Pseudomonadales > Pseudomonadaceae > Aquipseudomonas > Aquipseudomonas helmanticensis. The sequence goes on from NZ_CP027218.1 coordinate 349,397, forward strand.
TGCATCAGCAGTTTATCTGTGTGAATTACACCGCGAGCATGCGGCCGGTTTCTTCCAGATTCATGTGCCAGCTCAGCGCTTCACGCAGGATGTGCGGGGTGTGACCACCGATTGCACAGGCCGCCGTGAAGTAGTCATTCAGCGCCTGACGGAAGTCCGGGTGCACACAGTTATCAATGATCACCCGCGCGCGCTCCCGTGGCGCCAGACCACGCAAGTCGGCCAGACCGACTTCGGTCACTAGAATGTCGACGTCGTGCTCGGTGTGGTCAACGTGGCTGACCATCGGCACCACGCTGGAGATCGCGCCACCCTTGGCGATCGACTTGGTCACGAACACCGCCAGGTGCGCGTTGCGCGCGAAGTCACCCGAGCCACCGATGCCGTTCATCATCCGCGTACCGCAGACGTGGGTGGAATTGACGTTGCCGTAGATGTCGAACTCCAGCGCCGTGTTGATGCCGATGATGCCCAAGCGACGTACCACTTCCGGGTGGTTGGAGATCTCCTGCGGACGCAACACCAGTTTGTCCTTGTACTTCTCCAGATTACCGAACACGTCGCTGTTGCGGCGCTCCGACAAAGTGATCGAGCTGCCCGAAGCAAAGCTCAGTTTGCCGGCATCGATCAGGTCGAATGTCGAATCCTGCAGCACTTCGGAATACATGGTCAGGTCTTCGAACGGTGAATCGATCAGGCCGCACATCACTGCGTTGGCAATATTGCCGATCCCGGCCTGCAACGGGCCGAGCTTGTTGGTCATGCGCCCGGCGTCGACTTCCTGCTTGAAGAACGTGATCAGGTGATCGGCGATGGCATTGGTGTCGACGTCCGGCGACGACACGGTGGACGGCGAATCCGGCTGCTGGGTGATGACGATGGCGACAATCTTCTCCGGCGGAATCGGAATCGCCGTGCTGCCAATGCGGTCGTCGACTTTTACCAGCGGGATCGGCGTACGCGTCGGGCGATAAGTCGGAATATAGATGTCGTGCAAACCTTCGAGGTTGGCGTTGTGCGCCAGGTTGATCTCGACGATTACCTGTTTGGCGAAGATCGCGAAGCTCGCCGAGTTGCCCACCGACGTGGTCGGCACGATGTGGCCTTGCTCGGTAATGGCGACGGCTTCGATGACCGCGATGTCCGGCAGCTTCAGTTGCTGGTTGCGCAGTTGCTCAACGGTTTCCGACAGGTGCTGGTCGATGAACATTACCTGGCCGGCGTTAATCGCCTTGCGCAAGGTGCTGTCGACCTGGAATGGCATGCGTCGCGACAGTACGCCGGCTTCGGTCAATTGCTTGTCGAGGTCGTTGCCCAGGCTGGCGCCGGTCATCAGGCTGATCTTCAGCGGCGTGACCTTGGCGCGCTCGGCCAGTGCGTGAGGAACGGCTTTGGCTTCGCCGGCACGGGTGAAACCGCTCATGCCGACGGTCATGCCGTCCTCAATCAGAGCGGCGGCGTCGGCGGCGCTCATCACTTTATCCAACAACGAAGGCAGGCGAATACGGTCACGGTACATGGATTATTATCTCGGGAAGCGAGTAGCAGGATGCGCAGTCTAGTGAATTTGACGGGCGCCTGTCCCGCTACCAAGGTCGCAAACGAGGCGTCTATTCAGCGGGTTTCAAGTAAAACACCGTTACCGGATCTGCAACAACGCGGCAAATTGTCCGACTGTTTGCGCAAACAAAAACGCCCCAACAAGTCGGGGCGTTCGGTGCAACAGCGGAGGATTACTCGACCGCTTTGACCATGTCTTCGATGACTTTCTTCGCGTCGCCGAAAACCATCATGGTCTTGTCCAGATAGAACAGCTCGTTGTCCAGGCCGGCATAGCCGCTGGCCATCGAGCGCTTGTTGACGATGATGGTCTTGGCCTTGAACGCTTCGAGAATCGGCATGCCGGCAATCGGCGACTTCGGATCGTTCTTCGCGGCCGGGTTGACCACGTCGTTCGCGCCGAGCACCAGCACCACGTCGGCCTGACCGAACTCGGAGTTGATGTCTTCCATCTCGAACACCTGGTCGTAAGGCACTTCGGCCTCGGCGAGCAGAACGTTCATGTGCCCCGGCATACGACCGGCAACCGGGTGGATCGCGTACTTCACGGTCACGCCACGGTGGGTCAGCTTCTCGGTCAGCTCTTTCAGCGCATGTTGTGCACGCGCTACTGCCAAGCCATAACCCGGCACAATGATTACGGTGTCGGCGTTGGTCAGCAGGAAAGTCGCGTCGTCAGCCGAACCGGATTTCACCGGACGGGCTTCTTTCGCACCGGCGGGACCTGCATCGGCCGTGTTGCCGAAACCGCCGAGCAGTACATTAAAGAAGGAACGGTTCATCGCCTTGCACATGATGTACGAGAGGATCGCACCGCTCGAACCCACCAGGGAACCGGCAATGATCAGCATCGAGTTGTTCAGCGAGAAGCCGATACCTGCCGCCGCCCAGCCCGAGTAGCTGTTAAGCATCGACACCACCACCGGCATGTCGGCGCCACCGATCGGGATGATGATCAGCACACCCATCACGAACGCCAGCGCCAGCATCAGCGCGAACGCAGTGAGGTTACCGGTGAACATGAAGGTCAGGCCGAGAGCGAGCGTGGCCAGACCCAATACTGCGTTGAGCTTGTGCTGACCGGCAAACTGTACGGGTGCGCCCTGGAACAGCCGGAACTTGTACTTGCCCGAGAGCTTACCGAACGCAATCACCGAACCGGAGAAGGTGATCGCACCGATGGCTGCGCCGAGGAACAGCTCCAGACGGTTGCCCGTCGGGATCGAGTCGCCGAGCTGTTTAACGATACCCAGCGATTGCGGTTCAACGACTGCGGCGATAGCGATGAACACTGCCGCAAGGCCGATCATGCTGTGCATGAAGGCGACGAGTTCCGGCATCTTGGTCATTTCAACGCGTTTGGCCATGATCGAACCGGCGGTGCCGCCGACCAGCAGGCCAACGATCACGTAACCGATACCGGCAGTGGCCAGCTCAGCCCCGAGCTTATAGATGAGGCCGACGGTGGTGAGGATCGCCAACGCCATGCCGAGCATGCCGAACAGGTTGCCGCGCCGCGAGGTCGTCGGGTGCGATAGGCCTTTGAGGGCCTGGATAAAGCAGATCGACGCGATCAGGTAGAGCGTCGTGACGAGATTCATGCTCATTACTTCGGCGCCTCTTCTTTTACTTTCGGGGCTTTCTTCTTGAACATCTCAAGCATGCGGCGGGTGACCAGGAAGCCACCGAACACGTTGACCGCAGCCAGCGCCACGGCGAGGGTGCCCATGGTTTTGCCCAGCGGCGTGACGGTCAGTGCGGCCGCGAGCATGGCGCCGACGATCACGATTGCCGAGATGGCGTTAGTCACTGCCATCAATGGCGTGTGCAGCGCAGGTGTAACGTTCCAGACCACGTGGTAACCGACATAAATCGCCAGCACGAAGATGATCAGGTTGTAGATACCGGGGGAGATAAGCTCTTCCATCGTCTGAATCCCTGCTTAGGCGTTTTTGCGGATGACTTGGCCGTCGCGGCACATCAGGCACGCGGCGACGATGTCGTCTTCGAGGTTGACGTCGAACTGGCCTTCTTTGGTGAACACCAGCTTGAGGAAGTCCAGCAGGTTGCGCGCGTACAGTGCCGAGGCGTCTGCAGCGACTTCGCCGGCCAGATTGGTCGGGCCGCAAATGGTCACGCCATTCTCGATCACGACTTGATCAGCCACGGTCAGCGGGCAGTTGCCACCCTGAGCCGCGGCGAGGTCGATGACTACCGAGCCTGGTTTCATCTGCGCCACGGTGTCGGCGCTCAACAGCGTCGGCGCCTTGCGGCCGGGAATCAGCGCGGTGGTGATGACGATGTCAGCCTGTTTCGCGCGTTCGTGTACGGCCTGCGCCTGACGCTGCATCCAGCTCGCCGGCATTGGCCGCGCGTAACCGCCGACACCGACGGCGCATTCACGCTCTTCATCGGTCTCGTAAGGCACGTCGACGAACTTGGCGCCGAGGGATTCGATCTGCTCTTTTACCGCCGGACGCACGTCGGACGCTTCGATCACCGCACCCAGGCGTTTCGCCGTGGCAATCGCCTGCAACCCGGCCACGCCAGCGCCAAGAATCAGCACGCGCGCCGCTTTCACGGTGCCCGCAGCGGTCATCAGCATCGGCATGAAACGCGGATAGTGGTGAGCGGCCAGCAACACAGCCTTATAGCCGGCAATGTTCGCCTGGGACGACAACACATCGAGACTCTGCGCGCGCGAGGTGCGTGGCGCCGCTTCGAGGGCAAACGCGGTAATGCCGCATTCGGCCATCTTCGCGATAGTTTCGTTGTTGAACGGGTTGAGCATGCCCACCAGCACCGTACCGCGCTTGATCAGCGTCAGTTCGGCATCGCTTGGGGCGACCACTTTGAGAATCAGCTCGGCGCCAAACGCATCATTGGCACTGCCAATGGTTGCGCCTGCCGCTTCATAGGCACTGTCGACAACACTGGCTTTAACGCCGGCGCCGGTTTGCACAGTGACCTTATGACCTTGGCTGATCAGCTTTTTAATGGTTTCCGGGGTTGCAGCAACCCGTGTTTCACCGGTCTGGGTTTCGAGAGGAACACCAATGTGCACGTCAAATCTCCTGCGTGATCTTATTGAGTAAACCCATGCACTACGGATGGTGCGACTGGGGCGGCCGATCAGCACGATCCCGCCAAATCAGGGCGGGGCGCGGCATTTTGCAGGCGAACTTTATGCCCTTCAAGGGATTATGACGGGTGACGGAAAATTAACTACAAGTCATACCGTGACCGAATGTCGCACATGGACGGTCGAATCCCTTACAGGCCGTGCCCTGCAAGGATTCTGGCTGAATAACGAAAAATTTCTTATCGGTGGCGTGAATAGGCAGTAATGAGTCGTTGATGAAGGCTCAAAGCCACGTGGTCAGGCGCTTGTGGGACGTCTGTACGACTTTTGGGTACAGTCAGTGAAATTGCGACAAATAGTTATATCTGTAGGGCTTCTATTTTCCTGACTACGGGGTTAGTTATCGCTGTAAGCCTTTATCCTTCTAGGCTGTAGCTCTGTGCCTGATTCACCAGCCAGTCACGAAATGCCTTTAACGACGCCGATTCGACTTTTCGCTCGGGAATCATCAGGTAATAGGCCTTGATGCTGGAGAGTGCCTGCGGGTTGGCAATCACCAGACGCTTCTCGGCCAGCTCGCGCTGAATCAGGAACGGCGGAATCAGCGCAATGCCCATGTCGTGCATGGCCGCTTGGGCGAGCATGGAGAATAGCTCGTAGCGCGGGCCTGTCATGTCGCGGGGGATATTCAGCTGTTGCGAGTTGAACCACTGGCGCCAGGCATAAGGCCGCGTGGTCTGCTGCAGCAGTGGCAGTTCAGCGATGGCTTCGGCTGTCAGATGCGTCTTGTTGCCGAGTAGGGCAGGGCTGCACACCGGCATCGGATTCTCGCCCATCAGCCTGTGGGATTCGGTACCGGACCAATCGGCATCGCCGAAGTAGATCGCTGCATCGAATTCGGTGTCGGCAAACAGAAAGGGCCGGGTGCGGTTGGTCAGGTTGACCGTGACTTCCGGGTGCTTGAGCTGGAAATCCTTGAGGCGCGGCAGCAGCCACTGCGTGCCGAACGTCGGCACCACCGCCAGTTCGATCACATTGGTGCCTTGCTGGCCCATCACCGACAGCGTGTCGCGCTCCACTGCATCCAGTTGCGTGGCGACCCGACGACTGTAGGAAAGTCCCGCCTCGGTCAGCTTCACCCCGCGTCGCGAACGGCGGAACAGTTCGACGCTGAGGAACTCCTCAAGGCTGGCGATCTGTCGGCAAATCGCGCCCTGGGTGAGGGAAAGCTCTTCGGCGGCCCGGGTAAAACTCTCGTGGCGTGCGGCAGCCTCGAAGCTGATCAGGGCGGTGGTACTGGGGATCTTCCTGCGCATGTACATCAACCTCACTAATGCGCCGCATAAAAGGCATTTCGCGACGTTTCGGAGTGAGAAATTAGCACAACAGAATGCGAAATCCTCGTTTGCCGCGACGGCGAACCACGCCTAGGATCAATGCCACGTTAATTCACCCGATTTGCGAGGACACACTCATGGGCGGTAAAGCTAGCTTCAACTGGATCGATCCCCTGCTGCTGGATCAACAGCTCACCGAAGAAGAGCGCATGATCCGCGACACCGCCGAGCAGTTCGCTCAACAGAGCCTCGCACCGCGTGTTCTCGAAGCTTTCCGTCATGAGAAGACTGACCCGGCGATCTTTCGCGAAATGGGTGAAGTCGGCCTGTTGGGTGCGACCATCCCCGAGCAGTACGGTGGCAGCGGCCTCAACTACGTAAGCTACGGCCTGATTGCTCGCGAAGTGGAGCGGGTCGACTCCGGCTACCGCTCGATGATGAGCGTGCAGTCCTCGCTGGTAATGGTGCCGATCAACGAATTCGGTACCGAAGCACAGAAACAGAAATACCTGCCGAAACTGGCTTCCGGTGAATGGATCGGCTGCTTCGGTCTGACCGAGCCGAACCACGGTTCCGACCCGGGCGCGATGATCACCCGTGCACGCAAAGTCGAAGGCGGTTACAGCCTGACCGGCGCGAAGATGTGGATCACCAACAGCCCGATCGCTGATGTGTTCGTGGTCTGGGGTAAGGACGATGCCGGCGACATCCGTGGTTTTGTACTGGAGAAGGGCTGGAAAGGCCTCAGCGCTCCGGCGATTCACGGCAAGGTTGGCCTGCGCGCGTCGATCACCGGCGAGATCGTCATGGACAACGTGTTCGTCCCGGAAGAGAACATCTTCCCGGAAGTGCGCGGTCTGAAAGGCCCATTCACCTGCCTCAACTCTGCGCGCTACGGCATTTCCTGGGGCGCACTGGGCGCTGCCGAGTTCTGCTGGCACACCGCTCGCCAGTACACACTGGATCGTCAGCAGTTCGGTCGTCCATTGGCCGCTACTCAGTTGATCCAGAAAAAGCTGGCCGACATGCAGACCGAGATCACGCTGGCCCTGCAAGGTTGCTTGCGTCTGGGTCGAATGAAGGATGAAGGCACGGCGGCGGTCGAAATCACTTCGATCATGAAGCGCAACTCGTGCGGCAAGTCGCTGGACATCGCCCGTATGGCGCGCGACATGTTGGGTGGTAACGGTATCTCCGATGAGTTCGGCGTGGCGCGTCACCTGGTCAACCTGGAAGTGGTAAATACCTATGAAGGTACTCATGACGTCCATGCGCTGATCCTCGGGCGTGCGCAAACCGGTCTGCAGGCGTTCTATTAATAGGAGAGCGACCATGGGCGCGCTGTCGCATCTGCGGGTACTGGATTTATCGCGAGTGCTGGCCGGGCCATGGGCCGGGCAGATCCTCGCCGACCTTGGCGCCGAAGTGATCAAGGTCGAGCGCCCGGGTAATGGTGACGACACTCGTGCCTGGGGGCCGCCCTTCCTTAAGGACGCTTACGGCGAGAACACGTCAGAAGCGGCTTATTACCTGTCAGCCAATCGCAACAAGCAATCGGTGACCATCGACTTCACGCGTCCTGAGGGGCAGAAGCTGGTGCGGGACTTGGCGGCAAAGTCCGACATCCTTATCGAGAACTTCAAGGTCGGTGGTCTCGCGGCGTATGGGCTGGACTATGAGTCGCTGAAGGCACTCAACCCGAACCTGATCTATTGCTCCATTACCGGGTTTGGCCAGACTGGGCCGTATGCCAAGCGTGCGGGCTATGACTTCATGATTCAGGGGCTGGGCGGGCTGATGAGTCTGACCGGTCGACCTGAGGGTGACGAAGGGGCTGGGCCGGTAAAGGTTGGCGTAGCGTTGACGGATATCCTGACGGGGCTGTATTCGACTGTCGCGATACTGGCGGCGTTGGCTCATCGCGATCACGACGGTGGTGGTCAGCACATCGATATGGCGTTGCTGGATGTCCAGGTTGCGTGTCTGGCTAACCAGGCGATGAACTATCTGACCACAGGCAATGCACCCAAGCGTCTGGGTAATGCTCATCCGAATATCGTTCCCTATCAGGATTTCCCTACGGCTGACGGTGACTTCATTCTTACCGTGGGTAATGACGGGCAGT
>NZ_CP027218.1:360000-1052500 GCF_004124275.1 Pseudomonas sp. DTU12.3
GTAGCTAGTCTAACCTTCGGGAGGACGGTTACCACGGTGTGATTCATGACTGGGGTGAAGTCGTAACAAGGTAGCCGTAGGGGAACCTGCGGCTGGATCACCTCCTTAATCGACGACATCAGCTGCTCCATAAGTTCCCACACGAATTGCTTGATTCATTGAAGAAGACGAAAGAAGCAGCCCGAAATTGGGTCTGTAGCTCAGTTGGTTAGAGCGCACCCCTGATAAGGGTGAGGTCGGCAGTTCGAATCTGCCCAGACCCACCAATTTTGTGTGGGAAACGCCTGTAGAAATACGGGGCCATAGCTCAGCTGGGAGAGCGCCTGCCTTGCACGCAGGAGGTCAACGGTTCGATCCCGTTTGGCTCCACCACTACTGCTTCTGAAGTTTGAAAGCTTAGAAATGAGCATTCCATCGTTGTGATGATGAATGTTGATTTCTAGTCTTTGACTAGTTCGTTCTTTAAAAATTTGGGTATGTGATAGAAAGATAGACTGAACGTTACTTTCACTGGTAACGGATCAGGCTAAGGTAAAATTTGTGAGTTCTCTTAGTTGAGAAATTCGAATTTTCGGCGAATGTCGTCTTCACAGTATAACCAGATTGCTTGGGGTTATATGGTCAAGTGAAGAAGCGCATACGGTGGATGCCTTGGCAGTCAGAGGCGATGAAAGACGTGGTAGCCTGCGAAAAGCTTCGGGGAGTCGGCAAACAGACTTTGATCCGGAGATGTCTGAATGGGGGAACCCAGCCATCATAAGATGGTTATCTTGTACTGAATACATAGGTGCAAGAGGCGAACCAGGGGAACTGAAACATCTAAGTACCCTGAGGAAAAGAAATCAACCGAGATTCCCTTAGTAGTGGCGAGCGAACGGGGACTAGCCCTTAAGTGGCTTTGAGATTAGCGGAACGCTCTGGAAAGTGCGGCCATAGTGGGTGATAGCCCTGTACGCGAAAATCTCTTAGTCATGAAATCGAGTAGGACGGAGCACGAGAAACTTTGTCTGAATATGGGGGGACCATCCTCCAAGGCTAAATACTACTGACTGACCGATAGTGAACTAGTACCGTGAGGGAAAGGCGAAAAGAACCCCGGAGAGGGGAGTGAAATAGATCCTGAAACCGTATGCGTACAAGCAGTGGGAGCCCACTTTGTTGGGTGACTGCGTACCTTTTGTATAATGGGTCAGCGACTTATTTTCAGTGGCGAGCTTAACCGAATAGGGGAGGCGTAGCGAAAGCGAGTCTTAATAGGGCGTCTAGTCGCTGGGAATAGACCCGAAACCGGGCGATCTATCCATGGGCAGGTTGAAGGTTGGGTAACACTAACTGGAGGACCGAACCGACTACCGTTGAAAAGTTAGCGGATGACCTGTGGATCGGAGTGAAAGGCTAATCAAGCTCGGAGATAGCTGGTTCTCCTCGAAAGCTATTTAGGTAGCGCCTCATGTATCACTGTAGGGGGTAGAGCACTGTTTCGGCTAGGGGGTCATCCCGACTTACCAAACCGATGCAAACTCCGAATACCTACAAGTGCCGAGCATGGGAGACACACGGCGGGTGCTAACGTCCGTCGTGAAAAGGGAAACAACCCAGACCGTCAGCTAAGGTCCCAAAGTTATGGTTAAGTGGGAAACGATGTGGGAAGGCTTAGACAGCTAGGAGGTTGGCTTAGAAGCAGCCACCCTTTAAAGAAAGCGTAATAGCTCACTAGTCGAGTCGGCCTGCGCGGAAGATGTAACGGGGCTCAAACCATACACCGAAGCTACGGGTATCATCTTCGGATGATGCGGTAGAGGAGCGTTCTGTAAGCCTGTGAAGGTGAGTTGAGAAGCTTGCTGGAGGTATCAGAAGTGCGAATGCTGACATGAGTAACGACAATGGGTGTGAAAAACACCCACGCCGAAAGACCAAGGTTTCCTGCGCAACGTTAATCGACGCAGGGTTAGTCGGTCCCTAAGGCGAGGCTGAAAAGCGTAGTCGATGGAAAACAGGTTAATATTCCTGTACTTCTGGTTATTGCGATGGAGGGACGGAGAAGGCTAGGCCAGCTTGGCGTTGGTTGTCCAAGTTTAAGGTGGTAGGCTGGAATCTTAGGTAAATCCGGGATTCTAAGGCCGAGAGCTGATGACGAGTGTTCTTTTAGAACACGAAGTGGTTGATGCCATGCTTCCAAGAAAAGCTTCTAAGCTTCAGGTAACCAGGAACCGTACCCCAAACCGACACAGGTGGTTGGGTAGAGAATACCAAGGCGCTTGAGAGAACTCGGGTGAAGGAACTAGGCAAAATGGCACCGTAACTTCGGGAGAAGGTGCGCCGGTGAGGGTGAAGGACTTGCTCCGTAAGCTCATGCCGGTCGAAGATACCAGGCCGCTGCGACTGTTTATTAAAAACACAGCACTCTGCAAACACGAAAGTGGACGTATAGGGTGTGACGCCTGCCCGGTGCCGGAAGGTTAATTGATGGGGTTAGCTAACGCGAAGCTCTTGATCGAAGCCCCGGTAAACGGCGGCCGTAACTATAACGGTCCTAAGGTAGCGAAATTCCTTGTCGGGTAAGTTCCGACCTGCACGAATGGCGTAACGATGGCGGCGCTGTCTCCACCCGAGACTCAGTGAAATTGAAATCGCTGTGAAGATGCAGTGTATCCGCGGCTAGACGGAAAGACCCCGTGAACCTTTACTATAGCTTTGCACTGGACTTTGAATTTGCTTGTGTAGGATAGGTGGGAGGCTTTGAAGCGTGGACGCCAGTTCGCGTGGAGCCAACCTTGAAATACCACCCTGGCAACTTTGAGGTTCTAACTCAGGTCCGTTATCCGGATCGAGGACAGTGTATGGTGGGTAGTTTGACTGGGGCGGTCTCCTCCTAAAGAGTAACGGAGGAGTACGAAGGTGCGCTCAGACCGGTCGGAAATCGGTCGTAGAGTATAAAGGCAAAAGCGCGCTTGACTGCGAGACAGACACGTCGAGCAGGTACGAAAGTAGGTCTTAGTGATCCGGTGGTTCTGTATGGAAGGGCCATCGCTCAACGGATAAAAGGTACTCCGGGGATAACAGGCTGATACCGCCCAAGAGTTCATATCGACGGCGGTGTTTGGCACCTCGATGTCGGCTCATCACATCCTGGGGCTGAAGCCGGTCCCAAGGGTATGGCTGTTCGCCATTTAAAGTGGTACGCGAGCTGGGTTTAGAACGTCGTGAGACAGTTCGGTCCCTATCTGCCGTGGACGTTTGAGATTTGAGAGGGGCTGCTCCTAGTACGAGAGGACCGGAGTGGACGAACCTCTGGTGTTCCGGTTGTCACGCCAGTGGCATTGCCGGGTAGCTATGTTCGGGAAAGATAACCGCTGAAAGCATCTAAGCGGGAAACTTGCCTCAAGATGAGATCTCACTGGAACCTTGAGTTCCCTGAAGGGCCGTCGAAGACTACGACGTTGATAGGTTGGGTGTGTAAGCGCTGTGAGGCGTTGAGCTAACCAATACTAATTGCCCGTGAGGCTTGACCATATAACACCCAAGCAATTTGCATGCTCCAAGCTGAAAAGCGAGAGAGACCAGATTGCGGTGTGTGAAGACGAAACGAACCGAAAGTTCGATGTTCACAAACACCGAAAGCTATCACATACCCAATTTGCTGAAGCGAGGCCGTCCGGCCACGACTCAGTACCCGAATTTCTTGACGACCATAGAGCGTTGGAACCACCTGATCCCATCCCGAACTCAGCAGTGAAACGATGCATCGCCGATGGTAGTGTGGGGTTTCCCCATGTGAGAGTAGGTCATCGTCAAGATTAAATTCCGAAACCCCAATTGCGAAAGCAGTTGGGGTTTTGTTTTAGTAGAAGTAACCGTTTTTGCTGGCTTGTTACCGTGTTGACGAGTCAGATACAGAATTTCTTGACGACCATAGAGCGTTGGAACCACCTGATCCCATCCCGAACTCAGTAGTGAAACGATGCATCGCCGATGGTAGTGTGGGGTTTCCCCATGTGAGAGTAGGTCATCGTCAAGATTAAATTCCGAGACCCCTGTCTGCTAACGCAGACAGGGGTTTTGTCATTTCAGCGCCTGCAAAAACCAATAATCAGATTGCTTTGCGTGCCTTGCTGATACGTCGAGCCTGCCATTTGCGCCACCAGATGTAGACGCCAGTCCCCGACAGCCCCGCAATCAAAATACCTAATACCGCGATCATCACTTGTCCGGTAACGCCAATGATTCGTCCACCGTGTATCGGCAACTGCAACCGATAGAACTGCTCCCCCAACGTGCCTTGCCCTGCGATCTCCTGTCCCAACAATCGTCCGTCCGTGCCATGAAAGAACAACCAGGATTTGCCATGCGCTTCTGTGTCGTGTTGCCCAAACCCTGCGCCGTAGAAGTTGTACTCAAAGCTGTAATACAACTCCCCGATTGCCGCCGTCAGTCCTAATCGGTTCCCCTCCTGCAACGCCCTCTCATATGCCTGTTGATAACTCAATTGCGTCACGCCCAACTCCGCAGGAGGCATTCGTCCCCGCGCTTCATAGACGCTCGGCTCAATCGGTGAAAACAACGACACTACAGGCTTGAATACCTGACTCGGCAAATTCATGGCCACACTGCTGATTGCGATCGGCAGCAACAACAGCCACAACCACAATCCCCCCGCACGATGCAGGTCGAAGTTAAGTCGATAGGCATGCCCGCTTTTGACCTTCCACGCCGTCGACCACTTCTTCCAGAATGGCTTTCCACGCGGCAGCGTCAGCCATAACGCGACAAAACAATCGATCACCCAAGCGATGGCAACCAGGCCCATCAGCCACAATCCCCAATTCCCCGGCAATGTCAGGTTGTAGTGGAACTCGAGAATGAACGGGACAAAATTCTCCCGTTGAAAACAACACTCGCCCCAGTACCGTCGACCTTTCTCTTCGGCACTCACCGGATCCAGATAGAACACCTGATTACGCTCATCGAACGGCTTGCCGGTCGCCGGATCATTGCGCGCGACAGCCGCCAGCAATGCGGTATGCCCCGCCTCATGCGGATACTCCATGTACCAGACCTGCAGCTTCGGATGCGCAGCTTGCAACGTATCAACCAGATCGCCCGGTGGCAGTTGCGTCCCCTGTGCAGAGGCCGAATAAAACTGCGGATTCAACCATTCATCAAGCTCATGGTTGAACGCCAGAATGCTCCCGGTGACTCCGGCCAGGAGTAAAAATACCGCCGTGGCCAAACCTATATAGCGATGCAGCAAAACCAGAAATGCGCGCATGAAAAATTTCCCTTCAGATACGACAAAGCCAGCCCCTGAGATTCAGGGGCTGGCTTTTTTATGCACAGGACAAAAACTTAGAACTGGTAACTGACCGTCGCCGCGACGTTGCGCTCTTCGCCCATGTAGCAGAAATTCAGGCTGGCGCAGGAGGCGACGTAGGACTCGTTGGTCAGGTTGTTCGCATTCAAGCGTACGTCGACACCCTTCAAGCCCACCTTGCCCAGGTCATAGCCAATCGAAGCGTCGAACAATGTGTAGGACGGCACCTTCAAAGTATTTTCCGCATCCGCCCAGCTGTAGCCGACATAGCGCACACCGCCGCCCAGGCGCAGACCATCGAGTGCTGCGCTGTCGAATTTGTAGTCAGCCCACAGCGATGCCATATGGCGCGGAGCCTGGGTCGGAGAGTTGCCCTTGTTTTCGATGACGTCGGTTGGCGTGCTCAGCGTACTGACCATCGACTTCGAGTACTCGATATCGGTGAAGGTGTAGCTGCCGAGCACTTTCAGGTTGTCGGTCAGCTGCATATGCGCTTCAAGTTCCAGGCCTTGAGAGCGGACTGCACCAACCGCGCGATAGAAGTTTTCCTGCGGCAGTTTGGTTGCCAGGTTCTCCTGATCGATACGGAACAGCGACGCGGTGAACAGGTTGTCAGTACCCGGCGGTTGATACTTCAGGCCGACTTCCCACTGCGTGCCATCGGTAGGTGCCAGTGGATTACCGGCACTGTCGGCATAGGAGTTCGGGTTAAACGACTCGGAGTAGCTGATGTACGGCGCCAGGCCGTTATCGAACAAATACAGAGCACCGGCGCGGCCAGTGAGTTTGGTGCGGCGGTCATTGATCTCGGTGCCTTCCGGGCGCCCCGCTTCGGCGATGCGGTTTTCGTCGGAGGTCTCGACCCAGTCCTGGCGCAGGCCCAGCGAGAAGCGCCATTTATCCATTTCGATCAGGTCTTGCAGATACACACCGGTCTGCTCCAGACGACGCAGATAGCTGGTATCGCCGTACATATCGATCGCCGAGTTGCCATACACCGGATTGAACGCGTTGATCGGCGCGAGGCCGCCGCTGGTCCAGTCGACCACGGTCTTGCGGCGCTGATAGTCCGCGCCCATGAGTACCGTGTGCTTGGTGGCGCCGGTGAAAAATTCAGCCTGAAGCATATTGTCGACGATGAACGCATGCAGTCGCTCGTCACCACCGGTGTAATAGCGGTTCAGCTCGTTGCTGGTCGGTGTGGTCCAGCCATAGGCATAGACCTGATCCATGTTCACTTTGGAGTCGAGGTAACGGAAGTTCTGCCGCGCGGTGAAGACATCGTTGAAGCGATGTTCGAACTGATAACCGAAGGATTGCTGATCACGCGAATAACCATCGATGCCCGGCTCGCCCTCGAAGAAATGCGGCGAGATGCGATTGCCATTACGCTGATGAATCGTGCCATCCGCCGGCACGCCACCGTGGTAGCCGCCATCCGGATCATGTTGCAGATAAGCCTGCAGGGTCAGCGAAGTATCTTCATTGAAATCGATGCTGACGGTCGGCGCCAGGGCGAAGCGCTTTTCTTTATTGTGGTCGAATTGGGTGTCGGACTGATCCGTTAAACCGATCAGACGATAGGCGATGCGCTTGTCGTCATCGATCGGGCCGCTGAAGTCGAAACCGACCCCGCGCTGCCCCTGCGTGCCAACCGTGGCCTGGACCTGATGGTAAGCCTCGTACAACGGCTTTTTGCTGGTCAGTGCCACCAACCCGCCCGGCGAACTGCGGCCGTACAGCACCGAAGATGGCCCCTTGAGAATATCCACGCGCTCAAGGAAATACGGATCGACCTGCATGGTGCTGTAAGTGCCGCTGTCGCCCATCGACTTGAGGCCATCGAGGTAGATGTTATCCACCGAGCCGTCGTTGAAACCGCGCATCGCCACGTAGTCGTAACGGTGCGTTGCGCCATAGGGGTTGGTCAGCACGCCGGGGGTGTAGCGCATCGCCTGTGAGACGGTTTGCGAGCCCTGGTCGTCCATTTGCTCGCGAGTGACCACGGACACGCTTTGCGACGTTTCCAGCAATGCGGTACTGGTTTTCGTGGCGATCTGGCTGTGTGTCGCGTTGTAGCCGTCCATGCTGCCCAGCGCGTTGCCGAGGGCGAAGCCTTTGATATCGGTGGTCGGTAAAGCCAGCGCTTCGGTCTCCGCGATCGGGCGCAGAATGTAGCTGCTGCCATCCTGGCTGAGAGCTTCCAGACCCGAACCGCCGAGCAAATGGCTCAGCGCCTGATCGGTTGAATACTCGCCCTGCACACCCGGCGATTGGCGTCCTTGAGTCTGCTGTGGCGTCATCGACAGGGTGATGTCGGCCTGACGCGCGAACTGATTCAGCGCTTCGCCCAACGGCCCGGCAGCAATGCTAAAGCGCTGGCCGACTTCACTGTTGGCAGTGCCGGCCGCCAGACTCACGCTAGGCAACACCGCCACACCCAGGGCGGTAGAAAACAGCGCCGCCCGAACGGCATGGCGCAACAGGCCCGATTCGGCCGTGAAATTCAGAGGGTTTTTACTGGTGGCGCGGACAGTCATTGTAGGTTTCCGTAGGAAGTCGCAAACGCTTGAGTTGAAGTGCTTACTGACTAAGCCGGACTTGCTGCAAAAACCCGCCAGAATAATTTCAGGCCACTCGCTCCAGCGTCACCCACCAGCGCGTGCGATAGCGCAATTGCACTGGCAAGGTCTGCGGCAGCACCGCCAGCAGCTTGTCGGTGTTCTCCAGGCGGAACACGCCGGACAGGCGCAAGTCCGCGACTTCCGCTGCGCAGGTGAGAAAGCCCTGGCGATAACGCCTGACTTCAGCGAGGAAATCGCCCAGGCGCATATTGCGCGTGACGATCAAGCCGTCGACCCAGGCACCGACATCCATATTCAGCAGCGGCGCTGGCCGCACCTGACGCCGGTCGATCAGATAACTTTGCCCGGCGCGCGCTTCAATCGAAGTGCCACCGGCGTGAATGGCGACACGCCCGCTGGTCACGCTGAGCCGCGTGCAATCGTGCTCCTGACGCAGGATGAAGCGCGCATCGAGCGGCTCATAAGTGCCGTGACGGTTCTCTACACGCAGCGGTCGATGAACCGGTGCGCCTTCATCCGCGCCGCCACAACTGACGATGATTTCGCCACGGCTCAGTTTGATCAGTCGTTGTTGCGCCGTGTAATCGAGATCCACGGCACTGGCGGTATTGAGTTCGAGCCGCGTGCCATCGGGTAACTGAAAGCCGCGCCGCTCACCGGTCGCCGTGGCGTAATCGGCGCTCCATTGCTGCCACGCCGGGGTGTCTTTGGCCAGCCACGCGGCAGAGCCCATCAACAACGCGCCCGACAGCAGCTTCAGCGCCTGTCGCCGTCCCAGGCCTTGCGCGCTGTTTTCCAGGGTGTTCAACGCCACGTGCGCACCGGGTACGGCGCGCAGGTTATTGCTCAACTCGGCTTGCAACGATTGCACCCGTTGCCACGCGAGTTCGTGCTCATGGTGCTCGGCGCGCCACTGCTCGCACTGGCGGTTGAGGCGCGAATTGCCGTGGTTGTTGCGCAGGCGCAGCAACCAGTGAATGGCCTGCTTGACCACTTTTTGCTGGGGCTCGGCGCGTCGGCCAAGTGACAGGTTATCCACCGGCATCAGCTTGCGTACCGCAATACATAGCAATGAAACAGCGCATCGGCGACGTAGCGTTCCACTGAGCGAAGCGACAGGCCCATTTCTTCGGCAATCTGCTTGTGAGTCAAACCTTCGCACTGCGCCAGGAGAAATGCCTGACGCACTTTCGGCTTCAATCCTTCCAGCATGCGCGCGATGCTTTCCAGCAGTTCGATCACCAGCGCTCGGGCTTCGGCACTCGGGGTTTGGGCTTCAGGCAAGTGGGCGATGGCTTCGAGGTAGGCGCGTTCGATCTCCTCACGACGCCAGTGGTCGATCACCAGCCCGCGAGCAATGGTGCGCAGAAAGGCGCGTGGTGCTTTGAGTTCGAGGCGTTCGGTACGTTGCAGCAGGCGGACAAAAGTGTCCTGCGCCAGATCCGCCGCATCTGCGGCATTGCCCAGCCGTGCGCGCAGCCAAGCGTTGAGCCAGCCATGGTGACTACTGTAAAGCGCCTGTACGGCAAACTCAGGTGAGGACATGAACGCGACAGCCCGGACGTCACAAATGATAATTAGTCGCATTGTCAGCAAGGGTTGGATAATTTGCAACTGCCGCTCGAACATCAACCCTGAAAATTTCTGTCGCAGCCGCTCTGGCACGCCGTTCGGCGGGAATCCGGCACTAATTCCATCCATTTCCCATTCGACCCTAAGATTTCTCCGACACGTGCCGACAGACTGGTGAGACATGCGTGCACCAAAGTAGAGCGGCCAGAAGAACGCTGCCTGCGCTGTACATGGAATGTTGCAACCGGAACGCATCCCCACTTTTGGCATAAGAAGTCCCATGAAATGAATCTCAAGTTCAGCCATAAAATTCTGTTGGCCGCCTCGGGCGTCGTGGTCCTGGCGTTCGCGCTGTTCACCCTCTACAACGACTATCTGCAGCGAAACACCATTCGCCAGAACCTTCAGTCCTCCGTACAGCAGGCCGGCGATCTGACCGCCAGCAGCGTGCAGAACTGGATGAGCGGGCGGATTCTGGTGTTGGAAAACCTCGCGCAGAACGTCGCTCACCAGGGCAAGGACGCGGACTTCCCGGGTCTGGTCGACCAGCCGGCGTTCACCTCGAACTTCCAGTTCACCTACGTCGGCCAGGCCAACGGGGTATTCACCCAGCGTCCTGACGCGAAGATGCCGGACGGTTACGACCCACGTCAGCGCCCTTGGTACAAGCAAGCGGTGGCCGCCGACAAAACCATGCTGACGCCGCCATACATGGCAGCTGTCGGCGGTTTGGTGGTGACCATCGCCATGCCGGTGAAAAAGAACGGCGAACTGCTCGGCGTCGTCGGTGGTGACCTGAGCCTGGAAACCCTGGTGAAGATCATCAACTCGGTGGACTTCGGTGGCCTCGGCCACGCGTTCCTGGTCAGCGGCGACGGTCAAGTGATCGTCAGCCCGGACAAGGATCAGGTGATGAAGAACCTGAAAGACATCTACCCGAACTCCAGCGTGCGCATCGAGAAGGGCAACCAGAACGTGGTGCTCAACGGCCAGGAACGAATCCTCTCGTTTACTCCGGTCAGCGATCTGCCGAATGCGCAGTGGTACATCGGTCTGTCGATCGACAGAGACAAAGCCTACGCTGCACTTAGCCAATTCCGTACGTCGGCGTTGATCGCGATGTTTGTCGCCGTGGCGGCCATCGCGCTGCTGCTGAGCCTGTTGATCAACGTCTTGATGCGTCCGCTGACCACCATGGGCCGCGCAATGCAGGACATCGCACAGGGCGAAGGCGATCTGACTCGTCGCCTGGTGGTCGAAAGCAAAGACGAATTCGGCGAACTGGGCAGCGCATTCAACCAATTCGTAGAGCGGATTCACGCCTCGATTTCCGAAGTGTCCTCGGCGACCCGTCATGTGCATGACTTGTCGCAGCGGGTGATGGCTTCGTCCAACGCCTCGATCGTCGGCTCTGACGAGCAAAGCGCACGCACCAACAGCGTCGCGGCCGCGATCAACGAACTGGGCGCTGCCACGCAGGAAATTGCGCGCAATGCTGCCGATGCTTCGCAGCATGCCAGCGGCGCGAGCGAGCAGGCCGATGACGGTCGTCAGGTGGTCGAACAAACCATTCAGGCAATGACCGAGCTGTCGCAAAAGATCAGCCTGTCGTGCACCCAGATCGAAACCCTGAACGCGAGCACCGACAACATCGGCCACATCCTCGATGTGATCAAAGGCATCTCGCAACAGACCAACCTGCTGGCGCTCAACGCCGCGATCGAAGCGGCGCGTGCTGGTGAGGCCGGGCGTGGGTTTGCGGTGGTGGCGGACGAGGTGCGTAACCTTGCCCATCGCACTCAGGAGTCGGCGGAAGAAATCCACAAGATGATCACCTCGCTGCAGATCGGTTCGCGCGAAGCGGTGACCACCATGAACGCCAGCCAGGCCTCCAGCGAGCAGAGCGTGGAAGTAGCCAATCAGGCCGGTTTGCGTCTGGTCAGCGTGACTCAGCGCATCGGCGAAATCGACGGCATGAACCAGTCGGTGGCAGCGGCCACTGAAGAGCAGACCGCCGTGGTGGAAACCCTCAACGTCGACGTTAACCAGATCAACCTGCTGAACCAGCAGAGCGTGGCCAACCTCAATGAAACGTTGAAGGATTGTGATGCGTTGTCGCAGCAGGCCAACCGCCTGAAGCAACTGGTCGACAGCTTCAAGATCTGACCGCGTTATCGTTCTTCGCGAGCAGGCTCGCTCCCACATTTGAAATGTATTTCCCTGTGGGAGCGAGCCTGCTCGCGAAAGCGGTCTGACAATCACCGCAAAGCCGAAGCCTTAAACAAACAGCTTCAATACATTCCCCATCGCATCATCGGCAAATCCCTGCACAAACTCCTTGAACCCCGGCAGCGCTTCTTCGCCGCCCGAGGCCGGCTCGGCAATGATCGTCCACGTCGCCCGGGATCTACCTTCGCTCAGCGATTCGACATTCATCGCCGCCCACAGATTCGCCACCCCCAACGTGTTGTAAATCGTCGTCCAGGTCATGCTCCGTGCATGCTCATCGCGGGAGTTCAGTTGCTCGACTACGACGTTGCCGTCCTTGAAGCATTTCTTGCGCAGCGAAGACACGCCTTCGCCAATCAATTCGATGTGCGACAGCGCTGGAATGAAGCGATCGAAACCGCCGAAGTTGCCGACCACCGCCCAGACTTGCGCCGCGTCTGTCGGCACTTCCACCGACGATACAACGTGGCAACCATGCGGGTTTTTGATCAGGGTGTCGGGTTGCAAAGTGCTCATGGTGTTGCTCCTTTTTGATGAACTAGATGAAGTTGATTTCTTTCAGGTAATCGCAGCCGCGACGCAGCAGCGCCGGGGATTTCTGCGGGTAGTGCGCGCCCATCTGCTGCACGCCGGCCTCGGCGTTGGCGTGGCCGATCAGCGAGATGTCGCCGATGTCTTCTTCAAAACCGTTGAGGTAGAAGCCGAGTACGCCGAACAGCGCGTTGTCGGCATCGACGCGGCCCAGTTGCTGCTGCCAGTCGGCGACGCTGACCAGCGCGAACTCGCTGCCGGTTTCGCGGAACGAAGCGACGTAGGCGTCCCAGCTCAGCGGCTCGGGGTTGTGCAGATTGAACACCGCACGTTCGGCCGAATAACGGCTGGCGTGGAAGGCGATGAAGCGAGCGAGAAAGTCCACCGGCATCAGGTCGAAATTCAGCGCGAAAGCCGGCACCTGGCCGAGCTGAATCGAACCCTTGAGCATCAGCATCAAACGGTTTTTGTGCGGTTGGCAGACGCCGCTCAGACTGTTGAAACTGATGTTGCCGGGGCGATACAGATTGACCCGCACACCACGCTCCCGCGCCCGTTCGAGGATGCGTTCGCCGACCCATTTCGACAGGTTGTAGCCGTTGCGAATGTAGATCGGCGGGGTGGGCGCGGCCGGCAATTCCAACACCCGCCCCGCGTCATCGACCGTGCTTGACGCCGACAGCGTCGAGACAAAATTGAAGACCTTTTTGCTTTGCCCTTCACACAGCCGCAGCAAAGCGAAAATCGGCTCGACGTTGTCTGCCGCCAGCGACTCGTAATCGAGTACGTGATTGACGTTCGCGGCGTTGTGCACCAGCGCGCCGAACTCGCGATCGAGGCGTTGGTAATCTTCGTCATTCAGGCCCAGTTGCGGGCGGGTAATGTCTGCCGCGTAAACCCGCACCCGACTCAGGTCCAGATGCTCCAGACGATTTTCCCGCAGTGACTGAGCAAACCGTTGCGCCGCTGTTTGCCCCCCGCCATCACGCACCAGACACGCCACTTCGCTGGCGCCCCAACCGAGCAGCGCCTCGACGATGTGGACGCCGACAAAACTGTTGGCACCGGTGACGATCACCCTGTGCACATCGCCCATGCAATTGATCGGCAGCGGCTCGATATCCAGCGTGCGCTCGGCGTCGGCCATGGCCTGGGCGCTGAGCACGGCGCTGTCGTCAGTGCCGCGAACCAGAGTCGCGAGCTTGATGATGGTCGGCAGCTCGATGAAGCGATTGATCGAGATGCTGCGGCCGAACTCCTCTCGCAAACGCAGCAACATCCGCGACAACAGAATCGAATGGCCGCCGAGATTGAAGAAGCTTTCGTCGGTAGAAATGTCGCTGCCCGGCAGCTCCAGCAACTCGGCCCAGATCTCCAGCAGCAGTGCTTCGTCGGCATTGGCCGGCAGGCACTTCGGGCCGTTGTCCTGCACGCTCACTGGCAGTTCCAGCAAGGCTTTGCGGTCGACTTTACCGTTGCTGGCGAAGGGCATGCTGGCCAGCTCGGTCCACGCCACCGGTTGCATGTAGTCCGGCAGAAATTGCTGGGCGTGAGCTTTCAGTGCATCGCGGGCAGTGCCTGCTTGCGGTTGGGCGAGGAACGCCAGAATCCGCCGCTGACTGTCGATCACCACTGCCACTTGCCGGTACAGCTGGCTCTCGCGCAGGCAGCGTTCGATCTCTTCCGGCTCGACCCGAAAACCGCGAATCTTCACCTGATTGTCGCGCCGCCCGCACAGCTCAATGCCATGCTCGCCCCACTTGGCCATGTCACCGCTGCGGTAGGCGCGCAGCGTTTGGCCATCCGGCAGTTGCAGGGTCAGATAACGTTCGGCGGTCTGCTGCGGGTTGTTCAGATAGCCGAGGCAGACACCGGGGCCGACGATGAACAACTCGCCGACGGTTTGCTCCGGCACTGGCTGCAAATCGTCATCGAGAATCAGCACCTGGCTGTTGGCGATGGGCGCGCCGAGGCTGCGGTTGCTGTCACCCGGTTGCAGTTGCCGCGCGGTGATCAGCACCGTGGCTTCGGTCGGGCCGTAGAGATTGTGCAGGGTGCCCTGGCGGGTCAGTTGCTCGATGACAAACGGCTCGCAGACATCGCCGCCAGTCATCACTTGGACGCCTTGCAGTTGCTCCAGCGGCAGGATGCTCAACAGCGCCGGCGGCAGGAAGGCGTGGCTCAATTGTCGCCGACGGATCAGCGCCACCAGTTGCAGCGGATCGCGCCGTTGCGTGTCATCGGGCACCACCAGTTCGGCACCTGCGAGCAGGCTCGGAAAGATGTCGATCAGCGACGAGTCGAAACTCAGCGAGGAGAATTGCAGCACCCGGCTCTCGGCGCGCAGCTGCACGTAGTCGGCGTACCACGCGGTGAAATGGGCAAGGTTGGCCTGACTGAGCAAGACGCCTTTGGGATGCCCGGTGGTGCCTGAGGTATAGAGCGCCATGCACGGCGCATCGAGCTCAGGGCGTTGGCGCAGCAACGGCTGGTTGAGATCTGCCGCAGCGCTGTCGATGCCACAGACGTCCAGCCCCGCCATCGTTGTGCTGAGCGGATGCACGCCATCGTGCAGCAACAGTAGCGCGCTAGCGTTCTGCAGGATGTATTGCTGGCGCTGCAATGGATGGCTGGGTTCCAGCGGCAGGTACACCGCACCGCTGCCGAGAATCGCCACAATCGCAGCAAACAACTCAGGGCTTTTCGGCAGGCAGATGCCGACCACCCACGGCTGCGGATATTGCTCCAGCAACGACAGCAATCGCTGTTGGATGGCGCGGCTGTGGGTGTGCAGTTGGCGGTAGCTGATCGACTGCTCGGCGAGGTGCAGCGCCGGGCGTTCGGCATGCTGGATGAAGCTCTGTTGCAGACGCTCGATCAGCGGGATTTGCGCCTGTTCCAACAGCCGCTCATTCGCTGTGTCATTGCAACGGTGGACGTAAGCCAGACTGTCGAGAAACAGTAGGTTTTCCATGCGTTCGAAATCCGGCACCCGCATCGACGCGGCCTGCTGAAAATATTCCGCGTCGCGGGAAAAGCGGCTGACCAGCAACGCCACTTCGTCCACCACCTGCGTCAGTACCCGCTGGCGCAACGCCTGGCCGTTGCCGGACGGCTCATCGCCAATCGGTACGCGGCTGATCAGTGACGAGCCGAGAAAGCACAGCAGGTCGAGCGAGGGTAAACCCGCAAGGCTCGGTGCACCGACACCCAGACGCAGATGCAGGTGGGGGATGGCGCAGTGATCACCGGCGCCGATGAAGCCGTCGTCGATGATCAGATTCACCGTCGATTGCGCCGCGCCACTGCGCGTCAATGTATGCCCGTGTTGTTCCAGTTCCTGCGCCAGGGCGGTCATGGCCCGGCTGGTGCCAATCAGCAAAATGTCGAGACGTTTCATGTCGGCCTCCTCATCAAACCAGGTAGTCGCGCAGGGCGTGCTGTACGCACGGTGTGTCGAGCAGCGAGCTGTTGTGAAAGAACTTCACGATGTTGCCCACCAGCGGGTGATGGCGATTGATCGGAAAGGCCAGCCCGGTCATTTCCTCCTGCAGCGCGCGACGCGTCGCGGCGCTGACCGGCAAGGCGTCGATCAGGCGCAGATCGAAGGTTTTCTGGATGTCATTGGTCAGGTAATGGCCGATGAACACCGGCAGGATCTGCGCAATGGTCGCGCGATCCGCGTCGCTGGCCGTGTGCCAATAGATGCGCACCATCCGCGCCCAGAAACTGGAGTGGCGACCTTCGTCGAGCAGGTGGTCGGCCATCAGGCCTTTGATCGACGGTTTGACCGTGTCATCGCGGGCGAACGCCGCAACATCGCCGGTCACGGTGTTCTCGGCGATGGCCACGCAAATCAACTCCACGGCACTGCGCAAGTGCTCCGGTGCCAGGGCCACGGCGGCGGGAATCGCCCGGCTCAGTTCGATTTCGTCGGGCAAGCGGATCGGCTCGATGCCGGTCATCGCGACCGTCTGCTGCATGAAATCCATGGCCACCAGCGCGTGGTAATCCTCGTCGACCACCACGGTCATCGCGTCGTAGCGACAGGCGAACGGGAAGGCCACGGCGAAGCGATTCTTGGCGATGCTGCGAGCGGTCTTGTCGACGATTTCCGTTTCGAAAATCACCACATCGTTGATGAACTTGTACAGCGTCTGCACCAGGGCGAAATCACGCTGTTGCGGGCATTCGCGCAGAAAGGTTTCGCTGAGCACCAGCGGTTGGCGACTGAGTGGATAGATCAGGCGCTCGTCGTCCTCCAGTACACGTCGAGGACGGGTGCGAATGGTTGCGCGACTCTCCCAGACATCCGCGAAAGATTGATAGTCGGCGGCGTTCATTGGGCCACCTCGGCCAACGGTTCGCGCATGCTCAGGCGCAGGCCGTCCCACAAGGCAATGCGGCTTTCGACGGCAGCGATGGCGCTGGCGTAGACCTCGGCCTCGCGTTGCGCGTCGCCGTCGACCAGACGCTCCAGCAGTTGCTCCGCCGCCGGGCCGTGATCCTCGGAATCGACCTCGATGTGCCGTTCCAGGTAATAGCGAAAGGTCGGCGCCTGCTCGATGCCGATGCCCCAATCGTCGAGGATGCGCTGGAACATGGTCGGGATCACGCTCTCGCGACCGTGCAGAAATGCTGCGGCCACGCTGTGTCCCGGCGCATGCAGGGCGATGCGCAAGGTGTCGCGGACGAATTGTGCAGCCGCCGGATCAACGTCGACACTTTGCAACGCCACGTCATAACTCACGCCTTCCTGCTGCAGGGCGACAAAGCGCTCCACCGCGGTGGTGCTGGCGCCAATTTCGCGCATGGCATCCAGGTACAACTCGAAGTGGCTGTAGTGACCCTCTGCCAGGCGATCGTCGGACTCCTCACCCAAGACGATTTCGTTGATCAGCCGGGCGGCATGCGGATCGCGCGGCGGTAGCCAGGGCAAGCGGGTGCAGGTCAGTTCCTGCTGCAGACGCTTGGTCAGCGACATGAAGTCCCATACCGCAAATACGTGGGTCTCCATGAACCGACGCAATACCGATAGCGAAGTGATCTCGGAAAAGATCGGGTGAACACTTAGTTCAGCTTTTTTCAGGGCGAGTTGGTTCTTAATGGGCATCATGATGTCCTTTATCATTGATATGAAATGGAACTGCTCTTTCAACTACGCAATCAATGCTGCAGTGACTTGTTCATGTCGAGGCTGCAAACTGGATAACGTCCTGCGCGAATGGCCGAAAGTTGCTAGTGCCAGTCTGCAGCGCTCTGGGCTGGTGGCCGTAAAGCCGCAGTCACTGCGGGTTAAGCGTTAGGCATGTGCCGGAATGAATGGCGAAGTTCAAACTCGGCGAGGAAAAACTAATACAAGCGGAAAGTGTTTAACAAGTATATTTTGAATTATTTTAAGTTGGCTGTTTTTTGAATATGAAGAGTGCCAATAAAACTTTTGCTTCAAGTTTTATTTGGGCGTAGTTGCTCCTTTCGGCCAATAACGGCCAAAATTGATCGACAAGAGTGAATGCCTCACTCGAAGCAACTTTCTACTGAAGAGAATTAAGAGTTTTAAAGGGGCGAAAGTTGGCCGTGACCGGCGCCTGTACTTCCTTTTCCCGTGACAAGGCTCCTTCCGTAGGTTCCTGGTGCGGGGACTGCGCCGACGATGCGGTGCGTCGCCCGTTCTTTATTGGGTTGGCGGATCAAGAGTGCGGGTAAATTGCCGCCACGGCTATTACCGATTGGTGATCGCCAAGGGCGAAATCGGACTGAGCGGCGCAGGAAGGTTAGAGCGGGCGCGCCAATCCGCCACTGGCTTTCGTGGTGGATCGGTCGAGGGATTTGTAAGCGGGTGATTCGTCGGTAGCGACGGGCTCAGCGCGAGGTTTTGCGGCTTTGGCTGGCGGGGCTGGCAAGGAAGCGTGTAATGACATCGACACCGCGATTGAGGTGATGCACCAGCAACTTCACCGAGCCTTCGATATCACCCGCGATTGCCGCTTGCAGCATCGCCCGGTGGTCGTCCTGAGACAGCTTGCCCAGGCCCATGGCTTCGAGATTGAAACGCAGGAAGCGTTCTTCTTCGTTAAGCCCGTCTTCGACCAGCCGTAACAGGCGCCGGTTTGGCGCCTTGCTGTACAGGGCCATGTGAAACAGGCGGTTGAGCCGGCCGATTTCACTATAGTCGTGCTGGCGCTCCAGCTCTTCGATATAAGCGGCGGCGCGTTCGTGGTCGGCACTGGTCAGCAACGGGATCGACTGCCGCAGAGCTTCGGTCTCGAGCAGAATTCGCAGTTCATAGGTTTCGGTCGCATCGCCCTGAATCAAAGGTGCAACCACTGCGCCCTTGTGCGCGGTAACGCTGAGCAATTCCTGCGCTTCGAGCTGGCGCAAGGCTTCGCGCACCGGCATGCGGCTGACCCCGAACAGATCGGCCAGATCCTGCTGGCGCAAGGCAGTACCGCAAGGCAAGCGCCCATCAAGGATGGCGGCGCGCAGGGTTTCCTCAATGACCGAACGGGCAAGATGCGCAGGGATCGGCCCATCGACTTTGATGCTGTGCAGCGGTTTGGGCTTCTGTGTCACGACTACGCACCCTGTTGTCGGCTGAATTTGGATCCAAATGACACTAGTGATTGCTCTACAGGTTGTCAAACCGTGTAGAAGAACTCCGTTACATTTGCAGTTTAGCGCGGTCGCGATGATCTCATGGTGCCATTGTTTTTTAGCCGGCTAAGCTTCACCATCAAACGCTTTCTATCCTGCCCCCCTGGAAACCTGCTGTGGCGGTACGTTTCGCGATCCCCCGGACTCTGCGCTGGCTCGGCTGCGCACTGCTGCTGGCCGGCGTCATGCTGGGCGGTCTGCATGCCGATTGGGATTTTTCCGCGATCAGCCGCAAAGCCACCGCACTCTACGGACCGCTGGGCGCCGGGCAGCAACGCATCGATGCCTGGCAGAATCTGCTGGCCACCCAACAGCAGGCCAGCGAGATGGAAAAGCTCAAAGTGGTGAACCTGTTTTTCAACAAGCAGGTGCGCTACGTCGAGGACATCGATCTGTGGCACGAGGTCGATTATTGGGAAACGCCGATCGAAGCGCTGTGGAAGGGCGCCGGCGACTGCGAAGACTACGCGATCGCCAAGTATTTCAGCCTGCGCCATCTCGGGGTGTCCAGTGACAAGCTGCGCATTACCTACGTCAAGGCACTGCGCCAGAACCGCGCGCACATGGTGCTGACTTACTATGCCACCCCCGATGCGATGCCGCTGGTGCTCGACAGCCTGATCGACCCGATCCAGCCGGCGTCGCAGCGAACCGATTTGCTGCCGGTCTACTCTTTCAATGCTGAAGGACTGTATCTGCCCGGGGCCAAGGGCAATAAAAAGGTCGGTGACACCAAACGCCTGTCGCGCTGGCAGGATGTGTTGAAGAAAATGCAGGCCGAAGGTTTTCCGGTCGAGACGACTAACTAGGAGCATGCGCTCAGATGTCTTTGTTCAAACAGCTGTTGATCGCTATCTGTCTGTTCCTCGTGGTTGCCTTTACCGGCAGCTTCATGGTCAGCCTGGAAAGCTCGCGCACCCAGTACGTCAACCAGTTGCGCTCCCACGCCCAGGACGCCGCGACGGCGCTGGCGTTGTCGTTGACGCCGAATATCGATGACCCGGCGATGGTCGAGTTGCTGGTCAGTTCGATTTTCGACAGCGGTTACTACGCGAGCATCCGTGTGGTCGATCTGAAGACCGACCAGCCCATCGTCGAACGCAGCGGCAGTCCGGTGGTGAGCAACGTGCCGCAGTGGTTCGTCAATCTGATCGGCCTGGAACCGGCCGGTGGCGATGCGCTGGTCAGCCGTGGCTGGGAGCAGGCTGCAAGGGTCGAGGTGGTCAGCCATCCGATGTTCGCCGTGGCCAAGCTGTGGCAAAGCGCACTGGGCAGCCTTGGCTGGCTGTTGATCTGCGGCGCGGTGAGTGCGGTGCTCGGGGCGCTGCTGCTGCGCCGGCAGTTGAAGCCGCTGGACTACATGGTCCAGCAATCCCACGCGATTGCCCGCCGCGAGTTTCTCAGCTTGCCTGAACTGCCGCGCACGCCTGAATTGCGTCGCGTCGTACAGGCGATGAATCAGATGGTCGAGAAGCTCAAGGCGCTGTTTCAGGAACAGGCCGAGCGCAGTGAAAAACTGCGCACCGAGTCTTATCAGGACAACCTGACGGGGTTGGCTAACCGGCGCTATTTCGAGATGCAACTGAACAACCGGGTGAGTAACCCGGAGCAGGCCAGCTCTGGTTATCTGTTGCTGTTGCGGGTGAAGGATCTGGCCGGGCTCAACCAGCGCCTCGGTGGGCAGCGCACCGATGAACTGTTGAAAGCGGTCGGTGAGCAACTGTCTCGCGAATGCGCCAAGTACCCGGAAACGCAGAACCTCGTCACGCGTATTCGTGGCGGTGAATTCGCCGTGCTGGCGCCGGGACTGGTGCGTAAGGAGGCGCTGCAACTGGCGCAGAATCTCGACAACGCCCTGAGCAGCCTGCACGCCACGGGGGCTACCGATGTGCCGGCGGTGGCGTCGATCGGTCTCGCGCCGTTCGCTCACGGCGACTCGCCGCAAGCGGTGCTCAGCCTTGGCGATCAGGCGCTGGCGCAGGCTGAGGGGCAGGGTGAGCAGAACTGGGCGTGCATCGATCAGAGCCTGAATGCCGATGTCGGTGACGATCACCATGCCTGGCATCGCTTGCTTGACCAGGCCTTGAGTCAGCAGCGTTTCGAGTTGTATTTCCAACCGGTGGTAGCGGCGCAGGACACGCAACTGGTGCTGCACTACAAAGTGCTCTCGCGCTTGCTCGACGAACAGGGCCAGACCATTCCGGCCGGGCGCTTCCTGCCGTGGCTGGAGCGCTTCGGCTGGACCGCGCGGCTCGATCGGCTGATGCTCGAACGTGTGCTGGAGCAGATGAAAGGGCATGAAGAGTCGCTGGCGCTGAACCTGTCTTCGGCGACCCTGGGCGATCCGCAGGCATTGAACAAAGTCTTCGAAATCCTCCGGGCGCATTCCAACCTCGGCGCGCGACTGACCCTTGAGATCGGCGAGGAGCAATTGCCCGAGCAAGCGGTGCTGGAGCAGTTGACCCGACGTCTGCGCGAACTCGGCTTCTCCCTCAGCCTGCAACGTTTTGGCGGCCGCTTCAGCATGATCGGCAACCTGGCGCGGCTGGGGCTGGCGTACCTGAAGATCGATGGCAGCTACATTCGTGCGATCGATCAGGAGAGCGACAAACGCCTGTTCATCGAAGCGATCCAGCGTGCGGCGCACAGCATTGATCTGCCGCTGATTGCCGAGCGGGTCGAGACGCAGGGGGAGTTGTCGGTGATTCGCGAGATGGGCTTGTATGGGGTTCAGGGACAGTTGTTGGGTGAGCCCAAGCCTTGGCGGTGAGTCATCGCAAAAGCAACCCTCACCCTAGCCCTCTCCCAGAGGGAGAGGGGACTGATTGGGGGATATTCGGGAAGTACGCCGACGTGAGCGATTTGTCTTGAATCCATAATCGACCCGGTTTTTCAGGTCGATGTATAGCGCCACACAACTTGATCGGCTCCCTCTCCCTCCGGGAGAGGGCTGGGGTGAGGGGCTTTTGATTCTGAGCGGATCAGATCAACCCGCTTTCATCTTCATCGATCAACTGGCTCAAGCCGCCCAACGCTTCACGCGCCTGGGTCCGGTCCATCAGTTTGGCCTGCGCCGCCGGCGGCAGGTCGGTGACGCGAATCACGCCTTTCTGGGTCAACACCTGAATCAGGTCGTCGAGTACCCGAATCATTTCAAAGTCGCTCTGCTTGAGCTGTTTGAGGCTGTTTTCCACGGCTTCGTTGGCGTACCACGCCTGGATTTCGTGGTGGTCGGCAGGCAGCGTTTCCGTGGCCTCGGCGTAGGCCGCGGCTTCCACGCGAATCAACTGGCCTTGCGCATCGCGTTGCACGTAAAACATTGAGCATCCCTCAGAAATGAACCAGCGTCATGCTGTCAGCAGCATAGCCAACTGCGCGCGAGTATGCGGTGCGGCGACGCAATCGTCACCGTTACGGTGGCAACAAACGTGACGGCCGCCCCATGAGGGCGGCCGTTTTGCTCACGCATCAGCTGTTGTTGTGGTCGACCTTGATGGTCGGGTCGCTACCGGCAATCAGGTTGTGAATGTTGGCGCTCGACCAGTTGTTGCCTTCCAGTTTGATCGTCACGTCCGGGGTGGCCGCAGCGGCGTCGGCCGAGTTGAACTTGCCCGCCGAGCTGACTTGCAGCGACGAGGTGCCATCGACCGTAGTGATCTTCAGGAAGTTGTCGATGGTGCTGCCGGTCTCGCCCTGCAACAGATCGCGCAGATCGATGCGGTCACCTTCGCTGGCCTTGAAGTCCTTGATCACGTCGTTGCCGGTGTCTCCGGATTTCCAGACGAACGTGTCGGCGCCGGAACCACCGATGAGGATGTCGTTGCCTTGACCGCCGATCAGCGTGTCGTTACCGGTACCGCCGAGCAGGATGTCATTGCCTTTGCCGCCGTCGAGCAGGTCGTTGCCGCCCGAGCCGAAGAGGATGTCATTGCCCGCGCCGCCGAGCAGCGTGTCGTTACCGTCATGCGCGCCCGACACATCGAACGCCTGATAGTGCTCGGTGATGTACTGGTGCACGTTGCTGGTGGTGACTTTGCTGACGTCGACACCGGTCTGCTGCGCAACGAACGCCTGCATCGCCTGATAACCCTCGCCGGCGATGCCGTTGAAGCTGACCAGATCGCCGAACAGGATGTCGTTGCCGTCGCCACCGCTGACGGTGTCGTTACCCGGCAGCGTCGCTTCGGTGTGACCGATGATCGAGTTGGCCAGATCCTTCGGATCGATGTTCGTCTGCGGGGTTTTATCCGAATCGTACGGCTTCAGATCGTTGAGGCTGACACCGCTGTTGAGACCGATGGCCTCGACGTTCGACAGACCGCTCAGAAGCGCGAAGCTGCTGGTCGAGTTGTCGGTGGTGGTCGAGGTGGTGCTGCTACCGCTGCCTGCCAGGCTCGACAGCTCGTAAGTGCCGTCGCCCTGAGCGTGAACGGTACCCAGACTGCTCCAGTTCCAGCTGCCGTTTTTATACGTCTGCAGAACAGCAGCACCGGCGGCACTGATGGTCAGGTAGTGCGTGTTGTCGATGTAAGTGGCGAACGTATCGCCCAGCTTGTAATTGCTGGTCGTCACCACGCTGTCGAACTTCACGCTGCCGTACAGCGTCGGGTTGGTCTGCTCGCCGCTCTGGTAGTAGGTCGGCTGGCCGTCGGTGATGAAGTACGTGAGGTTCTTCGCCCCGGTGTTGGCCACAGCGTCGGCGCTCTGGAACCAGTTGGCCGTGGTCTTGAACACGTCCTCGTAGTTGGTGCCGCCACCGGAACTCATCGAGTCGAGTACGGATTTGAGCAGGGTCAGCGCGTTCGGGTCGTTGAGATTCACCGACACCGACTTGTTGACCTGGGTATCGAAGTCCACCAGGAAGATGTTCACCGTGCCCGAGTTGCTGCCGCCCAGGCTCTGCTTGAGGGTGTTGAACACCGCTGTCAGCGAGTCCTTGGCCGAGTTGATCGAGGAGCTGCTCATACTGCCGGAGCTGTCGACCATGAAGGCAATGTTGTAGTTGGTGCCCGGGACCACCGTCAGACCACCGATGTCGGCGACGATGATGTCGTTGCCATCGGTGCCAGTGACGGTGTCGTCAGCCGAGGTTGCCACGATCGCGTTGTAAACCGCCGGCACCACGCTGACCGGAATGGTCGCGGTACTGCTCGCCGAACCGCCGACCTGCTCGGTGGAGGTCGAAGTCACAGTCAGGTTGAACTGGCCGTTGTAGTACGGCGGCGGCGTCACGGTCAGGCTGCCGAGGCTCCAGCCGGTGACGTTGGCATCGCCGCTGGTGGCGGTGACGGTGAAGCTATGGCCGGCGCCATCGCTGAGCACCGAACCGACCGGCGCGCCGCTGATCTTCACGCTCAGGGTTTCCGAACCGTCGGTGTCGGTCAGTGCGGTAGTGATCGCCGACAGCTTGACGGTGGTGCCTTCGGCGCCGGTGTTGAGTTTGTAGCCGTCGTAATAGCCTTCGCCATTGGTGCCGTGCAGATCGGAAACGGTCACGCCGGAGTTCACCAGATCCTGCACGCCGGTGTAGATCGGCACGCCAGTGCTGCTCAGGTCGATCGGCGTGCTGCCGTTGACCGACAGGTTGACGTCGTAGCTGCCCGGGCCGCTCTGGTTGTGGTGGTAGATGTCCAGGGTGTAGTAGCCGCTGGTGGTCGGGGTGAACGAACCGTTGAGGTTGCCGCCCGCGCCCCACGTGGTCGAGGCCACGCTCTTGCCGCCAATGGTCACCAGCAGGCTGTCATCGCCGACACCACTGAAAGTGTAGGTCTTGCCGGCTTCCAGATAGATCAGGCCGGAAGTCTTCGACGCGGTGCCGGCGGTCACGCTGCCGTCGGACTGCACGTTGTTGACGTTGGTGCTGGTGTTCGGTGTGCCCGCACCGTCGATGACGTTTTTCAGGGTGGTCGAATTCGCACCGCTGCCGTCGGTGCCAAGGCCCGACAGACCGGTCCAGACTTCCTTGATCAGCCCGGTGGACTTCACGCTGTTGTCGGCGATGCTGACGGTCGGCGCATCCGCGACTGGCGTGATGTCGATTTTCACCGTGCCGGTGTTGCCGAGCAATTGGCCGTCGGTTGGCTGGAACTTGATCTGCGCGTAGTCCGCCTGATTGTTGCCCAGACCAGTGCCGCCGTAACCGTTCACACCCGATTCGTTGGTATCCGGCAGGAAGCGCAGCTTGCCGGCGTCGATATCGGCTTTGCTGAAGGTCTGGTTGTTGGCGACGTCTTTCCAGGTCGAACCGTCCAGATACTGCAGTTTGCCTTCGCCCGGCAGCTGGGTGATTTTCACCCCGAGGCTGCTCGCCGGGCTGTCGACATCCGTCACACCGAAGGTCGACCAGCCGAGGATCAGCGGCGTGTCTTCAGTGCCGGTGACGTTGACCGGTGCGGCGATCGGCGCATCGTTGATCGCCACCACGTTGACCGTGGTGGTCGCGGTGTTCGAGTAATTGCCGCCGTCGGTCACGGTCACGGTGATGATCCGCGGCACGGTGCTCGGGTCTTCACTGCTGTTGGTGAAGCTGATGTTCTTGATCGCCTGCATGTAGTCGGCCAGCGTCGCGTTGCCCGACAAGGTCAGGGTCACGGTGCCGTTGGTGCTGTTGGCATTGATGGTGATGCCGTTGACGCTGTTGCCCAGGTTCAGCGCATCGCCGTCCTGACGGTTGGTCAGCACTACAGTGGCGCCGGTCAGCATGGTGCTGTCCGGGTCGGTGATCTTGATATCGGTGTCGGCAATCGACACGCCTGCGCCCGGAGTGTTTTCGGTGAAAGTCACCTTGTAGTCGGCACCGGTGGCGCCGCTGGAGTTGTTAGCGTCGAGGTCGATGACCGGCGGTGCGTCGTTGTCGATGATCGAGGTGCTGACGCTGCCGTTGGTGGCGCTGACCGCGAGATTCTCAAAGTTGCCGCCGGTGGCCGAATCGATCTTGACCACGAAGTTCTCGGTACCTTCGGTGATCTTGTCATCGATGGTGGCGACGTTGAACTGCGCACTGCTCGCACCTGCCGGGATCTTCACGGTGTACACACCGGTGAAGTCCGAACCGTCGGCGGCGGTGCCGCTGTAGACGATTTTCAGGGTCACTTCGGTTTGCGCCGGGTGGTTCAGGCTGACGGTGTAGCTGGCGGTCTGGCCTTCGGTCACCGAGGTGCTGCCGGTGATGCTGACAGTGGTGGTGTCGATGGTGTCGGTGACGTTGGTCACGGCTGGTGTGTTGCTGGTCACCAGGTTTTCGAAGCTGCCGCCCGTTGCGTTGCTGATCGTGGCTTGAACAGTGCCGGCGTCTTTGTAGACGTCGTCAGCCGGTGCCGCAACCGTGACGGTGCCGGTGGTTTTGCCCGCTTCGATGGTGATCACCGAGCCGTTGCTCAGGGTCACGGTCACTGGCGAGCCGGCGGCGTTGGTCAGGGTCGCGGTGTAAGTGATCTGGCCACCTTCGGCCACGGTCCCGGTCGCAGAGAGCGACAGGTTGGTGGTGTCGACGGTGTCGGTCACGGTAGTGCTGACCGGGGTTTTGTCGGCGACCAGGTTTTCGTAGTTACCGCCGCTGACGTTGGTGATCGCGTTGGTCAGTGGTGCGTGGCCAGTCAGCGCATCGTTCGGTGCGATGCTGGTCACGGTGCCAGTGGTTTTGCCGATGTCGATGGTGATGGTCTGACCGTTCGACAGGGTCACGACAACCGGCGCGCCGGTCACAGCTGCACCGACAGTGGCGGTGTAGACGACGTTACCGCCTTCAGCTGCGGTGCCGGTTGCGGTCAATTTCACCGTGGTGGTGTCGATCGTGTCGGTGACGCTGGTCACGGCAGGCGTTGTGCTGGTCACCAGATTTTCGAAACTGCCACCGGTGGCGGTTTTAATCGTGGCTTGCACATTGCCGGCGTCTTTGTAGACGTCGTCGGCCGGAGCTGCAACGGTCACGGTGCCAGTGGTTTTGCCGGCGTCGATGGTGATTACCGCACCATTGCTCAACGTCACGGTCACTGGCGAGCCGGCGGCGTTGGTCAGGGTCGCGGTGTAAGTGATCTGGCCACCTTCGGCCACGGTGCCTGTCGCGCTGAGCGTCAGATTAGTGGTGTCGATGGTATCGGTGACGGTAGTGCTGACCGGCGTCTTGTCGGCGACGAGATTCTCGTAGTTGCCGCCGCTGACGTTGGTGATGGCATTGGTCAACGGAGCGTGGCCGGTCAATGCGTCGTTTGGCGCCGTGGTGGTCGCGGTGCCGGTGGTCTGGCCAACACCGATGGTGATGGTCTGACCGTTCGACAGTGTCACGACGACCGGCGAGCCGGTCACCGGGGCACCGACAGTCGCTGTGTAGACGACGTTACCGCCTTCAGCCGCCGTGCCTGTCGCGGTCAGTTTCACCGTCGTGGTATCGATGGTGTCGGTGACGCTGGTGATGGCTGGCGCAGTGCTGGTCACCAGGCTTTCGAAGCTGCCGCCGGTGGCGGTCTTGATTGTTGCTTGAACGTTGCCGGCGTCTTTGTAAACGTCGTCGGCTGGCGCTGCAACGGTCACGGTGCCGGTAGTTTTGCCTGCATCGATGGTGATGACGGCGCCGTTGCTCAGGGTCACGGTGACTGGCGAGCCGGCGGCGTTGGTCAGGGTCGCGGTGTAAGTGATCTGGCCACCTTCGGCCACGGTCCCGGTCGCAGAGAGCGACAGGTTGGTGGTGTCGATGGTGTCGGTCACCGTGGTGCTGACCGGGGTCTTGTCGGCCACGAGGTTTTCGTAGTTGCCACCAGTGACGCCAGTGATCGCGTTGCTGATCGGTGCATGACCGGTCAGTGCATCGTTCGGTGCGATGGTGGTCACGGTGCCGGTTGTTTTGCCGACTTCGATGGTGATGTTCTGACCGTTCGACAGTGTCACAACGACCGGTGAACCGGTCACTGGTGCGCCGACAGTCGCGGTGTAAGTGACGGTGCCACCTTCAGCAGCCGATTCGGTGGCGGTCAGTTTGACGGTCGTGGTGTCGATGGTGTCAGTGACTTGAGTGACAGCCGGAACAGTGCTCGGCACCAGGTTCTCGAAGTTGCCACCGGTGGCGGTGCTGATCGTTGCCTGCACAGGGCCGGCATCTTTGTAGACGTCGTCGGCTGGCGCTGCAACGGTCGCGGTGCCCGTGGTTTTGCCGGCCTCGATGGTGATCACTGCGCCATTCGACAGGGTCACGGTGACTGGCGAGCCAGCGGCGTTTGTCAGGGTCGCGGTGTAGGTGATCTGGCCACCTTCGGCGACGGTGCCAGTTGCCGACAGCGTCAGGTTGGTGGTGTCGACGGTATCAGTGACGCTGGTCGAAACCGGTGTCTTGTCGGCCACGAGGTTTTCGTAGTTGCCACCAGTGACGCCAGTGATCGCGTTGCTGATCGGTGCATGACCGGTCAGTGCATCGTTCGGTGCGATGGTGGTCACGGTGCCGGTTGTTTTGCCGACTTCGATGGTGATGTTCTGACCGTTCGACAGTGTCACAACGACCGGTGAACCGGTCACTGGTGCGCCGACAGTCGCGGTGTAAGTGACGGTGCCACCTTCAGCAGCCGATTCGGTGGCGGTCAGTTTGACGGTCGTGGTGTCGATGGTGTCAGTGACTTGAGTGACAGCCGGAACAGTGCTCGGCACCAGGTTCTCGAAGTTGCCGCCAGTAGCAGTCGAAATGGTTGCTTCGACTTTGCCGGCGTCTTTGTAAACGTCATCGGCCGGAGCGGCGACGGTTACGGTGCCAGTGGTTTTACCGGCTTCGATGGTGATCACTGCACCGTTCGACAAGGTCACGGTGACTGGCGAGCCAGCGGCATTGGTCAGGGTCGCGGTGTAAGTGATCTGGCCACCTTCGGCCACGGTGCCGGTCGCGGACAGCGACAGGTTGGTGGTGTCGATGGTGTCGGTCACGGTAGTCGAAACCGGCGTTTTATCGGCAACCAGATTTTCGTAGTTGCCACCGGTCACGCCAGTGATCGAGTTGGTCAGCGGAGCATGACCCGTCAACACGTCGTTTGGCGCGGTGGTAGTGACCGTGCCGGTGGTTTTACCCACTTCGATGGTGATGTTCTGACCGTTCGACAGTGTCACGACGACTGGCGAACCGGTCACTGGCGCACCAACATTCGCGGTGTAAGTGACGGTACCACCCTCGGCTGCGGTGGTGGTCGCAGTGAGTTTGACGGTGGTGGTGTCGATGGTATCGGTGACGCTGGTCACGGCCGGAGTCGTGCTTGGCACCAGGTTCTCGAAGCTGCCACCGGTGGCGGTCTTGATCGTTGCCTGGACGTTACCGGCGTCTTTGTAGACGTCGTCAGCCGGGGCCGCGACGGTCACAGTGCCCGTGGTTTTGCCGGCCTCGATGGTGATCACTGCGCCATTCGACAGGGTCACGGTGACTGGCGAGCCAGCGGCGTTTGTCAGGGTCGCGGTGTAGGTGATCTGGCCACCTTCGGCGACGGTGCCAGTTGCCGACAGCGTCAGGTTGGTGGTGTCGACGGTATCAGTGACGCTGGTCGAAACCGGTGTCTTGTCGGCCACGAGGTTTTCGTAGTTGCCACCAGTGACGCCAGTGATCGCGTTGCTGATCGGTGCATGACCGGTCAGTGCATCGTTCGGTGCGATGGTGGTCACGGTGCCGGTTGTTTTGCCGACTTCGATGGTGATGTTCTGACCGTTCGACAGTGTCACAACGACCGGTGAACCGGTCACTGGTGCGCCGACAGTCGCGGTGTAAGTGACGGTGCCACCTTCAGCAGCCGATTCGGTGGCGGTCAGTTTGACGGTCGTGGTGTCGATGGTGTCAGTGACTTGAGTGACAGCCGGAACAGTGCTCGGCACCAGGTTCTCGAAGTTGCCACCGGTGGCGGTGCTGATCGTTGCCTGCACAGGGCCGGCATCTTTGTAGACGTCGTCGGCTGGCGCTGCAACGGTCGCGGTGCCCGTGGTTTTGCCGGCCTCGATGGTGATCACTGCGCCATTCGACAGGGTCACGGTGACTGGCGAGCCAGCGGCGTTTGTCAGGGTCGCGGTGTAGGTGATCTGGCCACCTTCGGCGACGGTGCCAGTTGCCGACAGCGTCAGGTTGGTGGTGTCGACGGTATCAGTGACGCTGGTCGAAACCGGTGTCTTGTCGGCCACGAGGTTTTCGTAGTTGCCACCAGTGACGCCAGTGATCGCGTTGCTGATCGGTGCATGACCGGTCAGTGCATCGTTCGGTGCGATGGTGGTCACGGTGCCGGTTGTTTTGCCGACTTCGATGGTGATGTTCTGACCGTTCGACAGTGTCACAACGACCGGTGAACCGGTCACTGGTGCGCCGACAGTCGCGGTGTAAGTGACGGTGCCACCTTCAGCAGCCGATTCGGTGGCGGTCAGTTTGACGGTCGTGGTGTCGATGGTGTCAGTGACTTGAGTGACAGCCGGAACAGTGCTCGGCACCAGGTTCTCGAAGTTGCCGCCAGTAGCAGTCGAAATGGTTGCTTCGACTTTGCCGGCGTCTTTGTAAACGTCATCGGCCGGAGCGGCGACGGTTACGGTGCCAGTGGTTTTACCGGCTTCGATGGTGATCACTGCACCGTTCGACAAGGTCACGGTGACTGGCGAGCCAGCGGCATTGGTCAGGGTCGCGGTGTAAGTGATCTGGCCACCTTCGGCCACGGTGCCGGTCGCGGACAGCGACAGGTTGGTGGTGTCGATGGTGTCGGTCACGGTAGTCGAAACCGGCGTTTTATCGGCAACCAGATTTTCGTAGTTGCCACCGGTCACGCCAGTGATCGAGTTGGTCAGCGGAGCATGACCCGTCAACACGTCGTTTGGCGCGGTGGTAGTGACCGTGCCGGTGGTTTTACCCACTTCGATGGTGATGTTCTGACCGTTCGACAGTGTCACGACGACTGGCGAACCGGTCACTGGCGCACCAACATTCGCGGTGTAAGTGACGGTACCACCCTCGGCTGCGGTGGTGGTCGCAGTGAGTTTGACGGTGGTGGTGTCGATGGTATCGGTGACGCTGGTCACGGCCGGAGTCGTGCTTGGCACCAGGTTCTCGAAGCTGCCACCGGTGGCGGTCTTGATCGTTGCCTGGACGTTACCGGCGTCTTTGTAGACGTCGTCAGCCGGGGCCGCGACGGTCACAGTGCCCGTGGTTTTGCCGGCCTCGATGGTGATCACTGCGCCATTCGACAGGGTCACGGTGACTGGCGAGCCAGCGGCGTTTGTCAGGGTCGCGGTGTAGGTGATCTGGCCACCTTCGGCGACGGTGCCAGTTGCCGACAGCGTCAGGTTGGTGGTGTCGACGGTATCAGTGACGCTGGTCGAAACCGGTGTCTTGTCGGCCACGAGGTTTTCGTAGTTGCCACCAGTGACGCCAGTGATCGCGTTGCTGATCGGTGCATGACCGGTCAGTGCATCGTTCGGTGCGATGGTGGTCACGGTGCCGGTTGTTTTGCCGACTTCGATGGTGATGTTCTGACCGTTCGACAGTGTCACAACGACCGGTGAACCGGTCACTGGTGCGCCGACAGTCGCGGTGTAAGTGACGGTGCCACCTTCAGCAGCCGATTCGGTGGCGGTCAGTTTGACGGTCGTGGTGTCGATGGTGTCAGTGACTTGAGTGACAGCCGGAACAGTGCTCGGCACCAGGTTCTCGAAGTTGCCACCGGTGGCGGTGCTGATCGTTGCCTGCACAGGGCCGGCATCTTTGTAGACGTCGTCGGCTGGCGCTGCAACGGTCGCGGTGCCCGTGGTTTTGCCGGCCTCGATGGTGATCACTGCGCCATTCGACAGGGTCACGGTGACTGGCGAGCCAGCGGCGTTTGTCAGGGTCGCGGTGTAGGTGATCTGGCCACCTTCGGCGACGGTGCCAGTTGCCGACAGCGTCAGGTTGGTGGTGTCGACGGTATCAGTGACGCTGGTCGAAACCGGTGTCTTGTCGGCCACGAGGTTTTCGTAGTTGCCACCAGTGACGCCAGTGATCGCGTTGCTGATCGGTGCATGACCGGTCAGTGCATCGTTCGGTGCGATGGTGGTCACGGTGCCGGTTGTTTTGCCGACTTCGATGGTGATGTTCTGACCGTTCGACAGTGTCACAACGACCGGTGAACCGGTCACTGGTGCGCCGACAGTCGCGGTGTAAGTGACGGTGCCACCTTCAGCAGCCGATTCGGTGGCGGTCAGTTTGACGGTCGTGGTGTCGATGGTGTCAGTGACTTGAGTGACAGCCGGAACAGTGCTCGGCACCAGGTTCTCGAAGTTGCCGCCAGTAGCAGTCGAAATGGTTGCTTCGACTTTGCCGGCGTCTTTGTAAACGTCATCGGCCGGAGCGGCGACGGTTACGGTGCCAGTGGTTTTACCGGCTTCGATGGTGATCACTGCACCGTTCGACAAGGTCACGGTGACTGGCGAGCCAGCGGCATTGGTCAGGGTCGCGGTGTAAGTGATCTGGCCACCTTCGGCCACGGTGCCGGTCGCGGACAGCGACAGGTTGGTGGTGTCGATGGTGTCGGTCACGGTAGTCGAAACCGGCGTTTTATCGGCAACCAGATTTTCGTAGTTGCCACCGGTCACGCCAGTGATCGAGTTGGTCAGCGGAGCATGACCCGTCAACACGTCGTTTGGCGCGGTGGTAGTGACCGTGCCGGTGGTTTTACCCACTTCGATGGTGATGTTCTGACCGTTCGACAGTGTCACGACGACTGGCGAACCGGTCACTGGCGCACCAACATTCGCGGTGTAAGTGACGGTACCACCCTCGGCTGCGGTGGTGGTCGCAGTGAGTTTGACGGTGGTGGTGTCGATGGTATCGGTGACGCTGGTCACGGCCGGAGTCGTGCTTGGCACCAGGTTCTCGAAGCTGCCACCGGTGGCGGTCTTGATCGTTGCCTGGACGTTACCGGCGTCTTTGTAGACGTCGTCAGCCGGGGCCGCGACGGTCACAGTGCCCGTGGTTTTGCCGGCCTCGATGGTGATCACTGCGCCATTCGACAGGGTCACGGTGACTGGCGAGCCAGCGGCGTTGGTCAGGGTCGCGGTGTAGGTGATCTGGCCACCTTCGGCGACGGTGCCAGTTGCCGACAGCGTCAGGTTGGTGGTGTCGACGGTATCAGTGACGCTGGTCGAAACCGTTGTCTTGTCGGCCACGAGGTTTTCGTAGTTGCCGCCAGTGACGCCGGTGATCGAGTTGGTCACAGGCGCGTGACCGGTCAACGTATCGTTTGGTGCGGTGAAGGTTACGGTGCCGGTGGTTTTGCCGACTTCGATGGTGATGTTCTGGCCGTTGGCCAGGGTCACAGTGACCGGCGAACCGGTGACTGGCGCGCCAACAGTCGCGGTGTAGGTGACCGTGCCACCTTCAGCGACCGAAGTGTCGGCCGTCAGTTTGACAGTCGAAGTGTCGATGGTATCGGTGACCTGCGTGACCGCAGGAACAGTGCTCGGCACCAGGCTTTCGAAGTTGCCGCCGATCGCGGTCGAAATCGTTGCCTGGACTTTGCCCGCGTCCTTATAGACGTCATCGGCGGGCGCTGGAACAGACACGGTGCCGGTGGTTTTGCCGGCTTCGATGGTGATCACCGCGCCGTTGCTCAACGTCACGGTGACTGGCGAGCCAGCGGCATTGGTCAGGGTCGCGGTGTAGATGATCGAGCCACCTTCGGCCACGGAACCGGTCGCGGTCAGCGACAGGTTGGTGGTGTCGACGGTGTCGGTCACGTTGGTGCTGACCGGGGTTTTATCGGCGACGAGGTTTTCGTAGTTA
This sequence comes from Pseudomonas sp. DTU12.3, assembly GCF_004124275.1. Lineage (GTDB taxonomy): Bacteria > Pseudomonadota > Gammaproteobacteria > Pseudomonadales > Pseudomonadaceae > Aquipseudomonas > Aquipseudomonas helmanticensis. Next base: position 393,632 of record NZ_CP027218.1, read on the forward strand.
CCGCCGCTGACGCCAGTGATGGCGTTGGTCAGTGGCGCATGCCCGGTCAACGCGTCGTTCGGTGCAGTGGAGGTCACTGTGCCGGTGGTTTTGCCGACTTCGATGGTGATGTTCTGGCCGTTGGCCAAGGTCACCACAACTGGCGAACCGGTCACTGGTGCGCCGACAGTCGCGGTGTAGGTGACCGTGCCGCCTTCAGCGGCAGATTCGGTGGCGGTCAGTTTGACCGTCGAGGTATCGATGGTGTCAGTGACGTCAGTGACCGCAGGCGTGGTGCTCGGAACGAGGTTCTCGAAGTTGCCGCCCGTGGCGTCCTTGATCGTCACTTCGACTTTGCCGGCGTCTTTGTAGACGTCGTCGGCAGGGGCTGCGACGGTCACGGTGCCGGTGGTTTTGCCAGCTTCGATGGTGATCACCGAGCCATTGCTCAGGGTCACGGTCACCGGCGTGCCGGCCGGGTTGGTCAGGGTCGCGGTGTAAACAATCGAGCCACCTTCGGCCACGGAGCCGGTCGCGGTCAGCGACAGATTGGTGGTGTCGACGGTGTCGCTGACGTTGGTCGAAACCGGGGTCTTGTCCGCTACCAGGTTCTCGTAATTGCCGCCGCTGACGCCGGTAATCGCATTGCTGATCGGCGCATGGCCGGTCAACGCGTCGTTCGGAGCAGTGGTGGTCACGGTGCCGGTGGTTTTGCCGACTTCGATGGTGATGTTCTGGCCGTTGGCCAAGGTCACGGTTACCGGAGAACCGGTCACCGGTGCGCCCACCGTCGCGGTGTAAGTAACAGTGCCACCCTCAGCCGCCGACTCGGTCGCGGTGAGTTTGACGGTGGTGGTGTCGATGGTGTCGGTGACGTTGGTCACGGCTGGAACGGTGCTCGGCACCAGGTTCTCGAAATTGCCACCGGTAGCGGTCGCAATGGTCGCTTCGACTTTGCCGGCGTCCTTGTAGACGTCATCGGCAGGCGCCGCAACGGTCACGGTGCCGGTGGTCTTGCCCGCCTCGATGGTGATCACCGCGCCGTTCGACAGGGTCACGGTCACCGGCGTGCCGGCCGGGTTGGTCAGGGTCGCGGTGTAAACGATCGAACCGCCTTCAGCCACCGACTCGGTCGCGGTCAGGTTCAGGTTGGTGGTGTCGTTGGTGTCCGACACGGCGGTATCGGCGGACTTACCGTCGACCGCGAGTTTTTCGTAGTTGCCGCCGGTGGCGCCATCGATGGTCACGCTCAGCGAGCTGCCGCCGGCCAATGGGCTGTTCGGCGCAACGAAGTTTATGCTGCCGCTGGTTTCGCCGACGGCGATGGTGATGGTCTGGCCGTTGGACAGGGTCACGACAACCGGCGCGCCGGTCACTGGCGCAGTGACGGTCGCGGTGTAGACCACGGTTTCGCCTTCGGCGACGTTGGCGGTGGCGGTCAGCGACACGGTGGAGGTGTCGATGGTGTCATTGACGGTAGTGACGGCCGGCGCTGTGTTGGTGACGAGGCTTTCGAAATCGCCACCGGTCGCGCCCTTGATGGTCGCTTCAACGGTGCCGGCGTCTTTGTAGACGTCGTCTTTCGGTGCGTCGACGGTCACGGTGCCGGTGGTTTTCCCCGCCTCGATGGTGATCACCGCGCCGTTGCTCAGGGTCACAGTAACTGGCGAACCAGCAACGTTGGTCAGCGTCGCGGTGTAGGTGATCTGGCCGCCTTCGTTCACCGAGCCGGTCGCGCTCAGCGACAGATTGGTGGTGTCGACGGTATCGGTCACGGTGGTGCTGACCGGGGTTTTATCGGCGACGAGGTTCTCGTAGTTGCCACCGGTTACAGCAGTGATAGAGTTGGTCAGCGGTGCATGCCCGGTCAACGCATCGTTTGGCGCGCTGGTGGTCACGGTGCCTGTGGTTTTACCCACTTCGATGGTGATGTTCTGACCGTTGGCCAGGGTCACGACGACCGGCGAACCGGTGACTGGCGCGCCGACAGTCGCGGTGTAGGTGACGGTGCCACCTTCAGCGGCAGATTCGGTGGCGGTCAGTTTGACCGTCGAGGTGTCGATGGTGTCAGTGACATCAGTGACCGCAGGCGTGGTGCTCGGAACGAGGTTCTCGAAGTTGCCGCCAGTCGTGTCCTTGATGGTCACTTCGACTTTGCCGGCGTCTTTGTAGACGTCATCGGCTGGCGCTGCGACGGTCACGGTGCCGGTGGTCTTGCCGGCCTCGATGGTGATCACCGCGCCGTTCGACAGGGTTACGGTCACGGGCGTGCCGGCCGGGTTGGTCAGCGTTGCGGTGTAAACGATCGAACCGCCCTCGGCCACAGTGCCAGTCGCGGTCAGCGACAGGTTGGTGGTGTCGACGGTATCGGTGACGGTGGTCGAAACCGGCGTCTTGTCGGCCACGAGGTTTTCGTAGTTGCCGCCGCTGACGCCGGTAATCGCATTGCTGATCGGCGCATGGCCGGTCAACGCGTCGTTCGGTGCAGTGGCAGTCACAGTGCCGGTGGTTTTGCCGACTTCGATGGTGATGTTCTGGCCGTTGGCCAGGGTCACGACGACCGGAGAGCCGGTGACCGGCGCGCCGACAGTGGCGGTATAGGTGACGGTGCCACCCTCGGCAGCCGACTCGGTAGCGGTCAGCTTCACGGTGGTGGTGTCGATGGTGTCAGTGACTTCCGTTACGGCTGGAACGGTGCTTGGCACCAGGCTCTCGAAATTGCCGCCCGTAGCGTCCTTGATCGTCACCTCGACCTTGCCAGCGTCTTTGTAGACGTCATCGGCAGGCGCCGCAACGGTGACGGTGCCGGTGGTCTTGCCCGCTTCAATGGTGATCACCGAGCCGTTGCTCAGGGTTACGGTCACCGGCGTTCCGGCCGGATTGGTCAGGGTTGCGGTGTAGATGATCGAACCGCCCTCGGCGACCGAGTTGGTGGCGCTGAGGGACAGGTTGGTGGTGTCGACGGTATCAGTGACGCCGGTCGAAACCGGTGTCTTGTCGGCCACGAGGTTCTCGTAGTTGCCGCCGCTGACGCCAGTGATCGAGTTGCTCAGTGATGCCTGACCGTTCAACGCGTCATTCGGCGCGGTGGCGGTCACGGTGCCGGTGGTCTTGCCGACTTCGATGGTGATGCTCTGGCCGTTGGCCAGGGTCACGACGACTGGCGAGCCGGTCACCGGCGCGCCGACGGTCGCGGTGTAAGTAACGGTGCCACCTTCTGCCACGCTGGTGTCGGCGGTCAGTTTGACCGTCGAAGTGTCGATGGTGTCGGTAACGTTGGTGACCGCTGGCGTGGTGCTCGGAACGAGGTTCTCGAAATTGCCACCAGTGGCGTCTTTGATCGTGACTTCGACTTTGCCAGCGTCCTTGTAGACGTCATCGGCAGGCGCCGCAACGGTCACGCTGCCCGTGGTCTTGCCCGCTTCGATAGTGATGACCGAACCGTTGCTCAACGTCACGGTCACTGGCGTGCCAGCCGGGTTGGTCAGGGTTGCGGTGTAAACAATCGAACCGCCCTCGGCCACAGTGCCAGTCGCGGTCAGCGACAGGTTGGTGGTGTCGATGGTGTCGCTCACCGACGTCACGGCCGGGGTTTTATCGGCCACGAGATTTTCGTAGTTGCCGCCGCTGGTGCCGTCGATTTTCACGCTCAGCGTGTTGCCGCCGGCCAGTGCATCGTTCGGTGCGGTGAAGTTGACGCTGCCGCTGCTGGCGCCGACCGCAATGGTGATGGTCTGCCCGTTGGACAGGGTCACCACAACCGGCGAGCCGGTGACCGGCGCGGTCACGGACGCGGTGTAAACCACCACGCCGCCTTCAGTGGTACTGGCGGTGGCCGTCAGCGAAACGGTGCTGTTGTCGATGGTGTCGGTAACGTCGGTGACGGCCGGGGTCTTGTCGACCACCAGGTTCTCGAAGTTGCCGCCCGTGGTCTTGGTGATGCTCGCATCGACCTTGCCGGCGTCCTTGTACACGTCATCGCCTGGTGCTGCGACGGTTGCGGTGCCAGTGGTCGCGCCCTTGGCGATGTTGATCACCGCGCCGTTGCTCAGGGTCACGCTCATGGCCGTGCCGGCCGGGTTGGTCAAGGTCGCGGTGTAGACGATCGAGCCGCCCTCGGCGACCGAACCGGTAGCGCTCAGGCTGATATTGGTGGTGTCGACCGTGTCGGTGACGGTGGTGACCACTGCCGAGCGGTTGGCATCGACCAGCTCGAAATTGCCGCCGCTGTGGCTGGCGATTGCGGTCTGAACTTTGCCGCCGTCGATGTACGGAGTGTTGGCAGGTGCAGCGAAATTCACCGAACCGCTGGTCGCACCGGCAGCGATGTTGATTACCGCGCCGTTGGCCAGTGTCACGGTCATGGCGGTGCCGGCCGGATTGCTCAGGGTCGCGGTGTAGGTGATCTGGCCACCTTCGCTGACGGTGTCGCTGGCACTGAGGGTCAGCGTGGTTTTGTCGATGGTGTCATTGACGGTGGTGCTGACCGGGGTCTTGCTGACATCGAGTTTCTCGAAGTTGCCGCCAGTGGCATCGGTCATGGTCACGGTGAGCTTGCTGACGTCTTTGTAGACGTCGTCGCTCGGCGCGGCAATGGTCACCGAACCACTGGTTTTGCCAGCCTCGATGGTGATGGTCTGGCCGTTGCTCAGGTTGACGGTCACCGGCGTTTGCGCGGCGTTGGTCAGGGTCGCGGTGTAAGTGATCGACGTGCCTTCGAGCACATAGCTTTCAGCGCTGAGGGTCAGGTGCGTGGTGTTGATGGTGTCGGCGACGTTGGTCACCGCTGGCGTCGGATTGGCCACCAGATTTTCGAAATTGCCGCCGTCGGTGCCCTTGATGGTCACTTCGACTTTGCCGGCGTCTTTGTAGACGTCATCGGCCGGTGCTGCGACGGTCACGGTGCCAGTGGTCTTGCCGGCGTCGATGGTGATGGTCGAACCGTTGCTCAGGGTCACGGTCACCGGCGTGCCGGCCGGGTTGGTCAGCGTCGCGGTGTAGACGATCGAACCGCCTTCGTTGACGTTGCCGGTGGCGGTCAGCGAAACGGTGGTGGTGTCGACAGTGTCGGTCACTGTGGTGCTGACCGGGGTTTTGTCGGCCACGAGGTTTTCGTAGTTGCCGCCGCTGACGTTGGTGATCGAGTTGGTCAGCGGTGCATGGCCCGCGAGCACGTCGTTCGGTGCAGTGGTCGACACGGTGCCGGTGGTTTTGCCGACTTCGATGGTGATGCTCTGACCGTTAGCCAAGGTCACGACGACTGGCGAGCCGGTCACTGGCGCACCAACAGTCGCGGTGTAAGTGACGGTGCCGCCTTCAGCAGCGGTTTCGGTGGCGGTCAGTTTCACCGTCGAGGTGTCGATGGTGTCAGTGACGTCGGTCACCGCTGGAACGGTGCTTGGTACCAGGTTCTCGAAGTTGCCGCCGGTAGCGTCCTTGATGGTCACTTCGACTTTGCCGGCGTCTTTGTAGACGTCATCGGCAGGTGCTGCAACGGTGACGGTGCCGGTGGTTTTACCGGCTTCGATGGTGATCACCGAGCCATTGCTCAAGGTCACGGTCACCGGGGTGCCGGCCGGGTTGGTCAGGGTCGCGGTGTAAACGATCGAACCGCCTTCAGCCACAGTGCCAGTGGCGCTGAGGGTCAGGTTGGTGGTGTCGGTTACGTCAGTCACGGTAGTGCTGACTGGCGTCTTGTCGGCGACGAGATTCTCGTAATTGCCGCCGGTCACGCCGGTGATCGAGTTGGTCAGCGGCGCATGGCCGTTCAGCGCATCGTTTGGCGCGGTAGTGGTCACGGTGCCTGTGGTTTTACCCACTTCGATGGTGATGTTCTGGCCATTAGCCAAAGTCACGACAACTGGCGAACCGGTGACCGGCGCACCCACGGTAGCGGTGTAAGTAACGGTGCCACCTTCAGCGGCAGTCTCGGAGGCGGTCAGTTTGACCGTCGAGGTGTCGATGGTGTCAGTGACGTCGGTGACGGCTGGAACGGTGCTTGGCACCAGATTCTCGAAGTTACCGCCAGTGGCATCTTTAATGGTGACTTCGACTTTGCCGGCGTCTTTGTAGACGTCATCGGCCGGTGCAGCGACGGTCACGGTGCCGGTGGTTTTACCGGCCTCGATGGTGATCACCGAACCGTTCGACAGGGTCACCGTGACTGGCGAGCCAGCAGCGTTGGTCAGGGTCGCGGTGTAAGTGATCTGGCCGCCTTCAGCCACGGTCCCTGTCGCGCTCAGCGTCAGATCGGTGGTGTCAGTGGTGTCGGTGACAGTGGTGCTGACCGGGGTTTTATCGGCAACGAGGTCTTCGTAGTTGCCGCCGCTTACGCCAGTGATCGCGTTGGTGATCGGCGCGTGGCCGGTCAACGCATCATTCGGTGCAGTGGTGGTCACAGTGCCGGTGGTTTTACCCACTTCGATGGTGATGTTCTGACCATTGGCCAAGGTCACGACGACAGGCGAACCGGTGACTGGCGCGCCAACAGTCGCGGTGTAGGTGACGGTGCCACCTTCAGCGGCAGTCTCGGAGGCGGTCAGTTTGACCGTCGAGGTGTCGATGGTGTCAGTGACGTCGGTGACGGCTGGAACGGTGCTCGGAACGAGGTTCTCGAAGTTACCGCCAGTGGCGTCCTTGATGGTCACTTCGACTTTGCCGGCGTCCTTATAGACGTCATCGGCAGGTGCCGCAACGGTCACGGTGCCGGTGGTTTTGCCGGCTTCGATGGTGATCACCGAACCGTTCGACAGGGTTACGGTGACAGGCGAACCTGCGGCGTTGGTCAGGGTCGCGGTGTAAGTGATCTGACCGCCTTCAGCCACAGAACCGGTCGCGCTCAGCGACAGGTTGGTGTTGTCGGTGACGTCAGTCACGGTAGTCGATACCGGGGTTTTGTCGGCAACCAGATCTTCGTAATTACCGCCGGTAACGCCAGTGATCGAGTTGGTCAGCGGTGCATTGCCGGTCAGCGCGTCATTCGGCGCGGTGCTGGTGACGGTGCCGGTGGTTTTGCCGACTTCGATGGTGATGCTCTGGCCGTTGGCCAAGGTCACCACGATTGGCGAGCCGGTCACCGGCGCGCCCACGGTGGCGGTGTAAGTGACGGTGCCGCCTTCAGCAACCGAGGTGTCAGCCGTCAGCTTCACGGTCGAGGTGTCGATGGTGTCAGTCACTTCGGTCACGGCCGGGACGGTGCTCGGAACGAGATTCTCGAAGTTGCCGCCAGTTGCATCCTTAATCGTGACTTCAACTTTGCCGGCGTCTTTGTAGACGTCATCGGCAGGCGCCGCAACGGTCACGCTGCCGGTGGTCTTGCCCGCATCGATGGTGATCACCGAGCCGTTGCTCAGGGTCACGGTTACCGGTGTGCCGGCAGGATTGGTCAGGGTTGCCGTGTAAACGATCGAACCACCTTCGGCCACGGTCCCGGTCGCTGTCAGCGACAGGTTGGTATCGTCGATCGAGTCGGTAATGGTCGTGGTCGCCGGCGTGGTGTTCGGCACCAGGTTTTCGAAGTTGCCGCCGCTGGTACCGGTAATCGTCGTGCTGACGGTGCTGCCATTGTTGTAGACGTCATTGGCCGCAGTCGGCACGTTGACCGAGCCCGTGGTTTTGCCGGCTTCAATGGTGATGGTCGAACCGTTCGACAGGGTGATCGTCACCGGCGTTTGCGCCGGGTTGGTCAGGGTCGCGGTGTACGTGATCTGGCCACCTTCGACGACCGTGCCGGTAGCGGTGAGGCTCACGCTGGTGGTGTCGATCGAATCGGTAACAGTGGTGGTCGCTGGCGTCGTGTTCGGTACCAGGTTTTCGAAGTTGCCGCCGCTGGCGCCGGTAATCGTGGTGCTGACGGTTCCACCATTGTTGTAGACGTCGTTCGCTGCGGTCGGCACGTTGACGCTGCCGCTGGTCTTGCCGGCTTCAATGGTGATGGTCGAACCGTTCGACAGGGTCACGGTCACCGGGGTTTGCGCCGGGTTGGTCAGCGTCGCGGTGTAAGTGATCTGGCCACCCTCGACTACTGTGCCGGTGGCGGTCAGGGTCAGGTTGGTGGTGTCGATCGAGTCGGTGATGGTGGTCACCGCTGGCGTCGGGTTCGGCACCAGGTTTTCGAAGTTGCCGCCGCTGGTACCAGTGATGGTGGTGGTGACGGTGCTGCCGTTGTTATAGACGTCGTTGGCCGGGGTTGGCACGTTGACGGTGCCGGTGGTCTGGCCGGCGCCGATGGTAATGGTCGAGCCATTCGACAGGGTGACGGTCACCGGCGTCTGCGCCGGGTTGGTCAAGGTCGCGGTGTAAGTGATCTGCCCGCCTTCAATGACACTCGGCCCTGCCGTCAAAGTGACAGTGGTGGTGTCGATGGTGTCGGTGACCTGCGTCGTCGCCGGAACGGTCGGCGGGGTCACGGTGATGCCGTTGCCGCCCGTGGTGCCGGTGACGGTCACGTTGATTTGGGTCGGGTCGTTATAAACAGTGTCGTTCGGCGCCAGCGGCACATTGACGGTGCCGGTGGTGGAACCGGCTGGAATCACGATCACCGCGCCGTTGGACAGGGTGATGGTCAGGTCGGTCAGTGGCGCCTGGGTCAGGGTCGCGGTATACACCAGCACGCCGCCGGCTTCGGTGATGGTCGGCGTGGCGCTGAGGCTCAGGGTCGACTCACGCAGGGCGTTAGTGGTGGTGTCGGTGGTCTGCCCACCGGTGATGTTTTGCGCGGCCTGACCGGCAGAGTTGATGCCTGCGGTCGGGAAGCCAATGGTCGGGTCGACGCGGCCAGCGGTGGCGTCGAGCATCACGAAGCTGTGGCCACCCCCGGCGGCACCGCCAGTACCTGCGGCACTCGGGCCGGCAGCCGTGGCGTCAAGCGCGGTAGTCGGGTCGACACCGGCGGCGATGGCTTGCTGCAGTTCTGCTACCGACGGCGCCGCCTGCGCAGTGGCTTCAGCGAGGTCAGTGCTGGAGTCTGGCGCGTTGGCGCTCCACTGGGTTTCGCGGCCCAGATCGAGCGTGCGGCCATCGGCCAATTCAAGCGACACGGCGCCGGAGAGCCCGGTGTCGATCTGGTCGCCGACAAACAGGCGATCGCCTTCAACGAGTACGCGGCGTACGCCCTCTGGGGACACCACGAATACCTGACCAACAATGCTTTTGACGATGGCAACAACACTGCTCATTGAAGACTCTCCGGGGTGTCACGTTCAGTTGACTTCCATGGACCTGAGGGCATGGGCGCCGATTCAGTCTGGACGTACTTTAAAAAATTGCGAAACAAGTTTGACGCGTCTATTCGTCAATAATTTGGCTATATTCTTTCGCTATTAACTTTATGCCAAACTATTGACCTTATGGGTGCCATCCTAAACAATCGCCCCACTAATGTCACATTGATATTTCCGCGGCGACCCGTCCTTCAGCGTGTGATCCAGTTCCTGTTTTGAACTTTCCGACATACGGTCAATCTGGTTGCCATCATCCGACGCAGCGCCACGTTTTGCTGTGATTCAAGACAAGTAGTTCCGGGAAATTCCTATCATGCGTTCGCCCCTGTTTCTGGCTATACCCTTCGCTCTCGCCGCCTCTTTTGTACAAGCACAATCCTTACCAGAAGCCATGCAACAGGCAATGGATGTCCATCCGGAAATCCAGGCAGGGGTCAACAGTCGATTGGCCGCGGATTATCAGTTAAGAGCGGCGAAAGGTGGATACCTGCCGAAGGTCGATCTGCTCGGCGGTTATGGCCGTGAAGGCACCGACAGCGTCACCACCCGCGCGAATCCCGGTGGCAATCACTACGAAACGCTGAACCGCGGCGAGTCAAGTTTACGTCTCTCGCAAATGGTCTTCGACGGTTTTGCGACGTCGAGCGAAGTCGGGCGTCAACAAGCCACCGTCAACTCCCGCGCTTATTCGTTGCTCGGCACTTCCGAGCGCACCGCGCTGACCGTCGCCCAGGTGTATCTGGACGTGCTGACCCGCCGCGAGTTCGTGCGTCTGGCCGACGAAAACCTCAAGAGCCACCAGCGCATCTATGACCAGATCCAGTTGCGCACCCAGCGTGGCGTCGGCAGCGGTGCCGACCTCGATCAGGCCGAAGCGCGTATGGCTCAGGCCCGCAACAACCTGATCACCGAGCAAACCAACCTCGCCGACTCGGAAACCAACTTCCTCAGCGCCGTCGGCCAGATGCCTGACCAGTTGGAGCGTCCAGCGCCGTTCATGGCGATGATGCCGGCCAACCTCAATGAAGCGCGCACGCAGATGGTCGAGAACAGCCCGATCCTGCGTTCGGCCGAGTCGGATATCGCCGCTGCCGAGAAGCAGTACGAAACCGCCAAATCGACCTTCTACCCACGCTTCGACGCCGAACTGGGGCGCACCGCCGACAACGATCTCGATGGCCAGAATGGCCACAACAACGAGTGGCAAGCCATGCTGCGCATGCGCTTCAACCTCTATTCCGGTGGCAGCAACAAGGCCGATCTGGAATCCAAGTCATACCTGTCGAACCAGGCGCTGGACATCCGCAACAACGCTTTGCGTCAGTTGAATGAAGAGCTGGGCCTGGCCTGGAACGCCTTGAACAATGCGAACGCGCAGGTGCCGATCGCTCAGCAATACGTTGATCACAGCACAGCGGTACGCACGGCTTACCAGCGTCAGTTCAGCCTCGGCGAACGGACCCTGCTCGATTTGCTCGACAGCGAAAACGAGTTGTTCACCGCTTCGCGGCGTCTGGCTGAAATCAAAAACATTCAGTTATTTACTCAGTACCGAATCAAGGCGACCATGGGCGAGTTGCTCAGAAGCCAGGGAGTGGTCGCACCGTTGGCATCCGTTGTGCAGAACGACGTGAAGCCCAAGGTCCAGCTGCCTGGGATGAATTGAGTTGTCCCTTTTCAACTGTTAAGAGTGTCGAGCGTGGAATCAGAAGTCAGTCGAGTTCATCTCAGTCATGATCCACGCGCGTTGCACGACGATCCGTTACTGGATGGTCTGCTCGCCCTTTGCATGCTGCACCAGAAACCCGCCAGCGCGGCGATGCTGACCACCGGCCTGCCGCTGCCCAAACAGCGTTTGAGTGTCGAGTTGCTGCCCCGCGCGGCGGCTCGCGCCGGCCTGCAAGGGCGGGTGCTGCAGCGCAAACTGGAAGAAATTCCGGCGATCGCCATGCCCGCGCTGCTGCTGCTCAAGGATGGCCGCAGCGCCGTCCTGCTCGGCTGGCAAGGTGAAAACGAGGCGCGGGTGTTGCTCAGCGAAAGCGATGGCGGCGAGTCGGTTGTCAGCCGCGAACTGCTCGCCGACGATTACACCGGCAAAGTCTTCTTCGCCCAGCCGCAACACAAATTCGACGTCAACCACGGCACGCTGATTCCGCGTGCGCGCTCGTGGTTCCGTGACACCCTCAAGCGCTCGCGCTGGCTCTACGCCGATGCGATCGCCGCGAGTTTCCTGATCAACATCATCGCCATGGCCGCGCCGCTGTTCGTGATGAACGTCTACGACCGCGTCGTGCCGAACCAGGCCGAAGCGACCCTGTGGGTCTTGGCCCTCGGGATTACCGGCGCCTATCTCTTCGACCTGATACTCAAGAGCCTGCGCAGCCTGTGCCTGGATCTGGCCGGGAAGAAAACCGACCTGATCATCTCGGCGACGCTGTTCGAACGCATCGTCGGCATGTCGATGAAGTACCGCCCGGCGCGGGTCGGCAGCTTTGCGCAGAACATCCATGAGTTCCAGAGCCTGCGCGACTTCCTCGCCTCGCTGACCCTGACCAGCCTGATCGATCTGCCGTTCACCATCCTGATCTTCATTGTCATCGCCATTCTCGGCGGGCATCTGGTGTGGATTCCGGTGCTGGCGTTCCCGATTGCCCTGCTGATCGGCTATGCATTGCAAAAGCCGCTGGTGGCAACCATGGAACGCACCATGGCCCTCGGTGCCGAGCGCCAGTCGAGCCTGATCGAAACCCTCGCCGGCCTCGATGCGGTCAAGGTCAACAACGCTGAAAGCGAACGTCAGTACCAGTGGGAGCAGACCATCGGCACCCTCAGCCGCCTCGAACTGCGGGTGAAAATGCTTTCCGGCCTGGCGATGAACATCACCCTGCTGATCCAGCAACTGGCCGGGGTGATCATGATCGTCTTCGGCGTGTACCAGATCATCGCCGGCAACCTGAGCATGGGCGGTCTGATTGCCTGCTACATGCTCAGCGGTCGGGCGCTCAGCCCGCTGGCGTCGCTGTCCGGTCTGTTGACCCGTTATCAGCAAGCCCGCGTGACCATGACTTCGGTCGACCAGATGATGGAGCTGCCGCAAGAGCGCAATTTCGAAGAGCGCCCGCTGAGCCGCAAGGTTCTGCAGGGCGCCATCGAGTGTCGCCAACTCAACTTCACCTACCCGGAACAACAGAACCCGGCGCTGAAGAACATCAATCTGGTAATCCGTCCCGGCGAGAAGATCGGCATCATCGGCCGCAGCGGCTCGGGCAAAAGCTCTCTCGCCAAATTGCTGGTCGGCCTCTATCAGCCGGACGACGGCGCCTTGCTGGTCGACGGCGTGGACATCCGCCAGATCGACGTCAGCGAATTGCGCTACAACATTGGCTACGTGCCGCAAGACATCCAACTGCTGGCCGGTACCCTGCGTGACAACCTGGTTTCCGGCGCGCGTTATGTCGAAGACGAACTTGTCCTGCAAGCCGCTGAACTGGCTGGCGTCCACGAATTCGCCCGTCTGCACCCGCAAGGTTATGAGCTGCAAGTCGGCGAGCGCGGACAAAACCTCTCCGGTGGCCAACGGCAGAACGTCGCACTGGCCCGGGCGCTGTTGCTCAATCCGCCCATCCTGTTGATGGATGAACCGACCAGCGCCATGGACAACACCGGTGAAGAACGCCTCAAGCAACGCCTCGCCGCCGTGATCGAAAACAAGACCGTGGTGCTGGTCACGCACCGGGCTTCGCTGTTGTCGCTGGTCGATCGTCTGCTGGTGATCGACCGTGGACAGATTCTCGCCGATGGCCCGAAAGCCGCCGTGATGGAAGCGTTGAAGAAGGGGCAGATCAGTGTTGCTTAAGTCGGGTTTCAAGGATTCGATCCGTCGCTACTTCAAAGGCACCGCTTCGCTGCAGGGCCAGCCGCTGCCGGAGGTCAACAAGGCGCTGATCGAGGACGCCCCGCGCGTCGTCCGATTGACGATCTGGGCAATCATCGGTTTCTTCGTGTTCCTGATGCTCTGGGCCAATTTCGCAGTGATCGACGAAGTGACCAAGGGCGACGGCAAGGCGATTCCATCGTCGAAGATCCAGAAGATCCAGAACCTTGAGGGCGGGATCGTCTCTGAACTGTTCGTCAAGGAAGGCCAGATCGTCGAGGCCGGCGCACCGCTGATTCGCCTCGACGACACACGATTTGCTTCCAACGTCGGCGAAACCGAGGCCGATCGTCTATCGATGCTGCTGCGGGTCGAGCGTTTGAGCGCCGAAGTCGATGACCGACCGCTGAATTTCCCCGAGGACGTGCTCAAAGCCGTGCCGGGTCAGGCGAAAAGTGAAGAGTCGCTGTATGTCAGCCGCCGTCAGCAACTGCACGACGAGATCGGTGGTTTGCAGGAGCAACTGATTCAGCGTCAGCAAGAGCTGCGCGAATTCGGCTCCAAGCAAGCGCAGTATCGTCAGCAACTCGGCTTGCAGCGTCAGGAAATCAACATGTCCGAGCCACTCGTGGCGCAGGGCGCGGTGTCCCCGGTGGAAGTCTTGCGTCTGAAGCGCGCCGAGGTGGAAACCCGTGGTCAGCTGGACGCCACGACGCTGGCGATTCCTCGTGCCGAATCGGCGATCAAGGAAGTGCAGCGCAAAATCGACGAAACGCGCGGTAAATTCCGCAGTGAAGCGCTGACCCAGCTCAACGAAGCGCGCACCGACCTGAACAAGGCCAGCGCCACTGGCAAAGCCCTGGAAGACCGCGTCAGCCGTACGCTGGTGACATCGCCGGTGCGCGGCATCGTCAACAAGTTGCTGGTCAACACCATTGGCGGTGTGATCCAGCCGGGCAGCGACCTGGTGGAAATCGTGCCGCTGGACGACACCTTGCTGGTCGAAGCGAAGATCCGTCCGCAGGACATCGCGTTCCTGCACCCGGGGCAGGAAGCGACGGTGAAATTCACCGCGTACGACTACACCATTTACGGTGGGCTGAAGGCCAAGCTTGAGCAGATCGGTGCCGACACCATCACCGATGAAGACAAGAAAACCACCTACTACATCATCAAGGTGCGCACTGAGCGCAGCCACCTCGGCACGGACGAGAAGCCCTTGCTGATCATCCCGGGGATGGTCGCGTCGGTGGATATCATCACCGGCAAGAAGTCGGTGTTGAGCTATTTGCTCAAGCCGATCATCCGCGCACGGGCCGAGGCGTTGCACGAACGCTAACGCCCCAATAACCCTGTAGGAGCTGTCGAGTGAAACGAGGCTGCGATCTTTTGATCCTGTTTTTTAACAGCAGAATCAAAAGATCGCAGCGTGCCGCAGCTCCTACAAGGGAATGCGCGAAGGGTGAATAAGTGACAAAAACCGTCACTCACCATCCAGTCCATTCCGCACCAAACGCCATATCGTTATTCATTAACGGTATTTAATTTCCGATTCTTATAGCTATAAAGTCACTCCCCTGCGTACCTGCCGACCAATCGGCGCGCCGCACGACCTGAACCGACACGCAATCCAGCGTGAGTGTCTGATCGACGAGCGCGCCCGTGAGCGCGCCGTGCGTGGGAGATTGAAAGATGTCCGCAGCTACTGCTACCCCAAGCGCCGCGAGCGCAGCGCCGCAAACCTTCGAAATTCGTCCGTTCAACGGTGCCGTTGGCGCCGAGATCATTGGCCTTGACCTCACTCGGCCGATCAACGAGGCGGACTTCGCGCGCATCCACCGCGCGCACCTCGATCACCACGTGGTGGTGTTTCGTGATCAGCAAATCACCCCGCAACAGCAAATCGACTTCAGCCGTCGCTTCGGCGTGTTGCAGATCCATGTGCTCAAGCAGTTCCTGCTGGCCAATCATCCGGAAATCCTCATCGTTTCCAACATCGTCGAAAACGGCCAGAACATCGGCCTCGGCGATGCCGGCAAATTCTGGCACTCCGACCTTTCCTATAAAGAGCTGCCAAGTCTCGGCTCGATGCTGCATGCGCAAGAGCTGCCTTCCGAGGGCGGCGACACCTTGTTCGCCGACATGCACAAAGCCTGGGACAACCTGCCCGCAGAGCTGCGCAAAGCGGTCGAAGGCCACAGCGCCGCGCACTCCTATACGGCGCGTTACAGCGAAACCAAATTCGAAGGCAATTGGCGCCCGACCCTGACGCCTGAGCAACTCGCGCAGGTCGCCGAAGTGGTGCACCCGGTGGTGCGCAGGCACCCGGAGAACGGTCGCAAAGCGCTGTTCGTCAGCGAAGGCTTCACCACGCGCATCGTCGGCCTGCCGGAAGACGAAAGCCAACAACTGCTGAGCGAGCTCTACGCCCACAGCGTGTTGGCGCAAAACATCTACCGCCATCAGTGGCAGCCCCACGACCTGGTGTTCTGGGACAACCGCTCGCTGATCCATCTTGCCGCCGGCTGCCCCGCGCACCTGCGCCGCAAGCTGTATCGCACGACCATTCAGGGCGACGCGCCTTTCTGATTTGCCGGAGATTCGATCATGTCCAAACGTCTTCCATTTGCACCGCTGGCCGCCGCCATCGGTCTGGGTTTCAGCCTGGTTGCCGGCAGCCTGGTCGCGCCGACCGTGGCCCACGCCGAAGGTGAAATCCGCATCGCCGAGCAGTTCGGCATCGTTTATCTATTGCTCAATGTGGTGCGCGATCAGGGCCTGATCGAGAAGTACGGCAAGCAGGAAGGCATCGACATCAAGGTCGACTGGACGCAGCTCTCGGGTGGCGCGGCCGTCAATGATGCGCTGCTCTCCGGTTCCATCGACATCGCCGGTGCCGGTGTCGGCCCGCTGCTGACCATCTGGGATCGCACCCACGGCAAACAGAATGTCAAAGCCGTCGCCTCGCTGGGCAACTTTCCCTACTACCTGGTGAGCAACAATCCCAAGGTGAAAACCATTGCCGACTTCACCGAGAAAGATCGCATCGCGGTGCCGGCCGTGGGCGTTTCGGTGCAGTCGCGCTTCCTGCAATACGCGGCGGCCAAGCAGTGGGGCGACAAGGAATTCAATCGCCTCGACAAGTACACCATCGCCGTCCCGCACCCGGACGCCACGGCGGCACTGATCGCTGGCGGCACCGAGCTGACCGGGCATTTTTCCAACCCGCCGTTCCAGGATCAGGCGCTGGAAAATCCTAATGTGCACGTGGTGCTCAACTCCTATGACGTGCTCGGTCCGAACTCGCCAACGGTGCTGTTCGCCACGGAAAAATTCCGCGATGAAAACCCGAAAACTTACAAAGCCTTCGTCGAAGCGCTGACCGAAGCGGCGCAATTCGCACAGAACGACAAGAGCGCAGCGGCCGACACTTATATCCGCGTGACCAAGGCGAAAATCGACCGCGCAGCGCTGCTGAAAATCATCGACAACCCGCAGTTCGAATTCAGCGTCACGCCAAAGAACACCTATCCACTGGCGGAATTCCTCTATCGCGTCGGCGCGATCAAGAACAAACCTCAATCGTGGAAGGATTACTTCTTCCAAGACGCCAAACCGCTGCAAGGGAGCTGATCGAGATGAACGCCCCTTTGCCAGGCCACGCGGCCAGCAAGCCGATTGTCAGCGCCGAAGCGCTGCTGGCCGTCGACCATGTCAGCCTTGAATACCGCACCCCGCAACGCGTGGTGCGGGCCACCCATCAAGTCAGTTTTGAAGTCGACCGACAGGATCGTTTTGTGCTGCTCGGCCCGTCCGGCTGCGGTAAGTCCACCTTGTTAAAAGCTGTCGCGGGATTTATCGCGCCGTGCGAAGGCGAGATCCGTCTGCAAGGCCAGCGCGTCGATGCGCCGGGGCCGGACCGGATCGTGGTGTTTCAGGAATTCGATCAACTGCCGCCGTGGAAAACCGTCAAACAGAACGTGATGTTTCCGCTGCTGGCGTCGCGAACGCTGAAGAAAAAAGAAGCCGAAGAACGTGCGCTGCACTATCTGGAAAAGGTCGGGCTGGCGGCGTTCGCCGATGCTTATCCGCACACCTTGTCAGGCGGCATGAAAGCGCGGGTGGCGATTGCCCGGGCGTTGGCGATGCAGCCGAAAATCCTCTTGATGGACGAGCCGTTTGCCGCGCTGGACGCGCTGACCCGGCGCAAAATGCAGGAAGAATTGCTGCTGCTCTGGGAGGAGGTGCGCTTCACCCTGCTGTTCGTCACGCACTCGATCGAAGAGGCGCTGGTGGTCGGTAATCGCATCCTGTTGCTGTCGCCACATCCAGGGCGGGTGAGGGCCGAAGTACACAGTCATCAATACGATCTGCAGAGTCTTGGCGGCGTGGCGTTCCAGGCGTCGGCACGGCGTATTCATCGTCTGCTGTTCGATGAGGGCCAGTCGCCGGAAACCGAGCAAGTGCACGACTTCAACGACATTCGCATCGCCTATTGAGCGGCCAGGAGGATCAACCCGATGAGCCATTCATCGTCTGTGCGGGAAGAGTTCGAAACGGTCTTGCAGCCGTTGACTGAAGTGCCGGTCGAGCGCGAACTGTCGCTCGGTACGCGGCTGTGGCAGCAGGGTTGGCTGCGTAAAAGCCTGATCCTGATATTGCTCGCGGTGCTCTGGGAAATCGTCGCCCGGGTGCAAAACAACGACCTGCTGCTGCCAAGTTTTCTGCAGACCAGTCACGCGCTGTACGACGGCCTGCTCAGCGGCGAGTTGCTCGGCAAGGTGTGGATATCGCTGGTGGTGCTGCTCAAGGGCTATCTGATCGGCATCGTTCTGGCGTTTGCGCTGACCACGCTGGCGGTCTCGACGCAGTTTGGTCGAGACCTGTTGAGCACACTGACGTCGATGTTCAACCCGCTGCCGGCGATTGCCCTGCTGCCCTTGGCCTTGTTGTGGTTTGGCCTGGGGCAGAACAGCCTGATTTTTGTACTGGTGCATTCGGTGCTCTGGGCACTGGCGCTGAACACCTATGCCGGTTTTCTCGGCGTGTCTGAAACCCTGCGCATGGCCGGGCGCAACTATGGCTTGAAGGGCATGCGCTTTGTCTTGTTCATCCTGATTCCGGCGGCGCTGCCATCGATTCTCGCCGGGCTGAAGATTGGCTGGGCGTTTGCCTGGCGTACGCTGATCGCGGCGGAATTGGTGTTTGGCGCCACCAGCGGCAAGGGTGGATTGGGCTGGTACATCTTCCAGAACCGCAACGAGTTGTACACCGACAAGGTGTTTGCCGGGTTGGCGGTGGTGATCCTGATCGGTTTGCTGGTGGAGAACCTGGTGTTCGACACGCTGGAGCGCGTGACCGTGAAACGCTGGGGCATGCAGCGCTGAGCCTGAAAAGATCGCAGCCTTCGGCAGCTCCTACATTGGAATGCATTGCCCTGTAGGAGCTGCCGAAGGCTGCGATCTTTTGATCTGCTAGCATTGCGTGCAGATCAATCCTGATCAGCCACGAGTGCTCAGCATGCAACTCCCGGACATGAATCTTCTGGTCGCCCTCGACGCCTTGCTCGACGAGGGCAGTGTGGTCGGCGCCGCGCGGCGGATGAACCTCAGTCCGGCAGCGATGAGCCGCACACTGACGCGAATCCGCGAAGCCATCGGCGATCCGATCCTCGTGCGTGCTGGTCGTGGACTGGTGCCAACCCCCAAAGCGCTGGAATTGCGCGACCAGGTACGCGATGTGGTCGAGCAGGCCGCGCTGCTGTTCCGTTCGGCGGACGCCGTGGACCTCGGCACTTTGCGCCGCCGTTTCAGCATCCGCGCCAATGACTTTTTCGTCGGCGTTTATGGCGGCAAGCTATTCGATACGCTTGACCAGATGGCGCCGCACTGCGAACTGCGCTTCGTCCCGGAAGGTGATGGCGATGATGAAGCGTTGCGCGAAGGGCGCATCGACCTGAGCGTCAGCAATACGCGCCCGCTGAGCCCGGAAGTGAAGGTGCAGAACCTGTTTTCCACACACTTCGTCGGTCTGGTGCGCGAAGACCATCCGCTGCTCGATGGCGAAATCACCGCTGAGCGCTATGCCGGGTTTTCCCACATCAGCATGTCGCGCCGTGGCATTGCTCGCGGCCCCATCGACGCAGCGCTGAATGCCTTGGGCCTGGAGCGGCGGGTGGCGGTGATTGCGCCGAGCTTTCATGCGGCAATGTTTGCGTTGCCGGATTCTGATCTGATCCTGCCCGTACCCAAAGAGGCGCTGCTCAGTGTGCGCCGATTGGGCTTGAAACTGCGCTCGTTCGACCTGCCGATCCCGTTGCCGACGCTGATGCTGACTCAAGCCTGGCATCCGCGTTTCGATAAAGACCCGGCGCACCGCTGGCTGCGTGAGACGCTCAAGACCTGCTGCGACGAGACGTGGCTGGCCGCCCAGCCCTAGAGGCAAGAGCAAAGATCGCAGCCTTCGGCAGCTCCTGCATTGGAACGTATTTCCGTGTAGGAGCTGCCGAAGGCTGCGATCTTTTGCTTTTCATGGTTGTGTCTGGCGCACTTATAACCTGCCAATAAGTCAATTTTCGTAAGCTGTCAGCCCTACTAAGATGCTCCGGTATTTTTCCCTCCGGAGTAAGTATTCATGACATCCCTGACGGTCCCGGCGCCTGTCGCTGCGGCCAGCCCGGCGCCGGCGATCACGCCACCGGTGTTCGGGGCGCGGATCATCATCGGTCTGGTCGGCGTATTGCTGGCAGTGCTGGTGTCGGGCCTCAACGAGATGGTGACCAAGGTTGCCCTCGCCGATATTCGGGGCGCGCTGGGCATTGGCTACGACGAGGGCACCTGGCTGGTGGCCTGTTACGCGGCAACTTCGGTCGCCGCCATGGCGTTCGCGCCGTGGTGCTCGGTGACCTTCTCGCTGCGGCGTTTCACGCTCTGCGCAATCAGCCTGTTCACTTTGCTCGGCGTGCTCTGCCCGTTTGCGCCGAACTACGAAAGCCTGCTGTTGATGCGCACCTTGCAAGGCTTGGCCGGTGGGGCCTTGCCGCCGATGCTGATGACCGTTGCCCTGCGCTTCCTGCCACCGAATTTCAAACTATATGGCTTGGCCGGCTACGCGCTGACTGCCACCTTCGGCCCAGGGTTGGGTACGCCGCTCGCGGGCATGTGGGGCGAATACGTCGGCTGGCAATGGACCTTCTGGCAAATCGTGGTGCCGTGCCTGATCGCTATGGCGATGGTGGCTTACGGCATTCCGCAGGATCCGCTGCGGCTGGAGCGCCTCAAATCATTCAACTGGAAAGGACTGCTGCTGGGCTTTCCGGCGATCTGCATGCTGGTCATCGGTCTGTTGCAGGGCAATCGCCTCGACTGGTTCGAGTCGAGCCTGATCTGCGGCTTGCTCGGCGCCGGCACGCTACTGCTGGTGGCCTTCATGATCAACGAGTGGTCGCAGCCGATCCCGTTCTTCAAGTTGCAGATGCTCGGTATCCGCAATCTGTCATTTGCGTTGCTGACCCTCGCCGGGGTGCTGGTGGTGTTGCAGGCGGTGGTGTTGATTCCGTCGAGTTATCTGGCGCAAGTGCAGGGCTATCGGCCGGTTCAGACCGCGCCGATCATGTTGATCGCGGCGTTGCCGCAGTTGCTCGCGCTGCCGCTGGTGGCCGCGCTGTGCAATTTGCGTTGGGTCGATTGCCGTTGGGTCCTCGGGATTGGCTTGAGCATGTTGGCGCTGTCCTGTCTGGGCGGTTCGCTGCTGACCGCAGAATGGAACCGCGAAAATTTCTACGCGCTGCAATGGCTGCAGATTTTCGGTCAGCCGATGGCGGTGCTGCCGCTGCTGATGCTCTCGACCGGCAGCATTACTCCGATGGACGGGCCGTTCGCCTCGGCATGGTTCAACACTGTCAAAGGCCTGGCTGCGGTGGTTGCCACCGGGGTGCTTGAAGCGCTGACCACAGCGCGGGTGCATTTTCACTCGACCATGCTGATCGACAACCTCGGCAACTCACCGCTGGCCGAGCGCAGCGATCCCGGTCTTGCTCATCGCTTGCACGAGCAGGCCGTGGTGCTGACTTCTTCCGATCTCTATGTGTGCATGGCCGGCGTCGCAGTGGCGCTGATCCTGCTGATTTTCTGGCTGCCGACGCGGATTTTTCCACCGCGCGCACCGACCTGATTGCTGCACTGAACAGAAGGTTTTTATGACGACTCAAGCAAAGCAAAAACTCGCGGTGGCCGTAGCGACCGCGCTGGCTGTCGGTGTGCTGGTGTATCTGGCCATGCCCGGCCTGTTTGGCAAACGTACGCAACAAGGCACCAACGATGCCTACGTTTCTGCCGACTACACCTTGGTGGTGCCGCGCGTGGCCGGTTTCATCAAGGAAGTGCTGGTGGAGGACAACCAGCAAGTGAAGGCCGGGCAGTTGCTCGCGCTGATCGATGATCGCGATTTGCGTGCATCCGCCGAAGCAGCCGATGCGCAAACGCTGGTCGCGCGGGCGCAATTGCACAATGCCAGGGCGACACTGGAGCGCCAGACATCGGTGATCGCCCAGGCGCAGGCATCAGTGGTATCGGCCAAGGCAGAAACGGCCTTCGCCCAGCAGGAATTGAATCGCTATAACCATTTGGCCGGCGTCGGTGCGGGCACCGTGCAGAACGCGCAGCAGGCACGTACGCGTATCGATCAGGCCACTGCGCACCTCGACACGGCGAGCGCAAAACTGGCGGCGGAGCGCAAACAGGTCGACATCCTCACGGCCCAGCGGGATGCCGCAGAGGGCAGTTTGAAACACGCACAGGCAGCGCTGGAAATCGCCAGTTTCGAGCTTTCCTACACGCGCATCACTGCGCCGCAGGACGGCATGATCGGTGAGCGCGCCGTGCGCGTCGGCGCTTATGTCACACCGGGCAGCAAGCTGCTGGCGGTGGTGCCGCTGAAGCAGGCGTACGTCGTAGCCAATTTTCAGGAGACGCAACTGACGGATGTAAAGCCGGGGCAGCAAGTGCAAGTGCGTGTCGACAGCCTCGGTGGCGAGGCTTTGAACGGCCGGGTGGAAAGCATCGCCCCGGCTACTGGCGTGACGTTCGCGGCAGTAAAACCGGATAACGCCACGGGCAACTTCACCAAGGTCGTGCAGCGGATTCCGGTGAAGATCATGCTCGAACCGGGCCAGCCATTGGCCGAGCGGTTGCGGGTGGGGATGTCGGTGGAGGCGAACATTGATACGCGTACCTCGACGACGTCCGTGCGTGAGGTGACCCAGCGATGAGCCGTGTTGACCGATCTGACGCCTTCGCGAGCAAGCCCGCTCCCACAGGGGGAAGGCATTCCAAAATGTGGGAGCGGGCTTGCTCGCGAAAGGGCCAGTGGCAGCAACTCACTCTAAGTGCGTTGCTCGCCGCCAGTCTCACCGCCTGCACCGTAGGCCCAGACTTCCAGAAACCCCAAGCCACCCAAATCAGCGACTGGGCCAAACCCGCCAAGTCTGCCCCGAGCCAAGCCGTCAGCGAACCCCTCAACGAACGCTGGTGGGAAGTCTTCCACGACCCGCAACTCTCGGCACTCACCCAGCGCGCGGTACGCAGCAACCTTGACCTGCAACTGGCCAGCAGCCGCTTGCAACAAAGCCGCGCCTCACGCCAGGTCATCAGCGCCGATCGCTATCCGAAAACCGCCGCGACCGGCAGCTATGGCCGCGAACGCAACAGTGGCAAGGGCCTGAGCGATCCATCCGGACTTGACGGTGATTCCGCCTTCAATCTCTGGGACGCCGGTTTCTCCGCTTCCTGGGAGCTGGATTTCTGGGGCCGTGTGCGCCGCGAAACCGAGGCCGCCGACGCCAACCTCGAAGTCGCCGAAAACGACCGTCGCGGTGTGCTGCTGGCTGTGCTCGCCGACACCGCGCAAAACTACATTCAATTGCGCGGGGTGCAGAACACCCGCGCCGTCACCGAGCAGAACCTCGACGTGGCGCGGCATAGCCTGAAACTCTCGCAATTGCGTCTGGCCGACGGTGTGGCGACCGATCTGGACGTCGCCGAAGCCGCCGCGCAAGTTGCCGCCATCGAGTCGCGCCTGCCGGCGCTGGAACAACGCCAATCGCAACTGATCAATGCGATCAGTCTGTTGATGGGTGAACCGCCACAGGCTTTGGCCAAAGAGTTATCCACAGACGCTGCGGTGCCGCAGTCGCCACTGCAAGTCGCCATCGGCTTGCCGTCGCAACTGGCCGAGCGGCGCCCGGACATTCGCCAGGCCGAATCTCGCCTGCATGCGGCGACCGCCAACATTGGCGTGGCCAAGGGCGATTTCTATCCGCGCATCACCCTGTCCGGCAACCTCGGTTCGCAAGCCATGCAGCTCAGCGATTTCGGCTCGTGGGGCTCGCGTGCTTTCGGTATCGGCCCGCAATTCAGCCTGCCATTGTTCGACGGCGGCCGCCTGCGCGGCGTGCTGCAATTGCGCGAAGCCCAGCAACAGGAAGCGGCCATCGCCTACCAGCAAACCGTGCTGCGCGCCTGGCACGAAATCGACGATCAATTGACTGCCTACAACGCCAGTCAACGCCGCCGCGACAGCCTCGCCGAAGCCGTGCGCCAGAACCAGATCGCCCTGCGTACCGCGCAACAGCAATACGTCGAAGGCGTAGTCGATTTCGTTAACGTGCTGACGGTGCAAGGCGCACTGCTCGCGACGCAGGAGCAGTGGGTGGAAAGCTCGACCGGCGTATCGCTGGCGATGGTCGGGTTGTACAAGGCGTTGGGTGGGGGATGGGAGTCGGTGTATCCGGCGGAGGGAATGGCGCAACGCTGAGGTTATTAACCAGAGCGACGAGCCAGGCTATGGAGCGCTTCACAGGCTGAGCCCGCAAACGGTCACTCAACCTGCGAAATTCTCGATCTTGATTTGCCCGTCGGGAAACGTTGCGATGATCTCAAGCTCCCCGCCCATTGCGCGAATGTAATTGCGCAATGTACTGATGTACATATCAGTGCGTCGCTCCATCTTCGAGATCGCCGCTTGATTGACATGCAATGTTTCGGCAAGCGTTGCCTGACTCAATGCTTTTGCCTGTCGCAGCTCGTTCAGCGGCATTTCCTTGATGTGTTGTTCGTAGATCGAATGGGCGCGCTCCCGGGCTTCGGGGGTCATGCGCGCCTCGAGTTCGGCAAATTTCTTAGCCATTTTTACAACCCTCTTTGCGCAATGTTTCGAGATGCTCATCGTACAGTTGATCGGCGATCGGGACATTGACTTCATACCAGCGATCCTGACCCGTCTTGTCTGCGCCGATCAATAGCAGCGCACAACGTCTTGGATCAAACGCATAGAGTATTCGATACAGTCTTCCGGCATGTTGGACCCTCAGTTCTCTTAAATGGCCGTGCCGTGCTCCGTTGATTGCGCTGCTGTGTGGAAAACGTAAGCCGGGTCCGAATTGGCCGAGCAATTTTACGCTGGCCGCCACAGAGCTCTGCTCGTTTTCAGTCAGATTTTCCCACCAGTTGCCGAACTCGTCGGTGTATTCGATATCCCAATTCATGGGTTGCAAATATGACTCTTGAGGAATATTCCATCAAGGTTATATTTTCGATGGATTGATTAGAGTCGTTTCAGAGGGTTTCAGCAAGTTCGCATGGGAGTAATGGCCTTTCGCTTGACGCTAACCCCCGCTGTCGTAGACTCCGCACATCCGTCAGGGAGTAGCGGTCATGCAGCGTTTTCGTGGTTGGGTTATTGGATTGACCTTGGTTACGTGTGCAGTTCAGGCGCAAACGCCCGGGCCAGACGATCCGCTGTTGGATCAAGGCGCGGCGGGTGCGCAGGCTCCGAGCAGTGAAGCGCGGGGCGTGCTTCGCGCTCGCGATCAGGCCGTTCTGGCCAGCGAGCTGTCCGGGCGGATTGTCGAGTTGCCGTTTAGCGAGGGCGAGTCGTTCAAGAAGGGCGATACGCTGGCGAAATTCGACTGCTCGGCCTATCAGGCGCAACTCAACGCCGCGCAGGCTGCCAGCCGTGGGGCCGGGGAGGAGTTGTCGCACAACAAGCAACTCGCCGCACTGAATTCCGTCGGGCGTTTTGAAGTGGCGCGGGCCGAGGCCAAGGTCAGCGAAACCCAGGCGCAATCCCAGGTTTATCAGGTGCAGGTCAAACGTTGCAGCGTGATCGCGCCGTTCGACGGGCAAGTGGTCGAGCGCAAGGTGCAACGTTTCGAAAGCGTGCCGGCCGGCGCGCCACTGCTCGATGTGGTGGATAACCGCACCCTGGAAATTCATTTGCTGGTGCCCTCGCGCTGGATGGCCAGGCTCAAACCCGGCCAGACGTTCAGCTTCGTTCCCGATGAAACCGGCCAGCCGCTCGACGCCACGGTCAAGCGCCTTGGTGCGCGTATCGATGAGGGCAGTCAGACCTTGTTGCTGGTCGCGACGATGCCGGAATCCAAAGGCTTGCTCGCCGGCATGAGCGGTACGGCGCGTTTTCCGGAGCTCAAGTGAACGCCCCGGTGAGTGGCGGCGCCGAGCAGGTGTTCGCCAGGTTTCTTGATCTTGAACGGCAGACCCGCGCCGCCCGCGATACTGCACAACTGGCTTACAGCCTGGTCAATGACGGTCAGGCGCTGTTTGGTTTTCGCCATGCGGCGTTGCTGATCGCCGGTAAGGTGCAAGCCGTGACCGGGATCAGCGCGGTGGAGCCGAACGCGCCGTTCGTGGCCTTCGTCGAACAGGCCGTGGCGCAGTTGTTCAAGCAGGATCTGCTGAAGCAGGCACGGGTGATTGCGCCGCAATTGGTCAGCAAATCGATTCAGGCGGACTGGCGCGATTTGTCCGCCGCGCAGGTGTTCTGGCTGCCATTGATAGATCGCGACGCTCAAGTGTTCGGCGGTTTGTGGCTGGCGCGCGACGTACCGTGGAACCCCTCCGAACAGGTTCTGTTGTCGCAACTGGGCGACACCTACAGCCACGCCTGGCTGGCGCTGCAACCGCGCAAACCGTGGCGGCTGCGCTGGACGCGCAAACGTCAGGTGGCGCTGGTGGCGCTGTTGCTGCTTGGCTTGTTCATCCCGGTGCGCCAATCGGTACTGGCGCCGGCGGAAGTGGTGCCGCTGGGCGGGCGCGTGG
This sequence comes from Pseudomonas sp. DTU12.3, assembly GCF_004124275.1. Classification (GTDB taxonomy): domain Bacteria; phylum Pseudomonadota; class Gammaproteobacteria; order Pseudomonadales; family Pseudomonadaceae; genus Aquipseudomonas; species Aquipseudomonas helmanticensis. The sequence goes on from NZ_CP027218.1 coordinate 419,821, forward strand.
TGGCGGCGCCGCTGGACGGGGTGATCGCCGAGTTTCTGGTCAAACCCAATCAGACGGTGAAAACCGGCGATGTCCTGGTGCGTTTCGAAAGCACCACGCTGAAGGCGCAGGCCGATGTCGCCGAGCGTGCGCTGGGTGTGGCCGAAGCCGAACTGAAATCCAATTCCCAGCGTTCGTTTGCCGATGCCGAATCCAGCTCGCGTGTCGACTTGCTGGCCGCGCGTGCCGAGCAAAAACGTGCCGAACGCGACTATGCCCGTGAACTGCTCAACCGTAGCGAAGTGCGCGCCGAACGGGACGGCATTGCGGTGTTCGCCGACGCCGAGCGTTTGACCGGCAAACCGGTGCAGACCGGCGAACGGTTGATGGAAATCGCTGATCCGAATCAGGCCGAACTGCGCATCGAACTGGCGGTGGGCGATGCGATTGCCCTGGAGTCCGGCGCGGAAATCGCCCTGTTTCTCGACAGCGATCCCTTGCAGCGCCATAGCGCGACGCTGGAACGCTCGGCCTACGAAGCGCAACCCACGGCGGGCGGGCAACTGGCCTACCGCCTCGACGCCAATTTTGCCGATGCACCACCGCGGATCGGCCTGCGCGGCACCGCGAAGATTTTCGGCGACCGCGCGCCACTGGCGCTGTACCTGCTGCGCCGGCCATTGGCCGGTCTGCGCCAGAGCGTGGGCCTGTAGATGAATCTGCCGAGCCTGCGTGCCGACCTGCAATTGTCGCCCGCGGCACCGGCATTGGATGGTTCGCCGCGCTGGACCCTGGCCGATCCGGTACGCGGGCGCTATTTCAAACTCGGTACGGCGGCAATGCGCCTGTTGCGTCATTGGTCGTTGGGCGATGCCGAACAAGTCTTGCGTGCCGCCAACCGCGAACCGGGCCTGCCGCTGGACGGCAGCGAGCTTGAGCAGTTGCTGGAGTTTCTGCGCGGTCACGATTTGATCAGTGCACTCGACGATCAACAGCGGGCGAGCTATCGACTCAAGGCCCTGGCGCAAAAGCAAAGCCTGTGGCAGATCCTCCTGCATCAGTACCTGTTCTTCCGCATTCCGCTGTGGCGCCCGGACGCGTTTCTCAATCGTGCCTGGCCATGGCTTGAACGTTATGGCCCGCGTTTGCTGCGCTACGGTTTGCCGGCAACCTTGGCCTTGGGTGTGTTTCTGGTCTCGCGGGACTGGCAGCGGTTCATCGGCACCTTTCCGCACCTGTTCAGCCTCGGCGGTGCGCTGGCGTTCGGTGTGGCGCTGTTCTTCGCCAAGCTTTGTCACGAATTCGGCCATGCGTTCATGGCCAAGCGCGCCGGCTGTCGCGTGCAGAGCATGGGCGTGGCGTTCATGGTCTTGCTACCGATGTTCTATACCGATGTCAGCGATGCCTGGCGGGTCAATGATCGTCGCGCACGATTGTTGATCGGTGCCGGTGGCGTACTCGCCGAATTATTGCTGGCCTGTATCGCCCTGCTGGCGTGGTCGCTGTTGCCCGACGGGCCGGGACGCACGGCGGCGTTCATGCTCGCCAGTGCCACGTGGATCACCACGCTGGTGATCAATCTCAATCCGTTCATGCGCTTTGATGGCTATTTTCTGATCAGTGATTTCTGGGAAGTCGACAATCTGCAAGGGCGCGCGTTTGCCTTGTGTCGCTGGCGCTTGCGTGAGTTTTTGTTCGGCTATGGCGCACCCGCGCCGGAGCCGTGGTCGCCGAAGATGCAACGGCGTTTGCTGATCTGGGGGTATGGCTCGTGGTTATGGCGTGCGGCGTTGTTTTTCGGGATCGCGCTGGCGGTCTATCACCTGTTCTTCAAGGTGTTGGGGATCTTCCTGATGCTGGTGGAACTGGTGTGGTTCATCTTTCTGCCGATCATGCGTGAGTGGCGCCAGTGGTGGAGTCGCCGTGAGCAGGCGCACGCCCCGCGCGTGTTGCTCAGTGCGCTGGCACTGCTCGGATTGTTGCTGGTGGTGAGTGTGCCGTGGCGCAGTTCGGTGGAGTTGCCGACCATGCTTGAAGCCGGGCGCGCCAGTGCCCTGCACGCACCGACGGCGGCGCGGGTCAAAGCGGTGAAAGTTACGGATGGGCAGAAAGTCGCGCAGGGCGATGTGCTGATCGAACTGGAGTCACCGGATCTTGAATCGCGGCTGGCGATGGTGCGCCGGGAAATCCAGATCCAGCAATTGCTCATGCGGCGTCAGGCCGGGCGCAGTGAAACTGCCGCTGACGCCGGCATTGTCGAGCAACGACTGGCCGAAGCGGTCGCCGAATACCGTGGGCTGAGTGCCCAGCGCGAACGCTTGTTGCTGCGCGCACCGCATGCCGGCAGCGTGCGTGATCTGCTGCCGAACATGAGCGTCGGGCGCTGGTTGTCGAGCCACGATGCGCTGGCGCGGGTAGTCGAAGACGGCGCGCGACTGCGCGGTTATCTGGCCGAAGCCGAACTGTGGCGGATCCAGCCGGGGGCCAATGGCCGGTTCATTGCCGACGATCCGATGCACCCGGCGCTTGCCGTGCAATTGAATGAGATCGACACCAACGGCGTGGCCTATGTTGATCAGGAGGCGTTGACCTCCGATCACCATGGGCCGATTGCCGTGCGCCGCGATCAACAACAGCGCGCGGAGCCTGTGCAGGCGCAATACGGCGTTCGGCTCAGTGCGCTGGATGACGCCTCGACGCCGCCGCAACCGTTGCGCGGCGTGGTGGTGTTGCAGGGCCGCGGCGAGTCGTTGCTCGGAGTGGCGTGGCGCCGGTTGGCGTCGCTGGGGGTCAGGGAAAGCGGTTTCTGAGGGCGTGCACGATGACGGATAACGCAGCAGTGGCAGCAGAGGGATTGGTGGTGCGGCCAGCGCGGGCAACCGACGGGCCGTTTTTGCAGAGCCTGTATCAGGCGGCGCGGCCGGATCTGCAATGGATCGATGGCGAGCAGGAGCAGGTGCAGCAAGTCATCGCCCAGCAATTTCAGGTGCAGGAACAGGGCATGGGCGAAAACTACCCCAACGCCATGCACTACGTGGTGGAAAAACTCGGCAGCCACATCGGCGCATTGAGCACGGATTTCGGTGACAACGAAATTCGTGTGTTGTACCTGGCATTCATTCCGCAGGCACGCGGCCAAGGCTATGGCCGCGCGGTGCTGCAAGGCGTACAGAAAGCTGCGCAACAGATTCGCTGCCCGGTGGCGACGGTGGTCTGGACCAGCAATCCTCATGCACGACGGCATTACCTGGCATTGGGATTTGCTGTCGAAGAAAGCAATCCCGCCGCCGAACGCCTGGTCTGGTATCCGCAATAAACCCCTGTAGGAGCTGGCGCAGGCTGCGATCTGTTGATCTTTAAACACAAGATCAACAGATCGCAGCCTGCGGCAGCTCCTGCACGGGTTCGTGTCAGTTGAAGGTGATGTGGAAGTAAGCCCGCGCAGGGTCCCGGCCCATGAGCGGTACCCGTGATACGAAGATGTTGTCGACCCGTCCCAGTTCCGGCAACTCCAGCGCACACAGGCCATCGACAAATTCGGTCGGCCCCAGGCTGTTCAGCTCGACGCTGAACGGCATGCGCTCGCTGTAGCGCATTTTCGCCAGGGGTTTTTCTTCAAGCTCGCCGATATGGATTTGCATCGCGCTGCCGTCCGGCAAGTGCAAGGTGCCGACTCTTCCCCGCAGCGCCTGGAAATGTTGGCTTTGAACCGATTGCAGCATGGTTTCGCTCCCGCAAGGATGGAGGCCGGGGGAATCGCCTCCCCCGGGCGGCCGGTCAGTTGCGCGAAGGAAAGATACCGTTCAACGCGATGCTGAAGTTGAGCACCAGATACGGGTTCATGATCGGCATTGGCAAACCATTGCCGGTGGGCGTAATCGTCCCGCTGATGGTGGTCGCGGCACCTTTGAGGGGCACCGGCGATGCGCCCTGGGCATCGGAGTAGATATTCGCCAGCCCCGGGCCGGTGCCTGATGCGCCGATGTAGGCGTTGGTCGCCGTGGGCGTGCCCACAACGTTGCTGGCCGGGTTGGCCAGTTGCACGGTGGTGGTGGCGGTGAGGCCGGCCAGGGTGTGGGTGTGGTTTGGCAGGTTGTTGAGGGTGGTGGTGACTTGCTCGGCACCGGAGACTTCGCCCATCACTCGCGGTGTGAGACCCGGGCCGCTGCCCTGGCAGACTGGCAGGCGACTCTGCAGATTGGGTAACCCGAACGTCTGCTGACCGTTGCCTCCATAAACCGTACCCAACAATGCAAACAGCGCCTGGTTCTGACTGATTCCAATGATCTGACCGTTGCACAAGGCCCAGCCGCTGGGCGCGTAGTTAAAGGCAAACGTCATCACAGTGCCCATGTAAACGTCCATAAGATCCTCATCCTTCTGATTGGTTGTCGGCGGGCCGCTAGTGGGTTCAGGCTGCTGCTGTTGCCTTGGCACTCCGTGGCCAGGTCACGCCACGCCAGAGCGTAGACCCGGAATGCCAACGTTGCCGGATGTCGTGAAAGCGCAAATCGGCATCGACGATTCGGCGCTGGCTGACCTAGAGTGACTGCCAGGTTCTGGCTGATACAGGCGTGGTCTCGTGGCACGGCAAGAGGAAGCAATGGCGGTCAACAGAGTTACGCCGGTGGGCGACACACAGGACCCGCACGCAACGCCGGGGTCGTGGTTTGGCAACTTGCGGCTGATTCGCTGGGCCAGAGAACACTGGCTGCTGCCGGTGATATTGCTGGCCGCCGCCGTGCGTTTTTACGATCTGACGGCCGCCGCCGTCTGGGGCGATGAAGGCTCCAGCCTGCTGCTGGCGCGCTATTCGCTGGGCGGGATCTGGCATCACGCGGCCTTCGATGTGCATCCGCCGCTGTACTTCATGCTCCTGCATGGCTGGATCGAACTGTTCGGCGACGGGATTTTTGCGATCCGCTGCCTCAGCGCATTGGCAGGCATTGCCGCCGTTGGATTGGGTATCTGGCTGGTGGACCGCCTCGCCACGCGCCGCGCGGCGATGATCGCCGGGGTGTTGCTGGCGCTGTTGCCGACGGCGGTGCGCTACAGCCAGGAAGTGCGCATGTATTCGTTGCTCGGCTTGCTGCTGATCGCCGCGACGCTGGCGCTGGTCTACTGGATCCGGCGCCCGCAGCGTCATCGCTACCTGGTGTTCTATGCGCTGCTGATGAGCGCCGCGTTTTACACCCACTACTTCGCCGTGCTGGCGGCGCTGTGTCACTGGATCTACCTCGGCGTGATCCGCGTGCAACGTGGTTATCGATTCCGGCACATTCAGCGCCCGGGCTGGTGGCTGGCGAATCTGGCCATCTTCGTCTTGTACCTGCCCTGGTTGCCTAATCTGTTTGACCTGATGCAGCACATGGAACAGCTCAAGGTTGGTGGCGATGTCGGCTGGGAACCGCCGGTGACACTCAGCTCGCTGCCGTCGATGCTCTGGTCGTGGCTGATTCAGGACGATGGCGAAAATCTGCCATGGCCGGTTTTCGCTGCGCTGCCCATGACATTGCTGATGCTCGCCGCGGTGGCGGTGATGCGTGATCGCAGCGTCTCGCGCGGCAGTGTGCTGCTGGCCTTGTACACCGGGTTGCCGCTGCTGCTGGTGTTTGCCGTGTCGTTCATCACACCGGTGTTTATCGAACGCTACCTGACGGCCTATGCCTTGGGCCTGCCGCTGTTGGCCGCATTGGCCATCGACCGTTTGTACAGCCGCGTGCGGCCATTGGCGCTGGCGGTGCTGGTGTCGCTGGTCGGGGTGCAACTGGTGGGCGTAAACAACAACGCCACGGTCGACAGCAATGATCAGCTCGATCGCGTGGTGAATTACGTCAACCAGCATTTCCAGCCCGGTGACCGCATCGTCACCAGCGACATGCTTTGGTACCTGAGTTACGTCTACTACGACCGCAGCGGCGCGCACGTGCGCTTGTTTACACCGCCTGCTGCGGATGGCCGCGCGACTCGTCCGAACGAATACGGATTCGGCACGCTGGTCACCCCTGACGTGTACCTCGACAGCCTCAGCGAACTGGCCGGCAATGAACGGGTATGGCTGATTGGCGCCCTCGATGAACCCGCGGAATTCCTACCCTTGCCAGCGACGTGGAAGGTCAGCGCAGAAATCCATGCAGGGGGTGTGCAGGCGCGATTATTCGTGCCGCAGCCTGCCGGCAATCAGGCTTCATCGGGACTAAAACGTTTCATCTTTACATTCGCGATTAAAAGCTAATCAGTTAGTCCTTTTTGCTCTGAGTGATATCAAAACACTACTAGGCGCAAGGGTTGCTGCTGAACTACGCTCTGACGGACAAAAGGACTTCCGATCATGGTGAAGGGATTGCAGCAGTTCCACTTTATCTCCGGCTTGCCGCGCTCAGGTTCGACCCTGCTTTCTGCCATTCTGTTGCAGAACCCGCGCTTTCACGCCGGAATGACCAGCCCGGTCGGCTCGCTGTTTTCCAGTGTCCTCGAACAATGCAGTGCCGGCAGCGAATACGGTGCGGTGATCGACACCGACATGCGCCGCCGCCTGCTGCGTGGTCTGTTCGATTCCTACTACGCCGACAAGGCCGACAAACCGTTGGTGTTCGACACCAACCGGCAGTGGAGCTCGCGCCTGCCGGCACTCAACGACCTGTTCCCCAACGCCAAAGTGATTGCCTGCGTGCGCAACGTGGCGTGGGTGATGGACAGCCTCGAACGGCTGTACCGCGCCAACCCTTACGAAAACACCAAACTGTTCAGCGATGCCGCCGAGCGCAACACCGTCTACAGCCGCTGCGAGACGCTCGCCCAGCGCAACCGTCTGGTCGGTTTTGCCTGGGCGGCGCTCAAGGAAGCCTATTACGGCGAGCACGCCGACTCTTTGCTGATCATCGATTACGACCTCCTGAGCCAGGCCCCGGAGCGGGTACTGCGGCTGGTGTACGACTTTATCGGCGAGCCGTGGTTCGAGCACGATTTCGAGCATCTGGCCTATGACGCGCCGGAATTCGACCAGGGCCTTGGCCTGGCCGGCCTGCACAAGGTCAAACCCAAGGTTGCGTTGCAGTCGCGCCGGACGATTCTGCCGCCGGACCTGTTCAAGCAATACGCCGATTTGTCCTTTTGGCTCGATGGCTCAGCCAGCGCCGCCAATGTCATTCGTATGAAGACCGACGCCGCGATCAGTTGATCGCGGCGTTTTTCATTGATGCCTTACGTACCTTCGTTCGAGTTCGGGTGAGCAACATGTGGTGGAGCCTTTTTGGTGGGGCCAAGGTCAAGTCTCGGGCAGTCGCCGGTCAGCGTTCGCTGGCCTCGCCGCTGATCATGTCGCTGGAGCCGCGCATGCTGTTCGACGGCGCGGTGGCCGCGACTGTCGCCGATACCGCCGCGCAAGCCGACAGTCATGCCCCTACCGCTGCCGATGCGGCCAAGGCGCCGGCGGCCGATCATCCGGTCGCGAGCAATGATACTCACGGCCAGGCCGATGCCACGCCGGCCGCCAGCCCCGTTGCGGTGCCGGGGCAGAGTGTAGTGTTCGTCGATTCACGGGTGAAGGATGCCGACAGCCTGCTCAAGGGCGTCGCGCCGGGCACGCAGGTGGTCAAGCTCGACGCGAGCAGAGATGGCTTGCAGCAGATCGCCGATTACCTCGATCAACATCAGGGCGTCAGTTCGGTGCAGATCATTGCCCACGGCAACGCCGGTGACCTGTGGCTGGGCAACAGTTATCTGTCTGCCGATAACGTCGCTCAACGCAGCGCAGTCCTCGCCGAAATCGGCAAGGACATGAACGCTGGCGGCGACATCCTGATCTACGGCTGCTACACCGCCGAAGGTGATCGCGGCTTGAGCTTCGTCGATTCGCTGGCGCAGTTGACCGGGCGCGATGTGGCCGCTTCGAACAACCGCACCGGTGTTGGCGGCGACTGGGACCTGGAAATCGCCACCGGCAGCATCGAGAGCGTCAACGTGCTGTCGAGCAAAGCCATGAGCGAATACCAGTGGGGCCTGGCCACCTGGACGGCGACCAACAACCTCAACTCGGGCGTCGGCTCGTTGCGTGCGGCGCTGGCGTCGGCGCAGAACGGTGACATCGTCACGTTCAGTTCCGGGATGACCGTTCAGCTCACGTCGGAATTGCTGATCAACAAGAGCATCACCGTCGATGGCGACCTGAACAACGATGGCGTCGCCGACGTGACCCTTGATGGTCAATACAAGACTCGCGTGGTGGAAGTCGCCTCCGGCAACACCGTGACCCTCGACGGCCTGGTGATTACCAAAGGCCTGGTGGCGGGCAATGGCGGCAATGGTGGCTCAGCAGCAGCGGGGGCCATGGGCGGCGGCATTTTTAACGCCGGCATTCTTACCCTGAACAACGTGACAGTCACTGCCAACGCCGCATCCGGCGGTGGTGGCGGCGGCGGTGTGACCGGCGGTTATGTCGGCGGTGGCGGTGGCGGCGGTGCGGGTATCGGCGGCCAGACCGGTGGCCATGGCGGTTCTTCCGGCCCGGCCACCGGCACATATGCCGGGGGGGCGGGCGGTGCCAATGCCGGCGGTTATGGCGGTGGTTACAGCCCGACCGACATGGGCGGCCGGGGCGGCACCAGCACCGGTGGCGTGGGCGGCAATGGCGGCAGCGCCGGTGCCGGTTACAGCCATGGCGGCAATGGCGGTTCGGCCAGCAACGGCACGCTGTCCATTGGTGGCGGCGGCGGTGGTTCCGGCTGGGACAAAGTCGGCGGCGTCGGTGCCAACGCGGCAGGCGGTATCTACAACGCCGCGAGCGGCACCCTGAAAGTCATCGGCAACTCGGTCATCAGTAACAACATTGCTGCCGGTGGCGGCGGTGGCGGTGGCGGTGGGGTCGGCAGTAACGGCGCCGATGGCGGTGCCGGCGGTCGCGGCGTCGGGGCGATCTGGAACAACGGTGGCGTGGTGCTGATCACCGCGAGCAACTTTGCCGCAATCAGTGGCAATGGCGCGGCCAGCGGTAGTGGCGGGCTGTCGAACGGTGGTTCGACGGGCACAACGCCGAGTGCGCTGGTGGGCATCTACAACAACGGCGGTACGCTCAACACCGCTTACGTGGAACCGCCGACTGCCACCATCGTGGTCGCCGACACCGCGTTGAAAATCGGCGAAACCTCGCTGGTGACCATCACCTTCAGTCGCGCGGTAAACGGTTTTACCAACGCCGACCTGACCATTGTCAACGGCACGCTGACCAATGTTTTCAGCGCCGACGGCGGTATCACCTGGACGGCAACCTTTACGCCGACCAACAACCTTACCGACACCACCAACCTCATCACCCTCGACAACACCGGGGTGACGGCAGTCTCCGACAGCGTCGCCGGTGTCGGCACCACCAACTCGAACAACTACGCGATCGATACCCAGCGTCCGACCGCGACAATCGTGATGAGCGATACGGCGCTGAAAATCGGTGACACCTCACTGGTGACCATTACCTTCAGCGAGGCGGTTTCCGGGTTCACCAACGCCGACCTGACGATTGCCAATGGCACGCTGACCAACGTTTCCAGTGCCGACGGTGGCATCACCTGGACGGCGACCTTTACGCCGACCAGTAGCATCACCGATGCCACCAACCTGATCACCCTGGACAACACCGGGGTGGCGGATCTGGCCGGCAACGCCGGCAGTGGCACCACCGATTCGGCCAATTACGCCATCGACACAGTGCGTCCGACCGCCACGATCGTGGTCGCCGACACCGCACTGAGTCTCGGTGAAACCTCGTTGGTGACCATCACCTTCAGCGAAGCGGTCAGCGGTTTCACCAACGCCGATCTGTCCATTGCCAACGGCACGCTGAGCGCAGTCAGCAGCGCCGACGGTGGCATCACCTGGACGGCGACCTTTACGCCGACCAGCAGCATCAACGATGCGACCAACCTGATTACCCTGAGCAACACCGGCGTGACCGACCTGGCCGGGAACGTCGGCACCGGCACCACCGACTCCAACAACTATGTAATCGACACCCTGCGGCCGACCGCGACCATCGTGGTCGCCGACACCGCATTGAAAATCGGTGAAACCTCGCTGGTGACCATCACCTTCAGCGAAGCGGTCAGCGGCTTCACCAACGCCGATCTGAGCATTGCCAACGGCACGTTGAGCGCAGTCAGCAGCGCGGATGGCGGCATCACCTGGACGGCGACGTTCACGCCGACCAGCAGCATCACTGACGCTACCAACCTGATCACCCTCAATAACACCGGGGTCGCGGATCTGGCGGGCAACACCGGTGTCGGCACCACCGATTCCAACAATTACGCGGTCGACACCGTGCGGCCGAGCGCAACCGTGGTGTTCGCGCAAAGCACCTTGAAGATCGGCGACACATCACTGGTGACCATCACCTTCAGTGAAGCGGTCAGCGGTTTTACCAACGCCGACCTGACCATCGCCAACGGCACCCTGACGGCGGTCAGCAGCGCGGACGGCGGCATCACCTGGACGGCGACGTTTACGCCGAGCGCGAACGTCACCGATGCCACCAACCTGGTGACGCTGGACAACACCGGCGTTGCCGACCTGGCGGGCAACGCCGGCAGCGGCACCACTGATTCGAACAACTACAGCATCGACACCCAGCGTCCAACCGCAACCATCGTGATCGCCGATCCGAGCCTGAGCGCCGGCGAAACCTCACTGGTGACCATCACCTTCAGCGAAGCGGTCAGCGGTTTCACCAACGCCGACCTGGCCGTCCCCAACGGTACGCTCACGGCGGTCAGTAGCGCCGATGGCGGCATCACCTGGACGGCGACTTTCACCCCGACCGTCGGAGTCAACGACACCAGCAACATCATCACCCTGGCCAACACCGGTATCGCTGACCTGGCCGGGAACGCCGGCACGGGCACGACCAACTCCGGCAACTTCACCATCAACACCGTGGCGCCCACCGCGACCATCGTCGTCGCGGACAACAGCCTGACCATCGGCGAAACGTCGCTGGTGACCATTACCTTCAGCGAAGCCGTGACCGGTTTCAACAACGCCGACCTGACGATTGCCAACGGCACGCTGACGGCGGTGAGCAGCAGCGACGGCGGGATCACCTGGACGGCGACCTTCACCCCGACCAGCAACATCACTGATGCGAGCAACCTGATCACCCTCGACAACAGCGGTGTGCAGAACGCCGTCGGCAATGCCGGTAATGGCACCACCAACTCCAACAATTACGCCATCGACACCCAGCGCCCGACCGCCACCGTGGTGCTTGCCGACTCGGCGCTGGGTGTCGGCCAGACTACCACCGTGACCATCACCTTCAGCGAGGCCGTCAGCGGTTTGACCCTCGCCGACCTGACCGTGGCCAACGGCACACTCTCCGGGCTGAGTACCTCGGACAACATCACTTACACGGCGACGTTTACGCCATCGGCGGGCATCACCGACACCAGCAACATCATCACCCTGGACAACACCGGCATCACTGACATCGCGGGCAACACCGGCAGCGGCACCACCGATTCCGCCAACTACGTGATCGACAGTCAGCGCCCGACCGCCACCATCGTCATCAGTGATACCGATCTGCGTCCCGGCGAAACCGCGCTGGTAACGATTACCTTCAGCGAGGCGGTCAGTGGCTTCGACAACAGCGACCTGAGCGTCGCCAATGGCACGCTGAGCAATGTCTCGTCGAGCGACGGCGGTATCACCTGGACAGCCACCTTCACGCCTACCATTGGTGTCAGTGATGCCACCAACCTGATCGTGCTGAACAACGCTGGCATCAGTGATCTGGCGGGCAATGCCGGCATCGGCATCACCAACTCGGCCAACTATGCGGTGCAGACCGAAGTGCCGACCGCGACCATCGTCGTCGCGGATACCGCGCTCAAGGCCGGCGAAACCTCGACGGTGACCATCACCTTCAGCGAAGCGGTCACAGGTTTTACCAATGCAGATCTGACCATCGCCAATGGCACCCTGAGCAACGTCGCCTCCAGTGATGGCGGCATCACCTGGACGGCGACATTCACCCCGACCGCCAACATCACCGACACGACCAACCTGATTACCCTCGACAACAGTGGCGTGGCCAACGCCTCCGGCAACAGCGGCGTCGGCACCACCGACTCGAACAATTTCGCCATCGATACGGCGTTGCCGACCGCGACCATCGTGGTCGCCGACAACCGCTTGGGCATCGGTGAAACCACCACGGTTACCATCACTTTCAGCGAAGCGGTCAGCGGTTTTGACCTGTCGGACATCAGCGTCGCCAACGGCACGCTGGCGAACCTGACCAGCAGCGATGGCGGCATCACCTGGACCGCTACGCTGACGCCGACGGCCAACGTCAACGACACGACCAACCTGATCATCGTCGACACTGCCGGGGTGCAGGATCTGGCCGGCAACCTTGGCGCGAGCATCGCCATCTCCAACAACTATGTGCTCGACGCGACCCGGCCAACCGTGGACATCGTGGTCGCCAATCCGCACTTGGGTATCGGCCAGACCACCACAGTGACTTTCACCTTCAGCGAGGCGGTGAGCAACTTCGACCTGTCCGACCTGAGCGTGACCAATGGCGACCTGAGCAATCTGAGCAGCAGCGATGGCGGCAAGACCTGGACCGCGACGTTCACACCGACGGCCAATGTCACCGATCCGAGCAACTTCATTGCGCTCGACACCAGCAACGTCAGCGACCTGGCCGGCAACGTCGGCAGCAGCGTCGCGGTGTCGAACAATTACGCGCTCGACAGCGAGCGGCCGAGTGCGACGGTGGTGATCGCCAACCCGAACATCGGCCTCGGTCAGACGTCGGCGGTGACCATTACTTTCAATGAGGCGGTCAGCGGCTTTGATCTGTCGGACATCAATGTCGGCAACGGCACGCTGTCCAATCTGAGCAGCAGCGACGGCGGCAAGACCTGGACCGCAACCCTGACGCCGAACGCCAACGTCAACAGCGCCAGCAATGCGATCAGCGTCAACAGCGCCGGGGTCAGCGATGCGTCCGGCAACAGCGGGGCCGGGGTCAGCAGCTCCAACAATTACGCGATCAACACGCTGCCGCTGGTGACGCCGCCAACGCCGCCAACGTTGCCGACCACTAGCGTGGTGATCCCGGATCCGCTGATCCGCAGCAGCGATCCGGTGGTGCCGCCATTGCCAGCGAACGTGCCGCTGCAACCGATCATCTTCTCGCCACCGACCGGCGATCTCGGCTCGCCGCTGACCTTCGCGCCATTGTTCGAACAACGCGACATCGGCAGTGGCCTGCGCCCGCTCGGTGACATTTTCATCAACCACGGCGCGTTGAGCCCAAGCTTCATTGCCCAGGTGTTCAGCGACAGCACCTACGGTGACGGCAGCGGTCACGGTTTTCTCGGTTTCGGCGGCGGCGACGGCGGGGTCTTTGGCAGCAGCACGCTGTCGAGCCTGTTCAACCAGAACAGCGACGCCGACCGTGATGCGGTGAACGCGTTCGGCAGCCACTCGCTCAAGGCCGGCGATATTTCCCAAGGACTGCGCGGCGTGTTCAGCGCGCCGTCACTGGTGCAGCAACTGCAACAGCTCAAAGACAGCGAGCAGCACCGGGTCGACAGCCTGGCAGCGGCTCTGCAACAGGTCGGCATCAGCGAAATTTCGGCCTGAATACACAACTACTCAACACTGTGCAGGACCTAGGGGCGATCCAGGGATGAAAAGAACTCAGAAGTTGTTCGGCGCCAGCTTGCTGGCGCTGGCGGTCAGCGGATGTGCAGTGACCAGTGAACCGATTGAACGCAGCGTCAGTGAACAGCGGGCCAAAAGCGACCTGCAAAACATGTACAAGGATCAGGAGCCGCTGCGCGGCCCGTTGACCCTGCATCAAGCCATGGCCCGCGCGGTGAAATACAACCTCGAAGGGCGTTTGAAGATCATGGAGGAAGCGTTGGCCAAGCGGCAGCTCGACCTCGCCAGTTTCGACATGCTGCCGCGCATGGCACTGGACGCCGGTTACGTCGGGCGTAACAACGTCAACGCTTCCAGCAGCCAGAGCGTGCGCACCGGCACCCAGTCTCTGGAGCCGTCGACCTCGCAGGACCGCGACCGCGACGTCGCTGACCTGACCATGGTCTGGAACGTCCTCGACTTCGGCGTCAGTTACATCAGCGCCAAACAGCAGGGCGACCAGCGTCTGATTGTTCAGGAACGTCGACGCAAAGTGATCAATACCATCGTCCAGGACGTGCGCTCGGCTTATTGGCGGGCGATGGCGGCCGAACGTCTGCTCAAGCAGATCGACAGCCTGATGGCACGGGTCGACACCGCCCGGCGTGATAGCGAAAGCATGAGCAGCCAGCGTATCGGCGACCCGGTGCAAGCGCTCGGTTATCAACGTTCGCTGATCGAAGCCACGCGCCAACTGGAAGAACAGCGGCGCGCCCTGTCGTTGGCGAAAACCGAACTGGCGACGCTGATCAACCTGCCGTTGGGCACTAACCTGACCCTGGCCACCGATGACGGTTATCAGGTGCCTGAACTCAAGATCGATCTGGCCAAGCTTGAGCAGGAAGCACTGACCAGCCGACCGGAGCTGCGTGAGCAGGATTACCAGACGCGCATCAGCGCCGCCGAAACGCGCAAAGCCATGTTGCGCCTGCTGCCCGGTCTGGAGTTTTCCGCTGGCGGGCATTACGACAGCAACTCGTTCCTCGTCGAACAGGGCTGGGCCGACTATGGCGTCAAAGTCACCTGGAACCTGTTCAACGTGATTTCCGCACCGGCCGCCATCAACGTCGCCAAGGCCGGCGAAGAAGTCGCCAGTGCCCGGCGTCAGGCGATGTCGATCGCCGTGCTGGCCCAACTCTATGTGGCCAACGCCAACTACCAGGAAGCCAAACGCCAGTTCAAGACCAACCAACAGCTGTCGGACATCGATGGGCAAATCGTCGGTCAGTTGCGCAACCGTCATCAGGCGGCTGGCATTGGTGAACTGGAGCTGATTCAGGGCGAATTGAACAACCTGCAAGCGGACCTGCGGCGCGACCTGTCGTACGCCGATCTGCGCAATGCCTATGGTCAGATCTTTGCCAGCGCCGGCCTCGATCCGCTGCCGGACCAGGTGCAATCGACCGAAGTGCAATCGATCGCCACCGCGCTGGCCAATCGTGAATCGGCGTGGGCGGCGGGCGATATCTCCGTGCCCGTGGTGGCGCATGCCCCCGCGCAGTGATGTGCTGGCGCCGCGCGCCAGTGTCAGTCGCACGCAACGCGAGGCCCGCAATGGCCATCACGGGGCAGCGATTCTGCTGACTGGTCTGCCGGCGGCGGGCAAGTCGACACTTGCCCAGGCGTTGCACGCCGAGTTGTTCGCACGGGGTTTGCACAGTGTGGTGCTGGATGGCGACGGCTTGCGTGTCGGGCTTAATCGCGACCTCGGTTTTAGTGATGCAGACCGGCTGGAGAACATCCGCCGCGCCAGCGAACTCGCTGCGTTGCTGGTGGACAACGGTCAGATCGTGATTCTGGCGATGATTGCACCGCTGGCCGAGTTGCGTGAAGTGTTCGCCAGTCGCTTGGGCGACGACTATCGCGAAGTCTGGTGCAGCGCTTCATTGGCGGTCTGTGAGCAACGTGACCCGAAAGGCCATTACGCGCGGGCCCGGCGCGGTGAGCTGCCCGGGTTTACGGGCATCTCGGCGCCCTACGAGCCACCGGTGCAGGCGTCGCTGGTGCTCGATAGCGGCGCGCAGTCGGTGGACGCCTGCCTCGATCGCCTGCTGACCTGGCTGGGCGAATGTTCGGTGTTGCCTCGGACATGAGCCGACCGGCCTTCGCGCGCTTGCCGGTGACGCTGGATTTGCCGCGGCTGTTGCAAGCCTTGGCGGCCATTGACGAAGACGCTTGGCGCAGCCATTTCAATGCGGATTATTTTTCCGGCGAGTGGAGCGGTGTGGCGCTGATTTCAGCGCTCGACGCGCGCACTGAGTTGTCTCCCGGTCGTGGTGAACCGGTGCACCGCGCAGCCTGGCAGTGTGATCAGCGCTGGTCGCGCGCGCTGCAGGATTTTCCGCTCGACATCGTCAGTGCCCGACTCCTGCGGCTGGGGCCGGGCGGGCGGATTCATGAGCATCGTGACTACGATCTTGATGGCCCGGACGCCGATCTGCGCTTGCACATTCCGTTGCTCAGTCCGCCCCTTGTCGATTTCTGGCTCGACGGCCAGCGTGTACCAATGCAGGCCGGCGAGTGCTGGTTTCTCGACCTCGCACGTGTACATCGGGTGGCTAACCGCGACACCTCGGCGCGGGTGCATCTGGTCCTCGATTGTCGGCCCAGTGCCTGGCTGGCGCAGATGATTGCTCAAGGTCTGCCGGACACGCCCGCAGCGGAGTTGTCTGATAGCGCATTGCAACGTTTTCAGCGTCGGCTGGCGGAGGATGCCGCGATGTCTGCCGAGTTGCAGGCGCTGCATGATCCGCAAATATTCATCAGCCGCACACTCGCGCTGGCCGCTGAACAGGGTCTGGAGTTTTCTCGCGAAGAATTGCGCGCCGCCATGCGCAATGGTCGCCGGCAATGGAATGAACAATGGAGCCACTGAATTTTGACGGCTGGTTGCCCATTCGGATCTGGCCGGTCGCCGGGCAATGGCAAGTGGATTGGTGCTGGTTCGGCGACACGCCGTTGCATCAGCCATTCTTTCGCGATGCGGTCGAAGATGCGCTGCGGCTGCCGTTCAACCAGGCATTCCGGCGCCAGACGCCATTGGCGGCGTTGACCGCTTGGCAAGCGCAAAGCCCGGGAATCGCCCCGAGCGCATTCATTCTGCATGCCTCGCGCTGCGGTTCGACGTTGATCAGCCAGATGCTCGCGCAGCTCGACGATCACATCGTGGTGTCCGAACCACCACCGCTGGATGCCTTGTTGCGCAGCGATTTACCGGACGCCGAACGTCAGGCCGCGATCGCCGGTTTGCTTTCGGCGTATGGCCAGCGCCGGCGCGGTGTGGAAAAGCATCTGGTGATCAAACTCGATGCCTGGAACATCGGCGAATGGCCGCTGCTGCAAGCCTGTTTTGCCGATACGCCGTGGTTGTTTCTCTATCGCGACCCGTTGGAGATTGCGGTTTCCCACCTGCGCCGACCGGGCATGCACATGGTGCCGGGCATGCTCGGTGATTGCGTATTGGAGGATGGGTTGCAGTTCGAGGGCCGTGAAGATTTTATCGCACGGCGTTTGGGGCGGTTGTTGGAGGCGGGGTTGCTACATTGTCGGGATTCGGCCGGTTTGGCGGTGAATTACAGCGAGTTGCCCGATGCGATGGCTGGGCGCTTGGCGCGGTTCTTTCGATTGAATGATGTGCAGCGTCAGCAGGTGTTTGCCGCTGCCGCGCAGCATGCGAAACAGCCTTCGCAAGTGTTTGTTGCCGATGGTGAAGACAAACGCCGCGAGGCTTCGGTGCTGTTGCAGGCGCGTGTGCAGACGTGTGCGCGAGCGCCCTATGAAGCTTTGGAAAAATTGCGTGGTGCCTGAAAAGATCGCAGCCTGCGGCAGCTCCTACATTGGAATGTGATCCCCTGTAGGAGCTGCCGCAGGCTGCGATCTTTTGCTCTTCAGGACTTGCCGGACAAATCCGCCATGCCCTTGAGCAATTCAATCGGCAGCGGAAAGACAATCGTCGAACTCTTGTCCCCCGCAATCGAACTCAACGTCTGCATATAACGCAACTGCATTGCCCCCGGCTGGCGTCCGAGCATTTCCGCAGCCTGCATGAGTTTTTCCGAAGCCTGTAATTCACCTTCGGCATGAATCACCTTAGCCCGTCGTTCGCGCTCGGCCTCGGCCTGTTTGGCGATGGCGCGGACCATCGACTCGTTGAGGTCGACGTGTTTGATTTCGACGTTGGCGACCTTGATGCCCCACGCGTCGGTCTGGGCGTCGAGCACTTGCTGGATATCGATGTTCAACTGCTCGCGCTCGGCCAATAACTCATCGAGTTCGTGTTTGCCGAGTACGGCACGCAGGGTGGTTTGCGCCAATTGGCTGGTGGCGGAGAGAAAGTCTTCCACCTGAATGATCGCCTTCTGCGGATCGAGTACGCGGAAGTACAGCACCGCGTTGACCTTCACCGAGACGTTGTCGCGGGTGATCACATCCTGCGGCGGTACGTCGAGGACGACGGTGCGCAAGTCGACCCGAACCATTTGCTGCACCACCGGAATCAGCAGGATCAGCCCGGGCCCTTTGACTTGCCAGAAGCGTCCGAGCTGGAACACCACACCGCGTTCATATTCGCGCAGAATGCGAAATGTTGAGCCGGCGAGGGCAATCACCAAAAACAACAGCGCAACAAAACCGATTTGCAGACCCATGATCACTCTCCGAGCGGCGCCGCGTCAGCCGCGGCCACTTGCAGCAACAATCCCTTGCGAGCCACTACGCGCACCGATTGCCCGGTTTGCAGCGGCGTCGCGCTGAGTACTTGCCAGCGTTCGCCTTGCAACTGCACCCAACCGTTGCGGGCATCGCCCGGCTGCACGGTGGTGATTGCGGTCACGCTGCCGAGTAGCCCGGCGTCGCCACTGACCGCGTGGCGCGGGCGGGTTTTCAGCGCGCGAATCACTAGCGCGAGCAACAGCAGGGCGCTGATCAGACCGAGGCCGATCATCATCGGCACCGGCAATTCGGCGTTGCCCAAAATCAGCGCGCCGATGACAAACATGATGATCCCGCCCAAACCGATCACGCCGTAATTGGGCAGCGCCGCTTCGGCGATCAGAAAGACGATGCCGAGGGTAATCAACCACAGGCCGAGCGGACTCATCGGCGGCAACGGGGTGTCAGCGGCGAGGGCAGCGCCACTGATCAGCAAGAGCGAGACAAACGTACAACAACGACTGTTCACGTGACCCTCCGCGAGAGTCATGGGCTGGTTCTTTCAGTCTAGTTGAGCGTTGCGCTGTATGAATTTTGATCAATGTGCGGATGTGTCCAGTGAGCGGATTTCCCCTCGCCAATCCCGCGCCGAACTAGACTCACACTCACCGCAACAACCTTCTGCGCGACACCGAGGTGCATCATGCGAATGGCAAAAAAGGTGCAAAGCAGCCTGACCCGGGCGCATTGCGAATATGACGTGGTCGCTCACCGGCACTCATCCAGCAGCCTGGAAACCGCGCGAGTCGCCGGGGTGCCCGCCGAGCGGGTGGCGAAATCGATCATCCTCGACGACCACCACGGGCACTACCTGATGGCCGTATTGCCGGCCAGCCGTCATCTGGATCTGAGCAAGGTGCGCAACAGCGGCGAATGGCAACTGACTCGCGAAAGCAATCTGGCGCACATCTTTGACGACTGCGAGCGCGGCGCGGTGCCGCCGCTGGGTGATTCCTACGGGCTGGACATGGTCATCGACCCATTGCTGACGCGGCAGAAAGATATTTATCTGGAGGCGGGCAACCATAACTACCTGCTGCACATGAGCATGCCGGAGTTTCTAAAAATGGTGCCGCATGCCGAGGTGCGGGAGTTGAGTCATTAGGTTTTTGTAGCGCCAGTGCCGACGCCATCGCGAGCAAGCCCGCTCCCACAGGGGTTCTCGGGTGGACACAAAATCTGTGATCACCCGAGAACCCCTATGGGAGCGGGCTTGCTCGCGAATAATCTTCCAGACACCGCTAATTCCAAGGATCACTGCAATGAAAAATCCAACCCACAGCCTGCCATCCCTGTTCAAACAACTCGGCCTGTCCGACGACCCGGTCGACATCGAAAAATTCATCGCCACCCATTCCCCGCTCAAACCCGAGCTGCATTTGGCCGATGCGTTTTTCTGGACGAAGAGCCAATCGCAGTTTTTACGGGACGAAATTCTGGAGGACGCCGATTGGGCGGAGGTGGTGGATCAGTTGAATGTGTTGTTGCGTAAGGGCAGGCTGGGCTGAAGAAACAGTGACCTCTGGTCATTCGACTGAGCATCATGGTTGTTGATGAATAAAAAATGGACCAGAATATCGTCCTCAATTAAGGTCTTTTATTATGCAAAGTGTTTTGGCCGATATGGCTGTCAGTGTTTCCGAATTAAAGAAAAACCCTTCTGCAGTCCTGAGCGGCGCACATGGCGGAGCTGTGGCGGTTCTCAACCACAATCGCGTTATGGGCTACATGGTTCCAGCGGATGTGTACGAAGCAATGATGGAGCGGTTAGATGATCTGGACCTTGCTGAAATCGTTCGCGCCCGCAGCCATGAAACGCCAATTTCGGTAAGCCTGGATGACCTTTAAGCTCGAATTTCTGCCATCTGCTTACAAAGAATGGAACAAGTTGGGTCATACACTGCGAGAGCAATTCAAAAAGAAGCTGGGCGAGCGGTTGGATCTGCCCAGAGTATCTGCGGATGCTCTGCATGGGATGCCGGATTGTTACAAAATCAAACTGAAGGCTTCCGGCTACCGTTTGGTTTATCAAGTGATTGACGAGCGCGTGGTTGTTTCCGTCGTTGCGGTCGGCAAACGTGAACGCAGCAGCGTTTATGAGAATGCTAAAAAGCGCTGAGTGATGTCTCGGCGGAGACTTTCTCTGCTCGATCCGGCAATTTGTTTCAAAACTTGACTGAAATTCCCCTCCAATGCGATATTGATAGTTAGCAAACTAACAGTGTGCATTTCCCCGTGCCGAACCAACTCGACGCTCTCCAGATGAACATCAGCAGTGCCATGGTGGTGGCCGCCAGGCATTGGCGGAAGATCTGTCAGACCACGCTGGTCAACTATGGAATCTCCGAAGCCTGCGCCGTGCCGCTGTTGATGATCGGCCGTTTGGGCGAGGGCGTGCGCCAGGTGCAGGTGGCGCAGGCGGCCGGGATGGAGAGTCCGTCGCTGGTGCGTCTGCTCGATCAGCTGTGCCATTCCGGCTACGTCTGCCGGACCGAAGATGCCCACGATCGCCGCGCCAAGTGCCTGAGCCTGACCGATACCGGGCGTGAACTGGTGCAGGCAGTCGAGATCGAACTGGTGCGCTTGCGTCATGAGGTGCTCGAAGGCATCGATCAAAGCGATCTGGAAGCTACGCTTCGGGTACTCAGAGCTTTTGAGGCGGCCAATCCGCCTGTGGTGGTCAATTCTTGAACGGTTTTTTCTCTGGCATTCCGCCGGCCCGCGACTGGTTTTACGGGATCCGTACTTTTGCAGCGTCGATGATCGCGCTGTACATCGCCTTGCTCATGCAAATGCCGCGTCCGTATTGGGCGATGGCCACGGTTTACATCGTCTCCAGCCCCTTTCTCGGGCCGACCAGTTCCAAGGCGTTATACCGCGCAATCGGTACCTTTCTCGGCGCGGCGGCGGCGGTTTTTTTCGTGCCGATGTTCGTCCAGAGCCCGTATGTGCTGGTGGTAGTCATTGCGCTGTGGACGGGGATTTTGCTGTTCATGTCCCTGCATCTGCGCACGGCCAACAGCTACGCGCTGATGCTCGCCGGTTACACCTTGCCGCTGATTGCCTTGCCGGTGGTGGATAACCCGCTGGCGGTGTGGGACGTGGCGGAAGCGCGTACAGAAGAGATTTTCCTCGGCATCGCCGTCGCTGCGGTGGTCGGCGCGATGTTCTGGCCGCGACGTCTGGCGCCGGTGTTCAACGATGCCGTGAGCAAGTGGTTCGCCGACGCGACCACCTACAGCCTGAAATTTCTCAGCCGCGACGTGCAGCCCGAAGAAGTCACCGCGCTGCGCATGGCCATGGTCGCCAACTTCAACAGCCTCGAATTGATGATCGGCCAGTTGCCCCACGAAGGCTCGCGACCGCAAACCGTGCGCAACACCAAAGAATTACGTGGACGAATGATTCATCTGCTGCCGGTGATTGATGCGCTGGAAGACTCGCTCTACGCCCTCGAACGGCGCACGCCGGAACTGGTGGAAAAATTCGAACCGCTGCTGGTCGCAACCCGCGAATGGCTGGCTCATCAGGACGCCGATCTCGACCGTTGGCAAGCGCTGAAAGATCAGCTCGAAGCCCTGCAACCGAGCGCCGCCGCACTGGAAGATCGCCGGCAACTGCTGTTCTCCAACTCGATTTATCGCCTCGGTGAATTCATCGATCTTTGGCAGGACTGCCGCAGCCTGCAAGACGCCATTCTTTGCGAGCGTCAGGACAACTGGCGCGCGGTTTACCGCCATTGGCGTCTCGGTCGCCTTAAGCCGTTTCTCGACCGTGGCCTGATGATGTATTCGGTGGCCTCGACGATTCTGGCGATCATCACCGCCTCGGTGCTGTGGATTTTGCTCGGCTGGCCGGACGGCGGCAGCGCGGTGATTCTGGCGGCGGTGGCGTGCAGCTTCTTCGCCTCGATGGACGACCCGGCACCGCAGATCTACCGGTTCTTTTTCTGGACCGGCATGTCGGTGCTGTTCGCCAGCCTCTATCTGTTTTTGATTCTGCCCAACCTGCACGATTTCCCGATGCTGGTGCTGGCGTTTTCCATCCCGTTCATCTGCGTCGGCACCCTGACCGTGCAGCCGCGTTTCTACCTCGGCATGCTGCTGACGCTGGTCAACACCTCGTCGTTCATCAGCATTCAGGGCGCTTACGATGCGGACTTCTTCGCCTTCGTGAACTCCAACCTGGCGGGGCCGATGGGGTTGTTATTCGCCTTCATCTGGACGCTGGTCGCGCGACCGTTCGGCGCGGAGCTGGCGGCCAAGCGCCTGACTCGTTTCAGCTGGAAAGACATCGTCCACATGACCGAGCCGGCCAACCTCGCCGAGCACCGCCAGTTGGGTGTGCAGTTGCTCGATCGGCTGATGCAGCATCTGCCGCGTCTCGCTCTCACCGGTCAGGACACCGGCATTGCCATGCGTGAAGTGCGCGTCGGCCTCAACCTGCTCGACTTGCTCGCCTACACCCCACGCGTAACCGGCGCGCCGAATGCGTTGTTGCAGCAAGTGGTCAGCGAGGTCGGCGAGTATTTCCGCGCCTGCCTCAAGGCTGGTGAACGCTTGCCGGCGCCAGCGCCTTTACTGATGACCATGGATCGCGCCCGCCGCGCACTCAACGGTCACGGCGATGATGAAACCCGGCTAAACCTGTTGCACGCCTTGAGCGGTTTGCGTCTGGCGTTGCTGCCCGGCGTCGAATTCGTCTCCAGCGCCGAGCCCGAAGAACCGCTGCCCGATGGAGCGCCCCTATGATCGGTGATCTGGACATCAGCGGCATTTTCCTGCCGACCCTGCTGGTGTTGATGGGCATCACTTATGTGCTGTTTTTGCTGGTGCATGCCGTGCTTACGCGCGTGCACTTTTACCGTCTGGTCTGGCACCGGGCATTGTTCAACGTGGCCCTCTACGCCGTGCTTCTGTACGGCGTGGACTCACTCAGTCGATACCTGATGACATGAAAAAACCGTTTTTGACCATCGGTCGCGTGGTACTGACCCTGCTGATCGTGACTTTTGCCGTTGTCCTCGTCTGGCGCATGGTGATGTATTACATGTTCGCGCCGTGGACCCGTGACGGCCACATTCGCGCCGACATCATCCAGATCGCTCCGGACGTGTCCGGATTGATCCAGCAGGTTGAAGTGAAAGACAACCAGTTGATCAAGCGCGGCCAGGTGCTGTTCAGCATCGATCAGGATCGCTTCAAACTGGCGCTGCGTCAGGCCAAAGCGGCTGTCGCCGACCGCGAAGAAACCCTCGCTCAGGCCCAGCGCGAAGCCAAGCGTAACCGTGGTCTCGGCAACCTGGTGCCCGCCGAGCAACTGGAAGAAAGCCAGTCGAAGGTCGCCCGTGCGCAATCGGCACTGGCCGAAGCCATGGTCACCGTGGACAGCGCTCAGCTCAACCTCGACCGCTCGGTGATCCGCAGCCCGGTGGACGGTTACGTCAACGACCGTGCGCCGCGACCACAGGAGTTCGTCACCGCCGGGCGTCCGGTGTTGTCGGTGGTCGACAGCAACTCGTTCCACATCGACGGTTATTTTGAAGAGACCAAACTCGACGGCATTCATGTCGGCCAGTCTGTGGATATCCGCGTGATCGGTGATCGCGCCAAATTGCGCGGGCACGTGGAAAGCATCGTCGCCGGTATCGAAGACCGCGACCGTACCAGCGGCAGCAATCTGTTGCCGAACGTCAACCCGGCGTTCAGCTGGGTGCGGCTGGCGCAGCGGATTCCGGTGCGGATTGCCTTTGATGACGTGCCGGAAGATTTCCGCATGATTGCCGGGCGTACCGCCACGGTGTCGATCATCGAAGACGCAAAAGTCGACGATAAAAAGCAGGAGTCCGCGCAATGAGCAGGGCCCTGATGATCGCCGGGTTGGGCGTGATGTTGTCGGCTTGTCAGATGGTCGGGCCGGATTATCACGTGCCTGAAAATTCGGCCGTTCAGCGCAAGGATTTTCAGGGCGAATTGGCCGTCGACGGTAAACCTGTGGTCTCGGCACCGGTGCCGGCAGACTGGTGGCGGCTGTATAAAGACCCGCGTCTGGATCAACTGGTGCAACAGGCCATGGCGTCCAACACCGATCTGCGCGTCGCCGCCGCCAACTTGCAGCGCGCCCGCGCTCAGGTCGATGAGGCCGAGGCCGCTGGCGGCTGGAGCGCTGGGGTGAAAATGGGTGCCCAGCGTTTGCAGGAATCCGGACAGGCTTACCTGTTGCCGGAAAAGGTGCCAGTGGCCAACGTTGGCGATATTGGCATCAGCGCGTCTTATCAGTTCGATCTGTGGGGCACCTTACAGCGCGGCATTGAAGGCGCGAAAGCCAACGCCGACGCCACCCAAGCCGCAGCGGATACCGCGCGCATTACTTTGGTGGCAGACGTGGTGCGTGCTTACACGCAAGTCTGCGCGGCCAACGAAGAACGCGAAATCGCCCAGCATTCCCTTGACCTGCAATCGCAAGGCACGACGCTCATCCAGCGTCTGCGCGATGCCGGGCGCGGCGATGAAACCCAGGTCACCCGTTCGCAGACCCAATTCAAATCCCTGCGCGCCGACATGCCGCGCTATGAAGCGGCGCGTCAGGCCGGGTTGTTCCGGCTGTCGATGCTGTTGGCGAAACCGGTCGATCAATTGCCGGCCGGCACTGCGACGTGCGCCGAGCTGCCGAAGATCGCTCAACGGGTTCCGGTCGGAGACGGCGCGGCGCTGCTCAAGCGTCGTCCGGACATTCGTCAGGCTGAGCGACGTCTGGCCGCCGCCACCGCCGGGATCGGCGTCGCCACCGGCGAGCTGTACCCGGACATCAGCATCGGCGCGACCATCGGCACTGTCGGCATCATCGACGACCTCGGTGATCCGTCAACCAACCGTTGGGGCTTCGGCCCGTCGCTGAGCTGGAAGGTGCCGACCAACGGCGCTCGTGCGCGCATCCGTGAAGCGGAAGCGTCCACCCAAGGCGCACTGGCGCACTTCGACGGCGTGGTGCTCAACGCCATTCGCGAAACCCAGACCGGTCTGGCCCAGTACAGTGCCTTGCTGCAACGCCGCGATGCGCTGGCCGATGCCGAGCAATCGGCGAAACTGGCCGCCGACCAGACCCACCGCTTCTTTCAGGCCGGCCGCGAGTCGTTTCTCGCCGACCTGCAAGCGACCCGGACCTACACCGATGTCACCGCGCAACTGGCCGCCGCCAACACTCAAGTCGCGATGAGCCAGATCGATTTGTTCCTCGCCCTCGGTGGCGGTTGGGAAAGCGGACGAACGCACGCTCCAAGCCCCAGCAAACCCTGAGGCCGTTGCTATGCTTTGAAGTGTTGGAAGGGCGCCCCGTGCAAAGCACCCTTCCAGCGCACATTGCTAGCGCTGGTCTAGGGGAAACCAATAATGAAAAACCCTTACGCTCTCGGCTTCTGGTGCGCCCTCGCAGCGCTGCTACTGCTATCGGCCACCTATTTCTACGGCATCATGCTGGCCCACCAGATCGACAAGGCCATGATTTTTCTCGACAGCGCCACGGCGCTGATCGCGGTCATGGCAATTGTTGTGGTGGCATGGGCGTCGGTGCAGGTGCAGCGGGTCAAGAAACGGCAGCTTGAACAGGGCAAGACCCTGGTGCTGATCTGGGATACCAAAGTCGCTCTGCGCCGGGTCGAAACCGTGTTCGACCGGTATTTCTGGGGCAGCTATTGGCAACCGGGGCGTACGTTCGCCGAAGTCATGGGCGAGCTCACCGGCACGCCGCTGGAAAAAAGCCTCGAAGCGCTGAAAAAACAATGCCTGGAGCTCGATAAGCAAATTGATGGCGAGGGCTGGCACTGGCTCAACAACGCTCGTGAATTGTCGGATGTCGCCACGGCAATGGCCCGTGAGCGTTATCAGCTGGATTTCTGCGACCCGCGCGCCGATGGGCCGGGCGGTGCGGTGATCGATCGGGACTTTGAAGTGCTGGTCTACACATGGACCGCGCGGCTGAAAAGCTTTGATCATCAGCTGGATGAGATCGAGGTTCAGTATTCCTGAAGAGCAAAAGATCGCAGCCTGCGGCAGCTCCTACATTGGAACGTGTTTCCCTGTAGGAGCTGCCACAGGCTGCGATCTTTTTGCTTTCCCGAGTGTCCATAGACACTCTTTAACCTTTAAACATTGGGCCGTCTTGCGCGCCCGGTGCTAATCTCCACCGCTGAATTCAGCGGAGTCGAGCCGCGACCCGGTCACGGGTTCAGGGAAGACGACCACACTCACAGCCACGGAAATCGATCAGGTCATTCATGAATAAATCAGCAGGCGTGCTCCTCGGAATTGTTGTTGCCATCGGTGCCATCAGCGCTGGCGGGGCCTGGTACACCGGGACCAAGATCGAAGGCGTGTTGAACAACGCCGTCAGCAACGCCAATAAAGAGCTGCAGACCGCCATGGCCGGCTCCAACGGCACCGCGTCGCTGGAACTGGTGTCGCTGGATCGCCACACCTTCACCAGCACCGCGCACTATCGCCTCAAGGGTGAAGGCGAGATGTTCGGCGACAAGCCGGTCGAATTGCTCTTCGTCGACCACATCGAACACGGTCCGCTGCCGTTCTCGCGCCTGTTTTCGCTGAAATGGCTGCCAGTCATGGCCACCAGCAACTACGAGCTGGAAAAGAATGCCGCCACCGAAAAGTGGTTCGCCGCGACCAAGGGCGCTGCGCCGCTCAAAGGCGTGACCAATATCGGCTACGACGAATCCACCACCAGCACCCTCGACCTCGTGCCATTCGAAACTGCGCTGGATGAGCAGTCGAGCCTGAAGTTCTCCGGCCTGACCATGAACATTTCCGCCAGCGCTCAGGCGCAGAAGGTCAAGGCTGACGGTTACATGGACAACCTGAAACTGGTCACCGTCGCTGAAGATCAGGCACCGGTGCAGGTCGAGTTGAATGGTCTGACCCTGGCCAGCAACCTCGCGAAAAGCAGCTACGGCTACTACACCGGCGAAAACACCCTGGAGCTGACCAGCAGTAAAACCACCTTCGGCCCCAAGCAGTCGGTGCTCGGCGTGAACAACTTCGAAATGAAGAACCTCACCGAAGAAAACGGCAGCAATGCGTCCGGCCGTGCGGACTACAAGATTGGCGAAGTCAGCCTCAACGACAAGAAAATCGGCTCGGCGAACATGGCCATGAGCCTGAAAAACCTCGACATCCCGTCGACGATGTCGCTGATGCAGATCTACCAGACCAAGTTGCAGCCGTACGAAAAAGCCGCTGCCGAGGCCGCTGCTCAAGGTCTGCCAGCGCCAGAGCTGAACCTGACCGAAGCGGAAAATACGCAAGTCAAAGCCGACCTGCAAAAACTCCTCGCGGCTGGCCCGCAGATTGCCCTGGAAAACCTCTCGTTCAACACCGCCAACGGTGAGAGCCGTGCCAATCTGGTGATTGACCTGACCAAGCCGCAATCGATGGATCTGCCACCGGATCAACTGGGCAAACAATTGGTCGCGCTGCTCGATCTGAACATTCAGGTGTCCAAGCCGATGCTGGTCGATCTGCTCAGCGTGCAGGCGCAACTGGACGGTCAGACTGACGCCAAAGCCATCGTCGATCAGTCCAAGGAAGCGGCTGACATGTTTGCCGGCATGGCGGTCGGTTCGCAGCTGGCGGTCGTGGACGGCACCAACGTGGTGACCAAGCTGCATTACGCCGCCAATCAGGTGGAATTCAACGGCCAGAAGATGACCGTTGAGCAGTTCGTCGGCTTCCTGATGAGCAAGTTCGCAGGCGTCACGCAAGTGCAGTAATTCTGCGCTCTAAATAGCAACGCCCGGCCTCCGTATCGCACGGACGCCGGGCGTTTTGCTGTCTGGCGTTCGGGTTTTCGGTGTCGCGGCCGGGCCGCCGCTTCGATTCTGAACAAATATTGTGTTCTGAATTCTGGTCTACGCTTGCGTGCAAGACTGCCTGACTAAGCTTGGCCGAGTGCTGTCAGTTTCGGCCACCGTTACGAATGGGCAAGGAGGGCATTGCGACCCGGCTGGCCATGTAAGGATGCTGACGAATGCCGCGTATTGATGTTCCCGTATTACATCGTGGTCTACGCCCGTTGTTCCGTGTCGCGCTGTGCAGCCAGTTGCTTTGGCCGGCATTGGCGTTTGCCGACACACCCTATGATCAGATGGTGCGTGATGCCCGTGCCGGGCAAACCACGCCTGCGCTGACGGTGCTGCGTCAGGTGCCGCCGGGTCAGTCGACTACCGGGCAGATCAGCGATCACCTGCAAATCGCCAGCTGGGCCGGGCTCGACGCCGAAGTGGTGCAGGTCTATGAAACCCAGGGTCGCGATCGCGTCTTGCCGGTGCAGGCACTGACTGCCACCGCCCGCGCCTACCGCAATCTCAAGCGCTGGGATCAGGCAACTCAGGTTTACAACAAGGCCTTGGCGCTGGAACCGGATAACGCTGATCTGCAATTGGGCCTGGCCCTGACTCAGGCTGACGCCGGTAAACCTGACGAAGCGGTGACTCGCGCCAAAGCGCTGGTGGCGGCAAAGCCTGATGATCCTTCGCGCCGCCTCGCGCTGGGCTACGCCCTGACCCGCGCCGGCAAGCAATACGACGCGCTTTTCGAATACGACCAAGCCTTCAAACGCGCCGGCAGCAAACCGGAGGTCGCCCGCGAATACGTGGTCGCCCTGCAAAAGGCGCGTCTGCCGGAACCGGCACTGCGCTTGGCCAATCAACGGCCAGGCCTGATCGATCCGGTGACCTTGCGCCGCCTCGAAGGCGATCTCGCCGCCGAACGCGTACGCCTCGCCGAATACGCCACGCGCAGTGAGAGTGAACGCTACGTCATCGCCGACCGGGCGTTGGCCGACTACGACAAACTGCTCGCCACCTGGACACCGGACGCCACGGCGCACGACGACGTGGTGCGCTGGCGCATTGACCGCATGGGCGCGCTCAAGGCCCGTGCACGAACCGCCGACGTCATCAGCGAATACCAGAAGCTGCAAGCCGAAGGCGTGAAGATTCCGACCTACGCGTTGCGCTGGGTGGCGGCGTCTTATCTCGATCAACGCGAGCCGGAAATCGCCGCCGATCTCTATCGCCAGGTGCTCTCCGCTCCGGACGCCGATGCCGGCGACCGCCTCGAAGACACCACGGCGCTGTATTACGCGTTGCTGGAAAGCGATCGCGCCGACGAGGCACGCAAGGTCGCCGAAGATCTGGCCAAGTCGCAGCGCCCGCGTATCGAACTCAAGGGCTTGCCGATCGGCAACCCCAACGATGAATGGATGGACGCCCAGCAACTGGCGGCGCAGGCCGGCACCTACGGTTCCGACCTGCCGCATGGCGAGGAACGCTTGCAGACCCTGGTCGACCAGGCGCCGGGCAACGTCGGCTTGCGTCTGGCCCAGGCCGATCTGTACCTCGCCCGCCAATGGCCGCGCCGCGCAGAAATTCAGCTCAAGGAAACCGAGAGCATGGTGCCGCGCGACATGGGCCTGGAAATCGGCCAGGCGCACACCGCAATGGAATTGCAGGAATGGCGGCAAATGGATGCGCTGACCGACGACGTTGTCGCGCGTTATCCGGACAACCGTCAGGTCCAGCGTCTGGCGCGCGAGCGCGAAGTCCATGACATGTCCGAACTGCGCGTCGAAGCCTACGGCGGCAAAGCCAACGGTGGCGGCAACAGTGGTGCGGGCGCCGTCAGCGGTAGCCGCGATTTCGGTATCCAGAGCACGCTCTACAGCCCGCCGATCAATGAAGACTGGCGCGTCTTTGCCGGCGTCGGTTATGCCACCGGCGACTTTGCCGAAGGCACCGGCAACCATCGCTTCCAGCGCGTCGGCCTCGAGCGGCGCACCCGCGACATGACCCTCGAAGCCGAAGTCTCCAATCACGACTATGGCTACGGCGACAAACAGGGCGCGCGACTGGCGATTGCCCGCGACATCAATGACAACTGGCAATACGGCGGCAGCCTCGAATACCTCTCGGCCGAGACGCCGTTGCGCGCGCTCAACAGCGACATCAAGGCCAACGGCGGCAGTGGCTTCATCCGCTGGCGCGCCAACGAAAGCCGCGAGTGGAAACTGGCCGTCAGCCCGTCGCACTTCAGCGACGGCAACAACCGCGTCGAAGCCTTGCTCACCGGTCGCGAGGGCGTCTACAGCGCGCCGAACGTGCAGGTCGATGCCGGTCTGGAAGTCGGTACCAGCCACAACTCCAAGTCCGATGACGTGCCGTACTTCAACCCCAAATCCGACTTCAGCGTGATGCCGCTGGTCAACGTCAATCACGTGCTCTACCACCGCTACGAAACTTCCTGGAGTCAGCAATTCCAGGCTGGCGCGGGGACGTACAGCCAGCGTGATCACGGCACGGGCGGCATGGCCCTGCTTGGCTACGGGCAACGCTATGCCTGGAACGACGTGTTCGAGGTGGGCGGCTTGTTCAGTGTGATCAACCGGCCCTACGACGGTGATCGGGAGACCGATCTGCGTCTGCTCGTCGACCTCACTTACCGCTTCTAGAAGAGTTTGAAGATGCCTTTGATTTCGCGTTTCATCCTTCTGCTGGGAGTGCTGCTGGTCAGCGCCTGCGCCCAGCAAGCCCCGGCCTTCGCGCCGCCGTCCGAGCGTCCGCTGGCGGCCAGTGAAAAACCGTGGCCGAAAAATCACGTGCTTGGCATTGCCTATCACGATATCGAAGACCGCGACCCCGATCAGGCCGTGGTGGCGGTGCGCACCGAGCGCATGATCGAGCAACTCGCCTGGCTGCGCGAGAACGGCTACAAGCCGGTCACGGTCGATCAGATCATGGCGGCGCGCACGGGCGGCCCGGAGCTGCCGGCGAAGGCGATTCTGCTTAGCTTCGACGACGGCTATTCGAGCTTCTACACCCGCGTGCTGCCGGTGCTGCGTGCGTATAACTGGCACGCATTACTGGCGCCGGTTGGCAGCTGGATCGACACGCCGCTCAATCAACCGGTGGATTTCGCCGGTGCGCCGCGTGCGCGTTCCGACTTCCTGACCTGGGATCAGGTGCGTGAAATCTCGCAATCGGGCCTGGTGGAAATTGCCGCGCACACTGACGCCAACCACAAAGGGATTCTGGCCAACCCGCAGGGCAACATGCAGCCGGCGGCGGCGACCCGGCGCTACGATCCAGTGACCAAACGCTATGAATCCGAGGCCGACTTCCAGGCACGGATTCGTACCGACGTGAACAACATCTCGGAAAAAATCCGCAAGGTCACCGGCAAGAAACCACGCGTGTGGGTCTGGCCGTACGGCACGGCAGACGGCACTTCGTTGACCGTGGTGGGCGAGGAGGGCTACGAAATGGCCCTGACGCTCGACGACGGCCTCGACGCCCTCGACAACCTGATGAGCAGCCCGCGCTTCCTCGTCGCTTCCGACCCTGACGGCGAACATTTTGCCAACAGCATCGTCGGCGCGCAGTCGGATTTCGTCATGCGCGTGGTCCACGTCGATCTGGACAACGTCTACGACCCGGACCCGGCGCAACAGGACATCAACCTCGGCAAGCTGGTGCAGCGCATGGCTGACATGGGCGCCAACACGGTGTTCCTGCAAGCCTTCGCTGACCCACAGGGCGACGGTCTGGTGCATTCGCTGTACTTCCCCAACCGCCACTTGCCGGTGCGCGCCGACATCTTCGACCGCGTTGCCTGGCAGCTGCGCACTCGTGCCCACGTCAAAGTGTTTGCGTGGATGCCGGTGCTGAGTTTCGGCCTCGATTCGAAACTGCCACGGGTGACGCGCTGGGATCCGAAGACCGGCACCACGTCGGTCGACCCGGACCAGTACAAACGTCTGTCGCCGTTCGATCCGGAGGTGCGGCGAATCATCGGTGAAATCTACGAAGACGTCGCGCGCCTGACTTCGGTCGACGGCATTCTCTATCACGACGACGCAGTGCTTTCAGACTTTGAAGACGCCAGCCCGGAAGCCTTGAAAGCCTACGCCGCCCACGGTCTGCCCGGCTCGATTGCCGCCCTGCGCGATGATCCGGCAGCGATGCAGCGCTGGACGCGTTTCAAAAGCAAATACCTCATCGATTTCACCAACGAGCTGACCGCCAAAGTCCGTGCGATTCGCGGCCCGCAGGTGCTGACTGCGCGCAACATCTTCGCCGAGCCGATGCTCAACCCCGAGAGCGAAGCGTGGTTCGCGCAAAACCTCGACGACTTCCTCGTGACTTACGACTGGACGGCGCCGATGGCCATGCCCTTGATGGAGAAGCAGACCCAGGCTGAGTCTGGCCCGTGGCTCGAAGCCTTGGTGGCCACGGTCAAGAAACGCCCTGGAGCGCTGGATCGCACGGTGTTCGAGTTGCAGGCGCGCGACTGGACGAAAAAGGATCAGGCCGACATCGACGGTGCGCATCTGGCGGACTGGATGGGCCGTCTGAAGCGTCAGGGCGCGACCAGTTTCGGTTACTACCCGGACAATTTCCTCGACAACCTGCCGGACCTGAAAACCGTAAGGCCTGCGCTCTCCAATAAATGGAATCCATAACATGCTGGATAGACTGTTAGCCCTGCTTGTTCTGGCGCTCGTCCTCGGCGTGCCGCTGGGCCTGATCTTTCTGGTCACCGGGCAGTTCCTGATGGACTTCGTGTTCTTCTACCCGTTGTTCATGTCCGGGCTGTGGATTGCCGGTGGCCTGTATTTCTGGCTGCACTGGGAGCGGCACTGGCCGTGGAAGGACGACACCTTGCCGCCACCGCTGGAAGGCGAGCCGCTGATCTCGATTCTGATCCCTTGCTACAACGAAGGTGACAACGCCGCCGATACGATTCATGCGGCACTGGCTCAGCATTATCCGAACATCGAAGTCATCGCGATCAACGACGGCTCCAAGGACAACACCGCGCAAGTGCTGGATGCCTTGGCCAAGGAAGATCCGCGACTGCGCGTGCTGCATCTGGCGGAGAACCAGGGCAAAGCGGTCGCCCTGCGCATGGGCGCCATCGCCGCGCGCAGTGAATACCTGGTGTGCATCGACGGCGACGCGTTGCTGGCGCCGAACACGGCGGCGTATCTGGTTGCGCCGATGCTGGATAACGCGCGCCTTGGCGCGGTGACCGGCAATCCACGGATTCGCACGCGTTCGACGCTGGTCGGGCGGGTTCAGGTCGGTGAGTTCTCGTCGATCATCGGTCTGATCAAACGGACTCAGCGCGTCTTCGGGCGGATCTTCACCGTCTCCGGTGTCATCGTCGCGTTCCGCCGTTCGGCGCTGAACCGGGTCGGTTACTGGAGCCCGGACATGATCACCGAAGACATCGACATCAGCTGGAAGCTGCAACTCGATCACTGGAGCATCTTTTACGAGCCGCGCGCGCTGTGCTGGATCCTCATGCCGGAAACCCTCGGCGGCCTGTGGAAGCAGCGTTTGCGCTGGGCGCAGGGTGGCGCCGAAGTGCTGTTCAAGAACATCCGTGGCATCTGGCAGTACCGCCATCGTTACCTGTGGCCGCTGCTGTTCGAATACTGCCTGTCGACCGGTTGGGCGTTTACCTTCCTGTTGTCGGTGATTTTCTGGGGCGTCGGCAAATTCGTGGTGCTGCCCGAGGCCATCGCCGTGCATCACCTGATGCCGCCGGCGTTCACCGGGCTGTTGCTGGCGTTTGTCTGCCTGGTGCAATTCGCCGTCAGCATCATCATCGACCGTCGCTATGAGCCGGGGTTGGGCAAGACCATGTTCTGGGTGGTCTGGTACCCGATTGCATTCTGGTTTGTCAGTTTGCTGACCACGCTGGTCAGCTTCCCGAAAGTGTTGTTCGGCCAACATCAGAAACGTGCGCGCTGGGTCAGTCCTGATCGGGGCATCAAGCCGATCGGCGACGACGAAGAGGAGGTCATCAAATGAAAATCATCCGGACTCGCCAGCGGCCTTTCCTCGTCGTGGTCGACGTGGTGCTTACGGTGGTGGCGTGGGTGGGCCTGTTGTTCTTGCTGATCCGTGGTCTGTGGCCATTGATCGAACCCCATGCGGGCGGGGCGCGCATCGATAACTCAGCGTTCGATGCACTCGGTACTTTGCAGATTTATCTGTGGGTGGCGCTGGTCAACGCGGTGATTCTGATCGGTTGGGCGCGTTATCAGCAGCGTAAGAGCCGCAGCTTCGCCCAGCGCCGGTTGCCGTCGCCGGTGATCGATGATGAGGGTCTGAGCAAGAGCTTCAAACTGTGTGACGACCGTTTGCAGAAACTGCGCACGCCCGGGGTGATGACCATTCACAACGATCAGGAAGGCGATATCAGTCATGTGGTGACGCATTTCTGGCCGGTGCAGCAGGAAGAGTTGCCGCCGCCATTGGCACCGCTGGAGCATCCACGGGTGATCTTCCTGCATGCCGAAGACGACGATAACCGCGAACCGGTGAACCGACTCTCCTGATGGCGAAACCCCTGTAGGAGCTGCCGCAGGCTGCGATCTTTTGACGTTCAAGATCAAAAGATCGCAGCCTGCGGCAGCTCCTACAGGGGTTTTTATCAGTCGCGGATCAGGGTCCAGGCTTCTTCCATGGGCAGGGGTTGCTTCATGCGTTCGGCCAGCAGGGCCATGGCGCGTTCCTTTTCGCAGGCGACTGCAGCGACTAGAACACCCTTTCGGCCGAACAGACCAATAAACGGTGGGTGCTCCGGCTCGCCCAGAAACTCGACTTCATCCCAATGCTCAGCGTGGCCGAGGTAGTCGTAATTCTTGCCGAAGTGCCAGGTCCAGAAGTACGGCACATCAAGATAGTGTTCGTCGCCACCGAGCATGTTGGCAGCAGCGATTCGTGCGTGTTGCTGGGCCAGGCGCCAGTGTTCGATGCGCTGTGGCTGGCCGTTCAGCGGGAAGGTGGCGATGTCGCCAATGGCCCAAAGCCCCGCGTTGATGCGCATGCCGGCGTCGACGCGCAGCGACTGATCTTTTTCCCTGGGCAATGACGCAAAAGGCTCGGTGGCGGGGTGGACGCCAATGCCTGCCAGCACCAGATCCGCAGAAAGGCGCAAACCATTGTCCAGCAGCACCGCCTCGACCTTGCCGTCGCCGATGATTTCCGTGGCTTGATGCTCGCTGATGAACTTCACGCCATTTTCTTCATGCAGTGTGCGAATCGCTTTGCCCACGGTTTCGCCGAATTGCGCGGCGAAGGGAATCGCATGGCGTGCCAGCACCGTAACGTCCAGACCGTGCTGACGCAGGGCCGAGGCGCACTCGAGGGCGATGAAGCTGTCGCCGATGATCACCGCGCGCTGATCCGGCTGGGCCGTGTTCATGATCTGTTCAGCCTGGGCTTTTGAACGCAGGACGAACACCTGCGGCAGGTCTGCGCCGGGCAACTCCAGCTGATAGGGTGCGCCGCCAGTCGCCAGCACCGCTGCGTCGTAATTGAGGATTTGGCCATCGGCGAGGTGCAGGGTCTTGACCTGAGCGTCGAGTGAAGTGATTTCGCTGTGCAGCCGTTCAATGCGCTGCTCTTTATAGAAAGCTTCATCGCGCAGGGGTGGAATTTCCTCGGCTGGCATTTCTCCGGCGAGGACGAATTTGCTCAGCACCGTTCGGTCGTAACCGGCGTCAATTTCACGGTCGATCATCAGGATTCGGCCACCAAAGCCCTTTTCCCGTAGCGCCGCCGCGCACGCCGTGCCTGCCGCCCCTGCGCCGACAATCACGAACGTACGGGAATCGTCTGCCGGCGGAGTGTGCGGATCCGCTAACGGTTGGTCATCCACCCACACCTCGTCGCCGCGTGTTTCCAGCGGATAACGTTTAAGGCTGTCGAGGGCTGGCGGCTCGCATAACGCGCCGTCTTCAGCGCGGAATGCCGCTTTATGCCACGGGCAGATCAGGCGTCCGAGACACAACGCGCCGTCAGCCAACGGCGCGCCGGCATGTGGGCATTCGCCCTGAAAGGCACGCAGTTGATCTCCGGCGCGCAGCAGGACGATCTTGCAGTCGCCGATTTCCACGGGCAGGCCACGGTCTTGTGGGACATCGGCGATACGGGCGACACGGTGCAGGGCCATATCCGGCTTCCTCGCAGGCATTTCTATTGTGAGTTTGCGCGGTAGTGCGAGGTTCAGCCATTTGCCACTGCCACGGCACGAACGGTACAGCTATAGTTTGCAGGCCGACGAAGGCCCAACTGCACAAGGTGCTCCCGGAATGACCCGATTGACCTCTCTCAACCCATGGCTGGCGGCCGTTGCCGTCGCCCTTTGCGTGCAGTTTCCGGCGCAGGCCCAGGAGCGTTTCACCCTGAGCATCCCGGGTGTTTCCGATAACCGCCTGTTCACTGCAGCAGCGGCCAGCGATGCGGCCGGCTGTGGCGGCAAGAACCAGTCGCCAGCCCTGAGCTGGAACGCTGGCCCCGCCGCGACCCAGAGCTACGCGATCGTCATGCACGATCCGGACGGCCAGAAAGGCCTGGGCGTCGATCACTGGATTCACTACGGCATCAAAGCCACGACCCGCCAGATTCCGGCCGGTGTCGGTGCCAAGTCCGCTTTCGAGGGTGTCGGTGGCACCAACAGCAAGGGCAACACGCATTACATGGGGCCGTGCCCGCCAGTGGGCGACAGTGCGCACCACTACATTATCCAGATCTACGCCCTCGACCTTGCTCCGGACGCCTTGCCGGCCGGCTTGACCCGCGCTGAACTGATGGAAAAAATCAAAGGCCATGTGCTGCGCAACAGCAGTGCGGTGCGGCGTTATCACCGCTGAAAATTTTTTAGCGGCGTTTAACCCGAACTGAAAGGGTTGCCCGTCTCACTGGATGAATGATCAATTTCATCCCGAGGTCAGCCCCCATGTCTCATCTTCTTTTGCGTCCCGTAGTGGTCGGTATGTTGTTGGCCGTCGGTGGTTGCGGCGTCTCTTCCAATCCTGATTCCGCCGCTGTGCCAGCGCCTGCGCAGCCTCAAGCTGTGGTTCAACAGGAAGCGATCATGGCGGGCGGAACGATGGCCAAGCGCATGGCGCATCCGGCGCCGCTGGCCAGTTTTGCCGCGATGCCCAGCGCGGACAGTTATCCACAGGGCTATCGTGACGAGCAGCGCGAGCAATATCAGACGCTGCCTGACAACCCGATCCACAGCGTCACCGAAACGCCGGTTTCAACCTTCAGTGCTGATGTCGATACGGGCGCGTACGCCAATGTTCGCCGTCTGCTCAATCAAGGACGTCTGCCGCCGGAAGGTGCGGTACGACTGGAGGAAATGGTCAATTACTTCCCCTACGACTACGCGTTGCCCAGCGATGGCTCGCCGTTTGGCGTGACCACCGAGCTGGCTGCCTCTCCGTGGAACCCGCACACGCGGTTGCTGCGTATCGGCATCAAGGCCTCCGACCGCGCCGTGGCGGAACTGGCACCGGCCAATCTGGTGTTTCTGGTCGACGTGTCGGGTTCCATGGATCGTCGCGAGGGCCTGCCGCTGGTCAAAAGCACTTTGAAACTGCTGGTCGATCAATTGCGCGATCAGGATCGCGTGTCGTTGGTCGTCTACGCCGGCGAATCCAGAGTGGTGCTTGAACCTACTTCCGGACGGGAAAAAGCGAAAATTCGTACGGCTATCGAGCAATTGACTGCAGGTGGTTCGACCGCTGGCGCTTCAGGCATCGAAATGGCCTACCAGATGGCGCAACAAGCCTTCATCCCCAACGGCATCAACCGCATTCTTCTGGCCACCGATGGCGACTTCAATGTCGGCGTCAGCGACTTCGACAGCCTCAAGCAAATGGCTGTGGATAAACGCAAAAGCGGGATATCCCTGACCACCTTGGGTTTTGGTGTGGATAACTACAATGAACACTTGATGGAGCAACTGGCCGACGCTGGCGATGGCAACTACGCCTATATCGATAACCTGCGCGAGGCACGCAAGGTGCTGGTCGATCAACTCGGCTCGACCCTCGCCGTGGTAGCGAAGAACGTCAAGTTGCAGGTGGAGTTCAACCCGGCGCAGGTCAGTGAATATCGCCTCCTCGGCTACGAAAACCGTGCATTGAAGCGTGAGGATTTCAGCAATGACAAAGTCGATGCCGGTGAAATCGGCGCAGGACACACAGTGACCGCGCTGTATGAAATTGTCCCGGCAGGTGAGAAGGGCTGGCTGGAGCCGCTGCGTTACGGCCAATCGCCGCCGGTTGCTTCCGCGAAAAACGGAGAAATGGCGATGCTGCGTGTACGTTATCAACAACCCGAAGGTGGGAAAAGTCGGCTGATCGAACGGCCGATTACCAATCAGGTCGCCCCCGCCAGTGAAGACCTGCGCTTTGCCGCTGCGGTCGCCGCGTTTTCCCAGCAACTCAAGGATGGCCGCTACACCGGCGACTTCAGCCTGAAAGACACTGAGGCGCTGGCCCGTGGCGCGCGTGGTGACGATCGCTTCGGCCTGCGCAACGAGTTCGTGCAACTGGTGGAACTGGCGCAGAGCCTGCGCACCTCGACCGCAGCGAATGCGCCGGCCACTCCACGACGGATTGAATAAGTGAGTCGTCTGAAGGGGTTCATCAGCCAGCTGTTTGCTTCGGCAGACAGCTCAACCGCCAGCAGCGATGAAGCGCTGCTGGCGCGTTATCGCGAGGGCGACGGCGCGGCGTTCGAGATCTTGTACGCGCGCCACCGCCAGGGCCTGTATCAGTTTCTGCTCGGTTTGAGCGGCAAGCCGGAGTTGGCCGACGAAGTGTTTCAGGACACTTGGCTGAGCCTGATCCGCAGCACCAGTCAGCCACAGGGCCGGGCGACCTTTCGTACATGGTTGTTCCAGATTGCACGCAATCGTCTGATCGATCACTGGCGCAAACATGGCGCCCGGCAACCGCTGCACGACAGCTATGACGAACAGGCGCACGCCGTCAGCGATGACGCGAACGATCCAGAACAACTGCTCAGCCTTAGCCGCGACAGCCAGCGTCTGGAAAGCGCCCTGCAAACCCTGCCCGCCGACCAGCGCGAAGTGTTCCTGCTGCGTGCCCACGGCGACCTCGACCTGGCACAAATCGCCAGCCTCACCGAAACACCGCTGGAAACCGTGAAAAGCCGCTTGCGCTACGCCCAGCAAAAACTGCGTCGGCTGCTGGCCGAGGAGGTACTGACATGACTGACGCCCGCCAGACACCCGATGACTCGGTGATAAAACATGTGCGCGAACAGCACAACGCTGAACCGCCAGCGCACCTCGATGCATTCATTCTCAATGCTGCCCGCCGCGAGATCCCGGCGCCGAAGCCAAGCCTGTGGCAACGCTGGCTCGACGCCTGCCGCAAACCGCGCTGGCAAGTTGCGTTCGCCAGTCTCGTCGGCGTCGCCCTGATGTTGTCGCTGGTGCAGCGCGCGCCTGAGCCGCAACCACAATTCGACTTCGCTCCGACAGCCAAACCGGCAGCGCCACTGGCCCGCAAACAGGCGCCCGAGGCATTGAGCGCCCCCGCTGGCGGCATGCCCACTCCCGCGCCAATGGCGGAAATGGCTGCGCCAATGCAAAGTCAGGCGATCAGCGCCGATGAAGCCAAACTCGGCAAACGCGCCGCCGCGCCGGTCAATGGTCTCGATGCACAACTGCGTGAAGTTCTGCGCCTGCGCGAATCCGGTCAGTCACAAGCGGCCGACAGCCTGTTCAACAACCTGCACAAACGCTATCCGAACGCCGATCTCGACGCCCGACTCGAACAGTTGCAGAAAAAATGACCGGCTTCTCCTCCCGCCATTTGGCATTGCCCCGCAAAAGCGCGCAATATCGGGGCATTGCCAATCCACTGGAGGACAACGTGGCATCGAAAATTGACCGCATCGCCCAACTCCTCAATTGCCCCGAGAAGGGCGAAGAGATACGGCGCGCGATTACTGAAGCACGCAAGGAGTTTCTGCTGAATCAGCCGGAAGAAGATGTCGTTGATGAAGACGAGGTTTTTGAGGAGATTGAGGAAGAAGAGGACGATGATGATTACGATGAGTTTGACTGGACGACGGAGTAGCGTCGTTGCGCAGTCTGTTCATCGCCCACAAAAAAGCCCCGGACCATCACAGTCCGGGGCTTTCTCGTTTAAATCAATGGTGCACCAGGCGGGATTCGAACCCACGACCCCTGCCTTCGGAGGGCAGTACTCTATCCAGCTGAGCTACTGGTGCAGCGGGCGACATCATACCTAGGTCGGCTCGGGGCGTCCATGCTGGGTTTCGGCGCGGATTGTCAGTGCGCGTGTCGGTTGAAATCGCTGCATTCCTGAAAGCTGTAACGTCCTGCAAAACCCTCGCTTGGCGCTTTCGCGGGACTGATCTATGGTTCTGTTGCCGCCAGGGCTTTTTGCTCGTTGATCTGAAAATTTCCACAAACGCGGCGTTTTTGTTCTTTTTTTCGAACGACCTATTGTCCTTTACCCCCTTTGATCCTACGATCCGTTTGAGATTTCAAACGCTCTTTGCTGGGTGTTGAAGCGCTGGTGGTTCGAATCGTCCACTGTTTATGCGCCACACCCGGTCACTGATTTCCCTGACGGCAGCCTTGCGAGGCGCCTTTCTACAATCATAATTTGCTCCGCGCAGGCCGCGGTGCTGTTAAGGAAAGCCGACATGCAGCTTAAAGACACCCTGTTGTTCCGCCAGCAAGCCTTCATTGATGGCGCTTGGGTCGATGCGGACAACGGTCAGACGATCAAGGTCAACAACCCGGCCACCGGTGAAATCCTCGGTACCGTGCCAAAAATGGGCGCCGCCGAAACCCGCCGTGCCATCGAAGCCGCTGACAAAGCGCTGCCAGCCTGGCGTGCACTGACCGCCAAGGAGCGTGCAGGCAAGCTGCGTCGCTGGTTCGAACTGATGATCGAGAACCAGGACGACCTCGCGCGCCTGATGACTCTCGAACAGGGCAAGCCGCTGGCCGAAGCCAAGGGCGAAATCGTTTACGCCGCTTCGTTCATCGAGTGGTTCGCCGAAGAAGCCAAGCGCATCTACGGTGACGTGATTCCAGGTCACCAGCCCGACAAGCGCTTGATCGTGATCAAGCAGCCAATTGGCGTGACTGCAGCGATCACCCCGTGGAATTTCCCGGCCGCGATGATCACCCGTAAAGCCGGCCCGGCACTGGCCGCCGGTTGCACCATGGTCCTCAAGCCGGCTTCGCAAACGCCGTTTTCCGCTTTCGCCCTGGCCGAACTGGCTCAGCGCGCGGGCATTCCTGCGGGCGTGTTCAGCGTGGTGTCCGGCAGCGCCGGCGACATCGGCAGCGAGCTGACCAGCAACCCGATCGTGCGCAAACTGTCCTTCACCGGTTCGACCGAAATTGGTCGCCAGTTGATGGCTGAGTGCGCCAAGGACATCAAGAAAGTCTCGCTGGAACTGGGCGGCAACGCGCCGTTCATCGTGTTCGACGACGCGGACCTGGATAAGGCCGTCGAAGGCGCGATCATTTCCAAGTACCGCAACAACGGCCAGACCTGCGTTTGCGCCAACCGTCTGTACATTCAGGATTCGGTCTACGACGCGTTCGCCGAGAAACTGAAAGTGGCTGTGGCGAAACTGAAGATCGGCAACGGTCTGGAAGACGGCACCACCACTGGCCCGCTGATCGACGAAAAAGCCGTGGCCAAGGTCAAAGAGCACATTGCTGACGCTGTGGCCAAAGGCGCGACCGTGCTGGCCGGTGGCAAGGCGATGGAAGGCAACTTCTTCGAACCGACCATCCTCACCAACGTGCCGAAAAATGCTGCAGTGGCCAAGGAAGAAACCTTCGGCCCGCTGGCACCGCTGTTCCGCTTCAAAGACGAAGCCGAAGTGATCGCGATGTCCAACGACACCGAGTTCGGTCTGGCTTCGTACTTCTATGCTCGCGACCTCGGTCGTGTGTTCCGTGTCGCTGAAGCACTGGAATACGGCATGGTTGGCGTCAACACCGGGCTGATCTCCAATGAAGTCGCGCCGTTCGGCGGCATCAAGGCCTCGGGCCTGGGCCGTGAAGGCTCCAAGTACGGCATCGAAGACTACCTGGAAATCAAATACCTCTGCCTGGGCATCTAAGCCCGGACAAGGATCGCTGCAAACGCAAAGGGCACGAGAGCGCTGTCCCTTTGCGTCGTTTCAAACCGGAATTTTCTCTGCGGCCGGGAACGCCGTGGCAGTCGATCATCGCATGCTGCCGCCGTCGCTTCCTCCCGCTTAATCCTTGAACCACGCCGCCCGATGAGCGGCGAATGAGGACTGTAATGAGCAAGACTAACGCTGAACTGATGGCCCGTCGTACCGCAGCTGTTCCACGTGGTGTAGGCCAGATTCACCCGATCTTCGCTGAGTCGGCAAAAAACGCTACCGTGACTGACGTTGAAGGTCGTGAGTTCATCGACTTCGCCGGCGGTATCGCTGTACTGAACACCGGCCACGTGCACCCGAAAATCATCGCCGCCGTGACCGAACAGCTGAACAAGCTGACCCACACTTGCTTCCAGGTGCTGGCTTACGAGCCGTACGTAGAAGTGTGCGAAAAGATCAACGCGAAGATCCCGGGTGATTTCGCCAAGAAAACCCTGCTGGTCACCACAGGTTCCGAAGCGGTAGAAAACGCCGTGAAAATCGCCCGTGCCGCCACTGGCCGCGCTGGCGTGATCGCCTTCACCGGCGCCTACCACGGTCGCACCATGATGACCCTGGGCCTGACCGGTAAAGTCGTGCCGTATTCGGCCGGCATGGGCTTGATGCCAGGCGGCATCTTCCGCGCGCTGTACCCGAATGAGCTGCACGGTGTAAGCATCGACGACTCGATCGCTTCCATCGAACGCATCTTCAAGAACGACGCCGAGCCGAAAGACATCGCCGCGATCATCATCGAGCCTGTACAGGGTGAAGGTGGTTTCTACGTCGCGCCGAAGGAATTCATGAAGCGTCTGCGCGCGCTGTGCGACCAGCACGGCATTCTGCTGATCGCTGACGAAGTACAAACAGGCGCTGGCCGTACCGGTACGTTCTTCGCCATGGAACAGATGGGCGTTGCTGCCGACCTGACCACCTTCGCCAAATCCATCGCTGGCGGCTTCCCGCTGGCCGGTGTTTGCGGCAAGGCCGAATACATGGACGCCATTGCTCCGGGCGGCCTCGGTGGCACCTACGCCGGTAGCCCGATCGCTTGCGCCGCTGCTCTGGCAGTGATGGAAGTGTTCGAAGAAGAAAACCTGCTGGATCGTTGCAAGGCAGTCGGCGAGCGTCTGGTCACTGGCCTGAAGGCCATTCAGGCCAAGTACCCGGTGATCGGTGAAGTCCGTGCCCTGGGCGCGATGATCGCGGTCGAGCTGTTCGAAAACGGCGACAGCCACAAGCCGAACGCTGCAGCAGTGGCATCGGTTGTGGCCAAGGCCCGCGACAAAGGTCTGATCCTGCTGTCCTGCGGCACCTACGGCAACGTTCTGCGCGTACTCGTACCGCTGACCTCGCCGGACGAGCAACTGGACAAAGGCCTGGCGATCATCGAAGAGTGCTTCTCCGAGCTCTGATCACCCAGTGTGACCTGATCGACAAAAAACCCGCTTCGGCGGGTTTTTTTACGCCCCTTGAAACACATCGGGCGCTTTAGCGCTGTATCGAAAGGCCAGCATTGGCTAAGGTTCAGGGATTGCAAGGGAGAGCGCGCATGACTGCCGTTGAATTACCCGCCGTACCGCGAGTGCTGATTGCCGAGGCTGATCCGTGGTCCCGCGACCTGCTCAAACAAGTGCTGCTGAACGTGCGCTGCGATGCGCGGCTGGATCTGTGTGCCGATGGCCAGCAAGCGCTGTCGATGCTCAGCGAAATTCCTTATGACCTGGCCATCGTCGATTGGGAACTGCCCGGCGTCGATGGCTTGAATGTGCTGCGCAGTGTGCGTCAACGCAAACGCAATCCGCCGCTGCCGTTCATTCTGATGAGCAGCCGCAACGACAGTGCCAGTGTGCGTGAAGCCCTGCCGCTGGCGCCGACCGCGTACCTGACCAAACCCCTGAACATGGAAAGCCTGACTGCGCGTTTGCAGGGTTTGCTGCTCAATGCCGGGGAAGAGGTGTTTTGTGAAGTACCGGCGCTGGCGCCGGGCATGACCCTGTCGGTATTTCTCGAGCGACGTCGTGAGCAGGCCGATGGCGCGCCATTGATGACCGATGTGCAGGTGGCGGTGAAGCGCAGCCTCAATCCGAATGGCCTCGATCTGAAGCTGTTGGAAGATGAGATTAAAACCGATCCGCAGATCACTGCAGTGTTGATTGCGGCGGCTAACAGCGCGGCGCAGCATCATGGCGCCCCGGTGCAAACCTTGGCGCAGGCGCTGCATCGGTTGGGCACCGGACAAAGCATGAACCTGATTCTCGGTTTGGCACTCAAGCGCAGTGCGAAGCTCAGTGACCCGTGTCTGGCCGATTATGCCGAGCGTTACTGGGGGCTGTCGCTGCACACCGCCGAATACGCGCGCACGCTGGCTCGACTGCTTGATCTCGATCAGGAGCGCTGCTATTGCGCAGGCATGCTTCACCGTCTGGGTGATCTCGCGCTGCTGCGTTGTTTGCAGGAATG
Organism: Pseudomonas sp. DTU12.3; assembly: GCF_004124275.1. Taxonomy (GTDB): domain Bacteria; phylum Pseudomonadota; class Gammaproteobacteria; order Pseudomonadales; family Pseudomonadaceae; genus Aquipseudomonas; species Aquipseudomonas helmanticensis. The sequence continues at coordinate 464,756 of NZ_CP027218.1, forward strand.
GCAGCAGGCTGGCGGTGAGCTGGATGAGCTGGAGGAGGTTGGCGAAGCGCTGGCGCAATTTGGTGCAGCCTACGGTTCGGCGCTGCGTACGCGCTGGCGACTGCCGCTGGAGCTGCGTGAGTTGATTGCGTCGGTCTACCAGCTTGGCGGCGGGGTGTATTCGCGCGAGGCGCTGGTGATGAACATGGCCGCGCAGATGGCGCATCTGACCGAGCATGAAGGCATCGAAGAGTTGGCGAAGAGCCGCACGGCGCGCCTGCTCAAGATCGGCTTGCCGGAGTTGATGCGGATGCGCAAATAATATTCGCACAATCCCCCTGTAGGAGCTGCGGCACGCTGCGATCTTTTTATTTTAGAAGATCAGGATCAAAAGATCGCAGCGTGCCGCAGCTCCTACAGGTTTTGTATTGGGGTCAGGCTGTGATGATGCGGTTCTTGCCTTGGCGCTTGGCTTCGTACATCGCTGCATCCGCGCGGGCGAACAGGCTGTCGAGGCTTTCGTCTTCTTCAGTGAGACTGGTCAGGCCCTGGCTGACGCTGATGCCGAATGTCTGGCCGGCATGGCTGAAACTCAACCGTTGAATCTCCTGCTGCAACCGCTCGGCCACCTGCATCGCCATGTCCGGCGCACAGCCCGGAAACACCGCGGCAAACTCTTCCCCGCCAATTCGCCCGAACAGATCGCCACGGCGTAACGAACCGCGCCCGCACTCGGCAATCCGCTGCAGCACGTTGTCGCCTTCCGGGTGGCCGTAGGTGTCGTTGATTATCTTGAAATCGTCGATGTCCAGCAGCAGAAAGGCCATGGGCGAACCTTGCAGGCGCGCCTCTTCGAACTCGCGGTTGGCGCATTCGAAAAAGTGCCGGCGGTTACTGCTTTGCGTCAGCACGTCGGTGGTCGCCAGGCGATGAAGCTCGGTTTCCATCTGCTTCTTGTCGGTGATGTCTTCGGCGATGCCGACGATGATCACCGGTTGCCCGAGTTCGTCCTGGCGATTGATGAAGCACTTGTCGCTGAGCCAGCGCACCTGGCCATCGGCGGCGATGATGCGGTATTCGCGATCTTCCACCGCGCCTTTGTGCAGCACTTCGGCGAGGCTGCGTTCGGCGTATTCCAGATCGTCGGGGTAGATGCTGTCGCGCCACTGGTTGTGGTCGGCCAGCAGCAGGCCGGCAGAGCGGCCGAAAATCCGTTCATAAGCCGGGCTGACGTACAGCACCTGCCGGGTTTCCCAGTTGAAGGCCCAGAGTACGGCGTTGACGCTGACCAGCAGCGAGCTGAACAGCTGTTCGCGTTCGCTCAAGCGCGCTACTTCGCCTTGGGCGTGCATCAATGCCATGAGGGTTTGCGCGGCCTCGGGCCACTGCGGGAAGGATGAGTCTTTTTGATTGTTGTTGACCATCGGCACAGATCTCAAAGGGCGTGCCGGGAGTTCGACAACAACCACAGTACAACCCGCCGGGGTGGCGAAGTGTCTTTGAGATAGGGGATTTTCAGCGAAGTTCCCAGCGGGTGCGGGGTTCCGCCGGGCGGCTGCCAATGGTCAACCCTGTAGGAGCTGCCGCAGGCTGCGATCTCTTGACGTTGTTTTCAAAAAGACAAAGTCAAAAGATCGCAGCCTGCGGCAGCTCCTACCGATTACGCGATTACGCGATTACGCGATTACGCGATTACGCAGTAGGGCGCAGCGAGTAGGTTTTCAACTGGTCGGCGAATTCACGCAACGACTGAATGCCACTGGCTTCCGCCTCGTGAATCCATTCCTTGATGGCCGCGAGCATGTCGTGACCATTTGCGCTGGTCTTGACCCAGATCTGCTGCAGGGCCAGGCGTTTTTCGTAAATTACCTTCAATGCCTGGCTGTGTTCGAGCATGTTCTGGATGCGCAAGTGATGACGATCTTCAAGCAGGCTGGTTTCCCGCGACAGCAGACGCTTGGCGCGGTGGAACTGGTGGCGCACCGAATGATCGACCTTGGCCAGCTCTTGCTTGACCAGCGGCCCGATCACCAACTTGCGGTACTGGGCCATGATCTGGAAGCGGTTGTTGAGGATCGCCATGGCGGTGTCCATGTCCAGATTGCCCTTGCCTTCGACCCGGTGGGCGATCGGCGCGACACGCTGAACCTTGGCCAGACGCAGGAAACTGAACACTTTGATCCACGCCCAACCGAGGTCGAACTCCCACTTCTTCACCGACAGCTTGGCCGAGTTAGGGTAAGTGTGATGGTTGTTATGCAGTTCTTCGCCGCCGATCAGGATGCCCCACGGCACCAGATTGGTCGCCGCGTCGCGGCATTCGAAGTTGCGGTAGCCGACGGCATGGCCAAGACCGTTGATCACGCCGGCGGCCCATACCGGGATCCACATCATCTGGATCGCCCAGATGGTGATGCCGATGGTGCCGAACAGCAGCAGGTCGATCACGCCCATGATTGCCACGCCCAGCAGCGGGTAGCGGCTGTAGACGTTGCGTTCGATCCAGTCTTCCGGGCAGTTCTTGCCGTAGATGCGCAGGGTTTCCGGATTCTGCGCTTCAGCGCGGTACAGCTCGGCGCCAGTGCGCAGCACGGTGGAAAGGCCTTTGATGACCGGGCTGTGCGGGTCATCCTCGGTTTCGCACTTGGCGTGGTGTTTACGGTGGATGGCGGTCCACTCGCGGGTGTTCTGCGCCGTGGTCAGCCACAGCCAGAAACGGAAAAAGTGCTTCAGGCCGGCATTCAGCTCAAGCGAGCGATGGGCCGAATAGCGGTGCAGATAGACCGTGACGCCGACAATTGTCACGTGGGTCATCAACAGGGTGACCGCGACCAGAGACCAGGCCGACAAGCCAAGAAAACCTTCGTACCACATAGGCTATAGGGCCCTCGATAAAGATAAAAACAGCCGTTGCATTATCACTAAGCACACAGATAAAACCAGTCGCCCTTTCAGATAAGAGTCGCTGGATGTTTCTTGACCTATAATTCCAACCTTTTTGTAGGGACATGGATAGCCGAATGTCTGCCACATATCGCGATGCCTTGCGTGCAGCGCTGCTCTATCTCGTGCTTGCCGTCGTCTGGCTGCAAGGTGCTGATCATTTATTAAACAATTTCTTCGATAACTCCGTCGATCTTGGCCGATGGCAACTGATCAACGGTTATGTGTTTGCGGCGGTCAGCGCCGCGCTGATTTTTCTGGCGCGGGTTCGACTGTGCGAGTTTCTCGGGATCGGCGCGCGGTTGCGCGAGCGTCACGCTGATCGCGAACGCCTGCGCCAGGCCGCAGCGGTGTTCGATTGCACCCGCGAAGGGGTGTTGGTGACCAACCACCAGGGGCTGATCGTGCACGTCAATCGTGCATTCATCGAGATCACCGGTTATCAGCGCGAGGAAGTCCTCGGCCAGCGTCCCAGTCTGTTCAAGTCCGGGCATCATCCGCCGGGTTTCTATCAGGCAATGTTCGCCACCCTCGAGACCGAGGGCGAATGGAGCGGGGAAATCTGGAACCGCCGCAAGAGCGGCGAGATTTATCCACAGTGGCAAACCATCCGCGTCATTCATGACGATCAGGGCCGCCTCAGTCATTACGTCGCGGTGTTTTCCGATATCAGCGCGATCAAGCACTCCGAGCATGAGCTCAAACACCTTGCGCACCACGACCCGCTGACCGATCTGCCCAATCGCCTGTTGTTCAGCGATCGTGCCGAGCAGGCGCTGGCCTCTGCGCAAATCCACAAGCGCGGTTGCGCGTTGCTGATGCTCGATCTCGATCACTTCAAAATGATCAACGACAGCCTCGGGCATAACGTCGGTGACCGCTTGCTCAAGGCGGTGGCGGCGCGGCTACAGGAACTGTTCGGACCGGGGATTACCCTGGCGCGGCTCGGCGGCGACGAGTTCGCCGTGCTCGCGGAAAGTTGTCCACAGCCCGTGCAAGCGGCGGCACTGGCGCAACGCATTCTCGATGCGCTCAAGGAACCGTTCTGCATCGATGGCCACGAGTTGTTCATAAACGCCAGCATCGGCATCAGCCTGTTCCCCAGCGATGCATTGAGCGCCGATCAACTGTTGCGTAATGCCGATGCGGCATTGTTCAAGGCCAAGAGCAGCGGCCGAAACGGTTACGCCTTGTACACCGAAGAGCTCACCGCCCACGCTCAGCGACGGGTCGAAATCGCGTTCGAACTGCGCCGGGCGCTGGAACAGCAGGAACTGCGTGTCTACTACCAGCCGGTGCATGACCTGAAAAGCAGTCGACTGATTGGCGTCGAAGCGCTGGTTCGCTGGCAGCATCCGCAACGCGGTCTGGTGTCGCCGGCGGAGTTCATCCCGATTGCCGAACGCACCGGATTGATCGCCGAAATCGACGCATGGGTGATGCAACAGGCCTGTCGGCAGATGTGTGAGTGGCAGCAGGCCGGAATGGTGCTGTCATTTGTCGCGGTCAATGTGTCATCGCGGTTGTTTGCGCGCCGCGAGTTGTATCAGCAAGTGGCGCAGGTGCTGCATGACACCGGGCTGGATCCGGCGTATCTGGAGCTGGAAGTCACCGAAAGTGCGGTGATGGACGATCCGGAAGTGGCACTGGAGCAGATGCATCGTTTGCGTGAGTTGGGGATTCGCCTGGCGATTGATGATTTCGGCACCGGCTATTCGTCGCTGCTGCGACTCAAGCGTTTGCCGGTGCAAAAATTGAAGATCGATCAGGGCTTTGTGGCCGGTTTGCCGTGGGATGAGGATGACGCGGCGATTGTCCGGGTGATTATTGCGCTGGCGCGGAGCATGGGCATGCAGGTGCATGCCGAGGGGATTGAGCAGGCTGAGCAGGCGGTGTTCCTGCTCGCGCAGGAATGTGATCTTGGACAGGGCTACTGGTTTGGACGGCCGAGTCCTGCCTCGGAGATTGATTGGGCGCGCGCGCCATTGATTGGTTAAAGATCAAAAGATCGTCCGATCGCGGCCCGAGCCTTCGGCAGCTCCTACGCAATTACTGTAGGAGCTGCCGGAGGCTGCGATCTTTTGCTTCAACAGGCTGCAAACCCTTGCCCCGCCACATAATGTTTTCTAGTTATATAAACATTCTTAAATAGTCTTTTTAAGAATATCCATGCCTCTCTTATATTGCTCCCACGCCGAACGCAGTGCCGCCCACTGCCAGGCAAATCCCATTCAAAGGAGCAGCACCATGAGCGCATCCCTTCGCAGCGTTGACGGTCAGGACGAAACCACCATCTTGCGTGAAATCCAGAGCGCCCTGCGCGATCTGCGGTTTGGCGCGGTGGAGATCACTGTGCACAACGCGCAGGTCGTGCAGATCGAACGCAAAGAAAAATTCCGTTTGCAGCAACCGGGTAAACAACCGGGCTGAGGTGAAGATCAAAAGATCGCAGCCTGCGGCAGCTCCTACGGGGGATTGATGTAGGAGCTGCCGCAGGCTCCGATCTTTAGCCGGCAAACCCGATTCCAGATATTCATAAGAAAAAGCCACCACCAGAATTCCAGGAGCTTTCACCATGTCGTCGATTCGCCGTTACGCTTTGGCCGCCCTGGCCAGCGCTGTGTTTGCCGGTTCCGCGGTTGCCAAGGATTACGAGCTGCTCAACGTGTCGTATGACCCGACGCGCGAGCTGTATCAGGACTACAACGCCGAATTCATCAAGTTCTGGCAGAAAGACCACGCCGGCGACACCGTGAAAATCCAGCAATCCCACGGTGGTTCGGGCAAGCAGGGCCGTGCGGTGATCGACGGTCTGCGCGCCGACGTAGTAACCCTGGCGCTGGCTGGCGACATCGATGAAATCGCCAAGCTCGGCAAGACCCTGCCCGCCGACTGGCAGAAGCGTCTGCCGGAAGCGAGCACGCCGTACACCTCGACCATCGTCTTCCTGGTGCGCAAGGGCAACCCGAAAGGCATCAAGGACTGGGGCGATCTTGTCAAGAACGATGTCTCGGTGATCACGCCGAACCCGAAAACCTCCGGCGGTGCACGCTGGAACTTCCTTGCAGCGTGGGCCTATGGCCTGAAAGCCAACGGCGGCAGCGAAGAAAAAGCCAAGGAATATGTACAAACCCTGTTCAAGCACGTGCCGATCCTCGACACCGGTGCGCGCGGTTCGACCATTACTTTCGTCAACAACGGTCAGGGCGACGTGTTGCTGGCCTGGGAAAACGAAGCGTTCCTGGCGCTGAAAGAAGATGGCGGCGCCGACAAGTTCGACATCGTCGTGCCTTCGCTGTCGATCCTCGCCGAGCCGCCAGTGGCCGTGGTCGACAAGAACGCCGAGAAGAAGGGCAACGAGCAGATCGCCGAAGCCTATCTGAAGCACCTGTACAGCCCGGCCGGTCAGGAAATTGCAGCGAAGAACTTCTACCGTCCGCGTGACAAGGACGTGGCTGCAAAGTACGCCCAGCAGTTCCCGAAACTGGACCTGGTGACCATCGACAAGGACTTTGGCGGCTGGAAAACCGCGCAGCCGAAATTCTTCAACGACGGTGGCGTGTTCGACCAGATTTATCAGGCGCAGTAATCTGACTACAAAACTGTGGGAGCGGGCTTTTGTGGCGAGGGGATTTATCCCCGTTGGGCAGCGAAGCTGCCCCAAAACCATCACATGCGGTGTATCTGGTTTTCCGCATTTGCCGATTTTGGGGCTACTGCGTAGCCCAACGGGGATAAATCCCCTCGCCACAGGGTTCACTCCCACATTGATGCGTTTTTAACCAAGGACTTTCATGTCGCGTCGTATCTCCCCCGTCATACCCGGCTTCGGGCTGACGCTGGGTTACACCTTGGTGTACCTCAGCCTGATTGTGCTTATCCCCCTGGCGGCGATGTTCGTCCACGCCGCCCAACTCACCTGGGATCAGTTCTGGGCGATCATCTCCGCACCACGGGTGCTGGCGGCATTGAAGCTGAGCTTCGGCACCGCGCTGTGCGCCGCGATCATCAACGGCATCATCGGCACGCTGCTGGCGTGGGTACTGGTGCGCTACACCTTCCCGGGGCGCAAGGTGATCGACGCGATGATCGATCTGCCATTTGCCCTGCCGACAGCGGTGGCCGGCATCGCGCTGACCGCGCTGTATGCGCCGGCCGGACTGGTCGGCCAGTTCGCTGCAGACCTCGGTTTCAAAATCGCTTACACCCCACTGGGTATCACTTTGGCGCTGACCTTCGTCACACTGCCGTTTGTGGTGCGCACGGTGCAACCGGTATTGGCCGACATTCCCCGTGAAGTCGAAGAAGCCGCTGCATGCCTCGGTGCGAAACCGTTGCAGGTGTTCCGCCACATCCTCGTCCCCGCGCTGCTGCCTGCCTGGCTCACCGGTTTTGCCCTGGCGTTTGCGCGAGGCGTCGGCGAGTACGGTTCGGTGATTTTCATCGCCGGCAACATGCCGATGAAAACCGAGATCCTGCCGCTGCTGATCATGGTCAAACTCGACCAATACGATTACACCGGCGCCACTGCCATCGGCGTGTTGATGCTGGTAGTTTCCTTCGTCCTGTTGCTGCTGATCAACTTGCTGCAGCGGCGCATCGAAACCCCATAAGGAGGCGCGAACCATGTCCCAATCGTCTATTGCGGCCGCCTCTTCGGCCAACGCCGCGCGCCGTGGCAGTGCCACTTCGCGCAGAGTCCTGATCGGCCTTGGCTGGCTGGTTTTTTTCCTGTTTCTGCTGCTGCCGTTGTTCATCGTCGTATCGCAGGGTTTGAAGAATGGCCTCGGCGCATTTTTCATCGCGATCTTTGAACCGGATGCACTGTCGGCACTAAAACTCACTGTATTCGCCGTGCTGATTTCGGTACCGCTGAACCTGGTGTTTGGCGTCAGCGCCGCATGGTGCGTGAGCAAATACTCGTTCCGCGGCAAGAGCATGCTGGTGACGCTGATCGACCTGCCGTTCTCGGTGTCGCCGGTGATCGCCGGTCTGGTCTACGTGCTGATGTTCGGTGCGCAGGGCCTGTTCGGGCCGTGGCTGCAGGATCACGACATCCAGATCGTCTTCGCCCTGCCGGGCATCGTGCTGGCGACGATTTTCGTCACCGTGCCGTTCGTGGCCCGCGAGCTGATTCCGCTGATGCAGGAACAAGGCACGCAGGAAGAAGAAGCCGCACGCCTGCTCGGCGCCAACGGCTGGCAGATGTTCTGGCATGTCACCGTGCCGAACATCAAGTGGGGTCTGATTTATGGCGTGGTGCTGTGCACCGCGCGGGCCATGGGTGAATTCGGTGCGGTCTCGGTAGTCTCCGGGCACATTCGCGGGGTGACCAACACCTTGCCGTTGCACGTCGAGATCCTCTACAACGAATACAACCACGTGGCCGCGTTCGCCGTGGCGAGCCTGTTGCTGATCCTGGCGCTCTTCATCCTGCTGCTCAAGCAGTGGAGCGAAAACCGTATCAACCGCCTGCGCGCCAGCGCCGCGGAGGAATAATTCATGTCGATCGAAGTGCGTAACGTCAGCAAGAATTTCAATGCGTTCAGGGCGCTGGACAACATCAGCCTGGACATCCACAGCGGTGAACTGGTCGCGTTGCTCGGCCCCTCGGGCTGCGGCAAGACCACGCTGTTGCGGATTATCGCCGGTCTGGAAACCCCGGATCAGGGCAACATCGTCTTCCACGGCGAAGACGTCTCCGGCCACGACGTGCGTGATCGCAACGTCGGTTTCGTGTTCCAGCACTACGCCTTGTTCCGCCACATGACCGTGTTCGACAACGTCGCGTTCGGCCTGCGCATGAAACCGAAAAACCAGCGCCCGAGCGAAAGCCAGATCGCGGTCAAGGTTCACGAACTGCTGAACATGGTGCAGCTGGACTGGCTGTCGGATCGTTATCCGGAGCAGTTGTCCGGTGGCCAGCGTCAGCGCATCGCGCTGGCCCGCGCCTTGGCGGTAGAGCCGAAGGTGTTGCTGCTGGATGAGCCGTTCGGCGCCCTTGATGCCAAGGTGCGTAAAGAACTGCGCCGCTGGTTGGCGCGGCTGCACGAAGACATCAACCTGACTTCGGTTTTTGTAACCCACGACCAGGAAGAGGCGATGGAGGTTGCTGACCGTATCGTGGTGATGAACAAGGGCGTGATCGAGCAGATCGGCTCACCGGGCGACGTCTACGAAAACCCGGCCAGCGATTTCGTTTACCACTTCCTTGGGGATTCGAACCGCCTGCTGTTGAGTGACGACAATCACGTGCTGTTCCGTCCGCACGAGGTGTCGTTGTCCAAGCATGAGCTGGAGGATCACCATGCGGCTGAGGTGCGTGATATTCGGCCGTTGGGCGCGACTACGCGGGTGACGTTGAAGGTTGAAGGGCAGACCGATCTGATCGAAGCCGAAGTGGTCAAGGATCACGACAGCCTGATCGGCTTGGCCAAGGGTGAAACCCTGTTCTTCAAGCCGAAGGTCTGGCAGAAAGTCGCCAGCCTTTAAAACCAAAAGCTTCGCGAGCAAGCCCGCTCCCACAGGGATTTTGGTTGTTCACAAATTTTGTGTTCAACACCCATCCAATGTGGGAGCGAGCCTGCTCGCGAAAGCGGTCTAAACAGCCGCACGATTCGGATTGACCCGCACCACCCCCGCCCGCGCCTCGATCTGTTCTTTCAACTCATGCCGCATCCCGAGCATGAACGCCAATTCGGCCACGACAAACAGCGGCCCGACAATCAGCCCCGACACGTCATCGACAAACGCCGGTTTGCGTCCTTCATAGTGATGCCCGACAAACTGGATCACCCAGCCGATCACAAACATCGCCACACCGCTGCTCAGCCAGACCATGGTGCTTTGCTGCGCCAGAACATGCCCGGCCCACACAGATAGGCCCATCAGCACCGTCATCAGTACGCCCAACTTCACTTCCAGGCGCAGATAAAACCACGCCGAGGCCAGCGCCAACACAACGGCTGGAGATATCCACAAGCCACCCAGCAACCATTCTGGCCGCGACAACAACACGGCCACCGCCACCACGATCAGCGGAATACCGATAAAGTGGCTGGCGATGTTGCGCGGATCGCGGTGGTAGGCGGCGTATTGACTGAGATGGTCGACGAGGTTTTTCATTGTTGTTCCTCCGGTAGGGTTGATTGCATCATCCCTCGGGATCAGGTTTCGCTCTGTCAGGCAGGCGACAATCCAGGAGTGTTTATGCAAATGCGTTCGCGGCTGATGAGCGGCCAGTGGTTCAGTCATCTGCCGGTGTCCTTTCAGGATAGTCTGCTGGCAGCGGCCCGGGAGCGGCGGCTGACGGCGGGGCAACGGTTGTTCCAGCGCGGTGATGCGCCTTGCGGTTTGTACGCGGTGCTTGATGGCGCCGTGCGCATCGGTGCGGTCAGCGAGCAGGGCAAGGAGGCGTTATTGAGCCTGGTGGAGGCGCCGCACTGGTTTGGCGAAATCTGTCTGTTCGATGGTCAGCCGCGCACCCATGACGCCTATGCCGTCGGGCCGTGCACCCTGCTGAATATTCCGCAGGCGACGCTGCTGAAACTGCTCGACGAACAGCCGGTGTACTGGCGGCATCTGGCGCTGCTGATGAGCCACAAACTGCGCCTGACCTTTATCAACCTCGAACAACTAAGCCTGCTGCCAGCGCCGGCACGCCTGGCCCATCGTTTGCTGATGATCGCCGAAGGCTACGGCGAATTCGATGCGCCGCGCCGGGTGCTGCAACTGCCGCAGGAGCAACTGGCGTCGATGCTGTCGCTGTCACGGCAGACCACCAACCAGATTCTCAAGGATTTTCAGGGCCAAGGGATTATCGGGCTCGGGTACGGCGAAATCGAAATCCTCGACGCCACGCGCTTACGCGCCTTGGCCACGATCTAAAAACTCACACCGATCCCCTGTTGGAACTGGCCCCTGTGGGGATTGGTGTGGGGATCAGGAACCGCGATAGGTCGAGAAGCCGTACGGGCTGAGCAGCAGCGGGATGTGGTAATGCTGATCGGTCTGTTTTACCTCGAAAATCACCGGGATCTCCGGGAAGAACGTGTCGTGCCTGATCTTCTTGAAGTACTCGCCGGTCTTGAACACCACGCGGTATTCGCCCGCCTCAAAAGGCTGCTTGGCCGGGAATAGTTCGGCAATCCGCCCTTGTTCATTGGTTGTGCCCTGAGCCAACGGCTGCCAGTTCTGGCCGACGTGTTTCTCCAGCGTCACGTCGATGCCCGGCGACGGCAGGCCGTTTTCCAGATTGAGCACGTGCACGCTCAAGGGGTTTCCAGCGGCCAGCGCCAGGCTTGAGAAAGCACTCAGGCCGAGCGCGGCGAAAGTCATGCGCAAAGTATTCATCGATGCATCTCTTTATTGGGAACGGGTGGTGGCCAGACCGGTTTTCTCGGCAGCCTTGAGCGCACAGTTTTCGTCTTGTTCACCGCCCCCGGAACCGGCCACGCCCATGGCGCCAACCAGCTCAGAGCCGAGGAACAGCGGAATTCCGCCACCGAGCAACAGCAACTCGTCGAGGGTGTTGAGGTTGGCGGTTTCCGGGTTGTTGCGGGCACGTTCGGCAAACAGCCGGGTCGCGGTTTTCGTCGACAGCGCGGTGTACGCCTTGCGTTGGCTGGCGGCGGTGTTGTGCGGGCCGACACCGTCGCCGCGCAAGGTCACCAGCAGGTTGCCGCCACGGTCGAGCACCGACACGGTGCCGGTGCAATTGCTCATTGCCGTGTTGGCCAGCAGTTGCGCGGTTTTCAGGTCGAGGTCGGCATGGCGCGGCAGTTCAGGGCTTGCGAACACGCTGGCGCTGAGGCTGACGGCCAGGCTGGCGACAAGGTATTTGACGGTCATGGACAGGCTCCAAAAGCTAAGGTCGCCACCTTAATCGCCGGTCTTCGTCAGAACCTCGTCAGTCTGATTACAAGTTTGTAATGGGCAACGCCGCCGAAGGCGCCTAGCCTGTGTGCCTGTCAATCGAGGTGTGCCATGCGTTTGCTGGTCGTAGAAGATGAAGCCAAAACCGCGAATTTCCTCGCCAAAGGCCTGGGCGAATCGGGTTTTGCCGTGGACGTGGCGCTCAATGGTCTCGATGGCCGTTACTTCATCGAGCAGCAGGAATACGACCTGATCATCCTCGACGTGATGCTCCCCGGCCTCAACGGCTGGCAGTTGCTGCAACTGATCCGCCAGCGCAGCGCTACGCCGGTGTTGTTCCTGACGGCCAAGGACGCCATTGAAGACCGCGTACGCGGCCTCGAACTGGGTGCCGACGACTATCTGCTGAAACCCTTCGCCTTCGCCGAACTGCTCGCGCGCGTGCGCACATTGCTGCGCCGTGGGCCGATGCGCGAAGCCGAGTCGTACAGCATCGCCGATCTGGAAATCGACGTGCTGCGCCGTCGCGTCAGTCGCGGTGGTCAGCGCATTTCCCTGACCAATAAAGAGTTCGCCCTGCTGCAACTGCTCGCTAGTCGCCAGGGCGAAGTGCTGTCGCGCACGTTGATCGCCTCGCAGGTGTGGAACCTGAATTTCGACAGCGACACCAACATGGTCGAAGTCGCAGTGCGCCGTCTGCGCGCGAAAGTCGATGATCCGTACATGCCGAAACTGATCCATACCGTGCGCGGCGTCGGTTATCAGCTGGAAGCTCCCGACGATGCGCTCTAGGTCGATCGCCTGGCGCCTGGCGCTGGCGTTCGCACTGGTCTGCGCGTTGGTGCTGAGCGCGATTGGCGTATTTCTCTACCGTTCGCTCGCGTCGGAAATCGCCTATCGCGACGACCTCGCGTTGCTCGGTCGACTGGAGCAAGTGCGCGCCTTGCTCGCCGACAGCGATAGCTTGGGCGCTTTGCAGGCACGGCCACGGCTGTATCAGAACATGCTTGGCAATCTCGACAGTCTGCTGCTGGTGCTGCGTGCCGACGGTTCAAGCGTGATCGCGATCAATCCCCGTCAACGCGATTTGCCTGCGCTGAACGCCATCCCCCGCGAGCACACGCCACAGCGTTCCGATGTACTCACGTGGCAAGCGCCGGACGGTGCTGAACTGGCGCTGTTGTCCGGCGCAGCGCAAGGGCCGAACGGCGAGCCGCTGACGGTGATCGCCGGCAAAGTGCTGAGTGAGCGCGAGCAGATGCTCGGCAGCTATCGCATGCGCTTGTACCTGTCGGTTGGACTGGGCGCGTTGCTCGCTTTTGCCTTGGGCCTGCTGTTACTGCGGCGGGGCCTACAACCGTTGCGGCAGTTGAGCGAAGCGGTGCGCGGCATCGATCTGCGCAGCCTCGATCAACGCTTGCCCGCCAATGGCACGCCTGTCGAACTGCTCGAACCGGTGCAGGCGCTCAACGGCATGCTCGCGCGGCTGGACGACAGCGTGCAGCGCCTGTCGCAGTTCTCCGCTGACCTCGCCCACGAGATTCGTACGCCGTTGCACACCTTGCTCGCCAGCAACGGCCAGGCACTGAATCATCCGCGCAGCACGGCGGAGTATCAGGAAGTTCTGGCTTCGAATATGGAAGAGTTTGAACGGCTCAAGCGCATGGCGGAAAACCTGATGTTTCTCGCTCGTGCAGAACAGGCTGAGCGCGCGCTTAATCTGCAAACGCTGGATTTGCATAGCGTTGGTAGCGAGTTGTGTGATTATTTTGAAGCGTTGGCCGATGACCGCGATCTGCGGCTGGACAATCGACTGCTCGGTGAATTGCTGGCCGATCAGCAACTGTTGCAGCGAGCGCTTGGCAATCTATTGGCCAATGCCGTGCGTCACGCTGATCGCGGATCGGTGATCAGCTTGCGTCGTCGCGACGAGCCAGGTGAGTGCTGGTTGCAGGTTCACAACCATGGCCAGGCGATTGCGCCGGAGCATTTGGGCAAGTTGTTCGACCGTTTCTACCGTGTCGATCCTTCACGGGCAGAGCCGGGGGATTCGGGTGGGTTGGGGTTAGCGATCGTGCAGTCGATCATGCAATTGCATGGGGGGCAGGTTCGGGTCAGCAGTGATGCTGACGGCACCGGTTTTGAACTGGGATTTATGGTTAGCAAGTGACTACTTCTTGATCACTCGTAATTAGGCTAATCTTGTTGGACGAGTGCATCAAATGCGATGCAAAACAAGCAAATATCTCAATTTGCATCGTATTTGATGCGGGAAATTACATGGAACAGCTTGGCGAATTGATCAAAGCCCTGCGCAAGGCGAACAAAATGACCCAACAGGCATTGGCTCAGCAATACGGAATGAGCCGCTCGACGATCTCGGGGATAGAAAACAACACCATTGCGGAAATCGGCCTGCGCAAAGTCGAAGCGATCCTCAACGGGTTTGGCTATGAGCTGACTGCGGCTCCACGGCAGGCTCGCCGCCCGACACTCGATACGCTGCAAAAGGTCAGCTTCCATGACTGAGTCATCGGATCGATTAAACGTCAGTGTCGGCGGACAAGCGGTGGGAACGTTGGCGCACGGGCAAGATCGAGTCGACAGCGTCTTCAATTACCGCGAAGAAGGCAGTGCCGAGAATGCCGTGTCACTGACAATGCCGTCCCGGTTGGAAAGTTATGGTTGGGAGCATGGCATTCATCCGGTTTTCGAGATGAACCTGCCCGAAGGCGCGCTTCGTGATGAGCTGGTCCGGCGTTTCAGCAAAGCGGTTCGCGGCTTCGATGACTTTGCATTGCTGGCCATTGTCGGCCCCTATCAGCTCGGTCGATTATCCATTGCCGGCGCATCGATGACGGATCGCCCGCCTGAAACGTCGCTTGCCGATCTGCTGGTACACGATGGTGCGCAAGACTTGTTCGAGGATCTGTTGCAAACCTATGGCCAGTATTCCGGGGTATCAGGAGTGCAGCCCAAAGTACTGGTGCGTGACAGTGCGGCTGCGATTGATCGCCTGACTCATCGGGGATCCACTCACCTGGTTAAAGCTTTTCGCGCCGATGAATATCCGCAGTTGGCAACCAACGAATACTTTTGCATGCGTGCTGCGCAACACAGCGGGCTTGAGGTGCCGCAGTTTGAGCTGAGCGAACATGGCAAGTTTCTGGTTATCGAGCGCTTTGACCTGAGCGCTACAGGCTACCTCGGTTTTGAGGACTTTTGCGTGCTCAACGGTTGGCCCTCGAAAGCCAAATACGACGGCTCTTACGAAGGCGCGGCCCGGCAGATCAAAGCATTTGTTTCGCCTGCATTGCTCAATCAGGCGCTGGAAGCATTTTTCAAAATTGTGGCTTTGTCCGCAGGCTTGAAAAACGGCGATGCACATCTAAAAAACTTCGGTGTGTTGTACGAAGACTGTGGCGAGAAATCGACAATCAGACTCGCGCCCGCATACGACATCATCACCACGTCGGTCTACATAAAGCACGACAGCATGGCGTTGCTCTTGGGTGGCTCGAAGGCTTGGCCCAAGCACAAAATGCTGGTGCGTTTTGGCCGGACGGTCTGCAACCTGACTGAGGCGCGTTGCAGTGAATTACTGCTGCAAGTTGCTAACGGCATGCTGGTGGCGATGGGCGAAATGGCGGAGTACAGCGCAACTCATCCAGCTTTCGCCGAGATGGGGGCTGCCATGATCGAACAATGGTCGTCCGGTATGGAGCGAAGTCTGGCTAAAGGCTGACGATCAGCGCAAGCCATCCCGAAACTGCCCCGGCGTCAGCCCCGTCCAGCGCTTGAACGCGCGGCTGAAGCTGCTGGTATCAGCGAACCCCAGCAGATAACTCACCTCACTCAGCGAACACTGCGGATCGCGCAGGTGCAGCAGCGCCAGATTCTCGCGGCTCTCGTTCAACAAGGTATCAAAGCGACAACCCTCATCCGCCAGATGCCTTTGCAAGCTGCGCAAACTCAGGTGCAGCGCCTGGGCAATCCGTTCAGCACTTGGCTCACCTTCCGGCAATTGTTCTTCAATGGCATCGCGCACTTTGCGCTCCCAGGTCAGCGGTTTGAGCTGGGCCATCGTGCGTTTGAGCACGGCTTCATTGTGCTCGGCGAGTTCCGGGTTGGCGTCGTCGAGGTGGCTGTCGAAGTCGGCGAGGGCGAACTCCAGGCGATCCTCGGCACAGCCGAAATGCACCGGGGCGCGGAAGACTTTGTGCCATTGGTGCGCGTCGGCCGGTTCCGGGCGGCGCAGATAAACGGCCAGCGGCGCGTAATCGCGGCCGAGGCGATTGCGGCAGGTGCGCACATAGATTGCGGCGAACGCATCGATGGCTTCGAAGGCCGGCGCCGGATTGCCTGACGGAATTTTCAGACGAAATTGATAGCGATCATCGCTACGACTCAGCTCCAGTTCCAGCGCATCGCTGACCACCGGGTGATAACGCACGATACGTTCAAACACTTCCCGCAAACTGCCGCTGGCGACCAGCGCATATCCGAGCGCATGAAAGGTGGTCGGGCTGACAAAGCGCGACACCCGCAGACCAATCGCCGGGTCGCCGCTGACCTGCACGGCGATTTCCCACAGGCGGGTAGTGCCGGACAGTGGATAGCGCGCGTTGGGGTCGTCCATCAAGTGCGGATCGAGCCCGGCCTGTTGGCACAGGGCAATGCTGTCCAGTCCCAGCGCGTCGAGTTGCTTGCGCAAGGCACGGGTCCAGCTGGCGAGGGAGGTCGGTTCCTTCATGCTGATTGGCGCTTCCGGTCAACAGGTTGGCGTTCTCGGCTACCGTAAGTGAAGCCTTGGCGAGGCACGATGCGAACATCATAAACCCGAGGATGGAAGCATGGACGGTACTTCTGCAAGTCTCCAGCGACACAATGCGGCTCAGCGATCAGCGCATATTCGCGAAGTGGTGCTGGCCAAAGGCGTCGAATTGCGCGAGCGCTACCCGATTCTCAAGCATCAGGACGCGTTGGGCGCGGGGATTTTGGCCTTTGCCCTGATCGGGATGATCGGCTCGGCGGCGCTGTACATCAGCGGCCACATGGCGTGGTGGGTGTGCCTGTTGCTGAACGCATTTTTCGCTTCGCTGACCCATGAGCTGGAGCATGACCTGATCCACAGCATGTATTTCCGTAAGCAGCGCGTGCCGCACAATTTGATGATGGGCCTGGTGTGGCTGGCGCGGCCGAGCACGATCAATCCATGGATTCGTCGGCATCTGCACCTCAATCACCACAAGGTCTCCGGCACCGAAACCGACATGGAAGAGCGCGCGATCACCAACGGCGAGCCGTGGGGTTTTGCACGGTTGCTGATGGTCGGCGACAACGTGATGTCGGCGTTTATCCGCATGCTCCGAGCCAAGACCTGGGCGCACAAGTCCAGCATCATCAAACGCACGTTGAAGGTCTACGCGCCGCTGGCGCTGGTGCATTGGGGCGCTTGGTATGTGTTCCTGGGCTTCCATGCGGCCAATGGCGTTGCGTATCTGCTGGGCGCGCCGATTGAATGGTCAGCGACGACGTTGTCGGTGATGCAGGTGATCGATATAGCTGCCGTGGTGATCATCGGCCCGAACGTGTTGCGTACGTTCTGCCTGCACTTCATCAGCTCGAACATGCATTACTACGGGGACGTTGAACTGGGTAACGTGTTGCAGCAGTGTCAGGTGCTGAACCCTTGGTGGTTGTGGCCGTTGCAGGCGTTCTGTTTCAACTTTGGCAGCAGTCACGGGATTCATCATTTTGTGGTGAAGGAGCCGTTTTACATCCGCCAGATGACCGTGCCGGTGGCGCATAAGGTGATGCGCGAGATGGGCGTGCGGTTTAATGATTTCGGCACGTTTGGGCGGGCGAACCGGTTTGTTCGTCGGGATGAGGTGGTGAGTAAAGAGGTGCGTACAGCCCAGGCTTGATGGGTTGTTTTTAAAGGACTCTTCGCGAGCAAGCCCGCTCCCACATTGGATCTGTGATCGACACAAATCCCCTGTGAGAGCGGGCTTGCTCGCGAAGGCGTCAGATCAGCCAACATCAATCCGGCTGAAACGGCGACTCACTCAAAATCACCCCGGTCTCCTCGACATACTGCTGCCAATGCCCGATCAACGCGCTGAGCTTCTCCGGTTGGCTCACCGCCAGATCATGAATCTCCCCCGGATCACTGCTCAAATCATAAAGCTGCCAGGTCGCCGGCCCTACCGGCCCCGGGATCCACACCGCTTTCCACGACCCCTGCCGAATCGCCCTTCGCCCAAACAATTCCCAACCCGTCACCGTGTGTTCGTCATGCACCTGTGCGGTCTCGCCCGACAAGAACCCCAGCCACGATTTGCCTCGCAGCGGCGCCACCGGTTTGCCGTGCCAGAGCTTGCCCGGATGACGCACGCCGGCCAGATCAAGAATCGTCGGCGTGATGTCCATCACTGTGCCGAAGCCATGGCTGATCTGCCCTTTGAGCGCCAACTGCGGATAGTGCAGCAGCGCCGGCACGCGAATCCCGCCCTCAGTAGTAAACGCCTTGAACAACCGCGATGGCGCGGTCGCTACCTGCGCCCAGTTCGGCCCGTACCACACGTAGGAATTGGCCCGGCCAATGTTGTCGAGGCTGTTGTCG
The DNA here is from genome assembly GCF_004124275.1 of Pseudomonas sp. DTU12.3. Lineage (GTDB taxonomy): Bacteria > Pseudomonadota > Gammaproteobacteria > Pseudomonadales > Pseudomonadaceae > Aquipseudomonas > Aquipseudomonas helmanticensis. Next base: position 483,177 of record NZ_CP027218.1, read on the forward strand.
TAGTGCTGGCTGAGATACGTCACCAGTTCCGGGCCGAACTTGGGGAACGCTTCGAGCAGCGCGCCTTCAGCACCGTTGTCGGACATGAACAGGATGAACGTATTGTCGAGCTGCCCTTGCTGGCGCAGATAATCGACCACCCGGCCGATGTTCCAGTCCATGCGCTCGACCATCGCTGCATAGACCTCCATCGCCCGTGCGGAGATCTGTTTTTGCTCGTCGCTCAAGGCGTCCCACTGCTTGGTCAATTGGATCAGCGGATGCGGCTCGACGTCCGGTTCGATCAGGCCGAGGGCTTTGAGTTTTTCCAGGCGCTCGAGTCGCAGCACTTCGGGGCCTGCGTCGTAACGACCACGGTATTTCTCAACGATGTCGGCGGGCGCCTGCAGCGGCCAGTGCGGTGCGGAGAACGGCAGATAAGCGAAGAATGGCCGGGTCTGGTCGCGTTCCTTGAGGTACTGCAGCAACTTGTCGCCAAAGGCATCGGAGGAATAGAAATCCTTTGGCAGTTCGTCGATGAAGGTGTCGTCTTCGATGTACAACGCCGGGGTGGATTTCAGCAGGCCGGGGGTTTGCTCATCGTAGGTCGGCTCGAAACCGTAGTGGTTGGCCGCGCCGGGCAGCAGCGAAAACGAGCGCTCGAAACCGCGCGCATGCGGCGCCAGTTCGGCTTTCAGGCCCAAGTGCCATTTGCCGCTCATCAACGTCTGGTATCCGGCCTCGCGCAGCAGTTCCGGCAAGGCGACGACGCGGTCGTTGAGGTAGCCCTCGTAACCCGGTTTGCCGATCAGATCCGGGGTCAGCGTTTCGGCCATGGTGCCGATGCCGGCGATGTGGTGGTCGGTGCCGGTGAGCAACATCGAGCGGGTCGGCGAGCAGGTCGGTGCGGTATGAAAATCGGTGAGGCGCAGGCCGTTGTTGGCCAGGGCATCAAGGTGCGGCGTGGCGATTTCGCCGCCGAACGCACCGATGTCGGAGAAGCCGAGATCGTCGGCCAGAATCACCAGAAAATTGGGACGTTGCGGCATCGCAAAACTCCTGTTCAGCAAGCAATGAACGTCAGCGGCAGATCACGGATCTGCACCGGCACGCTCGGTTGGTAATGGTCGTCACTGGTCAGTTCGTGCAGCAGCTCTTCACGCAACTGATGGAAGTCGAAACTGCTGCGCTGGCGCGGATGGGGCAGGGCGATGTCGACCACTTGCTTGATCCGTCCCGGACGCGGCTCCATCACCACCACGCGGTCGGCGAGGAAGATCGCTTCTTCGACGTCGTGGGTGACGAGGATCGTGGTGATCTTCGCGCGGGCGCGGATCGCCAACAGTTCGTCCTGCATTTGCTGGCGTGTCAGTGCGTCGAGCGCGCCAAAGGGTTCATCGAGCAGCAGAATTCGTGGGCTGGCCACCAGGCCGCGAGCGATCGCCACACGTTGCGCCATGCCGCCGGAGAGCTGGTGCGGATAGGCGCGAGTGAAGTCGCGCAGACCGACCAGATCAATGAAATCGTCGATGCGTTTTTGCTTCTGCGCTGCGCTCAATGGCTCGTTGACCAGCCCCAGGCCAATGTTGCCGGCAACGGTCAGCCACGGGAATAAACGGTGCTCCTGGAAGACAATGCCACGCTCGCCGCCGATGCCGCTCACAGCTTTGCCGTCAACGGTAATTTGCCCACGAAATTGCGTATCGAGTCCCACCAACAAGCGCAGCAACGTCGATTTGCCGCAGCCGCTGGATCCGACGATGGCGACGAATTCGCCCTCGGCGATGTCCAGATTGAATTCACGAATCGCCTCCAGTTCGAAACCGTCGACATCGAAGGATTTGCCTACGTGGTTGAAGCTGACAATCGGTGCGTTCATGCGTGTCTCCAGCGGGTCGCGCGAATTTCCAGGCGTTGGCCAATGAGGTTGAGCAGGGCGCCGGTGAGGCCGACGAAGAGCATGCCGGCCATGATCAGATCCATGCGCAGCAGTTGTTGTGCGCCGATCATCTGGCTGCCGATGCCGCCATTCGACGGCATGAAATATTCAGCGCCGATGGTGCCGAGCCAGGCGTAGATCAGACTCAGCCTGAGGCCGGCGAAAATCCCCGGCGCGGCGCCCGGCAGCACCAGGCGACGCAAGCGCTGGCCGAGGCTGAGGCGCAGGACTTGCGCGGCTTCGTTCAGTTGCGGTGAGAGATTGGCAACGCTGCGTTGTGTGGCGATGAACAGCGGGAAGAACGCGGCGAGGGCGACGAACACCCACTTCGCCAATTCGCCCAGACCGAACCAGGCGGTGAGCAACGGCACCCAGGCGAAAATCGCGATCTGGCGGATGGCGGCGAGGGTCGGACCGAGCAGGCGTTCACTGGTGCGCGAAAGCCCCAGCAGCAAGCCGAGGGCGAAACCGAACCCGCCACCCAGCAGCAAACCGCCGAGGGTGCGACCGAGGCTTAGCGCCATGCCACTGATCAACGTGCCGTCGAGCAAACCGTCCCACGCAGTGATCAACACGGCCAGCGGGCTGACCAAAATGTTGTTATCGACCCACTGCTGATCGTTCGCCAGTTGCCACAACGCCAGCAAGCCCAGCGGCAACAACCACGGTTGCAGGCGCTGCCAGCCTTGATAGCGCGGGCCTCGCCGAATCTCGGCAGTGGCGGGATGTGGCCAGTGCACCAGTTTGCGGTCCAGCAGCCCGATGCCGCGATCCATCGCCACGCCGATCACACCGATGACCACGATGCACACGAAGACGATGTCGAGCATGAACAGCTGGCGCGCCCAGACCATCAGGTAACCGATGCCTTCGCTGGAAGCGAGCAGCTCGACCGCCAGCAACGACGTCCAGCCGGCTGCCAGCGCCAGACGCACGCCAGCCATGAACGCGGGAAGGGCGGCGGGCAATACCAATCGACGAATCAGCAGATGCGGCGGCAGGCGCAAGACGGCGGCAGCCTCGCGCAGTTTCGGCTGTGCGTCGCGCACGCCAACCAGTGTGTGCAGGGTCACGGGGACGACGATGGCTTTGATCAGCACCACCAGTTTCAACACTTCGCCGATGCCGAAAAACACCATGAACAGCGGGATCCACGCCAGCGTCGGGATTTGCGACAGACCGGCGAACGTCGGGAAGATCAGACGTTCCAGACGTCGACTGAAACCCAGCGCCGCACCGAGTAACGCACCGGCGCAAACCCCTGCGAGCAAGCCCCAGAACAACCGCTGCAGGCTGATCCACAAATGGCTCCACAACTCGCCATGCGCCAGTTCGACGGCGCTGTTCCACACCAGCGACGGCGCCGGCAGGATCTGTTCGCTCATCCATTCGTTGCGCGCTGCCAGCCACCACAAAACGAACAGGCCGACGGGCAACAGCCATGGCAACAAACGTTGGTTGATGGTCGGTGAAATGCTTCGGCTTTTCAGCGGTGGCGCCGGCAGCGGCAAACTGAGCAGAGATTGACGGGCCATGGGTGACCTCCGTTGTCGGGTTGGATCGAGATCGAGTCAAGATCAAAAGATCGCAGCCTTCGGCAGGGGATTGCGTTGCCCCTGTAGGAGCTGCCGCAGGCTGCGATCTTTAGCGGTATTAGCTAAAAACAAATAGTTATAACAATATCGATATAGATTCTTTTAAGAGATAAGCGAGGCCATTTAAGGCCTCCAGACCACACGCATCCAATGCATTCGGAGAATATTTTCCATGCTGTTAATGCATACGCCGCTGCAAGGCCCACTGTTGCTTGCTTAGCGTTAAAAGCTATAAAAATGTGCATTTATAGTATTTAAGTGAAGGTGGGCATTCAGCCTACTTTCGGCTCCTCAATGCCTGTCGTGATCAAGGAGCAGCACCCATGAACCTTCCCTTCAAACGTGTTTTCAGTCTGTTTGCCGTTCCTGCACTGGCGGGCCTGCTGGCGTTCACCGTTCACGCCGACGAACTCAAGGAAATCAGGATCGCCGTGCCCGACCTGAGCGCCGGCACTCAGCACAGCGGTGGCGGAGTGGTGGACGTGCTGCGTGATCAGCAGATCTTCGAAAAAGCCTTTGCCGATCAGGGCATCAAGATTCAGTGGAATTTCTTCAAAGGCGCGGGACCGGTGATCAATGAGGCGTTCGCCAATGGTCAGGTTGATCTGGCGTATCTCGGGGATCTGGCGGCGATCATTGGCAAGTCCAACGGCCTCGATACGCGGCTGCTCAGTGCCGGTGCGCGTGGGGTGAAGCAGTATCTGGGCGTGGTGCCGGGTTCCGGGATCAAGACCTTGCAGGATCTGAAGGGCAAGCGTGTGGCGATCTTCAAGGGCACCGCGACCCAATTGTCGTTTGACGCAGCGCTGGCCAGTCAGGGCTTGAGCGAGAAGGATCTGAAGGTGATCAACCTCGACTTCACCGGCGCGACCGCTGCACTGGCGGCGAAGCAGATCGATGCGTCTTGGGGCAGTTCAGGGTTGGCGGCATTGCAGATCAAGGGCCTGGCCGAGTTGCCGTTGAACACCAAGGATTTGGGCGGGGCCGGCAGTGTGCAGTCGGTGTTGGTGGGCAGCGGCAAGTTTGTTGATGGGCATCCGGATGCGGTGGCAAAGTTGTTAAAAGCGCAGCAGCAGGCAGTGGAGTGGCTGACGCAGGACAGCAACAAGGATGCCTATGTCCAGCTGGTTTCGGGGCTGGCGAGTTATCCGCCGGTGATCCTGACGCAGGATTTGCAGGATCAGAAGCTGAGCGAGGTATTCCCGTCGACGCTGGATCCAGCGTTCCTTGGCAGCTTGCAGGACAAGGTCGATCTGGCGGCGCAGCAGAAGCTGATTCGCAAGCCGTTCAAGGTCAACGAATGGGTGGCGCCTGAGTTGGCAGCGGCCAAGCTCTAAAAGCAAAAGATCGCAGCCTGCGGCAGCTCCTACATCGATCCAGGTAGGAGCTGCCGCAGGCTGCGATCTTTTGATCTTTAAACAGCGACGCTGACTTCCTGCCGATCCACCGCCACCAATGTCTCGATCAGCGCCCGCGCCGCCGGCGACAACCTGAACCCGGTACGGCTGACAATCCCGCAACGCGCATTCATGCTCTCCAGGTTCTGGGGCAAATTACGCCAGTGCAGCAGCACCAGCGAACCCTTGGCAATGTCCTCGACAAACGCTTCTTCCGTGCCCACGCCAATCGCATTCGATTGCAGCACAACTTTTACCAGCGCAGGAAAATGTTCGGTCTCGATGGTCGGGGAAAAATCGATGCGTCCACTGAGGTTCGCCAGCAATTTGCGAATGCCCGGCGGGATCCGCGTGGTCGCCAACGGGTAGTCGAACATGTCGTTGGTCGACAAGCTTTCCTTGGCCAATAACGGATGCCCCGGCCGGCAGAAGAACACGCCACGCTTGGGCGTCAGTGCCTGGGTCTGGAAGTTCGGATCGGACTCGAAATGGCGGATGTCGGCAATGAAGAATTCGATCTCTTCACGGCTCAACGCGCGGCTGAGTTTTTCCCAGTTGTCCACATGAAAACAGGTGCGCACTTTCGGGTGCGCGTTGATGAATTGCGCCACCGCGTCCGGCACCAGTTTCACTGCTGGCGCCGGGCCGCAACCGAAGTGCACCTCGCCGGCATCGAGTTTGGTCATCTGCGTCACTTCGGCGCTGAGCAGTGCCGCGCCTTGCACCAGGCTCAGGGCGTGTTGCAGCACGACCTGGCCTTCCGGCGTGGGGCGCAGATCCTTGTTGCCGCGATCCACCAGCACGCAGCCGAACTCTTGCTCAAGCCCCTGAATGCTGCGGCTGAACGCCGGTTGAGTGATGCCCATCGCGTCCGCCGCACGGACAAAACTGCGGTGTTCGTTGAGGGCGATGAAGTAACGCAACTGGCGAAGATCCATATGCTTTTCCGGCATCCTAAAAATAGCTCGAAGGCATTTGCGACGAGGGTTGCTAGAGGTTTTAAATGCAAGCTCTTATTCCGTCAACGAAGCATGTGAATATCTATTAGATGTAAATGGAATATAGATAGAGCGTTGTTTCGCTGCCGTCCAACCGTAAGCAGTCGATGAGGGTCTACCCATGAGCAATGCCGCACTCGCTGTAAAACCCGCTGTCCACGCGCTGGAAATTCATCCGGTGGCCGGTCGTATCGGCGCCGAGATTCGTGGTGTGCACTTGTCCGGTGAACTGGACGCCGCCACCGTCGAAGCCATTCAGCAGGCACTGGTGCAATACAAAGTCGTGTTCTTCCGCGAACAGACCCAGCTCGACGATCAGCGTCAGGAAGCGTTCGCGCATCTGCTCGGCGAACCTGTGGCGCACCCGACCGTGCCGTCGCGTGAAGGCACCCGCTATCTGCTCGAACTGGACGGCGCTGAAGGTCAGCGCGCCAACTCCTGGCACACTGACGTGACCTTCGTCGACGCCTATCCGAAAGCCTCGATCCTGCGCTCGGTGGTGGCCCCGGCATTTGGTGGCGACACTCTGTGGGCCAACACCGCGACCGCGTACAACGGCTTGCCGAGCGAGCTGCGTGAACTGGCTGACAAACTGGTCGCCGTGCACAGCAACGAATACGACTACGCCAGCGCCAAGCCTGACGTCTCGGCGGAGAAGCTCGAGCGCTATCGCAAGGTCTTCACCTCGACCGTCTACGAGACCGAGCACCCGGTGGTGCGTGTGCACCCGATCAGTGGCGAGAAGAGCTTGTTGCTCGGGCATTTCGTCAAACGCATCAAGGGTTATTCGCAGGCAGATTCGGCGCACCTGTTCGGCTTGCTGCAGAGCCATGTGATTCGCCAGGAAAACACCGTGCGCTGGCGCTGGCAGGCGGGTGATGTGGCGATCTGGGATAACCGCTCGACGCAGCATTACGCGATTGATGATTACGGGACTCAGGACCGCGTAGTGCGTCGGGTGACACTCAAGGGGGAAGTCCCGGTTGGGGCGAATGGGCAGCGTAGCCAAACCATTAAAGGACGTGATTGAAGATCAAGAGCCCCTCGCCCCAGCCCTCTCCCGGAGGGAGAGGGAGCCGATTGGGGGCTTTTCAAGCCTGAGTTCAACCTTGATATTTCAGTTCGGCGTATAGCTAAAAAAACCACTCGGTCAGTCCCCTCTCCCTCCGGGAGAGGGTTAGGGTGAGGGGCTCTCCCAGCTACCAAACCCCAATCTGAACAACCTTCTCACTCTGCGGCTCACCGTAACGAAACCGCTGCCCACGCAAATCTATCTCCTGATGACTGATCGTCGTCCTCCGCTTCAACCCCCGCACCCACTCGAACAAATACCCCGCATGCTCCTCGCGCACCGCTGCGAATTCGGGGTCATCACCCAAATCACGCAGCTCCTGCGGGTCATTGAGCAGATCAAACAACTGCGGCCGAAAGCCGTCGTACGCGAGGTATTTCCAACGCTCGCTGCGCACCATGGTCATCCGGCAACGGTCGATCGGCTGACCCAGTCGCTCTCGCGCCGGCGCCTGAAAGGCGTAGTCGTATTCGCTGATCGCATAGCGGCGCCAGTCCGGGTTTTCACCGCGCAGAAGCGGGATCAAAGAGCGCCCTTCCAGTCGATGCGCCGCATCCGGTAATCCCAGCGCTTCAAGGAAGGTCGGCAACGCATCGATGGTTTCCGCCAGCCGATGGTCCACCGTTCCGCGCGTGAGATCCGCCGCCGCCCGAGGGTCACGCACGATCAACGGCACACCCACCGCCTGCTCCAGCAAGAACTCCTTCTCACCGAGCCAATGATCGCCGAGGAAGTCGCCGTGATCGCTGGTAAACACGATCAGCGTGTCATCCCAACGACCATTGCTCTGCAGAAAGTCGAACAGCCGTCCGAGCTGATCATCCACTTGCTTGATCAGACCCATGTAGGTGGGGATTACAGTCAATCGTACTGAATCGCGGGAAAAGTTAAGGCTTTCCTCATGCTGGCGAAAGGCAGTGTATACGGGGTGTTTGCTGGCTTTGGAGGGCGTCGCGCGGACCGCTTCAAGAATCGATTTCGTACTGTACAAAGCGTGGTATGGCGCCGGTACGATGTAGGGCCAGTGCGGTTTGATATAGGAAAGGTGTAAACACCACGATTTCTCGCCTTGCTCGGTGATGAAGTCGATGGCTCGATTTGTAGTGTAGACAGTCTCTGAGTGTTGCTCGGGAATTCGTGCTGGCAAATTCGCATGACGCATTTGCCAGCCGCTAAGGATTTCACCGTTTTCGCCTTCGGCGGCGTTGGCCCAGTCGTGCCAAGGGTTTTTGCCGTCGAAACCTTGTTCGCGCAGGTAATGGGTGTAGGGCGCGGATTCGCGTTTGTCGGCGAACAGCGGATGGTCGGGATAGATTCCGTCGTGGCGCATGTACGGTTCGAAGCCGACTTCGTTGAGGATTTCCGCTTGTTGGCTATCGGGATTGATCGCCAGCCGTTGCAAGGCATCCACGTTCGCTGTTGCGTGGGTCTTGCCGACCAGTGCAGTACGGATGCCGTGCGGGCGCAGGTAATCGCCGATGGTCAATTCCTCCAGTGGCAACGGCACGGCGTTCCACGCCACCTGATGGCTGCTGACGTAGCGCCCGGTGTAGGCCGACATCCGCGACGGGCCGCAAATCGTGCCTTGGGTGTACGCGCGGCTGAAACGTACGCCGGCGGCGGCCAGGCGATCGATGTTCGGTGTGTGCAAATGCGGGTGGCCGTAGCAGGACAGGTAATCGCGGCGCAGTTGATCGCACATGATGTACAGCACGTTGCGCACGGGGGCTGGCGGGGTGGGCATGGGGTTCACCGGTCAGTGGGACAGGCGAGGGTTTTCGCTTTCGGTGGGGGTGTTCGGCAAGTGCATTTGGGGAATGGGGTTTATGCAGGGGATGCATGGGGACTGCGCCGGCCTCTTCGCGAGCAAGCCCGCTCCCACATTTGAAATGCGTTCCCCTGTGGGAGCGGGCTTGCTCGCGAAGGTGTCTGATCAGACGGCAAGTCTATCCAGTGAACACACCTCCTCATCCACCGCATCAATCGCCTTGATCTGCTCAATCATCGCCTCGGCCAATGGCGACAACCGATACCCCGCGCGGCTGACAATCCCATAGCGCGTATACAGCTCCTCAAGATCATCCGCCAACCCTTCAATGCGCAAACACACCAGTTCACCCTTGGCCTGATGCAGTGCATCCGAATACGCGCCGACAATCCCGATCGCCTCCGAACGCAGCACCACACTCAGTAGGCTGGAGCTGTTTTCACACTCCACATTCGGGGTGAAATCCGGGCGCCCGCTGAGATCGACAATCACCTTGCGCAAGTTCGGCGGCCGGATGCTCACCGCCAGCGGATAGCTCATCAATTGCTCAGCAGTGATTCGATCAAAAGCCGCCAACGGATGCCCGGCACGGCAGCAGAAATGCCACTTGCGCGGCCGCAACCGGTGCGTCAGGTAATCCGGATCGGCTTCAAAATGCCGAGTATCAGCAACGAAGAATTCAAACTCTTCGCTCAGTAAGCGTTTGCTCAAACTCTGCCAGTCATCGACCTGGAACTGAACGCGCGCTTTTGGATAACGCCCGATGAAGCTGCCAATCGCGCGCGGGATCAAACCCGCCGCTGGCGCCGGCCCGCAACCGAAGCGCAGTTCCCCCGCCTCCAGCCCATTGAACTGACTGATCTCGTTGGCCATTTGCTGCGCGCCACTGACCAGCCGCCGCGCGTGTTCGAGCAGCACCTGGCCCTGTTTGGTTGGCGGCAATTCCTTGCGCCCGCGATCAACCAACTGACAGCCGACGCTGTGTTCCAGCGCCTGAATGCTGCGGCTGAACGCCGACTGCGACAGGTTCACCGCCTGCGCGCCTGCGACAAAGCTGCGTTGCTCAGCCAGGGCGATGAAGTGACGAAGTTGCCGCAAGTCGATATGCATTTTTCACATAAAAAATATCCGGGAAATGCATTGGATATGCATTAGGTCCACTCCTTATAAAGGCAATCTCTTATGCAGTAAATATTTGTAAATCCATAAATAAATAACTTAAAAGAATATGCAGCGCTGAAGATGTCTGTGTGTTTTTTGACCAGGAGCCGCGCCATGAGTCCGTTGAACCTCGCGTCACCCTTAACACCACGACGGCTCAAGCGCCTGCCTCTGGCCCTGTTGCTGGCAGGGAGCGCCAGCTGGACTCACAGCTATGCCGCCGAAACAGAAACCCCGACGCCGGTACCCGCAGGTAAACCGGCGGCCAACAGTTCGCAGCTGGAAACCGTGACCGTTACCACTCGCCGCCGCGAAGAAAGTTCGCAGGATGTGCCGACGCCAATGAGCGTGGTCAGCGGCCAGAATCTGGAGACGCAACGGGTTTACCGGATTCAGGATTTGCAGCAACTGGTGCCCAGCGTCAACGTCGCCTACATGCACGCGCGGCAGTCCAGCGTGTCGATCCGTGGCCTGGGCAACAACCCGGCCAGCGATGGTCTGGAAGGCAGCGTCGGGTTGTACATCGACAACGTCTATCTGGGCCGCCCGGGGATGGCGGTGTTCGACTTGATGGACATCGAACAGCTCGAAGTTCTGCGCGGGCCGCAGGGCACGTTGTTCGGCAAGAACACCACTGCCGGGGTGATCAACATCAGCACCCGCGCGCCGACATTCACCCCGGAACGCAGTATCGAAACATCGGTGGGCGAGGACGGCTATTTCCAGACCAAGGGCACGATTTCCGGGCCTCTCAACGATGAATTGGCCGGACGTTTTTCGGCGTATCGCACGCGCAGCGACGGCGACATCAAGAACGAATACAACGGCCATGATCTGAATGGCGGCTCGCGCGATGGCTTCCGTGCGCAATTGCTGTTCAAGCCGAACGAAGACTTCAACCTGCGCTGGATCGGCGACTACAACGAAGAGGATTCCAGCGCCGGCACCCGCGTGTTGTACAACACCGGGCCGACCATCAATGGCGTCAATCTCTACTCGGCGCGCGCCGCTGCCGCTGGCGCAACGCTGGTCAACGGTTCGCACCGCAAGGTCAATCTGGACAGCGACCAACACGTCACCGTGCATCAGGGCGGCACCTCGGTTGAAGCCAATTGGGCACTGCCGAGCGATTTCACCCTGACCTCGATCAGCTCGTATCGCTTCTGGAATTTCACCCCGAAAAATGACGATGGTCTCAACGTCGCGTCGACTTACAACGCTGGTGTTTCGGTAGAAGACAAACAGTACTCACAGGAATTTCGTCTGGCTTCGCCCAAGGGCGAGTTCTTCGATTACGTGGTTGGCGCCTACTACTTCGGCAACGATCTGGACAACAAATCCTTCGCCTATTACGGCCCGCAAGCGGACATCTGGAATGGCACGCCGGCCGGTGCGCTGGCCAACATTGGCAGCGTCGGCAACGGCCATATCAAGACCGACAGTTTTGCGCTGTTTGCCCAGGGCACCTGGCACCTCAGCGAGCGTCTGGATTTCACGGCCGGCGTGCGTGGTACTTACGAAGAGAAGAACGCCTGGGTCACTCGCGATGCGCCGGTCGGTGGCGCTGCGGTGGCGGGTGCAGCGGCGACGGCGCGACGCGGTCGTGCCGGTGCCTACGATTCCGGCGACTTGAATCAGTACAGTTCCAGCCCGTCCGGTTTGCTCAACCTCAGCTATCGCGTCACGGACGATGTGCTCGGTTACGCAACCCTGTCGCACGGTGAAAAATCCGGCGGCGTTAACCTCTCGGTCGGCTCTGCACCAGCCGCCGGCGCTGACTCGCTGTTGATCGGCACCGAACGCGCAAACAACGCCGAACTCGGTTTCAAAAGCACGCTGTGGGATCGCCGTTTGCAGCTTAACGCCAACGTGTTCTGGACCCAAGTCAACGCCTATCAGACCAACGCCTACGACGACGTCAACCGTGTGCAATACCTGACCAACGCTGGCTCCGTGCGCTCGCGCGGCGTCGAGTTCGAAAGCACGATCATCCCGTTGCGCGGCCTCACGCTGAACTTGAACGGCTCCTTCAACGACGTCAGCTACCTCTCCTACAAAGACGCGCCGTGCCCGCCGGAAATCAGCCAGGCGCCGGGTGCCCCAGCTTCTTGCGACCTCAGCGGCCATCAAGTGGTCGGCGCTTCGAAATGGATCGGCAACGCCAACGGTGAATACAAATGGAATCTCGATAACGGCTTCGAACCGTACGTCACCGGCAGCTACGCCTTCCGCTCGAAAGCCGTCGGCACGGTCGAGGATTCCGACTACGGGCAGATCCCGAGTTACGCGGTGGTCAACCTCTCCACCGGCCTGCGCGGCGACTTCAACCAAGGGCAGTGGGACATCTCGCTGTGGCTGAAAAACGCCTTCGACAAAACCTACTACACGACCCTGTGGACGGGCGGCAACGGCGGCTATGAAGGCCTGCTCGGCACGCCAAGAACCCTCGGCGTCACCGGTCGCTACGACTTCTGATTCGTCATTCAAGGAGCTGCATCATGTTGCGCATCAAAACGGCTTTTGCGCTGTTGTTGTCCGGCGCGGTGTTCAGCGCTGGCGCCTTCGCCGCGCCCAGCGTGTACCCGACTGGCGTCACCCGTTACGACCCGGTCAAAGCGTTCAATCAGTACGTGATTTTCAGCGGCGCCGACAAGCAGACGCACTTGATCGACATGAACGGCAACGAGGTCAAGAACTGGCCGCAGGCAGGTTTCCCGTCAGCGATCATCGACCCGAAACTGGTTGGCGGCGAGCGCGGGCATGTCCTGCTGCAACTGAGTGACAAGGACCCCGGCAAGCTCGGTTCGGCTGGCAATGGCCTGGGCAATCAGAGCGTCGGCGAACTGGACTGGAATGGCAAAGTCGTCTGGCAGTGGGGCGACAAGGCGCCCGGTGGCGCGGCGCAGCAGCATCACGACCAACGCCGGTTGAGCAACGGCAACACGGTGGTGCTGGCGAACAAAGTGCACCCGATCAAAGGCTTCAAAGTCCCCGAGGTGATCGACGATGCAATCTATGAAGTCAGCCCTGACGGTGAAGTGAAATGGCAGTGGCTGGCGTCGGAGCACCTCAACGAATTCGGCTTCACGCCAGAGCAATTGAAACTGGTGCGAGGGAGCGAGGATGCCGACTACCTGCACATCAACAACCTCAGTGTGGTCGGGCCGAACAAGTGGTTCGATGCCGGCGACAAGCGTTTCAATCCGGACAATCTGCTGTTCGATTCACGCAACGCCAACTTCATCGCGATCATCGACAAGCACAGCGGCAAAGTAGTCTGGCGTCTGGGGCCGAACCTGCCATTGGCCAGCCCGAAAACCGCACGAACCTTGCCACGTCCGGTCGATCAGTTTGTCGGTCAGCATGACGCCCATATCATTGCGGCCGGGCTACCGGGCGCGGGCAATGTGCTGGTGTTCGATAACCAGGGTTCGGCAGGTTATCCGAACGTCGCCCTCGGGCTGATTTCCGGTTCACGGGTGCTGGAAATCGACCCAGTGAAAAATGAAATTGTCTGGCAGTACAGCGCCGCCAATTCGAAGCAACCGGGGTGGGCGTTTTACAGCTCGTTCATCAGCAGCGCGCGGCGTTTGCCCAACGGCAATACGTTGATCGATGAAGGCATGAACGGGCGGTTTTTCCAAGTAACGGCCAGCGGTGAAAACGTCTGGGAATACGTCAGCCCGTACCTCGGCAAGGCGCCGGGCGGTGACGCCATCAGCAACTGGGTGTATCGCGCGCTGCCTGTGAGTTATGACTGGGTGCCGCAAGGTACACCGCGCTCCGAGACGGCGGTGATTGCGCCTGGCGTCGCAATACAACAGACCAACGCCAGTCGCTAGTTTAATTGGAATTAATGCTCGAATGATTGGCGATAAGTTATGAGCGAGATGAATGGTGCTTATTGCAAATCGGTTAGTTGCTCGTGTGGACAATGACTGGATGTCGAACCATTCTCTGACTCGTGAGTTTCCAGGAGGAAACTTGCTCTCATCGGAAGACACTTATCCAACGATAAAGGGAATCTAGTTATGTCGAGCATTAATGGCACTTATGTAAACGCCAACGCTGGCGCCAAGCTGGTAATCACCGATGGCAATGATTCCAACGGTACTTTCAGCGGGCAGTTCAGCCAAGGTGGCGTGAATTATGACGTCAGCTACGGGCATTACCATTTCCAAAACAGCACCGGACAACCTACCACCATTACGTTTGTCGGTCTGAATGGTAATAGCGGGTTTCAGGCGTGGTCGTTATTTTCTCCTGATCACAACTATGCCAAAGTTCGTGCAGCCGGTTCCCGAACTAACTTTGATGGTGAAGTAGTAAACCTGGCAGGGGAATTCGTGAAGCAGTAATGCCGCAGTAATAAACAGGCTGGCGTACGCAAGTGCGCTGGCCTTTTTTATTTTCTGTATTAACAAGTAATTAGGTTTTAGTACTTGTTCGGCCGTGTGGATAGCCGCATTCGATGCGTCGAATGAATACTTTCAATGCCTGAAAAGCATGTATTTTTGCAACCTGCGCTGCAGCCCGCGTACGACGTGGCTTTGGCGGAATTGATCAATTTACATATTCCATAAAAGCCTATGCATAACGTTAAAGATTACTTTCGGAGATAAGCGCCAAGCCCAATGATTCACCCAGCGATCTGCCGTGGGGGCTTCAACAAACGGTCGATCGGCATCTTTTGTAGAGAACGCAAAAAGACCGCAGGGAGTGAATCAATGGGCAATGTCCAGACCGCCGCCAGCGCAGAGGAATTGCTGTGGCGTCAGACGCCGAGTGGCGAACTGGTCGATCTCGGCCGGCCGCACCGTGTGCCGTTGGGGCAGCAGAGTTTGCAGCGTGCACCCAAAGGCATCTTGAGTCGGCGCGAGGCAATCCTGCTGGGTGTGCTGGCGTTGTTGGCGCATGGCGCGGTGATCTACTGGATCAACCAGCAGCCGACGCCGACGTTGCCAATCGTGCCGCCGGAAATTCCACCGATGACCATCGAATTCTCGCGCCCGGCACCGCCAGCGCCACCGGTTGTCGAGCCGCCGCCACCTGCGCCGGTGGTGGAGCCGCCACCACCGGTAGAGGACGAACTGGCCGTCAAACCACCACCGCCGAAGCCAATTCCAAAACCGAAACCGGTGGTTAAACAGCCGCCGAAACCGGCACCGAAGGCTGTCGAGCAACCACCGGCGCCGCCACAACCGGCCGCTCCGGTCGCCGCGCCAGCGCCTCCGGCACCACCGGCACCACCGGCGCCAGCACCGGTAACGCCGGCCTCGGCCAACGCCGCGTACCTGAAAAACCCGGCGCCGGAATATCCGTCGCTGGCCCAGCGTCGAGGTTGGGAAGGCACGGTGTTGTTGCGGGTGCATGTGTTGGCCAGCGGCAAGCCGGGCGAGATCCAGATAGCCAAAAGCAGTGGCCGGCAACAACTCGACGATGCGGCTCTAAGCGCCGTCAAACGTTGGAGTTTCGTCCCGGCCAAGCAGGGTGATGTCGCCCAGGACGGCTGGGTCAGCGTGCCCATCGATTTCAAGATTCATTAAACCGAAACCAAATTCGCGCGAAACGTTTACACGAGGGAATCATCATGACGTTACTGGCATCTCCACTGGAATCCATCGAAAGCGCGGTGATCTGGCTGCTGGTGGTTTTTTCCGTCGCCACCTGGGGCCTGGCATTGCTCAAGGCTGTGCAGTTCGGTCGTCTGAAGGCACAGGATCGCAAGTTTCATAAACGTTTCTGGGCGGCGTCGAGTCTCGATTCCGCCGCTGAATTGAGCGAAACCCAACCCGGCGCTGCGGCCCGGGTGGCACAGGCCGGTTACGCAGCGATTCAAGTAGGTGAGGCGCCACAGGCCACGGATCTGAGCCAGGCGATCAACCATCAGGATCGCCTGGAGCGTGCGTTGCGTCAGCAGATTGTCCGCGAACGCCGTTCGCTGGAAACCGGTCTGGCGGTAGTTGCGAGTATCGGCAGTACGTCGCCGTTCATTGGTTTGTTCGGCACGGTGTGGGGAATCATGGAGGCGTTGAAAGGTATCAGCGCAGCGGGTTCGGCGAGCCTGGAAACGGTCGCCGGCCCGATCGGTGCGGCACTGGTCGCCACCGGTGTGGGGATCGCTGTCGCAGTGCCGGCGGTGCTGGTTTACAACTACTTTTTGCGTCGGTTGAAACTGACGGCGGCGGATCTCGATGACTTCGCCCACGACTTCTACAGCCTGGCGCAGAAGAGTGCGTTCCGCGTATTGATCCACCCGACCGCGCACAAGGTTGCAGCGCCGGGCAACGCGGCAAAAGTGAAGGAGGCGTCCTGATATGGCCTTCTCCACGCAAGACAGTGACGAGGTGCTCAGCGAGATCAACGTGACGCCGCTGGTGGATGTGATGCTGGTGCTGCTGGTGGTGTTTATCGTCACCGCGCCGCTGCTGACCAACGCGATACCGATCAACCTGCCGAAGACCGAAGCGGTTGCGCCGGTCGAGCAGAAGGACCCGCTGGTGGTGAGCATCGATGGCGCCGGCAAATTGTTTATCAACAAGGATGAAATTCAGCCGGACTTGCTGGAATTCAACTTGAAGTCGGCGAAAGCCAAGGACCCGGAAGTGCGCGTGCAATTGCAGGCCGATGACGGCGTGAACTACGGCGAAGTGGCGCGAGCCATGGCCTCGATCGAGCGCGCGGGGATTACCAAATTATCGGTGATCACCGCGCGGTAAAAGCTTTCATGTTTTTCCGGGGCCGTCTCCTTGGCAGGGTGCGGCCCTTTTTTTATTTGTCGAACATCACCCTGTAGGAGCTGCCGAAGGCTGCGATCTTTTGATTTTGATTTTTAAAAAACAAGATTAAAAGATCGCAGCCTTCGGCAGCTCCTAAATAGGGTTTGTATATGCAATTCGGGTATTAATAAATAGCTTCTTATTCCTTAACGAATATAAATCCTCTCCCTATACTCGTTCAGGAACAGACACGACGCAGGAGAGCTTCCCCATGCGCAACGAATCAATCCGCTACCTGATTGTGCCGGGCTGGCAAGGATCGCCAGATGATCATTGGCAAACCCACTGGCAGAACAGCCTGCCGAACAGTGCGCGGGTCGAGCAGGCCGATTGGCTGACGCCGCGCCGCGAAGACTGGGTGGCGGCACTGGCCGAGGCGATTGCCGCCGACAGCACGCCGGTGATCCTCATCGCGCACAGTCTCGGCTGCGTCACCGTTGCTCACTGGGCCGCCACTGCGCCGTTGCAATACCTGCGTCAGGTGCGCGGCGCCTTGCTGGTCGCGCCGGCGGATGTCGAGCGCCCGACCTGCGCCCCGGCATTGCGCAATTTTGCCCCGATCCCGACGGATCTGCTGCCATTCCCAAGTCAGGTCGTCAGCTCCGACAACGACGCTGCCGTCAGCGCCCCGCGAGCGCTGGAGCTGGCGCGCAACTGGGGCGCCGAGGTGGGCATTCTTGGCGGTGCCGGGCACATCAATGTGAAGTCCGGGCATCAGCGTTGGGAGCAGGGTTTTGCGTATCTCTACCGCCTGCAAAACCGTATGGAACACCACGCCCGCCGTCGCGCCTGATTTTTTTCTTTCAACGCCCCCGTCTGCCGGCGGTTTTGGGCGGGAGTCTGCCATGAGTTTCGAAACTTTCGGTCAGCCGTTGCTGACCTTTCCCGATGCGGAAAAAAGCCCTCTGAGCATTCGCGCCAAAGCGCTGGTGTTCGTCGATCCGCGTTCGCGGCAATTACGTGAAGAACTCGAGCATCTGGCGCCGCGCTCGATTTCGGTTTTGATCCGTGGAGAGACCGGTACCGGCAAGGAGTTGCTCGCCCGGCATATCCATCGCGCCAGTGATCGCAGCGGTTTGTTCGTCTCGGTCAATTGCGGCGCCATCAGCCCGACCTACGCCGATGCGGAATTATTTGGCTACGCCGCCGGCAGTTACAGCGGTTCGGCCAGCAGTCGCGCTGGCTGGTTCGGTTCGGCCAATGGCGGCACCTTGTACCTGGATGAAATCGGCGACCTGCCGCTGCCGATCCAGATCAAACTGCTTGCCGCTTTGGAAAACCACGAAGTCACCCGCGTCGGTGCGCATCAGCCGAGCCCGGTGGATGTGCGCCTGGTGGCCGCAACCAGCATCGACCTGGCGCAAGCGGTCGACGCCGGGAAATTCCACGAGCGGCTCTATCATTACCTCAGCGAGGGGCATCTCGAGCTGCCAGCGTTGCGCGCGCGTACCGGCGATATTCTCTCGCTGGCCGAGTATTTCCTAGGCATCTACAGCCAGCGTCTGGACCTCCCTGTGCCACTGATCAGCGAAGCCGCGCAGCACGTGCTTGAACAGCACAGTTGGCCGGGCAACACCCGCGAACTGGAAAACGTCATTCACTTCGCCTTACTGGTGAGCACTGGCGACGAAATCCTCCCGGAGCACCTGAACCTGCCCCCCGTGCTGACCCAAATCGAAAACCAGATCAATCAGATTATCGCCACAGGCTCCACGACTGACCAAGCCGCCCTCAAGCAACTCCTGAAAAACGCCGGCCTCCTGTAGGAGCTGGCGCAGCCTGCGATCTTTTGATCTTGCTTCGACGATTTAACCTATTGAAAATCAAAAGATCGCAGCCTGCGGCAGCTCCTACACGTCTAGCCTGTGTGTATGAACAAAATGGAATAACAACGTGAATAAACGTTATTGTCCGGGAATAAAAAATCCCGGTATTGTCCGCTTCACGCCAGAGATAGCACTTCACTGGCACTCGTATTAAATGCCGTCGCCATTCGCGACCGTGATTTTCGATAAGGACACTGCATGAAAAAGGTTCTGTTGTTTACCGCATTGGCGGCTGCTCTGACTGCTTCTCTGGCCAACGCCGGCGAGAAACTGGTGGTTGCCGCGACCCCGGTTCCGCACGCTGAAATCCTCGAGCTGATCAAACCGACCCTGGCCAAAGAAGGCGTGGATCTGGAAATCAAAGTCTTCACCGACTACGTTCAGCCGAACGTACAGGTAGGCGAGAAGCGTCTGGACGCCAACTACTTCCAGACCCTGCCGTACCTGAACAGCTTCAACCAGGGCAAATACAAGGACGACAAATCCAAGTACCTGGTGACCGTGCAAGGCGTGCACGTTGAACCGTTCGGTGGTTACTCGAGCAAGTACAAAACCCTGGCTGAATTGCCGGACGGCGCGACCATCGCCATCCCCAACGAAGGCAGCAACAGCGGCCGTGCACTGATCCTGTTGCAGAAGGCTGGTCTGATCGAACTGAAAGACCCGAAAAACGCCCTGGCAACGCCGAAAGACATCGCCAAGAACCCGCACAACTTCAAGTTCAAGGAACTGGAATCGGCGCTGCTGCCACGCGTTCTGAAAGAAGTTGATCTGGACATGATCAATACCAACTACGCGCTGGAAGCCAAGTTGAACCCGCAGAAAGATGCGCTGGTGATCGAAGGTGCTGACTCGCCGTACGTGAACTTCCTGGTGGCCCGTGAGGACAACAAGAACAGCGACGCGATCCAGAAACTGGCCAAAGCCCTGACCAGCCCGGAAGTCAAAGCGTTCATCGAGAAGAAGTACAACGGCGCGGTACTGCCGGCGTTCTGATCTGACGCTTGAGTGAACCCCTTCAAGGTATGAAAACGCCGATGGCCAGCGATGGTCATCGGCGTTTTTGTGTGCGTGCGCAAAGCGGCCCTAACCCTAACCCTCCCGAAACGTCGGACCGCCCAGAGGTAGAGGGGACTGAATGGGTGATATTCACGCAATACGCCGACGTGAAAGATCTCTGCCGTATCCATAATCGACTCGGTCTTTCAGGTCGATGTATGACGCCAGACAACTCGGTCAGCCTGGGGTGAGGGTGCTCTTGATTCTCAGGCAACCTGAGCCTTCAACGCCCGGCGCAACGCCACGAGCAATTTCACAATGTCCTGCGGATCCAGTCGCTGCGGCACTTTTACGTCCATGTTGTCTTCCTTGTTATGGTTTGGCCGGGGGAGTCTGGCCAAAAGCTGTTCATCCTTGGAGGGCTTTTGTGAAAAAAAGATCCGTCCTACAGCGCAAAGGAAAATAGCCTTCTTATTCCTTCCCGGCAAACCCACAAGATAGTTTTTTGGGTGATATCAATATGCTTTAACGGTATTTAAATTCTGGTTTTTATACCTATAAAGTCATCCCCTGCCGGACAGCCATCCGCTGTCCATGGACTGCATCACCGCCGCTTACCGAGCGACGTCCAGGACGTTTCATGACCTTCGATTACGCTTTCATCCTCAGCACCCTGCCGGCGTTTCTCAAAGCCGTGGGCGTGACGCTGCAGGTCGGTTTCATCGCCATCGGTACCTCGTTACTGGTGGCGCTGCTCAACGCGACGATTCTGGTATTCCGCACGCCTTACCTGCAAAAGCTGGTCGGCCTGTACGTGGAACTGGCGCGTAACACGCCGCTACTGATCCAGCTGTTCTTCGTCTACTTCGCCTTGCCGGCAACGGGAATTCAGGTTTCCGGTTTCACCGCCGCGATCATCACCATGACCTTTCTCGGTGGCGCCTACCTCACCGAAGTGCTGCGCGCCGGCGTCGATGCCGTACCGCAGGCGCAGCTGGAATCGGGACGTTCCATCGGCCTGTCCCACGGCCAATTGCTGCGCTACGTGATCCTGCCGCAAGCGGGGATCCTCAGCCTGCCGTCGCTGTTCGCCAATTTCATTTTCCTGCTCAAGGAAACCACCGTGGTCTCGGCGGTGGCGGTGCCGGAAATCCTCTACACCACCAAGAGCTACATCGCGCTCTATTACAAAACCTACGAAATGCTCGCCGTGCTGACGCTGATCTGTGTGCTGTTGTTCTTGCCGATGTCGCTGTTGCTCAGCCGTCTGGAAAGGAGGCTCCAGCATGGCCAGTTCGGGTCTTGAATTGCTCTGGGTGTCGTTGCCGCAATTGGCCAAAGGCGCCGGGCAGACCTTGTCGATCTCGTTTCTGAGCATCGCCATCAGCACCGTCGGTGGCGTGCTCTACGGTGTATTGCGCACGCTCAACATCACGTGGCTGAACGCGATCCTGCGGGTGTATCTGGAGCTGTTCCGGGCGATCCCGGTGCTGGTCTGGTTGTACCTGCTGTTTTTCGGCTTGCCGATTTTCTTCGGCCTGAGCATTCCCAGCTTCTGGTGCGCGGTACTGGTGCTTTCGCTGTGGGGAGCCAGCGAGGTGGGTGAAGTGGCACGCGGTGCGCTGCATTCGTTGCCACGCGGCCAGCGTGAGGCGGGGCTGTCGATTGGCCTGAATGCTGCGCAACTCTACGGCTACGTGCTGTTGCCGCAAGCGCTGAAACGCATGACGCCGCCAACCATCAACGTCTACACGCGGATCATCAAGACCAGCTCGCTGGCGGTGCTCATAGGTGTGGTCGACGTAATCAAGGTCGGTCAGCAAATCATCGAGCGCACCTACGAATCGGTATTGATCTACGGCGCGTTGTTCCTGTTTTTCTTCTTCATCTGCTACCCGCTGTCGGCCGCCTCGCGCGTGCTGGAGCGGCGCTGGACGCAAGCATGAGCGCATTGATCGAGTTTCACGGCTTCAACAAATTCTATGGCGAGCAGCAAGTGCTCAACGGCATTGATCTGCAAGTGCTGAGCGGCGAAGTGATCGTCATCCTCGGCCCCAGCGGCTGCGGCAAAAGCACTTTGCTGCGGTGCCTCAATGGCCTGGAAGAAGCACACAGCGGCAGCCTGAAATTTGTCGGCCGCGAGCTGCTGGACAAGGCCACCGACTGGCGTGACATCCGCCAGCAGATCGGCATGGTCTTCCAAAGTTATCACCTGTTCCCGCACATGAGCGTGCTCGACAACCTGCTGCTCGGCCCGCTGAAGGTGCAGAAGCGCCAGCGCCGCGAAGCGCAGCAGCAAGCTGAGGCCTTGCTTGAACGCGTAGGTCTGGCCGACAAGCGCGATGCATTTCCGCGCCAGCTCTCCGGCGGCCAGCAACAACGCATCGCCATCGTCCGTTCGTTGTGCATGAACCCACGGGTGATGCTCTTCGATGAAGTCACCGCTGCCCTCGACCCGGAGATGGTCAAGGAAGTCTTGCAGGTGATTCAGGGCCTGGCCCGCGAAGGCATGACCCTGTTGATTGTCACCCATGAAATGGCCTTCGCTCGCGCGGTGGCCGACCGCATTGTGTTCATGGATGCCGGGCGCATCCTTGAACAAACCCCGCCCGAGATTTTCTTTACGAACCCGCAAACCGCACGCGCGCAGCAGTTTCTGGAGAAGTTCTCCTTCGTTGCAACACTGCCAAAAACGAATCCGACAAAGGAACTGGAACTGTTATGAAAACGGCCACTTTTTTACTGCCCTTGCTCAGCCTCGCCTTGCTCGCTGGTTGCAGCAAAACCGAAGAACCACCGAAGCCGAAAGTCGCCAGCGAAAGCGCTGCGCCAGCCGGTTATCTGGACAAGATCAAGGCCCGCGACAAGCTGATCGTCGGCGTCTTCACCGACAAGCCGCCGTTCGGTTTTGTCGATGAGGCTGGGCGCTACGTTGGTTTCGATACCGACATCGGCCGGCGCTTCGCCAAGGATCTGCTCGGTGACGAGACCAAGGTCGAGTTCGTTGCCGTCGAGCCAGCGAGCCGCATTCCGTTCCTGCAAAGCGACAAGGTCGACCTGATCCTCGCCAACATGACCGTGACCCCGGAGCGTAAGGAAGCGGTGGAATTCACCAACCCGAACCTCAAGGTTGCCGTGCAGGCACTGGTACCGCAAAGCAGCCCGGTGAAAACCCTTGATGACCTGGCGACTCGCACCACCATCGTCACCACTGGCACCACCGCTGATATCTGGCTGACCAAAAACCACCCGGACTGGAAACTGCTGAAGTTCGAGAAGAACTCCGAGTCGCTGCAAGCCCTGGCCAATGGTCGCGGCGATGCTTATGCACAGGACAATCTGGTGCTGTTCAGCTGGGCCAAGCAGAACCCGGGGTACCGCGTGCTGGATGACAAACTGGGCGCAGAGGCGCCTATTGCACCGGCGGTGAAGAAGGGCAATATCGAACTGCGTGACTGGGTGAACACCGAGCTGACGAAGTTGGGTGAAGAGAAGTATCTGCTCAAGCTGTACGACCAATACGTGCGTAAAGAACTGAGCGATGACACCAAGCCGGAGAGCGTGATTGTCGAAGGGGGCAAGTGGCAGGGCTGATTGCCTGATTCAGCGGCGACGCTTGAATCGCTTTCGCGAGCAGGCTCGCTCCCACAGTTGTACGCGATCTAATGTGGGAGCGAGCCTGCTCGCGAATCTATGTCGCGCCACTCAATCCGGCCAATACCAAGCCGGCGTTTCCAGCACCTTCTGCCCGACAATCCCGGTTTCCCCCAACGTCTTCTCCAGCACAATGCAATTGCATTCCTGATCCTCCTGCAACGCCGAAATCAACCGCCGCGCATGCGATACCACCCACACCTGACACTGCTCCGAGGCGCGAATAATCAACCGCGCCAACGCCGGTAGCAGATCCGGGTGCAAGCTGGTTTCCGGCTCGTTCAGCACCATCAGCGACGGTGGCCGCGGCGTCAGTAGCGCCGCAACCAGCAGCAGATAGCGCAATGTTCCGTCCGACAACTCCGCCGCCGACAGCGGCCGCAACAAGCCTTCCTGGTAGAACTCGATCGCAAATCTTCCGCCGGCCTGAGCTTCGATATGCAGGCGCGCGCCGGGAAAGGCATCGGTGATGGCGGCGCGCATCGCCTCGCCGTCGCCGATTTCGATGATGGTCTGCAACGCGGCCGCCAGATCGCGTCCATCGTGATGCAGAACCGGCGTGCGCGTGCCCAGTTGTGGCTGACGCACCGGCGCGTCGGCATCGCTGCGAAAGTGATCGTAGAAGCGCCAGCGACGGATGAACTCGCGCATCTGAAACACTTCCGGCGAGCTGCGCAGGCTGCCGACCTGATCAAACAAACTATCGAAGTTCGGCGTGTGCTGCGCCAGCACATCCCATTGCCGCTCGTTGCGCGCACGAATCATCGGCCCGTCGCGATCGACCAACAGGCTGGCGGGCCGGTAATGCGGCCCGGCCCAGATGCATTCGCGTTTGATCTGCGGGTCGAGGCTGAAGCGCGAGGGGATCGGCCGCGCATGTTCGGGCAGCATGAAATGGCCATTGGAGTCAGGCAGACCGAGGCTGATCGAATAGCTGAAATCTTCTCCGGCGAATCCCAGGCGCAGACGCTTCACACCTTGGCGCACTGTCGATTGGATCGGCACCTCGCCGTTGCGCATGCGCCGGCTGATGGTTTCCGGCCCGGCCCAGAAGGTCGAATCGAGTCCGCCCTCGCGGGCCAGCGCATTGACCACGCCGCCCTGCGCGGTTTCCGCCAGCAGGCGCAAGGCTCGATAGAGATTGGACTTGCCACTGCCGTTGGGGCCGGTGATCAGGTTCAGCCGGCCGAGCGGGATCACCAATTTATTGATCGAGCGGTAATTGGCCACCGCCAGGGTTTTAAGCATGAGTGTCCTTCTCTGGATGCACTGAATCCGCCACAGAATACCCCCCTGCAGGAGCTGCCGCAGGCTGCGATCTTTTGATCTTTGAAAAACACCATCAAAAGATCGCAGCCTGCGGCAGCTCCTGCGGAGATTAATCTTTCATTCGAGCGAGCAATGGTGGAACCCTGTTCTAAGCTCTGAAGTCGTATCGTCCCGATAGTCTCGAAAAATGCCAAGGAGTCTGCATGGCGGGTCCCGGATTGAAAGTGGTGGTGGCCCTCAGTGCCGTCGCCTTGCTGACCGCTTGCGGCGACAAGAAACCCGCGCAGGAATACTTGCCACGGGTCTTCGTACAGGAAGTGAAACCCACGGATTACGCGGCTTCGGTGACACTCACCGGTGACGTGCAGGCGCGCGTGCAGACCGAGCTATCGTTCCGTGTTGGCGGCAAGATCATCCAGCGCATGGTCGATGTCGGCGACCGGGTTTCGGCCAAACAGGTACTGGCCAAGCTCGATCCCAAGGATCTGCAGACCAACGTCGATTCTGCGCAAGCCCAAGTGGTCGCTGAACAGGCGCGGGTGCAACAGAGCGCGGCGGCCTTCGTGCGTCAGCAGAAATTGCTGCCCAAAGGCTACACCAGCCAGAGCGAATACGATTCCGCGCAAGCGGCATTGCGCAGCAGTCAGAGCGCACTGAGCGCGGCGCAGGCGCAACTGGCCAATGCCAAAGACCAACTCAGCTACACCTCGTTGATCGCTGATGCGCCGGGCGTGATCACCGAGCGCCAGGCCGAAGTGGGTCAAGTGGTCCAGGCCACCGCGCCGATTTTCAGTCTGGCCCGCGATGGCGACCGTGATGCGGTGTTCAACGTTTATGAATCGTTGCTGGCGGAACGTCCTACGGATAACAAGATCACCGTCAGCCTGCTCGACAATCCCGAGATCAAAACCACTGGCACCGTGCGCGAAGTCACCCCGGCGGTGTCCGCGCAGTCCGGCACCGTGCAAGTCAAAGTCACCCTCGATAAATTGCCGCCGGGCATGCAACTCGGTTCGGTGGTTAGCGCCACGGCGAAAGGCTCCGGCAAATCGGCGGTTGAATTGCCGTGGTCGGCGCTGACGAAAAACATCAGCGACCCGGCGGTGTGGATGGTCGACGACAAGGGCGAGGCGCAGTTGCACACGGTCACGGTCGGCCGATACCTGACTGGCAAAGTCATCATCAGCGAAGGCCTCAAGGGTGGCGAGAAGGTCATAGTCGCCGGCGGGCAGTTGTTGCACCCGGGGATGAAAGTCGAGATTGCCGAAAACACCTACAAGGATCTGCAACCGGGAGCACAGCCATGAAGTCTCTGTGGCTGTTCCCCGTAGCTGTGTTGTTAGCCGCGTGCTCGAAGAAAGAACCACCGCCCGAGCCGGTGCGCCCAGTGCTGTCGGTCAAGGTCCAGGCGTTGAGTGAGGAAAGCCTCGGGCGTTTTGCCGGCAGCATTCAGGCGCGCTACGAGAGCAATACCGGGTTCCGCGTCGGTGGCCGTATCGCCAGTCGTAACGTCGATGTCGGTACGGAAGTCGAGAAGGGCACGCTGCTTGCGACCCTCGACCCGTCCGATCAACAGAATCAGTTGCGCTCGGCCCAGGGCGACCTGGCGAAGATCCAGGCACAATTGATCAACGCCCAGGCCAACGCTCGCCGGCAGCAAGCGCTGTTTGATCGTGGCGTTGGCGCGCAGGCGCAACTGGACGTCGCCAACACCGACTTGAAAACCACTCAGGCTTCGCTTGATCAGGCGCGGGCGGCGGTCAATCAGAGCAAGGATCAACTCGGCTACACCGAGCTGCGCTCCGACCACAAAGCCGTGGTCACCGCGTGGAACGCCGAGGCCGGGCAGGTGGTGACCGCCGGCCAGCAAGTGGTGACGCTGGCGCAGCCGGACATCAAGGAAGCGGTGATTGATCTGCCCGACACCCTGGTCGATCAGATCCCCGCCGACGTAGTGTTTTCAGTGGCCGCGCAACTCGATCCAAGCATCAACACCACCGCCGTCATTCGCGAGATCGAACCGCAAGCGCAGAGTGCTACGCGTACTCGCCGTGCACGGCTGACCCTGGCCGATACGCCGGACGGTTTCCGCCTCGGTACCGCGATCAGTGTGACCCTCAGTTCGGCGATCAAGCCGCGTATCGAACTGCCCGCGACGGCATTGCAGGAGGTCGATGGCAAAGCGCGCGTCTGGGTGATCGACACCCAAAGCAAAACCGTCAGCCCGCGTGATGTCAGCGTCATCAGCCGCACCGACAGCACTGTGGTGCTGGCTGGCGGGGTGAAGAACGGCGAGCAAGTGGTCAGCGCCGGCGTCAACAGTCTCAAACCCGGACAATCCGTGAAACTTGACGAGGACAGTCAATGAAAGGCTCTTTCAACCTCTCCGAATGGGCCCTCAAGCATCAGTCATTCGTCTGGTATCTGATGTTCGTCGGATTGCTCATGGGGGTGTTTTCGTACTTCAATCTGGGCCGCGAAGAAGACCCGTCGTTCACCATCAAGACCATGGTGATCCAGACCAAATGGCCGGGCGCGACCCAGGAGGAAACGCTCAAGCAGGTTACTGATCGCATCGAGAAAAAACTCGAAGAGCTCGACTCCCTCGACTACGTGAAAAGCTACACGCGCCCCGGCGAATCGACGGTGTACGTGTACCTGCGCGACACCACCAGCGCCAAGGACATCCCGGAAATCTGGTACCAGGTGCGCAAGAAGATCAACGACATTCGCGGGCAGTTCCCCCAAGGCATTCAAGGCCCGGGGTTCAACGACGAGTTCGGTGATGTATTCGGTTCGGTCTATGCGTTCACCGCCGACGGCCTGACCATGCGCCAGCTACGCGATTACGTCGAGCAGGCGCGCGCCGAGATTCGTAACGTGCCGGGGCTGGGCAAGATCGAAATGGTCGGCCAGCAGGACGAAGTGATTTACCTGAACTTCTCCACGCGCAAACTCGCCGCGCTGGGGATCGATCAGCGTCAGGTGGTGCAGAGCCTGCAATCGCAGAACGCCGTGACCCCGGCGGGTGTGATCGAGGCCGGTCCAGAACGGATTTCCGTGCGCACCTCGGGGCAGTTCGTTTCGGAAAAGGATCTGGCCGAGGTCAATCTCAAACTCAATGATCGTTTCTATCGTCTGGCCGACATCGCTGAGATCAGTCGCGGTTACGTCGACCCGGCGACACCGGAGTTCCGTTTCGACGGCAAACCGGCAATCGGCCTGGCGATTGCCATGCAGAAGGGCGGCAACGTGCAGGCGTTCGGTAAAGCCCTGCACGAACGCATCGACCAACTCACCGCCGACCTGCCGGTGGGCGTCGGCGTGCACACCGTTTCCGATCAGGCGGTGGTGGTGGAAGAAGCCGTTGGCGGTTTCACCAGCGCGCTGTTCGAAGCGGTGATCATCGTGCTGGTGGTGAGCTTCATCAGCCTCGGCGTGCGCGCCGGACTGGTGGTGGCCTGCTCGATCCCGTTGGTGCTGGCCATGGTGTTTGTGTACATGGAGTACAGCGGCATCACCATGCAGCGGATTTCCCTCGGTGCGTTGATCATTGCTCTCGGCCTGCTGGTCGACGACGCGATGATCACTGTGGAAATGATGGTCACGCGCCTGGAAATGGGCGAGACCAAGGAACAGGCGGCGACCTTCGCCTACACCTCGACAGCATTCCCGATGCTCACCGGTACGCTGGTGACCGTCGCCGGTTTTGTGCCGATCGGCCTCAACGCCAGTTCTGCCGGCGAATACACCTACACGCTGTTTGCGGTGATCGCCGTGGCGATGCTGGTGTCGTGGGTGGTCGCGGTGTTCTTTGCGCCGGTGATCGGCGTGCACATCCTCAGCACCAACGTCAAACCCCATTCTGCCGAGCCCGGGCGCATCGGCCGCGCGTTCAATGGCGGTTTGCTCTGGTGCATGCGCAATCGCTGGTGGGCCATCGGTATCACCGTGCTGTGTTTTGCCCTGTCGATCTTTTGCATGCGTTTTGTCCAGAACCAGTTCTTCCCGTCTTCCGACCGCCCGGAAATTCTGGTCGACCTGAACCTGCCGCAAAACGCCTCGATCGACGAAACCCGCAAAGCCGTCGACAAACTCGAGGAAACCCTCAAGGGCGACCCGGACATCGTGCGCTGGAGTACTTATATCGGTCAGGGCGCGATCCGTTTCTACCTGCCGCTCGACCAGCAATTGCAGAACCCGTACTACGCGCAACTGGTGATCGTCAGCAAAGGCTTCGAATCCCGCGAAGCATTGAGCGAGCGCTTGCGCGAGCGTCTGCACAAGGAGTTCGTCGGCATTGGCAGCTACGTGCAAGCGCTGGAAATGGGCCCGCCCGTGGGGCGTCCAATCCAGTACCGGGTCAGCGGAAAGGACATCGATCAGGTGCGCAAGCACGCCATCGACCTCGCCACCGAACTGGACAAGAACTCGCACATCGGCGAGATCATTTACGACTGGAACGAACCGGGCAAAGTCCTGCGCATCGACATCGCCCAGGACAAGGCGCGCCAACTCGGGCTGTCGTCCGAAGACGTGGCAAACCTGATGAACAGCATCGTCAGCGGCTCGCCACTGACCCAGGTCGATGACGATATCTACCTGATCAACGTGGTCGGACGCGCAGTGGATTCCGAACGCGGTACCCCGGAAACCCTGCAAAACCTGCAGATCGTCACGCCGAGCGGCACGTCGATTCCGTTGCTGGCGTTCGCCACTGTGCGTTACGAACTGGAGCAGCCGTTGGTCTGGCGTCGCGACCGCTTGCCGACGATCACCATCAAGGCGTCGGTGCGCGACGAGATCCAGCCCACCGACCTGGTGAAGATCCTCAAGCCTTCCATCGACGCTTTTGCCGAAAAACTGCCGGTGGGTTACAAAGTCGCCACCGGCGGTACCGTCGAGGAAAGCGGCAAGGCCCAAGGGCCGATTGCCAAGGTTCTGCCGTTGATGCTGTTCCTGATGGCGACCTTCCTGATGATCCAGTTGCACAGCGTGCAGAAGATGTTCCTGGTGGCGAGCGTGGCGCCGCTGGGTCTGATCGGCGTGGTCCTGGCGCTGGTGCCGACCGGCACGGCGATGGGTTTCGTGGCGATTCTGGGGATTCTCGCGCTGATCGGCATCATCATCCGCAACTCGGTGATTCTCGTGACGCAGATCGATGAATACGAGAAGAAGGGTTATGCGCCGTGGGATGCAGTGGTCGAGGCGACCGAACACCGCCGCCGACCGATCTTGCTGACCGCAGCGGCGGCGAGCATGGGCATGATCCCGATTGCCCGGGAGGTGTTCTGGGGGCCGATGGCCTACGCGATGATTGGCGGGATCGTGATCGCGACATTGCTGACGCTGCTGTTCCTGCCGGCGCTGTATGTGGCCTGGTACAAGATTCGCGAACCGAAAAAAGACGCCGCCTAAGGCAAAAGCAAAAGATCGCAGCCTGCGGCAGCTCCTACCTATCACCCCATGTAGGAGCTGCCGCAGGCTGCGATCTTTTGATCTTCAACCCACACGCCGCCAGACACTGGCCAACCAGGGCTGCTGCTCTCGCGGCAGCCCCGCCGGCCGGAAATAATGCTCCAGCTCGACAAACCCCGCCGCCGTCAGCAATCCGCGCCAGGCCTCCAGATCGTGATAAGAGCCATAGCGCGGCCCGTTCCAGCCCTCACGGTTATCCCCACGCGGATTCGAACTGAACAACACCCCACCAGGCTTCAACGCGCCATGCAATTGCTTGAGTACCCTCGGTAACTCCTGCAACGGCACGTGAAACAGCACCGCGTTGGCAAAAATCCCGTCGAAGCGTTCAACCGGCAGCTCAAGCTTGAGAAAATCCTGCTGCAACACCTCGCAGCCGCTGTCCTCGCGCGCCATCCGCGCAAATTCCTGCGAACCATCCAGGCCGACCGCAACGTGACCCATACGGGTAAACGTCTGCAAATCCCGGCCCGGCCCGCAACCGAAATCCAGGATCGTGAACGGCGCCGCGCCCTGAATATGCCGCAGCAATGCATCGATGTTCTGGCTGACATCGTGATCGCGGGTGCCTTCGCGGAAGTCCTCGGCCACCGAGTTGTAGTGGCCGAGGGTGGTGGCAGTGATCTGGTCGAGGTCGGTGGGGGTCTGCTTCATGGTCAGTTGCGTGTTCAAGGGGAGATGCGCTGACTATAAGCGAAAAGATCGCAGCCTGCGGCAGCTCCTACAGAGAGTACACATGCCAATGTAGGAGCTGCCGCAGGCTGCGATCTTTTGCTCTTGCCTCAGCGCTTGTTCAACCCCCGCGCCAAGCGATCCCCACCCAGCTGAATCACCGCTACCAACGCCACCAGCAACACAATCACCGTTAGCATGATCTGGCTATCAAAACGCTGATACCCGTAGCGATAAGCGATATCCCCCAAGCCGCCAGCACCAATCGCCCCAGCCATCGCCGAAGAGTTGATCATCGTCACCAGGGTAATCGTGAACCCGCCGACAATCCCCGGCAGCGCCTCCGGCAACAGCACATGCCAGACAATGTGCCAACGTCGGCAACCCATTGCCTGCGCCGCCTCGATCAAACCATGATCGACCTCACGCAAACTCACTTCGGCAATCCGCGCAAAGAACGGCGTAGCGGCAATGGTCAGCGGTACCACGGCGGCCCAGACACCGTACGTGGTGCCGACAATCAATCGGGTAAACGGAATCAGCGCGACCATCAGAATCAGAAACGGGATCGAGCGAAACAGGTTCACGAACGCGCCCAACGCGCGGTTCAACAGCGGCGCTTCGTAGATCCCGCCCTTGTCGCTGGTGACCAGAATCACCGCCATGGGAATCCCCACCAGCAGCGCAATCAACGACGACACACCGACCATCAGGAACGTGTCGATAAAGCCTTGCAGCAAGCGATCAAACCACATATCCGACGACCTCCACCCGTTGTGCCCACGGCGCGGCGCGCTCACGCAATTGCTCGGCGCCAAACGATGAGCCGCTGACGGCTAACAGCAGTTGCCCCAGCGCATGCCCCTGAATCCGTTCCACGCCGCCCTGCAGCAACTTCACCCGGCCACCGAGCGCAGTAAAAAGCGCCGCCAGATCCGGTTCATCACTGGCACTGCCGGTGAACTGCAAACGCAGCACCACAGCGGCGTCGGCGGAGGGCGACTGGGGCTGCAAACGGCGCTGCAATTCGTCCGGCAAGGCGTGTTGCAACGGTGCGAGCAAGGTCTGGCTGACCTCGTGTTGTGGGTTGCCGAACACTTCCCAGACCGGGCCTTGCTCGACAACGCGGCCATGCTCCAACACCACCACGCGGTCGCAGATCTCGCGGATTACCGCCATTTCGTGAGTGATCAGCACGATGGTCAGGCCCAGGCGTTTGTTGATCTCGCACAGCAGGCCGAGGATCGACTGGGTGGTCTCCGGATCGAGCGCCGAAGTCGCTTCGTCACAGAGCAGAATGTCCGGGTCATGCACCAGCGCGCGGGCGATGCCGACGCGCTGTTTCTGCCCACCGGAAAGCTGCGCCGGATAGGCTTTGTGCTTTTCTTGCAGACCGACCAGTTCGAGCAGTTCGCGAACTTTTTTCTCGCGTTGCTCTTTCGGCACGCCCGCGACTTTCAGCGGCAGTTCGACGTTCTGCCAAACGGTTTTCGCCGACATCAGATTGAAGTGCTGGAAGATCATGCCGATCCGTCGGCGCAGCGCTACGAGACGGTCTTCATCGAACTCGCCGATGTCGATCTGATCGATCAGCACGCGCCCCGAAGTCGGCTGTTCCAGACGATTGATCGTGCGGATCAGCGACGACTTGCCGGCACCGCTGCGACCAATGATGCCGAACACTTCACCGCGCGAAATCGCCAGATCGATGTCTTGCAGCGCAGCGACCGGGCCTTGTCGGCCGTTGTAGGTTTTGCCCAGGCCGATAAAGCGTACGTGGGCGCGATTCAACTCGGGATGCAGCTCGGTTTTTTCAGCATTGTGTGGCTCTGGAATTTCCAGTCGCCGTTGGATCGCGGCTGTCATGCTCAGCTTTCCCAACCGGCTTGATACAGCTTGCCGTGGGCCTTATCCAGCGCTGCGCGAACGACTGGTGAATGCTGGTAGATGTCGACGAATTTGATCAGGCGGGGGTCGGTTTTGCTCTTCGGCTGGATGACGAACTGGATCACGTATTCCTTGTGGTCGAGACCGTCGAACAGCAGCGCGGAACCGGCATCGAAGGTCTTCGCCAGACGAATGTAGGCCGGATAACCCTGGACCAGATCGGCGTCGTCATAGGCGCGCACCAGTTGCACGGCCTCGACTTGAAGGATTTTGATTTTCTTCGGGTTGGCGACGATGTCGTCTTCGGTGGCCTTGTAACCGACGCCCGGTTTCAGCGTGATCAAACCAGCCTTGGCGAGCAATTGCAGACCGCGACCGCTGTTGATCGGATCGTTGGCGATAGCGACGCTGGCGCCCTTTGGCAGCTCATCGAAGCTTTTGTATTTTTTCGAGTAGAGGCCGACGTTATTGATGATCCCCGGCGCGAACGGCACCAGGTCAAAACCGGCGGCAGCCTTGGCGTTTTCGAGGAACGGGATGTGCTGGAAGTAGTTCACGTCGATGTCGCCGGCGGCGAGGCTGACGTTCGGCGCGATCCAGTCGGTGAACTCCACCAGCTCGACTTTCAGGCCCTGCTTGGAGGCTTCTTCGACGGCGGCTTCCAGAGGGATGGCGAAGGCGGCGGTGGTGCCGATTTTCAGTGGGGCGTCAGCGGCGAAGATCGCCGAGCTGAACAGGCCGAAGGCCAGGGCCAGTGCTTTGACTGGGTGGGACAGGAGTTTCTGGGTCATAGTGGTTTTCCAGTCAGTGCATAAATTTGTGGTGTCTGGTCGGGCCTCTTCGCGAGCAAGCCCGCTCCCACATTTTGGAATGCGTACCCCTGTGGGAGCGGGCTTGCTCGCGAAGCTTTTAGCGGCGGAATGAGGATCCGGTGTGTTGCTCGGGCAGCTGCGCCTCACCGTGAAACAGCTTCTCCCGCAGGCTGCCGTTGTCGTACGCGGTCTTGTACGACCCCCGTCGCTGCAACTCCGGAATCACCAGTTCAATGAAATCGACATAGCTCTCTGGCGTAACAATGCGGGTCAGGTTGAAACCATCGAGACCGGTTTCGGCGATCCACGATTCCAGCTCATCTGCCACTTGTTCAGGCGAACCGACCACGGTGATATAGCGGCCACCGAGAGCATGCTGGTCGAGCAATTTGCGCCGGGTCCAGTCGTTGTTCTGCAAGTTCTTGGTCGCCGATTGAATCGCGTTGCTCTTCACGTACTGGATCGGTTCGTCGATTTCGTATTGGGAGAAGTCGATACCGGTCGACGCCGAGAAATGTGCGACGCCGGCCTCGGCGCTGGCGTAGCTGAGATACTCGGCGTGCTTGGCCCACGCGGCTTCTTCAGTCGCGCCGACAATCACGTTAAGGCCCATGAACACCTTGATGTCCTCAGGATTGCGCCCCGCTTCAACAGCGCTTGCGCGCACTTTGTCGACCTGAAGCTTGGTCGATGGCTTGTTCTGGCCGCTGATGAACACGCATTCGGCGTGACGCCCGGCGAAGAGCAAACCGCGATCGGAACTGCCGGCCTGAAACAGCACTGGCGTACGCTGCGGCGACGGCTCGCAGAGGTGATAACCCTGGACCTGATAGAACTCGCCCTTGTGCTCGACCTTGTGCACTTTTTCCGGCTGCGCATAGATGCGTTGCTCGCGGTCATTGAGCACCGCGCCGTTTTCCCAACTGCCCTCCCAGAGTTTGTAGAGCACTTGCAGGTACTCATCGGCCTGATCGTAGCGACGGTCATGTTCGACTTGCTCGCTCAGGCCCATGGCTTTCGCGGCGCTGTCGAGATAACCGGTGACGATGTTCCAGCCCACGCGGCCGCGACTCAGATGATCGAGCGTGGACATGCGGCGGGCGAACAGATACGGCGGCTCGTAGGTGAGGTTGGCGGTGAGGCCGAAGCCAAGGTTCTTGGTTACCGCAGCCATGGCCGAAACCAGCAGCAATGGATCATTGACTGGCAACTGGATCGACTCTTTCAGCGGCACATCGACCGAGTTCTGGTAGACGTCGTACACGCCGACGATGTCGGCGATGAACAATCCGTCGAACAGCCCACGCTCGAGCAACTGTGCCAGTTCGGTCCAGTATTCAATCGTGTTGTAGCGGGTCGAGGTATCGCGCGGATGTGTCCACAAGCCATGGTTGATATGGCCGATGCAGTTCATGTTGAACGCGTTGAGCAGGATCTTCTTTTTCGTAGCGCTCATCAGATGGTCCCCCGCAACGGCGGATTTTCATCGTTGAGGTAGTAGTTACCCACCGCGTGATATTTCCAGCGCACCGGGTCGTGCAGAGTGTGCACGCGGGCGTTGCGCCAGTGGCGGTCGAGGCCGTGCTCGATCAGCGTAGCCTGGCTGCCGGCGAGTTCGAACAGTGTGCTGCCCGCAGCGAGGGAAATTTCGGTGCTGATCGCGCGTGCTTCGGCGACCGCAATTGACGCGGCGGCAACGGTTTCGGCGTTGGTCTCGGTATGCGCGGCGTCAAGGAATTCGCCGGCACGTTCAAGCAAGGCCTCCGTGGCGTGCAGGCGAATGCTCAAGTGGCCGAAGCTCTTCAGCGTCAGCGGGTCTTCGGTGGCTTTGTCGTTGCCGGAATCGATCCAAGGACGGGTTTTGCTGCGCACAAAATGCAGCGCGTCTTCATAAGCGGCGCGAGCAATACCGGTGTCGATGGCGGCGTGAAGGATCTGTGCCAATGGGCCGACGGTGGTCGGACGCTCAAACGCACTTTGAAAAGGCAGTACATCTTCTGCGGCAACGTAGACGTCTTCGAACACCACGGAGCCGCTGCCGGTGGTGCGTTGACCGAAACCACTCCAGTCATCGATCACGGTCAGACCTTTGGCGTCACGCGGGACGAAGGCCAGTTGCTGCACGCCGTTTTCATCGACGACCGAGGTCGGAATGCGCTGCGCATAAATCGCACCGGTCGCATAAAACTTGCGACCGTTGATGCGGTAGCCGTCACCGTCGCGTTTGAGGCTGGTGACGCGGTCGTGCGCGGTTTTCGTGCCCAGTTCCGCAAGGGCATTGCCGAAGCGTTGGCCGGCGAGTACTTCGGCGTACAGCCGTTGTTTTTGCGCATGGCTGCCGTTTACGCGCAGCACTTCCAGTGCGTAAAAATGGTTCTGCGGAATCTGCCCGAGCGAGCCGTCGGCCTGAGCGATCAGGGCGATGACTTTCGCCAGGGTTACGTTGGACACGCCGGCGCCGCCGTATTCCTTCGGCACACTGATGCCCCACAGGCCGGAACGAGAGAACACGTCGAGTTCCGGCAGTGGCAGGCGACGTTCACGGTCGCGCACGGCGCTGTCGCGTTTGAAATCTTCCGCCAGGTCGCTGGCGACGATCAGGGCTTGCTCATCGCTGGTGATGACCGCGACGTGATGGGAAATCGTCATAGGGGTTTCTCCAGATGTCTGGTCGTCTCAGATCCAGGAATGGCGGGCAGGCAAAGTGCCGTTGAGGCGATACGCGCCGACCGCGTGATATTTCCAGCGCACCGGGTCGTGCAGCGTGTGCACGCGGGCGTTGCGCCAGTGGCGGTCGAGGTTGAATTCGGCGAGGGTGGCGCGGCTGCCGGCCAGTTCGAACAGTTTTTCGCTGGCGAGCAGAGATATCTCGGTAGTCAGCACTTTCGCTTCGGCCACGGCAATCGATGCGCGGGCGGCGGATTCGGCGGTGAGCGGCGCGGCGTGTACTTGATCAAGCACTTTGCCGGCCTTGCGCAGCAGCGCTTCGGCGGCGTGCAGTTCGATTTTCAGTTTGCCGATATCGGCGATCACGTAGAGGTCATCGCTGGCCCGTTCGACCTTGGCGTCGATCCACGGCCGCGCGCGGGTTTTTACGAACTCGATGGCGTCGTCGATGGCGCCACGGGCAATGCCGGCGTCGATCGCAGCTTGAATCAACTGCGACACCGCGCCTTGGGTGTTGGGGATGTCGTTGATCTTCCAGTTGTCGACCACCAGGCTCGACTCGACGCGTACATTGTTGAGCAGGATCGTGCCGCTGGCGGTGGTGCGCTGGCCGAAGCCCGACCAGTCATCAACGATGCGCAAACCCGGCGTGCCGCGACGGACGAAGGCCAGCACTTGCTTGCCGTCATCGTTGAGCGCTTTCACCGCCACCCAGTGCGCGAACAGCGCGCCGGTGGAATAGAACTTCTGGCCATTGATCACATAATCGTCACCGTCGGCGGTGATCCGCGCTTTCAATTCCAGGGTGTTTTTAGTGCCACGCTCAGGGCCGGCATTGCCGATACGCCAGCCTTCCAGAACACTCTGGAACAACTGTTTTTTCTGCTCTTGGGTCGCACTGCCAAGCACCAGATTGATGATGCCGAACTGGTTCTGCGGAATCTGTCCCAGCGCCGGATCGGCGGCGGAGATGATCGCGAACACTTCGGCCAGGGTGACGAACGAAACCTGCGGGCCACCGTATTCACGCGGGATGGCAATGCTGCCTAAACCGCTGCGAGTGAACTGTTCGATTTCCGACCACGGCAACTTGCGCTGACGGTCACGCTTGGCCGCCTGCACACGGGCGACTTGCGCCAGATCATGCGCGGCCTTGATGGCTTGGGCGTCGTTGCGCAAGACCTGCGCGGGCAACAACAACGGGGCGATGTCCAGATCAGACTGGACGTTTGCGTCTGCCAGACTGGACATCAGTGCCGCTCCTTGGCTGCACGCAATGCCCTGGCGATTTGCACTGGGGTGATTGTGTTCCGGACCATACTACCTACCTCACATCTCATGAAAAACGCCGCAAAAGTGCGGTGAACGAAAGAATGTCCGGTGGTCCGGTTCATATACCCTAAGCGCGTATAAATATTAAATAAACTAACTTTTAGGAATATGCATAGAAGGGGTGATGGTCGGGTTGGTTAACAATATTTGTAAGCGCCAATGCGATCCCTGTGGTGAGGGGATTTATCCCCGTTGGGCTGCGAAGCGGCCCCAAAATCAGGTAACGCGGTGCATCAGATACACCGCGTGTTATGGGTTTACGACTGCTTCGCAGCCGAGCGGGGATAAATCCCCTCGCCACAGGGGAGTGAAGTCAATATTTGCGGGATTCGGCCGCCTTGAGCTCCGGCCTCAGCGGCACTTTCAGATAAGGATTCGCACAACCAATCTTCAGCGTCCTCGGCGGTGCCCAGCGTGAGTTATTGCCGACCCGATCAATCACGCAATAGGTCACGTCCAACCGCAGATCTTCGCCCGCTTCGACAATCACCGCCGGCGGCACCCAGACCTGAATCGCCCGCCCAACATCGGCCGCCGTGACTGCCGGCAGATCCATGCGCACATCGCCCCAGCGCAAGGTGATTTCATCGTCCTCGGCCATGTTCACATAAGGCTCGATGGTCAGCGGTACGCCGCGTTTGATCTGGTTCGGATTAACCCCCTGACGGCGGATGGTGTCGGGGATCGTGACGGCTTGCAGTTGCTGGTTTTCATCGCTGCACAGTGCCGATGGCAGGCCTCCGGGACAATCGAGTTTGACTTGCACCCGGGTCGCCGCCGACAGCGCCTGACCCTGGCCTACCTGCATGACCCGGTAGTGGATACGTGCCGTGCCGTTGGCGATGAAACTCTCCGGCACCCGCAGGCTGACCGGGGCGCCGACATCCTCGACGGTCAGGACCTTCGAGGCGACATAACATTTGTTCCAGAACAGTTCGATCAGGTCCCCGCAATCCATCTCGGGATAGGGCGCCACGTCGACCGACAGATGGGCAGCAGCAGCCAGATTGATGCCGGCTTTTTGCGCGGGCGCCAGGATTGGCGCTGCCAGCTCGGGGGTGTGCGAAGTGTGAGTCATCGATTTCTCTCCTTGAAGCTTGCAACGAAGTCCGTTTCTGAAGAACAAAGGCGTGAATCAAGTGGCAATACAGCCGAGAACTTTGATCAAGGTTGAATGTGCATTGATTAAACTAAGTGGCGCCGGTTGGCGACTAGATAAGAGTGTACGGGAAGGGGTGTCAATAGATGTGCTTAGTTAATCCGTGAATTACGTGCTAATCAGAAGTGTCCTACGCTGTTGAGGCCTTATGCCTAGGTCTTTTGGCGAATTGAGCCACGAATCTCAGTGGTTTTCAGCGGTTTTGATAAGTCGCTACGAGAACCCTATCTTTAAATGATTGACATATTTTTAGCGCGGATTATCTGTTGCAGAACATATATGTGTTCTAAATAGAACGTGTTTGATTAGTGTCTGTTGAAACAGGTTGTTCAGGCGGGATAACGTAACTTCCATCCATGGAAGTTGCCGTTTGATACATCTGGATTCTCAGGCGTGATTGAGGAACTTGCTGAGAAACTGTTTAGTGCGTTCTTCTTTTGGATTGGCAAACAACGCTTTCGCTTCGCCTTGTTCGACGATCACGCCCTTGTCGAAAAACACCACGCGGTTGGCCACGTCGCGGGCAAAGCCCATTTCGTGGGTGACGATGACCATGGTGCGTTTCTCTTCGGCGAGGCCACGAATGGTCGCCAGCACTTCGCCGACCAGTTCCGGATCGAGGGCCGAAGTCGGTTCGTCGAACAGGATCACTTCCGGTTCCATCGCCAGCGCCCGGGCAATCGCCACGCGCTGTTGCTGACCGCCGGAGAGG
Source organism: Pseudomonas sp. DTU12.3 (assembly GCF_004124275.1). Taxonomy (GTDB): domain Bacteria; phylum Pseudomonadota; class Gammaproteobacteria; order Pseudomonadales; family Pseudomonadaceae; genus Aquipseudomonas; species Aquipseudomonas helmanticensis. Next base: position 522,332 of record NZ_CP027218.1, read on the forward strand.
CGACGTGGATAAGCGTCTTCCTTGCCGGCGAGACCGACCTTGGCCATGAGCTTTTTGCCCAGGGCAATGGCTGAGTCGCGCGGCATCTTCTTGACCACGATCGGGCCTTCGATGACGTTTTCCAAAGCGGTGCGATGCGGGAACAGGTTGAAGTTCTGGAACACGAAGCCAACGTGCTGGCGCAGATTGCGCACCAGCGCTTGCTGCTGGTTCAGCGGGCGGCTGGTATCGATCTCGATATCGCCGACCTTGATCCGGCCGCTGGTGGGTTGTTCAAGGAAATTCAGGCAGCGCAGAAACGTCGTTTTCCCCGAGCCGCTGGGGCCGATGATCGCGACGACTTCGCCTTCCTTGACCTCGAGGTCGATGCCGTTGAGCACGACCTGACCCTTGAATTGCTTGGTCAGTTTTTCCACGACAATCATCGCGTCAGGACTCCTGGTCGTGCCGATTGACCCGCTCTTCCAACTTGTTCTGGAAGTGCGAAAGCACCGTGGCCAGAATCCAGTAGATCAGCGCGGCGGCAAGATACATGGTGAAGACTTCGAAAGTCCGGGCGGTAATCAGTTGCGCCTGGCGGAACAGCTCCGGCACCTGAATGGTGGCGGCCAGTGCCGTGTCCTTGACCAGTGAAATGAAGCTGTTGCCCAGCGGCGGCAACGCCGTGCGCATCGCTTGCGGCAGGATGGCCCGGCGCAGGGTTTGCGCGCGGGTCATGCCGATGCTCGCAGCGGCTTCCCACTGACCACGCTCGATCGAACCGATCGCGGCGCGCAGAATTTCACAGGCGTAAGCGGCCATGTTCAGCGAGAAGCCGATCAGCGCCGCTGGCAACGGATCCAGTTCGAGACCCAATTGCGGCAAGCCGTAATAGATCACGAACAGTTGCACCAGCAACGGCGTGCCGCGAAAGAACGACACGTAGATGCGCGCCAGCCAGCTCACCGATTTGAAGCGCGACAGGCGCATCAGCGCCAGGCCGAAACCCAGCAGCAAGCCGAAGAACATGCCGCCGAGGCTGAGGACTACCGTGTAATACGCGCCCTTGAGCAGGAAGGGCGCGGAGTCCAGTGCGAGTTGGAAAGCTTCTTCCATTATTTAGTGACGTCAGCGTTGAAGTACTTGGTCGACAGCTTCTCAAGGGTGCCGTCGGCCCGCAGCTCTTCGAGGGCTTTGTTCAGCGCTTTCAGCAGCTCAGGCTCGCCTTTACGCACGGCGATACCGGATTCCTGACGCGAGAAAGCTTCACCGGCGGCGACGGTTTTCGGGGCTTTCTTGGCGTATTCAAGTGCGGCCAGACGGTCGATCAGGATGGCGTCGGTACGGCCGTTGTTGAGGTCGGCGAACTTGGTCGGATCATCATCGTAGGTGCGCACATCGGCGCCCGGCACGTTGGCGCGGACCCATTGCTCGTAGTTGGTGCCCAGGCCTACACCGACTTTCTTGCCGGACAGGTCAGCAGCGGTCTTGATGTTCAGTGCGGCTTCTTTGCTCTTCAGCACCAATGCCTGTATCCCGGAAACGGTGTAAGGCTCAGAGAAGTCATACTTCTTCTTGCGCTCGTCGGAGATCGTTACCTGGTTGACCACGACGTCGAGGCGCTTGGATTCCAGCGCGGCCAGAATACCGTCCCACTTGGTTGGCTGGATCTTGGCTTTGACGCCGAGTTTTTGCGCCAGCGCTTCGGAGAGCTCGACTTCGAAGCCAGACAGTTTGCCGTCGGCATCGACGAAGCTGAACGGTGGGTAAGTGCCTTCCAGGCCGACGTTGAGAACGCCTTTGTCCTTGATCTGTTGCAGCTGCTCACCGGCCACTGCCTGGCCGATCAGGCCGGCGCTCAGCGCCAAGCCCAGCGAACCAACCAGCAGATTGCGACGTAGTGCGGAAAAATTCATGACGAGCCCCTGTGTTTTCTTATGGAAGACGCTGAAGGAAAGTTGGCGAATTTGTTATTCGCGCGACTGCGTTATCGTGCCCTAAAGCAGCTTATGCGTCTTGCGCGAAATTCGCCTGCGGCGAGACTATATGATGACTGCGTTAGACTTGAAAATACTAAATATTTGAAATGTTATTCTTTATTGGAATATGCGTTATCTCTGGAAAATGATCGCAGCCTGCGGCAACTCCTACACGGGATCACCTGTAGGAGCTGCCGCAGGCTGCGATCTTTTGATCTTGCTCTTACAGAAAATCCCTGTAGGCAAACAACGCCGGCGCGCCGCCAGTGTGCAAAAAGATGATCGGCCCTTCATCAAAACGCTGTCGGCCTATCCCATCCAGCAACCCCGCCATCGCCTTGCCGGTGTACACCGGATCCAGCAACACCGCTTCCTGACTCGCCAACAGCTTCACCGCCGCCAACGTCCCGGCATTCGGTTCGCCATAACGCGGGCCAAAGTATTCGTCCCACAACTCAACCTTGAAACTCGCCGGCAGCTCGACGCCGAGCAGGTCCGCCGTACGCTCGGCCAGCCCCTGCACCTTCGGCCGCTGGTCTTCTTCACTGCGCGAAACGGTCACGCCAATCACCGGCAATTCTGGCAATACTTCGCTCAACGCCAATGCCAGACCGCTGTGAGTTCCGGCGCTGCCCGAGGCCAATACCACTGCAGCGAAATCGATTCCGGTGTCCTTGATCTGCTCGGCCAATTCCAGCCCTGCGCGTACGTAACCCAATGCACCGAGCGCATTCGAGCCGCCAATCGGCACCAGGTACGGTTTCTTGCCATTGCTGCGCAAACGCACGGCAAGGGCCGCGAGTTGTTCGTCAGCATTGTCGAGGTTGTCGACCAGTTCGACCTTGGTGTCGAACAGATCCAGCAGCAGGCGGTTGCCATTGCCGGTGTAATTGCTGTCATCGGTGCCCAGCGGGTTTTCCAGCAGCGCCACGCAGCCGAGGCCAAGTTTGGCGGCGAGTGCAGCGGTTTGGCGAACGTGGTTCGATTGCAGCGCACCGGCGGTGATCAGCGTGTCGGCGCCCTGCGCGATAGCGTCGGCGGCGAGGTATTCGAGCTTGCGCAACTTGTTGCCACCCATGGCCAGCGGCGTCAGGTCATCACGCTTGATGTACACCTCGCGGCCGAGCCAAGAGGACAGGCGCTCGAGTTTTTCCAAAGGCGTCGGATGACCGAGCAGGTCGAGACGGTCAAAGCGATCCAGCTGTTGTTTGATCGGTTGTTTAGACATGGTTCCGTTCTGGCGGAGGAAGATGAAAGGACTATAGGCATGCGCTTTTACCCGGGCAACCGCGAATCGCTTATAGCCAAATGAACTGGGCCCAGCACTATCGGTTCTTAATTCGCCCTCGCGAGCATGCCGTAAAGTAGGCGCCGTTGACGCGGCCAGACAGTCCGGCCGCCCGTGAGGAGTCTTTACCGTGAGCGAGCGTTCCAGCCATTGGCAATTGCAGACCATCGTCAGTCAACTGCGCAGCGCGCGGGATCAATGGCGGGCACAGAACGGCCGGGCGTCCGGCGAGCAGGGTGGTCGCGAGTTGCCGTCGCGGGCGGCGATGGCGGAGATTCTCGAAGCGCTGTGTGGCGCATTGTTCCCGATGCGTCTGGGGCCGGTGGATCTGCGCGAAGAGAGTGAAGATTTCTACGTCGGCCACACCCTTGATGTCGCGCTGAATGCCTTGCTGGCACAAACCCGCCTGGAGCTGCGTTATGTCGCCCGCCACAGCGCGCAAGCCGATAGCGAAGTCGAGGCCCGCGCGATTCAGATCGTCCAGGATTTCGCCTTGGCCTTACCGGGCTTGCGCACTCTGCTCGACACCGATGTGCTGGCCGCTTATCACGGTGACCCGGCGGCGCGCAGTGTCGATGAAGTGCTGCTTTGCTACCCAGGGATTCTGGCAGTGATTCACCATCGTCTGGCGCACCATTTGTATCGCGCCGGGCTGCCGTTGCTGGCGCGAATCAGCGCGGAAATCGCCCACTCGGCGACTGGCATCGATATCCATCCGGGGGCGCAGATCGGCCGCAGCTTCTTTATCGATCACGGCACGGGCGTGGTGATCGGCGAGACCGCGATCATTGGGGAGCGCGTGCGGATTTATCAGGCCGTGACGCTGGGAGCGAAGCGCTTCCCGGCGGACGAAGACGGCCAGTTGCAGAAGGGCCATCCGCGCCATCCGATCGTTGAGGATGATGTGGTGATTTATGCCGGGGCGACGATTCTCGGGCGGATCACCATCGGCAAAGGATCGACCATTGGCGGCAATGTGTGGCTGACGCGCAGTGTGCCGGCCGGGTGCAATCTGACCCAGGCCAACTTGCAGCATGATGACGGCACGCAGAAGTAGGATCCCATGTAGGAGCTGCCGCAGGCTGCGATCTTTTGATCTACAAAAACCACATCAAAAGATCGCAGCCTTCGGCAGCTCCTACAGGATGGGCATAACGCCATGTTGCTGTTGAACGAATCGCTGCAAACCCGCGTCATACCCCTCCTTGGGCTACTGTAGGAAAACTACCGCCCAGCCCTGCGATTAGTCCTTACCACCCTATCCATGTTTAACTTGAACGTTCATTCAAGTTAAACCGGTGGTTCGCTGCCCGCTCACAACAGGAGGCTTGCCTTTGCTGAGTCCGATCATTTCAGCCACGTTTCAACCCCTCGAGGTGCACGTTTCATGAGTGCATCGTCTACCCCCGCCAGCGGTCTGGTGCGCATGAATCCGCCGGTGTTCTACTTCGCCGCGACGGTCATTCTGCTCTTCGGTCTGGTTGTTATCGCCATGCCTGAACAGGCCGGCGCCTGGCTGCTGGAAGCGCAAAACTGGGCGGCCAACACGGTCGGCTGGTACTACATGCTCGCGATGACCCTGTATCTGGTCTTCGTGGTGGTCACCGCCTTATCCGGCTACGGCAAGATAAAACTCGGTGCCGACCACGACGAACCCGAATTCAGTTACCTGTCCTGGGCCGGCATGCTGTTCGCCGCCGGGATCAGCATCACGCTGTTTTTCTTCTGCGTATCCGAACCGCTGACCCACATGCTCCAGCCGCCACAAGGCGAGGCGGGCACGGCGGATGCGGCGCGCCAGGCGATGCAGATTCTGTTTCTGCACTGGGGCCTGCATGGCTGGGGCGTGTTCGCCTTCGTCGGCATGGCGCTGGCCTATTTCGCTTACCGCCACAACCTGCCGCTGGCTCTGCGTTCGGCGCTGTATCCGCTGATCGGCAAACGCATCAACGGTCCGATCGGTTACGCAGTCGATGGTTTCGGCATTATCGCCACGGTGTTCGGTCTCGGTGCCGACATGGGTTTTGGTGTGCTGCACCTCAACTCCGGCCTCGACTACCTGTTCGGCATCGCGCACACCCAGTGGATTCAGGTCGGCTTGATCACGCTGATGATGGGCGCGGCGATCATTGTTGCGGTCTCCGGCGTCGATAAAGGCGTGCGGGTGATGTCCGACATCAACATGCTGCTGGCCTGTGCGCTGCTGCTGTTCGTGTTGTTCGCCGGGCCGACGCAGCACCTGCTCAACACGTTGATCCAGAACATCGGTGACTACCTCGGCGCTTTGCCGATGAAGAGTTTCGACCTCTACGCCTACGACAAACCGAGCGACTGGCTCGGCGGCTGGACGGTGTTCTACTGGGCCTGGTGGATTGCATGGTCGCCGTTCGTGGGCCTGTTCATCGCACGGATTTCCCGTGGCCGCACCATCCGCGAATTCGTCTTCGGCGTGCTGCTGATTCCGCTCGGTTTCACCCTCGCGTGGATGTCGATCTTCGGCAACAGCGCCATCGATCAGGTGCTCAATCACGGCATGAGCGCGCTCGGCATGTCGGCCATCGACAACCCGTCGATGAGCATTTACCTGCTGCTGGAAACCTACCCGTGGAGCAAAACCGTCATCGCCGTGACGGTGTTCATCAGCTTCGTGTTCTTCGTCACCTCTGCTGATTCCGGCACCGTTGTGCTCTCGACCCTGTCGGCCAAGGGCGGCAATCCGGACGAAGACGGGCCGAAATGGCTGCGGGTGTTCTGGGGCGCGATGACCGCACTGATCACCAGTGCGCTGTTGTTCTCGGGCAGCATCGATGCGCTGAAATCGGCGGTGGTGCTGACCTCGTTGCCGTTCTCGCTGATTCTGTTGCTGATGATGTGGGGCCTGCACAAGGCGTTCTACTTGGAGTCGCAGAAACAGATCGCGCAGTTGCATTCGCTGGCACCGGTCTCCGGTTCGCGGCGCGGCACGGGTGGCTGGCGACAGCGCTTGAGTCAGGCTGTGCATTTCCCGTCGCGCGACGAGGTGTACCGCTTCATGGACACCACGGTGCGCCCGGCGATTGAAGAAGTGACGGCGGTGTTCGTCGAGAAAGGCCTGAACGTGGTCACCCAGCCGGATCCGGCGAATGACAGCGTCAGCCTCGAAATCGGCCACGGTGATGCGCATCCGTTCATCTACCAGGTGCAGATGCGCGGCTACTTCACGCCGTCGTTCGCGCGTGGCGGGATGGGTTCGAAGCAGCTCAACAACCGCCGCTATTACCGCGCCGAAGTGCATTTGAGCGAGGGCAGTCAGGACTACGATCTGGTCGGCTACACCAAAGAGCAGATCATCAACGACATCCTCGACCAGTACGAACGCCACATGCAGTTCCTGCATCTGGTGCGTTGATTGGCAGCTGGGCGCCGGGACGATTTACAACTCGGCGCTCAGCACCATGAACAACACCATCGCCGCCATCGGCACGCCGAACACTGCACTGCCAATCGCTATTTCCGAACCTAGTGGTTGGCCGGCATGCACCACCCCCACCGCGCCATTAATCACCGTCAACGCCAGCCACAGGGCGGCGAAGCTGTAGGCCATGGTCTGACGGCTGAAGCCGATGCGTTCGCCGATGTAGAGCATGAGGGCGAGCAGGACCAGGCCGAAGAAAATGATGATGGCGGTGTGCATGGGGCGTTCTGCCTGATGAAGGTGCAGTGCCGGGAAGAGCCCCTTCGCGAGCAGGCTCGCTCCCACTATGGATCTCGGCTGGACATAAATTTCATGTACACAGGAAATCCCTGTGGGAGCGAGCCTGCTCGCGAAAGGGCCACCTCTGTGTCCTTTAGAGCATAGCCAATCCAGCCCCTGCCATACTCATCAGGTACTTTCGCGTTCGATAACTTGGCATTGCAGCAGATTCAGGCGTTGTATCTCGTCGCTCGGCAACACGCCAAGGCTTTCCAATACGCGTGTCGCGGCCAGTACGCCAATCTCCAGTGCCGGTGGTTTGATCGTGCTCAGGCTGGGCAGGAGCATCTCGGCGAACGGGTAGTCGCCGAAGCCGAGAACGGCGCAGTCTTCAGGGATTTTCAAACCGGCGCGTTGCCCGGCGAGCAGGCCGCCGGCGGCGAGGTTGTCGTTGGCGAAGATGATTGCGTCCGGGCGCGGTGAGGTGTTCATCAAGGCGTCCATCGCCTGTTTGCCGGCCTCGAATGGTGCGCGGTCAGCGTCAGGGGCGAACACCCACGGTGCCAGGCCGGACTCTCGTAAGGTCGCCGCGTAACCGTCGCGGCGTTCCAAGGCACTGAAGTCGCCCGCAGCACTGTTCTGCACGAAGGCGATACGTCGATAACCTTTTCCCAGCAGATACTTCGCCGCTGTCACGCCCACGTCGAAATGCGAAAAGCCGATCTGCATCGGCTCGCGATCCGGCTGGTAATCCCAAGTCTCGATCACCGGCACATCGGCTTCGGCGATCATCTTTTCGGTACCGGCACTGTGAAAGTGACTGGTCAGCACCAGCGCCGCTGGCGACCAGCCGAGAAACGCGCGCACCGCGTTTTCTTCCTGCTCGGTGCTGAAGTAACTCGACGCCAGCAACAGCTGGTAGCCATGACGGCTGAGCGTGTCGCTGAAGCCTTGAATGGTGTTGGCGAAGATCGGCCCTGAGATGTTCGGAATGACCATGCCGACGATTTTCCCCCGCGCCGAGGCCAGCCCGCCGGCCACCAGATTCGGTACGTAACCCAACTCGGCCACCACTGCCGCAATCCGCTCGCGGCGCTCGGGCGAAACCTGCTCCGGCTGATTGAAATAACGCGACACGGTGATCGCCGAAACCCCGGCCTCACGCGCCACGGCATTAAGGGTCACACGTCCGGCACCACGGCGCTTGCGGGGCTTTTCTTCGCTCACGGGTCGATCCTTGTTAAAAACAAAATCGCATATAAAAGTAATTTTTCAGTATTGGACGCTCTATGTGCGGCTTGCCAATACTGTCGATGTTAGCGCTAACAAAGCGCGTTGTCTGCTACTCGCTCGAGCGAATGCCCAAGACACCGATGCAGGCGCTGTCGTCGCAGAACGGCAGCGGATCAGGGCCATTTTGGAGCGGGCAAAGCATGCACAACATTGCTGGGGCGACACACACATTGGCGCGGTCAATTCGCGCCGCTGGCTGGTTACTGACAGGGCTGGCGGCGCTGCCGTTGACCAACGCATTCGCCGCTGAGAGTAGCGATCAAGAGCCAACGCTGAAGTCGGTGACCGTCACCGCGACCCGCCGCGAAGAGTCGCTGCAGAAGGTGCCGGTCGCGGTTTCGGTGATCGACGGCGAGCAGCTTGAACGCGATAACCGCAACGGTGTAGCGAGCATTGTTCAGCAAGTGCCGTCGCTGAATTTCCGCACCGGTGCGTCGAACAAGGACACCTCGTTATTCGTACGTGGCGTCGGCACGATTTCCACCTCCCCCGGCGTCGAGCCAACCGTGGCCACGGTGATCGATGGCGTGGTGTATGCGCGTCCGGGTCAGGCGACCATGGACCTGCTGGATCTGGAGCGCGTCGAGGTTTTGCGCGGTCCGCAAGGCACGCTGTTCGGCAAGAACGCCTCGGCCGGCGTGCTCAACATCACCAGTAAGGCGCCGACCGCCGAGACTCACGGTTACATCGATCAGTCGTACTACAGCGGCAACGAAAGTCGCACCCGTTTCGGCCTCGGCGGCAGCCTGGTTCCGGAGACGTTGAAAGGCTCGATCAGCACGCTGTTCGGCAGCTACGACGGCAACGTCGACAACCAGCACAATGGTCAGGAGGTCAACGGCTACAACCATCGCGGCGTGCGCGGAAAACTCGAATTCACCCCGAATGACGACGTCACCTTCACGCTGATCGCCGACTACATGCAGGCCCATGACGACGGCCCCAACGGCGTGGTCAGCAAGTCGTTGACCCCGGCCTTTGCCAACGCGCTGAGTCCGGCCTATGCCTCCAGCCACAACCGTGACATCAACACCGACACCCGTACTCACGTCGAGGACGTCAACAAAGGTTTGTCCGGTCAGCTCGACTGGCAATTGGGCGATTACACTCTGACGTCGATCACTGCGTGGCGTGGCTGGGACAACACTCAGTATCAGGACGGCGACCGCCTCGGCACGGTGACGGCAGCGTTCCCCGGTACGGCCGACAAAGGCGATCTGGCCTTCGATCAATACTCGCAAGAGCTGCGCCTGGCTTCGCCGAAGGGCGAATTCCTCGAATACGTTGGCGGCCTGTTCTACATGCACGGCAAGGATGAAGAAACCTATCAGCGCACGCTGACAACGACCACGCGCACCGACCGTGGCGTCGCCAACTACAGCACCACCAGCGACAGTTACGCCGTGTTTGGCGAGAGCACGCTGAACTTCACCTCTGACTTTCGTGGCATTGCCGGCCTGCGCTACACCCACGATGATCTCGAATACGATCACCGTCGCGTTTCGACTTCGGTGACCACCGTCAGCGGTATCCAGCCGTCGACCAGCAGCTCAGGTTCCGTCGACGAAGATGGCTGGTCTGGCCGCCTCGGTTTGCAGTACGACTTAAGCGATGCCGTGACCACTTACCTGACCTACTCGCGCGGTTACAAAGGCCCGGCCTACAACGTGTTTTTCAACATGCAGCCGCGCGACACCGAAGCGCTGAAACCGGAGACCTCCAACACTTGGGAGGCGGGGATCAAAGCCACTTCCTGGAACAATCGCCTGACCACCAATCTCGCGGTGTTCCACAGCGAGTACGACAACTACCAGGCGAATTTTTTCGACACCGTCGCCGGGCAAGTGGTGACGCGGTTGATCAACGCCGGCAGCGTCAGCACCGAAGGCGTCGAACTCGATTACGCCCTGCAAGCGACCCAACAATTGAAGCTGTCCGGTGCACTCGCTTACACCCGCGCGCGCATCGACGAATTCGCCTGCCCGGCCGGTGCGGCGGCGTCGTGCAACGTCAACGGCAAACCGCTGCCGTTCAGCCCGGACTGGAAAAGCTACGTGCGCGCCGACTACACGATCCCGCTGGAGAACGGCCTGGATATCGAACTGGGCACCGACTACAGCTGGCAGAGCGAAGTGCAGTACGACATCAGCCAAAACATCGACACCAAGCAGGGCGCGTACGGCATCTGGAACGCCAGCATTGCCTTGGCCGATTACAGCAATGGCTGGCGCGTTGCCTTGCTGGGCAAGAACCTCACCGACAAGTCTTACTCGCCGGTACTCGCCAGCGGTGGCAACTACATCTACCGCGCGGTGCCACGGGATGACGAGCGCTACTTCGGCGTGCAACTGCGCAAGGATTTCTGAGATGAGCAGACAGTTGAAACTCGGCGCGTTTCTCATGGCCACCGGGCACCACGTCGCGGCGTGGCGCCATCCGGATGTACCGGCTGATGCGGGTCTGGATTTCGCCCATTACAAACAGCTGGCGCAGATTGCCGAGGCGGCGAAATTCGATGCGTTGTTTGTCGCTGACAGCGTCGCCGCGCCGACCCAGAACATCGCCAGCCGCATGGCGCGCTCCGATCACTTTGAACCGCTGACGTTGCTCTCGGCCCTGAGTGCGGTGACCGAGCACATCGGCCTGATAGCCACGGCGACCACCAGTTACAACGAGCCGTATCACGTGGCGCGCAAATTCGCTTCGCTCGATCATTTGTCGGGCGGGCGAGCGGGGTGGAATCTGGTGACCTCGGACAATGCTGCCGAGGCGCTGAATTTCGGCCGCGACGAACATATTGGCCATGCCGAACGCTACAGTCGTGCGCGCGAGTTTCATCAGGTGGTCACCGGGCTCTGGGACAGTTGGGAGGACAATGCGTTTTTGCGCGACAAGGCGAGCGGGGTGTATTACGACCCTGCGAAGTTGCACGTGCTGGATCACGTCGGTGAACACTTCAGGGTCAAAGGTCCGCTGAACGTTGCGCGCTCGCCGCAGGGGCAGCCGGTGATCGTTCAGGCCGGCTCTTCCGAAATCGGCCGCGAGTTGGCGGCGCAAACGGCTGAGGTGGTGTTCACCGCGCAGACTTCGCTGGCCAATGCGAAGGCGTTCTACGCCGACCTCAAAGGGCGCTTGCCGAAATACGGGCGCAGCGCCGAATCGCTGAAAATCATGCCGGGGGTTTTTGTCGTGGTCGGCCGTACCGAAGCCGAAGCGCAGGAAAAATGTGAAACGTTTCAGCAATTAGTCGAACCCGAGGTCGGCGTCGCCTTGCTTGGGCGTATGCTGGGCAACTTCGATTTGTCGAAGTACCCGCTGAACGGGCCGTTGCCGGAGTTGCCGTTGACGGAAAGCGGTCAGCAGAGCCGGCAGAAATTGCTCACTGAGCTGGCGGGGCGGGAGAACCTGAGCCTTGCCGAACTGGGGCGCAAGATAGCTGGCGGGCGCGGGCATTACAGCCTGGTCGGTACGCCGCAGCAGATCGCTGATCGTTTGCAGGAATGGTTCGAGCAGGGTGCGGCGGACGGTTTCAACGTGCTGGTGCCGCATCTGCCAGGCGGCCTCGAAGACTTCGCCAACGGCGTGGTACCGGAACTGCAACGTCGTGGGTTGTTTAGAACAGAGTATGAGGGCCGGACGTTGCGCCAGAATCTTGGCCTCGCCCGACCCCACAACAGATTTGTGTAAAAACCTTCGCGAGCAGGCTCGCTCCCACATTTGGAATGCATTTACCTGTGGGAGCGAGCCTGCTCGCGAAGCAGTCGACACCCATTTCAAGACAGACAAGAGAGGATTCGATGACTTACACCGCTGCCGAAAACCGTTATGACTCCATCCCTTACCGCCGCGTCGGGCGCAGTGGTCTGGTGCTGCCGGCGCTGTCGCTGGGGCTGTGGCACAACTTCGGCGACAGCACGCCGATCGACACCCAGCGCGCGTTGTTGCGTACCGCGTTCGATCTGGGCATCAACCACTTCGACCTGGCCAACAACTACGGCCCGCCGTACGGCAGTGCCGAGATCAATTTCGGCCGTTTGCTGCGTGAAGATTTCAAGCAGTATCGCGACGAGCTGATCATCTCCAGCAAGGCCGGTTGGGACATGTGGCCCGGCCCTTACGGTCAGGGCGGCGGCTCGCGCAAATACGTGCTGGCCAGCCTCGACCAGAGCCTGCAACGCCTCGGTCTCGACTATGTGGATATCTTCTATTCGCACCGCTTCGACCCGGACACCCCGCTGGAAGAAACCGCCAGTGCCCTCGCCACTGCCGTGCAACAGGGCAAGGCGTTGTACATCGGTATCTCGTCGTATTCCGGCGTGAAAACCCGCGAAATGGCCGCGCTGTTGAAAGAGTGGAAAGTGCCGTTACTGATTCACCAACCGGCGTACAACCTGCTCAATCGCTGGGTGGAAAAAGACCTGCTCGATACCACCGAAGAACTCGGCACCGGCGTGATCGCTTTCACGCCGCTGGCGCAAGGTCTGCTCACCGACAAATACCTCAACGGCGTGCCGGCGGATGCGCGGGTCAATCGTCCGGGCGGTGGCTCGCTGCAGGCTTCGCACTTGTCCGACGCCAACATCGCTCACGTGCGCGCACTGAACGAGATCGCCAAGCGTCGTGGTCAGAGCCTGGCGCAACTGGCGCTGGCGTGGACGCTGCGTGATCCCCGGGTGACCTCGGCACTGATCGGTGCGAGCCGGCCGGAGCAGATTATCGAGAACGTCGGCGCGTTGAAGAATTTGAGCTTCAGTGCTGAAGAACTGGCGGAGATTGACCGCTTTGCCCAAGAGGGCGGGATCAACCTGTGGGAGAAGCCTTCGACGGCGGAGTGATGACGATTGGGTTGTATCAGCAAGATCCAACCCCCTCACCCCAGCCCTCTCCCCCAGGGGGGCGAGGGGGAAAGGGAGCCGATCTTCATGCCTTTCAAAGCTTGAGTTCAACCCGATATTTCAGGTCGATGTAGCTTGTACAGACACCTCGGTCAGTCCCCTCTCCCTCCGGGAGAGGGTTAGGGTGAGGGGCTTTTGGCTGTAAAAACGGCTCAGCGAAAAAACGGCACATCCCCCAACACCGTCGCTCGCTGCATCACTCGCCGCGCCGGCCGGTAGTCATCCACTGCGTAATGCTGGGTCACGCGGTTGTCCCAGAACGCAATATCGTCCTGCTGCCAGCGCCAGCGAATGGTGAATTCCGGTCGCGTCGCATGGGCGAACAGAAACTTCAGAATCGCCTCGCTCTCGGTTTCCGACAACTCATTGATTTTCGACGTGAAGCCTTCATTGACGAACAACGAGCGCCGCCCACTGACCGGATGCGTGCGTATTACCGGGTGCGACAACGGTGGGTTCTTGCGCCGCGCTTCTTCCCATTGCGCCAGCGCTTGCGGCGTATTGCCGTAGCGTTCCAGCGGAAACGAGCGAGTGAAATCGTGCGTGGCGGTCAGCCCTTCGAGCAAACCTTTCATCGGCGCCGACAGCGCTTCATACGCGGCAATCCCGCTGGCCCACAGCGTGTCGCCACCAAACTCCGGCAGCAATTTCGCGCTGAGTACCGCGCCCATCGCCGGCGTCGGCAGAAAGGTTACGTCGGTGTGCCAGATCGCATTGTCGCGCACGTCGGTGACGGCGGTATCGAGGATCAGCACTTCCGGCTGTTCCGGCACGTTCGGGTAGATCGGGTGAATGTGCAGGTCGCCGAAGTACGCCGCAAAGCGTGCCTGTTGCGATGGTTCGATCGGCTGGTTGCGGAAGAACAGAACCTGGTATTTGAGCAGTGCCTGCTCAATGGCGTCGCGGTGTTCCAGGGACAGCGGCTGGCTGATGTCGACGCCACTGATTTGCGCGCCGAGGGCTGAGCTTAACGGGGTGATGTTGAGGCTGCTCATGGTCTTTCTCTTCAATTGCGGATAACCACCTCCCTGTAGGAGCTGCCGAAGGCTGCGATCTTTTGATCTTGATCTTTTTAAAAACAAGATCAAAAGATCGCAGCCTTCGGCAGCTCCTACAGGGGGTGATTCAAAAAAGTGTTTTAGTGGGCCTGGCCGTGCCACGGCACCAGTTTGCGTTGCAGGGCACGCAGGCCCATTTCCATGGCAAAGGCGATCAGGGCGATGACCAGAATCCCCAGCACCACCACATCAGTGACCAGGAACTGCGCGGCTGACTGCACCATGAAACCCAAGCCGCTGGTGGCGGCGATCAATTCGGCCGCGACCAGCGTCGACCAACCGACACCCAGACCAATGCGCACGCCAGTGAGAATGTCCGGCAGGGCGCTCGGCAGAATCACATGACGAATCAGCTGCACGCGCGTTGCGCCCAGCGACTGCGCTGCGCGCAATTTCGCCGGATCAACCGTGCGCACACCGGTCGCCGTAGCGATGGCGATCGGCGCGAAAATCGCCAGATAGATCAGCAGCACTTTCGACAACTCGCCGATGCCGCACCAGATCACGATCAGCGGCAGATAAGCCAGCGGAGGAATCGGGCGGTAGAACTCGATCAACGGATCGAGTACACCACGGGCGATGCGGTTGGCACCGATGGCAATGCCCACCGGCACGGCGGTCAGAATCGCAAAACCGAGACCCAGACCGATGCGGCTCAGGCTCGCGCCCAGGTGCTGCCACAACGTCGAATCCATGTAGCCGGTGGTCGCCAGCAACCAGCCCTTTTGCAGCACGGCGGACGGGGGCGGCAGGAACAGCGGCTCAATCAAACCGGTGGCGGTTACCGCCCACCAGATCGCTAACAATGCAAACAAGGTCAGCAGACTGATCCAGCGCGTGCTGAGGCTGCGGCGCACCGGAGTCACCACCGATGCGCTGACCGGTTTTACCGCAGCCGAGGAAACGTCGTAACTGCTCATGCGCGCTCCTGCCGTTGCCCGGCGCTGCGTTGCGAGAACACTTTGCTCAGCACGTGTTCGCGGGTTTCGATAAAACGCGGATCGGATTTGATCGCGCGTGCGGACTCGCCGGCGGCGTAGCGCCGACCGAAATCCAGGTGCAGACGCTCAACGATCTGCCCCGGATTCGGCGCGAGCAGAATCAGGTCAGTGGCGAGGAACACCGCTTCTTCAATGTCGTGGGTAATCAGGAAAACCGGCTTGGCGGTGCGTTGCCAGACTTGCAGCAACAGCTCCTGCATCTGTTCGCGGGTGAACGCGTCGAGGGCACCGAAAGGCTCGTCCATCAGCAACACACGCGGGTCAGCAGCGAGGGCGCGGGCGAGGCCGACGCGTTGTTTCTGGCCACCGGAAAGTTGCCAGATCCGGCGGCTTTCGAAACCGGAAAGATCAACCAGTGCGAGCATTTCGCGGGCAATCTTTTCGCGTTTGTCCTTGGCGACGCCGGCCAGTTCCAGACCGAATGCAACGTTGGCCAGCACGTCCTGCCAAGGCAGCAAGGCGTCGTCCTGGAACACCACGCCACGTTCGGCGCTCGGGCCTTTGACCGGCACGCCGTCGAGGGTGATGCGCCCGGTACTCGGTTCAACGAAACCGGCAATCAGGTTCAACAGCGAAGTCTTGCCACTGCCGGACGGGCCGAGGGCGACCAGCAATTGCTGAGGCCCCAGGGTCAGAGAAATATCCGCCAGCACCGGTGTCGGGCTGCCCGGGTACTGTGCGCTGATGCGCTCCAGCTGTAGCAAGGCCATCGCGGTTAACTCCCGATCAGTTGGTGATGTATTTGGCGCTGACGTACGGCGCGTAGTCCGGCAGAACGGCTTCGACCTTGCCTTGCTCCTTGAGGAACGCGGCGGTGTCGGTGATGGCTTTGGTGGTCGGCGCGCCGAGGGTGACGACCTGGTCAGCCGCCAGCGGGTAGACGTTGCCTTGCAACAGCAGCGGAATGTCGCTGGCCTTGGCGCCGGAGAGTTTCACCAGTTTGTCGACGTTGGACTGATCGGCCAGCCAGGCTTTCGGGTCTTTGCGGTAATCGGCGTAGGCGTCGAGGGTGACCTTGGCGAACGCGGTGACGATTTCCGGGTGCTTCTCGGCGAAGTCTTTGCGCACGATCCACGCATCGAAAGTCGGCGCGCCGAACTTGGCCAGCTCGCCGGAAGTGATCAGTACTTTGCCGTTTTCTTTGGCTACGCCGAGTGCCGGATCCCAAACGTAGGTGGCGTCGATATCACCGCGTTTCCACGCAGCAACGATGGCCGGTGGCGCGAGGTTGAGGATGGTGACTTTCGATGGGTCGATGTTCCAGTGCTTCAGCGCGGCGAGCAGGCTGTAGTGACCGGTAGACACGAACGGCACGGCGATTTTCTTGCCGATCAGATCCTGTGGAGTCTTGATGCCGGAACCGTCGCGAGCGACCAGTGCTTCGGCTGCGCCGATCTGAGTGGCGATGAGGAAGGTTTCGACCGGAACTTTGCGGGTGATCGCGGCGGTCAGCGGGCTCGAACCGAGGTAGCCGATCTGCACGTCACCGGAGGCGATGGCGGCGATGATGTCGGCGCCGTTGTCGAACTTGCGCCAGGCGATATCGGCTTTGGTGGCTTTTTCGTAAGCGCCGTCGGCCTGGGCGACTTTCGCCGGGTCAACGGTGGTTTGGTAGGCGACGGTGAGGTCGGCGGCCTGAGCCAGAAAACTCGCGGCAGCCAGAGAGGCTACGGCGAGCAGGCGAAGCGGGAAATTCAGTTTCATTGAACAGCTCCATATCAGGCGACCGAGCGTCGGCGTGAAAGGAGACTAAATGATCTAAGAATCAGTAAATAAATAACTTTTTCGAATGAGCTTATGAGCGGAAAAATCTAAAACTCCGGTCGATTGGGGGGTATTTGAGTTTTAGTTATGGCTTGAGATTTTTTCCCCCTCACCCCAGCCCTCTCCCCCCCAAGGGGGCGAGGGGGAAAGGGAGCCGATCGCTGTGGATTTCAAGGCCTGAGTTCGGCGCGGTATTGCAGGTCGGTGTACTTCGCATCAACATCGTGGTCAGTCCCCTCTCCCTCCGGGAGAGGGCTAGGGTGAGGGGCTTTTAATTGCTGATCGCCAAAATACTCGCCTGATACGACCCGACAAACACATCAAAATCGCCCACCTCGTTCTGCTCCAGCTCAGCCTGCGCTGCCAGCGACGTACGCGCCAACTCCTCAAACTTCGCCTGTTCATCCGCCGCCAACGGCTCGCTGCGGAAAAACTCGGCATGCGCCTGACTCTGACGCAACGAGAACTGCGCAAAGCTTTCCTTGTGCTCAGCCATCGCCGCCAGCACCTGCGCGGATGGCGTCAGGGACGGATCGCTGACCTTGGCCAGTTGCGTATCCAGCGCCTTGCTGTGCGCATCGCCGCCATGGCTCTGGTCCAGCAACGCCGCCAGTGGCGCGATTTGCTCCAGCAGCTCGGCAGCCCAGGTCTTCATTTCGACCGGTTGACCGTCGCGCTGCAATTGCAGACCCGGACGACGACCTTCCTTGACCACGCTGAGGAAGTTCGACGTCGCGTTGCCGCAGGACGTGTTGGTCAGCAACGGACTGTCGTTGAGCGCGCAGTACAGCAGGAACGCATCGAGGAAGCGCGACTCGGTGAGGTCTATGCCCATCGGCAGGAACGGATTGATGTCCAGGCAACGCACTTCAACGTATTGAATGCCACGGGCCACCAGCGCCTGAATCGGCCGCTCGCCGGTGTAGGTCACGCGTTTCGGGCGGATGTTGGAGTAGTACTCGTTTTCGATCTGCAGGATGTTGGTGTTGAGCTGAACCCACTCACCATCCTTGTGCGTGCCGACTTCAACGTACGGTGCGTACGGCGTGGCCACGGCTTTGCGCAAGCTGTCGGTGTAGCTCGCCAGATCGTTGTAGCACGGCGTCAGACCGGCCTGGGCGTTGCTCTGGTAACCGAGGTCGCTCATGCGCAGGCTGGTCGCGTACGGCAGATACAGGGTGTCCGGATCGAGTTGTTCGAGTTGATGCGAACGCCCCCGCAGGAACCCTGCATCCAGCGCTGGCGACGCACCGAACAGGTACATCAGCAGCCAGCTGTAGCGACGGAAATTACGGATCAGTGCGATGTAGGAAAACGACTGGAAGTCGCGATCCGTGCCGACAAAACCTTCGGTTTCGCGCAGCAACGGCCAGAGCTTTTCCGGCAGCGAGAAGTTGTAGTGAATCCCGGCAATGCATTGCATGGTCTTGCCGTAGCGCAGGGCCAGGCCCTTGCGATAGACGTACTTGAGCTGACCGATGTTGGAGGTGCCGTAATAGGCGATCGGAATGTCTTCCTCGGCCGGCAACGGGCACGGCATCGATGGACTCCACAGGTACTCGTTGCCGAGCTTGCTGTAGGCAAAACGATGAATCTTGTCCAGGCTCGCCAGCGTGTCGGCAGGATCCGGCAGGGCAGGCGTGATGAATTCCAGCAGCGACTCGGAATAGTCGGTGGTGATCTGTTCGTTGGTCAGCGCGGAACCCAAGGCTTCGGGGTGCGGCGTTTGCGCCAGGCGACCTTCGCTGGACACGCGCAGGCATTCACGTTCGATACCGTGCAGGCACTGCTCGAGCAGAGAGAGGTTAGCGCGCTCGCCGAGCAGAGCCAGGCGGCGGTTGAGAAGTTCGCTCAATTTGGATTCCTTCACGCGTCAGTCGCCCCAATATGGGGGTGGGCAGGACGGTCTACAAGGGTGAAGTTGAAACTGGCGTTATCGCCTGGTTTTTCTAGCCGGTCAGCCGCACACATACCTGTAGGAGCTGCCGCAGGCTGCGATCTTTTGATCTTGCTATGCAAAACAAAATCAAAAGATCGCAGCCTGCGGCAGCTCCTACAGGATTCGTTGCGCCGAAATTAACTCAAAATGATGACCGGTAGCTACAGGACAGCGAACGTGCCTTGCGCTTTTGCGACCAGTTTGTCGCCCTGCATCACGTCGGCTTCAACCACCAACGTGCGGCGGCCCGGGTGGATAACCCGTGCCGTGCACATGACCTCACCGTCGGAAACGGCGCGGATATAGTTGATCTTGCACTCGATGGTCGCGCTTTGCTGATCGAAGCCGTGGGTGCTGGAACAGGCCAGCCCCATGGCGCGACCAGACTGAACAGCGCGCCACCGTGCAATTTGCCGCCGCGATTGCGCAGTTCGGGTTCCAGCCCCAGGGCGACTTGCGCCACCCCGGTTTCCAGGCTGTGCAGGCGGCAGCCCAACAGCTTGAAAAACGCGCTCTCGACGAGCCCGGCCGGAATTTCCATCAGCGTTTCTTCAACTGCTTGGCGTTTGCGAACAGCGAGGCCATCGCATTGTTCACTGGCGCTGCGGTTGCGGTTTCCTTGCGTGGCGCGTTGTTTGACGGCTGGCGCTGCGCCGAGCCCGGACGCGAACCACGCGCACCGTCGATTTTCTCGCCTGGGGTGTCGCCCATGCGCATCGACAGGCCAACGCGTTTTCGTGGGATGTCGACTTCCATGACCTTCACTTTCACCACATCACCGGCCTTCACCGCTTCGCGTGGGTCCTTGATGAATTTTTCCGACAGCGCCGAGATGTGCACCAGACCGTCCTGATGCACGCCGATGTCGACGAATGCACCGAACGCGGTCACGTTGGTGACGACGCCTTCGAGGATCATCCCCAGTTGCAGGTCTTTCAGATCTTCAACGCCTTCCTGGAACTCCGCAGTCTTGAACTCCGGACGCGGGTCGCGGCCCGGTTTTTCCAGTTCTTGCAGAATGTCGGTGACGGTGGGCAGACCGAACGTCTCGTCGGTGAACTTCTTCGGATCCAGACGCTTGAGGAAGCTTGCGTCGCCGATCAGCGAGCGGATGTCGCGGTCGGTTTCAGCGGCAATACGCTGCACCAGCGGATAGGCTTCCGGGTGCACTGCCGACGAATCCAGCGGGTTGTCGCCGTTCATCACGCGCAAGAAACCGGCAGCCTGTTCGAAGGTTTTTTCGCCCAGACGGGCGACTTTCTTCAGCGCTGCACGGGTTTTGAACGCGCCGTGCTCGTCGCGGTGAGCAACGATGTTTTGCGCCAGCGTCGAGTTGAGGCCGGAGATACGGGCCAGCAGCGCCACCGAAGCGGTGTTCACGTCAACGCCAACGGCGTTTACGCAGTCCTCGACCACAGCGTCCAGACCGCGCGCCAGTTTCAGCTGCGAAACGTCGTGCTGGTATTGGCCGACACCGATGGATTTCGGATCGATTTTCACCAGTTCAGCCAGTGGATCCTGCAGACGACGGGCGATTGAGACGGCGCCACGGATCGACACGTCCAGATCCGGGAATTCCTTCGCCGCCAGTTCCGACGCCGAGTACACCGATGCACCGGCCTCGGAAACCATGACTTTGGTCATCTTCATGGCTGGGTATTTTTTGATCAGCTCGATCGCCAGTTTGTCGGTCTCGCGGCTGGCGGTACCGTTGCCGATGGCGATTAGATCGACCGAGTGCTTGGCGCACAGGGCAGCCAGAATGGCGATGGTCTGATCCCATTTGTTGTGCGGCACGTGCGGGTAAACCGTGGCGTGATCAAGCATCTTGCCGGTCGAATCGACCACGGCCACCTTGCAACCGGTACGCAGGCCCGGGTCGAGGCCCAGGGTTGCGCGCGGGCCAGCCGGGGCGGCCAACAGCAGGTCGTGCAGGTTGTGCGCAAACACGTTGATCGCTTCGGTTTCGGCGCCGTCACGCAGTTCGCCGAGCAGGTCGGTTTCCAGGTGGGTATAGAGCTTGACCTTCCACGTCCAGCGCACCACTTCACCGAGCCATTTGTCGGCCGGACGGTTCTGGTTCTGGATGTTGAATTGCTGGCCGATCATGCCCTCGCACGGGTGCATGGTGCCCGGCAGCTCGTCGCCGACTTTCAGCGCGGAGCTGAGAATGCCTTCGTTACGGCCACGGAAAATCGCCAGCGCACGGTGCGACGGCATGCTTTTCAGCGGCTCATCGTGTTCGAAATAGTCGCGGAACTTGGCGCCTTCTTCTTCCTTGCCGGCGATGACGCGGGCACTGAGGGTGGCTTCCTGTTTCAAGTAGCTGCGCAGTTTTTCCAGCAGGCTGGCGTCTTCGGCGAAGCGTTCCATGAGGATGTATTTGGCGCCTTCGAGGGCTGCCTTGACATCGGCCACGCCTTTTTCGGCATCGACAAAGCGTGCGGCTTCGGTTTCCGGGGCCAGGTTCGGGTCGTTGAACAAGCCATCCGCGAGGTCGCCGAGGCCGGCTTCCAGGGCGATCTGGCCCTTGGTGCGGCGCTTCTGCTTGTACGGCAGGTACAAGTCTTCGAGGCGAGTCTTGGTGTCGGCTAGTTTGATATCGCGTTCGAGGGCCGGGGTGAGTTTGCCTTGCTCTTCGATGCTGGCGAGGATGCTGATACGCCGTTCGTCGAGTTCTCGCAGGTAGCGCAGGCGCTCTTCCAGATGGCGCAACTGGGTGTCATCGAGACTGCCGGTGACTTCTTTCCGGTAACGGGCGATGAAGGGAACGGTTGAGCCTTCATCGAGTAGCGCGACGGCCGCTTCGACCTGTTGTGGGCGTACGCCGAGTTCCTCGGCGATGCGGCTGTTGATGCTGTCCATAAAACCACCTGACATATTGTGAAAGCAGGCTCGCAGGCACGGAAATAAAGGCCCGGAGTCTGGTTGAGCGGCTTGAAGATTGCCGCTGCCTGGGTCAAAAGGCAGACCATTGACCCGTGAAATCGAACAATTACTGCACAGTGCCGGAAAAAGTGCCGGCCATTTACGGTAACGATTCAGACGTTGCCTGGCACAAAACGCCGCGCATTATAACCAGCGTTCTGACATTCGGGGGCGTTGCAGTCTGTAGGCATAAACCCCGGTTTTCTGGCAGTGAAGGAAAAATCTGCTAACAATGCACACGGTGCGTATAACGACAGCTACGCCATAATGCGCGCCGAGCTAAAAGGAGCATCCAATGAGCAGCACTGCACAAACTGCTGAAGGCGAAAAAATTCTTATCGTTGATGACGATCCGGGGCTGAGCAGCCTGCTGGAGCGTTTCTTCGTCAGCAAGGGCTACCGTGCCCGCGCCGTACCGAACACCGAGCAGATGGATCGTCTGTTATCGCGTGAAGTATTCAATCTGGTCGTCCTCGACCTGATGCTGCCGGGCGAAGACGGCCTGACGGCTTGCCGCCGCCTGCGTGGCGCGAACAATCAGATTCCGATCATCATGCTTACCGCCAAGGGCGACGAGCTGAGCCGGATCAAGGGCCTGGAACTGGGCGCCGACGATTATCTGGCCAAGCCGTTCAACCCGGATGAGCTGATGGCTCGGGTCAAAGCGGTATTGCGTCGTCAGGCACCGTCGGTTCCTGGTGCCCCGGGCAGCGAAGACGAAAACGTCACCTTCGGCGATTACACGTTGTCCCTGGCCACTCGCGAACTCAAGCGTGGTGACGAGGTGCACATGCTCACCACCGGTGAGTTCGCGGTTCTCAAGGCGTTGGTGATGAACGCGCGTCAGCCGTTGACCCGCGACAAACTGATGAATCTGGCCCGTGGCCGCGAGTGGGATGCCCTCGAGCGTTCCATCGACGTGCAGATCTCCCGTCTGCGCCGGATGATCGAGCCCGATCCGTCGAAACCGCGCTACATCCAGACTGTCTGGGGCGTGGGCTACGTGTTCGTACCGGATGGCGCCGCCACCAAGTGATCGGCGATTTGTAGGAGCGGGTCTGTCAGGCTTGGGTTGAATGACCCGGCCCGCAGACTCGCAATCCGCAATATGCGAGCATTGCTCGCTCCTGCAAGTGTGTAGCGGTTATAGATGAAAACCCCCGTCTGGTTCCCCCAAAGTTTTTTCTCTCGCACCCTCTGGCTGGTGCTCATCGTCGTGCTGTTTTCCAAGGCGCTGACCCTGGTTTATCTGTTGATGAACGAGGACGTGCTGGTGGATCGTCAGTACAGTCACGGCGTCGCCCTGACGTTGCGCGCCTATTGGGCCGCCGATGAAGAAAACCGCGCAAAGATCGCCGATGCCGCGACCCTGATCCGGGTGGTCGGTGCCGGTGTGCCGGAAGGCGAACAGCATTGGCCGTACAGTGAAATCTACCAGCGACAGATGCAGGCCGAACTCGGTGCCGACACCGAAGTGCGTTTGCGTATGCATTCGCCGCCAGCGCTGTGGGTGCGTGCGCCGAGCCTGGGGGATGGCTGGCTGAAAGTGCCGCTGTATCCGCATCCGTTGCGCGGCCAGAAAATCTGGAACGTACTCGGCTGGTTCCTCGCCATCGGTCTGCTCTCGACTGCGTCGGCGTGGATTTTCGTCAGTCAGCTCAATCAGCCGCTGAAACGCCTGGTGTATGCCGCGCGGCAACTCGGTCAGGGCCGCAGTGTGCGTTTGCCGATCAGTGACACGCCGAGCGAGATGGCCGAGGTTTACCGTGCCTTCAACCAGATGGCTGAGGACGTCGAACAGGCCGGGCGTGAGCGAGAGTTGATGCTGGCCGGGGTTTCCCACGATTTGCGCACACCGTTGACGCGGTTGCGCTTGTCGCTGGAGCTGATGGGTGACCACACCGATCTGACTGACGACATGGTGCGAGACATCGAAGACATGGACGCGATTCTCGACCAGTTCCTCGCGTTCATTCGCGATGGTCGCGACGAGTCGGTGGAAGAGGTGGATCTCAGCGATCTGGTGCGTGAGGTGGCAGCGCCGTACAACCAGAACGAAGAGAAAGTGCGCTTGCGCCTGGAGCCGATCCAGCCATTCCCGCTACGCCGAGTGTCGATGAAACGCTTGCTCAACAACCTGATCGGCAATGCTTTGCACCATGCCGGCAGCGGCGTTGAAGTGGCGGCCTATGTGTCAGGCGACACCAGTGCGCCTTATGTGGTGCTGAGTGTGATGGACCGGGGGGCGGGAATTGATCCTTCGGAGCTTGAGGCGATTTTCAACCCGTTTACCCGCGGTGACCGTGCCCGTGGTGGCAAGGGGACCGGGTTGGGTCTGGCGATCGTGAAGCGGATTGCTTCGATGCATGGCGGCAATGTCGAGTTGCGCAATCGCTCCGGCGGCGGGCTGGAGGCGCGGGTAAGGTTGCCGCTTGGGTTGATGCTGCCTCGGGATGCCGTTTAAGGATTGAGAGTTCCGGTGGGGCTGATGGCCCCTTCGCGAGCAAACCCGCTCCCACAGGGGCCGCGATGTTCACATGATTTGTGTACGACACGGACATTGTGGGAGCGGGCTTGCCCGCGAAGGCGGCCTCACAACCGCCACATATTTCCGGGCTTAACCTTTACCCTTGGTGCGCGTCATGTTCGGCCCACCATTCTTTTCCAGATGCTCAATGATGATCCCCGCCACGTTCTTGCCGGTGGTGGTCTCGATCCCTTCCAGGCCCGGCGACGAGTTCACTTCCATCACCAATGGCCCATGATTGGAGCGCAGGATATCCACACCCGCTACCGCCAGCCCCATGACCTTGGCTGCACGCAGCGCGGTCATGCGTTCTTCCGGAGTGATCTTGATCAGGCTCGCGCTGCCGCCGCGATGCAGGTTGGAACGGAACTCACCCGGCTTGGCCTGACGCTTCATCGCCGCGATCACTTTGTCGCCGACTACGAAGCAACGGATATCCGCACCGCCGGCTTCCTTGATGTATTCCTGAACCATGATGTTCTGCTTCAGGCCCATGAACGCCTCGATCACCGATTCCGCCGCCGTTGCGGTTTCACACAGCACCACACCGATGCCCTGAGTGCCTTCCAGCACTTTGATCACCAGCGGGGCGCCGTTGACCATGTCGATCAGGTCGGGAATGTCGTCCGGCGAGTGCGCAAAACCGGTGACCGGTAGACCGATACCGCGACGCGAGAGCAATTGCAGCGAACGCAGTTTGTCCCGTGAGCGGGCAATCGCCACCGACTCGTTGAGCGGGAACACGCCCATCATTTCGAACTGGCGCAACACCGCACAACCGTAAAACGTCACCGACGCGCCAATCCGCGGGATCACCGCGTCGAAGCCTTCCAGCGGTTTGCCGCGATAGTGGATCTGCGGCTTGTGGCTGGCGATGTTCATGTAGGCGCGCAAGGTGTCGATCACTACCATTTCATGCCCGCGCTCGGTCCCGGCTTCAACCAGACGGCGGGTGGAATACAGACGCGGGTTCCGCGACAGCACAGCGATCTTCATGCAACACCTGTGGAGGAGGTAGATACCGGGAACACCGGCTTGTCTTGTACATATTTGATGCCTGGATTGACCACCAACTGGCCATCGATCAGGGCTTTGGAGCCGAGCAACAGGCGATAACGCATGGACTTGCGGCAGGCGAGTGTGAACTCGACCGGCCAGACCCGATCACCCAGGGCCAGAGTAGTGCTGATGACGTAGCGCACCTGCGCATGGCCGTTGGAGCTTTTTATGGTTTTGCGGGTCACCAGCGGTGCTTCGCAACGGCGGTGACGCAACTGCACCACCGTGCCCAGGTGCGCGGTAAAGCGCACCCACTTTTCGCCGTCGCGTTCGAACGGTTCGATGTCGGTGGCATGCAGGCTGGAGGTGCTGGCGCCGGTGTCGATTTTCGCTCGCAGGCCAGCGACTCCCAAATCCGGGAGCGCCACCCACTCGCGCAGACCGACAACAGTCAAATGGTCAAATGTCTTCAAAAAAATGCTCAACCGTGGCAACCGCTCAGCCCACACGGGGCCGGATTCGCGGTATTCACGCAGAATAAGGGTTAAAAGGCGACAGATATCTACAGCCCGGATTTCCGTCCCCTGAAGCAGGCGCCGGAACGCGCGCATTGTAATCCGGGACAGGGTCATTCATGACATGACTGAAACGGTAGTACAGTTCATCAATATTTCAGAATGAGGAAACGCCATGGCACAAAAAAGCGCAGAGGACGACAAGGTCCGTCTCGACAAGTGGCTGTGGGCAGCGCGTTTTTATAAAACCCGCGCCTTGGCCAAAGCAGCGATCGAGAGTGGCAAGGTGCATTGTCGCGGCGAGCGCTGCAAGCCTGGCAAAGAGCCACGCATTGGCGATGAGTTCGAGATCCGCACCGGTTTTGAAGTGCGCACGGTGAAGGTCGAGGCGTTGTCGATCATGCGCCGCGGCGCGCCTGAAGCACAGGCGTTGTATTCGGAAACCGAGGTGAGTATCGCCAAGCGCGAAGCGGCTGCGGCGATGCGCAAAGCGGGTGCTTTGGGTGTGAGCACCGATGGCAAGCCGAGCAAGAAACAGCGGCGGGATTTGTTCAAGTTTCGCGGCAGCAGCAACGACGAGTGAGAGCGAGGTTTTTGCGTTGTTTTTGCTGGCCTCTTCGCGAGCAAGCCCGCTCCCACATCAGACTGCATTTCAACTGAAGAAATGCGGTCTGATGTGGGAGCGGGCTTGCTCGCGAATCGAGGGCGTAGCCCTCGCCGAAGACAGCTCGGGCTCAGGCGCTACGCACCACACTCATCCGCGAAACCACCGGCAACTTGCCCAGCAGCGCGAAAACCGGCGCGGTCATCTTCAGCCAGAAGTTCGATGCGTGATAGGCAAACGGCGTGTAATAACCCCAGCCCAATGCCCACACCGCCAGCAATACGCCACCGATGTAATCGTCCTGCCCCCAATGCGCACCCGCCACCAGGCGCGGCAGCATGAACAGAACAGCCAGGCCCCAGACCGTCAGAAACTGCCCGGCCGTACGGCTGAACACGCCCATGAACAGTGCCCAGATCAGCAGCACCGAAGCATGGTCACCGGGAAAGCTCTGGCTCGAGCGATCTTTCACTTCCCAGGTTTTTTCCAGATCCGGGAAGTAATCGCTGATGTGCACGGCACCTTCAAGCACCATTGACGGACTGCTGTGCTGCCAATCCATATGGTCGGCGAACTTGGAAAACAGTGCGCGAATCACCACCATCAACAGCAGGATCGAAAGAAAACCGAAAAAAGCCCGGCGTACGTCAATCGCCTTGAACACCCAGTCGCCCTTGATCAGCAGGGTCAGCAGGATCAGGCCAACGACGATGTCGAACGGACGCATACTTGCAATTGCCCAGATGTGGAGCCATATCGGGTTGCTGGCCAGTGGTGCATTGAGTGAGCGAAACAGCCACTCGTCGAAAATCACACACAGCGAGTTGCCCGTAGGCCATAACCAGAAAGCCAGTAGCGCTAATGGCACGACGTTGCACAGAACCAGCCGGCCGAGGTTCCACCTTGATTGGAACAAACCCGGATTGTTCATAAAATGCCTCCAATGGCTGAACAGTCAGCACCAAAAATTATGCCGAGAAGCGTAAATTTTCACGTTTTGTAACCATTTTGTCACCACATTCAGATACCCAGACCTATGACCGACCTACCGGATACCGATTTCACCCAACGCTTCATCTTTGATGACAGCGACACCCGTGGCGAACTGGTCGCGCTTGAGCGCAGCTACGCCGAAGTCCTCGCCAAGCACCCGTACCCGGAGCCGGTTGCGCAATTGCTCGGCGAACTGATGGCGGCCGCCTCGTTGCTGGTCGGCACC
The DNA here is from genome assembly GCF_004124275.1 of Pseudomonas sp. DTU12.3. Taxonomy (GTDB): domain Bacteria; phylum Pseudomonadota; class Gammaproteobacteria; order Pseudomonadales; family Pseudomonadaceae; genus Aquipseudomonas; species Aquipseudomonas helmanticensis. The sequence continues at coordinate 549,993 of NZ_CP027218.1, forward strand.
CTCAAGTTCGATGGACTGCTGATTCTGCAGGCGCGTTCCGAAGGGCCGATCCCGATGCTGATGATCGAGTGCTCCAGCGACCGCGACATCCGTGGTCTGGCGCGTTATCACGCCGATCAGATCGCGGCGGATGCGACCCTCGCCGACCTGATGCCGAACGGCGTTCTGGCCCTGACCGTCGACCCGACAGTTGGCCAGCGCTACCAAGGCATCGTCGATCTCGACGGCGAAACACTGTCCGATTGCTTCACCAACTATTTCGTCATGTCGCAACAGGTTGGCACTCGCTTCAAGCTGTTCGCTGACGGTCGTCGTGCGCGTGGCTTGCTGCTGCAACAATTGCCGGCAGACCGTTTGAAGGACGAAGAAGATCGCGCCGCCAGCTGGCAGCACATCACCGCGCTGGCCACCACCCTGACCGCCGATGAGTTGCTCAGCCTCGACAACGAAACCGTGCTGCATCGCCTCTACCACGAAGAGCAGGTTCGTCTGTTCGATGTGCAGAAACTGCGCTTCCGTTGCAGTTGCTCGCGGGAACGCTCCGGCAACGCGCTGGTCAGTCTCGGTCTGGAAGATGCGCAGCAATTGGTGGTCGAACACGGCGGCAACATCGAGGTCGATTGCCAGTTCTGCAACGAGCGCTACCTGTTCGATGCCACGGATGTTGCTCAATTGTTCGCTGGCGCAGGCGTGGACACGCCGTCAGATACCCGGCACTAAAACGGTTCAGCGCAGGTAAATTCACTGGTCAGCGACGGAATATCGCCGTTACGACGGGAGGACCCTACTCTTTTTGGGCGTTTCTGGCATAATCCGGCCCACTTTTTGTCGCGGTAGTAGTGCACGACTTTCTACTACAAAACGTTTGGAGCACACTCGGCCACTGGCCGACGGGGAATCTCATGACGCAAGCCAATAACGCCGTGTACACCGATCTGAGTGTTGATGATCTGGTAAAAGAAGCCTTGAATCGCGGTGAGGGCGAGCTTGCCGATACCGGCGCCTTGGTTGTTCGCACTGGTCACCGCACCGGTCGTTCGCCAGTTGACCGTTTCATCGTTGAAGAGCCTTCCACCCAGGCCGCTATCGCCTGGGGCCCGATCAACCGCAAGTTCCCGGCCGACAAGTTCGATGCCCTGTGGGACCGCGTTGAAGCGTTCAACAACGCGCAAGAGCACTTCGTTTCCCACGTGCATGTAGGCGCGGCCGAAGATCACTACCTGGCCGTGAAAATGACCACCCAGACTGCCTGGCAGAATCTGTTCGGTCGTTGCCTGTTCATCAACCCGGCCCAGTACAACCCGGCTGGCCGTGAAGAGTGGCAAGTGCTCAACGTCGCCAACTTCGAGTGCGTGCCTGAGCGTGATGGCACCAACTCCGACGGTTGCGTGATCCTCAACTTCGCCCAGAAGAAAGTGCTGATCGCCGGCATGCGTTACGCCGGTGAAATGAAGAAAGCCATGTTCTCCGTGCAGAACTTCCTGCTGCCGGCCGCTGACGTGCTGCCAATGCACTGCGCTGCCAACATCGGTGAAGAAGGCGACGTGACCCTGTTCTTCGGTCTGTCGGGAACCGGTAAAACCACCCTGTCAGCCGACGAAAGCCGTTACCTGATCGGTGACGACGAACACGGCTGGGGCGAAGGCGTAGTGTTCAACATCGAAGGCGGTTGCTATGCCAAGTGCATCGACCTCTCCGAGAAGAACGAGCCGGTTATCTGGAAAGCCATCAAGCACGGCGCTGTACTGGAAAACGTCGTCATCGACGACGCCAAGCACGCCGACTATGCCGATGTCAGCCTGACCCAGAACAGCCGCGCGGCCTACCCGCTGGAGCACGTTGCCAAGCGTTCCGAGCAGAACCTCGGCGGCGAGCCAAACGCCGTTATCTTCCTGACTTGCGACCTGACCGGCGTACTGCCGCCAGTGTCGATCCTCAACGAAGAACAAGCGGCCTACCACTTCCTGTCCGGCTACACCGCTCTGGTGGGCTCGACTGAAATGGGTTCCGGCAGCGGCATCAAGTCGACCTTCTCCACCTGCTTCGGCGCGCCGTTCTTCCCGCGTCCGGCTGGCGAATACGCAGAGTTGCTGATCAAGCGTATCCGCGGTTTCGGCTCGAAGGTTTACCTGGTCAACACCGGCTGGACCGGCGGCGGCTACGGCGTCGGCAAACGCTTCAACATCCCGACCACCCGTGCGGTGATCGCAGCGATCCAGAGCGGCGCGCTGATCGGTGCTGCCACCGAGCACCTCGACACCATCAACCTCGACGTGCCACTGGCCGTACCGGGCGTTGAAACCAACCTGCTCAACCCACGCAACACCTGGGCTGACAAGGCTGCGTACGACGAGGCTGCCAAGGCATTGGCCGGTCTGTTCATCGAGAACTTCAAGAAGTTCGAAGTGAGCGACGCGATCAAGGCTGCAGGGCCTAAGTTGTAAGATTGGTTTGTTGTGAATGAAAAAGCCGCCCTTCGAGGGCGGCTTTTTTGTGGGCGTTTTTCCTGTTATGCGTCTTGTTTTGGCGTTTTCTTCAGTAACGAAGACAGTGAGTGACCTTTCAACGCAAATGCGCATACGCCGAAATATCCAGCACACTGGTCGCCAGACCGGTCGCCGGCGTGTAAATCGCACCTTTCACCGTCGAGAACGGCACGCCTTTGCTGCCCAGCGAAACGTAGCGCTCGCCCTTGTCCAGTTCGGTGAAGTAGGTGTAGGAAAGGTTGTGCATCAGTTTGTATTTCGCTTCGTCGCGAACGACGTTGGCGGTGAGCGTCTTCAGGTCGGCGTCGCTGAGGTTTAGCGTTTTTGTCAGAGACACGCCCCAACGTTTGAGACATGTTTCAGCGAGATGGCGGACGATGCGGCCAGGATCGACAAGCGCCTTCAAGTCGCTGCTGTTGGTCGGTACGCCGCCGCCGGCGGTAGCATTGCCGGCCAGGGTGGCGTGACGGCCGGCCATTGGATAGACAGAGGTTTTGGTGCCCGTGGCGGTTTGCGGGATCACGCAACTGAAGCCTTTGGAGCGCTCGTCGCGGGCGTAGAAGCCGACGTATTCCTTGACGTTGCTGGCCAGCTTGACCCGCTCATCCTGAAAGTTGCCAATTCCCGGTACCGGATCAATGGCAAAAATGTTTACCGGGATGTTTTTCAGTGCGCTGTCCTTGAACATTGCGTTGGCCAACATATGGCAACTAATGCCGCCGCGGCTCCAGCCGACCAGATTAACTTTTGTCGGAATGATGCCGTCTTTACGGAAAGTCTTGATGATTTGTTCCTGTAACTTCTGCTGGGTAACGCTACGGTCGCCGTAGTTATATTTACGCCAGAGCCAGGAGCGTTCGATTTTTACATCTTCAATAGGAATACCGGCAGCCTTCAAGCGGTTGTATTCTGCTTCTGTGAGTTGTTCGCGCTGCCAATCGCACTTGCCTTTGATGATGTTCATGGCGTGCATTACGTTTTCCTCCCAGCCTGTGCCAAACAGGGTGCCGGTCAGGCCGTATTCCTTGGTTTTGGTAAACAGGTCGTCGGCTTGCAAGTTGCCGCTGCCAGGGCCGTCGACCACGATAAACTCGGCGTACTCACGGCCGGCATGATTCAAGGCCAGGGTCGAAACGATTTCACCGTTCCAGAAATTCCCATGGGTAGTGTCAAATTTGTTGGAGCCGGTGCCACAAAAAAATATGGTTAAAACTGTCATGGTGTTGCCCTTGGTTTATATAAGAGCAAACAACTTAGTGTTATTGGGTTGAATAAATAAAGCGATGTGTTGTTTCCGGTTTTGTAGTTGTGCGGATTGTTTTGCTCAAGAAGGCGTTTGCTTGGCAACTTCAAGCAGGTCGCAGCCATCTTTGATCAATAAATAAAGTGCGTTGACGATGTTGGGTATGTCTTTTACGTCAGATTGTTTGAAACACAAACAATAGAGCGTTTCCAGCAAATCACTGGCAGCGCGCAGACGCTGATCTGCAGCATCGAGCAGGTCGCCGTGGCTGGCGTGAGTGTCGATGACCAATACAGGGTTTTCGCTGTAGCAAGTCTTGAGCGGGCGATAGCGGATGATCATGGTGAGGCGGGTCCTTTACAAAGGCGCTCGTTCGCGCCGGTGGGGTATTTCAGCCGCGCCGGCCACTATAGAAGAGCGTTGAGCGGGCGAACAAGACCGCCGAAGTGGACAGAATTCGTAGGGGTTTTTCCGTGGTGCGGGCATTTGCCCTACGCGTATTCATGGGGTTTTTCAGGCAAAACCCCTACGCGTAAAATTTCCTACGGGTTTGTCAGGCGTTTCGCGGTAAACCTCTGTATGGTGCGCGCCAGAATCTGTGGGACGTTTCCAAACGTCCGATACACGCTTAAAGGGAATTAGGTATGCAATGGCTACGAATGGCCTCGATTGTGTTGCTATGGGCCAGTGGTTGCCGCATGACGGTCGCCGCGGAAGCCGGCAATGCGCTGGTACTCAATCATCTCGACCGCACCGGTTGGCCAGAAACACTCGCCAGCCAGACCAATGTCGACACCGCCTCTCGCGCCGAAGTGTTGATGTTCGGCAAAGCCTTGCTGGCCAGCGAAGCGCTGGACGAGTCCGGGCTTGAGCAACGTTTGGGCGTTTCGCACGTACAGCTCAAATCGGTCAGGCATGTGCGTGACAATCTGTGGGATCGCTTGCTCGTCACCTATCGCCACGCCAGTCAGGACTGTGACGGGCAGCCATTTTGTCCGCGGGTGCGCAGTGTTGCCGATCTGCGTCAGTTGTCGGCAGCATTTACCGGCGATATCAGCCCGGAACACGCGTTGTGGGCGAGCAAAAGCCTGGATGTGCATGAGCGCGTGCTCGACGAGCAACTGCGGGTGGCCGTGTTGCAACCGTGAGTCTCGTGTCGGCTCGATCGGCCTCTTGGCGAGCAGGCTCGCGGCCACCAGGGTTGGTGGATCCGCTGTATCATTGCGAATCGATTTGGCCCTGACCTTTTCTCGACTCGCTGCGATCGCCCGCTAGGCTGTTGGCATGACAGCGGTCAACGGAGTGACAGCGAATGCACAACACCCTGGAACAGGTTTTTGGTTTTCCACAGTTTCGACCCGGACAAGAGGCTGCGATCAGCGCAGTGCTGGCCGGGCGTTCGGCAGCGGCGATTTTTCCGACAGGTTCCGGCAAATCGATTTGCTATCAGGTGCCGGCGCTGTTGCTGCCACACCTGACACTGGTGGTCTCGCCATTGTTGGCGTTGATGCAGGATCAACTGGCATTCCTGCAACGCCACGGAATTTCGGCGGGCAGCATCGATTCGGCACAGAGCCGCGAAGACGCCAATGACGTCATGGCGCGTGCCCGTTCGGGTGAGCTGAAGATCCTGATGATCTCCGTCGAGCGTTTGAAGAACGAGCGCTTCCGCAACTTTTTGCAGCAGGTACCGATCTCGTTGCTGGTAGTGGACGAGGCGCACTGTATCTCGGAGTGGGGCCATAACTTCCGCCCCGATTACTTGAAGCTGCCGGACTACCAGCGTCAGTTCAACATCCCGCAAACCTTGTTGCTGACGGCCACGGCGACACCGAAAGTCATCGCCGACATGCAGGCCAAATTCGCCATCGCCGCCGACGATGTGGTGACCACCGGTTTCTACCGGCCCAATCTCAATCTGCTGGTCGAGCCGGTGCGTGGTGCGGACAAGCGTCGGCGCCTGGTGGAGTGGATGGACGAGCGTCCAAACCAGCCAAGCATTGTCTACGTGACCTTGCAGAAGACCGCCGAACATATCGCCGAACACCTCGAGCGCAACGGCATTCAGGCCGAGGCTTATCACGCCGGTTTGCCTCACGAAAAGCGCGAGGGTATCCAGAAGCGCTTTATGGCCGGGCAGTCCAATTGCATCGTCGCCACCATCGCTTTCGGCATGGGCATCGACAAGAGCGACATCCGCAATGTGGTGCATTTCGACCTGCCCAAGTCCATCGAAAACTACAGTCAGGAAATCGGTCGCGCGGGGCGGGACGGGCAGCCATCGGACTGCCTGGTGCTGGCCAACCGTGACAGCCTCAACGTGCTGGAAAACTTCGTCTACGGCGACACACCGGAGCGCGACGGCATTCGCCATGTGCTCGAAGAATTGAAAGCGTCGGTGCCGGAAGGGCAGTGGGAGTTTTTGCTCGGACCGCTGGCGGATCAAAGCAACATTCGCTCGTTGCCGCTGAAGACCTTGCTGGTGCAGTTGGAACTACGTGGCCTGATCGCGCCGCGCTATGCGTATTACGCCGAATACCGCTTCAAATATTTGCTGGAGCCTGACGCCTTGCTTGAGCGCTTCGAAGGCGAGCGCAAGGATTTTGTCGCTGCGATCATTCAGACCTCAAGCCGCGCACGTACGTGGGCCACGGTGAGTTTCGAGGCGATGTACACGCAGTACGCGGCGGAACGCAATCGTGTGGTAAAGGCGCTGGATTACTTCCAGGAGAAGGGCTGGGTCGAGCTTGAAAGCAAGCAGATGACCGAGGTCTACAGCCTGCTGCACAGTGATTTCGACAGCGACGTCCTGAGCGCAGAGTTGCACGGTTATTTCAGCCGGCATGAGCAGGCCGAAGTTGCACGGATTCACGCGATGCTCGAGGTGTTCGCCACCGAACGTTGTCTGGGTTATCGCCTGGCCGAATACTTCGGCGACCACAACGCTCCCGAGCGCTGCGGGCATTGTTCAGTGTGTCATGGGCATATCGCGCGATTACCGGCACCGCCCGAGTTGCCAGCGCTTGTGGGTAACAATTTCGCGGCGCTATGCAGTGATTTTATCCACAGGCATGAACAACACACCGGCAGCGTGCCGACAGCAGAACGGTTGACGCGATTTCTATGCGGGATCAGCGTGCCGTTGTTCACCAAGCTCAAGGCGCGGACAATTTCCGGCTATGCAGTGCTGGAAGAATACCCCTATGCCGAAGTTCGCGAGTGGTCCCGACAACACCTGCAATCCGTGTAGGAGCTGCCGCAGGCTGCGATCTTTTGATCGTTGATTTTTCAATATCAAAAAATCGCAGCATCGCGAGTTGTATCCATCCGCTGAATGTCGATCATCACGGTAATAAACTTCAAAAACCCTGGCCGGCTGACTATGGTTGGTGTCTGTCTTCGGATCGCCAACAAGAGAACAACATGAGCCAGACATTCGATATTCAGCAGGCTGCCGTGATCGGCGCGGGCACCATGGGCCGGGGCATCGTCATGTGCCTGGCCAACGCCGGTGTGAGCGTGCAATGGGTGGATAACAATCCACAGATGCTTGAGCAGGCACTTGTTACGGTTGCCGACACATATGCACACAACGTGCGGCAGGGCCGGATTGATCAGGCCGAGGCCGATGCACGTCTCGCCCGGGTGAGTGCGGCGGCGGATTATGCGGCGATTCGTGATGTCGATCTGGTGATCGAAGCGGTGTACGAAAATCTTGAACTCAAGCAGAAAATCTTCCGCGAGCTGGATGGCTTGCTCAAGCCCGAGGCGCTGTTGGCGAGTAACACGTCAGCGCTGGATATCGATGCGATTGCTGCGGCTACCCGGCGTCCAGCGCAGGTGCTGGGCCTGCATTTCTTCAGCCCGGCGCACATCATGAAGCTGCTGGAAATCGTCCGCGGTGCGCAGACTTCGCCGGCGGCGCTGGAGGCGGCACTGACGCTCGGCCAGCGCATGGGCAAGGTCAGTGTGGTGTCGGGCAACTGTCATGGCTTTATCGGTAATCGCATGTTGCATCCGTACGTGCTGGAGGCGCGCAAGATGCTGCTCGAAGGCGCTTATCCACAGCAGGTCGATGCGGCGTTGCAGGGTTTTGGTTTCGCCATGGGGCCGTTTCGCATGTACGACGTGGTCGGCATCGATCTCGAATGGCGGGCTCGTGAGCTGGCTGGCATCGGGCAGGACGCGCCGGAGGTTCAAGTGGATAACCGATTGTGCGAGCTGGGCCGATTTGGCCAGAAGTCCGGCAACGGTTATTACCATTACGAGCCGGGCAGCCGTCAGGCTGAGCATGACCCTGAGGTCGATGCACTGGTGTTGCGCGTCAGTGAGGAGTTGGGCTTCCAGCGCCGTGAGATCGGCTCGGAGGAAATTCTCGAGCGTTGCCTGCTGGCGTTGGTCAACGAGGGGGCAAAGATTCTCCAGGAAGGCATTGCCGAGTCGGCGCATGACATCGATCTGGTGTATCTGAACGGTTATGGCTTCCCGGCAGACAAAGGCGGGCCGATGGCCTGGGCGGATCAGCAGGGGCTGGCGGATATTCATCAGCGCTTGCTGGCGCTGGAGACGCGGCAGGGTGATCAATGGAAACCAGCGCGGTTGATTGGCGAGCTGGCGGCGCAGGGGAAGGGTTTTGCCGATCACTGAGTGATTTGGTGCCTGCGGTGACGCCATCGCGAGCAAGCCCGCTCCCACACTTGAAATGCGTTCCGAATGTGGGAGCGGGCTTGCTCGCGAAGGTCGCGCCTCGGTTTCAAATTAGACTCGCAAAAAATACCTTCAGGGATTGCTGATCAATGTCCAACCCGATGCCACAACGCACCGACTACCCGCACTTCCAGCCGATCACCACGCGCTGGCACGACAACGACGCTTACGGTCACGTCAACAACGTCACCTATTACAGCTTCTTCGACACGGCGGTGAACACCTACCTGATCCAGGTCGGTGGACTGGATATTCATGACGGTGAGGTGGTGGGTTTTGTGGTCAGTTCGGCGTGCGATTACTTTGCGTCGATCGCCTTCCCGGATCTGATCGAGATCGGCTTGCGGGTCGGCAAGCTGGGCAACAGTTCGGTGCAGTATGAGCTGGCGGTGTTCAAGGTCGGCGAAAGCGAAGCCTGTGCCGCCGGGCGATTCGTGCATGTGTTCGTTGACCGGGCGAGCAATCAGCCGGTGCCGATTCCAGGTCAATTACGGCAGGCTCTGGAGCGTCTGGTGGTGGCTTAAAGCAAAAAAGATCGCAGCCTGCGGCAGCTCCCACATTGATTTGTGTAGGAGCTGCCACAGGCTGCGATCTTTTGATCGACCTGCCGCTAGTCAGCAATCAGCGGTGGCGATAGTAGTTGTGATGCTTGCGATGGCCATAGGCGTGGCCACGACCACGGTGGTCGTCGCGGTAGTAGCGACGGTTATCACGACCGCGATCGTAATGGCGATCATCGTCATTGCTCTTGTTGCCCATGTAGTTGCCCAGCGCACCACCGGCGCCGCCACCTGCTGCGGCGCCGATCAGGCTGCCGGTGGTGCCGCCCATGCTGCGGCCAACCACGTTACCGCCGGCTGCGCCCAATGCACCGCCAATGGCCGCTTCGCCACGGCTGTGTTTGTTGGCGCCGACTGCGCTACCACCCGCGCCGCCCAAGGCTGCGCCAATGGTTGAACCTGTGCTGCCGCCTAAAGACTGACCGACGACCGAGCCAAGAACCCCGCCCAATGCGCCGCCCACACCTGCTTCGGTGGTGCCGCCTGCAGACGCAAAACCACTGACCAGGCCAAGGGACAACAAGAGAATCTGGGAGAACTTCATAGAGGAGCCTCAAAGGGATGACGGCGCCGATCCTGAGGCTGTGTAACAAGTGTGACAATCGAAATCCGACGAATAACACGACTTGTATACAATTTCGCAAGTTGCTGTTTTGTATGCGGAACTTAACCGATTTTCGCCGGTCTTTAGCTACTTCGGACAGGCCGCTTTTGTGAAAAAGCGGCCTTTTTTGTGGGCGTTTGTAAGGCAAAAGCGAAAAGATCGCAGCCTTCGGCAGCTCCTACCGGGATCGGTGCAGGAGCTGCCGAAGGCTGCGATCTTTTGATCTTGTGTTAAGCCGACTTGGCCATGATCAAACCAGTCTCGCTCGCCGCTTCCAACCGAATCGCAATGAACTTCGATGTCGGCGTATGGCTGCCATCCCCGGTGCTTTCCAACGGCACCAGCGGATTCACTTCCGGGTAGTAAGCTGCGGCTTGCCCCGCCGGAATATCAAACGCCAGCAAGGTGAAGCCTTTCACCCGACGCTCACGGCCATCGTCCCACAGCGAGACGATGTCAGCCTTCTGCCCCGGACGGAAACCCAGGCGAATGATGTCAGCCTCGTTGGCGAACAACACATCACGCTGACCTTTGACGCCACGATAGCGATCGTCCAGACCATAAATCGTCGTGTTGTACTGATCGTGGGAGCGCATCGATTGCAGGATCAGGTCCGGCAGTTGTCCGGTGGCGCGGGTGCGTTCGTGTACCAGATCCTTGGGCAGCAGGTTTGCGCGGAAATTGGCGCGGCCCGACGGCGTGTTCCACTTGCGTGCACCGGCGCTGTTACCGAGGTAGAAGCCGCCTGGGTTCTTGACCTTTTCGGCGAAGTCCTTGAAGCCCGGAATGGTATCGGCGATCAGCTCGCGAATGCGTCCGTAATCAGCCACCAGCCAGTTCCAGTCCACCGGTTTGCTGCCCAGTGTCGCGGCCGCGATGCCGGCGATGATCGACGGCTCCGAGCGCATCTGGTTCGACAGCGGCTGCAACTGGCCGTTGGAGGCGTGCACCATGCTGAACGAGTCTTCGACAGTGACGGCTTGCGCGCCTTCAGTCTGGATGTCGATGTCGGTACGACCGAGGCACGGCAGGATCAGCGCGTCTTTACCGTGCGCCAGGTGGCTGCGGTTGAGCTTGGTGCTGATCTGCACGGTCAGGTCGCAATTGCTCAGTGCTTCAAACGTGCGCGGGCTGTCCGGTGTGGCCTGGGCAAAGTTGCCACCCAGACCGATGAAGACCTTGGCGCGACCTTCGGCCATCGCATGGATCGCCTCGACCACGTTGTGGCCATTGTGGCGCGGCACCTTGAACTGGAAACGACGCTCCAGCGAATCGAGGAACGCTACCGGTGGACGCTCGTTGATGCCCATCGTCCGGTCGCCTTGCACGTTACTGTGACCGCGCACCGGGCACAGGCCCGCGCCCGGTCTGCCGATGTTGCCGCGCAGCAACATCAGGTTGGCGATTTCCTGGATGGTCGGCACCGAATGGCGATGCTGGGTAATGCCCATTGCCCAGCACATGATCACGTTCTTGCCTTTGGCGTACATCCGCGCGGCTTGCTCGATCTCGATCAGGGTCAGGCCGGACTGCGCGACAATCTGCTCCCACGGTGTGTCGTCGACGACGCCGAGGTACTCCAGCACATTGGCGCTGTGTTCATTGAGGAAGTCGTGATCGAACACCGCCGGCGCGCCAGCCTTCTGCGCATCGCGTTCCCATTGCAGGAGGAACTTGGCCATGCCGCGCAGCACCGCCATGTCGCCACCGAGTGCCGGGCGGAAATACGCGGTGTTGGTCGGCTTGTCGCCGTTGGTGAGCATTTCGATCGGGTGCTGCGGGTGCTGGAAGCGCTCCAGGCCGCGTTCTTTCAGCGGATTGACGCACACCACTTGGGCGCCGCGCTTTACCGCTTCACGCAGCGGCTCAAGCATCCGCGGGTGGTTGGTGCCGGGGTTCTGGCCCCAGACGAAAATTGCATCGGCGTGTTCGAAGTCGTCGAAGGTCACAGTGCCTTTACCGACACCAACGCTTTGCGCCAGTGCAACACCGCTGGCCTCGTGGCACATGTTCGAGCAGTCAGGGAAGTTGTTGGTACCAAAGGCGCGGACGAACAGTTGATACAGGTACGCCGCTTCGTTGCTGGCGCGACCCGAAGTGTAAAACTCGGCCAGGTCCGGGCTAGGCAGGCTTTGCAGATGCCGGGCGATCAACGCGTAGGCATCCTCCCAACTGATCGGTTTGTAGCGATCGGTTTCGGCGTCGTAGACCATCGGCTCGGTCAGGCGACCCTGATATTCCAGCCAGTAGTCGCTCTGCTCCAGCAGCGAGGTCACGCTGTGCTTGGCAAAGAACTTGGCATCGACGCGGCGCTTGGTCGCTTCCCAGTTCACCGCTTTCGCGCCGTTTTCGCAGAACTTGACCATACCGCTTTCCGGCGAGTCGCCCCACGCGCAACCCGGGCAGTCGAAGCCGCCGTTCTGGTTGGTCTTGAGCATCATGCGCAGGTTTTTCAGGGCGTTGTCGCTGGTCAACCAGGCCTGGGCCACACTGATCAGGGCACCCCAGCCGCCGGCGGCGCCTTTGTAAGGCTTGTAGCGCGGGACAGGTTTCTGGTCGGCTTGATGATGTTGGCTCACGCTTGATTCTCCATCGCGGGGCTATACACCCGCGGCGCACTTTTCTGCGGCAGGTGGATGAGATTGAGGTTGTGTCGCCGGGCCCATTGCACGGCAAGGCCCGTGGGCGCAGACAGGCTGACCAGGGTCTGGATGCCGGCGCGCAGGACTTTCTGGATCAATTCGAGACTGCAACGGCTGGTGACAATCGCCAGTCCGCCTTCTGTGGATATCTTTTGCCGGATCAGCCCGCCGATCAGTTTGTCGAGGGCGTTGTGCCGGCCGATGTCTTCGCGCCCGAGCAGCAACTCGCCGCTGGCATCCATGAACACTGCTGCATGCACCGCGCCGCAATGCTGTCCCAAAGGCTGAAACGCGCCGATGCGCTGGCGCAAACCGTCCAGCCATGCGATCGGTGGCAACGGCGCGCCGGGCAATACCTTGAGGTCGGGCAACGCCTGCTCGACCGCTTCAACACCGCACAGTCCGCAACCGCTGGTGCCCGCCAGTTGCCGGCGCTGCTGCTTGAGGTTCCAGAAGGCGCGATTGGCGATGGTCACTTGTGCGTATTGCGCAGAACCGGCGCCAGTCAATTGCAGGTCATAAATGTCGGTAGCGTCGATGATGATGCCGCTGCCGAGGCTGAAGCCGACGATGAAGTCTTCAAGGTCGGTCGGCGTCACCAGCATCACTGCCTGACTGATGCCGTTGTAGGCAATCGCCAACGCGACTTCCTCGGCCAGCGCGGTGCTGGCCGATTCTTCTCGGGGTAGATCGCTGTAACTGTAAGTCTGGCTGGCGGCTGGCGCGGGCGTTTCGAGTGCAGGCGCCGCGCAGGCTGGGCGCTTGGCGTTCATGGCATCACCGACGGATTGATCAACGTTAAGACTAGGCGCGGCAAGATGTCGCGTCTAATCGCTACTGTCGATCTATCGATAGATGCCGTCGATCAAGAAGCCATTGGCGATTCCCGATACAACGCGAAACAGGCCTCGGCCAACGCTGAACGCGGGGCGCCGCGACGCATGATCAAGCCAAGCGGGGCGAGGGTCCGGGCGTTTTCGAGCGGTTGCAGGCGTAGGTGATCGGTGAGTTTTTCCAGGCCGCCGTCGAGCGGCATGATCGCGCAGCAAAAGCCGCCGTGCACAGCTTGTAACAATTGATGGACGGCATCGGTTTGCAGCAACGGCTGCGGGCTCAGGCCACGGCTGTGGAAGTTATGGTCGATGGACTGCCGAAAATGCATGCCGCTGGTGAGCATGCCCAGCGGCAGTTCAATCAGCGATTCCCAGCTCAATGGCGCCTCGCCGAAGGTAAAGGTGCGCTGGTCGTAGAGCAGGCCCATGCGCGTTTCGCTGAAGGCCAGCGATTCGAAGCGTTCGTTATCCAGGCGATCCAGATAGGACACGCCAAGGTCGATGCGGTTGTTCGCCAGGTGCTCAAGAATTTGCTCGGAGCTTAGTGCCGACATTTCGAAACGCAGGTTCGGGTGCGCGGCATGCAGGCGTTGCATCAGTGGCAGTGGATCGAAGCTCGACAGCGGCACCACGCCCAGCCGCAGCGTGCCGATGAGGTTACCGCGACAGGCCGCGGCTTCCGCGTGCAAGCCGTCATAGGCAGCCATCACCGACCGTGCCCACGCCAGCACGCGTTCGCCCGGCGCGGTAAAACCTTCGAAGCGCTGGCCACGGTTGACCAGTGGCAGGTCGAGCTCTTCTTCGAGATTGCGCAGGCGCATCGACAGGGTTGGCTGAGTGATGTGGCAACGCGCGGCGGCCTGGCCGAAGTGGCGGGTTTCGTCGAGGGCGATGAGGAATTTCAGCTGCTTGATGTCCATCTTCGCTCCGAAGGGTTGTTGGCGGGTGGGCGATTCTACCGCTTGGGCGGGGACAGGGTCATTGGTCGGCTTGGAACCGGGTTTGTCCGCGGTGGTCTAGGCTTGGACGTCTGGAACCCAAATCAAGGAGTGTGCACCATGAGTCTTTTGAGCTTTGTGAAAGAAGCCGGTGAAAAACTGATCGACCTGCTGACCCCGGGCAACGCCAATGCCAGTGAGCAGTTGAAGGATCACATCAGCAAGGTCGGGCTGGGCAATCCGAATGTGCAGGCGACCGTCGACGGTGACAAGGTCACTGTGACCGGTGAAGTGGCGAGTCAGGAAGAGAAAGAGAAGATTCTGCTGGCGGTGGGCAACATTGCCGGTGTTGGCAGTGTGGATGATCAGATCACCGTAAGCGGGCCGGTTGTCACTGCCGCGCAATTTGTCGTGGTCAAGTCGGGCGACACCCTCAGCGCGATTTCTCTGCGCGTGTACGGCGACGCCAACAAGTATCAGAAAATCTTCGAAGCCAACAAACCACTGCTCAAGGATGTGAACAAAATCTATCCAGGCCAGACACTGCGTATCCCTGAATAAACCGCCCTGTAGGAGTTGCCGCAGGCTGCGATCTTTTGATCTCGCGTTTTGAAGATCAAAAGATCGCAGCCTGCGGCAGCTCCTACAGAGGATCAGAGGTTGGCGATCAGGTTCCGGTAATCCTCGACGGCGGCAAACTCGGCGGTGTCCTTCGGTCCCTTGCGACTGTCCGGCTCCTTTACCGCCAATAAGTGCGCTACGCCAAAATCCCGCGCACTGCGCAGAATCGGCAAGGTGTCGTCGATGAACAGGCTACGCGCCGGATCAAAGCCGATGTCCGCCTGCAAGGCATCCCAGAACTGCGGGTTCTCTTTCGGGTAGCCGTAATCGTGGGAGCTGATCAGCCGCTCGAAATACGGCGCCAGTTCAATTCGCTCAAGCTTCAGTGACAGCGAATCGCGATGCGCATTGGTGATCATGATCACCCGCTTGCCAGCGCGCCTGAGCGCTTCCAGAAAAGTATCGGCATCCGGACGCAAGGCAATCAGGTGCGCGGTTTCCTGTTTCAACTCGCGTACCGACAGCTTCAACTCGGCGCTCCAGAAATCCAGGCAGTACCACTGCAACTGGCCGGCATGGCGCTCGAACAGCGGCTGCAATTCCATCTCGGCCATGGCCCGGCTCACCCCGTGCAGCTCGGCGTAGCGCTGGGGCAGGTGTTCCAGCCAGAAATGATTGTCGAAGTGCAGATCCAGCAGCGTGCCGTCCATGTCGAGCAGAACGGTATCGATGTCGGACCACGGTAATGAAGGCATGGCAACGTCTCGAGCGGTAGAAAGATATCCGACGTAAACAATCGGGAAAGCCGCGTTATAGTAGCGCGTTCACGCCAAGGAGCTTTGCATGCGCCAGAAACCCACCGTACTTGCCCGCGAGATCGTCGCCACCAGTCGCCTGTTTTGCGTCGAAGAACTCAAGCTGCGTTTTTCCAATGGCGTGGAGCGCACCTACGAGCGTCTGGTTGGCAAGGGCGCGGGTTATGGCGCGGTGATGATCGTGGCGATGCTCGACGCCGAACACGCGGTGTTGATTGAGGAGTATTGCGGCGGCACCGACGAATACGAATTGTCTCTGCCCAAAGGCTTGATCGAGCCAGGTGAAGACGTGCTGGCGGCAGCCGAGCGTGAACTCAAAGAAGAGGCCGGGTTTGGCGCGCGCCAATTGGAACATCTGACCGAGCTGTCGCTGTCGCCCGGTTACATGAGCCAGAAAATTCAGGTGGTGTTGGCCACGGATTTGTACGAGGAGCGGCTGGAGGGCGACGAGCCTGAGCCGATGCGGGTCGACAAGATCAACCTGCGTGACCTGTCGACGCTGGCGCAGAACCCGCAATTCTCCGAGGGCCGCGCACTGGCGGCACTGTATCTGACCCGTGACCTGCTGAGCCAGCGTGGGTTCTTCCCGTCATGAGTGAGATGCCGATGAGTTTTCCCCATCCGTTGATGACGCCAGTGGTTGAACTGGCATTGCAGGCTGGCGAGGCGATCCTGCCGTTCTGGCGCGCTGGCGTTGAAGTCACGGCCAAGGCCGATGACTCGCCGGTGACCGCAGCGGATCTGGCCGCGCACCACGTTATCGTTGCGGGGCTGACGGCGCTGGACCCGAGCATTCCGGTGTTGTCCGAAGAAGACGCCAACATTGCGCAGAGCGTACGTGCCGGTTGGCAGCGCTGGTGGCTGGTCGATCCGCTGGATGGCACCAAGGAGTTCATCAGCGGCAGTGAAGAATTCACCGTCAACATTGCGTTGATCGAGAATGGACGCGTGGTGTTTGGTGTGGTGTCGATGCCGACCAATGGTCGTTACTACGTCGGCGGGGCCGGACTTGGCGCCTGGCGTTGTGACCAGGGCGGCACGCCGGTTGCGATTCAGGTGCGTGATGTACCGGGGCCGGGTGAGGCGTTCACCGTGGTTGCCAGCCGTCGGCATTCCAGCCCTGAACAAGAGCGCCTGCTGGCCGGGTTGAGTGCCAGCCTGGGCGAATTGCAGTTGGCGAACATTGGCAGCTCGCTGAAGTTTTGCCTGTTGGCGGAAGGCGCGGCGGATTGTTATCCGCGACTGGCGCCGACTTCGCAGTGGGACACGGCGGCGGCGCAAGGCGTGCTGGAAGGGGCGGGCGGTGAGGTGCTGGATTTGCGCGGTGAGGCGTTCTGCTATCCGGCGCGGGAATCGTTGCTGAACGAGTTCTTTTTGGCGCTGCCGGCGAAGGCGGCGTGGCGGGAAAGGTTGTTGGCGTTGGCCCGGGGTTAAGTGGGCTGATCGGCAATCGCCCTCACCCCAGCCCTCTCCCCCAAGAGAGGGAACCGACCGAGGGATATTGGAAAGCAGCGTTGACCTGGTCGAGGTTTGCTGAATCCATAATCGCTGCGACTTTCAGGTCGATGTACAACGCAAGCCACCTCAGTCCCCTGTCCCTCGGGGAGAGGGCTAGGGTGAGGGGGTGTTGATCTTCAGCGGTGCAAAACGTACTGCCCGGTAAATGTCACGGCGTCTTCTTCGCTGCCCTGATTGACGATCCGCGTATCGAGCGTCAACCGCGCCCGCCCATAACGCTGATACATCGCCAGAAACTTCTTCCACGCCTTCGCTTCAGGCGCCGGACAAATCGCCACGGCATCGCCGGTCACCGGCAGTGGATAACTGATCTGCCCTTCCTGAATCACAATGTGCCCGTCGGTGATGCCTTCTTCTTTCAGACGCAAATGCAACCAGCCCCAACCGGCCAGTACCGCGCCGCAGTAAAGGCTGCCGCCGAACATGGTGCTCTTGTGATTGACGTTGCGATCCAGCGGCAAATACAGGCTCAGCTGTTGTTCCCGCCAGTCGAGCACCTTGAGGCCCATGTCCCGGGTCAGGGGGATGTCGTGATGCAGGACCGATTCTAGATAGGCGCTGTTGTTGCTCATTCGTTCTCGTCCCCGTGACTGCTGTCGCCGAAATTCAGGCCGTGCTTGCGCAGTTTGTCGTGCAGGGTCTTGCGCGGTACACCCAAGGCTTCGGCGAGGCTGCGCACCGAGCTGTGTGAGCGCGCCAGTTCGGCGGCGATCAATGACTTCTCGAAGTTTTCCACTTGCTCGCTGAGCCCGCCGTTAATGACTTGGACAGTGGTCACGCCGCTGCCTTCGACGCCATTGTTGTCCAGCGCCAACTCCAGACCGAGAGCGAAACGTTCGGCAGCATTTTGCAATTCGCGTACGTTGCCGGGCCAGGTGTGCCGCAGCAGCAAGGCGCGCTGTGCCGGTTGCAGTTCATGCGGCGGCAAACCGTGGCGGGCACTGGCTTCATCGGCGTAATGCTGGAACAGCAGCAGCGCATCTTCGCCACGTTCACGCAGCGGCGGAATGCGCAGCGGCGCGACATTGAGACGGTAATACAAGTCAGCGCGGAAACGTCCCTGATCGGCGGCTTGGCGCAGGTCTTCCTTGGTCGCGGCGATGACGCGGATGTCCAGCGGGATCAGCTGATTGCCGCCCAAGCGTTCGACCACGCGTTCTTGCAGCATGCGCAGCAATTTCACCTGCACATCCATGCTCATGCTCTCGATTTCATCGAGAAACAATGTGCCGCCGTTGGCGAATTCGAATTTGCCGATCCGGCGTTTCTGCGCGCCGGTGAACGCGCCGGGCTCATGGCCGAACAGTTCGCTTTCCACCACCGACTCGGCCAGTGCGCCGGCGTTGATCGCCACGAACGGGCCGTTACGCCGGCTCGACAGATCATGCAGCGCGCGGGCGACGACCTCTTTGCCGGCCCCGGTTTCGCCGAGGATCAGCACGTCAGCCTTGGTCGCCGCCAGCGCGCCGATCTGCTCGCGCAGGCGCAGCATCGGCGCTGAATGGCCGACCAGTCGCGCGCTCAGTTCGTTGCGATCACTCAAGGCCAGGCGCAGGCTGCGGTTATCCAATACCAATCGGCGCAAGGCCAGCGCGCGGCGCACGCTGTCGAGCAGTGCATCGCTGGCGAACGGTTTTTCGAGAAAGTCATAAGCACCGGCACGCATCGCCTGCACTGCCAGCGGCACGTCGCCATGGCCGGTGATCAGCAGCACCGGCAGCTCGGGATCCTGGGCATGCAATTCACTCAGCAATTCCAGGCCATCCATACCCGGCATGCGGATGTCGCTGACCACCACGCCCGGCCAGTCACGCTCAAGTTGTGCGGCCAGACCCTTGGCTTCGGACAGCGGCAATATTTTCAGGCCGGCCAGATCCAGCGTCTGGCCGAGGGCCTGACGCAGGTGCGGATCGTCGTCGATCAACACCACCTGAATGCGATTGTCGATGGTCATGCACTTCGATCCTCGGACGGTTGCAGGCTGACCCCGGGCGCACCGGCGCGCAGCCGCAGGGTAATCAAGGCGCCGCCTTGCTTGTGGTTGGCGAACGACAGTTCACCGCCGAAGGCGCGCATCAGCGTTTCACAGATCGCCAGCCCCAGACCGAGGCCCTGGGTGCGGGTCTTGGTGGTGTAGAAGGGCTCGCTGGCGCGGCCGAGGGCTTCCATGCAAAACCCCGGGCCGTTATCGCGAATGTACAGATTGACGCCCTCGGTGGTGGATTCGGCACTCAGCCAGAGTTTGCGCGGCGGGCCTTTCTCGGTCAGCGCATCGAGAGCGTTGGCCAGCAGATTGCCGAGCACCTGGCGCAGGCGGGTTTCGCCGGCCTCGACCCATAGAGTGGCGGCCGGCAGGTCGCGAATCAGCTCGACTTCCATGCTGCGCCGACGTTTGGCCAGCAGCGCCAGGGCATCGTCGAGTGCCGGTTGCAGGGCGACGCTTTCCGGGGCATGGCGATCGCGGCGGGCAAAGGCGCGCAGGTGGGCGATGATCGAGGCCATGCGCCCGGTCAGTTCGCTGATCAGCTTGAGATTGCCGCGCGCATCGTCGGTGCGCTGATGATCGAGCAATACTTCGGCGTTCTCGGCGTAACTGCGGATTGCCGCCAGCGGCTGATTGAGTTCGTGGCTGATGCTCGCCGACATCGTCCCCAGTGCCGACAGTTTGCCGGCCTGGACCAGGTCATCCTGAGCGCGGACAAGCTCTTGCTGCGCCTGCTCGCGTTCGAGCACTTCCTGCTTCAAGCGGCGGTTGAGGCCTTCAAGATCGCTGGTGCGTTCGGCGACCCGGCCTTCCAGTTCACGGCGCGCCTTGGCTTCAAACGCGATGCGCTCCAGATAGTGGCGGCGGCGCTGCATCATCAGGCCGAGCAACAGCATTACCACCAGCAACGCCGCGCCGCCGATGGCGACCACCGTGCGCACCGGGCGGTCGATCAGGGTGCGCGGGGCGAGAATGCTGACGCTCCAGCCGGTTTCGGCGATGTCGTGGGTCTGGATCAGCCACGCAGTTGGGCTGAGGTTCAGTGGCCGTGGCTCACGGGTCGGGTAAGGCTGGATCGCGGTGATGGCCGAGCGTTCGCTATCGCTCAACACACGGGTGGAGCGAAAGCGCCATTCCGGGCGCGAGGTGAGAATGACCACGCCGTTGTGGTCGGTCACCAGCAGTTGTTCCGGGGTTTTGCCCCACAGGCTTTCGGTATGGTCGAGGTCGACCTTGATCACCAGCACGCCGATGATCTTTTCGCCATTGCGCACGGCGGCGGCGAAGAAGTAACCGCGTTTGGCCGACGTGGTGCCAAGCCCGAAAAAGCGCCCGAGGCGACCGGCCATGGCTTCGCTGAAATACGGGCGGAAGGAAAAGTTACGGCCGACGAAACTGTCGTGCTTGTCCCAGTTCGACGCGGCCAGCGTTTGCCCGCTGGTGTCCATCAGGTACATGACTTCGGCGCCGGTCTGCGCGGCGATGTTCTTCAGCAGGCGATTGGCGTTGCCTTGGGTCACGCCATCGTCAGGCGCGCCGAGCACCGCACGCAGGGCCGGCAGGTCGCCAAGAATTTGCGGCAGCACTTCGTAGCGGTGCAGGGTGCCCAGCAGGTTGGCGACATAGAGGTCGAGGGTCTGGCGATTCTGCCCGGCCAGTTCGCTGCGGTAATAGCGCTCGGCCAGATGCTCCAGCGGCCATAGCAGCGGCGCCAGACACAGGGCCAGCAGGGCGAGACTGCGCCAGCGGGGCCTGCGGGGAAGGGTTGGTTTCATAAGCCGGATGCGCCTGTAGGGACAGGCGCATTATGCCTAGGCTCAGGCGAAGACGTCAGCGTCCTTGAACAGCGCTGCAGCCTGATCCTTGGCGGATAGCTTTGGCGCCTCGTCCAGCTGCCAGTCGATGCCCAGATCCGGATCGTCCCAGCGAATGCTGCGCTCCGCCGACGGCGTGTAGTAATCAGTGGTTTTGTAGAGGAATTCGGCGAATTCGCTCAGCACCACGAAACCGTGGGCGAAGCCTTCCGGTACCCACAATTGACGGTGGTTTTCCGCCGACAGGCGCACCGCCACCCATTTGCCGAAATGCGGCGAGCTACGACGAATGTCCACGGCAACATCAAGCACTTCGCCTACAGTCACGCGGACCAGTTTGCCCTGAGTGTTTTCCAGTTGGTAATGCAGGCCACGCAGCACGCCTTTTTGCGAGCGCGAATGGTTGTCTTGCACGAATTGCGTATCCAGGCCGGTCGCGTCCTGAAATGCCTTGGCATTGAAACTCTCGTAGAAGAAACCGCGCTCGTCACCGAAAACCTTGGGCTCGATAATCAGAACGCCGGGCAGATCGGTGGTGATTACATTCATGAGGATTTCCAAAGATAAGTGTGAATAGCCGACATTCTTGCGCAAAGTGCCGGAGGGCGCGAGTGTTCGAATGTAAATAGCGGCTACCCGTGTCACGACGGTTAGGGGTTGCGCATCCTTGGAAGCAATGGCGATATAGGCGCCTAATAAAATTTCAGGGGTCGTTTCATGCCGCTCGCCACGTTGATTCATCGCGCCAGTTTGCCCAGCCCGCAGGTCTCCCAGGAGCAGGCGCTGCAATGGCTGGCAGAACATTACGGGCTCAGCGGCACCCTGCAAGCGCTTGGCAGCCAGCAGGACCTCAATTACCGCGTCGACAGTGCCCGCGGACGTTTTGTGCTGAAAATCTGCCGCGGCGATTACGCCCTGGTTGAGTTGCAAGCCCAACACGCCGGGCTCAAATATCTGGCTGAGCATGCCCATGTGCCCGTGCCTCGGGTGATTGCGGCCAACAATGGTCAGGACCTGTTGTCGCTGCAAGCGGGCGGCGAAGCGGTGCATGTGCGCCTGCTCGATTACATCGAAGGCCAGCCGCTGACCGATCTCGATCATCTGGGCGAGGAAGTGGTGGCCGGGTTTGGCCGGCTCTGCGGCGAAATGGATCTGGCACTGGCGGGTTTCGACCACCCGGGCCTTGAGCGCACGTTGCAGTGGGATGCTCGGCATGCCAGCGCGTTGATCCGCCATTTATTGCCGGTGATCAAGGACGAACGGCAGCGCTTGTTGATCGCTGATGTCGCCGAACAGGCCGAGCGTCGTTTGCAGCCATTGCTGGACAGACTGCCGGTACAGGCGATCCACATGGACGTTACCGATGACAACGCCGTTTGGGCGCGTGACGCCCAGCGCCACTGGCAACTGCAAGGCGTGATCGATTTCGGCGATCTGGTGCGCACATGGCGCATCACCGATCTGTCGGTCACCTGCGCGGCGTTGCTGCATCACGCCGCTGGCGATCCCTTTGTCATCCTGCCGGCAGTGCGGGCTTATCACGCGGTCAATCCGTTGCAGCACGAAGAGTTGCAGGCATTGTGGCCATTGATCGTGGCGCGTGCGGCGGTGTTGGTGCTCAGTGGCGAGCAGCAGGTCAGCATCGACCCGAACAATACGTACAGCCGCGACAACCTCAGCCACGAGTGGGAAATATTCCGCGTCGCTGCGTCGGTGCCTTTGGCGCTGATGGAGGCAGCGATTCTTACCGCTGTCGGTCAGACCTTGCCGGCGATCAATGGCGCAGGTTTTGCGCCGTTGTTACCGAGTCTGGTCGGACGTGAGTTTGCGCTGATCGACCTCGGCGTATTGAGTCCACATTTCGAGGCGGGCAACTGGGAGCAGGAGGGCATTGATCAGCGTCTGCTGACGGAAGCCGCAGCGGCGCATGGTTTGGCGGCGAGTCGCTATGGTCAGTATCGTTTGTCGCGTACCCGGCCCGATTGCGCCGATGAGCCGGACACCTTTCCACTGCACGTTGAAATGCGCGTGCCCAACGGCACTGCCGTGGAAGCGCCGTTTGCCGGTGTGCTGCATCTGGCGGCGGACGGCGCGGTGCAACTGGATGGGCCGCAGCTGAGCGTTTGTCTGCGCGGCGTGACACCTTCGCTGCACGCTGGCGCAGCGCTGGTCAAAGGTCAGGTGCTGGGCGCGGTCAGCGGACCGCTGATCGTGCAATTGAGCCGAGGCGCGCAACTGCATGCGCCGCTGTTTTGCACACCAACCCAGGCGCCGGCGTGGCAGGCTTTGTGTCCTTCGCCGGCAGTGTTACTGGGGCTGGCCTGTGATGCCGAACCGGAGCTGGATGCACAGACCCTGCTGGAACGTCGCGACGCCAGTTTCGCCCGCACGCAAAAACACTATTACGTCGATCCGCCGCGCATCGAACGGGGCTGGCGCAATCATCTGATCGACATGCAGGGGCGTTCGTACCTCGACATGCTCAACAACGTCGCGGTGCTCGGTCACGGTCATCCGCGCATGGCCGCGGTTGCCGCACGTCAGTGGTCGCTGCTCAACACCAACTCGCGGTTCAACTATGCGGCAGTCGCCGAGTTCTCCGAGCGCTTGCTGAAACTGGCGCCGAAGGGCATGGATCGGGTGTTCCTGGTCAACAGTGGCAGCGAGGCCAATGATCTGGCGATCCGCTTGGCCTGGGCCTACAGCGGCGGCCGCGACATGCTCAGCGTGCTTGAGGCCTATCACGGCTGGACCGTCGGCGCTGACGCGGTCTCGACCTCGATTGCCGATAACCCGAAAGCCCTGGAAAGCCGCCCGGACTGGGTGCATCCGGTGACCGCGCCGAATATTTATCGCGGTCAATTCCGTGGCCAGGATTCAGCACCGGACTACGTGCGCAGTGTTGAACATCAACTGCAGAAAATCGCTGAGCAGAAACGCCAACTGGCGGGTTTCATCTGTGAACCGGTGTACGGCAATGCCGGTGGCATTTCCCTGCCGCCGAATTATCTGAAGCAGGTCTACGCGCTGGTGCGTGCACAGGGCGGCGTGTGCATCGCCGATGAAGTGCAGGTGGGCTACGGGCGCATGGGCAAGTTCTTTTGGGGTTTTGAGGATCAAGGCGTGGTGCCGGACATCATCACCATGGCCAAAGGCATGGGCAACGGCCAGCCGCTCGGCGCGGTGATCACGCGTCGGGAAATCGCCGAAGCGTTGGAGGCCGAGGGTTATTTCTTCTCCTCGGCGGGCGGTAGTCCGGTGAGCTGCCAGATCGGCATGGCGGTGCTCGACGTCATGGCGGAAGAAAAGCTCTGGGAGAACGCGCAAGTGATCGGTGGCCACTTCAAGGCGCGGCTCGAAGCGTTGATCGATAAACATCCGCTGGTGGGCGCGGTGCATGGGTCCGGCTTCTATCTGGGGCTGGAATTGATCCGCGACCGCGAAACACTCGAACCGGCGACCGAGGAAACCGCGCTGCTGTGTGATCGCCTGCGTGAACTGGGAATCTTCATGCAGCCGACCGGCGATGACCTGAACATTCTGAAGATTAAGCCACCGATGGTGACGTCGCGGCGCAGTGTCGATTTCTTTGTCGATATGCTTGATCGGGTGCTTGAAGAGGGTCTCTAGTCATCCGCAAATCCCCTGTAGGAGCGAGCCTGCTCGCGAAAGCGTCGGTTCAGTCAGCACTGCTTTTGAATGAGAAACCGCTTCGCGAGCAGGCTCGCTCCCACATTTGAATTCGTGCGAGTAGTTCGATTTGTATCGGGTTTAATTAAGAATTTTTAGACGGAATACATTTTTTGCGATTCTAAATACGATATTTATCGGTTATAAAGTCGCCATCGCTTTTAAAAGCCTTCGACAGTTCCCAGGAGTCCTGATCCCCATGACCACTTTGAAAAGTACCCCGCGCGCCGATGGCTTCCACATGCCGGCGGAGTGGGCGCCGCAGACTCAGACCTGGATGATCTGGCCCGAGCGCCCGGACAACTGGCGTCTGGGTGGCAAACCGGCACAAGCCGCCCACGCCGCAGTGGCGAAGGCCATCGCCCGTTTCGAACCGGTCACCGTGGCAGTGTCCGCCGGCCAGTACGAAAACGCCCGCGCGCGTCTCGACGTGCCAAATATCCGCGTGGTCGAGATGTCCAGCGATGACGCCTGGGTGCGCGACAGCGGCCCGACGTTCGTCATCAACAACAGTGGCGAAGTGCGCGGTGTGAACTGGGACTTCAACGCCTGGGGCGGTTTTGACGGCGGCCTGTATTCGCCGTGGAACCGGGATTCGCAGGTCGGCGGCAAGATCCTCGAGATCGAGCGCAACTCGCGTTACCGCACTGAAGGTTTTGTGCTGGAGGGCGGTTCGATTCACGTCGATGGCGAAGGCACGCTGATCACCACCGAAGAGTGCCTGCTCAACCGCAATCGCAACCCGCATCTGGGCCGCGAAGAAATCGAAGCGGTGCTCAGCGCCAATCTCGCTGTGGATAAAATCATCTGGCTGCCCGATGGTCTGTTCAACGACGAAACCGATGGCCATGTGGATAACTTCTGCTGCTACGTGCGCCCGGGCGAAGTGCTGCTGGCGTGGACCGACGATCCGCAGGATCCGAACTACCCGCGCTGCCAGGCGGCAATGCACGTGCTGCAAAGCAGCACCGACGCCAAGGGGCGCCCGTTCACGGTGCACAAGATGCCGATTCCAGGGCCGCTGTACGCGACCGAAGAAGAGTGCGCCGGTGTCGATCCGGTCGACGGTACGCAAGAGCGCAATCCGTCTGTGCGCCTGGCCGGTTCCTACGTGAACTTCCTGATCGTCAACGGCGGCATCATCGCGCCAAGTTTCGATGATCCAATGGACGCGCCGGCAAAAGAGATTCTGCAGAACCTGTTCCCGCAGCACGAAGTGGTGATGGTGCCGGGCCGCGAACTGTTACTCGGTGGCGGCAATATCCACTGCCTTACCCAGCAGCAACCCGCGCCGCACAAAGAGTGAGGCGAGACGTAACAGCTTGAGTTGATTCATAAATCGGTCAGGCAATGTTTAGCTCGCTAAGCATCAACACAGGCCCGCAGCCCGTCAGGACTGCGGGCTTCTTTGTATCCACTTGTCGACAACTGAGAAACATTGGCATAGCTCTTGTATCCATCACCCGTGCACTAGGGAGGGAGGAGAACTTCAACAGTTCTGTCATAAACCTTGGATAACTTAGCCGCTCACGTACGGGGAGAGAGCGCTGAAATGAACGCCGAAGTGAACGTAGTCAGCGAGCGGACGTTGCACCCCATGGCCGTAAACGGCGAATCGCTGCAGATTGTCGCGCACTGGTTGAAGTCCAATGGAACGCGTCAGATCAGGGAACCTGATCCGCGCCGGATGATGATCGAGCGATACCCCGCTGACCTGTTCAGCGAGGCCGAACTGGAAGCGTTGTGGGCTGTGATGGAAGGATAAGAACAACAACAGGGATTGGTAAAAGCGCTGCCGGGATGGCGGCGCTTTTTTATGCACGAAAGAAAAGATCGCAGCCTGCGGCAGCTCCTACGGGGAATCACACATTCCAATGTAGGAGCTGCCGCAGGCTGCGATCTTTTGATCTTGTTTCTTAGAAGCTATAAGTTCCGGTCATCACAACGCTGCGCGGTGCCCCCGGCTGAATCTGATACTGGCTGGTCGCCGATGCGTAATAGTCACGATCGGTGATGTTGTTCAGCGCCGCACGCAAATCCCAATCCTTCATGCGGTAACCCACCAGCGCATCCCAACGGCCATAACCCGGCAATACGGTGGTGTTGGCATTGTCGGCGTAACGCTGGCCGACCAGGGTCAGACCGGTTTCGCCATACCAGCCCATCTCCGGTTTCCAGGTCAGGAACAGGCTGGCGTTGTGCTTGGCGACGTTGTTGATGCGTTTGCCTTCGAGGCCGTTGTTGTCCTTCTCGATGGTGGCGTCCTGCACGCCGACGCCACCGCGGACGTACCAGTTACCGACGATGTTGCCGGTGGCCGTCAACTCGATCCCGCGTGAGCGTTGCAGACCGGACATTACCGTCAGGGTCGGGTCGTTAGGATCGCTGGTGCGGCGGTTGTACAGTTCCAGGTCGTAGATCGCCAGCGTGGTACTCAGGCGATCGTCGAGCCAATCGCTCTTCACGCCGATTTCTTTCTGCTTGGTCAGCTCGGGGCTGAGGTCGTTGCTGTTGCCGGCCGCTCCCGGCGTGATGCCGATCAGACCGCCGCCCACTGGCGAAAAGGTCTTCGACCACGAGGCGTAGAACGAGTGATTCTGCAGCGGCGTCCAGACCAGACCGACGCGCGGGCTGGTGCTGTGGCTGTCGCGATCTTCGGAAATGTTGCGCAGCTTGTTGGTCGACTCGATATCGAAGGTGTCGTAGCGCAGACCGCCGAGCAGTTGCCATTGATCGTTCAGGCGCAGTTGATCCTGCACGTACACCGCGCGGCTTTCGACTTCCGTGTGGCTGTTGCTGGAGACTTGCATGCTGCCGGTATGGCGCAGGTCGCGGTTGGGGCTGTAGAGGTCGAGCGACGGTACGGGACGTGCGCCAGGCGTTCTGCCGGTGGCGGCGTTGTACAGCGTTGGATCGCGGCGCTGGCTGCCGGTTTCGACGCCGGTAAGCAGGCGATGCTCAAGACCGAACGTATCGAAACTGCCTTCCAGTTCGAGGTTGTTGTAGATATTGCGGGTGGTCAGATCCTGCTGCCAGTGCTGACGCGTGACCTTGTTGGTTTTACTGTCGAAACCGGTCAGGTAAGTGTTATCGAAATCACTGTCGAGCTTGAACACCCCGAGGGTCTGGCGCAGTTGCCAGCTGTCATTGATTTCGTAGGTGAGTCTGGAGCGCAGCGATTGCGTCTTGTCATCGATGAAGTCGTGATCGTTGCCGTAGGTGGTGTCGCGACCGACATCGGCGGGACGCCCGTTGACCCCGGGAATCCCGCGATCCGGCGTGCGGTTGTAGCGGCTGTATTCGTACTGCACCAACCAGTTCAGGTCGGGTGTCAGTTGCCAGCTCATCGACGGCGCGAACAGTTGGCGATTGCCGCTGACGCCGTCGCGGAAACTGTTTTCATCCATGTTGCCCATGTTCAGGCGCAGGCTGAGGTTGTCGCTCGGGTCGGTGCTGAGGTCAGCGTAAAGGCTGCGCAAATCTTCGCTGCCACCCTGCGCTTCGATGGTCGAGCGGCGGCCGAATTCCGGCATCTTACTGACGCGGTTGACGATCCCGCCCTGACTGCCACGGCCGTACAACACGGCGGCGGGGCCTTTGAGGACTTCGACGCGTTCGATGTTGTGCAGGTCGCGCTTGTATTGGCTGTCGTCGCGAATGCCGTCCAGATAGAAGTCGTTGCTGGCATCGAAGCCGCGAATGCGCAGGCTGTCGAAACGGGTGTCGGCGCTGCTGCTGACGTTGGGCATACCACTCAAGGCATCGCCGATATCGTTGGTGCCATAGCTGGCGACGTTTGCGGTCTTGATCGAATCGATCGCCTGCGGCACATAGCGCACCGGCGTGGAGGTGCGGGTTGCGGTGGTGCTGGCCTTGACGCGCGGATCATCGGCTTGCGCTTCGGCGTTGATCGCGGTGGCAGGTAATTCAGTTGCCGAATAGGCAAAACCGCTGGACAGAAAGGCAGACAGCCCAAGGGTGACGGGCGTAAGACGGAACGGGGCAGGCATTGAAAAGCGCATCCGAAAGGGTAGGGGAATTCGAGCGCGCGAATGGTAATGCTTTGCATTTGCTTCCGTAATTTATTCTTGAGAAGTTCCCCGGGTTCATTGTTTCAATTTATGTCGAGATCGATACAAATGGCGTTGTCGGCCATTCGACCGGTTCAAGCAACAGACTGAAAGTCATTCTGGCGTTTTTCCGCAACGCCTCGGGGTTTAGTCTGCTGGCATCGAGTTTTTCTACTTTCTTGCCGGTATTTCTGATGATCCTTCACTACATTTACGACCCATTGTGCGGCTGGTGCTACGGCGCCAAACCGCTGGTTCAAGCGGCGCAGCAAGTGATGCAGGTCATCGCGCATGCGGGGGGCATGATGAGCGGTGCCAATCGCCAGAACGTTTCGGCGCAGCTGCGCAGTTATGTAATCCCGCATGATCGGCGCATCGCTGAATACACCGGGCAGCCTTTCGGCGAGGCCTACTTTGAAGGCTTGCTGCGCGATCACTCGGCGGTATTTGATTCGACGCCGCCGATTGCCGCCGTCATGGCGGCGGATCACATCGATGGGCGTGGTCTTGAATTGCTTGGGCATGTGCAGACGGCGCACTACCTGGAAGGGCGACGGATTGCTGATGAATCGGTACTGCTGGATCTCGCCGTGCGGATGGGTTACGCCGTCGAAAGCTTTCAGGCTGCGCTCAGTTCCGTGGATACCGAGCAGCATGTAAAAGCCAGTCGTGCGCTGTTGGCTCAACTGGGCGGACAAGGTTTTCCAACATTTGCGCTGGAAGACAACGGTCAGTTCACGCTGGTGGATATCAGTCCATGGCTGGGCAAACCGCAGGCGTTTGCCGACTGGTTGAACCAGGCGCTCACAGCCGAAGAAACCGGGGAAGGGGCTGTATTTTGTGGCACCGACGGCTGCGCCGATGTTCGCTGAAATCACTGGCTGACGGCATTTCCGGGCAAGCCGATATCGCAAAAATTACATTTCTTAGACGATTTTTACCTATTTAAAGACGATTCTTGAAATTGACACATTATTGAGGGCGCGGCTACGATTCGGCCCAACGCCTGTGGCCAACCGCCATGACTCAAAAAAATGAAAGGGCTCGCCAAAGTCTGGCTTTGGCGAGCCGTTTTATTTCGGGGTGAAAAGAAGAGTGCAAAAGCGCCGTTTCAGCCGTTCGACACAGCGCGTTTCAACCCGTAATAAGGAAAACAAAATGTTGAACAAGCGGATCAGTCTGATCGCATTGGGGATGTTGAGCGCTACTCAGGCCATGGCTAACGACCAGGCCGAGTCCAAGGGTTTTGTCGAAGACAGCAGCCTCAAAGTGCTGCTGCGCAATGCCTACATCAATCGTGACTACAAAGACGGCAACGCCGACAAGTCGGAATGGGGCCAAGCGGCCATCGGTACGTTCTCGTCCGGTTTCACTCAAGGCACCATCGGTGTCGGTGTTGACGCATTCGGTCTGTATGCATTGAACCTGGAGCGTAGCGAAGATCGCAGCGGTGCCGGTGGTATCGACTTCTTCAAGCGTGGCGACAGCGGCAAGCCGGCCAATGACCTGTCCAAGGGCGGCGCGGCGGTCAAGTTCCGTCTGTCCAGCACCACCCTGACTTACGGTGACCAGATGCCGGCCCTGCCGGTGCTGAACTACGACAACTCGCGTCTGCTGCCGGAAAGCTACACCGGTACCTTGATCACTTCCAAAGAGATCAAAGACCTCGTATTGAACGCCGGTCGTTTCACTGCCGAATCGCGCAAGAGCGCTGAAGGCCGTGACAGCGGTGGTCTGAAGTCGATCAACGTGTTGGGCGGTAGCTACCAGTTCACCGAACACTTCAAGGGCGCGCTGTACGCTTCCGACGTTGAAGACGTGCTGAAGAAGCAATACGTAAACGCCAACTACGTGTACCCGATCGACAAGGATCAGTCGCTGACTCTGGACTTCAACGGCTACCGCACCAAGCTGGACAATTCCTATGTCCGCGAAAGCGGTGCGACCGGTGATGACAACAAGATCTGGAGCCTGGCAGCCACTTTCGCCACTGGCCCGCACTCGTTCACCGTGGCGCATCAGCGCTCCACCGGCGACAGCAACCTGGGTTACGCCTACGGCGGCTACCAGAAAGAACAAGGTCGTGTCGGCGACGGTGGCAACACCATCTACCTGGCCAACTCCTACTGGTCCGACTTCAACGCTGAAGACGAACGCAGCTGGCAGCTGGGCTACGGCCTCGACTTCGGCGCCTTCGGCGTACCGGGTCTGAGCTACAACTTCGCTTACGTGCGTGGCGACAACATCACCACCTCTACCAGCGAAGGTGGCACCGAGCGCGAGATCTTCAACCAGTTCAAATACGTCGTGCAGTCTGGCCCGGCCAAAGACCTCAGCGTGAAACTGCGCAGCTCGATCCTGCGCGTGTCGCAGAAGTCCAGCGAGTACAACGTCAGCGGCAACGAGCTGCGTGTATTCGTCGA
Source organism: Pseudomonas sp. DTU12.3 (assembly GCF_004124275.1). Taxonomy (GTDB): domain Bacteria; phylum Pseudomonadota; class Gammaproteobacteria; order Pseudomonadales; family Pseudomonadaceae; genus Aquipseudomonas; species Aquipseudomonas helmanticensis. Next base: position 580,881 of record NZ_CP027218.1, read on the forward strand.
TTACCCGATCAACATTTTCTGATGATCGATCGAGTGTAAGAAACATGAGAAAAACCCCGACAGGTTCGGGGTTTTTTTTTGACGGTTTTTTTGATGAAAACCCCAAAAAACCCGTGTTTTTGTCATGTAAAAGTTGTTTTTGAGCTGCTGTAAACGCCGTTTCAAACAATGCTTCAAATGCCTGAAATTCTTTCTCATGGACGCAAATTCTCCACCTAATAGATTAGGCCGCTCAACGCAGCGGAGAATTTGGTAATGATCGTTTTGAACAGAGAAGTGGGCGAATCGCTACGGCGCGACAAATATGTCAACGTCCAGGGTGGTGACTTCAATCTCTACGGTCATTTTGCCGACTTCGTCAGACTGACCAAAAGTTGGGAAAACATGGAGCCTGACAGCTACTACGGTCAGGCCGAAGCCGGCATGCGTTACCGTCGTTACAGCGACTTCGAGTACAACCCGAAAACCCGCGAGCTGACGCAACTCGAGCATCGCGCGTACGTGCAATCGAAAGAGAACAACGCCTACGTTGGTGGCCTGGTACGACACTTCCAGGACTTCTCCGATGAAGTGATCACGTCGCCGGTGATGCGCAGCCTGATCGACACCGATTTCGAAGTGTACAAAAGCGTGCTGCCGGAAGAGCTGCACGATGAAATCTGGCAGTGCCAGATCCATCAGATCCGCATCGAGATCAAACCGGGCAAGCAACTGGAAATCACCCCTGAAGGCATTCATTGCGACGGTTACCCGTTCAGCGGTGTGCACTTCTGGGGCCGTAACAATGTCGACGGTGCGGAGAGTCGTCTGTACGACATCCACGAGCATCAACTGGCGTCGACCACTTACCAGGAAATTCTCGACACCACCTACTTTCTCGATCGCGACATGCGCCACTACGTGACGCCAGCGCGCAACACCCACACCCATGCCATGGCGTATCGGCAGATTCTGGCGATTTCCTTCTCGCGGCCCGGGACCGCTTTCGACATTGTTCGCTAATCAGATCACCCCAATCGATGGCGTCGAATGCTCGACGCCAGTGGTGCTGCGACGCGCCACGGCCAAGGATGCGCAGCGCATGGAGCGCTTCTTCCGCCAGTTCGACGAAGTGTCCTTCTGCGAATGGCAGGATGCCAAATGCCTGCGCGGCGTGTTGATCCAGAAAACCACCACGTCGTATCTCGCCTTCGACGTCGCTGGCGAAATCGTCGGTGCGGTACTCGGCGGCATGCTCGGCAGCCGGGGCACGATCAATCATCTGGCGGTCAGCCCGCGCTATCGCAGTCAGGGCGTCGGCCAGCGTCTGGTGGAAGCAGCTTCGTCCGACATGAAGCGTGTCGGCGTGTTGCGGATGTTTCTGTTCGTCGACGATGCTAACCTCGCGGGCAAGCGTTTTTGGACTGCCCAGGGTTTTTGCGAGCCCCATGGCGAACGGACATTTGAGAGGGATCTATGAATGAAACGTCCGGCAGTGCGCCGTTGATGGTCAACCATCAGCCGTCGCGCACGTTTGCCGAAGCCAGCCCGGTGGTCGCCGGGTACTTCACGGTGTCATTCGTGTTCGGGCTGATGGCCGTCAACGCCGGGTTGCCGATGTGGCTGCCGGTGGCGATGTGCTTGTTCGTCTATGCCGGCGCTTCGCAATTCGCTGCGCTGGCGCTGATCTCCAGCGGTGCCTCGCTGACCACCATTGTGCTGACCACGTTCCTGATCAACGCGCGACACATGTTGATGTCGGTTTACATGGCCAAGGCCCTGCGCGCACTCGGTTTGAGCCGCATGGAGCGCTGGTGCTACGCCGGTGGCCTGACTGACGAATCCTTCGCTTTTCACAGTGTGAAACTCGGTACTGGCGCGCCGGTCAATGTGCGTTATCTGATCGGCTTCAACCTGTTCTGCCACACCTCGTGGGTGCTCGGTGGTTTGCTCGGCGCGGTCTGCGCGCAATATGCCGCGCACCTGATCAAATATCAGCTCGACTATGCACTGACGGCAATGATGCTCTACGTGCTGGTGTCGCTGTGCAACACCCGCAACAAACTCATCGCCGCTGCGGCAGCGGTGCTGTGCATGGGCGCGCTGAGCCTGGTTGGCAGCTCGCCGTTCAATGTGTTTATCGCCACGTTTGTGGGCTGCGGAGTGGGTGTATGCCTGACCAAACGTTCCTGATTCTGGTAGTTGCGCTGATGATGGCCGTGACCTTCCTGCCACGCGCCTTGCCCCTGCAAGTGAATACCGAGCACTGGCCGCCGTTTATCGCGCGGGCGCTGGAATACTTGCCGGTGGCGATCGTCGCTGCGATCAGCCTGACTCCCTTGTTGATCAAGGATCAGCACATACAGCTCGACCGCCCGGAATTCTATGCAGCCATTCCGACGTTGTTATGTGCGTATTTCAGCAAAAACCTCTTTCTCAGTGTGGCGGTTGGGACGGCTGCGTACATTGCGCTCGGCTCGTTCATGTAACGGCAAATCGACGACATCACTGAGTGCCTGCCGCGACAAATCCGAGTTGTTCACCGCCAGGCGCACTTCGAGAAAATCCTCGAAACCGGGAAAAATCGTCAGGCCGTTTTTCTGCGCAGCCTCACGCGAGACCATGCCGACCGCGTCCATCTGCGTGATCAACGACAACGTCAATGTTTCACTGCACGAATAGACCATGCGCTGACCGTTCTCGTGATTGCCAAGCCCTGCGTCGAGAAAACGCAAAAAGCTGTGGGAATACGGACAATCTTCCGCAGGACGTACCTGAAACTTGTTGCCCAGCAACGTCAGTGGATCGTTCACTTGGCCGCAATGCGCACCGACCACCTGCACCTGCACGTCCGGCAAAACGATGCTCGGCAAACCCGGCCGTTGCGGCCCGATCAGCACCGCTAGGTCAAAGTCTTCGTTCTTCAGCTTGCTGAGGTTTTCCATCGACTCGGCGTAGCTGAATTCCATCTGATAATCGGGAAACACCTCGATCAGGCGCCCGATCATTCGCCGGTTGAAGTCAGGCGACAACGTGTTGTTCAGCGCAACCTTCAACGTCCGCTGGCCCGGCACCTTCAGCGCCTCGACCTTTTCTTCCATCTGTCGCGTGGCAATCAGCACTTTGTCCATATAAGGCGTGAGCTCGGTGCCTTGCGGCGTCAGCGTCAGCCCTTTGTTGGAACGTCGAAACAAGCGGAAACCGAACTGCTCTTCGACCTTGTTCAACTGCGCGGCCAGCGCCTGCACAGTCAGGCACGAATGCTCGGCTGCGGCCGACAAAGAGCCGGTCTGCACGATGCGCATGAGGTTGCGTAAGGTTCTGCTATCCATGGGTAATGCCCTCTAAAGTGGGCTGGGTATTGTTGTTTACGAGACCGCCGGTCCGGCGGCCATATGCTGGGTATATTCCTGCACCTGAGCATAGTTGTCGCGGGTTTAGTAGCGAATTGATGTCCCTGCCGATGGCTGGAAGCTGACACAGGATCGGGGTTTTTGGGGGGATGGGGGTGATGGGGGTCAAAAAAAGTGCGTGGTTTTGGTGCGTGGGGCGATTTTTTTCGAAGAGAAACAGCTTACATCTTCCGAGGTTATTGCCTGCGTCATGCGCAGATACGTCTCAGGCAAAGTAACGATTTAGCTGATAGCGCCTACCTGTCAAAGGAGTTGAAATGGATGTCTGGCATGCAAGCCATGGCGGTGGATAACCACCTATCAACTTCGCGTTGACCGACGAAGATCCCTCCGACCACAATGTAGAGGTAGCGCTGATGTAGCTACAAAATCACGATGAGGTAATTGAGATGGCTGCACTACTGAAAACTACCGATGTGCGCTGCCGCATTGATGAGGATTTGAAAGCGCGTGCCACTGAAGTCTTAAACGCTTGCGGGCTGAGCATTAGCGACGCCATGCGACTTTTTCTGCGGCAGGTTGTTGCCACTCAGGGGCTTCCCTTCGAGGTGCGAGTTCCATCAGAGAAAACGGCCCGCGCAATGATGGAAGCACGAGAAATCCGTCAGCGTTTCGACTCGATAGACGACATGCTGAGGACTGCTGATGGCGAAACCGGAGAAAACGCAAAAACGCGCTGATCGGCCTAAACAGTGTGCACAGACTTCTGAATTCAAGAAGTCTTGGAATCGTTATAACCGTGCCGGAAGGCGAGACATGAACGACGTCCGGAATGTGATGGCGATGTTGTTCTTGGGGCAGCAACTACCGGCAGAATATCTGGATCATGCGCTGACTGGAGATTGGTCTGGATTCCGCGAGTGTCATATCGGTGGCGATTTTCTGATGATTTACGAGAACACACGCCCAGACCTGATCACGTTTGTGGATTTAGGGAGCCATTCAGAATTGTTTAAATAACGCAGAAATACATAAGCCGGCTCAACTCCGGCTTCTGTGCGTTTGATCATTACGATCGTTCGTTTGTGTATCAAAACTCTAAAAAATTACAGTTATGTACTAGTCTTCAGCTAAGACAAAAAATCAGGAGGCGTCTATGCCTACCTCATCTCCAGCCCTCACCCCACGCGAACAACTCGACGCCCCCGAAGCCGGTCGCGTCGCGCTGAAGTTCTTCTTTAACCTCATGGAGCGCTGGGGCTGCAGCGCCGAGCAGCAACGCACATTGCTCGGTGGCGTCGGCAACACCACCTTCTACAAATACAAACACCTGCCGAACATACGTCTGCCTAACGATACCCTTGAGCGCATCTCTTATCTGATGGGTATTCACAAGGCGTTGAGCATCATCTTCAGCAACAGCCGTGAGCGCGCGTACACATGGGTCAGTAGTCCGAACACCGCGGCGCCGTTCAATGGGCAAACGGCGCTCGATTACATGCTCGCCGGACGCGTGGTCGATATCGCCGATGTGCGTCGCTACCTCGATGGGGTGCGCGGTTGAAGGTGCCAGAGATGGTTGATGTGACGTGGCCGAGAGCCTATCGGATCGTCAACAGCAGTTTCCCGCCGATTGCGTTATTCGAAGACGTGCTCGATCCCGAAGACCTGGAAGTTGCCTACGCGATTGAAGCGCTGACCAATGATCGCCTGATCGAACAGGCTGGCGTTCTCGCCCGAGTGCGACCTGAAGATCGACTCTCCGGCCCCGGCTCGACTCCGGTGATGGCTGCGTTTACCCACATCGGCAAACGCAGTCGTTTCTGCGATGGTACCTTCGGCGTTTACTACGCTGCGAGCAGTCAGGCTGCTGCCATCGCCGAGACCTGTTATCACCAGGAACGATTTCTTGCGGCGACCCAAGAAGCGGATCTTGAATTGACCATGCGGACTTACGTTAATCGGGTGGTTAAACCGCTGCACGATATCCGCCACGATCACCCCGAGCTGCACAATCCGGATCCTGAGGCTTATGGGCCGTCTCAGCTATTCGCCCGGCAACTGCGCGAAACCGAGTCGTGGGGACTGCTCTATAACAGTGTTCGTTTGCCGGGGCATGAATGCGTCGCCGCGTTTCGACCGCCAACCGTTTCGATTCCGAAGCAGGGTAAGCATTTGCGCTATGTGTGGAGCGCGAGTCAGCAGAAGATTTCGTTTGTGCTTGAGATCAGTCAGGTCTGAAACGCAAAAAGCCCTCGCATCAGCGAGGGCCTTACAACGGTGGTTACATCAACGGCTTGTCCGGCGGCGCATCCATCACTTTCACCACATCATCGATCAGCGCCTTGCTCAATTCCTGCAGATACTGCGAGGCATAAGCATGAAGATCAGGATCGCGCCCGACTGAAGAGTCCGCAGTGAGCAATCGTGAGATGTGAAGCAAGTGGGATGCGTGGGAAAGGGCGGCTTGCACCGGCACACCACGGTTGGTGCGGAACATCGCTTGATTGGATTGAAATGAAAAGTGGGTGAGGCCGAGTGTTTTCAGATCTTGAGAATGGGTCATTTTGCTTCACCTGCAGTTCCAGTAGGGCGGCGTGAAGTGACCGGGGTTGCTGACGGATCAATGGCTTTCATTTGTGAACTCCCTGTATCAAATGAGAGCTGCCAATTCGTTATCAGACGAATGGGTGGCAGCTATGCGCGGGCTGATAAACCGGAGATACAGGAACCCGGCAGACCCGAAGGTCTCCCACGCACAGCCGCCATTGCACGGTAATGCAGACACAAAAAATGCGCCGGCAAACGTGAGTTGGGGCGCTGGTGCGCCTGTATCTTACGCGGGTTATCAGGCCCGGTCGCTGAATTGGCAGCGACGGGTTTGACGGTAGCTTGGGGATTAGCAGGCGCGCAATCGTGGCCAGTAATGGCTTTGCCTGGCTTCTCGTTACAGCAGATTTCTCAGGATTTCCCGCTACATATTTCGTCGCATTTTCCTGGAAAACGTTTATCGTTTGTTTATACGGCATGGCCGTACAGTGCGATCCATGTATACAATTATCGAAACGGACATTTTCAAGCGTTATGCCGAAGCCATATGGGATGAGGGTGAGCGCGATGAATTCATAAATTGGCTTGCTGCAAATCCGTTGAATGGTGATGTCGTGCCTGGCAGTGGTGGTATGCGCAAGGTGCGCTGGACTCGTAGCTGCATGGGTAAACGAGGCGGCGCACGTGTCATTTATTACAATGCGCTTTCTGAAGGCTCGATCTGGTTACTCATTGCCTATACCAAGGCAAAGTTTGACGATTTGCCCTTAGCCTTCCTTAAGCAACTGAAGGAGGAAATCAGCGATGGTCGATGAACTGGAGCAATTCCAGCAGGACTTGCTGGAATCTGTACGTCAGATGAAGGCTGGAAAGGCTGCGCGCGTGACTCAAGTGCCGCTATCTGCGGCAGCAGAAGCGCGTGCCAAAGTGGGCGTTTCTCAAAGTGCGTTTGCCAAACTAATCGGTGTGAGTCTGCGGACTTTGCAGGATTGGGAGCAGGGGCGTAGGCAGCCGACGGGTGCAGCGCAGACTCTCTTGCGTGTTGCAAGTCAGCATCCTGAGGCATTGCGGGATTTGTATCCTGCCTGATCCTCGTTTGGGGCTCTTCTTGGCTGACTCAGAAACAACAAAGCCCCTGCATTTCTGCAGGGGCTTCGTTTTGTATGGTGCCGGCACCAGGAGTCGAACCCGGGACCTACTGATTACAAGTCAGTTGCTCTACCAACTGAGCTATACCGGCGTGTGGGCGACGATTATAGCGACTGGATAATTTCTGTAAACCCCTGAATTCAGACTATTTTTGCATCTCTGCAAATCAGGCCCTGCGCAGTACATTCCGCAGCGTTTGCACTGCCCGCACGGTGCGGCTGTTTTGCAAGGCAAACAGTTGCGCTTCGGCCTGTTCGGCGCGGTGCAGAGCGTCGGCGAGTTGTTGTGCGGTGTCGAGTTCGTTGGGGCTTAGTGGATGGGCGAGGGCGTGGCCCTGGCACAGTTGGAAGTTGTCGAGGTTGCACGGTGGGATGTCGAATGCGGGTTTGAGGCTCAGGTGTTCGTCGGCGAGGAACCAGGTGTTGAGGCCGTCGAACAGGATCGACTGATAGCCGGCATCGGTGACCAGGTGTTCCCACGTGTGGTCGCGTTGCCATGGGGTTTCGATGACGATGATCCATGGGCGGAAGCGGCTGAAGTCCATGCCGCGCAGGACGGTTTCTTCGTGGCCTTCGACGTCGATCTTCAAAAAATGGATTGGCCGATCGGCAGCATATTGTTCGCAAATCGAAGTCAGGGTGCGGGCTTTGACGGTGAGGCTGCGCACGTCCATCCCGAGGTCTTTGCGTTGCTGGGCGACGGCGGGGTCGGCGGTGGAGAGGCCGGTGCCGGGAATTCCGTAGAAGGTCATTTCGCCGGGCTGGTCGCTGGCGACGCACTGTACGGTCGCGTCGCGTGGTCGCGCTTGGCACAGTGCGTCGTAGTAATTTTGCATCGGTTCGACGTTTACGCCGTGCCAGCCGTGATCGTAGAAGGCTCTGGTGACCGAGTCGTGGCTCGGGTCGTTGGCGCCGACGTCGATGTAGAAACCGTGTTCAAACTGCTTGAGTGCGCGCCACAGGCGAACATCTTCAAAGTTCTGCGCGTAAGAAATAAACGTCACGGTCGCTTCCTGTCGGTCTGATTTTTCTTGTTCGTGTGTGCCTGTCGGCGCGTTGTGCCCCTGTATAGCAAGGCTGGCAGGAGGCCGCAATTATTCACTCGGCGAGGGCTTTATTCGGCGGTTATGTCGTTTTGATTGGCAGCTTATGCACAACGGCGAGGGTCAAGGACTGGTTTGGACGAGATTTTGTGAACGCATTCTCATTTTGTTCGCAAATCCCTGTTTTACAGGTTTTTTATTCATGTGAACAAAAAATGACCAGCAGTGTTAAGTGGTCGAAACAGGCGTGGATATTGGATCCACGGAAAAACCATCAACAGAGTTATCCACAGGTGGTCGAGAATTATTGACGCTCGGCCAGCAGGAGCAAATTACGTGGAGTCAGCGGCGCAGCGCAAAAGGTGCCGAGTCGTACGAGGTATCCCTGCTCGACGAGGAAAAGTGCCCGATCCAGATTCAGCCAAAGCTCCAATGGTCGTCGGAAAACTCCGCGGAGCAATTCGAGGTTGCGAACTGCGGCCAAACGCTGCCAACCGGCGGTCTCTATCTCATCCCAGTTTTGCGAACCGATTGTGGATAACTCTTTGAGCGCGGCCAGATCGCGGCAGTAATCGGCAAAGGGTTTCTCCAGCCAGGCGCTGGGCAACGATGGCGTCGGCAAGTACTCGTCGACACCGCGCACCTGCCGTTGCAGCAAGTCGAAGGCCAGGCGACGAGCCATCGAGATGTCACGTTGACGTCGGACGCGTGCACCAGCGGTGACGGTTTCGCTCATCGGCAGCGCCAGATCTTCCAGCGATAGACGTAGGAGGGTTCCCGATCCGGCCGAGGACAATGGCTGATATTCGTGGCTGGTGGTGCGGTTGTAGCAGCAAGGAGCGATCGCCATGTGTTGGCAACCGACAGCGCTGGCCAGTTGCATCAAGCGTACATGCAGGTCACCGCAAGCGTGGAGGGCGACGGGCGTGTGAGCAGCGCTCAATACGGTTGAGGCGTCAGCCGCCAACACGTCCTGTTCTACATGCAGGGCGTGTAAATGATGACGCTGACTCAATGCCTGGCCGCTGGCGACCAATGCCGGATCGTACTCAACGCAAGTCAGCTGTTGCCCGGCGGCCAGTAACCGCCGTCCCAGGTGTCCTTTGCCAGAGCACCAGTCCAGCCAATGTGTTGGCTGCGCAGCAAAGGACAAACGACTGGCGAATGCTTCGATCTGCAGCCATTTACGCCCCGGTACATCGACATTCAAGCGATGCCCCGCAGATTCCAGCGCATGGCCCGGCAACTCACCGACCGCACTCAGCTCAGCCGACAACGCCGCCAACGAAGCAAACGGCTCCGGCGCATCAACAAGATCAGCCGGTTGGTTGTGAGCGTTTTCCGCGTCTTCCAGCGACCTCCCGCGTAACCACAAGGCCAGTTCCGGGTAGGAAGCTTCCCAGGCAAGCGAAAGATGTGTGAACGGTCGAGGTTTCCACAGCGCCTGATGCGTTGTGAGAAAAACATCCAGCGCGGTGAAGCGGGCGAGTAAGTCCTCGCCCGTCAGCACGTGGGAAGAATCAACGCCCTTGGCAGGCATCGACGCGCAGCCAGCGCTCCAGCAGCTTGAAGCCGCGCACCAGCACGTATGCCATCAACAGATAGAACATGCCTGCCGCGAAGAAAATCTCCACCGGCAGATAGGTGCGGGCAATGATCGTGCGCGCCATGCCGGTCAGTTCCAGCAAGGTGACGGTGCTGGCCAAGGCGCTGGCCTTGAGCATCAGGATCACTTCGTTGCTGTAGGCCGGCAGGCCGATGCGCGCGGCACGCGGAAGGATGATGTAGAACATCGCCTTGGGTTTGGACATGCCCAAGGCCCGCGCCGCTTCGATCTCGCCCGGAGGAATCGCCTGAATCGCCCCGCGCAGAATCTCGGCAATGTACGCCGCCGTGTGCAGGGTCATGGTCACAGTCGCGCACCAGAACGGATCGCGCAGGTATGGCCACAACGCGCTTTCACGCACCGCGTCGAACTGCGCCAGGCCGTAATAAACCAGGAACAGTTGAACCAGCAATGGCGTGCCACGGAAAAAGAAGATGTAGGCGTAGGGCAACGAGCGCACGTACCACAGCTTCGAGGAGCGGGCGATGCCCAGCGGAATTGCCAGCAGCAGACCGGCAATCACCGCGATGGCCACCAGTTCCAGGGTCAGGGTCGCGCCCTGTGCCAGTTTCGGCAGCCACTTGATGATGACTTCCCAGTTCATTAAGCGCTCCTCGCAAAGCCGCGGGCGGCGCGTTTTTCCAGAAAGTGCATGCCAGACATCGCCAGCACGGTCAGGCCCAGGTACATGATCGCGGCGACCATATAAAAGGTGAACGGTTGTTTCGACACGGTTACGCCGATTTGCGCGTGACGCATGATTTCTTCAAGACCGATTACCGAGACCAGTGCGGTGTCTTTCATCAGGATCATGAACAGATTGCCCAGGCCGGGCAGGGCGATACGCCACATCTGCGGCATGATCAGCCGGGTGAAGATCCGCCATTTCGACAGGCCCAGGGCTTCGCCGGCCTCACGGTGGCCTTTGGGAATGGCGAGGATCGCACCACGAAACACTTCCGTGGCGTAGGCGCCGAAACACAGGCCCAAGGCGATCACACCGGCAGCGAAGGCATTGAGTTGCAGGTCGGGGTTGCCGAAGTACTCACCGAGGGCGCGCATCAGGTTGACCGTACCGAAGTAGATCAACAGCACCCAGAGCAATTCCGGAACGCCACGTACCAGCGTCGAATAAGTGCCGCCAAGCCATTGCAGCGGCTTGTACGGGGAAGTCTTGGCCAAGGCGCCGAGCAGACCGAGCACCAGTCCCAGGCATAGGGCCGTAAGGGCCAGTTGGACGGTCATCAGCGCGCCGGCGGCGAGGGCCGGGCCGAATCCGTAGAGGTCGATAATCATGGGGTTCTGTTCAAATTGCGGCAGGCAAAGTCGGGAGCCGGCGCCGTTGCATCAAGGCGCCAGTCCCACAGGTCAGGATCAGTAGATGCTGAACGGGAAGTACTTGTCGTTGATCTTCTTGTAGGTACCGTCGGCGACGATTTCCTTCAGAGCGGCGTTCAACTTCTCACGCAGTGGATCGCCTTTACGCACAGCGATGCCGATCTTGTCGCTTTCTACGACCGGATCACCCTTGAACTCGTAGTTCTTGCCGGCGTCGCTTTTCAGCCAGTCATAGTTGGCGTACTTGTCCGCGAGGATCGCGTCGACACGACCGGAAGTCAGGTCGAGGTAGGCGTTTTCCTGGGTGTCGTAGAGGCTGACTTTGATGTCATCGGCGTAGGTGTCTTCCAGCCAGGTACCGGCCAGAGTGGCGCGCTGAGTACCGATGGTCTTGCCTTTCAGCGAGTCCTTGTCGGTTTTGAAGTCGACGTTTTTCGGTGCGATGAACTGCAGCTTGTTCGAGTAGTACGGGTCGGTGAAGTCGACCGCGCCTTTGCGCTCTTCGGTGATCGACAGCGAGGAGATCAGGAAGTCGAACTTCTTCGCGTTCAGGGCCGGAATGATGCCGTCCCAGTCGGAAGTGACCACGGTGCACTCGACTTTCATCTTCGCGCAGAGGGCGTCGCCGATGTCTTTGTCGAAGCCGACCACGTTGCCGCTGGCGTCTTTGTTGTTGAACGGCGGGTAAGCCGCTTCGATGCCCATCTTCAGGGTTTCAGCCATGGCACCGGCGCTGAACGCGAGGGTGACGGCGGCGGCCAGGAAGACCTTTTTAAAATTCTGCATGCATGTTGCTCCGTTAGCGGTTGCTGGACATGAATTGTTTGCAGCGCGCCGAAAGCGGGTTTTCGAACACCTGCTGAGGCGATCCTTGCTCTTCTATCAGGCCTTGGTGAAGGAACACCACTTCGCTGGAGACCTGACGGGCAAAACCCATTTCGTGGGTCACGAGCAGCATGGTGCGGCCTTCTTCGGCCAATGCGCGGATGACACTAAGTACTTCCTGAACCATTTCCGGGTCAAGCGCGGAGGTGGGCTCGTCGAACAGGATCACCTTCGGCTGCATCGCCAGCGTGCGGGCAATCGCCGCGCGTTGTTGCTGGCCACCGGACAATTGCGCCGGATAGGCGTGGCGCTTGTCGGCGATGCCGACCTTGGCCAGCAGCGCTTCGGCGACTTCGATGGCTTCGGCCTTGCTCTGGCCGAGCACGCGACGCGGCGCCTCGATGATGTTGTCGAGGATGCTCATGTGCGGCCACAGATTAAAGTTTTGAAACACAAAACCAATCTCGGAGCGCAGGCGGTTGATCTGTTTGCCGTCGGCGGCAACCAGTTCGCCATTCTTGGCGGCCTTGAGCTTGAGTTCTTCACCGGCCACGAGGATCTGGCCCTGGTGCGGGTTTTCCAGCAGGTTGATGCAACGCAGGAACGTGGACTTGCCGGAACCGGAGGAACCGAGGATCGAGATCACATCGCCGTCGCGGGCGGTCAGCGAGATGCCTTTGAGCACCTCAAGCTGTCCGTAGCGTTTGTGCAGGTTGCGAATTTCAAGCGCGGGCGTGGCCTCAGCCATGTGCGTTCCTCATATATGTTGCGCTCCAGCTGTTGGATGGCCTTCCTGGCGAGGCGGCCAAGCTAGCATAGCGTTTCAATGGCAGCCAACAGCGCTGCGAGCGGTAAACGGGTGGCGTGTGGCAGGTTGTCGCATCGGCACAGCAGACTGTCGCCCCATCAACAACCGAACGGGTGTTTGATCGTGCAAACCCGGGGTGTCTCGTAAAAAAAGGCGCGATGTTGCCAGCTTTGGCGGGGTGTTGGAAGCGCTATCCGGCCGAACGTACACGATTCGCCCTTTTATTGTGCATCCCACACTTTTTCAGTGTGTTTCTGGTGCGCTGATTTGTCTTGAAAGTGAGTCGCAGGGTAACGTTCTGGCGAATAGCCATTAATCTCAAGGACTTGCGATGACCGTCCGGTCGCGCTCAAAGCCGCGATTCAGAAGACTTTGAAACATTTTGGCGCATTTATTGCGTGCAGAATCCGGAACGCCCTGTTGGTTTCTTTTTACGAGAAAGAACACACCAGGCAGGACGGACTGAATCGCTTTCCTCGCAAAGGTAGTTTCGATGAGCAGTACCCCAAGCTCCAATGGCCTTGAACAAGGGCTCAAACCGCGTCATGTGACCATGTTGTCGATCGCCGGTGTGATCGGCGCCGGTCTGTTCGTTGGCTCCGGCCACGCCATCGCTGCCGCCGGCCCTGCCGTGCTGCTGGCTTATGCCGCCGCCGGTACCCTGGTGGTGTTGGTGATGCGCATGCTCGGCGAAATGGCTGTTGCCTCGCCGGACACCGGTTCGTTCTCGACTTACGCCGACCGTGCCATCGGGCACTGGGCCGGTTTCACCATCGGCTGGTTGTACTGGTGGTTCTGGGTGTTGGTGATTCCGCTGGAAGCCAATGCCGCCGCGACCATCCTCCACGCTTGGTTCCCGGGCGTAGGCATTTGGGCTTTCGCGCTGATCATCACCATGTTGCTCACGGTCACCAACCTGTTCAGCGTGAAGAATTACGGCGAGTTCGAATTCTGGTTTGCGCTGATTAAAGTGCTGGCGATCATCGGCTTTATCGGCCTTGGTCTTGCGGCCATTTTCGGCTTTCTGCCGAACAGCCAGGTCAGCGGTGTGTCGCACCTTTTCGACAGCGGCGGCTTCCTGCCAAACGGCATGGGCGCGGTACTGGGTGCAATCCTGACCACCATGTTCTCCTTCATGGGTACCGAGATCGTGACCATCGCGGCCGCGGAATCGAAAAACCCGGGCAAGCAAATCTCCAAAGCAACCAACTCGGTGATCTGGCGGATCGGCTTGTTCTACCTCGTGTCGATCTTCATCGTTGTGGCCCTGGTGCCTTGGAACGATCCTACGCTGGCCAACCTCGGTTCCTACCAGACCGTGCTTGAGCGCATGGGCATTCCTAACGCGAAAATGATCGTCGACATCGTGGTGCTGGTCGCGGTAACCAGCTGCCTGAATTCGGCGCTATACACCTCGTCGCGCATGCTCTTCTCCCTCGGCAAACGTGGCGATGCCCCGGCCATGTCGACCCGCACCAATAAAAGCGGCACGCCTTACTGGGCGGTGATGCTGTCGACCGGCGCAGCGTTCCTCTGCACTTTCGCCAACTACGTGGCCCCGGCTGCGGTGTTCGAATTCCTGCTGGCCAGCTCCGGCGCCATTGCCCTGCTGGTTTACCTGGTAATCGCCTTTTCGCAATTGCGCATGCGCAAACAACGCGTGGCGCGCGGCGAGAAAATCGAATTCAGCATGTGGCTGTTCCCGGGCCTGACCTACGCGGTGATCATCTTCATCGTCGCGGCCCTGACCATCATGCTGTTCCAGGAAGCGCATCGCGTGGAGATTCTCGCGACTGGCCTGCTGAGCCTGATGGTGGTGGCTGCCGGTTTGCTGGTGGCACGCCGTCGCAAGCTGGAAAAACGTGGCGCGGTGGTGTTGAACTGATCCGCAACGCGTAATGCAAAACGGCCGCTGTCAGTGATGACGAGCGGCCGTTTTTGTTTGTGAGCGCTGCTCAAACGGGATGAACCCAATCCTCAATACGCAATCCGGAAACACGTTCAAATTCCCGCACATTGTTCGTGACTACGATAAGTCCAAGCGACCGCGCGTGGCCTGCGATCATTTGGTCGTACGGCCCAATCGGTGTTCCAGCTTTCGCCAGTTCAGACCGGATCATACCGGTCTGTGCTGCGGCGTCATTGTCGAAAGGCAAGACCTCCAATCGCGCAACGAATCCTTCGACAATCGCTAGATTCTTTTCAGGGGACGCCGACTTTTCAGCGCCGTAAATAAGCTCCATAAGCGTGATAGCGCTGATGCACAACTGCCCGGAATGTTGATTGAAGGCCTCCCGGACAATTTGTGGTTTGTTTTTGATGGTGAAGATGCAGATGTTGGTATCCAGCATGTATTTGATCATCAGAACGACTCGCGCTCCTGATCAGCAGGTTGCTCACGGTCAGCCATGAAATCAGGTGTGACGCTGTCGCCATCAAACCAGCTATCCCAGCTTTCTCCAGCAGGCGTAATGACGCGTGTTCTGCCAATCGCGATGACTTCCACTCGTTTAACGTCGCCGGGCATCGCAACTGCCTTTGGCAGTCGAACTGCCTGACTTCTATTGCTCATGAAAATTGTGGTCTGTTCCATATTTGACCTCCAAGGTCTGCTCCTGCGATGAGCTCAGGATAGGCTGCGCTTGGGATATGTCAATGGGATATACATTGTCATCGGACAAAGGGTGACCAAGCCATCCAAACAAAAACGGCCGCTGTCAGTGATGACGAGCGGCCGTTTTTGTTTGTGAGCGGGGTTTATTCGCTCTTGTCTTCCTGCGCTTCCACCGACTTGCCATAAGCATCCAGCGCAACCCCGAAATCGGTGATGAACTGTGGCTCGCTCAGCCAGGCCTGGGCTTCTTCGATCGTTACGCCTTCAGCCCACATGCGGTAGTCGATCAACATGTCGGCGGCCAAGTGGGTGGCGGCCATGCCTTCGTCATCGGCGTTTTCCATGTCCAGCAGTTCTGGATGATCAACGATGACGAACGCGAGTTCGCGCAGTAGGGTCAGCAGCATTTCGTTGCGGCTGATGGCTTCGGCGTCGCGCATCTTGCTGAACATCGCCAGGGTGTATTCAGGGATCGGCTCGGCGAGGTGGTCGAGGTCTTCGTCCTGCTCCAGCGGCTTGCGGCCGACCATACGGATTTGCTTGGCTTTGGCCTTGGCGCGCTTGGCGCGTTTCTGTTGCTTGTTCAGGGATGCCATGGGAGTTCAGTTCTTCTGTTGGGTGTTTGCGGCGATCGCGTCGGACGCCGCCACATAGTCGGCCTGGAAGGCCGGTGATTCGATCCACGCCAGCGCGCCGGCCTCGTCGGTTTCCTGCGACCACTGGCGATACTCGATCAGGGCGGCGAGGATGAAATCCATTGCGCCCTCTTCGCCTTCCTGCTCATAGACCAGTTCCAGCAGCGGATCTTCGAGGAACGCAGTGCACAGGGCTTGCTGGCTGATCTTTTCGGCGTCGATCATTTTCTTGAACAGCTCGGTCAGATCCACCGACTCGAAGTCGATACGATCGTCGTTCGGGTCCAGTTCGACCGGCGCTTCGGCGCGTTTGGTGCGGTTCTGCTTGGCCTTGGCTTTGGCCCGGGTGGCGCGTTTCTGCTGCTTGTTGGCGGAGGCCATGATGTGTTCCGTCGTGCGTTGATTGGGGCTTAGCTGCGCGGGACTTGCCGCCCGGGTGTGTCGGGGGCCAGTGCGCCGGTTTGCAGCCAGGTCAGAGCGATGGGCCATAGTGTGGCTTGGTATGCGCTGCGAAAAAAGGCGAAATGTCCGACTTGTTGTTCGCCAATGTCCTGTGGGGCGATGCGCAGGTGGGTTTTTTGCGCATTGCTGAAGTAGCCGAGCAGGCGTTCGATGGCCGCAATCGTGCCGTAGGGATCATCGCTGATGCTGATGGCGAGGGTTTGTGCGCCGACGTTGGCGAAGGGCAGGGCGCCGGTTTTTTCCAGCAATGCGCGACCGCTGGGGCGCTGTTCATAACGCGCGGCAGGCGTGCTCCAGTCACGCACGACGCCGCTTGGCGTGTCTTCCAGCCAGCCGAGACGCTTTCCGGGAAAATAGCCGCAGAGCAGCGTCAGCAACGGCATCAGCAAATGCCATTTGCCGAACATCCGCCAGCGCTGTTCGGGGGCGTAATCGCGCCAGTAAGCGAACTGCGCACCGACGGTGACCAACCGTCGGATAACTCGCCCGGACTCACCCAGTCCCGCCGCACAACCGCCAAAGCTGTGACCGACCACATCAATCGGCTGCCCGGGAAACTGCCGTTGCGCCCGCTTGAGCATCGCTTCGAAATCCAGGGCGCCCCAATCTGTCCATGACGCGTCCAGCCCTTTGATCGAGGCGGATCGCGATTCGCCAATGCCGCGATAGTCATAGGTGATCACGTCGAAGCCATTGGCGAACAGATAAGCCGCGAATCGCCCGTAGTGGCGGCAGCGCACAGACGTCGCAGCGTTGATGATGACCACCGCACGCAGGGGATCGGGCAACGCATGGCGCCAGATGAAACCACCCAGGACAAAACCGTCGGCGGCGGCTTCCTTGAAGGGTTCACCTGACATGGCCTTCAGAGTCGCTGACCTTGACGGCATATCCTGCATAGCGGGCGTGTCCTGATAGCTCATCGCACTCGACCTTGGCGGTTAAGCTGCCAACGATAGCCGCAGTGCCGCGCCGCAACAAACCACAGATTTTATTCAGTGGATTCAGTCAGCAGGCGTTCCTCGATCAAGGCCTGTTCGCGATTGAGTTCTGCGCGCAACTCTTCCTCACTCGGCAAGATCGTCTTGTAGCTGCTGGCGAACAGTTGCTCGTTGCCCTTGAGCATCGAGTAGCGCGCCACCGACTCGCTGCTCTCCGCGCACAGAATGATCCCGACGGTCGGCTGGTCGCCCTCGCTGCGCATGAGTTCGTCGTACATGCGCACATACATGTCCATCTGCCCGACATCGCGGGCGCTGAGCTTGCCGCGTTTAAGGTCAATGATCACAAAGCATTTGAGCAGGTAGTTGTAGAACACCAGATCGATGTACAGATCGACGCCGTCGGTACTGATGCGTTGTTGGCGGGCGACGAAGGAAAAGCCTTTGCCCAGTTCGAGCAAAAATCCCTGCAGGTGGTCGATGAGGGCTTGTTCGAGACTGCTTTCCCTGACCTTGCCGGCTGAGGGCAGGCCGAGAAACTCGAGCATGACCGGGTCGCGAATGAACTCGCGCGGGCTGCATTTCAGCGCTTCGATATTGGTGGTGGCTTCTTCGATCACATCGGCTTTGTCTCGACTCATGAGGAGTCGCTCGTAGTAGAGCGTGAGAATCTGGCGATCGAGGGCGCGGCTTGACCAGTTCAGTGTGGCGGATTCTTCCATGTACCAATGGCGCGCTTTTTCGCTTTCGACCCGCAGTAGCCGGCGATAGTGGGTCCAGCTCAATTCAGGACGCAGTGCGTCTCGAATTGGAAATTTTTGATAAAACAGGCGCATCTTCCACAAATTGGTTTCATCAAAGCCTTTCCCGAACTGTCCAGTCAGATCCTTCGCCAGCAGGCCAATCAGCCGTTTGCCATAGCCAGCACGCTGGGCACCCTGTTGCTCAAACTCGACGATATGCCTGCCAATCTGCCAATCTGCCAATCTGCCAATCTGCCAGCAGGTCTGCACTTGAATCGTATCAACCGCGCGCAGCACTTTTTGCCGCGCCTGACGAATCAATTCGCCGAGCTCCCCCAGCAATGAATCAATTTTCGGGTCTTGCGTATCAGCAGGTTTCAGCTGGTTCATCGGGACTTCCGCGTCATTGGGAACAGACGTAAAAGCATGCCAAGAGTCGCCGTTTGCGTATGTCGGGACAGACGGCAAAGTTCGCAGGAAGCAGCGATGGGTGTTGCAGGACGTTGCCGATGAAAGACGCAATTGACGGTATTGGTCTGTAGTCCATTTCGTACACCCGCCAACTTCCAATCAATCTAAAACGCGACCCCATTTGCAAAATCTAAAAGGAGTAACGGTTGGGCTCTGCCAGAGCCCGGGAGTCGTGATCATGAAACGCGTTCCAACCTTCATGCTGCCCGTCGCCGCTGTAATTGCCTTGATGTGTGCGGGGATGTTGCAGGCAGCCAGTCTTGAGCCGATCGACAATGCGGGCGTGCAAGTTCAGCAGCAACAACAGAACGGTGTCAGTTATCTGTCCGGCGGGATCGGCGAAGATGAGTCCAGAGCCATCCAGCAAACCACCGGCTACAACTTGCACATGACGTTTTCCATCGGAGTGGAGAACAAATACATTCCCGATGTAGATGTGGTTATCGCAAAAGCCCAGGGTCAGCCCGTTCTCAATCTGACGCAGGCCGGGCCGTTGGTTTACGTGCAACTGCCGCCGGGAAAATACACCGTGCAAGCTACACGCAATGGCGTAACCCGCCACGACACGACCGATGTTGGCAGCGGCGCGGCACGCAATCTGGTGTTTCATTGGGATGGCGAGCAATAGCGATATTGCAGTCGCAGCAGATCTGGACACGGTCTTGCTGCCAGTCGAATACGTCAACACCCTCTGAATGCCGCCCTTGCCTAGCGCTTTGTGCGCTTGCCTTTGGGGCTGTTCACTGGCTCCTGCACCTTGCGATAAATCCAAAGCCCGAACAGCCCCATCACCAGCATGAACACGGTGCCGATGCTTTGCTTGATGAACTCCGCCCTGAACTGGCGAGGTTGCAGGGCCAAGGTGTAGGTGCTGCGCGGGCCGCGATTATTGGTAGTGATCGAGCCGGTGATCCAGCTGTCGACCAGCATCCAGATCGATGTGCCAATGGCGAAGGCGATCAGCACGGCAACGAGCACGGTCAGCCAGTAAGTCATGCGGCTTGGCCGATACGGCGGCGGATGGGGCAGGGGCACGCGGGTTCGTTTCTGGTTCATCGCAGGATTAACCGTCTTCCGCTAGGGAAGCACTGGTTCCTCGCGAGAGTCCGCCAGTTTCAGCCGCACATTCGAGGGTCCTGCGGCGACGTGCGCGCATTCGGCAATCACTTGCAAAATTTGCATCACCCCCGGTGACAGCGTGGTACCCAGGCAGATGCGCAGACCGGTGGAGGGCTGCCCATCGGCGAAAAAGATCCCGCTGCCGGCCACGTGGCAACCGCGTTCACTGGCCAGCCGTTCGAGTGCTGGCATGTCCGTATGCGCGGGTAACTTGATCCAGTGGATGAATCCTCCGCGCGGCGGCACGTAGACCGTTCCGAAGGGAAACTCAGTGCGTACCAGCGTTTCGACAAAGTTCGCCAGCGACGACAGTTGCGAGCGTAGCCGCGCGCAATGCTCCTCCATATAGCCGCGCCCGATGAACTCGTTGAGGACATTTTGCGCGAGGCTGGAAACGGCCAGATTGCGCGAGAACATTTGCGCAAGAATCGCCTCGCGGTATCTGCCGGCGACGCACCAGCCGACGCGGTAACCCGGCGCGACCGTTTTCGAAAATGATGAGCAGTAAATCGTCTGCCCGCTGCTGTCGTAGCTTTTGATCGCGCGCGGACGTTCTCCCTCAGGTACCAGATCGAAGAAAATATCGTCCTCGATAATCGGCACATCCGCTTCGCGAGCAATCTGTGAAAGTCTGGCCCGGGTCTCATCCGGCATGATGAAGCCACGGGGATTCTGCAGGGTGGGATTGAGAAAAATCACCGAGACTTTTTTCTGCTTCAGGGCTTCTTCGAGGTGATCGACGTCGATGCCCAGTTCGCCGTGGGTGCGAATCGGCAAGGCGCGCATGCCCAGCCGTTCGATGGTCTGCAGGATGCCGTAGTAGGTCGGCGTCTCGATAGCTACCGTCGAGCCCTTGGTCGCGACGGCTTCGAGTGCCAGTTCAAGCGCGACAGTGTCGCCCGAGGTCACGAGGATATCGTCCGGGCCGCAGACGACCCCGCGCGTCAGCATCAGCCCGGCAATGCGCCGACGTAGTGCTGGAAGACCGGGCGGTGCCACCAGACCGGTCAGCGAGTTGTCGGCCTTGCCGGCCATTACCGAAAGGCATTTGTTCAATAACACGTGCGGCGTCAGATCGCTGTGCAGCACCGCTGAACTCAATGATGCAGTGGTGCGCGACGCTGCTTGGGAGAGCATCGCGACCACGGCGTGATTGACGTTGACGGTGACACTGGAGAAGTCGAAACCGTTGGCCGGTTTGGCTTTACCGGCTGTGGAAACGAAATAGCCGACGCGCGGGATGGTGGAAACATAGGCATCGGCTTCCAGGTCAGCCAGTGCACGCTGGACGGTGGTGATGCTGGTTTCAAACATTCGGGCCAGGGACCGAATCGATGGAAGCTTGGACTCAGCTGCCCATTCACCACTTTCGATCTGACGAATAATCCAGTCCTTGACGATTCGCCAGCGCTTGTCCGGTAGATCAAACCTGTCCATAAGTTCTCTTGGTCATTCCTGGAAACAATTCAGAGAAAATAGAGTAAAACCATCCCCGTTGCAGCAACAATGACGATGTTCAGGGCAACCAGGCCGAAAGCGAATCGAATCAGGCCGTTTTCTTCATGCCGGTTGGCGCCCGCCAGCCCGGTGATCAGCGACAGAATCGATAACGACCCCAGCGCACCATGCCCGGCCGCACTGTTGACCATCGCGGCCAGCCATGGCCCGTGCTCGCTGGTCAGTGCCGCAATCGACGGCATGACGAGGGTGTTGCCGCCGACGTTGGAGCCGGTGACATAACCGGCAATCCCCGCCAGCAAAGCAATCGTCGGCGCCAGGGAAATCCCCGACAACGATTGCAGAGTGCGTTGCGCCTCGACCAGAAATCCGGCGTTGACCATCACCTGCGACAGCAGCAGAAACAGGAAAATCGTCGTGACTGGAAACTTCGCCCGGTTGAACAGTGCGCGCCATGGGAAACCTGTGGGCGTGGCTTGTCTGACGGCCATCAGCAAGGTGACGATCAGCAACGCCAGGCCCGGGGACGCCAGAGGCTTCCACGAAACATGCTCGCCCTTGATGATCCACAGCGCATCCCAGCCCGACAGCACAAACAGCCCGCGCGACGCAACGATGACGCCCAGCAAGGCCAGATACGGCCACGCCGCGCTCGGCCAGCGCACCAGTTTTTTGCGCTGCGAAAAGGAAATGCCGAGGCCGACGCAGGCCACGGCAAGGCCGGCCAGCACGCCGGACACTTCCGGCCCGATCCACAGGTTGATCGAAAATAGCACGGCGATGAACAACGCGGTTACCACCATCAGCCAGAGCCACGGAGCCACGGTGCGGATCCCGGCTTGCCACAAAGCGATGGCGGCCAGGCAGAGGAACACCGGGGCGCTGATCAGCGCCGAGTGGCTGCCGAGTGTTTCCGCCGGCAAATGCGCCAGCAACGCACCGATCACCGTCGCCAGGCCCAACGTGCCCCACGGCATGATGACCATGCCGGCGAGGGCGATTTTCATCCCCGACTGACGGGTGAACAGGCCCATCAACAGCGGCACTGTCGCAATCAGCGAGACGCCAAAACCGGTCATCGCTTCAAGCAGCGGCGCGAGGCCGAGGACGATGAAGATGACTTGAGCCGGCGGTGTCCAGCCGAGCTCCTTGACCCAGGCGCCGATGGCCTGAGGTGCGCCACCGCGTTCAACCAATATGACGAACGCCAGCCCCGGCACGATCACGCAGGCGGTGCTGAGAAACAGGATCGTGGTGTCCTGAAAAATGGCCGTGGTGATCGCTGCCGACACCGGTCCGGCAGCGCCCAGTGCCCATAACAGGAACACCAGCGCCACGCCCGCCAGCGCGGCTTGTACCGGTGGCCGGCGGACGATGAGTATCAGCGCGATCACCAGGCCGATCGGCGACATTTGCAACAAGAGCGAAGTCATACACAGTTTTCCTTAACTTAATCGTGAGTCTGCCCGCTGTACTCGGTCGCCCGCATGGACGCACGCTCACAAAAAGTCTGATACCACTCGGTCAGGCGCTGCTGCGCGGAAAAATCCGACAGCTCGCGAAAGGCAATCCAGTCGAGTGCGGTCGCCAAGGCGATGTGGCCGATGGTGATCGGGCCATTGAGGTCGACGTGCTCTTCGATGAAGCGGTAGGCCTCTTTGAGTTTGTAGGCCTGGCCATCGGCGTAGGCCGGATAGCGCAAGGCCTCCGGGCGACGCTCGACTTCCCAGCGCAGCTTGATGCCGACATCGCACATGCCCTGGGCCAACGCCTGCAGACGCAGAGCCTTGTAGCGCTCGGGGCCGCTTGGCGGGATGAATTTCGACCCTTGGCTCAGGTCGTCGAGGTATTCACAAATCACGATGGAGTCGAACAGTGCCGTCTCGTCGGGGAGGATCAGTACCGGGACCTTGCCCAAGGGGTTGGCCTGGTAGATCACTGCGTTTGGCGAGGTCGGGCTGGTCTCGTGATGTATCACCTCAAGGTCCGCAGCGATCCCGAGTTCATGAGCGAGCACCAGCACCTTGCGGGCATAAGGCGAATGCGTCTGGTAGAAAAGTTTCATGCTGGAGTACCTGCCTCAAGGATTGCGGTGGCCGCTCGATGTGCGTCCATGAACAGACGCGAAGGCGCGCCGGCCGAAGTGACGTAGTGGTTGTAGTAGCAGGAGCCTTCGGCAAGCGGGCCGAGTACCCAAATGTTGCGTACCGGTTCACCCTGACTTGATTTTGGATGGCAGGCAGCGTCGACATCGATGCCGTCGATGCCCGGTTCATCGGTGCGCGGGCGGATGAAACCGAGGCGGGCCAGATCGCGTACCGGCGCGCAATCGCTGTTGCTCACCCCGCTGCCCTGGACATAGCCGGCGACCCGGCGGTAATGCGCGGTCGCGGGTTGTGTGCCCGGCTTGAGAAACGTCAGCAGACCGGCGTCACACAGTGCGAGCAGGTCGGCGTGACGCTCCTTCTGCGGGCCGGCGACCAAGCGGTTGATCGCCTTGTGCCAACGGCCATAGAACTGCCGGTGCGAAGCCTCGGTCAGCCCGTCGAAATCGACGGCTTGACGCAGCCGGTCGCGCAGATCGCGCCAGACTTCAATGGCTGCCTTGATCGCCGATTCACCGCGTCCAAGCCGCGCCTCGTGCAAGTCGGCTTCGAGCGCGTGATAGATCCACGAGTGATAGTTGTGCGGCGTCACGCTGTCGGGCAGTGCATGCCAGATCAGCGCCTGCGGATTAATCGAACCGGCGCTCCCTTCGTGTTCGCTCAGCAGCGCTTCGCAAGCGGCTATGCCGGCGCTTCCCGGGACGCTGACAGCCCTGAGGCGGTCGAGTACTTCGCGATGGTGTTCGGGCTTTGATTTGGCGTGCAGGACGGCGACAGCGGCGGCACGCATCTCCAGCAGCATGATCGGCAGAATGTCGTGCTCGAAGTCCAGTTGACGGTTCTTTGCATGCACGCGCAGGTCCTCGATCCGCGCACTCGTCAGAAGTACCGCCTGATGTCGGGCAAAATCGATCAGGCCGTTGGGCCGGGTGCGAAATGGCAGCCCGTCGCGTGACTGAATGTAGATCACCGGCTCTTGGCCAGAAGGGTGATACACGTGACTGGCGTCTGCCATCTGTTTGTACTGGCCGCCCCGGCCGGCGGTCAGCGCCGCCAAGGTATCCATCGCGCCAAGGCCGAGGCCTTCGATCAGCACGGTTTCGCCCGGCTCGATGCTGGCGAGGCTGCCGGGCAACGGATAGACGTCTTCGACGCGGTCTGGGTCGGCGGGGCGCACACGGCCTGTATGGCCGACGGTCAGGATCAGTCGATCGACGGTCGCCGACGTACCAGAGGCAGTGCGCAACACGTATTGATGGCCTTCAAGGGCCTCCACCGCCGTAACGGCTTGATGGTGCAGGTGCACGCTGACCCAGTGCGGCGCCGTCGCGAGGATTTGCTCGAAGGCGTCCGCCAGATAAGCGCCGAGCAAGTGTCGCGGGAGGAAATCCTGCGGCTCGACGTCTCGTCCCTCTTGGGCCAGCAGGCCACTCTCGGGATCGACCTTGATGCGCTGCTGCAGGCACCAGGCGAGGAAGTCCGGACCCGGCCGCTCGCGCGCATCCTGCAGATTTCCCAGCGCGGGCACATCAGGGAACACACCCAGTTGTCCGGCAACGGTATTGAGCAGCAGGTAATCGGGTTGATCCGGCCAGTGCGCGCCGCTGCCGAATACATTGGGATCAAAAATGTCGATGATCACCGGCTGATCCGGGCGCTCTTCGGCGAGGCTCAGCAGGCGTTCGAAAATCGACAGCCCGCGTGACCCACAGCCGACCAGGCCGATATGCAGAGGAGCCATCACCATCTGCGCTCCTCCCCGAAGAAGGATGGAATGGCGACAGCCGAGCCTTCGTTGACCGCGATGTCATGAATCATCCGGCCGATCGCCAGATCGAGAATGCCCATGCCGAACGGCGAATAGATCAACGGCTTGTCGCGACTTACCTGCAGGTCGCCGCGAATCAACTGCGCGACGGTGCCGGTGACGAAATCACGATGACCGTATTTCTGTTCCGCCAGATGTGGCGAGGTATTGGCTTTCAGGCAATGGGTGATGTCATCGAAGTAGTTGTAACTTTCCTCGATGATCTCCGCGCCGATATCCCGTAGCGAGATGTTCAGCACGATCTGCCCCGGGCGGAATGTGCCTTTGCCGTTGACGTAGGGTTCGCCGGCGCTGGTGGCGAAAACCACGACGTCAGCGCTCAGTGCCTGTTCCAGTGAAACCTGTTGTACATCCGGCAAGCCGAGTTGTTCACCGAATGCCACCAGCGCCTGAGCCGAGTCAGCGTTGAGATCGTGGATTTCAACGCGGTCGAACGACCAGTCATCACTGAAGAACGTCTCGAGTATATTGCGTGCAATCACGCCGCCGCCAATGATCGAAAGCCGCGGTGCGCGCTTGTTCCGGCCGTTCAGCCACCAGGCGCCGAGCACTGCGGACGCGGCAGTTCTGACCGCACTGATCAGCGCGCCTTCGAGCAGCGCGTACGGATATCCGGTGTCCGGATCGTTAAGAATCAGCACCGCAGACGCGCGCGGGATTCCCGACTTGATGTTGTCCGGATAACTGGCAATCCACTTGATCCCGGAGACTGACTGATCGCCTTCGCTGTCGATGATCGCCGCCGGCAAGGCAATGATCCGGTTCGCCGGCTGTTCCGGGAAACGCAGGAAGTAGCTGTCGGGGTTAACGGTTTCGCCACGTTCGTGGGTCAGGTAGGTCTGGGCAACGATCTCGATGGCTTCCTGACGAAGTTCGTCGAGGATGTTCTTGATGGCGGCGCCAGGAATCACGTGGAATGGTCGAAGCAATGATTGTGTGGTCATGAGGGATTACGCCGAAAGTGCCAGAGCGATTTCTGGAAAGAGGGGTTGCAATGCTGATGCGCCGATGCGCTGGGTGACCCAGTCGTCGGAGTAGATGGTTTCGAGGTAGCGCTCACCCATGTCCGGTGAAATCGCCACCACCACATCGTCGGGACGGATGTGGTGCGCCCATTGCTGAACACCGGCCAGGACCGTGCCGGTGGAGCCACCGAAAAGCAGGCCGTAGCGTTGCGCCAGCCAGCGGCAGACCTTGATCGTCTGCTCCTCCGGGATGGACAGGAAATCGTGGATGCCGGCCGGTTCGAAGATTTCCGGACGACGGCTGGTGCCCAGCCCCGGAATATGGCGCGTACCACCTGGCAAACCGAAAGTGACCGAGCCGACGGTATCGACGGCGATGACTTTGGTGTGTGGGTGATGTTCGGCGAAGTAGTTCTTGCAGCCCATCAGCGTGCCGGTAGTGCCAGCGCCGACGAAGAGGTAGTCGACGTGTGGAAACTTGTGGGCAATGGACTTGGCCGTGGCCTGGTAGTGCGCCAGCGGGTTGACCGGGTTCTTGTATTGATTGAGCCAGATGTAGTCGGCGTTGTCGGCGACCAGTTGCTCGATCAGACGAATCCGCGAGTTCAGGTACCCGCCGTTTTCGTCGCGCTGATCAACCATGAGCATTTCGGCACCGAGGGCGTGCATCAGCTTTCTGTTCGGCGCAGAAATATTCGGATCGATCACGCAGACAAACTTGTAGCCCTTGGCGGCGCAGACCATGGCCAGCGCCACGCCGAGGTTGCCTGATGACGATTCGATCAGGCGGGTATTGCGGCTGATCAATCCGCGACCTTCCAGGTCGGAGATGATCGCGTGAGCGGTTTTGAGCTTGATGGATCCGGCAGGATTCAGTCCTTCGATCTTCAATTGAATCTTTGCGCTGCAAAGATCCTCGATCTGCACATAACTATCTTCATTGATAAGTTGTTTGATCATACGTCGTCCGTTTCGCTCGTTTATGCCGGGCGCAATCAGTCGCCAGCATCAGTCCTGGGGTGTTTGAAAAGCAGTGGTTGCCGTTCGCCCGTTTGGGTGGTTTTTGGATTTTTTAACTGGACGGGAGGTGACCTTGCGGTGGACGCCGATCTATTAAAAAAATCAGTTTTGCGCTCTGGTGCCGGAAGACATCCAGAGGGTGTTGGCGCGCAAGGTAGAGCCAGAAAGTGGTTCGCCAGGGCTGAGGAAATACTGGCGATTTTCCCGGCGCAGGGAGAGATACAGATTTTCGGTTTTTTCCAGTACACCCGATGGCGACGGGGTCTGAGGAGGAGGGCGTGGCGGGGGATTGCAGCGGATGATCAAATCGCAGGCATAAAAAAACCCTGAATCTTGCGATTCAGGGTTTTCGGTATTTGGTGCCCAGAGACGGAATCGAACCGCCGACACGGGGATTTTCAATCCCCTGCTCTACCGACTGAGCTATCTGGGCAACGGGGCGCATTAAAAGGGTTTTTCGGATTTACGTCAACGACTTTTTTAAAATTTCTTAAATTAATTCCGTCGCTTACGATCCGACCCCCGATTTTGCGGGGTTTACTCTGCAGGCGGAACGTAGCCTTCGGCTTGAGCGTATTCCTCACCGGAGAAGTACTTGTCCATTTCGCCCTGAAGAAATTTGCGATCTTCGGCGTTCATCATGTTCAGACGCTTTTCGTTGATCAACAGCGTCTGATGTTTCTGCCAGTCGGCCCAGGCCTTGGCGGAGACGTGGTCAAAAATGTCCTGACCTTTGGCGCCCGGGTACGGAGGGCGTTCCAGGGCTGGCAGTTCTTCTTTGTACTTGCGGCACATTACGGTGCGGGTCATGGCGACTCTCCTGCATTCAAGACGGCGGCCGCGCGTTCGAGCAAGGTTTTGACCGGGGCGGCGAGGCCCAGGCGCGGCGGGGTGGCGAGGTTATACCAGAGCCAGTCGGCCTCGGCCACGTGATGGGCGGCCTCCTGTACCTGAACCAGCCAGGGTTCGATGGACAGCTGGAAATGGCTGAACGTGTGGACAAGGTTCGGCAGCGCCTGCTGCTCGCCCATGGTCAGCGAGTGCTGGTCGGCGAGATGTTGCAGGTCGTCGAGGCCATCGAGTTCCGGCAGGCTCCACAAGCCGCCCCACAAACCGCTCGAGGGGCGACGGTAAAGCAGAATCGCGCCGTCGCCGTTGGCCAGCATCGGCATCAGCGTGCGCTTCTGCGGAATGGCTTTGCGCGGCTTGGGGATCGGGTAGCGGGTTTCGAGGCCGAGCATGTGCGCCTCGCAGCCACGCTCCAGCGGACACAGCAGGCAACTCGGCTTGCTGCGCGTGCAGAGCGTGGCGCCGAGATCCATCATCGCCTGGGTGTAGGCGTTGACCCGATCATGCGGCGTAAAGCGCTCAGCGTTGGCCCACAGTTGTTTGGCGACCTTTGGCTCGCCGGGATAGCCCTCTTGCGCGGTAAAGCGCGCCAGCACGCGTTTGACGTTGCCGTCGAGGATCGGTGCGCGCAGGCCCATGCTGATGCTGGCGATTGCGCCCGCAGTGGAGAGGCCGATGCCCGGCAGATCGGTAAGCTTTTCGACGTCACGCGGAAACTCGCCACCGTACTGGCTGACGACGATCTTCGCGGTCTTTTGCAGATTGCGCGCGCGGGTGTAGTAACCGAGGCCGGTCCACAGGTGCAGCACTTCGTCTTCCGGGGCTTCGGCCAGCGCTTCGACCGTCGGCAGTGCGGCCATGAAACGGTCGAAGTAATTCAGCACGGTGCTGACTTGAGTCTGCTGCAACATGATCTCCGACACCCACACCCGATACGGGTTGATGTCCTGCTGCCAAGGCAAATCATGGCGGCCATGGCGGTCGAACCACTCCAGCACCGCCGTGGAAAACTGCTCCGCTCTCATCGCTTGAACAGCCCCTTCAATGCGTTTTTCAGTTCCGGGCTGACTTTGTCACCCAGTTTTTCGTCGATCTTCTCGCTGAGCTTGTTGCCGGCCATTTTGGTCGCGACCTGGCCGAGGCGATCATTGTCGACACGGCAGGCCTTGGCGCCGAGTTCCAGCGGGCCTCGGCAGCGTAACGGCCACTCGATGCCGACGAACTTGTCGCCGACCTGGCAGGCCGGATCCGGAATGGCGCTGGTGTCGCCTTCGACGATGATGCCAACGCGGTAATCCATGCCGAGCACGCGCAGGTCGATGTCGCCATCACCGTTGACGGTCATGCCGGGGATGCGCACTTTCAGGTCCGGATTGCTGGCGATGCCGTTGCGCAAGGTCAGGTTGCCTTTCAGCTCCTGGAACGGCGTGTCCTTGCCGCGTGGCTCGCCGCTGAGGGTTTTGCGGTTGAGCGTGGCGATGCCTTTGCACAGTTGCTGTTCAAGGTTGGCGTTGAGCAGCACGCCGTTGTTGATCACGAAACTGGCATTGCCGTTTAGGGTATCGATCAGCGCCTGCTGGCTGTTGCCGCTGCTGGTGACGTTGCTGGTGAGGGTCACCAGGCCTTTGACCGGCGGGTTTTTGCCCTGGCTTTCGAGGATTTTTTCCGCCGGCACGCGGTTGAGTTTGGTCTGCAGGTTCAGTACCGGCGCACTTGGGCGTACATCGAGGGTGCCTTTGGCTTCGAAGCCGCCGTTGTACAGTTCACCGCTCAGATTGGTCAGGGTCAGCAGGCCGCCCTGGCCGGTGGCTTTCAATGCGGCGTTCTGGATCGGCAGCTTGTCGAGGGTCAACTGGCCGAAGGTCAGGTCGGCATCGACGTCGAGTTTGGCCAGACGCTCGACCGGCAACAGGCGCTCAGTGCTCCAGGCGGTTTTGCTCGGTTTGTCCGGCAGCGGCGTCGAACCGGCGCCGGCCATGGCATCGGCTTCGGTGCTGGCGACTTCGGCCTGGCGCACTTGCGTGGCGCTGTTGGCTTGT
Organism: Pseudomonas sp. DTU12.3; assembly: GCF_004124275.1. Classification (GTDB taxonomy): domain Bacteria; phylum Pseudomonadota; class Gammaproteobacteria; order Pseudomonadales; family Pseudomonadaceae; genus Aquipseudomonas; species Aquipseudomonas helmanticensis. Next base: position 610,780 of record NZ_CP027218.1, read on the forward strand.
GCCGATTTTGGCGGCAAATAGCGGTCGACGTTGAACGTGTCGGCCTTGAGGATCGCGCGCAGCGATTGCTTGGCGAAGTCTTCGACGGCGATGCGGCCGCTGAAGCTGCTGTCGTCGAGTTTCAGGTTGATGTTGTCGAAGGCGACGCTGGTTGGCGTGGCAGCAACCCGGCTGACCAGTTCGACTTTGCTCAGGCTGCCTTCGGCCATGGCCGGGAGTTTCTGACCGATGCTGTCGACGAACTTCGCCAGATCGAACTGGGCAATGGAGAGGCCGCCAGTGATCTGCGGGGTCTTGTCGAGGTCGTTGGCTTTCAGTTCGCCCAAGGCGCGCAACTGGTTGGCGGAAATCTTGATGCCGGTCCATTCGGCGACGTTGGCCGCTTTATCCAGCGATATCTGCCCTTGAGCTGCGAAGGTCATGGTTTTGCCTTGCAGCGGATCGCCAGCCAGTTCGCCGGACAGCTTCATGTCTTCGAACTTGTAGCGTTGCAGTGCGCGCTCGATGCGCAGCTCACCGGTGAGCTCGGTGCGCACGCGCAGGACCGGTTGATTGGTGCCAAGGAATGCAGTGGCTTTCACCGGGATATTGGTCGAATCATGCACCGGGCCGGTGCTCAGCTGGATGCTCTCGGCACTGAACTGCTTGCCGGTCTTCTCGTCGTTGTACTCAACACGGGCGTTGTTGACGGTCAGGCTATCGATGTCGAGGCGGATCGGCTGCGGTGGTTTTTCCACAGCAGCAGTGGGTTCGATGGCCGGTTGGCCTGCGGTTGCAGCTGGCGGCGTCGCTCCGGCCTCGGCGGGCAGCTTGCCGATGTCTTCCCAGTTGCCGTGGCCGTCCTTGTCGCGGTTCAGGCGCAGGTTCAGGCCTTCGACGCGCACATCGCTCATCTGCACTTCACGGCGCAGCAGCGGCAGCACGCGTACGGAAAGGCCGAGCATCTGCAAATCGGCAAACGGTTCGGTCGGTTTGACCAGCGTCGCGACGCTGGCCTCGTGCAATTCCAGGCCGAGCCACGGGAACAGGCTCCAGCCGATATCGCCATTGAGCGTCAGCTCGATGTGGGCCTTGTCGCGGGCTATCTGGCGGATCTCGTCTTTGTAATCGTTGGGATCGAAGAGGTGGGTCAGGGCAAAACCTGCCGCCACAATGATCAGCAACAGCCCGAGAAGTACCAGACCCAGGATTTTGCCGAACGCTTTCATGGGCGAGTCCTTGTAGTTAGTCGAATTCGTAATTTAGCCGGGGAGTATAGCGCTGCAACGGCCCTGTTCGGTGTGGCGTCATGTCGTCAGGACTTCCAGCGGCACCTGTAACCGGGCGGCGATTGCCTGAGCTTCAAGGTGCCCGGCGGGTGCCCGCAGGCGCAGTTCGGCCCCCGCTTGCGACGCCATTTTCTGCGCTTGGTTCACCATCCGCTCGGCAACCCCACGGCGACGAGTAACTTTTCGTACACACAAATGGGACATGTACCAGACGTCGCGGTGCCTTTGCAGGCGCGCGGCGCCGAGCAGACGGTCGTTGAAACGTCCGGCAATAAAACTCCCGTCCGCCAACGCACTTTCGATCAGCTCCACTTCACTGGAAAACGGCGAAAACAGCCATTCGGGTGCATCACGATAGATTTTCTGCAGATCCTGCTGATCCTGATAATTGGCGTCTTCAAGCGTTTGAACGATAACCGGCATGGTAACCCCGTAAAAAATGCGCCCCGTGCAGGAGCTGCCGAAGGCTGCGATCTTTTGATCCTGTTTTTGCAAAACAACGTCAAAAGATCGCAGCCTTCGGCAGCTCCTACACAGGTGTAGAGATCAGATGACATGAAAAAGGTGATATCAGTTTGGTTTTTCTGTCACCTGCAAATGGTAACCTTCGCCCGTTCGTCCGTCCTTCTGCGACTTAACGTCGCGCCTTCATGGAGCTTCACCTGAAAAAACGGTCATGCCTGCGTGCATAAGGCCGAGGGTGAACAGTGGCTGGCGAACCATACTAATAATTGGGGGATACACAATGAGCACGAGCATTACGGCGGACGGCGTCAAAGCCGACCAGCCCGCGTTCCTGTCCAAGGAACGCATCATCGCCAAGCCCGGTTTCAACCGTTGGCTAGTCCCACCGGCCGCTCTGGCCATCCACCTGTGCATCGGCATGGCCTACGGCTTCTCGGTGTTCTGGTTGCCGCTGTCCAAGGCGCTTGGCGTTACCGCTCCAGTGGCTTGCGCACCGGACATGAGCTTCATCACACAAGTGTTTTCGTCGCAATGCGACTGGCCGATCTCGATGCTCGGCTGGATCTACACGCTGTTCTTCATCTTCCTCGGCTGCTCGGCAGCGATCTGGGGTGGCTGGCTGGAACACGCCGGGCCGCGCAAGGCCGGTGTGGTATCGGCACTGTGCTGGTGCGGCGGTCTGCTGATCTCGGCGCTGGGTATTTATACCCACCAGATCTGGCTGATGTGGCTCGGTTCGGGCGTGATCGGCGGTATCGGTCTGGGTCTGGGCTATATCTCGCCAGTGTCGACCCTGATCAAGTGGTTCCCGGACAAACGCGGCATGGCCACGGGCATGGCAATCATGGGCTTCGGTGGCGGCGCGATGGTCGGTGCACCGTTGGCAACCGCGCTGATGAGCCACTTTGGCTCGGCTGGAGGCGTTGGCGTCTGGCAGAGCTTTGTGGCCATGGCGGCAATCTACTTCGTGTTCATGATCGGTGGCGCTCTGGCTTACCGCGTACCGCCTACCGGCTGGAAGCCTGAAGGCTGGACTGCACCGGCGAAGAAAGCGGCGAACGCGATGATCACCAACCGCCACGTGCATGTGAATGTGGCGTGGAAAACCCCGCAATTCCGTCTGGTCTGGCTGGTGCTGTGTCTGAACGTCTCTGCCGGTATCGGCATCCTCGGCATGGCTTCGCCATTGTTGCAGGAAGTGTTCGGCGGCAAGCTGCTGGGTGTTGATGTGCCGTTTGGCCAGCTCGATGCCGGGCAATTGGCCTCGATCGCTGCGATTGCTGCCGGTTTCACCGGTCTGCTGAGCCTGTTCAACATCGGTGGTCGTTTCTTCTGGGCATCGTTCTCCGACTACCTGGGCCGCAAAAACACCTACTTCGTGTTCTTCGCACTGGGTTTTGCCCTGTACGCGCTGATTCCGAACATGGGCCATCTGGGCAACGTTGCGCTGTTCGTGGCGGCGTTCTGCATCATCCTGTCGATGTACGGCGGCGGTTTTGCCACTGTTCCGGCTTACCTGGCCGACCTGTTCGGTACGCAAATGGTTGGCGCGATCCACGGTCGTCTGCTGACTGCCTGGGCGGCGGCTGGCGTGCTGGGACCGGTGTTGGTGAACTACCTGCGTGAATATCAGTTGAGCATCGGCGTTGAACGCGCTGCTGCTTACGACATCACCTTGTACATCCTCGCTGGCCTGCTGGTGCTGGGCTTCCTGTGCAACCTGCTGGTACGTCCGGTGGCCGACAAATACTTCATGACCGACGCGGAACTGGCTGCCGAACAAGCGCTGGGCCACGACAAAGGTGCTGACGCCAGCACTGTCCTGGAGTGGAAAGCGGCGCCGGGCAGCAAGCCGTTGGCGATCGCTGCGTGGTTGGCCGTGGGTATTCCGTTGGCGTGGGGTGTGTGGGTGACCCTGCAGAAGACGGCGGTACTGTTTCACTAAGTAAGTGATAAAACGCACTACCCCTGTGGGGGCGGGCTTGCTCGCGAAGACGGACTGTCAGTCGACATAAGTGTTGGCTGACCCACCGCATTCGCGAGCAAGCCCGCTCCCACATTTGTTTTTGGGTGCCTGTAATGGCTTGTATGGACATGTCTACCCGCGACAGCCGGGCGTTCTATCCGTCAGCCATCTCACCTCTCGTGTTTCTGTTTGCTTCCTGCGTGCCTATAATGGCTGCCTTTTTCGCCCAATGATTTTGCGGAGCTGGTGATGGCCGAACGTAAGGCGTCTGTCGAGCGCGACACTCTGGAAACCCAGATCAAAGCCTCGATCAACCTTGATGGCACCGGAAAGGCCCGATTCGATATCGGTGTTCCTTTTCTTGAGCACATGCTGGATCAGATCGCCCGTCACGGGTTGATCGACCTGGATATTGAATGCAAGGGCGATCTGCATATCGACGACCACCATACGGTGGAAGACGTCGGTATCACCCTCGGCAAGGCATTTGCCAAAGCCATCGGCGATAAAAAAGGCATCCGTCGCTACGGTCACGCCTACGTGCCGCTCGATGAGGCGTTGTCGCGCGTGGTGATCGATTTCTCCGGTCGCCCGGGCCTGCAGATGCACGTGCCGTACACCCGCGCCACTGTGGGCGGCTTCGACGTTGACCTGTTCCAGGAATTCTTCCAGGGTTTCGTCAACCACGCGCTGGTCAGCGTGCATATCGACAACCTGCGTGGCACCAACACTCACCACCAGATCGAAACCGTGTTCAAGGCTTTCGGCCGCGCGCTGCGCATGGCCGTCGAGCTGGATGAGCGCATGGCCGGGCAAATGCCATCGACCAAAGGCGTTCTGTAATGCAGACGGTTGCAGTTATCGATTACGGCATGGGCAACCTGCACTCGGTGGCCAAGGCCCTCGAGCACGTCGGTGCCGGCAAGGTGCTGATCACCAGCGATGCCAACGTGATTCGTGAAGCTGACCGCGTGGTGTTCCCCGGTGTTGGTGCGATTCGCGATTGCATGGCGGAGATCCGTCGCCTCGGTTTCGATTCGCTGGTACGCGAAGTCAGTCAGGATCGTCCTTTTCTCGGCATCTGTGTCGGCATGCAAGCCTTGCTCGACACCAGCGAAGAGAACGACGGTGTCGACTGCATCAGCCTGTTCCCGGGCGCGGTGAAGTTCTTCGGCAAAGACCTGCATGAAGACGGCGAGCACCTGAAAGTCCCGCACATGGGCTGGAACGAGGTGAAGCAGAAGGTCAGCCACCCGCTGTGGCATGACATTCCGGACATGGCGCGTTTCTACTTCGTGCACAGCTACTACATCGCCGCCGCCAATTCGCGGCAAGTGGTCGGTGGCGGTCATTACGGCGTCGATTTCGCTGCGGCGCTGGCCGATGGTTCGCGTTTCGCCGTGCAGTTCCACCCGGAGAAAAGCCATACCCATGGCCTGCAATTGCTGCAGAACTTCGCCGCGTGGGACGGTCGCTGGTAAATGGCTGCCAGGAAAACCAAACCGCCGATTCTGACCCTCACTCCCGAACAGGAGAACGAGGCCAATCGCAAGATTCAGCGGTTCATGGAAGACCGTTTCGAACTGGACCTCGGTTCGTTCGAAGCGGCAGAAATTCTTGAGCTGTTTACCCGCGAAATTGCTCCGCACTATTACAACAGGGCGATTTTCGATGTGCAGACCCACCTCAAAGAGCGGTTTGAAAGCATTGAAAGCGACCTGTGGGCGCTCGAGAAAAACTGATTTCCGAGCCAAGCTGAACATTCAAATTTGAAGGTTTGCCAGATGCTGATTATTCCCGCTATCGATCTTAAAGACGGTGCATGCGTACGTCTGCGCCAGGGCCGCATGGAAGATTCCACGGTGTTCTCCGATGACCCGGTGAGCATGGCTGCCAAGTGGGTGGAGGGCGGTTGCCGCCGTCTGCATCTGGTCGATCTGAACGGCGCTTTCGAAGGCCAGCCAGTCAATGGCGAGGTGGTCACCGCGATTGCCAAGCGCTATCCGACCCTGCCGATCCAGATCGGTGGCGGCATCCGCTCGCTGGAAACCATCGAGCACTACGTCAAGGCTGGCGTCAGCTACGTGATCATCGGCACCAAAGCCGTTAAAGATCCGGCGTTCGTCGCTGAAGCCTGCCGCGCGTTCCCGGGCAAGATCATCGTCGGCCTGGATGCCAAAGACGGCTTCGTCGCCACCGATGGCTGGGCTGAAATCAGCACCGTACAGGTCATTGATCTGGCCAAGCAGTTTGAAGCTGACGGCGTGTCCTCGATCGTTTATACCGACATCGCCAAAGACGGCATGATGCAGGGCTGCAACGTACCGTTCACCGCTGCACTGGCTGCTGCCACGAAGATCCCGGTGATCGCGTCCGGCGGCATCCACAATCTCGGTGACATCAAATCGCTGCTCGACGCCAAGGCGCCAGGCATCATCGGCGCTATCACCGGCCGAGCGATCTACGAAGGCACCCTCGACGTCGCCGAAGCGCAAGCTTTCTGCGATTCGTACCAAGGCTGAGGACTGACCATGGCGCTGGCCAAACGCATCATCCCTTGCCTGGACGTGGACAACGGCCGGGTCGTCAAAGGTGTGAAGTTCGAAAACATCCGCGACGCCGGTGACCCGGTGGAAATCGCCCGTCGCTACGACGAGCAGGGTGCCGACGAGATTACCTTTCTCGACATCACCGCCAGCGTCGATGGCCGCGACACCACGCTGCATACCGTCGAACGCATGGCCAGTCAGGTGTTCATTCCGCTGACGGTCGGCGGCGGCGTGCGTACCGTGCAGGACATCCGCAATCTGCTGAATGCCGGTGCGGACAAGGTGTCGATCAACACCGCTGCCGTGTTCAACCCGGAATTTGTCGGTGAAGCGGCGCAGCATTTCGGCTCGCAGTGCATCGTCGTCGCCATCGATGCCAAGAAAGTTTCCGGCCCGGGCGAAACCCCGCGCTGGGAAATCTTCACCCACGGCGGGCGCAAGCCAACCGGGCTCGATGCAGTCGAGTGGGCGAAGAAAATGGAAGGCCTCGGTGCCGGTGAAATCCTGCTGACCAGCATGGATCAGGACGGCATGAAAAACGGTTTCGACCTTGGCGTGACCCGCGCGATCAGCGATGCGCTGGGCATCCCGGTAATCGCTTCCGGTGGCGTCGGCAATCTGCAGCATCTGGCTGACGGCATTCTCGAAGGCCACGCCAGCGCTGTGTTGGCGGCGAGTATTTTCCACTTCGGCGAATACACCGTGCAGGAAGCCAAGGCCTACATGGCCAACCGCGGCATCGTGATGCGTTAAGCGTCAAAATCGATACAGGCCAGTGGACACCATGGCGCACCCAAGGCACTCTTGGGCACGCCATGGATTTCGGTAGCCCGACATGATCAAACGCCTGCTTCTTGTTCTCGCCAGCGCCTCGATGTTGCTCATCAACACGGCCCGTGCCGAAACCAGTCCCGACACCGATCTGGTGCTCCTCACCGAAAACTTCCCGCCTTACAACATGGCGAAAGACGGCAAGAACTTCGCCAAGGGCGAGAACATCAATGGCATCGCCACCGACATCGTGCGCGAAATGTTCCAGCGCGCCGGCGTTACCTACAGCCTGACCCTGCGATTCCCCTGGGAGCGCGTCTACAAACTCGCCCTGGAAAATCCTGGCTACGGTGCCTTCGTGATGGCGCGCCTGCCAGACCGCGAAAAACTCTTCAAATGGGTCGGCCCGATCGGTCCGGACGACTGGATCATGTTGGCCAAGGCCGACAGCAAGATCACCCTCGAAACCCTCAACGATGCACGTAAATACAAGATTGGCGCCTACAAGGGCGATGCGATTGCCGAGACGTTGGCCAAGCAAGGCCTGAAGCCGCTGGTTGTCCTGCGTGATCAGGACAATGCGAAAAAGCTGGTCAACGGCCAGATCGACCTGTGGGCCACCGGGGATCCTGCCGGGCGTTATCTGGCGCGGCAGGATGGAGTCACCGGTCTCAAGACCGTGTTGCGCTTCAACAGCGCCGAGCTTTATCTGGCACTGAACAAAGACGTATCTGACGCTGTCGTTGCCAAGCTGCAGGCAGCGCTGGATCAGATGCGCAAGGACGGTGTTGTCGACGAAATCATGTCGCGCTATCTGTAGCGGTTGGTAGCTCCGACTCAGGTTGTGCAGCGCCGACTGGCTCAGCTTTGCCATGGCCAGCCCTGCGCTTCCGTTGGTACAGAAACACAAGGCCGGAGGGGCGCATCAAGGGGCGTTATTTTTGAGCGCCTCCCATTCCCGCGTGTACTCCTTCAACTCTGAGCGCTGATGGTTGGTGTCGACAGCGTAGACGCAGAGCTTTAAGGGGAAGTTGCTTTTCGGGCGTAGCCAATTGGATGTCACACGGCTATAACCCTGTGAATCTTCGCAGCTGGTTTTTTCAACAAGTCCGTTTTTTACCTCGTACCAGTCAATGCCCTCGTTCTTCCGTTCCGGCCACAGAATCATCGCTTTGTTTATTTCTGTATTGAAGGAAAAGTCCACTGTTGGGGAGGGGGTTGGCCCGGCAGCAATCAGATAGGTGGGGACAGTGACAGCGTTTCGATAAGTACCTTTCGGTAATATCTCGTTGGTACTGTCTGTGCCAATAATACAAAGGTTATTAAGTCCGGTTTTCGGACCCATTGGGACATTTAACTGAACAGGGGTGATGCCAGCATTGATCGGTTGGCTGTAGTCTTTCGGATTTTCGCAATCGAGTGGGTCATAAGTGCGTTTGGTCCGGATAAAACGGGTGCTGGCGGTTACTTCAAAGTTCCATGTCGGGTAAACGTATTGATTCTCCGTGGTTACTATGATTTTTGCATGCGTTGCCAGTTCGGAAGGTAGTTTAATGGAGGCTGCCGGGAATAACTCACACACTTCCGGGTTGCTATTGAGTTTTCCATCGATAAAGCAGCTGTTGAAAACCGAGGTTGGACTAGCGTAATTGCCACTCGGCATCTGGCCGTATCCCGGCAGCGGTGTCAGTTGCTTTGCCATCGTACCCAGCACGGCATAGACCTCGTTGCTCGTTCGGTCAATTACAGGGCTGCCCGAGCTTCCGGGTGCAGCATCTTTGCATTGGTTGCTGACAATATGTCGCCAAACCCAAGGCTTCTCGAAAATTGCCGAGGAAGGCGTGTGGGTGCAGGCAGAAATTCGTAATGGAACTCCGTTGGGGCCATGCACAATCAGAACGTCGCTATCTTCAGTCGGTGGTTGCTGGGCCAGTTTCAAAGGCTTGATGCCTTGTTTCAGGAGTTCGGCTTGTGACACCCCAAGCTCCAAAAGAGCCAGATCGACGCCCTGAATGCTGCTCCAGGATACCTTTTTCAGAGGGAAGGTCTTGTGAGCTTCAGGTGTGTCAATGAAATGGTTGAAGGTAATGGTGCCTTCGATGGGGTCGTCTGTTCGCATGACACCATTTTCCTTGCCCACGCAGTGTGCGCTAGTGAGTGCATAGGCGGGATCGGACGCTCGAGAGCTGTTTGTATCGATTAGGAAAGCAGTGCAAAAACCGTGAGCGGGGCTCTTGTACTTGCCGATACCCGTCCAGTAGTTATATGTGCCATCTTTGTTGTTCAGATATTGCGAGGGTGAAAGGTTTTCAACCCCTCTGCCATAATCAATCGGGTTGGAGTTAGCAGGAAGTGAGAATGCAGCGAGTAATAAAAAGCTTGGATAGAAATTGTTTAAATTCATGGCCAGTCCTTGGCTAATTGCGTGGGTGCAGACTGGAGGAGAATAAATTAGTTTGGGTTTGTGTGGTTTTCCAAGGTGTTGCAATTTGTTGGGGATGTAGGGAGTTTGTAAAGAAGTTCGTTAATTGACAGGTTAACGGTAAATGCCATTTGTCCCGTGTGCAGCCGTCGCCCTGTTACTACGCACGCTGATCATCTGCTTGATGTCGATCCACTCGATGCCTTGAGCCTTCAGCTTCGGCAATTCTCGCTCGAGCACTGCCAGCGTCTGCGGATAGGGATGGCCGATCATTACCGCTGAACCCTGCTTGCGCGCCAGGTTGATCGCCGTCTGCAGCTGCGTATAGATCGCCGCTTCAGTGCGCTCGTCATCGAGAAACACATCCCGCGAAACACTCGCCAGATCGATCTTCTGCGCTTGCTGCGCAGCAACGGTCTGCGCGCTGGTGCGGCTGTCGACGAAGAATTTGTGCCGCCGCTGCAACTCGGCCATCAACCACGCCATCGCCACTGGTTGCGCGGTCATGCGACTGCCCATGTGGTTATTGATACCAGCGGTGTACGGGACCATTTTGAACGCGGCGTTCAGGCGTTTTTCCAGCTCTTCGATCGGCAGTTCAGGGTGCCAGGCGTAGGGCCCGGTGGCCGGGTCCATCGGCATGTGCAGGATGACGATCTTGCCGGCGCGATGGGCTTCGCGGGCAAATTCAGTGGCGTGGGGTGTGTCGGGCATGATCGCTGTGGTCACCGGGCCGGGCAGGGCCAGCACACGGCGATCCCGGGGCAGATTCTGCCCCAGGTCGTCGATGATCAGTGTCAGGTAGGCTTTGTGTGGCTTTGGGCTGACGGGCTCTGCGTGAGCAGCACCCGCCAGACAGCACAACAGAACGAAGACGAAACGCAAAGACATCCTCAACGGCCGGACGTGATGCTCAGCCCTTTGAGCAGGCTCAGGGCCTGGGCCAATTGGTAGTCATCATCCTGCGGCATGGCTTTGGGCTTGGCGCCGGAGCCGGTTGGTTTGTCCGCGCCGCCATTGCCATTGCCCAGGTGACCTTGCAGGTCAGCTTCCTTGAAGTAATCGCCATCGGCCTCGTTGGTGATCTTGGCCTTGCGCACTTCGATGTCCGGAACAATGCCTTGCGCCTGAATCGAGCGGCCATTCGGCGTGAAATACAGCGCCGTGGTGATCTTCAGCGCGCGGTCGTTGTTCAGTGGCAGCACGGTTTGTACCGAGCCCTTGCCAAAACTGGTGGTGCCCATGACCACGGCGCGTTTCTGATCCTGCAGGGCGCCGGCGACGATTTCCGAGGCCGAGGCGCTGCCACCGTTGATCAACACAACCATCGGCACCGCTTCGCTTTCGTCTTTGCCGGTGGCCGAGAAGCGCAATTCGGAGTTGGCGATACGGCCTTTGGTGTAGACGATCAGGCCTTTGGTGATGAAGTGGTCGACCACTTCCACCGCCGCCTGCAACACGCCGCCCGGGTTGTTGCGCAAGTCGAGAACGATGCCGTTGAGCTTCTTGCCGTTGTCCTTGCGCATCTTCGCCAGGGCCTTGGAGACCTCTTCGCCGGTCTTGACCTGGAACTGGGTGATGCGGATGTAACCGTAACCTGATTCAAGCAGCTGCGACTTGACGCTCTTCACCTGAATCACTGCGCGCGCCAAGGTCACGTCGAACGGCGTGCCGCCATCGCGCACCAGGGTCAGGGTGATTTTCTGGCCGATCTTGCCGCGCATCTTGTCGACGGCTTCGGTCATGGTCTGGCCGCGCGTTGGCGCACCGTTGATCTTGACGATGAAGTCGCCAGCCTGAATGCCGGCCTTCGACGCCGGTGTGTCGTCGATTGGCGAGACGACCTTGATGAAGCCGTCTTCAGCGCCGACTTCGATACCCAGGCCGCCGAACTCACCGCTGGTGCTTTCCTGCAGCTCGGTGAAATCTTCAGGGCCGAGGTAGGCCGAGTGCGGATCAAGGTTGCTGAGCATGCCCTTGATGGCGTTTTCGAGCAGGGTCTTGTCGTCCACCGGTTCGACATAGGCGGCTTTGATCCGGTCCATGACCTCGGCAAAGGTGCGCAACTCTTCCAGCGGCAGCGGTGCCTTGGAGGTCGCGGCAGTGCCTGCCGGAGCGACGGCCGGGGCCGGTTGAGCGGCGAACGCCAGAGGCGCGCCGATCACCAGGGCGATCGTCAGGGCCAGCGAGGTAAGGCGGGACAAATGCAGCATGTCGAACGAACTCCTTAATTAGGCGGTGCGCTTATCCTTGCGCACGACACCATTGCGCCGGATCACTCGGGTGACCCTGCTGACGAATTGCGAAATACAGCGCTGGTGTGTCCTGGCCGCCACTGTTCCCGACAGTGGAAATGGACTCACCGGCTTTTACCACGTCACCGGCCGACTTGAGCAACGTCTGGTTGTGACCGTAAAGACTCAGAAAACCGTTGCCGTGATCGAGGATCACCAGCAGCCCGGCACCGCGCAACCAGTCGGCGAACACCACACGACCGCCGTGTACGGCATGCACTTGACTACCGGCGGAGGCGCTGATCATCACGCCGTCCCACTTGGTCCGGGCATCGTCGCCACGGCTTTCGCCGAAGCGTGCCAGCAGTCGACCATCAACCGGCCAGGGAAGTTTTCCCCGGGTTGCAGCAAAAGGGCCACCAAAGGTCTCGCCGCTGCTGGAGACCAGCGCGCCGGGAGTGGATTTGACCGGTTTCCGTGGGGCGTCGCTGTTTTCAGCCTGCGCCTCACGCAAACGCTTTTTTTCCGCTTCCTGCTGGGCGATCAGCGCTTTCTGCCGCGCTTCTTCTGCCTCACGAGCCTGGCGAGCCAGGGTTTCTTCAATGGTTTTAAGGACTTTAGACAGGTCTGCCTGATCCTGCTCACGCGCGGCGAGTTTCTGATCGCGCGCCTTTACATCGTCGTTGAGCTTGGCGAGGACTTGCTGGCGCTCCTTGCGAACCTTGTCGAGTTCATCGCGCTGGGTATCAAGGCTGCTTTTCTGTACCAGCAATTGCGCCTGCTGCGCGGCGATGTCCTGTTCGACATTGGCCAGTTGGCGCAGGGTTTCGTTGAAGTTTTTCAGCTGCTCCAGGCGCGCCTGGCTCAGGTAATCGTAATAGGTGAGGGTGCGGGCGAATTTCTCGGGATTCTGCTGGTTGAGCAGCAGCTTGAGGTATTCCTGCCGACCATTCTGATAGGCCGCGCGGGCCTGGATGGCGATCAGTCGCTGCTGTTCAGTGCGTGCGCTCTGGAGTTTTTTTTTCTCCGCATCGAGTCGCTGCAGCTCGGATTCGCTTTTCTTCAGCTCTTTTTGCAGCGTATCGATCTGCTTCTCGAGATTGCCCATCTCGGTTTCAGTGCCCTTGAGCTCTTTCTGTACGCCGGATTTTTCTTCCTGGACCTTGTTCAGCAGCTTTTTCAGCTCGGCAATGTCCTGACGCGTGGCGTCCAACTGCTGTTGGGTTTGCGCGCGCTCGTCAGCGAAGGCCGGTTGGAGCAGGCAGGTCAGAGCAAGGGCGATCAGGACGCGGAGCATAGAGGCGGGCGGCACCAGGGTAAGGGACGGCCTAGTATGCCCGCCCGAGGCTGCAAAAAAAACGCCCAATTGGGGCTGTGTGATAACTGGACCAGATTCGGTATTGAAAATAGCGCAAAACCAATGTGGGAGCGGGCTTGCTCGCGAATGCGGTGGATCAGGCAACATTGAAGTCGACTGATCTACCACATTCGCGAGCAAGCCCGCTCCCACAGGGTTTTGTGGTGTTTGATCGGGCGGGTTAGACCAGGATAGAGGTGCCAGTCATCTCCGCCGGTTTCTCCAGACCCAGCAGCTTCAGCATGGTTGGCGCCACGTCCGCCAAGACGCCGCCTTCACGCACCTTAAGGTCACGCTTGCCGACGTAAATGAACGGCACCGGCTCGGTGGTGTGCGCGGTGTGTGCCTGATGGGTTTCTTCATCGGCCATTTTTTCGACGTTGCCGTGGTCAGCGGTAATCAGCGCTTCGCCGCCGACTTTTTCCAGTGCTTCAACGATGCGGCCCACGCAGGTGTCGAGGCATTCAACCGCCTTCACTGCTGCGTCGAACACACCGCTGTGGCCGACCATGTCGCCGTTGGCGTAGTTGACCACGATCACGTCGAAACGCTGGTTTTCAATGGCCTCGACGATGCGGTCGGTGACTTCCGGCGCGCTCATTTCCGGCTGCAAGTCATAGGTAGCGACTTTCGGCGACGGGATCAGGATGCGCTCTTCGCCCGGGAACGGTTCTTCACGGCCGCCGGAGAAGAAGAAGGTCACGTGCGCGTATTTCTCGGTTTCAGCGATGCGCAGCTGGGTTTTGCCGTTTTTCGCCAGATAGTCGCCGAGCACGTTTTCCAGGCTGCCCGGAGCGAATGCCGACGGTGCCGGAATGCTGGCCGCGTATTGGGTCAGCATGACGAAACCGGCCAGTTTTGGCTGGCGTGCGCGTTCGAAGTCCCTGAAGTTGTCCTCGACGAACACGCGGGTCAGCTCGCGGGCACGGTCGGCGCGGAAGTTCATGAACACCACGGCGTCGCCGTCTTCGACTTTCACCGGCTCACCAATGGTCGTGGCTTTAACGAATTCGTCGCTTTCGCCACGAGCGTAAGCCGCGTCGAGGCCTTCCTGCGCGGTGGCGGCGTTGAATTCGCTGTTGCCGTCGACGATCAGGTTGTAGGCCTGGGCCACGCGATCCCAGCGGTTGTCACGGTCCATCGCGAAGTAACGGCCGATGATGCTGGCGATGCGGCCCTTGCCGAGTGCCTGGAAGGTTGCATCGAGCAGTTCGATCGACGATGCAGCGCTTTTCGGCGGCGTGTCGCGGCCATCGAGGAAAGCGTGCAGGTAGATTTTTTCGGCGCCGCGCTTGAAGGCCAGTTCGGCCATGGCGATCAGGTGATCCTGATGGCTGTGTACGCCGCCATCGGACAACAGGCCCATGAAGTGCACGGCTTTGCCAGCGGCCACGGCTTTATCCACAGCGGCGCAGATGGTCGGGTTCTCGAAGAATTCGCCATCGCGGATCGATTTGGTCACGCGCGTGAAGTCCTGATACACCACGCGGCCGGCGCCGAGGTTCATGTGGCCGACTTCGGAGTTGCCCATTTGGCCGTCCGGCAGGCCGACGTCCATGCCGCTGCCCGAGATCAAGCCGTTCGGCACGGTGGCCCACAGGCGATCAAGGACGGGCTTCTTCGCCGCAAAAACGGCATTGGATTCGGGGCTTTCGCTGTGACCGAAGCCGTCGAGAATCATCAGGACCAAAGGTTTAGGCGTAGTCGTCATGGAATCCACTCGTGGCTAATAAAGAAGAGGGCGATGGAAAAGGGAGTTGGAGTTTAAAGCTAAGTTCCGACCGCGTCACCGCCGGACGGGGTTTGGCCGACCATAGTGGCTGTGTATACTGGCCGACATTTTAACGCCCTGGAACCTCCTTCGATGGTTGCTCACCTGATTGAATTTGCCACTAACCACTACATTCTTGTCGGTATCTTCGTCGTACTGCTGGCTCTGCTGCTGGCGCACACGATGCAGGGCGGCGGTAAAAGCCTGAGCACCGGCGAGCTGACTGCACTGGTCAACAAAGACGCAGGCGTAGTGGTGGACATCCGTCCGGCCAAGGATTTCGCTGCCGGCCACATCGTTGGCGCGATCAACATTCCCCAGGACAAACTGGCTGCGCGCACCGCCGAGCTGGAAAAGCACAAGGCCAAGACCATCATTCTGGTCGATGCCCTCGGTCAGACCGCCGGCACCCACGCCCGCGAACTGATGAAATCCGGCTTCACCGCCGCCAAGCTTTCCGGCGGGATTTCCAGCTGGAAAGGCGACAACCTGCCGCTGGTGAAGTGATATGAGCGAAGTCATCGTCTACTCCAGTGATTACTGCCCTTATTGCTCTCGAGCCAAGTACCTGCTCGAGAACAAAGGCGTGGCCTTCAAAGAGATCAAGGTCGATGGCAAGCCGCAGGTGCGTGCCGAAATGACCCAGAAGGCCGGGCGCACGTCCGTGCCGCAGATCTGGATCGGCAGTCAGCACATCGGTGGTTGTGATGATTTGTATGCCCTGGAGCGCGCCGGCAAGCTCGACGCGCTGCTCAAGGCCTGAACGGCTGCACCCACGTACAGCACTCCCTAAAAGACCCAAGATCGATAAGGATCTGAGATGACTGACCAACAGAACACTGCAGCCAGCGAAGAAGAAACCGCACCGCAATTCTCCTTGCAGCGCATCTATGTACGCGACCTGTCCTTCGAAGCCCCGAAAAGCCCGGCGATCTTCCGCCAGCAGTGGGACCCGGCTGTCGCGCTGGATCTGAACACTCGCCAGAAGGCTTTGGAAGGCGATTTCTACGAAGTCGTGCTGACCCTGTCCGTTACCGTGAAAAACGGTGAAGAAGTGGCCTTCATCGCTGAAGTGCAGCAGGCCGGTATCTTCCTGATCAAGAACCTCGATGCGGCTTCGATGAGCCACACCTTAGGTGCGTTCTGCCCGAACATTCTGTTCCCGTACGCGCGTGAAACCCTGGACAGCCTGGTGACCCGCGGTTCGTTCCCGGCGCTGATGCTGGCTCCGGTGAACTTCGACGCTCTGTACGCGCAAGAATTGCAGCGCATGCAGGAAAGCGGCGAGACGCCAACCGTTCAGTAAGCGGTCTGGACTACAACGAAAAAAGCGCCGTAACAGGCGCTTTTTTCTTGGGCTGAAACAAGCCTCATGTAGGAGCTGCCGCAGGCTGCGATCTTTTGATCCTGTTTTTAATATCAAGATCAAAAGATCGCAGCCTTCGGCAGCTCCTACAGGGGAGCCAGGAAGTGCGGATTTTCGGTGTTACTTGAAGTCGTTCTGGCGCCAGGCTTCGTATACGGCGACGGCCACGGTGTTGGACAGGTTCAGGCTGCGGCAGCCTTCGCGCATCGGCAGGCGCAGGCGTTGTTCGGCAGGAAGGGCATCGAGCACCTCCGCTGGCAAACCACGGCTTTCCGGGCCGAACAAAAACGCATCGCCCGGGACGAACGCGGCATCATGAAACGGCCGCGAACCCTTGGTGGTGAACGCGTACACCCGAGGGTTACCGATGCTCTGCAGGCAACTGGCGAGGTCCGCGTGACGTTGCAGCGTGGCATATTCGTGGTAGTCGAGACCGGCACGGCGCAAGCGCTTGTCATCCATCTCGAAGCCCAACGGTTCGATCAAATGCAGGTGGCAGCCGCTGTTGGCGCACAGCCTGATAACGTTGCCGGTATTCGGCGGAATTTCTGGTTGAAAAAGGATGACGTGAAACATGCACGGCTCCGAAGGTAAAGATGAGCGGCATTCTACGCCGCCTGTGGACAACCGTTCGAAACTATTCCCGCGAGTGGTCGGTTCGCTGGCGATTGTCGGCGTAATGATCGGCTTGATGATCGGCCGCCTGACCACGCCCGATCCGACCGTGCTGCAGCAAGTCGAGGTGACGGAGCAGGGGCTGGTGGTGTGGTTCAACAACGAACCCAAGCTGCACGGCGAAATCATCGACGGCACCGTGGCGCTGTTGTTTCAGGCTGAAGGCAAAGCGCAGAAAGGCCAGCTCAAGCTCAACGGCAAAGACCTGAACTGGCGGACACGAGCGAGTGATGGTGGGTTGTTGCTGACGGTGTTGGCGGCGCGGCCGCTGCAGGGGGACTGGGCCGGCAGCAAGGTCGATGACCGCTGGCGACTGGAGATCCATCTCCGCGAGCAATAAAAGCGGGAATCCCTGACCTGCCTGTATCAGGGTTCCCAAAACAGTGTGGACTTCGCGTGACGCGTCGGTCCGGTGTAAAGAGGGAACCCCCGGCCTGCCTGTACCAAGGATCCCAAAAGGGTGGGCGCATCGCGCGGCGATCTGCGCCCGGTGTAAAGAGGGGAATCCCCGGCCTGCCTGTACCAAGGTCCCCGAAACGGGTGGTGAAACGAATCACCTGCAAGAGGTATTGCAGGGCGCGTGCCAGGTTTTAATTTGTTGAAACAAAAAGCTGATCAGAAACACGAAAGCCCCGGAAATCGGGGCTTTGGTGTTTTCAAAGTTAAAGTTTTGCAGTGGTTTTGATTTGGGTAGTCAGCCGCTGGACATGCTCGATTGCGGGTCAAAGTGCCTTAAGGTGGTGCACGGCTGAATTGCCCTCACCCTAACCCTCTCCCAGAGGGAGAGGGGACTGACCGAGTTGATATAAAAAACTGCGCCGACATGAAAGTCCGAGTCGAACACACATTTGGAAGCGACATGAATCGGCTCCCTCTCCCTCGGGAGAGGGCTGGGGTGAGGGGAGAGATCTTGAGTACACATACGACCTCAAGCGAACGAGGTCTTTACCCCTCATCCCCCTCATCATCATCGCCACCATCAACCTTCATCCCCAATTCCTTGATCTTGCGCGTCAGGGTATTACGCCCCCAACCCAGCAACACCGCCGCATCACGCCGGCGCCCGGCGGTATGCTTCAACGCCGTCTCGATCATGATCCGCTCAAACGCCGGCACCGCACTGTCGAGCAAACTCGACTGACCACGCGCCAAGGCCTGATCGGCCCATTGACGCAACGCCTGCTCCCAGTTGGTCACTGGCGCCGAATCCTGCGGCAGGTTCAGCAGCTCTGGCGGCAAGTCGCTGATGTGCACTTCGCGCCCGGACGCCATCACCGTAATCCAGCGGCAAGTGTTCTCCAGCTGACGCACGTTGCCGCCCCACGGCAGGTTCTTCAGGTATTCCTCGGTCTCGCTTTTCAGCAGCTTCGGCTCGACCGCCAGTTCCTGCGCGGCGCGGCTGAGGAAGTGCTTGGCCAGGGTCGGGATGTCTTCGCGACGATCCGACAGGCGTGGAATATGGATGCGAATCACGTTGAGGCGATGGAACAAGTCCTCACGGAATTTGCCCGCGTGCACCAGGGTTTCCAGATTCTGGTGCGTCGCAGCGATGATGCGCACATCGACCTTGACCGGCACATGCCCGCCCACGCGGTAGAACTCGCCATCGGCCAGAACGCGCAGCAAGCGGGTTTGCGTATCTGCCGGCATGTCGCCGATTTCATCGAGGAACAGCGTGCCGCCGTCAGCCTGCTCAAAACGGCCGCGACGCAGATTCGCCGCGCCGGTGAACGCGCCTTTCTCATGGCCGAACAGCTCGGATTCCATCAGATCCTTGGGGATCGCCGCCATGTTCAGCGCGATGAATGGCGAGGCCGCGCGCGGGCTGTGGCGATGCAGGGCGTGGGCGACCAGTTCTTTACCGGTGCCGGATTCGCCGTTGATCAGCACGGTGATGTTGGAATGGCTCAAGCGGCCGATGGCGCGAAACACTTCCTGCATCGCCGGCGCTTCGCCGATGATTTCCGGGGTGCGGGTCAGTGCCGGCACGACTTCCAGGCCTTGCTGCTCTTGTGCGTGCTGATTGGCGCGCTTGACCAGCGATACCGCCTCATCAACGTCGAACGGTTTTGGCAGGTACTCGAAGGCGCCGCCCTGATAGGAGGCGACAGCGCTGTCCAGATCGGAATGAGCGGTCATGATGATGACCGGCAACCGTGGGTGCTGCTCGCGAATCCGCGCCAGAAGGTCCAGACCACTGGCACCCGGCATGCGGATGTCGGAAATGATCACGTCAGGCTGCTGACGGGCCAGGCGACTCATCACGCCGTCGGCGCTGTCGAAGCTCTGGGTGGTCATGCCTTCCTGCTGCAAGGCTTTTTCCAGCACCCAACGGATAGAACGGTCGTCATCGACGATCCACACGGTTTCACTACGGCTCATGTCGATGTGGCTCCTTGTTCCAGTGGCAGAAAGATCGAGAAGGTGGTGTGGCCTGGATGGCTGTCACACTCGATCAGGCCCTGGTGCTGGCTGATGATGTTCTGGGTAATGGCCAGGCCGAGCCCGGTACCGTCCGGGCGTCCGCTGACCATGGGAAAGAAAATGGTTTCCTGAAGTTCCGCCGGGATCCCCGGGCCGTTGTCGATGATCTCGATCTTGGTCACCAGGCGATGGCGGATGTGGCCGATGGTGAACTGGCGCATCGCTCGGGTGCGCAGGCTGATGCGGCCCAGGCGCAACTCGTTCTGGCTGCTGATCGCCTGCATCGCGTTGCGCACGATGTTCAACACGGCTTGAATCATTTGCTCGCGATCAATCAATACGTCGGGAATGCTTGGGTCGTAATCGCGCACCAAGGTGATGCAGCCCTGACTTTCCGCTTCAACCAGTTGGCAGACGCGCTCCAGTACTTCGTGGACGTTGCACATCGCCAGCGACGGCAGCTTGTTCGAACCGAGCATGCGGTCGACCAGGTTGCGCAGGCGGTCGGCCTCTTCAATGATCACGTTGGTGTAGTCGCGCAGGCTTTCTTCCGGCAACTCGCGAGCAAGCAATTGTGCAGCGCCGCGGATGCCGCCGAGCGGATTCTTGATCTCGTGGGCGAGGCCGCGCACCAGCATCTTGCTGGTTTCCTGTTTGGACAGCTGCGCTTCTTCCTTGGTGATCCGCAGCAGGCGGTCACGCGGATGAACCTCGAGCAGGAGCATGGTCGCGCCGTTGCTGAGAATCGGCGTCACCGCGTAGTCCACGGTCAGAGTCTGGCCGGTGAGGGCGGTGAGCATCGCTTCGCGCTTGGTGAACGGGTGCGCCTGCTCTACCGCTTGGCGCAACGAATTCAGCGCTTCGGTGGATTCTGTGAACAGCTCGCTGATGAATTGCCCATGGCTGCGCTGCCCGCTGATGGCGAGCAGCATCTCCGCCGCCGGGTTCATGTACTCGAGGCGCAATTCGGCGTCGAGCAGGATGGTGGCGGTGGTCAGGTTGTCGAGCAGCAAACGGTGGATTGCGTCGCTAATGGTCATCGGAGGTCGTGCTCACCGTAAATGGCGAATCGCGTTGGCGCTGTGATCGCGCCAGGCAAGGCGCAGGACGCAGAGAATGGCTTCTCCTTTTCAAGTCCTGCAACGCAGCATGGCGCGATCACAGCGCCAACCCGGAGGGCAAAGCCCCACGAGACGCAATCCGTCGTTATTCGTCGTTCATTTGGAGCAACCAAACTTCTCTCCTCATGCCTAGTCTTGCGTCTCGTGGGGCTTTGCGCGATTGCCATTTACGGTGAGCACGACCTCCTTCTCTTTTGGGGGCGGAGCGTGCGCAACAAGCAAGCGTCGGTGAACGGAAAATGCAAAAACCAAACCAAGGCTCCGAAAAGAAGCGCTTATCGCCTGAAACAGGCGTTTGACGCTCGTTTGCGTGGCAGCCGATAAGCTCGAACGGGAAGTTTCGAACCAAAATGGGTTGGAATGTGGGTACGGTGCAGTCTATTGCACCAATATAGTGCGCAAAGCTGAACGGCGTTAGAAGAAACGCAGGAAGGGGTTTTTCGGCTCTTCGGGTTTGTCTTTCAAAGGGCATTCCGGGCGCACGCCGTAGTCTTCGGCGACGCAGGGTTTGACCTGGCGCTTCTGCGCGAGGGAGATACGCAGCATGTGGAAGGGTTGGTTGGCTGTGCGTTCGACGATACGGTCCTCGGCATCGAGGATTTCCACCGAAAGGTTATGGCTGCCACGGTCGATATTCTTCAGCGGGAACACCGGTGTCAGGCCGGGTTCGCCGGTGGCCTGCCCGTCCAGCAACAGACGATAGCGATGACCTCTTTGCAGGCCCGGTTCGCTGGTGACGCTGACGATGATTTCGCCGGCGCTGCTGCGAATCGTGGCATCGGGTTCGGGCACCAGAATGCGCAGCATGTCGTAGTGAAACAGTGGTTGTTCCGGGGCTTTTTTCGCGGTGGTGATCGGCGCGGCGGCGGAGGGGTTTGCGGACATGCGATTGCTGGTGGCGATGGGTACTCGTTTGGCGTTGCCGCGCGGCTGGTCGGTGAATACCCGATTACCTTGGGCGTCGGTGTAGGTGAACACCTCTGCCGAGGCTTGCAGCGTTGTCAGTGCCAACACAGCGATCAGCCACGCGCGGATCATGGCTTATGCACTCGCTGCACGCTGAGGGGGACTGGCGGGCTCTGCTGGATGATCGTCTGCCCGTCAATCACCTGCACGGCGAGCCGATGTTCGCCGCGATCGACGTTCACCAGTTGCAGGATCGGCACGTTGCTCGGCTGACCGTAGGGCTCGTCATCCAAAACCAGCCTCAATTGATGCGATGGTTGTAGACGCGGCTTGATCAGTACGTTGACGGTGAAGGTGCCGTTGTTGGCGCGCAGGGCTTCTTCGTTGGGCAGGCCGGCCAGTTCAAGAATGTCGTAGGCGTTGCGCGCGGGCTGCCGATTATCGGTTTCGGGCGCGGGGGGTGCGCTGGGTGCTTGCGGTTCGACGCGATTGAGTGGCGGCAACTCCACCGGTTGCGCCTGCACTCCGTCCGGCGAGTGATCGCTGTACACCGTGTTGCCGTTGGCATCGGTGTATTTGTAGATCTGCGCGGCGGCGGGCAGGGCGATCAGCAGCAGAATGTAGAGAAAGGTGCGACCCATGAAATCGACCGGGATTGAAAGCGATGGGGTGCAGCATAGGTCAGACGTAGCGGTTGGCCCAACCCTGCACATATCCAGAGACCATTCTCACGCCACAAATCCCCTGTGGGAGCGAGCCTGCTCGCGAATGCGTCGTGTCAGGTAACACTTATTTCAATGACCCGCCGCGTTCGCGAGCAAGTCCGCTCCCACAAGGGAAAGGCGTCGAGCCATAAAATCCGGGCAATAAAAAAGACCTCCCGAAGGAGGCCTCTTTCACTCACGCCGAGAAACGCGGCGCTACCGGATCAGCAGCTGTAGTACAGCTCATATTCCAGTGGGTGTACGAAGGTGCGAACCTTGATTTCTTCTTCCGATTTCAGCGCGATGTAAGCGTCGATGAAGTCGTCGGAGAATACGCCGCCCTTGGTCAGGAACGCGCGGCCCTTGTCCAGCTCTTCCAGGGCTTCTTTCAGGCTGCCGCAAACTTGTGGGATCTCTTTCGCCTCTTCAGGCGGCAGGTCGTACAGGTTTTTGTCGGCAGCGTCGCCTGGGTGGATCTTGTTCTGGATACCGTCCAGACCGGCCATCAGCAGTGCTGCGAAGGCCAGGTACGGGTTGGCAGCCGGATCCGGGAAGCGTGCTTCGATACGGCGGGCTTTCGGGCTCGACACGTAAGGAATACGGATCGAAGCGGAACGGTTGCGAGCCGAGTAGGCCAGCATTACCGGAGCTTCGAAGCCTGGTACCAGACGCTTGTAGGAGTTGGTCGCCGGGTTGGTGAAGCCGTTCAGGGCCTTACCGTGCTTGATGATGCCGCCGATGAAGTACAGAGCGGTATCGGACAGGCCGGCATAGCCTTCACCTGCGAAGGTGTTCTTGCCGTCTTTCCAGATCGACATGTGTACGTGCATGCCCGAACCGTTGTCGCCGTACAGTGGCTTCGGCATGAAGGTCGCGGTGCGGCCGTAAGCGTCAGCAACGTTGTGCACAACGTACTTCAGGGTTTGGGTTTCGTCGGCTTTCTTCACCAGGGTGTTGAACTTGACGCCGATTTCGTTCTGGCCGGCAGTCGCCACTTCGTGGTGGTGAACTTCGACGGTCAGGCCCATTTCTTCCAGTGCGTTGCACATGGAGGTACGGATTTCGTGATCGTGGTCGAACGGTGGAACCGGGAAGTAGCCGCCTTTGACGCCTGGACGGTGACCCTTGTTGCCGCCTTCGATGTCCTGGTCGGACATCCACGAACCTTGCTCGGAGTAGATCTTGAACATCGAGCCGGAGATGTCCGACTTGAATTTTACCGAGTCAAAGATGAAGAATTCTGGCTCTGGACCGGCGAACACGGTGTCACCGATACCGGTGGCTTTCAGGTGTTCCTCGGCGCGCTTGGCGATCGCACGTGGGTCGCGATCGTAGCCTTGCATGCTCGAAGGTTCGATGATGTCGCACACCAGGATCAGGGTGGCGTCTTCGGTGAACGGGTCGAGAACGGCAGTTTCGTCAACCGGCATCAGGATCATGTCGGAGGCTTCGATGCCTTTCCAGCCAGCGATGGAGGAACCGTCGAACATTTTGCCGACTTCGAAGAAGTCGTCGTCCAAAGCATCGCGAGCCGGCATGGTCACGTGGTGCTGAGTGCCTTTGGTGTCCGTGAAGCGCAGATCAATCCACTTGACGTCATGATCTTTGATGAGTTGAACCGTCTTCGACATATGTCCTCCGGGTGGCTTCGGGCTTGGTAGTGGATGCCCTTGAATTTGGGTGATGCCGGCGCGAATACTCTGCCAAGGCAACCTGCCTCACAAGGGAGCAAATTGCATGCCAGTGCCCCAGCATGGGTTTTTTGCCCCAATTTCACGCTTATTAAGGTGCAAAGTGCCTGAATGCAGAAAATCTCGCCCTCTAATGTAGCGTCTCCGATCAAAAATGACCCGTTTTGGTGCGCGCAAAACCTTCTGCACATTAACTGGTTAAACCTTGAGCAATTTCCGCTATAATCCGCGCCCCCCTTTTTCGGCTGGCCGTTCGCGCGCTGTTTTCATGAAACTAATCGTAAAAGTCTTCCCCGAGATCACCATCAAAAGCCGACCTGTCCGGACGAAATTCATCCGCCAGTTGGCCAAGAACATCCGCACCGTGCTCCGCGACCTGGACCCGGCCGTGGTGGTGAACGGTGTGTGGGACAATCTCGAGCTGGAAACACGCGTTACCGACGCCAAAGCCTTGAAAGAGATGGGTGAGCGCCTGACCTGCATGCCGGGCATCGCGCACTTCCTGCAGATCGACGAGTACCCGCTGGGCGACTTCGACGACATCACCGAGAAGTGCAAAGAGCACTACGGCGCGGCGCTGGCCGGGAAGATTTTCTCGGTACGCTGTAAGCGTGCCGGCAAGCATGCGTTCAGTTCGATGGACGTCGAAAAATACGTCGGCAGCAAGCTGCGCCGTGAGTGCGGTGCCGCCGGTATCGACCTGAAAGCGCCGCAAATCGAAGTCCGTATCGAAGTTCGCGACAAACGGTTGTTTGTGATCCACAGCCAGCACAACGGCATCGGCGGTTACCCGCTTGGCGCGTTGGAGCAGACGCTGGTATTGATGTCCGGCGGCTTTGACTCGACCGTTGCGGCTTACCAGATCATTCGTCGCGGCCTGATGACGCACTTCTGCTTCTTCAATCTGGGCGGTCGTGCCCACGAATTGGGCGTGATGGAAGTCGCGCATTTCATCTGGAAGAAGTACGGCAGCTCGCAACGCGTGCTATTTGTCAGTGTTCCGTTCGAAGAAGTGTTGGGCGAAATTCTCGGCAAAGTCGATAACAGTCATATGGGCGTCGTATTGAAGCGTATGATGTTGCGCGCGGCCTCCAACATCGCCGACCGCCTGCAGATCGAGGCGCTGGTCACTGGCGAGGCGATCTCCCAGGTGTCGAGCCAGACGCTGCCGAACCTGTCGGTGATCGACTGCGTGACCGACAAGCTGGTCCTGCGTCCGCTGATCGTGGCGCACAAGCAGGACATCATCGACACCGCCAACGAGATCGGCACCGCCGATTTCGCCCGGCACATGCCGGAATACTGCGGGGTCATTTCGGTCAATCCGAAGACCGCCGCCAAACGCGGTCGCGTTGAACACGAAGAGAAAGAATTCGACATGGCAGTCCTCGAGCGTGCGCTCGAAAACGCCAAACTGGTGCCGATCGATCGGGTGATCGACGAATTGGGCCAGGACGTACAGATTGAAGAAGTCAGCGAAGCACTGGCCGGCCAGATCGTGATCGACATCCGTCACCCGGATGCCGCCGAGGATGAGCCGCTGGAACTCGCTGGCGTAGAAGTACAGACGATGCCGTTCTACGCAGTGAACGCTCGTTTCAAGGAGCTGGATCCGACTCGCCAGTACCTGCTGTATTGCGACAAAGGCGTGATGAGTCGCCTGCATGCTCACCATTTGCTCAGTGAGGGGCATGCCAATGTGCGCGTTTATCGACCGAGCTAAGTGCCCGGGGCTGTTTGCCTGTGGCCTGCGTCACCGGCCCCCCGACACCGCCGTCAAGCTGTAACGGCCATGCCGGACACTACTGCTAATCGCTGCCAAGACTTGTCAGCAAACCGAATCCTCTGATCGAGATACACAAGTGATCGAAAATCTACGCAACATCGCCATCATTGCCCACGTTGACCATGGTAAAACCACCCTGGTAGACAAACTCCTGCGTCAATCCGGCACTCTGGAGCGCAACGAGCTCAACGACGAGCGCGTGATGGACTCCAACGACCAGGAAAAAGAGCGCGGTATTACCATTCTGGCGAAAAACACCGCCATCAACTGGAACGGCTACCACATCAACATCGTGGACACCCCGGGCCACGCCGACTTCGGCGGCGAAGTTGAACGCGTAATGTCGATGGTTGACTCCGTTCTGCTGCTGGTTGACGCTCAAGACGGCCCTATGCCGCAAACCCGTTTCGTGACCAAGAAGGCTTTCGAAGCCGGCCTGCGTCCAATCGTGGTGATCAACAAGGTTGACCGTCCAGGCGCGCGTCCGGACTGGGTTCTGGACCAGATCTTCGACCTGTTCGACAACCTCGGTGCTACCGAAGAACAACTGGACTTCCAGGTTGTTTACGCCTCGGCCCTGAACGGCATTGCCGGTCTGGATCACACCGACATGGCTGAAGACATGACCCCGCTGTACCAAGCGGTAGTCGACCACGTTCCGGCTCCGGCTGTTGACCGTGACGGCGCATTCCAGATGCAGATCTCCGCTCTGGACTACAACAGCTTTCTGGGTGTTATCGGCGTTGGCCGTATCGCTCGTGGCCGCGTCAAGCCGAACACCCCGGTTGTGGCTATCGGTGCCGACGGCAAGCGTCGCAACGGTCGTATCCTGAAACTGATGGGTCACCACGGTCTGCACCGCGTTGACGTTGAAGAAGCTGCAGCAGGCGATATCGTTTGCATCAGCGGTATGGACTCGCTGTTCATCTCCGACACCCTGTGCCACCCGGACACCGTCGAGGCGATGAAGCCTCTGACCGTTGACGAGCCAACCGTTTCGATGACCTTCCAGGTAAACGACTCGCCATTCTGCGGTAAAGAAGGCAAGTTCGTGACGTCCCGTAACATCAAGGACCGTCTGGACAAAGAGCTGCTGTACAACGTTGCACTGCGCGTTGAAGAAGGCGACACCGCTGACAAGTTCAAGGTTTCCGGCCGTGGTGAGCTGCACCTCTCGGTACTGATCGAAACCATGCGTCGCGAAGGCTTCGAAATCGCTCTGGGTCGTCCGGAAGTGATCATCCGTGAAGTTGACGGCGTCAAGCAGGAACCGTTTGAAAACGTGACCATCGACATCCCTGAAGAAGCTCAGGGCAAGGTCATGGAAGAGATGGGTCTGCGTAAAGGCGACCTGAGCAACATGGTGCCGGATGGCAAGGGCCGTGTTCGTCTGGAATACAATATCCCTGCTCGCGGTCTGATTGGTTTCCGTAACCAGTTCCTGACCCTGACCAACGGTGCTGGCATCCTGACCTCGATCTTCGATCGTTACGACACCGTCAAGTCGGGCCACATGTCCGGCCGTCAGAACGGCGTTCTGGTTTCGGTTGAAACCGGCAAGGCACTGACCTACTCGCTGGAAACCCTGCAGGCTCGTGGCAAACTGTTCGTAGAACACGGCCAGGAGATCTACAACGGTCAAATCGTTGGTCAGAACAGCCGCGACAACGACCTGGGCGTTAACCCTACCAAGGGCAAGAAGCTCGACAACATGCGTGCGTCGGGTAAAGACGAAACCATCGCTCTGGTTCCACCAGTGAAGTTCACTCTGGAACAGGCTCTGGAATACATCCAGGAAGACGAGCTGTGCGAAGTAACTCCTAAGTCCATCCGTCTTCGCAAGAAGATCCTGGACGAAAGCGAGCGTACCCGCGCTGCCAAGAAAGCCAAGAACTGAGTCATTAGTTCCGGCTGAATGAAAACGCCCCCGGTCGAGAGACCGGGGGCGTTTTTGTTTGTCTGGGGGAAGTGCAGATTGGGCCTTGAAGATCAAAAGCCCCTCACCCTAGCCCTCTCCCGGAGGGAGAGGGGACTGAATGGGGGATGCTCAGGGGATACATTGACTTGAAAGAATTCTGCTGAATCCAAAATCGATTTGGTGGGGCTCAACCGAATCCATATTCGACTGGGTGTTTCAGGTCGATGTATGGCCCCAGACACCTCGGTCGGCGCCCTCTCCCTCCGGGAGAGGGCTGGGCGGGCGGCGTTCCGATGAGGGTAAGCTTTTAAAACTTCTCGATCGCCCGGAAATTCTGCTCGCGCACCACTTCCTTCGGCTTGTACGCGCAATACCCCGGACGCGGCCCGATCTTCGGGTGATTGCGACAGGTATCCGGGCGCTTGTCATAAATGGTGCACAGGCGGCTCTTACGATCCAGGTAGTAACAATCGTTGTTGCTCATGCGCTGCAGGGTGAAGATGCCCGACTTCTGGTTGAAACGCTCGACCAGGCCTTCCTTCTGCAAACGCTTGGCGATGTTCTTCGGCGGGTCACCGAGTTCGAATTCGTCGACCACACCGATGCGCACCAGATCCTTGATCTTCACCTCAACCGGCAGCGTGCAGCAGCTGGATATGCAGGAACCGCACATCGGGGCTGAGTATTTTGCCCACGTATCGAGACGATCGATCTCGGCGGCGGCAATCAGGTTGGGCTTCATCATCGGGAGTTACCAGGCGTGTGTGCATCAGGGCGCGCGATCATACCGGGACTGGTGGATTTTTGAACAACCTTTCGCCAGATTTTTTCAGCGTGCAGGCACATTGCCGGACAATTCGGCACGGCCCCTGCATTCATTAGCTCACTCGACAAGGTAATGCCGGGCTATCTCACAGTCTCGGGAAAAACTGCCGAACCAGAGCCGCTACCGTCGGTCAGACCGTCTAGGCTCAGACAATTCCCCGCTCGCTCGAGGTCCTATCGATGACTCAAGAACCACTAGTTCGCGAAGCAGAGGTGGCCGCATTCCGCGACGCCGTCCTGACCAAACTCACCTACGCGGTGGGCAAAGACCCCGATCACGCCTTCGACCATGACTGGTTCGAAGCCATCGCATTGGCCGCGCGTGATCACATGGTCGAACACTGGATGGACCACACCCGGCAGATCTACCGCAAAGGCCAGAAGCGGGTGTATTACCTCTCGCTGGAATTTCTCATCGGCCGCTTGCTCTACGACAGCCTGAGCAACCTTGGCCTGCTCGATGTCGCCCGTGAAGCGCTGACCGAACTCGGTGTCGATCTGGAGCGCATCCGATTGCTGGAGCCCGATGCGGCGCTTGGCAACGGCGGCCTCGGTCGCTTGGCCGCATGCTTCATGGAAAGCATGTCGACCCTCGGCATCGCTGGCCACGGTTATGGCATTCGTTACGAACACGGTTTGTTCCGCCAGGCCATTGTCGATGGCTGGCAGCAGGAGCAGACCGAGCACTGGCTGGATTTCGGTAATCCATGGGAGTTCGAACGGCCGGAAGTCGTCTACTCCATCGGCTTCGGCGGCAGCGTTGAAACCGTCACCGATGTCAGCGGCAAATCCAAACAAGTCTGGTCGCCGGCAGAAACCGTCCGCGCGATTGCCTACGACACGCCAGTGGTCGGCTGGCGCGGGGCGAGCGTCAACACCTTGCGTTTGTGGCGTGCCCGCGCCATGGAGGATTTGCACCTTGAGCGCTTCAACGCCGGTGACCACCTGGGCGCGGTCGCCGAAGTGGCGCGCGCCGAAAGTATCTCCCGCGTGCTTTACCCGGCGGACAGCACTGAAGCGGGGCAAGAGCTGCGCCTGCGTCAGGAATACTTCTTCGTCGCCGCCTCCCTGCAGGACTTGCTCCGTCGTCACCGCAACATGCACACCTCGGTGCTGACCCTCGGCGATCATGCGGCGATCCAGCTCAACGATACCCACCCCTCGATTGCTGTCGCCGAACTGATGCGCCAATTGGTCGATGTCTACGACGTGGCGTGGGATGCGGCGTGGCAAGTGACCGTCGACACGCTGTCGTACACCAACCACACGCTGTTGCCGGAAGCGCTGGAAACCTGGCCGGTGGGTCTGATGGAACGCATGCTGCCGCGACACATGCAGATCATTTACCTGATCAACGCACAGCACATCGATTCGCTGCGGGCCAAGGGCATTCACGATTTCGACGTGCTGCGCGCGGTGTCGCTGATTGAAGAAGACAATGGTCGCCGGGTGCGTATGGGCAACCTCGCGTTCCTTGGTTCGCACAGCGTCAACGGCGTGTCCGGATTGCACACGCAACTGATGCGCAAAACCGTGTTCGCCGAACTGCACAAGCTGTATCCAGAGCGGATCAACAACAAAACCAACGGCATTACCTTCCGCCGCTGGCTGTATCAGGCCAACCCGGAATTGACCTCGATGCTGGTCGATGCGCTGGGCCCGGACTTACTCGATAACGCGGAAGAACGTTTGATCGACCTAGAGCCTTTTGCCGAGAAAACCGCGTTCCGCAAAGCCTTCGCCGAACAGCGCCTGCACAGCAAAAAAGCCCTGGCCTATCTGATTCACGAACGGCTGGGCATTGCGGTCAACCCGGCGGCGATGTTCGATGTGCAGGTCAAACGGATTCACGAATACAAACGCCAGTTGCTCAACCTGCTGCACACCGTGGCGCTGTATCAGGCAATTCGCGCCGAGCCGGAAGTCGACTGGGTGCCACGGGTGAAAATCTTCGCCGGTAAAGCGGCGGCGAGTTATCACCAGGCCAAACTGATCATCAAGTTGAGCAATGACATCGCCCGCGTCGTGAACAACGACCCGACGGTGCGCGGCTTGTTGAAAGTGGTGTTTCTGCCCAACTACAACGTCAGCCTGGCGGAGAGCATCATTCCGGCGGCGGACTTGTCCGAGCAGATTTCCACCGCCGGATTCGAGGCTTCGGGCACCAGTAACATGAAGTTCGGCCTTAACGGTGCGTTGACCATCGGCACGCTGGACGGCGCCAACGTGGAAATGGCTGAGCGTATCGGCGTTGAACACATGTTCATCTTTGGCCTCAGTGCGCAGCAAGTGGAAGCGCGCAAACAGAATCACGAGTTCAGCGCCTTGCCAGACATTGCCGCCTCCCATCGATTGAACGATGTATTGCAGGCGATTCGCGGCGGGGTGTTCTCGCCGGATGACACCTCGCGTTATACCGGTCTGATCGATTCGCTGGTGGATTACGACCGCTTCCTGGTCTGTGCTGACTTCGATTCCTACTGGGAAGCGCAGAAGCGCGTTGAAGCGCACTGGCACGACTCCAATAACTGGTGGCGTTCGGCGGTACTCAACACGGCGCGGATGGGCTGGTTCTCCTCAGACCGGACGATTCGCGAGTACGCCACGGATATCTGGAAAGCGCTGGAGTAACTTTTCGCTCGGCTCGATATAATCGCGCGCCGGAAAAGATCGCAGCCTGCGGCAGCTCCTACACAGGTGTTCGCATAACCCTGTAGGAGCTCCCGCAGGCTGCGATCTTTTTGGGTCAGGCTGCGCTAATCTTCCCGGATTGGCCTTCGCGCTTAGGGATATCGACCATGCAATGGATGTTCATGTTGATCGGGCTCGTGCTCGGCTGGCTGCTCGACGAGTCGTTCAGCGATGCGCTGTTGGGCGCGTTGCTGGGGCTGGCGATCGGGCAGACGATCCGTATCGCGCGGCTTGGCTCGCAGATGGCGGAGCAGCAACGACAATTTGAACAGGCGAAGGAAGCCCTGCAGGGCGTCGCGCAGCGTCTGTTTGTGCTGGAAGGTTCGCCTTCTCATGCGGTGCCTTCGCCGAGTACGGCGCCGGTTACCGAGCCAGTCGCCGAACCGTCCAAAGCCGTCGAAGAGGCCCCAGCCGCCGAATTGGTCTGGGAGCTGCCACCTGAACTCGAACCGATTTCCGCCGTCGCCAGCGAAACCAGCCAACCGCTGCCTGCCGATGTCTGGAACCTCGGTGCCGTCACTCCCGAACCACAAAGAATCGCCGAACCGCGTGGCCCGAACCTCATCGAACGCGGCATCAGCGCTGCGCGCAACTGGCTGTTTGGCGGCAACACCGTGCTGCGTGTCGGCGTGGTGTTGCTGTTCTTTGGGCTGGCGTTTCTGCTGCGCTACGCCACTGAAGGCATGGTCGTGCCGATCGAATTGCGTTACGCCGGTGTAGCGGCCGCAGCCCTGGCGTTGCTCGCGCTGGGCTGGTGGCTGCGGCGGCGCAACAGCAGTTATGCGCTGATGCTGCAAGGCACCGGGATTGCGGTGCTGTACCTGACGGTGTTTGCGGCGATGCGCCTGCATCCGTTGCTCGATCCCTCTGCCGCGCTGGGCTTGCTGGTCGCGGTGACGGTGTTCTCGGCGATTCTCGCCATCACCCAGGACTCGCTTGCGCTGGCGGCAGTGGCCGCATTGGGCGGTTTCGCCGCACCGATCCTCACTTCGACCGGTGCCGGTAACCACGTCGCGCTGTTCAGTTATTTCGCCTTGCTCAATGCCGGTATCCTCGCGATTGCCTGGTTCAAGGCCTGGCGTCTGCTCAACCTGATCGGTTTCGTCGGCACCTTCGGCATTGGTTTCGCCTGGGGCCTGCGTTCGTATGCACCAGAGTTGCTGTGGAGCACCGAGCCGTTTCTGATTCTGTTTTTCCTGATGTACCTCGCCATCGGCCTGTTGTTCGCGCGGCGCAAACTGCTCGACATGCCCAACGCCCCGGCAGATGGCGACCGCGAGGCGCTGCTGCACTGGTCGGCGCGCAAGGGCGATTACGTCGACGGCACCCTGTTGTTCGGCCCGCCGATTATTGGCTTCGGTTTGCAGTTCGCGCTGGTGCAGCATCTGGAATTTGCCGCCGCGTTCAGTGCGCTCGCGCTGGGCATGATCTACATGGCGCTGGCCAAGGTATTGATGGGCGGTCGCGCGCTGCTGCTGGGTGAAACCTGTCTCGCGCTCGGGGTGATTTTCGCCAGTCTGGCGATTCCGCTGGGGCTGGATGCACGCTGGACGTCGGCGGCATGGGCGGTGGAAGGCGCGGGGATTCTCTGGCTCGGTTTGCGTCAGCAGCGGCCGTTCGCCCGGGCGTTCGCCTTGCTGCTGCAACTGGGCTCGGCATTGGCGTTCCTCAGTCAATTGCGCGTCGGCGAAAGCAGTTTGCTCGACGGTGCTGCGCTGGGCGCACTGATGCTTGGCGTCGCGTTGCTATTCAGTTTCTACCAGGTGCGCAAAGCTGCGCCGCAACAGACCTCGCCATGGGAGCGCCAAGGTTTGCCGGTGTTGGCGGGCTTGGGCCTGACCTTCCTTTACCTGCTGGCGCCGCTGTTTTTCTTCACGCAAGGCACGGCGATCAGTTGGGCGCTGGCCGGGTTGGCGACATTGTTTATCGGCCTGCGGATTCAGTCGCGCACGTTCCTGTTCAGCGCATTTGCCGTGCAGTTGCTGGGCGGCGCGTTGTTCCTGTTGCGTCTGCAAGGCGCGGGGCAGGATTCGGCAGCGGTGTTCAGCGCCGGCTGGAGCGGTTTGCTCAGTGCTTCGCTGATCGGTCTGGCGTTGATCGCCGGCATGCTGTTGGCCGCTCGCGATGAAATGGTGCGCAGTGACGTGCGTCTGCTGCGCGGTCTGTCGGTGGTGCTGCTGGCCGGGTTGGTGCTGATCAATCTGGCGGTGTTGTTTGTGCTGCCGTGGCAAACGGCGAGCGCGGTGTGGGCGGCGAGTGGTCTGCTGATCATCTGGCTGAGCCTGTACCTCAAGCAGCGCGTGAGCTTTGTTTTCGGTCTGCTGTTGCAGGTGATTGGCGGCGCGGCGTTTTTACTGGCCGGTCCGGAGTTGCTCGGGCCGATGTCCAGCGAAGGTCTGAAACCGTTGGCGCATGGCGGATTCTGGACGCCGCTGGTGTTGGGTCTGGCGGCAATGATCGGAGCGTGGCGCCTGCAACTGGGTAATCACGCCTCGGCATTTGATGCGTTGAGTTTGCAGCGCCTGTCCGAAGTGTTACTGGTGTGGGGCGCCGGTTGGTGGACGCTGGCGTGGGTGAGTGAAGTACTGCGTTTTGCATCGCCGAATCTGCAAGGCACGTTATTGCTGCTGGTTGCCGCTGTGAGCGTGGCGCTGTGGATGCTGCTGTCGCTACGCCTGAAATGGCCGGCGCTGGGATTGCTCTGCACGTTGCTGATTCCGGCGGCTGGATGGGTCCTGATCGGCGCGTGGCATTCGCGTTATCACCCAGCGGCGGATTTCGGTTGGCTGGCGTGGGCGGCGGTATTCGCCGTGCATTTCTTCAGTCTGCGACGCTTGGCGCCGATGCTGCCCGCGCGGGCCTTGAGCACGGCGCATGTGCTCGGCTGCTGGTTGCTGATCGGCGTGCTGGCGCTGGAGTTGCGTTACGGCCTGCTGCTGTTGTCCGAGCAATACAACGCCTGGCGCTGGCTGGGCTGGGCGATTCTGCCGAGTGTTTATCTGTTGCTGGCGGCGGCCCCGCGCACCTGGCCGTGGCCAGTTGCTGCGTTTGCCCGTGAGTACCGCTTGTACGCCGCCGCGCCGTTGGCGGTGTTGATGCTCGCGTGGTTCTGGCTGGCGAATGGCGTCAGCGATGGCAACGCCGAACCGTTGCCGTACGTGCCGTTACTCAACCCTTTGGAGTTGGGCTTGCTGTTCGCACTGTTCGGCGTTTACGTGTGGTCGCGCAGTGCGATTTCGCAATTGTCGATTCGTCAGGACTATGCCGATTACGCCACGCAACTGATCGCCGGGGTTTCGTTGTTCGCCTTCTGTACTGCGCTGGTCACCCGCGCCGCGCACCATTGGGCGGGGATTCCGTTCGAACTGGATACGCTGCTCGCCTCGATGCTGGTGCAGGCCGGGTTGTCGATCGTCTGGACGCTGATGGCGCTCGGGCTGATGATCGGCGGACATCTGCGCCATCGCCGCGAAGTCTGGCTGATCGGCGCAGCGCTGATTGCGCTGGTAGTGGCCAAACTGATTTTTGTCGAACTGAGCAACCGTGGCGGCCTCGCCCGGATTGTCTCGTTTATCGGCGTTGGCGTGTTGCTGCTGGTGGTCGGTTATTTCGCGCCACTGCCGCCCAAACGCGTCGAGGCTGAACCGGTGGCGGACAAACCGGCCCCGGACACCGAAGGAGTTTCATCTTGAGTCGCATGCGAAATCCGGGTTGGTTGGCGTTGGGCGTGATGCTGGCGGCCAGCGCCCAGGAAAAACCGGCAGACTTTGCCACGCAGGTGCCGCTGGCGGTCAGCGGCAACGGCCCGTGGTACCGCCTCGAATTGCCGCTGAACGTGCAATTGCAGGCGCGCCAGACCGATCTCGGTGATCTGCGCGTGTTCAATGCCGCTGGCGAACCGCAGGCTTACGCCCTGGCGCGCGAGTCGGCGCAGACCCGCGACGATGGCCAGTTGCACGAGGTGAAATGGTTCCCGCTGTACAACGCCGCCGACGCCAGCGAACGCGCGCCGAACGTGCGCGTGCAATCGACCACCAACGGCACGCTGGTAGAAGTGCAACCGTCCAGCCAGTTGGAAGCGGGTGAAGAAGTGTTGCGCGGCTGGCTGCTCGATGCCAGCGCGATCAAGGCGCCGTTGCAGCAATTGATCCTCGACTGGACCAGCGAGCGCGACGGTTTCCAGCGTTTCAGCATTGAGGCCAGCGACGACTTGCAGCATTGGCAGCCGTGGGGCGAAGGGCAAGTGGCACGGCTTACTTTTTCTGATGAGCGTATCGAACAGCATGAGGTGACGTTGCCGGGGCAATCGGCGCGCTATGTGCGCTTGCTGTGGGAGTCGCCGACTTCCGCGCCGATCCTCACGGCGGCACAGCTGAAAAGCAGCGACCCGCGCAATCTTCCGCTGCCGTTGGTCTGGTCGCAGGCATTGGCCGGCAGCAGCGCCAAATCCGGGGAATACACCTGGCAATTGCCGATGGGACTGAACGTCGAGCGGGTACAGGTTGAACTGAAACAGCCGAACAGTCTGGCGCCAGTGACCCTGGCGGGGCGACGCGAAAGCAGTCTGCCGTGGCAAACGCTGAGCAATGGTTTGCTCTATCGCCTGACCCAGAATGGCGAGGACGTGGTGCAGAACGAACTGCAGCTCTACGGGCAGACCGTGCAGCAGTTGAAGCTGACGGTGGATGAGCGCGGCGGCGGTCTCGGTGAGCAGGCGCCGAGCGTGAAATATGCGGTACGGGCGACGCAGGTGATTTTCCTTGCGCGCGGAGACGGGCCTTTTAGCCTGGCGTTAGGTAATCCGAGTGTGAAGACGGCGAATCTGCCGTTGACGACGCTGATCCCGGATTTCAAACCGGAGAAACTGGCGGCGCTGGGCAAAGCGTCGGTTCAGGGCGAGGCGGTGGTTACGCCGACGTCGACGGCGACCACAGCGGCAGTGGCTGAGACCAATTGGAAGAAGATTGGCTTGTGGGCAGTGCTGTTGTTGAGCGTGGTGTTTCTTGGGGCGATGGCGTTTAGCTTGTTGCGTAAGCCTCCTGCCAATTCCTGAGAATGGCTGGCGCTGCGCGCCATTCGCGAGCAAGCCCGCTCCCACAGTGGATTTGTGAACGACGCAGATCCATTGTGGGAGCGGGCTTGCTCGCGAAGGCGGTCTCACAATCAATACATATCCCAAACTGATCGGCCTTCGTCGGATTTCCAACTACGCTAATTCCGCTACCTGAACTCTCCACCGACAATCACGTCTCATGCAGGCAATTACACCCCAACGCACGTTACCGGGCGTCTTCGCTCGCTACGTTTTCAGACTCCCTGTAAACTGCGCGGGTTTTTAGCCCCCCCATTCCACCGGAGCCGTCCATGTCCCGCGTTACCCTGAGTCGCTATTTGATTGAGCAGACCCGCAGCAATAACACTCCTGCCGATCTGCGTTTCCTGATCGAAGTGGTGGCGCGTGCCTGCAAGGAGATCAACCACGCCGTTTCCAAAGGCGCCCTGGGTGGTGTTCTGGGCAGCATGGGCACCGAAAACGTTCAGGGCGAAGTGCAGAAGAAGCTCGACGTAATCTCCAACGAGATCCTGCTCGAAGCCAACGAATGGGGTGGTCACCTGGCCGGCATGGCGTCTGAAGAAATGGACAATGCCTACCAGATCCCGGGCAAATACCCGAAAGGCGCGTACCTGCTGGTATTCGACCCACTGGACGGTTCGTCGAACATCGACATCAACGCCCCGGTCGGCACCATCTTCTCGGTACTGCGTTGCCCGAACGAATACCTGAGCCAGAACGAGCCGCTGAACGAGAAAGCGTTCCTGCAGCCAGGCACCCAGCAAGTAGCCGCCGGTTACGCGATCTACGGTCCACAGACCATGCTGATCCTGACCTTGGGCGACGGCGTCAAAGGTTTCACCCTGGACCGTGAAATGGGCAGCTTCGTGCTGACTCACGAAAACATCACCATTCCTGAATCGACCCAGGAATTCGCCATCAACATGTCTAACCAGCGTCACTGGGAAGCCCCGGTACAACGCTACGTGGGCGAACTGCTGGCCGGTGAAGAAGGTCCGCTGAAAAAGAACTACAACATGCGCTGGGTCGCGGCGATGGTTGCCGACGTGCACCGCATCCTGACCCGTGGCGGTCTGTTCATGTACCCGCGCGACAGCCGTGAGCCATCCAAGCCAGGCAAACTGCGTCTGATGTATGAAGCCAACCCGATGTCGTTCCTGGTGGAACAAGCGGGCGGCGCGTCCACCGACGGTCATCAGCGCATTCTCGACATCCAGCCTGAAGGCCTGCACCAGCGTGTAGCGGTGTTCCTCGGTTCGAAAGAAGAAGTCGCACGCGCTACGGCCTACCACAAGGAATAAACCATGACCGCCCCTTGGCAGCCGTTGCTCGATTGGTGGTTCGGACACGCCGAATCCCCCGACGAGATATCGGCTGACAAGGGCAAGTTGTGGTTCGGTAAGCGAGACAGCCAAGACCTCGAAGCGCAGACGCGTTTCGGGGTCTTTGTCGATCAGGCCCTGGCCGGCGAATTGACCGAGTGGACGCAACGTCCCGAAGGTTGGCTGGCGCTGGTGTTACTGCTTGATCAACTGCCACGAATGATCTTTCGCGACACTCCCAAAGCGTTTTCCGGTGATCTGCGCGCGCAGAAACTCGTCGCCCAAGGCGTTGCGGCGGATTTCGACCGGCAGTTGAAACCGATCCAGCGTGTGTTCATTTATCTGGTGTTCGAACACTGCGAAAACCTCGCGGTGCAGAACGAGGCGGTTTCCCGGTTTATCGAACTGGTGGCTGAACAGCCGGAATCTGAGCGGGCGGTGTTTGCCGATAATCTGGATTATGCCGAGCGGCATCAAAAGGTGATCGCACGGTTTGGCCGGTTTCCGCATCGCAATGCGGTGTTGGGGCGCGAGTCTACGGCGGAGGAGTTGGTGTTTCTTTCTGAACCGGGTTCACGGTTTTAAGAGCTTTCCCCTCACCCTAGCCCTCTCCCGGGGGGAGAGGGGACTGACCGAGTTGTCTGGACTTGATACATCGACCTGCGAATTTCGAGTCGAACTCAGGTCTGGAACATCCCCCCGATCGGCTCCCTTTCCCCCTCGCCCCCCTGGGGGAGAGGGCTGGGGTGAGGGGGTAAGGCTCTTGATCTTCAGATGCGGAAGCTGCCGACCAACTGCTTCAACCGCGCCGCCTGCTGCTCCAGATCCGAGCAAGCCCGCAACGTCGCCTGCAAGTTCTCCACACCTTCCTGATTCAGTGTGTTGATCTCGTTGATATCCACGTTGATCGACTCGACCACAGCGGTCTGCTCTTCGGTCGCAGTTGCCACCGACTGGTTCATCCCGTCGATCTCGCCAATGCGCTGAGTCACGCTGCCCAGTCGCTCGCCGGCCTGGTTGGCAATGCCGACGCTGCTTTCGCTCTCGCGCTGGCTCTCGGTCATGATGCTGACAGCCTGCCGCGCGCCGACTTGCAGCTCTTCGATCATCTTCTGAACTTGCTGCGCCGAATCCTGGGTGCGGTGCGCGAGGTTGCGCACTTCATCGGCGACCACGGCGAAACCGCGACCGGCCTCGCCGGCACGCGCCGCTTCGATCGCGGCGTTGAGTGCGAGCAGGTTGGTCTGCTGGGAAATGCTGGTGATCACTTCGAGAATCTGGCCGATGTTCACCGTGTTGCTGTTTAGCGTTTCGATGTTGCCGCAGGAGTCGCTGATCTTCGCCGACAGCTGCTGCATGGCCTGGATGGTTTTATCCACCACTTGCTGACCGTCCACCGCGAGGCTGCGCGCATCGCTTGAATGCTGCGAGGCGAGGGCGGCGTTCTGGGCGATTTCCTGCGCGGCGGCGCCGAGTTGGTTGATCGCGGCGGCTACGCTGTTGGTGCGAGTGGCTTGCTGGTCGGAGTTGTACATCGACGAGTTCGACGCGGCGACCACGCGCAGCGCAACTTCGTTGACCTGGCCAGTGGCCGAGGACACTTCGCGGATCGAGGTGTGGATACGTTCGACGAAGCGGTTGAACGAAGTGCCCAGCGCGCCGAATTCATCGTTGCCGTGAATCACCAGACGCTTGGTCAGGTCGCCTTCGCCTTCAGCGATGTCGTGCATGGCGCGGCCCATGGTCAGCAGCGGTTGCATCAACACGCGGATGAGCATGCCGAGCAGGGCGATGATGATCACCACGGCAATGACCATGGCGATCAACGCCGAGGTGCGGAATTCGCTGAGCATCGAGAACGCGGTGTCTTTATCGAGTACCAGTGCGACGTACCAGTCGGCCGATGGCACGCCGTTGACGTGGGTGAAGGAGATCAGTTGGGTTTTGCCGTTGAACTCGACTTCTTTCAGCCCCGGGCTGACTTTCGGTGCACCGTTCGGGTACGCCTCGGCGAGGGTCTTGAGCACCAGTTTGCTGTCCGGGTGGATCAGGATCTTGCCCTCGCTGCTGACGATGAACGCATGACCGTGGCCGCCGAAGTTCAGCGAGTTGATGATCGCGCTGACGCTGGTCAGGTCGATGTCGGCACCGGCGACGCCGAGCATCTGCCCTTGGCGCTGAACCGGAGTGGCGACGGTGATCACCAGTTTGCCCGAGGAGGCGGCGATGTACGGTTCAGTGACAATGGTCTGCTGCGTGCTGTTGGCCGCCTTGTACCAGCCACGGGCGCGTGGATCGTAATCCGGGGCGCGGTTGCCGGCCGGTACCGAGAACATCACGCCGTCGGCGCCACCGAAGTAACTGAGCTGGAAATTGCCGGTGTAGGCGGGCAGGTCGATGATGCGTTTCAGGCTGGCAGTCGCGTTGCCATCGACGGCCACTTGCTGCGACAGCGATTGCAGCAACTGAATGCGGCTTTCCAGCCACGTTTGAATGTTGCTGGTGGTCAGGCTGCCCAGTTCCTGCATCGAGGCTTCGGTGCTGCTGCTCAGGGCTTCGCGCTGTCGATAGTCGTTGAAGAAAATGAAACAGGCGAACGCAACGGCCACCACGAGGGCGGCAGCCAACAAGATCTTGTGGCTGAATTTCATGTTTCTGGTCATCGAATGAGCTACCGCGAAGGGGCTGGTCAAGAAAGGGCGGCAATTTGCCACACTCGGGGGCTTTGCGCTGCTCTTATTTCGACCGCAGCGCGCCAAAGATTAGGCGTCTTTTGCGAAATGCGACGAAATGCTCAATAGCCCTACAAAGTGTCTGATTTATCGGCAAAAGCCGGACGGGCGGGCTAATAAATAGCCTTCGCCCCACGGAACCAGATGAGGGTTTTCTCTTCTAAGCTTCTGGTTGGCACCATGCCATCCCCCCTCGTTCCAGGAGTTACACCATGTCGCTGCGATCTATCGCCCTTCTGTCGTTTTGCGTGCTGTTGGCCGCATGCAGCAAGGTCAATCAGGAAAACTATTCGAAGCTCTCGGCCGGCATGGCCAAGGCCGAAGTCGAGACCCTGCTCGGCAAACCGACTGATTGCTCGGGCGCGCTCGGCATGTCCAGTTGCACCTGGGGCGACAAGAACAGCTTTATCAGCGTGCAGTACGCCGGTGACAAAGTGCTGATGTTTTCCGGCCAAGGCCTGAAGTAAACCGGGGCTTCGCGCCCACGGAGAAGAAAAATGAAGCGGTTATTGCTTGTCCTTTTTGCCGGCCTGGTACTGGCCGGCTGCGCCAGTTCCGGCGTAGATCCGTTGGCGCCGAAAACCGTCAACAGCGTCAATCTCAAGCGTTATCAGGGCACCTGGTATGAACTGGCGCGCTTGCCGATGTACTTCCAGCGCGACTGCGCGCAATCCGAAGCGCATTACACCCTCAAGCCTGACGGCAACGTCGCGGTGCTCAATCGCTGCCTGACCCCGCAATGGCAATGGGAAGAAGTGAAGGGCACGGCCTCGCCACAAGTGCCGGGCAAAACCGACAAGTTGTGGGTCGAGTTTGATACCTGGTTCTCGCGTCTGATTCCGGGTGTGGCGAAAGGTGAATACTGGGTGCTGTACGTCAGCGATGACTACAAGACCGCCATCGTCGGCGACCCGAGTCGCAAGTACCTGTGGCTGCTTTCACGCACGCCGACCGTCAACGGTGTGGTGCGTGAAGAACTGCTGAGCAAGGCGCGTCAGCAGGGCTATGACACCACGCGATTGATCTGGCGAGCGTCGGATCGGCAGATGGCCAAGACCTCGAATTAAGCATCGCCAAAGATCAAATGTGGGAGCGAGCCTGCTCGCGAAGAGGGCGTGTCAGTTAACGAAAATGTTGACTGATACACCGCTTTCGCGAGCAGGCTCGCTCCCACATTTTTGTTTTGTGTCAGCCTAAAAGGTCGCGCAGGACTTGGGTGAACGCGCGGGCGCTGTCCTCTTCCCCGGCATGCCGGCCATCACGCACAACCCACTGGCCATTGACCAGCACATCGCGCACCTGCCGATCGCCACCGGCAAACAACCAGCGATTCAAAATCCCGTCACCATTGGCCGTCGCCAGATACGGATCATTGCCATCTAGCACGATCCAGTCCGCACGTTTGCCAACCTCTAGCGCACCAATCGGCTGCCCCAACGCCTGCGCACCACCGTCCAGCGCTGCGTCATACAACGTGCGCCCGACCATCGGCTGATCCGCGCCATACAAACGGTTACGCCGCTGATCACGCAGACGCTGGCCGTATTCCAGCCAGCGCAATTCCTCCACCACGCTGAGCGAGACATGGCTGTCGGAACCGATGCCCATGCGCCCGCCCTGCGCGAGGAAATCCACTGCCGGGAAAATCCCGTCGCCCAGATTTGCTTCGGTGGTCAGACACAAACCGGCGATGGCGCGACTCTTGGCCATCAACGTGACTTCTTCCGGGTTGGCGTGGGTCGCATGAACCAGACACCAGCGCTGATCAACTTCGGCGTTTTCGTACAGCCATTGCAGCGGACGCCGACCGCTCCAGCTCAGGCAGTCGTCGACTTCCTTCTGCTGTTCAGCGATGTGAATGTGCACTGGGCATTGCTTGTCGCTGGCGGCCATTACTTCGCTGATCTGCTGCGGCGTCACCGCGCGCAACGAGTGGAAGCACAGGCCCAGCGATTGCGCCTTTTGCTGCGCCAGCATTGGCTGCAAACGCGCTTGCAGATTCAGGTAGTTTTCGGTGCTGTTGATGAAACGGCGCTGACCGTCATTCGGCGTCTGGCCGCCAAAACCGGAGTGGCTGTAAAGCACCGGCAGCAGGGTCAGACCGATACCGCTTTCGCTCGCGGCCTGACTGATGCGCAACGCCAGTTCAGCCGGATCGGCGTAAGGCTGACCGTTGCTGTCGTGATGCACATAGTGAAATTCGGCGACGGATGTGTAACCAGCCTTGAGCATTTCGATGTACAGCTGACGGGCGATCACGCCGAGCTGATCCGGGCTGATTTTTCCGACGAGCCGATACATCAGATCGCGCCAGGTCCAGAAACTGTCGTTCGGATTGCCGGCCACTTCAGCCAGTCCGGCCATCGCCCGCTGGAAGGCGTGGGAGTGCAGATTGGGCATCCCCGGCAGCAGCGGGCCGCTCAACCGTTCGGCGCCATCTGCGGTGGAATCGGCCTGGATTTGGGTCAGCAGGCCCTCGGCGCTGACCTCAAGACGTACATTGTTGGCCCATCCGTTAGGCAGCAGCGCGCGTTCGGCAAAGAAGGCGGACATGGTTCAGCACCCCATCGTGTGTTATTTGTATATACATATACAGACGTTTGCCTGCTCGGTAAACTCCGGCAAGCTAGCCACTTTCATCCAAAGAACAGGGATCAACCGTGCCGACTCCGCCTCCAGTCTCCCCGTTGGCCGCGAACATGGGCGACAGTCCGGCGCCCTTGTACGCCCGCGTCAAACAGATGATCACCCAGCAGATCGACAGCGGAAACTGGCCGCCGCACTACCGCGTACCGTCCGAAAGCGAGCTGGTCAATCAACTTGGTTTCAGTCGCATGACCATCAATCGCGCCCTGCGCGAGATGACCGCCGACGGTCTGCTAGTGCGCATGCAAGGCGTCGGCACGTTCGTCGCCGAGCCGAAGAGCCAGTCCGCGCTGTTCGAAGTGCACAACATCGCCGACGAAATCGCCTCCCGTGGCCATCGCCACACCTGCCAGGTGATCACCCTCGAAGAAGAGGCCGCCGGTTCCGAGCGCGCACTGGCGCTGGACATGCGTGAAGGGCAGAAGGTGTTCCACTCGCTGATCGTGCATTACGAAAACGATATTCCGGTGCAAATCGAAGACCGTTTCGTCAACGCGCTGGTCGCCCCGGAATACCTCAAGCAGGACTTCACTCTGCAAACGCCGTACGCCTATTTGAACCAGGTCGCGCCGCTGACCGAAGGCGAGCACGTGGTCGAAGCGATCCTCGCTGAATCGTCCGAGTGCAAGTTGTTGCAGATCGAGAAGGGCGAGCCTTGCTTGTTGATTCGTCGTCGCACGTGGTCGGGGCGTCAGCCGGTTACTGCGGCACGTTTGATTCATCCCGGTTCTCGTCATCGTCTGGAAGGGCGGTTCCATAAATAGAGAGCATAAATGAGTCAGGTAAAAGTTTTACGCGCTG
Organism: Pseudomonas sp. DTU12.3; assembly: GCF_004124275.1. Lineage (GTDB taxonomy): Bacteria > Pseudomonadota > Gammaproteobacteria > Pseudomonadales > Pseudomonadaceae > Aquipseudomonas > Aquipseudomonas helmanticensis. The sequence continues at coordinate 654,265 of NZ_CP027218.1, forward strand.
AGGGTTACCCGCGCATGCCGTGGAAAAACGGCGGCGGCAGCACCGAGGAAATCACCCGTGATGCAGGGGCAGGGCTGGACGGTTTCGGCTGGCGCCTTTCGATTGCCGACATCGCCGAGTCGGGCGGGTTTTCGACGTTCGCTGGCTATCAGCGGGTGATCACTGTGTTGCAGGGTGATGGCATGACCTTATGCGTCGACGGTGACGATACGCGGCCGCTATTACCGCTCGACCCGTTTGCCTTCAGTGGCGAAAGCCAGGTTTCGTGCACGCTGCTAGGCGGTGCGATTCGCGATTTCAACCTGATCTATGCGCCGCAGCGTTATAGCGCGCGGTTGCAGTGGCTGGACGGTGAGCAGCGATTCTTCAGCTCGGCAGGGACGGTGTTGGTGTTCAGTGTCAGTGAGCTGCTGCAAGTGCAGGTCGGTGACAGCGTTGCGCAGTTGGGGCGACATGATTGTCTGCAACTGGACGGTAACGCCGGACTGGTTGAAGTCACCACCAATGCCGCTTGCTGTGTCATTGAGCTGACGGCGCGCTGATTTAAAAAACTTAAAAGATCGCAGCCTTCGGCAGCTCCTACAGGGTGTACATCAATCCCACTGTAGGAGCTGCCGAAGGCTGCGATCTTTTGCTTTTGGGATGTTCCCAACTCACGCACCAACTTGTTACCGAACACCCCAGCGTGGAGCAAAACCTCGCTTTCGTAACAATCTCCAACCCCCTCCATCAATACCCTCGAAAAATTTCATCCGCGCCCGAACCCTTGATTCAGGCGCTCTCTAGCCTTGGCCGCGATTTTTCTTGAACACCTCTCCAGCAAGTTGGCCGCTTGATTGCATATGCTTGTATGTACAAGTAAAGACGTATGCGTATGAGTCGTTCGAGACTCTCCGCAGCGTCCACTGATTCGCTTGTCGCGCATTGAGGCGCGCAGGCTGCTTGCCCACTGCCAGGGTTGGTTTGAATTGATCGCTGAGGAGTCTTTTTCGTGACTGACAACAACCGTACAAAATTCCGTGATGTTGAAATCCGTGCCGCCCGTGGCAACAAGCTGACCGCCAAGAGCTGGCTGACCGAAGCGCCGCTGCGCATGCTGATGAACAACCTCGACCCGGAAGTCGCCGAAAACCCGAAAGAGCTGGTGGTTTACGGTGGTATCGGTCGCGCCGCGCGTAACTGGGAGTGCTACGACAAAATCGTCGAAAGCCTGACCAACCTGAATGACGACGAGACCCTGCTGGTGCAATCCGGCAAGCCGGTCGGCGTGTTCAAGACCCACAGCAACGCCCCGCGCGTGCTGATCGCCAACTCCAACCTCGTGCCGCACTGGGCGAGCTGGGAGCACTTCAACGAACTCGACGCCAAAGGCCTGGCCATGTACGGCCAGATGACCGCCGGCAGCTGGATCTACATCGGCAGCCAGGGCATCGTTCAAGGCACTTACGAAACCTTCGTCGAAGCCGGTCGCCAGCACTACAACGACAACCTCACCGGCAAGTGGGTCCTGACCGCAGGTCTCGGTGGCATGGGCGGCGCACAACCTCTGGCTGCAACCCTGGCTGGCGCATGCTCGCTGAACATCGAATGCCAACAGATCAGCATCGATTTCCGCCTGAAAAGCCGTTACGTCGACGAGCAAGCGAAAGATCTCGACGATGCCTTGGCGCGCATCGACAAATACACCAAAGAAGGCAAAGCGATCTCCATCGCGCTGTTGGGTAACGCCGCAGAAATTCTGCCGGAACTGGTTAAGCGCGGTGTGCGCCCGGACATGGTCACCGACCAGACCAGCGCCCACGACCCGCTCAACGGTTACCTGCCTGCCGGCTGGACCTGGGACGAATACCGCGCCCGCGCCAAGACCGAACCGGCCGCTGTGATCAAAGCCGCCAAGCAGTCGATGGCCGTGCACGTAAAAGCCATGCTGGAACTCCAGAAGCAAGGCATTCCGACCTTCGACTACGGCAACAACATCCGTCAGATGGCGCAGGAAGAAGGCGTCGAAAACGCGTTCGATTTCCCGGGCTTCGTACCGGCTTACATCCGTCCGCTGTTCTGCCGTGGTATCGGCCCGTTCCGTTGGGCAGCACTGTCGGGCGATCCGCAAGACATCTACAAAACCGACGCCAAGGTCAAAGAGCTGATCCCGGACGACGCGCATCTGCACAACTGGCTGGACATGGCCCGCGAGCGCATCAGCTTCCAGGGTCTGCCGGCACGTATCTGCTGGGTCGGTCTGGGCCTGCGCGCCAAGCTTGGTCTGGCCTTCAACGAGATGGTCCGCAGCGGTGAATTGTCCGCACCAATCGTGATCGGTCGTGACCACCTCGACTCCGGCTCGGTCGCAAGCCCCAACCGTGAAACCGAATCGATGCAGGACGGTTCCGACGCCGTATCCGACTGGCCACTGCTCAACGCTCTGCTGAATACCGCGAGCGGCGCGACATGGGTTTCCCTGCACCACGGCGGCGGCGTCGGCATGGGCTTTTCGCAGCACTCGGGCATGGTGATTGTCTGCGACGGTACGGATGAAGCGGCCGAGCGCATTGCGCGCGTGCTGCACAACGACCCGGCCACCGGCGTTATGCGCCACGCCGATGCCGGTTACCAGATCGCCATCGACTGCGCCAAGGAACAGGGCCTGAACCTGCCGATGATTACCGGTAAATAAACGCAAAACCCCTGTAGGAGCTGCCGCAGGCTGCGATCTTTTGATGTTGGTTTTTCAAGATCAAAAGATCGCAGCCTGCGGCAGCTCCTACAGAGAATCTAACAATCCACAGAGGTTGAATCATGGCTGTCAACACCGATCGTGCAAGCAACAAACCGTTGATCGAAAGGCGTTCGATCGACTACATCCCGGAAGCGGAAAGACACGGTCGTCTGTTTAGCCAGTTCACCCTGTGGATGGGTGCCAACCTGCAAATCACCGCAATCGTCACCGGGGCCTTGGCCGTGGTGTTGGGCGGTGATGTGTTCTGGTCGCTGATCGGGCTGTTGATCGGTCAATTGCTCGGCGGCGGGGTGATGGCGCTGCATGCCGCGCAAGGCCCGAAACTGGGTTTGCCACAGATGATTTCCAGCCGCGTGCAGTTCGGCGTGTATGGCGCGGCGATCCCGATCGTCCTGGTATGCCTGATGTACCTGGGCTTTACCGCGACGGGCACGGTCCTTTCCGGCCAGGCGCTGGGCCAGTTGTTTGGCGTCAGCGACACCGTTGGCATCCTGCTGTTCGCCAGTGTCATCGTGGTGGTCACGGTGCTCGGTTATCGGGTGATCCACTGGATCGGTCGGGTCGCCAGTGTCATCGGCGTAATCGCCTTCGTTTATCTGTTCAGCCGTCTGATCAGTCAGGTTGACGTCAGCGCACTCCTGCAAATCCGTCACTTCAGCTGGAGCAGCTTCCTGCTCGCGGTATCGCTTGCCGCGTCCTGGCAGATCGCTTTCGGCCCTTACGTGGCTGACTATTCCCGTTACCTGCCGAGCAAGACCTCGGCGGTAAAAACCTTCTTTGCCGCCGGCCTGGGTTCTGTGGTTGGCGCGCAAGTGGCGATGGTACTCGGCGTGTTTGCCGCGGCTTCTGCCAACGGCCAGTTCGCCGGTCACGAAGTCGCCTACATCGTTGGCCTGGGCGGCACCGGTGCCACTGCCGCGCTGCTGTACTTCAGCATCGCGTTCGGCAAGGTGACCATCTCGACACTGAACTCCTACGGCAGCTTCATGTGCATCGCGACCATCATCAGTGGTTTCAAAGGTCACCTGACCGTTACGCGCCTGCAGCGTCTGGTGTTCGTGCTGGTGATCGTTGGCACGGCGACGCTGATCGCACTGCTCGGCCAGCACTCGTTCCTCGGTGCGTTCAAGTCTTTCATCCTGTTCCTGCTCGCCTTCTTCACCCCGTGGAGCGCGATCAACCTGGTCGACTACTACTGCATCACCCGCGAGCGCTATGACGTGCCGGCGCTGGCCGATCCGAACGGTCGTTACGGGCGCTGGAACCTGCTCGGCATCAGCGTCTACGTGTTCGGCGTGCTGGTGCAGTTGCCGTTCATCTCTACCAAGTTCTACACCGGTCCACTGGTGGCTGCTCTCGGTGATGTGGATATCTCCTGGATCATCGGTCTGGTGTTGCCGGCCGTCGTCTACTACGTGTGCGCGAAAAAATGGCACAGCGCGGTACCCGATCAACTGATTCTGCCGGTCGAGCAGAACAGCGTTGTACAACCTAAAACAAGCGGGGCCGGTCGCGCTGCGGCGCAGGCCTGATTTGGACGTGGACAGGGCTGGATGCCTCTTGACTGCCGTAAGCCAATTCATGATTAGGAGCGTCACAACAATGAAATCGAACAAGACCCTGCTGACCACATTGCTGTCCATGGGCCTGCTGGCCAGTGCCGGTGCAACGCAAGCCGCCGGCTGGTGCGAATCGGGCAAACCGGTGAAGTTCGCCGGGCTGAACTGGGAAAGCGGCATGCTCCTGACCGACGTCCTGCAAGTGGTGCTGGAGAAGGGCTACGACTGCAAGACCGACAGTTTGCCGGGCAACTCCATCACCATGGAAAACGCCCTGAGCAGCAACGATATTCAAGTGTTCGCCGAAGAGTGGGTCGGTCGCAGTGAGGTCTGGAACAAGGCCGAGAAGGCCGGCAAGGTTGTCGGTGTCGGCGCTCCGGTAGTGGGTGCTGTCGAAGGCTGGTACGTGCCGCGTTACGTGATCGAAGGCGACGCCAAGCGCAAGCTTGAGCCGAAAGCGCCGGACCTGAAAAACATCGCCGACCTGGGCAAATACGCCGCTGTGTTCAAGGACGCCGAAGAGCCTTCCAAGGGCCGTTTCTATAATTGCCCGGCCGGCTGGACCTGCGAACTCGACAACAGCGAAATGCTGAAAAGCTACGGTCTCGAAAGCAGCTACACCAACTTCCGTCCGGGCACCGGGCCGGCGCTGGATGCGGCAGTGCTGTCGAGCTACAAGCGTGGCGAGCCGATCCTGTTCTACTACTGGTCGCCAACCCCGCTGATGGGCCAGGTCGATCTGGTCAAGCTTGAAGAAAAACCGGGCGTCGACAAGTCCGTGAGCATCAAGGTCGGCCTGTCGAAAACCTTCCACGAACAGGCGCCGGAACTGGTCGCCGTGCTGGAAAAGGTCAACCTGCCGATCGACCTGCTGAACCAGAACCTGGGTCGCATGGCCAAGGAACGTATCGAGTCGCCAAAACTGGCGAAAATCTTCCTCAAGGAACATCCTGAGGTCTGGCATGCGTGGGTCAGTGACGACGCAGCCAAGAAAATCGACGCGGCGCTGTAGGTCGATACCTCCCGGCCAACCGAGAGGCAGGCCGGGAGATATGCCGTAATCGCTTGATTGAGATTTCTGATTGAGAGCCGCTTATGTTTCCCGAGAGCTTTACCTTTTCCATCGCCGACTGGGTCAACGGTTGGGTCGATTCACTGGTCACCAACTACGGTGATGTGTTCCGCCATATCTCCGACACCCTGCTGTGGGCCATCGTCAACCTCGAAGGCTTGCTGCGTGCGGCACCGTGGTGGTTGATGTTGGCGATCGTCGGTGTGGTCGCCTGGCACGCCACGCGCAAGGTGGTGACCACAGCGGTCATCGTCGGTCTGTTGTTCCTCGTCGGCGCTGTCGGCCTGTGGGACAAACTCATGCAGACGCTGGCGCTGATGATGGTCGCGACGATCATTTCGGTGCTGATCGGCATCCCGCTGGGGATCCTTTCCGCGCGCAGCAATCGCCTGCGTTCGGTGCTGATGCCGCTGCTCGACATCATGCAAACCATGCCGAGTTTCGTGTACCTGATCCCGGTGCTGATGTTGTTCGGTCTGGGCAAGGTGCCGGCGATTTTCGCTACCGTAATTTATGCCGCGCCGCCGCTGATTCGCCTGACTGATCTGGGCATTCGCCAGGTGGACGGCGAAGTGATGGAAGCCATTAACGCGTTCGGCGCCAACCGCTGGCAGCAACTGTTCGGCGTGCAACTGCCGCTGGCCTTGCCGAGCATCATGGCCGGGATCAACCAGACCACCATGATGGCCCTGTCGATGGTGGTGATCGCCTCGATGATCGGTGCCCGTGGCCTGGGTGAAGATGTGTTGGTGGGGATTCAGACCCTCAACGTCGGACGTGGTCTTGAGGCCGGTCTGGCGATCGTGATTCTCGCAGTGGTCATCGACCGCATTACTCAGGCGTACGGTCGGCCACGGCACGAGGTGAGCAAATGAGCAACGCAACCGTGAGCAAGATCGAAGTCAAAAACGTCTTCAAGATTTTCGGCAATCGTGCCAAGGACGCACTGGCCATGGTCGGCCAGGGCAAGACCAAGGATCAGGTGCTGAGCGAAACCGGTTGCGTGGTCGGTGTTAACGACCTGTCGCTGAGCATCGGCACCGGCGAGATCTTCGTGATCATGGGCCTGTCCGGTTCCGGCAAATCGACGCTGGTGCGTCACTTCAATCGGCTGATCGACCCGACCAGCGGCGCGATCCTCGTCGACGGCGTGGACATCCTGCAATACGACATGGACGCCCTGCGCGAATTTCGCCGGCACAAGATCAGCATGGTGTTCCAGAGCTTCGGCCTGCTGCCGCACAAGACCGTGTTGGATAACGTCGCCTATGGCCTGAAAGTACGTGGCGAGAGCAAGCAAATGTGCTCGGAACGTGCGCTGCACTGGATCAACACCGTGGGCCTCAAAGGCTACGAAAACAAATACCCGCACCAGCTCTCCGGTGGCATGCGCCAGCGTGTTGGTTTGGCTCGGGCCTTGGCGGCGGACACCGACATCATTCTGATGGACGAAGCGTTCAGTGCGCTTGACCCGCTGATCCGCGCCGAGATGCAGGACCAGTTGCTGGAGCTGCAAAAGACGTTGCACAAGACCATCGTGTTTATCACTCACGACCTGGATGAGGCGGTGCGCATTGGTAACCGCATTGCGATTCTCAAGGACGGGAAGTTGATACAGGTCGGTACGCCGCGCGAGATTTTGCATTCGCCGGCGGATGAGTACGTTGACCGGTTTGTGCAGCGGCGTGCGGCGGTGGTTTAAGCAGTTTTGTGTTGGCTATGCTGGCCTCTTCGCGAGCAGGCTCGCTCCCACAGGGGACTGCATTCCAATGTGGGAGCGAGCCTGCTCGCGAAGGCGGCGGCACAGCTGCATCAATGTTCGGATGAGGTTAATGATGTCCCAGGCTGAAAAAATCGTTATCACCGGCGATCATCTGCGTTGGCAGGACGTGGTCGCCGTCGCCCGTCACGGCGCTCGACTTGAGCTGTCGAGCGACACCTGGGCGCGCATCGAAAACGCGCAAGGCATCGTCCAGCGCATCGTCGAAAGCGGCGAGCGCGCCTATGGCGTCAACACCGGCCTGGGCGGTTTGTCCAACGTCTCGCTCAAAGATGAACAGCTCAGCCAGCTCTCGCGCAACACTTTACTCAGCCATGCCTGCGGCGTCGGGCCGGTACTCGCCGACGAGCAGACCCGCGCGATTATCTGCGCCGCTATTCACAATTACAGTCACGGCAAATCCGGCATCCACCGGCGGGTCGTCGAAGCGCTGCTGGCGCTGCTCAATCGCGGCATTACTCCACAGGTGCCATCGCAAGGCTCAGTCGGTTACCTGACGCACATGGCGCACATCGGCATCACGCTGCTGGGCGTCGGCAATGTCAGCTATCGCGGGCAGATTATTTCCGCACAACAAGCATTGGCCGAAGAGGGCCTGCAACCGGTGCAACTCGGCGCGAAAGACGGCTTGTGCCTGGTCAACGGCACGCCGTGCATGACCGGCCTCAGCTGTCTGGCGATTGCCGACGCGACGCGTCTGGTGCAATGGGCCGACGTCATCGGCGCGATGAGTTTCGAAGCCCAGCGCGGCCAGATCGATGCATTCGACGCTGAAATCATCGCGCTGAAACCACACCCGGGCATGCAGCAGGTCGGCGTCAATCTGCGCGCGTTGCTCGATGGCAGCGAAGTGATCGCGTCGAGCAAAGGCATTCGCACTCAGGATGCGCTGAGCATTCGTTCGATCCCGCAGGTGCACGGTGCTGCCCGCGATCAACTGGAACATGCGATCAAACAGGTCGAAGCCGAACTCAATGGCTGTACCGATAACCCGCTGTTGTTGGGGACACCGGACAATTTCCGGGTGATGTCGCAAGCCAACCCGCACGGCCAATCGGTGGCGATGGCGGCGGACCTGCTGGCGATTGCCATGGCCGAAATCGGCTCGATCGCCGAGCGTCGCCTCGATCGTCTGGTCAACCCGCATGTCAGTGGTTTGCCGGCGTTTCTGGTGGCCAATCCGGGGGTGAATTCCGGGATGATGATCGTCCAATACGTCGCCGCGTCGCTGTGTGCGGAAAACCGCCAATTGGCGCAGCCGGCGGTGCTCGACAACTACATCACTTCCGGCCTGCAGGAAGACCACTTGAGCATGGGCACCAACGCCGCGCTGAAGCTGCATCGCGCGCTGGAAAACTGCACGCAGATCCTCGCGATCGAATATCTGCTGGCGGCGCAGGCGTTTGAATTCCTTAAGGAACAGCGCTTTGGCGTGGGCACTGATATCGCTTGGCGACTGCTGCGTGAAAAAGTCCCGGCCTACGATCAGGATCGCTGGCTGGCGCCGGATATCGCTGCCGCTGCGAGCGTGTTGAAAGCGCCGAATCTGCTGCACAACGCTTTACCGAATTTGCACTGAAAAATACCCACGCCAGCGTGCCAAGGCGCGACTCCCCAAAAGGCGAGACGCGACGGACAACGGACATCTCCGGAGCGTCTGGCGAGTTAATAACAAACTCTCAAAAGGAGCACAAAATGACTGCGCTGAACCTGATCCCCGGCCAACTGAGCCTGGCCCAATTGCGTGACGTCTATCACAACCCGGTCAAGCTGAGCCTCGACAACAGCGCATCGCAGCAGATCGAAGCCAGCGTTGCCTGCGTCGAGCAGATCCTCGCCGAGAACCGCACCGCCTACGGCATCAACACCGGTTTCGGCCTGTTGGCGTCGACGCGCATCGCCAGCGAAGACCTCGAGAACCTGCAGCGCTCGCTGGTGTTGTCCCACGCCGCCGGCGTTGGCGTGCCGATCAGCGATGAGCTGGTGCGGCTGATCATGGTGCTCAAGGTCAACAGCCTCAGCCGTGGTTTTTCCGGTATCCGTCGCGTGGTGATTGATGCGCTGATTGCGCTGATCAACGCCGAGGTTTATCCGCACATTCCTTTGAAAGGTTCGGTGGGGGCTTCCGGCGATCTGGCACCGTTGGCGCACATGTCGCTGGTGCTGCTGGGTGAGGGCAAGGCGCGCTACAAGGGCGAGTGGATGGAAGCGGTTGAAGCGCTGAAAGTCGCTGGTCTGACGCCGCTGACACTGGCGGCTAAAGAAGGTCTTGCGCTGCTCAACGGTACTCAGGTTTCCACCGCGTTTGCCCTGCGTGGTTTGTTTGAAGGTGAAGATCTGTTCGCTGGCGCATTGGCGCTGGGCGGCCTTACCGTCGAAGCCGTATTGGGCTCGCGTTCACCGTTCGACGCACGCATTCACGCGGCGCGTGGCCAGAAAGGTCAGATTGATGCTGCTGCCGCTTATCGTGATCTGCTCGGTGAGCGCAGCGAAGTCTCCGACTCGCACCAGAACTGCGAGAAGGTTCAGGATCCGTACTCGCTGCGCTGCCAGCCGCAAGTCATGGGCGCTTGCCTGACCCAGTTCCGTCAGGCCGCTGAAGTGCTGGTTGTCGAAGCCAATGCGGTTTCCGATAATCCGCTGGTGTTCGCGGCTGAAGGTGACGTGATTTCCGGCGGCAACTTCCACGCCGAACCAGTGGCCATGGCCGCTGACAACATGGCGCTGGCCATCGCCGAAATCGGCTCGCTGAGCGAACGCCGCATCTCGCTGATGATGGACAAGCACATGTCGCAGCTGCCGCCGTTCCTCGTCGCCAATGGCGGCGTCAACTCCGGCTTTATGATTGCGCAGGTCACCGCTGCGGCACTGGCCAGCGAGAACAAGGCGTTGTCGCATCCACATTCGGTCGACAGCCTGCCTACCTCGGCCAACCAGGAAGACCACGTGTCGATGGCCCCGGCGGCTGGCAAGCGTCTGTGGGAAATGGCCGAGAACACCCGCGGGATTCTCGCGGTGGAATGGCTGGCGGCGGTGCAGGGCCTGGATTTGCGTAACGGTCTGAAGACTTCGCCGAAGCTTGAGCAGGCGCGGGCGATTCTGCGCAAGGAAGTGCCGTTCTATGAGAAGGACCGCTTCTTTGCGCCGGACATTAACGCGGCGACTGAGCTGTTGGCTTCGCGGTGTCTGACTGAGCTGGTTTCGGCGAAGCTTTTGCCTAGTTTGTAAGTGGGCTTTCAGGGGGGGTGTAGTTGCTGAAATCGATCCCCCTCACCCCAGCACTCTCCCCCAAGGGGGAGAGGGGGAAGGGAGCCGATCTTCATCGTTTTCAGAGCCTGAGTTCGGCTCAAGATTTTCAGGTCGATGTACCTCGACAGAACAACCCGGTCAGTCCTGCTTCTTCCAGGCGAGAGCAGGGAGCCGATCTTCAAGTTTTTCAGAGCCTGAGTTCGGCTCAAGATTTTCAGGTCGATGTACCTCGACAGAACAGCCCGGTCAGTCCCCTCTCCCTCCGGGAGAGGGCTAGGGTGAGGGGCTTTTCAGGGTCGCCCACCAAACCAGCCCCAACGGAGGCCAACAGTGAAAACCCTCTGGCAACACTGCCACGTCGCAACCATGGCGCAAGGCGTCTACTCGATTATCGAGGATGCGGCCATCGTGACGTCGGGTACGCTCATCGAGTGGATCGGCCCACGCAATCAATTGCCGTCCGGCGAATACCCGGCAGTCAATGATCTGCAAGGCGCGTGGGTCACCCCCGGCCTGATCGACTGCCACACCCACACGGTGTTCGGTGGCAACCGCAGCGGTGAATTCGAAAAACGCCTGCAAGGCGTCAGCTATGCCGAAATCGCAGCGTCCGGTGGCGGCATTGCCAGCACCGTGCGCGCGACCCGCGAGGCGAGCGAAGACGAGCTGTTTGCCAGCGCCGCCAAACGCCTGAAAAGCCTGATGCGCGACGGCGTCACCACGGTGGAAATGAAGTCCGGCTACGGCCTCGATCTGGTCAACGAGCGCAAAATCCTTCGTGTCATTCGACGCTTGCAGAAAGAGTTGCCGATCAGCGTGCGCAGCACCTGTCTGGCCGCCCACGCGCTCCCGCCGGAATACAAGGATCGCGCCGACGACTACATCGAGCTGATCTGCAGCGAGATGCTGCCGGCGCTGGCTGCCGAAGGTCTGGTCGATGCCGTGGATGCATTCTGCGAATACCTGGCGTTCTCCCCGGAACAGGTCGAGCGGGTGTTTATTGCCGCGCATAAACTCGGTCTACCGGTGAAGCTGCACGCCGAGCAATTATCGTCACTGCATGGCTCCAGCCTTGCCGCGCGCTATAAGGCGTTGTCCGCCGATCACCTGGAATTCATGGACGAGGCCGATGCCATCGCCATGGCCGAAGCCGACACCGTCGCGGTGCTGCTGCCGGGCGCGTTCTACTTCCTGCGTGAAACCCAGCTGCCGCCGATGGACGCCCTGCGCAAGCACAAGGTGAAAATCGCCATCGCCAGCGACCTCAATCCCGGCACCTCGCCGGCGCTGTCGTTGCGGCTGATGTTGAACATGGCCTGCACCTGTTTCCGCATGACCCCGGAAGAAGCCTTGGCTGGCGCGACGATTCACGCCGCGCAAGCGCTGGGCATGGCCGCCACCCACGGTTCGCTGGAAGTCGGCAAGGTTGCGGATTTCGTCGCCTGGGACATAGATCGTCCGGCGGACCTAGCCTATTGGCTGGGTGGTGATCTGGACAAACGCGTCGTGCGTCACGGCGCCGAATCAAATCTGTAGGAGAGCGGTTGTGGATAAGGTTCTGAACTTCAAACAAGGTCGCGTGCCACTGCTGATCAGCATGCCGCATGCCGGCGTACGCCTGACGCCGGCGGTGGAAGCCGGGTTGATCGCCGATGCGAAAAGCCTGCCGGACACCGATTGGCACATTCCGCAGCTGTACGACTTCGCCGAAGAGCTGGGCGCGAGCACCTTGGCTGCCGAGTATTCGCGCTTCGTCATCGATCTGAATCGTCCGTCTGACGACAAACCGCTGTACGCCGGCGCCACCACCGGGCTGTATCCGGCGACGTTGTTCGATGGCATTCCGTTGTTCAAGGAAGGGCTGGAACCGTCGAAGGAAGAGCGCGCGACTTATCTGGAGAAAATCTGGACGCCGTATCACCGCACGCTTCAGGAAGAGCTGGCGCGATTGAAGGCTGAGTTCGGTTACGCGTTGCTGTTCGATGCGCACTCGATCCGCTCGATCATCCCGCACCTGTTTGACGGCAAGCTGCCGGACTTCAACCTCGGCACCTTCAACGGCGCCAGTTGTGATCCGCAACTCGCTTCGCAGCTGGAAGCGATCTGCGCGCGCCACGACAAATACACCCATGTGCTCAACGGACGCTTCAAGGGCGGCCACATCACCCGTCATTACGGCAACCCGGCGGAGAACATTCACGCCGTGCAACTGGAACTGGGCCAGTGCACCTACATGGAAGAGTTCGAACCGTTCCGCTATCGCGCAGATCTGGCGGAGCCAACGCGGGTCGTCCTCAAGGAACTGTTGCAGCACTTCATCGTCTGGGGCGAAAAACACTACCGCGGTTGACTCACCCCTGTAGGAGCTGCCGAAGGCTGCGATCTTTTGATCTTCTTTTGATTCTGAAAAGCAAAGTCAAAAGATCGCAGCCTTCGGCAGCTCCTACAAAGGAGCAAGTTTTGATTCATGTCCTGAGCATGCTCATTGACGTAAATCGGGTTTATGATGCCCAACGGCAGAATAATAGATGTCCCCCCAGGGATGACCTCGACCCCTTACGGAGCGCGCAATGCAGACTTTGTTTCCGCAGATCAAACCTCACGCCCGGCACGATCTGGCTGTCGATGACACCCACACGCTGTACGTCGACGAAAGCGGTTCACCGGAGGGTTTGCCGGTGGTGTTCATCCACGGCGGCCCCGGCGCCGGTTGCGACGCCCAGAGCCGGCGTTATTTCGATCCGAACCTGTATCGCATTGTTACCTTCGACCAGCGTGGTTGCGGGCGCTCCACGCCGCACGCCAGCCTGGAAAACAACACCACCTGGGATCTGGTCGCCGACCTTGAGCGCATCCGCAAACACTTGGGCATCGACAAATGGGTGCTGTTCGGCGGCTCGTGGGGCTCGACCCTGGCGCTGGCTTACGCACAAACCCACCCTGAGCGTGTCCACGGTCTGATCCTGCGTGGGATCTTTCTCTGCCGTCCGCAGGAAATCGAATGGTTCTATCAGGCTGGCGCCAGCCGTCTGTTTCCCGATTACTGGCAGGACTATATCGCACCGATCCCGCTGGACGAGCGCGACGACCTGCTCAGCGCTTTCCACAAACGCCTGACCGGCAACGACCAGATCGCCCAGATGCATGCAGCCAAAGCCTGGTCGACCTGGGAAGGGCGCACCGCGACCCTGCGCCCTAACCCGCTGGTGGTCGATCGTTTCTCCGAGCCGCAGCGCGCATTGTCGATCGCGCGGATCGAATGTCACTACTTCACCAACAACGCCTTCCTTGAGCCGAACCAGTTGATTCGCGACATGGGCAAAATCGCCCATCTGCCGGGGGTGATCATTCACGGTCGTTACGACGTGATCTGCCCGCTCGACAACGCCTGGGAACTGCATCAAGCCTGGCCGAACAGCGAGCTGCAGGTAATCCGCGATGCCGGCCACGCGGCGTCGGAACCGGGTATCACCGATGCGCTGGTGCGCGCCGCGAGCAACATGGCCCGCCGCCTGCTCGATCTGCCGCCCGAAGAAGCATGAAGGGGCTTCTACAGCGCGTACGCGGTGCGCGAGTCGAGGTGGCAGGCGAAGTAGTGGGGGCGGTGGATCACGGTTTGCTGGTGCTGGTAGCGGTCGAACCCGACGACACGCATGTCAGCGCCGACAAACTTCTGCATAAGCTGCTTAACTATCGTGTATTCAGCGACGCCGAGGGCAAGATGAATTTATCTTTGGCGGATGTTGGCGGTGGGTTACTGCTGGTCTCTCAGTTCACCCTGGCTGCCGACACCAAAAGCGGGTTGCGACCGAGCTTTTCGACGGCGGCGCCTCCCGCGTTGGGCGAGGAGTTGTTCGACTATTTATTAAACAGAGCGAAACAGGTGCATGGCACTGTGGCATCAGGTAGATTCGGCGCCGATATGCAGGTGCATTTGGTCAACGATGGCCCGGTGACCTTTTTGTTACAGACCTGAAAGTGCTTGAAACACCTTTTTAGGAAATTTCGACTGTTTTTAGGGTGTTTTCGCGATAAATACTTTGTTACCCCTGATGCGTTGTCATGCGGGCTACTAGATAATCGCGCGCACTGGGATCAGCGTTCGCTGATCCATTTTTCACTTAGGTAGAGACTTGTCCGGATCCGATTGGGGAATCATTTTGCCCCAGCGGAGTCGGAACAATGCTCGCCAACCTGGTATGAGCGGTCTGTACGGCCATTTTTGCCAGCGTTATTTCGAGGGCCAGGGAGTCAGAGACAAGGCGCTGCGACGACTCATAGCTTGCTATGGGGAGGAGCAGCAACGCAGTATCTGGCTCCCTGGAACCGAAATAAGCTGACAAAGATGGCCACACAGACGGCTTGCTGGCCGTTGGTTTATTGATCTGTTTTCGGCGAGGGTTGCTCGTGATTGTTAGTCCCTGTAATGCAGCAAAATTGTCTGCCAAACGCGTGCGAAGTGCCCTGGTAGCGGGTTCGGCGCTCCTGTGCCTGCTCAGCGCCGGTCAGCTTTGGGCGTTCAATCTTGACGATGTATCGGCCAAAGCTAAAGAGCTGGCCGGGCAAAAATTCGAAGCCCCGCGCAGCAACCTGCCGAACGAATTCCGCGACATGAAATTCGCGGACTATCAGAAAATCCGCTTCCTCACCGAAAAGGCTGAGTGGGCTGATCAGAAGACCCCGTTCAAATTGTCCTTCTATCACCAGGGTATGCACTTCGATACACCGGTGAAAATCAACGAAATCACAGCGAACACCGTCGAAGAGATCAAATACGATCCTAGTCGCTTCGATTTCGGCGACCTGAAATTCGATCCGAAAGCCACCGAACAACTGGGTTATGCCGGTTTCCGTGTGCTGTACCCGATCAACAAGGCCGACAAGCAAGACGAAATCATGACCATGCTCGGCGCGAGTTACTTCCGCGTTGTCGGCAAGGGTCACACCTACGGTCTGTCGGCGCGTGGCCTGGCTATCGATACCGCATTGCCGTCGGGTGAAGAATTCCCGCGTTTTCGCGAGTTCTGGATTCAGCAGCCGAAGCCGGGCGACAAGCACCTGGTGATCTTCGCCCTGCTCGATTCGCCACGTGCTACCGGTGCCTACCGGCTGATCCTGCGTCCGGGCAGCGACACCATTGTCGACGTCAAGGCGCAAATGTTCCTGCGTGACAAGGTCGGCAAACTGGGCATCGCGCCGCTGACCAGCATGTTCCTGTTCGGCGCCAACCAGCCGTCGAAAGTGCTCAACTACCGTCGTGAACTGCACGACTCCAGCGGTCTGTCCATCCATGCCGGCAACGGCGAGTGGATCTGGCGTCCACTGAACAACCCGAAACACCTGGCCGTCAGCAACTTCAGCATCGAGAACCCGCGTGGTTTCGGTCTGCTGCAGCGTGGCCGCGACTTCAGCCACTACGAAGACCTCGACGATCGCTACGACAAGCGCCCAAGCGCCTGGATCGAGCCGAAGGGCGAGTGGGGCAAAGGCACCGTTGATCTGGTAGAGATTCCGACCGCTGACGAAACCAACGACAACATCGTTGCGTTCTGGAGCCCGGAAAAAATGCCGGAGCCGGGTCAGCCGCTGGACTTCGCTTACCGCATGCACTGGACCATGGACGAAGCGGCGATTCACGCGCCGGACAGCGCCTGGGTTTCGCAGACTCTGCGTTCGACCGGTGACGTCAAGCAATCGAACCTGATCCGTCAGCCGGACGGCAGCGTTGCCTACCTGGTCGATTTCGAAGGTCCATCGCTGGCCGCTCTGACGCCGGATGCCGACGTTCGCAGTCAGGTCAGCGTCGGCGACAACGCCGAGCTGGTTGAAAACAGCGTGCGCTACAACCCGGAAACCAAGGGCTGGCGCTTGACCCTGCGGATGAAAATCAAGGACGCGGGCAAGTCGACCGAAATGCGTGCTGCCCTGGTTCAGCCAGTCGTGACCGCTGATCTGGCGAAATCGGTGCCGGCGTCCAACTCGTCCGTCGCCAAGGCCGACAAGGTTGCCGCCAAGCAACAAGAGAAACTCGACAAGGAAGCCAAGGCAGCCGAGGCCAAACAGGCCGACGCCAAGCCAGCAGCAGATGCCAAGGACAAGGCCAACAAAGACGCCAAGCAGCCAGTTGCTGCCGACGCGGCCCCAGCCACACCGGAATCGGCACCGACTGAAGAAGTCCTGACCGAGACCTGGAGCTATCAGTTGCCTGCCGATGAGTAACTCTCAAGTACAGCCAGAGACTCTCTCCGAGTATCTGGCGCATCTGCCGATGACCGACGAGCAACGCGCGGAACTCGCGGGCTGCCAGTCGTTCAGCGAGCTGCATCAACGCCTGTCGTCCTCGACGTTCGACGCCCCTGCCGAAGCCGCCCAGGCTTCGGTGGGCAAGCGCCTGGTCCTGAGCACCGCCGAAGAGCTTGAAGAAGCGGAGATGCTGGTGCTCGACGCCAGCGGTCGCGTCAGCATGAAGGCGACGCCGCCGATCCGTCGGACCAAAGTCGTGCCGGAGCCATGGCGCACCAATATTCTGGTGCGTGGCTGGCGCCGCATGACCGGTCGCACCAACCCGCCGCAGCCGCCGAAGGACGAAAACGTTCTGCCGGCCGCGCGCTGGCGTACCGTCGGTTCGATTCGTCGCTACATTTTGTTGCTGCTGATGCTCGGCCAGACCATCGTCGCCGGCTGGTACATGAAAGGCATCATGCCGTATCAGGGCTGGTCGTTCGTCGATCTTGACGAAGTCCTGCACCAACCGCTGCTGCAAACCGCCACGCAAGTGCTGCCGTATGCGCTGCAAACCAGCATCCTGATTCTCTTCGGGATTCTGTTCTGCTGGGTCTCGGCCGGTTTCTGGACGGCGCTGATGGGCTTCCTCGAGTTGCTCACCGGTCACGATAAATACCGTATCTCCGGCAAAAGCGCCGGCAACGAGCCGATTGCCAAAGACGCGCGTACCGCGCTGGTAATGCCGATCTGTAACGAAGACGTGCCGCGCGTCTTCGCCGGTCTGCGCGCAACGTTCGAATCGGTCGCTGCCACCGGTGATCTTGATCGTTTCGACTTCTTCGTTCTCAGCGACAGTAACGACAGCGATATCTGTATCGCCGAGCAACAGGCCTGGCTGGACGTCTGCCGCGAAGCCAAAGGCTTCGGCAAGATCTTCTATCGCCGCCGTCGCCGTCGTGTGAAACGCAAGAGCGGTAACCTCGACGACTTCTGCCGTCGCTGGGGCGGTGACTACAAGTACATGGTCGTTCTTGACGCCGACTCGGTCATGAGCGGCGAGTGCCTGACCAGTCTGGTGCGCTTGATGGAAGCCACGCCGGACGCCGGGATCATCCAGACCGCGCCGCGTGCGTCGGGCATGGATACTCTCTATGCGCGCATGCAACAGTTTGCGACCCGCGTTTATGGCCCGCTGTTTACCGCCGGTCTGCACTTCTGGCAGCTGGGTGAATCCCACTACTGGGGTCACAACGCGATCATCCGCATGAAGCCGTTTATCGACCACTGCGCCTTGGCGCCGTTGCCGGGTAAAGGTGCCTTCTCCGGTGCGATCCTGTCTCACGACTTCGTTGAAGCCGCGCTGATGCGCCGTGCCGGTTGGGGCGTGTGGATTGCCTACGATCTGCCGGGCAGCTATGAAGAACTGCCGCCGAACCTGCTCGACGAACTCAAGCGTGACCGTCGCTGGTGCCACGGCAACCTGATGAACTTCCGTCTGTTCCTGGTTAAAGGCATGCACCCGGTGCACCGTGCGGTGTTCCTGACCGGCGTGATGTCGTACCTGTCGGCGCCGTTGTGGTTCTTCTTCCTGGTGTTGTCGACCGCGCTGCTGGCGGTGAACACGCTGATGGAGCCGCAGTACTTCCTCGAACCACGACAGCTTTATCCGCTGTGGCCACAATGGCACCCGGACAAGGCGATCGCACTGTTCTCGACGACCATCGTGCTGCTGTTCCTGCCGAAACTGTTGAGCATCATTCTGATCTGGGCCAAAGGCGCGAAAGAGTTCGGCGGCAAGTTCAAGGTGACCCTGTCGATGCTGCTGGAGATGCTCTTCTCCATGCTGCTGGCGCCGGTGCGGATGATTTTCCACACCCGTTTCGTGCTGGCCGCGTTCCTCGGCTGGGCCGCGACCTGGAACTCGCCGCAACGTGACGACGACTCGACACCTTGGAGCGAAGCGGTCAAACGCCACGGCCCGCAAACCCTGCTGGGTTTCTGCTGGGCGCTGCTGGTGATCTGGCTGAACCCGAGCTTCCTCTGGTGGCTGGTGCCGATCGTCGGTTCGCTGATGCTGTCGATCCCGGTGTCGGTGATCTCCAGCCGTGTCGGTTTGGGCCTGAAGTCCCGTGACGAGAGCCTGTTCCTCATCCCTGAGGAATACAATCCTCCGCAGGCGCTGCTGGCGACCGATCAGTACACCCACGAAAATCGTTACCACGCCCTCAATGACGGCTTTGTCCGCGCAGTGGTCGATCCTCAGCAGAACGCTTTGGCGTGCTCGCTGGCGACCTCCCGTCACGGTCAGGCCGAGCCGATCGAGTGGCTGCGTCAGGAACGTGTGCGTCACGCGCTCAAGGTCGGCCCTGCCGGGCTGAACAACCATGATCGCCTGCAACTGCTGAGCGACCCTGTGGCGCTGGCGCGTCTGCACGAGCAGGTTTGGGCGGAAGGTCACGCCGAGTGGCTGGATGCCTGGCGCGCTTCGGTGAAAGCCGATCCGCATGCGCCGTTGTTGCCGTTGCAACCGGTGAGCTTGCAGGCTCAGCCGGCCTGATGAAGAAACCCCGCGATGTTGCGGGGTTTTTTTTGCCTGCTGAAAAGCCCCTCACCCTAGCCCTCTCCCAAAGGGAGAGGGGACTGACCCGGGGATGCTTCAGAGTTACGCCGACCTGATCCTGCTTTGCCGAATCCATAATCGACTCGATCTTTCAGGTCGGCGTATAGCTTGAGACACCTCGGTCGGCCCCCTCTCCCTAGGGGAGAGGGCTGGGGTGAGGGTCAGCTCTTGATGTTAAACAAATCGTCCATTAAACCTTGTGCAAAAAAACGAGTGCGTTAGCATCCGTCCCCGAATTGGCGCACCCGGGCTTTTTTGCCCGTCTCTGTTGGTTTTCGCGCCGCAAACGCAATGGTTTTGGGGACTTGAAGATGAAGAAGTATCTGTCGATGCTGCTGGTCGGCGTCACGGCACTGGTTGCAGTCAATGCGGCGCAGGCTGGCGCAATCGATGACGCGGTCAAGCGCGGCACGTTGAAAGTCGGTATGGATCCGACCTACATGCCGTTCGAAATGACCAACAAGCGCGGCGAAATCATCGGCTTCGAAGTCGACATCCTCAAAGCCATGTCCAAGGCCATGGGCGTCAAGCTGGAACTGGTTTCCACCGGCTACGACGGTATCATCCCGGCGCTGATGACCGACAAGTTCGACATGATCGGCAGCGGCATGACCCTGACTCAAGAGCGCAACCTGCGCCTGAACTTCAGCGAACCGTTCATCGTCGTCGGCCAGACCCTGCTGATCCGCAAGGAACTGGAAGGCACCATCAAGTCGTATAAAGACCTGAACACCGCCGACTACCGCATCACCTCCAAGCTCGGCACCACCGGCGAAATGGTCGCCAAGAAGCTGATCTCGAAAGCCAAGTACCACGGCTACGACAACGAGCAGGAAGCGGTGCTCGACGTGGTCAACGGCAAGGCTGACGCCTTTATCTACGACGCGCCGTACAACGTCGTGGCGGTGACCAAGGTCGGCGCTGGCAAACTGGTGTTCCTCGACCAGCCGTTCACCTACGAGCCTCTGGCGTTTGGTCTGAAGAAGGGCGATTACGACAGCCTCAACTTCATCAACAACTTCCTGCACCAGATTCACGAAGACGGCACCTACGATCGCATCCATGACAAGTGGTTCAAGAGCACCGAGTGGCTCAAGGACATGGAATAAGCCCGGTCAGATAGACCGAGTCGCCCCATTCGCGAGCAAGCCCGCTCCCACATTTGAAATGCATTCCAATTGTGGGAGCGGGCTTGCTCGCGAAGAGGCCCTCCAGAGCAACACAAAATCCGGAACCTGCAATGAAACAGAAAAAAGCCCAATGGCCCTGGCACGTCCTCACCGTGCTGGTGCTGGTCGGCCTCGCGGGCGCGTTGTATTACGCGACGTCGCTGATGTCCTACGAATGGCGCTGGAACCGCGTGCCGCAGTACTTCGCCTATCAGGCTGAAGAAACCCAGCGTGCCACCGATATTTCCACCGTCACTGAACTCGTGCGCAAGGGCGGCAGCGCTATCGTCACCCTGCGCAATGACGCCGGTGACAAGCAGCACCTGACGGTCGACGAGAACAGCCTGCAATTCGCCCAGGGCGATGATGTCGCGGAAGGCGACGTCGTCGGTGTTACTCGACATTGGGCGGCAGGGCCGCTGTTGTGGGGCTTGTGGACGACGCTGTGGCTGTCGGTGGTGTCGGGGATTCTGGGGTTGCTGATCGGTCTGGTCACGGGCCTGTGCCGGCTATCGAACAACCCGACCCTGCGTGACCTCTCGACGATCTATGTCGAACTGGTACGCGGCACGCCGCTGCTGGTGCAGATCTTCATTTTCTACTTCTTCATCGGCACGGTGATGAACCTGTCCCGCGAGTTCGCCGGGATCGCCGCGCTGTCGCTGTTCACCGGCGCCTACGTGGCCGAAATCATCCGTTCCGGCGTGCAATCGATTGCCCGTGGCCAGAACGAAGCGGCGCGCTCGCTCGGCCTGAGTGCCGGCCAGTCAATGCGTCACGTGGTGTTGCCGCAGGCGCTGAAGCGCGTGCTGCCGCCACTGGCGGGGCAGTTCATCAGTCTGGTCAAGGACACCTCGCTGGTGTCGGTGATCGCCATCACCGAACTGCTGAAAAGCGGCCGTGAAGTCATCACCACGTCGTTTTCGCCGTTCGAGATTCTGTTCTGCGTTGCCGGCCTGTACCTGTTGATCAACCTGCCGCTGTCGAAAATCGCCAGCCGGCTTGAGCGGAGGCTCGCGCAAAGTGATTGAAGTCCGCTATCTGGTAAAAGTCTTCGATACCCGTGGGCAAGTGGTGCGCGCGGTGGATAACGTCAGCACCACGGTGGCCAAGGGTGAAGTGCTGGTGGTGATCGGCCCGTCGGGTTCCGGCAAGTCGACCTTCCTGCGCTGCCTGAATGGCCTGGAGGAGTTCGACTCCGGCTCGGTGAGCATCGACGGCCTGCAACTGGCCGACGCGAAAACCGACGTCAACGCCTACCGCCGTGAAGTCGGCATGGTCTTTCAGCATTTCAACCTGTTCCCGCACATGACCGTGCTGGAAAACCTCTGTCTGGCGCAGAAAGTCGTGCGCAAGCGCGGCAAGAAAGAGCGCGAGGCCAAGGCCATGGAGTTGCTGAAAAAGGTCGGCATCGCGCAGAAGGCCAACGAGTTTCCGTCACGCCTGTCCGGCGGTCAGCAACAGCGCGTGGCAATTGCCCGGGCGCTGGCGATGGAGCCGAAGGTGATGTTGTTCGATGAGCCGACGTCGGCGCTCGACCCGGAAATGGTCGGCGAAGTGCTGGACGTGATGAAGAACCTGGCCGTGGAAGGCATGACCATGGTTTGCGTGACCCACGAGATGGGTTTCGCCCGGGAAGTGGCGGATCGGGTGTTGTTCTTCGATCACGGCAAACTGCTGGAAGATGCGGCGCCGGCGGAGTTCTTCGATGCACCGAAAGACCCGCGCGCTCAGGCCTTTCTGCGTCAGGTTCTGTAATTTCAGCGTCTGTCAGTAAGCCTTCGCGAGCAAGCCCGCTCCCACATTTGGAATGCGTTCCCCTGTGGGAGCGGGCTTGCTCGCGAATGCATCACCTCGGTTTTGAGTGAACCGAGGCAGACCAATCACCTCAAACCTTGAAGCGCCCCACCAGCATCTGCAGATGCGTCCCCAGTCGCGCCAGCTCGACGCTCGACGCCGCGGTCTCTTCACTCGCCGCCGAGGTCTGATCCGACACGTCCCGCACATTCAGCACGCTACGGTTGATCTCTTCAGCCACTGCGCTCTGCTGCTCGGCGGCCGCTGCGATCTGTTGGTTCATCGCCTGAATCGCCGACACGGTGCGGGTGATGCTCTCCAGCGAACCGCCGGCGCGGCGGGTCAGTTCGACGCTGCTGTCGGTCAGGGTGCGGCTGTTGTCCATGATCGTTGCGACTTGCTGGGTGCCGTTTTGCAGGCCGATGATCAGCTCTTCGATCTCTTCGGTGGACTTTTGTGTGCGCTGAGCAAGGCTGCGCACTTCATCGGCGACCACGGCAAACCCGCGCCCGGCTTCACCGGCACGCGCGGCTTCGATAGCGGCGTTGAGCGCTAGCAGGTTGGTTTGCTGGGCCACGGATTTGATCACGTCGAGGACGCTGCCGATCTTGTCGCTTTCGCGCTTGAGTTCGCCCATCGCTTCGGTGGAGTGACCGACTTCAACCGCCAGGCGCTCGATCTGTGCGATGGCTTCGCCGACGACCTTGTCGCCTTCACGGGCTTGTTGGTCGGCAGCCACGGCCGCTTCGGAGGCTTCCTCGGCGTTGCGCGCGACTTCCTGCACGGTGGCGGCCATTTCGTTCATGGCGGTGGCGACCTGATCAGTCTCGATCTTCTGATTGTTGACCCCGGCGCTGGTCTGTTCAGTGACGGCCGACAGCTCTTCAGCGGCGCTGGCGATCTGGGTGACGCCATCGCTGATCCCGCCGATCAAGTCGCGCAGGCCCTGGGTCATGCTTTGCATCGAGCGTTGCAGCTGGCCAAGTTCGTCGCGGCGCTGGGAAACCAGGTTGTGGGTCAGATCGCCAGCGGCGACGCGCTCGGCAACTTTCAGGGTCTGGTTCAGCGGGATGATGATCTGACGGGTGATCGCCCACGCCGCCAGCAGGCCGAACGCCACGGCCAGCAGGGTGGCGATGATCAGCATGTTCTTCGCGTGAGCGGCGTCGGTGTCGCGCACCACGGTCTGCGATTCGGTGAGCTTCTTGCTGACGTCGAGCAGGATGTCGCCTTGCGTCGCCATCTGCGCCTGCGCCTTGGCGTTGTTGACTTGCGAGTCGCGGAACTGGCTGACCGCCGCGCGATAGGCTTTGATCGAATCGGTGGCCTGTTGCAGGTTGGCGATGTGCTGCTCCGGCAGTTTCGCCGGCAGGCTGTCGAGATTTTTCAGCGCGTTGTCGATGGCGTCCAGCGCCGGTTGCTCGGCGTCGGCCTTGCCGCTGTAGGTGTAGCCGCGAACCTGATAGCGCGCCTGTTGCAGCAGTTTGCTCAGCTCGATCACGCTGTTGAATTGCGCGACGCTGTCGCCTTGCAGCAGGGATTTTTCCACTTCGGCGACTTTCGCCACAGCGTTGTCGGCGCTGGCGCCGAGCTTGCTGCGCGCGTCTTCACGCTGCACGGTGGCCTGGGTCATGTCGGCAAAGGCACGCTTGTATTCGGCGACGGCGGCCAGTTGCTGATCGACCATGGCGGCATCGCTCGGTTGTTCAATCAAGCCGCGCGCAGTTTGCAGGCCGCTGCCGAGTTTGCCGAGCAGCTCGTTCACCGCGCCAGGGCCTTGCTCGCCACGGCGCGCTTCATAGTCCAGGCGCGCCAGGCGCAGGTCCTTGGTCAGCTCGTTGAGGCTGGAGATGAAACCGAGCTTGTCGCCACGGCTGATGATGCCGCTCATGCCGGTCCAGCCGGTGAAGGTGATCAGTAGCGTCAGCAACAGCACCAGGCCGAAACCGATCCCCAACTTGCGTTTGACGCTGACATTTCCCAGATTCTCGGCTAACCAACGGTACATGCGACAACTCCCCGACCACTAATTGGACTTATGGGGACTGTATCGGCTGGAAGATGGCAATCTGTAACACCATTTATCCGAGACGCCGCCATCCTGTAGGAGCTGTCGAGTGGAACGAGGCTGCGATCTTTTGATCTTGCTTCTAAAAAACAACATCAAAAGATCGCAGCCTGCGGCAGCTCCTACAGGGTGTTGGGGTTAGAAGAGGCGGGCGAGGAGGGCGGTGACGGCGGTTTCGACGCGCAGGATGCGCTCGCCGAGTTGCACCGGTTGCAGGCCGGATTTACCCAGCAGATCGATTTCGTAAGGGATCCAGCCGCCTTCGGGACCGATCGCCAACGTGACCGGTTCGCTCAAGGCGCGTGGGCACGGCGGATAGTTGCCGGGGTGGCCGACGAGGCCGAGGGTGCCGTCGGTAATCGCTGGCAACCGATCTTCAACAAACGGTTTGAAGCGTTTCTCGATGATGATCTCCGGCAGCACCGTATCGCGGGCCTGTTCCAGGCCGAGGATCAGTTGCTCACGGATCGCCTCAGGATCAAGAAACGGCGTCTGCCAGAAACTCTTCTCGACCCGGTAGCTGTTGACCAGAATGACCTTCGAGACGCCCATGGTCGCCACGGTCTGAAATACCCGACGAAGCATTTTCGGGCGCGGCAGCGCCAGCACCAGCGTCAGCGGCAGCTTGGCCGGTGGCGGTTGGTCGAGGGTTACGCGTAATTCCGCTTCACCCGGCTCCAGGCGCAGCAACTCGGCCGACCCCATCAGCCCGTTGATGCGCCCAACGCGCAGGCTGTCACCGACTTCCGAGCGGTGAACTTCCTGCATATGGGTCAGGCGGCGATCACGCAGCACCACGCGGTCGGCCGCAATGAAATCGGCCTCTTCGAGCAACAGCAGGTTCATGCCTGGGTCGCTGGCGGCTGGTCGTTGTGGTCGTCGGCCGGGGTTTCGTCCGGGCGTTCGCGCTTGCTGATCAAACCACCGAACAGAATGCCGATTTCAAACAGCATCCACATCGGCACGGCCAGCAGGGTCTGCGAGAAGATGTCCGGCGGGGTCAGAATCATGCCGACCACGAAGCAGCCGATGATCACGTACGGGCGGATTTTCTTCAGGTATTTGACGTCGACCACGCCGATCCACACCAGCAGGACCACGGCCACCGGAATCTCGAACGCCACGCCGAAAGCGAAGAACAGCGTCATGACGAAATCGAGGTAACTGGCGATGTCGGTCATCATTTCCACGCCGGCCGGGGTGGCCGCAGCGAAGAATTTGAAGATCAGCGGGAATACGAAGTAATAGGCGAACGCCATGCCGGTATAGAACAGCAGGATGCTCGACACCAGCAGCGGCACCGCGATGCGTTTTTCATGCTTGTACAGGCCCGGCGCGATGAAGCCCCAGATCTGATGCAGGATCACCGGAATCGCGAGGAACAGCGAAACCATCATCGTCAGCTTCAGTGGCGTCAGAAACGGCGACGACACATCAGTGGCGATCATCGTCGCGCCAACCGGCAGGTACTGGCGCAGCGGCGTCGAGACGAAGGTGTAGATCTGCTGGGTGAAGGCGAACAGCCCGGCGAAGATGATGAAGATCGCCGCCACACAACGCAGCAGGCGGGTGCGCAACTCGGTGAGGTGCGAAACCAGCGGCATGTGCTGGTCGTTTTCGGGGAGATCGCTCATGGGGCTCGCGGCGGCAGAGTGGAGTCTTGAGGCGCTGGTGTGATCGGCGCGGCGTTTGGCGCAACGTGTTCAACAGACTGTTCCACAACAACGACTGGTGCCGGTTCTGTCGGTGCTACAACGGCAGCAGGTGCAGGTGTCGGAGCAGGCACAACAGGTGCAGTCGGCGCATGAATCGTCTGCTCGCCTACATGCTCAACCGGCGTTGGCTCTTGCTGAACCGGGCTGAAAATCTTCCGCGCCTCCTGCTCCAGCGACAGAATGTGCTCGTTGTGCAGTTGCCGACGAATCTCGTCGGCACCGATTTCACGTTCAACTTCCTGTTTGATCGCGTTGAAGCTGCGCTTCAGCCGTCCAACCCACAGGCCAGCGGTGCGCGCAGCGCCCGGCAAACGCTCGGGGCCGAGCACCAGCAGGGCAACGAGGCCGACGAGCAGCAGTTCAGAGAAGCTGATACCAAACATTAGTCAGTGCTCACACGTCTTTGCGGATCGGCTCTTCGACTTTCTGCGCCTGCACGTCGATGGTGTGCGGCGGGTTGGCCTGAGCGGTGGCTTGTGGCTGCACCGGTGGCACTGGCTGCGCAGGCGTCACGGTTGGATCAGCGGCAGGTTTTTCGTCGTCGTTCATGGCTTTGCGGAAGCCTTTGATCGACTCGCCAACGTCGGTGCCGAGGTTTTTCAGTTTCTTGGTGCCGAACACCAACACCACGACTACCAGAATGACAATCCAGTGTTTCCAGTCAAAAATGCCCATGTTGCTGTTCCTCTCTAAAAATTGTTCAGGCGGACGGACGCGAGGCTTTCTCGACGTGTCCGGACAGGCCGAAGCGGCGATCCAGTTCATCCAGCACAGCCTGCGGATGCTGCCCCAGTTGGGCGAGCATGACCATGCTGTGGAACCACAGGTCGGCGGTCTCGTAAATCACATCGCTGCAGTCGCCACTGATCGCGGCATCCTTGGCGGCAATAATGGTTTCGACCGACTCTTCGCCGACTTTCTCCAGAATCTTGTTCAAACCCTTGTGATACAGACTAGCTACATACGAGCTGTCGGCAGCTGCGCCTTTGCGCTCTTCGAGCACTTCAGCCAGGCGGGTCAGGGTGTCACTCATGTTTGTGTCCTGCGGAATAAATGGCGTGCGGGTCTTTCAGGACCGGATCGACGGTTTTCCAGTCGCCGTTTTCGAAGACGCGGTAAAAGCAGCTTTGACGGCCGGTATGGCAAGCGATGTCGCCGATCTGTTCAACCATCAGGATGATCACGTCGGCGTCACAGTCCAGACGCATTTCATGCAGGGTCTGCACATGGCCGGACTCTTCGCCCTTGCGCCACAGCTTGCCACGCGAACGTGACCAGTAGATTGCACGGTTTTCCGCGGCGGTCAGTTCGAGCGCTTCGCGGTTCATCCAGGCCATCATCAGCACGCGTCCGGTCTTGTGATCCTGGGCAATCGCCGGCACCAGGCCATCAGCGTCCCACTTGATCTCGTCCAGCCAGTTTTTCATCTTCAATTCCCGAAACGCAGCTACGAGCGTTGAGCTTCAAGCTGCAAGTAAAAGCAGATTGCGGTGTTGCTGTAACGTCAGGCTTGCAGCTCGCAGCTTATAACTTGCAGCTGATTCGTGCTATCGGCGAACGACCAGATACAAGCCCACGGCCACCATGATTCCCGCCGGCCAATGTCCCAATTCGTTTAGCGGGCCACCGATGGCGAGGATCACCCCGCCGGCCAGATGCGCGCAACCGAGCAGGCGCAGGAACCAGTCGTCCTTGCGTTTATGCCACGGTGGCGGCGGGTCGTAGGCGTGTGGCTGGGACATGCGTTCGAGCAGATCGCGGGCCATATTCGCCAGATGCGGCAACTGTTCAAACTGGCTCTGCACGTTGCCGAGCAAGGCTTTCGGGCTGACGCGCTCGCGCATCCAGCGTTCGAGGAATGGCTGCGCGGTGTTCCACAGATCCAGATCCGGATACAGCTGACGGCCAAGACCTTCGATGTTCAGCAGGGTCTTTTGCAGCAGCACCAGTTGCGGCTGCACTTCCATGTTGAAACGGCGTGCGGTCTGGAACAGGCGCATCAGCACCTGGCCAAATGAAATATCTTTTAACGGTTTTTCGAAGATCGGTTCGCACACGGTGCGGATCGCCGCTTCGAATTCGTTGAGTTTGGTTTCTGCCGGAACCCAGCCCGAATCGATGTGCAACTGCGCCACGCGACGGTAGTCACGCTTGAAGAAGGCGAACAGGTTGCGCGCCAGATAATCCTGGTCTTCCGGGGTCAGGCTGCCGACGATGCCGCAGTCGATCGCGATGTATTGCGGGCTCCACGGGTTGACGGTGCTGACGAAGATGTTGCCCGGGTGCATGTCGGCGTGGAAAAAACTGTCGCGGAACACTTGGGTGAAGAAAATCTCCACGCCACGCTCGGCGAGCATTTTCATGTCGGTGCGCTGGTCGGCGAGGGTCGCCAGATCTGTCACCTGAATGCCGTAGATGCGCTCCATCACCAGCACTTTCGGCCGGCACCAGTCCCAATAGACCTGCGGCACATAGAGCAGCGGCGAACCTTCGAAGTTGCGCTTCAACTGGCTGGCGTTGGCCGCCTCGCGCAGCAGATCGAGTTCGTCGTAGATGGTTTTTTCGTAGTCCTGGACCACGTCGACCGGGTGCAGCAGACGCGCGTCGGCGGAGACTTTTTCGGCGGCACGGGCGAGGATGAACAGCCACGCCAGATCCTGCGCGATGATCGGCTTGAGGCCCGGACGGATCACCTTGACCACCACTTCTTCGCCAGTTTTCAGCTGCGCGGCATGCACCTGCGCCACCGAGGCCGAGGCCAGCGGTTCGACGTCGAAGCGGCTGAACACGTCGCTGATTTTCTTGCCCAGTTGCTCTTCGATCAGCTTGATCGATAGCTGCGAATCGAACGGCGGCACACGATCCTGCAGGTGCATCAGCTCATCGGCGATGTCTTCCGGCAGCAGGTCGCGGCGGGTCGAAAGAATCTGCCCGAACTTGATGAAAATCGGCCCGAGATCCTGCAACGCCAGACGCAAACGCGCGCCCCGGCTCAGATCCAGCGGCTTGCGCGGGAACCAGCGCCACGGCAGCACATAGCGCAGCGCGAGGAGAAACCACGGCAACGGCAGATCGAACAGCAGGTCATCGAGGCGGTAGCGGATCACGACGCGCTGGATGCGCAACAGACGGCGGACGGCAAGCAGCTTCATGCGTTATCGCTTGGGTCGAGGGATCGGGAAAGGCGCTCGAAACGCGCCTCGAGACGTTCCAGATCAAGTTTGATCCGGTCCAGTTCGCTGAAGCGCGCTTCGGCTTCGCGCTGCCCGACGAGGGTGCGCGATTCTTCGGCGAGGTATTCGGCGAGATTCTGGTTGAGGCTGGCAAATCCTTGTTGATACCAGCGTGCGCGGCTGCGCAGATGACCGCCAATCAGTTGCGTGGCGACAGGTCCCAGCCAGCGCGAGAGTTCGTACTCCCAGTCCAGCTCAAGATCCTGCAACACGCCGGCCAATTCCAGCAGCACGCCGCTGTCGCCATCGAGCTCGACTTCCGGGGCGTGCAACACCGCAGTCTTGTCTTTGCTCACGGCCAGTTTGACCAGGCTGGAGGCTGGGGCACGCAGGGTGCAGTCGACACCGGTTTCCCAGTGCGAGGCCAGCATCAGACCTTCGTCGCTGGGCAAGATGAACAGTTGCAGCGCCGGGCTGCGGCAGTCGACGGCAATTACCTTGCCGGTCAAATGCGCCAGCCGCGGCAGCGCCGTGCTGTCGAGACGCAGCACCCGGTTGAGGCCGAGTTCAACGCTGGCGAGCAGCCCGGTGAGCAACATCAGGGCTTGATGCCACGGTGCAGGGCGACGATGCCTGCGGTCATGTTGTGATAGGTCACGCGGTCGAAACCGGCGTCGACCATCATCGACTTCAACGTTTCCTGATTCGGGTGCATGCGGATCGATTCGGCGAGGTAGCGATAGCTTTCCGAGTCATTGGTGATCAGCTTGCCCATCAGCGGCATGAAGGCGAACGAGTACGCGTCGTAGGCTTTCGACATCAGCGCGTTGGTCGGCTTCGAGAATTCCAGCACCAGCAGACGACCGCCGGGCTTGAGCACGCGCAACATCGAACGCAGGGCGTCTTCCTTGTGCGTCACGTTGCGCAGGCCGAAGGCGATGGTCACGCAGTCGAAGTGGTTGTCCGGGAACGGCAGTTTTTCGGCGTCCGCCTGAACGAATTCGACGTTGCCGGCGACACCCAGATCGAGCAGGCGGTCACGGCCGACCTTGAGCATCGATTCGTTGATGTCAGCCAGCACCACCTGACCGGTCGGGCCAACCAGGTGCGAGAATTTTTTGGTCAGGTCGCCGGTACCGCCGGCGATGTCCAGCACGCGGTTACCGCTGCGCACACCCGACAGTTCGATCGCGAAACGCTTCCACAGACGGTGCATGCCGCCCGACAGAAGGTCGTTCATCAGGTCGTACTTGGCGGCTACCGAGTGGAAAACCTCAGCGACTTTTTCCGCTTTCTGGCTTTCCGGAACGTTTTTGAAGCCGAAGTGAGTGGTGGGTTCGGCATCGCTGCCTTTGCGCTGATCAGTCATATCGCTGTCACCAAAAGAGAATGCGCGACATTCTAATCCCCAAGCCATGCTTTGTCTTGGAATGGCTAAAGGTAAGATGGGCGACCTTCGGGACGATTTGCCGCAGCAGCGGTCAAGATTTACCGACACCTATTGATCAATCAGGAGGCATTCAATGGCCAAAATCAGTGTTGAACGTGCCCACAACCTGGGTAAGGAAGCCGCCCGCGAGAAGGCCGACAAGCTCGCGCAGAAACTTTCCGAGCAATATGGCCTGGAGCCGCAATGGTCCGGCGACACCCTGAACCTCAAGCGCTCGGGCGTGAAAGGCGCGGTGCATGTGGCGGACGATTCGATCAAGGTCGACGTTGAGCTGGGCATCATGATGTCGGCCATGAGCGGCATGATCAAAGCCGAAATCGAGAAAGCCCTCGACAAAGCGCTGTTCTGATTCCTGGTTGCAATGTTATCCCCTGTGGGAGCGGGCTTGCTCGCGAATGCGGTGTGTCAGTCGACTCAGATATTGACTGATACACCGCATTCGCGAGCAAGCCCGCTCCCACATTTGTTTTGTGGTGCCCCTGCTGTTTATGTCAGTTGTTAGGGTGCCGTTTCTAATTTTTCTACTTACTTTGTGCATGAGCCCGACACTTGTCCGGCAGTTCCTCAAACCTTCTGCGCGTGAGGTGCACCATGGCCAAAGTTATTTTGAAGAAAAAAATCGACGCTTCGACTTCTGCTCTGAGCGACGTCAAATCCTATGCCCGCAAGATCTGGCTGGCAGGCCTGGGTGCCTACGCCAAGGTCGGCCAAGAGGGCAACGAGTACTTTCAAGAGTTGATCAAAGCTGGTCAAACTGTTGAAAAGAAAGGCAAAAAAGCCGTCACCGAAAAACTCGAAGCGGCCAACGCCGAGATCGATGAAGCCAAGGGTGAAGTGAGTTCATTCAAAGGTCGCGTCGAAGTTCAGCTCGACAAGGTCGAGAAGGCGTTCGACTCCCGTGTAGCAAGCGCCTTGAATCGTATCGGCATTCCGTCTAAACATGACGTTGAGACACTCTCTGCTAAGCTCGATGAGCTGACGGCATTGCTCGAACGCGTCGCGCGTAAATCTTAAGGAGAACGGGATGGCTGGCAAAAAGACTACTGATAAAAAAGATAGCAGCTCGTGGGTCGGGAAGGTCGAATCCTACTCCCGCAAAATCTGGCTGGCTGGTTTAGGCGTGTACTCGAAGATCGACACTGACGGCAGCAAGCTCTTCGATACATTGGTCAAAGACGGCGAGAAAGCCGAGAAGCTCACCAAGTCGGCAGTCGGCAAGAAAGTCGATGCCGCCAAGGACTCTGCTACCTCGGCCAAGTCGCGCATCAGCGGCGTGAAAGATCGCGCACTGGGCAAGTGGGACGAGCTGGAAGGGGCTTTTGACAAGCGCCTGAACAGCGCGATTTCGCGCCTCGGTGTACCGAGCCGCAATGAAGTCAAAGCGCTCAACAGCAAGGTCGACACACTGACCAGACAGATCGAAAAACTCACCGGTCTGAAAGCTCAGCCTGTGACGGCGAAAACCGCTGCTGCCAAGCCTGCAGCGAAAACTGCGGCGGCCAAACCTGCTGCTAAAACGACGGCCAAGCCACTGGCCAAGGCAGCGGCTAAACCTGCCGCAAAAGCAGCGGCCAAGCCTGCAGCGAAAACTGCTGCCGCCAAGCCAGCAGCAAAAGCTGCAGCCAAACCGGTTGCCGCCAAAGCCGCTGCCAAACCGGCAGCAAAACCTGCGGCCAAAACCGCAGCGAAGCCTGCGGCCAAGCCTGCAGCGAAAACCGCAGCGAAGCCTGCGGCCAAGCCTGCAGCGAAAACCGCTGCCGCGAAGCCGGCTGCCAAGCCTGCGGCGAAACCCGCTGCGGCGAAAAAACCGGCAGTGAAAAAACCGGTCGCACCGAAAGCCGCTGCGCCGAAACCGGCCGCGCCTGCTGCAGCCAAGCCGGCCACTCCGGCAGCTCCGGTGAGCGCGTCGAACTCCGCCGCAGCACCGACTCCGGTGGCTACCCCGACTGTTGCATCGACGCCGTCGACGCCAACCAGTCAGTCCTGATTTATCAGGGCAAAACAAAACGCCCGGCCTGTGAAGGTCGGGCGTTTTGTTTGAAGATCAAAAGATCGCAGCCTTCGGCAGCTCCTATACAGACCTCTGTAGGAGCTGCCGAAGGCTGCGATCTTTTGATTCCGGGTCACTCGTGGTCTTCAAGATACTGCAGGGCCATGCGTTCGGTAGCGACCTTCACCGGCGGCAAAAGATGCGGGGCCACCAGCATCATGATCTGATAAACCACCAGCCTGACCTCGCCCTCACGATCAAGAATCCGCTGATAGTCCAGAGAAAACAGTAGCGTCATGGTGATCTGCTCCACCAACTGCCCCAACGCCTGGGTATCGCTGACCAGCTGCCCGCCCGCCTTCAACCGCGCCAGCAACGACGCCAGCGTGCGCTTCAATGCATTGAGCAGATTGCGAATGCCCTTGGCCAGTTTCGGCAAGCGCCCGGCGAGGTTCGACAGGTCCTGAAACAGGAACCGATACTGCGCCAGCCGCTCGACGATCAGATGCAGGAACAGCCAATAATCCTCCGGTGCCAGCTCGACATCCGATGGCGGATCCAGCAGCGGGGCCAGTTCATTCTGGAAGCGCTCGAACAACCCGAGAATCAGCGGTTCCTTGCCATGGAAGTGGTAGTAAAGGTTGCCCGGGCTGATCCCCATTTCGTTGGCAACCTCCATGGTGGAGACGTTCGGCTCGCCCTTTTCGTTGAACAATTGCAAAGCACATTCGAGAATCCGGTCGCGGGTTTTCATCCAGTCTTCTTAGAAAAGTTCGGTTAAGCGTCAGCGCACACGCACGTAGGTACCGGGCGCTG
The DNA here is from genome assembly GCF_004124275.1 of Pseudomonas sp. DTU12.3. Lineage (GTDB taxonomy): Bacteria > Pseudomonadota > Gammaproteobacteria > Pseudomonadales > Pseudomonadaceae > Aquipseudomonas > Aquipseudomonas helmanticensis. The sequence continues at coordinate 687,685 of NZ_CP027218.1, forward strand.
CCTCCATCGGTGGATAGTTAGGGTTGCCGAGGGTGAACGAGGTTTCGTGCTGCGCGCCGGAGCGCTGTTGAATCCATTCCAGCCACTGCGGCCACCAGCTGCCGTCGACGTGCTTGGCGTCGTAGTACCAGGCGCGCGGGTCGCTGCTCATCTTGCCGTTCTCGACGTACGCGGCTTTCGGGTTACTCGGCGGGTTGAGAATGCTCTGCACGTGGCCGCTGTTGGACAGCACGAAACGTCGCTCGCCGCCGAGCAGCAAGGTCGAGCGATACACCGCATCCCATGGCGTAATGTGGTCGTTCATGCCAGCGACGCTGAAGCTGTCGACGGTGACCTTCTGCAGGTCGATCGGCGTGCCACAGACTTCCAGGCCACCCGGATGGGTCAGCGGGTTGTGCTTGAAGAAGTCCAGCAAGTCGCCGTGAAACGCCGCCGGCAGGCGAGTGTTGTCGTTGTTCCAGTAGAGGATGTCGAAGGCCGGCGGCTCTTTGCCCAACAGGTAGTTGTTGACGAAGTAGCTCCAGATCAAATCGTTGGGGCGCATCCAGGCGAAGACCTTGGCCATGTCGCGACCGTCGAGCACGCCTTTCTGATAGGAACGACGCTTGGCGGCTTCGAGGGTTTGCTCATCGGCAAACAGTGTGGCCGAAGTTTCGATTTCACTGTCGAGCAGGCTGACCAGATAGGTTGCGCTGGAGACCCGGCGAAGTTGCCGCTTGGCCTGCAAATGCCCTTGCAGCGCGGCGATGGTCAGCCCGCCGGCGCAGGCACCCATCAGGTTGACCTCGCGGGCGCCGGTGATCGCCCGGCAGATGTTCATTGCCTCTTCCACCGCTTCGACGTAGGTCGACAGGCCCCATTCGCGATGGCGCACATCAGGGTTGCGCCAGCTGATCATGAACGTCTGCAAACCGTTTTTCAGCGCGTACTGGACGAAGCTGTTATGCGGGCTCAGGTCGAAAATGTAGTACTTGTTGATTTGCGGCGGCACCACCAGCAGCGGCTTGGCGTACTGCTTTTCGCTCATTGGCTTGTACTGGATCAGCTCAAGCAAATCGTTGCGAAACACCACTGAGCCGGTGGTGGTGGCGACGGTCTTGCCGACCTCGAAAGCCTGTTTGGTCACCTGGCGCGGCAAACCGTCGTTGTGCAGCAAGTCATCGAATAAATGACTGAGGCCGCGCACCAGACTGTGGCCGCCAGAGTTGAAAAGCTCTTTCACCGCCAGCGGGTTGAGCAGGGTGTTGGACGGCGCCACCGCGTCGTTGAGCAGGGTGAAAGCGAAGTGCGCGCGAGCGCGGTCTTCCGGGTTCATGTCGCTGTCGTCGATCCAGCTTTTGACCTGTTTCTGCCAGGCCAGATACGCCTGCAGGCTGCGCCGGTAAAACGGGTTGAGGCTCCACGCCGGATCAGCGAAACGGCTGTCCTGTGGATTGGTCGGGTGCAGGGTTTCGCCGAGCAGCACGCGGCCCAGTTGGCCGCCGAGTTTCAAGGCGTGTTTTGCGCTATGAATCGGGTTGCGCAAACCATGGGCGGCGACGCTGCGCAAGGTCGAGATCAGGTCCCGGCCGCGCAGGCCGGTGATCGCACTCTGTGCGTTGATGAACACGGCGGGGCTGGGCACTCCGCCCGTCGCTGGTTTGTCGCGCATGACTCAACACTCCTTCGTCTTCAGGCCAAAAACACATTCACCGAACCAGAACACCATAGACGCTGTTATCGGTTGCTGCCTGCGCGGCGTCCTGCCACGCACTTTCTGTAAAGCCCTGCATAAAGCCTGCCGCAGCGCTTAGCCGCCCTGCGGTGTCGGATGCGGATGCATCACCGCGCGCTGACGTTCCTCCTGGAGGAATTTCATGATGATCGGCGCCACGGCTTCGGCGCGGGTGATCAGGAACAGATGGCCGTCATCGATGATGTGCAACTGCGCGTTGGGAATGCGCCAGGCGAGCATGCGCATGTTGATCAGCGGGATCAGCGGATCGTCGTCACCGGCCAGCACCAGCGTCGGCTGATGGATCTTGTGCAGCCAGTGAATGCTGGTCCAGCCGAGGCCGGCAAACAGCTGCCAGTAATAACCGAGCTTGCCCGCCGAGCGTACTTTCGCCGCGTGGCTGGCGGCCAGGGTCGGGTCGCGACGGAACGAGCCGCCATAGATCAGCGGCGCGATGCGGATCACGTGCGAAGGCTGAATGTAGCGCCGTGGACTGGCCATCATCCACAGCACTTTCGGTTTGCCCGGCACCATCACCGCACCGGCCGCAGTCGCCGCCAGCACCAGTTTCTTGCAGCGTTCGGGGTAGTCGTAGGCGAACTGCTGCGCGAGTGCGCCGCCCCACGACACGCCGATGACGTTGACCTGACCGTAATCGAGGTAATCGAGCATCCGCGAGGTCAGCTTGGCCAGGCCGGGAAAGCGATACGGCCGGTTAGGCGTCGAGGAGCCGCCGACACCGGGGACGTCGAAGGCGATCACTTCCAGATCCGGGTCCAGCGCCGCGACAAATGGAAACACCAGCTCCAGGTTGGCGCCGATGCCGTTGAAAATCAGCAAGGGCGTCAAGTGAGGCTTGCCGGGGCGTACCGCCGTGCGGATGGTCTGCCCATCCAGATCGACGGTACGGAATATGAACGGTTGCGGCATGCGTCAGGCCCTGTGGATTTAAATTCACCACACCCCCTGTAGGAGCTGCCGAAGGCTGCGATCTTTTGATCTTGTTTTTTAAAAATCAAAAGTCAAAAGATCGCAGCCTGCGGCAGCTCCTACAGGGGAGGGGTGGTGTCAATTACCGCTCGTGTACGTAAGTGCCCGGCGAGGCTTCGCCCGCCGGATGTGCCTTGTTGCCCAGTTTCAGCGGGGCCTTTTTCAGGTTGCCCGAACGTTCGGCTTGCCACGTCTGCCAGTGCAGCCACCAGGAATCGGTGTGCTTGGTCGAGTTTTCCTGCCAGTCATCGGCATTCGCGGCCATTTCTTCGCTGGTCATGTAACGCGATTTCGGGTTGCCCGGCGGGTTGAGGATGCTCTGGATATGCCCGCTGCTCGACAGCACGAATTCCACTTTGCCGCCGAACAACTGCGCCGACTTGTAGCAGGACTTCCACGGCGTGATGTGGTCGTTGGTGCCGGCCAGCGAGAAGATGTCGGCCGTGACCTGCTTGAGGTCGATCGGTGTGCCGCACACTTCCAGTGCATTCGGGCGGATCAGTGGGTTGTTTTTGAACATCTCGATCAGGTCGCCGTGGAACGCCGCCGGCAGCCGTGTGGTGTCGTTGTTCCAGAACAGGATGTCGAACACCGGCGGCTCGTTGCCGAGCAGGTAGTTGTTGACCCAGTAGTTCCAGATCAGGTCGTTGGGGCGCATCCACGCAAAGACCTTGGCCATGTCTTTGCCTTCGAGCACACCGGCCTGGTACGAATGGCGCTTGGCGGTCTCCAGGGTCTGCTCGTCGACGAACAGGGCGACGTCGCTGTCCAGCGTCGTGTCGAGCACGCTGACCAGCAGCGTGAGGGCATTGACCTTCTTCTCGCCGATAGCCGCGTAGTGGCCGAGCAGGGCGGTGCAGGTGATGCCACCGGAGCAGGCGCCGAGCATGTTCACATCTTTGCTGCCGGTGATCGCGGTGACCACGTCGACCGCTTCTTTCAGCGCGTCGATGTACGTCGACAGGCCCCACTCGCGCTGCGCCTTGGTCGGGTTGCGCCAACTGACGATGAACGTCTGCACATTATTGCGCAGGCAGAAGCGCGCCAGACTCTTGTCCGGGCTCAAATCGAATACGTAGAACTTGTTGATCTGCGGCGGCACCACCAGCAACGGGCGCTCGTGGACTTGCTCGGTGATCGGCTTGTACTGGATCAGCTCCAGCACGTCGTTGCGAAACACCACCGCACCTTCGGTGACGCCGAGGCTCTTGCCGACCTCGAACGCGCCCATGTTGACCTGGCTCGGCATGCCGCCGTTGTGCACCAGATCCTTGGCCAGATGCGAGAGGCCATCGAGCAGGCTTTTGCCGCCGGTCTCGAAGAAGCGTTTCACCGCAGCCGGGTTGGCGGCAGTGTTGGTCGGCGCCATGGCTTCGGTCATCAGATTGATGACGAAGTGACCGCGCGCGATGTCTTTGGGGGAGAGGCTACTGTCATCGATCCAGGAGTGGAGTTCCTTGCGCCATGCCAGGTAGGTTTGCAGATAACGTTTGTAGAGCGGGTTCTGGCTCCACGCCGGATCGGCGAAGCGACGGTCATCGCCAGCCGGTTGCAGTTCGGATTTGCCGAACAGCACGTTCTTCAGTTCGAGGCCGAAATGGGTGACGTGTTTGACGCTATGGATCGGTTGTTTGATGGCCTGTTTGAGCACCATACGAGCAGAGGCCAGCAGATCCTTTCCGCGTAGCCCAACGACGGGATTAAGCCCCAGGGTGTTTTCCGAGGCTTGGTACTTCAGGTCATCGTTATTCTTGTTACTCATCTACGACGCTCCATTGTCCTGAGACGAGTACCCGGTTTTCTGCTGTGCAGTTCCACAGCCAATGCCAGGTACTACTGCTCGGGTGACCGTTAATTCTGCATAGCTGCTTTACAGTCGTAGAGCACTGCAGGGAACTTGCCAGCTCCATTGGTTACCCGAGTTTAATTTTTTTCGCAAGCGGGCCGATCCTCGGCCACACAGCGGAGCATTCAAACAGATGAATTTAGAAAATGCCCTCTAATGAGCGCAAGGCTCGGGCTAGAGCATCAGCTTGACGATCGACTCGTTCGGGTCGCGGGTTTTTCCAGCGGCTTTGACCTCGGCCAGATAATCGGCCCAGAGTGCGTCATAACGTCGCCCCAGCTCGTAGAGATAATCCCAGGTGAACAGGCCGCTGTCGTGACCGTCGTCGAAGGTCAGTTTCAGTGCGTAGTGACCGGCCGGTTCCAGCTTGCTCAGACCGACGTTGATCTTGCCGAATTGCAGGATCGGTTTGCCGTGGCCCTGAACCTCGGCGGAGGGAGAATGCACGCGCAGGAATTCGGCGGGCAGGGTGTATTCCTCGCCGGACGCGTAGGTGAGCGTCAGGGTTTTCGAGGCTTTGTGCAGTTTGATGTCGGTAGGGATAGTAGTCATTGCAGGTCATCCGACTAGAGGAACACCCTGTAGGAGCTGCCGCAGGCTGCGATCTTTTGATCTTGTCTGTTAAAAATCAAAGTCAAAAGATCGCAGCCTGCGGCAGCTCCTACAGGGAGAAGTGACCTACAGGATATAACGGGACAGGTCTTCGTTCTGCGCCAATTCGCCGAGGTGGCTGTTGACGTAGTCGGCGTCGATCAGAATCGGCTGCTCATCGTGGGTGCTGGCCAGATCGCCGGCGCTGAACGATACCTCTTCGAGCAGACGCTCAAGCAGCGTGTGCAGACGACGGGCACCGATGTTCTCGGTCTTCTCGTTGACCTGCCAGGCGATCTCGGCAATGCGCTTGATGCCTTCCGGCTGGAACTGGATGTTCAGGCCTTCGGTTTTCAGCAGCGCGCAGTATTGCTCGGTGAGCGAAGCATGCGGTTCGCTGAGGATACGTTCGAAGTCCGACGGGCTCAGCGCTTTGAGTTCAACGCGGATCGGCAGACGACCTTGCAGCTCAGGCACCAGATCGCTCGGCTTGCTCAGGTGGAACGCGCCGGAGGCGATGAACAGGATGTGGTCAGTCTTGACCATGCCCAGTTTGGTGTTGACGGTGCAGCCTTCGATCAACGGCAGCAAGTCGCGCTGTACGCCTTCACGGGAGACATCGGCACCGCCGACATTGCCGCGCTTGGCGACTTTGTCGATCTCGTCGATGAACACGATGCCGTGCTGCTCAACCGCTTCCAGCGCCTTGGCCTTCAGCTCTTCTTCGTTGACCAGACGCCCGGCTTCTTCGTCGCGCACCAGCTTCAGCGCTTCCTTGACCTTGAGCTTGCGCGACTTCTTCTTGCCCTTGCCCATGTTGGCAAACAGCGATTGCAGCTGGTTGGTCATCTCTTCCATGCCTGGCGGCGTGGCGATCTCGATGCCGGACACTTCGGCGACTTCGATCTCGATTTCCTTGTCATCCAGCTGACCTTCGCGCAGACGCTTGCGGAACAGCTGACGGGTGTTGGAATCGGAGCTTGGCGTTTCTTCGTTGCTGAAACCCATGCGCGCCGGCGGCAGCAGCGCGTCGAGGATGCGATCTTCGGCGGCGTCTTCGGCGCGGTGACGTACGCGGGTCATTTCCTGCTCGCGGAGCATCTTGATCGCAGCGTCGGCCAAATCACGGATGATCGATTCGACGTCACGGCCAACGTAGCCGACTTCGGTGAACTTGGTCGCTTCGACCTTGATGAACGGCGCGTTGGCCAGTTTCGCCAGACGACGGGCGATCTCGGTTTTACCGACACCGGTCGGGCCGATCATCAGGATGTTCTTCGGGGTCACTTCAACGCGCAGCTCTTCAGGCAGCTGCATGCGGCGCCAGCGGTTGCGCAGGGCAATCGCGACGGCGCGCTTGGCATCGTCCTGGCCGATGATGTGGCGGTTGAGTTCGTGGACGATTTCGCGGGGAGTCATGGACATAGTAGTTGGCGGTCCTCAAGCACAAACAAGCCGTGGCGCGGTGGCCAGGACAGGCTTATTCGGCGAGATCCTGCTCCTCAATGGTCTGAGTGTGGTTGGTGAATACACAGATGTCGGCGGCGATACCGAGTGCGGTTTCGACGATTTCGCGGGCCGACAGGTCGGTCTTTTTCAGCAGGGCACTGGCCGCAGCCTGCGCGTAACCGCCGCCGGAACCCATGGCGATCAGGCCATCTTCGGGTTCGACCACGTCACCGTTGCCGGTGATGATCAGCGAGGCGTCCTTGTTGGCGACCGCGAGCATGGCTTCGAGGCGGCTCAGGGAGCGGTCGGTGCGCCATTCTTTGGCGAGCTCGACAGCGGCGCGCACCAGGTGGCCCTGATGTTTCTCCAACTGGCCTTCGAAACGTTCGAAGAGGGTAAAGGCGTCGGCGGTGGCACCGGCAAAACCGGCAATGACCTGGCCGTGGTACAGGCGACGAACTTTTTTCGCGTTGCCTTTCATCACGGTATTGCCGAGAGAAACCTGGCCGTCGCCGCCCATGACGACTTTGCCGTGACGGCGGACTGAAACGATGGTGGTCAAGGGAAGAGTCTCCACACAGCGGGGCGAAAGTGCCTTATGCCCATTCATATGGGGGTGCTGGAGAGGATTTCAACCGTGAGGGGCGCTGAAGGACGAACGGCGGGTGATGACTGTGGCGAGGGGATTTATCCCCGTCCGGCTGCGAAGCAGTCGCTATTCCAGCATTCACGGTGTGCCTGATGCACCGTAATTGCTGGTTTCAGGGCAGCTTCGCGACCCAGCGGGGATAAATCCCCTCGCCACAGGGATTGTGGGCAACCTCAGGAAGAGGTGCCCACCATCGGTGGATCAGCGGCTTTGGCGTTGTTGTAACAACAGGTTGCTAAAGCCGGCGCCCGCCAATTGTTTCTGTGCGGTGGTCAGTTGTTCGCGGTTGCTGAACGGGCCGACCAATACGCGGTACCAGGTTTCATCCTTGACCGTGCCGGACTCAACCGCTACCGCCTGGCCGAGCAGAATGATCTGCGCGCGCACCTTGTCGGCATCGGTCTCCTTGCGGAACGAACCGGCCTGCAAGAAGAACTTGGTCACCGGCGCGGCTTTGCTCACGGGTGGTGCTGGCGGTGGCGTAATCCCGGCCAGCGCGGCCTGAGCGCGCGCTGTGTCGATCTTCGCCGCTTCCGCTGGCGTTACCGGCGTGGTTGGCACCTGTGGCGTCGGCAGGGTCTTCTCCGGCACGGCGTCCGGCGGCACGATCACTTCCGATTCCGGCAGCAGGGTGTAGAAATCGTACTTCGGCTTCACCGGTTGCGTCGGGCTCGGCGGGGTCTTGTTGGCCTCGGCGATTTTCGTCGCTTTCTGCTGCTGCGCCTGTTCGACCTTCTCGCGCTTGACCGTGTCGCTGCCCTTGCCCGGCTCCAGTTTCATCAGGAACACGATAAACGCGCCGACGGTCAGGCCGATGGCCATCCACAGCCAACCCGGAATCGGTTGCTTCGCAGGAGCTTGGTAACGGCTGGCGCCACGCTTGGGTGCAGGTTTTTTCTTGGCAGCCAACTTACATTTGCTCCAGGACTTTCAGGCCCAGCAGCTCCAGGCCTTGTTTAAGGGTACGACGCGTCAACTCGGTCAGGCGCAGACGGCTTTGCATCTGTTCTGGTGTTTCAGCTTTCAGGATCGGGCAGTTCTCATAAAAGCTGGAGAACAGGCTGGCCAGATCGTAGAGATAAGTGCACAGAATATGCGGAGTGCCTTTTTCCGCGACGCCGTTCAGCACTTCACCGAATTGTGCCAGTTTGGTGCCCAGATCCTGTTCCAGCTCGGCTTCGAGGACAATGTGGCCCTGGACCTCGCTGAAGTCTTTGTCCAGTTTGCGGAATACGCCGGCAGCGCGGGTGTAGGCGTACAGCAGGTATGGCGCGGTGTTGCCTTCGAAGTTCAGCATCAGGTCGAAGTTGAAGCTGTAGTCGCTGGTGCGATGCTTGGACAAGTCGGCGTATTTCACGGAGTCGATACCGACGACTTTCGCGATTTCGTGCAGAGTTTCGACCGGTAATTCCGGGTTCTTTTCTTGTACCAGTTTGAACGCCCGATCTTCTGCTTCGATCAGCAGGTCAACGAGTTTCACGGTGCCGCCATCACGGGTTTTGAAGGGACGGCCATCGGCGCCGTTCATGGTGCCGAAGCCCATGTGCTCCATTTCCATCGGATGGGTGACGAAACCGGCCTTGCGCGCCACAGCGAACACTTGCTGGAAGTGCAGGGCCTGACGCTGGTCGACGAAGTACAGCGCGCGATCGGCTTTCAGCTTGCCACTGCGGTAGCGAACGGCGGCCAGGTCGGTGGTGGCGTAAAGGTAGCCTCCATCAGCCTTGACGATGATCACCGGCAGCGGGTCGCCGTCAGCATTCTTGAACTCGTCAAGGAACACACACTGCGCGCCGTTACTTTCGACCAGCATGCCCGCCGCTTTCAGGTCGTTGACCACGTTGATCAGGTCGTCGTTGTAGGCGCTTTCGCCCATCACGTCGGCCATGGTCAGTTTAACGTTGAGCTTTTCGTAGATGTCCTGGCAGTGAGACAGGGAAATGTGGGTAAAGCCTTTCCATGCCTTGATGCACTCTTCATCTCCTGCTTGTAGATCGACTACCAGCTTCCTGGCGCGGTCGGCAAACAATGGATCTTCGTCGAAACGTTTTTTCGCGGCGCGGTAGAATTCTTCCAGATCCGACAGTGCGCTTTTGAGCATGTCTGGATGATCTTCCAGCATTGCCATCAGCATGCCGAACTGGGTGCCCCAGTCGCCCACGTGGTTCTGACGGATCACTTCGTCGCCGAGGAATTCAAGTACGCGCGCCACGCCGTCGCCGATGATAGTCGAGCGCAAATGACCAACATGCATCTCTTTAGCCAAGTTCGGTGCCGACAAATCGACCACGGTGCGCTGTACAGGACCAGCCTTGCGCACGCCAATGCGCTCGTCAGCCAAAGCAGCTTCGAGGCGATTGGCCAGCGCCTGGGTGTTCTGGAAGAAGTTGATGAAGCCCGGGCCAGCGATTTCGGCCTTGGTGACGTTCTCGTCGGCCGGCAGCGCGGCGATGATTTTTTCCGCCAGATCGCGCGGTTTCATGCCCGCAGGCTTGGCCAGCATCATCGCGATGTTGCTGGCGAAGTCGCCGTGGGTCTTGTCACGGGCGTTCTCCACCTGGATCGCCGGCGTCAGGCCTTCAGGCAACACACCTTCGTTGACGAGTTGGGTGATGGCTTGTTGGATCAGCTGGCGAATGGTGTCTTTCATGGTCTTCTCTTTCGACCGCAAGCGCGGCGGGCGCATCGGTGCGCGGGTGGAAAAACTGGGCATTATCCGTTGCGAAGACGGGCTTGCCAACCTTAGCAGGCAGGTTATGGATATGTGGTGACATTAAAAGCAAAAGATCGCAGCCTGCGGCAGCTCCTACACGGGGATCTGGGTTTTCCTGTAGGAGCTGCCGCAGGCTGCGATCTTTTGATCTTCAATACAAATCGACGGGATCGACATCCAGGGACCAGCGCACTGCCCGCCCGCTCGGCATCTGCTCCAGCACCAGCAACCAACTGGCCAGCAACCGATGCAGCGGTGCCCGCGCGTTCGCCTGCAACAACAACTGCGCGCGATAACGTCCGGCGCGTCGCTCCATCGGCGCCGGCACCGGCCCGAGCAACTCGATCCCGCTCAGATTCTGCTCAGCCAGCAAACGCTCGGCCTCGCTGCACGCTTCATCAAGAAACCCTTCAGCCTGTCCCGGCTTGTGCGCTTCGGCGCGCAACAGCGCCAGGTGCGCGAACGGCGGCAGCCCGGCAGCCCGGCGCTCGCTCAAAGCCTGTTCGGCAAAAGCGAAGTAACCCTGCTCGGTCAGTTGCACCAGCAAAGGATGGTCAGCCAGGTGGGTCTGAATGATCACCTTGCCCGGCTCTTCCGCTCGCCCGGCACGTCCGGCGACCTGCACGATCAACTGCGCCATGCGCTCGCTGGCGCGGAAGTCGCCGGAGAACAAACCGCCATCGGCATCAAGGATCGACACCAGTGTCACTCGTGGAAAGTGGTGCCCTTTGGCCAACATTTGCGTGCCGACCAGAATGCACGGCTGACCTTTCTGAATCGTTGCGAACAGCTGATTCATCGCGTCTTTGCGCGACGTGCTGTCGCGGTCGACGCGCAGCACTGGATAGTCCGGGAACAGAATCGCCAAACGTTCTTCGGCGCGCTCGGTGCCGGCGCCGACGGGCCGCAGATCGACCTTGTTGCACTTCGGACACTGGCGCGGCGTGCGTTCGACATAGCCGCAGTGGTGGCAGCGCAACTCACCATGACGCTGGTGCACGGTCATCCGCGCATCGCAACGCGAGCACTCGGACATCCAGCCGCAATCGTGGCACAGCAGCGTCGGCGCAAAGCCGCGACGGTTGAGGAACACCAGCACCTGCTGGCCATTGGCGAGCGTCTGGCCGATGGCTTGTTGCATCGGTCCGGAAATACCGCTGTCCAGCGGACGGCTTTTTACATCCAGGCGCAAGAAGCGCGGTTGCTTGGCGCCGCCAGCGCGTTCATTCAGGCGCAGCAGGCCATAGCGTCCGGTGTAGGCGTTGTGCAGGCTTTCCAGCGACGGCGTGGCGGAACCGAGGACGATCGGGATGTTTTCCTGCCGTGCGCGCACCAGCGCGAGGTCGCGAGCGTGGTAACGCAAACCTTCCTGCTGCTTATAAGAGCCGTCGTGCTCTTCGTCGATGATGATCAGCCCGGGGTTTTTCATCGGCGTAAACAGCGCCGAGCGAGTGCCGATAATAATGTCGGCCTCGCCATCACGGGCAGCGAGCCACGCGTCGAGGCGTTCGCGGTCATTGACTGCCGAGTGCAGCAAGGCGATACGCGCGTTGAAGCGCTGCTCGAAGCGCGCCAGCGTTTGCGGGCCGAGGTTGATCTCCGGAATCAGCACCAGCGCCTGCTTGCCGGCTTCGAGGGTTTCGCGGATCAGCTGCAAATAGACTTCGGTCTTGCCGCTGCCAGTGACGCCGGCCAGCAGGAAGGCGTGATAACTGTCGAAACCGGCGCGGATCGCTTCGTAGGCGGCGCGTTGCTCGGCGTTGAGCGGCAATTCCGGCTGTGCCAACCAGTGTTCGTGACGCACGCCCGGTGCGTGGCGGCGGATTTCCACCTGCACCAGATTCTTTGCCAGTAGCAGATCAAGGCTGTCCTTGCTCAGCATCAGTTTGCTCAGCAACTGATGGGCGACGCCGTGCGGGTGCTGGGCTAGCGTTGCCAGCGCTTCACGCTGGCGCGGCGCGCGGGCAACGCGCGGATCATCAAGGCTGGCGCCGGGGGTGATCGACCAGAAGCGTTCCTGCCGCGCTTCAGCCAGCTCGCCCTGGCGCAACAACACCGGCAGCGCCCAGCTCAAGGTGTCGCCGAGGCTGTGCTGATAATACTGCGAGGTCCACAGGCACAGCTTGAACAGCGCCGGTGGCAGCGGCGGCGTGGCATCGAGCAGGGCCAGCGCCGGTTTGAGTTTTTCCACCGGCACTTCGCTGGTGTCGGTGACCTCGACCAGAATTCCGATCATCTCGCGTCGACCGAACGGCACCCGCAGGCGCATGCCCGGCTGCAATTGCTCGCGCAGCACGCCGGCCGGCGCTCGATAGTCGAACAGGCGGCGCAGGGGCGAAGGCAAAGCGAGGCGCAGAATGGCGTCGGGCACGCGGGGGGATCTCTATCAACACAAAAGAAGGGCTGGGCGCAGATCAATTGTGGGAGCGGGCTTGCTCGCGAATGCGCTGTGTCAGGCACTAAATCATTAACTGGCACAGCGCATTCGCGAGCAAGCCCGCTCCCACAGGGGGAGTGCGCTCAGTGGCGGGAGCCTAGCAGACGGTCGGTCTCGGTGACAGCTTGCGTGATTGAAAAGGTCTGGTAGAATCCGCGGCCTAATTACGTGCGGTATTCAACAATAGTGTTGGATGGCGGCACGCTAGCTGAGGAAGACACCATGAAAGCTGAAATCCACCCGAATTACCCAGTCATCGCTGTTACCTGCAGCTGTGGCAACAAGTTCGAAACCCGTTCGACTTTCGGCAAAGCTCTGCCAATCGACGTGTGCAACGAATGCCACCCGTTCTACACCGGTAAGCAGAAGACTCTGGACACCGGTGGTCGCGTTCAGAAGTTCGCAGACCGTTTCGGTGCTTTCGGCAAGAAACCTGCTGCTGCAGAGTAAGGTTGAAGGGCCCGGTGGGCTTTTCCTCGTTGCTGAAAAAGGCGTCCCTAGCGGGCGCCTTTTTTGTGTCCGCGATTTGGCTGTCCGGCGCGCAGGCCTTTTGCCCGGCGCCCGCCGGATTGACCCGCGTCACGGTGCAGCGCGTGGTCGATGGCGACACCCTGCGCCTGAGCGATGGCCGCAGCGTGCGGATGATCGGCCTCAACACCCCTGAACTGGGCAAGCAGGGCCGCAGCGACGAACCGTTTGCGCTGGCGGCGCGCCAACGCCTGCAAAGCCTGGTGGATGACAGCGGTGGCCGGGTCGGTTTGCGCCTGGGTAAGCAGGCCAAAGACCATTACGGGCGTACGCTCGCGCATATTTACAGTGTCAGCGGTGCCAATTTCGAAGCGCAAATGCTCGCCGATGGCCTGGGATTCCAGGTCGCGGTGGCACCGAATGTCGATCTTGCCACCTGCCAGCAAGCCGCCGAAAGCACTGCGCGACGGGCCGGTCTGGGCCTCTGGCGGAAATCGCCTGTACTGAAAGCGGAGCAGATCCAGCGCTCGGGTTTCGCCGTTATAAGTGGGCGTGTGAGCAAGGTTCAGCGCAATCGCGGGGGAATCTGGATCGAGTTGCAGGGTGCGCTTGTATTGCGCGTTGCACCCAATCTGGTCGGACAATTCGACAATGCCCGCTTGCAGGCGCTGAAGGGCCAGCAGATCGAGGCGCGCGGCTGGATTGTCGATCGCTCGCGACGCGGCGGCGTGAAACCGGGTCAGCCATGTTGGCTGCTTCCGCTGACAGATCCTGCGATGTTGCAAAGCACCCACTGAACAAAAAATTGTAGACATTTTTTCTGTCGATTGTGAACAGTCCAGCCCTTGTGCGCCGTGGCTCTTGGCCCAAAGTCGTAGGGCAAGGCGCTTGACAGGGGTGACCGCTCAGTCTTGTGGGGACTTTGCGAGGCGCGTATCCTCGCTGACCAGTCTGTCCAACAGTAAAAAGCGGAATGCCAAAATGTCTGATCTGAAAACTGCCGCTCTCGAATATCATGCCAATCCTCGTCCAGGGAAGCTGAGTGTCGAGCTCACCAAGGCCACTGCTACCGCTCGCGACTTGTCGCTGGCCTACAGCCCCGGCGTAGCTGAACCAGTGCGTGAGATCGCTCGCGATCCTGAACTGGCCTACAAATACACCGGCAAGGGCAACCTGGTTGCAGTCATTTCCGATGGCACCGCGATTCTCGGCCTGGGCAACCTCGGCCCATTGGCTTCCAAGCCAGTGATGGAAGGTAAAGGCGTACTGTTCAAGCGTTTCGCCGGCATCGACGTATTCGACATCGAAGTCGACTCCGAAAGCCCGCAAGCCTTCATCGACACCGTAAAACGCATCTCCATCACCTTCGGTGGTATCAACCTGGAAGACATCAAGGCGCCAGAGTGCTTTGAAATCGAACGTGCTCTGATCGAGCAGTGCGACATTCCGGTATTCCACGATGACCAGCACGGCACCGCGATCGTGACCGCTGCGGGCATGATCAACGCCCTGGAAATCGCTGGCAAAACCCTCGCTGACGCCAAGATCGTCTGCCTGGGCGCTGGTGCTGCGGCCATCTCCTGCATGAAATTGCTGGTGAGCATGGGCGCGCGCATCGAAAACATCTTCATGGTTGACCGTACCGGCGTGATCCACTCCGGTCGTGACGACCTGAACCAGTACAAAGCCGTATTCGCCCACGCTACCGAGAAGCGCAGCCTGGCTGACGCACTGGCAGGCGCTGACGTGTTCGTCGGTCTGTCCGGTCCGAACCTGCTGAGCGCAGAAGGCCTGCTGTCGATGGCTGCCAACCCGATCGTGTTCGCTTGCTCGAACCCGGATCCGGAAATCTCCCCGGAGCTGGCGCACGCTACCCGTAGCGACGTGATCATGGCGACCGGCCGTTCGGACTACCCGAACCAGGTCAACAACGTACTGGGCTTCCCGTTCATCTTCCGTGGTGCCCTGGACGTTCGCGCCAAGCGCATCAACGAAGAAATGAAAGTGGCTGCCGCCAACGCCCTGCGTGAACTGGCCAAGCTGCCAGTGCCACAGGACGTGTGCGATGCCTACGGCGGTGCTCCGCTGGAATTCGGTCGTGAGTACATCATTCCGAAGCCAATGGACAAGCGCCTGATCACCCTGATCTCCGATGCTGTGGCCAAAGCGGCAATCGAGACCGGTGTGGCCACCCTGCCGTATCCGAAGAACTACCCGCTGAAAAGCGTGGATGACGTGTTCAACGGCTAAGTCGTTGTAGCGCTTCAACTGAAAGCCCCGGCTCGTGAGAGTCGGGGCTTTTTTATGCCTGGAGAGCCCCTCACCCTAACCCTCTCCCGGAGGGAGAGGGGACTGACCGAGTTGTCTGGAGTCATACACCGACCTGAAAGGGTGGCGTCGATTATGGATTCGGCACGGCACGTTCAAGTCGGCGCGACTGCCGAGCATCCCCCAATAAGTCCCCTCTCCCTCCGGGAGAGGGCTAGGGTGAGGGGCTCTTGATCTTCAGCCATAAAAAAAGCCCCGCACTTCTCACGAAGGCGGGGCTTTTCAATGACGCTGGATCAGAACAGATCGATCGGCGCCTGCTCATCCGCCGGCAGCGGGCTGCCTGGCGCAGTGCCGTTGCCCAGCTCGTTCACCGACGGTGGCGTGTCTTCCGACTTGAACAGCTCGAAGTACGCACCCGGCGTGCTCGGCGTCGCCGCACGACCGCTGACCGGGTCCACGCGCAGGCTCAGCAAACCTTCCGGCTCAGGCTGAACATGCGGCGGCTTGTCCTTGAGTGCGGCGGACATGTAGTTCATCCAGATCGGCAGCGCCACAGTGCCACCGAACTCGCGGCGACCGAGGCTTTCCGGCTGATCGAAACCGGTCCAGACCGTGGTCACGTAATCGGCGTTGTAACCGGAGAACCAGGCATCTTTCGATTCGTTGGTGGTACCGGTTTTGCCGGCGATGTCGCTACGGCCCATGGCCAGTGCGCGACGACCGGTGCCGAGCTTGATCACGTCCTGCAGCATGCTGTTGAGGATGTACGTGGTGCGGCCATCGACGATTCGCTCAGCCACGGCCGGTGCTTGTGGCACTGCCGCGTTGCCCGGCGCTTCGCCCGGAACCGGCGCGGCATTGACCGTGAACGACTGCGCGTCCGGCGCGGCGATACCGTCCGTCGCCGAACCGCCCTGAGGCACGGTCGGCGGATTGGCGACGAACAGCGTGTCACCGTTGCGGCTTTCGATCTTGTCGATGATGTACGGGGTGATCTTGTAGCCGCCGTTGGCGAACGTGCTCCAACCGGTGGCGATCTCCATCGGCGTCAGCGTCGCAGTACCCAATGCCAGCGAGAGGTTAGGCGGCAGGTCCTGCTTGTTGAAGCCGAAGCGGGTGATGTAGTCGATGGTCTTGCCTACGCCCATCGCCTGCAACAAGCGGATCGAAACGAGGTTGCGCGACTTGTACAGTGCTTCACGCAGACGGATCGGGCCGAGGAAGGTGTTGGTATCGTTCTTCGGACGCCAGACCTTGTCCAGATACTCGTCGACGAACACGATCGGCGCATCGTTGACCAGGGTCGCGGCGGTGTAGCCGTTATCCAGCGCGGCGCTGTAGACGAACGGCTTGAAGCTCGAGCCCGGCTGACGCTTGGCCTGCATGGCGCGGTTGTAGTTACTTTGCTCGAAGGCGAAACCACCGACCAGCGAGCGAATCGCCCCGTTCTGCGGGTCCAGCGACACCAGTGCGCCCTGCGCCTGTGGAATCTGGCTGAATTTCAGCGAATTGTCTTTCTGGCGCTGCACGCGAACCAGATCGCCGACTTGCGCAACATCCGACGGCTGACGCGGGTTGGCGCCCATGCTGTTGGTGTTGAGGAATGGACGCGCCCATTTCATGGTGTCCCAGGCGACGTGCTCTTCGCCGGTGCGGGTCAGCACTTGCAGGCCGTTTTTGTCGACCTGAGTGACGATGGCCGGTTCGAGGCTGCTGATGGTGCGTTGTTTGGTCAGCTCGCTGGCCCAGGCTTCGCGGGTCTTGCCCGGCAGGCGCGATTCAGGGCCGCGGTAGCCGTGACGCTGGTCGTAGGTCATCAAACCTTCGTGCAGCGCGGTGTTGGCCATTTCCTGCAGGTTGCTTGGCACTGTAGTGGTGACGCGGAAACCCTCGGTGTAGGCGTCGCTGCCATAACGACCGACCATTTCGGCACGGGCCATTTCGGCGATGTATGGCGCATTCACTTCCGGGGTCGGCACGTGATAGCTGGCATTCAGCGGCTCGTTGATCGCGGCGGTGTAGTCCGGCTCGCTGATCTTGCCGAGTTTGTACATGCGCCCGAGGATCCAGTCGCGGCGCTCTTTGCTGCGCGCCGGGTTGGCCAGCGGGTTGAAGCGCGAGGGTGCTTTCGGCAGGCCGGCGATCATCGCCATCTGCGCCAGGCTGATGTCACGGATCGACTTGCCGTAATACACCTGCGCCGCCGCCTCGATGCCGTAGGCGCGGTTGCCCAGATAGATCTTGTTCACGTACAGCTCAAGGATCTCGTCCTTGGTCAGTTGCCGTTCGATCTGCAGGGCCAGAAGAATTTCGGTGGTTTTACGCGAGAAGCTGCGTTCGCTGGTCAGGAAGAAGTTCTTCGCTACCTGCATGGTGATGGTGCTGCCGCCGGACTGAATGTGCCCGCTTTTGACCAATTGGGTCGCGGCGCGCATCAGGCTGCTCGGATCAACGCCATAGTGGTTGGCGAAATTGTCGTCTTCAGCACTTAGTAACGCATTAATGAAGTTGGGGGGAATGTCGGCGAAACGGATCGGCGTACGGCGCATTTCGCCAAATTCTGCGATCAACTTGTTGTCGCTGGAGTAGACGCGCAGGGGAATCTGCAACTGAATGCTTCTCAGCGCCTCCACAGACGGCAAACCCGGACTAAGGTAAAGAAACGCGCCGCTGAGACCTAAAAGCAGTCCGCAGAAAACGGCGACGATGGACCAACCGAAAAATTTCAGCAGACGAATCAAGGCTTTTGGACATCCAGGGCAAAGAATGAATTTGGCGACGGGGTTCCGGCTACACACAGAACGACCCGCGCTGGCAGTAAAAAGCGGAAAAAAACGCTGGGCATTATAAGCACTTTTCTGCTGGGGGCGTCATTTGCGCTTCTGTCAAGACGGAGTGAAGGAACGCAATGCGTATTACAGAGTCCGTAACTCACGGAAAGTCATAGGGAATTGGTAGTGCTGGGACTCTTCAATAAAAAGACCAATACGTTACTGGGGATCGACATCAGCTCCACGTCAGTGAAGCTGCTGGAACTGAGCCGTCAGGGTGATCGCTACCGCGTCGAGGCCTACGCGGTAGAGCCTTTGCCGGCGAATGCCGTGGTCGAAAAAAACATCGCCGAACTCGAAGGCGTCGGTCAGGCCCTGACCCGCGTGCTGGTCAAGGCGCGCACCGGGCTCAGGAGCGTGGCGGTGGCGGTGGCCGGTTCTGCGGTGATCACCAAGATCATCGAAATGGACGCCGGACTTTCCGACGACGAGCTGGAAAACCAGCTGAAGATCGAAGCTGACCAGTACATTCCCTATCCGCTCGACGAGGTCGCGATCGACTTCGAAGTCCAGGGCATGTCGCCGCGCAACCCGGAACGGGTCAGCGTGTTGCTGGCCGCCTGTCGCAAGGAAAACGTCGAAGTCCGCGAAGCGGCGCTCGCCCTCGCCGGCCTGACTGCGCGAGTGGTCGATGTCGAGGCCTATGCGCTGGAGCGCTCGTTCGGTCTGCTCGCCACACAACTGGCCGCCTCGCAAGAGCGCTTAACCGTGGCGGTGGTCGACATCGGCGCGACCATGACCACCCTCAGCGTCCTGCACAACGGCAAGATCATCTACACCCGCGAGCAACTGTTCGGCGGTCGGCAACTGACCGAGGAAATCCAGCGGCGTTATGGCCTGACCGTCGAGCAGGCCGGGCTGGCAAAAAAGCAGGGTGGCTTGCCCGAGGATTACGTCAGCGAGGTCTTGCAGCCGTTTCGCGAGGCGCTGGTGCAGCAGGTATCCCGTTCACTGCAGTTCTTCTTCGCTTCCGGCCAGTACAACGCGGTCGATCACATTTTGCTGGCCGGTGGCACGGCGTCGGTGCCGGGGCTCGATCGGTTGATCGAACAGCGCCTGAACACCCCGACCCAAGTGGCTAATCCGTTTGCCGACATGGCCCTGAGCAGCAAGGTCAACGCCGGGGCACTGGCCAGCGATGCGCCAGCCCTGATGATTGCCTGCGGGCTCGCGCTCAGGAGTTTCGACTGATGGCGCGGATCAACCTTCTGCCGTGGCGCGAAGAGCGCCGTGAAGAACGCCGCAAACGCTTTCTGCTGGCGCTGATCGGCGTGGTCGTCGGGTCGGTAGGCGCGGTATTCATTGCCGATCAGATCATCAGCGCGGCGATTGATCAGCAAATGGCGCGCAACGATTACATTGGCAAGCAGATCGCCGTGGTCGATGAGCGGATCAAGCAGATCAGCGATCTCAAGGCGCGCCGCCAGCAACTGGTCGAACGCATGCGCATCATCCAGGACTTGCAGGGTAACCGGCAGATCAGCGGGCGGATCTTCGATCAACTGGCGCGCACGCTGCCTGACGGGGTGTATTTCACCCAGGTGAAAATGGTCGGTAAAACCCTTTCCATCAGTGGTGCGGCGGAGTCGAACAACCGCGTTTCCGAGCTGATGCGCAATCTCGATGCTTCCGACTGGTTCGATGCGCCGAGCCTCAACGAGGTGAAAGCGACCTCGGCCGATCAGGTGGAGCAATCCAACACCTTTCAGTTGACCGTTCGTCAGACGCAGCCAAAAAGCCTGGAGGACGACCAATGAAACCGTCCGAATGGCTGGATAGCCTGCGCAATATCGATTTCAACGATCTCGACTCCAGCAACATCGGATCCTGGCCGGCCGCCGTCAAGGCCATCGCCGGGGCGCTGTTGATGGTGCTGGTATTGGGCCTTGGCTATAACTTTTTCATCAGCGACATGGAAAACCAGCTGGAGGCCAAGCGCGAAGAAGAAACCACGCTGAAGGAGCAGTTCGCCAGCAAAGCGCATCTGTCGGCCAATCTCGAGCTGTACACCCAGCAGATGAAGGAGATGGAAAACTCTTTCGGCGTGTTGTTGCGGCAGTTGCCCAGCGATACCGAGGTGCCGGGGCTGCTCGAAGACATCACGCGCACCGGTCTCGGCAGCGGCCTGGAGTTTGAAGAAATCAAACTGCTGCCGGAAGTCACCCAGCAGTTTTACATCGAGCTGCCGATCCAGATCACCGTCACCGGGGCCTATCACGATCTTGCGACGTTCGTCAGCGGCGTCGCCGGGCTGCCGCGCATCGTCACCCTGCATGACTTCGAACTGGCGCCGGCCAACCCCGAGGGCGGGCCGAAACTGCGCATGAGCATCCTCGCCAAGACTTACCGCTATAACGACAAGGGGCTGCAAAAATGACCCCGATCCGTTATTTCGCCTTGTCGATGACCTTGTTGGCGCTGAGCGGTTGTGGTGGGAGTAGCGACTTCAGCGACCTCGATGCCTATCTGAACGAAGTCCGTCTGCGCCCGGCCGGCAAGATTGAACCCACCCCGACATTCCGGTCTTACCCCACATTCACCTACAGCGCCGCGAACCTGCGCAGCCCGTTTTCACGCCAGGGGCGCGTCGATCTGGCCGGCCGGCAGCACGGTTCACGCAACGTCAAACCGGACCTCAACCGGGTCAAGCAATACCTCGAAGGTTTCAACATCGAGCAGTTCGAGATGGTCGGCACGATTGCCAATGCCACCGGCTCCTTCGCGCTGTTGCGCGGGGCGGGCGGGGTGCATCGCCTGAAAGTGGGCGACTACCTGGGGCGCAACGACGGTCGCATCGTCGCCATCAGCGCCACGCAGGTCGATGTGGTCGAAATCGTTCCCGACGGCGAAGGCGCCTGGCTGGAGCGTCCGCGCACCATTCCTTTGAAAGAGCACTCATAGTGGAAGTCGAATAATGAACAGGATTTTCTCCACCCTCGGTTTTTCGCTATGGATAGCGCTGTTGTCGCCGATGGTTCACGCGGCCAATCTGCGGACGCTGGATGTCGCGGCATTGCCCGGCGACCGCGTCGAGCTGAAGCTGGCATTCGACAGTCCACCGCCGGTGCCAAAGGGCTACACCACCGACTCGCCCGCGCGGATCGCCCTCGATTTGCCGGGTGTTGCCAGCCAGTTGGCCAGCAAGAATGTCGATCTGGGCAGCGGCAATGCGCGCACGGCGACGGTGGTCGAAGCCAAGGACCGCACGCGGCTGATCGTCAGTCTCACCCAACTGGCGCCGTACAGCACGAGGGTCGAGGGCAATAATCTGTTCGTCGTGGTCGGGCAGGGCGCTCCGACAGCCGCACCGCGCACCGCCGCTGTAGCACCGCGCGCGACGGCGGCGGCAGTGGCGCCAGCGAAGACGTTCGTGGCGAAAAACCGCGCCATTCGCGGCGTCGACTTTCAGCGTGGTACGGCGGGTGAAGGCAATGTCGTCATTGATCTGTCTGACCCGACCATCGCCCCGGATATCCAGGAGCATGACGGCAAGATCATCCTCGGCTTTGCCCGTACGCAGTTGCCGGAAAAACTGCGGGTGCGCCTCGACGTCAAGGATTTCGCCACGCCGGTGCAGTTCGTCAATGCCGGTGTGAGCGGTGATCGCACGGTGATTACTGTCGAGCCGAGCGGCACTTTCGAATATTCCACCTTCCAGACCGACAACAAGCTGACCGTCAGTATCCGGCCGATGACGCTCGACGATCTGCAAAAACGCAACGCCGACCGTAACGCCTACGTCGGTGAAAAGCTTTCGCTGAATTTCCAGGACATCGACGTGCGTTCGGTGCTGCAACTGATCGCCGACTTCACCAACCTCAATCTGGTGGCCAGCGACACGGTGCAGGGCGGCATTACTCTGCGTCTGCAAAACGTGCCATGGGATCAGGCGCTGGATCTGGTGCTGAAAACCAAAGGCCTGGATAAACGCAAGATCGGTAACGTGCTGCTGGTGGCGCCGGCCGACGAGATTGCCGCCCGCGAACGCCAGGAACTGGAATCGCAGAAGCAGATTGCCGAACTGGCGCCGCTGCGCCGTGAGCTGCTGCAAGTGAATTACGCCAAAGCGGCAGATATCGCCAAACTGTTCCAGTCAGTGACCAGCGCCGAGGCGAAAATCGACGAGCGTGGTTCGATCACGGTGGATGAGCGGACCAACAACATCATTGCCTACCAGACCCAGGATCGCCTCGATGAGCTGCGGCGAATCGTGGCGCAACTGGATATTCCGGTGCGCCAAGTGATGATCGAGGCGCGCATCGTCGAGGCCAACGTCGATTACGACAAGAGTCTGGGCGTGCGCTGGGGTGGTTCGGTGCAGAACAAGGGCAACTGGAACACCTCCGGAGTCAGCAACGGCTCATCGACAACCATTGGCACGCCGGGCAGCACCAGCACTAACTCGCCCTTCGTCGACATGGGCACGGTCGGCAATACCTCGGGGATCGGCATTGCTTTCATCACCGACAACGTTTTGCTTGATCTTGAACTGACGGCCATGGAGAAGACCGGCAACGGCGAAATCGTCTCGCAGCCCAAGGTCGTCACCTCCGACAAGGAAACTGCGAAGATCCTCAAAGGCACCGAGATTCCGTATCAGGAAGCCAGCTCCAGCGGCGCTACCTCCGTGTCGTTCAAGGAAGCTTCGTTGTCGCTGGAAGTGACGCCGCAAATCACCCCGGACAACCGCATCATCATGGAGGTCAAGGTCACCAAGGATGAGCCGGACTACCTGAACAAAGTGCAGGATGTGCCGCCGATCAAGAAAAACGAGGTCAATGCCAAGGTCCTGGTCAACGACGGCGAAACCATCGTGATTGGTGGTGTTTTCTCAAATACTCAAAGCAAGGTCGTAGATAAGGTGCCATTTCTTGGCGATGTGCCGTATCTTGGCCGCCTTTTCCGGCGTGATGTGGTTTCGGAGAAAAAATCCGAGCTGCTGGTATTTCTCACTCCGCGTATCATGAATAACCAGGCGATTGCTGTGAGTCATTGATTCTGTGCGAAATTTGATTCTTGTAGGACCGATGGGCGCTGGAAAAAGCACCATCGGCCGGCTGCTGGCCAAAGAGCTGCGCCTGCCGTTCAAAGATTCCGACAAGGAAATTGAACTGCGCACGGGCGCCAATATCCCGTGGATCTTCGATAAAGAAGGCGAACCGGGCTTTCGTGACCGTGAGCAGGCGATGATCGCCGAACTGTGCGGGTTCGATGGCGTGGTGCTGGCGACTGGCGGCGGCGCCGTCATGCGTGATGCCAATCGCAAGGCCCTCCATGAGGGCGGGCGAGTGGTGTACCTGCACGCCTCTGTCGAACAGCAGGTCGGCCGCACGTCGCGCGACCGCAATCGGCCGTTGCTGCGCACAGCCAATCCAGAAAAAACCCTGCGTGACCTGCTGGCGATCCGCGATCCGCTTTATCGGGAGATCGCCGATCTGGTGGTGGAAACCGACGAACGGCCGCCACGCATGGTGGTGCTCGACATTCTCGATCGTCTGGCGCAGCTTCCTCCCCGTTAAAGCATCGCTCGAAATGCGCTATCCTCGGCGGCCTGTCACAGCCCGTCGAGGTTGTGGCGGATGGCGTGCGAGCGGCGTCATACCCGCTACAGGCCGCCGATAACCAATAATTCAGGGCAGGACGCCTGCTTCCATCTTCACTGTGGGGACACATGCAGACACTCAAGGTCGATCTAGGCGAGCGCAGCTACCCGATTCATATTGGCGAAGGTTTGTTGGATCAGCCTGAGCTGCTGGCTCCGCATATCCATGGGCGGCAGGTGGCAATCATCTCCAACGAGACCGTTGCGCCGCTCTATCTTGAACGTCTGACCCGCAGCCTGACGCAGTTCTCGGTGATCTCCGTGGTGTTGCCCGATGGCGAAGCCTTCAAGAACTGGGAAACCCTGCAACTGATTTTCGACGGTCTGCTGACTGCTCGGCATGATCGCCGCACCACCGTTATCGCCCTCGGCGGCGGTGTCATCGGCGACATGGCCGGCTTCGCCGCTGCCTGCTATCAGCGCGGTGTCGATTTCATCCAGATTCCCACTACGTTGTTGTCCCAAGTCGATTCGTCGGTGGGCGGCAAGACCGGCATCAACCATCCGCTTGGCAAAAACATGGTCGGCGCGTTCTATCAGCCGAACGTGGTGCTGATCGATACCGCGTCCCTGAAAACCCTGCCAGAGCGCGAGCTGTCGGCGGGCCTGGCGGAAGTCATCAAGTACGGTCTGATCTGCGACGAGCCGTTCCTGACCTGGCTCGAAGACAACGTCGATGCCCTGCGCGCGCTGGATCAGAAGGCCCTGACCTATGCCATCGAGCGCTCCTGCGCAGCCAAGGCTTTGGTGGTTGGCGCCGACGAAAAAGAAACCGGCGTGCGCGCCACGCTCAACCTCGGCCACACCTTCGGCCACGCCATCGAGACCCACATGGGCTATGGTGTCTGGCTGCATGGTGAGGCGGTCGCGGCTGGCACCGTGATGGCGCTGGAAATGTCCGCGCGTCTGGGCTGGATCAGTGAAGCGGAGCGTGATCGCGGCATCCGTCTGTTCCAGCGCGCCGGCCTGCCGGTGATTCCGCCAGAAGAAATGACCGAAGCCGATTTTCTCGAACACATGGCAATTGATAAAAAAGTGATCGACGGTCGTCTGCGCCTGGTGCTGCTGCGCCGGATGGGCGAAGCGGTGGTGACCGCCGATTATCCGAAAGAGGTTCTACAGGCCACGCTGGGAGCGGATTACCGCGCCCTGGCTCAGCTTAAAGGTTAATAAGATTCCGATGACTAGTTTGCATGCCGACGAGGCGTTCCTCGGCCATTTTCAGTTAAGTCACGACCCGTTCGCGCCGCGCGTGCCGGGCTTCAAATTTTTCCCGGCCCAGCGCAAACCGGTTCTGGGTCAACTGCATCATCTGGCGCGTTACAGTCAGTTGCTGCTGGTGGTCACCGGCCCGCAAGGCAGCGGCAAGACCCTGCTGCGTCAAGCGTTGGTGGCTAGCACTAACAAGCAATCTGTGCAGAGCGTGGTGGTTTCCGCCCGTGGCGCCGGTGATGCCGCTGGCGTGTTGCGTCAGGTCGCTCAGGCGCTGGACGTGGCGCAGGCCGACGTCGGCGCGATTCTGGCGCAAGTCGTGCAGCTGGCGCTGACCGGTCAGGAAGTCTACTTGCTGGTAGATGACGCCGAGCAGCTCGATGAATCCGCGCTCGAAGCGTTGATGGCGCTGGGTGCCGGTGCGCCGGAAGGTCGCCCGCACGTGTTCCTGTTCGGTGAGTCGTCGCTGATCGCTCAGCTCGAGGCTTTGCACCTTGAGGAAGAGCGCTTCCACGTCATCGAATTGCAGCCGTACACCGAAGAAGAGACCCGCGAGTATCTCGACCAGCGGCTCGAAGGTGCCGGCCGCGGTGTCGAACTTTTCACTGCGGATCAGATCTCTGATATTCACGAAAGCGCCGAGGGTTGGCCTGGCAATATCAACCAGGTAGCTCGCGATGCACTGATCGAAGTCATGATTGCCAGCCGCTCTGCGGTGAAGCGTCCAAGTATGGGGTTCAACATGCCGAAGAAACACGTATTGGCGATTTCCGCCGTCGTCGTGGTCGCGGTCGCCGCCGCCTGGTTGATGCCGGGCCGCAGTAAGGCGCCGACCACCGGTGCTCCGGCCAATGAACAGGCACAGCTGCCATTGGGCCAAGGCGCCAATGGTGGAAATCCATCCGTCGAATTCGCCGGTAACACGCAGCCGATGCCGTTGCCGCTGGTCGGCAACTCGCAACCGGTCATGCGCGGCCCGCTGGCCGAAGCTGCCGGTGGTATCACCGAAGGCGACGACGGCGTGCCGGTCGAAGGCTCCAGCGCCACGCCGCCAACCGTGACCACTTCGGCGCCACCAGTGGGAGTGCCGGCCGGTCCTGCACCGACGCCGGTGCCGCTGCCAGCCGCCAAACCGACCCCTGCGCCAACGCAGATCGCTTCCGCCAAGCCTGCACCAGCAGCGCCAGCGGCGAAACCGGCTCCTGCGCCAGCCAAACCGGTTGCAGCAGCGAAATCTGCCGAGAAGCCGGTTACCGTTGCCAAGGCTGCCGGTGGCAACTGGTACGCCGGTCAGCCGACCGGCAACTACGTGGTGCAGATCCTAGGCACCAGCTCCGAAGCGACCGCGCAAAACTTCGTCAAGGAGCAGGGCGGCGAGTACCGTTATTTCAAGAAAGTGCTCAACGGCAAGCCTCTCTACGTGATCACCTACGGCAACTTCGCCAATCGTGACGCAGCCGTTTCTGCCATCAAGGCCTTGCCAGCGAAGGTTCAGGCTGGTAAACCTTGGCCTCGCACTGTCGCCAGCGTCCAACAGGAACTGGCAACAACTCGCTGAAGATTCGGCGGCCTTACCCAGGCCGCCTCTCCAAGCACCTCAAAATTTCTACGAGTGCGCGCCGTCTCTACAGACCGCGTGCCTTGTGGTGTCTGCGTCATAGTAGTCTTTGAGTCGTTGCAGTCAGAATTAAAAAAGTTTTGACTAGCACAGCAGATCGCTTTAAACCTTTCACAAATGCGACATGAATTTGCGACATTTCGTCGTCAAATTTGTGAGCCTCTGTGTCGCTGTGTACAATGACCACCCTTTTGCCCCCGCTAAGCCGGCGTACGTTCGGCGCGGTATGCAAGTGGTTGAATTGAAAAGAAATTTGCCTCGAAAAGAGGCAGCCTGGTGAGAAAGTGTCTATGAAAGCAGGTCTGTACCAACCAGATGAATTCAAGGATAACTGCGGTTTCGGCCTGATAGCCCATATGCAGGGCGAGCCCAGTCATACCCTTTTGCAAACGGCCATCGAGGCCCTGACCTGCATGACCCACCGCGGTGGGATTAATGCCGACGGCAAGACCGGTGACGGTTGCGGTCTGCTGATTCAGAAGCCTGACGCGTTCCTGCGAGCCATTGCTCAAGAAACCTTCAGCGTCGAGCTGCCCAAGCAATATGCCGTGGGCATGGTGTTCTTCAATCAGGATCCGGCCAAGGCCGAAGCCGCTCGCGAAAACATGAACCGCGAGATCCTCGCTGAAGGCCTGCAACTGATCGGCTGGCGCAAAGTGCCAATCGACACCAGCGTCCTCGGCCGCCTCGCTCTTGAGCGCCTGCCGCAGATCGAGCAGGTGTACATCGGCGGCGAAGGCCTGAGCGATCAGGACATGGCTGTGAAGCTGTTCAGTGCACGTCGTCGTTCGTCGGTGGCCAATGCCGTCGATTCCGACCACTACATCTGCAGCTTTTCGCACAAAACCATCATCTATAAAGGCCTGATGATGCCGGCCGACCTGGCCGCGTTTTATCCAGACCTGAGTGACGAGCGCCTGCAAACCGCGATCTGCGTGTTCCACCAGCGCTTCTCCACCAACACCCTGCCGAAATGGCCGCTGGCTCAGCCATTCCGCTTCCTCGCCCACAACGGCGAGATCAACACCATCACCGGTAACCGTAACTGGGCACAGGCCCGTCGGACCAAGTTCAGCAACGATCTGATGGATCTGGAAGAACTCGGCCCGTTGGTCAACCGTGTCGGTTCCGACTCCTCGAGCATGGACAACATGCTCGAACTGATGGTCACCGGTGGCATCGACCTGTTCCGTGGCGTGCGGATGATCATTCCGCCAGCGTGGCAGAACGTCGAAACCATGGACCCGGATCTGCGTGCGTTCTACGAGTACAACTCGATGCACATGGAGCCGTGGGACGGCCCGGCCGGCGTGGTCATGACCGACGGTCGCTACGCGGTGTGCCTGCTCGACCGTAACGGTCTGCGCCCGGCGCGCTGGGTCACTACCACCAACGGTTTCATCACCCTCGCCTCGGAAATCGGCGTGTGGGATTACAAGCCGGAAGACGTGATTGCCAAAGGCCGTGTCGGCCCTGGCCAGATCTTCGCCGTGGACACCGAAACCGGGCAGATCCTCGACACCGATGCGATCGACAACCGTCTGAAATCCCGTCATCCGTACAAGCAATGGCTGCGCAAGAACGCCCTGCGCATTCAGGCGACCATGGAAGACAACGATCACGGTTCGGCTTTTTACGACGTCGATCAGCTCAAGCAATACATGAAGATGTACCAAGTCACGTTCGAAGAGCGCGACCAGGTACTGCGTCCGCTTGGCGAGCAAGGCTACGAAGCCGTGGGTTCGATGGGCGACGACACGCCGATGGCCGTGCTGTCGCAGCGCGTGCGCACGCCGTACGACTATTTCCGCCAGCAGTTCGCGCAGGTCACCAACCCGCCGATCGACCCGCTGCGTGAAGCGATCGTGATGTCGCTGGAAATCTGCCTCGGTGCCGAGCGCAACATTTTCCAGGAGTCGCCGGAACACGCCTCGCGCGTGATCCTCAGCTCGCCAGTGATCTCACCGGCCAAGTGGCGCTCGCTGATGAACCTCGACCGCCCCGGTTTCGAGCGGCAGATCATCGATCTCAACTACGACGAAAGCGTCGGCCTCGAAGCTGCGATCCGCAATGTGGCCGATCAGGCTGAAGAAGCCGTGCGCGCCGGTCGCACCCAGATCGTTCTGAGCGACCGCCATATCGCTCCGGGCAAGCTGCCGATCCACGCATCCTTGGCGACCGGTGCGGTGCACCACCGCCTGACCGAAAAAGGCCTGCGTTGCGACTCCAACATCCTCGTTGAAACCGCGACCGCCCGTGACCCGCATCACTTCGCGGTGCTGATCGGTTTCGGCGCCTCGGCGGTGTATCCGTTCCTCGCGTACGAAGTGCTGGGCGACCTGATCCGTACCGGTGAAGTACTGGGCGACCTCTACGAGGTGTTCAAGAACTACCGCAAAGGCATCACCAAGGGTCTGCTGAAGATCCTGTCGAAGATGGGTATTTCGACCATCGCTTCGTACCGTGGTGCGCAGCTGTTCGAAGCCATTGGCCTGTCCGAAGAAGTCTGCGACCTGAGCTTCCGTGGCGTGCCGAGCCGCATCAAGGGTGCGCGTTTCGTCGACATCGAAGCCGAGCAGAAAGCACTTGCCGCCGAAGCCTGGAGTCCGCGCAAGCCGATCCAGCAGGGCGGT
The DNA here is from genome assembly GCF_004124275.1 of Pseudomonas sp. DTU12.3. Lineage (GTDB taxonomy): Bacteria > Pseudomonadota > Gammaproteobacteria > Pseudomonadales > Pseudomonadaceae > Aquipseudomonas > Aquipseudomonas helmanticensis. The sequence continues at coordinate 716,709 of NZ_CP027218.1, forward strand.
CTGCTGAAGTTCGTCCACGGTGGCGAATATCACGCGTACAACCCGGACGTGGTCAACACCCTGCAAGCCGCCGTGCAGCAGGGCGACTACGCCAAGTTCAAGGAATACACCTCGCTGGTGGACAACCGTCCGGTGTCGATGATTCGCGACCTGTTCAAGGTCAAGATCCTCGACACGCCGCTGGACATCAGTGAAATCGAACCGCTGGAATCGGTGCTCAAGCGCTTCGACTCCGCCGGTATCTCGCTGGGCGCACTGTCGCCGGAAGCTCACGAAGCCCTGGCCGAAGCCATGAACCGCCTGGGTGCGCGTTCGAACTCCGGCGAAGGTGGTGAAGACCCGGCGCGTTACGGCACCATCAAGAGCTCGAAAATCAAGCAGGTTGCTACTGGCCGTTTCGGCGTAACGCCGGAATACCTGGTCAACGCCGAAGTGCTGCAGATCAAGGTCGCGCAAGGCGCCAAGCCGGGCGAGGGCGGGCAACTGCCGGGCGGCAAGGTCAACGGTCTGATCGCCAAGCTGCGTTACGCAGTGCCGGGCGTAACCCTGATTTCGCCACCGCCGCACCACGACATCTATTCGATCGAAGATTTGTCGCAGCTGATTTTCGACCTCAAGCAGGTCAACCCGAAGGCATTGGTTTCGGTGAAGCTGGTAGCTGAAGCGGGCGTCGGCACCATCGCCGCCGGTGTGGCCAAGGCCTATGCGGACCTGATCACCATCTCCGGCTACGACGGTGGTACCGGTGCTTCGCCGCTGACCTCGATCAAATACGCTGGCGCACCGTGGGAGCTCGGTCTCGCCGAAACTCACCAGACCCTGCGCGGCAACGACCTGCGCGGCAAAGTCCGGGTGCAGACCGACGGCGGCCTGAAAACCGGCCTCGACGTGATCAAGGCTGCCATTCTCGGCGCCGAGAGCTTCGGCTTCGGCACCGCGCCAATGATCGCGCTGGGCTGCAAATACCTGCGTATCTGCCACCTGAACAACTGCGCCACCGGCGTCGCCACTCAGAACGAGAAGCTGCGTAAAGATCACTACATCGGTACCGTCGACATGGTGGTGAATTTCTTCACCTACGTCGCCGAAGAAACCCGTGAGTGGCTGGCCAAGCTCGGCGTGCGCTCCCTCGAAGAGCTGATCGGTCGCACCGATCTGCTGGAAATCCTCGAAGGCCAGACCGCCAAGCAGAATCACCTGGATCTGACGCCGCTGTTGGGCAGCGATCACATCCCGGCGGACAAGCCACAGTTCTGCGGCGTTGAGCGCAACCCTCCGTTCGACAAAGGCCTGCTGGCCGAGAAAATGGTCGAGATGGCTTCGTCGGCGATCAACGACATGAGCGGCGCCGAGTTTGACCTGGACATCTGCAACTGCGACCGTTCGATCGGCGCGCGGATCTCCGGCGAAATTGCGCGCAAGCACGGCAACCAGGGGATGGCGAAAGCGCCGATCACCTTCCGCTTCAAAGGCACTGCCGGTCAGAGCTTCGGCGTGTGGAACGCCGGCGGTCTGAACCTGTACCTGGAAGGCGACGCCAACGACTACGTCGGCAAAGGCATGACCGGTGGCAAGCTGACCATCGTGCCGCCGAAGGGCAGCGTTTATAAGACTCAGGAAAGCGCCATCATCGGCAACACCTGCCTGTACGGCGCCACCGGCGGCAAGCTGTTCGCCGCCGGCACCGCAGGCGAGCGTTTTGCCGTGCGTAACTCCGGTGCCCACACGGTTGTGGAAGGCACTGGCGATCACTGCTGTGAGTACATGACCGGTGGTTTTGTCTGCGTTCTGGGCAAGACCGGTTACAACTTCGGCTCTGGCATGACCGGTGGTTTCGCCTACGTGCTCGATCAGGACAACACCTTCGTTGACCGGGTCAACCACGAACTGGTGGAAATCCAGCGGATCAGCGGCGAGGCGATGGAAGCCTATCGCAGCCACCTGCAAAACGTGCTGAACGAGTACGTCGCGGAAACCGACAGCGAGTGGGGTCGTGAACTCGCCGAAAACCTCGATGACTACCTGCGCCGTTTCTGGCTGGTCAAGCCCAAGGCTGCCAACCTGAAGTCGTTGCTTTCCAGCACTCGTGCCAACCCGCAGTGATATGCGCCTGAAGAGTTTGATGAGGTTTTAACAATGGCTGAACGTCTGAATAACGACTTCCAGTTCATCGATGTCGGGCGCAAAGATCCGAAGAAGAAACTGTTGCGTCAACGCAAGAAAGAGTTCGTCGAAATCTACGAACCGTTCAAACCCCAGCAGTCGGCCGATCAGGCCCACCGCTGTCTGGGTTGCGGCAACCCGTATTGCGAATGGAAGTGCCCGGTGCACAACTTCATTCCCAACTGGCTCAAATTGGTGGCCGAGGGCAACATCCTTCAGGCCGCCGAGCTGTCGCACCAGACCAACACCTTGCCGGAAGTCTGCGGCCGGGTGTGCCCGCAGGATCGTCTCTGCGAGGGTGCCTGCACCCTTAACGACGGTTTCGGCGCGGTGACCATCGGTTCGGTCGAGAAGTACATCACCGACACCGCGTTCGCCATGGGCTGGCGCCCGGACATGTCCAAGGTCAAACCGACCGGCAAACGTGTCGCCATCATTGGCGCAGGCCCGGCGGGTCTCGGTTGTGCGGATGTGTTGGTACGCGGCGGCGTGACCCCGGTGGTGTTCGACAAAAACCCGGAAATCGGTGGTTTGCTGACCTTCGGCATCCCCGAGTTCAAGCTGGAAAAGACCGTGCTGAGCAATCGTCGCGAAGTCTTCACCGGCATGGGCATCGAGTTCCGTCTCAATACCGAAGTCGGCAAAGACGTGACCATGGAGCAACTGCTCGCCGAATACGATGCAGTGTTCATGGGCATGGGCACCTACACCTACATGAAGGGCGGTTTTGCCGGTGAAGACCTGCCGGGCGTTTATGACGCGCTGGACTTCCTGATCGCCAACGTCAACCGCAACCTGGGCTTTGAAAAGTCGCCGGAAGATTTCGTCGACATGAAAGGCAAGAAGGTCGTGGTACTCGGCGGTGGCGACACGGCGATGGACTGCAACCGTACTTCGATCCGTCAGGGTGCCAAGTCGGTGACCTGTGCTTATCGTCGTGACGAAGCGAACATGCCCGGCTCGCGCAAAGAGGTGAAGAACGCCAAGGAAGAAGGCGTGAAATTCCTCTACAACCGCCAGCCGATCGCCATCGTCGGTGAAGACAAGGTTGAAGGCGTCAAAGTGGTCGAGACCCGTCTCGGCGAACCGGATGCCCGTGGCCGTCGCAGCCCTGAACCGATCCCGGGTTCCGAAGAGATCATCCCGGCTGATGCCGTGGTTATCGCTTTCGGCTTCCGCCCGAGCCCGGCGCCGTGGTTCGAACAGTTCGAAATCCAGACCGACAGCCAGGGTCGTGTTGTCGCGCCTGAGCAAGGTCAGTACAAGCACCAGACCAGCAACCCGAAAATCTTCGCCGGTGGCGACATGGTGCGCGGTTCCGACCTGGTGGTGACGGCGATCTTCGAAGGCCGCAACGCCGCCGAAGGCATCCTCGACTACCTGGGCGTCTAAACCCGGCTCCTGAGCCAAACGCAATAAACCTGTGGGAGCGAGCCTGCTCGCGAAAGCGGTCTGCCAGCCAACTTAAATGTTGGATGTGCCGACCTCTTCGCGAGCAGGCTCGCTCCCACAGTTGTTTCTCGGTGTTAGTGATAACGCATTGATCGTTCCCACGCTCTGCGTGGGAATGCAGTCGGGGACGCTCTGCGTCCCCAAAAGCGTGACGCAGAGCGTCACAGGAGGCGTTACCACGCAGAGCGTGGGAACGATCATTGCGCAATAAATTGACCCGATAGACAAAAGGCTGACCTGCATCCGTGCCTTTTGCGTCGCGCTCTGAGAAAATGCCCGCACTTTTTTTCCGGATGCCGACATGACTGCCCTGAAGAACGACCGTTTCCTCCGCGCCCTGCTCAAGCAACCCGTAGACGTCACCCCGGTGTGGATGATGCGCCAAGCCGGTCGCTACCTGCCTGAGTACCGCGCCAGCCGCGCCCAGGCCGGTGATTTCATGAGCCTGTGCATGAATCCGGAATTCGCCTGCGAAGTCACGATGCAACCGCTCGACCGCTATCCACAACTGGACGCGGCGATCCTGTTTTCCGACATCCTCACCATTCCCGATGCCATGGGCCAGGGCCTGTACTTCGAGACCGGTGAAGGTCCGCGCTTCAAGAAAGTCGTCAGCACAATGGCGGACATCGAAGCGTTGCCAATCCCTGATCCACACAAAGACCTCGGCTACGTGATGGACGCGGTCAGCACCATCCGTCGCGAGCTCAACGGTCGTGTGCCGCTGATCGGTTTCTCCGGCAGCCCGTGGACCCTGGCGACCTACATGGTCGAAGGCGGCTCGTCGAAAGACTTCCGCAAGACCAAAGCGATGCTCTACGACAACCCGCAAGCCATGCACCTGCTGCTGGATAAACTGGCGCAGTCGGTGACCTCTTACCTCAACGGCCAGATCATGGCCGGCGCGCAAGCGGTGCAGATCTTCGATACCTGGGGCGGCAACCTGTCGGCGGCGGCCTATCAGGAGTTCTCGCTGGCCTACATGAAGAAAATCGTCAGCGGCCTGATCCGCGAATACGACGGGCGCAAAGTGCCGGTGATCCTCTTCACCAAGAACGGCGGCCTGTGGCTGGAAAGCATCGCCGAGGCTGGTGCCGACGCACTGGGCCTGGACTGGACCTGCGACATCGGCAACGCCCGCGCCCGCGTTGGCGACAAGGTTGCCTTGCAAGGCAACATGGACCCAACTGTGCTTTACGCAAAACCGGAAGCGATCCGCACTGAAGTCGGGCGCATTCTGGCCAGCTACGGCAAGGGCAGCGGTCACGTGTTCAACCTCGGCCATGGCATCACGCCTGAGGTTGATCCGGAGCACGCCGGTGCGTTCCTGCGCGCGGTGCATGAGTTGTCGGCGCAGTATCACGAGTGATCAACGCCCAATAAAAAACGCCCGGCATATGCCGGGCGTTTTTTTAGATCAAAAGATCGCAGCCTGCGGCAGCTCCTACATGGGATTAATGTAGGAGCTGCCGAAGGCTGCGATCTTTTGCTTTTAAGCTTTGACACCACCGAGTGGCGGCAACTTCGCCAGTTTCAGCGCCACCAGCAGCGCGATCAGCAGCAACGAACCGATAAACAAGCCAATCCCGTTCCACCCGCCCAAATGCCAGAACACCCCGCCCGCCGTCCCGGCAATGCTCGACCCGGCGTAATAACTGAACAGGTACAACGACGACGCCTGCCCCTTGGCTTTGGTCGCGCGACGACCGATCCAGCTACTCGCCACCGAATGCGCGCCAAAGAAGCCAAAGGTGAAAATCAGCATGCCGACAATCACCAGCAGCAACGGCGTAAACATCGTCAGGGCAAGACCGGCAAACATCAGCGCAATGGTCGCCCACAGCACTTTGCGTCGTCCCAATTTGTCCGCCAGTGAACCGATCTTCGCCGAGCTGTAGATCCCCGACAGGTACACCACCGACAGCAGACCCACGAACACCTGATCAAGGTTGTACGGCGCCGCCAGCAAGCGATAACCGATGTAGTTGAACAGCGTGACGAACGCGCCCATCAGCACGAACGCCTCAAGAAACAGCAACGGCAAACCGGCATCGCGAAAGTGCATGGTGAAGCCGTCGAGCAAGCTGCGCGGGTGCAGGGAGCGCGAGCGGAAGTTGCGCGACTCCGGCAGGATCTTCCAGAACACCGCCGCCGCGATCATCGCCAGACCGCCGATCACCAGCATTGCCGTGTGCCAGCTGACAAAGTCGATCAGAACGCCGGTGATCAAGCGCCCGCTCATCCCGCCAATCGCGTTGCCGCCGATGTACAGACCCATCGCCAAACCGATGTGCTGCGGATGAATCTCTTCGCTCAGATAGGTCATCGCCACCGCCGCCAGACCGCTCAGCGACAGCCCGATCAGTGCGCGCATGATCAGCACGCCTTCCCAACTCGGCATCATTGCACTGGCCATCGTGCACAGCGCCGCCGCGAACAGCGCAGTCACCATCACCGGTTTGCGCCCGACCCGATCGGAAATCGGCCCGGTAATCAGCAGGCCGATGGCGAGCATGCCGGTGGCCACCGAGAGGATCAGGCTGCTCTGCGCCGCGTTGATGCCATATTCGTGAGACAGCAGCGGCATCATTGGCTGCACGCAGTACAAAAGGGCAAACGTCGCGAAGCCGCCGCTGAACAATGCCAGCACCGTGCGCATGAACATCGGCGTGCCTTTTTCGATGTAGATCTCTTGCAGCTCGGTGACGACATCGTCCGCCGCCGCGGGCGGGACTTCATGGGCTAGGGGCGCGACAGCAGTTTTCACTTCAGACCTCGGAGGGCACGGCCAGGCTGGCAATGAAAAAATCATATAGCTGGCTAATGTTTCTATCCAATATATTGTTCGACCTGTTTGATAGCTTTTACGACCTAATGGGATATCCATGGAATTTCGTCATCTGCGCTACTTCATCGCCGTCGCCGAAGAGCTGCATTTCGGCCGTGCCGCACAGGTGCTGGGCATCTCCCAGCCACCGCTGAGCCAGCAGATTCAGGCGCTGGAGCAGGAGGTCGGCGCGCGGCTGTTTGAACGGACCAATCGTCGGGTCGAGTTGAGCGAAGCGGGTCGACTGTTTCTCGAAGAGGCGCGGTTGGTGCTGGCCCAGGTTGATAAAGCAGCGGATGTGGCGCGGCGTGCACAGTTGGGTGAGCTGGGCGAGTTGAAGATTGGTTTCACCTCTTCGGCACCCTTCAACTCGACCATTCCTCAGGCGATTTTTGCCTTTCGCCAGCGCTTCCCGGCGGTGCACCTGAACTTGCGCGAGATGAGCAGCACCATGGTTGCGGATGCCTTGGTCGATCAGTCGATCGAGGTCGGCATCATGCGGCCGCTGGGTTTGCCGGATTCACTGAGCGTAGTGGAATTGATGCGAGAGCCGCTGGTGGCGGTACTCAGTTCCAAGCATCCGCTGGCGCAGGGTTCCGAGGACGGCTTGTTTCTGGCGGCGCTGGCCCATGAACCGTTTGTGTTTTTCCCACGCAGCTACGGCAGCGGTTTGTATGCGCAACTGCTCAGCCTGGCTCGCGACGCCGGGTTCAGCCCACATTTCGCGCAAGAGGCCGGCGAGGCGATGACCATTATCGGTCTGGTGGCAGCGGGGTTGGGCGTGTCGGTGATGCCGGCGTCGTATCAGCGGATGCGCATCGATGGCGTGGTCTATCGGCCCTTGCTTGATCCCGAAGCGGTGACCGCCGTGTGGCTGGTGCAGCGCAAGGATCAGAAATCCCCGATGGCCAAGGCCTTTGTCGACCTGCTCACACGCAAGGTAGAACCATCAATTGGGTAATGGCGGCTGACCTCTTCGCGAGCAAGCCCGCTCCCACAAGAAATCGCATTCCAATGTGGGAGCGGGCTTGCTCGCGAAGGCGCCCGCTCAAACAGCAGATTTTTCAGGGCAGTCGTACCAGATCCCCCTTCAACGCCACCCGCGTGACAAAAATCCCCGCCCGACACTCATACGTATTCAAATCCTTGCGCACATGCTGGTCGTAATAACTGACGAGATTGACCACCGCATTCGCCCCGACCCGCTTGGCGTCCGCCTGCAACTTGATCAGATTCGACTGCAACACCCACTCGCAGGAATCATGATCACTCTTGTTGGAACCGTTGGTGCTCAGATCACTGATCACATCCCGACGCAGCAACTGCTGAGTACCCTGCGGCCCATTGCCAAGCAGATAAAACTTCACACTGCCATCCAGCCGCCCGGCCCGCAGCGCATCCGAAACGACCGTTTCGAAGGGCATATACATAAGATTGGTGGCATGGCTAGCGCTCGGCGATAGAGCGAAAAGCGCAACGGCGATCAGGGCTTTCACTTGCATGGTCATCTCCTTGACGGTGAAAGAGAAGCGCGAGTGCAGGCGATGTGCTGAGGCCTGCATCAGCGAGTGTAGACGCCGTCCAGACGCAGCACACTCTGTGGCGAGGGAGCTTGCTCCCGCTGGGGCACGAAGTGGACCCAAGTCTTGCATTCACCGTTTTTCAGCGAGCCCGCGTCGCCGGATTTTGCGACTGCTGCGCAGCCGAGCGGGAGCAAGCTCCCTCGCCACAGGTTCAGCACAATTCAATCAGTGTTTGAAGCAGACAGAGTGTCGGCCATGACAAGCCGACCTGTTTGTGAAAGGGCGCCGAGAGGCGCCCTTTGTCGTTTCTGGCGTTTACTGAATCTTCGCCAGGTCACCCTTCAACGCAACACCCGCCATGATCGCGCCGGCGTGGCATTCGTAGGTTTGCGCATCCTTGCGCTCGTTGCTTTTGTAGAAGCTGACGATGTTGGTCACGGCATTGGCGCCGGCGCTTTTCGCGGCCTGGTGCAGGCTGATGATGGCCGACTGTGCAACCCATTGGCAGGCTTCTGCGTCGGACTTGTTGAAGGCGTTGGTCTTCTTGTTGGTGACGGCGCCGGGGCTGATGACGCTGACTTTGCCGGCCGGGGTGTTGCCGGCCAGGTAGAACTTGACGCTGCCATCGATTTTGCCGGAGCGGGTGGCTTCGGCGACGGCTTTGTCGAATGGCAGGTAAACCGCCGTGTCACGGGCCTGGCTGACCGCAGGCAAGGCGCAGAGCAGCAGGGTGGTGACAGCGAGTTTGTTGAAGCGCATGGAGGTCTCCTTGACCTGGATTAATTCGGTTGCGGCCAGCGGCGGAAAATCAACGAGGTGTTGACGCCACCGAACGCGAAGTTGTTGTTCATCACATAGTCGTGGTGCATCTGGCGGAATTCCCCGCGCAGGTAGTCGAGCTTGCCGCAGTGCGGATCGACCTCGTCTAGGTTGAACGTGTGCACGTACTGGTCGCGATTCATCATCTCAATGCTGAACCACGATTCCAGTGCACCGCAGGCGCCCAGTGTGTGGCCGAGGAAGCTCTTCTGCGAGCTGATCGGCATGCGTTCGCCGAACAGGCTGCTGGTCGCCAGGGTTTCGGCAATGTCGCCCTGTTCGGTGGCGGTGCCGTGGCCGTTGACATAGCCGATGGCATCCGGTGTCAGCCCGGCGTCTTCCAGCGCCAGTTCCATCGCGCGGCGCATGGTCGTTTGCTCGGGGCGGGTGGTGTGCTGACCGTCGGCGTTGCTGCCGAAACCGACGAGTTCGGCGTGGATGTGCGCACCGCGCGCGAGGGCATGTTCCAGCTCCTCCAGCACCAGCATGCCGCCGCCTTCACCGATCACCAGACCGTCGCGGCCCTTGTCATACGGACGCGGGCTGGTCTGCGGCGCATCGTTTTTCAGACTGGTGGCGTAGAGCGCATCGAAGACCATCGCTTCGGTCGGGCAGAGTTCTTCGGCGCCGCCGGCAAGCATCAGCGGCAAGCGACCGAACTTGATGGCCTCATAGGCGTAGCCGATGCCCTGGCTGCCGCTGGTGCAGGCGCTGGACGTCGGGATCAAACGCCCGGTGAGGCCAAAGAAGATGCTGATATTGGCAGCCGTGGTGTGCGGCATCATCCGCACGTAGGAGTTGGCGTTGAGGCCTTCAGCGACCGAGTTGAGCAACATATTGCCGAACGCCTTGATCTCGTCGGTGCTGCCGGTAGATGAACCACAGGCCACGCCCATACGCCCGTCCTTGATCGACGGGTCGCCCAACAGGCCGGCATCGGCGAGGGCTTTTTCCGCCGCGCCGACTGCTAGCCGCGACACCCGGCCCATGCTGCGCAGTTGTTTGCGCGTCCAGTGCGCGGGCACGACGAAGTCATCGATGGGGCCGGCGAGGCGCGTGTTGAGTTCGCTGAAGCGATCCCACTCGTCCATCCGGCGGATGCCGCTGCGGTTGGCGGCGAAATTGCCGGCGATGGTCTGCCAGTCGCTGCCCAGCGAAGTGATACCGGCCATGCCGGTGACGACGACGCGCTTCATCAGCACAAGCCTCCGTTGACCGCCAGGACCTGGCGGGTGATGTACGAGGCTTCCGCCGACATCAGGAAATTCACCGCACTGGCCACCTCTTCAGGCGTGCCCATGCGTTGCGCGGGGATCATTTTCATCAGTTCTTCCACCGGCACGTTTTCGTCGAGCATGGCCGTGTCGATCAGGCCCGGCGCGACGCAGTTAACGGTGATTTTGCGCTTGCCCAGCTCAATCGCCAACGCCTTTGCCGCGCCGATCACACCGGCCTTGGAGGCGCTGTAGTTGACTTGGCCACGGTTGCCGATCAGCCCCGAGACGGAAGTGATGCAAACAATGCGACCGGCGGCGCGGCGGCGGATCATCGGCATCATCACCGGGTGCAGAACGTTGTAGAAACCGTCGAGGTTGGTGCGCAGCACCACGTCCCAATCGTCATCGCTCAGCGCTGGAAATGCGCCGTCGCGGGTCAGACCGGCGTTGAGCACCACGCCGTAATAGGCACCGTGGTTTTCAACGTCGGCTTCGAGAATGCTTCTGCAGGCTTCGCGGTCGGCGACATCGAATTGCAGAATGCGCGCCTTGCGCCCCAACGCTTCGATTTCAGCCTGCACCGCTTGGGCTTCCGCTACGCCGCTGCGGCAATGCACGACGATGTCGTGCCCGGCTTGTGCCAGGCGCAAGGCAATGGCGCGGCCGATGCCACGGCTGGAGCCGGTGACCAGTACGGATTCAGTCATCGTTCGACTCCTTTTTTTGCACAAGATAATCAGCCGCTGCAGGCGGCCGGAACACATTCAACCGGGCAGTCGCTTCGATGCCGGGCGCGTTGATATGGCATTCGAAAACGCCCATGCCGTTGTCGTCTTCCAGCGAGCGAATGCCATGAATGGTCAATTCGCTGCCGGCTGGAAACGCGTCGACGTTGCACTCGAACTTGCGCGTGCCGAGCAGGAAACCCAACTCCACCGGTTTGCCTTGCTGGCGCGCATGGCAACCGGCGAAGGCCGCGACGCTTTGCGCCATCAACTCGATGCCGACCCACGCCGGCAGGCTGCCGTCGGGCAGGTTGAACAAACCGTCAGGCTTGACCGTGAGCGTGGTGTAGATCTGTTCATCGTCGAAGCTTTCGATGCTGTCGATCAGGATCATGTCGCCCGCATGGGGCAGCAGCTCGGCGAGCGGCCAGGCAGTCATGGGGCATCTCCGATAATCAGGCTGACGTTGTTGCCGCCGAAAGCAAACGAGTTGCTCATCAGGTAGCGGGGTGCAATGGACGTCAGGCGTTCGTCTGCAGTCACCCACTTCAGGGGCGGCAGAGCCGGGTCGGCCTGGCCGTCCCAGACGTGCGGTGGCAAAAGGTGGGCGGGGTTGTCGGCGCTGAGGCTCAGCCAGCAGAACGCGGCTTCCAGCGCGCCGGCAGCGCCGAGGGTATGGCCGGTCAGCGGTTTGGTCGATGAGCAGGCGACGCCTTCGGGGAACAGCGCGGCGACGGCGAGGCTTTCCATGGCGTCGTTGTGTTGCGTGGCGGTGCCGTGCAGGTTCAGATAATTGATTTGCGCGGCTTGCAACTGAGCGCGGCTCAAGGCTTTCTGCATCGCTTGCAGCGCACCGCGGCCGCTCGGTTCGGGCGCGGAAATATGGTGCGCGTCGGAGCTGGCACCGGCGCCGAGCAAGGCGATGGCCGGGCCGTCGCCTGGCTGTTTGCTCATCACGAACAGCACCGCCGCCTCGCCGATGTTGATGCCGTTGCGATTGGCCGAAAACGGATTGCAGCGCTCCGCTGAAACCGCCTCAAGTGACGAGAAACCGTTGAGCGTCAGTTTGCACAGACTGTCGACCCCGCCGCACAGCACCGCGTCGCACAGGCCCAGGTCGAGCAGGCGCTGAGCGCTCATCAAGGCCCGCGCACTCGACGTGCAAGCGGTGGAAATCACATAGGCCGGGCCGCTGAGTTGCAGCCAGTCGGCGAGAAAGTTCGCTGGAGCGCCAAGCTCCTGCTGACGGTAATCGTATTGCGCCGGAAACTGCTGTTCACGAATGTAGTGCGCCAGGCCACGGCTGGCCTCGTCGATGCCCGAGGTGCTGGTGCCGAGCACCACGCCGATGCGCTCGCGGCCGTAGGTGCGGATCGCCTGATCGATGTCATCGCGAATCTGCATTGCGGCTTCGAGCAACAACTGATTGTTGCGGCTGCTCTGCTCGGCGAGTGCTGCTGGAATCGCCGCCAGTTCACCCTGCACGGCAGCCACCGGCAAATCACGCTCCGCGACCCAGCCGGATTCGTGGCGCATGCCCGAGCAATCGCCGGCAAACAGCTTGTGCGCGATGCTTTGCTTGTCGCGGCCCAGTGAGCAAATCACCCCGAGGGCATTCAGGTAGGCGGTCATGGTGTCGATTCATCCAGCGCAGACACGCGATAGTGCGGGCCTTGGGGCAGATTCATTTGAAAGCTCAGCGGTTGTGCATAACGGATGTCCCAGCGCGCCGGCAGCGAACGTTGCCCGACCTGTTGTTGCGCGTCGGGATAATTGCGCAGCAGTTCGTTGGCCGGGGTCAGAGCAAACAGTAGCGCAGCGAACAGCTCGCGAGCTTCCGGATTGGGCGGCAGCAGACCATCGGCCTGCCAATGCCCGTCGATCAGTTGCTGACGCGCCTGGGGAATGCCTAGCGGGTCCATCATCGACCAGCGAATGCCGGAGCCTTCACGCTGGATCACCAGCAGCCAGTCCTGGCGTTGCCCGGCCTGATCGCGCTCGATGTGCAGTTGCAGCGGCAATGGCAGAGTCGGGTTGCCCGCCGGCAACGGTGCCTGGCTGGCGCAGGCACTTAACAGCAATACAACGCCGATCATCACCAGTCGCAGCGCTGCGGTCACTGTGGGAGCGAGCCTGCTCGCGAAGGCGCCTGCACATTCGACAAAGAGATTGGCTGACCTATCGCTTTCGCGAGCAGGCTCGCTCCCACAGGTAATGTGTCGCATCAACGGTCACCCTGCAGTGGCTTGCGCGCGACGACGTTGACCAGCGTTTCTTCACGCTGCCCGAACGGCTTCGGCTTGAGCAGGCCAAATCTTTCAAGCAAGCCAAAATCCTTCGACCGGCTCCACCACAGATACGGGTACGAAACATTGCGCTCGGCAAACTCGAAACCCTGCTCGCGAATCATTTCCAGGTACTGCCCCGCGCTTTTCTGCACATGCATCGGATGGCGGAACAACCAGCGAATCACCCAGGTATCAATGTAAGCCTCGGTGGACTCGGCGAAAAGCAGATAACCGCCCGGCTTGAGCACGCGATAGAACTCGGCGAGGGCTTTTTCCTGCTCGACCAGATGATGAAAAGTCTGGTGGCAGAACAGCAGGTCGACGCTCGCGTCCGGCACATTCAGGGTAGCGCAGTCACTGCCGATCAGCTCGACATCAAGGCTCAGACGTTTGGCTTCCTCGCCGCTCAGTTCAAGGCTGTGCGGGTCGGCATCGATGCCAATCAAGCGCTGGGGTGCAAAGGTCTGGCGCAAGTGACCGAACGACTTGCCCTGGCCGCAACCGGCGTCCAGCAACACCGGATGTTCCGGCAACGGTTCGCTGAACAGCCCGCGCAAATCGTTGATCGCCACGCGCAAGACATGGTGCTGCCAGGTATGGCTGCGCAGGAACCAGAAACCGAAACGGGTTTCCTCGACGTAGCTGTCGCTCAAGTAGTTCATGTGGCGTCCTTTGCACAGAGTTCGGAAATCATCTTCAAGCGGCGGCGCGCCTCGCTGACGAACGGGTTGCGTTCGTCCCAGGCGTAACCGGCGAGGATCGAGCAGATCATCCGGCGAATCTCCGCCTGGCTGTCCTCGTAGAAAATCACGTCCTGGAACGTACCGGCATACCAGCCTTCGACGTAGCAGCGGAAGGTGTCGACGCCACGTTTCAGCGGCTCGGCAAATTCGCGCTGCCAGTCGACCGTTTCGCCTTGCAACTGACGATGCAGCACCGCCGCCGCCATGCTCGCCGACCGCATGGCGATGGTCACCCCGGAGGAGAACACCGGGTCGAGAAACTCCGCCGCGTTGCCGAGCAAGGCAAAACCCGGGCCGTGCAGGGTTTTGACGTTGGCTGCGTAGCCGCCGAGGGTGCGCGCAGGGGTGTCCCATACGGCGTTGTCGAGGACGTCGGCAAGGCTTGGCGTTTCAGCGATGAAGCTGCGCAGGCAAGCATCGAGGTCGGCATCGCGACCGGCGAAATGTTCGGCGGCCGCGACCACGCCCACTGAGCAACGACCGTTGCTGAACGGGATCGTCCAGAACCAGATGTCGCGATGCTGCGGATGGGTGGTGACGAGGATTTTTTCACGGTCGAACGCGGGGCTGTCGATGTGATCCTCGACGTGGGTAAACACCGCCTGACGCACCGGGAAATTCGACGGTGCTTCGAGATCGAGCAAGCGTGACAGCACGCGGCCGTAGCCGCTGGCATCGAGGACGAAATCCGCTTCGACGCGGTATTCGCTGCCGTCCTCGCGACGTACATCAAGCTGCGGTTTTACTCGCTCGAAATCCACGCTGACGATGGCATCGCCATAGCGAATCTCGGCGCCTTGCAACGCCGCCTGATCAGCCAGCAATTTGTCGAAATCGGCGCGTTGCACCTGGAAAGTGGTGGGCTTGCCTGCGGAGAACGTATCGCTGAAATCGAACGCGCTATAACGCTCGCCCCAGGCAAACGCAGCGCCGGTTTTGCGTTGGAAACCGGCGGCGTTGACCGCCTCGAGCATGCCGGCTTCTTCGACGAAATCCAGGCAATGGCTGAGCAGGCTTTCACCGATGGAAAAACGCGGAAAGTGCTGGCGTTCAATGACCAGCACATCGTGGCCCTTGCGCTTGAGCAATGCTGCAGCGATTGCGCCGGACGGGCCGGCGCCGATGATCACGACCTGACGGGATTCCATTTCAACGATTGGCACGCGAGCTCCGGGGCAAAGGGTTGTTCAAATTCAGTGGGGCGCTGTGCAGGCCGATCAGGGCCGGCAACAGCGTGGCAATCAGGCCCATCAGCATCAGCGCGAAGTACAGCGCAGGCGTGATGAGCTGTTGTTGCAGCAGCAAATTGAGAAAGACGATTTCGCTCAGGCCACGAATGTTCAGCAGCACGCTTTCGCGCCAGCGGCTGGCGCCTTCGAACGAGGCGCCGGCCCAGCCGAGGCCGAGCCAGTTGCCCAGCAGTTTGCTGGCAATCGGCACCAGCAGCAGTGCTGCCCATTGCAGGGCGCTAAGGCTGGCGACGGCGCTGTGCACATCGATCTGCACGATGCCGAATGTGAGGATCAACGGGATGGCGATCCACGTCTGCAAGCGGCTCATCCAGCGCGCCGGTACTGGCAGCACCAGCGGCACTTTCAGCGCAGCCATGCACAGCAGATAGCCGATGCCGAAAATCAGCGCATTGAGTTTGTAATGCTCGGCCATGACCAGCAGCGCGAAGAAACCGAGGCTGTAGGTCAGCGGTCGCCGTACACCGAGCAGACGCAGCAGCAATGGCACGCACGCAAGCCCCACCGGCAGCAACAGACTGCTCAGGTGCAGGCTGCCCTGAGCGAGGCCGAACAGCGTCCAGCACGTCAGGTCGATGAGGATGGCGGTTTGCACCAGCCGTCGGGTGGCGGCCGGTGGATAGTCGATATGGCGCAGATACAGGTACAGCACCGGAATCGCGGTAATCGCGAACACCAGGCCGATAGCCAGTGAATTGAGCCATGGTTGTGTGGGCAGCAGCCAGTAAGCCGTCGCCAGGCCACAGACGAACGGCACGGCGAAACTCGGCACGGCGATTTTCACGCTTTGGCGATCAAGTTGCAGATCGATCACATCACTGAGGATATGCCCGAGCAACAGGGCAAAACTCAGGCTGTACAGACTCTTCAACCAGTCCGGTGCGATCAGTTGCGCACCGCTGAGTTGCCAGCCCGGCTCGATCCAGAAGTACATCAGCAGCGGCAAGCCGAAACTCGCCAACAGCAACTGACTGACAATCGGGATCAAGCCGAAATGGCGACCGACACGGGTGGCCGCGACAAACAACGCCAGGGCCAGCAGCCAGAAGGCAACGACCATCATGCTGCCGGCTCCGCAACCGGGGCAGGGTGTTCGTGACGCCCGGCCCACGGTGCCAGCAGGAAGCTGAAGGCCAGACCGAGGCTTACCGACAGGCCGAAATTGCTCACCGCCGGCGTGCTCGAAACCGCTAGCAGACCGAACGACAGCCATGTCGTCAGCGCCGCCAGCAATGTGCCGAGCAGGCTCACCGCGGCACCGCCGACCTGTTCACGCATGAGAATCGCGTAATCGACACTGATCGCCGTGACCAGCAGCAGGCCGAACAGGCTGAACAGGGTCAGCGGCTGGCCCAGCCAACCGAGGCTGGCCAGACTGCAAAGCGCTGCCAGCAGCGGCAGGGCAACGATGCGCAAGGCACCGCCGAAGCCGAACGGCAGGATCAGTACCAGCACGATCAACACGCAGGAGGCGAGCTTCAATTCAGCTGCGCTGATCTGCGTGGCGGCGAACACCGTATTCAATTCACCGAGACGATCGACCAATGTCACACCCGGTAAGTCCAGCGCCTGAATCCGCAACAGCGCAGGGTTGTTCAAGCCTTGCAGGCTGGTCATCGCCGCCACGCCCTCGGCGCTCGGGCCTAGCCAGAGCATGCGATAAGGCTCGCCGAGCGGGCCGGCCAGCGCGGTGTCGATGTCTTCGGCAGGCACCGTCTGCAACTGTTGCAACTCGGTTTGCAGCGCCGCGAGCGGAACGCCAAGGTCGAGTAGCGGCTGCCAGTATTGCGGCAGTTTATTCAGCGCTGCGCGCACCTGCTCCTGTTGGCTCGGCGGGCTGACCAGTTGATCGAGGGCCAGATAGCCTTGCAGTTTGTCGAGGTTGACCAGTTGTTCCAGGCGCTCGCTCAACGCTGCCTGACGTTCCAGCAGTTCTTGCTGATTGGCGCCGCGCACGAGGAAAAATTGACTGGTGGGCTGATAGCCGGTGATGCGCGCGATGGTCTGCGCTTCATCGGTCAGACGCTGCGGCGCCCCGACCCATTGGCGGATGTCGTTCTTGCTTTGCAGCTGCACCAGACCGCCGGCGCAGAAGGCGATCAGCAACGCCAACAGGACCGGAGTGCGTACGCGTTCGAGGAGTTTTTCGCGCAGCGTCACCAGCCGTTCGGCCAAGCGCAGTGGCCATTGCGCCGGACGCAACTCGAGATTGTTCAGCAGCGCTGGCAGCAGACACACCGCCGACAGGTACGCACCGAGCAACCCGGCAGCGGAGAACACGGCTATTTGCGTCAGCGCCGGAAACGGCGTCCAGGCCAGTGCCAGATAACCGATGACGCTGGTGACCAGGCTCAGCGTCAGCCCGGACACGGTCAGGCGCAGCGCCGGCCAGCTGCGCCATGGTTTCAGGCTCCAGCTTTTCGACAGATAGTGCAGCGGGTAATCGACGGCGACGCCGATCAGGCTTGAGCCCAGTACCAGCGTCATCACGTGCATGTGGCCGAACAGTGCCACGCACGCCACCGCGCCGAACAACATGCCGACCAGCACCGGCACGAAGGCCAGCAAGACCCGCCAGCGGCGAAACGCCAACAGCAGCAACAACAGAATACCAAGCGTGGCACCGCCGCCGACCCAGGTCATTTCGCGCGTTGCCTGTTGTTGACCGTTGGCCGCGTACAGCAGGCCACTGGCGGCGAGCAGTTGCACGTCGGATTTCGCCGCTTGCTCGCGACTGTGCTGGAGCAGATCGGCCACTTGCAGCGGCAGGTTCATGTCGAAGGCGTTGCCGGTGGTGCGCGCGCGCAGCATCACCCAGCTCTTGCCGTCGGCATCGGCGACCAATGCCCCGCTGCCGATGTCCAGTTGCACTGCGCCGTGTTTCGGCTGGCTGTTCTGGATGCGTCCGGTCAGGCCCAGCCAGTCGTCCTGGCTCGGCACCAGACTGAACCCAGTGAACGGGTCGAACAGCGCCTGCACGCGTTGTTGAATGAACACGTCGGGGTGTTCGCTGAGCAGTTGCCGGTCGTCCGCCGAGAGCATCGCCAGCCGCCCTTGCAGCAATTGCGTGCGCAAGGCTGGCAAGTCCGCTTGCAGGTTCCACTGGACTTTTTCGAACAGCCCGCTGGCCTGCCATTGCTCGCCCAGCGTCTGCGCCATGGCCACCGCTTGCTGGCGATCGGCGTGGCCGACCAGCACCAGCATTTCGCGGTTGAGCGGTTCCTGCATGCGCTGTTCGGCGCGCAGTTCGAGGGCATCAGGGTTGGTGCCGGGCACCAGTTCCATCAGGTTCGCCGACAGCGGCGCGCCGTCACGCCACTGCCAACCGGCCAGCGCAACGACTGCCAGCAGCAGGATCAGAAACAGCCAGGGCAGCCTGCGTTCACTCGGCAAAGTCATGTTGCTCCGTGTCGCTCAACGGTTGATTGGCGATGCTGTCCTGCATGCGCAGCACAGTGCTGTCGCCCTGGGTTTCCAGCAGCTCGATGGTTTGCACCAGCGCGCCGCCGTCGATGTTGATCTGTTTGAATACTTGCTTGAGCAGCAGCGAACGCGGGGTCAGGGTGAGTTTCCACTGCTGCGCGTCGCCGCTCAGGGCCAGTTCGAAGTCGCGTTGCAGGCCGCTGCTGTCGCCTTGCAGTACGGCGAGGAACAAGCGGTTCTGCTCAGCCCCGGCGCTCTTGTTCGGCAGCAATTGCCAGCCGTTATCGTCGCGGCGGGCGATGCCCTTGGCGCTGATGCGGTAGTCCTGCTGCAACGGCGTTTTCAGCAGCCAGAGCAGGCCGCGGTTTTTCGCAAGAACGAAATTGCCCTTGCTGAGCAGCGGCTGCGGCAGGGCGCGCAGGTGTTTTTCCTGGATGAACCGGCCGTGGATTACCTCCGGTTTTGCCAGTTGCTCGCTCAATTGTTGCAGGTCGAAAGCATTGGCCAGCGCCGACACCGTCAGCAGCGCCAATACGCTCAAGGTTTTAACAAAAACATTCATCGCAGCATCCTTTCCACGGCATCGGTGAAAACTTTCGGTGAAGCCAGCTGCATCTCGCGGCTGCTCACGTCGACGGCGACCTGCACCGAGCTGGCGCGGGTCAGGCGCTCGCCGGTTTGCAGGTCGGTGATCAGGTAGTTGATCTTCAGGCGGTTTTCCCACTCGACCAGATTGGCGCGCACATTCAGGCGCTGACCAAACACCGCGCCACGCACGTAGCGCAGTTGCAGGTCGATGATCGGCCAGGCGAACCCGGATTCGACCATGTGCGTGTAGTTGTGGCCGATCTTGTCGAGCAGCGCACACCGCGCGATTTCGAGGTATTTGACGTAATGGCCGTGCCAGACCACGTGCATGGTGTCGACGTCGAAAAACGGTACGAGGATTTCCGTGTCGGCGTGAAGCACTCCGGCGCTACGCATGCAGCCTCCAGTGTTGCGCGGCGATACGTTGCAGGCACAGGCGCAATTCGCCTTCCAGCGCGCGGTCTTCGATTACCGGCGGGAAATCCTTGGCCAGCTCTGCGTGCATCGCCGCCAACGACGGGGGCAGCGGCCGCGCGTCCTCGGCCTGCGCGCGCAGCCATACGCCTTGGTTGGCGGCGAGCAGGGTGGCAGCGGCGACCTGTTCGGTCAGTTCCAGCACACGGATCGCATCGCGGGCAGCGATGGTGCCCATGCTCACTTTGTCCTGGTTGTGGCACTCGGTGGAGCGCGAGAACACGCTGGCCGGCATGGTATTTTTCAGCGCTTCGGCGGTCCACGCGCTGGTGCCGATCTGCACAGCCTTGAAGCCGTGGTTGAGCATTGCGCGATCCGCTGGCGCGCCGGACAAGTTGCTCGGCAAACCGTGGTTGTAGCGCTCGTCGACCAGCAGCGCGAGTTGCCGATCGAGCAGGTCGGCGACGTTGGCCACGAGGTTTTTCAGGCTGTCCATGGCGAAGGCGATATGGCCGCCGTAGAAGTGCCCGCCGTGCAACACGCGCTCGGCTTCGGCGTCGATGATCGGGTTATCGTTGGCGCTGTTGAGTTCGATTTCGATGAACGAACGCAGCCAGTTCAGGCTGTCAGCCAAGACGCCGAGCACGTGCGGGGCGCAACGCAGCGAGTAGCGATCCTGCAAGCGGTGCAGCGGTGCGGTCGGTGCGTCGATCGCCAGATCCTTGCGCAGCCACGCGGCAACCTGCATTTGCCCCGGATGCGGTTTGGCGGCGAACAGACGTTCGTCGAAGTGCTCCGGATTGCCTTGCAGCGCGACCACGTTGAGCGCGGTGATGCGCGTGGCCAGTTGCAGCAGATAGTCGGCGCGGGCGAAGGCGAGGCAGGCGAGGCCAGTCATTACGGCGGTGCCGTTCATCAGCGCCAGCGCTTCTTTCGGACGCAGCACCAAAGGCGTCCAGCCGAGTTCGCGGTGCACATCGGCAGCCTGACGGCGTTCGCCACGGAACATCACTTCACGCTCGCCGGAGAGTGTCGCGGCGACGTAGGACAGCGGCGTCAGATCGCCGCTGGCACCGACCGAGCCTTCTTCGGGAATCAGCGGCAGGATGTCGTATTCGAGAAACGCGTGCAGGCGTTCGAGAAGCTCTACGCGCACCCCGGAGACGCCGTGGCACAAACTCTGCAAACGCGCTGCCAGCACCGCGCGGGTGGCTTGCGCGTCGAGCAG
Organism: Pseudomonas sp. DTU12.3; assembly: GCF_004124275.1. Classification (GTDB taxonomy): domain Bacteria; phylum Pseudomonadota; class Gammaproteobacteria; order Pseudomonadales; family Pseudomonadaceae; genus Aquipseudomonas; species Aquipseudomonas helmanticensis. Next base: position 737,369 of record NZ_CP027218.1, read on the forward strand.
TTTGCCCAACCCGCAACCGTGGAAGGTGTAGAGGTGACGCGGCAACGCTTCGACGTGATGCAACGGCACCGCGACCACGCAGGAGTCGCCGTAACCGGTGGTCACGCCATAGATCACACCTTCCTTGTCCAGCAGCGAATCGAGGAACCGCGCGCCCTTGGCGATGCGCTCGCGGTAATCGGCGTCGCTCTGCAATTGCACGGGCGCCTGACGGTTGGCCAGGGCCAGCACGTCTTCGATGCGCAATGGGCGTTCGCCGAAGGTTACCGGCTCATGGGTTGGCGTCGTCATCGGTCTTCCAGAAAGGGTAAAAGTTGAACCATTGTTGCGGCGCTTCGAGGCAATAGTGACTCAGGCGCTGCGCATAGCGGGTGGCCCACTGATGAATGACCTGCTCGCGCTCGCTGCGCTTCCACACGATGGTGTCGGCGAAGGGTTCGAGGGTCAGGCGATAGTGGCCGTCCGGCTGTTTCAGGCACATCAGCAGATTGATCGGGCATTTGAGCAAACCGGCCAGCAGCCACGGGCCTTGCGGGAACGGCGCCGGATGGCCGAGAAAGTCCACGGTCACGCTGCGGCCGCCGTGTAGCGGCACACGGTCACCGGCAATCGCCAGCCACTCGCCGCGCTCCAGCCGCTCATGCAGTTGCAGCATGATCACCGGGTCGAGCTCGCTGACCTGAATCAGGCGCAGGTTGGTGGCTCCGGCTTCACCGAGCAAGCGGTTGAATTGCTCGGCGTGCTTGGTGTGCACCAGCACGTTCATGGTGACCTTCTCACCGATCTCCGCCAGTGCGCGGCACACCTCGAGGTTGCCCAGGTGCGCGCCGACCAACAGTTGCCCGCGACTGCCATGCAACTGGTTGCGCAGCAGCGCCGGGTCGATGATCTCGATCTGTTCGATGCGCAGCTTGCCGTTCCACACGTCGAGTTTGTCGAGCATGGAGTCGGCGAAGGCCATGAACTGGCCAAACACCCGCCGATGACTCGGACGCAAATCTTCGCGCCGGGTCGATTCGGCGAGGCGCTGCTGGTATTGCCAGGCACTGCGCCGTGCCGTGCGGCCGAACAGGAAAAAGTACAGAACGATGCCGTACAACAATGGGCTGAGCAGACGTCGCCCCAAGAGCTTGGCGGCGAGCGCCGTGAATTTCATCAGCAGGAAGCTGCCGCGTTCCTCGCGGTCCGCCCAGTGCTTCTTGTCGGTTTCGCCGGTCATGCTCGCCACCGTCGCCAGAGGATCACGGGAAGGCGCAGCAACATGCCGAAGAACAAGCGTGTGTGCATACTCGAAATCAGCGCGTTGTCGTGGAACAGCCGAAAGTGCGACACGCCGTCCAGCGGGTAATGCACGCTGGTCTGCAGCCAGCGCATGGGCTGATTGCGCCACGCCAGGCGGACGAGAATGTCCGAGTCGAAATCCATCCGTTTGCCGATTTTCGCCGAGTCGATCAGCGCCAGTGTCGGCACCAGCGGGTACACGCGAAAACCGCACATCGAATCACGGATCTGCAGTGACAGCGTGTTGATCCAGACCATGACGTGGGTCAGATAGCGCGCATACAGGCGGCCCTTCGGCACGCTCTCGTCAAACAGCGGATAACCGCAGATCAACGCCTCGGGGTGGGCGCGGGATTCGTCGACAAACCGCGCGACATCGTGCAAGTCGTGCTGACCGTCGGCATCGACCTGCAAGGCATGGCTGAAGCCCAGTCTTGAGGCCTCACGCAGGCCGGTCATCACCGCGCCGCCCTTGCCCTGGTTGGCGGTGAGGCGTACCAGATGCACGTTGTCGCGCTCGGCCAGCATATCGAGTACGCGGGCGCAGGAGGGTGTGCTCGCATCGTCGACCAGAATGCACGGCAGACCTTGCGCGAGCAGAGCCTCGATCACCGTACCGATCGCTGTTTCGTGGTTATAAACCGGAATCACCGCGCAAGGGTTATGCATAACAGTTCTCCTGTGGAAAACCGCGATCTCTGTAGGAGTGAGCCTGCTCGCGATTGAGTGCGCAGCACTCACCAAGGTCAATCATGCTCTACACCCAAGAGAATCCGCCCACTGGAGCACGTCGCCGTGTCATTGCGATAAGCGAAATACAACTTGCTGCGCTCCGGATCAAAGCGCAGATGCAGCTGGATCTCATCCCCGGGGCGAACCAGTTGCTGGAATTTCAGCACTTCCATCCCGGCAAACGCGCCGCCCAGATTCAGCAGTTGCCGAGCCAGATTCAGCGCCCATTCCACCTGCACAACGCCCGGCAAAACCGGGGCCTTGGGAAAGTGCCCACTGAAATAGGCCAGATCCGCCGGCACGCTCAGTTGCAGGCTCCACTCGCCGTCCGTCTCGGTTTGCTCAAGCACTTCGGGGGCCTTCGGCCGTGGCGCCAGCAGCAACGCCTCAACGTCAGCCTGAGGCAGTTTGCCTTGGCTGTTCAGCGGCAATTGCCGCACCAGCCGCCAGCGTCGCGGCAGGGCCAGCGCTTCACAATGTTGACGCAAATGCTGGCGCAGGCCCTCAGTCAGGCTGCGCCGGCCGTGTTCACGCAAGGCGAACAGGCCCGCTTCGCTGAGGACCAGCAGGGCGCCCAGCGACGCGCGATTTTCCTGGACCACGCCCAGCCGCGCTTCGGCGACCCAGGCATGGGCGACCAAAGCTTGCTCGAGCATCGGTAGGGATATGCGTTTTTCTTCCAGCTTGACGATGCGGTCCAGCCGTCCAAGCAGCTCGAAACGACCGTCGGCGGCGATGCGCGCGGCATCGGCGGTGTGTTCGATGTGGCCGGCAGGCAGATAAGGCGACGCAATCAGCAGTGCACCGTCGGCGTCCTGACTCAATTCAACACCAACGAACGGCTGCCACAGTTGTTCGCCCTGACGCCAGGCGATACCGCCGGTTTCCGAACTGCCGAGAATCTCCGTCGGCCATTGTTGCAGGCGTTGCTGCAGGCTCTGCGCGGCTTCTGCCGGCAGCGCGCCGCCGGAGGAAAACACCCGGCGCACGGGGCTCAGCGCTGGCCAGTCGAGGTTGTCGCCCATGCGCTTGAGTAGCGCCGGGCTGGCGACCCAGGCGAAGGCCGGATGTTCACGGCTGGCGCGTTGCATGTCTTCGGGGAATGCCAGTTGCTTGCGCACGAACGGCCGCCCGGCGCACAGCGGCCACAACACGCGAAACAGCAGACCGTAGATGTGCTGGGTGGCAACGCTGCCGATGATGCAGGCTTCACCGAGATCCGCGCCCCAGAGTTGTTCCAGCGCCTCGACCTCATTGGCCAGTTGGCGCAGGGTCTTGTCGATGCGCTTGGGTTCACCGCTGGAGCCGGAAGTGCACAGGCTCAGGCGGCACTGATCGAGATCCAGTGCAGCGCCAGGCAGCGGTGGCTGCTGAAAGTCGTGCAATTGCGCGTCTGCGGATTGATCGGTCAGCCACAAGTCAACTTCGCCTGACCAACGCTGACGGGTTTGCGCTTGCAGATCCGATGGCAACAGAACGCTGACGCCTGCACGCCACGCACCCAGCAAGACGATGGCCAGGTCGGCAGCATCTTCCAGATGCACAGCCACACGCTTGACGCCACGGGCTTGCAGGCCGGCGGCGACGCTCAGCGCCTGTTCACACAACTGCGCGTGATCAATGGCCGGTGCGTAACTGATTGCCCGCGCTGGCACAGCCTTGAGCAACAGCTGCTCAAGTTTTATCCAGTTCATGTACGGCCTCTTACCCGTTGTCGTATCAGCCATTCAATGGCAAACATCAGGCCGATCAATCCATAGGAGATCAGGCCGGTGTACAACATCCACCAATTCAGCGGCGCCCACAGGGTCAGGAGGGCGGCGCACAAACCGTTAAAGAAGAAAAACACGCTCCAGGCCACCGTGACCTTGCGCGTGTAGCGAATCGCGATGTCCGGCAGCTCCGGCTCACGCAGGCGCGCCAGACGCTCAACCATCGGCGGCCCGTATTTCAGGCTCAGGCTGAACAGCACCAGCATGAAGCCGCTGATCAGCACCGGATACCAGCGCAGCAACAGCGGACTGTCGAACAGCGCCAGCAACACGCAGAAGACAATGGCCGCGCACGCCATCCACAGGCTGCCAGGCTTGCGCTCGCCGCTCAGGGCCCGCGCCAGCCACAGACTGCCGAGCAGCAGACCGAACTGCCACGGGGCAAAATGCTCCATGCCGAAATACACCGCAAAGGGGTACAGCAGACCGGCCAGCAGCAGGCCGAGGCCGATCAATCGGCTCATGCGGCCGGTTGAACCAGACGGTAGACCGCCTCGACCACGTCACCGACGGTGCGCACCGATTTGAATTCTTCGGCGGCGATTTTCTTGCCGGTCTGGCGCTTGATGTGATCGATCAGATCGACGGCGTCGATGCTGTCGATTTCCAGATCCTGATACAGGTTGGAGTCCAGGCTCACACGGGCCGGATCCAGTTCGAACAGCTCGACCAGGGCATCGCGCAGGGTGTTGAAAATATCGTCACGAGTTTGCATGGTCCGGTCTCAAGCTGCCTGTTTGGCCGTGACGAACGCCGCAAGGCTGGCCACGTTGGTGAAATGGTTACGGGTGTCTTTGGCATCGGCGTCGATCTTGATGCCGTATTTTTTCTGGATCGCCAGCCCCAATTCCAGCGCGTCGACGGAATCCAGGCCGAGGCCTTCGCCGAACAGCGTCTGCTCGTCGCCGATGTCGTCGGCGCTGATGTCTTCAAGGCCGAGGGCATCGATGATCAGCAGTTTGATATCACGATTCAGATCGCTCATCTTCGGCGAGCTCCTTAATAAAGTAAGAGTGCAAATAATCGTTGAGCTTGCGCGAGGCTTGCGGTGCAGGCCCCTGCGCGGCAAAGGTCTGTGGGTCTATATCGGCGCCGATTCGAAAACTGAAGTGCACGCGGCGGCATGGGATCCGATACCACGGTTCGGCTTTGGTCAGCGTGGTCGGGTTGACCTTGATAATCACCGGGGTGAGGATTTTCGCACCGCGCAGGGCAATCGCCGCCGCGCCCCGATGAAAGGCCGGCGCCTGCCCCGGCTGGGTGCGCGTGCCTTCGGGGAAAATGATCAGGGTCTGGCCGTTTTGCAGGGCTTGGGCGGCGGCATCGAGCATGTCCATGCTGCCGTCGTTGCTGATGTATTCGGTGCTGCGCAGTGGTCCGCGCGTGAAGGGGTTTTCCCACAGGCTTTTCTTCACCACGCAATTGGCCTGGCGCACCAGACCGATGAGGAACACCACGTCGATCAGCGACGGGTGGTTGGCGATGATCATCTGCCCTGGCCGACCGAGGCGTTCAGCGCCTTGAATGTCGTAGGTCAGCACGCCGGTGCGGGCCATGAACCGCACGAAAAACCAGAACAGCCGACTGACGGTCTGCCGCGCACGCCGGCGATGCGCGAGCGCATCACCGGGCAGGCAGCCGAGCAGCGGAAACACCAGCACGCGCAGGCACAACCCGCCCACCCCGAACAGGGAGAAGCTGGCGGCGGTGGCCAGCAGGCGCCAGTAGTAGGCGTCGCGGTTTTTCTCGGTCACAGGCTGCGTTGCCAGGTCCATACGCGATTTTTCCAGGCATGTTGGCAAAGGGGTTGCTGGCCGAGCAGGGTTCGCAGCAGATTGAGCGCGTGGGGCCATTGCGCTTTGGACAGTGCTTCTGTGGTGCTGTTCAGGGTCAGCCGCCAGTCGGTACCCGGGGTGAGCAACAGACCGACCGCATACGGAAACGGCACATCGTCGATCCACTCCGAATACGCTGCGGGCGGTTGTTCTTCAGTGATCACCAGCAGCACCGCCGGGGCGCCTTCGTTGAGCAGCGCTGCCGCTTCGAGCATGCCGTGTTCGAGACCGTCGCCCGCCGCAGCGAGGGCGGTCATTTCGCTGGTTTCACCGCGCATGATCGACCACAGGCCGATGATCGCGTTATGCACCGAGAGGCTGAACTGGGTCGGCGACAGCGGTTGCTCGGTGGCCAGATCGCGGAGAATCTCGTAGGTGCGTGGGGTTTCACCATGGCGGGAAACGAACACCAGGGGCAGGTTTTCCCGTCCGTCGGCCAGTGGCCAGCCGACACTGAACGCCATCCGCGCTAAGCGACTGAGACGCCGGCGCTGCATGGCCGGCAAAAACGACACATCGGGCGCGGCATCACTGGCCTGGAGCACCACCGGTTGTCGGCTCCAGGCCTGCCAGGCGTCCACGCTGTCGAGCCCGGGGGCCCACGCGCGCCATTGGGCGATGTTGAAGTTGATCACGGATTTCATCCCGCCCCTGCGGGCTTTTGTTGACGCGTTGAGTCGCCAGAACCGCAGCAGGCTTGACGTGGCGCTTGGCGCCGGGTGGCGCGCATTATCCCGGTGCGACGAGTGTGTAGCAAATGCTGGTTACATTTTGCGCAGTAAAATGTACTGAGTCGTACGCTGAAAAACTGTCACTTGGCCATTATCCAGATTGTTGGCGGCTTGTCTGTCGGGCATCGCGACGATCAATGACAGTTTTTGCGCCAGGCACACGGAGATATTTGCACCTGACTTTGTAGTCCGTGTCCGTGGAGGTAGCGAAGCGAGGTCGCACGCATCTACACTCGGTCATTCTTTGATACACGGAGGTTTTGTCATGCGGCGCGTGGTGTTCAATCAGAAAGGTGGCGTAGGCAAATCCAGCATTGCCTGCAATCTGGCGGCGGTCAGCGCCAGCGAGGGTTATCGCACGCTGTTGGTTGATCTCGATGCCCAAGCCAACTCCACTCAATATCTGACCGGGCTCACCGGCGACGACATCCCGATGGGCATTGCCGACTTCTTCAAGCAGACGCTGTCGTCCGGGCCGTTCTCGAAGAAAAACCAGGCGGACATCTACGAAACGCCGTTCGACAACCTGCACATCATCACCGCCACCGCCGAACTGGCCGATTTGCAGCCTAAACTTGAGGCCAAGCACAAGATCAACAAGCTGCGTAAGTTGCTCGATGAGCTCTCTGAGGATTACGATCGGATCTACCTCGATACGCCGCCGGCGTTGAATTTTTACGCGGTATCAGCGCTGATTGCCGCTGATCGTGTGCTGATTCCCTTCGATTGCGACAGCTTCTCGCGTCAGGCCTTGTATGGGCTGATCGCGGAAATCGAAGAGCTGAAAGAGGATCACAACGAAGGTCTGGAAGTTGAAGGCATCGTGGTCAACCAGTTCCAGGCCCGGGCCAGCCTGCCGCAGCAGATTCTCGATGAGTTGATTGCAGAGGGGCTGCCGGTGCTGCCGGTATACCTGACCAGCTCGGTGCGCATGCGCGAATCCCATCAGGCCAGCACGCCGCTGATCCACCTCGATCCGCGACACAAACTGACCCAGCAATTCGTCGAACTGCACAACCTGATCGAAGGGCACTGATTTCCCGGATTGCACCTAACCCCCTGTGGGAGCGAGCCTGCTCGCGAAGAGGCCGGTACTTTCAACACATATGTTGACTGAACGGACGCTTTCGCGAGCAGGCTCACTCCCACATTCGATCTACGGAGGGTCAGATGCCCTGGCTACGCAGCCACGCCAGCAACTGCGGCAACGGCAACGCGCCACTCTGTCGCGCCAGCTCTTTGCCGTTCTTGAACAGAATCAGACTCGGAATCGAGCGAATCCCCAACTGCGCCGACAACTGCTGATTCGCCTCGCTATCCAGCTTGGCCAACCGACACTTGCCCGCCAACTGCGCCGCGGCCTGTTCGAACACCGGCGCGAACGACTTGCACGGCCCACACCACTCCGCCCAAACATCCACCAGCAACGGCAGATCACCCTTGATCTGACTGGCGTAATCACCTTGCTTGAGTTCGAAGGGTTTGCTCAATAGCACGGCGGATTTGCAGCGTCCGCACTTGGGCTGGTCCGCCAGGCGCTCGGCGGGGATGCGGTTCAGGCCGTTGCAGGAGGGGCAGGGGATGAGGAGTGGTTCGGACATGATGGGTTCTCAGGCAGGAAGTCTATGAGACTGATCTGGAGGCAAAGTCGCGATTATCAAGGAATTGATCTGTAAGTCTTTACCTTCCTCAGTTGAGGAAAGGGCCTACGCACGTCTGCGCGGAGGTTGACTATCTGTATTTTATCTAATCGGTCATCTTGTGCAGACCTGAGCGAAATACCATTCCTATGACCGCCAAGACAGTTAAACGCCTTCCACTCTCGGAGCTTTTGAAGGGCTCTGAATATCTAAAAACCTTAAATGCCCGGACGAGTTGTTCGCTCACTGGGGACTCTGTTGGCTTTGAAAGTGTTTGCCTTGATTCCGGTGCGGACCAAAGTCCGGGTCTCTTAACTCGTTTTCTGCAGTTGCCAGAAAACGAAGACGACTACGATGCTTTGGTATTGGCAATCGACGAACTGCTGGATATTACCGGCGATGATGAGTCGCACCCGTTGATGAGCTTGGTCGACATCATCGGTGACTGGATCGAAGCATGGGATCACACCCATCACCCCATGGCCCAGGCAAGTGGCGAAGAGGTTCTCGGTTACATGATGCGTGAGCACGGCCTGACTCAGAGCGACTTGCCGGGTGTTGGTACTCAGTCGGTTGCTTCGGAGATTTTGAACGGCAAGCGCAAGCTTAACTTGCGCCAGATTCGTTGGTTGGCAGAGCGCTTCAATGTGCCAATCGATGTGTTTACCTGATGCTGGTTCAAGACGAACAACTGATCTCCAAATGCTTGCCCCACTCCGGCGGCCGCTCGGCATAACCGTCCATCCCCGGCTGCTCTTCAAACGGTTTGCTCAGCACCGCGTGCAGCCGGCGTACTTCTGAGTAATCCCCTTGTTCAGCCGCATCGATCGCCTTTTGCGCCAAATAATTGCGCAGGATGTACAGCGGGTTAACCGCATGCATCCGTGCGCGGCGCTGTCCTTGATCAGCATCGCCGTCACGCGCAACCCGGGCAATGTAGCGTTCGCCCCAGGCGTCGAAGCCTTTGATGTCGACGAAGTCGTCGCGCAACTGAGCGACTGCCTGCTGAGGTGAGTCTTCGCCGAGTCGGCGGAAAAACAGCGTGTAGTCGACGCCGCTGTTTTGCATCAATTGCAGCAGGTTTTCCAGCAGTAGCTGGTCGTCATCTTCAGCGCTGGTAAAGCCGAGGCGCCGGCGCATCAGGTCGAGGTAATGCGCCTGAAACAGGGGCAGATACAAGCCGAGGGTTTCGCGCAGGGCTTCGACACTGATGAATGGCGTCAACGCCTGCGCCAGTGCGCTGAGGTTCCATTGGCCGACCGGCACCTGATTGCTGAACGAGTAACGCCCCTGATCATCCGAATGATTGCAGATGAAGTTGGCGTCGAAGTCATCGAGGAAGGCGAACGGGCCGAAGTCAAACGTGATGCCTAGGATCGACATGTTGTCGGTGTTCATCACGCCGTGGCAGAAGCCGTAGGCCTGCCATTTGGCGATCAGTTCGGCGTTGCGCTCGACGATTTCGCGGAACATCGCCAGATACGGTTCCGGTTGCTCCAGGCACTCAGGGAAGTGCATTGCCAAGACGTGTTCGCCAAGCTGCTTTTGCTGCTCGGGACGTTTGGTGTAGTAGAAATATTCGAAGTGGCCGAAGCGGACATGGCTCGGCGCCAGACGCAGGACCATCGCCGCGCGTTCCTGCTTTTCACGCCACACCGGGGTGTCGGAGCCGATCACGCACGCCGCGCGGGAGGACGGGATGTTCAGCGCGTATAGCGCTTCGGAAGCAAGGAACTCGCGGATCGACGAACGCAACACCGCGCGGCCATCGCCCATGCGCGAAAACGGCGTCTGCCCGGCGCCCTTGAGGTGCAAGTCCCAATGTTCGCCGGCAGTGTTGTAGACCTCGCCGAGCAACAAACCACGACCATCACCCAGTTGCGGCGTATAGCCGCCGAACTGATGCCCGGAATAGACCATTGCGCGCGGCTCGGCATCGGCCCACAGCTTGTGGCCGCCGAACAGTTCGGCAAATTCCTCGGTTTCAGCGGTCGCCGGGTCGAGATCGAGCAAGGCCAGGGCCGCCGGGCTCGCCACGACCAGACGCGGATTGTCGATCGGCTCGGGCAGCACATGGGCGGAGAACGCGTCGCCCAGGCGGGCAAAGCGATTGTCGAAGGTCAGTTCGTCGAGGGCTTTCAAGGGCCGGCTCCAGCAGAATGTCCGAGCATTCTGCTGGGATTAGACCGGTTAGTCGAGTTTGGCCGGCGGCGGCTCTTGTAGCGGTTTCTGATCGTCGGCGACCGGCACGATGGTTTTCGCATCGGCTTCGACCGGCACCAACTTGTATTCCTGGCCGTGCAGGTTCTTCAGGTAAACCTCCATCTGGCGGAACGAGATGTTGATGTGCTGCTTCTTGAACTCGCGGTTGATGAAGCGGTTGACCTCATCGAGCACCGGGTTACGGTCACCGAGGTCGCGCACGTGCATGCGCAACTCGTGGTCGAGGGTGCTTTCGCCGAAGTTGAGGAAGTACACGTGCGGCTCGGGTTCTTTGAGTACCCGTGGGTTTTCGCGGGCAGCCTTGAGCAGCAATTCTCTGACCAGATCCAGATCGGAACCGTAGTCGACGCCGAGTTTCAGCGTGACGCGAGTGATGGTGTCGGTCAGCGACCAGTTGATCAGTTGCCCGGTAATGAACGTCTTGTTCGGAACAATGATGTCCTTGCGGTCGAAGTCGGTGATGGTGGTGGCGCGGATGCGGATCTTGCTCACCGTGCCCGAGAGGTTGCCGATGGTGATGGTGTCGCCGATCCGCACCGGGCGCTCGAACAGAATCATGATGCCGGAGATGAAGTTGGCGAAGATCTCCTGCATACCGAAGCCGAGGCCGACCGACAGCGCTGCCACCAGCCATTGCAATTTGTCCCAGCTGACGCCGAGGGTCGACAGGGTCGAGACGAAACCGACGCCGGCAATCACATACGACAGCAGCGTGGTGGTCGCGTAGGCACTGCCCTGCGCCAGATTGAGCTTGGACAGCACGAACACTTCGAGCAGGCCCGGCAAGTTGCGTGCGAGGGCGAAGGTGATGCCGATGATGATCAGCGCGCCGAGCATGTCGCCGATGCTGATCGGCACCATGCTCATGTTGGCGCCGGTGCCGCTGGTGTATTCGTAGAGGGTGATGTTGTCGAGGTACGAGAACACCGAGATCAGGTCCGACCAGACCCAGTACAGCGCCGCGATGAAGCCACCGAGCAGGGCCAGGCGAATCAGGCGCAGAGACTGTTCGTTGACCTTTTCGATGTCCAGCGTTGGCTCTTCGATCACCGCCTCGCCGTCGCCGGCCTCTTTCGCCGCCTGACGTTTGGCCAGCGCACGCTGGTAGGCCAGACGCCGCGCGGCAACGCTGAGGCCACGGACGAAGGTGGCCTCGATCACCAGCCAGAACATCAGCAGGTACAGGGTGTTGATCAAGCGATCACTGAGCTTCAGCGCGGTGTAGTAGTAGCCGAAGCACACCGCGACAAACAGCGCGATCGGCAGCAGGGTGAACATCACGCCAACGGCTTTGCGGAACAGCGAAGCATTTTCGTGGGCCGGGCTGCTGATCAGCAGGCGGCTGAGCAGCCATGCCATCAATGCATAGCAGGTCAGTACCACGGGCATGCCGAGTACGTCGTCGGCCAGCGCCGCCGGTTGCAGTTCGGCGACGGCGACAATGGTCACCAGCGCCATGACGACCAGACCGAGCCTGCGCACCCAGCCTTGCAGGAATTCGACCTGCGGTTTTTCCCAGCGGAAGTGCAGTTCCGCCACGCCGCCCGGCGCCAGAATTCGATACGCGGTGTAGAACACCAGCCACGCCTGGCCCATCTGCAACAGGGCTGCGCCCATGTTGGCGTTCTGCCCGCGAGCGTCGATCTGCAACGCCAGGCCGCACAGCGCCAGGCCGAGCGCCACCGGCATCGCCAGCAGGATATTGATCAGGATCGCTTGCGGCGTGTGCCACTGGCTGTCGCGTTTGAAGTGGCCGATGTCCTGGTGAACCTTGTTGAGTCTGCCGTACAGGGCTTTGCGTCGCCACAGCAGGGCGCCGATCAGCAGGGCCAGCGGCAGGAACAGCAAGGGTCGCTGGATCAGACCGTCGGTCAGCTCACTCAGGCTGGACGCCCAAGGCAGCGTATCGATCTGGCGCTTGAGGCGCTCCGGCACACTGCGCATCCACTCGATGTCCAGCGGCTTGTTGCTGGGAATCCAGAACATTTGCTCATCGAGGGTCGCGCGCAGGCTTTGCGCGGTGCTCAGCAGTTGTTTCTGATTGAGTTGCAGGGTGATCGATTCGTTGAGCACCGCGCTCAGTTCGCGGTTCAAGCGTTCGAGCAGGTCGGCGCGGGTGTTGGCCAGATCAAGCAGGCTTTTGCGCAGTTGCGGGGTGACCTGTTCCGGCGGCTGTGTCGCCAACAGATTGTCGACGTAGGTCGAGGGGTTGCTGAGCAGCTCACGTTGCTGGCTGACTTCGAACTGATACAGGCGAATGTCGGCGATCTGATCGGCGAGGTCGCGGTCGACCTTCAAGCGCGGCAGCGCCTGTTTCTGCTTATACAGAATTTTCGACAGCAGCAGGCTGCCTTTGAGCACGTTGATCTGCTCGTCGAGTGCCGAGTCGCTTTGGGTCAGGCTGTCGAGTTGCTGTTTGGTCTGCAGGTTCTGCTGGGTCACCTCGTTGAGGCGGTCGGTGCTTTTCAGCAGATAGTCCGAGAGCTTGAGGTTGGCCGTGCTCTCACTGGCGAGCAGGCTGCTGCCGCCGGACTTTTGCGCTTCGATTGACTGCTGGGTGACGGTTTCCTGAGACTGCGCCAGACGCTTCTGGTTGATCAGGGTTTGCAGTTCCTGGATCTCGCGGTCGAGGCGGTCGGATTTCTCCGAGAGCAGGTCATGCTGGGCGTTGCCCAGATCCTGCAACTGGCTGTTGCCGGCCAGTTCCTGACGGCGCAGCGGGATCAGCGCATTCAGCGCGGCGAGTTCGGCGTTCAACTGGTCACGTTGCTCGGCGCTGACCGTTTTGCCCGCGTCCTTGCCGGACTTGAGGATGTTGGTGATTTGCTGAATGCGTGTCTGGCTGGCAGAGATTTCCGCCTGGGCGCGCTCCGGGCGGGTCTGTGCGGTGATGATCAGGCTGTTGGCGTCGGCCAGGGCTTTTTGCAGGTCACTCTGCTGGGTCGAGCGCTCGGTGAGGATCTGCTCCAGTTGCGGAATCGATTCGCGGGGGAAACGCTGCGCCACCGGCACCACGCTGGTGGCCTTGAGGCGCGTCAGTTCGCGGGCATTTTCGATGGTCTGCTTGGGCGCCGTCGCCAGTTGCTGTTTGAGATCGATCAGCTTCTGTTCGTAATCACGCTGATTGTTCAGCTGATTAAGGGTGTTCTGCAGGACGGTTTGCAGGGTCTTTTTGTCGGCATCCGGCAGTTTGCTGTCGGCGAGCTTGTCGAGGCTCGCCTGTACGGCTTCGCTGGACGGTGGTTCGGCGGCGTACAGCGGGCCGACAGTAAGACTCAGGCCCAGCAGGGCCGCGGCGAAAAAGGAGCGCAGGGTAGGCATAGAGACCGGTCAAGCAAGTGAGAGTGGACGCAGTTTAGAGGAAGAGCCCGGGACCCGGGCGACTTCCTTCGGGGAATCTGACGCCGACTTTGCCGATCTTGTTCCCGTCCATGACCGCGACTGTCCAGTGAGTGTTGTTCCACTCCACCTGGTCACCAACGATCGGTGCACCGCCGACTTTATGGGCAATAAAGGCGCCCAGGGTCGTTTCAGGATCAATGCCTTCTGCCGGCAACCCGTAAAGCGCTGCAACCGCTTTAAGCTGGGCGTCTCCTTCCAGCACGAAGTCGCCGAAGAAGCGCAGATCGAGTCCGCGTTGCGGTGCCTGGCTGAACAGTTTGCCGAGCGCCGGCAGGTTGTGTTCATGGCCGATAACGCACAGCAAATCATCGACTTCCAGCACCGTACTACCCGACGGATGGAGCAGTTGCTGGCCACGAAACAGCGCGGCGATACGTGTGCCTTCGGGCATTTTCAGTTCACGCAGGGGCGAGCCGATGCACCATTTCTCCGCACCGAGCTTGTAAACGAACAGTTCCCACTCGCTGGTGATGTGCACTTCCAGCGCCGATCGCGAGATTGGCGCAGGCTCCGGCGGCACCGTGACCTTGAGCAGTTTGGCCACCCACGGCAGGCTCGTGCCCTGCACCAGCAGCGACACCAGCACGATGAAGAAGGCAAGGTTGAAGTACAGCTGCGCATTCGGCAGCCCGGCCATTAGCGGGAACACCGCCAGAATGATCGGTACCGCGCCGCGCAGGCCGACCCAGGAAATAAAGGCTTTTTCGCGGCCATGGAAGGCCTTGAACGGCAGCAGGCCGACGATCACCGACAGCGGCCGCGCAAACAGGATCATCCACAGCGCCAGACCGAGGGCGGGCAGGGCGATTGGCAGCAAGTCATGCGGAGTGACCAGCAGGCCGAGAACGAGGAACATGCCGATCTGCGCCAGCCACGCCATGCCGTCGAGCATGTGCAGAATACCGTGGCGGCTGCGTACCGGACGGTTGCCGATCACCAGGCCACACAGGTACACCGCGAGGAAGCCGCTGCCGTGCAGGGCGTTGGTCAAGGCAAACACCACCAGACCGCCAGCGATCACCAATATCGGATAGAGGCCGGCGGCGAGGTTGATACGGTTGACCAGTTGCAGCATCAGCCAGCCGCCGCCGAGGCCGATCACGCCGCCGATGCCGAACTCGCGCAGCAGATGCGTCAGCAGGCTCCAGTGCAGACCGGTCTGGCCGCTGGCGAGCATGTCGATCAGGGTGACGGTGAGAAACACCGCCATCGGATCGTTACTGCCGGATTCGATTTCCAGGCTGGCAGTGACTCGTTCGTTCAGGCCTTTACCACCCAGCAACGAGAACACCGCCGCGGCGTCGGTAGAGCCAACGATGGCGCCGATCAGCAGGCCCTGAATCAGGTTGAGGTCAAACAGCCACGCGGCCGCCATGCCGGTCAGCCCTGTGGTGATCAACACCCCGACCGTGGCCAGCGACAGCGCTGGCCATAACGCCACGCGGAAACTGGAGACCCGCGTGCGCAAACCGCCATCGAGGAGGATCACCGCCAGTGCGAGGTTGCCGACCAGATAGGCCGTCGGGTAATTATCGAAAATGATCCCGCCGCCATCGACCCCGGCGGCCATGCCGACCGCAAGAATAATCACCAGAATCGGAATGCCGAGACGCGAAGACAGGGAACTGACAAGAATGCTCGCACCTACCAGCAACGCGCCGATCAAGAACAGGCTGTTGATGGTCGTCGCATTCAAAGGCAGTACTCCAGAAGCGTAAAGACGGGCACAAACTGACCATGCAGTCTGCGTGCCAGCGATTCTAACCTGTTGAAATGTGATGCTGTCAAAAAGCTTTTTCAGTGTGGCATCAGGTTTTATGTTCGGCGGGCGATTGCTGCCCTCACCCTAGCCCTCTCCCGGAGGGAGAGGGAACTGATCGAGGTGTTTGTGCAAGGTACATCGACCTGAAAATCCTGAGTCGAACTCAGGTTTTGAAAAACACGAAGATCTGCTCCCTTTCCCCCTCTCCTGGGGGGGGGGAGAGGGAACTGATCGAGGTGTTTGTGCAAGGTGCACCGACCTGAAAATCCTGAGTCGAACTCAGGTTTTGAAAAACGCGAAGATCTGCTCCCTTTCCCCCTCTCCTTGGGGGGGGAGAGGGCACTGATCGAGGTGTTTGTGCGAGGTACGCCGACCTGAAAGTCCGGAGTCGAACTCAGGTTTTGAAAAACACGAAGATCTGCTCCCTTTCCCCCTCTCCTGGGGGGAGAGGGCACTGATCGAGGTGTTTGTGCAAGGTACATCGTGTAGTGGTCAACTAATCCCGGACACGACGTTAAGTTTTTCTTCTGCCCGCGCTGGCGCCAACCCACCGTTGAATTGATGGGGTCGAATCCAGTTGTAGCGATGCATCAAGAATTGGCTGATATCACGCTGGGCTTCTTGAGCCGTTCTGTAGCCCGTGGTCGGTATCCATTCTGTTTTCAAGCTGCGGAACACGCGCTCCATCGGCGCGTTGTCCCAGCAATTTCCCCGCCGGCTCATGCTCTGGCGCATGCGATAACGCCACAGCCGCTGGCGAAAGAGTCGGCTTGCATATTGCGATCCCTGGTCCGAGTGGAATAGCAGATCCGAAGGCCTGCCACGCTGCTCATAAGCCATATCCAGCGCCTTGATCACCAGCTCAGCGTCCGGCTTTTCCGACAACGCCCAGCCCACGATCCGGCGTGTGCAAAGATCCAGCACGACAGCCAGGTAATGCCACTTTCCTTGCGCCCAAATGTAGGTGATGTCGCCGCACCACACTTGGTTGGGTGCCGGAACATCGAACTCCCGATTCAAGATGTTCGGGATATCCAACCGTTCAACTGTCGCTCGTTTATAGGCATGTGATCCGGGCTGTTTGCTTACTAAATCAAGCTCGCGCATCAGGCTGCGCACTTTGAATCGACCGAGCTGCTCACCGTCGTCACGCATCAGCGACAGGATGCTGCGGCTGCCCGAAGCACTGCGACTTTGCGAGAACAGCTCGCTCACCCGGCTGCGCAATCGAAGCCGTTCGACATCAGGTGTTCGGCGCCTAAGGCGCTGGGCGTAGTAACACGAGCGAGTGACATCAAACACCTTGCACAGCCAATCAGTCGGCTCATGGACGCTCAGCTGATTGATCAGCGCGTACGCTCGTGATCTTCCGACATCAAGAGCGCGGTAGCCTTTTTTAATATCGATTTTTCCCGTTCAAGGCGGGCGATCCGGGCTTCCAGCTCCTGGATTTTCTGCTGTTCCGGGGTCAGCGCTTTGCTCTGTGGAGTGACGCCTTGGCGCTCCTGCTGAACCTGATCAACCCAGCGGCGCAGGGCCGACTCGCCGACGCCGAGTGAACGGCTGGCTTCGATGTAGCTGTAGTTTTGCTTGAGCACGAGGTCGGCAGCCTCGCGTTTGAATTCAGCGGAAAAGACACGACGTTGTTTGGTCATCTGACACCTCAATCTGGCGAGCATTCTCGCCTAAATGGGTGTCCGGTTTCATTAGACCACTACATCGACCTGAAAATCCTGAGTCGAACTCGGGTTTTGAAAAACACGAAGATCTGCTCCCTTTCCCCCTCTCCTGGGGGGGAGAGGGCACTGATCGAGGTGTTTGTGCGAGGTGCGCCGACCTGAAAGTCCGGAGTCGAACTCAGGTTTTGAAAAACACGAAGATCTGCTCCCTTTCCCCCTCTCCCTCTGGGAGAGGGCTGGGGTGAGGGTGCTTTGGATCTTGATCCACTCAATTAAAGGCTGAACCGCCCAACCATGTTGTTCAGGTCCAGCGCCAGGCGCGACAGCTCGTTGCTCGCCGCGCTGGTCTGGTTCGCGCCGGTCGCCGATTGCACCGACAGATCACGAATGTTGACCAGATTGCGATCCACTTCACGCGCCACTTGTGCCTGCTCTTCCGCTGCGCTGGCGATCACCAGGTTGCGCTCATTGATCTCGACGATGGCGGTGTTGATGGTGTCCAGCGACATGCCGGCGCCACGCGCGATGTTCAGCGTCGACTCGGCGCGCTCGGTGCTGTTGCGCATCGAATCCACGGCGTGTTCGGTACCGCTTTGAATGCTGCCGATCATCCGTTCGATTTCGCTGGTCGATTGCTGGGTACGATGCGCCAGGGCGCGCACTTCGTCCGCTACAACCGCAAAACCACGGCCAGCTTCACCGGCACGCGCCGCTTCGATCGCTGCGTTCAGTGCCAGCAGATTGGTTTGATCCGCGAGACCACGAATAACGTCCAGCACTTTGCCGATATCACGGGATTCGTTGGCCAGATCACCGATCAGGCTCGCGGTGCTTTGCACATCGGCACTCATGCGTTCGATGGCGCTGACAGTTTCCTGAACCAGATCACGACCGTCGCCGGCAGACGTGGTGGCGTTCTTCGAGGCTTCCGAAGTGCTCACTGCGTTGCGCGCGACTTCTTCCACGGCGCTGGTCATTTCGTTGACCGCAGTCGCCGCCTGTTCGATTTCGTTGTTCTGCTGAGTCAGGCCGCGAGCACTTTCGTCGGTGACGCTGTTCAGCTCTTCCGCTGCCGACGCCAGTTGCGTGGCCGAACCGGAAATCCGCTGCAAGGTGTCACGCAGCTTCGATTGCATCTTCGCCATCGCCGCCAGCAAGCGCCCGGCTTCGTCGGTGCCGTCAACATGGATCGGCTGAGTCAGATTGCCCTCGGCAATGGTTTCCGCCGCATCCAGCGCCTTGGCGATCGGCTTGGTGATGCTGGTGGTCAGCAACCACGCGAACAAAAAGGTCAAGCCAGTGGCGATCACCAACAGGGTCACCACCAGGTCGAACGCGGAAGAATACTGATCTGCCGCTTGCTGGTTGGTTTCGCTGATCTGCTCGCCGTTGATTTGCATCAGGCGGTTGAGCACGGTGTTCATCGCTTCGGAGTTGTTGAGCAGTTCGGTGTTGAGCAGGTTGCGCAGCTCATCCACCTGATTGTTGCGCGACAGGCTCTTCATGCGGTCTTCGATCTGGCGGTACTGACCGAGCAATTGCACGTACTGGTCGTAGGCCGCACGTTCCTCGGAGCTGCCGATCAGTGGCTCGTAAGCCGTTTGAGCGGCGCGGATCTGCTGGTTGCGCATGTCCAGCAACTCAACGGTTTTCTGCTGCACGTCCGGTTCGCGATTGACCAGCAAACGGTACGACAACACGCGCAGGCGCAGGGTCAGTTGGGTGAACTCGTCGAGGTTTTTGATGCTCGGCACGCTGCTAGAGGAGATGTCCTCGGCGGCGCCACGGATTTTGCTCATCTGGTTCAGGGCGAACACGCCGAGAATCAGCATCAGGCCGCCGATCAAAGCGAAGCCGGTAAACGCCCGTGGGGCGATATTCATATTGCGGAGGGACATGGGCGGATACCAAGAGAGGGCCGCATCCATGCGGGCTGAGACTGCTGTATGGATGACTTATCGGTCATACGACTAAAGTCTTGAGGCAGTGTGCGTATTTGTCGCAGAAGGGCTGGGGCGACGAAGTGCAGGAACCAGATCGGCAGATCACAGTCTTTAAAACTCGCAAGAATGGTCGCCCACCAGGAAAATCAAGGCTTTGCGCCGGTTTAACCCTGGCATCCGTGGTGACTTTTCTTTATCGTACGCGCCCTTTGAAAATGCCTGGAAGATCAAAATGTTGGAAGCATCCCTCAGCCAATTGGAACAGCTCGTCAGCGACCTGGTGCAACAGAACCAGAGCCTCGCGCAAACCAACCAGAATCTGTCCACGGAACTGGCCCAGGCCAAGGATGAGAACGAAAGCCTGCAACTGAACCTGATGGAACAAGAAGAAAAGCACGGCGCTACCGCAGCGCGCATCCAGGCTCTGGTTGATCGCGTCAACGCAGGTCCTGTCAGCGCATGAACCACGGCACAGCAGGGGTAAAAGTCGTCTCCATTCTTGGGGAGGACTATTCGATCAAGGCACCGGCCGGGGAAGAGCAGACCCTGCTGGACGCGGCGCTCATGCTCAAGGCCGCTTTGGCCGACACCAAACGCAAATACCCGACGCTGATCGGTGACCGCTTGCTGGTGCTGGCAGCGATGAATCTGTGCTCGCAGCAGATCGAAATGAAGAAACAGCACAAAGAAGAACTCGACCGTTACCAAGAGCAAGTCAGCGCCACGGTCGACACCATCGCCAAGACCATCAATCAGGGTTGATGGGGTTGCGCACAACCAAAGAATAGATTGTCGATCGGGTTGTATACAATCGGCACGGCTGTTGCATTGCTTCCGCCACTTATTCTTTGGGGGTGCTCCATGCAGTTGTGGCGACGCAGTATTCAATGGCAGCTGATTCTCAGCATGGGCACCGCCCTGCTGGTCAGTATCCTGATCGTGGTTGGCATTTATACCCTTGTGGTCAACCGCCTTGCCCAGAGCTATCTGGTCGAACAAGCACTGCCGTCGAGCATCGAAGCGACGCGCAACGATATCGAACGCATCCTCGTGCAGCCGCTGACGGCGGCCAAAGACATTGCCAGCAACACCATGGTCCGCGACTGGCTGGCCTCCGGTGAAGACAGCAGCAAAACGGCGGGCTTCGCGCAATATCTGGAAGGCATCCGCGCCGAACACAAGGCTTTTACCGCTTTGATCATCGGCACCGAATCCAATCATTACATCACCGAAAAAGGCCTCGATCGTACCCTCAGCCGGGCCAAACCGGCCGATGCCTGGTTCTATTCCTTTCTCGACAGCAATCAGCCGCGCACCCTGAACATCGACAACGACGGAGCCACCGGAGAATTGGCGCTGTTCATCGATTTGAAGGTCGAGCAGGCCGGCAAAGTGGTCGGCGTCGCGGGGCTTGGGCTGAGCATGAAAGAGCTCTCGGAGCTGATCCACAACTTCAGCTTTGGTGAGCGCGGCAAGGTCTATCTCGTGCGTTCCGACGGTTTGATCCAGGTGCATCCGGAGGCGCAGTTCAGTGGCAAGCGCACTTTAAGCGAGCAGATCGGCAGCAATGCTGCGCAGGCAGTCCTCGGTCAAAAAACTGCCGTCAGCAGCAACTTCCAGCGAGACGGCGAAGACTTCCTCGCCTTCAGTCTGCCTTTGCGCGATTTAGGCTGGACTTTGGTGGCCGAAGTGCCGCAGTCGCAAATCTACGCCGAGGCGCGCAAAGCCATGTGGATGAGCGGCGGCATCGGCCTGGCGGTGGCGCTGGTGTGCCTCGCCCTGGTGGTGTGGCTGGCGCAAGGTCTGGTGCGACCGATTCGTCAAGTAACAGCCGCACTGGTAGCAATCGGTAGCGGTGGGGGAGATTTGACCCACCGGTTAGATTCCAGTCGCGCCGATGAGTTGGGCGACCTTGCTCGCGGCTTCAACCGGTTTCTCGACAGCCAGCGCGGGATGATCGGCGAAGTGCTGACCACCAGCGAGCGCCTGCGCACTGCCGTGGGACAGGTGGCAAAAGTTGTCGAGAACACTGCAGAGCGCTCCGGCCGTCAGCAGGAAATGACTGACATGGTCGCGACTGCCGTTCACGAGATGGGCCTGACCGTGCAGGAAATTGCGCAGAACGCCGGCAACGCGGCGCTCGCCTCGCAAACCGCGCGCGATGAAGCGATGCAGGCGCGGGAAGTGGTCGGCGGTTCGATTCGGCATATTGAAAGCATGTCGGATGAGATTGGCCTGGCAGCGGGTGCGGTGGGTGAACTGGCGCACCAAGTAGCGTCGATCGACTCGGTGCTGGCAGTGATTCGCGGGGTGTCCGAACAGACCAATCTGCTGGCGCTCAACGCGGCGATCGAAGCCGCGCGTGCCGGCGACATGGGCCGCGGCTTTGCCGTCGTAGCCGATGAAGTGCGCACCTTGGCGCGCCGCACGCAGGCGTCGACCGACGAGATTCAGCAGATGATCGGCAGCCTCAAGCAAGGCGCGGAAAATGCCGTGTCGTCGATGCGCACCGGGCAAGCCGCAACCGGCACCGGGGTTGAGTCGAGTCAACGCACCGGGGCGTCGTTGACGGCGATTACCGGGCAGGTCGAACGCATCAGCGACATGAACCATCAGGTGGCGACGGCGACCGAGGAGCAGTCGGCGGTGACCGAAGAGATCAACCGTAACGTGCAGGGCATTTCCGATCTGGCGCGGGCGACGGCGGGGGAGGTGCGGGCGTGTCGTGAGGATTGTCAGATGTTGCAGAAGTTGGCGGATGATTTGGCGCGGCAAATGGGTGGGTTCAAGCTGAGCTGAGTTTTCTATCAGAAAAGCCCCTCACCCTAGCCCTCTCCCAGAGGGAGAGGGGACTGACCGTGGAGCATTCAGGAAGTACGCCGACCTGAAAATGCTGTGCCGAAACCATAATCGACGCGGTTTTTCAGGTCGATGTATAGCGCCAGACACCTCGGTCGGCCCCCTCTCCCTTCGGGAGAGGGCTGGGGTGAGGGCAGGGTGTCAGAACCACGCATCCTGCATCGCCAGGCACGTATCATCCCGCGCCTCCAGCAACGCCAGTTCATGGTGGCAACCTGGCACTTCCCACGTCAGAAAATACCGCGCCGCCTGCAACTTGCCCTTATAGAAGTCAGCATCCGCTGCATTCCCTTTGGCCAACCCTTCCTCTGCACGAATCGCCTGTTCCAGCCAGCGCCAGCCAATCACCGTGTGGCCGAACACCTTCAGGTACAGCGCTGAATTCGCCAAGCTGCTGTTGACCTTGCCCTGCGCCAGATCAGTCAACAAACCGATGGTCACCGTTTGCAGGCGCGCCACCAGTTTCTCCAGTGGCTCGCGCAATGCGCTCAGCGATTCGTAGGCTGTCGCGCGTTCAGCAGTGCTGGCGATAAGGCGAATGAGTTGCTTCAGCCCGGCACCACCGTTCTGCGCCAGCTTGCGCCCGAGCAAGTCCAGCGACTGGATGCCGTGGGTGCCTTCATGGATCGGGTTCAGACGGTTGTCGCGGTAATACTGCTCGACCGGATACTCACGGGTGTAACCGTGGCCGCCGAGAATCTGGATCGCCAGTTCGTTGGCCTTGAGGCAGAACTCCGACGGCCAGGATTTGACGATTGGCGTGAGCAAATCCAACAGTTCATGCGCCTGTTTACGCTCGGCTTCGGACTCAAGTGTGGTGGTGTCATCGAACAGGCGAGCGGCGTACAAGCCGAGGTCAAAGGCACCTTCGACGTAGGATTTCTGCGTCAACAGCATGCGTCGTACATCGGCGTGTTGAATGATCGCCACCGGCGCGGCGGTCGGGTCCTTGCTGTCCGGCACGCGACCTTGTGGGCGTTCGCGGGCGTACTCCAGCGAGTACAGATAACCGGCGTAGCCGAGCATCACTGCGCCCATGCCGACGCCGATCCGCGCCTCGTTCATCATCTGGAACATGTAACTTAAACCGCGATGTGGTTCGCCTACCAGATAGCCGACACACTCGCCGTTATCGCCGAAGTTCAGTGCGGTGGAGGTGGTGCCGCGCCAGCCCATCTTGTGGAACAACCCGGCCAGCAGCACGTCGTTGCGTTGGCCGAGGCTGCCGTCATCGTTGACCAGAAACTTCGGCACGATGAACAACGAAATGCCTCTAACGCCCGCAGGCGCGTCCGGCAGCTTGGCCAGGACCATGTGCACGATGTTTTCCGACAGCGGATGATCGCCGCCGGAAATGAAGATCTTGTTGCCCTTCAGGCGATAAGTGCCGTCGGATGCAGGCTCGGCGCGCGTACGAATATCCGACAGCGATGAGCCGGCATGCGGTTCGGTCAGGGCCATGGTGCCGAAGAAGCGGCCGTCGATCATCGGTTGCAGAAAGCGTTGTTTCTGCTCTTCAGTGCCGAAGCTCTCGATCAGATTCGCCGCGCCCATGGTCAGGAACGGGTAGGAAGTCGAAGCCGCGTTGGCTGACTGGAAATGTGCGAAGCAGGCTTGCGACAGCAATGTAGGAAGTTGCATGCCGCCAGCGTCGAAGCTTCTTGCGGCGTTGAGGAATCCGGCTTCAAGGAAGGCATCTACCGCCGGTTTCACCTCGGGAATCAGAATCGCCTTACCGTCCTCGTAGCGTGGCTCGTTCTCGTCGCCCTTGCGGTTGTGCGGCGCGAAGTACTTCTCGGCGATGTGGCGTGCGGTACCGATGGCGGCGTCGAAGGTCTCGCGATTGTGCTCGGCAAAGCGCTCACGCCGGGTCAGGCCCTCGGCATCGAGGACTTCATACAGCTCGAAAGCCAGATTGCGGGAACTGAGCAGCGTCTCGGACATGGCGACCTACCTGAAATTGGGGTTGGGCCGAGTCTAGGCGTGCTGATAAAGGCTGAACAGGATGATTGATGGGCGTGATACAGAAGCAAAAGATCGCAGCCTTCTGTAGGAGCTGCCGAAGGCTGCGATCTTTTGATCTTAAATGTGGGAGCGAGCCTGCTCGCGAAAGCGGTGGGTCAGGCGACATTGGTGTTGACTGACACTCCGTCTTCGCGAGCAGGCTCGCTCCCACATGGGGTCTACATTCCAGGCGACCGTTGCGGGCGCCTGGAGTTACAGCGGTTTAGCCGATAGTCATCAAGCTGGCATTACCACCCGCCGCCGCAGTGTTAACGCTCAACGCCCGCTCGATCACCAAGCGCTCCAGGGCAATGTTGGTCTCGCCCTGGGACAAGCCCTGAACCCCAACGATCGCGCCGCCACGCTTGGCAATCTGCTGGCAAACACCGCGCAACTGGTCGGAATGGCCGTGATGCAGAACCGCATCGAACACCACTTCGTCTTTATTCCAGTCGGCAACCAGTTTGATCCGCGCCTGAATGTCCTTCGGCAGGCGTGCGAACAATGCCTTGCTGATGTCGGACTCCGGCCATACCGCCGAGCCGCCTACCGCCAGCACCGCTGCCAGTTGCGTCAGCAGATCACTTTCAACCTCCGCCAGGCACAGCACGTGCTCGCGCGGCAGAATCGCGTAGCTGTTTTTCTCACCGGTCGGGCCGGCCAGTACGCGAGTGATGCCGCTCTGCGATTGCGCAGCGTACTGCGCGCACAGCGTGCTCAGTTCTGCGTACTTGTTGCTTTCGGCCCAGGCTTTCAGGGCGTTCAGCGGTTTGCTCATGGCGTCGCGCAAACGAACGTCCGGGGCGACGACAGCATCACCGCGAGCGAAGGATTGTTCGATGGCATCGGTAGGACGTGTCGCCAGCAAACGGTACAGGTACAGCGGGCCACCGGCTTTCGGGCCAGTACCCGACAGGCCTTCGCCGCCGAATGGCTGCACGCCGACCACGGCACCGACGATGTTGCGGTTGACGTAGACGTTACCGGCATTGACGTTGTCGATCACCTTGGCGATGGTCTCGTCGATACGGGTGTGCACGCCCAGCGTCAGGCCGTAACCGGAAGCATTGATCTGGCCGATCAGTTGATCGATCTCTTTGCGCTTGTAGCGCACCACGTGCAGCACCGGGCCGAAGATCTCGCGTTGCAGCTCGTCGAAGCTTTCCAGTTCGATCAGGGTCGGCATGACGAAGGTGCCGCGTTTGACTTCTTCGGTGTCGGCGATCGCCACCTGGTAGACGTTGCGACCTTTGTCGCGCATGCCCTGGATGTGCTTGTCGATGCCAGCCTTGGCTTCGGCGTCGATCACCGGGCCGATGTCCACGGACAGGCGCTCCGGGTTGCCGAGACGGCTTTCCGCCATGGCACCTTTGAGCATTTCGATGACACGATCGGCGGAATCTTCCTGCAAGCACAGTACCCGCAGCGCCGAGCAACGCTGACCGGCGCTGTCGAAAGCCGACGACACCACGTCGATCACAACTTGCTCGGTCAGTGCCGAGGAGTCGACGATCATTGCGTTCTGGCCACCGGTTTCGGCGATCAGTGGAATCGGACGGCCCTGGCTGTCGAGACGGCCAGCGATGTTGCGTTGCAGCAGACGCGCGACTTCGGTGGAACCGGTGAACATCACGCCTTTGACGCGCTCATCGCCAACCAGACCGGCGCCAACGGTTTCACCGCGACCCGGCAGCAGTTGCAGCACGCCTTCCGGGATCCCTGCTTCGAGCAGCAAGCGCACGGCTTGCGCGGCAACCAGCGGAGTTTGCTCTGCTGGTTTGGCCAATACCGGGTTACCGGCAGCCAATGCCGCAGCGACTTGGCCGCTGAAAATCGCCAGCGGGAAGTTCCACGGGCTGATGCATACGACTGGACCCAATGGACGGTGGGCGTCATTGCTGAAATCGTTGCGCGCCTGCACTGCGTAATAACGCAGGAAGTCGACTGCTTCACGGACTTCGGCGATGGCGTTGGCGAAAGTCTTGCCGGCTTCACGAGCCAACAGGCCCATCAGCGGCTGGATCTCGCCTTCCATCAAGTCAGCGGCACGTTCCAGAATCGCCGCGCGTTCGGCCGGCGGAGTGGCCTGCCAGATCGGTGCAGCGTTCAGCGCGCATTGAATGGCGTTGTCGACGTCTTCGACGGTGGCTTCCTGCACGTGACCAACCACATCACGGTGATCTGCCGGGTTCAGCACTGGCGCCGGAGTTTCGGTGCTGGACGCGCAACCGAGCATCGGCGCGGCTTTCCAGTCGGTGTGGGCAGTGGCGAGCAAGGCGCAGGACAGCGAAGCCAGGCGATGTTCGTTGGCCATGTCGATGCCGCTGGAGTTGGCGCGTTCGGCACCGTACAGATCACGCGGCAGCGGAATGCGCGGATGCGGCAAGCCGAAACCACCTTCCACGGTCGCCATCTGCTCGATCTGCGCTACCGGATCGGCCACCAATTCCTGAATCGAAATCGACTGATCGGCAATGCGGTTGACGAAAGAGGTGTTCGCGCCGTTCTCCAGCAAGCGACGAACCAGATACGCCAGCAGGGTTTCGTGAGTACCGACCGGTGCGTACACGCGGCACGGACGGTTCAGCTTGCCTTCGGAAACTTTGCCGACAACCTGCTCGTAGAGCGGTTCGCCCATGCCGTGCAGGCACTGGAATTCGTACTGGCCCGGGTAATAGTTCTGACCGGCAATGTGGTAAATGGCCGACAGGGTGTGGGCGTTGTGCGTGGCGAACTGCGGGTAGATGACTTCCGGCACCGACAGCAGTTTGCGTGCGCAAGCGATGTAGGAAACGTCGGTGTACACCTTGCGGGTATAGACCGGATAGCCTTCCAGGCCTTCGACCTGGGCGCGCTTGATTTCGCTGTCCCAGTACGCGCCTTTCACCAGACGGATCATCAGGCGATGACGGCTGCGGCGAGCCAGGTCGATCACGTAATCGATCACGTATGGGCAACGCTTCTGGTAAGCCTGGATGACGAAACCGATGCCGTTCCAGCCAGTCAGTTGCGGCTCGAAGCACAGGCGCTCCAGCAGATCCAGCGACAGTTCGAGACGGTCGGCTTCTTCGGCGTCGATGTTCAGGCCGATGTCGTATTGCTTGGCCAGCAGGGTCAGCGACAGCAGGCGCGGGTACAGCTCGTCCATCACGCGCTCGTACTGCGCACGGCTGTAACGCGGGTGCAGGGCCGAGAGCTTGATGGAAATGCCCGGGCCTTCATAAATCCCACGACCGTGGGAGGCTTTGCCGATCGAGTGAATGGCTTGTTCGTAAGACGCCAGGTATTTCTGCGCGTCGTGTTCGGTCAGCGCCGCTTCACCGAGCATGTCGTAGGAATAACGGAAGCCTTTGGCTTCGAACTTGCTCGCGTTGGCCAGTGCTTCGGCGATGGTTTCGCCGGTAACGAACTGCTCGCCCATCAGGCGCATGGCCATGTCGACGCCCTTGCGGATCATCGGCTCGCCGCTCTTGCCGATGATGCGGCTCAGCGACGAAGTCAGGCCGGCTTCGTTGTGCGTCGAGACCAGTTTGCCGGTCAGCAGCAGGCCCCAAGTAGCAGCGTTGACGAACAGCGATGGGCTGTTGCCCAAGTGCGGATGCCAGTTGCCGGTGCTGATCTTGTCGCGGATCAGTGCATCGCGAGTGCCCTTGTCCGGGATACGCAACAGCGCTTCGGCCAGGCACATCAGCGCCACGCCTTCCTGAGACGACAGGGAAAATTCCTGCAGCAGACCCTGAACAATGCCTGCACGACCGCCGGCACTTTTCTGGTTACGCAGTTTTTCCGCGATGGAGGCAGCAAGTTTGTTAGTGGCTTCGGCCATCGCTACCGGCAGGCGAGCCTGCTCGATCAGCATCGGCACGACTTCCGGCTCCGGGCGACGGTAAGCGGCGGTGATCGAGGCGCGCAGAACGGACTGCGGCAGGATGCTTTCGGCGAATTCGAGGAAGCACTGGTGGGCGTGATCGGTGTGGACTTCGCCCGCCTCATCGGCGTCCTTGGCGGTCAAACCGTTCAGCTCGGTCAGGGTTGCACCACCCTCGAGTTTTTCCAGGTAATTGAAAATTGCCTGCTTGATCAGCCAGTGCGGTGTGCGATCAATCGAGGTCGCGGCAGCCTTCAGGCGCTCGCGGGTGGGGTCATCGAGTTTGACCCCAAGGGTGGTGGTAGCCATATTTTTATCCTCATGGTTGCCACAGTTGCGTGGCATCAGCTGGCGGCAAGATTAGCCGTGCGCTGAAAGAGGTGCAACCGGGTGCAACCCTTTTTTTGTCGGAATAATAGGCAGCTCGTCAGGAATTATTTTCTGGTACGAAAGTGCTGCTCCTGCTTGGTGCTTTTGCTTCTAGCAAAGGGCCATGACTGCCACAAAAGGGAGCAAAAACGGGGTAATTGTCGATAAATCCGACTAGGTGCAACTAATTCTCACGAAACTGGTTGCACCTTATTTGCTTTGTTGCATAGCATTCGCGCCCTAGGTGCAACCGGGAATAACCCGGTGTACCGGCTGATGGCTTTCCTGGGGAAACATCAGTCCTAAATGCGCGGGATCCCGGATCGTCTGCCAAACGTCGTCGTTTGCGTGCGGTTCACCACCGCCGCTACATAAAAACAAAGCCAGGGCGTAACTCAATGAGCGTAAGCAATCCAACCCTGATCACGTTCGTGATCTACATCGCAGCAATGGTGCTGATCGGCTTGATGGCCTATCGCTCCACCAACAACCTTTCTGACTATATTCTCGGCGGTCGCAGCCTCGGCAGCGTCGTCACCGCGCTGTCTGCCGGTGCCTCCGACATGAGCGGCTGGTTGCTGATGGGCCTGCCGGGCGCCATCTACATGTCCGGTCTGTCCGAAAGCTGGATTGCCATCGGTCTGATCATCGGTGCCTACCTGAACTGGCTGTTCGTTGCCGGCCGTCTGCGTGTGCAGACCGAGCACAACGGCGATGCCCTGACCCTGCCGGACTACTTCGCCAGCCGTTTTGAAGACAACAGCGGTCTGCTGCGGATCATCTCGGCGATCGTGATTCTGGTGTTCTTCACCATTTACTGCGCTTCCGGCATCGTGGCAGGTGCCCGTCTGTTCGAAAGCACCTTCGGCATGTCCTACGAGACGGCGCTGTGGGCCGGTGCTGCGGCGACGATTGCCTACACCTTTATCGGTGGTTTCCTGGCAGTGAGCTGGACCGACACCGTACAAGCCACGCTGATGATCTTCGCGCTGATCCTGACGCCGATCATCGTCCTGCTGGCCACCGGTGGTGTCGATACTACGTTCCTGGCGATCGAAGCACAGGACCCAAGCAACTTCGACATGCTTAAAGGCACCACCTTCATCGGCATCATCTCGCTGATGGGCTGGGGTTTGGGCTACTTCGGTCAACCGCACATCCTCGCGCGTTTCATGGCGGCGGACTCGGTGAAATCGATCGCCAAGGCGCGTCGTATTTCCATGACCTGGATGATCCTGTGCCTGGGCGGCACCGTGGCGGTGGGCTTCTTCGGTATCGCCTACTTCTCGGCACACCCGGAACTGGCCGGCCCTGTCACCGAGAACCACGAGCGTGTGTTCATCGAACTGGCGAAAATCCTCTTCAATCCATGGATTGCCGGTGTGCTGCTGTCGGCCATTCTGGCTGCTGTGATGAGCACCCTGAGCTGCCAGTTGCTGGTGTGCTCGAGCGCCCTGACCGAAGACTTCTACAAAGCATTCCTGCGTAAATCCGCTTCCCAGGTTGAACTGGTGTGGGTTGGCCGTGCGATGGTTCTGCTGGTTGCCCTGATTGCTATCGGTCTGGCCGCCAACCCGGAAAACCGCGTGCTGGGCCTGGTGTCCTACGCTTGGGCCGGTTTCGGTGCCGCGTTCGGTCCGGTGGTACTGATCTCGGTGATCTGGAAAGACATGACCCGCAATGGCGCACTGGCCGGTATCCTGGTCGGCGCGATCACTGTTGTGGTCTGGAAGCATTTCGAACTGCTGGGGCTGTACGAAATCATTCCGGGCTTCATCTTCGCCAGCCTGGCCATCTTCATCGTCAGCAAGCTCGGTTCGCCGACTGCTGGCATGGTGCAGCGCTTCGACGCAGCGGAAAAAGATTTCAACTTGAACAAGTAATGCACTGAGCTTCGGCTCACAAAGAAACGGCCCGTTTCCTACAGGAGACGGGCCGTTTTTTATTGCCTGTGATTTCTCGAACATTGTGGAGATCCAATGTGGGAGCGGGCTTGCTCGCGAAGGCGGTTTCTCATTCAGCAATGATTCAAGCTGACTTACCGCTTTCGCGAGCGAGCCCGCTCCCACATTTGGTTCGTCGATGGTTTGAGGGATTTGTCTGTAGTCGGATGCGCCAATTTTCAGAGGCTTTTTCGACAATAGAAGTAGGGCAAATCTGATTTTCCCGTCACCCACCCATCCCCCCTTGGCCCTCATGCAGAATCGCCCGCCCTTCATTCTGCAAAGAGACATCGGATGTTCGCGCCTGCCAATCAACCGCGTTTCACGTTGACCTTCGAAGGCGCCCAGCATGACCTCAAGGTCCTTGAGTTCACGGGCAAGGAAGCCATCAGCCAGCCGTTTCGTTTCGAGCTTGAACTGGTCAGTGAGCGGCCCGATCTGGATCTCGAAAGCCTGCTGCACTGTCAGGCGTTTCTGAGTTTTGATGCTCAGGGTTCTGGCGTTCACGGTCAGATTTATCAGGTCGGGCAGGGTGATTCCGGGAAACGCCTGACGCGTTATCACCTTAGTCTTGTCCCGCGTCTGACGTATCTCGCGCACCGCATCAATCAGCGGATTTTCCAGCATCAGAGCGTGCCGCAAATTGTTGCGCAGGTGCTTAAAGATCACGCGATCCTCCGTGATGCTTTCGAGTTTCGGTTAGGCAGTGAATACCCGGTGCGCGAGTATTGCGTGCAGTACGCCGAAAGCGACTTGGCGTTCATTCAACGCCTGTGTGCCGAGGTCGGTATTCATTACCACTTTCAGCACAGCCCCGCCGGACATCTGTTGGTGTTCGGCGACGATCAAACCGTGTTCCCGCGATTGGTCGAGCCAACGCTTTATCTGCCCGGTAGCGGCATGTCTGCCGGGGCGCCGGCGATCAAGCGCTTCAATGTGCGTGTGGAAACCCGTTCCAGCGTGGTTACCCGGCGTGACTACAACTTTGAAAAGCCGCGCCTGCAACTGGAGAGTCGCATTGACGGCGAGCAACGCCCGGTGCTCGAGGACTATCACTTCCCCGGTCAATTCAATGATCGTGAAACCGGCAAACACCTCGCCCAGCGTGCACTTGAGCGACATGTCGCCGATTACCGTCAGGCCGAGGGCATCAGCGATGAATCCGCACTGGTTTGCGGGCATTTCCTGCAACTGATCGACCATCCGCGTAACGACTGGAACGACCTGTGGCTGCTGACCGCCGTCGAACACCATGGCCGACAGCCGCAAGTGCTGGAGGAATCGGTGACCAGCGATGGGGAAGAATTCCAGGGTTACCGTAATACCTTTCTCGCCACGCCGTGGGCAGTGTTCTTTCGCCCGCCGCTGGGGCCGGACAAGCCGCGAATGCTCGGTTACCAACCGGCCGTTGTCACCGGCCCGAAAGACACCGAAATCCACTGCGACGAGTACGGCCGGGTCAAAGTGCAATTGGCCTGGGATCGTGATGGCGAGTTGAACGAGCATTCCAGTTGCTGGCTGCGCGTTGCCACCGGCTGGGCCCATGATCGTTACGGCAGTGTGTTGATTCCACGGATCGGCATGGAAGTGTTGGTCGGCTTCATTGACGCTGACGCCGACAAACCCTTGGTAATGGGCTGCCTGCCCAACGCTGCGACGCCGATCCCGCTGGATCTGCCGGCAGACAAGACCCGCAGCATCTTTCGCAGCCAAAGCAGCCCCGGCGGTGGCGGCTACAACGAGCTGCGCATCGAGGATAAAAAGGGCGCCGAGGAAATCTACCTGCGCGCCCAGCGCAACTGGACGCAGCACGTGTTGAACGATCAGCAAGTGCAGGTTGATAACCAGCGCAGCATTGTCGTCACCGGCACCGCGCGGCATGAATTGAAGGCTGATGAACAGCGCATCACCCACGGTCAGCGGCAGGCCGAGGTGAAGCAGGACGATCATCTGACAGTGAGCGGCGACCGGCATATTCGTGTCAGCAGTCAGTCGCTAAGCGCCAGTGCTCAGTTCCACGTCAGCGCGGGTCAGCAAGTGGTCATCGATGGTGGCGCGAGCGCAACGATTCAGGCCGGTGGGCAGTGGATCAACATCGGCCCGGGCGGGATTTTCAGCAGTGTGCCAATTGTCGTCGGCGGCGCGCCGATGGCGGCGATCAGTGCAGCACCGGTTGTGCCGGGGTTGCCGGAGAAGCTGGTCGCTGCACCTGCGGCCATGCTCACCGCCGCACAAATCATGAGTTTCAAAGGCGACGCGCCGTTCTGCGAAGAGTGTGAGCGGTGCAAGGATGGTGTCTGTGCAGCCTGATGTTCTCGACCCCCGCGTGTGGCTGGCGCAGGAACCGCTGAAACCGACAGAGCAACTGTTCGCGATCTTCAGTCATGCCAGTGACGCCAATCCTCCGCTGGTTTCGCCGAACCCGATCTGGGCGGGCACGATCTACGCCGAGTGGGATGCGGTGATGCCCTTCGTGGGAGTTGTCGCTGCCGACAGTGAGTTTCTCGATTGGGTAGCGACCACCGAGTCGCGGGACTGGGGCTGGTTGGCGGTGTCCTCAGCAACGCTTGAAGAGGTAGTGGCGCACTTTCGCAGCCTGACCCAAGTGCTGATGCCGGGCGGCAAAACAGTGTTTTTCCGGTTCTGGGACGGGCGGTTTCTATTTCCGATCCTGCAGGCTGATGAGGTGGACACGGCGCAGATGTTACCGGTGATCGGGCGTGGATTGATCAATGGTCAGCCGCTGGAAATCGCTGGCAGAGCACAAGTTTCAGCGCGGTCATTTCCGTGGTGGCAGATTCCGCCATCGGTGTTGACGGAGCAGGGCGATGAGGTTCGGACGGCCAATGCGTTGCAGTGGTTGAGCGAAGAGCATCCGGCTCTCTTCGAAACCGTTCCCGAGGCGGTTTTGCGCTGCAAGGTCAGGCAGTTTTTTCAGGATTCAATGTCGGAAGAATCGTCGCAATCGGCATTGTTGGCGTTTTTGCTGGCAGAGTCGGAGTGATATTTCCGGGCGAGCGCTTGGGAGTTTTCCTTCGAGTTGCGGCGGTTTTCATGAACTGGTGGGCGGTGGGTTGCAGGGATAGTCTTTTCGTTGTCACTGCGAGAGTGGTGACGGGTGTAGGAACCCTGGCAAATTCACCGCGCATCAGCGTCGACGTTTGATTACGGCACTTAAGTGCGTGCCCGTAATATCTTTCGCGGCGGCTGTGCGCGGGAACGCTTCGGCGTAGCTGAGTTTGGTGGGTTTCTCAGTTTCCTACTCTCGCGTACGGCTGCCACCAAACCTGTAGGAAGGTCATTGGCAGGCTCATTTAACCTATTGAGGTGCAACTTATATGGCCAGGCTTAAACCCGATCCATCCTACGAAAAAATCATCCCCCATCCCGACAACCGCTTCATGGCCCTGACCGGCAATTGCAGCGACATGCCCACTCTGTTCATCGACACCCACGTTCCCCTCGACATCCTCATGGACGCCGCCAATCACCGCATCCGCACCGTGGTTCAGGTCCTGGAAAACATGTGCATGCGCGGCTCGGTCGAGTGCGACTCGATCATCCTCAGCGACTTCGCCATGCTCTGCGCCATCCCGCTGCGCGATGGCTGTGATGTGCTGGATGTTATTGGGCGCAGGTTGGGCGGCATGCCGTCCTGACGGCTCAAGATCAAAAGATCGCAGCCTTCGGCAGCTCCTACATGAATCGCCGTGTAGGAGCTGCCGAAGGCTGCGATCTTTTGACTTTAAAAAAGGCTCAATCAACAACGATGTAAGCATCTTGGGCCCGAATAAAACGGTCGAACGCCTCTGAGTTGTAAACCTGCAGACAAGCATGGAAGACCATTTTTTCATCCGAGTATTTGCTGCCGGCGGAGGTCTGGGCATACGCCGCTGACATATGGTTCCTCGTCTCGTTATAGGGATCGTGCAGCACCTGCAGCGTGTCTTCATTTTGCAGAACGGTGTGCATGCCTTTGCCCATGAACGAGTAGGCAACTGCGGCCAATGCGATGTCTTTTCTCAGGGCGGATTGCTCATTGAATGGCGCCAGGAGGCATTGGCTCAAGCCGTAATTTTTGAGGGTTTGCCGGGCTTGATCGGTGTGGTTTGCGTCGGCAAGTGCTATGTATGGGCCTAATGCGCCGAGTAGGAAGATGAATGGGTGTCGCATGAGATTTTGACTTCCTGTCGGTCGTGGTTAGCCAGTGTAACTGCATGACAGCGAAGCCCCTCACCCTAACCCTCTCCCGGAGGGAGAGGGGAGTGACCGAGTCGGCTGGGTGAGGTACGCCGACTTGCGACTTCTGCAGCGTACTTTGCCCGGCCACGCTTGAGATCGCGGTGGTCTTTCAGGTCGACGTAAGCCGCGAGATCACCACAATCAGTCCCCTCTACCTCTGGGAGAGGGCTAGGGTGAGGGCAGGCTTTTGCCCGCTCAGCCGCCAACCCCTGACTTGCCGCCCGGTAAAAGGTAAACTTCGCGCCCTTCGCAGGAGCAGCCATGAATTATCGTCACGCCTTCCATGCCGGCAATCACGCCGATGTGTTCAAACACCTGACCTTGACCCGCCTCATCGCCCTGATGTCGCGCAAGGAGCAGCCGTTTGCTTATCTCGACAGCCACGCCGGCATCGGTCTGTATGACTTGCAGGGCGATCAGGCGAATCGTACCGGTGAGTACCTGGAAGGCATCGCGCGCTTGTGGGATCAGCCGGATCTGCCGGCGTTGACCGCTGACTACATGAAAGTGCTGCACGAGATGAACCCGGATGGCCAGTTGCGCTATTACCCGGGTTCGCCGGAGCTGGCACGGCGCCTGACGCGTCCGCAGGATCGGGTGATGCTCAATGAGAAGCACCCGGAAGACGGCGTGCTGCTCAAGGACAACATGGCCGGTGATCGTCGGGTCAAGGTTCATCTCGGCGAAGGCTGGCATGTCGCGCGAGCGATGTTGCCGGTGCAGGAGAAGCGTGCGGTGATGCTGATCGATCCGCCGTTCGAGCAGCTCGATGAAATGCAGCGTTGCGCGGCGTCGTTGAAAGAGGCGATCGGCCGGATGCGCCAAACGGTGGCGGCGATCTGGTATCCGGTGAAGGATCAGCGTGCGTTGCGTCGCTTCTATCAGGATCTTGCTGGCTCGGGTGCGCCGAAGTTGTTGCGCGTCGAGCTGCTGGTGCATCCGCTGGATACGCCGAACAGTCTGAACGGTTCGGGCATGGCGATTGCCAATCCGCCGTGGGGGCTGGAGGAGGAACTGCGTGAGTTGCTGCCCTGGTTGTCGAAGAAGCTGGGGCAGACCCAGGGCGGCTGGCAGATGGACTGGTTGATTGCCGAGAGCTGATTAACGGCAAGATCAAAAGATCGCAGCCTGCGGCAGCTCCTACACGATTCGGTATCGCCCACAAATGTGCGGACGATCACTGATCTCCTGTAGGAGCTGCCGAAGGCTGCGATCTTTTGCTTTGAGGATTTAATTGCCTGCCAGGCTCGGTGGCATGCACACGCCGGTGCCGCCAATCCCGCAGTAGCCTTCAGGATTTTTCGCCAGATACTGCTGGTGATACGTCTCGGCGAAGTACACGGTCGGCGCCTGTTCGATCTCGGTGCTGATTTCACCCAGACCTGCTTTCGACAACTCGGCCTGATAGGTCGCCTTGCTCTTCAGCGCCGCATCCAGATGCGCAGGCGAAGTCGCATAGATCACCGAGCGGTACTGCGTGCCGATGTCATTGCCCTGACGCATGCCCTGCGTCGGGTTGTGCAGTTCCCAGAACATCGCCAGCAGTTCTTCGTAGCTGACTTTATCCTTGTCATACACCACCAGCACCACTTCGGCGTGGCCGGTCAGGCCCGAGCAGACTTCTTCGTAGGTCGGGTTCGGCGTGAAGCCGCCGGCGTAACCGACGACCGTGCTGACTACGCCTTCACGCTGCCAGAAGCGGCGCTCGGCACCCCAGAAGCAACCGAGACCGAAAATCGCAAAGTCGACGTCCTGGAAAAACGGGCCAAGCAATGGAGTTTCGTCGAAGACGAAGTGCTTTTCAGGCAGGGTCATCGCGGTTTCGCGGCCGGGCAGAGCTTGTTCTTTAGTCGGGAGCACGTTTTTGTTCACCAGAATTTCCGAGCGCAGAACCATGATCGTTCCTCTCAGTCAGGATGGGATGTAAAAAGTCAGACCGCCAGTGTGCCCAATGATGCCGAGTTAATCACTACCCAATGTAGGAGCTGCCGCAGGCTGCGATCTTTTGATCTTGTCTTTTAAAAACAGGATCAAAAGATCGCAGCCTGCGGCAGCTCCTACAAGGGATCGGCGGGGATTAGAGGCAGAGCGGGCCGCGCGGGTAGCGTTTCAGTGCCTGGATCAGTTCGGCGCCGGGGATTGGCCGGTCGAACAGGTAGCCCTGGCCGACGTCGCAACGGTGCCGGCGCAGGAACGCCAATTGCTCGGCGGTCTCGATGCCTTCGGCCACAACTTTGAGCTTGAGGTTGTGCGCCATGGCGATCACCGCAGAGGTGATTTCCATGTCGTCCTGGTTGTCGGGGATTTCGTGGATGAAGCTGCGATCGATCTTGATGATGTCGATCGGGAATTTTTTCAGATAGCTCAGCGACGAGTAGCCAGTGCCAAAGTCGTCCATGGCCAGGGTCAGGCCCAGACGCTTGAGCTGATCAAGCTGCAAATGCGTGTCTTCGGTGGCTTCCAGCAACAGGCCTTCGGTCAGCTCAAGTTCGAGCAGATTGGCCGGCAGCGCTTCTTCCTTGAGGATGTTGGCGATGGAGGCGACCAGATCCGGGTCGGAGAACTGTTTCGGCGACAGGTTGATCGCCACTTGCAGATTGCCCATGCCGGCAGCGGTCAGCGCTTTGCTCATGCGGCAGGCCTGACGGGCGATCCATTTGCCGATCGGAATGATCAGGCCGGTCTCTTCGGCGACGCTGATGAACTGGTCCGGGCGAATCATCCCGCGCTCCGGGTGATTCCAGCGCAACAGCGCTTCCATGCCCAGCAGACGACCGCTGCGCAGGCACAGCTTGGGCTGATAGAACACGTCCAGCTCGTTCTGGGTCAGCGCGCGGCGCAGGTTGTTCTCGACGAACAGTTTGTAACTGGCCTCGGCGTTCAGCGCTTCGGTGAAGACTTGCACCTGATGTTTGCCGTTGGCCTTGGCTTTGTGCAGCGCCAAGCCGGCGTTACGCATCAGCGTTTGCGGGTCGCGCCCGTGCAGCGGCGCGCAAGCCAGGCCCACGGAGCCGGTGACGCTGATCAACTGGTTGTCGACGAACATCGGCTTATCGAGGGTCATCAGCAACTGGCTGGCGATCTGTTGCCCGGCCTCAAGGTCGGTGTTGTCGAGCAGCACGGCGAATTCGTTACTGGCGAAACGCGCAAGGCTGCCGCTCGGGCTGAGGCTGTTGCGCAGGCGCCGGGCCAGGCTGATCAGCAGTTTGTCGCCGGTCTGATGGCCGAGGCTGTCGTTGATCCGCTTGAAGTTGTCGATGTCCACCAGCAACAGGCTGATCGGGGTATCGCTATCCCGGGCGAAGCGTTCGTCAAGGTTACGGATGAACGCCGGGCGGTTGCCGAGGTTGGTCAGGTTGTCGGTGTAGGCGAGGCGCTCGATGCGCTGCTGCGCCAGTTTGGTCTGGGTGATGTCTTCGTAGATGCCGATGTAGTGGGTCAGCTCACGGTTGTCGCCGTAGACCTTGGAAATCGACAACTGGCCCCAGTACGGTTCGAGGTTCTTGCGCCGGCTCTTGAATTCGCCCTGCCAACTGTTGCTCTTGGCCAGCGCGGAAGGTGCGTCGAACAGCAGCTCGCTGAGGTTCTCCAGCGCCGGCAGCTCGGACAGGCGCTGGCCATGGACTTCTTCGGTGGTGTACTGGGTGATCGCGGTGAAGCTCGGGTTAACGTATTCGACCACACCGTCGCAATTGACCAGCAGAAACGCGTTGGCGCTTTGCTCGACCGCACGCTGGAACAGGTGCAGGGCGCTGGTGGCGGTGCGCCGGTTGTGATTGTTGATGACTTGCGCGAACTGGTCGGCCAGCTCACCGGCAAAGGCGATTTCATCGGACTGCCAGGCGCGGGTCACGCCGGTCTGCTCCAGGCACAACACGCCGACGACCTGGCCATCGACACGAATGCTCGCATCGAGCATCGCGTTGACGTCGCGCGGGCGCAGCGCCTCGGCCATGTCGCGGGTGCGCGGGTCGCGCATCGCGTTGTGCGCGTCGATCGCACGGCTGCTGTGCAACGCTTCCATGTAGTCAGGGAAGGTGCTGATGTCGATTTCGTCGGGCAGGATGTATTCCTGCGTCGCGCGGTGATACGCGGAGATCGGCACCAGTTGCTGGCCTTCGAGGTTCCACAGGCTGGCGCAGTCGATTTCATAGATATCGCAGGCGCAGCGAGTGATCAGTTCGGCGGCTTCCTGCAACGAATTGTGCGTGCTGTAGCGCTGACGGGCGAGTAACAGAATCAGATCCTGCTGGGCGCGCACGCGTTCGAGGTGTTGCAGTTGTTCCTGCTGGGCGCGCTGGTTGAGTTCCAGGGCTATTTGCAGGCGCGAGTTCTGGGTTTCCAGATCGACCGAAGGCGGTAGCGGCGCATCGTCAAATACGTCATCGACTGCCAGCAGATAGCCGCGCAGCAGGTGACGATTGTGTTGTTTGTAGGCTTCGCCCAGTTCGAGGATGCTCAGCGCACCGGCCGCAGTGTGCAGGGTATAGCGCACCAGATAATGCGGGCTGGCGGTCAGTTGTTGCTGGATCGCGTCATGCAGTTGATAACGCGCTTCCGGCTCCATCAGACTGGCGTAGGGTGAACCGACCAGAGCGCACAGCTCGACAGCCGGTTGACCGAATTGGCGTTCGCAGTTGGGATCGAGGAACAACATCGCCCAACTGGCTTCATTCAAGCGCTCGAAACGCAGCATGCCGAGCCGCGAGGGCACAGGCAACTGCGTCACTACCTCGGCCGCCATACGGCTGGCGGCATCGGGTTGGCTCTTCATGAAGGGAACTCGCTTGAAAATATGCTGAACGCGGGGGCTCTCGCCCTCTTTAACGTTGCCTGCGGCAAGGTTGCATCATTGCGGCACTGACTGACAAGAGAGATGAAGGCCAAGTGCTATAAGAATGTGTCGGCTGCGTTGAACATTTCTCCAGCGTGGGGGTGAAAAGAGCCAAAGATCGCAGCCTGCGGCAGCTCCCGCAGGGCAATTCGAACAATGTAGGAGCTGCCGAAGGCTGCGATCTTTAAGGCTTAGCGCAGCTTTATGGTGACCGACTGCAGTGGCTTGCCATCGCGGTCATGATAATTGATCAAAATATGATCACTCTCGACCAGCATATGCGCAAAGTTGTCCTGGCTGATCACCTCGCTGGTCAATTCGTGCACATAGTCACCCGCCGCGGTGCGCGCCAGCGGTTGATCGAGGACAAACGTCGACGCCTTGGCATACGGCAGCAGTTTGCTGTTGCACAGCGGCGAAGACACCACGGTGTGGATTGCGAAATCGGCATCCTCGCTATGGCTCAGGCGCGCAGTCAGCGAGCCGTGGACATCGCCGGAAATGATCACGACATTGCTGATTTTGTGCGTGCGCACGGTTTCCAGCAGGCGCAGTCGTTGCTCGGCAAAGCCCTGCCAGCCATCGTCGCCATTGGCTTGGCGATCCGGGAAAAACATCACGCTGGTCACCACAAACTTGACCCGCGCCGTGCTGTTGATCAGCCATTGGCACAAGGCCAGTTCCTGAGCTTCATCGAGGATGCGCCGCTCATTGTTCGACAGATCGCGTCGGGTGCGCGTGTCGGTCACAAACCATTCGATATCGGCTTCGCTGAATGGGTACCAGTAATGCTCCAGTGAAGCATGATCAAGTTGTCCGTTAGTTGTCAGTGCATAAGCCGGGCTATGGCTTGCCTGGTATAAATTGTATGCCGCCATGGCGTTGCGATATAACTTGTCGTCAGCCGGTTCGGCATTCGCTGGCCAATTGTCTTCAATCTCGTGGTCGTCAAGTATCATGTAAGTTGATGTGCCGGACATCAGGCGTTTTATGCCCGGTTGTGAAAAGGCCGCGCGGTATTTAATGAGGATGTCTTTATAACTGCGATCGGGACCGATCCGGTTCAGGTCATCGACATAAATCTGGTCGCCGCTCATGATGGTTGCGCTGATCGGCGGTTGCTGGCCTTCGATCAATTGGTTGATGGACGTAAAGATCCGATCCCCCAGCAATGGCAATACCGGCACGCCTGCTGTCAGGCGCAGATAGCGACAGGAGCCGAGAATATAGGCGCGTGGCCGCAACGGCTCGCTGCTGCGAGTACGCAAGCGATAAATTTCCCGCGGCCATTGCAGCGGCAGTTCCGCGACGCTGTCCACGGTATGTACCGGGCTCATCGGGCTGAACCAGCCGGTTTGAAATTCATACTCGGTGTCTTCCAGCAAATCATTCAGGATGAACACTTCGCACATATCGCCTAATTCACCCAGTTTGCTAAACAGGGCGGTTGACCATAGTTGTGAATTGCTCGGACGATAACGCAAGCCGGCAAACACTTGCAGGTTCTTTTGATATTCGCCACGAACCAGGATGCGCGCGTGGTTAGTTGTGGTGTGGCCAATAATCGGGCCGATAACGGGTTTTAACATATTCGAATCCATTCGAAAGAGTAAGGCGAAGTGCATGCATTGCTAAAAAGTCGATGCGCTGACTTTGTTGTCGCAAGACTAGTTGCCGACAGAATAAAAAGATCGCTGTGAAGTGGACTCAGGTCGTAGCCGATGTCAGCGGGTTTTGTGGGAAAAGTACCGGTTTATAAATTTCAGGCAAAAAAAAGCCCCGCCAAACTGACGGGGTTGAGGTACGAGCGTGTGGCGCTCGAAAACGTGAAGCACAAGCGGCCCTCCGTTGCCGGAGGGCCGCCTGGGATTACAGCAGGATGGTGCGAATGTCCGCCAGCAGGCTGCCCAGACGCTGGGTGAAGCGTGCGGCAGCGGCGCCGTTGATCACACGGTGATCGTAGGACAACGACAGCGGCAGCATCAGTTTCGGCTGGAAGGCTTTGCCGTCCCAGACTGGCTGGATGGTTGCCTTGGAAACACCGAGTATCGCCACTTCCGGCGCGTTGACGATCGGCGTGAAGCCGGTGCCGCCAATGTGGCCGAGGCTGGAAATGGTGAAGCAGGCGCCTTGCATGTCGTCAGCAGTCAGCTTCTTGTCGCGGGCTTTGGCGGCCAGCGCAGCGGCTTCGGCTGCCAGTTGCAACAGGCTCTTCTGGTCGACGTTCTTGATGACCGGTACCAGCAGGCCATCCGGGGTGTCGACGGCGAAGCCGATGTTGATGTACTTCTTGCGGATGATCGCTTTGCCGCTTGGTGCCAGCGAACTGTTGAAGTCCGGCAGCTCCTTGAGCATGTGCGCGCACGACTTGAGCAGCAGCGGCAGGATGGTCAGCTTGACGCCGGCCTTCTCTGCAACGGCTTTCTGCGCGACGCGGAAGGCTTCCAGCTCGGTGATATCAGCCGAATCGAACTGAGTCACGTGCGGGATGTTCAGCCAGCTGCGGTGCAGGCTCGACGCGCCGATCTGCATCAGGCGAGTCATCGGCACTTCTTCGATTTCGCCGAAACGGCTGAAGTCGACGACCGGAATCGGCGGGATGCCCGCGCCACCGGTTGCGCCAGCAGCGGCCGGTGCTTCCTTGGCCTTCTGCATCATCGCTTTGACGTAAACCTGCACGTCTTCTTTCAGGATACGACCGTGCGGGCCACTGGCGCCGACAGCATTCAGCTCGACGCCGAACTCGCGAGCCAGTTGACGCACGGCAGGGCCGGCGTGAACTTTCGCGCCTGGCTTGGCCGGGGCGGCTGGAGCGGCAGCAGGTGCAGGCGCAGCGGCAGCCGGAGCAGCAGCGGCAGGAGCACTTGGAGCAGCGGCGGCAGCTGGAGCCGGGGCAGCAGCAGGCGCCGCGCCTTTGACTTTCAGCTTGAGAATCAGATCGCCGGTACCGACTTCGTCATCCAGCTTGATGGAAACGCTTTCCACCACGCCAGCGGCAGGCGATGGAATTTCCATGCTCGCCTTGTCGGATTCCAGCGTGATCAGCGACTGGTCGGCTTCAACGGTGTCGCCAGCCTTGACCAACACTTCGATGATCTTGGCTTTGCCAGCCGAACCGATGTCCGGAACGTGGATGTCCTGAACGCTGTCGGCAACCGGTGCCGCTGGCGCGGCTGCCGGAGCAGGCGCAGCAGCAGCGGCCGGTGCAGCAGCCTGGGCCGGAGCGGCTGCAGCAGGGGCCGCAGCACCCGCCACTTCCAGATCCAGAATCAGGTCGCCAGTGCCGACTTCATCGTTGAGCTTGACGCTGATGGCCTTGACCACGCCAGCGGCAGGCGACGGGATTTCCATGCTCGCCTTGTCGGATTCCAGGGTGATCAGCGATTGATCAGCTTCGACGGTGTCGCCGACCTTGACCTGAATCTCGATGATCTGCGCCTTGCCCGACGAACCGATGTCCGGCACGTGCACTTGCTGAACCGAAGCGGCAGCAGGGGCAGCGGCTGGCGCGGCAGCAGCAGGAGCGGCGGCCGGTTTTTCTTCAGCCTTTTTA
This sequence comes from Pseudomonas sp. DTU12.3, assembly GCF_004124275.1. Classification (GTDB taxonomy): domain Bacteria; phylum Pseudomonadota; class Gammaproteobacteria; order Pseudomonadales; family Pseudomonadaceae; genus Aquipseudomonas; species Aquipseudomonas helmanticensis. Next base: position 780,041 of record NZ_CP027218.1, read on the forward strand.
GCCGGTGCAGCAGCAGGAGCAGGGGCCGCTTCAGCGGCGCCCTCGACTTCCAGCTCAAGCAGTTCGTCGCCTTCTTTCAGACGGTCGCCCAGCTTCACTTTCAGGCTCTTGATGACGCCGGCTTTCGGGGCCGGCACTTCCATGCTGGCCTTGTCCGATTCCAGGGTCAGGATGCTCTGGTCGGCTTCGATACGGTCGCCGACCTTCACAAACAGTTCAATTACTTCACCTTCACCGCTGCCGATGTCAGGTACGCGAATGAGTTCGCTCACAAAATGTCTCCTCAGCAGTCCAGTGGGTTGCGTTTTTCCGGGTCGATGCCGAACTTGGTGATGGCTTCAGCCACAACCTTAGGTTCGATATCACCACGGTCAGCCAGTGCTTCCAGGGCTGCCAACACCACGAAATGACGGTCAACTTCGAAGAAATGACGCAGTTTTTTGCGGCTGTCGCTGCGGCCAAAACCGTCGGTGCCGAGGACTTTGAATTCCTTGGACGGTACCCACTGACGGATCTGCTCGGCGAACAGTTTCATGTAGTCGGTGGAGGCGATGACCGGACCTTTACGGCCGTTCAGGCACTCTTCGACATAGCTCAGCTTAGGCTTCTGGCCCGGCTTCAGACGGTTGCTGCGCTCTACAGCGAGGCCGTCGCGACGCAGTTCGTTGAAGCTGGTAACGCTCCACACGTCAGCGCCAACGTTGAACTCTTCACGCAGAATCTTCGCCGCTTCACGGACTTCACGCAGGATGGTGCCGGAGCCCATCAGCTGTACGTGGTGCGCCGCATCGCGGGTGTCTTCTTCGAGCAGGTACATGCCTTTCTTGATGCCTTCTTCGGCACCGGCCGGCATGGCTGGCTGCTGGTACGACTCGTTCATCACGGTGATGTAGTAGAAGATGTCCTGTTGCTCTTCGGTCATCTTCTTCATGCCGTCCTGAATGATCACCGCCAGCTCGTAGCCGTAGGTTGGATCGTAGGTGCGGCAGTTCGGGATGGTCGCGGCCAGCAGGTGGCTATGACCGTCTTCGTGTTGCAGACCTTCACCGTTCAGGGTGGTACGGCCGGCGGTGCCGCCGATCAGGAAGCCACGGGTACGGCTGTCGCCGGCAGCCCAGGCCAGGTCGCCAATACGCTGGAAGCCGAACATCGAGTAGAAGATGTAGAACGGCAGCATCGGCTGGTTGTGGCTGGAGTACGAAGTACCGGCAGCGATGAAGGAACTCATGGCGCCCGCTTCGTTGATGCCTTCTTCAAGGATCTGACCTTTCTGGTCTTCCTTGTAGAACATCACCTGGTCTTTATCGACTGGCTCGTAGAGCTGGCCGACGGAGGAGTAGATGCCGAGCTGACGGAACATGCCTTCCATACCGAAGGTACGGGCTTCGTCCGGGATGATCGGAACGATGCGCGGGCCGATTTCCTTGTCCTTGACCAGTTGCGCGAGGATTCGCACGAAAGCCATGGTGGTGGAAATTTCACGGTCTCCGGAGCCATCAAGGATTGCCTTGAGGGTGTCCAGGTCCGGAGTCGGCACGCTGAAGCTTTGTGCGCGGCGCTGAGGCACGAAACCGCCCAGTGCAGTGCGACGCTCGCTGAGGTAGCGGGCTTCGGCGCTGTTTGGCTCTGGCTTGAAGAACGGCAGGTTCTCCAGCTCTTCGTCCTTGACCGGGATGTCGAAGCGATCGCGGAACAACTTCAGGCTGTCGACATCGACTTTCTTGGTGTTGTGCGCAGTGTTTTTCGCTTCGCCGGCACCGGTGCCATAACCTTTGATGGTCTTGGCGAGGATGACGGTTGGTTGTTCTTTGTGGTTGACCGCTTCGTGGTACGCCGCATAGACCTTGTACGGGTCGTGGCCGCCACGGTTGAGTTTCCAGATCTCGTCGTCGGACAGATCAGCAACCATCGCCTTGAGTTCTGGCGAGTTGAAGAAGTGCTCGCGAACGAACGCGCCGTCTTTGGCTTTGTAGTTCTGGTACTCGCCGTCGATGACTTCGTCCATGCGACGTTGCAGGATGCCGTCGACGTCTTTGGCCAACAGTGGGTCCCAGAAACGGCCCCAGATGACTTTGGTCACGTTCCACTGAGCACCGCGGAACACGCCTTCGAGTTCCTGGATGATCTTGCCGTTGCCGCGAACCGGGCCGTCGAGGCGCTGCAGGTTGCAGTTGATGACGAAGATCAGGTTGTCGAGCTTCTCGCGGCCGGCCAGGGAGATTGCGCCCAGGGATTCCGGCTCGTCGCACTCGCCGTCGCCCAGGAAGCACCAGACTTTCTGTTTGCCCGGCTGGATGAAACCGCGGTGTTCCAGGTACTTCATGAAGCGTGCCTGGTAGATCGCTTGAATCGGACCCAGACCCATCGATACGGTCGGGAACTGCCAGAAGTCAGGCATCAGCCAAGGGTGCGGGTAGGACGACAGGCCCTGACCGTCGACTTCCTGGCGGAAGTTGTTCATCTGGTCTTCGGTGATGCGGCCTTCCATGAACGCACGGGCGTAAACGCCTGGCGAGGTGTGGCCCTGGAAGTAGATCAGGTCGCCGCCGTGTTCGTCGGTCGGGGCCTGGAAGAAGTAGTTGAAGCCGATGTCATACAGGGTCGCACTGGAAGCGAAGCTGGAGATGTGACCACCGAGGTCAGAATCTTTCAGGTTCGTACGCATTACCATGGCCATCGCGTTCCAGCGTACCAGCGAGCGAATGCGGCGTTCCATGAACAGGTCGCCAGGCATGCGTGCTTCGTGGGTTACCGGGATGGTGTTGCGGTAAGGCGTGGTGATGGCGTAAGGGAGCTGCGAACCGCTGCGGGTCGCGAGTTCACCCATACGGGTCATCAGATAGTGAGCACGGTCTTCGCCTTCTTTGTCGAGAACCGATTCCAGGGCGTCCAGCCATTCCTGGGTTTCGACGGGATCGAGGTCTTGCATGGCTTGCTCCAGGGCGGAAAGGCTTCCAGAATCGGTTGCCTGAGTTTGCGACTGGCCTTGTGGGCAGACGATTTAAAATTCTTGGATTGCCGACAGGTTGTTCCGGCGGCGTGTAGTTTTACTACAAATCTTCCGGCATTTCAGCCTTTCGGATGTATAGACGAGTAGTAAAACTACAGATGAAAGGCTTGTGGCCTCCGACTGCGTTGTGAGAATAATCGTTAAGGTTGGTCAATTACCATCCGTAAAAGGTGAAACTTTGATGCTGGGTGCTAAAGAAGACGAAATTTCGGCTATTTCTAACTTTTGTTCGACAGTCCTTCACGTAGCGGGTTTTCACCATTCACTACAAGCGGCCATTTACACGCCGATCAAGGATAGACCATGACCCTGCCCGTGCTTGCCGAACTGCCTGCCATTCTCCTGCCGTTGGTCACTCGATCCGAGCAGTCGTTCCGTACGGCCGTCGCCGAGCTTGAAGACGATCACGGCTTCGCGAGCTGGACGCCAGAGCGCTGGGCGCAGTTCGCCCGCGTCACCGCCGCCAGCGAGTTTGTCATTGAACAGAGCGTTCGTGACCCTTTGATGTTGCTTGCGCTGGTGCAGTCCGGCGAACTCGACCGACCGTTCGCACCGGGTGAATTGTGTGCGCAGATTTCCGCTGCGGTGAACGCGGCACAGACCGAAGACGAACTCGGTCGCGCCCTGCGTCGTCAACGTGCGCGCCATCAAGTGCGGATCATTTGGCGTGATCTCAACCGTCAGGCCGATCTGGTGCAGACCTGCCGCGACCTCTCGGACATGGCCGACGCCACCATCGACCAAGCTTATCAATGGTTGTACAGCCGCCATTGCGAGCAATTCGGTACGCCGACCGGCCGCCGCAGCGGTGAGCCGCAGCAAATGGTCATCCTCGGTATGGGCAAGCTCGGCGCTGTCGAGTTGAACCTGTCTTCGGACATCGACCTGATCTTCGCTTACCCCGAGGGCGGCGAAACGGTGGGCGTGAAGCGCTCGCTGGATAATCAGGAATTCTTTATTCGCCTCGGTCAGCGTCTGATCAAGGCGCTGGATCCGATGACGGTCGACGGCTTTGTGTTCCGCGTCGACATGCGCCTGCGCCCGTACGGTTCGTCCGGTGCGCTGGTGTTGAGCTTCAACGCGCTGGAGCAGTATTACCAGGATCAGGGCCGCGACTGGGAACGCTACGCGATGATCAAGGCGCGGGTGGTGGCCGGCGATCAGGTCGCGGGCGCGCAGTTGCTCGACATGCTGCGGCCGTTTGTTTATCGGCGTTATCTGGACTTCTCGGCGATCGAAGCGCTGCGCACCATGAAGCAGCTGATCCAGCAGGAAGTGCGGCGCAAGGGCATGGCCGACAATATCAAGCTGGGCTCCGGCGGGATTCGTGAGGTCGAGTTTATCGCTCAGGCTTTTCAGTTGATCCACGGTGGCCGCGACTTGAGCTTGCAGCAACGTCCTCTATTAAAGGTGTTGAGCACGCTGGAAGGGCAGGGTTATTTGCCGCCGGCGGTGATCAGCGAGTTGCGCGAAGGTTACGAGTTTCTGCGTTACACCGAGCATGCGATCCAGGCGATTGCCGACCGTCAAACGCAAATGCTGCCGGACGGCGCGCAGGATCAGGCGCGCATTGCCTTTATGCTCGGTTTTGCCGATTGGGAGGCTTTCCACGAAAAACTGATGTTCTGGCGCGGCCGCGTCGCCTGGCACTTTGCGCAGGTGATCGCTGATCCCGACGAAGAAGAAGGCGCCGAAAGTGAAGTGGTGGTCGGCGGTGAATGGCTGCCGTTGTGGGAAGAAACCCAAGATGAAGAGGCTGCGTGTCGCCAGCTCGAAGAGGGTGGTTTTGCCGATGCAAGCAAGGCCCTGAAAGCATTGGCCGGTTTGCGTGGCAGTCCGCAATTGCGGGCGATGCAGCGATTGGGACGCGAGCGTCTCGATGCGTTCATTCCGCGTCTGTTGGCGCAAGCCGTTGAACATGCCAACCCGGATCTGGTGCTTGAACGCGTACTGCCGTTGATTGAAGCGGTTGCACGGCGTTCGGCTTATCTGGTCTTGCTGACGGAAAACCCCAGCGCCCTGCGACGCTTGCTGACGCTGTGCGCAGCGAGCCCATGGATCGCTGAACAGATCACCCGTTTCCCGCTGCTGCTTGATGAGCTGCTCAACGAAGGTCGTCTGTTCAAGCCACCCTTGGCGCCGGAACTGGCGGCTGAATTGCGTGAGCGCCTGACGCGAATCCCGGAAGACGACCTCGAACAACAAATGGAAGCCCTGCGTCATTTCAAACTGGCTCACCGCTTGCGTGTCGCCGCTTCGGAAATCGCCGGCAGCCTGCCGCTGATGAAAGTCAGCGATTACCTGACGTGGCTGGCGGAAGCGATTCTTGAACAAGTGCTGGCCCTGGCCTGGCGCCAGACCGTGGCCAAACACGGCACACCGCTGCGCACTGATGGCACCTTGTGCGATCCCGGCTTCATCATTGTCGGTTACGGGAAAGTCGGCGGGCTGGAACTCGGGCATGGTTCGGATCTGGATCTGGTGTTTATCCACGACGGCGATCCGCAGGCGGAAACCGATGGCGCCAAGCCGATTGATGGCGCGCAATTTTTTACCCGGCTGGGGCAGCGGATCATTCACTTGCTGACGGCGCAGACCAACTCGGGTCAGCTCTATGAAGTGGACATGCGTTTGCGGCCATCCGGTGCTTCGGGGTTGTTGGTGAGTTCGCTGGGGGCTTTTGCCCGCTATCAGGAAAATGAAGCGTGGACGTGGGAGCATCAGGCCTTGGTGCGCGCGCGGGTGCTGGTCGGCAGTCAGGATGTGGGGCAGGCGTTCGAGAAGGTTCGCGCGCAGGTGTTGGGCAAGGCGCGGGATCTGGCCAAGTTGCAACAGGAAGTCAGCGAGATGCGCGCGAAGATGCGCGACAACCTCGGCACCAAGAGCACAGCGGCCGGCACAGCGGCGAATGCCTTCGACGCCACGGCGCCGTTCGACCTCAAGCAGGACGCCGGAGGTATCGTCGATATTGAATTTATGGTGCAATACGCGGCTCTGGCGTGGTCGCACAGCCACCCGCCATTGCTGCGCTGGACCGATAACATCCGCATCACGGAAGAGCTGGAACACGAAGGGCTGATGCCTGCCGAAGATGCCAGCCTGTTGCGCGAGGCCTATAAAGCCTACCGCTCCGCCGCTCACCGGCAGGCCTTGCAGAAGGACGCCGGCGTCATTGCGGGAGACCAGTTTGCTGAGGAACGCCGACAGGTTTTGCGAATCTGGAAGGAGATGGGGCTAAGCTGAAGCCAGTTTATGCAGCACCCAATACCCTGTGGGAGCGAGCTTGCTCGCGAAGGCAGAGTGTCAGACGACGATAATGTTGAATGTGCTGGCCCCTTCGCGAGCAGGCTCGCTCCCACAGTGATCTGCGGTGAATCGCAGATGTTGGAACAGATGCAAAACCCTGTGGGAGCGGGCTTGCTCGCGAAGACGGCGTGTCAGGCAACATTAATTTCGGATGTGCCGGCGCCTTCGCGAGCAGGCTCGCTCCCACAGTGATCTGCGGTGAATCGCAGATGTTGGAACAGATGCAAAACCCTGTGGGAGCGGGCTTGCTCGCGAAGACGGCGTGTCAGGCAACATTAATTTCGGATGTGCCGGCGCCTTCGCGAGCAGGCTCGCTCCCACAGTGATCTGCGGTGAATCGCAGATGTTGGAACAGATGCAAAACCCTGTGGGAGCGGGCTTGCTCGCGAAGACGGCGTGTCAGGCAACATTAATTTCGGATGTGCCGGCGCCTTCGCGAGCAGGCTCGCTCCCACAGTGATCTGCGGTGAATCGCAGATGTTGGAACAGATGCAAAACCCTGTGGGAGTGAGCCTGCTCGCGAAGACGGAGTATCAGACGACGATAATGTTGAATGTGAAGACCCCATCGCGAGCAGGCTCGCTCCCACAGTAGATCTACAGTGTTTGTAGAGTTCTCGAGGCGGGGAGGCGTAAATGCCTCCCCGGTTCGTTTTTGGAAACCATATGAATATTCTGATCGTTGGGCCCAGTTGGGTCGGTGACATGGTGATGGCGCAGACACTGTTTCAGTGTCTCAAACAGCGCCACCCGCAATGCGAAATCGACGTGCTGGCCCCCGAGTGGAGCCGGCCGATCCTTGAGCGCATGCCCGAAGTGCGCAAGGCCTTGAGCTTTCCGCTCGGCCACGGCGCGCTGGAATTGGCGACGCGTCGGCGCATCGGCAAATCCCTGCGCGGCCAGTACGATCAGGCGATCCTGCTGCCGAACTCGCTGAAGTCGGCGCTGGTGCCGTTTTTTGCAGGCATCCCGAAACGCACTGGCTGGCGCGGCGAATTCCGCTACGGCCTGCTCAACGATGTGCGCACCCTCGACAAAGAGCGCTATCCGCTGATGATCGAGCGTTTCATGGCTTTGGCCTATGAAGCGAACGCCGAGCTGCCGAAACCTTATCCACGCCCAAGCCTGCAAATCGACCCGGTCACCCGCGAAGCCGCGTTGGCCAAGTTCGGTTTGAGCCTCGATCGTCCGGTATTGGCCCTGTGCCCCGGCGCCGAGTTCGGCGAGTCCAAGCGCTGGCCGTCCGAGCACTACGCCAAAGTCGCCGAAGCGCGTATTCGCGAAGGCTGGCAGGTGTGGCTGTTCGGCTCGAAAAACGATCACGCGGTCGGCGAAGACATCCGCGCTCGGCTGATCCCTGGCCTGCGCGAAGAATCGGTCAACCTCAGCGGCGGCACCTCGCTGGCTGAAGCCATCGACCTGATGTCCTGCGCCGACTCGGTGGTCTCCAACGACTCCGGCCTGATGCACGTCGCCGCTGCGCTGAACCGTCCATTGGTCGCCGTCTACGGCTCGACTTCGCCGGGCTTCACTCCGCCGCTGGCCGAGCATGTCGAAGTGGTGCGTCTGGGCCTGGAATGCAGCCCGTGTTTCGACCGTACCTGCCGTTTCGGCCATTACAACTGCCTGCGCCAGCTGATGCCGGACGCGGTCAACGATGCCTTGCAGAAATTGCAGGGCTCTGTGGTCGAGGTTCATTAAGTTGCGGGTACTGTTGATCAAAACTTCATCGCTGGGCGACGTGATTCATGCGTTGCCGGCGCTGACCGACGCCGCCCGGGCCATTCCCGGAATCAAATTCGACTGGGTGGTGGAAGAAGGCTTCGCCGAGATTCCGACCTGGCATCCGGCCGTTGGCAAAGTGATTCCGGTGGCGATCCGCCGCTGGCGCAAAAACCTTTGGAAAACCATCACCAGCGGTGAGTGGAAACGCTTCAAGCAAAGCGTGCGCACGAACAAATACGACTTGGTGATCGACGCCCAAGGCCTGCTGAAAAGTGCCTGGCTGACCCGTTACGTCAAAGCGCCGGTGGCCGGACTCGACAAAGGTTCGGCCCGCGAGCCGGTGGCCGCGCGTTTCTACGACCGCAAACTGGCAGTGGCCCGTGGGCAACACGCCGTCGAACGCGTGCGCCAACTGTTCGCCATCGCCCTCGGTTACGACCTGCCAAAAGGCCTGGGCGACTACGGCCTCAACGTCGAGCGTCTGGTCGAACTGCCACGCAAAAACGCCTTCGTAGTGTTCCTGCACGGCACCACCTGGGACACCAAACACTGGCCGGAAGCCTACTGGCGCGAACTGACCGAGCGTGTCGGTTACCTCGGCGTCGGCATCAAACTGCCGTGGGGCAATCCGCAGGAGAAGGCCCGCGCCGAGCGCATCGCCGCCGGTTTCAAACACGCCGAAGTGCTGCCGAAACTCAATCTGGCCGGCGTCGGCAAAGTCCTCGCCGGCGCGCAAGCCTGCGTCGCGGTGGACACCGGTCTCGGCCACTTGGCCGCGGCGCTGGACGTGCCGACCATCTCTCTGTTCGGTCCGACCAACCCGGGCCTGACCGGCGCCTACGGCAAGCTGCAGATACACTTGGCCAGCGACTTCCCGTGCGCGCCGTGCCTGCAAAAGAAATGTACCTATCAACCGACCGCGCAGGATGCCCGTCAGTTTGACCTGAAGCGTGAACAGCCGCTGTGCTTCACGCGTCTGAACCCCGAGCGTGTCGCCAGCCGACTGAGCACGTTGTTAATGGCTGAGGAGCTGCGCTGATGCAATTGGCATTCGTCCTGTACAAATATTTCCCGTTCGGCGGCTTGCAGCGCGATTTCATGCGCATCGCCCTCGAATGCCAGCAGCGCGGTCATCAGATCCGCGTCTACACGCTGATCTGGGAAGGCGAGGTGCCACCCGGTTTCGAAGTGCTGGTGGCGCCGGTCAAGGCGTTCTTCAATCATCGTCGCAACGAAAAACTCAGTGCGTGGATGGCAGCGGATCTGGCCAAGCGCCCGGTCGATCGTCTGATCGGCTTCAACAAGATGCCGGGGCTGGACGTTTATTACGCCGCCGACGGCTGCTTCGAAGACAAGGCGCAGAACCTGCGCAATTCGCTGTACCGCCGCTGGGGCCGCTATCGCCACTTCGCCGAGTACGAGCGCGCGGTGTTCGCCAAAGACGCGAAGACCGAAGTGCTGATGATTTCCGAAGTGCAGCAGCCGCTGTTCATCAAGCATTACGACACGCCGCTTGAGCGTTTCCATTTGCTGCCACCGGGCATCGCGCAGGATCGCCGACGTCCGGCAGATGCTGACGAAATCCGCGCCGGTTTCCGCGCCGAATTCAATCTGAAGGACGACGAATTGCTGCTGGTGCAGATCGGTTCCGGCTTCAAGACCAAGGGCGTTGATCGCAGCCTCAAAGCATTGGCGGCATTGCCCGCCGAGCTGAAGAAACGCACCCGGCTGTTTGTAATCGGCCAGGATGACCCCAAATTATTCCAGATGCAGAGTGCGACCTTGGGTTTGGGCGATAACGTGACGTTCCTGAAAGGGCGCAGCGATATCCCGCGTTTCCTGCTCGGCGCCGACCTGTTGATTCACCCGGCGTACAACGAAAACACCGGTACCGTGTTGCTTGAAGCGCTGGTCGCCGGTTTGCCGGTGCTGGTCAGCGCGGTCTGCGGTTACGCCCACTACATCGCCGAGGCCGACGCCGGGCGAGTGCTGGACGAGCCGTTCGATCAGGCGCAGCTGACGCAATACCTGACTGACATGTTGAAAGACGACGCTGCACGCGCGGCCTGGAGCCGCAATGGTCTGGCCTTCGCCGAGACGGCCGACCTCTACAGCATGCCGCAGCACGCGGCCGATGTGATTCTGGCGGAGCACGCTTAATGAAGTTGATGCTGGCTGAACCGTTCAAGAGCCTTTGGGCCGGACGCGACCCGTTCGCCGAAGTCGAAGGCTTGCAGGGCGAGGTATACCGCGAGCTGGAAGCACGCCGGACACTGCGCACGGAAGTCGACGGCAACGGATTTTTCGTGAAGATCCACCGTGGCATTGGCTGGGGCGAGATTTTCAAGAACCTGCTGACCGCGAAGCTGCCGGTACTCGGCGCGGGTCAGGAGTGGCAAGCCATCCAGCGTCTGCAGGAAGTCGGCGTGCCGACCATGACCGCCGTCGCCTACGGCGAGAAGGGCAGCAACCCGGCGGATCAGCACTCGTTCATCGTCACCGAAGAGCTGGCGCCGACCGTCAGCCTTGAAGACTTCAGCATTGACTGGGTCAAGCAGCCGCCGGAGCCAACGCTCAAGCGCGCGCTGATCGCTGAAGTCGCGCGCATGACCGGGATGATGCACCGCGCCGGGGTCAATCACCGCGACTGCTACATCTGCCACTTCCTGCTGCACACCGACAAACCGGTGACGCCGCAAGACTTCAAGCTCTCGGTGATCGACCTGCACCGTGCGCAGACCCGCGTGAAAATCACGCAGCGCTGGCGCAACAAGGATTTGGCCGCGCTGTACTTTTCCGCGCTGGACATCGGCCTGACCCGTCGCGACAAGCTGCGCTTCCTCAAGGGCTATTTCCAGCAACCGCTGCGGCAGATTCTTGCCGAAGAAGCGCCGTTGCTGAGCTGGCTGGAAGGCAAGGCCAACAAACTCTATGCGCGTAAACAGCGTTACGGGGATGCGCTCTGATGGCGGGTTGGATTCTGGAGCCGCAATACAGTGAACTCGCCGAAGATTTTGGCAGCCTCGAAGCGGTGTTCGCCCTGCAAGGCGAGCGGCTGACCCGCGATCCGCTGTCGGAAGTCATCCGCGTCGAGCGCAACGGCGTCAACTATTACGTCAAACGCTACGTCGGCGCCGGTAAGGGCTTGCGCCGTTACCTCGGCAAGCCGCGGGTGAAGATGGAATGGCAGAACCTCAAACGCTTCGCCAAGTGGGGCATTCCCACCGCTGAAGTGGTGGCCTGGGGCCTGGAACGACGCGGTGCGGCGTACGACCGTGGAGCGATGATCACCCGCGAACTGCCGCGCACCGAAGACCTCTCGGCGCTGGCCGAGCGCAACGATCCGAAACTCAAGGATCGTGCCTGGGTCGACGGCGTCAGTCGGCAACTGGCCGCTTACACGCGGACCATGCACGACCATCGCTTCACTCATAACGATCTGAAGTGGCGCAACCTGCTGATCGACGATCAGGCGCGACTGTTTCTGATCGACTGCCCGAACGGCGATTTCTGGCGCGGTTTCTGGCTCAAGTACCGCATCACCAAGGACCTGGCCTGCCTCGACAAGGTTGCCAAATATCACCTGTCGAACACCCAGCGCCTGCGCTTCTATCTGCAATACCGTGGGCGTGATCGCCTGAATACCGCTGACAAGAAGCGCATTCGCCACGTGGTGAGATTTTTCGAGGGACGCGAATGACTGATTTCCTGGCCGCTGAAGACCGTGCGCTGTTTGAGCGCAACGACCTCGGCACCTTCGACGCCCTGTGGGCCAAACAGCTCGAAGCGGTGGATGAACCGAACACCGACGGTGGCGGCTGGAGTAGCGTGTTTCGCCTTGAGCTGGAAGGGCATGCCTACTACCTCAAGCGCCAGAGCAACTACCTGACCCGCACGTTGCATGCGCCGTTCGGCGAGCCAAGTTTTGCCCGTGAATTTCGTAACATCAGTCGCTACAACACGTTGGGGATTCCGGCGTTGCAAGCGGCATTCTTCGGGCAGCGCAAGGTCGACGGCGAAGTCCGCGCGATCCTGCTGACCCGTGCCCTCGATGGCTGGGACGATCTCGATTCGTTGTTGCAGCGCTGGTCGGAACTGACTGCCACGCAGCAATCGGCGATTCTCAAGGCCTGCGGACAACTGGCGCGGCTGCTGCACGGTCTGCGTCAGGTGCACGGCTGCTTTTACCCCAAACATATTTTCTTGCAGACCGATGGCGCTGAGTATCGGGCGCAGTTGATCGACTTGGAGAAAACCCGGCCATTGCTGTGGGGCATGCGCGATCGGGTCAAGGATCTGGAACCACTGGTGCGCCGCGCGCCGCAATGGAGCGAGGCGCAACTGCGTGAGCTGCTCGCGGCCTATGTCGATCAGGCGACCGACAGTTCACTGGTCGACGCTTGGGTTACGCGCCTGACCGCGCGGCGCAGTCGCAAGGAGACTCGCTGATGCAGTTGTCCGACCTGAAAAACGCCGGGCGCACGCCAAGTCTGCCGCTGACGATTTCCCTCGCCGATGCCGCCGGGCCTGCCGATTTGCAGTTGCTGAGTCTGCTGCGGGTGTTGCCGGGGCAGCGTTATGTCGGTGCCGGCGTGTGGCGCGGGCGGCCGGTACTGGCGAAATTGCTGGTCGGCAGCAAAGCGGCGCGGCATTTTCAGCGTGAACTCAATGGCGTAAAGCTGCTCGCTGCACAAGGCCTGACCACACCGTTGCTGCTGGCTGATGGCTTGCAGGACGGCGAGGGCGGCTGGCTGCTGTTCGAATTCCTCGAAGACGCCGAGAGTCTCGGTGATGCCTGGAATCAGGTCGAGTCGCTGCCGATGCTGGCGGATGAACAATCGGCGGTACTGGCCGAGGCACTGGGCGCGATTGCTCAGTTGCACAGTAAAGGCCTGTGGCAGGAAGACCTGCATCTGGACAATCTGCTGCGCCACGATGGTCAGTTGCATGTGATCGACGGCGCGGGCATCGGCGCAGAAACCGCTGGCCAGCCGTTGTCGCGGCAGAAAGTTCTGGAAAATCTCGGGGTGTTTTTCGCCCAGTTGCCCAAGGCGCTGGAGCCGTTCACCGAAGAATTGCTGGTGTATTACCTGCTGAGCAACGGCGAACACGCGTTGCCGCTGGAACAGTTGCAGAAGCAGATCGCCAAGGTGCGTGCCTGGCGTCTGCGCGATTACCTGATCAAAGTCGGGCGTGAGTGCACGTTGTTTGCCGTGCAGCGCGGTGCTTTCGCGTTGCGCGCTATTCGTCGCGAGGAAGCAGCGGCAATGCTGCCCGTGCTGGAGCAGGCCGATGCACTGCTCGATCAAGGCCATTTGTACAAGACCGGTGGCGCGGCGAGTGTTGGCAAGGTCGATGTGGCCGGGCGCACGCTGGTGATCAAACGCTACAACATCAAGAATTTTGCCCATTGGCTCAAGCGCTTCTGGCGCCCAAGCCGCGCGTGGCATTCGTGGCGTGAAGGCAATCGTCTGGCGTTCCTCGGCATCGCCACGCCGAAACCGCTGGCGGTACTGGAGAAGCGTTTTCTGTGGCTGCGCAGTCGTGCCTATCTGGTCACCGAATTCCTGCCGGGGCCAGACATCATCGAGCGTTTTGCGCCGTATGTTGAAAGCGGCGAAGCGCCGGAATCCGAATTGCAGGCGCTGGATCAGTTGTTCGCAAGGTTGATCGCCGAGCGCATCAGTCATGGCGACTTCAAGGGTCATAACCTGTTCTGGCAGGACGATCGCTGGGCGCTGATCGATCTGGACTCGATGTGTCAGCACGGCTCCCTCGGTAGCTTCGCCCCGGCCTACGTCCGCGATCGTGCGCGGTTCATGCGTAACTGGCCAGAGAGCAGCGCGTTGTATCAGGTGATTGATCAGCGGTTGCCCAAAGACATCTCCGGCGCTGCCTGAATCCATTCGCCAGCAGGCTGGCTCCCACATTGGAAATACGTTCCCCTGTAGGAGCCAGCCTGCTGGCGATGAGATCCGCTCAAGCACTGTAATTCCCACGGGGGAAACGGTGCACAAACCCCACTGACTTCTCCTACAGCTTCTACAGAAGCCATGAACTGTGCCGCGTCCAGCCCCGATGCTAGTTTGCCTGACGACTTCGGAGGGCAACGCTTGATGATCAACAAGGCTGCAACACTGGCTGTTTTTTCATGGGTTTTATCGGGTTGCGGCAGTGCCCTGACCGTGCTGCAGGACGACGCCGACGTTGCCCGCGACATGCGCAAGCAAAAAACCTACTGCCAATCCATTCCGCGCATCTACAGCGGGCTGGCCTATGACTTCTGCGTATTGAACGCGCCTCCCGACCCGTCGGGCTTCCTGGTGCCTTTCGTGTTGCTGGACCTGCCGCTGTCCGGGGTTTTCGACACTGTCTCGCTGCCGTACACGCTTTATCGGCAGATCGAAGATGGCAATCTGAATATTTACTGGCGTTCAGGTGGTTACTGAGGTTACGAGCGGCTTTTCACCGAGCCGTTCACCCTGGGGCAATTCGCACAGGGTCATTCCCACCATGTTTACGCTATAATCCCGCCCTTTAGCTGTCTCTCGCCCGGTGCGAGGGCACATCAATTTTCAAGGCGCATCGCGCCTGCATGCAGACTAAAGAGGCTAGACCCCTGTGGCATTGACGATTCTTGGCCTGTCCGGCGCCCTTAGCCATGATCCCTCAGCAGCCTTGTACATTGACGGCAAGCTGGTGGCGGCGGCTGAAGAAGAGCGCTTCGTACGCGATAAACATGCAAAGAACCGCATGCCCTACGAATCGGCGAAGTTCTGCCTGGAGCAGGCTGGCATCAAGCCGTCCGACGTCGACGTGGTAGCGATTCCGTTCGCGCCGATCAGCCTGTTCGGCGAGGCTCGCTGGCACTACGCCAAGCGTTACTGGTACGCCCCGGATCGCGCCCTCGATGCGATCCTGATGGGCAACCGTCGCTACAAGCGCTATCGCAACAAGATCGTCTGGTGCCTTGAGCAACTGGGTTTCGATCCGAAAAAGATCAAGATCGAACCGGTCGAGCACCACTTGGCTCACGCCTCCAGCGCCTACCACTGCTCGGGTTTCAAAGAGAAAACCGCGATCCTCGGCATCGACGGCAAGGGTGAGTACGCCACGACCTTCTTCGGTTATGGCGAAAACGGCAAGATCCACAAGATCAAGGAATTCTTCGATCCGGACTCCCTCGGCGGCCTGTACGGCGCGATCACCGAGTTCCTCGGTTTCGAGATGCTCGACGGCGAGTTCAAGGTCATGGGCATGGCGCCGTACGGCGACGCCAGCAAATATGACTTCTCGCGTCTGGCCTCGTTCGAGAACGGCGAACTGGTGATCAACACCGACTACGCCAACGTGATCGGCCTGCGTCGCTACAAAGAGAAGGGCAAGGGCTTCTACTTCTCGCCGAAGCTGATCGAATGGCTGGGGCCGAAACGCGAAGGCGACATCGCTGACGAACCGTACATCCACTACGCCGCGAGCATGCAAGCGCTGTTCGAGAAGATCTCGCTGCAGATGATCGACCACTACCTGGGCGACATCCTCAAGGAAACCGGCAAGCTCGCGTTCGCTGGCGGCTGTGCGTTGAACGTCAAGCTGAACCAGAAAATCATCGCCCGCGATGACGTCAAAGAGCTGTTCGTACAGCCGGCGTCCGGCGATGCCGGCACCGCTGTTGGCGCTGCCGCTTACGTGTCGCACGCCCGTGGCGTGCCGGTCGAGAAGATGGAACACGTCTACCTCGGCCCGTCGTACAGCAACGAAGACGTGATCGCCGCGTGCGCCCGTCACGAGAACAAGCCAACCTGGCGCAAGCTCGACAACATGCCGGAGCAGATCGCCAAGATCATGGTCGATGGCAACCCGGTGGCCTGGTTCCAGGGCCGCATGGAGTTCGGTCCGCGCGCATTGGGTGGTCGTTCGATCATCGGTTGCCCGAGCATTGCCGGTGTGGCTGACCGCATCAACCACCAGATCAAGTTCCGCGAGCGCTGGAGGCCTTTCTGCCCGTCGATGCTCGACACCGTTGCGCCACAGATGATCAAGATCGATCACCCGGCGCCGTTCATGACCTTCACCTTCGAAGTGTCGGACGAGTGGAAAACCCGCGTACCGGAAGTCGTCCATGAAGACGGCACTTCCCGTGCCCAGGTGCTCAAGCGCGAATACAACCCGCGCTACTACGACATGATGAAAGCGCTCGAAGTCCTCACCGGCAACGGCGTGTCGCTGAACACCTCGCTCAACCGTCGTGGCGAACCGATGATCTGCTCGCCGACTGACGCGCTGAACATGTTCTTCGGCTCCGATCTGCAGTACCTGATCATGGAAGACATTCTGGTGGTCAAAGAGGGCGCAAACGCTTATGACTCGCTCGGCTGAACGCCATGTGCTGCAGTTCTGTCACGGCTATGACGGGCCGTTCCTCGACTGCGCACGGCAGTACGCCAGCCTGTTCGCGGGCACCGGTTATCGGGTGACCACGGTCTTTCTGACCGGGGCCGCTGATAGCGAGGTGGCTGCGGCGTGTGCCTCCGATGAAGTGTTGTTCATGGAATACAGCTCCAAGGCCATTCGTGGCCTGAAGCTGGGCGCAATCGGCGATCTGCGCAAGATCGCCGCTTCACGCAATTTCAGTTTCTGCATCGCCCATCGCTTCAAGCCGATCTACATCGCCTTGCTCGGCACTTCGCTGCCGGTGATTGGCGTGCACCACGCGTTTGAGGATTACAAACGCGGTACGCGCAAGCTGTTCGCGCACATTTTCCGCAAGCGCCTGAGCCTGCTTGGCGTGTCCGATGCGGTGCGCGACGACATGCGTCGTTGCCTGCCGAAGTGGCCGCAAGAGCGGATTCAGACGCTGTATAACCGGATCGATGTGCAGGCTTTGCAGTTCAGCCAGGTGTCGGCCCGTGAAGCCCGCGAGACCCTCGGTCTGGCGGCGGATGCATGGATTGTCGGCAACGTCGGTCGGCTGCATCCGGACAAGGATCAGGCAACCTTGCTGCACGGTTTTGCGGCGGCGTTGCCGGGTTTGCCGGGTAACAGTCAACTGGTAATTCTGGGCAAGGGCCGTCTCGAACAGGATCTCAAAGAGCTGGCGCGCGAGCTGGGTATCGGCGATCGCGTGCTGTTCCTCGGTCAGGTGCCGGACGCGCGCAATTACTTCCGCGCCTTTGATGTCTTTGCACTGAGTTCCGATCATGAGCCGTTTGGCATGGTTCTGCTGGAGGCCATGGCCGCCGGCGTGCCACTGCTTGCCACGGCGTGCGGTGGGGCCAAAGAAGTGGTCGAAGGCGTGGGTATTCTGTTCCCGCTGGGCGATGCCCAACACCTTGCGCAAGGCCTGCAACATCTGGCCGGAATGGATGATCAGCAGCGCCTGCAGTGCGCCGAAATGATGCTTGATCGCCTGCGTGAGCGTTTCTCCGACCGCGCGGTGCGCGACACCTTCTGGCATCTGCCGCAAGTTACCGATCTGGCACCGAGGGGCTGATGCTCAACCGATTTCAAGGCTGGCGTGAACGTGGCTGGTCGCCTGTCGACGCCTCGACCTATGCAACCGCCTGGCAGCGTTTTGGCGGCAGCGTCGCGACTCACCCGTTGGTGGTCGAGCGTCTGGCTTATCTCGCCGGCATCCCTGTGCGCTATCTGGCCTGGGAGCGACAGGGCGAGATCAAAGCGGCAATCCCGACCTGGGGCCGCGATCTGGCGCTGTCCAAGGATGTGCTCAAGCGCAACGGCAAAAAAGGCCTGTTCGATCTCGGCAACGCCGAGTTGATCCTGCCGGCCGCTGCCGATGCTCAGGCGCCGCTGCGCCATCGCGCACGCTATTTGTCTGCCCTCAACGAAAGCCGTTTCAGCGGCATGAAGTTGCAGACCGAACAACTGGCCATGGCCCGTACCCCGGAAGAACTGTCGAAGAAGTTTCGCTACAACCAGCGCCGCGAATTGCGTCTGCTCGAAGAGGCGGGCGGCGTGGTGCGTGCAGTCAGCGAGTTCTCCAGCGCCGAACTGGCCGCCATCTACTGCGATCTGTTTCAGCGCCGTTGGGGTTTCCCGGCCACAGGCGCGGCACGCATGGCAGAAGTCGTCGAACTGTTGCGCGAGCTGTTGATCGGCTCGGTGATCTTCCTCAACGATGCTCCGATCGCGATTCAACTGGTGTACCGCGTCGAGGCGTCGGAGTGGATCAGCGTCGAATACATCAATGGCGGCGTCGACCCTGAAACCCGCGAATTCAGCCCCGGCAGCGTATTGAGCTTCCTCAACACGCAAAGCGCCTGGGAACACGCGCGAGCGCTGGACAAACCGTTGCGCTTTTCCTTCGGTCGCGCCGACCGTGAATACAAGGATCGCTGGTGCAATCCTGTGCCGGTGTTCACCGTATGAGCCAGCCCATGAGCCGCAAACAGCAACTGCTCAAGCGCCATCGGCGCAACAAACGTGTCGGCCTGCTGATTGCGCTGATCGTGTTGATCGTGATCGGCGTGCTGGTGGCCTGGTGGTTGCCGCTGGTACTGGCAGTGATCGGCTGGATCGCCCATGAAGCGTGGTTCGCCGATCATTTGTTCTATTCGCCGAAAGACGATTACCAGTACAGCTTCCCGCCGTTTACGCCACAGCCAAAAGTGCACCTCAACGGTGAGCAACTGCGCCTGGATGAAGGCGTGATGGTGATGGATGACGCCACGCTGATTCTGGCGTTGCGAGTCAAAAGCACCTGGCTGGGACGCTTCTTCGATCCTCGTGTCGAGCTGACGGGCGGCCCGAATCCGGACGCACAAGCTTTTGAGCGTGGGGTTAACGGCCTGCGCTATCTGAACCTCAGCGGTCAGGCACAGGCCTTGTCGCAAGGCTCGCTGCGTTTGCGCGGGCGTTTTTGCCGCGTCTCTGGCGAACCGGTGTTGTGGGCGCTGGAGCAAACCGATTATCGCCGTCAGCGGGTCTTGGTGATCGCACCGCACGCCGACGACGCCGAACTGGCAGCCTTCGGGTTGTACAGCCAGGCAGACGAAGCCTGGATTGTCACCCTGACCGCCGGCGAAATCGAAGCCGAACACTATCAGCAGATGGGCCTGAACAAGGTCGAAGCGGCGCGGCTCAAGGGCCGATTGCGCGCCTGGGACAGCCTCGCCGTGCCGCGCTGGGCCGGCGTGCCGACGGAAAACTGCGTGCAGCTGGGCTATTTCTGTCTGCAACTGGCAGCGATGCAGGCTGCACCGAATCAAGCGATTGGTTCACGCGAAGCGGATCTGGACGATACCCGTCTGTTCCGTCAGTTGAATCCGTTCACCTTGCCGGGCGACGTCGATGGCGCACCGACCTGGAACAATTTGCTGGCCGACCTGCGCGAAGTGTTGCTGCGTGCACGTCCTGACGTGATCGTGCTGCCGCACCCGACGCTGGATCCGCATCCCGACCATATCTGTAGCCAGCAAGCTGTGTTGCAAGTGCTGGGCAGTCTCGACTGGCAGCCGACGCTGCTCGGTTACGCCAACCATCTGCATGACAATGATCGCTGGCCCATGGGCAACGCCGGTGAGGGCATCGCGCTGCCACCGGCCTTCGACGCCGCCGTACCGATGCAGCCGTTGTGTTTGCCGCTGACCCTTGCGCAGCAACGCGACAAGGCCATGGCGCTGGGCATGATGCATGACTTGCAGCCGCCAGCACCGTTCAAGCGCCGTTTGCGTCGCTTGATTCAACGCGTGCTGGCCGGGCGTGCGCCGTCGGTGTACGGCGAGAACGAGTTCTTTCGAAAAGCGGTCCGACGCCAGGAATTACTCTGGCTGCTGAAACCGGGTGAATCAGGCGTGAATCGGGGAGATTTATGAGTCAACGGTCAAAGGTTCTGCAGCTGCAGCCCGATTACAACGTCAAAGCCCATGATTTCGCCGACCTTGCCGAGCAGATCGTCAAGGCATTGCCTTCGGATCGCTATGAGATCACGGCGGCGTTCCTGCGCGGCAAACCCGCGCCTGGTGAGCCGGTCAGCCGCGCCGATCGTTCGGTGTATTTCGAGTTTTCCGACAAGTCCCTCAAAGGCATGCGCCTGCGGGCGATGTGGGAACTGTACAAGTTCTGCCGACGGGAAAAGTTCGACGTAGTCATCTGCAACCGCTTCAAACCGGTGAACATGATGCTTACCCTGAACCGCTGGTTGAAGGTGCCGCTGTGCATTGGCATCTCCCACGGTTTCGGCGAGTACGACCGCTTCTACCGCCGCCGCCAGACTCAACGCCTGATTGATCGGCACTGGCGCTTCGTCGGTGTCTCGCCTGCGGTCAAACAGTACCTGCTGGACTGCGATTGCGGTTTCACCGACCAGAATACTTACGCCATCACCAACGCCATCGACATCGAACAGGCCGAAGGCTTGCAACACAGCCGCGAAAAGGCACGTGAGCTACTCGGTATCGATCCGAATGTGCGCCTGATCGGCGCGCTGGGGCGACTGGTTTCGGTCAAGGGTCACACCTATCTGTTGCAGGCATTTGCCGCGCTCAAGGACAAATACCCGAACACGCAGTTGGCGATCATCGGTGCCGGGCGCCTGCAAGCGCCGCTGGCTGCCGAGATCGAAAAACTGAGTTTGAGCGGTCGCGCACATCTGCTGGGTTTCAAGGAAAACGCGCTGCAATACGTGCGCGCGTTTGATATCTGGACGATGCCGTCGCTGGCCGAAGGTCTCGGTCTGGCGTTGCTGGAAGGCATGAGCGGACATTTGCCGGTGATCGCCTCGAACGTGCCGGCGATGGTGCCGCTGATCGAAGGCGCCGGCGGTCTGGCGATTACGCCCAAGGATGTGCCGAGTATTGTCGCGGCGCTGGATCAGTACCTTGCGCTGACCGATGACGAACTCAAGGCCAAGGGCGAACAGTCCTACCGCTATCTGCAGGACCAACATGACATCGAGGTGTTCCGTCAGGAGTACCTCGACCTGATCGACTCAGGCCTGGCACAGGCTCGCAAGGAGCAGCCATGAGCGAAGCGAACGCCCTCGTCACCGTGATCATCGCCTCATACAACCACGGGCCATACATTGAGGAAAGCATCCTCAGTGTCATCAACCAGACCTACAAGAACATCGAACTGCTGGTGATCGATGACGGCTCGAACGACGACAGCGTCGAGCGCATCAACGCCTTGCAGGCACAGTACGGTTTCGATTTTCGGGTGCAGCAGAATCAGGGCCTGACCAATACGCTCAACGGCGCCATCGCGCGCGCCAAGGGCAGTCTGATTGTGCCGTTCGGTTCCGACGACATCATGTACCCGGAGCGCATCGCGGTTCAGGTGGCGTACATGGACGGCAAACCGGAAGTGGGGATTTGCGCCGGCAACATCGAATTGATGGACGCTGACGGCAATCTCTATCCGGAAAAACGTCAGCGTCGCGACGTGCCGTTCCGTCGTCTGGATTTCGATGACATGTTTCTGGAGCGCAAACCGTATCCACCAGCACCGACTCTGATGATCCGCCGCGAGGCGCTGGACAAGGTTGGCGGGTTCGATCCGACGATTCGTCTTGAGGATCTGTATATCGAGTTGAAGGTGACGCGTGCCGGTTATTTCATCGACGGCTTGAACATGGTCATGGCGCGCTACCGCAAGCACGCCACCAACTCGTACAAGAACCACCGTTTCATGATCGAAAGCATCCTGCGTATCTACGCATTGTTCAGCGATCACCCGCTGTACGACGAAGTGCGTTACAAGGCGCTCAACTCGATGTTCCTCAAGACCGCCAACCGCAATCGCAAGTTGGCGTGGGAGCTGCTGAAGCAGATCCCGTTCAAGGCTTGGAACAAGAAGACCTGGCGCGGTCTTGGGCGGTTACTGTTTTCGCCGCAGGAAAAGAGCTGAAACTGCGGTCGCCCGCGCTTAGCGGGCGACTTTCTCCGGGAGCTGCTTATCGCCTTTCTGGCGCGAGCGAATCCACTGCAGCATCTTCTTGCCGGCGGCCATGCCCGGCAACTCGATGTACAGAAAGCTCAGGCTGCTGATCAGAATCAGCAGGCACGTGCAGATCGCGATCAGCGGCAGATAGACATCCGCGTCCCGCGCGTCGAGATTCAGCAGCAGCGGCAGACGCTGCACCATCAGCCACAACACGAAACCGTGCAGCAGATAGGTGCTGTAGCTGATCTCGCCGAGCCAGCGGATGCTGCGTGGCTTGAGCGCACCGAACAGGCTGTTGCCCGACGCCACGATCACGAAAAACAGTGACAGCAGGAACAGCGGCCCGGTCTTGAAGGCACGGTTGAACGCGGTGAACGCAATCACCAGCGCCAGTAACGCAATGATCGCCGCCAGAGGTGTACGACTCCACGCCACCAACGCCGGTCGGCGAATCCAGTACGCCGCCGCGATGCCGCCGAGAAAACTGGCGATGAAGTGCTTCTTCAGCGAATGCTCCCAACCGACCACTTGATACAGCACATAGATGCCGATCAGGCACAGCACCACTTGTATCCAGTTGCCGCGGTAGATGAAGACCATCCCGGCCAGCGGCAGCGCCAGATAGAAGAATACTTCATAGGCCAGCGTCCAGGTGACGTTGGAGATCAGCATGCCGGTTTGCGGATATTGGTTGATGTCGGGGCGGTCAAAAGTCAGCCACGCCATAATCTGTTTGAACAGGGCGCTGCCAGGCTCCTTCAGCTCCCAGTTCTGCAAATGGAACACGGTGACAAAGACAATCAGCATCAGCGGCAGGTACAGCGGATAAAGTCGAAACACCCGCGAAATGCCAAACGCCAACCAATCGTGCTGACGCCCTTGGGTCAGCAGACGGTTCCAGAACAGAAATCCGGTGATCATGAAAAACAGCGCAACGCTGCCCTGACCGATCATCGAGTAAAAGTTGCTGGGCGGAAATCCGAACTCTCCAGTGCGCAGAAAAATCCAGGTAATGACCGCGTGGTGCACGAAAACACCAAACGCCAGATAGCCACGCAAGCCATCAATGCTGGCATAGCGGCTTTCACCGGAATGCTGCAGATGGCGGGCGATTTTCGGCACGACGCGCAGCAATAGCGCGGCGGATACGATGGCCAGCGCATAGGCGGCCAACGCAATCAGGGGGTTAGTCTCGATCATCAGTGAACTCGGGCCGGAGTGTTGCCGGCCAGCACTTGCCTGTGCAGATTATCCACCGCAGATTGCGACGCCGTGACGGCGTAGCCCTGAAGCAGTGCTTCGAAGTGTTCTTCGAACAGCCAGCGTTTGTCGACGGTGTAACGCTGCATATGGCGCAAATTTCGCTGGCGCAGGGCCAGACTGAGCGGGCTAGGGTAAACGCGCAGGTCAGCCAGATCAATCAAGCCGAACTCGCCATCCTCCAGCACCAACACGTTGCCCAAATGCAGAGAGCGGAAATAGACACCTTTCTCATGCAGTTGCGCCATGAACTTGCCAAAGCGTTCCACCAGCGCCTGACGAACGGCCGGTGCGGTAATGCTCTGCAATACCTGGCGCAGCGTGTGGCCGGGCAGGGGGGCGTAGTGCACGGCGCTGCTGCCATCGTTGAGGCGATACAGGTTGAGCACTTGCGGGGTTGGAATACCCATCAGGCGCAACTGTTCACTGTTGACGGCAAAGCGTTCGGAGTACGGATTGAAGTTGCCCGAGGTGTACCAGCGACGACGGCGGAACAGCTTGAGGAAGCTGCCATCGGTCAGGCGCAAGACTTTCGGGCCCAAACCATCCTCTTCGATCACCTGAGCGGCGTTGCTCAGATTTTGCAGGCCGGTGACGGTGAGTTTTTGCACCGGCATTGTCAGCAGGCGCCGCGCACGTTGATTGATGCTCAGTGCCGCGATCAGTGCCAGCGGAATCCACAACAGGAACCAGTGCTCCTTGGGCCGTGAAATGATTCCGCCACCTTCGGTCAGTCCGGCGCCGATGCCAAAGATCAGCAGCGTCGAGGCAACAATCAACAGTGGTTGTACGCGCTGGCGCCAACTGCTCAGCAGGCCCCAGAAAATGAAGAACAGCCACGGCAACAGGCCGAAGATGCCGACGTAATAGAGAACGCCCAGCACGAAACTGTGCGGCTCCTGGAAGTTGATGCCGACACCGGGGTCGACAGACAGCGTGGCGCTGTAGCCGTGACCGATCCAAGGATGGTCGGCAATCATGTGCAGCACCTGTTTCCAGATTTCCAGTCGATACGAATCGCCACGTTCGATGATCATTTGTGCAAACAGGAAGGCGACCGTTACACCGCTGAGCGCCAGGCCGATCAACAAGCCTATCGAGCGACGGTTCCAGCAAATGAAGCACAGCCACAACGCGGCCATTGTCAGCGCCACAAGCGGCGTTCTGGACCCGGTGCCGATTACTGCCATAAACATGATTGCCATTGCCGGCACACTCAGCCACATCATCTGGCGGCGTTTGCAGGTCATGGTCACGCTCAGCCAATAGGCGCTGAAGAAACCGAACAGGTGCGAGCTGAGCAATGGGTTGTCAAAAGCGCCACCGCCGATCAGACGCATGCCGGGTTCGTAAGTATGGGCGAATCTGAACAAGAACCACGTCGTTGCGAGCAGCGCCACCAACGCGGCGCCGAACAGTAAAGGTTGCAGGATCTCACTGCGATAACGCACCAGCAGATAGGTGCCGGCAAACAGCAGCAAGGTGTGCAGTGACGGTTTGAACATCCCGGCGATACCTTCGTCGCGCGGTCCCCAACTGAGGCTGAGCAAGGCCCAGGCGACAAACACCAGCAGCGCGACGAACACCGGCTCGCGTAGCAACTCCTTGAGTTCACGCGGACGCAGGCACAAAGCGATCAATGTCGGAATGCTGAACAAGCCGTAAAAAAGCTTGTGATGCAGACTTCGGCCCGGCAGAAAAAACAGCGCGCACAAGAGCAGGAAATAGCCGGCGGGAAGAATCCACAGGCTAATGAAATCGAAGACTCGATTGGACGTACTGTTAAAGCCGCGAAGTTGCATGCTGTGAGATTCAATCCTGAAGTTGATCGACCATTCGGGTGATGGCTATTTGATGCTGAAAAACGTGCCTAACAATAACAGCCTTTCGCCGTTTGCCAGAACCCTGAAGAAGCTGTGCTAAAGTCAGCGTCCTTTTTATCGACTTTCGCGTGATATGACTGACTCCAGTACCGCCGCAAGCCCTTCGAGCTTGAAAATCTACTTCCGCCTGCTCGGCTATGTTCGGCCGTACATCAGTCTGTTCCTGATCAGCATCGTCGGTTTCCTGATTTTCGCTTCGACCCAGCCGATGCTTGGCTACATACTCAAGTACTTCGTCGACGGCCTGTCCAACCCTGAGGCGGTGCTGTTTCCAAGCGTCCCATACCTGCGCGATCTGCAACTGTTGCAGGCTGTTCCGCTGCTGATCATCCTGATTGCCGCGTGGCAGGGTCTGGGATCTTATCTGGGCAACTACTTTCTGGCCAAGGTTTCCCTCGGTCTGGTGCACGACCTGCGGGTGCAGTTGTTCAACAACCTGCTGGTGCTGCCGAACCGCTACTTCGACAAGCATAACTCCGGTCATCTGATTTCGCGTATCACCTTCAACGTGACCATGGTCACGGGGGCGGCAACCGATGCGATCAAGGTCGTAATCCGTGAAGGCATGACGGTGATCTTCCTCTTCGCCTCCCTGCTGTTCATGAACTGGAAGCTGACGCTGGTGATGGTCGCGATCCTGCCGTTGATCGCCGTGATGGTGCGTACCGCGAGCAAGAAATTCCGCAAGCAGAGCAAGAAGATCCAGCTGGCCATGGGCGACGTCACGCACGTGGCCTCGGAAACCATCCAGGGCTATCGCGTGGTGCGCAGCTTCGGCGGCGAAGTCTACGAAGAGAAGCGCTTCCTCAAGGCCAGCCAGAGCAACACCGACAAACAGCTGCGCATGACCCGCACCGGCGCTATCTATACGCCGATGCTGCAGCTAGTGATTTACAGCGCCATGGCCGTGCTGATGTTCCTCGTCCTGTACCTGCGCGGTGACGCCTCGGCCGGTGACATGGTTGCCTACATCACCTTGGCCGGCCTGCTGCCGAAACCGATTCGCCAATTGTCCGAAGTCAGCTCGACGATCCAGAAGGGCGTGGCCGGTGCCGAAAGCATCTTCGAACAGCTGGACGTCGCGCCTGAAGTCGATACCGGTACAGTCACGCGTGACTCGGTGACCGGTCGTCTGGATGTGCGCAACCTGAGCTTCACCTACCCGGACACCGAGCGCCAGGTGCTCGACAACATTAGCTTTAGCGTCGAGCCGGGGCAGATGGTCGCGCTGGTCGGCCGTTCCGGCAGCGGCAAGTCGACGCTGGCCAATCTGATTCCGCGTTTCTATCACCACGACAAGGGTGAAATCCTCATCGACGGTGTCGAAGTCGAAAACTACAAGTTGCTGAACCTGCGTCGTCATATCGCACAGGTGACTCAGCACGTGACCCTGTTCAGCGACACCGTGGCCAACAACATCGCGTATGGCGATCTGGCTGGCGCGCCGCGTGAAGACATCGAAAAAGCCGCGCGTGACGCCTACGCGATGGACTTCATCGCGCAATTGCCCGAAGGCCTCGATACGCAGGTCGGCGAAAACGGTGTGCTGCTTTCCGGCGGCCAGCGTCAGCGCCTGGCGATTGCCCGCGCCTTGCTGAAGAACGCTCCGCTGCTGATTCTCGACGAGGCCACTTCGGCACTCGACACCGAATCCGAGCGGCACATTCAGGCCGCTCTGGATCAAGTGATGAAGGGCCGTACCACGCTGGTGATTGCCCACCGTCTGTCGACCATCGAGAAAGCCGATCTGATCCTGGTCATGGATCAGGGCCGTATCGTCGAGCGCGGCACGCATGATCAATTGCTGGCGCAGAACGGCTACTACGCACGCCTCAACGCCATGGGCCTCGATGCCCCGGCTGAAGACATCGCCTGAGACTGCCCGCGCGGCCCTGTAGGAGCTGCCGCAGGCTGCGATCTTTTGATCTGTTTTTCTAGACGCAGGGTGAAAAGATCGCAGCCTTCGGCAGCTCCTACAGGGAAAGTGCATTGCAGTTGTGGGCCGTTGTTTGTATCCAGACCTTTACCCTTCTTGACCAAACCGGCATAAAACCGGGCACCGCGCTTGTTAAGGTTCCTCAACGAACTCTTACATCTATCGAAGGGGCTATCCCCGTCGCGCGGGTACTCTCATGTTGCAACGCTATCTGTGGAAACTGCTGCCCAAGCCGCAGCGAGCCTTTCTGCTTGGGCGCTTGTCGGTGGTTGACCGGCAGGTCGTGAACAAGTCGTTGTCGGCCTGTGTGGTGTTTCCAAAGGCTTTCCAGCAGCACGGGTGTCTGTTCATTCATGTGCCCAAGTGCGCTGGCAGCAGTGTCTGCGAGGCGATGTTCGACGGCTGGCGTCCGGGGCATCTGCCCTTGTACTGGTATCAGGAACAGTTTCCCCAACAATTCGCCACGGCCTGGAAGTTCGCTTTCGTGCGGGATCCGCTGGAGCGCGCGTACTCGGCCTTCGCGTTTCTGCGCGGTAATGAACTGAGTGGCCGCGATCAGGCGGCGCAGCAACTGGTCAGGCAGTATCGGGATTTCGACGATTTTGTTTTGCGCTGGCTACATCCAGACAACATCTCTCGGCAATTGCACTTCGCTGCGCAAACCGATTTTCTCACTGACTCGCTAGGCCATCTGGCGCTGGATTTCATCGGCTATCAAGAACATCTGCAGCGCGACTTTCAGTTGGTCTGCGAGCAGTTGGGATTGGCCAGTCAGTTGCCCCACGTCAACAGCTCTCGGCAACGTCAGCCAATGCCTGCACGCGAGTTTTGCACCGCGCGCACCCGGCGCTTGGTGAAACGGACTTATCAGCGCGATTATGAGTTGCTCGGTTATGAATGAATCCCTGTCGCTGCCGGCGCCAGCGCCGGCCATTCGCCCTTATGGCTTGGCGTTGTCGCATCAGGCCCGCGCCATGATCAAGGGGCAGCGTCCGCGTTGCCTGTGGCTGACCGGGTTTTCCGGCGCAGGCAAGTCGACACTGGCCAATGCGCTGGAGCTGTATCTGCATCAGTATGGCCTGCACACGTTTTTACTCGATGGCGACAATGTGCGCAGTGGCCTGTGTCGCGATCTGGGCATGGGCGATAGCTGTCGCCGCGAGAACATTCGGCGTATGGCGGAAGTGGCGCGGCTGATGGTCGATGCCGGGTTGATCGTGATCGTCGCGGCCATCTCGCCGTTTCGCGCCGAGCGCGACGCCGCACGCCGACTTTTTGCACCGGAGGATTTTATCGAGGTGCACGTCAGTACCTCGTTGCAGGTCTGTGCGCGGCGCGATCCGAAAGGGTTGTATCAAGCGGTTCGCGAGGGCCGGATCAACAACTTCACCGGCGTCGACAGTCCTTATGAGGCTCCGCTGAGTGCGGAATGCCGAATCGACACCGAGGCCCTTGAACTGCCTGAAGCCTGTCAGCAGTTGGCAGCGTTGCTGCTCAAAAAATGAGCAAAAAAGCCAGCTGTTTCATCCTGTTGCAGCCCGCGCACAAGCCTTCGCCAACCCTGTGTTAATATCGCGCCCCTGTTCATTTTGTATGTGGGTTGCTCCATGAAGTTGTCCATGCCGCGATTCGATCAAGCCCCTGTCTTGGTGGTCGGCGATGTCATGCTCGACCGTTACTGGCATGGTGGTACCTCACGGATTTCCCCTGAGGCGCCGGTTCCGGTCGTAAAAGTCGAGCAAATCGAAGACCGCCCGGGCGGCGCTGCCAACGTTGCCTTGAACATTGCCGCGCTGGGTGCGCCGGCGTCGCTGGTCGGTGTGACCGGTGATGACGAAGCCGCCGACAGCCTGAGCAACAGTCTCAAGGGCGCGGGCGTGCGTGCGCTGTTCCAGCGCATCGCGCATCAGCCGACCATCGTCAAATTGCGGGTCATGAGCCGGCACCAGCAATTGCTGCGTATCGACTTTGAAGAACCGTTCGCCACCGATGCCCTGGCCTTGGCCTCGCAGGTCGATGACCTGCTCGAAGGCATCAAGGTGCTGGTGCTGTCGGACTACGGCAAAGGCGCGCTGAAAAACCATCAGGCCTTGATCCAGGCTGCTCGCGCCAAGGGCATTCCGGTGCTGGCCGATCCCAAGGGCAAGGACTTCTCGATCTATCGTGGCGCCAGCCTGATCACGCCGAACCTCAGCGAGTTCGAAACCATCGTTGGCGGTTGCGCCGACGAGCACGAGTTGGTGAGCAAGGGCGCGACCCTGATGCACGACCTCGAACTCGGTGCCTTGCTGGTGACCCGTGGCGAGCACGGCATGACCCTGTTGCGCCCGGATCATCCGGCGTTGCACTTGCCGGCCCGCGCCCGCGAAGTGTTCGACGTGACCGGTGCCGGCGACACGGTGATTTCTACATTGGCGGCAGCGATTGCGGCCGGTGAAGAACTGCCGCACGCGGTAGCCCTGGCCAACCTGGCGGCGGGCATCGTTGTCGGCAAGCTGGGTACAGCTGCGATCAGCGCGCCGGAACTGCGTCGCGCGATTCAGCGCGAAGAAGGTTCCGAGCGCGGCGTGCTGGGTCTGGAACAACTGCTGTTGGCGGTTGACGATGCTCGCGCGCACAACGAGCGAATCGTCTTCACCAATGGCTGCTTCGATATCCTCCATGCCGGCCATGTCACCTATCTGGAACAGGCGCGTGCGCAAGGCGACCGTCTGATCGTGGCAGTCAACGATGACGCTTCCGTCAGCCGTCTGAAAGGGCCGGGTCGTCCGATCAACAGTGTCGACCGGCGCATGGCGGTGCTTGCCGGACTCGGTGCGGTGGACTGGGTGATCAGCTTCCCTGAAGGCACCCCGGAAAACCTCCTGCGCGAGGTCAAGCCGGACGTGCTGGTCAAAGGTGGGGATTACGGCATCGACCAGGTGGTCGGCGCCGATATCGTCGCCGCTTACGGCGGCACGGTGAAAGTGCTGGGGCTGGTGGAAAACAGCTCGACCACGGCGATCGTCGAAAAAATCCGCGGTCAATAAAGTCAAAAGATCGCAGCCTGCGGCAGCTCCTACAATATTTCCCTGTAGAAGCTGCCGCAGGCTGCGATCTTTTGCTTTCAGGAATTCACTTTCTTGCGCGGCACGATCTTCTTCAGCAACTGTTTGGCCCTGCCGCGCAACCGCGCCAGGCCAGTAGCCTTCTCCGGCGGCGTCAAACCCTGCTGACGCAACCAGTCCTTCCAGCGAATCCGCTCTTCACGCACCAGCCAGCCATCCTGTTTGGCAAAACTCTCAGCCAGATACAGTCCACGGGTGCCCGCCGGGTACAGCTGGCCTTTTTTCAGGGTGTAGAGTTCGGCCAGCGGCTCGCCATCCTGCAGCGGCATCAAGTATAGATCCGGACGTTTGCGATCCAGCCGCGCCACCAGTTGATCGCCTTCCAGTCGCTCATCGACATGAAACAGGCTCAGGGACTTGGCTTCCTTGGGCACTTCCAGTCGCAGGTCGTAGATCAATTGCAGCGAGGCGGTGGGCAAATGCACATAGGCCCGTGGTCGTTCCTGCAATTGCAGGTTGGCGCAGCGCACCGGCCGCGCCGAGCCGGAGAGTGGCGTCAGGCGAAAGGGCAGGGCTTCGCGATAATGCAGCGCCGTCGCATAAGGCGCCGGCAGCCAAGTGTCATTGAAACGCCCGCCGAGCCAGCCTTCCGGGGTTTCCAGCAGGCACTCTTCAGCAATCTCCTGAATGGCGGTGTGCAGCGGAATATTCAGCTCGTGGGCTGGCACGTAACCGGAAATGAGCTTGAGCACCACATCGCCGCGATCCTGCCGACGCTGGCGCACCAGTACCCAGAAATCGCGATTCTGCCAATGCAAGGTCAGGCGCACCGACACCCCAAGGTTGGCCAGTTCCAGCGAGAAACGCTCGGCATCGGCGACGCTCACCGGTTTGCGTCGCTGCAAGGTCTGGGCGAAATTCAGCGGCATGCCGACGCTCTGATAGGTCAGGCCTTCGGGCGTGGCTTCGACGAACAGCGGCAGGGTCTTGAAGTTGCTCGGGTTCTTTCTGATGAGCGTGCGCGGCATATCGGCTCCTGCTTAAGGCCGCGAAGCGGCGTCAGTGACCACGAAGGACCTGGGCAACGGTCGCTACGTTGTGGGCGAGGTGCAGCGGATTGATCGTGCCGACAATAGCACTGGCCACACCAGGCTGCGCGAACAGCAATTCGAAACTGGCACGCACCGGATCGACGCCGGGGCTCAGGCAGACATGACCACTGGCCAAGGCTTTTTTCACCAGAATGGCTTTGCCGTGGGCAGCAGCATAGTCAATGACAGCCTTATCGTTTTGTTCGTTCAGATTGTAGGTGATCATTGCGCAGTCGCCTTGCTCCAATGCTTTCAAGCCACCTTCGACGGTTTTGCCGGAGAAACCGAAACCAAGAATCTTGCCCTCGGCCTTGAGTGCCGCGAGTGTCGCGTAAACTTCTTCGTGCTCGAGGATCGCCATGTCGTTGCCGTCGGAATGCACCAGCACCAGGTCGACAAAATCGGTTTCAAGACGTTGCAGGCTGCGCTCGACCGACATTCGCGTGTGTGTCGCGCTGAAGTCATGGTGCGACAAGCCATCGGCAAACTCTTCGCCAACCTTGCTGACGATCACCCAGTCCTGTCGCTGGCCACGCAACAGCGGGCCGAGGCGTTCTTCGCTGCGGCCATAGGCCGGGGCGGTGTCGATCAGGTTGATGCCCAGTTCGCGCGCCTGGCGCAGAAGCATGCGCGCCTCATCGTCGCCAGGAATCTGGAAACCGTTGGGGTATTTCACCCCTTGGTCGCGGCCGAGTTTGACCGTGCCCAGGCCCAGAGGCGAAACCATCAGGCCGGTGCTGCCCAGTGGGCGATGCAGATCATGCAGGTTGGCGATGCTCATGGCAGCAGTTGCTCCCAGGCTGGAACACCCATCGGTGGTTTCGGCAGGGCTGGCAATGGTTCGCTGGCTTGCGGCTGAATAGCGTCGCGCTCCAGCGAGGCGATCACCCGGTCGGCAAAGTCCGGCGCCAATGCCAGCTTGGTTGGCCAGCCCACCAGCAGGCGACCCTGTTCGGCAAGGAAGGCGTTGTCGGGGCGTGTCAGCCCGGTTTGCAGCGGTTCGGCACGGTCAACGCGCAAGGTCGCCCATTGCGTGGTGCTGAGGTCGATCCATGGCAGCAACTGGGCGATTTCCTTTTGCGCGGTGGCGATCTGTTCGGCCGGCTCGCGGTGCACGCCTTCGCTTTCAGCAATGTCGCCGCCCATGTACCAGACCCACTGGCCATCAGCCGCCGGATGCGTGGTCACGGTGATGCGCGGTTTGGTGCCGCCGCCCAGGCAATGCGCGTACAGCGGTTTCAGGCCCGGGCCTTTGGCGATGATCATGTGCAGCGGCCGGCGTTGCATGGCCGGTTGCGTCAGACCGAGGTCTTCAAGCAATTGCGCGGTGCCGGCGCCAGCGCTGAGGACGATGCGCTGGGCGCGGATCTCGCGGCCGTCGACTTTCAAACCGACCAGCACACCTGCTTCCAGCAGCGGCTCGATGGTTTGCCCGGCGAGCAGGCCATCACCGGCCAGATCGGCCAGGCGCTGAATCAGGCTCGGCACATCGACCACCAGCTCGGCGAGGCGGTAGACCTTGCCCTTGAAGCGCTTGTCCTGCAGGGCTGGTGGCAGTTGCTCGCCCTTGACCTGATCGACGCGGCCGCGCACGGCTTTGCTGGCGAAGAAACTGGTGAGGTTGCCGGCGAGGGTGCCGGGCGACCACAGGTAATGAGCTTCGGACAACAGGCGCACGCCGGTCAGATCCAGCTCGCCATTGCCGGCCAGCGCTTCACGCCAACGGCGCGGCATGTCGGCAATGGCTTCCGAGGCACCCGTCAGCGCGCCGTGCAGCGCGTATTTGGCGCCGCCGTGAATGATGCCTTGGGATTTAACGCTCTGCCCACCGCCGAGGCTGGCGCTTTCCACCAGCACGGTCGAAAAACCCTGACGGCGCAGACGCGCGTTCAACCAGAGGCCGGCGACACCAGCGCCGACAATCAGAACGTCGGTGGAAATAACGGATGGCATGCAACGACCTCAGTGTTCAAGACGAGGGCGCAGTATACAGACTCGGAGTTCGGCTTCAGATGTGAAAAAAGATCGCAGCCTGCGGCAGCTCCTACACAGAGAATGCGATCCCCTGTAGGAGCTGCCGCAGGCTGCGATCTTTTTCCTCAGTGCCCCGCGGTTTTCGAGAACAACTGGATCACCACGACGCCCAGCACAATCAAGGCCATCCCCAGCATCGCCGGAATATCCAGTTTTTGCCCGTAAATGAACAGCGCCGCGACGCTGACCATCACGATGCCCATCCCGGCCCACACCGCGTAGGCCACACCGACCGGTACGGTGCGTACCACCAGGGTCAACATCCAGAACGCAATCGCGTAGCCGACGATGACCAGCACCAGCGGCAGCGGCGTGCTGAAGCCTTTGACTGCTTTCATCGAGACGGTGGCGATGACTTCGGCGCAGATGGCAATGGCCAGGTAGGCGTAGGCGTTCATGGTTCAAATCCTCATGTGAAACGTTGCTTGCTGAGGCGGCATTCTAGAGATTCCCCAGATGGGGTAAAGTCATTACCTATCTGTTTCGAAGATGGGTTGGTACGTCAGCATGCAATGGAATCTCGATCAGCTACGGGTGTTTGTCGATGTCGCCGAGCAACGCTCGTTTTCGGCGGTGGCACGCCAGCAACGCAAGGCCCAGTCGGCGATCAGTAGCGCGGTTGCGATGCTGGAAGATGATCTGGGTGTCAGCCTGTTCGAGCGTAGCAGCGGTCGTCAGCCAACGCTCACTGAAGCGGGCGACGCGCTGCTCGAAGAGGCGCGGGAAGTCTTGCGTCAATGCGAACGCCTGAATGGTCGGGCGATGGCGATGCTGCGCGGCCAGGAAGCGCAACTGCGGGTGGCCCAGGACGAAGCGATGCCTTATCAGGCGCTGGTGGAAAGTTTCGGTGCACTGGCCGAGCAGTTTCCCAGCCTCGAATTACAGCTGACCAGCGCTGCCCAAGGCGAGGTCGCGCGCAAACTGGTCGAACGGCGTGCCGACCTGGGTTTGCTGTTCTACCACGACGAAATCCCCGAAGCGCTAGAGCGCCGAGTGCTCGGCAGCGTGGAAATGGTCACGGTCTGCGGCATCAATCATCCGTTGGCGACGCAGTCCTATGTCACCTGCCAGCAATTGGCGCAACACCGGCAACTGTTGATGTCGACGCAAACCAGCGTTTACCCCGGCAACGAGCCGGCCAGCCCACAAGTGTGGCGCGCCGACAGTTTCTACGTGATGGCCGAATGGCTGGTGCGCGATCTGGGTTGGGCCTGGTTGCCGCGGCATGTGGTGCAGTATTCGGCGTATCAGGGTTTGATGGTCGAACTCGACAGCGAATGGACGCCGCCGGCGCTGGTGGTCGAACTGGTCTGGCGCCGCGATGAGCCTTTAGGCCCGGCGGCACGTTGGCTGGCGGAGCGTTTTGCCGTGCACTTGCGCGCGATCGGCGAGAAAAGTCGATAAACTCCGCCGCCA
Organism: Pseudomonas sp. DTU12.3; assembly: GCF_004124275.1. Classification (GTDB taxonomy): domain Bacteria; phylum Pseudomonadota; class Gammaproteobacteria; order Pseudomonadales; family Pseudomonadaceae; genus Aquipseudomonas; species Aquipseudomonas helmanticensis. The sequence goes on from NZ_CP027218.1 coordinate 814,650, forward strand.
TGAATAGAACTCTGTACACCGCGCTGTTTTACCTGGGGCTGCCATTGGTGGCGATTCGGCTGTGGCTGCGGGCGCGCAAGGCGCCGGCGTACGCCAAGCGCATAGGCGAGCGTTTCTCCTACGGCATGCCGACGCTGCAACCCGGCGGCATCTGGGTGCACGCGGTGTCGGTGGGCGAAAGTATCGCCGCTGCGCCGATGATCCGCGCTCTGCTGCAGCGTTATCCACAGTTGCCGATCACCGTGACCTGCATGACGCCGACCGGATCGGAGCGGATTCAGGCGCTGTTCGCCAACGAGCCGCGCATCCAGCATTGCTATCTGCCGTATGACTTGCCGTGTGCGGCGGCGCGGTTTCTTGACCGCGTGCAGCCGAAACTCGCGGTGATCATGGAAACCGAGCTGTGGCCCAACCACATTCATCAGTGCGCCAAGCGCGGGATTCCGGTGGCGCTGGCCAACGGGCGTTTGTCCGAGCGCTCGGCTAAAGGTTATGGTCGCTTCAACAAGCTGACCGCACCGATGCTCGCCGAGATGAGCCTGTTTGCCGTGCAGACCGAAACCGAAGCCCAGCGCTTCCGCGATCTCGGCGCTCGCGCGCAGACGGTCGAAGTCACTGGTTCGATCAAGTTCGACCTGACCATCGACCCGCAACTGCTGCAACGCGCCGCCGACCTGCGCAGCCAATGGCAGGCACTGGAGCGTCCGGTGTGGATCGCCGCCAGTACCCACGAAGGCGAGGACGAAGTGGTGCTCGACGCCCACCGTCGCTTGCTGGCCAATCACCCGGATGCGTTGCTGATTCTGGTGCCGCGTCATCCTGAGCGTTTCAATTCGGTGTTCGAACTGTGCCAGCGCGAAGGTTTTGCCACGGTGCGGCGTTCGACCGCGGCCGATGTCGATGCGCAGACGTCAGTGCTGCTCGGCGACACCATGGGCGAGTTGCTGTTTCTCTATGCCCTGGCGGACAGCGCGTTTGTCGGCGGCAGTCTGGTGGCGAACGGCGGGCACAATCTGCTGGAACCGGCAGCCTTGGCGAAACCGGTGCTCAGTGGCCCGCACCTGTTCAACTTCCTCGACATCGCCGCGCAATTGCGCGAAGCCGGGGCGTTGGCCGAGGTCGATGATGCCGAAGGGTTGGCAGTGGAAGTGCAGCGCTTGTTCGAATTGCCGCGTGATGCGCAGCGCATGGCCGACGCCGGGCTGGCAGTGATGTGCCGCAATCAAGGTGCATTGCAGCGCTTGCTGGATGGCTTGGGCCGACTGATCAAATAGTCGCTTGGAATATGACTGTGGCGAGGGGATTTATCCCCGTTGGGTTGCGAAGCAGCCCCAAAACCATTCACCGCGGTGATTCAGGAAAACCCTGTTCACCGGTATTGCGACTGCTGCGCAGCCGAACGAGGATAAATCCCCTCGCCACAGGGGATTCATTCCAGATTGTTTACGGGCGCGCCTTGAGCTGCGCTTCGGCCGCCTTGGCCAGATCCGGCGGGAGGAAATCCTTGTCCGGGTTGTAGTCGGCTTTCAGATAACGCCGCAGATCTTCCAGATCCCCCGGATTCAACGTCCCCGCCGCCTGCTTCAAGCGCAGGTTGTCGAGAATGTAGTCATACCGCGTGTTGTTGTAGTTGCGCACCGAGGTGTACAGCTGACGCTGCGCATCGAGCACGTCAACGATGTTGCGGGTACCCACCTGATAACCGATTTCGGTGGCTTCCACCGCGCTCTGGTTGGAAATGATCGATTGCTTGCGCGCCTGCACCTGCTCGACGTCGGTGTTCACCGCACGGTGCAGGTTGCGGGTGTTCTCGACGATCTGCCGACGCAGCGATTCACGTTGCTGCTCGCTCTGATCCAGTTGCGCATACGACTGGCGCACTTGCGAACTGGTCAGGCCGCCGCTGTAAATCGGTACGCTCAATTGCAGGCCCACTGTGGTCTGCTCGACGTTGCCGTGGTACGGCGCGCCGAACACGCTTGGGTTGCCGAAACCGAGGGCGTCGTTGTCACCTTTTTCGTATTTGGCCACAGCGTCGAGAGTCGGCAAGTGGCCGGCCTTACGCTGTTTCAAGGTCTCTTCAGCCGAGCTGACGGCGAAGTTGCTGGCCAGCAGATTGAGGTTCTGTTTCGCTGCGGTGTCGACCCAGGCCTTGGCGTCATTTGGCGCCGGCGGCAGGATCGGCAGCGAGTGGACGATGCCCTGAATCGAGTTGTACTGACGGTTGGTCAGGGTGATCAGCGCTTCGAACGCATCATCGACCTGACGCTGCGCAACGATGCGGTTGGCCCGCGCAGTGTCGTAACTGGCTTGCGATTGCAGGACGTCGGTCTTGTCCGACAGGCCGACATCGAAACGCTCGTTGGACTGGTCGAGCTGGCGCTTGAAGGCGGCTTCTTCAGCCTTGGTCGAGGCGAGGTTGTCCTGGCTGCGCAGCACGTTGAAGTAATCTTCCGCCGATTGCAGGATCAGGTTCTGCTCGGTCGCTGACAGTTGCAGCGCGGCCTGCTCGTTGACGTCCTTGGCGGCCTGGTACTGGAACCAGCGATCGGCGCGGAACAACGGTTGGGCGAGGGTCGCCTGATACGAGTGAGCGCTGCGATTGGCGACGGCCGAAGGCTGATCGATCGAGGTGCGCACGTTGGCGGTTTCGGCGCCACCGGACAGGTTCGGCAGCAAACCGGCGCGGGCCTGTGGCACCACTTCTTTCTGGGCGCCGTACTGGGCGCGGGCGGCGGCCAGATCGGCGTTGTTGTCGACCGCTTCCTGATAGACGCTGACCAGATCGGTTTTGGTCGACAAGGGCGCTTCTGCTGCCCAGGCCATTGCGTTGGACGCACAAGACACGGCAACAGCCAGTGAAAGTTTGCGCAGCATGAGGCGATCCCTAGCATTAATATTATGGAAGTAATCCGGGCGCCAAAGGTAAGGCGCAGGCCCCATAGCGTCAAGGCGTGACGGGGCAAGGCGAGTGTAGTTGCGCATTTGCATGACAACAATCGGCCAAGCCCCTGTATTTGCGCCATTCATCATGGTGATTGCTGCGGTGTTGGCGTTCTTTGCCAGTTGTGTCTAGACTGGCCGGGTTCTTGTCGGGGTGCCTTGCTATGAGGCTGAGATCGAATAATTTCGGATCCCGTTGAACCTGATCAGGTTAGCGCCTGCGTAGGGAACAAGATTTCTCGTCACCCGGCGAGTCCTCTTGTGCTTCGTCCGGGAAATTGTTCGACAATCGAACGCTCGACGACGATGCACAGCACCAGTCCTGGTGCGTCCGTGCCTTTCAGGTTCTGCTCCGACAATCCACTGCCTGGATGCTGTCTGGAGAGCCCGTGATGACTACTACAAAATCAAAAAACGCGATCAACCTGAGTGACTCGGCCAAGGTCGACGAGCAATCGGTCAAGCCGTTCACCCGTTCGCAAAAAGTCTACGTTCAGGGCTCGCGCCCGGACATCCGCGTGCCGATGCGCGAAATCACCCTCGACGTGACCCCGACCGACTTCGGCGGCGAAATCAACGCGCCGGTCACTGTCTACGACACCTCCGGCCCGTACACCGATCCGAACGTGATTATCGATGTGCGCAAAGGCCTGGCCGATGTGCGTTCGGCGTGGATCGACGACCGTGGCGACACCGAGCGTCTGACGGGCCTGAGTTCCAACTTCGGTCGCGAGCGCCTCGCCGACCCGGAACTGACCAAACTGCGCTTTGCCCACGTCAACAATCCGCGCCGCGCCAAGGCCGGTGGCAATGTCACGCAGATGCACTACGCGCGTCAGGGCATCATCACGCCCGAGATGGAATTCGTTGCCATCCGCGAAAACATGAAGCTAGAAGTGGCCCGCGCCGCCGGCTTGCTGGATCAGCAACACCCGGGTCACAGCTTCGGCGCCAGCGTGCCGAAAATCATCACCCCTGAATTTGTCCGCGAAGAGATCGCCCGTGGCCGCGCAATCATTCCGGCCAACATCAACCACACCGAACTGGAACCGATGATCATCGGCCGTAACTTCCTGGTGAAGATCAACGGCAACATCGGCAACAGCGCGCTGGGTTCGTCCATCGAAGAAGAAGTGGCGAAACTGACCTGGGGCATTCGCTGGGGCGCGGACAACATCATGGACTTGTCCACTGGCAAGCACATTCACGAAACCCGCGAGTGGATTATCCGTAACTCGCCAGTGCCGATCGGCACGGTGCCGATCTATCAGGCGCTGGAAAAAGTCGGCGGCGCGGCCGAAGACCTGACGTGGGAGCTGTTCCGCGACACATTGATCGAGCAGGCCGAACAGGGCGTCGATTACTTCACCATTCACGCCGGTGTGTTGCTGCGCTACGTGCCGCTGACCGCCAAACGCGTGACCGGTATCGTTTCGCGTGGCGGTTCGATCATGGCCAAGTGGTGCCTGGCGCATCACAAGGAAAACTTCGCCTACACGCATTTCGAAGAAATCTGCGAAATCATGAAAGCCTATGACGTCAGCTTCTCGCTGGGTGATGGCTTGCGTCCGGGGTCGATTGCCGACGCCAACGACGCTGCCCAGTTCGGTGAGCTGGAAACCCTCGGCGAGCTGACCAAGATCGCCTGGAAGCACGACGTGCAAACGATGATCGAAGGCCCGGGCCACGTGCCGATGCAGTTGATCAAAGAGAACATGGACAAGCAGCTGGAGTGCTGCGACGAGGCTCCGTTCTACACCCTCGGCCCGCTGACCACTGACATCGCACCGGGTTACGACCACATCACCTCCGGTATCGGTGCGGCGATGATCGGCTGGTTCGGTTGCGCGATGCTTTGCTACGTGACGCCGAAGGAGCACTTGGGCCTGCCGAACAAGGATGACGTGAAGACCGGGATCATCACCTACAAGATCGCCGCGCATGCGGCGGACTTGGCCAAGGGGCATCCGGGTGCGCAGATTCGCGACAACGCCTTGAGCAAGGCGCGCTTTGAATTCCGCTGGGAAGACCAGTTCAACCTGGGACTTGATCCGGACACTGCGCGTTCGTATCACGATGAAACCCTGCCGAAGGATTCGGCGAAGGTCGCGCACTTCTGTTCGATGTGCGGGCCGAAATTCTGCTCGATGAAGATCACGCAGGAAGTTCGCGAATACGCGGCCAACCAGCGGATCGAAGCGGTCGACGTAGATATCGCCCAAGGCCTGGCGGAACAGGCCGAGCGGTTCAAGAAGGAAGGCAGTCAGCTGTACAAGAAGGTTTGATCTGACCTGAAAGGGTGGGCCTGCAAGGGCCCCTTCGCGAGCAGGCTCGCTCCCACTTTGGAATGCATTCAAGTGTGGGAGCGAGCCTGCTCGCGAATGCGATCAACACAACAAAAATGTCCCTCTGAGATAACACCCTTGAGCATTCAACCCAGCACTTATTCCCCCGACCTCGCCGTGCCCGCCGACAAGCGTGTATTCGGCGGTCGCGATCTGTTTTCCCTGTGGTTCTCCCTCGGCATCGGCCTGATGGTCTTGCAGACCGGCGCATTGCTCGCGCCAGGCCTGGGCCTGTCCGGTTCGCTGCTGGCGATTTTCCTTGGCACGCTGGTCGGCGTGCTGTTGTTGGCCGCTGTCGGCGTGATCGGCAGCGACACCGGCTTGTCGTCGATGGCCGCGCTGAAACTCAGTCTCGGCAGCAAAGGCGCGAGCCTGCCGGCGTTGCTCAACTTGCTGCAACTGATCGGTTGGGGCTCGTTCGAAATCATCGTCATGCGCGATGCGGCCAGCCTGCTCGGCACCCGCGCGTTCAGCGAAGGTTCGCTGTGGTCGAACCCGGTGTTGTGGACGCTGTTTTTCGGCGCGCTGGCGACCTTGCTCGCGGTCAGCGGGCCGCTGACTTTCGTCCGGCAGATCCTGCGCAAATGGGGCATCTGGCTGCTGCTCGCCGCGTGCCTGTGGCTGACCTGGAACCTGTTTGCCAAAGCCGATCTGGCGGATCTCTGGTCGCGCGCCGGTGACGGTTCGATGCCCTTCGCCGTGGGCTTCGACATTGCCATCGCGATGCCGCTGTCGTGGCTGCCGCTGATCGCCGACTACTCGCGTTTCGGCAAGCGTGCGAAGAATGTCTTCGGTGGCACGGCCATCGGTTTCTTCATCGGTAATTTCTGGTTGATGAGCCTTGGCGTCGCCTACACCTTGGCGTTCGCGCCGAGCGGTGAAGTCAACGCACTGTTGCTGGCATTGGCCGGTGCCGGGCTGGGCATTCCGCTGTTGCTGATTTTGCTCGATGAGTCGGAAAACGCCTTCGCCGACATTCACTCGGCAGCGGTCTCCAGCGGGATTCTGTTGCGCCTGAAAGTCGAGCATCTGGCCTTGGCCATCGGCGTGATCTGCACGCTGATCGCCCTGCTGGCGCCGTTGGCGCAGTACCAGAATTTCCTGTTGTTGATTGGTTCGGTGTTTGCGCCGCTGTTTGGCGTGGTGCTGGTGGATCACTTCATCCTGCGCAAGCGCAGCGCTCAGGTCGCTTCAGCCGCATTGCGCTGGCCGGCGTTGTTGGCGTGGCTGGGTGGCGTCAGCACCTACCATTTGCTGGCGAATCTGTATCCGGATGTTGGCGCAACCCTGCCGGCGCTGGTGCTGGCAGGGCTGTTGCAGCTAGTGCTCGGCCGGGCCTTCAGTTACGGCCAGGAAACAGCTCGGGCTTGAGAATGCCGTTCAGACGCGGATAAGGAATCTTCAGTTCGACGTGGCCCAGCGCGTAAGGCGCAATGGTGGTCACGTCGTACTTGAGAACCACGCCGCCATAGGTCAGCGCCACGTTCGGGGTTTTCACGAACGGCCAGTTCTTCACGAACTCCGCTTCCTGATCGAGCTTGGTGCTGATCAACCAGCTGTTGTGCGCGACCTGCGCCGCCTTCCAGAACGCCTCTTCCTGACCCGGCATCAGCATGTCGGACAGGTTCAGCACCTTGTGCTGCTGGCGCGAATAGTTGATGAAACCGCGCCCCGGGGTGCCATGCGCGCCACCGGTGTCGAGGTAGCTCGACAACTCGATGATCACCAAGCCGTCATGCTGCTCGCGTACTTTCGCTTGCAGGTAGCTGCTGTTGCGCGGGCCGGCGCTGGCCAGAAACTGATCGCGATAAGCCGCCAGGGTCGGCGCTATCGGGGCGTTTTTCTCGGTGCGGGTCATTTGCAGCAGACGTTTTTCGATGATGCCGTCCAGCGCAGGTTCTGCCGGGAAGCGCAGGGTGTCGATGTTGACCAGCGGGCAATCCGGGTTGGAACAGCCCGGTTTCAGTTGTTCCGACGCATCGCGGGTAGTTTCCAGCGGCGTGCGGTAGTTGGGTTGGAACAGGCTTGCGCACGCGCCCAGAGTCAGGGCAATGGCGGCCACGGAGGCAATTTTGAAAAGCGACATGGGCGTCCTTTCGAAAGCAAGGGAAGGCAAAAAGTTACCGCTTCGACTCTCAACGAAGCAGTCAGTTCGCCACTAAGCTAATTAGAGTGCGTTTCGCCGCCACCGTCCATCCCGCTGACGGTAAAGGGGCTGCATCAAACCGTTCGGGCGCGTTAGGATGGCGCGAAGTCGAGGTTGCCAGTCTCACACGGCAACCTCGTAATGGATGTGCAGTAAAGAGGATGCTCATGACTGATTTTGCCAATGCTATTCCGACCACCGTCGACGTCGTACGGCGCGAACGCTGCTACGAGGGCTTTTACAAGCTCGACCGTTTGCACCTGCGCCATGAATTGTTCGCCGGAGGCATGAGCCGCGAGATCAACCGTGAAGTGTTTGTCCGTCACGATGCCGTGTGCATGCTGCCCTACGATCCGCAGCGCGACGAAGTGGTGCTGATCGAGCAGTTTCGCGTTGGCGCCATGGGCAAGACCGACAACCCGTGGCTGGTCGAACTGGTCGCTGGTCTGATCGACAAGGATGAACAACCGGAAGAAGTTGCTCACCGCGAGGCGCAGGAGGAAGCTGGACTGGACATCAAGGCCCTGTGGCCGATGACCAAATACTTCCCGTCGCCGGGTGGCAGCAACGAGTTCGTGCATTTGTATCTGGGGCGTTGCAGCACCGAGGGCGTTGGCGGTCTGCATGGTCTGGAAGAAGAGGCAGAAGATATCCGCGTCACGGTCTGGGCTTTTGAAGATGCCTTGCAGGCCGTCCGTGACGGACGCATTGCCAACGCGGCGAGCATCATCGCCTTGCAATGGCTGGCGCTGAACCGCGCCGAAGTGAGGGGGTTATGGTCGTAAACAAGTTGCGCGATCGCTATCGAGTCGACCTCGCGGGGCTGCAAGCCGCCTGCGAGGCCAACTACGCGCGTCTGATGCGACTGGTGCCGGACATGCGCAACGAGCCGGAGGCGCGGCGCATCGCCGTGACCCAGGGCGAGCAGATGCTCGGCGTGCTGGCCCTCGAAGTGCTGCAAACCTGTCCGTACACCACCACGTTGCAAGTGCGTCAAGAGCACAGTCTGCCGTGGCTGCCGGTGCCGCAACTGGAAGTGCAGGTCTATCACGACGCACGCATGGCCGAAGTGGTCAGCGCCGAACATGCACGACGCTTTCGCGGCATCTATCCTTATCCGAACGCGGCCATGCATCAGCCAGATGAAAAGGCCCAGCTCAATCTGTTCCTGGGGGAATGGCTGAGTCATTGCCTGGCGTTGGGGCATGAGTACGAAGTCGTACGCTAGTTGTGAACTGTGTCCGGTTCGGCAGTTTCCTCTTTGACTGATCCCCCAGCATAATTGCGGCACTCGATCGATTCCGTGCTTTTGCCTTGGGAGAACGCCTTGCCGAGCGTATCCACGTTGACCACCGCCGATGCGGCGCTGCTGGTGCAGTTGTCCGACAGCCATCTGTTCGCTGAAGCGGACGGTACGCTGCTGGGCATGAATACCCGCGAGAGCCTGCAAAAGGTCATCGAACTGGTGCTGGGGCAACAACCGCAGATCGATCTGATTCTGGCTACCGGGGATATTTCCCAGGACGGCACGCTGGAGTCGTATCAGCAGTTTCGCCAGATGAGCGCGCAGATTGACGCCCCGGCGCGGTGGATTCCCGGCAATCACGACGAACCGATGATCATGGCCGAGGCCGCCGTGCAGAGCGCGCTGCTGGAGTCGGTAGTCGATATCGGCAACTGGCGGGTGACGCTGCTGGATTCGGCGGTGCCGGGTTCGGTGCCGGGGTATTTGCAGGATGATCAACTGCAACTGCTGGCGCGCTCACTGAGCGAAGCGCCGGAACGTCATCATCTGGTGTGCTTCCACCACCATCCGGTGTCGATCGGTTGCGCATGGATGGAGCCGATCGGCCTGCGCAATCCTGAAGCGTTTTTCGAGGTGCTGGATCGTTTTCCACAGGTTCGCGCGGTGCTGTGGGGGCATGTGCATCAAGAGATTGATCGCGAGCGCAATGGCGTGCGCCTGATGGCTTCGCCTTCGACCTGCATTCAGTTCGAGCCGGGCAGTGAGGGCTTCAAGGTCGGCGAGCAGGCACCGGGGTATCGGTGGTTAAGGTTGTTGCCGGATGGGCGGCTGGAAACCGGAGTGGAGCGAGTTACCGGGTTCACCTTCACCATCGACTACGGCTCCAACGGTTATTGATAATCCCTGTAGGAGCTGCCGGAGGCTGCGATCTTTTGATCTTGAAAACAGAATCAAAAGATCGCAGCCTTCGGCAGCTCCTACAGGATGCAGGCGGGCATCATTTGGATGGCCCATCCTGCCCTGACTCCCTGTAAACTCCGCTATCTTTGGCCGACACTCAGGGAGCTCAAATGTCCGGTTCGATCCTCTATATCCACGGTTTCAACAGCGCCCCGGCCTCGAAAAAGGCCTGTCAGCTGGTCGCGGTGATGGAGCGGCTGGGTTTGAGCGAGCAATTGCGGGTGCCGGCGCTGCATCACCATCCGCGCGAAGCCATCGGTCAGCTGGAGCAGGCAATCGCCGAGCTGGGCAGCCCATTGCTGGTGGGAAGTTCACTCGGCGGCTACTATGCGACTCACCTTGCCGAACGCCATGGCCTGAAAGCCCTGCTGGTCAACCCGGCGGTCAGCCCGCACCGGATGTTCGACGGCTATCTGGGCACGCAGAAAAACCTGTATACCGATGAAACCTGGGAATTGACCCACGACCACGTCACGGCCCTGGCCGAACTGGAAGTGCCGGCGCCTCAGGATGCCCAGCGCTATCAGGTCTGGTTGCAGACCGGCGATGAAACACTGGATTATCGCCTCGCCCAGCAGTATTACCGCGCCTGTGCCTTGCGCATTCAGGCCGGCGGCGACCACAGTTTTCAGGGTTTCGCCGGGCAATTGCCGGCGTTGCTGAGTTTTGCCGGCATTGGCGCCGATTTGTATCAGGCAATCGATTTCACCGCACTGTGAAGTCTTGCCCCTATTTCATGAATGACTGACGACGAGACCCTATGGCCACTCCCAGCGCTAGCTCTTATAACGCCGACGCCATCGAAGTCCTCTCGGGCCTCGACCCGGTGCGCAAACGCCCCGGCATGTACACCGACACCAGTCGGCCGAACCACCTCGCCCAGGAAGTTATCGACAACAGCGTCGACGAAGCCCTGGCCGGTCACGCCAAATCGGTGCAGGTCATCCTGCACGCCGACCACTCGCTGGAAGTCAGCGATGACGGCCGTGGCATGCCGGTCGACATCCACCCGGAAGAGGGCGTGTCGGGCGTCGAACTGATCCTCACCAAACTGCATGCGGGCGGCAAGTTTTCCAACAAGAACTACCAGTTCTCCGGCGGTCTGCACGGCGTGGGTATCTCCGTGGTCAACGCCTTGTCGACCGAAGTGCGCGTACGTGTGAAGCGTGACGGCAACGAATACCAGATGACTTTCGCCGATGGCTACAAAGCCTCCGAGCTGGAAATCGTCGGCACCGTCGGCAAGCGCAACACCGGCACCAGCGTGTACTTCGCGCCGGATCCGAAATACTTCGATTCACCAAAATTCTCCATCAGCCGCCTCAAGCACGTACTCAAGGCCAAGGCTGTGCTGTGCCCGGGGCTGCTGGTCAGCTTCGAAGACAAAGGCACCGGCGAGAAAGTCGAGTGGCATTACGAAGACGGCCTGCGCTCGTATCTGGTCGACGCCGTCAGCGAATTCGAACGTCTGCCGAACGAGCCGTTTTGCGGCGCTTTCGCCGGTAATAAAGAAGCGGTCGACTGGGCACTGCTGTGGCTGCCGGAAGGTGGCGACGCGGTACAGGAAAGCTACGTCAACCTGATCCCGACGGCGCAGGGCGGTACCCACGTCAACGGTTTGCGTCAGGGTTTGCTCGATGCGATGCGCGAGTTCTGCGAGTTCCGCAGCCTGCTGCCGCGCGGCGTGAAGCTGGCGCCGGAAGACGTCTGGGAGCGCATTGCGTTCGTCCTGTCGATGAAAATGCAGGAGCCGCAATTCTCCGGCCAGACCAAAGAGCGTCTGTCATCGCGTGAAGCGGCGGCGTTCGTTTCCGGTGTGGTCAAGGATGCCTTCAGTCTGTGGCTCAACGCCAACCCGGAAACCGGTCTGGCCTTGGCCGAATTGGCGATCAACAACGCCGGCCGTCGCCTCAAGGCGAGCAAGAAAGTCGAGCGCAAACGCGTCACCGCGGGTCCGGCATTGCCGGGCAAACTCGCTGATTGCGCCGGGCAAGATCCGATGCGTTCCGAACTGTTCCTGGTTGAAGGTGATTCCGCCGGCGGTTCCGCCAAGCAAGCGCGGGACAAGGAATTCCAGGCGATCCTGCCGTTGCGCGGCAAGATCCTCAACACCTGGGAAGTCGATGGCAGCGAAGTGCTCGCCAGTCAGGAAGTGCACAACATTGCCGTGGCCATCGGTGTCGATCCGGGCGCGGCGGACATGAGCCAGCTGCGTTACGGCAAGATCTGCATCCTCGCCGACGCCGACTCCGACGGTCTGCACATTGCGACCTTGCTGTGCGCGCTGTTCGTCCAGCATTTCCGCCCGCTGGTGGATGCCGGTCACGTCTACGTGGCGATGCCGCCGCTGTACCGCATCGACTTGGGCAAAGAGATCTACTACGCCCTCGACGAAGCCGAGCGCGACGGCATTCTCGACCGTCTGGTCGCCGAGAAGAAACGCGGCAAACCGCAGGTCACCCGATTCAAAGGTCTGGGCGAAATGAACCCGCCGCAGCTGCGTGAAACCACCATGGACCCGAACACTCGGCGTCTGGTGCAATTGACGCTGGGCGAAGACTTTGCCGAAACCGCGGAAATGATGGACATGCTGCTGGCGAAGAAACGCGCCGGTGACCGCAAGACCTGGCTCGAATCCAAAGGCAACCTCGCCGAGGTGCTGACCTGATGCAGTTTGGCTGGGCCTTGGCGGGTGCGTTGCTGCTGAGTGCGATGACGGTATCGGCCGAGCCGTTACAGGAGTTGCGCCTGCTTGCCGAGCATCCGGTCGACGGCATGCGCGGCGGCAATCTTTCGGGCCTGGCGCTGTGCGGTAACGAGTTGTGGACGGTGTCGGATCGCGATGACGATCAGATCTACCGTCTCGACACCCGCGACCAGGTCTGGCAGGCCGAAACCGTGCACATCGACGTCCCGCCAGTGCCCGACAGCGGCTTGCCGTGGGGCTTGAGTTCGCGCACCTGGGCGGCATCATTTGTTCGCGGTGGCGATCTGGACTTCGAAGGCATCACCTGCGACAACGCCGGCAATCGCTTCATTGTCAGCGAAGCTCATGCGGCCGTTTTGCAAGTGCCGCCACAAGGCCCGGCGTCATGGCTGAAAATCTCGCCGATGCTGGTGAAGGAAGCCCGTGCCAGTGGCATGTTGCTGCACTTCAATGCGCTGTTCGAAGGTTTGGCGATCAACCCGGCGGGCGATCAGTTATGGCTGGCGGCCGAGCGCGAGCGTCGCGGCCTGCTGAAGATCAAGCGCCAGCAAACGGTCTGGGATTGTGACGGTGCTTGTGTGCTGCTCAGCGAAGCCGGGGTCGAAATGCAGCCGTCGCAGTTTCCCAAGGCGCGCGCCGTGACCCGTGATTTCGCCGACCTGTCACTGTTCAGCGGCAAACTGTTCACGCTGGAGCGCAACGCCTTCCAGATCTGCCGCCGCGATGCAGTCACGGCTAAAGTCGAACATTGCTGGTCGTATGCTGAAGATGCCTTGCAACCGCAGCGCCAATACTCACAGGCCTACGGTCTGGCAGAAGCCTTGGTGGTGGATGCGCAGGGCGCATGGATCGGTATCGACAACAATGAAGGCGTCCGCGCCGACGGCGAAAAACGCCCGATCATCTGGCGCTTCGCCGCGCCGGATGGCGGTTGGAGCGCCAAACCGTGAGCCAGCAACCTGCGGGCAAACGCGCCGGGCGGGTGCTGATGATTCTGGCCTGGTGCGCGGCGTTGTTTCTGGCCACGCGGTTTTTCGGCCAGTGGGAGCAGCGCCAGCAGAATCCGAACGTGGTAGTCAGTTCGGAGCAGGGCGAAGGTTTTATCGAAGTGAAACTGGCCGGCAACGCTCAAGGGCATTTTGTCGCCAGCGGTCAGATCAACGGTGAGCCGGTGGAGTTCATGCTCGACACCGGCGCCACTGATGTGGCGATCCCGGCGGATCTGGCCAAACGCTTGAAGCTGGAAGAAGGTTTCGGTGTGACCCTGAGCACGGCCAACGGCCTGAGCCAGGGCTATCGGACCAAAATCGACCGCCTGCAACTGGGCGACATTGTGCTGCGGGATGTTCGCGCACTGGTGGCGCCGGGGCTGCATGGCGATCAGGTGCTGCTCGGCATGAGCGCCCTGAACAAACTTGAATTTACTCAGCGCGGTGGCACCATGTTGCTGCGCCAGACAACGAACCGATGAGGCCTGCATGAGCAATCCCCTTGATCTCAGCCTGGACGGTGTAGAACGCCGGTCGCTGGCTGACTTCACCGAAAGTGCCTACCTCAACTACTCCATGTACGTGATCATGGACCGTGCACTGCCGCATATCGGCGACGGTCTGAAACCGGTACAGCGTCGCATCATTTATGCGATGAGCGAGCTGGGGCTGGACGCTGATTCCAAGCACAAGAAATCGGCACGTACGGTCGGTGACGTGCTCGGTAAGTTTCACCCGCACGGTGACTCGGCGTGCTACGAAGCGATGGTGTTGATGGCTCAGCCGTTCAGCTATCGCTACACGCTGGTCGACGGCCAGGGCAACTGGGGTGCGCCGGACGATCCGAAGTCCTTCGCCGCCATGCGATACACCGAAGCGCGTCTGTCGCGTTATTCCGAAGTACTGCTCAGCGAGCTTGGCCAAGGCACTGCCGACTGGGGCCCGAACTTCGACGGCACCCTGCAGGAGCCGCTGGTGCTGCCGGCGCGTCTGCCGAACATTCTGCTCAACGGCACCACCGGCATCGCCGTGGGCATGGCCACCGACGTGCCGCCGCACAACCTGCGCGAAGTCGCCACCGCTTGCGTGCGTTTGCTTGATGAGCCGAAAGCCACGGTCGAACAGCTCTGCGAACACATTCAGGGCCCGGACTATCCGACCGAAGCGGAAATCATCACGCCGCGCGCCGACCTGCTGAAAATGTATGAAACCGGCAAGGGCTCGGTGCGCATGCGCGCCGTGTATCACGTCGAGGACGGCGACATCATCGTCACCGCGCTGCCGCACCAGGTCTCCGGTGCCAAGGTGCTGGAGCAGATCGCCGCGCTGATGCAGGCGAAACCGTCGAAAGCCCCGCAGATCGCTGACCTGCGTGACGAATCCGACCACGAAAACCCGTGCCGCATCGTCATCATTCCGGTCAACAGCCGCGTTGATCACGATGCGCTGATGCAGCACCTGTTCGCCAGCACCGAGCTGGAGTCGACCTACCGGGTCAACGTCAACATCATCGGTCTGGACGGCAAACCGCAGCTGAAGAATTTGCGCGCGCTGCTGGTCGAGTGGCTGGAATTCCGCGTGCAGACCGTGCGTCGCCGCCTGCAATTCCGTCTCGACAAGGTCGAACGTCGCCTGCACCTGTTGGACGGTTTGTTGATCGCTTACCTCAACCTCGATGAAGTGATCCACATCATCCGTACCGAGGAACACCCGAAAGCCAAGCTGATCGAGCGTTTCGCCCTCAGCGAAATCCAGGCCGACTACATCCTCGACACCCGTTTGCGTCAGTTGGCGCGACTGGAAGAGATGAAGCTGCGCGATGAGCAGGACGAACTGCTCAAGGAACAAGCCAAGCTGCAAGCTTTGCTGGGCAGCGAAGCCAAGCTGAAGAAGCTGGTGCGCACCGAGCTGATCAAGGACGCCGAAACCTATGGCGACGACCGCCGCTCGCCAATCGTCGAGCGCAGCGAAGCCAAAGCGTTGACCGAACACGATCTGCTGCCGAACGAGAAAGTCACCGTCGTGCTGTCGGAAAAGGGCTGGATCCGTTCGGCCAAAGGCCACGAAATCGACGCCACCGGCCTGTCGTACAAGGCTGGCGACGGCTTCAAGACCTCGGCGGCGGGGCGCTCCAACCAGTCTGCCGTGGTGATTGACTCCACCGGCCGCAGTTATTCGGTTGCCGCGCATACGCTGCCGTCGGCGCGTGGCCAGGGCGAACCGTTGACCGGTCGTCTGACACCGCCACCGGGCGCGACGTTCGAATGCGTGCTGATGCCGGAAGACGAAGCGTTGTACGTAATCGCTTCCGACGCCGGTTACGGTTTTGTCGTCAAAGGCGAAGACCTGCAAGCCAAGAACAAGGCCGGTAAAGCCCTGTTGAGCCTGCCGAACAACGCCAAGGTGATCGCGCCGCGAGCAGTGGCCGATCGTGAGCACAACTGGTTGGCCTCGGTGACGACCGAAGGTCGCCTGCTGATCTTCAAAATCAGCGATCTGCCACAATTAGGTAAGGGCAAAGGCAACAAGATCATCGGTATTCCCGGTGAACGTGTGGCCAGTCGCGAAGAATATGTCACGGACATCGCCGTCATTCCGGAAGGCGCCACCTTGGTGCTGCAGGCCGGAAAACGTACCTTGTCGCTGAAAGCCGACGACCTCGAACACTACAAAGGTGAGCGTGGACGTCGCGGGAATAAACTCCCACGGGGCTTCCAGCGGGTAGATGCGCTGCTCGTCGAAAACCTCAATTAGGCGCCCTAGAGCGTTCGATCTACGATTTAACGCGTAGATCGACGCTTTGGCGCTGGAGTCGGAACGCATATTCACGGATGATATGGCCTTTCCAAGCGCCGGCGTGGCCGAGCGTTCTTCATATTTATTGAGTATTTTCACTGTGGTCAGCCTTGTGGCGGCCACCTGGACGGGATGATGACTGCGCTGCGCCTTCCACTTATTTTGTTGCTCGCCGGCGTTCTTGGCCTGGCGGGTTGCAGTGTTCACCAGCCGGTGTCGCTGTATCAACTGGACAGCGGAAGTCCGGTTCAGCCTGCGCAAAGCGCGGGCATGGCAGTTTTGTTGGGCCCGGTAGTCGTGGCTGATTACCTGCAACGTGAGACTTTGCTGCAACGTCAACCGGACGGCAGCCTGCAAGCAGCGACCGATGGTCGTTGGGCAGGGAGCCTTTCGTCGGATATCGATCAGTTGTTGATGCGTCAGGTTGCTGGTCACCTCGACAGCCAACGTGTAGTGCTGGCACCGGCCACCAGCGGATTTACCCCGGATGTGCAGGTTTTGCTGACCATCACCCGTCTGGACTCTGGTGAGAAGCAGCCGGCTATTCTCGATGCGCAGTGGCGCTTGATCGACCGTCGTGGTCAGGTGCGCGATAACCGCATTGTTCATTTGCAAGAGTTGCACGCCGGCAGCACGGCGTCGCAAGTACAGGCGCAGGGGATTCTGTTGCAGCGTCTGGCTGAGCAATTGTCGGTGGCGCTGAAACCGTTGGCCAACCAGCCTCCGGTGGCTGAGGCTCCGCGTAAATCGGCACCGAAGCCAGCAGCACCGGCGGCGGAAGCCGAGAAGCAGCCGAAGATCCCGATGGCCTCGCCGATTCGTACGGACATGGAAGTGTTCCGCTTCTAAGTCTGGATCGAGTCAAGACAAAGCCCGCCTTGTGCGGGCTTTGTTGTGTCTGGGGGGCTGGAGATCTTTCTTCGTCAGTGCCGGCCTCTTCGCGGGCAAGCCCGCTCCCACAGTGGCCGTGGGTGTCCTAAAAAACCTTGGCAGCCTGGAACCCTGTGGGAGCGGGCTTGCTCGCGAAGAGGCCCGGACAGACGACAAAAGATCGCAGCCTGCGGCAGCTCCTACATGGGTGTTGCACGAATAAATCCCTGTAGGAGCTGCCGCAGGCTGCGATCTTTTCCGCAGGCAACAAAAAGCCCGCAGACAACCGCTTGTCTGCGGGCTTCTGTGTTTCAGGCCTAAGACTTAAGCCCGGCGTTCATGCATCCGCGCGAGCTGCCGTTCCAGCATCGACGGATAAGGCTCCATCAATCGCTCGACACAGCAAGCGCCTTCAGGACTGGCAATCGGGCGGATCCGCGCACGCTGACGAATCAGCGCATCGTCACTGATCTTGCGCTCAACCAGCAACAGATTGCGGCTATGTTGCGACAAGGCCAACGCGTCCTGGGCCGAGTCGGTCAGCAGCAGATCGATCTGACTCAAACCGAACAACTCGTCTCCGAGGGTCAGGCCCAGTTGCAATTGCAGGGTGATGCCGCTGTCTGCGACTTCAATCTGCAACTGATGACCCAGCGCCCGCAGCAACTCGCCGCAGCAAATCGCGTTGGTCAGGTAATCGTCGCCGCTGTCTTCGGTGTGGAACAGCATCAGCGTGCTGCCGTCGTTCAGGGTTTCGATTTCGCCCTGATACAGCGAAGCGGCCTGATCGAGGCAATCGCGATAGCGCTCCAGCAACTCTTCCAGACGCGCACGCGGCAGACGACGCAGGTGCTCCTGCGAGCCCAATTGCACCGCCAGCACAGCGCTGTGTTGCGGCACGCTTGGCGTGGCCTTGCGGATTACCGGCTGGGGCGCGGTATCAAGCGATTCGTCGCGCAGATCGGCGAAGGCGTCGTCGTCTTCATCGTCTTCAACGGTGCTGACCACGTGGCGCGGTGCCGGCTTTTGGGCGGCCAGGGGGCGGGTTTCGTCGAAGCTTGGGTCGCGCAGATTGCGCACTTCGAACTCCGGCTCGTCGTCCTCTTCTTCTTCGAACTCGGGTTCCGGCTCAGGTTTAGGCGCGGGCTCCGGGGCGTAGTTGGCGTGCAACTGGCGCGCCAGATCGCCGATCTCGTCCTGGCGATCAGTGCCCGGCGTGTATTCGTCGATGTTGCGCAGCCAGACGCGCAATTGCAGCAGCGGCGTCGACAGATAGCGGCCCATGCGCAGGCTCAAGGCCAGCGACAGCGCCAGCAGAATCCCGCTGAGAATGCCCATGCTTTGCAGGCTGATGGTCATCGGCTGCTGGAACTGATCCATGTCCAGGCTGATACGCAGTTGCCCGGCGGTCACGTCCTGGAAAGTGATCTTGCTCTCGTACATGCCTTCGGCTTCGCCCAGCAGGCTGTGCTTGGGCCGCTGACCTGACTCGGCGAGGATGCGGTTATCCACGCTGTAGATCGCCGCATGGGCGACCAGTTTGTTCTTGGTCAGGTTGTTGAGCAGCACGTTGAGGCTGAGGATGTCGTTGGACACCAACAGCTCCGTGGCAGAGGTCGCGGTCTGCGTGGTCAGGCTTTCGCCCAGCGCATCGGCCTGCTGGTGCATGGCCTGCTTGAATTGCAAACCCATCACGC
Source organism: Pseudomonas sp. DTU12.3 (assembly GCF_004124275.1). GTDB lineage: Bacteria > Pseudomonadota > Gammaproteobacteria > Pseudomonadales > Pseudomonadaceae > Aquipseudomonas > Aquipseudomonas helmanticensis. The sequence goes on from NZ_CP027218.1 coordinate 833,349, forward strand.
CGGCATAGATCACCAAGGCCAGAGCGACCAGGATCACGTTATGGCTGGCAATGCGCAATGCAATCGGTACACGGCGGTGGCGCAGTGCACGGAAGATCAGCAGGAAGAAGTTATCGGTTTTAACTGGCGTGGGCCGGTTCACTGAGCTCGGCTCTTTTGTCCGTGAAGTTGACGCGCAGTATAGCGACAGGCCCTAGACCGGCAAAGCGCTCGCGGTGCCCGATGGTCACTGAAAGTGGGTAGAATGCGGTTTTTTTCCAGTTGCGGGGGTGCGCGTTGCGCGAAATCGTCCTGATTAACATCACGGGAGTCGACCGTCCGGGTCTGACGGCAGCCATTACCGGTGTTCTGGCACAAGGTGGTGTGAACATTCTCGATATCGGTCAGGCGGTGATCCACGACACCCTGTCGTTCGGCATCCTGGTTGAAATTCCCGACTCCGAGCAAGGTAAATCCGTGCTCAAGGACATCCTGTTCAAGGGCTACGAGCTCGACCAACAGGTGCGCTTCACCCCGGTGTCCGAAGAGGACTACCAGCAATGGGTGGGCAATCAGGGCAAGAAACGCCACATCGTCACCCTGCTGACCCGCAAAGTGACTGCCGGCCAATTGCAGGCCGTCAGCTCGATCACCGCCAAATACGGTTTGAACATCGACCATATCGACCGTCTGTCGGGTCGTATGCCGCTGGACACTCCGGCGGACAAGGGCAAAGGCTGCATCGAATTTTCCGTGCGTGGCGAAGCGGCTGATCCGCAGGCGCTGCGCGCTGAATTCCTCAGCGTCGCGCAGGAACTGAATGTCGATATCGCCTTCCAGGAAGATTCGCTGTTCCGTCGTAACCGTCGCCTGGCAGTGTTCGACATGGATTCGACGCTGATCGAAGCCGAAGTCATCGACGAACTGGCCAAGGCTGCCGGCGTGGGTGATCAGGTTTCCGAGATCACCGAGCGGGCAATGGCCGGCGAACTGGATTTTCGTGCCAGTTTCAAAGAGCGTCTGGCTTTGCTCAAAGGTCTGGATGTCAGCGTACTGGACTCGATCGGTGCTTCGCTGCGTCTGACCGAAGGCGCCGAAACGCTGTTCGCCGAACTCAAGCGTCTGGGCTACAAGACCGCGATCCTGTCTGGCGGCTTCACCTACTTCGCTAAACAGTTGCAGGCCAAGCTCGGCATCGACTACGTGTTCGCCAACGAACTGGAAGTGGTCGACGGCAAGTGCACCGGCGTGGCGATCGAGCCGATTGTCGATGCGCAGCGCAAGGCGGATCTGTTGAAAGAGCTGGCGCACAAGGAAGGTTTGCGTCTGGAGCAGACCATTGCCGTGGGCGATGGCGCGAACGATTTGCCGATGCTGGCGATTGCCGGGTTGGGCGTGGCGTTCCGTGCCAAGCCGTTGGTCAAGCAATCGGCGAAGCAGGCGATCTCGACGCTGGGTTTGGATGGCGTGCTGTATTTGCTGGGCTTCCGTGATCGTGATGGGCAGCTTTAAGATTTCTGCTATCTGAGCTGGCCTCTTCGCGAGCAAGCCCGCTCCCACATTGGAATGCATTTCAAATGTGGGAGCGGGCTTGCTCGCGAAGGCCGCGCCTCGGTCTAAAGCGATTTCCACAACGAATCAAAATCCTCCTCGCTCGCGCCATTCTGCGCGGCTTCCAGCGAGCGATAAGCAAACTGATTGAAACTGTGCGTACTCGCCACCCGTCGATCAAGGCCGGCGCGGTGTTCTTCGCCCTGAGTGTTGATCAGCACTTTATTGCCTTCCTGAAACGGTAAGCGTGGCGCCAGCAGCGTAGCGGGCACGTCGATCGCGCTGATCTCCGGCAACAATAATCCGCGCAAATACTGGCTGTGATCGTCGCGTGAGCGCACCAGTTGCAAGCCGCATGGCTGCGCATGTGGCGCCACCAACTCAATGCCCATTTGCGTACCACCGCCGCGCACCTGACGAATCCAGCGAATCACCGCGATGCTCCAGCCCAGACTGACGCTGTCCTGAATGCCGAGCATTTCTCCGGCCTGCAATTCGGCAGGCACCTCTTTCGGCCAGCCCAGGCAGTAACCGCCGGGACTGTGATTGATCACGGGCAATGCGTAAGTCGGGTAGTGCGGCGCCGCATCAGCGCTGCTTTCATCTTCGACGAGGTGGTCGTACTGGATTTCTTCGTAGGGCAAAAACTGCTCGTTATTCTGCGGCGCCGCGTCGAAAGCCTGGCTCCAGCTGTCCTTCTCACCTTTTGCCACGGCGTGGCTGAAATTCGCCGCGCGGGCGCCGGGGTGTTTGAGCATATCGCTGAAGCTACGCTCGCCGCCGAGGTAGAAGTGCAGGGCGCTCATGCCCACGCACACGGTCAGACTGCCCTGGCCGACGGTGCGCTGAAAACTGCGTTCGGCGGCCTGGCCCCATGCGGCATGCAGGTGTTGCAAGGTGTCGAAGCTGAGCCCGGTCGGGATCGGCAAAGGTGTCGACGTGTCCTGGTGCAGCAAATGCGCTTCGATGGCATTCACCAGCGGCTGTGGATCGAAGCCGAGCAATCCGGCCTGTTGCTCACTGCGAAACATGTTGCGATAACGCGGCCCGGCGTCGATTTGTGCGCTGACCGCAAACAGACCGTCGTCCGGGCGGGCGGGATGCAGCTTGAGCAGAGCGCTCCATGGTTCGAGCACTTCTGCCAATCGGGCGATCTGGTTCTGTCGCAGTTGATTGCAGCGGGCGCTGCCCAGCAACAGGGCAGCGATATAAGTCTGTTCCAGGCTCAACTCGGTGGTCAGGCTGGCCAGATCGTCATGCACTCGACGCTGTTGCAGCTGCAACTCACACGCTGTGCGATACAGCTGATGCAACTCAAACCACAAGTGTTCCGGTGGCGGGCTATAGAGTTGAGTCGCGCGCACCAATTGGCCTTTCGACGCATGGGCTGCCCGTTGCAGTGCGGTGCTGAGCAGCGCCGCGCGATCCTTGGCGTACTTGGGCGCAATGCGCAGGACGATCTGTTTGTAGCCGATGGCCAGATGACTTTGCAGCGCCTGACAGAGATTGCTGACCTTGCGCGAGCGCTCGTCGAGCATGATCGCCTGATGCAGGAAATGCCGCTCCAGGTGCTGGCAGACGAAGTAAACCTCGGGGCGCAGCAATTCGAGCAACTGCAGACGGTTGTCGCTGGGGGTGAGCAGTTGGTTGAGTTCGCCGAGGCCTTGATACAGCAGGCGGGCGGTTTCGCCGATGTTGGCCTTGGGCAAGTCGGCGATCCAGCGCTTGAGGTCGCGCGGGCTGGCTTCGCAAAACGACAGGCGTGGCTGACTCGGGGTCGGTGCGCGTAGCTGCGGTGGGGAAATGGTCTGGCTCATGCCAAAAACCATAGCAGCAAATAAGCGAACTGGTGTTCAACCTGTAGGAGCTGCCGAAGGCTGCGATCTTTTGATTTCGATTTAAAAAACCAGAATCAAGAGATCGCAGCCTTCGGCAGCTCCTACAGGGATTGTGTGTTTCTAGAATCAGGCTTTTGGCAGTGCCAGGCCTTGGCCCATCTGTACTGGTGAACCGGCTACCAGTTGTTCTGCCCATTTCACCTGATCCGGGCCGAACAGCACGACGGCAGTCGAACCCAGCTTGAAGCGGCCCAGCTCGGCGCCTTTTTCCAGATGGATCGGCGCACGCGCGGCTTCGTCGTAACGGAAGGTTTTCAGTTCACGCTTCGGCGGCGTGACCAGACCGGCCCAGACGGTTTCGATCGAAGCGACGATCATCGCGCCCACCAGTACAACGGCCATAGGCCCGCGCTCGGTGTCGAAAATGCACGCTACGCGCTCGTTGCGGGCAAACAGCTCCGGAACGTTTTCAGCGGTGGTCTGGTTCACCGAGAAGATCCGGCCCGGGATGTAGACCATCTCGCGCAGGGTGCCGGCCAGCGGCATGTGCACGCGGTGGTAGTCCTTCGGCGACAGATAGATGGTGGCGAAATCGCCGCCCATGAATGGCGCCGCGTTGGCGGCATCACCACCGAGCAGTTCCAGCACGCTGAAGCTGTGGCCCTTGGCCTGGAATACGCGACCGTGCTCGATCGGGCCGAGCTGGCTGACCGCACCGTCGGCCGGGCTGAGGATCGCGCCCGGGGTTTCGTCCAGTGGACGCGCGCCGTCTTTCAGGGCGCGGGTGAAGAAGGCGTTGAAGTGCTCGTAAGCGGTGAGGTCTTCGACCAGCGCTTGCGACATGTCCACCTGGTAACGCTTGGCGAACCACTGGGTGAAGGCATTCTTGAACCAGCGCACGCGGCACTCGGCGATGCAGCCGGCGAGGCGCGACAGCAGGTGATGAGGCAGCAGGTACTGGCTGAGGATAAACAGACGCTCTTTCATTAGTTGTCCTTAAAAACCTTAAATCTCGACAGGCGTGTCAGGGTGGTTGCCCCATTCGCCCCAGGAACCGGCGTAGCCCTTGACCCGCGGATACCCGAGGGACTTGGCCACCAGATAAGTGAAGCCCGACCGGTGATGGGTCTGGCAATGGGTAATGATTTCTTTGTCCTTGCTGATCCCGAGGTCTTCGAGGATCTGCGGCATGTCCGTACGAATGCGCAACTGACGGGCCTTGTCCATGCCGGCGGTCCATTCGAAATTGACCGCGCCGGGGATGTGCCCGGCCTTGGCGGCCAGCACTTTCTCGCCGGAGTATTCCAGCGGCCCGCGCGCGTCCCAGATCGCCAGATCGGCAGCACCGAGGCGGCTTTGCAGGTATTCACGGGTTGCGGTCGGCTCGTCGTGCAAGGTCAGCGCGACCGGGCCGCCCACTGCTGGTGGCACCTGGATCGACATCGGCATGCCATCTGCCAGCCATGCCGGCAAACCACCGTCTATATAGTGGTACTTGTCGTGACCGATCACGTCGAGCAGCCAGATGAAGCGCCCGGCCCAGCCGCCGCCTTCGTCGTCATACACGACGTAGACCGCGTCCTTGCGATGGCCCAGCTCACCGAACAATGCTTCCAGATCGGCTTTGGCCGGCAGCAGTCCCGGCGCCGGCGGCTGGCCGAGCTGGGTGCGTTTCGGATCGACAAAGCGTGCACCGGGAAGGTGACCTTCGGTGTAGCGGGCGGGACTGGTCAGGTCCACCAGAATCAGGTTGCTGGCCTCAAGCCGAGGAAGCAAGTCGCTCGGTTCGATGACGAGCGGCAAGCCAGAGAAGTCAGACATGTGAGGTCTCCAGAGCACAAAGGGGAGGATTGTAGCGCAGCCTCATCGGCCACGGCTGCTAAAGCTTTGCAGGGCTTTTTCGATGCATTGTGCGGTTTTGCCAAAGGCTTGCACGCTGATATCGGCGAACGGCCCGCCGCCCTGGTCGGCGACGACGATCATGATCACCCGGCCGTTATTGACCAATGAACGCAAGAGCAGATGTTCGCCACGAAACAGTGCGCGCAGGCTCGGAGGCAGCAGGGCGGAAAACTGTGCGTTGTTGTCCGGGTTGATGCGCACCTGCGCTTGTTGCGCGAGCAGGCGTTGCAGCACGGTACTTTGACTGACGGCGAACGTCAGCGCAGCGGCTTCTTTTGGCAAACCATGTGTTTGTTGCACGCGCAGACTGGATTGCGTGCGGTCGGCCATCAGGATCAGCACCCGACGCATGCCGCTGGCAACTAATGCATCGCGGGCCGCAACGGTCAGGCTCATGGCATTGGTGAAGCGGCTCGGTTCTGCCAGCAGTTCGGCGCACTGCTTGCGCCATTGCGTCAGGTCTTCGGCGCTGGGCGCGGCAGCCGGCAACATGCCGGCCGGCAAGCGGCGGGTGCCCCACGGCCACAACAGCGAAACCGCCGGGTGCCACAAGTCTGGCATTGCATGATGACGGGCGCTGTTGGCGGCCTGCTGGTGCAATTGTTGCTGCACTTCATCCATCGAAATTTGCAGGTAAAGGCTGGTCAGGTACTGCCAGCGCTCACTGTGCGGACTGTCCCAGGCCTGTTGCGCCGACAGCGCCAGACCATTGGCCAGTAGCACTGTGTTGGCCGGCTGATTGAGCCAGCGGCGCAATGTCGGGTCATCGTCGAGGCGGTTTTGCTGGCGCAACGGATGTTCGCTGTCGCGAGCGATGCGCAGCACTTTGACCAATTCGCGTTGTTCGCTGAGGAGCAGTTTGTAGCCCTGCTGAACCCAGATCGGCAGATGCCAGGCTTCGACCAGCGCGTCGGCGATTCTCAACAGGCGCACGCCAAACAATTGCTTTTCGACGGTGCGTGCCGACTCGCCCTTGTGGATAACCCGTAGTTCCCATTCTTCCAGCAACTGTGGATAGGTCAGCGCCAGCGGCCATAACGGCGACAGAAACAGCAGGCTGCCCCAATGAATGTCCTGCCACAGCCGCGCCAGGCGGCTGGCGAAAAAACCGTTGGCCTGTTGCGTCGCGTGCTGGCTGATCATCTGCAATTGGCGCAGGGCCTTGGGAATTTGCATCAGTGGCTCGGCGGGCAAGCGCGCGAGCAACTCTTCGGTACGCGCCAGGCCGAGACGGTTGATCGCCACTTCAAGATTTTCCGCCGGCGAAGCCATATTGCCGTGGGTGTGACGATTGGCCTCACGGATGATGCTCAAGGCCAGTGCGGGGCTGTCCTGCATCAGATCGGCGATGTCGCGCAGCGAGCTGCGATTGTCGCGAATCGCCCGGCAAACCTTGTCGTGAGCCTCTTGCGGTACGGGCAGTCGAACGCTGTCGAGCAGCTTGACCCAGCCGTCGAGCGTGGTCGGTTTTGCGTGTGGGACGTTCGTTTCATTAGCCATGTCTGGAGGGGATCTTCACTGACTGTAGACGCGCCCGGCATGGGCTAAATTGGCTTTTCGCCTGAACTGGCTATAGTCTGGCGCAGTTTTGCCGATAAGTAGAAGAAGAGATTTTTTAACTTCCGAATATGACCTTGAACCCGACTCAGTAAGTACTTTCCTACCTATGGCTAAAATTATCGGCATCATCGTCGTATTCGCGAGCGTGCTCGGCGGATACGTGCTCTCCCACGGCAAGATTGCCGCCCTGATCCAGCCCTTCGAGGTGATGATTATCGGCGGTGCGGCCCTTGGCGCATTCCTCCAGGCCAACCCCGGCTACATGACGATGCACGTGCTCAAGAAATCCTTGAGCATGTTCAGTTCGCGCTTCAGCCACACTTTCTATCTGGAAGTGCTCGGCCTGATCTACGAGATTCTCAACAAAAGCCGCCGCGAAGGCATGATGGCCATCGAAGGCGACATTGAAGATGCCGCTGCGAGCCCGATCTTCGCCAAGTACCCGGCAGTGCTCAAAGATGAGCGCATGACCGCGTTCATCTGCGATTACCTGCGCATCATGTCGTCCGGCAACATGGCCCCGCACGAACTCGAAGGTCTGTTCGACATGGAGTTGTACAGCCTCAAAGAAGACCTCGAACACCCATCCCACGCGGTAAACGGTATTGCCGACGCCATGCCCGGTTTCGGCATCGTTGCGGCGGTACTCGGTATCGTGGTGACCATGGCATCCCTGGGTGAAGGCGACCAGAAGTCCATCGGCCTGCACGTCGGTGCGGCACTCGTGGGTACCTTCTTCGGTATTCTCGCGGCGTACGGTTTCTTCGGCCCGCTGGCGCACTCGCTGGCCCACGATGCCAAAGAAGAGCTGAACGTCTACGAAGCCATCAAGGCCTCGCTGGTGGCTTCGGCTTCCGGCATGCCGCCATCGCTGGCGGTCGAGTTCGGTCGCAAGGTTCTGTACCCGGCCCACCGTCCAAGCTTTGCCGAGCTGGAACAAGCCGTTCGCGGTCGCTAAGCCATGGAAAATAATCAGCCGATTATCATCAAGCGCGTCAAGCGCATAGCCGGCGGGCATCACGGCGGGGCGTGGAAAATCGCCTTCGCCGACTTCGCCACGGCGATGATGGCGTTCTTCCTGGTGTTGTGGCTGTTGTCCACCGCCACACCTGAGCAGAAGATCGCCATCGCCGGTTACTTCAAGGACCCGGTCGGCTTTTCCGAAAGCGGTACGCCGTACATCATCGATCTGGGCGGCACGCCGACCCTTGCGCCGGAAAACACCCTCAACCCGGAAGTGAAGTCGCAGCCGCAACCGGACAAGGTCACGGTCGACACCGAGCAGGTTGAAGGCATGGCCGAGCAGGTCGAGAAGGAACGTCTGGAACTGCTCCTGCAAGAACTGCAGAACAAGGTCGACGAGAACCCGCAACTGCAGAAATTCAAGGATCAGATCCTCTTCGAGATCACGCCGAACGGCTTGCGCATCCAGATCATGGACGCCGAGAACCGGCCGATGTTCGACTCGGGTTCTGCACGCCTGAAGCCGTACTTCGAAGACATCCTGCTGGCCATGGCCGACACCATCAAAGCGGTGCCGAACAAGATCAGCATCAGCGGCCACACCGACGCCAAGCCGTACACCGGCACCGGCGATTTCGGTAACTGGGAACTCTCGGCCAACCGTGCCAACGCGGCCCGTCGTGCCTTGGTCGCCGGTAGCTATCCGGATGCGCAAGTGGCGCGGGTCGTCGGTTATGCCTCGTCGGCGCTGTTCGACAAGGAAAACCCGTTCAACCCGGTCAACCGTCGTATCGACATCGTCGTGCTGACCAAGAAAGCCCAGGCTGCCATCGAAGGCTCGCAAGGTGCCGATCCGGCGAAACCGGCGGATCAAGGCCAGAACGGCGGCGCTCCGGCGACGCCGGTCGACCCGAACGCACTGCCGGCGGATCAGCAGCCGGTGCCCGCGCATGAGTTGCGCGAACGGTTGAATCTGTTTGATGACGCCGCGCCGAAACCGGCGGAATCGGGGAGTGCGGCGCCAGCGCCGGCTCCTGCGCCGAAGCAGTAAGAGACGAAAAAGCCGACAGAGATGTCGGCTTTTTTGTGGCTGTCGGTTTGGATCTTGTGCGGGACTTGAGATCCATCCCCCTCACCCCAGCCCTCTCCCCCAAGGGGTAGAGGGGGAAGGGAGCCGATCTTCATGCTGTTCAGAGTCTGCGTTTGACTGATGCAAGGGAGCAGATCTTTGTGCAGTTCAAAACCTGAGTACGACTCAGGAATTTCAGGTCGGCAAACCTCGCATATTCCCCGCTGTCAGTCCCCTCTCCCTCCGGGCGGTCCGACGTTTCGGGAGGGCTAGGGTGAGGGGCTCTCAAGCCAAGCCGACCAATCAAAACCCCCGTCGAATCCTGCTCTTCAGCTGATCATGAAAGAGCTCGGCATTGCGCTTGTAAGTGCCCTTGGTGGATTCGCTGATCGAATCCAGCACCATCGAGCGCTTGTTCGATACTTCCTCCCGATAGGCATCGATAAAGAAATCGATGTCTTTATCCGTACTCAACTTCGGCCATTTATCCAGATACAGCGGCAGCTCCGCCGGCCCGGTCTTGAACGAGCAAATCCGCCGGTTGCTAATGGTCGCCTCACCAATCTCGAACGGCACCCACCACGACAAAGCAGTCCTCTCCGACACCACCGCGAGCAAGTGCGTGCATTCGGTGATGTTGCGCGTGATCACGCCGGTGATGTCGTCGGTGGTCTGCGACTCGGGGTCCAGCACATCCAGATAAGTCTTGATGTTGGCCTGCTTGAGGCGATTGTTGATCGCCACGGCATGCAGGCGATCCATGTGGCGGTAGCTGATGAAGACAGGCATCAGAAATGTCCTTTGAGCGCGAGTTCGCGGTAGTAGGCGCCGAGGGCGGTGAGGCGGCAGCCGGTGGAGTGGAGGGCGGCGTAGTACATATGCTCGGCGTCGACCGGTTCGATCAGGCTGTGGCGATTGCACTTTTGCAGTTGCGCGAAGATTTCGCCGTGGTCCGGGTTGAAGTTGGCTTCGGTCGGCTCGTAGCTCGGGTCGAGCGGGTAAGTCGATTCGGCTTCGGCAAACCAGTCAGGCAGTTTGCGCAGGATCTCTTTGGGGATCAGCGGCGAGACTTCCCGCAGGGAAATGAATTGCGAGACGTTAGTCTTGAACACCGGACGTTGTTCCCAGGCGTCGAGCGCGTTGTCGACGAAGGAATACAGGCTGCCGGGAGTGATCTTGCCGAGGATGTTCGCCGCGCCACCGTGCAAGGCCTGCAGCAGCAACCCGGTAAACACGCCGTGTTGCGCACCTTCCATGGCCGGCTCTTCCTTTTTGCAAGCGGTGAGAATGGTCATGCCTTCGCCGACCACGCTGCTTTCACTGCGCAACGCGCGCACCTCGCCGGCGGCGCCGCTTTGGCAGCAATCGAGGATGATCACTTTGTTCTTGATGCGCGTGGCTTTGCTCGCCCAGTTGAGGATGTCGCTGATGCGGATACCGTCCTTGGCGTTGCGATAATCCTGGGGCAGCAGCATGCCTTCGTCATTGTCGGTGTCGAAGCCGCCGTGCCCGGCGAAATACAACAGCGCAACGTTGCAGTCGCCGGAAAACAGCTCGCGGATCTGATCTTCGAGCATCTCCCGGCCCAGGTAATCCTCAGCCGACGTCAGCACGACGTTCTTGAAGTTGGGGTCGCCATCGGCGTCGGTTTTCAGCACCGAGGCCATGGCCATGGCGTCATTGCTGCAACCGCTCAGGCGCGAAATATGCGTGTAGTCGTTGATGCCGATAAACAGTCCCTTGCGCATGTTCAGGCCGCCGTGTGCAGGCGGATCGCGCCGACGATGCTGTTGGTGTTCCACGCGCATTCGGCGTGTGCGGCGTTACGCACCACCGTGGAAATACGCTCGGCGCCGAACGGTTTCACCGCGATGATCACCTTGCCCATGCGCTTGGCGATCTCGATTTCCTTGTTGATCCACTTGCTGTAGGTCGAGTACATGCCAGCCTTGATCAGCACCGCCGAGCACGGACGAATCTTGTTTTCGATGGCTTCTTCAAGCTGTTTGTCGGTCTGTGCGCCCATGATCGGGTTGTGCGTCGGCACCGAAAAATTCTTATAAGTGAAGTCGGGGTGGGCACTGAGCAGGCGCACCAGATTGTCGTGGGCGTGGGAGTAGTTCCACGAGTGGCTGATGAACAAATGGTAGGTTTGCATGGCAGATCCTCAAGGACGCGAAAGTGCGAAGAGGAACTGAATGTAGGCCTGTGAAACGCGCCGACAAGGTGTTCAGGAACAAAGAGAAATGTCCTGCAATCAGGCGTGCAGAAGTCCTACAGAAAAGCCTGATGTTTAAAAAGGACAGGGCTGTGTCAGATGCAGACCGACATCCGGCAGCCCTCGGGCGAGAGCCGCCGGTGCAGCTGTTTAATAGCCGTTTTCAGGCAGGCTGGCGATGATCGAGCGGTAGCTGTTCATGCGTTGTTGCTGCACGCGACCTTCTTCCAGCGCCTTGAGCAGTGCACAGCCTGGCTCGCGGTCGTGCTTGCAGTCGCGGAAACGGCAAGTGCCGAGCAGGTCGTCGAACTCGATGAAACCTGCTTCAACGTCGGCGCGGCTAACGTGGCCGAGGCCGAATTCGCGGATACCCGGGGAGTCGATCAACTCGCCACCGCCAGGGAAGTGGAACAGGCGCGCGGTGGTCGTCGTGTGCGTGCCCTGACCGGACAGCTCGGACAACGGCCCGACGCGGGTTTCAACTTCTGGCAGCAGGCTGTTGACCAGCGACGACTTGCCGACGCCGGACTGGCCGACGAACACGCTGATGCGCCCGTCGAGCTGCTGTTGCAGTTGTTCCATGCCGTTGCCGTGGTGCGCCGAGACTTCCAGTACTGGATAACCGAGCGTGCGATACACCGCCAGCAGCGCGTTGAGCGCCGGGGCGTTCTGCTCGTCGATCAGGTCGAATTTGTTCAGCAGCAGTAACGGGCGAATGCCGGCGTGTTCGGCGGCGACGAGATAGCGGTCGATCAGGTTGGCATGCGGCTCGGGCAGCGGGGCGAAGACGATGACGATCATGTCGACGTTGGCCGCCACTGGTTTCAACTGGCCACGGCTGTCCGGGCGGCAGAGTTCGGTGGTGCGCGGCAGTTGCGCGACGATCACACCGATACCTTGATTGCCGGCACGCCAGACGACCGTGTCGCCGGTCACCAGGGCTGGCAGGTTGGCGCGCAGGTGGCAACGGAATACCTGGCCGGCCTGATCGCCATCAGTGGCCTCGACCTCGACTTGCACACCGAAGTGGGCGATCACCAGGCCGGTCTGTTCCGGGCCCAGGTCGCCACCCTCGAGCGCTTCGACAGCCGAGGACTCGCGTTTGGCGGCGCGCGCTGCGCGCTCGCCTTGAATCTTTTCGATGCGCCAGTTTTGACGACGATTGAGTTGGCGTTTGGCCATGGGTGTTCCGTCTGAAGAATGCAGCGATTAGGTAAAACGGTCGCGAGTTTAGCACGCCCGGCCACTGGCCTAGGCTAAACTGCGCAGCATTGCCTAGGAGCCGAAATATGCAAAACCCGCAGAATCTGATCTGGATCGACCTGGAAATGACCGGTCTGGACCCGGACAACGATGTCATCATCGAAATGGCCACCATCGTCACCGACAGCGACCTCAACACGCTGGCCGAAGGCCCGGTGATCGCTATCCACCACAGCGACGAAGTTCTCGCGCGCATGGACGAATGGAACACTCGCACCCACGGTAATTCCGGCCTGACCCAGCGCGTGCGTGATAGCCGCATCAGCATGGCCGAAGCCGAAGCTGAAACCATCGCCTTCCTGGAAAAGTGGGTGCCGAACGGCAAGTCGCCGATCTGCGGCAACAGCATTTGCCAGGATCGCCGCTTCCTTTATACCCACATGAAAGCGCTGGAAAGTTACTTCCACTACCGCAACCTCGACGTCTCCACGCTCAAGGAACTGGCGGCACGCTGGGCACCAGACGTGCGTGACAGCTTCAAGAAAGGCAGCACTCATCTGGCGCTGGACGATATCCGCGAATCGATCGCCGAGCTGCAGCACTACCGCAAGCACTTCATCAAATTCTGATGTAATCCCTGTAGGAGCTGCCGAAGGCTGAAGATCTTTTGATCTTTTTTAAAAGCAAAATCAAAAGATCGCAGCCTGCGGCAGCTCCTACAGGGTTTTGTGTTTGCTGCGACGCCCTCTTTTGGTGCCGCACCGAAATGGCTAGACTGCGCGCCTTCCTGCCTGGATCGCCACCATGTTGCTGATGCTCTATCTCGTCGCCATCACCGCTGAAGCCATGACCGGCGCGCTGTCTGCCGGGCGTCGCGGCATGGACTGGTTTGGTGTGGTGCTGATCGCCTGCGTCACGGCGTTGGGCGGCGGTTCGGTGCGCGATGTGCTGCTTGGGCATTATCCGCTGACGTGGGTCAAACACCCGGAATACCTGGTGCTGACCTCGGTCGCCGCGATGTTCACCGTGTTCACCGCACGCTGGATGCGTCACCTGCGCTCGCTGTTTCTGGTGCTCGACGCCGTCGGCCTAGTGGCCTTCACCCTGATCGGCTGCATGACCGCACTGGAAATGGGTCACGGCATGCTGGTGGCTTCGGTCAGCGGCGTGATCACCGGGGTCTTCGGCGGCATCCTGCGCGACATCTTCTGCAACGACATCCCGCTGATCTTCCGCCGGGAACTGTATGCCAGCGTCTCGTTCGCGGCGGCGTGGTGCTACATGCTCTGCCTGTATCTGAACGTGCCGGGCGAGCAGGCCATCCTCATCACTCTGTTCGGCGGCTTTCTACTGCGGCTGCTGGCGATCCGTTTCCACTGGGAAATGCCCAAGTTCGTTTACAACGATCAGCCCTGACGCGATCCCTGTGTAGGAGCTGCCGCAGGCTGCGATCTTTTGACGTTGTTTCAAGATCAAAAGATCGCAGCCTGCGGCAGCTCCTACAGGGGTGTTACGCGATTCCGTGTTGTTTCAGGGCCCATTCGACGTGTTCTTGCACCAACTCCGACGGATAGTCCCGCCGCGCTTTCAACGCTTCCAGCACCGGAATGCTCGACGGCGCGTTACCCAGTCCCACCGCCAGATTGCGTAACCAGCGCTCATACCCGGCGCGGCGCAGCGGCGAGCCTTCGGTGCTGCTGAGAAACTTGTCCTCATCCCACAAAAACAGCTCGGCCAGTTCAGCGTTGTCTAGATTGTGCCGTGGCTTGAAGTCGCTTTCGCCAGAGGGTTTGGCGAAACGGTTCCACGGACAGCAAATCTGGCAGTCATCGCAGCCGAACACCCGGTTGCCGATCAGCGGGCGCAAATCTTCCGGAATCGCGTTTTTCAGTTCGATGGTCAGGTACGAAATGCAGCGTCGCGCGTCCAGCACATAGGGGCCGACAAAGGCATTGGTCGGACAAATGTCGAGGCAGGCGGTGCAGCGGCCGCAGTGTTCAGTGCTGTGTGGCTCGTCGACCGGCAACGGCAGATCGACGAACAACTCACTGAGAAAAAAATAACTGCCGGCCTTGCGGTTCAACACCAGGGTGTTTTTGCCGATCCAGCCCAGACCGGCCTGCTCGGCGATGGCTTTTTCCAGTACAGGCGCGCTGTCGACAAACGCACGAAAACCGAAGGGGCCGATCTCGGATTGAATCTTGTCGGCCAATTGTTGCACGCGTTTACGGATCAATTTGTGGTAATCGCGGCCCAAGGCATAACGCGACACGTAAGCTTTTTCCGGTTGCGCGAGCATTTGCGCCATTTGTGTGTCGCCGGGCAGGTAGTCCATGCGCAGCGAGACCACGCGCAAAGTACCCGGCACCAGTTCTTCCGGGTGCGAGCGTTTGCTGCCGTGGGCGCCCATGTAATCCATTTCGCCGTGGTAGCCGGCCTCGAGCCAGCGCGCAAGATGCTGCTCATGTTCGGCGAGATCCAGACCGCTGATGCCGACTTGTTGAAAGCCCAACTCGCGGCCCCAATTCTTGATCGATTGGGCGAGGGCGGGCAGGTCTGTGGTAATGGCGGACATGAGGCGAGAGAAACCGGAGCTGAGGTGCGTATAATTCTGCCAGACATCGGAGCCCGAAGACGCATGCCGCACACGAAAGATCAATTACCCGACGCGCTGTATGGCGCTGCACAGGTGCGCGAGCTCGATGCACGGCTGATTGCCGCCGGCACGCCGGGCTTCGAATTGATGCAGCGCGCTGCGCATGCGACCTGGCGCGCACTGGTTCGGCAATGGCCGACGGCGACCGAACTGACGGTGCTGGCCGGGCATGGCAACAACGCTGGCGACGGTTATCTGGTCGCGGCCATGGCGCAGCGAGCCGGGTGGCAGGTGCGGGTGCTGGCGGTCGGCGATCCGCAGCGATTGCAGGGCGATGCCGCGCTGGCGTATGCCGAGGCGCTGGCTGAAGGTGTTGCGGTGCAAGGCTGGCAGGCGCAAAGCGAACTGCGCGGCGTGATCCTCGATGCGCTGCTTGGCACCGGTCTGAGCGGCGAAGTGCGCGAGCCTTACCTCTCGGCGATCAAAGCCATTAACGCCAGCGGCTTGCCGGTAACTGCCGTCGATATCCCTTCTGGTTTATGTGCAGACACCGGGCATGTGCTCGGCGGCGCCGTGCAGGCCGATCTGACGGTGACCTTTATCGGGCTGAAACTCGGTTTGTTCACCGGCGATGCGGCGGATCACATCGGCTCGTTGCTGTTTAATGATCTGCAAGCCAGTGCCGACATCTATCGTGACATTCCGGTCATCGCCCAACGGCTCAACCCGGCTAATCTTCCGAAACTGGCGGCGCGTACGCCGACATCGCACAAAGGACGATTCGGTCATGTGTTGCTGATCGGTGGCGATCACGGGTTTGGCGGGGCGATCCTGCTCAGCACCGAAAGCGCCTTGCGCAGCGGTGCCGGCATGGTTTCGCTGGCGACGCGACCGGAGCATGTCCCGGCAGCGCTGAGCCGCGTGCCGGAGGTGATGACGCTCGGCACATCGTCGGCCAATCAATTGATGGGCTTGCTGGAAAAAGTCTCGACACTGGTGGTCGGCCCCGGACTCGGCCAGGCCAGTTGGGGGCGGGCGTTGCTGTCGGCGGCTGCCAACGCGCCGCTGCCGCAAGTCTGGGACGCCGACGCGTTGAACCTGCTGGCGAGCGGTTTTGTGAAGCTGCCCAAGGATTGCGTGATCACCCCGCATCCCGGCGAAGCGGCACGGTTGCTCGGCATCAGTACCGCCGAAGTGCAGGCTGACCGACCGGCCGCCGCGCGGGCATTGAGCAAAAAATATGCAGCGACTGTAACTCTCAAAGGTGCCGGTACTCTGATCGCACATCCCGATGGGCGTCTGGCGCTGTGTCATCAGGGCCATCCGGCGATGGCGACGGCCGGGTTGGGTGATGTGCTGGCCGGTTTGACCGGCGCTTTGCTGGCGCAGGGTATGCAAAGTTTCGACGCCGCGTGTCTGGCCGTGTGGCTGCACGCCAACGCCGGGGCGCAACAAGGCAAATTGGGCCGTGGGCTGGCGGCCAGTGATCTGATTCCAGCCATTCGTCAGTTGTTGGAGGAGCAAGCACCGTGTCTGAAGTAACCCTGTACCTGGCCGATGAACAGGCCATGAGCGACTTTGGCGCACGGATCGCCCGCGTGACCCAGGGCCACGGCCTGATTTTTCTGGAAGGCAACCTCGGGATGGGCAAAACCACGCTGTCGCGGGGAATCATTCGTGGCCTGGGCCACGTTGGCTCGGTAAAAAGTCCGACCTTCACATTGGTCGAGCCCTACGAGATCGGTGACGTCCGCGCCTTCCACTTCGACCTGTATCGACTGGTCGATCCGGAAGAGCTGGAGTTTCTCGGCATCCGCGATTACTTCGAAGACGATGCCCTGTGCCTGATCGAGTGGCCCGATAAAGGTGCAGGCTTTTTGCCAAAGCCTGACCTGACCATTACCATTAGCCCGCAAGACAGCGGGCGTTCGCTGAAAATTTTATCCCAGGGCTCGCGTGGCGAGGCCTGGTGTGCCGCTTTGGCATTGGAATCCAATTAAATGATGGGGTTAGGTATGCGCTTTCGCGCGTTGGTGGCTGCCGCTGGACTGATGTTGATGGCAGTAACCGTCAACGCTGTGGCCGATTCAAAGGTCAACAGCGTGCGCTTGTGGCGAGCGCCGGATAACACGCGACTGGTCTTCGACCTGAGCGGACCGGTACAGCACAGCGTCTTCACCCTGACCGCGCCTGACCGGCTGGTGATCGACATCAATGGTGCCACCCTCGGTGCGCCATTGAATGTGCAGACTGCCAACACGCCGATCACCGCGATGCGTTCGGCTCAGCGCACGCCGACCGATCTGCGGGTGGTCATTGACCTGAAGAAAGCCGTCACCCCGAAAAGCTTCTCGCTGGCGCCGAATGGCCAATACGGCAACCGTCTGGTGGTCGATCTGTTCGATAACGCAGCCGATGCCGAACCTGCACCTGCGCCGACACCTTCGGTCGCAACCGTACCAGCCGTGCCGGTGACCCCGACAGAACCAGCGATCAAGTTACCGCCAGCCCCGGCCGGCAAGCGCGACATCGTCGTGGTGATCGACGCCGGCCACGGTGGCGAAGACCCGGGTGCGTCCGGCTCGCGCGGCCAGCGTGAGAAAGACGTGGTGTTGCAGATCGCCCGCGAATTGCAACGTCAGGTCAACGGCATGAAAGGCTTCCGCGCCGAACTTACCCGTACGGGCGACTACTTCATCCCGTTGCGTGGCCGTACCGAAATCGCCCGCAAAAAAGGCGCCGATCTGTTCGTGTCGATCCACGCCGACGCCGCGCCTTCTGCGGCAGCCTTCGGCGCCTCGGTGTTTGCCCTGTCTGATCGCGGCGCAACCTCGGAGACCGCGCGTTGGCTGGCCGACAGCGAAAACCGTTCTGACTTGATCGGCGGTGCCGGCAACGTCAGCCTCGACGACAAGGACCGCATGCTCGCCGGCGTGCTGCTCGATCTGTCGATGACCGCGTCGCTGACCTCCAGCCTCAACGTCGGCCAGAAAGTCCTGACCAACATCGGTCGCGTTACGCCGCTGCACAAACAGCGCGTGGAACAGGCCGGGTTCATGGTGCTGAAGTCGCCGGATATTCCGTCGATCCTGGTCGAAACCGGGTTCATCTCCAACGCCAACGAAGCCAACAAGCTCTCGGCATCGAGCCACCAGCAAGCGCTGGCGCGTTCGATCAGCAGCGGCGTGCGTCAGTTCTTCCAGCAGAATCCGCCACCGGGCACCTACATTGCCTGGCTGCGTGATTCCGGCAAGATCGCCCAAGGCCCGCGCGATCACCGTGTCGGCCCGGGTGAAACGCTGGCGATGATCGGCGTGCGCTATCAGGTGTCGCCCGCCACATTGCGCAGCGCGAACAACCTGAAAAGCGATGAGTTGAAAGTCGGCCAGCACCTGACCATTCCTGGCACCGAACTGGCGTCCAAAGAATGAACGAAGTGCTGAACGCTGCCGCGCGCATCGAACTGCTCAGCCCACGGCTGGCGAACCAGATCGCCGCCGGTGAGGTGGTCGAACGCCCGGCCTCGGTGATCAAGGAGTTGCTGGAAAACAGCCTCGACTCCGGTGCCAAGCGTATCGATGTCGACGTTGAGCAGGGCGGCGTCAAGCTGCTGCGCGTACGCGACGATGGCAGCGGTATTTCCGCCGATGACCTGCCGCTGGCGCTGGCCCGTCACGCCACCAGCAAGATCCGCAACCTCGAAGATCTTGAGCAGGTGATGAGCCTCGGTTTTCGCGGTGAGGCACTGGCGTCGATCAGTTCTGTGGCGCGCCTGACCCTGACCTCGCGCACCCGCGATGCCGATCAGGCCTGGCAAGTTGAAACCGAAGGCCGCGACATGGCACCTCGGGTACAACCGGCGGCGCACCCGGTCGGCACCTCGGTGGAAGTTCGCGACCTGTTCTTCAACACCCCGGCGCGGCGCAAATTCCTCAAGACCGAAAAAACCGAATTCGATCACCTGCAAGAAGTGATCAAACGTCTGGCGCTGGCGCGTTTCGACGTCGCGTTCCATCTGCGCCACAACGGCAAAACCATCCTCAGCCTGCACGAGGCCCACGATGATGCGGCCCGCGCCCGGCGTGTGGCGGCGATTTGCGGTTCGGGTTTCCTCGAGCAGGCGTTGCCGATCGAGATCGAGCGCAACGGTTTGCACCTGTGGGGCTGGGTCGGTTTGCCGACCTTCAACCGCAGCCAGGCGGATTTGCAGTATTTCTTCGTGAATGGCCGGGCGGTGCGCGACAAACTGGTCGCTCACGCCGTGCGTCAGGCCTATCGCGACGTGCTGTTCAACGGTCGTCATCCGACCTTTGCGCTGTTTTTTGAAGTGGATCCGGCAGCCGTCGACGTCAACGTGCATCCGACCAAACACGAAGTGCGCTTCCGTGACGGGCGCATGGTGCATGACTTCCTTTACGGCACGCTGCACCGCGCATTGGGCGATGTGCGTCCGGAAGATCAGTTGGCCGGCTCGGTGACCACTGCCATCGTCCGCCCGACCGGCCTTGATGCCGGTGAATTCGGTCCGCAAGGTGAAATGCGTCTGGCGGCCAACGCTTTGCTGGAACAGCCGCAGGCGCAACCGGCGTTCAATACCACGTCCGGCGCCAGTGCCGGTGGCGCTTATCAGTATCAATACACACCGCGTCCGCAATCGGCGATGCCGCCGGCTGCCGAGGCTCAGGCTGCGTATCGCGAGTTTTTCGCACCGCTGCCTGAGGCCAATGCCAATGCGCTGCCGGCCGGGCAGGAAGACATTCCCCCGCTCGGTTACGCACTGGCGCAGCTCAAGGGCATCTACATTCTGTCCGAGAATGCCCAAGGCCTGGTGCTGGTGGACATGCATGCCGCCCACGAGCGGATCATGTACGAACGCCTGAAAATCGCCATGGCCAGCGAAGGCTTGAGCGGCCAGCCGTTGCTGGTGCCGGAGTCGCTGGCGGTCAGTCAGCGCGAAGCCGATTGTGCTGAAGAGCACGCGGCATGGTTCCAGCGCCTGGGCTTCGAATTGCAGCGTCTGGGTCCGGAGACCTTGGCGATCCGTCAGATTCCGGCCTTGTTGAAGCAGGCTGAAGCCAACCGTCTGGTCGGCGACGTGCTGTCGGACCTGATGGAATACGGCACCAGCGACCGCATTCAAGCGCACCTCAACGAATTGCTCGGCACCATGGCCTGCCACGGCGCGATCCGCGCCAACCGGCGCTTGGCCCTGCCGGAAATGAACGGCCTGCTGCGTGACATGGAAAACACCGAGCGCAGCGGTCAATGCAACCATGGCCGACCGACCTGGACCCAACTGGGCCTGGACGATCTCGACAAACTGTTCCTGCGCGGTCGTTGATGAACCAGCTCCCTCCAGCGATTTTCCTGATGGGCCCGACCGCTGCGGGCAAGACCGACCTGGCCATCGAACTGACCAAAGTGCTGCCCTGCGAGCTGATCAGTGTCGATTCGGCGCTGGTCTATCGCGGCATGGACATCGGCACCGCCAAGCCTTCGAAAGAACTGCTGGCCGAATTTCCGCACCGTCTGATCGATATTCTCGATCCGGCCGAAGCCTATTCGGCTGCGGATTTCCGTCGCGATGCCTTGCAGGCCATGGCTGAAATCACCGCGCGCGGAAAAATTCCGCTGCTGGTCGGCGGCACAATGCTCTATTACAAGGCTTTGGTCGAAGGCCTGGCGGATATGCCAGCGGCCGATCCGGAGATCCGCGCGCAGATCGAAGAAGAAGCTGCACGCCTTGGCTGGCAGGCCTTGCACGATCAATTGGCGGTCATCGACCCGGTGTCGGCGGCGCGGATTCACCCGAACGATCCGCAACGCTTGAGTCGCGCGCTGGAAGTTTATCGAGTCAGCGGTCAGAGCATGACTGCCCTGCGCCAGCAACAATCTGCGCAAAGTACTGAAGCAGCCGCTTCGGGACTGCAACAATTGCCCTATACTGTCGCGAACTTGGCCATTGCTCCGGCAAATCGGCAGGTACTGCACGAGCGCATTAAACAAAGATTCACAAATATGTTGGAACAGGGATTCATCGACGAGGTCGTAGCCCTGCGTAAAAGAAGTGACCTGCATTCGGGGTTGCCGTCTATACGTGCGGTAGGCTACCGCCAAGTCTGGGATTACCTGGATGGCACGCTGTCGTTAGCTGAAATGCAGGAACGCGGCATCATTGCCACGCGTCAGTTGGCCAAACGCCAGTTCACCTGGCTGCGCAGCTGGGAAGATTTACACTGGCTGGACAGTCTTGATTGCGACAATCTGCCACGCGCCTTGAAATACCTTGGGACCATCTCCATATTGAGCTGAGTCCTTGCAATTGCCGTCTATCCTTGGGGGTGTGGCGGCTAAAGCCATCTGAATTACCTATTTTTTATTATTGAATCCTTAAAGGAGTGCGGCACATGTCAAAAGGGCATTCGCTACAAGACCCTTACTTGAATACTTTACGTAAAGAGAAAGTTGGGGTTTCCATCTACCTGGTCAACGGTATCAAACTGCAAGGCACGATCGAGTCGTTCGACCAATTCGTGATCCTGCTGAAAAACACCGTAAGCCAGATGGTTTACAAACACGCTATCTCGACAGTAGTGCCAGTGCGTCCAATTCGTCTGCCTAGCGCAACCGAATCCGAAGCGGGTGACGCTGAGCCAGGTAACGCCTGATAGGAGTCTCCTTTGTTCTTTGAGCGCCACGGTGGTGGTGAACGGGTCATCCTCGTTCACTTGGATGGACAGGACCCTGAGGCGCGCGAAGATCCGCAGGAGTTTCAGGAACTGGCTAATTCGGCGGGCGCCGAGACCGTTGCGTTTTTTAACGTGCCGCGTCATCGGCCTACCGCCAAGTTCCTGATTGGCAGCGGCAAGGTCGAGGAGTTGCGCGACCTGGTCAAAGCCGAAGAAGCCGATCTGGTGATTTTCAATCACATCCTCACGCCCAGTCAGGAACGTAACCTCGAACGTGTTTTCGAGTGTCGCGTGATCGACCGTACCGGTCTGATTCTCGATATTTTCGCCCAGCGCGCCCGTACCCATGAAGGCAAGCTCCAGGTAGAACTGGCCCAGCTTGACCACATGAGCACGCGGCTGGTTCGTGGCTGGACTCACCTTGAGCGTCAGGGTGGTGGTATCGGTATGCGCGGCCCGGGTGAAACCCAGCTCGAAACCGACCGCCGTTTGCTGCGCGTGCGTCTGCGTCAGATCAAGGGCCGACTGGAGAAAGTGCGCAGCCAGCGCGAGCAATCGCGACGTGGCCGCTCCCGTGCGGATATCCCTACCGTGTCTCTGGTGGGCTATACCAACGCCGGTAAATCCACACTCTTCAACAACGTGACGAAGTCCGACGTGTACGCGGCTGACCAGTTGTTCGCCACGCTCGACCCGACCCTGCGCCGTCTTGATATTGACGACCTGGGGCCGATTGTCCTGGCCGACACGGTGGGATTCATTCGGCACTTGCCGCACAAGCTGGTCGAGGCATTTCGGTCTACGCTCGAAGAGTCGAGCAATTCCGACCTGCTGTTGCACGTGATCGATGCGGCCGAACCGGATCGCATGTTGCAGATTGAACAGGTGATGGTGGTGCTGGGCGAGATTGGCGCCCAGGACTTGCCGATCCTCGAGGTCTATAACAAACTCGATTTGCTTGAAGGCGTTGAGCCACAAATCCAGCGCGACGAAAACGGCAAGCCCCAGCGGGTCTGGCTGTCGGCGCGTGATGGTTCGGGTCTGGAGCTGCTTGAACAAGCGATTGCCGAGTTACTTGGCAGTGATTTATTCATCGGTACCTTGCGCTTGCCGCAACGATTCGCCCGACTGCGTGCGCAGTTCTTCGAACTCGGTGCGGTGCAGAAAGAAGAACACGACGAAGAAGGCATCAGTTTGCTGGCCGTTCGTTTGCCCCGTGTCGAGTTGAATCGACTGGTAAGCCGCGAAGGATTGCAGCCGATGGAATTCATCGAGCAACACACTTTGCAATAAAAGCCTGAAAAAGCGGTTGTGCCGTAACGGCAGGCATTCTGTAGCATTGGTCGGCGCGCCGTGGGTGCGTCTTTGCTTTATCAGATGGAGAGCGCTATGGCTTGGAATGAGCCGGGTGGCAACTCGAATAATCAGGATCCTTGGGGTGGCAAACGCCGCAATAACGGCGACCGCAAGGGGCCACCAGATCTCGACGAGGCCTTCCGAAAGCTGCAGGAAAGCCTGAACGGGTTGTTCGGTGGTGGTAAGAAACGTGGTGATGACGGCGGTGGTTCGGGCAAGAGCAGTGGCGGCTTCGGCGGTCTGCTCGGCATCGGCCTCGTCGTGCTGGCGGCCGTCTGGCTGTACAGCGCGGTCTACGTGGTCGACGAGCAGGAGCAAGCCGTGGTGCTGCGCTTCGGCAAGTACTATGAGACTGTCGGCCCGGGTCTGAACATCTACTTCCCGCCGATCGACAAGAAGTACATGGAAAACGTAACGCGTGAGCGTGCGTACACCAAGCAGGGCCAGATGCTGACCGAAGACGAGAACATCGTCGAAGTGCCGCTGACCGTGCAGTACAAGATCAGCAACCTGCAGGATTTCGTGCTGAACGTCGATCAGCCGGAAATCAGCCTGCAGCATGCGACCGACAGCGCCCTGCGCCACGTGGTGGGTTCTACCGCCATGGACCAGGTGCTGACCGAAGGTCGTGAATTGATGGCCAGCGAAATCAAGGAGCGTCTGCAACGTTTCCTCGATACCTATCGCACCGGTATCACCGTCACTCAGGTCAACGTACAGAGCGCAGCCGCACCGCGTGAAGTACAGGAAGCCTTCGATGACGTGATCCGCGCCCGTGAAGACGAGCAGCGTTCGCGCAACCAGGCTGAAACCTACGCCAACGGCGTCGTGCCGGAAGCCCGTGGTCAGGCCCAGCGCATCCTCGAAGATGCCAACGGCTACCGTGACGAAACGGTCTCGCGCGCCAAGGGTGAGGCCGACCGCTTCACCAAACTGGTCGCCGAGTATCGCAAGGCACCCGAAGTGACCCGCCAGCGTCTGTACCTCGACACCATGCAGGAAGTCTTCAGCAACACCAGCAAAGTACTCGTGACCGGCAACAAGAACGGCCAGAGCAACCTGTTGTACTTGCCGTTGGACAAAATGATTCAGAACAATCCAGGTAACAGTGGGCCTGTGACCGGTTCGGCCGCCGCCGGCAACAACACGGATGTCACGCCGCACGTCACTGACCTGCCGCAGTCGCGCACAAGGGAGACCCGCTGATGAGCAATAAATCGCTGATCGCCCTGATCGTTGGCGTCGTTGTGGTATTGGTCGGCTGGAACTGCTTCTACATCGTCGCTCAGACCGAGCGTGCGGTGCTGCTGCAATTCGGTCGTGTGGTTCAGGCCGATGTTCAGCCAGGCTTGCATGTGAAAGTGCCTTACGTTAACCAGGTGCGTAAATTCGACGCACGTCTGATGACGCTTGATGCACCGACGCAGCGCTTCCTGACCCTGGAAAAGAAAGCCGTGATGGTCGATGCCTACGCCAAGTGGCGCGTGAAAGATGCCGAGCGCTTCTACACCGCGACTTCCGGCCTCAAGCAAATCGCCGACGAGCGTCTGTCCCGTCGTCTGGAATCCGGCCTGCGTGACCAGTTCGGCAAGCGCACCCTGCACGAAGTGGTGTCGGGTGAGCGTGATGCGCTGATGGCTGACATCACCGCGTCGCTGAACAAGATGGCGGAAAAAGAGCTGGGTATCGAAGTCGTCGATGTCCGGGTCAAGGCCATTGATCTGCCGAAAGAAGTGAACCGCAGCGTGTTCGAACGTATGAGCACCGAGCGTGAGCGTGAAGCTCGCGAGCACCGCGCCAAGGGTAACGAGCTGGCTGAAGGCATCCGTGCCGACGCCGACCGTCAACGCCGCGTGTTGCTGGCTGAAGCCTATCGTGAATCCGAAGAGGTTCGCGGTGATGGTGATGCCCAGGCCGCTGCGATCTACTCCAAGGCTTATGGTCAGGATCAGGAGTTCTACGGTTTCTACCGTAGCCTGCGCGCCTACCGTGAAAGCTTCGCGAACAAATCCGACGTCCTGGTCCTCGACCCAAGCAGCGACTTCTTCCGTTACCTGGAAAAGTCCAAGCCTTGATACGACGTTGACCTGAATCATTCCGCCCGGCGGCTAAAACCTCGGGCGGGGTGATCCTTTGGGAAAACGTGTGTATGATGCGGCAGCCGGGAAATTCCCGGCTTTTTTGCGTCTGCACGTTTGATTGCTGTTTTTTGTTGCAGGCATCGGGTTGAATGGCCCGAGAGTATTTCGAGGAAAGTGATGGGCGAAGCCGGTAACAGGCCTTTCGCCGCGTCGTTCATGCGCGTGCGTTTTGAACGGGTCGGTCATTTTCTGCTTCACTCAAGGCTCGCCCGCAGGCTGGCCGCCCGGATCAAAGGGGAATGGCGTAATGGCAACGGTAGACCGCTGGCTGCTGCCAGATGGCATCGAAGAAGTACTGCCACCGGAAGCGGCGCGCATTGAAGTCGCGCGTCGTCAGGTGTTGGATCTGTTCCAGAGCTGGGGTTACGAGTTTGTCGTGACTCCCCATATCGAGTACCTGGAATCCCTGCTGACCGGCGCGGGCCAGGACCTGGATCTGCGTACCTTCAAGGTCATCGACCCGCAATCGGGCCGGCAGATGGGTTTCCGTGCCGACATCACGCCGCAAGTGGCGCGCATCGATGCGCACACCCTGCGTCGCGAAGGCCCGAGCCGTCTGTGCTATGCCGGTAGCGTGCTACATGCCCAGCCGCGTGCCTTGTCGTCCTCGCGCAGCCCGATCCAGTTGGGCGCCGAGTTATATGGCGACGCCAGCCCGAGCAGCGACGTTGAAGTGATCAGCCTGATGCTGGCCATGCTGCAACTGGCCGATGTGCCGGATGTGCACATGGACCTTGGGCATGTCGGCATCTACCGTGGTCTGGCGCGTGCCGCCGGTCTGTCCGGTGAAGTCGAGCAGCAGTTGTTCGATGCGTTGCAACGCAAGGCCATCGACGAGGTCATTACCTTGACCGAAGGCTTGCCGGCCGATCTGTCCGGCATGCTGCGTGCGCTGGTTGACCTGTGCGGTGGCCGTGAAGTGTTGAGCGCTGCGCGCGAGCGTCTGGCCAATGCGCCGGCGCCGGTTTTGGCGGCACTCGAAGATTTGCTGGCGATCGCCGAGCGTCTGTCGGCGCGCTTCCCGCAGCTGCCGCTGTATTTTGATCTGGGCGAATTGCGCGGCTACCACTACCACACCGGTGTGGTGTTCGCGGTGTTCGTACCGGGCGTTGGCCAGTCCATCGCTCAGGGCGGTCGTTATGACGACATCGGCGCGGACTTCGGTCGCGCGCGTCCGGCGACAGGCTTCTCCACCGATTTGAAAACCCTGGTGACCCTGGGGCGTGCTGAGATCGAGCTACCGTCTGGCGGTATCTGGATGCCTGACAGTACGGATGCGGCACTCTGGCAGCAGGTTTGCCAGTTGCGCAGTGAGGGTCAGCGTGTCGTTCAGGCGTTGCCTGGACAACCTTTGGCCGCCGCCCGTGATGCGGACTGCGACCGGCAATTGATTCAGCAGAACGGGCTTTGGCAAGTATCGCCACTGGCTTCTTGAGTTTTCCTGCCGGCCATCGCCGGCACCAAGTTTGCGCGAATGAGGACAAGTGTTATGGGTAAGAATGTCGTAGTCCTGGGCACCCAATGGGGTGATGAGGGCAAAGGCAAGATCGTTGATCTGCTGACCGAACATGCTGCCGCCGTAGTGCGCTACCAGGGTGGCCACAACGCTGGTCACACGCTGGTGATCGACGGCGAAAAAACCGTCTTGCACCTGATCCCGTCGGGCGTGCTGCGCGAAGGCGTGCAGTGCCTGATCGGCAACGGCGTGGTGGTTGCACCTGACGCCCTGCTGCGCGAGATCACCAAGCTGGAAGAGAAAGGCGTACCGGTGCGTGAGCGCCTGCGTATCAGCCCGTCCTGCCCGCTGATCCTGTCCTTCCACGTGGCGCTGGACCAGGCCCGTGAAAAGGCCCGTGGCGAGTTGAAGATCGGCACCACCGGTCGCGGCATCGGCCCAGCTTACGAAGACAAGGTTGCACGTCGTGGCCTGCGTGTTGGCGATCTGCTGAACATGCCGCGCTTCGAAGACAAGCTGCGTGAACTGGTGGATTACCACAACTTCATGCTGGTCGGTTACTACAAAGAGCCGGCTATCGAGTTCGAAAAAACCCTCGCCGAGTGCAAGGAATACGCTGAGCTGCTGAAGCCGCTGATGCTCGACGTCACCGCTGAGCTGCACGACCTGCGTCGCGCCGGCAAAGACATCATGTTCGAAGGCGCCCAGGGTTCGTTGCTCGACATCGACCACGGCACCTACCCGTACGTGACCAGCTCCAACACCACCGCAGGTGGCGTGGCGACCGGTTCGGGCGTTGGCCCGATGTTCCTCGATTACATCCTGGGCATCACCAAGGCTTACACCACTCGCGTCGGTTCCGGTCCATTCCCGACTGAGCTGTTCGACGAAGTTGGTGCACACCTGGCCAAGCAAGGTCACGAGTTCGGCGCTACCACCGGCCGTGCCCGTCGTTGCGGCTGGTTCGACGCCGTAATCCTGCGTCGCGCGATCGATGTGAACAGCATCTCGGGCATCTGCCTGACCAAGCTGGACGTCCTCGACGGCCTGGAAACCATCAACATCTGCGTCGGTTACAAAGACGCGCAAGGCAACGCCGTTGCCCCGACCGATGCTGACAGCTACGTAGGCCTGCAGCCTGTGTACGAAGAAGTGCCGGGCTGGACCGAATCGACCGTGGGCGCCAAGACCCTGGAAGAGCTGCCAGCCAACGCTCGTGCCTACATCAAGCGCGTTGAAGAGTTGATCGGCGCGCCGATCGACATTATTTCGACGGGCCCGGACCGCAACGAAACCATCGTTCTGCGTCATCCGTTTGCTTGATAAGTTGTTGATGTAAAAAAACAAAGGCCCCTTGATCGGGGCCTTTGTCGTTTATGCCTGTTGGACGGCATGACCTTTGCTGTGAATCTTCCTACAAGAGTGCCATCAAATTAATGGCGTCAGAAGTAGAGGTATTCACAGTGTCGGCCGTTCTCTCACTGTTACAAAGCCGTTTGTTGCGCCCGGTATTCGTTACCCTTGGTATCGCCCTTTTGGTGCAAGTGCTGGTCGCCGTCGCCCTGACGCGGAGCACTGTCACTGCGCTGGAAGCTGATTTGGCCGTGCGCCTCGGTGCCGACAGTCAGAAACTCTCCGGCGAACTGGAGCAGGCCGGACGCGAAGTCACGTCGAGCCTGGACAACCTCTCGAGCAGTACCCGTCAGCGTCTGACTGCGGGTTTATCCACGCGTCTGAAGGACGAGCAGGTACAACTGCGTGCGACCCTGGAAAAGGACCTGAAAGATTCGGCCAATGACATGGCCCAATTACTCGCCTCCGTTGCCCCGCGCGCGATGTGGGACAGTGACGTACCGACCCTGTCCGAGTTCGCCCGGCGCGCCCAGCGTAATCCCAACGTGCTGTTCGTGGTGTATGACGACGCCACCGGTCAGCACCTGACCCGTTATCTCAACCGCGAAAACCCGATCAACAAGGCCTTGCTGGAAAAAGGTCAGGGCGAGCGTGCGCTGGATAAAGTGCTGGATGCGGCGAAACACGATCCGTCGGTCTACTACCTCGAAGCCTCGATCAATCCCAATGGTGTGGAAATCGGCAAGGTGCTGATGGGGGTTTCCACGGCCTCGGTGGACACCGATCTGGCGGCGCTGGATAAACGCTTCTCGGCGTTGATCGCCAGCAGCGATCAACTGGTCGGCGCGAGCCTGCAAGGGGCGGCGGCGGACAGCGCCAAAGCAATGCAGGCGCGCCTGCAGTCGGCGCAAGCCACCGCGGTCGAGATGAAATCCAACACCGCCAATACCGTTCAGGAAGCCGCCGCGACCCTGCGCTGGCGAATCGGTATGGGCCTGGCGCTGGTGGGTTGCGGCGTGTTGCTGTTACTGGCCGTGGTGCTCGGCCATCGCGTGGTCAACCGATTGAAAATGCTCAACGCGGCCATGGACGATCTGGCGGCGGGCGAGGGCGACCTGACCAAGCGTGTACAGATCAACAGCAAAGACGAAATCGGTGACATGGCTTCGGCGGTCAATCGCTTTGTGGATAAGTTGCAGCCGATCGTGCGCGAGGCGGGCGATGTTGCGCAGCGAACCGGTGTCGAGATTGGCGCAATGACCTTGCGCAATGCTGGCGCCGATGCGGCCGCCGGCATGCAGCGTGATGAAGTGGCGGAAAGTCTGCGCGCACTGTCGCAAATGGCCGATGAGGCGCAGTCGGAAAGCCACGCGATGCAGGCGGCGCTGAAGCAGGTGGTGGATATCCGTCAGGCCACTGACGAAAACACCCGCACCTCGGCCAAAGTTGGCAATTTGATCGAAGCGCTGGCCGGGCAGGTCGATACCGGAGCCAAGGTGATCGAGCGTCTGGCGCAGCAGAGTGAACAGATTGAAGTGGTGCTGACGGTGATTCACGGGATTGCCGAGCAGACCAACTTGCTCGCCTTGAACGCGGCGATCGAGGCGGCGCGTGCCGGTGAAACCGGGCGGGGTTTTGCGGTGGTGGCCGACGAAGTCCGGGCGCTGGCGAGCAAGACACAAAGCTCCACCGGCGATATTCAGGCGCACATCGTCGCGTTGCAGCAGGGCGCGCGTGAGGCGGTCGAGGCGATTGGTCAGGCCGGGCGTCAGGCCAGCGAAGGTTTGCTGGTGTTGCGCGACAGTGCGCGGTTGCAGCAGTCGGTGCAGGTGTCGGTCGAGCAGGTGCATGCAGCGATTGGTCTGGCAACGCAAGCGGCGGCGCATCAGGCGCAGGGTGCACAGGCTGTGCGCGGGCGGGTCGAGACCATTCATGCACAGGCCGAGAAAGCCGCGCAGGCGGTGGTGGAGACCACGGCGAGCGGCAAGGTGCTGGATGGTCTGGCGGCGCAGCTGAAGGCGAGCTTGGGGCAGTTCAGGGCTTAACATCAAAAGATCGCAGCCTTCGGCAGCTCCTACATTGATCTCCTGTAGGAGCTGCCGCAGGCTGCGATCTTTTAGCGGCTCAGATACATCCGGGTCGTCAGCAGATATACAGGCAATCCGGACACCAATATCAACAACGCCGCATAAGGCGCCGCCGCCGCAAACTCGACATTCGCGGTATGCGCCCACACTTCGGTCGCCAGCGTATTCAGCCCGGTCGGGCTCAATAGCAACGTCGCCGTCAGTTCCTTCATTGCATCGAGAAACACCAGCGCAAACGCGGCGCCCAATGCCGGGAAGATGATCGGCAGCGTCACTCGGCAAAACGCCGTGAACGACGAAGCGCCCAGTGTTCGCGCAGCCTCTTCCAGCTGCGGCGCAGCCTTGTTCAGGGCCGTGCGGATCGGCGCCTGTGCCAGCGGCAAAAACAACAACGCGTAGGCGATCAACAACAAACCCGAAGTCTGGTACAGCGCCGGCACGTAATGCAGGGCGAAATACACCAGCGTCAACGCAATCACCAACCCTGGCAGCGCATGCAGCAGATAAGGCAGGCGTTCGGCCCAGATCGCCAGTTGGCCTTTGTAACGCACCACCAACAACCCGACCGGCACCGCCAGTACCAGGCACAACGCGGCGCCGCCGAGCGACAACGCCAGCGACGACAGCAAAGCCTCAGTGATCGCCGCCACCGGGAATGCCGCCGATGAGCCGACCGCTAGCCAGTACGCCAGCATCCCCAGCGGAATCCCGCTGCCAACAATCGCCAGTATCAGGCAATACAACTGACCGACCGTGGCCCATGGCCCCAGTCGAACTTGCTCGGCCTGACGCGCTGCGCCTTGACCGGTGCGCACATGCCGACCCTTGCCGCGCACGCGTAATTCCAGCCACAACAACAGCAGACACAACGCCAGCAAAACGGCCGAAAGCATCGCCGCGTTGGCGTTACTGAATTCCAGTTCGAATTGTTGGTAGATGGCAGTTGTGAAAGTTTGCAGGCCGATGATCGACAACGCGCCGAACTCCACCAGCATGTGCAAGGCAATCAGCAGCGAGCCGGCCAAGAGCGACGGCCAGAGCAGCGGCAGGGTGACGCGAAAAAACACCCCCCAACGATTCTGCCCCAGCGTGCGCGCCGACTCTTCAAGGGACGGATCAAGATTACGCAGGGTGGCCGCCACTGGCAGAAAGATCAGCGGATATTTCGACAGGCTCATCACCAGAATCGCGCCGCCAAGCCCTTCGAACTGCGCGCTCAGCGATACCCAGGTGAAACTGCTGACAAACGCCGGCACCGCGAACGGCAGGCAGAGGATCACGCCCCACAAGCGTCGGCCCGGCAGATTGCTGCGTTCCAGCAGCCAGGCCAGCGACAGGCCGATCACGCCGCAAGTGAGCGTCACGCCGACCATCAATGCCAAAGTGTTGCGCAGCAGTCCGAACACATACGGGCGCCACAACAAATGCAGTGCCTCGGCCCAGCCGGCCTGCCAGGCTTTGAGTCCGACGTACGCCAGCGGCAACAGGCTCATGACCACCAGCAGCAACACCGGCAGTACCAGCCAGATCGATGGCCGCTTGCGCTTTGGCACATAACCCCCGCGCGCGGCGGGGGCGGATAACGATGCAGTCATCAGTTCAAGCCAACTTCACGTTCCAGCTCCAGCGCTTCTTCGGCATTGCCCAGATCGGCCGGTGTTACGTTCGGCGCTTCCAGCTCGCTGAACGGCTTGAGCCCGCGATCCGATTCCATGCCTTTGTGCAGCGGGTATTCGGCGGTGGTCTGGGTGATTACGCGCTGGCCTTCTTCGCTGGCCATGTAGGCGAGGAATTGCTGGGCTTCTTTTGGATGCTTGCTGGATTTCAGCACGGCCGCGCTGGACACGGTGATCAAGCCGCCGACGTCGCCGCCGCTGAAGTAGTGCAGCTTGGAGTCGAGTTTGCCTTTCTCGCGTTGCAGGGCGAACCAGTAGTAGTTGTTCACCAGCACGGTGGCGACTTCGCCGTTTTCCACAGCTTTGAGGGCGACCATGTTGTTGCTGTAGGTCTTGCCGAATGCGCGCAGGCCGGTCAGCCATTCTTCGGCGGCGTCGCGGCCGTGCATTTTAATGATCGCCACGGCTTGTTCCTGAAAGGCGCCGCTGGTCGGTACGAAGCCGACTTTGCCTTGCCATTTCGGGTCGGAAAATTCCATCACCGATTTTGGCAGGTCTTTTTCGTCGACCAGTTTCGGGTTATAGGCGACCACGCGAACGCGCGCCGTCACGCCGATCCAGGTGCCGTTACCGGCGACGTATTTTTCCGGCAAAACCGCCAGGGTGGCGTCATCGGTTTTGGCCAGCAGGCCCAGTTCGCCAAGGTTGTTCAGCGGCGGCGATTCTTCTGTGTAGATCACGTCGGCGGGGGAGCGCCCGCCTTCTTCGATGACCTGGCTGGCGAGCTGATTGCTGCTGCCTTTGCGGACATTGACGTGAATGCCGGTCTTGGCTTCAAAGGCTTTGGCGATCGCGTCGCCGACTTCCTTGTGCTGGCCGTTGTAGAGAGTCAGGGAAACCGCATCGGCAGCCTGGGTGAGGGGAGTGGCGAGCGCCAGGCCGAGGAGGGTGAAGGTCAGGCCTCGGCGCAGGGTATTTCGAAACGTCATTCGCAGGGTTCCTCACTGTCGCATTGCAAAAACTTGCAACAATGATAAACGATATTGTTTCTCAAGTGCGCCTTGCGAGAGGCTGCCAGCTCTGATACGGCGTCTGTGTTGAACCGTAGGAGCTGCCGAAGGCTGCGATCTTTTGATCTTGCTCTTTGGAAAAACAAGATCAAAAGATCGCAGCCTTCGGCAGCTCCTGCATGGAGATATCAGGGTTTCGGGAGGGCAGAAACGCAAAAACCCGCTTTCGCGGGTTTTTGTGAAATCCAGGGTCGTAACCTTGAATTTGAATTGGTGCCCAGAAGAAGACTCGAACTTCCACGACCGTAAGGTCACCAGCACCTGAAGCTGGCGTGTCTACCAATTTCACCATCTGGGCAATCATCGCGAGCGTTGCCGCTGTTGATGTGGCGCACTATACGGAGCGCCTTTTGATCTGTAAACCCCTGATTTAATTTTAATAAATCGGTTTTAAGAAAACCCGGGCTTAGAATGCAAAAAACCCGCTTTCGCGGGTTTTTGTGTGAGTCTTGAAACTGATCTAGTCTCAAACTCGAAATTGGTGCCCAGAAGAAGACTCGAACTTCCACGACCGTAAGGTCACCAGCACCTGAAGCTGGCGTGTCTACCAATTTCACCATCTGGGCAGTATCGGCAACGCTTGTACGTCGTCGATGGCGCGCACTATACGGAGCGTCTTTTTAACTGTAAACCCCTGTCAGCAAAAAACATGATTTTTTTTACCGGCGGTGTTCAAAACGGCTTCTCAGTGTCGATACAGGGCCTCTGTTGGGCCTTATATAGTCGGAAATTTCCCGTTTCATGGCGCCTATGCCAAACTAACCCGCATATAGACAAGGTGAAAACTCTCTAATGGCCGATTGGCAGTCCCTCGATCCCGAGGCCGCTCGTGAAGCGGAAAAATATGAAAACCCTATTCCTAGCCGCGAACTGATCTTGGCGCATCTCGCCGATCGGGGTTCGCCTGCTGCCCGTGAGCAACTGGTTGAAGAATTTGGTCTGACCACAGAAGACCAGATCGAAGCCCTGCGCCGCCGCCTGCGCGCCATGGAGCGCGACGCTCAACTGATCTACACCCGTCGTGGCACGTATGCGCCGGTCGACAAGCTCGACCTGATCCTCGGTCGCATCAGCGGTCACCGCGACGGTTTCGGCTTCCTGGTGCCGGACGACGGCAGCGATGACCTGTTCATGAGCCCGGCGCAAATGCGCCTGGTGTTCGACGGTGACCGTGCGCTTGCCCGTGTTTCCGGTCTCGACCGTCGCGGTCGTCGCGAAGGCGTGATCGTCGAAGTCGTGTCGCGTGCACACGAAACCATCGTCGGTCGCTACTTTGAAGAAGGCGGCATCGGTTTTGTCGTCGCTGACAACCCGAAGATCCAGCAAGAAGTGCTGGTCACCCCGGGGCGCAATGCCAACGCGCAGATCGGTCAGTTCGTCGAAGTGAAAATCACCCACTGGCCGACGCCGCGTTTCCAACCGCAAGGCGATATCGTCGAAGTGGTCGGCAACTACATGGCGCCGGGCATGGAAATCGATGTTGCCCTGCGCACCTACGACATTCCGCACGTTTGGCCTGAAGCCGTGCTGAAAGAAGCGGCCAAGCTCAAGCCGGAAGTCGAAGAGAAAGACAAAGAGAAGCGCGTCGATCTGCGCCATCTGCCGTTCGTCACCATCGACGGCGAAGATGCTCGCGACTTCGACGATGCTGTTTATTGCGAAGCCAAACCGGGCAAGCTGCGCCTGTTCTCCGGCGGCTGGAAGTTGTACGTGGCGATTGCCGACGTTTCCAGCTACGTGAAGATCGGTTCGGCGCTGGACAACGAAGCGCAAGTGCGCGGTAACTCGGTGTACTTCCCCGAGCGTGTAGTGCCGATGCTGCCTGAGCAACTGTCCAACGGCCTGTGCTCGCTGAACCCGCACGTCGATCGTCTGGCCATGGTTTGCGAGATGACCATCTCCAAGTCCGGCGAAATGACCGACTACTGCTTCTATGAAGCGGTGATCCATTCCCACGCTCGTCTGACTTACAACAAAGTCAGCGCGATGCTGGAAACGCCTAAAGTCACCGAGGCGCGTCAGCTTCGCGGTGAGTACAACGACGTTCTGCCGCACCTCAAACAGCTTTATGCGCTGTACAAGGTGCTGCTGGCTGCTCGTCACGTACGTGGCGCGATCGATTTCGAAACGCAGGAAACCCGAATCATCTTCGGTACCGAGCGCAAGATTGCCGAAATCCGTCCGACCACCCGTAACGACGCGCACAAGCTGATCGAAGAATGCATGCTGGCGGCCAACGTCGCCACCGCTGAATTCCTCAAGAAGCACGAGATTCCTGCGCTGTATCGCGTCCACGATGGCCCGCCGCCGGAGCGTCTGGAAAAACTCCGCGCCTTCCTTGGCGAGCTCGGCCTGTCCCTGCATAAAGGCAAGGATGGCCCATCGCCGAAGGATTATCAGGCACTGCTGGCGAGCATCAAGGATCGCCCGGATTTCCACCTGATCCAGACCGTGATGCTGCGTTCGCTGAGCCAGGCGGTGTACAGCGCTGACAATCAGGGCCACTTCGGCCTGAATTACGAAGCCTATACCCACTTCACCTCGCCGATCCGTCGTTACCCGGACCTGCTCACGCACCGCGCAATCCGCAGCGTGATCCATTCGAAACAGGACACCCCGCACGTTCGCCGTGCCGGGGCGATGACCATTCCGAAAGCGCGTATCTATCCGTACGACGAAGCGGCGCTGGAGCAACTCGGCGAGCAGTGCTCGATGAGCGAGCGCCGTGCCGACGAAGCGACCCGCGACGTGGTGAATTGGCTCAAGTGCGAGTTCATGAAGGATCGCGTGGGCGAATCGTTCCCGGGTGTGATCACCGCCGTGACCGGTTTTGGCCTGTTCGTCGAGCTGACCGATATCTACGTCGAAGGCCTGGTGCATGTCACCGCGCTGCCGGGTGACTACTACCACTTCGATCCTGTGCATCACCGCTTGGCGGGCGAGCGCACCGGTCGCAGCTTCCGCCTTGGCGATACCGTTGAAGTGCGCGTGATGCGCGTTGACCTCGACGAGCGCAAGATCGACTTCGAGATGGCTGAAAAAACCATCAGCGCGCCGATCGGTCGCAAAAAACGCGGCGCTGAAACTGCCGCGCCAGCCGCCAAGGAAAAAGCCGAAGCGGCGCCAGCGAAAACTGCTGGTCGCCGTCCGGCCAAGGAAAAGGCTGCCGAAGCCTATCGCCCAAGCGACGCCGTGGCGAAAAACGCCGAACTGCGCAAAAGCCGTGAAATGAAGAAAGCTCTGCTTTCCGACGCCAAAAACGGTGGTAAAGCGGCGCCTGGGGGAAAGACCGGGCGGTCGGCGCCTGAAAAGGCCTCCGGCGGCAAGCCAGCGAAACCGAGCAAACACCGTAAAGGCCCGCCAAAAGCGGGTGCTGCTCCAGCCAAAAGTGGCGGGGCGCGTAAACCGAAGGCGAAGTCATGAGTCAGTTGGAAAAAATCTACGGCGTTCACGCGGTAGAAGCGTTGCTGCGTCACCACCCGAAACGCGTCAAGCAGATCTGGCTGGCTGAAAGCCGCAACGATCCGCGCGTGCAGACCCTGGTTGAGCTGGCCAACGAAAATCGTATCCAGGTCGGTCAGGCCGAGCGCCGCGAAATGGACGCCTGGGTTGAAGGCGTTCACCAAGGCGTGGTTGCGGAAGTCAGCCCGAGCCAGGTCTGGGGCGAAGCAATGCTCGACGAGTTGCTCGACCGCACTGACGGCGCGCCGCTGTTGCTGGTGCTCGACGGCGTGACCGATCCGCACAACCTCGGCGCCTGCCTGCGTTCGGCCGATGCGGCCGGTGCGCTGGCGGTAATCGTGCCGAAAGACAAGTCCGCGACCTTGACCCCGGTGGTGCGTAAGGTTGCTTGCGGCGCGGCAGAAGTGATTCCATTGGTTGCGGTGA
This sequence comes from Pseudomonas sp. DTU12.3, assembly GCF_004124275.1. Taxonomy (GTDB): domain Bacteria; phylum Pseudomonadota; class Gammaproteobacteria; order Pseudomonadales; family Pseudomonadaceae; genus Aquipseudomonas; species Aquipseudomonas helmanticensis. The sequence continues at coordinate 869,884 of NZ_CP027218.1, forward strand.
CTAACCTCGCCCGCACCCTGGAAAAACTGCAGCAGCGCGGTCTGTGGGTTGTCGGCACAGCAGGCGAAGCTGAAGTCAGCATCTACGACCAGGATCTGACGGGCCCGACCATTCTGATCATGGGCGCCGAAGGCAAAGGCATGCGTCGCCTGACCCGCGAACACTGCGACTACCTGGTGAAACTGCCGATGGCCGGCAGCGTCAGCAGCCTTAACGTCTCGGTCGCGACGGGCGTCTGTCTGTTCGAAGCTCAGCGTCAGCGCGGCGTAAAAGCCAAGTCAGCCGCGAAGAAATAAGCCTCCTGTAGGAGCTGCCGCAGGCTGCGATCTGTTGATCTTGTCTTTTAAAACAGAATCAAAAGATCGCAGCCTTCGGCAGCTCCTACAGGTGTCTCTCGGTGATTGTTCAAATAATCACCAATTGCCTTGCACCTCTTCTGTCCCTTCTCTACAATTGCGCCCCTTGCTGTGACGGCAGGCACGCATGTGCCCCGCGCCAGCAAGTCCATAAGTGTCATTCACTCCTTGTCTGACCGTTTTTGAGCGGCAGGCTACAACCCGTAAGGAGCATTCATGCGTCATTACGAAATCATCTTTTTGGTCCACCCGGATCAAAGCGAGCAAGTCGGCGGCATGGTTGAGCGTTACACCAAGCTGATCGAAGAAGACGGCGGCAAAATCCACCGTCTGGAAGATTGGGGCCGTCGTCAACTGGCCTACGCAATCAACAATGTTCACAAGGCTCACTACGTGATGCTGAACGTTGAATGCACTGGCAAGGCCCTGGCCGAGCTGGAAGACAACTTCCGCTACAACGATGCAGTGATCCGTAACCTGGTCATCCGTCGCGACGAAGCCGTAACTGGCCAGTCCGAGATGCTCAAGGCTGAAGAAAACCGCAGTGAGCGCCGTGAGCGTCGCGACCGTCCTGAGCACGAAGGCGCTGATAGCGCTGATAGTGATGACAGCGACAACAGCGATAACGCTGACGAGTAATCCACGGACCTTTTAAGGAGCCTATCAAATGGCACGTTTCTTCCGTCGTCGTAAATTCTGCCGCTTCACCGCTGAAGACGTGAAAGAGATCGATTACAAAGATCTCAACACTCTGAAAGCCTACGTATCCGAGACCGGCAAAATCGTTCCAAGCCGCATCACCGGTACCAAAGCTCGTTATCAGCGTCAGCTGGCCACCGCTATCAAGCGCGCCCGCTTCCTGGCCCTGCTGGCCTACACCGACAGCCACGGCCGCTGAGACCGGGCAGTCGACAAGTAGCAAAGGATTGAATGCATGCGTGCCTTAGCTGAGTTCATCATGCGAGGCCGTATGCAGGCCGCTCTCGTGGTGGCCGGATGTGCAACATTGCCGTTGTTGTATTGGTTGGGTGCTGCCGCCGCAAGCCTTGTGCTGCTGCGGCGCGGACTGACGGACGCCCTGGGTGTTCTGTCTCTGGGGCTGCTGCCAGCGTTGATCTGGTGGCTATACGCCGATGACCCACGGGCACTTCTGGTGCTGCTGGGGGCTTCGGGGCTTGCGTTGGTTTTGCGCGCAAGTGAGTCCTGGGTTCGTACGCTGCTGGTCAGCGTAGTGATTGGAGTGGTGTTTTCGGTGGTGCTCGGGGCAGCGTTTGCAGCCCAGATCGAGATGCTCGCGCAGGCCCTTATAAAGGTCATGCCGGCGCTTCTCGGTGAGACCTACAAGCAATTGTCGGTCGAAGAGCAAGCGCGTTTCGCGTCCCTGATTGCACCGGTCCTGACCGGACTGATTGCGGCTTTGTTGCAGATCGTCAGCGTGCTGAGCCTGATTGTCGGGCGTCATTGGCAGGCGTTGTTGTACAACCCGGGTGGTTTTGGTCGCGAGTTTCGCGCCATCCGGATCCCGCTGGGGCCGGCGATGTTACTGCTGGCGTTGATGCTTCTGGGCCCGAATCTCGGTGCACAGATGGCCATGTTGACGCCGTTGTGCAGTGTACCGCTGGTGTTCGCCGGACTTGCCCTGATTCACGGGCTGGTCGGGCAGAAGCGACTGGCCGGTTTCTGGCTGGTGGGGTTGTACGTCACGTTGTTGCTGTTCATGCAGCTGATCTATCCGTTGCTCGTGGTCCTGGCCATTGTCGACAGCCTGATTGATTTTCGCGGTCGTCATGTGTCGAAAGACACCGACAGCGCGAACGGTGAAGGTTAAAAGTTAAGAGGATTTTCACATGCAACTGATCCTTCTGGAAAAAGTCACCAACCTGGGCAACCTGGGTGACAAAGTGAACGTTAAGGCCGGTTACGGTCGTAACTACCTGCTGCCTTACGGCAAAGCTACCGCCGCGACCCCAGCGAACATCGCTGCGTTCGAAGAGCGTCGTGCCGAGCTGGAAAAAGCTGCTGCAGACCGTAAAGCATCGGCTGAAAGCCGTGCTGCCCAACTGGCCGAGCTGGAAGTGACCATCACTGCCACCGCTGGCGACGAAGGCAAGCTGTTCGGTTCGATCGGTACTCACGACATCGCTGACGCACTGACCGCCTCCGGCGTTGAAGTTGCGAAAAGCGAAGTTCGTCTGCCGAACGGCACCATCCGCAACGTGGGTGAATTCGACGTGGCTGTGCACCTGCACGCCGAAGTTGAAGCCACCGTACGCGTTGTCGTGGTAGCAGCTTAAGCAACACCTGATCGGCTGGCGGCTTGCCCGTCAGACGGTTAACATCGGGCACGATCCTGTTTACAGGTCGTGCCCTTTGTCTTTCTGAATTCCCCGTTTTTCCAAACAACACAAGTGGCCATGAACGATATCTCCGCTCCCGAGCAATACGATCTGCAAACCGCTGCCCTGAAGGTGCCGCCGCATTCCATCGAGGCCGAACAGGCTGTACTCGGTGGTCTGATGCTGGACAACAACGCCTGGGAACGCGTGCTTGATCAAGTCTCCGACGGCGATTTCTATCGACATGACCACCGCCTGATCTTCCGTGCGATCGCCAAACTGGCCGATCAGAACTCTCCGATCGACGTCGTGACCCTTGCCGAGCAATTGGACAAGGAAGGTCAGACCTCGCAAGTCGGCGGTCTCGGATACCTTGGCGAACTGGCGAAAAACACGCCGTCTGTCGCCAACATCAAGGCCTATGCGCAGATCGTCCGCCAGCGTGCGACGTTGCGCCAACTGATCGGCATCAGCACCGAGATCGCCGACAGCGCCTTCAACCCGGAAGGTCGCACCGCCGAGGAAATCCTCGACGAAGCCGAGCGGCAGATCTTCGCAATTGCCGAGGCCCGCCCGAAAACCGGCGGCCCGGTGGGTGTGAATGAGTTGCTGACCAAGGCCATCGACCGCATCGACACCTTGTTCAACACCGACAACGCCATCACTGGTCTGTCCACCGGTTACACCGACCTCGACGAGAAAACCAGCGGCCTGCAACCAGCCGACCTGATCATCGTCGCCGGTCGTCCTTCGATGGGTAAAACCACCTTCGCCATGAACCTGGTGGAAAACGCCGTACTGCGCAGTGACAAAGCAGTGCTGGTGTATTCCCTCGAGATGCCAGGTGAATCGCTGATCATGCGTATGCTCTCCTCGCTGGGTCGCATCGACCAGACCAAAGTGCGTTCCGGCCAACTGGAAGATGACGACTGGCCGCGCCTGACCTCGGCGGTCAACCTGCTCAATGACCGCAAGCTGTTCATCGACGATACCGCCGGCATCAGCCCGTCGGAAATGCGTGCGCGTACCCGACGCCTGGCGCGTGAGCATGGTGACATCGGCCTGATCATGATCGACTACCTGCAGTTGATGCAGATTCCAGGTTCCGGCGGCGACAACCGGACCAATGAGATTTCGGAAATTTCGCGTTCCCTGAAAGCCCTGGCCAAGGAATTCAACTGCCCGGTGGTGGCGCTGTCCCAGCTCAACCGTTCCCTCGAGCAACGACCGAACAAACGGCCAATCAACTCCGACCTCCGGGAATCCGGAGCGATCGAGCAGGATGCTGACGTCATCATGTTCGTGTACCGGGACGAGGTGTATCACCCGGAAACCGAGCACAAAGGCATCGCCGAGATCATCATCGGCAAGCAGCGGAACGGGCCGATCGGCTTTATCCGCCTGGCGTTTATCGGCAAGTACACGCGCTTCGAAAACCTCGCGCCGGGCAGCTACAACTTCGACGACGACGAGTAATCGTCGTCGCCTGATCTGGCCTCTTCGCGAGCAGGCTCGCTCCCACATTTGGAATGCGTTCAAATGTGGGAGCGAGCCTGCTCGCGAATGGGGTCGGCACAATTTCCGACCACAGCCGTCGGAATTGGTCAAAATTTGTGCTATATTCCGCGCCCGCGAAATTCAATGAAAGCCAACACCGGTTATCGACATGCAAGCAGCCAAGCCGTTATTTGACTATCCAAAGTACTGGGCCGAATGTTTCGGGCCAGCGCCATTCCTGCCGATGAGCAGGGAGGAGATGGATCAGCTTGGCTGGGATTCCTGCGACATCATCATCGTCACCGGTGATGCCTACGTCGATCACCCGTCGTTCGGCATGGCGATCATCGGCCGGCTGCTGGAGTCGCAAGGCTTCCGCGTCGGGATCATCGCCCAGCCAAACTGGCAGTCGAAAGACGACTTCATGAAGCTCGGCGAGCCGAACCTGTTCTTCGGCGTCGCGGCCGGCAACATGGACTCGATGATCAACCGCTACACCGCCGACAAAAAGATCCGTTCCGACGACGCCTACACGCCAGGCGGTATGGCCGGCAAACGTCCGGATCGTGCAAGCCTGGTCTACAGCCAGCGTTGCAAGGAAGCCTACAAAAACGTGCCGATCGTCCTCGGCGGCATCGAAGCCTCGCTGCGCCGCATCGCGCACTACGATTACTGGCAGGATCGCGTGCGTAACTCGATCCTGATCGACGCCTGCGCCGACATTCTGTTGTACGGCAATGCCGAGCGCGCGATTGTCGAAGTCGCCCAGCGCCTGTCCTACGGTCACAAGATCGAAGACATCACTGACGTGCGCGGCACCGCGTTCATTCGTCGCGATACGCCGAAAGACTGGTACGAAGTCGACTCGACGCGTATCGACCGTCCGGGCAAGGTCGACAAGATCATCAACCCGTACGTGAATACCCAGGACACCCAGGCCTGCGCCATCGAGCAGGAAAAAGGTCCGGTTGAAGACCCGCAGGAAGCCAAGGTCGTGCAGATCCTGGCCAGCCCGCGCATGACCCGTGACAAGACGGTGATTCGTCTGCCATCGGTTGAAAAGGTCCGTGGCGACGCTGTTCTGTATGCCCACGCCAACCGCGTGCTGCACCTGGAAACCAACCCGGGCAACGCCCGTGCGCTGGTGCAGAAGCATGGCGAAGTCGACGTCTGGTTCAACCCGCCGCCGATTCCGATGACCACTGAAGAAATGGACTACGTGTTCGGCATGCCTTACGCCCGTGTTCCGCACCCGGCGTACGGCAAGGAAAAAATCCCGGCCTACGACATGATCCGTTTCTCGGTGAACATCATGCGTGGCTGCTTCGGTGGCTGCACCTTCTGCTCGATCACCGAGCACGAAGGACGGATCATCCAGAACCGTTCCGAAGAGTCGATCATTCGCGAAATCGAAGAGATCCGCGACAAGGTGCCAGGCTTCACCGGCGTCATCTCCGACCTCGGCGGCCCGACCGCGAACATGTACCGCATCGCCTGCAAGACGCCGGAAATCGAATCGGCGTGCCGCAAGCCGTCCTGCGTGTTCCCGGGCATCTGCCCGAACCTGAACACCGACCACTCGTCGTTGATTCAGCTGTACCGCAGCGCCCGTGCCTTGCCGGGTGTGAAGAAGATCCTGATCGCCTCCGGCCTGCGCTACGACCTCGCGGTCGAGTCGCCGGAGTACGTCAAAGAGCTGGTGACCCACCATGTCGGCGGTTACCTGAAGATCGCCCCGGAACACACCGAGGAAGGTCCGCTCAACCAGATGATGAAACCGGGCATTGGCAGCTATGACAAGTTCAAGCGCATGTTCGAGAAGTACACCAAGGAAGCGGGCAAAGAGCAGTACCTGATTCCGTACTTCATCGCCGCTCACCCGGGCACCACCGACGAAGACATGATGAACCTGGCCTTGTGGCTCAAGGGCAATGGCTTCCGCGCTGACCAGGTGCAGGCGTTCTACCCGTCGCCGATGGCCACCGCCACCGCGATGTACCACTCGGGCAAGAACCCGCTGCGCAAAGTCACTTACAAGAGTGACGCCGTGACCATCGTCAAGAGCGAAGAGCAGCGTCGTCTGCACAAGGCGTTCTTGCGTTATCACGACCCGAAAGGCTGGCCGATGCTGCGTGAAGCGCTGACTCGCATGGGCCGCGCTGACCTGATCGGTTCGGGCAAGGATCAGTTGATCCCGACGCACCAGCCGACCACCGACAGCTACCAGAGCGCCCGTCGCAAGAACTCGACGCCGGCCGGCAGCCATAAAGTGGCGAAGGAAGGCAAAGAGAAGACCACCAAGATCCTCACTCAGCACACTGGCTTGCCGCCACGTGCCAGTGATGGCGGTAATCCGTGGGACAAGCGTGAGCAGGCCAAGGCTGCGGCGTTCGCCCGCAACCAGCAGGCGGCCAAGGAACGTAAGGACGCCGCGAAAGGCAAAGGGCCGAAGCCGACCCGCAAGCCGGTCGTACCGCGCTAAGTTGCTTTTTAGCTGAACAGAACGCCAACCTTTGGGTTGGCGTTTTGCATTTCTGCCGTTGGATTTATGCAGGCCGCAAGATCCATCCCCCTCACCCCAGCCCTCCCGAAACGTCGGACCGCCCCCAAGGGGGCGAGGGGGAAGGGAGCAGAACTCTGTGCCTTTCAAATCTGAGTTCGACTCAAGACTTTCAAGTCGGCGTATCTCCAACATCCAGCGCGGTCAGTCCCCTCTCCCTCCGGGAGAGGGTTAGGGGGGGCTCTCGCAACATTTACGTGCAATGAGCCCAAACCATTTCCCCGCATCGCCCGATTTTGGTGCTGTACTGCCTTAAGCATTCCGGGAAAGCGCCCAAGCCTGTGCATGGCATAAGTCTTGCGCGCTTTCGAATACGCTTAGGCTCGCAGGAGGCACGCCGTGTCGATTCATGTCGCATTGCATCACGTTACGCATTACCGCTACGACCGCGCTGTCGAACTCGGCCCGCAGATCGTTCGCCTGCGCCCGGCCGCCCACAGCCGCACGCGGATTCTGTCGTATGCGCTGAAAGTCTCGCCCGAGCAGCATTTCATCAACTGGCAGCAAGACCCGCAGGGTAACTACCTCGCGCGACTGGTATTCCCCGAGAAAACCGCTGAGCTGCGCATTGAAGTCGATCTGCTCGCCGAAATGGCCGTGTTCAATCCGTTCGATTTCTTCCTCGAACCCTACGCCGAAAAAATCCCCTTCGCCTACGCCGCCGATGAGCGCAAGGAGCTGGCGCCGTACCTCGAAACCCTGCCACTGACGCCGAAATTCAAAGCCTATCTGGACGCCATCGACCGCACGCCGCTACCGGCGGTGGACTTTCTGGTCGCGCTCAATCAACGCCTGAGCGAAGACATCGGCTACCTGATCCGCATGGAGCCGGGCGTGCAGACGCCGGAGCACACCCTCGAACACGCCTCTGGTTCCTGCCGCGATTCGGCGTGGTTGCTGGTGCAATTGCTGCGCAACCTCGGCCTGGCCGCGCGATTTGTTTCCGGCTACCTGATTCAACTGACGGCCGACGTGAAAAGCCTCGACGGTCCGTCCGGCACCGAAGTCGACTTCACCGACCTGCATGCCTGGTGCGAGGTGTATCTGCCGGGCGCGGGCTGGATCGGTCTGGATGCCACGTCAGGGCTGTTCGCCGGCGAAGGGCATATCCCGTTGGCCTGTAGTCCCGATCCTTCCTCGGCAGCCCCGATCAGCGGCTTGGTCGAACCGTGCGAGTGTGTGTTCAGCCACGAAATGTCGGTGGAACGGATCTGGGAGGCGCCACGCGTCACCAAGCCCTACACCGATGAGCAATGGCTGGCGATTCAGGCATTGGGCCGGCAGATCGATGCCGACCTGCTGGAGGGCGATGTGCGCCTGACCATGGGCGGCGAGCCAACCTTCGTGTCCATCGATGACCCGGACGGTGCCGAGTGGAACACCGCTGCATTGGGTGACGATAAACGTCGGCTCTCTGCCGAACTGTTCCAGCGCATGCGCAAACATTACGCACCGCAGGGGCTGGTGCATTTTGGGCAGGGCAAATGGTATCCCGGTGAGCAACTGCCGCGCTGGTCGCTCAATTGCTATTGGCGTCGTGATGGCGTGCCGATCTGGCACAACGACGCCTTGATCGCCGATGAGCAACAGGACTACGGCGCCGACGGCGAACTCGCCGGGCGCTTTCTGGCCAGTGTCGCCGAACGCCTGAAATTGCCTGTGCGCTTTGTGTTCCCGGCCTACGAAGACAATTTCTATTACCTCTGGCGTGAGGGCACGTTGCCGAGCAACGTCAGCGCCGAAGATTCGCGTCTTGAGGAACCTCTGGAGCGCGCACGCTTGCGCAAAGTCTTCAGCCAGGGCCTGAACAAAGTAATCGGCCAGGTATTGCCGCTGGCGCGCACCGCCAGGGGTGATCAATGGCAGAGCGGGCGCTGGTATCTGCGTGACGAGCACTGCCGTCTGGTGCCGGGCGATTCGCCGCTGGGTTATCGCCTGCCGCTCGGTTCGCAGCCGTGGGTGAAGGCCGCCGAGTATCCGTTTATTCATCCCCAGGATCCCAATCAGGATTTTTCCGAGCTGCCGCAAACCGCACAGCTCAACCGTCACGGCGAACCGGCGACGGCTGACGACCGTGCGCCGAAGATCGACGAATCTGCTGACTGGCTGACCCGCACCGCGTTTTGCGCCGAAGCCCGTGAAGGGCGGTTGTACCTGTTTATGCCGCCGCTGGAGCAGGTCGAGGATTATCTGCAACTGGTCGCGGCGATCGAGGCCACTGCTGAAGAATTGCATTGCCCGGTATTGCTCGAAGGCTACGAGCCGCCAAGCGATCCGCGCCTGAGCAACTTCCGCATCACCCCGGATCCGGGCGTGATTGAGGTTAACGTGCAGCCATCGGCGACGTGGGACGAATTGGTCGAGCGCACTGAATTTCTCTATGAGGAGGCGCGGCAAACCCGCCTGACTACCGAAAAATTCATGATCGATGGTCGCCATACTGGCACCGGCGGCGGTAACCACTTTGTGCTCGGAGGGGCGACGCCGGCGGATTCACCGTTCCTGCGCCGCCCGGATCTGCTGCGCAGCCTGATCAGTTACTGGCACAACCATCCGTCGTTGTCGTATCTGTTTTCCGGATTGTTCATCGGCCCGACGTCGCAGGCACCGCGTGTCGACGAGGCGCGCAACGATGCCTTGTACGAACTGGAAATCGCTTTCGCGCAGATGCCAGCGCCGGGCGAAGAATGCGCGCCGTGGCTGGTCGATCGACTGCTGCGTAACTTGCTCATCGACGTTACCGGCAATACTCATCGTGCCGAATTCTGCATCGACAAACTGTATTCGCCGGACGGCGCCACCGGGCGTCTTGGCTTGCTGGAACTGCGCGCGTTCGAAATGCCGCCGCACGCTCGCATGAGCCTCGCTCAGCAGTTGCTGCTGCGAGCATTGGTCGCACGCTTCTGGCGCGAACCTTATGCGCCGCCGAAACTGGCGCGCTGGGGCACCGAGCTGCATGACCGTTTTCTGCTGCCGCACTTTATCGAGCAGGACTTCGCCGACGTCATCGTCGAACTGAACAGCGCCGGTTATCCGCTAAGGGCGGAATGGTTCGCCGCGCATCTGGAGTTTCGTTTTCCCAAGGTTGGCGATCATGCGGTCAACGGTATCGAGCTGGAGTTGCGGCAGGCACTGGAGCCATGGCATGTGCTCGGCGAGGAGGGGGCGGCGGGTGGCACGGTGCGTTATGTCGACTCTTCGCTGGAGCGCTTGCAGGTCAAGATCAAAGGCCTGCCACCGCAGCGCTATTTGCTGACGTGTAACGGCATCGCCGTGCCGTTGCACCCGACCGGGCGCGTTGGCGAATTCGTTGCCGGGGTGCGCTATCGCGCCTGGCAGCCGGCCAACTGTCTGCAACCGACAATACCCGTGCACGCGCCGCTGGTGTTCGATGTGCTCGACACCTGGATGGGCCGTTCGCTGGGCGGCTGCCAATACCATGTCGCGCATCCGGGCGGGCGCAATTACGAGACGCTGCCGGTCAATGCCAACGAAGCCGAGAGCCGGCGCATGGCGCGTTTTTTCCGCGTCGGACACACACCGGGGAAACTTCCTATACCGAATGTGGAAATCAGTGACGAGCTACCGATGACAATCGATTTACGACGTTTCTAGGGCCTACGCGACACGCGGATTTTTCGTATATCCGCGCGTCATGTGCCTGCGTTAGTCTGACCGTTCCCTGCTGTCTGCCGAGCTTTCCATGCCTGACCTGCTAGACCGCTACCCGCTGACGGCGGGCACTTATCACGAACTGCTCGACGGCTGCGGCGCGGTGCGTCCGCACTGGAGGCGACTGTTCGACCAGTTGCAACGCAGCACCCCGGCGCAACTGGTGCAGCGCCAAGCGTTGCTGGCGCGGCAGATTCAGGAAAACGGCGTCACCTATAACGTCTATGCCGACCCGAAAGGCGCGGACCGGCCGTGGGAACTGGATCTGCTGCCGCATGTGATTGCGGCGGATGAATGGCAGCAGTTGTCGGCCGGAATTGCTCAGCGGGCGCGATTGCTCAATGCCGTGCTGGCCGATTTGTATGGGCCGCAGCGGTTGATCAGCGCAGGCTTGCTGCCCGCTGAGCTGGTGTTCGGGCACAACAATTTTCTCTGGCCGTGTCAGGGCATTGCGCCGCCGGAAGGCGCCTTTCTACATCTTTACGCGGTGGATCTGGCGCGCACGCCGGACGGCCGCTGGTGGGTCACTGCCGATCGTACCCAGGCACCGTCGGGCGCCGGGTATGCGCTGGAAAACCGCACCATCGTTTCCCGGGCTTTCCCCGAGCTGTACCGCGATCTGAAGGTGCAGCATCTGGCCGGATTCTTCCGCACCTTGCAGGAAACCCTCGCGCGTCAGGCGCCGGCCGGTAATGATGCGCCGCTGGTGGTGTTGCTGACGCCGGGGCGCTTCAACGAAAGTTATTTCGAACATTTGTATCTGGCCCGCCAGCTCGGTTATCCGCTGGTCGAGGGCGGTGACCTTACCGTGCGCGACGCCACGGTCTACCTGAAAACCCTCAGCGGTTTGCGCCGCGTCCACGCGATCATGCGCCGCCTCGACGACGACTTCTGCGATCCGCTGGAGCTGCGCACGGATTCGGCGCTCGGCGTTCCCGGGCTGCTCGAAGCGGTGCGTCAGGGCCGGGTCCTGGTGGCCAATGCGCTGGGCAGTGGCGTGCTCGAATCACCGGGATTGCTCGGGTTTCTGCCGAAGATCAATCAATACCTGTTCGGCGAAGAACTGATCCTGCCGTCCATCGCAACGTGGTGGTGCGGTGAGGCGCCTGTGTTGGCTCAGGCGCTGGAAAAACTGCCTGAACTGTTGATCAAACCGGCGTTTCCTTCACAAAGCTTCGCCCCGGTATTCGGCCGTGATTTGAGTGAAAAACAGCGCGATGAGCTCGCCGCACGCATGCGGGCACGACCATACGCCTATGTGGCGCAAGAATTGGCGCAGCTGTCGCAGGCGCCGATCTGGCAAGCCGAAAACGGTCAGTTGCAACCCCGGGCGATCGGCATGCGCATGTACGCCGTCGCCAGTCGCGACGGTTATCGAGTGCTGCCCGGTGGCCTGACCCGCGTGGCCGCCGAGGCCGATGCCGAAGTGGTGTCGATGCAACGCGGCGGTGCCAGCAAGGACACCTGGGTGCTCGGTGATCGTCCGCCGAGCGGCGAGCAATGGAAAACCCAGCGCAATGTCGGCGTGCATGACCTCGTGCGGCGCGATCCTTATCTGCCCTCGCGAGTGGTGGAAAACCTGTTCTGGTTCGGCCGATATTGCGAGCGCTGCGATGACAGCGCGCGACTGCTGCGGATCATGCTCGCGCGGTATGTCGATGGCGATGACCCGCAAGCCTTGCAGGCAGCCGTCGATCTCGGCGAGCGCCTGACGCTGTTACCGGACGAAGGCCAATTGCCGGAACGCTTGCTGGCCGCGCTGCTTGGCGATGACTGGTCGTTCAGCCTGCGCTCCAACCTGCAACGTTTGCAGTGGGCGGCCTCGCAGGTACGCGGCAAACTCTCGCGGGAGAACTGGCAGGCGTTGGTCGAGTTGCAGCGCGAAGCCACAGAGCTGGATACCGAAGAGCCGGATTTCGGCGAACTGCTGGATTTTCTCAACCGTCTGGTGATGTCGCTGGCGGCGTTGTCCGGGTTTGCGCTGGACGACATGACGCGCGACGAAGGCTGGCGTTTCCTGATGATCGGGCGGCGTATCGAGCGTCTGCAATTTCTCAGCCGCAGTCTGGCGGCATTTCTGCGCGGCGCCGCAGCGTTCGATCAGGCGGGGCTGGAATGGCTGCTCGAACTGGGCAACAGCAGCATCACCTACCGCTCACGTTATCTGGCCGTAGCGCAGTTGATTCCGGTGCTCGACCTGTTGTTGCTCGATGAACAAAACCCACATGCGGTGTTGTTCCAGTTGAAACTGGTCACGCGCACCCTGAAACGCCTGAACGATGATTTCGGCGTGCCGCGTGAGGCTGGGCTGCCGCCATTGGTCGAGCGTCTGGCGCGGTTCGATCTGGGCTGCCTGGAAAACCCGCTGTTCGGCGAGACCAGTGTGCGTGCGGCACTCGATGGCCTGGCGGATCTGCTGCAAGAGGTCGCCGAGGCCAGCGGCCAGGTCTCCGATCGTCTGGCGTTGCGCCATTTCGCTCACGTCGACGACGTCAGCCAGCGTACGGTGTCGGTCTGATGAGCGCGCATTACCAGATCTTCCACGACACCTGTTATCACTACGACAGCCCGGTCTCGCTGGCGCAGCAACTGGCGCACCTGTGGCCGCGCGAGTGCCGTTGGCAACGCTGCACCGAGCAGCAACTGCTGATCAGCCCGGAGCCTACGGCGCGGCGCGATGAACTGGATGTGTTTGGCAATCCGCTGACCCGCTTGGCCTTCGAGCGGCCGCATGATGAATTGCAGGTCAACGCGCGGCTCACCGTTGAAGTGCTGGCGCGGCCGGCGCTGGATTTCCAGCAGTCGCCTGCGTGGGAGCAGACCCGAGATGCGCTGACCTACAGCAGTCAGCCGTTGTCCGCCGAAATACTTGAGGCGTGTCGCTATCGGTTCCAGTCGCCGTATGTACATTTGAAGCGCAGCTTCGTCGAGTTCTCGCAAAGCTGCTTTCCAGTGGGCCGGCCGCTGCTGCTCGGTGTGCAGGCGTTGATGCAGAAAATTTTCAGTGAATTCACCTTCGATGCCGAGGCGACCCAGGTGGCGACGCCGCTGGTTGAGGTGCTGGAGCGGCGGCGTGGGGTCTGTCAGGACTTTGCTCATTTGATGCTGGCATGTGTGCGCTCGCGAGGCCTGGCGGCGCGTTACGTCAGTGGTTATCTGTTGACTCAGCCGCCACCGGGGCAGCCACGCTTGATCGGCGCCGATGCGTCGCATGCGTGGGTGTCGGTGTTTTGTCCGGTGCTGGGCTGGGTGGATTTCGATCCGACCAACAACGTGCAGCCGGCGCTGGAGCACATCACGCTGGCGTGGGGCAGGGACTTCTCTGACGTTTCGCCATTACGCGGAGTGATCCTCGGCGGCGGCAACCACGATCCGGAAGTGCGCGTAACCGTAATGCCCCTGAATTAATGCAAATCAAACTGTAGGAGTGAGCCTGCTCGCGATAGCGGTGTGTCAGCAGCAAATATTTCGTATGACACACCGCTATCGCGAGCAGGCTCACTCCTACAGGGGAATTGGGGTGTTTCTGGGAAGGGTTGTGAGGGCCGGCAGTGAAACCGCCAGCCCCGTCACAAATCCGCTGGGTCTGATTCGATCATCAAACCCGGTGGGGCTCAGGCGTCAGGCGCCTGATCTTTCGGTGCTTCAGTTGCATCAACATCGTCATCTGTTGCCACTTCACCCTCAGGGTTCAGTGCTGCTTCTTCAGCTGTTTGTTTCTTGCGCTGAAGCTTTTCCTCTTTCTTCTGTTCCTTTGCCAGGTCTCGTTGACGTTTGGCGAAGGAGTAATTGGGTTTGGCCATGGGCGTTCCTCTTGGTCGAAGGTGAGGTTGAGCGGCGCGTATTCTGCCCTGTATCGGTGCCCGGTGGTTAGCCGGGTTTTTGGTCGACCCATTTTGGCGTGACGGTCGGCTTCCATTGATCGAGGGCATCGAGCAGCGTTTGTGGTGATTCGCTCACTTGCAGCATGTCACGGTGTGGCGCGCGAACGAAGCCTTCGCCGACGATGTGGTCAAGAAATGCAGTGAGTTTGCTGTAAAAGCCGTTCACTTCCAGCAGCCCCAGCGGTTTGCCGTGGTAACCGAGCTGGCCCCAGGTCCAGACTTCGAACAGCTCTTCCAGCGTGCCGAGGCCGCCGGGCAGGGCGATGAACGCATCGCTGAGCTCAGCCATCCGTGCCTTGCGCGCATGCATGCCGTCGACCACTTCCAGACGTGTCAGGCTTTTGTGGCCGATCTCCTTGTCCATCAGGCTTTGCGGGATGATGCCGATCACTTCGCCGCCAGCGGCCAGTGCGGCGTCGGCGACAATCCCCATCAGACCCACGGCGCCACCGCCGTAGACCAGGGTCAGCTTGCGTTCAGCCAACGCCCGGCCAAGAGCGACTGCAGCTTCGGTATAAGCCGGGACGGTGCCAGCATTGGCACCGCAAAATACACACACGGATTTCAGAGACATGCCTTTCTCCTGGGTCAATCAGTCACAGGGTAATGGCTGGCACGCCTCGATCCAAGGGCTAAACTTCGTGTTCCGGTGATTCAAAGGTGCCGCTGGCGCCACAGGCGTAGGCGGCGAGCAAACTGCACAACAGACCGTTAAAGAACATGACAGGCACTCCGTCTCAGTAGATGCGCCGATCATAGGGCGGGCCGGGGAATCTGGCCGTTAGATTGTCTCGATGAGTGTCATAGCCTGAAAGTTGTATACAATTTTTGACTCAAGTCATAGGAACTTGCGAAGATTTCAGGCAGTCTTTCCACCATTAGTGTTTTTGTTAACCCTGCCTTGGAGATTCACCATGTTTTCCAAAGTTGTTGCGGTATCCCTGCTGGCGCTGGCCAGCAGCCAATTGATGGCTGCCGAGTGCAAAACCACCGTTGACTCCACCGATCAGATGTCCTTCAACACCAAGGAAATCGTGATCGACAAGAGCTGCAAGACCTTCACCGTCGAACTGACCCACTCCGGCAGCCTGCCGAAGAACGTGATGGGCCATAACCTGGTGATCAGCAAAGAAGCTGACATGCAGCCAATCGCTACCGCAGGCCTGGCCGCCGGTATCGACAAGAACTATCTGCCGGAAGGTGACGCACGCATCATCGCTCACACCAAGATCATCGGCGCCAAGGAAACCGACTCGCTGACCTTCGACGTGGCGAAGATTGCAGACGGCGGTTACGGCTTCTTCTGCTCGTTCCCTGGCCACATCTCGATGATGAAAGGCACGATTACCGTCAAGTAATCGAGTCAGGCACAAAAAAAGCGTCCCACGGGACGCTTTTTTGTTTTCTGTAGGAGCTGCCGCAGGCTGCGATCTTTTGATTTTGTTTTTGAAGATCAAAAGATCGCAGCCTCGTCTCACTCGACAGCTCCTACAGGGGGGGGCTTTCAACTTACGGGGCAAACGGCATTACGCGTTTGTGGTGGGTTTTGTTGTAGGTCGCGACGATGATGTCGAACGCTTCCTGACGCACCGGTTCGCCGTGCAGGAAGGCATCGATCTCGGTATAGGTCACGCCGTGGGAGGCTTCGTCCGGTTTGCCCGGTGACAGGTCTTCCAGATCCGCCGTCGGGATTTTCTCGACCAGCGATTCCGGCGCGCCAAAGCTGCGGGCAATCGCCCGAACCTGATTTTTCACCAGACCACTGAGCGGCGCGAGGTCGCAGGCGCCGTCACCGAACTTGGTGAAGAAACCCATCACCGCTTCCGCCGCGTGGTCGGTGCCGATTACCAGACCGTGCGCCGCGCCGGCGATGGTGTACTGGGCGACCATGCGCATCCGCGCCTTGGTGTTGCCAAGGACGAAATCCACCGACACCGCGTGCTTGCCTTCGAAAGCCGCGACTTCAGCGGCCAGCGACTTCACGGCCGGGCCGATGTTGACGGTGTGGCGCTCGTCCGGGGCTATGAAGTCTACCGAGGCTTGTGCGTCGTGTTCATCGAACTGGGTTTCGTACGGCAGGCGCACGGCGATGAATTTGTAGCTGTTGTCGCCGGTCTGGTCGCGCAGTTCGCGCATGGCGCGCTGGGCCAAGAGGCCGGCGGTCAGCGAGTCGACGCCGCCGCTGATGCCCAGCACCAGCGTCTTGAGCCCGGAATTGACCAGGCAATCCTGAATGTAGGTAATGCGCCGGGCGACTTCGGCCTGCAGGGCCTTGTAGTCGGCGAACGGCGGTTGCACTTTGAGCTGCTGCGCAATCTCACGCTGTACGGCTTGCATGAATTCACTCCTTGCTAGATAGACTGGAATCGGCAGGAACCTGGAAAACATGTCGCAAATAGGCGACGAAATTCGGGTCTTTGCAGTGGGACTTGCCTGGCTCGTCGGAGATCTTCGCCACCGGTTGGCCGTTGCAGGCGGTCATTTTAAGCACGATGCTCATCGGTTCAACACCCGCAATGTCACAGGTGAGGTTGGTGCCGATGCCGAAGCTGACGTTGATCCGGCCGTGCAGCGCGCGGAAGATTTCCAGCGACCTGGGCAGGGTCAGGCTGTCGGAGAACACCAGCGTCTTGCTCATCGGGTCGATCCCGAGCTGGTGATAGTGGGCAATGCATTTTTCGCCCCAGACCACAGGATCGCCGGAATCGTGGCGCAGACCGTCGAACAGCTTGGCGAAGAACAGATCGAAATCGCCGAGGAAGGCATCGGTGGTGATGCAGTCAGTGAGGGCGATACCGAGTAGGCCGCGGTATTCACGGACCCAGCAATCGAGCGCGGCGATCTGACTGTCGATCAGCCGTGGGCCGAGTTGCTGGTGCGCCATGATCCATTCGTGGGCCATGGTGCCCAGCGGTTTCATGTCCAGTTCGCGCGACAGATGCACATTGCTGGTGCCGACGAAACGGCCAGGGAAATCGTGCTTGAGCACGTTCACCACTTCTTCCTGCACGCGGTAGGAAAACCGACGTCGCGTGCCGAAATCGGCGACCTGCAGTTGCGACAATTCGTCAGCCGAGGCGTTGGCGGTCAGCCAGTCGAACTTGCGATAGAGCTGCTCGCGCGCCTGTTCGAGCACGGTTTCGCGGTAGCGATAGCGGTTGCGCACTTCGCTGACGATGGCCAGCAGCGGCACCTCGTAGAGAATCACATGCAGCCATGGCCCGCGCAGACGGATGAACAGTTCGCCATTCTCGATGCCGGTGTGCACGTAGCGCAGGTTGAAGCGGAACAACCCGAGGAAGCGCAGGAAATCCGGTTTGAGGAAGCTGATGCGCTCGAGGAAATTCAGTTGATCGGCACTCAGGCTCAGTTCGGCCAGGCGCTCTATCTGGTAGCGGATCTCGGCCAGATACGGGCGTAGATCCTCGCTGTTACGGCAACGAAACTCCCATTCGACTTCAACGTTGGGGTAGTTGTGCAGCACCGCCTGCATCATCGTCAGTTTGTAGAAGTCGGTGTCGAGCAGGTTCTGCACGATGCGATCGGCAAACACACTCTCGCTCATAACGGGGTCTCCAGGTGCGCCGCGCCGTGGCGCGGTCTCAATCAATGGCGCTAGTGGCGCATATCAGCGGTGGGGATTGCCAGCAATTTCTGCTGTGCTTCTGTAGGAGCTGCCGCAGGCTGCGATCTTTTGATGTTGGTTTTCAAAATCAAAAGATCGCAGCCTGCGGCAGCTCCTACAGGGGATTGTCGATCTGTTCGAGCATCCATTTGACGAAGTCGCGCACCTTCGGCACTTCCGCCGCGTGCTCCGGGTACGCGAGGTAATAGGCGTCGGGGCTGGGCATTGCATGCTGCCAGGGAATGACCAATTTGCCGTCGGCCAACTCCTCTTCCACCAGAAACCGTGGCAACAACGCCACGCCGCAGCCGACCTGCGCGGCGCGGATGCACATATAAAAGGTTTCAAAGCGTGGGCCGTGATAGCTGTGTTCGGTTTGGTAACCCTGGCTGTCGAACCAGTCGTGCCACGCCTGTGGGCGCGAGGCATTTTGCAGCAGGACCAGATCGGTGAGCTGCGTCGGGTCAGTAAACGGTGCGTCTGGCAGGCTGCCCGGCGCGCAGACTGGCACCAGCTCTTCGCCGAACAATTTCAGGCATTCCGTGCCGGGCCGCGAACCCTGACCAAAATAAAACGCCAGATCGCTGCGCCCTTGCAGCA
Source organism: Pseudomonas sp. DTU12.3 (assembly GCF_004124275.1). Lineage (GTDB taxonomy): Bacteria > Pseudomonadota > Gammaproteobacteria > Pseudomonadales > Pseudomonadaceae > Aquipseudomonas > Aquipseudomonas helmanticensis. Next base: position 888,414 of record NZ_CP027218.1, read on the forward strand.
AGTCATCGGCTTCCTGTTCGTTGCACAAATCCAGATGAATCGACGGGTGACGCAAACGCCAGCCTTTCAAGCGCGGCACCAGCCAGCGCGCGCCGAAGGTCGACGGCGTCGATACGCGCAGGACTTCGGTTTCGCCGCCGTAGGAACGCAGGTAATGGGTCGACATCTCCACCTGCGTGAGGATTTTTCGTACTTCAACCAGGTACAGATCCCCGGCCGGAGTCATCTGCAAACGCCGACGCACGCGGAGGAACAATAAGTGCTGTAACAATTCCTCCAGTTGCGCGACCTGCTTGCTGACCGCGCTCTGGGTCAGGTTCAGTTCTTCGGCCGCGCGGGTGAAGCTCAGGTGCCGGGTCACGGCTTCGAAGCACTGCAGGGCGGTGATCGAGGGCAAGTGGCGTTTGTTCAGCATGACCGATCCTTTTCTTGTCTTTCTATGCTCAGCATGAATAAACGGAATGATATCTCGCGTAAAGGTCGTTTGTTGCCTTGCCATTGTGACGCTACAACTAAAGGCCTGCCCGGTCGTGCAAACAGCGGCCGCACACATTCAGTTTTTTGCTTGAGGAGTGACCCATGGTTGCCGCATTGCTTGATCGTCTTGGTGTGAACCCGGCCCTTTATCAGAACGGCAAAGTGCCGGTGCATTCGCCCATCGATGGCAGCCGCATTGCCGCCATCAATTGGGAGGGCGCGGCCGAAGTCGAGCAGCACATCAGTCGCGCAGATCATGCGTTCGAACAGTGGCGCAAGATCCCGGCCCCGCGTCGCGGCGAGTTGGTGCGTCAATTCGGTGAAGTATTGCGCGAATACAAGGCCGACCTCGGCGAACTGGTTTCGTGGGAGGCGGGCAAGATCACCCAGGAAGGTTTGGGTGAAGTGCAGGAGATGATCGACATCTGCGATTTCGCCGTCGGCCTGTCTCGTCAGTTGTACGGTTTGACCATTGCCTCCGAGCGTCCGGGCCACCACATGCGTGAAACCTGGCATCCGCTGGGCGTGGTCGGTGTGATCAGTGCGTTCAACTTCCCGGTCGCGGTGTGGGCGTGGAACACCACGCTGGCGCTGGTCTGCGGCAACCCGGTGGTGTGGAAGCCGTCGGAGAAAACCCCGCTGACCGCACTGGCTTGTCAGGCACTGTTTGATCGTGTGGTGAAGAATTTCAGCGATGCGCCGGCGAATCTTTGCCAAGTGATTATCGGTGGTCGCGACGCGGGTGAAGCGCTGGTCGATGATCCGCGTGTCGCCCTGATCAGCGCCACCGGCAGCACGCGCATGGGCCGCGAAGTGGCGCCGAAAGTCGCCGCACGTTTTGCTCGCAGCATTCTGGAGTTGGGCGGCAACAACGCGATGATCCTCGGCCCGAGCGCCGATCTCGACATGGCCGTGCGCGCGATTCTGTTCAGCGCCGTCGGTACCGCAGGCCAGCGCTGCACCACGTTGCGTCGTCTGATCGCCCATGAATCGGTAAAGGAAGAAATCGTCACTCGCCTCAAGGCTGCTTATTCGAAAGTACGTATCGGCAACCCACTGGAAGGCAATCTGGTCGGCCCGCTGATCGACAAGCACAGCTTTGAAAACATGCAGGATGCGCTGGAGCAGGCATTGAGCGAGGGTGGCCGGGTATTCGGCGGCAAGCGCCAACTGGAAGATCAGTTCCCCAACGCCTACTACGTGTCGCCAGCGATTATTGAAATGCCCGAGCAGAGTGATGTGGTGTGCAGCGAAACCTTCGCACCGATTCTGTATGTGGTTGGCTATAACGATTTCGAGGAAGCGCTGCGCCTGAACAACGCGGTGCCGCAAGGGTTGTCATCGTGCATCTTCACCACTGATGTACGTGAGGCTGAGCAATTCATGTCGGCGGTGGGCAGTGATTGCGGGATCGCCAACGTCAACATCGGCCCGAGCGGTGCCGAAATTGGTGGCGCGTTTGGTGGCGAGAAGGAAACCGGCGGTGGTCGTGAGTCGGGTTCCGATGCATGGCGCGGGTACATGCGCCGCCAGACCAACACCGTGAACTATTCGCTGGAGTTGCCGCTGGCGCAGGGCATCACGTTCGACTGAGTTTGGAAAGACGCAGATCCCCTGTGGGAGCGGGCTTGCTCGCGAATGCGGTGTTTCAGTCGACACAGATGTTGGCTGATACGCCGCTTTCGCGAGCAAGCCCGCTCCCACAGGATCAGCAGTGTGTTTGGCAGGTTTCTGTTGGAGTCTGGCAATGCCGTTACGCGAAGAATGTCTGTGGGAAAAGCTCACGCCACAACGGCCGGATAACACCGCGCTGAATGGCGAAGTCAAAGTTGATGTCTGCGTGATCGGCGCCGGGTTCACCGGTTTGTCGGCGGCGCTGCATCTGTTGGAAAAAGGCAAAAGCGTCTGTGTGCTGGAAGCCCATCGCGCCGGCCACGGCGGTTCCGGGCGCAATGTCGGGCTGGTCAACGCCGGCATGTGGATCCCGCCGGACGAGATCGAAGCCGGTTTCGGCGAAGCGGTCGGCAGCCAGCTCAACCGCATGCTCGGGGCGGCGCCGGCGCTGGTGTTCAGCCTTGTGGATAAGTACAACATCGATTGCCAGTTGCGCCGCGAAGGTACTCTGCACATGGCGCACAACGCCAAGGGCGAGGCGGATCTGCGTAGTCGTGAGCAACAATGGAAGCGCCGTGGTGCGCCGGTCGAATTGCTCACCGGCAAGGCCTGCGAGCAAGCCACCGGGACGCAAAAAATCGCCGCCGCACTGCTCGATCGTCGTGCCGGCACACTCAATCCAATGGCTTACGTCAGCGGTTTGGCCAACGCCGTAACCGGCCTCGGCGGGCAGATGTTCGACCATTCGCCGGTCACTCGTCTTGAGCGTCAGGGCTCAAACTGGTCGGTGCAAACCGAGCACGGATCGGTGCTCGCCGAACAAGTGGTCATCGCCTCCAACGCCTATACCGAAGGCGACTGGACCGAACTCAAGCGCAACTTCTTCCCGGGTTACTACTATCAGGTCGCCTCGGTGCCGCTGAGCGAAGACGCCGCGCAGGCAATCCTTCCGGGCGGGCAGGGTTCGTGGGATACCAGACAAGTGTTAAGCAGTATCCGCCGTGACAAAGAAGGGCGCTTATTGCTCGGCAGCCTTGGCAACGGCAACCAGAAACCGACCTGGTTTCTCAAGGCCTGGGCCGACCGGGTACAACAGCATTATTTCCCCAACCTGAAACCGGTTGAATGGGAATGCACCTGGACCGGGCGTATCGCGTTCACGCCTGATCACCTGATGCGTCTGTTCGAACCGGCGCCGGGACTGGTGGCCGTCACTGGCTACAACGGTCGCGGCGTCACCACCGGCACCGTGGTCGGTAAAGCCTTTGCCGATTACTTGTGTAACGGCAATCCACAGGCCCTGCCGATACCCTTTGCACCGATGCAGCCCTTGGCGGGTGTGGGCTTGCGCAGTTGCCTGTACGAGGCCGGGTTCTCGCTGTATCACGCGGGCCAGTGCCTGCGCATCGTCATTTGAGTGTTGAAATATGTTGCCGGAAGCGGCGCTTTTCGATGCAGCGACTAGCCTGTAATGGTGCGGGTTGTAGCAGTCCCGCACCAGCAGTGTGCAGTTCGGTGACGCGGGCTGTTACAGGCTGGTTGCACGTCGTTTGGCGCCGCGGTTGCAATGATGGCGCGTGCGGGTTGCGCCTGAAAAAATAAATGGTTTCACCTTCCGCGGTTTAGACGGTTGCACGCCCAATGAAAATGGGAACGAAACAGTCGAAATAACAAGAAAGCAGCGACTTTTTGAAGAATAAAAAACCGATGGCACGGGCCTTGCTCTGAGCTTTCAGTGAAGTGAAGTCGCTGTGCCAACTAAAAAAAACCTTGGAGCACCACCTCATGTCCCAGACGTTTTACAAGAAAGGCTTTCTGGCCCTCGCAGTGGCTACTGCGTTGGGTGTTTCTGCGTTTGCTCAAGCCGACGTCAAAATCGGTGTAGCGGGTCCAATGACTGGCGCCAACGCGGCATTTGGCGAGCAGTACATGAAGGGTGCACAGGCGGCAGCTGATGCGGTCAACGCGGCAGGTGGCGTCAACGGGGAGAAAATCGTTCTGGTCAAAGGCGATGACGCCTGCGAACCGAAACAAGCGGTCACGGTCGCCAAGGACCTGGTCAACCAGAAAGTCGCTGGCGTAGTCGGTCACTTCTGCTCTTCTTCCACCATTCCAGCCTCGGAAATCTACGACGAAGCCGGCGTTATCGCGATCACCCCGGGTTCCACCAACCCGCAAGTGACCGAGCGCGGCTTGGGCGCCATGTTCCGTATGTGCGGGCGTGACGACCAGCAAGGCATCGTCGCCGGCGACTACATCGTCGACGTGCTCAAAGGCAAGAAAGTCGCGGTCATCCACGACAAGGACACCTACGGCCAAGGCCTGGCGGATGCCACCAAGGCGCAGTTGACCAAGCGTGGTGTGACCCCGGTCATCTACGAAGGCCTGACCCGTGGCGAGAAAGACTTCAGCGCCCTGGTCACCAAGATCCGCGCCGCCGGTGCCGACGTCGTTTACTTCGGCGGCCTGCACCCGGAAGCCGGTCCACTGGTCAAACAACTGCGTACCGAAGGCCTGAAAGACGTGAAATTCATGTCCGACGACGGCATCGTTACCGACGAACTGGTGACCACCGCTGGCGGCCCGCAATACGTCGACGGCGTGCTGATGACTTTCGGCGCCGACCCGCGTCTGCTGCCGGAAAGTAAAACCGTCGTCGATGCCTTCCGCAAGGCCGGCACCGAACCTGAAGGCTACACCTTGTACGCCTACGCCTCGGTGCAAACCCTGGCTGCGGCCTTCAATGGCGCAAAATCCAACAGTGGCGAGAAAGCCGCCGAGTGGCTGAAAGCCAATCCGGTGAAAACCGTCATGGGTGAGAAGGCCTGGGACAAGAAGGGCGACCTGAAAGTCTCCGACTACGTGGTGTACCAGTGGGACGCCAGCGGCAAATATCACCAGCTGGAAAAACAGAAGTAAGGGCTGACGCGATCAACTGAACGCCACAAACCCCTGTGGGAGCGGGCTTGCTCGCGAATGCGGGGTGTCAGTCACCATCAACGGTAGCTGATACACCGCATTCGCGAGCAAGCCCGCTCCCACAGGAGGTGGGGGTGATCAGGTGGATCGTGGCTGACATTGCTCCGACGTAAATCTGTATTTTCCCTAGAAGAGCCGCCCGCCTACAGGTGGGCAGGTTCTCACTGCGTGAGATTGCGTTATGGATGGTATTTTCCTGCAGCAACTGGTCAACGGCCTGACCCTCGGGTCGGTCTATGGCCTGATCGCCATCGGCTACACAATGGTCTACGGCATCATCGGCATGATCAACTTCGCCCACGGCGAGGTTTACATGATTTCCGCTTACCTGGCGGCAATCAGTCTGGCTCTGCTGGCTTACTTCGGTATCGAATCCTTCCCGCTGCTGATGCTCGGCACACTGATCTTCACCATCGTCGTCACGGCGGTGTATGGCTGGGTCATTGAGCGAGTCGCTTACAGACCCCTGCGCAACTCCACCCGACTGGCTCCGCTGATCAGCGCCATCGGTATCTCGCTGATTCTGCAAAACTATGCCCAGATCAGTCAGGGCGCACGCCAACAGGGCGTTCCGACACTGCTCACCGGCGCCTGGCGCGTCGACATCGGCACCGGTTTTGTCCAGCTCACCTACACCAAGGTGTTCATCCTGGTCGCCGCGTTCGTTGGCATGGGCCTGCTGACCTATGTCATCAAGTACACCAAGCTCGGCCGCATGTGCCGCGCCACCCAGCAAGACCGCAAGATGGCCTCGATCCTGGGGATCAACACCGACCGCGTTATCTCTTACGTATTCATCATCGGTGCAGCCATGGCGGCGCTGGCCGGCGTGCTGATCACCATGAACTACGGCACGTTCGACTTCTACGCCGGTTTCGTCATCGGCATTAAAGCCTTCACCGCTGCGGTACTCGGCGGGATCGGTTCGCTGCCGGGTGCGATGTTGGGCGGGATCATCCTCGGCATCTCCGAGTCGCTGTTCTCCGGCCTGGTCAACTCCGACTACAAAGACGTGTTCAGCTTCTCGCTGCTCGTACTTGTTCTGGTCTTCCGGCCGCAGGGCCTGTTGGGCCGTCCTCTTGTGTCGAAGGTGTAAGCGATGTCTTCAACCACCAAAAAAAGCATTGATGTCAAAAAAAGCCTGGTTGAGGCGATTCTTGCCGGCCTGATTGCCCTGATCGTTTTCGGGCCGATTGTCGGTGTCGTCCTTGAGGGGTACAGCTTCAATCTCGAACCGACCCGCGTGGCGTGGATCATCGGCATCGTCATGATTGGCCGCTTCGCCCTCAGCCTGTTCCTGCAAACGCCCAAGGGCCTGAAAATTCTCGACGGATTCGAGAGCACCGGTTCCGGTGTGCACGTACTGCCCAGCGATCATAAATCGAGCCTGCGCTGGATCATCCCGCTGCTGATTGTGCTGGCGGTCATCGTGCCGTTCGTTTCCAACTCCTATCTGCTGGGCGTGGTCATCCTCGGGTTGATCTACGTGCTGCTGGGCCTGGGATTGAACATCGTGGTCGGTCTGGCCGGTCTGCTCGACCTTGGTTACGTGGCGTTCTACGCCATCGGTGCCTACGGTCTGGCGCTCGGTTACCAGTATCTCGGTCTGGGTTTCTGGACCGTCCTGCCGCTGGCGGCAATTACTGCTGGCCTTGCTGGATGCATCCTCGGTTTCCCGGTGTTGCGCCTGCATGGCGACTATCTGGCGATCGTGACGTTGGGCTTCGGTGAAATCATTCGCCTGATCCTCAACAACTGGTTGTCCCTGACCGGTGGCCCGAACGGCATGCCGGCGCCACTGCCGACCTTCTTCGGTCTGGAGTTCGGCAAGCGCGCGAAGGACGGCGGGGTGCCGTTCCACGAGTTTTTCGGCATCGCCTACAACCCGGACGTGAAGTATTACTTCATCTACGCGGTGTTGTTCCTCGTCGTATTGGCCGTGCTGTACATCAAGCATCGTCTGGTGAAAATGCCGGTCGGCCGCGCATGGGAAGCCCTGCGTGAAGATGAAATCGCCTGCCGCTCGATGGGCCTCAACCACGTGCTGGTCAAGCTGTCGGCGTTCACCATCGGTGCATCGACAGCCGGCCTCGCGGGCGTGTTCTTCGCGACCTATCAAGGCTTCGTCAACCCGACCTCGTTCACCTTCTTCGAATCAGCGCTGATTCTGGCCATCGTCGTACTCGGCGGCATGGGTTCGACCATCGGCGTGGTAATCGCCGCATTCGTGCTGACCGTCGCCCCGGAACTGCTGCGCGGCTTCGCCGAATATCGCGTGTTGCTGTTCGGCATCCTGATGGTGTTGATGATGATCTGGCGACCACGTGGGCTGATCCGCATCAGCCGCACCGGGGTCACTCCACGCAAAGGTGCCATTCACTATGAGAGGACTGCGCCATGAGTGAAGTCGTACTCTCTGTTGAAAAACTGATGATGCATTTCGGTGGCATCAAGGCCCTGAGCGATGTCAGCCTGAAGGTCAAACGCAACTCGATCTTCGCTCTGATCGGCCCCAACGGCGCCGGCAAGACCACGGTGTTCAACTGCCTGACCGGGTTCTACAAAGCCTCCGGCGGCAAGATCGAACTGAACGTGCGCGGCCAGCAGACCAACGTCATCCAGCTGCTGGGCGAATCGTTCAAACCGACCGACTTCGTCTCGCCGAAATCCTTCCTCAGCCGTCTGTACTACAAGATGTTTGGTGGCACCCATCTGGTGAACCGCGCAGGCCTGGCTCGGACGTTCCAGAACATTCGCCTGTTCAAGGAAATGTCGGTGCTGGAAAACCTGCTGGTGGCCCAGCACATGTGGGTCAACCGCAACATGCTCGCCGGCATCCTCAACACCAAGGGCTACCGCAAGGCTGAAAGCGATGCGCTCGATTGCGCGTTCTACTGGCTGGAAGTGGTCGACCTGGTCGACTGCGCCAACCGTCTCGCCGGTGAACTCTCCTACGGCCAGCAACGCCGTCTGGAGATTGCCCGGGCCATGTGCACGCGGCCGCAGATCATCTGCCTCGACGAACCGGCTGCCGGCCTCAATCCACAGGAAACCGAAGCGCTCAGCGCGATGATCCGGCTGCTGCGCGATGAGCACGATCTGACCGTGGTGCTGATCGAACACGACATGGGCATGGTAATGAGCATTTCCGACCACATCGTGGTGCTGGACCACGGCATCGTCATCGCCGAAGGCGGGCCTGAAGCGATTCGTAACGATCCGAAAGTGATTGCCGCCTATCTGGGCGCCGACGAAGAGGAGCTGGTATGACGCAACCGATCCTCGAACTCAAAGACCTTGACGTGTTCTACGGACCGATCCAGGCGCTCAAGGGTGTTTCGCTGCAGATCAACGAAGGGGAAACCGTCAGCCTGATCGGCTCCAACGGCGCCGGCAAATCGACGCTGCTGATGTCGATCTTCGGCCAGCCACGAGCGGCCGGCGGGCAGATTATTTATCAGGGCGTCGACATCACCCAGAAGTCATCGCACTACATCGCCTCCCACGGCATTGCGCAATCGCCGGAAGGACGGCGGGTGTTCCCCGACATGACTGTCGAGGAAAACCTGTTGATGGGCACCATCCCGATTGGCGACAAGTACGCCAAAGAGGACATGCAGCGCATGTTTGCGTTATTTCCTCGGCTGGAAGAGCGCCGTACCCAACGGGCGATGACCATGTCCGGTGGTGAACAGCAGATGCTGGCGATTGCTCGTGCCTTGATGAGCCGGCCGAAGTTGTTGCTGCTCGATGAGCCAAGCCTGGGCCTGGCGCCGATTGTGGTGAAGCAGATCTTTGCGACCCTGCGCGAGTTGGCGAAAACCGGCATGACCATTTTTCTGGTCGAGCAGAACGCCAACCATGCGCTGAAACTGTCCGACCGAGCGTATGTGATGGTCAACGGCGAGATCCGCCTGACTGGCACTGGCAATGAGCTGCTGGTGAACGAGGAGGTGCGTAACGCCTATTTGGGCGGGCACTGATTGCTGCAACGTTATACACAGCCCCGGCGACGCAAGTCCCGGGGCTTTTTAATGCTTGCAATCCCCCTGTAGGAGCTGCCGAAGGCTGCGATCTCTTGATCTTTAAAAACACATCAAAAGATCGCAGCCTGCGGCAGCTCCTACAGGGAAAACGGCTGTTCCGTCAAATTGTGGAAAACAAATCCACCAAGCTGTCAAAGCGCGACATATAGACGCTGCAAATGGCTGTTTTTGCACAGTTTTGACTTGTCCCCGTTTACTGTGGAGCTGGCTGTGAATAACGTGGGAGTAGCTGGCTGAAAGCCTCTGGAACCGCGGGTTGCAGCGTTGTGGTTGTTTTTTGATCAGGCGTTTTTACGCGTGCTGGAGTCGCTCTTGTCAACCTTTTTATCCACTCGGCAAAGGGGTTGGTTGCTGGGGTGCAAGCCTGTGGATAAGTCTGTGATTAAACTCTGGAAAGACCTCGCTAAGGGCCGTAATTACTGGCCTCGCGCAATCACTGCACTGACCGCTCGGTCGTGCAAAATGCCATGTGCCGCACATCCGTCACTTCAGGGTCAAGCAAAAAACTTTCTATTTCGCCCGCAAAGCCTTGTGTGGCGCGGCTTTGCGCGTTTCCACTTGCCCCCGGAAACTGTGGAAGGGACTGTGGATAACGTGCGCGCACATGGCTACAGGCCACGCCCTGTATGACGCTCCGGCGATTGATCATTTTTTGAGCTGAAATACGTCCGTGTAGGAGCTGCCGAAGGCTGCGATCTTTTGACCTTCAGAAACAACATCAAAAGATCGCAGCCTTCGGCAGCTCCTACACGGAGGCGGTAGTTGCCCGATATTCGCGGGCCGGGCATGCTGCTGGCTGATTTTCTATTCCAAGGGCTGCTACGGTGGCCGAAGCAAGGAGAACACGATGTCCAACACCCTGTTTATCACCGGCGCGACGTCCGGATTTGGTGAAGCCTGTGCCCGCCGTTTTGCCGAGGCTGGCTGGAAACTGGTGCTGACCGGTCGTCGTGAAGAACGCCTCAATGCGCTGTGCGCCGAGCTGTCGAAGCAGACCGAGGTGCATGGCCTGGTGCTCGATGTGCGTGATCGCAAGGCGATGGAAGAGGCGATTGCCAACCTGCCGCCGTCGTTCGCCAAGCTGCGCGGCCTGATCAACAATGCAGGTCTGGCGCTGGGCGTGGACCCGGCGCCGAAGTGCGATCTGGACGATTGGGACACCATGGTCGACACCAACGTTAAAGGCCTGATGTACGCAACCCGCCTGCTGCTGCCGCGCCTGATCGCCCATGGCCGAGGCGCCGGCATCGTTAACCTCGGTTCGATCGCTGGTAACTACCCGTATCCGGGCAGCCATATCTACGGCGCGACCAAGGCGTTTGTTAAGCAGTTTTCGCTGAACCTGCGTTGCGACTTGCAGGGCACCGGTGTGCGCGTCAGCAATATCGAGCCTGGCTTGTGCGAGAGCGAGTTCTCACTGGTGCGCTTTGCTGGCGATCAGGAGCGTTACAACGCGACCTACGCGGGTGCCGAGCCGATTCAGCCGCAGGACATTGCCGAGACGATTTTCTGGGTGATGAATGCGCCGGCGCACATCAACATCAACAGCCTGGAGTTGATGCCGGTGAGCCAGACCTGGGCTGGGTTTGCGATTGAGCGTAACAAGGCTTAAGGCTGCGCTGAAGCTATTCGCGAGCAGGCTCGCTCCCACATTGGAACGCATTGCAAAGTGGGAGCGAGCCTGCTCGCGAAGGGGCCGCCACAGGCAATAAATCCCGATAAGGTAAACTCCCCTCGCAACAACCCAACCGCACCCCGCGGTTTTCAGGGTTTTCGAGGAGTTAAAGTGAGTAACCGAGGTGAGCAGGCGCTGCTCAAACAATCGACCATTCTGATGTTTGCCGTGGCGATCGCCGGGATCGTTACCGGTTTTGTTTCAGGTTCCCAATCCATCCTTTTTGATGGTTTTTTCTCGCTGATCGCAACCTTCATCAAAGTCCTGATGCTGATCACTGCCAAGTTGATCGCCAAGGAAAGCAACCACCGTTTCCAGTTCGGTTTCTGGCATCTCGAGCCGATGGTGCTGCTGATTGAAGGCAGTTTCCTCCTGTTGATTGCGATCTATGCATTTCTCAACGGTGTGTTCGGCATTATCAACGGTGGCCGCGAGATCGAACTGGGTCTGGTGATCATCTATGCAGGCGTGTTCACCGTGGTCGAGTTCGCCTATTTCTTCTACGTGCGTCGGCGTAACCGCAAACTGAAATCCAGCCTGATCCAGTTCGACAACATCAGTTGGCTGGTGGACGCGATGCTGTCCGTGGGCCTGTTGATCAGTTTCCTTGCAGCGCTGCTGCTCAAGTCGCAGGGCTATGGCCAGTGGGCGGCGTACGTTGACCCGCTGATCCTGATCGTGCTGGCGCTGACCATGTTGCCGCCGGCGTTCAAGATACTTCGGCCGGCACTGCGTGACGTGTTGGGGATCGCGCCGGACACGCTGGATGATCAGGTGCGCCAGGTGATGGATGCGGCGAAGGTCGAGCATGGTTTCGATGATTACGTGTCGTATGTGCAGAAGCACGGGCGGGCGCGGTTTATCGAGATTCATGTGGTGTTGCCGGCCGATTATGCGCTGAGCAATGTCGGGCAGCTGGATGCGTTACGTGAGGAGATTTCGGCGAAGCTGGGCACGCCGGATGCGGCGCGCTGGTTGACTATCAGCTTCACCGGGGACAAGAAGTGGATCGCCTGATGTAACCCTGATTCCTGTTGAGAACACATTTGTGGAGAAGGAGATTTATTGTGGCGAGGGGATTTATCCCCGTTGGGGCGCGAAGCGGCCCTAAAAAGAGCGGGGCCGCTGCGCAGCCCAACGGGGATAAATCCCCTCGCCACAGTAGATCTCCTCAGCACACTGGATCTCATTTTCCATGAGATCAGCGTAAATATTCAGCCAGACCGTGATAGCAAGTCACAAGGTGATACGGCGTGGTCGAAGGCATGTCCTTGCGACTAACCTCACCCAACTCATCCCGGCACTCATGCCAACCACCGGCATGCAGAAAGCGTTGTTGCAACGCCTGCAACTGGCGCAGCACCACGGCTTCGCTGCCCTGACGCAACGTCAGCGCCCGTAGATATTCCGCCTGTGCCCAGATCCGCTGAGTCGAATCCTTCGGCCGTCCATCCAGCTCCAGATCGAGCATCGCCCGCACCGCGCCAGACGGTTGCACCACACCGTATTGCTCGGTGAACGCGAACGCTCGGTCCAGTGCCGCATGCAGTTTCGAACCACGCAACAGCGGCGACGACTCCAGCAGGAAATACCACTCGAACTGATGCCCCGGTTCGTACCAGTTATCCACAGCCCCAAGCGGCTTCTCCATCAATACGCCGTGTGGCGGATCGATGAAGCGCTTGTGCATGGCTGTGCATAACTCCAGCAACGCTGTCTGCGTCTGTGCATCTTCGCGCACGGCCAAGGTGGCGAGGAATGCTTCGGCCAGGTGCATCAATGGATTCTGCAACGGACCGGTTTCAAGGGTGATCCAGTCGCGATCCAGGCACGCCTCGTACAAGCCATCACCGGTGGCAAAGCGCCGACCGATGATTTCCAGCGCCGCGTTCAAGGTCGACTCGACCAGCGGATCACCGGATCGGGCCCAGTAATGCGCGCAGGCGAACAGAATGAAGGCGTGGGTGTAGAGATCCTTGCGCTGATCCAGCGGCTTGCCCTGCGCATCGATGCTGTAGAACCAGCCACCGTGCTCGGCATCGTGGAAGTGCCGTTGCAGGGAACGGAACAGAGTCGCTGCGCGAGCTTCAGCGTTATCCACAACCCCGATCAGACTGGAAAACAGATACAGCTGGCGTGCACAGGCCATCGCGCGATAGCGCTGCGCTGGCAAAGGTTGGTGCGCAGCGTCCAGCGCCTCATAGGGCAACGCCATGTCGGCGTTCCAGCCCGGGCCTTGCCAGAGGGGCACGATCACGTTGACGAAGTGCTGTTGCACAGCGCCGAACAGGGCGGTCAATTCAGGCAGGGCGGTGGAGCGGGAAGCGTGGGGCATGGGCGGACGTCGTCACGGGCTGGGGCGATTGCGCGACATGGTAGCAGAGAGCACCGGGTGGGTGACGAACCCTGTAGGAGCTGCCGAAGGCTGCGATCTTTTGATCTTGCTTTTATTAATCAAAATCAAAAGATCGCAGCCTTCGGCAGCTCCTACAGGGGATGTGCCGTTTAGCCAGCCAGCAGCCAGGCGCCGGTGATGGCTGAGGCAGCGCCAGCGAGGCGTACCAACGGCGCAGCAGCCTGAGGCAGGAAACGCACCATGGCATAACCCACCGCATGCAATGCAGCGGTAGCCGCAACAAATCCAGCGGCATACGCCCAAGGGCTGCTCATGTCCGGCAGTTCCAGCCCATGCGCCACACCGTGGAACAACGCAAACACCGCCGTCGCCACCACCGCCATCACCAGCGGCGGACGCACCGCCAGTGCCACCGCCAGGCCCAGCGCCAGTACCGAGGCAGCAATTCCGCTTTCCAGCGCCGGCAATTGCAGCCCTTCAAACCCGAGCAGGCCGCCAATCAGCATGGTGCCGACAAACGTGCACGGCAGCGCCCATCGCGCGGCGCCTTGTTGTTGCGCTGCCCACAACCCGACGGCAACCATCGCCAGCAAGTGGTCGAGGCCGCCTATCGGGTGGCTGATACCGGCGATCAAGCCACTGTCGCCATGCCCCGGATGAGCAAAGGCCAATGCCGGGGTCAGCAGCAGCGCAACCGCGCCAAGAATGCGTTTGAGTGTCATGGAAAAGCTTCCTTGTTGAAAAGTGAATCAGGCTGCGGTCAGCAGGCCCTGGCGTTCGATGAAGGCGATGATGGCTTCCAGGCCCTGACCGGTTTTCTGGTTGCTGAAGACGAACGGCTTGCCGTTGCGCATGCGTTTGGTGTCGCAGTCCATCATCTCCAGCGAGGCGCCCACCAGTGGCGCAAGGTCGATCTTGTTGATCACCAGCAGATCGGATTTGCAGATGCCCGGCCCGCCCTTGCGCGGCAGCTTGTCGCCGGCCGAAACGTCGATCACGTAGATGGTCAGGTCGGACAGTTCCGGGCTGAAGGTCGCCGACAGGTTGTCGCCACCGGACTCCACCAGAATCAGGTCGAGTCCCGGAAAGCGTCGATTCAGTTGATCGACCGCTTCGAGGTTGATCGAGGCGTCTTCGCGAATCGCCGTGTGCGGGCAGCCGCCGGTTTCCACGCCGATGATCCGCTCGGGCGCGAGGGCTTCATTGCGCACCAGAAAATCGGCGTCTTCGCGGGTATAGATATCGTTGGTGACCACGGCGAGGTTGTAGCGCTCGCGCAGGGCCATGCACAGGGCCAGAGTCAACGCGGTCTTGCCGGAACCGACCGGGCCGCCGATGCCGACGCGCAGAGGTTGTGTGTTCATGCTTGTTTCTCCTAAGAGCGGAAGAGGCGGCTGTACTGGCGTTCATGGGCCATGCACGCCAGGGACAGGCCGAACGCGGCGCTGCCGATGTGTTCGGGATTGATTCGGCTGGCGTCCTGCTGCGCCTGTTGCAGCAGCGGCAGCAGTTCGCTGGTCAGGCGTTGCGCCGCTTGCTGGCCCAGCGGCAGGGTTTTCATCAATACGGCGAGCTGGTTTTCCAGCCAACTCCACAGCCACGCGGCGAGTGCGTCTTGCGGGCTGATGCCCCAAGCGCGCGCGGCCAGCGCCCAGCACAGGGCCAGATGCGGTTCTGTGCATTGATCGAGAAAGTCGCGCGCGGGCGTGTCGAGTTCCGGCAAACCGTTGAGCAATTGCTGCAACGAATAGCCCATCTGCCGACTTTCCAGATGCAGCTCGCGGGTCTCGCGGCTGGCGCGATGGCTTTCGCAGAGGTTCAGCAACTCGGGCCATTGTTGATCCGCCGCCGCCTGGCAATGCGCGAGCAATAGCGGCGCTTCGAAGCGCGCCAGATTGAGCAGCAACTGATCGCTGATCCAGCGGCGGGCGTCGTCCGGGCTTTTCACCCGGCCGTTATCCACCGCCATTTCCAGGCCTTGCGAATAGCTGTAGCCGCCAATCGGCAGTTGCGGACTGGCCAGGCGCAGCAGCGCCCAGGCCGGATTCACAGGCGCACACCGAACTGATGGAGTTTCGGCGCGTAGTTGAAGTCTTCGTCGCCGTGGCGGGAATGGTGATGGCCGCCGCCGTAGGCGCCGTGTTCCGGCTGGAACGGTGCTTCGATGGCTTCAACCTGCGCGCCCAATTGCTCGAGCATGGCTTTGAGCACGTAGTCATCGAGCAGGCGCAGCCAGCCATCGCCGACTTGCAGGGCAACGTGGCGATTGCCCAGGTGATAGGCGGCGCGGGTCAATTCGAAAGCGTTGGCGCAGGTGACGTGCAGCAGTTGTTCGGGGCGGGCACAAACGCGAACGATGCGGCCGTCTTCGGCTTGCAGGCATTCGCCGTCGTACAGCGGCGGCTGACCGCGCTCCAAAAACAACCCGACGTCTTCACCTTCGGCACTGAAACAGCGCAGACGGCTTTTGCTCCGCGCTTCGAAAGTCAGGAGCAACTCAGCGGCCCAGACGGGTTGAGGGTCGATTCTGCGGTGAATCACCAGCATCGGTAAGCTTCCAGCTTATGGACAATACTCAGACTAGAGCAAGGGCCTTGCCAATCGGACGAGATGTAGGAAATCCCTGTCGGAGACTAGCGGATGTTTCAGGATGTTGCGGAGATATGAGAGGTTTTGGTGCGTGAAGATTTTTTTATGCACCAATTTGCGGCGCATAAAAAAGATCGCAGCCTTCGGCAGCTCCTACATGAATCACTGTAGGAGCTGCCGAAGGCTGCGATCCGTTGATCTTTTATTCGGTACTGCCGAGCCCCTGCCAATGCTTGAGCCCGATAAAGATAAAACGCAGTTGCTGGGTGATCTTCGCCTGCGGCGTCAGATGCTCCGGCAGTGCTTCGGCGGGTGGATCAATAATGTCCGGCAGGGTGGCAAACACCGATTTGACGATCAGGTCAGCCATCACGCTCAGCCCCGCAGCGTCCAGATGCTGGAGTTTGGGCATCAACGTCAAATCCGCCGCAAGGTCGGCGCTGATGTTCTCGCGCAAACGCCCGATGGCTTGACGCACCGGCTGCGAACCGCCGTACTGCTCGCGGGCGAGAAAGAGAAATTGCGAACGGTTGGCGCTGACCACATCAAGGAAGATTCGCACCGAGGCATCGATAATGCCGCCCATGACGAATTCATTGTGGCGTACCAAACGGATGGTTTCGCGAAAGGTCTGGCCGACTTCACTGACCAGCACCAGGCCCAGCTCATCCATATCGGCAAAATGCCGGTAGAAACCGGTCGGCACTATCCCGGCGGTTTTGGTCACTTCGCGCAGGCTCAGGCTGCCGAATCCTCGGCCGCTTTCCATCAAGTGGCGGGCAGCGTCCATGAGGGCGTTGCGGGTCTGTTGTTTCTGTTCGGCGCGGGGCAGCATCGCAGGGTGTGTTCTTCGGCAGGACAAGCGCCGCACTCTAGCAAATCGGCTTTGTCGGCGTCGAACGGGAGGAGGTGCAGCGAAGGATTTCAGTGGGGCTGAAAAGTCAAAAGCCCAATCCGCTGATTGGGCTTTTTTTCGAGGCCGCCATGGGCTTAGCTCAAAGCGCTGTTGCGTTCGATCACACGGTCACCACCGCCTTCAGCGAGGGTTTGGCCTTGTGGGGTACGGTCGCTGCCGTCAGAAGCCAGGGTTTGACCTTGTGGAGTGCGGTCGCTGCCATCGGAAGCCAGGGTTTGGCCTTGTGGGGTACGGTCGCTGCCATCGGAAGCCAGGGTTTGACCTTGTGGAGTGCGGTCGCTGCCATCAGACGCCAGGGTTTGACCCTGTGGAGTGCGATCGGAACCGTCTTGCACCAGACCTTTCTCTTCGAGGCGATCACGGCCACCTTCGGCTACGGTCTGACCTTGTGGAGTCTTGTCATAGCCATCTTGCACCAGGCCTTTTTCTTCCAGGCGGTTGCGGCCGTTTTCAGCCAGGGTCTGGCCTTGTGGGGTGCGGTCGCCGCCGTCAGCAGCAACGGTCTGGCTGAATGCCGAGTGGCTGGATTTCACTTGCGGAGTCGCTTGGTCGGCAGCAGGCAGGGCGAAAGCAGTGCTGGCTAGCATCGACAGGGTAAGACTGAGCAGTAATTGGCGTTTCATGATGGGTTGCTCCTTGGGAGGGCGATAAAGTGGGTACGAGGGCAATGCTACTCTCGATAAGTCGATATAAAAGTTCATAAACGCAATGGTAATAATCAACAGAATTGATTGTTCTGGCGGGAGGCTCTAGATCAGGCCTTTCAGGGCGACGGTTTTGCACCGAGGTGGGTATTTTCGACTCACTCGCGCCTCGCAAAAGTGCGGGTCGCGGTAACGCTGTTCGACCGATCAGTCAGGTTCAGCCGGTTTTTTTGCGCTTTGATCAGCCTTTTGATTAAACCTGCGGGCCTTTTGCCAGTCACAGAATTCAGAGGGGCCGCATTGGCCCGCCGTTTCAGCCGTGCGCCGCGATGTCCGGGCGCACGTGATCAGGAGCTTTGTGCATGACGCGCACTGGAAAAATATTCAGCTGGACCTTCGCCATCCTCGTGCTGCTACTCGCCGTGCTGGTCTTGATCATCGTGTTCTTCGACTGGAACCGGATCAAACCGCCGATCAACGCCAAAGTCTCGGAAGAACTGCACCGACCGTTCGCCATCAATGGCAACCTCGCGGTGATCTGGCAACGCGAGCCGGACGAAGGTGGCTGGCGTGCCTGGGTACCGTGGCCGCATGTGGTGGCCGAGGACTTGAGCCTGGGCAACCCGGACTGGTCCAAAAAGCCGCAGATGGTCACGCTCAAGCGCGTTGAACTGCGCATCTCGCCACTGGCGCTACTGGCACAGCGCGTGGTGATCCCGCGTATTGACCTGACCGAACCCAATGCCGAGCTGCAGCGGCTGGCCGATGGCCGCGCCAACTGGACGTTCAAGTTCGATCCCAAGGATCCGAATGCCGAGCCGTCGAACTGGGTGGTCGACATCGGCGCCATCGGTTTCGACAAGGGCCATGTGACGCTCGACGATCAGACACTGAAGACCAATCTCGATGTATTGATCGATCCGCTGGGCAAGCCAATCCCGTACAGCGACATCGTCGGCGACAAAGCGGCGAAAACCGCACAGGACAAGGGCGCCGCACCGCAGGACTATGCCTTTGCGCTGAAGGTCAAAGGCCAATATCACGCGCAGAACCTCAGCGGCCAAGGCAAGATCGGCGGCCTGCTCGCGTTGCAGGACGCCAGTAAGCCGTTCCCGTTGCAGGCGCAGGCCAAGATCGGCGACACCAGCATCGAACTCACCGGCACGTTGACCGATCCGCTCAACCTCGGCGCCCTCGACCTGCGCCTGAAGCTGGCGGGTGCAAGCCTTGGCAATCTTTATCCGCTGACCGGCGTGACCCTGCCGGACACCCCGCCGTACTCCACCGACGGCCATCTGATCGCCAAGCTGCATGATGCTGGCGGCGCGAAATTCACCTATGAACAGTTCAACGGCAAGATCGGCGGCAGCGACATCCATGGCGATCTGACCTACGTTGCCAGTCAGCCGCGACCCAAGCTCAGCGGCGCGCTGCTCTCCAATCAACTGCTGTTTGCTGACCTCGCGCCGTTGATCGGTGCCGACTCCAACGATAAGCAAAAGGCTCGCGGCGGCGAGAGCAAACAACCGGCCGACAAAGTCCTGCCGGTGGAGGAGTTCAAGACCGACCGCTGGCGGGCGATGGATGCCGACGTCGAGTTCACCGGCAAACGTATCGTGCATAGCGAGAAGCTGCCGTTCACCGACCTTTATACCCACCTCAAACTCAACGATGGCGAGCTCAGTCTCGAACCACTGCGCTTCGGCGTGGCCGGCGGCAACCTTGATGCGCAGATCCGCCTCAACGGCCGCACCGAGCCGCTCGAAGGCCGGGCGAAACTGACCGCCCGTGGCTTCAAGCTCAAAGAGTTGTTCCCGACTTTTGAACCGATGAAAACCAGTTTCGGCGAGCTCAATGGCGACGCCGACATCAGCGGGCGCGGCAACTCGGTCGCCAAGCTGCTGGGCGGCGCCAACGGCAAGCTGAAGATGCTGATCAATGACGGTGCGATCAGTCGCGAGCTGATGGAACTGGCCGGGCTCAACGTCGGCAACTATGTGGTCGGCAAGATCTTTGGCGACAAGGAAGTGAAGATCAATTGTGCGGCGGCCGACTTCGACATCAAGACCGGCCTGGCGACCACACAGCTGTTCGTCTTCGATACCGAGAACGCGATCATCTATATCGATGGCACGGCGAACATGGCCACCGAGCAACTCGACCTGACGGTAACGCCGGAATCCAAGGGCTGGCGTTTGATCTCCCTGCGCTCGCCGCTGTATGTGCGCGGCAAGTTCATCAAGCCGGATGCCGGTGTGAAGGCTGTGCCGCTGATGTTGCGTGGGGCGGGAATGGTTGCGCTGGGCGTGATTGCTGCGCCGGCGGCGGGGCTGTTGGCGCTGGTGGCGCCGAGTGGTGGTGAGCCGAATCAGTGCGCGCCGTTGCTGGAGCAGATGAAAGCGGGCAAGGCGCCTGTCACCGTTAAGCCAACCAGGTAAAAGAATAAATCAAAAGATCGCAGCCTGCGGCAGCTCCTACAGGGATCAATGTAGGAGCTGCCGCAGGCTGCGATCTTTTGTTTTTAAGGGTTACAAGTCTTTCAGAATGTCAGCCATGTCGTCGGCATGCTCTTCTTCTTGCGCGAGGATATCTTCGAAGATCCGCCGGGTGGTCGGGTCTTTCTCGCCGATGTACTGGATGATCTCGCGGTAGCTGTCGATGGCGATCCGCTCGGCGACAAGGTCTTCGTAGACCATCTCCTTGAGATCTTTACCAGCCACGTATTGCGCGTGGGACATTTTTGACAACATGTCGGGATTGAACTCGGGTTCGCCGCCCAGTTGCACAATGCGCTCGGCCAGACGGTCGGCGTGCTGGGCTTCCTGAGTCGCGTGCTCGAGAAACTCCTCGGCGGCGACATGGGCTTTGACGCCGGTGGCCATGAAATAGTGGCGTTTGTAGCGCAATACGCAGACCAGTTCGGTGGCCAGCGATTCATTGAGCAAACGCAGCACCTCATCGCGGTCGGCGCTGTAGCTCTCGGTGACGGCGCCGTTCTCGACGTGTTGGCGCGCACGGTCGCGCAGGGTTTGGACATCTGACAGGTGCAGGTCGTTGCTCATTTCAGTCTCCTGGAGGCTAATCCGATGGGCGCCACGTTCTGCGGACGCGGTCGCTACCCAAGTTGTGAGTCATGCGCGCTGCAAAAAGTTTTATCGGTTTTACACAACCCTCGCAGCAGCTGCCGAAGGCCGCGCTCCTGGCGCCAGCCCGGACAACTCTGCCTCCTCGCGCAACCAGGCAAAAAACGCCCGCACCGGCGGATGCCGCTCCCGCCCCGGCACGCACAAGGCGCTGTAACCCGCGCCATCGACCACCACCTCGGCCATGTACGGCACCAGCAAA
Source organism: Pseudomonas sp. DTU12.3 (assembly GCF_004124275.1). Classification (GTDB taxonomy): domain Bacteria; phylum Pseudomonadota; class Gammaproteobacteria; order Pseudomonadales; family Pseudomonadaceae; genus Aquipseudomonas; species Aquipseudomonas helmanticensis. The sequence goes on from NZ_CP027218.1 coordinate 909,055, forward strand.
CCGCTGGCGACACTTTCCGAGACCAGAATATTGCTCGCCAGCACCAACCCTTGCCCGGCTATCGCCGCTTGCAGGGCGTAATGCTCCTCATCGTATTCGCGGATCGCCGGTTGCTGCTGCAGCCAGTTTTCGCCGGACTTCGCACACCACGCCTGCCAGCCGTGGGCGTAGAGCTTGGAGTTATGCCAATGCACGCTGATCAACGTCGGCGTACGGCGCGATGCCAGCGCCACTTGCTCCGGCGAGCCGTAAACGCCGAACGACTCATCGAACAGGCACAGGCCATAAAGGTTGGGGTAATCGTCGAGGCTGTAGCGCAACACCAGATCGACGCTGGCGTCCTGGTGCAGATCGATGACTTCGCAATGGGTGTCGAGACGCACGTTGATGTTCGGATGCCGGGCATAAAACCGCCCCAGACGCGGCACCAGCCACAGCGCGGCAAACGCGGCGGTGGTCGATAGCGTCAGCGTGCCGACATTGCGCTGCGGGCGCAGGGTATCGACGCTTTGCGCGACTTCCAGTAACGCGCCGTGCAGGCTGCGAAACAGCCGCTCGCCGCCCTCGGTCAGGCGTACCTGACGCGGCAGACGTTCGAACAGCGCAACCCCGAGCCAGTCTTCCAGCGCACGGATCTGATGGGAGATTGCCGTGGGCGTCACCGCCAGCTCTTCGGCGGCAGCCTTGAAGCTCAACAGGCGCGAAGCGGATTCAAAGGCGCGCAGGGCGGTTAACGGCAATGAAGCAAACATTGGCAACTCCATGGATGAAAAAAATTCATCCAGACTGATTTTTACTCATTTGAGCCAGCCTAGTCGCGAGCCTCAGGCTGTAGACAACCAACAGTTTGATTCTAGTCCGGAGGCTTTACAGATGAGTAAGATTCTTGCGATTCATGCCAGTCCTCGCGGTGAGCGCTCTCACTCGCGACGTTTGGCAGAAAGTTTTCTCAGCGCTTGGCAGTCGCGTCATCCGCAGGCTCATATCACTCGCCGCGAAGTCGGCCGAGCGTTGATTCCAGCGGTCAACGAGGCCTTTGTCGCGGCGGCGTTTTACCCCGAACCCGAGACGCGGCCACTGTTGATGCAGGCCGATCTGGCGCTCAGCGATCAACTGGTCGGCGAGTTGCTTGATCATGATCTGCTACTGATTTCCACGCCGATGTACAACTTCAGCGTGCCCAGCGGCCTCAAGGCCTGGGTCGATCAGATTGTGCGGCTGGGCCTGACGTTCGATCACACACTGGACAACGGCGTCGCCCAATACACGCCGCTGTTGCAGGGCAAAAAGGCCTTGATCGTCACCAGTCGCGGCGGCTTCGGCTTTGGCCCCGGTGGTGAACTGGAAGCGTTGAACCACGCCGATCCATGGCTGCGCACGGCGCTGGGTTTCGTCGGTATCAACGACGTCAGGGTAGTCGCGGCTGAGGGTGAAGAATCCGCCGAACGCACCTTCGCGGTGTCGGTGGCCGAAGCCGAGCAGCGTTTGCTCGACCTCGCCCGGGAGTTCTAAATGGCCTGGCTGTTCCTGCTGATCGCCGCCGGGTTTGAAGTGACCTTCGCCATGGGCATGAAGTAGGCTGGTCGCGGAGTTGTCATCATCACGGAGGATGCTTGGCGAGCGTCTTGCACGCCTTGCATCCACTCACCGACCACAAGGATGTTTGCCCATGTCGACGCGTTATCCACTGGTGTTGGTGCCGGGCATGCTCGGCTTTATTCGGCTGGTGCTCTATCCGTACTGGTACGGAATCATCAAGGCGTTGCGCCGGGGTGGTGCGACGGTGATTGCCGTGCAGGTATCGCCGCTCAACTCCACAGAAGTGCGTGGCGAGCAGTTGCTGGCGCAGATCGATGAGATTTTGCGTGAGACCGGCGCGCACAAGGTCAACCTGTTCGGTCACAGTCAGGGCTCGCTGACGGCGCGCTATGCGGCGGCGAAACGGCCGGATCTGGTCGCCTCGGTGACGTCGGTAGCCGGACCCAATCATGGTTCGGAGCTGGCTGATTATCTGGCCCGGCATTACCCGGCGGACAGCGCCAAGGGGCGCCTGCTGGAAGCATTGCTGCGCTTTGTCGGGTGGTTGATGGCGTTACTGGAAACCGGCTATCGCGGGCCGAAACTGCCGGTGGATATCCACGCTTCGCATCAATCGCTGACCAGCGAAGGCGTGGCGCTGTTCAACCAGCGTTATCCACAGGGCTTGCCTGAAACCTGGGGCGGACATGGCCCGGAAGAGGTTAACGGCGTGCGCTATTACTCGTGGTCGGGGACGTTGCAGCCGGGCAAGACCGATCGTGGCGGAAATCTGTTTGACGGGACCAATCGCAGTTGTCGCTTGTTTGCGAAAACTTTTGTGCGTGAGCCGGGGCAGTGCGACGGCATGGTCGGGCGGTATAGCTCGCATCTGGGCACGGTCATTGGTGATGACTATCCGCTGGATCATTTCGACATTGTTAATCAGTCGTTGGGACTGGTGGGCAAGGGCGCGGATCCGGTGCGATTGTTTGTCGAGCATGCGGCTCGGCTTGAGGCTGCGGGTCTTTAGGATCAAAAGATCGCAGCCTTCGGCAGCTCCTACAGGTTCGGTGTCGAACACAAATTTTGTGAACGCCCCGAACTCATGTAGGAGCTGCCGCAGGCTGCGATCTTTTCCATCAGGCAACGCTGATTCGACGGCCCAGCACGGTGGTCCAGCGCTCGGAAAGAATCACCCCGCCCAACGTCAACAACCCGCCGACCAGGTGATACATCGCCAGCTGTTCCTTCAACACCACCGCCGCAATCAGCGCGGTAATCAACGGCAGCAAGTTGAAGAACAACGTCGTCCGGCTCGGCCCCAGACGTTGCACCGCCTGCATCCACGCCAATGGCGCAAGCATCGACGCCAGCAGGCACGCATACAGCACCAGTGGAATGTTCTGCAGGGTCAGACCGGTTTTCGGTGAAGCCGCATACAACGGAAACAACACGACAATCGCCACCAGCACCTGCAAATACAGCAACACCAGCGGCGGCAGGCGCAGCTGCCATTTCTTCAGCAGCGTGCTGTAGATCGCATAGGCCAGGGTCGCGATCAACATCATTGCGTCACCCATATTCAACCCGTGCTGCAACAGCGCGCCAAGGCTGCCGGACGACACCACGACCAATACGCCGGCAAACGACAGCACCGCACCGACCAATGCACCGGCAGTCAAGCGCTGGCCGAGGCTGATGATCGCCATGGTCAGCGACATCAATGGCATCAACGACAGAATGATGCCCATGTTGGTCGCGGTGGTCAGGGTCGCGGCGAAGTAGGCGAGGCTCTGATACACCGCCATGCCGAGCACGCCAAGGACATAAATCTTGCCCAGGTTCGGGCGAATCTGCGGCCAGTGCGCAATCACTGCTTTGAGCATGAAAGGCGTGAACAACAACCCGGCCAGCAGCCAGCGGTAAAAACCGATCTCGGCCGGGAAAATGGCGCCGACCGCGAGTTTGTTGATCACGGTATTGCCGGCCCAGATAAAAATCGCCAGCAGCGGAAAAGCGTATTGCATGAGTTGAAACCAGTACGTTGATGAAGCGCAATTATCCCTTGTCTGGATGCAAGCCTATACTTCCAACCGGACAACCTGCCTTTGAAACCGGACAGCATGAACAGTAAACACATCGATCTGCTGGATTTCAGCGAACTGCCGTCGACGGTGTACTTCCGGTACGCCGATTTCAACGCCCACGAATTTGCCGCGCCGCACCGTCATCCGTGGGGCACGCTGGAGTATGCGGCCCATGGCGTATTGCACATGGACGTCGACGGCAGCCGCTTCATGTCGCCGCCGCAATACGCGGTGTGGGTGCCGCCGCAGGTCGAGCACAGCTTTTATAGCCATCAGCCGGTCAACTATCGCGCGGTGTGTCTCGACCCCAAGGTTTGTATCGAGTTGCCGAAGCGCGCCTGCACTCTGGCGATCAGCGACATTCTCAAGGCGATTCTCAAGGACTTCGCCGCCCGCGATGTGAAGATCCCGCAACTCGATGCCGATCAGCGTCTGGCGCAAGTGCTGGTCGATCAACTGCAACAGGCGCCAGTGCATGAGTGCTATCTGCCCTACGCGAGCAGTCCGGGATTGCTGGCGATCCTCGAAACCCTGCAGGCCGAGCCGGGCAACAATCAGCCGCTGGCGCATTGGGCGCTGCAAGTGCATGTCAGTGAACGCACCTTGGCGCGGCAATTCGTGCGCGAGTTGGGGATGAGTTTTGGCGAGTGGCGTCAGCGTCTGCGGTATCTGGCCGCGATCGAAGCGCTGGAGACTGTGCGCAGCGTCCAGGAAATCGCCTTCGACCTCGGCTACAGCAGCGGCTCGGCGTTTATTGCCATGTTCGCCCGGCAGGCGGGCTGCACGCCGGAGCAATATCGGCGTAGCCATCTGGAGGGCAGGAAGGTGTAACAAGATTTGGCTACACTCCAGCAGAGGCCGCATCCATCGGTGCGGCGACAAGGAGAAAACTCCATGAAGATGTTGCGTGTGCCTTTGTTGATGATTGGTTTGCTCCTGTGTTCCCAGGGTTTCGCCGCCACGGCGCAACAGAACAAGATGACCACCTGCAATGCCGATGCGACCGCCAAGAGCCTCAAAGGCGATGAGCGCAAAACCTTCATGAGCACTTGCCTCAAGGCAGCGCCAGCGGCCAACGATGCCAAGACCCTGACGCCGCAGCAGGAAAAAATGAAAACCTGCAATGCCGATGCGAAAACCAAAGCGCTGACGGGCGATGCGCGCAAGACCTTCATGAGTGATTGCCTGAAGAAAAAATAAGATCAAAAGATCGCAGCCTGCGGCAGCTCCTACAGGATCGCGGTCTCATGTAGGAGCTGCCGCAGGCTGCGATCTTTTCGGCGCGACGAGGCACCCGGGCCTATGCTCGCTTCGGCGCCGGAACGCTGGCAGACTGCCAATCCTTTTACGCCGTTCGTTTTGAGGCTGTATGCCAACGTTTTCTGAGCGTCATGTAGTGTTCTGGGTCAGTTGCATCATCATTTTCGGCGGTTTGCTGCTGGTGCTGCCGCTGCGTTTGTTGCCGAGCCTGCTGGCCGGCCTGTTGGTGTTCGAGCTGGTCAACATGCTCACCCCGCAACTGCAACGGCTGATCGAAGGCCGCCGCGCCCGCTGGCTGGCGGTGGCACTGCTCGGCACGCTGGTAGTAAGTGTGCTGGCGCTGATCTTTGCCGGGGCCATCAGCTTCCTCCTGCACGAAGCCGAAAACCCCGGGGCTTCCCTCGATAAATTCATGGGCGTGGTCGATCGTGCGCGCGGGCAACTGCCGCCGTTCATCGACGCCTATCTGCCGGCCAGCGCCGGTGAATTCCGCGTCGCGATCGGCGAATGGCTGAGCAAGCATCTCTCTGATCTGCAACTGGTCGGCAAGGACGCGGCGCACATGTTCGTGACATTGCTGATCGGCATGGTGCTCGGCGCGATCATCGCCTTGCAGCGCGTGCCGGACGTGACCAAGCGCAAGCCGCTGGCCGCCGCGCTGTTCGACCGTTTGCACCTGCTGGTGCAGGCGTTTCGCAATATCGTTTTCGCGCAGATCAAGATTGCGTTGCTCAACACCTTCTTCACCGGCATCTTTCTCGCGGTGATCCTGCCGATGTTCGGGGTCAAGCTGCCGCTGACCAAAACCCTGATCGTGCTGACCTTCCTGCTGGGCCTGTTGCCGGTGATCGGCAACCTGATCTCGAACACGCTGATCACCATCGTCGGCCTGTCGCTGTCGATCTGGGTGGCCGTGGCGGCGTTGGGTTATCTGATCGTTATCCACAAGCTCGAATACTTCCTGAATGCGCGCATTGTCGGCGGGCAGATCAGTGCCAAGTCGTGGGAGTTGCTGCTGGCGATGCTGGTGTTCGAAGCCGCGTTCGGCTTGCCGGGAGTGGTGGCGGGGCCGATTTATTACGCGTATTTGAAGAGTGAGTTGAAGCTGGGCGGGATGGTTTGATCCGGCAGAACTGTGTTGCCTGAACTGACGCCTTCGCGAGCAAGCCCGCTCCCACATGTGACTGCATTTCAACTGAAGGAATGCGGTCAAAATGTGGGAGCGGGCTTGCTCGCGAAGGGCGCGCCGGCGATTCTGGATCAGTCCATCGAACCGTAACGCTTCATAGCCTCAATCGCCAAGCCGCTACCAATGCTGCCAAAGATATTCCCTTCGACATGCCGCGCATTCGGCAACATCGCCGAGACGCTGTTGCGCAGCGCCGGAATCCCGCTCGAACCGCCGGTGAAGAACACCGTATCAACCTGATCGACTGCCACGCCGGCATCGTTCAACAGCTGCGTGACACTGCCGCGCACGCGTTGCAGCAGCGCATCGATCGCTGATTCAAACAGCGCGCGGCTCAGTTCCACACTCAGCCCGGCTTCGATCCGGTCCAGCGGCACATGGCGGCTGTCGGTGTGGGTCAGCTGGATCTTGGTTTCTTCGACTTCCATTGCCAGCCAGTGGCCGGCGCGCTGCTCGATCAACTTGAACAGGCGATCGATGCCGCCGGTGTCTTCGATGTCGTAACGCATGCTGCCCAGCGCCAGACTGGACTTCTGCGAGTACACCGAGTTGATGGTGTGCCAGGTCGCCAGGTTCATGTGGTGGCTGGTCGGCATGTAGGCGCCGCTCTTCATGCGGCTGCCGTAGCCGAACAGCGGCATCATGCCTTGCAGGCTCAGCTGTTTGTCGAAGTCGGTCCCGCCGATGTGCACACCGCCGGTGGCGAGGATGTCATCGTGACGGTTGTCATAACCACGACGCTCGGGCGACAGGCGCACCAGCGAGAAGTCGGACGTACCACCGCCGATGTCGACGATCAGCACCAGCTCTTCTTTCTCGATGGTCGACTCGTAGTCGAAGGCCGCCGCAATCGGTTCGTACTGGAACGACACTTCTTTGAAGCCGATCTTCTTGGCCACGTCGACCAAAGTGTCTTCAGCTTCCTGGTCCGCCAGCGGATCATCATCGACGAAGAACACCGGGCGCCCGAGCACCACTTGCTCGAATTCCCGACCGGCGGCAGTTTCGGCGCGGCTTTTCAGCTGGCCGATGAACAGGCCGAGCAAGTCCTTGAACGGCATCGCCGTGCCGAGCACGCTGGTGTCGTGCTTGATCAGCTTGGAACCGAGCAGGCTTTTCAGCGAGCGCATCAGGCGGCCTTCATAGCCTTCCAGGTACTCGTGCAGCGCCAGACGACCGTAAACCGGGCGGCGCTCCTCGATGTTGAAGAAGACCACCGACGGCAGGGTGATCTTGTCGTCTTCCAGCGCGATCATCGTTTCCATGCCGGGGCGCAGCCAGCCGACGGTGGAGTTGGACGTGCCGAAGTCGATGCCGCAGGCACGGGCTGGAGAGGCGTCTTTCATGTCTTTCGGTTCCGGTCAAAAAAACGGCCGCGCAGTGTATGTCAGTGCGCGCCAGAATCGAAGGCCGGTCATCTGCTATTTCACGACTAAACTGGTTGAAAATCGCAGCTTCGCCCCAAACTTGCTGGCATGGGCCGGCAGAACCACCGGCGGTCACAAGAACCGTCGTCCACTGCCGATAAACTTCTGCTGCGCCACCCGGTCACAACCTTGAGATCGGTCAACCCGGCACGCGCGAATCGGCGCATGCTGGCATCGGCGCGAAATCGATAACGGACGGTGATTCCTTCGATGGACTTCAAAGACTATTACAAGATACTCGGCGTGGAGCCGACAGCAGACGACAAGGCAATCAAGGCTGCCTATCGCAAGCTGGCGCGTAAATACCACCCCGATGTCAGCAAGGAAAAAGACGCCGAGGAGAAGTTCAAGGACGCCTCGGAAGCCTATGAAGCGCTGAAAAGCGCCGACAAACGTGCGGAATACGACGAGCTGCGCCGCTATGGCCAGCACGGTCAGCCGTTCCAGGGGCCTCCGGGCTGGCAGAGCCGTGGCGGCTTTGGCGGCGGCGGTCAGGACACCGGTGACTTCTCGGACTTCTTCAGTTCGATCTTCGGCAATCGCGGCCCCGGTTTCGGTGGTGGCGAAGGTCGGCAACAACGCAGTGCAGGGCGCCGAGGGCAAGACGTGGAAATGGAACTGCCGATCTTCCTCGAGGAGACGCTGTCGAACGAGTCAAAGAAAGTCACCTTTCAGGTGCCGCAATACAACGCCAACGGCCAGCACGTCAGCAACACCAGCAAGAGCCTGAACGTGAAGATCCCGGCGGGCGTCACCGACGGCGAGCGTATCCGCCTCAAAGGCCAGGGTGCACCGGGCGTCGGTGGCGGGGCGAATGGCGATCTGTACCTGACCATTCGTTTTGCGCCGCACCCGAAATTCGATGTCGAAGGCGAAAACCTGATCATTACGCTGCCACTGGCGCCGTGGGAGTTGGCGCTGGGCACTGAAGTGGCCGTGCCGACCCTCACCGGCAAGATCAACCTCAAGGTTCCGGCCGGCAGCCAGAATGGCCAGCGCATGCGCGCCAAGGGCCACGGTTTGCAGAACAAGGCTGGCGAACGCGGTTACCTGTTCGTGCAGCTCAAAGCGGTAATGCCAAAAGCGGCCGACGACGAGGTCAAGGCGCTGTGGCAGGAACTGGCGAAGAAAGCCGCCTTCAATCCGCGAGAGAACTTCTAAATTCGACGACGGAGTAGCCCATCATGAGCAGCCCCCTGATCGTTCAACTGGACCTGGCAGAATTCTGTGAGGCGGCCGATTTGTCGGACGTTTACGTGATCGAAATCGTCGAACACGGCATCCTCGAACCTCAGGGCGCGCAGCCCCGGGAATGGCTCTTCACCGATTACGAACTGGCCCTGGCCAAGCGTGCGGCGAAATTGCGGCATGACCTGGAGCTGGAGTGGGAAGGTGTTGCGCTGGCACTGGATTTGCTGGAAGAGGTGCGTGAGTTGCGCACCGAAAACCGCATGTTGCGCCAGCGCTTGGGGCGGTTGGTGGCCGAGTAGATAGTCTGATCTTTTTCGGCTGTCTGTTCGGGCCTCTTCGCGAGCAAGCCCGCTCCCACATTTTGACCGCATTCCTTCAATTGAAATGCGATCAAATGTGGGAGCGGGCTTGCTCGCGAAGAACGATAACGCGGTAGCTCTGACTCAAAACAAAAAAGGCCCCGAAGGGCCTTTTTTTTTGGTCAGAACAGGAAGTACCGCTGCGCCATCGGCAGTGTTTCTGCCGGTTCACACCACAACAACACGCCATCAGCCCTGACCTGATACGTCTGCGGATCAACATCAATGTTCGGCAGATAATCGTTGTGGATCAGATCGGTTTTCTGCACGTCACGGCACCCCTTCACCACGGCGATTTTCTTTTTCAGCCCCAATGCTTCAGGCAGCCCGGCTTCCTGCGCCGCCTGACTGATAAAGGTCAGGCTGGTGGCGTGCAGCGACCCACCATAGCTGGCGAACATCGGACGGTAATGCACCGGTTGCGGTGTCGGGATCGAGGCATTGGCGTCGCCCATCAGGCTCGCGGCAATCGCGCCACCCTTGAGAATCAGCGTCGGTTTGACGCCGAAGAACGCCGGACGCCAGAGCACCAGATCCGCCCATTTGCCAACCTCGATCGAACCGACTTCATGGCTGATGCCATGGGTGATCGCCGGATTGATCGTGTATTTGGCGATGTAGCGTTTGGCGCGGAAGTTGTCGTTGCCTGCGCCGTCCTGCGGCAGCGGGCCGCGCTGTTTTTTCATCTTGTCGGCGGTCTGCCAGGTGCGCGTGATGACTTCGCCGACGCGGCCCATGGCCTGGCTGTCGGAGCTGATCATCGAGAACGCGCCGAGGTCGTGGAGGATGTCTTCGGCGGCAATCGTTTCGCGACGGATGCGGCTTTCGGCGAAGGCGACGTCTTCGGCGATGCTCGGGTCGAGGTGGTGGCAGACCATCAGCATGTCGAGGTGTTCGTCGATGGTGTTGCGGGTGAACGGCCGGGTCGGGTTGGTCGAACTCGGCAGCACATTGGGGAAACCGCAGGCCTTGATGATGTCCGGCGCGTGGCCGCCACCGGCACCTTCGGTGTGATAGGTATGGATGGTGCGGCCCTTGAACGCGCCGAGGGTGGTTTCGACGAAACCGGATTCGTTGAGGGTGTCGGTGTGGATCGCCACCTGCACGTCGAACTGATCGGCGACGCTCAGGCAGTTGTCGATGCTCGCCGGGGTGGTGCCCCAGTCTTCGTGCAGCTTGAGGCCGATGGCGCCGGCCTTGACCTGCTCGATCAGCGGCTCCGGCAGGCTGGCATTGCCCTTGCCGGTGAGGCCGATGTTCATCGGGAAGGCATCGGCAGCCTGGAGCATGCGCGCCAGATGCCACGGGCCCGAAGTGCACGTTGTGGCGTTGGTGCCCGTGGCCGGGCCTGTGCCGCCGCCGATCATGGTGGTGACGCCACTCATCAGAGCCTCTTCGATCTGCTGCGGGCAGATGAAGTGGATGTGCGTGTCGATGCCGCCAGCGGTGAGGATCATGCCTTCACCGGCAATCACTTCGGTACTCGCGCCGATGGCGATGTCGACGTTGGGCTGCACGTCGGGGTTGCCGGCCTTGCCGATCGCGAAGATGCGCCCGTCCTTGAGGCCGACGTCGGCTTTGACGATGCCCCAGTGGTCGATGATCAGCGCGTTGGTGATCAGCGTGTCGACGACCTCGGCGGCCAGCAGCTGGCTTTGGCCCTGGCCGTCGCGGATGACTTTGCCGCCGCCGAATTTCACTTCTTCGCCGTAGGTGGTGAAGTCTTTTTCGACTTCGATCCACAGTTCTGTGTCGGCCAGGCGCACCTTGTCGCCGACGGTGGGGCCGAACATGTCGGCGTAGGCTTGTCTGGAGATTTTCATGCAGCGTCCTTCAGGAAAATAGTGGTGAGCCATCAACCCTCACCCTAGCCCTCTCCCAGAGGGAGAGGGGACTGATCGCGGGTTTCTTCCGACAGACATCGACCTGAAATATCGAGTCGAACTCAGGATCGGAAAAGCCCCCATTCGGCTCCCTCTCCCTCGGGAGAGGGCTGGGGTGAGGGGCGGCGGTGCATGCAGATGTCAGAGGTCGCCCATGATCCGTCCGGCAAACCCGAACACCCGACGATGCCCGGCGTAATCGACCAGCTCGACTTCGCGACTCTGCCCCGGCTCAAAACGCACGGCAGTGCCAGCGGGAATATTCAGGCGCATGCCACGGCTCGCGGCGCGGTCGAAGGTCAGCGCGTCGTTGGTTTCGAAAAAGTGATAGTGCGAGCCGACCTGGATCGGCCGGTCGCCGCTGTTGGCGACTTTCAGGCTGACGGTGCGGCGACCGACGTTGAGTTCGATGTCGCCGGGCTGGATCTGGTATTCGCCAGGAATCATCACTGGGCTCCTTGCAGAATCTTGAAATAGAGGGCGGTCGGGCGATACGTGCCGGTCGGGTCGCAGGCGTAATCGGGAATCTGACCCGCGCGGGTGTACCCCAACGCCTTGTAGAAATCTTCGGCGGGCGAGCCGGCCTCGGTGTCGAGGTAGAGCATGCCGCGCTTGTGCTTGGGCGCTTCGAGTTCCAGCGCACTCATCAATTGCTGGCCAAGACCACGCCGCCGCGCGTTTTCGCGCACCAGCAGTTTCTGCACCTCGGCGCGGTTGAGACCGTTGCGCTTCTGGCACAGACCCAATTGCACACTGGCCTGCACCTGTTCGTCCTTGACTACCACCCAGAGCAATACGCTGCCCTTGTTGACGCTGTCCTGCACCTCATCGAAATACGCGCGCGCCTGAGCCGCATCGAGATCGGCCATGAAGCCGACGCTGGCGCCGTAGCCCACGGCATCGAGCAGCAGATCAATCAGGCCCTGACGATAGTGGGCAAAACTTTCAGCGTTGACGCGGCGCAGTTGGGCGGCGTTCATCGGTGTCACTCCTTGTTGGCGTCAGGCGGCTCCGCGCCAGGATTGAGGGTCAGTTGCATGAAGGTCAGGTCGAGCCAGCGGCCGAACTTGGTGCCGACCTGCGGCATCTGCCCGGTGATGCTGAAACCGGCGCGCTCGTGCAGACGAATCGAGGCGGCGTTGCCGCTTTCAATGGCGGCGACCATCACGTGTTTGTCGCAAGTTCTGGCCCGTTCGATCAGCGCCGTCATCAGTTGCGGGCCGAGTCCGTTACCACGCTGATCGCTGCGCACGTACACCGAGTGCTCGACGGTATGGCGGAAGCCATCGAACGGTCGCCAGTCACCGAACGAAGCGTAGCCGAGCACTGTGTTGTCGGCGTCGACGATCACCAGAATCGGGTAGGCCTGGGCCTGACGCGCGCTGAACCAAGCCTGGCGGTTGCCGAGGTCGACAGCCTGTTCATTCCAGATCGCCGTGGTGTTGAGCACAGCGTCGTTGTAGATGTCGCGGATCGCCGGCAGGTCGGCGTGGATGGCATCGCGAATGGAGTAAGTCATGGCGCGGCCTCAGACGATCGGTTGGTGGACGGTGACCAGTTTGGTGCCGTCGGGGAACGTCGCTTCGACCTGTATCTCGGGAATCATTTCCGGGATGCCTTCCATCACTTGTTCGCGGCTGAGCAGGGTGGTGCCGAAGTGCATCAGCTCGGCGACAGTCCGGCCGTCACGCGCGCCTTCGAGCAGCGCGGCAGAGATGTAGGCCATGGCTTCCGGATAATTGAGTTTCACGCCGCGCGCCAAACGCCGCTCGGCGACGAGGCCGGCGGTGAAGATCAGCAGCTTGTCTTTTTCGCGTGGGGTCAGGTCCATTGTGGGAATCCAATATCGGCAGTTAAAATTATGTCGTACACCCTGTAGGAGCTGCCGAAGGCTGCGATCTTTTGATCTTGATCTTGAAAAAACAAAATCAAAAGATCGCAGCCTCGTTTCACTCGACAGCTCCTACAGGGGAATGCATTTCAGGTGTTCCAGATTCGGGGGGGCTGGGCTTCGCGGTCCAGCAGCACCGGGCGCAGCAGGCGCCATAAATCGATGAGCCACGCGCGGGCGAGCAATGCTTCGCTGGCCAGACAACGGGCGATCAACAGGCCGGGCAACTGGGTCAAATCCCCGCGCACTTCGTGGCCGAGCGACCGGCAACGTTCGAGCAACTCAGCGTCAATTTCACCGGTCACCAACAACGTCGCAAACACCGGATGGCCATCCAGCCCGATCGGCGAATCGAGCAAGCCATCACCGCCGACAATGCGCTGGCGTTCATGCCAGAGCAAACGGCCGTCGCGACGAATATCCAGGTGCGCCTGAAAGTGCCCACGGTCGAAACGCTCGCCACTCGCCGGGCGACCCAGCGCCACCACATCCCAGTAGAACAGCCGCGCATCACCCTGCAGATCGATCGAAGTCGTGAGTTCGGCCTGGGCGGCGCTGTAGACGATGGTTTCCTGTGGCAGCCATTCCAGGGTCGCCCCGGCCGCCACCTGCAAATCGAGTTTCTGGTAGGCCGGGCCACCGGCGCGATACCACTTGGCCGCGCCTGGGCTGGTGATCTGCGCCCAGGCGCCAGGTTCGACGCGGGCGCTGATGTCCAGCCGATCGCCGCCGGCAATTCCGCCCGGCGGGTGAACGATGATGTGTTGGCAGACTTCGGGGCCTTCGGCGTACAGGTGTTTTTGTACGCGCAGCGGGCCGATGTGCCGGCGCATGACCGGGCGCGTGCAATCGCCGAAACGCGCGTAGGCGAGTTCCAGCTCGGCGTGCCAGCTCGGGGTAAACAGGGCAGGTGCAACAGTCGAATTCATGGTTTGTAATTATCGTTAGGAAGCTACAGATTAGTTCGTTGTACTAGATCGTTACCAGCCCGCGGACACCCTCGGCCTCCATATTTTCACCGCGACCCTGCTGCACAATCTCGCCCCGGGACATCACCAGGTATTGATCGGCCAGTTCCGCCGCGAAATCGTAGAACTGCTCAACCAGCAGAATCGCCATGTCGCCGCGCGCCGCGAGTTTCTTGATCACCGCGCCGATCTCCTTGATCACCGAGGGTTGAATGCCTTCGGTGGGCTCATCAAGGATCAGTAAACGCGGACGACTGGCCAATGCGCGACCAATCGCCAGCTGTTGCTGCTGACCGCCGGAGAGGTCACCGCCGCGACGCTGCTTCATTTGTAGCAGCACCGGGAACAATTCGTAGATGAAACTTGGTACTTCTTTGGCTTCACTGCCGGGGAAACGCGACAAACCCATCAGCAGATTCTCTTCCACCGTCAGGCGTCCGAAGATCTCGCGGCCCTGCGGCACATAAGCGATCCCGGCGTGAACACGCTGGTGCGGCTTGAACGTGGTGATCGGTTTACCCTCCCAATTCACCGCGCCTTCCTTGGCCGGCAGCAAGCCCATCAGGCATTTGAGCAGGGTGGTCTTGCCGACGCCGTTACGGCCGAGCAGGCAGGTGACCTCACCGACCTTAACGTCGAAAGACAGCCCCCGCAGGATGTGGCTACCGCCGTAGTACTGGTGCAGCTTGTCGACTTGCAGCATTTCCAGATCTCCTCAAATCCACCTGTGGGAGCGGGCTTGCTCGCGAATACGGTGGATCAGTCGCCATCAACTTTGAATGACACACCGCATTCGCGAGCAAGCCCGCTCCCACATTGGAAAGGTGTTTGCAGTTTCAGCGGCCGAGGTAGACCTCGATCACGCGCTCGTTTTCCTGCACTTGTTCCAGTGAGCCTTCGGCCAAAACGCTGCCCTGGTGCAACACGGTGACGTGGTCGGCAATCGAGCCGACAAAGCCCATGTCATGCTCCACCACCATCAGCGAATGCTTGCCCGCCAGGCTCTTGAACAGTTCAGCAGTGAACTCGGTTTCGGCATCGGTCATTCCCGCCACCGGCTCATCGAGCAGGAGCAATTGCGGGTCCTGCATCAACAACATGCCGATTTCGAGAAACTGCTTCTGCCCGTGGGACAACAACCCCGCCGGGCGATTGACCGAAGTGGTCAAACGGATCGTCTCCAGCACTTCGCTGATCCGGTCCTTCTGCTCACCACTCAAGCGCGCACGCAAACTGGCCCACACCGACTTGTCAGTCTTCTGCGCCAGCTCCAGGTTTTCAAACACGCTCAGCGCTTCGAACACCGTCGGCTTCTGGAACTTGCGACCGATGCCGGCCTGGGCGATCTGCACTTCGCTCATCTGCGTCAGGTCCAGCGTTTCGCCGAACCACGCCTTGCCGTGACTCGGGCGGGTCTTGCCGGTGATCACGTCCATCAGCGTGGTTTTGCCCGCGCCGTTGGGGCCGATGATGCAGCGCAATTCACCGACGCCGATGTACAGGTTGAGATTGTTCAGCGCACGAAAGCCGTCGAAGCTGACGCTGATGTCTTCCAGCGTGAGGATCGTGCCGTGGCGGGTGTCGAGGCCCGGGCCGACGCGTTGGCCAAGGCCGATCGAGTCGCGGCTGGTGCCGGCATCCTTGTTCGGCTCCACGGGAAAGAAGGCCGGTTCCAGCATGAATTCAGCGCTTGCCGTGACTCTCATTGTTCACCTCGTTTCTTCAGCAGACCGATCACGCCTTTGGGCAAATACAGCGTCACGACGATGAACAGCGCGCCGAGGAAGAACAGCCAGTATTCCGGGAAGGCCACGGTAAACCAGCTCTTCATGCCGTTGACCACACCGGCACCGAGCAGCGGGCCGATCAGTGTGCCGCGACCGCCAAGAGCAACCCAGACTGCCGCCTCAATCGAGTTGGTCGGCGACATTTCGCTCGGGTTGATGATCCCGACTTGCGGCACATACAACGCGCCGGCCAGACCACACAACACCGCGCTCAACACCCACACGAACAGCTTGAAACCACGCGGGTCGTAGCCGCAGAACATCAAACGGTTTTCCGCATCGCGCAGCGCCGTCAACACACGACCAAATTTGCTTTGCGCCAGGCGCCAGCCGATGAACAGACTCGCCACCAGCAGCAACACCGTGGCCAGAAACAGCACCGCACGAGTGCCCGGTTCAGTGATGCCGAAACCGAGAATCGTGCGGAAATTGGTAAAGCCGTTATTGCCGCCAAAACCGGTCTCGTTGCGGAAGAACAGCAACATCCCGGCAAAGGTCAGGGCCTGGGTCATGATCGAGAAATACACGCCCTTGATCCGCGAGCGGAAGGCGAAGAAACCGAATACCAGCGCCAGCAAACCCGGCGCCAACACCACCAGACACATCGCCCAGACGAAGCTGCTGGTGCCGGTCCAGTACCACGGCAATTCGTTCCACGACAGGAAGGTCATGAACGCCGGCAAGCCATCGCCGGCAGCCTGACGCATCAGGTACATGCCCATCGCATAACCGCCGAGCGCGAAGAACAGACCGTGGCCCAGCGACAGCAAACCGGCATAACCCCAGACCAGATCCAGTGCCAGGGCGACGATGGCGTAGCAGAGGATTTTGCCGACCAGTGTCAGCGTGTACGCCGAGACCGACAGCGTACTTTCCGCCGGCAACAACGACAGCAGCGGCAAGGCGATCAACAGGGCGAGGATCACCGCGCCAATCGCGATGGTGACTTTCGGCCCGGCCTTTTGTGTGGCCGTGACTAACAGAGGCTGGTTCATCAGTCGATCACCCGTCCTTTCAGTGCGAAGAGGCCTTGCGGACGTTTCTGGATAAACAGAATGATCAGCGCGAGGATCAGGATCTTGCCGAGCACCGCACCGATCTGCGGTTCGAGAATCTTGTTGGCGATGCCCAGGCCGAATGCTGCGAGCACGCTACCGGCCAGTTGTCCGACGCCGCCGAGCACCACCACCAGGAATGAGTCGATGATGTAGCTCTGGCCGAGGTCCGGGCCGACGTTGCCGATCTGGCTCAGCGCCACGCCGCCGAGGCCAGCGATGCCCGAGCCGAGGCCGAAGGCGAGCATGTCGACGCGCCCGGTCGGCACGCCGCAGCAGGCGGCCATGTTGCGGTTCTGGGTGACGGCGCGAACGTTGAGGCCGAGGCGGGTTTTGTTCAGCAGCAGCCACGTCAGCACCACCACAAACAAGGCGAAGGCGATGATGACGATGCGGTTGTACGGCAGCACCAGATTCGGCAGCACTTGAATGCCGCCGGACAGCCACGCCGGGTTGGCCACTTCAACGTTCTGCGCGCCGAACAACAAACGCACCAGTTGAATCAGCATCAGGCTGATGCCCCACGTGGCGAGCAGGGTTTCCAGTGGGCGGCCGTAGAGGTGACGAATCACCGTGCGCTCCAGTGCCATGCCGATCGCCGCCGTAACGAAGAACGCCACCGGCAACGCAATCAACGGGTAGAACTCGATGGCCTGTGGTGCGTAGCGCTGGAACATCAACTGCACCACATACGTCGAGTAGGCACCGAGCATCAGCATTTCGCCGTGGGCCATGTTGATCACGCCGAGCAGGCCGAACGTGATCGCCAGACCGAGCGCGGCCAACAGCAGAATCGAACCGAGCGACATGCCGCTGAAGGCCTGGCCGAGGATCTCGCCGATCAGCAGTTTGCGTTTGACCTGGGCGAGGCTGGTTTCGGCAGCGGTGCGCACGTTGGCATCGGCTTCGACGCCGGGTTCGAGCAAACCTTCGAGGCGCGTACGGGCCAGTGGATCGCCGGTTTCACCGAGCAATCTCACCGCGGCGAGGCGCACGGCGGGGTCAGTGTCGACCAGTTGCAGATTGGCCAGCGCCAGGCTCAGGGCGGCGTGGACGCCTTGATCTTTTTCGCCAGCGAGTTGCTGGTCGAGGAATTTCAGCTGCGCGGGTTTCGCGCTTTTCTGCAATTGCTGCGCGGCAGTCAGACGGATTTTGGCGTCGGCGGCGAGCAATTGATGGCTGGCCACGGCAGTGTCGATCAGACCCCGCAGGCGATTGTTCAGGCGCAGGGTTTTCGCTTGGCCGTCGATGGTCAGTTCGCCTTGTTGCAGGGCGTTGATCAATTCGATACGTGCCGGGTCGGGCTGCGCAGCCCAGGTTTCGAGGAGCTTGGCCTGTTGCACGGGATTGGCCGCGACGAAGTCTTCGGCATCGCCGGCGTGGGCCAGCATCGGCAGCAACAGTGCGATGGCGAGAAGCAAGCGGTGTATGGCAGTGGGCATGAGTGGTGTCCTGTTCAACCGCCCCCTCACCCTAACCCTCTCCCGGAGGGAGAGGGGACTGACCGAGGTGTTTGGACGATGTGCTACGACCTGCGAATTCGAGCCGAACTCAAGCTTTGAAAAGCATGAAGATCGGCTCCCTTTCCCTCTCCCTCACCCTCTCGAGATTGAGGGGACTGACCGAGGTGTTTGGACGATGTGCTACGACCTGCGAATTCGAGCCGAACTCAAGCTTTGAAAAGCATGGAGATCAGCTCCCTTTCCCCCTCGCCCCCTTGGGGGAGAGGGTTGGGGTGAGGGGGAAAAGATCTCCGCCCCACCGCAAACCCAAGTCAGACTCAGTTGCTCTTCACCGCATAATCCGGCTTCTTGTCGTTGCCCTGAATGAACGGGCTCCAAGGTTGCGCACGGACGGGCCCTTCGGTCTGCCACACGACGTTGAACTGACCATCGGCCTGAATCTCGCCGATCATCACCGGTTTGTGCAGGTGGTGATTGGTCTTGTCCATGGTCAACGTGTAGCCCGACGGCGCGGCAAAGGTCTGGCCGGCGAGGGCTTCGCGGACTTTGTCGACGTCAGTGGACTTGGCTTTCTCAACCGCTTGCGCCCACATGTGGATGCCGACGTAGGTGGCTTCCATCGGGTCGTTGGTTACGGCTTTGTCAGCGCCCGGCAGGTTGTGTTTTTTCGCGTAGGCTTTCCAGTCATCGACGAACTTCTTGTTCACCGGGTTCTCCACCGACTCGAAGTAGTTCCACGCCGCGAGGTTGCCCACCAACGGTTTGGTGTCGATGCCGCGCAGTTCTTCTTCGCCGACCGAGAACGCCACGACTGGCACGTCGGTGGCTTTCAAACCCTGGTTGGCCAGCTCTTTGTAGAACGGTACGTTGGAGTCGCCGTTGACGGTCGAGATGACCGCAGTCTTGCCACCGGCCGAGAACTTCTTGATGTTGGCGACGATGGTTTGATAGTCGCTGTGACCGAACGGCGTGTAGACCTCTTCGATGTCCTTGTCGGCAACGCCTTTGGAGTGCAGGAACGAACGCAGGATCTTGTTGGTGGTGCGCGGGTAGACGTAGTCGGTGCCGAGCAGGAAGTAGCGTTTGGCGCTGCCACCTTCTTCGCTCATCAAATATTCAACCGCCGGGATCGCTTGCTGGTTCGGCGCAGCGCCGGTGTAGAAAACGTTCGGCGACATCTCTTCGCCTTCGTATTGCACCGGGTAGAACAGCAGGCCGTTGAGTTCTTCGAACACCGGCAACACTGATTTACGCGACACCGAAGTCCAGCAGCCGAACACCACGGCGACCTTGTCCTGGGTCAGCAACTGCCGGCCCTTTTCGGCGAACAGCGGCCAGTTCGACGCCGGGTCAACCACCACTGGTTCAAGCATCTTGCCGTTGACGCCGCCCTTGGCGTTGATCTCGTCGATGGTCATCAGCGCCATGTCTTTGAGCGACGTTTCGGAGATCGCCATAGTGCCGGACAACGAATGCAGAATCCCGACCTTGATGGTCTCGGCGGCCTGGACAGTCCAGGTCATGCCCATCGCGGCAATGGATGCCGTGAGTGTGAAAGCCTTGATCAAACTGCGACGCTTCATTGTGCGATCTCCATGAACATTTGAAGTTTTTTTGGTTGGCAGATGCGGACGACTGAAGGGGCTTTAGCAAGGGCTGTGCCTAAGGCGGGTGAGGCCCGGTCTGAAGCGTTGGCGGGTGGCCGGCGTAACGCTTCCTGCACCAGTGCCGGGCACTCTGAGCGGTCGCGGGCACGCCGTTGCACTTGTATGGGGCTGGCGAGGGCAGGGATCGCAAAAACGATAACTATGTACCGCCACTGAGGCTCGCGGCACGGGCAGGCTACGGGGTCGATGTACCTCGAGAACTGAAACAGGGATGATTTCAATGACAGCAGTTTTTCCGCACGATCGGGCGGTTACCGGTCCGGCCTTGAGTGGCGCGTTCATGTCGGCGGATGACGCCGCTCGCTACGCCCACGAACGCGTTGGCACACGTCGGGATCGCGGCTACGGCAGTTGTATTTTCAAGCGCGACGATGGCCGCTTTGTAGTGAGCGAGCCGGTGGCGATCACCGCAGATTCTCTGGACAACCGTCTGCTGTATCCGCAGGACGCAGAGGGCAAGACGATCTTTGCGCCGCAGCACACCTTGCACAGTTTCTTCTATTCCCATGTGGCACTGTCGATGCTCGATGTGCAGGTTGTCGCCAACCATGGCTGGCAACGAGCCCAGGCCATCACCAGTTTGCTGATGTTCAATGCGCCGCAACTGCGATTTCTGCTCAATGAGCAAATGACAGCGTACCTTTCGGGTGCGCATGACAGCCTGATCGTTTTCAAACCGGACACGGAAAAGGCGGCGGCGCTGCTTGAGCAGCTGGGTACTGCCGAGTCACCGGGACCGCTTGGGTCAACGTCAGCCCTCCCGGGCGGTCTGGTTGCCAAGGTGGCGCAGGCGGGGGAACTGGAGGTCGTGGTCAGCAACAACAACTGGCGACCAAGGGGACGGATCACGTCGCAATCGTTCATCCTCGTTCACTCATGGGAACGAACGCGCCCCCAGCGAACTTCTTTTGGGGCGATATTTGCGAGCGCAGATGACGCCGCGCAAGATTGTTATCTGCGCGATACCGCGTCGCACGACGATGATCAAATTTGGTTTGGTTTCATCCTCAAGCAAAAGGGCAAACAGCAATACATTGCCTCGGAACTGGTGCCGGTGGACAAGGAGCGGAATGTACTTTTTGCGCTGAGTAGCCTGTTCCCTGCTTCTGGCGTTGCGGGGGGGTATCGCTTCCCCGAGTCTTTCGCCGTGCATTCGTATTTCTACTCACGTCCACGAATCAGACACGCCAAAGGCACTTCAAAAAACTGGTTGGGGCACAACTTCATTGAGCCGCGGGATCTGTTTGTTTCGGTCTACAACGCAAAAAAACATCCGCAAGTCGAGACCGGCGCATCGATCACGACCTACATCGCGCCCAGAGATGGAGTCCTTCTTAAATACACACCGCGCCAAGACACCCGGCTGTTCGATAACGATATGCCATTGATGGGGCTGGAGGCCATTCAGAGCAATCTGGCCTCCGGCAAAGTGTCGACTACCGACTTTGTCAGGGTCGTTGCCAACAGCGGTGAGCTGAGTGTGTTGCGCACCAGTCTGTGCTGGGATCGTAAAGGCACGGTCGACCGATATTGGTACCCGGGCCAAAACCTTCAGCGATTGGCGCTGGGCGCGGTTTTCCTGAGCGCCGATGACGCAGCGATCGCAACACGGGACAAGATTCCTTCCGGCACCCAGCGTGCCTACGGCGGGTTGATCCTGAAACGCCCGGACGGCTTGTTCGTGGCCACCGATCCGATAGCGATCCTGGAGGAAGACTTCGAAGTCGATTTCATCTTTCCAGACGCCAGTGTCAGTCAGGGAGCGTTTCCGGCGGGCTGTACTGTCGTCGGCCGGTATCGCTCCAGGGTTGCCCGTGAGTTGCCCATCCTGCTGAGCGAGGTCGATAAACAGGTATACCGGAACATGCTTTCGGTGGACGTGGTTTGCAGCGCTTTCCTGTGGGACACCCCGCGTCTGGAGGAGTATCTGTTCTGTCCTGATGGCGCAATCATCCGTTTCCTGGCAAATACCGGGCTTAAATTTCTGACGGGAATGTTCAAGAAACTGGGCATGGATATGCTCACGGGCATGCGGCCCTCGCGCATCAAGCAGAAAATTCACGATGGCTGGTTGCTGCCTCGAGACTGGGTAAAAGACCTGGTGAAGAATGGCAAATTGGCTGTGGTCGTCGGCAGCAAGCTGTGGGGCAATCCGGGAGCGCTCACTGCATTCGTCCCGATGCGGCAAGCTTCTGTCGATTCACCAACCCTCAGTGATCCTGCCTGCAGTCCGCTGTTCACCCAAGCGTCGGGCGCTGCGCGTTTCGTTCATGAACAACCTGGGCGAACCGGGGAGTTACACTTTGGCGCCCTCCTGACCAACGCCCGCAGCGGTCAGTACGTGGCGAGCCTCCCGCAAGAGGTGAGAGCGGACAAACTGACGATTGACGAAATCTTTCCACAGGGCTCACTGCCTGACCGTCACACGCTTCATGGCTTGTATCTGCGCGCCCCCGATCAACCCGCAGGCCTGACGGACGAAGATTATCGACATTTTTTTTCACCACTGGACGTGAGCCTGGCGCATACAGCCGTCTATTCACCTCAGGGGTATAAGCCGATCTATTTTTCCTGTTCAGATGGCGCGTTGCTGCGCTATGAGATGTCGCCTTTCGATGCGGATGCACCGCTGGACAAGTTTGGTCAGATCCAGTTGCGTCCAAACCGCTTCGGATCTACTGAGAGGGCTGAGTATTTCTGGCAAAAAATTACCCGGGCAACCTTCTCGCTGGCGAGCTACATCCGCCAGTTGGCCCATGTCGGCAAACTTGAAGTTCTCATCCCGAGCGCCTTCTGGTCGCGTGTTGGCGAGGTCGGGGCAGACTGGGCACCGAGGATGAAAGACCTCACACCCGAAGAACATTGGGCCAAAAAGCCTGAGCTTTCTTTGGGGCCGATTTTTCACCATGCCGACGATGCCGCCCGTTATGCGCAGTTTCGGGCCGGCAGCGCCTATGCACAGAAAACGGTGTATGAAAGTGCGATTCTGGCCAAGTCCACAGCCAACACTTATGTCGCGCTGGAGCCGCTGGCGGAAAACGAATCTCTGGAAGCGCTGGATCGCATCTTCCGCACCTTGAAGGCTGCGACCTCCAGAAGCAGAGCGCCGCAATTTCCCGATGGCTATGAATTGATCGCCAGTCACCAGCTGTATTTCTCCGGGTACATTCCAATGGCCGCCGACCCGGAAAAGGTCTACGCCAATTACGCCTCGCCGGAGATGGTGTTTGCCCATACGTTTGCGTTGAAGTCCAAAGGATTCGAAATCAACGCACACTATTACTCGACCCCGCACGGCGCGTTGATCAAATACGCTCCCCTCTATTGCGAAGCGGAGCGCCGTTTGCTGTCGACCCGCCCCGTGGAGCTTGTCAACGGCCAGTGGGAGACGCGCCTTTCGCCGGGTGCATTTATCTCCCAATTGGCCGGTATTGCTGAACTGCGGGTGCTGAAAGCAGCGTACTACTGGAACCAGGAGGGACGAGTCGGCACCCAATGGCGATCGTCGCGTCAGCAGGCACCGGCACAAACCCATAGACCGGTCCGGGACGAGCTGTAACACCATCAGCGCGGAAGTCTGTCAGGATCGGGCAAACTTCCGCGCCACATGAACGTTCAAAAAACGCGCCTTCCGGCAGCGTCAGGCGGCCGTCTTTTCTGCAAAATATTGCGACAGCAACAGCCGATCCAGCAGCCAGACCACCAGCAGCGAAGCCCCCACCAGCGGGAAAATCACCGCCAGCGCGAGCATGATCACCACGCCGGTTTTCCACTTCGGCAGATCATGGCGCAGCGGCGGCACGCCGAACTTGCCCTGTGGTCGGCGCTTCCACCAGATCACCACGCCGCTGACAGCACTGAGCAGAATCATCAGGCAGATCAGCAGCACGACGATCTGGTTGAAGGTGCCGAACATCTTGCCTTCGTGGAGCATCACGCCAATTTCCGTAGCGCGAGCAACGACACCGTACTGCTCGAAACGCACATCGGCGAGGACCTTGCCGGTGTACTGATCGACGTGCAGGGTCGCATCGTTGCGCGGGTCATCGGCGAACACGGCGATGGTGAACACACCGGTGGCGGTGGTCGGCAGGGTGATGCTGTAGCCGGGTTCGACCTTGCGCCCCGTAGCGATGTTCTGCACGTTTTGCAGGCTGATGATTGGTGCTGCCGGGCCTGCATTGGCGCCGCCGTGGGCCATGTGCTCGGCGTGATCGCCGGACATCGGCATCGGCGTGTTTTCCATCGCCCATGGCACGGTCTGGCGGGTGGCGCTGTTAAGGGTTCGCGCTTCGACGTCAGAGGTCGGTACGTTGTCCCACATCGCCGCCGGGAAGACGTTCCACACTTGCGCGTATTGCTTGCCCCAGAAACCGGTCCAGGTCATGCCGCTGAGCAACATCACCAGCAGCAATGTCGCGCCCCAGAACCCGGTGACTGCGTGCAGATCCCGCCACAGCACGCGGCCACGACTGTTCAGCCGCGGCCACAGAATGCCGGCGGCCTGGCCGCGCGGCCACCACAGGAACAGCCCGGACACCACCAGCACCACGCCCCAGCCGGCGGCCATTTCGATCAGACGGTCACCGACAGTGCCGATCATCAGTTCGCCGTGGATGGCGCGGGCGATGGCTTGCAGGTTCTGCTTGGCATCCTGCTCGCCGAGGATGTCGCCGTGGTACGGATCGACAAATACGTTGAGTTCGTGGCCGGCGTTTTTCACCACGAATTGCGCGCTGCGTTCCGCATTGACCGGCGGCAGGTATTGCGTGACCTGACCTTGTGGATAAGCGCTTTTTACCCGTTGCAGCAAGTCATCGGCCGAGACGGTGTGATGACCGGCGGGGACGTTGAGCAGGCTGCTGTACATCAGTGAATCGAGCTGCGGTTTGAACAGGTAAATGATGCCGGTCAGGGCCAGCATCACCATGAAGGGGGCGACGAATAGACCGGCGTAAAAATGCCAACGCCAGGCCAGGTTGTAGAAATTCGGTTTGGGCTGATTCATCACGTGTGCTCCGCTGGGCGAATTTTTTTAGATCAAGAGATCGCAGCCTTCGGCAGCTCCTACAGGGGTACATGCGGGCTGCGATCTTTTGACTTTTTTTGTTAGAAACTCATGTCTACCTTGGTCCAGAGCGTGCGCCCCGGTTCATTGATCGCTTGCGGGTCGTTGGCCGGGTAGCCGAATCCGGCGTTGCCCGCCAGGTTCAGGTGTTCGGCGTAAGCCTTGCCGAACAGGTTGTCGACGCCGCTGCTGACCTTCCAGTTCTTGTTGATCCGATAGGCACCGTTGAGGGAGAACACGCCGAAGCCCGAACTCTTGTCGTAATCCTTGCCGACCACGTTGCCCTTGTTCTGGTCAATACGGTTTTGCGCGGCAACCACCCTCCACAGTGCGCCGGCGCTCCAGTTGTCTTCGCTGTAGGTCAGGCCGAAACGCGCATCCAGCGGCGGCATCTGCGGCAGAGCCGAACCGTCGCTGCTGTTCTTGCCCCAGGCGTAGGCCAGGGTCGCGTCGGCTTTCCAGTTGTCGGTGAGTCTGTATGCGGCACCGAGTTCACCGCCCATGATTCGCGCGTCGATGTTCTCCGCGCGCGAGGTGCTCATGCCCATCATTGCGGGCGTGTAGTCGAAGAGGATGTAATCGCGCACCACACCGATGTAACCCGAGGCCCAGGCTTCGAGGTCGGCGTTCTTGTAGTTCACGCCGAAATCGAACTGGGTAGTCTTTTCCGGTTTGATCGAATCGAACGCATTGACCGATCCGGCCGGGCCGGACTTGGGCGAAAACAATTCCCAGTAATCGGGGAAGCGCTGCGCGTGACCCAAACCTGCATAGAGCGTGGTCGGGCTGTCGGCGAGGTCATGCTCGTAGCGGATGAAGCCGCTCGGCAGAGTGTCGGCGCGGGTGTCGTCGGCGGTCGGGTTGGGGCGGGACATCATTCCCGAGCCGGTGGTTTGCCGGTAATCCTTGGCTGAAGCGCGGTCGACGCGGGCACCAGTGATCAGCCGGTCACGGTCGGCGGCATACCAGGTCATTTCGCTGAACACGCCGTAGTTATGGAAATCGGCGTCCTTGTTGTACGGCTGATCCTTGTAGGTGTCGATGCCCATGCCGCTGCGTTGACGGTGTTCGTTGGTCTGCGCGTCGAGGCCGGTGATCAGTTGGATATCGGCCCAACGCCAGGTCGCTTTGATCCGCGCGCCGAGGGTGCGGCGGTCGACGTTGGAGGCCATGGGGCCGGCCATCATGCCGGTGCCCGATGGCGTGCGCAGGGTGTAGTTGTCCATCACGTGGTCGGCGTAGTTGTAGTAGACCTGCGCTTCGAGTTTTTCCAGCACGTCAGTGATGTTGGATTTTTCGAAACGCAGGCCGAGGCTTTCACGCAGGAATTGCGAGCCGTCCATACCGCGCCCAGCGTAGCGTGCTTCGCCGTCGCCCTTGCCTGCGGTGAGTTCGATCAGGGTGTCGGCATCCGGCGTCCAGCCGACGGCGACGTCGCCGTTCCACTTGTCGTAGCGTGAGGCAACGATGTCGTTGTTGCCGTCGCGGTAATCGTCGGAATGCGCGGTGTTGCCGATCACGCGCACGTAACCCAACGGGCCACCGGCAGCAGCATCGACGACTTTGTCGAAGCGTCCGTGAGAACCAGCCAGTACGCTGGCGTTCACTCGAGTACCGAGTTCGCCGAAGCTTTCCGGCTCGCGATCGAACAGCACCGTGCCAGCTGATGCGCCCGGGCCGTAAAGCACGGTTTGCGGGCCTTTGATCACCGTGAGTTTGTCGTAGGTTTCCGGCGAGATGTACGAGGTCGGTGCGTCCATGCGGCCGGGGCAGGCACCGAGCATCATGCTGCCGTTGGTAAGGATGTTCAGACGTGAGCCGAACATGCCGCGCAGTACCGGATCGCCGTTGGTGCCGCCATTGCGCACCAGCGCAAAGCCCGGAATGGTCTTCAGATAATCACCGCCGTCACTGGCCGGCACCGGTTGGCGTGGGTCCTTGGGATTGGTGACGATGGTCAGCGGCGAGCTCGGCGCAATCGCGGTGATCACCGTCGGACTGAGTTCATCATTGTGGCCGGCGTGATCATCGGCCAGCACCAGCGGGGACAGCAGGACGCCGCAAAGGACGGCGGTAGCGTGCCTGAAACGAATCCGCGATTCGTTCAAAGCGAAGGATGCCGGGGCACAGCCCGAGCGTGGAACAGCAGAAAACCTGGACATGACAATTTCCATCAAACAGTCGTAAACGACACGGCCGGCAGCCTGAAGCTGTCTTCTCAACCGTGTGCAATCAAAGATGCGTGTTTACGTTGCGATGGGTGGGGCGCGGGTGCGGGCGCCGGGGAAGAAGGTCCGCCGGGCGTGGCCCAGGCGCGGCGAGGGTGGGGTGAAGGTGTTGACGTGGGTGATGCTGAATGTGGCGAAGTCGCCACCACCGGTCAGCGCCGGGCAGTTGAACAGCAGGCTGCAATAGCCGCACTTTTCCCATAGCACGTGGTGCGAAGACTGCGGCGGACAGTGTTCGGCGCTCGGTTTCGCGTCATGCCCGGAATGATCCATGCCCGGCATGTCCATCGACATGTCCATGCTCATCGGCATCGATGTCGAGGCGTGTTGATCCATCGGCATCGACTGAGAAATCAGCGGGCCGATGAAGATCATCAACATGGCGAACAGGGCGATCCAGCTGCCGCGGGTCAGGTGTTGAGTCTGACGGCGTTGCACGGATGGCCTGGCGCTCAGCGGGCGCATGGGCGGATTCTGCCGGAAGGCTTACTGAGCGTGCGCGTGGGCCTGCGTGGTTTCCGGCGGTTTCTTCTGCACCGCGACTTCGACGGTGACGTCACCGGCCTTCTCGAAATGCATCGTCAGCGGGAAGCGTTTGCCGTCGCTGAGCAGGCTGCGATCGGTCGGGTTGAGCAGCATCACGTGATAGGCCATCGGCGCAAACGTCACGTTGCCGCCGGCCGGGATTTCCACGCTCGGCACTTGCTGCATCTTCATCAGATCGCCCTGCATCACGTGTTCGTGCAATTGCGCTTCGGGGGCAATCGGCGAGTCGACGCTGAGCAGGCGGTCGGCGGTTTGGCCGGCGTTGTGAATGACGAAATAGGCGGCGACGGTTGGCGCATTCGGCGGCAATTCTTGCGACCACGGGTGGGCGATCTCAAGTTCGCCCGCCTTGTATTCGTGGGCATGGGCAAAGCACGCCGGCAACAGCAGCGCAGCGACGACGATGAGTTTGTTCAACATGGCAGTTCTCCAGAACGATTTGAAACGCAGGTCAATTGCGCGAACAAATCAAACCAGAGGCGAGGCGCGGGGATTGAGGCTTGGCCATTGCTGGCGCGGAGTGGGTGTTTGCAACGAGGCGGGCGCGACGCTGCGATTGCTTTCGTAGCGGGCGAAATACAACTGCGGCGAATGCCCCGGCAGCGCCACCAATGGTGCCGAGCCCGAGCAGCACCAGCAATGCTGCATGTTCGAATGCGTGTCGTTGTTCGGGGCTTTTTGCTCGGTGGCGCCTATGTTGATCGCCACCATCTTCGTCCCGCTGCCGGTGCAGAAACTGCTCCAGAGCAATTGTTCGGCCGGTGAATTGGCCGCCTGCGCCATCGCCCCGGTCATCGGCATGGCGAGCATGTTGAACAGCACTGCAAAGCAGGCGATCCAGGCAAATGCTAACCGATGTCGGTTCATGGGACAGATCCATTGGGTGGGCGATCAGGCGCGGCTATTTAGCCTGATCAGGGCCGATAAGTAAAAAAGCGTCGTGCGGTTTGGTGTCGCAGCGCGTTCACAGCGTTACAGCATGCAATCTCAAACCCAGAGCCTTCATGACTTTCATGATAGTTGCGAATTCAGGATTGCCAGTGCTACTCAGCGCCTTATATAAACTTTCGCGACCCAAGCCGGCATCACGCGCCACTTGTGTCATGCCTTGGGCTCGGGCGATGTCATTGAGCGCTGCACGGATCAGGACGCCGTCGCCTTCATCATCGTCAAAACAGGCGTCCAGATATGCCGCCATGTCCTCGGGAGTTTTGAGGTACTCGGCGGCGTCAAAACGAGCGAATTCTTCTGACATTGGATGTGTACGCCCTTGGAATCAAAGACGTTGAACGTAGAGGTGGACGCTGACTGCCGATATCAGTGATTCGTTAAGTTGTTGTGGGCAGTGTCCGGCGCGGTTGTAGGATTCAGGTCAGATATCCGGCCGAGCCCGTGACATTGTGGGAGCGAGCCTGCTCGCGAAAGCGGTGGGTCAGGCAATGATGTGCAGGCTGTGTCGACGTCTTCGCGAGCAGGCTCACTCCCACAGTGGAAGGTGGCGAACACAT
Organism: Pseudomonas sp. DTU12.3; assembly: GCF_004124275.1. GTDB lineage: Bacteria > Pseudomonadota > Gammaproteobacteria > Pseudomonadales > Pseudomonadaceae > Aquipseudomonas > Aquipseudomonas helmanticensis. The sequence goes on from NZ_CP027218.1 coordinate 938,150, forward strand.
AGCCTGTATACGTCGCGAACCTTGTGGGAACGGCAGTGCGATGATTCGACTTGCCCGCGAAGGCGTCCGTGAGAACTGCGCTTGTTTTTAGATCAGATTAAGAGGCGCGAGGGCCATGAGGATTTCGTCGACCGAGGCAAACTCCCGATCAACCCCCGGCAACCCCGGTCGCTTCAACACAAGCACCGGCACCCCACGCTCGCGGGCCACTTGCAGCTTCGGCTCGGTCGCGGTGCTGCCGCTGTTTTTGCTGATCAACACATCGATCTGCCGCCGCTCGAACAGTGCGCGCTCATCCTCCAGCACAAACGGCCCGCGTGCGCCGATGACTTCGCAGCGTTCGTTGCCGGGATAAACATCGAGGGCGCGCAGGGTCCAGAACTGGTCTTCAGGGATTTCGTCGAGGTGTTGCAGCGGTTCGCGGCCAAGGGTGAAAAGCGGCCGGCGGAAAGGTTTGAGGGCAGTGATCAGTTCGGCCCAGTCGCTGACTTCGCGCCAGTCATCACCGAGCTGTGGCTGCCACGCCGGACGACGCAAGGCCCAGCAAGGGATGCCGCTCAGTCGCGCCGCGTTGGCGGCGTTCTGGCTGATCTGTGCGGCATAGGGATGCGTGGCATCAAGCAGCAGATCAATGCGTTCGTCGCGAATAAACTGCGCCAGACCGCCGGCGCCACCGTAACCACCGACACGCACCTGACAGGTCAGGTCGGTCGGCACTCGGCCCACACCGGCGAGGCTGTAGACATGTTGCGGCCCAAGCGTACGGGCGATCGCCAGTGCTTCCGTGACGCCGCCCAGCAGTAAAATGCGCTTCATGCAAAACCTCCGGCCTGCCCGACAATCCCGCCCTGACGATCAATCGCAAACACCTCGACCTGCACCTGCGCGGGCACCACGCTGCGGGCGAAATTCAGGGCATGGCGACAGACTTCATCGCCGAGCGCGATTCCCGCCGCACTGGCCATCGCCAATGCCTGCTGACTGGTATTGGCCTGACGAATGCCTTGCTGCAACGCCTCATCCGCGCCAATCGCCGCCGCCCATTCGGCCAACTGCGGCAAGTCGATACTCGAGTGCCGTGAATGCAGATCCATGTGCCCGGCCGCCAGTTTGCTGATCTTGCCGAAGCCACCGCACAGACTGAGTTTATCCACAGGCACTTTGCGCAGATGCTTGAGCACTGCGCCGACGAAGTCGCCCATCTCGATCAGGGCGATTTCCGGCAGGTCGTAGACCCGGCGCATGGTGTCTTCGCTGGCGTTGCCGGTGCAGGCGGCGATGTGCAGGTAACCGTTGGTTTTTGCCACATCGATGCCCTGATGGATCGAGGCAATGTACGCCGCGCAGGAGAACGGCCGGACGATGCCGCTGGTGCCGAGGATCGACAGGCCACCAAGAATGCCCAGTCGCGGGTTCATGGTTTTCAGTGCCAGCGCTTCGCCGCCCTCGACGTTGATCGTGACGTCGAAGCCGCCGCCATAGCCGGTTTCCTCGGCGAGCAGGTTCAGGTGATCGCAGATCATCTTGCGCGGCACCGGGTTGATCGCCGGTTCACCCACACCCAGTACCAGCCCGGGCCGGGTCACGGTGCCAACACCGGCACCGGCATTGAACCGGATTCCCGGTTCGCTCACCAGCCGCACCCGCGAGTACAGCAGGGCGCCGTGGGTCACATCGGGGTCGTCGCCGGCATCCTTGATGGTTCCGGCTTCGGCACCGTCGTCGGTCAGGCGGCAGAACTCCAGACGCATCTGCACCTGCTTGCCTTTGGGCAGGACGATCTGCACGGCATCGGCCGACAGTCCGCCGAGCAACAGGCGCGCTGCCGCAAGGCTGGTGGCGGTGGCGCAACTGCCGGTGGTCAGGCCGCTACGCAGGGGCGCGGGTTGTTCGGCGGTTTCGTCACGCATCGAGAGGTTTGACCAGATCGAGCAAGGTGATCGGCAGCGCCTGGCGCCAGGTGTCGAAATCGCCCAGCGGCTGGGCCTGAGCGATATGAATACGGGTCAGTTCGCCGCCATGGCGTTCGCGCCAATGCATCAGGGCGAGTTCGCTTTGCAGGGTCACGGCGTTGGCAATCAGGCGGCCCCCGGGCTTGAGCTGCTCCCAGCAGGTTTCAAATACACCTTCACGGGTCACGCCGCCGCCGATGAAGATCGCGTCCGGGCGCTCCAGCCCGGCGAGGGCCTGTGGCGCACGACCGCGAACCAGTTGCAGGCCGGGTACGCCCAGCGCGTCGCGGTTGTATTCGATCAACTGCTGGCGGCCGTCATCAGCTTCGATTGCCAGCGCTCGGCAACTGGGATGCGCACGCATCCATTCGATGCCGATCGAGCCGCAACCGCCGCCCACATCCCACAGCAATTCACCGGGTGTCGGCGCGAGGCGGGCGAGGGTGATCGCGCGCACATCGCGTTTGGTCAACTGGCCGTCGTGCTTGAATGCCGAGTCGGGCAATCCGGCAAGTCGCGACAGGCGCGGCGCCTGCACATCGGCCAGGCATTCGATGGCGATCACATTCAGATCGGCAATTGGCGGGTCGTTCCAGTGATTTGCGGTGCTGTCGATACGCCGTTCGGCTGCGCCGCCCAAGTGCTCCAGAACGCTGATGCGACTGCCGCCAAAACCGCGCTCGCGCAACAACGCCGCGACCGCCGCCGGACTCTGCCCGTCATTGCTTAGCAGCAACAGGCGCGCACCGCTGAACAGTTGCGCATTGAGCGCCGACAGCGGTCGGGCTACCAGCGACAGAGTCACGACTTCTTGCAACGGCCAGCCGAGGCGGGCTGCCGCCAGCGAGCAGGAAGATGGCGTTGGCAGAATCAGCATCTGCGCGCTCGGCACTTGCCGCGCAAGGTTCGCACCGACGCCGTAAAACATCGGATCGCCGCTGGCGAGCACACAGACAGCTTCGCCGCGCCTCTCCAGTACCGGGGCAAGGGAAAACGGGCTCGGCCACAATTCGCGTTCACCGCGAATGCACACCGGCAGCAGGTCCAGTTGACGTTGGCCGCCGATGATCCGCGAAGCATTCATCAGGGCGCGCCGGGCATTTTTGCCCAGGCCCTTGAAGCCGTCTTCACCGATTCCCACAACCGTCAGCCAGGGTGTCATGCCGTTCCTCAATCTCGTGCGCCCGTTCAAGCGGCGCATGATAGCGCGGCTTCTGTTGTCTGGTGCTGCTGCCTTGTCGCAGACGCTGGCAACGGTTGACATGCCATGTGGTAGAAACATGATTGGCAGAGCAAGCGTTTTTGTTATTTTGATATTTGATCAAGTTGCCCGTTACAACCAAAGCAAACTTGGTCAACCGATAGATGATTATTAAATGGATTAATACTTTGCACGCCATACGGGCGTCGCTCACTAGGATGAAAAAATAAACATGGATGATATAAAACATAATGCGACACTGGTCGGCGATATATTGCTGACTGGAAGCCAGGGGCAGAGTCACGAGGATTATCAGTTCGCGTTGAATTGTGCTTATTTGGCAAAACGTCAGGCGGATACCACTTACAACAGTGTGATCCAGCCAGGACGCTGGACCGATTATTTTACTGATGTGCTTTGGTCGCATGGCTGGAACCGCGACCATCAGCCGATCGAGCATGTTCAGACGCAGTTCAATGGCAGCGTGCGACAGGTCTGGTTTCAAATTGCATCGCCGCTGCTCAGTCGAGAGCAGGTGACTGGGGTTGACCAAGGGTTGGCGAAAATGGAACGTGACGTGGAGTTGCTGAAAAAGATCAAGGGCACCAGTGGCAAGCCTTTCGATTTCAAGGTCATACCGCTCAGCTATAACGCCAACGGCGATCTGGAACTGGTGATCAGCAATATCCGCTTCATCAAGTCGAGTCTCAACACCAGTTACTTTTTCTGGGACGTGTCGCAATCCATGACTCAGCTGGATGTTGTGGCGCGAAAGGTGGTGATCAGCCGCCGGGTCATGGACGCTCGCCGCCTGAGCGTGCGCAAGGCGCTGGATGGGCTCAAATTCAATTTCGACGCTATCCCGATCTGACTTGCACGGGGTAAAGCGCTTTTTATCCTGCGCCGTGCACCCCGGCGCAGTTTCCGACCGGCAGGCATTTTCATGCACTTGGGCAAAGCAGGCATAATGGCGACCTTTCGCCCACCACAGCGCTGCCAGCCAGACGGCCATCCCTTGAACGAACGCCTGATGTCCACCGCTCTACGCCCCTCGGCTTGTCCGGGGTTGCTGCGTATTGTCCAGGCGCTGGACGGCGGTATCTGCCGGATCAAGCTCAATGGTGGGTCGATCACTGCCGATCAGGCTGACGCGGTAGCCGATGCCGCCGAGCGTTTCGCCGGGGGTTTGATCGAGGCGACCAACCGCGCCAATCTGCAGATCCGCGGTATCGGCGAGCAGTCTGAGGCATTGATCGACAGCTTGCTGGCCGCCGGCCTCGGGCCGCAAACCGCGCAGGGCGACGATGTACGCAATCTGATGCTCAGCCCCAGTGCCGGGATCGATCGGCAGCAGCAATTCGATACCTGGTCACTGGCCGAACAGATTCTTGCGACCCTGCAATCTCACCCGCGGTTTCACCAGTTGAGCGCCAAGTTCGCCGTGCAACTCGATGGCGGTGAGGCATTGGCGATGCTCGAGCATCCGCATGACTTGTGGCTGTCGGCGTTCGAACGTGACGGTGAAGTATTGTTGGCGTTTGGTCTGGCCGGATGCCCGACCGACCGTGCAACTGGCGCCGTGCCCTTGGAAAACGGCCATGCTCTGGTCGTCGCGGTGCTGGAATTGTTCCTTGAACTGGCACGGCCGGAGCAGGCGCGCATGCGCCACTTGCTCGATGAAATGTCGACGCCAACGTTCCTCGAACATTTGCACAAACGCCTGCCGATAACCGCTTTGTGCGATTGGCAACGAACGCCCGCAATCGATGCTCTGCACATCGGTGTTCACCCGCAAGGCACGGTGGATCGGGTGTACGTCGGCGCGGTGCCAGCGCTCGGCCGTCTTGATCCGGCGATGCTTCACGGGGTGGCCCGACTGGCCCGTGAGTTCGGCGATGGCAGCCTGCGCTTCACACCTTGGCAAAGTGTGTTGCTACCGAACGTGAAGCACACCGACGCCGCGCAAGTGCTGCAGAAACTGGGACAATTGCAGTTGCGCACCGATCCGGACGAGGCGCTATCGCGGCTGATCGCCTGCACCGGATCCAGCGGCTGCGGCAAAGGCCTTGCCGATACCAAACACGACGCCCGGCTGTTGGCGACACTGTTGCCACAAGCGCAGGGCGTGCACCTGTCCGCATGCCCGCGCTCTTGCGCCGCTGCCCATCGCACACCGGTGACGTTGCTGGCGGTCAGCCCGGGCCACTACGACCTCTATTTTCGCGATGCAGCACTGCCGGGTTTCGGCGCGCTGCACGCACGCAACCTTACTATTGAAGCGGCCGCGACCCTGCTCGACGCCCGCTCACGGAGCCCCCTTGATGCTTGATTACATTCGCGACGGTCAGGAGATCTATCGCAACTCCTTCGCGATCATTCGCAGCGAGGCCAATCTGGCGCGCATTCCGGCCGATCTGGAAAAACTCGCAGTGCGGGTGATCCACGCCTGCGGCATGGTCGAGGCGGTCGACGGCCTGCAATTTTCCGCAGGTGCCGGCAAAGCCGGGCGCGATGCACTGGCCGCCGGTGCGCCGATCCTCTGTGATGCGCGGATGGTCTCTGAGGGCGTGACCCGTGCGCGCCTGCCGGCGAACAACGAGGTGATCTGCACCCTGCGCGACGACAGCGTGCCGGAACTGGCACGAGAGTTGGGCAACACCCGTTCTGCGGCGGCGCTGGAGCTATGGCGTCCGCACCTGGAAGGCAGCGTCGTGGTGATCGGCAACGCGCCGACCGCACTGTTTTATCTGCTCGAAATGCTCGACGCCGGCGCACCGAAGCCTGCGCTGATCCTCGGTTTCCCAGTGGGCTTTGTCGGCGCCGCCGAGTCGAAAGCGGCGCTGGCGGCAGATAGCCGTGGCGTACCTTTTGTGATCATGCAAGGTCGCCTTGGCGGCAGCGCCATGGCCGCCGCCGCAGTGAATGCCCTCGCCACGGAGATCGAATGATGCAGGCAAGAGGACGTTTGATCGGCCTTGGCGTCGGCCCCGGTGATCCCGAGCTGATTACCGTAAAGGCCCTGCGCCTGCTGCGTGAATCGCCGGTGGTCGCGTACTTCGTCGCCAAAGGCAAAAAGGGTAATGCCTTCGGCATCATCGAGGCGCACTTGCAGGACGCGCAAAATCTGCTGCCGCTGGTGTACCCGGTGACCACTGAAGTGCTGCCGGCACCGTTGTCCTACGAGCAGGTGATCAGTGATTTCTACGACGCCGCCGCCGAAGAGGTCGCGGCACATCTGGACGCCGGGCGCGATGTCGCAGTGATCTGTGAAGGCGATCCGTTCTTCTACGGTTCCTACATGTATTTGCACGACCGCCTCGCCACGCGTTACGAAGCGCAAGTGGTGCCGGGTGTGTGTTCGATGCTCGGTGGCGCGTCGGTGCTCGGTGCGCCGCTGGTGTATCGCAATCAGAGCCTGTCGGTGCTCTCCGGCGTGTTGCCGCATGACGATCTGAAGCGACGTCTGGCCGATGCCGACGCGGCGGTGATCATGAAACTGGGGCGCAACTTTCCCAAGGTCCGTGCAGTGCTGGAAGAACTTGGCCTCGCTGAGCGCGCGCTGTATGTCGAGCGCGCGACGATGGCCAATCAGAAGATTGTGCCGCTGGATCAGGTCGAGCCGATGTCTTCGCCGTACTTCTCGCTGATTATCGTCCCGGGCGAACGGTGGCAAGGCTGATGACTCAATCGACACCGGCCATTGTCATCCTCGGACAGGGCGCGCTGGCCACTGCGCGCAATATTCAACTGCTGTATCCGGCAGCACAGATCCATGGTCTCGCTGGCCGTGTTGAGGGCGCCGATTGCACGTATCAGGAATTCGGCGCGACCCTGCGTGAGTTGTATCGGCAGGAAACGCCAATCATCGCCCTGTGCGCTGCCGGCATTATCATTCGAACCCTGGCGCCGCTGCTGCTGGAGAAAGGCGCCGAACCTGCGGTACTTGCCGTTGCTGAAGACGGCAGCGCCGTGGTGCCGCTGCTCGGCGGCCTCGGCGGGGTGAACGTCTTGGCCCGCCAGATCGCTGCCGGGCTGCAAGTGGCGGCGGCGATTACCACCAGTGGTGAGCTGCGCTTCGGCACCTGCCTGCTCAATCCTCCCGAAGGTTATGCGCTGGGAGATCTGGAACTGGGCAAGCGTTTTGTCTCGGATCTGCTGGCCGGGCATAGCGTGCGCATTGAAGGCGCGGCGCCGTGGCTGGATCAGGCGCAGTTGGCGGAAGATCCGCAGGCGCAGCGCTCGATCCATGTCGGCAGTGCCGAGCGTGCAGCAAGTGCCAATGAGTTGCTGATCTACCCGCAGAGTGTGGCGGTAGCAGTAGTTGCCGACGTGGCGGATCTGCCGAACGCCGTTCGTGCCGCTTTGCAACAGGCCAAAGTCGCCGTGCAATCGCTGGCGTGCCTGGTGGCGGCCGACAGCGAAATGGCTTCGGCGCATTTGCGTGAAGCGGCGCTTGAACTCGGTGTGCCGCTGCGCTTTGTCGCGGCGCCAGCTGACGTTGTCGCGCTGGCGCAGACTGCGCTGCCTCAGGCCCGGGTCGTCAACGCCAACCACCTGGCGATGGTGATTGGCGAACAGCCCTTGGATGTTTCGAGCATCGGCCACCCGCGCGGTCGTCTGGCCGTCATCGGCCTCGGCCCGGGCGCTGCCGAATTGATGGTGCCAGCGGTAAAAGCCGAACTGGCGCGAGCCACCGATGTACTCGGCTACGAAACCTATGTGCGTATGGCTGGACCATTCCGCGACGATCAGGTGCAACACTGCACCGACAACCGCGAAGAGATGCAGCGCGCACGACATGCCTTCCGGCTGGCGGCCGAGGGCCGTTCAGTGATCGTGGTGTCTTCGGGTGATCCCGGCGTGTTCGCCATGGCCGCGGCAGTGCTTGAGGCTCTGCACGAGTCGGACGACCCGGCGTGGCACAGCGTCGAGCTGGAAATCCTCCCGGGTGTCTCGGCCTCGCTCGCGACAGCGGCGCAGGCGGGTGCACCGCTGGGGCATGACTTCTGTGTGATGTCGCTGTCGGACAACCTCAAACCGTGGTCGATCATCGAAAAGCGCCTGGACCTCGCCGCCGAGGCCGATCTGGCGCTGGCCTTCTACAATCCGATTTCGCGAGCGCGTCCATGGCAACTGGGGCGTGCGCTGGAAATTGTCGCGCAACATCGCGTCGCTGCAACACCGGTGGTGCTGGGGCGCGACATCGGTCGGCCGGGGCAAACCCTGCGGGTGACGACGCTGGGGCAATTGACTCCGGATCAGGTCGACATGCGCACCATGGTGCTGATCGGCTCCTCGACCACTTGTACCTTCCCCAAGGCTGAAGGTGGCGAGTGGGTGTATACACCGCGCTGGTACGGCGAAAAACCGCTGTCCTGAGCAGTTGGCGAGGGAGTCGGCTCCCTCGCCACGCCCGCGTCCCGTGAGTATTGCTGCCTGTTCGCCCGTGTCGTATTCATCGACAGTCCCTGTACGATTTGCTCCGCCTGGTTGTAGGAGCTTTCCTGTTACTTATATTTTGTCCGACTTATCTTGTATCCAGATAGATAGACGTAAAGAGTCAGATTAGTTGGTTTTGTGTCTTGGTTGATTGTGTTGGGTTATATCTGGTTTTTAGGTAATGCCTGGTTACTTTTGCAAATGTAATTAGTTGTTTTAAAGTTGCCTGTCTTGACATGTATTGAAAGTCTTGGAGTTTGAGTGTTTATTCTCCATTCGTTAGTTTTGCCGATATGCAAGTGCCAGCGGGCACTCATCAAATCGATCAAGGTTAAAGAGGAACTTTCATGCAGGATCAAAGACCGCAAGATACTAGTGGCTATGTCAACTTTATCAGCTTGTTCAAACAGGCAGATCTGGAGCAGGCAATGCTGTCGCACAAAGACAGTGACTCTTATCAGTCTGTGTGGCGTTATTATTTTGCGTGTATCGGCTTGCTCGATTCCCCGCGCTTGCTCGAACCTCTGGCATTGCTCAAGCAGTCACTGGGCCAGTTGATCGGAATGCCCCGCGTACGTCGATCTATCGAGGGGCAGGTTGCACAACCGCCCGAAGCACACGCGAAGGGCTCTTTGCCGCGCATCTACGACAATATTCAGGCCTTCGAGACCCGCCTGAAAAACACCCTTGCCTATGAGACAAGCGCTGCAACGGCGGTTGCGAAGAATATGCACTTTGTCTGGCTCGGTGGTGGTCTTGGCGAGATCCAGCGTGACTATCTCAACCTGTGGAGACAGGTGTTGAGCGGACACGGCTACAGTCTCCATCTCTGGTATGACAGTGACGCACTACTGGCCTGGCAAACCACGAAGCTGATTGTCGAGGCTGCCAAGGCTGATGCGATGCAGCACGGCGGTAGCGCAAATATTTCCGAAATCGATCTGGGCACACTGTACGAGGAACGGGCCATCGCTTTGAAGCAGCAGATGTTCATGCACATCAATGCGGCGCGGAAACAGGGGATGTCTGCAGATGAAGCGCGGGTCGACCTGTTGGCTCGCGCCTACGGTCAGGATGCCGCGCATCTGGAAGGGCTGATCGAACAAAACCGGCGCAGCCTGCTGGATCTGGCGGGAAACGATCTGCAGTTGCGCGATCTGCAGGACCTCGACACGCCGCTGCAACTGCAGGATATCTACGATCGCGAGATCGGGCTTCGCGGCAATCTGGCTGCCGCCTCCGATGTGGTGCGTGCCGAGGTTTTGTACAACGAGGAGGGCAGATATGCCGATGTCGATAATCTGCCGCCGCTGGTCAAACACCTCGGAGGCGTTGACATCAGCTTGTTCGAAGGTAATGCGCGTCTAGGCGTCCTGCAGCTGCTGCTCGACCACAACCCGCACTGGATGCCAGGACGCCAGGCACTGCGCAAAGGATATACCGATTATCTGGGGCGAATTCCCGCGGAGCATCGCGTCGCACTTGAGGAATTTGCCAAAAAAAAACCGGCGCTGAACGAGGTGTTTCAGGCACCGGCCGAACTGCTCATGCGTCCGCAGGAAATGGGCGCCGTTGCCGTGCAGCAGACTCTGAATAACTCCTTCCTGGCGGCTCATGCGGGAGCACCGATGCTCAAAAGCGTGATCGACCGGTTTCACTTCAATTATGAACTCATCGACCAGACGGCCCTGTTGGCAGAGAAACGCGGCATTGCCCTGAGCGATATACACAACATGCTTGTGCTGGCGCGTGAGGTAGTCGAACAGGCCTACGGTTCTTTCGCCGAGCTGTCGATACGCGAAGAGTTGGCGGCCGACAATTTGGTTATGGCGATTGCGGGTTACTACAGTGACGGTATACGTGCGCAAAGCGAATCGACAATCTATTTGACCGGTCCGCGTGCAATGCGCGATGGCATGGCCGATTACCAGCGGCGCAACTTCGTCCCGCGAAAGGAAGACCTGTTGATTCTGGAGGCGTCCATCGAGCCGCTCTGGGTGATCAACGACAAGACCGAGGAGGAGCAGGATCACTCCTGGAAAGACAATGCCCGCGATTTCGAACAATGGGTGCTCGACGAGCAGCAGCGCTGGCGAGAAGGGCAATACAGTGCGCGTTACAACGGCGATATCACGGCGCTGCTCACACAGCAGACTGTACTGTTCGAGGAGGGCTGGCCAGTGATCGAGGGTCGGCCAGTGTTGTTGGTGGATGTGCTGCAACGGATGATGGACAGGCTCGGAGAGCCATTTGTGGCAGCGATGAGGCAAGGCCATAACGGCCCGCTGGTTTTTCCGTCAGGTCCCGGGCTCGGTTTCGATGATCGCGAGGCTATAAAGGCTCAGCCCACTGACCTGCGAGCACCTGCGTCGCTCGGCGATGCGCAGACTCAGGGGCTGGCGCTGGATGAAGTACTGAGCGCCATTGCCGAGGGGACACTGGAGTTTTTCCAGGTCAGTGCCTTGCAGCGGGCGCTGCTGGGCCAGCTGTTGGGTGTGCGTTCACTGGATAATCAAAGCTTGAAGTCGGTCGTTGCCGACCTCGATAACCTCGCCAACAATGTCGCTGAAGTTGGGGCTTCAGTGCGTTATGCGGCTATTGAGCGCCATCTTTACCAGCAACGTGCAGCGGCGTTCATGGCCGGCCTCGCCAGTCATGCCGATCAGCCGCCAGTATCCTCGGGCAGCGCGCTGACGTTGAAACGAGCGGCGCTGTCACAGGCGCACACGCTGTTTCAATGGGGGCGTCATGTCGCCCATATTCAAGAGGTGGCCACGCGAGAGCATCGTGATCAGGTGATCCTGCAGCTCGGTCAGGTGCTGGGTCAGATCGAGGCCAGTGAAGTCAAGCTTGTGCCTCAGGATCTGTTGCTTGCTGGGCCGGGCGATCCCGGTGCTCGCTGTTATCCGCTGGCACTGATCATGAGTGCGGCCCTGGAGCAGGGCGTAGAGGCGTCGCGAAGATTGCGCGAGCGCTTCTTCCTGGCGACCGCCGAGCCGCAACAAAATGATTCAGCGATGTTTCTGCGAGCGCTTGAGGAGTTGCGCGGCGTGCCGTTGCACGAAGTTGGCAGCCCCTTGGGGCGCGTTGATCTACAGCAGCTTGGCGCCACACTTGAAGCGTACGAGAGCACTCGGACGCTGATGCTCAACTCCGACAACCACGCCATGCTGGTGGCGAAAACCTTCGACGGCGATCAGGCCACCTATCATTTCTACGATCCCAATTTCGGTGTGTTCGAGTTCAATCACCCAGCCCTGTTCCAGCAGGCGTTGATCGACTTTTTCCAGACGCAGGGCCTGGCGAAATATTATGTGGCCTATGGTGATGAAGCGCGCCCGACGTTTGATCTGATTGAGCTGCAAGGGCAGAAGATATCGGCCCAGGAGCTGTCCGACGGGTTTCGTGTCAGGCAGTTGCTGGAGTCCGACAATGTACTGCCGGAGTATGCGGGACGCCCGATACGCCAGCGCCTGAACAGTGCGCGCGGTCAATCGCTGGTCAGCAATCCACATCTGGGACGCAGTCTGCGCGACCTCGACAGCCACTGGTGGGGGCAGCAGATCGCCCACGCGACTGATGCGTTGCAGGCGTTGCACACCTCGGTGACGCCGCTGGTGCCGTTGTTCGAAACCCTCACGATAACCCCCGACGGGAAGAACCGGATCTGGCTGATCGATCCTTTGCAAACAGAGCATGCAGTCGAGGTGACCAGCACGGATCATCGTCTGTTGAGAATCAAGAACTATCTGTCAGAGCTGTTTTCGACCCTTGGCACCAAGCCCGCGCCGGGATTGGTTGAAGCTGACGCCGTTCACACCCTCAATACCGGGTTCACGATTCAGGCATTGATGAATGCCTTGCGCGGGCGGGAAGGTGACGACCGCACATTGACCACCGCCGTGCGACTGCATGCCTACGTCAATTACGCACAGCTGGCGCACGGCAATATCATGGACGTTGCCGGCCTGATCAGCCTGATGAAAACAGCGCTGAATGAAGAGAAGGTTATCGCCCGCACTTGTGCGCCGGTGGTTGGCGAGGCGCTGGGACATGTTCTCAACGAAGGTGTGGGAGTGATCCTCGGGCTGGCGAATGTCGGTTTCGACATTTATCAATTGACGATGGCGGACAACGAAATCGAGCGGGCGCAGTACGGCACGCAACTGGCCTTTGACTACACCAGTCTGGCATTGACTGCCGGTGGCATCGGTGCGGCGGCTGCGGGCGCCGCGACTGCAGCTGCAGTGCTCGGCGGCGCCGGTGTGATTCTCGGCGGCCTGGCTGTCGGTGTCGCTGCACTGGCGCAGGGTTTCGCCAGCATCGCGCAACAGGCTCAGGCGGTGGGACTGTTTTTCGACAATCTGGAGAGTGCTTATCGGGGTGTGGGTTATCGCTACGATGATGCTCTGGGTGGCTGGACTGCAAATCCTGCGCTGATCGTGCAAACCCTGGATTTCAACCGCGCAACCCTGACGCTGGACAGCCCGAAGCTGTATCGGCTGCGTGATCATTTCGGGGTGCCGGATTTTGATCCGGACTACCAGAAAGCGCTCAATCTGCAACGCGAACTGGGATTACCTCGCACCATCAAGCTGGCGCTACCTGTGGGGCAACTCGTGGTGCTGCCATGCACACCGCAAACGTGTTACGGCTATCTATACAAGGCGTTGCCTTTCTCTACCATGCGCCACGACACTGGTTTCGACACAGCGCGGCGTCTGGAAAAAAAGGATCGGGAGGGGCAGTGGCAGTTTCTGTTTTCTTTCTACTCCTTTCCCACTCACTACATCGTTAATCGCCTGACGCCGGCGTATCGGACAACTGTGATCGAGATTCTTCTGGACGCAAACGAGCGTGCACTGGCAGTGCCGTTGGCGCCTGCGGACTGGCATGCGTTCCTGTCTTACCGGATTAAAGGAGGGGGGGCATCCTGCTCACTGATCCTCAATCGCGGAATCAATGTTGAGCTCGAGTCGCCTAGCCAGCAGTTGTGTAGCTGGAAGCTGGTGGCGACCTGGGCCACCGAGCGTGATGTCCAGGTATTGGCCGGCAGGGAAATTATTATCGGCGGCGTCAAGGTAACGTTGTCCGGCAAGGGTCGGCATGAAGTGCTGATCCGCCTGGCCGACCGGCAGTTGTTCAAGGTCGATCGCGCTCGTGGCCAGTTGCTGATTCTCGAACAGACCGCACCAGCCGGTGAGGATGAACAGAGCTTGCTCAAGCACTATCAGTCACTGGTACGCGAACACCGGCTGGTCCTGCCTTACACACCGCTGCACAACTACCTGATCCCGTTCGAGTCTGCACACCAGCCGCGTCACACCACCGCCTGGTACGACGCGGCCGGGGAGCGGTTTTTGTATATCCGCAATGAGCAAGTGTTGCAGGCCGATGAAGCATTACTGGCAGCTGTTGTCGACGGTTCGGCGTTCTTTTACGAACCTCAGAACTATGTGATCTGGCAGGTCGATGCCGTCAGCGGCCTGCTGCAATTCTGTTATCGAATGCTGGTGATGCACGGGCAGTGCAGCATCCGCAAAATCGACGTCGACGACCAAGGTGTGATTCATATCGAGCAACAGTGGACGGGCCCTGATCAGAGCACCACGCAATTCAACTACCTGTTGCACGACGGTCAACTGCAGCTCACTTCGGTCACCCGTGACATGGACCGCGATTTGGGTAAAAGGGTCTTCGCCCAGCAGGCGCTAAAGGACTGGTCGCAGGTGCTCGGCAACTATGTGTCGTTGTCGACGGTGCCCGAGCGCGATGGGGTCGCCACGCTTGACTGGCAACCGGCTACTTACGTTTCAGTCTGTTGGGCGTTCGACCCGGACAAACGCGATCTGGTCTGGATCCGCAGCCGTGATCGCCTGTGCATTCATCCGTTTATTGCGGCCGGGTACGTTCGTGGCTGGAAAGACTCGATCAGCAAATTTGCCGATCTGCTGTTGTTACCGGCAAATGATCAACAGAACCTGTATTTCATTTACGACAGGTCGGCGCAGAAGCTTTGCCGGGTACAGCGAAGCTTGTCCGGCGCCGATCAGCGCTGGCCGTCGCAGTGGAGTCATCAGTGGGTAGAGCCGGCCGGACTCAAAGACGTAGTGGCAGTCGAGGGCGGCTATCTGGCGCTGACCGACGAAGGGCTGTTCTTCAATCTGACCGCAGAAGGTGAAGTGCAGCTGGGTGGGCTGAGTGAGGGCTGGCTCAAAGGACGGACACAGTGGTGGTCGGCGCTGGAGGAGCTGGCGCAGAAGTATCCGGTCAACAGCTTCGCCATTCTCGGCGTGCGCAACACAAGCGGTGAGCGCAACCTGTGCGCCTGGTACCTGGACAATCGCTTGTTGCTGTGCGATCTGGGCCACGACAAAGAAGTGCGTTTGCTCGGCGTTACGCCGGACAACAAGGCAGCGTGGCTGCTGGACGTTACCAGCGGTGAAATCTGGAACCAAACGTTCTTCGATAGCCGACAACTCGAGCAAGCATTTGGCAACGGTCAACAATTATTGGCGGGCGACTGGTTGCCGGCACCGCAGGCCGAGTGGGACGAATGGCGGTTCAGTGGAGTGACCAATGAAGGCTCCGGCTTGCGCGGCATGTCGGTGGAAGGTGTGTCACTCCAATTGCGCTATCAGGAGACGGAGCGGGTCATTGGCGTCGACCAGCGCTGGGCAAGGGCACACGCGGAGCATTTGCTCGAGTCGCTGCAAGCGTTGCTGGAAACCGCCGAGCATGGTGAGTTCATCGCTGTGGAATCAGGGTCGGATGTTCTGCAATGGTATGACGTGGCCAACGCACGGATGATTCAAGTGGCCAGTCATGACCTGCCCGGCGACTGCGAATTGCTCGGCACCTGCCGTGGCAACGTGCTGTTGCATGAACCCCGGGCTCATCGCGTTTTTGTTTATCCCGGTCGCGACAGCATCGGTCCTTTTGACTATGTGCAGCGCAACGCCGAAGTGCTCGTGGTTGAGGGGCAGAACAAGGTCACCGACCTGCTGCCGCTGATCGCCGATGACGTAAGGCGTCTGGTTTTGCGCATGGGACAGGGCGGTGTGAGCTATCACCTGTCAAAAGCCAGCTGGTTGCGACTGGACTCTGTAATTGTCGATTGTCGGCCAGGCCCCGGCGAAAGTCCGGCGATTCCCGGCAAGTTGATCTGGGCCGTGGATGCGCCGGGGAAACTGCAACTGTCGGAGGTCGGCGAGCATTTGCTCATCGTTGATCCGGATCGCCAGCACAGCCTCATCCTGCGCGATGTGTGTTCGGTCGATCCAGCGTTGCGTGGCAACGTCTTCCTTGGGTTCGAAGGGCAAAATTCCTATCCGGTTTTCAGACTGGTGCAGTGGTTGCGGGGTGTTCCAAATGCCCAAGCCGGGGCGACGCTCGAGCAGTTATTGCCTGTAGTTACAGCCTGAGGCGCAAGTGAAAGTTTGCTGATGGTTTCTGTTCGTTTTTAAACTGTTGCAATTGAATGGCGCTTGAAAGTAGCGCGATTAATTAAGATTTTTTAGATATGTAATTGTTTCTGGATGTCGTGATGATAAAGACCGTCTCGATATATGTTCGCGTGAGAAAAGGATACTCAGTTGAATAGCAAGGATTATGGGTTGTTACCTGGCAGTGAGTTTTCAGCCGCTTTTAAACAGGCTGATCTGGAGTCCATTGCGGGGAATCTGCGCGATGACTTGGCGAGAGAACAGCTGCTGCGTTATTACAATGGCGCGGTTGCGGCCGCGGATTGGTCAGAACAACTGACAGCAATCAGATTGCTCAAGGAATTCGTCGAGTCGAATCTTTCTGATATTTCCGATGCTCATCTCAAAAAGCTCTGTGGAAACCTTACGGATTACCACGCCCGGTTAGCCACTACCGTGCACCTTCTGTATTCAGGCAAACCGGTTGCGCGAAAGTTACACTTTGTCTGGGTAGGCGGAGGCATCGGAGCTATTCAGGGGGATTACATCAATGTCTGGAAACAGATGACCGATGCGGATGGATACCGCCTGAATCTCTGGTACGACAGTGATGGGCTGCTCGCGCACGAAACCAACAGGATAATTGTTGAATCGGCCAAGGCTCAGGGGGCGATGCTCGCCTCTCAGGACGCATCGCTGAAGTCCGCGAGGCTTGGCAAGCTATACGTTGAGCGCGCCCGCGCTCTTCGTCAGCAGATGTTCGAATATGTCCAGAAGGCCGCCGCTACAGGTGTCAGTGCCGACCAGGCGAGAATCAATCTGTTGGTCAGTGCGTATGGACAGGATGAGGCCAGGCTCAATACGCTGAAGGCGCGCAATCTACAGTCGCTTGAAACTGTTGCAGCGAATGGCATTGCACTTCGGGATATCCGTAGCGAATTGTCCAATCAACCATTGTTCGAAATTTACGAACGAGAACTGTCTTGTCGCGGCAATCTGGCGGCGGCGTCGGATATCACCCGAATGCAGGTGGTGCATTTTGAAAGCGGTACTTATCTGGATGCGGATTTGTTGCCGTCGTTACATAAAAATATCGCTGGCATGGATCTTTCCGGTTTTGACATTCCAACCCGGATGGGAATCATGCAGATCCTGCTCGACTCTAACCCGCAAATACTTCCGAATCGAAGCGCGCCGTATGCGGATTTGCGCCAGAAAGTGCCTGATCAAATAAAGAACGCATTGATAGAGTTTTCCAGGACTGCCCCAACACTCAAGGATATTTTTGCACCGTTCAGCGATGTAGTGGTTTCGCAACACGGAGTGCGTGTAGGCAATAAAAATAGTGTTGATTCAAAAAGTATCCCTTTCAATGGTCTTTCCAACGCAATGTTGAGTGGACATGCGGGGGCCGCAGCAATTGTCGGAATGATCGATAAAACCCGCAGTAACTACGCGTTTCTGGATCGAGTGGAGGCGCTGGCTCTTCAGGGGAGTATCTCACTGACAGATTCCGCCGCATTCTCCGATCTGATCATTGGCGAAATGGAGAAAATGTATGGCCCACTATCAACCTGGAGTGACGAGTTAATTGCTCGAAACAGCTTTTTAAAGGCCGTCGCCGATTACGATGCCGATGGCATCAAATCTGGCGCTGAATCGGCAATAACCATGAGTGGCCCGACGGCCGTTTCTCAAGGTTTGAGTGATTACGTCAAGGAAAAAGCGCTTGCCGCTGCTCGTCAACAAATCAGTGACCGAGTCGATCTGCGTGACGGTTTCAATCTGGCTACCGAAGAGGAGACCCACCATAGCTGGAAGGACAACGCCAGGACCGAACCCGAATGGTTCGAACTGGAAAAAACCAGAATTGCCGATGGCGCTTACAAAAACCATTACCTGGGCAATGTGGATGAGTTGCTCAAAGGTCAGACACTGACCTTCAAGCAGGGCTGGCCGGTCATCGAAGGCAAGCCAGTGTTGCTGACGTCGGTGTTGCAGCAATTGCTGGACAGCCTGGGTGAACCGTTCGTGCGTGCAATGAATGACCGATTGTCCGGCGATATTGCGTTCACTGCTCCGTTCTCTATCGATTTCGAAACACGCCAGCAGATTCTGCGCCAACCGACGAGCGAACTGCCGCCATCGACAGGCGCCGAGTCGCTGGGCAATGTGAATGAAGCGTTAGCGCGTATTGCGGCGGGTAAATTACCCCTGGATCAGTTGAGCCCGCTGCACCGCGTGATGTTCGGTGGTCTGTTCGGCGCCGCGACGCTTGACCAGAACGGATTCGCCGACGCCTGGAAGACCACCGTTGATCTGGCCGAAAACACCCGTGATCGTGGGCTGTTCGCACGCTATGACGTAATCGAGCAAACGTTGCTCAAACTTGATACCGCGCCAACGGAGTTCAGCACTTCGAGAGTCGGCACGGGTGAGAGTAACTCTCGGGTTCTCAAGGCGCAGGCATTTGCCAAGCCAATGAGCGTTCGGCAATGGCGCGAGCACGTGAGCCAGGTCGAAACCGTGGCTAAAAAAGAACAACGGGCATCGATTCTCACGCGAGGCAATGCAGTACGCGAGCTGTTTTTCCAGGCGGGGGCCAGTTCGGCCAAACAGTTTCCGCAAGGGTTACTGGTGCAGGGCGCGGGGGACCCGGGGCGGCGCTGTTATCCGTTGGCGTTGGCCATGGCAGCGGCATTGGAAAAAGGCACCGCTGCAGAGCGCGCCCTGATCGGTAAACTGGCGCTTGCCAACATCGCCCCTGATACCGCTGAAACCCATGCGCTGCTGCATGTGCTGGATGAGTTGCGTGGCATCCCGATGGCGCAGTTCGGCGAGAAAAGGCCGGCGGCGAATCTGGACGCAGTGATACAGGCGCTGGATGCAAAAACCAGCGGCGGCAGCTTGCTGCTCAATACCGAAAATCATTCGATGCTGGTGAGCAAAGTCGCGGGGGCCGATGAAACATCTTATCGGTTCTACGATCCCAACTTCGGCCTGTATGCGTTCAGTCGAATAGATGAATTGCACAAGGCTATCCGGGGCTTTCTGCAGGATGAGGTGGTATCCAGACTCTATGGCGTCGCAGAGGGCTCCGGTGCCACTTTCGATGTGGTAGATCTCAACGGCGTGAACATTGCCGACACGGCTTTGCCATCTAAAGTCAGTGTTGGAAACCTGCTGGGCAACGAGCCCATTGCTGGCGGGACACCTGTCGAGCCCTGGCACCATCATGCGCAGTTGCGACTGCGATCGCTGTCGGAGAACGCGCGTCTTGGTCAGGCGTTCGCCATTGCGGACGCCGGCAAGTGGACACAGATCATCAAAGGTGCCACCGATCAGTTGCATGAGAAACATCAACTGAGCCGTGACTTCGTTCCGGTGTTCGAATCTCTGAAACCCGCCGCGCAAGGGCGCAGTGAAATCACCCTGGTCAACGCGAGAGACCCGCAGCAGACGCGCACGGTGTTGACCGATGACAAGCGCTTGTCCGGGATCAAATCCTATCTGAGCGATTCCTTTGAAGAGTTGTCCGGTAGAGGTGCGGGTTCATCCGTGGTCGATCCGACCGGTGTTGGTGCGGTGCACACACTCAATGCCGGTTTTGCCATTCAGGCGTTGTTGCTAGGGCTCAAAGAGGCGGAAAGCGCCGAGGGTTCGACGGCGTTGACGTCTGCGGTGCGCATTCATGGTTATCTCTCCTACGCGCAACTCGCTCACGGACTCGTGGCGGATGCGGTGCAATTGCTGGGACTGGTTCGTCATGCATTCACCGACAGTGTGCGTGTGGCCAATACCACCTCTGCCATTGTGGGCAATGCGCTGGGCAACGTATTGAACGAAGGTGTGGGGAATGCACTGCAACTGGCGAGTATCGGTTTCGACATCTATCTGTTGATCAACGCTGAGAATGATATCCAGCGCGCGGTGTTCGCCACCCAACTGGCTTTCGATACCGCCGGTCTGGCGCTGGGCGCCGCAGCGTTTGGCGCAGGTGTTGCCGGAGCGGCCACGGCGGCTGCGTTTCTTGGCGGGGCCAGCGTCATTCTGGGCGGACTGGCTATCGGTATCGGTGCATTGGTCGAAGGTTTCAGTGCCAGAACAGAGCGTGGGAAGCAGATCGGCAGGTATTTGAATCGGGTCAACGAGGCCTATCGTACCGAGGGCTACTCGGTAAGGGGTGATACCCTTTTTGCCAACCCTCACGCCGTTTATTCACAACTGAATCTGCGCAATGGAACGATTACCTTTGGCAGCCAGAAAATATTCGCGGCAGACAACTACACCAATTTGCATCCACCCAAAATCGACCCGGATCGCGAGCATGCATTCAGCATTCGAGAAGCGCTTGATCTGCCGGAAAAGTTTGCCATCAGTGACAGCATAAACGTTGAAAGTGTTGTGTTGCCGAGCCTGCCGGATTGCTTCCTGGCCTATGAGTTTGGCGGGTTGCCTTTCTCGACAACCCTGCGCGAGGATCTGGAGACGGCACTGGCTCTTGAGCATGACCGTTACGGCAAGCGGCAATTCTGGTTCTCCTTTTACAAAGTGCCCACCGAATACATCATTGAAAAAATGGTGCCGAACTACGTGGCAACTACGGTCAGCGTAGTACTGGGCACGCAACACCGTTTTCTGCATGTACCCACCTTGCCGGGAGAAGTGCACGGTTACCTTTCTTACGACATCGATGCATTGGGCGGGCACTGTTCGGTCACCTTGACCGAGGGCGTCAAGTCTGTGCGTTTGCGAGTCTCGACTGGTGAAGCGATGACCTGGTCATTACGCGCAGCCTGGTTAAATAAAAGTGGCGTGAAAATCGAGGGCGACGTCCTGCAACTGGGCACGATAAATGTGCAGGTGCCAGACAACAGCGTTGTGTTTGTGCAACTCGACGGACATTCGTACCAGGTGGACTGGGCAACTGGAACCCTGTTGCTCACTGAGCTGGAGGCCGGCCCGGATGAAGACGGCCCGATGACACGCCAGCGGGTGCGCGAACTTGCACGTTCCAGCCATCTGGCGGATGGCCCCACGGTCATTCGCAATTACCCGGATGCCCTGACCGGCGTGCGCACCAGCGCCTGGTATGACCGAGGTGAAGATTCTTTCCTGTTGGTTCGCGGGCTGGACCCGAAATATGCCGCGGATATTTGCATGGGCCCCAGGATTGGCCAGAACATTTACTACTACTGCCCCGCTGATGCATTGATCTGGCGCGTTGATGTAGTCACCGGAAACATCAGGCGTGTTTTCCAGCTGGTGCGTACGGAATTGAAAGCCTGGATTACCGCGATTCAGGAGATGCCAGGCGGTTTGTTGCAAGTGGTTCGGCGCATCGAACTCGACGAAGACCGGTTTGTGAAAATGACTTACCTGATCGAAGAAGATGAACTCTCGATCACTTCTGTGTCCGGCCATCTCAGCTATCAGGAAGGTCGTGACATTCGAAGTGGGTCCATCACCCCTGACGATTTACTCTCGTGGTACCAGTTGATTCCAGCCGAATCGGGCGGTGATGACGAAAGTGTCGTGAATGCCGGTTGGTCCAGGTTCATTACCGTTGATTACATGAACTTGAGCTTAAAAGCGTTCAGCAGGGTCTGGGTGCGTTGCGACGACGGAAGGGTCTTTGGACCAATGCTTGAAGGGGCGGACAACGAAGCCGAATCCTTCGATTGGGTTCTCCTTGATCCGCAGCAGTCAGAGCACGATACGGTTCTCTTCCATCATCTGCGCCAGGGCCTCCTTTATCGGCAGCGCATCGGTGCGCAAGATCAGTCACCCGTAATTTTTGCCCAATGCATCTTGCCGCTCGACGTGCAGCAAATCCATCGTCGGGGCCGGCAACACATTGCGTTCACTGAAAACGGCATGGTGTTTCGACTGAATGCAGCGGGTGATCCACATTTGGCAGGTTTGAGTAATGATTGGCTGTTCGCTCTCCAGCGGCGCTCAGGCAGCAATTTTCGCTGGTGGGATTCGGTCCTTGATACTGCCGCAATGTGGTCCGCCGGGGCGGTGGAGGTCGGCGTCATAAGCGCTGCTTCGAATCATTCGCCGCTCTATGTCGTGTGTCTGGATCAGCAACTTCTTATCGCCGACACAGCGGGGAAAAGCTTTGGGTTGCTGAGGCAGACCGTGGACAAGAAAGCCGTGCTAATGATCGATTGGACGACTGGGCGGATCTACCGACAAGCGTTCATGCCCCCCGAAAGTTTGTCCGCGGCATTTGGTGCGGGAACCCGTCTGTTACGGGCCGACTTGATCCCGCCAATGCAGAGAGTGCTGCCACAGCGCACGTTTGTCTGGGCGGTGCCCCATGCATCCGGCCTGCGCGCCAGGGCACATGACCACGTATTGTTCGACCTGTTCGAAGGCGAGCCTGCGCGTATTGTCGGTGTGGAAAACGAGTTCTTTGACGGCGTGGATTCGCTACAGGCGCGGGAGCGGAAACTGGAGAAGCTGCTGTCGGGTCAGCATTGTGCTCCGTATCTGACGGCAGGCAGGGTCGATGATCTTTGCAGTTGGTATGACGTCGACGCCGGTCGCTTGCTCAGTGCAACGGCGCCAGGTCAAGACTTGCCTGGCTACGTGGGCGTCGCCAACGGTCAAACCCTGGTGTTGCATGACTCGCAGAGCCGGCAGCTGTTCAGCAACCGTAGCGAAGATGGAAGGCTCAGTGACGTATGGATGACTGCGCAAACAGTCAGCCGGATAGCCAATACGCTGGTCATCGAAAGCGGTCAGTCATTGGGTCGGATTGCGCCGATTCCGGACGGCGTTGATACGTTGATCCTGAGATATGCGGCGGATGGAGCCGACTTTTTTATCGACCAGAGGACCTGGGCACGACTTGATTGCCTGATTGTCGATTTCGATTTTCCGGACGCGTTAGAAAGCTATCTGTCGTTCAAGTTGGAGCCGATGGAGCATTGGCTGGTCACGCAGCAGGATGGGCACTTGCTGCTGACGGACTCAGACACAGGGCGCAGTATCGTCTTGCGCAATGTCGGGGCTATCGGCGCAGAGTCTCGAAAGAAGGTGGCATTCAGTATCCCCTTGGCCGGAGAGCTCGCGCTGACGATCTACCTGGATCAGTTGATGACAGTCTTGCAGGAGGAAACGCCGAGTGAACTCGGTGAGCTGTTCTCTGGGGCCATCAATGCGTAACGCGGTGGTTCAGCGTCGGCGGGATTAGTTGTAAGGGCTGCGGATCAGATCATCCGCAGCCCTTTGTCGTTTTCAGGAAACCAGGTAGCCCTTCACCCCGGTAAAGATGATCTGCGCCGCCAAGGCGCAGACAAACAATCCCATCAACCGACTGACGATCTGCAAGCCCTGGTCGCCGAGAATCCGTTCGATGTGATTGGACAAGTACAGCACCACCCCAACGGTGAAACTGGCCAGGGCGATACTCATGATCGCGGTCAGTTTGTCATCCCAATGCGGTTGGCTGATACCCATTACCAGCAGTGCACCGATAGTCCCCGGGCCAACGGTCAAGGGGATGGTCAGCGGCACGATTGTCACATCCTGCTGCACGTTGTCACTTTGCACCACAGGCTTGCCTTGGGCCATGCCCAGAGCCGAGATGAACAGCACGCTGCCGGCACCGATGCGGAATGCGTCTGCGGTAATCCCGAACACGTCGAAAATCACCCGGCCAAACAGATACAGCAGAACGCTGGAGACCAGTGTGGCGATGGCCACTTTCCAGGCCAGGCGCCGCTGTTCCTTGCGCGAGTAGCCACGGGTCAGGCTGATAAAGCAGGACAACACGAAGAACGGGCTGTAGAGCACCAGCATCTTCAGGTAAACGCTGAATAACACGTGGAGCATGGGGAGACGTCCGTACCGGTGAAAGTTGAGCGAAGTCTATCAGGCAACGGGCAGTCTGTCGGACTCGATTGCTTGCCGTACGGCATAGTTCAACTGTTCGTTTTTTCAGCTGCTAGTTCTAAGAGGTTTTGACTTTTGAGTTGTAAGTTGCTGTTGTTGTTTATTGGTAATACTCATCAGCTTGTTGGGTGAAAGTTTTCTGCGTAAGTTTGCACTGCGGGCTTGGAAAGAAGCTCAATTAAAACAAACTAATGGAATTGAATCATGCAGGCTAATACCGTACTCAGTGTTGCAGAACGACTGGAACGCTTGAATAATTATAATATAAGTGCCGACCAGGTTGTTTTGGCCCCGCGCAGTTTTTCCGGTGTAACAGCTTTTGATGTCGAGCAGCCAGATCAGGCTGCGATCGTAGGCGAAGCTATTATTGCTTTCGTGTCGGGCATGTCCGAACAGAATCAGGCAGACGTTCGCAATACCTATCTTTTTTCGACCCTGGTGGCTAACAAGGAATATCCTTTGGAAAGCCAGGGCAAGGAGTGGTACAACACTTTTCTGACAGTCATGCAAGACTGTGGTTGGGCCAATCTCAAGGGATATTACGACTCTACCCAAGCATCCGGTAAAAGCTTCACGATGGACCAGCTTGCCCTGACCATTCTCGGCTCCGCCGCAGCTGCGGCCGCCCTGCCGGGTCCAACTTCGGCGCTGTTGCTGAAAGTGGCAACCGATGCAATGGCGTCTCTGCAAAACTCCGAGAAACCTCTTCAGGTTTTCGACAAGAATGTCAAAAACAAGGCTAACGGTGGTTTCGCGGTTGGTTCGTGCATTGAAACACCGGATAAGGAAGTCATCCTGACAATGGGCGCTGTACGCTTTATTAATCGGGTTAATCAAACCAAAGTGCTGTTCGTCAACTGGGATAGCAGTTCGGTAGATCTATATAAAGGTGAGTCTCATATGACGATGGTTCCATTTCTCATCGCCAAGACGCGCGATCTCATTTCCGGTGCGTTGGGTGATCGTGCAGTGACTAATGTAAGTAGGTGGGCTCTGAAGTTAAAGTAAGTCAGTAAGTTCTTAAGATCTAATCAAAGCATGTGGTGGCTGTTTTCAGTCGCCGCGTGCTCAATTCGAGGAGTTGTCCAATGCAGGAAAAGTATGCAATTTATCGAAATGCCGGCGCATTGGTTCTGCTGTCGTCAAGAATGACCGAGCAGGAAAAACAGGATGTACAACATTCCCTCCTGTTTGCCCAACTGGTTGCCACCAAAATGTTCCCGCTAGACAGTGAGCAGAATAACTGGTACGCGACCTGGCAGCAGGTTTTGAAGGACAACTGGCTGGAGAAAAGCTGGAAATCGTTCGAGCTCACTCCGCCACGCAAATCCAGTGACACAGCCATGACGAGGCTGGTGGACTATATGGAGGGTGGTCTCGAAAGTGCCGACAAGGGCACGTTGGTGCCAGTCCTGAAAGACATTGTCGGGCGGTCGGCTGCAGACCCGCTCATCGAGTCTCTGCACGAGCGGGTTCAGCAGTCGATCGAACAGGACCCGGCGGACGAACCAGGCTTCGGCCGATTTCGTTTCTTGCTCATCGTCGCGCAACCTGGCCCCCGGATTAACGCGACATACATGACATTGAAGTCTTCGGTAGCCGGCGCAATCAATCCGTACTCTCAGATTTTTACTGCTGCCAATGTTTCAGGGTTGGTAGAGCAATACTTCCTGCAACTGGATCTTGCTCCGCCACTCTTCGATCCGATCCGCGAAATTCTCGCGGGGCACGTGCTGCCATACATGGACTTGATCGAAATGGTTACTGACGGTCAGGTGGATGAAAAGCTGTTGGCACGCGCAGGCTGATCAGGATGTTTGCGCAGTACTTCGGTTCTGCTGATCGCGCTGGGCCACCCAGTGTTCGATCAGCTCGCGCAGTTGCGACAGCTCCACCGGTTTCGCCATGTGCCCGTCCATGCCGGCCTGGCGTGCGCGCTCTTTGTGCTCGGCGAGGATGTGCGCGGTCAACGCTACGATCGGTGTGCGGATGCGCTGATTGCTGACTTCCCACGCGCGCAATTGCTGCGTCGCCGAGAAACCATCGAGAATCGGCATTTCGCAGTCCATCAACACCAGGTCGTAACGCTGGGCTTTCATTGCTTGGAGCGCTTCTTCGCCGTTGCTGGCGGTGTCGGGTTGCAGGTTGAGCTTGCCGAGCATGCCGCGAATCACTTTGGTCGAAATCGTGTTGTCCTCGGCGACGAGAATGCGGAAGTCGCTCGGTACCTTGGCCGCCGTGGCGGGCGTGACCACTTGCGGCTGGAACACCACCTGGCCCTTGTTGCGCTGGTTCAGTTCATCCGCCAGCGTGGTCTTGAGTGTATAGCCGGCCACCGGTTTGGCGAGGATGCGCTTGATCCCCGAGTTGCGCGCGATGATCTTGCTCGGCGCATTGCTGATGCCGGTGAGCATGATCAGCAGGATGTCGTGGTTCAGGCTCGGATCTTCCTTGATCTTGGCGGCGAGTTGCATGCCGGTCATGCCGGGCATGTTCTGATCGAGCAGCACCACATCGAAGTAATCGCGCAGGTGTGCCTTGGTGCGCAGCAGTGCCAGCGCTTCCTTGCCGGATGGCACGGCGCTGACGTTCAAGCCCCAGGCACTGCATTGCTGGACCAGGACCTTGCGGCAGGTATCGTTGTCATCGACCACCAGTACGCGTGCACCTTGCAGCGGACTGTCGAGATCGGACGTCGGATGCTCGAGGCGATCCGGATCCAGCGGCAGCGTCAGCCACAAGGTACTGCCCTGACTGGCACCACTCTTGATGCCGAATTCGCCCTGCATCAAACGGATCAGTTGGCGGGCGATCACCAGGCCGAGGTTACCGCCCAGACGGTTGGCCGAGAGGAAGTGCTTGCTGTGCAGTTCGGCGTGCATCAGCGCATCGCGTTCTTCCTGCTCCATCGGTGCGCCGCTGTCCTGCACGGCGATGCGCAGGCGCGGTTTGCTGCTGCGTTCGTCGAGGGCGACCACAATCAGCACTTCGCCTTCTTCGGTCTTCTTCAGGGCATTTTCCAACAGGCTCAGCAGTGTCTGGCGCAGGCGCGTCGGATCACCGCTGATCACCCGTGGCACTTGCGGCTGGATGAAGCTGATCAGTTCGACGTTCTGTTGTTCGGCCTTGGCCCGGTAGATGCTCAGGCAATCGTCGATCAAGGCGTTGAGGTCGAACTGCACGTCATCCAGTTCGATTTGCCCGGATTCGAGCTTGGAGATGTCGAGGATCTCGTTGATCAGTGTCAGCAGTTCGTTGCCGGCACTGTAGATGGTTTGCACATAGTCGCGTTGCTTGACCGACAGCGGCGTGCCCAGCAGCAGTTCGGTCATGCCCAGCACGCCGTTCATCGGTGTGCGGATTTCGTGGCTGATCTTGGCGAGGAATTCGGCTTTGGCGTTGATCTCGGCATTGCTCGCGGCGAGGTCGCGGCTGATGCTGAAACGGCTCTCGGTGATACTGCGCTGGCGCTCGCCCAAGGCAATGCTCATCAGCAGACCACTGATGCAGATGAACACCATCAGGGTCATGATCAGGCCTTGCGGTGCAACCAGTGTCAGCCCGAGCAGCGCCGGCAAAATGATCAGCGTGCCAATGTTGAACACCACCATCGCTGCAACGAACAGCCGTGCCGGGCGGTAACCCTTCTGCCAGTGATAGAAACTCACCAGCAGCATGCTCAACCCGGCCAGCGCCACCAATGCATAGGTGATGATGTTCAGCGGCAGCGTGTTGACGAACAGCAGCAACAGACTGCAAGTGACGATGAACAGGATATCGCCCAGCAGCAGTTTGTTCAGCGGGTGCGGGCCGAGCGGCGCGAAGAAGCGCAAGGCAAACATCAGCCCGGCCGGCGCGGTCAGCAGCAGCGCCAGATAGGCGCCGGGGGTCTGGATCGCATGCCAGTTCGGCAACCATGGGCCGGCGAGGTTGAGCAGCAGCAACAGGCTCAAGCCCAGCAGCCCTTCGCATACCGCCAGCCACAAGCTGCTGCGCGACCGGGAATAGGCGTAGCGCACAAGGTTGTGCAACAGCAGCATGCCGAGACAGCCGAAGAGCAGGCCGAAGATCAGTGTCTGGTTTTGATTGGCCGCGCTCATAACTGCCGATTGCAGGGTGATGTGCGGACGCAACTGATGGTCGGACACCATCCGTAGATAGACATCGAGGGGTTTGTCGCTCTGCGGCAGCGGCAACATGAAGTCGCTGCTCGGCAGGGGCCGCTCAGCCTGCGGCTGGTCAGTACCGGTGTTGCGTTGCTCGAGCAGCTTGTCGCCGTCCAGCACGTAGAGATTGAGGTGTGACAGGTCGGGAGCGAAGATGCGCAGCACTTGTTCGTGCTTGCCCGGCGCCAGTCGAAAGCGCAGCCACAAGGCTCCTTCGGGCTCGGACGCGGTGAGGCGGTCAAGGTCGATGGGGCTGAATTGATTGGTGTAGCGAGCGGAGCGGATATCGCTCAGTTGCAGATTGCCCTGATCGTCAAGCAATACCGACCAGCCACTGCCTTGCGCGGCCTGGGCCGGGAGCATGCAGAGCAAGGTCAGCAACGTGACGGTGAAGCTTATGGCAATCCTGAGCCAGCGCACGGCGAAATCCCTTCGTAGATTGGTGCCAGAATATAACGATGCGCGGCGGCGGAACAGCCCGGCGAGGAATGGCTCACCTCGCCGGACTTGAAGGACCGCTTATTCCTGGTTTTCGCCACGTTCACGGGCAATGGCACGGTAGCCAATGTCCTTGCGGAAGAAGCAGCCTTCCCAGTCGATGGCCGCTGCCAGCTTGTACGCTTGCTGCTGGGCTTCACCCACCGAAGCACCCATTGCGGTGGCGCACAGTACGCGACCGCCGGCGGTAACGACGTTGCCGTCTTTCAGTGCAGTGCCGGCGTGGAAGACTTTGCCTTCCAGTTTCGCCGCAGCATCCAGACCGTTGATCGCTGCGCCCTTGGCGTAGTCGCCGGGGTAGCCGCCAGCGGCCAGCACGATACCGACGCTCGGGCGTGGATCCCACTGTGCTTCGACCTTGTCCAGCGCTTGCGCCAGCGCCGCTTCAACCAGCAGCACGAGGCTCGATTGCAGACGCAGCATCACCGGTTGGGTTTCCGGATCGCCGAAGCGGCAGTTGAATTCGATAACCTTTGGATTGCCAGCCTTGTCGATCATCAGACCGGCATAGAGGAAACCGGTGTAGACGTTGCCTTCTTCGGCCATGCCGCGCACGGTCGGCCAGATCACCAGATCCATCACGCGCTTGTGCACGTCGGCGGTGACCACCGGGGCAGGGGAGTAGGCACCCATGCCGCCAGTGTTCGGGCCGCTGTCGCCGTCGCCAACACGTTTGTGGTCCTGGCTGGTGGCCATCGGCAGCACGTTCTTGCCGTCGACCATGACGATGAACGACGCTTCTTCGCCGTCGAGGAACTCTTCGATCACCACGCGCGAACCGGCGTCACCGAAAGCATTGCCGGCGAGCATGTCGCGTACGGCGTCTTCGGCTTCAGCCAGGGTCATGGCGACGATCACGCCTTTACCGGCGGCCAGGCCGTCGGCCTTGATCACGATCGGGGCGCCTTTTTCACGCAGATAAGCCAGGGCCGGCTCGATCTCGGTGAAGTTCTGGTAGTCGGCAGTCGGGATCTTGTGGCGAGCGAGGAAGTCCTTGGTGAAGGCTTTCGAGCCTTCCAGCTGTGCAGCGCCGGCGGTCGGACCAAAGCAGTCCAGGCCACGCGAGCGGAACAGGTCAACGACGCCAGCCACCAAAGGCACTTCCGGGCCGACAATGGTCAGGAAAACGTTTTTCTCGGCGAAGTCGGCCAGTTGCTCAAGGGCCAGCACGTCGATAGCGACGTTTTCGCACTTGGCTTCAATTGCCGTACCGGCGTTGCCCGGCGCGACAAAAACCTTTTGCACACGTGGATCCTGAGCCACTTTCCAGGCCAGGGCGTGTTCACGGCCACCGCTGCCAATGATCAAAACATTCATTTCAAAAAACCTCAAATTCTGTGGGGCGCTACCAAACCGCTGTGTTCAAACCCTGTAGGAGCTGCCGAAGGCTGCGATCTTTTGATGTTGACCTTCAAGAGCAAGATCAAAAGATCGCAGCCTGCGGCAGCTCCTACACAGAGGGGGCGAAAAATCAGTGACGGAAGTGGCGCATGCCGGTGAACACCATCGCAATACCAGCCTCATCGGCTGCAGCAATCACTTCAGCATCACGCATCGAGCCGCCCGGCTGGATCACCGCAGTGATACCGACCTTGGCCGCATTGTCCAGGCCGTCGCGGAACGGGAAGAACGCGTCCGATGCCATCACCGAACCGGCAACTTGCAGGCCGGCATGCTCAGCCTTGATCGCGGCGATACGCGCCGAGTTTACGCGGCTCATCTGGCCAGCGCCGACACCGATGGTCTGACGGTTCTTGGCGTAGACGATAGCGTTGGACTTAACGTACTTGGCGACTTTCCAGGCGAAGATCAGGTCGTGGATTTCCTGTTCGGTCGGGGCGCGCTTGGTCACGACTTTCAGGTCATCGGCGCTGATCATGCCGATATCACGGCTCTGTACCAGCAGGCCACCGTTGACGCGCTTGTAGTCCCAGGCAGCAGCGCGGTCAGCCGACCACTCGCCGCAGGCCAGCAGGCGCACGTTGGCTTTCGCCGCAACAATCGCGCGAGCTTCTTCGCTGACGCTTGGGGCGATGATCACTTCGACGAACTGACGCTCGACGATCGCTTTGGCGGTCTCGGCATCCAGTTCACGGTTGAAGGCGATGATGCCGCCGAACGCCGACTCGGTGTCGGTGGCGTAAGCCAGTTCGTAGGCCTGACGAATGCCGCCTTCAGCGTCCGGGCTAACGGCAACGCCGCACGGGTTGGCGTGCTTGACGA
Source organism: Pseudomonas sp. DTU12.3 (assembly GCF_004124275.1). Lineage (GTDB taxonomy): Bacteria > Pseudomonadota > Gammaproteobacteria > Pseudomonadales > Pseudomonadaceae > Aquipseudomonas > Aquipseudomonas helmanticensis. The sequence continues at coordinate 968,958 of NZ_CP027218.1, forward strand.
TGACGCAGGCTGGTTTGACGAAGCTCTTCACGCACTCCAGCGCGGCGTCGGTGTCGGCCACGTTGTTGTACGACAGCTCTTTGCCTTGCAGTTGGGTCGCGGTGGCGATGCCGACTTCGGCTGGCTTGGCCTCAACGTAGAACGCCGCGCTCTGGTGCGGGTTCTCGCCGTAGCGCATTTCCTGCGCCTTGATGAACTGACTGTTGAAGGTGCGCGGGAATTCGCTGCGGCCTTCGGTGCTCAGGGTTTCAGCGGACTGATTCACGGTGCCCATGTAGTTGGCGATCATGCCGTCGTAGGCAGCTGTGTGTTCGAAGGCCTTGAGCATCAGGTCGAAACGTTGCGCGTAGGTCAGGCCGCCGGCCTTGAGGCCTTCGAGCACGCTGGCGTAATCGCTGGCATTCACCACGATGGCCACGTCTTTATGGTTTTTCGCTGCCGAACGGACCATGGTCGGGCCGCCGATGTCGATGTTTTCGATGGCGGTCGGCAGGTCGCAGCCTGGCTTGTTGATGGTGGCTTCGAACGGGTACAGGTTAACGGCAACCAGATCGATCGGCTTGATGCCGTGCTCGTTCATGATCGCGTCATCGATACCGCGACGACCGAGGATGCCGCCGTGGATTTTCGGGTGCAGGGTTTTCACCCGACCGTCCATCATCTCGGCGAAACCGGTGTAATCCGCGACTTCCACTGCGGCAACACCGTTGTCGCGCAGCAGCTTGAACGTTCCGCCGGTGGAGAGGATCTCGACGCCCAGGGCTTCAAGCTCCTTGGCGAATTCGAGGATCCCGGTCTTGTCGGAAACGCTGATCAAGGCGCGGCGGATCGGCAGGCGGGTAGTCTGGTCGGTCATCTCAATTTCCATCAAAAGCAAAGGAAGTCAGCAAAAAAGGCGACCGTTTTTTACGCGGGCGCCTTTCTGGTTTGATTGAATGCTTACAGCAGATCGTACTGCTTGAGTTTCTTGCGCAGCGTGCCTCGGTTGAGACCGAGCAGCTCGCTGGCCTTGGTCTGGTTGCCCTTGACGTAGTTCATCACGCTTTCGAGCAGGGGCGCCTCGACTTCGGAGAGCACCAGGTTGTACACATCCGTGACGGACGCGCCCTCAAGGTGGGCGAAATAATTGTGCAGCGCCTTCTCGACACTCCCGCGAAGGGTCTGGCCTTCTTCGCTCGGGGTATTGAGGTGCTGTTTCAAATTCACGTTGTCGCTCACGGGTGTTGTTCCACTCACTAAAGTCTCGGTCATCATCGTCATGCGGCCACCCCTTCTTCGTCCCCTGTCAGGCTCTTGTAACGCTCGGCGAAGAACTCCCGAACGTTGGCGCATTGTGTTTCCGTACCATCCAAACGATTGAAGTGGGCGCGAAACTCCCTGGCGCCCGGCAAGGTTGCGAGATACCAGCCCACATGCTTCCGGGCAATGCGCACGCCCATCACGTCCCCATAGAAAGCGTGAAGTGCGGCCAGATGCTCCAGCAGAATGTGTTCCACCTCGACCAGCTCCGGCGCCGGCAATTTCTCGCCGGTGCGCAGGAAGTGTTCGATCTCGCGAAAAATCCATGGCTGCCCTTGGGCAGCACGGCCTATCAACAGGCCATCGGCACCGGTTGCGTCGAGGACGTAACGGGCCTTTTCCGGCGAATCGATATCGCCATTGGCAAACACCGGGATCGACACCGCCTGCTTGATCGCGGCAATCGTGTCGTATTCGGCTTCACCCTTGTACAGATCGGCGCGAGTGCGGCCATGCACTGCCAACGCGGTGATCCCGGCCTGCTCGGCGATCTTCGCCACAGTCAGGCCGTTCTTGTTGTCGCGATCCCAGCCCGTGCGGATCTTCAGGGTGACCGGCACATCAACCGCAGCCACAACGGCCTGCAGGATCTCGGTCACCAGTGCTTCATCTTTCAACAACGCGGAACCGGCGGCCTTGTTACAGACCTTCTTGGCCGGGCAACCCATGTTGATATCAATAATCTGTGCGCCCAGTTCGACGTTGGCCCGGGCTGCATCCGCGAGCATCTGCGCATCGCCACCGGCAATCTGTACCGAGCGTGGCTCGGGATCGCCTTCGTGGATCATGCGCATGCGTGACTTGCGGGTGTTCCACAAACTCATGTCGCTGGTGACCATTTCCGAGACAACAAGCCCTGCGCCCAGACGCTTGCACAGCTGACGAAAGGGCTGATCGGTGACCCCCGCCATCGGGGCGAGAATCAAGCCGTTCTGCAATGTGTATGGGCCGATGCGTACCGCCGACATAGGACTTCCCTGAAGTGGGGCCGGATCATGAGAGTTCGAAAAAGGGTTGGCATGATACCCGCTCTCGATGACTGGATAAAGGCTGAATTGAACAAAATCTGAACAGTTATTCTGTTATTGCCAGCGGTTTGGTTGCGCCGGGTAAAGTCAGAAAACCGCCGTCAATTCAGAAACGGTGAGGCGTTTCACTCGGGGGAGTGAAAGTTCAGGCTGTAATTCACCGCTTTCGGGCCTGGATCGAGAATATCCAGCGCAATGTGGATCGGCGTCTGCGGCGGCATTTCCGCCAGACCTTCGAGATCGCCGCTGAGGTATTCGCCGGGTTTGAAGCGACGACTGGCGATCAGGTGACCATTGAGATCGGCAAAACGCAGTTCAAGCAACGGAAAGGGCTGGGAGAACGTTGCGCGGTTGTAGATGATCGCATCGACCACCAGGGCGCCGCTGAATTCAGGGTGGCTGCGTACCACCAGATTACTGCTCTTGATCCGCGCGATATCGACCTTGGATGGCACCGTGCAGCCGATCTGAGGGCAGATTTGCTGGAACCAGGGACGGTATTGATCCTGTCGCGCCAGTTCATCGAAATGGTAAGAGACGTATTGGGCGACGAGACCGCCGGCCGCCAACAGCACCAGCAATAGCCACAGCAGGCGTCGGCCCCACGGCGAGCGGCGTTTCTGCCAGTCGAGTTGCAGCGGGTCGTCGGTCAGGTCCTGGAGGACTTCGGCGCGCACGCCGGGTTCGCCACGCTCGCGTTTTTTGCGCAGCGGTTCGATCACTGGCAGGTCGTCGTCATCGCCTTCGTCACTGGCAGTGAAGCGTTCGCGACGGGCCTTCGGATCAATCGGATCGTGCAGGCGCAATTGCGGAATGGCTGGCTCGTCGTCCAGATCTACCGGTTCCAGCGACAACGAAGGCTCGGTGCGTGCTGTTTTGACCGGCTCGATGTCGACGGTTTCTGGCTCGTCTTCCTCGGGCTCGGCAGTGTGCTCATCGGAACGTTCGCTGAACAAGGTGTCGCGCCAGAGTGTTTCATCCGGTTCAGGGCTGTCGCGACGAGCGCTCAGGGAGTCTTCACGTTGACGACCGAATTCGGTGGTTGGCTGGATTTCGCGCTGTTCGAGGCGAGCGAGTTCTTCATCCAGATCGAGGCTGTCGAGATCAAGCTCCGACGCGCTCCACTGCTTTTGGCTGATGGCGCGCGGTGCTGGCGGTTCGACGATGGTTGACGGTTCGATGGTCGGCGCTGGCTGCGTAATCGCTGGCGGCTCGGCAATGGGCGGCGCGACAGGAGTCACCGCATCCTTGCCGGCGTGTTGTTCCAGCAGCTGTTTGGCCGCGTTGAACACTTGCAGGCAGGAGCCGCAGCGAACCACCCCGCGGGCCACGCTCAATTGAGCATGGCTGACACGGAAACTGGTTTGGCAATGCGGGCACTGGGTGACGAAACTGTCGGTCATGCGGCGATCCGGATTATGCAGGCGGTCATTCTAGCGCCGACGGCCGGTGATGCGCACCCAGCCATCGCGATTGGCGATCGGGTCAAGATCGAAATCCTGCGCATAAGCGGCGGCGACTTCATCGCCTTGCTCGGCAAGAATGCCCGACAGCGCCAGACGGCCACCGGATTTCACCAGGCTGGACAACTGCGGCGCCAGCGAAACCAGTGGGCCAGCGAGAATATTGGCGACCAGTACGTCGGCTTGCACTTGCGGCAAATCTTCCGGCAGGTACAGCGGGAACAGCTCTTCGGCAATGTTGTTGCGCCCGGCGTTGTCGCGCGACGCTTCCAGCGCCTGCACGTCGATGTCGGTACCGACCGCTTCTTTCGCGCCGAGTAGCAGGGCGGCGATGGCCAGAATCCCCGAGCCGCAACCAAAATCGAGCACGTTGCAGTCTTTCAGGTCCTGACCGTCGAGCCATTCCAGGCACAGCGCGGTAGTCGGGTGAGTGCCGGTGCCGAACGCGAGGCCCGGGTCCAGCAGCAGATTGACCGCGTCCGGCTCAGGCGCGGCGTGCCAGCTCGGCACGATCCACAGACGCTGGCCGAAACGCATCGGCTGGAAACCGTCCATCCAGCTGCGTTCCCAATCCTGGTCTTCGATGACTTCGCTGTGATGCTCGGGCAGCGGGCTGCCGGTCAGCAGTTCCAGATGCGCCAGAACCGGTGCCGGTTCGGTGCCGCCCTCGAACAGCGCCAGCAGGTGCGTGTGCGCCCACAGCGGGGTGGTATTGAGTTCCGGCTCGAAGATCGGCTGATCTTCGGCGTCCATGAAGGTCACCGACACGGCGCCCACTTCAAGGAAAGCGTCTTCGTAGGTTTCGGCTTGTTCCGGGCTGATGGCGAGACGTACTTGCAGCCAAGGCATGGCGGGCACCTTTGAAAAATATTGATTGCAGCCTAGCGGCCGGCGAGAAGCGCGCAAGTTTACGCGAGCGCGCGTGGTTTGTGGGAGGAGCATTTGTAGCGCAGATGTTGTGTGGCTTGAAACCTGTGGGAGCGAGCCTGCTCGCGAATGCGGTGGGTCAGCAATGAAGATGGAGACTGTTACGGCCTCTTCGCGAGCAGGCTCGCTCCCACAAGGGATTTGTGAAACCTGCAGAAACAACAAAGCCGCCCGAAGGCGGCTTTGTCTGGTGCGGCTCGAAGCTTAGTGCTTCTCGGCAGCCAGCTTGTGCTCGAGGTAGTGAATGTTCACACCCCCTTTGCAGAAGCCTTCGTCACGAACCAGATCACGGTGCAGCGGGATGTTGGTCTTGATCCCGTCAACCACGATTTCGTCCAGGGCATTGCGCATGCGTGCCATGGCTTCGTCGCGGGTCGCGCCGTAAGTGATCAGCTTGCCGATCAGCGAGTCGTAGTTCGGCGGAACGGCATAACCGCTGTACAGGTGCGAATCGACGCGAACGCCGTTGCCGCCTGGAGCGTGGAAATGCTTGACCGTGCCCGGGCTCGGCATGAAGGTTTTCGGGTCTTCAGCGTTGATCCGGCATTCCAGCGAGTGACCGCGGATTACCACGTCGTCCTGGGTGAACGACAGCTTGTTGCCAGCGGCGATGCTGAGCATCTCTTTGACGATGTCGATACCGGTGACCATTTCCGAAACCGGGTGCTCCACCTGAACACGCGTGTTCATTTCGATGAAGTAGAAACGACCGTTCTCGTAGAGGAACTCGAAAGTGCCCGCGCCACGGTAACCGATGTCGATGCACGCCTTGACGCAGCGCGCCAGAACTTCTTCGCGAGCCTTCTCGTCGATGCCCGGTGCCGGCGCTTCTTCGAGAACCTTCTGGTGACGGCGTTGCAGCGAGCAATCGCGGTCGCCCAGATGGATGGCGTGACCCTGGCCGTCAGAAAGAACCTGGACTTCCACGTGACGTGGATTGGTCAGGAATTTTTCCAGATAGACCATCGGGTTGCCGAACGCCGCGCCAGCTTCGGTGCGGGTCAGTTTGGCGAAGGCGATCAGGTCTTCTTCCTTGTGCACCACGCGCATGCCGCGACCACCACCGCCGCCAGCGGCTTTGATGATCACCGGGTAGCCGACTTCACGACCGATGCGCAGTGCCGTTTCTTCGTCTTCCGGCAGTGGGCCGTCAGAACCTGGAACGGTCGGTACGCCCGCTTCGATCATCGCGTGCTTGGCCGATACCTTGTCGCCCATCAGGCGAATGGTGTCGGCTTTCGGGCCGATGAAAGCGAAGCCAGAGTTCTCGACCTGCTCGGCGAAATCAGCGTTTTCCGCAAGGAAACCGTAGCCTGGGTGAATGGCGGTAGCGCCAGTCACTTCAGCGGCCGCGATGATTGCCGGGATGTGCAGGTAAGAGTGCGCGGCAGAAGCCGGGCCGATGCAGACGGATTCGTCTGCCAGACCCAGGTGCATCAGCTCTTTGTCGGCCTTGGAGTAAACGGCGACGGTCTTGATGCCCATCTCTTTGCAGGCACGCAGAATCCGCAGGGCGATCTCACCGCGGTTAGCGATCAGAACTTTTTCCAACTTCGCAGTCATCAAAGGCTCTCCGCAGTTCAAACGATGGTGAACAGCGGTTGGTCGTACTCAACCGGCTGGCCGTCTTCGACGAGGATGGACTCGATCACACCGCTGGTTTCAGCTTCGATGTGGTTCATCATCTTCATGGCTTCGACGATGCACAGAGTGTCGCCTTTCTTCACGGTCTGGCCGACTTCAACGAAGGACGGCGAGGTTGGCGAAGATTTACGGTAGAACGTGCCGACCATCGGCGAACGGGCAACAGTGCCGTTCAGCGCTGGAGCAGCAGCGGCAACCGGGGCTGCAGCAGCAACCGGAGCAGCAGCAGGCGCAGCGGCCGGTGCTTGCATCGGAGCCGGCGCGTAGTACTGCTGAGCCGGGGTCTTGCTGTGACGGCTGATGCGTACGGACTCTTCGCCTTCCTTGATCTCGAGCTCGTCGATGCCGGACTCTTCCAGCAATTCGATCAATTTCTTAACTTTACGGATATCCATGAATCATCAACTCCCAAGGGTCGGTCAGGGGCGCTTAACGCTTGTATTTCAAGTCGTTGCCGGTGTTTCAAGCTGTTCTAGTGCAGCCTCCAGGGCCAGTCGGTAACCGCTGGCGCCAAGGCCGCAGATCACTCCCACCGCTACGTCGGAGAAGTAAGAGTGATGGCGGAAAGGTTCGCGTTTGTGCACGTTGGACAAATGCACTTCGATGAATGGGATGCTCACTCCCAGCAACGCGTCACGTAATGCGACACTTGTGTGTGTAAAAGCTGCTGGATTGATCAGAATGAAATCCACACCTTCGCCGCGCGCGGAGTGGATACGGTCGATCAATTCGTACTCGGCATTACTTTGCAGATAGAGCAGATGATGGCCGGCTTCACGGGCGCGGCGCTCCAGATCCTGATTGATCTGCGCCAGGGTCGTTGAACCGTAGGTGCCGGGTTCGCGGGTGCCGAGCAGGTTCAGGTTGGGGCCGTGGAGCACCAGGAGGGTTGCCATCTGCGTAGTCCTTGTTATCAATGAGCATTCGTCAGAACCCGGCGACTATGCCGCAAAGACTTTGTGACTGTCCAGTTCTATGCAATAGCCAGCACGATGGCCGATGTTTGCGCAAAATATGTGACCAAGTGATTTGATCCGGTCATTTGCGGCAATCCCTGTAGGAGCTGTCGAGTAAAACGAGGCTGCGATCTTTTGATCTTGTTTTTAAGATCAGGATCAAAAGATCGCAGCCTTCGGCAGCTCCTACAGGGGTTTTCGTCAGACGCGGAAGGCTTGTACGGCGGTATGCAGTTGACCGCCGAGAACCAGCAAGTTCTCGCCCTGTTCGCGACCTTGGCCGATCCGCAGCAAGTTATCCCCACCCAACTGATGAATCCGCTCGCTGTGGTCACGAATCTCGCTGACCGCGCTACTCTGCTGTGCCGTCACGTCGGCAATGCGAATCGCCGTGTCGGAAATGGTCTGGATCGCCCCGACGATCTTATCCAGTGCGCCATCCGCCGCTTGCGCCTGATTGGCCGTGGCTTCGGCGTGTTCGACCTGCGCGCGCATGCCTTCAACCGATTGCCGCGCGGCGGTTTGCAGGCCGGCGATCAGGGTCTGAATTTCGGCAGTCGCGCCGGCGGTGCGTTGCGCCAGCGAACGAACTTCCTCGGCGACCACGGCGAATCCGCGACCCATTTCCCCGGCGCGCGCCGCTTCGATTGCGGCGTTCAACGCCAGCAGGTTGGTCTGGTCGGCAATCGAGCGAATCACCGTCAGTACACCACCGATGGTTGCCGACTCTTCAGCCAGATGCTCGATCATCTGCGCATTGCCCTGCACTTCACCGACCAACGCATGCAGCCCGGTCAGGCTTTGGCCAATCACGGTCTGACCATGTTCCACGGCCAGTCCGGCATGACGGCTGGCGTCTGCGGCCTGCCGGGCATCCCCAGCCACTTGTTGAATCGTCGCTTCAAGTTCACCGAGAGAGTCGCGAATCAGCGCAGTGTCGCCGGCCTGATGTTCAGCGCCACTGTGCAAGTCGTTACTCAGCTCTGCGAGGGTGCGACTGCTGCCGGCGACTTGTTCGGCGTTGCCGCGAATGGTCCCGACCAGATCCACCAGATAGGCGCGCAAGCGATTGAGCGAAGCCTCAATGTCATGCAGTTCGCGATTAGTCTTGCCCAGATGAATGTCGCGGCTGAAGTCGCCTTCGGCCCAGGTCGAAAGCGCCGGGGCGAGATTGCTCAGGGTGCGCGAGAGGCGGCGCTGCAAGGTGTCGATCAGCAGCGCGATCAGCAGAATCAGGCCGATCATCACGCCCTGCATCAGCCGCACTTCGCCTTGAATCTGTCCATGTTGCGCACGCACCACCGGCTCAAGTCCGGCGATGGCTTGCTGCACGGCGGCGATTTTCTGGTGAGTGGCGGTGCTGAGTTCGGTGCGTTTCTGGATTTGCTCGCGGGTACGCGCCAGTTCTGCCGGATAGCGTCCGAGCAGGCTGGCGAGTTCGCGTTTGAACCCGACGCCAGCGTCTTCGGCGACAGCTTTTTCGCTGTTCTCGATGCCCATCATTGCTGCGAAATCGTCACTGCCGGACTCGCTCTTGGCCACCACGCCGAGCAAGGGCAGGGCATCAATCAATTGCGCCTGAGAGCGAATGTTGCCGACCTCGCGCTCAACGTCCGCCGCCAGTTCGCTGCGGCCGCTGCTGACCAGCTTGTCCCGCGCTAGCGACAGTTTGCCCAGATGTTGCGAGGCCGCCAGCAACGGCGCCAGATAGCTCGCGTTGCCGTTCGCATAAGTGCTGAGCTGATCGAGGCTGGCGCTCAATTCACGCTCGGCCTGCAACAGCAAGGCCTGCGGATCACCGGCCAGTTTGCCGGCCGCGAGCAAGTCGGTTTTGCTGAACTCATCCAGCTCCGCCAGGCTCGGACGCAGCGTATCGGCCAGCGCCGGCGGCAGTTCGCCGAGTTCTTTGCGCAAGCCGTCGATGGCCTGACTGGCGCTACTCAGACGCAAGGCGTCGCCGCTGGCGAGGTAGTCCTCGACGTTGCGCGCGACTTCGTTCTGAAATTGCTGCGACAGGCGCAGATAGCGCTCCATCAACAGATACGGGCGTTCGAGGGCTTTTTGCGACCACCACAGCGTGGCGCCGAGTGCGAGGCACACGGCGACCAGCAGCAGCGTATTGAGATTGGTGAGCAACTTCAGGCGCATGACGGCTACCAACGGCAGAAATGGTAAGCGCCTGAATTTATTGCGGTTCTGTTACAGGGTTATGACCGAATCGGTGGAATCCGATGAAAAAGTGGCACTTTGCTTTGATTCCCGCGCAGCTTGCACGCGATTGCGCCCGGCCCCCTTGGCGCGGTACAGCGCCTCATCGGCCTGACTGGCCATCATCAGGCTGTCGCAGTCGTCGTGCATTTCCACCACGCCGGCGCTGAAGGTGCACCACAAGTCCTGCGGCTGCGCCGGGTAATGGATCTCGGCGAAACGCTGGCGGATCTCGTCGAGCACTTTGTGCGCAGCTTCTATATCGGTGTCGGGCATGACGATGGCGAACTCTTCACCGCCATAGCGGCCGATGAAGTCGGTCTTGCGCAAACGCTGCTTGAGAAACAGTGCGAGGCTCTTGATCACGCGATCGCCCATCGGGTGACCATGGCTGTCATTGACCCGTTTGAAGTGGTCGATGTCGAGCATCGCAAAGCTCAACGGCTTGCTCTCGCGGCGGGCGCGGAACGAGCAGTCTTCGAGCAATTGCAGAATGTGCGTGTGGTTGTACAGGCCTGTTAGGCTGTCGCGGACCATCCGTGCTTTCAGATTGCGCGCGCGGGCGGCGCGGTTGCGCACGGTAGTGATCAGATGACGCGGCTTGATCGGTTTGGTCAGGAAGTCGTCGCCGCCTTCGCTCATCGCATCGAGCTGCTTGTCCAGATCATCCTCGGCCGACAGATAGATGATCGGCACGCTGACATAACGGTCGTTGTGACGAATCACCTTTGCCAGTTCCGTGCCGGTGCAGGCCGGCATGTACATGTCGAGGATGATCAGGTCGGGCTGGAAATCGGCCAGTTCGGCCATCGCCTGAATCGGTTCGATCAAGGTGCGGGTGACGATGCCGGCACTGTTGAGCAGACGCTCGGTGTGCAGGGCCTGCGCACGCGAGTCGTCGATGATCAACACTTTATAAGGTTCGTACTGGGCGACGCAGGTGAGGACTTCGATCTTTTCCAGCAGGCTCGACGCTTCGAGGGTGCCGGTGAGGAACTCCTGGCCACCGGCGCGCACGGCGGCGAGACGGGTCGGGGTGTCGGTTTCGTGCAGGCTGAAGAACAGCAATGGCAGCGGTTCATCCAGACCGACCTGGGCTTCGGCGGCGAGTTTCAGGCCAACGCCGGCGCCGCTGAAATCCACGTCCATGACAATCGCGGCGGGCAAGCGCTCGACCATCGATGAGCGAAACGCCGCGACACTGTCGAGTGCCTGCGCGGTGAGGCCGAAGAACTCCAGTTGCTTGGCCAGCCGTTCGGCACGGTCATGATCTTGCAGCATCACGTAGATCGGTTTGCGCAGCGGTGGCAGGAAAGTCTGGTCGAGTTGATCGCCATGCCGCAGGCCGGTGCGCGACAAACGCTGCATCAAGCGATTGAGGTCGGTGATCAGGCCGCTGCTGAGACGGCCGCGATTGGCGTCCACCGCTTCCAGCGATTGACTGATGTGATGCGCGAGCTGGGTGTGTTCGGGCTGTTCGAAACGCTCGGCAAAACGCAGCAGGCGCAGGTTGGCCTCGCTCAGTTCGGCGAGGTCGACGGTGGACCATTCACTGCGTTGCAGGCGCTGCCATATCTCAAGAATCTGACGTGCCTGATGAATTACCCGCTGGGCAAAGTGGTGCTTGAGACGCTCACGGCTGGGGTCTTCTGGCTCGGTCATATCCTGACTACTAGTTAGGCTGCATGCTGAGATCGACTGGTGGCTCTATGCTAGCACCTCTTTTCCCTTAGACGAGTGTCGTACGTCAATAATCTGCAGTGCGACACAATTCAGTTTCTGACCGATTGGTTTTGTTTTTGACCTGTTCGTCGGTGAAGTCCCCGGCCTTCGGGGGCTTTGGGATGTTTCCTGTCATTTGAGAGGAAGCTTCGCAGTCATTGAGAGACATCGTCTGACAGGGCTTTCTGATTTTTCGTCGAGGCGGCTTCACAGCGGGTTTTGCTTGGTAGGGTTCAGGGATTCCCCTAGAGGCTTTGCGCCCGACATGAGCCAGTGTTTCAACGAACATGCCAGCGATGAACAACGCCTTAACCACAGCACCGTGCCCGTAGCCGATTGTGAATGCAGTGAAGAGTTGCTGTATGGCGAGAAAGTGCGCGTGACCGAGGTACCGGTGCTCACGTGCCAGTGCCTGTGGCGCGAGTATCAGCGCCAGGCCGAGGAAATCGTTGCGCCCCAGGGCGTCTTTATAGCCGACCCGGTCAAACGCAACCGGGCGATCAACGCTGCTTATGCCCGACTCTGGCAACACGACAAACGTTTTCAGTGGGCCGGTTTGGCGGCGTTCGCTTCCAAGCAGGTGGGCTGTGGATTGCTCCATGCCGCTGAAAGCATCGAACGTATCCGCGAAGAGTACGAAGCGCGCCAGCGAATGCGGGAAGGGCGGCGTGAGTCCGGATTGCTGACACCGGGAAAAATGCCCGAGCAGGCCGAAGACTTGCGGGAATACGAAAAGGCGCAGGCACGTAATCCCGTGCCGTCCGTGGATTTTCGCGCCAGCGGCGAACAGCTGTCATTGGTGCAGCAACAGTTCCAGCATGTGTACGAGATGATGGCGATGGGTAATACCACGCTGTTTCTGGATGTTTATCCGTTGCATCAGTTTTATGCGGTGCGTGGGTTGGGGGAGTTGAAGAAGTGTCTTGAGAATCGGCAAAAAATCTATGGGCATGCAAAATTTCCATTGCTATGGCCAGTGGGGCAGAAGCAACTTCGCTTCGGTTTGAGATTCCCGGAAGTCGTGAAAGCCTTCGAGGCTATAGAGGCAGGAAGTATTGCCGAAAGCGTGGAGAGTTTGGCTTGGCATGAGCAGCAAAACATTCTCCAACCAACTATCTACGAAAATCGTCATCTTGTGATGTTGTTGCGCAGCAATCATTTTTCCTACGTTACCGGCTTCCCTTCTGGTGTTGCTCAGGCCATCGAATTGACCCTCACCAGCCAATGTCAGCGGGTTGATGATGGTCGTACCATCGATTTTGGTCGCAATCCGCTAGCGGACTTGTCGGATATCGAACAGCGAATGGAGTTCGTGCTTCGGGCGGCCGATCGTTTTGACAAGATGCTCAATGACGAAAATAGAGATCCATTAGCGCATTCCATTGCTGAAATTGCCGCCATGGAGGGTGTTTGAAGACCTCTGGTATCGCTCTGCTCAGCTGGCACAGTTGGTCATGGCTGTTGCTTTTGTTTGTTTTGGGACTGGCCGTCGCGCACCAGTTGACGCAGCCATTATGGGATGAGCCTGTGATGGTCTTGGAGATTGGGCAGACCTTGGAACACATGGAAGCGCACTCAACTGCCCCATTCAGTGCATGGGGGCGAGGCCGCAGCGGTGTTTCGGGCGGTATTCCAAAGACGGATGCGCGCCTGCGATTTGTCGATCCGACATACAGTTTCGAGACGCCTCTGGCGCGTTTTTTCGCGGTTACTTTTAAAGATAACGTAATCGAATCCCTGCGCATGTCCCCGCAAATCGAGCCATTGCTCATCGACGATGTCATGCGAGTGGTTCTCGACCTACAGGCCCAATGGTGCGCGAAAGGCTGGAGACCGATTGGCACACGGCGCAACCCGACCATTGCGGATACTCCCGCGTGGCGGGCTTATATCCGGCCGGGTGAGCTCGCTGGCCAGTTCTATTGGCAGGCTGGCGACAAGTATCAGGCAATGCTGGTTCTCGGGCGGTTCAGGGACTCCAGGCACCCTGATCAGGAACGCTACCTCATTACCCTCGCTATCGCGGAGCCGTGGCTCCAATTCGAAGAAGACGAACGTCGTTTCGAACCTCATCCTTCCCCGCCGCCACAGCCCGAAGTAGGGGCCGTTCCATGCCCGGCTTCGAATGCATTAGAACGATCCATTGATGAAATCGCTGCCATGGAGGGCGCTTGATGATCAAGCGTTTTTCTTTGTCCAACGGGCGCAGTTGGGTGTGGCTGGTGCTTTGTGTAATTTTGGCAATGGTCGCTGGACGTCAACTCATGCAGCCGTTGTGGGGCGATCCCGTGATTGCTCTGCAGATGGGAGGGCCGTATGAATATATGGAAGCGCACTCGACAGCCCCTTTCAGTGCATGGGGGCGCGGCCGTAAAGGCGTTTCGGGTGGTATTCCAAAAGTCGACGCCCGTCTTCGTTTTGTCGATTCGCAATACGGTTTCGAGACGCCGCTGGCTCGTTTCTTCACGGTGACTTTCATCCGCAATTTGGTCACTGACATCCGTATGTCTCCGCAAATAGAGCCGTTGCTGATCGACGATGCCATGAAAGTTGTTCTCGACCTGCAAGCCCAATGGTGCGCAAAAGGCTGGAGGCCGGTGGGAACCCGGCGCTATCCCACCATTGCTGATACGCCCGAGTGGCGGGCCTATCTCAGACCAGGGGTGCTCCAAGGACATGCCTATTGGCAGGCCGGTGACAAGTATCAAGTGATGCTGATATTGGCGCGATTCAGAGACTCCCGGCATCTCGACCAGGAGCGCTATCTCATCACTCTTGATATCGGTGAAGCGTGGCGGCTGTTTGAAGAAGACGAACGTCGCCTCGAACCCCACCATTCCCCCCACCCCAACCCAAAAAAGGAGCCACCCCATGCCCATCCCAGCCTTCATGACCCTCCACGGCAGCCGACAGGGCCTGATCAGTGCCGGCGCTTTTACCGAGGCTTCAGTGGGCAACAGCTACCAGAGCGGGCGTGAAGACAAGATCATGATTCAGGCCTTGAGCCACGGGATTTTTGTGCCGAAGAACGCCGGGGCGGGGCGGCGGATGCATAAGCCGCTGATCGTCACCAAGACCATCGACAAGGCCTCACCGCTGATCAATACCGCGCTGTGTTCCGGCGAGCTGCTGAGCCAATGCCGGGTGGAGTGGTTTCGTACCTCGGCTCAGGGTGTTCAGGAACACTTCTACACGATGGAACTGGAAGACGCGGTGATCGTTGGTGCTGAAATACTGATGCCGCACTGCCAGGACCCCGACACTGCTCATCTCACGCAATTGGAGAAAATCCATTTCCGCTATCGGCGCATCTATTGGCGCCACGAAGTCAGCCGGACGATGGGTTCCGACGAATGGCAAGGCGAGGGCCAGGGATGAGGCTGGTTTGTCACGCGCACCTGAGCGAGGCCGATCGTCAGCATGTCTATCCGCAGGATCAGGCGTTGGAGCGGGTCTATCAGGCTCTGCTGGAGCGCTGCCCCCTCGACGGGCTGGATGAGTTGCGATCGGGCTTGATGATCAATCTGGACAGCGAAGTGCTGGGCGAAGTCGAGCGTGGCGACTGGCTGCTGCTCAGATCGCGAGCCGAATTCGGCCAATGGCCGGTCGCTGCGTCGATCTTCGATCAGGCCGTGCTGGAACTGATGAATAATCCCCCGGCGCAGCCCATCCGAACCCCGCAGATCTTCCGTCTGGTCGACAGCATGACCGGCGAGCCGCTGCCACAGCAGGCGTACACCGCAACGGTCGACGGCGTCCCCAGCCAGCGCAAGACTGGCGCAGCGGGCATTGCATATCTATTTACACCGGAAGATGTCCGGCAGATTTCCCTGAAAATTTTCAACGTCTGAATCGCGCGTCTATCCTTTCGCTCTCGGGCAGCAGCTACTTGTTTTCCCTCAGCCTCCCAATACCGGGTGCCCGGCCTTGGCACGTTGTTGTATGGTTGTGGTCGAACCGTTGAACCCAAGTGATTGAAAGGATATCGCCATGCTGGACTGGAAAAACCGCGCGGGCAGCGCGCCTGAACGTGCCGCCGAGCCCAAGTCGGCCACCCGCAGCTATGTCGGTGGGGTGCTGTTCAGCCGCGCTTTGGCCACGCTGATCGGCCTCTATCTGCTGGTGACCATCGGCCTTGGCTGGTACTGGAGCCAAGAGCCGGCGCTGTTTCCGGTCGCACAAAACGCGCAAGTGGCTGCCGAGAAAGAAGGCAAGCAGATGGTCATCGGCTACACCACGGTCGAAACCCTGAAGACCGTTGCCGGCACCTTGCTCAACAAACCGGGCGGCTACATTTCCAACGACCGCTTCCCGCCAGGCTTGTGGATGGACAACACGCCGAGCTGGGAATACGGCGTGCTGGTGCAGGTGCGTGACCTGACCCGCGCCTTGCGCAAAGACTTTGCCCGTTCGCAGTCGCAGTCGGCGGAAGATGCCGATCTGGCCAAAGCCGAACCGCGTTTCAACTTCGACAACAAGAGCTGGATCCTGCCGTCGAGTGAGTCGGAGTACCAGGAAGGCATCAACTCCCTGAGCCGTTATCAGGCACGCCTGTCCGACCCTACTCAAAAGAACGCGCTGTTTTATGCCCGCGCCGACAACCTGAACAACTGGCTCGGCGATGTGGGCACACGTCTCGGTTCGCTGTCGCAACGTTTGTCGGCCAGTGTTGGCCGGGTCAAACTCAACACCGCACTGAAAACCGAAGTACCGGCCATCGGCGAAGTGCCGCAGGTTGACGAAGAAGTCGTCGAGACTCCGTGGATGCAGATCGACAACGTCTTCTACGAAGCACGCGGTCAGGCCTGGGCGCTGTCGCATCTGCTGCGCGCCATCGAAGTCGACTTCGCCGATGTACTGGCGAAGAAGAACGCCACGGTCAGCGTGCGTCAGATCATCCGCGAACTGGAAGCCTCGCAGGAACCGGTCTGGAGTCCGATGATTCTTAACGGCAGCGGCTTCGGCGTGTTGGCCAACCATTCGCTGGTCATGGCCAACTATATTTCCCGGGCCAACGCTGCTGTGATCGATTTGCGTCAACTGCTCAATCAGGGCTGATTCATGAGTCAGAACGCCAAAGAGGCGGCCCATCGCGCCGCCTCCGATGCTGAACAGATCGCTTGGGTCGACGAACAGGACAACCTGCTCGGCGCCTTGGTGCGTTCAGACTTGCGTGAGCGCGGGCTGATCGGACGCGGCACCTACATCATGCTGTTCAATTCTGCGGGTGAGCTTTGCGTGCATCGGCGCACGTTGAGCAAGGCCATCTACCCGGGTTTCTGGGATGTAGCGGCTGGCGGCATGGTGCTCGCCAGTGAAACCTACGCTGAATCCGCTGCCCGCGAGCTGGAAGAAGAGTTGGGGGTCAGTGGCGTGGAACTCACTGCGCACGACCATTTCTTCTTTGAAGATACCGGCAACCGTTTGTGGTGTTCGGCGTTTTCCGCTGTGTGGGACGGGCCGCTCAAACTGCAGCCGGAAGAGGTGCTGGAAGCGCGGTTCATCCCGGTCGAGCAGGTCATGAAGGAAATCCAACAAAAGCCCTATTGCCCGGACTCTTTGGCCGCGTTGAAGCGCTATCTCAAGGCGCAGCAAAGCGACGTCGCAAAGAACACATGAATTGGCGCCGATTGGCACTTAGCAATCGGGTTTTTTGCCGTTACACTGCGCGACCTTTTTTTCAAACTGCACCGGATAGTTTGAGGTTGGCCTGATTGACTGCTGGCCTGTGGGGAACCTGTAGGAGCTGCCGAAGGCTGCGATCTTTTGATCTTGGCTTTTAAAAAAGATCAAAAGATCGCAGCCTTCGGCAGCTCCTACATTTCAGCAATTGAGCAGTCCAGGAATCGATATCCGGTGCAGTAGCGCTGCCCCTGCCTGAGTGGGGCTTCGCGGTCGCTGACCTTGCCCAAGGTTGCGATCAGTCTTTGTCCTCCCGAGAGGATTGCCGGTGGCCAAAAAAGCCGCATCCTTCGCCGCCTTAGGTGGCCTGGTATTTTCCACCGACGCAGGTCGTCATTGCCCGGAATGCAGTAAGCCGGTGGACGCCTGTATCTGCAAACAAACCGTGATCCCGGCCGGCGACGGCATTGCCCGCGTGCGCCGCGAGAGCAAGGGCCGTGGCGGCAAGACGGTGACTACTATCACCGGCGTGCCGCTGGCCGAAGACGCGCTCAAGGAGCTGGCGACAACGTTGAAGAAACGTTGTGGCACCGGCGGCGCGTTGAAAGACGGCATCATCGAAATCCAGGGCGATCATGTCGAGCTACTCTTGGCTGAGCTGATCAAGCACGGTTTCAAAGCGAAGAAGTCCGGCGGCTAGCAGCCTCTGTGAAATCCATCTGCGGCTTGATCCGGCGCTGAAATACTTCAGATCCGGCGTCGTCTCCATGGTTTTCACAGAGCCTGTTCATGACCGGTTTCTAAACTCCACGCAGTCAGTGCGGTCTACCGCCGCGCTGACGAACCGTCATTTTCATTCTTTAGACTGCGCCGGCCTGAGATCAGGCGACGCACTATGACTTCTTTATAGGGGACTTCGATGTCCGTACGACGCACACGTAAAGACGATGGCAGCCAATGGACAGTTGCGGACAGCCGCAGTGTTTACGGGATTCGCCATTGGGGGGCCGGGTATTTCGCGATCAATGAAGCCGGTCGCGTCGAAGTTCGTCCGAACGGCCCGAGCAGCTCGCCGATTGACCTGTTCGAGCAAGTCGACCAACTGCGCAAAAGCGGTTTGTCCTTGCCGTTGCTGGTTCGTTTCCCCGACATCCTGCAAGACCGTGTCCGCCAGCTGACCGGCGCCTTCGATGCCAACATCGAGCGTCTGGAATACCAGAGCAAGTACACCGCGCTGTACCCGATCAAGGTTAACCAGCAAGAAGCGGTGATCGAGAACATCATCGCCACCCAGGATGTTTCCATCGGCCTGGAAGCCGGCTCCAAGCCTGAATTGCTGGCCGTACTGGCGCTGGCGCCGAAGGGCGGTACCATCGTCTGTAACGGCTACAAGGACCGCGAGTTCATTCGTCTCGCGCTGATCGGTCAGAAACTTGGTCACAACGTGTTCATCGTGATCGAGAAAGAATCCGAAGTCGCTCTGGTGATCGAAGAAGCCGCCTCGCTGAAGGTCAAGCCACAGGTTGGCCTGCGCGTGCGCCTGTCGTCGCTGGCGTCGTCGAAGTGGGCGGACACTGGTGGCGAGAAATCCAAATTCGGTCTGTCGGCGGCACAACTGCTGTCGGTGGTCGAGCGCTTCCGCGCGGCCGGTCTCGATCAGGGCATTCGCCTGCTGCACTTCCATATGGGTTCGCAGATTGCCAACCTGGCTGACTATCAGCACGGTTTCAAGGAAGCGATCCGTTACTACGGCGAGTTGCGCAACCTCGGTCTGCCGGTCGATCACATCGACGTTGGCGGCGGTCTCGGTGTCGACTATGACGGCACCCACTCGCGCAACGCCAGTTCGATCAACTACGACATGGACGATTACGCCGGTGTCGTGGTCGGCATGCTCAAGGAGTTCTGCGATGCGCAGGCCCTGCCGCATCCGCACATCTTCTCCGAGAGCGGCCGCTCGCTGACCGCGCACCACGCGATGCTGGTTGTGCAGGTGACTGACGTCGAGAAGCACAACGACGAAATCCCGCAGATCGAAAACAAGGAATCGCTGCCGGAAACCGTGCAGTGGCTGGTTGACCTGCTCGGCCCGACCGACATCGAAATGGTCACCGAAACCTACTGGCGCGCCACGCACTACATGAGCGACGTGGCTGCGCAGTACGCTGACGGCAAACTGACCCTGGCCGAAAAAGCCCTGGCCGAGCAGTGCTACTTCGCGGTCTGCCGTCGCCTGCACAACTCGCTGAAAGCGCGTCAGCGTTCGCACCGTCAGGTGCTCGACGAGCTCAACGACAAGCTGGCCGACAAGTACATCTGCAACTTCTCGGTGTTCCAGAGCCTGCCGGACACCTGGGCGATCGATCAGGTCCTGCCGATCATCCCGCTGCACCGTCTCGACGAAGAGCCGCTGCGCCGCGCGGTGCTGCAGGACTTGACCTGCGACTCCGACGGCAAGATCAACCAGTACGTCGACGAGCAGAGCATCGAAACCAGCTTGCCGGTGCACGGTTTGAACGAAGGTGAAGACTACTTGCTGGGCGTGTTCCTGGTCGGCGCCTATCAGGAAATCCTCGGTGACATGCACAACCTGTTCGGTGACACCGACTCGGTGAACATCTACCAGAATGCCGATGGCAGCGTGTACCACGCCGGTATCGAGACCCACGACACCATCGAAGACATGCTGCGTTACGTGCACTTGTCGCCGGAAGAACTGATGACGCACTACCGCGACAAGTGCGCCAGTGCGCGCATCAGTGCCGGCGAGCGCACGCAATTCCTCGATGCCTTGCGTCTGGGTCTGACCCGTTCCTCCTACCTGTCTTCCTGACGGCAGGTTGTCGTTTCACCGGGTTGTCTGAAGTTTCCCCCGCTAGCCGGGGAAAATTCGGATATCCCGGTGGGACATATCCCAAGTTCCGCGTGAAATCCTTGTCTATCCGGGTCAGCAAAGTCATCCGGTCTGCTTTTCGCGTAGGTCATTTCCTAAGTTGTACTTCGGCACTCTACTCGGCCATGCCTCTCGGCGAGAATCCTCGGCCGCCCCTCCTGTAGAGATCCGCCAATGTTCGATCCATTCAACGAGTCGTTGTTTCGTCTCGATGTAGCGGGTCTGTCCGACCCCCTCGAAGTCCTGGCCTTTACCGGTAACGAAGCGCTCAGTGAGCCGTTTGCGTTCGAGATCGATGTGTTGATCGACGATGCGCAACTGGACCTTGCCGGTTTGCTCTACCGGTCAGCGTTTCTTTGTTTCGGCGCGCTGGGGGAGGGTGTGCATGGGCAATTGCAAAGCCTTGTCCAGCACGAGTACGGCCATGCTGCGAGGTTGTGCCGAGTGCGTCTGGGGCCGAGGTTGAGTTGCCTGGGCCTGCGCTTCAGCCAGCGCATATTCAGTGGCCGCTCGGTGCCGCAGATCCTTGATCAAGTGCTCAGGGAGCACGGCATCGTTGGCGCGCAGCGCCGCTTCGAGTGCCGCGTCGATCATCCGGTCCGGACCTTCTGCACCCAGTACCACGAATCGGATCTGCAACTGCTCCAGCGCTTGTGCCGGCAGGCGCGCATTCACTATCACTTCGAGCATCGTCCCGACGGACATTGCCTGGTGTTCGGCGATGATCCGACGCAACTGCCGCAAGCCGTCGCGGCGGTGTTTTGCGGCGAGGGTGACGGGCAAAGTGAGCCGCAGGCGATCCACCAATGGCGGTTGCAGGGCCAACGTCAGAGCATGGCCAGCGGCGCGCAGTCGACGCGCACGGCAGAAGGCTGCAGTGAGCTGGCGCGATTGCGCAGCGGCCGCTGGCTGGCACTGAGCGGCCATCCGCTGGGTGAATGTAACCGGCGCTGGTTGTTGAACCGAATCGAGCATCACGCCGATCAACTTCAGGTGCCGGCCTACAGCAACCGGATCTTTGCGCTGGAGCAGTCCTGGGTTGCTGCGTCGGCGACGGTCGCTGTTCGCCAGCGTATGCACAGTCTGCAACGGGCCTGGGTGGTGGCCGTCGATGAACCGCGTCCTGATCAATCGCGTCCGGTGGCGGTGCAGTTCGACTGGTCGTATCAGGGCGAGGGTGCCGCCGACAGCCATTGTTGGCTGCCTATGTCGCCAACCCTGGCCGAGGCGCCAATGAATGCACTGGCCGAGGGTGTCGAAGTGGTGGTGAGTTTCTTCGAGGGTGATCCGGATCAACCGATGATCACTGGTGTATTGCAAGTCGCTGCGGCGCCGGTCGCAGACCAGCCCTTGCCATTACCGCCGCAAACCCGACTCGATGACGGGCTGCAACGCCTGCTGCAATCGGCGGAACCCTTGATGCTGCTGTGCCTGATGCCGGGTGGCGGCAGCTTCGTGCATTGTTCGCAGGCGGTGTGTACCTGTCGGCTGGTGACGTCCCTTGAACAGAGCGGCGGACGATGAGCGCCGTCGCGCAGTGGTTGTTACTCGACAGGGTCGATGCGCCGTTAGCCTTGACCACGTTACGCGCAGGCTTCGCTGGCGTGCAGTGTTTCTGGCTGTTCGACGACACCGAGTTTCAATCCATCCGTGAGCAAGGGCCACTGTTGATCAGCCTGCAGGACTGCCCGGCACTGGCGACCTTGTGTCACAGCGATCCACAGACCTGGCGCGGCCTGCTCCTCGAAAGCACAACGCCTGTGGAGCCGTTGCTCGGGCATTTGCGCCGCATGCTCACCGTTTCATTCGGCCTGAGCCATCGGGCTTTGCTGGGCTTTTACAACCGCCAGACCGCCAGCTATTTCTTCGATGCCTGCGATGCCCGCGAGTTGAGCCGCTGGCTCGGGCCGATCCGGCAGGTGCGCTGGTTCGGTGGCACCTGGGCCGATCGCGGCGTCGGCTGTGAGGGCTGGCAACAGTTACGCAACCCCCGCCTGCCGGTCGAACGCCTGGCAATCGAGGAAACGCTGAGCCAGCACCAGTGCGAGCGCCTGCAGACTTGCCTGCTGGAGCAGCATATCTGGCGCTGGAGCCAATCCATGGGTGTCGCCTATGCGCAGTTGTCGCTGCATGCCGGGCAAGGCATGGCGCTGGGATTTACCGAGCGCGCGGTGCTCGATGGCTGGTTGTGGCTACGCTTGCAGCATCCGCGTGAAGTTTTGGTGCCGCTACCGGCGGGGCTGACGCAACAAGAGCGGCTCGATCATTTGCGGCGACACTGGCAGAAAGAATAACCCTGAGGGAGCAGCCTCCATGAGCGGTGGTTTTCGGCAATGGCTCGGTTCAACGTGGTTCGGCGTAATCACCAGCGTCCTGCTGATGTTGAGTCTCGGTGGCTGTTCGCCGGTGAAAGTCCTCAATGCGCTGACGCCGGACGACACCTTCAACCGCACGACGGGTATCGCCTATGGTGCTGATCCACGGCAGAAGCTCGACGTCTACGTGCCGCGTCAGCCGCTCGCCGATGCGCCGGTTGTGGTGTTTTTCTACGGCGGCAGCTGGAACAGTGGCGATCGCGGGGATTACACCTTCGTCGGCGAAGCGTTGGCCTCGCGGGGGATTGTTGCGGTGGTGGCGGATTATCGCTTGTACCCGCAGGTGCGCTATCCGGCGTTTCTCGAGGATGGCGCACAGGCAGTGGCGTGGACCAAGGCGCATATCCGCGAGTATTCCGGCAACCCGCAACGCTTGTATTTGCTCGGTCACAGTTCCGGCGGATACAACGCGGCGATGCTCGCCCTCGATGCGGATTTTCTCGCGGCGGTGGGCATGTCGCCCCACGATCTGCGTGGCTGGATCGGACTGGCCGGGCCTTATGATTTCCTGCCGATCAAAAATCCTGACGTGCGCCCGGTGTTCTTCTGGCCGGATTCACCGCCACAATCGCAGCCGATCAACCATGTCAGCCGAGGCGCACCGCCGGCCTTGCTGATTGCTGCGACCGAGGATGATCTGGTCAACCCGATACGCAACACCGGTGGCCTGGCGCGCAAGCTGCGCGGGGCCGGTGTGCCGGTGCAGGATCTATATTACTCGCGGCCCAGCCATGTGACGCTGGTCGCGACATTGTCGCGGCCGCTGCGGCAATTGGCGCCGGTGCTCGATCAAATCGTCGGCTTCATCCAGCACACGCCGACTCAGTGAACGCCGCCGCTGAACCAGCCGTCATTGCGCTTCAGCCACCAGGCCATCGCCCCGAGCGTGAGGCTGCGCAGCACCATGAACAGCAGAAACGACATCCACAGGCCGTGATTGCCCAACCCTTGCAGCGCCCAGGCGAACGGCAATAGCAGGACAACGGTCAGCAGCATGCCGTTGCGCATTTCGCGGGCGCGGGTGGCGCCGATGAACAGGCCGTCGAGCAAGTAGCTCCACACCGCAATCAATGGCAGCACGGCAAGATAAGGCAGGTAGACAAACGCCGTGTCACGCACACTCTGGATATTGGTCTGCATCTCGATGAACAGATGCCCGCCGAGAAGAAACAGCGCAGCAAAACCGAGGCTGGCGATCAATGACCAGCCGCCGGCCACCACCAGCGAACGGCGCAGAGCCAGACGATCACGCGCGCCGATGGCATGCCCGCACAACGCTTCAACGGCATGCGCAAGCCCGTCCAGTGCGTGGGCGGTGAGCAGCAGGCCGTTGAGCAGCAGCGCATTGGCCGCGACCGTCGCATCGCCGAGCCGCGCACCTTGCACGGTGATCATGAAAAACACCGATTGCAACGCGAGGCTGCGGATGAAGATGTCGCGATTGACCGCCAGCAACGGCCGCCAGCTCTGCCACAGTTTCAGTGCCGCCCAGATGATGTGCCCCGGATACGCGCGCAGCGCTTTGCGTGTCAGCAGCAAGCCGAGCAGGGCGCCGCTCCATTCGGCGATCACCGAGGCGCGCGCAGATCCGACCACGCCCCAGTCCAGGCCAATGACGAACCACAGATTGAGGACGATGTTGATCAGGTTGGTGGTCAGCAGAATCGCCAGGGGCGCGCGTGCGTTCTGCGTACCGAGGAACCAGCCAACCAGCGCGTAACTGGCCAGCGCTGCCGGCAGGCCGAACAGCCGCGTGTGGAAGAAGTCGCGAGTGAGCTGATCGAGTTCCGCTGACGGCTGCATGAAATGCAGCGCCAGGTCACTCAACGGTACGCCGAGGCTGCCGAGCAGCAATGCCAGTCCCATCGCCAGCAGCAGGCCCTGCAACAGAATCTGCCGCAACGCCGCGCCATCGCTGCGCCCGGCCGCCTGCGCGGCAAACCCGGTGGTGCCCATGCGCAGAAAACCCATGGCCCAGGCGAGAAAGGTATACAGGCTGGCGCCCACCGCCACGGCGCCCAACTGATGGGCGTGGGGTAAATGGCCGATGACGGTGCTGTCGACCAGCGCTACCAGCGGTACGGAAATATTGGAAAGGATCATCGGCGCGGCGAGCGCCCAGACCTTGCGATGAGTCGGACGGTCGCGCCAGTCGGTGGTCAGGTTGGACATGCAGGCTCCTTGGGGGAGCGGGGATTGTAGCGATTAACACAATCCCCTGTAGGCGGTGGGTCAGCTAGAGATGTTTCCACTGCACCACACTCTTGCAGGGGAGAAGTTGTGTGCGGGAAGTTGTGGGTGAGGATTTATGCGCCCCCAAATAAACAGGTAGGAGCTGCCGCAGGCTGCGATCTTTTGATGTTGCCTTAAAAGATCAACAGATCGCAGCCTTCGGCAGCTCCTACAAGGTTTTGTGGTGTCAGTGAATTATCCAGCTGAGCAACCACAACCCCAGCAGCAACCAGATGATCCCGGCAATGATCGACGCATTCATGAACGCGCGAATCGCCGACCACAGCAGCATCAGCCCGACGATCAGCGCGATGATGCTGATGATCGACGTGTCCATCCCCAGCGTCTTTGCCAGTCCGTCGACAAAATTGCCGCCGGCATGGCTCAGAATGTTGAACAGGCCACTGAGCCCGTCGACGATAAAGCGGATGATCGAGCCGAGCGCCTGGCCGAGCCACTCGAAAAAGCTTTCTACCTGCATGTGTTCATCCTGATGAAAGAGCTGAGCCTTGGGCCACAACGCAGGTGGCCGAGTTCCCTGTCACGAGTATGGCCCATGCTGCGCCGAACGGAAAACCCGTAGGAGCTGCCGCAGGCTGCGATCTTTTGATGTTGTTTTTCAAAGATCAAGATCAACAGATCGCAGCCTGCGGCAGCTCCTACATGGGTCTTGCCTTCAGGGCGTATCCGCTTGAAGCTATACGCCTTCAGGAGAACCCGATGAACCTTGTTGAACTGACCGAACGCCTGCACGCCATTCGCGACCGCAATGACTGGCGGCAATTTCACAGCCCGAAAAACCTGGCCATGGCCGCCAGCGTCGAGATGTCTGAACTGGTGGAAATCTTCCAGTGGTTGAGCGAGGACCAGTCGCGCCAGTTGCCCGCCGACAAACTCGCCCACGCCGGGCAAGAAGTCGGCGATATCGTGCTGTATCTGTTGCTGCTGTGCAGCGAGTTGGGCCTGGACATGAATGAAGTGGTGCGCAACAAGCTCGCCGACAGCGAACGGCGGTTCAGCTGATGAGCGACCGGCATTTCGATCAGTTGGCGACGCGTTTCGCCGAAAAAATCTACGGTGGTGCCAAAGGCGCAATTCGCCTCGCGGTGTTGCAGGCCGACCTTGCCGAAGCGTTGCCGGATCGCCCGTTGCGGGTGCTCGACATCGGTGGCGGTCTCGGCCACATGTCGCTGTGGCTGGCCGAACGTGGCCACGACGTGACCTTCACCGAGCCGGCCGCGCCGATGCTCGAAGGCGCCCGCCAGCGTTTCGCCGAGGCTGGGCAAACCGCGACGTTCATTCAGGCGCCGTGGCAGGAGTTGCTCGGGCAACTCACCGAACCCTACGACTTGGTGATCTGCCACGCCGTGCTCGAGTGGCTCGCCGAACCCCACGCGATCCTGCCGGTGCTGCACCAATTGACCAAGCCCGGCGGCTGGTTGTCGCTGGCGTTCTACAACCGCGACGCGCTGATCTACCGCAACCTGCTCAAAGGCCATTTCAAGAAAATGCGCAAGAACGACATGGCCGGTGAAAAGCAGAGCCTGACCCCGCAGCAACCGCTCGATCCGCGCGAATTGGCAACGCAACTCGACGGCCTGTGGCAGGTCGAAAGCCAGAGCGGGATCCGGGTTTTTCACGACTACATGCCGGTGGAATTCCAGGCCCGCGCCGAACTCGTCGATTTGCTCGAGATGGAGCTCGCTCACCGTCGTCACCCAAGCTTCGCCGGGCTTGGGCGTTACCTGCACTGGATCTGCCGGCCGGTCTGATCGGAGCACAAAATGAAAGCTCAATCCGGGTTATTGCTGATCTGTCTGGGGTTGGCCGCCTGCCAGGGCAGCAACCCTTACGTGGCGCAGTCGCGGCCGCTGCCGCCGGCACCGCCGCAAGCCGCCAACACCTTTGATCGCAGCGCCTACCCGGCACCGCCGCGCGATTACGGGCGCTATCGCAGTTGGACGTGGCTCAACGGGCAACTGCCGCCGGGCACCGCGTGGGCGGATTCGGCGCAAGTGGCCGAGGCGGTCAGCAATGCGCTGGATCAGCGCGGCTTGCGTCCGCTGCACGACAATCGTCCGGCCGATCTGTTGGTCAGCGCCCATCTGAGTCTGCAAACCCGCTTGCGTCAGGTGCAGGATGATTACGGCTACTACGGCGGCGGCTACAGTGGCTATGATCGTTATGGTCGCGGTTACGGCATGTACAACAGCGTACCGGTGGTGCGCACCTATTCCGAGCAGGTCGTGGTGGTACAAGTCGATCTGTTCGATGCCGGCACCGGTCAACCGGTGTGGAGTGCCAGCGCGGAAACCGGCGCCAAGGGCAATCAGATCGAGCGCACGGATTCGATTCGCGAGGCTGTCGAAAAGGCCATGGCGGCGTATCCTCCCAGTTAGCTTCCTGCAAATGAGAAGCTCTAGCAGGTTCATGTCTTCAACCGGAGAAAAATCATGTTCCGCCGTCTTGCTTTACTGGCCATGGCCGCGCTGCTCAGCGCCTGTGCCGCCAATCAGGTCAACCATGACTTCGACGCCAGCCGCGACTTTGCCGCCTATCGCAGCTGGAGCTGGAAAGAACCCGCCCTGCAATACCGCCCCGATGATCCACGGATCAAGAGTGATCTGACCGAACAGCGCATCCGCCAGGCCGTGACCGATCAACTCGATCAGCGCGGCTTGCGGCCTGCCGCTGTGGGGGCCAAGGGTGATTTGAGTGTGCAGACTTACCTGATCGTCGAGGATCGTCAGCAGCAAGTGACGACCAACTACGGCGGCGGTTGGGGTGGCCCGTGGAACGGCTATTGGGGCGCGCCGATGTACAACGAAACGCGCAACATCACCTACAAGGTCGCGACCATCCAGATCGACCTGCTCGACGGCAAGGACGGCAAACTGGTGTGGCGCGGCAGCGACGAGCAAATGCTCGCCAGCAAGCCCAACCCCGAGGATCGCAGCAACGCCATCCGCGAAACCGTCACCCGCATCCTCGCCAACTACCCCCCACGCTAACCCCCTGTAGGAGCTGCCGCAGGCTGCGATCTGTTGATCTTTAAAACGGCAACATCAAAAGATCGCAGCCTGCGGCAGCTCCTACCTGTTTGTTCGGGGCGCATAAGTCCTCACACAACATTTCCCCTGTAGGAGCTGCCGAAGGCTGCGATCTGTTGATCTTGAAAGGGCCGTTTCAACAGAACGCAGGGTTTTTGCTTGGAGGCTGGCGCGTTGCCAGCAAGCAGGCCCGGGCGCGTCTACACTCATTGCATCAATGGAGGTCACGGCAAAGGAGTGCGCCATGTCGCCTCGTTCGCATTTCAACGGCCCGGCCCGGCAACGCGGGGCAATCGGTCTGATGGCGGCGCTGACCCTCGGCCTGGCGCTGGTGTGCATGGTGCTGGTGGTCGACAGCGGTCGCTTGTACATGGAACAACGCCGCTTGCAGCGGGTGGTCGATGTCGCCGCGCTCGAGGCGGTCTCGCGTAGCGGGGATTGCCTGACAGGCCTCAGCGCCGCCGCGTTTGCCACCGCCAGCGCCGCGCGCAATGGTTTTGCCGTGGCGCAGGATACGACCCTTGCCGTGACCTGCGGCACCGTGCAAACCGGTGCGAATAACCTGCGTGCCTTCACCGTCGATGCCAGCAAGAAACAAGCGATCAGCGTCGTCGCCACGCGCGTGGTGCCCACCAGTGTTGGCGCCGCTCTGTACGCGTTGTTCCGGCCGGGCAGCGTCGCCCCGACCACGCGCCTGCACGCGACGGCGGTGGGCACTTCGGCGATTCTGCCGCCGATGGCGCAACTGACCATCGGTACCACCGCACTGACGGTCGACGCCAGCAAGTCAGCCGCGTTGAATGCGCTGTGGGGCGGACTGCTCGGCGGCAGCCTCAACCTCAGCGTCGCCGGTTGGCAAGGTCTGGTGGACACTAATATCAGTCTGCTCAGTTACCTCAATCAACTGGCGCTCGACGTCCACGTCGACGCCGGCAACTACACTCAGGTACTCAGTCAAAGCATCCAGATCAATCAACTGATCGACACCGCCATCACCGTATTGACCAAGGGTGGCAGCACCACCAGTGTCGCGGTCAGCGGCTTGCTCGGGTTGAAAGCCATCGTCGGCAATACCTCGGTGGTGCTCGGTCAGTTGCTGCAACTGCAAACCGGCGCGACTTCGGCCGCGCTCAATGCCAATCTGCAGGTGTTCCAGTTACTCGAAGCCGTGGTGCAACTGGCCAACAGTCAGAACGCCCTGACCGCCACCGTGCCATTGAGCATTCCGGGGCTGGTCAACGGTTCGGTGAAGGTCAAAGTCATCCAGCCGCCGCAGTTGTCGGCTGTGGGCAACCCGGCGCTGGCAAAGGCCGACCCGATGGGCGCCAACCGCATCTACGTGAAAACCGCGCAGGTACGCACGCTGATCTCGCTGAATCTGCCACTGCTGTCCGGTGTCGCCGGCCTGGCCAGCGCCATCGTCAGTACGCCGCTGGTCGGTGGTCTGACCGACACCCTCAACAACCTGCTGCACCTGAACATCGCCGGCACGCTGAACTCGTTGTTCTGCGCATTGGGGGGTACCTGTCAGCGTACCAATCTGCAAATTCTGCCGACCTCGACCATCGACATCCTGCTCGAGGCTGCTGCCGCCGACAGCCATGTCACCGATTTCAATTGCGTCAGCGATGCGACGAAAAGCCTGACCACCCAGACCAACTCGTCACTGGTCAAACTCAAGGTTGGCAAGATCGACGCGACCAATGCGTTTTCCTCCTCGGCCGATGTCACCGTGCAGCCATTGGCGTTGATCGATGTCGGCGTCATCACCTGCACCATTCCCCTGCTCGGGCTGGGCTCGCCGACGTGCGATCAGAGCACGCGCAAACCGTTTTACGGCGGCGGTCTCGGGGTGATGGTCGATACCTCGGTGGCGAGCATGCAGAACATCCACACCTACAACCAGCCACCGGAAATCAAACAGACGCCGCTGAACTACAGCTTCGGTACGCAGGGCGTGGTCAACAGTTTGAAAGGCACCTTGAGCGGGGTTCAGGTGCAGGCGTACAAACCCACTGGTTCGAGTTTGCTCGGTGGTTTGCTGACCACCACCGCAGACGTGCTGGCGAGCGTCAACAGTACGCTGGGCGTGGTCATCGACAATCTGCTCAGCCCGTTACTCGACCCGATTCTTGACGGTTTGCTGGCCAATCTCGGCATCACCCTGAACAAGGTCGATGTCGGCGCCAACCTCAGTTGCCGGCCACCGGGGCAGCCGATGCTGGCGATCTAATCGGTCAGCGCAATCGGCAACTCGATGCAGAACCGCGCACCCTCGTCGCCGTTGCGCACACTCAGGCGTCCGCCCATGTTGTCGATGATGCCGTAACTCACCGACAAGCCCAGACCGGTGCCGACACCGACCGGTTTGGTGGTGAAAAACGGCTCGAAAATACGTTCCAGCAAACGCGGGTCGATGCCGCCGCCATTGTCCTCGACCCACAGCCGCACGACGTGTTCGTCACACTCGGCATGCAGGGCGATCCACGGCTGGAAGTCGCGGTTGGCTTCGCGCTTGCCGAGCAGCGCGTCGCGGGCATTGACCATCAGATTGATCAGCACTTGTTCAAGTTGATCGACGTAACCGCGCACCTGAACCTGAAAGCCAGCCTCCTTGATCCGCAATTCGACACCTTTGCCGCGCAATCCTTCAGACAACAGCGACAGCGTGCCTTCGATCGCCTCCCGCGGATTGAACGGCTGCTGTTCGACTTCCGAGCGCCGGCCGAACACGCGCATGTGATCGACCACCCGCGCGGCCCGTTGCACTTGCGCGTCGATGCGATTGAGTTTGTCGGTCAGGTAGTCGATCTGCACGTCGCCATTGCTCAAACGCTTGAGCACATTGACGATGGCCATGCGCATGACGTTCAGCGGCTGATTGATTTCATGCGCGAGGCCGGTGGCCATTTCGCCAAGGGTGGCCATTTTTGCGCTTTGCGTCAGTTGTTGCTGCGAGCGGCGCACTTCGGTGTTGTCGCGGCCCACCGCTTGTACCTCGATCAGTGTGCCGTGTTCATCGAACACGCCGCGATCCGACCAGACCCACCAGGCATGCTCACGGCCGGGCAGGCACAGGTTGATTTCCGCTGTGCTCACCGGCACCTCCGGCGTCAGTTGCGCGAGGCGCTGGAGGAATGCTTCACGTTGCTCGTCCGACATCCAGCTGCCCAGATTGACCCCGGGCAATTGCTCCGGCGCACACTCCAGGTACATCGCCAAAGGGCGGTTGCCGAACGTCAGCGTCAGGTCCGGGCGATAACGGCAAATCATCGCCGGCGAATCTTCCACCAGAATCCGATAGCGCTCTTCACTGGCCTTGACCTGTTCGGCGGCAAGAGTGGCGTCAGTCACGTCCAGCCACAGGCCGACGGCTTCTACCGGCAAGCCGAGGTCATCGCGCAGCAATTTGGCTTCGTCGAGCAGCCAGTGCACATTGCCCTGACGGTCGAGCACTCTATAACGCGCGCTCACCGCGCCTTCGCGCAGCAACTGCCGAGTGCGTTCGAAATAGCGTGGGCGATCTTCGGGGTGGACGTGTTCGACCAGGCGGCCATCGTCGCAGTCAGCCAGACTCCAGCCCAAAAGAGCGCTCAGGCTGGCGCTGAAAAATGTCGGTTGCAGCGCCCCGGCAACGTAGCGCTGCACGTAGATCACGGCGGGCGAACTGGCGATCAGATTGTCCAGCCGCGCATGGGCCGCGGCGGCCTGTTGTTGCTGATTCTTGATGTCGCTGATGTCGAGCATGAAACCCACCAGCCGGCGCTGGGCACCGATGCCCAAAGAGCGGCCTTGCAGGCGATACCACAGCGGCAATGATTGCGCGTCGGCTTGCCAGCGCACGCATAACTCCAGCGGCACGCCTTCGTCTTGCAGCGCTTGCAGGCGACTGCGCAGCTCATCGCGGTCGGCGGGGTGAACCTGATTGAACCAGTCCTGAATCGGCAACCGCGTCGTCGTCAACGCCAGGCTTTGCGCCAGTGTCGGCGCCAACTGCACTTCGTTGCTGTCGCTGAACACTTCCCACCAACCGGTGCCGAGCAGCGCTTGCAGGGTTTCCAGGCGTTCCAGTTGCTGATGGTGACGATGCTCGCGCAAGCGCTCCAGTAACGGTGCTGCCACCGCCGCTGCCAGCAGCAGCCAGTCATGATCGCTGAGGTCAGGCGCCTGTTGTTGCGCGTTGTAGTCGGCGCACAGCAGCCATGCCGCCACGCCTTGGGCATCGCGATAGGGCACGGCGAAACCTGCATGCGGGCCGAACAATGCGCTCAGACGCGGCTGTTCGCTGCTCAGCAAACGTTGCGGCGCTGCACCGTTCAAACTGTCGAGGCCAGTGCCCAAACGCTGCTGTTCACGCCACAGTCGGGGCGCGTTCAACGCGGTGTAATGCTGATGAATCTGCCAGCCCAGGCCTTGCTCGTCGAGCAGCGCTACCGCCAGACACGGGATGTGCAATTGCTGACTCAGGCGTTGCAACTGCTCGCCCAGCGCATCCGGCAGGCGGGCGAGGCTGCACAGGCGTAATTGATCGCGAATCTGCGTGGCCAGCATTTGCGCTTGCTCGCGGCTGCGCGCCTGACGTCGTTCGCCGAGCAAATCACCGATATCGAGCATTTGCAGGAGCCAGCCGTCACCCTGCGCCTGCACCCAGCCGCGCAAGTGCAGCGGCGGGCCGGCGAGGCTGAAAAAATCGAGGTCGAGCAATTGTCCTTGCCAGTCGGCCGGTTGTCCCTCCACGGCAAGACTGCTGTGCGGCAGCAGGTAATCCAGCAGATGCGCAGGTTGCGTGCTGGCCATGCGTTGCGCGAGCAAGTGCCGTAATGGCCCGCTCAGGTGCAGGACCTGGCCGTCGCCATCCAGATACAACTGCAGGCCGACGCTTTGCGCCACCGGGCTTTCCAGTGGTGGTGAGGTGCCGGGTTGTCGATTGAGCAAACGGCTGAACAGCGTTTCACCGGCACTCAAAATTGCAGGCTCGACGAGGCGCGCAATGTCGCCGGCAGGCGCGGCACCGTGCCGACGCCCGGCAGCACCAGAAACGGCAACGCCTGATTCAATTTGCTGGTGGGATAGTTGATGGTCACCGTCAACACACCGCCGACGTAAGTGATCGAGCTGTCGGTGGCCGCATTGAAATTCAACGCGGCGGGCAGCCAGCCCAACTGTCGGGTCAGCTCGGTGCGGGCGGTGGCGGTGACGGCGGTCGAGTAGTTGGCGGTCGCCGGATCCAGCGCCACGCTGCGGCGCACGGCTTCGGCGGTGGACTCATTGAATGACTGCATCAGCAACAACGGCAAGCTGTAGCTCACCAGACCATAAAACACGGCGAAGAAGATGACGAACACCAAGGCGAACTCGATGGCGACAGCGCCTTTTTGCTTGCGGGGGAGGGCGGATTTCATGAGTGCGTCTACCCTGACATTCACTACGTAGTATCAGCATAGAATCATTCGGCCAAAACGGACGTTTTTTACCGCATGCACAGCTTTGTCCTACTGATCTGGCTGACGCTATGCGCGGCGCAGGATGCCCGCCAACGGCACATCGGCAATCTGCTGACCTTCGGCGTTGGCGGGTTGGCGGCGGGGTATCTGCTGCTGACCGGCCATACGTGGCTGGGCGCAGACGCGGTGCAGGGCGGTTGGGCTTTTTTGCTGGCGCTATTGCTGACGCTGCCAGGCTATCTGCTGAACCGTTTCGGTGCTGGCGATGTGAAACTTATGACAGCTTTCGCTCTTGCGACGGACGGCACTCATCTGCTCGGCACGTTTATCGGCGCGGCAATCGCCAGCGTCTTCTGGTTACTGCTGGCGCCAAAACTCTGGCTGCATATGAGTCAACGGCTTAGGGAACGTCTTCGATATATGGCCCCGGAAAAGTCAAATAAGCTGCCATTTGCACCGTTCGTGCTGGTGGGCGCAATCCTGACCCTGCTTTGGATCCATTAGTCGCCCCATGCCACTACTGCTATGTACATAGTAGGAAAGTGGGTCTACTTTCAAATCAGCGTTATTACAGGAACGGTCAGCCTTTGGCCTGGGCATGGAGTAGCAAGTGAGCAAGCTAACGTCTGCTGTAAAAGTTCTGGTGGTCGACGATCAACCGCTGATTGTTGAAGAACTCTGCGAATTCATCGAAAGCAGCGGTTACCGCTGTGTGCCGTGCGAATCGAGCCAGCAGGCAATCGAACAGTTCAGCCAAGACCCTGCCATCGGCCTGGTGCTGTGCGATCTGCACATGCCGGACATGGACGGCATTGAGCTGGTGCAAGAGCTGCAACGCCTGGCGGGCAAGCAGCGGTTCTTTGAAGCGATCATGCTCACCGGGCGGGCCGACAAGCAGGACGTGATCAAGGCGTTGCGCGCCGGGATTGCCGACTACTACCAGAAACCGGTGAACCTGGACGAACTGCTTGAAGGTTTGCGTCGTCAGGAAGCGGTGTTGGCCGAACGGCAGAAAACCCTGCAACTCGGCAACCTCAATCAAAAGCTGCAATACCTCTCCGAGTCGATCGACGACCTGTACCAGGACCTCGACAAAGTCCGCCGTGGCCCCACGTCTGCGAGTGAAGAAGAGCAAGGCGAAGGCGAAACCGTGGAAATACCCGCGATCTTCAATCAACTGTCGCCGCGCCAGCTCGATGTCGCCAGGCTGGTGGGCAAAGGCCAGACCAACTATCAGATCGCCTGCGAACTGGGGATTACCGAGAACACGGTGAAACTCTACGTCTCGCAAGTGCTGCGTCTGACGCACATGCATAACCGCACCCAATTGGCCCTGGCGTTATCGCCGAGCAATTCCGGCCTGCGTCAACGGGTCACCGCGCACTGATCGCAGTGGGTTCCGGCAACAATTAAAAACCCCTGCCTCAACCTTGATTCGCCTTGGCCTTGGGAAACAGGTTGTCCAGGGTTTCCAGCAGGCGCACGTGATAGATCGGCTTGCGGAACAGGTCCAGCACCTGCAAGCGCAACATGTCGCTGACATCCTCCATATCGGCATGCCCGGACGTCACGATCACCGGCAGATGCTGGCGCGAGGTATGTTCGCGCAGGCGCTTGATCAGCGACATGCCGCTTTCTTCCGGCATGCGCAGATCGGTAATCACCAGCGCAATATCGGGATGGCGAGTGAGATGGTGCAGGGCCAGTTTCACCGACGTCGCGGTATGACAGGTGAAGCCTTCGCCCTCCAGCAACTCCGCCAGCTCCAGCAGTGCGTCCTCCTCATCGTCGACGAGGAGCAACTGCTGGCGTGAAGTGTGTGGAGAGTTCATAGGCAACACCTGCAATGGACTGAGTGCTGACGTTAGAACCCAATGAGCGCATTGACAAGTTATCGATCCGATCAGGTGAGTGCCGTCTGGATCCGGGTCAGGATCGCGGTGACCTGAGTGCCGATGCCGTTACCGAAGGCTGCGATCACCAGCGCCACGAGGCCGACCACCAGCGCGTATTCGATGGCGGATGCGCCCTCGGTGTCTTTGGCCAGACCTTTGAAGAAGGCGACTTGCGATTTGATTTTTTGCGCAATGTGGGAATACGACATGAGGATTCTCCTTGAGCACGCCAGGTGTTGCGCGTTCGCAACATGATTTCCCTGTGCCAGCATCAGCATTGTCGGCATTCCCCGGCCCAACAACTGTAAGAACGTATTAACGCCAAAGTATTAGTTGGCGCAATTACACTAAAAAACCATGTTTGGCGCTTTAGCCTCCTACTTTCGTTGGATATTTCATCGCTGTTAATGGCGTTTTGTTCGCGCTGGACTACCGTCAAATAGCGAAATAGTTACTTGTTCATAGCTGCCTGATTGCGAATTTATCTCGTTGGAAGTTACGGGGCATTGCATAAGACAGAACGCGCAGCGGGAAAGGGAGAGCCGTCATGAACAGTCGCATCACTCTGGGCCTGGCCGGCTTGTTTTTGCTGGGTGCCATCATTGCCGGATATTGGGGGCTGACATTGAGTCGGCAACCGCCCGTGGAACCTGTCTCCGCACCGGTTGCGGTCGCCCCCGTTGCCCCCGTCGCTGCACCGGCGGCGCCCGTTGAAGATCCGACCCGCCAACCGGTAGTGGTGTTGCTACGCGACATCGCCCCATTCGGCAAAATCACCGCCGCCGATGTCGCCGTGGAAAAACTGCGCACCGCGCCTGCTGGCAGCCTCAGCACTGTCGATCAAGTCATCGGCCGCACACCATGGCGGCCATTGAGTGCCGGCAGTTGGCTGAGTGAAGAAAGCTTCGAACCCGGCAGCCAATTGGCGCGAATGATTCGTCCCGGTGAGCGCGCGCTGGCGGTGGCCGTGGATGAAGTGATCAATGCTGGCGGGCAACTGGCGCCGGGCGATTACGTCGATGTGCTGCTGTTTTTGCGCAAGGACGAAAACAATCCACAGCCGTCGGCGCAGTTGGTGGTGCCAGCGGTGCGCGTGCTCGGTGTCGGCAGCCAGATGGGCCTGACCAACGACGGTCAACCCACCAGTCCGGCGCGCACTGACGATGAACGACTCAAGCAGGAACAACAGCGAATGGCTGCGCGCAGCGTGGTGCTGGCGGTGCCGGAAGCCTTGCTCAGCCGTTTGATGCTGGCGTCCGGTGCCGGCGTCTTGCGCCTGGCGGTGCGCAGCGCCGATGAACAGCAACTGGCGAAATACTGGGCCGGTGCCAACGATGTCGCCAGACAGCTCGATACGCCGCGTCGCGAGTTGATCGAGTTCAGCCAACTGTCACTCTCGCCACCGCCCAGACCACTCGCCGTGGCGGGGCAGCCGACGGCGCGCAAAGCGACCGTGGAAGTCATCCGTGGTGCCGAAAGCGCTCAACCCACTCCCTGATTCGAGCAAGGACGCCTTTACATGCGCAAATGCTTCACGCCCCTGTTCAACGGCTTGCTCCGGGCTTCGCTGCTGAGCGTTGCCTCCATCGGCAGCGCCGTCGCTGCTGTCGGCAACTGCGCCGCGCTCGGCCCATTACCGTCGACGCTGGAAGTCGGCGAAGGTCTGCAACAGGCACTGCAATCACCTGTGGCGATCACCCGCGTGGCGGTGGGCGACCCGAAAATTGCCGACGTGCGCGTGACCGGTGATCAAGGTGTTTTGCTCACCGGCGTCGCGCCTGGTGCAACCACGCTGATGATCTGGACGGCCTGCGCCAGCTCACCGCGTCAGAGCATGGTGTTCGTGCAGGGCAAGGCGAGTGCGGCGATGACGGTCGCGTTGCCCGCGACTGATGACCCGACTCTGCCTTCGCAAGTGCAGACTGATATTCGCTTCGTCGAAGTCAGCCGCACCAAACTCAAAGAGGCCGGCACCTCGATTTACGGCAAGGGCTCGAACAACTTTCTGTTTGGCGCACCGGGCACGGTGCCAGGCAGCGGTGTCAGGCCCGGTTTGGTGCCGAGCATTGCGCCGAGCATTCCACTGGCCAACGATGTGTTCAACATTGTCTGGGGCGGCGGCAGCAGTAAATTCCTCGGCATCGTCAATGCGCTGGAAGGCAGCGGTTTCGCCTACACCCTGGCGCGGCCGAGCCTGGTGGCGTTGAGCGGGCAGAGCGCGAGCTTCCTCGCCGGTGGCGAGATTCCGATTCCGGTACCGAGCGCCAACAGCAACAGCTACTCCATCGAGTACAAGGAGTTCGGTATCCGCCTGACCCTCACGCCAACCGTCGTCGGCCGTGACCGCATCGCCCTCAAGGTCGCGCCGGAAGTCAGCGAGCTGGACTACAACAATGGCGTGACCATCGGCGGCACAACCGTGCCGGCGTTCACCATCCGCCGCACCGACACCAGCATCTCGCTGGCCGATGGCGAAAGCTTCGTCATCAGCGGCTTGATCAGCACCCAGAACGCCTCCCAGGTGAACAAGTTTCCCGGCCTCGGCGACATCCCGATCATCGGCGCGTTTTTCCGCAACTCATCGATCAATCGCGAAGAGCGCGAATTGCTGATGATCGTCACTCCCCACTTGGTGCAGCCACTGGCGGTCAACGCGCCATTGCCTTCGCTGCCGGGTGAAAAACTGCGCAACTACGACCCGAACTGGTATCGCCTGTACTTCCTCGAAAACGGCAACTTCGATAAACGCAGTGGGTTATCGCAATGAGCCAGAACTTGAGTCAGACCTTCCTCGCCATCACCCGCAACGACACCGATCTTGAGTGGTTGCAAGGTGCATTGGCGCCGCTTGGCCAAGTGGTCAGCGCCGGGGGTGGTGGCAGCCTCGACGAGTTGCTCGCGCTGGTCGATGTGACCCTCGCCAGCCTGGTGTTCGTAGGGCTTGATCGCGATCATCTGGTCGCGCAAAGCGCTTTGATCGAAGGTCTGCTCGAAGCCAAACCGATGCTCGCGATCGTCGCGCTCGGAGACGGCATGGACAATCAGCTGGTGCTCAATGCCATGCGTGCCGGTGCGCGGGATTTCGTCGCTTACGGCTCGCGCTCCAGTGAGGTCGCCGGGTTGGTGCGGCGCCTGAGCAAGCGCCTGCCAGCGGTCACACCAACCACCCAGCTTGGCGGTCTGACCGTGCTTTATGGTGTGCAAAGCAACGCCGACGGCGCGCTGTTGGCCAACCACATGGCGCTGGTGGTGCAGAAGAGCGGCCAGCAAACCCTGTTGCTCGACCTCGGGTTGCCGCGTGGCGACAGCTTGGCTTTGCTCGGGCTGGAAAGCTCGTTTCATTTCGGCGATGCGCTGCGGCATTTGCGGCGGCTTGATGCAACGCTGATCGACAGCGCCTTCACCAGCGCCGAAGCGGGCTTGCGCATCCTCGCTTACGCCAGCTCCGACGAGCCGCTGGAGCGCACCAGTGCCGCCGAGTTGTACATGTTGCTCAGCGCCTTGCGCCAACACTTCCAGCACATCGTCGTCAACCTCACCGGCCAGCCCGACAGTGAAGCGCTGCGCACGTTCGTCAGCCATTGCGACAAGCTGCTGTGGTACACCGACCAGAACGTCCTCGACTGTCGGCGCAACCTCGCGGTGCTCAATCTGTGGCGCGAGAAAGGCATGAAACTCGACCACGGCCGGTTGTTGATCGACCGCTACCTGCGCAACGTCGCACCGGATTCCGAAACCCTCGGCAAGACCTTTGGCCTCGAAGTGATCGCGGTGTTGGCGTTCAGTCCGGAGATCCGCCTCAACGCGAAAAACCAGGGCGTCACCCTGTTCGAACTGGCCCCGCGTGAAGCCATCAGCCAAAGCCTGCGCGCCCTCGGCGAACGCCTGGCAAAACGCTCCGAAGGCCTGGCCAAACCCAAGGCCAACTGGTTCAACCGCTTGCGAGGCACGTCATGAGCAGTGAACAACTGTTCGGTGGCCCGCAGCGCGCCGCGCCCGGTAATACCGACCACGACGGTCTGAAACTGGTGCTGCATCGCTACATCATCGACGCCATCGAAGAGTCCGGGAAAAACCTGCTGGAAGGCTCGCGGCAGGTGCTCTCGCAGTTCGTCATCGACAAAGTGGCCGAATACATCGCGCGCCTGCACCTGGCGATTTCGCGTTATGAGATGGAGCGTCTGGCCGAAGAAATCGTCGACGAACTGACCGGTTTCGGCCCGCTGGAAGTGCTGCTGCGCGACAGCGCCGTGACCGAGATTCTGGTCAACGGCCCGCACCGGGTGTTCATCGAACGCGACGGTGTGCTGCACCTCAGCGACCTGCGCTTTATCGATGCGCACCACGTCGAGCGGGTCATGCAGCGCATTCTTGCGCCACTCGGGCGACGCCTCGACGAGTCGTCGCCGATGGTCGATGCGCGTTTGCCGGATGGCAGCCGGGTCAACGCGATCATCCCGCCGATTGCCCTCGACGGGCCGTGTCTGTCGATCCGCAAGTTTCGCAAGGACATGCTCAAGAGCACCGACCTGATGGCGATGCAGACCATCGATCAGGCGATCTACGATTTCATCGAAGAGGCGGTGGGCAAACGCTGCAACATTCTCATCAGCGGCGGTACCGGCACCGGCAAGACCACGCTGCTGAACATTCTCAGCCAGTTGATCAACCCGCACGAACGTCTGGTGACCATCGAAGACGTCGCCGAATTGCAGCTTGGCCACCCGCACGTCGTGCGCCTGGAAACCCGTCCGCCGAATGCCGAGGGCCACGGCGAAGTGAAGGCCAGCGACCTGATCCGCAACGCCCTGCGCATGCGCCCCGACCGGATCATCCTTGGTGAGATTCGTGGCGTCGAAGTGGTCGACGTGCTGACCGCGATGAACACCGGCCACGACGGTTCGATGAGTACCGTGCACGCCAACAACGCGCAGGACGCCTTGTTGCGCCTGGAAACCCTGGTCGGCCTGACCGGTCGCACCATCGCCGAACGCACGCTGCGGCAGATGATCTGCGCCGCGCTCGATGTGGTGATTCAACTGACGCGCATGCCCGATGGGCGCCGTTGCGTCAGTGAAGTGGTCGAGGTGGTCGGTGTGCGTGACGACGTCTATGTGACCAATACGCTGTTTCGCCTCGACCGGCGCACCGGTTTTGGTTTTCTGCGCGAAGCGGTCAACCCTGCCGGCGACAAGCTGCGTCGCGAACCGACGCTGGCGCACTGAGGGCCACGGCATGCTCAAACCGTTGTTGCTGATCGTGATTTGTCTGTGTTTGCTCGGGTTATCGCTGCGCCTGTTCTACAACGGCTGGCGCCAGGGCGGCACCGAGCGTGTGCTCGATCGGTTGAATCAGGGCCAGCCACAACTGACGGTAGACGCGCCGCGCTGGGCGGGTCTGGAGCGCGCGTTTCTGCGTGCCGGTCTCGGTCGGCCGACGGATCGCCTAGGCCTGTGGTTGCTGTTGTGGGCATTCGCCATGCTGATCGGTTTTGCCCTTGCCGGTGTGCTCGGTTTGCTGGTGTTGATCGTGCTGCCGCCGCTGGCCGTGCGCCTGTTTGTCAGCTGGCGTTACCAACGGCGCTTGCGACGGATGATCGAACAACTGCCGCAATTGCTCGACCACACCGTGCGCAGTTTGAAGTCCGGGCGCACCCTCGCCGATGCCGTGCTGGGCGGCATCGAAGCCAGCGAAGACCCGCTGAAAAACGCCATGGGCCGGGTCCAGCGCAACGTGCAGTTGGGCGTGAGCCTGCCGGACGCGGTGTCGGACTTGGCGGAGCTGTACGAGCGTGATGAATTCCGTTTGTTCGCCCTCGGCCTCAAGGTCAATCACCGTTACGGCGGCAACGCCAGCGAGCTATTGGAAAACCTCATCAAGATGATCCGCGAGCGCGATCAGGCCTCGCGCCAGTTGCGTGCGATGACCGGCGAAACCCGCCTCACTGCCTGGGTGCTGGGTTTGCTGCCGATCATCATGGCCGGTTATTTCCTGATGGCCAATCCGATTTATCTGGTCGCCATGTGGCACGACCCTTCGGGGCAACGAATGCTGGCCACGGCCTTCGGCATGCAGGTGATCGGCAGTCTGTTGCTCTGGCGGATGTTGCGCAGCCTATGACCACACCCTTGATGATCAGCGCGCTGCTTCTGCTCGGCGCCGCCGCCTTACTCCTCACCGGCCTGCTGGAACAGCGCCGCCGCGCCCGGCAGATCAATCGGCGGCTGGAAGGCGATCTGCTGCGCCAGAACCGTTTTGGCAACCTGCTGCAAGTGCTCGGCGACAGCAAGGTCGGCCAGCGCAGCGTCAAACTCGACAACGAAACCCAGTCGCTGCTTAACCGGGTTGGCTGGCGCAGTGCGCGTCAGCGTTCGCTGTTCGCGGCTTGCCAGATCGGCTCGCCACTGCTGTTGCTGGCGCTGACGGTGTTGCTGCAATCGGTATTTTTCCCGGCGGTGGAAAAGCAGTGGATCGCGCCGTTGTTCGCGCTTGGCGTCGGCTATCTGTTGCCCAAGCGCCTGTTGGTGATCGCCGTCGCGCGTCGGCAAAAACAACTGGCCAGCGAAATCGGCACGTTCATTCCGCTGCTGCGCATCCTCTTCGAATCCGGCATGGCCGTGGAGCAGGCGTTGCGCGTGCTCAGCCATGAAGGTCAGGCGTTGTTGCCGGTGCTGACGTATGAATTGCGTCTGGTGCTGAGCCGTGTCGACTCCGGCCTCGAATTGGGCGAAGAGTTGAACAAAGCCACACAGTTACTGGCGGTCGATGAGTTCACCGACACCTGCGTGATACTCCAGCAGTTGCTGTATCAGGGCGGCGGCGCGATGAAGTCGCTGCTGGCGCTCAAGCAATTACTGGATGACCGGCGCCTGACGCGCCTGCAGGAATACATCTCCAAGATGTCCGCAAAAATGTCCGTCGTGATGATGCTGTTTCTCTTCCCGGCGTTATTGATTGTCCTGGCCGGCCCGGGTTTCACCGCCCTGGCGAAAGCGCTGGGAGCCTAGAGGGATCGTGATGAAAGCAATGATTGCAGGTGCCTGTTTGCTGCTGCTCGGCGGCTGTGCCAACACCGGGCAAATGCCTTGGGAGGCGCTGACCGGTTCGGCCAGTTGCGCGAAGTTGAGTTCCGATCAGCAACTGTCGCTGAACCTCGCCGATGACATGGCCAACGATGGCAAGCTGCACGCCAGCCTCGCCAATCTGCAAAGCCTGCCGGACAACATCGCCGACGTGCGCTTGCGCAAGGCCAAGGTTTATCGACTGCTCGGGCGCAGCGAGGCCGAGCCGTTGTATCGCAGCCTGCTCGGTTCGTGTCTGGCGGCCGAAGCCGAGCACGGTCTGGGGCAACTCGCTGCGGCCAAATCCGACTACGGCCAGGCGCAGGCGCATCTGCAACGCGCCGCGCGTCTGGCGCCCACCGACGAAAAAATCCGCAACGACCTCGGCGTGGTGTACCTCAATCAATTGCGTATCGACGACGCGCGTTTCGAATTTCTCACCGCCATGGAACTCAAGCAGAGCGATCAACTGGCGGCGCTGAATCTGGTGACCTTGCTGCTCTATCAGGACGACTGGAACCGCGCCGCTGAACTGGTCAGTCGCCTCGGTTTGAGCCCCGCGCAATTCAGCGAAGCGCAAAGCCGCGCGGAAAAACTCAAACTGCCGAACCGATCCACCGTCGCCGTCACGGCGATGCTCAAGTAAGGAGCGCGATGATGAAAGCCATCCTTGTCTGCCTGGGCCTGCTGACCTTGCCGCTGACCAGTCACGCCATCGACGCCGGCCCCGCCTCGGCCCAGCAACAGGAAACCGAAGGCTGGCTGCAACTGCAAGGCCGCAACAAAGTCGCCTCGCCGAAACCGCAAACCGTTACCCCGACCGAACGCGAACTGGCCATGCAGCGCTGGCTGAAAAGTTATCAACATGACATCCCGGCATTCTTCGATCAGGAGCAGGGTGGCAAGGTCGACAGCGGCTCGGGCGGCAGCCCATAACCCTGCAACCTGTAACCCCTGTAGGAGCTGCCGCAGGCTGCGATCTTTTGATTTGGCTTTTTAAAAAACAACGTCAAAAGATCGCAGCCTTCGGCAGCTCCTACATTGGTCGCGGTCATTGTGGGAGCCGCCCTTCCTGCCACCGAATCATGTTGATGTTTAAAGTTGTTTCAATTTTGAAGAACCTTCCCACAAGGTTTTCAGGTTGTCCGTCAGACGTGCGCTCTCTAGGCTTGGGTCGTCGCTGCCATTGCAGCGGCCAGGTGTGGAAACCTGAAATTCAAGTAGATGCATTGCACCACCACCGTAATCGTTGTCGGCGACTTCTTTCGTCTGCAAACTGTGTCGCGGCGGCTGTGCGTGGGCAGGCTTCGGGTCTGGCCGGTTGCCTACTTATCGGTATTTCCACCCTGCGCATAGCTGCCACCTTTTGTCGTGTGGAAACGACAAGAGTTGGCTTCCACAGCCAAGTAGGAGTTTTCCATGGACAAGCTGATTCCCGACCCGCCCCAAGATTTCACCACCCCCCTCGAAGACGCCATCCGCATCGACGATCAAGTCAAAAACCGCGAAGCGATCAAACGCGCCCTAGACTTCTACCTTTGCCCCACCCCTGCAAAACCCTACCAGCCGAGCACGATGTTTCTCGTGCAACCAAACATCGACACCGAAAGCCTGCTCGCCCACGCCTGTGAATCGCTGGCCTCGGCCAACGTCATGGCCAGTGATTTTGCCGACCAGCTCAGCCGCCCGCAGCGCAACACGGCGCTGGCGATCCAGCAAATCGTCATGCTCGCCGAACTGGCAGTGAGCCGCGCACTCGACCGGATTGACCCACAACCCTGAACCACCCCTGTAGGAGCTGCCGCAGGCTGCGATCTTTTGATTTGGCTTTTTAAAAAACAACATCAAAAGATCGCAGCCTTCGGCAGCTCCTACAGGGATTAGAGTTGGTAGCTGAAGCTGATGCTGTAACGCGGCCGGCGGTTGAAGGTATCGAGTGCTTCATCCGACATGGCTTTGGCCGCTTCCAGGGCGATGTTGTAATACTTGGCATCGCCAAAGCGCAGGCCGATGGCTGCCGATGACAGGCTGTTGGCTTGTACCGGCAGTTCGTTGAACCAGCTGCGCGAGCGGTCCAGCACAAAATACGGCTGCAGGATGCGCAGCCAATTGCCGTCGCGGTTGAAGCTGTAGTTGATCTCGTAGGCCACGCCCCAACCCTTGTCGCCGGACGCTTGATCGTCGGGGTAACCACGACCGAAATTCTGCCCGCCGAATACTGCGCGCTCGCTGTCGGGCAAGGTGTCGTCGCTCCAGTACAGTGCGGCCGACAGCACGCCCTGCCAGTTGTCGAAGAACTTGTCGCTCTGCACCCCGGACAGGCGCACGCGGAAGAAGTCCAGATCGATGGCGCTGTTGTTGGTTTTCGCGCCCATGCTGTCCAGGCCCTGATACACGCCGCCACTCAAAATCCGCAGTTGCCGGGCATCGGCCTTGCGCCAGTCGCTCTCGAAGGCGAGGGCGCGGATGTCGGTGCGTTCTTCAACACTCAGCGGATAGCCGATAACGTTGTAACGGGTCTTGTCGTTGACCGCATACAGCCGCGAACCGGCGGTGAGCAGTTCGTTGGAGGCGGCAATCAATGGCAGGGTGAAACCGATCGAGTAGCGGTCATTCTCGCGATGCGGTTTGAGCTCCAGGCCATTGTTGAGCAGCACATTGGTGCCGGGATCGGCACGATAACGCGAAGCCGAGAGCGCCAGCTGCGCGCCTTCGTCGTTGAGGAACTGGTTGTAGTCGAGGCGGTAGTAATGTTCTTTGTCGTCGCCCGGCGGAAACAGTCCGCTGAGGGACAACTGTTCACCCATCGACGTCTGCGAATTGCTGCTGACACCGAGCAAGGCTTGCGTGCCGTTACGGTTGTCTTCGGTGGTGCTCAGCGTGCTGGTGAAGGGCTTGCGGCTGGCTTCGGCAACCAGCGTCGTGGCACCGTCGGTG
Organism: Pseudomonas sp. DTU12.3; assembly: GCF_004124275.1. Taxonomy (GTDB): domain Bacteria; phylum Pseudomonadota; class Gammaproteobacteria; order Pseudomonadales; family Pseudomonadaceae; genus Aquipseudomonas; species Aquipseudomonas helmanticensis. The sequence goes on from NZ_CP027218.1 coordinate 1,013,714, forward strand.
GTGCCCGGCGGTGGCACTTGCGCCTGGATGGTCACGCCGGGAATGCGCGTCATCAGCGTGGTGTAGCGCTCGAACGTCTTGCGCGTCAGCGGTCGTTCGGCCTGGATTTTTGCCGCGAGTTTGTCGAGCAGGCCTTTGACCCGGCCGACGTCACCCTGCATCTGGATATCGCGCACGTAGCCTTCCACCAGCACCACGCGGGCTACGCCGTCATCAAAATTCTGCTGTGGCAGAAACGCGTAGGACAGCAGGTAACCGTCCTGTTGGTAGCGACGAGTGATGCTGCGCGTGGCTTCGATCAGGTCAGCGAGGCTGGTCTGGTGGCCGATCAGGGGTTTATAGATTTCCGCCAGTTCGGTGAGCGGGTAAATCGTGCCGCCTTCGATCTGCACGGTTTTCAGATTGACCTTGGTCTGCATCAACAATGGCTGCGCAGTGGTCGCACCGGCATCCGGGACTTGCACCGGGGCCGCGCTCGGGCGATAGGCATCGGCGGGCAAGTTGGGCACGGGCAGATTGCGGATGGTTTCGTTGCTGTTGAGGAAGCTGGGCAGGGTGTCGGCGAGGGCAGCGGAACTGAGGCTGAGGAACAGCAGGGACGCCATAACGCGCATAGGACACTCCATGGTCAGATCGCAGCTCGGGGCTGTTTTTTCCTAAGAAAAAAGCGGAAGACTCGTGGGAATCTTCCGCCCTCAACCAAGCGTAGGCGCTGTAGGTGAGGCCGTCGAATCGGCCAGGTGCAATTTAGCGTTTGTTGCCTCCCAGGGCGCCGGTCAAACCGCCGAGCACACCGCCCAGCCCGCCACCCACTCCACCGGCAGTGCCCCCGCTGGCACCGCCGTTGACCAGGCCGCCGACTGCTGCGACGGTGCCGCCGACGTTGTTGACCAGGCCACCGACTGCTGTGGTAACCGGGTTGTTGGTGGCCGCGATGGTGTTGCCGAGGCTGCTGACTGCACCACCGACCTGGCCGGTGAGGCTGGCGACTGGCGAGCCGAGACCGGTAGCGCCACCTACTTGTTGGGTCAGGTTGGTGACAGCGCTGGTGACCGGGTTCAAGCCTGCGCCCAGAGTGGCACCAACGGTGGCCAGAGGCGAGGTGGTCGCAGTGATCGGTGAGCCCGAACCGCCGAGCACGGTGTTCAGCGAAGCGACGGTGTTGCCCAGCCCAACCGCAGTGACACCACCGGCACTGACCACGCCATTAGTGTTGCCGGCATTCAAACCTGAACCGACGTTGACCACTGCGCCGCCGACGGTTTGCAGCAGGCCGGTGCCGCCGAGGCCACCACCGAGGCCGCCACCAATACCGCCACCAGTGCCGGAACCGGTGCCGTTGGAAACCAGACCGCCCGCCTTGCCGACCGCAGTACCGGCGTTGCTCAATGCGCCGCCGAGGGTGTTGGTCAGGGCATTGCCGTTGCCAGCGTCGGTAACTTTGTCGCCTACGCCATTGACGGTATCGCCGACTTTCTGGATCACACCTTTGAGCGGATCACCAAGGCCGGTGGCACCGCCGATTTTGTCGGTGGTACTTTCGACCATCGCGATCACTGGCACCAGGCCGGCGCCGAGTTTATCCGTCAGTTGGCTGGTTGGGCCGTTGGTCAGCGTGGTGTCGAGGGTATTGCCGAGCATGGTGACTTTCGCACCGACACCATCGAGCAGTGGCGCGACTTTGGTGATCACGCCACCCACCACTGGAACGCTGCCGGTAGCGGTTGCCAGCTTGCCACTGAGGTCAGAGACGCCGTCGCCGACATCGGTCACAACGCCGCCGACCGAAGCCACTGTTGTGGTCAGGCCTTTGGGATCGGTCGGCAGTTTGCCGATGCCATTCGCCACGCCATCGCCCAATGTGCTGACGACGTTGCCAGCGGTGTTGGCGGCGCTTTGCACCACGCCACCGACCACCGGAACAGTACTCAGAGAGTCGCCAATCTGGCCAACACCGGTGCCGACGCCAGCAACCGTAGTGCCGACATCGTGCACCAGGGTGGTGGTCACCAGCGGCGTGGTGGTTGGATTGGTCGGGTTGGTTGGATCGGTTGGATTCGTAGGGTCAGTCGGATTCGTCGGGTTGGTTGGATTGGTCGGATCGGTTGTGCCCGTGCCGCCAGTACCACCGGTTCCGCCTGTGCCTGCGGTATCACCCGTGCCGCCAGTACCACCCGTGCCACTTGTACCGCCAGTCCCGCTGGTTGGCGAGGAGCTGCCGGAACTGCTGTGATGACCGCCACCGCCGCTGCTGCATCCGGCGAGGCCGAGGGAGAGGATCAATGCCAGAGCAATTGCTGATTTGCACCACACGTCTTGAGTTTTCATGATCGAGATTCCTTGCACCTGTCACAACGTTCGTTGCCTTCGATGGCTCGCCGATCTGTCGCCGGCAATGCCTCGTCCGTTGCTGCAATTTCAGGTGCTGGCGCGAATTCGACCATTCTCAAGTTGGTATTAACGCCTTTATATATAAGGCGCAATGCAGCGCCTAAGGACTAATACCCAAGGTATAAACGCGCAAAAAAAAGCCTTGAGAATCAAGGCTGCGTGTTTTCCATCGGCTGGGGCAGGGTGCGGAAAAACTTAAGTGATATACACACAATTAACAGGTCAGCCGCATCACTCATCCGATGGCTAAGGTAAAACCTGTGGCGAGGGCGCTAAGGGGAGGGATCAGGCGATTGGCTGCCATTGTCCGACCATGTGTTCCAGATCATTTGCGCCGACCAGACGCAGTTCACCACTGGACCCCGCCGCGCTCGCCAGCAATGTCACTTCACTCGGCAGGCGCACCGGTTTGCGAAAGTGCACCGCTATCTCGAGATTGGCCTTGGGCAAGTGATCCGCCAGCGCCGCCAGGCTGCGCGCCTTGTTCCACAATCCATGGGCAATCGCCGTGGGGAAACCGAACAGCTTGGCGCTCGCGGCGCTCAAGTGAATCGGGTTGTAATCTCCGGACACCCTGGCGTACTGCCGACCAATGTCAGTCGGGGCTTTCCAGTGCGCCACTTCGCTCAGTGCCTGCGCAGGTTCCCACGTTTGCTCGAGGGGTTCGCCTTCGAGTTTCACGCCGCGACACAACATCTGGCTCTCGGCCTCCCACAACGGCCCGAGCTGATCATCCAGAGTCGTCAGCAGATCAAACGTCGCGCCTTTGGGATGCGCTTGCAGGTTGTGCACCCGCACGCTGACTTGCGCGCGACTGATTCCGCCCATCGGCCGCAACACGCGGATGCGGTTGCTCAGGTGAATCAGTCCGAGCAACGGAAACGGGAACTCCTTTGCGGTCAGCAATTGCATCTGCAAGGCAAATGCGAGGACGTGTGGATAAGTCGGCGGCAGCAGGCCGTCATCGGCGAAACCACAGACCTTGCGATACGCCGCCAGCCGTTGGCCATCGATATCAACCCAGCAGCGCAAGCCGCTTTCAGGCAATTGCGTGCCGGTGATTTTGCGTCGCGTCGCCGCCCGTGCGTACAGCCTGGGCAGGCTCGGTTCGCGATCCAGTGTGTGCCATTCGATGCTCATGCCTAAGCCCCCAGAACACTTTGTCCACAGACCCGCAGCGCCTGCCCGGTGAAAGCGCCGGTGCCCGGTTGCGCCAGCCACGCGACGGCTTCGGCGACGTCTTGCGGCAGACCGCCCTGGCCGAGTGAACTCATGCGCCGGCCGGCTTCACGCAAGGCAAAGGGGATGTGCGCGGTCATCTGGGTTTCGATGAAACCCGGCGCCACGGCGTTGATGCTGATACCGCGTTCGAGCAGTGACGGCGCCCAGGCCTGTGCCAGTCCGATCAGGCCGGCCTTGCTCGCGGCGTAGTTGGTCTGGCCACGATTACCGGCAATCCCGCTGATCGAGGCGAGCAGAATCACCCGCGCGTGGTCGTGCAACGTGCCGCTGTCGAGCAGGGCCTTGGTCAGCACTTGCGGCGCATTGAGGTTGACTGCCAGCACCGCGTCCCAGAACTCCGGGGTCATGTTGGCGAGGGTTTTGTCGCGGGTGATGCCGGCGTTGTGCACGAGGATGTCGAGGCCATCGGGCAACTGTTCTATCAATTGCGTGGCGGCGTCTTCGGCGCAGATGTCGAGGGTGATCGCGCGTCCACCGAGGCGGGCGGCGAGGGCCTCGAGATCGGTCTTGGCGGGCGGTACGTCGAGCAGGATCACCTCGGCACCGTCGCGCGCCAGGGTTTCAGCGATGGACGCGCCAATGCCGCGCGCAGCACCGGTGACCAACGCTTTGCGTCCGGCCAGCGGTCGTGTCCAATCGGTGACGGGCGTCGCACAGGCGGTCAGGCGAATCACCTGACCGGAGACGAATGCGCTTTTCGGAGAAAGGAAAAACCGCAGCGGACCTTCCAGCTGGTCTTCGGCACCTTCGCCGACATAGATCAGTTGCAGCGTGCCGCCGCTGCGCAGCTCCTTGGCCAGCGACCGCGAAAAGCCTTCGAGCGCTCGTTGCGCGCTGGCGGCAAAGGGTTCGCGCAGGGTTTCCGGGGCGCGCCCGAGAATCACCAGGTGCGCGCTGTGCTCAAGGTTCTTCATCAACGGCTGGAAGAATTCGCGCAGCTGTTTGAGCTGGTCGGTGTGCTGCAAGTCGCTGGCGTCGAACACCACAGCCTTGAGTTTCGGGCCGTGGCCGGGAATCCACTCGCTGGCGGACGCCGGCAACTCGCCGTAGCGGTAGATGCTCTCGGTCAGACGGTTGGCAAATACGGCGACCTTTTCGGCCAGCGCGCCGCCACCGATCAGCAGTGCACCTTCAACCGGCCGCAGGCGTCCGGCCTGCCAGCGTTCCAGCCGCACCGGCGACGGCAGGCCCAGCGCCCCGACCAGACGATGGCCGATGGACGAGTTGGCGAAGTCGATATAGCGGTCAGACATGGAACGCTCTCCAAAAGTTGGGGTTCAAAGTGTGGACTACCCACGGCAATCAATCGTTCGATCCACGCAATAAGGCCTACGCTTGAACAGCAGAGTAGACCACCGACCCTGTGGGAGCGGATCTGTGGCGAGGGGATTTATCCCCGTTCGGCGGCGCAGCCGTCGCGTTCAAATCGCATCCGTTGTGCCTGATTTGTCGCGGATGCAGGTTTGGGGGCGGCTTCGCCACCCAACGGGGATAAATCCCCTCGCCACAAGATCCGCTCCCACAGGGCACGGCATTGAATTCGATCAATTTGAAAAGGAGTTATTCATGAGTCAGCTGCGCCGCGTCGCGATCATCGGTGGTAACCGTATCCCTTTCGCCCGCTCCAATGGGCCGTACGCCACCGCCAGCAATCAGGCGATGCTCACCGCCGCGCTTGAAGGCCTGATCGAACGCTACAACCTGCATGGCCAGCGCATCGGCGAAGTGGTGGCGGGTGCGGTGCTCAAATTGTCACGGGATATGAACCTGACCCGTGAATGCGTGCTCGGCTCGCGCCTGTCTCCCGTCACGCCGGCCTACGATATCCAGCAAGCCTGCGGCACGGGACTGGAAGCGGCGATCTTGGTCGCCAACAAGATTGCCCTCGGCCAGATCGATTGCGGTATTGCCGGCGGCGTCGACACCACCTCCGACGCGCCGATCAGCGTCAGCGAAGGCTTGCGCAAAATCCTCCTGCAAGCCAACCGCGCAAAAACCACCGGCGACAAACTGAAAACCTTCCTGCAACTGCGCCCGCAACACCTGATCCCGGAATTTCCGCGTAACGGCGAGCCGCGCACCGGTCTGTCGATGGGCCAACATTGCGAGCTGATGGCACAGACCTGGAATATTCCTCGCGAGGCACAGGATCAACTGGCGCTGGAAAGCCATCACCAACTCGCGGCGTCCTACAGCGAAGGCTGGCACAACGACCTGATGACCCCGTTCCTCGGCCTGACCCGCGACAACAATTTGCGCCCGGACCTGACCCTGGAAAAACTCGCCGCGCTGAAACCGGCCTTCGAGAAAAGTGCCAAAGGCACACTGACCGCTGGCAACTCCACGCCGCTGACGGACGGGGCTTCGGTGGTGCTGCTCGGCAGCGAGGAGTGGGCGAAGGAACGTGGTTTGCCGATCCTCGCGTATTTGCGTGACGGTGAGGCGGCGGCGGTGGACTTCGTCAACGGTGCCGAAGGCCTGCTGATGGCGCCGGTCTACGCAGTGCCACGGTTGCTGGCGCGCAACGGGCTGACCTTGCAGGATTTTGACTACTACGAAATCCACGAGGCATTTGCCGCCCAGGTGCTGTGCACGCTCAAGGCCTGGGAAGATCCCGAATATTGCAAAACCCGTTTGGGCCTGGATGCGCCACTGGGTTCGATCGACCGTAGCCGACTCAACGTCAAAGGCGGTTCCTTGGCGGCAGGCCATCCGTTTGCCGCGACGGGTGGGCGCATCGTCGCCAACCTGGCGAAATTGCTCGATGCTGCGGGCAAGGGCCGAGGCCTGATTTCGATCTGCGCCGCCGGCGGCCAAGGCGTTACCGCGATTATTGAACGCTGAAAGATCGCAGCCTGTGTTCCCGGTAGGAGCTGCCGCAGGCTGCGATCTTTTGATCTTGATGTCAGATTCTGTCGCAAATGCCCTTGACGGCCGATACCAACATTCAAGGCCGGCTCGGCTATGATTCGCTGCGGTCGATTTTTCGGCACAGTGTGTGCATTCACAGGTTCACAGGTCGGCAACCCCTCCCCGAGACGCGAGGATTGCCGTATAACGAGTGACATTCGCGTGTTTGGTAATAAAGGACCCACAATAAAAGCTGATGAAGACTCCAAAACGCATTGAACCCCTGATCGAGGACGGTCTGGTCGACGAAGTGCTGCGCCCACTGATGAGTGGTAAAGAAGCAGCTGTTTATGTGGTGCGCTGCGGCAATCAGTTACGTTGCGCAAAGGTCTACAAGGAGGCGAACAAACGTAGTTTCCGCCAGGCGGCCGAGTATCAGGAAGGCCGCAAGGTGCGCAATAGCCGACAGGCTCGGGCGATGGCCAAAGGCTCCAAGTTTGGTCGTAAAGAGACCGAGGATGCCTGGCAGAATGCCGAGGTCGCGGCGCTGTTCCGTCTGGCCGGTGCCGGTGTGCGGGTACCCAAACCGTACGACTTCCTCGACGGCGTGCTGTTGATGGAACTGGTGGCTGACGAATTCGGCGATGCCGCGCCGCGTCTGAACGACGTGGTGCTGGAGCCGGATCAGGCTCGTGAGTATCACGCGTTCCTGATATCGCAGATCGTGCTGATGTTGTGTACCGGTCTGGTGCACGGTGACCTTTCCGAGTTCAACGTGCTGCTGACCCCGACCGGCCCGGTGATTATCGACCTGCCGCAAGCGGTCGATGCTGCCGGCAACAACCACGCGTTCAGCATGCTCGAGCGTGACGTTGGCAACATGGCTTCGTATTTCGGTCGCTTTGCGCCGGAATTGAAGCTGACCAAATACGCGAAAGAAATGTGGGCGCTGTACGAAGCCGGCATCCTGCACCCGAACAGTGTGCTGACCGGCGAGTTCGATGATCCGGAAGACCTGGCCGATGTTGGCGGGGTGTTGCGCGAGATCGAAGCGGCGCGGCTGGACGAGGAACGCAAACAGGCGATCCGCGCGGCAGACGACGAGCCGAAAGGCAAGTCCGACGAACCGCCGCCGCCACCGTGGATGCAGTGATCGCATGATGAGAAACCCGGCTTCGGCCGGGTTTTTTGTGCCCTGCAGTTCTCCAGAGATCACCAAAAAAACCTGTGGAAGCTGGCTTGCCAGCGAAAGGGCCATTACAGGCAACACATCTTCTCAGGCTGAACCACCGCTATCGCTGGCAAGCCAGCTTGTATGCTGGGACTTGAAGGGAGGAGGAGGGACAAAGCCAGATTCTGACTGTTGACGCAGTACAGATCCGTGGGAGATTTCGCCCCTCCTCCTTTCACCCAAGCGCCGATAAAGAATGCATCTGGCCAGGACCGACGATAGGAACAAGCCTGCGCCCCTGGGTGAGCCCTTCAAGTGTTCAAAACCATATCTCGGGGGATGTTCAATGGCAATGCCGGTTTCTGTCGTAAAGCCTATTGTGGGCGTGGATGTCGCCAAGAATGAACTGGTCATCTATCAGGCCGAGCTGGATCTGCTCGAGACTATTTCCAATGACAAGACAGCCATCAAAAAATGGCTGAAAGCCTTGCCTGCACCTGTTGATTTGGCTATCGAATCGACCAACATCTATCACCTGGCGTTCGCCGATCTGGCCCATGAAGCCGGGTGCACGATTTACATGGTCGATGGCTACGCGTTGAGTCATTACCGAATAGGGGTGAAAGTTCGCGCCAAAACCGATGCGCTGGACGCCAAGCTGCTCGCTCGTTATCTAAAAAACGAATACGAAGAGCTTCATCCTTGGATCCCGCCATCGCCTTTATATCGCCGCCTTCTGAGCCTTTTCCGCCGTCGTGCAGCGCTGGTTCAGGCACGGGTTGGTCTGGTGCAAAGCTGGGCGAATGAACCGCTGCTCAAAAGCGCGTTTGCTGAGCAAGTGGCCTCAATGCAGAGGCTCGAAACATTGGTCGAGAAGATGATCAACGATCAATTAAAAGAGGCTGGGCTGCTCGCAGATCTGAAGCGCTGCACAAAAGTTGAAGGTATTGGTTTTTTGACCGGAGCCCGTTTGATCGCAACATTTCAGCGGGGCGACTTCAAAAACGCGGATGCATTTATTGCGTTTTTGGGGATGGATTTGCGCGTGTCGCAGTCAGGACAAAAGGACGGTCGCCGGAGCCTGACCAAACGCGGAGACCCAGAGGCCCGGCGACTGCTCCATAACGCAGCCATGTCGGCCAGCCGTACACCGGCTTGGAAAAGCTTCTACGAGGAGCAAAGAAACCGTGGGTTCAGTACGACACAGGCGCTGGTGATATTGGCTCGCAAGCTTGCGCGAGTCGTATTCGCGCTGCTGAAGGGGCAAAGCGAATACCAGCCGAAGGGAGGTTGAGGGCTTCCCCTCAACCATAGAATCTCCCACAGGGGTAGTGGTGTTGCTGAAAGTTGTGTGGGAATCTGACTGACCTCCGCACACTCAAGGACTGAATGTGAGCACCCCGCGCAACACCCAACTGATCGTCACCGCCCGACTGATCTCCGACTTCGGCGCCTTCCTCAACATGGTCGCGCTAGCCACTTACGTCTACCTGCTGAGCAACAGCGCCATGAGCGTCGGGATTTTTCTCGCCAGCCGCGTGGGTGGGGGGATTTTTGCCAGCCTGATCGGCACCGCGTTTTACCGCCGCTGGGGTGGGCGAGTGCCGTTGATTGCCTTCGATCTGCTGCGGGCGGGCCTGCTCGGTTTGCTGCTGGTCGTGCCTGTCGCACAACAGGCGATTTTCTTGCCGGTGGTTGCCTTTGGGCTAGGTCTGGGCAATTCGATGTTCGCTATCGGCCTCAACAGCCAGTTGCCGCGTCTGATCCCCAGCGATCAATTGCTCAAGGCCAACGCCTGGATCACCTCGGCCTCTTCAGCGGCGATGGTCGGTGGCAGCCTGGTGTCCGGTTTGCTGGTGGCCGGTTTTGGATTTGAAACGGTGTTCGCCCTGAATGCGCTGACTTACTTGCTGGCCGCGTTGCTGATCGTGCCGCTGCGTTTCGAAAAAACCAGTGTCGACGAACAACCTGAGCGCGGCGAATGGTCAGCACTCCAGCAGGGCTTACGCAGTGCGCCAGTAATTGCCGCCATGCTCGCCGTGACGATGGCCGATACCTTGGGCAGCGCCGCACACAACGTTGGTTTTCCGATTATTTCCAAACTGCTCACGCCTGATTCTGCGAGCACCACGCTGGGTCTGATGCTGGCGGTATGGGCCAGCGGCAAATTGCTCGGCGCTCGGATCGCCAGTCGCCTCAAACGCTCGGACAACAGCGATCTGGAGCGCCGCTATTTTCTCGGCGTGGCACTGATGTCCTGCGGTTTCATCCTGATGTTCCAGCAGCACAGTCTTTACGGACTGCTGCTGTTTTCACTGCCGGCGGGTTTGGGCGATGGCATTTCCGAAGTCAGCCTAATGTCGCGCCTGCAGCGCGAACCGGAACAACTACGTCTGCCGATTTTCAGTTTCCTGACCCTGCTGCAAATGAGCGGCTTCGGCATCGGCATGCTGATCGCCGCGCCGTTTTATGCCTGGTGGACGCCGGGTGCCGTGGTCATGCTGTTCCACGGCATTCCCCTCGGCACGTTGCTCGCAGTGAAGCTGTTGGCACTCAGGCGCGAGCGGGTTGCGCGCAGCAGCCCGACGCCAGTTCCTTGAGGATCGGGCAATCGGGGCGGTGGTCGCCATTGCAGTGCTCGACCAGGTCTTGCAGGGTGTCGCGCAGCTCACCGAGTTCACGGATCTTCTGATTCAGTTCGTCGATGTGCTGGCGCGCCAACGCCTTCACATCGGCGCTGGCGCGCTGGCGATCCTGCCAGAGGGTCAGCAGTTTGCCGACTTCTTCGAGGGAAAATCCCAAGTCGCGCGAACGCTTGATAAACGCCAGCGTGTGCAGGTCGTCATCGCCGTAGATCCGGTAACCACTGTCGGTTCGATGGGCTGCTTTGAGCAAGCCGATCGACTCGTAGTAGCGGATCATTTTTGCGCTCAGGCCACTTTGCTTGGCCGCTTGACCGATGTTCATCGGTGCTCCTCCAGATCCTTGGGTTTCCAGGTTTTCAACAGTAGCGCATTGCTCACCACGCTGACGCTCGACAGCGCCATCGCCGCCCCGGCGAGTACCGGGTTGAGGAAACCGAACGCCGCCAGCGGAATACCGATCAGGTTGTAGACGAACGCCCAGAACAGGTTCTGGCGGATCTTCGCGTAGGTCTTGCGGCTGATTTCCAGCGCCGCCGGCACCAGCCGTGGATCGCCGCGCATCAGGGTGATGCCGGCCGCGTGCATGGCGACGTCGGTGCCGCCGCCCATGGCGATGCCGATGTCTGCCGCCGCGAGCGCCGGGGCATCGTTGATGCCATCGCCGACCATGGCGACCACGCCGGTTTTTTTCAGCTCGGCGACGGTCGCGGCTTTGTCTGCCGGGAGGACTTCGGCGTGAACATCGCTGATGCCCAGCGCCTCGGCGACCACGCGAGCGCTGCCACGGTTGTCACCGGTCAGCAGATGACTGTGGATATTTTGTGCGGCGAGTTGCTGCACGGCTTCCAGCGCGCCGGGTTTCAAGGTGTCGCCGAAGGCGAACAAGCCGAGCACCTGCGGTTGAGGACTTTGCTCGATCAACCATGACAGGGTGCGGCCTTCGGCTTCCCAGGCTTGAGCGGATTCGCTCAGGTTGCCGGCGCTCAAACCGTTTTCTTCGAGCATCCGCCGATTGCCCAGCGCCAGACGCCTGCCATCAAGAGTACCGGCGATACCGCGACCGGTCAGCGACTGGCTGTCGCTGACATCGGGCACGTTCAGATCGCGTTCGGCGGCGGCATCCAGCACCGCTTTCGCCAGTGGGTGTTCGCTGCCGCGTTGCAGCGCACCGGCCAGTTTCAGCAGGGTGTTTTCATCACCGTCGACCGCGCTGAAATGCGCGATGCGCGGCGTGCCGGAGGTCAGCGTGCCGGTCTTGTCGAACACCACGCTACTGACTTCATGAGCCCGTTCCAGCGCTTCGGCATCCTTGATCAGAATGCCGTGGCGCGCAGCGACGCCGGTGCCGGCCATGATTGCTGTCGGGGTGGCAAGGCCGAGCGCGCACGGGCAGGCGATCACCAATACGGCGACGGCGTTGATCAACGCGGTTTCCAGCGGCGCGCCGTACAGCCACCAGCCAATCAGCGTGGCCAGCGCGAGAACCAACACGGTCGGCACGAACACCTGGCTGACTTTATCCACCAGTTTCTGAATCGGCGCTTTCGCCGCTTGTGCGTCTTCGACCAGACGAATGATCCGCGCCAATACGGTTTCCGCGCCGAGCGCCTGAGTGCGTACCAGCAAACGGCCTTCGCCATTGATGGCGCCGCCGGTGACCTTGTCGCCTGGTTGTTTTGGCACGGGCAGGCTTTCACCGCTGATCAACGCTTCGTCGGCGTGGCTCTGGCCTTCGATGACTTCGCCATCGACCGGGAAACGTTCGCCGGGTTTGACCAGCACCAGATCGTTGAGGCGCAGGGCGCTGATCGCGACATCCTGCTCACGGCCGTCGATCACCTGAATCGCGCGCTCCGGGCGCAAGGCTTCGAGGGCGCGGATGGCGCTGGCGGTCTGGCGTTTGGCGCGGCTCTCGAGGTATTTGCCGAGCAACACCAGAGCGATGACCACCGCCGACGCTTCGAAATACAGATGCGGCATGCGCCCGGCGGCGGTGGCCCATTCATACAGGCTCAAGCCGTATCCGGCGCTGGTGCCGAGGGCGACGAGCAAGTCCATGTTGCCGGCGCCGGAACGCACGGCTTTCCACGCAGCGACATAAAAGCGCGCACCGAAAATGAATTGCACCGGCGTGGCGAGGGCGAATTGCGCCCAGGCCGGGAGCATCCAGTGAATGCCGAACGGTTGCAGCAACATCGGCGCTACCAGTGGCAAAGCGAGGACGATCGCGCAGATCAATGCCCAACGCTCATGCTTGAGACGCCGTTGCTGATTGTCGGTTTGTGGGTGTTCGGCCTGCCAGACGCTGGCCGAGTAGCCGGCCTTGCTCACCGCGTCGAGCAGGGTTTGTGAATCGACCTGACCGAGCAATTCGAGGTGCGCGCGTTCGTTGGCCAGATTGACGCTGACGCTTTTCACCCCGGGGACTTTATGCAGGGCACGCTCGACGCGACCGACGCAGGAGGCGCAGGTCATGCCGTCGATATTCAATTCAAGGCTCTGTTGCGGGACTGTGTAACCGGCGCGTTCAACCGCCTCCATCAACGCTGGCAAGCTATCGCCGGGCGCTTGCACGCGGGCCTGCTCGGTGGCGAGATTGACGCTGACGGCACTGGCACCGCTGACTTTGCTCAAGGCCCGTTCGACACGCCCGGCGCAACTGGCGCAGGTCATGCCGGCAATCGGCAGATCGAAAGTGATGGATTCGGACATCGGTCACGCTCCCTGTAGAAGATGCCTACAGGATCAACCTTGCCATGCGGGCAAGGTCAAGTGTCATTATTTGACGTGCCGCAGATCAAATGTGGGAGCGGGCTTGCTCGCGAAGGCGTCGTATCAGTCACCATCATCGCTGAATGACACACCGCTTTCGCGAGCAAGCCCGCTCCCACAATTTGGATTGCTTAATATTCGAGATCGGCGCGCTTCAGATAGACGCCTTCCGAATTCATCGCCAACCGATACTTCAACACGTCACCGGCATGCAGTTTGATCTCCTGCGAACCCGGCGCGAGCATGCCCGGGTTGCAACCGGCAACCTGGCCCGGCAGCAACTTCAAGCGCAGCGACACCGTGCCCGGTGGCAGGTTGAAGGAAATACTCTGCTCCTGCAGCAGCCGCGCCGAGAGCTGATCCTGGATGTACACGCCGATCTCGCAGGAGGTCGACACTTCCAGGCGCTCGCGGGAAATGATCAGCACTGCGTAATCCTCGCCGGCAGCTTGCGCTTGAGGGAGGGCGGTAAAAAGGCTGAGAAAGCCAAACAGGCTGAAAACTGACCAGCGCATGGCTGAATCTCCTGAATTGAAGTCATTGATGTACGCAGCTTGGCCGAGCGCGGCGCCGATTGCCAGCCCGGCAGTTTATTCAAGAACTTGACCTTGCCATCGTGGCAAGCTCGAGACTGCCGGTAACCCCACTCAACGGAGTCATTCCATGCAAGTGTTCAATGTTCAGGGCATGTCTTGTGGTCACTGTGTCAAAGCCATCACTAACGCGGTGCAGGTCAAAGATCCGGCGGCCAGCGTGCGGGTCGATCTGGCGGCGAAAGAGGTCGGCGTGGAAAGTGCACTGAGTGCCGAGCAGGTGATTGAGGTCATCAGCGACGAGGGCTACGCCGTCAAACTCGCCTAGAAGCAAAAGATCGCAGCCTTCGGCAGCTCCTGCACTGAATAATGTAGGAGCTGCCGAAGGCTGCGATCTTTTGCCGTTTTTATAGTTAGCGAGCTATCGGAATGTTCAAGGCGTCCGGGCGCAGCTAGACTGTCGGGCTGCCGACTTGCCTACCTGGATGCCTGATGAACTTCCGTACCATTTTGATTCTCGGTGCCTTGACCGCCTTCGGGCCCTTGGCGATCGACTTCTATCTGCCTGCTTTTCCCTCGATGGCGCTGGCCTTCGGCACCGATGAGAAACACGTGCAGATGACCCTGGCGGCGTATTTCGCTGGCCTGTCCATCGGTCAGCTGGCTTACGGCCCGGTGGCGGATCGCTTTGGTCGGCGGATTCCGCTGCTCGTCGGGCTGACGCTGTTCACCCTGGCTTCACTGGCCTGCGCCTATGCGCCGAATCTGCAATGGCTGATCGGCGCGCGCTTCGTTCAAGCGCTGGGTGGTTGCGCAGGGATGGTGATCTCGCGGGCGGTGGTCAGTGACAAATGCGACGCAGTGGGCTCGGCAAAAGTCTTCTCGCAACTGATGCTGGTGATGGGCCTGGCGCCGATTCTGGCACCGATGCTCGGCGGCCTGCTGGTCAACACCACCGGCTGGCAGTCGATTTTCCTCGTGTTGACCGGGTTCAGCGCACTGGCTGGCCTCGCGGTAGCGCTGGGCTTGCCGGAAAGTATGCCGGCGCATATGCCGCGCCAGCCGTTGTCCGGCGCACTGCGCCAGTACGGGCGCCTGCTCAAGGATCGGGTCTACCTCGGCCATGCCCTGACCGGCGGCATCGCCATCGCCGGGATGTTCGCCTACATCGCCGGCTCGCCGTTCATTTTCATCAAACTGTACGGCGTTCCGGCCGAGCACTTCGGCTGGCTGTTCGGCACCAACGCGGCGGGTTTCATTCTGGTCGCGCAGGTCAATGCACGGTTGCTGGCCAAGCGTGGCCCGGCGTTCCTGCTGTCGCGGGCGGTCTGGGTTTATCTGGCGGCGGGGCTGACCTTGCTGGCCGTCAGCGCCTTGCACACGGAATCCTTGTGGCCGTTGCTGATCCCGTTGTTCATCTGTGTTTCCAGCCTGGGCTGCATCAGCCCGAATGCGGCGGCTTGCGCAATGAACGGGCAGGGCGGGCGCGCCGGCAGTGCTTCGGCGTTGCTCGGCTGCATGCAGTTCAGCGTCGCCGCCGGCGCTTCAGCGCTGGTCGGCGTGTTGCACGACGGCACGGCGGTGCCGATGGCCATCGTCATCAGCTTGTGTGGTGTGCTGGTGGTGAGCGTCGCGTTGCTCACCCGGCGTTTGCAAAATGCCCGGGCGCTGGCGCAGGCGCAAGCTGAGGTCTAGAAAACTCAGCCGGCAGCGCGTTGCTGGCTGCGGTCGGGAATCTGGTGGGGCGCGCAGAGTCGCGCTTCGAGGGTGCGGGTGAAGGCCAGTGCTTCGGCTTCACTGCGGAATGTCACGGCGTGCTGGTCGAGACGAACCTGCCATTGAGACTTTGCCACTTCTTTTATCAGGATCTTCATTGCTGACCTCCCTTGCGTAAAAGATGTATCGCAGAGGCTTCGATTGTAGTCCTGAATACGATCGCAATTGTGACAAGGATCAGCCATCTGACTGACGGCAAAGATCGCAGCCTGCGGCAGCTCCTACACGGCCGCGCCCGTTTACACCGGAGTCTGCTCCGGTGTAGGAGCTGCCGAAGGCTGCGATCTTTTGATCTTAGAAACTTTCTAAAACAATTTTCCCCTTGGCCTTGCCACTCTCCAGCAACTCATGCGCCCGACGCAGATTCGCCGCATTGATCACACCGAAATGCTCACCCACCGTGGTCTTCAACGTCCCCGCATCAATCAGCTCCGCGACACGATTAAGCAGCTTGTGCTGCTCGATCATGTCCGGGGTCTCGAACAGCGAGCGGGTGTACATGAACTCCCAGTGCAACGACAGGCTCTTGCGCTTGAGCTTGCTCACGTCGAGCGACTTAGGATCATCGATCAACGCCAGTTTGCCTTGCGGCGCGAGCGCCTCGACCAGTTGATCCAGATGCTGATCGGTCTGGGTCAGGCTGGCGACGTGAGTCACCTGGTCGATGCCAGCGCGCTTGAGCTCTTCACTCAACGGCTGGCTGTGATCGATCACCAGATCCGCGCCCAGTTCCTTGACCCAATCGCGGGTCTGCTCGCGGGAAGCGGTGCCAATGACCTTCAGCCCGGTCAACTGCTTGGCCAATTGCGTGAGGATCGAACCCACCCCGCCGGCCGCGCCAACGATCAACAGGCTCTGGCCTTCAGCGGTTTTGCCTTCGCGGATTTGCAGGCGCTCGAACAACAACTCCCAGGCCGTGATCGCGGTCAGCGGCAGGGCGGCGGCTTCGGCGAAACCGAGGGATTTCGGCATATGGCCGACGATGCGTTCATCAACCGTGTGCAGTTCACTGTTGCCGCCAGCGCGGGCGATGGAGCCGGCGTAGAAGACTTTGTCGCCGGCCTTGAACAATGTCACTTCGCTGCCGACTGCCTTGACCACACCGGCAACGTCCCAGCCCAGCACTTTCGCGGCACCGTTTTCCGGCGCCACGTTCTGCCGCACTTTGGTGTCGACCGGGTTGACCGAAATCGCTTTGACTTCCACCAACAGGTCGCGCGGGCCGGCGACCGGCTCTGGCAACTCGATGTCTTGCAGGGCTTTGGCGTCGCTGATTGGCAGGGATGCGTAATAGGCGATGGCTTTCATGAAGGGCTCCGTACAGGTAATGGAAGAAGGAATCAGGCAATCGCGCCGAGGCGCTTGAGCTGGAAGTGTTCGATGGTCTGGCCGGCAGTGGCCTGGAAGTGCAAAAAGTGCACGCTGGCGTTGTGCGCCTGGAGGATCTCCTCACTGGCCCAGTGTTCGATCACGTAGAAAACCTGCGGATCGGTGAGATCGCGATGCAGGTCGTACTGGCTGCAACCGTCCTCGGCACGGCTCGGTGCAACCAGTGCGCGCAGGCCTTGTTCGAGAAGATCCTGCTGGCCGGGTTTGGCAATCAGGGTAGCGATAGCGGTGAATGGCTGGGACATGTTCGGCTCCAGAGCAGCGGGTTGAATTCGATGGACAGATGATTGGCTATTTCTCTGCAAGATAAAACCGGCTAAAAGAGCACTCTCTTTCAATATTTTTTTGATAATCGAGGCTGAGAATGCTGCGTTTCGATGACTTGCAGTTGTTTGTCCGCGCCGCGGATCTGGGCAGTCTGTCGGCGGCTGCGCGAGTAATGGACATGTCCGCCGCCGTGGCCAGCGCGGCGCTCAAGCGTATCGAACAGCAACTCGGCGCACGCTTGCTCGCCCGTTCGACGCGCAGCCTGCGCCTGACGGCCGAGGGGGAAGGTTTTCTCGAGTACGCGCGGGCAGCATTGAGCAATCTCGATGAAGGCCGGCGCCTGCTCGCCAGCGGGCAGGATCAGGTCAGTGGGGTCTTGCAGCTGTCGGCGCCTTCGGATTTCGGGCGCAATCTGTTGCTGCCGTGGCTCGACGAGTTTCAGCGCGAACATCCGAAACTGACGGTGCGCCTGCTGCTCGGTGACCGCATCGCCGATCTGTTTCGCCAGCCGGTGGATATCGCCTTGCGCTATGGCGAGCCGGAAGACTCGAGCCTGGTCGCCCTGCCGATCGCCCCGGACAACCGCCGCGTGCTCTGCGCCGCCCCGGCCTACCTGGCCCGGCACGGCGAACCGCATCAGCTCGAACAACTGGCCCAGCACAACTGCCTGTTGTACATGCTCGGCAGTCGGGTCCACGACCATTGGAGTTTTCATGACGGCAAACGCGAGGTCGGTCTGACCGTAAGCGGCGACCGCTTCAGTGATGACGCCGACGTCGTGCGCTTATGGGCGGTGGCCGGCGCCGGGATTGCCTATAAATCCTGGCTCGACGTGGGCGCCGATGTGCTGGCGGGCCGGCTCAAGGTGTTGATGCCGGAGCTGCTGTGCGAGCGCGCTCCGCTGAATTTGCTGTGCGCACATCGCGCACAATTGAGTAAGCCAGTGAACCTGTTGAGGGAAATGCTTGCCAGCCGATGCGCTGAATTGAGTAGTCAATTTCCCGGTTTCTCGAAACTTGATCATTAGTCGCAGTTAAATAGAGAAATTTCTGTCAGGAACAATCACCACCCGCGCAGGCGACGGCGCGGGACGGAGCGTGCATCCCGCTTATACTAGTGCCCGCCTCATGCCAGTACCGAAACCCCGGTGCGGACACCGTCAGACTAAGCGGGTCCTGTTCAAATCAGGGCAGCGCAAGGCCGCGACGTCGGTGCCGGGAGGTGTTGTGCCAAGGGTCTGCATTGCCCCGGCACGTGGCGTTTTTCGCGTCTTGGCCGCCGACCCATTACTGGTCAAGATGTCTGCGAGCAGTAGACGATACGATTCCACAGGGAGTGAATACATGGAACATGCACCTTGCATCAGCCAGATCGCCACGTTGCTGGCCGACCCCAAGCGCAGCGCGATGATGTGGGCGTTGATGGATGGTTCGGCCCGGCAAACCGAGGAACTTGCGCTACTGGCAGGGCTGTCACCGTCGTCGGCCAGCGCGCATCTGGCGCGGTTGTCCACGGGCGGTCTGCTAAAGGTCGAAGTCCGTGGTCGCAAGCGTTTTTTCCGTCTCTCGGCACCGGAGGTCGGTGCGGCGATAGAAGCCCTGGCCAGCGCGACCATCGCCAGCACCCCGCGAGAAATACCCGAGGTGTTCAAGCGCTCCACGCCCATGGCGAAACCGCAGGCCGCGCCCTCGTCGTTGTTGCGCGCGCGCTTTTGCGACGACCATCTGGGCGGAACGCTGGCTGCCGATCTTTATCAGCGACTGCTCGATGCCGGCTGGATCGAACAGTTTGACCAGCGCGTGGTTGTGACTCACAAAGGCGCGAAGCAATTGGCCGGACGCGGGGTGTTCATCCAGGCGCTGGCCCATCGCAATGTGCAAGTGGCCTGCGCGTGCCCCGACTGGAGCGAACGCCGACCGCACATGGGCGGTTCACTTGGGGCGGCGCTGTTGCAGTTGTTCATGCAGTCCGGCTGGCTGACCTTGCCGAATGACTCAAGAGCCCTGCAATTGTCGGCCACAGGCGAACGCGAATTGCTGCGCTTCGCCAAGGAAACCGCGCTGCAAATGGCGTAGTAGAGCCGCGCGTTAACAACGTTCGTGGCTGGCTCGATGCTGCTGACGTCGTCTACGGCTGCGAACAGGTCGCATCCAGCACGAACGCAGGGTCGCTATCGCGCACACTCGATCCGGGGACATTTCGGATGGGGGAGGCGGCATGGACACTCACGGCTTCAGCGCGGCAGAACGCTTGGAACGACTGCCGATCAGCGGTTATCACCGGATCATTTTCATCATCATTGCCTTGGCGTTTTTCTTCGACTCCATGGACCTGGCGATGATGACGTTCCTGCTCGGCTCGATCAAAGCCGAGTTCGGCCTGAGCAGCGCCCAGGCTGGGCTGCTCGCCAGCTCGAGTTTTTTCGGCATGGTGCTGGGGGCTTCGTTGTCCGGCATGCTCGCCGACCGTTTCGGGCGCAAACCGGTGTTCCAGTGGAGCATCGTCCTGTGGGGCGTGGCCAGTTACCTGTGCTCTACGGCGCAAACGGTCGAGGCTCTGACACTGTTCCGCATTCTGTTGGGGATCGGCATGGGCATGGAGTTTCCCATCGCGCAGTCGATGCTGTCCGAGTTGATTCCCGCCCGGCGACGCGGGCGCTACATCGCCTTGATGGATGGCTTCTGGCCGTTGGGTTTTGTCGCGGCGGGGGTGCTGTCGTATTTCCTGCTGCCGCTAATTGGCTGGCGTGACATCTTTCTCGTATTGGCGGTGCCGGCGGTGTTTGTCCTGGCGATCCGTTTCTTCATTCCCGAATCTCCGCGCTGGCTCGAGCAGGCCGGGAGAGATGACGCGGCGGACAAGGTGTTGAGCGGCATCGAAGCGCGGGTGCGTGCTTCGATGGGCGGTGCGGCGCTGCCGGAACCGATTCGCTTGCCGCGTACGGTAACGCCGCCGGGTCATTTCTTTTCGGCGCTCAAGCAGATCTGGTCGCCGCAGTATCGTCAGCGCACAACGATGATCTGGAGTCTGTGGTTCTTCGCGCTGCTCGGTTTTTATGGGCTGACGTCATGGCTGAGTGCGTTGCTGCAACAGTCGGGTTTTGCCGTGACGCAGTCGGTGTATTACACGGTGCTGATTTCGCTGGGCGGGATTCCCGGGTTTCTGATGGCGGCGTGGCTGGTCGAGCGCTGGGGCCGTAAACCGGTGTGCATCGTCACCTTGCTCGGTGGCGGGGTGATGGCGTTTCTGTATGGGCAGAGTGCTGTGTTCGGCGGCAACGTCGCGCTGCTGATCAGCACGGGATTGCTCATGCAGTTCTTTTTGTTCGGCATGTGGGCGGTGCTCTACACCTACACGCCGGAGTTGTATCCGACTTCGGCGCGCGCGACGGGCTCGGGGTTTGCCTCGGCCATTGGCCGCGTCGGTTCGTTGCTCGGGCCGTTGGTGACCGGGCTGGTGTTTCCGATTACCGGGCAGGGCGGGGTGTTTGCGCTGGGGGCGGCGTGCTTTGCGATTGCGGCGGGGGTGGTGTGGCTGTTCGGGATGGAGACCCGGGGTAAAACCCTCGAAGAGCTGACCGAGTCGACACAGATGTAAATGTGGGAGCGAGCCTGCTCGCGAAAGCCGAGTGTCATTAAACGACAATGTTAACTGACACGCCCTCTTCGCGAGCAGGCTCGCTCCCACATGGGTACTTCGCTGTTGCTTAAGGTTTTACCAGGCGCGCATCGAGGCTGTTTTGCGCCAGGCGCTTGGCCTGATCCTGGGTCATGCCCAAATGTTCATGCAGCGCGTAGAAGTTCTCGGTCACGTAACCACCGAAGTACGCCGGGTCATCGGAGTTCACCGTGACCTTCACGCCACGCTCGAGCATGTCGAGAATGTTGTGCTGCGACATGTGATCGAACACGCAAAGTTTGGTGTTGGACAACGGGCACACGGTCAGCGGGATCTGCTCGTCGATGATCCGCTGCATCAGGCGCTCGTCTTCGATGGCGCGTACGCCATGGTCGATGCGCTGGATTTTCAGCAGGTCGATGGCTTCCCAGATGTACTCCGGTGGGCCTTCTTCACCAGCGTGGGCAACGGTCAGGAAGCCTTCGTGACGGGCACGATCGAACACGCGCTGGAACTTGCTCGGCGGGTGGCCCATCTCGGAACTGTCGAGACCGACAGCGACAAACGCGTCACGGAACGGCAGCGCCTGATCGAGGGTTTTCTCGGCTTCTTCTTCGCTCAAGTGGCGCAGGAAACTGAGGATCAAACCGCTGGTGATGCCCAGTTGCTGCTCGCCATCCTTCAGTGCCGCCGCGATGCCGTTGAGCACCACTTCAAACGGGATGCCCCGGTCGGTGTGGGTCTGCGGGTCGAAGAACGGTTCAGTGTGAATCACGTTCTGTGCCTTGCAGCGCAGCAGGTACGCCCAGGTCAGGTCATAGAAATCCTGCGAGGTACGCAGTACATCGGCGCCCTGGTAATACAGGTCGAGGAATTCCTGCAGGTTGTTGAAGGCGTAAGCCTTGCGCAGGGTTTCCACGTCGTTCCACGGCAGGGCGATCTTGTTGCGTTCGGCCAGGGCGAACAGCAGCTCGGGCTCCAGCGAGCCTTCCAGATGCAGGTGCAGTTCAGCCTTGGGCAAGGCGTTGAGCCAGTCGTACATATTCTTTTCTCATCAGGTGCAATGACGGCATTCTACAGATGCTCACCGAAACAATTGGCAAAACCTGACCAAGCGATCCATCAAACGGCTTCCTGCTCGCGCCGATAAGCGTAGGTATCGGCGAAGCGCGACAGCAAGAATTCGGCGCAGGTGGTGGTCGGATATTTCGCCGGATGCTGTGGGTCCTGACAACCGGGCAAGCATTCGATGCGCGTGTCCGGGTGCGGTTCGGCGAAGAACGGCATCGAGTAACGGTCAACGCCGAGCGGGCTGATCACCCGGTGCGGGGTCGAGCGATAACGATCGTTGCTCCAGCGCGCCATCATGTCGCCGAGGTTGACCACGAAGGTGCCGTCAATCGGTGGTGCGTCGATCCATTCACCTTTGACGTTTTTCACTTGCAGGCCGCCGGCGCTGTCCTGATAGAGCAGGGTGATGCAGCCGTAATCGGTGTGCGCGCCGGCGCCTTGCTGCTCGGTGGAGCTGGCGGTGTGGCGCGGTGGGTAATGGATCATGCGCAGGACGCTGACCGGATCAACGAAGCGGCTGTCGAAGAAATCGCGATCGATGTTCAGCGCAATGGTCATCGCCCGCAACAGGGTTTGCGCGAGGGCCTGCATGTCGAGGTAATGCTGCTCCATCAGCGCTTCCCAGCCCGGTTGCGCCGGATGCCGGTTCGGCCCGCGCAACGGTTTTTCGGCGAGCACGTCGGGATGGTTAACCGGCAGGTGCAGGCCCATGTCGAAGGTTTCTTTGAGGTCGCTGGGTTTGCTCGGGTCGAGTTGCTCGGTGGCGATGGCGCCGTAGCCGCGATGGTGGCGGGTCTGGGTGATGTCGATCTTGAGTTTTTCGGCGGCGGGGAGGGCGAAGAAACGCTGGGTGTGATCAAGCACGGCGTCGATGCGCTGCGGCGAGATCGGATGACCCTTGATGTAGAAGAAACCCCATTCGCGGCAGGCCAGGTCGATCTGCGCGGCCACGGCAGGCCAGGCGTTTTCGTCGTCGGAGTAGAGCGGGCTGATTTCGATGATCGGAAGCTGATCCATACACAATCCTTAAATACGCTGAGTTTCCAGTGTGGGAGCGAGCCTGCTCGCGAAGAGGGGGTGTCAGACAACATTTTTGTTTAATGACACAGCGCTTTCGCGAGCAGGCTCGCTCCCACAGGGTTTTGTGTGGTGAATCGGAGATTTACTTCGGCATCTCGGCCTTCATGCCTTCAACGTAATAGTTCATCGACGCCAGTTCCGCATTCGTCGCACTCACGCCTGCGGGGATTTTCTCGACCCCGGCCTGATCCTTGATCGGCCCGGTGAACGGTTGGAAGGCACCGCTTTTGATGTCGGCAATAATCTGCTCGGCCTCGGCTTTCACCGGTGCCGGCACCAGGTCGCTGATTGGCAGTTCAACCGTGCCTTCCTTCAGCCCACCCCAATAATCCTGCGATTTCCACGTGTGATCGATCACGCTCTGCGTCGCCTGAATGTAGTGCGGCGCCCAGTCGTTGACGATCGAGGTCAGCACCGCTTTCGGGCCGAAGTGCGCCATGTCCGAGGCGTAACCCACCGCGTACACGCCACGACGTTCGGCGGCCTGAATCGGCGCCGGGCTGTCGGTGTGCTGGAACACCACGTCGACACCCTGATCGATCAGCGCGTTGGCCGCGTCGGCTTCCTTGCCCGGGTCGAACCAGGAGTTGACCCACACCACTTTGATCTCGGTGCCGGGGTTGTACTTGTTCAGCGCCAACTGGATGGAGTTGATGTCGCGGATGACTTCAGGGATGGGGAACGAAGCGACATAACCGATCTTCTTGGTCTTGGTCATCTTCGCCGCGAGGAAACCGCCGACGTAACGACCCTCATAGGTGCGCGCCAGATAGGTGCCGAGGTTCTTGTCCTGTTTGTAGCCGGTGGCGTGTTCGAAGGTCACCTTGGGAAATTGCTTGGCGACTTTCAGCGTCGGGTTCATGTAGCCGAACGAGGTGGTGAAGATCAGGTCGTAATTGTCCTTGGCCATGTTGCGGATCACCCGCTCGGCATCAGCGCCTTCGGCAACGTTCTCGACGTAGTTGGTGGTGATCTGATTGCCGAATTTCTCGGCGAGAGCCTTGCGCCCCTGTTCATGCTGATACGTCCAGCCGTGGTCACCGATCGGGCCGATGTAGACGAAACCGACTTTCAGCGGATCGGCAGCGCTGGCGCTCAGACTGATCCCCAGACCGAGGGCGGCGCACAGCAGTTTGTGCAGCGGACGTATTTGCATGAATTCGAACTCCATTTTGTTGTGTGTGGTCAGGGCCAATGCAAATTGCTGACCAACAGGACAACAAACAAAAAAGATCGCAGCCTTCGGCAGCTCCTACATGGGAATGCACAACCTGTAGGAGCTGCCGAAGGCTGCGATCTTTTCAGCGCCAGAACCAACGCAGTGCAACTCAACGGATTCACGCTATCGCTTGGTGCGCTAAGGTGTAACGAAACGTTAGCGCCGCCCCGCAGTCAGTAGCTCATTCGCACTCTTCGGCAAAAAGGCCCGCCATGCTCTCGATCCTCAAGCAAGAAAGCTTTCTGCTATTGGCCGTCATCGCCGCGTGCGTCGCCTATCCGCTGGAACACTGGTTGTTGCACAGCGGCCAGATCGTCGCGCTGGTCGGCGGTCTGGTCATCATTGCCTTCATCGTCGCCGCCTCGATGCGCGTTGCCCATCAGGCGGAACTGCTCGCGGAAAAAGTCGGCGACCCCTACGGCACGATGATCCTGACCCTCGCCGCCGTGCTGGTCGAAGTGGTGATCCTGGCGATCATGATGAGCAACGAAGCCTCGGCGACGTTGGTGCGCGACACGATCTATTCCGCAGTGATGCTCGACATCAACGGCATCCTCGGCCTCGCCGCGCTGATGGGCGGGATCAAGCACGGCGAGCAGTCCTACAACGACGATTCGGCGCGCAGCTACAGCGTGATGATCCTCACTGCCATGGGCGTGTCGATGGTGGTGCCGGAGTTTATTCCCGAGGCCAACTGGAAGATTTATTCGGCGTTCACCATCGGCGCGATGGTGGTGCTTTACGCGCTGTTTCTGCGCATGCAGGTCGGCCCGCACAGCTACTTTTTCAGCTACAGCTACCCGGACAAACGCCGCAAGAAAGAACCCGTCGAGGAGGAACCGAAACCGGTCAGCCTGGCGTTGTCGATCGGCATTCTGGTGTTTGGCGTGGTGGTGATTGGCGCACTCGCCGAGGTGATGTCGAAGACCCTCGATCTGGGTCTGGAAGGCACGGGCGCACCGCCGGTGATCACGGCGATTCTGGTGGCGGCGATTTCTGCGGCGCCGGAGATTTTGACCGCGTTGCGCGCGGCATTGGCCAACCGCATGCAGTCGGTGGTGAACATTGCGATGGGGGCGTCACTGTCGACGGTGATTCTGACCGTACCGGTGATGGAGGCGATGGCGCTGTATACCGGCCAGCCATTTCAGATGGCGATGACGCCGGTGCAGACGGTGATGATTTTCCTGACGTTGATCGTCAGTGCGATCAACCTGAATGACGGCGAGACCAATGCCATCGAAGGCATGACTCATTTTGTGCTGTTTGCGACCTTCATCATGCTGTCCCTGCTCGGCCTCTGAGAGCACCGCAAAACAAAATGTGGGAGCGGGCTTGCTCGCGAAGGCATTGTGTCAGGCAGTTCAATACCGACTGACACGATGCTTTCGCGAGCAAGCCCGCTCCCACAGTTTTGAACGGTGTTTGGATCAGGTACCGGCGATCAGTTGGCGAGCCGCCTGGCTGTGATCGGCGATCAGGCCTTTGAGATCGAGGCCTTCAACCTGGCCGTCAACCACGCGCCACTTGCCGCCAATCATCACCCGATCCGCACGATCCGCGCCGCACAACAGCAGCGCCGAAATCGGATCATGGCTGCCGGAGAAGCGCAGCTCATCGAGCTTGAACAACGCCAGATCCGCCTGCTTGCCCACGGCAATCTCACCAATGTCGGTGCGGCCCAACAGACTCGCCGAACCCTTGGTCGCCCAGCCCAGCACACGCTCCGGGGTGATCTTCTCGGCGCCGTAACGCAGACGCTGGATGTACAGCGCCTGACGCGCTTCGAGAATCATGTTCGACGCATCGTTGGACGCCGAACCGTCGACGCCCAGACCAAACAAGGCACCGGCATCGGTCAGGTCGATACTTGGACAAATGCCCGAGGCCAGACGCATGTTCGAACTCGGGCAGTGGCAGATACCGGTGCCAGCCTGGCCAAGACGAGCGATTTCGTCCGGGTTGAAATGGATGCCGTGCGCCAGCCAGGTGCGTGGGCCGAGCCAGCCGACGCTGTCGAGATAATCGACGGTGCGCAGGCCAAAACGCTGCAGGCAGAAGTCTTCTTCGTCGAGGGTTTCCGCCAGGTGCGTGTGCAGGCGCACGTCGAGCTTGCTCGCCAGTT
Source organism: Pseudomonas sp. DTU12.3 (assembly GCF_004124275.1). Classification (GTDB taxonomy): domain Bacteria; phylum Pseudomonadota; class Gammaproteobacteria; order Pseudomonadales; family Pseudomonadaceae; genus Aquipseudomonas; species Aquipseudomonas helmanticensis. The sequence goes on from NZ_CP027218.1 coordinate 1,039,863, forward strand.
CAGCACTGGCCGACATGATTTCCGGAGTCACCGAGAACGGCGAGCACGGCGCCAGCGCGATCTGGATCTGCGCGCCATCACCACGTTCGTGGTACTCGTGAATCAGGCGCTGACTGTCGTCGAGAATCACCTGACCTTCCTGCACGGTCTGCTGCGGCGGCAGGCCGCCGTCCTTCTCGCCGAGGCTCATCGAACCCCGGGTGAGCATGGCGCGCATGCCCAGTTCACGCACGGTTTCGACTTGCACGTCGATGGCGTTTTCCAGACCGTCCGGGAACAGATAGTGATGGTCGGCAGCGGTGGTGCAACCCGACAGCAGCAGTTCGGCCAAGGCAACTTTGGTCGCGAGGGCGAGTTTCTCCGGTGTCAGGCGCGCCCACACCGGGTACAGGGTTTTCAGCCACGGAAACAACGGCTGATTGACCACTGGGGCCCAAGCGCGGGTGAGGGTTTGATAGAAGTGGTGGTGGGTGTTGATCAGGCCCGGCAGGATCACATGCTCGCGGGCATCGAACACTGCATTGCACGGCGCCGACGGCTGTTGGCCGGCCGCGAGGACTTCGACGATGACACCGTCTTGCACGACAAGACCGCCACGGGCATCGAGTTCGTTGGAGGTGAAAATGGCGAGGGGGGTTTTTAACCAGGTACGGGTCGCGGGCATGTTGCCGGCTCCTCTGAAAATTGTGTTCAGGGTTGCCAGCTCAGTGATGCCCTGTCTGCTGATCCAGGGTCGCCGCAAGGGACGAGGTGCGCAGTTTCAAACAAAACGCCGCGTCGGGCAAGCCCAACCCGACCAGACAACACACAACCAAAATGCACAAACCCTGTAGGAGCTGCCGAAGGCTGCGATCTTTTGATTGTAAAAAACAGGATCAAAAGATCGCAGCCTTCGGCGGCTCCTACAGTTAGCCAGTCATGCAGGTATTCAGGGGATTTTGATTTTGCGGCTTACCAGGGAATCGTTTCACCCTTGTAGTTGATGAAATGATGCCCGCCCTTGCCGGTATACGCATTCACCTGATCGATTAACCCACGGGTGCTGGTTTCAACGTCAAGGTCAGCCCCTTCGCCGCCCATATCGGTCTTCACCCAACCCGGATGCAGCGACAACACCGTCATCTTCTGCTCACCCAACTGCGTGACAAAACTGTTGGTCATCGAGTTCAGAGCAGCTTTGCTGGCCTTGTACAGCGCCAGCTCCGGCGCGTCCGCCACTGTCACGCTGCCCAGTCCGGAACTCATGAACGCCAGCACGCCGCTGCCGTCACGAATCTGCCCGACAAAACGCTGCGCCAGGTTGATCGGTGCCACCGCGTTGGTGAAAAACAGCTGACCGACCTCAGCCAGTGTCGCGCCGCCCGGGGTCTGATCCGCCGGGCCTTTGACCCCGGCGTTGACGAACAGCAGATCAAACGTTTCGCCCTTGAGTTGCTGACTCAGGGCGATCACCGCCTGCTGGTCGTCCATGTCGAGCTTCTCGATCCGCACCTTGCCCAGTGCTTGCAGCGCCTCGGCGTTTTGCGGATTGCGCACGGTGGCGGTGACCTGCCAGCCGTCGGCCAGCAGGGTTTGCACCAGACCGAGGCCCAGGCCCCGGGAGGCGCCGATGATCAGTGCGTTTTTTGCAGACATGATGGGCTTCCTTGATGAATGAGGATCATGGATTCAATGGACAGGCCTGACCGAGCCGAAGTTGCAACTCCAGACGCAGTACGTCGAGTTCGCGCATGCGGGTTTCGATCAGTTGCAGTTTGTCGCGCAGCAATTGCGCCACGGCGTTGTCCGGATCGGGCGCGTTCCACAATGCCGCGACGCTATCGCCGATCTCTCCGAGGGTAAATCCCAGACGCTGCGCCGTTTTGATATAGAGCACCAGTTGCACCATCTCCGGCGGATAGTCGCGATAACCGTTGGCACTGCGTTGCGCCGCGATCAACCCGCGCTGCTCATAGAAACGCAGGGTGTCACGACTGACGGCGCAGGCCTGGGCTAATTGACCGATGCGCATAGTGGCTCTCAAAACAGCTGTTGACCCTGGAGCATACTCCAGGCTTTACCGTGGTTGCTCCCTGAATTTCTGGAGCATGGATGATGTGGACTTCAACGCAGTATCGCAACGTGGTGCGCGGCAGTGCCTGGTATGACTTGGTCGTTACGGCAGCGTTTGCCACGCCGTGGAGTTTTGCTTTTGTGCACGGGTTGTTGAGCGCACTGAACTTGCCGGGTGAGCTGCCGGCGTTTCAACCTGTGCACATGTTGATGGCGAATCTGTTGGGGTCGGTGGTGTGTGTTTGGGCGGTGCTGCGGATTCGTGATCCGCAGGCGCTTTATGGACGGTATGACGCGGTGGCCAGATTTCTGTTTGCGGCTTGGCAAGCGTATGCCTTGTTGCATGGCGCCAGTTCGATTCTGCTGGTTTTCCTGGTCTTCGAACTGGCGTGGGGCGTTGCTCAGGTGTTGCCTGTTCGAAAGCTATCGCGAGCAGGCTCGCTCCCACAGGGGAATGCGGTCAACTGTGGGAGCGGGCTTGCTCGCGAAGAGGCCCGCCCAAACAACAATTAATGCCCCGCCTGCCAAGGCTGCCCCAACGACACCGGCGCATACAACCGCGTACGCAGCGCATCCCGCGACAACAACACCAGCACCACAATCGTCGCCACATACGGCAGCATCGCCAGCAAACTCGATGGAATCGCCAGCCCCAACCCCTGCGCCACCAGATGCAGGATGCTGGCGAGTCCAAACAGATACGCCCCAAGCAACAACCGCCACACCCGCCAACTGGCAAACACCACCAGCGCCAACGCGATCCAACCACGCCCGGCGGTCATGTTTTCCGCCCACATCGGCGTGTACGCCAGCGACAGATACGCCCCGGCCAACCCGGCCATGGCCCCGCCGAACAGCACCGCCAATGTGCGCACCGTCAACACCGGCAGCCCCATCGCACTGGCCGCATCCGGGTTCTCGCCCACCGCCTGAATGATCAACCCGACACGACTTTTGACGATCACCCACGCCACCAGCGCAAACAGCGCGAACGACAGGTACACCAGCAGATCCTGAGCAAACAGCATCCGCCCGATCATTGGAATCTCACTCAGATAAGGAATCGCCACCGGCTCAAAACCCGTCAACGGTTTCCCCACCCAAGCCGCGCCGACAAAGGTCGACAGGCCGACACCAAAAATCGTCAGGGCCAGCCCGGTCGCGACCTGATTGGCGTTGAACACCAGCGCCACCAAGGCAAACAGCGACGACAACAACATCCCGGCGAGCATCGCCAGCACCACGCCAAGCCAGAGGCTGCCGCTGTTGAACGCAACGATAAAACCGATCACCGCGCCAAACAGCATCATCCCTTCCTGCCCGAGGTTGAGCACGCCGCTCTTCTCGCAGATCAGCTCACCCAGCGCCACCAGCAACAACGGCGTGCCGCAACGCACCATGGCGTAGAAAATATTGCTCAACAGATCGATATCCATCACAGCGCTCCGGCGGTTACGGCGGTAGTCGAAGTACGCTTCACCCACCGCAAATTCAGGCGTGGCCGATAGAGGATCAGCACGTCACAGGCGAGCAGGAAAAACAGCATCATTCCCTGGAATAACTGGGTGATCGCCTGCGGCAGATTCAGGGTCATTTGTGCACTCTCGCCGCCGATGTACAGCAGCGCCATCAGCAGGCTCGAAAACAGAATCCCGATCGGATTGAGTCGCCCAAGAAACGCCACGGTGATCGCCGCATAGCCATAACCCGGCGAAACCTGCGGCACCAATTGACCGATCGGCCCGGTCACTTCGCAGACACCCGCAAGCCCCGCCAAGCCGCCGCTGATCAATAGCGCCAGCCAGATCAAACGCTTCTCGCGAAAGCCGACAAACCCCGCCGCACGCTTGTCCAGCCCGAGCACTTTGATCTGGAAACCGACAAAGCTTTTTTGCAGCAACACCCACACCGCGACCAGTGCGAGCAGGGCGAAATACACCCCGGCGTGCACGCGGCCATCCTCCATCAACAACGGCATACGGCTGGCGTCACCGAACATCGCCGACTCGGGAAAGTTGAATCCGGCCGGATCCTTCAGCGGCCCGTGCACGCAGAACAGCAGCAGGTTCAGTGCGATGTAATTGAGCATGATGCTGGTGAGGATTTCGTTGGCGTTGAAGCGTGTGCGCAACCACGCAGTCAGCCCGGCCCACGCCGCGCCGGCGAGGGTGCCGGTGAGCAGAATCAACACCAGCGCCCAACGGCTCTGCATGTCGATGATGTTCACCGCCAGGGCACTGCCGGCGAGCGCGCCGAGGAGCAATTGACCTTCGGCGCCGATGTTCCAGATTCGCGCCTGATACGCCACGGCTAAGCCCAGCGCGCAAAGCAGAATCGGCAACGCCTTGACCAGTAATTCGGAGACGCCATACAAATCGCTGACCGGCGCGATCAGCAGCGTATGCAAAGTTTGCAGCGGGTCATGCCCGAGGACGATAAACAACAGCGAGCCGCAACCAAGTGTCAGTACCGCCGCCAATAACGGCGAGCACCACAGCATCAAGCGCGATTGCTGGCCACGGGGTTCGAGGGAAAGCAGCATGTTTGAAACTCCGTTAAACCGTGGCGGCAAAAGGTGGGTTGTCGAACTGACCGGCCATCCAGCCGCCGACGTCGCTGAGCTGCGTATCGGTGGTGTTGTGCAGCGCTGACAGGCGTCCACCACACAACGCGCCGAGGCGGTCGCTGATCTGGAACAGTTCGTCGAGATCTTCGGAAATCACCAGAATCGCCGCGCCGGCATCGCGCAACGCGATCAGCGCACGGTGGATGGTCGCGGCGGCACCGACGTCGACGCCCCAGGTCGGGTGCGCGGCGATCAACAGTTTTGGCTGCTGAAGGATTTCCCGGCCGAGAATGAATTTCTGCAGGTTGCCGCCGGACAGGCTGCGCGCGGCGGTTTGCGTACCCGGGGTTTTTACGCCGAAGCGCTGAATGATCTGACAGGCGAGGGCTTCGACTTTGCCGCGCTCGATCAAGCCGTGGCTGACCAAGCCTTGTTGGAAAGCAGTCAGCAGCGCGTTGTCCGCCAGACTCAATTCCGGCACCGCGCCATGACCGAGGCGCTCGGCGGGGACAAACGCCAGGCCCAGTTTGCGTCGCGCATCCGGGCGCAGATCGGCGACGTATTGCTCGGCGAATCGAATGGTTGCCGCTTCCGCCCGGGGCAAGGTTTGTTCGCCGCTGAGCAGCGCGAGCAGCTCATCCTGACCATTGCCCGCGACGCCGGCAATGCCGACGATTTCACCGCTGCGCACCTGCACATTGAGGTCAGTCAGCGAGCAGCCGAACGGATCCGGGTTGTGCCAGCTCAATCCCGTTACCTGCAAAAACACCGCGGCGCCGCTGACCTTCGGATAATCACCGATCAACGTCGCCGCTTCGCCGACCATCATCTGCGCCAGTTGCTGATCCGAGCACTCGGCCGGCAGGCAATGTCCGGCCACCCGTCCTCCGCGCAGAACCGTCGCGCTATGACACAACGCCCGAACCTCGCCGAGTTTGTGGCTGATGAACAAAATGCTGCAGCCCTCGGCGGCGAGACGGCGCAGGGTGATGAACAATTCGTCGGCCTCCTGCGGTGTCAGCACCGAAGTTGGCTCATCGAGGATCAGCAGGCGAATGTCCTGCATCAGGCAGCGAATGATCTCGACCCGTTGCCGCTCGCCGATCGACAGGCTGTGGACAAGTCGCTCCGGCTCCAGCGCCATGCCATAACGGCGCGACACTTCACGAATCTTCGGCTCCAGTTGTTTCGGTGTGCCGGCCGCCGCGCCCATCGCCAGCGCAATGTTCTGCGCGACGCTGAGGGTTTCGAACAGCGAGAAATGCTGGAATACCATGCCGATGCCCAACTGCCGCGCTTGCGCTGGATTGCGCATATTGACCCGTTGACCTTGCCAGAGCATCTCGCCCGAATCGGCCTGGATCACGCCGTAGATGATCTTCATCAAGGTACTTTTGCCCGCGCCGTTTTCACCGAGCAGGGCGTGGATTTCTCCGGGCGCGATGCTCAGGTCGATGGCGTCGTTGGCCAAACAACCGGGGTAGCGTTTGCTGATCTGGCGCAGTTGCAGGCGCGGGATAGAAGGAGCGATGGGCATGACAGGCTCGACTTGCTTGGAGTTGTGCCTGTGGATAAAGCAATTTCCTGGCCATTGAGTCAGGAACCAGCACACACGGCGCTTGCGAGCGCTTGGTGCAGAGCTTCGGCATGGTTTCACCTGCACCCATGGCACCAAATCAGCGCAAAGCCGTTGATCGGGCTCCGGTTTTGCCCGTGATTAACTGATCAAAAAACGAGCAACTGCGTGGGGGCTAGGCAGCACCTGCGACTGAGCCGGTCATGAACGGGTTATCCACAGGTTGCTCCACAGTTTTTGTGCGCAAGCCGCAAGCACGGGCATAAGCACTGCGGTGCTTTCTTCCAATGGTGATAAACGGATCTAACTGATTGTTTCTTCGTGATATTTTCAGTTCGTCGGGTGAATTGAACGAAAAGTGAACAAACCGCGCAAAGCCACGTGACAGAAGGGTTACAGCGGAATGTACTCAGGTTATCCACAGTCGGGTGCACAGCAGATGTGGGCAAGTCTGTGGAATAAGCAAATTCGCATCCGCCCCAAAACATCGCACCCCTGTGTAGGAGCTGCGGCACGCTGCGATCTTTTGACCTTGCTTCACCGCTCCAACAAAATCCGCCCACGACTCAAATCCGCCAACTGCCCCTGCAACACCGCAATCTGCGCCTCACCCACCGCCAACTTCAACTCAACGCCATTCGCCGTAAAATTCTCCTCCACGACCAACCCACCCAGATCCGCCACCCGCAACTTCACCAGCGCCAACTCGGCAAACCCGCAAGCGCAACTCACCGGCACCCGGCTGATCAACTCAACCTTCACCGCCGTCTGCAAACACTTGTTCGCCCCGCCGCCATACGCGCGGGCCAACCCGCCAGTCCCCAGTTGAATCCCGCCGTACCAACGAATCACCAGCACCGCGACCTGATCGCAATCCTGCGCTTCAATCGCCGCCAATATCGGTCGCCCAGCAGTACCACCCGGTTCGCCATCGTCATTGCTGCGGTATTGATCGCCGAGTTTCCACGCCCAGCAATTGTGCGAGGCGTTCAGATCGCTGTGCTGTTCGAAGAACGCCTGCGCATCGGCAGGGCTGCCGATCGGCGTGGCGAAAGTGATAAAGCGGCTTTTGCGAATCTCTTCGCGGTACTCGCAAAAACCGCTAAGGGTGAAAGGCATAAACGTCTTATAGAGAAGGAGTGAGGCCGCAGCCTTTGAGAATGATGCGGATCAGGTTGTTGCCGGCGTCTTCCATGTCCTGTTTGGTCAACTTGCTGCGACCGCTGACACGACAGATCTGCGTGGCGAAATCGGCGTAATGCTGGGTGCTGCCCCACAACAGGAAGATCAGGTGCACCGGATCAACCGGATCCATTTTGCCCGCATCGATCCACGCTTGAAACACTGCCGCGCGGCCGGTGAACCAGGCGCGGTAATCCTGATTGAAATATTCGGTGAGGCATTCGCCGCCGCTGATCACTTCCATCGCGAAGATCCGCGAGGCTTGCGGCTGACGACGGGAGAATTCCATCTTGGCGCGGATGTAGCGGGTCAGCGCTTCGGCCGGATCGTCCTCGGCGGTGAGTGTGTTGAAGGTGCTGTCCCACAGCTCGATGATGTTGCTCAGCACCGCCACGTACAAACCGAGTTTGTTGGTGAAGTAGTAATGCAGGTTCGCCTTGGGCAACCCGGCATTCTGCGCGATGGTGTTCATGCTGGTGCCTTTGTACCCGTGGCGGGCGAACTCGTCTTCGGCAGCTTTGAGGATGGTCTCTTCGTTCTTTTGACGAATGCGGCTGGCGGGTTTGCCGCCATGGGCTGGGACTTCAAAGGTCATAGGCACTTCCGGGTTTGTCTGTGGGTGCAACCAGTTGCGTTGATAGCGCACCCACAGGCATCCGACAAGTGTTTGAGCGATAAAACCGTTACGCCTGTTCGATCTTGTTCAGCGGCGCGTGCGCTTCAGTGGCTTCGGTTTTCGACTCCGGCAGCAGCAGGCACAGGATGATTGCGGTCAGGCCACCGCTGGTAATCGCCGAGTCGAACAGGTTTTGCACCAGTTTCGGCAGCAGGTGCAGCAGGTTCGGTTGCGCGGCGATGCCCAGACCAACGCCGAACGAAGTGGCGATGATCAACATGCTGCGCCGATCCAGCGACGACTGCGCGAGGATGCGCACCCCGGCCGCAGCCACCGCGCCGAACATCACCAGAGTCGCGCCGCCGAGTACCGGTTTCGGAATCTGTTGCAGCACCGCGCCGATCATCGGAAACAAGCCGAGACAAAACAGGATCGCGCCGATGTACAGCCCGACATAGCGGCTGGCGACGCCGGTCAACTGGATCACGCCGTTGTTCTGCGCAAACGTGGTGTTGGGGAAAGCGCTGAAGGTCGCGGCGATCATGCAGCTCACGCCATCGCCGAGCACGCCACCGCGCAGGCGGCTTATATAGGAAGGGCCGCTGATAGGTTGACGGGCGAGCATGCAGTTGGCAGTAAGGTCACCGACGGTTTCGATGGTGCTGATCAGATAAATCAGCGCGACCGGCAGGAAAGCCGTCCAGTCGAAGCTGAATCCGAACTTGAACGGCGTAGGAAAACTCACCAGCGGCAAGTCAGGCAATGGCTGCGGCACCAGTTTCCCACTGAACCACGCGGCCAGACTGCCGAGCACCAAACCGATAATGATCGCCGACAAGCGCACCCACGGCGTATTGGATCGGTTGAGCAGAATGATCGTCAGCAGCACGAACACGCCCAGCGCCAGATTGCCCGGCGCACCAAAGTCCGGCGCATTGAAACCGCCGCCCAAATCAGTGATGCCAACTTTGATCAGGCTGATGCCAATCAGGGTGATAACGATCCCGGTCACCAGCGGCGTAACAACTCGACGCAATTGACCAATGAAGCGGCTGAGGACGATCTGCACGATCGCGCCGAAGAAACACACACCGAAAATCATCGCCAGAATGTCTTCCGGGCTACCGCCACGTTGCTTGACCAGAAAACCCGCCGACAGCACCGCACCGAGAAAGGCGAAACTGGTGCCTTGCAGACAGATCATCCCGGCGCCAATCCCGAACGGCCGCCGCGCCTGAATAAACGTGCCGACGCCCGAAACCATCAAGGCCATGCTGATCAGATACGGTAAATACGCGGTCAGCCCCAGCGCCGAACCAATCACCAGCGGCGGGGTGATGATGCCGACGAAACTGGCGAGCACGTGTTGCAGCGCGGCAAGGGTGGCGGCGAGTGGTTTGGGGCGGTCGTTGAGGCCGTAGATCAAGTCGCTGGACGGTGCGGAATCTGGCTGCATGGCTTAAGGCTTCTTATCAAAGGAACGAAGTAATTCCCCCTCTGCAAAAACCTGTCCACTTGCTCAACTTATCCCCCCTGTAGGAGCTGCCGAAGGCTGCGATCCCTTGATCTTGCTGTACCTAACCAACGTCGCGCGCATTATCAACGCGTCGCCGCCAAACTCTCCAAAAAGCTCTCCAGCACCAAATGAGGGCGCCGCCCCTTGCGCGTGACCGATGCCAGACTTAAATCGTAAAACCGCGTTCCTGCTTTCAAAGCACGCAAACGCCCCTGCTGCACCCAAAGACTGGCGTAATGATCCGGTAGATACCCAATGTAACGCCCGGTCAAAATCAAAAACGCCATGCCCTCACGGTCAGAAGCACTGGCCGTGCAATTGAGTGCCTGGTAATGCGCCTGAATATCCGCCGGCAAACGAAACGTCGGCGCAATCGCGTCCTGACTGTTCAGGCGTTCGTCATCCAGTTGCTTGTCATCAACGTAAAACAGCGGATGACCCACCGCGCAATAAAGCAGTGAACGTTCGCTGTACAGCGGCTGATATTCCAGTCCCGACAACGCACTGGCCTGCGGCACCACGCCGACATGCAGGCGGCCGTCGAGCACACCTTGCTCGACTTCGTTCGGCGCAATCATGCGAATCTGAATCTGCACATCCGGCCCGCGCTCCTTCAACTGCGCGAGGGCGTGGGTGATGCGCATGTGGGGGAGGGTGACGAGGTTGTCGGTCAGGCCAATGATCAGCTCACCGCGCAAATGCTGGTGCAGGCCGTTGACCTCGGTGCGGAAACTTTCCAGCGCACTTAATAGCTGCAACGCCGATTGATAGACCTCGCGACCTTCCTCGGTCAGCGAAAACCCCGCACGACCGCGTTGGCACAATCGCAGACCGAGGCGCTGCTCCAGATCGCTCATTTGTTGGCTGATCGCCGAGCGACCGATGCCCAGCACAGTCTCCGCCGCCGAGAAGCCACCGCACTCGACCACACTGCGAAAAATCCGCAGCAGGCGAATATCAAAATCACTCACCTGGGCCAGCGGATCGGGGCGGCGGCTGCTCATGTTTTTACTCTCAATGTTTAGCAGAGATCTAACTGAAGGTTAGAAGAGTTGAATTTCACCGACTTTATCGCCGTGGCAATTTAGCTGCAACAACGCTTTTTATCTCCCTGACGCTTATGCCCTGCGAGGTTTTGCCCGATGAACATGCCTGAAAACGCTCAGTCGCCACTGGCCAGCCAACTCAAGCTGGACGCGCACTGGATGCCGTACACCGCCAACCGTAACTTCCAGCGCGATCCGCGTTTGATCGTTGGCGCCGAAGGCAGCTGGCTGATCGACGACAAGGGCCGCCGGGTATACGACTCGCTGTCTGGTCTGTGGACCTGCGGCGCTGGTCACACCCGCAAGGAAATTCAGGAAGCGGTCTCCAAGCAGTTGGGCACCCTCGATTACTCGCCGGGCTTCCAGTACGGCCACCCGTTGTCGTTCCAGCTGGCCGAGAAGATCACCGAGCTGACCCCGGGCAACCTCAACCACGTGTTCTTCACCGACTCGGGTTCCGAGTGCGCCGACACCGCGGTGAAAATGGTGCGTGCCTACTGGCGCCTGAAGGGGCAGGCGACCAAAACCAAAATGATCGGCCGTGCCCGTGGTTACCACGGCGTGAACATCGCCGGCACCAGCCTCGGCGGCGTCAATGGCAACCGCAAGCTGTTCGGTCAGTCGATGATGGACGTCGATCACCTGCCGCACACGCTGCTGGCGTGCAATGCGTTCTCCCGTGGCATGCCGGAGCAGGGCGGTATCGCTTTGGCCGATGAGCTGTTGAAGCTGATCGAGTTGCACGATGCTTCGAACATCGCCGCGGTATTCGTTGAGCCTATGGCTGGTTCCGCTGGCGTGCTGGTGCCGCCACAGGGTTACCTGAAGCGCCTGCGCGAAATCTGCGATCAGCACAACATCCTGCTGGTGTTCGACGAAGTGATCACTGGTTTCGGTCGTACCGGCAATATGTTCGGCGCCGACACCTTTGGCGTCACACCGGACCTGATGTGCATCGCCAAGCAAGTCACCAACGGCGCGATCCCGATGGGCGCGGTGATTGCCAGCTCCGAGATCTATCAGACCTTCATGAATCAGCCGACCCCGGAGTACGCCGTGGAATTCCCGCACGGCTACACCTATTCGGCGCACCCGGTGGCTTGCGCCGCTGGCCTGGCAGCACTCGACCTGCTGCAAAAAGAAAACCTGGTGCAGAGCGTCGCTGAAGTCGCGCCGCATTTCGAAAACGCGCTGCATGGTCTGAAAGGCTCCAAGCACGTTATCGACATCCGTAACTTCGGCCTGGCCGGTGCGATCCAGATTGCCGGTCGTGACGGCGACGCCATCGTGCGTCCGTTCGAAGCGGGCATGGCTCTGTGGAAAGCCGGGTTCTACGTACGTTTCGGCGGCGACACCCTGCAGTTCGGCCCAACCTTCAACAGCAAGCCGCAAGACCTTGATCGTCTGTTCGACGCGGTCGGCGAAGTGCTGAACAAGCTCGACTGATTTTTCCTTCTATATATACCTACAAAAACGGGCACTCCTTAACCGGGTGCCCGTGGACAAGAATTCAGGAGTTTTCGATGAGCGTTATCCCGCATTTGATCAATGGCGAACTGGTGACCGAGAATGGTCGCGCGGTTGATGTGTTCAACCCGTCTACCGGTCAGGCTATCCACAAGCTGCCATTGGCCACCCGCGAAACCATCCAGAAAGCCATCGATGCCGCCAAGGCTGCGTTCCCGGCCTGGCGCAACACGCCACCGGCCAAACGTGCCCAGGTGATGTTCCGCTTCAAGCAACTGCTCGAGCAGAACGAAGCACGCATCTCGCAACTGATCAGCGAAGAACACGGCAAGACCCTCGAAGACGCTGCCGGTGAACTGAAGCGCGGCATCGAGAACGTCGAGTTCGCTTGCGCCGCTCCGGAAATCCTCAAGGGCGAGTACAGCCGCAACGTCGGCCCGAACATCGACGCATGGTCGGACTTCCAGCCGCTGGGCATCGTCGCCGGTATCACCCCGTTCAACTTCCCGGCCATGGTGCCGCTGTGGATGTACCCACTGGCGATCGTCTGCGGCAACTGCTTCATCCTCAAGCCATCCGAGCGTGATCCAAGCTCGACACTGCTGATCGCTCAGCTG
>NZ_CP027218.1:1057500-4482500 GCF_004124275.1 Pseudomonas sp. DTU12.3
CCTGTACTTCTGGTTATTGCGATGGAGGGACGGAGAAGGCTAGGCCAGCTTGGCGTTGGTTGTCCAAGTTTAAGGTGGTAGGCTGGAATCTTAGGTAAATCCGGGATTCTAAGGCCGAGAGCTGATGACGAGTGTTCTTTTAGAACACGAAGTGGTTGATGCCATGCTTCCAAGAAAAGCTTCTAAGCTTCAGGTAACCAGGAACCGTACCCCAAACCGACACAGGTGGTTGGGTAGAGAATACCAAGGCGCTTGAGAGAACTCGGGTGAAGGAACTAGGCAAAATGGCACCGTAACTTCGGGAGAAGGTGCGCCGGTGAGGGTGAAGGACTTGCTCCGTAAGCTCATGCCGGTCGAAGATACCAGGCCGCTGCGACTGTTTATTAAAAACACAGCACTCTGCAAACACGAAAGTGGACGTATAGGGTGTGACGCCTGCCCGGTGCCGGAAGGTTAATTGATGGGGTTAGCTAACGCGAAGCTCTTGATCGAAGCCCCGGTAAACGGCGGCCGTAACTATAACGGTCCTAAGGTAGCGAAATTCCTTGTCGGGTAAGTTCCGACCTGCACGAATGGCGTAACGATGGCGGCGCTGTCTCCACCCGAGACTCAGTGAAATTGAAATCGCTGTGAAGATGCAGTGTATCCGCGGCTAGACGGAAAGACCCCGTGAACCTTTACTATAGCTTTGCACTGGACTTTGAATTTGCTTGTGTAGGATAGGTGGGAGGCTTTGAAGCGTGGACGCCAGTTCGCGTGGAGCCAACCTTGAAATACCACCCTGGCAACTTTGAGGTTCTAACTCAGGTCCGTTATCCGGATCGAGGACAGTGTATGGTGGGTAGTTTGACTGGGGCGGTCTCCTCCTAAAGAGTAACGGAGGAGTACGAAGGTGCGCTCAGACCGGTCGGAAATCGGTCGTAGAGTATAAAGGCAAAAGCGCGCTTGACTGCGAGACAGACACGTCGAGCAGGTACGAAAGTAGGTCTTAGTGATCCGGTGGTTCTGTATGGAAGGGCCATCGCTCAACGGATAAAAGGTACTCCGGGGATAACAGGCTGATACCGCCCAAGAGTTCATATCGACGGCGGTGTTTGGCACCTCGATGTCGGCTCATCACATCCTGGGGCTGAAGCCGGTCCCAAGGGTATGGCTGTTCGCCATTTAAAGTGGTACGCGAGCTGGGTTTAGAACGTCGTGAGACAGTTCGGTCCCTATCTGCCGTGGACGTTTGAGATTTGAGAGGGGCTGCTCCTAGTACGAGAGGACCGGAGTGGACGAACCTCTGGTGTTCCGGTTGTCACGCCAGTGGCATTGCCGGGTAGCTATGTTCGGGAAAGATAACCGCTGAAAGCATCTAAGCGGGAAACTTGCCTCAAGATGAGATCTCACTGGAACCTTGAGTTCCCTGAAGGGCCGTCGAAGACTACGACGTTGATAGGTTGGGTGTGTAAGCGCTGTGAGGCGTTGAGCTAACCAATACTAATTGCCCGTGAGGCTTGACCATATAACACCCAAGCAATTTGCATGCTCCAAGCTGAAAAGCGAGAGAGACCAGATTGCGGTGTGTGAAGACGAAACGAACCGAAAGTTCGATGTTCACAAACACCGAAAGCTATCACATACCCAATTTGCTGAAGCGAGGCCGTCCGGCCACGACTCAGTACCCGAATTTCTTGACGACCATAGAGCGTTGGAACCACCTGATCCCATCCCGAACTCAGCAGTGAAACGATGCATCGCCGATGGTAGTGTGGGGTTTCCCCATGTGAGAGTAGGTCATCGTCAAGATTAAATTCCGAAACCCCAATTGCGAAAGCAGTTGGGGTTTTGTTTTGCCCGCAGGAAAGTTCTTACAGCATTCACGGACGTCGTCCGGCTGTCACAACCTGCCGACAATGCTAAGGTTCTGCCCTAGCTTTTGTACTTTTCCAAGGAAGCCTTTATGCCGGACGCCCAGTCCCTCAACGCTGCATTCATGGTGGTTCAGAGCAACAGCCTGGACGAACTGCGCAGCCTTGTGATCAGCATCATGCGACGCTATCCACTGGCGCCTTTGGAAAACGAAATTGCCCTGGTGCAAAGCAACGGAATCGCCCAATGGCTTAAATTGGCTTTGGCGGAAGACCCCGAAGAGGACGATCTCGGCGGCTGCGGTATTGCCGCAGCGATTGATGTGCAACTGCCCGGCAGTTTTATGTGGCAGCTCTACCGAATGGTTCTGGGCCGAGAACAAATCCCGGCCAAATCCCTGCTCGATAAAGCTCCACTGACCTGGCGTCTCATGCGCCTGCTGCCACAGGTCATCGACCGCGAGCATTTCGAGCCGCTGCAACGGTTCCTCACCCACGACACCGACTTGCGCAAGCGCTACCAACTCTCCGAGCGCCTGGCGGATCTCTTCGACCAATATCAGGTGTATCGGGCTGACTGGCTTGAGGATTGGGCTGAAGGGCGGCACCAGTTGCGCAATGTCAGGGGGGAAGTAAAACCTCTGTCAGCCACCAGTTGCTGGCAAGCCGAATTGTGGCGTGCATTGTTGGATGACGTGGGTGAACAAGGCATGGCACAGAGTCGCGCCGGTGTTCATCAACGGTTTATCGAGCGCATCAACAATCTCACAGAGGCTCCGACCGGGCTTCCCTCGCGAGTGATCGTTTTCGGGATTTCTTCGTTGCCGGCCCAAGTCCTTGAAGCGCTGGCCGGGCTCGCACGTTTCAGCCAGGTTCTGCTTTGCGTGCACAACCCTTGCCGTCACCACTGGGCCGATATCGTCGCCGACAAGGACTTGCTGCGTCACCAATACAAGCGGCAGTCGCGCAAGAGCGGAATGCCTGTTGTCCTCGACCCTGACACGTTGCACCAACATGCCCACCCGCTATTGGCTGCATGGGGTAAACAAGGTCGCGACTACATCAACCTGCTCGACAGCTACGACGATCCCAACAGCTACCGTGCAGCGTTCCGCGACGGTCGCATCGACCTGTTCAGCGAAACCCGTCCGCACAATTTGCTCAATCAACTACAGGACGACATCCTCGAACTGCGCCCGCTCAACGAAACCCGCGAGCACTGGCCTGCGGTTGATCTGACAAAAGATGATTCGATCCGTTTTCACATTGCCCACAGCGCTCAGCGTGAAGTTGAAATCCTTCACGACCAGCTCTTGGCCCGCTTCAGTGCCAACCCCGATTTGCGTCCTCGCGATGTCATCGTGATGGTGCCGGACATCGACAGCTATGCGCCGCATATCCGCGCAGTATTCGGCCAACTCGACCGGTATGATCCGCGTTTCATTCCCTTCACTTTGGCAGACCAGGGCCAACGTGGCCGCGATCCGCTACTGATCGCGGTCGAGCATTTGCTGAAACTGCCGGACAGCCGTTTTCCGGTCAGTGAGATTCTCGACCTGCTCGATGTTCCTGCTTTGCGTGCGCGCTTCGGCGTCGAAGAGCGCGACTTGCCGACACTGCACCGCTGGATCGAAGGCGCAGGTGTCCGTTGGGGCATGAACGCCGAGCAACGCGCAGGGCTCGGCTTGCCTGATGAGCTGGAGCAGAACAGCTGGCATTTCGGTTTGCGGCGGATGTTGCTCGGTTACGCCGTTGGCAGCGCAAATGCCTGCGCGGGTATCGAACCGTATGATGAAATCGGTGGCCTGGATGCCGCATTGATCGGGCCGCTGGTGGCGTTGCTCGATGCACTGGAACTCGCCCATCAGGAGCTCATGCAATCGGCGCAACCGAAAGAGTGGGGCCGTCGATTGCAAGCGCTCATGCAGCTGTTCTTCAAAGCCAGCAATGAACACGACGATTATTTGCTGACCCAACTTGAAGAGCTTCGCGAAACCTGGTTGGAGACCTGCGATGCAGTGGCTCTGGTGGATGAGCTGCCACTGACTGTGGTGCGTGAAGCCTGGCTCGCGGGCCTCGATCAGGGCCGTTTGTCGCAACGCTTTCTCGCCGGGGCGGTGAACTTCTGCACGTTGATGCCGATGCGCGCCATCCCTTTCAAACTGGTGTGCCTGCTGGGCATGAATGACGGCGACTACCCCCGCGCGCAACCACCGTTGGACTTCGATCTGATGGGCAGCGATTACCGACCGGGCGACCGTTCCCGGCGCGAAGATGACCGCTATCTGCTGCTCGAGGCGCTACTGTCTGCGCGCAATCAGCTCTATATCAGCTGGGTCGGCCGCAGTATTCGTGACAACAGCGAGCGCCCGGCTTCGGTGCTGATCGGCCAGTTGCGCGATCACCTCGCCAGCGGCTGGCGGCTGTTCGATGAAACTCAGGATTTGTTGAGCGCCATGACCGAGGAGCATCCGTTGCAACCGTTCAGCGCGCGCTATTTCCATGAAGGCGATCAACTGTTCAGCTACGCCAGTGAATGGCAGGTGCTGCATCAACAGCCAGCGCCACAAAACAGCGCGGAATTGCTCACGCCTTTCATTCAGGAAGAACCGCTGAGCCTTGCTCTCCTGCAGGACTTTCTGCGTAACCCGGTGCGGCACTTCTTCACGCAGCGACTCAAGGTGTATTTCGAAGCCGCCGAAGCGCCGTTGGCCGATGAAGAGCCTTTCGTGCTCGACGCGTTGCAGCGTTACATGCTCAGCGACAGCCTGCTCGAAGCTGCGCTGAGGCAACCGGACAACATCGACCAAGCCCTCGAGGTTCAAGCCCGCCGCCTGCAAAACAGTGGACTGTTGCCGATGGCTGGCTTCGGCGAATGTTTACAGCGAGAACTGATCGAACCGCTGCCGGACCTGTTGCAGCGTTATCAACAACTACTGACGTTGTGGCCGACACCGCTGACCAGTGCGATCCCGATCAGCCTCGATTTGCAGGGTTTGCGCCTGGAAGGCTGGCTCTCGGGTCTGCATCAGCGCAGCGATGGTGGGGTGTTGTCGGTCACGACCATTCCCAACAGCATCGGCTCGATCAAAAGCCGCAAATGGCATCGACTGAGCAAACCCTGGGTCAATCATCTTGTTGCCTGCGCCAGCGGGTTGTCACTGACCACCGCGTTGGTCGCCAGTGACGACACCTTGCTGCTTGAGCCGATGGAGCAGGACCGAGCGTTGCGTTTCCTTGGCGATCTGCTGCTCGCCTGGCAGGCCGGCATGCGCCAGCCGTTACCGATCGCCGTCAAAACCGCCTTCGCCTGGCTGTCCCAGACCGACCCGCTCAAGGCTGAAGCGGCCGCACGTAAAGCCTATGAAGGTGATGGCCAGACCAGTGAGGGCGAGCGCCGCGAAAGTCCGGCGTTGTCCCGGCAATATGCCGACTTCGATGCATTGCTTGAGGACGAAACATTCTCCGGTTGGTGCGACGCCCTGTACCGTCCATTGCAGGAAGCGCCTTGGCGCTCATTATCCAGTGAAGGGGTGCGCGCATGAGTACGAAGACACCCCTCGCCCTGGCATTCCCGCTACGTGGCAGCCAGTTGATCGAAGCCAGTGCCGGTACCGGCAAGACCTTTACTATTTCTGCACTTTATCTGCGCCTGATTCTTGGGCACGGCGGTGAAGCCAGCAGCTTCGGTCGAGAACTGCTGCCGCCGCAAATTCTCGTGGTGACGTTCACCGACGCTGCGACCAAAGAACTGCGCGAGCGGATCCGCACGCGACTGGCCGAGGCTGCGCGATTCTTTCGTGACGAGATGCCGGCCCCTGACGGGCTGATCGCCGAACTGCGCGATCAATTCGATCCGCAGCAATGGCCCGGTTGCGCCAACCGTCTGGATATCGCCGCGCAATGGATGGACGAAGCGGCCGTTTCGACTATCCACAGTTGGTGTCAGCGCATGCTGCGCGAGCATGCGTTCGACAGCGGCAGCCTGTTCACCCAATCCCTGGAAACCGATCACAGCGATCTGCTTGGCGAAGTGTTACGCGATTACTGGCGGCTGTTCTGCTACCCGATGCAGGGTGATGCGCTCAATTGGGTGCGCAGCAACTGGGGCGGTCCAGCGGCATTGTTGCCGCGTGTCCGCGGCTTGTTCGCGAGTGAGCGCGACAGCGATGAAGGCAAGGCGCCCGCTGAGCTTATCGAAGAGTGCCTGCAAGAGCGCCGCGCGGCATTGATCGAACTGAAAATGCCGTGGCGCCAATGGGCAGACGAGTTGCTCGCCATCTGTCATCAAGGTGTCGCCAGCAAGGCCGTCGATGGTCGCAAGATGCAGGCTCGCTACTTTGAACCGTGGTTCGAGAAGCTCAAGGCCTGGGCCGAAGACGAGGCCATGGAGCAACTGGACATCGGCACCGGCTTCACTCGACTGACTCCCGACGGCATGGCTGAAGCCTGGAAGGGCCAGGCCCCGAGTCATCCCGGGCTGGACGCCATGCCCGGACTGAAATCCAGTCTCGATGCATTGCCGACCCCCGACGCCGCGGTCTTGCAACATGCCGCCAAATGGGTCGGTGCGCGCTTTGAAGAAGAAAAACGCCGGCGCGCCGAAATGGGCTTCGACGACATGCTTTTGCGTCTGGATGCTGCCCTGCAATCGGAGGGGGGCGAGCGTCTTGCGATTCTGATTCGCGAGCAATTCCCGGTCGCGCTGATCGACGAATTCCAGGACACCGATCCGGTGCAGTACCGGATTTTCGAGACGATCTATCGGATCGAAGACAACAATCCAGACACCGGGCTGTTTCTGATCGGCGATCCCAAGCAGGCGATCTATGCCTTTCGCGGTGCGGACATCTACACCTATTTGCGCGCGCGTCAGGCCACCAGCGGCCGCTTGCATACGCTCGGCACCAACTTCCGCTCCAGTCACGGCATGGTCAATGCGGTCAACCATGTATTCGAACGCGCCGAATCCCGCGAGCAGGGACGCGGCGCGTTTTTGTTCCGGGAAAAAAATGGTGATAACCCGGTGCCGTTTCTCCCTGTCGAGTCTCAGGGCCGCAAGGAGAAACTGCAGGTTGCCGGGCAAGACGTCGCAGCACTGAATGTCTGGTTATTGCCCAGTGATCAGCCTTTGTCAGGCGCAGTCTATCGGCAACAATTGGCGGCGGCCTGTGCCAGCGAAATCACTGCGCTGCTCAATGGCGGACAAAGCGCCAGTGCGGGATTCACTCAGGACGGTAAGGACTTCAGAGGCCTGCGCCCCTCGGATATCGCGATCCTCGTGCGCGACGGTAAAGAAGCCCAGGCCGTGCGCGGTGAACTCGCCAGTCGTGGTGTGCGCAGCGTGTATCTGTCGGACAAGGACTCGGTGTTCGCCGCTCAGGAGGCCCACGACCTGTTGGCGTGGCTAAAGGCCTGCGCCGAACCGGATGTCGAACGTTCGCTGAAAGCCGCGCTCGCCTGCATCACCCTGAACCTGCCACTGGTTGAACTGGAGCGGCTGAACCAGGACGAACTGGTCTGGGAAACCCGTGTCATGCAATTTCGCGGCTATCGCGAACTGTGGCGCAAGCAAGGCGTGTTGCCGATGCTCCGACGTCTGTTGCACGACTTCCATTTGCCGCAGACCTTGATGACGCGCAGCGATGGCGAGCGGGTGCTGACCAATCTTTTGCACCTCTCGGAACTGATGCAGCAAGCCGCCGCGGAACTCGATGGCGAACAGGCGCTGATCCGCCACCTGGCCGAGCTTCTGGCATTGTCGGGGCAGGCGGGTGAGGAGCAGATCCTGCGCCTGGAAAGCGACGAGCAACTGGTCAAGGTGGTGACCATCCACAAGTCGAAAGGGCTTGAGTATCCACTGGTGTTCCTGCCATTCATCTGCTCGGCAAAACCGGTCGATGGCAGTCGGTTGCCGCTGCATTACCACGACGCTTCGGGCAAGGCCCAGGTGAGCCTCAAGCCAACCGCCGAATTGATTGCGCAAGCGGATGAAGAGCGCCTCGCCGAGGATCTGCGCTTGCTGTATGTCGCCCTGACCCGCGCGCAACATGCCTGCTGGTTGGGCGTGACGGATCTCAAGCGCGGCAATAATAACAGCTCGGTGCTGCACCTTTCTGCGCTGGGTTATTTGCTCGGCGGTGGTGCGTCTCTGGGCGAATCCAGCGGGCTCGACCGTTGGCTGCGAGACCTGCAGCAGGACTGCCCGGCAATCAGCATCGCAGAAATGCCGCAGCCCACGGCTGAGCAATACCAGCCGCCGCGTAACGAAGCCATCCTCAGCGCCACGCTATTGCCCAAGCGCAAGGCCAGCGAAAACTGGTGGATCGCGTCCTACAGCGCGCTGCGCATCAGCGATGTGTTGAGTGTTGGCAGCGATGAAGCCCCCGACAGTCCGCAAGCGCAAAAGCTGTTCGATGACGAGCGCCTCGACCCGGACGCGCCACGGGAAATCATTGCCGGTGGCGCCGATATCCACCGCTTCCCCCGAGGCCCCAATCCGGGCACGTTTCTCCACGGTTTACTGGAGTGGGCCGGCGACGATGGCTTCGCGGTTTCTCGCGCGGCGCTGGAAGATGCGATTGGTCGCCGCTGCAATTTGCGTGGCTGGGAAGGCTGGATCGTCACCCTCAGTGACTGGCTGCAGCATCTGCTCAAGTCGCCATTGCCGATTGCTGGCGGGCAGCCGCCGGTGATTCTCGAGCAGCTCAAGCAATACCGCGTCGAGATGGAATTCTGGTTCGCCAGCCATAAAGTCGATGTACTCAAGCTCGACGAACTGGTGCGTCAATACACGCACAATGGCGTCGCTCGGGTGGCGGCAGAACCGGTGCAACTCAACGGCATGTTCAAAGGTTTCATCGACCTGACCTTTGAACACAACGGCCGTTATTACGTGGCCGACTATAAATCCAATTGGCTGGGCGTGGATGATCTGGCGTACACCGAGCAAGCCATGGAACAGTCGATCCTCGACAATCGCTATGACCTGCAATATGTGTTGTATCTGTTGGCATTGCATCGCCAGCTCAAGGCACGATTGCCGGATTATGATTACGACCGGCACATCGGTGGCGCGCTATATATGTTCCTGCGTGGCACCCGAGCAGACAGTCACGGCGTGTACTTTGCACGCCCGCCGCGCGAGTTGATCGAACGGCTGGACCGGATGTTCCAGGGCAAACCCGAACCCAAGGCCGAACCCGCATGGGAACAGGGAGTCCTGCTATGAGCCGCACTTTTGCTGATTTGTTGCCGACCCCGTTGGCGGCCGACAGCCTGTCGAGACTTGCACCGCTGACCAGCGCCGACGATTTGCTGCTGTTGCTCACCCGCTGGGTCGAGCGGGGCTGGCTGCGTGCACTGGACAAGGCATTCGTCGCATTTTTGCACGAGCTTGAGCCGGGCACCGATCCGTTGGTGTTGCTCGCCGCCGCACTGACCAGTCACCAACTTGGTCACGGCCACGTGTGCCTGGATCTGTTCGAAACGCTCAAAGCCCCGGATTTTGCCCTGTCGTTGCCGCCCGAAGGCGACGTGCAAGGCGGCGTGTTATTGCTGCCCTCGCAATTGCTTGAGGCGCTCGACGGCGTGCATTGGTGCAAGGCGCTGGCCGCCAGTGGTCTGGTCGCGCTGGCGGCCGATACCCGTGAAGTGGCGCAACAGCGGCCGTTGGTGTTGGCCGGCAAACGTCTGTACCTGCGACGTTACTGGGCTTACGAACGGCGCATCGATGCGGCGTTGCGCCAGCGTCTGGCACAAACCGAGGCAACCCCGGTGGATCTGCCGCAGCGGTTGAACGAATTGTTCGGATCGGCCGGCTCCGGTGAAGTGATCGACTGGCAGAAACTCGCCTGCGCCCTCGCTACCCGCAGCGCTTTCAGCATTGTCACTGGCGGTCCGGGTACCGGCAAAACGACGACGGTGGTACGCCTGCTCGCACTGCTTCAAGCACCGGCGGTGGAGGCTGGTCACCCGCTGCGCATTCGTCTCGCGGCACCGACAGGCAAAGCGGCGGCGCGATTGACCGAGTCCATCAGTCAGCAAGTGCAATCGCTGAAAGTTGCCGAAGAGGTGCGCGCGAAAATCCCTTGCGACGTGACCACCGTGCACCGCTTGCTCGGCAGTCGTCCCGGGACGCGACACTTCCGTCACCACGCCGGCAACCGCTTGCCGCTGGACGTGCTGGTGGTCGATGAAGCTTCGATGATCGACCTGGAAATGATGGCCAACCTGCTCGACGCGTTACCGGCCCATGCGCGACTGGTGCTGCTCGGAGACAAGGATCAACTCGCCTCCGTGGAAGCCGGCGCAGTCCTTGGTGATCTGTGTCGTGACGCCGAACAGGGTTGGTACAACCCGCAAACCCGGCACTGGCTGGAATCTGTCAGCGGTGAATCGTTGCAAGGCAGTGGCCTGCACGAGGATGTCGACGGCGCCCATCCACTGGCGCAACAAGTGGTGATGCTGCGCCACTCCCGACGTTTCGGTGAGGGCAGCGGCATCGGTCAGCTCGCGCGGCGGGTTAATCAGCAGCTACCGCTAGAGGCGCGTCAGTTACTGGACAGCGGACACTATGAAGATGTGTTTTCGTTAAAACTGCCCAAGGCTGAACACGATCCCAAGCTCGAACGACTGGCACTTGACGGCCACGGCGATGGCAACGGACCGCAAGGCTATCGGCACTATCTGAGCGTGCTGCGCAATCAGCGTCCGTCGCCCGACAGACCGCTGGAACATCCAGACTGGACCCACTGGGCGCGTGACGTCTTGCAGGCCTTCGACACCTTCCAGCTGTTGTGTGCCGTGCGCAAAGGGCCGTGGGGTGTTGAAGGCCTGAACCTGCGTATTACCGCCGCGTTGCTCAAGGCACGTCTGATCGACAACGATCAGCAATGGTACGAAGGTCGCCCGGTACTGATGACCCGCAATGACTACAGTCTGGGTCTGATGAACGGCGACATCGGCATCGCCCTCAAGCTGCCCGAGCGTGAAGGGCCGGATGCCGGCAAACCGCTGCTGCGCGTGGCCTTTCCGCGTAACGATGGCCAGGGCGGTGTGCGTTTCGTATTGCCGAGCCGGCTCAACGACGTGGAAACCGTCTACGCGATGACGGTGCACAAGTCGCAGGGATCGGAGTTCGCCCACACCGCGCTGATCCTTCCGGATGCCTTGAACCCGGTGCTGACCAAGGAGCTGATCTACACCGGCATTACCCGCGCCAAACACTGGTTCACCCTGATCGAATCGCGTACCGAGGTGTTTGAAGAAGCCGTACAGCGCAAGGTCAAGCGTCTCAGCGGACTGATGCTGGAACTGGAAGAAGGCAGCGCGCCTCGCGGGTGAAAATCCAGGCGTTGAACGGCGTTTACTGACCAACCGGTCAGAGGGCGCCGCCTCGCTGGTGTTTCACCGCTGTGCTATCGTTGCGGCATCATTTCGCTACGATCCAAGAGAATCCCTGCATGAAGGTGTCTGTCTGGGCGACAGCGCGCGCGGTTGGCGGCAAGCACGCGTTGCTTGTCGGTCTGCTCTGGCTGTTGACGGGCGTGGCCGTCGCGCAAGCGCAACCGCCGACGGGCATGGCTGAGCATCGCGCGCAATCGGTCACCCAAGTGGTTCTCGGCATCCTCAGTTACGCACGCTGGCCGGTAGAACCTACGCAGTTGCGCCTGTGCATCGTCGGCCCCACCGAATACACCGACGATCTGGTCAAAGGCACCACGCAGGCCACCGGCCGGCCGGTCTTGGTGCGGCGCTTGCTGGCCGATAACCCGGCCATCGTCAATGAATGCGATGCGGTCTATATCGGCAAACTGACAGCGGATGAGCGCAGCCGACTTTTCGAATCGTTGATGGGTCATCCGGTACTGAGCATCAGTGAAGGTGGCGATCAGTGCACGGTGGGCAGTCTGTTCTGCCTGCGCGTCGGCGATGAGCAGGTGTCCTTCGAGGTCAACCTCGACTCCGTGGCCCGCAGCGGCGTACGCATTCATCCAAGCGTGCTGCAATTGTCGCGTCGCAAACCGGCGGCACCATGAAACTGTTCAGATCGAATACCCGCCCAACGCTGGGCTCGGTTCTTGGCCGTGGGCATTTGACGGTTGCTCTGGTGGCGGTGTCGATGGCCAGTATCTCGCTGACCTTGCTCGGCGTTCTGGCGCTGCGGGTGTACGCCGATCACAACCTGCACCTGATTGCCCGTTCGATCAGCTACACCGTCGAAGCGGCGGTGGTGTTCAACGACAAGACCGCCGCCACCGAAGCCCTGGCGCTGATCGCCTCCACCGAAGAAGTCGCGGATGCGCAGGTGTTCGATGCCCAAGGTCAGCTGCTCGCACGCTGGCAACGCCCGGAAAATGGCTTGTTTTCCGACCTGGAGATGCAGATCACCCGCGCCGTTCTGGAGAAACCGATCAGCCTGCCGATCGTGCATCAGGATCGTCAGATCGGTCACATCCTGCTCACCGGTCATGGCGGCAGCCTGATGCGGTTTCTGCTCAGCGGTCTGGCCGGGATCATCCTCTGCACGGCGATCAGCGCCTGCGTGGCAATCTACCTGGCGCGCCGGCAATTACGCGAGATCATCGGCCCGCTACGCAGCCTCGCCACGGTGGCTCACGCCGCACGCAGCGAGCGCGCGCTGGATCGCCGGGTGCCGCCGGCGCAGATCGCCGAACTCGACAATCTCGGGAACGACTTCAATGCCTTGCTTGACGAACTGGAGTCGTGGCAAAGCCACCTGCAAAGCGAAAACGAAACCCTCGCGCACCAGGCCAGCCATGACAGCCTCACCGGTTTACCCAATCGGGCCTTTTTCGAGGGCCGCTTGATTCGTGCCTTGCGCAACGGCGGCAAACTCAATGAGCGCGTTGCCGTGCTGTTTCTCGACAGCGATCGTTTCAAGGGGATCAACGACAACTTCGGCCATGCTGCCGGCGACGCGGTGTTGGTGGCCATCGCCAATCGTGTTCGCGCGCAGTTGCGCGAAGAAGATCTGGTGGCACGCCTGGGCGGCGATGAGTTCGCCGTATTGCTTACGCCCCTGCACAAGGTCGAGGACGCCGAGCGCATTGCCGACAAGATCCTCGCCAGCATGGACATGCCCATCGCGCTGCCGGGCGACACCAGTGTCGTGACCTCGCTCAGTATCGGCATCGCGGTTTTTCCCGATCATGGTGCCACCCCCGGTGCGCTGCTCAATGCCGCCGATGCGGCGATGTACCAAGCCAAGCGTTTGTCGCGCGGCGCTCAATTCACGGCTGGGGCGGAGCACCCGGTCGATCCCGTTCAAACCAGGAGCTAATCCCGTGTTCACACTGCCTATCCGACTGTTTTCCGCGCTGCTGTTGATGGCTGCATTGACCCTGACCGGTTGCCAGACTGCGCCGCAAAAAGGCCTGACCCCGGCGCAAGTCGCGGTGCTCAAACAACAAGGTTTCGAACTGACCGACGAGGGCTGGGAATTTGGCCTGTCGGGCAAGGTGCTGTTTGGCAGCGATGTCGAAAGCCTGAACAAGGAAAGTACCGAGATCGTCGAACGTATCGGCAAAGCGTTGCTCGGTGTCGGCATCGAGCGCGTGCGGGTCGATGGCCACACCGACGCCTCGGGCAAGGAAACCTACAACCAGCAACTGTCCCTGCGCCGGGCCAAGAGCGTTGCCAACGTACTCGGCACGGTGGGCATGAAGCAGGAAAACATCCAGTTGCAGGGCCTCGGCAGCAAAGAGCCGGTCGCCTCCAACAGCACGGCAGCAGGCCGCACCGAGAACCGCCGGGTGGCGATCGTGGTCAGCAACGACTAATCGGCAAACTGCATCTCGCCAGTTGTTCCCATCAGCAGCGCCTGATTGCGTTCGGTCACCTCGCGGATGTAATCCCACAACAGGGTAATCCGCTTGAGCTTGCGCAGATCCTCCCGGCAGTACATCCAGAACTGTCGGGTGATGTCGATCTCCTCCGGCAACACTGGCAGCAGGCGCGGATCCTGCGCGGCGAGGAAGCACGGCAGAATCGCCAGCGAGCGCCCTTGCTGCGCCGCGACGAATTGCGCGATCACGCTGGTGCTGCGCAAATTCGCGCTGGCGCCGGGCAGCACGTTGGCCAGATAAAGCAGCTCCGAGCTGAACGCCAGATCATCCACATAACTGATGAATTGATGCTTGCCCAAGTCTGCCGGGCGGCGGATCGGTGGGTGTTTGTCGAGATAGTCCTGGGTCGCGTAGAGCTGCAACCGATAGTCGCAGAGCTTGCAGCAGACGTACGGCCCATGCTCCGGCCGCTCCAGCGCAATGACGATGTCGGCTTCGCGCTTGGACAGGCTGATGAAATGCGGCAGCGGCAGGATGTCCACCGAGATGGCCGGGTAGGCGTCGACGAAATGGCTCAACTGCGGCGTGATGAAAAAACTGCCGAAACCTTCAGTGCAGCCCATGCGCACATGCCCGGACAGCGCCACGCCGGAACCGGAGACCTGCTCGCAGGCTATGTGCAGGGTGCTTTCGATTGACTCGGCGTAACCGAGCAAGCGCTGACCTTCGGTGGTCAGGACAAAGCCGCTGGTGCGCGATTTTTCGAACAGCAAAGTACCGAGCGCCGCTTCCAGCGAACTGATCCGTCGCGACACCGTGGTGTAGTCGACGGCCAGGCGTTTGGCGGCAGTGCTGGCCTTGCGGGTACGGGCGACTTCGAGGAAAAACTTGAGGTCGTCCCAGTTCAGCGAGCCTAAAGAGGTGATGTTTTTTTGCATGATGGACGGGCTTATATGTGCGTTCTTATTAGAAGTTTGCACATCTATACTCCAAAAACAGTCCGACAACCAATTCGTGACACACGCCTCATCTCAAGGCGAACCCTTCGCCTTGGCTCCTACGATAAAAACAAGTTTCGGAGACCAGCATGAACGCATCGCTTACGCCCAACGAAACCACGCTGCAGACGGTCAAGCTGCTGATCGACGGCGAATGGGTCGAATCGCAGACCACCGAATGGCACGACATCGTCAACCCGGCGACTCAGCAAGTGCTGGCGAGAGTACCGTTTGCCACCGCCGCTGAAGTCGATGCCGCCGTCAGCGCCGCCCAGCGTGCGTTCCAGACCTGGAAACTGACCCCGATCGGCGCGCGCATGCGCATCATGCTCAAGCTGCAAGCGCTGATCCGCGAACACTCCAAACGCATCGCCGTCGTCCTGAGCGCCGAGCAGGGCAAAACCATTGCCGACGCCGAGGGCGATATTTTCCGTGGCCTGGAAGTGGTCGAACACGCTTGCTCGATCGGCACTCTGCAAATGGGCGAGTTCGCCGAGAACGTCGCCGGCGGTGTTGATACTTACACGCTGCGCCAGCCAATCGGTGTGTGCGCCGGCATCACCCCGTTCAACTTCCCTGCGATGATTCCGCTGTGGATGTTCCCGATGGCCATCGCTTGCGGCAACACCTTCGTCTTGAAACCTTCGGAACAGGATCCGCTGTCGACCATGTTGCTGGTGGAACTGGCAGTCGAGGCGGGCGTTCCGGCCGGCGTGTTGAACGTGGTTCACGGCGGCAAAGACGTGGTCGATGGCCTGTGCACGCACAAGGACATCAAAGCAGTGTCGTTCGTCGGTTCGACCGCTGTTGGGACTCACGTTTACGATTTGGCCGGCAAGCACGGCAAACGCGTGCAATCGATGATGGGCGCGAAGAACCATGCCGTTGTCTTGGCCGACGCCAATCGTGAGCAAACGCTGAATGCGTTGGTCGGCGCCGGTTTCGGTGCGGCCGGGCAACGTTGCATGGCCACCTCGGTGGTGGTGCTGGTGGGCGCGGCGAAACAATGGTTGCCGGACCTGAAAGCGCTGGCACAGAAACTCACCGTCAATGCCGGCAGCGAGCCGGGCACCGATGTTGGCCCGGTGATTTCGAAGAAAGCCAAGGCGCGAATTCTCGATCTGATCGAAAGCGGCATCAAGGAAGGCGCCAAGCTGGAACTGGATGGCCGCGATATCAAGGTGCCGGGCTACGAGCAAGGCAACTTTGTCGGCCCGACCCTGTTCTCGGGCGTGACCACCGACATGCAGATCTACACCCAGGAAATCTTCGGCCCAGTGCTGGTGGTGCTGGAAGTCGACACCCTTGATCAGGCGATTGCGCTGGTCAACGCCAACCCGTTCGGCAACGGCACCGGCCTGTTCACCCAGAGCGGTGCGGCGGCGCGTAAATTCCAGACTGAGATCGACGTCGGCCAGGTCGGTATCAACATCCCGATTCCAGTGCCGGTGCCGTTCTTCAGCTTCACCGGTTCGCGCGGCTCGAAACTTGGCGACCTCGGCCCGTACGGCAAGCAAGTGGTGCAGTTCTATACGCAGACCAAAACGGTCACGGCGCGCTGGTTCGATGACGACAGCGTCAACGACGGCGTCAACACCACCATCAACCTGCGCTGAGGAACGGCCATGAAAATCGCATTTATCGGGCTGGGCAACATGGGCGCGCCGATGGCGCGCAACCTGATCAAGGCTGGCCATTCGCTGAACCTGGTCGACCTGAACAAAACCGTGCTGGCGGAACTGGAGCAACTCGGTGGCAGCATTCGCGCTTCAGCGCGTGAAGCAGCCGAGGATGCTGAGCTGGTGATCACCATGTTGCCGGCGGCGGTGCATGTGCGCAGTGTCTGGCTCGGTGAGGACGGTGTGCTCGCCGGCATCGGCAAAGGCGTGCCGGCGGTGGATTGCAGCACGATTGATCCGCAGACCGCTCGCGATGTGGCAGCCGCAGCGGCGAAACAAGGCGTGGCCATGGCCGACGCGCCGGTGTCCGGTGGCACCGGTGGTGCGACCGCCGGGACGTTGACCTTCATGGTCGGCGCCACCCCGGAACTGTTCGCCACCCTGCAACCGGTGTTGGCGCAGATGGGCCGCAACATTGTCCATTGCGGTGAAGTCGGCACCGGGCAGATCGCCAAGATCTGCAACAACCTGCTGCTGGCGATCTCGATGGTCGGTGTCAGTGAAGCGATGGCGCTGGGCGATGCGCTGGGCATCGATACGTCGGTTCTGGCCGGCATCATCAACAGCTCGACCGGGCGCTGCTGGAGTTCGGAAATGTACAACCCGTGGCCGGGCATTGTTGAAACGGCGCCGGCATCGCGCGGCTATACCGGTGGTTTCGGTGCCGAGCTGATGCTCAAGGATCTCGGACTGGCGACGGAAGCGGCACGTCAGGCGCACCAACCGGTGTTGCTCGGCGCGGTGGCGCAGCAGTTGTATCAGGCGATGAGCCAGCGCGGTGACGGCGGGAAAGACTTCTCGGCGATCATCAACAGCTACCGCAAACCGCAATAGAGAGACAACGCTGGACAAACTGTGGGAGCTAGCCTGCTAGCGATGGCTGAGTGTCAGGCAACTTATTTTTGTCAGATCCACCGCAATCGCTAGCAGGCTAGCTCCCACAGGGAATTGTGTGAACGTGGGACATTTGCCGGGAAATCATGTCGGGTGATTTCCCGGCTTTTTTGTGCGGCCCGAAAAGATCGCAGCCTGCGGCAGCTCCTACAGGAACACATTCCCGTGTGGGAGCTGCCGCAGGCTGCGATCTTTTGCTTTATCAGGCGAACACGAAATACTTGCGCACGGTCTCGACCACTTCCCACGTGCCTTTCATCCCTGGCTCAATCACAAAGATGTCGCCAGCACGCAAGTGAATCGGCGCCATGCCGTCCGGGGTGATCACGCAGTAGCCTTCCTGGAAATGGCAGTACTCCCACTTCACATATTCGACGCGCCACTTGCCCGGTGTGCAGATCCACGTGCCCATGATCTTGCTGCCGTCTTCGCTGGTATAGGCGTTGAGGTTGACGGTGTGCGGGTCGCCTTCGAGTTTTTCCCACTTACAGGCGTCGAGTACTGGCAGGGGGTGGGTGTCACGCAGAACGGTGATGGGGGCGGACATGAAGGCTCCAGGCAAATGACGGATTGAACCGCCAACTTAGCGTCAGCTGGAGCGGCCCGGATGTCTGAGGTCGACCTCCTGATGCCTATGAGCGCTGAGCAGCAATGCTCGCGTAACAGTCAGTGTTGCACCATTGCCGTGCACATATGACGGAATTAATACTGCCATGCACAATAAAAGTTCAATAAATTTTTAGACTAAAACGAGATAACCATTCGGACACCTATTGCAAAAGAAAATCGTCTGTACTATAACATTCGTACTAAAGGACATTCCCACCCTGATGGAGTTACACCTGAGTCACGGACCGACTTGAATTCGTTTTTTCTCACACAGACAACTGACTTGGCCATTGGCGCAAGCGTGAACTTTCACCCGTCGTTAAGTATTGACGATAACTGAATGGAACAGTCAGTTAATAAGTTGCGCGGACGCAATGTCTTGCGTGCTTTGAGAGAAGTTTTAAATAAATAGTTAATGATTGAGTTCGCATCGATTGACTGCGTGCGCGGGATATCTTTGTGCGT
Organism: Pseudomonas sp. DTU12.3; assembly: GCF_004124275.1. Taxonomy (GTDB): domain Bacteria; phylum Pseudomonadota; class Gammaproteobacteria; order Pseudomonadales; family Pseudomonadaceae; genus Aquipseudomonas; species Aquipseudomonas helmanticensis. The sequence continues at coordinate 1,075,809 of NZ_CP027218.1, forward strand.
CAAATCACCTGTGCTTGGCATCATGGAATGAGGCTGGATTGTGGACGACGTAAACGTAATTGAAGTTTCGACGACAGTGGACAGTGGCAGCGTACTTGGCCGCCATGTCTGGGTGCGCGCTGGCACCCGTCTGCAAAATGTTCAGATCGGTGATGACTGTTTTATCGGTTTTCGCTGCGACGTGCAGTTTGCCGCAATCGGCACCTCCAGCATGTTGGCCACCGGTGTGCAATGCATGGGCACCGCGCAAGCCCCGATCCGTATTGCCGAGAATGTCTGGCTGGGCGCCAAGGTTGCCGTCAACGCTGGTGTCAGCATTGGCGCTGGCGCAGTGATCGCCGCCGGTGCGCTGGTCACCGCAGACGTGCCGGCGGACGCCATCATGGTGGGGCGCCCGGCGCGCTTCATCGGCTTCCGCTCGGTGGTCGAGGATGGTCGTCCGAGCCCGGAACAAGTGCTGGCAAAAGTCCGTGAAAGAGCCCGCTCGGGCTTGCCATCGATGCTCGATCGCTCAACGCAGTCGGTGGCCAGGCTCAAATCGTTGAACCCGGACGCCGCCACCTGGGACATCAGTGACGAAGCGTTGATCGACGCTGAATTGCGCGGCGGTACATCGGCGGAAATCGCCCGCGACTGCATTCTGATCGGGCGCAGCAGCCGTCAGGGCGGGATGTCGCAGCTCGGCGGCATTGAGCTCGGCACGGGCGTCAGGCTCGGTGAAGGTGTGGTCATCGAAGCCGCCGGCGGCGTGTCGATCGGCGCGTTCAGCGAGGTGGCGGCGGGCGCCACGATTGTTGCTTCAACCCACGATCATTCATTCCGCTCGTTGCCTTGGGAAGAGGCTCCCGTGCGGATAGGCAGTCGTTGCGTCATCGGTGAGGGCGCGCTCTTGGTTGGTCCACTGAGTGTTGGTGATGGTGCGGTTATAAAACCCCACTCAGTGGTTATAAGGGATGTATTGGAAAACACTGTGGTTCATGGCGTTGTTCAACTAATGGAGATTCAAGAATGATTTTATTTGCCCCTAATCCGACAGGTTCCGGTCATAACATGCGTGCGCTTTCCATCGCTCAGGCGATAAAAAAGCAAAGCCCGACTATGCCCCTGACCGTGGCGCTGGCTTCTTTGCAGCCGACATTCACGCCGCTGTTCGAACAGTCCGGCATCGAAGTGGTAGATATTGCCGGCCGTCTGGTGGATTACTCGAAAAAGAGCAACTTGTCGAAGGAACTCGACTGGAATAACTATATTGGCGGTTATATCGCCAATACTTTCCTGTCCGGTGAGCGAATCCTCTCTTATCTGGCGCTGATCGCCGAATACAAACCGAGCGTGCTGGTCTCGGACTACAACATGGCCGCTTGCCTGGCAGCGATTTTCAGCGGCACGCCGCTAGTGTTCGTCACCGAACGCTATGACTTTACCCTTTGCCAGCTGGAAGACCATGACCTGGCCGACGGTGGCTTCGAGGTCAATGCTCTGGAGATGGCGCGTGCGCGTTCCGCACTGCACAGCCAGTTCAGCTGGATGATCAATCAGAGCCAACTGGTGCTGACCGACAAGCCGTATGTGGCAGCTCTCGATCAGGGCACACCGGTCGCCGAAGCGCTGGTCAGCGGCAAGGCGCACTTTGTCGGGCCGATGATTCGCGACATCAATGTGCAGAGCGGCCTGAACGTGCGTGAGCAACTGAACCTTGGCGATGCGCCGTTCATTGTCGCGTCCATCAGTGGCACGACGATGTTTGCGCAGAACAAGGATGCACTGCTCGCCGCTTACCTCGACAGCTTCAGGATCCTGCGTGAACGCAATCCGCAGCTGAAGTTGGTGCTGCTGGGGCGTCAGGATATTCAGGCGCAGGACGGTGTGGTTTGCGTGCCGTATTACCCGGACTGGATGGGCCTGTTGCGCGAAGCCGAACTGCTGATCTCGGCACCGGGCTGGATCACCGTAACGGAAATCGCCGCACTGCAGATTCCGACCCTGTTCGTGCTGCCATCGAAGTCGGAGTACCACGAACTTGAAGCGTTGCGCCGCCTCGAACTGCTCGGTTTCCCGACCCACCTGGGGCACGACCGCGACCGTCTCGTCGAGCTGGTGCAAACCGAACTGGAGAAAGACACCCGCTCGCCGGCGTACTACGCGCCGCATCGACAAGTAGCGGCCCCGGATGGCGAAGGCGCGGCACGCGCAGCGACCCGTATCATCGAATTGTGCAACGGCACGGTTGTGCCGCTGACCGAAAGCAAAGCGGCTTAACCTCAAGGAAGAGGGATTCACCATGGCGCTGCATCCGCAGTTTCAATTTGATCAAGGCCTCAAGGACATCGAATTCGGCGGTTTTTTTGCCGTCACCGATGCCAGTGGGAACGTCGCGATTTCCAGCGACAAGCAGTTGCAGGATCAGATCGACGCAACGCTCTATCAGGCCGAACACGGCGACGCTGCGCAGCTGCGTTTTGCCCATGAAGGGCTGATGCGTTTGCACGACGTCGCGAACGCAGGGTTTCATGAACTTGCCGATCGCTACTGGACGCCGCATGGTTCGGGCCGTTGCAGAACACTGGCGGTGCAGCTGGATGCGCTGGCAGCATTGATTGCCTATCAGCGTCGGGTACCCGAGGACGCCAGCAACCGCGCGGTGATTGCCGCCATGCTGGAGCGGGTCGAAGCGCTCTACGCCAGGTCCACGGTTGCCGGGTTGTACACCAGCGACTGGTCGACGCCGCTGGAACTGGCGACGTCGATCGACCTCGACATCAGCGCCACGGCCCTGCTGGCGCGGATCGGCAACGAGCCTGTGGGCCTCGGTCTGATCGGGCATTTGCAAGTGCACGCAGAGAACCTGATTGCCCGCGTCGCCGGCAGCGATAGCGAGTCCTGTGTCGATGTCGCACTGAGCCGTTGCGCGGTGCGGGCGCAAGTCAGTCTGGTGCTGGCGCGTCTGGCCAGCGTGCGTGACGACAACGCGCTGGCGAATCTGGCGCGCTCGTTTCTGTTGCAGACCCTGGCGCTGTTCCGCGACCCGGCCTACGGCGGCTATTGGGATCGGGTCGGCATCAACGGTAAGGTTCGCTGCGACTGGCACACCTCCTACAAGCATCATGAGTCGCCCTTTCCGATCAAGACGGCGTATGACGTGGCGTTGCTGTTGCAGGTGATCCAGGCCTTGCCGGGCGGCGCGAGCGACAGCGATCGGGCCTCGGTGACAGCCGCATTGCTGGAGTTTCACGACACCTGCAACGGTGGGCTGTTCATGGGTAAAGGCTATTTCTGGTCGACGCCCGATGACCCGACCGTGCCGTTCATTCGCCAGTTCTGGGCGCCGCCGCGTCAGCCGGGGATCTTCAGCATCGGCAACCTGACGTACTTGCCGCTGCACTTGAAGAGCCTGAAAACCCAGCTCGCCGCAGCCCATGCTTTGCAAGCCATTGCGCCGGCCAGCGTTGTGCAAGCGCACGACGATGCCGCGCTGGTAAGCCGCGAGCTGGAGGTGATCGATGGCGGCGGTGATGTGCAGGACATTCATCCGCGTGGCGTACCGTCGATCAATGTCGATCTGCAGCGCTATCTCGCGTGGCTGGCCAAGGCTCGGGCGTCCAACCAGACACCTTACGGGCTGACCGCCGAGACCACGCCGCTGGGCTTTCGCGCCGACAAGACGTGGCAGGTGTTTTCCGGTCTGCATGTGATCTCCGATCTGCATGCGCTGGGTCTGCAAATCGAAAACAAGGCGAGCCTGATCGACTGCATCCAGGCCTCGCAAAATATCGACGGTGGTTTTGCCGAACAGCCCGGGCACCTCAGTGATGTGTTCGCCACGTACTGTGCGGTGTTGTCGCTGCGCGTGCTGGGTGCGTTGCCGGCCGATGCCGAGGCTTGTGTCGGCTATCTGCAAGCGTGCCAGAACGCCGATGGCGGCTTCGGTGACGTGGCGGGTTTCGGTTCCGATATCTGGCACACCAACCTTGCCGTGCTGTCGTTGCACGCGCTCAGCGCCAAGGCGGCGGATGAGCAAGCGGTGCTGGCGTTCGCCTTGCGCTGCCGCTCCGTTGGCGGCGGATTCGGCAACAAGCCGGGTTATCCACCGGACGCGTTTTCGGTGTACCGCGTGGTGTCCACGCTGTTCATTCTCAACCGGCGCATCGTCGACGCGCGGCAGACCGTGGCATGGCTGCAAAGCCTGCAACTGGACAACGGCTCGTTCCACTATCGGCCGGGCAAAGCGGTCAGTCTGGTGGGCACTTACATGGCGATCGCGGCGATGTACCTGCTCGACGCTCAGCCGACCCATTTGCAGGCATCGAAGGACTGGATCGCCTCTCACCAGAAACAGGACGGTGGTTTCGGCCCGCTCAACTCGACCTCGGCCACCACCGACGAAAGCTTCGTCTGCATCCAGACGCTGCTGATTCTTGAGCAAGGCCTGTCGCAATACTGGGTGGCATTGCTGAACTGACCCGCCCCTGAAGGCGGGCAGTATCGAAGGACTGTGAATCATCATTTTGCCAGGGGAGGCGCTGATGAAAATTTTAGTGACAGGGGGCGCGGGCTTTATCGGCTCGGCAGTGGTGCGGTTTCTGCTCAATGAGACCGACTGCGAAGTGATCAATGTCGACAAGTTGACCTACGCCGGCAATCTCGAGTCGTTGGCCGAGGTGGCGGACTCGCCGCGTTATCGTTTCTGCCAGGTGGACATTTGCGACAAGCCGGCGCTGGACGAAATCTTCGCGCGCCTGCAACCGGACGCGGTGATGCATCTGGCGGCCGAGTCGCATGTGGATCGTTCGATCGATGGCCCGCAGGCCTTCATCGAAACCAACATCGTCGGCACTTACACCATGCTCGAAGCCGCACGCGGCTATTGGAACCGTCTGGACGCTGAGCGTCAGCAGGCGTTTCGCTTCCACCATATTTCCACCGACGAGGTTTACGGCGATCTGGAGCCTGAAGATCCGGCGTTTACCGAGACGACCGCCTATGCGCCGAGTTCGCCTTATTCGGCGACCAAGGCCGGTTCGGATCATCTGGTACGCGCTTGGCATCGCACGTTTGGTTTGCCGGTGGTGATGAGCAATTGCTCGAACAATTACGGGCCTTATCACTTTCCGGAAAAACTCATTCCGCACGTGATTCTCAATGCACTGCAAGGCAAGCCGCTGCCGGTGTATGGCGACGGTGCGCAGATCCGCGACTGGCTGTTTGTCGAAGATCACGCCCGGGCACTGTATGCGGTGGTCAGCAACGGTGAAGTGGGGCAGACCTACAACATCGGTGGCCACAACGAAAAAACCAATCTTGAAGTGGTGCACACCTTGTGCGATCTGCTTGAAGCACGTGGTGCGCAGAAGCCGGCCGGCGTCGCGCATTTCCGCGACCTGATCACCTTCGTCAAGGATCGTCCGGGCCACGACAAACGCTATGCCGTCGATGCCGGCAAGATCCACGCGCAGTTGGGCTGGACGCCGCAGGAGACCTTCGAAAGCGGCATGAAAAAAACCGTCGACTGGTACCTCGACAATCGCGCCTGGTGGATTCGTGTGATCTCCGGTGCCTATGCCCTGGAACGCCTCGGCGATCATCTGCAAGAAGCCCGCGTGGCTTGAAATCAACTCCCGTTCAATGACGCCGGCTGGCGTCAGTCATCTATTGCTGAAAAGGAAACAGGCATGGCCAAGTACAAGGGAATTCTGCTGGCGGGCGGCGCTGGCTCGCGGTTGCATCCAATCACTCTGGGCGTCTCCAAACAGTCGCTGCCGGTGTATGACAAACCGATGATCTACTACCCGCTGTCGGTGCTGATGCTGGCGGAAATTCGCGAGATCCTGATCATCTCCACCCCCGAAGATCTGCCGGGTTTCCAGCGCATGCTCGGTGACGGCAGCCAATTGGGCCTGAGCCTGAGTTATGCCGTGCAACCGAGCCCGGACGGCCTGGCCCAGGCGTTCATCATCGGTCGCGAATTCGTCGGCGACGATAACGTCTGCCTGGTGCTCGGCGACAATATTTTCTACGGCGCCGGTTTCGGCGAAACGCTGTTGCAGGCCGCGACCCGCGAAGAGGGCGCGACCGTGTTCGGCTACTACGTGGCGGACCCTGAACGCTTCGGCGTGGTGGAATTCGATGCCAACGGCAAGGCCCTGAGCATTTGCGAAAAACCGAGCGAGCCGAAGTCCAACTTCGCCGTCACCGGCCTGTATTTCTACGACAACGAAGTGCTGCGCATTGCCGCCGAGATCCAGCCGTCGCCACGCGGCGAACTGGAAATTACCGACGTCAACAATGTCTACCTGCAACGTGGCCAATTGAACGTTTCGGTGATGGGCCGTGGCATGGCCTGGCTGGATACCGGGACTCACGACGCGTTGATGGAAGCGGGCAATTTTGTCCAGGCCATCGAGAAACGTCAGGGCCTGAAAATCGCCTGCCTCGAAGAGATTGCCTACAACAAGGGCTGGATCGATGACGCGCAGTTGCTGGTGCTGGCGGGCAGCATGAGCAAGACCGGTTACGGTCAGTATCTGGCGCGGTTGATCAACGATGATGTGCTGACAGTGCTGGATGCCCAGCGCTCGCTGAAGGGCGCGGCCTGATTGTTCAAAGCGTCAGGTGGAGCGAGTTTGCCGGCGAAGCGCTCGGCGGGGTCAACACCCCGCACGAGCGCCTTTGCGAGCACGCTCGCTTTCTGCGGTTTTAGTGGCCGGTGACGCTGTCCGCCTGGGCGGTTTTAGCGTTCGGGCGTTGGTCGGCAGGCGGCATCTGCAGCGATTGCAGGTGTGCCAGGCGATTGGCGTGGGTCGGTGCTTCGGCGGCCAGCGGCGAGCGGCGTTTGCGGGTTTCTTCACGCAGCACCGGCAGCACTTCCTTGCCGAACATGTCGAGTTGTTCCAGCACGGTTTTCAACGGAATGCCGCCATGGTCGAACAGGAAGAGCTGGCGCTGATAGTCGCCGAAGTACTCGCGGAAGGTCAGTGTCTTGTCGATGATTTCCTGCGGACTGCCAACGGCCAGCGGGGTCATCTCCATGAACTCTTCCAGGGATGGACCGTGGCCATACACCGGCGCATTGTCGAAGTACGGACGGAACTCGCGGCGGGCATCCTGAGAATTGCGGCGCATGAAAATGTGCCCGCCGAGACCGACGATGGCTTGCTCTGGCGTGCCATGGCCGTAGTGGGCGAAACGCGCCCGATAGAACTCGACCAGGGCCATGAAATGCTCGCGCGGCCAGAGGATGTGGCTGGCGAAAAAACCGTCACCGTAATACGCCGCTTGTTCGGCGATTTCCGGGGTGCGGATCGAGCCATGCCAGACGAAGGGCGGCAGGTCGTCCAGCGGGCGCGGAATGGAGGTGAAATTGTTCAACGGGGTGCGAAAGCGACCGCTCCAGTTGATGTCTTCTTCGCGCCAGAGCCGATGCAGCAGGCGATAGTTTTCCATCGCCAGCGGCAGGCCGTCGGTGATGCTCTTGCCGAACCATGGATAGACCGGTGCGGTGTTGCCGCGCCCGAGCATCAAGTCCATGCGCCCGCCGCAGAGGTTTTGCAGCAGCGAATATTCTTCGGCCAGGCGCACCGGGTCGTTGGTGCTGATGAGCGTGGTGGACGTCGACAGAATGATGCGCTGGGTTTTTGCTGCGATGTACGCCAGCAGCGTGGTGGGGGAGGAGGTGATGAACGGTGGGTTGTGATGCTCGCCGGTGGCGAAAACATCCAGACCGATGTCTTCGGCTTTCTGCGCAATTTGCAGGGTCGCCTGGATGCGTTCCGATTCGCTGGGGGTACGGGCGTTGGTAGGGTCTTGCGTGACGTCGCCAACGGTGTAGATCCCGAATTGCATAAAGCCTCCTTGCCTTGGGTAAAGGTTCGTTTGAAACCCTGCCGCGAAGGTTAAATCTTCGTGGCACTTGAAATGTACGCCTGTACACGTACAATCGCAATCGTGGATCATCGTTCGAACGGATTTCGAAGACCTCATCTAGACGGGAGCGCGACATGGAACTGGGATTTATCGGGTTGGGCACGATGGGCGCACCGATGGTGCTGAACCTGCTGAAGGCCGGGCATCGAGTGCGTGTGTGGAATCGCTCGGCAGCGCCGCTACAAGCATTGGTCGCTGCTGGCGCTGAAGCCGTCGACAGCCCGGCGCTTGCCGCTCGCGCCGAGGTGCTGATTTCGATGCTCGGCGACGACACCGCGATTCGTGCGGTGTTTCTCGATGCCGCTGCCATCGACGGTCTGGCGCCCGGCAGCATTCACGTCAACATGTCCACGGTGTCTGTCGCCCTGGCCCGGGAAATGGCCGCCCTGCACCAGGCGCGCGGTGTTGGTTATGTCTCGGCGCCGGTGTTGGGCCGGGTGGACGTCGCGGCGGCTGGCAACCTGAACATCCTCGCTTCCGGGGCCGCCGAGGCACTGGCGCGGGTGCAGCCATTGTTCGACGTGCTGGGGCGCAAGACCTGGCCGTTCGGCGCGGACGCTGAAAGCGCTTGCGTTGCCAAACTCTCGGCCAACCTGATGATTGCCGCCGCGATCGAAGCGACCGCCGAGGCCTCGACCCTGGCTACTGGTTACGGCATCAGCCGCGCGGATTTCATCGAGATGATCACCTCGACGCTGTTCGCGGTTCCGGTCTATCAGGGCTACGGCAAACTGATGGTCGACAAACAATTCGAGCCTGCCGGATTCAAACTGTCGCTGGGGCTCAAGGATGTGCGCCTGGCGCTGGAAGCCGGCGAAGCTGCGCAGGTGCCGCTGCCGTTTGCCAGTGTGTTGAAGGACAACCTGCTCGATGGCATGGCCCATGGTCAGGCCGATCAGGACTGGGCATCACTCTCGGAGGTCAGTGACCGACGCGCCGGCTCCCGGTAATAAATTAACTGTACAGACCGTAACTTGCGTGCAAGTTCGGCTGACACTTTACGCCTGGAGTTTTTGTCGGACAGTTATGGGTCTTTTACTGAAATATGCAAGAAGTCTGATAATAACGCTTGTCAATGTACGACTGTAGACGTACATTTTTATCGGGGTTTAACAACAATAAAATTCTGTCTGTTTTTTCATCTGCTGACCCTTAATAAATAATAGCTAGGAGCCGTTATGAAGAATCTAATGCAATGGAACAGCCTTCCCTCCGAATCCAGTGAATGGCTTGAGAAGGTACGTGCACTGAACCCGCTGATCGTTCAGCACCGGGATTACAGCGAGCAGACGAACGCGACGCACAAGGATGTGATGTCTCAATTTTTCAAGGATGGTTTTGGCCGCACTTCGGTGTCCAAAGCGTTCGGCGGATCCCAGGTCGATATCCAGACCACCTCCGCCCTGTTGCTCGAATTTGCCCGTCATGACGCTTCGCTGTCCTGGCAGTTGGCGGTGCAGGTGGCCATGGGCCGACTCTCCGACTACTTGCCGGAAAGTACTTCTGAAGCGATCTACAGCCACTGCGACGGCTTTGTGATCGGCGCCATCCACTCCGGTGGCGAAGCGTTGCCGATGGGTGACGATTATCTGCTCAGCGGCCGTTGGGCATTCGCCAGCGGTTCGGCGCACGCCGACTGGCTGGTCTGCACCGCCACCGTCAAAGGCACCGAAAACAACACTACGCCAGAAGTGCGGATGTTCTTCGTCCCGGCCAGCCAATGCAAAATCCTCCCGACCTGGGACACCCTCGGCATGCGCGGCACCGGCAGCCATCACTTCGAATGCTCGCAGGTGCTGGTCAACAAAGCCTTCTCCCTCGACACCGAAAGCCTCAAGCAATCGCCCGAGGCGCGCAGCTCGCGTGCCTACGCCACCGGTTACTACGAGTTCGGCACACTGGCGGCGATGTCCACCGTACTGGGCGTGGCCCGGGCCGCAGTCGATCACTTTCGCAACGACCGCGCCGTGAATGCCGACCCAGGCCTTGAAGGGGTGATTTTCGAGAAAACCGGTCGCGCGATCTCGTCGGTGCACACCGCCCAGTTGCTGCTCGAAGACGCGATTCACCAAGTGATCAATCGCGGTGAAACCTTCGGTGAACCGGTCAGTGCACGGGTCGGTCTGGCGGCATCGGTACTCACCGAAAACTCGGTGAACGCGGTCAATCAGATCTTTTCGATGGCCGGTTCGAAGGCGGTTTACAAGTCGCATTTCCTCGAGCGTTGCTTCCGAGATATCCATACCGGTTCGAAGCACTTCACCTTGTCGCCTTTGAACTTGCACGGTATCGGTAAATATTATCTGGATAAAACCAATGCGCTGGCAGCGGCTTGACAGATAACTAACAAGACAGGCGCGTTAAACGTGAATTGCCACAGGGATATATAACGCGCCTGTTTTGTGCAACAGCCTTTATTTTCTTAATAACTGAACTTTTGTGCTCGCAATAAAGAGTCAAGGGAGTGCCATATGCTTGCCCGAAATATCATTAAATCGATTGTATTTCTTCTTCTTGTGCTGATCTTTTCCGCTGTGCTTGGCTGGCGCTTCTGGGCGCCACCGCAAGCGGCTGCCGACCAGCGCATCCCGAGTACTCGGGTCGGTCTGGCCGTGGCCACAAAACAACCGTACACCTACTACCTTGAAGCGATCGGCAAACTGGAAGCGCAGCGTCAGGTGCTGGTTTCGGCCGAAGTCAGCGGCAAAGTAGTAGACATCGATTTCGAGTCCGGCGATCAAGTGGCGGCGGGGCAGGTCCTGCTCAAACTCAATGACGCGCCGGAACAGGGCGAACTGGTACGCCTCAAGGGTGAGTTCGAATCGGCCAAGGCGCAATTCAGCCGCGTCCAGGAATTGGCCAAAACGGGTGCAGAAAGCCGTCGTGCCTTCGACAGTGCCCGTGCGCAATACGACGCGGCCAAAGGCGACATGGAACGGATGCAGGCGCAGATTGCCCAGCGTCATATCCGTGCGCCATTTGCCGGCACCCTCGGTATTCGCCAGGCGCACCTCGGCCAATATCTGCAGGCTGGCAGCGCCGTAGCAACCCTGACGGATCCCGGCGTGCTGCGGGTCAACTTCACCCTCGCCGAACGCGATGGCTCGCGAGTGCAACTGGGCCAGACGGTGCAAGCCAAGGTCGATGCCTGGGCGGACCAGACGTTTGCCGGGAAGATCGTCGCGGTCGATCCGCAGATCAACCAGTCCCACACCATCAACGTGCAAGCTGTCATCACCGATACCAAAAAACTCCTGCGTCCAGGCATGTATGCACGGGTCTCGGTGACGTTGCCGCAAACCGCCGAATTGCTCATCCCGGAAACCGCCATCACCTACAACGCCTATGGCGAGAGTGTGTTCTCGGTCTACACCGACGAAGCCGGTGTGCAGAAGGTCAAGCGTGAAAGCATCAAGGTCGGCGAGCGTCGCGATGGCTGGGCCGTAGTCGACAAGGGCTTGAGCGACGGTGCGCAGGTGGTGACATCAGGACAATTGAAACTGCATGACGGCGTCGCCGTGGAAGGTATCCCGGACACGATCGCTCTCAAACTCAGCGGGCTGGAAAAATGAATTTCACCGACCTCTTTCTTCGCCGGCCGGTGCTGGCCGTGGTGGTCAGCACGCTGATCCTGTTGTTCGGCGTCCGTGCGCTGATGAACCTGCCGATCCGCCAGTATCCGATGCTGGAAACGTCGACCATCACGGTCACGACCCAATATCCGGGTGCCTCTTCGGAGCTGATGCAAGGCTTCGTCACGCAGCCGATCAGCCAGGCGGTGGCCTCGGTCGAGGGCATCGATTATCTGTCTTCGGCTTCGACCCAAGGTCGCAGCCAGGTGACGATCCGCATGGCGCTCAACAGTGATTCCATCGCGGCGCTGACCGAGGTCATGGCCAAGGTCAACCAGATCAAATATCGCTTGCCCAAGGATGCCTACGACCCGGTGGTGGAACGCACCTCGGGTGGTTTCACCAGCGTGGCTTACGTGGCGTTTGCCAGTTCCAACCTGACCATTCCGGAAATGTCGGACTACATTTCCCGCGTCGTTGAACCGATGTTCGCCGGCATCGAAGGCGTGGCCAAGATCAACATCATGGGCGAGCAGAAACTCTCCATGCGCCTGTGGCTCGACCCGCAACGCCTGGCCGGCTACGGCATGACCGGACAGGACGTTTCGACCGCCATCGAAGGCAACAACTTCCAGGCCGCACCCGGCCAGGTCAAAGGCTTGTATGTGGTCAGCAACCTGCGGGTCAACACTGACCTGAACAGCGTCGAAGACTTCCGCGACATGGTGCTGCGCAACGATAACGGCAACATCATTCGAGTGCGCGATGTCGGCACGGTCGAGCTGAATGCGGCATCGACCGATACCAGCGGTGCGATGAGCGATGTGCCGGCGCTGTTCCTCGGTCTCGATGCGGCGCCCACCGGCAACCCGCTGGTGATCGTCAAGCGCGTGCGTGAGTTGCTGCCACAGATCCAGGAAACCCTGCCACCGGGCGTGACCGTGCAGATTCCTTTCGAAGTCGCGCACTTCATTCAGTCGTCGATCGATGAGGTGTCTTACACCCTGCTCGAAGCGCTGGTGATCGTGGTGCTGGTGATCTACCTCTGCCTGGGCACGTTCCGCACGGTACTGATTCCGCTGGTGACGATTCCGTTGTCGATGCTCGGCGCGGCGATGCTCATGCAGATGTTCGGCTTCAGTCTCAATTTGCTGACCTTGCTTGCGATGGTTCTGGCCATCGGACTGGTGGTGGACGACGCCATCGTCGTGGTGGAAAACGTCCACCGGCATATCGAGGAGGGCAAGACTCCGTTCGATGCGGCGCTGATCGGCGCGCGGGAAGTGGCCGGACCAGTGGTGGCGATGACCTTCACGCTGGCGGCGGTGTATGCCCCGATCGGCTTGATGGGCGGCCTCACCGGTACACTGTTCAAAGAATTCGCGTTGACCCTGGCCGGCGCCGTGGTGATTTCCGGCATCGTCGCGCTGACCTTGTCGCCGATCATGAGTACGCGTTTGCTGGATGCGAAAACCAGCGAAGGTTTCATGGCGGTCAAGGCTGATCGCTTCTTCCAGAACCTGTCGCGTCGTTACGGCGTGCTGCTCGGCGGTTCGCTGGCGCGGCGCTGGATCAGCCTGACCGTGGCCCTGGTGATCTTCTTCAGCCTGCCGTTTCTCTATCGCTCGGCGCAGACCGAACTGGCGCCGCTGGAAGACCAGAACATTTTGCTGACCGCGATCAAGGCACCGCAGCACGCCAACCTGAATTACCTCGAGGCCTACGCACACAAGCTCTACGAGACCTTCAACGAAATTCCCGAGGGCTACAGCAACTGGGTGGCCAACGGTACTGACGGCCTGTCCAACAGCGTCGGCGGGATCAACCTCGTGGACTGGGAAAAACGCGGCCGCGACGCCAATACCATTCAGCCGGATTTGCAGGCCAAGGTGAACCAGATCGAAGGCACGAGCATTTTCGTGTTCCAGATGCCACCTCTGCCGGGTTCCACCGGTGGCTTGCCGGTGCAGATGGTGATCCGCAGCGATCAGGATTACCTGGCGCTGTTCAACGTGATGGATCAGCTCAAGAAATCGGCGCAGGCCAGCGGTCTGTTCGCGGTGGTCGACAGCGATCTGGACTTCAACAATCCAGTGGTGGAGATTCAGGTCGATCGCGCCAAGGCGAACGCCCTGGGCATTCGCATGCAGGACATCGGCGAGACGCTGAACAGTCTGATCGGTGAGAAGTACGTCAACCGGTTCTCGTTCCACGGTCGCTCGTACGATGTGATTCCACAGTCGATCTCTTCGGACCGCCTGACCCCGGAAACCCTCAAGCTCTACTACGTCAAGGATCAGAAGGGCAATCCGGTGCCGTTGTCGACGCTGGCAACTCTCAGCGTCAAGGTCGAGCCGAATCGCCTGACTCAGTTCAACCAACAGAACTCCGCGACGTTCCAGGCCATTCCGGCACCGGGCGTGACGCTGGGGGCTGCGGTGGAGTTCCTGCAAAAACAATCGGAAAGTTTCCCCGCCGGCTTCAGTTTCGACTGGCAGTCCGACGCGCGCCAATACGTGCAGGAAGGCAACAGCCTGGCGTTCACCTTCGGTCTGGCCCTGGTGATCATCTACCTGGTGCTGAGCGTGCAGTACGAGAGCTTCCGCGATCCGTTCATCATCCTGATCAGCGTGCCGCTGTCGATCTGTGGCGCACTGGTGCCGCTGGCGCTGGGCATGACTTCGATGAACATCTACACGCAGATCGGTTTGATCACCCTGATCGGGTTGATCAGCAAGCACGGGATTCTGATGGTCGCGTTTGCCAACGAACTGCAGCGCAAGCAAGGCATGGATCGTGTGCAAGCCATTCAGCACGCCGCGCAAGTTCGCCTGCGGCCGATCCTGATGACCACTGCGGCGATGGTGGTCGGTCTGGCGCCGTTGCTGTTCGCCAGTGGTGCCGGCGCCAACAGCCGTTTCGGCCTGGGCCTGGTGATTGTGGTGGGGATGCTCATCGGTACGTTGTTCACCCTGTTCATTCTGCCGTCGGTCTACACCCTGCTGAGTTCGATCAAGCAGTCGGCCAGCGTCCCTGAAACCGCTTTGGCCAGTGCGCCGCAAACCACCTTCTGAGGACGTTTTCATGTATCGGATTACACGCTTCATGCTGGCGCCTCTGGCGGTATCGATCCTGTTGTCGGCGGGTTGTGTGAACTACGCCGGGATCAATCACCAAGGCAAATTGTTATCGCTTGGCGAGGCGCCTTCCGACAGCCTCAAAGACAAACTGCCGCCGGCCGCATGGCCGAGCAGCGACTGGTGGACATCGTTGGGTGATCCACGCCTCGGCGCGCTGATCGAGGAGGCTTATGCGAGCAACCCGGATTTGCAGGAAGTCACGGCGCGGGTGGCCAAGGCCAATGCGTTTCTCGACTTGCGCGACGCCGAACGCTATCCGCAAATGGACGCCGAGGCCGGCGTCACTCGCGGTCGACTGTCGAAGTTCGAGGATTACAGCGGCGAGGGTCACAAGTACTTCACCGCGCGCAATCTGGCGGTCAATTTCAATTACACCTTCGACCTCTGGGGCGGCCAGCGTGCCGCCTGGGAGTCGGCGCTGAACAGTGCGATGGCTGCGGAAGTCGATCTGCAATCGTCGCGCCTGATTCTGACCGTCAACGTGGTCAAGGCCTACAACCAGCTGGCCTATGCCTGGCAGGTGTCGGAGCTCAATCGCCGCGATCTGGAGCGTCTGAGCAAACTGGTCGAGCTGACCGATTCACGCTACGGCTCGGGGCTCGATAACCTGTCGCAACTCAAACAGGTGCAGAGCCTCAAGGCGCGTTCGGAATCGACACTGATTGGCGCCAACGAGGACATCGAAATCGCTCGTCTGCAATTGTCGGCGCTGATCGGCAAAGGCGTCGATCGCGCGCAGACCATCGAACGTCCGGCAAGTCTGCAAGCCAGCGTCGTGGCGTTGCCCGCGCAATTGCCGGCGCAACTGCTCGGACGCCGTCCGGACATCGTCGCGGCGCGCTGGCGCGTCGAAGCCGAAAACAAAAACATCGACGCGGTGAAGACCACGTTCTATCCCAACATCAATCTGGTCGCCGCCGCAGGCTCGCACGCGCTGACCGGGGATGCGCTGTTCGCCGGCGTCAGCAAGTTCTGGAACGTTGCGCCAACGGTGACGCTGCCGATCTTCGATGCCGGGCGCCTGCGCTCCGACCTCAAGGCTGGCAATGCGCAGCTGGACGGCTCGATCGCGCAGTACAACCGCGTGCTCAGTTCGGCCCTGCACGAGGTGGCGATTTCGGTGACGCAATTGCGCTCATTCGAACAGCAGATTGTCGTGCAGCGTGATGCCTGCACGATTGCCCAGTCGTCTTACGATCTGTCGCAGTCACGCTACAAGGCCGGGGAGGACACGTTCCTCGATGCGCTAAACATCGAGCAACAATTGATTCAGGACGAAATGCGTTTGGCATTCCTCAACAGCAAGCACATCGACAGCTCGATTTCGTTGATGGCAGCGCTGGGCGGCGGGTTCCAGGAGCAGCCGTTGCAGGGCGAGAAGAGCGCTGGACTGTAGTCTCAGACGTGCCGTAGCCACCGGGACGGCTGTCGCGGGAGAGGGGCTTGTTGTGTATAGTCTTACTGTTCTCGTATAGACGAATTCAAGCAAGTTTTCTCCCGCCTATATCCTCAAGGGTACCTACCTATGAACGTCCCGAATCACCCCAATCAGGACCAGATCCTTCTTGAAAATGTTCTGTCTGCATTGGGCAGCCCGTTGCGTCTGACCGTGTTGAAAGTGTTGGCCGATGGCCAGGAACATCCATGCGGCCGGATTCTTCGGGGCGCATCGAAGTCGACCATGACTCACCACTGGCGAGTCCTGCGGGACAGCGGTCTGATTTGGCAACGGCCTTACGGTCGGGAAAACCTGCTGTCGCTACGTCGCGAAGACATGGACGTGCGTTTTCCCGGCTTGCTCGACTCGCTGCTCACGGCAGTCAAGTTCGATGAACAGACCGTCGATGTGATCAGCAAGCATCAGGTAACCGAAGACAGCACTACCGAGTGACAACGACAACGCGGCGCTGAAGGATTCGTTCTTCAGCGCCAGCAATGGATTGACGATCAACAGGGAGGTTGAGTGCAGTTATGGATACGAGTCATTACTGGTCGTCGCGACCACTGGCGCAATTGACCGGCGCGGAGCAGCACTGGCTGTTTCTGCCTGGCGCACTGACACCGCGCCTGAAGGCCATGGGCGCCTATTCCATCGAAGTCGTCGAGCAGTTCCAGGGCGCGCTCAACCCGGATGAGGCGCACGCATTGGAGGTGCCCGCGCAGAGCACGGGCTGGGTGCGTGAAGTGGTGATGAAGCTGGATGGCGAGGCGTGCGTCACGGCGCGCAGCCTGACCAGCATGCCAGCGCTGAGCAGCGACTGGGCAGAGTTGAATAACTACGGCGGACGCCCACTGGCGGAGATTCTCTACGCTTCGGAGCAGACCCTGCGCGAGCCGTTTCAGTGTGCTTTGTTATCCCCCGGTGCGCCGTTGGCGGCACTGTCCCATCGCTTCGCGCCACAGGCCAAACGCCTGTTGGCGCGGCGTTCGCGTTTCACCCGCAATGGTTCGCCGCTGCTGGTCAGCGAGTGCTTTTTGCCCGCATTCTGGGCCCGCATCGAGTACACCTCGGGTCTGAAATCCGCCTCATGAGTTGAAGCCTTGCGGGAGCACGCTCCCGCAAGATCACAGCCGAATCACCGCTTCAATCTGACTGATCGCCGGGGTCAACGCCTGCGCCAGTTGTTGCGCTTTGAAGGTCGGATGCATGCTGCGCGACGAGCGCAGAAACAACGGATCATCGAAGCGCTTGCGCAGCCGCGCGAGCGATCCACTGATGGCCGGTTGTTTGACGTTCAGGCGCTCGGCAGTGCGGGATACGCTGCGCTCACGAAACAACACCAGAAAGGTGATGATCAGGTTCAGGTCGATATCCGCGAAGTTGTCTTCATTGAATAGCATGGGCACTTCCCTGTTTTGACCGGCGGGCCGACGTGCAGCGCTGCCGCACGTCAACCCGCAGGCACAATCACTGATCCGGGGCCAGGCGCAACTCGTCGTTCAGACGGTAGTAATTGCGATTGAAGTAGACGAGGCCTTCCGTGGCTTCGCTGTGCTGCAGTTCGAGGATTTCACAGTAAAAGATGCTGTGAGTGCCGACCTCGTCGATCTTGGCGACACGGCAATCGAGGCTGACCAACGCCTCGGCAATCACTGGCGAACCGGTCACCAGAGTCTGGCAGTTGACGCTGGAAAAGCGCTCCTGCATGGTCAACTGCCGGTTGGCAAATGCCCCGGAAGTCGATTGATGGCCACCGGTCAGCACGTTCACGCACAGCACGCCGTTGGTTTTGAAATGCTCGTGATTGGACGACGAGCGATTGACACACACCAGCAGCGTTGGCGGCGAATCCGTCACGCTGCACACCGCCGAAGCGGTAAACCCGAAACGCCCGGCGGGGCCATCGGTTGTGACGATGGTGACAGCACTTCCCAGCATCGCCATTGCATTACGAAACTCCGTTGAATCAACCACAGCGTCACCTCATTCCATGTAGGTCATTGGGAGCCGATCCGTTCTTCCTTGTCCGTTGTCGTTGTGCGAAAACGGTATCGGGCAACACGTTCGCTCTGGCGATATAGTACGTATGTATACGTACCTTGCAAGCTATTCCTTGTGCTTATTTTGCAGAAATATTCGCCCGCGTGATCAACCGGCAATGCACACCTTTCAAGCAGCAGACAAGGTCTCCAGCAGGGCTCTGGCGTAACTCGGCAGCGCGCCGAATTCGCGCGCGCACAAGAGCAATTTGCGCCGCGCCCAAGGCTCGTTCAGCGTCAGGCTTTTGCAGGCTGGCGATGGCGCGCGCTCGATGGCCGCCAAGGGCACGATGGCAATGCCCGCGCCCGACGCGACCATGCGCATCACGCCATCGAAACCGTCGGCGCGAATCCGCATCTGCATCCGTGCGCCGGTGTGCAGTGCCTGTTCTTCGAGGTACACCGCCAGTGCGCTGTCAGCGCGTAGTCCGACAAAATCATGCTGCAAGGTGTCGCTGAAACTGACTTCGTTCGAGCCGGCCAAGGGGTGGTCGAGAGGCACGATCAACACCAGTGGATCGTCGCGAAACGCTCGGGTTTGCAGATCGCGGGTGTCGACCGCGTCGGAGACGATGCCGATGTCGGCGGCACCCTGGCGCAACGCATGAGTGATGCGTGCGCTGGGCAATTCCTGCAGATCGATGTCGAGATTGCGATGGCGTTGCAGGAATTCGGCGAGCACTTCCGGCAGGTATTCGGTGATTGCCGTGGTGTTGCACAGCAAACGTACCTGACCTTTGACGCCTTGCGCGTAGTCCGCCAGATCCTGCTGCATGCGCTCGGCCTGTTGCAGAAGCACGCGGGCATGTTGCGCCAGCGCTGTGCCGGCGGGTGTCGGAGTGACACCGCGACGACCGCGCTCGAGAAAGTCGATGCCGATCGAAGCTTCCATGGCACGGATTCTGGCGCTGGCAGCGGCGAGCGATAAATGGGCGCGAGCAGCGCCTGCGGTGATGTTGCCGGTGTCGAGGATGTGCAGGAAGAGGCGCAGGTCGGTGAGGTCGAAGTGCATGGTTAGCCTCTGGTTTTGTGGTGGCCGGGCCGGCCCCTTCGCGAGCAAGCCCGCTCCCACCTTGGACTCATGTATGACACAGATCCAATGTGGGAGCGGGCTTGCTCGCGAAGAGGCCATCAGCCCCAACGAAATCAACAGCCTCTCACAAAAGCAGAGGCACCCTCAGTATATGGCAGATTTTCACCCCACCCCGACTGGCGCACAGTAACGCCATGAACACACTCGCAGATTTCTACCAACACCTCGGCCTGGCCCTGTCCCTGCTGGTCATCATGACCTTCATGCTGGCCGGCCTGATCAAAGGTGTCATCGGCCTGGGCCTGCCCACTGTAGCCATGGGCCTGCTCGGTCTGGCTATGGCTCCGTCGCAGGCAGCCGCGCTGTTGATCATCCCGGCGACGCTGACCAATCTCTGGCAACTGGCATTCGGCGGGCATCTGCAAGGGCTGATCAAACGCCTCTGGCCGATGCTGCTGATGATCTTCCTCGGCACCAGCATCGGCACTATATGGATCGGCATGGCCGGCGGGCATTGGGTGGTGCGCGGACTCGGCGCGGCGCTGTTGCTGTATGCGCTCAGCGGGTTGTGTCTGCCGACACTCAGGGTCAAACCGCGCCATGAAGGCTGGCTCGGCCCGGTCTGCGGTTTGATCACCGGCGTCATCACTTCCGCCACGGGTGTGTTCGTGATTCCTGCCGTGCCTTACATGCAGGCGCTGGGTTTGAGCCGAGATGAACTGGTGCAGGCGCTCGGTCTGTCATTCACCGTCTCGACCCTGGCGTTGGCCGGCGGTCTGCTCTGGCTCGGCGCGTTGGGCGGCGGCGAATTGAGCGCCTCGTTGCTGGCGCTGATTCCGGCGGTGCTGGGCATGTTGCTCGGCCAGTGGCTGCGTCAGCGCATCAGTGCGGCGCTATTCAAGCGGGTCTTTTTTATCGGTCTGGGCGCGCTCGGCGCCCATTTGTTGATCAGCGGATAGCCGATGAATCGCTGAGCATTTCGATCTGGCGGATATCGAAATCCTGTTGCAGATACTCCATGCGCCGGGCAAAAAATTCCTTCATGTGCGGCAAATTCGAATGCACATCCAGGTGCGCCTGGCTCGCCCAGATCTCGTAAAAGATAAACAGCGACGGATCTTCCTTGTCGCGCAACATGTGGTATTCGATGCAGCCGGGCTCGGCGCGGCTCGGTTCAACATAGGCGCGAAACAGCGCCTCAAAGGCCTCGGCTTTCTCCGGGCGGGTCTTGGCGTGCAGGATAAATCCCAAGCGTTCACTCATCAAAACAACTCCTCAAATGCAGATGGCCGCGCATGCTATGGCAATAATCGGCATTAGATTCGTGCTTTTCAGTCAAATGTATTTTGCGCAATCACGGCTTATTCCGCGCGAGGCGGACCGTTAGTCTGCCGCCATTCCAGTTTCCCTTCTCCATCCAGCCCAATGGCTGCGCCGAGGCTTTCTCATGAAAAAAGTGCTGTTGCTCAATGGCGGTAAAAAATTCGCTCACTCCGACGGTCGCTACAACGCCACGCTGCATGAAGCGGCGCTGAGCGTGCTCGATCGGGGCGGGCTCGACGTCAAAACCACCTTCATCGACGAAGGCTACGACGTCGCTGAGGAAGTGGCCAAGTTCCTTTGGGCTGACGTGATCATTTATCAGATGCCGGGCTGGTGGATGGGTGCGCCATGGACGGTGAAAAAGTACCTCGACGAAGTCTTCACCGAAGGCCACGGCAGCCTCTACGCCAGCGATGGCCGCACCCGTTCCGATGCCTCGCAGAAGTACGGCAGCGGCGGTCTGATTCAGGGCAAGCAATACATGCTGTCGCTGACCTGGAACGCACCGCAGCAAGCGTTCGATGACCCGACTGATTTCTTCGAGGCCAAAGGTGTTGATGCGGTGTACTTCCCGTTCCACAAGGCCAACGAATTTCTCGGTATGACCGGTTTGCCGACATTCCTGTGCGTAGACGTAATGAAGCGTCCGAATATCGAGGGTGATGTGGCGCGTTACGAACAGCATCTGACCGAGGTATTTGGCCTTAAGGCTTGAGTGTTTCGAGCTACTATCGGTGGTAACAGCAAAAGATCGCAGCCTGCGGCAGCTCCTACAGAGTTCACATGTAGGAGCTGCCGAAGGCTGCGATCTTGGCGATCTAAAAGAGGATACCCGTGAAAGCCAGATCCGATGAGTTGCAGATTTTCGTCTGCGTGATCGAATGCGGTTCCATCTCCGCCGCCGCCGAGCAAGTCGGCCAGACGCCGTCGGCCGTCAGTCGCACGCTGTCGAAGCTGGAAGCCAAGCTCGACACCACGCTGATCAACCGCACCACGCGGCGCATGGACCTGACCGAGGAGGGCAAGTACTTCTTCGAACACGCCAAGCTGATTCTCGACCAGATGGATCAACTCGAAGAACGCCTGTCCTCGCGCCAGCAAACCCCGTCCGGGCGCCTGCGGATCAACGCCGCCTCACCGTTCATGCTCCACGCCGTGGTCCCGTACATCGACGAGTTTCGTCGTCTCTACCCGGACATCCAGCTCGAACTCAACAGCAACGACCTGATTATTGACCTGCTGGAACAAAGCACCGACATTGCCATTCGCATCGGCACCCTCGCCGATTCGACGCTGCATGCGCGCTCACTCGGTTGCAGCCCGCTGCTGATCGTCGCCAGCCCCGCCTACCTGAAAAAACATAGTGCACCGCAGCAAGTCGCCGATCTGAGCGAACACACCTTGCTCGGCTTCACCCAGAACGAAGGTCTAAACCAGTGGCCGCTGCGCTACGTGCACGGCGACCGCTGGCCGATCACGCCGGCGATCAGCGCCTCCAGTGGCGAGACTGTGCGCCATCTGGCGCTGGAGGGGCAGGGCATCGCCTGCCTGTCGCACTTCATGACCATCGACGACATCCGCGCCGGTCGCCTGAAAGTCCTGCTCGGCGAATTCAACAGCGGTTATCGCCAGCCGATCAACGCGGTGTACTACCGTAACTCGCAACTGGCGCTGCGCATCCAGTGCTTCCTCGATTTCATCCAGAGCAAACTCGCCGCCTACGCCAGCGCCGATTTCAAGGGCTGATTCGTAACCTCTGCGCAAGAGTGAATTGGGCGGGAGCGGGTTTTTCCCTCGGGCTAACGGGCCGATACTCGTCCCATCACTTACTCACGCAGGGAGTTTCTCCATGAACGTATTCATCACCGGCGCTGCCGGTTTTATCGGCGGCTCGATCGCTACCGGTCTGGTTCAGGCCGGGCACACAGTCTCCGGCCTGGTGCGCAGCGCCGAACAGGCTGCCGAGCTGAAAGCGCTGGGCATCACCGCGGTCATCGGCACTCTGGATGACAAAGCACTGCTCGCCGAACAGGCCCGCGCTGCCGACGCCGTTATCAACGCCGCCAGCAGCGACCATCGTGGTGCGGTCGAAGCCTTGCTCGATGCCTTGCGCGGTACCAACAAAGTCTTCCTGCACACCAGCGGTTCGAGCATCGTCGGCGATGCATCCGGCGGCAAGTCCAGCGACGTCATCTACTTTGAGGACAACCTGCCAGAACCGACCGTCGACAAGGCCGCGCGCGTGGCCATCGACAACCTGATCCTCGCCGCGGCGCAGGACGGCGTGAATTCGGCAGTGATCTGCAACACGCTGATCTACGGCCACAGCCTGGGCGTCAATCGCGACAGCGTGCAATTGCCGCGACTGCTCAAGCAGGCACGCAAAAGCGGCGTAGTGCGCCACGTCGGCACCGGCCAGAACATCTGGTCCAACGTACACATCGAAGACGTCGTCGCCTTGTATCTGCTGGCGCTGACCAAAAACGTTCCGGGCACGTTCTACTTCGTCGAAAGCGGCGAAGCGTCGTTCATCGACATGACCACCGCCATGGCCCAAGCGCTGAATCTGGGCCAACCGCAAGATTGGCCATTGAAAGACGCCGAAGCCGAATGGGGCTACGAAATGGCCAACTACGGCCTCGGCTCCAACAGCCGCGTACGCGGCAAACATGCGCGCGAACTGCTGGGCTGGGCGCCGAAACGCACGTCAGTGGTTGAATGGATTCGTAACGAAATGGTGTGATGGGTGTTTGAGCCCCGCCGGGCTTTGCTATCACCCTTCAGAACGGCTGCCATCGGGCAGCCGTTTTCGTTTCAGGCTTTGCGCTTGTATTGCGCCAGACCTAGGGCTGGCGATGTCCGTGCGGTAAATTTGGGCAAGGATGGATTTTTCTTCGCCGCTGCGCCGCAGATCCCTCGGTTGCTCGATGGGTTTGAAAGGGACTGTCTTGCCAAATACACACCGTGCAGGCCCGAACTGGACGAGAACCTGATTCGCGCCATCGCTGTAACGCACGTGGAGTTCATCCTTATTCATCCCTTTCGCGAAGGTAATGGGCGCTTGTCGCGATTATTGGCGGATGTCATGGCCGTGCAGGCGGGCTACGTGCCGCTGGATTACAGCAGTTGGGAGCGAAACAAAGAGGCTTATTTTGCAGCAATCAGTCAGGGGCTGAACTGCAACTACGAACCCATGGAGTATTGGGTTCGGCAGGCATTGTGGACTTGAGGTCGACGCTACTTGGCCAGGGACAAATTTAGAAACTTACTGGATCTGACTTTGAGTTTGCGCTCAATTGTCTCGACACTTTGGCCCGTCTCTATGGCTGTCGAGCTGGCGATTGCGCGGATCAGAGTATCGGCTGTCAGTTTTTTTCTGGTGCGACGCGCGGAGGTCATGGCGGGGACTCTACGGAATGTAAGGCGAGTATAGCGCTTGGCTGGCTTAGAGAAACACAACGTAGGGTTGGACGCGAACCTGCTGGTTTGCCAGCGATAGCGGTCGATCAGTCAGCCTCTAAGTTGAATGTGCAACCGTCATCGCTGGCAAGCCGGCTCCCCACAGGTTATCCGCGTTGTACCTGATGCAACGCAATCAAACTGTGGGAGCGAGCCCGCTCGCGAAAGCGGTGTTTCAGTCGATAGAGATTTTGAATTGAGAACGCCTTCGCGAGCAGGCTCGCTCCCACAGTGGTTTCTCGTTCACCGAAAAGCCATGTAAATCGCGCCCCGCGATTTTCATTAATCACGACAAGACATATCCATTCGCGACACGTCTTACCTCTCCACGAAAATTAATTTCATGCGGTTTGAATTCTCGATCTCGAAATGATTTATGAGTTTCACAACCCATTCGAACGTGACCCTTTCGAGGAGTACCGCATGACGCCTTCCTTCGGCTATTGGCTGCTGGTGTATGCCGCCGTCGCCATCATTGCGCTGATCGTGTTGATCGCCCGATACCGGCTCAATCCGTTCATCGTCATCACCCTGATTTCCATCGGCCTGGCGCTGGTGGCCGGGATGCCGGCTTCCGGAGTGGTGGGGGCGTATGAGGCCGGGGTGGGCAAGACGCTGGGGCATATTGCGCTGGTGGTCGCGTTGGGGACGATGCTTGGCAAGATGATGGCCGAATCCGGCGGCGCCGAGCAGATGGCGCGTACGTTGATCGATAAATTCGGCGAGAAGAACGCGCACTGGGCGATGGTCTGCATCGCCTTTCTGGTCGGGCTGCCGCTGTTCTTCGAAGTCGGTTTTGTCTTGCTGGTGCCGATCGCGTTCACCGTGGCGCGGCGCGTTGGTGTGTCGATTCTGATGGTTGGCTTGCCAATGGTCGCCGGCCTGTCGGTGGTGCACGCACTGGTGCCGCCGCACCCGGCGGCGATGCTCGCGGTGCAGGCCTATCAGGCCTCGGTCGGGCAGACCTTGCTGTATGCGATTGCCATCGGCATTCCGACGGCCATTATCGCCGGTCCCCTGTACGCCAAATTCATCGTGCCGCGCATTCACTTGCCGGCGGATAACCCGCTGGAGAAACAATTCCTCGACCGCGAACCGCGCGACAAACTGCCGGGTTTCGGCATCACCATGGCGACCATTCTGCTACCGGTGGTGTTGATGTTGATCGGCGGTTGGGCCAACCTGATTTCCACGCCGGGTAGCGGTTTCAACCAGTTCCTGTTGTTCATCGGCAACTCGGTGATCGCGCTGTTGCTGGCGACCTTGCTGAGCTTCTGGACGCTGGGCATCGCCCAGGGTTTCAACCGCGAATCGATCCTCAAATTCACCAACGAATGCCTGGCACCGACCGCCAGCATCACTTTGCTGGTCGGCGCCGGAGGCGGCTTGAACCGGATTCTGGTGGATGCCGGCGTGACTGACCAAATCGTCGGCCTCGCTCACGAATTTCATCTGTCGCCGCTGATCATGGGCTGGCTGTTCGCCGCGCTGATGCGCGTCGCCACCGGCTCCGCGACCGTGGCCATGACCACCGCATCCGGCGTGGTCGCACCGGTGGCCATTGGTCTGGGTTATCCACACCCTGAGTTGTTGGTGCTGGCGACCGGCGCCGGCTCGGTTATCTTTTCCCACGTCAACGACGGCGGCTTCTGGTTGATCAAGGAATACTTCAACATGACGGTCGCGCAGACGTTCAAGACCTGGACCGTGCTTGAGACGCTGATCTCGCTGGTCGCCTTCGGTCTGACCCTCGGCCTTTCTTACCTGCTGTAACCGGAGCCCGCCGCCCATGGACATCCTCTACCAGATCCGCGCCCGCCAGGATTCCTTCAGCGCCGGCGAAGGTCGTATCGCCCGGCTGATGCTCGACGACGTTGGTTTTGCCGCGAGCGCCAGCCTCGAAGACCTCGCGCAACGCGCCGAAGTCAGCACCGCCACGCTGTCGCGTTTTGCCCGCACGGTCGGTTGCCGCGACCTGCGTGATCTGCGCCTGCAACTGGCCCAGGCCAGCGGCGTTGGCAGCCGTTTTCTCGACCCAGCGGGCACGCCTGAACAGTCGGCGTTCTACGGGCAGATCGTCGGCGATATCGAAACCACGCTGCGCCAGCATCTGGCCGGGTTCGACGAATCACGCTTCGCTGACGCAGTGAAACTGCTCGGCCAGGCTCGGATGATTCATGCGTTCGGCATGGGCGGTTGCTCGACGCTTTGCAGTGATGAATTGCAAGTCCGCCTGGTACGTCTCGGCTACCCGATTGCGGTGTGTCATGACGCGGTGATGATGCGCGTCACCGCCGCCAGTCTGAACGCCGAGCAAGTGCTCATCGTCTGCTCGCTGACCGGCATCACCCCGGAATTGCTCGAGACTGTCGAATTGGCGCGCAACTACGGCGCACGTATTCTGGCGATCACCCGCGCCGATTCGCCGCTGGCGGAACTGGCCGACATCGTCCTGCCGCTGCAAGGCGCGGAAACCTCGTTCATCTACAAACCGACGGCGGCGCGCTACGGCATGCTGCTCGCCATCGACGTGCTCGCCACCGAGCTGGCCCTGGCCAGTCCTGAAGACAATCAAGAACGTTTGCGGCGGATCAAACTGGCCCTCGACGAATACCGTGGCGGCGACGATCACCTGCCGCTGGGAGACTGACATGCTGTACGACACCCTGATTCGCAATGCCCTGATCATCGATGGCAGCAACACGCCCGGTTACCAGGCCGACGTGGCTATCCGCGATGGCCGTATCGAGCGCATCGGCGACCTGCACGATGCCACGGCGACCGAAGAAATTGACGCCGCCGGCCGCGTGCTGGCGCCGGGTTTTATCGACGTGCACACCCACGACGACACCGTGGTCATTCGTCAGCCAGAGATGCTGCCAAAGCTCAGCCAGGGCGTGACCACAGTGATTGTCGGCAACTGCGGGATCAGCGCTTCGCCGGTGACATTGAAGGGTAATCCGCCGGATCCGATGAACCTGCTCGGTACAGCGGCAGCGTTCGTTTATCCCCGTTTCAGCGATTACCGTGCGGCGGTGGAAGCAGCGAATACCACACTGAACGTTGCCGCGCTGGTCGGCCATACAGCGCTGCGCAGCAATCATCTGGACGATCTGTTCCGCACCGCGACACCGGATGAAATCGCCGCGATGCGCGAGCAATTGCGTGAAAGCCTTGAGAACGGTGCGTTGGGTTTATCCACAGGCCTCGCCTACGCCAGCGCCTACAACGCCTCCACTGACGAAGTGATGCAACTGACCGAAGAACTCACGGCTTTCGGCGCGGTGTACGCCACGCATTTGCGCAGCGAATTCGCCCCGGTTCTGGAGGCTATGGATGAAGCTTTTAAAATCGCTCGACATGCGCAATCGCCGGTGATCATTTCCCACCTCAAATGCGCCGGCGTCGGTAACTGGGGGCGCAGTCCGCAGTTACTCGCATCGCTGGAAGAAGCGGCAAAAACCCACCCGGTCGGCTGCGATTGTTACCCGTATGCAGCAAGTTCTTCGACCCTGGATTTGAAGCAAGTCACCGATGCGCATCGCATCACCATCACCTGGTCGACGCCGCACCCGCAAGTCAGCGGTCGCGACCTGATCGACATCGCCGCCGAATGGAATCTGCCGCTGCTCGACGCCGCGAAACGCCTGCAACCCGCCGGCGCGGTGTACTACGGCATGGACGAGGCCGATGTACGAAGAATCCTCGCCCATCCGTTATCGATGGTCGGTTCTGACGGCCTGCCGGAAGACCCGTTCCCGCATCCACGTCTGTGGGGCGCTTTCCCACGGGTGTTGGGCCATTTCAGTCGCGATGTCGGGCTGTTTCCTCTGCATACCGCCGTGCACAAGATGACTGGGCTGTCGGCGGCGCGATTTGGCTTGAAGGAACGCGGCGAGATTCGTGAAGGTTATTGGGCGGATCTGGTGTTGTTCGACCCGGCGACCGTACGTGATGTGGCGGATTTCAACGACCCGCAACGACCGGCGCAGGGGATTGATGGCGTGTGGATCAATGGCGTGTTGAGTTATCGCGACGGGCAGGCGAACGGGCGCAGGGAAGGGCGTTTTCTGGCACGCGAAGGTGATTTGCGCAAAGGGTTTCATTGATCGCAATGTCCCTGTAGGAGCTGCCGCAGGCTGCGATCTTTTGATCCACGTCTCATAGTGGCACTCTGAGATTAAAGAATGTCGCGACCAAGCCGAATTGCTGACATCCACCCCAGCTACGCTGCGGGGCCAATCAGTCAGGGAGCACCCCATGAGCTTCGGCAAAACCACCCCGATCCTGCGGATCTTCGATGAGGCCAAGGCCGTTGAATTCTACGTCGACTTCCTCGGCTTCAAGATCGACTGGCAGCATCGCTTCGAGGCGAACTTCCCGCTGTATCTGCAAGTGTCGCGTGGCGAGTGTGTGCTGCACCTGTCCGAGCATCACGGCGATGCAAGCCCGGGTTCGGCGCTGCGCATCGAGACCGATGAACTGGAGGTTTTCCAGCAGCAGCTGCTGGCCAAGGACTACAAGTTCTCGCACCCGCAAATTCAGGCCATGCCGTGGGGCAGCCAGGACATGACCATCGCCGATCCGTTCGGTAATCGGTTGGTGTTTACCAACGCGATCAGCCTTTGAGGTGAAGCAGGCTAAAAGCCCCTCACCCTCACCCTAACCCTCCCGAAACGTCGGACCGCCCGGAGGGAGAGGGGACTGACCCGGGGATGCTTGAGAGATACACCGACCTGAACCTGTTCGGTCGAATCCATAATCGACTCGGTCATTCAGATCGATGTATAGCACCAGACACCTCGGTCGGCTCCCTCTCCCTCCGGGCGGTCCGACGTTTCGGGAGAGGGCTGGGGTGAGGGGAAAATGACACACCGCAAAAAGAAGCCAGCCACCCAACCCTTCCAGTTGGGTGGTGGGCTTTTGCGTTACTCGGTCGGCACTAACCTGTCCAACACGCGATTAACCGCCATTTCCGCCACCATCACCACTTGCGCAATACCCTGCAAAGTCTTGCGGTGGGTGCCTGCAAACAGCGCCGCATGGTTGTTGAGCATCACAGTGGCGGAACCAAGGGTTTCGCTGGCGTCGGCCAGCAGGGATTCGGTATCGGCTTCGGGATTGGCCATGTACAGCGTGTTGGGGGAGTAGGGCGCAGCCATGAGGTCGGCATTTGGCGGCCCGAGATAGTGATCGAGTGCGCGCTCGGCGGCTTCGTGGAATTTCTTGGAGTCGGGTGATTCGTAGGGGGATGCCGGGTCGGTGGCCGGCGGGTTTGGCGTAACTTTTAACATGGGAGCGTACCTTTTAAAGCCCCATCCACTTCGCCGCTAAGCAAAAGGGAGGCAGCTGTGCGCAAGTTAGCGGACCGGTCGCATCCCACCCCGGCGCACCCGAAGGTGCCATGCGCACAGCCACCATCAAGCGCAGGCAAATACCTGACTGGATGATACTCGTGCAGCGGGGAGCGAATTTAGCCGAGCCGCTAAGCTCGATCACTGGAAATCAGTGACCGAATCAAGTTACGCAGCATGCTCAGGGCGCACAAGCCGGCGGATTCTGGCTTAGGCGTAGGTTATGGCGCAAGGATTTGTGGGCTGTTTCGCGTAACGCTGAGTGTCCTTAAACATCATCTTTGAAAGTGTTTATTGCGTTGTGGGGAGTGGCCTCATCGCGAGCAGGCTCACTCCTACAGTTGATCTTCAGTGAACGCAGATTCTGTGTCCGATACAGCCCCCTGTAGGAGTGAGCCTGCTCGCGATGAGGCCAGAACATTCACCCGCGATGCATCTGCCGAAACTCCCCCGGCGGCATCCCGCGTCGGCTCTTGAACGTGCGGTGAAACGACCTCGGTTCGGTAAACCCCAGATACTGCGCAATGTCCTGAATCGGCAACGTACTGTTGAGCAAATAATGCTCAGCCAGCTCCTGGCGCAAATCATCGAGAATCTGTTGATACGACGTCCCCGCCTGATGCAACTGCCGCTGCAACGTACGCACTGAAACCGCGAGCTGCTCGGCCACCTGCTCCTTGCGCGGCAAGCCTTCCTTGAGCAACTGCCGCAGAATGTTCTTCACCTGCTGCTCAAGTGACGCATCCGCAAGCGTCGCCATCAATCCCAGCGCATGTTCTTCCAGGGTTCGCAGCAATTGCGCATCCGCTTGCCGCAACGGCAACTGCAAATACGCCAGCGGCACGATCAGCGCCGAATACGGCTGATCGAACAACACCGGGCAATCGAAAAACGCCTCGTACTGCGCCGGCGTCGCCTCGGCCGGGCATGAATGTTCAAGCCAGACAGCGGCCGGCGACATCTGCGTATCGGCGATCCAGCGTGCATATTGCAGCCATGATCCCAGCACGTTCTCCACCAGATGCCGACGAATCCGCGGACGCTGATAACGACAGGTCCAGATCAGATGAACATGGCCATCCTGCACCTCGGCGCGACTGACGCCCATGTCGCCGACCAGTTTCTCGAACGGCATGATCCGGCTCATTGCATCACCGAGGGTCGCGCAGTTCATGGTGATGTAACCGAGCACGCTCCACGAATTGGGCAGGACGAAATTCGCCGCGTTGAGCCCGAACAACGGATCGCCCGAATGTTCGCAGAAATAATCCAGCAAGCGTTCATGCGCCTCGCCCGGCAAGCGCAGGGTGTTGTCGCTCAACTGCTGCGCCTGCAAACCCGCCGCCGCCAACGCAGGCTCGACGGCCATGCCCAGTTGTTCGGCGTGGCGCAGGTATTTGAGCAGCGGCGGAACCGAGGTGAAGCCAAGCGATTGCATGATCCCATTCCTTTGATCAACGGCAGTGGAGGCGGACGAATAGCCTGAAAGGTAATTTGAAACCCCGACTAAAGTAAATGGCTGACGCTTGCGCGACGTTTGACTCAATTGGCTACACGAACTGGCCGGATGCGACCGTGACACTTTGCGGCCGCTGGCTAGTATGGGGGCCTGAAATATCACTGATCTGACGGCAAAAAGGACACACGCATGCGACGCTGGAACGGCTGGGGAGATGCAACCACGGTGGTCGAACTGCCGGCCCAGGGCGCGGAGTTTCTTCATGAACGACTGGGCGAGGGGCGCGCGCTGGCCGATGCCACGCTTGAAGCGGCATTGGCGCGCGTACCGGCCTCGCGGTTGCAGGCGCACACCTTGTACAGCGTCGATGCCCATGACCGTTTGCTGCATGCGCGGGGCCAGAGCCTGCCGGACTGGCTGGCGTTGCGCGAAGGTGCGCTGGGCAATTATCCCGACGCGGTGGCGTTTCCCGAGACCGCTGAGCATATTCGCCAATTGCTGGCGCTCGCCCATGAACAGGATTTGTGCCTGATCCCGTATGGCGGCGGCACGTCGGTGGCCGGGCACATTAATCCGCCGGATTCAGCGCGGCCGGTGGTGACGGTATCGCTGGCGCGGATGAATCGCCTGATCGACCTCGACGAACAAAGCCTGCTGGCAACGTTCGGCCCCGGTGCGAGTGGCCCGCAAGTGGAAAGTCAGTTGCGTGCGCGGGGCTACACGCTGGGGCATTTTCCTCAGTCGTGGGAGCTGTCGACATTGGGCGGTTGGGTCGCCAGCCGTTCCAGCGGTCAGCAGTCGTTGCGCTATGGCCGGATCGAGCAGTTGTTTGCTGGCGGCACTTTGGAAACGTTCGCCGGGCCTTTGGATATTCCAACTTTCCCGGCTTCGGCTGCCGGACCCGATTTGCGCGAAGTGGTGCTCGGTTGCGAGGGCCGTTTCGGGATCATTTCCGAGGTCAAGGTGCGGGTCAGCGCGCTGCCCGCCGATGAGCGTTTCTACGGTGTATTTCTGCCCTCTTGGACCAAGGCACTGCAAGCCATTCGCCAATTGGCCCAGGCGCGCGTACCGCTGTCGATGCTGCGCCTGTCCAATGCGGTGGAAACCGAAACGCAACTGGCGCTGGCCGGTCATCCGCAACAAATCGCCTGGCTGGAAAAGTACCTGAAGCTAAGGGGGGCAGCAGAGGGGAAATGCCTGCTGACCTTCGGCGTCACCGGCAATCGCCGACAAAACGCATTGTCACTAAAACAGGCGCGGCAACATCTGAAAGCCTTCGGCGGTGTGTTCACCGGCACCTTGCTCGGCAAGAAATGGGCGCAGAACCGCTTCCGTTTCCCTTACCTGCGCGAGAACCTGTGGAACGCCGGTTACGTCGTCGACACCCTCGAAACCGCCACCGACTGGAGCAACGTCGACAACCTGCTCAACCTCATCGAAATCAGCCTGCGCGACGCCTTGGCCGCCGAGGGCGAGCGCGTGCATGTGTTCACCCACTTGTCCCACGTCTACGGCGAAGGTTCGAGCATCTACACCACTTACGTGTTTCGCCCGGCGGCGGATTACCCCGCGACGCTGGCGCGCTGGAAAGCGCTCAAACACGCGGCCAGCCAGACCATCGTCGACAACCACGGCACCATCAGTCACCAGCATGGCGTCGGCAAGGATCACGCACCGTACTTGTTGCGCGAGAAGGGCGCACTGGCGATGGATACCTTGCAGGCGCTGAGTAAACACTTCGATCCGGCCGGGCGCCTCAACCCCGGCACGCTGTTGCCGGAGTGACGGCCATGAGTCAGGACTGGAACGCTGAATGGCGCCAGCAGGTTCTGCCAACACTGGCGGATGAAACCTGGGATCTGATCGTCATTGGCGGCGGTATCAGCGGCGCCGGCATTCTGCGTGAAGCGGCGCGCCGTGGTTGGCGTTGTCTGTTGCTGGAACAACGGGATTTTGCCTGGGGTACGTCTAGCCGATCCTCGAAAATGGTACACGGCGGTTTGCGTTACATCGCTAAAGGACAATGGCGCCTGACCCGCGACTCGGTGCGCGAGCGTCAGCGCTTGCTCGACGAAGCGCCGGGGCTGGTCGAGCCGATGAGTTTCATGATGCCGCACTATCGCGGCGGCTTTCCCGGGCCTCGGGTGTTGGGTGGTTTGCTGAGCGTTTACGACGCCTTGGCGGGACGGCGCAGCCATCGTTTTCATGACGCGCAGCAGCTACGTTATCTGGCGCCTGGCGTGAAGGAAAATGACTTGCTCGGCGGCACCCGTTTTGTCGATGCACTGACCGACGATGCGCGGCTGGTGATGCGCGTATTGAGCGAGGCGCGGGCCGATGGCGCTGTCGTGGTCAATGGCGTTCGCGTCGAACATTTGCTGCGAGAAAACGGCCGAGTGTGCGGCGTGCAGATCGAAGATTGCGAAGCCGGCGCGACTCTGCAATTGCGTTGTGGTGTGCTCGCGGTGGCCACTGGCGCGTGGGCTGAGCGCTTGCGCCCGACGGAGGCTCCACGGCAATTACGGCCGTTGCGCGGCAGTCATTTATTGCTGCCGGGCTGGCGTCTGCCGGTGGCGCAGGCGTTCACGTTTCTGCATGAGCGTGATCGGCGACCGGTGTTCGTTTTTCCGTGGGAAGGCGCGACAGTGGTCGGCACCACGGATCTCGATCATCGCGAAGATCTGGATCAGAGCGCGAGCATCATCGCTGAAGAACTCGACTATCTGCTGGCGGCCTGCACGCAGCAATTCCCCGGCGCAGAAGTGACGGCGAATGACGTGTTGTCGACCTGGTCGGGCGTACGTCCGGTAGTCGGCAGTGCAGCGGGCGATCATCAAGACAAACCCTCGAACGAAACCCGTGAACATGTGCTGTGGCAGGAGCCCGGTTGCGTGACCTTGGCCGGCGGCAAACTCACCACGTTCCGCCCGCAAGCCATCGAAGTGCTCAAGGCCTGCGCAGACATGCTTGAGCGTCCCTTCGTCGATGACGCCGCGCCAGTTTTTGCCGCCGTCCCTGCACTGACAATTCCGCAATTGAGCAGCCAGCAGTGGCGACGTCTGGCCGGACGGCATGGCCGCGACCTGCCGAGGCTGGCGCAACTGATCAAAGACATCGGCCACGCAACGGTCGGCGCTACGGACACGTTGTGGGCGGAAATGGCCTTCGCCTGTGAAGCGGAAATGGTTCTGCATCTGGACGATCTGCTCCTGCGCCGCACGCGTCTTGGCCTGTTGCTGCCTCGTGGCGGCGAAGATTATTTCACCGCCATCCGCCAACTCTGCCAGCCACGACTCGGCTGGAGCGACGAACACTGGCAGCAGGAAACACTGCGTTATCAGGCGTTGTGGCAACGCCATCACGGTTTGCCGGATGCCACGCGTTGATGCCCCTTGAAGAGAGCTCCATGGATAACCACCCGAACAAGCGTTACCTGCTGGCGATCGACAACGGCACCCAGAGCGTGCGCGCGCTGCTCTTCGATTTGCAGGGCAATCTGCTCGGCAAAGGCAAGGTTGAATTGCAGGCGTATTACTCGACGCAACCGGGCTGGGCCGAGCAGGATCCGGAGTATTACTGGGCGAAACTCGGTGAGGCTTGTCAGCAGGTCTGGGCGCAGACTGGCATTGATCGTTCGCAGATTGCCGGGGTGTCGCTGACCACTCAGCGCGGTACGGTGATCAACGTTGATGCCGAGGGCAAACCGCTGCGCCCGGCGATTCTGTGGCTCGATCAGCGTCAGAGCGAAGTCGAAGGCGGGATCAAAGGACCGTGGGGCTGGCTGTTCAAACTGGTCGGCGCGCAAGGCACTGTGGATTATTTTCGTGCCCAGGCTGAGGCGAACTGGATCGCTCAGCATCAGCCAGAAGTGTGGGCGACGACGGACAAGTTTTTGCTGCTCTCGGGGTTTCTCACCCATCGTCTTTGCGGACGCTTCGTAGACTCGGTGGGCTGCTGCGTCGGCTATCTGCCTTTCGACTTCAAACGCCTGAAATGGGCTGCGCCGACTGACTGGAAATGGCAGGCGCTGGCGGTGCGGCCCGAGAAATTGCCGACCCTGCACAAACCCGGTGAAACCCTTGGCTACATCACCGCTGAAGCCGCTCGCCATACCGGTATTCCGGAAGGCTTGCCGTTGATTGCGGCGGGTGCCGACAAGGCCTGCGAAGTGGTCGGTGCCGGCGTGGTCGATACGAGCACGGTGTGTTTGTCTTACGGCACCACGGCGACGATCACCAGCACCCGTTCGCGCTATCTGGAAATCGTCCCGTTGATTCCGCCGTACCCCTCGGCGGTGCCGGATCAGTACAACTGCGAGGTGATGATTTATCGCGGTTACTGGATGGTCAGCTGGTTCAAGAACGAGTTCGGTCTGCGCGAGATGCAGCAGGCGCAAGCGCAGGGTATCGAGCCGGAGCAACTGTTCGATGCGCTGGTGGATGCGGTACCGCCAGGTTCGATGGGTTTGATGCTGCAACCGTACTGGTCGCCGGGGATTCGTGAGCCGGGTGTCGAGGCGAAAGGCGCGATGATCGGCTTCGGCGATGTGCATACCCGTGCGCATATTTACCGGGCGATTCTTGAGGGGTTGGCGTATGCGTTGCGTCAGGGCATGGAGAATATCGAGCGGCGTTCAAAGGTGTCGGTCAAGCGTTTGCGCGTGGCGGGTGGCGGTTCGCAGAGCGACGCGGCGATGCAACTCACGGCGAACATTTTCGGCCTGCCGGCGGAGCGTCCGCATGTCTACGAAGCGTCTGGCCTGGGCGCGGCGATTTGTTGTGCGGTGGGGTTGGGATTGCACGCGGATTTCCCCACGGCCATCGCGGCAATGACCCGAGTAGGCGCGGTCTTCCACCCCCAACCCGAGGCGCAGAAAATCTACGAGCAACTGTACAAAGAGGTCTACCTGCGCATGTACCGCCAACTCAAACCGCTGTACCAAAGCATCCTCAAAATCACCGGCTACCCCGCCTGAAAACCCACCATAAATCCCCCTGTAGGAGCTGCCGAAGGCTGCGATCTTTTGATCTTGTTTTTCAAGATCAACGTCAAAAGATCGCAGCCTTCGGCAGCTCCTGCAGGGACCGTATTGAGATTTGGAATGGCGCCATCGGAGAGTTTTTCTGGTGAGATCGGACAGTGTCAGCAGCGAGGCCGGTTGTTAGGCTCATCCCCCACAGCCTCTCCAATAAGAACCACAAGCCATGAAGCTGACCTTCCTCCTGTTGCTGCTTTGTGCAACGGCCCCGAGTGCCTGGGGCTGGTCGAACCATACGGTGGGCAGCTATCTGGCATTGCAGGATCTGCCAGCATTGCGCGACGCGCCACTGGTCGAAGTCGAGCCGCTGGAAACCTTTCTTGCGCAGCAATACGAGGCGGTGAGTGCGCTGCTGGAGGAGCAGGAAACCTTCGCCGGCAAGCACTTCACTCAATACCCGCCACGCCCCGATATCCTGAAATTACCCGCCACGCCGAGTGACAATCTGCGCCACGACTTCCTCACCGCGTTGCGCATCAATCCGCAGATTCATCTGGCGATGGTCATTCAGCCATTGCCGGGCAAAGACCTGCCCGAACGCGTGCATCTGCAAGCCGATCAAGTCATGGTCGAACAGACCCTTTCACCGTGGAATCGCCAGCGCTTTATCGTTGTCGCCGAGCATGAAAAAGTCGCCCCACTGGCGGTGCTGGCCAGCGCCGCCGATGAGCCGGATTACGGTCACGACATCAATCTGTTCAGTGACAACCCCGGTAACGTCGGCGCGCTCTACGGGTTCGGCCCGCAACCGTTCGGCGATGCACGGTTTCAATACAGCTCGCAGGCGCCGTTTCACATGGGTTTCTTCCACGAAAGCGCAGTGGTCTACGCCGCTGCCGGGTTCCTCGAACGCAGTTGGCCGGACTGGCGCGCGTATCAATACATGGGCCTGGCGCGACTGGCGTTTGCCAGCGGTCATCCGTATTGGGGTTATCGCTTTCTTGGCTGGGGCCTGCACCACATTCAGGACCTGACCCAGCCCTATCACGCCAGGCCATTACCCGGCGTCGACCTCGCCAGTCTCCTGCTGCTGGAAGGCAAGGCAATCGCCGGTTTCGCCGAGGACAAACAGGCCTCCATTGAGCGCGTCGCCACGCGGCACATGGAGGTCGAGAAGTACCAGTCCACCTGGCTGCGCCGCTTGCTGCGCGTCGGTCAGCCGCATCCGATGCTCGACGCTTACGTCGATGTCGCCCAAGACAAACGCTATCCGCCGTACTCGGTGGACTACCTGCGCGAAGTGGTCAGCGCCGAGTCGGTCGACGATTCCGCAGCCTTCGACGAGGCCATCGGCCAGTGGCTGGCAACGGCGCCAGCAACCAGTGATTTCAGCGGCGGCAATCAGCTGCAACGGGAAAATTTCGACCATCCGGCGCTCAACCAGCAGCTGTTCAAATTGCTCGGCCATTTCGGCGCGCACAGCCGGATTTACGTCAGCGCGGGATTGGCACCCTAGCCCTCGCGGCAGGACAAAAAAACAATAAAAAAACAGGGAAGGAGGAACACATGATCAACACTCGATTGCGCCTGACGGGCGCCGCGCTGCCCGGTGTCGGCCTCGCCGGCTTGCTGCAACTGTGCGCAGTCGATGGCGCGCACGCGGTGGAATTCAGCGTGCTGGACAAACAGGTCACCGGCTCGTTCGACACGACCTTGTCCTACGGTCGTTTGTGGCGGGTGCAAGGCCGCGACAAAACCAACGATGACGTCAACACCAACGACGGCAATCGCAACTTCGACACCGGGCTGGTTTCCGAGGTGTACAAGATCACCTCCGAGCTTGAAGCCAACTATCAGAACTACGGTTTGTTCATGCGCGGCACCGCGTTTTACGACACGCAGTTGATGGACAAACGCAACAACTACTACGACAACAACAACCCCTCGCAACCGAGCCAGAGCTACCCGCAGGACGACCGTTTCACCAGCCAGACCCGCGACATCGCTGGCAGCCGCATCGAGATGCTCGACGCCTATGTACACGGCAGTTGGGACGTTGCGCAGATGCCGGTGACCGCGCGTGTCGGCCGTCAGGTGTTCAACTGGGGCGAGGGGATTTTCTATCGCGGCGGGATCAACACCACCAACCCGGTGGACGCCGCGAAGTACCGTTTGCCCGGCGCCGAAGTGAAAGAAGTGCTGGTGCCGGTCGAGGCGCTGAGCTTCAACATCGGCCTGACCGATTCGCTGACCATGGAGAGTTTCTACCAGACCAACTGGAAGGAAACCCGCATCGATCCGGTCGGCACTTTTTACTCGCAGACCGATCTGTTCGCTGACGGCGGCAACACCGGTTACAACAATTTCAGCGGCACGGCGCTCGATACGCCGGTGCCGGGATTTGGCAATGTCATCGGCTTGTACAGCGCGTTGGGCAACAACCCGTTGCTGGGGCCGGTGCTGAAAACCACCGGGCTGTACGCCAACGGGGTGACCCCGGCCTACGGCAATACCTTGAAAGTGGCGTCGATCGGCAAAGACTACAACGCGCGCAACGACGGCCAATTTGGCTTTGCGTTTCGCTACATCGCCGAGCAACTCAACAGCACCGAGTTCGGTTTGTACATGGTCAACTACCACGCGAAGGAACCGACCATCGCGGCGGATCTCGGCGGTTACAAGGGCATCGACATGAACGCCCTGACCAACCTGCTGGCGGGCGTCGCGGGCGATCAGGCGGGAGCGCTCGCCAACGGTCTGGCCACCGCTGATGTGATGGGCAATATCCAGGCGCATCGGCGTTACGCCGAAGACATCCGCATGTATGGCTTCAGTTTCAACACGACATTGGGTGAGGCCTCGGTGTTCGGTGAAATCGCTTATCGGCCGAACCTGCCGATCGGCGTTGCGGCGACCAACGATTTGATTGGCGACCTGGCCAACGGTGCTGCGGTGGCGGTGACGGGGCGGTCGATCAATGTCGGTGGGCAGATGGTCAACCTCAACAGCGAGATCAACAACGCCGAACGTGTCGAAGCGTTCAACACCTCGCTGGGAACCATCTACAACTTCGGCCCGACGGCCTCGTTCGACTCGCTGTTCGGCATCTTCGAACTGGCCTCCGAACATCTGCGCGGCAGCAGTCTGCAATACACCGCCTATGACGGCACGAACCGTTATTACGCCGGCACCGGTAACTATTCCTATGTGTCGGGCGGCGATCGCGACGATCAGGTCAACCGTGATTCCTACAGCTACACGGCAATGCTCAACGGCACCTGGAACGACGTGTACGCCGGGGTCAACGTCTCGCCTTACGTCGTTTACAAGGACGACTTCAAGGGCAACAGCTATCAGGCCGGCAACACCATCGAAGGTCGCAAGGCCTACACGCTGGGGATCAAGGCCAACTACCAGAACAAGCTCGAAGCCGAACTGCAGTACACCGAGTTTTACGGCGGCGGACAGAACAACGGCATCCGCGACCGCGACAACGTCGGGTTCAACCTCAAGTATTTCCTTTAAAGACAACACAGATCCCCTGTGGGAGCGGGCTTGCTCGCGAATGCGCTGTGTCATTCAAATTGTAGGTGACTGACACGCCGCTTTCGCGAGCAAGCCCGCTCCCACAGGGGAGACCTCACTCCCATTTCGGAGATTGATCATGTTTCACACTTCACGATTGACCAAGACCACGCTCGCGCTCGTCATGAGTCTGGCTGCCGGCAGCGTCTTCGCCGCCATCACCCCACAACAAGCCGAACAACTGAAAACCACCCTGACCCCCATGGGCGCCGAGCGTGCCGGCAACGCCGCCGGTACGATTCCCGCGTGGACCGGCGGCATCACCCAGGCGCCCGCCGGCTACAAACCCGGCCAGCATCACCCCGATCCGTACGCGGCGGACAAACCGCTGTTCACCATCACCAAAGCCAATCTCGACCAGTACAAAGCGCACCTCAGCCCCGGCCAGATCGCCCTGTTCAACAGCTACCCCGACACCTTCCGGATGCCGATCTACCCGTCCCGCCGCTCCGGTTCGGCGCCGCAATGGCTGTACGACAACACCCTGAAAAACGCCACTTCGGCGAAGTTGCTCGAAGGCGGCAGTGGTTTCTCCGATGCCTACGGCGGCGTACCGTTTCCGGTGCCCAAGGACGGCATCGAAGTGCTGTGGAACCACATCACCCGCTATCGCGGCATCTACGTCGTGCGCCGCGCCTCCGAAGCGCCGGTCCAGCGTAATGGCAGCTTCGCGCTGGTCACTTCGCAGCAGGAAGCGCTGTTTAACTACTACCGTCCGAACGGCCAGTTCGCTGACCTGAAAAACATCCTGTTCTACTACCTCGCCTTCGTGAAAAGCCCGGCGCGACTGGCCGGTGGCGCCGCCCTCGTGCACGAAACCCTCGACCAGCTCAAGGACGCGCGCCAGGCCTGGATCTACGACGCCGGCCAACGCCGCGTGCGCCGTGCGCCGAACCTCGCCTACGACACGCCGATCGCCTCCTCCGATGGCCTGCGCACCGCCGACGACACCGACCTGTTCAACGGCTCGCCGGATCGCTACGAGTGGAAGCTCAAGGGCAAACAGGAAATCTATATCCCCTACAACAACTACAAAGTCGGCAGCCCCGACGTGAAATACGCGCAACTGCTCACCCCCGGCCACCTCAACCCGCAATACACCCGCTATGAGCTGCACCGGGTCTGGGTGGTGGAAGGCAACCTCAAACCAGGTTCGCGACACATCTATTCCAAACGCGTGCTGTTTCTCGATGAAGACAGCTGGGGCGCCGCACTGGTCGATCAATACGATGGGCGAGGGGAGTTGTGGCGCGTGTCGATGGCCTACCTGAAAAACTTCTACGACCTGCCGACCACCTGGAGTGCGCTGGACGTCTTCCATGATCTACAGGCGCGCCGTTACTACGTGCAGAACCTTGATAACGAAGAAGCGGAGACCGTGGATTTTGCGCAACCGGTGCCAGAGGACGCGTACTTCATGCCGTCGGCATTGCGGCAGCGTGGGACGCGGTAATGACTGAAGTCTAAGTCCACCGCTGAAAGAAAAAGCCCGAAGCCACTGATACATTTGGCTTCGGGTTTGTTCTGTTGAGCTAAAAATATCTGCTTTACAGATATCTGTATTTGAGATAATTTTGCCGCATGTAGGGATACCAGAACCGAAAATTCTATGAGAGTGATCACAAAAGCGGCGGTTGCGCGGGCCATTGAGACTCATGGCCAGTGGAGAGTTCCTCTCACCTTGTGGCTAACCATCTTCGACAGAGCATCGCTGCGTTTCGAGTCATTTGAGAAGCTTCGTCAAGACTGGACCAGCGCCTCAGGTTGGAACGTCGATCGTATCCCTCACTCGAAGCTGAGGCTGACGAGCAAGAAAGGCCCGCTTGATATTTACGTTTTTGATATCAAGAAAAACGAGTGCCGTGTCATTACGTGGATCAATACGAAGACTGGCACTATCTATATCAAGGACATTCTTCCCCATGCCGGATATGACAAATGGTGGAAGGGTGATGTCAAGTAGTTGGCCAGAATGAAATACGCTATTTATGTTTAACGAAAATACAGGTGATCTCAATGAAGCGTAATAAAGTCGAAGCGACAGGACTGGATTCCTTCATAGCCGATATTTCACCCATGCTTGAGGGACTGGGCGATCAGCTAGCGACTTTGTCCAAGTTGTTGTCTGCCTGCCATGATCCGATAAAAAATGATGACGATCTGCAAGTGCGAATGGCCCTGATTGATGAGCTTTATTCCCACGCAAACACCGAGGATCATGCTGCTGCACGGTTTGCGGAGTTTGTGGCTGATCGGGTTTATGAGTACGAGAGTGAAACGGTGTTGATTGCTTATTCGTCCCAATCTGAAGCGCTGGCGTTTCTGCTGTCGGAAAGAGGCGTCAAACAGAAGGACTTGTCTGAGATCGCAACTCAGAGTGCTGTTTCAGAGATATTGAATAACAAACGAAAAATGACCGTTGCCCAGATAAAGGGATTCGCCGAGTTCTTTAAAGTGCCGGTCGAGTTTTTTATGCACGGTGTGGTTTGACGTGAAGCGGTGACAGGCCTGACGCAATCGCGGGCAAGCCCGCTCCCACAAGGTTATGAGTCGAACACAACATCTGTGAACGACTGAAAAACCTGTGGGAGCGGGCTTGCCCGCGATTGGTTTTTTGCTTTAGCGCTGTACGAAGATCAAACGCGGAAATGGCTTACCATCTGCTGCAACTGACCACCCAAACGCGCCAGTTCAACACTCGACGCCGCCGTCTCATCACTGGCTGCGGCGGTCTGTTCCGACACATCGCGCACGTTGATGATGCTGCGGCTGATCTCTTCAGCCACGGCGCTCTGTTGTTCAGCCGCCGCAGCAATCTGCTGGTTCATCGACTGAATATTCGACACCGTGCGGGTGATGCTTTCCAGCGACAGGCCAGCTTTGCGCGTCAGCGCCACGCTGCTGTCGGTCAGCGCGCGGCTGTTGCTCATGACCGCCGACACCTGCTGGGTGCCGTTCTGCAGACCGGCGACCAGGCCTTCGATTTCTTCGGTGGACTTCTGCGTACGCTGCGCCAGGCCACGAACCTCGTCGGCGACCACGGCGAAACCACGACCGGCTTCACCGGCGCGCGCTGCTTCGATCGCAGCGTTAAGGGCGAGCAGGTTGGTCTGTTCGGCAACGGCTTTGATCACGTCCATGACGCTGCCGATCTTGTCGCTTTCCTGTTGCAGCACGCTCATGGCTTCGGTCGAACGCACCACTTCGCTGGCCAGACGCTCGATCTGCGCGATGGCTTCGTTCACCACTTTGTCGCCTTCGCGGGCTTCACCGTCAGCGGCGGCAGCGGCTTGCGAGGCTTCTTCGGCGTTGCGCGCTACTTCCTGCACGGTGGCAGTCATCTCGTGCATCGCGGTGGCGACCTGATCGGTTTCGATCTTCTGGCTGTTCACACCGGCGCTGGTCTGTTCGGTGACGGCCGACAGCTCTTCGGCGGCGCTGGCGATCTGGGTGACGCCGTCGCGGATGCCGCTGATCAAATCACGCAAGGTCACGCCCATGCGCGCAATGCCTTGTTGCAGCACGCCGAGTTCGTCGCGGCGGGTGACGGTGACGTTCTGGGTCAGGTCGCCGCTGGCGATGCGCTCGACTACGGCCAGGGTTTCCTGCAGCGGACGGGTGATCTGACGGGTGATGATCACCGCCGCAATCACGCCCACCAGCAGTGCCAGCAGCGTGCTGATCAGCTGGAAAGTGCGCGCCTGAGCGCTTTCTACATCACGGCGGTCAAGCTGAATCTGATACAGCTGCTCGCTGGTGTTGACGATCGCGGTGCCTTGATCGGTCATTTCCTTGCGAGCCTGTACCGCGTCAGTGTTGGCGTTCTTAAACGCCATCAACGCGCTGCGGTAGTTGCCCAGCGCGGTCTCCAGCTGGCGCAGAGCGTCTTGCTGAGTGTCAGCGAAATGCACGTTCAATTGCTTGAGGGTGGAGATGGCCACATCGAGTTGAGCGACGGCCTTCTGTTCGGTCTCGGCGTTGGTGGTGGCGGTGTAGCCGCGCACTTCGTAGCGGGCGAGGATGAACGCTTCCTTGGCCGTGGTGATTGCCTGGAACTGTGCGAAACGCTGCTCGCTCATGTCCATCTGCTGCACGCGTTTGCTGATCGATTCGATCTGGTTGTACGCGGTTTCGGCACTGGCACTCATGGTGTCGCGCGCGCTGTTGCCGGAGCGGTAGGCGTTGCGCATTTTATTCAGCGACGTCTGGTATTCAGCGATGGTCGCTGCCTGCTCCTTGAGCAGTTTGACGTTTTCCGGGCTCTTGAAGCTGTTGATCAGCTTCTGTTGTTGCGCGGCAAAACTTTCAAGGGTGGTCTGCACGTTCTGCGCGGCGGTTTCATCGCCGTTGGTCAGCATGTATTGCAGGCGCACCACGCGCAGTTTGGTCAGGCCAGCGTTGAGCTGGGTGATGTCGCTCATCCAGTTGCTGCGGTCGATCAGGCCACCTAGGCTGGTCCAGCCCGTCAGGGCCAGCACGCAGGTCAGGGCCAGTACCAGGCCGAAGCCCAGGCCCAGTTTCATGTTCACGCTGATGTTGCCGAACCAGCTATTCATCACAAATCCTCCAGAAACGTAGGGTTTCTTGTCGTCAGTTAGGCTGGAAGATTGTTGTTTTTTTGAGCCAGCAAGGGTGTTAGCAGGTCTGTATCGGCCGCAAAACCGAGAGCTGAAAGGATTTTGTCGGACAGAATTTGTAACAATGGATCCCAAGACTTTTTTCACATGGGTTTCACTGGCTGCCGACGCCCGCCTCTGTACCTTCGCCGCATCGAATGACAAGTGATGCAGGCTGGCGAGGCGGCTTTTTGTGGAATTGAGACTGAGTCTGTTCGGCGTCAAACGCTCGATCGATCTGAGCGGTCTGGCGCGTTTTCGCAACACCTGGGTGGTGTTGGCGGCATCGGCATTGGTGATACCGCTGACGTTGTGGCTGCTCGCCCCGGCGGCGGTCCCCGACCTGGCCCATGGCAATGTGGCTGGCGCGCAGGCGTTGGCAACGGGCTGGGGAAAAGGC
The DNA here is from genome assembly GCF_004124275.1 of Pseudomonas sp. DTU12.3. Classification (GTDB taxonomy): domain Bacteria; phylum Pseudomonadota; class Gammaproteobacteria; order Pseudomonadales; family Pseudomonadaceae; genus Aquipseudomonas; species Aquipseudomonas helmanticensis. Next base: position 1,120,128 of record NZ_CP027218.1, read on the forward strand.
GAGATGATCGTGCTGGTGCGCCATGTCGAGCGTTGCGATCACTCCAAAGCCGCGTGCCTGAGTGGCAATGACGGCATCACCGACCGCTCGCGCAGTGTGGCGGTCGCGGTCGGCGCGCAATTCGAGCAACTGGGGCTGAACAATGCCGACATCTATAACAGCCCGATGGTGCGCACCGTGCAGACCGCCGGGTATATGTTCAACCGTGCGGCGACCGGCGAAGACTGGTTGATCAGTTGCAAGGGGCGCATGTTGCAGGAGGCGCTTGCGCACAAGATCCCGGGTCGCAACCTGATTCTGGTGACCCACAGCGAATGCATGGCGCAAATCGAGAAAGACCTGAAGGTGCCCGCTTCCGATCCCGGCTACGGCTCTTCGCTGTTTGTTTCCGCTGCCAGTCCGGCGGCGCCGAAAATGCTCGGCTTCATTGAAGCCTCCGACTGGCACACGGTGACCACCGAATGAACACTCGTTTTTACGCTTACAACTTCGGCATCCCGCTGGCCTGCGCGGCGTTGGTCTTCCTGATGTTCGACATGACCAAAATCGACATCGCCTTCAGCAATCTGTTGTTCGATCCGCTGACCCAGACGTTCCCGCTCGACAAAATCCACTTCTTCGAAAAGCTCACGCACAAATGGGCGCGGATCATTCCGAACTGGACGGCGGAAATCGCCCTGATCGGCGCGATGCTTTCGGTGGTCTGGCCGTTGGTCAATCCGCAGAAGCGCCCACGACTCGGGGCTTTTCTCGAGCGAAGCAAAGTTGCTCCGCTGCTGCGATTTGCCGCCGATCACCGTAGGGATTTTTTCTTCGTCGTCGTGGCGTTTGCCGTTTGCACCGGCGTGATCCATTTCCTCAAGGCGCACACCAGCGTTTACTGCCCGATCGAGACCACACTTTACGGCGGGAAAATGGCTCACGTGGAGTGGTACAACAATTTCCAGCTGTTCCATGAAGCAGGAGAGGGGCGCTGCTGGCCGGGCGGGCATGCGTCGGGCGGCTTTACCATGCTGGCGTTGTACTTCGTTGCGCGCCGTTACCAGTGGCGCTTTTCCAATGCGATTCTGTGGGGCTCGCTGCTGCTCGGCTTTGTCTATGGCACGACGCGGGTCCTGCAAGGTTGGCACTACATGTCCCACACGTTCTGGGCCGGAATCTTCGTCTGGCTGGCCTGTTTGCTGACGGCACTGGCGTTTTATGGACGGGCGCGGCTGGAGCTGCCGGTGTTGCAGAAGCATCAACGGCCAGAGCCCGCCCGCACCTTGGCAACTCCCTTGAGCAACGAATAACCCTGTGGCGAGGGGGATATGTGGCGAGGGGATTTATCCCCGTTGGACTGCGCAGCAGTCCCCTTCTTTCTTGAATCAAAAGAGGGGGCGCTGCGCACCCCAACGGGGATAAATCCCCTCGCCACAAAGGTTGTATTCAGTCTGCTTCAGTTGCTGACAAAGTAGTACGCCTGGCGCCCGACCATCATGGTCTTCAACACTTTCAGCGGTGCCGCCGGCTCGGTGTCCGCCGAGATCACCGCCACATTGGTGGCTGCCGCAGCGAGAAACTCGCGCAATTGCGCCTCGGTATCCAATCCCTTCAACACACTCTGCGTATAGAACACACTCGCACCGCCCACCCGTTCATTGGCTTGAAACAACGCAACCTGATGACCGTCCGCTTGCAACGCTTGAATGTGTTGGGTCAGCGGCAGGAACGACAGGTGTTTATCAGCGTTCGGCAACGTCCACTGTGCGGCAACGAGGTAGCTGCCGATCACTACGGTAAGCACAGCAGCGGCCAATGCCTGACGATGCCTCGCGATTCGGCTGACAAAACCATGGGCGGATTCGTACGCTTTCAGCTTGTCGAACAACACCCCCGCAAACTCGGCCGCAATCACCGCTGCCGCCGGGGTCATCGACATCAGGTACACCGTGCGTTTACTCGACGCCAACGTCAGCATCACGAATTGCGCAACGATCCACAGGCTGAAAAACAGCAGGTATCGGTTGGCCTTCAGTTGTTTGCGAAAATGCCACAGCCCCAGATAAACCAGAATGTTCCACGGCAGAAAGGCTTCCGGCAGCTTGGCCAGGTAGTAGTAGAACGGCTCATAGTGACCGGCCTCGACGAACGATCCGCTGAAGCGGCCGACGCTGTTGGTCAGCAGCACTTCCTTCACCGCTTGCGCGCCGCCATGTTGATAGAGCACTGCGAGCCAGATCATCAGCGGAATCAGCCCGACCAGAGTCAGTAATCCTGGCCACAGCCAGTCAGCGACTTTCAGGCGCTTGTCGAGCAGATTGTCGGCCAGCAAGTAAGCAAAAATCACCACCCCCGGCATCGCCAGCCCCAGCACACCCTTACTCAACGTGGCGATGGCAATCCCGCCGACAAACAGCAAGGAGTTACCCACGCTCGATGCGCGTTGCGCCTGAAAAAATGCCAGCAACGCCGCTGTTACGCCGAGCGCCAGCAGCGCATCCTCGCCGACCCCGCGCACGTTGCTCCAATAACTGGCCATGGTCGCCAGCAAAATCCCGGCCGTCCAGGCGATCATTTTTGGCCGTTCGAAACGGCGCAACATGCCGTAGAGCAACATCACGCTGAGTAAGCCGGCCACCGCCGACGCCAACCGCACCGCCCACGGCGACACACCGAAAAGCCGCATGGCGCCGGCATCGAGCCACAAACTCAGCGGTGGTTTTTCCAGAAACGGTTCGCCGAACAACCGAGGTGTCACCCAGTCGTTGTCGAGGTGCATCTCCATGGCGATGCCGGCGACGCGAGCCTCGGTGGAGCCTTGCAATTGATGGTTGCCGAGGGCGAAGAAAAACAGCAAAGCGGCAAGCAGAAACAATGAAGTGGCGGCACGCGACATGGCATTCAGGCAACCGGAAGGGGCGGGAGGCCTGAGCATACTTCGCCAATGCTTAACAAATTGTGAAACTCACGCCAGTCGTCGTGACCAACGCTGGTCCGGCGCCTCGAATGCCGGGTTGATCAACGCGGTCAGCACGTGATCCTGCCAGCGCCCGGCAATGTTCAGATACGCCTTGGCGTAACCCTCACGCTCGAAGCCGAGCTTTTCCAAGAGCCGTGCGCTGCGTTCATTGCCGGGAATGTAGTTGGCCATGATCCGGTGCAGGTTCTGCGTGTCGAACATGTAGGCGATACCGGCCTCCAGCGCTTCACGCATCAGGCCCTGACCTTGATGTGCCTCATTGATGTGATAACCCAGATAACACGCCTGAAACGCCCCGCGAATGACTCCGCTGAAATTGCACGCGCCGATCATCTGCTGACCGTCCTGTGTCAACAACGCGAAATGCATCGCCAGCCCGGCTTCAAAGGCGCTGGCCTGAATTTCGAGTCGTCGGCGAATCTGCTCGGTGGAAAAGTACTCGGTGGTGCGAATCGGTGACCAGGGCGCGAGGTGGCGCAGGTTACGTTGGTAGAACTCACTTTCGAGGCCGGCCTGATCCGGCGCGAGTATCGCCAGCGTCAGGCGTTGGCAGGGCAGGGACAGCAGCGGCATCGGGCGCTCCGGTGAGTGGTATCAGGGGACAGGAAAACACAAATGCCCTATAAATTCTGCCTGCTTGTTGCACATACCCCTGTAGGAGCTGCCGAAGGCTGCGATCCTTTGAGCCTGTTTTTTAACATCAAAAGATCGCAGCCTGCGGCAGCTCCTGCATTGGCCGTTTTGAGGAGGAGCAAATGGAATTTGCGTTTACGGCCGGCGCCGAATCGCTGACGTTGAGGCGTGCGGATCCGGTGTTTTGCTGAATCGGCCGGGTTCAGGTTGATCCGAATTCATCCACAGGCCCGCCATTCACTACGCCACGGTGTGCAAGACACTTGGGTTTATCGCTTCGACGGCAAATGCCAGGCAAAAAAAAGCCCGCGGGAGAGCCGCGGGCGAACCGTAGTTTCTTGAATGAGCGAGCGGACTTTACAGGTTTGATTGTGAAGGGGCAGTGAAGAAAAATTCATTTCTCCGGCAACCTGTCTAGCCCGGTTCAGGGCAGATGATCGGCGGCGAAATCGGCTTCCGACCGAGCGCGTAAACGGCCCTTGCGACAGGCATCCTGGAAACGTTCGAAATCACGTTCGTTCTGCGCGGTGTACTGTTGCGCGTACTTCAATAACGCATCGGCCAATGCATCGCCCTTGCCGATGTAACCGCTGATCTGCGCCGCTAACCCGGACGCCTTGGCATGCGCGCGAGCCAGCGCGCGGCCGCAGACCCGACCGTAAGCGGCGAAGGTTTCGGCGTCGAAGGTTTCCAGTTCGGCGGAGATTTTCATGTCGCGCAACTGCCGCACATAGAAATGCCGACCGCTGGGGCCAGTGGTCCAGCCGAGAAACAGGTCGCTGGCGGCTTGCATCAAGCGCTGCCCCTCGACCACTCGCTGACCTTCATGGCGTACCCGCGATTTGGCTTTGACGTAATCGGCGAGCACCGAGCGCCGCGCCTCCTTGAATTGCAGGAACAGCGGAAACTCCTGATCGTCGGTCAGCAACGCCACCAGACAGCGGGTACCGACGCTGCCGACACCGACCACTTTGAAAGCCATGTCCTGCACGTGAAACCGTGACAGCAGCTCGCGCCGGTCGGGCTGCAGCGTGCCGCGATAATCACGCATGAAAGTGTCGTACAGCGGACGCCAGTCTGACAGCCGCAGCCAGTCATCCTCGGCATCGAGCAGCGTGGTGTTTTTATGCAGATGGAAAATTTCCGGCAGGTCATCACGAATAATCAGACGCCCATGCTTGTCGCGCTCGCTGATCTTCGGCAGCAATTCAGCGTGAGTACGCCGCTCGGCTTTCTCGATGGCGCGCTCGACATGCTCAAGGGTACTTTTGCGTGCCTGGGCAAGCAGATCGTTATAGCTGATCGACTCGTACCAGTTCTCCAGCGAACTTTGCTCGGCACACTCCAGCAAGGTCGCCTGATAAGCGCCGACCATGTCGCGACAGACCTCCTCCTCGACTGACTCGCCATGACGCAGATCACGCGCGGCCACCACAAAACTTGCGGCCAGGCGTTTCAAATCCCACTCCCAGGGCCCGGGATGTGCCTCGTCGAAATCATTGACGCTGAACAACAGATTGCGCTCCGGCGTGGCGAAACCACCGAAATTCATCAGGTGACAATCGCCACAGATCGGCAGATTCAGGCCCATGGTCGCCGTGCCCGCCAAGTCATGTGCCTGCAACAACGCGTTGCCACGAAAGAACGTGAAGGGCGACACCAGCATGCGCCCATAACGCAACTCGACCAGCGACTCGACGCGGCCCTGACTCGACGCTTTGATCAACGGAATCGGATCGCGATTCATCTTGCCGGTGACAGCCTGATCACTGCGCGAACACTTCTTGCGCGCGTCCTTGCCTTGTTGCATGCGGTCTTTAAGGGCAGTCATGGTGGCTCGATGTACGGAATGGGCGCTGTGAGTGTAGAAGCGCTTTTGCGGTTTATCCGCCAGTGCCCGCATCACCCTTGGCGAGCTTTATCGACAGCGTGTAATCCGCCACCGCGTTACGTCGCGCGGCGTTGCGCATGAGGTAGACCTGAACCGTGTACTCACCGTCGGCAGGCAGCGCCCCCGTAAAGTGATTGCCCATCATCGAACCGTTGAACAGCGCGCTGTCCGCATCTTTGGCGCTGATGTTGAAATACGCCGATGTGCTGGATGGCTTGAAATCGACGGTCAACATCTGCCCAGCCTTGGCGTTGAGCGTGTACTGCGCCGTTTGATCGCCCTTGATCGATTGCTTGATCTGGGTATGGTCGGTGCCCGCCTTGAACACGACTTGCTCGACTCGCGGCGCAGGCGCCTCGGCTGCGTGGACGGACAGGGAGAGCAGGGCAGCCATGACGGCGGCGATCCAGGTATTCATGTTCAACCTCGTTGCGCTTTGGAGTTTGCAGCATAGAGGTCATCGAGAGCTCTCGCTTAAACGTGGTGCGGATTATGTTGCGGGATTTGAGTGTGGGGGTGAGGGGAGAGCGTTGTGGCGGGGAGGGGCAGCACGGCGAGGGTCAGTTCGGCTTGGTGAACGGGATCCAGAAACGACAAAGCCCGCACTTGGCGGGCTTTGTCGTTGAGAGTTGGTGGGCAGGGTAATTTGAACTGGCCAGTATGGGTGCCGTATTCAATGGCTCGAGCCCGAGATTGTTTTTCTTGGGATACATAGGGATACACGGCGCCATTGGTTGCCTCAGTAAATGTCAAAAGGAACGGCTAAATTGACGCTCAGAATGTCAACGATGAGCGGAGCTGGGGAATTGATATATGGCTGATCCGGTGAGTACAAGTCCGCCCGAGTCGTGGCCCAACAACAAATTAATGCTGGAAGCAGTCTACGGGTGGATCGATAGGCTCGACAGCTACCCGGGCTGGAAGAGTGGAATCGTAAAAATTTGATAGGACGCTGTTTGATGATGAATGGCTGTCAGACGAAGAACGCGAAACCCTCGAAGACTTCAGTTTCTCTGCTGAAGTAGATGAGCAATACGACGTCGTCTATCAATACCTGGGTCTTCACCAGACCATCCATGCACTGCGTGACTGTGAGTATTACTTTCGCCGGTATCCTTTTCGCGGATTGCCTGTAAGCCATTCAGACCACATTACGAACGTATGCGAGATGTACTTCGGTCGATTCTATGAGTTCAGGAGCGGCTCAAGAACTACCTCAAGGCTCTAGACGCTTCGCTTCCAAGCCATCAGCTGGAGGTAGGCAAGTACATAAAACTATTCGACAAGGAGTTCGATCAGGAAATACGAGCTAGACATTCTGTGCATCACCACCAGCGCTTCTCGGACCACACAATTGACCGCATTTTCTTAACTCATACCCTGTCCAAAGTCCCGACAGGTCTTGGTTGGAAGGCAGAGAGAGAAAGAGCCTACCGAAAGGTTACGAGCGAATGGGTGGCACGTGTACGTAGGCGTGCGGCAAAGATCGAAGAATTTCTCGAGGCAACCTCGGCGTTTGCGATTGCACACTGCACTTTCTTTCTCTTCACAGTGATGGGGCACCCACTCTTGGGTTGGGAATCAGCCAGGGGCCTCCTGGAGAAAGGGCTTTGATACAGGGGTCGGAAACCCGCAGGACTGCGTTAGTGGAAGGTTTTCAAAGTTACTGAAATTTCAGCCATTGAAATCGAAAGAATTTTGCTGAAAATACGCCATCGTTACCGCATCGGTAACGATGGCCTTTTTGTTGATGATTATGGACACCTTGGGTCGTCAACCGAGTCAACCTGTCAACCAATGTGAAAAAATCAGCCACTACCAAGATCGCGCGGGTTTTGTGCCCCGTGTCTTTCAGATTTGCTCAGGGGCCCGGCGACTTTCCGAGACACTGTGCATTTGCACCGGTGAACGGTGAGTTAACCCGGTTCACCTGTTCACTAAGCTGGGCACCTGTCCGCTAACAAAGTCCGGCGGGTTTCCGGCCCCGTGTATGTCCCTTCTTCTCGGGGGCCGGAGCCCGACGGAGTCTCCGCTGGAGGGTGTCATTGCTGATGGGGGTGGGGCAAACATATATAGGAAAACCGCGTGTAACTGGTGTTACAGGTGTAACGTAGCAGCTCAAGTTATTGATTCTATTGGGTAAACTACGCGTTACACTGATTGATTTCTCCTACGGTATGAGGTGTAGCATTAGCGAGCGGTGTAACGTTTTCATACCCTCTACGGGACAAGGCAGGAGCGCTGCTTGAAGCACAGTACGGCGCACTAGGACTGTAAATACTACTAGCAGCCATCCACGAGCGACTTTTGCGACCACACCTATTTAGGCAATGTGATGACGTGAGCCAGAAGAGGTTTTGTCAAGGCGCTAAAGATGTCTTGGATATGTGTGTAGTGGTCTAATGAAACCGGACACCCATTTAGGCGAGAATGCTCGCCAGATTGAGGTGTCAGATGACCAAACAACGTCGTGTTTTTCCGCTGAATTCAAACGCGAGGCTGCCGACCTCGTGCTCAAAGCAAAACTACAGCTACATCGAAGCCAGCCGTTCACTCGGCGTCGGCGAGTCGGCCCTGCGCCGCTGGGTTGATCAGGTTCAGCAGGAGCGCCAAGGCGTCACTCCACAGAGCAAAGCGCTGACCCCGGAACAGCAGAAAATCCAGGAGCTGGAAGCCCGGATCGCCCGCCTTGAACGGGAAAAATCGATATTAAAAGGCTACCGCGCTCTTGATGTCGGAAGATCACGAGCGTACGCGCTGATCAATCAGCTGAGCGTCCATGAGCCGACTGATTGGCTGTGCAAGGTGTTTGATGTCACTCGCTCGTGTTACTACGCCCAGCGCCTTAGGCGCCGAACACCTGATGTCGAACGGCTTCGATTGCGCAGCCGGGTGAGCGAGCTGTTCTCGCAAAGTCGCAGTGCTTCGGGCAGCCGCAGCATCCTGTCGCTGATGCGTGACGACGGTGAGCAGCTCGGTCGATTCAAAGTGCGCAGCCTGATGCGCGAGCTTGATTTAGTAAGCAAACAGCCCGGATCACATGCCTATAAACGAGCGACAGTTGAACGGTTGGATATCCCGAACATCTTGAATCGGGAGTTCGATGTTCCGGCACCCAACCAAGTGTGGTGCGGCGACATCACCTACATTTGGGCGCAAGGAAAGTGGCATTACCTGGCTGTCGTGCTGGATCTTTGCACACGCCGGATCGTGGGCTGGGCGTTGTCGGAAAAGCCGGACGCTGAGCTGGTGATCAAGGCGCTGGATATGGCTTATGAGCAGCGTGGCAGGCCTTCGGATCTGCTATTCCACTCGGACCAGGGATCGCAATATGCAAGCCGACTCTTTCGCCAGCGGCTGTGGCGTTATCGCATGCGCCAGAGCATGAGCCGGTGGGGAAATTGCTGGGACAACGCGCCGATGGAGCGCGTGTTCCGCAGCTTGAAAACAGAATGGATACCGACCACGGGCTACAGAACGGCTCAAGAAGCCCAGCGTGATATCAGCCAATTCTTGATGCATCGCTACAACTGGATTCGACCCCATCAATTCAACGGTGGGTTGGCGCCAGCGCGGGCAGAAGAAAACTTAACGTCGTGTCCGGGATTAGTTGACCACTACAGTGTGCTTTAGAGCTAGGAACGGACAGTAGAGTGTGCAGCCCGTTGAGAATGAGCTCACCACATCTTCAAGGCGGATTGAACAGTCCTTCGGATCCCCCGAAAAGTAGGCTTGACAAAACCTTGTGCCCTAATAAGATGGCGTCCTCTTTACGCGTTTTAGGAGCTTTCGAGCTCTAGTCCGGTGTATAGCCAGACTCTAATTTATTGAGCGGTATTAGTTGCGACGAAGGCTCGCGTGGGCTTCACTCGTCGCACTCGTACCTCGCACTCCTCGCAAAGCCCACGCGAGCCTTCGCCGCTATATCTTTGGTAAAGAGACCTCCTGGAGACGCAAACAAGTGCCATGGACTAGGGTTGATTAAAGTGACTTTGAAGTTCGATGATAAAAGACTCGAGTCGCTAGCATTTATTTCTCTCGAAAACTCCCGTGTAATCCTGACTCACCCAATCCTTTTTCTCTGCGGCGGCCAGATCGACGTTAAATCGGCTGTGCCGATTTCTGTTAGAGGGGCGCTGGTTGAATATCTGCATAAAGCCCGATGTCATCTCGCGGACAGTATTACTCTTGCTGAAGACTTTAAAGATTGGATTCATGATGCTGTTTATAAGGATCTCTTGGCTTTCGAGAGTGATATTGCACACATATCGTCCCTGATAGTTATTATTCTAGAAAGTCCAGGTGCGCTGGCGGAGCTTGGGCTATTCGTAAAAAACAAATCGCTGAAAAATAAAATATTGGTTTTTGTAAGGCAAGATCATTATGAGGAAAATTCTTTCATAAGGCTCGGGCCTTTAAGATATTTACAAGGCGTAAAGGAAAGTAGCGTCTGCTCATACCCGTGGGATGATGATGATCTTTCAGGAAGCCTCTCTACTTCATTGAAAGAAATGAGAGAGGATATTTTAGGTGCAATATCAACCAGGGATGGTTCAGAAGCATTCAATAAAGATAATGAGGGGCATATCGCCTTTTTAATCTATGAGGTTGTAAAGGTTTTCAGGGCTTTAAAGTTTATGGAAATTGAAGCTTATCTTCAGGCTATTGGTATTACTGTTTCAAGGGATAAGCTCAAAAGACTTCTTTTTCTTCTTGGTAAGTTTAATTTAATTGACAGCTCAAAGCGAGGGCATGTCGGGTATTATTATGTGACTCTCGATGTGGTAATGGTGGAATTTGCGGGTAAATTCGAACCGACTAAGGTAAAGCTTTCAGCTCAGCAGTATTATGCAACCAATGATGGCGAGGCAAAAAGAATGCATGTTATTCAGTCAGCCTACGCTAAGGCTGTGCCTGAGCCAGTGATTCTACCGGTGGGGGCGGACTGATGCTGATATTAGAACAACTGGCAAGTAAGCTGTTGATTAGCACAGCAGAACTTGTAACCTTTGTGAATACGGCGCCTTATCGGTATAAGGTGTATACAATTCCTAAAAGGGGTGGTCGAGGGGTAAGGGTTATTGCGCAGCCTACAGAAGTGCTTAAAGTTATTCAGCGTATGGTTCTGGATAGCTTTTTGAAAGACCTTCCTGTACATGATTGCGCCACAGCATATCGAGACGGAGTCAGCATCAAGGAAAACGCTGTCGCGCACCTAGATAGCAAATATCTTTTAAAGATGGATTTTTCAGAATTTTTTCCTTCTATAAACCCGAGTGATCTTATTCTGCACATAAAGAAACACAAAGGAAGTGTTTCTCGAGAGGATGCATATGCAGTAAAAAAAATCTTTTTCTGGGCTAGAAAAAAAGATCCTTTGCACAGGCTTAGTATCGGTGCACCATCATCACCTTTTATATCAAACACATTAATGTATGAGTTTGACTGCAAGGTGTTCGATGAATGTGCTCGCGTCGGGGTTAACTATACTCGTTATGCGGATGATCTTACATTTACTACCAATGTTAGGGGGGTGTTGTTTGGACTTCTCGATGTGGTTAATAAGATCTGCGCGGAGCTAACTTACCCAAAATTAAGAATTAATTCAGATAAGACTGTTTTTTCATCAAAAGGTAACAATCGTCATATCACAGGGCTTGTGCTGACAAATGACGACAAAGTATCTCTAGGTCGGGAAAGAAAGAGGTACTTTAGGTCACTGATTCACAAGTATTCGCTTGGCGAATTATCTGGTGAAGATATCTATGCGCTCAAAGGGCGGCTTGCATTCGCTAGGCATGTGGAACCAGAATTTTATAGTGCCGTAGTTAGAAAGTATGGTGCCGACCTCATCGCCTCAATTATGGTATTTCAAATATTAAAGTAATATGTTCTTTAGTGTTTTGACTTGTCAATGAGCAGTATTCATTTGGCGCCCACTCTCAAAGGCTTAAAAAATAGGCCGCAACAGACGTGCCTTAGAAACCAGGATCCTTGCCCACGGCTCGATCACGACCTGATGCGGCCATTGAATCCATAATCCATAGACTGGGTGGCTATCGTGGTAAGTTGGCCTATGGTTTTTTAGACTGAAACCAAGCAGTTACATAGTTTGCACCGATTGCTCCAACTATAGCTGGGAACATTATTGTCCATAGCGAATTGTTACGTTGGGCATGCTCAATCATTTCTTCGGTCATTGTGCCTCTGTCTTTAAGAAAGCTAAATATTGAAGAAAATTCCGACATCATGCCTAAAACTAATGTGGCCTCCATAATCAATATGACGCCTGCTAAAAGCGAAGTGAGTCTCCAAGGCTCATGGCCTTTAACCAGGGTAAGTATAAGGAAAGCTGGAGCGACACCCATTACTACGCCAAATATTAGTGGAAAATCTTCCATCTAAAACCTCAACTAAAATTAAATATTCGTAATTTTTACCGAGGATGAATATGAGAAGTGTTCACTGTCTCATTTCTTCGGCATGTAGACAGTGTTCAGTGAGAATAAGCTTCTGGCCGGTAACAGCTCTTCATAACAGGCTGCTATCGACCAGAAATTAGACACGCGGTATCTGTGGCTTGCGCATGAATTCTCACTTTTTAATCCAGCTATTTCGCTAAAGTAATTTCTGAGCGGAAATGTAATGATTTTCACAGGTTGACTGTAAAGTACACAAGTGTTCACCATGTCAGAAAGAAATAGCAAAAAACACGGCTGCTGTAAAAGATTCTAGTTGAAAATCTTTTTCCAAATTTGCTCGAGTCGCGTGCCTTCAACACTTTTACCAATATTGTCTAACCCTCTTACCATAACGTAAAGCCCTGCGAGGATTTGGATGGCTTTAATTACACTGAAACTTGAATAATCAAAATCAGGAATAACAACATTGTAAGCCATGACCAGACCGGCTCCAAATTCAAAAAAGCCATAGGATAGGCGATAATGTTCTCTGTACCAATACAGGCCGATGCCGAGCATCGGAAGTACGAATAGTGTACCCCAAACTGAAATGGATGAAATCAATAACTGAAGGTTGATGAATGTCAAAATGCCGAGGATGGTTACAACGATGCCGAGTAAGAAGCTTGTGATTAAGTAACGCTGTTGTTTTGAAATAATATTTCTTGCAGTGGCTTCAATGCTTTTATCTATCGCCACATCCCGTAATTCTCCTAGTAGCTCAGCTCCGCTAATGCATCTAAGTCCATAATATTTTATAAATTTAGTAAGAAAGTTGTCTGCTGTAACAAGGCAGACTGAGGCTTTGCCGTCGAGTTCAGCATAATATTGAACGATTCGTGCTATTTCCAGATCCGTGTGATCGAGCCGGTGCGCATCTTTAGGGGATACTACCGGCTCAGTCACCAATTGGAATGGTGCTTGAGCGATGCGAACACCTTTCTTTATCGCTTCGTCGATTACTTCTTGAACGCCACCGTTAACTCCGCGTGAGCGCCTTTGCTTGAACTGATCGAGAACTACCTGAGGAATGACTAAGTTATTTCCCGCAGCCATGGCTAGAATATCAGGATGCTGAACCAAAACGTTTGTGTCTAATATGAAATGTTTTATCACTATTAATATCCTGAGCTAAAAAATGTAACTGAAATCTTTGTCTAAACGAGGGAGATAGCATATGCGCAGCTAAAATGTGGCTGGGTTTGCGGGGGCGTGATGAAATGATAACGATTGGCCATTATTTAGTCCATCGCCACTTTTCCCGATCCCCGCCTGTCATGTCCAGCTGCGGGCAACCAAAAGAGTACATCTCCACTGTTTTTTTGCCGAAAGCGATCACTCTTTAGCCGCAGCAATTGATTCGTAGTTGCGGCTCAAAGATTTTGTGGGTATGTACAAACCGTGGCGGATAACTTGTGCATTGCGGTCAGATAAGGAGCCTGACGTTAGATGGGGAGGCAACCCCGCCAGCGCTTTCGGGGTTTTCCGCGTTTTGAGCCTGGCTAGCTGAATGTTTCCGCGCTTTCGCTGGTAGGATGGCCTCACACATCTTCAGCAGGTAAGCACATGTTCGATCTACTCAAACTGCTCACCGACAACAGCCCATCGCTCACTAACGACATGCAGGTCTGGTTTGAAAAGTATCGGGCGGACGCCGCGTGGAATGTCTATTCAGATTACTGCGTGGGCAATACGGATAAGGCTAACGATAGCTTCTCGTTTGTCATCACGCTTAGGCACGATACTGATCAGAATTTCTCAGAATACATTGCGAATGTAGCGCCAAAGGATCTGAAGAAAACCCGTCAGGCTTCCGAGGGACTGATCTCCTACCTCAACTTTCCAGTCACGTTCAGCGTCTCTTTCATTGTTGAGAGGGAATCGAAGCTGCTAAGAGATTTCATCACTAACGAAAATATCCATGATTTTTGCTTAGGGCTGCGTGAGCTCATTGCGTTATGGTCCGCTGAGCCTGAAGCAGATAGAGAATACTGGAAGCGAATCGACAAAGCTCTTGGGGAGTTTGCATTTGATGTTAAACGAAAAAAATTCAATGCCAAACTTGCTAGGCAAGTACTTCTGACATCTACATTTGCCGCATTCCTTTTTTTGACTTTGAATCAGCTCAAGGAACCGTCTCACCTCCGCTGGGTTACTGATCGCGATGCGACTTTCGAAAAGTATAACGAGGTCGCTTTTGACATCGCTTACATCTTGTTTCTCCTCTTTCGACTCCAGTCAGGGGCTGTCAAATACCCTAACAAGCCGCAGTTTTTGTTCGCCTACCCGTATATGGACGGAAAAACAGATTATGCGGCGCACGTTAGGCTCCCAGACTACTTAGCTGGTCTCTGTGCCGATATAAAGCTACCAAGCATGGAGTTCAGTCATACGAAGTTTGAGCGGATTTTCGGTGACGCGATCATAAATTCGACAAATAATGTCGTTCTCCAGATATTGGGTAACTCAGAAAAAATCACAGCAAGACGCCTTACCTTTAAGGCGTGATCAATGAGCGCTTGTTTTAGTGAGGTGCTACTTGCCAACTAATACCATTCACGGTGAAGGGACAAAATAGATTTTTATTTGATTGCTACGTCTCCTTTACAATCATCTCAGCTACGTGAGATTTACCGGTTACTGATCTGGCTCTGTAAAAGTGAATGATTGAACTGATGCGGGACACGCCGCTCTGAATATCCCAGGAGCTCCAAGAGATGGCGGCCCTAGCGCTGCTTCTCTTCTGACGAGAATCAGCGGCAGTTTGTTGGCAGTGGCAGTGGCAGTGGCAGTGGCGACACCTGAGTCAGTGAAAGGCATGAGTTTATAACTCAATAAGAGTATGCCCGCGATGGTGTGCTATTAGCCGGAAGCCGCCATCAATCCGGGTATTGAAGCGCCCGACTGCGCACGTCTGTCGTGGTTTCGGCTGGGAGTTGTATATTAATTTAGGGGGTTAAAGGCATACAACAAAAAAGGGCCCTTGATGAGCCCTTATTCAGGTGAAGCTGTTTTTAGTTCTTCAGCCATCCTTCGACGACGTCGGCTCCAAATTCAGCTTTCCACTGTTTCAAGGCTCTATGATTCCCGCCTTTAGTTTCGATTACTTCACCGGTGGTCGGGTTTTTATACACCTTGGTTTCGCGCTGCTTGCGAGTTTTTTTAGGTGAAGCTACAGCTTGACGATTAGCGGTGTGGTGCGGTTCCAGCAGATTGATGATGTGCTTCAGACTGAAACCATACTGATCGAGCAGTTTGCGCAGCTTTGTTTCGAACTCAATTTCTTTCTTCAGGCCGTCATTACCTTTCAGTGCTTCCAGTGCCTGGAGCTGCTCAGCTAGGTGTTTTTCCAGCTGACGGTATTCCGCGAGTTTGGACATTTGAATTTCCTTGTTCTGACTGGCTGTACGTGGTTATTTGGATAGTAGCGGTGGATGCAAGTTCATCACTATTTCCGGCGATTCAGTTGGCTTTCAATATGCGCCATTTCCGATTTAATCGCGTTGATGGTTAACGTCTGTATTGGATCGGTTTTGCCCGGCCCCGCGTTGATGGTCTTCAGCAGTGCACTGAGATGGGCCTTCCGATTTTTAAGCGTGTTAGACCAGCTCGCGCTGTTCTGTATCGGCTTGTTCATTAAGTCCATCCTTGCGTTGATCCAGATTGCTCATATCTTCGGGCTGCTGCACTGGCGGGCTGTCGAGCTGGATTAAGTCCCGCGCGCTGTATTGGTAAGAGCGGTTTATGAGCTCGTGCCATGTCCATCGCCCATGATTTTCACCTTGTTCGGGGACGGCCAGATTCATCATCCCTACCTGATCAAGATCCAGCAGTTTGTAATTAGCCCATAGCTTTCCACCCACCTCGAACAACGCTTTCGCGGCCTCGTTCCATCGCTCCTCCAGCACAGTCTGCGAGAGCCAAAGCGCGGTGCGTTCTATCGCCCTATGTTTTTCCTGCGCTTCAGCGATGTATTTATCTACGGTGAGCATCTCTTGATCCAAAGCGGCGATGATCAGGTGTTGCCGCCGGTCATGTTCGGCGGCGGCTGTCAGGTTCTTCGCCGCCTTTTGTGCGTCGGTGTTGGCGGTCTTCTCGCCTTCGGTATCGCCCCAACGGCCTGTGCGTATGCAGTGGCAGCGTCCGTTTCCGCCTGGCGCGCTTTGGTCATGTCCTCCGCTGCCTGATTGCGGATCTGTTCTAGGCGAGTGCTGAGGCTTTGGCGCTTTTCGTTTAGCTCCTGCTCATCAGCCTTCCAGTTATCCATCGCCTCGATGTAACCCGCCATCAGGGAATCGCAGTTGAGAAGATTCTCATGGCGACTGATCTTCCGATCCAAAAGGTCGGCATTGTTGTTGCTCGAGTCGAAATGCCGTTTCAGCTCGTTGTACTTGTCCCGCAGTTCGCGTTTCCGATCTGGTTCTAACGGGGCGTCACCTTCCAGCACGGTCTCAAGTGGCAGCATTTCGGCGTGCAACCGTTCTGCCTCGCTGCGCAGTTGGTCGCGACGGTCTTTCAGGTCTTGAATATCGTTCATGTGCTCAGTCTCTGTTCAATTTGATTGTGGGTTGTTTGGCTGGCTGGCGAGGCCGGAAATAAGCCGGCGCTACCTCGATCAGCAGAGATGCCCTCAGGCAGCCCGAGCCTCGCTCTCATCCATTCCTGGAATCGTCTTCACGATGTAGCAGCGTTGCGTGCCGAGACCGGGTAGCCGGATCAGGCTCGACGCCTTACCGTCTTTGCCGGGCTCCAGAACACCGCGCTGTAGCAGTTCCTTGTTCACCGCGTTTATGTTCATGCCTCGGAAGATTTCCGAGCGCCATAACTCGGGGAGCACGTAGTAGGTATTGGTGGTGTGAAGAGCGTCGCCCAAACCGTGCTCCAGCGTTTTACGAAAGCCGAGTCGGTCGATAGTGCGCGGCCCGTGCTCATCGATTTTTGCCGCCGCTGATTCCCATCGCGTGAAGCGGCTTTCACCGAAGCGCTCGATGACCTGGCGCAGCCGCGCCAAGATCGCATCGCCCTCGAAGTTGCCTGCGCGGCCGCGCTCGTTCATCCATGCATTGAGACACACTCGAGCAGCGGTGGTGGCAGTGCCGTCGGGCCAGCCTGTGATGCCCATCGCCGTGGCCAGCTCGCCCGCTGCTGCGGCGAGACCGAAGCGAGCGGCTGCACGGTGCGCTTGTCCACTGGCCGATGCTGGTAACGACTAGGCAATAAAGCCTTCCAGCGTGCGGCGCAGGATGGCGGACCATCCGTGACGCTTACCGGGTTCACACAGCGCCGTCAGAAAGGCCGTGAGCGGCGTGCCGTAGTACTTCGCTACGCGTGCCTTGAGCGCGTCGGACAGTGCCGCCGCATCCTCAAAACCGTTAAGCACATCGAACATGCCAAGGCCTTTGCTGGCATCGGCCGGGACAGCGAGCATGCGCACTTCCATACCCGCTTTCAGTTCCTTGTTCGCTTCTGCCATGTGCTGGGCCAAGGTCTTCTCGCCGGTGGAGAGAAATAGCAAGCGCCACTCCTGTACCTGTCGGCCAGCTTGGCCTCGATCGTTGGCGCGTGCCTTGCCGGTGCCATTGCCGAGCATGTACACCGTCTCGCCGATAATGCGCGGGTCGCACATGCCGATTTCATCCAAGACCAGAAGGCCGTCGGAATGCGCGGCGGCAATGGATTCGAGCGCGTTGTCGGTGGACCGCCACGAACGCACCAGCCGCGGCGCGCCGTAGATCGAGGGCCACTTGCAGATGCTTTGTCTTGCCGCCGGAAGTCTCGCCATAAAGGTGAAAGCCGCCCTACTCATGGCCGAGCATGTGCAGTAGCGGACCCGCAAAGGCCACGCCTACGACCGACGCCAAACGGTGAAGACCGATACACAGCGCGCCGATCTGCTCCTGACATTGCTCAAGCGCACCGGCTGCTCTGACCGGAAAAGCTGCGCACCGGCTTCGTAGGAATGCCCGTACCGGCATGGTGCTTGTCGACCTGTTCAAGCGCGCTGATGAAAGAGTGGGCTAGCTGGCAGGATATGTTCAGGACCACCATGCCCGAGGAATGACCTGCGAGCAGGCATATGACGGACCTTCAGTTGGGAATGGTCAGTAGGCAGAACGCCCGAGATGGATGTTGCTGAAAAGTCGCTGAGCGGTGTGCGATTCAGCATCAACCCTGAGCAGCATTGCATCACCCAGATGCGACAAAGCCCGCACTTGGCGGGCTTTGTCGTTGAGAGTTGGTGGGCCGGGGTAATCTGAACTGGGTTATTAAGTTGTTGATTTTAATAGATAATTATCGGTTAAGTATTCTCTTGGAATACCTTCTGGAATACCCATCGATGAATTTGAATTTGGGACGCTTTGGGTTGAGAGAACTTATCGTGTCACGAGGTAAAGCCTGTGCGCTGTCTCACTCAGTATGAGCTCCTCAAGAATTTTCGTCCTGGACAACTGATGCTCTTCGGCAAGCTTATCGAGCGCGGCGTTGATGTTGTTGTTAAGCACAAAGTTGTACTGCTTCTTGTGGGTAGCGTTCACTCGCGTCTTTTGCGTGCTCCAGCGTCTCTTGATCTTCTCCACGTAGAGCTCTTTTTCGCCGGATGAGGCACCACTGTGGTCGAAAAACTCCAGTAGCTCGCCGTGTCGGGTGAAAGGCTTCTCTCGTCGGATGAGCGTCGGCTGGTTCTGCTCAAGCCAGCTCCACGCCAGTGAGCATTTTTCTCGCTCATCTTGGTCTTTGAACCACTTGAAGATTTTGTCGGTTCGCAGGTGCTCATTCCAGTCTTCCGCAAGGTAGCGTAACGCCCTCTCTTTCCTACCGAAATCCGTATTCCAAAGATCGAAAAGTACTATCACCTGATCCTTGTTGGGCAGTGTTCGGAAAATGCTGTTGCGAAGCCTTAGGTTGGTCTTCCTCATGGCTTCTACTGCCAACCATTTTGGCTGCCGCCCGTTCCTTTCTATCCAGCCAAAAGCCTCCAGCGGAAGGAGTTGCGTTTCTCGAGCGTGTTCAAGATCGCGCTTTAGACTTCGCTTGTACTTGAGTGTCCGCGCGATTTTGTCACGCATCGTAGGGCTATTGAATTGGCAGTCATCGAGGCGCTCTCCTTCCCGTCCGACTAGAGATAGCCACAGCCAGGCCACCTCTCGGTTATTTAGTGACCATCCAGTCAGCAAGGCAGAAAGATTGTCATCGTCATCTTTTTGAGCGTCTTCGCTCAGAATAAAGGTCATGGATAGATCGCTTATAGATGTTTTGTAGAGCATGTTAAGACGATTTTTAGACGTAAGATAGGGTTGTAATAGATGAGATTAAATTCTGTTGGGGGCCGGTTTGTATGACCCTTATAGCTTTTATGGTTGCTGCAAACTGGATTTTGGTAAGTCGTTAAACCTGAATGCTTCCATGCCAGTCGGGTTACTTAAGCAGTTTGTTGAGGCCACGATTGACTAGGGATGGTCACGCTCCTTTGAAATTATGCCCGTGGCGGGTCTGCGTACTACTGAATGAGTGCTCGCACCGACGCTGATGCGGAAGTCCTGGCACTGACAAGGTGATTGCCGTGATTACGATTTTGGATTGTTCCTGAACAGTATTTTTTTACTGCCACTGCAGATCCTCTGAGCTAACAGAGGAGCCCGCTCATGAGGATCATTCGCCTGAAAGAAGTAATCGATTCGACCGGCTTGGCACGGTCGACCATCTACAAGTACATCGGGGAGGGCACCTTCCCGAAGCCGGTTTCGTTGGGGGATCGCTGCGTCGGCTGGGTAGACAGCGAGGTACACGACTGGATCCTGGCAAGGATTGAGGAGCGCGATTCGGCTGAAGACTCTCCAGTCCGACTTGGCCGCCTGGGCGTGGTCAGCTAGTAGCTAACTTTTAGGCCATGACCGGGCGAAAGCCCGTCATGGCCTTTATGCCGGTTGAGCCTTGCCGACCACTTGGCACTCCCTCCAGTAAGTCCGGGTGATGTTGCTCCCCATCGCTCGGGTTGCTGGAGGTCAGAGGGCCAGTGCCGGAGCTGTTGGAGCTGCCGGACGATGATTTATTTCCGGAGTGAGGCATAGGGTGAAAATGACGGTGTGGCTGGTTAGTCGGGGTCATTTTCCCAGGCACATCGAGGAAGGTGTTTTCGGTATGGGTAATATGCTTTTACTACTACTTACCACCTGTAAGGTTAGTAGGCTGGATACATCATCACCTGATGGGCTATTACCCCTTTGGCTCGCATACCGGTGGTATCACAACTATCTACTCGGTAGAGGTCTATCGGCCCGGAAAAGGTAGCGGTTAAAAATTACACAGTAGGCACTGGTTATGTAACTCACTAACTGAGAGTCATAACCATGCTTCGACATCCCGATAACACCAATCTCCATCTGCACCGCGAAGACACCTTCGAAGGCTTGCCAGTCATGGTCGAGAAAGGCCCCTTCGTTCGGCAATACCTATCCCGCTTGAAGCGCACCATAGATTTGGCTCTTAGCCAATACTCCAGAGTACTGGCCTTTAGAGTGGATCTCCGTCTGCCGCTCGGAGTCGATCTACCTGAATATGCGTACACGAATGAGGTCATAAGTAGGTTCGTAGCTTCCTTCAGCGCGAAGATCGAGCATAACCGTGACAAGGCTCGTGAGCGGAGCCTGTACGCTCATGACTGCAAGGTCCGCTACGTCTGGGCCAGAGAAGTGGGGAATGGCAACAGGCCTCATTACCACCTGGTGATATTGCTCAATCGAGATGCGTACCGGGCAGTAGGTCGGCTTGTATCCAGACGACCAAGGATCTTTAGTCGCATGGAGGAGGCATGGGCCAGTGCTTTGGGCCTGCCTGACGATCAAGTTGACGGGCTGGTCGAGATCCCTCGCAACGCAGAGTACCGATTAAACCGGTATCTGCGTGCCGGCGATGAGGACGTGCTGCCGGGTCTGTTCTACCGCGCCAGCTACCTGTGCAAGTCAGCTACGAAGTTGTATGGGGACAACCACCATTGCTTTGGATGCAGCAGGAGCTAAGTCACGACTCTGGTCTTGCCTCGAGTAGAGGCGCCAACACTATAGAAATCCCTGGTTCGTCGCTAAGATGCCCTGTTATCATCATTTTTAGCATGACTAATGATGGCAGTGTGGACAAGGATCAATTTAAATGCCGAATCTGGCACCGGGTGGAGCCTCACCTAATCAACGCGAACGCCTTTGGCAGATCGATTTCCTCGCGCGTTTTCGTGGTCAGGTGTCCCGGCAGGATCTGGTGCGTCGCTTTGGCATTGCACTGTCAAACGCCACTCGGGACTTCACTCTCTACCGTCAGTTGGCACCTGATAACCTGGATTATGACCACCGCGACAAGGTGTATCGCAGGGCTAAAGGCTTCCAACCTCTGTTCATCTATGATTGTGAACATACCCTGCAAACCCTGACCTGGGGCCAAGGGGTGGGATTGGAAGCCTGTGACCAGCCGATTCTTGTTGACTCTGCGCCGACACTGAATCAGCCCGATCTAGATATTCTGGCAGCGGTATCCCGTGCCATGTATGCAGCCAAGGCGCTGACCATCCGTTATGTGTCTGTTAGTAGCGGTGAATCTACACGTGAAATTGTGCCGCACAGCTTGGTCAATACTGGCCAGCGCTGGCATACGCGCGCCTATTGTAGATCGCATTCCGAGTTCAGGGATTTTGTGCTGACCCGCATCACCGTCGCAGACGAAGTGGACGGTTTGATCGATGCAACGGTTGAGTCTTTGGCTCAGGATCAGGAGTGGAATCGTGAAGTGGAGCTGGAGCTGATTCCGCACCCCCGCGCAACCTATTCCCGTGCCATCGAGTTGGATTACGGTCTCGACTCCGGGCAATCCATCAAACTGTCAGTCCGGGCAGTAATGGCCGGCTATCTGCTGCGGCGTTGGGGTGTCGACTGCAGTCCCAAGGCATCATTGCACCCTGATGAGTATCAACTGGCGTTGCGTGACCCCGAGTGGGTCGCAAACCAGGTCAACCTGTCCATTGCCCCTGGCTTTAATGATGAGAACGGCCGCTGATGAGCACGACCGAATCCCAACAAAAATTTGGCTTCAAGTTCGGCCGCAACGGTGCCCACTCCGCCCGCACCATGATGCTGGCAGAGATTACCGAGCTGTTTCATGGTCGTGGAATTGAGGCGAGCCTCGCCCAATACCAGGAAGACATAGAACTATTCAACGTGCTGCATAAGCCAACTGAGAAGGCAAGAAAGCTGACTTGGCGTCACCTGATCGACCTTTATGGCATGGATATCACTCTCCCGCTGTTCCGGACCTTTCGCCGTTTATGGGAGAGCGACGAATCCGCAAGACCCATGCTTGCTTGCCAAATGGCGCTGGCTCGGGACCCGCTGCTGCAACTGTCCCAAGACAAGATCCTTTCGCTGGCGTCAGGTCAATGGCTGCCCCGTGAGGAAATGGAGCAGGCGCTGGACGAGCAATGCCCTGATCGCTACAGCAAAGCGATGCTTAAATCTCTGGCGCAGAACGTCAACGGCACCTGGACGCATGCAGGCTTTCTGAAAGGGCGAACTAAAAAGCACCGTGCTGAGCCAGTGGTGCGCCCGGTCAACGTGGTGTTTGCCTTGTTTCTCGCTTATTTGCAAGGCGCCACCGGCAACCGGCTGTTTACCAGTAAATGGACCCTCCTGCTTAGCAGCCGCCAGGAGCGATTGCTGGAGTTGGCCCGTCAGGCCAGCTACAGCGGGATGATTAATTTCAAACACTCCAGTGAGGTGGTGGAAGTAACCTTCCCCGACTACCTGAGCAAGGAAGAGGAGTCCTGGTTGCATGAGTAACCGACTGAACCGCCTTATCAAGAGCTACGCCAACCATATCAGCCTGCCTTGGATGAAGGGCTTGGCCAATGAACAGCGGGTGTTGTTTGCCGTTTACCATAAAGAGGACGAGCTCAAACTGCGTGCCAGGGTTGAAGAGTTTCGACTGGCTACCGAAAGCGCCGGTCACCCGTGGCTTGAGCTGGATGTTACCCGCCTGTTCTCTGGCTGGATGGCCAAGCAGAAGTACCGCGAAGACTACTTTGAAGACCCGGATACCCTAGCTCCCAAGTATAAGACCTTTGTCCGTCAGTCGGTCGAAGAGCTAGCTGAACGAATCAACAACCAAGCCGATGATAAGACCGTTGTCGCCCTCATAGGCTGCGGCACCCTGTTTGGTTTTGCCTCGGTCTCTGACTTTGTTAAACAGCTGGCCGAGCATGTTCCGGGACGCCTATTGGTGCTCTTTCCAGGTGAGTACATTAATAACAGCTACCGCCTGCTCGATGCCCGCGATGGCTGGGGTTACCAGGCTACTGCGATCACCGCAGATAACTGATTCAGTCATATAAAGACACTAACGCACAGATTGGCGCAGTAGGCGCAAAGGGAGCATGCCCAGGATGTTGAACCGCGAGATTTACCAGCTCGACCCCCAGCAGAATCGCCTGGAAAACAATGGTGTAGCTGAAGTTAAGGACGACCAGTCAGCCCAGGCACTCAAGACCCTGCGCTACGAGTTGCAAACCTTTGTCTGCGATGGTGAGTACCAAGCCGGGCTCGACAAAATACTGTCTGCCTACCTGCGCAATTTGGGCGGCCAGCACGAACAGCCCGGTGTGTGGATCTCTGGCTTCTTCGGTTCCGGTAAATCGCACCTGGCCAAAATGCTCCGCGCGCTGTGGACTAACCAGCCGTTCAGCGATGGCGTCTCTGCTCGCGATATTGCCGATTTGCCGCAGGAGGTCATAGACCACTTTAAGGAGCTGAGCAACGCCGCAAAACGCCACG
This sequence comes from Pseudomonas sp. DTU12.3, assembly GCF_004124275.1. Lineage (GTDB taxonomy): Bacteria > Pseudomonadota > Gammaproteobacteria > Pseudomonadales > Pseudomonadaceae > Aquipseudomonas > Aquipseudomonas helmanticensis. Next base: position 1,143,885 of record NZ_CP027218.1, read on the forward strand.
GCGGTCTGCATGCCGCCTCTGGTACTTTGGGCTCCGGTGCTAACAACAACGTGCGTCTGGCGCTGCTCAACATTGTGTTCAAGTCCGCCGGTCTTCCCGAGCAGTACCATCAGGCCCGCTTTGTGCTGTGGCTGAAAAAGCAGGGTATTTTTGATCGGATCAAAGACAAGGTCGAAACTGCGGGCGACAGCTGGGACGACGAGCTAGAAGACCTCTACGTTTCCCGAAGCATTGCCGGGGCACTGCTTGAGGTAGACAGCACCCTGGGCGATGACATCAAAGGTGTGCGCCAGCTACTGCGTGAGCAGTACCCAAACGTTCAGGATGTCACCAACCAGCAGATGGTCGATGCTATTTACGACGCCCTATCCAAAGAAGGTCAGTTCCCGCTAACCTTGGTGGTGCTCGATGAGGTGCAACAGTACGTCGGCTCCGATACCGACAAAGCGCACCAAGTCCAAGAAGTAGTAGAAACCTGCTGCAAGCATTCTATCTTCCAGAACAAGCTGCTGTTTGTTGCCACCGGCCAGAGCGCCCTGTCGGGCATGCCTAATTTGCAGCGTCTGCTCGGTCGCTTCCAGATTCCAATTCAGTTGTCCGATACCGATGTCGAGTCGGTGATCCGCAAGGTCATCCTTCAGAAAAAAGCATCGGCCAAACCGCAGTTGGAACAGGTGCTGAAGTCCCATCTGGGCGAGATCTCGCGCCAGCTGCGTGGTACCAAAATCGAGCATCATCAAGATGACGAAAAAGTCATGTTGGCCGATTACCCGCTGCTTCCTGTGCGCCGCCGCTTCTGGGAGCGGGTGCTGCGTATTGTCGACACCACCGGCACTGTTTCGCAATTGCGTAACCAGCTCAAGGTCATCCACGAAGCCGCTCAGGCCACCGCCGATTTGCCGCTTGGCCATGTGGTGCCGGCGGACTTCATTTACAACCAAATCGCAGTCAACCTGCTGCAAACGGGCGTAATCTCCAAAGAAATTGCCGAAACCATTGCTCGCCTGTCCGCCGGCGATGCTGACGATAAGCTCAAGTCGCGCATTCTAGGGTTGGTGCTGCTGATCGGTAAACTGCCTTCAGATCCCACCGCCGACTGCGGAGTGCGGGCCACCGCCGACATGCTGGCTGACCTGCTGATTGATGACCTCAATAGTGGCAAAGATTCTATTCGTACCAGCGTGCCTAAACTGCTGCAGGCATTGGCCGACGAAGGTCTGGTTATGCCTATGCAAACCAGCACCGGCACCGAGTTCCGTTTGCAAACTCAGGAGAGTGCGCAGTGGTACGACACACTTCGCCAGGAAGAAGCCGACCTGCGCGGCAATATGCAGCGTATCGAAAATATCCGCGTAGACCTGTTGCACAAAGAACTGCGCCGCCAATTAGCCCAGGTGCGTCTCACCCAGGGCAAGTGCAACGAGCCGCGCCAAGTTATCCCTTGCTTTGACGCCGAGTTGCCCAAAGACGCCAAAGAAAAAGTCTACGTCTGGGTGCAGGACGAGATCGGATTAGGCATAACGGAAAAAAGCTTTCTTGCAGATGCTCGCAGTTGTCACCCCGGAGATCCTACTATTTTCGTATTTGTGCCGGGACGTAATCGCTCCGAGTTAACAAACGCCATCCTTGCCGAACACGCAGCTCACGCCACCTTGGAAAATCGCGGCATCCCCAATACCGATGCCGGCAAAGACGCCCGCAGCGCGATGGAAACCCGCTACCGCGATGCGCAAAAGCAGGTGCAAGCATTTCTGCGCGAAATCTTCGAAGGTGTGCAAGTGCTTCAGGCCGGAGGCAACGAAGTAGACGGCAACACGATTGCTGAACGAGTAGAAACCGCTGCCAAAGCCTCGTTGATTCGCCTCTATCGCGACTTCGATGCCGCCGACCACCCCGGCTGGGGCAAGGTATACGACCGCGCCAGTAAAGAGGGTGGGCAAAACGCCCTGGAAGCACTGGGCTACAGCGGTGATGTCGAACAGCACCCGGTGTGTGCGGCCATCAAGCGCTATATCGGGGTATCGAAAAAAGGCAGCGAGATCCGTGAGCACTTTCTGGGCGGCTCCTACGGCTGGCCGCAGGACGCCATCGACGGCGGTCTGGCCGTCCTCATGGCCACTGGCATTCTCATCGCCTACGACAACCGCAATAACCCGGTTACCGCCACAACGCTGGATCGCAAGCAGATCACTCAAACCAGCTATAAGCCGGAAAGCATCACCATCCGCCCGGTAGACCTGATCAAGATACGTGGTGTACTCAGCAGCAGCGGCATCGATTGTCAGCCCGGTGAAGAAGCTAGCAAGCTGCCACTTCTGGCTGAAAAAGGTCGTGAACTAGCCAAGCGCGCCGGGGGGGAAGCCCCTCTGCCGAAAACCCCCGACAGCCGTATTTTCGACGAGCTGGCGCGTCACTCTGGTAATGCACAACTCAAGCATGTGCTCGATGAGCAAGACGCCATAAAACAGGCGGTCAAAGCTTGGGCCGATATTGCCCAACGTATCGAAGCGCGGCGCAGTGATTGGGCGCGGCTCAAAAACCTGCTCGATCTTAGTCGTGGTCTGTCTTTCCATGCTGCTATCCAGACCGAGGTGGATGCCATAGTCAGCCATCGATCCCTGCTGGATGACCCCAATCCGGTATCCGGCCTGGTTCAGCAGCTGGTTAATAAGCTGCGCGATGCCATCCAGTTTCATGTGCAGGCCTATCAGGACCGGTATGCCGAATGCCTAATCCAACTGCAGGCCGACAGCCACTGGCAGCAACTCAGTGAGCAGCAAAAAAGCGACATCCTCGGCAAACGTAAACTGCTTTCCTTGGCGCAACCGGCGCTGAACGACGCCGAGGCCATTATTGACAGCCTCAATGAAGTCAGCCTGGAGCAGTGGACAGATCGCACTGAGTCGCTGTCCAGTAAATTTGATAACGCACGCATGGAAGCCGTTCAACTGCTGCAACCCAAACTGCAGCGCATCAGCCTGCCGCGCAAAACCTTCGAGACCGAAGCCGACGTCGACACCTGGCTGGCAGAAGTGAAGCAACAGGTTCTCGACAAACTCAACGACGGACCGGTGACCTTCTGATGACTCGACAGCCCCTCGATAAAGCCCTTCGCCGTACGTTGGAAGCCACTGTCGTCAAAGCCCGCGACATCGCCGAGCAAGCGGCTACCCAGGCCGTCAAACGACTCGGCGTGGGCGATGCTAAGCCGGCCGACTATCTGAGTGATGAGCAGCGCAAGCTGCGCACCCGTCTGCGCGCCCATGGCCGTCAGCTAGGTGATAACAAAGATGCCAACGGCCAACAATCCATCCACAAGCTTGTCACAGAAGTCGCCTACGAACACTGGCACCGCATGTTGTTTGCGCGCTTTCTGGAGCAGAACAACTTGCTTATGTATGACGAGCACACGCAGTTGACCCTGGCCGAATGTAATGAGCTGGTGCAAGACCCGGATGTGGCTCGCGACGAACTAGAACGCCACTGCCAAAGTGGCTGGGAGCTGGCTGGGGTGCTGGCCTCCAAGATGCTGCCGCAAATTTTCCGTATCGACTCGCCGGTATTCGAGTTGGAGCTTGCCCCAGAACATCAGCGCAGCCTTGAGCAGCTGGTGACCGGCCTGGCTATAGAAACCTTCCAGGCCCAGGATAGCCTGGGTTGGGTCTATCAGTTCTGGCAGAGCAAGCGAAAAAAAGAAGTTAATGATTCCGAGGTTAAGATTGGCGCCGACGAACTCTCGCCGGTCACGCAGCTGTTTACCGAACCCTATATGGTCAGCTTTCTGCTGGATAACAGCCTGGGCAGCTGGTGGGCCGGTCAACGTCTGACCGATAGCGACTGGCAGCAGGCCAATAGCGAGCAGGAGCTGCGCGACAAAGCCGCCATCCCCGGCGTGCCACTTAAGTTTTTGCGGTTTGTAAAAGATGAAACTACCCAGCAATGGCAGCCAGCTTCCGGCACCTTCGATGCCTGGCCCAAACAGCTGAGTGAAATCAAAGCGCTCGACCCCTGCTGCGGCTCCGGCCATTTTCTAGTCGCCGCCTTTTTGATGCTGGTGCCCATGCGCATGCAGGCCGAGAATTTCACGGCCCAGCAGGCCATCGATCGTGTGCTCACAGATAACCTGCACGGCCTAGAGCTGGATCAGCGCTGCGTGGAGCTGGCAGCCTTTACTGTAGCGCTGGAAGCCTGGCGCTATCCGGACGCTGATGGCTATCGCAGCCTGCCGGAAATGCACCTGGCCTGTAGTGGTCTGTCTATCGCCGCCGCCCGCGATGAATGGAAAGAACTCAGCCGTAAGGCCGGCAAGCAGAACCTGACCATCGCCCTGGACTGGATGTACCAGACCTTCCAGGATGCGCCGGTACTCGGCAGTCTGATCAACCCACGCCACAGCAAGGCCGCACAAATCGCCCAGTGGAGCCAATTGCAGCAACTGCTAGGCGAGGCGCTGTCGCAGGAGCAAATCAACCAGCAGAGTGAAGCCGAAGCAGAGGTATCTGTCCGCACTAACCGCTTGGAAGCGGGCATTGTTGCTCAAGGCCTGGCAAAGGCCGCCGAGCTACTGGCCGGGCAGTACACCTGGGTCATCACCAACGTGCCTTACCTGGCGCGTGGTAAGCAGAACGATACCCTCAAAGAGTATTGCGAAGCCTATTACCCCGCAGGCAAAAACGATCTGGCTACGGTTTTCCTCGACCGCTGTTTGGAGTTTTGTACCCAAGGTGGCACGGCAAGTATTGTTTTGCCGCAGAACTGGCTGTTTCAAACAACCTATAGAAAGTTCCGAGAAAAGCTGCTGCAGAACGACAGCTGGCATTTGATTGCTCGCTTGGGGCCGGGTGCATTCGAGACCATCAGTGGTGAGGTGGTCAAAGCGATTCTGATTAGCCTGAGCCGAGGCAATGCGGCTGGCCAGTCGGCGGATCTGCTGCAAAGTGGCGAGCAGGACAACTGGATTCGTGGAGTGGATGTGTCCGAGGCACGAACCGCGGCAGAGAAGGCGGCGGGGCTGCTGGCGGATGAAGTGAAGAGTATGGAGCAGGGTAAGCAATTGGAGAATCCGGATGCTCGCGTTGCTTTAGATGTACTCGGAGTAGATACATTGTTAGCTGAGAGTGCAGATAGCTTTCTTGGTTTAGGGACAGGTGGGTTTGAACAGTTTGGGCGCTGCTACTGGGAATTTTATGAAAAGCCGAGTTGCTGGGATTGGCTGCAATCATCGGCACAGAATAGCGATGCAATGTTCGATGGATTGTCTCTGTTAGTCGCTTGGGATCATACAACGAACAGAGTTAGAGGGATGGATAAGCTATACCGTGAGAGAATTCATAATCAAGACCAGAGCGGGCAACAAGCATGGCACAAGAAAGGTATTTCTATTGCGCTGATGAAGGGGCTGCGTAGCTCTCTTTACCTTGGTAACCGCTATGATAAGTCTATGGCTGCGATTATTCCTCGTGATATGAAGAGCCTTAAAGCGATGTATGTATATTGCACCTCGCCGGATTTTCATGATCGAGTAAGGGAAATTGACCAAAACATTATAGTGGCCAATGGAACGTTGGTTAAGGTTCCTTTCGACTTCGGCTATTGGACTAGTGTCGCCGAAGAAAAATACCCTAACGGCCTACCCCAGCCTTTCACGAACAACCCTACCCAATGGATCTTCCACGGTCATCCCTGTGGCGCGGTGATCTGGGACGAACAGGCCAAGTGGACCGCCCATGGCGAACTGCGTGTCGATGACAGCGTGCTGCAAGTGGCTGTCGCCCGCCTGCTCGGCTACCGCTGGCCGGCGGAGCTGGATGCAAACATGGAGCTGGCCTCAGAACAGCGTGAATGGGTGCAGCGATGCCAAGCACTGGATGCCTATGTGGATGACGACGGCATTGTTTGCCTACCCGCCGTGCGCGGTGAAAAAGCTGCCGACCAACGCCTGGAAGCTCTGCTGCAAGCCGCCTACGGCGATGCCTGGACCACACCACTGAAAAACCGCTTGCTGGAAACCGTCGGCAGCAAATCCCTCAACCTCTGGCTGCGCGATAAGTTCTTCGAGCAGCACTGTAAATTATTCCAGCACCGGCCGTTTATTTGGCACATTTGGGACGGACTCAACGACGGCTTTAGCGCCCTGGTCAACTACCACAAACTCGACAAGTCCGGCCTCGAACGGCTGATCTACACCTATCTAGGTGACTGGATCCGCACCCAACAAGCCGGCATGGCCAACGGTGAAGACGGGGCTCAGGAACGGCTGCTTGCTGCCGAAGCGCTCAAGCACGAGCTGGAAGCTATCCTCGAAGGCGAAGCCCCCTACGATATTTTCGTGCGCTGGAAGCCCCAGGCCGAACAACCCATCGGCTGGACCCCTGATCTAAACGACGGTGTGCGCCTCAACATCCGCCCATTCCTGAACGCTCGCAGTGTCGGCAAAAAAGGTGCGGGCATTCTGCGCTGGATGCCCAACATCAAATGGGCCAAAGACCGCGGCAAAGACGTCGAATCCGCCCCCTGGTACACCCTCGGCCTGCAATACGACGAAGGCGAAGGCGCACGGATTAACGATCACCATCTGACGTTGGCTGAGAAACAGGCGGCAAGGAGCTAGTCCATGATCAAGTCCGTTTACAACTACCCGGTTTCTACCCTGCTCGATATCGAGAGTGGGGTGGTTTATGCCATCCCGCGGTACCAGCGTGAATACACCTGGAGCCGTGCGCAGTGGGATGCGCTGTTTGAGGATCTGTTGGACAACGAGCTGCATTATTTCCTCGGCTCGATCATCTGCATTAACCAGTCGCAAGATGCCCTGACTGTACAAAGCCTGGAGCTGGTGGACGGGCAGCAACGCATGACCACACTGTCTTTGCTGCTGGCGGCGGTCTATCAGAGCTACCGCACCCTGCCGAATCTGGGCATGGAGCAACAGATTGAGCTGTACAACCTCAAGCACAAACTGGTGCTGAAGAAAAAGTCGGATCAGCCACGCCTGATCCCCCAGGTGCAGAACAACAACCAACAGGACTACTTCGCGGTGCTCGGCCAGACCGGCATTTTGGACGATGTGGAGATTGTGCCGAATGCCGGCAATCGGCGGGTTATGAAAGCCTTTCGGCATTTTATCAGCCGAATTGAACTGTACCTGGAGCACAGTGCTGACCCCATTGTGAGCTTGCAGGCTCTGCTGGAGAAAGTGAACACCGCCACCCTGGTCAAAATTGAGGTCGCCGGGCATTCCGATGCCTACACCTTGTTCGAGTCGCTGAACAATCGCGGTGTACCGTTGACGGCCATTGACCTCATCAAGAACAAATTGCTCGCAGTACTGGAGTCCAAAGACCCTGGCAGCATCGACAAGCAGTACAACCGCTGGAAAAAGGTGATTGACGCCCTTGGTGATGACTACGCCGTGCAGGAGCGTTTCTTTCGCCAGTATTACAACGCGTTCAAACCCGATCTGAAGGATGTCGTTTCAGTACCGGTGGCCACCAAATCAAACCTGATGCAGGTGTATGAAAAGCTGATCGCCCATGATGCCGAGGGCTTTTTGCACGCCATGATTCGTCTGTCCAGTCGCTACGCTCAAATTGTCGGCTACCGTGCTGTGCCTGAGCAGCCCAAACTCTCCAGCTTGCTGCTCTCGCTGGACCGCATCCAGGGGGCTGCCGCTTATTTGCTTCTCATGGTGCTGATGGAGCGCCAAACCGAGCTGGAACTGAATCATGAGCACCTTGAACAGGCAGTGATCTTTCTGATTGCCTTCTTTGTTCGGCGCAACACGACCGACCTACCGCCTACCCGTGATTTGACCCGTATCTTCATGGATGTGGCCGAGACCATCCGTGGGCTACGTGCTGGTGATGTGGTCAATCATATTCAGCGCACGCTTCAAGCCGAAAGCGCTAGTGATGAGCAGTTCGAGAAAAGCCTCAGAGGTCCGATCTACGAAGACAATAAAGCGGTTTGCCGCTTTGTCCTTTGCGCCCTTGAGGAAGGCCGCATGACTCGCGAAACCAAGGTCGATCTGTGGGCGCTGAAAGGCAAGCAGTATGTATGGACTATCGAGCATATCTTCCCCCAGGGTGAAAACATCCCTGACAGTTGGGTGCAAATGATTGCCGATGGAGATGCGAGTCTGGCCGAGCAACACCGTCAGACCTACGCCCACTGCCTGGGTAACCTAACCATATCTGGCTACAACAGCGCACTGGGCAATAAGAGCTTTGCTGAGAAGCAAAGCCGCACCGACAGCCAGGGTCGGGAGGTCGGGTACAACAACGGTCTCTATCTGAACCATGCACTGGCCGCGGAGGACTGCTGGACCGTGGAAAAGCTGGAGGCGAGAACGATGCAATTGGTGCAAGAGGTACAGGCGAAGTATCCATTGGTTATTACGGTCACATGATCAAGCCTGCTCAATGAATCCAAGGATTGATATGAAACTGATTGATTTGCTGGCCAACGAAATCCGGAACAGCGCTGCCTACAACTCCAATGTGCAAGTCGCTCCCAGCGTAATTCTGTGGACGGACACCCTGCGCCAGTGGGAGCCAGCATTGCCATTGTTACGAGCTGCAATGCCTGAGCTGATCGTGTTGGGTGACTACGCCCCCGAAAAGAAAGTAGGTCCAGCCATCTGGATCAAATGTGTTGTGGAGAATGCGCTGCCCAGCATCGAGCTCCCAGCCGATCGAACGCCGATCCTGTATTTACCGGGCGTGGAACGCCGCGACTTGCGTGCAATCGGTGCTTGCCCGGACGACCTCAAACCGCTGGCTGAGCTGCAGTACCGAGGTTGTTGGTGGATCTACAACAACTCTGGCCGTGATTGGACGGTGAACGCCTTTCTGATCTCCAGTAACGGCGGAGCAGGGCTGGATGTCGCCAAGGATGAGAAATCCCAACAAGCCATGCTGCGTGTTTTACCTGAGATTCTGGAAAGCGAGCGTGATGAGCTGTGCAACCGCCGGCTCGAGGCTGCAGATTTCAATAAGCTAGTTAGCAGCGACCCGGTGCGTGATTTACTCAGTTGGATGAATGACAGCAAAAGCTGCCGTGAGCGCTGGGACGGGTCACGCTGGCAAGCACTGGTCGGCATCTGCGAAACCGAATACCACTTCAATCCTGAACAGGATGGAGAGTTGACGGCCGCCGAATTGCTGTGCCAACGCCAGGGTATCTGGGACGGTGTTTGGCAACGCTATGCTGAGTCTTGCCGCCACTACCCGTTCTTGCCGCAGTTAATGCTCAAGGTCCAGCCTGATTTGGCTTCCAGCGGTGAAAGCTATCCGGCTATCAATTTGAGTGAAGAGGGATACCTGGAGCAGACGCTACAGCAGTTGCTTGAGCAAGATGCTACTCAGGTTCGCCAAAGCCTGCAGACCCTTGAGCAACGGCATGCTCAACGGCGTACTTGGATTTGGTTTGAGCTTGATCTGGCTCCGTTGGCAGGCGTGCTTGGTCACCTGAGCCAAGTGGCTCAGAAGACCACAAAGGTCTTCTCCGGCGTTGATGCAGAGGAAATGGCGGCGCAGTATCGGGAGCACTATTGGCAGGCTGATGATCAGATGCTCAAAGCCTTGGCTTCCCCCTTGTCCGCAAGTCAGCAAGTTCTTGTGCAGCAGATCCTCGCGCTGATCTACACCCCATGGTTGGATGAGGTGACGCGCAATTTCCAAGGTGTGATCAAATCTAGGGGCTATCCGGGTAGCAACCAGGTGAATGAAGCCACGGCTGAGTATGCCGCGGGTGGTGAAGTGGTATTTTTCGTAGACGGCCTACGCTACGACATTGCCCAGCGTCTGAATCAGGCTCTGCAAGGATTGGGAGCAGTAACGCTTTCTACAAACTGGGCAGCTTTGCCTTCAGTGACGTCGACCGCGAAAGCAGCCGTAACGCCGGTGCATAACCGATTGACTGGCAGAACCACCGATCGGGATTTTGAGCCCAGCTTGCTAGACGAAGACAAGGACTTCTCAGCTTATTACCTGAAGAAGTTTCTGCAGGAAAAAGGCTGGCAATATTTGGATGAGGGCGATTCAGGCGATCCTGTGTCCAATGCTTGGGTTCAAAGCGGCGATATTGACAAAGAAGGCCACGTGAAGGGGCTCAAGCTGGCGGCGCGAATTGATACCTTACTGGCTGAAGTCGTGGAGCGGGTTGAAGAGCTCCTGGCTGCAGGCTGGCGCAAAATTCGCATCGTCACCGACCATGGCTGGATGCTGACGCCCGCACCGATGGTGAAGGTCGAATTGCCCAAACACTTGACCGAAACGCGCTGGGGCCGCTGCGCGGTCATCAAGGATTCTGTGGACAGCGGTTATCAACAGGTAGGTTGGTACTGGAACGGTGCCGTCAGTATTGCCATGGCTCCAGGTGCCTGTAGTTTCAAGGCAGGACAGCACTATGATCACGGTGGCCTAAGCCTGCAGGAGTGTTTGACGCCGGTGCTAGAGGTACGCAGCACACAAGTCCCAGTCACTACCTCAGCGATCTCTGCAACACTCTCGGATCTGCGCTGGGTGGGATTGACCTGTAAAGTCCAGGCGCAAACCAGTGCTGAAGGGGTACTGGCGGTACTCAGAACGCACCCGGCTGACCCGGATTCAGAGATCACCAAGCGCAAGCCGCTAAAAGAAGGCAAGTGCACTCTATTGGTAGATGACCAGTATGAGGGCACTACTGCTGTATTAGTGCTGCTGGATGACCAGGGCAACGTGCTCGCGAAAAAACCAACTTTGGTAGGAGACGAGTAAGTGGAAATGGATACGCTGGACCGTAAGTCCGCGGAGGTCTTTGAGGGGTACTTGGTTCGCAAAGACCTGGTGCGCACTTTTGCGCGTCAATTTCCGGTTCCGACCTATGTCGTCGAGTTCATGCTGGGTAGATATTGCGCTTCAACCGATCCCATTGAAATCGAAGAGGGTTTGGAAATCGTTCAGCGACAGCTGTCCGATCGTACCGTGCGTGCCGGCGAAGAAGAGCTGTTCAAGGCACGCGCCTATAAAACCGGCTCTGCCAAACTGATCGATATTGTCAGCGTGCGGTTTGTAGAAAAGGAAGGTGGCTACCTGGCGTCGTTGCCCAGCTTGAATCTCAATCGTGTGCGCATCCCAGACAAAATTGTTGATGACAACGAGCGTCTGCTGACCGGTGGCTTTTATGCTGAGGTGACGCTGGAGTACGACAGCATCATTGCTGAGGAAAAGGGGCACGCCTTTGGCATTGCAGAGTTGCGCCCCATCCAAATGTCCAAGCGCAATGTGTTGGATATCATGGCAGAGGCGCGCACCCGATTCGGCAGCGAAGAGTGGCGGGATTTCCTCACACGCTCCATCGGCCTGGAGCCAAGCGCGCTGTCACCGCGAGCTATAGACGCCATCATGCTTCGCATGGTGCCGTTCGTTGAGCGCAACTACAACATGGTCGAGCTGGGGCCGCGGGGCACGGGCAAGAGTCACCTATTTCAGCAAATATCGCCCTACGCGCATTTGATCTCAGGCGGCAAGGCGACCATCGCCAAGATGTTCGTCAACAACGCCAGCGGGCAGCGCGGCTTGGTGTGCCAGTACGATGTGGTTTGCTTTGATGAGGTCAGTGGGATCTCCTTCGATACCAAGGAAGGGATCAACATCATGAAGGGCTACATGGAGTCCGGCGAGTTCAGTCGTGGGAAGGAAAGCATTCGAGCCGATGGCTCCATGGTGTTTGTCGGTAACTTCGATGTCGATGTCGAACACCAGCAGCGAGTAGGCCATCTGTTTGGCCCACTCCCAGCAGAGATGCGTGATGACACTGCCTGGATGGACCGTATCCATTGCTATCTACCTGGCTGGGATGTACCTAAAATGAACAAGACTCTGACCACCGACCACTTTGGCCTGGTCAGTGATTTCTTCTCCGAATGTATGAGTCGCCTGCGTTTCCAGAGCCGCGTATCTGCCATGCAGAATCGCGTTCACCTGGGCGGAGCACTCAGTGGTCGCGATACCAATGCGGTCAACAAAACCGTCTCCGGCTTGCTCAAGCTGATGTATCCAGGTCAGGACATGGTTGTGTCCGACGAAGATTTGGAATGGGCTACTCGTTTAGGGCTTGAGGTACGGCGTCGGGTCAAGGAACAGCAAAAGCGAGTCGGAGCCGCCGAGTTTCGTAACACCCACTTCAGTTACTTCATCGGTGATGACGGGATCGAGAAGTTCGTGGCTACGCCGGAGCTGCGCGCCGACAACGAAATCGGTGATGACCCACTGGAACCGGGCCAGATCTGGACCATCAGCGAAGGTGGGGCGGACATCGACGACAACGCTGGCCTGTATCGCATCGAGGTGAATGAAGGCCCTGGATCTGGAGTACGCATACTCAATAATCCGGCACCCGCAGCCTTCAAGGAGTCGCTGCGCTATGCCGAGCAGAACTTGTATTCCAGAGCAACTCAGCTCATCGGAGACCGCGACCCACGCGCCCATGAGTTCTCCGTTCAGCTCAGAGCCTACGACGCCGCCAAACGCGGTTCCAAACTGGGCATGGCGGCGCTGATTGCGATGTGTAGCAGCTTGCTGAAAAAGTCGGTGAAGGGCGGAGTGATCGTCGTCGGCGAGATAAACCTGGGCGGCTCGATCGAGCCGATTAGCAGCGCAGTGAACATTGCCGAGCTGGCGGTAGAGAAGGGCGCAAGCGTGCTGCTCATGCCTGTCACAGCAAGGCGCCAGCTGTATGACCTATCTGATGACATGGCAACAAAGATCGACATCCAGTTCTACCAGGATGCACGGGATGCGTTGTTGAAAGCGATTGTGGAGTAGGGGGATGGAAGCCAACTGCGTACCGTTTAGCAATCATTGACGACTGCCTCAGAGCCGCCCTTGTCCACAGGGCAAGTCTGCGGTCTGAAGCTGCAGCAGATTGGGTGAAAAAAAAACCATACATCAACCGACGTCCATCGCCTGCTAGCGATGGGCGTCGGTTGATGCTTACGTTTATCCAGATGTGTTATTTGCAGTGCTCCGTAGCCGACTGAAAATCAGGCAAGTCAGTACAGCTGCAATCAGCAGTGGCGGAAACCGCACCATGAGAACCAAAAAAAGTAGCGCGGTCATGCACCCGGCAAGAATGCCGACGAACATGAACATGGTTGCGAAAATCAGTACCAGTCGCTTCATGCTTCTTCCCTCACAGGTAGCCCTGTTCCGCCAGCGATGTACAGCCGTCACTGCCAACGATGATGTGGTCCAGCGTTCTTACCCCAATCAGATTCAGCGCCTCTCTGAGCGTGTTCGTCAGCGAGCGGTCAGCCTGACTGGGCTCGGGATCGCCGGATGGGTGGTTGTGCACCAAAATCACGGCTGCGGCGTTTTGCTCTAGGGCGATCTTGACCACCTCCCGCGGGTACACGCTTGCACCGTCAAGGGTGCCTCTGAATAGCTCCCGAAAGCTGATTACCCGATGTTTAGTATCGAGCAGTAACAAGGCAAAAACTTCGTGCTCGTGATACTGCAGCAGTGTCTGCAAGTGGCTGAATACCTGCTTCGGATCAGTCAGTGCCCTGCCTTTAGACAGGCGACTCATCGCTAGTTGTTGAGCCATCTGCAGGATGTCGGCCTCTGTGACAGGGGATTCCATGACATAGGTTCCGGTCGTTTCACCGGCTTTGAGCTTGTGATATTTCATGCGAAAAATCCTTTTGAACACAGTGCGGCATAAGCGCTGCGTAACGCGCAGCACTGTCCGGGAAAAGGTGGGTTGTGGATCAGGCGGGCAAGTTGAAGCGATGACCACAGAGGAGGCAGAGATTGTTCGCCAGGACGTGACGATCCAGTTTTTCGCCAAGCTGAGCACCAAGCGCGCACCCTCCAACACCACCAGCGAGGCCGCCGAGGACTGCTCCGGAGATTGCGCCCAGGGTGAGACCTAGCGGTCCGGCAATAGCACCGACAGCAGCGCCGAACCGGCCGCCTGCTAGTGCAGAGCTTGCGCCCTGCGCCGCGCCGCCAACGGTGCCAATGGCTGCGCCAATTTTCATAGCGTTTCTGAGTGAGGAAATTTTGGAGGAGTTACAGAGGGGGCACTGCGATGACATGGGATGTCTCCATAGAGGGATTGTCATGGCAGTAATGTAGGGCTGTGATTTTTTTGAATCGTAGAAACTCTTTTAATAAGCGATCTGATTGCTAGGGCGGGAACGACTCAGCACGGCCTTGGCGAGCTGCCGAAGTCGGCCAACAGAAGTCAGCAGGCGAGGGAATGGCAAAGCGGCGTGCGACTTTAAGCGACCAAAGGTGAATGACGTGAAAGAAATGTACAGGTGTATTAGCCAACCGCTTACCGTTCTGCGTCCAGTTCCACAGTTACTCCTTTCGTTTTCGGCAGTTCTGATATGTCGGCTATTAGCGACAGAAAACATTCCTGAGACTGAGGCGGCGTTGATCAATGACTCAGGGTTCCAGTGAGCCTGGGCTCAATGGACACAGCATGCCTCCCGATGGTCGTAGCGGGTGAGTTGTTCGCGGTCATAAGCATCCTGCAACTAAGTCATGTATCCCGGAACGACTCCCCCGATCGGGTCTTCGGTTGGGCTTCGGCGCGACATCGCTACATATCAGGGCAGCATCTCGAGGCTGGCAATCAATCAAGGAGCAATTGGTACTGCCGATATAGAGCTATTAAGACGTCGGCGAAGGTGATCGATGTCCGCTAGCGGGAAACGTTTGAGTGAGAAAGCTACCAAGAAATTACGCGGTTCTTCTGTTTTGTCTGGTGCTATCAGGTTGCTCCAGTTTATTTTCCGGCAGTCGTGAAGTGCCGATTTCCGAAGAGCAGAAAACCAGGCTTCATGACTTGGGGGGAATGTCCTCTTTCATATTGCCGAGGGTCAACAATGGCGAGTCGGGTGTATATACCCTGGTCGTGGCGTTTGATGGCACCAACAACGACCTCTTCAATACTCCTGACTCGGAAAACGCCACGGTGGTTGGCAGGCTTTATCAGGATGTTGTCGATGAAATTCGCAAGGGGAGTGAAAAGGCGTCTATCCCTGTGGATGCTTTGTCGGCGATTTACTATCGGGGTCCGGGTTGTCCTTCCTGGGTGGCATGCCCCTTTGATTCGGCGATTGGCTGGAGTACCTGGCTATCGGCCCGTCGGGCCGTAGCAGACGTAGAGTCCAAAATTACGAATCTGGATTCCGGGGTCAGGGAGATTCGTGTCGTTGTCATCGGCTTCAGTCGGGGGGCGGCAACGTCTCGATATTTCCTTAATCTGTTGGCCAGTAAGCCGTTGGTGAACGTTTGGGGTGAAGCGCTCACAGTGCGGTCCTACGCGTTGTTGTTCGATACGGTAGCAACCGGGATGGCGAACTATCTGGATCTGGCGTTACCAGCGAATCTGGAGTTCGCATACCACTTTGTGGCCCAGAACGAAACTCGCAAGTTTTTCGGGCTGGTGGTCGATGCCGATGATGGGTACGAAAATAATCCTCTGGCGAAACTGTTTTACTTTCCTCAGCGGATTGTGACGATTGAAGTACCGGGAGCGCACTCGGACTTGGGTGACTCCTACAAAAAAGGTGCCGGCATGGCGGTCACGCAGTATGCCCGAATGGCGATGGCAAGGATGGGACTGAGGCCAAACTTGAAAAACTACAATTGCGCCTTGCCTGAAAACAGTGAGCAGCCAGGCTGTCGCGTGCTGGATGAAGGGCTCCATGACTCACGGGGTACGATTGATCTCTTGCTGAAAGTGCCATCGCCTTATGGTTGTTTCAATTACCGTGAGAAAACCGTGAGGCCTAGTCAGATGAGTCTCGACGATGCGATGAGTCTGACGTTGCGGCGCTATGACGGCATTGGGAATTTTCCGTTGGATAATGGAAATCTCTTACGTTTTCAATGGCTGGAAAATTATCGCTTCATTAGTCTGGGTGGCCCTCATCCAGTTCTATATCCTCGAATCAGTGACATCGGCTTTAATGCTGTAGTCGTGCCGGTGGGTGAGCGATTGAAAGTGGTGCTGAGAGGCGTGAATAACGATCAGGTGTACACCGTGCCCGAGCGAGTTTTGCAGCGGGTGCGTGAAACATCTGGGCGGTCCGAGCTTGAACTGAATCTGATCAAGGGGGAGCCGCGCTGGATCGTCAATGGCTGTATGCCGGACGAGGACTGAGCGGCTGGCCGACATCATGCGTCGCTGCATGGGCAGGGTGATGGTCATCACTAATGATCACCAGAAGGTCTTTGGTCGTGGTGATTGTACCAATGCGGTCACTGTGAAGCCTGGTTTTACACAGCGTCTTCGAGGCAGCTACTCAATAGCTGTATGCGCCCTGTCCAATATGCGATGCGCACCTGATCAAAGATGATCAGCATGCGGATTATGAGTTGGGATGATGAGCCAAGTGCAAACTGCGTAAACACGCATGGCGTGTTTACTGGTCCCTTACTGTCTAGCCGATTACTGACCGATTCAACAACGTCCTGCTGCCTTGAGTTTTATGAGCCGCCTCAGGCTTGGGCAGAACCTTACATTCTCACAACCGATCACCTCTTGAATCCAGTCGAATTGGGCTTCTCGAACTTGCATTCTGGCGTTTTTCAACGCCTGAAGCGTTGCCATAGCTAGCACTTCATCTCCGAGTGAAATCCGCACAGGTTCATAGGCGAGAATATCCACCGTCGTAATCAGGCGTAGATTTTCAAAGCGTTCAGAGGAGATCTTGGTTGCTTTTTTTTCATCAATGACAGCGGTGAAACTGTTGCAATGTGCAAGCGCGAGTGTCGCGGCTTCTCCATCTCCGAGCGAGGCCGCCGTGGATCCGGATACCAAGTCGAAGAAGTGCTCTAATGCAATGCCAGAGAGCTCTTCTCTCTTTAAAATTTGATTATGGATTAGCTCCAAAAGCTGTTTCGGTTCAGGCCGGCCGTTTGCTGCCCCTAGCTCAATCTCTCGTATTACATTGTCGGTGACGACTATAGGAGTCGGAACTGCTTGCAGGATTGCGCTTGCATGATCGGTCGCCAGCAAGTTGATGATGACACCGGCGTCAAGAACGAGAATGCTATCTTGATCAGTGAGGCAGCTTGAAAAGGTCATCAACTTCATCCTCTTCTGCCTCATCAAGCAATTCGCGTACTTTCGACCGATCGAGCTTAAGCAAATCAGACATTTGCCCTTCGCTGATTAGATCCTTTTTCCAGGCATCGATAGCTAACAAAAAAAGCCTGGTTGATTGCGCGCCTTCCATAGGCGTGGAATCGTGAGATATCGTGCCTAGTACCTGCTGGGCTTGGTCGTCGGTTATACCGCCATTATCCATAAACCAATCCCACGTTCCCTTTTTCGTCAGGTCCAATTCTTCAAGCCTCATCACCATCGCTTGGCGTGAAATGCCAAAGAAACTAGCGAGCAGGATGATGTGCCGACGAGTGAGGTGGGTTGATCCAATGGTCACTTCCTTGAACTTTTCCATGACAGTGCGGGCAGGCGTCAGAAAAGCACTACCGAAAGCATTCGCGTAACGCTCTTCACGCGAGTTCTCATACTTTTCGGCTTGATAGATTTCGGGCTGACGCCGCGTCGCTATAAAGTGCCCTAGCTCGTGGGCGCCAGTCTGGGTTTGACGATCCTTCCGATGTACTGCATTTATTAGCATACAGGCGCCGACGGCGTCGTCATAGGCAAATAGCCCAGACACTTTCGATTCAAGTCTCCGGCTATAAACACGAATTCCGAGTTGCATCTCTATGAGTGAAAACAGATTTTGGATGGGGCTCTCACCGAGCCCTAGCCAGCTTCGGAGGCTATGTGCATCGTGCTCTGCTTGTTTACGTACATCGCCAGGTAAGATGCTTTTTTCGGTCGGATAATTCGAGGTTTTCCGAACGCCCAAAATGTTCTCAAGTTCTACTTCAGCTCTGACGAGATCATTCAGCATCCGAGCAGCTTGATCGATACCTGCGTCACCAGTGTCTGGGAGTGAGCGGAAACGAGGAACAAGGTCCACATGGACCGCTTCTCGACGTAGCAACGAGTTGGCAGATAATCCATAACAGCGACTAAGCATCTGGATCTCGTCGAGCCTTGCAGAGCGCTGCCCTTTTTCAATGGCCACGAGAGTGGTTCGAGCAAAGCCAACTGCTTTGGCAGCTGCGTCTTGAGTCATGGCCGCGGTTTCGCGCGCGACCTTCAGTCGCTCGCCCAGTTCAGCTGGGTTTAGTTCAAAGTCTGGTTTGGTCATGATGCGCCATCTATCCACTTCCTCACGAACGACTCTGATCTCATATCGCCCGTGAACGCTGACCATTCCTTGGCATGTTGCTGCAAGAGCCTGTCAAGGTTCTGCGCCACGGTATGTGGCGACTCGGCCAGAGCTCGAGCCAGTTCGCTCGTTCTGCGGCGTTTGATCAGTTCGTACTGCGAAGATTCCCGAATCGAAGAAAGGTGTTCGAAATGAAGCACCCCTGCGATAGCGTATTGTCGCAAGGCTTTAGTAAAACTGGTGAATTCTTTTGCTGCGCCTGTTTCCCAGGTCGGGCTGTCTAGGGATTCCCATACATAGTTCGTTGGTGGCTCCTCCAATCCTGCAGCGTGAACGCTAAGGCGGCGAAGCATACACGCGGCGCATATGCCGCACTGTCTTCTTGCGCCTGAAACGGCTACCTGTCGGGATTGCTGCCAGCACGACCTGGTCGTTATCCAATTCACGTTAGGGCCACAGGTTTCCACAAACTCGCGCAGGGTCTCGCCTTTCGTCATCCAAAGCCTGGGAAAGGTGTACTGGAATCGGTAACCAAGAAGTGCTTCGATAAAGCGCTCCATCAGCTTGGTGAAGACGGGGTGATTTCGATAGTCCTCATACCCATGTGCAACAGGAAGGAGCACAGGTGCAAGTGCACCTTGTCCGCTTTCGGGGATGATGGCCATTGGAGCATCAATTAGATACGCCGCAACTGCCGATATGATGCTGAATTTGAATCCGCGGCTGCGTGCACTTCTCTCAGCGCTTCTTGCATCATCAAGCTTGACTGAATATGGGATGGCCGTGAATGGAATCCTTTGGCGTTCCTTTTTTGAAATGTCGTGTTGTTTGCTCCCTATTCGAAGACGAATCAGGCGTTTACCTAGGCGCTTGCTCTCAAGCTCAGAGACCGCACGTGAGTCCATTCCATCACTGAAGGCAATGACAGCCTCTGCATCGGAAGGAAAAGCTATTTGGCCTTGCGGCGGTCTCTGTGCAGCTTGTTTTCGAGGTCCAAAATTGAAATGCCAGTCGTCTCCGGTCAAAAGGTTCAGTGCGTTGACGAGCGCTCGGTTTACCTTGTTACTCGACCACCGCTCAACGTCGTGTACTGGAGCGTGAACGATGAATCGACGGCCCCAATTCATGGAACTGCGGACAAGGTAGCGATCACAGAACTCAACTGCAGCGGCTATGAGTAGTGCGTCATACGTTACGGGCTCCCATTTGTCATGGGATGAGAAGGATGCGAGAGCCTCGAGGTCGAACTCGATGTTCTTCTCGATGTAACACGGGATTACGCCGTTTCTTTTGCGGGCGCTAGGTTCAAGTATATCTACAGCTATTTCCTTAGGCGGGAAGGTGTTCATCACAACGATACCCCGTCATCAAGACCTTCCATCTTCCTCGGTGGAGCGATTCGTACGGGCTCTGGGCCCACAAGATCCAGACCGAGCTGGGTGCTCGATAGAGTAGAAATGGCATTCTGTAGTCTCTTACTCACGTGCTCTGCTCTTTGCTCGTTTGAGTCGCGAAGGTAGTGTTCTTCGATCGACCGTATGTTCGCGTGGCAGCGGTCTTTGGCGGCGAGGCCTACTGCCTCATGGAATGCTTCAATTCCAAATTTCCCTTCATGGATAAGGGCGATGCTCCATTCCACAAGATTCGTTCCAAAAACGGAGGCTGCTGCAAATGCTTTCGCATCTTCAAGTTGCGTAAGCGCGATTTCTCGAATTTCCAGAGAGTTATCACAGCCGGTAAACACTGCTTTCAGGGCTTCCATCAGGAGCCACGAGACCTCCATTTTGAAGTCACTGGCAACTGCATGCTTCGTAGCATCAGCTATCTGGGAGGCATCGTAGGTGTCTTTGTCCGCACGCTTTGCCAGTTCTTTCCATGGCTTTCGCAGCTTCAAGCTTCTATGTGGCCCATCGCTCATTTCGTCCAGCCCCCAGTGAATACCGGTTTTGACATTGTCAGATATTAGTACTAAAAATCTGACAATGTCAAAGGCGCAATTGGAAACAAGGATGTGCCCGATGATTTCGGTTTCTCAATAGAGTAGAAGCTGATTTTCGTCAGCGCATAGGACATGCCATTTATGCGCGGGGGGTACGGATGAGTCGGTAGCCTTCAATGCAAAACCAATCTGAGTCTCTGAGCCCTTCGTACAGGGCAGTTTTCCAAGAGTTGGTGTCACGGGCGTATCTCGAACGAAATTGACCATCAAGATGCTGGCGAACCCCATCGGGGCCTGAGCTAGCCCCGACCTCCTCAAGCGAATAAGAGATATCTGCCATTTCACTGGCAGCTTGTGCAGCGTAGAGCTCACCGAGGCCCATAACTCGAAAATGATGATGCACGCGTTTTGTGAGCACTTCACTCCATGTCCCCGCAGGACGTACGGCAAAGGATATCGTTGGTGGCGAAGATGCCCGAACTTCAACAACGAGCCAGCGCTCATTGCCCAGGTTGTCATAGTAAGGATGTAGGGTTTGATCCTCGGCTCTCGTGGCAACCCCCGCAAGCTTGCGTTTGTTGCAGTCTGAGCAAGCAGGGACAAGGTTGGCCGGTGTCAAATTGAGCTTGGGGTGGCGAGTTTGAGGCAAGTAATGGTCAACCGTGGCGACGGTCCTCTGAGCACACAATGGACAAATGCCGAACTCAGGAGCCATTCTGATCTGCTCATAAAGTGATCTTGACGGTGACCCCTTCCGGGCAAAGTGCGACTTGTAGATTATTCCCATCAAGTCTGCATTGAGCTGTGGGGTCACTGTGAATCGCCCCTGGTTTCGTAGACACCTCTTTGCCTTAAACTGAGGCCAATTAGGAGGTGTCATGAGCAACCCGCGTTACCCCGAAGAATTCAAAACCCAAGCGGTCAATCAAGTGACTGAAAAGAAGCTGCCTGTCGCTGATGTAGCGGCACGTCTTGGCGTGTCGACGCATAGCCTCTATGCCTGGATAAAGCGCTACAGCAAACCTCAAGAGGAGCGGCAGCAGGACGATGATCAGCACGCCGAACTGCGTCGTCTGCGAGCGGAACTCAAGCGGGTCACTGAAGAGCGAGACATCTTAAAAAAGGCCGCCGCGTACTTTGCCAAGGAGTGCGGCTGAAGTACGCCTTTATCAAGCAGCGAGCAGGCGACTATTCCATACGACGGCTTTGCCTGACGCTGAAAGTCCACCCCAGTGGTTATTACGCTTGGTTGTCTGAGCCGCAATCTGCACGCGCTAAAGACGACCAGCGATTGCTGGGTTTGATCAAGCATTCATGGCTGGAGAGCGGCGGAGTTTATGGCTATCGCAAAATCCATGACGATCTGCGCGAGGTCGGTGAAGATTGTGGTCGGCATCGTGTGGCGAGGCTGATGCGTCTTGAGGGTCTGCGCTCTCAGACAGGGTATCGACGACGCCCTGGAAAGTACGGCGGTAAGCCAGCGGTTGCCTCACCCAATTTGCTGAAGCGCCAGTTCGATGTCGTAGAACCCAACAAGGTTTGGGTCACCGACATCACCTACATTCGTACTTATGAGGGCTGGCTGTATTTGGCTGTGGTCCTGGATCTGTTTTCTCGTCAGGTCGTTGGCTGGTCAATGAAGTCGCAAATGACCAGTGATTTGGCCATTGATGCGTTATTGATGGCGGTTTGGAGGCGTAAACCGAAACAGGAGGTGATGGTTCACTCCGACCAAGGCAGCCAGTACAGCAGCACCGATTGGCGCAGCTTTTTGAAGGCGAACAATTTAGTTGCCAGCATGAGTCGCCGAGGCAACTGTCATGACAACGCCGTGGCCGAGAGCTTTTTCCAGCTTCTAAAGCGGGAACGAATCAAGCGGAAAATCTACACCACGCGGGAAGATGCTCGTAGTGATGTGTTCGATTACATCGAGATGTTCTACAACGCAAAACGCCGGCATGGTTTCAACAATCAGCTGTCACCGATAGAGTTTGAAAAGCGTTACGCAATGAGCTTGAAAGGTGTCTAGAAAATCCGGGGCGATTCACTTCGAATTGCTGTGATTAGTTGGGACTCATGCGAGTCAAACATCAGGTGAGCCTGTGCTTTTGCACGTGTCACGCCAACGTAGATCAAACTTGCGGCTTCCGCCAGTTGCTTACCGGTCCTATTTCAGGAGCTTGGAAATACGCCGTTCTCCACGCCCATCATGATAGCAGCCCGAAACCCTACCCCCTTCGAGCTGTGGAGCATCATTAGGTTGATCTGGTCGGGATTTTTAGCCTGATTGCCGAAGATATCTGCCTTGAAATCTTGCAGCGTATTCCCTTGGGTTACTGCGTCGAAGATTCGCGAGAGTATCGATCTCGTCGGCCAGGCCCAGCTCGCTGGTGGTGAGATCCTGCGCCAGCTATCGTACTGATACCGCTTTTAACCTCGTAGCTGCCTGGGTGGCCGACATAGACAAACTACCCATACCTGCTCGGTGAATATGCTCACTCCACCATTTCATCATTGGTCTTCTGCGTTCAATGTAATCCGCACGATTGTAGGCGCTACGCACCTCATCTTTGTCCACGTGCGCAAGTGCGACCTCGATCAACTCGGGGTCCCATCCCTGTTCGTTGAGGATGGTACTGGCCATGGAGCGCATGCCATGGCTCACCAAGCGCCCTTCAAAGCCCATCCGTTTCAGGGCCATGTTTGCCGTCTGGCTATTGCAGTGAGTTCGTGGGTCTCTGTCGGCTGGGAACACGTACTCTCTGTGTCCGCTGTAGGGCTTGATCGTCTCTATCAGAGCAAGTGCGTGTTCGGTCAGCGGTATGACGTGAGCGCGTCGCTTCTTCATACGTTCCGCCGGGATCGTCCAGATTTTCTTGTCGAGGTCGATGTCAGCCCAGGACGTCGTGGCGGCTTCCGCAGGGCGGGTCATGGTGTGGAGTTGCCATTCGATCAGGCAGCGGGTTGTTCTCTTTATGCTCGCATTGGCGATGGCGACCATTAACTCTGGCAGCTCTTCCGGGCGGAGGGCTGCCATGTTCTGCTTTTTCGGCTTCTTGAAAACGGCCCGAATGCCGCTGAGCGGATTGGCAAAGATCATTCCCGAGTTCACACCGTAGGTCATGATCTCGTTGAGTCGTTGGGTCAGTCGCTTCACTGTCTCCAGGCTGCCTTTGGTTTCCAAAGGGCGCAGCAGCTCGATGACCCTCGGGGCATTGATCTGCGAGATAGGTGTTGTTCCCAGCGATGGAAAGACATGCAGCGTAAGCGAGCGCCAGATGTCCTCGGCATACGCCTGAGTGACCGAATCTTTTTTCAGTTCAAACCAGGCAGATGCCACGTTCTCGAACGTGTGCTCGGTTGCCTGCCTTTTTGTCTGCTCCAACTCGCTACGTTGTTCTTTCGGATCGATGCCCTGGGCGAGAAGCTCTCTGGCTTCGACCGTCTTCTTCCTGGCTTGCGCGAGTGAGAGCTCTGGATAGGTGCCGAGGCCCATATTGATGCGGTTCTTGGTGATCGGCTGCCGATAGTTGAAATTCCAGAGCGTCGAACCATTGACCCTCACGCGCAGCTGTAAACCGTCTCCATCGCTGAGGACGTAGTCCTTGTCTTTCGGCTTTACCGCTTTGAGCTGGCGGTCAGAGAGGCGGGTGGCTTGGGCGCACATGAGGTGTTCCATGACATCAATTGGTATTCCAAAAATTACCACTGAAGGGCTTGGAATACCATCTGGAATACCCGATGTCGTGGATTGTGCCGGACGTCCATGGACGCTAATAGACCCTAAAGCCTTGATTTTGCTGGATTTCAGGCACAAAAAAAGACGTCCGTGGACGTCTTTAGATGATGAAGTGGTGGAGCCGGGGGGATTTGAACCCCCGTCCGCCAGTACTCCGCTGTCGGTACTACATGCGTAGCCGTTTCTATTAAGTTAACCCTCAGCGACCCGAAGGGCAGGGTGCTTTGGGCGAGTTGTGTAAGTTTTAGCCGCTTCGTCCACAACGTACTGCACGGCGATTCTGTTCTATATGACAATCATTTTGGGTTTACAGACATCCCCTGATGATTGCTGGACCCGAAGGTACCAGGAGCATTGTCAGCTGCAATTAAGCAGCGAGAGCAACACCGTATTGGTCGTCATTGGCAACTATAAGTAGTTGCAACAGTGGATTTACGACTTCTGTTACCAAGTCGGCATGCACCTAAAGTTTCGCAACCGGCGTCGAATCCTAAACGGCCCCGAACTCATTGCTCAGTACAGCTGTTTGAGCAACAAGCCTGCGCAGTGTACGCCAATCAGCCCACAAGGCCAACCCGAAGGTTGGCCGCGACGCTGATCAGTTGTTGGTACCGGTGGACTTGCGCAGTTCGACGATGGTTTGCGAGGTTTCTGCAATGCAGTCGTCGATTTTGCCTTGAGCCTTCAGCGCCTTGGCCTTGGCCACACTGGTTTCAGCGCGCTGGGTCAGTTCCGGGTTCGCTGACAGCTGCCCCTTGGCATTGTCGATGGTCTGAATATTGGCATCGCAGAGGTCGGCAGGCTTGCCGTCAGCGAAGGAAGTGGAAGCCAGCATCGAGGCAGTAACGAACAGACCTAACAGTACAGAACGTTTCATGTGTATCTCCTTGAACTGAGGGATCCAGACTTCGCTGGCCGTCAGGACGGGCAACCGTATGGAAGGAAAACCCCGATGCGTCGGGGTTAATCTGTGGACTACAGTCGCGCGCAAGGGTTCTATTTTTCTTCAGCGGGCCTTCGCTTGGGTCACCCGATCCACCAGATAGACCAGACCGTGGTAGTCAATTTCGCCATGTTGCGTCAGACCGATCTCACAGGTGCGGCTGGTGGAAATCCCTTCGCTGCAATGCTGCACCGCATCCTTGAGCGAGCGCAGCGAATGGCTGTTCAGCTCTGGTGTGGTGAAGCCCTTGTCGCCGGCAAACCCGCAGCAATGTATGCCTTCGGGAATGACCACGGTGTTGCTGCACTTGCGCGCCAGATCGATCAACGCCTGGCTTTCGCCCAGGTGTTGCGTGCTGCAGGTCACGTGCACGGCAATCGGTGCGTCTTGCGCAGTGAAGTCCAGTCGGTCGAGAAGATGCGTACGGATGAAGCGCACCGGGTCGTACAGATCCAGACGAGTTTCTCCTACGTCCTGCACCAGCCGCAGCGTGCACGGGCTGGTGTCGCAGTAGATCGGATCGAGCCCGCCGCGACTGGCATGCAGCAGTGCGCTGATCAACTCCTGGCGTTTGTGTTCGGCCTGCTCGGCGTAGCCTTTGGAGGCGAAGGGCTGACCGCAGCAGAGGTTGTCCTGGTTGTCCGGGAAGACCACTTGGTAACCGGCTTTTTCCAGCAGTCCACGGGTTTTGTCATAGAGCGACATCTGCTCTTTGTCACCGGCTGCCGGGCCCATGACCCGCGACACGCACGCGGCCAGGTACACCACGCGCGGACGTTCATCCGAGACGCTCGGGCTGAAGCGAATGGCTTTTTCCGGTTGCGGCATCGCGTTGGTCCATAGCGGCACCTGGCCTTTGGACAGTCGCGTCAGCGTTGCCGAAAGCTTCGCCAGGCGCGGCGCACCGAGCAGCATCCGCGCACCGTTGGCTACATGCAGGGTGAATCGTGCGCCTTGCAGGGTCTTGGCGAAATTTCCTTCAATCCAGTCAGCAGTTTTCTGATGTGTCGCCTGTCGGCCACGGAGTTTTTTCACCAGCTCGCCGGTATTGATACCTACAGGGCAACGTTGCGCACACAGGCCGGTCGCCGCGCACGTTTCGATGCCTTGGTACTCGTAGGCTTCTTCCAGTTCACGGGTATCGATGCCGGCACGTTTCTTCGCCTGAATATCGCGCCAGATCACGATGCGCTGGCGCGGGCTCAGGGTCAGGCCTTTCGACGGGCAGACCGGTTCGCAGAAACCGCACTCGATGCATTTATCGACAATCTCGTCAGCGGCAGGCAGCGGCTTCAAATGCTTGAGGTGGATCTGTGGATCCTCGCTGAGCACCACGTCCGGATTGAGAATGCCGTTCGGGTCGAGCAGACGTTTGAGCTGCCACATCAATTGATAGGCGTCGCTGCCCCATTCCAGTTCGACGAAGGGCGCCATGTTGCGGCCGGTGCCGTGTTCAGCCTTCAACGAACCGCCGAATTCCACCGCCACCAATTGCGCGACGTCATCCATGAACGCCTGATAGCGTGCGACTTCCTCCGGGTTGTTGAAGCCTTGAGTGAAGACGAAGTGCAGATTGCCTTCCAGCGCGTGTCCGAAAAGGATCGCTTCGTCGTAGGCATGTTTATCGAACAGGGCAATCAGGCGGTTCACGCCGATGGCCAGTTGTTCGACTGGGAAAGTCACGTCTTCGATGATCACCGTGGTGCCGGTTTTGCGCACGGCGCCGACGGCGGGGAAGGTGTCCTTGCGGATCGCCCAGAGCTTGGCGTTTTCCACAGGGTCTTCGCTGAAATCGACTTGCTTCTCTACCGGGAAACCACTGAGCGACGTCATGATCTGCGCCAGTTGTTCCTGCAGCAAAGTGGAAGATGCAGCGCGGGATTCGATCAGCAGCGCGCAGGCATTGTTCGACAGCTGTTGTACGAAAGCGGGCATGCCCGGTTTGTCTTGCACCGAGCGCAGGCTGCGTCGATCGAGCAATTCGACCGCAGACACTGGTTGGCTTTTCAGCACGGTGACCGCGTTGCAGCAGGTCTCCACATCCGCGAAGACGATCAGCGCCGAGGCCTTGTTCGGGTGATCGATCACGGTGTCGTAAGTCACTGCGCTGATGAAGCCGAGCGTACCTTCGGAGCCGACCAGCAAGTGGCTCAAGATATCCACAGGCTCATCGAAATCCACCAAGGCGTTGAGCGACAGGCCGGTGGTATTTTTCAGACGATATTTGTGGCGAATTCGTGCAGCCAGTTCGGCGTTGGCGCGGGTCTCGCGGCCCAGGGTCGCCAAGCGTTCAAGCAGATCGCCGTGACTGCTGCGAAACGCTGCGACACTGGCAGCGTCTTCGGTATCCAGTCGCGTGCCATCGGCCAGCACCAGACGAATCCCGGCCAGTGTGTGATAGGTGTTCTGCGCGGTACCGCAGCACATGCCGCTGGCGTTGTTGGCGACGATGCCACCGATCTTGCAGGCGTTGATCGATGCCGGGTCCGGGCCGATCTTGCGTCCGAACGGGGCCAGCCACGCGTTGGCTTGCGCGCCAATCACACCAGGTTGCAGGCGAATTTGCATACCTTGGCCACGAATCTCGCGCGCGTTCCAGTTATCCCCAAGCACAATCAAAACCGAATCGCTGATCGCTTGACCCGACAGGCTGGTGCCCGCCGCGCGGAACGTCACCGGAACACGGTCGCGCTGGGCCAGTTTCAGCAGGGCGACGACTTCGTCTTCCGATTCGACGCGAATCACCAGTTGCGGAATCAGCCGATAAAAACTGGCGTCGGTGCCGAAGGCCAGGGTCGATAAAGGGTCATCAAAACGGCGCTCGGCCGGAATCAATTGCTGCGCATCACGCAGGAAGTTTGCTGGAAGCGTCATTGGTCCTCCAGGATCAACACCACCAGGTCTTTCGGGCCGTGCGCGCCGTACGCCAGCACTTGCTCGATGTCGGCGGTTTTCGACGGACCGGAGACCAGCAGTGCATTGGTCGGCATACCTTGCGCCCAATTGAATTCATGTTGCACCTGAAAGAAGTTGTCGCGGATTTCGCTGGCCTTGAGCAGGGCGAAATGCACCGGCGGTACCAGGCTCATCAAGCGCGGTTCTTCGCGGGTTGGCCAGATGATCAGGCTGCCGGTGGCGGCAATCGCGCCGAGGGTGCCGGTGAGGCTGGCCGGGGTGTCGTCGAACAGCTCGGCTTTCCACTCTTCCATCGGCCGGTCGTAGGATTTCAGTGCAGGCAGATCAGGATTGTTCGCCCAATGCTGTGTGATGCGTTGCCCATGCGCTGTAGTCGGCGCGATCAGCAGGCTCGGCAATTGACGGTCGTGCAGCAGTTGCTCGAGCAGCGCCGGCCATTCTGCGTCTGAGGTCATGTGGATTTCGGTGTGTACCGCTTCCATCAGTTTGCGCAGTTGCGGAATGCGCTGTTCGGCAGTGTAGGTGTAAGGCTGCGTCAGCAGATCGACATCGAAGTCGTCGGCAATTGGCGTGGTGCCAGTCAGACTTTTCCGCAGTTTGCCGAGGATATTGTGCTTGGCGCTCATCAGCGGTCTCCCTGTTTGGCCAGATGCTCGCGGGCCATGTCATGCAGTGAGCGAGCGGCGGGTTTTGGCGCGCTGTGGTTTTGTGTCCAAGGGCCGACGTTGCTCGGGGTCAGGGCACGCAGGCGCGTGGCGAAGAAACCGAACAATCGATACAAGGTTGGAGAGCTATTGAGTTTCGCCCAGGCGTTCCAGATAAAACGTTCCTTGCGCGAATATTTGCTGCCCTGACCGCGCATCACTTGGTGCGGGCTGTCCGGGGCTTTGACGTTTTCTTCGCGCAGGCGTCGCAGGATCGCCGGGATAGGAATTTTTACCGGACACACTTCTCCGCAGGCGCCGCACAGCGAAGATGCACTCGGGTGATCCGGGACTTTCGCCAGACCGACCATGTGCGGGGTGATGATTTTGCCGATCGGCCCGGGATACACCTCGCCATACGTGTGACCGCCGACGCGGGTGTAGACCGGGCAATGATTCATGCAGGCGCCGCAGCGGATGCAGTTCAAGGTCTGGCGCAATTCACTGTCGGCGAAAGCCTGGCTGCGACCGTTGTCGAGCAGCACCAGATGCACTTCCTGCGGGCCGTCGAGTTCGTGTTCCTTGCGCGGACCGGAGATCATGTTGACGTAAGTGGTGATCGGAATACCCAGCGCCGAGCGGGTCAACAGTGACAGCAGCGGCACTACATCGCGGAGATTTTCGACAACCTTTTCGATGCCGGTGACGGCGATGTGCACCGGCGGCACGGTGGTGGTCATGCGGCCGTTGCCTTCGTTTTCCACCAGCAGCAGGGTGCCGGTTTCGGCCACGGCGAAGTTGACACCGGAGACGCCGATGTCCGCTTCGAAGAATTTCTGCCGCAAGACTTTGCGACCGATTTGAATGAGTTGGTCAACGTCCTTGGTGTATTCCACGCCAAGTTTGTCGTGGAACAAGGACGCGACCTGACCGGCATTCTTGTGGATCGCCGGCATAATGATGTGTGAAGGCTTCTCGTGGTCGAGCTGGACGATGTATTCCCCCATGTCGGACTCCAGGCATTCAATGCCTTGAGCCTCGAGGAAATGGTTCATCTCCATCTCTTCGCTGACCATCGATTTGCCCTTGATCACTTGCCGCGCCTCGTGAGCACGGATGATCGATAAGACGATGCCATTGGCCTCGTCCACCGTTTCCGCCCAGTGCACTGTCACACCGTTGCGGGTCAGGTTCTGTTCCAGTTGCTCGAGCAGGTCGGGCAACTTGGAGAGCGCGCGGGCTTTGATCGAATTGCCCAGTGCGCGCAAATGTTCTCTTTCGTGGGCATCGCTGAAAGCCGCTGCCCGCTTGACCATCAATGAATCCATCGCAGTGCGGAAGTTGTTCCGCAGTTGCTGATCACCGAGGGCGTTGTGCGCCCGGGTGCGGAAATCTTCTTCTACGGCGACCGTAGGAATAATCGCGGAAGTGCTCATTGCGCACCCCCGGTTCGTTGCCACAGAAAGCTGGCGAGATGTTGCCCGCGTAGCGTTTCTTTTTGTTTCTCCAATGCGCCGTTGATGTTCATCAAACAGCCACAATCGGCGCTCAATACCTTATGCGCGCCGGAATCCTTTAACGATTTGGTCTTGTCAGCCACCATCGCGCCGGAAATGTCTGGCATACGGACGCTGAATGTTCCGCCGAAGCCACAGCATTCGCTTTCGTGGTCATGGTTGACCCTTTCCACGTTGCTCAACTGCGCCAACAACTCGCGGCCGTGCAGGTGGGTGTTCATTTCGCGGCGCGCCGAACACGAAGTGTGCAGGGCGACTTTGACCGGTTCGCCGCTGTCCTTGAGCTGCACCTTGCAGACAAACAACAGGAACTCGGCCAGTTCATAGGTGCGGGCCGCGAGGGCCTGAACCTGTTTCAACGTGTCCGGCTCGTCCTTGAACAAGTCGGCGTAATGTTCGCGCAGCATGCCGGCGCAGGAACCTGACGGCACCACCACCGGATAATCGCCGGCAAACAGCGCCAGTTGCGAGCGCGCCACCGTCCGCGCCTGCTCGGTGTAACCCGAGGTGTAGGCGGGTTGGCCGCAGCAGCTTTGCCCTTGCGGGTACTCGACCCGAATCCCTTCGCGCTCCAGCAAGTGGATCGCGTCCATCCCGGCTTCGGGGTAGAACAGGTCAACCACGCACGTCCCGAACAAATAGACCCTCGACGGTTTCTCGCTGGGGTATTGCCGAGGTTCGGGCAGTGGCGGTGCCACGCGGGTCGCGTTCGGCACAGCGTTGTAAAAAAGCTCGCTCATCAGGCGTGTCTCCGGGTGGTCCCGGTTATCCGTCTGTTGCGGCTGCTGAATATAGAGAACCTTGCTTTCAGCAGCCTTACAGACCGGGTGGTGAATTGCTGACGCCGGCATCACGAACCGGCGTCGGTTTTTTCCATGCTTCTTGTAGGTTTAGTGCACCAGCATGCCGGTGAACCAGTAGGCCTGAGCCAGGGTGATCAGGCCGACAATCGTTGCAAAGAATAGGCTGTGCTTGAGGGTGAAGCGGAACAGATCCGATTCCTTGCCCACCAGCCCGGTCGCGGCGCAGGCCACGGCGATCGATTGTGGCGAGATCATTTTGCCGGTCACGCCGCCGCTGGTGTTCGCCGCCACCAGCAGGACGTCGTTGACGCCGATCTGGTGTGCAGTGGTTGCTTGCAGCGAACTGAACAGCGCGTTGGACGATGTATCGGAACCGGTGAGGAACACGCCCAGCCACCCCAGGAACGGCGAGAAAAACGGGAAGGCAGAGCCCGTCGCCGCCAATACCAGCGCCATGGTCGAAGACATGCCGGAATAGTTGGTGACGAAGGCGAACGCCAGCACCATGCCGATCGACAGAATTGGCCAGCGCAGTTCGTAGAAGGTCTCTTTCAAAGTGGTAAGACCAGTTTTGAAATTGATCTTCAGCACTAGCATCGAGATCAGCGCGGAGAAGAAAATCGCCGTGCCGGTCGCGGAAATCGGATCGAGTTTGAACACTGCCGGAATGGCCGTCGGGGTGGCCACGATCGGTGCGGTTTTGATCACCAACTGATCAAGGTGCGGAATCGCGAAGTTGAACACCCAGCTGTACATCGAACCGCCGGCGGCGAACATCGCCTTGAAAGGCTTCAGCGTCCAGATGGTCACCAGCACGGTGAGGATCAGGAACGGCGACCAAGCTTTGAAAATTTCCCCAAGGCTGTAAGGCGAAGCTACGGTTGTGCGTTTCTGACCGAAACCACCGGCGCTGGCGGTGATCGCGGCGCTGGATGTGGCGCCAGCGATCTGCGCGCCTGCGGTGCGTTTCGGCTGCCAGACCTTGAGGAACAGGGTCAGGGAAATCAGGCTGGCCAGGGCCGAGGTGATGTCCGGCAGCTCTGGGCCAATGAAGTTCGAAGTGAAATATTGGGTGACGGCGAAGCTCAGGCCAGCCACCAGTGCAGCGGGCCAGGTTTCACGCACGCCGCGCAGGCCATCCATCATGAACACCAGCCAGAACGGCACGAACAGCGAGAGCAGCGGCAGTTGCCGACCGGTCATGGCGCCGATTTTGAACGCATCGATGCCGGTCACTTGGCCGGCAACGATGATCGGAATCCCCAGTGCGCCGAACGCCACCGGTGCGGTGTTGGCGATCAGGCACAGGCCGGCGGCGTACAGCGGGTTGAAGCCCAGCCCGACAAGAAGTGCGGCAGTAATCGCCACGGGCGCGCCAAAACCGGCAGCACCTTCGAGGAACGCGCCGAAGCAGAAACCGATCAGCAGCACTTGCAGGCGCTGATCGTCAGTAATCGATAACACCGAACTGCGAATGATCTCGAACTGACCACTTTTGACGGTCAGTTTGTAGAGGAATACCGCCGCGACAATGATCCAGGCAATCGGCCACAGACCGTAGGCGAAACCATAACCGGCGGCGGCGAAGGCCATATCCACTGGCATCTGGAACGCGAAGATCGCCACGGCAATTGATAGCGCGAGAGTGATGCTGCCGGCCACATGGCCTTTGAGGCGGAACACCGCCAGCGCGAGAAAGAAGAACACGATGGGAATGACGGCCGCGAGTGCGGACACGCCGAGACTGCCGAGCGGGCTGTAGAGCTGTTGCCAGGTTTGCATATGGGGTGGCCCCTAATTGTTGTTGGTCAGGCACTGTCAGCGTTTTTGGTTAATTGGTAAGACCATTTTACAAGCGCTGTTGGCTAGGGTAAAAGCCTTGATGTCGGTGTGTCAATTTGTCGCCCTGAAACTTTTGTCGAATCAGCGGTGCAGATCGCATCTGATCCGGTTTCGGCAAGTGGCGTCTGGTAGGTGTCGGCAAGGCGCCGATAGGCCAGAATAGAGAGCCCGGCGAGCGGTCGGGATCGTGGAGAAATGAGTTATGGGGTTTGATCAGATACGTCAGCGCCGTTTGTCTGACGATATTGTCGAGCGACTCGAGGGGATGATCCTCGAGGGCACGCTGAAGTCCGGCGAACGGCTTCCGGCGGAGCGCGCGCTGGCCGAGCAATTTGGCGTATCACGTCCGTCGCTGCGCGAAGCGATCCAGAAACTGGCAGCCAAGGGCTTGCTGGTCAGCCGTCAGGGCGGCGGCAACTATGTCGTGGAAAGCCTCGGTTCGACGTTCAGCGATCCGCTGCTGCAGTTGCTCGAAAGCAATCCTGAAGCACAGCGCGACTTGCTCGAGTTTCGGCACACTCTGGAGGCATCGTGTGCCTATTACGCGGCATTACGCGCAACCGATGTTGATCGTGAAAGGCTGTCCGCTGCGTTCGCAGAGTTGCAGGACTGCTATTCGCGCCACGACGAAGTCAGTCGGGCGGAGGAGGGCGCGGCGGATGCGAAATTCCATCTGGCGATTGCTGAGGCCAGTCATAACGCGGTGTTGCTGCACACCATTCGTGGCTTGTTCGATTTGCTCAAGCGTAACGTTGTGACCAACATTGGCGGCATGTACAAGCAGCGCACGGAAACCCGCGACATGCTGATCACTCAGCATCGGGAATTGTATCTGGCGATTATCGAAGGTCGTGCGGAGCAGGCTCGGGAGGTTTCCAGCCGACATATCCTGTATGTGCAGGAAGTGCTGGAAGAGGTGCGGCAGGAAGTTCAGCGCGTGGCTCGGGCGGAGCGGCGCAAGGGGATGTGATCAGTTATTTCTGTGTTGATGCTGCAATAGCTTTCGCGAGCAAGCCCGCTCCCACATTTGAAATGCATTCCAAATGTGGGCGCGGGCTTGCTCGCGAATACGCTTTAAAGGCAGAAGAAATTAGTCTTCCTTGCCCTTGTTGCGTACTGCGCGTTGCAACTCACGGCCGGCATCGCGCTCGCGCTCGGTATCACGCTTGTCGTATTCCTTCTTGCCCTTGCCCAGAGCGATCTCGCACTTGACCATGTGCTTGCTCCAGTACCAGGACAGGCAGACGCAGGCGTAACCCTTTTGCTGCACCATCGCTGCAAGCTTTTCCAGCTCGCGGCGGTTGAGCAGCAGTTTGCGTGTGCGCACCGGGTCAGCGATGACGTGGGTGCTTGCGGTCATCAGAGGCGTGATGTGGCTACCGAGCAGCCACGCTTCGCCATCCTTGAGCAGGACATAGCTGTCGACCAGCTGTAGCTTGCTTGCCCGCAGACTTTTTACTTCCCAGCCGGCCAGGACCAGACCAGCCTCGAACTTGTGCTCGATGAAGTAATCGTGTCGCGCCTTTTTGTTCTGCGCGATGGTCCCTGTTGGGTGTTTCTTCTGTTTAGCCATAGGGGCGGCATTATATGGAGATAAACGGCTGTCGGCTACGGTGATGCTGCGTGCTTGAGCAGGTTGAGTGAATCCCGGACAATGCGGCCTCTTTTTCTAACGCTTGGGCGTGATAAACGATGTCGACAGACAAGGTTTCTGTCCACGGCAGTTGGGCTAGCCGCTGGGTTTTCATATTCGCCGCGACCGGTTCGGCCGTGGGGTTGGGCAGCATCTGGAAGTTCCCGTACATGGTCGGGGTCTACGGCGGCGGCGCCTTTGTGCTGATGTTTCTGGCATGCATTGCCTTGATCGGTATCCCGGTAATGCTGGCCGAAACCCTGATTGGTCGGCGTGCGCGGCAGAGTCCGGCCAACGCCTTGAAGGTACTGGCAATCGAGGCAGGGCATTCGCCCAAGTGGTCGTGGGGGGCGTTTGCCGGGATGATCACGGCGCTGCTGATCCTGTCTTTCTATAGCGTGGTCGGCGGCTGGTCGCTGGATTACATCATCGACATGGGGCGTGGGGATTTCCAGGGCGTAACGGCTGATCAGGTCGGGGCGTACTTCGGGAATGTCATCTCCAATCCTTGGCGCCTGACACTTTGGCACACGATTTTTATGCTGTTATCGGCTTTCGTGATCGCCAAAGGCGTAGTTGCCGGGCTTGAGCGCAGCTTGCGAATCATGATGCCGCTGCTGTTCGTGATGATTCTGGTGTTGCTCGGTTACAGCATGACCACCGGACATTTCATGGAGGGCGTGCACTTCATGTTCGACTTCCACCCGGAAAAGGTTCTCGACGGCTTGCTGCCGGCAATGGGACACGCATTCTTTTCTCTGAGTGTGGGCGTCGGTTCAATCATGATCTACGGCGCCTACATGCCGAAAAACGCGTCGCTGTCCGGCACCGTTGTCGGTGTGGCGCTGCTGGATACCTTCGTTTCGCTGGTCGCCGGCCTGGCCTTGTTCCCGATCGTATTCGCAGCGGGCCTCAACCCGAGCGAAGGCCCGGGCCTGATGTTCGTCAGCCTGCCATTTGCCTTTGGTAACGTCGCGTTCGGTCAGTTGATGGGCGTGGTGTTCTTCGTTCTGGTGGCCGTTGCAGCATGGAGTTCGGCAATTTCCCTGCTCGAACCGATGGTGGCGTATCTGGTTGAACGCACCAAAGTCAGCCGCGCCTGGGTGACTTTCTGGCTGGCTTTCACTTGCTGGTTCGTCGGTTTGGGCACGGTGTTCTCCTTCAATATCTGGAAGGAAGCCAAATTTTTCGTGAACGAAGACGAGATGTTTCACCTCTACCAATGGGGAGCGAAGAGCGGTCTGGACTTCTTTGGCGTGATCGATTTCTTCACCTCGCGGATCATGTTGCCGCTCGGTGGCCTGTGTTTCGTGCTGTTTGCCGGATGGGTGATGGGGCGTGAAGCGGTGCGTGACGAGTTGTCGATCCGTAATCCGGCACTGTTTGCCCTGTCTTTGTTCTTGATGCGCTACGTGGCGCCTATCGGCATTCTTGTAGTGTTTGCCGCTCAGCTCTGGAAGTAACGCTTACATGACGACACATATTCAACGATCAGCGCTGCTGCCGTACCCGGCGCAATTTCTCTATGACCTCGTCAACGATGTGGCGCGTTATCCGGAGTTTCTGCCGTGGTGCTCGGCGGCCGAGGTGCTGGAAAGCTCACCGGAGCATATGCGCGCCAGCGTCGGGGTGGCGAAGGGCGGCCTCAGCCAGCACTTCGTCACACGCAATACGCTGGTGCCGGGGCAGTCGATCGAGATGAACCTTGAAGAAGGTCCGTTCAATCAATTGCACGGCGTCTGGGTGTTCAAGGTGTTGAATGAGAAGGCCTGCAAAATCAGTCTCGATCTGTCCTTCGATTATGCCGGGCCTCTGGTTCGGGCCACGTTGGGACCGCTGTTCAATCAGGCGGCGAATACGCTGGTGGATGCGTTCTGTCAGCGCGCCAAGCAGATGCATGGTTGAGACGATGATCGAAATCGAGGTGGTGTATGCCGCCGTTGATCGTCAGGTTTTGCGCGTGGTCAGTGTTCCGCAAGGCACGACCGTGCGCGAAGCCGTGCTCAAGTCCGGCATTGGCGATGAGTTTGCGCAGCTGAATCTGGCTGACTGCCCGCTGGGAGTTTTCGGCAAGGTGGTTGCCGATCCGCAGAGTCGACCGGTTCAGGCGGGCGATCGCATCGAAATCTACCGGCCATTGCTGGCTGATCCGAAAGAGGTTCGACGCTTGCGGGCAGCAAAGGCTGTCGAGGCGAAAGCGCGACATCAGTGAGCAGGCCAAACGGCAGGCAATAAAAAACCCGGAATTTCCGGGTTTTTTATTGCCTCGCAAATTACTGCGGCGAGGTGTCCAGCGGCTCTGGTGTCGGAACCGGAACGGTTTCTACGCCATCGACGTCCTTCTGGATCTGATCCAGCAAGGAGCCTGGCTTGGCCGGTTTTTCCGGTTTCGGCTTCTCGGCGTTTTCAGCAGGGGCGGTCACGTTGGTCGTGCCGCTGTCCTTGCCGAGAATGGCTTCGTCACGGCTCACGCCGGGCATGAAGTCACCCGACAGGCTGACAAGCTGGTCGTTTGAGTTGAAAATAACGCTGACGCGTTCCTGTTGGCGTTCACCGCCACCCGGTTGCAGGCTGTACAGATAATCCCAGCGATCGGCATGGAACGTGTCGGTCAGCAGGGGGTTACCCATGATAAACCGTACTTGCGGCCGGGTCATTCCCGGGCGTAACTGGTCTATCATATCCTGCGTGACGACATTGCCCTGCTGGATGTCGATTTTGTAAACCCCGGGGAATGAACAACCGGCGAGTGCGAGCAGTCCCACAAAGGTGAAACTGGTTAGCAAGAGCTTGGTGTTTTGCATCGGTGGGCGACTTCCACTATCTTGGCTGGGACAACGTAAACGCCGATCATACCCGCATTAAGAGAAGCTGCGAAGCAGCATCGCGAGAAAGCTGACCATGGTTGAAAATAGCGAACTACGCAAAGCCGGCCTTAAAGTGACCCTGCCACGGGTCAAGATCTTGCAAATGCTCGACTCCACCGAGCAGCGTCACATGAGTGCCGAGGACGTCTACAAGGCGTTGATGGAAGCTGGCGAGGACGTCGGTCTGGCCACGGTTTACCGTGTTCTGACCCAGTTCGAAGCGGCTGGCCTCGTTGTCCGTCACAATTTCGACGGCGGCCACGCGGTCTTCGAATTGGCCGACGGCGGTCACCACGACCATATGGTCGATGTGGAGACCGGTGAGGTTGTCGAATTCGTCAGCCCGGAAATCGAAAAACTCCAGAAGGCAATTGCCGACGAGCACGGTGTCGAGTTGGTGGATCACAACCTGGTGCTGTACATCCGCAAGAAAAAGTAAGCATGTCGCGCGAATTCAGGTTCGCGAAACGAACGAAGGCGACCCCAGGGTCGCCTTCGTGCTTTCTGCCGTTCTCAAACTTTCGCGGTGACGACCATTTTCTTCGCGTGGGCCAGTGATTCCTTGGTCAGATCGATACCGCCAAGCATCCGCGCGACTTCTTCTATACGGTCGTTCTTGCTCAGTTTGGAAACGGCGGTGTGCGTCGCCTCTTCACCACGGACCTTGTGCACGAACAGATGTTGATGGCCCTGCGCTGCCACTTGCGGCAAGTGCGTGACGGTCAGTACTTGGCCGCGATCGCCGAGGCGACGCAGCAATTGGCCGACAATTTCAGCCGTCGGGCCGCCAATGCCGACGTCGACTTCGTCGAACACCAGTGTTGGCACCCGCGAGGTCTGAGCGGTGATCACCTGAATCGCCAGGCTGATCCGCGACAGTTCACCGCCGGAAGCCACTTTGGCCAGGGCTTTCAAGGGTTGGCCAGGGTTGGCACTGACCAGCAGTTCAACCTGTTCCAGTCCATTGGGCAGCAGTTCGTCGCTGCTGTTGGCGCGTAGTTCGATGGTGAAGCGACCACCAGGCATGCCCAGACGCTGAATTTCCTGCTCCACCGCGCTGGCCAGACTGCCAGCCGCCTGATGGCGCAAGTCGCTCAGCTCTCGGGCCTTCTCTTGATAATGACGGGCATAGGATGCGAGTTCCTCACCCAGGCGCTCGATGGATTCGTCGTTGGCGTTGAGTGTTTCGATTTCATCCAGCAGTTTTTGCTGCATTTCCGCGACCTCGGTCGGCTGGATCCGGTGTTTGCGCGCCAGGGTATAGATCGCATCGAGGCGTTCTTCCAGATACTGCAGGCGGGCCGGATCGGCATCGAAGTTGTCGAGGAAACGGTTGAGTTCGCCGACGGCTTCTTCGACCTGGATCTGCGCGCTGGTCAGCAGACTGCTGGCTTCGCCGAGGGCGCCGACCGAGTTGTTGACGCTCGACAGGCGATTGAGGCTGGCGGTCAGCGCATTCAGGACATTGCCGGAATCACTTTCGCTGCACTGCTCGACCACTTGCCGGCAGATGCCCAGCAGGGTTTCGGCGTTGGTCAGGTTTTTGTGTTCCTGCTCCAGTTGTTCGAGTTCATTATCGCCGAGACCGAGGTTTTCCAGCTCTTCAAGCTGATAGCTGAGCAATTGATGGCGTGCGCGCTGTTCATCACCGGAGTTGGAGAGGCGCTCCAGCTCCTGGCGAGTCTGTCGCCAGCGCTGGGCGGCAAGCTGAACCTGGCGGGCCAGATCGGTAGCGCCCGCGTACTCGTCCAGCAAACGGCGATGGGTATCGGTTTTCAGCAGGGACTGATGTTCGTGCTGGCTATGAATGTCGATCAGCAATTCGCCGAGAGACTTGAGATCACCCAGCGGGCAGGGTGTGCCGTTGATATAGCCGCGCGAACGGCCTTCGCTGGTGATCACCCGACGGAGGATGCACGGACCGTCGATGTCCAGATCGCGCTCGGCGAGCCACGCGCTGGCTTCGGGAATGTCGACGAGGTCAAAAGTCGCGAGGATGTCGGCCTTGTCGGCGCCGGGGCGAACCACGCCGCTGTCGGCACGATCGCCCAGCGTCAGACCCAGCGCGTCGAGCATGATCGACTTGCCAGCGCCGGTTTCCCCTGTGATCACGCTCATCCCGCGATCAAGTTCGAGATCGAGATGTTCAACGATGGCGTAGTTGTGTACGGACAGGTGCACCAGCATAACGGCCGCTCCCAGGCTTTAGGTCTGGTTATTTATACAGTGTTTTGTTTCTGGCTGACAATGCCTGTCCTTAGCTCGATTTGCTTGAACTGAAAATGTTCTTAGCGCATCGGGGAATGAGAATGTGGCACTTTTTTGTAGGGTTAATGCTTGAAGACCCTTGAAGCCTGATTTTGCGGCCCCATATATCGGGGCAGAAGCGCGAGTCAGGCTCGCGGACGAAATTGAAAGGAGAATTCTATGGCTGACGAACAGACAGTAGATACGCAAAACCCAGAAGCCAATCAGGCACCCGCAGGTTCGGGTGATGACCTGGCGACCCGTGTACAAGTGCTCGAAGAGCAATTGGCCGCCGCGCAGGATCAGTCTCTGCGTGTAGCTGCCGATCTGCAGAACGTTCGTCGTCGTGCCGAGCAGGACGTCGAAAAGGCGCACAAGTTTGCCCTGGAGAAATTCGCCAGCGACTTGCTGCCGATCGTCGATAGCCTGGAGCGCGGCCTCGAGCTGTCGAACCCGGACGACGAAAGCATCCGTCCGATGCGTGAAGGCATCGAGCTGACGCTGAAAATGTTCCACGACACCCTCAAGCGTTATCAGCTTGAAGCGATCGATCCGCATGGCGAACCGTTCAATGCTGTTCAGCATCAGGCAATGGCCATGCAGGAAAGCGCCGACGTAGAACCGAACAGTGTTCTGAAGGTGTTCCAGAAGGGCTACCAGCTCAACGGTCGCCTGTTGCGCCCGGCCATGGTTGTGGTCAGCAAGGCGCCTGCGCCAATTTCGCCTTCGATTGACGAGAAGGCTTGAAATTAGCCGCAAGGCCCCCATTTAGAAGTCAAGCGTTTAAGTGCTACCGCAGTCAGCCACCACTGCTGCGGCATCCAAATCCAAAGTTTCGGGAGAGTT
Organism: Pseudomonas sp. DTU12.3; assembly: GCF_004124275.1. Classification (GTDB taxonomy): domain Bacteria; phylum Pseudomonadota; class Gammaproteobacteria; order Pseudomonadales; family Pseudomonadaceae; genus Aquipseudomonas; species Aquipseudomonas helmanticensis. Next base: position 1,184,074 of record NZ_CP027218.1, read on the forward strand.
AACATGGGCAAAATTATCGGTATCGACCTGGGGACTACCAACTCCTGCGTCTCCGTGCTGGAAAACGGCAAGGCAAAAGTTATTGAAAACGCTGAAGGCGCGCGTACCACGCCGTCGATCATCGCTTACGCCAACGATGGCGAAATTCTGGTAGGTCAGTCGGCCAAGCGTCAGGCTGTGACCAACCCGCACAACACTCTGTACGCAGTAAAGCGTCTGATCGGTCGTCGTTTCGACGAAGAAGTTGTGCAGAAAGACATCCAGATGGTGCCTTACAAAATCGCCAAGGCTGACAATGGCGACGCTTGGGTTGAAGTGAACGGCCAGAAAATGGCACCGCCACAAATCTCGGCTGAAATTCTGAAGAAGATGAAGAAGACTGCCGAAGACTACCTCGGCGAGCCAGTGACTGAAGCGGTGATCACCGTTCCGGCCTACTTCAACGATAGTCAGCGTCAGGCGACCAAAGACGCCGGCCGCATCGCCGGTCTGGACGTGAAACGTATCATCAACGAACCAACCGCAGCCGCTCTGGCTTACGGTATGGACAAGGCCAAGGGCGATCACACCGTGATCGTTTATGACCTGGGTGGCGGTACTTTCGACGTTTCCGTGATCGAAATCGCTGAAGTTGATGGCGAGCACCAGTTCGAAGTACTGGCTACCAACGGCGACACCTTCCTTGGCGGTGAAGACTTTGACATTCGTCTGATCGACTACCTCGTTGACGAATTCAAGAAAGAAAGCGGCATGAACCTCAAAGGTGACCCGCTGGCGATGCAGCGCCTGAAAGAAGCCGCTGAGAAAGCCAAGATCGAACTGTCCTCGAGCCAGTCGACCGACGTCAACCTGCCGTACATTACTGCAGACGCGACCGGTCCTAAGCACCTGAACGTGAAGATTTCGCGTGCCAAGCTCGAAGCACTGGTTGAAGACCTGGTTCAACGCACCATCGAACCTTGCCGCATCGCCATGAAAGACGCTGGTCTGGATGTTGGCGCGATCAACGACGTGATTCTGGTCGGTGGTCAGACCCGTATGCCGCTGGTACAAAAGCTGGTTACCGATTTCTTCGGTAAAGAAGCGCGTAAAGACGTTAACCCGGACGAAGCTGTTGCCATGGGTGCCGCGATCCAGGGCGCTGTTCTGGCTGGTGACGTGAAAGACGTTCTGCTGCTCGACGTCAGCCCGCTGACCCTGGGTATCGAAACCATGGGTGGCGTGATGACTGCGCTGATCGAGAAAAACACCACGATTCCTACCAAGAAATCGCAAGTGTTCTCGACTGCCGACGACAATCAAGGCGCTGTGACCATTCACGTTCTGCAAGGCGAGCGCAAACAAGCCACTCAGAACAAATCCCTGGGCAAGTTCGACCTGGCCGACATTCCACCTGCTCCACGTGGCGTGCCGCAGATCGAAGTGACCTTCGACATCGACGCTAACGGCATCCTGCACGTTGGTGCGAAAGACAAGGCTACCGGCAAGACTCAGTCGATCGTGATCAAGGCCAACTCCGGTCTGTCCGATGACGAAATTCAGCAAATGATTCGTGATGCTGAAGTGAACGCTGAAGAAGACCGCAAGTTCGAAGAGCTGGCCGCTGCCCGTAACCAGGGTGATGCACTGGTTCACTCGACGCGCAAAATGGTTGCTGATGCGGGCGACAAGGTCACTGCCGAAGAGAAGACTGCGATCGAGAGCGCTGTGGTTGCTCTGGAAGCCGCTGTCAAAGGCGACGACAAGGCTGCCATCGATACGAAGGTTGAAGAACTGTCAAAAGTCTCCGCTCCGGTTGCACAGAAGATGTACGCCGAACAGCAGCCTGGTGAAGGCGCTGCACAACACGAAGAGAAAGCCGAGAAGGCTGACGACGTGATTGATGCAGAGTTCGACGAAGTAACAGACGACCACAAGAAGTAAGTTGTTGGTCGGCCGGTTGACTGCCTTTAGGCAGTGACTGGTAGGATGTCGCCGCGCGGGAGCTAGCTCCCGCGTTGGCGTATCTGGAATACGCGAATTTTTACAGCATGCGACAACGTTCGGATGCTGGCGGTATGGCTGAAGATGCTCCTGCTTTTCACGCCACAAGTACCGCAGAATCAAAGACCAGGATCGTTGAATTGACGTGAGTTGGGTCCGGGCCTGTATTGGGGCTCAACGAGTTTGGCGATCCTCAGGAGGGGTTTGCCGAACGTCCTCAAGAGTGCAGAAGACTTATGGCAAAGCGTGACTATTACGAAGTGTTGGGTGTTGAGCGTGGCTCAAGCGATGCAGATCTGAAGAAGGCTTATCGCCGTCTGGCAATGAAGCATCACCCGGACCGTAATCCCGATGACAAAGCGTCGGAAGAGATGTTCAAAGAGGCCAACGAGGCCTACGAAGTGCTGTCCGATTCGAGCAAGCGCGCGGCATACGACCAGTACGGTCATGCCGGTGTCGACCCGAGCATGGGTGGCGGCGGTGCCGGTTTCGGCGGGCAGAATTTCTCTGACATCTTTGGTGATGTCTTCAGTGATTTCTTCGGTGGCGGTCGCGGCGGTTCCCGTGGCGGCGCGCAGCGTGGCAGCGATTTGCGCTACACCCTGGAGCTGAATCTGGAAGAGGCGGTGCGCGGTACCACCGTGAATATCCGCGTTCCGACACTGGTCAACTGCAAGCCGTGCGATGGCTCGGGCGCCAAGAAAGGCTCGTCGCCATCGACGTGCCCGACTTGCGGCGGCATCGGTCAGGTGCGCATGCAGCAGGGCTTCTTCTCGGTGCAGCAGACCTGCCCGCGTTGCCATGGCCAAGGCAAGATCATTTCCGATCCGTGCGACTCCTGCCACGGCGACGGCCGCGTCGAAGAGTACAAGACGCTGTCGGTCAAAGTGCCGGCCGGCGTCGATACCGGCGACCGCATTCGTCTCTCCGGTGAAGGCGAAGCGGGTACCCAGGGCGGTCCGACTGGCGACCTGTATGTGGTCATCAATGTGCGCGAGCACGACATCTTTCAGCGTGACGGCAAGCATCTGTTCTGCGAAGTGCCGATCAGCTTCGTTGATGCAGCCTTGGGCGGCGAGCTGGAAATTCCGACCCTCGACGGTCGCGTCAAACTGAAAATCCCTGAAGGCACCCAGACCGGCAAGCAATTCCGTGTCCGTGGCAAAGGCGTGGCACCAGTGCGTGGCGGTGGTGCGGGCGATTTGATGTGCCGTGTGGCGGTCGAGACGCCGGTCAACCTGAACCGTCGTCAGCGCGAATTGCTGGAAGAATTCCGCAGCTCGCTGGCGGACGACAACAGCCATTCGCCGAAAACCACCGGTTGGTTCGACGGTGTGAAGCGCTTCTTCGGCGATCTGTAAGGAGTCGGCATGCGACGTATAGCTGTGATGGGCGCTGCTGGGCGCATGGGCAAGATTCTGGTCGAGGCCGTGCAGCAGCGCGCGCCATTGACCGGGTTGACCGCTGCGGTGGTTCGTCCTGGCAGCACGCTGATCGGCGTGGATGCCGGTGAGCTGGCATCGTTGGGTCGTATCGGCGTGCCGCTGTCCGGTCATATCGAGGCTGTGGCGGAAGAGTTTGACGTATTGATCGACTTCACGCTGCCGGAAGTGATGCTGAAAAACCTCGCCTTCTGCCGCAAGGCAGGCAAGGCCATGGTTATCGGCACCACCGGGCTGGACGCGGCGCAGAAGCAGTTGCTGGTCGAGGCGGGCAAGGACATTCCGATCGTATTCGCGGCCAATTTCAGTGTCGGCGTCAATCTGTCGCTGAAGCTGCTGGACATGGCGGCGCGCGTACTGGGTGATGAAGCGGATATCGAAATCATCGAAGCCCATCACCGTCACAAGATCGATGCGCCGTCGGGTACGGCGTTGCGCATGGGTGAAGTGATTGCCAGTGCGCTGGATCGTGATTTGCAGAAAGTCGCGGTCTACGGTCGTGAAGGTCACACCGGTGCCCGTGAGCGCGAAACCATCGGCTTCGCCACCGTACGCGGCGGTGATGTGGTGGGTGATCACACCGTGTTGTTTGCTTGCGAAGGTGAGCGTCTGGAAATCACGCACAAGGCTTCGAGCCGCATGACTTTCGCCAAGGGTGCGGTGCGTGCCGCGCTGTGGCTGGATGCTCGCGAGCCAGGTCTGTACGACATGCAGGACGTGCTCGACCTGCGCTGATTCATTGCTGAACCCGGCGCAAACGCCCTGTTTGCGCTGGTTTTTCTCCGCTAGCCGACGTCCTGTCGCATTCTCCGGCCTTTTAGGCTCTTTAGCGGTGGACCAAAAAAGCCTTTTTCTGTAAGCTACAGCTTTAGTGTGTCCACTAAAAGCGCGCAGAATAATTCAGTGAAGAAGCGGGGTGACGTGTCCATACGTCACTCCGCTTTTTTACAACCTGCGATCGCCCTTTCATGCGTTATTTACGGGAGGTCTTCTTGACTAAGCCAGCCATACTTGCCCTTGCTGATGGCAGCATTTTTCGCGGCGAAGCCATTGGAGCCGACGGTCAAACCGTTGGTGAGGTGGTGTTCAACACCGCAATGACCGGCTATCAGGAAATCCTTACCGATCCTTCCTACGCCCAACAGATCGTTACCCTGACTTACCCGCACATCGGCAACACCGGCACCACGCCGGAAGACGCCGAGTCCGACCGCGTGTGGTCCGCTGGCCTGGTCATCCGTGACCTGCCGCTGGTAGCGAGTAACTGGCGTAACAAGATGTCCCTGTCCGACTACCTGAAAGCCAACAACGTTGTGGCAATCGCCGGTATCGACACCCGCCGCCTGACCCGCATCCTGCGTGAGAAAGGCGCACAGAACGGCTGCATCATGGCCGGCGACAACATCTCCGAAGAAGCTGCAATTGCTGCCGCGCAAGGCTTCCCGGGCCTGAAGGGCATGGATCTGGCGAAAGTCGTCAGCACCAAGACTCAGTACGAATGGCGCTCGACTGTCTGGGATCTGAAGACCGACAGCCACGCGACCATCGACGCTTCCGAGCTGCCTTATCATGTGGTTGCCTACGACTACGGCGTCAAGGTCAACATCCTGCGCATGCTGGTCGAGCGCGGCTGCCGCGTTACCGTGGTACCTGCGCAGACGCCTGCCGCTGATGTCCTGGCACTGAAGCCGGACGGCGTGTTCCTGTCCAACGGCCCTGGTGATCCGGAGCCATGCGACTACGCGATCAAGGCGATCAAGGAAGTCCTGGAAACCGAAATTCCGGTCTTCGGTATTTGCCTGGGTCACCAACTGCTCGCTCTGGCTTCCGGCGCCAAGACCCTGAAAATGGGCCATGGCCACCACGGTGCCAACCACCCGGTGCAGGATCTGGACACTGGTGTCGTGATGATCACCAGCCAGAACCACGGTTTCGCGGTAGACGAAGAGACCCTGCCAGCCAACGTGCGAGCGATTCACAAATCGCTGTTCGACGGCACCCTGCAAGGCATCGAGCGCACCGACAAGAGCGCGTTCAGCTTCCAGGGTCACCCTGAAGCGAGCCCGGGCCCGAACGACGTCGCGCCACTGTTCGACCGCTTCATCAACGAGATGGCCAAGCGACGCTAAGCGTTCGCCTTGAGACTGTAGAGAGAAGCCCCTCGAGGGTGGCCCCGGCACCGGCGGCCCCTTCGGGACTTCAGAAATCGATCAAGACGGCTTGCCGACTGACCTGCGGATTTGAGTGACAAACCCATGCCAAAACGTACAGACATTAAAAGCATCCTGATTCTCGGCGCTGGCCCGATCGTTATCGGCCAGGCCTGCGAATTCGACTACTCCGGCGCCCAGGCCTGTAAAGCCCTGCGCGAAGAGGGTTACCGCGTCATCCTGGTGAACTCCAACCCGGCCACCATCATGACCGACCCGGACATGGCCGACGCGACCTACATCGAGCCGATCAAGTGGCAGACCGTTGCCAAGATCATCGAGAAAGAGCGTCCGGACGCCGTGCTGCCAACCATGGGTGGCCAGACCGCTCTGAACTGCGCCCTGGATCTGGAGCGCGAAGGCATTCTGGAGAAGTTCGGCGTGGAAATGATCGGCGCCAACGCCGACACCATCGACAAGGCTGAAGACCGTTCGCGTTTCGACAAGGCGATGAAATCCATCGGCCTGGCGTGCCCGCGTTCCGGTATCGCGCACAGCATGGAAGAGGCCAACGCGGTTCTTGAAACCCTCGGCTTCCCGTGCATCATCCGTCCGTCCTTCACCATGGGCGGCACCGGCGGCGGTATCGCTTACAACCGTGAAGAGTTCGAAGAAATCTGCGCCCGTGGTCTGGACCTGTCGCCGACCAAAGAGCTGCTGATCGACGAATCGCTGATCGGCTGGAAAGAATATGAGATGGAAGTTGTCCGCGACAAAAAGGACAACTGCATCATCGTCTGCTCGATCGAAAACTTCGACCCGATGGGCGTGCACACCGGTGACTCGATCACCGTCGCGCCAGCACAGACCCTGACCGACAAGGAATACCAGATCCTGCGTAACGCCTCCCTGGCGGTACTGCGCGAGATCGGCGTCGAGACTGGCGGCTCCAACGTGCAGTTCGGTATCTGCCCGGACACTGGCCGTATGGTCGTGATCGAAATGAACCCGCGTGTATCGCGTTCCTCGGCCCTGGCTTCGAAAGCCACCGGTTTCCCGATCGCCAAAGTCGCGGCCAAACTGGCTGTGGGCTACACCCTCGACGAACTGTCGAACGACATCACTGGCGGCAAGACCCCGGCGTCCTTCGAGCCGTCGATCGACTACGTCGTGACCAAGCTGCCACGCTTCGCCTTCGAGAAATTCGCCAAGGCTGACGCGCGTCTGACCACTCAAATGAAGTCGGTCGGTGAAGTCATGGCCATCGGCCGGACTTTCCAGGAATCCCTGCAGAAAGCCCTGCGCGGTCTGGAAGTCGGTGTTTGCGGTCTGGACGAGAAGCTCGACCTGAGCAACCCGGAAAGCATGAGCGTACTCAAGCGTGAACTGACCGTGCCGGGCGCCGAGCGCATCTGGTACGTGGCAGACGCTTTCCGCGCCGGCATGACTGTCGAAGAAATCTTCGCCATGAACATGATCGACCCGTGGTTCCTGGTGCAGATCGAAGATCTGATCAAGGACGAAGAGAAGGTCAAGACCCTCGGTCTGTCCGCTATCGACCGCGACCTGATGTACAAGCTCAAGCGCAAAGGCTTCTCCGATCAGCGTCTGGCCAAGCTGCTGGGTGTGACCGAGAAGAACCTGCGGACTCACCGTCACAAGCTGGAAGTGTTCCCGGTCTACAAGCGCGTTGACACCTGCGCCGCCGAGTTCGCCACCGACACCGCTTACCTCTATTCGACTTACGAAGAAGAGTGCGAAGCCGCGCCGTCGGGCCGCGACAAGATCATGATCCTGGGTGGTGGCCCGAACCGTATCGGCCAAGGTATCGAGTTCGACTACTGCTGCGTTCACGCTGCCCTCGCACTGCGCGAAGACGGCTACGAAACCATCATGGTCAACTGCAACCCGGAAACCGTTTCCACGGATTACGACACGTCCGACCGTCTGTACTTCGAATCGGTGACGCTGGAAGACGTGCTGGAAATCTGCCGCGTCGAGAAGCCGAAAGGCGTGATCGTCCAGTACGGCGGCCAGACTCCGCTGAAACTGGCGCGTGCCCTGGAAGCGGCTGGCGTGCCAATCATCGGCACCAGCCCTGATGCGATCGACCGTGCTGAAGACCGCGAGCGCTTCCAGCAAATGGTTGAGCGTCTGAACCTGCGTCAGCCACCAAACGCCACCGTGCGCAGCGAAGACGAAGCGATTCGTGCCGCCAGCAAGATCGGTTATCCGCTGGTGGTGCGCCCATCCTATGTACTGGGTGGCCGCGCGATGGAAATCGTCTACGAAGAAGAAGAGCTCAAGCGCTATCTGCGTGACGCGGTGAAAGTGTCCAACGACAGCCCGGTGCTGCTTGACCACTTCCTCAACTGCGCCATCGAAATGGACGTGGATGCGGTCTGCGACGGCAAAGACGTCGTCATCGGCGCAATCATGCAGCACATCGAGCAGGCTGGCGTTCACTCCGGTGACTCCGCGTGCTCGCTGCCGCCGTACTCGCTGCCTGTGCATATCCAGGACGAGATGCGCGAACAGGTCAAGAAAATGGCCCTGGAACTGGGCGTTGTCGGTCTGATGAACGTGCAGCTGGCTTTGCAGGGCGAAGACATCTACGTCATCGAAGTCAACCCGCGCGCTTCGCGTACCGTGCCGTTCGTATCGAAGTGCATCGGTGTGTCCCTGGCAATGATCGCTGCGCGCGTGATGGCCGGTAAGACTCTGAAAGAAATCGGCTTCACCAAGGAAATCATTCCCAACTTCTACAGCGTCAAAGAGGCGGTGTTCCCATTCGCCAAATTCCCTGGTGTTGACCCGATTCTCGGCCCAGAGATGAAGTCGACCGGTGAAGTGATGGGCGTCGGCGACACCTTCGGTGAAGCATTCGCCAAAGCCCAGATGGGCGCTAGCGAAGTGCTGCCGACCGGCGGTACCGCATTCATCAGCGTGCGCGATGACGACAAGCCACTGGTTGCAGGCGTGGCCCGCGATCTGATCAACTTGGGCTTCGAAGTGGTTGCCACCGCCGGTACTGCCAAGCTGATCGAAGCGGCAGGCCTGAAAGTGCGCCGTGTGAACAAGGTGACCGAGGGTCGTCCGCATGTGGTCGACATGATCAAGAATGACGAAGTCACCCTGATCATCAACACTACCGAAGGTCGTCAGTCGATCGCTGATTCGTACTCCATTCGTCGTAATGCCTTGCAGCACAAGATCTACTGCACCACTACCATTGCTGCTGGCGAAGCTATCTGTGAAGCGCTGAAGTTCGGTCCTGAAAAAACCGTGCGCCGCTTGCAGGATCTACACGCAGGATTGAAGGCATGATCAAATACCCAATGACCGTCCAGGGCGCTAAAGCCCTGGAAGAAGAACACGCTCACCTGACCAAGGTCGTACGTCCGAAGCTCAGCCAGGACATCGGTACGGCCCGCGAGCTGGGTGACTTGAAAGAAAACGCGGAATACCATGCCGCGCGCGAACAGCAAGGCATGGTTGAAGCGCGGATTCGTGATATCGAAGGCCGGATTCAGAATCAGGTCATCATTGATGTCACGTCCATCCCGCATACCGGCAAAGTGATCTTCGGCACTACCGTCGAAATCGCCAACGTCGAGACCGATGAAAGCGTCACTTACCACATCGTGGGTGAGGATGAGGCAGACTTCAAACTCGCCAAGATTTCGGTCGGTTCGCCTCTGGCCCGCGCCTTGATCGGCAAGGAAGAGGGCGATGTGGTCGCTGTGAAAACGCCGAGTGGCGTTATCGAGTACGAGATTGTCGAAGTCCGTCACATCTGAAGGTCGGCGCCCGCTGCATGCGGGCGCCATGCTTTGGCAGCTGGCCCAGATGCTCTGGGTTGGCGGCCTATGGCTGATTCATCTTGGTCTGCAGCCGGTGTTGGGCAAAATTGGCCTGGCACCGCTGTTGATCGATGAAGTCGCAAGTTCATTTGAAGTGCTGGTGGTGGGGTTTGCCGCCGCATGCGTGATTTTTCAGGCTTTGGTGCTGGTACAGGCCGAGGGCCTTGCCAGTCTATGGCGGGATTTGCGCGGGCAGGTGTTGTTACTGGCGCTGTATGCGTGTGCGATGTATGTCGCAGTGCGTATTGGCTGGCCGGATGCGCAGCACTGGCTGGTGTTCAGTTTTCTGATTCTGGGCTTTTGCGGTGTGGTGCTGGTATTACAGCCAGTTCCTGGATGGAGTGGCAGGGTGCGCGAAGCACACCCTTGACCCTTGTCATCACTTGAAGCGATGAACGTTCGACAGCTGCTTGTTGGCGCTGAAGTTCTTGCGGTAAACCAGTGCCATCTTGCCGATGACCTGTACCAGATCTGCTTTGCCGACCTTGCACAGTTCTGCAATGTGCGCCAGGCGCGACTCGCGATCGAGGATGTTGAGCTTGATTTTAATCAGCTCGTGATCCGCTAGAGCGCGTTCAAGCTCGGCTAGCACACCTTCAGTCAAACCGTTGTCTGCCACCGTCAAAACTGGTTTCAGATGGTGGCCAATGGATTTGTACTGTTTCTTCTGCTCTTGAGTGAGCGGCATAATCTGACCCTTTCGTCTGGATTCTGTAAAATGGCGGCCATTTTACCCGAGGGTTCGTGGATCCGCCCAATTAATCACGACCCTTATTATCGAGGTGCCCAATGGCGCGTTCCAAGACAAGCCTTGGTTGGCTGAAAAGACATGTCAACGATCCCTATGTGAAGCAGGCGCAGAAGGATGGCTACCGCTCGCGTGCGAGTTACAAGCTTCTGGAAGTCCAGGAGAAATACAAGCTGATCCGCCCTGGCATGAGCGTCGTCGACCTGGGCGCAGCGCCCGGCGGCTGGTCGCAGGTCACCAGCCGGCTGATCGGTGGTCAGGGGCGTCTGATCGCTTCGGACATCCTGGAAATGGACAGCATCCCCGACGTTACCTTCATCCAGGGCGACTTCACCGAGGACGCCGTGCTCGCGCAGATCCTTGAGGCCGTGGGTAATTCGCAGGTGGACCTTGTGATTTCCGATATGGCCCCCAATATGAGTGGTACGCCCGAAGTGGACATGCCCAAAGCCATGTTTCTTTGCGAGCTGGCGCTTGATCTGGCCGAGCGGATTCTCAAGCCGGGTGGTAATTTCGTGATCAAGATCTTCCAGGGCGAAGGGTTTGACGTGTACCTGAAGGATGCCCGGAAGAAATTCGACAAGATCCAGATGATCAAGCCGGATTCGTCCCGTGGCAGTTCCCGCGAGCAGTACATGCTGGCTTGGGGTTATCGCGGACGCAGTGAGTAAAACGAGGTTTTTTGTCGGGGTGATAGGTTTTTCGTATTTTGCCCCGAGCGCTTTAGCGAATATTGTGTAGAAAGTGTTTCACAAAGGGTTACAGACGGCGCCTGCCAGAGCTGTAGGTAATGTAGTAAGTTAGGCCGGTGAATATCATGCGAAGCGCGCGCCAGTAGCGGAGCTTGCTTCAGAGGGTAGTTAATTGAACGATATGGCAAAGAATCTGATCCTGTGGTTGATCATCGCGGCTGTCCTGGTGACGGTGATGAACAACTTCTCCAGCCCTAACGAGCCGCAGACCCTCAACTATTCCGACTTCATCCAGCAGGTCAAGGATGGCAAGGTCGAGCGCGTAGCGGTTGATGGCTATGTGATCACCGGCAAACGCAACGATGGCGACAGCTTCAAGACCATTCGTCCGGCAATTCAGGACAATGGCCTGATCGGCGACCTGGTCGACAACCACGTTGTGGTTGAAGGCAAGCAGCCTGAGCAGCAGAGCATCTGGACCCAGCTTCTGGTGGCCAGCTTCCCGATCCTGGTGATCATCGCGGTGTTCATGTTCTTCATGCGCCAGATGCAGGGCGGTGCCGGTGGCAAGGGTGGACCGATGAGCTTTGGCAAGAGCAAGGCACGCCTGCTCTCCGAAGATCAGGTGAAAACCACCTTGGCTGACGTTGCCGGTTGCGACGAAGCCAAGGAAGAAGTGGGCGAGCTGGTCGAGTTCCTGCGCGATCCGGGCAAGTTCCAGCGCCTTGGCGGTCGCATTCCACGCGGCGTGCTGATGGTCGGTCCTCCGGGTACCGGTAAAACCTTGCTGGCCAAGGCGATTGCCGGCGAAGCCAAAGTGCCTTTCTTCACCATTTCCGGCTCCGACTTCGTCGAAATGTTCGTCGGCGTGGGTGCCAGCCGTGTTCGTGACATGTTCGAGCAGGCCAAGAAGCACGCACCGTGCATCATCTTCATCGACGAAATCGACGCCGTCGGTCGCCACCGTGGCGCCGGGATGGGTGGCGGTCACGACGAGCGTGAGCAGACTCTCAACCAGTTGCTGGTCGAGATGGATGGCTTCGAGATGAATGACGGCATCATTGTTATCGCTGCAACCAACCGTCCTGACGTACTCGACCCTGCGCTGCTGCGTCCGGGCCGTTTCGACCGTCAGGTAGTGGTCGGTCTGCCGGATATCCGTGGTCGCGAGCAGATTCTCAAGGTTCACATGCGTAAAGTGCCAATGGGTGACGACGTCGCTCCGGCGGTAATCGCTCGCGGTACTCCGGGCTTCTCCGGTGCCGACCTGGCCAACCTGGTCAACGAAGCGTCGTTGTTCGCTGCACGCAGCGGCAAACGCATCGTCGAGATGAAAGAATTCGAACTGGCAAAAGACAAGATCATGATGGGCGCCGAGCGCAAATCCATGGTCATGTCCGAGAAAGAAAAGCAGAACACCGCTTATCACGAAGCAGGCCATGCCATCGTTGGTCGTGTCGTGCCCGAGCATGATCCGGTCTATAAAGTGTCGATCATCCCGCGCGGTCGTGCGCTGGGTGTGACCATGTTCCTGCCGGAAGAAGATCGCTACAGCCTGTCCAAGCGCGCACTGATCAGTCAGATCTGCTCGCTGTACGGCGGCCGTATCGCTGAAGAGATGACCTTGGGCTTCGATGGTGTGACCACCGGTGCTTCCAACGACATCATGCGTGCCAGTCAGATTGCACGGAACATGGTGACCAAGTGGGGTCTGTCGGAAAAACTCGGTCCGTTGATGTACGCCGAAGAAGAGGGTGAAGTATTCCTCGGTCGCGGCGGTGGCGGTCAGGCTGCCAGCTTCTCTGGTGAGACGGCCAAGTTGATCGACTCGGAAGTGCGCAGCATCATCGATCAGTGCTACGGCACCGCCAAACAGATCCTCACGGATAACCGTGACAAGCTCGACGCGATGGCTGATGCGCTGATGAAGTACGAAACAATCGACGCTGAACAGATCGACGACATCATGGCGGGTCGCACGCCTCGCGAGCCTCGTGACTGGTCGGGTGGCACCGGTACACCGCCACCTCCTGTCGTTCGGGATGAGCGTCCGGAAACACCGATTGGCGGTCCGGCTGCTGACGTTTAAGGTTTGAAATGACTTCTGTACAGTCCCTGACCCGGTTGCCTTGCGGCAACCGGGTTCTTGATTTGGCCCAGACGCATGTCATGGGTATTCTCAATGTCACTCCCGATTCTTTCTCTGATGGCGGCCAATACAGCCAGCTCGACGCAGCCCTGCGCCATGCTGAAGCTATGGTCGCGGCTGGTGCGACGCTGATTGATGTCGGTGGCGAGTCGACTCGACCTGGTGCGCGCGCAGTATCGCCATTGGAAGAGCTTGAGCGTGTGGCGCCGATCGTCGAACTGATCAATCGCGAACTGGATGTGATCATCTCGGTCGATACCTCGACGCCTGCGGTCATGCGCGAAACCGCACGACTGGGCGCGGGTTTGATCAACGATGTGCGCTCGCTTCAGCGCGATGGTGCGCTGGATGCAGCCGCAGCAACCGGCTTGCCGGTGTGCCTTATGCATATGCTGGGCGAGCCTGGCCACATGCAGGACAATCCGCATTACCAGGATGTCACCCGCGAAGTGAGTGAGTTCCTCGCCGAGCGCATGGCTCAGTGTGCGTTGGCGGGTATTCCTGCCGAGCGCATCATTCTTGATCCCGGCTTTGGTTTCGCCAAAACCCTGCAGCACAATCTAAGCTTGTTCAAGCATATGGAGGCCTTGCACGCGTTGGGCCGGCCTCTGTTGGTAGGCGTATCACGAAAGAGCATGATCGGCCATGCCTTGAATCGCCCGGTGGGTGAGCGTTTGCATGGTGGTCTTGCATTGGCGGCACTGGCATCCGTCAAGGGTGCGCGTATATTGCGCGTCCATGATGTGGCGGAAACGGTAGACGTGGTGCGGATGATCGCGGCCGTGGAATCAGCCGAATAAGAATGATGGAGCAGTTATGAGCAAGAAATACTTTGGTACTGACGGCATTCGTGGTCGAGTCGGTGTGTATCCGATCACTCCTGACTTCATGCTCAAGCTCGGTTGGGCTGCCGGCATGGCGTTCCGCAAAATGGGTGCTTGCAAGGTACTCGTTGGCAAGGACACACGAATTTCTGGTTATATGTTTGAATCGGCGCTTGAGGCCGGCCTGACGTCGGCAGGTGCCGATGTGATGCTGCTCGGCCCGATGCCGACACCGGCTATTGCCTATCTGTCGCGTACGTTCCAGGCTGAGGCCGGTATCGTGATCAGCGCATCGCACAATCCGCATGACGACAACGGCATCAAGTTCTTTTCCGGCAAAGGCACCAAACTGCCTGATGAGCTGGAATTGATGATCGAAGAATTGCTTGATGCGCCGATGACGGTGGTCGAGTCGAGCAAGATCGGCAAGGTGTCGCGAATCAACGATGCGTCTGGCCGCTACATCGAGTTCTGCAAGAGCAGTGTGCCCACCAGCACCAGTTTTGCCGGCCTCAAGATCGTTATCGATTGTGCACATGGTGCGACCTACAAGGTAGCGCCTAGCGTTTTCCGTGAGCTGGGTGCGGAAGTCGTGGTGCTGTCGGCGCAGCCAAATGGCTTGAACATCAACGACAACTGCGGCTCGACTCATATGGAGCCACTGCAGGCTGCCGTGCTGGCGGAGCATGCGGATCTGGGTATCGCCTTTGATGGTGATGGCGATCGGGTGTTGATGGTCGATCACACGGGTGCCATCGTCGATGGTGACGAGTTGCTGTTCATCATCGCTCGTGACCTGCATGAGCGTGGCAAGCTTCAGGGCGGCGTCGTAGGTACGCTCATGAGTAACCTGGGCCTTGAGCTGGCACTTGCGGATCTTTCGATTCCGTTTATCCGTGCCAATGTAGGCGACCGTTATGTAATCGCCGAGCTGCTCGAGCGCAATTGGCTGGTGGGTGGTGAGAATTCGGGGCACATCGTCTGCTTCAATCACACGACTACCGGAGATGCCATTATCGCGGCGTTGCAGGTGCTGATGGCGTTGAAAGCCCGTGATGAAGGTCTGGCGCAGGCGCGTCAGGCGTTGCGCAAGTGTCCTCAGGTGCTGATCAATGTGCGTTTCGGTGGCGGCGAAAGCCCGCTGGAGCACCCGGCTGTCAAGGAGGCCAGTGCGCGAGTAACCCAAGCTATGGCGGGTCGCGGTCGGGTACTTTTGCGCAAGTCCGGGACAGAGCCTCTGGTGCGCGTAATGGTCGAAGGCGAAGACGAAACCCAGGTTCGCAGCTATGCCGAAGAACTGGCAAAACTGGTAACTGAAGTTTCTGCCTGATTCGGCTTGCAAGGCATGATTGTGTTGGGTAACATCTGCGCCCACTTTGACCGACGAGGTACAGCATGCGTCGCCCTATGGTAGCTGGTAACTGGAAGATGCACGGTACCCGCGCCAGCGTCGCTGAGCTGATCAACGGCCTTCGTCATCTGGCCTTGCCAAGCGGTGTTGATGTCGCGGTATTCCCGCCTTGCTTGCATATCAATCAAGTGATTGATGGTTTGAAAGGCAAGTCGATTTCGGTCGGTGCGCAGAACTCTGCGGTGGAATCCATGCAAGGTGCATTGACCGGTGAGATTGCACCGAGTCAGTTGGTGGATGCAGGTTGTTCCCTTGTGCTTGTCGGGCACTCCGAACGCCGCCAGATTATGGGTGAGCGAGACGGAATGCTGAATCGCAAGTTTGCAGCTGCACAGGCATGTGGCTTGATTCCGGTGTTGTGTGTAGGGGAAACCCTAGAGCAGCGCGAAGCCGGAAAAACTCTTGAGGTTGTCGGGCGTCAGTTGGGCAGCATCATCGAGGAGCTGGGTGTAGGTGCTTTTGCCAAGGCAGTCATCGCTTACGAGCCGGTCTGGGCTATTGGTACCGGACTGACTGCAACGCCGCAGCAAGCGCAGGATGTGCATAAAGCCATTCGCGAGCAGCTGGCGGCAGAGAATTCTGAAGTCGCACGAGGTGTGCGGCTTCTATACGGCGGCAGCGTGAAGGCGGCCAATGCGGTCGAACTGTTCGGCATGCCGGATATCGATGGGGGGCTCATTGGTGGAGCTTCCCTGAATGCAGATGAGTTCGGTGCGATTTGTCGCGCCGCGGGAAACTGAAAAAATGCTGGAAACAGTCGTAGTCGTTTTTCATCTGCTGGGTGCATTGGGCGTAGTAGCTCTGGTTTTGCTGCAGCAGGGTAAAGGTGCGGATGCTGGCGCGTCTTTCGGAGCAGGTGCTTCAAATACTGTGTTCGGAAGCCAAGGTTCCTCTACCTTTCTTAGTAAGTTTACTGCTATACTTGCCGCCGGTTTCTTCATAACCAGCTTGGGGTTAGGTTACTTTGCTAAAGAGAAGGCTCACCAGCTGACTCAGGCAGGTCTCCCAAATCCAGCAGTGTTGGAAGTGCCTAAGCAACAACAACCGGCTTCTGATGATGTCCCGGTGCTTCAAGAGCAAAAGTCGGCTACTCCAGCGACTGACGTGCCTCCAGCTCAAGAGCAGAAGTAAGAAGGGTTTCAAACGTAGTTTTGCCGAGGTGGTGGAATTGGTAGACACGCAACCTTGAGGTGGTTGTGCCCATAGGGTGTAGGGGTTCGAGTCCCCTTCTCGGTACCAATTAGTCAGGAGAGCCCGCTGTTGCGGGCTTTCTTGCAGGTGGAAGGTTACATTGACCCTATAAGGGATCGGTCGTATACTTCCGCCCCAGCTTTGTCGCGGGGTGGAGCAGTCTGGTAGCTCGTCGGGCTCATAACCCGAAGGTCGTCGGTTCAAATCCGGCCCCCGCAACCAGTTTAAGGAGCCCCTTTTAAGGGGCTTTTTGTTAGCTGGACACTTTCAACGCCGCTGTTCGACGGCGTTTCAAGGATGGGCGTTTCGCCCATTTTTTTATTTTGCAAAGCATGCACATATCATGCACTAGGGGGTTCAGGTGTCGAGCAAGCTAGAAGAGTTGCAGGCCTTGCTGGCCCCGGTGGTCGTGGCCCTGGGCTATGAATGCTGGGGTATCGAATTTTCGGCTCAGGGTCGTCATTCGATGTTGCGCGTTTATATCGATAAAGAGGGCGGTGTGCTGGTGGACGATTGCGCCATTGTCAGCCGTCAGATCAGTGGTGTGCTGGATGTTGAAGATCCAATCACCGTTGAATACACCCTCGAAGTTTCCTCGCCTGGCATGGAGCGCCCACTGTTCACTCTTGAGCAGTTTGCAAAATTTGCCGGTGAACAAGTGAAGATCAAGCTGCGCTCGCCTTTTGAAGGTCGGCGCAACTTTCAGGGCCTTCTGCGCGGTGTAGAAGAACAGGATGTCGTGGTGCATGTAGAAGACCATGAGTTCCTGTTGCCGATCGATATGATCGACAAGGCCAACATTATTCCCAGTTTTGACTGAGACGCGGATCCCGCGGATCCAATGGCTTGCGAAAGGCGAGGCGTACGATGAGCAAAGAAGTACTGCTGGTTGTTGAGTCGGTATCCAATGAAAAGGGCGTACCGGCAAGCGTAATTTTTGAAGCGCTGGAGCTGGCTTTGGCCACTGCTACCAAAAAGCGTTTTGAAGACGAAGTTGACCTGCGTGTGGAAATTAACCGCCACACCGGGGCATACGAAACTTTCCGTCGCTGGACGGTCGTCGAAGAGAATGATCTCGACGATCCGGCCATCGAAACCTGGCCGAGCAAGGTTGCCGAAACGCATCCTGGTGCCAACGTTGGCGACGTCGTCGAAGAAAAGATCGAATCCATCGAGTTCGGCCGTATTGCTGCACAGACTGCCAAGCAAGTCATCGTGCAAAAAGTACGTGAAGCCGAGCGCGCTCAAGTGGTCGACGCCTATCGCGAGCGCCTGGGAGAAATCATCTCCGGCACCGTGAAAAAAGTCACCCGCGACAACGTGATCGTCGATCTGGGCAACAACGCCGAAGCGTTGCTGGCCCGTGAAGACATCATTTCTCGCGAAACTTTCCGTGTTGGCGTGCGTCTGCGTGCGCTGCTCAAGGAAATCCGCACCGAGAACCGCGGCCCGCAGTTGATCCTGTCGCGTACCGCGCCGGAAATGCTGATCGAGCTGTTCCGTATTGAAGTGCCGGAAATCGCTGAAGGCCTGATCGAAGTAATGGCTGCGTCCCGCGATCCGGGTTCGCGTGCCAAGATCGCCGTCCGCTCGAAGGACAAACGCATCGACCCGCAAGGCGCTTGCATTGGTATGCGCGGTTCGCGCGTCCAGGCAGTGTCGGGTGAGTTGGGCGGTGAGCGTGTTGATATCGTCCTGTGGGACGACAACCCGGCTCAGTTCGTGATCAACGCCATGTCCCCGGCCGAGGTTGCGGCAATTATCGTTGACGAAGATGCCCACGCAATGGACATCGCCGTTGGCGCAGACAATCTTGCTCAGGCCATCGGTCGCGGTGGTCAGAACGTGCGTCTGGCTAGCCAGTTGACTGGCTGGACCCTGAACGTGATGACCGAATCGGACATCCAGGCTAAGCAGCAAGCAGAAACCGGCGACATCCTGCGCAACTTCATCGACGAGCTGGAAGTCGACGAAGACCTGGCACAGGTGCTGGTAGATGAAGGCTTCACCAGCCTGGAAGAGATTGCCTACGTACCGTTGGAAGAAATGCTCAACATCGACGGCTTTGACGAAGATACCGTCAACGAGCTTCGCGCTCGTGCCAAGGATCGTTTGTTGACCAAAGCCATCGCTACTGAGGAAAAGCTGGCAGACGCCCATCCGGCCGAAGACCTGCTCTCGCTTGAGGGTATGGACAAGGATTTGGCGATGGAACTGGCGGTGCGCGGCGTAATTACCCGCGAAGACCTGGCCGAGCAGTCTATTGACGACCTGCTCGACATCGACGGCATTGACGATGATCGTGCCGGCAAGTTGATCATGGCCGCCCGAGCCCACTGGTTCGAGTAATTAGGCGCGGCCTGAGGAGAGAAGTGCATGACGCAAGTCACGGTGAAACAACTGGCCGATGAGGTCAAAACACCGGTAGAGCGCCTGTTGCAGCAGATGCGTGAGGCAGGTCTGCCGCACACCGCCGCCGAAGAAAATGTGACTGACAGTGAGAAGCAGTCCCTGCTGACTCACTTGAAAAGCAGCCACAAGGCGAAAGTGGAAGAACCACGCAAGATCACGCTGCAGCGTAAAACCACCAGCACCCTGCGTGTGGCTGGTAGCAAAAGCATCAGCGTAGAAGTCCGCAAAAAGAAAGTTTTCGTACAGCGTAGCCCGGAAGAAATCGAAGCCGAACGCAAGCGTGAACTGGATGAGCGTCGCGCAGTAGAAAATGCTGCCCGTCAGAAGGCTGAAGAAGAAGCCAAGCAACGCGTCGAAGTAGAAGCGCGTAATCAGCCTGCTGCTGCGCAGAACGCTAACAGCGCCGCCGTTGCGGCGCCGGTTGCCGCTGCAGAACCTGTACGCGAAAGCGCACCGGTCGCTGCCGCTGCTCCAGCTCCGTCTGCTGACGTTCGCAACAAGCAGAACGAACAGCGCCGTCCGGACAAGCCACGTGCCGACGACAACAATCGTCGCAGCGGTGGTGGTGATGGCGAGCGCAAAAACGCTCCGCATCGCGCCTCGGTCAAAGAAAAAGCGCCGGCTCCACGCGTGGCGCCACGCACTACTGACGAAGAAAGCGATGGCTTCCGTCGCGGTGGTCGCGGCAAGGCCAAGCTGAAGAAGCGCAACGCCCACGGTTTCCAGAGCCCAACCGGCCCTGTCGTGCGTGATGTGCAGATCGGCGAGACCATCACTGTTGGCGATCTCGCCAATCAGATGTCGGTCAAGGCTGCTGAAATCATCAAGTTCATGTTCAAACTGGGTACTCCAGCGACCATCAACCAGGTGCTTGATCAGGAAACTGCTCAACTGGTAGCCGAAGAGCTGGGCCACAAAGTGACCCTGGTCAGCGACACCGCTCTGGAAGATTCCCTGGCCGAGTCCCTGAAGTTTGAAGGTGAGTCGTTCTCCCGTGCGCCAGTCGTGACCGTAATGGGCCACGTTGACCACGGTAAGACTTCCCTGCTCGACTACATCCGTCGTGCCAAGGTAGCTGCTGGCGAAGCCGGTGGTATCACCCAGCACATCGGTGCATACCACGTTGAAACCGAACGCGGCATGGTCACCTTCCTCGACACCCCGGGTCACGCCGCGTTTACCGCAATGCGTGCTCGTGGTGCCAAGGCGACCGACATCGTGATCCTGGTAGTTGCAGCGGACGACGGCGTGATGCCGCAGACCATTGAAGCTGTTCAGCACGCTGTAGCGGCTGGCGTTCCACTGGTTGTTGCAGTGAACAAGATCGACAAGCCGGGCGCTGATCTCGATCGCATCCGTAGCGAACTGTCGGTTCACGGCGTGACTTCCGAAGAGTGGGGCGGTGATACGCCGTTCGTACCGGTTTCGGCGAAGGTCGGTACTGGCGTCGACGAGCTGCTCGAAGCTGTTCTGCTGCAAGCTGAAGTTCTCGAACTGAAAGCAACTCCGTCGGCTCCTGGCCGTGGCGTTGTGGTTGAATCGCGTCTCGACAAAGGTCGTGGCCCGGTTGCAACCGTTCTGGTTCAAGACGGTACCCTGCGCCAAGGCGACATGGTCCTGGTCGGTTCGAACTATGGCCGCGTGCGTGCCATGCTCGACGAGAACGGCAAGCCAATCAAGGAAGCCGGTCCATCCATCCCTGTCGAGATCCTCGGCCTGGACGGTACTCCGGACGCTGGCGACGAGATGAGCGTGGTTGCTGACGAGAAGAAAGCCCGTGAAGTGGCTCTGTTCCGTCAAGGCAAGTTCCGCGAAGTCAAACTGGCTCGCGCTCACGCCGGCAAGCTGGAAAACATCTTCGAAAACATGGGTCAGGCCGAGAAGAAGACGCTCAACATCGTCCTCAAATCCGACGTCCGTGGTTCGCTGGAAGCGTTGAACGGTGCCTTGAATGGCCTGGGCAACGACGAAGTTCAAGTGCGTGTAGTAGGCGGCGGCGTTGGTGGTATCACCGAGTCCGACGCTAACCTGGCACTGGCTTCCAACGCTGTACTGTTCGGCTTCAACGTGCGTGCCGATGCTGGCGCACGGAAGATCGTCGAGCAGGAAGGTCTGGACATGCGTTACTACAACGTGATCTACGACATCATCGAAGACGTCAAGAAAGCCCTGACCGGTATGCTCGGCAGCGATGTTCGCGAGAACATCCTGGGTATCGCCGAAGTGCGTGACGTGTTCCGTTCGCCGAAGTTTGGCGCGATCGCAGGCTGCATGGTGATCGAAGGTGTTGTGCACCGTAACCGTCCAATCCGCGTACTGCGTGAAGACATCGTTATCTTCGAAGGCGAGCTGGAATCCCTGCGCCGCTTCAAGGATGACGCTTCCGAAGTACGTGCCGGCATGGAATGCGGTATCGGCGTGAAGAGCTACAACGACGTCAAAGTCGGCGACAAGATCGAAGTCTTCGAGAAGGTTCAGGTTGCTCGCAGCCTCTAACTCGCGCACTTCAGGAGCCGTGATGGTCGGCCGCACCCAAGGGGGTGGCGCATCACAAGGACTCTAAACGCAACGCCCGGTCTGGCATTTGTCAGGCCGGGCGTTTGCCGCTTTCAGACCTTGCGGGTTTCGCCGCGGGGCAGTAACAGGTAACAAAATCATGGCAAAAGAATACAGCCGTACCCAACGTATCGGCGATCAGATGCAGCGCGAGCTGGCTCAACTGATCCGTCGCGAAGTCAAAGACCCGCGCGTCGGCCTGGTCACCATTACCGCAGTGGAAGTCAGCCGTGACGTCGGTCACGCGAAGATTTTCATCACCGTGATGGGCCAGGACAACGCTGAAGACATCGCGCAAAGCATCAAGGTGCTGAATGCCGCCGCAGGTTTCCTGCGTATGCAACTGGCCCGTGAAATGAAACTGCGCAGCGTGCCGCAACTGCACTTCCACTACGACGAATCCGTCGTCCGTGGCGCGCATTTGTCGGCGCTGATCGAGCGTGCCGTGGCTGAAGACAATCAGCACCCGGTCGCTGCTGAACCTGAAGACACCAAGGAGTAATTCGGTGGCTCAGGTCAAACGTATCCGTCGTAACGTCAGCGGTATCATCCTGCTCGACAAACCGTTGGGGTTCACCTCCAACGCCGCGTTGCAGAAGGTTCGCTGGCTGCTCAATGCCGAGAAGGCCGGGCACACCGGCAGCCTCGATCCATTGGCCACCGGTGTCTTGCCTTTGTGCTTTGGTGAGGCAACCAAGTTTTCGCAATACCTGCTCGATTCCGACAAGGGTTACGAAACCCTGGCGCAACTGGGCAAGACCACCACCACGGCAGACGCTGAAGGTGAAGTTTTGCAGGAGCGCCCGGTGACCGTTGGTCGCACCGATGTCGAAGCGGCATTGCCGAAATTTCGCGGGCAAATCAGTCAGATACCGCCGATGTACTCGGCACTCAAGCGTGATGGCCAGCCGTTGTACAAGTTGGCCCGTGCAGGCGAAGTAGTGGAGCGCGAACCGCGTTCTGTTACTATTGCGCGCTTGGAATTACTGGCCTTCGAAGGCGATACTGCGCGTCTTGCGGTGGATTGCAGCAAGGGCACCTATATTCGCACCCTGGTGGAGGATATCGGTGAGCAACTCGGTTGTGGTGCGTACGTCGCAGAATTGCGTCGTACCCAGGCCGGGCCTTTCACCCTGGCACAGACCGTCACCCTCGAAGAGCTGGAAGCGGTACATGCCGAAGGCGGCAATGAAGCGGTTGATCGCTTCCTGATGCCATCGGACAGCGGCCTGCTGGATTGGCCGTTGCTGCACTTCTCGGAAGCGAGCGCGTTCTACTGGCTTAATGGCCAGCCGGTACGTGCCCCGGATGCGCCGAAGTTCGGCATGGTACGGGTACAGGATCAAAATGGTCGCTTCATCGGTATCGGTGAAGTGAGCGAAGACGGGCGCATCGCGCCACGTCGACTGATTCGGTCAGAATGACCGGAACCGGCCTGTGTAACAGCAGGTCGGCGAGTGTGGCTGTTAACAGGCACGGTCACGACTCATTTATAGATACAGGGATTTGTCCCTGGCCTGTTGAAGCTGTTTCCCTGAAACAGTTTCCTGATAAAAGGATTGCCTCATGGCTCTCGACGTTCAAGAAAAAGCTCAAATCGTTGCTGACTACCAGCAAGCTGTTGGTGACACTGGTTCGCCAGAAGTGCAAGTTGCACTGCTGACCCACAACATCAACAAACTGCAAGGTCACTTCAAGGCCAACGGTAAAGATCACCACTCCCGTCGTGGTCTGATCCGCATGGTAAACCAGCGTCGCAAGCTGCTGGACTACCTGAAAGGCAAGGACGTGAGCCGTTACAGCGCTCTGATCGCTCGCCTGGGTCTGCGTCGCTAATCAGCGATTGCGCTATGAGGTTGGTGGTCTGTCGGACGTCAGCGGTTTACCGCCGGCGTCTTGCAGGCTCCCAGCCTCAAGTTTTATCTGGATACACGTTTTACCCTGGACAGGCGTTGGGCCGATTCCCGACATTGCCCAAGAATTCGCAAGAAACCAGTTCCCCCAAGAGCCACAAAGAAGGTAGGACACCGTGAACCCGGTAATCAAAAAATTCCAGTTCGGTCAATCGACCGTTACCCTCGAGACTGGCCGTATCGCCCGTCAGGCCTCCGGCGCAGTATTGGTCACCGTTGACGACGACGTCAGCGTATTGGTGACTGTAGTCGGTGCAAAACAAGCCGATCCAGGCAAGGGCTTCTTCCCTCTGTCGGTTCACTACCAGGAAAAGACTTACGCTGCCGGTAAGATCCCTGGCGGTTTCTTCAAGCGTGAAGGCCGTCCTTCCGAGAAAGAAACCCTGACTTCCCGACTGATCGACCGTCCGATCCGTCCGCTGTTCCCAGAAGGCTTCATGAACGAAGTGCAGGTTGTCTGCACCGTCGTTTCCACCAGCAAGAAGACCGATCCGGACATCGCTGCGATGATCGGTACCTCGGCTGCCCTGGCTATCTCGGGCATCCCGTTCGACGGCCCGATCGGCGCCGCTCGCGTTGCCTTCCACGAAAGCACTGGCTACCTGCTGAACCCGACTTACGAGCAGCAAGCTGCTTCGAGCCTGGACATGGTCGTTGCCGGTACTTCCGACGCCGTCCTGATGGTTGAATCGGAAGCCAAAGAGCTGACCGAAGACCAGATGCTGGGTGCGGTACTGTTTGCTCACGACGAATTCCAGGTTGTCATCAACGCTGTGAAAGAACTGGCCGCTGAAGCTGCCAAGCCAACCTGGAACTGGGCTCCGGCTCCAGAAGCCACCGAACTGCTGGGCGCTATCCGTGCCGAGTTCGGCGAGGCGATCTCCCAGGCTTACACCATCACCATCAAGGCTGACCGTTACGCTCGCCTGGGTGAGTTGAAGGATCAGGTTGTTGCCAAGCTGTCCGGTGAAGAAGGCCAGCCTTCGTCCAGCGAAGTCAAAGCCGCTTTCGGCGAAATCGAATACCGCACCGTTCGCGAAAACATCGTAAACGGCAAGCCACGTATCGACGGCCGCGACACCAAGACCGTACGTCCGCTGAACATCGAAGTCGGTGTTCTGCCGAAGACTCACGGTTCGGCGCTGTTCACCCGTGGTGAAACCCAGGCTCTGGTAGTCGCGACTCTGGGTACTGCCCGTGACGCACAGCTACTGGACACCCTGGAAGGCGAGAAAAAAGACCCGTTCATGCTGCACTACAACTTCCCTCCGTTCTCGGTAGGCGAGTGTGGTCGCATGGGTGGTGCTGGTCGTCGTGAAATCGGTCACGGCCGTCTGGCCCGTCGTTCGGTTTCGGCCATGCTGCCAGCCGCTGACGTGTTCCCGTACACCATCCGTGTGGTTTCGGAAATCACCGAATCCAACGGTTCGAGCTCGATGGCTTCCGTTTGCGGTGCTTCCCTGGCCCTGATGGACGCTGGTGTGCCGATGAAGGCGCCGGTTGCCGGTATCGCCATGGGTCTGGTTAAGGAAGGCGAGAAATTCGCCGTCCTGACCGACATCCTCGGTGACGAAGACCACCTGGGCGACATGGACTTCAAAGTAGCCGGTACCGCCAAAGGCGTTACTGCGCTGCAGATGGACATCAAGATCAAGGGCATCACCGAAGAGATCATGGAAATCGCTCTGGGCCAAGCCCTGGAAGCGCGCCTGAACATCCTCGGGCAGATGAACCAGATCATTGGCCAGTCGCGTACCGAACTGTCGGCCAACGCTCCGACCATGATCGCGATGAAAATCGACACCGACAAAATCCGTGACGTTATCGGTAAAGGTGGCGCGACCATCCGTGCGATCTGCGAAGAAACCAAGGCTTCGATCGACATCGAAGACGACGGTTCGATCAAGATCTTCGGCGAAACCAAGGAAGCCGCTGAAGCTGCACGTCAGCGCGTTCTGGGCATCACCGCTGAAGCCGAGATCGGCAAGATCTACGTCGGCAAGGTTGAGCGCATCGTCGACTTCGGCGCATTCGTCAACATCCTGCCGGGCAAGGACGGTCTGGTACACATCTCGATGCTGAGCGACGCTCGCGTAGAGAAAGTGACCGACATCCTGAAAGAAGGCCAGGAAGTGGAAGTGCTGGTGCTGGACGTGGACAACCGCGGCCGTATCAAGCTGTCCATCAAAGACGTGGCAGCGGCCAAGGCTTCGGGCGTTTAATCACCCCAAAGCGTTAGCGCAATAAAAATGCCCCGCCGTGAAAACGGTGGGGCATTTTTTTGTCTGCCATAAAAGCATTTGTGGCGAGGGAGCTTGCTCCCGCTCGGCTGCGCAGCAGTCGTAAAAAACATCCGCTTCAGAAAAGCTTGGGGTCGCTCCGCAACCCAGCGGGAGCAAGCTCCCTCGCCACAAGTAATGCTCAGCAGAGACAACGTTCAAATTTGCCGCGGCCCGAGACCGGTGCTAGGTTTAGCCCACCGCCCGTGTAGCTCAGCCGGTAGAGCAGCGCACTCGTAACGCGAAGGTCGCAGGTTCGATTCCTGTCTCGGGCACCAAATTCACTTGCAGACTGATCCCCCTCGACAATCATGCCCCGTGTAGCGTATTTCAAGGGGGTGTATTCACGTTATGGTTGTTAATCAATTGCCTTGTGGCTTTCAAAAATAATGCTGGTTCTGTTCAACATAGATGCGTTTGTTGTCACTATCGAGTATGAAACCAGGATCACGTAAACCAGAATCAGCAAGAGCGCCTTTGTTGTCAATAGACTTTTGCTTGTGGGAATCGAAGTTTTAAAAGCGATGGCGCTGTAGCAAATAACCTGTAGCGGAAAGAAAAAGCGTGTTTCGATCGCGCCAGGAATAATGGCAACAACGGGAATGATTAGTACGATCAACCAAAAGAGCCTGCTCAACGTTTGTTTTTTGGTATCGGACGCTGGCGATGATGGCTCTGGAATAGACCGTGCAAGAAGGAAAAACCCGAAAAAGAACAATGCAATGCTTATTGCAGATCTAATGCTTTTTTGCACGGAAGGGGACGTTGTATATACTTCCTGGTCGCGTACATCAATACCGTTGATAAAATGCCTAAGATAAATTCTAGAGAATACAACGGGCTCTGAAAGTACCATTCCGAGGTACCAGGGCACTGTTGCTGTGACCTCGTTCAATCCGCGGCTTTTAAAGAACTCTTCCCCGGCTGGATAAAAGTAATAAATGCCGGATACTTTCTCGTTGCTTTTGTCGAGCAGTGTTTCATAGCGCTGTATCGTAATGCCCCACTTCAACTGAGTCGCAAACAGCGAAGTTTCACCGATGTTTGAGATAACCAGCGGAGAAGAGCTATTGAAGTGCTTGATATTGATCATTGCTTGAGGAATGGAACAGGTTGCAGCGCCCAATGCGAAAATAAGTGTGGCGAGGATCTTGGTAGAGAGTGCGCGCGAGCCGAATATCAGTAAAGGTATGGATATGGCCAAGGCCACGAGGGTAAATATATAAATTGGTCTGGTGTTGCACGCGCCATAGGCCAAAAGCCCGGCAGCGAAAAGCATTGCGTACATTCCGCTATGCGATGTTTTCTTCTCTGCGGATATTAGAAGATATATGCTCGATAAGATTAGCGAAAATGCCGGCAAATCGCTTAGCGGGTAGGATATAAGTCCAGGAAAAAAGATGGCAACGAGGCAGGGGACGATCAATCGCCTAAGCAGGGTGACGTGACCACCAAATATTCTCGAGAACAGATCCGGGAGCAGAATACACAGACTGTAGCTGTATGCAAAAGCCTGAAGAAGCCTTAAAGGAAAGTAACCAAGTTGTGGGAAGGTTTCTGACAGGTATTTTGCCGGAGAAAGCAGTAGCGGGAAGAAGTACCCCCTTAAGTTTTCCGGGAACGAAAAATTCCATATGTAAGAGCTGAGATACCAGTAGTCTTTGGCATCACCTAAAAAGAATCTCGCATCAATATGTTTTTGAATCAGATAAAAAAGCAGAGCCGCTATGAAAAAAGCGATAATTTTCTGTTTGTCTTGAATGACTTTCGCTGTCCGATCCAGTCGTGATTTGTGTTTTGACGCTGAAGCTACCGTTAGCATGCTTGGATAATTGCCCCGTTAAGGTAAGATTTTATTTTTTTGTTTTCCTGGAATTACGAAATTCTACAACATTCTTAAGGACTGGTTTGGTGTTCAAAAACAGGAAAACCCGCCGTAGCGGGTTTTTTGTTGCTGCAAAAAGGAAGGTGGTTAGCGATGCAGCCATCGACTCGCCCGAGAACAACCGAAAGAGTCGGCGTTTTCCAGGCGCGCTCTACCTTATTTCACCTTGCGGCTCAGATCCTCGACAGTACGTTTGAGCTGGTCCATCGCCCGATCCTGGTCATTGACCTTCTGCTTCAGGTTCGAAATCTCGCTGCTGTTCGAGTTGGAGCTGGAGCCACTGTTGCGCTTGAGCTCTTCAACTTGACGACCGAGGGTATCCAGTTCGCGGTCCTGTTCCTTGACCTTGTTCTTCAGCTCATCGATTTCCTTGCCGCTGGAGCTTGAACTCGAACCGCTGCTGCGTTTGAGCTCCTCGATCTGACGCGATTGCTCACTGATGGTGTCGCGCATTTTCTTCAACTCATCAATGCTGATATCGCCTCTGACGACCACTTCTTTGCCGAAGTCGTTATGAACCAACGCAACTTTGTCGCCGTAGGACGGGCTGCTGGTGCTCAATTCGACGGCCATTGCGCTGGCCGGCAGTGCCAGGGTGGCGATCAGAGTGGTGGTGGAAACAAAAGCGGAAATCTTCGAAAAGCTGCGCATCACTGGTTTTCCTTGTGAACAGCATGAGTGCCGAACTGGCACATCGCTATGACTCGAAAAGCGCATTTATGTTCCGCAGGTCAACTTTTTGTGCGAGAGATGTAAAGAGCCGTGTAATTCGTCATGCAAACGTCCTATATTCGGTGCCTGCATGAGCATCGCTTAGCAGTTTTCAGATGATCCCGAATGGTTCCGAAGGCCGGACAAATCCGCGTCAGAGAGATCCTTGATGATCCAGATCCATCCTCCATTCTTACGATCAACGAGAACGCCATGACCGAATTAACTCAAGAGCAACGTCACGAACAAGCGCTGGAAAAGTACAAACTCGACGCGCCGCAGCTGTTGGAAGAGATCAAGGATCTCGGCCCCGATGATCAGAAAGATCAGATTCAGTGGGCGTTCGAAGACGAAGCCGAGGCTCAGGGCTTGCAGCCGTGGGAGCTGACGCTCAAGTACACGAGCACGCCGGAGGAGTTCGAGGCGCAGCGCCTTGTGCTGCACAAGGAAGCGGCCGAAGTATTGGGTGTCGAGTGGGACGATTACTGCGAGATGAATAATCTGGTGGTCTGAAACAAAAACGCCAGCCTCAACCGGGCTGGCGTTTTTTATTGCGCGAAGGGCTTATAGGCTCAAACGCATCGACAGATCCACCGCTTTGACATCCTTGGTCATCGCGCCGATCGAGATGTAGTCCACCCCGGTTTCGGCGATCGGCAGCAGTGTGCTTTCGTTGATGCCGCCGCTCGCTTCCAGTTTCGCCTTGCCGCCGTTCAGGCGCACGGCTTCGCGCATGTCGTCCAGACTCAATTCGTCGAGCATGATGATATCGGCGCCGGCCGCCAGCGCTTCCTTCAGTTCTTCCAGGCTTTCCACTTCGATTTCCACCGGTTTGCCCGGGGCAATCTTGTGCGCGGCGGCAATGGCCTGCGGGATGCCACCGCTGGCCGCGATGTGGTTTTCCTTGATCAGGAATGCGTCGTACAGACCGATGCGATGGTTGTGGCAGCCACCGCAGGTCACTGCGTACTTCTGCGCCAGACGCAGGCCTGGCAGGGTCTTGCGGGTGTCCAGCAACTTGACGTCAGTGGCGCCGACAAAGTCAGCCAGGTACTGCGCGCGCGTGGCCACACCGGACAACAACTGCAGGAAGTTCAGCGCACTGCGTTCGCCGGTCAGCAGTGAACGGGCCGGGCCTTCCAGATGAAACAGCGGCTGATTGGGTTTCACCCGTTCGCCATCTATCACTTGCCAGTGCACCGCCACACGCGGGTCGAGCTGACGGAACACCGCATCGACCCACGCGGTGCCGCAAACGACGGCCTCGTCGCGAGTAATGATGGTGGCTTTGGCCAAACGTTCGGCCGGGATCAGTTGCGCGGTGATGTCGCCGCTGCCGATGTCTTCGAGCAACGCACGGCGCACGTTGGCTTCGATTTCGGCGGTCAAATCGGCGAGACGTAGATTCGGCATAACGGGCTCCACAAACAAAGTGGTTCGATTATAGGGGCATGGCACAAGCCAACCCAAGGCGAGAACGCGCGCGCTTGCCTGCATCCGGTCGAATTTCTTTGAGTAAACAGCGTTGTACCGTGGTCATTGGGAGGGCGGCGGCATAGGGGAAACCCTGACGGCTATAGCGCTGGCGACAAGTTTTGCAAGATAATCCGCCTTGCATTTGACGTCATAGCTTTGACGTGGGTCTGTGCCTGCTGAATTACCCTGTAGGAGCGAGCCTGCTCGCGAAAGCATTCACTCAATCGCCACTGCGCTGACTGACAGGACGCCATCGCGAGCAGGCTCACTTCTACAGGGATTCGTGTGATGGCCTGCATTGCCGCCAGCACACTCGATGTTTCTGCCAAGAACAATCACCGTTCCAGGAGGCTTGGATGCACAACGACGGGAAAGTAGTGCCTTTGCACAAGGCCGCTACCGATCAGGCGAATCATTCGCCGCTCGCCCGCCTGCCTGTGATTCTCCTTCAGGTTCGCGACAAGGCTGCGCAACAGCTGCGCCATGGTTTGCAGGAGCTGTTCGATAACGCCGATGACACGTTGTTTGAAATGGCCGATCGGGCGCGCAACGACGTCGAACAGAACATCTTTTTCGAAGCCATGCGCGACCTGCGCCTCAAGCGCAAAAACATCGAGCGCGGCTTTCTCGAACAATTCTTCGAAGCCTTCGTCGGCCTCACCCAATACGATCCCACGCACAACACGCTGCCACGCACACTGATGTTCGAAGAGTCGGCCCCGCGCACCGATGACATGGAGCGCAGCGTCGCCATCGAAACCATGGTCGGGCGCGTCCTCAAGCGTGATGGCTTCGCGCTGGATCAATTGACCGCGCGGCTCAATGCCTTGCTCGGCAATCCCCTCGACGAGCAGCACAACCCGCTCGGCCCGGCGATGCTCTGTGAGTACTTCCTGCAGGCCGGTCGCAATCTGGGGGTGGAGATCAAGGTCAAGCTGATCCTGCTCAAACTGTTCGAACGCTATGTGCTTGCTGATACCGAACAACTCTATGCCGAAGCCAATCAACTGCTGCTTGCCACGGGTGTGCTGCCCGACTTGAAGCCGGCGCCGGCGCGACGTGCGCTGGATCGTGCGGTGGCCAGCGTCTACAGCGAAGAAAGCGAGGAACCGTCACCCGCAGACGAAGGCGTGCAGGAAGTCTTCGTCGCGTTGCAGGAACTGCTGCTGCACGTGCGCGGCAGCGTTGCCCCGACGCTGGAACCGAGTGCCACGGCCCAGCCGATCACCACCCGCGACCTGCTGCGCTTGCTCTCGCATTTGCAGCAATATGTGCCGGCGCTGGCGGCGCAGGATGACTTCGATCTGCGCAATCAACTCGAACAATTGCTGACGCGGGTCAGCGTCAAAAGTGGCAAGTCGCGGATCGTCGGTGGCGCCGACGAGGACGTGATCAATCTGATCGCCATGGTCTTTGACTGCATTCTCGAAGACCGCAACGTGCCAGACTCGCTCAAGGCCCTGATCGCCCGCTTGCAGATCCCCATGCTCAAGGTCGCGGTGCTCGACAAGAGCTTCTTCAGCCGCAGCAGCCATCCGGCGCGGCGCTTGCTCAACGAAATCGCGGATGCCGCCATGGGCTGGGGCGATTGCGATGGCGAGGCGCGTGACAGTCTGTACCTGCGCATCGAACAGGTGGTGCAGCGCTTGCTCAGCGATTTCGTCGACGATCCGGCAATTTTCTCCGAACTGTTGGCTGACTTTCTTGCCTTTACCAGCGATGAACGTCGGCGCAGCGAATTGCTTGAGCAGCGTTTGCGTGATGCCGAAGAGGGCCGGGCGAAAACCGAACTGGCCCGGCGTCGGGTCGAGCAAGCGTTGAATCAGGCGCTGCTGGGCAAAGTCCTGCCGCCCTCGGTGGTGACTTTCGTGCAGGATGCCTGGAGCAAAGTGCTGTTGCTGACCCGCCTCAAGCACGGCGACCAATCCGCCGAATGGCAAGCCGACGTGCAGACCATGGAGCAATTGATCTGGAGCGTGCAGCGCCATGACGACGGCGAATCCAGTCTGCGCTTGCTGGCGCTGGTGCCGGGATTGCTCAAGTCGCTGCGTGACGGCTTGAGCAGTTCGGCGTTCGATCCGTTTGCCACCAGTGAATTCTTCAGTGAACTGGAAGCGCTGCACGTGCGTGTGCTGGAGCGCTCGGGTGAAACGGATCAGGCGCTCAGTCCGGCCATGATCGAGGTTTCGCAGCAGATCGTGTTGCCGGCGGGCGATAACCCGCTGGCGCCGGCTGCGGTGAATCTGCCCGACGACGATGCCGGCCTGCGTCAGGTTGAGCAACTGCGCCTGGGCAGTTGGGTGACGTTTCAGGAAGACGACGACCACACGCTGCGCTGCAAGCTCGCGGCCATCATCGAAGTCACGGGCAAGTACGTGTTTGTCGACCGCACCGGGATGAAAGTGCTGGAGCGCAGCCGCGTCAGTCTGGCCCATGAATTTCAGCGCGGGGTCGTACGCAGGCTGGACGACACCTTGCTGTTTGATCGGGCGCTGGAGTCGGTGCTGGGCAATCTGCGGCGACTCAATCGCGGCAAGTGATCGCGCGCCGGGGGCCGATCACGGCATACTGGGCGCCAACACAGTCGGCGTTGAAGGAATCGTTATGCAGTTGGATCCCGCTAGCGGGTGGTGTCACGGGGTGCAGGTCTGCCCATCGCCCAACTTCAATGAACGCCCTGCGGGCGAAATTTCCCTGTTGGTTATCCACAACATCAGCCTGCCGCCGGCGCAGTTCGCCACCGGCAAGGTGCAGGAATTTTTCCAGAATCGTCTGGATGTCACCGAACATCCCTACTTTGCAGGGATTGCCGACCTGCGCGTCTCGGCGCACTTTCTGATTGAACGTGACGGCAAGGTCACCCAGTTTGTCTCCTGTCTCGAGCGGGCGTGGCATGCTGGCGTGTCGCTGTTCGAAGGGCGCGAAACCTGTAACGATTTTTCCGTGGGCATTGAGCTCGAAGGCACCGATGATCTGCCATTTACCGATGCGCAGTATCAGGCCTTGACGGTGTTGACCCGTCAGTTGCAAAGAGCATTTCCGGCCATCACCGGCGCCCGCATTTGCGGGCACAGCGACATAGCACCCGGGCGTAAGACCGATCCTGGCCCGGCATTCGACTGGGCGCGTTACCGCGCAGCCCTGGCACAAGAGGAAGGACAATGAGTTTTCTGGTGTTACTGCTGGCGGTCTGGATCGAGAAGTTCTCGGCCTTGCGCCATCGGGTTCAACGCGATGGCGGATGGATCCGCGAACTGCACAAACTCGAAAGCAGCCAGCGATTGGCCGATCAGCCATGGTTGGTGCTGACGATCATGGTGTTGCTGCCGGTGGCGCTGCTCGGCCTGTTGCTGCTGGTGCTGCAGCCAGTGGCTTACGGCTTGTTGGCCTTGCCGGTGCATTTGCTGGTGGTGATTTACAGTCTGGGGCGCGGCGATTTGCTCGGCGGTCTCGGGCCGTTCCGCGATGCCTGGCGCCGTGAAGATCTGCAGGCGGCGGCACATGTCGCCAAGCGTGATCTGGATATTTGCGCCGACAGTGGCGAGCAACTGCTTGACCGCGTGCAGGGGCACCTGTTGTGGGAGGCTTATCAAAGCTTCTTCGCGGTGATTTTCTGGTATTTCCTGCTCGGCCCGGTGGCGGCACTGGCCTATCGCTTGCTGGCGCTGGCCGAGGAACACGGCAAGAATCCGGCATTGGTCGAACGTGCTGCGCAAATGCGCCATGCCTTTGACTGGGTGCCGGTGCGATTGCTGGCGGCGAGCCTGGCGCTGGTCGGCAACTTTGTCGCGGTCAGCCGGGTGATGCTGCATGAGCTGCTGAACTGGAACATCAGCGCTGCGCAACTGATCAACAAGGTTGGCCTGGCGGCGGGGGAGATCCCGCCTCCTGCGGTCGGTCCTGAGGGCATCACTACGCTTGATTGCCTGTGGGAACTGCTGCTGCGCGCGGCGGTGCTGTGGTATGCCGGGTTTGCCTTGTGGACGGTTCTGGTTCACTGATTTCAAACAAAGATCAAAAGATCGCAGCCTGCGGCGGCTCCTACAGGGATTGGTTTTTCTGTAGGAGCTGCCGCAGGCTGCGATCTTTTTTTCGTTAACCTTAAGTTACAAAACCTCCCGTCGATTTGAGCTATACAGTGATGGCGCTCGATAGTGGCTATCTGCTGTCGCCTCGCGCCTGCCAATAAAAACAAGAAAAACCAAGGGAGACTTCCAGTGAAGAGCTTGCTCTATCCCGCTGTCTCGCTGATGAACCGTCTGAGCTTCGGCATGAAGTTCAGCCTGATCAGCGTGCTGTTCCTGGTACCGATGCTGGTGACCAATTTTTATCTGGTGCGCGATTCCTATCGTGAATTCCAGGGCACCCGGGTCGAGCTGCAAAGCCTTGATCTGCTGGGGAGCAGCCTGACCCTGCGCCGGGATCTGGAAACCCTGAACAATCTGGTACAGATCAACGTCATCCTCGGCCAGTCCGGCAAGGCCGGCAATGTCGAAGCGAACATCACCAGCCTCGAACAAGCCGTGCTGACGCGTCTGCAAGGGCTGAAGGCGATGACCGACGACCCCGAACAGATCAAGGTTTTCGACGGCAAGCGTGATGAAATGATTGCCGCGTTCAAGGCCCAGCAGACGGAAAACTCGCTGCAAAGCAAAAGCGCGCTGATCGGTAAGTTGCTCACCAGCGCGCAGATTTTCAGCCAGATCATCACCAGCCAGGCTGGCCTCAGTCGTGATAACCAGAGCGATATTCGCCAGCTCAGCGAACTGGTGACGCTGATCACCCCGACGGTGACGCAAACCCTCGGCGAAGGCCGGGCCATGGGCTCGTATTCGTTGGGGCAGGGCTTTCTCAACAGTGCGTCGAGCACGCGTTTCGATGAACTGTTGGTGCAGATCGAAAAACTCCAGGCGGAATACGCCTTGAAGTTGCAGGACGCCCTCGGCTCCAGCAAGGCTGCGCGTGAAACCCTCAGCGTTCAGGCCGACAGCAGCAAGGCGTCGCTGAAGCAGGCGACAGAGCTGTTCGAAGAACACGTGGTGATGGCCGATACCCTCGATGCACCGTGGCAGGCGTTCTACGATCAGGTCACCGGGTTGCTCGACAAGACCTACCAGCTCAACGAAGCCAGCCTGAAATTCCTCGACACGCAACTGCAACAGCGTCTGACGCAAAACCGCACGCACATGACCTTGCAGGCGGTGGCGCTGTCGGTGGTGTTCGTGCTGATTTTCTATCTCTATGGCGGTTTCTACGCCTCGACCCGCACCACCCTCAAACGCCTGGGCGCGATGATGGATAAGGTCGCGGCGGGTGACATGACCGTCAATTTCGTCGCCCACAGCCGCGACGAACTCGGTGAGTTGGGCGAAGTGTTCAACGGCACCGTGAAGAAAATCCACGACCTGATCGAGCGCGTCGGCCAGACCGTTGGCGAAGTCGAGCGTCAGGCCGGACAAGTTGAAAACGTCTCGGCGCAAAGCAATCAGGCCGTCGCCGGGCAGCGCACGCAGATCGAACAAGTGGCCACGGCGATGAACCAGATGTCGGCGACCTCACAGGAAGTCGCGCGCAGTGCCGCCGCCGCCGTGAGCAGCGCCCACAGCGTCAATGATGAAACCGTCAGCGGTCGCGGCCTGGTCGAGTCGCAGCAGGGCAGCATTGCCGCGCTGGCCAGCGAGATCGATCAGTCGGTGCTGGTGATCAATCAGTTGGCGAGTGACAGCCAGTCGATCAGCCGCGTACTGGAAGTGATCAAGAGCATCGCCGAACAGACCAACCTGCTAGCGCTCAACGCCGCGATCGAAGCGGCCCGCGCCGGCGAGCAGGGCCGTGGTTTTGCCGTGGTCGCGGACGAGGTGCGTACGCTGGCCAAGCGCACCCAGCAATCCACCGAAGAAATCGAGCAGATGATCGCCAAGCTGCACGGCGGCGTCGGCGCTGCGGTGAAAGCCATGGGCGTCAGCCATCAGATGGCCAATGGCACGGTCGGGCAGTCGGAGAAGGTCCAGCAGGCATTGGAAAACATCCTCGGCGCGGTCGGCATGATCGTCGATCAGAACCAGCAGATTGCCGCTGCGGTGGAACAGCAAACGGCCGTCGCCCACGACATCGACCAGAACATCGTCGAGATCAACCGCGCCGGCGAGCGCACGGCCCACGGCGCGCACCAGACCGAAGACGCCAGCCGTGCGCTGTCCGCCCAGGTCGTCGAACTCAAACAATTGATCAGCGCCTTCCGCGTCTAACCCCCCCTTGTAGGAGCTGCGGCACGCTGCGATCTTTTGATCTTGTTTTTAAAGATCAAAAGATCGCAGCGTGCCGCAGCTCCTACAGTTACCGGTTACCGGTTACCGGTTACCAATTGCCAGTTTGCTGGGGCACGGTTCCGGTTTTGACTGAATAGTTTGTAGTCTTTTTAGGCTGGCCTCTGTAGGCGAATTCCTGTTTTCCTCCACCCGCTGGATTTTCGCCTTCAATCAACCAGAATCCCTGTCAGACCGTTTTGGAGGAGACTGCTCATGTCCGTCGCAACCCTGGGAGTCCAGGGCCGTTGTGCTCATTGTCAGACCACCCTGCTGCTGAAACCCTGGCAACTGAATGCCATCTCGATCAATGAACCGTTCACCTGCGAGCATTGCCAGAAAACCCTTGAGCTGCGCTGCCCGAAACAGATCAAGCGCTTCAAGTCGCTCGATTCGCTGGCGCTCCTGCGCTTCAGCGCTTCGGTGACGGTGTGTACCGCGCTGCTGGTGGCTTTGGTGATGGAATGGGTCGGATTGCTCAGCGTCACGGAACAACTGAACGCGTCACTGATTACGATCTTTGTGTACTTTCTGGTCGTTCGCTACGCGCGCCATCGTCAGCATCTGACGCTGGTCCTCGAAGCCGCCAAGGCCCACGCCGACTGATTGCTGACCACTGCTCACTGACGACTGTCTGTAGGTGCTGCGGCACGCTGCGATCTTTTGATGTTGCTTGTAAAAACAGATCAAAAGATCGCCGCGTGCCGCAGCTCCTACAGGAGGATGCATCGGGTTACCAGCCGAAGACTTCGCAGCTGTTGGCGGTGCTGGTGTCGGCGAGTTGTTCAGCGGGGATACTCATCAGCTCGGCCAAGGCTGCGCAAATCGCCGGCAAGTGCGCCGGGCTGTTGCGCTGACCGGGGAACATCGCCGGCGCCATGTCCGGTGAATCGGTTTCCAGCACGATCGATTCCAGCGGCAACTCCGCGAGCACCCGATGCATGCGCAACGCCTGCGGCCAGGTCGGGGCGCCGCCCAGGCCCAGTTTGAACCCCAGTTTGATGTATTCGCGCGCTTCTTCACGGCTGCCGGCAAAGGCGTGGATGATCCCGGCGCGCTTGAGCTTGAAGCGCTTGAGGGTGGCAATCACTGCGGCGTGGCTGCGGCGCACATGAATCAGCGCCGGCAATGCAAAGTCCGCCGCCAATTGCAGTTGCGCCTCGAACAATGTCTGTTGCTGCTCGCGATCCAGCGTTTCGACGAAGTAATCCAGACCGATCTCGCCCACCGCACACAGCTGCCGATTCCCGCGCAGCCGGGTCAGCCAATCACCGAGTGCCGTCAAATCTTCCGGACGATGCTGATCGAGATACACCGGATGCAAGCCAAACGCCGCGTACAAATCGGCATCGCTCTGCACCAGATCCCATACCCGTTGCCAGTTGCCCTCATACACCCCCAACACCACCATCCGCCGCACCCCGAGGGCACGGCTTTCGGCGAGCAACGCCGAGCGATCGACGTCAAAGTCGGGGAAGTCGAGGTGGGTGTGGCTGTCGATCAGCTCCACGGCTCAGTCCCGGTGAATACGCTGCTTGAAGGTCCGCGCAATGGCTTGCACGCCAGGCTTGTACTCTGACTGCTCGACCGCCGCCAGCGCCAGTTCCAGCGCCTTGTCGGCGATCAACTGGTGCTGCTGGGCCATGGCGTTGACCGGCAGCGGCAGGAAATCCAGCAACTGCGTATCGCCGAAGGTGCCGAGGCGCAGCGGCCGTGATTTCAGCGGGAAGTCATGCAGCGCATCGAACACGCCCTGCAACAGCACGTAGGAAGTCGTCACCAGCGCGTCGGGCAAATGCCCCAGGCGTTGCAGGAGTTCTTCCATCAATTGTTTGCCGCATTCACGGCTGAAGGCTTCAGCGTGCTCGATCAGCACTTCACCTTTGAAGTCGACCAGCGCCTGTTTGAAACCGGCAGCACGTTCCTGGCTGATGCTCAGTTCAGGTCGGGCGCCGAGCAACACAATCTGCTTGAGTTGTGGCTCGAGCAGGCTTTGCGTCAGGTGCTGACTGGCCTCACGGTCGTCGCTGATCACCGAGCAGAAATACTCCGGCTCCATGACCCGGTCGATGGCAATGATCGGCATCCCCTTGGCCTGCAACTGCCGATAACTGTCATCACCGGCAGGCAGGCAACTGGCAACGATCAGCGCATCGCAACGGCGCGCGCGGAACAGTTGCAGCAGTTGCCGCTCGCTGTCCGGCGCATCGTCGGAACTGGCGATCAACAACTGATAGCCGCGTGCCCGCGCGCCTTGCTCCAGCAGTTTGGCGATCCGCGCGTAACTGGGGTTTTCCAGATCCGGCAGAATAAAGCCCAACGTACGCGTGTGCCGGCTGCGCAGCCCGGCGGCTTGCGGATTGGGCGTGAAGCCGTGCAGATCGACCACGGCGCGCACGCGTTCGACGGTCGCGGTGCTGATGCGTTGCTGTTCGGCCTTGCCGTTGATGACGTAGCTGGCGGTGGTCACGGACACGCCGGCCAACCGCGCGATATCACTGAGTTTCAACCCGGGATTTCCTTGTTTTTGCGAGCTTGCCGCAACATTTTCGCCAATCCTACCCGATTAGGGCAGGCGACTATTGTCGCAACGCATCCGACAAGTTGGACTTCAAGGATGGGACATTATCGAGTAACGTGCCGATCAATCTAGATTAAACGTTTCAGCAAGCGTATTTTCTACGTTTTAGGCGCCTTTGGCCGGTTCTGCCGTGAAACCGCCAAAATTGCTGCTGAAAAGCAAAGCTGACAAGCGCCTAAGCTGCAACCATTCAAAACAATACCTGGCGTCATCCGATGCCAAAAAGGAGATTGCATGCTCGAGCTCACTATAGAGCAGATATCCATGGGCCAATCGGCCGTGGATAAACCCGCCGCCCTGCAATTGCTAGCCAGTCACCTGGTGGCCGATGGTCTGGTTGCCGACGGTTACCTCGCCGGCTTGCAGGCCCGGGAAGCCCAGGGTTCGACCTTTCTCGGTCAAGGTATTGCCATTCCCCACGGAACCCCGGAAACCCGCGATCAGGTGTTCGCCACCGGCGTGCGCCTGATGCAGTTCCCCGAGGGCGTGGATTGGGGCGATGGCCAGATCGTTTATCTGGCGATTGGCATCGCCGCCAAATCCGACGAACATTTGCGCCTGCTGCAACTGCTGACCCGCGCCCTCGGCGAGACCGATCTGGGCCAGGCCCTGCGTCGCGCCAGTTCCCCCGAAGCGCTGTTGAAACTGCTGCAAGGCGCGCCACAGGAATTGGCGCTGGATGCACAGATGATCGGCCTCGGCGTCTCGGCCGACGACTTCGAAGAACTGGTCTGGCGTGGCGCGCGTCTGCTGCGCCAGGCCGATTGTGTGAGCAACGGTTTCTCTGCGGTGCTGCAACAGGTCGAAGCGCTGCCGCTGGGCGATGGTTTGTGGTGGTTGCACAGCGAGCAAACCGTGAAGCGCCCGGGCTTGGCATTCGTCACGCCAGACAAACCGATGCGTTACCTCGGTCAGCCGCTCAGCGGACTGTTCTGTCTGGCCAGCCTTGGCGAAGCGCATCAGGCGCTGCTCGAACGTCTGTGTGCGTTGCTCATCGAAGGTCGCGGTCATGAACTGGGCCGCGCTACCAGCAGCCGCAAAGTCCTCGAAGTGCTCGGTGGTGAATTGCCCGCCGACTGGCCGAGCGCGCGCATTGCGCTGGCCAACGCCCACGGCTTGCACGCGCGTCCGGCGAAGATCCTCGCGCAACTGGCGAAGAGTTTTGACGGCGAGATTCGCGTGCGCATCGTCGACGGTCAGGACAGCGCCGTGTCGGTGAAGAGTTTGAGTAAATTGCTCAGCCTTGGCGCCCGTCGCGGTCAGGTGCTTGAGCTGATCGCCGAACCAAGTATCGCCGCCGATGCCTTGCCGGCCTTGCTCGCCGCCATCGAAGAAGGCCTCGGTGAAGAAGTCGAGCCGCTGCCAGCGGTAAGTCATCAGCGCGAAGTCATCGCCGACATCGCCGAAGTTCTGATCGCTCCGACGTCCGGCGCTCAGTTGCAGGCGATCCCGGCAGCGCCCGGAATCGCCATCGGTCCGGCGCATATTCAAGTGCAGCAAAGCATCGATTACCCGTTGCGTGGCGAGTCCGCCGCCGTCGAGCGCGAACGTCTCAAGCAAGCGCTCAGCGATGTGCGCAGTGACATTCAGGGCTTGATCGAACGCAGCAAAGCCAAAGCCATCCGCGAGATTTTCATCACCCACCAGGAAATGCTCGACGACCCGGAACTCACCGACGAAGTCGACACCCGTCTCAAGCAAGGCGAAAGCGCGGAAGCAGCGTGGATGGCGGTGATCGAAGCAGCGGCGAAACAACAGGAAGCGCTGCAGGATGCCTTGCTCGCCGAGCGTGCGGCGGACCTGCGTGACGTCGGCCGCCGTGTGCTCGCGCAACTGTGTGGCGTGCAGACGCCGAGCGAACCTGAGCAACCGTACATTCTGGTGATGGACGAGGTCGGCCCGTCCGACGTCGCGCGGCTGGACCCGGCGCGCGTCGCGGGGATTCTCACCGCACGTGGCGGCGCCACCGCGCACAGCGCTATCGTTGCGCGTGCCCTCGGGATTCCGGCGCTGGTCGGCGCTGGCGCAGCGGTGTTGTTGCTGGCGCCGGGTACTCCGTTGCTGCTTGACGGTCAACGCGGTCGCCTGCATGTCGACGCTGATGCCGCGACTCTGCAACGCGCCACCGAAGAACGCGACACTCGCGAACAACGCTTGAAGTTTGCCGCCGAACAGCGCCACCAACCGGCACACACCACCGACGGTCACGCGGTCGAAGTGTTCGCCAATATCGGCGAAAGCGCCGGGGTGATCAGCGCGGTGGAGCAGGGCGCCGAAGGCATCGGTCTGCTGCGTACCGAACTGATTTTCATGGCCCATCCGCAAGCGCCGGACGAGGCTACGCAAGAAGCAGAATACCGTCGCGTGCTCGATGGCCTCGGCGGTCGTCCGCTGGTGGTGCGCACGCTGGATGTCGGCGGCGACAAACCGCTGCCGTATTGGCCGATCGCCAAGGAAGAAAACCCGTTCCTCGGCGTGCGCGGCATTCGCCTGACCTTGCAGCGTCCGCAGATCATGGAAGCGCAACTGCGCGCGTTGCTGCGTTCGGCGGACAACCGTCCGCTGCGGATCATGTTCCCGATGGTTGGCAGCGTCGAAGAATGGCGCCAGGCTCGCGACATGACCGAGCGTTTGCGTCTGGAAATTCCGGTCGCCGATCTGCAACTGGGGATCATGATCGAAGTGCCGTCCGCCGCGTTGCTCGCGCCGGTATTGGCCAAGGAGGTCGACTTCTTCAGCGTCGGCACCAACGACCTCACGCAATACACCCTGGCCATCGACCGTGGTCACCCGACCTTGTCGGCGCAGGCCGACGGCTTGCACCCGGCGGTGCTGCAACTGATCGACATCACCGTGCGCGCGGCCCATGCCCATGGCAAATGGGTCGGCGTCTGCGGCGAGCTGGCGGCGGATCCGCTGGCGGTGCCGGTGTTGGTCGGCCTCGGTGTCGATGAACTCAGCGTGTCCGGGCGCAGCATTGCCGAAGTCAAGGCACGCATCCGCGAACTCAGCCTGACTCAGGCGCAAACCCTTGCTCAACACGCCCTGGCCGTGGGCAGCGCCAACGAAGTGCGCGCATTAGTGGAGGCCCTGTAATGGCCAAGATTCTCACCCTGACCCTCAACCCGGCGCTCGACCTCACCGTCGAGCTGGCACGGCTGGACGCCGGTCAGGTCAATCGCAGTGACGAGATGCACACCCACGCCGCCGGCAAAGGCGTGAACGTCGCGCAGGTACTTGCCGACCTCGGCCATCAGGTGACGGTCAGCGGCTTTCTCGGCGAAGACAACCTGCAAGCGTTCGAAACCCTGTTCGCCAAGCGCGGTTTTGTCGACGCGTTCGTCCGCGTGCCGGGCGAGACGCGCAGCAACATTAAAGTGGCCGAGCAGAGTGGGCGCATCACCGACATCAACGGCCCGGGGCCGGTGGTCGATGCCGGCGCGCAGCAGGCGTTGCTCGATCGACTGGTGCAGATCGCACCGGGGCACGATGCGGTTGTAGTCGCCGGCAGTTTGCCGCGCGGGGTCACGGCGCAGTGGTTGCGTGAACTGATCGAACGGCTCAATCAGCTCGGCTTGAAAGTCGCCCTCGACTCCAGCGGCGAAGCGTTGCGCGAAGCGTTGAAAGCCAGTCCATGGCTGATCAAACCGAACACTGAAGAACTCGCTGACGCGCTCGGTTGCGAGGTGGTTTCTCACGCCGCCGAAGCGCAGGCAGCGGCGCGATTGCACGCGCAAGGCATCGAGCACGTGGTGATCTCCCACGGTGCTGACGGTGTGAATTGGTTCAGCGTCGGTTCGGCGCTGCACGCCACGCCGCCGAAGGTCAGCGTCGCCAGCACGGTCGGTGCCGGCGATTCGTTGCTGGCCGGCATGCTCCACGGTTTGCTCAGCGCCGACACGCCTGAACAAACCCTGCGCACCGCCACTGCTATTGCCGCGATGGCGGTGACCCAGATCGGTTTCGGCATCAACGACCGCGCGCAACTGGCGCAGCTCGAACAGGGCGTGCGCGTGCGCCCCCTGACAGAACAATAAGAGGGTTTGTCATGAAGTTAGCCATTGTTACGGCTTGCCCGAACGGCATGGTCACCAGTGTGCTGTGCGCGCGTTTGCTCGATGCGGCGGCGCAGCGTCAGGGCTGGAGCACCAGCGTTGAAGTGGTCGATGCGGCGCACCCGGAACGTGAGTTGTCGGCGGCGACGATTGCGGCGGCGGAGTGGGTTTTGTTGGTCGCCACGGGTGCGGTCGACATGACGCGCTTTGTCGGCAAACGGGTTTTCCAGATTGCCCCGGCGCAGGCGTTGCAGGATGTTGAAGCAGTGCTGCGTCGTGGTGCTGAAGAGGCTGAAGTTTACGTTGCCAGCGCGGCTGAACCGGTTGCCGATGCAGCGCGTGCGCCACGCATCGTCGCCATCACCGCGTGCCCGACCGGTGTCGCCCACACCTTCATGGCCGCCGAAGCCTTGCAGCAAACCGCCAAGCGTCTGGGCTATGAACTGCAGGTCGAAACCCAAGGCTCGGTGGGCGCGAAAACCCCGTTGAGTGCAGCGGCGATTGCTGAGGCAGACGTGGTGTTGCTGGCGGCGGACATTGAAGTCGCCACCGAGCGTTTCGCCGGCAAAAAAATCTATCGTTGTGGCACCGGCATCGCCTTGAAGCAGTCCGAAGCGACGCTGAAAAAAGCCTTGGCTGAAGCTGTTGTGGAAAGCGCGGCGGGCGACGGCAAAGCACCGGCCAGGCAAGAGAAGACCGGCGTCTACAAACACCTGCTGACCGGCGTGTCGTTCATGCTGCCGATGGTCGTGGCGGGCGGCTTGATGATCGCGTTGTCATTCGTGTTCGGCATCACCGCGTTCAAGGAGGAAGGCACGCTGGCCGCTGCGCTGATGCAGATCGGTGGCGAGACCGCGTTCAAACTGATGGTGCCGTTGCTGGCGGGTTACATCGCCTATTCGATTGCTGACCGTCCGGGCCTGGCGCCGGGGATGATCGGTGGCTTGCTGGCGAGCACCTTGGGCGCCGGGTTTATCGGTGGCATCGTCGCCGGTTTTATCGCCGGTTATGCGGCGAAGGCGATCAGTCGATATGTCGCGTTGCCGCAAAGTCTTGAGGCGCTGAAACCGATTCTGATCATCCCGTTGTTCGCCAGCCTGTTCACGGGGCTGGTGATGATTTATGTGGTCGGTAAACCGGTTGCGGGCATGCTCGCGGCGCTCACGCATTTCCTCGACAGCATGGGCACCACCAACGCGATTCTGCTCGGTGTGTTGCTCGGCGGCATGATGTGTGTCGACCTCGGCGGGCCGATCAACAAAGCCGCCTATGCGTTCTCGGTGGGGTTATTGGCCTCGCAGAGTTATGCGCCGATGGCGGCGACCATGGCGGCCGGCATGGTGCCGCCAATCGGGCTTGGCATCGCCACGTTCATTGCCCGACGCAAGTTTGCCCAGACCGAGCGCGAGGCCGGTAAAGCGGCGCTGGTGCTGGGGTTGTGCTTTATCTCCGAAGGGGCGATTCCGTTCGCCGCGAAAGACCCGTTGCGGGTGATCCCGGCAAGCATCGCCGGCGGGGCGTTGACCGGTGCATTGTCGATGTATTTCGGCTGCAAGCTGATGGCGCCGCACGGTGGCTTGTTTGTGCTGGCGATTCCGAATGCGATCAACCACGCGTTGCTGTATCTGCTGGCGATTGTCGCGGGGAGTCTGTTGACCGCCGTGGTCTATGCGACGGTCAAACGCCCGGAAGCCGTCGAGTTGGCCCTGGAACCCACCAAGGCCTGACCGCCCCCACAAACCCCCTGTGGGAGCGAGCCTGCTCGCGAATGCAATCTGCCAGGGACATGTATGTTGACGGGCATACTGCTTTCGCGAGCAGGCTCGCTCCCACATTGGTTGTGTGGTGTGTGGTGTGTGGTGTGTCGGGTGTCATTGCGGGGTCATACAGGCGTGCTTAAGTTTTCCTTTTTTCAGGGAGAACAGCATGAGCGATTTCAACCCCGGTCGTCGGCGTGTCATGCAGGTTGTCGGCGCCGGATTGCTGATGCCTGGCCTGGCGCCAGCGGTGATTGCTTCGGTCAAGGATCGGCCGCAACTGACCGATGGCGTGCAGTCCGGCGACCTGCAAGGGGATCGCGCGATGATCTGGAGTCGCAGCGATCGCCCGGCGCATATGGTGGTCGAGTGGGACACCCGCAGCCAGTTCCGCAATCCACGCCGGCAGGTCTCGGCGCTCGCCGATGCCCGCAGCGATTTCACCGCCCGTGTTGAACTCAGCGGACTGCCCGCCGATCAGGCGATTTTCTATCGCGTGTATTTCAAGGACGCCCGTACCGGTGTCGCC
The DNA here is from genome assembly GCF_004124275.1 of Pseudomonas sp. DTU12.3. GTDB lineage: Bacteria > Pseudomonadota > Gammaproteobacteria > Pseudomonadales > Pseudomonadaceae > Aquipseudomonas > Aquipseudomonas helmanticensis. The sequence continues at coordinate 1,228,986 of NZ_CP027218.1, forward strand.
AGTGAACCGTGGCTGGGCCACCTGCGCAGCGCACCGACGGCGCAACGCAATCTGCGTTTCGTCTGGAGCGGCGACACCGTCGGTCAGGGCTTCGGCATCAACCCGGACATCGGCGGCATGCGCATCTACGAAGCCATGCGCCTGCGCCTGCCTGACTTTTTTATCCACAGCGGCGACACCATCTATGCGGACGGCCCGGTGCCTGCTCAGCTCACCACCGAAGGCGGGCGCATCTGGCGCAACCTCACCACCGAAGCCAAGAGCAAAGTCGCGCAGACCCTCGACGACTATCGCGGCAACTACCGCTACAACCTGATGGATGAAAACATCCGCCGCTTCAACGCCGAAGTGCCGCAGATCTGGCAGTGGGACGACCATGAGGTGGTCAACAACTGGTCGCCGGGCAAGCAGCTCGACGAGCGTTATCAGGAAAAAGATATCCACACCCTGGTCGGACGTGCGCGAAAAGCCTGGCTGGAGTATTCACCGATGCGCCTGCAAGCCGCCGACGGTGGCGGACGGATTTATCGCAAGCTGAGTTACGGGCCGATGCTCGATGTCTTCGTGCTCGACATGCGCAGTTATCGCGGCGCCAATGACGACAACCTCGGCGCGGCGAAACCGTTCCTGGGGCGTGAACAACTGGACTGGCTCAAGCGTGGCTTGAAGCATTCCAAAGCCCAGTGGAAGGTCATCGCCGCCGACATGCCGATTGGCCTTGGCGTTCCGGATGGCGAGGTCAGCCCGGGTGTCGCGCGCTGGGAAGCGGTGGCCAACGGGGACCCCGGACCTGCGCAGGGGCGCGAACTGGAAATCGCTGAGTTGCTCGGATTCCTGCGCGCGCAGCAGGTGCGCAATTTCGTCTTCCTTACGGCCGATGTGCATTACTGCGCAGCGCATCACTATCACCCGGACCGTGCGGCGTTTCAGGATTTCGAACCGTTCTGGGAGTTTGTCGCGGGGCCGTTGAACGCTGGCAGTTTCGGGCCGAATCCACTGGATAAAACCTTTGGCCCGGAGGTGGTTTTCGAGAAGGCGCCGCCGACGCAGAACGCGTCACCGTTTGCCGGTTTCCAGTTTTTTGGCGAGGTGAATATCGAAGGGCAGAGCGGGGAGATGAGTGTGGTGTTGCGCGATTTGAATGGGGTGGCGGTTTTTGAGAAAAAATTGCAGCCGGTTTGAAGATCAGGAGCGACCCTCACCCCAGCCCTCTCCCCGAGCGAGAGGGGGCCGACCGAGGTGTCTGAAGAGGTACGTCGACCTGAAAGACCGTGTCGATTATGAGATTGGATACAAAGCCTTTCTCGATTATGGATTCGGTGAAGCACGTTCAGGTCGGCGTATTGCGTGAATCTCCCCCAATCAGTCCCCTCTCCCTACGGGAGAGGGTTAGGGTGAGGGGCTCTTAATAGACATCACGCCGATATCGACCCTGCTCGATCAACCGCTCCACTTCGGCTAGCCCGAGAATGTCGTTAAGCACCTGATCAACCCCCGAGGCCATCCCCTGTAGGCTGCCGCAGATGTAGATCACCGCACCGTCCGCCAGCCATTTCTTCAATTCAGCCGCCGACTCACGCAGGCGATCCTGCACGTAAATCTTCTCGGCCTGATCCCGCGAAAACGCCAGATCGAGTCGCGCCAGATCACCATTGACCAACCACTCTTCCAGCTCCGCACGGCAAAGGAAATCGTGCTCACGATTACGCTCACCAAACAGCAACCACTGACGCTGCTGACCATCGGCAATCCGCGCCTTGAGCAGGCTGCGCAGCCCGGCCAGACCGGTGCCGTTGCCCAACAGAATCATCGGCACCGGCGTGTTTGGCAGGTGGAATCCACTGTTGCGGCGCACGCGCAGGCTGATACTGCCGCCCACTGGCGCGTGTTCGGTCAACCAGCCAGAACCGATGCCAAGCGTGCCATCGGCGTGTTGTTCCTGACGCACGATCAACTCCAGCACACCGTCGGCGGCAATCGAGGCGATCGAGTATTCGCGCATCGCCAGTGGCACCATCGCATCGACCAGCGCCTGCGCGTGCAGACCGACCAGATGTGCGCGGTGTTCCGGTAACTGACGCGAAGCCAGTGCGACTTCCAGCGGCTCGTCGAGGCCATTGATTTTCACCGAGGTTTCGCCACGAATGCCGAGGCCGTCGAGGAAATGTTCGATGGCCCACGGGCAGTTGCGCGGCAGCACTTCGACCAGATCACCGGCCAGCCAGCTGCTGGTGTTCGGTGCGCTCAGGCCCAACAGGTAAACCGGCGAACCGCTGCTGTCCGGGTTCATCAGTTCGCGGCGGGTCAGCGTCCAGTTGTCGTAGCTCGGCGCTTGCCAGGTATCGACTGGCGCTTGTCCGGTGAGCAGGCCCAGTTGCGTTTGCCAGTGGCGCAATGCGTATGGATCGCCGCTGTCGACTTCTACGGGGGCAAACAAGGTCTTGCCGCCGTGTTCGCTCAACCATTGATGCAGGCGTTTGGCGAAGCCGCAGAAGTACTGATATTGACGATCGCCGAGACCGAGCACCGCGTAGTTCAGGCTTTCCAGTGTCGAGGCTTTGCCCAGCACTTTGCGCTCGAAACCACGGGCGCTGTCCGGTGCTTCGCCGTCGCCAAAGGTGCTGACCACAAACAGCGCGTTGTTCGATTCACGCAGATCCTGCTCGCTGACATTCGCCAGCGGCTGCACTTTCACCGGCAATCCGGCGGCCTGCAATTGCCCGGCAGTCTGCCACGCCAATTGTTCGGCAAAACCGCTCTGGCTGGCGAAACCGATCAGCCACGCTGAAGCATCACCGGCCGGTTGTTCGAGACCTTTGCGCGCGTCCTTGATGTGCTTTTTCTTGCGTCGGCGATCGAGGTATAGCAGCCATCCGGTGATGAAAAACAGCGGCATGCACACCGCAGCGATCGTGATGATGATCCGTCCGACGAGGCCGAAATAGCTGCCGACGTGCAGCGCATAAATACTGGTCAGCAGTTGCGCCTTGACGCTCTTGTCGGCGTAGCGGTCGACGCGTTTGACGATGCCGGTGGCCGGGTCGAGGGTGATCTGGTTCAACGCGCGATCATGCGGCGAGCTGTCGAGCAGGTAGAACACCGTCGCCGGTTGGCCGGCGACTGGCGGCATGCGGATGTTGTAGGCAGACAGGCCCGGGCCGGCGGCGCTGTAGATGCTGCTCCACATCGCCGCGTAATCGGCAGTTGGCGCCGGGCCTTCCGGCGCTGGTCCGCGACCGCCGCGTACACGTTCGTTTTGCGGTGCGTCGGAAAGCAGTTTGGTCAGGCCCTTGTTGTACCACTCGTACGACCACGACAACCCGGTCAACGCCAGCAGCAGATAGACCAGCAGGCACCAGGTGCCAGCCACCGAGTGCAGATCCCAATTGAACGCACGACCGTTTTTCTTCCAGTCCAGCGTCAGCCACGCGCGCCAGCTGTTCCACTGACGCGGCCAGCGCAGGTACAGGCCGGAGAGGCAGAAGAACAGCAGAATCAGGGTGCAGGCGCCGGTGATGTTGCGGCCGGTATCGCCCATCGCGAGGAAGCGGTGCAGTTGCAGCATCAGGCCGAAGAAATCCTGGCCGACGGCATCGCCCATGAACTCGCCGGTGTACGGATCGAAGTAGCGCATCTCGCCGCGACGTTCGCCCTTGGGCGGCGTGAAGTAGACGCGCGCGGCGTTGCCGCTGTCGGTCTCGACCCAGAGCATCGACACGGTCTTGCCCGAGGTGGCTTCGATGCGCTCCACCAGCTCCACCGGAGGCAGTACCCCGGCAACCTGTTTCTCCACTTGCAACACGGACGGGTTCAGCGCCCGCAGGATTTCGTCCTGAAACGAATAGGTCGCGCCGGTGATGCCCATCAGGGCCAGCACCAGCCCTGCGGTGATGCCAAAAAACCAGTGCAACTGGAACAGGGTTTTCTTCAACACGTCACTCGCCGTCCGTTCGAAAATAGTCTTCACGGCGCGCATTATGCCGTGGGTTATCGAGAAGCGTTCTTTATTACGCAGAAAAGCCCCGCCAACTGAATGAACGGGGCCCACTGTTTTTGTAGGAGCTGCCGAAGGCTGCGATCTTTTGATTTTGCTTTTAAAGATCAAGATCAACAGATCGCAGCGTGCCGCAGCTCCTACAGGATCAGAAGTGGAAATTGGTGCTCAACAGCGCCGTACGGCCCGCCGCCTGGTTGGCGAAGTGGGTCGAGAAGGCTTTGTCGTAGTAGGTTTCGTTGGTCAGGTTCTGCACGTTGAGTTGCAGGTCGACGTTCTTGCTCAGCTTGTAGGCCGCCATCGCGTCGTAACGAACATACGAATCGACCATGGTGGTGTTGGCCACGCTGCCGAATACGTCGTCAACGTAGAACGCACCGCCGCCGATGGTCAGCTTCGGCGTGACCTGGTAAGTGGTCCACAGGCTGGCGCTGTTTTTCGGCGTGTTAGGCAGTTCATTGCCATCGTTGGCCCGGCCCAGTGGACCGCCGTCGACTTGTTCGCTGTCCATGTAGGCGTAACCGGCGAACACTTGCCACTTGTCGGTGATCTTGCCGCTGGCCGACAGTTCGACACCTTGCACGCGGGTTTTGCCGGCGTTTTCGTAGGAAGTCGTATCGACTTGCACACGAGCGTTTTCTTTCTCGGTGCGGAAGATGTCAGCGGTCAGCGACAGGCGATCGTTGAGCAGATCCCACTTGGTACCGATCTCGTAGTTCTTGGTGGTTTCCGGCTCCATGTCGCTGCTCAGCAGGTTGCCGTTGCGATCCGGAGTGCCGCCCAACGGGTTGCCGTCCATGCCTTCGCCCAAGGTGCTGCCCGGCGGGGTGGCCGAGGTGGCGTAGGAAGCGTAGATGCTGCCGTTTTCCGCAGGCTTGTAGACGACGCCGAACTGACCGGTGACGAACTCGCTGGTGTCAGCCCCTTTGGAGGTGGTGTTGCCAGCGTTGTTGTAGCTCTTGTAGTCGGTGTCGAAGTGGTCGTAACGCAGACCCATGTTCAGCAGCCATTGCTGGTTCAACTCCAGGGTGTCGAACACGTACAGTGCGTAAGTGTCGGCCTGAGTGTCGGTGCCGGCGTAGTTGCGCGAGATCGCCCCGTTCCACGGATCGTTCGGGTTCGGGTTCGACAGCGAGGTGCAGTTGTAGCCACTGGCTGCGCCGATCAGGCCCGGGTTGCAGTTGGTGGTCACGGCGCTGGTGCGCGGCGTGGTGTCGGTGTTGACGTTGTACGAGGACTTCTGGCTTTCCTCACGGGTGTACTCGACGCCCGTGGAGAAGCTGTTCTTGAAGCCAGCCACGTAGAAATTGCCGAACAGATCGGTCTGGTTGGTGGTGGTCTCGGTGTTGCTCACCCGAGTGTTGGCACGACGCCAGACGCTGCCGTTGTTGACGTTGCCCTTGCTGTCGTCCGGTTGAGTCAGGATGTAATCCTGCATGCTGGTGCCGTGACGCAGGGTGTTCTTGATCGTCAGCGAGTCGCTCAGGTCATGCTCGATGGCGAAGGTCGCGGTGTCGGTACGACCCTTGCGGAAATCGCGATCCAGACCGTAGAAATTGCTGTGGTCGCCACCGGCGTAAGGCTTGTCCGGATTGGACTTGGTACGTGCCGCCGAGCCGCCGGTCGGGATGGTGTAAGGGATGCCCGAATCCGGGGTGTCGTTGCTTTCGAGATGGTAGTAGTCGAGGTTGACGCGGGTGTCGGTACCCAGGCCAAACGCGAGGGACGGGGCGATACCCCAGCGGTCGTAATCGACCTTGTCGCGACCGGCGACGTTGCTCTCGTGGCTCATCAGGTTCAGACGGCCAGCAGCGGTGTCGCTGAACTGGTAGTTGCCGTCGAGGGTGTAGCGCTGGGTTTGGTCGGAACCCCAGGTGAAGCCACCGTCGAACGAGTTGCCCAGGTGCGCTTTCTTGCTCACCAGGTTGATGCTGCCGCCTGCCGCGCCACGACCGCCGATGGCGGAGTTCGGGCCCTTGCTGACTTCAATGTTTTCTACGGCGAAGATCTCGCGGCTCTGCGAACCGGTGTCGCGCACGCCGTCGAGGTAGGTGTCGCCCTGCGCGTCGAAACCGCGAATGAACGGACGGTCGCCCTGCGGGTTGCCGCCTTCACCGGCGCCGAACGTGATGCCCGGTACGGTACGCAGCGCGTCCTGCATGTTCAGGGCGCCAGTGTCTTTCAAGACTTGTTGCGGAATAACCGTCACCGAACGCGGTGTGTCGACCAGCGGTGCGGTGTACTTGGGCGAGGAGGCTTTCTCGACCTGGTAGGACGTTGGGTCCTGCGCTTCGCCGTTGATGGCGGTGGCGTCCAGGGCGATGGCATTGCCGGAGGCTTTGCTGTCGGTTTTTTCGGCAGCGAAGACCATGTGCCCGGCGGAGCCGGCGGTTATCGCTACGCCAATAGCCGAGGCGAGCAAACGTGGTGAACTGACCGGTAATTGTGCTTGTTGACGTGCCATTGTAATTCCCCTCCCCAAGGATTTGAGGCGGCGGAATATAGGGTAAACAGGTATTCGTATCAATTGCGAAACATTGCTAACTGCACTGAATTTACATTCTTTACAATTTAACCTTACGGTTTTTGCCAGTTCATTCGTCTCTCGGGTTTTACACGGCCAATAAGAATCAATACCATTGCCGCCTCTTTGCCATCAGGTGACATCGCCATGCTGCTGCACATCCCCGCACTGTTCGCGAAAGACGAGGTGCAGCGCATTCGCCAGGCACTGGAGCAGGCAGATTGGGCCGATGGCAAGATCACCGCTGGCTTTCAGTCGGCCAAGGCCAAGCACAATTTGCAATTGCCTGAAGGCCATCCGCTGGCCAAGGAAATCGGTGCGGCGATGCTTGAGCGGCTATGGAAAAATCCGTTGTTCATGTCCGCCGCGTTGCCGCATAAAGTCTTCCCGCCGTTAGTGAACTGTTACACGGCAGGCGGCAGCTTCGACTTCCATATCGACAACGCCGTGCGCCAGCCCAAGGGCAGCATCGAGCGCGTGCGCACCGATCTGTCGGCCACCCTGTTCTTCAGCGAACCTGAGGATTACGACGGCGGCGAACTGGAAATCCAGGACACTTACGGCACCCAACAAGTGAAATTGCCCGCCGGCGACATGGTCTTGTACCCCGGCACCAGCCTGCACAAGGTCAACGCGGTTACTCGCGGCGCGCGCTATGCGTCGTTCTTCTGGACACAAAGTCTGGTGCGCGAAGACAGTCAGCGCGCGCTGCTGTTCGAGATGGACGGCGCGATCCAGCAACTCACGCACGACCTGCCCGATCATCCGTCGCTGATTCGCCTCACCGGCACCTATCACAACCTGTTGCGTCGCTGGGTCGAGGTATGAGTTTTCAGATTCGTCGTGAGGAAGTCCTCGACGGCGCGCAACTCAGCGCGATGCTCGAAGAAAGCCCGGCTCGCGCGGCACAGGCGATTCTGCTCGCAGCGGGTGAAGGCGTTGTCGAAGCGCAAGCGTTACTCGGACAGATTCTGCTGGATGGCCAAGGCATCGCGCAGGATCAGGCGCTGGCGCTGCGCTGGTTTGGCATCGCGGCCGGGCGCGGCCATCTGATGGCGCGCAACATGCTGGGTCGTTGTCATGAACATGGTTGGGGTTGCGCGGCGGATGCTGTGGTTGCGGCAGCGCATTATCGAATAGCTGCCGAGGCCGGGCTGGATTGGGCGATGTACAACCTGGCGAATCTGTTGGCCACCGGTCGCGGTGTGTCTGAGGACCAACCTCAGGCCCTCGCCCTGTATCGACGCGCCGCTGAAGTCGGGCACGCCAAATCGATGAATCTGCTCGGACGTTATCTGGAGGAGGGGCGGGCGTGCCCGATGGATCGGACAGCGGCACACGATTGGTATCGACGTTCGGCTGAGGGCGGGGATTTTCGCGGACAGTTCAGTCATGCAGCAATCCTGGCCGAAACGGGGCGAATCGAAGAAGCACTGCAATGGCTCGCCAAGGCGCTGGTGATCGGTAATGCGAAGTTCCTGCAGGTCAGCAGCGAGTCGCTGCTTGCATCTGCGCATCGACAGATACGCACCATGGGCGCTGAGTACCGTCAGCGACTATCAGCCCTCGGCGGCGAATAGAGCTTGCGTGTATTTTCAGCCTGAGCGTTCGACTCATCGACCTTCAGATTGGCCAAGGCTTGCAGACTTTCACTCAGTTCGTCGGTATCCAGGGCGGTAATCGCCGAATTTATGCTGTTGGCCGCCGTTAGATCGAGGTCGTTGACGGCAGCATTCAGACCGATCAATTCCGGTTGCACGTTAAATTCTTTGAACTTGTGTTTGAGTCCTTGGGTTAAAGCTGTTTGTGCTGTAGGTGTATGAATTGAGTGTGACTTGTTGTTTGTTGTTTGTTGTTTGTTATTCTTTTTTGGGTTTTTTTTGAATTAAGTGTTTGTGAGAGTATTTTCTTTTAATATTTTATGGGTTGTGTGGTGTTGTTGTTCGTAATAAGTTGGTTGTGGCGTTGATTGATTCGCATATGGAATGATCAGGTCAATGTCGTGAATAAATAATCAATATTGGAACTCGAAGAAGACAAGGAGTCTCTTGATGGTACAAGTGTTAAATAGCAAGGTGGTCGAAGCCGCCACCAAAGCCCCAATGATTTTTGTGAGTGCCTCTTTGGGTGAGGGTGAGGAGTACAACCGGGAAACCGGCATACAGCTGACGAAAGAACAAATCATCAGCCTCAGGAAATATGAAACTCTGGGCTTGTCCCTGCCGATTCAACTGAACGATGTCACTGCCTATTTGAACTATGGTGCCGGTGATGACGGCGGCACAGGGCGTACTGCCCGCGATTTTCTGCGCACCTTCAGCATGACTTATCAGCATGCGCGCCGCTGGTCGCCCTTGCGCGAGAAAATCATGCTGACGGGAACCGATCTGAAGATATTTGCCGGCAGTATTATTCGCACCGGTACTGCCATTGTCGAAGTCTATGAAGAGTTGAAAGTTTCGAAGTATCTTGATGAACATGATATTTCCTCCGTTGAAGAATATCTGAAACTTCAACGGCAGATTCCGGGACTTCCTGATCTTGAACTGGCACCGGGTGATGTCACGGACATCCGCAGCTATTTGAATGATCTTTTGAGCAAGATCCGGGTTTGTCACCAGAAAGCTCAACAAGTCCGTGGGGAACTGGACAGCTTCGGCATCGATATGCGTGAAACCGTCCTGCCGGAAATCAAGCTGCGCCTGGAGTTCGTTTCGAGGAATACCTACGCGGCCGATATCAAAGCGCTGCAGGGGCAAATGGATCAGCGTTCTGCTGGAATCGATGAGTTGAACAAGCAGTACGAAAAGCTTGTTCAGGAAGCAATCAAGGCTGCGGCAACCTTGAATATCGGCGGCTTGGTGATGGGCATCTATCAAGGCGTCAAGGCAGAACAGATACGCCGTGAACGCAATGCATTGAAGCTGCTGCAGCAAGCAGATAACCAGAAGATGGCCAGCAGGAATCAAACGCTGAGCTCTTTAAACAAGGTCCGCGACGATCTTCAAAACCTGAGTTATGTCGCGATCGAAGCCGAAGTGGCCACCCAGAATCTCATGCTGGTCTGGAACGCACTCAGTGATTATGTAAGCGGCTCTATTGCTGAGGTCGCAAAAATCGACGAGGCCGCGTCGTTGCGACGGTTCAAGAATCAGATCATCGATATCGTCGCACCTTGGGAGCAGATCAAATCCAGTGCCGATCAGTTGCTTGCGGTGTTTGCAGAGGCCGATAAGGAGTACGAAAAAAATAATCTTGGAATTCGGAGTCGAACAGCAATGTATGGTTTATCAATCAGCGCCGCTCAGCCAGTGTTCAATATGGGCAAGCTGCGCGGGCACAATGCTTCGGTGCAGCAACTGAACACTTCTGTGCAGATGCTTCACGAGCAATTCGATTACATGCCGGGCATTGTTGGCTCCATGAATGGTGTGGCGCTGGCAGTGGGCAAGACTACTTTCGAGTTGCGTGACAAAGCTCAGAAAATCAGTATCAACATGGTCAACGCCGAAAGAAAACTGAAATCCTATCAGGCGGAACTTGGCTCCCCCGAAGATGCGGAGGAGGTGCGTGAAGATATGGAGGCGGAACTCAAAGACCTCTCCGCTAAAGTCAAATCGCAAACTCAGGATTTCCAAAGTATCCACAAGAGTTTTGGCGCACCCTATGATCGTAACGCCACGGCGGGACATCTGATTACCCTGGCCAGTGAACTAGCGGACACTGAGGAACTCAAGAGCGTCTCCGAGGATAAACTGGCAAAACTCGTTACCGAAATGAAGTCTGTCTCGGAAGCGATCGATCTGATCACCAAAGCCGGCATCGAAAAAATCGGTGCGGAAGCCCGATTGTCGCTCGATAGTCTCAAGGCGCTCGGTCTGGCTCCGCCGCAGGTCCAAATCGCCCTGTTGGCTATCGATACCTTGAAGAAGTTGATTGCCGGTATTGGGGAGACCATCTCCTTTCTGAACATGCTGGCCGCCCATCGCAGGCTCAACGAAAGAGCGCTTGAACTGCGCGCGCAATTGCAAAAACACGACAGCGATATGGCCCGCATTGCCGGGCGCATTGAGCTGGTCAATACACTGGACGAACTCGACGATGAGCGATCGAAGTACGCCTCTGAATTCGCCAATCTGGTTGATGACTTCGAACTGCTCTCGCTCGATTTCAGTCAGGACACTGCATTGCCGGTGGAAGATCGTGCGGACAAGGCCATTGCAAAAATCGCCGAGGCCGTTGCCTTTCTGAAGACCATTTCTCAATAACCAGGAGATGAGGAGGTGGGCGTTCAGACTTCCACCTCCTGCATAGGGAATAGGTTCAATGAACTATGAGTTTTCTACGCAGCAACGACGCGTGTTCGACCGCTATAGCCGCTGGCTCGGCATGTTGGTAGCGACGTTTGACAAGTCCCCACAGGTATTTGAAGCACGCAGGCAAAGCGGCCACCAACGAGCTGCCTTGTCTTGGGATACGCGCCTGAACCGCGTGCCCTTTTATGAGGAAACCCTGCAAGGGCACTGGAAGCGTGTTGGAAATATAAGAACTCTGGTCAGTCGTTACGTCGATGATCTGACGACATTTCGACGCGAATCTTTGGAAATAACGCAGAGGAGCTCCAGAAGCGAGCCTCTCGCTCAAGTCGACTGCAGAATTTACAGCCTCTATCGCTCGACGAACTGGGGTGGAAATCCGCCCAACAGCGTGAGATCTCTGGTCCAAGAGTTGGGGCGCCGCTTCTGGAGTCTGAGCGGAGAGACAACGCCGACGCATGGCATGATCGACACGATGGGTGAGGCCATATTCGGATTGAATGCGGCATTTTTACGAATCATGGATTCGCCGTCGTGTGCGTGTCATTCGCAACCGACTGTCGCGCAAGAGCTATTCAAGAATGCTGTCACGATGCCTGCCTGGGACATTGCTTACTCTTCTGCAGAGCCTTCAATCAGGGCGAGGGAGTATCAAGCCGATGTGGCGCGGCTGTTCAACGATTTTGTACTGTTGAATACTCAAATGGGCGTGTTCGTCAAGGAGATCACCCTGCGCGCGACAGGCTTGGGCAATGAACTCTCGCAAACTGAAAACATGACCACCATGGGCATGCTGAACTTCAAGAACGAATCAGCTCTGGCAGGGGCGCAAGAGCTTTTGCAGATGTTGAATCACTTCGAAAACTGGCTCAAAAAATAAAAAAGGCCCAATCATGGGCCTTTTTTTTCAAGCGATACCGATCACACGTAATACGACTTCAGCGGCGGGAAGCCATTGAATTCGACCGCGCTGTAACTGGTGGTGTAGGCCCCGGTCGACAACCAGTACAACCGATCACCGATCGCCAGGTTCAGCGGCAAACCGTACTTGTAGTTTTCGTACATGATGTCGGCGCTGTCGCATGTAGGGCCGGCGATCACCACTTCTTCCATCTCGCCTTTCTTTTCGGTCCAGATCGGGAACTTGATGGCTTCGTCCATGGTTTCGATCAGGCCGGAGAACTTGCCCACATCGGTGTACACCCAACGCTCGACGGCGGTGCGCGACTTGCGTGCGACCAATACCACTTCGCTGACCAGAATACCGGCGTTGGCGATCAGCGAGCGGCCCGGTTCCAGAATGATTTCCGGCAGGTCATCACCGAAGTCTTCTTTGAGGAAACGGATGATTTCTTCGGCGTAGGTTTCCAGGCTGTTGGTGCGGGTGATGTAGTTGGCCGGGAAGCCACCGCCCATGTTGATCAGCTTCAGATGAATGCCGTCTTCTTCTTTCAGTCGTTCGAAGATCACTTTGACCTTGGCGATCGCCGCGTCCCAGACGCTGATGTCACGCTGTTGCGAGCCAACGTGGAAGGAGATGCCGTAAGGCACCAGACCCAGATCGCGAGCGAGAATCAGCAGGTCCATGGCCATGTCGGTCTGGCAGCCGAATTTGCGCGACAGTGGCCAGTCAGCCGTGGTCGAGCCTTCGGTGAGGATGCGCACATAAACTTTCGAACCCGGTGCAGCCTTGGCGATGTTGCGCAGGTCGGCTTCGGAGTCGGTGGAGAACAGACGCACGCCCTTCTCATAGAAGTAGCGGATGTCCTTGGATTTCTTGATGGTGTTGCCGTAGCTGATACGGTCGGCGCTAACGCCGCGATCCATCACCTTGTCCAGCTCGTAGATCGACGCGATGTCGAAGCTCGAGCCTTTGTCTTTGAGCAGGTCGATGATCTCGACGGCCGGGTTGGCCTTGACCGCGTAGTAGACCTTGGCGAATTCGAAACCGGCGCGCAGGTCATCGTAAGCCTGGCTGATCATCGCGGTGTCGATCACCACGAACGGGGTTTCCTGTTTGTCGGCGAACGCCTTCATTTTGTCAAAAGTGGCGCGCGCGAAATAGTCTTCGACATTGATCGACATGCTGGGAACTCCTACTGGCAAACTAAGTTAATCAATGGGTGCAAATGAACGCCCTCCGTATCCCCACTTTGGTTCGCCTACTTCCCAAGGCATGTCGCCGAAAGCAAAAAGGCCATGGGGCGTAGCCCTTGGCCTTGCTGTCTCGTCGTCAGTACTTGAGCCGGATGGATCGTTTCCAGCATGGACGTTCGGCGCGAACTTTAGGGCGTGAGGGGCCTGAGATCAACTAAAAATGTCGCGTTTTTGCACGCTTCTGACGTGCGTCGCGTTCAGCACTCTTTGTAGCCGACCGAGATGACGGGCAGATGTTCCCCGAGAATTTTCCAGTGTTAAAAATACCTGCACGTTCGCGGATTATGTCGGCTAAGTCGTGGGTAAGTGTGATGGCGGCAACATCGGCGACGTTGGCGGCGAGGGGAGGGTGTGAGGGGGGTTTTGGCTGTTTCGCAGGTCGTTTTAGACAGGCTGTGCGGTTATGCGGTGTTGAGATTAATTTCCGCCTGATGAGTGAATAAAAAATCACCCGGATCCTGTGGGAGCGAGCTTGCTCGCGAAGACTTTTTCACAGTCGACATCAACATCGACTGATATTCCGCTTTCGCGAGCAGGCTCGCTCCCACAGGTTTGGAGTTTTTAGGCGACCACGGCTTCAGCCGGAGAAACGATACTGGTCTTCATCCCACGCGAACGACCCGAGCTCAGATAAGCCGCAATCGACTCCTGCGTGACCTCACCGAGGAACACCCGTTCGGCATCCATCACCGGCAACCACGACCGATTGAACTCGTACATCCGCGACAGCAGGATGCGCAAATGCTCGTCGTATGCCGCCGTGGCGTTGAACTCACGCAGGAATTGCGCGCAAGTGCCGGTCTGACGGTGCAGATCACGGCGACGCACATACCCCAGCGCCTTGTTATCGGCACAGGTGACGACGACATAACGACGGTCATGCTCGTCCATCAATTCCAGCGCATCGGCCACTGGGGTTTCCGGGCTGACTGACGGCGCGTTGTCCGCCGCATCTTCTGCCTTCACCAACAGCAGCCGCTTGAGCGTGCTGTCCTGACCGACGAAGTTGCTGACAAAGTCGTCCGCCGGGTGCGCCAGCAGCGTGTCCGGATGATCGATCTGCAACAGTTTGCCGGCGCGGAAGATCGCGATCTTGTCGCCGAGTTTGATCGCTTCGTCGATGTCGTGGCTGACCATGATCACGGTCTTGTTCAGCGCGCGTTGCATCTCGAAGAATTCGTTCTGGATCATCTCGCGGTTGATCGGGTCGACCGCACCGAACGGTTCGTCCATCAACAGCAGCGGAGCGTCCGCCGCCAGTGCACGGATCACGCCGATGCGCTGTTGCTGGCCACCGGACAGTTCGCGGGGATAACGATGCAGATACTGCTTGGGCTCAAGCTTGATCATGCTCATCAACTCGCGGGCGCGGTCGTGGCATTTCTGTTTGTCCCAGCCGAGCAGTTTCGGCACGACAACGATGTTTTCTTCGATGGTCATGTTCGGGAACAGACCGATCTGCTGGATCACGTAACCGATGTTGCGACGCAGGGTCACTTCGTCGAGATCGGTGGTGTCTTCGCCGTTGATGAGGATCTTGCCCGAGGTCGGTTTGATCAGGCGGTTGATCATCTTCAGCGTGGTGCTTTTGCCGCAGCCTGATGGCCCGAGGAACACACAGATTTCGCCTTCATTGACGGTCAGGCTTACCGAGTCCACGGCTTTGACGTCTTTGCCGTTGCTTTGGAAAGTTTTGCTGAGGTTTTGAAGTTCGATCATTTGAGCAGTCCTTTTGGAGTCAACGAGCGTTGCAGCCATTGGAGAAACAGGTCAGCGAAAATGGCCAGAAGACTGACCAGCAGCGCGCCGACGATGAGCATCGACATGTCACTGCGGCTGATGGAAGCGAGGATCAACACACCGAGGCCACCGGCGCCGATGGTCGCGGCGATGGTCATCACGCCGATGTTCATCACCACGGCGGTGCGCACGCCGGCGAGGATCACTGGCACCGCAATCGGCAATTCGACCATGCGCAGGCGTTGGCCGAAGGTCATGCCGATGCCGCGTGCGGCTTCACGGATGCCCGGTTCAACGCTGGTGAGGGCGAGGTAGGTGTTGCGCATGATCGGCAGCAGCGAATAGAGGAACACAGCGGTGATCGCCGGCATCGGGCCGAGGCCCTGGCCGAACTTGGAATAGAACGGCAGCAGCAGGCCGAACAGGGCAATCGACGGCACGGTCAGCAGCACCGTGGCGCTGGCTTGCAAGGGACCGGCGAGGGTCGGAAACCGCGTCATCAAAATGCCCAACGGCACGCCAACGACAATTGCCAGGGTCACGGCGATGCCGACGAGGGTGATGTGCTGCCAGGTCAGGTGCATCACCTGCTGCCAGTCGAGATGGGAAAAGGCGTTCAGGAATTCCATGACTTCTCCTCTCTTAATTCAACGGATGTTGGCGCAGGAAATCGGCGGCAACTTTCGATGGGCTTTCGTGATCGACATCGACCCGCGCGTTGAGCTGGCGCATGGTTTCGTCGTCGAACAGTTCGGCCAGCGGTTTGAGTTGTTCGGCCAGTCGCGGGTGCGCGTCGAGATAGGCCTGACGTACCACGGGTGCGGCGGTGTAGTCGGGGAAGTAATGCTTGTCGTCTTCCAGCAACTTCAGGCCGAAGGCGTTGAGGCGACCGTCCGTGGTGTAGACCAGACCGGCGAACACCTGGCCGTTGCGCAGCGCGGTGTAGACCAGCCCCGCGTCCATCTGGCGGATGTTGTTGCGGGTCAGGTTCATGCCGTAGAGATCGACCATGCCGATCAGGCCGTCGGAGCGGTTGGCGAACTCGGTGTCCAGCGCCACCAGATGATTGGTCTTGGCCTCGGCGCGCAGCACTTCGTTCAACTGGCTGATGTTGTTGATCTGCGGATATTGCTCAGCGACCTTTTTAGGGAGGGCGAGGGCGTAGGTGTTGCTGAATTTCGACG
The DNA here is from genome assembly GCF_004124275.1 of Pseudomonas sp. DTU12.3. Taxonomy (GTDB): domain Bacteria; phylum Pseudomonadota; class Gammaproteobacteria; order Pseudomonadales; family Pseudomonadaceae; genus Aquipseudomonas; species Aquipseudomonas helmanticensis. Next base: position 1,244,901 of record NZ_CP027218.1, read on the forward strand.
GTGTCAGCCAGATCAGGCCTTTCTTCGCGTCGAGTTCTTTCACTCGGGCGTAGGACTGGGCGCTGTCGAGTTTCTCGGTGACATGGTTGTAAGCCACCAGCGACACGCCGGTGTATTCCCAAAGCATGTCCAGTTGTCCGCTTTCATGGGCGCTGCGGGCGAGGTTGCTGCCCAGACCACCGGTGATCTGCGCGTCGTAACCTTTGCTGCGCAGGTACTGCGCGGTGATTTCGGCGAGCAGGGTCTGCTCGGTAAACACCCGGGCGCCGAGGCGGATAACCGGTTTTTCAGCGGCTTGGGCGACGCCTGCGAACAGCAGGATGCAGCCCGCTATCAATCCCAGAGTCGAACTAAATCGTTTCATAAATACTCCTTCGCAAAAGCCTTAAGACGTGCGCAAACCGCGTTCCAGCCAGAGTCGGCTGGCGAGGGTGACGACGCCATCGAGCAGCAAGGCCAGCAGCGCGGTGCACGCGGCGCCGAGCAGCAGTTGCGGCTGATTGTTCAGGGCGATGCCAGGGAAGATCAGGCTGCCGAGGCTGTTGGCACCGATCAGGAAGGCCAGCGGCGCGGTGCCGACGTTGATCGCCAAGGCCACGCGCACACCACCGACAATGATCGGCACGGCGTTGGGCAATTCGACTTTCCACAGCACTTGGCGCGGCGTCATGCCGATGCCGACGGCCGCTTCTTTCAGCGAGCCTTGGACATTTTTCAGGCCTTCGTAGGTGTTGCGTACGATCGGCAACAGGGAAGCGAGGAACAAAGCGAAGATCGCCGGGCCACTGCCGATGCCGAGGATGCCCAGGGCAATCGCGAGCACGGCCAACGGAGGCACGGTGTTACCGATATTGAAGATCTGCATGAAGCGTTCAGCGCGGCCGACCATGGTCGGGCGACTGAGGAAGATGCCGGCGGGGATGCCCACGACAAGGGCAGCCAGCATTGAAGCGAGGACGAGAATCAGGTGAGCTTGCAGGTAAAACAACAAATCGTCGCGGTAGTGTTCGATCGTGTTGATGCCGATCCAGTGGACCAGCAGGGCCAGGAGCGCGATCACCACCGCACCTCCCATCAGCCCTTTGCCATAGCGGATAGCCACAGGCGGACTCCTTTTTTTGTAGTCGGCGAACGCTCTCCCGTGTGGCATGCCATACATGGCTGCCGGGAATAAACGTTCGCGAGAAGCAGCTCCCTCAGCACCGGCAAAAAGCGGTCTGAAAGCGAGCCATGAGCGCAGCCTCGTCAGGCTAACTTGCTGATTTTTCAGCCCCTGACGAAAATTCGTAACAGGGGATGGACGTCTCCGTGCTTTAAAAGGTTCCCACATCAGATGCCATCTGGCCACCCGTAGGAGCTGCCGAAGGCTGCGATCTTTTGACTTTGCTCTGAATCAACAGATCAAAAGATCGCAGCCTGCGGCAGCTCCTGCGGGGTTTTGCGGGTCCGAGGGACGGTGGTTTGGCGGTTACTTTTTAAGCTATACTCGCCGCCCTTTTTTGAATCACCGCCAGGCGATTTCCCATGACCAACCAGGCCGCCGAAGTCGCGAAACGCCGCACTTTCGCCATTATTTCCCACCCCGATGCCGGTAAAACCACGATCACCGAAAAGCTCCTGTTGATGGGCAAGGCGATTGCAGTGGCCGGTACGGTGAAATCCCGTAAATCCGATCGCCATGCGACATCCGACTGGATGGAGATGGAGAAGCAGCGGGGTATTTCCATTACCACGTCGGTCATGCAGTTCCCGTATCGCGAACACATGATCAACCTGCTCGACACCCCGGGCCACGAAGACTTCTCCGAAGATACCTACCGCACCCTGACGGCGGTCGACTCGGCATTGATGGTTCTCGACGGCGGTAAAGGTGTCGAGCCACGGACCATTGCGCTGATGGACGTCTGCCGTCTGCGTGACACGCCGATCGTCAGCTTCATCAACAAACTCGACCGTGACATCCGCGACCCGATCGAACTGCTCGACGAAATCGAAGCCGTTCTGAAGATCAAAGCCGCGCCGATCACCTGGCCGATCGGTTGCTACCGCGACTTCAAAGGCGTGTACCACCTGGCCGACGACTACATCATTGTCTACACCGCCGGTCATGGTCACGAACGCACCGAAACCAAGATCATCGAGAAACTCGACTCCGACGAAGCCCGCGCGCACCTGGGCGACGAGTACGAGCGTTTCATCGAGCAGCTTGAGCTGGTTCAGGGCGCCTGCCACGAATTCAACCAGCAGGAATTCCTCGACGGTCAGCTGACCCCGGTGTTCTTCGGTACCGCACTGGGCAACTTCGGTGTTGACCACGTACTCGACGCCGTCGTTGATTGGGCGCCGCGTCCGCTGGCCCGTGTGGCCAACGAACGTACCGTTGAGCCGATCGAAGAGAAGTTCTCCGGCTTCATCTTCAAGATCCAGGCGAACATGGACCCGAAGCACCGCGACCGTATCGCCTTCATGCGCATTTGCTCCGGCAAGTACGAAAAAGGCATGAAGATGCGCCACGTGCGCACCGGCAAGGACGTGCGCATCGGCGACGCCCTGACGTTCTTCTCCTCCGAGCGTGAGCAACTGGAAGAAGCCTTCGCCGGCGACATCATCGGTCTGCACAATCACGGCACCATCCAGATCGGCGACACCTTCAGCGAAGGCGAAACCCTCGGTTTCACCGGCATCCCGCACTTCGCCCCGGAACTGTTCCGTCGCGTTCGTCTGCGCGATCCGCTGAAATCCAAGCAACTGCGTCAGGGCCTGCAACAGCTGGCCGAAGAAGGCGCAACGCAGGTGTTCTTCCCGGAGCGCAGCAACGACATCATCCTCGGCGCCGTCGGTGTGCTGCAGTTCGACGTGGTCGCCAGCCGTTTGAAAGAGGAATACAAGGTCGAGTGCTCCTACGAGCCAATCACCGTGTACTCCGCGCGCTGGATCGAATGCGGCGACAAGAAGAAGCTCGAAGAATTCTCCAACAAGGCAGTGGAAAACCTTGCGGTCGACGGCGGCGGTCACCTGACCTACCTCGCCCCGACGCGGGTTAACCTGGCGTTGATGGAAGAGCGCTGGCCGGACGTGAAATTCCGTGCGACGCGTGAGCATCACTAAGCGCTGAACCGCTGTACCCAAAGCCCTCGAAGCGAAAGCCTCGAGGGTTTTTTATTGCCTGCCAATAACCCGCAGCAAAAATACTTCCTGTAGGAGCTGCCGAAGGCTGCGATCTTTTGATCTTGTCTTTAAAAAAACCAACGTCAACAGATCGCAGCCTTCGGCAGCTCCTACACGGGGGGGTAGGGCGGCTCTGTTTTTCTGGTGTCAGGCATTTTGATGCGCGACAACGGCAGTGTTGACCGTTAGTGTTCCGGTTCCACGCCAGCCGCTTTCAGAGGTCAACGGAATGACGGGTCGATTGATTCACCTGCTACGTCTCGACGGCTATTTCAGCCTGATGGCCTGGGTACTCGCCGCGTTGCTGTTCATCAATCGCCTGAGCAGCATGGTCAAGCTGTTCATGGCGTTGTATCTGCGTCAGGAACTGGGGCTGGCGATCGAGACGGTTGGCTGGTTGCTGGCGACGTATGGCGGCGGTTTGCTGATCGGCTCGATGCTCGGTGGCTGGCTCAGTGATCATGTGCGCACCGCGCGGCTGACGGCGGCATTGTTCTTCGTTTCGATGTGGGTGCTGATCCTCCTCGGGCTGGTGACGCAGGTGCCGCTCTTGGCCGGGTTGCTGTTGCTTAGCGGCACCGTCGATGGCGCGATTCGTACGTTGCACCAGCGCTTGATCATGGAGTATTGCGAGCCTGCGCAGCGCCCCCGCGCCCAGGCTCTGAGCCGGGTGGCGCGCAACCTCGGCATGGCTGCCGCCGGTATTGCCGGCGGGGTGTTGGCGCAGACGGATTTTCGCTGGGTGTTTTTTGCCAGTGCGGCGATGACGCTGCTGGCGTTGCTCTGGTTTGTGCGCACCACCTGGCGCCGGCCGGTGCTGAAATCTGACGAGGTAGCCGAGGCGGGCACAGGCACTGGAGCGCCGTTACGCGACACCGCGTTTCTCTGGCTACTGGCGGCGGCGGTGTTGCTCGGGATGGCTTTCGACACGGTCTACAGCACGCTGGGCAACTACCTGCGCGACTACTATCACCTGAGCACCGAAGCAATCGGTTGGCAGTTCGGGCTCAATGCGATGCTGGTGGTGGCGCTGCAAATTCCATTGACGCACTGGGGCGAGCGCTGGGGCGCACGGCGGCAACTGCTGGCCGGTTGTGTGCTGCTGGCGATCGGCTTGGCAATGCTGCCGTTTGGCTCCGGTTTGCTTTACGTCTGTCTGTCGACGGTGATCTGGACACTGGGTGAAGCTTTTTTCATGCCGCCGATGAATGTGCTGGTCATGCAGCATGCGCAGGGCGGTAAAAGCGGCCAATATTTTGGCCTGTTCTTCATGAGCTGGAGCGCGAGCGCACTCTTGTCGCCGGTGCTGAGTGGTCAGCTGTATGGGCGCTTCGGCGGGCACAGCGTGTGGTTTGCCAGTGCGACGCTGGCGCTGATGACGTTGCCGCTGATCTACTTGGCGACCCGCTCATCTATCGACGCGAAGGCGCTCGATACCAGCAAAGGCAGCCCTTCACTTAGCTGATTCGGTTATAGCGGTTATTCACAAGTGATCTGCCAAACCGGGGCATTTACCCGGGTTCATTAGCGTCCTATCTGGTGAACCCGGCTGATCGGAACTAGATTTCATTCAGCGCCGGATCGGCACTCCAGGCTTCAATCACGAAAGGATGGAAATGGCTATGAGCATTTTTCAACGCATTGTGCTGTTGCTGAAGGTTTTGGTGATGCTGTCACTCGGTACGTCTGCAGCCTGGGCGAGTACTGCCGGTCCAGCGCAGGGTTTTAATGCGCCACATGGTCACGGCGGTGTGATCGTGCTGGCCAAGTCCGAGTCCGAACCGGGCGATCAGGATCAGGGCGGCAGCAAGGACGATGATGACTCGACCACGGACGAGCCGGATACTGACGATGACGACGGCGATAGCCAGACGTAGATCGCAGGCAAAAGAAAACCCCTTCTGCCTCGACTGATGCGCAATCGAAGTGGAAGGGGTTGGGTTAACACATCATTTGCGGATAAACACGATCCCTGTAGGAGCTGCGGCACGCTGCGATCTTTTGCTCTTGATTCTGAAAATCAAAAGATCGCAGCCTCGTTGCACTCGACAGCTCCTACAGGTTTTGTAGCTTACGCGGCGCCGTCGAGGAACTGCTCGGCGTAGTGGCAAGCCACCTGGCGACGGTCAAGCAGGCGCAAGGCCGGCTCTTCCGTGCTGCAACGCTCGGTCGCATACGGGCAGCGCTTGTGGAAAGCACAGCCCGATGGCGGGTTCAGCGGGTTAGGCAGTTCGCCGACAATCTTGATTTTCGGCTTGTTCGGGTCCGGGTGAATGGTCGGGGTCGCCGACAACAGCGCCTGGGTGTATGGGTGCAGCGGACGCTCGTAGATATCGTTCTTCGGCCCCATTTCCACCGGGCGACCGAGGTACATCACCATCACGTCATCGGCCACGTGTTGCACCACCGCAAGGTTGTGCGAAATGAACACGTAAGCGGTGTTGAACTCCTGCTGCAGATCCATGAACAGGTTCAACACCTGCGCCTGAATCGACACGTCGAGCGCCGAGGTCGGTTCGTCCGCCACCAGCACCTTCGGTTGCAACATCATCGCCCGGGCCAGGGCGATACGCTGGCGCTGACCGCCGGAGAACATGTGCGGATAACGCTGGTAGTGCTCAGGGCGCAAGCCGACCTGCTTCATCATCGCCTGGACTTTCTCGCGACGTTCGGCAGCGGACAGGTTGGTGTTGATCAGCAAAGGTTCGCCGAGCTGGTCACCGACTTTCTGCCGTGGGTTCAACGAGGCGTACGGGCTTTGAAAAACCATCTGCACGTCTTTGCGCAATTGCTTGCGCTGGGACTTGTCAGCGCCAGTCACTTCCTGGCCAGCGATTTTCAGCGAACCTGAAGAAGGCTCTTCAATCAGCGTCAACGCACGGGCCAGAGTGGATTTGCCGCAACCCGATTCGCCAACAACCGCGAGGGTCTTGCCGGCTTCCAGTTCGAACGACACACCGTTGAGGGCGCGCACGGTCGCATGGCCCTTGAACAGGCCACGGGAGACTTCGTAGTGGCGGGTGAGGTCGCGGGCGGTAAGTACGACGGCCATTACGCCACCTCCTGGTTCAGCGGGTAGAAGCAGCGGGCGAGGCTGTGGGCTTTCGGATCAAGGCCTGGACGCTGCGCGCGGCAGCTGTCCTGCACGTACGGGCAGCGCGGCGACAGCAGGCAACCCTGCGGACGGTCGTAACGGCCCGGGACGATGCCCGGCAACGTCGACAGGCGTGAGGCGCCGAGGCTGTGCTCGGGAATCGCCTTGAGCAGCGCTTCGCTGTACGGATGCGCCGGGATGTCGAACAGTTGCGGCACCTGACCGACTTCAACGGCTTGGCCTGCGTACATCACGCAGACGCGCTGGGCGGTTTCCGCCACGACCGCGAGGTCGTGAGTGATCAGCACCAGGCCCATGTTCTGTTCTTTCTGCAACGCCAGCAGCAGATCCATGATCTGCGCCTGAATCGTCACGTCGAGCGCCGTGGTCGGTTCGTCGGCGATCAGCAGTTTCGGCTCGCCGGCAATCGCCATGGCGATCGCAACGCGCTGGCTCATGCCGCCGGAGAGTTGATGCGGGTAGGCGTCCATACGGCTGGCGGCGCCGGGGATTTCAACTTTTTCCAGCAGCTCGATCGCACGTTTGCGCGCTTGCTTGCCGGACATTTTCAGGTGCAGGCGCAGCACTTCTTCGATCTGGAAACCGACGGTGTAGCTCGGGTTCAGCGCGGTCATCGGATCCTGGAAGACCATCGACAGGTCTTTGCCGACGATTTGCCGACGCTGACGGTTGCTCAGCTTGAGCATGTCTTTGCCGTCAAAGTTGAGTGAGTCGGCGGTGACGATGCCCGGATGCTCGATCAGGCCCATCAGGGCCATCATGGTCACGGATTTGCCCGAGCCCGATTCGCCGACGATGGCCAGTACTTCGCCTTTGTCGACTTTCAGATCGAGGCCGTCGACCACCGGGGTCGCGGTCTTGTCGCCGAAGCGAACGTTGAGATTCTTGATTTCTAGCAGTGACATGGGAATCTCCTCAGGCGGCGTTCTTGAGTTTCGGGTCCAGCGCATCGCGCAGACCGTCGCCCATCAAGTTGATTGCCAGCACGCTGAGCAAAATGGTCAAACCAGGCAGACTGACTACCCACCAGGCGCGTTCGATGTAGTCGCGGGCCGAGGCCAGCATGGTGCCCCACTCAGGGGTTGGCGGTTGTACGCCAAGGCCGAGGAAGCCCAATGCGGCAGCATCGAGAATCGCCGAGGAGAAGCTCAAGGTTGCCTGCACGATCAGCGGCGCCATGCAGTTGGGCAGCACGGTGATGAACATCAGGCGTGGCAGACCGGCACCGGCCAGACGCGCGGCGGTCACGTAGTCGCGGTTCAGTTCGCCCATCACGGCGGCACGGGTCAGACGCACGTAGGACGGCAAGGACACCACAGCAATGGCGATCACGGTGTTGATCAGGCCAGGGCCGAGGATGGCGACAATCGCCACCGCCAGCAGCAGCGACGGCAGGGCCAGCATGATGTCCATCAGACGCATGATGGTCGGGCCGATCATCTTCGGGAAGAAGCCGGCGAACAGACCCAGGAGGATCCCCGGAATCAGCGACATGACCACCGACGACAAGCCGATCAGCAGCGACAGGCGCGAACCCTGGATCAGGCGCGACAGCAGGTCACGACCTAATTCATCGGTACCGAGCAGGAATTGCATCTGCCCGCCTTCGAGCCAGGCCGGTGGCGTCAGCAGGAAGTCGCGGTATTGCTCGCTCGGGTTGTGCGGTGCCACCCAAGGGGCGAACAGTGCGCAGAAGATCACCAGCAACATGAACAGCAGGCCGGCAACCGCGCCTTTGTTCTTCGAGAAGGCTTGCCAGAATTCTTTGTACGGCGACGGGTACAGCAGGCTTTGATCCGCGGTGGAAGCGGCGGTGGCTACTGAGGAAGTTGGAGTGCTCATTGAATTGGACCTCAGCGCTGATGACGGATGCGTGGGTTGGCAAAGCCGTAGAGGATGTCCACTACGAAGTTGACCAGAATCACCAGGCAGGCGATTAACAGGATGCCGTTTTGCACAACCGGATAGTCCCGGGCGCCGATGGCTTCGATCAGCCATTTACCGATGCCGGGCCAGGAGAAAATGGTTTCGGTCAGAACCGCACCGGCCAGCAAAGTGCCGACTTGCAGACCGACCACGGTGAGCACCGGAATCAGTGCGTTACGCAGACCGTGAACGAACACCACGCGCGACGGCGACAGGCCTTTGGCCCTGGCGGTACGGATGTAGTCTTCGCGCAATACTTCGAGCATCGACGAACGGGTCATCCGCGCGATTACCGCCAGCGGGATGGTGCCGAGCACGATGGCCGGCAGGATCAGGTGATGCAGGGCGTCGAAGAACGCACCGACGTCATCGGCCAGCAACGTATCGATCAACATGAATCCGGTGCGCGGCTCGATGTCGTAGAGCAGGTCGATCCGTCCGGAAACCGGGGTCCAGCCGAGGCTCACCGAGAAGAACATGATCAGGATCAGGCCCCACCAGAAGATCGGCATCGAATACCCCGCGAGGGAGATGCCCATCACCCCGTGGTCGAACAGGGATCCTCGCTTGAGTGCCGCAATCACCCCGGCCAGAAGCCCGAGAATGCCGGCGAACAGCAGGGCGGCCATGGACAGTTCCAGGGTCGCCGGGAATAGGGAGGTGAACTCGGTCCATACGCTCTCACGCGTACGCAGGGATTCGCCGAGATCGCCGTGGGCCAGTTTGCCGATGTAGTCCAGATATTGGGCATACAGCGGCTTGTTCAGACCTAGGCGTTCCATTGCCTGAGCGTGCATTTCGGGGTCGACCCGACGTTCGCCCATCATCACTTCCACGGGGTCGCCAGGGATCATGCGAATCAACGCGAAGGTCAGCAAGGTGATGCCGAAAAACGTGGGGATCAACAACCCCAGTCGGCGGGCAATAAAACTAAACATCTTGTGTGGTACCTCATCAGCCGGTTAGGCGTGCCCGGCGTCTCTGGAGTCAGGGACGCCGGGAGTTTCTTATCTACTTCACCTGGGTGGTGGCGAAGTTATTAGTGGTGAGAGGGCTGATGTGATAGCCCTCTACGTTGTTGCGCATTGCGGTAAACATTCTGGTGTGAGCCATGCTGATCCATGGCTGATCCTGATTAAACAGTACCTGAGCCTGTTCGTAGAGCGCGGCGCGTTCGGCCGGATCTACTTTAGCCCGTGCTTCATCGAGCAGCGTCTGGAATTTCTCGTTGCACCAGCGCGCGTAGTTTTCGCCGTTCTTGGCCGCTTCACAACTGAGCATAGGCGTCAGGAAGTTATCCGGGTCGCCGTTGTCGCCCGCCCATCCGGCAGAAACCATGTCGTGCTCGCCGTTCTTGGCGCGTTTGAGCATCTCGCCCCATTCCATCACGCGGATGTCGATCTTGATCCCGACTTTCGCCAGGTCAGCCTGCATCATTTGCGCACCGAGCATCGGGTTCGGATTGGTCGGGCCGCCGCCGTTACGGGTGAACAGGGTAAACACGGTGCCGTCCGGAACCCCGGCTTCCTTGAGCAGGGCGCGGGCCTTGTCGAGGTCACGTGGCGGGTTCTTCAGGTCGTGGTTGTAGCCCAGCAGCGTCGGCGGGTACGGGTTGACCGCGACCGAAGCGTTGCCTTTGCCGAACAGGGCGTTGACGTAGGCTTCCTTGTCGAAGGCGATATCGATCGCCTTACGTACGCGCACGTCACTCATGTATTTGTGCTGGGTGTTCATGGCGATGTAGGACACGGTCATCGCGTCCAGTTCGTCGACTTTCAGGTTGCTGTCTTTCTTGATGCTCGGGATGTCATCCGGTTTCGGATACAGCGCGACCTGGCACTCGTTGGCCTTGAGCTTTTGCAGGCGCACGTTGTTGTCGGTGGCGATGGCCAGGATCAACGCGTCAGCCGGCGGCTTGCCACGGAAATAGTCCGGGTTGGCCTTGAAGCGTACCTGGGCGTCTTTGGCGTAACGCTGGAAGATGAACGGGCCGGTGCCGACAGGCTTGTTGTTGAGGTCGCCGGTCTTGTTGGCCTTGAGCAACTGGTCGGCGTATTCGGCCGGGTAGATCGAGGAGAACGCCATCGCGATGTCGGCCAGGAACGGCGCTTCGCGGCGGGTCAGGGTGAACTTGACCGTGTTGTCGTCGACTTTTTCTACGCTTTTGAGCAGTTCCTTGAAACCCATGCTTTCAAAGTACGGGAAGCCCACGCTCGACAGTTTGTGCCACGGGTGGTTCGGGTCCAGCTGACGCTGGAAGCTCCAGACCACGTCGTCGGCGTTCATGTCGCGGGTCGGCTTGAAATATTCGGTGGTGTGAAACTTGACGCCTTTGCGCAGGTGGAACGTGTAGTTCAGGCCGTCTTCACTGATGTCCCACGACTCGGCGAGTGCCGGGATCACTTCAGTAGTACCGGGCTTGAAGTCCGCCAGACGATTGAAGATGGTTTCGGCCACCGCATCGGCAGTGACTGCAGTCGTGTACTGGACCATATCGAAGCCTTCCGGACTGGCTTCGGTGCAGACCACCAAGGGTTTGGCCGAGACGCCAACAGCGACACTCAGCAACGCAGCCGCGATGGCCGCACGTAGGGGAAGCATTTTCATCGATAACCCTCTGCAATCGGTTGAAGACAAAAAACCGTACGGCCGACTCCTCATGAGTCAGCCGACGGTTGGCGTTTTTACAGAATGTTGAATGGAATCGTGGTCACGAGACGGAACTCGTTGATGCTGCCGTCAGCCTGGTTTTCGCTGGCGCGGTGAGTGGTGTAGGTCGCGCGAACGGTGGTGGCCTTGAGTGGACCGCTCTGTACGGCGTACGAAGTACCGATGCCGTATTCGTAGTGATGTTCGCCGTCCATGTTGCGTACATCGTATGCGGTGCCAACGTAGTGAGTACCGTCGATGCCCCAGCCGCGAGCGGTGTAGGCGTTGAACTTCAGGCCCGGGATACCGTATTCGGCCATGTTGATGCCGTAGGCGATCTGGAAGGATTTCTCGTTCGGTCCGTTGAAGTCGGACAGCAGGGAGTTGGCCAGGTAGATGCCGTTGGTTTCGTGCAGGTAGTCGAAGTACTCGTTACCGTTCACTTCCTGATACGAGAAGGTCAGGGTGTGTGCCTGGTGAGTCAGACCGAACGACAGCGAGTAGGTGTCGTTGTCGATGTTACCCATCAACTTTTTGCCTTCGTCGACAGTCTTGTAGTAGTTCAGACCGGTGGTCAGGCTCAGCACCGAGCTGTCGCCCAGTTCGTGAGTCGCGCCGAAGTAGTACTGGTTCCAGAAGTCTTCAGCCTGGGTCGCGTAGAGGCTGGTTTTCAGGCTCTTGAGCGGCTGATAGTTCACGCCGGCAGTGTTGACGTGATCGGTTTCGACACCGGTGTTGCTGTATTCGGTGCGGAATTTCGACAGGCTCTGTTCGGTACGTGGCGACACGCGGTCGAAGGTGGCGAGGTCGAACGACAGGTTGTCGAATTCTTCACTGTGGATCGCCACACCTTCAAAGCTCGAAGGCAGCGGACGGTTGCCGATGACGTCGACGATCGGGCTGCTGAAGTTCATGCGGCCGGCGGTCAGGGTGGTGTTGGAGATACGTGCCTTGACGTTGGCCAGGCCGAGTTTGCTCCACTGGTCGACGGCGTCACCGTTGGAGTGGGCGAGGGTACGGTTGGAACCGCCCTTGATGTCTTCGCGGCTGCGATCCAGTGCGATGGCGTTGTAAGCCGCAACTTCGGTGCTGATCCCCACGGTGCCCTCGGTGAAGCCCGAGGTGTAGTTGAGGATGGTGCCCTGAACCCAGTTGATCCGGCGCGAACCGGTCAGGGTTTCGCCATGGCGCTCGTACTTGAAGGTACCGCCGCGCTGTTTGTCTTCGTTGGCGTACCAGTTACGGGTCGAACCGGACAGGCTTTGACCGTCGATGAAGCCTTTGGCTTCGGACTGGGCGCTGGTGCTGGCCAGTTGAGTCGGGACGAATTCCTGGCTGACGCTTTCAGCGTGGGCTGCGGCGGTGATGCTGCTGATGGCCAGGGCCAGTATCGCGGTGCTGCTCAGTTTCATGGGTGAAGCTCCTTTACTTTCTTTTTATGCCGGCTTTTTTTGGTATGCCGGTTATTGGTTTAGAACTCATTCACACATCGCAAACGTTTGCCAAAGGCCGGACCGGCGAATTTCGGCAAAGCGCTTGCGTGAGGGGCTAGACAGCGCCCCTCAGCGTTGCGGCTAATCGGTTGGGTTAATCGATACTGACACCCGAGAACACGTTGCGACCGAACGGGCTGACCTTGAACCCTTCGATCCTGGTGCTCAGTGGCTGGTTGACGGTCGAGTGGGCGACAGGCGTGATCGGCACTTGCTGTTTAAGCAATTGCTGGGCCTGTTTATAGAGCACGGTGCGCTGGTCGCGGTCAGTGACGACCTTGGCCTCTTTGATCAGCTTGTCGTAAGCCGGATCGCACCACATGGAGTAGTTGTTGCCGCCGATGGCGTCGCAGCTGTACAGCGTGCCGAGCCAGTTGTCCGGGTCACCGTTGTCACCGGTCCAGCCGATCAGGCTGATGTCGTGCTCGCCATTCTTGGTGCGCTTGATGTACTCGCCCCATTCATAGCTGACGATTTTCACCTTCAGGCCGATCTTGGCCCAGTCTGCCTGGAGCATTTCGGCCATCAGCTTGGCGTTCGGGTTGTACGGACGCTGCACCGGCATCGCCCACAGAGTGATTTCGGTGCCTTCCTTGACGCCCGCAGCCTTGAGCAGCTCTTTGGCTTTTTCCGGGTTGTAGGCAGCATCTTTGATGCTGTCGTCATAGGACCACTGGGTCGGCGGCATGGCGTTGACGGCCAATTGCCCGGCGCCTTGGTAAACGGCGTTGAGAATCCCTTGTTTATTCACCGCCATGTCCAGCGCCTGACGCACTTCGAGCTGGTCGAAAGGTTTGTGGCGCACGTTGTAGGCGATGTAACCGAGGTTGAATCCCGGCTTGGAGATCAGTTGCAGCTTCGGATCGCTTTTCAGCGCTTCAACGTCGGCCGGACGCGGGTGCAGCGTGATCTGGCACTCATTGGCCTTGAGTTTCTGCACGCGGACCGAGGCATCAGTGTTGATCGCGAAGATCAGGTTGTCGAGTTTGACCCGGCTCGGATCCCAGTAATGCTTGTTACCGGTGAAGCGGATGTTCGAGTCTTTCTGATAGCTCTTGAACACGAACGGCCCGGTGCCGATCGGCTTCTGATTGATATCGCTCGGCTTGCCATCGGCCAGCAATTTGTCGGCGTATTCGGCGGACAGGATGGCGGCGAAGCTCATGGCGAGGTTCTGGATGAACGCGGCGTCGACGCTGTTGAGCGTGAACTCCACGGTCAGCGGCCCGGTCTTTTCGACCTTGGCGATGTTCTTGTTCAGGCTCATCCCGTTGAAATACGGGAACTCGGTGGGATAAGCCTTACGGAATGGCTGCTGTGCATCAAGCATGCGGTTAAACGTGAACAACACGTCGTCGGCGTTGAAATCGCGACTCGGCTTGAAGTACGGCGTTGTATGAAATTTCACACCTTCACGCAGGTGAAAGGTGTACTTGAGACCATCCTCGGAAATGTCCCACTTGGTGGCCAGACCCGGTACTACATTGGTGTCGCCTTTTTCGAACTCGACCAGACGGTTATAGATCGGTTCGGCGGCGTCGTTATCGGTCGCTGTCGTGTACTGCGCGGTATCAAAACCCGCCGGGCTGCCTTCGGAGCAGAACACCAGGCTTTTACTGGCGGCGAAACTGGCGGACGAAGCCAACAGGCCGGCGCCCAGCAGTGCGGAAAAAACCAAGGTATGGCGCATGACGCTCCCTCTTATTTTTTAGTGTTGTGCAATGCGCCGCGTCTCATCCCTGGACGTTGTGGTCGCATTGAGCTCAATCCAATACGTACGGCAAACCGGTGGCCCACGCAGAAACTGGTCAGAACCCGACGGTAAGTTCCGCGGGACCGGCAGTAAATGCGTAATTGCCTGAAACTGCGTAGGAAAAGTCGACACGCCTATACCGCTGCAGTTATCTGCATTGGCATTGGCTGAAGGAAATTTCCTGACTTCCCGGCAGGTAAAGCAACGGCGACGTCAAAAACGTCGCCGTTGCCGTGCCTTATTTGCTGACGCTGACGCCGTAGAAGGAGTTCAAGCCGAATGGGCTGATCTTGAAATCCTGCACGTTGGCGCGCATGGGTTGATACACCGTCGAGTGAGCGATAGGTGTCATCGGGACTGCATCTTTGAGGACGTGTTGTGCCTCTTTGTACAGTTCGGTGCGCTTACCTTGGTCGGTTGTGCGCTTGGCTTCCTTGACGAGGCCGTCGAACTTCTTGTCGCACCACTTGGAGAAGTTGTTGCCGCTGAGCGAGTCGCAGCCGAACAGCACGTTCAGCCAGTTGTCCGGATCACCATTGTCACCGCTCCAGCCAATGATCATGGCCTGGTTCTCGCCACCTTTGGAGCGTTTGATGTACTCGCCCCACTCGTAGCTGGTGATCTTCACTTTCAAGCCGATCTTGGCCCAGTCGGACTGCAGCATTTCGGCCATCAGTTTGGCGTTCGGGTTGTATGGACGCTGAACCGGCATCGCCCACAGCACGATCTCGGTACCTTCCTTGACGCCGGCTTCCTTGAGCAGCTGTTTGGCTTTCTCAGGATCGTACTTGGCGTCTTTGATGGTGGTGTCGTAAGACCACTGGGTCGGCGGCATGGCGTTGACGGCCAACTGGCCTGCGCCCTGATAAACCGAGTCGATGATTTGTGGCTTGTTCACCGCCATGTCCAGCGCCTGGCGGACGCGCAGGTCAGCCAGCGGGTTGGCCTCGTTGCTGCCCTTGACCTTGTCCATCACGTTGTAGGCGATGTAACCCAGGTTGAAACCAGCCTGGTCAGGCATCTTCAGGGTCTTGTCTTCTTTCAGCGCCTTCAGGTCGGCCGGACGCGGGAAGAGGGTGACCTGGCACTCGTTCTTTTTCAGCTTCTGAATACGTACCGACGGGTCGGTGGTGATGGCGAAGATCAGGTTGTCGATCTTGACGTCTTCAGGCTTCCAGTAGTCCTTGTTGCCGGTGTAACGGATGTTCGAGTCTTTCTGGTAGCTCTTGAACACGAAAGGACCAGTGCCGATCGGCTTCTGGTTAATGTCGGCAGCCTTGCCTTCCTTGAGCAGCTGGGCCGCGTACTCGGCGGACTGCACCGAGGCGAAGCTCATGGCCATGTTCTGGATGAACGCGGCGTCGACTTCTTTCAGGGTGAACTTGACGGTGTGGTCGTCGACTTTATCGATCTTGGTGATGTTGGTGTCCATCCCCATGTCGGTGAAGTACGGGAATTCGGTCGGGTACGCCTTACGGAACGGGTCATCCTTGTTAATCATGCGATTGAAGGTGAACAGTACGTCGTCGGCGTTGAACTCACGAGTCGGCTTGAAATACGGGGTCGTGTGGAACTTGACGCCTTCACGCAGATGGAAGGTGTACGTCAGGCCACCGTCGGAAATGTCCCACTTGGTCGCCAGACCAGGAATCACGGCGGTGCCGCCGCGCTCGAACTGGGTCAGACGGTTGAACATGGTTTCAGCTGAGGCGTCGAAGTCGGTTCCGGTGGTGTACTGGCCCGGGTCGAAACCGGCCGGGCTGCCTTCGGAGCAGAACACCAGGTTAGTCGCAGCGGATGCGAAAGGTGCGGAGGCTAACAAGCCTGCGCCGACTAGAAACGGAATGACCGCGTGTTTAAGCATGTTGGCCTCATGATTTGTTGTCATTTTTTAGTTGTGAGGTACGACCTCGTGAGTCGTGCCTGCGGATACTTATGCAGGGGCCATACCCATTGCAAGATCCAGAGTGTGAGCGAGCGTTAAACGGTGGCACGTACGTACCTTAATGTCGCATCTGTATAACTTTTGACGCATTTGACCGTTTGCGGGTGATTTTTACGGTGCAAACGAAGCCCCAAAACGGTGCGCCGGTCACGTTGTGCGCGCTGCCTTGGGGCTCGGTGTTACTTATTTATACCGACGCCGTAGAAGGGCGTCAGACCAAACGGGCTGATCCGGAAGTCAGTGACTTCCTTGCGCAGCGGCTGGAACACCGTGGAGTTGGCGATCGGGGTGATCGGCACTTGCTGTTTAAGAATCAGCTGGGCCTGTTGATAGAGTTTCACCCGCTGCGTCTTGTCGGTGGAGACTTTGGCCTGTTGCACCAGCTTGTCGTAGGCCGGGTCGCACCATTTGGCGTAGTTGCTGCCTTTGACCGCCGCGCAGCTGTAGAGCACGCCAAGCCAGTTGTCCGGGTCGCCGTTGTCGCCTGTCCAGCCATAGATCATGGCGTCGTGTTCGCCATTTTTGGCGCGCTTGATGTACTCGCCCCATTCATAGCTGACGATGTTGGCCTTGATGCCGATTTTCTCCCAATCCTGCTGGATCATCTGCGCCGACATCCGCGCATTCGGGTTCGAAGCGCGCTGCACTGTCATCGCCCAGAGGTTGATGGTTGTACCCGGTGCAACCCCTGCTTCTTTAAGTAGCACCCGCGCTTTGACCGGATCGTAAGGCGCATCCTTGATATTCGGGTCATACGACCATTGCGCCGGCGGCAGGGCGTTCTGCGCCAGTTGGCCGGCACTTTGGTAGACGGCTTTGATGATTGCCGGTTTGTCGATGGCCATGTCCAGCGCCTGGCGTACCTTGAGCTGGTCGAGTGGCGCGTGGGTGGTGTTGTAGGCGAGGAAGCCAAGGTTGAAACCGGCTTGCTTGAGCACGCGCAGATTCGGGTCTTTTTCCATTACTTCGATGTCGGCGGGGCGCGGGTAGCCGCTGACCTGGCATTCGCCGGCCTTGAGTTTTTGCAGGCGTACGGCGGCGTCCGGGGTGATCGAGAAAATCAGGTTATCGATTTTGACGTCGTCGGGTTTCCAGTAGGCCTTGTTGGCGGCGTAGCGGATCTGCGAGTCCTTTTGGTAGCGCTTGAACACGAACGGGCCGGTGCCGACAGGTTTCTGGTTGAGGTCGGCGGCTTTGCCTTCCTTCAACAGTTGCGCTGCGTATTCGGCCGATTGCACCGAGGCGAAGCTCATGGCGAGGTTTTGCACGAACGCGGCGTCGACGTTATTGAGGTTGAAGCGCACGGTTTGCTCGTCGAGTTTTTCTACCGATTTGATCGTGGTGTTCAGGCCCATGTCGGTGAAATACGGGGATTCGGCGGGGTAGGCCTTGCGAAAAGCGTTGTCCGGGTCGAGCAGGCGCTGGAAGGTGAAGAGGACGTCGTCGGCGTTGAAGTCGCGGCTCGGGGTGAAGTATTCGGTGGTGTGGAATTTCACGTTTTGGCGCAGGTGGAAGGTGTATTGCAGGCCATCCGGGGAGATGTCCCATTTTGTTGCCAGGCCGGGTTCGATGTCGGTGCCGCCGCGCTGGAATTGGGTGAGGCGGTTGAAGACGGTTTCGGCAGAGGCGTCGAAGTCGGTGCCGCTGGTGTATTGGCTGGGGTCGAAGCCGGCGGGGCTGGCTTCGGAGCAGTAGACCAGGGTTGTGGCGGCGTTGGCCAGCGGGGCTATGGCTGTTAGGGCGAGGGAGATCAAGAGCGGTTTTAGGGTGGATCTTGGCATGGAGTCCCCGGAGGATTTGGAGGTGGTTGTTGGTTGAGGGTAGCGGGGATTTGGGGGTGTTCGGAAATATCGTTTTTCCTGTTGGAGTGTCTATCTCGGTATATGTGGCTGGTTTTGTTGGGGTATATCCGTTGCTGCGGTAACGGCCGCTTAGGGTTCCGCCCTTACGGCGGGTCACTTTTTCCAGACGCCGAAAAAGTAACCAAAAAGGCTTGCTCCTGCGTGCGGCCCGCTCGCTAAAGCTCGGGGTTCCTTCGCTCCGGGATCGATCCGGGGGGCAGCGCCTACGGTTTGCTTCGCTGCACCTCCTCTCGCTGTGTTTGGCTTCGCCAAACGGTCGCTGCGCTCCCACCCCCGGATCAATCCCTCCACTCAGCCTTCCGACGTCGCCCGTGGATCAAGATCAAGAGCAGGCGAGCTGACACTCGGCTTAGTGAGTGGTGAAGAGCGCGGGGGTGTTCGGCTTTTGATTTGCGTTGTTGCTGCCCCTCATCGGAACGCCGCCCGCCCAGCCCTCTCCCGAGGGAGAGGGGGCCAATTTGTGGGCTTTTCAAAGCCTGAGTTCGACTCGGTATCGCACGTCGGCGTATCTCTCCCAAACACCTCGGTCAGTTCCCTCTCCCTCCGGGAGAGGGCTAGGGTGAGGGTTGGCTTTTTGGTTGTTTAAATCTGTGTCAGATAACCAGAACCTTCCCACAAGGTTTTCAGGTTGTCCGTCGGACGTGCGCTCTCTAGGCTCTAGTTGTCGCTGAATGTTCAGTGATCGGGTGTGAGAACCCGCCGAGCTTGAAACTAGCACCAGTAAGACCATAATTGCGGCCGGCTTATTAGCTGTCGCAATGCCTTATGGCGGCTGTGTGCGGGCAGACTTCGGTCTGGCCGGTTTTCTGCTCACCGGTTTCTCACTCCGCACATAGCTGCCACCCTTTGCCACGTGAGAAATGGCTGAGGGCGGCTCGAATGACGAGCAGATTTTTATGAAAGATAAAATTGTCCCCGATCCACCCCTCGAATCCACAACCCCGCTCGAAGACGCCCTCCGCGCCGACGATCAATTCAAAAACCGCGAAGCGATAAAACGCGCCCTCGACTTCTACCTCAGCCCCGAACCCAGTAAACCGCGTCTGCCCAGCACGATGTTCCTTGTTCATCCGAACATCGACACGGAAAGTCTGCTCGCGCATGCCTGTGAATCACTCGCCTCGGCCAATGTCATGGCGGGCGATTTCGCTGATCAGCTCAGTCGCCCGCAACGCAGTACGGCGT
Source organism: Pseudomonas sp. DTU12.3 (assembly GCF_004124275.1). GTDB lineage: Bacteria > Pseudomonadota > Gammaproteobacteria > Pseudomonadales > Pseudomonadaceae > Aquipseudomonas > Aquipseudomonas helmanticensis. Next base: position 1,263,997 of record NZ_CP027218.1, read on the forward strand.
TGGCGATTCAGCAGATTGTGATGCTGGCGGAGCTGGCGGTGAATCGGGCGCTGGATCGGGTTGATCCGCGTACCTGATTCGTCGGGATACCGCGTCATCGTTCATCGCGGGCAAGCCCGCTCCCACAGGGTTACAGGCAGTTTTCAGAACCACTGCAGAACCTGTGGGAGCTGGCTTGCCAGCGATGGCGGCAGATCATTCACCACAAAAATCAGGCACAAAAAAACCGGCGATCATTCACTGATCGCCGGTTTTTCATTCAGCCAAAATTCAAATCACTGCATCAACACTTCAATCGAGCCATCAGCCGTCATGCTCACCTGGCTGGTGCCCGCTTCAACGTCCGGCGTCACTGGTGCCGAATCCATCGCAGCCGCTTTCATCATCATCGGTGCGCGCAGGTACGGTTGTGGGTAACCGTTGCTGTTGAGGTTCAGGTTGACGATTTTGTAGCCCTTGCCGCCCAGTGCATCGGTGGCCAGTTGCGCGCGGGCCTTGAAGGCGCTGACGGCTTCTTTGAGCAGGGCGTCTTCGCTGGTTTTGCGGGTCGGGTCGGCGATGGCGAAGTCCATGCCGCCCATTTTCAGGTCACCCAACAGTTCGCCGGTGAGTTTGGACAGGGCGGCGAAGTCGGAGCTTTCCAGGCGCAGTTCGGCGCGTTCACGCCAGCCGGTGATCTTCTGGCCTTTGGTGTCGTAGATCGGGTAGCTGTTGCGGCTGCCCTGGCGCAGGGTGATGTCTTTGACTTGCTTGGCCTGGGCCAGGGCCTTGTTCATGGTGGTGCTGACGTCGGCGGCGAGTTTGGCCGGGTCGGTGTTTTGTTCTTCGGTGTAGAGGGTGACGATCATCAGGTCGCGGGCGACTTCCGTGCTGACTTCGGCGCGCAGGGAAATCTGGTTGTAGTGCAGCTCATCGGCGGCCAGGGCCGGAAGGCTGGCGACGCTGCCCACTGTCAGGGCGAGAAGGGCGGCGCTGCGGCGGAATGTGTGCATGAAAGCTCCTTGATGAGGGCGCAGGTGATGGTTCGGGGGCCTGCGTGAAACCATCAGACTCTAGCTTTAATGATCCGGTTCGCCCAGTTACAACTTCTATACAGATACCCCGGCCCACAGAACCTGAGTCGAATGAGCTTTTGTGGCGAGGGGATTTATCCCCGTTCGGCTGCGCAGCAGTCGCAAGTCCGGCTGATGCGGTATGTCTGGTTAAATGAGGTCGCATGATTTGGGGCGGCTACGCCACCCAGCGGGGATAAATCCCCTCGCCACAATTGATCTCGGACAGCTTGCGAGGTAGGCAAGTTTGAGAGCCGTGCCATGTGGTCGTTTGCCGCACTTTCGCCTCTCAAGGGCGCGGCTTGGTTATACTCCGTGCGATCCGCCTGGAGCGCTCATCAGGAGAGCTCATGCTCGCCCCCGTACAACTGACTTCCGCCACTCGCCAGAACCTCTGGCGGCTGACTTTCATCCGCACGCTGGTGCTCGCCGCGCAGGCAGGTTCCGTGGGCCTGGCCTACTGGCTGCAATTGTTGCCGTTGCCGTGGGTGCAACTGGCGATGACCCTCGGCTGTTCGATTCTGCTCTGCGTGTTCACCGCCGTGCGCCTGCGCACTTCGTGGCCAGTGACCGAGCTTGAATATGCGCTGCAACTGGCCTGCGACCTGGTGATCCACAGTGCGCTGCTGTATTTCTCTGGCGGTTCGACCAATCCGTTCGTTTCCTATTATCTGGTGCCGCTGACCATCGCCGCCGTGACGCTGCCGTGGCGCTATTCGGTGATCCTGTCGGGCATCGCGCTGGCGCTGTACACGGTGATGCTGACGCGTTTCTATCCGCTGGAAACCTTGCCAGTCGCCCGCGAGAATCTGCAGATCTACGGCATGTGGCTGAGCTTTGCGCTCGCCGCTGCGGTGATCACGTTCTTCGCCGCGCGCATGGCTGAAGAGCTGCGCCGTCAGGAAGAGCTGCGCGCGATCCGCCGCGAAGAAGGTCTGCGCGATCAGCAGTTGCTCGCCGTCGCCACCCAGGCCGCTGGCGCTGCGCATGAGTTGGGCACGCCGCTGGCGACCATGAGCGTGCTGCTCAAAGAGATGCAGCAGGATCATCCCGATCCGCTGCTGCAGGACGATCTGAAAGTGCTGCAGGATCAGGTCAAGCTGTGCAAGCAAACCTTGCAGCAACTGGTACGCGCCGCCGAAGCCAATCGACGTCTGGCGGTCGAGATGCAGGACGTCACCGACTGGCTCGATGAAGCACTCAACCGTTGGCACCTGATGCGCCCCGAGGCCAGTTATCGCTTCCATCGACTTGGCCAGGGCACGGTGCCGCGCATGGCGCCGCCGCCGGACCTGACCCAGGCGCTGCTGAATCTGCTGAACAACGCCGCCGATGCCTGCCCGGAAAATCTTCAGGTCACGCTCGACTGGGACGTGGAAAACCTGACCATCAGTATTCGTGACCACGGCGCCGGTGTGCCGCTGGCCATCGCCGAGCAGATCGGCAAACCATTTTTTACCACCAAGGGCAAAGGTTTCGGCCTGGGCCTGTTTTTGAGCAAGGCCAGCGTGACACGCGCCGGCGGCTCAGTGAAACTCTATAGTCATGAGGAAGGCGGCACGCTCACCGAGCTGCGTCTGCCCCACGGCGCCCGAGGAGACCAACATGAGTGAAGAAATCCAAGTCGAAGGCGAAGAACTGCCGCATTTGCTGCTGGTCGACGATGACGCAACATTCACCCGCGTCATGGCCCGCGCCATGGCCCGTCGTGGCTTTCGCGTCAGCACCGCAGGCTCCGCCGAGGAAGGTCTGACCATCGCCCAGGCCGATTTGCCTGATTACGCCGCGCTCGACCTGAAAATGGACGGCGATTCCGGCCTTGTGCTGCTACCCAAACTGCTGGAGCTGGACCCGGAAATGCGCGTGGTGATCCTCACCGGTTACTCGAGCATTGCCACCGCCGTCGAAGCGATCAAGCGCGGCGCCTGCAACTACCTGTGCAAACCGGCCGACGCCGACGACGTGCTGGCCGCGCTGCTGTCCGAGCACGCCGACCTCGACAGTCTGGTGCCGGAAAACCCGATGTCGGTCGATCGCCTGCAGTGGGAACACATCCAGCGCGTGCTCACCGAACACGAAGGCAACATCTCCGCCACTGCCCGCGCCCTGGGCATGCACCGCCGCACCCTGCAGCGCAAACTGCAGAAGCGCCCGGTTCGTCGCTGAAGATTGATGGCTCGGGTCAATCACATGAGTGCCATGAGACTTTGAATCAAAAGCCGCTACCCGGCTCTAAAGGGCAGCGGCTTGGGTTCAAGCTACAACGGTGAAGAGAGTTTTTGGCGAAGTGATAACGTCGCCATTTTGAATCGCGTTGCATTGTGCGAAGAGTTTCAGCCCTAACCAGGTCTCGATAACGGCTTTTGAAATCGTAAAATAGACTTCACTCTTTTTAGTCGATTGCTCTTCGATTTTTTGTTCGTTGGCTTGTTTGATCCAGAAGCTTCCGATATGGACTTTCGGATCATTGGATGAAAGCCTGAAGGTCGCACCCGCTGCATCCAGCTTGCTGATGGACAGTTTCCCGTTTTCGATGGATTCGCTGGCTGGCGCGTTGAGTGGATTTTTTGCTGCAGTCATGATCAATTCCTTTCGATGCCAGGGTTGGGTAGGGTTCTCCTGACGCTCACGGAAGTTGAGTGCAGGAGGCCACGGCAGTTGATCATCGAGAGCAGCAGGTCTCTACTGTCAACTCTGACAGTCACGACGAACGGTGTTACCCATATGCCTGATAGGTTTCTGAAGCTGAACATTTCCTGAATGGGCCGGACTAGCCCTCGCGATAAAACGCACCGATCAACTATGATCGGTGCGTGTCTGTTCTTTTCTATATCGAGCCTTATCCATGAATCAGAACGCTGAATACTCCGCGGTCAACGATGCTGTGCGCGGGCAGTTTTTTCGCAAGGTGTGGGCGATCATCACGCCTTACTGGCGCAGTGAAGAGAAGGGCAAGGCCTGGACGCTGCTGATTGCGGTGATCGCACTCTCGCTGCTCAGCGTGGGCATCTCGGTGTGGTTCAACACCTGGTACAAGGACTTCTACAACGCCCTGCAAAAGAAGGATGAAGCGGCGTTCTGGCAGTTGATCCTGTATTTCTGTGCGATTGCCGCCGTGGCGATTATCGGTGCCGTGTACAGGCTGTATCTGACCCAGATGTTGACGATTCGCTGGCGTGCCTGGCTCACTGAAAAGCATTTCTCGCGTTGGCTAGCCGACAAGAATTACTACCAGCTGGAGCAGGGCGGTTACACCGATAACCCGGACCAGCGGATTTCCGAAGACCTCAATAACTTCACCTCCAACACCCTTGAGCTGGGGATCGGGCTGCTGCGCAATATCGTCAGTCTGGTGTCGTTCTCGATCATTCTGTGGGGCGTGTCGGGCAGCATCGAAGTCTATGGCATCACCATTCCCGGCTACATGTTCTGGTGCGTGCTGCTTTATGCGGTGGTGGGCAGTTGGCTGACGCATTTGATCGGTCGTCGTTTGATCGGTCTGAACAACCAACAACAACGCTTCGAAGCCGACCTGCGTTTCTCCATGGTGCGGATTCGCGAGAATGCCGAAAGCATCGCCTTGTACAACGGCGAGCCGAATGAAAATCGTCGCTTGAGCGGCCGCTTCGGCAACGTCTGGCACAATTTCTGGGACATCATGAAAGTGTCCAAGCGTCTGACATTTTTCACCGCCGGTTACAGCCAGGCAGCGATTATTTTCCCTTTCATTGTTGCGTCGCCACGTTACCTCGCCGGCAAGATCGAGCTGGGTGAGCTGATGCAGATCAGCTCGGCATTCGGCAACGTCCAGGAAAGCTTCAGCTGGTTCATCAGCGCCTACCAGAGCCTCGCTTCGTGGCGCGCCACCTGTGATCGTCTGCTGAGTTTCCGTCAGGCGATGACCGATAACGAGCAGCGCGTGCCAGCGATTGATGTGCAGAATCAGGGCAGTGAATTGCAGGTGCATAACCTCGGCCTGGACCTGGCCGACGGTCGTCATCTGTTGACCAGCGCCGACATGACCGTCGAACCAGGTGATCGCGTGATGCTCAGTGGTCGGTCGGGCAGTGGCAAGTCGACGTTGCTGCGAGCGATGGGGCATCTGTGGCCGGCGGGCCACGGCAACATCCGCTTGCCGGCGGCGCGTTACCTGTTCCTGCCGCAGAAACCGTATCTGCCGATCGGCACCCTGCGCGAGGCATTGAGTTATCCGCAACCGGGCGACACCTACGGGCCGGAGCGCTACGAACAGGTGCTGGAAACCTGCCGTCTGCCGCATCTGGTCAAGCGCCTGGACGAGGCCAATCACTGGCAACGCATGCTCTCGCCGGGTGAGCAGCAACGCTTGGCTTTCGCCCGCGCGCTACTGTATGCACCGCAGTGGCTGTACATGGACGAAGCGACTTCGGCGATGGATGAAGAGGACGAGGCGACGTTGTATCAAGCGCTGATCGATCAGTTGCCGGGGCTGAGTATCGTCAGCGTCGGCCATCGCAGCAGCCTCAAACGTTTCCACCCACGGCATGTGCGAATCGACAGCGGTCACCTCGTCGAACAACCCGTCACCGCCTGACCACTTCCCCTGTAGGAGCTGCCGCAGGCAGCGATCTTTTGATCCTTCTTTTGATTTAAAAGACAAAGTCAAAAGATCGCAGCCTGCGGCAGCTCCTACAGGGGGATGTGTGATCGTACAACCTGCTTGCGCTATGATGCCCCCACGCCGAATTTTCGAGACAAGACGCACACCATGGAAAACCTGATCGACACCCCGCGCCTTCCGCGCAAGCGCCGCAGCCTCGCTCAGGAGCTGGTGACGGTGCTCAGCGAGCAGATCCGCGATGGCCTGCTCAAGCGTGGCGACAAGTTGCCCACCGAGTCGGCGATCATGGAAGCCCATGGCGTCAGCCGCACCGTGGTGCGTGAGGCGATTTCCCGTTTGCAGGCCGCAGGCCAAGTGGAAACCCGTCATGGCATCGGCACCTTTGTGCTCGATACGCCGAGCCCGAGCGGTTTCCGTATCGATCCGGCGACCGTCGTGACGCTGCGTGACGTCTTGGCGATTCTCGAATTGCGCATAAGCCTCGAAGTGGAGTCTGCCGGCCTGGCCGCGCAACGCCGTAGCGCCGAGCAACTGGCAACCATGCGTGCCGCCCTCGATGCGTTGAAGGAAAGCGCCGCGCACGCCAGTGATGCCGTCGCGTCGGACTTTGCCTTCCACCTGGAAATCGCGCTGTCCACCGGCAACCGCTACTTCACCGACATCATGACCCACCTGGGCACCAGCATCATTCCGCGCACCCGGCTGAATTCAGCGCGACTGGCGCATGACGACCAGCAGCACTACATGAATCGTCTGAGCCGTGAGCACGAAGAAATCTACGAAGCGATCGCCCGTCAGGATTCCGATGCGGCGCGTGCGGCCATGCGCTTGCACCTGACCAACAGCCGCGAACGATTGCGCCAGGCGCATGAAGAGGCTCAGGCGCAGCGGGGCTGAGTAATGTATTGACTGACACATCGCTATCGCGAGCAGGCTCACTCCTACAGTAATTGATGTCGTGCACAAGATCTGTGCTCAACAAATAACCATGTAGGAGTGAGCCTGCTCGCGATGGGGCCTTTAAATTCAACTCTGCAATATCGAGCGATCAACCCGCACCGCCAACGCCACTTTCCCCGGCTGCACTGCAAACACAACATCCCCGCGCTTATCCACAACCCCGCGCGCAATCGGCTTGCCATCCGCCAGTAACTCCAGCGGCGCACCCTCAAGGGACTGTCCCGAAGCCAGTTGCACTTTCAATCTGATCGTCATCTCTGCGTTCCTCAATTCGTATTGCCGGAGGGTTGGTAGTCCTTGAGCAGCAGGTACGTGCTCCAGCCCCACCAATCGTCGATGGTGGCGGTGTCGTTGAGGTTGTTGACGTCCTTGCGCCGCAGCACCTTGCTGCCCTCGACCCGAAACAGCGGCGAGAAGTTGTTGGAAAGATTCAGCACGGCGCTGAGATCCGGCAGTCGTTGCAACGCGGCGAAGCTCGACGGTGCGGGCACAGTGCCGCTCAAGTAAGCGGCAAACACCTCATCCGCCGATGCTTGCACGGCTTGACTGACCTGACTCCGGTTGTCGGCATCGCTGGCCTCGAAGTAGCGTTTGTCGCCAAACGCGCGCCACTGAGCACCTTGGCTGTTGCGTACCTTGAGGCCGAATTTGCTGTCCTCGTCGTGCATGAAGCGGGTCACCAGCGAACCGAGATCACTCGGCGTCACCACCGCGGCCATTTCCTTGCGAGGGACGCGCAAGTGCCCGGAGGAAAACAGGTCGGTGAGAAAGTGGTCGGCAAACGCGTTCATCGCATAGGCGCGTTCCAGCAGTTGTAGATCCTGACGGGGACGTGCGGCGACAGCGGTTTGCAGGGCAGCGGTGTGGCCGGCGATGTAGGCGAGTTTCGCCCATTCGCCGAAGTGGTCGGCGTTGTTCGCTGCCAGTTTCAGATAGCGACCGAGGGGAAACAGCGCGGAGACGAAACTGCCGCCGCCAGTGATTTTGTTCCACTCTTCGGACAACGTATCTCCCAATGCATCGTAGGCTTCATGCGCGGGCTTACCGTCTTTGATGGCCTTTTTCACGGCATCGATTTCTTTCTGCATGATCGCAAGAATCTGCGTCGCTTCAGCACGTGAGGCCGGGGTTACCGCGAGCGAATCGAATGCGGCATTGAAGCGTTGCAGGCGATCGACCGGGGTCGCGCCTTCATTGATTGGTCGGTCGACGATGCCATAGAAGTCGCCGCCCAATGAGAGGACCTGGCCGTAGGTAAGGGCTAGCCCGTTCGACAGGTGCAAGGGCACGTTTTGCGCCAGCAGCGGTTCGGCGTCTGCAACGAAGCGCAGCAGGGTGTTATCGCCGATCGCCGTGTGTTCAGCGCCTTCGAAGCGCAGCGACGGCTTGCCTTTGCGGGCTGCAATGGCCGGCGCGGAGGCCGGTTCGACATCGCTGTGGGAGTCGGCGATGTGCAACAGCAGATGAGCATTGTCGGCGCTGAAGGTGATGCCGCTTTCGCTGAAAAGATCATCGAAACGCGCGATGACCGGTTGGGGTTGTTCCTGAGGTTGTGCCTGTAGACCGGACATTTCTGGCTCCTTGATATGTCGTCGGTGGGTTTTATTTAGCTGTATGTATATACAGCTAAATAGACCTTAGCCGAGAAACTTCCTACGTCAAGAAACGATCTTGTCCGACAAAAAAGCCGGGTCGGCGATGAAATGCAGTTGACGGTTATCTTTTAAGTTGTACGATGACCTACAACTTCAGCGAAGGCTGAACGGTCCAATCACAAAAAACGTTGCTACCAGGGTGTTCGAATAATGAATCCACAAGAACTGAAGTCCATCCTCTCTGCCGGCCTGCTGTCTTTCCCGGTGACCGATTTCAACGCGCAGGGTGATTTCAACCGCGCGGGCTACATCAAGCGTCTGGAATGGCTGGCCCCATATGGCGCTTCAGCTCTGTTCGCCGCTGGCGGTACTGGTGAGTTCTTCTCCCTGGCGGCTAGCGAATATTCGGAAATCATCAAGACTGCCGTCGACACCTGCGCCACCAGCGTGCCGATTCTCGCCGGTGTCGGCGGTTCGACCCGCCAGGCCATCGAGTACGCTCAAGAAGCCGAGCGCCTGGGCGCAAAGGGACTGTTGTTGTTGCCGCACTACCTGACCGAAGCGAGCCAGGACGGCGTTGCCGACCACGTTGAAGCAGTGTGCAAATCGGTCAACATCGGCGTGGTCGTCTACAACCGCAACGTTTGCCGCCTCAACGCGACGCTGCTGGAACGTCTGGCCGAGCGCTGCCCGAACCTGATCGGCTACAAGGACGGTCTGGGCGATATCGAATTGATGGTGTCGATCCGTCGCCGCCTCGGTGATCGCTTCAGCTATCTGGGCGGTCTGCCGACCGCCGAAGTCTACGCCGCGGCCTACAAGGCGCTGGGCGTACCGGTGTACTCCTCGGCGGTGTTCAACTTCATCCCGAAAACCGCGATGGATTTCTACCACGCGATCGCTCGTGAAGATCACGCCACCGTCGGCAAGATCATCGATGACTTCTTCCTGCCATACCTCGACATCCGCAACCGCAAGGCCGGTTACGCCGTGAGCATCGTCAAGGCAGGCGCAAAAATCGCCGGCTATGACGCCGGCCCGGTGCGGGCGCCGCTGACTGATCTGACGCGTGAAGAGTACGAAATGCTCGCCGCGCTGATCGACAAGCAAGGTGCGCAGTAACACCCGATTAAAGCGAGGCCGCTGAGCAATCAGCGGCTTTTTGCGTGAAGGCTTTGAGATCTGAGGGCTGCCCCTGTGACAACTGCAAAACGCTACGACAACTACATCAACGGCGAATGGCTTGCCGGTGCCGACTACTCGGCCAACATCAACCCGTCCGAGCTGAGCGACACCATCGGCGACTACGCCAAGGCTGATCTGGGCCAGGTTCACGCCGCCATCGACGCCGCCCGCGCAGCCTTCCCGGCGTATTCGACGTCGGGCATCCAGGCTCGTCATGATTCGCTGGACAAAGTCGGCACGGAAATCCTCGCCCGTCGCGAAGAGCTTGGCACCTTGCTGGCACGGGAGGAGGGCAAGACCCTGCCCGAAGCCATCGGCGAAGTGACCCGCGCCGGCAATATCTTCAAGTTCTTCGCCGGTGAATGCCTGCGTCTGTCCGGCGACTATGTGCCGTCGGTGCGTCCGGGCGTCAACGTCGAAGTCACCCGTGAAGCGCTCGGCGTGGTCGGTCTGATCACCCCGTGGAACTTCCCGATCGCCATTCCAGCGTGGAAGATTGCTCCGGCGCTGGCCTACGGTAACTGCGTAGTCTTGAAACCGGCCGATCTGGTGCCGGGCTGCGCTTGGGCTCTGGCGGAAATCATCTCCCGCGCAGGCTTCCCGGCCGGCGTGTTCAACCTGGTGATGGGCAGCGGTCGTGTGGTTGGCGATGCCTTGGTGCAGAGCCCGAAAGTCGACGGCATCAGCTTCACCGGTTCGGTCGGCGTTGGCCGGCAGATCGCGGTCAGTTGCGTCTCGCGCCAAGCCAAAGTGCAACTGGAAATGGGCGGCAAAAACCCGCAGATCATTCTCGACGACGCCGACCTCAAGCAAGCGGTCGAGCTGTCGGTGCAGAGTGCGTTCTACTCCACCGGCCAGCGTTGCACAGCGTCGAGCCGTTTGATTGTTACTGCCGGGATTCACGACCAGTTTGTCGAAGCCATGGCCGAGCGCATGAAGTCGATCAAGGTCGGCCACGCGCTGAAATCCGGCACCGACATTGGTCCGGTGGTTTCCCAGGCGCAGCTTGAACAGGACATGAAGTACATCGACATCGGCCAGTCCGAAGGTGCGCGTCTGGTCAGTGGCGGTGGTCTGGTGACCTGTGACACCGAAGGTTACTTCCTCGCGCCAACGCTGTTTGCCGACAGTGAAGCGTCGATGCGCATCAGCCGCGAAGAGATCTTCGGCCCGGTGGCCAACATCGTTCGCGTGGCCGATTACGACGCGGCGCTGGCGATGGCCAACGACACCGAGTTCGGTCTGTCGGCGGGTATCGCTACGACTTCACTGAAGTACGCCAACCACTTCAAACGTCACTCGCAAGCCGGGATGGTCATGGTCAACTTGCCGACCGCTGGCGTCGATTACCACGTTCCGTTCGGTGGCCGTAAGGGTTCATCCTATGGCTCACGTGAGCAAGGCCGCTATGCGCAAGAGTTCTACACCGTGGTGAAGACCGCCTACATCGGCTCCTGAATGCAGCACGCGGTGTCGACCCTGACACCGCAATCCCTGTAGGAGCCGCCGCAGGCTGCGATCTTTTGATCCTGTTTTTAAGGTCAAGATCAAAAGATCGCAGCCTTCGGCAGCTCCTACAGGGAAGCCGAAATACGGATACCCAGGGACACCCGGAAAGCCGGGGACCAAAGAAGATTCACCCGCGCATAAAAATAATCAGTGGGAGTACATCTACATGCAATCGTCCAAGCCGACTCACGTCCGCTATTTGATCCTGCTCATGCTGTTTCTGGTGACCACGATCAACTACGCCGACCGCGCCACGATCGCCATTGCCGGCTCCAGCCTGCAAAAAGATCTGGGCATCGACGCAGTCACCCTCGGCTACATCTTCTCCGCGTTCGGTTGGGCCTACGTCGCCGGGCAAATTCCTGGTGGCTGGTTGCTCGATCGCTTCGGCTCGAAAAAAGTCTATGCCCTGAGCATTTTCACCTGGTCGCTGTTCACCGTGCTGCAAGGCTTTGTCGGTGAGTTCGGCATGTCCACAGCGATTGTTGCGCTGTTCATGCTGCGCTTTCTGGTCGGTCTGGCTGAAGCGCCTTCGTTCCCCGGCAATGCGCGCATCGTTGCCGCATGGTTCCCGACCGCTGAACGCGGTACCGCCTCGGCGATCTTCAACTCGGCGCAATATTTTGCCACCGTGTTGTTCGCGCCGCTGATGGGCTGGATCGTTTACTCCTTCGGCTGGGAACATGTGTTCATTGTCATGGGCGTGTTCGGCATCGTCTTCTCGGGCATCTGGCTGAAGGTTATCCACAGCCCGCGCCAACACCCGATGGCCAACGAAGCGGAAGTGCAGTTCATCGCCGACAACGGCGGCATGGTCGACATGGACGTCAAGCAAGGTAAAAAAACCGACGGCCCGAAATGGGATTACATCCGTCAGTTACTGACCAACCGCATGATGCTCGGTGTTTATCTGGGTCAATACTGCATCAACGGCATCACCTATTTCTTCCTGACCTGGTTCCCGGTGTATCTGGTGCAAGAGCGTGGCATGACCATTCTCAAGGCCGGTTTCATTGCCTCGTTGCCGGCGATCTGCGGTTTCATTGGCGGCGTGCTCGGCGGGGTGATTTCCGATTACCTGTTGCGCAAAGGCCACTCGCTGACCTTCGCCCGCAAAGCACCGATCATCGCTGGTCTGCTGGTGTCGAGCAGCATCGTTGCCTGCAACTATGTCGATGTGGAATGGATGGTGGTCGGCTTCATGGCGTTGGCGTTCTTCGGCAAAGGCGTTGGCGCACTGGGTTGGGCGGTGGTTTCCGACACCTCGCCAAAACAGATCGCCGGTCTGAGCGGTGGCCTGTTCAACACCTTCGGCAACATCGCTTCGATCACCACTCCGATCGTGATTGGCTACATCATCAGCTCCACCGGTTCGTTCAAATGGGCACTGGTGTTCGTTGGTGCCAACGCACTGGTCGCGGTGTTCAGCTATCTGGTCATCGTCGGCCCGATCAAACGTGTGGTACTCAAAGAGCCGCCAACCAACGGCGGTACTGAAGCCACCGGTAAATTGTCTCAAGCGCATTCCTGAGGAGCGGCGTCATGCAGTTGATTGAACATTCCGACTCGCCGCGCTACATCCGCCTGCACGAGCGGGACAACGTAGTGGTAGTGGTCAACGATCAGGGCGTGCCGGCCGGCACTGAATTCGCCGATGGCCTGGTGACGATGGATTTCGTCCCGCAGAGCCACAAGGTCACCCTCGAAGACATTCCCGAGGGCGGCGAGGTGATTCGTTACGGTCAAGTGATTGGCTACGCGTTGCAGCCGATTCGCCGTGGCAGTTGGGTCAAGGAAGATCAACTGCGCATGCCGACCGCGCCGCCGCTGGACAGCCTGCCGCTGTCGACCGACGTGCCGGCCGCGCAGGCACCGCTGGAAGGTTTCACCTTCGAGGGGTATCGCAATGCTGACGGCACTGTCGGCACGCGCAATATTCTCGGCATCACCACCACCGTGCAGTGCGTCACCGGCGTGCTCGATCATGCGGTGAAACGCATCAAGGACGAGCTGCTGCCGAAATACCCGCACGTCGATGACGTGGTGGCGCTGACCCACAGTTACGGCTGCGGCGTGGCGATTACTGCGACCGACGCTTACATTCCGATCCGCACCGTGCGCAATCTGGCGCGCAACCCGAATCTGGGTGGCGAGGCGTTGGTGATCAGCCTTGGCTGCGAGAAATTGCAGGCCGGGCAGGTGATGCACGAGGACGATGCTTCGGTGGATCTCAGCGATCCATGGCTGTATCGCTTGCAGGATTCCAGTCACGGTTTCACCGAGATGATCGAACAGATCATGCAACTGGCTGAAGTGCGCCTGAAGAAACTCGACCAGCGCCGCCGCGAAACCGTGCCGGCGTCCGAGTTGATTCTTGGCATGCAATGCGGCGGTAGCGATGCGTTTTCCGGGATCACCGCCAACCCGGCGCTGGGCTATGCCTCGGACTTGTTGTTGCGCGCGGGGGCCACGGTGATGTTTTCCGAAGTCACCGAAGTGCGCGATGCGATTTACCTGCTGACTTCGCGTGCCGAGACCAAGACCGTCGCCGAGGAACTGGTACGCGAGATGGACTGGTACGACCGTTACCTGGCCAAGGGTGAGGCGGATCGCAGTGCGAATACCACGCCGGGGAACAAGAAGGGCGGGCTGTCGAACATCGTTGAGAAGTCGCTGGGCTCGATCGTCAAATCCGGCAGCAGCGCGATCAATGGCGTACTTGGCCCAGGCGAGAGGTTCAAGCAGAAGGGTTTGATTTTCTGTGCGACGCCAGCGAGTGATTTTGTTTGCGGCACGTTGCAGTTGGCGGCCGGTATGAACCTGCATGTGTTCACCACCGGGCGTGGCACGCCGTATGGGTTGGCGATGGCGCCAGTGGTGAAAGTCTCGACGCGTACGGAATTGGCGCAGCGCTGGCCGGATCTGATCGACATCGACGCCGGGCGGATTGCCACCGGGCGCGCGACCATCGAGGAATTGGGCTGGGAGTTGTTTCACTACTATCTGGATGTGGCGAGCGGCAAACAGCAGACGTGGGCGGAGAAGCACAAGCTGCATAACGACATTACGCTGTTCAACCCGGCGCCGATTACTTGAAGGTTTTGGGGGTAGGTCAAAAGCTACCCTCATCGGAACGCCGCCCGCCCAGCCCTCTCCCTCGGGGAGAGGGTTGGGGGCCTACCGAGTTGTCTTGCGCAATACATCGACCTGAAATACCGAGTTGATTATGGATTCAACGAAGTCATTTCAGGTCGGCGGATTTTTTGAATATTCTCCGATCGGTCCCCTCTCCCTCCGGGAGAGGGCTAGGGTGAGGGGCTTTTGCTTTATCATTGGCATCCAACGACGCTCATCCAAGGCTCCCCGGCATGCTGGCAATCTTCCTCGAAACCCTGAACATCACCGCGCCGGTATTTGCCATGTTGTTTCTCGGTGTGCTGCTCAAGCGCATCGACTGGATCAACGACAACTTCATTCACACCGCCTCCTCGCTGGTGTTCAACGTGACCATGCCGGCGCTGCTGTTCCTCGGCATTCTGCATGCCGATCTGCACGCCGCGTTGCAACCGTCCCTGCTGATCTACTTTTCCCTCGCCACGCTGGTGAGCTTTGCCCTGGCCTGGGGCTGGGCGATTTTCAAATGCCCGCGCGAAGATCGCGGTATCTACACCCAAGGCGCATTTCGCGGTAACAACGGCGTGATCGGTCTGGCGCTGGCGGCGAGCATGTACGGCGATTACGGGATTTCCCTCGGGGCGATTCTCGCGGCGCTGGTGATCCTGTTCTACAACACGCTGTCGACCATTGTGCTGGCGGTGTACAGCCCGGTGATCAAGTCCGATCCGTGGAGCATCTGCAAAAGCGTGTTCAGCAATCCGCTGATCATCAGCGTGATCGCGGCGGCGCCGTTTGCTTATTTCAAGATCGGTTTGCCGGGGTGGCTGGAGACCTCAGGGCAGTATCTGGCGCAAACCACCTTGCCGCTGGCGCTGATTTGCATCGGCGGCACGCTATCGCTGGCAGCGTTGCGCAAGAGCGGCAACATGGCGCTGAGTTCGAGCCTGGTGAAGATGGTTGGTTTGCCAGTGCTGGCGACGCTGGGGGCGTGGTTGTGGGGTTTTCGTGGGGCGGAGTTGGGGATTCTGTTTCTGTATTTCGGCAGCCCGACGGCGGCGGCAAGTTTCGTCATGGCCCGCGCGGCGCAGGGTAATCATGAGCTGGCGGCGGCGATTATCGTGATGACTACGTTGATGGCGGCGATTACCACCAATGTCGGGATCTTCGTTTTGCAGTGGGGTGGGTGGATCTAAAGGGCAGGGTCAAAAGATCGCAGCCTGCGGCAGCTCCTACATGGGAATGTGTACTCCTGTAGGAGCTGCCGAAGGCTGCGATCTTTCAGCTCTTCTCGTAGGTATCGATCACTTCCTGCGCCGCGCGGAATGCATCAATCGCCGCGGGCACGCCGGCATACACCGCGCAATGCAGCAGCGCCTCGCGAATCTCTTCCACCGTGCAGCCATTGTTCAGCGCACCACGCACATGGCCTTTCAGCTCTTGCGGGCACTTCAACGCCGTCAGCGCGGCGAGGGTAATCAAGCTGCGCGTCTTCAGCGGCAAACCTTCACGATTCCACACGCCGCCCCACGCGTGTTCATTGACGAAATCCTGCAGCGGCTGGGTGAACTCGGTGGCGTTATCCAACGCCCGATCAACAAACGCATCGCCCATTACCTGGCGGCGGACATCTACCCCGGACTTCTTCGATTCGGTCATGGCGTATCACTCTTGTGGTGTTGGCGGCGCCAGGCGCGGATCGATGTGAACAGCAGAAACATCAACAGCGCCGGCAGAACATAAAACAGCATCAAACGCTCAAGTTTGCCGGCCAGTGGCATGCCGGTGGTGAACGACACCACGTGCAACCCGTAAGCCAGATACAAACCCAGCAGCAACAAACCTTCGGCGCGGGTCACGCGGTAGCCGGAATAGAACACCGGCAGGCACAACGCGGCGACGCCGAGCATCACCGGCAGGTCGAAATCCAGTGCGTTCGGCGATACCGACAGTGGCGTCGGCGCGATCAACGCGGTCAGGCCGAGTACGCCGAGCAGATTGAACAGATTGGCGCCAATGACGTTGCCCACGGCGATGTCGCGCTGCCCGCGCAATGCCGCGATCAGCGAGGTTGCCAGTTCCGGCAGCGAGGTGCCAACGGCGACCACGGTCAGGCCGATCACCCGCTCCGAGAAGCCGAGGTCCGTCGCCACCACCACGGCGGCGCCCAGCAGCAGGTGCCCGGCGAACACCAGCATGGCAAGGCCGGTAATGATCATCAACGAACTACCGATCCAGGAGGCTTGCGCGGTGTCTGTCTGTTCAGAATGTGGTCGCGTCGAGTGGCGTGACTGGCGCAACAGCAAGCCCAGGTATAGCGCTAGGGCGGCCAGCAGCAGAATGCCGTCGAAGCGGCCGATCTCTTCATTCCAGGCGAGCACGAACACCAGCAGGCTGGCGCCGATCATCAGCGGAATATCGAGGCGCACCAGTTGCCGGGAGACGCGCAGCGGAATGATCAGCGCTGACAGGCCGAGGGTGACGAGAATGTTGAAGATGCTGCTGCCGACCACACTGCTGACCGCAATGTCGGGGTTGTGCGACAGTGCCGCCTGCACACTGACCGCCATCTGCGGTGCGCTGCTGCCGAGGGCGACGATGGTCAGGCCGATGATCAACGGGCGCACGTGCAGGCGCTCGGCCAGACGCACCGCCGCGCGCACCATCAGCTCGGCGCCGAAGATCAGCAGGCACAGGCCGGCAAGCAGTTCGATCACGCTGATCAGCGGCAAATCGGTCAGTCCGAAAATAGTCAGCGCTCCATCAGTCGTCGAGGGCCTGTACGCGAACCCGCGCGGTGCCGCTGCGCAGCATGCCGAGCTGTTCGGCGGCCGCGCGTGACACATCGATCAGACGGCCACGGGTGTGCGGGCCGCGGTCGTTGATGCGAACCACGACGGATTCATCGTTTTTCAGGTTGGTGATCTTCACCCGCGTGCCAAAGGGTAGCTGGCGGTGGGCGGCGGTCAGGGAATTCTGGTTGAACGCTTCGCCACTGGCGGTGCGTTTACCGTGATGCTTGGCACCGTAATAGGAGGCGACGCCGGTCTGGTCGTAACCGTGCGGGTCGATGATGTCGGTGCTGGCGCAACCGGCCAGCAAGGAGAGCAGGGCGCAGCTGATGAACAAACGCTTCATTCAAAGGTTTCCCGAAACTAGTGCAGGGTGAGCTTTTGTGGCGAGGGGATTTATCCCCGTTGGACTGCGCAGCAGTCCCAAAATCTGAGAGCTCGGTTTATCTGGTGTAAATCAAGCTCGGCATTTGGGGCCGCTTCGCAGCCCAACGGGGATAAATCCCCTCGCCACAGATCACTCCCACAGGAGATGGAGCCAGGCTTTGAGTCTGGCTCCATTTGCATCAGCCTTCGAGCTTGCTTTTCAGCAGTTCGTTCACTTGCTGCGGGTTGGCCTTGCCTTTCGACGCTTTCATCGCCTGGCCAACAAAGAAGCCGAACATCTTGCCGCGTTTGGCTTCATCAGCCGCACGGTACTGTTCAACCTGCTCGGCGTTGGCCGCGAGCATTTCGTCGAGCACGGCCGAGATCGCGCCGCTGTCGGTCACCTGCTTCAAGCCTCGCTTTTCGATGATCTCGTCTGCGCTGCCTTCACCGTTGGCCATCGCTTCGAACACCACCTTGGCGATCTTGCCGGAGATGGTGTTGTCCTTGATGCGTTGCAGCATGCCGCCCAACAGTTCCGCCGAAACCGGCGACTCGTCGATGTCCAGGCCTTGTTTGTTGAGCAGGCTGCCCAACTCGACCATCACCCAGTTCGCCGCCAGTTTGGCGTCGCCGCCGATGGCCGCGACTTTCTCGAAGTAATCGGCTTGTTCGCGGCTGGTGGCCAGGACGCTGGCGTCATAGACCGACAGACCGAATTGCTCCTGGAAACGCTCGCGTTTTTGCGGAGGCAGTTCCGGCAGGGTGGCGCGGACCTCACCGAGGAACGACTCTTCGATGATCACCGGCAGCAAGTCCGGATCGGGGAAGTAACGGTAGTCGTTGGCTTCCTCTTTCGAACGCATCGGACGGGTCTCGTCCTTGTTCGGATCGTACAGACGGGTCTGCTGGATCACTTTGCCGCCGTCTTCGATCAGCTCGATCTGACGCTGGATCTCGGAGTTGATCGCCTTCTCGATGAAACGGAACGAGTTGACGTTCTTGATCTCGCAGCGCGTGCCGAACTCGACCTGGCCTTTCGGACGGATCGACACGTTGCAGTCGCAACGCAGCGAGCCTTCGGCCATGTTGCCGTCGCAGATGCCCAGGTAACGCACCAGCGCGTGGACTGCCTTGACGTAAGCCACGGCTTCCTTGGCACTGCGCATGTCCGGCTCGGAAACGATTTCCAGCAGCGGCGTGCCGGCACGGTTCAGGTCGATGCCGGTGGCACCGTTGAATTCTTCGTGCAGGCTCTTGCCGGCATCTTCTTCCAGGTGCGCGCGGGTGATGCCGACGCGTTTGACCGTGCCGTCTTCGAGGGCGATGTCAAGGTGGCCTTTACCGACAATCGGCAATTCCATCTGGCTGATCTGATAGCCCTTCGGCAAGTCCGGATAGAAGTAGTTTTTACGGGCGAACACGTTGTGCTGACCGATCTCGGCGTCAATCGCCAGACCGAACATCACCGCCATACGCACGGCTTCCTGGTTCAGCACCGGCAATACACCGGGCATGCCCAGGTCGATCAGGCTGGCCTGGGTGTTCGGCTCGGAGCCGAACGTGGTGGAACTACCGGAAAAGATTTTCGACCGGGTAGTGAGCTGAGTATGAATCTCCAGCCCGATCACGACTTCCCATTGCATGTGTGTCTCCTAGCCTTTTGCTGGGGATTTTGAAACGTCGCGAGCGAAGGTAAGGCAAGGCGAAAACTGGCGAGTAAGCGGAGTTGACTTTAGTCAATGAGCATTACGAGCCAGTTTTCAACGCAGCATTACCTAGCGCAGCAGTTTCAAAACCCCTGCGGGGTGCGGGTGTGCCAGTCAGTGTGTAACTGATACTGGTGGGCAACGTTCAACAGGCGACCTTCCTGGAAATACGGCGCGAGCAACTGCACGCCCACCGGCAGACCGTCGACAAAACCGGCCGGCATCGACAGGCCCGGCA
Source organism: Pseudomonas sp. DTU12.3 (assembly GCF_004124275.1). Lineage (GTDB taxonomy): Bacteria > Pseudomonadota > Gammaproteobacteria > Pseudomonadales > Pseudomonadaceae > Aquipseudomonas > Aquipseudomonas helmanticensis. The sequence goes on from NZ_CP027218.1 coordinate 1,283,117, forward strand.
GGCCCGCGAGGTTGGCGGTGATGGTGTAGACGTCTTCCAGATAGGCAGCGACCGGGTCGCTGTTCTTGGCGCCAAGCTTCCAGGCCGGGTTCGGCGTGGTTGGGCCGAGGATGATGTCGACTTCATTAAAGGCAGCCATGAAGTCGTTCTTCACCAGACGACGGATCTTCTGCGCTTTCAGGTAGTAGGCGTCGTAGTAACCGGCGGACAGCGCGTAGGCACCGACCATGATCCGGCGCTGCACTTCCGGGCCGAAGCCTTCGCCACGCGAGCGCTTGTACAGGTCGATCAGGTCTTTCGGTTGCTCGCAACGGTGGCCGAAACGCACGCCGTCGAAACGCGACAGGTTGGAAGAGGCTTCTGCTGGCGCGATCACGTAGTACGCAGGGATCGCGTGCTGCATGTTCGGCAGGCTGATTTCCTTGATCACGGCACCGAGCTTTTGCAGCTCTTTAATGCTGTTCTGGATCAGCTCGGCAATACGCGGGTCGAGACCGGCGCTGAAGTATTCCTTCGGCACGCCAATACGCAGGCCTTGCAGCGAATCGCCGAGGCTGGCGGAGTAATCCGGAACCGGCTCATCGATGCTGGTCGAGTCGTTCTGATCGAAGCCGGCCATACCTTGCAACAAAATCGCGCAGTCTTCGGCAGTGCGCGCCAACGGGCCGCCCTGATCGAGACTGGAGGCGTAAGCGATCATGCCCCAGCGCGAAACACGACCGTACGTCGGTTTCAGGCCAGTGAGGTTGGTGAATGCTGCTGGCTGACGGATCGAACCGCCGGTGTCGGTAGCAGTGGCTGCTGGCAACAGACGCGCGGCAACCGCCGCCGCCGAACCGCCGGACGAACCGCCCGGTACGTGTTCCAGGTTCCACGGGTTTTTCACCGCGCCGTACCAGCTCGACTCGTTGGCCGAACCCATGGCGAATTCGTCCATGTTGGTCTTGCCCAGGGTCACAGCGCCGGCAGCGGCCAGTTTCGCGACCACAGTGGCGTCGTACGGCGCCTTGAAGTTGTCGAGCATCTTCGAGCCGCAGCTGGTGCGAATGCCCTGGGTGCAGAACAGGTCTTTGTGAGCGATCGGCGCGCCGAGCAGGGCGCCGCTCTCACCGTTGGCGCGGCGTGCATCGGCGGCTTTCGCCTGCTCGATGGCCAGCTCTTCGGTGAGGCTGATGAAACTGTTGAGCTGCGGATCGAGCTGGGTAACGCGCGCCAGCAGGACTTTGGTCAGCTCTTCGGAGGAAAACTTTTTATCGGCGAGACCGCGGGCGATCTCGGCCAGAGTCATTTGATGCATTGCAGGCTCTTTCCCTTTAGTCGATGACTTTCGGAACCAGATACAGGCCGTTTTCGACCGCTGGTGCGATGGACTGGTAGGCCTCGCGGTGATTGCTCTCGGTCACGACGTCGGCGCGCAGGCGCTGACTGGCTTCCAGCGGGTGGGCCAGAGGCTCGATTCCGTCGGTATTAACAGCCTGCATTTCGTCGACCAGACCGAGAATGCTGTTGAGAGCGGAAGTAATGTGTGGAAGATCGGCATCATTAAGGCCAAGGCAGGCCAGATGAGCGATTTTTTCCACGTCGGAGCGTTCTAGCGCCATCGGGATTCTCCTGTGGAAAACAGAACGGACGGCGTCCGTGTGTTAGATTGTCGGAACACTACCGCACTTCTACGGTCATAAGGCCGCGATTGTGGGGCTTGGTGCACAGAAAAGCGGCCAATTTAACATATTGGCGCCTTGCCCAAAATCCCTGTCGTTGTTAGAGTTTGCCGCACTTTTTTACCCACGCGTTGCCTAGGGTCCCTTTCCCATGTTCAAGAAACTGCGTGGCATGTTTTCCAGCGATCTTTCCATTGACCTGGGCACTGCCAACACCCTTATTTACGTGCGCGAGCGCGGTATCGTCCTGAATGAGCCATCGGTTGTGGCCATTCGGACACACGGTAATCAGAAAAGTGTCGTTGCTGTCGGCACCGAGGCCAAGCGCATGCTCGGCCGTACGCCGGGCAACATTGCTGCCATTCGTCCGATGAAGGACGGCGTGATCGCCGACTTCAGCGTCTGCGAAAAGATGCTGCAATACTTTATTAACAAGGTTCACGAAAACAGCTTTCTGCAGCCTAGCCCTCGTGTGCTGATCTGCGTTCCATGCAAATCCACTCAGGTTGAGCGTCGTGCCATCCGTGAATCGGCCCTCGGTGCCGGTGCGCGTGAAGTGTTCCTGATCGAAGAGCCAATGGCTGCTGCGATCGGTGCCGGCCTGCCGGTTGAAGAAGCACGCGGCTCGATGGTCGTGGATATCGGTGGTGGTACCACTGAAATCGCGCTGATCTCGCTGAACGGTGTGGTTTACGCCGAATCCGTGCGTGTTGGCGGCGACCGCTTCGACGAAGCGATCATCACCTACGTGCGTCGTAACTACGGCAGCCTGATCGGTGAATCCACCGCTGAGCGCATCAAGCAGGAAATCGGCACGGCCTACCCGGGCGGCGAAGTTCGCGAAGTCGACGTTCGCGGTCGCAACCTGGCCGAAGGCGTTCCACGCGCATTCACCCTGAACTCCAATGAAGTGCTGGAAGCTCTGCAAGAGTCCCTGGCAACCATCGTTCAGGCCGTGAAAAGCGCGCTGGAGCAATCGCCGCCGGAACTGGCTTCCGACATCGCCGAGCGTGGCCTGGTGCTGACCGGTGGTGGCGCGCTGCTGCGTGACCTCGACAAGCTGCTGGCCCAGGAAACCGGTCTGCCGGTGATCGTTGCCGAAGATCCGCTGACCTGTGTTGCTCGCGGCGGTGGCCGTGCATTGGAAATGATGGATAAGCACACCATGGACCTGCTCTCGAGCGAATAAGTCGCCGGGTGCAATACGTGGGTGAGCGCGCAGGCAGCACTTTGCAGTGCTGCCTGTTGGCGTTTATCTTCTGTCAGTCTTCATCCAGGCCGGTTTGATGCCGTATGAATAAACAGAACATTTGCCTGGGAGGAGCGGCTTATTAAACCGCTTTTCGCCAAAGGCCCTTCGTTGGGTGTGCGCCTGTTGGTGCTGGCCGTGCTGTCGGTCGCGCTGATGGTGGTCGATGCCCGCTTTGATCTGCTCAAACCTGCGCGCAAACAAGCGTCGCTGGTGTTGATGGATGCCTACTGGATCACCGACCTGCCCGGACGGCTCTGGGAAGGGATCGCCAGTCAGTTCGGCAGCCGCACCGAGCTTGTCGCCGAAAACGAAAAACTCAAGACCGAAAACCTGCTGTTGCAGGGACGCATGCAAAAGCTTGCTGCCCTCACTGAGCAGAACGTTCGGCTGCGCGAGTTGCTCAATTCTTCCGCGCTGGTCAACGAGAAGGTCGAAGTGGCCGAGTTGATCGGCATGGACCCCAATCCCTTCACTCATCGCATCATCATCAATAAAGGTGAGCGTGACGGCGTGGTGCTCGGTCAACCGGTGCTCGATGCACGCGGCTTGATGGGCCAGGTGGTCGAGTTGATGCCATACACCTCGCGTGTTTTGCTGCTGACCGACACCACTCACAGCATCCCCGTGCAGGTGAACCGTAACGGTCTGCGCGCGATTGCCAGCGGTACCGGCAACCCGGAGCGTCTGGAATTGCGTCACGTTGCCGACACCGCCGACATCAAGGAAGGCGACTTGCTGGTCAGCTCTGGTCTCGGCCAGCGCTTTCCGGCCGGTTATCCGGTCGCGACCGTGAAGGAAGTGATCCACGATTCCGGTCAGCCTTTCGCCATCGTCCGCGCCGTACCGACGGCCGCACTCAACCGCAGCCGCTACCTGCTGCTGGTGTTCAGCGACACCCGCACCGCCGAAGAGCGCGCCAACGATGCCGCACAGGCGCAGGAAAACCTCGATGCCTTTGGCGGCGGCCCGATCATTCCGGCCACTGTGCCGAAAACCGTGACCCCGCCTGCTGCCGCAGCGAGCGCGACGCCGGCAACACCTGCCGCGCCAGCCGCTGCTGCCAGCGCGACACCGGCGAAACCCGTTGCAGGCAAACCGCCCGCAGCGGCAAAACCACCTGCAGCCACCCCGGCGGCGGCCAAACCTCCAGCTGCCCAGCCTGCTGCACGTCCGGCGGCAAAACCGCCTGTCACAGCACCGGCGACAACCGGGAGACAAGAATAATGGTCGGCGCTACCGCCTCGCGTAACGGCTGGATTGTCTGGCTGACCTTCCTCATCGGCATGTTGCTCAGTGTCTCGCCGTTGCCGCAATTCATGGAAATCCTCCGTCCGCTGTGGCTGGCGCTGCTCCTGACGTTCTGGGCGCTGTACATGCCGCACACCGTTGGCATGGTCACGGCGTTTTGCCTCGGGCTGGCCGAAGACGTGCTGTACGGCACGCTGCTTGGGCAGAACGCGTTGATCCTGACGCTGATCACTTTCCTCGTACTGTCATTGCAACAGCGCCTGCGGATGTTTCCGATGTGGCAGCAATGCCTGGTGATCCTGGTGATCTTCGGCCTCGCGCAACTGGTGCAGTTGTGGCTGAGCGCCCTGACCGGTAACCGTCAACCAACCCTGGCGCTGGTCCTTCCGGCGCTGGTCAGTGCCTTGCTCTGGCCGTGGGTCAGCTTCGCTCTGCGTGGATTGCGCCGCCGCTACAAAATCAATTGAGCCGGTGAAGCTGGTCACTGAACAGGGAGATGTTTTGATGAAGCCGCTTTACCTTGCCTCCGGATCGCCGCGTCGACGTGAATTGCTCACGCAGATCGGCGTGGCGTTCTCCGCCATCAGTGCGGACATCGACGAAACCCCATTCCTCGAAGAATCGCCATCGGCCTACGTCGAGCGCCTCGCGCGCGGCAAGGCCGAGGCCGGCCGACGCACGGTCAATGGCGCGCAGCCTTTCTGCGTGCTGGGCGCCGACACCGCTGTGGTGCTTGACGGCAAAATTCTTGGCAAACCGGTGGACGAAGCCGACGCATGCGCCATGCTGATGATGTTGTCCGGCAAGGAGCATGAAGTGCTGACCGCCATTGCCCTGCTCGAAGGCGAACGTTGCGAATCGCGGGTGGTGCGCAGTCTGGTGCGGTTCCGCCCGATCAGTCGTGAGGAAGCCGGCGCCTACTGGGCCAGCGGTGAACCCGGTGACAAGGCCGGCGGTTATGGCATTCAAGGGCTCGGCGCAGTGTTCGTCGCCGGCCTCAATGGCAGTTACTCGGCGGTGGTCGGGCTACCTGTTTGCGAAACCGCAGAACTGTTGGGCCATTTCGGCATACCCTGTTGGCAAAACCTGAACGCGCAATAAGCGTCGTACCCATCCAGATGCGGCCATTATCGTGAACATGCCTGAACGAGATCCTGCCATGAGTGAAGAGATTCTGATCAACATCACGCCGATGGAATCGCGCGTGGCGGTGGTCGAAAACGGTGTGCTGCAAGAAGTCCACGTCGAGCGCACGCAAAAACGCGGGATCGTCGGCAACATCTATAAAGGCAAGATCGTCCGCGTGTTGCCGGGTATGCAGGCCGCATTCGTCGACATCGGCCTCGATCGCGCCGCGTTCATTCATGCCGCTGAAATCTCGCAACGCGAAGGCCCGGCGGTGGAAAGCATCAGTGCGCTGGTGCACGAAGGCCAGAGCCTGGTGGTGCAAGTCACCAAGGATCCGATCGGCTCCAAAGGCGCGCGGCTGACCACGCAACTGTCGATTCCGTCGCGCTATCTGGTGTACATGCCGCGCACTGCCCACGTTGGCATTTCGCTGAAAATCGAAGACGAAGCCGAGCGCGAGCGCCTCAAGCAGGTGGTCAGCGATTGCGTGGCCAAGGAAGGTATCAAAGAGGCGGGCGGTTTCATCCTGCGCACCGCCGCTGAAGGTGCCGGTGCTGACGAGATCCTCATGGACATCCGCTATCTGCGCCGTCTGTGGGATCAGATCAACGACCAGATCAAGACCATTTCCGCGCCGAGCGTGATCTACGAAGACCTCGGCCTGGCATTGCGCACCCTGCGCGATCTGGTCAATCCGAAGATCGAGAAGATCCGCATCGATTCCCGGGAAACCTTCCAGAAAACCACGCAGTTTGTCGCCGAACTGATGCCGGAGATTGCCGATCGTCTGGAACACTACCCGGGCGAGCGACCGATCTTTGACCTCTATGGGGTCGAAGACGAAATTCAGAAAGCCCTCGAACGCAAAGTCCCGTTGAAATCCGGTGGTTATCTGGTGGTCGATCCGGCGGAAGCCATGACCACCATCGACGTCAATACCGGCGCGTTCGTCGGTCATCGCAACCTCGAAGAAACCATCTTCAAGACCAACCTCGAAGCGGCCACGGCGATTGCCCGGCAGCTGCGCCTGCGCAATCTCGGCGGGATCATCATCATCGACTTCATCGACATGGAAGATGAAGAGCACCAGCGTCAGGTCCTGCGGACCCTGGAAAAACAACTGGAACGCGATCACGCCAAGACCAACATCATCGGTATCACCGAGTTGGGCCTGGTGCAGATGACCCGCAAGCGCACCCGCGAAAGCCTTGAACAAGTGCTGTGCGAGCCGTGCAGCAGTTGCCAGGGGCGCGGCAAGCTGAAAACTCCGGAAACCATCTGTTACGAGATTTTCCGCGAGATTCTCCGCGAGGCCCGCGCCTATCAGGCCGAGGGTTATCGCGTACTGGCCAACCAGAAAGTGGTCGACCGTTTGCTAGATGAAGAATCCGGTAACGTCGCCGAGCTTGAAGGGTTTATCGGCCGCACCATACGCTTCCAGGTGGAAACCATGTATTCCCAGGAACAATATGACGTGGTGCTGCTCTGAACCCCTGCGTCACACCTTTTTCACCGCGGCTGGCCTCAGCTTTTCGCAGTATTTTTGCCATGGGAGCCAACTGACATGGAACGTCTGACACGCATTTTGGCCGCAATTACCCGCTGGGGGCTGGGCCTGTGCGCGTTGGTTCTGGTATTGATGGCGTTGTACGTCAGTCTCGGCCGCGAACTGACCCCGCTGGTGGCCGAGTATCGTGCGGATATCGAAGCCAAGGCGAGTGCCGCACTCGGCATGCCGTTGCAGATCGGTGAGCTGGAAGGCAACTGGAGCGGTTTTGCACCGATCCTGCTGGCCCACGACGTGATGGTCGGCGAGGGTGCCAATGCCTTGCGCCTGGACCGGGTGCGCGCAGTGCCGGATCTGTGGGCCAGTCTGCTGGCGCGCGAGGTGCGCATTGCGCATCTGGAACTCAATGGCCTGAAAATCAGCCTCAAGGAAGCGGAGGACGGCAGTTGGGCGCTGGAAGGCTTGCCGGTACAGAACGATCAGCCGCTCGATGCGCAGCAGTTGTTCAATCGTTCGCAAATGATTCAGCAACTGTCGGTACTCGACAGCCAAGTGACTCTGCAGCCGCAGGATCACGCGCCGCTGACCCTTACCTATGTCGGCCTTAACCTGAAAACCGGTGCCAGCCGGCAACGCCTCGATGCACGCCTGACATTACCTGATGGTCAACCCGTCGCCTTGAGCCTGCGCACGCGCATTCGCCCCGACCAATGGCAGAACAGCAGCGTCGACGGTTACGCCAGTTTGCCGCAAAGCGATTGGGCGAAATGGCTGCCCGAGCGTCTCACCCAGCAATGGAATTTTTCCCAGATCAAGGCCGGCGGCGAGCTTTGGGTGAACTGGGCCGAGGGCATTTTGCAAAGCGCTGCGCTGCGCTTGAATGCGCCACAACTGACTGGCGCTTATGCCGAGCGCAAGCCGATCCAGATCAACAATCTGGCACTTAACGCTTACTACCAGAACAGTGCCGAAGGTGCGACTCTCACCCTCGATTCGCTGGCGATGAATTTTGGCGAAACCCGCTGGGAGTCTCACGTCCAGTTGCAGCAGACCCGTGCCACCGACAAGGTTGAAGAGCTCTGGCATCTTCAGGCCGATCGTCTGGACCTGACCCCGATCACGCCGTTGCTCAATGCGCTTGGGCCGTTGCCGAAAGGTTTCGCCGAGGTGGTCGATCATTTGAAAGTCACCGGTGGCCTGCGCAATGTGCTGCTGGATTTCCGGCCTGCTGCCACCGATGGCTCGAAGTTCAGCTTCGCGGCCAATCTCGACCAGGTCGGCTTCGACGCCTACCACGGCGCTCCTGCGGCGCGAAACGTCAGCGGCAGCCTCACCGGTGATCTCGACGGTGGCGAGTTGCGTATGGACAGCAAGGATTTCGTCCTGCACCTCGATCCGATTTTCGCCAAGCCATGGCAATACCTGCAGGCCAATGCGCGGTTGACCTGGAAGCTCGATAAAAACGGTTTCACCCTGATCGCGCCGTACCTGAAGGTTCTGGGCGAAGAGGGCAAGATTGCCGGCGACTTCCTGATTCGCCTGCATTTCGACCATAGCCAGGAAGACTACATGGACCTGCGGGTCGGGCTGGTCGATGGCGACGGTCGCTACACCGCCAAGTATCTGCCTGAAGTCTTGAGCCCGGCACTCGATGAGTGGTTGCGCACGGCGATCCTCAAGGGCGCGGTCGATCAGGGTTTTTTCCAGTATCAGGGTTCGCTGAGCAAGAATGCCGGCGAGGCCGATCGCAGCATCAGCCTGTTCTTCAAAGTGCATGATGCCGAACTGGCTTTTCAGCCGGGCTGGCCGCACGTGAGCAAAGTCAGCGGCGATGTGTTTATCGAAGACAGCGGCGTGCGTATCTGGGCGAACAAGGGCCAGTTGCTCGATACCCAGGTCAAGGACGTTTTCGTCAATATTCCTCATGTGCCGACCGGGCAGGACAGCCACATGTTCCTCGACGGTGCCTTTGCCGGTGGCTTGGGCGACGGCTTGAAGATCCTCCAGGAGGCACCGATCGGTACAGCGGAAACCTTTGCCGGCTGGGAAGGCGCGGGAGATCTGCAAGGCAAACTGAAACTGGACGTGCCGCTGGCCAAGGGCGATCTGCCGAAGATCCTCGTCGATTTCAAGACCGCCAATGCGCGCTTGAAACTGGCCGAGCCGAAGCTCGAACTGACTCAGTTGAAGGGCGATTTCCGCTTCGACAGCGCCAAGGGCCTCAGCGGGCAGAACATCGCGGCACGGGCATTCGACAAACCGGTCACCGCGCAGATTTTTGCCGACGGCAGCCCGGGCAAGCTCAGGACCCGTGTTGCGGCATCGGGCCAGGTCGAGGTGAAGAAACTCACCGACTGGCTGGGTGTGACGCAGCCGCTGCCGGTCTCCGGGACGATTCCGTATCAGTTGCAGTTGAATCTCGACGGCGCGGACAGCCAATTGATGGTCAGCTCCAGCATGAAAGGCGTGGCGGTGGATCTGCCGGCGCCCTTCGGCATGACGGCGGAAACCGGCCGCGACACGGTGTTTCGCATGACCCTGCAAGGGCCGGAGCGGCGTTACTGGGTCAATTACGATCAACTGGCGAATTTCACCTTCGCCGCACCGCCGAGCAATTTTGCCGAGGGCCGGGGCGAATTGTTCCTCGGTGCCGGCGAGGCTGTGTTGCCGGGGGCCAAGGGCTTGCGGATTCGCGGCGTGCTGTCGGAGCTGGACGTGGCGCCGTGGCAGGATCTGGTCAGCAAGTACGCCGGACAGGATCCGGGCGGCAGCGCCAACAAGTTGCTCAGTAGCGCGGACTTCAAGGTCGGCAAACTGACGGCCTTCGGTACCACGCTGGATCAGGCTTCGGTGCAGCTGAATCGCAAACCGGGCGCGTGGAATCTGGCGCTCGACAGTCAGCAGGCCAAAGGCACGGCGAGTCTGCCGGATGCCAAAGGCACGCCGATTGTGGTGAATCTGCAATACGTGAAGCTGCCTGCGCCAGACCCGACGGTGCAGGCTGACGAAAACGCGCCCGATCCACTGGTGTCGGTCGACCCGACGAAAATCCCGGCGCTGGATATCACCATCAATCAGTTGTTCCAGGGCCAGGATCTGGTCGGTGGCTGGTCGCTCAAGGTGCGTCCGACAGCCAAGGGTATCGCGCTGAACAACCTTGATATGGGCCTCAAAGGCATCCTGCTACAAGGCAACGGTGGCTGGGAAGGTGCGCCGGGCTCGACCAATAGCTGGTTCAAGGGGCGGATCGGCGGCAAGAACCTCGCCGATGTCCTCAAGGGCTGGGGGTTTGCGCCGAGCGTGACCAGCGAAGAATTCCACATGGATGTCGACGGCCGCTGGCCGGGCTCGCCGGCATGGCTGGCGACCAAACGTTTCTCCGGCACCCTCGACGCGTCGCTGAACAAGGGCCAGTTTGTTGAAGTGGAGGGCGGCGCGCAGGCATTGCGCGTGTTCGGTCTGCTCAACTTCAACTCGATCGGTCGCCGCCTGCGCCTCGACTTTTCCGATCTGTTCGGCAAAGGCTTGAGCTACGACCGGGTCAAGGGCCTGCTGGTGGCGACCAACGGAGTTTACGATACGAAAGAGCCGATCCGCCTGACCGGGCCATCAAGCAACATCGAGCTCAACGGCAAACTGGATCTGGTCGCTGAACAGGTCGACGCCAAGTTGCTGGTGACGCTGCCGGTAACCAATAACCTGCCGATCGCTGCGCTACTGGTTGGCGCGCCGGCGGTTGGCGGGGCTCTGTTTCTGATCGACAAGCTGATCGGTGACCGCGTGGCACGCTTCGCCAGTGTGAAATACACCGTCAAAGGCCCGTGGAAAGAGCCGAAAATCACCTTCGACAAGCCTTTTTGAGTAGCATGACCCTATCCCCCGCGTAGGAGCTGCCGCAGGCTGCGATCTTTGGATTTTTTTAAAAACCAGATCAAAAGATCGCAGCCTGCGGCAGCTCCTACAAGGTTATGTGCAGATTCCGAGGAGTGGCCATGTCTTTAGCGGTGATTCAAATGGTCAGCCAGAGCGACGTGCTGGCCAATCTGGCCCAGGCCCGACGCCTGCTCGAACAGGCAGCGGCCGGCGGTGCGAAGCTTGCGGTTCTGCCGGAAAATTTCGCCGCCATGGGCCGTCGCGACGTTGCTGACATCGGCCGTGCTGAAGCGCAGGGCGAGGGGCCGATCCTGCCATGGTTGAAACAGACCGCCCGCGACCTCAAGTTATGGATAGTGGCCGGCACTTTGCCCTTGCCACCGGTGGATCAACCGACGGCGAAGGCCAATGCCTGCTCGTTGTTGGTCGATGAACACGGCGAAATCGTCGCGCGCTACGACAAATTGCATCTGTTCGATGTCGATGTGGCGGACAATCGTGGCCGTTACCGCGAATCCGATGACTATGCTTATGGCAATGGCGTGGTGGTGGCGGACACCCCGGTCGGTCGGCTCGGGCTGAGCGTGTGTTATGACCTGCGCTTTCCCGAGTTGTACAGCGAGTTGCGCGCCGCCGGTGCCGAATTGATTAGTGCACCGTCGGCGTTTACTGCAGTGACGGGCGCAGCGCACTGGGATGTATTGATCCGTGCGCGGGCCATCGAGACGCAGTGTTATGTGCTGGCCGCAGCGCAGGGCGGGACCCATCCAGGACCGCGGGAAACCTTCGGGCATGCGGCGATTGTCGACCCGTGGGGGGGCGTGCTGGCGCAGCAGGATCAAGGCGAAGCGGTGTTGTTGGCCGAACGCGATAGCGATGAACAAGCGTCCATCAGGGCGCGAATGCCGGTGACGCGTCATCGGCGGTTTTTCTCGCAGGGCGCACAGCGACCTGCTTCAGAACACGAATTTAAGGCGTAAACCTATGAGCGAGTTGTTGTCCTCAGTCAGTGATCATCTATTGGCGCCCGGTGGCGTGACGATCGAGAGCCTGCAAGGCGTGCTCGGCGATCTGGCCGGCCCCGGCATCGATGCCGCCGACCTGTATTTCCAGGGGCAGATTTCCGAGTCCTGGGCACTGGAAGACGGCATCGTCAAGGAAGGCAGCTTCAACCTCGACCAGGGTGTGGGTGTGCGTGCGCAATCCGGTGAGAAAACCGGTTTTGCCTACAGCAACGCAATCACCCTCGAAGCCCTCGGTGCCGCGGCGCGTGCCGCACGTTCGATCTCCCGCGCCGGACAAAACGGCACGGTGCAGGCGTTCACCACCCAGGACGTCGCGCAACTGTATGCGCCGGATAACCCGCTGGAAGTGCTGAGCCGCGCCGAGAAAGTCGAGTTGCTCAAGCGCATCGACGTCGCGACCCGCGCGCTCGACCCGCGTATCCAGCAAGTCAGCGTCAGTATGGCCGGGGTCTGGGAACGGATTCTGGTGGCCTCCACCGACGGCGGTCTGGCGGCGGATGTACGGCCGCTGGTGCGTTTCAACGTCAGTGTGATCGTCGAGCAGAATGGCCGCCGCGAGCGCGGTGGGCATGGCGGCGGCGGGCGTACCGACTACCGTTATTTCCTCGCCGAAGACCGTGCCATGGGCTATGCCCGTGAAGCGTTGCGTCAGGCGCTGGTCAATCTCGAAGCGATTCCGGCGCCGGCCGGTACTTTCCCGGTGGTGCTGGGGTCGGGCTGGTCGGGCGTGCTGCTGCACGAAGCGGTCGGCCACGGTCTCGAAGGCGATTTCAACCGCAAGGGCAGTTCGGCCTACAGCGAGCGCATGGGCGAAATGGTTGCATCGAAGCTCTGCACTATCGTCGATGACGGTACCTTGAGCGGCCGTCGCGGTTCGCTGAGTGTCGACGATGAAGGCACCCCGACCGAGTGCACCACGCTGATCGAAAACGGCGTACTCAAGGGCTATATGCAGGACAAGCTCAACGCGCGCCTGATGGGCGTGGCCCGCACCGGCAACGGCCGTCGAGAATCCTACGCGCATCTGCCGATGCCACGCATGACCAACACTTACATGCTCGGCGGCGAAAGCGATCCGGCGGAAATCATTGCTTCGGTGAAGAAGGGTATCTACTGCGCCAACCTTGGCGGCGGTCAGGTCGACATCACCAGTGGCAAGTTCGTGTTCTCGACCAGCGAGGCGTACTTGATCGAAGACGGCAAGATCACTGCACCGGTGAAAGGCGCGACGTTGATCGGCAACGGCCCCGAGGCGATGAGCCGGGTGTCGATGGTTGGTAACGATCTAGCGCTGGACAGTGGCGTGGGGACGTGTGGCAAGGACGGGCAATCGGTGCCGGTAGGCGTGGGTCAGCCGACATTGAAAATCGATGCGATCACCGTGGGTGGCACGGGCGCATAAGGATGGAAACATCCTGTGCAGGAGCTGCCGCAGGCTGCGATCTTTTGATCTTTAAAAGCAAAGATCGCAGCCTGCGGCAGCTCCTACAAGGGATGAGATCAACGCAGGCCGCGTTGGGTCTCGTCCAGCTCACGGATGTATTTGAAGATCTTGCGGCTGGAAGCAGGAGGTTTGTTTTGCGCAACCTCGTGCTGAGCCTGACGGATCAGGGAGCGCAATTGCTGGCGATCGGCGTCCGGGTACTCGACGACGAATTTCTCCAGCACGGCGTCATCGCCAGCGATCAGGCGATCGCGCCAGCGTTCGAGATTGTGGAAACGCTCGTTGTACTGGCGAGTCGAGGCATCAAGTTGATCGAGCAGCGTGAGAATCGCGTCAGTGTCCTGATCGCGCATCAGTTTGCCGATGAACTGCAAGTGCCGTTTACGCGCGATATTCGCGGTGTGCTTGGGCGCATCGGCCAGAGCCCGGCGCATGGCGTCGGTCAGCGGCAGTTTTGCGATCAAGTCAGGCTTGAGTGTTGTCAGGCGCTCGCCGAGGTCAACCAGAGCATGCAGCTCGCGTTTGACCTGAGATTTGCTTTTTTCTCCCGTATCGAGGGAGTCGTCGTAAGAATCAACCATGGTGGCAGTCCGCAAAGAAACGCCGCCATGATAACCAGTCGGGGGCCGCTTGTCCGGCCCGGTCGCTCGATGGCCCCAGCCGAAAGCAGAATTTGAGTGGAGATGAGCATGAGTGCAGTTGAAAGCGTCGGCCCGCAGGCTTTGCCGGCACTGCAGGAACAGGTCGAGCAGATCATCGCCGAAGCCAAGCGTCAGGGCGCCAGTGCCTGCGAAGTGGCGGTGTCGCTGGAGCAGGGCTTGTCCACTTCGGTGCGTCAGCGCGAGGTCGAAACAGTCGAGTTCAACCGCGATCAGGGGTTTGGCATCACGCTGTACGTCGGCCAGCGCAAAGGCTCGGCCAGCACGTCCGCCACCGGGCCGGAGGCGATTCGCGAAACCGTCGCGGCCGCATTGGCGATTGCCAAGCACACCTCTGAAGACGAAGCCTCGGGCCTGGCAGATGCCGCGCTGATGGCTCGCGAGCAGCAGGATTTCGACCTGTTCCACGAATGGGACATCACCCCGGAACAAGCCATCGAGAAGGCGCTGATTTGCGAAGCGGCGGCGTTTGATGCCGACGCGCGGATCAAGAACGCCGATGGCACCACGCTGAGCACGCATCAAGGCTGCCGCGTTTACGGCAACAGCCACGGTTTTATCGGTGGCTACGCCTCGACCCGGCACAGCCTCAGCTGCGTGATGATTGCCGAAGCCGATGGCCAGATGCAGCGCGATTATTGGTATGACGTCAGCCGTCAGGGCACCTTGCTGGCCGACCCGGTGAGCATCGGTCAGCGTGCGGCGCAGCGGGCGGCGAGCCGTCTGGGCGCACGTCCGGTACCGACCTGTGAAGTGCCGGTGCTGTTTTCGGCGGAACTGGCCGGTGGCTTGTTCGGCAGTTTTCTCTCGGCGGTGTCTGGCGGCAGCTTGTATCGCAAGTCGTCGTTCCTCGAAGGCACGCTGGGGCAGAAGCTGTTCCCGGAATGGCTGACCATTGATGAGCGTCCGCACCTGATGCGCGCGATGGGCAGCGCTTCGTACGATGGCGATGGTCTGGCGACATACGCCAAACCGTTCGTCGAAAAGGGCGAGTTGGTCTCATACATCCTCGGCACCTACTCCGGGCGCAAACTCGGCATGCCGAGTACGGCGAACGCCGGCGGCGTGCACAACCTGTTCGTCACCCACGGCGACGAAGATCAGGCTGCGCTGCTCAAGCGTATGGGCCGTGGCTTGTTGGTCACCGAATTGATGGGCCATGGCCTGAACATGGTCACCGGTGACTACTCGCGCGGGGCAGCAGGTTTTTGGGTCGAGAACGGCGAAATCCAGTTCGCGGTGCAGGAAGTCACCATCGCCGGCAACATGCGCGACATGTTCAAGCAGATTGTCGCGGTGGGTAATGACCTGGAATTGCGCAGCAACATTCGCACCGGTTCGGTGTTGATCGAACGGATGACCGTCGCGGGCAGCTAACACCCCAGCCGTCACACAAAAAGGCGCGCCATCCTCCCGGATGGCGCGCCTTTTTCATGCCTGCCGTGTAGGAGCTGCCGCAGGCTGCGATCTGTTGATCTTGTCTTTCAAAACAAAATCAAAAGATCGCAGCCTGGGGCAGCTCCTACACAGGTGCTCTTGTTTTGGTTCTCATTATCATCTAATAATAAATCTCATTATCGGATGAGCCCCGAATCATGAGTTCTGCCTTGCACGAGCAGCCGTACCTCGAAAGCTGGCGCTGGATGAGTCGTCAGATCCGTTGCGCGATGGATCCTGACGAACCGCGCCTGATCGAACATTACCTGGCCGAAGGCCGGTACCTGTCTTGTTGCACCGCGACCTCAGCCTGGACGATCGCCGAAACCTCTTTCCGTCTGCTGCTCGACACCGCCACCGACATTGCCTTGCCGTGGCACTGGCGCAGTCTCTGCCTCGATCAAGCCTGGCGCCCATTGCGTGAAATGGAGCGCCTGTCCCTGTGCAACTGCCGGCTCAAACGCTGGCAACGCTACACCTGGCAGCTCGCCACTTGTGAACTGCTTCCCTCGATTTCTCTCATTGAATTAGTCCAAGGATTTACCGATGACCAAGACACGTATTGAGCGCGACAGCATGGGCGAACTGCAGGTGCCGGTGGACGCTCTCTACGGCGCGCAGACCCAGCGCGCAGTGGATAACTTCCCGATCAGCGGCAAACCGATGCCGACGCAATTCATCCGCGCGCTGATCCTCGCCAAAGCCGCCGCCGCTCGGGCCAACGTCGAGCTCAACCAGATCACTGCCGCGCAGGGCAAAGCCATCAGCGACGCCGCGCAAGGTCTGCTCGAAGGCGATTTCATGCAGCATTTCCCGGTGGATATCTTCCAGACCGGCTCCGGCACCAGCTCCAACATGAACGCCAACGAAGTGATCGCCACCCTGGCCAGCCGCCTGCTCGACGAGCCGGTCAACGCCAACGATCACGTCAACTGCGGCCAGAGCAGTAACGACATCATCCCGACCACCATTCACGTCAGCGCGGCATTGGCCCTGCACGAGCAATTGCTGCCGGCGCTGCTGCACCTGGTGCAAGTGATCGAGCACAAGGCCGGGCAAGTGCATCACCACGTCAAAACCGGTCGCACGCATTTGATGGACGCCATGCCGGTGCGCATGAGCCAGGTGCTCAACGGCTGGGCGCAGCAGCTCAAGGCCAACATCGGACATCTGCAGGATTTGCTGCCGAGCCTGCAATCGCTGGCGCAGGGCGGCACGGCGGTCGGCACCGGGATCAATGCGCACCCTGAATTCGCCGCGCGCTTCAGCCGGCAACTCAGTCAACTGACCGACGTGCAGTTCACTCAAGGCAAGGATCTGTTTGCGCTGATTGGCTCGCAAGACACCGCCGTCGCTGTCTCCGGCCAGCTCAAGGCCACTGCCGTGTCGCTGATGAAAATCGCCAACGACCTGCGCTGGATGAACTCCGGCCCGCTCGCCGGCCTCGGCGAAATCGAACTCGAAGCCCTGCAGCCGGGTTCGTCGATCATGCCGGGCAAGGTCAATCCGGTGATCCCGGAAGCCACCGCCATGGTCGCCGCGCAGGTGATCGGCAACGATTCGGTGATCACCATTGCCGGGCAGTCGGGCAATTTCGAACTGAATGTGATGCTGCCGATCATCGCGCAGAACCTGTTGAGCAGCATCGAACTGCTGGCCAACTCCAGCCGTCTGCTCGCTGACAAGGCCATCGCCAGCTTCAAGGTCAACGAATCGCGCTTGAAAGAAGCGTTGTCGCGCAATCCGATTCTGGTCACCGCGCTCAACCCGATCATCGGTTACCAGAAGGCCGCCGAAATCGCCAAGCAGGCCTACAAGGAAGGCCGCGCGGTGATCGACGTCGCCCTGGAACACACCGACCTGTCGCGCAGCCAACTGGAAGAGTTACTCAATCCCGAGAAACTCACCGCCGGCGGCGTGTAAACCCCGCAACCGCTTTGGAGGCTCACCATGGAGCACTGGAAACGCACGATCGAACGGGCCAATCGCTGCTTCATGCTGGGCGAACTGATCGACGCCCGTGAGGCTTACCTGCAAGCCCTGGCCTTGGCGCAAGTGTTGTTCGAACGCTGGGCGGATGCCGACGAAGCGGTGGCGGCCTGCGTCATCTCCCATCACAACCTGGCTGACTTGCATTTGCGCTTGAATCAGCCGGAGGAGAGCGCCGAATACCTCTGCGCCATCCACCAACGGCTGTTGCAGACCATGCAGGACGAACGCCTGCGCCCGGCGCTGCGTGAAGCGGCGCTGCGCCAGAGCAGCAAGACCTACGTCGAACTGCTGAATTTCATCAGCGAACACGGCGAATACCCACGCACCCAGCGTCTGCTGCATCCGGATACCGGCAATGCGCGACGCGCGCCTGCCCCCCATCACCATGGAGTCCATTGAAATGGCTTTTACCTTGCCTGCCTTGCCTTACGCCTACGACGCCCTGGAACCGCACATTGATGCGCAGACCATGGAGATTCACTACACCAAGCATCACCAGACCTACATCAATAACCTCAACGCGGCGGTAGAGGGCACGGAATACGCCGAATGGCCGGTGGAAAAACTCGTCGCCGGCGTTAAGCAGCTACCGGAAAAACTTCGTGCGGCGGTGATCAATCAGGGCGGCGGTCACGCCAACCATTCGCTGTTCTGGGAAGTGATGGTGCCTGGCGGTGGCGGCAAGCCGGACGGCGCACTGGCCAAGGCCATTGATGAGCAATTGGGCGGTCTCGACAGCTTCAAGGACGCGTTCACCAAAGCCGCGCTGACCCGTTTCGGCAGCGGTTGGGCCTGGCTCAGCGTGACCCCGGAGAAAAAACTGATCGTGGAAAGCAGCGGCAACCAGGACAGCCCGTTGATGAACGGCAACACGCCGATTCTCGGTCTCGACGTCTGGGAACACGCCTATTACCTGCGCTACCAGAACCGTCGCCCGGAATACATCAACGCCTTTTACAACGTGATCAATTGGCCTGAAGTCGCTGCGCGCTATCAGGCGGCACTGGTTTAAGTCTTCTATAAAAACAATCCAAGGCTGACTATGGGCACTGAAACACTGGCGATCGGAAGTGGGCGTATGTTTCGTTACGCAGTGGGATCGCTATTGCTGTTGGCGGGCGTGACCTTGCTGGTCGCCCACGGACTGGCATGGCTGAATCTGGAACCGCGGCTGTCGCGGGCGTTGCAGGGTGGCGCGATCTGCGCCCTCGGCACGGCGCTTGGCGCTGTGCCGGTGCTGGTGATTCGGCGGATGCCGCAGGCGCTCAGCGATACGTTGCTGGGGTTTGGCGCCGGGGTGATGCTGGCGGCGACCGCATTTTCGCTGATCGTGCCGGGCATCGCCGCCGCCGAAAGCCTGGGTATGACGCCGTGGGGTGCCAGTGGCCTGATCTGCTTCGGCATCATGCTCGGTGCCTTCGGCCTGTATCTGGTTGATCGCAAGGTGTCCGGCGCTTCCCCGGAAATGCTCGTCGGCACCGTCGAGCACCCGGTGATTGCGCCGCGCATCTGGTTGTTCGTGTTCGCCATCATTGCCCATAACATCCCCGAAGGCATGGCTGTCGGCGTTTCTGCCGGCGGCGGTATGCCGGATGCCGACAGCCTGGCGATGGGCATCGCCTTGCAGGATGTGCCGGAAGGTCTGGTGATTGCGTTGGTATTGGCCGGAGCAGGGATGTCGCGGGTCAAGGCGTTCCTGATCGGCGCGGCATCAGGTCTGGTCGAACCGGTATTTGCGCTGTTATGCGCGTGGCTGGTCAGTCTGGCGCAGGTGTTGTTGCCGTTAGGGCTGGCATTGGCTGCCGGGGCGATGTTGCTGGTGGTGACTCACGAGGTGATCCCCGAGTCGCGACGCAATGGTCATGACAAACTGGCCAGTCTTGGCTTGTTGAGCGGGTTTTGTTTGATGATGGTGATGGATACGGCATTGGGTTGAAGCAGATCAAAAGATCGCAGCCTGCGGCAGCTGCGGGTTAACACCACACGCGCCCTTCCAATGTAGGAGCTGCCGAAGGCTGCGATCTTTTGACTTTGGTTATCAGCCACCCTCATCGAAGTAGTTGTTGATCAGCGCGACCAACGCATCGAGCGCTTCCTGATCCTTTTCACCTTCGGTGCTCAGATAAATCCTGGTGCCCTTGCCAGCCGCCAGCATCATCATCGCCATAATGCTTTTGCCATCGACCGTGGTCTCCGGCGTGCGCCCCACTCTGATCGTGCAATCCGGATACTGCCCGGCCACGCCAACGAACTTGGCCGACGCGCGGGCATGCAGGCCCAGTTTGTTGATGATTTCAATTTCCAGAGCAGGCATCGCGGTGTGAATCCTTTAAGTGAGGTCGCGGTGGCGAACCTGGACGTTCTTCAGGGTTTTCTGCAGGGCCTGACCCAGGCGTTCGGTCAGGTAGACGGAGCGGTGATGCCCGCCGGTGCAGCCTATGGCAATGGTGACGTAGGCACGGTTGCTCGCGGCAAATCGCGGGAGCCACTTGTGCAGGTATGCGAAGATGTCCTGAAACATCTCTTCGACCTCCGGCTGCGCTGCCAGGTAGTCTGCCACCGGTGCATCAAGACCGGATTGCTCGCGCAGTTCCGGCTTCCAGTAGGGGTTAGGCAGGCAGCGTACGTCAAACACCAGATCGGCATCGACCGGCATGCCGCGCTTGAAACCGAATGACTCGACCAGAAATGCGGTACCCGGCTCCGGCTGGTTCAGCAGGCGCAGCTTGAGGGTGTCGCGCAACTGGTACAGGTTCAGATTGGTGGTATTGATTTTCAGGTCGGCAAGATCGGCAATCGGGCCGAGCAGGGCGGTTTCGTCATGGATCGCTTCGGCCAGCGAGCGATTGGCATTGCTCAAGGGATGGCGGCGGCGAGTCTCGGAAAAACGCTTGAGCAGGGTTTCCTCGTCGGCATCCAGATACAGGACGTCGCACTGGATATGCTTGCTGCGGGCATCTTCAAGCAGTTCGGGAAAGCGCGACAGATGGCTTGGCAGGTTACGCGCATCGATCGACACGGCCACCAGCGGCTGCGCCAGTTCGGTGTGGATCAGGGCGCGTTCGGCCAGTTCCGGCAGCAATCCCGCCGGCAGGTTGTCGATGCAGTAGTAACCGTTGTCCTCGAGGACATCCAGTGCGGTGCTTTTACCCGAGCCGGAACGGCCACTGACGATGATCAAACGCATGATTACTGCCCGCTTTGCTCGTCCAGGACAACCTGATACAAGGCTTGGTTAGTCTGGGCGCTGCGCAGTCTGTCGCGCACTTCCTTGCGATCCAGCATGCTGGCGATCTGACGAAGCAACTCCAGATGCGCATCGGTCGCAGCTTCGGGGACCAGCAGCACAAACAGCAGGTCGACCGGAGCGCCATCGATGGCGTCGAAATCGATAGGGGCTTCAAGGTGCATCAGGGCGCTGACCGGCGCTTCGCAGCCCTTGAGGCGGCAGTGCGGAATGGCGATGCCGTTACCAAAACCGGTAGAGCCGAGTTTTTCACGGGCAATCAGTGCCTCGAAGACATCTTGCATCTCCAGATCCGGCACTTCGCGGGCGATCAGGTTGGCAATTTGTTCGAGGGCTTTCTTTTTACTGCCGCCCGGCACGTTCACGAGAGAACGGCCGGGGGTCAGGATACTTTCAAGTCGGATCATGGGTTAGGGGGGTTATCGACCGGTAGCGCCCTGGAGGAGGCTCTGGGTCTTTTCCTTATGCTTTTTGAGTTGGCGATCCAGCTTGTCGGTGAGTGAGTCGATCGCAGCGTACATGTCTGTATCTTCTGCGTTTGCGACCACTTCGCTGCCGGGAATATGCAAGGTGGCTTCGATTTTCTGCTTCAGCTTTTCGACACACATCGTGACTTGCACGTTGGTGATCTTGTCGAAATGTCGCTCCAGTCGTTGGAGTTTTTCCTCGATATAGGAACGCAGAGGTTGGGTCACTTCCAGTTGGTGTCCACTGATGTTGACTTGCATACAGCTTCTCCTTCGTTGCCAGTGCATAAAGCGGCAGGCCGAAAAGCCTGCCACTGGAACGCTGTAACGTGGCTTACATCAACCGCTTGCGTTCGCTCGAAGGCGCGATCCCGAGGGATTCGCGGTACTTGGCGACGGTGCGGCGAGCCACCTGAATGCCTTGTGCCTCCAGTAAACCAGCGATCTTGCTGTCACTCAACGGCTTTTTCTGATTTTCCGCAGCAACCAGTTTCTTGATGATCGCGCGGATCGCTGTGGACGAGCATTCGCCGCCTTCGGAGGTGCTGACGTGGCTGGAGAAAAAGTATTTCAGTTCATAAATACCGCGCGGGGTATGCATGAATTTCTGCGTGGTGACCCGCGAAATCGTCGATTCATGCATGCCGACTGCTTCGGCGATGTCATGCAGGACCAGCGGTTTCATCGCTTCGTCGCCGTATTCGAGGAAACCGCGCTGATGCTCGACGATCTGCGTGGCAACTTTCATCAGGGTTTCGTTGCGGCTTTGCAGGCTCTTGATGAACCAGCGGGCCTCCTGCAACTGATTGCGCATGAAGGTGTTGTCGGCGCTGGTGTCGGCGCGACGGACGAAACCGGCGTACTGCGCGTTGACGCGCAGGCGTGGCACCGACTCCTGATTCAGCTCGACCAGCCAGCGCTCGTTGTCCTTGCGCACGATGACGTCGGGGACGACGTATTCGGCTTCACTGGACTCGATCTGCGAGCCTGGACGCGGGTTGAGGCTCTGCACCAGTTCGATGACCTGGCGCAGCTCATCTTCCTTGAGCTTCATGCGGCGCATCAACTGGCTGTAGTCGCGGCTGCCGAGCAGGTCGATGTAGTCACTGACCAGACGTTTGGCTTCTGCCAGCCATGGGGTCTTGGCGGGCAATTGGCGCAATTGCAGCAACAGGCATTCGCCGAGGTTGCGTGCGCCGATACCGGCCGGTTCGAATTGCTGGATGCGGTGCAGGACGGCTTCGATTTCGTCCAGTTCGATGTCCAGTTCAGGATCGAATGCCTCGAGAATCTCTTCGAGGGTTTCGTCCAGGTAGCCCTGATTGTTGATGCAATCGATCAGAGTCACGGCGATCAGGCGATCGGTGTCGGACATCGGTGCGAGGTTCAATTGCCACAGCAGATGGCTTTGCAGGCTTTCGCCAGCGGAGGTGCGGGTGGTGAAGTCCCACTCGTCATCATCGCTGCTGGGCAGGCTGCTGGCGCTGGTCTGGTAGACGTCTTCCCAGGCGGTATCGACCGGGAGTTCGTTGGGGATGCGTTCGTTCCATTCGCCGTCTTCGAGGTTGTCGACCGTCGGCGCGGTTTCCTGGTAGGAAGGTTCCTGGATCTCGGTGTTGGGCTTCTGTTCGGCGTTGTCGGCCAGCGGATCGGAATTGTCGAAGTCTTCGCCTTCTTCCTGGCGTTCGAGCATCGGATTGGATTCCAGAGCCTCCTGGATTTCCTGTTGCAGATCCAGGGTCGACAATTGGAGCAGGCGGATGGCCTGTTGCAGCTGCGGTGTCATCGTCAGCTGCTGGCCCATTCTCAAGACTAGCGATGGTTTCATGGCAGGGGCTTAACACCTTATTCGCCGGCGCTATGCGCCATCCACTACAGGGCGCCGAAGCGCCAAACTTAAGCAAATTATATGCCTGAAACTGAAGTGTTTGCCTAGAGCGCTGTAACAATAAAAAGATAGAAAACTTTATTGACGCGTTGCTCAGGCGAGCGGTGAACACCTTTGAAGCGACGTGTTTGCCTGGAGCGCTGTAACAATCAAGCGTATTAAATCGCGCTTGAATCGATACTGCGCTCCGGCGGCACCGGGCACTGTCACGCTTACAGGCGGAATTCGTGGCCCAGATACACTTCCTTGACCAGATCGTTGGCCAGGATGGTTTCTGCGTCACCTTCGGCGATCAGTTGACCGTCGTTGACGATGTAGGCCGTTTCGCAGATATCCAGCGTCTCACGCACGTTGTGGTCGGTGATCAGTACGCCGATACCCTTGGCCTTGAGGTGGTGGATGATCTGCTTGATGTCGCCGACCGAGATCGGGTCGACACCGGCGAACGGTTCGTCGAGCAGGATGAATTTCGGCGCAGTCGCCAAGGCGCGGGCGATTTCCACCCGGCGGCGTTCACCACCCGACAGGCTCATGCCGAGGTTGTCGCGGATGTGGCTGATGTGGAATTCCTGCAGCAGGCTTTCCAGCTCTTTGCGACGTCCGGCCTTGTCGAGTTCCTGACGGGTCTCGAGGATCGCCATGATGTTGTCGGCGACCGACAGTTTGCGGAAGATCGACGCTTCTTGCGGCAGATAGCCGATACCGGCCTTTGCACGACCGTGCATTGGCTGGTGGCTGACGTCCAGGTCATCGATCAGCACGCGGCCCTGATCTGCCTGCACCAGGCCGACGATCATGTAGAAGCATGTGGTCTTGCCGGCGCCGTTGGGGCCGAGCAGGCCGACGATCTGACCGCTGTCGATCGACAGGCTGACGTCACGCACGACCTGGCGGCTTTTATAGGCCTTGGCCAGGTGCTGAGCTTTCAGAGTTGCCATTACTGGGTTTTCTCGTCGGTTTTCTTCTTCGGCTGGATCACCATGTCGATGCGCGGACGCGCCTCGGTGACCTTGCTGCCGGTAGCGCGGCCGGCGCTGGCCAGTTTCTTCACGGTGTCATAGACGATTTTCTCGCCCTGAGTCGTGTTGTTGTCCTTGTCGACAACCTTGGCCTTGTCGATCAGCACGACGCGATTTTGCGCAGCGTGGTACTGGATCGTCACGCCCCAGCCCTGCACGGGCTTGGTGTCACCTTGAGTCTGCAATTGCTCGAAGTAGGCAAGGTTGCCCACCGACGTCACCACGTCGATATCGCCGGCCGGGGTACGGGTGATGGTCACCGTGTTGCCCTTAACGATCATCGAACCCTGGGTGATGATCACATCACCTTTATAGGTAGCGATGCCGTTCTTGTCGTCCAGTTGGGCGTCGTCGGCTTGAATGCGGATAGGTTGCTGCTGATCGTTCGGCAGAGCCCAGGCGCTCACGCTTCCCAGTGCTGCGCCCAGACTGAGCAAAATAGGGAGGGTTTTAACGAGCCTCATACTGTCCTCTTACGTTCGATAGCAGGTGTATCCTGCTTTCCTTCAGGTACGCTTTCATTCCAACGCCAGTTGATACACCGCCAGCGCCGTCGATTCTAACGGGTTGCTCGGTCTGCGCATATTGCTGCTGCGGGAACACTGTCATGCGGGTGGAAGTGATCAGCGTGTCGCGGTTCTTTTCATCGGTGCGTTTGACGCGTACCGAGTCAATCAATTCGACTTCGGTACCGCCCGAGTTCACTTCGCCACGCTCACTGGTCACGTGCCACGGAAAATCAGTGCCGCGGTACATGTTCAGGTCGGGTTTGGTGACCAGGGTGATGTCGGTCGCCTTGACGTGCTCGGCCTTGTCGGACGTCATTTCGTATTGCACTTTGCCGTCCGGCAGGTATTGCAGGGTATGCGTGTTGGTCGCGTACCAGTCAATCGGGGTGTCCACGGACGAGACCGGAGGCTTGTCGAGGAAGCGTTCCGGGCTGATGTTCCAGTAGCCGACCGCGGCGAACAACGCAGCGATGCAGCCGAACAGCAGGAAGTTGCGAAATTTTTTGCTAAACATGATTTGGCTCACAGGTACGCGGCGTTGGCCGCATCGAGGCGGCCCTGGGCGCGCAGGATCAATTCGCAGAATTCGCGTGCAGCACCTTCGCCACCACGGGCGCGAGTAACGCCGTGAGCGTGTTCGCGGACGAAATCGGCAGCGTTGGCAACAGCCATGCCCAGGCCTACCCGGCGGATCACCGGCAGGTCGGGCAGGTCGTCACCGAGGTAGGCGACCTGTTCATAGCTTAGGCCCAGTTGCTCGAGAAGACCGTCGAGAACGACCAATTTGTCTTCGCGTCCCTGAAACAGGTGCGGGATGCCGAGGTTTTTCGCCCGACGTTCGACCACCGGGGTCTTGCGACCGCTGATGATGGCGGTTTGCACGCCGGCATTCATCAACATTTTGATGCCTTGGCCGTCGAGGGTGTTGAAGGTCTTGAATTCGCTGCCGTCTTCAAGGAAATACAGGCGCCCGTCGGTGAGGACGCCGTCGACGTCGAAAACCGCCAGTTTGATCGCTTTGCCGCGTTGCAGCAGATCGGTGCTCATTTACATGACTCCTGCGCGCAGCAGGTCGGAGAGGTTGAACGCGCCAATCGGGCGATCTTCCTCGTCGACGACTACCAGTGCGTTGATTCGATGGTCTTCCATGATTTTCAGGGCTTCGGCGGCGAGCATCTCGGGCCGGGCAGTCTTGCCGTGTGCGGTCATCACCTGGTCGATGGTGGCGCTGCGGATGTCGATGCTGCGATCCAGCGTGCGGCGCAAATCGCCGTCGGTGAAGATCCCGGCGAGTTTGCCATCGGCTTCGAGGATGGCGGTCATGCCCAGACCCTTGCGGGTCATTTCCATCAACGCGTCCTTGAGCAGTGTGCCGCGCTGCACCTGCGGCAGTTCCTGGCCGGCGTGCATGACGTTCTCGACTTTCAGCAACAAACGACGGCCCAGCGCGCCACCCGGATGGGAGAAGGCGAAATCTTCAGCGGTAAAACCGCGTGCTTCG
The DNA here is from genome assembly GCF_004124275.1 of Pseudomonas sp. DTU12.3. Taxonomy (GTDB): domain Bacteria; phylum Pseudomonadota; class Gammaproteobacteria; order Pseudomonadales; family Pseudomonadaceae; genus Aquipseudomonas; species Aquipseudomonas helmanticensis. The sequence continues at coordinate 1,308,974 of NZ_CP027218.1, forward strand.
AGCAGGGCGACAGCCAGGGCATCGCCCATGACCAATGCCGCAGTGGTCGAAGAGGTCGGCGCCAGGTTGAGCGGGCAGGCTTCGTGCTCGACGTGAACGTTGAGGTTGACTTCGGCAGCCTTGGCCAGCGGCGATTGCGGGTTGCCGGTAACGCTGATCAGCTGGATGCCCAGGCGTTTGATCAGCGGCAGCAGGGTGACGATTTCGTTGGTCGAGCCGGAGTTCGACAGGGCCAGAATCACATCGTCGCGGGTAATCATGCCCATGTCGCCATGGCTGGCTTCAGCCGGGTGCACGAAAAAAGCCGGAGTGCCGGTGCTGGCCAGCGTCGCGGCAATCTTGTTGCCGACGTGCCCGGATTTACCCATGCCGACCACGACTACACGGCCCTTGCTGGCCAGAATCATCTCGCAAGCGCGTACGAAATCGGCGTCGATATGGGGCAACAAGCCTTGTACGGCTTCCACTTCGAGGCGGATGGTGCGTTGTGCCGATTGAATCAGGTCGCTGGATTGGCTCATGTCAGAAATCGTATAGCCCGATGAAAAGGCGGCGATTATAGCGGTTAAGTTGAAAAGCCTCACGCAAGTTCGTCGTGCTTTGTCATTCCTCGTTACCAAAACCCCGAAAAAGCCACTCCAACCCTGTCAGATTGCCGAACACAGGCCGGCACAGACCTTGGGCGCTTGGCCTTTGCAGTGATATAGTTCGCCGCCAGTTCGGCCTGCCCGGAGGGTATGTGCTTTCCCAGGAAAGCCAGGCGTCCGAGTGAGAGGCTGCATCGCAAGGAGTTTAGATGAGTGCCGATAACGCCTACGCGGTCGAGCTGAAGGGAGTCTCCTTCAAGCGCGGTGCGCGCAGCATTTTCAATAACGTCGATATCCGCATCCCGCGCGGCAAGGTCACCGGCATCATGGGGCCTTCCGGGTGTGGCAAGACCACGCTGCTGCGGTTGATGGGCGCACAATTGCGCCCAACCAGCGGCGAAGTCTGGGTCAACGGCCAGAACCTGCCGAAGTTGTCGCGCAGCGATCTGTTCGATGCGCGCAAGCACATGGGCGTGCTGTTTCAGAGCGGCGCACTGTTCACCGACCTCGATGTTTTCGAGAACGTCGCGTTTCCCCTGCGCGTTCATACCGAGTTGCCGGAAGAAATGATCCGCGACATCGTCCTGCTCAAATTGCAGGCGGTCGGTCTGCGCGGTGCCATCGAGTTGATGCCCGATGAGCTGTCCGGTGGCATGAAACGTCGCGTTGCGCTGGCCCGGGCGATTGCGCTCGACCCGCAGATCCTCATGTACGACGAGCCGTTCGTCGGCCAGGACCCGATCGCCATGGGCGTGCTGGTACGCCTGATCCGTCTGCTCAACGATGCGCTGGGGATCACCAGTATCGTGGTTTCCCACGATCTGGCCGAAACCGCGAGCATTGCCGACTACATCTATGTAGTGGGCGATGGCCAGGTGCTGGGGCAGGGCACGCCGGACGAATTGATGAATTCGGACGAGCCGCGTATCCGTCAGTTCATGACCGGCGATCCCGATGGCCCGGTGCCGTACCATTTTCCAGCGACGGATTACCGCGCAGATCTTCTGGGGAAGCGCTGATGCGCAGATTTTCATTAATAGAACGCGTACGCCGGTTCGGCGAGTCGGCGATCGACGCCGTCGCGGTATTCGGCCGCGCGACACTGTTCCTGTTCCATGCCTTGCTCGGCCGTGGTGGAATCAGCGGCGGCTTCGGTCTGCTGGTCAAGCAGCTGCATTCGGTCGGCGTGATGTCGCTGGTGATCATCGTCGTTTCCGGCATTTTCATCGGCATGGTTCTGGCTCTGCAGGGTTTCAGCATTCTCTCCAGCTACGGTTCGGAGCAGGCAGTGGGGCAGATGGTGGCCTTGACCCTGCTGCGTGAACTCGGCCCGGTAGTGACGGCGCTGTTGTTCGCCGGACGTGCCGGCTCGGCATTGACCGCAGAAATCGGCAACATGAAATCCACCGAACAGCTTTCCAGCCTGGAAATGATCGGTGTCGACCCGCTCAAGTACATCATTGCTCCGCGGCTGTGGGCAGGCTTCATTTCCCTGCCGGTGCTGGCGATGATTTTCAGCGTGGTAGGCATCTGGGGCGGTTCGTGGGTAGCTGTCGACTGGCTGGGCGTGTATGAAGGTTCCTACTGGGCGAACATGCAGAACAGCGTCAACTTCACCAGTGACGTGCTTAACGGCGTCATCAAAAGTATCGTTTTCGCCTTTGTCGTGACCTGGATCGCCGTATTCCAAGGCTATGACTGTGAGCCCACTTCCGAGGGGATCAGTCGTGCCACTACCAAGACCGTGGTATTTGCCTCGCTGGCAGTGCTCGGCCTGGACTTTATTCTGACCGCTTTGATGTTTGGAGATTTCTGATGCAAAACCGCACCCTGGAAATCGGTGTCGGCCTGTTCCTGCTGGCAGGGATCCTGGCTTTGCTGCTGCTTGCTTTGCGGGTCAGTGGCCTGTCTCCGACGTCGACCACCGACTCCTATAAGCTGTATGCGTACTTCGACAATATCGCCGGTTTGACGGTCAGATCGAAAGTGACCATGGCCGGTGTGACCATCGGCAAGGTCACGGCAATCGATCTGGACCGCGACAGCTTCACCGGTCGGGTGACCCTGCAAGTGGATAAAAAGGTCGACAATCTGCCGACTGACTCCACAGCGTCTATCCTGACCGCTGGTCTGCTGGGCGAGAAGTACATCGGTATCAGCGTCGGCGGGGAAGACAAACCGCTGAAGGATGGCGGAACCATCCATGACACGCAGTCGTCTCTGGTACTGGAAGACCTGATCGGTAAATTCCTGCTCAATACCGTTAGCAAAGACGCCAAATGAGGAGCTTTTGAATGATCTCTACCTTGCGACGTGGCCTGTTGGTGTTGCTCGCGACATTGCCACTGATGGGTAACGCTGTGGCGGCACAATCGGCGCATGATCTGGTTCAGGACACCACGAACCGGATGCTTGCCAATCTGTCCGCCAATAAAGAGAAGTACAAGCAGGATCCAACTGATTTCTACGCGGCGCTCAACAGCATCGTCGGGCCAGTAGTGGATGCCGAAGGCATTTCCAAGAGCATCATGACGGTCAAGTATTCGCGCAAGGCCACGCCTGCGCAGATGCAGACCTTCCAGGAAAACTTCAAGCGCGGCCTGTTCCAGTTCTACGGTAACGCCTTGCTCGAGTACAACAACCAGGGCATTACCGTCGATCCTGCCAAGGATGAGTCGGGCGATCGCACCAGCGTCGGCATGACCGTCAAAGGCTCCAGCGGTGCGATCTATCCTGTGCAGTACACGCTGGAGAAGATCGACGGCGAGTGGAAACTGCGCAACGTGATCATCAACGGTATCAACATCGGCAAGCTGTTCCGTGATCAGTTCGCTGACGCGATGCAGCGCAATGGCAATGACCTGGACAAGACCATCAACAATTGGGCAGGTGAAGTGGCCAAAGCCAAAGAGTCCACCGAAAAGAACCAAGCGCAATGAATGAGGCCGCAGTTCGTATGAGTGATGTCGACGAGCTATTGCTCAGCGGAGTGCTGGATTACCGCACCGGGCCTGACCTGCGCAAGGAAGGTCAGGCACTGATCAAGTCCAGCAAAGCGGCGTCGCTGGTGATCGATTGTTCGGCGGTGAAGAAATCCAGCAGCGTCGGTTTGTCGTTGCTGCTGTGCTTCATGCGCGATGCCCACGCGGTCGGCAAGGCTGTGAGCATCCGCGCGATGCCCGAAGACATGCGCGAAATCGCCCAGGTCAGTGAGCTGACCGAGCTGTTGGCGCACCCCTGAACCCGCATCTGTAAAGAAGCCCCCCGTCAGAGTCCTGCCATGCGGGGTTCGCAGGCGCGGGGCTTTTTTGTATGATGTCCGACCCGTGCGCACAGGGCGCCGATTGAGGTTGAGCATGCAGGCCGTAGAAGTGAAGAGCTTCCTTGAAGGAAAGCTGCCCGGAACGTTGGTAGAAGTTGAGGGCGAAGGCTGCAATTTCCAGCTGAACGTGATTAGCGATGAACTGGCGGCGTTGAGCCCGGTGAAGCGTCAGCAGCAGATCTATGCCCATTTGAACCCATGGATCACCGATGGCAGCATCCATGCGGTCACTATGAAATTTTTCAGCAGCGCGGCCTGGGCCGAGCGCACCTGAGCCTAAGGGCGTCGAGATTCTTATGGATAAATTGATTATTACCGGTGGCGCTCGTCTTGATGGCGAGATCCGCATCTCCGGGGCAAAGAACTCTGCCCTGCCGATCCTGGCTGCCACGCTGCTGTGCGATGGCCCGGTGACCGTTGGCAACCTGCCGCACCTGCACGACATCACCACCATGATCGAGCTGTTCGGTCGCATGGGCATTGAGCCGGTGATCGACGAGAAACTCAGCGTCGAAATCGATCCGCGCACCATCAAGACCCTGATTGCGCCGTACGAACTGGTGAAAACCATGCGTGCCTCGATCCTGGTACTGGGCCCGATGGTTGCCCGTTTCGGTGAAGCCGAAGTCGCCCTGCCTGGCGGTTGCGCCATCGGTTCGCGTCCGGTCGACCTGCACATCCGTGGCCTTGAAGCCATGGGCGCGGTCATCGACGTCGAAGGCGGCTACATCAAGGCCAAGGCGCCTGAAGGTGGCCTGCGCGGTGCAAGCTTCTTCTTCGATACCGTCAGCGTGACCGGTACCGAGAACATCATGATGGCTGCTGCTCTGGCCAAGGGCCGTAGCGTGCTGCAGAACGCCGCCCGCGAGCCTGAAGTGGTTGACCTGGCGAACTTCCTCAACGCCATGGGCGCCAAAGTGTCCGGCGCCGGTACCGACACCATCACCATCGATGGCGTCGAGCGTCTGGGTTCGTGCTTCTACAAGGTCATGCCTGACCGTATCGAAACCGGCACCTACCTGGTCGCTGCTGCCGTCACCGGTGGTCGCGTCAAGGTCAAGGACACCGATCCGACCATCCTTGAAGCGGTCCTGGATAAACTCCGTGAAGCCGGCGCAGAAATCACCTGCGGTGAAGACTGGATCGAGCTGAACATGCACGGCAAGCGTCCGAAAGCAGTGAACGTGCGCACCGCACCGTACCCGGCTTTCCCGACTGACATGCAGGCACAGTTCATCTCGCTCAACGCCATTGCCGAAGGCACCGGTGCGGTGATCGAGACGATCTTCGAAAACCGTTTCATGCACGTGTACGAGCTGCACCGCATGGGCGCCAAGATCCAGGTCGAAGGCAACACTGCCATCGTTACCGGTACTGAAGTCCTGAAAGGCGCGCCAGTGATGGCCACCGACCTGCGTGCTTCGGCCAGCCTGGTGATCTCGGCACTGGTTGCCGAAGGCGACACGCTGATCGACCGCATCTACCACATCGACCGTGGTTACGAGTGCATCGAAGAAAAACTGCAGATGCTGGGCGCCAAGATCCGTCGCGTTCCGGGCTGATTGCTGGATTGGGACACAGGGACGTGTCCACTGAGTTTAAGAGTCGAGCCGGTTTCCGGCTCGACGTGTGTCCGGCGCCGATTGCGACCGGACATGAGTACCTTGATAAGGACTGACGTTTCCCATGTTGACCATCGCACTGTCCAAGGGCCGCATCCTTGACGACACCCTGCCGCTTCTCGCCGAAGCGGGCATCGTGCCGACCGAGAATCCGGACAAGAGCCGCAAGCTGATCATCCCCACGACGCAGGACGACGTTCGTCTGCTGATCGTGCGCGCCACCGATGTGCCGACCTATGTCGAGCATGGCGCGGCTGACCTCGGCGTGGCCGGTAAAGACGTGTTGATGGAATACACCGGTCAGGGCCTCTACGAGCCACTGGACCTGCAAATCGCCCAGTGCAAACTGATGACCGCCGGCAAGATCGGCGCGCCAGAGCCCAAGGGCCGTCTGCGTGTGGCGACCAAATTCGTCAACGTCGCCAAGCGTTACTACGCCGAGCAGGGCCGTCAGGTCGACATCATCAAGCTCTACGGCTCGATGGAACTGGCACCGCTGATCGGTCTCGCCGACAAGATCATCGACGTGGTCGACACCGGCAACACCCTGCGCGCCAACGGCCTGGAACCTCAGGAACTGATCGCCACGATCAGCTCGCGCCTGGTGGTCAACAAGGCTTCGATGAAAATGCAACACGCCCGAATCCAGGCGTTGATCGACACTCTGCGCAATGCAGTGGAGTCTCGACACCGCGGCTGATTTACCTGCGCGACCCCAGGTCGCGCCGTCTATCCGCCTCATAGCCAGAGTTCTCAGGTGCCTAAGCGGATCGAATGATAGTTTCGGGCGCCTGAGTTTTTGCCATTCCTATGAGGCTCTCGCTATGACCGCAACGACTGCAATTCGCCGACTCAACGCTGCTGCCCCGGATTTCGCGCATCATCTGGATCATCTGCTGAGCTGGGAAAGTGTGTCTGACGACTCGGTCAATCAGCGGGTGCTGGACATCATCAAGGCTGTGCGCGAACGCGGTGACGCGGCGCTGGTCGAGTTCACCGAGAAGTTCGACGGCCTCGAAGTCGCTTCGATGGCTGACCTGATCCTGCCGCGCGAGCGCCTGGAACTGGCGCTGACGCGGATTACCGTGGCACAGCGCGAAGCCCTGGAAAAAGCTGCGGCCCGCGTGCGCAGCTACCACGAGAAACAGAAACAGGACTCGTGGAGCTACACCGAAGCCGACGGCACTGTGCTCGGCCAGAAGGTCACGCCGCTGGATCGCGCCGGTCTGTACGTGCCGGGCGGCAAGGCGTCGTACCCGTCGTCGGTGTTGATGAACGCGATTCCGGCCAAGGTCGCCGGCGTGACCGAAGTGGTCATGGTCGTGCCGACCCCGCGCGGTGAAATCAACGAACTGGTGTTGGCGGCTGCGTGCATCGCCGGCGTTGACCGCGTGTTCACCATCGGTGGCGCACAAGCGGTTGCGGCTCTGGCCTACGGCACCGAAAGCGTTCCGAAAGTCGATAAGGTGGTGGGTCCGGGCAACATTTATGTCGCCACGGCCAAGCGCCACGTGTTCGGTCAGGTCGGCATCGACATGATCGCCGGCCCTTCGGAAATTCTCGTGGTGTGCGACGGCCAGACCGATCCGGACTGGATCGCCATGGACCTGTTCTCGCAAGCCGAGCACGACGAAGACGCCCAGGCGATTCTGGTCAGCCCGGACGCCGAGTTCCTCGACAAGGTTGCGGCGAGCATCGACAAACTGCTGCCGACCATGGACCGCGCGACCATCATCGAAACCTCGATCAATGGTCGCGGTGCGCTGATTCACGTGAAGGACATGGCGCAAGCCATCGAAGTCGCCAACCGCATCGCCCCGGAACACTTGGAGCTGTCGGTCGCTGACCCGCAAGCCTGGCTGCCGCAGATCCGCCACGCCGGCGCGATCTTCATGGGCCGTCACACCTCCGAAGCGCTGGGCGACTACTGCGCAGGCCCGAACCACGTGCTGCCGACTTCCGGCACCGCGCGATTCTCCTCGCCGCTGGGCGTGTACGACTTCCAGAAGCGTTCGTCGATCATCTTCTGCTCCGAGGCCGGTGCTTGCGAATTGGGTAAGACGGCATCGGTACTGGCCCGTGGCGAATCGCTGAGTGCGCACGCGCGCAGCGCTGAATACCGCATCAAAGACGCAGACTTTCTAAAAGGGCAGGGGAACTGAGCGATGAGTAAATTCTGGAGCCCGTTCGTCAAGGATCTGGTGCCGTACGTGCCGGGCGAACAGCCGAAGCTGACCAAACTGGTCAAGCTCAACACTAATGAAAACCCCTACGGCCCATCGCCAAAAGCCCTGGCGGCGATGCAGGTTGAGTTGAATGACAACCTGCGTCTGTACCCGGACCCGAACAGCGATCTGCTGAAAACTGCCGTCGCCCAGTATTACGGCGTACAGAGCAATCAGGTGTTCCTCGGTAACGGTTCGGACGAAGTGCTCGCGCACATTTTTCACGGTCTATTGCAACACGATCAGCCGCTGCTGTTCCCGGACATCAGCTACAGCTTCTATCCGGTTTATTGCGGTCTGTATGGCATCAAGTTCGACGCAGTGCCGCTGGACGCGCAGTTCCAGATCGACCCGGCCGACTACGCCAAGCCGAATGGCGGGATCATCTTCCCTAACCCGAACGCACCGACCGGTTGCCTGCTGGCGCTGGATGCAGTCGAGCAAATCCTCAAGGCCAACCCGGATTCAGTTGTGGTTGTTGATGAGGCGTACATCGACTTCGGCGGCGATACGGCGATCAGTCTGGTCGATCGTTATCCGAACCTGCTGGTGACGCAGACTTTGTCCAAGTCGCGCTCGTTGGCGGGCTTGCGGGTGGGACTGGCAGTCGGGCATCGGGACCTGATCGAGGCGCTGGAGCGGATCAAGAACAGCTTCAACTCGTATCCGCTGGATCGACTGGCGGTTGTTGGTGCAGCGGCGGCGTTCGAAGATCGCGAGTATTTCGACAAGACCTGCCGTCTGGTGATCGAGAGCCGCGAGTGGGTGATCGCGCAGTTGCAGGCCAAGGGTTTTGAGGTGTTGCCGTCGGCGGCGAACTTCATTTTTGCGCGGCACCCGCAGCATGATGCGGCGGGACTTGCGGCTAAATTGCGTGAGCAGGGCGTGATCGTGCGGCACTTCAAGCAGGAGCGGATCGCGCAGTTCCTGCGGATTTCGATTGGCACGCCGGAGCAGAATCAGGCGCTGATCGACGGCCTCGGCGAGCTTTAAAGGCAAGAGCCCCTCACCCTAACCCTCTCCCAAAGGGAGAGGGGACTGATTGGGGGATGCTGTTGAATTGCACCGACCTGATGCTGCTGTACCGAATCCATAATCGACTCGGTCTTTCAGGTCGATGTACCTCACAAGACAACTCGGTCGGCCCCCTCTCCCTCCGGGAGAGGGCTGGGCGGGCGGCGTTTCCGATGAGGGGCTGCTCTTATTCGTGATGCGGCTCGCCGAGGAATGTCAGTGAGCTGAACAAGCCGCGACTATTAACATCCGCACTGTCCCTCACCGGCACTTCAACCTGCGCCGCAATCACATTCAACCCTTCATTCCTGACCAACACCTGCGCCCGGCCATCCTTGTCAGTCTCGGTGCTCAGCGTGTTCGGCGCGCTGCGATAGTCGCCGATCAACTTCACCCCCGCCGCCGGTTTGCCGTCGAGCAACACCCGCACCGGCAATGACTTGCCAAGCCCCACGGTCAACGGATCAACCTCCGGCAGAATCAGCAATTTGAGTTGATCGAGCTTGGGCAACTTCGCTCCCGGCTGGTAAATCGCCAGGCTGTATTTGAACGTTTCGGTCGCCTCGACAGCGCCCGGCACTTTGCTGCGGCCCTGGTTGATCCACTTCTTGTCGGCGGTTTGCGACCACATGCCATTGTTCAGTGCCACGGCCATCACTGCGGGCGACTTCAGCGGCTTCAAACGGGCGTGATCCGCCAGACGCTCGACGCTGACCGGAATCATCTTGCCGCCCACATCGTAGGCCCAGGCACCGCTGATTTTCTGTGCCTTGAAGGCATTGTCTTCAGCGCCATGGCCGTAGATCACTTCGATATTGCCACGGCGTTGTTCGGTCCAGAGGCCATGGGCCGAGACCTGGCCGGCGAACAGCGCAGCGATGAGCACAAGGGTTTTGCCGTATTGCATGGGGGACTTCCTTTTACAGGTTGAGAGTCAGGCTGACGGTGAAATTGCGCGGCTCGCCGGGGTTGACCCAGTAGTTGCTGTAGGAGCGCTCGTAGTATTTTTCGTCGAAGAGATTGTTCAGATTCAGGCCGACGGTGACGTTGTCGCTGGCTTTGTAATGGGCCAGCAGGTCGACGGTGTGATAGGCCGGTAACTCGAAATCGCTGCCGGATTCACCTGAGCGATCCCCAACATAGGTGAACGCCGCGCCGACGTCCGAGCCGCGCAAACGGCCATCCTGAAATTCATAAACCCCGAGCAGACTGCCGCTGTGTTTGGCCACGCCGAGGATGCGGCTGCCGGTGGGAATCACCGCGTCACCCTGGGTGACTTCGGCGTCGATGTAGGCAAAGGCGCCGATGACGCGTACGGCATCGGTGACTTGCCCAGTGACCTGCCAATCGAAACCGCGACTGCGCGCCTTGCCCATCGCACGGCTGGTGTCGGTGGCCGGATCGAGGGCGAGGACGTTTTCCTTGTCGATGTGGAAGAAGGCGAGGGTGCTGCTCAGGCGCTCGTCGAACAGCGCGTTCTTGATGCCGATTTCGTAGCCGACACCTTCTTCCGGGTCGAAGGATTTGCCGGACGCGTCGAGGCCATTGTTCGGTTTGAACGAGGTCGAGGCATTGGCGAACAGCCCGGTTTCTGGCGTCAGTTGATAGAGCAGGCCGGCGCGTTGGGTGAGGGCGTCATGACGCTGGTTGCTCGGCGCGTTGCGACTGTGGTCGTCGATGTGTTGATCGAAATGCTCGAAGCGCGCACCGATCATCCCGCGCAGTTTGTCGGTGAAAATGATTTGATCCTGCAGGTTCAGCGCATGACTTTCGACGTGTTCGAACGTGTCAGTGCCCGAGCGTGCGCCGTTGGGTTTCGCCTGACCGTAGATCGGTTTGTAGATGTCGATGGCGTAAGGGCCGCCGGCGATGCTGGTGACACGCTCGTTCTTGCGGAAGTTTTCATACTCGGTGCCGATCAGCAGTTCGTGCTGCCACGTACCGAGGTCGAACAGACCGCGCAGCTCGAACTGGGTGATGCTGTCGTGCCAACGGGTATCGCGTTCGCGATAGCGACGGTTGTCGGTGCGGTCATCAGCGCTCAGCGGGCGGTTTTCCGAGGCGTAACCCCAGAGTTTGCCTTCCTTGTAATGACTGGCCAGGCGCAGTTTCCAGCTGTCGTTGAGGTGATGCTCCAACGTGGCCTGAAGCAGATTGTTGTGGTTGTCGATGTTGCCGTCGTTGGGTTCGCCAAGGAAGGTCGAGCGCGAAACGCCGCTCCACTTGTTGTTTGGCGCGACGATGCCGCGATCGAACGTGGAGCTGTGACGGACGATCTCGCTTTCCACCAGCAGCGAGGTGTCCGGGTTCAGTTGCCAACTGATCGAGGGCGCAACAAACATGCGGTGACTGTCGACGTGATCGCGAAAGCTGTGGTTGTCCTCGATCGCGAGGTTGATTCGCGAGAGCACATCACCTTGGTCATCCAGCGGCGTGTTGACGTCCAGCGCGCTGCGATAGCGATCCCAGCTGCCGGCACTGGTTTGCAAAGTGGTGAAGGCTTCGGGCTGCGGTTTGTTGGTGACGATATTCACCGTGCCGCCAGGATCGCCTCGACCATACAGACTGGCGGCCGGGCCTTTGAGCACCTCGATGCGCTCGATATTGGCCGCATCCGGTGTGCTCGGGTAGCCGCGATTAGCGCTGAAACCGTCCTTGTAGAACTCCGAAGTGGTGAAGCCGCGCACGCTGTATTCGTAAAGCGTCAGGCCGCCGAAGTTGTTTTGCTTCGACACGCCGCCAGCGAAATCCAGCGCGCGCTCGACGCTGCTGCTGCCCAGATCCTTGAGCACGCTGGCCGGCACCACGCTGATCGCCTGCGGAATATCGCGGATCGCGGTGTCGGTTTTGGTCGCGCTGGACGAGCGCGTGGCGCGATAGCCATTGACCGGGCCGGTCGGCGATTCGTAGTCGGAAATGACGCTGATGGCGTCGAGTTCGAGGGGTTCGGGTTCTTCGGCGAAAGCTGGATCGACCAGCAGGCCAAGGCTCAGGCCGAGCAGCGAGGCCTTTGTTCGAGACGACATGTTATGTTGTTCCAATTCTTAGAATTGAAACAATATAACATGCCTGTTGAGAATGTCTTTTATTCGCGCGTTTGGCGCGAAAAAAGTCTTACTCTTCTTTTTCCTGCACTGGCGCCGGTGGCGGACGCAAGCCGATTTCAGCGCTCAGCTTCAACTCTTTGCCGTTGCGCATCACCTGAATCGTCACCTTGTCGGTCGGTTTGATCCGCGCGACCTGGTTCATCGAACGGCGACCATCACCGGCCGGCTCGCCATCGATGCTCAGAATCACGTCACCCAATTGCAGGCCCGCCTTCTGCGCAGGGCCATCGCGGAAGATCCCCGCAACCACAATCCCCGGACGCCCGGACAAACCGAACGACTCGGCCAGTTCCTGTGTCAGCGGTTGTACTTCAATGCCCAGCCAGCCACGAATCACCTGGCCGTGCTCGATGATCGACTTCATGACTTCCATCGCCAGTTTCACCGGGATGGCAAAACCGATGCCCTGCGAGCCGCCGGACTTGGAGAAAATCGCCGTGTTGATGCCGGTCAGGTTGCCGTTGGCATCGACCAGCGCGCCGCCGGAGTTGCCCGGGTTGATCGCCGCGTCGGTCTGGATGAAGTCTTCGTAGTTGTTCAGGCCCAACTGATTGCGCCCGGTGGCGCTGATGATGCCCATGGTCACGGTCTGGCCGACGCCGAACGGGTTGCCGATGGCCAGCGCGACGTCGCCGATACGAATGTTGTCGGAGCGGCCGACGGTAATTGCCGGCAGGCTTTTCAGGTCAATCTTCAAGACCGCGAGATCGGTTTCCGGGTCGCTGCCGATGACGCGGGCGAGGGTTTCGCGACCGTCTTTCAGGGCGACCACAATCTGATCGGCACCGCTGGTCACGTGGTTGTTGGTGAGGATGTAGCCTTCCGGGCTCATGATTACGCCGGAACCAAGGCTCGACTCCATGCGTTTCTGCTTCGGCGAGTTGTCACCGAAGAAACGGCGGAACTGTGGATCTTCGAACAACGGATGCGCCGGTTTGTTGATGACTTTGGTGGTGTACAGGTTGACCACCGATGGCGCCGCGATGGTCACCGCGTCGGCATAGGACACCGGGCCCTGCTGCACGCTGGTGGTTTGCGGCGCCTGTTGCAGGTTGACGTCGAGGCTCGGCAGCCCGACCCACTGCGGGTAACGCTGAATAATCAACAGAGCGATAAGCACGCCGGCCAACAGCGGCCAGCCCATAAAACGCAGCGCCTTGAACATTAATCACGTCCTGGAAGAGTTGCAGGCGGGGTCAGACCGCCCATAATGTCGCGCATTATACGAGGCCGCGCGCGCCTCTGAACGGGATATTTAGGAGTCTTTCATGGCCGTTGCCCTCAGCACCCTCGTCGAAGAAGCCGACCGTTACCTTGGCAGTGCGAAAATTGCCGATTATTGCCCCAACGGCTTGCAGGTCGAAGGCCGTCCGCAGGTGATGCGCATTGTCAGCGGCGTCACCGCCAGTCAGGCTCTGCTGGATGCTGCCGTCGAGGCCGAGGCCGATCTGGTGCTGGTGCATCACGGCTACTTCTGGAAGGGCGAAAACCCGTGCATCACCGGCATGAAGCAGCGTCGACTGAAGACCCTGCTCAAGCACGACATCAGTCTGCTGGCCTATCACCTGCCGCTGGACCTGCACCCGGACGTTGGCAATAACGTCCAGCTGGCTCGCCAACTGGACATCACGGTGGAAGGGCCACTGGATCCGGACAATCTGAAAATCGTCGGTCTGGTCGGCTCGTTGAAAGACCCGATGACCGCGCGCGATTTTGCCCGCAAGGTCCAGGAAGCCATGGGCCGCGAGCCACTTTTGATCGAGGGCAACCCGATGATCCGCCGGGTCGGCTGGTGCACCGGTGGCGGTCAGGGCTATATCGATCAGGCCGTCGCGGCGGGCGTCGATCTGTATCTCAGTGGTGAAGCCTCCGAGCAGACCTTCCACAGCGCCCGCGAAAACGACATCAGCTTCATCGCCGCCGGCCACCACGCCACCGAACGCTACGGCGTTCAGGCGCTCGGTGACTACCTGGCGAAACGCTTCGCCCTCGAACACATCTTCATCGACATCCCCAACCCCATCTGACACCGCCCACATTCCCCCTGTAGGAGCTGCCGAAGGCTGCGATCTGTTGATCTTGTTGTAAAAGGCCAGATCAAAAGATCGCAGCCTGCGGCAGCTCCTACACGGGCGGATCGGCCGAACTGGCGGGCATATTCATATACCCTTTCGATCTAGTTGGCGTCCTGATTAGAAGAGGCCGCTGTGCTAGGATTTCCCGCTCGAACACGGCCCGCTGGCCGTTCATAAGAAAGTTTTCGTGAGTAGCCATGGTCGACAAACTGACGCATCTGAAACAGCTGGAGGCGGAAAGCATCCACATCATCCGCGAGGTCGCCGCCGAGTTCGATAACCCGGTGATGCTGTACTCCATCGGTAAAGACTCCGCCGTGATGCTGCACCTGGCACGCAAGGCGTTCTTCCCGGGCAAACTGCCGTTTCCGGTGATGCACGTCGACACTCGCTGGAAATTCCAGGAGATGTACAAGTTCCGCGACAAGATGGTCGAAGAACTGGGCCTGGACTTGATCACCCACATCAACCCCGATGGCGTGGCGCAGAACATCAACCCGTTCACCCACGGCAGCGCCAAACACACCGACATCATGAAGACCGAAGGCCTGAAACAGGCGCTCGACAAGCATGGTTTCGATGCAGCCTTCGGCGGCGCCCGTCGCGATGAAGAGAAATCCCGCGCCAAAGAGCGCGTGTACTCGTTCCGCGACAGCAAGCACCGCTGGGACCCGAAAAACCAGCGCCCAGAGCTGTGGAACGTCTACAACGGCAAGGTCAACAAGGGCGAATCCATCCGCGTATTCCCTCTGTCGAACTGGACCGAACTGGACATCTGGCAGTACATCTACCTCGAAGGCATCCCGATTGTGCCGCTGTACTTCGCCGCCGAACGCGAAGTGATCGAGAAGAACGGCACGCTGATCATGATCGACGACGAGCGCATCCTCGAGCACCTGTCCGACGAAGACAAAGCGCGCATCGTCAAAAAGAAAGTGCGTTTCCGCACCCTTGGCTGCTACCCGTTGACGGGCGCGGTGGAGTCCGAAGCCGAGACGCTGACGGACATCATCCAGGAAATGCTCCTGACGCGAACTTCCGAGCGCCAGGGCCGGGTCATCGACCACGATGGCGCAGGCTCGATGGAAGACAAAAAACGTCAGGGTTATTTCTAAGGGGTTGTCATGTCGCACGTATCTGATTTGATCAGCGAGGACATCCTCGCCTACCTGGGCCAGCACGAACGTAAAGAGCTGCTGCGCTTTTTGACCTGCGGTAACGTCGATGACGGCAAGAGCACCCTGATCGGGCGCTTGCTGCACGACTCGAAGATGATCTACGAAGATCACCTCGAAGCGATCACCCGCGACTCGAAGAAAGTCGGCACCACCGGTGACGACATCGACCTGGCCTTGCTGGTCGACGGCCTGCAGGCCGAGCGCGAGCAGGGCATCACCATCGATGTTGCTTACCGCTATTTCTCTACTGCCAAACGCAAATTCATCATCGCCGACACTCCCGGCCATGAGCAGTACACCCGCAACATGGCCACCGGTGCCTCCACCTGTGACCTGGCGATCATCCTCGTCGATGCGCGTTATGGCGTGCAGACCCAGACCCGTCGCCACAGCTTCATCGCGTCCCTGTTGGGGATCAAACACATCGTCGTCGCCATCAACAAGATGGACCTGAAAGACTTCGATGAAGGCGTGTTCGAGTCGATCAAGGCTGACTATCTGAAGTTCGCCGAAGGCTTGAAGATGAAGCCGACCAGCATGCACTTCGTGCCGATGTCTGCCCTCAACGGCGACAACGTGGTGAACAAGTCCGAGCGCTCGCCTTGGTACAAAGGCCAGTCGCTGATGGAAATCCTCGAAACCGTGGAAGTCGCCGGCGATCGCAACTTCACCGATCTGCGTTTCCCGGTGCAGTACGTCAACCGTCCGAACCTGAACTTCCGTGGTTTCGCCGGCACGCTGGCCAGCGGCATCGTCAAGAAAGGCGACGAAGTGGTGGTGCTGCCGTCGGGCAAGAGCAGCCGCGTGAAATCCATCGTCACCTTCGAAGGTGAACTGGAACACGCAGGTCCAGGTCAGGCCGTAACGCTGACCATGGAAGACGAAATCGACATCTCCCGTGGCGACCTGTTGGTGCATGCCGACAACGTGCCGCCGGTCACCGACAGCTTCGAAGCGATGCTGGTGTGGATGGCTGAAGAACCGATGCTGCCGGGCAAGAAATACGACATCAAACGCGCCACCAGTTACGTGCCGGGCTCGATTGCCAGCATCGTCAACAAGGTCGACGTCAACACTCTGGAAGAAGGCCCGGCGAGCGCGTTGCAGCTCAACGAAATCGGCAAGGTGAAGATCGCGCTGGACGCGCCGATCGCCCTCGACGGTTACGAGAGCAACCGCACCACCGGCGCGTTCATCATCATCGATCGCTTGACCAACGGCACGGTTGGCGCCGGCATGATCGTCGCACAGCCAGTGACGCACGGCACCGCCACGCACCACGGCAAACTCGCGCACGTTGCCACTGAAGAACGCGCTCAGCGTTTCGGCCAGCAACCGGCTACCGTGCTGTTCAGCGGCCTGTCGGGCGCGGGCAAGAGCACGCTGGCGTATGCGGTTGAACGCAAGTTGTTCGACATGGGCCGTGCGGTGTTTGTGCTGGATGGGCAGAACCTGCGTCACGACCTGAATAAAGGTCTGCCACAGGATCGCATCGGCCGTACCGAAAACTGGCGTCGTGCCGCGCACGTGGCGCGTCAGTTCAACGAAGCCGGCCTGGTGACCCTGGCCGCGTTCGTTGCACCGAGTGCCGAAGGGCGCGAGCAGGCCAAGGATCTGATCGGCAAGGATCGTCTGTTGACGGTCTACGTACAGGCCTCGCCGGCCGTGTGCGCCGAGCGTGATCCGCAAGGTCTGTACGCTGCTGGTGGCGACAACATCCCGGGCGAATCCTTCCCGTACGACGTGCCGCTGAATGCCGATCTGGTGATCGACACGCAGACGCTGAGTCTGGAAGAAAGCGTCAAGCAAGTGCTGGATCTGCTGCGTCAGCGTGGCGCGATCTAAGCAATAAAGCAGCGACAAGCTTCTAGCTTCAATCTGCAAGAAAAAGCCCGCCGATGAGCAATCATCGGCGGGCTTTTTTATTCGGGCACAAGGCGATCAAAACTGTGGGAGCGAGCCTGCTCGCGAAAGCGTTATCTCATTCAACATCTTTGCAAGCTGATCCACCGCTTTCGCGAGCAGGCTCGCTCCCACAGGGGTTAGTGGTGATCGGGATATTCGCGGTGCATCTGTTCGAGCAGCGCATCCTTGTCCAGCCACAGCTGATTGATCCAGCCCTGAAACTGCAAACGATACTCACCGTCCTGATCGTAGTTCTTGCCGATGAATTGCTGCGGGATCTTCAGCTCTGCAAAGTGCACCACCACATCGCGCACATTGCCGCACAGCAGGTCCCAAAACCCCGGACGCCCGGCCGGGTAGTGAATCGTCACATTGACGATCGACTCCAGCTGCTCACCCATCGCATCCAGCACAAAGGCAATCCCGCCAGCCTTCGGCTTGAGCAGATATTTGAACGGCGATTGCTGTTGCGCATGCTTGCTATCGGTAAACCGCGTGCCTTCGACAAAGTTGAAAATCCCCACCGGGTTATGACGAAACTTCGCACACGTCTTGCGCGTGGTTTCGAGGTCTTTGCCTTTCTTCTCCGGGTGCTTGGCCAGGTACGCTTTGGAGTAACGCTTCATGAACGGAAAGCCCAGCGCCCACCAGGCCAGACCAATCACCGGGACCCAGATCAGCTCCTGCTTGAGAAAGAATTTCAGCGGCTGAATCCGACGGTTGAGCACGTATTGCAGCACCAGAATATCGACCCAGCTCTGGTGGTTGCTGGTGATCAGGTACGAGTGCTGATAGTCGAGGCCTTGCAAGCCGCTGATGTGCCAGCGGGTGCGTCGAACCAGATTCATCCAGCCCTTGTTATTGCTGATCCACGCTTCATGGGTGTGGCTCATCAGCCAACCGGCGATGCGTTGGGTCAAGGCAAACGGCAAGGCCTTGACCAGCGCCACGCAGAACAGAAACGAGCAGAGCAGAATTGTGTTGAGTGCCAACAGCAGCGAGGCGATCACGCCGCGCACGGGTGCAGGTAGAAAATCCAGCATTTACACATCCATAGGTCGGTTGGCGGCTTGAATCGCGGTGAGGGCGATGGTGTAGACGATGTCGTCGACTTGCGCGCCGCGCGGCAAATCGTTCACTGGTTTGCGCAGGCCTTGCAGCATCGGCCCGAGGCTGACGCAATCGGCGCTGCGCTGTACGGCTTTGTGCGTGGTGTTGCCAGTGTTCAGATCCGGGAAGACAAACACCGTAGCGCGACCGGCGACCTGACTGTTCGGCGCCAGTTGCCGGGCTACTTCAGCGTTGGCGGCGGCGTCGTATTGCAGCGGGCCGTCGATCAGCAGCGAGTGCTGTTGTTCGTGAGCGAGCAGGGTGGCCTCACGCACTTTTTCGACTTCTTCGCCGGTGGCCGATTCGCCGCTGGAGTAACTGATCATCGCCACACGTGGGGTGATGCCGAACGCCGCTGCCGAATCCGCGCTTTGCAGGGCAATCTCGGCCAGTTCGGTGGCGCTTGGGTGCGGGTTCATCACGCAGTCGCCGTACACCAGCACTTCTTCCGGGAACAGCATGAAGAACACCGACGACACCAGCGTGCAACCCGGTGCGGTCTTGATCAACTGCAAGGCCGGGCGGATGGTGTTGGCGGTGGTGTTGATCACACCGGAAACCAATCCGTCGACTTCGTCCAGCGCCAGCATCATGGTGCCGATCACCACAGTGTCTTCCAGTTGCTGCTCGGCCATCGGCGCGTTGAGACTTTTGGTTTTGCGCAGGGCTACCATCGGTTCTACATAGCGCTCGCGGATCAGATCCGGATCAAGAATCTCCAGGCCCGGCGGCAACGTAATGCCTTGGGCGCGGGCGACGGCTTCGACGTCTTCCGGTTTGGCCAGCAACACGCAACGGGCAATCCCGCGCTCCTGACAGATCGCCGCCGCTTGCACGGTGAATGGCTCGCTGCCTTCAGGCAGAACGATACGTTTGTTCGCCGCCTGTGCACGTTGAATCAACTGATAGCGGAACACCGCCGGCGACAGGCGCATTTCCCGTGGCGTACCGCAGCGCTGGTGCAGCCATTTGGCGTCGAGATGGCTGGCGACGAAGTCAGTGATGATCTCCGCACGCTCGCGGTCATCGATCGGGATTTCCTTGTTCAAACCGTTGAGCAGGTTGGCGGTGTCATACGAGCCGGTGCTCACCGATAACACTGGCAAGCCGGCCTGCAACGCGCCTCGGCACAGATCCATGATGCGCGGATCGGGCAGGGTGTCGCTGGTCAGCAACAGGCCGGCCAGCGGCACGCCGTTAATCGCCGCGAGGCTGACGGCGAGGATGATGTCGTCGCGGTCCCCCGGCGTCACCACGAGCACACCGGGCTTGAGCAGCTCGACGGTGTTGCGCATGGTCCGCGCACAAATGATGATTTTGGTCATCCGCCGGGTTTCGTAGTCGCCGGCGTTGAGCACTTGTGCGCCCATCAAATCGGCGACGTCGCGGGTGCGTGGCGCGTTGAGTTCGGGCTGGAACGGAATGCAGCCGAGCAAGCGGAAATCGCCGCTGCGCAGCAACGGCGAATGCTCCTTCAGGCGCGTGGCAAAGGCTTCCATGCTCTCGTCGGTCTTGACCTTGTTGAGGATCACCCCGAGGACTTTCGGGTCCTTCGGGCCACCGAACAATTGCGCCTGCAGTTCAACCCGACCGGAGAGTTCGGCGAGCACTTCGTTTTCCGGCGCCGAGACCAGAATCACCTCGGCATCGAGGCTTTTGGCCAGGTGCAGGTTGACCCGCGCGGCGTAGCTGGCGCTGCGGGTCGGCACCATGCCTTCGACGACCAGCACGTCTTTGCCGATGGCGGCTTGCTGATACAGGGTGATGATTTCTTCGAGCAGCTCATCGAGTTGACCGTCGCCGAGCATTCTCTCTACGTGCGCGAGGCCCAATGGTTGCGGCGGTTTCAGGCCGTGGGTGCGTGCCACCAGTTCGGTGGAGCGCTCAGGGCCGGTGTCGCCCGGATGCGGCTGGGCGATCGGTTTGAAGAAGCCGACTTTCAAGCCGGCGCGCTCCAATGTACGCACCAGCCCGAGGCTGATGGAGGTCAAACCCACGCCAAAATCGGTGGGCGCGATAAAAAAAGTTTGCATGCGAATTCTCTAAGGGTGCATGGCAATGGTGTCAGCTTATATCTGGCTGACTACCGAAATTCAGTCGCCAAGGTTATCGCTAACCGGGGCTTGAGCGCACCAACCGCAGGCAAAGGGTTGGCCTATTTTTTCAATACGTTGCGCCGGGTCGAGCACCCACGCCCGCGATTGCCAGGGCGGCTGGTGACGCAAGTGTTGGGTGTGGCCACAGGAAAGCTCGGCCACCCAATGACCTTCTTCGTCCTGATGGAAGCCTGCGATCGTCGAAACCCGTTTGTCCGGGTTGTGTTCGCTTTCGCGCGATTGCTTCGCTAAACTTGGCCTTTCTATATTCTTCTGCAAAAGGTCTCGCCCCATGCTGATCGCCGCCAATAAGGCTGTCTCCATCGACTATACCCTGACCAACGACGCTGGTGAGGTCATCGACAGCTCCGCCGGCGGCGCTCCGCTGGTCTACCTGCAAGGCGCAGGCAACATCATCCCGGGCCTGGAAAAAGCTCTGGATGGCAAAGCTGTCGGCGACGAACTGGAAGTTTCCGTTGAGCCGGAAGATGCTTACGGCGAATACGCCGCTGAACTGGTCAGCACCCTGAGCCGCAGCATGTTCGAAGGCGTTGACGAGCTGGAAGTCGGCATGCAGTTCCACGCTTCGGCGCCGGACGGCCAGATGCAGATCGTCACCATCCGTGACCTCGACGGCGACGACGTGACTGTTGACGGCAACCACCCGTTGGCCGGTCAGCGCCTGAACTTCAAAGTGAAGATCGTTGACATCCGTGATGCCAGCCAGGAAGAAATCGCTCATGGCCACGTCCATGGCGAAGGTGGCCATCACCACTGATTTTCTGCGCTAAGCTTCGAGTACTGGAGAGGCGCCTGCGGGCGCCTTTTTAGTCCGCGGCTGTCCTTGGTGGCCTCGCCAAGTGGCTGTTTCGAGTAGAACATCGGAATCCTGGAGTTCGTCATGAGTGCTTTTCACGACCTTAAGTTGACAGCCCTGGATGGTCAGGAGCTACCGCTGGCGCCGTTCAAGGGCCAAGTCGTGCTGGTGGTCAACGTCGCCTCCAAGTGCGGCTTGACGCCTCAGTACGCGGCGCTGGAAAACCTCTATCAGCAATTCAAAGGCAAAGGCTTCAGTGTGCTGGGCCTGCCGTGCAACCAGTTTGCCGGCCAGGAACCCGGTTCTGAAAAGGACATTCAGGATTTTTGCAGCCTCAACTATGGCGTGACGTTCCCGTTGTCGAGCAAGCTCGAAGTCAACGGTCATGACCGTCATCAGTTGTACCGCTTGCTGGCGGGCGAGGGCGCGGAGTTTCCCGGTGACATCACCTGGAACTTCGAGAAATTCCTGCTCGGCAAGGACGGCCGGGTGCTGGCGCGGTTCTCGCCGCGCACGGCCCCGGATGATCCGACCATTGTGCATGCGATTGAAAAAGCGCTGGGCTGATAACGCTAGATCAAAAGATCGCAGCCTTCGGCAGCTCCTACAGGGAAACCTTATCCCCGTGTAGGAGCTGCCGAAGGCTGCGATCTTTTGCTTTTCGTCTTTTAATCCTTAATCACCAAAATCAATAATGCTGTTCAAAGGCCTCGGCTCTCCATATTATCGCCGTCATAAAGCCATCTCTGTGGAGCTTATCGATGCCCGTTCAAGCCTTGTTCAAACCGTTCCACCTCGGTGCCCTCGAACTGCCGACCCGCGTGGTCATGGCGCCGATGACCCGTTCTTTCTCCCCGGGTGGCGTGCCGAATTCGAAAGTCATCGAGTACTACCGCCGTCGCGCCGCCGCAGGGGTTGGCCTGATCATCACCGAAGGCACCACCGTCGGTCACGTGGCCTCCAACGGTTACCCGAACGTGCCGCAATTCTTTGGTGAAGCGCCGTTGGCCGGCTGGAAGAAAGTCGTCGACGCGGTGCACGCCGAAGGCGGCAAGATCGTTCCGCAACTGTGGCATGTCGGCAGCGTGCGTCGCATCGGCACCGAGCCGGACGCCAGCGTGCCGGGTTACGGCCCGTCGGAAAAGCTCAAGGACGGTCAGGTCGTGGTACACGGCATGAGCAAACAAGACATCCAGGACGTGATCGCAGCCTTCGCCCAAGCGGCTAAAGATGCGCAAAGCATCGGCATGGACGGCGTCGAGATCCACGGCGCGCACGGTTACCTGATCGACCAGTTTTTCTGGGAAGGCAGCAACCAGCGCAGCGACGAATACGGCGGCAGCCTTGCCAACCGCTCGCGTTTCGCCATCGAACTGATTCAAGCGGTGCGTGCTGCGGTCGGCGAAGGTTTCCCGATCATCTTCCGTTTCTCGCAGTGGAAGCAGCAGGATTACACCGCGCGTCTGGTGCAAACCCCGGAAGCCCTGGGCGAGTTCCTCAAGCCGTTGTCCGACGCTGGCGTGGATATTTTTCACTGCTCGACGCGGCGTTTCTGGGAGCCGGAGTTCGATGGCTCTGACCTGAACCTGGCGGGCTGGACCCGCAAGCTGACCGGTAAACCGACCATCACCGTTGGCAGCGTTGGCCTGGATGGCGAGTTCCTGCAGTTCATGGTCAATACCGACAAGGTCGCGCAACCGGCCAGTCTGGAGAACCTGCTGGAGCGTTTGAACAAAGAGGAATTTGATCTGGTGGCAGTGGGCCGCGCGCTGCTGGTCGATCCGGACTGGGCGCAGAAAGTCCGCGAAGGGCGTGAGCAGGACATTCTGCCATTCAGCCGTGAGGCGTTGATGACGCTGGTTTAACCAGCGCCTTCATTGGCCCCTTCGCGAGCAAGCCCGCTCCCACAGGTTCCTCTGGTGTTCACAAAATTTTATGTTCACTAAAGATCCCCTGTGGGAGCGAGCCTGCTCGCGATAGCGGTTGTCAGGTCAGCAAAGATTCAGGGCAGTGTTTGAGCCTCAGGCACCACCAACTCCCCCAAACAAGCCCCGCGCAAGTGTCTCTCAAACTGCTCGATAATCGCCGCCCACCCCTGGCGACTCGCATGCTGTCGCGCATTCAGGCGCACGCAACGCAACCGCTCATCCTCTTCCAATAACCACACAGCCGCCTCGCAAAACGCCTCTTCGTCCCCGGGCATCGCCAGCACGCCGCTGTAGCCATGACGAATATGCTGCGCCGCCGCAGCCTGATCGTAAGCCACCACCCCCAACCCTGATGCCAACGCCTCCAGCACCACATTGCCAAAGGTTTCGGTCAGGCTCGGAAACAAAAATACGTCGCCCGACGCGTAGTGCGCCGCCAACGCCTCACCGCGCTGTGCACCGCAAAAAATCGCCTCAGACAGTTCTTTTTCCAGCGCCAGCCGTTGCGGCCCGTCACCGACCACGATCAGTTTCAGATTGCGTTGTGGATAAGTGCTGCGCAGCGTTTCGAAACTGCGTTTGAGCAGACCGAGGTTTTTCTCCGGCGCGAGGCGTCCGACATGAATCACCGCAACATCGCGCTCGCCCAATCCCCATTGCTCACGCAACGCATTCAGGCGTTTGCTCGGATGAAACAACTGGCTGTCCACACCGCGCGACAACAACGCCAAACGCTCGAAATGCCGACGCTCCAGTTCCAGACGCTGACTGGGACTGGGCACCAAAGTCATGGCCGAGCGATTGTGAAACCAGCGCAGGTAATGCGTGAGCATCCGCGTCAGCAGACCGAGCCCGTATTGACTGGTGTATTGCTGAAAGTTGGTGTGAAACCCGCTGACCACCGATATCCCCAAACGCCGCGCCGCGCGCAGCGCCGACAATCCGAGCGGGCCTTCCGTGGCGATGTACAGCACATCCGGCCGCTGGCGCTTCCAGCGTCGCAGCAGTTTGTGCATCGACGACTGACCCCATTGCAGCCCCGGATACCCCGGCAGCGGCCAGCCTCGACACAACAACAGCGCACTATCTTCACTACGCTGCGGATCGCCGGCCTGACGCGGCCGCACCAGATCAACCTGATGCCCGCGCGCGCGCAGTCCCTCGCACAAGCGGCCAAGGGTATTGGCCACGCCGTTGATTTCCGGTGGGAAGGTTTCGCTGATCAGGGTGATGTGTAGAGCTGTCGTCATGACCTCAGTGTCGGCTGAGGCCATGTCGTGCCTGTGACGTTCGGATGATGGATTTGTGACGCGCCTAGCGCTGGCTCACAAGGTTTTCGGCGCCACGCTCACGCACCCAGAACAGTGTCGCCCCGGCGACAGCGGCCGGCATCATCAGGATGTTGACCACCGGAATCAGCAGCACCAGATAGACAATCCCGCCAAAACTCATGCTCTGCCAGCGCTTTTCGCGCAGCCAGGCGAGCATTTCGTTCCAGCCGAGTTTGTGGTTGTCCGCCGGGTAGTCGATGTACTGGATCGCCATCATCCACACGCCGAACAGCAGCCACAGCGGCGCGGCAACGATGTTGACCACCGGAATGAAGGAGAGGATGAACAGGCCAATAGCCCTGGGCAGGAAGTAACCGAGTTTGCGCATTTCCCGGGCGAGGGTGCGCGGGACCATGGCGATCAGTTCGCCCCAGCTGAACGCCGGGAAATCATCAGTGCCGCGCACCA
Source organism: Pseudomonas sp. DTU12.3 (assembly GCF_004124275.1). Classification (GTDB taxonomy): domain Bacteria; phylum Pseudomonadota; class Gammaproteobacteria; order Pseudomonadales; family Pseudomonadaceae; genus Aquipseudomonas; species Aquipseudomonas helmanticensis. The sequence continues at coordinate 1,333,699 of NZ_CP027218.1, forward strand.
CCACTTCGACTTTCTCGGCAAGGAAGCCGTTGAACGGCGCGGCGATCACGTTGGCCAGCATGGTGAAGGTAAAGAACACCATCAACGCCACCAGCACCACGAACAAGGGCCAGAGGATGTAGCTGAGAAAACTCAGCCACTCGGGCAGCGACGGCATCAGCGTATCGACCCACAGGCTGAACTGGTGGCCGGCCAGATAGATCAATCCGACGAACAGCACCAGATTGATCGCCAGCGGCAGCAACACGAACAGGCGCAGGCCAGGACTCAAGACCAGTTTGAGGCCTTCGCGCAGGTATTGCGGGCCGGACAGAACAGGGGCGGGCATAAGGTGCTCCGAGCAAGGGAAAACGCGCCGACCTTACCGACTTTGCAACCGCTGCGAAAGCGCGGTAGAGCGATCGACATTCACTGTAACAAAGACGTCCATCTCGTCAGTGTGTCGGCATAGAGACCACCTATGAGCTGGATTGTTAAACCGTATTTCCTTAATCTTGCCCCCCTCGATACGCTGCACCCAACTTTTTACAGGACTGTCGAGCTCACGCCTTCCCCAAGGTTATCCACAGTCCTTTTTTATTCCCGCCGGCAGTCCGGCGATCCGTGCCCGTTTTTCGGCCCGGTCAACAGGAGCAGGTCATGTCTGAAGTCCGTCATTCGCGAGTGATTATTCTCGGTTCCGGCCCTGCCGGTTACAGCGCTGCGGTATACGCGGCCCGCGCCAACCTCAAGCCACTGCTGATCACCGGCATGCAGGCTGGCGGTCAACTGACCACCACTACCGAAGTCGACAACTGGCCGGGCGACGTCCACGGCTTGACCGGTCCAGTCCTGATGGAGCGCATGCGCGAGCACGCCGAGCGTTTTGAAACCGAGATCGTTTTCGATCACATCAACGCGGTCGACTTCGCTGCCAAGCCTTACACCCTGACCGGTGACAGCGCGACCTACACCTGCGACGCCCTGATCATCGCCACTGGCGCCAGCGCGCGTTACCTCGGCCTGCCATCGGAAGAAGCGTTCATGGGCAAAGGCGTTTCCGCCTGCGCGACCTGCGACGGTTTCTTCTACCGCAACAAGCCTGTTGCAGTGGTCGGCGGCGGCAACACTGCTGTTGAAGAAGCACTGTACCTGGCCAACATCGCCAGCACCGTGACCCTGATCCACCGTCGTGAAACCTTCCGCGCCGAGAAGATCCTGATTGACAAGCTCAACGCTCGCGTCGCTGAAGGCAAGATCATCCTCAAGTTGAACGCCACTCTCGACGAAGTCCTGGGCGACAACATGGGCGTGACCGGTGCGCGTCTGAAGAACAACGACGGCAGCTTCGACGAAATCACCGTCGACGGCGTGTTCATCGCCATCGGCCACACCCCGAACACCTCGCTGTTCGAAGGCCAGCTGACCTTGAAAGACGGTTATCTGGTGGTGCAGGGCGGCCGTGACGGCAACGCTACCGCGACCAGCGTCGAAGGCATCTTCGCTGCCGGTGACGTGGCTGACCACGTTTACCGCCAGGCCATCACCTCGGCCGGCGCCGGTTGCATGGCGGCACTGGACACCGAGCGTTACCTCGATGGACTGCAGAACGCTTCGTTCTAAATCGCAGACACAAAAAAACCGGCCAGATTGGCCGGTTTTTTTGTGCCCGTTATTCACAGCCATCACAAAGCAAAAGTGGGAGCGAGCCTGCTCGCGAAAGCGGTGCTTCAGTCGACATCAATGTTGAATGTCAGTCCGTATTCGCGAGCAGGCTCGCTCCCACAGGGATTTTGTGTGGATAGAGGAATCAGCGGCGAGTCAGGGGCTGGGCGGTGAATGTCACGCCGGCCAGACCGTGCTTGATCAACGCACGAATATTGCCGTGATCACTGCCCTCAGGCGTCGCCACCACCGAGCGATAATGCTCGCCAAACGCCAGCAGCGCTTCTTCATCGCTCAGCCCTTCCAGCAGCGCCAGACCCAAAGTCTTGCACGAACCTTCGTTCTGCCCGGCAGCGTTTTCCACGCCACCGTTGTTGAAGGCTTGCGGCTGGTAGTCGTAACCGGCGGCAACAAAAGCCAGGGTGTCGGCGAACGCGTGTTCGCCGCTGTTGAGGCTGACGCGCAAGGTGTTGAGGTCACTCATGGGTTTTTCCTTTGGCGAACGCCGCTTGCTGATCGGCGCTGGCTTCTTGCTGATATTGGGCTTTCCACTCGGCGTACGGCATGCCGTAAACCACTTCGCGGGCGTCATCGAGGCTGACGTCGATCTGGCGCTCGTCGGCTTCGGCCTTGTACCACTTCGACAGGCAGTTGCGGCAGAACCCGGCGAGGTTCATCAGGTCGATGTTCTGCACGTCCTTGCGGCTGTCCAGGTGAGCGACCAGCCGGCGGAAGGCGGCGGCTTCGAGTTCGAGGCGTTGTTGATCAGTCATGGGGGTCTCTGCGAGACAGCTTTAAGCGGCAAGCTTCAAGCTGCAAGATTGGATCGGGGTCGGCCGTTAGCTTACCGCTTGAAGCTTGAAGCTTGAAGCTTGAAGCTTGAAGCTCAGCGGCTTGCCGCGAGCGTTATCGATACCGACTCGGCAAAACGCAGCGCATGCGGCTTGTCGACTTCGACTTCGGCGTACAGAACCGAGCCATTACTCATCACCAGATCGAGCAACTCCTGAGTCAGGCGTTCGAGCAGCGCAAAACGGTTGCCCTCGACGTGGGCGATGATCGCCTTGGTGATCGTGCGGTAGTTCAATGCGTGATCGATGTCGTTGTCCCGCACCGCTTCTTGCGCGGCATACAGGATTGTCACGTTGATCAGTACATCCTGCTTGTTGAGGATTTCGTCCTCGTTGATCCCGATAAAGGTGCGCAAGCGCAGATCCTTGACCCGGATGCGCGCCATTCCCGGCTGAAGTTGTGGCATTTACTTGCTCCGTCCAATCAATTGCAGGAACTCCTGGCGGGTATTGCTCGACTCGCGGAAGGCGCCGAGCATGACCGAGGTGTTCATGGTCGAATTCTGTTTTTCAACACCGCGCATCATCATGCACATGTGTCTGGCCTCGATGACCACGGCAACGCCGGCAGCATCGGTGACCTGTTGCACCGCGTCGGCGATTTGCCGGGTGAGGTTTTCCTGAATCTGCAGACGCCGGGCGAACATGTCTACCAGTCGCGCGATCTTCGACAGACCCAGTACCTTGCCCGTCGGAATATAAGCCACATGGGCCTTGCCGATGAAGGGCAGCAGGTGATGTTCGCACAACGAGTACAGCTCGATGTCAGCGACGATGATCATCTCGTCGCTGTCCGAGGCAAACAGTGCGCCATTGACGATCTCGTCGACGCTCTGTTCATAACCGTGACACAGGTATTGCATGGCTTTGGCCGCGCGCGTCGGGGTGTCGAGCAGTCCTTCTCTATCGGGATCTTCACCGAGGCCGATGAGGATGTCGCGGTAATTCTCGGGCAGTGAGCGGGTCATGGAACATCCTCGCGAGGCGGCTTATTTGACGTGCCGTCCGCCGTTGACGGTCAGGGTCGTCCCGGTGACATAAGGGTTGTCGAGCAGATAGCGCAGGCTTTGGTAGATCACTTCGCTGCCGGGTTCGATGCCCAGCGCGGATTTCGCCAGGGCCTTGGCGCGGTAGGCCGCGTCGTCCTCGGGGTTGAACAATAGCAGGGCCGGGGCAATGCCGTTGACCTTGATGGCTGGCGCATAACGCGCGGCAAAAGACAGGGTCAGGCTGTCGAGCCCGGCCTTGGTGGCGCAATAACCGATGTGTTTGCTGCTGCCCTTGCGGGTGACGTCGTCGCTGATGTGAATGATGTCGGCAGGCGTCGAGCGTTGCAGCAGCTCGCCGCAGTGCAGGTTGAGCAGATAAGGCGCGAGCATGTGGATATTGAACATGCGCGTGAAGGCATCAGCTTCGTTGTCCGGCGATTCTGCCATCCATTCGGACGCATTGTGGACGATCGCCCGCAGGCTGTCGGTGTGGGTTTTCAGCTCGGTGATAAACGCGAGAATGGCCGCTTCGCTGGAAAAATCCGCGTACAAGCCGAGCGCGCCGTGGTCTCGTAGCGCCTGTACGCCGGGACGTTCAGTGCGGTAGGTGAAGATGACGCGATGACCATCCTCGAGCAAACGTTGCGCACAATGCAGACCGACTCGCTGGCCGGCGCCGGTGATGAGGATCGGGGCTGCGGAATCAGGCATGAACGGCTCGCATCGCGGTGGGAGCAAAAACTATAACAGCGACGCGCCTGAAAAGATCGCAGCCTGCGGCAGCTCCCGCACCGGCCAGCTCACATCCCTGTAGGAGCTGTCGAGTGCAACGAGGCTGCGATCTTCAATGTTTCTGAGGTACTGCCGACACCGGCAGTCGTACCGGCGTGCTGTTCAGCCAGTTCGCCAGCAAGCGCGTCGACAGTGGAATAAAGAAGTAGACCATCAGCGGTGTCAGGCACGCCGTGCTGATCAACACACGCGGCAACAAACTCATTTCAGCGAGCAACGGGCCGAGAGCGAAATTGAACAGCAGCGACACCGGAAAGAACGCCAGCCAGATCGCGACCGCCTGTTTCCAGCGTGGAGGACGCTGACCGGCCGCACCGAACCAGCCTTCGATGCCGCTGACTCGATGCTCCTTCGGATGTGCAAACAGATCGCTGCCACGATCCAGCCACGCAGTGCGCGACGCGGAGTACTCCCAGGCGTGCAGGGTCTGTTCATCGACAAAGCGGAAAATAATCTGGAATTCGTTATCGCCGGGCGGCGGAGCGAGCACGCCAGAACCGAGATAACCGGGAAAGTCGGTGGCCAGTTGTTCGCCTTCGCGAAGCCAGGCAATCAGATCCTGATAGCGGCCATCGGCGACGCGACGCGCGACCATCAGCGTGACGGGGGAAGTAGACATTGTGTATCTCCGTATTTCGGTTGCGTCGTTCCGGGTAGGAAGTTCGCTTGACGCAGGCCGGGGTAGAGGCCTGCGCTTTTCAACAAGCAAGGATTATTCCTGATTTTCGCGATTAAACCAGCGACTTTCGTCGTAGATAGCTACTTGAACGATGAAGGGGCATCAGGGGTAGAATGGGATCCAATTAACCAGCATGGAAGTTGACCGCACAATGCCTGTCATGTCGGACGTAAACCCTGTTGCGCAGGCATCTGTGGCCATCGAGCGTGAAGATCTGTTCCCTATCCGTGAAGTCTCGCGGCTGACTGGCGTCAACCCGGTCACCTTGCGCGCATGGGAGCGACGTTACGGATTGATCGAACCGACACGCACCGAAAGTGGGCATCGGCTGTATTCGATGACCGATATCGAGCGCGTTCGCAGCATTGTCGAATGGATCGACCGTGGTGTGGCGGTGAGCAAGATCGGCAGGATTCTCGCCAAGACCGAGCCCTTGAAAGCGCTGGCGCACATCATTTCCGACGATCTGGTGCAGGCTGACTATTTGCAATGGCAGCATCAGGTGCAGCGCGCGATCAGTTCGTTCGATGATCAGGAAATGGATCGGGTGTATGCGCAGATATTTTCTTCGTATTCATTGGCCGTGGTTTTTCAGGACATTCTGATGCCGCTCTGGCGGGCATTGCTGCAGCGTCAGGAGGCGTTCGGGCAGACCAGCGAATGGCTGTTTTTCGATGGTTTTCTGCGCGCGCGGGTGTTGCAGCGGATTGTCACGTTGCGTGCTGCTCAGCCGCGCAGGATTGTTGTCAGCGCTTTGGCCGGTCAGTGCCGCGAACTGGAATTGCTGGTGGCGGCGTTATTTCTCAGTACCAGCGAATCGGGTGTGCGGGTGCTGACCACTGGGCAGCCGTTCGACGAGCTGACGCTGATTTGCGAGAAGATCAAACCGGAAGCGCTGGTGCTGTTTTCCAATCATGCGCCCAGCGCGGAATTACCGCGGCGCTTGCAACGGCTGGCGTTGAGTCTCGACTGTCAGGTGTTGCTGGCGGGGGACGCAGCCGATCTGGCGCAAGACAGTCTGGCGGCAAGTTCGATCGGTTGCATTGGTAACGAAGGCGCAACCATGCGTCAGCGCCTGACGCAATTTCTCGCCGGTAAACTGGATACCTGAGAATCAGGTGTGCAGGGCAGGATGGGTCAAGCGATGCTGTTGCAGGATGAACTGACGCAGACGTTCGGTTTCATCGGCATCGGTCTGGCTCAGCTCGTAGGCGTAGAAACCCTGTTCGGTTTCGCGTTCGAAATTGCCGCGCAATGAAATCCGCTCATACCCCGAAGGGCTGAACCACAAGGCGAAATGCTTGGGTGGTTTGGTCTTGTTGCGCATTTCCAGCAACACGCCTTTATGCGAAACCTCGTGCACCCACATCATGCCTGGCTGGCCTTTGGCATTTTCCAGCGCGACCGGCTCTTCGAGCACCAGTCGCCATGGGCGCACCATCGGGCCGTCTTCGTAAATGCTCGGGACACCGAGGCGCAGGTGCAGCGCATGAAACTCGTCTTCCACCAGGTGCAGCGGAAAGGTCATTTGCTGGTTTTCGAAGTTGGCCTGAATGGTCACTTGCTCATGCGCCGCGAGGCGCGTGAGCAAGTCACGGATCTGCGAACCGCCATTAACCAGCAGACTCGACGTCGCATCCCGCACGTTCAGCTGCGGGTTGTGCTGCATGGTCTGGATGAAATCCAGCTCATCCTGAGTGAGAAGGGCGTCGCGTTGCATGGCTAGCTCGAAAGAAATAGTTACAAAGTCATTGGTGATTGTAGTTAATGACAATTAGTTCGCTGTTTTGTTTTAACCGTTTGTCGCTTTCAATGCTTCCAGCTCTGCTTGCAGCCCCGCAACCTGTGCTTCGAGCTGCACGACACGCTGTTGCGCCTTGACCTGGACAGTCACGTCTTTCTGCACGCCGACGAAATAAGTCTGCCCGTCCGCGGCGTTTTTCACCGTCGAAAGCGACAGCTCATTCCAGAACGGCGTACCGTCCTTGCGATAGTTGCGCAGGATTTCCCGGCACGATCCGTTGTCGCGCAGCACCTCGCGAATCAGCTGCAGGTTCTCTTGATCGCGGTCTCCCGCCTGCAGAAAGCGGCAGTCTTGATAGAGAATCTCTTCACTGGTGTAACCGGTCAGGCGTTCGAAAGCCGGGTTGACGTAGATCAGGATGTTGTCCTGCTCGCCTTCCTTTTCCGCTACCACGATTCCATCGTTCGATGCGTTGATCACCATTTGCAGCAGGTTGGCATTGATCATCTGTGAGTCCGTTCAGAGTGGTCGAAGGCTCGCATTCTAGAAGAACCGTCGTCGCTGTCTACTGGCCATTATCGCCAGTTGAGATCCAATCGCAGCTTTGCGTTGCGGGCTGTTACTATCGCCGCTCTTTTTTTCAGTTTCAGGATCAGATTGATGAAAGTCGCCATCCTCTCCGGTTCGGTCTACGGCACCGCCGAAGAAGTCGCTCGCCACGCCCAGAACCTGCTGAAAGCCGCTGGTTTTGAAACTTTCTATAACTCGCGCGCCAGCTTGGCGGACATTCAAGCGTTCGGCCCTGACGCGTTCCTCGCGGTGACTTCGACCACCGGCATGGGTGAGTTGCCGGACAACCTGCAACCGCTGTATTCGGCTATTCGCGATCAATTGCCAGCGGCCTGGCGCGGTTTGCCAGGCGCGGTGATTGCCCTGGGTGATGCCAGTTATGGCGACACGTTCTGCGGTGGCGGCGAGCAGATGCGCGAGCTGTTCGGCGAACTGGGCGTGCGGGAAGTGCAGGACATGCTGCGCATCGACGCCAGCGAAAGCGTGACGCCGGAAACCGACGCCGAGCCTTGGCTGGCGCAGTTGATCGACGCGCTCAAGGCTTGATCGCCCGTTCGCGCAGCAGGGCCAGCCACGCCTGGGCGGCTTTCGACAGATAGGCGCCCTGACGCCAGATGAAGGCGATGTCCCAGCGCAGATAGTCCGGCGCGCGCAAGGCCAGGCGCACCACGCCTGGCCGCACCAGTCCGCGCGCGACCACACTCGGCAACAACACCACGCCTTGCCCGGCGGCCACCAGCGCCGCGAGAAAGTCCGCCTGCCCGCTACGTCCGCCTTCTTTCGGCGTAAAGCCCATTTGCTGGCAAGCCTGCAGCAAGCGGTCGTTGAGCACGAAGCTGCGCTGATACAGCAGGAATGGCGTATCGGCCAACTCTTCCAGGCCAATTTCTCCGCGCGCCGCCAACGGATGATCGACCGGTAGCAGAGCATCAAGTTTCTCGTCGCAAAACGGCTGGAAGTCGAACTGCGGATCCTTCGGCAACAAGCTGCCACCCAACTCCAGTTCACCACTCAATACGGCCTGCTCGATATGGCGACTGCCGCCTTCGAGCAACTGCACGCTGATGTTCGGATAGCGCTGCCGGTATTCGGCAAACAGTCCGGCGAACAGGGCATCACTGCCCAATAGCGGCAGGCCCAGGCGCAGTTCGCCGCGCGCCAGATGGCTGAGGTCATCCAGTTCGACCAGCAACTCATTGCGCAGACGTAACATGCCTTCGGCGCGTTGCAACACCACACTGCCGGCGGCGGTCAGGCGCAGCTGTGAGCCCAATCGCTCGAGCAGTGGCGTGCCCAGACTCTGTTCCAGTTGCGCGACTTGCTTGCTGACCGCCGACTGGCTGATGTGCAAGGTTTTCGCCGCTTGGGTAAAACCGCCCTGATGCATGACTTCGACAAAACTGCGCAGCTGTTTGAATTCCATCGCTTGATTCCAGTTTGGAATGGCTTTGAGTCTAACAATTCGCTTCAGGGATGATAGTCCGCTTCGTAAAATAAGCCTCTGTCAGGAGCACCCTCATGAACATCGCCACCCTCAAGCACCTTTCTCGTTTAACTGTCGAACTCGCCGTACTGCTGGGTTTGTACCTGCTCGGCTGCCAACTCGCCGCCTGGCTGGCATGGCCGATTCCTGGCGGCGTGATCGGCATGGCGTTGCTGTTGCTGGCATTCGCGTTCGGCTGGGTCAAACCGGCAGCGCTGCAATTGGGCGCCGGTCTGCTGATGGCGGAGATGCTGCTGTTCTTTATTCCGGCACTGATGAGCCTGCTCGACTACGGCACGCTGCTGCGCAATGACGGCTGGCGAATTCTGCTGGTGATCGCCGCGAGCACGTTGATGGTGATGCTGGTCACAGCGTTCACCGTGGAGTTCGCTGTGCGCGTGAGGCGATCCCATGAAGCTTGAATGGATGCCGATGTTCTGGCTCGCCTTCACGTTGCTGGCGTACGTGTTCAGTCGCTGGATTTACCGCCGCACCGGGCGTTACCTGTTGTCGCCGTTGATTCTGGTGCCGGTGTTGTTGCTGGCGCTCGCCGTGCCGTTGCATACGGCTTACGCGGAATATTCGAGCAACACCCATTGGCTGATGCTGGTGCTCGGCCCGGTCACCGTGGCGTTTGCCGTGCCGATCTGGCAGCAGCGGCGCTTGTTGGTGCGGCACTGGTCAGCGTTGCTGCTGGGTATGGTTGCCGGCAGTGCCGCGTCGATCGCCACCTCGTTCGGCCTGGCCAAAGCCCTGGCGCTGGACAGTTCGGTAACGCTGTCGCTGGTGCCGCGTTCGATCACTACGCCATTCGCCATGCCGCTCGCGCAAAACCTCGGCGGCGTGCCGGAATTGACCGCCGTGTTCGTGATGTTCACCGGCGTGTTCGGCGCGATGCTCGGCGGGGTTCTGCTCAAGTGGCTGCCGCTGCGCAGTGCCTTGGCGCGTGGTGCGTTGTTTGGTGTAGGCGCGCACGGTGCCGGGGTCAGTCGCGCGCATGAAGTCGGCGGTGAGGAAGGCTCGGTGGCGGGTTTGGTGATGGTCCTCACCGGGCTGCTCAATCTGTTCGCCGCGCCTTTGTTGGCGTCGTTGCTTTGACATGGATCCAAGCCGTTTGCATTGCTGACTCGGTCAGTCATCAAGCTGGCTGCCAATGCAACTACGCGATCGCCTGCGCCTGACTAGACTGCTGACACGAGCAAAACAATAAGAACGCAGAGGTGCATACAGTGAGCGTAGCCCCCGTCCAATCGTCCCTTAATGTCAAAGATCAGGTCAGCGCCGCGGAGTGGCAGACCCGCGTCGATCTCGCCGCTTGTTATCGTCTGGTTGCGCTGCATGGCTGGGACGATCTGATCTTCACGCACATTTCTGCCAAGGTGCCTGGCACTGAAGATTTCCTCATCAACCCGTTCGGCCTGATGTTCCATGAGATCACCGCGTCGAGCCTGGTGAAAGTCGATCAGGCCGGCAACAAACTCATGGACAGCCCTTACGAGATCAACCCCGCCGGCTACACCATCCACAGCGCCGTGCACGAAGTGCGGCATGACGTGGTTTGCGTGCTGCATACGCACACCGCCTCCGGTGTCGCGGTGTCGGCGCAAAAGCAGGGCGTGTTGCCGATCAGTCAGCAGTCGCTGTTCGTCCTGTCGAGCCTGGCCTATCACGCCTACGAAGGTGTGGCGCTGAACCATGAAGAGAAGGCGCGCTTGCAGGCCGACCTCGGCGAAAACAATTTCCTGATGCTGCACAACCACGGTCTGCTGACCTGTGGCGGCACCATCGCCGACACCTTTCTGATGATGTTCACCTTCCAGCGTGCCTGCGACATCCAGGTAATGGCGCAAACCGGTGGTGCTGAACTCATCGCCATCGAACCGCAGATTCTCGCAGGCGCCAAAGCGATGATCGCCGGCGTCACCAAAAGTGCTCAAGGCATGGGTGGTGCGTTGGCCTGGCCAGCGTTGCTGCGCAAACTCGATAAACAAGACCCCGGGTATAAACTCTAATGCCTCTCGCCGAGATTCCTCTGTGTGTCTGGCGCAAACGCAGCCAGACGTTTGTCTTTCGTGGCCAGCCGATCCGTTACTGGACAACCGGACAGGGCGAGCCACTGTTGCTGATCCATGGCTTCCCGACGGCCAGTTGGGATTGGCACTACCTGTGGCAGCCACTGGCGCAGCGTTATCGGGTGATCGCCTGTGACATGCTCGGTTTTGGCGACTCGGCGAAACCGCTCAATCACACCTACAGCCTGCTGGAGCAGGCCGATCTGCAGCAGGCGTTGCTCGCGCATTTGCAGGTCGAGCAACCGGTGCATCTGTTGGCACACGATTACGGCGACAGCGTCGCGCAGGAATTGCTCGCCCGGCATTACGAAGACCGCATCGAAGTGGCCAGTTGCGTATTCCTCAATGGCGGCCTGTTCCCGGAAACCCATCGCCCGGTGCTGATGCAAAAACTGTTGTTGAGCCCGTTGGGCTGGATGATCGGCCGTGCGTTTACCCGTGATGCTCTGGTGAAAAGCTTCCGCCAGATCTTCGGCCCGCACACCCGGCCGAGCGAAAGCGAACTGGATGATTTCTGGAGTCTGGTCGACAGCAATCACGGCCCGCGCGTGATGCACAAACTGATCAGCTACATCCCTGAACGCCGGGTCCAGCGTGACCGTTGGGTAGCCGCGATGCAGCGCGGCGAAATTCCTCTGCGGGTGATCGATGGCGAAGTCGATCCGATCTCTGGTGCGCACATGGTGCAGCGTTATTGCGAGTTGATTCCTGATGCCGACGCTGTGCTGCTGCCGGGCATTGGTCACTACCCACAAACCGAGGCGCCGGTGCAGGTGCTTAAGCACTACCTGGAGTTTCGTGAACGCTTTGTCTTGCCGCCGCGCAGAGTGGCCTGCTCCTGAAGATCAAAAGATCGCAGCCTGCGGCAGCTCCTACATAAATCCAGAGAACGCTTTATCTTGCCGCCGCGCAGAGTGGCCTGCTCCTGAGGATCAAAAGATCGCAGCCTGCGGCAGCTCCTACATAAATCCAGGTAGGAGCTGCCGCAGGCTGCGATCTTTTGATCTTTTGATCTTTTGATCTTCACTATCCCCCAACCTTATCGCGCACCATTCAGCCTCTGCCGTATTCGTTGTGACCGAAAGCCGCGTGCCTGACACTCGGGGTCAATACTGGCCTGCTGGAGTTGCCGCGATGAATGAGTCTGTGCGTTTCGAAGATAAAGTCGTAATCGTCACCGGAGCCGGTGGTGGCCTCGGTCGCGCCCATGCGCTGCTGTTCGCCAAGCAGGGCGCCAAAGTGCTGGTCAACGACCTCGGCGGCTCGACGCAGGGCGAGGGCGCGAATGCTTCCGCTGCCGATCGCGTGGTCGCGGAAATCCGTCAGGCCGGCGGTATCGCCGAAGCCAACCACGACTCGGTCACCGACGGCGACAAACTCGTACAGAACGCTCTCGATGCCTTCGGCCGCGTCGACGTGGTGGTCAACAACGCCGGTATCCTGCGCGACAAGACCTTCCACAAAATGGACGACGCCGACTGGGATCTGGTGTATCGCGTCCACGTCGAAGGCGCCTACAAAGTCACCCGCGCCGCATGGCCGCATCTGCGCGAGCAAAACTACGGCCGCGTGATCTTCACGGCTTCGACCTCGGGTATCTACGGTAACTTCGGCCAGTCCAACTACGGCATGGCCAAACTCGGCCTCTATGGTCTGACCCGCACCCTGGCCATCGAAGGTCGCAAGAACAACATTCTGGTCAACGCCATCGCGCCAACCGGCGGCACGCGCATGACCGAAGGCCTGATCCCGCCACAAGTGTTCGAGCAACTCAAACCGGAGCTGGTCAGCCCGTTGGTGGTGTACCTGGCGAGCGAACAGTGCCAGGAGACTTCCGGATTGTTCGAAGTCGGTGGCGGCTGGATGGGCAAAGTGCGCTGGGAACGCAGCCTGGGCGCCGGGTTCGATCCGCGTGCGGGTTTCTCGCCTGAGGACGTTGCCGCGCATTGGCAGCAGATTTGCGATTTCGAAGGGGCGGCGCATCCGAAGGACAATATCGAGGCGCTGAAGGAAATGATGGCGAATTTGCAGAAGTACTCGTTGTAATCGAAGCGAAAGCGAGCAGGCGTTGAAGCCTGCTCGCTTTTTTTTCATTCCTCGGTTTTGAATCCGGGTTTTCCGTTGGCTGCGCGCCAGGCTTTAATGGCTCCTAATACGCCTTCTGGGCTGTCCTCTACACCCTCTTCCGGGTAGTAAAGAATGTTTGTGTTATTTGGATGTTCAGAGGTGTCAACGATGTTGTCGACGATTGCGTCGTGCTCTCTTTCTGACGAGTAATTGCCTTCAAATAGTCGGTTGATTAGCTCGATATATTCCGACTCTGTGTACTCTGATAACGCATTTTTAAACTTCAATTCGCAATGTGCCTTTTTTGTTGTTGTTTTGAATCCAGGTTTTCCGTAGGCCAGTCGCCAATCTTTAATGGCAGATAGAACTCCGGCAGGACTATCTTCAATACCTTCTTCGGGGTAGTAGAGCACTCCGGTTCCATTCGGGTGTTCGGAGGTTTTTTACGATGTGATCGACAAGCTCGTCATGCTGTTCTTCCGAAGGTAATTTCCCTTTAAATAAGCGCTGTATGATTTCTAGATATTCGACCTCTGTATAGTCTGTTAGCGCATTTTTTAGCTTCAATTAAAAATCTGCCTTTTTATTACTGTTGTGTTTTGAATCCAGGTTTTCCATTGACAGTGCGCCAGGATTTTATAGTTTCTAATACCCCAGCTGGACTGTCGTCCGTACCGTCCTCGGGATAGTAAAGAACGTCTGTTCCATTGGGGTGCTCAGACGATAGAATAATCTCGTTGACAATAGCGTCGTGTTCTTTCTCTGATGAGTAATCGCCCTCAACCAAACGATTGATGAGAGATATGTACTCTGCTTCTGTATATTCCTCAAATTTCTTATTAGGCTTCATTTTTTAATTTTCTCATTCTTGAATGGGTTTCAATGTGCTGCTTGGGTGTGAGTATGCGAAGATTGTCTACGTCATACACCGAGCCACCATCGAAAATAGGCTCAATATGATGAATATCTAGTTTGATTTTTCCTCCAATTCGTTCTGATCCAGAGGCAGTCGGTGAAAGCCCTCGTTTTATGTCGAATTTGTTAAATCGAGAAAACTGTTCAATCAGAAAAGCATCATTTGCAACCGCTTTCCAAAACGCCCTGCGAAACGCCCTGAAACTCGAAAACTCCCGCCCTCGAAACTTATGCGCAATCTGCGCCGGGATCGGGGCGCCTTCCGGGTTTTTTGCCGCTGCCAACCAATTGCTCGAAACCGCCTGTCCCATTCCGCTGACCACCCCGGAATCCTGCCTTCGATCTCGGAACATCGTGAAGATGGGCGGTAGCCCGGAGTCGATCGGGAAGACGGTGATCCAGCCACCGAATCCGTATTGATCCCATACCGGGTTGAGATCGATCCGACCGCTGTCGGCGGTTACCTCGGCGCCTTCGTAGATCGGCAAATCCATTTCGACCTGAGGGGATTCGGTCGAAGGATTCAGCGGCGCGACCAATGGCGTCCAAGTGACCGTGGGGCCCTTCGCTCCAACGTCAGCGGCGCTCGAAACGTAAAGGTTTTTCTGCGCATCAAAGCGCGCCAGTCTCACTGGCACTGTGTGCGGGACAACCACGCCATCAGTGCTGACGACGACAATGTCGACACGGTTGCCCAGCGACCTTGAGCCAAGCCGCACCGGCAGATCGACGGCACCGCCGGAGGCTGCCAATTGATACAGGTCGACTGCCAGGTCAGGCGCAAGCTCTGCAAGAGGAACGCTCGCGGAATAGAGATCGCCGTTGCCCAGATCGGAGGGGAGCAATAACGCGGCGAAACCCACCACAAACGGCGCGGCGAAGGTGGAAGCGGCTGCTACCGCAAGGGCTACACCCGTGCGCAGCGAGGTCTGCAGTGCCGCCGTCGTGGTTGCAGGGTTGGCAATAATGCCAAGTGTTCCGGCGAAGGTCGGGCCAAAAGCTGCGGCTGCGCCGGCATTGGCGAATGTCGGGCTTGTCCAGCGCGCTTCGGTTTGCTGCTGCCATTCGGCGTGCAGGCGTTTGCGCTCGGCATGCTCTTGAGCCTGCGCCCGGGCTTTGCGGCGTGCCTGTTTCTGGTTTTTTCTTTTCGCTGATCGATCGGCTTTTTGTTGCTGTTCGATACGGGCTTTTTCAGTCTTCTGCCGGGCTTCCTGCGCGGTACGGACTCTGTCGGCTTCAGTCTGGCGTTGCTGTTCGGCCAGCACTTCGAGTCGCCTCTTCTCAGCGACGATTTGTTGTGCGGCGGCTTCGGCAGCAACACGCGCCTGCTCGGCAGCCACACGCTGCGCCTCGGCCAATGCCGCCAGTCGAGCCTGCTCGCGTGCCTGTATTTCTGCCTGTTCCTGCTGGCGACGGACTTGTTCCTGCAGGTCTCGCTGACGCTGTTGCTCGACGGCGATTCGTGCCTGTTCTGCCGCCTGGCGCGTGGCTTCTGCTGCGAGGTTCTGCGTGTGGTCGTTGGCTTGTACCGCTGCGAGCCATTGGTGCACGCTGATCTGTTGCTGGTGCAGAACCGCCAGCGTCTGGGTCAGCAGGCGGGCTTCGAGTGCCGCGCGGTAGGACTGTTTCCACAGATTCATGCCCGGGCCGTCGGGCCGTAAGCGGTTGTCGATGACATTGGCGCGAGCAAGAAACTGATCGGCGCTTTTGTTAGTTGGGTCGCTGCCGTAAAACTGCTGTGACAGGGCTGTCTGGTGTTGCAGTTGCTGATTCTTGCGTTGAATCAGTTTGTTGCGTACGCCCAACTCGCGAATGATTGCGGCCGCCGGTGGCAACGGCTGTGTGGACTCTTCCAGACGCGTGGCGGCCAGTTCCACTTCAATGGTCTGGGGGATCTGTTCGGTTCTGCTTTTGAACTCGCGTTCTTGCGGGATGATAAAACTTTGCAGTATCGGTTGATAACGCGCCGGACTTCGCACAGTACCGAAAGTGCCGCCATGGCGGTAATGATCGACTGTGCCGGAAGTTGGCAGCATCGACGGCGGCAAAGTGCCTATTGTATGAACCGGTTCCGTTAATTCAAACGGTGGAGGCCTTTGCATATTCATATCCTTTTGAATGTGCATTTTTTGGAAGTTGAAACTTCACAGAAACTGGTTGCCTCTGCCATTTGAAGTTACAGCGAAAGTGCTTCGGAAGTGTCCGGGAGGGGTGTGGGTTTTTGCTGTGGATAAAGTATGAAGTTTCAGCGCGGCGGCTTTAAGCCAGGGAAGTTCTTACACGGAGTCGGACATTTCCTGCATGAAATCAGGAAAGGTATTTCATGCGCCCATAAAAAAGGCCGCTGCAAACGCAGCGGCCAAGGTAAGACGTTGGATCAAGGAGCTACAAATCAACGTCAGTGAACAGCGGGACGGTCAACCGAATGCTTCGATTCACCTGATATCTGTTGCCAATCGCTTCGCTGACTGAGCGTAGCTGGCATTGTGCTTTGCGACGTATTCCGTGAAAGCCCGTTCAGAATAAGGGCTTGGGGCTGTAGGAAAAATAGCGATTCCGGACATGCACTGTTGCGGGGCATGCAACAGTCCGGTGGCCGATTGCGCACCATGCATTGCGCTGATGATCGTCCATCCAGCCGGTCCATGGCGCGCGCAACGCCCCGTGCGGTGCGGGCATTCATCCTTTCGAGCGACAACGCGAATACCTCCTTGGTGCGCTTATCGACCTGCTCGCCCGGCAGTAGGGTGGGGCCTTCTGTCACTCACCGGGGAAGACGCATGACAAAAACAACAATGCGCGCCATCTTCACACCGCAGGCGCTGGCAGCCGCGGTGGCTCTGGGTTGCTGCGCTCAGGCGCACGCGGTTTCGTTCAACATCGGGGAAATCGAAGGCACGTTCGACTCGTCGCTGTCGGTGGGCGCGAGTTGGGGCCTGCGCGATGCCGACAAGTCGCTGGTCGGTACGGTCAACGGTGGCACGGGCCAATCTTCAACCGGTGATGACGGGCGCCTGAACTTCAAGAAGGGCGAGACGTTCTCGAAAATCTTCAAAGGCATCCACGACCTCGAACTGAAGTACGGCGACACCGGTGTGTTTGTGCGTGGCAAGTATTGGTACGACTTTGAATTGAAGGACGAAGACCGCGAGTTCAAGCCGATCAGTGACAGTGGCCGCAAGGAGGGCGCGAAGTCGTCCGGTGCGCAGATTCTCGATGCCTTCGTCTATCACAACTACACCATCGCCGACCTGCCAGGTACCGTGCGCGCGGGCAAGCAGGTGGTGAGCTGGGGTGAAAGTACCTTCATCGGCAACTCGATCAACAGCATCAACCCGATCGACGTCTCAGCCTTCCGCCGCCCGGGCGCAGAGATCAAGGAAGGCCTGATTCCGGTGAACATGCTGTTCGGCTCACAGAGCCTCACCGACAAACTTTCGGTCGAAGGCTTCTATCAACTGGAATGGGACCAGACGGTTCTCGACAACTGCGGCACGTTCTTTGGTGTCGACGTCGCGGCGGACGGCTGCAACAACGGCTACACCGTCGGCAGCCCGGCGATTGCGCCGCTGGCACCGCTGGCAGCGGCGTTCGGCCAACCCATCGAAGTGACCCGCGAGGGCGTAGTAGTTCCCCGTGGCGGCGACCGTGACGCGCGCGATTCCGGGCAGTGGGGCACGGCGCTGCGCTGGCTGGGCGACGACACTGAGTACGGCCTCTATTTCATGAATTACCACAGCCGCACACCGACAGTCGGTACCACCACGGCAGGCCTGTCGACGCTGGTGACATTGCCGGCGATGGTCGGCATCGCCAACGGCCTGGCGCCTGGCAGCGGTTCGGGCCTGGCGCAAAGCGTGATGCTCGGACGCGGTCAGTACTACCTCGAATACCCGGAAGACATTCGCCTGTATGGCGCGAGCTTTTCCACCACGCTGCCCACCGGTACTGCCTGGACCGGCGAGATCAGCTATCGGCCGAACGCACCGGTGCAGGTCAACACCAACGACCTGACGCTGGCGCTGCTTAACCCAATTGCCGCTGGCACAGCATCGCCACTGGTGACCACGCCGGGTGCAGACAACAAGGGCTATCGCCGCAAGGAAGTCACGCAGATCCAGAGCACCCTCACGCACTTTTTCGATCAAGTGCTGGGCGCTGAGCGTCTGACCGTGGTCGGTGAAGCGGCGGTCGTGCATGTCGGCGGTCTGGAGTCGCGCAGCCAGCTGCGTTATGGCCGCGACTCGGTCTACGGCCAGTACGGTTTTGGTGGCGACACCGACGGTTTTGTCACCTCGACGTCGTGGGGCTATCGCGCTAGGGCGATCCTCGATTACGCCAACGTGATCGGCGGGATCAACCTCAAACCCAACCTGTCGTGGTCGCATGACGTCGCCGGTTACGGCCCCAACGGCCTGTTCAACGAAGGCGCGAAAGCGATCAGCGTCGGCGTCGATGCCGACTACCGCAACACCTACACCGCGAGCCTCAGTTACACCGATTTTTTTGGTGGCGACTACAACGTCCTCGAAGACCGTGACTTCGTGGCCCTGAGCTTCGGCGTGAACTTCTGATCTGCCCGAGAAGGATGAAAGCAATGCGCAAAATGATTCTGCAATGTGGTGTCCTCGCCCTGAGTCTGCTGGCGGCCAACGTGATGGCGGCGGTGTCGGCGGATGAAGCGAACAAGCTTGGCACCAGCCTGACTCCGCTGGGTGCCGAGAAGGCCGGTAATGCTGACGGCTCGATTCCCGCATGGACCGGCGGCATTCCGAAGAACGCCGGGGCGGTGGACAGCAAAGGCTTCCTCGCCGATCCGTTCGCCAACGAAAAACCGTTGTTCATCATCACCCCGGCCAACGTCGACAAGTACAAGGACAAACTTTCCGAAGGCCAGGTGGCGATGTTCAAGCGCTACCCGGAAACCTACAAGATCCCGGTCTACCCAACGCATCGCACGGTCGCCGTGCCGGCGGACATCTACGAGTCGGCCAAGCGCAGTGCGCTGAACGTGACGACAATCAATGACGGTAACGGCCTGGCCAATTTCACCGGCAATCGCTATTACGCCTTCCCTATTCCGAAGAACGGCGTCGAGGTCTTGTGGAACCACATCACCCGCTATCACGGCGGCAACGTCAAACGCATCATCACTCAGGTGACGCCGCAGACCAACGGCAGCTACACGCCGATCCGCTTCGAAGAAGAAATCGCCGTGCCGCAGTTGATGAAGGATCTCGATCCGGACAAAGCCGCCAACGTGCTGACCTTCTTCAAGCAATCGGTGACGGCGCCGGCGCGTCTGGCCGGTAACGTGCTGCTGGTGCACGAAACCCTCGATCAGGTGAAGGAGCCGCGTCTGGCGTGGATCTACAACGCCGGCCAGCGTCGGGTTCGGCGTGCGCCGCAAGTGGCGTATGACGGCCCGGGCACTGCGGCGGACGGTCTGCGCACCTCGGACAACTTCGACATGTTCTCCGGCGCACCGGATCGCTATGACTGGAAACTGGTCGGCAAGAAGGAAATGTACATTCCGTACAACAGCTACAAGCTCGATTCGCCGACGCTCAAGTACGACGACATCGTCAAGGCCGGGCACATCAACCAGGACTTGACCCGCTATGAATTGCACCGCGTCTGGGAAGTCATCGGCACGGTGAAACCGAGCGAGCGGCACATTTATGCCAAGCGCCACATGTACATCGACGAGGACAGCTGGCAGGTGGCACTGGTCGATCACTACGATGGCCGCGGCCAACTGTGGCGTGTCGCCGAAGGGCATGCGCAGTATTACTACGATCACCAGGCCCAGGCTTACACCCTGGAAGCGCTCTACGACATCATTGCCGGCCGCTACATTGCCCTGGGCATGAAGAACGAAGAGAAACACAGCTTCGAGTTCGGCTTCGAAGCCAAGGCTGCCGACTTCACGCCATCGGCCCTGCGCGCAGAGGGCGTTCGGTAACGTTTCGGATACATCGGCTGTACAAAAGGCGACCGCACGGTCGCCTTTTTTATGGCTGGCAATCAGCGCGCTGAATACTCGTCAACAAGCTCACTGGACAGGGCTAGGGTGACTGCACAACGATAAAAAGGCTCACCTGATGACCGCCATGACGCCGTGCCTGGATCGCCCCGGATTTCTTCCCCGACTGTCCTCTCATCATCAGGCGCGCGCACGCTTGTGCGAACCATTACTGGCGTCAGCGGCACGGGTGCGGCTGATCTGCGCGCCGGCCGGTAGCGGCAAGAGTGCATTGCTCACCGAATGCCTGTTGCAGGCGCCGGCCCAGTGTTCGCTGCACTGGATAGCGTTGGCGGGGGCCACGATCAGTCGCGGCGAATTCTCTCAGCGGCTGACGCAAGCGCTGGGCCTGATCGCAACGGATGAGGCCGGCCTGCTTGCTGCACTGGCGCGCTGGTCGCAACCGACGTGGCTGTTTATCGACGATTATTGTCGTCAGCCGGATCCGGCGCTGGACGCCTGGCTCGATCGACTGTTGGCAATCAGCGGTCCGGCCTTGATCTGGTGGATCGGCACGCGGCGGCGGCCACAGTGCAACTGGCCGCGCTTGCTACTCGACGATGAGCTGTATGAATGTGAAGCCGCAACACTGGCTCTCACGCAAAGTGAAATCGCCCAGGTGCTGCACCATTTACCAGCCGAACAAGCGCTGAGCGTTGCCGGGCGAATTGGGCAACGTACCGGTGGCTGGTGCGCCGGCGTGCGCATGGCGCTGCTGCAAAAGTGCGACTGGGCGCAGAGCAATCAGCCGCAGCAACGGGTGGACACGCTGCTCGATTACTTGCAACACGAACTCTTCAGCAGCCTGTCGCCGGAGCTGGCCGAGGCCTGGCGCGTGTTGGCGCATTTACCGCGCTTCAATAATGAATTGTGTGAGCATCTGTTCGGTGCCGGGGACGGTGCACAGCTCTTGCGCGCGTTGCAGAGCCTCGGCTGTTTTATCGAACCCTGGCAGGACTCGGCCGAATGGCTGCAGGTTTTTCCGCCGCTGACCCGCGTGATCCAAGAGTCGCGCTGGCCACAGGGGCGCTCCTGGCATCGGCGCGCTTGCCAATGGTTTACCGTGCGAGAGGACTGGCGTTCGGCGTTCGAACAAGCCTTGCTGGCGGAAGAATCCGAAGTGGCGGTGAGCTTGTTGCAGCACTTCACTTTCGAGCATCTGTTCGATGATCAAACGGTGGTGCTGCTGTTGCGCTTGCATGAGCAGCAAGGTGAAGAATTGACGTTGGGCTCGCCGCAACTGGTCGGCTTGATCACGGCGGCGCTGCTGTTCGCCGGCCGTTTTGATCAGGCCGCTGCCAGCATCGAACACATGTCGCGATTCGTCCCGCAACCCTCGGCACAAAAACAGCGGCAATGGCTGGCGCGATGGCAGGCGCTGCAAGGCTGGTTGCTGCATTTGCAGGGGCGAATGGCGCCAGCGCGCGAGCATTTCCGCCAAGCGCTGGCCGAGTTGGCAAGCGACGCCTGGCCCGCACGGCTGTTGTGTCTGTCCGGGCAAACCCAGCAAGCCTTGCTCTGTGGCGAACTGGAACTGGCCCATGGCATAAACCGCGAGGCGTTGTGCCTGGCGCGCGCTCAGGGTTCATTGCTGTTCGAAGGTTTGCTCGAACTCGACCACGCGCAATTGCTGGAGCAGCGCGGTGCGCCGGCCCGCGCCGACGATCTGTTGGCCAGCACGCAGGAACTGCTGTGCCAGCGTGAACATCGCCCGGTGCCGTTGCTCGGCCGCATCGCGTTGCGGCGCGGCAGGCTGGCCCTGTGCATGGGCGACGAAGCGCGTGCTGCCGAGTGGTTCCAGCGCGGGCTGGAAGACTGCCTGCGCAGTCACGACAAACGCGTGCTCTATGGTTTTCTCGGTCTGGCGCAACTGGCGGCCAATCAGCAGGATTATGCGCAAGCGTTTGTGCGCCTGCGCGATGCGGAACGGTTGATGCAGCAACGGCAGATTCCGGACACGGTGTATCGCGGCGTGTTGCTGCAGGTCAGCAGTCAATTCTGGTTGCAACAGGGCCGGGCGGAACTGGCGCATGAAGCGCTGAGCCGAGTTTTACGCCACTTTCACGGGCCGCACGCGCGGCAAGCGCCACCGGCAACCCTCGAGCTGATTCCGCGCCTGGAGTATTTGTTGCTCACGGCCAGGGCGCAGATGCAGCCAGCGCTGATTGATCTGGCGGAAATCCAGCAGGCGTTGAGCGGCGCGCAACAAAAAGGCATGTTGAGCCTCGAAGCCGAGTTGCACTTGGTGCTGGCGCAACTTGCCTGGCACAAAGGTGAAGTGTCATTGGCACAACGGGCGCTGCAACAGGGCCAAGCGCTGGTGGTGCGGTGTCAGTTGCAGCAGTCGCTGCTCGAGTGGCGCTTGCGTCATCCCGATACAGCGCTGATCCGCGCCGCCGCCGAGCTCTGCGCTGAAGCGCCGGCGGTCGCTGCCGAAGCGCTGTTGAGCCGGCGTGAAGTTGAGGTGTTGAAGCTGATTGCCCAAGGCGAATCCAATCAGAAGATCGCCGAGCAACTGTACATTTCCCTGCACACGGTCAAGACCCATGCGCGCAGGATCAACGCCAAGTTAAGCGTGGAGCGCAGAACCCAAGCGGTGGCCAAGGCCAAAGTGCTCGGGCTGTGCTGATGAGCTTGGCGTCGAGGTCAATCAGCCTGCGTCATAGCCCATGCGCCAGCTCACCGCGCGCGTTGCCGCGAGCAAACGCTGGGCAGCAGGGCCATTTTCGTCAGCGTGAAACAACGAGGTCGGGCCGACAATTGTCAGTACCGCTGCGATCTGGCCGACGGCATTGAACACCGGCGCCGACAACGCATCGACCCCCGGCATCAGCAGGCCGTGGACATGATGCAGGCCGCGCGCGCGGATCTGTTCGCATTGCGTCGAATAGGCGTTGTCGTCCTTCAGCGGATGATCGGCGACGGCGACTTCGCGCTCGCGCAGTTCATCGGTTTCCCGTGGCGGCAGATACGCGCTGAACACCAGTCCCGTCGATGAACTGAGCAACGGCAGCACCGACCCCAATTGCGTCACCACCGTCACCGCGCGCACCGCCGGTTCGATGTGCACCACGGTTGCGCCCTGATTGCCCCACACCGCCAAAAAGCAGGTCTCGTTCAGTTCGTCGCGCAATTCGGCCAGCGGCAGGGCGGCGACTTTCAGCACGTCCATACTGTTCAGTGCAGCGAGGCCTACGCGCAACGCTTCACGGCCGAGACCGTAATGGTTGGTGGCGGCGTTCTGCTCGGCAAATCCCGAGGCGATCAACGCCTGCAGATAGCGATGGACCTTGCTCGCCGGCATCTGCACATGCTCGGCCAGACGCGACAACGACGTCGATGGCGACAACTCGGCCAGGGCCTTGAGGATGTCGGTGCCGACTTCGGCGGAGCGGACTTTCTGTTTGCCGTTGCTGTCGCTGGTTTTTTCCATGGTGCGGCCGGGTTCCGATACGAATGGGCGTCTTTATAGCTTGACGCTGGATAGCGAGCAAATTACGTTATGCGTAATCGAATTACGATAATAACAACCCCGGCGTGCCGAAACCTCTGAGCCAGAGCGATGGGCCACTGCCGACTCCCTGTTCAGGAGGCTCCATGAACCTTGATTCAACCGCTCAGGCGCTGGCGTATCAGTCCGGTTTCGGCAACGAATTCAGCACTGAAGCGTTGCCCGGCGCGCTGCCCGTCGGCCAGAACTCCCCGCAAAAAGCCCCGTACGGCCTCTACACCGAATTGTTCTCCGGCACTGCGTTCACCATGACCCGCAGCGAAGCGCGCCGCACCTGGATGTACCGCATTCAGCCGTCGGCCAATCACCCGGCCTTCGCCAAACTGGAACGTCAATTGGCGGGCGGTCCGTTGGGTGAAGTGACGCCCAATCGCCTGCGCTGGAATCCGCTGGAAATCCCGGCCGAGCCGACCGATTTTATTGACGGTCTGGTGAGCATGGCGGCTAACTCCGGCGCGGAAAAACCGTCCGGCATCAGCATCTACAACTACGCCGCCAACCGTTCGATGGAGCGCGTGTTTTTCAACGCTGACGGCGAACTGCTGTTGGTGCCGCAACTCGGCCGTCTGCGCATCGCCACCGAATTGGGTGTGCTGGAAGTGGCGCCGCTGGAAATCGTCGTGCTGCCGCGCGGCTTGAAATTCCGCGTTGAATTGCTCGACCCACAAGCGCGCGGTTACGTCGCCGAAAACCATGGCGCGCCGCTGCGTCTGCCGGATCTGGGGCCGATCGGCAGCAACGGCCTGGCCAATCCGCGCGACTTCCTGACCCCGGTCGCCGCTTACGAAAACCTCCAGCAACCGACCACACTGGTGCAGAAGTTTCTCGGCCAGTTGTGGGCCACCGAACTCAATCATTCGCCGCTGAACGTGGTCGCCTGGCACGGCAATAACGTGCCGTACAAATACGATCTGCGCCGTTTCAACACCATCGGTACGGTGAGTTTCGATCATCCGGATCCGTCGATCTTTACTGTATTGACCTCGCCGACCAGCGTGCATGGTCTGGCCAACCTCGACTTCGTGATCTTCCCGCCGCGCTGGATGGTTGCCGAGAATACCTTCCGGCCACCGTGGTTCCACCGCAACCTGATGAACGAATTCATGGGCCTGATCCAGGGCGAATACGACGCCAAGGCCGAAGGCTTCGTGCCCGGTGGCGCCTCGCTGCACAGCTGCATGAGCGCGCACGGCCCGGACGGTGAGACCTGCACCAAAGCGATCAACGCCGAGCTCAAACCGGCAAAGATCGACAACACCATGGCCTTCATGTTCGAGACCAGCCAAGTGCTGCGCCCAAGCCGCTTCGCCCTCGATTGTCCGCAACTGCAATCTACTTACGACGCCTGCTGGGCCACTTTGCCCGCCACGTTCGACCCGACCCGGAGATAACCCATGACGCAAAATTCCATCACCCGCAGCTGGGTCGCTTCAGCCAACGGCCACAGCGATTTCCCGTTGCAGAACCTGCCGTTGGGTGTGTTCAGCACCAACGGTTCGGCGCCGCGTGCAGGCGTGGCGATTGGCGAACACATCTTCGATCTGCAAGTGGCGCTGGAAGCCGGCCTGTTCGACGGTGCTGCGCGCAGTGCAGTGGAAGCCATGCACGGCGGCCAATTGAACGCGTTCTTCGATCTCGGTCGCGAGGCGCGTGTTGCCCTGCGTACGCGCCTGTTGGAACTGTTCAGCGAAGGCAGCACCCTGCGCGGCAACATCGAAGCCCAAGGCGCAAAACTGCTGCCATTGGCGACCGATTGCCAACTGCATATGCCAGCACGCATCAGCGATTACACCGACTTTTATGTCGGTATCGAACACGCGCAAAACGTTGGCAAGCTGTTCCGCCCGGATAACCCGCTGCTGCCGAACTACAAGCACGTGCCGATCGGTTATCACGGTCGCGCCTCTACCGTGCGCGCCTCCGGAACCGATGTGCGCCGTCCGAAAGGCCAGACGCTGCCGGCGGGTGCGAGCGAGCCGACCTTCGGCCCGTGCGCACGCCTGGATTACGAATTGGAACTGGGTATCTGGATCGGCCAAGGCAACGAGATGGGCGACTCGATCGCCATCGGTGATGCGGCGAATCACATCGCCGGTTTCTGTCTGCTCAACGACTGGTCGGCCCGCGATATCCAGGCCTGGGAATACCAGCCACTGGGGCCGTTCCTGTCGAAGAGTTTCATCACCAGCGTCTCGCCATGGGTCGTCACGGCAGAGGCGCTGGAGCCGTTTCGCACCGCGCAACCGGCGCGTCCTGAAGGTGATCCGCAGCCGCTGCCGTATCTGTTCGATAAACGCGATCAGGACGGCGGTGCCTTCGACATCGAACTGGAAGTGCTGCTGCTCACTGAAACCATGCGCGAGCAAAACCTGCCGGCCCATCGCCTGACGCTGAGCAACACCCGCTACATGTACTGGACCGTCGCGCAGATGGTTGCGCATCACAGCGTCAACGGCTGCCAGTTGCAGGCCGGTGACCTGTTTGGTTCGGGCACCTTGTCCGGCCCGGAAAACGGTCAGTTCGGCAGCTTGCTGGAAATCACCGAGGGCGGTAAAAAGCCGATCGAACTGGCGTCTGGCGAAGTGCGTAAATTCCTTGAAGACGGTGACGAAATCATCCTCCGTGCGCGTTGTGCCCGTGACGGTTTTGCCTCGATCGGTTTCGGCGAATGCCGCGGCAAAGTGCTCGCGGCGCGCTGACAGGAGCGGCTCATGGATCTCTATACCTACTACCGTTCGACCTCGTCGTACCGGGTGCGCATCGCGCTGGCGTTGAAGGGCCTCGACTATCAGGCCTTGCCGGTCAACCTGATCGCAGCGGCCGGTGGCGAGCATCGGCAAGCGGCGTATCTGGCGATCAATCCACAGGGACGGGTGCCAGCGCTGCGCACCGATAATGGCGAGTTGCTGATTCAGTCGCCGGCGATCATCGAGTATCTGGAGGAGCGTTATCCACAGGTGCCGTTGTTGCCGGAAGATCTGGTTGCCCGCGCCCATGTGCGCGGCGTCGCGGCGGTGATCGGCTGCGATGTGCATCCACTGCACAACGTCAGTGTGCTCAATCGTCTGCGCCAGTCGGGGCAGGAAGAGCCGCAGGTGGTGGAGTGGATCAGCCACTGGATCCACCAGGGGTTGGCGACGGTGGAGCAGTTGATTGGCGACGAGGGTTTCTGTTTCGGCGAGTGGCCGTGTGTGGCGGATGTGTATCTGATTCCGCAGTTGTATGCGGCTGAGCGGTTCAATGTGTCGTTGGAGGCTTATCCACGAATCTGCCGAGTGGCGGCGCTGGCCGCAGACCATCCGGCATTCATCAAAGCCCATCCCGCGAATCAGCCTGACACCCCGTAATCCCCCTGTGGGAGCGGGCTTGCTCGCGAAAGCGGTGGGTCAGCCAAGCAATTGTTGACTGACCCACCGCTTTCGCGAGCAAGCCCGCTCCCACAAGGGATCTCGGTTGACGCACCGAAAAATCATAAAAACAAAACAGGTACCTTGCGATGCATAACCAGATTGCCAGCTTCCGCGCGGCACTCGACGCCCGTCCTGTGTCCCGCTATCAGTGGTTACTGTTGATTCTGTTGGCCTTGCTGCTGGTCACCGACGGCTACGATGCGCAGGTACTCGGTTACGTGGTGCCCGCACTGGCGCAGGACTGGGGTCTGGAAAAGTCTGCGTTCGGACCTGTTTTCAGCGCCAACCTGTTGGGCCTGACCATTGGTTCGCTGGTGGTAACGCCATTGGCCGACCGTTTCGGCGTACGCCGGATTCTGCTCGCCTGCGTGCTGATCTACGCCACCCTCACAGTGCTGATGGTGTTCGCCGATTCGCTGAACACGTTGATGATTGCGCGCTTCATCTGCGGCATCGGCATGGGCGGTGCGATGCCCAGCGCGATGGCGTTGATGTCGGAATATTCGCCGCCGCGCCTGCGCACCTTGATGGTAACGCTTGCGGCCTGCGGCTTTTCTTTCGGCGGTGCGGCGGGTGGTTTTGTTGCGGCCGGGTTCATCGATCAGTTCGGCTGGCAGGCGGTGTTCCTCGCGGGCGGCGTGACGCCGTTGCTGCTGTTCCCGTTTCTCTGGTGGATGCTGCCGGAATCGCTGCCGCGCTTGCTGCGTGACGCGCCACCGTATGCGCGCCTGCGCAAAGTCACCGCGCGGATGCTGCCGGACTGGCAACCGCCGATTGCCTCCGTCGAGCAGAACGAGCGCGAGCAGGGCAGCAAACTGACCGTGGTCGAGTTGTTCCGCAACGGCTACGCGCGCCCGACCTTGCTGATCTGGGCGACGTTTTTCGTCAGCCTGATCCTGCTGTATTTCATGATCAGCTGGCTGCCGACGCTGCTGCTGGAAAGTGGCTTGAAGCTCAACGAAGCCAATCTGGTGACGTCGATGTTCCTGTTCGCCGGTACTCTGGGGGCGATTTGCATGGCCTGGTTCGCCGACCGTTTGAAGCGCAAGGTTCACCTGTTATCCGGCGTGCTTGCCGGAGCTGCGTTGTGCACGATTCTGCTCGGGCTCAATCACGACAATCCGCGTTATCTGGTGGCCTGCGTGTTTGCCGCCGGCTTCTGCATCATCGGCGGGCAACTGACGCTGAATGCGTTCGCCAGTAATTTCTACCCGGCGCATGTGCGCGCCACCGGTACCGGTTGGGCGCTGGGTGTGGGGCGTTTCGGTTCGATTCTCGGGCCGCTGTTCGGCAGCCTGCTCCTGGCGATGCACATTCCGGTGGCGCAGATTTTCTTCTTCTGTGCGATTCCGGCCGTCATTGCTGCACTGCTGATCATTCAGGTGCGCTCGCCCACCGACACAGCGCAATCTCCTGTGGGAGCTAGCCTGCTAGCGAAGAACGATAACGCGGTTTAACTGAAAGACCGAGCCGCCTGCTTCGCTAGCAGGCTAGCTCCCACAGGGTATTCAGTGGACGACGGAGTTGGGCGGGAGGTGGCCGAGGCGTTCGGTCAGGCGCAGTCGCTGGATCGGGTCGTCGCTCAGCAGCAGGGCATGCTCAAGGTCGAAACGTTCGGCATTCGGGCAATCCAGCCGCTGATACAGACTGGCCCGCGCCAGGTAATCGGCGGCAGCGCCGTTGCCCAGTTCGAGTACGCGTTCGGCGTCGATCAGCGCGGCAATAAAGTCGTCCTGCGTCAGGTGCAACTGGCGCAGGTTGCGCGACAGGCGCTGGAGCATCTGCTGGGGTGAGGCGGTCAGCAAGTGCTCGGCGGTGAGCTTCATGTTCGGCCCGTATTGGCGCTGTAACAGCTCGCGACAATCATTCGGGTACAGGCGTCGACCGCCGCAAGGATCGAGCAAATGATCCGCGCCGGGTACGCGCAATAAAAAGTGCCCGGGAAAATTGACCCCGACCAGCGGAATCTCCAGACCATGCGCCAGTTCCAGAGCAATCAGTGCCAGCGCCAAAGGCTGACCGCGTCGCGTCTGCAAGACTTTATGCAGTAACGCCGCCTGTGGGCGCAATGGCAGGAAGTCGTCCTGAGCGAATCCCACTTCAATCATGCGCCGCAGCAGCGGCTGCGCCAGTTCGCTGACCGGTAGCATGGGCAAGCCGTAACTGACCTTCTGTTGCAGCTCTTTGAAATCCAGCAGGAGTGCGGCGGGATCAACCTCTTTTTCATGCTCGGCCGCGATCCACAGCGCAGCTTCCAGCAGCGCGGGCGGTGAACGGTGCAGACACTCGAAAAAGCGTTGGCGCGGACTCATTGAAATCTCCGGGGAATGCCTCGTTTTAGCCCCGTGCGCAAGATTCGTCCAGTGGCTCGCGGCAAGGGCGGCGAGATATGCCGTAAAGCCACCGTTCGCAGCGCCGCTTATTCCGGCGCGCTCCAGCAATTTTCAGGCGCGAGCCTATACTGGCGTTCTACAAGAAGTGATTCGGGAGCCCAACGATGTTTGCTCTCATGCAAAGCACTCGCCTGGAATCGCTGCACCTTAGCGTTGACCCGGTGTCCGGGTTGAAGGCGGTCATTGCCATCCATAACAGTCGCCTCGGGCCAGCCCTCGGCGGATGTCGTTATCTTGCCTATCCCAACGACGAATCCGCTGTCGAGGATGCCATTCGCCTCGCGCAGGGCATGAGCTACAAAGCCGCTTTGGCGGGTCTGGAGCAGGGCGGCGGAGTTGCGGTGATCGTGCGCCCGGCGCATGTGGAAAACCGTGGCGCGCTGTTTGAAGCGTTCGGTCGCTGCATCGATCAGCTCGACGGCCGCTACATCACCGCCATCGACAGCGGCACTTCCGTGGCGGACATGGATTGCATTGCCCAGCAGACCCAGCATGTCACCAGCACCACTTCGGCGGGCGATCCTGCGCCGCATGCGGCGATGGGCGTGTTCACCGGTATTCGCGCGACGGCCATGGCGCGGCTGGGCAGCGATAACCTCGAAGGTTTGCGCGTGGCGATTCAGGGGTTGGGCAACGTCGGTTTTGCCCTGGCCGAACAACTGCACGCGGCGGGCGCCGATTTATTGGTCAGCGATATCGACCACGGCAAAGTGCAATTGGCAATGGAACAACTCAACGCACATCCGATTGCCAACGACGCGCTACTCAGTACGCCTTGCGACATTCTTGCGCCGTGCGGTCTGGGTGGGGTGTTGAACAGTCATACGGTTACGCAACTGCGCTGTTCAGCGGTGGCGGGATCAGCGAACAATCAACTGACGCACCTGGACGTGGCTGATCAACTGGAACGACGCGGGATTCTCTATGCGCCGGATTATGTGATCAATGCCGGTGGGCTGATTTATGTGTCGTTGAAACATCGTGGCGAGGAATTGACGACGATTACTGCGCATCTGTCGAAGATCAGTTCGCGGTTGACCGAGGTGTTTGCGCATGCGCAGGCGGAGAAGCGTTCGCCGGCGCGGGTGGCGGACGAGTTGGCAGAGCGGGTTTTGTATCGGTGACGGGGAAGATCAAAAGATCGCAGCCTTCGGCAGCTCCTACAGGGGCTGCGATCCTTTGTTGATTACTTCGCCGCTTTTGCTGCTTTGGCTGGCTTCGCCGGCGCTTCAGCAGATTCTGCAGCTTCAACATTCTCGACAGGCTCTGCCGGTGCATTGAGCAGCTCCGACAGCGCGTCAGGCTGGCTCTTGAACGCGCGGGCAAACACATCGCGGTTCTTCGCCATGTAGATCCCGGCTTCTTCCACTTGCTGTTCAGTCAGGGACGGAACGGCTTTTTGCAGGACATCGGCCAGATATTCGGCCAGCTCGAGCATTTTGTCATGACGGTCAGCTTCGGCTTTATCCATGAACAAGCGCTCCAGATCTCGGCTGCTGCGGTATACCACTTCGACGGCCATTCACCACCTCACATGCCTTCACATTAAGTTGTCTTGACGACTACTGTATCCATATACAGCGAAAAGGATAAGCGAATCCCTGCGCCATGGGTAGTGGCTTTTGAATGTAGACCGGATTTCGGGTTTGTCAGGGAGACCGTGGCGCTGCATTCGCGAGCAGGCTCGCTCCCACAAATGCACAGCGGTGCGACCAAACGCCACGGCGCGGGTTTGGCGGCGGCTCGCCATGATGGCGTGGCCTCTTTTCTGCATGACAAGCGTTACGTGCAGAAAACCGTCACGTCCAACACGCATCATCCGCTCGCATCGGGCTAAGGAACATCATCGTGAAAATAAACTGGGCCGAGAAACTGCGGCAAAACGTGCATCAACTGGCCGAGTCCCTGGGCAACCTGTTCGTCGAAACCTTCCACTACCTGGCGCTGTTTGCCATCGGTGCAGTGACGGCATGGGCCGCGGTGATGGAGTTTCTCGGCATGCTCGAGGAAGGCCACATCAAGATTGATGACATTCTGTTGCTGTTCATCTATCTGGAACTGGGGGCGATGGTCGGGATTTATTTCAAGACCAATCACATGCCCGTGCGCTTTCTGATCTACGTGGCGATCACCGCGCTGACACGATTGCTGATCTCCAACGTCTCGCACCACAACCCGCCGGACATGGGCATCATCTACCTGTGCGGCGGGATTCTGCTGCTGGCGTTCTCGATTCTGGTGGTGCGTTACGCCTCGTCACAATTTCCTTCGGTGAAGATCGAGAAACCGCAACGCAAACTCGGCGCCGGTTCCAGCGAGCATCCTGAAGTCGAGAAAGGCGAACTCTAAAGTCCCGCGACTTGCCGGGATTGGCCGTTAACACTTGGCGGCGGCGGAGTCAGCCCGTCGCCACTGGTCATCGCCTCGAGGATCGCCATGGCGCTGTGGCCCTGTTCGATGGCGATGCCGAATTGGATGCTTTGCACCAGACGCTTGAGGCGCGCCGGATCGTTGCGCTGCTCGGCACTGATCATGCGTTTGGCGACGATATGGCCGCTGTTGGACAGGGTCAGCATGATGCTGCCGTCCAGGCCCTGAATGCTGAGGTTGATCTGATAGTCCGGCGCAAAGGCATCGGTAATGATCTGAAAGGGATTGTCCATGATGCGTCACCGCCTGATTGAACGTGCAGTTGTTGACCGGCCATGATCGGGTTGGTTCGCCATACCAGACCATCGGCCATTCCGTGTCCTGTACTGGTTACTCATGTAGGAGCTGCCGCAGGCTGCGATCTTTTGCTCTTCAATGTTTTGATTTCGGTCATTGAGCTCATGAATGTCATGAAGATCAAAAGATCGCAGCCTGCGGCAGCTCCTGCAGGGGTGTAGCAAGGGCTGTGCCGGGAAATTTGTCGAACAATGAACATGGGGATAAAAAAGGCGAGCCACATGGCTCGCCTTTTTTTGTGGCGCGTTTTCAGGGCAGGAATGAATAGATGATCGCTGACAGTGCAATCAGGCCGATCAGCACCACGAACACGTTGGAAACCTGGCCCGAATACTGGCGCAAGGCTGGCACGCGGCGGATGGCGTACATCGGCATCAGGAACAACAGACAGGCAATCACCGGCCCGCCAAACGCTTCGATCATGCCGAGGATGCTCGGGTTGAACGTGGCCACGGCCCAGCACGCGAGAATCATGAACAGTGCAGTCACCCGGTTCAGCCAGCTCGCCGACATGACCCGGCCACGGCCGCGCAGGCTTTTCACGATCAGGCCCTGAAAGCCTTCGCTGGCGCCGATGTAGTGGCCGAGGAAGGATTTGGTGATCGCCACCAACGCAATCAGTGGCGCAGCGTAAGCGATCACCGGGGTCTGGAAGTGGTTGGCCAGGTACGACAGGATCGAAATGTTCTGCGCCTTCGCTGCCGCGAGATCAGCCGGCGACAACGCCAGCACACAGCTGAAGCAGAAGAACATCACCGTCACCACCATCATGCCGTGCGCCATGGCGAGGATGCCGCTGCTCTTGCGTTCGGCTTGGTCGCCGTAGCGCTGTTTCTGATCCACAGCGAACGCGGAGATGATCGGCGAATGGTTGAACGAAAACACCATCACCGGGATCGCCAGCCACAGCGTTTTGAAGAGCACCGACATCGGCATCGATTCTTGAGCGCTGGCGAAGAAGGCGCCGTTCCAGTTCGGGATCAGGCTGACCGCGAGCAACAGCAAGGCGGCGACGAACGGATAGACCAGCACGCTCATGGCTTTGACGATCACGCTCTGGCCGCAACGGACGATGGCCATCAGACCAAGGATCAGCGCCAGCGAGAGGATCGCCCGGGGTGGCGGGGCGATGTGCAATTGATGTTCGAGGAAACTGCTCAGGGTGTTGGTCAGCGCGACGCTGTACACCAGCAGGATCGGGAAGATCGCAAAGAAATACAGCAGCGTGATCAGCTTGCCGGCACCGATGCCGAAGTGTTCTTCAACCACCTCGGTGATGTCACCGGAGCGCCCGGACAAGACGAAACGGGTCAGCCCGCGGTGGGCAAAAAAGGTCATCGGGAAAGCCAGCAGCGCCAAAATCAGCAACGGCCAGAAACCACCGACACCGGCGTTGATCGGCAGGAACAAGGTGCCAGCACCGATCGCCGTGCCGTACAAGCCAAGCATCCAGGTGGTGTCGAATTTGCTCCAGCCCTTGTGGGCAGTTTCTGTATGGCGTGTGAGGTCTACAGCGGGATTTTCGGCAGCAGGTGTACGTACATCGGTCATCGTTATCGCCTCGTTATTATTCTTGCTCGGGCTCACGGTTGGCAGACCGTCGAATGCGGTCTGCCGGGGCGGTCAGGGAATGCGCCTCAGCATTCCACCCAGTTCACAGCCAGGCCGCCCCGTGAAGTCTCTTTGTATTTGTCGTGCATGTCGGCGCCGGTATCGCGCATGGTGCGGATCACCCGGTCGAGGGAAATGAAGTGGTTGCCGTCACCGCGCAAGGCCATTTGCGTGGCGTTGATGGCCTTTACCGCAGCGATGGCATTGCGCTCGATGCACGGCACCTGGACCAGACCGCCGACCGGGTCGCAGGTCAGGCCGAGGTTGTGCTCCAGGCCGATTTCAGCGGCGTTCTCCAATTGCTCCGGGGTGGCGCCGAGCACGTCGGCCAGGCCGGCAGCGGCCATCGCGCACGCGGAACCGACTTCGCCCTGACAGCCGACTTCAGCACCGGAGATCGAGGCATTTTTCTTACAGAGGATGCCGACGGCGGCTGCACCGAGGAAGAACGCGACGACATCATCGTCAGACGCGTCCGGATTGAATTTCATGTAGTAGTGCAGAACCGCCGGAATGATCCCGGCGGCACCGTTGGTCGGCGCGGTGACCATGCGCCCGCCGGCCGCGTTCTCTTCGTTGACGGCGAGAGCGAACAGGTTGACCCATTCCATCGCCGACAGCGTCGAGCTGATGACATTCGGCTTGCCGATTTCCAACAGGCTGCGATGCAACTTCGCCGCGCGACGCGGCACATTCAGACCTCCCGGCAGGATGCCTTCATGGCGCAAGCCCTGTTCGACGCATTCGCGCATCACCGACCAGATATGCAGCAGGCCCTGACGGATTTCCGCGTCGGAGCGCCACGCGCGCTCGTTGGCCATCATCAGCTCGGAGACGCGCAGGTTGTGCTGTTTGCACAGCGCCAGCAGTTGCGCGGCGCTGGAAAAATCGTACGGCAACACCACGTCACCGGCTGGCGCGACACCGGATTCGGCTTCTGCCGCTTCGATGATGAAACCGCCGCCGACTGAATAGTAGGTTTGCTCGAACAGCTCGGCGGTTTCGCCGAAGGCGGTCAGCGACATGGCGTTGGGGTGGTAGGGCAGGCTCTCGTCGAGCAGCAGGAGATCGCGCTGCCAGTCGAAGGCAATTTCTCTTTGCCCGGCGAGGCACAGTTGGCCTGTCTCGCGCAGTTGCTGGATGCGTGGATCGATGGTCGACGGATCGATGCTGTCTGGCCATTCGCCCATCAGGCCCATGACTGTTGCGCGGTCGGTGGCGTGACCGACACCGGTGGCTGACAACGAGCCGTACAAACGGATTTCGACACGACGCACATCGTTCAACAAATGCTGATCGATCAGCGCCTGGGCGAAGGTCGCGGCGGCACGCATCGGCCCGACGGTGTGGGAACTGGACGGACCGATGCCGACTTTGAATAGATCGAAAACACTGATAGCCATGCTAAACCCTTACAAGCAATGGAGTAGGAATCGCTGCCATTTTTTGTAGGACAAGCGCAATGTCGGCGATACTGCCTACCTCGGTCCTACGTGACTAACGAAACTTTCTAAGTAAGCCTTTAGCAGGACTAAACGATGAGTCGTCAATTGCATGCCCAGACTTACGTCTGGCTGCAGGTGTTTTCCTGTGCCGCGCGGCACCTGTCATTCACCCGTTGTGCAGAAGAGCTGCACATCACTCCCGGAGCGGTCAGCCAGCAGATCCGCCAACTGGAAGAGCGCCTCGGTTTTCGCCTGTTTCATCGGCGTGCCCGTGGCGTTGAACTGAGCGCAGAAGGCCAGCGGCTGGCGATCACGGTGAATGAGGCCTACGGCAGCATCGACGCTGAGTTGCGTCGCCTCGATGCGGGAATGATCAGCGGGATTTTGCGCGTGCGCTCGATTCCATCGTTCCTCAGCAAATGGCTGACGCCGCGCTTGCCACGCCTGCAACAGCGTTATCCGGACATTCAGTTGCGCCTGGTCGCCGAGGACAGCAGCGTGCCGTTGCACGAGGGCGACTTTGATCTGGCGATCGATCTGAACGACGGCAGTTACCCGGGATTGTTATCCACAGCCTTGCTCGACGAGCAGATTTTCCCGGTGTGCGCGCCAAGCCTGTTGCGCGGGCGGCCACCGCTGCATGGCCCGGCGGACCTGGTGCATTTTCCGTTGCTGCACGACATCACCGCCTGGCGTGGCAGTTACGAATATGCCGAGTGGGAGTTTTATTTGCATGCGATCGGCTTTGAAGGCGCCGACGTACGGCGCGGGCACACCTTCAACCGCAATCACCTGACCATCGAAGCGGCGATTGCCGGGATGGGCGTGGCGATTGCCCGGCGCACGTTGCTCAACGATGAGCTGGAGCGCGGCACCCTGATCGTGCCGTTCGGCCTGTCGGTGCCCAACCATAAACGTTACGTGTTGCTGTACGCACCAGGGGCGTTGAGCCATCCGGGCGTGCGTGCGGTGCATGATTGGCTGGTCGAAGAGGCGGGGATTTTTCGCGGTTTGCACCCGTTGAATGACGGGCAATTGTGAGCAGATTTTGCCGGGTTGCGAGGCGACCCAACTCCCGACCTTACCAGCGCTTTGCTCGGTTGTCCGACTTTTTTTGCGAATGAATATTTATCTTTTTCCAGGGGTTGAAATGTTCGCCGGTCGGGCCGATTGTTGTAACCAGGAGGTCAGGAAATTCAACTCAAGGCCTCTCACGAGCTAGCTGAAATAAGGGATGGAACTATGCAAATCCAAGTCAACAGCGATAACCATGTTCAAGGCAGTAAACGACTGGAGGAGTGGGTACGTACAACCATTGAGAGCACGCTCGACCGTTATGAAGAAGACCTGACCCGTGTCGAAGTCCACCTGAGCGACGAGAACGGCGAGAAACCAGGTCCCCATGACATGCGCTGCCAGCTGGAAGCGCGGCCAAAAGGCCATCAACCGATTTCCGTCACCCATAAAGCCGATTCGCTGGAACAGGCAATCGATGGCGCAGCCGAAAAACTCGAGCACGCGCTGGAGCATCTGTTCGGCAAACTGCGAGGTAAACCACGCGCCGCTGTGGTGCCATTCACGGGCAAAGCCAACGACAAGCTGCTCGCTGAAGAGTTTGATGAGAATGAGCAGGCAGCTATCAACAGTTGATGCGCTGATTATTTAATTCACCCAATGAGAACGGGCCTGCGAATGCAGGCCCGTTTTTGTTTCTGTGGCGGTTATTGCGCAGAGCATGAATGGGCTGCCCCTCACCCCAGCCCTCTCCCTGCGTGAGAGGGGGCCGACCAAGTCGTATTGCGAGGTACATCGACCTGAAAGACCGGGTCGATTATGGATTCGGTAAGGCATAATCAGGTCGGAAGACCGAGTCGATTATGGATTCGGTAAGGCAGAATCAGGTCGGAAGACCGAGTCGATTATGGATTCGGTAAGGCACTTTCAGGTCGATGTATTTCTCAAGCATCCCGCAATCAGTTCCCTCTCCCTGTGGGAGAGGGTTAGGGTGAGGGCAGCCTTCGAGTTGCCGCAATTTGTATGATCTGCTCCAGTACGTCATCCATCTGCTGAAGTATTTCCAGATTGCTGAAACGGAAGACCTGAATGCCTTGCTGATACAGGTGATTTGTTCGGCGCTGGTCGTATATCAATCCCGACGCTTCATAGTGCTGACCACCATCCAGTTCAATCGCCAATTTCAGCTCGGCACAGTAGAAATCCAGCACGTAGGGCGGACAGGGAAACTGCCGACGAAATTTCAGATTGGCGATCTGGCGGGCGCGAAGCTTTTGCCAGAGCAGGTATTCACAGTCGGTTTGCTGAACGCGTAACTGGCGGGCGAATTGGGCGAGGGTGGGGCGATTTTGCATGCTTCACGATCCTTGTGAAGTTGATTTGAAGTTTTACTGTAGACCATGACCTGCTGACCCTCACCCCAGCCCTCTCCCGTAGGGAGAGGGGGCCGACCGAGGTGTCTTGCGGGGTACATCGACCTGAAAAACCGTATCCATTATGTATTCGGCAAAGCAGCTACACGTCTAGTCGATTATGTATTCGGCAAAGCAGCTTCAGGTTCAAACGATTATGGATTGCGCACTGCACGTTCAGGTCTACGGAGATCATGAGCATCCCCCAATCAGTCCCCTCTCCCTCCGGGAGAGGGTTAGGGTGAGGGGCTTTTTAATCCTCAGAAC
Source organism: Pseudomonas sp. DTU12.3 (assembly GCF_004124275.1). Classification (GTDB taxonomy): domain Bacteria; phylum Pseudomonadota; class Gammaproteobacteria; order Pseudomonadales; family Pseudomonadaceae; genus Aquipseudomonas; species Aquipseudomonas helmanticensis. The sequence goes on from NZ_CP027218.1 coordinate 1,371,320, forward strand.
GCTACCGATGTCTGCACATAAACCGTGCGCGGTTCACCGACATACTTGCCCTTGTTGTTGTCATCAAACGAGCGTGTGAAGTACTGCGTGTTGAAGATGTTCTTCACGCCCACCGCCACATTCAGATCCGACAATTGCGGGCCGAAGTCATAACCGGCGCGGCTGCTGAACAGCATGTAACCGGGGATCTTGCCGGTGCTGCCATCGGCGCTTTCTTTCGTGGTGTTGGCGTTGTCGGCGAACTGCTCGCTCTGGAAGCTGCTGTCCAGATTGAGTTTCCATGGCCCTTCGGTGTAACCCACGCCAACCGTGCCTTTGTGCTTCGACGAGAACGGTACGCGGTTGCCTTTGTTCGGGCCGTCTTCGCGAATGCTCGCATCGACGTACGCGTAAGTGGCGTAGACATCAAAACCGGCCAGCGCCGGGCTCAAGTCATCCAGCGCATAGTTGACGCTGGTCTCGATGCCCTGATGGCGGGTTTCGCCACGGGCGATCACCGAATCGTTGGTCTGATTGCTTTCGTACTGGTTGTCGAAGTTGATCAGGAACGCGCCGATCTCCGCGCGCAACGCGCCGTTGTCATAACGCGTGCCGAGTTCCCAGGTGCGGGCCTTCTCCGGTTTCACTTCGCCGCTGCTCACCCGGTTGGGCATCTGGCTGTACTGCACGCTGCCGAACGAGCCTTCGGTGTTGGCGTACAAATTCCAGCTGTCGGTCAGGTGGTAGAGCACGTTCAACGCCGGCAGCGCGGTGTTGTAGTCACCTTTGTATTTGACGTCGGTGAGGTTGTTGGTCTGCTGCGAGTCGATCATCTCGTAGCGCACGCCCGGGGTGATCGTCCATTTGCCGATGTCGATGCGGTCGTCGACGAAGAACGCATTGGCCTCGGTGCCGCCACGGGTGTCGCGGTCGTTGCGGCTGTTGGTGGTCGGGTATTCGTTGCTGTTGATCGGCGTGCGATAACGCAGTTCGTGGCCGGCCTCGTTGATGTAGCGGTAGCCGACGCCGACTTCATGGCTGGTCGGGCCGAGGTCGAAGCCTTGGGCGAAACGGGTTTCCAGACCGCGCACCCAATACTCGCGCGGCGACAGCGAAAGGAAGGTGCCCTGATCGAGATATCCGCTGCGCAGGGTCTTGGTGAAAAAGGTGTTGGCGGTGAATTCGCGGCGATCTTCCTGATAGCGATAGCCGAAGTTGAACATCGTCCGGCGACCCCAGAACTGATCTTTCGGGCGCGTTGACTGATACGGATCGGCATCGTAATCGGCGACGTTGAGGCCACCGGGCATGTCGGCCTTGCCCTCGTAATACTGGGCCATGGCGTTGAAGCTGTTGGCTTCGTCGAGCTGATATTTGCCCTTGACGATCAGGTCGTCGATCTCGGTGTCGCTGTGTTCACGCCAGTCACCGCCACGCGTGCCGGAGTAAAGCAGGGCGCCGCCGAGACCGTTGGCATTGGTGCCGCCGGCCAACAGGTTGGCGCTGGTCTTGAAGCCGTCATGGCTCGACGATGGGCTGGTTTCGGTCTGGAAGCCGCCCTTGACCGTTGGTTCGTCAGGAATCGCCCGGGTCACGAAGTTGACCACACCGCCGACGTTCTGCGGGCCGTAGCGCACCGCGCCGCCACCGCGTACGACGTCGACGGCGTCCATGTTGCCCATGCTGATCGGCGCGAATGACAACTGCGGCTGACCATACGGTGCGAACGGCACCGGGATGCCGTCCATCAATACCGTCGAGCGTGCAGCCAGACGCGGGTTCAAACCACGAATGCCGAAGTTCAGCGCCATGTCGTGGCTACCGGTGCCGTTGTTTTCCGGCGCGTTGACCCCGGGGATGCGGTTGAGCACATCGCGGGCCTGGGTCGCGCCCTGGCGTTCGAATTCTTCGCGGCGGATCACGTCACGGGCACCGGGATGTTCGAAGACATTGATCTGCGCCGCGTCGCCGAGCCAGTCACCGACGACTTTCGAGGTGTCCAGCTCCAGTGCGGCATCGCCCGCCGATTGCAGGCTGAAAGCGTTATTGCCCTCGGCGCGTGCTTGCAGGCCGGTGCCTTCGAGCAATGCATTCAAGCCCTGCTCGGGCGTGTAGCTGCCTTCCAGGCCACGGCTTTGCACACCGCTGGTGACTTGCGAGCCAAAAGAAATCAGCACGCCCGCTTCCCGGCCAAACTGGTTGAGGGCATTTTCCAGCGACGCTGGCGCGATGTGATAAGCCTTGGCGTCGGCGGCCAGTGCGACGGGCAGGGCGCTGAAACTCAGGCTGGCGCCGAGGACAAGATTGCGCAGGCTGCGGGCCAGCGGCGTGAGGCGGGTGGGGTGCATGTCGGATCCTGAGAAGGTTGAATCAAGGGGGCTTTCCTTCTCTGTCACGCCAGATCTGAAAAACGGCTCATTTATTTTTCAGGACCAAAAGATCGCAGCCTGCGGCAGCTCCGACATTTGGAATGCATATCTCCTGTAGGAGCTGCCGAAGGCTGTGATCCTTTGATCTTGCTCCTTAAACCCGCGCCTCAACGGTCACCCAATAACGGGTAAGCCGCTTCACCTTGACCGGCAAACTGATTTCCAGCAGATCGAGAATCCGCTCGCTGTCGTCCAGCGGATACGTCCCGGAGATCAACAGGTCGGCAACTTTGCTGTCGCACTTGAGCTGCCCGCGACGATAGCGGCCAAGCTCATCAAGGAAGTCGCCCAGACGCATATGCGCCGCCACCAGCATGCCGTCGGCCCAGGAGCCGCTGTTGGCGTCCAGAGGACTGGCTGCGCTGACCGAGGTGGTGCTGAAGCTCAATTGACGAGCGACCGGCAGCAGCATCGGCGTGCGACCGGCAATGCTCAGTTCGACCCGGCCTTCAAACAGCGCAACCTGCGTGCGATCAGCAAACTGACGCACATTGAGACGGGCGCCTTGGGTTTTCAGCAGGCCTTGTGCGGTACGTACTTCGAATGCTTGCGAGGCAGTCAGAAGAATTTCGCCTTCGAGCAAACGGATCAAACCCTGATCGACACGTACATCCGCCGCACTGGCGGTGTTCAGTTGCAACTGATTGCCCGCGCCCAAGGCCACTTTGCGCCGCTGACCGATCGGGCTGCGGTAATCGGCGAGCAACGACGGCAGTGGATTGTGCTCGCGCATGCCCCAGGTCGCCGCGCTGCCGGCCCCGAGAATCAGCAGCAGCTTGAGTGCCTGGCGGCGGCTGGCGGACTTCGGCCCGTTCAGCGCCGCATGCGCCAGCGGCGAAGACACACCGCGCAAACGCTGGTTGACCCGTTGAATGTGTTCCCACGCCCGACGATGTTCGCTGTGCGCATCCAGCCATTGTTGCCAGGCGTGTTGCTGACGCGGATTGAGCGCGCCTTGCTGCATTTCCATCAGCCAATGCACCGCCTGCTCGGCGACTTGTGCGCAGAAATCCGGCGCGCGGTTCATAGCGCGAAATAGCAGCGCATTGCCGCTTTGTTCAGATGACGTTTGACCGTGGCCACGGAGATGCCGATTTCGGCGGCGATCTGTGGATAGGTCAGGCCATCGATCTGTGCCAGCAGAAACGCGCGTTTGACCTGACGCGGCAAGCCGTCGAGCAATTGATCCAGCTCCATCAGGGTTTGCAGGATGATCGCTTTGTCTTCTTCGGACGGCGCGAGCATTTCCGGCATCTGCGCGAGGGTATCGAGGTAAGCGCGTTCGAGGTCCTGGCGGCGGTAATGGTTGAACAACACGCGTTTGGCCAACGTCGTGAGGAACGCCCGCGGCTCGATGATCAACGGCGCTTCGCGGGCCGTCAGCACTTTGATGAAGGTGTCCTGCGCCAGATCCGCCGCGCTGTGCGGGCAGCCGAGTTTGCGCCGCAGCCAGCCGGTGAGCCAGCTGTGGTGGGCTTGATAAAGCGCTTCGACGGGATGGGCGGACGGCAACGGTATTACTCCGGGCGCTTTCTTTAGCGGGTAAAGAGCATGCGTTAGAGAACAAGAACTGTTCGCATTGTAGGCGGCGATGATCCTCGCCGGCAATCAGATGCTTTTGCGTATGAGAATATTTATCATTAATATTGCTCGTCTGTTGGTTCGGCTTGTCGGCCGGACGATTCCGTTTCAGGGTCGAAACATGAAAGGCAAACTCGCGACACTTCCCATGTCCTATCGTCTGGCCGTCACCTCGCGGGTGCTGGCGGCAGTGTTTGGCGGCTATCTGGTCGCGGCGCTGGCCAGCGTCACCCTGACAATGTGGCTGCCACTGAGCCGCGCCGAAGCCGTGGTGACCGGCATGACCATTTCCTTTCTGGTCTATCTGGTGGCGGTGCTGTGGTGCTTCGCCTGCCGCACGGCGTGGTCGGCGTGGGTTGGCTTGCTGGTGCCGAGCGTGATTCTGGCGACCGTTTCCGGCGCTGCACGCGGGTTGGGTTTTGCATGAAAGAGGGTTTTCGCCAGGCGATGGCCTGGCTGCACACGTGGACCGGCCTGGTCTTCGGCTGGCTGCTGTTCGCGATTTTCCTGACCGGGACCCTGGCGTATTTCAAAGATGAAACCAGCCACTGGATGCAGCCGGAGATCCCCGCGCGGCCAATCAATGCACAGGCGAGCCTGACGCTGGCGCAGGATTATCTGCAACAACATGCGGCCGGCGCCTCGCGCTGGCTGATCGACTTGCCCGATGCCCGCGACCCTGCGCTGACGGTGCGCTGGCAGCAGGAACCGGGCAAACCCGGTGAGCGCGGGCGCTTCGAATCGACAACGCTCGACGCCCAAACCGGCGCCGAAGTGCAGGGCCGCGACACCATGGGCGGCGAGTTCTTCTATCGTTTCCACTTCCAGCTGCAAATGCCCTATCCGTGGGGGCGCTGGCTGGCGACCAGTGCGGCGATGCTGATGTTTGTCGCGCTGATCACCGGGATCATCACCCACAAGAAAATCTTCAAGGACTTCTTCACCTTCCGCCCGCGCAAAGGCCAGCGCTCGTGGCTCGACGGGCACAACGCCGTGGGGGTGCTGGTGCTGCCGTTTCACTTGATGATCACCTACAGCAGCCTGGTGATTTTCATGTCGATGGTCATGCCGGCGAGCATCGTGGCGTCGTACGGCAGCAACATCGATGCGTTTTACGATGAGGTTTTTCCAGAAACGGCGATTCCCGAACGCGCCGGACAAGCGCTGACATTACCCCCGCTGACAGCGTTTTTGACACGGGCGAGCGAGCATTGGGCGGGTGGGCATATCAAACGCGTGACGGTGAACAATCCCGGCGACGCCAATGCCTCTGTGCAAATGTCGCGTGCCACTTCCGACAAGATTGCCTACGAATACGGCAGCGATGTGACCTTCAACGCCATCACCGGCGAGCAGCTCGGCGCGACCCCGGACAAACCCGTGCCGATGACCATTGCCGGTGGTTTCTACGGTTTGCACATTGGCCACTTCGCCGGTCCGGTTTTGCGCTGGCTGTATTTCCTCTGCGGTCTGGCCGGTACGGCGATGATCGGCACCGGGCTGGTGATCTGGCTCGGCAAGCGTCAACTCAAACACGCCAAGAGCGGCGTGATGCCGTTCGAATTGCGCCTGGTCGAGGTGCTGAACATTGCCGGCATGGCCGGTCTGGTTTCGGCAGTGGCGGTGTTTTTCCTCGCCAATCGGCTGCTGCCATTGAGCCTGAGCGGGCGAGCGGATTGGGAAGTGAACGGGTTCTTTATCGCTTGGGGCCTGAGCGTGGTGCACGCCTCGTTGCGCAAAGGGCGCGCGGCGTGGATCGAACAGCTTGCGCTGGGGGCGCTGTTGTTTAGCGCGGTGCCGTTGATCAATGCGCTGACAACGCCGTGGAACCTCGTAACTAGTGTGGCGCAGGGTGACTGGGCCTTGGCCGGTTTCGACCTGACGTGTCTGGGCGCGGGCCTGTTCCTCGCCTGGGCTGCCTGGAAAATGCGTCGCGCCGCCAGCACCGTCGGCGCGAAAAAACCACGCCGTGAAGCGGCGCCGCCAATCACGCTTGAGCAAGGAAGCCACTGATGCTGCTGGCGCTGTTGCTGTGCTACGCCGGGTTTACCGCACTGTGTCTGTCGATGCCGCGCCATCACGATGAATTGCTCGGCAGCAAGCCCTCGGCGCGTCGCCGCCAAGGGCTGAATCTGGGTGGATGGCTGTTGCTGGGCTTGTCGTTGTCGGCAGCGGTTGCGGCCAATGGCTGGAGTTTCGGCCTGGTCGATTGGTTTGCCGTGCTGATGTTCAGTGCGCTGGCGCTGGTGTTGTTGCTGCCCTATCGGCCGCGTCTGGCCTTGGCGTTGGCGGGTGTCAGCCTGCTGGCTTGCCCGGTCGCCGCATGGGCGCAGTGCTGAGGTGCTGATCGGTCTGCCGCCGGAATCGCGCGACGACGAGCCGCGTGGCGCACGTGCGCATTTTCTTCAGGTGTTTCTGTCGCAGCGTTCGCAGATGGAAGCGCTGGTGAATCGGCGCGTCGGTTGCCGGGCGACTGCGGCGGATCTGGTGCAGGACCTGTTTCTGCGCTTCTGGCGACGGCCGCTGGTGCAGGTCGAAGAACTCAGCACCTACCTTTTGCGTTGCGCCGGCAACATCGCCATCGATCATTTGCGCAGCGAAGGCACGCGTGTGCGGGTCAACGAAGGTTGGCAGCCGGACGAGCCGGACAGCCACGGCAGTGAACCGCAAGCCGCGCTCGAAGCCGGCAATGATCTGCGCCATGTCGAAGCCGCGTTGCGTGCGTTGCCTGAGCGCACCCGACAGATCTTTTTGCTCAATCGCATCCACGGCCGCAAGTACGCAGAAATCGCCAAAGCCATGGGCCTGTCCCAAAGCGCCGTGGAAAAACATATGATGCGCGCCCTCGAAGCCTGCAAGGCCAGCCTGCGCGACCCCGCGCCACGTCCGCCAGGGAAAGCACCGTGAAGCACACCGATTGCATCCGTCCGACGCCTCTTCAGGAACAGGCCGCATTGGCCTGGCTGAGCCTGCTGCACGATCGGCCGAGTGCTGGCGATCAACTGACATTCAGCCAATGGCTGCGCGCGGATCCGGCGCATGCCGAGGCTTACGCGCAGGCCCAGGTGCTCTGGGAGCTGAGCGAAGGCCCGGCGCGTACCCTGGCCGATGAAGAGGCTGTGGCGCTGCAGGGTTATCTCGATGCAATGGATCGCCCACGACGCCCGCAGGTTTTGCGCTGGTCAGGTGCGCTGGCGATGGCGGCGTGTCTGGTGCTGATGGTCAGCCTCGGTACGGGCTGGCAGCCACAGCGCTGGATCGACGATCTCGGCGCCGATTATGTTTCGGCGCCGGGTGAGATCCGCACGGTGACCCTCGCCGATCAATCGCAGGTAACCCTGGATGCCGACAGCGCGATTGCCGTGGACTTCAGCCATGGCGAGCGACATGTGCAGTTGCGCCGTGGCGCCGGTTTTTTCAGCGTGACGCACACCGGTGATCCGTTTGTGGTGGCGGCGGAACAAGGTGAGGCGCGAGTGCTCGGCACGCAATTTGAAGTGCGTCTGCAGCCGCATGGTGCGCAGGTCACGGTGTTGTCCGGGCGCGTCGGCGTCACGGCGGATCGCCAAGGCGAACAGCAGATTCTCACGGCGGGGCAGCAAGTCGCTTACGGTCAGGGCGCAGCGCAAAAACTCCATGCCGTGGACAGCGAGGCGCAACTGGCCTGGCGGCAGGGCTGGCTGACTTACTACAAGTCGACGCTGGCCGAGGTGGTCGAAGATCTGCGGCGGTATTACCCGGGGCGGATCGTGCTGCTCAGCGATGAGCTGGCGGCGCGCAAGGTCAGTGGCAGTTTCCCGAGCAAGGATCCGCAGGCGGTGTTGAGTTCGCTGCAAGGGGTGTTGGGGTTTGAGCAGCATCAGGTGCTGGGGCATCTGATTATTTTGCGCTGAGGCAAAGTCAAAAGATCGCAGCCTGCGGCAGCTCCTACAGGGTATGCGTTCCCTGTAGGAGCTGCCGCAGGCTGCAATCTTTTGATCTCGAAAAAATATTTTCAAATAGTGATGAGGTAAACCCGAACCCCATCCGTGTAGTGACTGAAACTGCGAGTCATTCGCATCCGCTGCGGTTCTACACAGGTCATTGAGCAATGAAGTCCAGGGCAAAATCGGGTTCGGTCAAACAGTGGTTGAGCGTATCGGCGTTGAGTTTTTCGGCATTGGCGTTGTTGCCGATGAGCGTTGCGCTCGCGACCGAAGCGGTCAGCAGCCCGGCGCAAAAACAGTTCAACTTCGCACTGGCAGCCAAACCACTGCCACAAGCCCTCAATGACTTCAGCCGCGTCACCGGGCAAAGCGTGGTCTACACCGATGAGGCGCCTTACGGCCTCACCGCTCCGGCAGTCAACGGTCAGATGAGCGCCGAACAAGCGCTGCAACGCTTGCTCAGCGGTTCGGGCCTGAGCTTGCGCCGCATCGACAGCCACACCCTGGCGCTGGAGCCGCAACCGACCGAAGGCGCGCTGAACCTCGGCGCCACCACCATCACCTCGACGCGCGACGAGTCGATGAGTTATCAGCCGCCGGAAACCAGCTCGGTGATGCGCTCCTCGGCCTCGTTGCAGGAAGTCCCGCAGACCGTCAACGTCATCCCGGCGCAAGTCATCCGCGATCAGGCGCCGCGTAATCTTGACGACGCGCTGGCCAATGTCAGCGGTATCACCCAGGGCAACACCTTGGGCAGCACCCAGGATTCGGTGATGACCCGCGGTTTCGGCGACAACCGCAACGGCTCGATCATGCGCGACGGCATGCCGATCGTGCAGGGCCGCGGCATGAACGCCACGGTGGATCGCGTCGAAGTGCTCAAAGGTCCGGCGTCGTTGCTGTACGGCATTCAGGATCCGGGCGGCGTGGTCAACATGGTCAGCAAGAAACCTGAGCTGGCGCAGTACAACGCGCTGACCTTGCGCGGCTCGACCTACGGCGACGGCAAGAATGGCAGCGGCGGCACCTTCGACAGCACCGGCGCACTGGGCGATTCCGGGCTGGCTTACCGCATGGTGCTCGATCACGAAGATGAAGATTACTGGCGCAACTTTGGCACCCATCGCGAAACCCTGATCGCGCCGTCGCTCGCCTGGTATGGCGAAAGCACCAAGCTGCTGTTCGCCTACGAACACCGTGAATTTCTTACGCCGTTCGATCGTGGCACGCTGATCGATCCGCGCACCAACCATCCGCTGGACATCTCGCGCAACGAGCGTCTCGACGAGCCGTTCAACAACATGGAAGGGCGTTCCGATCTCTATCATTTCGAAGCCGATCATGAACTCAACGACGACTGGAAAGCCCACTTCGGCTACAGCTGGAACCGCGAGACCTACGACGCCAGCCAGGTGCGCGTCACCGCCATCGACACCAAAAAGGGCACGCTGACCCGGAGCATGGACGGCACCCAAGGCGCGATCAGCACCGACCGCTTCACCACCGTCAGCCTTGAGGGCAAGGTCAACGTACTGGGCATGCAACATGACCTGGTGTTTGGCGTCGACGACGAGTACCGCAAGATCTACCGCGCCGACCTGATCCGCCAGAAAAGCCTGAGCACCTTCAGCTACGTCAACCCGGTGTATGGCCGTGAAGTCGAAGGCACCACGGTCAGTGCCGCCGACAGCGCGCAGACCGATGAACTGCGCAGCGATTCGCTGTTCATGCAGGACTCGATTCACCTCACCGACCAGTGGATTCTGGTCGCCGGCGGACGCTTTCAGGAATACGACCAGTACGCCGGCAAAGGCGTGCCGTTCAAGGCCAACACCGACAGCAACGGGCAGAAGTGGGTGCCGCGCGCCGGTCTGGTGTATCGCTACACCGACGCTCTGTCGTTCTACGGCAGCTACACCGAATCGTTCAAACCCAACTCGACCATCGCGCCGTTGAGCGGCAGCAGCAGCGTGCTCGACGGCAGCATTGCGCCGGAAGAAGCCAAGTCATGGGAGCTGGGCGCGCGCCTCGATATGCCGGGGCAGCTCACCGGTAACATCGCACTGTTCGACATCAAGAAACGCAACGTGCTGGTGGCCAACGCCGAAGGTCCGACGACGATTTACAGCGCCGCCGGCGAAGTGCGTTCGCGCGGTCTGGAAATGGACCTGACCGGTCAACTGAGCGAGCACTGGAGCATGATCGGCAGCTACGCCTACACCGATGCCGAAGTCACCGAGGACCCGGACTACAAAGGCAAGCGTTTGCAGAACGTGGCGAAGAATTCCGGCTCATTGTCGGCGGTGTATGACTTCGGCAGCGTAATCGGTGGCGATCAGTTGCGCGTCGGCGCTGGCGCTCGTTACGTCGGCGAGCGTGCCGGTAACGCAGTGAATGATTTTGACTTGCCGAGCTACACCGTCGCCGATGCGTTTGCCACTTACGACACCAAAGTCGAAGGGCAGAAGGTCAAGTTCCAGCTCAACGTGAAGAACCTGTTTGATCGCACCTACTACACCTCGGCGGCGAGCCGGTTCTTTGTGTCGATGGGCGATTCGCGGCAGATCTCGCTGTCCAGCACCCTGGAATTTTGATTCGAAACCGCGTCATCGTTCTTCGCGAGCAAGCCCGCTCCCACAGGGGATTGCATTCCAAATGTAGGAGCGGGCTCCCACAGGGGATTGCATTCCAAATGTGGGAGCGGGCTTGCTCGCGAAGAGGTCCGAATGAAAGAAACAGGGGTTGGCTCTAACGCAAAAACGCCTGCCGATATTCGCCAGGAGTACCGCCCAGCACCTGCTTGAACCGATTGGTAAAGTGGCTCGCACTGGCAAATCCGCAAGCCAAGGCAATTTCCCCCAATGGCAGTACCGTGCCCGGCAACAACTCACGCGCCCGATCCAAGCGCCGCGCCAGCACGTACTGATGCGGTGGCAGCCCGAAGCTCACACGAAACATCCGCGCAAAGTGATATTCCGACAACGCACACAACCCGGCCAGTTGCCCCAGGCTGATCGGTTCAGCCATCTGGTTGTCGATGAATTCCACCAATTGCCGCCGCTGATGCGCGGCCAGTCCGCCCTTCAGGCGCAAACCCTGACGTGCACCGACCTGGCTGAGCAGGGTGTGGCTGATCAGTTCATGGGCAAGACTGCTGGTCAGCAAACGTTCGGCGGGTTCATCCCAGTTCAGCGTCAGCAGTTGACGAAAGCGCTGCGCCTGCTGCGGGTCCTCAAGAAAGGTCTGTTCACGCAGCTGCATTTCCCGTGGCTCGCGATCGAGCAGCGTGACGCAACCAAGGGCAAATTGTTCGGCGCTGAAATACAGGTGCGCGAGGCGAATATCGCCGTTGATCACCCAGCCGGACTGGTGATCCGCCGGCAGAATGCACAACTTGTCCGGCCCACCCTTGTGCCCCGGTTGCCCACGACGGAAGGTGCCAGTGCCACCGGCGATGTAGCAGGAGAGTGTGTGGTGGCTCGGCGCTTCGTACTCCTGAGCGTCGTGGTGATTGGTCCACAGGGCCGCAGACAAGCCGTCACCGAGCTCGGCGCTGTGCACAAGGCGTGCATTGGGCGAGCGGTTAAGCGCTTGAAAGACTTGCAGGGTATCGATGGCGGACATGATCGGCTCTCTCCAACGCCTTGCATCCTACTCTGTAGATTTCGCGCTGCCAGCCCACCGCCGGACAAAAGCGCAAGAATCTGCAAGCGCCCCGACGCCGCGTGCATCACGCTCAATCCCTATCCAACGCAAACCTGTGGCGAGGGAGCTTGCTCGCGCTTGAGTGCACAGCACTCACTAAACGGCATGGCAGCCCGGCGCGAGCAATCTCCCTCGCCACAGGGAGTGCTCGGTATTATTTCCAGGAGTGGGCGTCATGAATCTTTCGTTGTATCTGCTGACCGTGCTGATCTGGGGCACCACCTGGATTGCTCTGAAATGGCAACTGGGCGTGGTGGCGATTCCGGTGTCGATTGTCTATCGCTTCGGCCTCGCTGCGCTGGTGCTGTTCGTGTTGCTGCTGCTCAGTCGGCGCCTGCAACCGATGAACCGGCGCGGTCATCTGATCTGCATCGCGCAGGGGGTGTGCCTGTTCTGCGTGAATTTCATGTGCTTCCTGACGGCCAGTCAGTGGATTCCCAGTGGCCTGGTGGCGGTGGTGTTTTCTACCGCGACGCTGTGGAATGCGCTGAACGCGCGGGTGTTCTTCGGTCAGCGTATTGCGCGCAATGTGCTGATGGGCGGTACGCTTGGCCTGTTTGGCCTGGGCATGTTGTTCTGGCCAGAACTGGTCGGGCATCAGGCTACCCCGCAAACCTTGCTCGGCCTCGGTCTGGCGTTGTGCGGCACGCTGTGTTTCTCGGCGGGCAACATGCTTTCGAGCTTGCAACAGAAGGCCGGCCTCAAGCCGCTGACTACCAATGCCTGGGGCATGGCTTACGGCGCGGCGATGTTGTCGGTGTGGTGCCTGGTCAAAGGTATTCCGTTCGACATGGACTGGTCACCGCGTTATGTCGGGGCGCTGTTGTATCTGGTGATACCGGGTTCAGTCATCGGCTTCACCGCTTACCTGACGCTGGTCGGGCGCATGGGCCCGGAACGCGCGGCGTATTGCACGGTGCTGTTCCCGGTGGTGGCACTGAACGTTTCTGCGTTTGCCGAAGGTTATCAGTGGACAGCGCCGGCACTGGCCGGTCTGGTACTGGTGATGCTGGGTAACGTATTGGTCTTTCGCAAGCCTCGGCCAGTGCAACTTTCAGGGCAGGGAAAGTTAGCCTGATTGCTGTAAAGATCGAGTGCTGATTGATCACTGCTCGATCTTCAGAATGATGTAAATCATCAGCGGGAAGATAAAGTCGACAATGTGCCTTGCCCAGTCCTTGGCGTTCCATACTTCCGAGTTGTCCATGTCGAACCATTCGACACCAATGACTTGCAGGCAGAAGTAGTAGATGAATATTGCGATCAGCAATCCGATAATTGCGTACTTCTTGGCTTCATGAAAGTCCGCTGCCGATTGTTTGATCTTTCGGTAAAGTTGATAAGTGCCCACCAGGCAGAAGCTGGTATAGAGCGCTTCCAGCGTTATGACCAGCCAGTAGATCCGGTGGTGCAGCATGGGCGAAGTGATTGCCCGATAGCGTATGTTGGGGTTTTTCAGGCTGGTGTCCATGCTCAGGACATGGCCGACATACTCATAATTTGAAGCGTAGTCGGTGAAGTTGCTGAACATTACCAGAATGCCAAATAAACTGATGAGCGCCATCAGAATGACTTTGCTATATCGTACTATTTCGTCGGTGCTAAGGTTGTTCAAGATTAATGCTCTCCATAACTTCATACCGTGAATTCGATAGGTCGGGAGAGTTTATAACGGTTGTTTCGGGTTTTGGCTGGGGTTCAATTACAAGGTATGTGTAGCGTTATGTTTTTATAATGAAACGGGCAAGTACCCTGGAGTACTTGCCCGTTTTGTTATCCGCGCCAGACTTGCGGATTGACCAGATCCTGCGGGCGCTCACCGAGCAGGGCGCTACGCAGATTGGCAAGGGCGCGATTGGCCATCGCTTCACGGGTTTCGTCAGTGGCCGAGCCGATGTGCGGCAGGGTCACGGCGTTTTTCAGCTGGAACAGCGGCGATTCGGCCAGCGGTTCCTTTTCGTAAACGTCCAGACCAGCGCCGCGAATGCGCTTGTTTTGCAGGGCTTCGATCAATGCGGGTTCGTCGACTACCGGGCCGCGGGAGATGTTGACGAGGATTGCATTTGGCTTCATCAGCGCCAGTTCGCGGTGGCTGATCAGGTGGCGGGTCTTGTCGCTGAGTGGCACCACCAGACAGACGAAGTCGGCTTCGGCCAGCAACTGGTCAAGGCTGCGAAATTGCGCGCCGAGTTGCTGTTCGAGTTCGTTTTTGCGGCTGTTGCCGCTGTAGAGGATCGGCATGTTGAAACCGAAGTGACCACGGCGGGCGATGGCGGCGCCGATGTTGCCCATGCCGACGATGCCGAGGGTTTTGCCGTGCACGTCGCAGCCAAACAGCGGAGCGCCGACGCTGGCTTGCCATTGGCCGGCCTTGGTCCAGGCGTCGAGTTCGGCGACGCGGCGGGCGCTGCTCATGATCAGCGCGAAGGCGAGGTCGGCAGTGCTTTCGGTGAGAACGTCGGGGGTGTTGGTGAGCATGATCCCACGTTGGTTGAAGTAGTCGAGGTCGTAGTTGTCGTAGCCGACGGAGACGCTGGAAACGACTTCGAGTTTTGTCGCGGTTTCAAGTTGGGCCTGGCCGAGTTTGCGGCCGACGCCGATGAGACCGTGGGCGTGGGGCAGGGCTTCGTTGAATTGGGCGTTGATGTCGCCGTTCTTTGGGGTAGGGACGATGACGTCGAACTCTTGCTGCAGGCGTTCGATCATGGGCGGGGTGATGCGGCTGAAGGCCAGGACAGTTTTTTTCATCGTTTTTGGCTCTTGTTCGGGCTTGATACCAAGCACGCTAACATTTCTGGCTTGGGGTTGTCTTGGCGGCTTGTACGCCGAACAGCCTCTCGGGCTTTTGGGCCAATCATCAGTTTTTCGGGGGGCGGCTCCGTGTTCATCCAGAGTCTCTCCTAGTGTTGCTGTTCTAAACGTGCGCTGAACTTTTGATGACTTCACTTATAACAAAAAAGATCGTCGATAAAGGATTTTATTGCGAATAGGTTTCTAAGACTGTCAGTTCTGACAGGTGCGGGTAAATAATAATAATGGCAGTCTTTTATTTCGCATTTTCCGCGACAATCAACTTTGATAAAAGGACTTCTCATGAAAAATGAATTTTTTCTGTCTTCAAAACAACAAAAAGATGTGAGCGGTACGGCCAATGTTCTCATTGATAGTCTTGCACCATTCAACGGCGTGGTTGAAACCTTCGTAACGAATGGTGAGGAAGTTTACGTTATTGCACGTCAGCAATTTGATGCCACGCGATCAGGGTCTCTGATGTTCAATTTTAAGACTGATATCACTAATGGAAAGCATGATTATGAGACTGGTTCAGGGCTGTATATTTTTTATAATTTGATCGAAAAGACCGATGACTGGGAAAAACTCACGCCGTATCCGGCTGTTTATGGCAGTGGAACTGTAACTGTGAGTTTCGACTATGCTAAAGGTACATTGGCAGTAGAGTTTGATTTGGAAGTTCAAAACAATTCAACAGAGCCAAAGTTAAAAGCGATTGGTGCATTCAGAGATGTTTCAGGTCTTGAGCATGTTAAGAAATAACGCGGCTCTATTTTTATTCAATCAGTTTTTTGAGTGATCGCCGTCCATCGGGACGTCTACGTTTATCGATAGATGTGGACGTCCCGCGCTGTACTCAGGCTGCTCCTACGGATTAGCGATGCGTGGCGGGCAGTGTCACTTCCACAGAAAGTCCCTCGGTCACAGGCTGCGGCTGATCTGCGCGAATATGACGTTCTGTTTAAAGTCAGCCCCGATGGCCGCAGCCGAACTTACATCCTGCCCGCTGGATGGGAAGACACGCGCTCGGCTTTTGTTTTGCGGTGAATTTACCCTCATCGGAACGCCGCCCGCCCAGCCCTCTCACCTAGGAGAGGGAGCCGATTTATGGGCTTTTCAATATCTGAATTCGACCCGGTATCGCACGTCGGCGTACTTCTCGCAATCACCTCACCCTAACCCTCTCCCTTTGGGAGGGGGTTAGGGTGAGGGGCTTTTACTTTGTGAAGGGGACTGCGGGATTTCGTGGTTATCCAGCAACCGATTCACCGCCAGTTCGGCGAGCATGATGATCTGCTGGATCGCCAGAATCGTCCTCCGCTGCGGAAGGTCGATGTGGGTGGCGATGTCGCTGGTCATGAGGCTGCTTGTGCCAGTGATTCGCAGGCGTGCACCAGCAGCATTTTTTTGTCCTGATCCGGGGCGATCTGGAACATGGTGCTGGGTTTGTGGAAGCGCAGGGTGAGTGCGTTGGGTTTGAGGTAGTGGTCGAGGGCGCGCTCGGCGGCTTCGTGGAATTTCTTTGAACCGGGGAATTCGTAGGGGGGGGGTCTTCGGTTGCAGATGGATCTTGAGCAGGATTGAGCACGGTGAAACTCCTTGAAGTGCTCCATTCATCATTCGGACGACCAAGCCCGGTCGCTGATTCGTCAGCGACACCCAAATCCTAGCCACCACACTTCCGACGGACAACCGTCAAACCCTGTCGGAAAAATCCGCGAAATCCTCAATCTGTAGGAGCTGCCGCAGGCTGCGATCTTTTGATTTTTAAACGGCAAGATCAAAAAATCGCAGCCTGCGGCGGCTCCTACACGGGCGTGGTGTGTTTAATCAGTTGGCGACTCGGGCGCCGGCGAGGCTGCCGCTGAGTTCGTAGGCGGCCAGTTCGGCCTGATGGGCGGCGAGGATTTCCGGCAACGACCCACGCAGATACTCAACCCAGGTCTTGATCTTCGCATCCAGATACTGGCGCGATGGGTAGATCGCATACAGGTTCAGCTCTTGCGAACGGTAGTTCGGCATGACTCGCACCAGCGTGCCGTTGCGCAGTCCTTCAATCGCCGCATACACCGGCAGCACGCCCAGCCCCATGCCGCTGATGATCGCGGTTTTCATCGCGTCAGCGGAGTTCACCAAAAACGGTGAGCTGTTGATGGTGACCATTTCCTGGCCTTCCGGGCCGTCGAAGGCCCATTTCTCCAGCGGGATCACCGGACTGACCAGACGCAGGCAGGCGTGGTTCAGCAGGTCGCTCGGTTTCTGCGCGCAGCCGTTGGCTTTCACGTAGGCGGGGGAGGCGCAGACGATGCTGTAGGTGATGCCCAGGCGTTGCGAGACGAAGCCCGAGTCCGGCAGTTCGCTGGCGAGCACGATGGACACGTCATAGCCTTCGTCGAGCAGGTCCGGCACGCGGTTGGCCATGGTCAGGTCGAAGGTCACGTCGGGGTGGGTCTTGCGGTAGCGGGCAATGGCATCGATGACGAAGTGCTGGCCGATGCCGGTCATGGTGTGCACTTTCAATTGCCCGGCCGGGCGCGCGTGGGCGTCGCTGGCTTCGGCTTCGGCCTCTTCGACGTAGGCGAGGATCTGTTCGCAGCGCAGCAGGTAGCGTTTGCCCGCCTCGGTCAGGGCGATGCGCCGGGTGGTGCGGTTGAGCAGGCGGGTTTGCAGATGGGCTTCCAGATTGGAGACCGCGCGCGAGACGTTGGCCGTGGTGGTGTCGAGTTGCACGGCGGCGGCGGTGAAGCTGCCGGCTTCGGCGACGCAACTGAAGGCGCGCATGTTTTGCAAAGTGTCCATGGGGTGCTCTCAAGGGAGAAGGCAAATTGTGACACGAAGTTTCCGGGGCGAGACCCCCGACCAAGGGATTATCTCGTTAACCGTAACAAAGATTCACAGAAATCCCAGCTTATCGCCATTGAGGGCGCCCCCTAGAATTGCGCCGATCCCTGTAAGAGCTGCCGCAGGCTGCGATCTTTTGATTTTGTTTTTAGGGAATCAAGATCAACAGATTGCAGCCTGCGGCAGCTCCTACATGTCCCCTCTTCTCAGGAATTCGCAGCTGTGCCGCGTCGCATCAACAGAGCGCTTTTGCCGCTCAGTGTTCTGGCTTTTACCCTGGGTCTCGGCGGCTGCATCTCAACCGAAGGCATTGCTCCGCAAGGCAACGCGTTGGACGCCAATTCACTGGCCACCGACGACGCCATCGCCCACGCTGCCCGTGACGCCAATTGGCCCACCGCACAATGGTGGCAAGCCTACGGCGACCCGCAACTCAATCGCTGGATCGACCTCGCCGTGCACGGCAGCCCGAGCATGGCCATGGCCGCTGCGCGAGTGCGTCAGGCCAAAGCCATGGCCGGTGTCGCCGAAGCGGCCGAGTCGTTGCAGATCAATGGCGAGTCGACCCTCAAGCGCCACAACTGGCCGACCGATCAGTTCTACGGCCCGGGCGATCTGGCCAACACCACCACCTGGGACAACAACGCCGCGCTCGGTTTCAGCTACGCCCTCGACCTCTGGGGCCGCGAAAGCAATAGCAGCGAGCGCGCCGTGGATCTGGCGCACATGAGCGCGGCCGAAGCGCGATTGGCGCAGCTGGAATTGCAGAACAACATCGTCCGCGCCTACATCGAACTGTCGCTGCATTACGCTCAGCGCGACATCGTCGCGGCGACGCTCAAGCAGCAACAGCAGATTCTCGATCTGGCGCAGAAACGTTTGAACGGCGGGATCGGCACGCATTTCGAAGTCAGCCAGGCTGAAACGCCGCTGCCGGAAACCCACCGTCAGATCGATGCGCTGGACGAAGAAATCGCGCTCAGTCGCAATCAACTTGCCGCGCTGGCGGGTAAAGGGCCGGGGGAGGGCGCGCAGTTGCAGCGTCCGACCTTGTCCCTCGGTGCGGCGCTGAAACTGCCGTCGGCATTGCCCGCCGAACTGCTCGGCCAGCGTCCCGATGTGGTCGCCAGTCGCTGGCAAGTGGCGGCGCAGGCGCGCGGTATCGACGTCGCGCACGCCGGGTTTTACCCCAACGTCGATCTGGTCGGCAGCCTCGGCTACATGGCCACCGGCGGTGGCGCGCTGGAGTTTTTGACCGGCAAGAAACTCAACTACAACGTCGGCCCGGCGATCTCGCTGCCGATCTTTGACGGAGGGCGTTTGCGCTCCGAATTGGGCGAGGCTTCCGCCGGTTATGACATTGCCGTGGCGCATTACAACGAGACGCTGGTGAATGCGCTGAAGAACATCTCCGACCAGTTGATCCGCCGTGAGTCGATGGACAAGCAGCAAGGTTTTGCCGCCGAGTCGGTGGCCACGGCGCAGAAGACTTACGACATCGCGATGATCGCCTATCAACGCGGCCTCACCGATTACCTCAACGTGCTCAATGCGCAGACGTTGTTGTTCAAGCAGCAGCAAGTGCAGCAGCAGGTGCAGGCGGCGCGGTTGAGTGCGCATGCCGAACTGGTGACTGCGTTGGGTGGTGGTCTCGGTGCTGGCAATGACATACCGACCGCCGAGAAAACCCAGGCGCCGAAAACCCCGGTTCTCCTGCGTTGAACACACAACCCATTGTAGGAGTGAGCCTGCTCGCGAAAGCGGTGTATCAGTCAACATCAACGTTGAATATGAAAACGCATTCGCGAGCAGGCTCGCTCCCACAGGTTCTGCGACCAGACCGAATCTCATTGAGCACATCTGAATGACTCCCTTGCCCGCACCTCTGCGCTGGCTCTACTCCCTGGAATGGCGCCGTGGTTTTTTCGACTGGGCGCGCAGCGATGGCGTGACCTGGGTCTACATCTTCAAGGTGTTGATCGCCGCGTTCCTCACGCTGTGGCTGGCGATGCGCCTGGAATTGCCGCAACCGCGCACGGCGATGATCACCGTGTTCATCGTCATGCAGCCGCAAAGCGGTCAGGTATTTGCCAAGAGTTTCTATCGCTTCCTTGGTACCCTCGCGGGGTCGGCGATGATGGTCACGCTGATCGCATTGTTCGCGCAAAACACCGAACTGTTTCTCGGCTCGCTGGCGATCTGGGTTGGCATCTGCTCGGCCGGCGCCGCGCGTTGCCGCAACTTCCGCGCCTACGGTTTTGTCCTCGCCGGCTACACCGCCGCGATGGTCGGCTTACCGGCACTGGCGCACCCGGACGGCGCGTTCATGGCGGCGGTGTGGCGAGTGCTGGAGATCTCGTTGGGGATCCTTTGCTCGACCGTGATCAGCGCCGCGATCCTGCCGCAAACCGCCAGCGCCGCCATGCGCAACGCCTTGTACCAGCGCTTCGGCGTGTTCGCATTGTTTGTCACCGACGGCCTGCGCGGACGCAGCAAAGCCGAGTCTTTCGAAGCCAGCAACGTGCGCTTCATCGCCGAAGCCGTAGGCCTCGAAGGCCTGCGCAGCGTGACCGTGTTCGAAGACCCGCACATGCGTCGGCGCAACGGCCGGTTAAGCCGTTTGAACAGCGAGTTCATGGGCATCACCACACGCTTCAACGCTTTGCATCAGTTGCTCGAACGCCTGCGCGGCAACGGCGAAGAACATGTAGTCGCGGCGATCAGACCAGGCCTGCAGGATCTCGCCGAAGTGCTCGACGGCTTCAGCGGCCGCGCCCTGACCAGCCCCGATGCCGCCCGTTTGGCGACAGCGCTGGCCACCTACAAGGAAGGTTTGCCGGCACGTGTGCGCAGCTTGCGCGCGATCTTTCAGGAGAGTGATCCGAGCGAAGCCGAACAACTGGATTTCCACACTGCGTACGAACTGCTCTATCGCTTCGTCGACGACCTGCACAGTTATGCACAGACCCACGCCTCTCTGGCCGATCACCGTCACGAACGCGAGCGCTGGGACGAGCCGTTCACCCCGCAAACCAACTGGTGGGCGGCCGCTGCCTCGGGCATTCGCGCCTCGTTTATTCTGGTGGTGCTCGGCAGTTACTGGGTCGCCACCGCGTGGCCAAGCGGCGCGACGATGACGCTGATTGCTGCCGCCACCGTGGGCCTCTCCGCCGCCACGCCAAACCCGAAACGCATGGCTTTTCAGATGGCTTGCGGCACCTTCCTCGGCGCATTGATCGGCTTCGTCGAGATGTTTTTCATCTTCCCGTGGATCGACGGTTTTCCACTGCTGTGCGTGATGCTCGCGCCAGTGATCGTGCTCGGCTCGTTCCTCACCTCGCGGCCGCAATACGCCGGTGTCGGCCTGGGTTTGTTGATCTTCTTCAGCACCGGTTCCGTGCCGGACAACCTCACGATCTACAACCCCTACACCTTCATCAACGACTACATCGCCATGGTCATGGGTATGTTGGTCTGTGCCGCCGCCGGGGCAATTATTCTGCCGCCGAACAGCCGATGGTTATGGAAGCGTCTGGAGCAGGACCTGCGCGGCCAGGTAGTCTACGCGATCAGTGGCAAACTCAAAGGCCTCGCGTCGAGTTTCGAGAGCCGTACCCGTGACTTGCTGCATCAGGCCTACGGTCTTGCGGCTGGGGAGCCGAAGGTGCAAAAGCACCTGCTGCGCTGGATGTTCGTGGTCCTCGAAGTCGGCCACGCGATCATCGAGTTACGCAAGGAACAGGCGATACTGCCGGTGCACCCGGCCTACGCAGAATCGCAGCCGTGGCGGCAGGCGATCCGCGTGATGGGTCGCGCGCTGGTGCGGCTGTTTCTGCAACCGAACGCCAGCAATCTCGAACGCGCACTGGTCGCCGTCGATCACGCCATCAGCCGCGTCGCGGCCACCGACGAACCGTTCGCGCCGCACTTCGATACCTCCGCGTTGCGCCGGGTGAAGAGCTATCTGCATTTCATCCGCACCTCACTGCTTGACCCGCAATCACCGCTCGCTGCCTACGCCATCGCCAAGCCCGAAGGACTTGCCCATGCCTCGTGAAATCGCCTTCCACGGCGTGTACATGCCGACCATGACCCTGATGTTTTTCATCGCTGCAGCGCTGGCCTGGGCGGTGGATCGGTTCCTGTCCGGGTTCGATCTGTACCGCTTTTTCTGGCACCCGGCGCTGCTGCGTCTGAGTCTGTTTACCTGTCTGTTCGGCGCCATGGCGCTGACTGTCTACCGTTGAGAACGTCACGATGAAAAAGTTTTTCAGCCTGCTCGCGACCCTGCTGGTGCTCGCCTTGGCGCTGTGGATCGGCCGCACGTTGTGGGAGCACTACATGAACACGCCGTGGACCCGCGACGGTCGCGTACGTGCCGACATCATCAACGTTGCCGCCGACGTTACCGGCGAGGTGATCGATGTGCCGGTGCGTGACAACCAACTGGTGAAGAAGGGTGATTTGCTCATGCAGATCGACCCCGAGCATTACCGCATTGCAGTTAAACAGGCGCAGTCGCTGGTGGCTTCGCGCAAGTCGACGTGGGAGATGCGCAAGGTCAACGCCCACCGCCGCGCCGATCTCGACAACCTGGTGATCTCCAAGGAAAACCGCGACGACGCCAGCAATATCGCCGACGCCGCGCTCGCCGATTACCAGCACGCGCAAGCGCAACTGGAAGCCGCCGAACTCAACCTCAAACGTACCGAAGTACGCGCGGCGGTCGACGGTTATGTGACCAACCTCAATGTGCATCGCGGTGACTACGCACGCATCGGCGAGGCGAAAATGGCCGTGGTCGACATGAACTCCTTCTGGGTTTATGGCTTTTTCGAAGAAACCAAACTGCCCCACGTGAAAGTCGGCGATAAAGCCGACATGCAGTTGATGAGCGGCGAAGTGCTCAAGGGCCATGTGGAAAGCATTTCGCGCGGTATCTATGACCGCGACAACCCGGAAAGCCGCGAGCTGATCGCCGATGTGAACCCGACGTTCAACTGGGTGCGGCTGGCCCAGCGAGTACCGGTGCGCATTCATATTGATCAAGTGCCGGAAGGTGTTCTGTTGGCGGCGGGGATTACCTGTACGGTGGTGGTCAATCAGGGCCCTGTGGATAACTGACCGACCGCGTCGCGGCCATCGCGGGCAAGCCACGCTCCCACAGGTATCGCGGCGTTCATAGAGTCTGTGTACGCCCCAATACCTGTGGGAGCGGGCTTGCTCGCGAAGAGGGCGACGCGGTTTGTCATGGAAATACCGAACCATCATTCAGTGCAAAACGTCTCCTGCAAATGCCGCCAGACCATCCGCCCGGACGAGTCTTTTTCAAACACCACCGTCGAACGTCGATCCGTACTCAACCCGCTCGCATCCCTCTGCTGCTCGCGATAACTCACCGTCGCACCGCGCTCATGCAATGCAATTCCACGCATTTCACTGAGTTCGATCCTGAACCCGTTCTTCTTGCCGCCCGCCATTCGGAACAACGCTGCCAAGGCCTCGAAATCCAGTACTCGGCCCAGCGGTGAAACCATCGAAAACGCTGGCGCAAAACGCATCAACAGATGCTCCAGCGCAGCCTCATCCTGTTCCACGGAAAACCACTGTTCGATGGCTTCGTGTGCCTGTATCACTTCGGCAAAATATTCGTTGTAGTCAGTCATGTAGATTTTTCCTTGAGGGGATGGGGAGTCAGCAGGGCGAGCACTTTCGCCGAGTCAAACCGTAGAACGCTGACCATTGGCACGACCGTGAGCAGCGCCGCCGCGAGGAAGCAGTAGCGAAAACCATCGCCGCCCAATGCCCCCAGCAATGAGCTGAGCAACGCCGCGCCGAGGCAAAAACCAAGCTGGCGATTGATATTCCACAGCGCACTGGAGTGGCCCATTTTTTCTGCCGCGATGCCGACAAAGGCCAGGGTCTGCGCAGTGACGCTGCACAGACTGCCGCCCAGCCCCATCAGGGCGTAGGCGATGATCAGCGGGGCGCTCGCCGGTTGTTCGATGCGCATCAGCAGAACAATGCCGAGGCATTGCAAAAGCATGCCGGCGCCGAGCAACAGCTTGGGGCCTAGCCGGTTGAAGCTGCGTTTGCCGAGCATGATCGCGATGCCGGAACCCGCCGCCCATGGCAGCATCAGCGCACCGGTTTGCGCAGCGCCGACGCCGAGGTTGTGCAGGTACAACACGGCGATCATGTGAGTACCGGTGAACACGCCGGGGACGCACAGGTAAATCAACATCGCCAGACGTAATGACGGGTTCTTGATCAGTTGCAGATCGAGAATCGCCTCGGGTTTACGCCAGCCGTCGCGCAGATAAATGCACAGCGTCACAACGCTGAGCATCAATACGAAGAGGCCGAGCGTTCGGCTGTCGGTCTCGCTCACCAGACTGACGGCGATCAGCAACAAACTCAGTGCCGTTGCGGCTAGCAGCAAGCCGCGCGCATCCAGCGTCGGGCGTTCACTCGAAGGCTGATCGGGTTTCAACCAAAACAGGCCAAGGCCAAACGCGAGCAGCGCCACCGGCAAGTTCAAATAGAAAATCCATCGCCACGTCAACGCCTGAACAATCAACCCACCCGCCGCCGGCGACAATGCTGGCACCATCAGCGCCACCAACAACACCACGCCGGTGAAATGCGCACGCTGCGACGGCGGAAACTGTCGATACGCCAACGCCTGACCGACTGGCAGCAGCAATCCGCCACCCAGCCCTTGCAACAACCGCCAGCCAATCAAGCTTTCAATTGATCCAGCTTGCGCCACCAGCGCCGAGCCAATCCCGAACAACAGCAGTGAGGCGAGAATCAACCGCCGCTCACCCATCCGCGCCGCCAGCCACACGCTCAGCGGAATGATCAGCGTCAGGCCAAGCATGTAGGCGTTGCTGATCCACGCCAGTTGCGTGACAGACGCGTGCAATTGCTGAGCAATGTCGGGGTAGGCAATGCTGGCGACAAACATGTTCAGCAGGTCGAGGGCGAACCCTAGTAGATACACCAGCGCGACTTTCGAGCGATAAGCCATGGCAACTTCCCTGTGATGAGACGTGCAGGGTAGGGCGCTTTCAGTTATAGGAAAACGCTGGTTTGGCTGCTAGTTTGTCAAAATAATTTTGACAGGGAGTGCGCTGGATATGGTCAGCCTGGATCGTTTTGACACGTTCAAAGCCGTGGTGGAGGCCGGCTCATTGACGGCGGCCGCCGATACTTTGGGCCAGACCCGTGCCGTGGTGAGCTTCAACCTCAAGCGTCTGGAAGAGGAGTTGGGCGTCACGCTGCTCACGCGCAATACCCGGCAACTGGCGCTGACCGACGCTGGCGAACGTTTTTATCGACGCTGTCTACGCACCCTCGACGAAGCACGGCTGGCGATCGAGGAAGCGCGCTCCGAGCATTCACAGCTCAAGGGCACGTTGCGCATCACCACCACGGTGGAATTTGCCTTGGCTCAGGTGGTGCCGGCGCTGGAGGTGTTTCGCCAACAGCAGCCGCAGTTGAATATTCACCTGTCGACGTCTTCGACCCACGCCGATCTGATCTCCGAGCGCTTCGACATGGCGATTCGCCTGGGGCGCATGCACGACTCCAATCTGCGCGCGGTGCAGCTGTCGACGTTCGAAGTGTTTGCGGTGGCGGCGCCTGCGTTGATCGAGCGTTTTGCGCCGGTTGCCACACTGGCGACGCTGGAGTCGATGCCAACCTTGGGCCACGGACGAGTGCCCGAAATGACGGTCACCGACCCGGCAGGCGCGGAGCATGTCTACCAGCCAAAACCGGGGACCACCGCGATCGTTGCCGACAACTCGGCAACGCTCAGGGCGTTTGCATTGACCGGGCAGGGCGTGGCGATTCTGCCGCAATGGCTGATTCAGGATGATCTGGATGCCGGGCGGTTGCAGCGTTTGCTCCCCGACTACCGCTTTGCCCAGCAAGGGGTCTACGCGCTATACCCGGACACCCGACATCTACCGCTGAAAGTGCGAGCGTTCATCGACTTCATGAAAACCTGGAACTAATGACTCCCCTGTAGGAGCTGTCGAGTGAAACGAGGCTGCGATCTTTTGCTCTTCAAATCAACATCAAAATCAAAAGATCGCAGCGTGCCGCGGCTCCTACAGTTGCCCACCCAAACCGAACCGCTTCATCAATGTCGACTCCAGCAATCCCTTGGGCAGCAACAGCGCCAGCAATGGCAGCGCCCGGCAGCCATTGCCGATACGGATCAAGCGCGGTGGCTTGCGCTGCTGCACGGCTTTGAGCAACTCGTCTGCAAACTCATTGGCCGGCGTCGGCTTGTCCTGCGAAGCCCTGGCCCGGGCGCGAATGCCCTCGCGCAGGGGAAACCATGGCGATTGTTCATTGATCAACAATTCGGCTTCATGCCCGGCATTCCTGGCGAAGCTCGATTGAATCGCTCCCGGTTGCACTTCCATCACGCGAATGCCGAAGGGCGCCAGTTCCATGCGCAACGCGTCGGTCAGCGCATGCACCGCCGCTTTCGACGCGCAGTAAGCGCCGGCAAACGGCGTGACCAGCACCCCCGAGACACTGCCGATATTCACCACCAGGCCTTTGGCCCGGCGCAATACCGGGAACAGCGCCCGCGTCACGCCGACAATTGAAAACACGTTGGTTTCGAACTGGCGCTGCATCGCCGTGACACCGCCATCGAGCAGCGGCCCCATGGCGCCATAACCGGCGTTGTTGATCAATACATCGAGGCCGCCGTGTTGCTGGTTGATCCGCTCGCCGAGTTGTTCCAGCGCCCCACTGTCATTGACGTCCAGTTGCACCGCAGTGAATCCGGCACTGCCCAATGCAGCAACATCCTCAGCCTTGCGTGCACTGGCCCAGACTTCATAGCCCGCCGCTTTGAACGCATCGGCAAGGGCGCGGCCAATGCCGCTGGAACAACCGGTAATCAACGCAACGGGCATGGCGCATTCCTTGTGCAAAAAAAGCGAGGAGAGTGATCAGTCGGAGAAACTGCCTTGCAAGCGCTCGGCGCGGAACTCCAGGGTTTGCGGGCGATAACCGGGACGCAGCGGCGGCAGCGGCAAACAGTCTTGCCAATTGCCACCGGCCTGCAATTCACCGGGGCCGCGATAACGTGGGGCAGTGTACTGATTGTCGGCGAGATTGACCGTGTCACCCGGCGCGTAGGCGGCGATGCGCCAGCGCAGTTCGGTCAGCGGCACGCTGTTGCCATTGTTCATATTCAGTTGCAACGGACGATCAGCCGGGCATTGCTCGGGCGCGTAACTGATGCGCAGCTCAAGGCGCGCCAGTTGCTTGATCTCGCGGTTGTCCAGCCAGACGACCCACATCGCCACCAGACCGAGGCCAATCGCGGCGGCCACTGAAACCGGCAAGGCCTTGGCCGGGTAGCGCAGCAACAGGACCAGCCAGGTGATGACCAGCAGGATGCCGATGAACATGTTCGAGTCTCCGCAAGCACGTGAACTTCATCCTACCGAAGGGCAAGGCAAATGGACATGAAGGCGATCGGCTTTTGCCGCCGGTCGGCACTGTCATTTCTGTCAGTAGGCAAAGCCTTGCGTAACTGCTCAGATGCTCAGCAGGACCTGAAATCGCCTTTGCCCTGCGGAGTAGCGCAATGGATGTGCACTACAAAACGCCTCAACTCGTAGTCGTCGACCCCCGCGGGTTAACCGTTTGCAGCCTTGATTACTGGCGCGCAGACGCCAGCCTTGCGGCGCAATTGCGTACCAACCGAACGGCGTATGACGAGGCCGGGCGCACGACCCGGCAGTGGGATCCGCGATTGTCGGCGCAGCAAGTCAGCGACCCGCAAACACCGGCCAACCTGACAACGGTTTACGCCCTCAGCGGTCAGGCACTGCGCACGGACAGCGTCGATGCTGGGACGCAGATCGAATTGCCCGGGCTTGCGGCGCAAGTGCTGATGAGTCGGGACAGCCGCAGTACTGTCCGTGAAATCGAGTATGACGTAATGCTGCGTCCGCTGGCGGTGTTCGAAACAGCGCCTGCGCAGCCGCAGCTATGTGTCGAGCGTTTGGTCTATGGCGCGCCGGGGCAGGGCGAGCAAGCGCGAAACCAGTTCGGTCAGTTGATCCGTCACGACGATCCGGCCGGCAGCCTGCAGTTCAAGAGTTTTGCGCTCAGCGGCCAGAACCTCGAAAACACTCGGCACTTCACGCAGGAACTGGTCAGTACGAACTGGCCCGAACCGATCGACGAGCGTTCACAGTTGCTGGAGCCTGGCGACGGCGCGACCAGTCGTTGGCGTTTCGGTGCACAAGGGCAAGTACTTGAACAAATCGATGCGCGGGGCAATCGGCAACGCTTCGCCCAGACGGTCGATGGCCGGTTGCACGCTATCTGCTTGCAAACCAAGGGGCAGCCCGTCGAGAAACCTCTGGTCAGTGATATCCATTACAACGCCGACGGCCAGGTCGAGCAGGAAACGGCCGGCAACGGTGTGCGAACGAGTTTGAAGTATCGGCCACAGGACGGTCGTCTGATGAGCCGTCACGCGCGTAGCTATGGTGGTGCGTTAATACAGTATCTGATCTATGCCTACGACCGGATGGGCAACGTTGTCAGTATCAAGGATCAGGTAATGCCGATCCGCTATTTCGCCAACCAGCGAATCGAACCGCTTAACGAGTTTTTCTACGACAGCCTCTACCAGTTGATCGTGGCGACCGGCTGGGAGGCCGGTGCGGCAAGCCAGGGCACAGGTTCGCCCGGTCGTGTTGACCCGCGGGCGCTCAGCAACTATCGGCAGACTTATCATTACGATGCCGGCGGCAATCTGACGAAGCTGGATCATGTTGGTGTACAAGTCCACGGACGTGAGCTGCAAGTTGCCCGCTACAGCAATCGTGCCTTGCCTTATATCAACGGCGTGCCGCCCGGCGAAGCGCAGATCGCGGCGGCGTATGACACTCGCGGCAATCTGCTGGCGCTCGATCAAGGGCATGACGTGCAGTGGAATCTGCGCAATCAGCTGCAATCGGTCAGCCCGGTGGAGAGGGCAAGTGGACTCGACGACCGCGAAGTGTATATGTATGGCGCCAGTGGTCAGCGCGTACGCAAGATCCGTTCGCTGCAGACCGGCGCGCGCACCGTCATCAACGAAGTGCGCTATCTGCCGGGGCTGGAGTTGCGCATCGACAGTGCTGGCGAGGTATTGCAGGTCATTTCGGCACAGACCGGGCTCAACAGCGTCAACGTGTTGCACCGGGAAAGTCCGCTACCTGCGGACAGTAATGATCAGTACCGTTACCACTTCTGCGACCACCTCGGATCGGCCAGTCTTGAACTGGGCGAACACGGGCGAATCATCAGTCAGGAAACGTTCTATCCGTTCGGCGAGACGGCCTGGAGCCGGGAGTCCGAAGTCAGTTATCGAACGATTCGCTACTCCGGTAAAGAGCGCGATGCAACGGGACTGTATTACTACGGTTACCGGTATTACATCCCGTGGTTACAGCGCTGGATGAATCCGGATCCCAAAGGCTATATCGATGGCAGCAACTTATACAGAATGGCGTTGAACAACCCGATTACCTATATCGATAACGATGGGGCGGTTACTCGAAAACAGTTGACCAATGGCTTGTGGGAACCGGTCATTGCGTCAGCTTCCGATCGCCAGATTCCCGCCCTCGCATTCAGGGATAAAGGCGAGCCCAATCGGTTTGTACCTGCGATGGGCAACCCGACCAATATCGGCAAGGCATTGCAAGCACCTGAGTTCGGCAAGGTGGTGGTCGACACCAAGTTTTTAGATCCGACGCCCGGGCGTTATTCCAAAGCTGTCGTCAGCGGCCTCAGTAATACCGCCGGCGGCGCCGAATTCATCTTCACCATGGATAAACTGACTTACTCAGGCGCAAGCAGTGGTGCTTTCAACGCATTGAGAATTGTCGACATCGCTGCCGGCGAGATGCCTGATAAAGCCAACGCGGTTGCCGGCTATTGGGCACCTCAGGGGGGCTATGTCGATATCCCCGTCAATCCGTCCGGGGTCCAGCCAGATCATGTCTTCACCCCGGCCTTCAGTGGTTGTTCGTTGACGGTCGAGCAGTTGAACAAAAACGCTCTTCGAGTGCGCCATGTGGAAGGGGGCAAGGAGGATGCCCAGTTCAATAACCTGCCTCGCAGCGAGCGTGGTTTAGGCCTTGGTGCAGCGATGGAGTACCCCGATTACGGGTTTGCCACTAACGACAATGGACAAATGCAGGAGTTTAAAAACGCTTTCGCATTCATGAAGTTTGATCGAAAACAGCAGGCCTGGAATATCCATTATCAGACCGTTGAAGGAACAGCCAGTATCACGCGTTATCAACCGGGCAAGAGGGGCGTGTTTACCAAAACCAATGCCAGTGTATCCGCGCATGCCTTTATTAAAATCCGCCAGTCGATGAGCAAACGCGTGGCGATCGCGCGTTAACCGGCAAGGGCATGAAAAAAGCCCCCGCCCAACCCACTGCGGATAGGGGACGCAGCGGGCTGGACGGGGGCTTCCTGTGTTGCTGAACGTTATTGCGCGATGGTCTTCACCGACACGCCGCGTTCGATCGGGGTGGAGCGGCCATAGATATCTTCGAAGCGTTCGATATCGTCTTCACCCAAGTACGAACCCGACTGAACTTCGATGATTTCCAGCGGGATCTTGCCCGGGTTGCGCAGGCGATGCACCGAGGCGATCGGGATGTAGGTCGACTGGTTTTCGCAGAGCAGGAATACGTTTTCATCGCAGGTCACTTCGGCAGTGCCGCTGACCACGATCCAGTGTTCGGCGCGGTGGTGGTGCATCTGCAGCGACAGGCACGCGCCCGGTTTCACCGAGATGTGCTTGACCTGGAAACGCCCGCCCATGTCCACCGAGTCGTACGAGCCCCACGGACGATAGACTTCGCAATGGTTCTGGGTTTCGCTGCGGCCCTGCTCGTTGAGCGTGTTGACCATCTGTTTGACGCCCTGAACCTTGTCCTTGTGGGCAATCATCATCGCGTCTTTGGTTTCGACCACGACGATGTTTTCCAGACCGATCACCGACACCAGTTTGCCGTTGCCGTGGATCATGCAGTTCTTGCTGTCCTGGATCACCACGTCGCCTTTGGTGACGTTGCCGTTGGCGTCTTTCTCGTTGACTTCCCACAGCGACGACCAGCAGCCGACATCACTCCAGCCAGCGGTCAGCGGCACGACGCAGGCGCGCTGGGTTTTTTCCATGACGGAGTAGTCGATGGAATTGTCCGGGCAGCAGGCGAACGTGGCTTCGTCCAGCGTCACGGTGTCGGCATCCTGTTCGCTGCGCTCAAGGGTCAGCAGGCAGGTGTCGTAGATGTCCGGATCGTGCTTTTTCAGCTCTTCGAGGAAGCGGCTGGCGCGGAACAGGAACATGCCGCTGTTCCAGTAATAACCGCCGGATGCGACGTACTCGGTGGCACGTTTGACGTCAGGTTTTTCGACGAAGTGCGAGACGCGGCTGACGCCTTCGGGCAACAGCGAATCACCGGTGGACTTGATGTAGCCGTAACCGGTTTCCGGTTTGGTCGCCGGCACGCCGAACAACACCATTTCGCCGTTTTCAGCCGCGACGGTGGCGAGGGCGAGGGCGCGTTGCAGGGCTTTCTGGTCTTCCAGCACGTGGTCGGCCGGCAGCACCAGCATCAGTTCGTCGCGACCTTCATTGACCAGCATCATCGCAGTCAGCGCCACGGCTGGCGCGGTGTTGCGGCCAAACGGTTCCATCAGGATGCGCTGCACTTCCAGATTGCGGTTGCTCAGCTGCTCGTTGACGATGAAGCGGTGATCCTTGTTGCAGACCACGATCGGGGTGTCCATGCCTTCGAACACCAGACGTTCGAGGGTCTGCTGGAACAATGTGTGTTCGCCGGTCAGGGCGAGGAATTGCTTGGGAAACTGCTTACGCGAAAGCGGCCAAAGACGTGAACCGCTACCACCTGACAAGATCACCGGAATCATATTGTTTACTCCATAAAATCGATTGGTTAGAGGCACGAACGCTGTGTCGTTTCACTCTTGTTTTTGTCTCGTACCGAGAGGCGGTCTCATGTAGGTGCTGCCGAAGGCTGCGATCTGTTGATCTTGATCCTGAGAAAAATCAAAAGATCGCAGCCTCGTTGCACTCGACAGCTCCTACAGGGGGCAGCGTCTCATCGGGAATTTGTTAGCGAGTCGATACCGGGCGTTTTACCCAGACTGGCGACAGGCTGCTGCCGCTGCCGGTGACGTACAGCACCGCGGCTTCACCGCGTTCCAGGGCGACTGGTTTGACGTCGCCGACTTTCTTGTCACCTTCGTACAGCGCCAGGCTGACTTTCACCGGGTTGATTTCACGCTCGCCACGGCCCTTGGCGGCCACGTTCGGCACTACGTCGGTCTTGCCGTCGGCGGTCTTCAGGGTCAGCGGTTTGTCGCTGAGGTTCTGCACGCGCACCAGGGATTTCTGCTTGTTCTTGAACGGCGGCTCTTCGATCAGTTGCGGCGCGCCGGAAGCGTTGTTGACCAGGGTGTAGTAGTGGTCACCGGCGAGTTTCACCGGCAGGGTCTGGCTGCCGACCTTGGCGCTGTAATCACCGCCCGGCATGAAGCTGAAGTCGCTGCTGGCCAGTGGCGCAACGTCGCTCAGGTTGGTGCTGCCGACAGTCGCGCTGACTTCAGCGTTGCTGGCGTTGTACACACGCACAAAGGTCGAGCCTTTCGGTGCGGTCGGGCCGTACAGCGCGGCATCGCCACCGGCGAAGGCAGGGACGGAAAGCACGCTGAGGCCAGCAACCAATGCGAAGCTTTTAGCGAGACGACGAGGAGTAGTAGTGAAAGTCATGGTGTACCTCTCTTTCAGTTTTGCGCCCGATCGGGCGTCTCGGATTTAGTGTTGATTGCTACGTTTTGTTGGCGCGCGCCGGCTTGTTTAAGCTCTGCGACCCACTGCGGGTCGGCGTCGCCGATTTCGTTGTTCACAGGCAGATATCGTTCAGGAAACTCCCAGATCAGCACCTGTGGCGGGCTGTTCTTGAAGTCATCGCTTTTCAGGTAGCTGAGCATCGGCAGGATCGGGCCGTGGCCGTCTTCGGCGTAGCTCACCACGTCGCTGTGCAGCGCTTGTTTCAGGGCACCGACGAAGTTCCAGTTGGGGTTGGCGCTGTAGCTGGTGCCGACCAGCGCCACCGGCACTTCATTGCTGGCGAACAGCGCGTCGTCACCGGCAGGCTGATCGCCAGCCGCGACGGTGTTGCGCTTTTGCAGCGGCTCTTGCGCCGGCATCAGGTTTTCAAACAGCGGATCGAGCGGCAGGAACAGACGCAGGTCGCCCTTGTGCGTGACCTTCTCCGCTGGCGTGGTGACGAAGCGCTGTGGCTCGCCGCTGAGCGGGAACTTGTCGGCGATGGTTTTCGCCAGGGTGTTCGCCGCGATCTCCGCGCCCTCAGGCGTCCAGTGCGTATCGGTGCGCAGGAACACTTGCTGACCGCTCTGCTTGGCCTGCTGGAACGGCTTGAGCAGGTCAGGGGCGAGGATCTTGTCGGCGGCTACACGAGCATGGAAATCCTGATAGAGATTTTCGTGAATGCTCGCCGGTTTCACTTCACCCAGATGCTCTGGGTACAGACGAACCTTGGCCGGCACGATCGCCATCACCAGTTTCACGCCTTTCGCTTTCAGGGTCTGGCGCACGCCTTCAACCAGCGCGTAGTTGCCTTGCAGGTTCAGCTCTTCGTTGACGATCGGGTTGAATTCTTCATCGCTGTACAACCACTGATCGCGACCGAGCACCACGCCCGGACGACCTTCGTTGAACAGTTTGAAATCCAGCGCGGCCCAGAGATTGGTGCCCAGACGCTTGATCGGGAATTCATCGTCGTAGTGCGTTTCCACAGCCTTGGTCCAGCGACCGTTGAGCACCGTTGCCTCGGCATTGGTGCTGAAGCCGAAGAAGCTGCGAACCGACCACAGACCCAAGACCAACAGGGTCACCAGGAACAGGGCGATGTAGAAGATGCGTAATGAGCGGGTCATGTCAGATCCCTCAGAACTGGAAGTAAAGGAACGGCGAGAAGCTTTGCGCCGAGAGTTTGAGAATCGAGGCGATGAACAGCAGCAGGATCAGACCGCGCATCACGTAGCGCGACCAGTCCGCGCTCCAGTAGGCCGGTTGCACCTGGGCTTCGACGCCGACGGTGTAGCCAGGCTCATGGATGCTCGCCGGGTTTTCGCCAGGGGCTGCCTTGATCATTCCCGGAGTCGCCGTGGCAGGGCCGTTGGCCTCGACGTTGACTTCAGGTTTGGCCTTGGCCGGCGGCTGGTTGGTGTACAGATCACGCAGGCCGAAGAAGGCCAACGTCACGTACGCCACAACCAGAGTTGCCACTTGCAGACCGGTAAGGCTGGCCTGATTGAGTTCCGACAGCGACCAGTCGCCGAAGCTGAACATTGCGCCGTACATGCGGCCGGCAACGTGCAGGTTCTCGGCACGGAAGATCACCCAGCCCATGACCACCAGCAGGAAGGTCAGCGCCCAGCGGATCGGGTTGATGCTGCGCGGCGAGGTGTTCAGGCCCAGCGCTTTTTCAATCGCCAGCCACATGCCGTGCCAGGCGCCCCAGACGATGTACGTGATGTTCGCGCCGTGCCACAGACCACCGAGCAGCATGGTCAGGAACAGGTTGCGATAGGTCATCAGCGTGCCTTTACGATTACCGCCGAGGGTGATGTACAGGTAGTCGCGCAGCCAGGTCGACAGGCTGATGTGCCAGCGACGCCAGAACTCGGTGATCGACTGACTGATGTACGGCTGCTTGAAGTTTTCCATGAAACGGAAACCCATCATCAAGCCCAGACCGATGGCCATGTCGCTGTAACCGGAGAAGTCGAAATACAGCTGCGCGGTGTACGCCAGCGCGCCAAGCCAGGCATCGCCGGTGGTCGGGTTTTGCAGGGCGAAACAATGGTCAGCGACCACCGCGAGGGTGTCGGCGATGAAGACCTTCTTGATGAAACCCTGCATGAACCGCGTGCAGCCCTCGGAGAACTTGTCGAGGGTGTGCGTGCGGTTGTTGAACTGGTCGGCGAGGTCGCGGAAACGCAGGACCGGGCCGGCAATCAAGTGCGGGAAGATCGCCACGAAGGCGGCGAAGTCGATCAGGTTGCGCGTGGCCGGGGTGTCGCCGCGATACACGTCGATGATGTAGCTGATCGACTCGAAGATGTAGAACGAGATACCGATCGGCAGCAGTACGTGGGTGAGGATGAACGGCGACAGACCGACCGACGTCATCATCGCGTTGATGCTGTCGACGCCGAAGTTGGCGTACTTGAAGTAGCCGAGGATGCACAGGTCGACTGCGACACCGAGCAGCAGCCAGCGCTGCGCCGGTTTGGTCCGTACGCCGGCGGCACCGACTTTCAGGCCGATCCAGTAGTTCCACAACGTGACGGCGGCGAACAGCGCGAGGAAGTCCACACGCCACCAGGCGTAGAAGACGTAGCTGGCGATCAGCAGCAGCAAATTGCGATAGCGTTGCCCGCTCAAGTAGTACAAGCCGAGAAAGATCGGCAAGAACAGAAACAGGAACACGTTGGATGAAAATACCATCCCGATCTCTCCATGTTTGAACCAACAGTCAAGGGCCAAAGCCCCCCCAAACCCCCCGTGGTAGTGGAGGGGTGATGCGTGTTTGCTTGAGGTTTCGGGGAGGCCTTCAGACCGCGCCCCTCACCCCCCGCCCTCTCCCGGAGGGAGAGGGAGCCTGATCTCTGGTGATGCCAATATCGAGATCGACTCGGTATTTCATTTCGGCGTAACTCGCACAGCCACCTCGGTCAGCCCCCTCTCCCGGAGGGAGAGGGGGCCTGATCTCCATGGTTTTCAAAAATGGAGATCGCCCCGGTATTTCTGTGCAGCCTGATCTCGATTGTTTTTCAACACCTGAGATCGACTTGATGTATCAGGTCGGCGGATTTCTCAAAAACACCTCGGTCAGTCCCCTCTCCCTCCGGGAGAGGGTTAGGGTGAGGGGCTTTTGCTTCATGAACCTTTGTTGCCCTTTTCATGGGACGGGTCGTAGACCTTGGTCAGGTCGCCTCCGAGGCGGAAGGTTTTGAACGGCTGCATGCCATGCTTCTTCTCGATGACATCCGGCGCACAGGTGTAGAGCGTGCAGAACGGTTCGAGCCAGGCGAATTTCATGTCCTCTTTCAAGTCGGTCATGTCCTGCTCTTTGCCGTTCTTCTTCTCGAATTCATCCGGGTCTTTCACCCCCGACAACACCCGATCACCCAGGCGTTTCAGCGCACCATTGTTCTCCTGACGCAAATCAACACCGTTGACCTGGGCAAAACTGGCGATCATCGCCAGCGGCGGCAGCGCGTAGTTGTGATAGGCGAGGGCGCGTTGCTGGCGCTTGAGTTCGTTCGGCAGGAAACCGTCGGCATCGACTTGATTGGCGCCGACCTTGTATTCCTTCACCGCCCAGTCAAACAGGTCGCGGCGGTTGGTCGCGACCGAGGTCGCCATCACCGACCAGGCGGCCCAGTACGAGTGGTTGTTGGTTTTTTCCAGCGGCAGGTTGTCCCAATCGCTGACCACCTGGTCGGCCATTTTGCTGAACCACGCTTCGATCACCTGCGCTTCCTGCTGATGCTGCGCCAGCGGATGCGAGTCGGAGAACTTCAGGCGAATGTACGAAGAGGCCATGCTACCCAGCGCCCATTTGCGCATCGACTTGCCGGTGTGGTTGAAGTCTTTCGACATCAACGCATCGGCCTTTGCCCACGCGGTCAGCCAGTTCAGCGTGCAATCTAGCTGCTCCGGACGACCGTCGCGCATGAACTGCATCACCCGTTTGGCGGTGCCGCGTTCGAGCGTGGTGATGTCTTTGGTGGTGTCGCGGAAGGCTTTTTCCGACTGCACGTTCAGCGTCGAACGCGCCTTGTCCGATCCTTCGTATTTGCTGCGAAATTGCAGCGGCCCGGTGTACGGCGCCGGCATCGCATCGCAGCCTTCGCTGTTGTCCCCGGTCTTGAATTTATCCACAGGCGCAAAATAGCCCTGTGGTGGACGCAGTGGCGCGGCGGCCTGAGTCGCCCCGGCGAACATCGCCAGGCTCAGCAGCGTCGGTGCCAGAAAAGATTTCAATTTCGGATTTCGCATAGCAGACCTCATTGCCCGACCTGAGCGGTTTGTTGCCCAGCACCCGGGAATACGTTGCGTTTGCAGATTTTCGCTTCGACTTTCTGAGGCGCGGTGCCCGCTTCCGGACCCTGGACTTCGACCGCCAGCAGGTTTTGCGAGGCCCAGTCTTCGTCCGTGCGCAGCTCAAAGGCGAAACGACCGTCGGTGTCGGAGGTTTCCGGTTTCTCTATCTTGATGTCCTCGTGGCGACCGTTCATGTACCAGAGGGTGGCTTGCAGGGTTTTCACCGAAGGGTCGGCGAAGCGGATATCGACCTGATGGCTGCTGTTCTGCAGGTTCAGGTTCTTGCTGTTGACCAGCAGTTCTTGTTTGCCGCCAGGCTTGAGCGTGGTGCTCGCAGTCATCTGTGCGTCTTTGCCTTCGCAGCCGTTGTCGAGAAGAGACATCATCTGGCGATAGATGGTTTCCTGGTCGAGGCGGTACAGCGGCGAGAATTCCCAGATGAGGATTTTCGGCGGAGTCTTCTGGAATTCGTCGCTGCCCAGGTACTGCAACATCGAACCTTCCAGACCGCCGCCGGGGAAGGCGACGTTGAGAATGTCGGCGCCGATGGCTTCTTCGAGGAAGCCGGCGAAGTTGTAGTTCTTGCCGCTGTGCGAGGTGCCGACCAAGGTAATTTGTGGATTGCCGGAATCACCGAACAGATCGCCGTCACCCGCTTCACCCTTAGGCTCGGTGGTGAACTGGTCCATGTACTGAATCGCGTAACTGGTGCCGCACAGTTGCCCGGCCATGTTGTGCAGGGTGCCGGTTTTGCCCATGCGCCCGGAACGCTTGGTTTCGAATTCACGCTTGGGCACGTCGGCGAAGGCCGGGATCTGCTTGACCTTCTCGGCGACGATTTTCGCCGTGCGCTGTGCGCCGTATGGCGTCCAGTGTTGGTCGCCACGGAAGTAGAAATCGTGGGCGGGCAGGGTGTCCGGCAGCGATTCGTTGGTCAGCGGCGACAGGTCTGGCACGACGTAACCCATCTTGGCGAAACGGCCGAGCATGGTCTTGTAGTTGCCCAGCGCTTTCTCGTAATCGAACGCGGCTTTTTCCTGCGGGTTGAGCTTGTTGCGATTCACCAGGCCACGGGTCGGCTGGTAAACGATCACCAGCTCAACGCCTTTGGCCTTGAACGCATCGTGCAGTTGTTGCAGGCGTTTGTAGCCGGCCGGGCTGGTGTTGAACTCGGTGCGCAGATCTTCCTGAGTGCGGAACAACCAGTCGCCTTGCGCCTGCACCAGCGTGGTGAAGTTCTGCTGATAGCGCGTGGTGTAGTTCTTCGCGTCATGCGCAGCCGGGCACAGGTTGCAGCACGGTTCGGCGCTGAACTTCGGCGGTGTCGCAGCGGCGCCTTCATCGGCGCGGGCGACGTTGCTGGCCGCGAGAATGCCCACGGTCAGGGCCGACAGGCTGAGTAATCTGATCAAGTGTGGGTGCATAAAATTATCCTCAGTCCTGCATTTCGGTCTGGCGTTCGACAGGGTCGATCAGCACGGCTTTCTGCTGGCGCACCAGCAGATCGAGAATTTCATCCTGGCGCTCGCCGAGGATGCCGTTGAAGCTGATGCCGCTGGATTTGGTCGGCGCCAGCATCGACACGCGATACAGCTCGACACTCAACGGTGAATCGATCGACAGCGGGCCGCTGCCATTGGCCGCCAGCTCACCGCCAACGACGATCAGCGACACCTGCGCATCGAACGGATCGAGCTTGATGTCACGGTCGGTGTCGCTCAGGTCCTTGATGTGGCCGTAGACGCCGGTCAAGCCGTTGGCCATGGCGACGTTTTCGTAGAGGCGAATGTTCACGCTGTTACGAATGCGGATGCCGTGGCGCTTGTTGCTGATGACCTTGTTGCCCCACAGCAGGTTGTCGGCGGACTCGTAGAGGGTGATGCCGTCAGTGTGGTTCTTGTAGATCTCGTTGTAGGCAATGACGTTGTTGACGCTGTTACGGTCGATCACCAGGCCCGAGAGGTGGTTGTCGAAGCTCTTGTTGTTGAAGATGAAGCTGTCGTTGACCTCACGGGAAATAATGATCCCGTGCTTCTTCTTCGTACCGTGCACGGTGTTCTCGGCAATGATCAGGCCGTGGGAACGGTCGTGCGGGTCGATGCCGTAAACGATGTTGTCTTTGTAGGTGTTGCCCTTGACCACGAAGTCGCGGGTCTCGTAGCAGTAGAAGCCGTACCACATGTCGGAGAACTCGGAGCCGACGATCCAGCCAGTCGGTTCAGGACGCTTGAGCACCTTGGCCATGTTCGGCGTGTACTGGGAAATACTCACGCCGTACGACTTACTGTTGGCGTAGCCGAAGCTGGCCATTTTGCTGTTGACGATGTAGGTCTCGGTGCCGCCCCAGGCGAGCAGGAATGGACGGAATTCCTTCGGCGAACGGAAGGTCGCCGGGCCGTTGTCCTTCTCGCGCCAGCCAGTGATTTTGGTGTCACGCACAAACAGCTGACCGTCGTTGACCAGGAACGAACCGGCCTCTTGCGACAGGCGCAATTCCTGAGTCTGGCCGTCGATTTCGAGGATGCCTTTGCGGCCGACAACGATCGGCAGCTTCGACAAATACACGCCCGGCGAGGTCTCGCTGAAGTACTGCTTGGGCAGTTTCTTCGCCAGATCCTTGAGGTTCAGGTAGCCGTCGTCGACGAAGATCGCCTGCGGGATGCCGTGCTGACGCACCACCCATTCGGCCATCTTGTTGTCGCCGCCGATGAAGTCCTTCAGGGCGTCTTCCTGCATCATCCGGCGCACGCTGATCTTGCCTGGTTTGCTACGGACGATTTTCGCCGCAGCGGCTTCGGCAGTGAAGCCGGAAAGGTCAGGCAGTTTCGGCTTGGCCAGTTGCAGCGCCTCGGTCGGCGCGCTGCTGACGGTGTAGGTCTTGGCTTGCTGCAGCTCTTTGGCCACGGTGGCTTGCTTGGCCGGTTGTGGCGCCGTTGGCTCCACATTGGCGAAGGCGCCGGCGCTGGCCAGCAGCATCGCGCCGGCCAGCAGGCTGAGTGAGCCTGTCCTGGTGCTGATCATGTCGGGCACTCCCTTGGCGGTTTGCATCAGAAGCGCCAGATCACGTCGATGAACGCGCGGTGCATGTACGAATCAACCTGCTTGCCGTAGGCATCGCCCGGTTTGAACACACCGCCACGGAAGCGCACGAGGGCCGAAGGCTCATCGATCGACTGGCTCAACGCCGCCGGCAACAGGCCTTGCTTGAAGTACTTGGTGACGACCAGATCCATTTCCTGACCGAGGTCCTTGTTGCCGTCTTCAAGCGGCAGCGAGGTGCTGGACAGGATTGCGCCGGTGGCGTCGTCGGTGTTGTTTTCCACGGCGTTGATGCCGTTGCTGCCCACCGGTTTGTTGCCGTCGACACGCCAGAACTTGTGATAGATCAGGCTGGCGTCGTACTCGTCGTTGACCATCCACGAACCGAACAGGGTCGCGGTCTGCATGTTGTTCATTTCGCCACGGAAGGCTTCACCGAAACGGTGAACGCGCGAACGGGTACCGGTGTAGTTTGAGCGGTTGCTCTCCAGACCGTTCTGCTCGTAATCGGCGCTGGCGCGGGCATACGCACCGCCGACTTGCCATTGCGGATCAAGGCGCAGGCGCACACCAATGTCAGTGGCCCAACCGTTGACGTCATCGCTGCGCTTGGCTTGCGCCGGGCGCGAACCATCGGCGTTCAGCGCGTTGACCGAGTCGCGGTCGCCGCTCATGCCGGTGATGCTGCCCCAGTAGTTGACGGTGTTGGTGTTGCGCCAGTTGTAGGCGTCGCTGTCAGCGGTGAGGCCGAGCCAGCTGATGTCGCCGTTCTGGGTTTTATCCAGTGAGTCGCGCGGTACACCCGGTTCGGCGTAATCGAGTTTGCCGTCATCGTGGGTGTGGTGACCGCGAATCCCGACCCATTGCCCCGGCGTCCACTGGTAAGCGGCATCGGCGTAGGCGTGCAGGCGATCCTTGTCTTTCGGCGCCAGCTCTTTCAAGTCGGTGCGGTATTCGCTGAAGCGTTCGGCGACACCGGCGTTGGCGCGCAGCAGGGTGGTGTCGAAGGTCCAGTTCAGCGCTTCGATGTTGGTATCGCGCCATTGGCCGTCGTCATTGCGCAGACGTTGACGACCGAGCTTGAGGATCTCGCCGGGGTAGGGCGTGAAGCCGCTGTAGCCGACCCAGAACTCGCGCATTGCCAGGTAGTTTTTCTTGGTTTCACGATCACCGCTATCGGTGGTTTGTGCACCGTCGGATTGTTGCAGGGTGTCGGTTTCAATGATGTCGGTCGAGGTCACGGCCTGGCCCATGGCGTAGGCGCTCCACGCGCCGCTTTCGCCGTAGATCCACGGACGCAGGTCGAGGCCGACGCCGTTGACGTCGCCACCGCTGGCGGTGCCGAGGTCACGGTCGTCTTCGGACTGGCCGGTGACTTTCACTTCGAGGCCGAAGTTCTTGGTTTCAGTCATCGCGGCCAGTGTCGGGCAAGACCAGATCAGCGCGAAGGTGAGGCCAATACCGGCCTTCACGAATGGATTCAACTTCATAATTTTTCCTCGCCGTCTTCTTCTTGCAGGGCGTGCAGTTGCAGCGTGTTCTGGTTCAGAGCGCCACGGCTGGCTTGCTCCTGTTGCAGCAGACGCTGGGCTTCGGCCAGACGCTCGGGCGGCAGTTGCGCGGCGAGGGTGGTCGCCAGCTCATCGGCTTGCGGGGTGTTTTGCGCCTTGGCCAATTGGCTGAACACGTAGGCGTTGAGCGGATCGGGCTTGGTGCCCTTGCCTTGGGAGAACAGTTGGGCGATGGCGAAGTCGGCGCTGTTCTGGCCGTTGCGTGCAGCGGTCAGCAAGTGGTCGAGAGCCTTCTGCGGGTAGACCTTGCCGAGGTAGCCACGGCGATAGATCTGGCCGAGGTAGTAGTCGGCGGCGACTTCGCGGCCAACGGCTTTCTGGAAATGTTCTTCGGCGACTTTGGCGTCGGCCGGAACCATTTTTCCTTCGTAGTAGAGCTTGCCCAGCAACAGCTCGGCGCGCGGTTGATCGGCGGCGCGGCCGTTGTCGAGGTACTTCATCATCTGATCGACGTCGCCCAGTTCGGGATAGTCGTAGAGCAACTGCGCGAGGGTCACCCACGATGCCGGGTAGCCCGGAGCGATCGGCTCAAGCAACGACTGCGCGGTTTTCTCATCGGTCTTGCCCAGGGTCGAGTCGGCCAGTACGCGGGCCACGGAATCGACGCGCTGCGCGGTGACGGTGCCACGGGCGTGACCGGCCTGCAGTTGCTTGATCAGCTCGGCTTGTTGCTCAGGCTGGGCGCGTTTCTGGTAAACGGTGGCCAGTTCGACGTAGCAGATGTCGGTGGTGTTGAGCGCGGCTTTGCAGATTTTTTCCACGTCATCCAGATGCTGGTCGTAGGTGCCTTGGGTGCGATACAGCAGCACCTGGGCCAGACCCGCTTCCGGGTAACCGGATTTGCGCCACTGATCGATCTGCTGCTGCGCGTTGATGTTGGGGAAGCTGTGCGGGTATTGCAGGTAGAGCATCGCCAGCGGGATCAACGTGTTGCCTTCGCCATTGGCGGCGGCTTTTTTCAGCAGGCTTTCGGCTTCGTGGTGCTCGGCTTCGGTGGAACCCGGTTTGGCCACCAGCAAGCGACCGAGACGCGCCTGGGCACGCGGCGAAACACTGGCCGCTGCACGATAAGTCGCTTCGGCCTGTTTCATTTGCTCAGGGTCACGGCTGTCGACCTGGATATCGGCGAGGCCGACTTGCGCCTCGCTGTAACCGAGGTCGGCCAGTTGCTGATAGTTCTGCGCGGCGGTGGCGGTGTCGCCACGTTTCAGCGCTTCGTTGGCCAGACGCTGATCGGGCAGGCCGGCGCAACCGGCGAGACTGACTGCCAAAGCCAGCGAGCACACCACTAGTCCCATGTGGGAGCGAGCCTGCTCGCGAAGCAGTCGACTCGGTACATCAGACAAACCGTGCTGACCCTTTCGCGAGCAGGCTCGCTCCCACAGGGTCGGCGGAGTGTTCAAGATAGGAATAGTCACAGGCATGTCCTCGACTTAAAGACCGGCAGCCATGGCTTTGTCGATCAGCCAGTTCAGGTTCGGGCCACGGTCGCTGTTCACTTCCACCGGGCGGCCGGCGAAGCTGCTGTCGAGCGGCTCGTCTGGCTGGATCTGCACGCGGATGTCGGAGGACAGGTCGGCGCTTTTCAGGCTGGTGCTGCTGACGATCTTGCCGGTGCGGGTCTTGTCTTCGCCGGCGATCTGGAAGCTCACCGGGGTACCCGGACGCACGTCGCCGAACTGGCGATAAGAGAAGCGGGCATCAACGGTGGCCTGGGTGTTGCGCGGTACCAACTGGAAGATCACATCGCCCTTGCTCGCGTACTGACCGTCAGCCACCAGTTGCTGAGCCACGGTGCAATCGCACGGCGAAGTCAGGGTGCCGGTCATTTGCTTGCCAAAGAGTTCTTCAACCTTGGCCGGGGCCAGTTGGTCTTCGTCCAGATGCCCCTTGAGCACGTCGAGCATGCTGGTGCTGAAGGTCGCCAGTGGCGCGCCTTTCGCTGCGACGCCGTCGGACTTGATCAGGCTCTGCACGGTGCCGTCGCGCGGCATGGTGATGTTCATCCCCGGCACGCTGACGAGGCCAGCCTGCGCGTGGCTGACGAAGTACATGCCGTACACCGATTTGAAAATGAAGCCCGCCGCAACCAGACCGACGACAAACACGCCGGCGCTGAAGGTCACTGCCTTCAAACGACCGAACGGGGTCATGCCGGAGCCACCGTCCTTGACCTTGCGCGCCTTGGTGAAATTGTCGCGCTGCAGGGTCGCCAGCACTTCGCCGATGCTGACGATGTCGCCGGCCAGGTGCGAGGTGATCAGGTGGCGCAGGGTGGAAATGTCCTGCTGCTCGAGGTTCTGGAACTGGCAACCAACACGGCCGGTCTGGCGGTCGTAGGAACGCACTTGCAGTTCAACGTCCATGGCCAGGCCGAGGTTGTCGATGACGAATTGCAGACGCGCCTTGTACACCTCGCCAAGGGTCAGCGGCATTTGCCCGGCGTTGAACGCCAGACCACCGGCAGACAGGTCGATGACCCGCGCTTCGACCGGTGTCCGGTCAGGGCCGAAGAAGCGCAGTTTGGCCGGGATTTTCACGCGGGCGTGTTGGCGCTGGGCTTCGGATTCATGCACTACGTTGACGTTCACGGCGGTATTCATAGGGGCGATTTCCTTGTTAATTCAATAGGGGCGGGTCAGACCATCATCAGCAGCACGGCGACAAAAATGCTGCCGGCGGAGAAGGTCATGGTCCGAGACGACCAGGTGTTGAACCAACGTTGAAAGCTGGCGAGATCACGGGTCAGGGAAGTGGGTTGGCGCGTCCAGGATTGTTGGTCGAGGCGGAAGAACACGTAGATCTTCACCATCGCGCCGACGATCTGGTTGTAATAAAGAATCGCTGGATAAGCCGGGCCGATCCGGTGACCGGAGCATGACAACAGCAGGGTCAGAATCAGGCGGGTGATGCCGATCCACAGCAGGTAAACGAGGATGAACGCGGTGCCGTATTTGAAGCTGGCGATGATCGCCACGGTCAGACCGAGCAGCGAGGTCCACATCGAAACGCGCTGATCGAACAGCACCACCGAGGTGAAGGCGCCGAGGCGTTTCACACCCAGGCCCAGCGCTCGCGAGTTCTGGCGCAGGTTGTTGCCGTACCAGCGGAACATCAGTTTGCGGCTGGCCTTGATGAAGCTCTTCTCCGGCGGGTGTTCAACGGTGTTGATCGCCGCGTCAGGCACGTAGAAGGTGTCGTAGCCGAGGCGCATCAGGCTGAACCAGCTCGACTTGTCGTCGCCGGTCAAGAACTTGAAACGGCCCAGACGCCAGTGTTGCAGCGAGTCGCTTTCAACGTCGGCGATGAATTCCGGGTTGGTCACCACTGATGCTTTGAACACCGACATACGGCCGGTCATGGTCAGCACGCGCTTGGACAGGGCCATCGAGCACATGTTGATGTGGCGCTGGGCGAAACGCAGCTTGTGCCATTCGCTCATGATGTAGCCGCCGCGCACTTCGCAGAACTCGTTGGTGGTCAGGCCGCCGACGTTGCCGAACAGCTGGAACCACGGCACGGTTTTACGCACGGTGCCTTCGCCGAGCACGGTGTCGCCATCGATCACGGCCACCACGGCGCGGTCGTCCGGCAGGTGACGAGAGATCGCGCGGAAACCATAGGCGAGGCCATCACGTTTGCCGGTGCCGGGAATCCGCACGAAGTCGAGTTTGACGCGTTCTGGCGGATTCATCCGCGCCCACAGCGCCTTGACCAGCAGCTCA
Organism: Pseudomonas sp. DTU12.3; assembly: GCF_004124275.1. Taxonomy (GTDB): domain Bacteria; phylum Pseudomonadota; class Gammaproteobacteria; order Pseudomonadales; family Pseudomonadaceae; genus Aquipseudomonas; species Aquipseudomonas helmanticensis. Next base: position 1,416,131 of record NZ_CP027218.1, read on the forward strand.
TCGGACATTTCCACGATGGAGCAGACCACGGTGGTCGGCAGTTCGCAGTCGATGGCTTCGCGGATCACCGAGCTGTAGACCTGCGCCGTGGTCAGCGCGTCGATACGGAAACTGGTGACCATCAAAAACACATGCGACGGGTCTGCAGCCTTACCCAGCTTGCGCACTTTGCGGCGCAGGTGCGGGTAGACGATGTAGAGGAAAATCATGCCGCGCACAAAGTGCGTTGCACCCATCGAGTAGCGCCAGATACCCACGGCGCCAATCAGGAAAATGAAGTCCTTCGACTCGGAGTCGAATGTGGACGTGGGCAGCATCAAGGCCAGGCCCATCAACAAACTTAGGTAAAACAGCCAACCGGCGGCCTGAAGTAGGCCGTGTTTTAGCCTGTGCATAATCTGCATCCGTCTCTATCTCGGGGCGGGCCCGATGGGGTTAAGGCAGGCTTACAAAAACTTGCAAGGACATGTAGGAGCTGCCGAAGGCTGCGATCTTTTGATCTTTCGCTTGGGATTTTGGTGTTCCCGAAAAGATCGCAGCCTTCGGCAGCTCCTACATTTGGGGTCTGTTGCACGGCGTCGCGAGGGCGGCGCCGTGCAACGTCTGCCTTACCAGCAGATACCTTCGGTACGCGTACCGGTGTCGGTGGCTTTGGCCATGAAGCCGACCAGGTCGATGACCTGTTTGCCGTGCGGCGCTTGTTGGGCCAGCGCGCGGAATTTCTCGTCGCGGTTACCGAGGATGATCACGTCGGAGTTGTCGATCACCGAATCGAAGTCCGCGTTGAGCAGGGACGACACGTGCGGGATTTTCGACTCGATGTAGTCCTTGTTCGCGCCGTGAACACGGGCGTACTCGACGTTGCTGTCGTAGATGCTCAGGTCGTAACCCTTGCCGATCAGCATCTCGGCCAGTTCCACCAGCGGGCTTTCGCGCAGGTCATCGGTGCCGGCTTTGAAGCTCAGGCCGAGCAGAGCGACTTTGCGTTTGTCGTGGCTTTCAACGATGTCGAAGGCGTTTTGCACTTGCGATTCGTTACTGCGCATCAGCGAGTTGAGCAGCGGCGCTTCGACGTCCAGCGAACCGGCGCGGTAGGTCAGGGCGCGCACGTCTTTCGGCAGGCACGAACCGCCGAAGGCGAAGCCCGGGCGCATGTAGTACTGGGACAGGTTGAGGGTCTTGTCCTGGCAGACCACTTCCATCACTTCACGGCCATCGACGCCAACCGCTTTGGCGATGTTGCCGATCTCGTTGGCGAAGGTCACTTTGGTCGCGTGCCAGACGTTGCAGGTGTACTTGATCATCTCGGCAACGGCGATGTCCTTGCGGATGATCGGTGCGTCGAGTTCTTCGTACAGCGATTGCAGAACGTCGCCCGAAGCCTTGTCGAACTCGCCGATGACGGTCATCGGTGGCAGGTCGTAGTCGGCGATGGCGGTGGATTCACGCAGGAATTCGGGGTTGACCGCGACGCCGAAGTCGACACCGGCCTTCTTGCCCGAGCAATCTTCGAGAATCGGGATCACTACGTTGGCGACGGTGCCCGGCAACACAGTGCTGCGCACGACGATGGTGTGGCGGGTGGTTTTTTCACGCAGAACAAAACCGATCTCGCGGCACACGGCTTCGATGTAATTCAGTTCGAGGTCGCCGTTCTTTTTGCTTGGCGTGCCGACGCAGATCATCGACAGGTCAGTGTCACGAATCGCTTCGGCGAAGTTGGTCGTGCCACGCAGACGACCGGTCTGGATACCCTGTTGCAGAAGTTCGCCCAGGCCCGGTTCAACAATGGGGGATTTGCCAGCGTTGATCATGTCGATCTTGTCTTTGGCAACATCGACGCCAACCACGTCATGGCCCCGTGCAGACAGGCAACCGGCACATACTGCGCCAACGTAACCCAAACCAAATATGCTGATGCGCATCGCAATTACCTCTGTATATATCAGGCCTTAGAAGGCCGGAGTTAATGGTGTTCAGCGTTCACTAGTGCACTCGAAAGTGCGGCTTACAGGCGCCACAATGCCGTGTGCAGGCATACAAAGTTTCGAGTGTCTAAATAAGTGCACTCAAGATGTGCGCAACCAGGCCTTATAGTTATGACTTGCCCTGTTATGCAGCAGATCTTCTGTCGGGAAGACTCTCGTGCATTGGTCTTGCGCGCTCGATGTCAGGCGAGAAGCCCGTGGATCAAGCGGTCTGGTGCTCAGGCGAGCACGGTTATAGGGGCGCGGCCATGGCCTTGTAGGGGATATTAATGGTGCCTATCTCCTGTCCTTCGTTGTGTTTTGAGACTAGTTAGTCATCTAGGCAAGTTGCTGTGACAACTTGGTTACATGGCTATCTGCTCTGCGTAAGTTATCTCGTACAAACTCGGCGAGAATCGTTACCGGTGGTATGAGCTACGCATTTGGACATAGTTCCTGTCCACTCATCGTGCAATCTGAAATTTCTTGAAATATTGTTGAAGATGGCACTGGTCTCAATTTGATAGCACTTTCCATTTCGCCCTTTATAGATAGGGAGATAATCGCAGTAGATAGTTTTTTGCCACTACCGTGAAAAAATTTAGGTGCCACTACTGAAAAAAATGATCAGTGTCGAGTGAAACTAAAATTAGAAAGGACAGGGAATATTTTCTGGCGCCATAAAAATGGCGAAATAAGGCGAGGGTTTTTTGACATCGTGCGAGCTGCACGACTCTATATAAAAAGAGTCGTGCATTGAGCATGCTTTATTCGGGGGCGTGGTCACGCAAAAACACCAGATTGTCGGGTTTCGACTGCTCGGCGCTGTAGCGATAACCCTGCACGTCGAACTGCTTGAGCAGGGCTGGATCGTTGATTTTTTCCTGGATCACGAAACGGCTCATCAGGCCGCGAGCCTTTTTCGCGTAGAAGCTGATGATCTTGTACTGGCCGTTCTTCTGATCCTTGAACTCGGTGTTGATGATCCGCGCGTTCAACGCGGTGCGCTTGACCGCCGAGAAGTATTCGTTGGACGCCAGGTTGAGCAACACATCGTCGCCCTGATCGGCCAGCGCTTCGTTCAGCCATTCGCTGATACGCGTGCCCCAGAAGGCATAAAGGTCTTTGCCACGGGCGTTGGCCAGCTTGGTGCCCATTTCCAGGCGATACGGCTGCATCAGGTCGAGCGGGCGCAGCAGGCCGTAGAGGCCGGAGAGCATGCGCAGGTGTTTTTGCGCGTAGTCGAAGTTGGCTTCGCTGAACGATTGCGCGTCGAGACCGGTGTACACGTCGCCCTTGAACGCGAGCAGCGCCTGCTTGGCGTTTTCTGCGGTGAAGGCTGGCGTCCAGCTGCCGAAACGTGCGGCGTTGAGCCCGCCGATCTTGTCCGACACGTGCATCAACTCGCTGATCTGCGCCGGCGTCAGGTCGCGCAATTGCTGGATCAGTTCCTGCGAGTGATCGAGGTATTGCGGCTGGGTGAAGCGCTGGGTCGCCGGCGGTGTTTCGTAATCGAGGGTCTTGGCGGGGGAAATCACCATCAGCATGAAGTCGTCTCCTTTAATCGTGGGGGCGATTCTAGGGGGTTGTCGGTGTTGACTCCAGCTATGAGCGTGATAGGTGATCGGTGGTGTCATGGAACAAGATCGCAGCCTCGCTGGAGCTCGACAGCTCCTACAGGTTGCGGTTGACATGAAATCGCAATGAATTCAATGGAGGCACAGGTAGGAGCTGCCGAAGGCTGCGATCTTTTGATCTTTCTTTTGATCCACCCGCGATATAGTGCCGCGCGGGTTTTGTTATGGAGACGCCCCTTTGCGCATTGTTCTTTTATTCACCGCGTGGCTGTTGAGCTTCGGCGCCGTCGCGGCGCCGGGCGATATTGCGACGCTGGATCGCAGCACCTGGCCGGAACAGCTGACCAGCCCGACCCTGTTCGACGTCGCGTCGCGGGCGGAAATCCTCATGTTCGCCCGGGGCCTGCTTGGCACCGAGTCGATGGACGAAGCGGCATTGGCCCAGCGTCTGGGCCTGCGCACGGTCAATATCGATGCGATCGACAACCTGCGTCAGCGCCTCTGGCAGCGCTTGTTGGCCAACTACAACTACGCCCAGCAAAGCTGCGACCAGGACGCCTCGTTCTGCTTCCTCGTTGAAGACTTGCCGACCCTGCGCGAGCAGGCTGCCAAGTTCGTGGTCAGCGACGACAGCTATTACACCAAGTGGGCCGAACCGAGCCGGATCTTCCATTTGCAGTATCTCGACGAATTGATGCGCAAGGCTGCGCTGTCGCCGCAGACCAGCAACGAATTCGATCGTTTCGGCGACTACGAGCGTAACGGCGACGAGATGCACGACCGGCTGTTTCTGCTGACTTTCGACAGCGCCGCCAACCTGCAACCGGACAACACCGGCTGGTTAAGCGAGTATCTGCGCAAGTCGAATTTGAGCGGCACGTTCTTTGTGCTGGGCAAGGATATTCAGGCGCAGCTGGCCGAACGCTCGGTGAGCAGCCTGCAAACGGGCTTCTCGAAACAGTGCGTCGGCGTGCAGGGCTGGGAGTTCCGCTCCCACAGCCATTGGCAGGACTGGCAGGATTCGGTGCGCCGCAGCGCTGATCTGGTCAGGAACAAATTGCCGGAAAATTACGTGCCGCTGTTCCGCCCACCCGAAGGGCAACGGCGCAATGATGCCCAGGGATTCTTCAACACCCAGGGCCTGCAAGTGGCGCTGTGGGACATCGATGCCCAGGACGGTGCCGGTAAACTCAAGGGCGCGCCGAGTGCACAACGGGTGCTGACACTGATGCTGTTGTGGCGTCACGGGGTGATCAATTTCAACATGAAGCAGGACGCGGTGAAGACGTCGTTACCGTGGCTGATCACGCAAACCGCGCAAAGCGGAATCGGTTGGGAAGACTGTCAGGACGCGTTTCGCTGAGAAACGCTGAAAGCCCGGAAACATTGGGCTTGGGGCGGATTTTTTAAATAATTCGATGCAGGCGGACTTCCGACTTTAGCGGGGTCTGGGCAGTCCGCCAAGGGCTTTTCGTCACTCTGCAAAATAAACTTAAAAAAACCGTCAAAGTACTTTTTTATGTCATCGGTTTTGGAGTATTACGAAGACAGACCGCCGAAACCTGCAACACAGGTGGCGTCTTCCAAGACCCGTTTGTTTGCAGTCACTTGAATCTCCGCAGGTGAGATTTCGGCAGTCACTTCGAGGCGCAGCACCGCCCAGGTATTGCGTCTACTGGCTCTGACAAAGGTGACCGAGTATGGATGATCACGGACGTAGCCCTTCCTCCAACCAGCCAATCCTTTATGTACTCGATACCAACGTATTGATTCACGATCCAAACGCCCTGCTGAATTTCGAAGAACACCACGTCGCGATCCCGATGACCGTGCTTGAAGAGCTGGACAAGCTCAAGAGCGGGCATCACAGCGTGGCCGCAGAATGCCGTCAGGCCATCCGGCTGATCGACAAGACCCTGGGCGACGCTTCCCCGGAAGATGTCGAACTGGGTGTGCCGATCCAGCGCGGCAAGGGCGGTCCGAAGGGCTTGCTGTCAATTCTGATGAGCAAGCAGGCCGAATCGAACCTGATTCTGCCCGAGCACCTGAACGACAACAAAATCATCAACCAGTTGATTGATCTGCACACCCGCGACCCGAAAAAACCGGTAGTGCTGGTGACCAAAGACATCAACATGCGCCTCAAGGCCCGCGCCTGTGGCATCGACGCCGAGGACTACAGCACCGACCAACTGGTCGACGACGTATCGCTGCTGCCCAACGGCTACCACAACATGACCGGCTCCTTCTGGGACCGCGTGAGCAAGGTCGAAACCCGTCAGGACCATGGCCGCACCTGGCACCAGGTGCAACTGATCGACAACCTGCCGGCGGTGCACATCAACGAGTTCATCATTGATGAACAGGGCTTCGTCGGCTGGATCAAAGAGATCGAAGAAAACCGTTTGCTGATTCTCGACCTGCATCAGGAACCGTTGCTGCACCAGGAAGCGTGGGGGCTTAAACCGCGCGATATCTATCAGAGTCTGGCGCTGTATGCGCTGCTGGATCCGGACATCCACCTGGTCAATCTGTCGGGTGCTGCAGGTTCCGGTAAAACCATCCTGGCGCTGGCTGCTGCGATCGAGCAGACCATGGTCAGCAAACGTTATCGGCGCATCATTGCCACGCGTAGCGTGCAGGGCCTGGATCAGGAGATCGGTTTTCTGCCCGGCACCGAAGCGGAAAAAATGGAACCTTGGCTGGGCGCCATCACCGACAACCTCGAAGCCTTGCACATGGATGATGAAAACACCCATGGCAGCGTCGACTACATCCTCAGCAAAGTGCCGTTGCAGTTCAAATCGCTCAACTACATTCGCGGTCGCAGCTTCCAGCAGAGCCTGATCCTCATCGACGAATGCCAGAACCTCACGCCGCACCAGATGAAAACCATCATCACCCGTGCCGGCGCCGGTTCGAAAGTGGTGTGCCTGGGCAACCTCGCACAGATCGACACCCCTTACTTGTCCGCGACCAGCTCCGGGCTGACCTACCTGACCGAACGCTTCAAGGATTTCCCCAACGGTGTGCACATCACCCTGCAAGGGGTGCCTCGCTCGATCCTGGCCGAATACGCCGAAACCCATCTGTAACCCTTCACAACCAAACGGGCGGCCGCAAAGCCGCCCGTTTTTTTCTGGATAAATGCATAACCATTGTGGGAGCGGGCTTGCTCGCGAATGCGCTGTGTCAGCCACCAAATGTGTGCCTGATACACCGCATTCGCGAGCAAGCCCGCTCCCACAGGGATAGTGGTGATTTCATAATCTATGATGCGGAAATTTGACCCGCAGGTTTACAATCCCCGCTCCTGATCAGGAGTAATCCCGTGCTGACTCATCTCGATTCCCAAGGTCGCGCCAACATGGTCGACGTCACCGAAAAAGCCGTGACGTTCCGTGAGGCGACGGCCCAAGCGCTGGTGCGCATGCTCCCCGAAACCCTGCAGATGATCGTCAGCGGCGGCCACCCCAAGGGTGACGTGTTCGCCGTGGCGCGCATTGCCGGCATTCAGGCGGCGAAGAAAACCAGCGATCTGATTCCCCTGTGCCACCCGCTGATGCTCACTGGCGTCAAAGTCGAGCTCAGCGCTGATGGCGACGACACCGTGCGCATCGTTGCCCGCTGCAAACTGTCCGGGCAGACCGGCGTCGAAATGGAAGCGCTGACCGCTGCCAGCGTCGCCGCCCTGACCATCTATGACATGTGCAAAGCCGTCGATCGTGGCATGACCATCGAAAGCGTGCGCCTGCTGGAGAAGGTCGGCGGCAAGAGTGGGCATTTTCAAGCGGAGCAGCCATGAACCTGACCGTGAAGTTTTTTGCCCGTTACCGTGAAGCGCTGGGTATCGATTCGGTAAAGGTTGAAGGCGATTTCGCCACCGTCGACGATGTGCGTGCATTGCTCGCGCAACGTGACGGCGCCGAGGTGCTGAGCGAGCAGAACCTGATGTGTGCGCGCAACGAAGACCTCTGCCAGCTCGACGAGCCAGTGGTCGATGGCGACGAAGTGGCGTTCTTTCCTACCGTGACCGGAGGCTGAGCCATGGCGATTCGTGTGCAGGCCACGCCGTTCGATCCGGGCGCTGAAGTCAACGCGATGCACGCGGCCAATGTCGGCGTCGGTGCGGTGGTGAGTTTTGTCGGTTACGTGCGCGACTTCAACGATGGCCTGGATGTGGCGGGGATGTTCCTCGAACACTATCCGGGCATGACCGAAAGAGCCCTCGGCAAGATCGCCATCGAAGCCGAGCAGCGCTGGCCGCTGTTGAAGCTGGAGGTGTTGCACCGCATCGGCGCGCTCGAGCCGGGCGAGCCGATTGTGTTCGTCGGTGCCGCCAGCGCCCATCGTCAGGCCGCTTTCGATGCCTGCGCATTCGTCATGGATTACCTGAAAACCCGTGCGCCGTTCTGGAAGAAGGAAAACACCAGCGACGGACCGCGTTGGGTTGAGGGGCGGGACAGTGATCATGCAGCTGCGAGTCGCTGGAAGAAGTAAGTCCTGTAGCGCCTTTTAGTCAGCCTTCGCGAGCAAGCCCGCTCCTACATTGGATCTTCATGAACGCAGATATTGTGTTCGCTTCAGATCACCTGTGGGAGCGAGCCTGCTCGCGAAAGCTTCATCTGCAACACCAAAAACCTCTCTCTTTGCCCAATTGACGGGCTATACATATAAGTCCAATATGGATTTATAAGTACAAAAAAGCATCCCCCTCCGTTTCAGCTCTTTCTTGCCAAACCAACAACAACCCGCGAGAGAACGAACATGAAGAAACTCCCCCTCATCACCGGTCTGGCCCTCAGCCTGTTGTCCTGCGCCAGCGTTTTCGCCGCCGAGCAAACCCTGCGCATCGGTATCGAAGCCGCTTATCCACCGTTCGCCTCGAAAACCGACCAAGGTGAAATCGTCGGTTTCGACTACGACATCGGCAATGCCCTGTGCGCGCAGATGAAGGTCAAGTGCGTGTGGGTCGAAGGTGAGTTCGACGGGCTGATTCCTTCGCTGAAAGTGAAGAAGATCGACATGGCGCTTTCATCGATGACCATCAACGAAGACCGTAAGAAGTCGGTGGATTTCACCCACAAGTATTACTTCACTTCGTCGCGCCTGGTGATGAAGGATGGCGCCACGGTCGACGATCAATACGCCAGCCTCAAGGGCAAGAACGTCGGCGTGCAGCGCGCGACCACCACCGATCGTTACGCCACCGAGGTGTTTGAACCGAAGGGCATCAACGTCAAGCGCTACAGCAACAACGAAGAGATCTACATGGATCTGGCGGCGGGTCGGCTCGATGCGATTTTCGCCGACACCATTCCGCTGAATGACTTTCTGTCGATGCCACGCGGCAAGGGTTATGCGTTTGTCGGGCCTGAGTTGAAGGATCCGAAGTACGTGGGCGAGGGCGCGGGGATTGCGGTGCGCAAAGGCAATGGCGAATTGGTCAGCCAGTTGAACGGCGCCATTGATGGCATTCGCGCGAGTGGCGAGTACCAGAAGATTTCCGAGAAGTATTTCAAGTCCGATATCTACGGCGACTGATTGAAAAGATCGCAGCCTGCGGCAGCTCCTACAGGGGAATGCGTTTTCCTGTAGGAGCTGCCGCAGGCTGCGATCTGTTGATCTTCAGCCTTTCAATTCCTTCAGGTGTTTGTATACCGTCGCCCGCCCCATGTTCAGCACATTGGCCACATAGTTCGAAGCACTCTTGCCCTTGAACGCGCCCTCGGCGTGCAGCGCCAGCACCAGCTCACGTTTGTGATCGCGGGTCAGCAGGTTCAGGCTCAACTGACGTTCCCGCAGCCAGGCGTGCAGGAAGGTGTTGATACGTTCCTGCCAGTCATCGCGAAACAGTGAGTCCGGTTGCGGGATCAGTTTGCTCGGCGAGAGGAACAGGTCCAGCGCGGCCTTGGCATTCTCGAACAGCGAAATATTCAGATTGATGCACAGCACCGCCAGCGGCAGACCTTCGGCGTTACGCAGCACGGTGCTCAGGCTGCGAATCTTCTGACCGTCCCAATTGAGCTTTTCGTACGGGCCGATATTACGGTCGCTGACATCCTCGCTGAGCATGTCCTCCAGCGATGAGTCGTCACCGATCTCGCGCTTGGACAGGTTGTTGGCGATGTAGTCGACCTTCTGCGTGCGCAGGTCGTGCAGCACCACTTCGGCGTGCGGAAAGAACAGCGTGGCGATGGCGTCGGCGATGGCGCGGAAGTTATCCAGCGCCGGGTCGAGTTCAGAGGCGGTCATGACAGTGGAGCTCCAGGCAGCGTCAACGCCTCCGTGATCAGGAGGCGTTGCGAGTGTGCCGCAATCCGTTGGGCGCGTCATCCGGATGGACGATCAGGCGAGTCGTGCAGGGGAGAGCATGGCGCTGTCCAGTCCGAACTGCTGCAAGTGCTCGGGCAGTGGTTGACCGCGCACCAGCGCCGCGCTGGCCTGGCCCATCGCCGGCGAGGTCTGAATGCCGTAACCACCTTGCGCGGCGACCCAGAACAGCCCCGGCACCTGCGGATCGAAACCGCTGAGTAAATCACCGTCGGCAACGAAACTACGCAGACCGGCCCAGGTGCGGGTCGGCCGGCGGATGGTCAGCGTGGTCGCTTCTTCGATCTGATAGATGCCCATGGCAATGTCGAGTTCTTCCGGCTGCACGTCGTGGGGTTCGACCGGATCGGCGTTGGCTGGCGAGCCGAGGAACATGCCGGCGTCGGGCTTCATATAGAAGGACTCGTCGAGGCTGACCAGCATCGGCCAGTGATGAATGTCGACGCCCTCGGGGCCGGCGAAAATGAATGCGGCGCGACGTTTCGGTTGCAAGCCCAACGATCTGGCGCCGGCCAGTGCGCCGATCTTGTCGGCCCAGGCGCCGGCAGCGTTGATGATCACGGGGGCGCTGAAGGTCTGGCCGTGGGTTTGTATGTGCCAGAGGCCATCGGCATCACGGCTGAGGCTGAGCACTTCGCAATCGGTGTGGACTTCACCGTTGTTGCGTCGGATGCCGCGCAGGTAGCCCTGATGCAGGGCGTCGGTGTCGATGTCGCTGGCGCTCGGATCGTAGATCGCGCCGTGGACTTTTTCCCGACGCAGGATCGGCAGGCGCGCGCAGGCTTCGTCGGCAGTGAGCAACTGCATCTCAGGGACTGTGGCTTTGGCGCTGAGGTATTGGTTGTTGAGTTCGGCGGGGTCACTGGTGAAATCCACGGTCATTTCACCGCGCGGAGTCAGCAGCGGATGCTCGCAGAAACCGGCCGGTGGATGATCGAAAAACTCACGACTGGCTTGGGTCAGGGCGCGTACTTGCGGTGTGCCGTACGCTGCGGTGAACAACGCGGCGGAGCGTCCGGTGGAGTGATAGGCGGGGTGCGATTCGCGTTCGAGCACGATGACTTTGCCGTGCGGCGACAGCCAGAACCCGGTGGAAGCGCCGGCAATTCCGCCGCCGATGATGATGAAATCTGCCTGGCTCATGAAGATCTCCAAAGCTATCGTGGCTCTCTGGGGATCTGCCATTGGCAACTCCCCAATCAGAATGCGATCCCTGTAGGAGCTGCCGAAGGCTGCGATCTTTTGATCTGGATTTTTAAGATCAAGATCAAAAGATCGCAGCCTTCGGCAGCTCCTACAGGGGATTTGTGGTGTTAGTGGGTTAAGTGGTAAACCGCATTGGCGAGGGCGATGTCTTCCAGGCCCAGGCCGATTGAACGGAAGAACACGTGACGGTCGTAATCCGGGCGCTGGACTTTTTCGCTGAGCAGGTCAGCGAGGTCAGCGACAATCAAATCCTTGCTCCAGCCATGCTGTTCTGTCGCGATCAACATCTCACCCGCCGAACCCGGTGTGGTCAGACGATAGTCGCAGAACACCTGCATGTCGTTGAGGCTCTGCGGCGGTACTTCGTGGGCACGGGGGGCGTTGGTGCTGATCGAGGTGATCAGGGCCGGTTTGTTCAATGCGGCGGGATCGATCACCGGCCCGGCGGACGAGGTGCAGAGCATGATTACGTCGGCCTCGGCGAGGGCGGCTTCGCGGCTGTCGGCGATGTTCAGATCGGCAGCGATGGTTTTCAACCGTGCCTGTGTATCAGCGTCTTCGAGCAGGGACGGCGAATACACACTGATGCTCTGCCAGTCACGCAGCGATTTCACGTAATGAAGATGCGCCTGAGCAACCTTGCCGCTGCCGATGATCGCCAGTCGGCTAGCGTTCGACGGAGCCAAGGCGTCGACCGCCACGGCGGTGGTCGCCGCCGTGCGCGCGATGGTCAGTTCTCCGGCATCACAAAGCAGCAATGGCTGGCCGGTTTTCATCGACATCAACAATGTCCACGCCGTCACCAACGGGCCTTGCTCGCGCACGATGTACGGCGAGGTCTTCACGCCGTAAACGCCGTCTTCAGCCAGCACACCCAGATAATTGATGAAGTCGCCGGCACCCTGTGGAAATTCCACCAGTTGTTGCGCCGGTTGCACGGCTTTCCCGTTGGCGAGGTCGCGAAACAGCTTGCGCAGGATCTGCGGCACGTCGATGCGCGCCAGTAGCTCTCGGGCCTGAAGTGGGTCGATCACGTAGGGTGTACTGGACATGTCAGGCTCCGCAGTCTTGATCTAAACTAATTTGTCCATTATGGACTTTTAGTTATCTCTCGCAAGCGCCTGATGAAATGCCGGACGAAAAAAAAGCGCAGTCCGTTGCCGGCTGCGCTTTTCTTTTAAGCGTCGCTTACTGCGGACGCTTGCGCTCGACTGCGCGCAACAGATGCGTTGGCGGCGTTTCACAGCTGATCTTGCGACCGAGCTTTTCTTCGATGGACGGCAACTGGTAGGAGTCGTCTTCACCGGCGAAGCTGATCGACACGCCGTCAGCACCAGCACGACCGGTACGGCCGATGCGGTGCACGTAGTCGTCCGGCACTTCCGGCAAGGTGAAGTTGATCACGTGGCTGATGCCGTCGATGTGAATGCCGCGACCGGCAACATCGGTGGCGACCAGTACGCGAATCTTGCCTTCGCGGAAGCCTTCGAGGGTCTTGATGCGTTTGTGTTGCGGCACGTCGCCGGACAACTGCGCAGCATTCACGCCATCGCGCACCAGACGCTCTTCGATGCGACGGACTTCGTCCTTGCGGTTGGCGAAGACCATCACCCGCTCCCAGCCATTATCGTTGACCAGGTTGTAGAGCAATTTGTACTTGTCGGCCGCGGCCACGGCGTAGATGTGCTGCTCGACGTTTTCGTTGGCGACGTTGGTGATTTCGATTTCGACGATGGACGGATCGGTCGTCCACTGCTTGGCGAGGTTCATCACGTCTTCGGTGAAGGTCGCGGAGAACAGCAAGGTCTGACGCTCGGACTTCGGCGGGGTCTGGCGAATGATCTGCCGCACTTGCGGGATGAAACCCATGTCGAGCATGCGGTCGGCTTCGTCCAGCACCATCACTTCGACCATGTCCAGGTGCACGTCGCCGCGCTGGTTGAAGTCGAGCAGGCGGCCCGGGGTGGCGACGAGAATGTCGCAATGGCGCGCTTCGAGGTGCTTGAGCTGTTTGTCGAAGTCCATGCCGCCGACAAACGTCATGACGTTGAGGCCGGTGTACTTGGTCAGGTCGGCGGCGTCCTTGGCAATCTGCACCACCAGCTCACGGGTCGGCGCGATGATCAGCGCACGGGGTTCGCCCATGTAGCGTTCTTTCGGCGGCGGCGTTTGCAGCAACTGGGTGATGATCGAGATCAGAAACGCGGCGGTTTTGCCTGTGCCGGTCTGTGCGCGACCGATGGCGTCTTTGCCGGCGAGGGTGAAGCCCAGCACCTGCGCCTGGATCGGCGTGCAATAAGGAAAGCCCAGATCCTGAATGGCGTGCATCAGTTCTGGTGAAAGCTTGAAATCGTGGAAGCGGGTTTTGCCTTCCTGTGGCTCGACGACGAAATCTTCGAGTTTCCACGGAATAACCGGTGCCTTGGGCTTCGGTTCGCGACGCGGTCTGGCCGGTTTCGGCTCTTCGCTGCGCGCAGGCTCGGCGGCGATTGGCGCGGCCGGAGCGGGTTGCGGTTCTTGCTTCGGTGCTGCTACGGCAGCGGGGCGGTCGGCCTGGGGTGCATCGTGGCGATGACCGGGGGCGTGCGACGGCGCACTGGGAACTGGCGCGAGCTGCTCAGCCTCGCTTTTACCGAACATCTTCTTGAGTGCTTCGAGCACGGTCATCTCATCAATTGGTTAAGGAATGTACGCCGGCCAGTGTAATGCAAGAAACGGGCGCGGCGTAGTGGGATGATCAAAGGGCGGGAATTGACCGGCAAATCAGCGCAGGCGTTCGCTCAGCCACACGCCGATATCGCGAATTTCTTCGGGTAACACTTCGTGCTCCATTGGGTATTCCTGCCATGTCACGGTGACACCATGCTTCACCAGATGCTCGTAGGCACTGCGGCCCATCGAGTTCTGCACGACGCCATCGAACTGGCCGTGCAGGCATATCGCAGGAATGCGCTGCTGGCTGGCTGAAAGCTCCAGCTCATCACTGAACGTTGGCGCGTACGTCGACAGCGCCAATACGCCACCCAACGGTCCCTGCCATTTCACAAAAGCGGTGTGCAACACCACCGCGCCACCCTGGGAAAACCCGGCGAGGAAAATCCGCGAGGCGTCTATTCCGCTGGCGCGCTCGTTTTCAATCAATTCAATGATGCGATCGGCGGACGCTTCCAGCTGATCGCGGTCGATCGCTCGCGCCGGGCTCATGGCTTTGATGTCGTACCAGCTCGGCATGGCATATCCGCCATTTATCGTCACCGGAAGGGTCGGCGCCTGCGGCAGCACGAAGCGCGTGCTCAGCAGGCTTTCCTGCAAGGCCTCGGCCACCGGCAGGAAGTCATAGCGGTCGGCGCCGAGGCCGTGCAGCCAGATCACGCAGGCGTCTGCGGGCTTAACAGGCTGAAGAATCAAGGGCTCGGTCATGGCTGCTCCAATTGTGTGCGGACGCTCTCATTGAGTGCGTGGTTTGCGTGCGCGTCCGGTTGATCCGTTAAGAAGATGTCGCAAGGTTACAAGTTTTGCTATTGACCTGTCGCCGAATCGTTTCCGCAAGCGGTGTGGTACGGGCTTTGCTATGAGGGAAATGTACGAAAGATCCTACGTCCGGCGGTAACACTATCAGTGTACGGCTGGCAACGGGATTGCAAAGAATCCGGTGATGGATGTTCGCCAATGGCCGTTACGGGCGCAGCGAACGTGAAAGGGCTACAGCCCGTTCGGCCGATTGGTGAGAAGTGAGTGGTCCATGATGTGGATTTTCTCCTACTAGACTCATAGCGAAGGTCTTACGTCGGTTGACCCAATAAAAAGCCAACTAGGGTCAACACCGCCTCAAAAGGGTGCGACTGGACTCAAGCTCCGACACAACAAGAGCAAAACTGGAGGTTTGAATGAAGATGTTGAAATCCACTCTGGCAATCGTGACTGCAGCAACAGTACTCGGTGTCAGCGGGTTCGCTCAGGCGGGTGCAACCCTGGATGCAGTGCAGAAGAAAGGTTTCGTGCAGTGTGGCGTGAGCGACGGTCTGCCGGGCTTCTCGGTTCCGGACGCTACCGGCAAGATCCTCGGGATCGACGCTGACGTCTGCCGCGCTGTGGCCGCCGCTGTTTTCGGCGACGCGACCAAGGTCAAGTTCAGTCAGTTGAACGCCAAGGAGCGCTTCACCGCGCTGCAATCCGGCGAGATCGACATCCTGTCGCGCAACACCACCATGACCAGCTCCCGCGATGCGGGCATGGGCCTGAAATTCCCGGGCTTCATTACCTACTACGACGGCATCGGCTTCCTGGTTAACAACAAGCTGGGCGTGAAGAGTGCCAAAGAGCTGGACGGTGCAACCATCTGCATCCAGGCCGGTACCACCACCGAGCTGAACGTTTCCGACTACTTCCGTGGCAACGGTCTGAAATACACCCCGATCACTTTCGACACCTCCGATGAAAGCGCCAAGTCGCTGGAATCCGGTCGTTGCGACGTGCTGACCTCCGACAAGTCCCAACTGTTCGCCCAGCGCAGCAAGCTGGCCTCGCCGAAGGACTACGTGGTTCTGCCGGAAACCATTTCCAAGGAACCACTGGGCCCGGTCGTACGTAACGGCGATGACGAGTGGCTGGCCATCATTCGCTGGGTTGGCTACGCCATGCTCAACGCTGAAGAAGCCGGCATCACCTCGAAAAACGTTGAAGCCGAAGCCAAGTCCACCAAGAACCCGGACGTTGCGCGTCTGCTGGGCGGCGACGGTGAATACGGCAAGGACTTGAAACTGCCGAAGGACTGGGTCGTACAGATCGTCAAGCAAGTCGGCAACTACGGTGAAATCTTCGAGAAAAACCTCGGCAAGAGCACTCCGCTGGAAATCGACCGTGGCCTGAACGCCCTGTGGAACAACGGCGGCATTCAGTACGCACCACCAGTGCGCTAATGGTTCTATCGCCCGGCGGGCCAACCGCCGGGTGATGTTCTGTTCCATTTCTTGCGGGGCACTTCATGCAAAATTCAATCGGCGCACCAAAGCAGAGGCTCAGCCTCAGCGATCCACGAGTGCGTGCGTGGCTATTCCAGATCATCACCGTTGTCGCGGTGGTCTCGATGGGCTGGTACCTGTTCGACAACACCCAAACCAACCTGCAGCACCGGGGCATCACTTCCGGCTTCAGTTTTCTCGAGCGCAGTGCCGGCTTCGGCATCGCTCAACACCTGATCGACTACACCGAAGCGGACAGTTATGCCCGCGTCTTTGTCATCGGTCTGCTCAACACCTTGCTGGTGACGGTCATCGGCGTGATCCTGGCGACAATCCTCGGCTTCATCATCGGTGTCGCCCGGCTGTCGCAGAACTGGATCATCAGCAAGCTGGCGACGGTGTACGTGGAAGTCTTCCGCAACATTCCGCCGCTGCTGCAAATCCTGTTCTGGTACTTCGCGGTGTTCCTGACCATGCCGGGGCCGCGCAACAGTCACAACTTCGGCGACACCTTCTTCGTCAGCAGCCGTGGCCTGAACATGCCGGCCGCGCTGATGGCTGACGGTTTCTGGGCGTTCGCGATCAGTGTTGTGGTGGCGATCATCGGCATCGTGCTGATGAACCGCTGGGCAACCAAGCGCTTTGAAGAAACCGGTGTGCCGTTCCACAAGTTCTGGGTGGGCCTGGCAATTCTGCTGGTGATTCCAAGCTTGTGCGCGTTGATTTTCGGCGCTCCGCTGCACTGGGAAATGCCCAAGTTGCAGGGCTTCAACTTCGTCGGCGGCTGGGTGCTGATCCCGGAGCTGCTTGCCTTGACCCTGGCCCTGACCGTGTACACCGCAGCGTTTATCGCCGAGATCGTACGTTCGGGGATCAAGTCGGTCAGCCATGGCCAGACCGAAGCGGCGCGTTCGCTCGGCCTGCGCAACGGCCCGACTCTGCGCAAGGTGATCATTCCGCAAGCCCTGCGCGTGATCATTCCGCCGCTGACCAGCCAATACCTCAACCTGGCGAAGAACTCCTCGCTGGCGGCCGGTATCGGTTATCCGGAAATGGTTTCGCTGTTCGCCGGCACCGTGCTCAACCAGACCGGGCAGGCCATCGAAGTCATAGCCATCACCATGAGCGTGTACCTGGCGATCAGTATCAGCATTTCCCTGCTGATGAACTGGTACAACAAGCGCATTGCGCTGATCGAGCGGTAAGGAAAAGCGCATGAGTACTCATACTTTCAAACCCGACATGCCCCCACCGAACAGCAGTATCGGCGTGGTGGCGTGGATGCGCGCGAACATGTTTTCCAGCTGGCTCAACACCTTGCTGACACTGTTTGCGTTCTATCTGATTTATCTCGTTGTGCCACCGATCCTCAGCTGGGCCATTCTCGACGCCAACTGGGTCGGCACCACCCGCGCCGACTGCACCAAGGACGGCGCCTGCTGGGTGTTCATTCAGCAGCGTTTCGGCCAGTTCATGTACGGCTACTACCCGCCGGAACTGCGCTGGCGCGTCGACCTGACCGTGTGGCTGGCGGTCCTCGGTGCGGCGCCATTGTTCATCTCGCGCGTACCGCATAAAGCGATCTACGGGCTGAGCTTTCTGGTGCTGTACCCGATCATCGCCTTCACCCTGTTGCACGGTGGTTTCGGCCTGACCCAAGTGGCGACCAGCCAGTGGGGCGGCCTGATGCTGACCCTGGTAATCGCCACTGTCGGCATCGCCGGTGCGTTGCCGTTGGGGATTGTCCTGGCGCTGGGGCGTCGTTCGAACATGCCGGCGATTCGGGTGGTCTGCGTGACCTTCATCGAGTTCTGGCGCGGCGTGCCGTTGATCACTGTGCTGTTCATGTCTTCGGTGATGCTGCCGCTGTTCCTGCCTGAAGGCATGAACTTCGACAAGCTGCTGCGGGCGTTGATCGGGGTGATCCTGTTCCAGTCGGCGTATGTCGCCGAAGTGGTGCGCGGCGGTCTGCAAGCGATCCCCAAAGGGCAATACGAAGCGGCCGCAGCGATGGGCCTCGGTTACTGGCGTTCGATGGGCCTGGTGATTCTGCCGCAAGCCCTGAAGCTGGTGATCCCCGGCATCGTCAACACCTTCATTGCGCTGTTCAAGGACACCAGCCTTGTGATCATCATCGGCCTCTTTGACCTGCTCAACAGCGTCAAGCAAGCCGCTGCCGATCCGAAATGGCTGGGCATGGCCACCGAAGGCTACGTGTTCGCCGCCCTGGTGTTCTGGATTTTCTGTTTTGGTATGTCGCGCTATTCCATGCATCTGGAACGCAAGCTCGACACTGGCCACAAGCGTTAGGAGTTCTGTAAATGAGTGAAGCAATCAAAAAGCCTGTGGGTCCTGAAGGCATTATTCAGATGCAGGGCGTCAACAAGTGGTACGGCCAGTTCCACGTGCTCAAAGACATCAACCTCAACGTCAAACAGGGCGAGCGTATCGTTCTGTGCGGCCCGTCAGGTTCCGGCAAATCGACGACGATTCGCTGCCTCAATCGTCTGGAAGAACACCAGCAGGGCCGCATCGTTGTCGATGGCGTGGAACTGACCAACGACCTCAAGCAGATCGAAGCGATCCGCCGTGAAGTCGGCATGGTGTTCCAGCACTTCAACCTGTTCCCGCACCTGACCATTCTGCAGAACTGCACCCTGGCGCCGATGTGGGTACGCAAGATGCCCAAGCGCAAGGCCGAGGAAATCGCCATGCATTACCTGGAGCGCGTACGCATTCCGGAGCAGGCGCACAAATTCCCGGGGCAACTGTCCGGCGGTCAGCAGCAGCGTGTGGCGATTGCCCGCGCCCTGTGCATGAAGCCGAAAATCATGCTGTTCGATGAACCGACTTCAGCGCTCGATCCGGAGATGGTGAAAGAGGTTCTGGACACCATGATCGGCTTGGCTGAAGACGGCATGACCATGCTCTGCGTAACCCACGAAATGGGCTTCGCCCGCACCGTGGCCAATCGCGTGATCTTCATGGACAAGGGCGAGATCGTCGAGCAGGCAGCGCCGAATGACTTCTTCGATAACCCGCAGAATGAGCGGACGAAGTTGTTCTTGAGTCAGATTTTGCATTGATCGACTCCAGGCGCTGAAATAAACCCGGATTGAGTTCCGGGTTTATTTTGTCCGGTGTCAGGAGGTCAATACAGGTTCCTGTTCTGGGTAACGCGCAGCCATTAGCTGCTTGAGATCGTTACCTTGATTGACTGTCTGTACGTCGGCCAGCAAATGCGGATGGCGATCCAGTAGTTGCATCAAGGTGAGCAGCGGTTGAGGAGGAGAAAGCTCGCCCCGCTCGTAGCGTGAAAATGCATTGTGTCCTCCACCCGATAACAACTTCACCGCGTTCCTTTGTGTGAGATGAAGCTTAAGTCGGATGCGTTTCATCTCGGCGCCAATAAGTCGAAGGGAGTCTTCGAGCAAACGATCCCCGGCGTCCACGTAGCGTTCAGCGCTGTCGGTGTCCTTGTCAAAAATGATTTCACCGCACACCCTGCACTCCCAACCGGCAAGATTGTGCACGAGCCGCGAAAACTGTTTGTAATTGACGGTGAGACTGCGACTTCGAAAATGACTCATTCCGTCTTCTGTGCCGCAACTGATGCACGGTTTTTTGCTCATGTGTTTTTCTCCTTGAAGGAGATTACCGGGGGCCCACCGCTAGAGCAGTAAGTCACTTTGATGTAAATCTCCAAACCACGAAACGAGGTGTGATAAACGTCATGCCAGTTGCGATGGTTGGAGTAGGACGTCATGGATTTGTAAAGCATGCGCCGCTCAAGCGAGCAGACGATATGCATCATTGATTCATATGACATGCCCATTTCCCTGCCAATCTCCAACGCGCGTCGGGTGAAGGCTTCTTTGCCGCGTCGCACGACATCCACCTTGATCACCGCCAAGTCGTAATGGGGCGTGTTCTTCTCCATAAGAAACCAAAACCCTGTCCTTGAAATTACCCTTAAAGGGTAATTTTGACCAATCGAAAATACTGCTCCATGTGTCGCCTTTTGACCCTAGGTGGTTGCCGTCCTACATGGGTCTGACTAACATGTCGGAAAATTCATCCTATGATTGGATGAAAGGGCGAACTCTATGTCAGACATTTCTCCACTCATCAAACGATCCCTGGTTGATCAGGCCCTGGATCAGCTTCGCCAGCGCATCAACAGCGGCGCCTGGCAGGTTGGCGAGCGATTGCCGACCGAGCCCGAGCTGTGCGCCGAGCTGGGCATCAGCCGCAACACCGTGCGTGAAGCCATGCGCGTATTGGCCTTTTCCGGATTGATCGAAATTCGCCAGGGCGATGGCAGTTACTTGCGCGCGGTGGTCGATCCGCTCGACACGCTGAAAGCGCTGTCGCGTTGCTCGCTCGATCAAGCGCGGGAAACCCGGCACATCCTCGAAGTCGAGGCGATCGGCCTAGCGGCATTACGCCGTACCGACGCAGACCTCGCGGCATTGCGTGAAGCGCTCGGCACCAGCGGCAGCCACTATCACGGCGATCTCGATACCTTCATCGCCTGCGATCTGGTGTTCCATCGCCGCTTGGTCGACGCCGCACACAACCCGACGCTCAGCGAGTTGTATGGCTATTTCTCCAGCGTCGTCGGTGCGCAATTGCGCCAGACCCTGAACATCGTCCCGCGCCGACAGGAAGTGTTCGACCTGCACATCGAGTTGCTCGAAGCGGTCGAACAACGCGACCCGGAACGGGCCAAAGCCTTGTCGAGGCAGTTGATCAATGAACCTTGAAACCGAGAAATCCATGTCCCGCAACGAGATAACCACAGCGCCGACACGCACGGCAGAACTAGAAGAGCTGCTGATCGACGCCGAGGCCGATGACGAGCAAGTCCAGCAAAGCCATCCGCTGGTGCGCCGTCCGTGGCTGCTGCTGTTGGGGCTGATTCTGGTGGCACTGAACCTGCGTCCGGCACTGTCGAGCATGGCGCCGCTGCTTAGTGACGTCTCGAAAAGTCTGGGTCTGTCCGCTGCTCAGGCCGGTTTGCTGACCACGCTGCCGGTACTTTGCCTGGGGCTGTTTGCCCCGCTTGCGCCAATCCTCGCGCGGCGTTTCGGTGCCGAGCGCGTGGTGCTGGGGATTCTGCTGACACTGGCTGGCGGGATCATCCTGCGCAGTAACTTCGGTGAAATCGGCCTGTTCGCTGGCAGCGTGCTGGGCGGCGCCAGTATCGGCATCGTCGGTGTATTGCTGCCGGGCATCGTCAAGCGCGACTTCGCCAAACACGCGGGCACCATGACGGGTGTCTACACCATGGCCTTGTGTCTGGGCGCGGCGATGGCCGCGGGATCAAGTGTGCCATTGAGCGAGCATTTTGGCGGAAGCTGGGCAGTCGGCCTGGGCTTCTGGGTCATCCCGGCGCTGATTGCGGCGCTGTTCTGGTTGCCGCAGGTCGGGCAGAAACATGGCGCACATAACGTTGCCTATCGCGTGCGCGGTCTGTTGCGTGATCCGCTGGCCTGGCAGGTGACGTTGTACATGGGCCTGCAATCGTCGCTGGCGTACATCGTGTTCGGTTGGTTGCCGTCGATCCTCATCGGTCGCGGGCTGACGCCGACTCAAGCGGGTCTGGTGTTGTCCGGTTCGGTGATCATCCAGCTCGCCAGTTCGCTCGCGGCTCCGTGGCTGGCGACTCGCGGCAAAGATCAGCGTCTGGCCATCGTCGTGGTCATGGCATTGACCCTCGCAGGTTTGTTCGGTTGCCTGTACGCGCCAATCGACGGGCTGTGGGGCTGGGCGATTCTGCTGGGTCTGGGGCAGGGCGGTACGTTCAGCCTGGCGTTGACCCTGATCGTGTTGCGTTCGCGGGATTCGCACGTTGCGGCGAACCTGTCGAGCATGTCCCAGGGTTTCGGCTACACGCTGGCGTCGATGGGGCCGTTCGCGGTCGGCATCGTGCACGACTGGACCGGTGGCTGGAATGCGGTGGGCTGGATCTTTGGCATCATCGGCACAGGCGCGATCATCGCCGGCCTCGGCGCCGGCCGTGCACTGTACGTGCAAGTGCAAAGCGAAAAAATCTGACCCTTGTAGGAGCTGCGGCACGCTGCGATCTTTTGATCTTGATCCTTGGTCAATCAACATCAAAAGATCGCAGCGTTCCGCAGCTCCTACAGGGTTTTTTGTGTTGTTGGTATTCGGTGGGCGAATGCCGATAGTGTTTCTGCGGTTTGCAGATTATCGTGCTGGCAATCTGTACCTCTTTTGGAGATAGCCCATGAGTGAAGCCCACGCCGCGTTGATCACCCGGTTCTACGAAGCCTTCAAACGTCTGGATGCCGAGGCCATGGCTGCCTGCTATACCGATGACGTGGTGTTCAGCGATCCGGCCTTCGGCGAACTGCGCGGGCGCGATGCCGGCGACATGTGGCGCATGCTCACCACCCGGGCCAAAGACTTCTCCCTGACCTTCGACAACGTTCGCGCCGATGAGCGCAGCGGCGGCGCCCATTGGGTCGCGACCTACCTGTTCAGCCAGACCGGCAATGTCGTGGTCAACGATATCCAGGCCCGTTTCGTCTTCCGTGACGGCAAGATCTGCGAGCACCACGACCACTTCGATTTGTGGCGCTGGTCGCGTCAGGCCCTGGGTTTCAAAGGCCTGCTGCTCGGTTGGACGCCGCTGGTACGCAATGCCGTGCGGGCGCAGGCATTGAAGGGACTGAAGGCATTTCAGGCCAGTCGCTGATAAGATCGCGGCCTGTTTCCTACACGTCCTGATCCCGAAGTGACCAGCCTGAGCGAAAAATCCATCGATGTTGCCGAGCCGGTGAGCAAATCCTGGTTCGTCTACCTCGTTCGCGCGGCCAATGGCTCTTTGTATTGCGGGATCAGTGACGATCCGGTGCGCCGTTTTGCCAAGCACCAGAGCGGTAAAGGCGCGCGGTTCTTCCTCTCCAGCCCGGCCATGGCGCTGGTCTATACCGAGCTGTGCCGCGACAAGAGCGATGCCTTGCGCCAGGAACGGCTGATCAAAAAGCTGCGCAAGAGCGCCAAGGAATGCCTGGTTGCGTCTTATCAATCTGACTGATGGGTTCCCATCAGGCAGATCTGTAGGCTGCTAAGCAAATGCACGCTAAGCTGCCGGCACACTAACTGAGCGGCGGAGCCGAGCATGTCCGAGTTGATTCTGCATCATTACCCGACCTCCCCATTTGCCGAGAAGGCCCGCCTGCTGCTGGGTTTCAAAGGCTTGTCCTGGCGCTCGGTGCACATCTCGCCAGTGATGCCCAAACCGGATCTGACTGCGCTGACCGGTGGCTACCGCAAAACGCCGGTGCTGCAGATCGGCGCTGATATCTATTGCGACACTTCTTTGATCGCGCGTCGTCTGGAACAAGAAAAAGCGCTGCCGGCGTTCTTCCCCGAAGGCCAGGAATTCACCACCGCCAGTTTTGCCACGTGGGCTGACTCGGTGGTGTTCCAGCATGCGGTGAGCCTGGTTTTCCAGCCGGAGTCGGTCGCCGTGCGTTTCGCCAAGCTGCCGCCGGAAGCGATCAAGGCTTTTATCGCCGACCGTGCCGGGCTGTTCTCGGGTGGCAGCGCCACACGTCTGTCCGCCGAACAGGCCAAGCACCAATGGCCGACGATCATGGCGCGTCTGGAGCAGCAACTGCAGCGTGAGCAGGGCGACTTCCTGTTTGGCGAGCCGTCGATTGCCGACTTCGCGCTGGCGCATCCAATGTGGTTCCTCAAGGCCACGCACGTGACTGCACCGCTGGTGGACGAGTATCCGGCGGTTTCGGCGTGGTTGAGTCGAGTACTGGGCTTCGGTCATGGCGCGGCGAGTGCGATGACTTCGGAAGAGGCGTTGGAAGTGGCGCGTAACGCGACTCCGGCGGCATTGCCGGATGAGCAGTTCATAGACCCGAACGGTTTCAAGGCAGGTCAGCAAGTGGCAATCGCCGCGACGGATTACGGGGTTGATCCGGTGGTCGGTGAGTTGCTGTTTGCCGGTAGTGAAGAGTTGATCGTTCGTCGCGAGGACGAGCGTGGCGGCGTGGTGCATGTGCACTTCCCGCGCTTCGGTTTCCGCATCGAGGCTCGCTAAAAGCAAAAGATCGCAGCCTGCGGCAGCTCCTACACATGTCTCATGTAGGAGCTGCCGCAGGCTGCGATCTTTTGATCTTGCTGTTATTTCAGAGCGGCGAGAATCTCGTCCGGATCAAACCCGCGAATCAACGTGCCGTTGACGTCGATCAACGGAATCCCGCGCCCACCCAATGCCTCATACGCCTTGCGCGCTTGGGCATCCTTCTCGATATCGAATTCCTTGAATGGAATCCCCTTGCTGTCGAGAAAGCGCTTGGTCTGCTTGCAGTAGCCGCACCAGTCGGTGGCGTAGAGCACGACGTTGGCCTGCGCCCGCGTCTGCTCCGCAACCATCTGCGACGGATTGAACACCCGCTCGATCTTGCCCCAGTTCTGATAGACCACAACCACCAGCAGAACCAGAGCAACCTTCTTCAGCACATTGCCGAGCATCAGTTGCGCCGCTTCAGCTGATCGGTCAGCGACGTCGGCAGGCCCTTGATCACCAACGTGCCAGCCTCTTCGTCGTACTCGATCTTCGAGCCGAGCAGGTGCGCTTCAAAGCTGATCGACAGGCCTTCGGCGCGGCCGGTGAAACGGCGGAATTGGTTCAGGGTGCGTTTGTCCGCCGGAATCTCTGGCGACAGGCCGTAGTCCTTGTTGCGGATATGGTCGTAGAAGGCTTTCGGGCGCTCTTCGTCGATCAGCTCGGAGAGTTCTTCCAGGCCCATCGGTTCGCCGAGTTTGGCCTGACTGCTGGCGTAATCGACCAGGGTCTTGGTCTTCTCGCGCGCGGACTCTTCCGGCAGGTCTTCGCTCTCGACGAAATCACTGAACGCCTTGAGCAGCGTGCGCGTCTCGCCCGGGCCGTCGACGCCTTCCTGGCAGCCGATGAAGTCGCGGAAGTACTCCGAAACCTTTTTGCCGTTTTTGCCCTTGATGAACGAGATGTACTGCTTGGACTGCTTGTTGTTCTGCCACTCGGAGACGTTGATCCGCGCCGCCAGGTGCAACTGGCCGAGGTCGAGGTGACGCGACGGGGTCACGTCGAGCTCGTCGGTCACCGCCACGCCTTCGCTGTGGTGCAGCAGGGCGATAGCGAGGTAATCGGTCATGCCTTGCTGATAGTGGGCGAACAGCACGTGGCCGCCGACCGACAGGTTCGACTCCTCCATCAGCTTTTGCAGGTGCTCGACCGCGACTTTACTGAACGCGGTGAAGTCCTTGCCGCCCTCCATGTATTCCTTCAGCCAGCCGCTGAACGGGAACGCACCGGATTCCGGATGAAACAGACCCCAGGCCTTGCCCTGTTTGGCGTTATAGCTCTCGTTGAGATCGGCGAGCATGTTCTCGATGGCCGCAGACTCAGCCAGTTCCGTGTCACGGGCGTGCAGAACAGCGGGCGTGCCGTCGGGTTTTTTGTCGATCAGGTGGACGATGCAATGACGGATCGGCATGGGCTTCTCGGCTGGTGGAAGGGAGGAGGGCAGGCTCCCCCGAAAAAGCGCTAAGTGTACCGCAATCTCCAGCCGAGGCTCCCTGTAGGAGCTGCCGAAGGCTGCGATCTTTTGATCTTGTTTTTTTCAAAAGCCAGATCAAAAGATCGCAGCCTGCGGCAGCTCCTACATAAACGGGAAACTGCGTTGGCGGCAGCGTAAACGGGGGGGTGTAGGGCAAAACCGGGGCGTGTGAGCGGGCTTATGCAGTTTTTTACCGATTTAGAGCAATAAAGCTGACCAAATGGGTAGCTAGAGGCGGATATTTCCTTGTCTCTGTGCTAGTTTTGCCCGGTCTTACGCGAAGTCACTGCGTTAAGCGTGCAATCAGCATTTGTCAGGTCGAACCAAACCCTGATTTCGGTATCTATAACCCGACTCGTCGTGGTTATCGCCGAGGGTGCCAGATCCAGAAGATCGGGCTCGATGGCTGACACTGCACTCTGCAATCCATATGAATTTGATAGGGAAGGAACACTACATGGCTCTTACTAAAGACCAACTGATCGCCGACATCGCTGAAGCTATCGACGCGCCGAAAACCACCGCGCGTAACGCTCTGGACCAACTGGGCCAAATCGTTGCCGATCAGCTGGAAAACGGCGGCGAAATCACCTTGCCAGGTATCGGCAAGCTGAAAGTGACCGAGCGTCCTGCCCGCACTGGCCGTAACCCTTCGACTGGCGTTGCCATCGAAATCCCTGCGAAGAAAGTGATCAAGCTGGTTGTGGCCAAAGGCCTGACCGACGCTGTGAACAAGTAAGACGCAGCAATAAAAAACCGTGCACCGGAGTGATCCGGGCACGGTTTTTTTGTGCCTGCGATTTGAGGCGTTACCCCTGTAGGAGCTGCGGCACGCTGCGATCTTTTGATTTTGTGTTTAAAAATCAATCAAGATCAAAAGATCGCAGCGTGCCGCAGCTCCTACACGGGGCCGAGCAGGGTTAGCGCACCCAGCGCTCGCGGCGCCAGATCTGCTGTTCGGACTTGGTCTGGAAGGTCCAGGCGACGAAACGGCTCTGCTTCTGCCCCTGGGACATCTCCACCACCTGGCTTTCCAGCACGCCGGCCTTTTTCAGTGCGGTTTCGATGGCTGGCAGGTTCGAGGCTTTCGACACCAGCGTGCTGAACCACAGCACTTTGTGCTGGAAGTTTGCGCTCTCGGCGATCAATTGCGTCACGAAACGCGCTTCACCGCCTTCACACCACAGCTCCGCCGACTGGCCGCCGAAGTTCAGCACTGGCAGTTTGCGTTTTGGGTCGGCACGGCCCAGCGCGCGCCATTTGCGCTCGCTGCCCTTGGTCGCTTCGTCCATCGAGGCGTGGAACGGCGGGTTGCACATGGTCAGGTCAAAGCGCTCGCCCGGCTCCAGCAAGCCGATCAGGATGTGCTTGCGGTTTTCCTGCTGGCGCAGCTGGATAACCTTGTTCAGATCGTTGGACTGGACGATGGCGCGGGCGGCGGCTACGGCCGTCGGGTCGATTTCCGAGCCGAGGAAGTGCCAGCGGTATTCGCTGTTGCCGATCAGCGGATACACGCAGTTGGCGCCCATGCCGATATCGAGCACGTTGACGATCGCGCCGCGCGGCACTTTGCCGTCGTTCATGCTCGCGAGCAGGTCAGCGAGGAAATGCACGTAATCGGCACGGCCCGGAACAGGCGGGCAGAGGTAGTCTGCCGGGATGTCCCAGTGCTGGATGCCATAAAACGACTTGAGCAGCGCCCGGTTGAACACGCGCACCGCGTCGGGGCTGGCGAAGTCGATGCTTTCCTTGCCGTACGGGTTGATGATCACGAACTTCGCCAGTTCCGGCGTGGTCTTGATCAGCGCCGGGAAGTCGTAACGACCCTGATGGCGATTGCGCGGGTGCAGGCTGGCCTTTTCACGCGGTTCGACGGTCTTGGCCGGGGTCGCGGAGTCGGGCTTCTTGCGCGCAGGTTTGGGTGTGCGGGGGGCGTTCATGGGCGTGGTCGATTCGGGTATGGCTGAAAGTGGCGGGTATTGTCCCACATTGACGAGCTATGCGCCGAACCCATGTAGGAGCTGCCGCAGGCTGCGATCTTTTGATCTGGCATTTAAAAAAACATCAAAAGATCGCAGCCTTCGGCAGCTCCTACAGGGGGGAGTGTGTGGCGGGAATGAAAAAGGGAGGCCACTTGGGCCTCCCTTTTTCAGTGCGATTTGCCGTTACAGGCTGGCAATCCGCGCGTGCTGCTCGGCCAGTTTGCCCAAGGCCTGTTCCGCCTCGGCCAGTTTGGCGCGTTCTTTGTCGATGACTTCGGCCGGAGCCTTGTCAACGAAACCGGCGTTGGACAGCTTGCCGCCGACACGCTGGACTTCGCCCTGCAGACGCAGGATTTCCTTGTCCAGGCGCGCCAGCTCGGCGTCCTTGTCGATCAGACCGGCCATCGGCACCAGCACTTCCATCTCGCCAACCAGAGCGGTAGCGGACAACGGTGCTTCTTCACCAGCCTTCAGAACAGTGATCGATTCCAGACGCGCCAGTTTCTTCAGCAGCGCTTCGTTCTCGGTCAGACGGCGCTGGTCTTCAGCGCTGACGTTCTTCAGGTAGATCGGCAGTGGCTTGCCCGGGCCGATGTTCATTTCGCCACGGATGTTACGCGTGCCGAGCATCAGTTCCTTCAGCCATTCGATGTCGTTCTCGGCGGCCGGATCGATGCGCTCTTCATTGGCCACTGGCCAAGGCTGCAGCATGATCGTCTTGCCCTGAATGCCGGCCAGCGGCGCGATGCGCTGCCAGATTTCTTCAGTGATGAACGGCATGAACGGATGCGCCAGACGCAATGCCACTTCCAGTACGCGAACCAGCGTACGGCGGGTGCCGCGCTGACGTTCAACCGGCGCGTTCTCGTCCCACAGCACTGGCTTGGACAGTTCCAGGTACCAGTCGCAGTATTGGTTCCAGATGAACTCGTACAGCGCTTGCGCGGCGAGGTCGAAACGGAACTGGTCGAGTTGACGGGTCACTTCGGCTTCGGTGCGTTGCAGCTGCGAGATGATCCAGCGATCCGCCAGCGACAGCTCGTAGGCTTCGCCGTTCTGACCGCAGTCTTCGCCCTTGTCCAGGACGTAGCGTGCGGCGTTCCAGATCTTGTTGCAGAAGTTGCGATAGCCTTCAACGCGGCCCATGTCGAACTTGATGTCGCGACCGGTCGAGGCCAGCGAGCAGAAGGTGAAGCGCAGGGCGTCGGTGCCGTAGCTGGCGATGCCGTCGGCGAACTCGTCGCGGGTCTGCTTCTCGATCTTCTTCGCCAGTTTCGGCTGCATCAGGCCGGAAGTGCGTTTCTGCACCAGGTCTTCCAGCTCGATACCGTCGATGATGTCCAGCGGGTCGAGCACGTTGCCCTTGGACTTGGACATCTTCTGGCCCTGGCCATCACGCACCAGACCGTGCACATAAACGGTCTTGAACGGAACCTGCGGCGTGCCGTCCTCGTTCTTCATCAAGTGCATGGTCATCATGATCATCCGGGCAACCCAGAAGAAAATGATGTCGAAACCCGTCACCAGCACGTCGGTGGAGTGGAATTTCTTCAGGAACTCGGTCTGCTCAGGCCAGCCCAGGGTGGAGAACGTCCACAGACCCGAACTGAACCAGGTGTCGAGAACGTCGTTGTCCTGTTGCAGCGCCACGTCCGGACCGAGGTTGTGCTTGGCACGCACTTCGGCTTCGTCGCGACCGACGTAGACTTTGCCCGACTCGTCGTACCAGGCCGGAATCCGGTGGCCCCACCACAGCTGACGGCTGATGCACCAGTCCTGGATGTCGCGCATCCACGAGAAGTACATGTTTTCGTACTGCTTCGGCACGAACTGGATGCGACCGTCTTCAACGGCAGCAATCGCAGGCTCGGCCAATGGTTTGGTCGACACGTACCACTGGTCGGTCAGCCACGGCTCGATGATGGTGCCGGAGCGATCGCCCTTCGGCACTTTCAGGGCGTGGTCGTTGACGCTGACCAGCAGGCCGGCGGCGTCGAACGCGGCAACGATCTGCTTGCGCGCTTCAAAACGCTCAAGACCGGCGTATTCAGCCGGGATCTTGCCGTCGATGCTGTCGTTCAGCGTACCGTCGAGGTTGAACACCTGCGCTGCCGGCAGCACGTTGGCATTCTTGTCGAAGATGTTCAGCAGCGGCAGGTTGTGGCGCTTGCCGACTTCGTAGTCGTTGAAATCGTGGGCCGGGGTGATTTTCACGCAGCCGGTGCCGAATTCAGGATCGCAATAATCGTCGGCAATGATCGGAATGCGGCGGCCAACCAGCGGCAGCTCGACAAATTTGCCGATCAGGGATTTGTAGCGCTCATCGTTCGGGTTCACCGCGACGGCGGAATCGCCGAGCATGGTTTCCGGACGGGTGGTCGCGACGATCAGGAAGTCGTTGCCTTCAGCGGTTTTCGCGCCGTCGGCCAGCGGGTACTTCAGGTTCCACAGGAAACCCTTGTCGTCGTGGTTTTCCACTTCGAGGTCGGAAATTGCCGTGTGCAGTTTGGTGTCCCAGTTGACCAGACGCTTGCCGCGATAGATCAGACCGTCTTCGTGCAGGCGCACGAACGCTTCTTTAACGGCTTCCGAGAGGCCGTCGTCCATGGTGAAGCGCTCGCGGCTCCAGTCGACGGACGAGCCGAGGCGGCGGATCTGACGGCTGATGTTGCCGCCGGACTGATCCTTCCATTCCCAGACTTTCTCGAGGAATTTTTCACGGCCCAGATCGTGGCGATTCTGGCCCTGGGCTTCGAGTTGACGCTCCACCAGCATCTGCGTGGCGATACCGGCGTGGTCGGTGCCCGGCTGCCACAGGGTGTTGCGACCCTGCATGCGGCGGAAGCGGATCAGGGCGTCCATGATCGCGTTGTTGAAGCCGTGACCCATGTGCAGGCTGCCGGTGACGTTCGGCGGCGGGATCATGATGGTGTAGGAGTCGCCCGCGCCTTGCGGGGCGAAGTAGTTCTCGGACTCCCAGGTGTTGTACCAGGAAGTTTCAATGGCGTGCGGCTGGTAGGTCTTATCCATGCGCGGCGGGACCCTATTGGCATTAATTCAGGAAAAGCCGACGAGTATAGCGGGGCATGGGGCCGAGGGCGAGCGGGGCGGCCCCGGTTGAGGCCGTAAATGTAGGAGCTGCCGAAGGCTGCGATCTTTTGATCTTGTTTTTAAAATCAAAATCAAAAGATCGCAGCCTTCGGCAGCTCCTACAGGAGCGTTTACTCGTATTGGCTGAGGAGGCGTTCCATGCGCGCGTCGAGGCGGCGTTTGATCTCGGTTTCGATGTGCGGGGCGAAGTCGTCGATCACGTCTTGCATGATCAATTGCGCGGCGGCGCGCAGTTCGCTGTCGAGGTGAAGCAAGGCGTCCGGGCCTTTAGCCACGGGCGCGGCAGCTATTGGCGCTGGCGCAGGTGATGGTTCGACGGCCGGCGGCTCGCTGCCGACAGGATCGAACAACATCGGAATCTGTTCCTGTTCACCTTCATCGACCGTGTCGGTCAACAGCGGTGGTTGCAGGTTGTCGTCGCCGAGCAACTGGCGGATCGATTCGAGATCGTCCAGCAGGTGTGTCGGCTTTTGCTGCGGTTTCGGAGTGTCCATTGGAATGCTCAGAGTCGCTGTAAACGGTGATCTTGCAGAGGATAGCCCTGTTCGCGGTAGAAGCGAAAACTGTCCCGCGCAGCGGCTCGAATCGTCGGGTCTTCGACCACCACTTCCGCCACGCGGGCGAATTTGTGAGCGAAGGCCGGGACTTTCAAATCGAGGTTGACCAGCAAATCCTGGTGTTGGCCGCAGTCATCGCCCACGCCCAGTACAATCAAACCATCAGGTTCGCTGTCAGCCGGACCATGCGGTACGAAGGTTTCACCCTTGAACGCCCACAGGCGCGCATCGAGATCGTCACGCTGGGCCGCGTCGCTGCAATGCAGGTAGATACGGTGCCCCATGCGCCAGGCTTTCTCGGTGAGCTTGCAGGCAAAATCCAGGCGAGCCGAAGGATCGGCGCTGGGCAGGATATAGAAGTCGACTTTGGTCATTGCGGTTCCTGAGTTGCCAGCGGCGCCACCGGAGAGTGGCGCCGCCGCAAGTCATCGGTTTCAGGCTTTGGCGCGATCCAGCAGGTATTGGGTCAGCAGAGGCACCGGACGGCCGGTGGCGCCTTTGTCCTTGCCGCCGCTGGTCCATGCGGTGCCCGCGATGTCCAGGTGCGCCCAGTTGAGGTTCTTGGTGAAGCGCGACAGGAAGCAGGCCGCGGTGATGGTGCCGGCTTTCGGCCCGCCAATGTTGGCGATGTCGGCGAACGGGCTGTCGAGCTGTTCTTGATACTCATCGAACAGCGGCAGTTGCCAGGCGCGGTCGTCCGCTGCCTTGCCGGCGCTGAGCAGTTGGCCGATCAGTTCGTCGTTATTGCCCAGCAGGCCCGAGGTGTGCGCGCCCAGAGCAACCACGCAAGCGCCGGTCAGGGTGGCGATGTCGATCACTGCTTGTGGCTTGAAGCGCTCGGAGTAGGTCAGCGCGTCGCACAGCACCAGACGGCCTTCGGCGTCGGTGTTGAGGATTTCCACGGTCTGGCCGCTCATGGTGGTGACGATGTCGCCCGGACGCGCAGCGTTGCCGCTCGGCATGTTTTCCGCGCAAGCGAGGATGCACACCAGGTTGATCGGCAGCTTCAGTTCAAGCACGGCACGCAGGGTGCCGAAGACGGAGGCGGCGCCGCCCATGTCGTACTTCATTTCGTCCATGCCGGCGCCCGGTTTCAGGCTGATGCCGCCAGTGTCGAAGGTGATGCCTTTACCAACCAGTGCGTATGGCTTCTCGGATTTCTTGCCGCCGTTGTATTGCATGACGATCAGGCGCGGTGGTTGGGCGCTGCCCTGGCCGACGGCGTAGAACGAGCCCATGCCGAGGGATTTGATCTTCTTCTCGTCGAGGACTTCGACTTTCAGATCCTTGAACTCTTTGCCCAGATCCTTGGCTTGTTCGCCGAGGAAGGTCGGGTGGCAGATGTTCGGCGGCAGGTTGCCCAGGTTACGGGTGAACGCCATGCCGTTGGCGATCGCGGTGGCGTGATTCACCGCGCGTTGCACTTCGGCTTGCGCCGCCTTGATGGTCAGCAGGGTGATTTTCTTCAGCGCGCGCGGTTCGGCTTTCTGGCTCTTGAACTGGTCGAAGGTGTATTCGCCGTCCACCAGAGTTTCCGCCAGCAGACGGGTTTTGCCGTAGCTGTCGCGGTTTTTAACAATAATTTCATCCAGCGCCAGCACGGCGTCGCTGCCGTTCAGGCCTTTCAGGGTATTGAGGATGCCGGCAACGATTTTGCGGAACGGACGGTCGCCCAGTTCTTCATCCTTGCCCACGCCGATCAGCAGCACGCGCTCGGCTTTGAGGTTGGGCAGGCTGTGCAACAGCAGGCTTTGACCGACCTTGCCAGCCAGATCGCCACGCTTGAGTACGGCGCTGATGGCGCCACCGCTCAGCTCGTCGACCAGTTTGGCCGCGACCCCGAGCTTGCGGCCTTCGCCGACGGCAACCACCAGGGTGGCGGTTTTCAACGTTTCTGGGCTAACGCTTTTTACAACCAGTTCCATGTCCGGATCCCTGAATGAATGGTCAACACGCAGGCGTTCGACGGTGTCCGCAGTCGCCTGCTTATAGATAGAAGAGGCGCAGGCCAAAGCCTGCGACAAGGGCCGCAGTTTGAACCTCGCTCCCCGCGCCTGACAACCCTCGGTTGTACGATCTTCAACGTATTGCATGCACGGATGAGTGTGCGCAGTGACAGGCGACCTCAATCACAGGATAATGCCGCATCTTTTTCCGACGGCTCTGCGTTGCGGGCCGGTCGATGTGTTTGCTTGTTTGGCCGCCTTAGCCTGACAACCCTGGAGTGTCTGGTTTGATCGTCTTCCGTTATCTGTCCCGCGAAGTCCTGCTGACCCTCAGCGCAGTGAGTGCTGTGCTGCTGGTCATCATCATGAGCGGTCGCTTCATCAAATACCTTGCTCAGGCCGCTGCCGGCCAGCTCGATCCGGGCTCGCTGTTCCTGATCATGGGCTATCGCCTGCCGGGTTTCCTGCAACTGATTCTGCCGCTGGGCCTGTTCCTCGGGATCCTGCTGGCATACGGTCGCCTGTACCTGGAAAGCGAAATGACCGTGCTTTCGGCGACCGGCATGAGCCAGCAGAAGCTGTTTCGCATGACGCTGTTTCCGGCAACGCTGGTGGCACTGGTGGTGGCGTGGCTGAGCCTCGGCCTGGCCCCGCAAGGCGCCAATCAGTTTCAGTTGCTGCTGAACAAGCAGGATGCCCTGACCGAATTCGACACCCTCGAGCCGGGCCGCTTCCAGGCACTGCGTGACGGCACCCGGGTGACGTACACCGAAACCCTGAGTGACGATCGCGTCAATCTGGGCAGTGTATTCATCTCGCAGAAAAACCTCGGCGCCAATCAGAAGGACCGCGGGATTTCCGTACTGGTGGCCGAGAAGGGGCGTCAGGAAGTGCGTCCCGACGGCAATCGCTACCTGATTCTCGATAACGGCTATCGCTATGACGGCAGCCCGGGGCAGGCCGATTACCGCGCCATTCACTACGAAACCTATGGCGTGCTGCTGCCCAAGCCGGATGTCAGCGAAGAAGTCACCGACCGTGACGCCATGCCGACGTCAGCGCTGCTGAGCAGCGACGACATCCGCTCCAGAACCGAACTGCAATGGCGTCTGTCCCTGCCGCTGCTGGTGTTTATCGTGACCCTGATGGCGGTGCCGCTGTCGCGCGTGAACCCGCGTCAAGGGCGTTTCCTCAAGCTGCTGCCGGCGATTCTTCTTTATATGGCTTACCTGACCATCCTGATTGCCGCCCGCGGCGCCCTTGAAAAAGGCAAGATCCCGCCGGCCCTCGGCTTGTGGTGGGTGCATGCGATCTTCCTGATCATCGGCATCGGCCTGCTTTATTGGGAACCTCTGCGCCTGAAAATGGCCAGTCGTCGCGCGGCGCTGGAGGTGGCTCGTGGTTAAACTCGACCGCTACATCGGCAGCAGCGTGTTCATGGCGATCATCGCCGTGCTGGCGATCATTCTGGGCCTGGCGACGTTGTTTGCCTTTATCGATGAAATGGGCGATGTCAGCGATACCTACACGCTGCTCGATGTGCTCAGCTTCGTTCTGCTGACCGCGCCACGTCGACTCTATGAAATGCTGCCGATGGCGGCATTGATCGGCTGCCTGATCGGCCTCGGCAGTCTGGCCAGCAGCAGTGAGCTGACGGTCATGCGTGCCGCTGGCGTATCGATTGGCCGCATCGTCTGGGCCGTCATGAAGCCGATGCTGGTACTGATGCTGGCCGGCGTGCTGATCGGCGAATACGTCGCCCCGGCCACCGAGAGCATGGCTCAGGCCAATCGCTCGCTGGCGCAAGGCAGCGGTGATGCGCAAAGTGCCAAGCACGGTATGTGGCACCGTCAGGGTGAGGAGTTCATCCACATCAACGCCGTGCAACCGAACGGTCTGCTGTATGGCGTGACCCGCTACCACTTCGACAAGGAACGGCATCTGCTGAGTTCGAGCTTCTCGAAGAAAGCCGAGTTCGACGGCGATCACTGGCAGCTGACCGACGTGACCACCACGATGTTCCACGAGCGCAGCACCGAAGTGGTGAACACGCCGACCGAGCGTTGGGACGTGTCGCTCAGCCCGCAATTGCTCAGCACTGTGGTCATGGCGCCGGAATCGTTGTCGATCAGCGGCCTGTGGGGCTATATCCACTACCTGGCTGAGCAAGGCCTGAGCAACGGCCGCTACTGGCTGGCATTTTGGGTCAAGGTGTTGCAACCGCTGGTGACGGCCGCGCTGGTGTTGATGGCGATCTCTTTCATCTTCGGCCCGCTGCGCTCGGTAACGCTGGGGCAGCGCGTATTCACTGGCGTGCTGGTGGGCTTCACCTTCCGTATTGTCCAGGATTTGCTCGGCCCTTCCAGCCTGGTGTTCGGTTTCTCGCCGCTGTTTGCGGTGCTGGTGCCGGCCGGTGTCTGTGCGCTGGCAGGTGTCTGGCTGCTGCGAAGAGCCGGTTGATGCGCGCATTTTTACCTGCACTGTAATCTCGAAAACGCCTCGGTCGACAGATCGGGGCGTTTTTGCATGCAATCCGGGTGACAGGTGAACGTGACGCTTGCGCCGTGTATCAGGTACAATTCCCGGCTATTTTTCGGCGGGCTATGCCTGCAGCCTTTTTGAGTGTTGATCCGTGAGTGATTTGAGTCATATCCGCAATTTCTCCATCATCGCCCACATTGACCATGGCAAGTCGACGCTGGCCGATCGCTTCATCCAGATGTGCGGCGGCCTGGCCGAACGTGAAATGGAAGCCCAGGTACTGGATTCCATGGATCTGGAGCGTGAACGCGGGATCACCATCAAGGCCCATAGCGTCACCCTTTATTACACGGCCAAAGATGGCATCAAGTACCAGCTGAACTTCATTGACACCCCGGGCCACGTCGACTTCACCTACGAAGTCAGCCGTTCCCTGGCAGCGTGTGAAGGTGCCTTGCTGGTGGTCGATGCCGGTCAGGGTGTTGAAGCCCAGTCCGTGGCCAACTGCTACACCGCCATCGAGCAGGGCCTCGAGGTCATGCCGGTGCTGAACAAGATCGACCTGCCGCAGGCCGATCCCGATCGCGTCAAGGACGAGATCGAGAAGATCATCGGCATCGACGCCACCGACGCCGTCACCTGCAGCGCCAAGACCGGCCTGGGTGTCGACGAAGTGCTCGAGCGTCTGGTGCAGACCATCCCCGCGCCGACCGGCAACATCGAAGATCCGCTGCAAGCGTTGATCATCGACTCCTGGTTCGACAACTACCTGGGCGTAGTCTCCCTGGTGCGCGTGCGTCATGGCCGCGTGAAGAAGGGCGACAAGATCCTC
This sequence comes from Pseudomonas sp. DTU12.3, assembly GCF_004124275.1. Classification (GTDB taxonomy): domain Bacteria; phylum Pseudomonadota; class Gammaproteobacteria; order Pseudomonadales; family Pseudomonadaceae; genus Aquipseudomonas; species Aquipseudomonas helmanticensis. Next base: position 1,452,671 of record NZ_CP027218.1, read on the forward strand.
GTCAAGTCGACCGGCAAGATCCACCTGGTCGACAGCGTTGGCGTATTCAACCCGAAACACACCGCCACCGTTGACCTCAAGGCCGGCGAAGTGGGCTTCATCATCGCCAGCATCAAGGACATTCACGGTGCACCGGTCGGTGACACCCTGACCCTGAGCTCGACCCCGGACGTTGAAGTGCTGCCCGGCTTCAAACGCATCCAGCCACAGGTATACGCCGGTCTGTTCCCTGTCAGCTCCGACGACTTCGAGGATTTCCGCGAAGCGCTGCAGAAGCTGACCCTCAACGACTCGTCGCTGCAATACACCCCGGAGAGCTCCGACGCACTGGGCTTCGGCTTCCGTTGCGGGTTCCTCGGCATGTTGCACATGGAAATCATCCAGGAGCGCCTCGAGCGCGAGTACGACCTGGACCTGATCACCACGGCACCGACGGTAATCTTCGAGCTGGTGCTGAAAACCGGTGAAACGATTTACGTCGACAACCCGTCGAAGCTTCCGGATATCTCGTCTGTCGAAGACATGCGCGAGCCGATCGTGCGGGCCAACATCCTCGTGCCGCAAGAGCACCTGGGCAACGTCATCACCCTGTGCATCGAGAAGCGTGGCGTCCAGGTCGACATGCTGTTCCTCGGCAATCAGGTGCAGGTCACTTACGACTTGCCGATGAACGAAGTGGTCCTCGACTTCTTCGACCGTCTCAAATCCACCAGCCGTGGCTATGCTTCGCTGGACTACCACTTCGATCGCTACCAATCGGCTAATCTGGTGAAACTGGACGTGCTGATCAACGGCGACAAGGTCGATGCGCTCGCATTGATCGTGCACCGTGACAACTCGCACTACAAAGGTCGCCAGTTGACCGAGAAGATGAAAGAACTGATTCCTCGTCAGATGTTCGACGTGGCTATCCAGGCTGCCATTGGTGGTCAGATCGTTGCACGGACAACCGTCAAGGCACTCAGAAAGAACGTATTGGCCAAATGCTACGGTGGTGACGTCAGCCGTAAGAAGAAACTGCTCGAGAAGCAAAAGGCCGGTAAAAAACGCATGAAGCAAGTCGGTAACGTGGAAATTCCACAAGAAGCCTTCCTTGCAGTGCTCAGGTTGGATAGTTAGGTCCTATGTCACTAAATTTCCCGCTGTTGCTGGTCATCGCCGTGTTCGTCTGCGGCCTGTTGGCGTTGCTTGATCTGTTGATCCTGGCACCGCGTCGGCGTGCCGCCATTGCCTCTTATCAGGGCAGTGTCGGTCAGCCTGATGTCGTGGTTGTCGAGAAACTCAACAAAGAGCCGCTGCTGGTTGAGTACGGCAAGTCGTTTTTTCCGGTGTTGTTCATCGTGCTGGTGCTGCGTTCGTTTCTGGTGGAGCCGTTCCAGATCCCGTCCGGCTCGATGAAGCCTACGCTGGATGTTGGCGACTTCATTCTGGTGAACAAGTTTTCCTACGGTATCCGCTTGCCGGTTATCGACAAGAAAATCATCGAAGTCGGTGATCCGCAGCGCGGCGATGTCATGGTGTTCCGCTACCCGAGCGACCCGAACGTCAACTACATCAAGCGTGTAGTCGGCCTGCCGGGCGACACGATTCGCTACACCGCCGACAAGCACCTGTTTGTGAATGGCGAGTCGATCGCCGAGCAGCTGGTCGGCTCCGAGCCGGGCACGCTGGGCAGCGCTGAACTGTACAAAGAAAAACTCGGCGCCGCAGAGCACCTGATCCGCAAGGAAATGAGCCGCTACCGCGCCACCCCGGATCGTTCGTGGACAGTGCCTGCCGGGCACTACTTCATGATGGGCGACAACCGCGACAATTCGAACGACAGTCGCTACTGGGATGATCCGAACATTCCCAAGGATCTGCTGGGCATGGTTCCCGACCAGAATATCGTCGGCAAGGCCTTCGCGGTCTGGATGAGCTGGCCGGAACCGAAACTCAGTCACCTGCCGAATTTCTCGCGGGTTGGCCTGATCAAGTAATCACACACGGCGCTGTTGACCACAGCGCCGAATGCATTTCTGGAGCCACCACAATCGGCTCCGGGGCATGAAGCCACGATATTCAGGATGTAATTTTTGAACACAGCGTTAATTGTCCCAGGCCTGCGCCGTATCCCGGCGATGGCGGTGGAATCCAGCCACGAACTCAGCGTGGGTAAACCGTGAGCGTTTCTCTAAGCCGTCTCGAGCGTCAGCTCGGATACACCTTCAAGGATCAGGAGCTGATGCTGCTGGCCCTGACGCACCGCAGTTTTGCCGGGCGCAACAACGAACGCCTGGAATTCCTCGGTGATGCCATCCTCAACTTCGTCGCTGGCGAGGCGCTCTTCGATCGCTTCCCGCTGGCCCGCGAAGGCCAGTTGTCGCGTTTGCGCGCACGCCTGGTGAAAGGTGAGACGCTGGCCGTCCTGGCACGCGGTTTCGACCTGGGCGATTACCTGCGATTGGGCTCCGGTGAACTGAAGAGCGGCGGTTTCCGTCGCGAATCGATTCTGGCCGATGCCCTCGAAGCGTTGATCGGCGCCATCTATCTCGATGCTGGCATGGACATGGCACGCGAACGCGTCCTGGCCTGGCTGGCTGGCGAGTTCGAAGGCCTGACGCTGGTCGATACCAACAAGGATCCGAAAACCCGTCTGCAGGAACACCTGCAATCGCGCGGTTGCGATCTGCCACGCTACGAAGTGGTGGATATCCAGGGCGAGCCGCACTGCCGAATTTTCTTCGTCGAGTGCGAAGTTGTCTTACTGAATGAAAAAAGCCGAGGTCAGGGTGTGAGCCGTCGTATTGCCGAACAGGTAGCGGCCGCCGCAGCACTGATTGCCCTGGGCGTGGAGAATGGCAATGACTGATACAAACGCAACTCGCTGTGGCTATGTTGCCATCGTCGGCCGTCCCAACGTCGGCAAGTCGACGTTGTTGAACCACATCCTCGGCCAGAAACTCGCGATCACTTCGCGCAAGCCGCAGACCACTCGCCATAACATGCTCGGGATCAAGACCGAGGGTGACGTGCAAGCGATCTACGTCGACACCCCCGGCATGCACAAGGGTGGCGAAAAGGCCCTGAACCGTTACATGAACAAGACCGCTTCGGCGGCGTTGAAAGACGTCGACGTGGTGATCTTCGTGGTCGACCGCACCAAGTGGACCGACGAAGACCAGATGGTGCTGGAGCGCGTGCAGTACGTGACCGGCCCGCTGATCGTCGCGCTGAACAAGACCGATCGCATCGAAGACAAAGCCGAGCTGATGCCGCACCTGAGCTGGCTGCAGGAACAACTGCCGAACGCGCAGATCATTCCTATTTCCGCACAGCATGGGCACAACCTCGACGCGCTGGAAAAAGTCATCGCCGATCACCTGCCGGAGAACGATCACTTCTTCCCGGAAGACCAGATCACCGACCGCAGCAGCCGTTTCCTCGCCGCCGAACTGGTACGCGAGAAGATCATGCGCCAGATGGGCGCCGAGCTGCCGTACCAGATCACCGTCGAAATCGAAGAGTTCAAGCAGCAGGGCAAGACCCTGCATATCCACGCTTTGATCCTCGTTGAACGTGACGGCCAGAAGAAGATCATCATTGGCGACAAGGGCGAGCGTATCAAGCGCATCGGCACCGAAGCGCGCAAGGACATGGAGCTGCTGTTCGACTCCAAGATCATGCTCAACCTGTGGGTGAAGGTGAAGGGCGGCTGGTCCGACGACGAGCGCGCACTGCGATCGCTGGGTTACGGCGACCTGTAACAGTCCCGGTTTTCTGATACACCAGCGAACCCCTGTGGGAGCGGGCTTGCTCGCGAATGCGGTGTAACATTCAGCATTGATGTTGACTGTTACACCGCATTCGCGAGCAAGCCCGCTCCCACATTTGGTTTTGGGTTGTTTACAAAACTGCGTTTCTTCATCGAGAACTCAATGTCGCAAAACCCGCCTCCCGCCCAACCCGCCTATGTCCTGCACAGTCGCGCCTACCGTGAAACCAGCGCGCTGGTCGATTTCCTCACGCCGCAAGGTCGGCTGCGGGCGGTGTTGCGCAGTGCACGGGGCAAGGCCGGGACGTTGGCGCGGCCATTCGTGTCGCTGGAAGTCGAGTTTCGCGGCAAGGGCGAATTGAAGAATGTCGGGCGCATGGAAAGTGCCGGCACTTCGGCGTGGCTCAACGGTGAGGCGCTGTTCAGCGGACTCTATCTCAATGAGCTGCTGATCCGCTTGCTGCCTGCCGAGGATCCGCACCCGGGCGTATTCGATCACTACGCCGCGACCTTGCTGGCATTGGCTGAAGGTCGGCCGCTGGAGCCATTGCTGCGCTCTTTCGAATGGCGACTATTGGACGATCTCGGTTACGGCTTTTCACTGAATACCGATGTTCACGGCGAGCCCATCGCTCCGGATGGGCTCTACCGTTTGCAAGTGGATGCGGGCCTGGAACGGGTTTTCCTGCTGCAGCCCGGCCTGTTCAACGGTGTTGAGTTGCTGGCCATGGCCGAAGCCGACTGGACCGCCCCCGGCGCGCTGTCCGCCGCCAAGCGCTTGATGCGTCAGGCATTGGCCGTTCATCTGGGCGGTCGTCCTCTCGTCAGTCGCGAACTGTTTCGCAAGCCCTGATCACCCCGTATGCTGTGCGCCGAATCTCTCAATTCAGGAGCGCATCCGTGACCACCAGCAATCGCATTCTTCTTGGCGTGAACATCGACCACGTCGCCACCCTGCGTCAGGCCCGTGGCACGCGCTACCCGGATCCGGTCAAGGCTGCACTGGACGCGGAAGAGGCGGGCGCCGATGGCATCACCGTGCACCTGCGCGAAGACCGCCGACACATTCAGGAGCGCGATGTACTGCTGCTCAAGGATGTGCTGCAAACCCGCATGAATTTCGAAATGGGCGTCACCGAAGAAATGATGGCGTTCGCCGAGCGGATTCGCCCGGCGCATATCTGTCTGGTACCGGAAACCCGTCAGGAGCTGACCACTGAAGGCGGCCTTGATGTAGCGGGGCAGGAAGAACGGATCAAGGCTGCGGTTGAGCGTCTGTCGAAGATCGGCAGCGAAGTGTCGCTGTTCATCGATGCCGACGAGCGCCAGATCGCCGCGTCGAAGCGCGTCGGTGCGCCGGCCATCGAGTTGCACACCGGGCGTTACGCCGATGCCGAAACCCCGACTGAAGTGGCTGAAGAATTGAAGCGTGTGGCGGATGGCGTGGCGTTTGGTCTGGCCCAAGGCTTGATCGTTAACGCGGGTCACGGTTTGCATTACCACAACGTTGAAGCGGTGGCGGCGATCAAAGGCATCAATGAACTGAACATCGGCCATGCGCTGGTGGCGCATGCGTTGTTCGTCGGCTTCAAGTCTGCCGTGTCCGAGATGAAAGCGCTGATTCTGGCTGCTGCCAAAGCTTAAGCATCAACCCAACACCAAAAGTGGGAGCGGGCTTGCTCGCGAACGCGGTGTATCAGTCAAAAATAATGTCGACTGACACGACGCATTCGCGAGCAAGCCCGCTCCCACATGGGTTCTACGGTGTTGGTTAGAGGGGGGCAGGTTCTTGCGCCGGTTTTGACTTGTCGATGCCCGGCACATGCAGATTGCCCTCGGCCACTTGATCGCCCTCAAGCTGCGGCTGAGTCACCCAAGTCAAGATGTCGTAATAACGCCGAATGTTCGCCACAAAATGCACCGGCTCACCACCGCGGGCGTAGCCGTAACGCGTTTTGCTGTACCACTGCTTCTGCGACAGACGCGGCAGGATCTTCTTTACATCCAGCCACTTGTCCGGGTTCAAGCCTTCCTTGGCCGTCAGCTTGCGCGCGTCATCCAGATGACCGCTGCCAACGTTGTAGGCCGCCAGGGCAAACCATGTACGGTCTGGTTCCTTGATTGAATCGTCGAGCTGATCCTTCATATACGCCAGGTACTTGGCGCCGCCCATGATGCTCTGCTTCGGGTCGAGGCGGTTGGACACGCCCATGGCCTGTGCGGTGTTCTGCGTGAGCATCATCAGCCCGCGCACGCCGGTCTTCGAGGTGACCGTGGGTTGCCACAGCGATTCCTGATAACCAATGGCCGCGAGCAGGCGCCAGTCGACTTTCTCTTTCTTCGCGTAATTCTTGAAGTGCTGTTCGTATTTCGGCAGGCGCTGCTGCAAGTGCTGGGCGAAGGTGGTGGCGCCCATGTAGCCGAGGACATCGACGTGGCCGTAGTAACGGTCTTTCAGGCGTTGCAGGGTGCCGTTCTTCTGCACTTTGTCCAGATACGCGTTGATCTCGTTGAGCAGGCTGTTGTCTTCGCCCGGGCCAACGGCCCAGCTCTGGCTGCGCGCATCGCCGAGGTCGAAGGCCACGCGGATGTTGGTGAAGTACACCTGGTTCATCGCCACTTCGTTGGAATCGACCAGGGTCAGGTCGATCTGACCTTCATCGACCATGCGCAACAGGTCGACCACTTCAACCGCATCGGACTCTTCGTATTCGATGCCGGGGTATTTCTTTTTCAGCTCGGCCAGTTGCTCGGCGTGGGTGCTGCCCTTGAGCACCATGATCTTCTTGCCGACCAGATCACCGGGATCGGTCGGCCGCGACTGGCCATTGCGGTAAATGATCTGCGGGGTGACTTCGAGGTAGGAGTGCGAGAAGCGCACCTGCTTCTTGCGTTGTTCGCTGCTGACCAGACCGGCGGCGGCCAGCACCGGGCCGTTCGGTTTGCCGATCTGGTCGAAAAGGTCATCGAGGTTGTCGGCAGTCTCGATCTTCAGTTCAACACCCAAATCGTCGGCGAAGCGCTTCACCAGCTCGTATTCGAAGCCGGTTTCACCGCTGCGATCCTGAAAGTAGGTGGCGGGGCTGTTACGGGTAATCACCCGCAGCACACCATCCTCCTTTACGCGCTCGAGTGTGTTGGGTTTATCAACACAGCCACCGAGCATCAGGAAGAGTCCGGTTGCGATCAGCCATTTGGCGTACCGCGGACGCAAAGCCGTTGGGAAAAACATCTGCGCAGTATACGCAAACGGCTGCGAGCGCCATATCTCGACAGCGCAGGGCCAGTCTGCTAGCGATCACAAAACTGCACGAAACCCCGCAGGAGCGGGCCTTTACGGCTTTTTGTTACAGTAAAAATAAGCAGCCTGTAAATAGCCGATTTACCTGACTCTGGAGTCGGAAACACAGATTGATACCCGAGTGCAACCGTGCGTAGCGTTTCGGGTGATGTTGGGGGCGGTTTAGGCTAGAATGCACGGCCTCAAAGCACACCCCTTCCCGAGGCTGTCCCGAAGATGTTGATCCTGCGCGGCGCTCCTGCCCTTTCTGCCTTTCGCCACAGCAAACTCCTTGAGCAACTGAGCCAGAAGGTTCCAGCTGTCAGTGGCCTGTATGCTGAATTCGCTCACTTCGCCGAAGTCACCGGCGTCCTGACCGGCGACGAACAGCAGGTGCTAGCGCGCCTTCTGAAGTACGGCCCAAGCGTTCCGGTACAAGAGCCGACCGGTCGTCTGTTTCTGGTGTTGCCGCGTTTCGGCACCATCTCGCCATGGTCGAGCAAGGCCAGCGACATTGCCCGCAACTGCGGCCTGAGCAAGATCCAGCGTCTGGAGCGCGGTATCGCCTTCTACGTGGCCGGTCAGTTCAGTGAAGCCGAAGCCCAGCAGATCGCCGACGTGCTGCATGACCGCATGACGCAGATCGTGCTGGCCAACCTCGAACAGGCCGCCGGTCTGTTCAGCCACGCCGAGCCGAAGCCGCTGACTGCAATCGACATCCTCGGTGGTGGTCGCGCCGCGCTGGAAAAAGCCAACACCGAGCTGGGCCTGGCTCTGGCCGAAGACGAGATCGACTATCTGGTCGACGCCTTCAACGGTTTGAAGCGCAACCCGCACGACATCGAACTGATGATGTTTGCCCAGGCCAACTCCGAACACTGCCGCCACAAGATCTTCAACGCCAGTTGGGATATTGATGGTGAGAACCAGGAAAAAAGCCTGTTCGGCATGATCAAGAACACTTACGTGATGCACAGCGAAGGCGTTCTGTCGGCTTATAAGGACAACGCCTCGGTGATCGTCGGCAACGTTGCCGGCCGTTTCTTCCCGAACCCTGAGACCCGCCAGTACGGTGCGGTGCAGGAGCCGGTGCACATCCTGATGAAGGTTGAAACCCACAACCACCCGACCGCGATCGCTCCGTTCCCGGGCGCATCGACCGGTTCCGGCGGCGAGATCCGTGACGAAGGTGCAACCGGCCGTGGCGCCAAGCCAAAGGCTGGCCTCACCGGTTTCACCGTGTCGAACCTGCAGATCCCCGGCTTCGAACAGCCGTGGGAAGTGCCGTACGGCAAGCCTGAGCGCATCGTCACCGCGCTGGACATCATGATCGAAGGTCCGCTCGGCGGCGCCGCATTCAACAACGAATTCGGCCGTCCGGCCCTGACTGGCTACTTCCGTACCTTCGAACAGTCGATCACCACCCCGCACGGTGACGAAGTTCGTGGTTACCACAAGCCGATCATGCTCGCTGGCGGCATGGGCAACATCCGCGAAGAACACGTCAAGAAAGGCGAGATCCTGGTTGGCTCCAAGCTGATCGTGCTCGGCGGCCCGGCGATGTTGATCGGTCTGGGTGGCGGTGCCGCTTCCTCGATGGCCACCGGCACCAGCTCGGCGGATCTCGACTTCGCTTCCGTGCAGCGTGAAAACCCTGAAATGGAGCGTCGTTGCCAGGAAGTCATCGATCGTTGCTGGCAACTGGGTGACAAGAACCCGATCAGCTTCATCCACGACGTTGGCGCGGGCGGTCTGTCCAACGCCTTCCCGGAACTGGTCAACGACGGCGACCGCGGTGGCCGTTTCGAACTGCGCAACATTCCAAACGACGAGCCGGGCATGGCCCCGCACGAAATCTGGTCCAACGAATCCCAGGAACGTTACGTTCTGGCCGTCGGCCCTGAAGACTTCGCGCGCTTCCAGGCGATCTGCGAACGTGAGCGCTGCCCGTTTGCCGTTGTCGGTGAAGCCACCGCTGAACCGCAACTGACCGTGACCGACAGCCACTTTGGCAACAACCCGGTGGACATGCCACTGGAAGTGTTGCTGGGCAAAGCCCCGCGCATGCACCGCTCGGTGGTTCGCGAAGCGGAAATGGGCGATGACTTCGATCCGTCGAACCTCGACATCAGCGAGTCCATCGAACGCGTTCTGCATCACCCGGCCGTGGCGAGCAAAAGCTTCCTGATCACCATCGGCGACCGCACCATCACCGGCCTCGTGGCCCGTGACCAAATGGTCGGCCCGTGGCAGGTTCCGGTGGCCGACGTTGCCGTCACCGCGACCAGCTTCGACGTTTACACCGGTGAAGCGATGGCGATGGGCGAGCGTACTCCGCTGGCTCTGCTGGACGCCCCGGCGTCGGGCCGCATGGCCATCGGCGAAACCCTGACCAACATCGCCGCGTCGCGCATCAACAAGATCTCCGACATCAAACTGTCGGCGAACTGGATGTCCGCTGCCGGTCACCCGGGCGAAGACGCGCGTCTGTACGACACCGTGAAAGCGGTCGGTATGGAATTGTGCCCTGAGCTGGGCATCACCATTCCGGTGGGCAAGGACTCGATGTCCATGGCCACTCGCTGGAACGATAACGGCGAAGAAAAAACCGTGACCTCGCCGATGTCGCTGATCGTGACCGGTTTCGCGCCAGTGGCTGACATCCGTCAGACCCTGACCCCGGAACTGCGCATGGACAAGGGCACCACCGACCTGATCCTGATCGACCTCGGTCGCGGGCAGAACCGTATGGGTGCTTCGATCCTTGCTCAGACACACGGCAAGCTCGGCAAACACGCTCCGGACGTCGATGACGCCGAAGACCTGAAAGCCTTCTTCGCGGTGATCCAGGGCTTGAACGCCGACGGTCACCTGCTGGCGTACCACGACCGTTCCGACGGTGGTCTGCTGACCTCCGTGGTGGAAATGGCCTTCGCCGGTCATTGCGGTCTGAGCCTGAACCTTGATGGTCTGGCTGAAACCACCGCCGACATCGCCGCCATCCTGTTCAACGAAGAACTGGGTGCAGTGATCCAGGTTCGCCAGGACGCCACACCAGACATCCTCGCGCAATTCAGCGCGGCCGGTCTGGGCGACTGTGTTTCTGTGATCGGTCAGCCGATCAACAATGGCCAGATCAACATCACCTTCAACGGTGACACCGTGTTCGAAGGCCAGCGTCGTCTGCTGCAACGTACCTGGGCTGAAACCAGCTACCAGATCCAGCGTCTGCGCGACAACGCCGACTGCGCCGAGCAAGAGTTCGACGTGCTGCTGGAAGAAGACAACCCGGGCCTGAGCGTCAAGCTCAGCTACGACGTCAACCAGGACATCGCCGCGCCTTACATCAAGAAGGGCATCCGTCCACAGGTTGCCGTGCTGCGTGAGCAGGGCGTCAACGGTCAGGTGGAAATGGCGGCTGCGTTCGACCGTGCCGGTTTCAACGCAATCGACGTGCACATGAGCGACATTCTCGCTGGCCGCGTCGACCTGAACGAGTTCAAAGGTCTGGTGGCGTGCGGTGGTTTCTCCTACGGCGACGTTCTCGGCGCCGGTGAAGGCTGGGCCAAGTCGGCACTGTTCAACAGCCGTGCCCGCGATGCGTTCCAGGGTTTCTTCGAGCGTAACGACAGCTTTACCCTCGGCGTGTGCAACGGTTGCCAGATGATGTCCAACCTGCACGAGCTGATCCCGGGCAGCGAGTTCTGGCCGCACTTCGTGCGTAACCGCTCCGAGCAGTTCGAAGCGCGCGTGGCGATGGTGCAGATTCAGGAGTCGAACTCGATCTTCCTGCAGGGCATGGCCGGTTCGCGTATGCCGATCGCCATTGCTCACGGTGAAGGTCACGCCGAGTTCTCCAGCGAAGAGGCACTGCTGGAAGCCGATCTGTCCGGTTGCGTGGCGATGCGTTTCGTCGACAACAGCGGCAAGGTCACCGAGCGTTATCCGGCCAACCCGAACGGTTCGCCGCGCGGGATTACCGGTCTCACCAGCCGTGACGGCCGCGTGACGATCATGATGCCGCACCCGGAGCGTGTGTTCCGTGCCGTGCAGAACTCGTGGCGTTCGGAAGACTGGAACGAGGACGCACCTTGGATGCGTATGTTCCGTAACGCGCGCGTTTGGGTGAACTAAGGCCTGTGTACAAGCTCGCCTTTTTTGTTCCTGACAGTCATGTCGAAGTGGTCAAAGGGGCCGTGTTCGCTGCCGGTGGTGGGCGGATCGGTGACTATGACCACTGTGCGTGGCAGGTGCTTGGGTCTGGTCAATTTCGGCCTTTGCACGGCAGTCAGCCGTTTATGGGTGAAGCGGGGCAGGTTGAGCGGGTCGAGGAATGGAAGGTTGAGCTGGTGGTGGCGGATGAGTTGATCGTTGCTGTAGTGGCGGCGCTCAAGTTGAGCCATCCCTATGAGACGCCGGCTTATGAAGTGTGGCGGCTGGAAGATTTCTGATCTTTTTGCTGCTGAAACAGGAAACCCGCAGATGAGTGACTGTCTGCGGGTTTTTTGTTGCCCCCGATTTTGTAGACGATGGGGTTCGCAGGCGAGCTGACACTCGGCCTATTGAGTGGTGAGGAGCGCGGAGCGTTCGGCTTTGGTTTTGAAGTGGATTCGCCCCTCACCCCAGCCCTCTCCCGGGGGAGAGGGAGCCGATTTGTGGGCTTTTCAGGATCTGAGTTCGACTTGGTATTTCACGTCGGCGTAGATCCACCAAACACCTCGGTCAGTCCCCTCTCCCTCTGGGGGAGGGGAGAGTGAGGGGCTTTTGATCTGTTTCAGGATCTGAGTTCGACTTGGTATTTCACGTCGGCGTAGATCCACCAAACACCTCGGTCAGTCCCCTCTCCCTCTGGGGGAGGGGAGAGTGAGGGGCTTTTGATCTGTTTCAGGATCTGAATTCGACTCGGTATTTCACGTCGGCGTAGATCCACCAAACACCTCGGTCAGTCCCCTCTCCCTCTGGGGGAGGGGAGAGTGAGGGGCTTTTGATCTGTTTCAAGATCTGAATTCGACTCGGTATTTCACGTCGGCGTACACCCACCAAACACCTCGGTCAGTCCCCTCTCCCTCTGGGGGAGGGGAGAGTGAGGGGCTTTTGATCTGTTTCAGGATCTGAATTCGACTCGGTATTTCACGTCGGCGTACATCCACCAAACACCTCGGTCAGTCCCCTCTCCCTCTGGGAGAGGGCTAGGGTGAGGGTTTGCTTTGGTCTGTTTAGATATGTGTATAAATAGCAGAACCTTCCCACAAAGTTTTCAGGTTGTCCGTCGGACGTGCGCTCTCTAGTCTTTGCCTGTCGCTGCCAATTCAGCGACCGGGAGGTGAGATACCCGATTTGGATCCCCAGACAAGTGCCCCCATAATTGCGGCCAGCTCACGCTGTCAGCAGTTCCTTATGGCGGCTATGTGCGGGCGGACTTCGGTCCGGCCGGATTTGGGGTCCTTACCGGTAATCTCACTCCGTACATGGCTGCCACCCTTCTTCGAGTGAGATCGAGAGCAAGTGGCTGCAATACTTAAAAGGACTTGTTCGATGGACAAACTAATCCCCGATCCACCCCCCGAAACCATTACCCCACTCGAAGCCGCCATCCACGCCGAAGACCTCGCCAAAAACCGCGAAGCCATCAAGCGCGCCCTCGATTTCTACCTCAGCCCCGAACCCGCCAAACCCCGACAACCGAGCACGATGTTCCTCGTCCACCCCAGCGTCGACACCGAAAGCCTGCTCGCCCACGCCTGTGAATCGTTGGCATCAGCAAACGCCATGGCCAGCAACTTCGCAACCGAACTCGGCGGCTTGCAACGCAGCACGGCACTGGCCATCCAGCAAATCATCATGCTCGCCGAACTCGCAGTAAACCGCGCACTGGATCGAGTCGATCCACAAACCTGACGACCGCGTCATCGTTCATCGCCAGCAGGCCGGCTCCCACAAGGTCGTGCACAATTTTGAGAACAGTGAAGAACCTGTGGGAGCCTGGCTTGCCAGCGATGACGGCCTGATTCTTCGTATAGATAGCTTCCCTGTAGGAGCTGTCGAGTGAAACGAGGCTGCGATCTTTTGCTCTTGCTTATGATTGTAAAAAAGCAAAATCAAAAGATCGCAGCCTGCGGCAGCTCCTACATGGGTGATGTGTGGGGTCAGACTTTGGCGCTGACTTCGCTACGATTCACCAGGCTTTCCAGTGCCACGCTCAAGCTCGCGGCCTTATCCCCCACCAGCAAATGCCAGACCCCGCCATCCAACTGGCTGACACCGTGACACCCCAGATCCTTCAACTGCGCCTCGGACAACGCCTTGCCATCCGCCAATTGCAGGCGGATTCGTGTCATCGCAATGCAATCCAGTTGCAGCACATTGTCGCCACCGCCCAGCGCATTCAGCCATTGCTGCGCCTCGGAACCGGCAACGGCCACAACTTTCGGCTTATCAGCGACAGCAGCGGTTTCAATCAAAACCGCGCGCCCCAACGCCGGCATCGCCAAGCGAATCTCGTCCGCAATGCTGTCCGCCATCGGCCCGACAACCACCTGCAAACTGCCACCTTTACCCGGACGCACCACCGCCATCGCACCCAGCGCTTTCAAATCAGCATCCGAAGCTTTGTTGCGATCAACCATCTCCAGTCGCAACCGCGTAGTGCAGGCGCCAACGGTGACCAAATTATCCGCACCGCCCAATGCCTTGATGTAAGCACTGGCCCGTTCGTTGTCAGTCAGTACGGCTTTTTCACAAACAGCCACATCCTCACGCCCCGGCGTCTTCAGATTGAAGCGACGAATGCAGAAATCAAAAATGAAGTAGTAGAGGACCGCGTAGGCCAGACCGACCGGGACCACCAGCCAGCCATTGGTGGACTTGCCCCAGCCGAGAATCATGTCGATAAAACCGCCCGAGAAGGTGAAGCCCAAATGGATGTTCATCGCATTGGTAATCGCCATCGACAACCCGGTCAGCAGCGCATGCAGCAGAAACAACAACGGCGCCAAAAACATGAAAGCGAATTCGATCGGCTCAGTCACGCCGGTCAAAAACGATGTCAGTGCCATCGACAGGAAAATCCCGCCCATGACTTTGCGGCGTTCCGGCAGTGCATTGCGATACATCGCCAGACACGCCGCCGGCATGCCGAAGATCATCACCGGGAACATGCCGGTCATGAACTGGCCGCCCTTCGGATCGCCGGCGAAGTAGCGCGACAAGTCGCCAGTCACAAGTGCACCAGTGGTTGGATCGGTGAAGTTGCCGAACACGAACCACGCCATGTTGTTGAGGATGTGGTGCAGGCCGGTGACGATCAGCAGGCGGTTGAACACGCCAAACACGAACGCGCCGATGCTGCCGCTTTCCATCATCAAGGCACCGAAGCTGTTGATCCCGTGCTGGATTGGCGGCCAGATGTAGCCGAACACCACGCCCAGACCGACCGCTGCAAACCCGGTAACAATAGGCACAAACCGCCGGCCACCGAAGAACGCCAGATACTCCGGCAGCTTGATGTCCTTGAAGCGGTTGTACAGCGCGCCGGCCATCAGGCCGCTGACGATGCCGGCGAGCATGCCCATGTTGATGCTCGCATCGAGCACCTTCAGTGTGGAGATCATCACCAGATAACCGATCACCCCGGCGAGGCCAGCGGTGCCGTTGTTGTCCTTGGCGAAACCGACGGCGATGCCGATGGCGAAGATCATTGCCAGGTTGGCGAAGATCACCTGGCCGGCATCGTGGATGATCGCGATGTTCAGCAGGTCGGTGTCACCCAGCCGCAGCAGCAGGCCGGCAATCGGCAGGATCGCGATCGGCAGCATCAGCGCGCGGCCGAGGCGTTGCAGACCTTCGATAAAGAGTTGGTACATGGCGTTTGTCCTTGTTGTTTTTGTTAGCGCAGAGGCCAATGTTGATGACAGGCGTGGCGCACGGCGGCGGCGCTGCTCAACTTGAGCAGGTCGCGGCTGAGGCGCTGGCATTCGGCTTCGTGCACCTGGCGCACGCGGTCCTTTATCTCGCCGATCTGCACCGGGCTGACGGAGAGTTCGGTGACGCCCAGACCGATCAACACTGGCGTGGCCAGCGGATCAGAGGCGAGGGCGCCGCAGACGCCGACCCAACGCTTGTGCACCGCCGCGCCTTCGCAGGTCATCGCGATCAGGCGCAGCAACGCCGGGTGCAGGGCGTCGACGCGGGCAGCAAGACCGGCATGATCGCGATCCATGGCCAGGGTGTATTGCGATAAATCGTTGGTGCCGATCGAGAGGAAGTCGGCGTGTTCGGCGAGTTGTTCGGCTTGCAGCGCGGCGGCGGGGACTTCGATCATCACGCCGATTTCCGGGCGCCGAGCAATGTTCATCTCCAGGCATAGCGCATCCACGCGTTGGCGGATGTGCAGCAGTTCGTCGACTTCGGTGACCATCGGCAACAGGATTCGGCAGCGACGCAGCGGGCTGACTTGCAGCAGCGCGCGCAGTTGCTGATCGAGGATCTCCGGGCGGGCCTGAGCCAGACGAATACCGCGTAGGCCGAGCACCGGGTTGGCTTCGATCGGCAGCGGCAGGTAGTCGAGTTGCTTGTCGCCGCCGACGTCGATGGTGCGGATGATGACTGACTTATCGCCCATCGCATCGATCACAGCTTGGTAGGCGCTGCGTTGCTCTTCCACGTCCGGAGCAGTCTGCCGGTCGACGAACAAAAACTCGGTGCGTAGCAGACCGACGCCATCGGCACCGTTGGCAAAGGCGTCCGCCGCTTCGCCGCTGGAG
Organism: Pseudomonas sp. DTU12.3; assembly: GCF_004124275.1. Lineage (GTDB taxonomy): Bacteria > Pseudomonadota > Gammaproteobacteria > Pseudomonadales > Pseudomonadaceae > Aquipseudomonas > Aquipseudomonas helmanticensis. The sequence continues at coordinate 1,468,467 of NZ_CP027218.1, forward strand.
GCGACATTGGCGACGACTTCGATGTGCACGCCATTACGGGTTTCGGCCGGCAGATGAGCTTTGGCCTGTTGAGCATCGCGACGTTGCTGGCGATCGATTTGCGCCTGCTGAACTTCAGCCAAACGTTCAGCATCTGGTGCCAGTTCGAGACGTCCACCGTCAGCATCGAGCACTACTGATTGGCCTTGCGGCTGATCAAGCAGCGCCGAACCCAGCGCCACCATGCACGGCAAGCCTTTGCCGCGAGCGAGAATCGCCACGTGCGAAGTCGCGCCACCCTCGGCCATGCACAACCCGGCAACACCTTGAGCGCTGAGTTGCAGCAGATCCGACGGCGTCAGTTCATGCGCCGCGACAATGGCGCCTGCAGGCACATCGTAATTCCACGCTTCGCCGAGCAACACCCGCAGCACGCGTTGTTTCAGGTCGCGCAGATCATTGGCGCGTTCCGCCAACAGTGCGCTGCCGGTGTGTTGCAGGACTTCGCACTGCACATCAATCGACTGGCTCCAGGCGTGAGTCGCCGCAGTGCCTTGTTCGATGGATTGTTGTGCCGCGTCGAGCAATGCCGGGTCTTCCAGCAACGCCAAGTGTGCGGCGAAGATTGCTTCTTCGTCGGCGTTCTTGTGTTTTTTCGCTTGGGCGAGGGTGCCTTCGATTTCGTCGCGCACTTGCGTCAGCGCGGATTCAAAAATCTGCTGCTGTTGCAGCGGGTCATGATCGCCCGTATCCGCCGGCAAACTGATCGCATTCAAACGGAACAGCGGTCCACCGACCAGTCCCGGCGCGGCGCAGACACCGTGCAACACACCTGCCTCGGCCGGGCGTTTAAGAGGGGCAACACTGACCGGTGCGGCTGCGTGATGATCATCCGGCGGGGCTGTCGCCAGCGCCGTGAGCAACGCTTGCAACGCCGCCTCAGCATCCGGTCCCTGACAGCTGACTTGCACTTCATCCTGCTCGCCAACCGCCAGCCCCATCAAACCGATCAGGCTGTTGCACGGCGCCGATTTACCGGCGAAGTGCAGTTGCGACTGACTCTTGAAACCTTGCGCAGTCTGCCGAATCAGCGCCGCAGGGCGCGCATGCAAACCACCGCGATGAGCCACCAACACATGACCATGAACCTCTGGTCCGCCGACTTCCGCAACATTCGCCGCCACGCTGTTGCGCGCAACAATGTGCAACAACGGCTCGCCGACCTTCACCGCTTTCAGCGTGATCGGGCGTACCTGAAAGTCCTGGCTGTTGGTCAGGATCAACAGGCTGACGAGGCTTTTGCACTGCTGACCGACCTTGTCCAGGTCATAGCGCAACAACGGCTGACCCTTGGTCACGCGGACGCCTTCCTTGACCAGCATCGAGAAGCCTTCGCCATTCAGTTCAACGGTGTCGAGGCCCAGGTGCAGGAGGATTTCCGCGCCGTTGTCGGCGCGTACGGTGAGTGCATGGCCGGTGCGCGCGACGTGGATGATCACCCCGGCGCACGGCGAGTACAGGGTGTCGTTGATCGGGTCGATGGCAATGCCGTCGCCCATGGCGCCGCTGGCGAACACCGCGTCCGGGACTTTGGCGAGCGTGAGCACCGGGCCGCTGAGCGGGGCGCTGAGGGTCAGCTCATTATTGTTGTTGTGCATGGCTCGGTCTCATCAGTAATTTCGCTGATCCCTGTAGGAGCTGCCGCAGGCTGCGATCTTTTGATCCTGTTTTTTGTGAATCAAAATCAAAAGATCGCAGCCTGCGGCAGCTCCTACAGAGTCGTGCATCAATCAGCGGTTTTCGCATCCGCCGACAGGGGTTGTGCATCCATCGGCGGTTTTTGCGTCCGCCGATAGGGTTGTGCATCAATCAGCGGTTTTGTGTTCGCCGATCGGGTCGGGCATCGATCAACTGGTGTTAGTGCGTTCGGGTCACTTTGCTCAGATGGCGCGGCTGATCCGGGTCCATGCCACGGGCCACGGCCAAACCTGCCGCCATCACGTAGAAGCTTTGGATCGCCAGAATCGGATCGAGCGCCGGGTGTTCGGCGCGGGTCAGCGTCAGGTTGCGCTCGGCGATGTCATCCGGCGCGGCCAGTAACACACGAGCACCGCGTTGACGCATTTCTGCCGCCAGACTCAGCAAGCCAGCCTGTTCAGCACCGCGCGGTGCGAAAACCAGCAACGGATAGTGTTCGTCGATCAACGCCATCGGGCCGTGACGCACTTCAGCGCTGCTGAACGCTTCGGCCTGAATCGCCGAGGTTTCCTTGAATTTCAGTGCCGCTTCCTGAGCGATGGCGAAACCGGCACCACGGCCAATAACCATCAAACGCTCGCAATCACGCAGCGCTTCGATGGCCACACTCCAGTCCTGTTTCGCCGCGTCGCGCAAACCTTCAGGCAGGGCGTTACCGGCCTCGAGCAATTCGCTGTCCTCTTTCCAGTGCGCGATCAAACGGGCGCTGGCGCTGAGGGTGGCGATAAAACTTTTGGTCGCGGCGACGCTGCTTTCAGTCCCGGCGAGCAGTGGCACGCTGAACTCACACGCTGCTTCCAGTGGCGAATCGGCGGCGTTGACCATCGACACGCTCAGCGCGCCACGCTTGCGCAACAGACGCAGGCTGTTGACCAGATCCGGGCTCTGCCCCGATTGTGAAAACGCGAACGCCACCTGACCGCTGACCTTCAACGGCGCCTGCTGCATGGTCACCACCGACATCGGCAACGACGCTACCGGCACACCCAGTTGCTGCATGGTCAGGTAAGCGAAGTAGCTCGCCGCGTGGTCGGAGCTGCCACGCGCGACGGTCATCGCCACTTGCGGTGGCTGACGACGCAGGCGTCCGGCGATCTCGATCATTTGCGGGTCGAGCTGTTGCAGTTGGGCTTGCACGGCCTCGAAGGAGGACAGCGCCTCCTCAAGCATTTTTGAAGTCAATGTCTTCTCCTTCGACCATGACGGCGGTCAGTGTGAGTGAGCGATCGAGCCGCACGCAGTCGGCCCAGGCACCTGGTGCAAGGCGCCCGCGTTCGGTGATGCCGAGGTAGTCGGCGGGGAATTGCGACAGACGTTGCGAGGCTTCGGCGATCGGCAAACCGATCTTCACCAGATTGCGCAGGGCCTGATCCATGGTCAGCGTGCTGCCGGCCAAGGTGCCGTCGGGCAGGCGTACGCCACCCAGGCATTTGGTCACGGTGTGGCTGCCGAGCTTGTATTCACCGTCGGGCATGCCGGCGGCGGCGGTCGAATCGGTCACGCAATACAGGCACGGAATCGAGCGCAGAGCCACGCGAATCGCGCCGGGATGCACATGCAGCAAATCGGGGATCAGCTCGGCGAATTTGGCGTGGGCCAATGCCGCGCCAACGATGCCCGGCTCGCGGTGATGCAGCGGGCTCATGGCGTTGTAGAGGTGAGTGAAACTGGTCGCGCCGGCCGCCATTGCGGCAACGCCTTCCTCGTAACTGCCGAGGGTGTGGCCGATCTGCATGCGCACGCCACGGCTGCTCAGTTCACGAATCAACGCGTCGTGACCGGCGATTTCCGGGGCGATGGTGATCACGCGGATCGGTGCCAGCGCCAGATACTCTTCGACTTCGGCCATCAACGCGGTGTGCGCGAAGTTCGGTTGCGCACCGAGTTTGCCGGGATTGATGTACGGGCCTTCGAGGTGGACGCCGAGGACACGCGCGGCACCTTGCGGACGCTGTTCGCAGAATTCTCCGACTTCCTTCAGCACGCTGGAGATCTCGGCACTCGGCGCGGTCATCGTGGTGGCGAGCAACGAGGTGGTACCAAAACGCACGTGGGTTCTGGTAATGGTTTCGAAAGCGCTGGCGCCTTCCATGATGTCTTTGCCGCCACCGCCGTGGACGTGCAGATCGATGAAGCCCGGCAGCAGATACGGCAGCTCATTGCTCGCCGGATCGCAAGGCACGCCTTCGATCGACACGACTTTGCCGTGTTCGTGGATCAGCCGGCCGCGAACCCAGCCGCTGGCGGTGAGGATGTTGTCTTCGGACATTTCGCTTCTCTCGTTTGGGCTTGGCTGCTGATCAGCGGCGAAGCTCTGCAACAAAGTCGTAGTAGTCGTTGCGGCAATAGGTGTCGGTAACTTCGATCGGTGTGTTGTCTTCCAGGTAGCCAACCCGGGTCATCAGCAACATGGCGGTGCCGGGGGCGATGCCGACTAGCGCGGCGAACTCGTCCGAGGCGTTGATCGCCTGAATGTGCTGCAAGGCGCGGACGATCGGTTTGCCGATGCCGTCGAGGTATTCATAGAGCGAATCGCCGACCAGTTGCGGCTTGGGCATGATCGAGGCGGGCAGGGTGCTCATCTCGATCGCCATGACGGTGTCATCGGCTTTGCGCAGACGCTTCATGCGCGCGACCTTGTCATTCGGCGACAGGCTGAGACGGATCAGTTCTTCGTGGGTCGGCAGGGTGATTTCGCGCTCCAGCCATTGCGAGCTGGGGACGAAGCCCTTGAGGCGGAGCATTTCGCTGAAACCGGAGAGACGCGACAGCGGTTGTTCCAGGCGCGGCGTGATGAAGGTGCCGGAACCTTGCAGGCGACGGATCAGGCCTTGATCGAGGAGGACCTCCAGCGCCTTGCGTGCGGTGACCCGGGAGATACCGAGCATTTCACTGAGATTGCGCTCGGACGGCATCGCCTGTTCGGACTTCCACTGCCCGGCATGGATCGCCGCTTCCAGATTGCGCGCCAGTTGCAGGTACAGCGGCGTCGGCTGGGAGTCGTCTGGACGTAGGGCGTGGAGGTCGTTCATGTAGGTCATTTCCGGCGCGAGTATAGGATTGTTGTGGCTCGCTTGTGAGGCGGAAATTAATACCACTTGAATACCATGTCAACGCGGGTAATCGGCCGTTAGCCCAATGAAATGGCGGATTTTAGCGGGTATGGTTTGAAGTGGTATTAAAGGTGGGCTGTAGAAAGCAAAAGATCGCAGCCTGCGGCAGCTCCTACAGTGGGAAGTGGTATCACCTCTGTAGGAGCTGCCGCAGGCTGCGATCTTTTGATTTATTTTTTATCGCCGACCGACGGTAACGGCTGAATGAGCCCCCGCCACAGGTTAAGGGCGGATTTCAACCATCGTGCCGTCCGGCACCAGGCTCCACACTTCGCGCATATCCACGTTGCGCATGGCGACGCAGCCGTCGGTCCAGTCCAGCGTGTGGAACAGGTCCTCCGGTGTTTCTTCGGAATCCGGCGTGCCGTGGATCATGATCATTCCGCCGGGCTCGACGCCTTCACGCCGGGCGCGCGCTGAATCCGCGATGTTCGGATAGGAAATGTGCATCGACAGGTTGAATTTGTCGCTGGTCTTGCGCCAGTCGATCCAATAGAAACCTTCCGGCGTGCGCTTGTCGCCTTCAATCAGTTTCGGACCTTTTTTCGCGCCCTTGCCCAAGGAAATGCGATAGCTCTTCAGCGGCTTGCCATCGGCGATCAACTGCAGTTGATGAGCCGATTTGAGCACCAGGACTTTTTCGATAAGCGGGGTATTCGCAGGCGTCACGGTGGTCACGAATGACGCTTGGGAGACGGAAACGAACGACAGGCAGAACAGGGCAAGCAACCAGCGCATTGAAACGATTCCCCAGGAATGAAGCAGACAAGTTTTGTGTAGGAGCTGCCGCAGGCTGCGATCTTTTGATCTTCTAACCAACAATGACCGGCTGCACCAACGGCGGAATCGATTCCGAACGCACCGGATACACCTCACTCCGCCGATCAGCGAAGAAGCATTCTAAGGTACGCCCCACCGTGCGGAAAGCCAGTTCGTCCCAGGGAATGTCGGCTTCGTCGAATAGTTGCACTTCGAGGCTCTCGGGGCCGGCGGCAAAGTCCAGATCAACCAGCTCCGCGCGGAAAAACACATGCACCTGACTGATGTGCGGCACATCAATCAGCGTATAGATGCTCAGGTTACGCACGCGGGCGCAGGCCTCTTCGGCGGTTTCACGGACGGCGGCCTGCTCGATGGTCTCACCGTTCTCCATGAACCCGGCGGGCAACGTCCAGTAACCGAGGCGTGGCTCGATGGCGCGACGGCAGAGCAAGACTTTCGTGCCCCAGGTCGGCACGCAACCGGCAACGATATTGGGGTTCTGATAGTGAATGGTCTGACAGCTGCCACAGACAAATCGCAGCCGCGAATCGCCTTCGGGAATGCGCTGGGTGACCGGGTTACCGCAGTGGCTGCAAAATTTCATGCTGGGCTTCCTGAATGCTGCGCCTATCTTGGCGTGCAGCGGTGTCGGTCGGCAAGTTGTCGTTTCGCGACATGGCGAGATTCGGGGGCTTGGGCGGCTGCAATGATTGGTGCATGATGCAGGGTAAGGCACAGATCGAGAACACTCATGCTGGACGAGCTACTGCATAGGGTAAGCAACCACACACCGCGCACGCTGGAGACCGACAAACGTTTCCCCGAGGCCGCCGTTCTGGTGCCGATCACCCGCAGTGACGAGCCTGAGCTGGTGCTGACCCTGCGCGCCAGCGGACTCTCGACCCATGGTGGCGAAGTGGCTTTCCCCGGTGGCCGTCGCGACCCGGAAGACCCGGATCTGATCTTCACCGCCCTGCGTGAGGCGGAAGAGGAAATCGGCCTGCCGCCCGGCCTCGTCGAAATCATCGGCCCGCTCAGCCCGCTGATCTCCCTGCATGGCATCAAGGTCACGCCTTATGTCGGCGTTATTCCTGACTTCGTCGAATACCGCGCCAACGATGCGGAAATCGCTGCGGTCTTCACTGTGCCGCTGGAATTCTTCCGCGAGGACCCCCGCGAACACACTCATCGCATCGACTATCAAGGTCGCAGCTGGTACGTGCCGAGCTATCGCTACGGCGATTTCAAGATCTGGGGGCTGACGGCGATCATGATCGTCGAGTTGATCAACCTGCTCTATGACGCGAAAATCAGTCTGCACCAGCCGCCGAAAAGCTTTATCAACACCTGAAGCCGTCGTTCGAACGGCCCATCACCGTGAGCCCCGAGGAAAACAAGATGAAATACCGCTTGGGCGACGCCCGTGTCGAGACCCATCCACAGAGCTGGGTCGCCCCCAATGCCGTGCTGGTGGGCAAGGTCAAACTGGAAGAAGGCGCCAACGTCTGGTTCAACGCCGTGCTGCGCGGCGACAACGAACTGATCCTGATCGGCAAGAACAGCAACGTGCAGGACGGCACCGTGATGCACACCGACATGGGCTACCCGCTAACCATCGGCACCGGCGTGACCATCGGTCACAACGCCATGCTGCATGGCTGCACGGTCGGTGATTACAGCCTGATCGGCATCAACGCGGTAATTCTCAACGGTGCGAAGATCGGCAAAAACTGCATCATCGGCGCCAATTCGCTGATCGGTGAAGGTAAGGAAATTCCCGATGGTTCGCTGGTGATGGGTTCGCCGGGCAAGGTTGTGCGCGAGTTGACCGAGCCGCAAAAGAAGATGCTCGAAGCCAGCGCCGCCCACTATGTGCATAACTCCCAGCGTTATGCGCGCGATCTGGTTGAGCAGGAAGAATGACTACCACCGAAAGACCGGTCGCCTCCCCGTGCGTGAATATTTGTGCGCTGGATGAGGATGATATCTGCACTGGCTGCCAGCGCACGGTTGAAGAGATCACGCGCTGGAGCCGCATGAACAATGACGAGCGCCGGGTGGTGCTGGGGTTGTGTCATGAGCGGGCGAAGGCGAGTGGGTTGGTGTGGATGATTGGGTCGACCCCGAACAAGTAGCAAGATCAAAAGATCGCAGCCTGCGGCAGCTCCTACATTTGAAATGCGTTTTCCCTGTAGGAGCTGCCGCAGGCTGCGATCTTTTGATTCTGCTTTGGCTGAAGTAATCTGTGCGCCAAATTGACAGGTCGCCCCCATGATTTTTCTCATCGCCTATATCAGCAGCGTCGTGCTGATCAACTTCGCCTTCTCCACCGCGCCGCACCTGGACATCATCTGGTCGGCCTGGGGCGGTCTGGTCTTCATACTGCGCGACATGGTGCAGACCCGTTTCGGTCACGGTGCGCTGGTGGCGATGCTGGCGGCGCTGGTGCTGTCTTACGTCACCTCCGATCCCTCCATTGCTTTGGCCAGTGCCACGGCGTTCGCGGTGTCGGAAATCATCGACTGGCTGGTGTTCAGCATCACCAAGCGGCCGTTGCGCGACCGCTTGTGGATCAGTTCGGCACTGAGCATTCCCCTCGATACCTTCATCTTCTTCGGCATGATCGACCTGCTGACGCCACCGGTGATCATCACCGCGCTGCTGTCGAAATTCGCCGGCGTCACCGCCGTCTGGCTGATCATGGCCTGGCGTGATCGCAAACAGGCCGTCGCCGGCTGAAGCCAAAGCCTCGGGTTCATGTAAAATGCCGCGCTTTCTCCCCATGGAAAGCGCGTCTGGCGTTGCTTTCCTCGATGATCCGCTGCTTTGAGGACCTGAGATGACCCGTATCGGAACTCCATTGTCGCCAACCGCGACCCGCGTATTGCTGTGTGGCTGTGGTGAGTTGGGCAAGGAAGTGGTAATCGAGTTGCAACGCCTGGGCGTTGAAGTGATCGCCGTTGACCGCTACGCCAACGCGCCGGCCATGCAAGTCGCGCATCGCAGCCACGTGATCAACATGCTCGACGGCGCCGCCCTGCGTGCGGTGATCGAAGCCGAGAAACCGCACTTCATCGTGCCGGAAATCGAAGCCATCGCCACCGCCACCCTGGTCGAACTGGAAGCCGAGGGCTTCACCGTGATCCCGACCGCGCGCGCTGCGCAACTGACCATGAACCGTGAAGGCATTCGTCGTCTGGCCGCTGAAGAGCTGGACCTGCCGACCTCGCCTTACCACTTTGCCGACACCTTCGAGGACTACAGCAAAGCCGTTGAGGACCTGGGTTTCCCATGCGTGGTCAAACCGGTGATGAGCTCGTCGGGCAAAGGCCAGAGCTTGCTGCGCAGCGTCGATGACGTGCAGAAAGCCTGGGATTACGCGCAAGAGGGCGGTCGCGCCGGCAAAGGTCGGGTGATCATCGAAGGCTTCATCGATTTCGACTACGAAATCACTCTGCTGACCGTACGCCACATCGGTGGCACCACGTTCTGCGCGCCGGTTGGTCACCGTCAGGAGAAGGGCGACTATCAGGAATCGTGGCAGCCACAAGCCATGAGCCCGATTGCCCTGGCTGAATCCGAGCGCGTTGCCAAAGCCGTGACCGAGGCGCTGGGTGGTCGTGGTCTGTTTGGCGTCGAGTTGTTCATCAAAGGTGATCAGGTGTGGTTCAGCGAAGTCTCGCCGCGTCCGCATGACACCGGCCTGGTGACGCTGATTTCGCAGGATCTGTCGCAGTTCGCCTTGCACGCTCGCGCGATTCTGGGCTTGCCGGTGCCGTTGATTCGCCAGTTCGGGCCTTCGGCTTCGGCGGTGATTCTGGTGGAAGGGCAGTCGACCCAGACCGCATTTGCCAATCTGGGTGCTGCGTTGAGCGAGCCGGACACGGCGTTGCGTTTGTTCGGCAAGCCAGAAGTGAATGGTCAGCGCCGCATGGGCGTGGCGCTGGCGCGGGATGAGTCGATCGAGGCTGCGCGTGCCAAGGCGACACGTGCTGCTCAGGCAGTCGTCGTAGAACTCTAAACCGAGTCGCGGCATTCGCGAGCAGGCTCGCTCCCACATTGGTTTTGTGTATGCCACAGACCTAATGTGGGAGCGAGCCTGCTCGCGAAGCTTTTGATCTTCTGTCAGGCAACCCGATTCAGATCGTTATCCCGCGTTTCCTTCAGGCACAGCACCGCAATCAAACTCAGCACCGCCGCCCCCGACACATACCCGCCGACATAACTCAAACCCCCCATCGCCACCAGTTTCTGCGCAAAGAACGGCGCCGCCGAGGCCCCGACAATCCCGCCCAGGTTATACGCCGCCGAAGCACCGGTATAACGCACGTGGGTCGGAAACAGCTCTGGCAGCAGCGCCCCCATCGGCGCGAACGTCACGCCCATCAAAAACAGCTCGATGCACAGAAACAGCGCCACGCCCCAGGTCGAACCTTGCGTCAGCAACGGCTCCATCAGAAATCCGGAAAGAATCGCCAGCACGCAACCGATGATCAGCACCGGTTTGCGCCCGTAACGGTCGCTTGCCCATGCGGACAACGGCGTGGCGGCCGCCATGAACAACACGGCAAAGCACAGCAGGGCGAGGAACGTTTCGCGGCTATAACCGAGCGTGGAAACCCCGTAGCTGAGGGAGAACACCGTCGAGATATAGAACAACGCGTAACACACCACCATCGCCGCCGCGCCCAGCAAGGTCGGCGCCCAGTACTGGCTGAACAGTTCGACCAGCGGCATTTTTACCCGCTCCTGACGGGCGATGGCGTTAGCGAAGACCGGGGTTTCATGCAGTTTCAGTCGCACATACAGGCCAACCATCACCAGCACGGCGCTGAGCAGGAACGGAATGCGCCAGCCCCAGCTGCGGAATTGCTCGTCATCAAGGGTCATGGCCAGGGTCAGAAACAAACCGTTGGCCGCGAGAAAACCAATCGAAGGGCCGAGCTGCGGAAACATGCCAAACCACGCGCGTTTGCCTTTCGGTGCGTTTTCCGTGGCCAGCAGGGCAGCACCGCCCCATTCGCCGCCCAGTCCCAAACCCTGACCGAAGCGCAGCACGCACAACAGAATCGGCGCCCAGGCGCCAATGCTGGCGTAACCCGGCAGCACGCCAATCAGCGTTGTACACACGCCCATCAACAGTAGCGAGGCGACCAGCGTCGACTTGCGCCCGATGCGGTCACCGAAGTGGCCGAACAGTGCCGAGCCCAGCGGCCGGGCCAGAAAAGCGATACCAAAAGTGAGAAACGCCGAGAGCATCTGCGCGGTGCCGGACGTTTGCGGAAAAAACACCGGCCCGATCACCAGTGCCGCAGCAGTGGCGTAGACATAGAAGTCGTAGAACTCGATGGCGGTGCCGATAAAACTCGCCGTCGCCACCCGTGTGGCGGAGTTGGTCGGTTGGGCAGGCGCGGTGTCGCTGTAAGCGGTACTGGTCGTCATGCGGTGATCCCTGACAGTCATGAGCTCCGTTGGAGCGAATTATTATGGTCGAACACCCAGGGATGTGGGATGAGGCGCGGTCGCTGTTTCAGGTAGGAACAGTCGTCGGTTTACTACGGAAATAGCCGAAACCTGTCGGGTGCGGGGTAAGCACGCGGTTTGGCAACGCTTGGGTAAGCGGCTCGATTATAGGAAGGGGGCTAACAGTTGAACAAGAGCAAAAGATCGCAGGGTAGGAGCTGCCGAAGGCTGCGATCTTTTGATCTTTTGATCTTTTACCTGGCAGGCACCAAAGCAGGCACAGAAGAGGTATGCCAGATCAACACCTTGCTCACCCGGTTCTCCTCAGTCTCGAGAATCTCCAGCCGATAACGCCCGATCTTCAAACAAACCGCGCTCGCGGGAATCGTCTCCAGCGCCTCGGTCACCAACCCGTTCAGGGTTTTCGGCCCATCGCTTGGCAGATGCCAGCCCAGGCACTTGTTCAATTCACGAATCGAAGCAGTGCCATCAATCACCATCCGCCCATCCGCCTGCGGATGAATATGCGGGTTGTCGAGGCTGTGCTCGCTTTCGAACTCGCCGACGATTTCTTCGAGAATATCTTCCAGCGTGACGATGCCAAGCACTTCGCCGTACTCGTCGACGACCATGCCCAGCCGCCGCTGTTGCTTGTGGAAGTTCAGCAATTGCAGTTGCAGTGGCGTGCTTTCCGGCACGAAGTACGGTTCGTAACTGGCTGTCAGCAGCGCTTCGCGGGTCAAATCACCGTTGTTGAGCAGATGACGGATCTGCCGGGTGTTGAGCACGGCTTCGACCTGGTTGATGTCGCTGTGAAACACCGGCAGGCGCGTGCGTTTGTTGTGGCGCAGTTGTTCGATGATCTCTTCGATCGAGTCGTCGAGGTTGATGCCGTCGACATCGCTGCGCGGCACCAGAATGTCGTTGACCGTGATGTTGTCCAGCGCGTGGATGCCGGAAACCGGGTGGGCGTGAACCGGGTGTTCGGGATCATCGTGACGATCAGAGGGCGCGTCGTCTTCGCTTTGCTGCACCACTTGCGCTTTGCGTACGAACGGACGCATCAGCAGGCCGCTGATACGGCTGAACAGCCAGGCCAGCGGGTAAACAATCTTCAGTGGCACGGCCAGCAGGGAATTGCCGAAGGCCAGCACGGCATCGGGATAACGCCGGGCGACGGTGCGCGGGAAGTAATCGGCGAACACCAGCAGGATCGCGCCGACACCCAGACATGCCGCCCAAGGGCCGTTTTCTTCGCAGAGGAAGATCGCCAGCAGGGTCGCAATGACCACGGCGAGGGCGCGGCACAAGGTGTTGCAGAGGATCAGGCTGTCGAGCGGGAAGCTCAGCTTCGCCAGCGGTTTGTCGCTGGCGCGCGAGGCGGTGCGTTGTGCGAGCAGGTGCTGCTGCGCGATTTCGACGGCGGTAAACAGCCCTGACCATAAAATCAGCAGGACAAATACCGCGAGCATCGGCCCTATGGGCAAACCGTCCATTTATGCCGCCCGTCAGATGTGCAGGATGTATTCACGAACCAGCTTGCTGCCGAAATACGCCAACATCAGCAGGCAGAAACCGGCGAGGGTCCAGCGAATCGCCTTGTGGCCGCGCCAGCCGAGACGGTTGCGGCCCCACAGCAGCACGCTGAACACGATCCACGCCAGGCAGGCCAGCAAAGTCTTGTGCACCAGGTGCTGAGCGAACAGGTTCTCGACGAACAGCCAGCCGGAAATCAGCGACAGCGACAGCAGCGTCCAGCCGGCCCAGAGGAAACCGAACAACAGGCTTTCCATGGTTTGCAGCGGCGGGAAGTTCTTGATCAGCCCGGACGGATGCTTGTGCTTGAGCTGGTGGTCTTGCACAAGCAGCAACAAGGCCTGAAACACCGCAATGGTGAACATGCCGTAGGCGAGGATCGACAATAGAATGTGCGCGAGGATGCCCGGCTCTTCATCGATGATCTGCACCGTACCGGTCGGCGCGAACTGCGCCAGCAGCACGGTGATCGCGCCCAGCGGGAACAGCAGCACCAGCAGGTTTTCCACCGGAATGCGCGAACAGGCGATCAGCGTCAGCGCGATCACCGCTGCGGCGATCAGGCTCGAGGCGCTGAAGAAGTCCAGGCCCAGACCGATTGGCGTCAGCAGGTGAGTGAGCAGGCTGGCGGCGTGGGCCACGACGGCGAGCGCGCCGAGGCTAACCAGCAGGCGCTTGTTCGCCTTGGCGCCGGTGGCCAGGCGGGTGCTCTGATAAAGGGTCGCAGCGGCATATAGAAGGGCGGCGGCGAGGGTGGTCAGCAAACTGGGTGACAAGGGGAGCATAAATCCTGTTAGGCAAGCCCGAAAGGGGCTGAGTTTGGCATAGAACCGCCATGACACGAAAGACTCAGGAAGCTGACAGCGAGGTGTCCGCCAGCCGCAGTCTTCGCTATAATCCGCGACCTGCCCACGCCGCAGGCTCGCCGAGCACATGTTGATTCCGGTCTGGGCCGCCATTATCCCGGTCTACACAGGGCCTGAAAGGATCGCGCAATGTTTGAAAACTTAACCGACCGTCTCTCGCAGACGCTGCGCCATGTCACCGGCAAGGCGAAGCTGACCGAGGACAACATCAAAGACACCCTGCGTGAAGTGCGCATGGCGTTGCTCGAAGCCGACGTCGCCCTGCCGGTGGTCAAGGACTTCGTCAATTCGGTCAAGGAGCGCGCTGTCGGCACCGAGGTGTCGCGCAGCCTGACGCCGGGCCAGGCATTCGTGAAGATCGTCCAGGCCGAACTCGAAAGCCTGATGGGCGCGGCCAACGAAGATCTGAACCTGAGCGCCGTACCGCCAGCCGTCATTCTGATGGCCGGTCTGCAGGGCGCGGGTAAAACCACCACCGCCGGCAAACTGGCGCGCTTCCTTAAAGAGCGCAAGAAGAAGTCGGTCATGGTCGTATCGGCGGACGTTTACCGTCCTGCGGCGATCAAGCAGCTGGAAATGCTCGCCGGTGAAGTGGGCGTGACCTTCTTCCCGTCCGACCTGAGCCAGAAGCCGGTCGACATCGCGCAAGCCGCTATTAAAGAAGCAAAACTGAAATTCATCGACGTGGTCATCGTCGATACCGCCGGTCGTCTGCACATCGACGAAGAGATGATGGGCGAGATCAAGGCGCTGCACGCCGCGATCAACCCGGTCGAAACCCTGTTCGTGGTCGACGCCATGACCGGTCAGGACGCCGCCAACACGGCCAAGGCCTTCGGTGATGCCCTGCCGCTGACCGGTGTGATCCTGACCAAGGTCGACGGCGACGCCCGTGGCGGTGCCGCACTGTCGGTACGCGCAATCACCGGCAAGCCGATCAAGTTCATCGGTATGGGCGAGAAGAGCGAAGCGCTCGATCCGTTCCACCCTGAGCGTATCGCCTCGCGGATTCTCGGCATGGGCGACGTGCTCAGCCTGATCGAACAGGCTGAAGCGACCCTCGATAAAGACAAGGCCGACAAACTGGCCAAGAAGCTGAAGAAGGGCAAGGGCTTCGACCTTGAAGACTTCCGCGATCAGCTGCAACAGATGAAGAACATGGGCGGCCTCGGCGGCCTCATGGACAAACTGCCGAGCATCGGCGGCGTCAACCTGTCGCAAATGGGCAATGCCCAGAACGCCGCGGAGAAACAATTCAAGCAGATGGAAGCCATCATCAATTCCATGACCCCGGCCGAGCGCCGCGACCCTGAGCTGATCAGCGGTTCGCGCAAACGCCGGATCGCCATGGGTTCCGGCACTCAGGTGCAGGACATCGGTCGCTTGATCAAGCAGCACAAGCAGATGCAGAAGATGATGAAGAAATTCACCGCCAAAGGCGGAATGGCGAAAATGATGCGCGGCATGGGCGGAATGTTGCCCGGCGGCGGCATGCCGAAAATGTAAAGAATCCGCGCCGGTCGTCGCACCGGCGCAGACCCTGCAAGGACGCAGGATCAACAGCAAACCCGCACTTGGCGGGAGCTGACCGGCCGTTTTCATCGACGGCTCTATATGCAGATCTGCACGGCATGCCATAGGCGCCGGAAAAAGTCATTTGCAAAAGTCCGGATATTCCTTAGAATATGCGGCCTTTCGGGCACCCATGCCCGCTGTGCATTTAGATTTGCAGCACCGACTACAGGAACGATGTTCACATGCTAACAATCCGTCTTGCCCTTGGCGGCTCCAAAAAGCGCCCGTTTTACCACCTGACCGTAACCGACTCGCGTAACCCGCGTGACGGCTCCCACAAAGAACAGGTTGGTTTCTTCAACCCTGTTGCACGTGGTCAGGAAGTTCGTCTGTCCGTGAACCAAGAGCGCGTAGCCTACTGGCTGAGCGTTGGTGCACAGCCTTCTGAGCGTGTTGCTCAGTTGCTGAAGGAATCTGCAAAGGCTGCGGCCTGAGCAATATGAACGCGACGCCTGCTGTTGCCGATGATTTGATCGTTATTGGCAAAATTTATTCTGTTCATGGCGTTCGCGGCGAAGTGAAGGTTTATTCCTTTACTGATCCGACTGAAAACCTGTTGCAGTACAAAACCTGGACGCTCAAGCGCGAAGGCAATGTCAAACAGGTCGAGCTGGTCAGTGGACGCGGGAGCGACAAGTTCCTGGTCGCAAAGCTCAAGGGTCTCGATGATCGTGAAGAAGCTCGTCTTCTGGCCGGTTATGAGATCTGCGTGCCGCGCAACCTGTTCCCTGAATTGACCGACGGCGAGTACTACTGGTACCAGCTGGAAGGTCTGAAGGTCATCGATCAACTGGGGCAATTGCTCGGGAAAGTCGATCATCTTCTGGAAACCGGCGCCAATGATGTAATGGTAGTCAAGCCTTGCGCTGGCAGCCTGGATGATCGCGAACGCTTGTTGCCCTATACGGGCCAATGTGTGTTGGCAGTCGATCTGGCCGCGGGCGAGATGAAGGTGGATTGGGACGCGGACTTCTAAGCGTGGCTAACTTGCGCGTAGAAGTGATCAGTTTGTTTCCCGAGATGTTTTCCGCCATCGGCGACTACGGCATCACCAGTCGAGCGGTCAAACAGGGGCTCTTGCAGCTGACCTGTTGGAACCCGCGGGATTACACGACGGATCGGCATCACACTGTGGATGATCGCCCGTTTGGCGGTGGTCCGGGCATGGTGATGAAGATCAAGCCCCTGGAAGATGCACTGGCTCAGGCCAAGGCAGCAGCCGGGGAGGCGGCGAAGGTGATTTACCTGTCCCCCCAAGGCCGTCAACTGAATCAGTCGGCGGTACGCGAGTTGGCACAATCGGATGCATTGATCCTGATTGCCGGCCGCTATGAAGGCATTGACGAGCGTTTTATTGAAGCTCATGTCGATGAAGAGTGGTCGATTGGCGACTATGTACTGTCTGGCGGCGAGCTGCCGGCCATGGTCCTGATCGATGCGGTTACACGACTGCTGCCTGGAGCTTTAGGGCATGCGGACTCCGCCGAGGAAGATTCCTTTACGGATGGTCTGCTGGATTGCCCGCATTACACCCGACCTGAGGTGTATGCGGATCAGCGTGTACCCGACGTGTTGCTGAGTGGCAACCACGCGCATATCCGGCGTTGGCGTTTACAGCAGTCCCTTGGTAGGACCTATGAACGACGCGCCGATCTTCTGGAAAGCCGCTCGCTTTCTGGAGAAGAGAAGAAGCTGCTCGAGGAATACATCCGCGAGCGGGACGATAGTTAACAACGTATCGATGGTAGATCGAACGATTTACCTTAGGAGCACAGCATGACCAACAAAATCATCCTTGCACTCGAAGCAGAGCAGATGACCAAAGAAATCCCTACCTTCGCCCCAGGCGACACTATTGTCGTTCAGGTGAAAGTGAAGGAAGGCGATCGTTCCCGTCTGCAAGCGTTCGAAGGCGTTGTAATCGCCAAGCGTAACCGCGGCGTGAACAGTGCGTTCACCGTTCGTAAAATCTCCAACGGTGTTGGCGTAGAACGTACTTTCCAGACCTACTCCCCGCAGATCGACAGCATGGCTGTCAAACGTCGCGGTGACGTACGTAAAGCCAAGCTGTACTACCTGCGCGACCTGTCGGGTAAAGCAGCTCGCATCAAGGAAAAACTGGCTTAAGTCCAGCTTCCGATGCAGAAAAAAGCAGCCTACGGGCTGCTTTTTTGTTGCCTGCAATAAACTGCCCCCATCCTGTAGGAGCTGCCGAAGGCTGCGATCTTTTGATCCTGTTTTCGATTTGCAGTCTACGTTTTACGAGTCATCTCACATGTCTACCCGCGACCAGGAAATCGAACGCCGCACCGAACTCTCGGTGACCCGCGTCACCAAAGCTGTCTTCCCGCCGACCACCAACCACCACAACACTTTGTTCGGCGGCACTGCGCTGGCATGGATGGACGAAGTGTCGTTCATCACCGCTACGCGATTCTGCCGCTTGCCGCTGGTGACCGTGTCTACTGATCGCATCGACTTCAACCACGCGATCCCGGCCGGTTCCATCGTTGAACTGGTCGGAAAGGTGATCAAGGTCGGCAACACCAGCCTCAAGGTCGAGGTGGAAGTGTTTGTCGAGAGCATGAGCTGTGATGGTCGCGAGAAGGCGATTCATGGGCAGTTCAGCTTCGTGGCCATTGATGATGACAAGCGGCCGGTGCCGGTGCTGCCAGGCTTTGCGGCCTGATCAAATACTGCGTCGCGCCCTTCGCGAGCAGGCTCGCTCCCACAGTGATCGGGGTGAACACACCATTTGTGTCCGGCACAGAACCTGTGGGAGCGAGCCTGCTCGCGAAAGCGTCAGATCAGGCGCCGCTGGCCTCAGGCTGAATCAACGCCAGCAACGTCCACCCCGCACCAGGCTTCAGCGCCGCTTCCGGCGTCACCACATGCACCCAGCCACTGTCATCACGCATGAACAGCAACGTCGCACGATTACCATGCAACGCCCGGTAGTCCTCCCAGCCAAACCCGTCCGTTAACGTTGTGCTGTACAACTCCGCACCCTGGCCCATCTGACTGGCCAGTTTCGCGTAGGTAAACGCCTCGCTGCCCAGCTGATTGCCCCGATGCTCCAGGCTCGCGCGATGCTTGTCGCTGCGGCGGCTCTCATGACCACTGGCCAGGCCAAACAAGCGTTGATGGCCGAAGTCATGGCGAAAACGCATTGCCGCCAAGGTATTCAGTTCGCCTGAAGGCGACAGCGCCAGCAAATGCCCGAGTCCGACCAGATCCAGATGCGCATCGGCATGCTGCGAAGCCGGATTGCCGAAGTAGGTCGGCAAACCCTCCATGCGCGCCGCACGAATGTTTTCCCAGCTCGAATCGGTCAGCAGCACCCGACTGCCCAGTTGTTGCAGCGACTTGGCCAACTCGCGCGCCGGGGCGTTGGCGCCGACCATCAGGAAGCCACTCGGCGCTGGCTCGGCGACCTTCAGCAATCGCGCCAGCGGTCGTGCAGTCGCGCTTTGCAGGACCACGGTGCCGATGATCACCGCAAACGTCAGCGGCACCAGCAGCAGCGCACCTTCATGCCCGGCCTCATGCAAACGAATCGCAAAAATCGCCGACACTGCGGCCGCAACAATCCCTCGCGGCGCGATCCAGCACAGCAGCGCACGCTCGCGCCAGCTCAGGCTGGAACCGGCCGTGCTGAGCAACACGTTCAGCGGCCGGGCGATCAACTGGATCACCAGCAGCAGAATCAGCACCAACGGTCCCAGCCCGATCAGCGCATACAAATCCAGACGCGCCGCCAACAATATGAACAACCCGGAAATCAGCAGCACGCTGAGGTTTTCCTTGAAGTGCAGGATGTGCCGCACATCCACGCCCTTCATGTTCGCCAGCCACATGCCCATCAGCGTTACTGCCAGCAGACCGGACTCGTGCATGACCTCGTTGGAGGCGATGAAAATCCCCAACACCGCCGCCAGCGACGCCAGGTTATGCAGATATTCCGGCAGCCATTGTCGGCGGATCACCGTACCCAGCAGCCAGCCACCGACAACGCCAAACACCGCGCCACAGGCAATCACCCCGCCAAACGTCAACAGACTCTGCTTGAGGCCATGACCTTCAGCGCTGGCAATGATGAAGCTGTAGACCACCACGGCGAGGAGGGCGCCGATCGGATCAATGACGATGCCTTCCCAGCGCAGAATGTTGGCAATCGAGGCTTTCGGTCGTACCACCCGCAGCATCGGCACGATCACTGTTGGCCCGGTGACCAGCGTCAGGCTGCCGAAGAGAATCGCCAGCATCCAGTCGAAACCCAGTAGAAAGTGAGTCGCCACCGCGATGACCACCCAGGTCGAAATCGCACCGATGGTCACCAGTCGATGAACGACGCTACCGATCTCTTTCCATTCAGACAGATGCAGGGTCAGGCTGCCTTCGAACAGAATCAGCGCCACCGCCAGCGACACCAGCGGCATCAGCAGCGGGCCAAACATTTCCTGCGGATCGAGCCAGCCCAGCACCGGGCCGACCAGAATGCCGGTCAACAACAGAAACAGAATCGCTGGCAGCTTCAGGCGCCATGCCAGCCATTGGCAACCCAGCGCCGCGGCGCCAATCCCGCCAAATGCCAATAGAATTTGCTGCTCGTTCATTGATGCTCCCTGTTCCTTGAAATAGCGGGCTATGAAAGACTAGCGCCCATTCCTACAGTTCACTCTACATTTGCGCACAGTCCTTGAGGCTGTGTGTCTTGAGCGCCCATGCCTGCCATCGACCATCCACTGATTGATCAATTCCTCGACGCCTTGTGGCTGGAAAAGGGCCTGTCCGATAACACCCGCGACGCCTATCGCAGCGATCTCGCGCTGTTCAACGGCTGGCTGCAGGAAAAAAACCTGGAGCTGATCAACGCCGGTCGCGAACTGATCCTCGATCATCTGGCCTGGCGTCTGGAGCAAAACTACAAACCACGCTCAACCGCGAGATTTCTCTCCGGTGTGCGTGGCTTTTTTCGTTATCTGCTGCGGGAAAAGCTCATCAGTGTCGATCCGACGTTACGCATCGACATGCCGCAACTGGGCCGACCGCTGCCCAAATCCCTGTCGGAAGCCGACGTCGAGGCGCTGCTGCAGGCGCCGGATCTGAGCGAAGCGATCGGCCAGCGCGATCGCGCCATGCTTGAAGTGCTGTATGCCTGCGGCCTGCGCGTGACCGAACTGATCAGCCTGACACTGGAGCAGGTCAATCTGCGCCAGGGCGTATTACGGGTCATGGGTAAAGGCAGCAAGGAGCGGCTGGTGCCGATGGGCGAGGAAGCGATTGTCTGGATCGAGCGCTACATGCGCGATGGTCGCGGCGAGTTGCTCGGTGGTCGTCCCAGTGATGTGCTGTTCCCCAGCCAGCGCGGTGAGCAGATGACCCGGCAGACGTTCTGGCACCGCATCAAGCATCAGGCCAAGGTCGCCGGGATCGGCAAGTCGCTGTCGCCGCACACCTTGCGTCATGCGTTTGCCACGCACCTGCTCAACCATGGCGCCGACCTGCGCGTGGTGCAGATGCTGCTCGGCCACAGCGACCTCTCGACGACGCAAATCTACACCCACGTCGCCCGAGCCCGCCTGCAAGACCTGCACGCCAAACACCACCCAAGAGGCTAACCACACACCTCCCCCTGTAGGAGCTGCCGAAGGCTGCGATCTTTTGATTCTGTTTTTAAGATCAAGATCAAAAGATCGCAGCCTTCGGCAGCTCCTGCATAAGGTGGGAGTGATGAGTGGCAACAGGCGCATTCGGTCACCGTGGCCTTATGTGTTAGGCTTTGCCGGTTTGCACGATGGACGGTTATGACCCGGTGTTTCGGCACGGGCGTTCTGATCGTTTCATTTGTCCGCCTTCAGGAGTTCTCATGCGTCTGACCCAGATTTTCGCCGCCGCAGCCATTGCGTTGGTCAGCACCTTTGCCGTCGCCGATGACGCGGCCGACAAAGCCATTCGTAAAAGCCTGGAAAACCTCCAGCTCGATGTACCGGTAGAGAGCATTTCCGCCAGCCCGTTGCCGGGCATGTATGAAGTCAAGCTCAAGGGCAGCCGTGTGCTGTACGCCAGTGCCGATGGCCAGTACGTGGTTCAGGGCTACCTGTTCCAGCTCAAGGACGGTAAACCGGTCAACCTGACCGAGAAGACCGAGCGCCTGGGCATCTCCAAACTGATCAACGACATTCCGGTTGCCGAGACCGTGGTTTACCCGGCCGTGGGCGAGACCAAGTCGCACATCACCGTGTTCACCGACACCACCTGCCCTTACTGCCACAAACTGCACGCCGAAGTGCCCGAGCTGAACAAGCGCGGCATCGAAGTGCGCTATGTCGCGTTCCCGCGTCAGGGCCTCGGCTCGCCGGGTGACGAGCAACTGCAGGCCGTGTGGTGCTCGAAAGACAAGAAAGCTGCCATGGACAAAATGGTCGACGGCAAGGAAATCAAGGCCGCCAAGTGCGATAACCCGGTTTCCAAACAGTTCGCCCTCGGTCAGTCGATCGGCGTGAACGGTACACCGGCCATCGTTTTGGCCGACGGACAAGTCATTCCGGGCTACCAGCCTGCGCCACAAGTCGCCAAACTGGCGCTGGGCGCCAAGTAATTCGCATCGTCACGGTCAGCCTTTGACGATCATGGTCCGGCAGCGACATCGCCGGGCCATCAATAGAGAGCCGCGAGCACGCGGTTGTTTTCCGGCCGACCCTGAGTCGGCCGTTTTATGGGGAGTTCACAGTGAATCCGGTCAAAGTAGGCATCTGTGGGTTAGGGACCGTCGGTGGCGGTACCTTCAACGTACTTCAGCGCAACGCCGAGGAAATTGCTCGTCGTGCCGGGCGTGGGATTGAAGTGGCACAAATTGCCATGCGCACGCCAAAGCCTCAGTTCCAGACGACCGGTATTGCGATTACCAACGATGTCTTCGAAGTGGCCACGAACCCTGAGATCGACATCGTCATAGAGCTGATGGGCGGCTACACCGTTGCCCGCGAGCTGGTACTCAAGGCCATCGAGAATGGCAAGCATGTGGTCACCGCGAACAAGGCGTTGATCGCCGTTCACGGTAATGAGATTTTCGCCAAGGCACGCGAGAAAGGCGTGATCGTGGCGTTCGAAGCAGCGGTGGCCGGTGGCATTCCGGTGATCAAGGCGATCCGTGAAGGTCTGTCCGCCAACCGCATCAACTGGGTGGCCGGGATCATCAACGGCACCGGTAACTTCATCCTCACCGAAATGCGCGAGAAGGGCCGTACGTTCGAAGACGTGCTGGTCGAAGCGCAAGCGCTGGGTTACGCCGAAGCCGATCCGACCTTCGACGTCGAAGGCATCGACGCAGCGCACAAGCTGACGATTCTGGCTTCCATCGCGTTCGGCATTCCGCTGCAATTCGACAAGGCTTACACCGAAGGCATCACCAAGCTGACCACCGCCGACGTCAACTACGCCGAAGCGCTGGGCTACCGCATCAAGCACCTCGGCGTGGCGCGCAGCACTGCCGCCGGCATTGAGTTGCGCGTGCACCCGACGCTGATCCCGGCCGATCGCCTGATCGCCAACGTCAACGGCGTGATGAACGCGGTGATGGTCAACGGTGACGCCGCCGGTTCGACGCTGTTCTACGGTGCGGGCGCCGGCATGGAGCCAACCGCTTCGTCGGTGATCGCCGACCTGGTTGACGTGGTTCGTGCGATGACTTCCGATCCGGAAAACCGTGTGCCGCATCTGGCCTTCCAGCCAGACTCGCTGTCGGCTCACCCGATCCTGCCGATCGAAGCCTGCGAAAGCGCTTACTACCTGCGCATTCAGGCCAAGGACCATCCGGGCGTACTCGCTCAGGTGGCAAGCATCCTCTCGGAGCGCGGCATCAACATCGAGTCGATCATGCAGAAGGAAGTCGAGGAACACGACGGTCTGGTGCCGATGATCCTGCTGACCCACCGCGTGGTCGAGCAGCGCATCAACGATGCCATCGCCGCCCTCGAAGCGCTGGCTGGCGTCAACGGTCCGGTCGTACGGATCCGCGTCGAACACTTGAATTAACAGCAGCGGCAAGTTTTCAGCTTCAAGCTGCAAGTAAAAGCAGAGCCGCTTTTCACTTGTAGCTTGCAGCTCACAGCTTGTAGCTCAAACCGAAGGTTTGCCCTTATGCGTTATATCAGTACCCGCGGCCAGGCACCGGCCCTGAATTTCGAAGACGTCCTGCTGGCTGGTCTGGCGACCGACGGCGGTCTGTACGTTCCGGAAAACCTGCCACGTTTCACCCAGGAAGAAATCGCTTCCTGGGCCGGCCTGCCGTATCACGAGCTGGCCTTCCGCGTGATGCGCCCGTTCGTCACCGGCAGCATTCCGGACGCCGATTTCAAAAAGATTCTCGAAGAAACCTACGGCGTGTTCTCGCATAGCGCCGTAGCGCCGCTGCGTCAGTTGAACGGCAACGAATGGGTGCTGGAGCTGTTCCACGGCCCGACCTTGGCGTTCAAAGACTTCGCCCTGCAATTGCTCGGTCGTCTGCTCGACTACGTGCTGGAAAAACGCGGCGAGCGTGTGGTGATCGTCGGTGCCACTTCCGGTGATACCGGTTCGGCCGCCATCGAAGGCTGCAAGCACTGCGAAAACGTCGACATCTTCATTCTGCACCCGCACAACCGTGTGTCCGAAGTGCAGCGTCGCCAGATGACCACGATTTTCGGCGAGAACATTCACAACATCGCCATCGAAGGCAACTTCGATGACTGCCAGGAAATGGTCAAGGCGAGCTTCGCCGACCAGAGCTTCCTCAAAGGCACGCGTCTGGTCGCGGTGAACTCGATCAACTGGGCGCGGATCATGGCCCAGATCGTCTACTACTTCCACGCAGCCCTGCAGTTGGGCGGCCCGGCGCGTTCGGTGTCGTTCTCGGTGCCAACCGGCAACTTTGGCGACATCTTCGCCGGTTACCTGGCACGCAACATGGGCCTGCCGATCAACCAGTTGATCGTCGCCACCAACCGCAACGACATCCTGCACCGCTTCATGAGCGGCAACCAGTACGTCAAGGACACCCTGCACGCAACACTGTCGCCGTCGATGGACATCATGGTCTCGTCGAACTTCGAACGCTTGCTGTTCGACCTGCACGGTCGTAACGGTGCGGCAATCGCCGGGCTGATGGACTCGTTCAAGCAGGGTGGCAGTTTCAGCGTCGAGCAAGAGCGCTGGACCGAAGCACGCAAACTGTTCGATTCGCTGGCTGTGGATGATGCACAGACCTGCGAAACCATCGCCGAAGTCTACGAGCAGACTGGCGAGGTGCTGGACCCGCACACCGCCATCGGCGTCAAGGCTGCGCGCGAGTGCCGCCGCAGCCTGGATATCCCGATGGTGATCCTCGGCACTGCTCATCCGGTTAAATTCCCCGATGCAGTGGAAAAAGCTGGTGTAGGAAAAGCGCTCGAGCTACCTGCACATCTTTCTGATTTGTTTGAGCGAAACGAGCGTTGCACCGTTCTGCCAAACGAGCTGACGGCCGTGCAAGCCTTTGTCAGCCAGCATGGCAACCGCGGCAAGCCGCTTTAAGCCTGCCAAAGCTGTCACATTTTGAAGCCCGTCTCCTGACGGGCTTTTTTGTTTCTGCTGCCACACTGCTCGGGTTTTCGCCCATGTAAGGACGGGTGAGTCGATCACGAAGGAAGTGGCAAATGCTGTTTGAGAGAGGATGGATACACACCCTGAACGGGGTTCTTCTGGTAGGTCTATTGAGTTGCTGGCGCATTGGCGTAGCGGCACACCTGGTGCTGAACGAAGATCCGGCGCCCAGCGTCCGGCCGGTGCAGCTTGATGAACACGAACGTCAATGGATTCGTGACAACCCCGCTGTCATCGTCGCATCGGTGCAATACCCGTTGTACCTGTTCCAGGATGAGCACGGCCACTGGAACGGCTTGAATAGCGATGTGCTCAAGCGCATCAGCGCCATGACCGGTCTGCGCTTTGTTTTTCGAGAATCGTTTTCCACCGACCGGATGCTTGAACACCTTGAAAACGGTAGCGCGGACATGAGCACAACCTTGGCCGTCAACGATGAGCGCAGGCTTACGCTGGATTTCAGCCATGCGTTTGGCGGCGCCGGTTGGGTATTTGTCGGGCGCGCGGGCGAGCCGGCGGTGCAATCGCTTGAGCAACTGGCCAAGCGAGTCTTGGTGTTGCCAGCACGACACGCGTTGGAAAGCACTATTCGCCGCGATTACCCCTCAATCGAAATACGCTCGGTAAAAACCTACGCCGAAGCCCGGGCACTGGTTGAAAGTGGCGAAGCCTACGTCACCATCGAAAACGAAATCGGCGCGCAACTGTTTCCCTCGGGATTGCTGCATGTCGGTGAGTTGCTGGAGGGCAAGTGGGAGGCTGACCACTTGGCCGTGCGCAAAGGCCAGCCCGAATTGCTCGGTATCCTCAACAAGGCACTGGAAGCTTTTCCGGCCGCCGAGTTACGCAGTATTCGCCAGAAATGGCTGGGTGGCATTGGCGCGGAGCGGACGTCAAAGCGACAGCAGAGTCGGACTCAACTGATTTTCTGGGGATTGTTTGCCGGCTGCGTTTTCGGTGTGTTATCGCTACTCTGGAATCGCCGGCTGACGGCTGAAATCAAGCGGCGCCGCGACGTCGAAAAACATCTGGGCGATCAATTGGTGTTCC
Source organism: Pseudomonas sp. DTU12.3 (assembly GCF_004124275.1). Taxonomy (GTDB): domain Bacteria; phylum Pseudomonadota; class Gammaproteobacteria; order Pseudomonadales; family Pseudomonadaceae; genus Aquipseudomonas; species Aquipseudomonas helmanticensis. Next base: position 1,494,190 of record NZ_CP027218.1, read on the forward strand.
AGCGGGCACTGCTCGATGCGATGCCCGATCCGGTGTTCGTCCGTGATCTGGAAGGGCGCCTGACCCTGTGCAACAAAAGCTATGAAGAGGCGTTGTCGATCCGCTTCGATCAGGTTCAGGGGCAACGTTTGATTGATGTGGATGCGGTGCCGGAAAACACTGCCGGTGTGCTCCATGAAGAATTCATGGAGCAACTGCGAACGCGCAGAACGCGCTTCAGCAAACGCCACCTGCAACTTCGCAGCGGTCATCGGGAGATTTATCAATGGACGGTGCCTTTTTACAGTGCCGATGGCCAATTGCGCGGTTTACTGGGTGGCTGGACCGATATCACGCCCGGCGACGATGCATCGAGAGGCTGATGTCCTGAGTGAAATTGGGAAAATTCCTATGTCACGCGCCGCCTTTTCCGATGGGAGGCCGCAAGAGGCTGCCCTAGAGTGAACGACTACTGCGGGAGAGTCCGCGATTGCCGTCACAGAGGTCGCCATGCGCTCGCTCAAAGTCCTGATTCTCGAACCCGACCCTTATCAACTGATGGCCCTGCATCAGATGCTCAATGCGGTCGGTATCTACGATGTCCTGACCGCTTCGTCGCTAGCGTCGGCACGCCGCTCGCTGGCGCGCCGCGCGATGATCGATATCGCCATCTGCGATCCACAGCTCAGCGGCGGTGAAGGGATCGCGCTCATTCGTCAACTGGCAGAGCGGCAGGAGGCTCACGCTGTCATTCTGCTGGGCCGGGCACCGCCGGGGTTGCTCAGCGATCTCGAGGCCATGCTGCAAGCGCATGACCTGCAACTGCTGGGGCGACTGCACACACCGGTTTCAGCGGTGCTGATGAGAGCAATGCTCGACGGTTACCTCAATACGGCCAGGCTTGCGTCGCGCGTGTGAAGCGGGCGGTTATGTTTCTGTCATCTTCGCCATGCATGCTTCAACAGACCGGTGACAACTCAGGGATGAGTCCAGTATTCAGAACTTTCTTCTCGGGCCGGTGGTCATTTACTGTGGACATGCCCCAGACACAATGTTTTCGGACTATTGAGTGGAGATCGAGATGGAAAGTATCAGTCTATTGCTCGGTGAGGCTCTGAGCCCGTATCAGGTTTCCCTGTCTCCAAGCGGTGCCCACGGCGAATGCCTGGTGAGCTTGAAGAACAGCAGCGGCGCCATCGTCGTGGAGCGCCAATTCAATCAGGCACAGTTGACCGACAAACGTCAGCTGACCGACGTGGTCGATGGTTTGCACCGTGACATCCTGATCGCCGAAGGGCGGCTGGAACCCTGTGTCATCGCGGCCTTGCGCAATGCGGCCCTGGATAAACGTCCGGCGCTGTGAAGATGAAATATTTTTTGTGGGAACCTTCCGGCATCCCTGTCAGTCAGACCCCATAACAGCAGGATCAAGCATTGTGCTCCGGTGCTTGTCGCTTGCTGCTACGGGTCTTGATATAGGCCACGTTTAACCCCGAGTCGTCTCCCCACTTCTCGGGGTTTCTTTTGCCTGGAATTTGCCTAGTGCGCAGCCTGGTGTTCGAAAAAGGCGCGCGCCTCCTGCAGATAATCCTCACGTCTGTCGGGATCCAGCCATGCGGCGTAGAGCTGATTCAAGTGTTCATGGGGCAGGGTGCGCAGCAACTGGTTGATCTCGCTGATGGCCTGACGTCCCTGTGTGGTGTCGGAACATCCCACGTAGCCTGACAAATATCTGCCGTTGCCCTGAATCGGATAGAACTCCAGTTCATCTTCATTGATCTGCGCCTGTTTCGCCTGATAGCGAATCTCAGGCCAATAGCCCAACACCACCTGCAGTCGACCCAGTCGTTGCATCGACAACAGGTTGGTCAACGCATCGTTGCCGTAATGCGCGGTCAGCGCACCGCTCGGCGCCTCATGCAAAAGCGTGTCGATGAATTCACCATAGCTGCGTTCCGCCACCACACCGATTTTGCGTTCGGTAGCGCCCAGCAGCGCCGACAGATCCACTTCACCGTCGACCAGATACGGTGCGAGTACCGCGCGATCTTGCTGGCGCACCACCAGACCGTTGCTCACCGCGCGAATCGCCGGAATCGAATAAGCCACCCATTGCGCACGTTCTTTGTTCCACAGCAGTGCGGGGTCACAGGCGAAGGGATTTTCGTGAAGCATTTGCAAACCGCGTGCGCGGTTGACCCGCATCAGCTTGTGCTCGTATTGCGGCATGCCGGCGATCAGCTGCGGCATCAATTGGTCGATCACGCCCTGGCCCTTTTTCGGGCCTTCGAAAATCGTCAGCGGCGGCAGGTCGCGCAGCAACCAGATCAACGTCGGTTTCGCTTGCGCGCCGGTCGACAAGGCCAGCAGAAATAACAGGCCGAACAGCCGCCACGTCCACCAGTGGTGGGCGCGGTTGGCGTGCGATGTCTGCCGGCGCTTCAGCTTAAATGGCTCCGTCTTCACGCAGCCGTGCGATCTGCTTCTCGTCGTAGCCAAGATCGTGAAGTACCTGCGCATTATGTTCACCCAGCTGCGGTCCGACCCATTCGGAGGAGCCGGGTGTCTCAGAGAGTTTCGGCACGATACCGGGCATCTTGAAGGGTTTGCCATCCGGCAGCTTGGCCTGCAGGAACATTTCCCGGGCCAGGTACTGCGGATCGTTGAACATGTCCTCGGCACTGAAAATCCGGCTGGCCGGCACTTCGGCCTGATTGAGCAGGTCGAGTACGGTTTGCAGCGGTAGTGAATTGACCCAGCGATCGATCACGCCGTACAACTCGTCGCGGCGACTGTCGCGGCCATCGTTGCTGGCCAGCGCCGGATCGCTGGCCAGGTCTTCGCGGCCGATGATCAGCATGAAACGCTTGAAGATCGCATCGCCATTGGCGCCGATCTGCACGTGCTTGCCGTCGGCGCTGGTGTGAATCGAAGAAGGCGTGATGCCGGGCATGATATTGCCAGTGCGCTCGCGGATGAAACCGAACACATCGAACTCCGGCACCATGCTTTCCATCATCGCGAAGATCGCTTCATACAAGGCAACATCGACCACTTGGCCGAGTCCACCGTTGACCTCGCGATGACGCAACGCCATCAACGCGCCTATCACGCCCCACAGCGCGGCAATCGAATCACCGATGGAAATCCCGGTGCGCACCGGCGGACGGTCTTCGAAACCGGTGATGTAGCGTAAACCGCCCATGGACTCGCCCACCGCGCCGAAGCCCGGTTGATCTTTCATCGGTCCGGTCTGGCCGAAGCCGGACAGACGCACCATCACCAGTTTCGGGTTCAGCGCGTACAGGGTTTCCCAACCGAGGCCGAGCTTTTCCAGCACGCCGGGGCGGAAATTCTCGATGAGGATGTCGGCGTCACTGAGCAGTTTTTTCAGGATCGCCAAGCCATCAGGATGCTTGAGATTCAGCGTCAGCGACTTCTTGTTGCGCGCCTGGACGAACCACCACAGGGATGTGCCTTCGTACATTTTGCGCCACTTGCGCAATGGATCACCGCCGTCCGGCGATTCGATCTTGATGACTTCGGCGCCAAACTCGCCGCAAATGCGCGAGGCAAACGGCCCGGCGATCAACGTACCCAATTCAATGACTTTCACGCCGCTGAGCGGCTTGTTGGCGAACGGCATACTGAATCCTGTAGGACAAGGCTGTGCGGATACAGCGTTTTAACATAGCCGGCTGTCAGACGCCGCAGGTTGATCGCCATCAATTCGATGATTGCCTACCGCATCGGTTAGACTTGCCGACTTTCCTCGTATCAAGAAGCCCCTTCATGGCCCAGCCGTCCACTACCTACAAATTTGAACTGAACCTCACCGACCTCGACCGCAGTGTCTACGAGAGCGTCAAGCAGACCATCGCCCGTCACCCTTCGGAAACCGAAGAACGCATGACCGTGCGGCTGCTGGCCTACGCCCTCTGGTACAACGAGCAATTGTCGTTCGGTCGCGGTCTGTCAGACGTGGATGAACCTGCGCTGTGGGAAAAGAGCCTGGATGACCGTGTTCTGCACTGGATTGAAGTCGGCCAGCCAGACGCCGATCGCCTGACCTGGTGCTCGCGTCGCACCGAGCGCACCAGCCTGCTGGCCTACGGCAGCCTGCGCGTCTGGGAAACCAAAGTGATCCCGGCGATCAAGAACCTGAAAAACGTCAACATCGCCGCGGTCCCGCAGGAAGTGCTGGAGACGCTGGCCAAGGACATGCCTCGCGTTATCAAGTGGGACGTGATGATCAGCGAAGGGACGATCTTCGTCACCGACGACCGTGGTCAGCACGAAGTCCAGTTGCAATGGCTGCAAGGTGAACGCGGCTGATCCCGCGTCTTCAACTGATTAATCCCACGTATTAAAGAGAAGTCTCCGTCACCCCATGCGCATCGAACCTCGTCAACTGCCTGCCACGCTGCCCTTTCTGGGTGATATTCCGCCGCTGCTGACCCGCCTGTATGCGGCGCGGGGCGTGCAGTCCGAGGCAGAACTGGACAAGAGCCTGGCGCGGTTGATTCCGTTTCAGCAGCTCAAGGGCATCGACGCGGCGGTGGACTTGCTGGTGACGGCGCTGGAGCAACGCCAGCGCATCCTCATCGTCGGCGACTTCGATGCGGACGGTGCGACGGCCAGTACGGTTGGCATGCTCGGTTTGCGTTTGCTCGGTGCGGCGCATGTCGATTACCTGGTGCCGAACCGCTTTGAATTCGGCTACGGCCTGACCCCGGAAATCGTCGAAGTCGCTCTCACCCGTGAACCGCATTTGCTGGTAACCGTCGACAACGGCATCTCCAGTGTCGAAGGCGTGGCGGCGGCGAAGAAGGCCGGGCTCAAGGTTCTGATCACCGACCACCACTTGCCCGGCGATGAACTGCCGCAGGCCGATGCGCTGGTCAACCCGAACCAGCCCGGTTGCGAATTCCCGAGCAAGGCGCTGGCCGGCGTCGGGGTGATTTTCTACGTATTGATGGCGTTGCGTGCGCGTTTGCGCAGCCTCGGCTGGTACGAAAACAAGCCGCAGCCGAACATCGGCGAACTGCTTGATCTGGTCGCGCTGGGCAGCGTCGCCGACGTGGTGCCGCTGGACGCCAACAACCGGATTCTGGTGCATCAAGGTCTCGAACGAATTCGCGCCGGTCGCGCACGGCCGGGGATCAAAGCGATTCTTGAAGTGGCCAAGCGTGACGCCACTCGCATTACGTCCACCGATCTTGGCTTTATCGTCGGCCCGCGCCTGAACGCTGCCGGGCGTCTGGATGACATGAGCCTGGGCATCGAATGCCTGCTCACCGCCGACGCCAACAAGGCCCGGGAAATGGCCGCGCAACTGGACGGCATGAACCAGGATCGCAAATCCATCGAGCAGGGCATGCAGCGTGAAGCGCTGGCGCAGCTCAAGGACTTGCCGGTGGAGTCAATGCCGTTTGGCCTGTGCCTGTTCGATCCGGAATGGCACCAAGGTGTGATCGGTATTCTCGCTTCACGCATGAAAGAGCGTTATTTCCGCCCGACCATCGCCTTCGCCGATGCCGGTGATGGCCTGCTCAAAGGCTCGGGGCGTTCGGTGCAGGGCTTCCATATTCGTGACGCGCTGAGCGTCGTGGCGGCGCAGCATCCGACCCTGATCGCCAAGTACGGTGGCCACGCGATGGCCGCCGGTCTGACTTTGCCGCAGGAGAATTTTCCGCTGTTCGCCGAGGCATTCGACGCGGAAGTGCGTAGGCAACTTCGCGAGGAAGACCTGACCGGGCGCATGCTGTCGGACGGCACGCTGGCGGTGGAAGAATTCCACCTCGAACTGGCCCGCGCCCTGCGCCATGCCGGGCCTTGGGGGCAGCACTTTCCTGAGCCGCTGTTTCACGGTGTGTTTCAGTTGGTTGAGCAGCGGGTTGTTGGCGAGCGGCATCTGAAAGTGGTGCTGAAGAGCGAGTGTGGCTCGGTGAAGCTGGATGGCATCGCGTTTGGTATTGACCGGGATATCTGGCCGAATCCGACGATCAAGTGGGTTGAACTGGCCTATAAGCTCGACGTTAACGAGTTTCGGGGGAATGAGACCGTGCAACTGATGATTGCCCACATCGAACCGCGCTAAGCCCTTCGCGAGCAGGCTCGCTCCCACTATGGAATGCATGCACCTGTGGGAGCGGGCTTGCTCGCGAAAGCGTCCTTTCACACGCTGAATCACTCTGAACCCTCCTTTCCCTCCCGTTGTCGACTAGGCTCTAAGCACTGCTTGATTGGCCTTGTGACGTCTTGTCGAATTTTTTGCCCGCGGGGGCGGGTGCTGCACCTTTTTCCTGTCACTCGTCGACTATTCAAACAGAACCCTGGAGCCTGCCCACTGATTTGAGAGGTGCCCCATGAGTCTGCTGCTTGAACCCTTCACCCTACGCCAACTGACCCTCCCGAACCGCATCGCCGTCTCGCCGATGTGCCAGTACTCCAGCGTCGACGGCCTGGCCAACGACTGGCACCTGGTGCACCTCGGCAGCCGCGCGGTGGGCGGCGCCGGTCTGGTATTTACCGAAGCCACGGCGGTCACTGCCGACGGGCGGATCACCGCCGAAGACCTTGGCCTGTGGAACGACGAACAGATTGAGCCGCTGCAACGCATCACCCGTTTCATTACCTCCCAAGGCGCGGTCGCCGGCATTCAACTGGCCCACGCCGGGCGCAAGGCCAGCACCCATCGGCCTTGGCTCGGCAAGCATGGCAGCGTCAAACCCGATGATGGCGGCTGGACCCCGGTCGGGCCTTCGCCGATTGCTTTTGACCCGCAACACACGCAACCGAAACAGCTCGATGAAGGGCAGATAGCCGACGTCATCCAGGCCTTTGTCGATGCCGCGAAACGCGCGCTCAAGGCCGGTTTCAGTGTGGCTGAGGTGCACGCGGCGCATGGTTATCTGCTGCATCAGTTTCTTTCTCCGCTGAGCAATCAACGGCGGGATCAGTACGGTGGTTCGTTTGAAAATCGTATTCGTCTGGTGCTGCAAGTGACGGAAGCGGTGCGGGCGGTTTGGCCGGAGGAGTTGCCGTTATTTGTTCGCGTGTCTGCCACCGACTGGGTGGAGGACGGCTGGAACCCTGATGAAACCGTGGAGCTGGCGCGACGCCTGCACACCCTTGGCGCGGATCTTATCGACGTGTCGTCTGGCGGGACGGCGGCCAACGCCGAGATTCCGGTGGGGCCGGGTTATCAGACGCGCTTCGCCGAACGCGTACGCAAAGAGTCAGGCATCGCCACCGGCACCGTGGGAATGATTACCGAGCCGGCGCAGGCCGAGCACATTCTGCGCACCTGTCAGGCCGACATCATCTTCCTCGCCCGCGAGCTGCTGCGTGATCCGTATTGGCCGCTGCATGCGGATGATGATCTCGGTGGACGCAAAGCGGTGTGGCCGGCGCAGTATCAGCGTGCGACGCATCGGGATCAGCCGATTCATGAGTCTGATTTGCGCGATTGATTGACGCTCCGTCACCAGCCAATAAAAAACCCGCCATTGAACCGGCGGGTTTTTTTTCTGATTTCCTTGCGCTAATCCGCTGACATGCCCCCTGTAGGAGCTGCCGAAGGCTGCGATCTTTTGATTTTGCTTGTTAAAAACAAGATCAAAAGATCGCAGCCTTCGGCAGCTCCTACAGGGGATGAGACCCCGTGTAGGCGCTACATCATCAAGGATATTTACGCTTATCCGGCGCCGGCGGGAAGTACTGGTACAACCAGGTCTCGCTCAACGTGCGGTCATTGGTGCGAATAAACAACCGCAGCTCCACCGGCTCAACACTGTCACTGGTCGGGTACCAGTCGAACAGAATCCGGTAACCCTTGATGTCATCCAGCACCAGTACGCTGAAATCCTGCACCTTGCCGTTCGAGCACGTCACCACCGGCTCGATGCCGGTGCCCTGCGGCAGTCGATCCAGACCACCACCGGTAAAGTCCACAGCAAAACGACGCGCCCATACCGGCGGGTAATGCTCGCCCGGTGCCCAGCCTTCGACGAAACCGCCCATGCCGGAACGAGTCGCCTGCACTCGTGCCAACGGCGTGCTCACTGGCGGCAGTGCGCTCCAGTAGAGTTTGTAGCCATAGTTCAGCGAATCCCCGGCAGCCACCGGTTTTTTCGGTGTCCAGAACGCAACGATGTTGTCGAGCGTCTCGCCGGTCGTAGGAATTTCCAGCAGATCGATAGAGCCCTCGCCCCACGCGGTGGTCGGTTCTACCCACAGGCTCGGACGCTTGCTGTACCAATCGACGGTGTCCTGATAGTTGGCGAACTCATGGTCGGTCTGCACCAGACCGAAACCTTTCGGATCGGTATCGGCAAACGCGTTGAATTGCAGGGTCGCCGGGTTGTTCAACGGTCGGCAGATCCACTCGCCGTTGCCGCGCCACATGGCCAGGCGATCCGAGTCGTGGATTTGCGGGTGAATGGTGTCGCACATGCGGCGTTCGTGATTGCCGCAGCTGAACATGCTGGTCATCGGCGAGATGCCCAGTTGCTCGATGGCGGTGCGTGCATTGATGTGCGCGTCGATCTCCATCACCACGCGCTCGGCCTGGCAATCGATGTCGAAGCGGTAAGCGCCGGTCGCACTCGGCGAATCGAGCAGGGCGTAGACCACAAAGCGTGTAGCGTTCTTGTCCGGGGTCTCGAACCAGAATTTGGTGAAGTCAGGGAATTCTTCGCGTTTCTTGGCGTAAGTGTCGATCGCCAGGCCACGCGCGGAGAGGCCATATTGGCCAGTCGCATCCACTGCACGGAAATAACTGGCGCCGAGGAACGACACCACGTCGTGGCGATCGAGTTCCGGCGCCTTGAACAGCTTGAAGCCGGCAAAACCCAGATCGCCTTTCAACTGTTGAGTGTCGACCGAAGTGTTTTCATAGTTGAACAGCGCCGGACGGAAATGCACCTCTCGCGCGGTACGAGTCTTCGGGTCGACGCTGTACATGCGCACCGGCTGGCGGAAACCCATGCCGACGTGAAAGAACTGCACGTCCAGTTGGCCCTTGTTTTCCTTCCATAACGAATGCTCGCCGTCATAGCGGATCGCGTTGAAGTTTTGCGGGGTCATGGTCGCCAGCGTCGGCGGCAGCACCTGTTTTGTGTCCTGATAGGCACTGCCAGCGAGCTGCTTGGCCTGGCGCTTCAGGGCCTCGAAATCGAAGGCCTGCGCCTCGCCATCGGCGGCGCCACCATTGGCAGCCCAAGCACGCGTGGCCAACAGGCCGGTAGCCGAAAGACCGGTGTAAGCCGCAATGGCCATGGACGCTTTGAGCAAATTCCTGCGGTGCATAAATACAACCTGTCGTGTGCAATCCCGCGCCTTTCCTGGCACGTGCTGGATCAGAAATAACGGTTCGGACAAGCCTTCGGCCAAACGCAACGGACTATAAACAGATGCCCGCTAGCTTAAACGGTTCGCTCGAATTGCAAAATTCGTTGATTCACTGCCCGAGGGTGTCAATGAAACAAGACATGTCGGTTAAAAATCTGACAGGAACTTCTGATTTACACGGCATATCTGCTTTTCTCGACTAATTACTCTAAAAACCGCTTTTCAGCGCCGAATTAATTTCTATTCTATGGGCATGACCGGCGCGATCCATTTGGCCGGCAGGGCACACGGCGCTGCTGTAAGGGGCAGGGCGATGTGATGGTTAAGCAGTTCTTTGACGTATTCGAGAAGGACATCGTCCATGGCAAAAATACAAGGCATCACCGACATGCTGGGCATCTTTCCCTGCCTGGGCAGCGGCCGCAAAAGACGTCGACTCAGCTCTGACGAACTGAAACTGGTGGAGCGTTATCGAGAGCTTTCGGAGAGTGACCGGATTGCGATGCGGTATCTGGTGGATGCGATGCGGAGTGTTTCGCGGTTTTGAGTGAGGTGTGAAGTAACCAGCCGTCCTTTACGGCTGGTTCACCAATCCCGCGATCGTTCTGCCCGCTGGTGCAGAACACGAAGTATTTGAATGCGACCGTGCATCAACCGGTAGGGGGCAATGAATGGATAGCGAGTCATCACCAACTCTCGAATATCGGGGGCGACCGACGGCCTCCCTGATCCAGGAAATTGTTCAAGTTGACGAAACGTTTTAAGAATCGAATTGATGATTTCTAAGGAGCCCTCTGAACCTAAAAGGCCTTGGTAGTACTCATGGATAACATCGAGATCATTTTCAGCCCTTTTTGTCAGTACTACGTTCGGCACGTTTTGCCCACTTAGCCTTCACGGCATCCAGATCGGTGAGATTTCCAGCATCGGCATCTGCAATACCTTCGCTGATAGCTTGTAGATGCCATGACTCGGCTTCTACGTATCGAACCAGTGCACGCTTGAGATGGTATTGACGGTCTCTGTCCGTTGCCGCAGCCAGTTCATCCAGCTGCTGTGCCAACAATTCTTCGACGCGGAAAGATAGAACTGGCGAGGCCATGTCAGAATTCCTATGTATACGTTGTAAACGACGTAAACACCCTAGGCTGCTGCCAGAGCTTCGTCAACCAGTGAGCGTGCGACAGTCCAAGAAAACTGTAGCGGGCCAGAGCGGAACGAAGCGTCGAGATGTGTTGCGAAATGCTTGGCGCAACACTCTGACGTCAGAATCGACGCCAGAGATAGACCAGTTTTGACGAGGAATTAGTTACAAGTCCCCTGAACTGGGAATGGCCGCTGTCCGTTTATCAACTCTGGAACATCCCGCCATTTGACCCACGCCTGCTGTTGCCAGTGCAGCAGGGGCACGGTGACACCTGCCCAATGCATCGAACTCAGGCTCGGGTGGTTTTCCTCTGGACTTGAATGGTTTTCGCGCATCATCGGGATGACTTCATGGCTCAGCCACTGGCGCAGGTAGCGGTTTTCCGGGACGACGTGATGGACGAGCAGGGCGAACAGGCCAGACTCGCTGACCATCGCGCAATCGATGATTTCGCCGTCCTTGCGCAGGAAGACATTGCGACGCTGGTCGGGATCGAGTTTCAGGGTGAGGCGTTCGTTCAGCGGATAGCCCATCAAGCGACCGAGATCCTGAACGCAGAACCAGGCTTCGTGGTCTTGCATGAAGGCGTGGAGGAAGCGGTTATGGCGGGTGAAGACTGTGGGGGTGAAGTGCGAGTGTGTTTCAGCTGAATTTGACGTGTGCATTTCTGACTCCATGTTGAAATGAGAGTCGCCACGAATCCTTCGAAAGATTTGGGTGGCGAACCGTGCGGCGTTCGAAGTCGGAACATTCTCGATCAACATGTAAGCCGAGAGGCCCGCGCCACACGGCCCGCCATAAAGCGAAACTGACAGACAGAAATGCCTGGGTTTCTATGGTGGGCGCAGAGCGTCATGTTGATGATGTCCCGGCTTCGACCCCGGATCGCTGAATTAACAGCGACGGGATAAAGCCTATCGGTCAGACGCTTGCGGCGACAAGTCTACCCTTTCGCCGCACAGCGTAGGAAATGGGGCTTTTTCAGGAAGGCTGCGTCTGTAGGAAATGCCTGTTTTTGCATTGGCGTCAGCGAGACCGCCCCTAACCAGTGTGTTTTCCGTTATTTGTTTGAATCTTGCGCATCGCTGCCGATGCTCGGCCCTTGGTTTCAGGGTTCAAAGGATTGTTACGAATAAAGGAGAATTCAATGAAGGTGTCTCTCAAGCAGATCAACGGCCCATGGGATCAGGGCTGGGTGCTGGACAAACACATGGTAAGTAGTACCTTTCTTGGCAACGATGATCGCGGACATCCCTGCTTCGATAATCAGCGTACTGAGATTGGTGAGGCGACCTACCAGCTCAAATACCAGAAGGATTGGACTCAGGTTAGTCCACTTGCCCAGGCGGTAGCGACAAATGTGTTCCCAAAACTGAATCAGGTAGGGTTTGTAGTGCCTATGCCCGCTTCAAATATTCGTCAGCGACAACCGGTAACTGAAGTTGCTCTGGCGTTAGGACGAATTATCGGTCGGCCGGTTTTCACGGATTTGCTTCGAAAAGCGACCACGGGAAAGTCGCTCAAGGATTTACATTCCAAAGCCGATAAGGTTGCCGCGATTGGAGACAGTTTCAGCGTCAATGATGAAATCACCACCGATGGAAGCTGGAATGTTTTGGTTGTAGATGATTTGTTTGATAGCGGGGCGTCGATGGACGCGGCCTGCGCTGTTCTGCGTAAATACCCGAAGGTAGGGAAAATTTACGTCGCAGCGCTAACTTGGAAGTGAACTCAATGACGACTGTATTTATTGCTGGCTCTATCAACATCAAGAACCTTGATCCGAAGGTAAAAGAGCGTATCAATAATATTGTGGCGTCTGAGTTTGAAGTGGTGGTTGGGGATGCAGGTGGCGCCGATACCTCCATTCAGCAGTACCTGCTGAGTCTCGAACGATCCAGAACCACGGTGTTCTGCAGCGGTTCGGCACCGAGGAATAACCTTGGGAAATGGCCCGCCAGAACAGTCGACTCCAAACATTCGAAAGGGTCGAGAGCTTTCTTCACCGAGAAAGACGTCGTCATGGCCGAAGCAGCCGACTACGGCTTGATGATCTGGGACGCGAAGAGCACCGGCACGCTCAGCAACGTCATTGAATTGTTGTCGAGAAAGAAGAAGTCGCTTGTTTTCGTCAACAAGGAAAAGGAATTCAAAGTGGTCGGAGACGTGAGTCAGCTCGAAGAGTTGATTACTTTCATGTCCGATCACGCCAAGCAAAAAGCCAATGAAAAAATCAAATTGTTCGACCGTATTTCCCTGTTGAAGCACGATCAGGCAGAGCTTTCTTTTTGATGGTTTTTCTCGGTTTTCCTGAACCCCGGCACCTTGTCGGTGCCGGGATCAAAAGCTCTTAGCGACTCACTTTCCAAGCATCCCCAGCCGGCGCCTTGCCGTGGTCATACGGCTTGCCAATCCACATATAAACCAGCCCCAAGCCAATCACGATCGCAGTACTCAACACCATCGCATAGTTCACATACCAAGCCGCATCCGGCGTACGTGGCCAGGCCATGTTGATGATTGCGCCAACGCCGTACACCAGCGCGCCGATGTTCACCGGCCAGCCCCATGCGCCGAGGGTGAATTTGCCGCTCGGTTTCCAGCCTTTGCTGCGGGCGTACAGCGCGGCCAGCACGATCATCTGGAAGGCGAGATAGATGCCGATGGCGGCGAAGCTGACGATGGTGGCCACGGCGTCTTGCAGGAAGAAACCGAGGGCGATGATCAGCGCCGGCAGGACGCCGGACACGAACAGTGCGGCAACCGGTACTTGGGTTGTAGGAGAAATCTTTTTCAGCAGTCGGCTGCCGATGACCATTTCGTCGCGAGCGTAGGAGTACAGCAGACGGCTCGCCGCTGCTTGCAGGCTGATGACGCAGGAGATGAAGGAAATCATCACCACGCCCATCACCACTTTCGAACCGACCGGGCCGAAGGCGTTGTTGAGGATGGTGGTGACCGGGTCTTTGTCGGTGCCGTTGATCACCGCTTGCATGTCCGGCACGGCGAGGATCAGCGCCAGGCAGGCGAACATCGCCGCGATGCCGCCGATGTAGATGGTCATGCGCATGGCCACCGGGATTTTTGCGCTCGGGTTCGGGGTTTCTTCGGCGACGTCGCCGCAGGCCTCGAAGCCGTAGTAGAGGAACATCCCCGCCAACGACGCGGTGAGGAACGCCGGCAGGTACGAGCCGTCGACGCTGATGTCGAAGGTGTTGAACAGCACGCTCAGCGGCTGATGGCGTTCGAACACCAGCAGGTAGACGCCGACGATCACCGCGCCAACCAGTTCGCAGAGGAAGCCGAACATGGCGATGCGCGCCAGCACTTTGGTGCCGCTGAGGTTGACCAGTGTGGCGAACAGGGTCAGCACCAGGGCGATGACGATGTTGGTGTTGTTGCTTGGCTCGAAACCGAGCATGGCGGCCAGGTACGGGCCAGCGCCGACAGCAACGGCAGCGATGGTCACGCAGAGGGCGATGGAGTAGATCCAGCCGACCATCCATGCCCATTTTTTACCGACCAAGCGGCGTGCCCAGGGGTAGACGCCGCCGGAAATCGGGAACTGCGAAACCACTTCGCCGAAGATCAGGCACACCAGCAACTGGCCGCAACCGACCAGCAAGTAGGCCCAGAACATCGGTGGGCCGCCAGCGGCGAGGCACAGGCCGAAGAGGGTATAAACCCCTACGACCGGTGACAGATAGGTGAATCCCAAAGCGAAGTTTTCCCACAGGCTCATGCTGCGGTTGAAGTTCGAGGTGTAGCCCAGTTTGCGCAGTTGTTCGGCATCGCTGTCGGCAACGGCTGCGGCGAGATCGGGTGAGGAACTCATGTGTGTTTGCTCCGTGAAATCGGCAGATTTCGGATGGCCGAGGCCGTGGCGGGGCCATGCAGGCGCCGCCCGGTCGGTAGTTGTTGTTTTGGTTTCCTGGTGGTGCGTAATGCCGGTTTCCGTCCTGGAACCGGGGTGACGCCTTCGCGAGCAAGCCCGCTCCCACAGGGGGACCGCATTTCAACTGTGGGAGCGGGCTTGCTCGCGAAGCTTTTGACCTTTAGTGCTTGAACATCACATGGCGAACCGTGGTGTAGTCCTCCAGCCCATACATGGACATGTCTTTCCCGTAACCGGACAATTTCTGACCGCCATGGGGCATTTCGCTGACGAGCATGAAGTGCGTGTTCACCCACGTGCAGCCGTACTGCAAACGCGCCGACATGCGATGCGCGCGGCCTACATCCGCTGTCCACACAGAGGAGGCGAGGCCGTAGTCCGAATCGTTGGCCCATTCCAGCGCCTGCGCTTCATCGGTGAACTTGGTCACCGAAACCACCGGCCCAAACACTTCACGGCGGACGATTTCGTCGTCCTGCTGGGCATCGGCCAGCACGGTCGGCTCGAAGAAGAAACCATTACCATCGACAGCCTTGCCGCCAGTGATCAAACGAATGTGCGGCTGCGCCACAGCACGCTCGACAAACCCGGCCACGCGGTCGCGATGTTGCGCAGTGATCAGCGGCCCCAGCTCAGTCGACGGATCATCCTGCAAGCCATACTTGATGCTGCTGACCGCCGCGCCGAGCTTCTCGACAAACTTGTCGTAAATGCCTTGCTGCGCATAGATCCGACACGCGGCGGTGCAATCTTGCCCAGCGTTGTAGAAGCCGAAGGTGCGAATACCTTCCACCGCCGCATCAATATCAGCGTCATCGAAGATGATCACCGGCGCCTTGCCGCCCAGTTCCATGTGCATGCGTTTGACGCTGTCGGCAGTGCTGGAAATGATGTTGGCGCCGGTGGCGATGGAACCGGTCAGCGAAACCATGCGCACTTTCGGATGGGAGACCAACGGACTACCAACGGTAGGACCGCGACCAAACACCAGATTGAGTACACCGGCCGGGAAGATTTCCGACGCCAGTTCGGCCAGACGCAACGCGGTCAGCGGGGTTTGTTCCGACGGCTTGAGCACCACGGTATTACCGGCGGCCAGCGCCGGGGCGATTTTCCAGGCGACCATCATCAGCGGGTAGTTCCACGGCGCGATGGAGGCGATCACGCCGACCGGATCGCGGCGGATCATCGAGGTGTGGCCGGGCAGGTATTCGCCGCCGGCCGAACCGCTCATGCAACGGCTGGCGCCGGCGAAGAAACGGAACACGTCGGCAATCGCCGGAATCTCGTCGTTGAGCGCGGCGCTGTAGGGTTTGCCGCAGTTGTCGGATTCGAGTTTGGCCAGTTCTTCACCGTGGGCTTCGATGGCGTCGGCGAGTTTGAGCAGCAGCAGCGAGCGGTCTTTCGGTGCGGTTTGCGACCAGTCGGCGAAGGCGTTGTCGGCGGCGCGCACGGCGGCATCGACCTGGGCTTCGCTGGCTTCGTTGATCTCTACCAGGACTTCGCCACGCGAAGGGTTGAGCACCGGTTGCGCCGGGCCTTCGCCGATGACCAGTTGGCCGTTGATCAAGAGTTTGGTTTGCATGTCTGTTGTCCTCACTAACACTTTATTGTTCTGCCGAAACCGAACCCCTGTAGGAGCTGCCGAAGGCTGCGATCTTTTGATGTTGCTGTTGAAGATCAAGATCAAGATCAAAAAATCGCAGCCTTCGGCAGCTCCTACACGGGGTTCGGTTTGTGGTTATTCGGTTATTTGCCGCCGCTGCCGGCGACGCTCTCGCCGCCGCGCGTCAGGTAATACGCGCCGAGGATCGGCAACATGGTCACCATCATCACCAGCATCGCGACGACGTTGGTCACCGGCACATCTCGAGGGCGACTCAACTGATTGAGCAGCCACAACGGCAACGTGCGCTCATGCCCGGCGGTGAACGTGGTGACGATGATTTCGTCGAACGACAGCGCAAACGCCAACATGCCGCCCGCCAGCAACGCCGAGCCGAGATTCGGCAGGATGATGTAGCGAAAGGTCTGCCAGCCATCGGCGCCGAGGTCCATCGAGGCCTCGATCAAACTGTGCGAAGTACGACGCAGGCGGGCGATAACATTGTTGTAGACGATCACCACGCAGAAGGTCGCGTGGCCGACGATGATGGTGAACATCCCCGGCTCGATCCCCAGGGTTTTAAACGTCGCCAGCAGCGCGATCCCGGTGATGATCCCCGGCAGCGCAATCGGCAAGATCAGCATCAGCGAGATGCCCTGTTTGCCGAAGAAGTCGCGGCGATACAGCGCTGCGGAAGCCAGCGTGCCAAGCAACATCGCAATCAACGTGGCGATCGCTGCGATCTGCAATGAAAGCTTGATCGACTCCAGAACATCCGGCCGCGAAAACGCCACGCTGAACCAGTGCAGCGTGAAGCCCTTCGGCGGAAAACTGAACGCGGCTTCCTCGGTGTTGAAGGCGTACAGGAAGATGATCAGGATCGGAAAGTGAAGAAACACCAACCCGCCCCAGGCTGCGATCTTTAAGCCTAATGATGCTTTCTCAGAGCGCATCGAAAGCCCCCAGTCGTTTGACGATGGACAGGTAAACCGCGATCAGCACAATCGGCACCAGCGTGAACGCTGCCGCCATCGGCATGTTGCCGATCGCACCTTGCTGCGCGTAGACCATGCTGCCGACGAAGTAGCCCGGCGGCCCGACCAGTTGCGGCACGATGAAGTCGCCCAGGGTCAGCGAAAAAGTGAAGATCGAACCCGCGGCAATACCCGGAATCGACAGCGGTAAAATCACCTGCATAAAGGTCTGACGCGGCTTGGCGCCAAGGTCAGCGGAGGCCTGTAGCAGCGACGGCGGCAGACGTTCCAGCGACGCCTGAATCGGCAGAATCATGAACGGCAGCCAGATGTACACAAACACCATGAACCGCCCCAGATGCGAGGTCGACAAGGTGCTGCCACCGACGCCGGGAATCCCCAGAATGAACTGCAACACCGGCTCCAATCCCAAGTGCTGCACGAACCATTGCGCCACGCCGCCCTTGGCCAGCAGCAACGTCCACGCATACGCCTTGACGATGTAACTGGCCCACATCGGCATCATCACTGCGATGTAGAAAAACGCCTTGGTTTTGCCGGTGGTGTAGCGCGCCATGTAATAAGCAATCGGGAAGGCGACGATGGCGCTGGCGATCGACACAACGATGGCCATGCTCAGCGTGCGCAGGATGATGTCGAAGTTCGATGGCTGAAACAGCGCGGCAAAATTCGCCAGGGTCAGGTCGGGGGTGACCGCCATGGTGAAGTCGTCGAAGGTGTAGAAACCTTGCCACAGCAGCACCAGCAACGAGCCGAGATAAATCGCGCCGAACCACAGCAGCGGCGGCACCAACAGCATCGAAAGATATAGATTCGGCTTGCGGTAGAGCAGGTTGGAAAACCTGCGCAACGGCGGCGATGCAGTCATCGCGAGCGTGCTCATGTCACACCCCGCTCGCTACGGTGTCGTGCAGCGGAATCATCGCTTCCCGCGCCCAACGTGCGCTCAGGCGCTGGCCGGTCTGGTGTTGTGCGCTGCTGTCGATCCACTGATTGTTGGCGTGGCTGATGCTCAGGGTCTGGCCGTTTTCCAGCTTCAATTCATAGCGCGTGGCGCTGCCTTGATACTGGATGTCGTGGAGCAGGCCGCTGACTTCGATTTCGTGGCTGGCCAACGGGCCTTCGGCGAAGCGCACGTGTTCCGGGCGAATCGAAAACGGCTGCGGATGGCCACTGATTTCACGGGCCAGATCGCCGCGAATCACGTTCGAAGTGCCGACGAATTCAGCCACGAATGTAGTGGTCGGTTTCATGTACAAATTGCGCGGCGTGTCGACTTGTTCGATGCGGCCCTTGTTGAACACGGCGACGCGATCGGACATCGACAGCGCTTCCGTTTGATCGTGGGTGACGAAGATGAAAGTGATGCCGAGTTGGCGTTGCAGCTTCTTCAATTCGCTCTGCATTTGCTCGCGCAGTTTCAGATCGAGCGCGCCCAAAGGCTCATCAAGCAACAGCACGCGCGGACGATTTACCAGAGCGCGGGCGAGGGCGACGCGCTGACGCTGACCGCCGGACAATTGCACCGGTTTGCGTGCGCCGTAACCACCGAGGGCGACCATGTCCAAGGCTTCTTCTGCGCGTTTGTGCCGTTCGGTTTTGCCTACACCTTTGACCTTCAATCCGTAAGCGACGTTGTCGAGAACATTCATGTGCGGGAACAGCGCGTAATCCTGAAACACCGTGTTGACGTCGCGTTGATACGGCGGCAAACCGGCCGCTTCAGCGCCGTGAATGCGGATCGAGCCGGCGCTCGGTTGTTCGAACCCGGCGATCAGGCGCAGGCAGGTGGTTTTGCCCGAGCCGGAAGGGCCGAGCATGGAAAAGAACTCGCCGTCCTGGATATCGATGGAAACCCGGTCAACGGCCTTCACTTCGCCGAACTGCCGGGAAACGTTGGTGAACTGGACTGCAAGCGTCATGGTGCGGTGCTCCGGTAAAGCGGGCGTTCAAAAAAAGTCGTGTGTGCGTCGAAAAGATCGCAGCCTGCGGCAGCTCCTACAGTAGGTGTGCAGGGCGCTGAGATTGCTTTTAGCTCCCTCTCCCTCCGGGAGAGGGCGGGGGGTGAGGGTGGCGGTTTCGGCCATTGCTCTGAGATCAAGAGCAAAGTCAAAAACTACCCCCTCACCCCAGCCCTCTCCCCCAGGGGGAGAGGGGGAAAGGGAGCAGACCGCGTCGTTATTGAGAGCTAGCGGCCGCCCATGATCGCGATGTAATCCTGGGTCCAGCGGCTATACGGCACGAACTTGCCACCTTCAGCCTGCGGGGTTTTCCAGAAGGCGATCTTGTCGAACTGGTCGAAACCGTTGGTTTTGCAGCCTTCAGCACCCAGCAGTTCGCTTTCCTTGCACGCCGCAGGAACGGCCGGCAACGAGCCAAACCACGCCGCCACATCGCCCTGGACTTTCGGTTTCAGCGACCAGTCCATCCACTTGTAGGCGCAGTTCGGGTGCTTGGCCTCGGCGTGCAACATGGTGGTATCAGCCCAGCCAGTAGCACCTTCTTTCGGAATGGTCGACGCGATCGGCTGCTTCTCGTTCATCAAACCGTTGACCTGATACGGCCAGGCGCTCGACGCCACCACGCCTTCGTTTTTGAAGTCGCTCATCTGCACCGTGGTGTCATGCCAGTAGCGGTGGATCAGCGGCTGTTGCGCGCGCAATAGATCGAGCACGGCTTTGTATTGATCTTCGGTGAGTTGGTACGGATCCTTGATGCCCAGTTCAGGCTTGGTCGACTTCAAATACAGCGCCGCGTCGGCGATGTAGATCGGGCCATCATAGGCCTGCACGCGACCCTTGTTCGGCTTGCCGTCGGGCAGATCCTGCACGGCGAACACCACGTTCCAACTGGTCGGCGCGGTCTTGAACACGTTGGTGTTGTACATCAGCACGTTCGGCCCCCACTGGTACGGGGTGCCGTAAGTCTGTTTGTTGACCACGTACCACGGCGCATCTTTCAGGCGTGGGTCGAGGGTGTTCCAGTTCGGGATCAACCCAGTGTTGATCGGTTGCACACGCTTGCCGACGATCAACCGCAGCGACGCATCGCCCGACGCGGTGACCAGGTCGTAACCACCCTTGGCCATCAGGCTGACCATTTCGTCAGAGGTAGCGGCGGTCTTCACATTGACCTTGCAGCCGGTTTCCTGCTCGAAACCGGTCACCCAGTCGTAGGCTTTATCGCTCTCGCCACGTTCGATGTAACCCGGCCACGCAACGATATCCAACTGACCTTCGCCAGCACCGACAGCCTTCAGCGGCTCGGCAGCTGAAAGGCTTGCGCTGGCCAGCAGGGCCGTGGTGATTGCACTGAGCAGTGCGGTCTTGTGCACGAACATGGTTGAACCCTCTTCTTTAAATTATGGTCGGGGCAGTTGTGAACGCGGTGAAGCATGCCGTTGGCGGCTTGTTATTAGCGTAGTCAGAGATGCTGGCCGTGGCGGGCCATGATGTGCCGCACCACGCTGTAGTCCTGAAGCGAATCACTGGATAGGTCTTTGCCGTAACCCGAACGTTTCAGCCCGCCGTGGGGCATTTCGCTGACCAGCATGAAATGGCTGTTGATCCACGTGCAGCCGTACTGCAAGCGCGCGGCAACCTGCATCGCCTTGTCCAGATTCTGCGTCCAAACCGACGAGGCGAGGCCGTATTCGGAGTCGTTGGCCCAGTCGACGGCCTGCGCGAGCTCATCGAAACGGGTCACGGTGACCACCGGGCCGAACACTTCGCGCTGAACGATTTCGTCGCTCTGTTTGCAACCGGCCAGCAGCGTCGGTTGATAGTAGAAACCGGCGCCGGAGTGCACCGCCGCACCCGTCACCCGCTCAATGTGCGGCTGACCGAGGGCGCGTTCGACGAAACTGGCGACGCGGTCACGCTGGCGGGTACTGATCAGCGGGCCGATCTCGTTGTCGGCATCACGTTTGCCGGCGAAGCGCAGGCTGCTGACGGCGGCGCCGAGTTCGGCAACCAATTTGTCGTGAATCCCGGCCTGCGCGTAGATGCGGCAGGCGGCGGTGCAGTCCTGCCCGGCGTTGTAGTAACCGTAGGTGCGCACGCCATCGACCACGGCTTGAATGTCGGCGTCGTTGCAGACGATCACCGGGGCTTTGCCGCCGAGTTCGAGGTGTGTGCGTTTCAGGGTTTTCGCGGCGGCCTGGAGGATTTTCTGGCCGGTGACGATATCGCCGGTCAGCGAGACCATGCGCACCTTGGCGTGGCCGACCAAATGGCTGCCGACGCCTTCGCCGCCACCGCAGATGATGTTGATCACCCCGCGCGGGAGGATTTCGGCCAACGCTGGCGCCAGTGCGAGGATCGACAGCGGTGTGTGTTCGGACGGTTTGAACACCAGCGTGTTGCCGGCGGCGAGGGCCGGGGCGATTTTCCACGCGGCCATCATGATCGGGTAATTCCACGGCGCAATCGAGGCGACCACGCCAATCGGATCGCGCCGGACCATGCTGGTGTAGCCCGGCAGGTATTCGCCGCTGAGCTGACCGGTCTGACAACGCACGGCGCCGGCGAAGAAACGGAACACATCGACGGTCGCCGTCAAATCGTCCTGACGCGCCAGGTGCAACGGCTTGCCACAGTTCAGCGATTCGAGGCGGGCGAGGTGGTCGGCGTGTTTTTCAACGGCGTTGGCGATGTCCAGCAGCATGATCGAGCGTTGCTGCGGCGTGGTGCGTGACCACTCGGCGAAGGCACGGTGGGCGGCGAGGATGGCGGCTTCGACTTGCTCGGTGCTGGCCTCGGCGATGTGCGTAAGGATTTCACCTGTGGCCGGATTGAGGATCGGCTCGACGAAACCCTGGCCTGCGACCAATTCGCCGTCGATCAACAACGCGGTACACATCGGGGTCTGCGCGCCAGCCATTTTGCGTGTTCTCTTTTCTTGTATGGCCATTGTTGCTCCCTGATATCGGGAGCCGACCGTCTTATAGATGCAGCAAGACTAGTGCGCGGCTCCGAGGTCGACAAATTCTAAATACTGAAGGCAGCATTCGATTAAATAGATGGCTTGCGCCCGCCATGGGGTTGCTCGCGAGCCACGGTCAGAAATGGATCGACGAGAGCGGGGCGCGCTGTGCCACGGCGCCAGGCCAGGCCGACGTCGAGGGTTTGATTCAAGTCGGCAATTGGCCGTGCTTCGATGATGTCGCCCTCCAGTGACCATGGGCGATATGTCATGTCCGGCTGGATCGATACGCCCAAACCGGCGGCGACGAGGCTTCGCACGGCTTCCGTCGAGGCGGTTCTCAAGGTGATTTTTGGCTGCAACCCGGCGCCGCGCCACAATCGCTGGGCATTGCGATCCATCTCATCGACGTTTAGCTGAATCAAAGGCTCGCGGGCGACATCGGCGAGGTTGATGCTGTCGTGTTCCAGCAATGGATGCTGCGCCGGCAGCCACAGACGATGGGGAGAATGAGTCAGTACCTCGGTCTGCAAGGCATGGCGATCTTCGAGATTGGAAAGGATCAACACGCCGACATCGATCTCGCCGCTGACCAGCAGATGCTCGATGTACGGCCGCTCGTCTTCCATCACGCGAATCTCGACGTTGGGATAAGCACGTTGAAAACGGGTGAGCAGATCTGCCAGGTAGTAACCGGCGACGAGACTGGTTACGCCAACGATCAACTGCCCGGCGACCTGATCGGTGCTCTGTTGCAGGCTGCGCTTGGCGTTATCCACGGTCGCGAGAATCAGGTGCGCCTGGCGTAGGAATTGGTGCCCCTGGTGCGTAAGGGTCATGCCCTTGGCATGGCGGCTGAACAGGCTGACGCCGATTTCCTCTTCCAGTTGCTGGATCGCCAGGGTCAGTGTCGATTGGGAAATGAACGCGGTTTGCGCGGCGGCGGAGATCGAGCCGGTCTCGGCCACAGCGATGAAGTGTCGGATCTGACGCAAGGTCATCATGAGACAGGTACCCGGTGGGCGGTTTTTATAGATTGGCCTGAGTGTATATCTATTTTCAAGAAGGCCTGCGGGCAGCGAGCAACATCTGGAAGCACACTCGCAGGCAGGGCAAGGGCACTTTCGAACTAGGCTGGAGGCCTTATAGATCCGGTTAACCCCTGTTTGGAGGCGGAACATGAACACCCGTGGATTGCTCGATCAACTACTCAAGTCCGGCCAGGATCTGTTGCAGAACAAGGCGGGCGGGTCGCAGAACAAATCGGCCGGCGGTGCCTTGGGTGGTTTGCTTGGCGGCGCTTCAGGCTCTGGCGGTCTCGGCAGTCTGCTCTCAGGCGCAGGCGGCGGTGCATTGGCGGCGGGCGCAATGGGCCTGCTGCTCGGTAACAAGAAAGTGCGCAAGGTCGGCGGCAAAGTCGCGATCTACGGCGGCCTCGCCGCACTGGGCGTGCTGGCTTACAAAGCCTACGGCAACTACAACGCGCAGAAAGGCTCCGCCCCACAACGCGAACCGCAAACGCTGGATCGCCTGCCACCGGCACAAGCCGAGCAGCACAGTCAGGCGATTCTCAAAGCGCTGGTCGCTGCCGCCAAGGCTGACGGCCATATCGATGACCGCGAGCGTCAATTGATCGAAGGTGAATTCACCAAACTCGACAACGATCAGGAACTGCAGCACTGGCTGCACGCCGAACTCAACAAACCCCTCGACCCCACTGACGTGGCCCGTGCTGCGAGTACCCCGGAAATGGCCGCAGAGATGTACATCGCCAGCGTGATGCTGGTGGACGAAGAGAATTTCATGGAGAAGTCGTATCTGGATGAACTGGCGCGGCAGTTGAAGCTGGAGCCCGGTCTGAAAATCGAACTGGAGAAGCAGGTGCGCCAGGCGTTGATCTAAATCCCGCAACACAGTTGAAATTTCTAGGAGCCGAGCTTGCTCGCGAAAGCGGTGTTTCAGCCAACATCATCGGCAACTGACCCACCGCTTTCGCGAGCAAGCTCAGCTCCTACAGTTGATCGCATTTGCCGCTCAGTCATCTGCGTAATGGCCATTGCGCCGCCCCTTTTTGCCATTACCCCACTGGTACGCCAACCCCGAATTAACCGACAGTCCAGTCCCAGAGCCTTCCGCCAACCGGGTCGGACAGGCCCGAGGGTTAGAAAGCGTCTTATAAATGAAACACCGCCCTCGGCTATACTCCCCGCATTTCGACCTAGGCACGAGGAATCACTGTGAAGAACTGGACGTTGCGCCAACGCATTTTGGCGAGCTTTGCGGTGATTATCGCCATCATGCTGTTGATGGTCGTCGTCTCTTATTCGCGGTTGCTGAAAATCGAGGCCGGCGAGCAGAGCGTGCGTCAGGACGCCGTGCCCGGCGTGTATTTCAGCTCGATGATTCGCAGCGCCTGGGTCGACAGTTACCTGCAGACCCAGGAATTGCTCGGCCTGAAAAAAGGCCAGGGCATCAGCGCCGAGGACGCGGCGGATTTCAAAGCCTTCGAGGCGCGTCTCGAAGAGCAGATGGGCAACTATCAAAGCACTGTCACCACTGATGAGGACAAGGCCGAATTCGCCGTCTTCAAGCAAGACGTCCTCAACTACAACAAGATTCAGACGCAGGTGCTCGATCTGCATCAGCGCAACCAGGAGGATGAGGCGGCGAAGTTGTTCAACGAACAGCTGACTCCGGCCTGGACCGCCGGCCGGATGAAACTCAACGACATCATTCGCGAGAACAAAGCCGTCGCAGATGAGGCCATGAACAACATTGATGATGCGGTCGCCGCCGCGAAAGTCAGCATGGGCATTTCATTGCTGGTTGCGGTGCTGGCGGCTGCGGGCTGCGGGTTCCTGCTGATGCGCGCGATCATGGCGCCGATGAACCTGATCGTGCGAATCCTCGAAACCATGCGCACCGGCGACCTCAGCACCCGCCTGAGCCTCGACCGCAAAGATGAATTCAACGCGGTGGAAACCGGCTTCAACGACATGATGACCGAGCTGACTTCGCTGGTATCCCAGGCGCAACGCTCGTCGGTGCAGGTGACCACCTCGGTAACCGAGATCGCTGCAACCTCCAAGCAACAACAAGCCACCGCCACCGAAACGGCGGCCACCACCACCGAAATCGGTGCAACGTCCCGCGAGATCGCCGCCACGTCGCGCGATCTGGTGCGCACCATGACCGAAGTCTCCACCGCTGCCGATCAGGCCTCTGTTCTCGCCGGCTCTGGCCAGCAAGGCCTGGCGCGCATGGAAGACACCATGCACTCGGTGATGGGCGCGGCGGATCTGGTCAACGCCAAACTGGCGATCCTCAACGAGAAGGCCGGCAACATCAATCAGGTGGTGGTGACCATCGTCAAAGTCGCCGACCAGACCAATCTGCTCTCGCTCAACGCGGCGATCGAAGCCGAGAAGGCCGGTGAATACGGGCGCGGTTTTGCCGTGGTCGCCACTGAAGTGCGACGTCTGGCGGATCAGACCGCAGTCGCTACCTACGACATCGAACAAATGGTCCGCGAGATCCAGTCGGCAGTGTCGGCGGGCGTGATGGGCATGGACAAGTTTTCCGAAGAAGTGCGTCGTGGGATGTCCGAAGTGCAGCAGGTTGGCGAGCAGCTGTCGCAGATCATCCATCAAGTGCAGGCGCTGGCGCCGCGCGTGTTGATGGTCAACGAAGGCATGCAGGCGCAAGCCACCGGCGCCGAGCAGATCAACCATGCGCTGGTGCAATTGGGCGATGCCAGCAGCCAGACTGTCGAGTCGCTGCGCCAGGCCAGTTTCGCCATCGACGAACTGAGCCAGGTGGCCGTCGGGCTGCGCAGCGGCGTTTCGCGATTTAAAGTCTGATGAGCGAAATCATCGCCAAACGCAGCGCCGCACCGCTGGCGAAGCAGGCGTTGTTCCTGTTGTTTCGCATCGGCAGCGAGCGTTACGCCTTGCGCGCCACCGAAGTCGCGGAAGTGCTGCCGCGCTTGCCGTTGAAGCCGATTGCGCGGGCGCCGCAGTGGGTCGCCGGGGTATTTGCTTATCGCGGTGTGGTGGTGCCAGTGATCGATCTCAGTGCGCTGACGTTCGGTGAACCCGCGCAAGCGCGCACCAGCACGCGTCTGGTGCTGGTGAATTACCAGCCCGACGATACGCGGCCGGTGCAATGGCTCGGGCTGATTCTGGAGCAGGCCACCGACACCTTGCGCTGCAATCCGCAGGATTTTCAGCCCTACGGTCTCGACAATCGGCAGACGCCTTACCTCGGCCCGGTGCGTGAAGACGCGCAGGGACTGGTGCAATGGGTGCGGGTCAATGACTTGCTCGATGACGCGGTGCGCGCCTTGCTGTTCCCGCAGCCGCCACGGGATCCGGCGCAGCTTGAGGAACAGCCATGAGCAGCGATCAGCGCTTTTTCGACTTCCTCAAGGAGCGCATCGGCCTCGATGTCACCTCGGTCGGCCCGGCGATCATCGAGCGCGCGGTGCGTCAGCGCACGACACTCTCGCAAGCGGCGCATGCCGATGAATATTGGCAGTTGTTGCAGGGGTCACGGGATGAGCAGCAAGCGCTGATCGAAGCAGTCATCGTCCCCGAGACATGGTTTTTCCGTTACCCGGAATCGTTCGCCACGCTCGGTAAACTGGCGCGCAATCGCCTCGCCGAGCTGAACAACATGCGCGCGCTGCGCATCCTCAGCCTGCCGTGCTCCACCGGCGAAGAACCGTATTCGATTGCCATGGCCTTGCTCGATGCCGGGCTCAAGCCGCATCAGTTCAAGGTCGACGGCATGGATGTCAGCCCGCTGTCGGTGGAAAAGGCCCGGCGCGGGTTGTACGGCAAGAACTCGTTTCGCGGTCAGGATCTGGACTATCGCGAGCGGCATTTCAGCGCCGAGCAAGACGGCCACAGCGTCAACGAAAATGTCCGTGAGCAGGTGCGTTTGCAGGTCGGTAATGTGCTTGATCCGGCGCTTCTGGCCAGCGAACCGCCTTTCGATTTCGTGTTCTGCCGCAACCTGCTGATCTATTTCGATCAGGCCACCCAAAAACAGGTGTTCGAAGTCCTCAAGCGCCTGACCCATGTCGACGGCGTGCTCTTCATTGGCCCCGCCGAGGGCAGTCTGCTCGGCCGTTTGGGCATGCGCTCGATCGGGATCCCGCAGTCGTTTGCGTTCAGTCGTCACAGCGACCCGCAACCTGAACCGCTGCCAGTGCCCAAGCCGATTCCGTTGCCAGTCAGCCAACCGATACGCAGCACGCCGCCACCGCCCGTGCGCCAACGGCCATTTGCGCCAGTGACCGCGCTGCCGACCACCCGCACCAGCGCGAATCCGGACGCCGCGACCTTGCTGGCGAATATCGCCGCACTGGCCAATGAAGGCAAAAGCGCCGAAGCGCGTGCCGCGTGCGAGCAGTATTTGCGCAGCCACGAACCAGTGGCTCAAGTGTTTTACTGGCTGGGACTGCTCAGCGACGTCGCCGGCCTGACCCTCGAAGCCCAGGGTTTCTACCGCAAGGCGCTGTACCTCGAACCGCAACACCCGGAAGCGCTGATGCACCTCGCGGCTTTGCTCCAGGCCCAGGGCGACAGCGCCGGTGCCAGACGATTGCAGGAGCGCGCCGCCCGCAGCGGGCGCACCGCTGACAGTGAGCGTAAACGATGATTTCGGCCGACACCTTGAACGTCACCCATGAAGACGCCCAGGCCATCGACGATTGCTGGAACCGTATTGGCATCCACGGCGACAAGTCCTGCCCGCTGCTCGAAGAACATATTCATTGCCGCAACTGCTCGGTGTATTCCGCAGCGGCGACGCGCTTGCTCGATCGCTATTCGTTGCAGCAGGACGAGCGTGACCCGGTGGCGATCGCGGTCGAAACCGATGTCAAAACCCGTTCGCTGCTGATGTTCCGCCTCGGTGAAGAGTGGCTCGGATTGGCGACGCGTAGCCTGGTGGAAGTCGCGCCGTTGCAGGCGATTCACTCGTTACCGCATCAGCGTTCGCGCGCCTTGCTGGGGGTGGCGAATGTGCGTGGCGCGCTGGTGGCGTGCCTGTCGCTGGTGGAATTGCTGGATCTGGATGCCAGCGCCGCTCCAGCTGTCAGCGGGCGCATCATGCCGCGCATGTTGATCATCGCTGCCCATGGCGGGCCGGTGGTGGTGCCGGTGGATGAGGTTTACGGCATTCATGCCATCGATGAGCGAATCCTCGACGCCGCGTCGCAATCCGGCGCCCAGGCCAGTGCCAAGTACACCCGTGGCGTCCTGCAATTTCGCGGTCGCAGCCTGCGTTGGCTGGATGAAGAACAGCTGTTGTCTGCCGTGACCCGGAGCCTCACATGACCCCCGAGCAAATGCGCGACGCCTCGCTGCTGGAGCTGTTCAGCCTTGAAGCCGAAGCCCAGACGCAGGTGCTCAGCACCGGGCTGCTGGCGCTGGAGCGCAATCCGACCCAGGCCGATCAACTCGAATCGTGCATGCGTGCGGCGCACTCGCTCAAGGGCGCGGCGCGAATTGTCGGCATCGACAGTGGCGTCAGCGTCGCCCATGTCATGGAAGATTGCCTGGTCAGCGCGCAGGAAGGGCGTTTGTTGCTGCGCCCGGAACACATCGATGCGTTGTTGCAGGGCACCGATTTGCTCATGCGCATTGCGACGCCAGCGAATGCTCCGCAATCGACGGACATCGAAGCGTATGTGGCGTTGATGGCGCAGTTGCTTGATCCATCGTCGCCGCCTGCCGTCACTGCGCCGGTCATGGCCGAATTGCAGTTGCAAGCGCCGCGAGTCGAACCAACGCCGGCAGCGCCGGGGCAATCTGTAGAGCTACCGGTGGAGACGCCAGAGCCGCCGCCACGGAAAAGCAGACGCACCACTGAAGGTGGCGAGCGCGTCTTGCGCGTTACCGCCGAACGCCTCAACAGCCTGCTCGATCTGTCGAGTAAATCGCTGGTGGAAACCCAGCGCCTCAAGCCGCACCTGGCAACCATGCAGCGCCTCAAGCGCATGCAGAACAACGGCCTGCGCGCGCTGGAAAATCTCAACGTGCACCTCAAGGAGCACGCGCTGAGCCTTGAGGCGCTGGAAGCTCTCGAAGATGCGCGGCGCTTGCTCGCCGAGTCGCAACAATTGCTCAGCGAGAAAAACGCCGAGCTTGATGAGTTCGCCTGGCAGGCCAGTCAACGCGCGCAGGTGCTTTACGACACCGCGCTGGCGTGTCGCATGCGGCCGTTTGCCGATGTACTCAGCGGGCAGGTGCGCATGGTTCGCGATCTGGGCCGCAGCCTCGGCAAACAAGTGCGCCTGGAAATCGAAGGCGAGAAGACTCAGGTCGACCGTGACGTACTGGAGAAACTCGAAGCGCCGCTGACCCATTTGCTGCGCAATGCCGTCGATCATGGCATCGAAACCCCGGAGCAGCGTCTGCTCGCGGGTAAACCGGAAGAAGGCCTGATCCGTCTGCGCGCCTCGCATCAGGCCGGTTTACTGGTGCTGGAACTGAGTGATGACGGCAATGGTGTCGACCTGGAAAAAGTCCGTCGCAGCATCGTCGAGCGGCAATTATCCCCAGCCGAAACCGCTGCGCAGTTGAGCGAAGAAGAGCTGCTGACCTTTCTGTTCCTGCCCGGTTTCAGCCTGCGCGACACGGTGACCGAAGTCTCCGGCCGGGGTGTCGGACTCGACGCGGTGCAACATATGGTGCGCCAGTTGCGTGGCGCCGTGGTGCTGGAGCAAGCGGCGGGCGAGGGCAGTCGCTTTCACCTTGAAGTACCGCTGACGCTGTCGGTGGTGCGCAGTCTGGTGGTGGAAGTCGGCGAAGAGGCTTACGCGTTCCCGCTGGCGCACATTGAACGCATGTGCGATCTCGAGCCTGAAGACATTGTCCAGGTCGAAGGTCGCCAGCATTTCTGGCATGAAGGCCGGCATGTCGGGCTGGTCGCGGCCAGTCAGTTGCTCAACCGCCCGGCCAGCCAGAACAGCGGCGAAACCCTCAAAGTCGTGGTGATTCGCGAGCGCGATGCGATTTATGGCGTGGCGGTGGAGCGCTTCATTGGCGAACGCACTTTGGTGGTATTGCCACTCGATGAACGTCTGGGCAAAGTGCAGGATATCTCTGCCGGTGCGTTGCTCGACGATGGCTCGGTGGTGCTGATCGTCGACGTCGAAGACATGCTGCGTTCGGTGGACAAGCTCCTCAATACCGGTCGCCTCGAGCGTATCGCCCGTCACGGCAATCAGGCCGCCGAGGCTGCGCGCAAACGCGTGCTGGTGGTTGACGATTCGCTGACCGTGCGCGAGCTGCAACGCAAGTTGCTGCTCAATCGCGGCTACGACGTCGCGGTGGCGGTGGACGGTATGGACGGCTGGAACGCGCTGCGTTCGGAGGACTTCGATTTGCTCATCACCGACATCGACATGCCGCGCATGGACGGCATCGAGCTGGTCACCCTGTTACGTCGCGACAACCGTCTGCAATCGCTGCCGGTGATGGTCGTGTCGTACAAGGATCGTGAAGAGGATCGCCGCCGTGGTCTCGACGCCGGGGCGGACTATTATTTAGCCAAAGCCAGTTTTCATGACGACGCCCTGCTCGACGCAGTGGTCGAGCTCATCGGAGGAGCGCGGGCATGAAGATCGCAATCGTCAACGACATGCCAATGGCGGTGGAGGCCCTGCGTCGTGCATTGGCCTTCGAGCCGGCGCATCAGGTGGTCTGGGTCGCTCGCAACGGCGCCGAGGCGGTGCAACTGTGCGCCGAAAATACCCCCGACCTGATCCTCATGGATCTGATCATGCCGGTGATGGACGGCGTCGAAGCCACCCGCCGGATCATGGCCGAAACCCCGTGCGCGATCGTCATCGTGACCGTCGACCGTCAGCAGAATGTCCATCGCGTGTTCGAAGCCATGGGCCACGGCGCGCTGGATGTGGTCGATACCCCGGCACTCGGCGCCGGCAATGCGCAGGAAGCGGCGGCGCCGTTGCTGCGCAAGATCCTCAATATCGGCTGGCTGATCGGCGACAAGGCACCGCGCTCGCGACCGACGCCGACGCCCCAGCGCAGTTCGGCATCGTGCAAGCGACTGGTGGCGATCGGCTCGTCTGCCGGCGGGCCCGCAGCGCTTGAGGTGTTGCTCAAGGGCCTGCCCCGGGACTTCTCGGCGGCGATTGTGCTGGTGCAGCACGTCGATCAGGTGTTCGCCGCCGGCATGGCCGAATGGCTGGCCAGCGCCAGCGGCCTTGATGTGCGGCTGGCCCGCGAAGGTGAGCCACCGCAAGCCGGCGCCGTGCTGCTGGCCGGCACCAATCATCATATTCGGTTACTCAAGAACGGCACGCTGGCCTACACCGCCGAGCCGGTCAACGAGATCTACCGACCCTCCATCGACGTGTTTTTCGAAAGTGTCGCCAGTTATTGGAATGGCGACGCCGTCGGGGTTTTATTGACCGGGATGGGACGCGACGGCGCGCAAGGGCTTAAGCTCATGCGCCAACAGGGTTACCTGACCATCGCGCAGGATCAGCAAAGCAGTGCGGTTTACGGCATGCCCAAGGCTGCAGCAGCCATTGATGCCGCCGTGGAAATCCGTCCACTGGAAAAGATAGCGCCACGATTGCAGGAGATTTTCCCCAAATGAACCGATTTATCCGCAATCCTGGCCCCCGCAGTACTCAGGTGACCGCCCATGACTGACTTACAGATCGACGACATTAAAACCGACGAAAACGCCGCCATGGTGTTGTTGGTGGACGATCAGGCGATGATCGGCGAAGCCGTGCGCCGTGGGCTGTCGAATGAAGAGAACATCGACTTCCACTTCTGCTCCGACCCGCATCAGGCCATTGCCCAAGCGGTGCGGATCAAACCGACGGTGATTCTTCAGGATCTGGTGATGCCCGGCCTCGACGGCCTGAGCCTGGTGCGCGAATACCGCAATCATCCGGCGACCAAGGACATTCCGATCATCGTCCTGTCGACCAAGGAAGACCCGCTGATCAAGAGCGCGGCGTTCTCCGCCGGGGCCAACGATTATCTGGTGAAACTGCCGGACACCATCGAACTGGTGGCGCGCATCCGCTATCACTCGCGCTCGTACATGACCCTGCTGCAACGCGATGCTGCATACCGTGCGTTGCGGGTCAGTCAGCAGCAGTTGCTCGACACCAATCTGGTGCTGCAACGGCTGATGAACTCCGATGGCCTGACCGGGTTGTCCAATCGCCGCCACTTCGACGAATACCTTGAACTGGAATGGCGCCGCTCGCTGCGCGATCAGAGCCAGTTGTCACTGCTGATGATCGATGTCGATTACTTCAAGCCGTACAACGACAGCTTCGGCCATGTTGAAGGTGACGAGGCGTTGCGCAAGGTCGCCACGGCGATCCGCGACGCCAGCGCGCGGCCTTCTGACCTGCCTGCGCGCTACGGTGGTGAAGAGTTTGCGCTGGTGCTGCCGAACACCTCGCCGGGCGGCGCGCGGCTGGTGGCGGAGAAACTGCGCCAGACCGTGGCCTCGCTGAAAATCCCGCACAACACCCCGGGTGACGGCGCGAGTCTGACCATCAGCATCGGCCTGGCAACCATGGTGCCGCAGTCGGGCAGCGATTGCCGCTTGCTGATCTCGGCGGCGGATCGTGGCCTGTACCTGGCCAAGAACAACGGCCGCAACCAGGTCGGCATCGAATAACCACCGCAATCCCCTGTAGGAGCTGCCGCAGGCTGCGATCTTTTGATCTGTTTTTAAAATCAAACTCAAGATCGCAGCCTTCGGCAGCTCCTACAGGTGAAATGTGTCAAGTGAATCGCCCCCACAGCCGCCAGACGGGCTGCCGTGACAGCCTGATTACGTTATACTCGCCGGCTTTCAAAAGTTCGCCAACGAGTGCTGCCCGTCATGGAAATCAACCCGATCCTGAACACCATCAAGGACCTGTCCGAGCGCTCCGAAACTATTCGGGGGTATCTTTGACTACGATCAAAAGCATGAGCGTCTGACTGAAGTCAATCGCGAGCTTGAAGATCCGAGCGTCTGGAACAAACCTGAATACGCCCAGGAACTGGGCCGTGAGCGTTCGGCGCTGGCGCAGATCGTCGACACCCTCGACGAATTGAACGCCGGCCTGGCCGATTGCCGCGATCTGCTGGACATGGCCGTCGAAGAAAACGACGAAGGCGCAGTGGGCGATGTCGTCGCCGAGCTGGCCCGTCTCGAGGAAAATCTGGCCAAGCTGGAATTCCGCCGCATGTTCAGCCATGAAATGGACCCGAACAACGCGTACCTGGACATCCAGGCCGGTTCCGGCGGCACCGAAGCCCAGGACTGGGCCAACATCCTCCTGCGCATGTACCTGCGCTGGGCGGATAAACGCGGTTTCGACGCGACCATCATGGAGCTGTCGGCCGGTGAAGTCGCTGGTATCAAAGGTGCGACCGTGCATATCAAGGGCGAATACGCCTTTGGCTGGCTGCGGACCGAGATCGGCGTACACCGCCTGGTGCGCAAGAGCCCGTTCGACTCCGGCAACCGTCGCCACACCTCGTTCTCCGCAGTGTTCGTCTCGCCAGAGATCGACGACAAGGTCGAAATCGAAATCAACCCGGCAGACCTGCGGATCGACACCTATCGTTCCTCCGGTGCCGGTGGTCAGCACGTAAACACCACCGACTCGGCCGTACGTATCACTCACGTACCGACCAACACCGTGGTCAGCTGCCAGAACGAACGTTCCCAGCACGCCAACAAAGACACCGCCATGAAAATGCTGCGGGCCAAGTTGTACGAGCAGGAAATGCAGAAACGCAACGCCGCGTCGCAAGCGCTGGAAGACACCAAGTCCGACATCGGCTGGGGTCACCAGATTCGCTCGTACGTGCTCGATGCGTCGCGGATCAAGGATCTGCGTACCAACATCGAACGCAGCGACTGCGACAAGGTACTCGACGGCGATATCGACGAATACCTGTATGCCAGCCTGAAATCGGGGCTGTAAAAGACGCAATACAGCATCGGCTGATTCAACCCGATCCCTGTAGGAGCCAGCCCTGCTGGCGATCCCCGGGCCGTAAGGTCCGGGGGCAACGAACCTGATGGAATATCTAAAGACATGAGCGACCAACAACTCGACCCGCAAGCCCTGCAACAGGAAGAAAACTCCCTGATCGCCCTGCGCAAGGAAAAGCTGGCTGCCGAGCGCGCCAAGGGCAACGCCTTCCCGAATGACTTCCGCCGCGAAAACTACTGCGAAGATCTGCAGAAGAAATACGCGGACAAGACCAAGGAAGAGCTGGCAGAGGCTGCAATCCCGGTCAAGGTTGCCGGTCGCATCATGCTCAACCGTGGCTCGTTCATGGTGATCCAGGACATGACCGGTCGCATCCAGGTCTACGTCAACCGTAAAACCCTGTCGGAAGACACCCTGGCCGCGGTGAAAACCTGGGACATGGGCGACATCATTGCCGCCGAAGGCACCCTGGCGCGTTCCGGCAAGGGCGACCTGTACGTTGAAATGACCAACGTGCGTCTGCTGACCAAATCGCTGCGTCCGCTACCGGACAAGCACCACGGCCTGACCGACACCGAACAGCGCTACCGTCAGCGTTACGTCGACCTGATCGTCAACGACGAAGTGCGTCAGACCTTCCGCGTGCGTTCGCAAGTGATCGCGCACATCCGCAGCTTCCTGATGAAGCGCGACTTCCTCGAAGTCGAAACGCCGATGCTGCAGACCATTCCTGGCGGCGCTGCGGCCAAGCCGTTCGAAACCCACCACAACGCGCTGGACATGGAAATGTTCCTGCGTATCGCGCCAGAGCTGTATCTGAAGCGTCTGGTGGTTGGTGGTTTTGAAAAGGTTTTCGAGATCAACCGCAACTTCCGTAACGAAGGCGTTTCGACTCGTCACAACCCTGAATTCACCATGTTGGAGTTCTATCAGGCGTACGCCGATTACGAAGACAACATGGACCTGACCGAAGAACTGTTCCGTGAACTGGCGCAGCTTGTGCTGGGGTCTACCGACGTGCCGTACGGCGACAAGGTGTTCCACTTCGGCGAGCCGTTCGTGCGTCTGTCGGTGTTCGACTCGATCCTCAAGTACAACCCTGAGCTGACCGCCGATGATCTGAACGACATCGACAAGGCCCGCGCCATCGCCAAGAAAGCCGGCGCCAAGGTGCTGGGCTTCGAAGGTCTGGGCAAGCTGCAAGTGATGATTTTCGAAGAACTGGTCGAGCACAAGCTGGAACAGCCGCACTTCATTACTCAGTACCCGTTCGAAGTGTCGCCGCTGGCGCGTCGCAACGACGACAACCCGAACGTCACCGACCGCTTCGAATTGTTCATCGGTGGCCGTGAAATCGCCAACGCCTACTCCGAGTTGAACGACGCGGAAGACCAGGCCGAGCGCTTCATGGCGCAGGTGGCCGACAAGGACGCCGGCGACGACGAAGCCATGCACTACGACGCCGACTTCGTGCGTGCGCTGGAGTACGGCATGCCGCCAACGGCCGGTGAAGGCATCGGCATCGACCGTCTGGTGATGTTGCTGACCAACTCGCCGTCGATCCGCGATGTGATCCTGTTCCCGCACATGCGACCGCAAGCGTAAACGTTTCAGTTAAAAAGCCGCCTAAAACAGGCGGCTTTTTATTGCCTGTCTGGTACAAATGTATCAATTGGTTACTTTGGAAATAGCAGAGGAAGTCCTGTCGTGATGGGTGCAATAGCTCAAGAAGGTGCAGCGGGTATCGCCACTGCGGTCGCTGAAAGCGTTCAGTACCAGGGTCGCAAGGCCAGCCGACAGGGCAGTGAGCAGCGTCGCCAGGACATTCTCGACGCGGCAATGCGCATTGTCGTGCGCGAAGGCGTGCGTGCCGTACGTCACCGCGCCGTCGCCGCCGAGGCCGGTGTGCCGCTGTCGGCGACGACCTACTATTTCAAGGATATCGATGACTTGCTCACCGATACCTTCGCGCAATACGTCGAGCGCAGCGCCGAATACATGGCCAAGTTGTGGGTCAACAACGAAGGTCTGCTGCGTGAAATGGTGGTCAGTGGCGACGGCAGCCCGGAGTCGCGCTCGCAACTGGCCGATGACATTGCGCGGCTGATGGCCGATTACGTGCATCGGCAATTGGTTAACCGTCGCGAGCATTTGATGGCCGAGCAGGCGTTCCGTCAGGAAGCGCTGCTCAACCCGCGCCTGGCGATTCTGGTGCGCTCGCATCAGCAGATTCTGTTGCAGGGCACCTGCCAGTTGTTCCAGGTTCTGGGCTCGCGCGAACCGCAGCAGGATGCCAAGGTGTTGACGGCGATTATCGGACGGATGGAATATCAGGGCCTGCTCAACGACGCCGAGCCTTTGGCCGAAGAGGACATGCTCGGCATTCTGACGCGTTACATGCACCTGGTGCTCGCATCGGTGTAACGCAATCGTTGTCCGCCTGACGCCGATCCCAATGTAGGAGCTGCCGCAGGCTGCGATCTTTTGATCTTCTAAAAGATCAGGATCAAAAGATCGCAGCCTGCGGCAGCTCCTACAGGGGAAGGTGTTTCAGGTTCATAGGGAGTATTGAATGAAAGCCTGGCGTGGCGTGCTGATCGCCTTGTCGTTCCTGCTGCTCAGTGGCTGTCTGGTGACCTTCAAGGAGCCGCTGACCGGCAGTGACCCGGCGCCCAAGGGCCTGCTCGGCAAATGGTCGAGCACCAATGCCTGGGGCGAACCGATGAACCTTGAACTGACCCGCATCGGCAACGATCGCTATCAGGCCATCAGCTGGTTCAAGGCCAGGCCTCGCGAGCGCGAAGCCTATCCGTTCACTGTCTCGCGTCATGGCAATCGCTGGTATCTGTCGGCGAAAGTCCCGGCACAGTACGGCGGCCACTACACCATTGCCGGTTTTGAGCTCACCGATAAACACGAACTGGTGGTCTACAACCTCGATCTCGAGCAGATCAATCAGGCGATCAAACAGCAAGCCCTCGACGGTCAGGCGTTCCAGACCGACGATGGCGAGGGCCTGCAAGTCGACAGCAACCTCGACAAGGTCTTTGCTTATCTCGACGATCCGGCCAATTCCGATGTCTTCGTTGAAGCCGTGCGCTATCAACGCCAGGCCCGCGCCCAATAATTCAGTACGTCACGTTTTCTACAGGAGTTTCGGGTGGACGATTACCAGCAGACGATACGCATGTTGTCCGACCGCATTGTGCTGGCGCAGACGCCGATCCGTGTGCTCGACGCGGTCAAGTGGGACGAGAATATCCGCAAGGGTTTCCTCAAGGCCAAAGGCAAGGAAATGCCGGCGGTGGACCGTGACTATTACCTCAATCGGCCGCTGAGTTTCGATTCGAGCAAGGTCAAACTGGAATTCCAGAACATCGAGCGCGACATCACCCGCCAGCTCGGCCAGTTCAACCCGGTCGGGCAGATCATGCGGCGCATGTGCAAGGAATACCGCATGGTGGTGCGCATGCTCGAAGCGCGCGGCACCGAGGATTTCGGCCTGATCTCGCAAGAGCTGTACGGCGCCGCCTCCGATGCGTTCCACGCCGGTGACCCGACCCTTGCCGACCTCGGCCTGATGATGTCCGATTACCTCAACAACATCGACGGCCGTGGCGATCTGAAGGACGAGCCGAAAGTCCTCACCGCCAAAGATGCCGTGCACCTGCTGCAAACCCGTCTGAACAAGGTGTTCGGCGAGGCCGAGGAAACTATCCGCGTGTTCGAGTCCGACGGTATCGTTGCCGACGCGGCGGCGGGCGCCGACTACATCAAGATCCGCACTGACGCGATGTTCAACGATCGCGACGTCCGCGCGCTGGAAGTCCATGAAGGTCTGGTGCACGTTGGCACCACGCTCAACGGTCTGAACCAGCCGATCTGCACCTTCCTCTCCAAAGGCCCGCCGTCGTCGACGGTGACCCAGGAAGGCCTGGCGATCCTCATGGAAATTATCACCTTCGCCTCCTACCCGAGCCGTCTGCGCAAGTTGACCAACCGCACCCGCGCCATTCACATGGTCGAGGAGGGCGCCGACTTCCTGCAGGTGTTCGAATTCTTCCGCGAGCAGGGCTTCGAAATGGCGGAGAGCTACGGCAACGCCAGTCGGGTATTCCGCGGATCGACGCCAACCGGTCTGCCATTTACCAAAGACTTGTCCTATCTCAAGGGCTTTATCATGGTTTACAACTACATTCAGTTGGCCGTGCGTAAGGGCAAGCTTGAGCAGATCCCGTTGTTGTTCTGCGGCAAGACCACGCTGGAAGACATGCGTACCCTGCGCCAGTTGGTGGATGAGGGGCTGGTGGTGGCGCCGAAGTATCTGCCGGAGCAGTTCCGCGATCTGAATGCGTTGTCGGCGTGGATGTGCTTCTCCAACTTCCTCAATCACTTGAGCCTGGACCGGATCGAAGCCGACTACTCCAACATCCTCTAACCCAAACAAAAATCCCCCCTGTGGGAGCGGGCTTGCTCGCGAAGGCGGCGTGTCAGGCAACTGATATTTTGAATGTTCAACCGCATTCGCGAGCAAGCCCGCTCCCACATTTGATTGATGTTGATTCCAATTTTTCGCGAGGTTTCACCGGATGAGAATCCTCGGCATCTTCTGCCTGCTCCTGACCCTCAGCGGTTGCAGCTCTTTGTTGTTCTACCCCGAACCGGGCCAGATCTTCACCCCGGAAAAAGCCAGGCTCGAATACCGCACGGTCACCCTGATCACCGCCGATGGCCTCAAGCTCAACGCCTGGTGGCTACCGGCGAAACCCGGCGTCGAGGTCAAGGGCACCGTCCTGCATCTGCACGGCAACGGCGGCAATCTGCCGATGCACCTCGGTGGCAGTTGGTGGTTGCCGAAAAACGGCTATCAAGTGCTGTTGGTCGACTATCGCGGTTATGGCCTGTCCGAGGGTGAGCCGAGTTTGCCGGCGATCTATCAGGACATCGACGCCGCTTTTGCCTGGCTCGACAAAGCGCCGGAAGTCAAAGGCAAACCGCTGGTGTTGCTCGGCCAGAGCCTCGGCGGTGCGATGGCCGTGCATTGGCTGGTGCAGCATCCAGAGCGGCAGAAACAGCTCAATGCCTTGGTGCTCGACGGCGTGCCCGCCAGTTATCGCAGCGTCGGCCAATACGCCCTCAGTACTTCGTGGCTGACGTGGCCATTCCAGGTGCCGCTGTCGTGGCTGGTGCCGGACGGCGACAGCGCGATCAACTCGATGCCGCAGCTTAACGGCGTGCCGAAGCTGATCTTCCACAGCATCGACGATCCGTTGGTACCGCTTTCCAACGGCATCCGTCTGTATCAAGCTGCGCCGCCACCGCGCGTGCTGCAGTTGACCCGTGGCGGCCATGTGCAGACCTTCGGCGACCCGGTGTGGCGCCAGGTGATGCTGCGTTACCTCGACGATCCCGAGCATTTCAACGGCTTGCGCCGCCTCGGCGAAATCCCCAATTATCCGCCACCCCCGAATTCTGAAGACGAGAATCCGCAATGACTGAAGAACGTAACGCCATCCCGCTGATCATCACCGGTATCTGCAGCATCCTCGGCACCGTCGGGGCGCTGTGGTTCTACGGCTACCTGCACTTCGCCAAACCCGAGGATGCGTTGCTGCTCAACGAATTCACCATGCTCAAGACGGTGCCGGGCGAAGACTACAAAGTCTCGCTCGACCCGGCGCCGCAAGTGGCGCAGTGCATCGATGGCGTGCTGGTGTTGTTCGACACCGAGCAGAAAGGCCTGACCGGCGTGCTGATCAATGCGCAGAAAAAAGCCGTGCGCTGCATGGGCGAAGAAACCCCGCAGAAGCTGCAAGAGTGATTCTGCAGGTTCAGCCCTCACCCTAACCCTCCCGAAACGTCGGACCGCCCAGAGGGAGAGGGGACTGGCCGAGGTGTTCTTTCGCTATCCACCGACGTGAAAGAGAGTGTCGACTATGGATTCGGCATAGCATTTTCAGGTCGACGCAGCTAATGAGCATCCCCCAATCGGCTCCCTCTCCCTCGGGAGAGGGCTGGGGTGAGGGGCTGCGATTTCAGCTCCCACAAAAAAGCCCCGCCGGACTGAGTCAGGCGGGGCTTTTGCGTTACAGCAGGGAGCTTAGTTCGAGCTAACCGCCGAACGTGGCACAACCGGCTGGTTGTCGTTGGAAATGGTCACTTCCACACGGCGGTTCATCGCACGGCCGGACACGCTACCGTTCTCGGCAACCGGGTATTCCTTGCCGTAGCCCTGAGCAACGATGCGCGCTGGATCAACGCCCATTTTCACCAGAGCGGTACGCACGGAATTAGCGCGACGCTCAGACAGCGTCTGGTTGTGGCTGGCAGTACCGGTGCTGTCGGTGTAACCCTCGACGATCACTTTGCGATCCGGGTTTTCCTGAAGGAACTGCGCCAGTTTGTTGATGTTGACCAGACCGCTGGATTTCAGGTCGGCACGGTCGGTGGCGAACAGCACGTCACCGAAGGTCACCAGCGTACCGCGATCGGTCTGCTTGGCGTTCAGGCTGTCCTGCAGCTGTTTGATCTGCTGATCGCGAGCATCCAGACGGGCTTGAGCACGTTGTGCCGAAGCGTTTTTCAGGTTGGCCTCGGCAGTGCGCAGGGCGATGGTCTGTTTGGCCACTTCCACGCGCTGGTTGGTCAGGTAAGCCAATTGGTCAACCTTGGCCGCGTCTTGTTTGTCCAGATAAGCCTTGTCGGCCTTGTCCAGGTAATCACTGGCGTCTTTGGTTTCCAGCGCCGCGACTTTGCTCGCCTGCGGGTTGGCTTGCAGGCCTGAATAGTTGGTGCGCGCCTGTTCCAGGTTCGGGTTAGGCGGGGTGGAGCACGCAGCCAGGGCGACGCTTGCGGCCAGAAGAGCTGGGATCATCAGTTGCTTACGCATAATTTTTCGTCCTTTCTATCGATAAAGTTTCAGCGTTGCGGTCGGGATGCGCGCTTACTGCACGGTGCGCTGACTTTCCTGACGCAGTTCCTGAACACCTTTCTGGGAATCCTTCACAGCCTGTTCGGCTTTCATTGCCTGAGCCTTGCGTTCGGCGACGCGAGCGTCCCATTCGGCTTGCTCGGCGAGGGTGCGCGCTTCGTCATACTTCTTGTCGTGCATGGCGATTTCGGCTTGTTTCAGTTTGTCCTGCGCTTGCTTCATTTCGACCGCCGCGAACTCGGTACCGCCAGCGCTGACCGCACTGTTGACCGCCGATTGGGTCACGGCGTACTGCTCGGTCGGTGGATTACCGGCGCAACCGGCCAACACGAAGCTGGTGCCGATGGCCAGAGCGGCCAGTTTCAGACCGCGCAAGTGCGAGAAAGTGGTTTGGTTTTTCATGGTCTTCAACTCCATTAGGCATCTCCTGAAAACAACTAAATCCATCCTGGTCGAGGAGCCGAAAGCGTCGTGTCCAAGGCGTTTTTGAAACGCTCGTTCCAGGCGTGGTTACAGCTTCCGACCGGAGCCGTTTTTCAAAAGTTCAGAAAAGATGGCCTATCGCCTAAATAATTTTTGACCGAATGGACAAGGCTCTAAAGCGGGAACTTTGGCGGGATGGGGCGGTACGCGCGGGGTTTTTAAAGCTGGAAATCAAGCCGATTTCAAGATGGAAATACAGTCAATGTGGGAGCGGGCTTGCTCGCGAATACGGTGTGTCAGTCACCTTCGATGTCGACTGATCCACCGCATTCGCGAGCAAGCCTGCTCCCACAGTTTTGATCCAGGTTGTGTCAGTGTTTTTG
Organism: Pseudomonas sp. DTU12.3; assembly: GCF_004124275.1. Taxonomy (GTDB): domain Bacteria; phylum Pseudomonadota; class Gammaproteobacteria; order Pseudomonadales; family Pseudomonadaceae; genus Aquipseudomonas; species Aquipseudomonas helmanticensis. Next base: position 1,535,830 of record NZ_CP027218.1, read on the forward strand.
CTTGCCGGCAGCGGCCGAAAGGTCATGCAAATGGCGGCGCGACAACGCGAGGAAACGTGGTGTAGGTCCGACGTCTTCATACAGCGGATCACCTTCCTCATCCGTCGCCACCACGGTCGAACCTTTCACATATGGCAGGCTCGCTTCGAACTCTTCAAGCGCTGCGCCAATCAGTTCGCCGAGCAGTTCTTCGGGATGGCGTTTGGGGTACATCTCGGCAATCGCCGCCAAACGTGCAGCGGCTTCAACGTCCAGATGAATCGTGTAGCCAGTGTCGGTCAGGCGACCCTTGGCGTTTTCTTCCCAATGCTGGGCGAGTTCACGAATTTTCATGATGACCTCATTTCGCGCCTGCTCATGGCAGGCCTGGGTGAGTGTCCGGCAGCGCCGGCGGCAAGCCTTTGTACGGCTTACTGTTGAGACTAGCTTTCGCCCGCAAGGTTTAAAGTCCCTTGGTCGGATGCTTGTAAGAAGCGTCGTAGAGCGGCACTCTCTAGGTCATGCATTTGTTTCTAAGCCGTCCGGATTACTGCTGGGGAATTGCTGATGACCGATATTGATGCACGCTTGCGCGAAGACGTTCACCTGCTCGGAGAGCTGTTGGGCAACACCATTCGAGACCAGTACGGCGAGGCTTTCCTCGACAAGATCGAGCAGATTCGCAAAGGCGCCAAGGCCGATCGCCGTGGCTCGATGGACGCTGAACTGAGCGCCAGCCTCAATCAATTGAGCGAGGACGAATTGCTCCCCGTGGCGCGGGCGTTCAACCAGTTCCTCAACCTGGCGAACATCGCCGAGCAGTATCAGTTGATCCATCGGCGCGAAGAGTCGCAGCCGGCGCCGTTCGAATCGCGCGTGCTGCCTGAGTTGCTCGCGCGTTTGCGCAATGAAGGCCACAGCGCCGAATCGCTAGCCCGGCAACTGGCGCGGCTGGAAATCGAACTGGTGCTGACCGCGCACCCGACCGAAGTCGCACGCCGCACGCTGATCCAGAAGTACGACGCGATCGCCGGGCAACTCGCAGCCCAGGATCATCGCGACCTGACCAGCGCCGAACGCGAACAGATTCAAAACACCCTGCAACGCTTGATCGCTGAAGCCTGGCACACCGAAGAAATCCGCCGCACGCGACCGACGCCGGTCGATGAAGCCAAATGGGGTTTTGCGGTGATCGAGCATTCGCTGTGGCAGGCGATCCCCCACCATATGCGCAAGGCCGATCAGGCGCTGTTCGCCGCCACTGGCCTGCGGTTGCCGCTGGAAGCTGCGCCGATCCGTTTCGCCTCATGGATGGGCGGCGACCGTGACGGCAACCCCAATGTCACCGCTGCGGTGACCCGCGAAGTGTTGCTGCTGGCGCGCTGGATGGCCGCTGATTTGTACCTGCGCGATGTCGATCATCTGGCTGCCGAGCTGTCGATGCAGCAGGCCAGCGATGCCTTGAAAGCCAAGGCGGGAGACAGCGCCGAACCGTATCGCGCGGTGCTCAAACAATTGCGCGAACGCCTGCGGGCGACGCGCAACTGGGCGCATGCCGCATTGACTGCGCCGACGCCGGCGCCTGCCGATGTGCTGCACAACAACCGTGATCTGCTCGACCCGCTGGAGCTGTGTTTCAACTCGCTGCACGAGTGCGGCATGGGCGTGATCGCCGACGGCCCGCTGCTCGATTGCCTGCGTCGCGCGGTGACGTTCGGCTTGTTCCTCGTGCGTCTCGACGTGCGCCAGGATTCGTCACGACACAGCTCGGCGATGACCGAAATCACCGATTATCTCGGCCTCGGTCGCTATGAAGATTGGGACGAAGAACAGCGCATCGCCTTCCTGACCCGTGAGCTGAACAATCGTCGGCCACTGCTGCCGGCGCACTTCAAGCCGTCGGCCGATACCGCCGAAGTGCTCAATACCTGCAAGGAAATCGCCGCTGCACCGGGTGCGTCGCTCGGCTCCTATGTGATCTCCATGGCCGGCGCTGCTTCCGACGTACTCGCCGTGCAACTGCTGCTCAAAGAGTCTGGCGTGTTGCGGCCGATGCGCGTGGTGCCGTTGTTCGAAACCCTCGCCGACCTCGACAACGCCGGGCCGGTGATGGAGCGGTTGTTGCTGCTGCCGGGCTATCGCGCACGCCTGCAAGGCCCGCAGGAAGTGATGATCGGCTATTCCGACTCGGCCAAGGACGCCGGCACCACCGCAGCGGCCTGGGCGCAATATCGCGCGCAGGAACGGCTGGTGGAAATCTGCCGTGAGCAACAAGTTGAACTGCTGCTGTTCCACGGTCGTGGCGGCACGGTCGGCCGTGGCGGTGGCCCGGCGCACGCGGCGATTCTGTCGCAGCCACCGGGCTCGGTAGCCGGGCGCTTCCGCACCACTGAACAGGGAGAAATGATTCGCTTCAAATTCGGCCTGCCGGACATCGCCGAGCAAAACCTCAATCTGTATCTCGCTGCCGTGCTGGAAGCGACGTTGCTGCCGCCGCCACCACCGACGCCGGAATGGCGGCACCTGATGGACGAATTGGCCGCCGACGGTGTCAGCGCTTACCGCCAGGTGGTGCGGGAAAACCCGCAGTTCGTCGAGTACTTCCGTCAGTCCACGCCGGAGCAGGAATTGGGCCGTTTGCCGCTCGGCAGTCGTCCGGCCAAACGTCGCGCCGGCGGCATCGAAAGCCTGCGGGCGATCCCGTGGATCTTCGGCTGGACGCAAACGCGGTTGATGCTGCCGGCGTGGCTGGGTTGGGAATCGGCGTTGAGCAAAGCGCTGGAGCGCGGCGAAGGCGAGTTGCTCGGGCAGATGCGCGAGCAATGGCCGTTCTTCCGTACGCGCATCGACATGCTCGAAATGGTCCTGGCCAAGGCTGACGCGGACATCGCGTTGTCCTACGACGAGCGTCTGGTCGAGCCGGATCTGCTGCCGTTGGGCGCGCAGTTACGCGACCTATTGTCGCAGGCGTGCGCGGTGGTGCTTGGTCTGACTGGCCAGTCGCAGTTGCTGGCACATAGCCCGGACACCCTCGAATTCATCCGTCTGCGCAACACTTACCTCGACCCGCTACATCTATTGCAAGCCGAACTGTTGGCCCGTTCACGGCAGCAGAATGTCGAGCAGGGCAGCCCGGTGGAACAGGCGTTGCTGGTGTCTGTGGCGGGGATCGCCGCCGGTCTGCGCAATACCGGCTAAGGTTTTTCACGGGACGCAAGGCACCTTGGGGATACCTCGAGTGCCGCATTGCGTGCAGAGGGAAAGTGCCGGCAGGCGACAGTTAATGATGGGGTTGCGACTTGGCTCACCGGATCGCGAGGTCGCGGCAGGCAGCGGTTTCTCCGACTTTTGGCGTCTTGTGTGGGCGCAGCCTGCTGTGTATCTTGATCAGCCTTTGGCCGTTTGTGCGGCCACGACCCGTATTTTTAAGATTGGCCCCAAGAGGCGAATCCTGTTGTTTTCTATATAAAAAATTGAGGAGCACATCGATGCGCGTCATTCTGCTGGGAGCTCCCGGGGCCGGTAAAGGTACTCAGGCAAAGTTCATCACCGAGAAATTCGGCATTCCGCAAATCTCCACCGGCGACATGCTGCGTGCCGCGGTCAAGGCCGGCACGCCGCTAGGCGTTCAAGCCAAGAGCATCATGGATGCCGGCGGCTTGGTGTCGGATGACCTGATCATCGCACTGGTGCAGGATCGCATCGCTCAGCCAGACTGCGCCAACGGCTTCCTGTTCGACGGCTTCCCGCGCACCATTCCGCAGGCTGAAGCACTGGTGACTGCCGGCGTTGAGCTGGATGCAGTGGTTGAAATCGCCGTTGAAGATGAAGAAATCGTGCAACGCATCGCCGGTCGTCGTGTTCACGAAGCCAGCGGCCGCGTTTACCACATCGTCTACAACCCGCCGAAAATCGCGGGCAAAGACGACATCACCGGCGAAGAGCTGGTACAGCGCAAGGACGACACCGAAGAAACCGTGCGTCATCGCCTGTCGGTTTACCACTCGCAGACCAAGCCGCTGGTGGAGTTCTATCAGAACCTGTCGGCGAAAAACGCGGGCAAGCCGAAGTACAGCCACATCCCAGGCGTTGGTTCGGTTGATGCAATCACCGCCAAGGTGCTCGCAGCGCTGAGCTGAAAAGTCTGAATCGCAGCATCATCCACGGCCCGCTTGCGGGCCGTAGTTGTTTATACTGACGCACTTTTTCCCACCCCTGTTTTGGAAACATCGATGAGCACCTTGCTGGCCCTGGACACCGCGACTGAAGCTTGCTCCGTTGCCTTGCTGCATGACGGCAAGGTCACGAGCCATTACGAGGTGATCCCGCGCCTGCACGCGCAGAAGCTGCTGCCGATGATCCAGCAACTGCTGGCCGATGCCGGCACCACGTTGCAGGCGGTCGATGCGATCGCCTTCGGTCGTGGGCCAGGCGCGTTTACCGGTGTGCGAATCGCCATTGGCGTGGTGCAAGGGTTGGCGTTCGCGCTGGAGCGTCCGGTGCTGCCGGTGTCCAATCTTGCGGTGCTGGCGCAGCGTGCCTTTCGTGAACACGGCGTGAGCCAGGTCGCGGCGGCCATCGATGCGCGGATGGATGAAGTCTATTGGGGCTGCTACCGCGAGACGGCGGGGGAGATGCGCCTGGTCGGTGCCGAAGCGGTGTTGCCTCCGGAAGTCGCCGCGTTGCCGGCCGATGCCAGCGGCGAATGGTTCGGTGCCGGCACCGGTTGGGGGTATGCCGAGCGCATTGCCGTCAATCTTAGCGGCTCGGATGCCGGCATGCTGCCCCACGCCGAAGACTTGCTGACTCTGGCGCGCTTCGCCTGGGAACGCGGCGAGTCGATCCCGGCGGACGATGCGCAACCGGTTTACCTGCGCGATAAGGTCGCCACCCCCAAAGCCCGTTGAGCCTTTAAAAGATCGCAGCCTGCGGCAGCTCCTGCACAGGTACGCATGTAGGAGCTGCCGCAGGCTGCGATCTTTTGATTTTCAAAACGCCAATCGTCAGTTTCCAGCCTCAGGTTTTAAACCTTTTGCGCTTTATGTGTTCTAGTTATCACTCGGCAGTTTGCTAAGTCGGCCCGGTGCCGCTAAATTGCCATCATCGATACCGAGCATGAAATTATGCGTATAGACGGCCTTTCCTCTCAGTCCTACCCCATCAAGCGCAAGCCTCGCAAAGGCAATGCGGCGCTGGATGAATCCGTCGACGATATCGATGGCGAGCTGGAATTCCCGACTGAAGAGCAAATGGCCGCCCGCGCTGCCAAAGCCTCCGCACAACGCCTGGCCAATCTGCCTGCCCGTCAGCAAGACATGATCTATCACCGTGCGATGAAGAAGAGCGTAGCCATGGCCCTCGCCAGCTACCTCAGCACCGCGGGTTTTGTCGATTGGGATGCAGACGTGCTGGGCCTCGACCTGTACATCTGATGGCGCTGCCTTACTACCTCGGTTGTCCGTCCTGGAGCGAAAACGCTTGGCGCGATTATCTGTACCCGGTAGACGCCAAGACTTCTGACTTCCTCGGTCTCTATTCTCAAGTGTTCAACGCAGTGGAAGGCAACACGACCTTCTACGCCAGCCCGTCGCCCGCCACTGTGCAGCGTTGGGCCGAGATCATGCCGGTGCACTTTCGCTTCACCGCCAAATTTCCCGGCGACATCAGCCATGGCGGCGACTTGCGTGAACAACTGACCGCTGCCGAAACCTTCCTGCAATTACTCAAACCGCTCGGCGAGCGTGTCTCGCCGCTGTGGCTGCAATTGTCGAAAAGCTTCACGCCGCAGCGTCTGCCGGAACTGGCGGCGTTCATTGATGCGCTGGATTGCCCGTTGGCCGTTGAAGTCCGTCATGAGCAATTCTTCGCCAAGGGTGAAAGCGAGCGATTGCTCAATCGTCTGCTGCTCGATCGTGGCGTCGAACGCATTTGTCTTGATCCCCGGGCGCTGTTCAGTTGCCTGTCGACCGAGTCTTCGGTGATCCACGCGCAATCGAAAAAGCCCCGTGTGCCGACACGTCCGGCGGCCTTCACCCAGTTCCCGCAAGTGCGTTTCATCGGCCATCCCGAGCTTGAAGCCAACGACACGTTCCTCGTGCCATGGGTGGCGAAAATCGCCGAGTGGATCGAAGAGGGGCGCACGCCGTACATCTTCCTGCACACCGCCGACAACCTCATGGCAGCGAAGCTGGCGCAACGTTTTCATGCACAACTGATGCAACGTTTGCCTGGCTTGCCGGCGCTGCCTGAGCTATACAGAGAACCCGCCGCGGAGCAACTTGGCCTGCTCTGAAGCGGATTTTTTTCCTGCCCAGGAGCCTGCCGATGGACGCCGCTGCCCTTCAAGAACAAGTCCTTAGAGCCCACGCCTTCAAAGCCCTGCATGACCGTCCGGGGATTTTCGTCATTCCCAATCCGTGGGATGCGGGTTCGGCGAAGATGCTCGCCAGTCTCGGCTATCAGGCCTTGGCAACGACCAGCGCCGGTTATGCGTTTTCCCAAGGCAAGGCCGATGGCGCGTTGAGTCTCGAAGAGACCTTGGCCAATGTCCGCGCGATTGTCTCCGCAACGGATTTGCCAGTAGCAGTGGATCTGGAAAACGGTTTCGCCGACGACCCGACCGAATCCGCGAAAAGCTTGCTGCGCGCAGCCGAGGCGGGCGCCGTCGGTGGCTCGATTGAAGACGCCACGGGTCGCCCGGACGCGCCGATCTATTGTTTCGAACACGCCGTGGCGCGTATCGAAGCCGCCGTCGCCGCCGTGCGCACGTTGCCGTTTCCCTTCATTCTTACCGCGCGTGCGGAGAACTATCTGCACGGCAATCCTGATATCAACGACACCATTCGCCGCTTGAAGGCTTTCGCCGACGCGGGCGCCGACGTGCTGTACGCGCCGGGTTTGCGCAGCGCCGAAGAAGTGCTGGCGGTGGTGCGTGCGGTGGCGCCGAAACCGGTCAATGTGTTGATGTCCGGCGGTTTGAAGCTGACCGTGCAGCAACTTGAAGAAATGGGCGTGCGCCGTGTCAGCACTGGTTCGGCGCTGGCGTTGGCGGCGTTCGGTGAGTTCTTTCGCGCGGCCGAAGAAATCCAGCAGTCCGGTACGTTCGGCTTCACCTCGCAGTCGATGCCGTACGCCAAGGCCAATCAGTTCTTCAAGGGCTGAGCATGGGACGCTGGATTGCGTTGCTGCTGGTGCTGATCGTTGGCGGCGCGTTGCTCAGTGTCTGGCGCGGTTGGCTTGAGGTCCCGCCGCAGTGGAATCCATGGGCGCCACTGGACGTGAAGGCCGCGCCCAATTGGCTGACCGGCTACAAGCTCATGCGTTTGCGCAGTGACCCGCAACTCTGCGCCCAGGCGTTGAGCAGCTCTGAATTGCGCGTCACGCGGCAATCCGACAGTCCCGACGCCAAGTGCCCGCTGATCGGCGCACTGCGCGTACAGGGCGGCGAGGTGGCGCTGAGCAGCAGTTTCCTCGCCAGTTGCCCGTTGGCGGTGGCCTACGCGCTGTTCGAGCGCCACACCCTGCAACCCGCCGCGCAAGCCGTTTACGGCGAGAAGGTCGTGCGCCTCGATCATCTCGGCAGCTTTGCCTGCCGCAATATCTACAACCGCGAAAATGGCGCGCTAAGCCGCCACGCCAGCGCCGATGCGCTGGATATCGCTGGTTTCCGTCTGGCTGACGGGCGCACCGTCAGCGTGCTCAAGGATTGGCCGAAGCAAAGTCAGGACGCAGCGTTTCTGCGCCAGGTGCGTGACGGCGCCTGCGAGGCGTTCAGTGTGGTGTTGAGTCCGGACTACAACGCCGCCCATCGCAATCATTTTCATGTCGATGTCGGGCGTTGGAGTGTCTGTCGCTGAGGTTTAAGCGGCGAGGCGCAGGTTCTGCAGAACGATCGGGCGTGCCCAGCCGTTATCGAAGTCCAGCGCCTTCTGTTGCTCGACGATTTCTTCCGGCGGGAACGGCGGGAAAGGTTTCTGCATCAAGTCCAGGTCGAACTCGGCAATCGGCAGGTACAACGGCTTCTTCTGCGGCGCCGGGCCAGGTTCTGGTGTCGGTTGACCATTGTTGATCACGACCGGACGTACCCAGCTGCTGTCGAAATCCTGTTGGGTTTGCTGAGCCTTGAGTTCTTCTGGCGGGAACGGTGGGAACGGCTTGTCGAGCAGCTCTGTTTCGAACTCGGCGATCGGCAGGAACAGCGGCTCTGGCGGACGCACTTCGGTGTCGACCACATCGCATTCGCGCTGGCTGACAATGTGCGCGTGCAGTTCGCTGCCGACGGTCGGCTCTTCAGGGCTGTTCAGGTCAACCGGTGGAAACGTGCCGCAGGCCGGCACCACATCACTCGACTGTTCAGCCAGCGCCTGGGCAAAGAAATCTTGCCACAGATGGCTGACGCCGCTCAGTGCTTGAGTATTTTGACGGCTGAAGTCGCCATGGGGCGAGATGTAGCCAATCGATGTGGGAAGAATGCCTGACATTTTTTTCGGTTGACGCTCAGCTCTGGCAAAATGTGCGTTGAATGAGTTATCGGCGGTTTTTGCCGCTCCTTGAATTTTTGAGCGTGTTTTCCATGATTGAGCAACCCGCGGCCTGCCGCATCCATGTCGAAGCCCTCGGCGCGACGTTTGAAGCGCAAGCTGCGCAGTGGGCCGAGCGTCTCGGTCTGCCGCGTGAGGTGGCAGACGGCGAGTTTGCCTTGCAGGTCGGCGAGCAGGGTTTGCAGCTGCAACAACTCGGCCCGGAAGCGCCGGGGCCGGTGCGCGTCGACTTCGTTGAAGGTGGCGCGGCACATCGACGTTTATACGGCGGTGGCAGCGGGCAGATGATCGCGAAGGCTGTCGGCGTCGCGCAAGGCGTGCGTCCACGGGTGCTGGATGCGACGGCGGGGCTGGGCAAGGATGCGTTTGTGCTGGCCAGTCTCGGTTGCGAGATGAGCCTGATCGAGCGTCAGCCGCTGATCGGCGCGCTGCTTGAGGACGGTCTGGCACGTGGCGCGGAAGATTTCGAGGTGGCGCCGATTGTGGCGCGGATGAAGTTGCTCAAGGGCAACTCCATCGAGGTCATGCAGAACTGGGAAGGCGAGGCGCCGCAGGTGATCTATCTCGATCCGATGTTTCCCCATCGTGAGAAGACTGCGCTGGTGAAAAAAGAGATGCGCCTGTTCCGCCCATTGGTCGGCGATGATCCGGATGCGCCGGCGCTGTTGCAGGCTGCGTTGGCCTTGGCGACGCACCGGGTGGTGGTCAAGCGCCCGCGCAAAGCACCGTGCATTGAAGGGCCGAAGCCGAGTCATGCGCTGGATGGCAAATCCAGCCGGTATGACATTTATCCGAAAAAAGCACTAAAACTCTAAGACCGAGTCGCTGCTATTCGCGAGCAGGCTCGCTCCCACATTGGAATGTATTTCAACTGTGGGAGCGAGCCTGCTCGCGAAGGCGTCCGCTCAGGCACCGAAGAAATCAGGGTTTGTAAGCCCGCATAAACAACCCCACCACTTCCTGAATATGGCTCTCCGAAGCCTCTTCGCTCAACGGCTCGCCACAGCCATACAGCAACCGAAAATTCCCCGCGCCTTTGATCAGGCAAAAGAAATGCTCGGCGGCATTGCGCGGCAGGTCGATGCTCAGCACGCCGCTGTTATGGATTTGCGTCAGCAACCGCTCCATGCCTTGCACCATGCGCTGCGGTCCCGCCTCGAAGAAGATCAGCGACAGCTTCGGATCCTGAACCCCCAGCGCCATGATCAAGCGGTGCAGATTCACCGATTCATCGCTGTTGATCAGGTGATGAAAGCCTCGGGCAATGTTCAGCAACACATTTTCCACGGCAATGCCTCCGGGCAACTCGAAGAACAATGGCGGTAATTGCTCCTCGCATTTGGCCACTACGGCGGCGGAGAACAGCGTCTCCTTGTCGTTGAAATGGCTGTAGACCGTCAGCTTCGACACGCCGGCCTCGCTGGCGACCGCGTCCATGCTGGTGTTGGCATAGCCATGACTCAGAAACAGAATTTTCGCCGCGTCGAGGATCGCCTGGCGCTTGGCCAGGTCCTTGGGGCGGCCCGGGCCGTTTGGAGCTGAAAGATTGTTCGACATTCTTCGCTTTTATTACTGGACTGGTGAGTTTGCTATTAATAACATACCCGCCAGTATAATTATTCCAAGCACCATTAGCGAAAGGTCCGTCACCATGTTCCGCCATGCGTTGTCCTTTGCGTTGCCAGCGAGTCTGGCGTTGTTATTGTCCGCATGCGGTCAGGAAGAGGCGACGCAAGTCACCGTACGACCGGCCATGGTGGTGCAGCCAGAGCCTTCGGCGCAGGCGATGGAAAGTTATCCGGGCGAGGTGCGCGCCCGTTACGAACCCGATCTGGCGTTCCGTATCGGCGGCAAAGTCAGCCGACGACTGGTCGACGAAGGTCAGCGCGTGAAGGCTGATCAGCCACTCGCCGAACTCGATCCGCAGGACGTGCGTCTGCAACTCGAAGCCACTCGCGCACAAGTGGCCGCCGCGGAAGCCAATCTGACCATGGTGCGCGCCGAGCGTGATCGCTACAAAACCCTGATGGATCGGCAGATGGTCAGCCGCTCGGCGTATGACAACGCCGAAAACCTTTACCGTTCCGGTGAAGCCCGCCTCAAACAAATCAAAGCCGAATTCAACGTATCGACCAATCAGGCCAGTTACGCGGTGCTGCGTGCGCCACAGGATGGCGTGGTGGCCAAGCGTTCGGTGGAAGTCGGCCAGGTGGTCGCCGCCGGGCAAACCGTGTTTACCCTCGCCACCGATGGCGAGCGCGAAGTGTCGATCAGCCTGCCGGAGCAGAGCTTTGGCCGCTTCAAGGTGGGTCAGCCGGTGACCGTCGAATTGTGGACGCAACAGAACCAGCGCTTCGCCGGGCAGATCCGCGAACTGTCGCCGGCTGCCGATCCACGCTCGCGCACATTCGCCGCACGGATTTCCTTTACCAGCGGCAAAGTCCCGGCGGAACTGGGGCAGAGCGCCCGTGTGTTCGTGCAATCGGCCGATGCGCTGTCGCTGTCCGTGCCGCTCTCGGCGCTGACCGCTGAAAACGGCGCGACCTATGTCTGGGTCGTCAACGGCAATAACACCCTGAAGAAAACCCCGGTGCGCGTCGGCCCGTTCGGCGAGAAAACCGTGCCGGTGCTCGAAGGTCTGAACGCCAGCGACTGGGTAGTCGCCGCCGGCGTGCATGTGCTTCTGGAGGGGCAGCAGGTGCGTCCGGTGGATCGCTCCAACCGTGTGGTCAATCTGGCGGACAAGGAGTAAGTCCCGATGCGCTTCAACCTTTCCGAATGGGCGCTGCGCAATCGCCAGATTGTGCTGTTCCTGATGCTTTTGCTGGCCATCGTCGGTGCGTTGTCCTACACCAAACTCGGCCAGAGCGAAGACCCGCCGTTCACCTTCAAGGCCATGGTCATTCAGACCCGTTGGCCGGGTGCGACCGCGCAGGAAGTCTCGCGCCAGGTCACTGAACGCATCGAAAAGAAACTGATGGAAACCGGTGAGTATGAGCGCATCGTGTCGTTCTCGCGCCCCGGCGAATCGCAGGTCACGTTCATTGCCCGCGACTCGATGCATTCCAAGGAAATCCCCGACCTCTGGTATCAGGTGCGCAAGAAGGTCAGCGACATTCGCCAGACCTTGCCGCCGGACATCCAGGGGCCGTTTTTCAACGATGAATTCGGCACCACGTTCGGCAATATCTATGCGCTGACCGGCGACGGTTTCGATTACGCCGTGCTCAAGGATTACGCTGATCGCATCCAGATCCAGCTGCAACGGGTCAAGGACGTCGGCAAGGTCGACTTGCTCGGTTTGCAGGACGAGAAGATCTGGGTCGAGCTGTCCAACGTCAAACTGGCGACCCTTGGCTTGCCGCTGGCGGCGGTACAACAAGCGCTGCAAGAGCAGAACGCGGTGTCGACCGCCGGGTTCTTTGAAACCGGCAGCGAGCGCTTGCAGTTGCGGGTTTCGGGGAATTTCAAGACAGTCGATGAGATAAAGAACTTCCCGATCCGCGTTGGTGACCGGACGTTCCGCATTTGCGATGTGGCTGACGTGCGCCGTGGTTTCAACGATCCTCCGGCGCCGCGCATGCGTTTCATGGGCGAGGACGCGCTCGGTCTGGCCGTGGCGATGAAGGACGGTGGCGACATTCTCGTCCTCGGCAAAGCGCTGGAAGGCGAGTTCTCGCGCATCCAGAAAAACCTCCCGGCCGGCATGCAATTGCGCAAGGTTTCCGATCAGCCGGCGGCGGTGAAAACCGGGGTGGGCGAGTTTGTTCAGGTACTGGTCGAAGCGCTGGCGATTGTCTTGCTGGTGAGTTTTTTCTCCCTCGGCGTGCGCACCGGCATGGTCGTCGCGCTGACCATTCCGCTGGTGCTGGCGATGACCTTCGCCTGCATGTATTACCTCGGCATCGGCCTGCACAAGATCTCCCTCGGTGCGCTGGTGCTGGCGCTCGGATTGCTGGTGGACGACGCGATCATCGCCGTGGAAATGATGGCGATCAAAATGGAGCAAGGCTTCGATCGCATTCGTGCGGCGAGTTACGCCTGGACCAGCACCGCGTTCCCGATGCTGACCGGTACGTTGATCACTGCCGCCGGTTTCCTGCCGATTGCCACGGCGCAATCCGGCACAGGCGAATACACCCGTTCGATCTTTCAGGTGGTGACCATCGCGCTGCTCGCCTCCTGGGTCGCGGCAGTGATGTTCGTGCCGTATCTGGGGGAAAAACTGTTGCCGGATCTGGCGAAAATTCATGCCGCCAAACACGGCACCGGCGATGGCCAGCCTGATCCATATGGCACGCCGTTTTATCAGCGCGTTCGTCGTTTGGTGGAATGGTGTGTGGCGCACCGCAAGACTGTGATCGTGTTAACGGTGGGGCTGTTTATCGCTTCGGTGATGTTGTTCCGTTTCGTCCCGCAGCAATTCTTTCCGGCCTCCAACCGACTGGAGTTGATGGTCGATCTGAAACTGGCTGAAGGCGCGTCCCTGGCCAACACCACAGGCGAGGTCAAACGTCTCGAAGCGATGCTTAAGGATCATGCGGGCATCGACAATTACGTGGCCTATGTCGGCACCGGTTCGCCGCGTTTCTACCTGCCGCTCGATCAACAATTGCCGGCGGCGAGCTTCGCCCAGTTTGTGGTGTTGGCGAAGAACATCGAGGAGCGTGAAGCGCTGCGCAGCTGGTTGATCGAGACACTCAACGAGCAATTCCCGGCGCTGCGTTCGCGGGTCACGCGCCTGGAAAACGGCCCGCCGGTTGGCTATCCGGTTCAGTTCCGCGTCACCGGCGAACACATCGAAGAAGTCCGTGCATTGGCGCGCAAGGTCGCGGCCAAGGTTCGCGAGAATCCGCACGTGGTCAATGTGCATCTGGATTGGGAGGAACCGAGCAAGGTCGTGTACCTGAACATCGATCAGGATCGCGCCCGGGCGCTGGGCGTAAGCACGGCCAATCTGGCGAAATTCCTGCAGAGTTCGTTGACCGGGTCGAGTGTCAGTCAGTATCGCGAAGACAACGAGTTGATCGAGATTCTGTTGCGCGGCACGGTGCATGAGCGCACTGAGTTGTCGTTGTTGCCGAGTCTGGCGGTACCGACCGATAACGGCCGCAGCGTGGCGTTGTCGCAGATTGCCACGCTGGAATACGGCTTTGAGGAAGGGATTATCTGGCATCGCAATCGGCTGCCGAACGTTACCGTACGAGCGGACATCTATGGCAAGGAGCAGCCGGCGACCCTGGTCAAGCAGATCATGCCGACGCTGGATTCGATTCGCGCCGAGTTGCCGGATGGTTATCTGCTGGATGTCGGCGGCACCGTGGAAGATTCCGAGCGCGGGCAGAAGTCGGTGAATGCCGGGGTGCCGATGTTCATCGTCGTGGTGCTGACGTTGCTGATGGTGCAGTTGCGCAGTTTTTCGCGCACGGCGATGGTGTTTTTGACCGCGCCGTTGGGCTTGATCGGAGTGACATTGTTCCTGATGGTGTTCCGCCAGCCGTTCGGGTTTGTGGCGATGTTGGGGACGATTGCGTTGTCGGGGATGATCATGCGCAATTCGGTGATTCTGGTGGATCAGATCGAGCAGGATATCGCTTCCGGCCTTAAGCCCTGGCAGGCGATCATCGAGGCGACCGTGCGGCGGTTCCGGCCGATTGTGTTGACGGCGCTGGCGGCGGTGTTGGCGATGATTCCGTTGTCGCGCAGTGTGTTTTTCGGGCCGATGGCGGTGGCGATCATGGGCGGGTTGATTGTCGCTACGGCGTTGACTCTTTTGTTTTTGCCGGCGTTGTATGCGGCTTGGTTCAGGGTTCGGCGCGAGGCTTGATCTTTGGTTTGACGTGGCGGCCTTCGGGCCGACCATGTTTTGGGTGTTCCTTGTGAATATCCGTTTCTGCGGGGATCAAAAGCAGGCGAGCTGACACTCGGCCTGATTGGGGGGCGGGTTTGCCGTGATTCCATGTAGGAGCTGCCGAAGGCTGCGATCTTTTGATCTTGTCTTTGATATAAATACTCAAGATCAAAAGATCGCAGCCTTCGGCAGCTCCTACACGGTGGGTTACAGCGTCCCGAACACCTTCTTCGCCAGGCTGGTCGCCGCAGCGGCAGGGTTTTGACGGATGGTTTCTTCCTGTTTGCCGATCATTTCGAACAAGCCATTGAGCGCTTGTTCGGTGACGTAGTTTTCGACATTGGCGCTCTTCGCATCAACAACACCGAAGGCTGCAGCCTGGCCGGCGAACGAGTTGTACTTCTGCGCTACGCCAACCTTGTCGGTGGCCTGTTTGACGATCGGCAAGAACTTGGCGCGGATCTGTTCGCGGCTGGATTTGTCGAGGTATTGCGTGGCCGAATCCTTGCCGCCGCTGAGGATGCCCTTGGCGTCTTCCACGCTCATTTTCTTCACGGCATCGACGAGGATGGGCTGGGCCTGAGTCACGGCGCTTTCCGCCGCTTTGTTCATCGCAGTTTCGAGTTCTTCGACCTGAGCGCCCATGCCAAACGCTTTCATCTTGCTGGCAGCTTTGCCGAGTTTGCCCGGCAGTTCGATCTTCACATCGGGGTTGTTGCTGAAGCCACCCGGGGTGCCCAGTTGTTTGACGGCAATTTGCGCACCTTGGGTCAGGGTGTCCTTGAGGCCGCCGGTAGCGTCTTTTTGTGACAGATCGCTAAGCGACAGGGCCATGGCGTTGGCGCAGATCATCAGGCCCGCGCACAGGCCGGCGAAGCGAAGGGTAGGGCGGAGCATGGCGGCTTCCTTGTTGCAGAATATGAATTAACGAATGGCGTCGACGCGGATTTTCAGCGGCTGCGGGTCGTTGCCGTCGAGTTGCACGGCGTGGTTTTCGGTGGTGATGAACATCAGCTCACCATTCACTTCAATGCGTGCGCTGACCGAATAACGGTGACCGGGTTTGACTTGCGCAGGATCGTAGCTCAAGTGAAAAGGCAGTGGTACCTGACCTTGGACCGGGCCTTTCTGCTCGTCGAGTACGACGGCGGGCGCATCGGCCAGAGAAATGTCTTGCAGGCTCACGCTGAGGGTCGCGCTCGGTGGCAGGGCGATGCGCTGCAGGTAGAACACTTCGCCATCGAGGCCGACCTTGCCGGCCGGTGTGGTCGATTGGCAGGCGCTCAACAAAGTGGCAGCGGCGAGAAGGGTGAGTTTTTTCATCGGGACCTCTGTGACTTTTGCACCGGAAGAATCCCGGCACCGAAGGGGAATCTAGCGGATTTTGTCCTTAACGTCAGTGAACAAACGTAATGGTTTTTTCAGCCATTGCGCAATCCACTGCGATAGCCACGAGCCCAGGTTGGGCGAAACCGGCGCAAGTTCGACATGCGACGGCGTGACCAGAATGGATTGACGGTAGCGATTTTCAACACCGCTTAACGCATAACGCTTACCGGGCATGACGCTGTCCGGATCGTATTGCAGATAAAACGAAGCGGCGGTTCGTTCATCGTGTGTGATGCGGGCAAGTTGTGCCTCGGGATGATCTGCATCGTGCAGGCTGATCGTTACAGCTTCGTGTTCAGCAATCGTGCGCGGCTCCTGAACTTGCACATGCAAAAAACCGATCGGACTCAGATGCAGCGTCTGTCGGTGCGGGGCTGTGTTGACGATAACAAAGTAATCCAGCGCCAACAGAAGTGGCTGTTGGTCATGAAACATTTGAACGTTGATCTGATATTTCACGCCGACATCGTGGTAGTGATGCGGGAAAGAGAACTTCCAGTCGACATCGAAAACTGACGAGTGTCGCCAGTCTTTGATGGTAATCGGCGAAGTTAAAGTAATGGCTTTGACGCTGACCACCGTTTCATTCTCACCGCCCTCAGGAGCGCGGAAGTCTGGGGGCAGACGGAAGTCGACGGTGACAATGGGAGTTTGTTCTTGCAACAGGCTCATCTCGATATCTTTATCGCGATTAATAAAGTGAGCCTATTTATTCACGAATCAACTAACGAGAGAACCCGGCGGGCTCTCCGTTAGTTATCGGCAAGTTTCAGCCTTCGGCAATGACCGCCGTTTCAGCCGCATCTTCACTGCGATGCAATGCCACTTGGCGGATCGACAATCGAATGTCCGCTGGCAGTACGCGCTTCGCCGCACCTTCCGCCAGTTCACCGAGCAGTTCGTGATAGCTGAGCTTGCCGGCCTCGTCGCGACGCAGCACGTCGAGGTCGAGCAGGGTCTGGATAAAGTGACGGAACAGGCTCTTGTCGAAGAACTCCGGGGCATTGAGGCCATGGAGGATCGACAGGCGCTGGGCCATCACGGTGCAGAGGTCTTCAAGCTCTTCGGCGCTGATGCTGTTCTGGCCGCTGTTGAGTAGCAAGGACACGGTCATGTAGAAGCGCTGCAAGGTCTGCGCGATGCTCTTCGACAGCAGCGTCAGCAAGACAAAATGTCGCGAACTCGGTGCCGGGCGCAGGTAAACATCCTTCTCGAAGCGCAGCAAGCCTTGCTCGACAAACGCTTCCAGCCACTGATCGACCACGCCATCCAGTTCTTCCAGAGACCAGCGAATGAACAGCTCCGATTGCAGGTACGGATACAGCGCACGGGTGTAGCGCAGGATCTGTTCGCGGCTCATGCGCGAAGCGCTCTGGAAGAAACTCGCGAGCAGCGCCGGCAGGGCGAAAATGTGCAAAACGTTGTTGCGGTAGTAAGTCATCAGGACGGCGTTCTGCTCATCCAGATAAAGAATCTTGCCCAGCGCATCGTTCTGCTCGGCGAGCAAGTCCATGTCCTTCACATGTTCGATCAACGCGCGACCATCACCTTCCGGCAGCGTGGTGTGTGGCGAATACGGAACCTTGCGCAGCAGCGCCAGATACAAATCCAGCACGCGGGCCATGGCGCGATCGTCCAGCGCCAGGCGCGTGGTCGACAGCAGCGCCAGCGCTACCAGGTTGACCGGGTTGATCGCCGCTGCTTCGTTCAAATGCTGCGCGACTTTCTCGCCGAGCCGGTTGGTGGTTTCGTTGAGCCATGCCGGTTTGTACTGCGGGCCGAGTTCCTGCTGGCGCCAGTCCGGTTGCTCGGCGTCGAGGAATTCCGCCAGTTTGATCGGCTCACCGAAGTTCACCGCGACCTGACCAAAGCGTTGCTTGAGTGCGCCGATGACTTTGAAGATGTCGAAGATCGATTCTTTCTTCTTGCTCGCCCCGCGAAGTTCGCCGAGGTAGGTACGACCTTCCAGCACGCGCTCGTAACCGATGTACACCGGCACAAACACGATCGGCATCCGCGACGAACGCAGGAAACTGCGCAAGGTGATCGCGAGCATGCCAGTTTTCGGTTGCAGCATGCGCCCGGTGCGCGAACGGCCGCCCTCGACGAAATATTCGACCGGGAAGCCTTTGGTGAACAGGGTGTGCAGATACTCGTTGAACACCGAGGTGTACAGCGGGTTGCCCTTGAATGTGCGGCGCATGAAGAACGCGCCGCCACGCCGCAGCAGGCTGCCGATCACCGGCATGTTGAGGTTGATCCCGGCGGCGATGTGCGGCGGGGTCAGGCCGTTGCGGAACAGCAAATACGAGAGCAGCAGGTAATCGATGTGGCTGCGGTGGCACGGCACGTAGATCACTTCGTGACCCTGGGCGACCTTCTGCACGCCTTCGATGTGATTGACCTTGATGCCGTCGTAGATCTTGTTCCAGAACCAGCTAAGTACCACTTCAAGGAAGCGGATCGCGGTGTAGGTGTAGTCCGAGGCGATTTCGTTGCCGTATCGCAGGGCCTGCGCCTTGGCTTTTTCCGGCGAGATGTTTTCGCGCTCGGCTTCGTCGAGGATCGCTTGCTTGACCAGCGGCTGGTTGAGCAGGCCTTTGACCAGATTGCGGCGGTGGGAAATGTCCGGGCCGATCACCGCTGCTTTGAGATTGCGGAAGTGTACGCGCAGGATCCGCTGGGCCATGCGCACGGTGCGTTCGTGGCCCTTGTTGTGCTCGATCAGCTCACGCAGGTGAATCGGCGCGGAGAACTGCACGCGGGTTTTACGGCCGAGAACGATGATGCTCAGCAATCGACGCAGGCGCCCGGTGACTGCCCAGCTGTCGGCGAAGAGCAGCTTCCACGGACTGTTTTCGCTGTCCGGCGACTGGCCCCAGAACACGCTGACCGGGATGATTTGCGCGTCTTCGGCAGCGTTCTGGGTGAGGGCGCTGACCAATCGGGTCAGGGTCGGCGGTGCACCGCGTTTGTCCTGGCGACCGAGCCAGTCCGGATCCGGCGTCAGATAGAAAAACGCCGCCGGTTCGACCAGCGAACCGACCGACACCGGCAGCACCGGACGCGGCAGGCCGGCCTTGGTGCACTCGGTGTCGAGCACGGCCAGATCGGTCAGCGAAGGATTTTGCAGGACGTAGAACACCGGACGACTGCGGTCGAGGTTGAGGGTGAACGACGACTGGTTGATCGTCTCCGAGCGAACCCAGAGATACAACAGTCGGCGCAAGGTGCCAAACACAAGACGGCGGAACGGGGAACGGGTCATACGGCTTCTGCGTGAGTGAATAAAACCGAGCAGATGCTCGGGCGGTCGATAGTGTGCCGGATTCGCTGAAAATCGGCAAAAAAGCGGCGAAGTATTCTCCTGTTGAGAGTTTTCGCGCCTGTCATATACTCGGCGGTCTGTCGCCGGGGTCCTTTTATGGACGTCGGACGCAGGTTGATGTTCCGCAAAGGCTTTCCTGCGAAAAGCCTGTTCAATAATAAAAAAGGAGTATGAACAGATGGCAACCCGTGAAACCGGCAACGTGAAGTGGTTCAACGACGCCAAGGGCTACGGCTTTATCCAGCGCGAAGACGGGGTGGACGTGTTCGTGCACTACCGCGCGATTCGCGGCGAAGGGCACCGATCGCTGACTGAAGGCCAGCAGGTTGAATACGCGGTGATTACTGGCGAGAAGGGCTTGCAGGCTGAGGATGTGGTAGGCCTGTAACACAGACCTCCAAAACGCCGAAAAACCAATGTGGGAGCGGGCTTGCTCGCGAATGCGGTGTATCAGTCAACGTTCATATCGACTGATACACCGCATTCGCGAGCAAGCCCGCTCCCACATTTGGAACTGCTTTTAAGCTGTTTTCCAGGTGATTTCTTCTTCACCGTCGGCGCTGATGCGCATCCAGCGATCCGCCGTTTCCTCACCTTCTTCCTCGACCCACGTCCCCGGCGCGCAACGTACTTCGACGTTCAGCGCAGCAAACGCTGCGCGGGCGCAGGCGATGTCGTCGTCCCATGGGGTCTGGTCGCTTTCCAGGTACAGGCTGTTCCATTTGCCCACGGCTTTCGGCAGCCAGGTCACCGGCACGCTGCCGGCCCTGCACTTCCAGGTCTGGCCTTTCTGCACCCAGTCGCTGCATGGGCCCAATGCCTCGCCCAGCCAGGCCGAAATGGCCTTGTGGTCGACGTCGGCGTCTTTCAGGTAAATCTCGATATCCGGTTGGCGCATGGATGTCCTCACTGCGGGTCTGAAAAATCCATTCGCGGATTTAGCCGGCCCCGGGCACTTGCCCGAGACCAAAAGTTATTGAAGAACGAAATAATCGTAGCGCATCGACACGGTGGTCTCGAACGGCTCGGCCTGTTCGATGACTGCCGCGCGACGCTCGGCACTGGCGCGCCAGCCGTGGGGTGTCATCGCCAACAGGTTGGCGCGATCCTCGGGCTTGTCCAGCGTCAGTTTGAATTCCAGGGTTTCACTGTGTGCCAGCGCCATGCCTTCTGGCACCAGAGCCAGATGCTTGTCGTCGGTGTACTCGCGCACTTCGTCGTACAGGCGTTCGCGCAGTTCCATCAGGTGGCCGCTGGTCGGGCCGACTTTCATCAGACCACCGCCAACGCTGAGCAGACGCTTGGCTTCTGCCCAATCCAGCGGACTGAAAACGCTGGCGAGAAACTGGCAACTGCCCGACGCCAACGGCACACGGGCCATGCTGGCGATCAACCAGCTGATCGCCGGATTGCGTTTGCAGGCGCGTTTGACCGCCTCGCGGGAGATGTCCAGCGCGTAGCCATCGGCGTTCGGCAAGGCCTCGGCGATTTGCGCGGTGTAATAACCCTCACCACAGCCGATGTCGACCCAGCGATCCGGCGCATAACTCGCCGCCAGCTCGGCCAGACGCTTGGCCACCGGCGCGTAATGGCCGGCGTTCAAAAAGTCGCGGCGCGCCTCAACCATGGCCTGATTGTCGCCAGGGTCGCGGCTGTTCTTGTGCTGCACCGGCAGCAGGTTCAGGTAACCCTGCCGCGCACGGTCGAAGCGATGCCCGGCGGGGCAGACCACGCCATTGTCCACCGCGTTCAGCGGCTCACTGCAAATGGGGCAAGCAAGCATCAGGCGAGCAACTTGATCAGAGTCTGGTAGTAGATCTCGGTCAGCACGTCGAGATCCGCCGCCAGCACGCGTTCGTTGACCTGATGGATGGTCGCGTTGACCGGGCCCAGTTCAACCACTTGCGTGCCCATGGTCGCGATAAAACGACCATCGGACGTCCCGCCGCTGGTGGACGCCTTGGTTTCGCGACCGGTGATGGCCTTGATGCTCGCCGACACCGCGTCGAGCAGCGCGCCCGGTTCGGTGAGGAACGGCAGGCCGGACAGCGCCCAGTCGATGTGCCAGTCCAGATCGTGTTTGTCGAGGATGTCGGCGACGCGTTTCTGCAGGCCTTCGACAGTCGATTCGGTGGAGAAACGGAAGTTGAACACCGCCACCAGATCGCCCGGAATCACGTTGGTCGCGCCGGTGCCGGAATTGAGGTTGGAGATCTGGAAACTGGTTGGCGGGAAGAAATCGTTGCCGTTATCCCAATGCTCGGCGGCCAGTTCGGCCAGCGCTGGAGCGGCAAGGTGGATCGGGTTCTTCGCCAGATGCGGGTAAGCGACGTGGCCCTGAATGCCTTTGACGGTGAGCTTGGCGCCAAGCGAGCCGCGACGGCCGTTCTTCACCACGTCGCCGACCAGCGTGGTGCTCGACGGTTCGCCGACGATGCACCAGTCCAGACGTTCATTACGCGCGGCCAGACGCTCGACCACAGCCTTGGTACCGTGGTGCGCCGGGCCTTCTTCGTCGCTGGTGATCAGGAACGCAACTTTGCCCTTGTGGTTCGGGTAGTCGGCGACGAAACGCTCGGCGGCGACGGTCATCGACGCGAGGCTGCCTTTCATGTCTGCCGCGCCACGGCCGCAGAGCATGCCGTGTTCATCGATCAACGCGTTGAACGGGTCGATCTGCCAAGCGGTGACCGGGCCGGTTGGCACCACGTCGGTGTGACCGGCGAAGCACAGTACCGGGCCGTCGTTGTTGCCGTGGGTCGCCCAGAAGTTATCCACATCTTCGATGCGCATCGGCTCGAGGCTGAAACCGGCATCGCCCAGGCGCTGCATCATCTGCTTCTGGCAATCGGCGTCGACCGGCGTCACGGACGGACGGCGAATCAGGTCGATGGCGAGTTGGAGGGTCGGCGAAAGGTCGGCGTGGGCCGTCATGTAATAACTCCGGGTGCGCACGGTAAACCTGTAGGAGCTGCCGCAGGCTGCGATCTTTTGATTTTGTTTTTTAAAATCTACAGCAAGATCAAAAGATCGCAGCCTTCGGCAGCTCCTACCGAGTTTGTTGGCATTGAAAAAGGCGCTCATTCTAAAGCAAAACGGCGGCCCGAAGGCCGCCGTTTGACGTTATCCGTTACCGATCATGCTGCTGCCGGCTCAGGCGCCGCCGCAGGTTTGGGCAGCGACGAGAGGAAGGCCATGATCAGCGCCGCCAGATACGGCAGCGACTGCACCAGCAACATCACTACCCAGAAGCGCATGTCGTTGCTCGGTATGCCGTTGACCAGGTAGATCCCCAGCGCCGCGCCCCACAACAGCAGCATGATGAACAGCTCTTCCCGTGCTTCGGAAATCGCCACCCAGAAGCCATGGTTGTCGGCGTTTTTCGGCGTACGGAAGAACGGAATGCTGGTGGTGAAGAAGCCGTACAGCACCGCTTTGGCGATGGTGTGCGACAACGCCAATCCGGCCAGTGCCGCGCAGAATGCATCTTTCAGGTTCACGCCGACGGCGCGACGGTAGAGGAAGATGATCTTGCCGACCTTGAACACAAACAGCGCCAATGGCGGGATTGCGAAGATCAGCAACGGCGGGTCGACCCGCTGCGGCACGATGATCATCGCCGCCGACCACAACAGTGCGCCGACGGTGAAGAAGATGTTCATGCCGTCCGCGACCCACGGCAACCAGCCCGCGAGGAAGTGGTAGCGCTGACCGCGCGTCAGCTCGGTGTCCTTGCCGCGCAGCAGGCTGCCGGTGTGACGCTTGATGATCTGGATCGCACCGTAGGCCCAGCGGAAACGCTGCTTCTTGAAGTCGATGAAGGTGTCCGGCATCAGGCCCTTGCCATAACTGTCGTGGTAGTACGCCGCCGACAGGCCTTTCTCGAACACGCGCAGACCGAGTTCGGCGTCTTCACAGATGCACCAGTCAGCCCAGCCCAACTCTTCCAGCACCGAGCGCCGGGTCATGGTCATGGTGCCGTGCTGAATGATCGCGTCACGGTCGTTGCGGGTGACCATGCCGATATGGAAGAAGCCTTTGTATTCGGCGTAGCAGAGCTTCTTGAAGGTGCTTTCGTTCTGGTCGCGATAATCCTGCGGCGACTGCACCACAGCGATTTTCGGGTCGGCGAAGTGCGGCACCATGTGCTTCAGCCAGTTCGGATGCACACAGTAATCGGAGTCGATCACCGCAATCACTTCGGCGTCCTTGGCGGTGTGCGGAATCAAGTAGTTCAGCGCGCCGCCCTTGAAACCGGCCAGCGGCGAGACGTGGAAGAACTTGAAGCGCGGGCCGAGGGTTGCGCAGTAGTCGCGCACCGGTTCCCACACGGCTGGGTCCTTGGTGTTGTTGTCGATGATCAGGACTTCATAGTCCGGATAATCCAGCGCGGCGAGGGCGTCGAGGGTCTGTTTGACCATCTCCGGCGGCTCGTTGTAGCACGGCACGTGGATCGAGACTTTCGGGCGATAGCTTGAGTCGCCCTCGACCGGCAGGAACTCACGCCGGCGTTTGTGAATCCACACCGCCTCGGCCAATTCATGCGCTTCGGTCAGCAACACGATAAACACCCCGAGCGCGCCGAGCGCCAACAGGAATCCGACCGTCAAACTGAACCAGGTGCTGTATTGCAGGCTGTAGTCGTAACCGATCCACACCAGCACCGAACCGCAAAGGAAGGCGATAAAGGTCAGGAAGATCCGCCCACGTTGACGCAGGGCCGAACCGTCGATCATCAACAGGGTCAGCGACAGCAATGCCAACACCACCGAACCGATCGCCAGCACGCGCCATTGCGGGATCGCGACAACCGGGCCTTCGAAGTTGAATTTCTGCTGGCGCGCGGCGTTGAACACGCCCCAATAAGCGCCCACCGAACCTTCATCGCTGGCCTTCCACGGCTGGTCAAACGCTTCGATCACGAAGTAGTTGAAGCCTTGGCGGTTGAGCTTGTTGACCAGGTTGCGCAGATAGATCGCCTGATCCGCCGGCGACGCATCGGCGCCACCGCGCATGCGACCGTTGCTCGGCCAGCCGACCTCGGAGAGCAGCAGCGGTTTTTTCGGAAAGAGTTTTTTCAGATCGCGGGCGCGGTCGAAAACGAACTGCCCGGCCTTGTCTACGGGAATGAATTCCCAGTACGGCAGAACGTGCGCGGCGATCAGGTCAACGTGCTTGGCCAGCTCCGGGTGTTCTTCCCAGACGTGCCATTGCTCGGAGGTTGTCACCGGTACTTTCACCGCTGCGCGCACACGATCGAGCAGCACGCTCAGCTCTTGGGCGGTGATTTCCTTGCGGAAAATCGCTTCGTTACCGACCACCACGCGAACCACGCTGCGTGATGTGTTGGCCAGTTCGATAGCGCGCTGGATTTCCCGTTCGTTGCGTTCCTGATCGGGGCTGATCCAGATCCCGAGGGTCACGCGCAGGCCGAATTCTTCAGCCAGTTTCGGGATGTCTTGCAGCGAACCGTCGACCGAGTAGATGCGGATGTTGTCCGTCAGCTTGCTCATGATCTCCAGATCGCGGCGCATCTCGTCGTCAGTCGGGTACTGATCCTTTTGAGGATATTGTCCCTGCTGGAACGGCGAATAGGAGAAACCGGAGATTTGCTCCGGCCAGTTCGGCGCGGAGACCGGGCGGTTGATCAGCGCCCAGAAACCGGTGAACAGGGCGGCGATTGCCAGAACCACCACCAGGTTGAGTCCAAATTTACGCGATGACATAGCTATTTCGGGTTCCAAAGGCTGTGGAACGGAGGATCGGTCGGCTATACGCCCGAGGGGCGCGCATCCTACACCGGCAGTTCGCAAGTCGTACATCAGACAGGGAAATGCCCGACATTGGGCAGCCGACTTTGACTTAAGTTCTTACACTTGTAGCTGGAAGCTTAAAACTTGTCGCTGTGTAGCCCTATAATGCGCGCCGGTTTTTGGGGTAATGGTCATGAGTACAGAAGATCCGCGGTTTGCAGGCATCGCCCGTTTGTATGGCATCGAAGGCCTGGCGCGTTTACGTGCGGCGCATGTGGCGATCGTCGGCGTCGGTGGCGTCGGTTCCTGGGCGGCGGAAGCCATTGCCCGCTGTGGCGTCGGCGAGATTTCGCTGTTTGACCTGGACGATGTCTGCGTCAGCAACGCCAACCGCCAATTGCACGCGCTGGACAGTACCGTCGGCAAACCCAAGGTCGAGGTAATGGCCGAGCGTCTGCGCGGGATCAATCCGGATTGTACGGTGCACGCAGTGGCGGACTTCGTCACCCGCGAGACCATGGCCGAATACATTACGCCGAACATCGACTGCGTGATCGACTGCATCGATGCGGTCAACGCCAAGGCTGCGTTGATCGCCTGGTGCAAACGCCGCAAGATCCAGATCATCACCACGGGTGGCGCGGGCGGGCAGATTGATCCGACGTTGATTCAGGTCTGCGACCTCAATCGCACGTTCAACGACCCGCTGGCCTCGAAAGTGCGCTCGACATTGCGCCGTGATTACGGTTTTTCGCGCACCGTGACTCGTCATTACAGCGTGCCGTGTGTGTTTTCCACGGAGCAACTGCGCTACCCGAAACCGGATGGCAGCATCTGTCTGCAGAAGAGTTTTGTTGGCGACGGCGTGAAGCTCGACTGCGCGGGTGGGTTTGGCGCGGTGATGATGGTCACGGCGACGTTCGGCATGGTCGCGGCGACCAAGGCTGTGGACAAGATTGTGGCCGGCGTTCGGCGCCCGGCGGATCGCATTAAACCTCAGGTTTGATGCTGTGGCAGAGGGCCTCTTCGCGAGCAGGCTCACTCCCACATTGGAATGCATTCCCCTGTAGGAGCTGTCGAGTGAAACGAGGCTGCGATCTTTTGATCCTGTTTTCAAGATCAAAAGATCGCAGCCTGCGGCAGCTCCTACAGGGTGGAGGCCAACTCATTCATTCGCTGGAGCACGGCATTCAGGCCGTTACTGCGCGATGGCGATAGCTGGCGCGAAAGCCCTAGCTGATTGAACCAGTCCGGCAGATCAATTTGCTTTAAATCGGTGGCCGACAACCCGTTGACCCGCAACAGCAACAACGCCACCAAGCCGCGAATCATCCGCGCATCGCTGCTCGCGCTGAATTGCCAGTGACCCTCGCGCAACGCCCCAACCAGCCACACCTGACTCTCACAGCCATGCACCCGATTGGCGTCGCACTTGTCGGCGTCATTCAGCGCCGGCAGGCGATCGCCAAACTGCATCAACAACCGCGCCCGCTGTTCCCAGCCCGCTGCATTCTGAAACGTCTGCAGCGCCTCGGCTGCCTCGACCGGCAAACTCATCGCAACAACTCCAGCGCCTGATCCAGCGCTTCAAAAAAGCGCTCCAGATCTTCCGAGTCGTTGTACAGCGCCAGCGATACACGAATCGCTCCGGCCAGCTCAAAGCTTTTCAGCAACGGCATCGCGCAATGATGCCCGGCGCGCACGGCAATACCTTGCTCGGTCAGCAAGTGCGCCAGATCGGCGTTGTGCACGCCTTCGACGACAAAACTCGCCAGCGCCAATTGCGGCTTGCCGAGCAGGCGAATGCCGTTGCGAGCGGCGAGGCCACGCAGCAGATAGTCATGCAGCGCCGCTTCGTGGGCCGACACCGCGTCCTGGTCCAGCCCCGCCAGATAATCCAGCGTCGCACCGAGGCCGATCACACTGGCAATCGGCGGCGTGCCCGCCTCGAAACCCAGCGGGGCAGGGCGGAAGCGTGAGTCGTGATAGTTGGCTTCCAGCACCATCTCGCCGCCGAACTGCCAAGGCTTCAGTTGTTCAAGCGCTGCATTGCGCCCGAACAGTACGCCGAGGCCATCGGGGCCATACAGCTTGTGACTGGAAAACACATAGAAGTCGCAACCCAGCGCCTGCACGTCATGTCGACCATGCACCACGCCTTGCGCGCCATCGACCACGGTCAGCGCGTTCTGCGCCTCGGCCATGCCCAGCAGCGCCGGCAATGGCTGCCATGCGCCGAGTACGTTGGACAGCTGACTGACCGCCAGCAAGCGTGTGCGCGGGCCGATCAAGTGCACGGCGGCAGCGAGGTCGATCAGACCGTCGGTATCCAGCGGCAGGATCACCAGCTTCAGGTTGCGACGTTGCGCCAGTTGCTGCCACGGCAGCAGGTTGGCGTGATGCTCCAGGGCGCTGATGACAATTTCATCGCCCGGCTGGAAAAGATGTTCCAGGCCATAAGCCAGGAGGTTCAGCGCACTGGTGGCGCCGTGGGTGAAGATGATCTGCCCGCTGTCACCGGCATTCAGCCACTGCGCGACCTTGAGCCGACTGTCCTCGAACGCCTGCGTGGCATGGGCGCCGGGCAGGTGTTGCGCGCGATGCACATTGGCTGCGCCATTGGCGTAGTAATGCGTCAGTGCGTCGAGCAGGGCTTGCGGTTTTTGCGTGGTGGCGGCGTTGTCCAGATAGGTCTGGTCTTGCCGTTGCAGCGCGGCGATGGCCGGGAAATCGGCACGCCACGGGGAGGGAATCATCATCTGTTCAGCCCTGTGAACTTGGGCGGGATGTACACAAGACACTGTGGGAGCGAGCCTGCTCGCGAAGCTTTTAGCGTCCTCAAAGACGCCTTCGCGAGCAGGCTCGCTCCCACAGGAGGTCGATGTGCTGCTTAGTTGTGAGCGTGCAGCGCTTCGTTCAGTTCGATCGCCGATTTGTGGGTCTTGCATTCCACAGCACCGGTTTCCGAATTGCGACGGAACAGCAGGTCAGTCTGACCGGCCAGCTCGCGCGCCTTCACAACTTTAACCAGGTTGTTGTGCTCGTCCAGCAGCGCGACCTTGGTGCCGGCGGTCACGTACAGGCCCGACTCAACGGTGTTGCGGTCGCCCAACGGAATACCGATACCGGCGTTGGCGCCGATCAGGCAGCCTTCGCCAACTTTGATCACGATGTTGCCGCCGCCCGACAGGGTGCCCATGGTCGAGCAACCGCCGCCCAGATCGGAACCCTTGCCGACGAATACGCCAGCGGAAACGCGGCCTTCGATCATGCCCGGGCCTTCGGTGCCGGCGTTGAAGTTGATGAAACCTTCGTGCATCACGGTGGTGCCTTCACCGACGTAAGCGCCCAGACGCAGACGCGCGGCGTCAGCGATACGCACGCCGGCCGGTACCACGTAGTCAGTCATTTTCGGGAACTTGTCCACCGAGAACACTTCCAGCAGATCGCCGCGCAGACGGGCCTCCAGTTGCATTTCCGCCAGTTCACTCAGGTCGATGGCGCCCTGGCTGGTCCAGGCCACGTTCGGCAGCAGCGGGAAGATCCCGGCCAGGCTCACGCCGTGCGGCTTGACCAGACGGTGCGACAGCAGGTGCAGCTTGAGGTAGGCCTCAGGCGTCGAAGTCAGCTGTGCATCTTCAGCCAGCAGGGTGGCGACCAGCGGCTTGTGGCTCTCGGCCAGGCGGGTCAACAGCTTGCCTTGTACGGCGTCGATGCCTTTCACGGCTTCAGCCAGTTGCGCAGCCTGGGCGGTGGTGAAAGTGATGGCCTGGTTGCCTTCGGTGTAACCGAGGATCGGCGCAACCGCGGCGACCAGTTCGGCCGAAGGGTTGAGCAGTGGCTGTGCGTAGAACACTTCCAGCCATGCGCCTTGACGATTCTGAGTGCCGACACCAAAGGCGATGCTGAACAGGGAATTGGACATGTAAATACACCTCTACAAAGAGTGACGGGCTGCTTACTTCAGAGCGGCCGCGTAGATATCTGGCTTGAAGCCAATCAGGGTTCGGTCACCGAGATCGAGCACCGGGCGCTTGATCATCGAGGGTTGAGCGAGCATCAGTTCGATGGCTTTCGACTGGTCGAGATCGGCTTTACGTTCGTCGTCGAGTTTGCGAAAGGTCGTGCCTGCACGGTTCAACACCGTTTGCCAGCCGTGCTCGTCACACCATTGGGTCAGGTGCTCACGGTCGATGCCGGCGCTTTTGTAATCGTGAAAGTCGTAGCTGACAGCGTGTTCATCGAGCCAGGTGCGCGCCTTTTTCATGGTGTCGCAGGCTTTGATGCCGAAAAGGTGCAACGTTTTACTTGAAACGGTCAAGGAATCGCCCCCTTTACAGGTGCTGAAGAAAAATGGTGACGGATTATGCCATGACCAAACGGTTTCGTCGGCCACGGTTGTCGTAACGCTGCAAAACCTGGGGGAGCGAGCCTGCTCGCGAAGGGGCCGTGTCAGGCAATATCTCTGTTGAATGACACACCGCATTCGCGAGCAGGCTCGCTCCCACAAGGGGACTGCGTTCCAGCAGCTGCGACATAGGTGCAACGGTCAGACGCATGCTAAGCGGCTAATATGGCAGTTCAACGCTGTCGATTGTCTGAGATTTCCGCTTTATGCAAACTGCTTACACCGTCCTGATCCTGCTGATGCTGGTCAGCGTTTCGCGTCTGGTCGGACGGGTCATCCCGCTGCCTCTGCCGCTGGTGCAAATCGCCGCCGGCGCCTTGTTGGCCTGGCCGACCCTCGGTCTGCACGTGGCGCTCGATCCTGAATTGTTCCTCTTTCTGTTCCTGCCGCCGCTGTTGTTTTCCGATGGCTGGCGCATGCCCAAACGTGAATTCTGGCATTTGCGCGGGCCGATCCTGACCCTGGCGGTTGGTCTGGTGCTGTTCACCGTAGTCGGCGCCGGATACTTCATTCACTGGTTGTTGCCGGCGATTCCGTTGCCGGTAGCGTTCGCCCTGGCCGCTGTGCTGTCACCAACCGACGCGGTTGCGGTCTCGGCGATTTCGCAGAACCGCTTGCCGACGCCGCTGATGCACATCTTGCAGGGCGAAGCGTTGATGAACGACGCCTCGGGCCTGGTGACCTTCAAGTTCGCACTGGCTGCGGCGATCACCGGTGTGTTCTCGCTGACCAACGCCAGCCTGACCTTTGTCGTCGTGGCCCTCGGTGGGCTGGCGGTCGGTGTGGCCTTGAGCTGGCTGGTCGGGCGCCTGCGCGCCTGGATGATCGCCCGAGGCTGGGACGATCCCGCCACGCACGTGGTGTTCATGTTGCTGCTGCCATTCGCTGCTTATGTATTGGCTGAACGCCTCGGGGTCTCGGGCATTCTCTCGGCAGTGGCGGCGGGAATGATGCAGAGCTGGCTCGATCTGCTGCCTCGGCAAACCAGCACCCGCTTGCTTAATCGCAGCGTCTGGTCGCTGCTGGAGTTTGCCTTCAACGGGTTGATCTTCCTGCTGCTCGGTCTGCAGTTGCCGGACATCATCAAAGCGGTGGTCAGCCACGAACCGACGTTATGGCCGACCCTGTTCTATCGCTGTATCGACGTGGTGGCGATCTTTCTCGCCTTGGTGCTGCTGCGGTTTATCTGGGTGCAGAGCATCTGGCGCTTGTCGGTGTTGCTGCGGCGTTTGCGTGGCAAGAACGAGTTGACTCAGGTGCCGACGGCGCGCTCCTGCTGGCTGCTGACGGTGGGTGGCGTACGCGGTGCGGTGACGCTGGCGGGTGTGATGTCGGTGCCGATGTTGATGGGTGCGGAGGCGTTTCCCGAGCGTGATCTGCTGATCTTTATCGCCGCCGGGGTGATTCTGCTGTCGTTGATTTCGGCGTGTATCGCTCTGCCTCTGTTGTTGCGCGGCATCGAAAAAAGCCCGGACGACAAACGTCGCCAGGAAGTGCGCGACGCTTGGCGCAAGACCGCCGAGGCAGCGATTCATGCGCTGGAAACCGAGGAGGTCGGCCCGCAGGATGCAGCGCAGGCCGCACTCTCGGCAGAACTCAAGGCGCGGATCATGTCCGAGTACCGCCATCAGCTCGATGTCTTCAACGACTCGGCCGAAGCCCAGGCGCTGGCGTTCCAGATGGACCTGCTGGAGCGTCGTTTGCGCCTCAAGGCACTGCGCGCACAACGTCTGGAACTCTACAGCCTCAGCCGTCATCACCAGATCGGTGATGACGTATTGCGCGAGGTATTAGGTGAGCTTGATTTGAGTGAGGCCAACCTGGGGGCGTTGAAGTAGTCCCGCATGGGTGTTGAGCGGATTGCTGGTTTTATCGGGGATAAACGGTTCGCGCCATGTGTATATCCAATCTACTCAGTTCGGAGTTTTCGGTGACCTCAAATACTCCGTCGGTGAAGGTTTTTTCTATTGGATAATGCATGATCGACTTTTGATCATAAGCGGTCACAGACATCTTTTGATTGATCTTGGTGAAGAAGTTTTCGTCAATGGCGGCTCTGCTCATGCCGAGTCGAGTGAAGTGGTCGTAAATCTTTTGCTTGTTCCATGGGATGTTGGCGTACGGGTGCAAATGCTCGTGTTCGAAGCCCAAGGCGTGGCCGAACTCGTGCAGTAATATCGTTCTGAATCTGCTGCTGCCTAGCTTTTCGGCAATGTACATCGTTGGATTCTGCACATCGACGGTGAGTGCGTCAGTGCCAACGGCAGAGCTGTTGTCACTGGTTTTGGTCTTGATGCGAATGTCGCCATCGCGTTCGCTCGTGAACACGATATCCAGGTTGATATGGTTGCCCCATTCCCGAATGACTTCCCGATACGGCGTTTGCTCTTCTTTTGTCAGGTTATCGAGAAACGTGACGCTAAGCGTCCTGAACGCTTTCCATACTTTTCCATTAAGGGCCACGCCCAGTAAGGAAATGCCCTGCCTGCTGACGTTGGCAGGATTCTCGGCAAGCGCGGCTTGATAGGAAAGACTTTGGCTTTTCGGCGGCAGCGTCGTGCAGATTTTGCAGTCTGGCATTCTTGAAATCCTTTTTAAGTGATGCATGAAGTAAGTGGTTTGATGAAACCTGACGTCCTGTCAGGCATCGGGGTGTGGATAAGCTGCGGACATGAAAGCCTTGTCTTTGTCGCTGAGCTGCAGATTCAGGTGAATCTGGAAGTCACCCTGAGTCCAGCTCTGGCGGATGGCGTAGTGCATGATGGACTTTGGGTCGTAAGCCGAGTTGTCGACTTCACTGGCATCGAGAAGATTGAAATAACGCTCGTCGATACTGCTGCGGGCCAGATCATCTTCTGCGCCAAAGTGCTCGTAGACGGCTTCCTTGTCCCAGGGAATGGTCATGTGTGGATGCAGATGTTCATGTTCGGCACCCAGTACATGACCGAACTCATGTATGGCATTGGCCATGAAGAACTTGAGCGACAAGTTGTGATCAGGCGAAAGATTCATAGTGGCTTCGCTTTGATCATCAATGGTTAATGCGTCAGTACCGATCAGCGACCAGTAGGCTCCGCCGTCATCGGATATACGAATCTCGGCATCGCCGTCATCGACAAAGTCGAAGTTGAGATTGATCAAAGCAGTCCATGTCTCTGCGGCCGCGCGAACGGCTTGCTTGTAAGCTGCGTCACCGGCCAGCACGCGAATGCGCAGGGTTCGGCCGGGTGTCCAGAGTTTGCGATGCTTGATCACGGCTCTTTTCTGCCGACCGCTGGACGCACCGCGATTGGCCGGATTCTCCTCAATGGCCGCTTGGTAAGACGCGTTAATGTCTTTAGGCGCTTTAACAAAACAATCTTTAATATCATCCATGAATAACTTTCCGTAATTGACGCTTTGTTGTTCGGGGGGCTGGAATTTGTTTTTGAAATAACCGGGTTCGGCCTGACGGACAGAGTAAGTGTCGGGGCTGAAGATAGGAAGAAGATGCGGGGAGTTGATATGTTGCGTGGTGTTTGTTCCCGCACGACATTGCATCGTGCGGGAATATATAAACGTTAGTTAGCGGCGCTTGATGAAGTCGCGGATACGTTCGGCAGCCTCGACACATTCTGCCAGCGGCGCAACCAGTGCCATCCGCACGCGACCGGCACCCGGGTTGACTCCGTCGACATCGCGGGACAGGTAAGAACCCGGGACTACGGTCACGTGTTCCTGTTCGAACAGATCGCGGCAGAACGCAGCATCGTCACCCTGCACATTCGGCCACAGGTAGAAACTGCCATCCGGGCGCTGGACATCCATCACCGGGCTAAGGATTGCCAGTACCGCGTCGAACTTCTCGCGGTACAGCGCACGGTTGGCACGGACGTGGACTTCGTCGTTCCAGGCGGCAACGGAGGCCAGTTGGGTTTGGACCGGCATCGCGCAGCCGTGGTAGGTGCGATACAGCAGGAAACCCTTGAGGATATCGGCGTCGCCGGCGACGAAACCGGAACGCAGGCCCGGCAGGTTGGAGCGCTTGGACAGGCTGTGGAACACCACGCAGCGCTTGAAATCCTTGCG
This sequence comes from Pseudomonas sp. DTU12.3, assembly GCF_004124275.1. GTDB lineage: Bacteria > Pseudomonadota > Gammaproteobacteria > Pseudomonadales > Pseudomonadaceae > Aquipseudomonas > Aquipseudomonas helmanticensis. The sequence goes on from NZ_CP027218.1 coordinate 1,569,146, forward strand.
ACCCAATTCAACGCAGGCCGTCAGCAGGCCCGGCGGCGGGGTCTGTTCTTCGAAGTACAGCTCGCTGTAGCACTCGTCGGCGGCGATCACGAAGTCGTATTCGTCAGCCAGGGCGATGAGTTTTTTCAGCACATCGACCGGGATCAGCGCGCCGGTCGGGTTGCCCGGCGAGCACAGGAAGAGGATCTGGCAGCGCTTCCAGATGTCGGGAGAAACGGCATCGAAATCCGGGTTGAAGCCGTTCTCGTCGAGGCACGGCAGATAGTGCGGCTTGGCCCCGGCGAGGAACGCGGCGCCTTCGTAGATCTGATAGAACGGGTTCGGGCTGACGACCAGCGCATCATCGCCACGGTTGACCACGGTCTGGGTGAAGGCGAACAACGCTTCGCGGGTGCCGTTGACCGGCAGCACATTGCGCGCCGGATCGATCCAGCCGCTCGGCACGCCAAATCGCCGCTCGCACCAGCCAGCGATGGCTTCGCGCAGGGCCGGGATGCCCAACGTGGTCGGATAAACCGCCATCTGATCCAGATTGTTCGCCAGCGCTTCGGCGACAAAGCTTGGCGAGCGATGTTTCGGCTCGCCGATCGACAGGGCGATCGGGCGTTTTTCCGGGTTCGGCGTCACGCTGCCGAGCAGGGCGCGGAGCTTTTCGAACGGGTACGGCTGGAGCTGGTTCAGAGCGTTGTTCATTGGGGCTGGGTCTCTCGCAAAGCCATTTGAATCCGGGGCGCCATCAAATACTGATGCGCGACAGTTTGATATCGGGTTCCTGATTGACGCTCAGTTGCTCAACGATTGCATCCTGCAAGCGGCTGCACAGCAGCGGGTCGGACAGCGGCTGGTTGTGCGCGTCGGTAATGAAGAACACGTCTTCCACGCGCTCGCCCAAGGTCGCAATCTTGGCGTTCTGCAGCGACAGGTCGAATTCGAGAAAAATCCCGCCAATCCGTGCCAACAGGCCCGGCCGGTCCGGCGCGGTCAGCTCCAGCACGGTCACCGGACGCTGCGCGTCGTTGTGGATGGTCACCTGCGGCGCAAACGCAAAATGCTTGAGCTGGCGTGGCACCCGGCGCTGGATGATCGTCGGGTAGTCGTCCGGGTTACGCAGCGCTTCGGTCAAGCCGTCGCGGATCTGTTTGACCCGCGCCGGGTTGTCGCCGATGGATTCGCCTTCGTTGTCGAGCACGATGTAGGTGTCGAGGGTGAACTGGCTGCTCGAGGTGATGACCCGGGCGTCATGAATGTTCAGGTTGAGCTGATCCATCGCCGCCACGGTCACGGCGAAGAAGTCATGCTGGTCCGGTGCATAAATGAAGATCTGCGTGCCGCCCTCGAATTCGCGTTGGGTGGTTTCCTTGATCAATACCAGCGGCCCGCCATCGACCGGCTGCTGGAGGATCGCGTCGCTGTGCCAGGCCACGTCGCCCGCGGTGTGCCGCAGAAAATAGTCATCGCCCAACTGCGCCCACAACTGCTCGACGTCGTCCGGGTCGGTACCGCCGCGCACCAGAATATCCAGTGCCGCGCTCTGGGTCTGACGGATCTGCTCTTCGCGATCCACCGGGTTTTCCAGGCCACGGCGCAAGGCGCGTTTGGTTTCGGTGTAGAGCTGGCGCAGCAGGCTGGCGCGCCATGAGTTCCACAGCGTCGGGTTGGTCGCGTTGATGTCGGCCACGGTCAGCACGTAGAGGTAGTCGAGACGGGTTTCATCGCCGACCGCCAGGGCGAAATCGTGAATCACTTGCGGATCGGACAAGTCCTTGCGCTGTGCAGTGGTCGACATCACCAGGTGGTTCTGTACCAGCCAGACGATCAGGCGGCTGTCCCACACCGGCAGTTGATGGCGCTGGCAGAACGCCTCGGCATCGACCGCGCCAATCTCCGAGTGATCGCCGTGCCGACCCTTGCCGATGTCGTGGTACAGACCGGCCATGTAGATCAGTTCAGGCTTGGGCAGCTTGGCCATGAGCTTGGCGGCCAGCGGAAATTTTTCCGAGACCTGGGTGTACTGCAATTTGCGCAGGTGCTTGATCAGGTTCAGCGTGTGCGCATCGACCGTATAGATGTGGAACAGGTCGTGCTGCATTTGCCCGACGATAAAGCCGAACTCCGGCAGATAACGCCCGAGAATCCCGTAACGGTTCATCCGGCGCAGGTTGCGGTGGATGCCGATCTTGCACTTGAACAGCTCGATGAACAGGCTGGTGTTGCGAATATCGTTACGGAAGTTGTCGTCGATCAGGTGACGATGCTCGCGCAGCAGACGAATCGTGTCGGCGCGCACGCCTTTGATATCTGGCTGCTGGGCCATCAGCACGAAGATTTCCAGCATGGCAAATGGCGTGCGACGGAACACATTGTCGTTGCGCGCTTCGATGTAGCCGTCGTGCAGCTGGAAGCGCGAGTTGATCGGTTGCGGCGGCGCTTCGTCTTCCGGTGCGAGGATGACTTCCTCGAAGTGCTGGATAATCAGGTCGCTGAGCTGGGCAATGCTCATCACCACGCGGAAATACTGCTGCATGAAGTTTTCGACCGCCTGTTTGGCGTCGTCACCTTCAAAACCGAGCAGGCCGGCGATGGCGCGTTGATGATCGAACAGCAGGCGATCTTCTGAGCGCCCGGCAAGCATGTGCAGGGCATAACGCACTTTCCAGAGGAATTCCTGGGAGGAGGCGAGCAGGGCGTTTTCGCTCTCGACCAAAAAGCCTTCGCCGGCGAGGGCGCGCAGATTCAGCGTGCCGTACTGACGTCGGGCCACCCAGAGGATCGTCTGAATATCCCGCAGTCCGCCTGGCGAGCCTTTGACGTTGGGTTCCAGGTTGTATTCGGTGTCGTTGTACTTGTGATGGCGGGCCTTCTGTTCGGCGCGCTTGGCCAGGAAAAACTCCTTGGCCGGCCACATGTGTGCGGTGCTGGTGACATCGAGCATGCGCTGGCGCAGACGCTCGGGGCCGCAAATGGTGCGGCTTTCCATCAGGTTGGTGACCACCGTCAGGTCGGCGCGGGCTTCTTCGGCGCATTCGTCGACCGAGCGCACGCTCTGGCCGACTTCCAGGCCGATGTCCCACAGCAGCGTCAGAAAGCGCTCGATCGAGTCGCGAAAAATTTCGTGATCGGCGCTGTCCAGCAGGATCAGCAGGTCGATGTCGGAATAGGGGTGCAGCTCACCGCGACCATAACCGCCGACCGCGACCAGCGCGATGTCGGCGTCTTCGCTCCAGTTGAACTGGTCCCAGGCCTTTTGCAGGATATTGTCGACGAACCAGGCACGGTCTTCGATCAGCCGACGGATGTCGCGGCCATTGCGAAAACGCGCGTCGAGCACTTCGCGAGCCTGGCGGATCGCCTTCTTGAACGCCGCGATAGGACTCGCTTTCAGGGCCAGTTCAGCCTGGAACTGGCCGCGGTCGAAGAGTTCGGGATCCACCTGCGGCATCGATTGGCTTTCCTTCTATAAGGCTGGGAGCGTTGTGTGGATCAGGCCGAGATGCGCGCGATGGTGTCGTCGGCGCGCAGGGTGAAGATCTCGTAGCCGGTATCGGTCACCAGCAGGGTGTGTTCCCACTGTGCCGAGAGCTTGCGGTCCTTGGTGATCGCGGTCCAGCCGTCGCCCAATACTTTGGTGTCGGCCTTGCCCTGGTTGATCATCGGCTCGATGGTGAAGGTCATGCCGGCCTTCAGTTCCATGCCGGTGCCAGCGCGGCCGTAGTGCAAAATCTGCGGCTCTTCGTGGAAAACCTTGCCGATGCCGTGACCGCAGAACTCGCGGACCACCGAGAAACCGTTCTTTTCCGCGTGCTTCTGGATCACTTCGCCGATGTCGCCAAGGCGGCAGCCGGGTTTGACGATCTCGATCGCCTTGTACATGCATTCCTGAGTGATCTGCGACAGGCGCTCGGCCCACACCGGTACTTCGCCGACGTGGAACATGCGGCTGGTGTCGCCGTGGTAACCGTCTTTGATCACGGTAACGTCGATGTTCAGGGTGTCGCCGTTTTTCAGCGGCTTGTCGTTCGGGATGCCGTGGCAGACCACATGGTTGATCGAAGTGCAGATCGACTTCGGGTAGCCCTTGTAGTTGAGCGGGGCAGGGATGGCTTGCTGCACGTTGACGATGTAGTCGTGGCAGATCTGGTTCAGCTCATCGGTGGTGATGCCCGGTTTGACGTGTTCGGCAATCATTTCCAGCACATCGGCGGCCAGTTTGCCGGCGACACGCATGCCAGCGATGTCCTCGGGGGTTTTGAGGTTGACGGTCATACAGGCTCTCTCTGCGCTCGGCGGCGCTTGCTGATACGAATAGGGTGGCAGGTGTGCGTTTTGCGACCCTGAAAAACGCGATTCTAACAGACGCACGGCGCAATTCAGTGCCTGCGTGCATCGCTTCTCTCTATACAATGGTGCGTTCGGGGCCGATTCCAAGGGGGCTGCGCCCATGTCCTTGGTGCGAATACAGATTTCGGGTTCCGTTTCTGCGCACCCTGTGGTATAAAATGCGCCGCTTTCCGGGGATACCCCGAAAGGCTTAAATCCACACACGTGTCGACACGATGACCTGGGTGCTTTTGGCTTTATGCCACTGGTTGGTCATTGGGATACGTGGAGGCCAAACCCGACTTATTAAGGAACTATCATGTCCCAAGTCAATATGCGCGATATGCTGAAGGCCGGTGTGCACTTCGGTCACCAAACCCGTTACTGGAATCCGAAAATGGGTAAGTACATTTTCGGCGCGCGTAACAAGATTCACATCATCAACCTTGAAAAAACCCTGCCAATGTTCAACGAAGCTCTGACTTTCGTAGAGCGTCTGGCCCAGGGCAAAAACAAGATTCTGTTCGTCGGCACCAAGCGTTCCGCTGGCAAGATCGTTGCTGAAGAAGCAGCACGTTGCGGTTCGCCGTACGTCGATCACCGCTGGTTGGGCGGCATGCTGACCAACTTCAAAACCATTCGTGCTTCCATCAAGCGTCTGCGTGACCTTGAAGTTCAAGCCGAAGACGGTACTTTCGCCAAGCTGACCAAGAAAGAAGCGCTGATGCGCACTCGTGATCTTGAGAAGCTGGATCGTTCGCTGGGCGGCATCAAGGATATGGGCGGTCTGCCAGACGCACTGTTCGTGATCGACGTTGACCACGAGCGCATCGCGATCACCGAAGCCAACAAGCTGGGCATCCCGGTAATCGGCGTTGTCGATACCAACAGCAGCCCGGAAGGCGTTGACTACATCATCCCAGGCAACGATGACGCAATCCGCGCTATCCAGCTGTACATGGGTTCGATGGCTGACGCAGTTATCCGTGGTCGCAACAATGTTGCCGGCGGCACTGTAGAATTCGCAGCTGAAGAAACTCAGGCTGCAGCTGAGTAATTAACGCCCTGGCGTTGACTCAGTAAGCAAAAAGGGGGCTTGGCCCCCTTTTTGCCACCTCGAAAACCATTTGTCGGCGGCGCAGCTACAGCTTCTGTAACGTGCAGCAGCTACAAGGTGGGGTTCGGGACGAATTGAACGCCCGTTCGATCGGGTGGAATGGTTGAAAACCTATCCAAGAGGAATTTGAAAATGGCAGCAATTACTGCAGCGTTGGTTAAAGAACTGCGCGAGCGTACCGGCGAAGGCATGATGGATTGCAAGAAAGCCCTGGAAAAGGCTGACGGCGACATCGAAAAAGCCATTGATGACATGCGTGCTTCGGGCGCAATCAAGGCTGCCAAAAAAGCTGGCAACGTTGCCGCTGAAGGCGCCATCGCTCTGAAAGAAGACGGCAAATCTGCTGTTCTGCTGGAAGTGAACTCGCAGACCGACTTCCTGGCTCTGCAGGACGACTTCAAGGCATTCGTTGCTGAAAGCATCGAAAAAGCCTTCGCTGACAAGCTGACTGATGTTGCTCCACTGATCGAAGCTCAAGAAGCTGCTCGCCTGGTACTGGTCGGCAAGGTTGGCGAAAACGTCAACATCCGTCGTCTGGTTCGCGTAGAAGGCGACGTTGTTGGTGGCTACCTGCACGGCAACAAGATCGGTGTTGCAGTTGTTCTGAAAGGCGGCAACGTTGAACTGGCCAAAGACATCGCTATGCACGTAGCGGCCAGCAACCCTGAGTTCCTGCTGCCATCGGAAGTTTCGGCTGAAGCTATCGAGCGCGAAAAAGCTGTGTTCCTGCAGCTGAACGAAGAAAAAATCAAAGGCAAGCCAGAAAACATTGTTGAAAATATGGTCAAAGGCCGTATCAGCAAGTTCCTGGCTGAAGCAAGCCTGGTTGAGCAGGCGTTCGTCAAGAACCCTGAAATCAAGGTTGGCGAACTGGCCAAGAAAGCCGGTGCTGAAATCGTTTCCTTCACCTACTTCAAAGTAGGCGAAGGCATCGAGAAGCCGGTCGACAACTTCGCTGAAGAAGTTGCTGCCCAGCTGGCTGCCGCCAAGCAATAAGACGGTTTTTCAACTGTCGCCCGAAAGAGGCTGCCCGCTTACGCGCGCAGCCTCTTTTCAGATGGGGTTGCCAATTTTTTATTGGTTTCCACTTGGAACTGACTTACAAAGCCATGTTCCGATGGCGCTGAAGCAGCGCCAAGCTAGAGTGAACGCCAGCTGTAAACAGCTCGCAAAGAATTTTAAATACGCCGCAGGAGAGATTCGCAATGGCTCAGCAGGGCAGTGGTTATCAGGCTCGCTATAAACGCATTCTACTCAAGCTTAGCGGCGAGGCCCTGATGGGCTCGGAAGAGTTCGGGATTGATCCAAAGGTATTGGATCGCATGGCGCTGGAAGTCGGCCAACTGGTCGGCATCGGCGTTCAGGTCGGTCTGGTGATCGGCGGCGGCAACCTGTTCCGTGGCGAAGCCTTGAGCAAAGCCGGTATGGATCGGGTTACGGGCGACCACATGGGCATGCTGGCCACTGTGATGAACGCCCTGGCCATGCGCGACGCGCTGGAACGTGCCAATATCTCGGCCATCGTCATGTCGGCGATTTCCATGGTCGGCGTGACCGATCACTACGATCGCCGCAAAGCCATGCGCCACCTGAACTCCAAGGACGTGGTGATTTTCGCGGCCGGTACCGGTAATCCGTTCTTCACCACGGATTCGGCAGCCTGCCTGCGTGCAATCGAAATCGATGCCGATGTCGTGCTCAAAGCGACCAAGGTCGATGGCGTCTACACCGCTGACCCGTTCAAAGATCCGCATGCCGAGAAGTTCGATCATCTGACTTATGATGAAGTACTGGATCGCAAGCTGGGTGTAATGGACCTGACAGCTATCTGCCTGTGCCGCGACCACAAGATGCCGCTGCGCGTATTCAACATGAACAAGCCTGGTGCCCTGCTGAACATCGTCCATGGCGGCGCTGAAGGCACCCTGATCGAGGAAGGTCAACAATGATCAACGAAATCAAAAAAGACGCTCAAGAGCGCATGCAAAAATCCCTGGACTCTCTGGCCCATGCATTCGGCCAGATTCGTACCGGCAAGGCTCACCCAAGCATCCTGGGCAGCGTGATGGTGCCGTACTACGGCGCAGACACCTCCATCACCCAAGTGGCCAACATCACTGTAAAAGACTCGCGCACCCTGCAAGTCGTGGCTTTCGAGCGCAACATGCTCGCGGCGGTCGACAAGGCAATCCAGAGCGCTGGCCTGAACCTCAATCCGACCAACCTGGGCGAATTGCTGCTGATCTCCATGCCTGCCCTGACTGAGGAAACCCGCAAGGGCTTCACCAAGCAGGCGCGCAGTGCTGCTGAAGACGCTCGTGTTGCCGTGCGCAATATTCGTCGTGATGCCCTGGGCGAGCTGAAGAAGCTGGTTAAGGACAAAGAAATCAGCGAAGACGAAGAGCGTCGTGCTGCTGCCGATATCCAGAAACTGACCGACAAGGCAGAGGCTGATATCGACACGGCTACCAAGCAAAAAGAAGCGGATCTGATGGCCGTTTAAGGGTCGAGTTTTTAATGGACAAGACCAAGCAGACTGCGCCGTCCGCGGTGCCGCGCCATGTCGCGATCATCATGGATGGTAACAATCGCTGGGCTAAAAAACGCTTTATGCCAGGTGTCGCCGGGCATAAAGCGGGCGTGGATGCCGTGCGTGCGGTAATTGAGGTCTGCGCTGAGGCCAAGGTCGAAGTGCTGACCCTGTTCGCCTTTTCCAGTGAAAACTGGCAGCGCCCGGCCGATGAGGTCAGCGCCTTGATGGATCTGTTCTTCAAGGCGTTGCGTCGTGAGGCCAAGCGCCTCAACGACAACAACATCAGCCTGCGCATCATCGGTGATCGCTCGCGCTTCCATCCTGAGCTTCAGGCAGCGATGCGCGAAGCTGAAGCGATGACCGTCGGTGCCAATCGCTTTGTCCTGCAGATCGCTGCCAATTACGGCGGTCAGTGGGATATTGCCCAGGCTGCGCAGCGCCTGGCGCGCGAAGTTCAGGCCGGGCATCTGCGTCCGGAGGACATCACGCCGGACCTGTTGCAAACCTGTCTGGCGACCGGTGACCTGCCGCTGCCTGACCTGTGCATTCGCACGGGCGGCGAGCATCGCATCAGCAACTTCCTGCTGTGGCAACTGGCTTACGCCGAGTTGTACTTCTCCGACCTGTTCTGGCCGGACTTCAAACACGATGCCATGCGCAATGCGCTGGCCGATTACGCTTCGCGTCAACGTCGCTTCGGTAAAACGAGCGAGCAGATCGAAGCTGGAGCCCGGGTTTAATGCTTAAACAACGAATCATTACTGCACTGATCCTGCTGCCGATCGCCTTGTGCGGGTTTTTCCTGCTCGAAGGCTCGGGCTTTGCGCTGTTCATCGGTCTGGTCGTGAGTCTGGGTGCCTGGGAATGGGCACGCCTGGCAGGTTTTACCGCGCAAACCTTCCGTGTCGGCTTTGCCGCCGTGGTCGCCCTCATGCTGTTCGTCATGTACATCCTGCCCGGCCTTGCGCCATGGGTGTTGGGTGCGTCCGTGTTGTGGTGGGCGGTGGCGACCTGGCTGGTGCTGACCTATCCGCGCTCGAGTGAGCACTGGTCCAGTGCCGCGACCAAACTGGTCATTGGTCTGTTGATTCTGCTGCCGGCCTGGCAAGGTCTGGTGCAGATCAAGCAGTACCCGCTGGGTAACTGGCTGATCATGGCGGTGATGGTGCTGGTCTGGGGCGCGGACATCGGTGCGTACTTTTCCGGCCGGGCCTTCGGCAAGCGCAAGCTGGCGCCACACGTCAGTCCCGGTAAAAGCTGGGAAGGTGTCTATGGTGGCCTCGCTCTGAGTCTGGTGATTACCGCGATTGTCGGCCTGGTGCGCGACTGGACGGTGGCCGAGTTGCTCAAGGGGCTGATCGGCGCTGCACTGATCGTGTTCATTTCGGTGGTGGGCGACCTCACTGAAAGCATGTTCAAGCGTCAGTCCGGCATCAAGGACAGCAGTAACCTGCTGCCCGGCCATGGCGGCGTGCTCGATCGTATCGACAGCCTGACGGCGGCCATTCCGGTATTCGCAGTATTGCTGTGGATGGCTGCACCTTGAGCCGCCCACAGCAGATCACTGTTCTGGGGGCAACCGGCTCGATCGGCTTGAGCACCCTTGATGTCATCGCGCGTCACCCTGAGCGTTATCAGGTTTTTGCGCTGAGCGGGTTCACGCGACTGAGTGAGTTGTTCGCCTTGTGCCTGCGTCATGTGCCGCAGTACGCGGTGGTCCCGCAAGCAGAAGCGGCGCGCAGCCTGCAGGATGACTTGCGGGCGGCCGGGTTGCCGACCCGCGTGCTGGTCGGGGAAGAGGGCTTGTGTCAGGTCGCGGCGGCCCCTGAGGTCGATGCGGTCATGGCGGCCATCGTCGGTGCCGCTGGTTTGCGTCCAACGCTGGCAGCGGTCGAGGCGGGCAAGAAGATTCTTCTCGCCAACAAGGAAGCGCTGGTGATGTCTGGCGCCTTGTTCATGCAGGCCGTGCGTAAAAGCGGTTCGGTGCTGCTGCCGATCGATAGCGAGCACAACGCGATTTTCCAGTGCATGCCGCAGGATTTTGCGCGCGGATTGAGTTCGGTAGGTGTGCGGCGGATTTTGCTGACAGCTTCCGGCGGCCCTTTCCGGCAGACGCCGATGGCCGAGCTGGAACATGTTTCACCTGATCAGGCCTGCGCGCATCCGAACTGGTCCATGGGGCGCAAGATCTCCGTGGATTCGGCGAGCATGATGAACAAAGGGCTTGAGCTGATCGAGGCCTGCTGGTTGTTCGATGCCAAGCCTGCGCAGGTCGAAGTGGTGATTCACCCGCAGAGCGTGATTCATTCGCTGGTCGATTACGTGGACGGTTCGGTGTTGGCGCAATTGGGTAACCCCGATATGCGCACACCGATTGCCAATGCTCTGGCGTGGCCGGAGCGCATCGACTCCGGTGTTGCGCCGCTGGATCTGTTTGCGATTGCCCGGCTGGATTTCGAAGCGCCGGATGAAGAGCGCTTTCCGTGTCTGCGTCTGGCTCGTCAAGCTGCTGAAGCAGGCGACAGCGCACCGGCCATGTTGAATGCGGCCAACGAAGTCGCTGTGGCAGCGTTTCTCGACGGACGGGTTCGTTACCCGGAAATCGCGAGTATCATCGAGGAAGTCTTGAATCTCGAGCCGGTGGTTGCACTGGATGATCTCGATGCGGTGTTCACGGCGGACGCGAAAGCGCGAGTGCTGGCTGAACAGTGGTTGAGTCGTCACGGCCGATAAGTTTTGCAACACAATGGCTACACGCGGTACTGAACAGGATTGCGGAGAAAGTAGATGAGCGCGCTCTATATGATTGCCGGCACCCTGATCGCCTTGGGAGTGCTGGTCACTTTTCACGAATTCGGCCACTTCTGGGTCGCGCGTCGCTGTGGCGTCAAGGTTCTGCGTTTTTCCGTAGGCTTCGGCATGCCGCTGCTACGCTGGCGCGACAAGCAAGGCACCGAGTTCGTCGTTGCCGCGATCCCGTTGGGCGGCTACGTCAAGATGCTCGATGAGCGCGAAGGCGAAGTGCCGGTCGATCAGCTGGATCAGTCGTTCAATCGCAAGTCGGTACGTCAGCGTATCGCCATTGTTGCCGCAGGTCCCATCGCCAACTTTCTGTTGGCCCTGGTGTTCTTCTGGGTGCTGGCCATGCTCGGCAGCGAGCAGATCCGCCCGGTCATCGGAGCAGTCGAGTCCGGCAGCATCGCCGCCAAGGCCGGTCTGACTTCCGGCCAGGAAATCGTCGCCATCGATGGTGAGCCGACTACCGGTTGGGCCGCCGTGAATTTGCAGCTGGTGCGCCGGCTGGGCGAGAGCGGCTCGCTGCAACTGGTCGTGCGTGAACAAGGTTCCACCGCAGATTCGCCGCGCGAGCTGGCGCTGGATCACTGGCTCAAAGGTGCCGATGAGCCGGATCCGATTCGCTCGCTGGGGATTCGGCCGTGGCGTCCGGCCCTGCCGCCGGTACTTGCCGAACTTGATCCGAAAGGCCCGGCGCAAGCGGCCGGTCTGAAAACCGGTGATCGCCTGCTCGCCCTTGATGGTCAGGCGCTGAATGACTGGCAGCAGGTGGTCGATACCGTTCGTACGCGTCCTGATACCAAAATCATGCTGCGCATCGAGCGCGACGGTGCTCAAATCGACGTCCCGGTAACCCTGGCGGCGCGCGGTGAAAGCAAGTCGCCAAGCGGATATCTGGGCGCCGGTGTAAAAGCTGTCGACTGGCCACCGGAGATGATCCGCGAGGTCAGTTACGGGCCTTTGGCCGCGATTGGCGAGGGTGCCCGTCGCACTTGGACCATGAGCATCCTGACGCTGGATTCACTGAAGAAAATGCTCTTCGGCGAGCTCTCGGTAAAAAACTTGAGTGGACCGATAACCATTGCTAAAGTGGCGGGCGCTTCTGCCCAGTCGGGCGTCGCTGATTTCCTGAATTTCCTTGCTTATCTGAGTATTAGCCTGGGCGTTCTGAATTTGCTGCCCATTCCTGTACTGGATGGGGGGCATTTGTTGTTTTATCTGATCGAGTGGGCGCGTGGTCGTCCCTTGTCGGATCGGGTGCAAGGTTGGGGGATACAGATCGGTATCAGTTTGGTGGTCGGGGTGATGTTGCTTGCTCTGGTCAACGATCTGGGTCGACTGTAACGCTTCGCTGAATTGCGAATCTGCCGCATTTTGCGGCAGTTTGTTTATTGCCAGTTGGAATAAGAAAGGACTTCATGAAACGTCTGCTGCTAACTGCGGTTCTCACCGTATTGATGATCGCCGAAGTTCACGCCGAGTCCTTCACTATCTCTGATATTCGCGTCAATGGCCTCCAGCGGGTCTCCGCGGGTAGTGTCTTTGGTGCCTTGCCGTTGAACGTCGGCGAGCAGGCGGATGATCGTCGCCTGGTGGAATCCACTCGTGCGTTGTTCAAAACCGGTTTCTTTCAAGATATCCAGCTGGGCCGCGAAGGCAACGTTCTGGTAATCACGGTTGTCGAGCGCCCATCCGTCGCCAGTATCGAGATCGAAGGTAACAAGGCGATCTCCACTGAAGACCTGATGAAGGGCCTCAAGCAATCCGGTCTCTCCGAAGGCGAGATCTTCCAGCGTGCCACCCTCGAAGGCGTGCGTAACGAACTGCAACGTCAGTACGTCGCGCAAGGCCGCTATTCGGCTACCGTCGATACCGAAGTGGTATCGCAGCCGCGTAACCGCGTTGGTCTGAAAGTGAAGATCAACGAAGGCACCGTTGCGGCCATTCAGCACATCAACGTGGTGGGCAACACGGTTTTCCCCGAGGAAGACCTGACCGACCTGTTCGAACTGAAAACCACCAACTGGCTGTCGTTCTTCAAGAACGATGACAAGTACGCCCGTGAAAAACTGTCTGGTGACCTGGAGCGTCTGCGTTCCTACTACCTGGACCGTGGCTATATCAACATGGATATCGCTTCGACCCAGGTGTCCATCACCCCGGACAAGAAACACGTCTACATCACCGTCAACGTGACCGAAGGCGAGAAGTACACCGTTCGTGACGTCAAACTCAGCGGTGATCTGAAAGTCCCTGAAGACCAGGTCAAGTCGCTGTTGCTGGTGCAGAAAGGCCAGGTGTTCTCGCGCAAGCTGATGACTACCACGTCCGAACTGATCACCCGTCGTCTGGGTAACGAGGGTTACACCTTCGCCAACGTCAATGGCGTGCCTCAGCCACACGATGACGACCACACCGTCGACATCCTGTTTGCTGTCGATCCGGGCAAGCGCGCTTACGTCAACCGTATCAACTTCCGTGGCAACACCAAGTCGGAAGACGAAGTGCTGCGTCGTGAAATGCGTCAGATGGAAGGCGGCTGGGCTTCGACCTACCTGATCGACCAATCCAAGACCCGTCTTGAGCGTCTGGGCTTCTTTAAGGAAGTCAACGTCGAAACCCCGGCTGTGCCAGGTGTCGACGACCAGGTGGACGTGAACTACGCCGTTGAAGAGCAGGCTTCCGGTTCGATTACCGCCAGTGTCGGTTTCGCCCAGAGTGCCGGTCTGATACTCGGTGGTTCGATCACCCAGAACAACTTCCTCGGTACCGGTAACCGCGTCAGCGTCGGTCTGACCCGAAGCGAATACCAGAGCCGTTACAACTTTGGCTACGTTGACCCGTACTGGACCGCCGATGGCGTGAGCCTGGGCTACAACGCGTTCTATCGCACCACCGACTACAAAGACCTCGATGTCGACGTAGCAAGCTATGCGGTAGACAGCCTGGGTGCCGGTGTCAACATCGGCTACCCGATCAGCGAGACTTCGCGCCTGACCTTCGGTCTGTCCGCGCAACAGGACGAGATCAAGACCGGTACTTACACCGTTGACGAGATTTTCGACTTCGTTAACAAGGAAGGCGACAAGTACCTGAACTTCAAGGCTTCGGCCGGCTGGTCCGAGTCGACCCTGAACAAAGGTGTATTGCCGACCCGTGGTCGTTCCCAGAGCCTGACCCTGGAAACCACCATTCCGGGCAGCGACCTGTCGTTCTACAAACTTGATTACCGCGGTCAGCTGTTCCAGCCGATCACCGAGAACTACACCCTGCGTCTGCACACCGAGCTGGGTTATGGCGACGGTTACGGTTCGACTGACGGCTTGCCGTTCTATGAAAACTACTATGCTGGTGGTTTCAACTCGGTTCGTGGCTTCAAGGACAGCACCCTCGGCCCGCGTAGTACACCAAGCCGAGGCACCAACCCGGGTACGCTGGCTGACCCGGACCAGGATCCACTGCCGTTCGGCGGTAATGTCCTGATCCAAGGTGGTGTCGAGGTTCTGTTCCCGCTGCCATTCGTCAAGGATCAGCGTTCCCTGCGTACTTCGGTATTCTGGGATGTGGGTAACGTATTTGACTCGCAGTGCAAGGACACTACCAATGCCAACGGCTCGACGTCGAACACCAAGTGCAACGACATCAGCCTGAGCAACATGGCAAGTTCCGTGGGTGTGGGTGTGACCTGGGTCACCGCACTGGGTCCTCTGAGCTTCGCGTTGGCCATGCCGATCAAGAAACCGGATGACGCTGAAACTCAAGTGTTCCAATTCTCCCTCGGCCAGACGTTCTAAGCGTCTGACCCAAGATAACGACAATGGATTTTGTAGGAGTGCATCGTGCGTAAGTTGACTCAATTGGTTCTCCTGGCCTCCTTGATGGTGGCAGGCCCGGCATTTGCCGACATGAAAATCGCCGTTCTGAACTATCAGATGGCTTTGCTGGAATCTGACGCGGCGAAGAAGTACGCCGTCGATGCCGAGAAAAAATTCGGCCCGCAACTGACCAAACTGAAGACCCTGGAAAGCAGCGCCAAAGGCATTCAGGACCGTCTGATGGCCGGTGGCGACAAGATGCAGCAAGGCGAACGTGAGCGTCTGGAGCTGGAATTCAAGCAAAAGGCCCGTGACTTCCAGTTCCAGTCCAAAGAGCTGAACGAAGCCAAAGCCGTTGCCGACCGCGAAATGCTCAAGCAACTGAAGCCGAAACTGGATAGCGCAGTGGAAGAAGTCATCAAGAAAGGTGGTTTTGACCTGGT
Source organism: Pseudomonas sp. DTU12.3 (assembly GCF_004124275.1). Lineage (GTDB taxonomy): Bacteria > Pseudomonadota > Gammaproteobacteria > Pseudomonadales > Pseudomonadaceae > Aquipseudomonas > Aquipseudomonas helmanticensis. The sequence goes on from NZ_CP027218.1 coordinate 1,584,167, forward strand.
GTTCGAGCGTGGCGCAGTGATCGATGTCAAACCTCAGTACGACATCACGCGCCAGGTTATCGAGCGCATGAATCAGCTGAAGTAACCCATGACCGTGACTATCAAACTCGGCCAATTGGCCGAGTTCCTCGGCGCCACCCTGCGTGGCGACCCGGAGAAGCAAATTACTGGGCTAGCCACTTTGCAAGAGGCTGGCCCAGCTCAGTTGAGCTTTCTGGCAAACCCTCAATATCGCAAATACCTGGCGGGCTCGCAGGCAGCTGCATTGCTGCTCAAAGAGGCCGATGCCGAAGGTTTTGCCGGTAATGCATTGGTGGTGCCTGATCCTTACCTGGCTTACGCGCGTATCTCCCACCTGTTCGATCCAAAGCCAAAAGCAGCGGCGGGTATCCACTCGTCTGCGGTGATTGCGCCTGATGCCGTGGTTGATCCAACCGCCAGCATCGGCCCATTCGTGGTGATCGAGGCCGGTGCGCGGATCGCGGCGAACGTGACCTTGGGTGCGCATTGCTTCATCGGCGCGCGCAGTGAAGTCGGCGAAGGCGGCTGGCTCGCGCCGCGCGTTACGCTGTATCACGACGTACGCATCGGCAAGCGTGTGGTTATCCAGTCCGGTGCAGTGCTCGGCGGCGAAGGTTTCGGTTTTGCCAACGAAAAAGGCATCTGGCAGAAAATCGCCCAGATCGGTGGCGTGACCATCGGTGACGATGTCGAGATTGGCGTGAATACCGCGATCGACCGCGGTGCGCTCGCCGATACCGTGATCGGCAATGGCGTGAAGCTCGACAATCAGATCCAGATTGCGCACAACGTCCAGGTCGGTGATCACACCGCCATGGCCGCGTGTGTCGGCATTTCCGGCAGCACCAAAATCGGCAAGCATTGCATGCTCGCCGGTGGTGTAGGGCTGGTTGGCCACATTGATATTTGCGACAACGTTTTCCTCACCGGGATGACCATGGTGACGCACTCGATTACCGAGCCAGGCGCCTATTCTTCCGGCACAGCCATGCAACCAGCGGCCGAATGGCGCAAAAGCGCGGCCCGCATTCGTCAGCTCGATGACATCGCGCGACGTTTGAAACAGCTGGAAAAGCGCGTAGGGGAAGTGACCCCTGACGGCAATGCTTCATCAGATGGCTGATACCATTTCCATATCAAGTGTGCACAGCCTCTAGACTGCCTCCTTGATTTGCTAGAGGAGTGCGCGTCAGTCGCGCTCCCAATCTTTACATAGGCTTCCCCCCGAAATGATGGACATCAACGAGATTCGCGAATACCTGCCTCACCGTTACCCGTTCCTGCTGGTGGACCGGGTGGTGGAACTGGACACTGAAGGCAAGCGCATTCGCGCCTACAAGAATGTCAGCATCAATGAACCGTTCTTCAATGGTCACTTCCCGGCGCATCCAATCATGCCGGGCGTACTGATCATCGAAGCGATGGCTCAGGCTGCCGGGATCCTCGGTTTCAAAATGCTTGATGTGAAGCCTGCCGACGGCACGCTTTACTACTTCGTCGGTTCCGACAAGCTGCGCTTCCGCCAGCCTGTGTTGCCGGGCGACCAGTTGATCCTGGAAGCCAAGTTCATCAGTTGCAAGCGTCAGATCTGGAAGTTCGAATGCCAGGCCTCGGTCGACGGCAAGCCGGTCTGCTCGGCTGAAATCATCTGTGCGGAACGCAAGCTATGAGTTTGATTGACCCTCGCGCAATCATCGATCCGTCGGCCGTACTGGCTGACGGCGTCGAGGTCGGCCCGTGGTCGATCATCGGCGCAGGTGTGGAAATCGGCGAGGGGACCGTGATCGGGCCGCATGTAATCCTCAAAGGCCCGACGCGTATCGGCAAGCACAATCGCATCTACCAGTTTTCCTCGGTAGGCGAAGACACGCCCGATCTGAAATACAAAGGTGAAGAAACCCGTCTGGTCATCGGTGACCACAACGTCATCCGCGAAGGCGTGACCATTCACCGTGGCACCGTGCAGGACCGCTCGGAAACCACCCTGGGTGATCACAACCTGATCATGGCCTATGCCCACATCGGTCACGACAGCGTCATTGGCAACAACTGCATTCTGGTCAACAACACGGCGTTGGCTGGCCATGTGCACGTTGATGACTGGGCGATCCTCTCCGGTTTTACCCTGGTTCACCAGTATTGCCACATCGGCGCGCACAGCTTTTCCGGCATGGGCACCGCCATCGGCAAGGACGTTCCGGCGTTCGTTACCGTGTTTGGCAACCCGGCAGAAGCGCGCAGCATGAACTTCGAAGGCATGCGTCGTCGCGGTTTCAGCGAAGACGCCATCCACACCCTGCGTCGCGCCTACAAAACCGTCTACCGCCAGGGTCTGACGGTCGAGCAGGCACTGGCTGAGCTGGTCGAGCCGGCGGCACAGTTCCCGGAAGTCGCGATATTCCGTGACTCCATCCAGTCGTCGACTCGCGGCATCACTCGCTGATCATGGCCAATCTGCGTATCGCGCTGGTGGCGGGTGAAGCTTCCGGTGACATTCTCGGCGCCGGTCTCATGCGCGCCCTCAAGGCGCAGCATCCGGCGGTCGAGTTCATCGGCGTCGGCGGTCCGTTGATGCAGGCTGAAGGCCTGACTTCTTACTTTCCCATGGAGCGCTTGTCGGTCATGGGCCTGGTGGAAGTTCTTGGTCGCCTGCGTGAGTTGCTCAAGCGCCGCAAAGACCTGATCGCCATGCTGATCGCCGAGAAACCGGATGTGTTCATCGGTATCGACGCACCGGATTTCAATCTCAACATCGAACTGAAGCTGCGTCAGGCCGGGATCAAGACCGTGCATTACGTCAGCCCGTCGGTGTGGGCGTGGCGCCAGAAGCGGGTGCTGAAGATCCGCGAAGGCTGCGATCTGATGCTGACGCTGCTGCCGTTCGAAGCGAAATTCTACGAAGAGAAAGGCGTGCCAGTCCGGTTCGTCGGGCACACGCTGGCCGATACCATTCCCCTGGAAGCCGATCGCGCTGCGGCGCGCTCCGAGTTGGGCCTACCCGACGGGCCGCTGGTGGCGTTGATGCCCGGCAGCCGTGGCGGCGAAGTGTCCCGGTTGGGTGGGCTGTTCCTCGACACCGCCGAACGTCTGCGCGCCATGCGCCCAGGTGTGCGCTTTGTCATTCCTTGTGCCAATCCGGAACGTCGCGTGCAACTGGAAGAGTTGCTCGCCGGCCGCGATCTGCCGGTGACCCTGCTCGACGGCAAGTCGCATCTGGCCCTGGCCGCGTGCAATGCGGTGTTGATCGCCTCCGGCACCGCCACCCTCGAAGCATTGCTGTACAAGCGGCCAATGGTGGTGGCTTACCGCCTGGCGCCGCTGACGTTCTGGATTCTCAAGCGCATGGTCAAGAGCCCGTATGTGTCGCTGCCGAACCTGCTCGCTCAGCGTTTGCTGGTGCCAGAACTGTTGCAGGATGATGCGACAGTCGAAGCACTGGCGCAGACCCTGTCGCCGCTGATCGAAGGTGGCGAAGAGCAGACTCGTGGTTTCGACGAGATCCACCGCACGCTGCGCCGGGATGCCTCCAATCAGGCGGCGGACGCCGTCCTTAACCTGATCGGTCAAAAATAATGAGCAAGACAAGCATGCAGATGGGCCTGGACTTTACTCTGGTCGCCGAAGTCGAAGAGTTGGTCGCCGGTGTCGATGAAGTCGGTCGTGGCCCGTTGTGCGGTGCCGTGGTGACAGCAGCGGTGATCCTCGACCCGAACCGGCCGATCCTCGGTCTCAACGACTCGAAAAAACTCACCGAAGCCAAGCGCGAAAAGCTCTACGACGAAATCATCGAGAAATCCCTGAGCTGGTGCATTGCTCGCGCCGAAGTCGAAGAAATCGACGAGCTGAATATTTTGCACGCGACCATGCTCGCCATGCAGCGCGCGGTAGCTGGCCTGCACATCCAGCCGAAACTGGCGATGATCGACGGTAACCGCTGCCCGCAACTGCCGATGCGCGCCGAAGCCGTGGTGCAGGGTGACGGCAAGGTACCGGCCATCGCCGCCGCGTCGATTCTGGCCAAGGTCAGCCGTGACCGTGAAATGGCCGCATTCGAATTGATCTACCCGGGTTACGGCATCGGCGGCCATAAAGGCTACCCGACGCCCGTTCATCTGGAAGCGTTGGTGCGGCTTGGCCCGACGCCGATTCACCGGCGCTCGTTCGCCCCGGTACGTCAGGCTTATGAAGCGCTGGAAGGCCTCTCGCAGGTTTAGTCGCAAGGCTGATGTTTTGTTCGAGGCCCGGTACAATCCGGGCCTTGTTGTTTCCATGTAACTGGACAGGATCACTATGCCGGCTTCATTCGTTCATCTACGCCTGCACACTGAATACTCGCTGGTCGACGGGCTGGTACGGATCAAGCCGCTGGTCAAGGCGCTGACCGCCATGAACATGCCGGCGGTCGCGGTCACCGACCAGAACAACATGTGTTCCCTGGTCAAATTCTATAAAAACACCATGGGCGCCGGGATCAAGCCGATCTGCGGCGCCGACCTGTGGCTGTCGAACAAAGACCCGGACGCGCCGCTGAGCCGTCTCAGCTTGTTGGTGATGAACGCCAAGGGCTATCGCAACCTCACCGAGTTGATCTCGCGCGGCTTTATCGAAGGCCAGCGCAACGGCATGATCATCATCGAGCGCCAGTGGGTTGCCGAAGCCAATGAAGGCCTGATCATGCTGTCCGCCGCCAAAGAAGGCGAGATCGGCATGGCCCTGATCGGTGGCAACCCGGCTGAAGCCGAAACCTTGGCGCGCGAGTGGATGACGGTGTTCCCGGATCGTTTCTATCTGGAAATCCAGCGCACCAACCGCCCCAACGATGAAGAGCAACTGCACGGTGCCGTGGCCCTTGCCGACAAGCTCGGCGCGCCTTTGGTGGCGAGCAACGATGTGCGTTTCATCAAGCAGGAAGACTTCGCCGCCCACGAAACCCGCGTGTGCATCGGTGAGGGGCGCGCCCTCGACGATCCGCGCCGGTCGAAGAATTACAGCGATCAGCAATACCTGAAAAGCGCCGAGGAAATGATCGAGCTGTTCAGCGATATTCCCGACGCGATTGAAAACACCGTCGAAATCGCCAAACGCTGCAACATCGAAGTGAAACTGGGCACGCACTTCCTGCCCAACTTCCCGATCCCCGATGGCATGACCATCGACGAGTATTTCCGCAAAGTCTCCTTCGACGGCCTCGAAGAACGCCTGGCAGTGCTGCTGCCCAAGGACACCACCGAAGACTACGAAGCCAAGCGTCAGGTCTACGTCGATCGCTTGAATTTCGAGCTGGATATCATCATCCAGATGGGCTTCCCCGGTTACTTCCTGATCGTTATGGACTTTATCCAGTGGGCCAAGAGCAACGGCGTACCGGTAGGCCCGGGCCGTGGTTCGGGTGCCGGATCGCTGGTGGCCTACGTGCAGAAGATCACCGACCTCGACCCGCTGGAATACGACCTGCTGTTCGAACGTTTCCTTAACCCGGAACGGGTATCGATGCCCGACTTCGACGTCGACTTCTGCATGGACGGTCGTGACCGCGTGATCGACTACGTGGCCGAGAAATACGGACGCAACGCGGTAAGCCAGATCATCACCTTCGGTTCCATGGCCGCCAAAGCTGTGGTGCGCGACGTGGCGCGGGTGCAGGGCAAGTCCTACGGCCTGGCGGATCGTCTGTCGAAGATGATTCCGTTCGAAGTCGGCATGACCCTGGAAAAAGCCTACGAGCAGGAAGAAATCCTCCGTGACTTCATCAAGGTCGATGAAGAAGCCGCAGAAATCTGGGAGATGGCGCGCAAGCTCGAAGGCGTCGTGCGTAACGTCGGTAAACACGCCGGTGGTGTGGTTATCGCCCCGACCAAGCTGACCGACTTCTCGCCGATCTATTGCGACGAGGCCGGTGACGGTCTGGTAACCCAGTTCGACAAGGACGATGTTGAAGCGGCCGGTCTGGTGAAGTTCGACTTCCTCGGTCTGCGGACGCTGACGGTGATCGACTGGGCACTGAAGACCATCAACCGCGACCGCGCCAAGGTCGACGAGCCGCCGCTGGACATTGCGTTCATCCCGCTCGACGACAAACCGACGTACACGCTGCTGCAAAAAGCGGAAACCACGGCGGTGTTCCAGCTTGAATCCCGTGGCATGAAAGAGCTGATCAAAAAGCTCAAGCCCGACTGCCTGGAAGACTTGATCGCACTGGTGGCCCTATTCCGTCCGGGCCCGTTGCAGTCCGGCATGGTTGATGACTTTATCAACCGTAAGCACGGTCGCGCCGAGCTGGCGTATCCGCACTCCGACTACCAGTACGAAGGCCTCAAGCCAGTATTGGCGCCGACCTACGGCATCATCCTGTATCAGGAACAGGTGATGCAGATTGCCCAGGTCATGGCCGGCTACACCCTCGGCGGTGCGGACATGCTGCGCCGGGCGATGGGTAAGAAAAAGCCCGAAGAGATGGCCAAGCAGCGCGGCGGTTTCATTGAAGGTTGCAAGACCAACAATATCGAAGCCGACCTCGCCGGTAACATTTTCGACCTGGTGGAAAAATTCGCCGGTTACGGTTTCAACAAGTCTCACTCTGCCGCTTACGGCTTGGTCTCTTACCAGACCGCCTGGCTGAAAACCCACTACCCGGCGCCGTTCATGGCCGCGGTACTGTCGGCGGACATGCACAATACCGACAAGGTCGTGACCTTGATCGAAGAAATTCGCACCATGAAGCTGCGTCTCGACGCGCCGGATGTGAATACTTCGGAATTCAAGTTCACGGTGAACGACGAAGGCCGCATCATTTATGGTCTCGGCGCGATCAAGGGTGTGGGCGAGGGGCCAGTCGAGGCGATCACTGAGGCGCGCGCGAACGGGCCGTTCAAGGATCTGTTCGATTTCTGCGCCCGGGTCGACCTCAAACGCATCAACAAGCGCACTCTGGACGGTTTGATCCGCAGCGGTGCGCTGGATCGTCTCGGCCCGTACTTCCATGAAGAGCAAAAGGCTTATCAGGCCAACATCGACCGCAATCGCGCGGTGTTGCTGGCGGCAATGGAAGAGGCGATCAAATCCGCCGAACAGACCGCGCGCACTCACGACAGCGGCCACGCCGACCTGTTTGGCGGGCTGTTCGTCGAAGAAGATGCCGATGTTTATGCAGTGCATCGCAAGGCCAAGGAGTTGACTCTCAAGGAGCGCCTCAAGGGAGAGAAAGATACCTTGGGCCTGTACCTGACCGGTCACCCGATCGACGAATACGAAGGCGAGATCCGCCGTTTCGCCCGTCAGCGCATCATCGACCTGAAACCGGCCCGCGATACCCAGACCATCGCGGGGATGATCATTGCCCTGCGGGTGATGAAGAACAAGAAGGGCGACAAGATGGGCTTCATCACCCTCGACGACCGCTCGGGGCGCATCGAGGCGTCGCTGTTTGCCGATGCGTTCCATTCGGCGCAATCGCTGTTGCAGACCGATGCGATGGTGGTGGTCGAAGGCGAAGTCAGCAACGACGACTTCTCCGGCGGCCTGCGCCTGCGGGTCAAGCGTGTGATGAGTATGGAAGATGCGCGCACCAACCTTGCCGAGAGCTTGCGTCTGAAGCTGCAAACCCAGGATCTGAAAGGCGATCAGCTACGCTGGTTGGGGGATTTGCTCAAGCGTCACCGCGGCGCGTGCCCGGTGACCATGGAGTACACCAGCCCGGATGCGAAGACCTTGCTGCAGTTTGGCGAGACCTGGCGAATCGATCCGGCAGATGCGTTGATTCAGGCTCTGCGTGACCAGTTCGGGCGAGACAACGTCTTCCTCCAATACCGTTGACCGGCGAGTGCCATCATGGCGCTCGCCCGCGACCTGAATTTTTAATCTCGACCTCAGCGCGCCTCTCCCTTAAGGTAGGGCGCGAATAGACAACCGGCCGACCCAAGCTCATTTGGGACACGACCCAAGACGGACGCCTATGAACCCGAATTTTCTAGATTTCGAACAGCCGATCGCCGACCTGCAAGCCAAGATCGAAGAGTTGCGCTTGGTCGGTAATGACAATTCGCTGAATATCGGCGATGAGATCTCCCGCCTGCAGGACAAGAGCAAAACGCTGACCGAAGACATCTTCGGCAAGCTGACCAGCTGGCAGATCGCACGCCTGGCGCGTCACCCGAAACGCCCGTACACGCTGGACTACATCCAGCACATCTTCACCGAGTTCGACGAACTGCACGGTGATCGTCACTTCTCCGACGACGCTGCCATCGTTGGCGGCATCGCCCGTCTGGACGACCAGCCGGTGATGATCATCGGTCACCAGAAGGGTCGTGAAGTGCGTGAGAAGGTGCGCCGCAACTTCGGCATGCCGCGTCCGGAAGGCTACCGCAAGGCTTGCCGCCTGATGGAAATGGCCGAGCGTTTCAAAATGCCGATCCTGACCTTCATCGACACCCCGGGTGCTTACCCAGGTATCGACGCTGAAGAGCGCAACCAGAGCGAAGCGATTGCCTGGAACCTGCGTGTGATGTCGCGCCTGAAGACCCCGATCATCGCCACCGTTATCGGTGAAGGTGGTTCCGGTGGTGCACTGGCGATCGGCGTCTGCGATCAACTGAACATGCTGCAATACTCGACCTACGCGGTGATCTCGCCGGAAGGTTGCGCATCGATTCTGTGGAAAACCGCCGAAAAAGCGCCGGATGCCGCTGAAGCGATGGGCATCACCGCCGAGCGTCTGAAAGGTCTGGGCATTGTCGACAAGGTGATTGGCGAGCCTCTGGGCGGCGCCCACCGTGACCCGGCCACTGCGGCTGCATCGATCCGTGCCGAGCTGAGCTCGCAACTGGCGATGCTGAAGAAGTTCGATAACGAAGCGCTGTTGAAGCGCCGTTATGATCGACTGATGAGCTACGGCCTCTAAGTCGAACGCAATACCCCTGTAGGAGCTGCCGAAGGCTGCGATCGTTCAAGATCAAAAGATCGCAGCCTTCGGCAGCTCCTACAGGATCCTTGAGAAGCGACCCTCTCTATGAATTCTTCGAAGAGTGATTTGCCTTCACGGCTTCTGCTGAGCCTTGAGCCCTGGCGCAATGCCGCTCATTGGCGTATCGCCTTCTCCGGTGGCCTCGACTCCACTGTCCTGCTGCATCTGCTCGCCCATCTCGCAAAATCCGAATCCCTCCCTCCGCTAAGCGCTGTTCATATCCATCACGGCCTTCAGGCTGTGGCTGATGCGTGGCCGCAACATTGTCAGTCCGTCTGCGCTGCGCTGGGTGTGCCCCTGCTGATCGAGCGGGTGAAGGTGCAACCGGGCGCGAGTCTGGAGCGGGCGGCGCGGGATGCGCGATACGCGGTGTTCGGTTCGCTGACACAAGCCAATGACGTGTTGCTCACTGGCCAGCATCGCGATGATCAGGCAGAAACGCTGTTGTTCCGGCTCCTGCGCGGTGCCGGGGTGCGCGGGTTGTCAGGGATGCCGCAGCAACGGCCGGTGGGGCAGGGCACGCTGATTCGGCCGTTGCTGGATGTCTCTCGCGCCGAGCTGGAGGACTATGCGCGGGTTCATCAATTGACCTGGATCGAAGACCCGTCCAACCAGGATCGGCAGTTCTCGCGCAATTACCTGCGCCATCAGGTCATGCCGCTGCTGACCGAGCGCTGGCCGCAAGCGCAGGCGAGCATGGCTCGCAGCGCCGCGCATCTGCGTGAGGCGCAGGGATTGCTTGATGAACTGGCGCAAATGGATCTGGCGCACGCCAACTCCGCGCATGATTTCCAATGGCTGGGATTGCCATCGCTGGAACTGGCGCCACTGACTGCGCTGTCTGCCGCGCGTCAACGAAATGCGCTCAGCCACTGGCTCGAACCCTTCACGCGACTGCCTGATAGTGACCATTGGTCGGGTTGGACGGATCTCTGCGAGGCCGCCGCCGATGCCGCGCCGATCTGGCGTCTGGCCGATGGCGAGCTGCACCGCAGCGCCGGTCGTGTGTGGTGGCTGAGCGGTGACTGGCTGCGCACGCCAGTGATCGGTTGCGAGTGGCAGACGCCGGCGTCGGCGCTACGCTTGGCCGATAACGGCCGTGTCATGTTCAGCGGGCAGGCGCCTTGCGGGCCGTTGCGCATTGCCTATCGGCAAGGTGGCGAAGTCATGCATCTGGCGAATCGCGGGCATCGCGACCTCAAGCGCCTGCTCAATGAGCGTGCGGTGCCGGGGTTCGTCCGTGGCAGATTGCCGCTGCTGTTTCGCGCTGACGAATTGCTCGCGGTGGCGAACCTGCCGGGGCTTGATGGCAATGGGCCGGACGGCTGGCAATTGCATTGGCAGCCAACAGACGAAGATCAAGGTTTGAGCTGAAAGGAGCATTCCGGTAGACTACGCTCCCTTCTTGATACAACTTCTGTGGATTCGCCTGAATTGCAGGAGTTGCCGATTACCAAGCAGTCTTTGCTGGGCGATTCCAAAAAATGTGTAGCGAGCAACCTACCGGTGTTTCATCTGCCGGTCTGTCCCAACGCGGCGGTTTTTTTGAAAGGTGCACTGTGATTAATGCAGGTGATCGGGGGCTTCGGCCTTCCTTCGCTTTCCCCGGCGGCTCGTACCGCTTTAACGCAGACTTCTAGGGTTTTTCATGACGCGCTACATATTCGTCACGGGCGGTGTTGTTTCTTCATTGGGGAAAGGCATTGCCTCGGCTTCATTGGCGGCTATCCTGGAGGCGCGGGGGCTTAAGGTCACCATGCTTAAGCTGGATCCGTACATCAACGTTGACCCGGGCACCATGAGCCCGTTCCAGCACGGTGAAGTGTTCGTCACCCACGACGGCGCCGAGACCGACCTGGACCTGGGCCACTACGAGCGGTTCATCCGCACGACCATGACCCAGAACAACAACTTCACCACTGGCCGTGTCTACGAACACGTGCTGCGCAAAGAGCGCCGTGGTGATTACCTGGGTGCAACCATCCAGGTGATTCCGCACATCACCGACGAAATCAAGCGCCGCATCATCAAGGGTGCCGGCGACGCTGACGTGGCCATGGTTGAAATCGGTGGCACCGTCGGTGACATCGAGTCGCAACCGTTTCTCGAAGCCATCCGCCAGCTGCGTTTCGAAGTCGGCGCCAAGCGCGCGATGCTGATGCACCTGACGCTGGTTCCGTACATCGCCACCGCTGGCGAGACCAAGACCAAGCCAACTCAGCACTCGGTAAAAGAATTGCGTTCGATCGGCCTGCAGCCAGACGTGCTGGTTTGCCGTTCCGATCACCCGATCGACATCTCGTCGCGTCGCAAGATCGCTCAGTTCACCAACGTTGAAGAACGTGCGGTGATCGCGCTGGAAGACGCCGATACCATCTACAAGATCCCGGGCATCCTGCACTCGCAGGGTCTGGACGATTTCGTTGTCGAGCGTTTCGGCCTGCAGTGCGGCAGCGCTGACCTGTCCGAGTGGGAAGCGGTGGTTGACGCCAAGCTGAACCCGGAACACGAAGTGACCATCGCCATGGTCGGCAAGTACATGGAGCTGCTGGACGCCTACAAGTCGCTGATCGAAGCGATGAGTCACGCCGGCATCAGCAACCGTACCAAGGTCAACCTGCGCTACATCGATTCCGAAGACATCGAGAACCAGGGCACTGCGCTGCTCGAAGGTGTCGACGCGATCCTCGTCCCGGGCGGCTTCGGTCTGCGCGGCGTGGAAGGCAAGATCACTGCCGTTCAGTACGCTCGTGAAAACAAGGTTCCATACCTGGGTATCTGCCTGGGCATGCAAGTGGCGGTCATCGAGTTCGCTCGTAACGTCATGGGCTGGAAAGACGCCAACTCCACCGAGTTCGACCGCGCCAGCGGCCACCCGGTTGTCGGCCTGATCACCGAGTGGGAAGACGCCACCGGTGCAGTCGAAGTGCGTACTGAAACCTCCGATCTGGGCGGCACCATGCGTCTCGGCGCTCAGGAATGCCTGCTCGAAGCCGGCTCCAAGGTGCACGATTGCTACGGCAAGGACGTGATCGTCGAACGTCACCGTCACCGTTACGAAGTGAACAACAACCTGCTGCCACAAATCATCGAAGCCGGCCTGAAGATCTCCGGTCGCTCCGCTGACGCAGCCTTGGTTGAAGTGGTTGAAGCAGCGGATCATCCATGGTTCGTCGCTTGCCAGTTCCACCCTGAGTTCACCTCGACACCACGCGATGGCCACCCGCTGTTCAGCGGTTTCGTCAAGGCTGCGTTGGCTCAACACCAGAAGAAGGCGTAACCCGATGGCACAGAAGATCATCCGCGTCGGCGACATCGAGATTGCCAACGACAAACCCATGGTGCTGTTCGGCGGCATGAACGTGCTGGAAAGCCGCGACATGGCCATGCAGGTTTGCGAAGAGTACGTGAAGGTCACCGAAAAACTCGGTATCCCTTACGTGTTCAAGGCCAGTTTCGACAAGGCCAACCGGTCTTCTGTGAACTCGTACCGTGGTCCTGGCCTGGAAGAGGGCATGCGCATCTTCCAGGACATCAAACAAGCCTTCGGCGTGCCGATCATCACCGACGTCCACGAGCCCGATCAGGCCGCGGTCGTCGCTGAGGTCTGCGACATCATTCAACTGCCGGCTTTCCTGTCGCGCCAGACCGATCTGGTCGTCGCGATGGCCAAGACCAATGCAGTGATCAACATCAAGAAAGCCCAGTTCCTCGCGCCTCAGGAAATGAAACACATCCTGAACAAGTGCGTGGAAGCGGGTAACGATCAATTGATCCTCTGCGAGCGTGGTTCGAGCTTCGGCTACAACAACCTCGTGGTCGACATGCTCGGCTTCGGCATCATGAAGCAGTTCGAGTACCCGGTATTCTTCGACGTGACCCACGCGCTGCAAATGCCTGGCGGTCGTTCCGACTCCGCCGGCGGTCGCCGTGCGCAGGTTCTGGATCTGGCCAAGGCGGGTATGAGCCAGTCGCTGGCGGGTCTGTTCCTTGAAGCGCATCCGGATCCGGACAACGCCAAATGCGACGGCCCTTGCGCCTTGCGTCTGGACAAACTGGAGCCATTCCTGGCCCAGCTCAAAGCTTTGGACGAACTGGTTAAGAGTTTTCCGACGGTAGAAACCGCGTAAACCTCAATTCTCCGGTAAAGTACCGCACGATTTGTCGCTCATGCCCTCGGGCATGAGCGTTATCGTCTGCAAGTCTGCCCGCTGCACACCCCTTGCCGACGGTAAAAGATTTCCTCTAGCTGCGTCGTTTTCGTCAACTTTGGAGTGTTTACAACAATGGCAAAAATCGTCGACATCAAAGGTCGTGAAGTTCTCGACTCCCGTGGCAATCCCACCGTGGAAGCGGACGTGCTTCTCGACAACGGCATCATCGGCAGCGCTTGCGCGCCATCCGGTGCATCCACTGGCTCGCGTGAAGCGCTCGAGCTGCGTGATGGCGACAAGAGCCGTTACCTGGGCAAGGGCGTGCTCAAAGCGGTAGCCAACATCAACGGTCCGATCCGCGATCTGCTGCTGGGCACTGACCCAAGCGACCAGAAAGCCCTGGATCACGCGATGATCAAGCTCGACGGTACCGAAAACAAAGCGACCCTGGGCGCCAACGCCATCCTCGCCGTGTCCCTGGCTGCGGCCAAGGCTGCTGCGCAGGATCAGGACCTGCCGCTGTACGCACACATCGCCAACCTCAACGGCACTCCGGGTGTTTACTCGATGCCGGTACCGATGATGAACATCATCAACGGTGGCGAGCACGCCGATAACAACGTCGATATCCAGGAATTCATGGTTCAGCCGGTTGGCGCCAAGTCTTTCTCGGAAGGTCTGCGCATGGGCACCGAGATTTTCCATCACTTGAAAGCTGTGCTGAAGGCCCGTGGCCTGAGCACTGCCGTTGGCGACGAAGGCGGTTTTGCACCGAACCTGGCCTCCAACGAAGACGCTTTGAAAGTGATCTCGGAAGCTGTGGCAAACGCCGGTTACAAGCTGGGCACCGACGTGACCCTGGCACTGGACTGCGCGGCGAGCGAGTTCTACGAAGACGGCAAATACAACCTGTCCGGCGAAGGCCAGGTGTTCACCGCTGAAGGTTTCGCCGACTACCTGAAAGGTTTGACCGAGCGTTACCCGATCATCTCGATCGAAGACGGTCTGGACGAGTCCGACTGGGCTGGCTGGAAGATCCTCACCGACAAGATCGGCGAGAAGGTTCAACTGGTAGGCGACGATCTGTTCGTAACCAACACCAAGATCCTGAAAGAGGGCATCGATAAAAACATCGCCAACTCGATCCTGATCAAGTTCAACCAGATCGGCACCCTGACCGAAACCCTTGAAGCCATCCAGATGGCCAAGGCTGCCGGTTACACCGCCGTGATCTCGCACCGTTCGGGCGAAACCGAAGATTCGACCATTGCCGACCTGGCTGTGGGCACCTCGGCTGGCCAGATCAAGACTGGTTCGCTGTGCCGTTCCGACCGTGTTTCCAAGTACAACCAACTGCTGCGTATTGAAGAGCAGTTGAATGGCAAGGCCAAGTACAACGGTCGCTCCGAGTTCCGCGGCTAAGTTGTAAATGGTAAAAAGACACCGGATTGTGTCGGAAAAGTCGTGACAGCGATGGATTTGCCACTAATCTGATGCCTTATATGCACAAGCCTGGATCTTCCAGGCTTCGTGCTATCAGATGCTTCAAAGTTTTGGCGTGGCTGTCTTTTTTCACTGGATACCTGATATTCGATGCGCAGTCCTTACTGGTTGTTTCTCGTTTTGCTCTTGCTGCTGGCCGGTCTGCAGTACCGCCTGTGGGTGGGCAATGGCAGTCTGGCGCAGGTCGCCGAGCTGAATCAGCAGATTGCTGATCAACACGCCGAGAACGAAGGTTTGCTGGAGCGCAACCGAGTGATGGATGCTGAAGTCAGCGAGTTGAAAAAAGGCATGGAGACCGTTGAAGAGCGGGCTCGTCACGAGCTGGGCATGGTCAAGGACGGCGAAACCCTTTACCAGTTGGCCCAATGATCAATTCCCTTCCGGCCTTCTGGGCCGTGATTCCTGCCGCGGGCGTCGGTGCCCGAATGGCCGCGGACCGTCCCAAGCAATATCTGCAACTGGGCGGGCGCACAATTCTCGAACACAGCCTCGGCTGTTTCCTCGATCACCCGAGCCTCAGGGGTTTGGTGGTCAGTCTTGCGGTTGATGATCCTTACTGGCCGAACCTGGCGTGCGCGGGCGACTCGCGTATTCATCGGGTTGAAGGCGGGGCCGAGCGTTGCGGCTCGGTGCTCAATGCTTTGCTGCATTTGCATGCGCAGGGTGCCGATGACGAGGATTGGGTACTGGTGCACGATGCCGCACGGCCCAACCTGAGTCGCGAAGATCTCGACAAGTTACTTGATGAACTGGCAGATGACCCTGTGGGCGGTTTGCTTGCGGTGCCGGCCCGCGACACGTTGAAACGGGTCGACAAGCACGGTCGGGTGGTGGAAACCGTCGATCGCAGCGTGATCTGGCAAGCGTACACGCCGCAGATGTTTCGCCTCGGTGCGTTGCATCGGGCGTTGGCGGACAGTCTGGTGGCGGATGCGCTGATTACTGATGAAGCTTCGGCGATGGAGTGGGCGGGGCTGAAGCCGCGCCTGATCGAAGGGCGGGCGGATAACCTCAAGGTCACCCGGCCGGAAGATCTGGAGTGGTTGCGGCAGCGTTGGGCGAATCGCCGCTGATTGCTGTGGCGCATTTCAGATTGCATTCGCGAGCAGGCTCGCTCCCACATTTGATTTGCGCCTGCCCCCAAATTTGCATTCGCCGCCGATCCCCTGTGGGAGCGAGCCTGCTCGCGAAAGCGGTAGTTCAGGCAACCCATCACTCAGCTCCGATACTCCGGCCGCTCAGCCAACCCCACCTTCAAAAAATCCACCAGCTTGCGCACCTTCGGTGACAAATGCCGTTGTTGCGGATACAACGCCCACACCGCCGTATTCGGCGGCATATGTGCCTCCAGTAACGAAATCAGCGCGCCATTGTGCAAATGCTCGAGCACGTAATAATCCGGTAACTGACACAGCCCGACCCCCTGCAACGCCGCATCCAGCACCGCCTGCCCACTGTTGCAACGCCAGTTGCCCTGCACCCGCTGGGAAAATTCTCGCCCGTTCTGTTCAAGCTGCCAGATGTCCGAACTGCCAATCAGGCAATTGTGTCGGCTCAGTTCCGACAAACTGTGTGGGCGCCCATACCGTTCCAGGTAGGACGGCGACGCGCACAGATACATGCGCCGTGGCGCAAGTCGGGTGGCGACCAAACGCGAATCCTGCAGACGACCCAGGCGAATCGCCAGATCCAGCCCTTCATGCACCAGATCGAGCTGGCGATTGCTCAGTTCGATATCGATGCGCAGCTGCGGATACAGCCCCATGAACCGCGTCACCAACGGCACGATAAACCGCTCGCCGTAGGCGACGGCGCAGGTCATGCGCAGCATGCCTTTCGGTTCGCTGGTCAGATCGCCAACCGCACGCAAGGCTTCCTCGCGACCATCCTGCAAGCGTTGGCAATGTTGCAGAAAAATCTGCCCCGCCTCGGTCAGCGTTACCCGGCGGGTGCTGCGATAGAGCAGGCGTGTCTGCAAGCGCTCTTCGAGTCGGACGATTTGGCGACTGACGTGCGAGGAAGAAACCCCAAGACGTTCCGCGGCGGCGGTGAACTGGCTGCATTCGGCGACGGCAACAAACTCGTCGATGCCTTCCCAGCGGTTTTCGGACATCAAGATTATCCCTGTACGGCAATA
The DNA here is from genome assembly GCF_004124275.1 of Pseudomonas sp. DTU12.3. Classification (GTDB taxonomy): domain Bacteria; phylum Pseudomonadota; class Gammaproteobacteria; order Pseudomonadales; family Pseudomonadaceae; genus Aquipseudomonas; species Aquipseudomonas helmanticensis. Next base: position 1,600,944 of record NZ_CP027218.1, read on the forward strand.
ATGTTTTGCTTTTGTTCGGATTATTCATCAACTCGCGCTGAACTACACTGGCTGTCTGCTTTTTTATTCAATGGATTCACTGGAGAGTCAGCATGATCAAGTCGCGCGCCGCCGTTGCCTTCGAGGCCAAGAAGCCGCTGGAAATCGTAGAAGTCGACGTCGCCATGCCCAAGGTCGGCGAAGTATTGCTGCGCGTAGTGGCTTCCGGGGTTTGCCACACTGACGCCTACACCCTGTCCGGCGCTGACCCGGAAGGCATCTTCCCGTCGATCCTTGGTCACGAAGGCGGTGCCATCGTTGAGGCCATCGGCGAAGGCGTAACCTCGGTTGCCGTTGGCGATCACGTCATTCCGCTGTACACCCCGGAATGCGGCCAGTGCAAATTCTGCAAGTCGGGCAAGACCAACCTGTGTCAGGCGATTCGCGCCACTCAGGGTAAAGGCTTGATGCCGGACGGCACTTCGCGCTTTTCCTACAAGGGCGAAACGATTTTCCACTACATGGGTACTTCGACGTTCTCGGAATACACGGTCCTGCCAGAAATCTCCGTAGCCAAGATCTCCAAGGATGCGCCGCTGGAAAAGGTCTGCCTGCTGGGTTGCGGCGTCACCACCGGTATCGGTGCGGTACTCAACACCGCCAAGGTCAAACCGGGTGACACCGTGGCCATCTTCGGCCTCGGCGGTATCGGTCTTTCTGCGGTGATCGGCGCTGTCAAAGCCAAGGCTGCGCGCATCATCGCCATCGACATCAACCCGGCCAAGTTCGAGATCGCCAAGCAGCTCGGTGCCACCGATTGCGTCAACCCGAAAGATTTCGATCGTCCGATCCAGGAAGTGATCGTCGACATGACCGATGGCGGCGTCGACTTCTCGTTCGAGTGCATCGGCAACGTGCAACTGATGCGTGCAGCGCTTGAGTGCTGCCACAAAGGTTGGGGCGAGTCGGTGATCATTGGTGTAGCCGGTGCCGGCCAGGAAATCGCTACCCGTCCATTCCAGTTGGTCACCGGTCGCGTCTGGCGCGGGTCGGCGTTCGGCGGCGTACGCGGCCGTACTGAATTGCCAAGCTATGTCGAGATGGCGCAAAGCGGCGAGATCCCACTGGATACTTTCATCACCCACACCATGGGCCTGGAAGATATCAACAAGGCATTCGACCTGATGCACGAAGGCAAGAGCATTCGTACCGTCATTCATTTCTAATAGCAGCGCCAAGCAGCAAGCTTCCAGCTGCAAGTCAGGGTGCTTTTGCCTTTTCTTGAAGCTCGAAGCTTGCTACTTGCAGCTGGGAGAATCCCATGAATCTGGAAAACATCTCCTGTCAGAAAAGTTTTGGCGGCTGGCACAAACGCTATCGCCACCGCTCCGACGTACTCGGTTGCGACATGGTGTTTGCCGTGTACTTGCCACCGCAGGCGGAGCAGGGCGGCAAACTGCCGGTGCTGTACTGGCTGTCAGGGCTGACCTGCACCGATGAAAACTTCATGCACAAAGCCGGCGCGATGCGCATGGCGGCTGAACTCGGGCTGATCATCGTCGCCCCGGACACCAGTCCGCGCGGTGCCGATGTACCGGGCGATCCGGATGGTGCATGGGATTTCGGTCTCGGTGCCGGCTTCTATCTGAATGCCACCCAGAAGCCTTGGTCGCGGCACTATCGGATGCATGACTATGTCGTGCAGGAATTGCCTTCACTGGTTGAAGCGCATTTCCCCGCGTCGGACAAACGCAGCATCAGCGGCCACTCCATGGGCGGCCACGGTGCGTTGGTCTGTGCGCTGCGCAACCCGGGGCGTTACCAATCGGTGTCAGCGTTTTCGCCGATCAACAACCCGATGGATTGCCCGTGGGGCCAGAAGGCATTTTCGCGTTTTCTGGGCGAAGACCGTTCGAAGTGGAAGGAGTGGGATGCCTGCGCGCTGATCGCCGAAGCGCATGAAAAATTGCCGCTGCTGGTCGATCAAGGTGATCGCGATGACTTCCTTGAAAAACAGCTCAAACCCGAAGCCCTGCAACAAGCGGCAAAACAGGCGGGTCATCCGCTGGAACTGCGCCTGCAACCGGGCTACGACCACAGCTATTTCTTCATCTCAAGCTTCATAGACGACCACTTGCAGCATCACGCACGCGCCCTGCGCGGTTAATGCAGGTAGAATCACGCCCTGACAAAAATCGGGGCGTTTTTTTTATGCGTATTGGCCACGGCTACGATGTGCACCGTTTCGCTGAAGGCGATTTCATTACTCTGGGCGGCGTGCGCATTGCACACGGCTTCGGGCTGCTCGCTCATTCCGACGGTGACGTCCTGCTGCACGCCTTGAGCGATGCCTTGCTCGGTGCTGCGGCGCTGGGTGATATCGGCAAACATTTCCCGGACACCGACCCGCAATTCAAGGGCGCCGACAGTCGTGCGCTGCTGCGTCATGTGGTAGCGCTGATCCACGCCAAAGGCTGGAAAGTCGGCAACGTCGATAACACCATCGTTGCCCAGGCGCCAAAAATGGCTCCGCATATCGAATCGATGCGCGCGTTGATCGCGGCGGATCTTCAAGTTGAGTTGGATCAAGTGAACGTGAAAGCTACCACCACCGAAAAGCTTGGCTTTGTCGGTCGCGAAGAAGGCATCGCCGTGCACTCCGTTGCCTTGTTGCTGCGCGCATGAATGAACTGCAATTGCTCGGCCCGCGTGCCTATGGTGAACCCCTCGGCACTGCGGTACTGAAAGCCATCGCTGAAGATTTTCAGGTTGATGAAGTCCTCGACATCCCGTTCAGCGGCGACGGCGAACACTTGTGGATCTGGGTCGAAAAGCGTGGCCTGAACACGGAAGAAGCGGCGCGCCGTATCGCCAAGGCTGCCGGTGTGCCATTGCGCACCGTCAGCTATGCCGGGCTCAAGGATCGTCAGGCGTTGACCCGTCAGTGGTTCAGCGTGCAACTGCCGGGCAAGGCTGATCCGGATTTGTCGGCGGCGGAAAACGACACGCTGAAGATCCTCAAGACCACCCGCCACAAGCGCAAGCTGCAACGCGGTGCGCATTCGGCCAATGGTTTCACTTTGCGCCTGACCCAGTTCGCGGGCGATAAAGACGCGATTGAACAACGTCTGCAACTGATCGCCCAGCAAGGCATCCCTAATTATTTCGGCGCCCAGCGTTTCGGCCATGACGGCGGCAACGTCGTTGATGCGCGTGGGTGGGCGGCGCGCAAAGCCTTGCCGGAGCAGCGCAATGTGCGTTCGCGCCTGCTGTCGACGGCGCGCAGTTTTCTGTTCAATAAGGTGCTGGCGGCGCGTGTTGCCGATGGCACCTGGCAGCAAGCGCAGGTCGGTGATCTGCTCGCGTTCACCGACAGTCGCAGCTTTTTCCCGGCCGGTGAAGCTGAGTGCAGCGATCCGCGTCTGGCTATTCTCGATCTGCACCCGACTGGCCCGCAGTGGGGCGAAGGTGACTCGCCCACCGCAGGCGTTGTCCATGAACTGGAGCAGGGGATCGCCGCCGGTGAAGCCGAGCTGCGAGATTGGTTGATTCACGCCGGCATGAGCCACGAACGTCGCATCCTGCGGCTGCCCATTGGCGGGTTGACGTGGCATTATCCCCAGCCTGACATTCTGCAACTGGAATTCGTCCTCCCGGCCGGATGCTTTGCCACCGTATTGGTGCGCGAGCTCGTTGATCTGGTGCCGGTGGGGCAGACGGACAGCCCATGCGTATTCTGATTTCTAACGACGATGGGGTAACCGCACCCGGTCTCGCCGCGCTTTATGCTGCGCTGGCGGATTACACCGAATGCGTTGTTATCGCCCCGGAGCAGGACAAAAGCGGCGCCAGCAGTTCGCTGACGCTCGACCGTCCGTTGCACCCGCAATACCTGGCCAACGGCTTTATCAGCCTCAACGGCACCCCGACCGACTGCGTGCACCTGGGCCTCAACCGCTTGCTGGAGCGCGAGGCGGACATGGTGGTTTCCGGGATCAACCTCGGGGCCAATCTGGGCGATGACGTGTTGTATTCCGGAACCGTCGCGGCAGCGCTCGAAGGGCGCTTCCTCGAACGTCCGTCGTTTGCCTTCTCGCTGGTCTCGCGTCAGGTGGATAATCTGCCGACAGCGGCGTACTTCGCGCGCAAACTGGTCGAGGCCCACGCCGGGCTCGATCTGCCGCCGCGCACGGTGCTCAACGTGAACATTCCCAATCTGCCGATCGATCACATTCGTGGCATCCAGCTGACCCGTCTCGGCCATCGCGCCCGTGCGGCGGCGCCGATGAAAGTGGTCGATCCGCGCGGCAAGGCCGGTTACTGGATTGCTGCTGCCGGCGATGCCGAAGACGGCGGCCCGGGTACCGACTTTCACGCGGTGATGCAGGGTTATGTGTCGGTCACGCCGTTGCAGCTCGATCGCACCTTCAACGACGCCTTCAGAAATCTTGATGGCTGGCTGGAGGGACTGCGCTGATGGCCCGTGAACACGAAGACCGACTGCGCAGCGGGATCGGCATGACCTCCCAGCGCACCCGCGAGCGCCTGATTCAGCGTCTATATGAAGAAGGCGTGTCGAACGCCAAGGTGCTGGAAGTCATCCGCCGCACGCCGCGTCACCTGTTCGTCGATGAGGCGCTGGCGCATCGCGCCTACGAAGACACGGCGCTGCCGATCGGCAACAACCAGACCATTTCCCAGCCTTATATGGTGGCGCGCATGAGCGAGCTGCTGCTGGAGGCGGGGCCGCTGGATAAAGTGCTGGAGATCGGCACCGGATCCGGGTACCAGACGGCGGTGTTGTCGCAACTGGTCGAACGGGTGTTCTCCGTGGAGCGCATCAAGGTGCTGCAGGATCGCGCCAAGGAACGCCTGGTCGAATTGAACCTGCGCAACGTGGTGTTTCGCTGGGGCGATGGCTGGGAAGGCTGGCCAGCGCTGGCGCCGTACAACGGCATCATCGTCACGGCCGTGGCCACTGATGTGCCGCAAGCGTTGCTCGATCAACTGGCACCGGGCGGGCGCATGGTGATTCCGGTCGGCGCTGGAGAAGTGCAGCAGCTGATGCTGATCGTGCGTGAAGAACACGGCTTTTCCCGGCATGTTCTCGGTGCCGTTCGCTTCGTGCCTTTGCTCAATGGGCCACTGGCCTGAGCATTTGTTTGCAGGCGCTGAATTCCTTTCGTTCGCCCGGGTCTTACTCCGGCAGCGATGGTTTAAACGCAGCAGAGTGTCAACTTGCAAACGTGTGCGCGAAGCGATTTCGCTTCATTAAAGGTAAAGCCGATTCGGCCCGTTATACTTGCGACACCTCATGCCGACATCCGGCATTCCATTTTTCAGCCACCACAAAGGGAGCGGCGGGTGAGTCTCACAGTCATTGCGCAGCGTATGGGTAACACGAGCTTTCAGCGCCTGGTGACTGGCCTTGTCTTGAGCACCTTGCTGGTGGGTTGCTCCAGCACCAAATCAAACAATGTTCGCGTGGTCGATCGCAATAACGCAGTCGCCCAGCGACCTGTGGTAACGACCGGGCAATACGTAGTCCGTCCGGGCGATACGCTGTTTTCGATCGCATTTCGCTACGGCTGGGACTACAAAGCCCTCGCGGCCCGGAACAATATTCCTACGCCGTATACGATCCATCCGGGTCAGACAATTCGCTTCGACGGCCGCACCGGTTCAACGTCGACGGCGGTGGTCAGCAACGCCGGTTCTGCGCCTTCTTCGTCGAGTAAAACCACGGTAATCCGGCGCCAGGCAAATGGCACGACGACCACGACAACCACCGGTTCTGCGGGGGCTGCACCGTCCGTCGCCAACAAGCCAGCGCCTGCTCCACTGCCTCCAGCGGGTCCGGCCCCGACCGGCTGGGGATGGCCATCTAATGGCATTCTGATTGGAAAATTCTCTTCAAACGGTAGTTTGAATAAAGGAATTGATATCGCCGGGGATTTGGGACAGCCTGTTTTAGCTGCGTCTGATGGGACGGTGGTATACGCCGGGAGTGGCTTAAGGGGCTACGGCGAATTAGTCATCATCAAACACAGCGAAACCTACGTCAGTGCCTACGGCCATAACCGCAGGCTGTTGGTTCGGGAGGGACAGCAGGTCAAGGTCGGACAGACAATTGCCGAAATGGGGTCAACGGGTACAGACCGGGTGAAACTGCATTTTGAGATTCGCCGCCAAGGTAAACCTGTAGATCCGCTGCAGTTCCTGCCAAGACGTTGATTTGTAAGCCAGCCTGTTCCGTCACGTAGAGGGGACAGGCTCCAGCGCTGCCAAGGATAAAGGCGTCGCTTGAGCTTGGGGTCGAACTCACCAAAGGACTATAACAATGGCTCTCAGTAAAGAAGTGCCGGAGTTTGACATCGACGATGAGGTTCTCCTTATGGAGACCGGCATCGATTCGGATTCTTCGATGTCGAATGATGAAGGGGCTGCTCCACCTTCCGTTCGTTCCAAATCCAAACACTCCGCTTCACTTAAACAACACAAGTACATCGACTACACGCGGGCACTTGATGCCACGCAGTTGTATCTCAACGAAATCGGCTTTTCCCCATTGCTCTCCCCGGAAGAAGAAGTTCATTTTGCGCGCTTGTCGCAAAGTGGCGATCCCGCCGGGCGCAAGCGCATGATTGAAAGTAACCTGCGGCTGGTGGTCAAAATCGCCCGGCGTTACGTCAATCGGGGGCTGTCGCTGCTGGATCTGATCGAAGAGGGCAACCTCGGATTGATTCGCGCGGTGGAAAAATTCGATCCCGAGCGCGGCTTCCGCTTCTCGACCTACGCGACCTGGTGGATTCGTCAGACCATCGAGCGCGCGATCATGAATCAGACCCGGACCATCCGGTTGCCGATCCATGTGGTCAAGGAACTCAACGTGTACCTGCGGGCTGCACGGGAGCTGACGCAAAAGCTCGACCACGAACCTTCTCCCGAAGAAATTGCCAACCTGCTGGAAAAACCAGTGGGTGAGGTCAAGCGCATGCTTGGCCTGAACGAACGGGTTTCTTCGGTCGATGTCTCGCTGGGTCCGGATTCGGATAAAACCCTGCTGGACACTCTCACCGACGATCGTCCTACCGATCCATGCGAACTGCTGCAGGATGACGACCTGTCGCAGAGCATCGATCAGTGGCTGTCGGAGTTGACCGACAAGCAGCGCGAGGTGGTTATTCGCCGCTTTGGTCTGCGTGGCCACGAGAGCAGTACGCTGGAAGATGTAGGCCTGGAGATCGGCCTGACCCGGGAACGGGTGCGGCAGATCCAGGTGGAAGGCCTCAAGCGCCTTCGCGAGATCCTCGAGAAGAATGGCCTGTCGAGCGAGTCGCTGTTCCAGTAAGCGCCTCACACGACCGCCCGCAAAAAGCCCCGACTGGTTCGGGGCTTTTTGTTGCCTGGATTCCATGTAGGAGCTGCCGCAGGCTGCGATCTGTTGATCTTGCTTTTAAGATCAAAAGATCGCAGCCTGCGGCAGCTCCTACATGGCGAGGGTTTGTAGCCTTGCGGTGTAAGCCTTGGCTTACTGTTTCGTAAGTGTTCGCTATTTTTACACTGTGGCAGACGTTGATCGTTCTCAAGCTAAGTATTTAACTTATTGATTCATATATTTATTTTTTAATGTGAAGGGCTTATGACGGTGCATTTCGGCTCGGAGTGCCGATTGCTCTCGCCAGGGAAAGCTCTAGTATTCAGGTTGTGTCGACGGACAGACACGCCCTTCAAGGAAGAGGGGAACGGACATCGCAGGATGCGATTCATCAGGACGATGAAAAGGAATACAGGGAATAGGGAAAAAATGTGGGCGGGTCATACCGCCCCTTTTTTTGCCTGCAGAAAAGCAAAAAGGCCCGTAAGGGCCTTTTTATCGAGCGCGGGACAGATCAGCGTTCGAGGTCTTTGATCTTGCCTTTGACGCCATCCCACTCTTCGGCATCCGGCAGCGATTCTTTCTTCTCGGTGATGTTCGGCCAGATTTCTGCAAGATCAACGTTCAGTTGAATGAACTCCTGCATGTCCTCTGGAACTTCATCTTCGGAGAAAATGGCCACAGCAGGGCATTCTGGTTCGCACAGTGCGCAGTCGATGCACTCATCCGGGTGAATCACCAGGAAGTTCGGGCCTTCGTAAAAGCAGTCCACCGGACAGACTTCTACGCAGTCGGTGTACTTGCACTTGATGCAGTTGTCGGTGACGACGAAGGTCATTTCTAATTTTCTCCTCAGGCGGCGGCAGCGTTGCCCCTTCACGGTTGGGGTCGCCAGGTTCGGGAGCGATATCTGCTGGCCAGGCTATTAGCCAGCAGCATCCCAAACCGCGCGAGATTCTAACAGCTTGAAGCCGTTTGCGTTATATCCGCTTCTTCAGTGCTTATATCCGGTTCTTCAGGGCATAGAGCATTTCGAGCGCACGGCGTGGCGTCAGGTCGTCCAGATCCAGTTTAGCCAGCTCATCGAGCACCGGGTGCGGCAGACTGGCGAACATGTCACTTTGTTGCGGCGTTGCCGGTTTGCCCTTGGCAGCGGGTTTCGGCGCCTCATGCGGCAAAGCGGTTTCTTCCAGACGACTCAGGTGCTCGCGCGCACGCACAATCACTTCGCTCGGCACGCCGGCCAGTTGTGCCACCGCCAGGCCATAACTCTGGCTGGCAGGCCCCGGCAGCACGTGATGCAGGAACACGATGCGTTCGTTGTGCTCTGTAGCATTGAGGTGCACGTTGGCCACCAGAGGCTCGGCTTCCGGCAACACGGTCAGTTCAAAGTAGTGAGTAGCGAACAGCGTGTACGCGCGTAACTGAGCCAAACGTTCAGCCGCCGCCCACGCCAGCGACAGACCGTCGAAGGTGCTGGTGCCGCGGCCGACTTCGTCCATCAGCACCAGACTACGCTCGGTGGCGTTGTGCAGAATGTTGGCGGTTTCGCTCATTTCGACCATGAAAGTCGAACGGCCACCGGCCAGGTCATCGCTGGAACCGATCCGGGTGAAGATGCGGTCGACCAGCGACAGCTCGCAACTGGCCGCCGGAACGAAACTGCCAATGTGCGCCAGCAGCACGATCAACGCGGTTTGGCGCATGTAGGTGGATTTACCGCCCATGTTCGGACCGGTGATCACCAGCATGCGCGTATTGTCGTCCAGGCTCAGGTCGTTGGCCACGAACGGCGTGGTCAATACTTGTTCGACCACCGGGTGACGACCTTGGGTGATACGCATGCACGGCTCGCTGACGAAACGCGGGCAGTTCAGGTCAAGGTTCAGCGCACGCTCGGCAAGGTTGCTCAGCACGTCGAGTTCGGCCAGCGCGCCGGCGGTGTCCTGCAGCGGTGGCAACTGGCTGATCAGGTCTTCCAGCAGCGTTTCATAAAGCATCTTCTCGCGGGCGAGGGCGCGGCTCTTTGCCGACAGCGCCTTGTCTTCGAACTCTTTCAGTTCCGGGGTGATGAAACGCTCGGCGCCTTTGAGGGTTTGCCGACGGATGTAGTCTGCCGGCGCTGACTCTGCCTGCTTGCTCGGCAACTCGATGAAGTAGCCGTGAATGCGGTTGTAACCGACTTTCAGGTGGCTCAGGCCGGTGCGGGCCTTCTCGCGGGCTTCCAGATCGATGAGGAACTGGCCGGCGTTTTCGCTCAGCGATTGCAGCTCGTCGAGTTCGCTGTCATAGCCGGTTTTCAACACGCCGCCGTCACGGATCACCGCCGGCGGGTTGTCGATGATGGCTTTCTCCAACAGCGCCGCCAGTTCCGGATAAGTGCTGGTGATCGTCGCCAAACCTTGCAGGTGCGGCGCTTCCAGATCGGTCATCGCCACTTGCAGCTCAGGCAGGGCGCCGAGCGCATCACGCAGGCGCGCGAGGTCACGAGGACGAGCATTACGCAGACCGATACGCGCCAGAATCCGCTCGATGTCGCCGATTTCCTTGAGCTGCGGTTGCAGTTTTTCGAAGCGGTAGCGGTCGAGCAGGCAAGTGATCGAGGTCTGGCGCGCCAGCAGCACGGTCAGATCGCGCAACGGCCGGTTCAGCCAACGGGTCAGCAAACGGCTGCCCATGGCGGTCTGGCAGCGGTCTACCACCGATTGCAGCGTGTTGTCGCGGCCGCCAGCGAGGTTGGTGTCGAGTTCAAGGTTGCGGCGGCTCGCGCCGTCGAGCACCACGGTGTCGTCGAGACGTTCGTGACGCAGGCTGCGCAAATGCGGCAGGGCGGTGCGTTGGGTTTCCTTGGCGTAAGCCAGCAGGCAGCCGGCAGCGCCGATGGCCAGGCTCAGGTTCTCGCAGCCGAAGCCTTTCAGATCCTGGGTGGAGAATTGCTGGCAGAGGCTCTTCAGCGCCGAATCACGCTCGAAGTCCCACGGTGCACGACGACTGACGCCACGGCGTTTTTCCGCCGGCAGGTCTCGTGGCCAGTCATCCGGGATCAGCAACTCGACCGGGTTGATCCGCTCCAGTTCCGCCAGCAGATTTTCCCAGCCTTTGATTTCCGACACGCTGAAGTTGCCGCTGGTGATGTCCAGCACGGCCAGGCCGAACAGACGCTCGTCACCCAGCAACGCGGCGATCAGGTTGTCGCGGCGCTCATCGAGCAGCGCCTCATCACTGACCGTACCCGGCGTGAGGATGCGCACCACCTGACGATCAACCGGGCCCTTGCTGGTGGCTGGGTCACCAACCTGCTCGCAAATCACCACCGACTCGCCAAGCTTGACCAGTTTCGCCAGATAGCCTTCCGCCGCGTGATAAGGAATCCCGCACATCGGAATCGCCTGCCCCGCCGACTGCCCGCGTGCCGTCAACGTAATGTCGAGCAACTTGGCCGCCTTCTTCGCGTCTTCGTAGAAGATCTCGTAGAAGTCGCCCATGCGGTAGAACATCAGCTGATCCGGGTGCTGGTTCTTCAGGCGCCAGTACTGCTGCATCATCGGGGTGTGGGAGGACAGGTCTGAAATAGCTTTATTCATCAGAGGTTTAGCTTTACCGGAAAAAGTGACAAGGCAAAAACGGGGTCGTTTGCATCTACGAAATAGCGAGTGTTTGCCAGCGATGCGGCCCGTGGGTTGATTCAGTGGGACGGAGTATGAAGTTTTTTTGAAGTGGATGCAGCAACGCGCGGCCGCTCGGGTTGGCATTGTGTCCTATAGTGCCGAAAAGCTATCGAATCATCAGAATTCGTGGATTGCAGGTCAGTTGAGGACTCAGCTTGGAACAGTCAGAGGGCATCGACTCAGGATCGTCATCGAGCGATTGTTTTTACGATGCGGAAAAAATGACCCTCAGCCGGGCAGGGCGGTCAGCCAGTCTGGGCAGCAATGAAAGTGATCTGCTACTGGCACTGATCGCCGGCGTTACCGATAAGGAACAACTGATTTCGCGAGTCTGGGGTGACCGCGGGCTAGTGATTTCCGACAGCAGCTACTACAAAACCCTGCACATGCTTCGCGCGCATTTTGCAGACACAGGTTTGCCGCGGGACAGTCTCAAGACCTTGCCGCGCCGTGGCGTGGTGCTGTTGTGTGAGATCAGGTTGGTTAGCGCATCGATGACTGAGCCTGAGTCAGCCCCAGCGGCGCCAGCAATTGACGAGCGGCCGACCATCACTGCGACGAGGCCATCACGCCGCTACTGGCGCTTTCTGTTGTCAGCCCTCGTGGTACCCGCGATTGCGCTTCCGCTTTTTTACGCCTATTTGATCTTAAAACAGCCCGCCGATCTGGAAGAGTGGAAACTCATCTGGCAAGAGGGCGAGGCGAAGTTGTACGTGGAAGAAAGTGAAAAGATGTCCAAAGACGAGATTGTACAAGCCCTTGGTGAATTCGAACCGCCCATTGTTTTGACCGATACTAACTACTATGTGCGTAAGCCGCTCTCCCAGTTATTGATCAAGTGCGTCAAACCTGAAAGTAAAGGGGAGGCCATATGCGTGAATTATCAAATCGTTGGAAAAAAATAATCGCGCTGTCAGTAATTTCATCATTATTGATTTTTGGTGTGTTGGTCTTCAGGTATTTCTATTTGATCAATCGCGATATCCCGCGAGCACCGTGCTTCGCTTCCATCGATTTTGTACATACTCATGATCATAAAGCTCGCTGGCATGGCGTTGGTGATATGACGATCAATCCGAAGGATGGCGCTCTTTACGTGTATTACGTAGTTAAAACTCCCGAAGGGAAAGTTTATACCTATGATCGTAAGTTCGACATCAGTCTTACTCACCTGGACACTTCCAGATTTCTGTTCAAGACGCGCTCCATCGTGAAATTTGATGCCGACACGGCTGGAGATGAACTGCCGTTTATGGAACGAGGCTTTCAGGGCGGCATGATCACCTTCAACTATTTCTCCGATGCCGAGTATTACTACAACATCAATAACCTGATCAATGGTGTCTGTCACGTCCCGCGCTAGCTAAAACTCATGGGCACAAGGCCCCGCAACGACTAAGTAAGACTGAGTAAGACCCCGGTAAGGCCAAAAAAGCCCTGCGTTGTTAAGGTATATCGAGTCAAGCCTATAGCCCCTGCGACTGTACCGGAGAGTCAGCGCAACGCGGCTGTTGGCGTTGTTTCGAAAAGTATGACAACGCTCGGGGAAGTTATAAATGCTCTGGTTATGCGTGCGCAGTCCTTATGGAGTCAAGGCTCCTTCCTGGAAACGATCAATTGCAATAAACAGAGACGGTACTGTTTTTGTGGCAGCGGCAGTCGCAGGTAAGGAAAAAGAGGTCAGTATTTCGACGTTGACCAAGCCAACATCGGTGCTGATTTGTTTTGATCATGTTTATGTGCCCATGGCGTGGATGGTCGAAAACTTTCCGACGTCGAAAGTGCGATGCCGTGATATGGCGAGTGCGGCACTTTCCGGGTTGCAGAAAACCTTGGCTTGTCGTGACGCCTGGTCACAGGTCAGTTGTTTTTTTGGTCGGCGTGGAGAAAAGAGCTACTTGAGGTTTGTCCCATGAGATCAGCTCTGCTCTTAAGTATTTGTCTGTCAGTAAGTTGCGTTCTCATCGTTGACAGTTCATTAGCCGGTGGTCCTGAGAACTGCGCAGAACGGCGTTTGGAAATCTTGCGTCAGATCGATAGGGCCGATGCTGCCAATAACGCTTATCGCCAAATGGGCCTGGAACAGGCGTTGGCGAATGTCGAGCGCTACTGTCGAGAACCCGCTGTAGACGAGGAACAGAAAGGCGCCATCAAGCAAGCCGAGGCGGAAGTTCGACGCAGACAAAACCATCTGAAGGCGGCACGTCAGTATGGCGATGTGAAAGTCATCAAAAAGCATGAAGCCAGACTGGAACGGGCTGAAGCCAGGCTGCTCAGGCTGACAAATGAGTAGGGCATCGGGCGCGGCACTTATCTTGTGTCTGGCGATGCTGACCGGCTGCACGTCCGCACCCCCCAAAGATCAAGGCGATCTGTGCAGCATCTATCGGCAATACCCGCGCTGGTACAAGGATTCGCTGAAAATGCAAAGCGAGTGGGGAACACCGATGCATGTGGCCATGGCCATCATGAAGCAGGAGAGCAGTTTCATTGCCGATGCTCGTCCGCCACGGGCCTATTTTTTATGGGTGATTCCGTGGGGGCGGGTCAGCTCTTCCTATGGTTATGCACAGGCACAGGATCCGGCGTGGAGTGATTACCGGAAAAATACTGGGAAGGGTGGTTCGCGCGACAACTTTGCCGACGCCTTGATGTTCATCGGCTGGTACACGGCAGCAACGCATCGGCAGTTGGGCATTTCCAGGGCAGATGCTTACAACCAGTACCTGGCCTATCACGATGGTCGCGGCGGATATCGCCGAGGCACTTATCGCAACAAGCCGTGGTTGATGAAAGTAGCACGCAAAGTCGCGCAACAGTCACACACCTACGGAGCGCAGCTCAATCAATGCCGCAGGGAACTGGAAAGAAACCGCAGTTGGTTTCCTTTCTTTTGAGGTGCTCTTCAGCCCTGCAATTCAATGTGTCAGTGATAGCGGAAAATCCACTATGAAAAACATCCTTATCTTTGCCTCGGTCTTTACTTCTGCTGTATTGATCTCCGGCTGTACCGCCACCGACTGGGTGCATGCCGCCGGGGGAATCATGGGCGGCAAGGACGATCACGACAGGAAGGCCCGAACCGATCGGCTGAAACGAGCCAATGCGGCGGCGCGTCGAGTCAAAGGCTGAACACCTTTTAAAACCGGCTCTTGACTCGAGAGTGAATGATCAAACGGTAATGCCGCGTGTAAATCGAATTTTGATTTATGCGCGGTTTATGCAAATCAGCATTTGTCTTCGTGAATAACTTCAAGCACTATGCGCGTTATGCAAAAACGCAACGTAGCCTCCGTCTTAAGAGCACTGCTCGACCAGCACGGGATCTCCCCCACGGAGCTCCACCGTCGCACCGGCGTGCCTCAATCCACTCTCTCGCGGATTCTCAGCGGGAAGATCGTCGATCCTTCGGATAAACACATTTCGAAGATCGCCGAATACTTCGCCGTGAGCACCGATCAATTGCGCGGCCGCGCGGATGTCGCCTCTTCGGCCGCTGTCGCGCGTGATGATGTACACGCGGAACTCAAGGACATAATGCTGTGGGACGACGATACCCCTGTCGATGACGACGAGGTATCGGTGCCGTTTCTTCGCGAGGTTGAATTGGCAGCAGGATCAGGAAGATTCGTCATTGAAGAGAGCGAGCGCTCTAGCTTGCGCTTCGGCAAGCGCAGCCTGCGCCATAATGGTGTGCAGTTCGACCAGGCCAAATGCGTGACGGTGCGCGGCAACAGCATGTTGCCGGTGTTGCGTGATGGCGCCACCGTCGGCGTCAACGCAGGCAAGTGCGGCATCGGCGACATCATCGATGGCGACCTCTATGCGATCAATCACAATGGCCAGCTGCGTGTGAAGCAACTCTATCGCCTGCCGACCGGCATTCGTTTGCGCAGCTTCAACCGCGATGAACATCCGGACGAGGACTACAGCTTCCAGGAAATCCAGGAAGAACAGATCGTCATCCTTGGTCACGTCTTCTGGTGGGGCATGTACGCCCGCTAACCAGACCTCCTTCAGATAAAACCCGCCCTTCGGCGGGTTTTTTTTCGCCTCCAGCAAACCGCCAGGCCCTTGCATACCGGAGCTTTCATGCGTTTGCGCATTTCTTGTGCATAAATAAATGCATTTACGCATTGACTGTATATGCATCCATGCATATTCTTGTCACCAAGCCGCTCGACAAAGCGGCTGGAAACGAAAGCTCTTTAGTTCCACAAGAACAGGCAGCGATGAACCGGCCTCAACGGTTCAGAGGGTTGGCAACTGACCCGGGTGTGCAGCGTAAAGCACCAGAAGCAGTTATCCGGCGGGCAGGGACCGCGGTCGGAAAAACAATCTGAATGGACTCGTACCGCGCCAGTAGCGCCGAAAAGTCAGCTTCCTTCTTGAACACAGGATTTGAAGGAAGGCGAAGGAGCGCATTACTGAAAAGCCCGGCAGATTGCCGGGCTATTTGGAATGCCTGCCTCTGGCCTCAACGCGCCATAGATCAGCGGCTAAACGACAGGTTGGCAGACATCAGAGCAGCCTTGAACTTCTAAGGGAATGAAAATGAATCGATATGTCTATATCGGCGACATCTACAACACCCACTTTCCACAGGTCATCCAGATTTTGGATACGGAGAATGGATTTCCTACTACGCCCGTCGAAGGGGTGTCGGGCATATGGGTTGATGCAACAGGTAATACAGCAGTACAAGTCGGCTGGAAGGTGTTGCAGTCGTGGCAGCCAAATGGCACCAGTGTATTTGTTTTTGTTGAACCGACCTACGAAGACCACGTTGCGATCACAAGTGCTCGTATTCGCAAGGAACTAGATAAGGCCATTGAATGGCTGACTTTCCACCCTCTTCATTACAAGCATGATCTGGGCGTTGCGACGTCTGATGAAGAGGCGAGTTTGCGTGCTTATAAACAGTACTTCGTTGCCCTCACCGAAGTGGAAAATCAACCGGATTACCCTTCCACGATCAACTGGCCAGTGATTCCCTTCTGATCCTGCGACGATCAGCAGTGCAAAAGCGGGAGCGCATTACTGAAAAGCCCGGCGAATTACCGGCTTTTTGGAATGCCTGCCTGGGCAGTAACCGAAATGCCGGGATGCCGGTACTAAATAAGGATATGACCATGAAGAAGTACGCTCGCGTTGTTAATGGCAAGGTCGACAACATTTACGAAACCGACAACCCGATCACCGATGAGTTTCCATCCAATCAAGTCTGGGTAAATGTCACCGCATTGCCCAAGATCGATTACTCCTGGAACGCCGTGAATACCGACGGCGTCTGGACTTTCACCGACAGCGACATGTATGGGCAACCATCCCAGTTGTCCCTTCAACTGCGCAGTGCAAGAACGCCACGACTCGAACGCGCCAATAACACACTGGCGTCGAGTGCACTGGCATACAAGGTCGAACTTGGTCTCGCCACGCCTGCCGATGAAGCTGCACTACTGGCTTACAAGCAGTTTTTCATCGATATGAGCAATGTCAACAAACAACCAGGCTATCCGCTGACGGTCACTTGGCCAGAAGTTCCTTAAGCACTGGTTTGACGCCTTCCCGCGGTTAGCCATGAAATTGAAAAGCCCGGTGCTGGTTACCGGGCTTTTTGGAATGCCCGCCTCGGTAAATGCCGTGTACTCATGGATACCGCACGGTTACAGGCGGATCAGGTTGAACCGCTCAATCTCTGTCCATCTCCAAAAGGTGAATTTATGAATCGATATGTTCTTATTGACTACAGCACCACCTCTCCATTTTCCCGGGTCGCTGACATCCAGGATGCTGAAGAACAACCTCTGAATATTCCGTCCGGTATGCAGGCCTTCTGGAATCAGATTGCCATTGATACGGTCGTTCAAGTGGGCTGGAAAGCTGAAAACTCAGAGAACGGTTGGGTCTTCTCTGAGCTGACGCATGACGACTACGTGAATCTGGTCGCGGTGCAGGTGCGGACAAAGTTGGGATTTGCGACGGGTTGGCTGACTATCAATCCGGTAAATTTAAAAGTGAATCTTGGCGTCGCCACGCCTGCAGAGCAAGCCGCATGGCTGGCCTATCAGCAGTACCACATCGCTGTCAGCGACGTGAAAACCCAAGCTGATTACCCCTACACGATCAACTGGCCTGTGGCTCCCTTTTAAAAAAGCGAGTACGCATTACTGAAAAGCCCGGACACCGCGCCGGGCTTTTTGGAATGCCTACCTCAAGAGAAACCGATTGAACCCAACACACACCATTCATCCATCACACCAGGAGGCGTGACATGACAAACGAGCAACAAGCGTTGGCGGACATGCCGATCTGGCTGGTCATCCTCCTTGCCGTTGTCGGCGGGGTGTCCGGCGAAATGTGGCGCGCCGACAAAGAGGGCGCCCGTGGCTGGCCGCTGGTACGGCGTCTGGCATTGCGCTCCGGCGCCTGCATGATCTGCGGCGTGTCGGCGATCATGCTGCTGTATGCCGCCGGCATGTCGATCTGGGCTGCCGGCGCCTTCGGCTGCCTCACCGCGATGGCCGGGGCCGACGTCGCCATCGGTCTGTACGAACGCTGGGCCGCCAAGCGCATCGGCGTTTGCGAAGTTCCACCCCGCGACCAGCCTTAACCTTGAATGCTATTCGTGCCGCCCTTTGGGCGGCAGGGCTGCGCGTGGACGATTGAAAAGGAGGTCATGTATGCCCACACCGATCCAGCAGCCGTCGCAATTGTTCACTGCTATCGCGATAACGCTGCGCAACACCGCCGGGCTCAACATCATCGTCGGCAATCAGGACGATTTCACTGCGCCTGGCGATCAGGCCTGGGTGCTGATCGACTTCAACCGCAATGCTTCTGGAGTGCGCGGCGCTGACGGGCGTATCGCTCATGTCATGACGCTGTCGTTGCAAGTCATCCCGGCGCTTTCTGCAACCGCATTTGCCGCGTGCGATCTGATCGCCGTGCTGAAGAATCTGATCACTGACAATCGCTGGGGCCTGCCCGGCGATCAGTGTGATCTGCCGATGAACATTGATGGCTTGCCGTCACTGCTCGGCCAGCAATACAAGGCCTGGACCCTGACGTTCGAGCAGACCCTCTACCTCGGCCCGACCTTGCTTGACGATCCACTCGGAACGCCGAAATTCGCCCGCACCTGGGAAGTCAGCGACATCGACGATCCCGACCAATACACCACGCTGGAGGCCTGATCGATGTTCGACGCATTACTGCGCATGCAACTGGGCCCGATCATCGAACGCCTGGCCGAGATGGAAGCGGAAATCGAAGACCTGCACCGCCGCGCCGAGAGTTTCTGTCGCATCGGTATCTGCCAGACCGTCGACGCCGCGAGCAACACCTGCCAGGTCAGCCACGGTGGTTTGCTGACGCCGGCCATCAAATTCTTCAACCCCAGCGCCGGTGCACAAAGCGAGTCGCGGATTCCAACAGTGGGTGAGCAGTGTCTGTTGTTCAACTACGGCAGCGGCGAAAGCGGCGCGCAATCCGTGGCGCTGTTTGGTCTGAACAGCGATCGTTTTCCACCCACCGCCACCGTACCGACGCTGACGCGCCGAGTGCATGTCGATGGTAGCGAAAGCGGTTATGACGACGCCTCGCACACGCTGCATTGGCAAAACGGCCCGGCCGCATTCAGCGGCTCTCGCGAATCGCTTGAACTGAGCATCGGCCCGGCGCGACTGGCGCTGACGCCGCAACTGATCACCCTGCAACTCGGCGCCGTCGGCCTGACCATTGACGCCTCGGGCGTGCACTTCAGCGGCCCGTTGGTCGATCACCAGGGCCGAGTCATCAGCCCCTGATTCAAGAGCTTCCCATGATCGGAATCGATAGAGACAGCGGGGCCACGGTCGACGACTGGCTGCAATTTGTGCAGCGCGCGACCCGGGCCCTGACCACACCGCTGGGCACCCGGCAAAAACGGCCGCTTTATGGCTCGCTGATCCCCACGCTGCTCGGGCAAAACCTCGGTGACGACGTTCTGCTTCTGGCGCAGAGCCACGCGGCGCAAGCGTTCTACAACGCGCACAACGGCATCAGCGATTTTCAGCCGCAAGTAATCGTCGCCAGCCGCCAGGGCGCCGGTCTGCTGCTGCGTTTCGCCGGCACCTGGAAAAACCGTCAACAAACCTTCGAGGTCGTGACATGAGCATGTTGATCCCCGGCCAGAACCAATTGGCCGAACCTTCGTTGATCAAGGTCGATGCCTTCGAAGACTTGCTCGCCGAATTCAAGACGTTCGTCGTCGAATACGTCGGCGCTCGTTCGCCGGACAATGCGGCGAAACTCAAGACCAGCCTCGACAACGAGAGCGAATTGCTGACGCTGGCGCTGGAAGCCTTCTGCGTGCGTCTGCAAACCCATGAACGCAAATACAACGCCCGTATCAAGCAGATGCTGGCGTGGTGGGCGACCGGTAGCAACCTCGATGCGCGGCTGGCGGACATGGGCCTTGAAAGGCAGTTGCTCGATCCGGGCGACCCGGCAGCGTTCCCGCCCGTGCCGGCGATTTATGAAAGTGATGACGACGCTCGTTTGCGCTATTACCTGGCGCCGCATGCGCCGGCCGCCGGTTCGCGAATGCAGTATCGCCGCGAGGTGTTCACCCTCGGCGAGCGGCCAACCGTGAACGTCGAATCCACCGATGCCGGTGTGGTGAATGTCACCTACACCTTCAACCCCGATGGTCTCGCCGCGCAGGTCAAGGATGGCAACGGTCGCCGCACTGCCCCCGGTGAAGTGCAGGTCACTGTGCTGTCGCGAGAGGGTGACGGCACGCCATCGCCAGTGTTGCTTGAGGGTGTCCGCCAGCACTTCGCGCGTCCCGATGTCTGCCCCGAAACCGACCTCGTCACGGTCAAGGCTGCCGACATCCAACGCTACAAAATCCGTGTGGTCGCGAAGATCAATTCCGGCCCCGATTCGGGCCTGACCAAGGTCGCTGCGCAAGCGCAGTTGCAGGCTTACGCTGACAGCTGTCATCGCCTCGAAGGCCGCGTTGATCCGAGCTGGATCGACTACACGCTGCACAGCGCCGGCGCTGTGCAATTGCAGATTCTTGAACCGCTGGCGCCGATCGTGACCACCGCGTTTCAAGCACCTTATTGCACGGCGGTCGAGGTCGAGGTGCTGACGTTATGAGTGAGCAGACTCTGCGCCCGACGCTGTTACCGGCCAACAGTTCAGCACTCGAACGAGGCCTGGATCTGGGCTTTGGTGCCTTGCTTGATCGCGTTGCACCGCCGTTTCCCGAGCTGATGAATCCTGCAGAAACACCCGCCGAATTTCTGCCGTATCTGGCGGCGGATCGCGGTGTTGCTGAATGGAGCACCGATGCGCCGCAAGCTGAAAAACGCCTGACCGTCGAACTGGCCTGGCCCACCGCGCGCCAGGCCGGCACTCGCAAGGCGCTGGAAAACGCCGCCAAGGGTTTGCAATTAAGACCCGAGATCCGCGCCTGGTACGAACAGACACCAGCGGGCGAGCCCTACAGCTTCTCCGTCCGCGCTTTCAGCGAGCAACCCTACAGCGAAGCCATCGACGCCCGTCTCGATCGACGTCTGGCTGATGCCAAGAGCGAACGCGATGTGCTGACGGTCTCCGTTGGCCTCAGCGCTTTCGGCAATCACGTCATCGGTGCCGCGACGTTCTGCGGTGAGCTGACCACGGTTTATCCGGTGTTCATCGAAGGGCTGGAAACCTCGGGAGAGGCGTTCATGGCTGCCGGTATGTACACCGTCGAAACATCCACTATTTATCCTCAGGGGGCCTGAATGGCTGACTATTACACCCTGCTTACCAACGCAGGGATTGCCTACGAAACGGCGTGCAAGGCCGCGGGCACGCCGATCAAGTTGACGCAGATTTCCGTCGGCGACGGCGGCGGCTCGGTCTACAACCCGGCCGCGACCGCCACCGCGCTGAAACGCGAAGTCTGGCGCGGGCCGCTCAATGCGCTGTTCCAGGACGAAAAGAATCCGAGCTGGCTGCTCGCAGAAGTCACCATTCCGCCTGACGTTGGCGGCTGGTACGTGCGTGAAGCAGGGCTGTGGACTGACACCGGAATTCTCTACGCCATCGTCAAATATCCAGAGTCGTTCAAACCGGTTCTGGCCACATCCGGTTCGGGCAAAGAGTTCTACATTCGTTCGATTTTCGAGACCAGTAATGCGTCGCTGGTGACGTTGTTGATTGATGACACCGTGGTTAAGGCCACGCGTGCCTGGGTCATGAGTTATCTCGCCGAAGAGCTCGGCAAACTGGATGGCAAGCAATCCGCGCGTGTTGCTGCATCCAGCAACATCGTGCTGAGCGGTGCGCAGCAAATTGACGGTGTCGCAGTGATTGCTGGCGACCGCGTGCTTGTTGCGAATCAGACGCTGGCCAAGGACAACGGCTTGTGGATCGTCGCCAATGGCGACTGGGTGCGGGCGACGGATGCCAACAGTAACGCCAAGGTCACGCCGGGCCTGACGGTGATGGTCGAGGAGGGCACAGCAAATGGAGATTCGTTGTGGCACCTGACCACCAATGCGCCGATCACCCTCGGCACTACCGCGCTGGCGTTCAAGATGCTGGCCGGGCGAACCGGAATTGCGGCTGGGACTTACAAGAGTCTGACGGTTGATGAATATGGTCGGGCGACGGCGGGTGCTAATCCCGAGACGCTGGCTGGGTTTGGCATCAAGGATTCGTACACCAAGGCTGAAGTTGAAGCGCTGATTGCCAAGGCATCAGCGTTGCCGGTGGGCTCGATTGTGGCGTTCCCGGTTGATGCACCGCCGCCTGGGTTTCTGGAGCTGGATAACAGCGTCAAAAGCAGTGCGACGTACCCGGACTTGAGCGCTTACCTGGGCGGCAAGTTCAACAAGGGTGATGAGGGTGTTGGCAATTTCCGTTTGCCGGAGGCCCGCGGGGAGTTCTTGCGCGGTTGGGATCATGGGCGAGGCGTAGACGCTAGCCGTGTGGTTGGCTCGACCCAAAAGGGTACGGTAACTACTTTCGACAGCAACCCGAATCCGAACCTCACGGTCGAGGTCGTGCAGGCATCGGTGGCGGCTGCACAGGCCGATGTATTCGTATCCACTGATTATCCTGGGGTAGCCAGGACGTACACGACTTCGGGGGTTGTAACCTCATCGATACTGGCGGATGGCGGAGTTGTGAGGCCGCGCAACATCGCAGTCATGTGGTGCATCAAAGCCTGGAACGCCCCGGTCAATCAGGGAAACATCGATGTCGCCGCGCTGGCCAAGGAAGTCGAACGGCTCAAATCCGCCGTCCCGGTAGGCGCTGTTCTGGCATTCCCGACCGGCATCGTCGCTCCCGGTTATCTGGAGCTGGACGGCAGTGTGCAGAGCATTGCGACTTATCCGGATCTGGCGGCTTATCTCGGCACCACTTACAACAAGGGTAATGAAGGCCCAGGCAACTTCCGCTTGCCGGATTCACGTGGCGAGTTTCTGCGGGGCTGGGATCATGGGCGCGGTGTAGATGGCGGACGCCCGATCGGTAGTTGGCAGAAAGGTAGCCTCCAGTCTTTCGACCCCTCCAATGTCTCTCCGGCTGTCTCGGGCCTCTGGCATAACACGGCATCAGATGCCGGACTTCAGGAAGCACATGGCCTTGATCCTCATAACACGACGGATTACGGCGTTTCCAATGCGGTATTCACCGCTGGCAACACTCCGGTCAGTGCTGGGGCATTGGGAGTCATGCGTCCGCGCAACCTCGCCGTCATGTGGTGCATCAAGGCCTGGAACGCGCCGATCAATCAGGGAAACATTGACATCAGTGCGCTGACCGCTCTCGCGCAACAAGCGACTGAACCCAATCAAGGCACGGCAAAACTGGCCTCTCAGGCACAGACCGATGCCGGCGTGGATGACAAAACCATTGTCACGCCGAAGAAGTTGCGCTGGGGCTTTTCTATGTCCAAGGAGCGAGTTGGTTACCTCATGCTGCCGAGCTGGCTGGGTGGAGTGATCATCCAGTGGGGGACGATCAATGCGATTGCGGCAGGAGCCCAAGTGAGCGTTACGTACCCGATAGCCTATCCGACTGCCGAAATCATGACACTGGTCGGCAACAGTTCCTCGGCGGGCTCTACCTCGATCACTTCCACCCTATGTGTCATGTACGGCGGTCTTACGAAGTTCACTGTTTCTGCCATCGGTAGCAGTGGTCAACCGAATGGGCCGTGGATTTCGATCGGCTGGTAACAGGGAGAATTATTCATGTCACTTTTTTATGCCGCCTCGACTGGTGGCTTTTACGACGATGCCGTTCACGTTGCAATGCCTGACGATGCAGTGGAAATCACCACACAACTGCGCTCTGAGCTTTTAGCGGGAGAAGCGCAATCGCTGGTGATCGGTGCAGATGAGCATGGAAGGCCTGTCCTGAGGACGCCTGAACTGAACCGTGAATCCGAGGCTGATCGGGAGCGCATTTGGCGTGACGGCAAGATTGAAAACGTGAAGTGGTTGCGTGAGCGTCATCGCGATGAACTCGAAATGTCCAGCGATACAACACTGACCGTCGATCAATATCAGGCGTTGCTGGCTTATTTGAAGGACTTGCGCGATTGGCCACAGTCAGAGCAATTTCCGAATGAGCAGGCTCGGCCTGAACAACCTGATTGGATCGCTTTGCAAGTACGTTGAACGCCCCGAACCCCGGGGTGTTTTTTTCTACCCCCCAAAGCACTCAACACCCGCCAAGCCCCTCCCCACGAGGGGCTTTCCCGTTTATGGAGAAACGAAAAATGGCAACCCGCCAAACCTACACCGTGCTCGTCCCATTCCCCACCGGCGGTGGGCACTGGTCGAGCATCGGCCAAGACCTTGATCTGCTCGACGTCGAGGCCAGTGCTCTGCACTTCGCCGGTCGACTGGAACTGAAAACACCTATCACCCAGGCCAAAAAGGCCGCTGCCAAGAAGGCTGACTGAACATGGCTGAGGTTTTGAACTTCGAGCACAACGGCATTACCGTCAATGCCACTGAATCCCCCGAGGCCATGGGTGGCCTGGGTGACAACGTCATCGGTCTGGTCGGCACCGCGCCGAAAGCCGATCCGCTGATTCCGCGTAACGCACCGTTCCGCATCAACAGCTTCACCACCCACGCGCTGCTCGATCCGACCGGTTCGGAAGAGGGCACGCTGTATCACGCGGTCTACCAGATCCTCAAAGTGGTCAAGGTGCCGGTCTACGTGGTCATCGTCGAAGCGGGTGCGACCCCGGCCGACACCGTCAACAATGTGATCGGTGGCGTTGATCCGTTGACCGGCCGCAAGCTCGGTCTGGCCGCGCTGGGTAGTGTTCCGGAAGACCTGACCATCATCGGTGCGCCGGGCTTCACCGGCACTAAAGCGGTGGCCAGCGAGTTCGCCTCGTTCGGCAAGCGCATCAAGGCCCGTGTAGTGCTGGACGGCAAGGACGCTTCGGTCGCCGATCAAGTGCTGTACAGCCAGGAACTCGGCGGCGCCGACCTTGGTTTCGACCGTTGCCTGGTAGTGCACAACATGCCTGCCGTGTACTCGAAGGCGGCGAAGAAAAACGTTTTCCTGTCGCCTTCCAGTCTGGCGATTGCCGCACTGGCCAAGGTCAAGCAGTGGGAGAGCCCGGGCAACCAGGTGACCTACGCCGAGGACGTTTCGCGGGTCGTTGAATACAACATCCTCGACACCTCCACCGAAGGCGATCTGCTCAACCGCTACGGCGTCAGCTACTACGCCCGCACCGTGCTCGGCGGCTTCTCGCTGCTGGGTAACCGCTCGATCACCGGCAAGTTCATCAGCTACGTCGGCCTCGAAGATGCGATCAGCCGCAAGCTGGTCAAGGCCGGCCAGAAAGCCATGGCCAAGAACCTCACCAAATCCTTCATGGATCAAGAGGTCAAGCGCATCAACGACTGGCTGCAAACCCTGGTCGCCGATGAAACCATTCCTGGCGGCAGCGTGTACCTGCACCCGGAACTGAACAGCGTCGAGAAGTACAAGAACGGCACCTGGTACGTGGTCATCGACTACGGCCGCTACGCGCCGAACGAACACATGGTTTATCAACTCAACGCCCGCGATGAAATCATCGAGCAGTTCCTGGAGGACGTTCTCTAATGTTTACCAACCGCGTAAGACAGGCCATCGCGGCCACCCTGCAAGGTTTGCCGTTGTCGGCGACCGTTGAGGAATTCACTCCGCCGAAAATTGATTTCGATATGGAAACCATGGCGGGCGGGCGCTTCATCGTTGAAGAAATGGCCAAGAGCGCCAAGCCGCTGAATGCCACGCTGAAGCTTCAAGGCATGGGCGCTGAAGTCATGCTTGCGCTGGGTGTGAAGCTGGGCGACGACATCCTGCTGAACGTGCGCGAAGCCGGGCAGGATCAGGACGGGAACACTTGGTTCACCTACCACACCGTCGGCGGCAAGCTGAAATCCTTGACTGAAGATGCCCTGAAAATGGGCAGCAAAGCCATCACCACACTGGAGCTGTCCTGCCGCACCTACAACCGCCTGGAAAACGGCGTACCGGTGATCGACATCGACGTGCGCACCCAGAAGTTCGTGCTCAACGGCGTCGACATCCTCGGTGATGCCCGGCGTGCGGTGCTGATGCCGTAACGCTGTAAGCAAGCCAGGCACCTGACCCTGTAGGAGCGGGCTTGCTCGCGAATGCGGCGTGACAGCCGACGCATATTTATCTGACACACCGCTTTCGCGAGCAAGCCCGCTCCCACACTGGATCAGTGTGCGTTGGCAGATGTTCAGTAACACCCCCTCAAGAATCACCAAGGAATTCATTCATGTCGTGGATGCCACCCCAGCACGACCTGCTGTCGCCGATCACCGGCGACGACGGTTCGCAGATCAACCAGATCCAGCTCAAGCCGCTGTTCTACGCCGCGCAAAAAGAAGCGCTGGAACGCGCCGGCGATGACGAAGACGATCAGTTTTTCGAACTGGCGCTGCTCGCCACCGGCCTGTCGGTCAAGGAACTCGACCAGCTCAAACGCCCGGACTACGTGAGCATCGCGCAGTACGTGCACGAGATGTCGACCCGTCCGGCGGCGTACTTTCTCGACCAGGCCGAAGACGCGGAAAAATCCGCCGATCCCGATCAGATACAGCTGCTGCAACCGCTCGCCGTCACTGGCCGCACCGTGGATTCGCTGAGCCTGGAAATGCCTGCTCTGCGCGCCACCAAAGTGATGAAGAAACTGAAAACGGCCAAGGAACGCGCCGAGTTCATCACCGCCCATTGCACCGGTCTGATGATCCCCGATCTGGCCCTGATGACTGTCCCGGACTGGACGCAGCTACAGGTGCGCATAGACGATTTTTTAAACCAGCCGGCGGCCTACTTTCGGAACGCGACATCGAAGTAATCCTCGATATCGTCCCGCTCATTTACCCGGTAAGTGAAGCGGAAATTCTCGAATGGGACGCCGACAAGGCGTTGCGCCGCTACGACATAGCGATCACTCGCCTTGGCGTGAAACAGGAGTAGAGCGGCAATGGCAGAGAGTAAATATGCGCCGGTGAATGCCGGTGAGCGCAGTGCGGCGGCCCCCGGCAATAGCCCTTTGAGTTTGCCAGTGGCGAACACCGGTACAGGATCGTTCGGCCCCGAGCAGATCTCCAGCCTGAGTCAGGCGCTCATCACCGCCAGTGTCAAGATCGGCGCGTTGACGACGGCAATCGATTCATTGAGGCTGGCGTTGTCCAATCTGCGTTCGATTTCGCTGAGCAGCAATGCGAAAAGCGAATCCACCCGCGAACCGGCAACGCCTTCTGATACCAGTGAGCGGGCCAGGGCGCCTGAGAGTCTTAAGCCAGCGATTGACTTGTACTCGGCTGCCGCCGAGTTCGGCAGCGCCGCACAACTGCCGCCAAAGCAGGCCAATGAAATGGCGCTGTCGAGCCTGATCATGGCCAGTAAGCCATTGGTGGCGGGAGGGGGCACCAGCGGTCTGGAGTTGCTCAAGGTCGCCACACTGGCGGCTGACGCAGGGGTCGGCAATGAGCTGACCAATGCGGCGGACAAGCCTTTTGAATTGCTCAACTTCGCCGGCGACGTTGCGATCGTTGCGTCAGCCTTCAAGGTCCCGGCCATGGAAGTCGCCGAAATGATGGCGGTGTGGCGCACTTCGATGAAGCTAACTCGCGATCAGGCGTTTGACCTCGCGGATGCGACAAAACAGCTCGGCAAAATACCGGGTGGCGCCAAACCGGCAGACATCGGTGTCGTTCTCAAACAGTCGGGTGATGCGGCGATTGCGGCGGGCCTGCAACCCGAGCAAGCCGCCGCGCTGTCCGCAGCCTTGCTCAACAGCGGGACGAAAAAAGACGATGCCGGCGAGGCGTTGAAGCGCATTTCCCTCGCGCTGGACAAGGGGGGCAACGCGTCCGCCACCGAGCGTGGCGCCTGGAAGCAACTTGGGCTGGATCCCGCCGCGGTGACCGCGGCGATGCATGACCCGGACAAGCAAAGTGCACAGGGCGCGGTGCTGTCGGTACTGGCTGCGCTGAACGCCAAACCGGCCGAGCAACGCGCCCAGTTGGCGCAGACACTATTTGCCGATGGCGGTAATGCGGTGCAGTTGCTGTCGCAGAGCCTTGGTGACGTCAACGAGGCCTTCACGCAAGTGAAGGACAAAGACCAATACGCGACGTCGAAGGTCGGTGATCAGAGTTCGGTGCGCCAATCTGCACTGACGCTCTCCAATACCCCGCAAGGACAGTGGAACGCTCAGAACGCGCGAAGCGAGCGCTTGGCCATCGCCAGCGCCAATGCGGTATCGCCTTCTCCAGAAGCGCTGAGTGTTGCCGGTGCCAGCATCGACAGGATGAGTGAATTCGCCGAGGACCATCCGACGATTGCAGCAGTGATTATCACAGCCGGCACAGCCCTGAAAAAATTATTCGATGTGCTGTTGGACGCCGCTGTCGATGAGGGGAAAGACCGGTTTGGCAAACGGATACCCGGCGTTGCGTCGGGCAATCCTCCCGATCTTTCATCTACCCGCGATTCTGCAGTGCAGCTTCCAACGGATGCGCCGGTGACGGAAATCGCCAGTCTGGCGCCCGCGACCGTCAGGGAAATGAAAATCGGCCAACCATCCTCTTTGATCGATGCGCCACACCACAGGCCATCGAGCGTCACCATGAGGACGGTTGCCGAGGTTGCTCCAGTTTCGGACAGGGACGCGGGAGCCGCGTTGGGTGAACGGCTGGCGGTCTTCGCCGCCGACACACTCTCCGCACCCGGCCAGGTCAGCAAAGATCTGGCGAGCGCCCAAGCCGCCAATCAGCATCTCACCTTTGCACCTTCGGTTCAGGTGTACTGCAGCGATCCGGGCAGTTCGGAAAATATCGGATTGCTGGTGACACAGCACCTGCGAAGCCAATTCGACAGTCAATTCACTCCGTTCATGAACACTAACCCTCTCGCCACCCGCCGTGACGCAGCCCTGACCGATGGAGTCGCCACATGAAACAACAAATGGCTCTGGGCAGTTTTATCTTCGGCCTGTCGCGCAACTTTGCGTACCACACACTGCTGCGCAAAACGGACGGTGGCTGGGCGGAAATACAGATTCTCACCAGCAAACCGAAATCCAGCCAGATCGGCCAGAAGTCAGAAACCCTGACGATTACCGGCAAGTCGATGTACGCCGTGGCCATGGAGCGCCTGGATGAATTGCGGACGTTGCAGGCACTGCGTATTCCGCTGCCGCTGATTGATGGCATCGGACGTAATTGGGGCTTGTGGCGGATCAACACGGTCACCGAAACCCAGACCTACATCATCGATGACGGCACGGCGATGGTGCTCGACTGGGTCATTGAATTGGCGGAGTTCAACAATGCGTAAGGTACGAAGCGTGGCCGGTGATTCGGTGAATCTGCTGCTCTACCGCGAAACCGGGCGCAGTGATGATGCCGCTGAAGAGGCCCTGTGGAAGCTCAACCCGACCCTGGCCGAGTCCGACCCGGTTCTGCCCGCTGGCATCTGGGTCGTGCTGCCTGAACTCGACAGCAAACCCGCCGCGATCAAAGCGCTCACGGCCTGGGATTAAGGAGGTTGTATGGCACTGGGTTTTACCCCGGTCGTGCAGATTTATGGCGAAAACGCGGATCTGCTCAACCAGCGTCTGATCAGTTGGGAACACATTGATGCCGCCGGTATCGAGTCCGATCAACTGACCCTGACCATTGATCTGGAAGGCCTCGAAGGGCTGCCGAAACTCGGCGGAAAAATCGGCCTGCTGGTGGGTTACCTGGAAATGGAAGAAATGGTCGACAAGGGCCAGTTCAAAGTCACTCGCCTGACGCCGACACTGTTTCCGTTTCGCCTGACTCTGGTGGCCACTGCAGCGCCGTTCACCAAGGATGATGAAACCGGCTTCAAACAGCGCCGCACCGCCAGTCATGGACCGACGACGCTCGGTCAATTGTTCAGCAAACTGGTGACGCAGCACGGTTTTTCATCGCGTGTCGCAGCGGACGTAGCGATGATCAAGATCGCCCACGTCGACCAGTCCAATGAAACCGACATGGGCTTTCTGACGCGGCTGGCGAAGAAGTACAACCTGGTCGCCAAACCTTATGGCGATGCGTATGTGCTGGCGCGACCCGGGCAGATCAAATCAATCTCGGGGCAGAAACTGCAGGATGTGACGTTGTCGGTCACCCACAACAATCGTCCCGGTGATCAGGCCTTCATCAGCGCCACGCTGGAAGAGGCCGCCCGCGAGCAGACGCAAGGCTGCAAGACCTGTTTCTGGGACGCCGCAGCGGCCGTAGTGCGCTGGATTGAAACCGGTGTGGCACCGCACAAGGTCATCCGCCAGCAACAGCCCAACGAAGCCGATGCCATCGCGGTGGGCGAGGGTGAGGTGCGCAAAATGCTGCGGAAAAAGTTCAAGGTGAAAATCACCTGCCCGGGCAATCCGCTGCTGACGGCTGAGGGGTTGTTGTTGCTCGACGACACCTGGCCAGACTTCATGCGCGGGCGCTGGTCGATCGAAAAAGTCACTGCCAGTGGCAACCGTGAAAACAGCTATCGCTGCGTGATCGATGCTGCCTGCCTCGACCCCAAGGCCGCCGCCAAGGACTGATTCCCCGCTTTCTCACTGCGATGAAGATCCCTGTGGGAGCGGGCTTGCCCGCGAAGAGGCTAGCCCATTCAAAAGAGATGCCGGTTGATCCACCGACATCGCTGGCAAGCCAGTCCCCACAGGTTTTGCAGTGTTCTGCAAACCGCTTTTCATTCAATTCTGGAACATCCCCATGAAGATCACCCCGATCCTCACGCAGCTGCGTGGGCAATGCCCTGGGCTTGCCAATCACATTTCGGTGGGCGTCGATCTGGCGTTGCTGCAAGGCAATCCCGATCTGCCAACACCATCGGCGCATGTGCTGCCGCTGGCGGATCTGGCCAGCACCAGTGCTGCACAAAACCTCACCGCTCAACCGATCCGTGAACGCTTCGAAGTCGTCCTCATGCTTGACGCCAGCGACGCTACAAAAGCGCTGGATCTGTTGCATGACCTGCGTGCCGAGTTGTGGCGCGCATTGGTGGGGTTCAAGCCGGACAAAGACTACAGCGCCATCGCTTATGACGGCGGTGAGCTGGTCTCGATTAACAGCAGCCGGGCTTTCTATCGGCTGCGCTTTTTTGCCGAGTTCCAGCTCGGCCGCAATCTGCCAAGTCAGCCTGCGGAGAGTTGGCACGAACGCGAACTGGACGGTTTGTCGTCCTTTACCGGGGCCACCGTGCGGGTCGATGCGATCGACCCGGCCGACCCCAACCTGAAACGCCCGGGCCCCGATGGGCGCGTGGAAATGACTTTCTCTGGAGACGTAACCCCATGAGCAATCGCATCACCGTATTGCCGGCCGCCGGCCGCGCCGTACCTGACCCGGAGGCCGGCGATCTGCTGCCCCTCGAAGGCCGTGAAGTGCTGGACAGCGCCTGGTGGCGCCGACGTCTGGCCGACGGCGATATCACAATCAAAACCGCAAAAGCGGCTAAACCACAGGGAGCCAAATAATGGCGATCGGATTCAGCAACATCCCCGCGGACATTCGTGTACCGCTGTTCTATGCCGAAATGGACAACTCGGCCGCCAATAGCGCGAGTTCGACCATGCGCCGTTTGATCGTGGCTCAGGTCAACGACAACATCGCACCGACTGAAGTCGGCAAACTGGTGTTGGTGTCCAGCGTTGCGCTGGCGAAAAGCATCGGCGGCCAAGGCTCGATGCTCGCCTCGATGTACGAGACCTTCCGCAAGGCCGACCCGATCGGCGAGATCTGGTGCCTGCCGCTGCACAACGCTGAAGGCGCCGTCGCCAAAGGCGTACTGACCCTGACTGGCGCTGCAACTCAGGCCGGCCTGCTCAATCTGTATGTCGGTGGCGTGCGTGTGCAAGCCACCGTGGTCAACGGTGCTACCGCAGCCCAGGCAGCCACTGCACTGGCGCAGAAAATCAACGCCACCGCCGACCTGCCGGTCAACGCTGCCGCTGCCGAAGGTGTGGTCACCCTGAACGCCAAATGGACTGGCGACAGCGGCAACGACATCAGCCTGCAATTCAATCGCCTGGGCAAGAGCAACGGCGAAGAAACCCCGGCCGGCCTGACTGCTGCAATCACCGCCATGACCGGCGGTGCCGGTGTGCCGGATCAGGTTGAAGCGATCGCCGCACTGGGTGATGAACCGTTCGAATTCATCGCACTGCCATGGTCCGATCTGTCGACCCTCAACACCTGGCAAGCCGTCATGGATGACAGCACCGGTCGTTGGTCGTGGGCCAAGCAACTGTTCGGTCACGTCTACAGCGCCAAGCGCGGCACCGTCGGCACTCTGGTTGCTGCCGGCCAGGCACGCAACGACCAGCACATGACCATTCAGGCGCTGGAACCGGGCGTACCGCAACCGTTCTGGGTACAGGCTGCCGCACTGGCTGCACGCACTGCCGTGTTCATCTCCGCCGACGCCAGCCGTCCGACTCAAAGCGGCAGCCTGCCGGGCGTTGATCCGGCGCCGGCGAGCGAGCGCTTCACTTTGACTGAGCGTCAGTCGCTGCTCAACTACGGCATCGCCACCGCCTACTACGAAGGCGGTTACGTGCGCATCCAGCGCTCGATTACCACCTACCAGAAAAACGCTTACGGGCAGGCCGACAACTCCTACCTGGACAGCGAAACCATGCACCAGTCGGCGTTCATCGTGCGCCGTCTGCAAAGCGTGATCACCAGCAAATACGGCCGGCACAAACTGGCGTCCGACGGCACCCGCTTCGGCGCCGGCCAGCCGATCGTCACCCCGGCGACCATCCGTGGTGAGCTGATCGCCCAGTACGCCAAGCTCGAACTGGAAGGCCACGTGGAGAACGCCGAGCTGTTCGCCGAGCACCTGATCGTCGAGCGCGACGTGCAGGATCCGAGCCGCGTGAACGTGCTGTTCCCGCCGGATTACATCAACGGTCTGCGCGTGTTCGCACTGCTCAACCAATTCCGTCTGCAGTATGACGACGCGGCTTGATCAGCGCGTTTGACCACCAGCATTCAGCCCACCTCGCGTGGGCTTTTTTATTCAAGGGAGTAACACCATGGGTCAACTGATTGCAGGCACCTGCTACGTCAAGGTCGACGGCGCACAACTGACTATCAATGGCGGCTGCGAAGCCCCGCTGATGGCCGTCAAACGCGAAACCGTCGTGCCGGGTTTCTACAAGGAAACCGATATCGCGCCGTCGTTCAAAGTGACTGCGCTGCACACCGCCGACTTCCCGCTGAAGAAGCTGATCGAAGGCACCGACATCACCGTCACCTGCGAATTCAGCAACGGCAAAGTCTACGTGCTGGCCGGCGCCTATCTGGTTGAAGAGCCAGTCTCCAAGGGCGATGACGCCACCATCGAACTGAAATTCGAAGGCATCAAGGGGACCTGGCAATGAGCGGCGCCGTGAAGCTTCAGGTTGCGATCGAAGCTCACGGCGAGCCCCTGACCGAACTCGTCCTGCGCCGTCCGACGGTGCAGGAAGTGCGAGCGATCAAGGCGCTGCCGTACAAGATCGACAAGAGCGAAGAAGTCAGCCTCGACATGGACGTGGCGGCCAAATACATCGCCGTGTGCGCCGGCATTCCGCCGTCGTCGGTCAACCAGTTGGATCTGGCTGACCTCAACGCGCTGAGCTGGGCTGTTGCGAGTTTTTTCATGAGTGCGGCGTCGGAGCCATCACCGACCTGATCGCAGTCGCCTATGACCTGGCCTGGTTCTGGAAGGTTGACCCCGAACAGATGATGGCCAGGCCACTGGATGTGCTCCGCGAATCGCTGGAGCACGCGCAACGGATCAATGCGATGCAGCAGGTGCAGTGATGGCAGACGAAGAAACCAAAGTGAAAACCCCGGTGCTGATCACGGGCATCGATGAACTGTCGCCCAAGCTCGGCGCGTTGCGAGCGAAGGTCGACAGCTTCAAGAAAAACCTCGAACAGACCGGCCTCGGCAAACTGGACATCAGCGGTCTGTTCAAGGGCGGCAGCGTGATCACGCCGTTTGTCGACGGGATCAAGTCGGCGGCCGCGTTTCAGGGCAAGTTGACCGAAGTCAGCGACACGGCAAAAACCGTCGACTTGCCCGCCGCGCCGAACGTCGCCGCACAGACCATGAACGTGTTCAGTGCGTCGATGGATAAGGTCTCGACGGCGGTGAATGCCGCGTTGGTGCCGGCGGTTGGCGCGGTGGTGATCGGTCTTGAACCAATGCTCAACGGTTTCGGCAGCTTGCTGGCCGACAACCCCGAGCTGGTACAAGGCCTCGCGGCGGGAGCCATCGCCTTCTCGGCAATGCAAACCGCGGTGACGGGCGCGACTCAAGTGTTCGACGTCATGAGCCTGGTAATGAAGGCCAACCCGATCATGCTGATCGCCACCGGCATTGCCCTGGCCGCCGGTTTGATCGTCGCCTACTGGAAACCGATCTCGACATTTTTCAGCGAGCTCTGGCAGAAGATTGCCCCGGTAGTGATCCCGATGGCCGAGTTCTTCAAGACAATGTTCAGCTACACCCCGCTGGGAATGCTGATCAACAACTGGGGACCGGTCACTGAGTTTTTCGCGGCGTTGTGGGACGGCCTCAAAGCGGTGGCCGCGCCGGTGATCGAGTTTTACAAAACCTTGTTCAATTATTCGCCGCAAGGACTGATCTTGAACAACTGGGGGCCGTTGGTGAGCTTGTTCTCATCGATCTGGGACTTGCTTCGAGCAGTTTCGGTGCCGGTTAAGGCTTTCCTTCAGGGGTTCTTCGACTGGTCACCCCTTGAGGTGATTCAGGCGATCTGGGGCGGGGTGGTCACTGTCTTCAGCGCGATCTGGGATTACATCAAGCTGCCTTTCCTGGCGATGTACGCGGTGATTCGCGAACAGTTGGGATGGTCGCCACTGGAAAAAATCATCGAAAACTGGGCGCCCGTTACGGCCTGGATTGACCAGTGGTCGAACAAGTTTCAAGAGGCCATCGCGCCGATCAAGGCGTTTTTCAATGGCGGCTTTGGCGAGCTGGTTGCCGAGGCCAAGGCTCGGGTCGATGTATTCACGCAGGCGCAACTGAAAACCAATGCCGAGGGCAAAGGCGAGTTGGCGCCGGTGTTTTTCAAGGGCAACAGCGAATCCTCCTCGAGCCAGTTGTCGACACCGGGCAACCTGCCCACGCCGGGAAATCTTGCGCAGAAACCGGCTCTGCAGGGCAGCTCGCTGTCGCAGACCTCCAACACCCTGATCCAGCAAAGCGCAATCAACAGTCGCACGCAACTCGAAGGCGGCCTGACCGTACGCTTCGAAAATGCCCCGCCGGGGATGCGTACCGATCAACCGCAAACCAATCAACCGGGCCTGGCGCTGTCTTCGCGCATTGGCTATCGCTCGTTGTCCGTGGGAGGTTCCAATGAACTGGCGTGACCGTTTGTTGCCGGCATCCTTTCGCGGTGTCGGTTTCTGGATCGATTCGACGAAAACCCCGGTCGGTCGCAAGGGGCAGCTGCACGAGTACCCGCAGCGTGATCTGCCGTACTTCGAGGACCTTGGCCAGCAGGCGAGGATTCACGACGTCACGGCGTTCATCATCGGCGCCGATTGCCTGGAGCAGCGCGACAAGTTGCTCAAGGCATTGGAGGCGGGCAGTGGCGAGCTGGTGCATCCGTGGCTTGGACGCCTGCAAGTCAAGGTCGGCGAATGCGACATGACCCACACCCGCCAGGACGGCGGGTTGGTGACCTTTACCCTGAAGTTCTATCCCGATAAGCCGTTGCAGTTTCCGACTGCGTCCGTCAGTACCCAACAGGCGATACTGCTCAAAGCCGGGACTTTCCAGGCTTCTGCCCTCGCGCGGTTCGAGCAGGCGATGACGATGATCAAAGCGGCGCGGATCGGCATTGCCAATTTGCGTAACAGCCTCGCCGGGGTATACGAGATCATCAAAGAGCAGCTCCAGCCGCTGATCACGTACTACAAAGACATCACCGACCTGGTCAAAGCGGTCAAGGAGTTGCCCAAGGAACTGGCGGCGGAGTTCAACGGCTTGCTCGGCGATATCAAGGAGCTGAAGACGTTTGCGAAGGAAGGCTACCGTGGCGTGATTGCCGACGTGTCGCAACAACTCGAAGCGATCCGCAAGGCCGATGCGCCGAAGCTCACCACCGGCACGGACACCAATGCGGCGGCGCAAGCCATGGCCGATCTGGTGCAGGACACGCTGATCGTGAAAGCGGCGCAGTGGATCGCGTCGATGCCGGTCGCCAGCAAACCGATGAAGTTGCCGTCGACGCCTTCTGTCAACAATCAGGCCAGCCAGCCAATCACTCATCAGGACGTGCCGTCCACCGACGATACGCTGGCGATGCTGAAGAATCTGGTCAGCACGCTGGATCTGGCGAAGAACAAATCCAGCCCTGCGCATCACCAGGTAGCCAGCGATTTGCAGGATGCGTTGGTCACCCACCTCAAGGCCGTTGCGTCCTCGGGTATACGGGTTGTCACTAAAACCATTCAGGAAAGCGCACCGGCGCTGGTGATCGCCTACAAGTACCTGGGCGATGCCACGCGGGCCCTGGAAATCCAGCAGCGCAACCCGACGAATCATCCCGGGTTCTCACCCAACCAAGTGAAAGTCCCCGGGGAGTGAACCATGAGCGAGATGGATAACCGCGTCACGCTGACGGTCAACAACCTGGAATATGGCGGCTGGAAAAGCGTGGAAATCACGGCTGATCTGGAGCGCCAGTTCCGTACCTTCAAACTCGACATTACCTGGCAATGGCCAGGGCAAACGGTGGATAAACCGATCAAGCCCGGCGACCCGTGCGAGGTGAAGATCGGCAACGATCTGGTGCTCACCGGCTACGTGTTCAAGGCGCCGATCCGCTATGACGGGCGGCAGATCAGCCTGACCATCGAAGGCAGTTCGAAGACCCAGGACCTGGTCGATTGCGCGGCCATCAATCGCCCGGGTCAATGGCAGGAGCAACCGCTGCTGAGCATTGTCGAGGCGCTGGCGATGGGCTATTCGCAGTCGGTGGTCAACGAAATACCCGAGACCGCACGACTGACCAAACACACCATCGTGCCAGGTGAGACGGTGTTTCAGTCGATCGACCGTTTGCTCTCGCTATTGCGGGTGTTTTCCACCGATGACGAGCAGGGCCGGCTGGTGCTGGCCAAGCCCGGCAGCGGCGGTCGGGCCAGTGATGTACTGGAACTGGGCAAGAATATTCTTTCGGCCAACGCGGCGATGGATTACAGCCAGGTGTTCTCCGAATACCGGGTGATCGGCCAGCAAAAAGGCTCGGACAAGAAGAGCGGGGCGGCGGTCAGCGAAGTCGAATCGATTGCTGCCGACCTGACCTTCAAACGTCGCCGCACCACGGTGATCAACGAAGGCACGCAACTGACCTTTGAGTTGGCGCAGCAGCGTGCCCAATGGGAAAGCGCCACCCGCATGGGCCGCGCGCAGACCACCACCTATCAGGTGCAGGGCTGGCGTCAGGCCAACGGCGATCTGTGGCGGCACAACACGCTGGTACGGGTGAAAGATCCGGTGCTTGGGTTTGATGGTGACATGCTGATTTCCAAGGTCACGTATTCGCTGTCGGCGCAGGGTTCGGTGACCACGCTGCAAGTGGCGCCGCCGCATACCTTCGACGCCAATCCCAGCCCCCCGAAAAAAACCACATAGGCCCTGAAAAGATCGCAGCCTTCGGCAGCTCCTACAGGTGTACGCCGATCCTGTGTAGGAGCTGCCGCAGGCTGCGATCTTTTGACGTCGGCCCGTTTCTTACAGGAACCAAGCATGAGCCTACTGACACGCCTGCTGGCGCGCGGCACTGTCGTGCTCGCCAATTCGGCATCCAAGCTGCAATCGCTGCAAATGCGCCTCACCGCCGGCGAAGTGAACGACGACATGGAACACTTCGAACCCTACGGTTTCACCAGCCATCCGCTGGCCGGTGCCGAAGGTGTCGTCACGTTCATCGGTGGCGATCGCTCCCACGCCATCGCCCTGGTCATCGCTGACCGCCGCTATCGCCTGCAATCGCTGGCTGCCGGCGAAGTGGCGATCTACACCGACGAGGGCGACCGGATTCACTTCAAGCGTGGCCGGATCATCGACATCGAAACCGCCACGCTGAACATCCGCGCCAGCAGCGCGGTGAACTTCGATACGCCGGTAATCAACCAGACCGGCAAAATCGTCTCCACCGGCGACCAGCTCGCCGGTGGCATCAGCCAGATCAAACACGTGCACGTCGGCGTACAGGCCGGCAGCGGCCAGACCGGCGCGCCGGCGGGAGGCAAATGATGCTTATCAGCCCGAACCTTCACGCCGCGCTGACCCGCGCCGTGCTCATCAGCCTGTTTACCTGGCGCCGCGCCGCCGATGACGACGCCCTCGATGACGACGAGCGCTTTGGCTGGTGGGGTGACAGTTTCCCCACCGTCGCCGACGATCGCATCGGCTCGCGGCTGTGGCTGTTACGCCGGGTCAAGCTGACCCGACAGACCCAGATGGACGCTGAATTCTATGCCCGCGAAGCCTTGCAATGGCTGATCGATGACGGCCATTGCAGCGCCATCGACATCATCAGCGAACGCCTCGACGCTCAGCGCCTGAACCTGCGCACGGTCCTGACCCTGGCCGACGGCGAACGCCTGGACATCAACCCCGATAACAGTTGGCAGGTGATCTATGCCGTTTGAAACCCCTTCGCTGCCGGTGCTGATCAAGCGCACCCAAAGCGACCTGGCCGGCGATTCGCTGCGCCAGTCCGATGCGCAAGTGCTGGCCCGAACGCTCAGCGGCGCCGCGTATGGCTTGTACGGTTACCTCGACTGGATTGCCGAGCAGATCCTGCCGGACAAGGCCGACGAATCGACCCTGGAACGCATCGCTGCACTGCGTCTGAACCAGCCGCGCAAACCGGCGCAAGCGGCCACCGGCACGGTGAGTTTTACCGCCACCGCCGGTGCGGTGCTCGACGCCGATACGTTGCTGCAAACCAACGACGGCCGTACGTATAAAGTCACCAAGGCACGCACCACGACCAATGGCAGCAACAGCACCACCATCGCCGCGCTCGACGCTGGCAGCCTGGGCAATGCCGATGCCGGTCTGACGCTCACTCCGGTGCAACCGATTGCCGGTATCGTCGGTAATAGCTTCGTCGTTATCGAGCCGGGCCTGAGTGGCGGCGTCGCCCCGGAAAGCCTGGAGTCGCTGCGTTCGCGGGTGATCCGTTCCTATCGGGTGATTCCGCATGGCGGTGCGGCCAGCGATTACGAGACCTGGGCATTGGAGCTGCCAGGCGTGACGCGCGCATGGTGCCGCGGCGGTTTGCTCGGGCCGGGCACGGTCAGCCTCTACATCATGCGCGACGACGATCCGCAACCGGTGCCCAACGCCGAGCAACTGGCTGAAGTCCAGGCATACATCGAACCGTTGCGCCCGGTCACCGCCGAGGTCCACGTACTGCCTCCGGTGCAGGTGCCGGTGACCTACAACCTGAAGCTGACGCCGGACACCTCTGCCGTGCGCGCGGCGGTTGAAACCCAGTTGCGCGACCTGCACAACCGCGAGGCCGACCTCGGTCAGAACCTGTTGATCAGCCATATTCGTGAAGCGATCAGCAGCGCCGCCGGTGAAACCGATCACGTGCTCAACTCGCCGACCGGCAACGTCGCTGCCGATGACAGCGAACTGTTGACCTTCGGAGGTTGCGTATGGGCGTGATCAGATCCGCTGCGCAATACCAGGCGCAACTGCGTGCGCTGCTGCCGAGCGGCCCGGCGTGGGATCCGGAGCGCGTCCCCGAACTTGAGGAAGTGCTGCAAGGCGTCGCCGTCGAACTGGCGCGCCTCGACGCCCGCGCCGCCGACCTGCTCAACGAGATGGACCCGGCCGGCGTCAGCGAACTGGTGCCGGACTGGGAACGGGTGATGGAACTGCCCGATCCGTGCCTGGGCGCCACACCGCTGTTCGACGACCGCCGCCTCGCCGTACGCCGACGCCTGCTCGCGGTCGGCAGCCAGGCCGTCGGTTACTACCTCGATATCGCCAAAAGCCAGGGTTATCCCAACGCCACCATCACCGAACTCGAAGCACCGCGCATGGGCCGTTCGCGTTTTGGTTCGGCGCACTGGGGCACGTGGGAAGCGCAGTTCATGTGGACGCTCAACACCGGCGGGCGCCTGCTGCTCGGCCGGCGTTACGGCGCGAGCTACTGGGGCGAGCGCTTCGGCGTGAACCCGGGTTCGGCGCTGGAGTGCCTGATTCACCGCAGTGCGCCGGCGCATACCAAGGTGCACATCAATTATGACTAAGGAGGCATGAGCCATGGATTATCCGAACAGTGTGCCCAGTTCAGGTCTGGTGAACGGCAAGTTCGTCGATGAGAACCCGTTGACCGGCACGCCGGGTTCGCTGATTCCGGCGACTTGGGGCAATGCTGTAACTGAGGAGCTGCTGACTGTGATTCGTGCGGCGGGGCTGGTGCCTTCCGAGACTGAGTCGAATCAACTGCTCAGGGCGCTCAAGAGCGTGCTATCGCAGGACGCCTTGCCCTTCGCCGCGTTGGCATTTCCAACAGTGTCCACGACGGATGGACGCATTGCAGTGTCCGCTGCCAGCGGCACGGCGGGTGGCACTGTGTCTGTTCCAGGCGGGGTCCTGGTCGGTCTCTGCGAGGAAGTGACTATTGGCATGACGGCCCGTCCGCGTGGGTTGTTTACGCCGGTGTGGGCATCGCCTGCGCTAGACATCAACAGTACTTATTTTCTGCGAATGCAGGTGCGTGACGGGGCGCTGGTTTGCTACACGCAAAAAGGCGCGGATACCGATGCGATTCCGGCGTCGATGAAGGGCGGATCCGGTGTCAGTGGCGGTGGTTTCGATTCCACCTGCATCGACATGCTGGTGGCCAGAATAGTGACCACGGGTGCAGGGACTTTGCCCACGCTGACGCTCTTGGCGAACAAGGCTCGCCTTGAGGCTGTCGGCGTCTGGTCTGGTGCCAATGGCAACTACTCGGTGACGTTGAATTGGGCGCGTAAACCCCGTGCCTACCTGGCCGGCATTTTTGACTTCGATGACAACGTCAAAACCGATTACGGCGTGATCAGTGAGGATACGGGCGTCAGTTTCGTTGGCACACAATTCATGCCGGCGGGTGGGTTTACTGATCGATATATGGGCCGGGTGGCTATTACTGCGTGGGCACAGAACCTGAGTGCCGTCGGGCGCATGAACGCCCGTGTCCGATGGGAGGTTTGACAATGAAAGCGATGATCGAAAATGGCGTGGTTACCGGTTTCGTGACCGGTGATATCGACTGCGGTATTACGGTGCCGGCAGGCGTGTCGGTGTGCCCCGGTTGGATCTATCAGGACGATACATTCAGCGCACCGGTCGAGGCACCTGTGGCGCAACAGATCACATTCAGTGTGGAGCGTCTGTGGCGTACGACAGCGCTGACGCAGTCGGACTGGCTGGTGACCCGCCATCGCGACGAAGTGGATTCTGGAGTACAGACCAGTCTGAGCAGCAAGCAGTTTGCGAAGTTGCTGGCCCATCGTCAGGCCCTGCGTGATTGGCCGGGCGCCAACGATACCGCCGACGCCGAATCGCGTCCGCAACCACCCAAGTGGCTGGTGCGGATGTCCTGACGGCCAACTGCAAACTTCCTCCGCGCATTATTCAAGCCCACTTCAATGTGGGCTTTATTTTCCGAAAACCGATCGTGGACAGACACGCGAAAGACGCCGCGTCGACGTAGGTCATTTGTCATTTCAAAGGAACGAACAACCTATGGATTATCCAAAAAGCGTCCCCAGCGTCGGCCTGGTCGATGGTCGTTTCGTCGATGAAAACCCGGTGGCAGGTACGCCGGGTTCGTTGATTCCGGCTGTGTGGGGCAATGCGGTCACAGAGGAAGTACTCAACGTTGTCATTGATGCAGGACTGACACCTGCTGAGGGAGACAACCGGCAGTTGCTCAAAGCCTTGCAAGTGCTGTTGGCATTGGCCAGCCCTATGGCAACGTCCGTGACCAGTGTGGCGAGCTCCAAAGCGTTGGCGGCAAATGAACTCGGGCTGGTGCTCGTCAATGCGAGCAGTGGTGCGACCACCATCAGCCTGCCGTCGGCTGACCTCACGCTGGGGGTTCGCGACGTCATAGTTCGTCGTGTCGACAACTCGACATCGCGCTTGGCAGTGCGCGCTTCGGGCACCGACAAAATCAGATTTCATACCCATCTTGTCGCGGCCGGGTACCCCTTTTTTGTGCTGATGGGGTCGGGTGACTGGTGGCATCTGCGCAGTGATG
Source organism: Pseudomonas sp. DTU12.3 (assembly GCF_004124275.1). GTDB lineage: Bacteria > Pseudomonadota > Gammaproteobacteria > Pseudomonadales > Pseudomonadaceae > Aquipseudomonas > Aquipseudomonas helmanticensis. The sequence goes on from NZ_CP027218.1 coordinate 1,642,866, forward strand.
GTGCAGGCAATTGGTGGCCGATCGGACGGTTCGATGGAACACCGTTGGGCCGGGCCGTCTTCGAGACCACGGCACTGCTCAACCCCGGAGGATATGGTCCGCTTAACGGGGCGGTATTCAGTCGCAGCGACTGGCCGTGGTTGTGGGATCACGCGCAGCTGTCCGGTGCCCTGACCACGGAAGCCGCGAGGGTCGGCGCCGAGGGTGGCTGGACCAGCGGAGATGGCTCGTTGACCTTTCGCGGGCCGGAAGGTCGAGGTGAGTTCATCAGAGTGTGCGATGAGGGGCGTGGGGTTGATACCGGTCGCTCGATCGGCAGTTGGCAGCTCGACATGTTCCGCTCTCATCGACACGAACTCAAAAGCGACATGCTGGGCGTTCCGCTGGTGTCGGCACCGAACGCGGCGCCTGACGCCTTGTTTAATCAGGCCAACATCAGTCTCGGGTTTACCGAAAATACCGGCGGTGTCGAAACCCGTCCGCGCAACATGGCTTACGCAGGCAGGATCAAGCTCATCTGACGCCGCTGCTCCGGCATTTCTCAGCCGCAAAAGGAAGTGAACAATGACTTACTACTATGTTGTAAATGAAACGACCCAGGAATTGACCGGGCCCATCGAGTTACCGATTACGCCCGGAATAGGCGTTCAGGTTCCCGGCAATGTGATTGAGTTGGCGGAACAATTGCCAGCCGCCGAGCCAGGGTATGTATGGGTTCGGCGCAATGGCCAGACCTCGCAGTTGATCGATTTGCGCAACCGGTTCGTCTATCGCAAGGACGATGGCAATTATGTCTACTGGACCGAACTGGGACCGCTGCCTGATGACCTGACGTCTAAGCCGCGTCCCAACGCATATTACTTCTGGAAGGACGATAACTGGGTGCTCAACGTCGAAGCCGAACGGGCCGGTCTGGCAGCGCAGGCGGATGTCGAACGCGATAGTCGCCTGCGTGAAGTGCTCATTCGCGTCGCGCCATTGCAATACGCCTATGACCTAGGGGAAGCCACCAGTGATCAATTAGCTTCGCTGCAGGCTTGGAAACGTTACGTCCTGAACCTGGCTCGAATTGAATTGCAAGCGAACTACCCATCGATCATCGAATGGCCGAGCGCACCTGCCCGACTCTTGGTCGAGTACACCGTTTAACCCGCAAGTCTTTCACTAAAAACTTACCGGCGGCCTCGTGCTTCCAGCATTCGGCTGCCTGTAAATCAAAAAAGGTGCCGACATGGACTATCCAAAAAGTATTCCCGGTGTGGGATTGGCTGACGGCGGCTTCGTCGATGAAAACCCGCTCGCCGGAACACCGGGATCGTTGATTCCCGCTGCGTGGGGCAACAGCGTCACTAAAGAAATTCTCAACGCGATCAAGGCTGCCGGATTGACACCGGATGAAGCCAAAACCGATCAACTGGCCAGCGCAATCGGTGCACTGGTCGACTTCAACAAACTGAAAAATACCCCGACCACGTTGGCCGGCTACGGCATCACCGATGCGGTGGGGCGGTTGCTGGCGGTCAGGCAGTTCGAAACGATCGGGATTACGGTCTACGTGCCAAATCCGAAAGCCAAGCGCATTCGCGTGCGATTGGTCGGTGCGGGTGGCTCTGGCGGTGGATGCACGCCGGTGCCGGTTAACAATCAGATCCTCGGCGGCGGCGGTGGCTCAGGTGCCTACGCCGAAAGCCTGTTTGAGGTGACGGCGCCAATGCTTGCCGGCGTGCCGATTACTCTTGGCGCAGGTGGCGCTGTCAGCAATACCACTGGTTTATCGGGTGGCGGAGCTTCTTTTGGCGCTTACATGAGTGTTTCGGGAGGCGGTGGCGGGCAAAAACTTGCGATCGTGGTCACGGGCACTTCGTCCGGATTCATTCAGGGCGGTGTGGGCGGTGCGGTGACTGGCGGCAACCTTTGCAGCGCGCGTGGCGTTACGGGCGGATACGGTATGAGCAATGCCAATTGGGGGTTGCTCTCCGGTAGCGGAGCCGCCAGTCCGTTTGATGGCGGCGCTTCCTTTACGGGTTCCAATACGGTTGGCAACGCCGGTATTCGTGGTTCCGGAGGCAGCGGTTCATGCTCGGTCAACCCTTCCGCTTCAGTCGTCAGCGGTGCCGGCGGTAACGCGTTCTGCGAAATCTGGGAGTACGAATAATGGCCGTTTATGCACGGATCGAGAACGGCGTCGTCGTCGAACGGATTGACACGGGTGACTACGCAATCAGCCAACTGTTTGCGCCGTCCTTTGTCGAATCGATGGTGCGAGTACCGGAGGGGCAGGAAGTAGAAATCGGCGGGCCGATCAGCAGGTTGACAGTGGCTGCCGAACCACTGCCTGCGCAGCGAAGTCAGGCGATCCTGCAGGCGCCGATTGCTGCAGATCAAGCGCCTGCGGCAGTGGAGCGTAGCTGGCGTCAGGTATCTCTTGGCGCGACAGAATGGTTGGTCACGCGTCACCGCGATGAACAGGAGTTGGGGCGCGGAACCTTGCTCAAGGCTGCGCAATACCTGGAGTTGCTCGAGTACCGACAAGCGTTGCGTGACTGGCCTGATTCGGCGCTTTTCCCCGCGGTGTCTTCGCGGCCATCAGCGCCGCCCTGGCTGGCCAGCGTGATTGGCTGAGGCCTGCGCACCCACTGTATTTAATCAAGGAGATGAACATTGGATTATCCCAAGAGTGTGCCCAGTGTCGGCCTGGTCAATGGCCAGTTTGTCGACGAAGACCCGATCGCCGGTAAACCCGGCTCGCTGATCCCGGCGACGTGGGGCAACAGCGTCACGCAAGAGATTCTTAACGTTGTTCAGGCGGCCGGTCTGACGCCGAACGAGTCGTCGAACAATCAGTTGTTGGCGGCATTGCGCAGCCCGACATTGTTCACGACGGCGCCGCAGTTTGATGGTGGACGCTCGGCAGCAACGTCCGAGTTTGTGCAGCGGGCGCTGGGCAGTTATGCCAGTGCTCGCGGTATATCCGCCGCTGCCCAATTGACCCAGGCCGATGTCGGTTGTTCGATCGGTCTGGGCGGTAATGCGGCGTATACCGTTACGCTTCCGGATGCCGCAGCGGTGCCGAGCGGCGCCGCGATCAGCTTGCATTGTCGCAACAGCGCACCCGTTACCGTGGCCAGTAAAACCGGCACGCAGATCAGTCCGCAAGGGACTTATCTGGCGTCGCTCGTCATCAACAATGGTGAGAGTGCGAACTTCGTCAGAGAGTCTGGGGTGTGGGTGGTTTATGGCACTGCTGCGTTGAAGTACTCGGCGTTTGCGGCGCAACTCAATCCAAGCAGTCAATTCGGCTATCAAAAATTTCCCAGTGGTTTGATCGTGCAGTGGTTGATCGGCGCGTCTGACGTCAATGCAACCATGAGTCTGTCACTGCCTATCAGATTTCCTACTGCAGTCCTCGGTGGCGTGGCCAATGAGGCTTACCCCGGCGCCTGGGTTTCCAGCACCGGGACAATCTGGGGATTCGATACGTCCGCATCATCCACGTCTGTAGCCGTTGCACGCGTCAGGGTGGCTGACGGAACAACTGTAAGACCGGGACCAGGCGTTTCCGGTCGAATTCTGGTTTGGGGGTATTAGAGATGTCTATTTACTTTTACGCACAAACCCTGGGATTTGACCTGCCAGACAACCCGTATCCGCAGTTGCCCGAAGGCGCCGTAGAAATTACCCGCGCTCAGTACACCGAGCTATTTGTCGGGCAGGCCATTGGCAAGGTCATCAGCGCCAGTGCCAGTGGGCAACCCGTGCTCACCGAGTCGGTTGTCGACGCGTTCGCGCTCGCCAGCCATGAACGTTCCTGGCGCAACCAAATGCTGCAAGACACCCAATGGCTAGTGTTCCGTGACGCTGAGGAGCTGGACGTCGGTGAGGGCACCACCTTGCGTGCTGAAGAATTCAAACAACTGCTGGCTTACCGGCAATTATTGCGCGAATGGCCGAACGATCCCGACTTTCCCGATGCACAGGCTCGCCCTGTCGAGCCTGATTGGCTGGATGGTTTGCTGCGGGCGAATAGCTGAAGTCAATCCGCTGGTTCGCGTCTGAGCCACTGAGGAATTAACATGGATTACCCGAAAAGCGTCCCCGGCTCCGGCCTGGAGAACGGCAAGTTTGTCGATGAAGACCCGATTGCGGGCAAGCCCGGTTCACTGATCCCGGCCAGTTGGGGCAACAGCGTTACCGAAGAAATTCTCAGCGCTATTAAAGCCGCAGGGTTGACCCCGGATGAAGATCAGACCAATCAACTCGCGCAGGCGATTCGGCTGTTGTCGAAGCCGGATCCGTTGCAGCAATTCCCGGTGCAGGTGTACCGAAAGAATTTGCTGATCAACGGTGGATTCGATATCTGGCAACGCGGGACGACCAATCAGGGGCCGAATATTGGTGGTTACGTGGCTGATCGGTTTCGCTGTGACTGGAGCGGTAATGCGGCTGTAGCGATCAGCCGGCAGAGCTTCGTTCCGGGGCAGGCCGAGGTGGCCGGTGAGCCGGCGTATTTCCTGCGCTGGCAACAGACCACGGCGGGCGTTGGTGCAACGGAGCATAAAATTTCCCAGGCTATCGAGTCGGTTCGGAGCCTGGCCGGGAAAACGGCCACCGTGACGTTCTGGGCACGTTCCGATGCGGCGCGTGCACTGAAAGTAGCGGTTACGCAATATTTTGGCACAGGCGGTTCGGAACCCGTGACCAAAGCGGTCGAAGCCTTTCAGTTGAACACGGCCTGGACCCAGTACACCGCGACATTTCAGGTGCCAACCATTGCCGGCAAAATGCTCGGCACGAACGATTTCCTGAGACTGGCATTCGACCTGCCGCTCAACGTCGTGCAGACGGTCGATCTGGCGCAGATCCAGTTGGAAGAAGGGCCGGTTTCTACGCCTTTCGAATACCGTCCGGTCGCTGAAGAGTTGATGCTGTGTCAACGATATTTCGAGAAATCTTTCGCCAACCGTCTACCGGTTCAGGCGAACAATGGCGCCAGTACGTGCATTCTTTCGTTTAGCCAGTCAGCGGGTGCCAACAGTGGCCAATATGGCTTGGCTATCCACATGCAGATACTGAAGAGAGTGCAACCTACGGTTGTGCTGTATAGCCCTGCAAATGCAACTAATCAGGTCTGGAACTACACGGTTCAAACAACCTGTACGGGGACATTCATACACGGTGTGACGCAGCGTACTTTCGCCATTAGCACAGTGACGTCACCCAACAGCGTGCCCGGTAACGGGCTGCAAGTTGAATGGACAGCAGATGCTGAAATCTAGGAGTGACTCATGACGTATCAATTGACAGCGTGCGGCGTATTGCGCATCGAGGATTCCGCGTTCATCCCACAAGACCCGACCAATCGCGACTGGCTCGAGTATCAGGTGTGGCTGGTATCGGGCGGGCAAGTGCTGCCATTGGATGAAACCTCTAATGAAGTTGCTCCGGGCGGCACCCTGAAAACTCTGGCAAATAAATGGCTGGCAGGCATTGGCCGGCAGCCGTGATTCAATCGGGGGAATATCCAGGGAGGATTACGCATCATGCAAATAACTGAAAACAACCTTATCGACATCATGCCCAACGCCCGCTCCCAAGCGGGCGTTTTTGTTTCTGCGCTCAATGCCGCCATGACGCGCCGCCGCATCGACACGCCCAAACGTATTGCGGCGTTTCTGGCGCAGGTCGGCCACGAGTCGGGGCAACTGCGTTATGTGCGCGAGCTGGGCAACAACCAATACCTGAGCAAATACGATACCGGCACATTGGCGCTGCGTCTGGGCAATACCCCAGAGGCTGATGGCGACGGGCAAAAGTATCGCGGACGTGGGCTGATACAAATCACTGGCCGTAGCAATTATCGACAATGCAGCGTTGGCCTGTTTGGCGATGAGCGGCTGTTGTCGTTGCCCGAACTGCTCGAACAGCCGCAATGGGCAGCCGAATCCGCCGCGTGGTTCTGGGAACAGAACGGTTTGAACGAACTGGCCGATCGCGACCAGTTCAACACCATCACCCGGCGCATCAACGGCGGGTTGAACGGCTTGCAGGATCGTCTGGAAATCTGGGCGCGGGCGAGGGCGGTGTTATGCCAATCCCCTGGCGAATGATCGGCATCTTGTTGTTGGCGCTGGGAGCTTTTGCCGTGGCCTGGCAGTTGCAGGACTGGCGTTACGGCCGGCAACTCGCCGAGCAGGCTCGGTTAAACGCCGAAGTCCTCAATCAACAGAATTTTGCCGCGGCCTCAGCCCAACAGGCCGAGCAGGATAAACGCCTGGCGCTGGAGCAACGGCTCGCCGCCAGTGAACAAACCCACTATCGAGCACTGAGCGATGCCCAACGTGATCAGGATCGCCTGCGCGATCGTCTTGCCACTGCTGATGTGCGCCTGTCAGTCCTACTCGACGCCAGCGACGTTGCCCCAGGCTGCAACGTGCCAGCCGCCGCCGGCCCCGGCGGCGTGGATCATGCAACCGTACGCGCCCGACTTGACCCGGCGCATGCTCAACGAATTATCGCTATCACCGACAGCGGCGACCGCGGATTGATCGCGCTGCAGGCGTGTCAGGCCTATGTCAGAGCGTTGGCTCCCGAACATTTTGAATGACTCTGTGTATTGAAAGCGCAACCGGCTCGTGTACGGTGAAGGCATCCCACACGATCCGGAGTGCGCCGTGAAAGAGATCACCCAATTGGCTGCTGAACTTGGCCGACGCCTGCAAGTGCTCAATGCCCACGTCACCACCGCCGAGTCCTGCACCGGCGGCGGTATCGCCGAGGCGATCACGCGGATTCCCGGCAGCTCGGCGTGGTTTGAAGCGGGTTACGTGACGTACTCCAATCGGCAGAAAACCCAGCAATTGAATGTGCCGGTCGAGTTGTTCGAGACGGTGGGTGCGGTCAGTGCCGAGGTGGTCGAGGCAATGGTGCGTGGCGCGCAGGACAAAAGCCTGGCGCGATTTGCCGTGGCGGTCAGCGGGGTGGCCGGGCCGGATGGGGGTTCACCGAACAAACCGGTGGGCACGGTGTGGCTGGCCTGGGGTGTTGGCGAAACGGTCACCAGTGAGGTTCAGCACTTCCCCGGTAACCGCGATGAAGTCCGCCGACAAACGGTGAAGGCCGCGCTAGAGGGGCTCCTGCGACTAGCGGCACGAGAAATCGAAAATCAGGGGTAGGCGATCCGCGAACGCTGTGGAATAATACTGGCTACTTATACAGGTGTTGGCCGTCAGGCCTTATTGATTACGTGAGGACTTTAATGGACGACAACAAGAAGAAAGCCTTGGCTGCGGCCCTGGGTCAGATCGAACGTCAATTCGGCAAGGGTGCCGTGATGCGTATGGGCGATCAGGACCGTCAGGCGATCCCGGCTATCTCCACTGGCTCTCTGGGGCTGGACATCGCACTCGGCATTGGCGGTCTGCCAAAAGGCCGTATCGTTGAAATCTACGGTCCGGAATCCTCCGGTAAAACCACACTGACCTTGTCGGTGATCGCCCAGGCACAAAAAGCCGGCGCGACCTGCGCATTCGTCGACGCCGAACACGCTCTCGACCCTGAGTACGCCGGCAAACTGGGCGTCAACGTTGACGACCTGCTGGTATCCCAGCCGGACACCGGCGAGCAGGCCCTGGAAATCACCGACATGCTGGTGCGTTCCAACGCGGTTGACGTGATCATCGTCGACTCCGTGGCTGCACTGGTACCGAAGGCTGAAATCGAAGGCGAAATGGGTGACATGCACGTGGGCCTGCAAGCCCGTCTGATGTCCCAGGCGCTGCGTAAAATCACCGGTAACATCAAGAACGCTAACTGCCTGGTAATCTTCATCAACCAGATCCGCATGAAGATCGGCGTGATGTTCGGTAGCCCGGAAACCACCACCGGTGGTAACGCGCTGAAGTTCTACGCCTCGGTTCGTCTCGACATCCGCCGTACCGGCGCGGTGAAGGAAGGCGACGAAGTGGTCGGCAGCGAAACCCGCGTCAAGGTTGTGAAGAACAAGGTTGCTTCGCCGTTCCGTCAGGCCGAGTTCCAGATTCTTTACGGCAAAGGCATCTACCTCAACGGCGAGATGATCGACCTCGGTGTGTTGCACGGTTTCGTCGAGAAGTCCGGCGCCTGGTACGCCTACGAAGGCACCAAGATCGGTCAGGGCAAGGCCAACTCGGCCAAGTTCCTGGCAGACAACCCGGAAATCGCTGCGAAACTCGAGAAGCAACTGCGTGACAAGCTGCTGACGCCTACAGTGATCGACTCCAAGGCCTCGGCAGTCGCAGTCAAAGAGACTGCAGACGACCTGGCCGACGCTGACATCTGATTGCAGCGATGACCACCGCCGTACTCGATACCCTCGTCGCGGTGCGGCGAACCGCCATGGACCTGCTCGCACGTCGCGAGCACGGTCGAGTCGAGCTGACGCGTAAACTGCGTCAGCGCGGCGCTGAGGCGGAGTTGATCGAAACAGCCCTCGATCGTTTGACGGAAGAAGGGCTGCTTTCCGAAGCCCGTTACCTTGAAAGTTTTGTGTCCTACCGTGCCCGTTCCGGCTATGGCCCTCTGCGGATTCGCGAAGAGCTGGGCCAGCGCGGTTTGCAGCGTGCTGATATCGAACTCGCCCTGCGCGAATGCGGTATCAGTTGGCAGCAGCAGCTTCAGGACACCTGGCAACGCAAGTTCTCCGGACATTTGCCGATCGACGCGAAAGAGCGGGCCAAGCAAGGCCGTTTCCTGGCGTATCGAGGCTTTTCGATGGAGATGATCAACCGCTTGTTCAGCGGTCGCGGCATGGACGATTAAAACGATTCAACAAAAACGGCCCTCTATGAAAATAGCGGGCCGTTTTTTTTTGCTTTCAAATGACCTTTGACGGTTCGCGCGCGCGTTGCGCTGCTTGCGGTTTGGAGTCTGCCCAGTTTTCCGGCAGGTTGATGTAATCGATCAACTCCCGCAGACGCCCGTGAGTGCGAGCGTTAAAAGCGAAGGCCAGTCGCGCCAGATGGCTGAACTGCGCTTCGTCGTGTTCCTCGCCGTTGTAGGCGTGTTGATGAAACTGGTCGCTCAGGCACAGATCGGCGAAAGCTTCCTGCATATGCTCCAGCGCCTGATCGTTGAGTTTGTGATGCATGCGAATCACGAACTGCCGCTTGAGCCAGCGGCTCGAGTGGAAGTTGCTGTAGAACTGGTTGATCTGTTCTACGGCCTCTTCAACGCTGTAGACCAATCGCATCAGCTTCATGTCAGTCGGCAGGATGTAACGGTTGTCCTCCAGTTGCTGACGAATGAAGTCCATTGCGACCTGCCAGAACGTGCCGCCCGGCGCATCCAGTAACACCACAGGCACCAGTGGACTTTTACCGGTCTGGATCAGTGTCAGTACCTCCAGTGCTTCATCCAGCGTGCCGAATCCGCCAGGGCACAAAACCAGCGCGTCGGCTTCTTTGACGAAAAACAGTTTGCGCGTGAAGAAGAAGTGGAACGGCAGCAGATTATTGGTGCCATCGACAGTCGGGTTGGCATGCTGCTCGAAGGGTAGGGTGATGTTGAACCCGAGACTGTGATCACGTCCGGCACCTTCATGCGCGGCGGCCATGATGCCGCCCCCGGCGCCGGTAATGACCATCATGTCTGAATGCGCCAACGCGGCACCGAGTTCGCGCGCCATGGCATACAACGGATGCTCGACCGGCGTGCGCGCCGAGCCGAATACGGTGACTTTACGGCGGCCCTTGAATTGTTCCAGCACACGAAACGCCTGCTCCAGTTCGCGCAGGGCTTGCAGGGTGATCTTGGCGTTCCAGCGGTTGTGGTCTTCCTGTGCCATGCGCAGCACGGTGAGGATCATGTCGCGGTAGATGGGGATGTTCGGGCTGTTGGGGGAAACACGGTTGAGTTGTGCTTCGACCTGGCTGATAAGGTCGGGACCGCTTTCCTGAAAATGCCGGCTGAGCAAGTCATTCGGTTGGTAAGGCATTCAACGTCTCCTTCTGCACAGAGCGGATGGCCCTGACGAGCGGCGTCAGTGCCGCGCTGCAAAAAAACACACGATCGGCAGTTCCTTGTCTGCCGTTGAAAAGTGATCGGGAATACTCTGAATCTAGACCCTTGCGCGCGTTTGCGCTGGCTTGATCATTGCGCCGCAACGTTCTGGCTGGCAACCGCTTATTGATTTTTTGCCAGTGTCGGCACCGCTCGTCCGAACGCACGCCGAGTGGCCATCCCTCTGATTAACTAACTGACAGGCACCGTACGACAGCATTGCGTCAATCACCGTATGCAAGGTGCACGTGATTCAAGGATTTGCGGGTGGCAAGGAGGCGGGACACATGGCCAGAGTGATTCTGGAGATCGATACGCAGCTGTATCGAATGTTGAAGGCATCAGCCGAGACCAATCATGTCAGTCTCGAAGAGGAGTGCTGCCGGCGGTTGGCTGGCGGCGAGCGCCGTTCGCACTATTTACAGGCCTTGCTGGCCGAACTGCGCGCCGAGGATGAACAGCGGCGCGCCAATTCACGTTGATTACTTCTTCTTCGCCGGGCCGGCTTTCGGGCAATCCGATTCCTGGTAGCTGGCGGAGCCGACCGCTTTGTTGGTTTTCACTTCGGTGAAGTCGTAACGCATGATCGCGCCCTTGGCCATCAGCTTGCGAAACGAAGGGTTGTTGCACACCGAGGCGCCCAACTGGAAATACACGGCTTTGGGGTCAGCGCGCATCTTGTCGGCGTGGCTCTTTTGCACGCTCAGGTGGTTGATCAGCTGTGTGCCTTCAACGGTGAAGCCCTGATCAAGAATGTCTTCACTGATGGCGCGTGGCGTGCCGACGCTGCTTTGGGCGGCGACGTTGCGCAGCTCACGGTTCAGATTCTGCTCACTCAAGGAGGCGGCCTGAGCGGTGAAGGACGACGCCAGCAGAATGGCAGCGGTGGGAACGATAAGGCGCAGCATGAAACTCTCCTGATTCGGTGACTGGTGGTTCGACCAGCCTCGGGGCTGTGCGTTCAGTGGCGGCGAATTATAGGGGAGCCGGTCGGGAGGGTACAGGCTTGTGCCCGTTGCTCTGGTAAACTGCCGCCCTTTATTGCCCTGCCGAGTGCTGTTCGTGTCGAGTTTCCCTGTCTGCCGGCGTTATCCGCGATGAACCATGCCCCCAACGCCGTCGCCCGTTTGCGCGACCAGCGCGAAGATGAAGGCATCAAGCCGATTCAGGCCCGTGGCTTTCGCTCCGAACGTTGCCGTGACTGCCGGGTGATCATCAGCCATTGCCTGTGCGCCTGGCGGCCGAGTGTCGAGACCCGTTCCGGCGTGTGCCTGATCATGACCGGCAAGGAAGTGTTCAAACCGAGTAATACCGGTTGGCTGATTGCCGATGTGGTGCGCGATAACCATGCGTTCATCTGGTCGCGCACCGAGCCCGATCCGCAGATGCTCGCACTGCTCAATGACCCGCAATGGCAGCCGTATCTGGTGTTTCCCGGTGAATATGTCGAGCCGTCGCGAGTGACCAACACTGTCGCCATCGATAGCAGCAAACGCCCGCTGTTCATTCTGCTGGATGCGACTTGGACCGAAGCCCGGAAGATCTTCCGCAAAAGCCCTTACTTCGACCGTTTGCCGATCCTCAGCCTGCTGCCCGACAAACTCTCGCGCTATCGCTTGCGCCGTTCGACCCGCAGCGAGCACCTGTGCACCGCCGAAGTCGCGGCGCTGTGTCTGGAGCTGGCAGGCGACACGGATGCGGCCTCTGCCCTGGACGCTTACTTTGACGTGTTCAGCCAGCACTATCTGGGCGCCAAGCAGCAACTGGACATGAACGAGTCGACGCCGGCCCATGCCGAGTTGCAAGCCTATATACCAAAGCCGCAGCCGGTGTCGGCCGCATAGTGGCCCATACTGTACGCAACGGTGGCCGTGCTGCTTGACCACCCCGTCTTCGCTGGGCATGCTTGGCGCCGATTAGGGTGCGGCCAAGGTTTGAAACGCCGTGTTTGCTGTTGATTGGCGTTGAACGTGCCCCTGTGGATATCGCTTCAAAGCGGCATCTCGAGTTGCTTTGGCCAGACCGGAATGCACCGCGTCTGCCATCAAAAACAGGATCATTTGAAAAATGGCCACATACGACATCCTGATTGCCGATGATCACCCTCTGTTTCGTAGCGCACTGCATCAGGCGGTGACGCTGGGCCTTGGCCCGGATGTACGCCTGGTGGAAGTGGCAAGCATTGCCGAACTGGAAACCCGCCTGACCGAAAAAGCCGACTGGGATCTGGTCCTGCTCGACCTCAACATGCCCGGCGCTTACGGATTTTCCGGTTTGGTGCTGCTGCGCGGGCAATACCCGCAGATTCCGGTGGTGATGGTTTCGGCGCAGGAAGAAGCTTCGGTCATGGTCAAATCCCGTGAGTTTGGCGCCAGTGGCTTTATTCCCAAGTCCAGCGACCTCAGCGTGATTCAGCAAGCAGTGCGCAAAGTGCTCGATGGCGATGTGTTCTGGCCGCCGCAGGCGTTCGAAGCGGTCGCTGTTTCCGACGAAGCCAAAGCCGCCAGCGACGGCCTTGCCAGCCTGACCCCGCAGCAATTTCGCGTGTTGACCATGGTCTGCGAAGGCCTGCTGAACAAGCAGATTGCCTATGAGCTGAGTGTGTCGGAAGCGACCATCAAGGCCCACGTTACGGCGATCTTTCGCAAGTTGAATGTGCGTACTCGCACGCAAGCGGCTTTACTGCTGCAACAACTTGAGTCAATTCCGAGCCATTAAAGGCTGGTGTCTTCACGCTTTTTTGACTTTTATTGATCTAGCTTTCTCACTCCTTTTTGGTTGGTTTCTTCCTTATGTCACCTTTCAAGGGCCAGACCGGCCTGAAACGTATCCTCAACGCCTCCGGTTATTCGCTCGATGGCCTGCGCGCCGCCTTCACCGGTGAAGCGGCGTTCCGCCAACTGGTGCTGCTCAATGTCGTGCTGATTCCGCTGACATTCTTCCTCAATGTCAGTCGCGTAGAACAGGCGCTGTTGATTGCCGTGTGCCTGCTGGCGCTGATCGTCGAGCTGCTGAACTCGGCAGTCGAAGCGGCCATCGACCGCATCTCGCTGGAACTGCACCCATTGTCGAAGAACGCCAAGGACATGGGCAGCGCCGCGCAATTTGTCGCGCTGACCATGATCGCGCTGGTGTGGGCCGTTATTCTGCTTTAAGCAATTGTCGGCAAGACGATCTCGTCGCTGCGCTGCACCCCGGCGGTGAAAGCGCGGCACAGCTCGAGAAACTCGCGCATCGCCGAGGTCTGGTATTTCTGCTTGTGCCAGATGAAGTAGAACTGCCGCGCCAGATCGAGATCCGGCGTTTCTACCGGCACCAGACTGCCGCGCCGGAACGCATCGCGCAGCGCCAGCCGCGAGATGCAGCCAATCCCCAGTCCCGACTCCACCGCGCGCTTGATCGCTTCGGTGTGCTCCAGCTCCAGACGGATATTCAGCGAGCTGCGATGGTGACGCATGGCCTGATCGAAAGTTAGCCGCGTGCCCGAACCCTGCTCACGCAGGATCCATGCTTCGTGGGTCAACTCTTCCATGGTCGCGCTGCCGCGTTGGGCCAGCGGATGCTGTGGCGCGCAAAACACCACCAGCTCATCCTCGACCCAGCTCTGCACTTCGATGTCGGGATGGCTGCAATCGCCTTCGATTAGACCCAGATCAATTTCGTAGTGGGCGACTTGTTGCACGATATTGGCAGTGTTCTGTACGTGCAGCTTCACCTGACTTTCGGGGTGGCGCTGCATGAAACTGCCGATCAGCAACGTCGCCAGGTAATTGCCGATGGTCAGGGTGGCGCCCACCGACAGCGAGCCGAAACCGGATTTGCCGTTGAGCAGGTCTTCGATTTCCTTGGCCTGATCGAGCAGGGCCACCGCTTGCGGCAACAGCTGTTTGCCGAGGGCGTTGAGGCTCAGCCGTTTGCCGGCGCGGTCGAATAGCTGGCAGCTGGATTGGCGCTCGAGTTCGGTGATCGAGGTGCTGGCGGCTGACTGTGAGAGGTTGAGCAGACCCGCAGCACGGGATACGCTTTCCTGCTGGGCGACGGCGACGAAGACTTGCAGTTGACGGAGAGTAAATCGCATATCGATATAACCGATAACCCTTATCTTAATAATCCAGTTAACAGATATTGTCGTCGCTATTAGAATGCGATGCAATTGCGCACTCTCAGCGGTATAAGCCAGCGCAGACCCAATCTCCAGGAGTCAAACGTACATGAGCAACATGAACCACGAGCGTGTCCTCAGTGTTCATCACTGGAACGACACTCTGTTCAGCTTCAAGTGCACCCGCGATCCGGGCCTGCGCTTCGAGAACGGTCAGTTCGTGATGATCGGCCTGCAGCAGCCCAACGGCCGCCCGCTTATGCGCGCTTACTCGATCGCCAGCCCGAACTGGGAAGAGCATCTGGAATTCTTCAGCATCAAGGTGCAGGACGGTCCGCTGACTTCGCAGTTGCAGCACTTGAAGGAAGGCGACGAGATCATCATCTCGAAGAAGCCTACCGGTACTCTGGTGCTTGACGACCTGAACCCGGGCAAGCATTTGTACCTGCTGAGCACCGGCACTGGTCTGGCACCGTTCATGAGCGTGATCCAGGACCCGGAAACCTACGAGCGCTTTGAAAAAGTGATCCTTGTGCACGGTGTGCGTTACGTCAACGAAGTCGCCTACCGCGAGTTCATCACCGAGCACCTGCCGCAGAACGAGTTCTTCGGCGAAGCGCTGCGTGACAAGCTGATCTACTACCCGACCGTGACCCGTGAGCCTTTCGAGAATCAGGGCCGTCTGACCGATCTGATGCGCAGCGGCAAGCTGTTCAGCGACATCGGCCTGCCACCGATCAACCCGCAGGACGACCGCGCGATGATCTGCGGCAGCCCGAGCATGCTCGACGAGACCAGCGAAGTGCTCGACAGCTTCGGCCTGAAGATCTCGGCGCGGATGCGTGAGCCGGGTGATTACCTGATCGAGCGTGCGTTCGTCGAGAAGTAATCCCCCAACTCCTGTGGGAGCGGGCTTGCTCGCGAATGCGGTGTATCAGACACATGTCAGTTGACTGGTACGACGCTTTCGCGAGCAAGCCCGCTCCCACAATTGGTTTTGTGGTGTGACAGTAAAAGCCCGCGTTGCCTGAGAAGGCAGCGCGGGCTTTCTCGTTTTCGGGGGTTATGCTTCGGCAGGAATGACTTCGAGTACGCGTATTTGCTCGGGTGTCGGGTAATGCCAGCGCACATCCAGATCCCAGAACTGCGCGCCGTACTCGCGTTCCGGCGCCGGGGTTTGATACGCCGGACGCGGGTCCTGAGCCAGACACTGTTCAATCAGCTCAACCAGCGGCTCGTCGAGGCGCTGAGCGTGGCTGTGCGCTTGTTTCAACGCCGAGTCCGTCCACTGCACGTCAATCAGCTGCGGCGCGGCGCTGGCGATGCTATTGACGGCGTTAGGGATGATATCGGCATAGGGCACATACGGTTTGATGTCCAGCACCGGCGTGCCGTCGAGCAAATCGATGCCAGAGATGAACAGTCGATTGCCTTCGACCTTGTCCAGTTTCACCACCGATTGGCCGATGCCGTTCGGCCGGTGAGTGGCGCGGGTAGCGAACACGCCCATGGACTTGTTGCCGCCCAGTCGCGGTGGACGGACTTTCAGGCGAGGCTTGTCTTCCAGCGCTTGATGGAACAGAAACAGCAACCAGACGTGGCTGACCTGTTCCAGACCTTGCACGGCGTCACCCTGATCGAACGGCGCCACCAGTTCCAGCACGCCACGGGCGGCGGGCGCTAGTTGCGGTTGGCGG
This sequence comes from Pseudomonas sp. DTU12.3, assembly GCF_004124275.1. GTDB lineage: Bacteria > Pseudomonadota > Gammaproteobacteria > Pseudomonadales > Pseudomonadaceae > Aquipseudomonas > Aquipseudomonas helmanticensis. Next base: position 1,658,700 of record NZ_CP027218.1, read on the forward strand.
GGAATGGCGAATTTCTCCTTGAAGCAGGAGCGCACGAAGCCGATGGGGGAGACGCTGTAAGTCATGGTTTGCATTCGAAGCGGGGCAGGGTGGCATGATGCCCGAAAGATCAAAAGATCGCAGCCTTCGGCAACTCCTACAGGGGCGCGTCGATCCCATGTAGAAGCTGCCGAAGGCTACGATCTTTTAAAGGCTGAACCCACCATCCAGCGGAATGATATTCCCGGTCATATATGCGCCAGCGGTACTCGCCAGACTGATCGCCAACGCCGCCATTTCTTCCTCACGCCCCCAGCGCTTCATCGGGATCAGCGCCGTGTCTTCAGCCAACGCCTGCTGATCATTGCCAATATGCTGGGTCATCTTGCTCGGAAAGCGCCCCGGTGCGATCACGTTGACGTTGATGTGCTGGCTCACCAGTTCCCGCGCGAGAATGCGCGACAATTGGTGTAGGGCCGCTTTACTCGGCCCGTAGGCATAGGCCTGTTCGCCAAACGAAGAAATTCCCGCCACAGAACCGATGTTGATGATCCGTGCCGGATTCGCCGCTGAACCGGCTTTGCGCAACAGCGGCAGAAACTGCTGGATGCAGCTGAACACCGAGGTCACGTTGAGCTGCATGACCTTCTCCCAACCCTTCACCGGATAGCTCTCCAGCGGCGCGCCCCAGGTGGTGCCGGCGTTGTTCACCAGAATATCCAGATGAGTGATCTGCTCGCCCAGGCGGGCGGCCAGCTCCTGTACGCCTTCTTCCGTCGCCAGGTTGGCGGCGATGCTATGACATTTGCCCAGGGCGCTGAGTTCTTCGGCGGTTTGATGACACGCTTCAGCGTCACGCGAGCAGACATAGACACGCGCGCCAGCCTCGACAAAGGCTTTGGCGATCATTTTGCCGATACCACGGGTGCCGCCGGTCACCAGAGCGGTGCGGCCTTGCAGGGAAAAGTATGGGTGCATGGCGAGTCCTGAGGATTAGGGATCAATACACCCTAGTCGTCAGCCGCAAAAAGCGGAGCCACTATTTTCGCAGGGAATGAACGGTCATGCGCTGCGGCGGCGACTATTGGTCGCCACCGCAAAGAGGATCAGGCTGGGCGAACGCGCAGGGTCAGGCCCTTGAGGAAGTTGCGCAGCAACTGGTCGCCGCAAGGACGGTAGTTGGTGTGGCCAACCTTGCGGAACAGCGCGCTCAGCTCAGGCTTGGACACCGGGAACTCGGCCGCCTTGAGAATCGCGTGCATGTCGTCTTCTTTCAGTTCGAAGGCCACGCGCAGCTTTTTCAGGATGATGTTGTTGGTGACTGGCACTTCGATCGGCTGCGGCGGACGGCTTTCGTCCTTGCCACGCTTGAAGATCACCAGGCCATCGAGGAAGTGCGCGATGACTTCGTCCGGGCAGCGCACGAAACCTTCTTCGTCTTCTTCTTTCTTGTCGAGCCAGGTCAGCACGTCAGCGAGCGCGACGTCCATGCCGCCGAGCTTGATGATCTCGACAACCTTCTTGTCGCTGATGTCGAGCATGTAGCGCACGCTGCGCAATACGTCGTTATGAATCATGTGAGTAATCCTGATAAGCGTTGTGGGCAGCACGCAGGCGCGCTGCCGGAATGTGTGGCGGCAGTGGAAGCGTTAGAACTTCTCTTTGCCGGACAGGTAGCGCCATTGGCCGACCGGGACTTTGCCTATCGAGACGCCGCCGATGCGGATGCGGCGGATGCCGATGACCTTCAGGCCGACCGCTTCGCAGAACTGGGCGATGATCCCCGGCTGCGGATTTTTCATGGCGAAGCGCAGACGGTTTTCGTTCTGCCAACTGGCCTTGACCGGCGGCAGCTCCTTGCCCTTGTGCGTGAGGCCGTGCTGCAAGCGATTGAGGCCGTGGGCGACCATGTCGCCTTCGACTTCGACAATGTATTCCTGCTCGATCTTCGCGGCGTCAGCGGTGAGCTTGCGCAGGATTTTCCAGTCCTGAGTGAACACCAACAGCCCGCTGGCCTTGGCTTGCAGGTCGGAACTGGCGGTCAGGCGCAGGAAGTGCCCGCGCAGGGGGCGCTTGCTGAAACGATGCTCTTCGCTGAGGGTTTCGGCGCTGAGCGACTGCATGGCGGTCTCGACGTCGATGCCGGCCGGCGCGTTGAGCAGGATGGTCACCGGCTCCGGCGCGGTGGCCTTGGCGTCCTTGTCGAGCTCGACTTTCTGCTCGCCGACCTTGAATTGCGGCTCGTCAATCACTTCGCCGTCCACGGTGACCCAGCCGCCCTCGATGAACAGCTCGGCCTCCCGGCGGGAGCAACCGACCAGTTCGATGAGGCGTTTGGAGAGGCGAATCGGGTCAGTCATGACAGGGCCGTAACAAAAAAGGGGTGGGCATTGTACCTGTGTGGCGCCGGTTAAGCCCGGTTCCATTTACGGGGTGTTCGCATTTCCCTGTGGGAGCTAGCCTGCTAGCGATTGCATCACCGCGGTGTATCTGACGGACCGCGGCGCCTGCATCGCTAGCAGGCTAGCTCCCACAGTTGTTTTGGGTTGGGTCAGCCGTTGCTTGAGCGCTGCTGGTTTTGTCGCAAGCGCATGTGCAGCAACGGGTACGGCTGGCCCATGCCATCCACCTCAGAGCGGCCGATCACTTCAAACCCCTGCTTGAAGTAAAAGCCCAGCGCCTGTGGATTCTGTTCGTTGACGTCCAGTTCATCGGCATTCAGATGCTGCATCGCGTAGTTCAGCAGTTTCTTGCCCAAACCCTGGCCGCGATGATCGGGATCGATGAACAGCATCTCGATCTTGCCCGCTGCCACCCCGGCAAACCCGGTGATGCGCTGGTTGGCGTCCTTGGTGCAGATCAGCATCACCGCATCGAGGTAACGCGTCAGCACCAGATTGCGCAGCAATTCGATGTAGCTGTCCGGCAGAAAATCATGGGTGGCGCGAACCGAGGCCTCCCAGACCCGGGTCAGTTCCTGATAATCGCTGAGTTTCGGTGTGTGGATGACCGAATGGTGACGCATGCCCGTCTGCCTCTTGTCCGTTTCAAGGGAGTCCGTCCCCCGCTAAACGATAGCCGTAAAAAAGCCCCGCATCGAGCGAGGCTTTTAAATTCAGCACTGTGCCGAATCCCTGTAGGAGCTGACGAGTGAAACGAGGCTGCGATCTTTTGATCTTGTTTTTCGAGATCAACAGATCGCAGCCTTCGGCAGCTCCTACAGGGGGTGCGGCGTTAGATCTGTTCGGCCCACAGGTCGTATTCGTCGGCGTCGGTGACTTTGCACCAGACCTTGTCGCCCGGCTTCAGGTTGCTGCCGTTGTCGATAAACACGTTGCCGTCGATTTCCGGTGCGTCGAAGAAGCAGCGGCCAACTGCGCCTTGCTCGTCGACTTCGTCCACCAGCACTTCGATTTCACGGCCGATGCGCAGTTGCAGGCGTGCCGAGCTGATCGCTTGCTGGTGCGCCATGAAGCGATCCCAACGATCCTGCTTGACGTCGTCCGGTACGATCTCCAGATCCAGATCATTGGCCGGAGCGCCTTCAACCGGCGAGTACTGGAAGCAGCCGACGCGGTCGAGCTGGGCTTCGGTCAGCCAGTTCAGCAGGTACTGGAAATCTTCTTCGGTTTCGCCCGGGAAACCGACGATGAAGGTCGAACGGATGATCAGGTCCGGGCAGATTTCGCGCCAGTTCTTGATGCGCGCCAGGGTCTTGTCTTCGAACGCCGGGCGTTTCATCGACTTCAGCACTTTCGGGCTGGCGTGCTGGAACGGGATGTCCAGGTACGGCAGGATCTTGCCGGCGGCCATCAGCGGAATCAGCTCGTCAACGTGCGGGTACGGGTAAACGTAGTGCAGACGGACCCAGACGCCGAGGGTGCTGAGCGCTTCGCAGAGTTCGGTCATGCGGGTTTTCACCGGCGCGCCGTTCCAGAAGCCAGTGCGGTATTTCACGTCAACGCCGTAAGCGCTGGTGTCCTGCGAAATGACCAGCAACTCTTTAACGCCGGATTTGACCAGACGCTGAGCTTCGTCGAGCACATCGCCAACCGGACGGCTCACCAGTTTGCCGCGCATCGACGGGATGATGCAGAACGAGCAGCTGTGATTACAGCCTTCGGAAATCTTCAGGTACGCATAGTGACGCGGGGTCAGCTTGATGCCTTGCGGCGGCACCAGGTCGATCAGCGGGTTGTGATCCTTACGTGGCGGCACCACTTGGTGCACGGCGTTGACCACTTGCTCGTACTGCTGCGGACCGGTCACGGCCAGCACGCTCGGGTGGACGTTGCGGATGTTGCCTTCTTCTACGCCCATGCAACCGGTGACGATCACCTTGCCGTTTTCCTTGATCGCTTCGCCGATCACTTCCAAAGACTCAGCCTTGGCCGAATCGATGAAACCGCAGGTGTTGACGACTACAACGTCGGCGTCCTGATAGGTGGACACCACGTCATAGCCTTCCATGCGCAGCTGGGTCAGGATGCGCTCGGAGTCGACCAGTGCTTTCGGGCAACCCAGAGATACAAAGCCAACCTTTGGATTGGCCGGCGCAGGAGTGGTGGACATGTCTAACCTCGGTATTTTGTGACATCGCTTTCTTGGTGCGAAAGCCGACGGATGGGCGCTTAGGGCGCGCCTCTGATCAAAAAGTGCGCAATTCTAGCGGCGAGCAACGCACTTGACCAGCTTTATGCAGGGAAATACGACGAGTGCTGCGCTATGCTTCGCGCCGTGGAGCTTTACCAATTTTTTACAGTCAACAAAACGTCTGTAACAACAGGTAAAACGGCGCATGCTGCACCACAAAGCATAGTGCTTCATTCAAAGAAGCCGGTTCTAAAATCAGGAGTGTTGGATGGGTCAGGCAAGTAGTCATGCGGCAGGCGCCGAGGGTTCGGCCTCCAAGCCGCTGAGCATGCTGGTCGCGGCAGTCGGGGTAGTTTACGGCGACATCGGCACGAGCCCGTTGTACACCCTCAAAGAAGTGTTTTCCGGCGGTTACGGCGTACCGGTCAACCACGACGGCGTGCTGGGCATTCTGTCGTTGATCTTCTGGTCGCTGATCTGGGTCGTGTCGATCAAATACATGATGTTCGTGCTGCGCGCCGACAACCAGGGCGAGGGCGGCATCATGGCGCTCACCGCACTGGCGCGGCGGGCGGCAGGGCATCGCAAGAAACTGCGTTCGTTGCTGGTGGTTTGCGGGCTGATCGGCGCGGCGCTGTTTTACGGCGACAGCATGATCACCCCGGCGATTTCCGTGCTGTCGGCGATTGAGGGGCTGGGGCTGGCATTCGATGGCATCGACCATTGGGTGGTGCCGCTGTCATTGGTGGTGCTGGTCGGTTTGTTCCTGATCCAGCGTCACGGTACGGCGCGGATCGGCATTCTGTTTGGGCCGATCATGGTCACCTGGTTCCTCGTCCTTGGCGCTCTCGGCGTGTATGGCATCAGCCACACCCCGGAAGTGCTGCATGCGATGAATCCTGCTTGGGCGGTGCGCTTCTTCACTGTTCACCCTGGCATGGGCGTGGCCATCCTCGGCGCCGTGGTGCTGGCGTTGACCGGTGCCGAAGCGCTGTACGCCGACATGGGCCACTTCGGCCGCAAGCCGATTGCCCGCGCCTGGTTCATTTTGGTGTTGCCGGCGCTGGTGCTTAATTACTTCGGTCAGGGTGCTTTGCTGCTCGACAACCCGGAAGCGGCGCGTAACCCGTTCTATCTGTTGGCACCGAGTTGGGCGCTGATTCCACTCGTTGGTTTGTCGACCCTGGCGACAGTGATTGCCTCGCAAGCGGTAATTTCCGGCGCGTTCTCCCTGACTCGTCAGGCGATTCAGCTTGGCTATATTCCGCGCATGTACATTCAGCACACCTCCAGCGATGAACAGGGCCAGATCTACATTGGCGCGGTGAACTGGGCGCTGATGGTGGGCGTGGTCCTGTTGGTGCTGGGCTTCGAGTCCTCCGGCGCACTGGCCTCGGCCTACGGCGTGGCGGTGACTGGCACCATGCTGATGACCACCATTCTGGTGTCGGCGGTGATGCTGCTGCTGTGGAAATGGCCACCGATACTCGCGGTGCCGGTGTTGATCGGCTTCCTGCTGGTGGACGGCCTGTACTTCGCCGCCAACGTGCCGAAAATCGTGCAGGGCGGTGCGTTCCCGGTGATCGCCGGTATCGCGCTGTTCGTGCTGATGACTACGTGGAAGCGCGGCAAGCAATTGCTGGTCGAACGCCTTGACGAAGGCGCGCTGCCGCTGCCGATCTTCATCAGCAGCATTCGCGTGCAACCGCCACATCGGGTGCAGGGCACCGCGGTGTTCCTCACCGCACGCTCCGACGCCGTGCCGCACGCGTTGTTGCACAACCTGCTGCACAACCAGGTGCTGCATGAGCAGGTGGTTCTGCTGACGGTCGTCTACGAAGACATCCCGCGCGTACCGCCATCGCGACGTTTCGAGGTCGAGGCTCATGGCGAAGGCTTCTTCCGGGTGATCCTGCACTTCGGCTTCACCGACGAGCCGGACGTGCCGCAGGCGCTGAAGTTGTGTCATCTGGATGATCTGGACTTCAGCCCGATGCGGACGACCTACTTCCTCAGCCGGGAAACGGTGATTGCCTCGAAGCTTGAAGGTATGGCGCGTTGGCGAGAGGCGTTGTTTGCGTTCATGTTGAAAAATGCCAACGGCAATTTGCGCTTCTTCAATCTGCCGCTGAACCGGGTGATTGAGTTGGGGACGCAGGTGGAGATGTAGCCTGCGCCTCAACTGAAAAGCCCCCGTCAGCCTTGTGGCTGGCGGGGGCTTTTTTGTGCCTGAACACATTGCTTGAATCCTGCACCAATCCCCTGTGGGAGCGGGCTTGCTCGCGAATGGGGTGGATCAGCTACTGGAGATGTCGTCTGACACAACGCCTTCGCGAGCAAGCCCGCTCCCACAGGGGATCTACGTCCTGCCGAAAATCCCGAATCAAACTCAGGCCCTGTGGGAGCTGGGTATCTCCTGTATCCCGTGATCAACACAAATCTCCTGTGGGAGTGAGCCTGCTCGCGATAGCGGTGTGTCAGTGGCAGATAGGTGGCTGACACTCCGCTATCGCGAGCAGGCTCGCTCCTACAGGGGATTTGGGTGGCTGCTGGAATGTAAAAGCCCCCGCAGCTGCGAAGTTGCGGGGGCTTTTTTGGGGTGGGGCGCTTCAGATCACTCTTCGGCGACCGAGTCCTTGCTCTGACGCTTCTCGATCAGATCCACCAAGCGCTTGGCCAGCGCCGGGTAGTTCTCGTCGAAGTGGTGGCCGCCAGGGAGTTTCACTGCTTCACCGACTGCAGTCTTGTCGGTGCAGCCACTTTCATCCGTCTCTTCTTCGCCGTAGATGCAAATCACCTTGGCCGGAGGCAGTTTGGCCATTTCCGGCCCGGTGGCGGCTTCTTTGCCGGCGTTGCCCAGCCAGCCTTCGACTTCGATTTCGAAGCTGCCGGTGCGGGCGAAGGCCAGCAGGATGATGGCGTCGATGCGTTGCTGCTCGGTGTCCGGCAGGCGGTTGTAGATCGCCGGCAACACGTCAGCACCGAACGAGTAACCGGTGAGGATGAAGCGTTTGGTGCCCCATTTCTGCCGGTAGTGCTGCATCAGTTCGGTCAGGTCCAGTGCGCTTTGCTCCGGGCTCTTGTGCTGCCAGTAGTAGCGCAGGGTGTCGATGCCGACGACCGGATAGCCGATCTTGGCCATTTCACCGGCCACGTCGCGGTCGAGGTCGCGCCAGCCGCCGTCGCCAGAAAGAAACAGGGTGACGGTGTCTTTCGCCTGGCCGGCCGGCACTTCAACCACCGGAATCGCCAGACCGCCGTTGGCCTTGTCGCCGCCGACGAGGATCTTGCGCAGTTCGTTGTTCAGCACTTGCGGCAGGTTGATGTCGTAGTCGCTGATGCTGGTTTCGGCGTTCGGTTGATCGCGTACGAAACCTGCGCTGGCGTCATCCGGGTTGTCGTTCCACGCCACCAGCCAGTGGCCGTGGGCGGCGGATTTCGGCAGCAGGTGGGTGCAGCCACCTTTTTCCAGAGCGAGGTCGACGGAGATGGCCTGGGCCTTGTCGTCTTTCTGCTCCGACAACCAGCGCCAGGCCAACACAGCACCTGGGCCTATGCCGCTGACCAGAGTGGCCGGGCCATTCAGTTCACGCAGACCCGATTGCAGGGCGCGGCTTTGCAGCAGGCAGTCCTTGGGCAGAATCACCTGGACGATTTGCGCCGAAGCGCTGCGGCTCAGGGTGGTCAGTTGCTTTTCATTGAGCTTCTGATCGTCATTGACGGCGATCAGCACCTGCGCCTTGGCCTTGGTGCCGGGGATGACGCGGGTCATCGCCGCGCCATCGGTCGGGTTGAGCTGTTCGACGGTGGGTTCCGGTGCCGGGCGTTTCAGGTACCAGTAACCGCCGCCGGCAATCACGGCCAGCACGATCAGTGCGGCCAGGATGTACTTCAGGGAGCGTTGAATCATCAGCGTTTCACCAATCCAGTCAAGCCGCCCGCGATCAGGGCAGCAGTGTCGGCCAGCGCCACCAACGGATCGAGTCCGGCGGGCACGGCCATATAACGGGGTTCCCAGTCAGGCTGGAATTTGTCTTTGAAGCGGCGCAAGCCTTGGAAGTTGTACAGCTGCTCACCACGGCGGAAAACCATCGAGCCCAGACGCTGGGTCAGCGGTGCACCGCGCCGGGGTTGCAACCCCGACAACGGCACCATGCCCAGGCTGAAGCGCGCGTATCCGTGACTCTTATAGTGTTGAATCAGGCCGACCATCATGAATTCCATGGTCAGCTTGGGGGCGTCCGGGTGCGCGCGCATCAGGTCGAGGCTGGCCAAGTCGTGGCTGTAAGTCTCGAGCAGGTTGGCGAACGCCACCGGGCGGCCTTCGAAGCGAATCACCGCAATACGGAAATGCTTCAGGTACTCGTCGCTGAAACGACCGAGCGAGAAACCTTTCTCGCGCACGTTCTTGCCGGTCAGCCACGCATCGGAAATCACTCTCAGCTCATCCATCGGCGCCTGGCCCGGCTCATGGATCTCCAGCGACAGACCGTCGCGGGAGCCACGGTTCCAGGTATAACGCAGGTCCTTCATCTCTTTGCCCTTGGCTTCCAGGTCAAAGCGCCGCAGATCGACCCGGGCTTCTTCGCCAAGCTTGATCGCAGTCAGGCCGATGTCCATGTAGTACGGCAGGTTCTCCGCGCGCACCTGGTAGAACACCGGGCGGGCGTGGTGGATATCGCAGAGGTCACGGAACTGCCAGATCATCTCGGCGCGTTGCTGGCCGGGGCCGATCGGGTCGTACAGTGCCACCAGGCTGCGGCCACGGCGCGCGTACATCAAAAAGGCTTCGTCGTTCGGGTGAAACAGCAATGCCTTGTCACCGGTCAGTGCGAGGCCGCCGTCGGGTTGCGACGAGGCCATCAGAATCTTCACCGCGCGATCGAGCTCGTCAGGCGTCGGCAAGTGAATGACCGGGCGCGCGGTGCGCAGCAGCCAGGTCAGCGCGATCACCAGCAACAACACCGCAGCGCCGAGCAGCGAACGCAGGCCACGCGGCGCGTCAGCATCAAGGGTGAACTGCCACCAGAGTTGATGGCTATATGGCACGTCCTGATAGGCGAACAGCAGCAGCCACGTCGAAGCGCCCAGCACACAGAGGCTGGCCACCAGATACAGCGGCGAGAAGGGCAGTTCGGTCAGGCGACTCGGGCGATAGAACGAGCGACGGAACACACCGAGCAGCGCAGCCGTCAGTGTCATCAGCGTCGCTTCTTCCCAGTCGAAGCCTTTAAGCAGCGAGAGCAGGGCGCCGACCAGCAACAAAATGGTGGTCAGCATCCACGCGGCCGACAGGCGCCGACGCAGGCCCTGAGCGAGCATCAGGCAGAGCACGCCGATCAGGCTGGCGCCAAAGTGCGAAGCGTCGACCAGACGATGCGGGATCAGAAAACCGATGTGTTCCAGACGTGTGTCGATCTCCGGAGTGGCGCCGGAAAACAGCAGGACAACACCCGAGAGGAAAACCAATACCGCCAGAATCGGCGCCGCCAGACCGGATGCGGCGCGCATGGTCTGGGTCTGGAACAGGCGTTGACCTTCGTTGATCAGCAGCAACACGCAAGCGACCAACAACGGCAACACCACGTAGATCAGGCGATACAGCAGCAGGGCGGCGGCCAGTGGCGCGGCACCGAGCTTGTCGGCGAAAGCGGCCAGCAGGATCGCTTCGAACACACCAACGCCGCCGGGCACATGGCTGAGAACGCCAGCGGCCAAGGCCAACAAGTACACGAGCAGGAACGCACCAAACGGTGGCGCTTCCGGCAGCAACAGATAAAGCACGGTCGCGGCAGCAGCAACGTCGAGGGCGGTGATGATCAGTTGCAGAAAGGTCAGGCGCCGACCGGGCAGGCGCAGGGTGCGGCGACCGGCCCTGACCAGCAGGTTGTCCGGATAAGGCTGATCCGGCAGGCGGCGGCGATAGATGCCGATGGCCAGGATCGCGCCGAGCAGCAGAACAGTGACGGCAACGGTGCCGAGCAAGCCTTCGGACAGGCCCAGTGCCTGAGAGGCGGCGGGCAGGTCACTCAGGGTTGCCAGTGCGGCGAGCGGCGGCAAAGCGCAGCCCAGCGACAGGCTGGCGAACAGGGTCATGTGCGCGACTTCTGACGCCCCCAGCCCCAGTCGTGCATATAAACGGTAGCGCACCGAACCGCCGGACAGCAGCGACAGGCCGATGGCGTTGCCGATCGCAAATGCGGTGAAGCCGCCGAGGGCCAGCGTACGCGGAGGCAATGTCACGCCGGCATAGCGACTGGCCGACCATTCATAGCCCAGCAGAATAATGAAGCCGACGACAGTAGCGCCGAACGCGCCAAGCATGGCGGGTTTCGGCACGTCGAGAATCGAGTCATGCAACGCATCGAGATCGAGTTCGGCGAGCAGATGACGACAGGCAATCAGCGCAATGGCGAACAACAGCAAAGTGACCGCCAGACCAATCGGTTGTCGGTATTTGCTCACCCGATCAAGCAAGCGCAGACGCTCGGGCTTGATCGGATGTTCCGCTGTGACGGTGTCTTGTGGATCAGACGAGTTGGCGCGCATCAATCACCTCTTGGATTGTGCGCGACAGGATGGGGGTATCCAGCCAAGTTACCAATCCCTGTAGAAAAAAATAATCACAAAATACTACGCCTCTCACCGGGTATCGGCGAGGGCAGTCATGGATTGCAGACGTCATGCCTGCGACTCAAAGCATAGTCGCAACTTGGCGCGTCTGACGATCCTGGACGATTCACTGCACGATGACAGATCATTGTTGCGAAAGGACTTTTTCGACAGATACAAAAAAGGCCACTCTTTCGAGTAGCCTTTTTTGATGTTTGGTTGCGGGAGCCGGATTTGAACCGACGACCTTCGGGTTATGAGCCCGACGAGCTACCAGACTGCTCCATCCCGCGTCTGTGTGGCGGCATTCTACAGAGGAACGCTGGGGTGTCAACCGCTAATCCCATAAAGGGTCAAATAAGTGTGCAATAGCGTCAAACGGTCGCAGTTGAAGCGTTAAGCATCGGAAATGCAACGAATTCCTGTTTGGCGATTGCTTCTCTATAAGTAGAAGAAAACGACAAAATAGAAGCGCACAAAAAAGGCCACTCTTTCGAGTAGCCTTTTTTGATGTTTGGTTGCGGGAGCCGGATTTGAACCGACGACCTTCGGGTTATGAGCCCGACGAGCTACCAGACTGCTCCATCCCGCGTCTGTGTGTCGGCATTCTACAGAGGAACGCTGGGGTGTCAACCCGCAATCTGGATAAAATCTGTTGAGGTTCAATCGGTTAGCGTTTTTTCTCGGGTGTTTTTCGCGCTGCAGGGCAGGCGGGGCAAGGCTTTCAGCTCTATTGGAGGGCGTTGGTCGATTGATAAAATAAATTCAAAGATGTTTTCCTACACGCGTAAAAGAACATTCATACCACTGGTGCTATATACAGGTGTCAGTGAGATACTGCCGATCCGGCTCGCCACGTTTCCTTTTCTGACATGACTCAGCGAAAAATCATCCACATCGACTGCGATTGTTTCTACGCCGCCATCGAGATGCGCGATGACCCGCGTCTGGCCGGCAAGCCGTTGGCGGTGGGTGGTTCGGCGGATCGGCGTGGGGTGATCGCCACCTGCAACTATGAAGCGCGGGCGTATGGCGTGCGTTCGGCGATGGCTTCGGGGCATGCCTTGAAACTGTGTCCGGATCTGACCATCGTCAAGCCACGCATGGACGCCTATCGCGAAGCCTCGAAAGAAATTCACACAATCTTTGCCGACTACACCGATCTGATCGAGCCGTTGTCACTGGATGAGGCTTATCTGGATGTGTCGGACAGCGCGCATTTCGGCGGCAGCGCCACGCGTATCGCCCAGGACATTCGTCGCCGCGTCTCCAATCAATTGCACATCACCGTTTCCGCTGGCGTAGCGCCGAACAAGTTTCTGGCGAAAATTGCCAGTGACTGGAAAAAGCCCAACGGTTTGTTCGTGATTACTCCCGATCAGGTCGAAGACTTTGTCAGCGGATTACCGGTGAGCAAATTGCACGGCGTCGGCAAAGTCACCGCCGACAAGCTGGGCAAGCACGGCATCGTCGACTGCTCGCAATTGCGCGAGTGGGACAAACTGGCGCTGGTGCGCGAATTCGGCAGCTTCGGTGAACGACTGTGGAGTCTGGCGCGTGGGATCGATGAGCGCTTGGTGCACAACGACAGTCGGCGTCAGTCGATCAGCGTGGAAAATACCTACGACGTTGATCTGCCGGATTTGCGCAGTTGCCTGGATAAGCTGCCGGAGTTGCTCGAAACCCTGAAAACCCGCATGGCGCGGATCGACAGCAGTTATCGACCGGGCAAACCGTTCGTCAAAGTGAAGTTCCATGACTTTACCCAGACGACGCTGGAGCAGGCCGGGGCAGGGCGGGACCTGGGCAGTTATCAGTTGATGTTGACGCAGGCGTTCAATCGCGGCGCAAAACCGGTGCGGTTGTTGGGGGTTGGGGTGCGGCTGGAGGATTTGCGCGGAGGGTTTGAGCAGATGGAGTTGTTTGAACGTTAAAGTCAAAAGATCGCAGCCTTCGGCAGCTCCTACAGGAAAACGCGTTCCAATATAGGAGCTGCCGCAGGCTGCGATCTTTTAATAGGCCTTAATTCGGTCCCGGATCCGCCACCAGACGCCCGGCATCCTTGGTCAGCGACTTGAGAAACTCAGTCTGCAACTCAGGATCGTTACGCGTCAGTTCGATCAGGCTTTGTTCCAGTTCGCTGGCTTCTTCTTCCAGACCCAGTTCCGACAGACGTTTGACCCGGTGTACCCACTGGCTCACTTCGTCGTCTTCCAGATCGTCATAAATCAGCCCGTGCGCTTCCAGCAGTTTGCCGCGCAGGTGACTGCTGATCATCAGCGTCGAGTCCGAGTGCACGTCATCCTTGGCGTCTTCGACGCTGATCTGCAATTTGCCGACATGATTGAGGTCATTTTCGGCAAAGGGGCTGTCGAGCAGGTTCAGGCGCAGAACGCCGTTGCGATCGGTGGTCATATCGAAGGTCTGCTTGCCGGCCTTGACCTGCACCGGACGCTCGCTCCACGGCAGGCTCGAGTACTCCGTGCGCTTGTCGCGCTGGACTTCATCGATGCCGGCCAGATTCTGCTGCGCGCGACCGTTGGATTGCACGTTCATGAACGGGTTGAGTCCGGCGAAACCGTAGCTGAGCCAGTCCTTGGTCACGCTGTCCGGCAGACTGCCGAGCGCAAACACGTTGACCACATTCGCGCCGACACCACCGACCACGGCCACCACGCCCAGCGGAATTTCGTAGACCTCCCGCCAAGGCTGGTATGGCGTGTAGCGATCGTAATGACGGGTGACCTCGAACTCGGTGACTTCAAAAGTCTTCTGTTCGTTGATCTTCACGCGACGCTGCGGCAGCTCAAGCGCCTTAGGCTCACCGACATCAATCTGCAGGCTATGATCGAGCAACTTTCGCTCGACCCGCTCTTCGTGCTCGCTGCGTTGTGACATGTGATTGGCACAGCCGCTGACCAGCAGGGCACCGCACAGGGCGGTGCCTCCGAGGCCTAAGGTGTTTCGCTTGAACATGACGTCTCTATCTGGTTTCAGCGGCGGATACGAGCCTGCAGGAAGGACAATACGTCGGCCACCGGCAGTGCTTGCGCTTCGCCTTCGGTCCGGCTCTTGTATTCCAGGTTGCCTTCGGCGAGGCCGCGGTCGCTGACCACGATCCGGTGTGGAATGCCGATCAGCTCCATGTCCGCGAACTTGATGCCCGGGCTGGTTTTCTTGTCGCGATCGTCCAGCAGCACTTCGAAGCCTGCCGCTGTCAGTTCGGCGTACAGCTTGTCGGTGGCTTCGCGCACCTGCTCGGTTTCATAACGCAGCGGTACCAGGGCGATCTGGAATGGCGCGAGGGTGTCGCTCCAGATGATGCCGTTGGCGTCGTTGTTCTGCTCGATGGCAGCCGCCACCACGCGGGAAACGCCGATGCCATAGCAACCCATTTCCAGGGTCACTGGCTTGCCGTTCTCGCCCAGCACTTCGCACTTCATCGCCTTGCTGTACTTGTTGCCCAGCTGGAAGATGTGCCCGACTTCGATGCCGCGTTTGATTTCCAGCGTGCCCTTGCCGTCCGGGCTTGGATCGCCGGCTACAACATTGCGCAGATCAGCTACGGTCGGAACTGGCAAATCACGCTCCCAGTTCACACCGAAGTAATGCTTGTCATCGATGTTCGCGCCGATGCCGAAGTCGCTCATCAGCTCGACCGAACGGTCGATGATGATTGGCAGTGGCAGGTTCAGCGGGCCGAGCGAACCGGCGCCGGCGCCAATGGCGTCACGCAGTTCGGCATCGGTGGCCATGACCAGCGGGTTGGCCACGCCTGGTTGCTGGGCAGCCTTGATTTCGTTGAGTTCGTGGTCGCCACGGATGACCAGTGCGATCAGTTTGCCTTCTTCTTCGGCGCGCACGATCAGGGTCTTGATGGTCTTTTCAATCGGCAGATTGAATTTTTCCACCAGCGCCGCGATGGTCTTGGTGTCTGGCGTATCGACCAGGCGCAGCTCTTCGGTCGCAGCAGCGCGCGAAGTCTCGCGTGGCACCGCTTCGGCCTTCTCGATGTTCGCCGCATAGTCGGAACCGTTGCTGAAGACGATGTCGTCTTCGCCGGATTCGGCCAGCACGTGGAATTCGTGGGAACCAGCGCCACCGATCGAACCGTTGTCGGCTTCAACCGGACGGAATTTCAGGCCCAGACGCGTGAAGATGTTGCAGTAGGCTTCATGCATGCGGTCATAAGTGATCTGCAGCGACGCCTGATCCGCGTGGAAGGAGTACGAGTCCTTCATGATGAATTCGCGGCCGCGCATCAAACCGAAGCGTGGACGGATTTCGTCACGGAATTTGGTCTGGATCTGGTACAGGTTGATTGGCAGCTGTTTGTAGCTGCTCAACTCGTTGCGCATCAGATCGGTGATCACTTCTTCGTGGGTCGGGCCCGCGCAGAAGTCGCGACCGTGGCGGTCTTTGATGCGCAGCAGCTCAGGGCCGTATTCTTCCCAGCGCCCCGATTCCTGCCACAGCTCGGCCGGTTGGGTGCTCGGCATCAACACTTCCAGAGAGCCGGCGGCGTTCATCTCTTCGCGAACGATGGCTTCAACCTTGCGCATAACCCGCAGGCCCATGGGCAGCCAGGTGTACAGGCCCGAGGCGAGTTTGCGGATCATGCCGGCGCGCAGCATCAGCTGGTGGCTGATGACGACCGCATCGGAAGGCGTTTCTTTCTGTGTGGCGAGCAAAAATTGACTGGTGCGCATGGTTGGCCGTTGTCGGTTGCTATGACTGGAAATGACGGAGCAGTGTACCGGCGAGTTTTGCTGACGTACAGGCGTGCGGCCGGTGGAGAGGTTCAACGGCGGGATTCCTCCCGCCGTTGAGGAAACGTCTTACGATTCTTCCGCCACCGGCGTCGGGACCGGCTCGGGCGTTGGTGTCGGGCCTGCGCGGCGGCTTTCCTGGAACCAGTGCAGGGCGATCAGCACCAGGGTCGGTACGCCGAGCAGGGCGGTGATGAGGAAGAAGCTGTGATACCCGAACTTCTCGACCATCACCCCGGAATAGCCGCCCATCAGACGTGGCAGCAGCAGCATGATCGAGCTGAGCAGGGCGTATTGCGTCGCCGAGAACTTCAGGTTGGTCAGGCTCGACAAATAGGCAACGAACGCCGACGTGGCGAGGCCCGAGCTGAAGTTGTCGAGGGAAATGGTCACTACCAGCATCTGCAGGTTCGGGCCCATGTCGGCCAGCATCACGAACAGCAGGTTGGTCGCCGCCGAGGCTACGCCGCCGATGAACAGAATCGGCAGAATGCCGAAACGCACGATCAGCAGACCGCCCATGCCTGCACCGACGAGGGTCATGATCAGGCCGAAGATCTTGCTCACGCTGGCGATCTGATCCTTGGTGAAGCCTTGGTCGATATAGAACACGTTGGCCATGACACCCATCACCGTGTCCGACATTCGATAGGTGGCGATCAGGCCGAGCAGCAACAGCGCTTGCCAGCGGTAACGCAGGATGAAGTCGTTGACTGGCGTCAGTACCGGCGCCAGGCCGCGGCGGCCCATGGTCGACAGGCACAGACCGGTCAGCAGCGTATAGAGAATGGCGCGCAGGAAGGCGCGGTCTTCGAGCAGCAGGTCAAGCGGACTCATGCCGCCGAACAGCACGCTGGCGAAGTCGGTGTTGTAGAGTTGGGTGAACATCGCCGGTACGGACACCAGCAGGACGATCAGCACGAACACCGACATCAATTGATGCATGAAGGTGTAGCGCCCGGCCTGCAGTTGGGTGCGCAGCGGCACGGGTGGCTCGCGCATGAACAGCGTGGTCAGCAGCGCGGGCACCATCAATGCGCCGAACAGCACGTAAGTGCCGGTCCAGGCCGTGTGTTTATAGTTGAAGCCGGTAGAGCCGAAGCCTTCAGCGAAAAACAGTGCTCCGGCAGTGGCGAGCAGGGCTGCGACGCGATAACCGGACATGTAGCTGGCGGCGAGGGCGGCCTGACGGTTGTCCTCGGCGATTTCCAGGCGATAGGCGTCGACCGCAATGTCCTGGGTGGCAGAGGCGAAAGCGACGACAACGGCAATGGCGATCAGCCAGGACAGGTGTTTCTGCGGATCGCAGAAACCCATGCCGATCAGGCCGAGGATCACCAGCACCTGTGAGAGCACCAGCCACGAGCGGCGACGGCCAAGCTTGCCGAGCAACGGCAGGCGCCATTGGTCGAGTAACGGTGACCAGACCCATTTGAACGCATAGGCCAGACCGATCAGGCTGGCGTAACCGATGGTTTCACGGGCGACGCCCGCTTCACGCAGCCAGACTGAAAGCGTCGAAAACACCAGCATGTACGGCAGGCCGGCGGCGAAACCGAGCAGCAACAGCACGAGCGTCGAAGGACTGGCATAGGCGGCGAGCGCGGCGCGCCAGGTTTTACGGGGCATGGGCTGAAGTCTGCCTCAAGATTGCGAAAACAAAGCGCGCACTCTAACCGCTGTGCTCTACCGGACGCCAGCCATGACGCTGAATATCCACACGATTATTCCGGACGGTGATGCCTTCCGTGCGCAATCGCGCCCGTTGTTCATCGCCTGAGGGTGTGCCCAGCGGCAGGCTGATCCGACCGCCGGCGCCCAATACGCGGTGCCAGGGCAGTTTGGTATCGCCAGGCAACTGGCTTAAGGTGCGTCCGACCCAGCGCGCGGCGCGCCCCAATCCGGCGAGTTCGGCTAACTGGCCATAACTGACGACTTTACCTTCGGGCACTTGCGCGAGGGTCGAGTAGAGCGCCGTGCGTCGGATTTGCGCTTCGCTGTCAGCTTCGTGGGTCGGGTCTGTCACGGGCGTGGTTCCTGAACTTCGGCGTGATGTTCGTTTAAGGGTAATCCGTCGCCGCGCTGTTGAGAAATGAACTCAATAGAAATAGTCCGGTCAGTCCTTGTCAGGGTCTTATTCCTACGGATAATGCCGACCTTTTTTCGCAAACCTGAGCCCTCGATTCGCTTATGTTGTCCAGAACCTTGCTGTGCCTTGCTGTTTTCAGTGCGTCTACGCCCCTGCTTGCCGACACCGTCTGGTTGAAGAACGGTGACAAGTTGAGCGGCACAATCACCGTGTTCGATGGCGGTAAGCTGTTGATCCAGACCAAGTATGCCGGTGCCGTCACGATTGACTGGAAAGAGGTCAAGACTCTGGACAGTGATCAGCATTTGCTGGTCAAGCAGGACGCTTACACCGGAGAGGTGTCGAAATCGCTGACCGCCGCTGAAGACGGCAAGGTCACCCTGGCCAATGGCGAAGCACCGAGAACGGTCGAGCTGGCGAGCATTCAGCAGATTCTCAAGCCGAAACCGGTGGTCGAGGATCTGGTCTGGAAGGGTAATGTCGATATGGCGCTCGATTATCAGCGCGCCGAAAAGGACACCGACGACTACGACGTTGGCTTCAAGACGTCTGCTCGTCATGGCCGCTGGCGCCACACCGCCGAAGGCGAATACAACCGCGAAGTGCAGGACGACGAAGTCACGACCAACAACTGGCGCGCCGAATACTCCCTCGACCGCTTCCTGACGGACAAATGGTTCTGGCAGGGGCGTTTGAATTACAAGCGTGATTACGTCGAAGAGTTGTCCCGTCAGCGCGTGGTCGGTACCGGTCCGGGTTATCAGTTCTGGGATGACGAGCTGGGTGCGTTCTCGCTGGGCTCGCTGCTCAACCGTACCGATTACGAGTACAGCGATGGCGGCAAGGACAACTTCTACTCGGTCGCGATGAAGTGGGACTACAACCGTTACCTGATCGGCAAAAAGGTCGAGTTCTTCACTAACGGTGAAATCGGCAAGCCGTTGTCCGGCGTGGCTGACTATGCGCTGGATGCCGAGATGGGCTTGCGCTACAAGGTCACTGACTGGGCGTCGCTGAACCTCAAGGCTGAGCGCGATATCATCAGCGGCACCAACGATGCTGACTTGAACAAAACCCGATACACCGCAGGGTTTGGCGTGGCCTGGTAAGGCACAAGCAAAAGATCGCAGCCTGCGGCAGCTCTTACAGGGATTAATGTAGGAGCTGCCGCAGGCTGCGATTTTTTTTGCGCCTGAAAAACAGACGCCCACAAAAAAGCCCCGCTTTTAAGGGCGAGGCTCTTTTCTAAAGAAGCTACAAGTTAGATAACTTGTACTTCTTCAGCTTGCATGCCTTTCTGACCGCGGGTAGCGATGAAAGAAACCTGTTGGCCTTCTTTCAGGCTTTTGAAGCCGTCGGATTGGATAGCTTTGAAGTGAACGAACAGGTCGTCACCGGATTGTGGAGTGATGAAGCCGAAGCCTTTTTCATCGTTGAACCACTTAACGGTACCGGTTTGGCGATTAGACATGGTGTAACTCCTTGAACAAAGATAACTGCGACTCAGGAAGAACCCTGGCCGAGACTGAGTGCAAAGAGCAGGAAAAATTCTTGTAGATGGTTGGATCGAAATTCAACATATCGTGTAGAGATTCTCAGTGACACAAGCAGCACAGTGGCGCCACCTTAACCCTTTTTCCGAGACGTGCCAATGCTTCTTGCGAAGGTTTCTGAGATTTAGGGATCGACGGTGTGACGGTTCGTCGCCAGACCGCGTAAATCATGGGGGATCGGCGAGAATTGCAGCCCGCACTTTGAACCCGGCGGCGCGCCCGGTAAGATGCCGGACAGAATTTTTCCACCTCGCTATTCAGGACACCCCGCCATGAGCATCAAATCGGACAAGTGGATTCGCCGCATGGCGCAGGAACACGGCATGATCGAGCCGTTCGTTGAGCGCCAGGTGCGTGGCAACGACGACAACCGAGTGATCTCCTACGGTGTGTCGAGCTACGGCTACGATGTGCGTTGCACCAATCATTTCAAGGTGTTTACCAACATCAACTCGTCGATCGTCGACCCGAAAAACTTCGATCCGGGCAGCTTTGTCGACGTCCACAGCGATGTCTGCATCATTCCGCCGAACTCGTTCGCACTGGCCAGCACCGTCGAATATTTCCGCATTCCGCGCAATGTATTGACCATCTGCCTGGGCAAGAGCACCTACGCGCGCTGCGGCATTATCGTCAACGTCACTCCGCTCGAACCAGAGTGGGAAGGTCACGTGACCCTGGAATTTTCCAACACCACCAACCTGCCGGCAAAAATCTACGCCAACGAAGGCGTGGCGCAGATGCTCTTCCTCGAATCCGATGAGGAATGTGAAGTTTCCTACAAGGATCGCGGCGGCAAGTACCAGGGCCAGCGTGGCGTGACTCTGCCGCGTACCTGATTCGTCCATCCGGCGGATGTCGGGAATTCTTTGGCGGGCAGACACTCTATGGGGTGTACTGCCCGTTTTTGTTTCTGGCAAAGCGGGCCTTCGCCGAGGAGTGCTCCATGAAGATCGACCCGCATATCACTGCCGAGCTGGCAAGGCTTGAGCCCAATCAGGTTGGCGTATTGGCCTGGTCCTTGTTGGCACAACCATCCTTGAGCATGGCCGGTGGAATTCCCGGTCAGCCCGATCCCGACACGCCCAACGAACAGCCGACCGAACCGGGCGAACCGACCCTGCCGGATGAGCCACCACCGGCGCCAGTGGCCTGATGCTTGTGCTTCTCTAGGAGCAACGCTTGCTCGCGAAGCCGTCTGTCTTTTTCATCTTGGGTGAATGGGCGAACGCCTTCGCGAGCAAGCTTGCTTCTACAGGGTTGAGGGGCGGATCAGCTGACTGGCCAGATTTCGTTATCGCCGATGACAAAGATTTTGCAGCTGTCATCCCTCTCGACCGGATAACCGCCGGTAAACGCGCCGAACGCCGGCATCAGACTGATGCGTTCACCCAACCTGAAACATGCCAGCCGCAAACTCTGGCGGCCCTTGCCGTGCAGGCGATAAACCGGATGCACATGCCCGGCCAGCACATGCCGCTCAGGATGTGGCTCCGGCTCATGCTGCAGAGCGAATGGGCCCAACAATAGTGGCTCCGGCACCACTCGAATGTTCAGCGCCGCCGGGGGATCCCCCGCGCGCTTGTCATGATTGCCGCGAATCAGCGTCATCGGCAGATCAACGTGACGTGCGCGCCATTGCGCCAAGGCGCCCAAGGTGCCCGCCGCATGAGAGCCTGGGCCATGCAGGAAATCCCCGAGAAATATCAGTTGCCGGCAGGGCAGCGTTGCCAGCAGGCGATCAAGTACCGCGATATTGCTCGCCGTGGTGCCTTGCGGAACCGGTTGGCCGAGGCTGCGGTAAGCCGCGGCCTTGCCGAAATGCACATCGGCGATCAGCAGCGCTTGTTGCGCGGGCCAGTACAGGGCTTTTTCCGGCAGCAGCCACAGCTCTTCCCCGGCCAGCCTTACGGGATAAGGCGTATTCATAGGCGTTTGCCTTTGTCGGCCGATTTTTCCAGATCACCGACCATGCGCCTGATCCGGTCGGCGAGTTTTTCCGAACTCATGCTTTCGCGCATTCGCTCCACCAGCAACGGAAAGCCCAGCGGCGTAGGACGTTTGATCTGCTGCACGTCCAGTTTCATCCGGTTGATGCGCTCCAGCGTCTGTTCCAGTCGACGAATATCCAGCTCTTCGCGTAGGACTTCTTCCCCGGCCTGGGCGAGCAACAGGTTGTCCGCGTCATATTGTTTGAATACTTCAAAGAACAGTCCGCTCGAAGCCTGCACCTGTCGGGTGCTTTTCGGGGCGCCGGGGTAGCCGGCGAACACCAGCCCGGCAATTCGCGCGATTTCGCGGAAACGCCGCAAAGCCAGTTCGCCAGCATTGAGGCTCGCCAGAATGTCAGCCAAAAGATGCGCAGGATCGAGCAGTTCAGCGTTGAGCTGTTTCGACCAATCCACCGGCGTCGCACTGAGCAACTCCAGACCGTAATCATTTACCGCGATCGAGAAGGTCACCGGTTGGCGCTGACTGACGCGCCAGGCGAGCAAACTCGCCAGCCCCAGATGCACCTGCCGCCCGGCGAACGGATAGAGGAAAAGATGCCAGCCCTCGCGGGATTTCAGCACCTCCGCCAGCAGGTTGTTAACGGTCGGCAGCCCCGACCAACGCGCCTGAGTCTCCAGCAGCGGTCGCAGCGCCTGCATTTCCGCGCCAATGAACTCACCTTCTGCGGCCGCACTGAAGCGTGCCACCACGGCTTGCGCCAATTCGTTGGAAAGTGGCATCCGCCCGCCATTCCAGCGCGGCACCGCCGCTTTTTTCACGCTGCTGCGTTTGACGTAAGCGGTCATATTTTCCACGCGCACCAACTCCAGCAAACGCCCGGCGAACAGAAATCCATCACCAGGTTTGAGCCGCGCGATAAAGCCTTCCTCGACGCTGCCCAGCTGTTTACCGCCGCCGCCCTTGCTCCAGAATTTCAGGTTGATACTGGCATCGCTGACGATGGTCCCGACGCTCATGCGGTGGCGCCGCGCCAGACGCGCATCCGGTACACGCCAGACGCCATGTTCATCCGGTTCGACCCGGCGATAATCCGGATAGGCTGTCAGAGACATCCCGCCGTGGCGTACGAAAGCCAGCGCCCACGCCCAATCCGCAGGCGTCAGATCGCGATAAGCCCACGTAGTACGGACTTCTTCGTACAACTCATCCGGCAAAAATCCACCACCGAGAGCCATGCTGACCAGATGCTGTACCAGCACATCCAGCGATTTATGCGGCGACAGGCGTGGTTCGATGCGCCGTTGCTCGACCGCGTCGCGGGCAGCTGCGGCTTCGATCAATTCAAGACTGTGGGTCGGCACCAGCGTCACGCGAGAGATACGCCCGGGTGCATGGCCCGAACGCCCGGCGCGTTGCATCAACCGCGCGACCCCTTTGGCCGAGCCGATTTGCAGCACACGCTCAACCGGCAGAAAATCCACGCCCAGATCCAGGCTCGAGGTGCAGACCACGGCTTTCAACAGGCCATCCTTCAAGGCTTTCTCGACCCAGTCGCGGGTGTCGCGAGACAGAGAACTGTGATGCAGTGCGATCAATCCGGCCCAATCCGGTCGTGCCTCGAGCAGCGCCTGATACCAGATCTCCGACTGCGCTCGTGTGTTGGTGAACACCAGCGTGCTGGCGCAGGCGTCGAGTTCGGCGACCACCTGTGGCAGCATTTTCAAGCCGATGTGTCCGGCCCACGGAAAGCGCTCGATGGACGGTGGGATCAGGGTGTCGACCTTCAGCGATTTTTCGCTTTGCCCTTGAACACTGATGCCACCGCCCTGTGGGATCAGTACTTCCTCGGCGTGGGATTGATTACCGAGCGTGGCGGACACGCCCCAGACAATCAGATCCGGTTGCCAGCGCCGCAAACGCGCGAGGGCCAGTTGCAGTTGCACACCGCGCTTGTTGCCAAGCAGTTCGTGCCATTCGTCGACGACGATCATCCGCAGCGTCGACAGCGCGACCTGCGCATCGGCTCGGGCCAGGAGCAAGGTCAGGCTCTCCGGCGTAGTGATCAACGCGGTCGGCAGGCGTCGACTTTGGCGCGCGCGTTCGCTGCTGCTGGTGTCACCGGTGCGCAGACCGATGCTCCACGGTATTTGCAAATCATCGACAGGGGTTTGCAGAGCGCGCGCGGTGTCGGCGGCGAGGGCGCGCATGGGCGTGATCCACAATACGGTCAACGGTTCGGCCGGTGGTTTGCGCTTGCGCGAGGTTTCAACGATGGCAGCGGGTTTGGCGAAACGGTTGAGTGCAGCGAACCACACCGCATAGGTTTTACCGGCACCGGTGCTGGCATGCAGCAACCCGGATTCTCCGCGTTTGACCGCCGCCCAGACCTGCTTCTGAAAGGCGAACGGCTTCCAGTCGCGGGCGCTGAACCAGGTTTTTGCGTGGTCGGGATATTTCGCCATGCCGGCTGCGCGCGCTCTGGAGGTGTAATTCCAGTGACCACGCTGACCAGCGAAAGGTTTAAAAACAACGCGAACCCCTGTAGGAGCTGCCGCAGGCTGCGATCTTTTGATTGTAAAAAACAAGATCAAAAGATCGCAGCCTGCGGCAGCTCCTACATGAGTGAGGCGTTACTTCAGGTTGCCGCTGAGGAATTGCTTGAGGCGTTCGCTTTTAGGGTTGCCCAACACATCCTCGGGAGCGCCTTCTTCTTCCACCAGGCCTTGGTGCAGGAACAGCACCTGGCTGGAAACCTTGCGGGCGAAGCTCATCTCGTGGGTGACCATGATCATGGTGCGGCCTTCTTCAGCCAGACCTTGAATCACCTTCAACACTTCCCCGACCAACTCCGGATCGAGCGCTGAAGTCGGTTCGTCAAACAACATCACTTCCGGCTCCATCGCCAACGCCCGGGCAATCGCCACGCGTTGCTGCTGACCGCCCGACAAAAACGCCGGGTATTGATCCGCCACCCGTGCCGGCAAGCCGACCTTGTCCAGATAACGTCGGGCGCGGTCGTCGGCTTCCTGTTTGCTGCAACCCAGCACCCGGCGCGGGGCCATGGTGATGTTTTCCAGCACGGTCATGTGGCTCCACAGGTTGAAGTGCTGGAAAACCATCGCCAACCGGGTGCGCAGGCGTTGCAGTTCATCGGCGTCGGCGACGTGCATGCCGTGGCGGTCGGTGACCATGCGGATCGCCTGGCCGTCGAGGCTCATCGCCCCGTCGTTGGGTTGTTCGAGAAAGTTGATGCAGCGCAAAAAGGTACTTTTGCCCGAGCCACTGGCGCCGATCAGACTGATCACGTCGCCGGTCTTGGCCTTGAGCGAAACGCCTTTGAGCACCTGATGGTCGCCATAGCTTTTGTGCAGGCCTTCAACGGTCAGTTTGTACATGGGGCGAACATCCTCAAGGCGAAAGTAGGTAGCCGCTGCGATAGGCTTCGGCGCCCGCCACGTGGGCGATGACCATGCCGGCAGTGGCCATGCGCCGCAGCGAGCGGGCATAGAGCAGGCCGGCGGCGGTGCAATGAATGGGGGTGACCTTGTCGTTGATCGGGTCAATGATTTCGGCGATTTGCTGGCCGGCTTCCAGGTATTGCCCTGCGGTGACGCAGTACACCAGCAAGCCGCCAACTGGCGTGGTCACCGGTTCGACGCCGGCCAGCGGGGTGGCCGGATACGGCAATGGCGGCTGCGGTTTGGTCTCGCCGACGATCGCATCGAACTGGATCAGGTAGTCGATCAGCGCCTGGCAGTCGCGGCTGGCCATTGGGTGATTGACGTCACCTTGGCCGCGCAACTCGACGGTCACCGAGAAGCTGCCGAGCGGAATCTCGAAGTGTTCGCCGAAGCGTTCTTTCAATTGCCACCACAGCAGCGTGAAGCATTCGTCGAACGACTGGCCGCCGGAATCGGTGGCCAAAAGGCTGGCCTGCGACTCGATATAACGCGCCAATGGCTCGACCTGCGGCCAGGCTTCGGGCGTGGTGTAGAGGTGCACCACCGATTCGAAATCGCAGTGCAAGTCCAGCACCATGTCGGCATCGCAGGCCAGGCGTTGCAGGGTCAGGCGCTGCGATTGCAGTTGGGTGCTGGCGGTCTGGCGGGCGAGGGCGTCGCGCAGATGGCTGCGGATCAGTTCGAGGTTGTGCTGCGGATCATCGTTCAGCTTGCCTTCGATGGCATTACCGATTTCCTCGCTGAGGTCGACGAACCAGCGGTTGAAGTTCTGCCCGCTCTCCAGCTCGTAGCGTCCCAGTGGCACGTCCATCAGCACCTGTTCGAGGCCGACCGGGTTGGCCACTGGCACCAGCACGATTTCGCTGCGCAGGCGCCCGGCGGCTTCCAGCTCTGTCAGACGCTGCTTGAGGTGCCAGGCGACGAGCATGCCCGGCAGTTCATCGGCATGCAGCGAAGACTGAATGTAAACCTTGCCCTTGGCCTGTTCCGGGCCGAAGTGGAAGCTGTGGATCTGTCGTGCGGTCCCCGGCAGCGGGGCCAGCAAGTCATGGATCAGGTGGCGCATTTGCAGTGTTGTCCTAGTGAGTCGGCCCGAGGAAGGCCAGCCATCGGCGTTCGGCAAGGCGGAACAGGCCGACCAGCGCAAAGGTAATGGTCAGGTAGATCAGCGCGGCGATGCCGAACGACTGAAAGGTCAGGAAGGTCGCCGAGTTGGCGTCCCGCGCGACTTTCAGGATATCGGGGATGGTCGCGGTAAAAGCCACGGTGGTCGAGTGCAGCATCAGGATCACTTCGTTGCTGTAATACGGCAACGAACGGCGCAGCGCCGAGGGCATGATCACGTAGGCATACAGTTTCCAGCCGGTCAGGCCGTAAGCCTTGGCCGCTTCGACTTCGCCGTGGTTCATGCTGCGGATCGCCCCGGCAAAAATCTCCGTGGTGTAAGCGCAGGTGTTGAGGGCGAAGGCGAGGATCGTGCAGTTCATCGCGTCGCGAAAGAAACTGTCGAGAATCGGCTGCGCGCGCACGGCGGCGAGGCTGTAGATCCCGGTGTAGCAGATCAGCAACTGGATATACAGCGGCGTGCCCCGGAACAGGTAGGTGTAGAACTGCACCGGCCAGCGAATGTAGAAGTGCGGCGAAACGCGGGCAATCGACAGCGGAATCGACACCAGGAAACCGATGAAGATCGAAGCGCTGAGCAGCCACATCGTCATCGCCAGCCCGGTGATGTTCTGGCCATCGGTATAAAGGAAGGCGCGCCAGTATTCCTGCAAGAGTTCGATCATCGTACGGCCTCCCGGGAACCGGCGGCATAACGGCGTTCGAGCCAACGCAGAATGAAGTTTGAAGCACTGGTGATCAGCAGGTAGATCAAGGCGGCGAGGACCAGGAAGTAGAACAGTTGATAAGTGCTTTTACCGGCGTCCTGCGCGGCTTTGACCAGATCGGCGAGGCCAATGATCGACACCAGCGCGGTGGCCTTGAGCATCACCATCCAGTTGTTACCGATACCTGGCAGGGCAAAGCGCATCATTTGCGGAAACACCACGAAGCGAAAGCGCTGGCCGCGTTTGAGGCCGTACGCCGTGGCGGCTTCGACCTGACCGCGCGGCACCGCGAGAATCGCGCCGCGGAAGGTTTCGGTGAAATACGCGCCATAGATGAAGCCCAGGGTCAGCACCCCGGCGCTGAACGGGTCGATCTCGATGTATTCCCATTCCATGTAGTCGGTCAGCGTCGTCAGCCAGGTTTGCAGGCTGTAGAAGATCAACAGCATCAGCACCAGGTCCGGCACCCCGCGAATCAGCGTGGTGTAGAGCTGGGCGGGCAAGCGCACCAATTTGATTTTTGACAGTTTGGCACTGGCGCCGATCAGGCCGAGCAACACGGCCACCAGCAGCGACAACGCCGATAATTTGATGGTCATCCAGGTGCCTTCCAGCAGCAACGGACCGAAGCCTTTGAGGCTGAAGGCGGAGAGCCCCAGATTTTGCAGGAGGGTTTCGAACATAAATCAGCAACCTGAGCGGATGGAAAAGGCGCCCATCGAAGATGGGCGCCGAGGCATTATTTGCCGCTGTACAGAATCAGATCGCCAAAGTGTTTCTTTTGAATCTCGGCGTATTTGCCGTCGTCGTGTAACGCTTTGATACCTTTATCTAAAAGCGCCTTCAGCTCAGTGTTACCTTTCTTAATACCGACAGCGGTTTTGGCTGGCAGCAATTCGTTGTCGACTGGCTTGCTGACGTCATAGTCGGCGCCCTGTGGCGACTTCAAAAAGCCCAGTTCGGCTTGCAACATGTCCTGGATACCAGCGTCGAGACGGCCGGAGGTCAGGTCGGAGTACACCTGATCCTGGTTCTGATAGGCCTGGGTTTTCACGCCGGCCTTGTCCAGCACGGCTTTGGCATAGGCTTCTTGAATGGTGCCTTGCTCGTAGCCGACGGTTTTACCCTTCAGCGAAGCGACGTCGGCGGTGATACCGGAACCTTTTTTCGACACGTAGGCAGTCGGGCCGGAGAACAGCTCGCTGGAGAAGTCGATGACTTTTTCGCGGGCCGGGGTCACGGTCATCGACGAGATCACACCGTCGAATTTATTGGCTTTGAGGCCCGGAATCATGCCGTCGAAGTCACTTTCGACCCACTTGCACTTGACCTTCAGTTCGGCGCAGATCGCGTTGCCCAGGTCGATGTCGAAGCCCACTAGGCTGCCGTCGGCCGCTTTCGACTCGAACGGTGCGTACGAAGGGTCAACGCCAAAGCGCAGCTCTTTGTATTCCTTGGCCAGCGCGGAGCCAGCGGCCATGCACAACGCCAGTGCAGAAAGGGTCAGCAATGCTTTTTTCATTATTCAATCCCTAAGAACCAATATGAGCGCTTGTGGCGCAGAATTATTGTTACTGGAACGCGTACGACCTATAGAAAGTAGCAATTTCCGAACCAGAGTCCCGAACAAGTGTTTTAAAAGGTTGGGCGGGGGGCGGCGAGGGGGATGGAATGCCCGGAAATGGGCATTGCGATTTCGTTGCACCCTTTCGGATCAAACCCCAGGTTTGCGGAATATGATTTCCCTGTGGCGAGGGGATTTATCCCCGTTCGGCTGCGAAGCAGTCGCAAAACCTGAGTATGCGGTTTTCCAGTGAAATTGCAGGGGGCCGCTTCGCAGCCCAACGGGGATAAATCCCCTCGCCACAGGGGTTTATTTATCGCCTGAGAAGGGGTCAGGCCAGCAGGTCTTGCAGGGTGGCGAGGCTGTCCGCTTCATCGACGGTCTTATCCTGCCGCCAGCGCAGCATTCTCGGGAAGCGCACGGCGATTCCGCTCTTATGCCGCCGCGACAGGGCGATGCCTTCAAACCCCAACTCAAATACCAGGCTCGGTTTCACGCTACTGACGGGGCCGAATTTCTCCACCGTGGTCTTGCGCACAATGCTGTCGACCTGACGCATCTCCGCATCCGTCAGCCCGGAATAAGCCTTGGCGAATGGCACCAGCGCCCGTTGGCTCGACTCCGGCGGACCATCCCACACCGCAAAGGTGTAGTCGCTGTACAAACTGGCGCGGCGCCCATGGCCGCGTTGCGCATAAATCAGCACGGCATCGACGCTGAACGGATCAACTTTCCACTTCCACCACACGCCCATGTCTTTGGTACGGCCAACACCGTATAGCGAGTCACGCGCCTTTAACATCATGCCTTCCACACCCAAGCGCCGAGAGGCCTCGCGCTGGCGGGCAAGGTCGAACCAGTCGCTGCCGGTCAGCACCGGCGAGGGCAGCAGCACCGGGCTGTTACAGCGAGCGATGACCTCTTCCAGTTGCGCGCGGCGTTTGGCCTGCGGTTGATTGCGCCAGTCTTCGCCTTGCCATTCCAGCAAGTCGTAGGCGAGCACCACCACCGGCACTTCTTCGAGAATTTTTTTGTCGAGGGTTTTGCGGCCAATGCGCTGCTGCAACAGGGCGAACGGCTGTACCGCTGGCGGTTCGTTGGATTGCGGATCGAAGGCATCTTCGGTGCTGGGATGAGTGCTTTTCCACACGACGATTTCGCCGTCGATCACCGTGCCATCGGGCAGCCCGTGAACCAGCACATCCAGTTCGGGAAAGCGCTCGGTGACCAGTTCTTCTCCGCGCGACCAAACCCACAACTTGCCGTCGCGCTTGACCACTTGTGCGCGGATGCCATCCCACTTCCATTCGATCTGCCAATCGCTGGCCGGCCCGATCAACGCTTCGAATTCTTCAACCGGTTGCGACAACGCGTGGGCGAGGAAAAACGGGTAAGGCTGGCCTCCTCGCTGGGCATGCTCGTCGGCGGATTCAGGGGCAATCAGTTTCAGATAACTGGCAGCGTTCGGGCGATTGGACAGGTCGGTGTAGCCGACCAGCCGCTGCGCCACGCGTTTGCTGTCCAGACCGGCCATCGACGCCAGCGCACGGGTGACGAGCAATTTCGACACGCCGACGCGGAAGCTGCCGGTGATCAGTTTGATGCACAGCATCAGGCTTGAACGATCCAGTTGCGCCCACAGCGCCGGGAGTTGCCTGCTCAAAAATTCTGGCGTTTCACCGCGCAACGGCAGCAGTTTGTCTTCGATCCATTGCGCAAGGCCGGCTTCAGAACTGTGCAGATTTTCCGGGAGTACCAACGAAATGGTCTCCGCCAGATCGCCGACAGCCTGATAACTCTCCTCGAACAGCCAGGGTTCGAGGCCGGACATGTTCACGGCAATCTCGCGCAGGATGCGCACCGGCACCAGTTGCCGAGGCCGGCCGCCCGACAGGAAATACACTGCCCACGCCGCATCTTGCGGTGCCGCCTGGGCGAAATAAGCCTGCATCGCCGCCAGTTTGGCGTTGCTCGACGTGGTCGCGTCGAGTTCGGCGTACAACTCGGCGAAGGCCTTCATGCGGGCATCTCGGCGATGGTTGGCTGGGCGGCGATGTTGTCTTCTTCGTCATCGCCGTATTCGGTGTTGAAGCCTTGCGCATCCAGACCCTGCTCGCGCAGATGACGCACCAGCACGCCGATCGAACCGTGGGTGACCATCACCCGTTCGGCGCCGGTTTGTTCGATCGCCCAGAGCAACCCGGGCCAGTCGGCGTGATCGGAAAGCACGAAGCCACGGTCGACGCCGCGCCGCCGTCGCGTGCCGCGCAAGCGCATCCAGCCACTGGCGAACGCATCGCTGAAATCGCCGAAACGCCGCATCCAGCTGCTGCCTCCCGCCGAGGGCGGGGCAATGACCAGCGCCTCACGCATGCGCGGATCGTTTTTGGCGACGTCACCGGCATAGATCGTCGCTGGCAAATACACCCCGGCCTCGCGGTAGACCCGGTTCAGCGGCTCGACCGCGCCATGGCTGAGGATCGGGCCGAGGCTTTCATCGATGCCATGCAGAATCCGCTGGGCCTTGCCGAATGAATAGCAGAACAGCACGCTGGCCTTGCCGGCAGCGATGTTCGCCGCCCACCACTGATTGATCTCGGCGAAGGTCTGCGCCTGCGGCTGCCATCGATAGATCGGCAGGCCGAAGGTCGATTCGGTGATGAAGGTGTGGCAGCGCACCGGTTCGAACGGCGCGCAGGTGCCGTCCGGCTCGACTTTGTAATCGCCGGACGCAACCCAGACTTCACCGCCGTATTCAAGACGCACTTGTGCCGAACCGAGGACGTGACCCGCCGGGTGAAAACTCAGGGTGACGCCGTGATGGCTCAGGCGCTGACCGTAGGCGAGGGTTTGCAGGTTGATGTCTTGACCGAGTCGCGCGCGCAGAATCCCTTCGCTGGCGCTGCTGGCCAGGTAATGCTGGTTCCCGGTACGCGCGTGATCGCCGTGGGCATGGGTAATCACCGAACGCTCGACGGGGCGCCACGGGTCAATGTAGAAATCCCCGGCGGGGCAGTACAAACCTTCCGGGCGCGCGATAACAAGGTCCATGTCGTTACCAGAATGGGGGGCTTGTTAGCTATGAGGCTGGCGCTGGGGCGGAAGTTCTATCGGCTTTTTCGCGGGGTTAAAAAGCAAAAGATCGCAGCCTGCGGCAGCTCCTACATTGATCTGTGTAGGAGCTGCCGCAGGCTGCGATCTTTTGATCTTGCCGTTACTTGCCGGGAGTAAGGGTCAAACGCGCTTTGCCGTATACCCGGTCAAAATTCTGCGGCTGCATCGGCAGGCCGACGTACTGCCCCTTCAGCCACGCATCGATGCCATTGAGATAATTCGGGCTCACCGGATTCCCCGATTGCCCTGTACCGTTCTGGCCCATCAGCGGCTCGGCCTGGCCGAAGTCGACGATGAAGCGCATCGACGGTGCACGGGTGGTGGTGAAGTCCTGACCCCAGGCAAACGCCGCGGTGTTCAGCGTGGTGTGATCGCCACCTGCCGCCAGCGGCCCGCGCACGTTCTGGCCATTGGCATTGGTCCATTGGTAGGTGTGCAGCTTGCCCCATTGCCAGGCACGGTGATCGCCACCCAACTGGCTGTCGCCGGCGGTGATTGCGGCGGCAAGACTGCGCGCGAGGATGGTCGGTTTGTCTTCTTTGTTCGGCGTACGAATGTCGTCCCAGAACGGACTGTCTTCGCGACCGAGCAGATGATCGGCCTGCGCCGCGTAGGACAAGTCGCCATTGGCGACAAACGCCTTCCACGCCGGGCTGGATTGCGGGCCGAGTTCGTCGAGGAAAATCTGTTTCATGCTTTCCTGCAGGAACAGCTCGTAGATCGCCGCATCGGCCGACGTCGCGCTGAGCTTGCCGTCAAACGCCATCAAGCGGGTGAACGCTTCACGCGCCTTGCTGCGATCGGCTTCCGGTAAAGCATCGATCGCTTGTTTCAGCGATTGCTTCATCCCCGGTGCTTCGAACATCTTCTTCAGCTTGGCGGCGAAAGTGCTGGTCTGGTCGTACTGCATGGCGATCACGCTGCGGCTGTCGTGCTTGCCGCTGCCGGCCAGTTCCGCCAGGCGTTCACCACGTTCCGGCGCAGCCCAGGAGTTCGACAACTGCATGCCGTAGCCATGCGGGATGACCCGCTGGTTGGCGGTGCCGAGCCAGCCCTGTGCCGGATCCTGATCGTACGGGTGTAGCATCGGATCGGCGTAACCGTCCCAGTCATAGCGACCTTCCCAACCCGGCGATGGCAGCAGGCCTTCGCCTTCACGGCGATTGGGGAAACGTCCGGTGACTTGCCAGCCGATATTGCTCGCGTCTGCGAACACCAGATTCAGCGCGATGGCGCGGATCTCGCGGCTGGCATCCGAAGCACGTTCCACGGTTTGCGCGCGGGTCAGGTCAAAAAACGCGTCCAGCGACTTGTCGTCGGTGAAGCTTGGCGTCTGCAAGGCCAGGCCGAAGCCATTGCCCTGCGCCGCTGCTTGCGCACTATTGAGCAGCGCGCCATGGCGGGTTTCGTACACCGCTTCGCGAATCGGTCGTTGGCCTTTGACGAAATAGGTTTCGTTGCGCACGGTCAGTGGCTGCCATTTGCCATTGACCTCGTAGGTCAGGCTGTTGCCCTGGCGGCGGATTTTTTCCAGGAACAGGTCCTGGTTGTCGCCGAGCACGCTGGTCATGCTCCACGCCACTTTGCCGTTGAAGCCACCCAGCACCATCGGCAAACCGGCGACGGTGACGCCCGCTGCCTGATATTTCGGCGCGCGAATCTGCACGAAGCTCCACAGCGACGGTGCGGCCAGCGGGCCATGGGCGTCGCTGGCGAGAATGCTTTTGCTGCTACGGCTGCGTTGCGGGGCGATTGCCCAGTTATTTGCCGACGGCGTGCCCAGCAGGTTCAGCGCTGCCAGTTGCTGGCTGGCGTTGCTTAGTTCGGTCAGCCCCGGGATCTGCCCGTTGAGCTTGATGCCTTGCAGCTTGTCGGCCTCGGCCAGAGGCAGGTTTTCGTCAGGCGCGGACGGGGTCAGCCAGGCGAGCTTGTCGGTGGTCACGGTTTGCGCGAGCACCAGCGAGGAAATTTCTTCCGGCAGGTTGGCCGACTGGCTGAAGTTCAGCAAAGCGAAAATCAGCGCCGAGTCTTCTGGTTTCCAGTATTCCGGCTTGTAGCCACTGGAGGCGAGGTCGCCCGGCAGCTTGTCGGCGTAGCGGAACAGGTAGGCGTTGACGCCGCGCGCATAGACTTCGAAGAAACGCTTGAGGCGTGGCGACGACGCTTTATAGAGCTCGCCGGCGCTTTTTTTCAGGTTGACCGCGCGCATGTAGCGGTCGGCGTCGAGCATGGAGGCGCCGGACATTTCCGCCAGACGGCCCTGAGCCAACAGGCGCAGGGTGACCATCTGGTTGATGCGGTCGCTGGCGTGCACATAACCGAGGCTGAACAGCGCGTCGTGGAAGGTATTGCTTTCGATCAACGGCATGCCCATGGCATTGCGTCGCACCGAAACGTTCTGCGCCAGCCCCTTGAGCGGTTGCACGCCGGAGGTGGGCGGGAGGGTGTCCTGAGTGTTCCAGGTCTGGCAACCGGACAGGCTCAAAACACCGGCCACTGCTGCGGCAACGCCGAACCGGGGAAGAAAATGTGTGAGGGCTGGCGAGGCCATGGCAAAGCTCCTGCGGGGGGTAGCGTCAGTAAAGGCGCTACGTTAGTGAGCAGGAGGATGCCGCGCAAGCGGGGGCAGGGGTTATTTGTGTATTTCTGTCGAATGGAAAAGATCGCAGCCTGCGGCAGCTCCTACAGGGATACGCATTCCAATGTAGGAGCTGCCGCAGGCTGCGATCTTTTACCCTTCAATCAAGCCTTCGGCGGATTGACCTTCTGCACCAGCGCATACGCCTTCACTGTCGCCGGGCGATCCTTGATGTGATTGAACCAGCGCTGCACATGCGGGAAGTCCTCAAGGTTCTGGCTCTGCCACTTGTGCGAGACGATCCACGGATAAATCGCCATGTCGGCGATGCTGTATTCGCTGCCGGCAACGAATTCGTTATCGGCCAATTGCTTGTTCAACACACCATACAGACGCGCCGTCTCATCGATGTAGCGCTTGATCGCGTAAGGAATTTTCTCCGGCGCGAACTGGCTGAAGTGATGATTCTGCCCGGCCATCGGCCCCAAACCACCCATTTGCCAGAACAGCCATTGCAGCGCTGTTTGCCGGCCACGCAGATCCTTGGGCAGGAACTGGCCGGTTTTCTCCGCCAGATACAACAGAATCGCCCCGGATTCGAACAGCGACAACGGCTCGCCGCCATCGGCAGGCTGATGATCGACGATGGCCGGGATGCGGTTGTTCGGGGCGATTTTCAGAAAGTGCGGCTGGAACTGCTCGCCCTGACTGATGTTGATCGGGTGGAGGTTGAACGGCAGGCCGGCTTCTTCGAGGAACAGGGAGATCTTGTGGCCGTTGGGGGTGGTCCAGTAATACAGGTCGATCATGGAAAACTCCAAAACTGAAAGGGACGTGCGTGCGGACAGCAAACGCCGGCGTCAGGTCATCCTGTGTGCGTTGGATAGCTTGCTTAGTGAGAAGAGGTGATGCTGAACTGCGCAGAATTCAATGACCCCGCGTGAGAAAAATTGCCATGGAGCTTCAGGCCACCGCTGCACTGATCATCATCGACCAGCAAAAAGGCATCCTGCAGCCGCGTCTCGGGCGGCGCAATAACCCCCAGGCGGAAGCGCGAATCCTCGATCTGCTGAGGCTTTGGCGGCGTAGCGGACGGCCGGTGATTCATGTTCAGCATTTGTCCCGCGAGCCGGATTCGGTGTTTTGGCCTGAGCAGGAAGGCGTGGAGTTTCAGCAGCGGTTTTTGCCGCAGGACGGGGAGTGGCTGATTCAGAAGCAGGTGCCGGATGCGTTTTGTGCCACGGGGTTAGAGGCCCGGTTGCGCGAGGCAGGCATCTCGCAATTGATCATCGTCGGTGTGGCGACGAACAACTCAGTGGAGTCAACGGCGCGTACGGCGGGCAATCTGGGGTTCGATGCGTGGGTGGTGGAGGACGCGTGCTTTACCTTCGACAAGGCCGATTATTTTGGTACGTTGCGCACGGCTGAGGAGGTGCACGGGATGTCGCTGGGGAATTTGCACGGGGAGTATGCGACGGTGGTCAGTGCTGCGCAGATTCTGGTGGCTGGCTGAAAACCCTTCGTTGAATATGCCGCCGCCATCGCGAGCAGGCTCGCTCCCACAAGGGATTGCATTGCAACTGAAGAAACCCGCTCACCTGCAGGAGGGAGCCTGCTCG
This sequence comes from Pseudomonas sp. DTU12.3, assembly GCF_004124275.1. Classification (GTDB taxonomy): domain Bacteria; phylum Pseudomonadota; class Gammaproteobacteria; order Pseudomonadales; family Pseudomonadaceae; genus Aquipseudomonas; species Aquipseudomonas helmanticensis. The sequence goes on from NZ_CP027218.1 coordinate 1,694,416, forward strand.
CGATAGCGGTCTGTCAGACGCCAACGATGTTGAATGTGCCGGCCCCTTCGCGAGCAGGCTCGCTCCCACAGGGGGATTGCATTCCAACTGACGAAACCCGCTCAACTGTGGGAGCTGGCTTGCCAGCGATAGCGCAGTGTCAGCCGACATCAATGTTGGAGATGCCGGCCCCATCGCTGGCAAGCCAGCTCCCACGGGGGCTGCGGATGTTCACAAAAAATGTGTTCGGTGCAGATCAATTGTGGGAGCGAGCCTGCTCGCGAAGGCGGCAGGTCAGGCGAAGAAGGTCTTCGCCCGGAGCATCAAGCGCCGTGGCACTTCTTGAATTTCTTGCCGTTGCCGCATGGGCAAGGATCGTTGCGGCCGACGTCTTTCAGGGCGTTGCGCACCGGTTCCTGGTGGGCGTGGCCGCAGTTCGGGCCGTGAACATGGCCGTGGTCGTGATCGTGATGATGGTCATGATCATGATCGTGGTTGCAGTCAGGGCCATGGACATGAGGTTGCTGGGTCATCGGTGTTGCTCCGGAATTAAATCGGCGGGGATTATCACGCCATTGCGCTCAAGGTGCACGTAGTGCGCGATGAATAAACCGGTTTCCATTTCCCCTTGCAGGCGATAGGGGATCTGCTGGTGTGGATTTTTCAGCATTTTCACCACTTCCTTGACCTGCGGCCACAGGTTGGTGCGGATCGGCACTTTGTAGAACGAACTGCTTTTCGGCGCGACGGTAATCCAGTGTTCGTGCTCGCCGTCGGCCAGCAGCATGTCGGCCAGATGAATGCGGTATTCGAGGCCGCGCACGGTCAGGTCACTGTCGTTGGGGTTGTCGATGCGAAAGTGCAGGATGAATTTCTGTTCGAGCAATTTCGCCCGCACCACCTCGACTTTCACCAGGTGCACGGCGGGGTCGACGCTGTCGTCGCTGAACCATGAGGCGCAACCGCCGAGGTTCAGGATCAGCATCATAATGAAGCATTGGCAGGTGCGCCGACGACCGAGCATGGTTTAACTCCCTTTGGTGCCAGTCTAGACGCTAAAAGATCGCAGCCTGCGGCAGCTCCTACAGGGTACGCATCATGTAGGAGCTGCCGCAGGCTGCGATCTTTTGATCTTGATCCTCAAGCACCAAAATACCCCGCACAGCACTTCTTGAACTTCTGCCCACTGGCACACGGGCAGCTGTCATTGCGCCCCAGCTTCAATTGCACCGTCGGATCGATGAAATACCAGCGCCCGGCGTTCTGCACAAACGATGAGCGCTCGCGGTGACTGTGTTCGCCCTGGCTGTCGTGCCAGCGTGCAGTGAAGGTGACGAAGGCATGTTCCGGCTGACCGCCGAACACTTCCGAACTCTCGACCTCCAGACCAAGCCAGGTGCTCTGCGCGCTCCAGTTGCTGATCGACTGCCGATCCAGCCCCGCGTGCTGAGCGGGCAGGGTGGTCGCCACCAGATAGTCGATCAGGCCCAATACATACGCGCTGTAGCGCGAACGCATCAAGGCTTCGGCGCACGGGGCCGGATGGCCTTCGTGATAATGGCCGCAGCAGGCATCCAGCAGATTGCCGCTGCCGCAGGGGCAAATGGCTGTACTCATCGCATTACCACCAGTATTTCCCGAAATTTTCCGGATTGGCCCAGAACCGTGAGTTGAGCCAGTCGGGGACTTGTTTGTAGTCAAGCAGATCGTAGGTGAACAGGGTCAACACTTGATCGTCGCGTTGAAAACGTTCGCTGGCTTGCAGGGCCAGCGAATAGAAATCGGTTTCCTGCCAGCCGCAAGCCGACAGATCTGCCAGCACCGCGATGCGGCTGGCGTTCAGATTGCGAATCCCACCCAACAGATTCAGGCCATCGCGCTTGGGCAAATGTTCCAGGCAATCGACCACCAGCGCCAGATCGAAACGCTGCGCCGCCAGTTCGGCAGGCAAGGCGCCGGGCGCGGCGTGAGCGACGACGGTATCCGGGTGCGCCGCTTTAAAGGCACTCAACGCCGGAAACTCACTGGCGCCGATCAGCAGCAGACGCGCCGGGGCGTAGCGATCCAGCAAAGCGGCCAACGCCTGTTGCGGCGTGCGGGAAGAAATGGCGACGTTCATCGAAGCTCCTCAATCAGACCGCCAAGACTAGCCTGCCTGAATGTCCCGGCAAAGAGCCCTGTGACGCCGGTTTCCGGCAAAAGCGCCAAAGTCCTGTGAACACGGTCGCAAACGGCAGTGGCCTATTGCTGGCGGAGATTAAAACTCCGGTCTTTACTCCCTGAATCGGTTCTAAGCCGATCCCTCAGGAGAAAACCAGATGAGCATAGTTCGGACAGCATTACCTTTGATTCTGCTAACCAGTGTGTTGACTGGTTGCGCAGGTTTGCAAAAAACCGACTGGCCGACCTGTGCGGCGGTCGGTGGCGTGGTCGGCGCTGGTCTCGGCGCCACCGAAAGTTCGGCATGGGCCGGCTACGGCGCGTTGCTGGTCGGTGGTACGGCAGCGGCTTATTGCTGGGTGCACGGTGATGGCGACGAAGACGGCGACGGTGTGCCGGATAGCCGCGACAAGTGCCCGCACACGCCTAAAGGCGTGCAAGTCGACGCTGACGGTTGCCCTCCACCAGCGCCTGCACCCGTGGTCGAAGAAGCTGTAGTGGTCAAGGAAGAAACCATTGTCATCCGTGATGTTCACTTCCAGTTCGACAAAGCCACGTTGACCGGCCCTGACAAACAGGTGCTCGACAAAGTCGCCACTCGCCTGAAACAGGAATCCTCGACTGCACAACTGACCGTGACCGGTCACACCGACAGCGTCGGCAGCGATGCCTACAACAAGAAACTGTCGGATCGTCGTGCGCACTCGGTGGTGGAATACCTGATCCAGCAGGGTGTGCCGCGCGCCAGCTTCGTTTCGGTGTCCGGTCTGGGTGAAAGCCAGCCTGTTGCCGACAACAAAACCGCTGACGGTCGTGCGCAAAACCGTCGTACCGAAATCAAAATCGTCCGCTAGACCTCTCGCATCCGCGGCTTGTGCAGTCGCGGATGCGGGTCTTTACTCCTGTGTAACCGGTATGGGCCGGTGACACAGGAGCTTTTACAATGACTGTATTCTCAAGGTCCGTCTTGCCGGTGCTGCTGCTAGGCAGCTTGCTCACCGGTTGCGCCACCCACAGCGATGGCACGGCACCCCTCAATCAACGTACGTGGCCGATCTGCAGCCTTATCGGCGGGCTGGTCGGTGGCGGTCTCGGCGCCATTGAAAGTGGCGGTTGGGCCGGTGGCGGCGCAGCGCTGGGGATTCTTACCGGCGGACTGATCTGTTATGCCCAGGACGGCGATGAAGACGGCGACGGCGTATTCGATCGCCGCGACCGTTGCCCGGATACCCCGGCCAATACTCCGGTTGATCACCGTGGTTGCCCATTGCCGCAATATCCAGTCACGGAAAAAGTACCGGAGCCAGCGCCGCAGACGGAAGTCATCACCTTGAGCGATGCCGGCAACGTGCTGTTCGATTTCGACAAGTCCGACCTGACCCCGTCGGCGAAAGCCCAGCTCGATACGTTGATGGACAAACTGCGTAACGCCGATGTGGTGAGCATCAAGGTTGTCGGCCATACCGACAGCAAGGGCTCGGATGCCTATAACCAGGCACTGTCGGAACGCCGTGCGAGCAGTGTCGCCGCGTACTTGCTGAGCCAGGGCCTGGCACCGAACAAACTCACCAGCGAGGGTCGTGGCGAGAGTGAACCGGTGGCGGATAACGCAACCGATGAGGGCCGCGCGAAAAACCGTCGCGTCGAGTTGCACATCAATCGTTAGGACGCGTCTGTAGTCCGCGGGCTAGAGCTGCCGGGCGACGACCCTCGTCGTTTGGCAGCCATTTGGCGGGCCACCGAAGTTTTTTCATTTACCCCTCTGGCTTATCCCCCGCAGAAGCCGTTACTGTGCGCCCAAAGAATAATTCGCAACACGGGGGAGCGTATGAAAGTGTTCTGGGGGCTGGGGCGTTTATTGACCCTGCTGTTCTGCTGCGTGGTGCTGGCCAATCAACTGGTGCCGTTCGTTCATCCGCTGCATCTGCTGGTCAATCTGGCCGGCGCTCTGCTGTTGCTGATCCACATAATCGAAGTGCTGCTGTGCAACCGCAGCCTCAAAGGCCGGCCGCACCCTTGGCGTGACCGTGGCCGCATCCTGCTGTTCGGCGTATTCCACCTGCAAACCATCCCGGCCCCGGCCGCTCCGGAGGCTTCTTCCCATGCGTAAACTTTGCCTGCTCGCTGCATTCATCAGCCCTTTGGCCTGTGCCCAGGTGGTCAGTGTCGAAACCAATTCGTTGATGCGCTTGCCCAACACTGCCAGCACCTTGCAATTGGAGAAGCTTGAAGTCGCCGATTACGGCACGCTGCTGATCCCGGCCAACGTGACGGAGCTGAGCGTCGGTGAATTGCGCCTCGGCCATGAAGCACGTATTGCGATTGTCCCGGGTGAACAGGCTCTGGACCTGAAAGTCATTCGCGCCGAGTTGAGCGATGGCAGCCAGATCACCGCGCGTGGCGCGCCGGGTACTTATGAAAAAGCCGCGCGTGCCGGGCGCAATCTGAATCTGCAATTCAAGGCGTTGAATGCGCCGCAACTGTTGGTCGATGCCCGTGGCGGCACTGGCGCACCGGGTTTTGTCGGGCTGGATGGCGGCAACGGTGAAGATCCGGGCTGCACTTATGGCTCGGCCGGACATGGTTTTGATGGCAGCAATGGCAGTGACGGTCAGCCGGGTGCACCGGGTGCGCTGGTGCGACTTGAGGTGCCACGCGAGTTTCCGGCTGAGCTGATCAAGGTTAACGTCACCGGCGGTGCCGGTGGCCCGGCGGGTGTTGGCGGTAAAGCAGGGAAGGGCGGCAAGTCCAAGGGCTGCCTGGTGTATCGCGCTGATGGCGGCAAAAATGGCAAGGCCGGGACGGATGGCCAGCCTGGGCCGGTGGGCGCGGCGGGTGCCGTGACCGTGCAGCGCCTGTAAAAGCAGACCCTCATCGGAACGCCGCCCGCCCAGCCCTCTCCCGGAGGGAGAGGGGGCCGACCGAGGTGACTCACGCTCTCCATCGACCTGAAAAACCGAGTCGATTATGGATTCGGCAGAGAATTTTCAAGTCGGCGTATCTCTTCAATATCCCCCATTCAGTCCCCTCTCCCCCCGGGAGAGGGCTAGGGTGAGGGGCTTTTGATCTAATCCCCGATCTTCAAATCATCGGCCGAGCCGCCGCAATTGCCACCAGCACCAACCCCACAATCAAGTTAAGCCCCACCACCCGGCGAATCCGCCCCAGCACCGCCGCGCCTGTCGGCCAGTCCTTCGCTTCCACCGCCGTGCGCAATTCCGGCAGCATCAAGCCTTGAATCCGGATAAACAGCGCCGTCATCACCACGTACAACCCGATCATCACTTGCACATATTTCGGCGCGGTCTCAAACCCGACCTGCTGCAGATGCAACATGCCCACACCGCTGATCGGCAACAAGATCACCGCGACCCAGACCCAGCGGAAAAAACCTTGAAACACTTCCACCCACAGGGTCAGTCGGGCAGGGCCGTCGAGGGCCTTCACAGCCGCCGGGCGCAGGACCATCCAGGCGAAAAACATGCCACCGACCCAGACCAGGGCGGACAGGACATGCAGGGGATAAACAAGGCTAAAAAGTGTCATTGGGTTACTCCGTTCTGCGCAGGATCGATTCGCGGGGTATGATAGCCGCCGATCCAAACCACTGAAAATTTATCCAGCGTTTTTTGCGCCCGACACTCAATGATCAGCACTGAACTCAAAACCACGATCCAGGGCGCCTACTCGCGTTTTCTTGAAGCCAAGAGCCTCAAGCCGCGTTACGGCCAGCGCCTGATGATCGCTGAAATCGCCAAAGTCCTCGGGGATATCGACACCGACGACGAAGGCCGGCGCAGTGGCGACCCCGCAATTGTTGCGGTGGAAGCCGGCACCGGTACCGGCAAGACCGTGGCCTACAGCATGGCGGCGATCCCGACCGCGAAAGCCGCCGGCAAGCGTCTGGTCATCGCCACCGCGACCGTCGCGCTGCAAGAGCAGATCGTCTACAAGGATTTGCCCGACCTGATGCGCAACAGCGGGCTGAATTTCACCTTCGCCCTGGCCAAGGGCCGTGGCCGCTACATGTGCCTGTCCAAACTCGACATGCTCTTGCAGGAAGGCCACGCGCAAACCGCCACTGCCCAGCTGTTCGAAGAAGAAGGCTTCAAGATCGAGGTCGATGAGGCCAGTCAGAAGCTGTTCACCAGCATGATCGAGAAGCTTGCCGGGAATAAATGGGACGGTGACCGCGACAGCTGGCCCAACGCGCTGGAAGACGCCGACTGGGCGCGTCTGACCACCGATCACAGCCAGTGCACCAACCGGCATTGCCCGAACTTCGGCCAGTGCGCCTTCTACAAGGCCCGCGAAGGTATGGGCAAGGTCGACGTGATTGTCACCAACCACGACATGGTCCTCGCTGACCTGGCCTTGGGCGGCGGTGCGGTACTGCCGGACCCGCGCGACACCATTTACGTGTTCGACGAAGGCCACCACCTGCCGGACAAGGCGATCGGCCACTTCGCCCACTACACGCGCCTGCGCTCCACCGCCGACTGGCTGGAAACCACCGCGAAGAACCTCACCAAATTGCTTGCCCAGCACCCGCTGCCGGGCGATCTCGGCAAGTTGATCGAGCAGGTGCCGGAGTTGGCGCGCGAGATCAAGGCCCAGCAACAGTTCATGTTCAGCGCTTGCGAGCAGGTTGCCGATTTCAAGCCCGGCGAAGACGTCGAAGGCCGTGAGCGCCCGCGTCATCGTTTCGTCGCCGGGGTGATTCCTGAACACATGCGCGAAATGGGCATCGAGCTGAAGAAAGGTTTCTCGCGCTTGAACGATCTGTTCACGCGTCTGACCGACCTGCTCAAGGAAGGCATGGACGGCGAGGTCAACATCGGCATCGCCAGCAATCAGGCCGAAGAGTGGTATCCGCTGTTCGGCAGCCTGTTGTCCCGAGCGTCGGGCAACTGGGAGCTGTGGACCGCGTTTACCGCCGAGGACCCGGAAGACAGCCCGCCGATGGCGCGTTGGCTGACCCTCGCCGAAAGCGGTTCGTTGTTCGACATAGAGGTCAACGCCAGCCCGATCCTCGCCGCCGAAACCTTGCGTCGCAGCCTGTGGAACGTGGCGTACGGCTGTCTGGTGACCTCGGCAACGCTGACCGCGCTGGGCACTTTCGACCGCTTCCGCATGCGCGCCGGCCTGCCGAAAAAAGCCGTCACCGCCGTGGTGCCGAGCCCGTTCCATCACGCCGATGCCGGTGTGTTACGGGTGCCGGACCTGAAAGCCGACCCACGCGATGCCGCTGCGCATACGGCAGCGATCATTCGTGAGTTGCCCGATCTGGTCGAAGGCTCACGTGGCACGCTGGTGTTGTTTTCTTCGCGTAAACAGATGCAGGACGTGTTCGACGGCCTCGACCGCGACTGGCGCAAGCAAGTGTTCATTCAAGGCAACCTGTCGAAGCAGGAAACCCTGAACAAGCACAAGGCGCGGGTTGATGGCGGTGACTCCAGCGTACTGTTCGGCCTCGCCAGTTTTGCCGAAGGCGTCGACTTGCCGGGCGCGTATTGCGAACACGTAGTGATCGCCAAGATCCCGTTTTCGGTGCCGGATGATCCGGTCGAAGCGGCGCTGTCGGAATGGATCGAGGCCCGTGGCGGTAATCCGTTCATGGAAATCTCCGTGCCCGACGCCTCGCTGAAACTGGTGCAGGCCTGCGGGCGACTGCTGCGTACCGAAGAAGACCGCGGCACCATCACTTTGCTGGATCGGCGGCTGGTCACCCAGCGCTATGGCAAAGCGATCCTCAATGCGTTGCCTCCCTTCCGTCGTGAAATATCCTGAGACATCGGTGGGCAGTTTTGCCCGCCGTGCTGTCTATCTCTCTGCCATCGCTTTTCCATTGGCCAATGTTGGTCGCTAGGGAGAACTCCGTTCTTATGATTCGCCGTTCGTTGCCTGCCGTTTTCGCCTTGATCTTCGCTGCGCCATTGTTCGCGGCACCCGCCGGTCAGCAGACCCTGTTCAACTTTGTCCGCCCTGCCGACGTGGTGAAAATTGCCACCGAAAACGCTGATCTGCCGCAAGCCAACGCCGAGCAAACGGCAGAAGGCGAAGTGCTGCGCCGGGTAACCTTCAACCCGGTGGCCCGCCCGACCCTGCGCCTGACCCCGCAGACCGGTGCCTGGGACTGGTCGCAATCCGCGATGATGACCCTGCGTTTGCAGAGCGCGATGAACTGGGCCGTCACCGTTTACGTGCACATTCAGAGCAATGACGGCCGCACGCTGGTCAGTCGCGTCGATCTGCCGGCCGGTCCTGCGCAGACGTTGCTGGTGCCGCTGGTCGCCTCGACACCGTTGAGCCAGGGCATGAAGGCCGGGCCGCCGATGCCGATGACCGTCGATGGCCAGCGTATTTTACTCGCCAGCAGCAGCGGTGAGATTGATCGCAGCCAGGTGGTCTCGGTGAGCTTGTCGATGGATCAGCCGAAAGTCGCGCAGAGCTTGCTGCTCGAGCGTTTCGGTGTTCAGGACGGCGACTCGGTAACCCAGGCTGTTTACGGCAATCTGGTCGACGCTTACGGGCAATCGACCCGCAGCAAATGGCCGGAAAAAGTCGCCAATGACGAACAGCTGAAATCCGCCGCCGCCAAGGAACAGCAACAGCTGAAAACCTGGCTGGCCGAGCGCGAGAAGTCCTCGCTGGACAAGTTCGGTGGCTGGAACAAAGGCCCGGCGTTCAAGGCCAGCGGCTTCTTCCGTACGGAAAAACGTGATGGCCGCTGGTATCTGGTGACGCCTGAAGGGCACCCGTTCTACTCCCTTGGCGTCAACACCGTCAGCCCGGACGTCAACCAGACCTACGTGGCCGGTCGCGAGTACATGTTTGAATCGCTGCCAAAAGCTGACGAGCCACTGGCCAGGCATTTTGGCGAAGGCGATAACCGTGGCGGCAACGGCGCCGATCAGGGCCGTGGCTACGGTAATGGGCGTTGGTATGACTTCTACGGCGCCAACTTGCAGCGTGTGTACGGCGAACCGTGCAAAGCGGACAGCGAAAGCAAATCCGGCGTCGCTGAAGCGGCGAAAGCTGAAGCGGCTGAAACCGCTGCCGCCAAGGCATCAGAACCTGCCGCTGTACCGGCTGAGCCGAAGTCTGGCGTCGCCGAAGCCGCCAAGACTGAAACCGTGCAAGTGGCCAGCGAAAAGACTTCCGCGCCGTGTAAAGCAACAATTGATGAGTCGCAGTGGGCCAACCACACGCTTGATCGCCTGCAAGCCTGGGGCTTCAACACGGTCGGCAACTGGAGCGCGCCTGAGCTGGGCGATGCCGAGCGGGTGCCGTACACCTTGCCGCTGTCGATCGTTGGTGACTACACCAGCATCAGCACCGGCAGCGACTGGTGGGGCGGCATGCCCGATCCGTTCGACCCGCGTTTCGCCATGGCCACCGAGCGCGCCGTGGCCATTGCTGCCCGCGATCACCGCGACGATCCGTGGCTGATCGGCTATTACGCCGACAACGAATTGGCCTGGGCCGGTCCCGGCGCTGACCCGAAATCGCGTTACGCGCTGGCCTACGGCACGCTGAAAATGACCACCGACGTGCCGGCCAAGCGTGCGTTTCTCAAGCAACTGCGCGACAAGTACCGCAATCAGGCCGGGTTGTCGAAGGCATGGGGTATTGATCTGCCGGCGTGGGAATTGATGGAAGACCCAGGCTTCGAACCACCATTGCCGAACCCGGAACACCCGGAAATCGAAGCCGACTTCAAATATTTCCAGAAGGTCTTCGCTGACACGTACTTCAAGACCATTTCCGACTCGCTGAAATGGCACGCACCCAACCAGATGCTGCTCGGTGGCCGCTTCGCCATCAGCACTCCGGAAGCCGTGGCGTCCTGCGCGCAGTACTGCGATGTGCTGAGTTTCAACATGTACACGCTTAAACCGCAGGATGGTTATGACTTTGCCGCGCTGGGTGCCTTGGACAAACCGGTGTTGATTACCGAGTTCAACTTCGGCTCCGCTGATCGCGGCCCGTTCTGGGGCGGCGTGACGCAACTGAGCAAAGAAGAAGATCGTGGCCCGGCCTACGCCAATTTCCTCAAGCAGGCCTTGAGCGAGCCTTCGATTGTCGGCGTGCACTGGTTCCAGTATCTGGATCAACCGGTGACCGGGCGTCTGCTCGATGGCGAGAATGGTCATTTCGGCTTGGTCGGGGTGACGGATCTGCCGTATCAAGGCTTTGTCGAGACCGTGCGCAAAAGCAATTTGCAGGCGGTTGATCAGTTAGCTCAGCAAGCGCAGAAAGCCCCTGTGCACGAAGCCGAAGGCGGCCGCAAAGGTGAGGCCGGCAAAGGCGCGGGGGCAGGGTATGCGGGTGGGCATTCGGGGAATGGTCATTAAGGTTTGAAACGCTAAAAGATCGCAGCCTTCGGCAGCTCCTACAAAGGAACGCAATCCCATGTAGGAGCTGCCGCAGGCTGCGATCTTTTGATTTTGCTTTTAACCGTCTGGCCCGCAGCTGTTCCAAAATCCCTCAAGGGCTGGAACAATGCGGGCCACTTTGTAGAGCGTTGTCGCGGGGGAGTTGCGGGTGCAGATTCAGGGACATTACGAGCTTCAATTCGAAGCAGTGCGCGAGGCTTTCGCCGCACTGTTCGACGATCCCCAGGAACGCGGCGCAGCCCTGTGCATCAAGGTCGGCGCAGAGACCGTCGTCGACCTCTGGTCCGGTACCGCCGACAAGGATGGCGCCGAGGCTTGGCACAGCGACACCATCGCCAACCTGTTCTCCTGCACCAAGACGTTCACCGCTGTCACTGCGTTGCAACTGGTCGCTGAAGGCAAGTTGCAACTCGATGTTCCGGTCGCGCGCTACTGGCCGGAATTCGCCGCTGCCGGCAAAGAAGCCGTCACCCTGCGCCAATTGCTCTGCCACCAGGCCGGTTTGCCGGCCCTGCGCGAACTGCTGGCGCCAGAAGCCCTCTACGACTGGCAAACCATGGTCGACGCGCTCGCCGCCGAAGCACCGTGGTGGACGCCGGGCACGGGTCACGGTTACGCCGCGATCACTTACGGCTGGCTGGTCGGCGAATTGCTCCGACGCGCCGACGGTCGTGGCCCGGGCGAATCGATTGTCGCCCGCGTGGCCAAGCCATTGGGCCTGGATTTCCATGTCGGTCTGGCTGACGAAGAATTTCACCGTGTCGCGCATATTGCTCGTGGCAAAGGCAATGCCGGCGACGCCGCCGCGCAACGCCTGCTGCAAGTGACCATGCGCGAACCGACCGCCATGACCACCCGCGCTTTTACCAATCCGCCGTCGGTGCTGACCAGCACCAACAAACCGGAATGGCGACGCATGCAGCAACCGGCGGCCAACGGCCACGGTAATGCGCGCAGTCTCGCCGGGTTCTACGCCGGTCTCCTCGACGGCAGCCTGCTCGAAAGCGACATGCTCGAAGAGCTGACCCGCGAACACAGCCTCGGCGAAGACAAGACGTTGCTGACCCACACCCGCTTTGGCCTCGGCTGCATGCTCGATCAACCGGACGTGCCGAATGCCACGTACGGCCTCGGCCCGCGTGCATTCGGTCATCCCGGGGCGGGCGGTTCCATCGGTTTTGCTGACCCTGAGCATGATGTCGCGTTTGGTTTTGTGACAAATACCCTTGGGCCTTACGTTTTGATGGATCCGCGCGCGCAAAAACTCGCGCGGGTACTTGCCACTTGTCTGTAAAGCGTCATTAGAAGTTCCAGGGTCGGAACCTCGGCGTGATTTTCGATTCAAAACGGCTGTTTATCCGGGCGAAAGTGCTCTGATTTTTCATTACTTCATTTTGTGGATTTTCAATGTCATCTAAAAAGACCCTCGCCCTGGCCCTGTGTGTAGCGATCACCGGTTGTGCACAGACCCCGAAAAACGATGCGGACGGCGGCAGTTGGTGGCCGTTCGGTTCTTCCGACAAAGTGGCGGCCAAAGAGCCGGCACCGGTTCCAGCTCCACTGAAACCTGCCGCCACTGCTCCGGTGGCGAAAACCGAAAGCAGCAATCCTTGGTACTGGCCTTTCGGTTCCGATGATGCAGCGGCCAAGGCTGACATGAAGGCTGAAGTCGCACCGGAAGCCAAGAAGCCGGTCGCCGTGGCCAAGGCTGACGCCGACACCGGCAGCAAATGGTGGTGGCCGTTCGGCGGCAAGGATCAAGCAACCGCCCAAGCCGTGCCGATGCCAGATCCAAAAGTCACCCAGGCTTGGCTCGACGACTACGAGCCGCGCCTGCGTGAAGCGGTCAAGGACAGCAATCTGCAACTTGAACGCCGTGAAAACGTGCTGGTGGTCACCGCGCCGGTCGAAGGCTCGTTCAACCCGGATCGTCCAGCCATGCTGCTGCCGGTGACACTCGGCCCGTTCACCCGTGTAGCGAAAATCCTCGAAGCCGACCCGAAAACCGCCGTTCTGGTGCTCGGTCACAGCGACTCGAGTGGCGCCGCACCGGCCAACATCAAACTGAGCCAGGAACGTGCCCAGGCCATTGCGGCGATCTTCCGCCTCAGCGGTTTGCAGCGTGATCGCCTGATGCTGCGCGGCATGGGTTCCGAAGCCCCGCGCGCAGCCAACGACAGCGTAGAAGGCCGCGCCCTGAACCGTCGCGTCGAACTGCTGGTGACCCCGCAAAACACCATGGTGGCGTTGCTGAGCAAGTACAACATGCCAGCGCCGAAACCAGTGACCATGGTCGCCGCGCAAGACGTCAAGCCAGTCGCCAAACCGGTCACCCCGGCTCCAGCAGCGAAAAAAGCGGCGGTGCCGGCCACCAAAAAAGCTCCGGCCAAGAAAGCCGCAGCCAAGGCTCCGGCGAAAAAAGCTCCAGCCAAGGCTCCAGCGAAGAAAACCACGCCAGCCAAAGCGGCCGCGACCGACAAGAAAGTCGCCGCGACCGATACCACCAAAAAGTGATCCGCTAACGAAAAGGAATGCGCCATGACCCAGGCTCTGGCAGATATGCGTCGTGATTACACCCGCGATGGCCTGACCGAGGCGCAAGCCCCGGCCGAGCCGTTTGCGCTGTTTCACCAGTGGTTTGCCGACGCGGTGAAAACCGAACAGGCGCCGGTTGAAGCCAACGCCATGACCCTGGCCACGGTCGATGCCGACGGGCGTCCGCATTGCCGCATTCTGCTGCTCAAGGGCCTGGACGAGCAGGGCTTCACGTTCTTCACCAACTATGACAGCGCCAAGGGCCAGCAACTGGCGGCCAATCCGTTTGCCGCCATGACCTTTTTCTGGCCAACCCTGGAGCGCCAGGTGCGCATCGAAGGGCGCGTGGTGAAGGTCACGCCGCAAGAGTCCGATGCGTATTATCAGGTGCGGCCGCTGGGCAGCCGTCTCGGTGCCTGGGCATCGCCGCAGAGTCGGGTGATCGACGGGCGCGGTGAACTGGAAGATCTGCTCAAGGCAACCGAGCGGCGCTTTTCCGACACCCAGCCCGACTGCCCGGAACACTGGGGCGGTTACCGCTTGCTGCCGGAGCGCATCGAGTTCTGGCAGGGCCGTCCAAGCCGTCTGCACGATCGCCTCAACTACCGTGTGCAGGGCGCTGACTGGATTCTTGAACGTCTGGCACCCTGAACAGTCTACCGAGCGGGATAGCCTGCTGACGCGGCCTCAAGCCACTTCGGCAGATCCCGGCGCTTGATCTTCTGCGCCTGAGCGTGCGCCAACTGGTCAAGCATGAAGGCACGTTTGCCCTCATCCTTGCCGGCCAGTGACAGCGCCAGGTCGCGATCCATCCAGCGTTTGATCCGTCTGTACAACCACCAATGGAAGTACAAACCGGCGGCAGTGGTGACGACGATGATGAAGTAATCCATGAAAATCCTTGGCCTCGGTGGCGCAGGTTTGCCAATTTGGCGCTACTGTAGGGGCTATGTGAGCGAAAGCGTGCAGGCGTCTGTACCGTGCCTGAATGAAAGCGAATTTGTCCGGGCTGCGTCGTGACAGGCGTCAAGCCACGGAGTTTAATGAATATATGTTCTTTTGGAGTTGATGCTATGCGTAAGTCTGTTCTGCTGGTTGCTTCCTTTTCCACGATGGCGATGTTGCTTACCGGCTGCCAATCGAGCCTGACCGGTGACTCCTACTCCCGTGACGAAGCACGTCGCGTGCAGACGATTCGCATGGGCACCATCGAATCGCTGCGCCCGGTCAAAATCGAAGGCACCAAGACCCCGATCGGCGGCATCGCCGGTGCGGCAGTTGGCGGCGTCGGCGGCAGCGCGATCGGCGGTGGCAAGGGCAGCATCGTTGCTGCGGTCATCGGTGCGGTGGCGGGTGGCTTGATTGGTTCGGCGACTGAAGAAGGCTTGACCCGTACGCAAGGTGTGGAAATCACCGTACGTGAAGACGACGGCAGCATGCGCGCCTATGTGCAGCAGGTTCAGGAGAATGAAGTGTTCCGCGTTGGCGAGCGCGTGCGCATCTCCACCGTTGGCGGGACCAGCCGCGTTTCGCACTAAGCGAGATGTAGGGTAAAGAAAAACCCCGATCAGGTGACTGGTCGGGTTTTTTTTTAGGATATTTACTCGCTTCCATAACAACCCATTTGAAAATTGTATTTAGAGTCGTAGAAAGATCGACCGATTAAAGCTTCCAATTGCTTTATCTGCTCTTGGTCGAGGTCATAGCCAAAGATTTCGTCTTCGGGATTGACCCAATGCATGATTACTCTGAGCCGCTCAATGTTTCCATCTGGAACGGGGATCTCGAAAACTAACCGAGCTGTGCGTTTATTAAATGCCTCGACGGTGTGATTCAGCTTGAAGTTGCCATAAGTCATTCGATGCATACCAACTGAACTATATGAGTTGCGTCCAAGAGCTTTTCTCCAGTCCAGTCCTCCAAAATTTTGATCTGCTCTTCGTCTAAATCAGAGCCATCGAACTCATCTTCAGGTTGTTGCCAATTCATCAGCGCCTTCAATGCTTCCTCGTGATGCGCCGCGATCTCTACGGTCAGGAGCAAATTCTCAGTCTTTCGATCGAATACCTCTATTACATGCTTCATTTTTCTACTCTCCTTGTGGAATCGGCAGGCTTTGTTTGTTTCCCTGTTTTCGGGTCGTATTCTCCAAGATGTTTTCCTTGCTTGGTGTACATCTCAACCTTGCCATGCTGAGAGTCCCATTCGTAAATTTTCCCCGATGCATCTTTCCAACGTCTTCGCTTTTTTCCTCCACCGCGAACGGAGGTTTTCAGTGGTGCAGGTTTCACGTCTGGAAAGGCCGGCAGCGAAATAGGGGCGGGGTGGTATTTGAAATCTTTAGGAACGTTTAAGACTATATATACCGGCTGAACCAACGAGCCAGGTGGAAACACCAAAATGAAATCCCGGTACTCCGGCGGATAAACCGGGTTGACCAGAATCCCGTCCGCCGCTTTCGTCGGTGGATACACCCAGATATGCGGCGCTTGCGGTGCAACCTCCAGCGCGGGGATGCCGAGGATGTCTGAGCCATCCACAGCAGGCGTCCAGATCAGTTCGACGCCTTCGCCCAAGTCAGCAATGAATTGACTGCCGCGCTCGCTGAATTGCACGACCTCAACCATTTCCCAGTCGCGATTCTTGCCGGTGTAAAAGCCGTAGCCCCTCAGACTGCCGTCGGCCTGCTGTTCGACCCTCAACCGAACACGCGTTCGCGCCTGTTCAAGTCCACGCAGTTGATCGTCGGTATAGAGCGCGCTGTCACCAAGACTCGAGGGCATGAACAGCGCAACCAAACCAACCAAAGGTGCAACAGCCGCGCTTGATACAGCAGCGGGCAGTGCTTCAAACATCGACCCCGCCAGAGCCAGACTGCCAAATCCAGCCGGAATAGCGGTTGCACCGATTTTCTTGAGAGGAACTGCGCCGGTTTCATCGGCCTCACGAGCGCCCAGCAAAATCAGCTCGCCGTAATCCTTCAGGCTGTCAGTCGGCACCATCCCCGAAGGACTGGAGTAATCGATAATCGCATCCGGCAATTTGCAGGACTTGGCGAATACGCAGCCAGCGCGAACGGGATCGGTTTTTTTGACCGCCACCTCACGGCTGCGCTCGAAAGCATCCTGTCGGGCCAGCATGGCGTCGTAAGCATTTTGTCTGGCGTCGCGCTCGGCCAGTTCAGTGGCCGTCATGTAGCGGTAAGTGACGTGATGCCCGTCGCCTTGCGGTGGGTTGGGAACCCGGGGAATGTCCTTGTTGCCAGCCACTGATCGTCCTTTCGTTCATCCATCGACAGCCCTTCGCAAAGGGCTGCGCAACGTTAACGAAGCAGGAAAATGGTGGCTGTAGGACGCGTCTCTAAAGACGTGGGGATTAGTCGCTGTGTATCAGTATGGCGGCACTTGTGGCGAGGGGATTTATCCCCGTTGGACTGCGCAGCAGTCCCCAGTTCTTAATTTAAAAGCGGGGGCCGCTTCGCAGCCCAACGGGGATAAATCCCCTCGCCACAGGTGTTCTACGCAGGATTCAGTACTGTGTTTCGGCGACTCGCCGCCGCCGTCACCGCATAACCAATCAGCGCCGCCAGAATCGACCCGGTCAAAATCCCCATCCGGTCCATCCCGGCGTAATCGCTCACACCCGGTTCAAACGCCAACGAGCCGACGAACAGGCTCATGGTGAAGCCGATGCCGCACAGGATCGCCACGCCCAGCACTTGGCCCCAGTTGGCGCCTTGGGGCAGGGTGGCGATGCCGATCTTCACGGCCAGCCAGGTCAGGCCGAACACGCCGACGGTCTTGCCCAGCAGCAGCCCAACCGCAATGCCCATTGGCACGTGGTGAGTGAAGCTTTCGACGGTGACGCCGCTCAGCGACAGGCCGGCGTTGGCGAAGGCGAACAGCGGCAGAATGCCGTAAGCCACCCACGGGTGCAGCGCATGTTCGAGGGTCAGCAGTGGCGACGGCTCGGCGTTTTTCGTGCGCAGCGGGATGCAGAAGGCCAACGTGACACCCGCCAGCGTTGCATGGACACCGCTCTTGAGTACACAAACCCAAAGGATCAGGCCGATGATCATGTACGGCCCGAGTTTGACCACCCCGAGCCGGTTCATCGCCACCAGCGCCGCGATACATGCTGCCGCCAGACCCAGCGACAAGGTCGAGAGTTCGCCGGAGTAGAAGATCGCGATGATCACGATGGCGCCGAGGTCATCGATGATCGCCAGGGTCATCAGGAACAGTTTCAGCGATACCGGAACGCGCTTGCCGAGCAAGGCCAGCACGCCGAGGGCGAAGGCGATGTCGGTGGCGGTCGGGATCGCCCAGCCGCCCAATGCCGCCGGGTTGTCACGGTTGAGAAACCAGTAGATCAGCGCCGGCACCAGCATGCCGCCAATCGCTGCGGCACCGGGCAGGACGATTTGCGAGGGTTTGGACAACTGACCATCAAGGACTTCGCGCTTCACTTCCAGGCCGATGAGGAGGAAGAACATCGCCATCAGGCCGTCGTTGATCCACAGCAGCAAGGGTTTACCGATTTTCAACGCACCGATCTGCGCCACCACGGGGGTGTCGAGCAGGCCGGTGTACAGCCACGACAGTGGCGAGTTGTTGATAATCAGAGCCAGGATGGCCGCGGCGATCAATAACAGACCGCTGGCAGCTTCCAACTGAAAGAAACGCGTGAAAGTGCTACGCAGAGGCAAGGTCGCTCTCCATCGAATCGTCAAAAAGGTGGGACACCCTAACCCGTACTGTTAGTTGTTAAAACAAAAGTTATATTCTTTTTTGTTATATGTCGTTACAAGGTGTCTGGCCCAAGCCACGGTGAGCCTAGCAGTTGCCTGACATATTGAGACTCAGCTGTACCTGTGCGCGATGTAGGTTTTTTCCTAAGCTGATGAATGAGCCTTCATAGAGGCCGATCTCCTGCCCGATTCAACGAGAACCATCACCATGAGCGACAACCGACAGTGGGCCCGCGAAGCCATCCGCATTATCGAGGCGGACTTCCAGCGCAGCGCCGACACCCACTTGATTCCTTTGCCGCTGCCGGGTTTTGCAGGCGTCGAGTTGTATTTCAAGGATGAGTCGAGCCACCCGACCGGCAGCCTCAAGCACCGGCTGGCGCGCTCGCTGTTTCTCTATGCATTGTGTAACGGCTGGTTGAAACCGGGTGCGCCGGTGATCGAGGCGTCCAGCGGTTCGACGGCGATTTCCGAAGCGTATTTCGCGCGGATGCTCGGCCTGCCGTTCATTGCGGTGATGCCGGCAACCACTTCCAAAGAGAAGATCGCGCAGATTGCCTTCTATGGCGGCCAGAGTCATCTGGTGAACGATCCGACGCAGATCTACGCCGAATCCGAGCGTCTGGCCCGCGAACATGGCGGCCATTTCATCGACCAGTTTACTTACGCCGAACGAGCCACCGACTGGCGCGCGAACAACAACATCGCCGAGTCGATCTTCCAGCAGATGCGTTACGAAAAGCATCCCGAGCCAAGCTGGCTGATTTCCAGCCCCGGCACCGGTGGCACCACCGCGACCCTCGGCCGTTACGTGCGCTATCGCCAGCATTGCACCCGCGTGTTGTGCGCCGATGCCGAGCGTTCGGTGTTTTTCGACTACTACCAGACTGGCGACGCCAGTCTGCGCCTGGATTGCGGTTCGCGCATTGAAGGCATTGGCCGGCCGCGCGTCGAAGCGTCGTTCCTGCCCAAAGTGATCGATGCGATGGTCAAAGTGCCGGATGCCTTGTCGCTGGCGGCCATGCATTATCTGGCGCAGCGCCTGGGTCGGCATGTTGGCGGGTCGAGCGGGACCAATCTGATTGGTGCACTGATGGCGGCGCAGCAGATGAAAGCGGCGGGGGAGTCGGGGTCGATCGTGGCGATTCTGTGCGATGGCGGCGAACGCTATGCCGACACCTATTACGATCAGGCTTGGCTGAAGGCTCAGGGGTACGAGTTGGCTGGGTTGATCGAGGCAGTGGCGGCGAGTGCCGAGCGTGGTGAAGCGCTGCCGACTTCAGTGCTACGCGCCAATATCTGAAGCTGAATACAAAAACCAATGTGGGAGCGAGCCTGCTCGCGAAGGGGGCATCTCATTCAACATCAATGTTGTCTGAAATACCGCTTTCGCGAGCAGGCTCGCTCCCACAGGGTTTTGTATTGGGTCAGCTAATGCTGATCAGTCAGTCAGGCCGAGGATGTCGCGCGCCACGGCTTCTGCGATGCGAATCCCGTCCACACCCGCCGACAGAATCCCGCCCGCGTAACCCGCGCCTTCACCGGCCGGGAACAAGCCTTTCACGTTCATGCTCTGCAGCGTCTCGTTCCGCGTAATGCGCAGCGGCGACGAAGTGCGCGTCTCAATCCCGGTCAACACCGCATCGTGCAGCGAGTAACCGCGAATCTGCTTCTCGAACGCCGGCAGCGCTTCACGAATCGCTTCAATCGCAAAGTCCGGTAGCGCCAGGGCCAGATCGCCCAGCGCAACCCCCGGTTTGTACGAAGGCTCGACTTCGCCCAGTTCGGTCGAAGGAATGTCGTTGATGAAGTCGCCAACCAGTTGCGCCGGCGCCTTGTAATCGCTGCCGCCAAGGATGAACGCATGGGATTCCAGACGTTCCTGCAATTCGATCCCCGCCAGCGGGCCGCCCGGATAATCGACTTCCGGGGTGATGCCGACGACGATGCCGGAGTTGGCGTTGCGCTCGTTACGCGAGTACTGGCTCATGCCGTTGGTGACCACGCGGTTCGGCTCGGAAGTCGCCGCGACCACGGTGCCGCCCGGGCACATGCAGAAGCTGTAGACCGAACGACCGTTCTTGGCGTGGTGCACCAGTTTGTAGTCGGCGGCACCCAGTTTCGGGTGTCCTGCGTATTTGCCCAAGCGCGCGCGGTCGATCAGCGATTGCGGGTGTTCGATACGGAAACCCACTGAAAACGGCTTGGCTTCCATGAATACGCCACGGCTGTGAAGCATGCGGAAAGTGTCACGGGCACTGTGGCCGAGGGCCAGAACCACGTGTTTCGAATGCAGGGTTTCACCGCTGGCCAGTTCGACGCCAACCAGCTGGCCGTCTTCGATCAGCACGTCGGTGACGCGTTCCTGGAAGCGCACTTCGCCGCCCAGTTCGCGGATCTGCTCGCGCATGTTTTCAACCATGCCGGTCAGACGGAACGTACCGATGTGCGGCTTGCTGACGTAGAGGATTTCTTCCGGCGCGCCGGCCTTGACGAACTCGTGCAGGACTTTGCGGCCAAGGAATTTCGGGTCCTTGATCTGGCTGTACAGCTTGCCGTCGGAGAACGTGCCCGCGCCGCCTTCGCCGAACTGCACGTTGGACTCGGGGTTGAGCACGCTTTTACGCCACAGGCCCCAAGTGTCCTTGGTGCGCTGACGGACTTCGGTGCCGCGTTCGAGGACGATCGGCTTGAAGCCCATTTGCGCCAGCAACAGGCCGGCGAAGATCCCGCACGGGCCGAAACCGACGACGATCGGGCGCTGGCTCAGATCGCTTGGTGCTTCACCGACGAATTTGTAGCTGACATCCGGCGCCACGTTGACGTTACGGTCGTCGGCGAACTTGCCCAACACCTTGGCCTCGTCGCGCACTTCGAGGTCGATGGTGTAGATGAAGCACAGTTCGGAGGACTTTTTGCGCGCGTCATAGCTGCGCTTGAACAAGGTGAAATCGAGCAGATCATCGCTGGCGATGCCCAGGCGCTGCACGATGGCAGGGCGCAGGTCTTCTTCGGGATGGTCGATTGGCAGCTTGAGTTCAGTGATTCGTAACATGGCGAGGATCCGGGTTCGCGGGGCGCACAACTGCGCCAGGGCGTTTGAAGGCCGCGATTATAAGCCGCAAAGGCCGGATCCGGTGAGGCTAAAACGCTCAGTCGTTGCGCGATCCGCCGAAATACCCGCAACCGCGCTGCACCTGGCCGTCGATACGCAGTTCGGCGCTCATGTGCTGCACGCTGCCGGTGCTGTTGTCGACGCAGCGCTGCGGCGCGACCCACAATTCGATGCGCTGGTTGTTGGCTTCGCTGCTGAGGTTGAAGCGTCCATCACCCAGTTGTTCTTCAACATAAGGTACGGCGAGTGGCGGCTGGCCTTCACGGTCGATGACCATGCCTTTGCCGCTGACTTTTACGTTCCACTCAGGACCGTGGCCGCTGGCGCGCAGAATCAGCAGTTTGAAATTCGGATCATCGCAGGCGGTGCCGGAGCGTTCGACACGATACAGCTGAGTCAGGTCGAGTCGATCGCCGGCAACTTTGCCGCGAACATCGGCGAACAATTTGCCTTGCTCGTCGGCCAAGGTAGCAGCTTCCTGCAGAATGCTGGTGCCACCGATGTCATTGACGACGAGTTGGCGCTGATCCTGACACGGCTGGAACACCAGTTTGCCGTCAGCGGCGGTCAGCTGCCCCTGCATCCGCGTCTGCCCGACGTGCGAAGCACTTTCTCGCTGGCCATCGAACAACTGGCAGGCGGCAAACAACGGCAGCAGGGCAACAAGGACTAACGAACGGGCAACACGCATCTTCGGCTCTCCAGACAAGTGCCGCCACGTTACGCAGCCTGCCGGTCAAATGCAAAAGATCGCAGCCTGCGGCAGCTCCTACATGGAAACGCGTACACCGGGTTACGCAGCCCGCCGGGTCAAATGCAAAAGATCGCAGCCTGCGGCAGCTCCTACATGGAAACGCGTACACCGGGTTATGAAGACCGTCGGCAAAATGCCAAAGATCGCAACCCCCGACATGCCCCTGTAGGAGCTGCCGCAGGCTGCGATCCTTTGATCTTAACCAACGTGAAACGTCTGACCCGTCTGCAAGCCTTCAACACTCTTCGCATAAGCCAGGGCCACATCCGCCGCCGGAACCGGCCTATACCCACGGAAGTACGGCGCATATTTACCCATAGCCTCCAGCAACACGGTCGGGCTGATCGAGTTCACCCGCAGACCGCGCGGCAATTCAATGGCTGCCGCACGAACAAAACTGTCGATTGCGCCGTTGACCAGCGCCGCCGATGCGCCACTGCGAATCGGATCATGGCTGAGCACGCCGGTGGTAAAGGTGAACGAAGCACCGTCATTGGCGAATTCCCGGCCGATCAGCAGCAGGTTGACCTGGCCCATCAGCTTGTCCTTCAGGCCGAGGGCGAAGCTGTCTCCAGTCATCTCATCCAGCGGCGCGAAGGTCACGTTGCCGGCGGCGCAGATCAGCGCATCGAACTTGCCGGTTTTCTCGAAGAGCTTGCGGATTGACGCGCTGTCGCTGATATCGACATTCAGATCACCGCTGTTACGACCGATGCGGATGATTTCGTGACGTTGCGACAATTCTTTGTCCACGGCCGAACCGATGGTGCCGCCAGCGCCTATCAACAGAATTTTCATCGAGCTGTACCTCAAGTGATTGAACGAGGTTTCAGTCTAGAGTGGTTTTTTCTGCGGATAAGCGCACTAATAGGCAACCTTTGGTTTTCAAATGGAAACAATCCGTGAGCGAAATGGATGATCTGGCGGCGTTCGCTGTGTTGATCGAGGCTGGCAGTTTCACCCTGGCTGCGCAGCAATTGGGCTGTAGCAAGGGCCAGTTGTCCAAGCGCATCAGCCAGCTCGAAGCGCAGTTTTCCGTGGTGTTGCTGCAGCGCACCACGCGCCGCTTGAGCCTGACGGCGGCAGGCGCGGCGCTTCTGCCGCAGGCGCAAGCGTTGGTGGTTCAGGTGGAAAAGGCCCGTCAGGCATTGGCGCGCCTGAAGGACGACATGGCCGGACCGGTGCGCATGACGGTGCCGGTGTCGCTGGGGGAAACCTTCTTCGATGGCTTGCTGCTGGAGTTCTCGCAGAAATACCCGGAGGTACAGATCGAGCTGGAGCTGAATAACAGCTATCGCGATCTGTCGCGGGACGGGTTTGATCTGGCGATTCGTTCCGAGGTCGCCAACGATCAGCGGCTGGTGGCCAAACCGCTGCTGGCCTGGCAGGAAATGACCTGCGCGAGCCCGGCGTATCTTGAGCGTTTCGGTGAACCGATCATGCCGCAGGCGCTGGCCGAGCATCGCTGCTTGCTGAACAGTCACTACAGTGGTCGCGAAGAATGGCTGTATCACCAGCAGCACGAATTGTTGCGGGTACGCGTGTCCGGGCCGTTCGCCAGCAACCATTACAGCCTGCTCAAGAAAGCAGCACTGTCCGGCGCCGGCATCGCCCGATTGCCGTCGTACCTGCTGCAAGCGGAATTGGCTGACGGCCGATTGAAATGGCTGCTGCGCGACTTTCAGACCCGGCGCATGCCGATGTACCTGGTGCATCCGTATCAGGGCGGATTGCCGAAACGTACGCAGGTACTGGCAGACTATCTGATCGGCTGGTTCAAGCGCAGCGGCGAGGCCCTGGATCGCCTCCAGCGCTGAACATCCCTTCCCCCTCTAACCCATTCCCTGTAAACCATGCCCTGTAGGAGCTGCCGAAGGCTGCGATCTTTTGATCTGGCTTGTAAAAAACCAGATCAAAAGATCGCAGCCTTCGGCAGCTCCTACAGGGATATCAGGGATATCACGGATATCACGGATATCAGCGGTTGTAGTGTCTGGCGATCAGATGATCGATCGACAATTTGCCCGGCCCAGTCGCCATCAAATACAGTAAAACCGCCGCCCAGGTGCCGTGAGTCGGATAGGCATCCGGATACACGAACAGCTGAATCGTCAGGGTCATACCCAGCAATGCCAACGCCGAAAATCGCGTGGCAAAACCGATCAGGATCAATACTGGAAAGAAGTGTTCGGCGAACGCGGCCATATGCGCGGCGATTTCCGGCGACAGCAGTGGCACATGGTATTCGCTCTTGAACAGCGGAATCGTCGAGTCCGCCAGTCGTGGCCAACCCAGTTGAAAGGTGCCGTCGATCAGGTCGATGGCCAATCCTTCGACCTTGGTCTGCCCAGACTTCCAGAACACCGCAGCAATCGAAAACCGTGCGATGAAGGCGATCAGGCTGTGGGGGATTTTTTCCAGCAGCGCGATGGCGCGGACGATGAGGTTGTTCATGGCGATTCCTTGTTGCTCAAGTGGGTGATGGCGTTGTGCGCGATCAGCAAGCCGAGGGTTTGTGCGAGATCGAAGGGTGGGCTGTGTCCAGCTGCCGCCAGTAATGGCAGGCCATCGATGAGATGGCGGATAAACGTGCTGGCGCCGGGCTCGATGACAAACACTTCAACGACGAGATGGTTGCGCAGCACCAGCGCGTGCTGTGCTTGCTGCAAGTCGATGCCCGCGAGCGTTGCTTGCCGTTGATGCGCTGCCCAGATCGCGACCGTCGGCCAGGGTGAGTCGAACAGATGCAACGACGGATGCAACTCGACACTCAGGGCGCTCAGGGAATGCGGATCGGTAAGTGCGGCAGTGATTTCTTCCGCCCGCACCGGTAACGCATCGGCCGCGTGATAAGCACAGGTGCGCAAACGCTCAAGGCGCGCGACATCGGCCAGATAGGGCACGCTGGACGCCGGCTCGAACGCGGCAACGAAGTCAGCGAAATCTTCGCCGTAACGACTCATCAGCGGACTTTGCGGCGGCTGGACCTGTAAGAAAACGGCCGCCATCGCCCGAAAGAATTCCTCGCCGACCAATTGCCTGATCACCGGATAACTGTCGGCCAACGCGTTGATCAGCGAGCTTTGCACGTTGTTGCGATACACCGCGAAGCGCCTGGCCGGATCGGCGCCGCTGGCACTGCACAAGCCGTCGGGGCAGGGAAGCCGCGTGTCAATGAGCGCGGCAGCGAAAGCGCTGTGCGTACTCATGCGCGCCCCCTGGCTTGCAGCAATAAGTGATCGGCTTGCTGCGCTTCGGCCAGCAGCACATCGAACGCCGGCACTTGATTGTCACGTTCGATCAGCGTGGCCACCGGGCCAATGCGTTTCAGCACTTGCCGGTATAAATCCCACACCGCTTGATCGATCGGTGCACCGTGATCGTCAATCAGCAGGCGTTCACCGGGGCTGTCGGAATCTTCGGCAAATCCGGCCAGATGAATCTCGCCGACGCGATGCAGCGGCAGTGCGTCGAGGTAAGCCAGCGGATCGCGCTGATGATTGATGCACGACACGTAGACATTGTTCACGTCGAGTAACAGGCCGCAGCCAGTTCGGCGGATGACCTCGGCGATGAACTCCGGCTCATCGATGGTCGAGCGCTGAAACGCCAGATAAGTCGCCGGATTCTCCAACAGCATGGGACGTTTGAGGCTGTCCTGCAGCTGATCGATATGCGCGCAGACACGGTTCAGCGTCGGCGCGTCGTAGGCCAATGGCAGCAGATCATTGAGAAACACCGGGCCATGGCTCGACCAGGCCAGGTGTTCGGAAAAAGACTGTGGTTGATAGCGCCGAATCAGCTCGGCAAGACGCTTGAGATGGTCTTTATCCAGCGGCCCTTCAGCACCGATGGACAACCCGACGCCGTGCAGCGACAGCGGATACTGCTGACGAATCAAACCCAGAAAATGATGAAACGGGCCGCCGTCGACCATGTAGTTTTCGGCGTGGACCTCGAAGAAACCGAGGTCCGGTGGCGAACCGAGCACTTGCGCAAAGTGCTCGCTCTTGAGCCCCAGCCCCGCACGCGGCGGGAGCTCGGCGCGGGCTGCCTGAGTGCGGGGGAGGGCAGATTGATGGGCGTTGGACATGATCGTCACCCAGGCAGACCGGGGATCAGGATTTGGCTTTGAAGGCTTCCATCTGGCCGAAACCGGTCGGCGAGGTCTTGCTTTCGGTGGTGGCGCAGGTGCCTTTCGGCACGAGTTTCCAGGCGTTGGCCTGGTAATCCATTTTCGCCGTGCCGGCACAGGTGGTGCCTGCACCTGCGGCGCAGTCGTTATGACCTTTCATGGCCACGCCGAAGCATTTTTCCATGTCGTCGGCGGCGTGGGCGGTGGAGACAGCGGCCATGCTCAGGGCAGAACCGAGGGCCAGAACCAGGGCGGTGGCGGACAGGGTGCGGGTGGTAGCAGTCATGATGTTTCTCCAGTCTTGTCAGGGTTTGTACAAGCGATTTGCGCTTGCTTACCCCTCTAGAGAACCCAGTCGACGATGCGTTACAGCCCACCGCAAATTTCCCCCAAATAATCCAAAACCCCCTGTAGGAGCTGCCGCAGGCTGCGATCTTTTGATCTGGCTTTTTACCCACGCAATCAAGATCAAAAGATCGCAGCCTGCGGCAGCTCCTACAGAGACTGTTTTTTATCATTGATTTCAGGTGGTTTCAGATCTGCGACGTCTGTCTTATGTTCTCGTCGGAATAAATAACTGTGGGTAATCGCGAATGGTCATAAAGGACTGTTATTTCTGACAGTTGGATGTTTTTAGTTTGCTGGATATATTCAAAACCGAGCGTTTCAGATAATTAATAAGCGAGGTTTGATATGGGTGATTTTGAGTCGCGACTGACGAGTGTTATTGCTGTTCGCTTGGATAAAGATGAAGCAAAAGTTGTGCTGTCTTCCCGTTTTATTGAAGACCTGAACGTGGATTCGGTCGATGCCGTTGAACTGATTCTAGATTTGGAAGAGGAGTTCGGAATTGAAATTCCAGATCAGGACGCAGAGAAAGTCAAGACCGTGAAGGATGTACTCGATTTTTTGCGCGCACATGCATGAGCCTGAGATCAGATATTGAAAGACACAAAAAATGGCCAGAACGCCGTTTTTTGTTCCACCTGACGCCTCAGTCTCAACTGAGCGCAAAATTTTTCCAAATAATACAAACCCCTGTAGGAGCTGCCGCAGGCTCGGGCCGCGATTGGACGATCTTTTGATCTGGCTTTTTACCCACGCAATCAATATCAAAAGATCGTCCGATCGCGGCCCGAGCCTGCGGCAGCTCCTACAGTGATTTATCCGAGTTGCCGGCAGTGTTCTATAGTCACTTCAACGGCCACTCCGACAGGCCGATTTACCAGGACGGTATCTCATGACGAAGGATCGCTCAGTCTGCGCTGTGCTGTCGCGCAAGACTTCATCGTTTGCTCTGGCCTGCACGCTGCCTTTGCTGTTCTCCCCGGTTTACGCCCAGCCGCAAGCCGATCCGCAGGACACGCTCAAACGCATCAACCACAACTACAACACCCTAAAGGACGCGTGCCAGGAACCCGATACCGGTGCGGCGCGTGGTCTCTACTATTGCAGCGGCGTGACGCTGCGCATGGTCAATGACGGGCCTTTCAATCCTTGGGATTACAGTCCTTACGCGATCAAGATTGGCGCGACGTCCTACTCATGGATTCGTAAGGATCTGAGTACGCGAATCCTTATCCATCCGGCCGGTTTCATCCTGCGCACGCCCTCGGATGCGGCGGCTTTGAATCTGCCGGTCAAAGAGCAGGGCTTTACCTGCATCTACGCCTTCGATGGCGGTACCGGGCCGGAGCGCAAGTGGTATGGCTGCGGCTTCTTCGACAGCCGTGAACCGCCGCGTGCCGCACAGGCGGCGATGAACAATCGCAATGCGGCACTGGCCTACGGTACCTGTGCCGAGGCCGGGGTCAGCACTGCCGAGCAGTGGACGCAGAAATACACCGGCTTGATGAAGGGGCCGATTCAATACGGCCAATGCTCGTGGAACGCGGAAAAACCCAGTGACTGGAACGCGATGATCCGGGTACACGAGTCGCGGCCAAGCACCACCAACAAGGACCCCTTTGCCTTCAGTGCCCAGGTCAACGAGTTCATGTTGAAAAACGCCACTGCGACCAACGATGGCAGCGAAAACATGAAGTACATCGATGCCTTCATCTACAACGTCAACAGCACGCAGAATTTCGCCACCCGCGGTGATCAGGCGCCACCCAAACCCGAGAACGGTTTGAACAGCGCGCGCAATTTCCAGAAGAAACTTCAGGCGCAAGGCTACAGCGTGCCGATCCTGCGACTGGATTTCACCAAGCCCGCCGAACAGCGTTTCAGCTTCGTCGCTGCCGATCAGGCGATCGATCTGACGGTGGCGGGCGATTCCCAGCCGCCGGTGGTTGCGCCAACCTCGAAATACATCGCCAGCGCCACCTGGATCGAGCGCTACGACCCCGGCAGCAAGAAAAACGAATGGTCGCTCAGCGTCACGCCGACCGCCCAGGGCAAGGCGAACCAGGCCAGCAATCAGGAGGCGGTGTATCAGGAACTGCTCGCGCTGCGGGGGGCTGATAGCCAGTGGCGCGACAACGAGAAGTCGGCGGGCAGCATGCGCCAGCAACTAACCTGTCTGGTGCAAAACTATCCGGCCAAAACCGAATGGAATCTGGAACCCTTCCGTCCCGCTGTCAGCCCGCAGGAAACAGCGAAGGCCGGTTGCAATCCCGCGGCTGCCGCGTCACCGCAATACATCGCCTCCGCTGACTGGGTCAAACGTTACGACCCCGGCACCCGCAAGGATGAATGGAGCCTGAGCATCGTGCCCACGGCGGCGGGGCGTGCCTTGCCCAACGAGCAACTCGGCGCGATCTACGCGCAACTGTTCGCACTCAAGGGCGCAGACAGCAACTGGCGCGACAACGAAACGTCGGCCGGCAGCATGCGCCAGCAATTGGGTTGCGTCCTGGCCAACTATCGCAACAAGACGCCGTGGAATCTTGAGCCGTTCCGGCCGGCGTTGTCGGACGCCGACACCCGGGCCGCCGGTTGCAACCCTGTTCCTCGCTGAGTGTGTTGGCTAATCAAGGAGATGCAAGCCATGAAAAAACGTCTGATCAGGACTGCTCCATTGCTGATGTTGCCGCTGCTGTTGCACGCGACATGGGCCAGTGCCGAATCTTGCGAAGAGACGCTGAAAAAGGTCGAAAGTCTGTACAACAAAACCGTCGACAGTTGCGGGCAGGACCCCGCTTCGGACTGCTCGGGACTACTGGTGCGTGGCACCCACCGCGCCGATCCGGCCAAGGGGCAGAAATGGGATGTGTGGAATCCCAGCCCGAAAGCCGTGGAACTGGGAACATTCGCCGCTTCGTATATGCGCGCTGACGGCATCAGCTATGAAGACCCGGGCATGAGTACGCAAAACGGCTACTTGATTACGCCGAGAGATCTGATCCGCGACCCCGAGACGCCGGTGCATGTTTACTGCGCGTTTCCCAACGATGCCTGGACTGATTTTCGCAATGACCGTGGCTGTGGCGACAACAAGAACACCGCGCCGACGGAAGCGGTCTGCCAGGCAATGAAACCACCGATCAGCAGCCCGAACGGCTGGGTCGCCCACTTCACCCAGTACAACAACAACCGGCAACAGGATCAGTTGCAGTGCGGTTTCAACATGCGCAATCCGATGAGTAGCAAGGAGCGTGTCGATGCCTTCCGCAATTTCATGGGCGCGCGCAAAGTCATCAACAGTCGCGAGTTTCAAACCCAGACCGAGCTGCGCCTGGGCAATCCGAAAACCGACGAGCTGCCGATTCTGGCGTTCTTCTACAGTGACCAACGCGGCTTGAACGATGCCATGGCCAATCAGCGCGATTACAAGGCCAAAACCGGCAAGGACCGCAACATCATCAAGATCAATTTCCCGCAAACCCCGGTCGCCAAGGCCTCGTTCTCGTGCATCCAGACCTCGACGCCAGCGGCGCCACAGTTCTGTGAGAAGTACATCGAATCGAGCACTTGGGTACAACGTCCCGATCCGAAACTGGGGCCGAACACCTGGTCGCTCTCGGTGGTGCCGACCGCTTGCGGCCGCGCGATCAAGGATGACCAGACTGACCGGATGTTTGCCGAGTTGTACAACAAGCACAAAGACGATTCGCAATGGCGCCAGTACAGCGTCAACGGTGGTTCGTTGCGTCGGCAGATGGTCTGCCATCTGGCGGCAACCTACGACGGCAAGCCGGTGCGCAATAAACTGGAGTGGAACCTTGAACCGGCGCGTCCGTATGTCGATCAGGCCACCGCTGTAGCGCAACACTGCAACCCGTACTGACAATACACCCCGTGTAGGAGCTGCCGCAGGCTGCGATCTTTTGATCTTGATCTTAAAAACAAAGATCAAAAGATCGCAGCCTGCGGCAGCTCCTACAGGGGGATTTCGCAGGCACAAAAAAAACGGCCCGAGGGCCGTTTTTTTTGTTGGGTGCATGCATCAGCCGCCGAGGTACGCCTCGCGTACTTTCGGGTCGGTCAGCAGTGCTTCACCGGTACCTTGCATGACGACGCGGCCGTTCTCCAGAACGTACGCCCGGTCAGCGATTTTCAGCGCCTGGTTGGCGTTCTGCTCGACCAGGAACACCGTCACACCGTCCTTGCGCAGCATTTCGATGATGTCGAAAATCTGCTGGATGATGATCGGTGCCAGGCCCAGCGACGGCTCGTCGAGCAGCAGCAGTTTCGGCTTGCTCATCAGCGCGCGGCCGATGGCGAGCATTTGCTGTTCGCCGCCGGACATGGTGCCGCCGCGCTGGTTGAAGCGTTCTTTCAGGCGCGGGAACAGACCGAGGACCTTGTCCATTTGCTCCTGATAGTCGCCCTTGTCGGTGAAGAAGCCGCCCATGGACAGGTTTTCTTCAACGGTCAGACGGGCAAACACCCGACGACCTTCCGGCACCACCGCGATGCTCTTGCGCATGATCTGCGACGAGTCCTGGCCGATCAGTTCCTCACCCATGTAGCGGATGCTGCCGCTGTGCGCTTGCGGCGAACCGCAGAGCGTCATCAGCAGCGTGGATTTGCCGGCACCGTTGGCGCCGATCAGGGTGACGATCTCGCCCTGACGGACTTCGACGTTGACGCTGTGCAGGGCCTGGATCTTGCCGTAGAAGGTGGAAACGTTTTCGAACTGCAGCATTTACGCTTCCCCCAGGTAGGCTTTGATCACTTCAGGATTGTCGCGGATCTGTTCCGGCGTGCCGTCAGCCAGAGGCGTGCCCTGGTTGATCACGACGATGTGGTCGGAAATGCTCATGACCAGTTTCATGTCGTGTTCGATCAGCAGCACCGTCACATTGTGCTCTTCACGGAGCATGCCGATCAGCGCCTTGAGGTCTTCGGTTTCCTTCGGGTTCAGGCCGGCGGCCGGTTCGTCGAGCATGAGGATCCGCGGACGGGTCATCATGCAGCGAGCGATTTCCAGACGCCGTTGCTGACCGTAGGCCAGGGTGCCGGCGGTACGGTTGGCGAACTCCTTGAGGTTGACCTTTTCCAGCCAGTACTCGGCAAACTCCATGGCCTCGCGCTCGCTTTTGCGGAACGACGGCGTCTTGAACAGGCCAGCCAGGAAGTTGGTGTTCAAGTGACGGTGCTGGGCGATCAACAGGTTCTCGACCGCCGTCATGTCCTTGAACAGGCGCACGTTCTGGAAGGTGCGCACCACGCCTTTAAGGGCGATCTTGTGGCCCGGCAGGCCTTGAATCGGCTCGCCGTCGAGCAGAATGCTGCCGCCCGTTGGCTGGTAGAAACCGGTCAGGCAGTTGAATACGGTGGTCTTGCCCGCGCCGTTCGGCCCGATCAGCGCAACCACTTGTTTCTCTTTGACGGTCAGGGCCACGCCGTTGACCGCGAGCAAACCGCCGAAGCGCATGCTCAGGTTTTCGACCTTAAGAATCTCGCGGCTCATTTTCGCAACTCCATGTGTGGGCGTTGCATCGGCAGCAGACCTTGTGGACGCCAGATCATCATCAACACCATCAGCGCACCGAACATCAACATCCGGTACTCGCTGAACTCACGCATCATTTCCGGCAACAGGATCATCACCACAGCGGCGAGGATCACACCCAACTGCGAGCCCATGCCACCCAGCACGACGATGGCGAGGATGATCGCCGACTCGATGAAGGTGAACGATTCCGGGGTCACCAGGCCCTGACGGGCAGCGAAGAAGCTACCGGCGAAACCGGCGAAGCTCGCGCCGAGGGTGAACGCCGACAGTTTGATGATCGTCGGATTCAGACCCAGTGCCCGGCAGGCGATTTCATCTTCACGCAGCGCTTCCCACGCACGGCCGATCGGCATGCGCAGCAGACGGTTGATGATGAACAGCGCCGCCAGTGCCAGCAACAAGGCCACCAGGTAGAGGAAAATCACCTTGTTGATCGAGTTGTATTGCAGGCCGAAATACTCGTGGAAGGTCTGCATGCCTTCCGCGGCTTTACGCTCGAAGGTCAGGCCGAAGAACGTCGGTTTCTCGATGTTGCTGATGCCGTTCGGACCGCCAGTGATGTCGGTCAGGTTACGCAGGAACAGACGGATGATCTCGCCGAAGCCGAGGGTCACGATCGCCAGATAGTCACCGCGCAAGCGCAACACCGGGAAGCCCAGCAGGAAGCCGAACGTCGCCGCCATCAGGCCGGCAATCGGCAGACAGATCCAGAAGCTCAAACCGTAGTAGTGCGACAGCAGCGCGTAGCTGTAGGCGCCAACGGCGTAGAAGCCGACGTAACCGAGGTCAAGCAGACCGGCCAGACCGACGACGATGTTCAGGCCGAGGCCGAGCATCACGTAGATCAGGATCAGCGTCGCGATGTCCACCGCGCCACGCGAGCCGAAGAACGGCCACACCAGCGCACCGATGATCAGCGCAATGATGAAGTAGCGTTGCGTGGTCGGCAGGGTCAGGAAGTTACTGGCCTTGGCCGGGATCAGCGGCAGGCCCGGCGAGGAATTCCACGCCTTGCTGATCTGCTGGTTGAACAGCACCCGCAGGAACATCAGCACCGAGCAGATGGCGATGGTCGCCAGAATCATCGGGCTGGTGTTGTGCACTTCGAGGTTGATGCCGACGATGGTCAGTTTCAGACCGAGTACCGGGTAGGCCACGGCCCACACCAGCAAAGCGCTGAACAGCGCCTGTTTAAGATTCCTAGTCATACTTTCTCAACCTCCGGACGGCCCAGAATGCCGGTCGGACGGAACAACAGCACCAGAACCAACAAGCCGAAAGCCACGACGTCCTTGTATTGGTCGCCGAAGATATCGGCACCAAACGCTTCCGCCACCCCCAGCACCAGCCCGCCGAGCATGGCGCCGGGGATGCTGCCGATACCGCCGAGTACCGCTGCGGTGAAGGCTTTGAGGCCGACGAGGAAACCGGCGTTCGGGTTGATCACGCCGTATTGCATGCTCAGCAGCACGGCCGCGATGGCCGCCAGCGCAGCACCAATGACGAAGGTCAGGGCGATGATGTTGTTGGTGTTGATGCCGAGCAGGTTGGCCATCTTGATGTCTTCGGCACAGGCGCGGCAGGCGCGGCCCAGGCGAGAACGGGAGATGAACAGCGTCAGGCCGAGCATGGCGACCAGGGTCACCACGAACACCACGATTTGCATGTAGGAAATCAGCACTTCATGTGCGCCACCTGGCCCGAAGGAAATGTTCCCGGGGATCAGGTTGGGGATGGATTTGTCCTTGGAGTCTTGCGCCAGCAGAACCGTGTTCTGCAGGAAGATCGACATACCGATGGCGGAGATCAGCGGGATCAGACGGTTGCTGCCGCGCAGGGGGCGGTAGGCGATCCGTTCGATGCTGTAACCATATGAACTGGTGACAACGATGCTCGCGATGAAGGCGGCGGTCATCAACAGCGGGACGTTGTCGATTCCCATCATGGCCAGCCCGGCGATGGCGATGAACGCCACGTAGGAACCGATCATGTACACCTCGCCGTGGGCGAAGTTGATCATTCCAATGATGCCGTAAACCATCGTATAGCCGATGGCGATCAGGGCATACGTGCTGCCAATGGTCAGGCCATTAACCAGCTGCTGGAAGAAGTGATAGAGGTCAGGCATTACAACGCTCCTAAAAACCTGATACGCATTTCACTGGTGGAGTCATTTTCCCGCCCGGCCCCGTGGATCTATATCCACTTCGAATCCGGGTTTTGCCAGCGAACCGCTGATGACGGTTTTGAGATTTTCAGGTGGGGAGACTGGCGGATCACGCCAGCGCGGCCCATACATTCGTAAAACAAAGCCCACGGCACGCCGTGGGCTTTATTGGCAGTCAGTCAGGGCGCGCCTTACTGAGGCGAAACTTCAGTTTTTGGTTTGCCGAAGTGCCACTCGTAAACCACAAATTTGAAGTCCTTCAGGTCACCCTTGGCGTCGAAGCTCAGATCGCCAGTCGGGGTTTTGAAGGTGCCGGCGTGAATGGCTTCAGCCACTTTGGCCGGGTCTTCGCTCTTGGCAGCGGCGATACCGCCGGCAATCACTTCAACCGCCGAGTAGGAAGGGAACACGAACGGGCCGCTCGGGTCTTCTTTCTTCGCCTTGAATGCATCCGCCAGGGCAATGTTGGCCGGATCCTGGTCGAAGGATTTCGGCAGGGTTACCAGCAGACCTTCGGAAGCGTCTTTGGCGATCTGCGAAATGGAGTCGTTACCCACGCCTTCCGGACCCATGAACTTGGCTTTCAGGCCTTTTTCAGCCGATTGACGCAGGATCAGGCCCAGCTCCGGGTGGTAGCCGCCGTAGTAAACGAAGTCGACGTTGGCTTGCTTGAGTTTGGCGATGATCGAGGAGAAGTCCTTGTCGCCGGCGTTGACGCCTTCGAACACGGCAACTTTCACGCCTTTCTTCTCAAGGGTCGATTTGACGGCGGTGGCGATGCCTTCACCGTATTGCTGTTTGTCGTGCAGCACAGCAACGATTTTCGGTTTTACGTGATCGGCAATGTAGTTACCGGCGGCAGGGCCTTGGGCGCTGTCCAGACCGATGGTGCGGAAGACCATTTTGTAACCACGGGCGGTGATGTCCGGGCTGGTGGCAGCCGGGGTGATCATGATCACGCCTTCGTCTTCGTAGATGTCCGAAGCCGGTTGAGTGGAGCTGGAGCACAGGTGACCGACGACGAACTTGACGCCGTCGTTGACGACCTTGTTCGCTACCGCTACCGCTTGTTTCGGATCGCAGGCATCGTCGTATTCAACGGCTTCGAGTTTCTTGCCGTCGACGCCGCCCTTGGCGTTGATCTGTTCGATGGCCATGCGGGCGCCACTGAACTGCATGTCGCCGTACTGGGCTACTGGACCGGTTTTAGGGCCGGCGATACCGATTTTGATGGTGTCAGCTGCGAACGAATGGCTGGCAACCCCGGCCAGAACCATAGCGGCAAACAGTTTGGAAATCTGCTTAGTAGCCTTAGTCATAGTGCTCCACTCTTACTGTTGTAATTTTTTTTGAGTTCTGGCGCCGTAGCAGCAGAACCGGGTCAGATATCTTTGCGATACCCTCCGGAAATGCCCCCGGCAACTGTACCGGTACAGTGTAGAGCGCCGGTTGTCAGCCTGGGAAGCGGGCGCCGAGGGGCAAAACTTGGGGGTGTCGCATTTTTGAATGAAAAAGACAGAATTGCGGCGGGGCGTTCGTGGGCATATATCCCAATCAACAGCATTCCTTGGCGTTCCTGCTCTTTTCGTTCGGTGCAGCCATTTGCAACCGGGTTTTGCTGACGGACCACCGACGTTATCATTTGCGTCGATTTCTTTTCCGGAACAGCGCCCATGAATCAAGAACCTAGCACCCTCTATGCCAAGCTGCTTGGTGAAACCGCATCTATTACCTGGAAGGAGTTGGAGCCGTTCTTCGCCAAGGGTGCCCTATTGTGGGTCGACCCTACGCTGGATCTGATCGCCGCGGCTGAGGCCGTGG
The DNA here is from genome assembly GCF_004124275.1 of Pseudomonas sp. DTU12.3. Classification (GTDB taxonomy): domain Bacteria; phylum Pseudomonadota; class Gammaproteobacteria; order Pseudomonadales; family Pseudomonadaceae; genus Aquipseudomonas; species Aquipseudomonas helmanticensis. The sequence continues at coordinate 1,730,136 of NZ_CP027218.1, forward strand.
CCTCGGACGAAGGCGAGAAAGTGGCTGCCTGGCTGGCCGAAGACAAGGTCGCCAAGCTGTCTGAAACGCGGGCGCTGGATCTTTTCGAACGTGATCCGCCGTTGTGGGCGGTGGTGGTTTCGCCGTGGATTCTGATCCAGGAAAGGGCAGTCGCCGCAGACCCTGCACCTTGATGGTGCGACCGGTCGTCAGCGAAAAGTGTGTAGCCGAGTAGCGTGATGGCACCTTGCCGTAGAGAAACACCACAAGCGAGGGTGGCATCACGGTGACGTAAACGTAACGGGAACAGTTTAGTAAGCAGCCTAACGGCTGCTTAATTGTTTCTGGATATGATCGTTCCCACGCAGAGCGTGGGAACGATAGTGGGAGCGAGCCTGCTCGCGAAGGCGGCGACTCGGTTCCGGATCAGACCGTAAACGACTTCCCGGTATGGTTATTCAGCGAAATAACCTTGGTCTTGCCAATCCGGTGACGATAAATCTCGCGCAGGTACTTGATCGACTTCTTCACACAATCGCGCGACAGGCGAATGTCATTGATCGAGACAAACTTCTCTTTGTCGTTGATCAGCTCGCGGTACTTCTTCTCGTACATCGGCTTGATCGCGTACCAGTTGGTATCAAGGATCTTCGCCGGGTTTTCGAATTCGTTGAGCAGCTCATCGATACGGTCTTCGTCGAATTCTTCGTTGATGATGAAGTCGAGAATCGAGTTGTCCAAGGTCTCGTCGAAACGGTACGGGTTCTTCGCAAAACAACGCTTGATGAACGCCACGATCAGCGTCAGGAAGTCGTCCGACAGGCACGGGCTCTTCGCGATCAAAGTGGTCAGCGAGAGGTTGGCCGAGGCGCCGATCACCAGTGCGTAACGCTTGAGCGTGGTGTTGGGGAACAGGCTGTTGAGGTGGGTCTTCAACCGGTTCAAATCCATGTACGACAGCTTGTAGTCTTTCGGCAGCGAGACGATCGAAACCACCGACGAGCAGTTCTTGAAGAAGTGCAGGTCGTGCAAAGCGGCGGCGTCGTAGCCGGAATTCTTGTACTGCTCAAGCGAGGCGCGATAGCGCTTGGACTCAATCGGCAGCAGGCTGATGCCTTCGATCGCCTGGGTGACCTTGTTGAAGTGCGGCAGGTCGATCGAGCGGAAGAACAGGTCATCGATGTTCAGGCGCTGCGGCTCTTTGTCGAACACCTTGAATTTGTCGCTGCTCGGCGGCGGGGTTTCCGGTACCACCGATTCGGCGTAGGCAATCGCCACCGGGCCGGCCAGACTCATGAACAGGTCGTTGGCGTCGAGGCGAATGGTTTCGCCGATGTCGATGCCGGCGCGACGGAAGTAGTTCTGGTCGTAGTCAGTCGTAACTGCCTGCGCCGTCAGAATGTTGAAGATCTGCTGCGAGATGTACTGGTTGGCGTGCTTTTCCATCGCATTGACATCAATGTTCTGGATGTTGCCGTCATCGCTCTCTTCGGCGTAACGCATGATGTCGTTGGAGATCAGCATCATCGCGTTCCATGGGCGGATACGCCCCATGACGCTGGCTTCGCTGCTGTCTTCGTTGGCGAAGTTGTAGGAGAAATCCCATTCTTCCGAGAGGTATTTACACAGCAGGCGACCGGCGTTGATGTGCAGCGCCTCGGACATTTCGCTGCGATGATCGGAAATGTTCGGCAGCACGCAAATGCCGCTGGTGAAGATCGGCTCGAACACGAACGAATGACCACTCTTGCCGTCGTGCTCGTCCATCGGCTTGGTGTCGAACGTCTTGTTCATGTACGAGTGCTGCTGGGCCAGGCCGAATTCCGAGGCCATGCCGGATCCGGTACCGCCGCCGGCACTGAAGATCGAGAAGTAAAGGCGCGATTGGTTGGCCTTGATGCCGCAGCTGTCGATCAGGTACGAGTGGATCATTTTCCAGTCTGGGCTGGAGAAGCGCTGGGTGTCCTTGTTGAGGATGATCTTCGCCAGGTACTGGCCGAGGATTGGCGCGTTACCGGCGCCACCGGCGTGGACTTCGGACAAGTCCATGATCTTCATTTTGCTGTAGTCGCGCAGGAAGCCGCTTTTCTCGCCCTTGCGCGAAAAACGGATGCGCCCGGCAATGTCCTTGTCGAGGTCGCCAAGCATCACCAGCGGTTCGACCAGGAACACCGGTTTGCTCGCCTTGCTGTTGCCGATGCGCAGGTTGTTCTTGATCCACTGCGCCGGGCTGTAGCCCTTGTCGGCGGAGCGCCGGTCACTGGCCGGGCGATCTTCGTTGTTGAATTCGTTGAGGTAGAACTTGCGCGCGTTGTACACCAGCTCAGCGACGTCGAGGGCGATGTTGGAGCCGCAGCGACCGAGGCCGATCAGGCACACCGAAGGGAATTCCTGATCGTTGTGCTGTTCGTTGTCGCCTTCCAGGTGCGGCGGGCGCGGGAACACCAGATCACGCAGGCCATCGAGATTGTCGAGGATGCGGTCGGTATTGGTTTCGGTGAAGTACAGGTATTGCTGGGTCGACAGCGGGCGCGACGGGACCAATGGCTTCGACGCAGAAGGGCTGTTGGCGGCAGGGCTCAACGTCAGATCGGATACCGCAGTGGCGGGATTGTTTTTAGAAGTCATTGTGCGCCATATACCTGGACTGGGTTGGCTCGCAGGCCAAGTGCCTGCGAACCTCACGGAATAAGATCTCGCGTCTTTTTTGCGCGTATTTGGCCCGAGCGTCAGGGACTTGGCCTGATTGTCGCTGGGGGGAATCCTTTCCTGATCGTTGTTGAATCGGCCATTATTCGGCGATCTTTAATCGAAAAGAGGCAAAATGATGTCAACGCTACCTTCGTTGGGGTTCGCCGGAATCGGTCTGATGGGGCTGCCCATGTGCCGGCGTCTGTTGGCGGCGGGTTATCCGCTGACCGTGTGGAATCGCAACCCGGCCAAGTGCGCGCCGCTGGTCGAGGCCGGTGCCCGGCAGGTGGCGAACCCCGCCGACTTGTGCGAACACGCGGACATCGTGATGTTGTGCCTGGCCGATACGGCGGTGGTGCGTGAGGTGGTGTTTGGCGCCGGCGGTATCGCCGAAGGTGCGAAAAGCGCCCAGTTGCTGGTGGACTTTTCCAGCCTCGAACCGACCGCCACGCGCGAGATGGCGGCGGAGCTGGCCGAGAAAAGCGGCATGGCCTGGCTGGACTCACCCGTGTCCGGCGGGGTGGTTGGCGCCGAGGCGGGCAGTCTGGCAATCATGGTCGGCGGCGCGGCGGCGGACCTTGAGCGCGTGCGCCCGGTGCTGCTCAATCTTGGTCAGCGCGTCACGCACATGGGCGGCATCGGCGCCGGGCAGGTGACCAAGGCCTGCAATCAGATGATCGTCGCCTGCAATGCGTTGGTGATCGCTGAAGTGGTCGCGCTGGCCGAACAGGCCGGGGTCGATGCAAGCCTGATCGCCGAAGCGCTGGCCGGTGGTTTTGCCGATTCGAAACCGTTGCAGATTCTCGCCCCGCAAATGGCCGAAAGCCGTTTCGAACCGATCAAATGGCACGTGCGCACGCTGCTCAAGGATCTCGACACGGCGGTGAAATTCTCCCGTGAACAAGGCTCGGCAACGCCGATCAGCGGATTGGCCGCACAACTGATGCGCCTGCATGGGGCGCAGGGCTTTTTGGCAAAGGATCCAGCGACACTGGTGCAAATGTACCGCGCGCCAGACTCAACGGATTGACCGCATGGGAGTGCTTGCGCTGATTGATTTCCTCCAGCACCGGGCGCAGCTCGTCCAGCGGCACCGGGCGGCTGAGCAGGTAGCCTTGAATGAAATCGCAACCCGAGCGCTCGAGAAACTCGTATTGCTCCAGGCTTTCCACGCCTTCGGTAACCACCTGCAGATGCAGGGTGTGCGCCATGACGATGATTGCCTGGACGATCTCCATGTCCGCCGTGGCATTGGGAATGTCGATGATGAACGAACGGTCGATTTTCAGCGTGTTGAGCGGCAGACGCTTGAGGTACGCCAGCGACGAATAACCGGTGCCAAAGTCGTCGATTGACAGTGATACACCGAGGGCGCGGATCTGCCGCAACAGCACTAGCGTGTTGGCAATATTGCCCATCAAGGCATTTTCGGTGACTTCCAGTTCCAGCCGCTCCGGTGCCACGCCGGCAGTGCGCAGCGCGCTTTCGATCTCGATGGCCAGCTCTTCGCGGGCGAGATTGAGGGGCGAGCAGTTCCAGGCGATTTTCAATTCATCGCAGCCATGGCGCGACAGTTCGCCGAGGTCCTTGCAGGCGCGGCGCAGCACCCAATTGTCCAGTTCGGCGATCAGACCGTTGTTTTCGGCGATGCTGATAAAGCGGTCCGGCGTCAGCAAACCATGCAACGGATGCTGCCAGCGAATCAGCGCTTCGAGCTTGGTCACCCGGCCGGTTTTCAGTTCGAAGATCGGCTGGTAGTAGAGCATCAGGCCGTTTTCTTCGCGCAGGGCATGACGCAGTTCCTCCTCGAGTTGCAGTTCCAGGGTGGCGCGGTTTTTCAGGTTGCAATTGAAAAAGTGCAGGCCGTTGCGCCCGGCACCTTTTGATTGATACAGCGCCAGGTCGGCGTGCTTGAGCAGTTCTTCGCAGGTGGTGCCGTCTTCGGGAAACAGGCTGATGCCGATACTGGTGGTCATGACCATGCGCCGTCCGGCCAACTCGATCGGTTCTTTCATCTTCAGCATGATGCGCTGCGCCATGTTGCGGGCTTCTTCGCGGTCATGCAGGCCGATCAGAATGCAGAACTCGTCACCGCCAAAACGCGCGACCACGTCCTCATGGCTGCGCACCGAACCTTTGATGTGGTTGGCGATGACTTTCAGCAACTCGTCACCGGCGTCATGGCCCAAGCTGTCATTGATCCGTTTGAAGTGGTCGATGTCGAGGAACATCACCGCGAGCATGCCGCCTTCACTGGCTTTCTGGCTGAGTTTTTCGGCGAAAATCTGATTGAAGCCGCGACGGTTGATCAGGTTGGTCAGGGCGTCGTAATTGGCCACTTGCTGTAACGACATGCGCGCCTGATCGAGCTGGCTGAGCAGGGCGTTGACCCGGCGCAGGTCGTGCTCCTTGTTTTGCAGTTTCTTGTCGGCCAGGGCGGCGCTGATCGCACTGCCAAGGATCAACAGCGTGATCAGCGCCACCGTCAGGCCGAGTTGCAAATGACTGCTCTCTACCGCCAGGACCGGCACGCTGCCCTCGGGCAACACCAGGCGCAACGCGGCCATGCCGGTGAAATGCATGCTGATGATGCCGGCACCGAGAATCAGCGCGGCGCTGTACTTGAGCATCTGATGGCCGAGGCCGCTGCCTTCACGCAAGTAACCGGCCACCCACAACGCGGCGAAACTGGCGCCGATGGCAATCACCACCGACAGGCAGAACAGCAGCGGTTGGTAATAGGCGGTAGCGGCCGATTGCATCGCTGCCATGCCGACATAATGCATGCCGGCAATGCCGAGGCCGATGACGATCGCGGTTTTCAGGTACTGGATCAGACTCGGCTGCGGCTCGCTCAACGTGTGCATCGCCAGCCAGGAGGCGAGCAGGGCGATCAGCAGGGAGAACAGGGTAATGGCGAGGTCGTACTGGATTTCGATTGGCGCCTGGAAGGCCAGCATGCCGATGAAATGCATGGCCCAGATGCCACCGGCCAGGCAGGTTGCACCGATCCAGCGCCACAATCGTTGCGAGCGGGGATCTTCGGCATGGCCCACCCTCTCCGCCATGTCGAGGGTGGCAAAACTCGCCGCGCAGGCGACCAGATAAGCCACCAGCACCAGCAAGGGATTATGGGTGCAATCGAGAATGACCTGCCCGCTCTCCGGCAGCTCGGTAACAAACTGCAAACCAAGCCACTCCATAGCATGCCCCGTCTCTGAAGTCGTCCTGACTGCGTGGTGAACGCAGGCGAATGACTGGAGTATAGAGGCGGTTTTCAGGGAGCAAGCGGTAGTGGCACATTGGCGCTAATGATTTCGTCATTAGCGTCATAGCGATTGGCGCTAAAGGCTTAAGCGATCTGTTCGAATGGGATTTGCGCCCAGTCCGGTTGCAGCGGCGGCAAGCCGAAGCGTGCACGGGCCTTGTCGCAATCGACATTCTGTTCGCCGTTTTCCCAAGACGATTCGAACTCGCGGCAAGGGCTGGAACGCAGTTCATAAATCGAGCACTTCACCTCGCTGCCGACTTCTCCGACCAATGCCGTACAGCGTGGCGATTTGCAGTCGGTACCGTTCATCGCCACCCGGCTCGGGCTGATCTGGGTGACCAGTTCATCGGGCACCGTGCCGCCGGAGGACGCGCATTCACCCCAGAAAAAAGACACACGAAAATGGGAACAACAGGCACCGCAATTCAGACACGGACTGACTTCGGACATTGGGAGGGCATCAAAGGGATTGATCGGCGAATCCGGACGGATCCGGCGGCTATTCTAGGCTTCGCCACGGACTTGGGAAGGGGGGCGCGAAACTATTTTTTTGTGCCAGGATTTTGCTGCAAAAGCCCCGGTTTTCGGGGGATTGCAGACTTATCAAGGGCTTACGTTTCGTTACAGTGGCATGGCCCGATATCAGGCAGACGAATGATCACAGACAGCTTCCGACGGGCTGACTAGATTGCAGGTTCCGGGCTCGGATGCGTTGGCAGTGAAGCCCTATAACAATAAAGAGACGGACCCATGCAGAACTCGACCCAAGCGGCGAATGCCTGGCGCATTCTGTTCCTGCTGTTCCTCGCCAACCTGTTCAACTTCTTCGACCGCACCATCCCGGCCATCATCATCGAACCGATCCGCATGGAGTGGCACCTCAGCGATTTTCAACTGGGGATTGTCGGTACGGCATTCACCATTGTCTACGCGATCGCCGGCCTGCCTTTGGGGCGCATGGCCGACACCGGCTCGCGGCGCAAACTGATGGGCTGGGGCCTGGCGACGTGGAGTGCGCTGACGGCGGTCAACGGGCTGGTCGGCAGTTTCTGGAGCTTCTTGATCGTGCGCATGGGCATCGGCATCGGTGAAGCCAGTTACGCGCCGGCGGCCAACTCGCTGATCGGCGATTTGTTCCCGGCGCACCGTCGGGCGCGGGCGATGGGCATTTTCATGCTCGGTCTGCCGCTGGGTCTGTTGCTGGCGTTCTTTACCATCGGTGCGATGGTCAAGGCGTTCGACAGCTGGCGCGCGCCGTTCTTTATTGCGGCGGTGCCGGGGCTGATCCTCGCGATCTTCATGTTCTTCATTAAAGAGCCGAAGCGCGGCGCGGCGGAATCCGTGCAGGTTTCGCAAGAAAGAGTCGACAAGCCAATCCGGCGGATTCTCGCGGTACCGACCTTTCTCTGGCTGGTGCTGGCCGGGTTGTGCTTCAACTTCGCGACTTATGCCTGCAACTCATTTCTGGTGCCGATGCTGCAGCGCTATTTCCTCATGCCATTGCAGGAAGCGGCGGTGGCCACCGGGATGATCGTCGGCGTCACCGGGTTGGTCGGTTTGACGCTGGGCGGCTGGATTGCCGACAAGATTCACCAGCGCGTGGCCAACGGGCGACTGCTGTTCGCGGCGTTCAGCCTGATCATCTCGACGCTGTGCACGGCGTGGGCGCTGCATGCCGGGCGTATCGAGATTGGTGTGTTTGTCGCGGTGTTCAGTGTCGGTTGGCTGTTTGCCTACAACTTCTACACCTGTGTTTACACGGCGATTCAGGACGTGGTCGAACCGCGTTTGCGGGCGACGGCGATGGCGCTGTTCTTTGCCGGGTTGTATTTGCTCGGTGGTGGTTTGGGGCCGGTGGTGGTCGGTGGTTTGTCCGATCACTTCGCGCATACGGCGATGCTCTCGGCGGGCGCAGAGCAGATGACCGAAGCGTTCAAGGCGGTCGGGCTGCATGATGCGATGTACCTGATTCCGGTGGCGCTGTTTTTGACCATGGTTTTTCTGTTTATGGCAGCGCGGTGTTTTGTGCGCGATGCGCAGCGGATGAAGGAGGGGCTGGTGGCGGTGGTTGAGCCAGAGGTTGTGGCGGCGACTGCTTAAGATCAAAAGATCGCAGCCTTCGGCAGCTCCTACATGGGAATGCGGTTTCCTGTAGGAGCTGCCGAAGGCTGCGATCTTTGCTTGATCGTTCCCACGCTCTGCGTGGGAATGCAGCCCGGTACGCTCTGCGTCCCTTTCCAGAGCTGGAACGCGGAGCGTCCCTTGAGGCATTCCCACGCGGAGCGTGGGAATGATCGGCCCGCATCGCTGCGGGCCTTGTTGTTTTTGGCGGTGGAGCGGGGCGGTTTAACCCGCCACCAACACCCGAATCGCTTCCAGACGCAACGCCGCTTTATCCAGCATCGCCAGACCCTGCTCACGCTGCTCACGCAACGCCACCAGTTCGCTGTCACGTACGGTCGGGTTGACCGCTTGCAACGCGGTCAGGCGCGCCAGTTCTTCGTCGGTGTCCGCCGCCAGACGGCGACGGGCCTCGGTCACGCGCTCGGCGTGACGCGGGGCGATCTTGTCTTCCCCGGCGTTGATCCGTGGCGTCAGCTGATCGCGCTGGGCCTGGATGAACTTGTTGGCGCTGGCACGCGGCACGCTTTCCAGCTGATCGTTCAGCGTTTCAAACGAGACGCGAGCCGACAGGTCGTTGCCGTTGGCATCAAGCAGGCAGCGCAGGGCGGCCGGCGGCAGGTAACGGCCCAATTGCAGCGAGCGCGGCGCCACCACTTCGCTGACATACAGCAGTTCCAGCAGCACGGTGCCCGGCTTCAACGCCTTGTTCTTGATCAGCGCGACGGCGGTGTTGCCCATCGAGCCGGACAGCACCAGGTCCATGCCGCCCTGCACCATCGGGTGTTCCCAGGTGATGAACTGCATGTCTTCGCGCGACAGCGCCTGGTTGCGGTCGTAGGTGATGGTCACGCCTTCGTCGTCGCCCAGCGGGAAACTGGCGTCGAGCATCTTCTCGCTCGGCTTGAGGATCAGCGCGTTTTCCGAATGGTCTTCGCTGTCGATGCCGAACGCGTCGAACAGGGTTTCCATGTAGATCGGCAGGGCGAACTGATCGTCTTGCTCAAGGATGTCTTCGACCAGCGCTTCACCTTCGCCAGCGCCGCCGGAATTGAGTTCCAGCAGACGGTCGCGACCGGTGTGCAGCTCGGCTTCGAGACGCTCGCGCTCGGTGCGCGCTTCGTCGATCAGCGCTTGCCACTCGCTATCATCAGCTTCTTCGAGCAGCGGCAGCAGGCGCGGGCCGAACTGGTGTTGCAAGGCGTTGCCGGTCGGGCAGGTGTTGAGGAACGCGTTCAGCGCTTCGTGATACCACTGGAACAGGCGCTCTTGCGGGCTGGTTTCCAGGTACGGCACGTGCAGTTCGATGATGTGTTTCTGGCCGATCCGGTCGAGACGACCGATACGCTGCTCGAGCAGGTCCGGGTGCGACGGCAGATCGAACAGCACCAAGTGGTGAGCGAACTGGAAGTTGCGACCCTCACTGCCGATTTCCGAGCAGATCAGCACTTGCGCGCCGAACTCTTCATCGGCGAAGTAAGCGGCAGCGCGATCACGCTCAAGGATGTTCATGCCTTCATGGAACACCGTGGCCGGGATGCCGGAACGCACGCGCAGGGCGTCTTCCAGGTCCATCGCGGTTTCGGCGTGGGCGCAGATCACCAGCACTTTGGTGCGCTTGAGCATTTTCAGCTGATCGATCAGCCACTCGACGCGCGGGTCGAATTTCCACCAGCGTTCTTCTTCGCTGGCGTCCGGCTGCGACTGGAAGCTGACTTCCGGATACAGCTCGGCGTGATCGCCCAGCGGCAGTTCGAGGTATTCGTCCGGGCACGGCAGCGGGTACGGGTGCAGTTTGCGCTCCGGGAAACCCTGCACGGCCGCGCGGGTGTTACGGAACAGCACGCGGCCGGTGCCGTGACGGTCAAGCAGTTCGCGGACGAGGCGGGCGCTGGCTTCAGTGTCGCCGTCGTTGACCGCGGTCAGCAGTGCTTCGCCTTCGTTGCCGAGGAAACCCTGAATGGTTTTGTGCGCTTTGGCCGAGAGACGGCCCTTGTCGAGCAGTTCCTGAACGGCTTCGGCCACCGGGCGATAGTTGTCGCTCTCGGCGCGGAAGGCGGCCAGGTCATGGAAACGGTTCGGGTCGAGCAGGCGCAGACGGGCGAAGTGGCTGTCCTGGCCGAGTTGTTCCGGGGTGGCGGTGAGCAGCAGCACGCCCGGGATGACTTCGGCCAGTTGCTCGACCAGCGAGTATTCGGCGCTGGCTTTTTCTTCGTGCCAGACCAAGTGGTGGGCTTCGTCGACCACCAGCAGATCCCAACCGGCGGCGAACAGAGCGTCCTGCGCTTTCTCGTCATCGACCAGCCATTCCAGCGCGACCAGCGCCAGTTGGGTGTCTTCGAACGGGTTGGCGGCATCGCTTTCGATGAAGCGTTCTTCGTCGAACAGCGCGACTTGCAGGTTGAAGCGGCGGCGCATCTCGACCAGCCACTGGTGCTGGAGGTTTTCCGGAACGAGGATCAGCACGCGGTTGGCGCGGCCCGAGAGCAGTTGGCGATGGATCACCAGACCGGCTTCGATGGTTTTACCCAGACCCACTTCATCCGCCAGCAGAACGCGCGGCGCAATACGGTCAGCGACTTCACGGGCGATGTGCAATTGGTGCGCGATCGGTTGCGCACGCACGCCTCCCAGGCCCCAGAGCGAAGATTGCAGCTGGCGGCTGGTGTGTTCGAGAGTGTTGTAACGCAGCGAGAACCACGCCAGCGGGTCGATCTGCCCGGCGAACAGACGGTCGCTGGCCAGACGGAACTGGATGAAGTTCGACAGTTGGGTTTCCGGCAGGGTGACGGCTTCGTTCTGCCCGTTGAGACCGTGATAGACCATCAGGCCGTCGACGTCGTCGACTTGCTGCACGGTCATCTTCCAGCCTTCGAAGTGGGTGATGCTGTCACCCGGCGAGAACCGCACGCGGGTCAGGGGCGCATTCCGTAGCGCGTACTGGCGGGTTTCGCCAGTGGCCGGGTAAAGCACGGTCAACAAGCGGCCGTCCTGTGCCAGAACGGTGCCTAAACCAAGCTCTGCTTCGCTGTCACTGATCCAGCGTTGCCCCGGTTGATACTGCTGCGCCATGCTGCCTGACTCCCACCTTGAAAAAGCGGGCTATCTTAACGGAATGCGACCCTGAGGCCAAAGGAATACTGGGGTAGGAGCTGCCGAAGGCTGCGATCTTCTGATCTTGGTGAACACTGGGAATCCGTGTTGTCCCATTAAAAGATCGCAGCCTTCGGCAGCTCCTACAGTGCCAACACGGTCACAAGTTTGCGACCGACGGCTCAAGCCATCATTGCCCAAGCCGATAGCCTGCAGACAGGAGACCCTTTATATGTTGCCACCGATGCTCCCCCTGAGCGCTGTGCCGATCACTTCGCAGCAGGATCCGATCCGCCAGCGGCCGGACATTCCTCCGGTGGTGCCGGTGCAGGAAAGCTCCAACGAAAGTACGATCGATCTGCAAAAGCGCGATCCGGAAGAGGATCGCCTGCTGGCGCGCGAAGAACAGCGCCGCCAGCAGGAACGTGATCGCCGTCGGCGCGAAGCCGATGAAGATCCCGAAGAGCATCTGGCCGTGCCTGGCACCGAGCTGAATGCCGACAACACCGTGCCAGTGGTGCCGCTGATGGAAGATCAGCCGCGTCAGGGGTTGTGGGTCGATATCGAGATCTGAGGCGTTTTACCGCGTGTGGCTAGCCGGCTGGTCAGCGCCAGCCTGAAGCTGCATTATTGGCGCAGTCCTGCCGGTGATGTGGCAGTTGTGATCCTTTCCAGCGATGTACCGAATGCCATGAGCCAAGACGACAAACTGATCGACCTCAGCACCGAGCGCGCCAAGCGTGTGCATGACATTAAAGAGAAACGCCTGAACGAAGTGCGCCAGGCTTTCGAACAGGCCATGCCGTTGGGCAAAGCCAAGAAAAAGTCGAAGAACAAGCCGAAAAAGCGTTGATCTCCCCCTGCATCCGTTGATGCAGGTCAGTTATTTTTCCGCATTTATCTCCCTTCGTTGCTGGCATTGATCCCGGTCAATTTGTGCGCCTGTGTGTTTGGTAACTTAGTCCCATCGCAGCAGAGCAGGGGCCAGGAGGCCAGTCATGTTTTTCGATAACGTGGTGTTTGCCGGGGTCCTGACTGTAGGGCTGATGGTTCTGTTTTTTGCAGGGTTTGGATTTTTTATCTGGAAGGACGCGAATAAGCGCAAGAAGTGATTCTTCTGGAGTGATGAGCACGCAAGGCATTTTGGGGCGACTTCGGTTGCCCCTTTTTTTTATGTCTTGGCGGCCTGTGGGCCGACCATGTTGTGGGTGTTTGGTGTGTATATCCGTTTTTTCGGTAACGGCGGCTTAGGGTTTCGCCCTGACGGCGACTCACTTTTTTGACAAACGCCTCAAAAAAGTAAGCAAAAAAACGCTTGCTCCTACGTGCGGCCCGCTCGCTGGGGCTCGGGGTTCCTTCGCTCCGGGATTGATCCGGGCGCAGCGTCTCCGATTTGCTTCGCTGCACCTACTCCCGCTGTGTTTGGCTGCGCCAAACGGTCGCTGCGCTCCCACGCCCGGATCAATCCCTCCACTCAGCCTTCCGACGTCGCTCGTGGATCAAGATCAAGAGCAGGCGAGCTGACACTCGGCCTATTGAGTGGTGAAGAGCGGGGCGCGTTCGGCTTTTGATTTGCGTTGTTGCTGCCCCTCACCCCAGCCTTCTCCCCGAGGAGAGGGAGCCGATTTTTGGGCTTTTCAAAATCTGAGTTCGACTCGGTATCCCAAGTCGGCGTATCTCTTCCAGTCCACGCGGTCAGTCCCCTCTCCCCCCGGGAGAGGGCTAGGGTGAGGGGCTCTTGATCTTGATCTTGATCTTGATCTTGATCTTGATTTTGCTTTGGCTTTGGCTTTTGATCTTTTGCCCCATCGGCAGGCCGAGCGAAGGTGTTCATCCGGGGGTAGGCGCGCAGCGCCGTGCGGCGCAGCCGCATACATCGAGAGGAGGTGCAGCGAAGCAAACCGTAGGCGATGCCCCCGGATGGACACCGTAGCGAGGGAACACTGAGCCTCAGCGAAGTGCCGTACGCCGGGGCAAAGCCTTTTGGGTTACCTTTTCGGCGTTTGGAAAAGGTAACTCGCTGTAAGAGCGAAACCGCCAGCAGCCATCACCGCAGCAACGGATATGCCCCCAATCCCAACCCCAACCCCCGAACCAAAAAAAAGGCGCGATCCCAAAGAATCGCGCCTTTCTCATTTCAGCTATCTATCAACTACCTAAAGCCTTCGACGCCAGCCAGAACAACCCGGCCGACAGCGCCACCGTCGCCGGCAGGGTCAACACCCACGCCAGCAGAATGGTGCGAACAGTCCCACCCTGCAGACCGCTCTTGTTCGCGACCATGGTCCCCGCCACGCCCGAAGACAGAACGTGAGTGGTCGACACCGGCAGGCTGAAGATGTTGGCCAGACCAATCAAACTGGCCGTAGTGATCTGCGCCGACATGCCCTGAGAATAGGTCATGCCCTGCTTGCCGATCTTCTCGCCAATGGTCAGTACCACACGTTTCCAGCCCACCATGGTGCCCAGGCCCAAGGCCAGTGCAACCGCCAGAATCACCCAGAACGGCGCGTATTCAGTGGTGGTGGTCAGATCCTTGCGCAACTTGTCGAGGTCAGCCTTTTCACGGGCATCCAGAACCGGCAACTTGCTGACTTTCTTCGCGGTATCGTCCAGGCACAGCAGGTAGCGACGAACTTCGACACGGCTGTCCGACGACAGCGAATGGTAGTCGGCTACACCTTTAAGCGTATGCAGCAGGGCGCTGATGGTCGGTTCGGTCTGCTGCGGGTTGCAGCGGAATTTCTCCGGCAGGTCGCCTTCCACGCTTTTGCCCAGGGCCAGGAATTCACCCAGCGAATCGGCATTGCGCTGGTAGAACTGGCTCAGGTGCAGGGTCGCATCGCGGGTGCGTTCGATCTGGTACGTGGTGCTGTTCAGGTCGAGGACGAACTGTGCAGGAACGATACCGATCAGCACCAGCATGATCAGGCCGATGCCTTTCTGGCCATCGTTGGAGCCGTGCACGAAGCTCACGGCCATGGCCGAGATCACCAGGACCAGGCGGTTCCAGAACGGTGGGTGCTTCTTGTCGTCGAGTTTGCGGCGTTGTTCCGGTGTCTTGTGCATCTTCGACAGCGGGCGCCACCACTTCAGACCGATCAGGATCAGCGCGGCAATCAGGAAGCCGGCCATCGGCGAGAACACCAGCGAGGCGCCGATGTCGATCGCTTTCTGCCAGTTCACGCCGTCGGCCAACGGAATGTCGTTGATCAGGGCGTTGGCCAGGCCGACACCGAGGATCGAACCGATCAGCGTGTGCGAGCTGGACGCCGGGATACCGAAGTACCAGGTGCCAAGGTTCCAGGCGATTGCCGCGGCGAGCAACGAGAACACCATCGCCAGGCCATGGCCGGTGTTCACATTGATCAGCAGCTCAACCGGCAGCAAGTGGACGATGGCATACGCCACGCCAACGCCGCCCAGCAGCACGCCGAGGAAATTGAACACACCGGAGAAGAACACCGCCAGATGAGGCGGCATGGCTTTGGTGTAGATAACAGTGGCTACCGCGTTAGCGGTGTCATGAAATCCATTGATGAACTCGAAGGCGAGGACAAATGTCAGGGCGAGCAAGAGGCTCACAAGCACCCAAGCATCCAGTCCGCTGAATAAATCGATCATGAAGGTTTTCTGACCCGGTCGTAAGGGGGCGCGATTATGCCAGAAAAGACTGGAAATCGATGCCCTACCTGCTCGTTGGTAACAATCTTCTTCGATTTAATTTGTTGCAGCGCATTAAAACCAAGCGCCATACAGGGTTTTTCAAGCCATTGATTTTATTGGGAAAGTACATTTTTTACAGGCGATTTTGCTGGCGCGGCGAAGGCTCAAACGCTTGTCTGAAATATCTATGAAACCTGTAGGAAGCTCCCCTTTACCCTGTAGGACGGGGAGATAGCCGCTGCCCGCGGGTAGCGGGCGCGCAAGGCAAGGTCCATGCACCGCGCTTGTAACCGGTGCGCACGCTTACCCTCGAAAGATTCAAACACCGGGGCTCATGGCTCTTCGGCTTTGAGTTCCTTTTCGATCTTTTCGATTTCCTGCTTGAAGACCTGATCCTGAACGGTTGGGCGTTTACGCCATGCTTTGCGTTCCGGTTCGGGCTGGGCGGCGTAGGTGGTGACTTCCCCGCCGTAAACTTCCTTGTAACGTTGTTCCTGGCGCTCAAGTTCCGCGCGCAGTTCGTCTTTCGTCACAGTGCTACCTGTTTGAGTTGAGTTGAATGTCTGGTGAACGCGCTGCAACAAATCGATTGAACGGACCCGTCGAATGCGCAACGCCTGTGCAGGCATTGGTGTCATCGACAGGGCGATCAAGACTTCCGTGTTACAGGCGGCTACGGCACCAGATTAAAACTGACGCAGCATCAGTTTCCTGTTTCAGCGAGCGTTGGCGTTGCATGAGTAATGAGCGTCAGGCGCTGGCCGGGTCCGACAGCGATGGCATCGCGTCAGCGGTGACAACCTCGGTGATTAAAAACAGGCTGCCACTGAACGCATTATAGCGGTCGATTCGGGAATGACTATCTTTGCCAAGTTAAAAACGGTTCTGGATGTGTGATCGTTTTGTTACTCGCAACTTTTCTCACTAGTTGCAGTGCAGGCCTGGCGTTATTTACCGTGCGATGTGTTTTTGGCGCCATTTAGTCGATCAACTAAAAGACGGGTGCAGTTTACCGCTGAAGTTGCACGAGCGTCTCAACCGCACAGATCGGCAATTCCCGCTGCATTGCGATTATCGGTCGGCGGTTCGATAATCGCCCAATGTTGGCGTCTCAGCCCTTGTGCATCTGTCGGCTAGCCGCTTGTATAGCGATTGATCCGTGCGGTATCCGCAAAAAAGGACAGGAAATGAACGATCAAATGCGCAACTCCTTCACCTCAGTGGCGCCGCCGATAGTCGCCTCGCCAGCCAAGCGGATTCAGGCGCTGACCGGTGATCCGGACTTCATGACCTCGCTGGCCCGTGGCCTGGCGGTGGTGCAGGCGTTTCAGGAGCGCAAGCGGCATCTGACCATCGCGCAGATCAGTCACCGCACGGAAATCCCCCGCGCTGCGGTGCGCCGTTGCCTACACACGTTGATCAAGCTCGGCTACGCCACCACCGACGGACGCACCTATTCGCTGCTGCCGAAAGTGCTGACCCTCGGTCATGCTTATCTATCCTCGACACCGTTGGCGGTGTCTGCGCAGCCTTATCTCGATCGCATGAGCGAGCAATTGCATGAAGCCTGCAACATGGCCACGCTGGAAGGCGATGACATCCTCTACATCGCGCGCTCGGCGACCACCCAGCGGCTGATATCGGTGGATCTGTCGGTGGGCGGACGTCTGCCGGCGTATTGCACCTCGATGGGACGAATTCTGCTGGCGGCGCTCGATGATACGTCGCTGCGCGAATACCTCGACCACGCCGAACTCGTTGCCAAAACCAGCCGTACGATCCACACCCCCGACGCTTTGCTCGAATGTTTGCAGGAAGTCCGGCAGCAGGGCTGGTGCATCGTCGATCAGGAACTGGAACAAGGTCTGCGCTCGATCGCCGTGCCGGTTTATGACGCCTCGGGCCAAGTGGTGGCGGCGCTCAACGTCAGCACCCATGCCGGTCGTGTCAGCCGTACCGAGCTGGAGCAGCGCTTTCTGCCAGGGCTGTTGAGTGCCAGTCGCGACCTCAGTGCACAATTGTTTGCCTGATGAAGCTGTTCGATAAACGCACAGTGTTGCGTTTATCGAATTGACGCTAAAACCCCCGGATCATTAATGTCGCGGCAGCGTCATCCGGCACTGATGTGAATGAGCCGCCGGACTGTCGACTCCGATAATAATGACAAGAGGCAACTCCCCATGCGCATGTTCCCCGACTGTCTCAGCCCCATTCGCTGTTGCCGGGTTCACCGCAACGCCTGATCCAGACCTTCTATTCTTGTGCCCGTGCCGCTCGTTGGCCGGCCGTCGTTCGACTGCGTTTTTTGCGTGGAATAAAAATAATGAACCAGCCTCAGTCCGCTGTAGGTCAATGCCTCGATGTGCAGACCTTCATCAATGCCCAACCGATCTCGCGCTATCAATGGCGGGTGGTGATCCTGTGTTTCCTGATTGTCTTCCTTGATGGCCTCGACACTGCGGCGATGGGCTTCATCGCCCCGGCGCTGTCGCAGGACTGGGGTATCGACCGTGCCAGCCTCGGCCCGGTGATGAGCGCCGCGCTGATCGGCATGGTTTTCGGCGCATTGGGCTCCGGCCCTTTGGCTGACCGCTTCGGGCGAAAAGTCGTACTCGTTGGCGCGGTGCTGCTATTCGGTGCTTTCAGTCTCGCGTCGGCTTACAGCAATAACGTCGAACAATTGCTGGTGCTGCGCTTCCTCACTGGCCTCGGTCTGGGTGCGGGGATGCCCAATGCCACCACGTTGCTCTCGGAATACACCCCGGAGCGCAAGAAATCCCTGCTGGTGACCAGCATGTTCTGCGGTTTCAACCTAGGCATGGCTGGCGGTGGGTTCATTTCCGCCAAGCTGATCCCGGCGTTCGGCTGGCACAGCCTGCTGCTGATCGGAGGGATTCTGCCGCTGATTCTCGCTGTGGTGCTGCTGTTCTGGCTGCCGGAATCGGCGCGCTACCTAGTAGTCCGTAACCGTGGCACCGACAAGATCCGCAAGACCCTGGCGCCGATTGACCCGGTTACCGTCGCCCAAGCCTCCAGTTTCAGCGTGCCGGAACAGAAAACCGTCAAGGCGCGCAACGTTTTCGCCGTGATCTTCTCCGGCACCTACAGCACCGGCACCTTGCTGTTGTGGCTGACCTATTTCATGGGCCTGGTGATTGTTTATCTGCTGACCAGCTGGCTGCCGACGTTGATGCGTGACAGCGGCGCGAGCATGGAGCAAGCGGCGTTCATCGGTGCGTTGTTCCAGTTTGGTGGCGTGTTGAGTGCGGTTGTTGTGGGATGGGCGATGGATCGCTTCAATCCGCACAAGGTCATCGGCACTTTCTACCTGCTTGCCGGGGTGTTTGCCTACGCGGTGGGGCAAAGCCTGGGGAATATCACCTTGCTGGCGACGCTGGTGCTGGTGGCGGGGATGTGCGTGAACGGTGCGCAATCGGCGATGCCGTCACTGGCGGCGCGGTTCTACCCGACCCAAGGGCGTGCAACCGGGGTCTCGTGGATGTTGGGGATTGGCCGCTTTGGCGCGATTCTCGGGGCGTGGATGGGCGCGACGTTGTTGGGCCTGGGCTGGAATTTCGAGCAGGTGTTGACGGCGTTGGTGATTCCGGCGGCGTTGGCGACGACGGCGGTGGTGATCAAGGGCATGGTCAGCCATGCGGATGCGACCTGATATCGCGGTGTGAAGCGAAAAGATCGCAGCCTGCGGCAGCTCCCACATTGGAATGCGTAACCCTGTAGGAGCTGCCGCAGGCTGCGATCTTTTGCCGGCAACACGAACCGATAGGCTGATAACAATCTGTTCGATAAACGAACACTCAGTCGATTATCGGATTGTTTGGCACTTTTCCCAGGCTTAATCTTCAGTGACTCCGGCGCTGAACCTCGCGCCTTTTTATCACTGGCGATTCAATACAAAAACGGGAGCCCGCTCCATGGCTGAGATCCTTTCGCTGCACGACGCGGTGAAGCTATTCGTCAACGACGGCGACACCGTCGCACTCGAAGGCTTCACTCACTTGATCCCTACGGCCGCGGGTCATGAAATCATTCGTCAGGGCAAGAAAGATCTGACGCTGGTGCGGATGACGCCCGACCTGATCTACGACCAACTGATCGGTGCCGGCTGCGCACGCAAACTGATCTTCTCCTGGGGCGGCAACCCGGGCGTGGGTTCGCTGCACCGTCTGCGCGACGCGGTCGAGAAGCAATGGCCGCAGCCGCTGGAGATCGAAGAACACAGCCACGCCGACCTGGCCAATGCCTACGTCGCCGGCGCTTCTGGCCTACCGTTCGCGGTGCTGCGCGCCTACGCCGGTTCCGACCTGCCGAAGGTCAACCCGTTGATCAAAACCGTGACCTGCCCGTTCACCGGTGAAGTGCTGGCGGCGGTGCCGTCGGTACGGCCGGACGTCACCGTAATCCACGCACAGAAAGCCGACCGCCAGGGCAACGTGCTGCTGTGGGGCATTCTCGGTGTACAGAAAGAGGCCGCACTGGCCGCCAAGCGTTGCATCGTTACCGTCGAAGAAATCGTCGACAACCTCAACGCACCGATGAACTCTTGCGTATTGCCGACCTGGGCCTTGAGCGCGGTCTGCCATGTGCCCGGCGGCGCACATCCGTCCTACGCCCACGGTTACAACGAGCGCGACAATCGTTTCTATCAAGCGTGGGATCCGATCGCCCGCGACCGTGAGACGTTTACCGCGTGGATCAACGAATACATCCATGGCTGCGCTGACTTCAGCGAGTTCCAGGCCAAGTTGGCCGCTGCTTCGGAGGCCAAGTAATGACTTACACCACCAATGAAATGATGACCGTCGCCGCAGCCCGTCGCCTGAAGAACGGCTCGGTGTGCTTCGTCGGTATCGGCCTGCCGTCGAAAGCCGCCAACCTCGCGCGGCTGACCTCGTCGCCGGACGTGGTGCTGATCTACGAATCGGGCCCGATTGGCGCCAAGCCGAGCGTGCTGCCGCTGTCCATCGGTGACGGTGAACTGGCGGAGACCGCTGACACTGTCGTACCGACCGGTGAGATTTTTCGCTATTGGCTGCAGGGCGGGCGCATCGACGTCGGTTTTCTTGGCGCCGCGCAGGTCGACCGTTTCGGCAACATCAACACCACCGTGGTCGGCGATTACTTCTCGCCGAAAGTGCGCCTGCCGGGTGCCGGTGGCGCGCCGGAAATTGCCGGCTCGGCGAAAAGCGTATTGATCATCCTTAAACAGTCGGCGCGTTCGTTTGTCGACAAGCTCGATTTCATCACCTCGGTCGGTCACGGCGAGGGCGGCGATTCGCGCAAACGTCTGGGCCTGCCGGGCGCCGGTCCGGTGGGGATCATCACCGACCTGTGCATCATGGAGCCGGAAGAGGGCACCCACGAGTTCGTGGTCACCGCACTGCATCCGGGCGTAACCCGCGAGCAAGTGGTTGCGGCCACCGGTTGGGCGATTCGTTTTGCTGACAACGTCGAAACCACCGCAGAACCGACCGACGTCGAACTGACCGCACTGCGCGATCTCGAAGCGCGCACCGCCGCAGCCCACGGCCAGACACCGGGAGAAGCATGATGCGTGACGTTTATATCTGCGACGCGATTCGCACGCCCATTGGCCGTTTTGGTGGCGGACTGTCCGCGATTCGCGCTGATGACCTGGCCGCCGTGCCGATCAAGGCCCTGATGGAGCGCAATCCCTCGGTGGACTGGAGCGCCATCGACGAAGTGTTCCTTGGCTGCGCCAACCAGGCCGGCGAAGACAACCGCAATGTGGCACGCATGGCGCTGCTGCTGGCGGGCCTGCCGGAAACCGTGCCGGGCGTGACCCTCAATCGCCTTTGCGCTTCGGGCATGGACGCGATTGGCACGGCATTCCGCGCCATCGCCAGTGGCGAGATGGAGCTGGCGATTGCTGGCGGCGTCGAGTCGATGTCGCGCGCGCCGTTCGTGATGGGCAAGGCTGACGCGGCGTTCTCGCGCAACATGAAACTCGAAGACACCACCATCGGCTGGCGTTTCATCAATCCGTTGATGAAGGCGCAATACGGCGTCGACGCGATGCCGCAGACCGCTGACAACGTCGCCGACGACTATAAAGTGTCGCGCGCCGATCAAGACGCGTTCGCCCTGCGCAGTCAGCAACGCACAGCCGCCGCGCAGGCTGCCGGTTACTTCGCCGAAGAAATCGTCGAAGTGCGGATCGCCCACAAGAAGGGCGAAACCGTGGTCAGCCAGGATGAACATCCGCGCGCCGATACCACGATTGAAGCGCTGACAAAATTGAAGCCGGTCAACGGCCCGGACAAAACCGTCACCGCCGGCAATGCCTCCGGCGTCAACGACGGTGCCGCCGCACTGATTCTCGCGTCCGCCGAAGCGCTGAAAAAACATGGCCTGACCGCCCGCGCCAAAGTGCTCGGCATGGCCAGCGCCGGTGTCGCGCCGCGCGTGATGGGCATCGGCCCGGTACCGGCGGTGCGCAAGTTGATCGAACGCCTCGGCGTAGCGGTCAGCGATTTCGATGTGATCGAACTCAACGAAGCATTCGCCAGCCAAGGTTTGGCGGTGCTGCGTGAGTTGGGGCTGGCGGATGACGCCGCGCAGGTCAACCCGAACGGCGGGGCGATTGCCCTTGGTCACCCGTTGGGCATGAGCGGTGCGCGGCTGGTGCTGACCGCGCTGCATCAGTTGGAAAAGACCGGTGGCAAGAAGGGTCTGGCGACCATGTGCGTCGGTGTCGGCCAAGGTCTGGCCCTGGCCATCGAACGCGTCTGACGCAAGCCGTGACGAATAAGAACAGAGGAAAGCGACATGTCTGACAAGCCTGGTTACCGTCGTCCGCAGGAAGGCACTCAGCCTGAGTACCTGCACCCGACGTATCAATCCACCAACCTGCGCTCGCCGTCGAAGCCGTTGGTGTTTCTGCCGCATTCGCTGTCGGAAATCACCGGCCCGACCATCGGCGCCGAGCGTGTCGGCGATACCGATAACGACCTGACCGCCCAGCATCAAGGCGAGCCACAGGGCGAGCGCATCATCATTCACGGCCGCGTGCTCGACGAAAACGGCCTACCGGTGCCGGGGATTCTCGTGGAGATCTGGCAGGCCAACGCCGCCGGCCGCTACAACCACCAGCGCGACCTGCACGACGCGCCGCTGGACCCGAATTTCACCGGCACCGGCCGCACCGTCACCGACGCCGATGGCTGGTACCAGTTTCAGACCATCAAGCCCGGCGCCTATCCGTGGGGCAACCACCACAACGCGTGGCGCCCGGCGCATATCCACTTTTCGCTGTTCGGGCCGAGCATCCTCACCCGACTGGTCACGCAGATGTACTTTCCGGGCGACCCGCTGCTGGCGTACGACCCGATCTACAACTGCGTGCCGAACACTTCGGCCAAGGAACGCCTGATCGCCAGTTTCGATCTGGAAAAAACCATTCCGTCCTACGCCCTCGGTTATCGCTGGGACATCGTGCTGCGCGGGCGTGAAGCCACGCCGATGGAGAAATAAGATGACGCTGACTGCGACCACGTCCCACACCGTCGGGCCGTATTACCACATCGGCCTGACTTGGCTGAACCGCGAAAACCTCGCCAATGAGCAAACCCTCGGCGAGCGCGTGGCGATCACCGGGCAAGTGGTGGATGGCAATGGCGATGTCGTCAACGATGCCATGCTTGAAGTCTGGCAGGCCAACGCTGCCGGCAAATACGACCACCCGGAAGATGAGCAGGACAAACCGCTGGATCCGCACTTCGAAGGCTTTGGCCGTGTGCCGGTGGATACTGAAGGGCGCTTTCGGTTTACCACGATCAAGCCGGGTACGGTTGAGGGGCTGAAGGGCTCGACCCAGGCGCCGCATCTGGTGGTGTTGGTGTTTGCCCGTGGCTTGGTGAAGCACTTGCTGACGCGGATTTATTTTGATGGCGAGCCGGCTAACGTCAACGATCCACTGCTCGAATGTGTCCCGGCTGAACGTCGCACGACCTTGCTGGCGAAGGAGGATGCCTCGGGGGTTTACCAGTGGAATGTGATCCTGCAGGGCACCGACGCCGAGACGGTGTTCTTCGATTATTAATAGATCACCACCATCCCCTGTGGGAGCGGGCTTGCTCGCGAAGGTGGAGTGTCAGTCGACAGATGTATCACCTGACACACCGCTTTCGCGAGCAAGCCCGCTCCCACAGGTGAGAACTGTGTTGCAGATGGATCTGTGGAACGGGACTGTTGCAAAGTATGTCTAGACTCTCACTGTCCCTATCGAGTGAAAAACAATGACAACCACCACCTCTCATTACACGGGTGAAGAGCGCAGCAAGCGCATCTTTGCCATTGTCGGCGCCTCGTCCGGCAACCTCGTCGAATGGTTCGACTTCTATGTCTACGCCTTTTGCGCGATCTACTTCGCCCCGGCGTTTTTCCCCTCGGACAACCCGACGGTGCAACTGGTGAACACCGCTGGCGTGTTCGCCGCCGGCTTCCTCATGCGCCCGATTGGCGGCTGGATTTTCGGTCGTGTCGCCGACAAGCACGGCCGCAAGAACTCGATGCTCATCTCGATTCTGATGATGTGCTTCGGGTCCTTGCTGATCGCCTGTCTGCCGACTTACAAGGACATCGGCGTCTGGGCGCCGGTCTTGCTGTTGTTCGCCCGTCTGTTGCAAGGCCTGTCGGTCGGCGGTGAGTACGGCACCACCGCGACCTACATGAGCGAAATCGCTCTCAAGGGCCAGCGCGGATTTTTCGCCTCGTTCCAATACGTGACGCTGATCGGTGGGCAACTGTTGGCGGTGTCGCTGGTCGTGGTTCTTCAGCAATTCCTCACCGAAGATGACCTGCGCGCCTACGGCTGGCGGATTCCATTTGTGGTCGGTGCGGTGGCCGCGTTGATTTCGCTGTTCCTGCGTCGCTCGCTGAAAGAAACCACCAACAAGGAAACCCGCGCACACAAGGACGCCGGCAGCATCGGTGCGCTGTTCCGCGATCACAAAGCCGCGTTCATCACCGTGCTCGGTTACACCGCCGGCGGTTCGTTGATTTTCTACACCTTCACCACCTACATGCAGAAGTACCTGGTGAACACCGCCGGCATGCACGCCAAGACCGCCAGCTACATCATGACCGGTGCGCTGTTCCTGTATATGTGCATGCAGCCACTGTTCGGCATGCTCGCCGACAAGATCGGCCGACGTAACTCGATGCTCTGGTTCGGCGCGCTCGGCACGCTGTTTACCGTGCCAATCCTGTTGAGCCTGAAAAGCGTCAGCAGCCCGTTTCTTGCGTTTGTGTTGATCACGGTGGCGCTGGCAATCGTCAGTTTCTACACCTCGATCAGCGGCCTGGTGAAAGCCGAAATGTTCCCGCCGGAAGTTCGCGCCCTCGGTGTCGGCCTGGCTTATGCGGTGGCGAATGCGATCTTCGGTGGCTCGGCGGAATTCGTTGCCCTGAGTCTGAAGAACATCGGCATGGAAAACTCCTTCTACTGGTACGTGACGGCGATGATGGCGATCGCGTTCCTGTTCAGTCTGCGCTTGCCAAAACAGGCGGCGTACTTGCACCACGATCTCTAACCCGATGCGCGCGGGCCGTGATGGCCCGCGCCGGCAAGGACTTTTATGACTCAGCGACCGGGCAATCAATTGTTCGATGCCTACTTTACTGCCCGCGATATGCGTGAGGTGTTCTGCGATCAGGGCCGTGTGCAGGCGATGCTTGATTTCGAAGCGGCGCTGGCGCGGGCGGAGGCGCGGGTCGAGTTGATTCCTGCCTCTGCCGTTGCACCGATTGCCGCGGCCTGCAACGCAGGTTTGTACGACTTCGCGGCGCTGGGCGAGGCGATTGCCACGGCGGGCAATTCGGCGATTCCGCTGGTCAAGGCGCTGGGCAAGCAGATCGCCGCCAGCGATGCCGAGGCCGAGCGTTATGTGCATTTGGGCGCGACCAGTCAGGACGTGATGGATTCCGGATTGGTCCTGCAATTGCGTCAAGCGCTGGAGTTGATTGAAGGCGATCTGGCGCAATTGGCCGAGTCTCTCGCCACCCAGGCACAACGTCACGCCGCCACGCCGCTGGCCGGACGCACCTGGCTGCAACACGCGACGCCGGTAACCCTTGGCATGAAAATCAGCGGATGGCTGGGCGCGATCACTCGCAGCCGTCAACGTTTGCGTGAACTTAAACCGCGTCTGCTGGTGCTGCAATTTGGTGGCGCCTCCGGGACGCTCGCAGCCTTGGGCGAACAGGCGTTACCGATTGCCGAAGCGCTGGCCGAAGAACTGCAACTGACCTTGCCCGAACAACCGTGGCACACCCAACGTGATCGCGTGGTCGAGTTCGGCGCGGTGCTCGGTTTGATCGCCGGCAGCCTCGGCAAATTCGGCCGCGACATCAGCCTGTTGATGCAGACCGAAGCGGCCGAGGTTTTCGAGCCATCGGCACCGGGCAAGGGCGGCTCGTCGACCATGCCGCACAAACGCAATCCGGTCGGTGCTGCGGTGTTGATCGGCGCGGCGACGCGGGTGCCGGGACTGGTCTCGACGCTGTTCAGCGCGATGCCGCAGGAACATGAACGCAGCCTTGGCTTGTGGCATGCCGAATGGGAAACCTTGCCGGAGATTTGCTGCCTGGTGTCGGGTTCGCTGCAACAGGCGCGCTTGCTCGCCGAAGGGCTGGAAGTCGACGCCGCGCGTATGTCGCGCAACCTCGAATTGACCCAGGGACTGGTGCTGGCCGAAGCGGTGAGCATTGTTCTCGCACAGCGTGTCGGTCGCGACACCGCGCATCACCTGCTTGAGCAATGCTGCAAACGCGCGGTGGCCGAACAGCGCCATTTGCGCGCCGTACTCGGTGACGAACCGCAAGTCACCGCCGAGTTGAGTAGCGCTGAACTCGATCATCTTTTGAACCCCGCCCATTACCTTGGCCAGGCGCAAACCTGGGTCGAGCGCGCGGTGGCCGAACACAACGCATTGTCTGTCTGAAAGGAGAGGGCTGTGTCTTTCGTTCAACTCGCCGATGGCGAACTGCACTATCAAATAGAAGGTCCGGTCGATGCACCGGTGCTGGTGCTGTCCAACTCGTTGGGCACTGATCTGCACATGTGGGACGCGCAGATGCCGGCGTTCACCGAGCACTTTCGTGTGCTTCGTTTCGACACCCGTGGTCACGGCAAATCGCTGGTGACGCCGGGGCCGTACAGCATCGAGCAACTGGGGCACGACGTACTCGGTTTGCTGGATGCGTTGCACATCGAACGCGCGCATTTCTGCGGGCTGTCGATGGGCGGGTTGATTGGGCAGTGGTTGGGGATCAATGCCGGTCATCGTTTGAACAAGCTGATTGTCTGCAACACGGCGGCAAAAATCGGCGATCCGTCGGTGTGGAATCCACGCATCGAAACCGTGCTGCGTGACGGCGCGGCAGCGATGGTTGCCCTGCGTGATGCGTCGATTGCCCGTTGGTTTACTCCGGACTTTTCCGCTGCACATCCGGCGGCAGCCAAGCAGATTACCGACATGCTCGCCGCCACTTCACCTGAGGGTTACGCGGCCAATTGCGCGGCGGTGCGTGATGCCGATTTTCGCGAGCAGCTCGCCTCGATCAACGGGCCGTTGCTGGTGATTGCCGGCACTGAAGATGCGGTGACGCCGCCGTCCGGTGGGCATTTCATCCAAGAGCACGTGCGCGGTGCCGAGTACGCCGAGTTCTATGCGGCGCATCTGTCGAATGTGCAGGCCGGTGCCGATTTCAGTGATCGTGTGTTGGCGTTTTTAAACGTCTGACAAGGGGATTTTCGTGGACGAGAAACAACGTTATGACGACGGCATGCAAGTGCGCCGCGCGGTACTCGGTGATGCGCATGTCGATCGCAGCCTGACCACGCTGACCGAGTTCAACTCGGAGTTTCAGGAGATGATCACCCGGCATGCCTGGGGCGATATCTGGACACGTCCAGGGTTGCCTCGGCATACGCGTAGTTTGATCACCATCGCCATGCTGATCGGCATGAACCGCGAAGGCGAGCTGAAGCTGCATTTGCGCGCTGCGGCCAATAACGGTGTGAGCCGTGGCGAGATCAAGGAAGTGATCATGCAGAGTGCGATTTACTGCGGGATTCCGGCGGCGAATGCGACGTTTCATCTGGCCGAGTCGGTGTGGGATGAGCTGGGTGTCGAATCCCGGGAGTGAGTGGTGCAAACCGAAAAGATCGCAGCCTTCGGCAGCTCCTACATTGGGAATGCGTTCCCCTGTAGGAGCTGCCGAAGGCTGCGATCTTTTGTTCTTCAAACCGTGGCCACAATAAATATCCGCTTGAACGCAAACAACGTATGCCCGTCGCACTCCTGCGGATAATGCTTATGCACCCGCATCAGGTAGTGATAAATAAACCGCGCCTGTTCCTCTGAACTCAGCGCTTGCATCACCGGCCGCAGCGCCGAAACTTTCACCCAGTCATACACCGGCGACTTGCCGTCGACCACCTGCAATTGCTCGGTCTCCCAGATATCCAGCGAAGTGGTCAATGGTGCGAGCAGACGGTAGTAATCCTCCAGCCCCAACAACGGCCGCGCCGCCATGCGCTGGCGCAGTTCAGCTGTGCCCAATGGCTTGCCGCCGACACCACCGTCGTCGAGGGTTTCGAGCATCAGCCGATACCACAACGCATCACGCCAGTCAGGCATGTGCGCGGCCAGACAGCCGCCCGGGTTGAGCTGGCCGAGCAGGCGCGGCAGCAGCGTTTCATGGCCATCGATAAAGTGCAGCACGGCGGCGGCGAACAGCAGGTCTGCCGGTTGTTCGGGCTGCCAGTCGAGCAGATCGCATTGCTGCCATGCGGCGTTGATCGGCAGGCGACGCGCTTCTTCGAGCATTTGCGCTGAACTGTCGATACCGAGTAACTGCGCTCGCGGCCAGCGCTTGGCCAGCACTTGCGTGGCAATGCCTGTGCCGCAACCGAGGTCATAAATACGTTGAGGGTTTCGCAGCTCGACACGATCAAGCAGTTCGTTGACCGGGCGTTGCCTGAGGCGAGAAAACTGCTGGTACGCTTTGGCGTCCCAGTCGGGGGCTGCTGATTTGAGTCGGGTGATCATGAGGTCATCCTCTGGTGATCAAAGGTGTCTTCCGATGACAACCTGGCTCAAGTCTTTAGGGGACCAACATCAACAGATAACGGAAGCGGAAAGGGTATACACCTGAGTCCTTCAGGTTTTTTTACTCTACTCGACGCCCAGCAAAGCGCCATTAATCCAGACCAATGGCACAAATCTCCTGTAGGAGCTGCCGCAGGCTGCGATCTTTTGATTTTGATCTTAAAAACAAGATCAAAAGATCGCAGCCTGCGGCAGCTCCTACAGGGTGGATTTGTGTTTACAGGAGGCTGATCGGGTAGCTGACGATGAGGCGGTTTTCATCGAATTCGTTGTTGCTGAAGTCGCGGCGCATGGTCGAGTTGCGCCATCTGACGTTGAGATCCTTCAGCGCGCCGCTCTGCACGGTGTAGCCCAATTCCGATTCGCGGCCCCACTCCTTGCCGTCGGTGGTCGTCGCGGTGTGCACGTTGTCGCCGCTGATGTAGCGGTTCATCAAGGTCAGGCCGGGCACGCCCAGGGCAGCGAAGTTGTAGTCGTGGCGCAATTGCCACGAGCGTTCCTGCGCGTTGTCGTAACTGGCGTTGTAGCTGTCGTTGGCGAGGGTGCCGCCGCTGGTGCCATTGACGCGCATCCACGCGCTGTCGCCGGTGAGTTTCTGCAGGCCGACGTAGAAGGTGTTGCCGCCATATTTGGCCGAGAACATCCCGGACCAGGTCTTGTTGTCGAGATCGCCGGCGCGGGCGCTGCCGTCGTCCTTGCCGTAGAAAAAGCCGAGGTTGGCGCCCAGTGTCCAGTTGCCCAGTGGTTGGCTGTGGATCAGATTGACGTATTGCTGGCTGTAGATGTCCTTGAGTTCAGCGTTCCACAGGCCGATCTGTGTGCGCTTTTCATTGAATACGTATTCGCCGCCCTGAAAGTTGAAGCGATCAGAGGTGAACGCTGCTTTGCCGGTCATCGACATGTCAGTCATGCTGCTGTCGTCGCGCGGGCTGTTCGCACGGAACTGGCCGCCGTAGAGGGTCAGGCCGTCGATTTCCTTCGAGGTGATCTGGCCGCCGCGAAAGGTTTGCGGCAGCGAGCGACCGTCGTCCGAACGGAGGATCGGCAGCACCGGCATCCATTCGCCGACCTTCACTTCGGTCTGCGACAACTTCGCCTTGAAGGCGACGTTGGTGCGCCCGAAGTTGTCTGCCGGGCGTCCGTCGTGATCCAGCGGCAACAGCTGCGTACCGCCAGTGCCCTTGCCGCCATCGAGCTTCACCGAATACAGGCCGAGCACGTCCATGCCAAAACCGACGGTGCCTTGGGTGAAGCCGGATTTGGCATCAAGGATGAAGTTCTGCGTCCACTCTTCAGCCTTGCCCTGAGCCTTGGTCGGGTTGGTGAAGTTGCGGTTGATGTAGAAGTTGCGCAGGTTGAGGTTGACCTTGGCGCCATCGACGAAACCGGCTTCTTCAGCCACAGCGGGCAGGGCTGCGCCGGCCAGGGCCAGGGCGATCAGGCCGGGGAATGCGTAGGGCGCAGGGGAGGTGGTCATAGGTGGGGTCTCTCTTGTTTTTTTTAGGCAAACGGGGGCGCTGCCGCTGTTTTCGGGGCGCAGACATGAAAAATGTTCAGGGGTGAAACGACGGCAATCAGCCGGATGGGGCGGCGCGCTTGAGCATGGTGACGAACCTGTTGTTATTGGTTTTGTGGATCGAATGGTGCGGGGGGCGGATGTTTTGATTCAATTGGTAAAAGCGGGTTTTGGGCGATTATCGAACGCAAGATTGGGCCGGTTTTTTTGGGTGAATGTGAGGGCCTCTTCGCGAGCAAGCCCGCTCCCACATTTGGAATGCATTCCCCTGTGGGAGCGAGCCTGCTCGCGAAGGGGCCAGCCCAGACAACACAACTTTCAGACAGGCAACAAAAAGCCCACCAATCGGTGGGCTTCTTGTGTTCAGCCGATGATGATCAGAACAACTTCATCTTCGGTGCTTCTTCTTTCAGCGGTTCGTTCTGCGCGGTTTGCGCATTCCAGCCACCGCCCAAGGCCTTGTACAGGTTGACCGCACTGGTCAGCTGCGCGAGGCGGTCGGTGATCAGCGCCTGTTGCGCGCTGAACAGCTGACGCTGGGCATCGAGGAAGGTCAGGTTGCTGTCGACACCGATGCGGTAGCGACGCTCGGCCAGACGGTAGTAATCCTGGTTGGCCTGAACGAAGTCACGCTGCGCCTGCAGCTGGTCGGTGTAGGTCTGGCGGGCGGCCAGACCGTCGGCGACTTCCTGGAAGGCCGTTTGAATGGACTTCTCGTAGTTCGCCACGCCAATGTCCTTCTGGATCTTGGCGGCGTCGAGACTGGCGCGCAGGCTGCCGGCGTTGAAGATTGGCAGGTTGATCTGCGGCTGGAACAGCCACGTCCCCGAACCACCCTTGAACAGGCCGGACAGGTCCGGGCTCAGGCTGCCCGCGTTGGCGGTCAGGCTGATGCTCGGGAAGAACGCTGCACGCGCCGCGCCGATGTTGGCGTTGGCTGCCTTCAGGTTGTACTCGGCCTGGAGGATGTCCGGACGACGTTGCAGCAGATCCGAAGGCAGACCGGCCGGTACGTCGCTGAGCAGGTCATCCGACAGCGGTTTGGCCGCTTGCAGATTGGCCGGTATACCGGTGCCGAGCAGCAGGGTCAGGCTGTTTTCGTCCTGCGCCACTTGGCGGGTATAACGCGCCAGTTGTGCACGGGCGTTTTCCACCGACGTGCGCGACTGCGCCAGATCCAGCGCCGACGCGACACCGACTTCGTTGCTGCGGCTGGTCAGCTTGTAGCTTTCTTCGAAGGCACCGAGGGTGTCTTGGGTAAGCTTGAGCAGTTCCTTGTCCGCTTGCCAGGTCAGGTAAGCGTTGGCGACGCTGGCAACCAGACTGATCTGGGTGCTGCGACGCGCTTCTTCAGTAGCGAAGTATTGTTGCAACGCTTGCTCGCTCAGGCTGCGAACGCGACCGAACAGGTCGAGTTCGTAGGCGCTGATGCCGACGGTGGCGGAGTAGGAGCTGGTGATGCCCGCTTCACCGGTCTGCGAGGCACGGGCCGGAACCCGCTGACGGCTGCCACTGGCATTGGCCGAAACTGCCGGGAACAGGTCGGCACGCTGGATACGGTACTGCGCTGCATAGGCGTCGATGTTCAGCGCCGCGACACGCAGGTCGCGGTTGTTTTCCAGGGATACCTGGATCAGCTGTTGCAGCGCCGGGTCATGGAAAAACTGCTTCCAGCCCTGCTCGGCAGCGGCCTGCGCCGGTGCCTGGGCCGGCGAGTACGCCGGCCCCTGTGGGTATTGGCCTGCGACCGGAGCCTCAGGCTGCTGATAATCAGGTATCAGCGAGCAACCGCTCAGCACGAAGGCGGCGACTGCGATGGAGAGTAGCGACTTGCTCATTGGCCAGCCTCTTTAGGAGTTTCAGTCGCTTCATCCTCGTCAGCGATTTTACGCTGGCCGATGGACGAAACCGTAACGAAGAACAGTGGAACCCAGAAGACCGCCAGGATCGTGGCTGTGAGCATACCGCCAATTACGCCGGTACCGATCGCGTGTTGGCTGCCCGAACCGGCACCGGTGGAGATCGCCAACGGTACAACACCGAGGACGAAGGCCAGCGACGTCATGATGATCGGTCGCAGACGCATGCGGCACGCTTCGATCGCCGCATCCCGCAGGCTACGCCCTTGCTCATGCAGTTCCTTGGCGAACTCGACGATCAGAATGGCGTTTTTAGCCGCCAGACCGATGGTCGTCAACAGGCCCACCTGGAAGTACACGTCGTTGGACAGACCGCGCAGGCTGGTGGCCAGCAGTGCACCGATGATCCCCAACGGCACCACGAGCATAACGGCGATCGGAATCGACCAGCTCTCGTACAGCGCGGCCAGACACAGGAACACCATCAGCAGCGACAGGGCGTACAGCGCCGGTGCTTGCGAACCGGACAGACGCTCTTCATACGACAGACCGGTCCAGGAGATACCGACACCCGCCGGCAGCTTCTTGGCGATCGCTTCGACTTCGGCCATCGCATCACCGGTTGAGTAACCCGGCGCCGGAGAACCGAGGATCTCCATCGCTTCTACACCGTTGTAACGCGCCAGTTTCGGCGAACCGTAGATCCACTCGCCCTTGGCGAACGCGGAGAACGGCACCATGGTCCCGGCGCTGTTGCGCACGTACCATTTCTTCATGTCTTCAGGGCTCATGCGAGCGCCGGCCTGACCTTGCACGTATACCTTCTTCACCCGACCACGGTCGATGAAGTCGTTGACGTAGCTACTACCGAAGGAAATCGACAGGGTGCTGTTGATGTCGGAAATGCTCACACCCAGGGCGCGGGCTTTCTCGTCATCAATTTCCAGGTGGTATTGCGGCTCATCGTTCAGGCCGTTCGGACGTACCTGGTAGAGCACCTTGCTCTGCGCGGCCATGCCGAGGAACTGGTTACGCGCTTCCATCAACTTGTCGTGACCGATACCGGCGCGGTCTTGCAGGAACACGTCGAAACCGGTGGCGTTACCCAACTCCAATACCGCTGGCGGGGCAAAGGCAAACACCATCGCATCGCGGAAGGTGAAGAAGTGCTGTTGCGCACGCTGGGCGAGGGCAAACACGCTGTTACTCGCGTCACGCTGGTCCCACGGTTTGAGCATGATGAACGCCAGACCCGAGCTCTGCCCACGACCGGCGAAGTTGAAGCCGTTCACGGTGAACACCGAGGCCACCGCGCCGGACTCTTTCTCCAGCAGGTAGGAACGCATTTCGTCGATCACGACTTGGGTACGTTCAGCACTGGAACCGGCCGGGGTTTGCACCTGAGCGAACAGTACGCCCTGGTCTTCTTCCGGCAGGAACGCGGTCGGAATGCGGGTGAACAGCCAGATCATGCCAACCACGATCAGCAGGTACGCCAGCAGGTACGGGGCTTTGCGCGACAGCATGTTGCCAACGCCGCGCTCGTAGCTGCGAACGCCACGGTCGAAGTTGCGGTTGAACCAGCCGAAGAAACCTTTTTTCGGCGTGCCGTGCTCACCTTTCGGAATCGCCTTGAGCATGGTCGCGCAGAGCGCCGGGGTGAAGATCAGCGCAACCAATACCGACAGGGCCATGGCCGAGACGATGGTGATCGAGAACTGCTTGTAGATCACACCGGTGGAACCGCTGAAGAACGCCATCGGCAGCAATACCGCCGACAGAACCAGCGCAATACCGACCAGTGCGCCCTGGATCTGGCCCATGGACTTCTTGGTCGCTTCCTTCGGTGACAAGCCTTCTTCGCTCATCACCCGCTCGACGTTTTCCACCACAACGATGGCATCGTCCACCAGCAAGCCGATGGCCAGCACCATACCGAACATGGTCAGGGTGTTGATGCTGAAACCGAACGCCGCGAGGATGCCGAATGTACCGAGCAATACCACCGGCACGGTCATCGTAGTGATGACGGTGGCGCGGAAGTTTTGCAGGAAAAGGAACATCACCAGGAACACCAGCACGATCGCTTCGACCAGGGTTTCAACCACTCCCTTGATCGACTCGGTCACCACCGGGGTGGTGTCGTACGGGAACACCACTTCCATGCCTTCCGGGAAGAACGGCTTGAGCTCGTCAATCGTCTTGCGCAGGGCTTTGGCGGTGTCGAGGGCGTTGGCGCCGTTGGCCAGTTTCACTGCAAGACCGGACGACGGCTTGCCGTTGAACTGGGCCGAAATGGTCGAGTTTTCGCCACCCAGGCCGACATCGGCAACGTCACCGACGCGCACTTGCGAACCGTCCTGATTGACCTTCAGCAGAATCGCCTTGAACTGCTCGGCAGTCTGCAGACGGGTCTTGCCGATGATCGTGGCGTTCAGTTGCTGGCCTGGCAGCGCCGGCAAACCGCCGAGCTGACCGGAGGAGACCTGGACGTTCTGTGCCGAGATGGCGGAGCTGACGTCAGCCGGGGTCAGGTTGAATTTGTTCAACTTGGCCGGGTCGAGCCAGATGCGCATCGCGTACTGGGCACCGAAGACCTGGAAGTCACCGACACCGGCGGTGCGCGAGATCGGGTCCTGCATGTTCGACACGATGTAGTTGGACAAGTCGTCCTTGGTCATGCTGCCGTCACGCGATACCACGCCGATCACCAGCAGGAAGTTTTTCACTGCCTTGGTCACACGGATACCTTGTTGCTGCACTTCTTGCGGCAACAGCGGGGTGGCGAGGTTCAGCTTGTTCTGAACCTGAACCTGCGCGGTGTCGGAGTTGGTGCCTTGCTCGAAGGTCGCGGTGATGGTCATGCTGCCGTCGGAGTTACTTTCCGAGGACACATAACGCAGGTTGTCGATACCGTTGAGCTGCTGCTCGATCACCTGAACCACGGTGTCCTGCACGGTTTGCGCCGAAGCGCCCGGGTAGGTCACGGAGATCGCAATGGCCGGTGGCGCAATGCTCGGGTACTGGTTGATCGGCAATTTCAGGATCGAAAGTGCCCCGACCAGCATGATCACCAGGGCAATTACCCAGGCGAAAATCGGACGGTCGATGAAGAATTTTGACATGAGTTACTCCCCTTTGCCGCCAGCGGCTTTGTCAGCAGGCTGAGCGGGGGCCGGGTTCTTTTTCGCTACGTTGGTGGCTTCGGTCGGGTTGACTTGCACGCCCGGACGCACGTATTGCAGGCCTTCGGTGATCAGACGATCGCCGGCTTTCAGGCCGTCTTCGATCAGCCACTGGCTGCCGACGGTGCGGCTGGCCTTGAGCTGACGCAGCTCGACCTTGTTGTCGGTGCCGACGACCAGTGCGGTCGGGGTGCCTTTGAGGTCGCGAGTCACGCCTTGTTGCGGCGCCAGAATCGCTGCAGCGTTGACGCCAGCCTGCAACTGGGCGCGGACGAACATGCCTGGCAGCAGGGTGTGATCCGGGTTCGGGAACACCGCACGCAGGGTCACGGAACCGGTAGTCGGATCGACCGTGACTTCGGAGAATTCCAGCTTACCGTCGAGCTTGTACTGGCTGCCGTCTTCCAGGGTCAGTTTGACCGCTGCCGAGTTCTCGCCGGATTTTTGCAGGCGACCGCTTTCCAGCTCGCGGCGCAGTTCCAGCAATTCAACCGAGGACTGGGTCACGTCGACGTAGATCGGGTCGAGTTGCTGGATCGTTGCCATGGCGTCGGTCTGGCCATTGTTGACCAGTGCACCTTCGGTGACCGAAGAACGACCGATGCGCCCGGAGATCGGCGCGTAAACCTTGGTGTAACGCACGTTGATCTGCGCGCTCTGCAACGACGCTTCCGATTCCATGCGGTTGGACACGGCGGTGTCGTATTCCTGACGGCTTACGGCTTGTTCATCGACCAGTTGCTTGTAGCGATCGGAGATCGACTTGGTCGAACGCAGGTTGGCTTCGGCGCTTTTCAGGGTCGCTTCATACACGGCTGGATCGATCTGATAAAGCTGCTGGCCGGCTTTGACGTCGCCGCCTTCCTTGAACAAACGCTTGAGAATGATGCCGTTGACCTGTGGTCGAACTTCCGCAATGCGGAACGCACTGGTGCGGCCCGGCAGTTCCGAGGTGAGGGTAAAGGCTTGTGGTTGCAGGGTAACGACGCCGACCTGAGGGGGCGGAGCGGCCGGTGCCGCTTCTTCCTTTTTGCATCCGCTGAGCAGCGATGCCAGGGCGACGGCAGTGACCAGAGCGGTAACAACTGGCTTGAATTGCATGTAGATCCTCGGGTCAGGCGCGCAAAAAGCGCACAAGAAGTGTGAAAGGGTAAAAAAAGGGTACTGGGTGGATAAGTAGCTTGCTAAGGAATATACTTACGTTCATGGTTGTTTGTAAACACCTTGGCGTCGTACCCACCCTGTTACAAAACTCGTCGCAAGGTTTGAAATTGTAGGCCGGGGAGTCGATTCGCGAGAGATCGCCCCCTCTTTATTCAGCGGATGTTCAGCCATCCCTGAAACATCCCGTTTGAGGTTTTACTGCCATGGTCCGTCGTACCAAAGAGGAAGCTCAAGAAACCCGCAGCCAGATTCTGGAAGCGGCGGAGAAAGCCTTTTATGAAAGGGGCGTCGCGCGTACGACCCTGGCAGATATCGCGACGATGGCCGGCGTGACGCGCGGTGCCATCTACTGGCATTTCAGCAACAAGGCCGATCTGCTCCAGGCCATGCTCGATACGCTGCATGAGCCGCTGGATGAGCTGGCCAAGGCCAGTGAGAGCGAGGACGAAATCGATCCGCTGGGCTGCATGCGCAAACTGCTGATTCATTTGTTTCATCAAGTTTCGCTGGATCCGAAGACCCGCCGCATCAACGAAATTCTGTTTCATAAGTGCGAGTTCACCGATGAAATGTGCGATTTGCGCCAGCAGCGCCGGGTGGCCAGTCTCGAATGCAATGAGCGCATCGGGCTGACCCTGCGTAATGCGGTAAATCGTGGGCAGTTGCCGGAAGATCTCGACACTGCTCGCGCGGCCATCAGCATTCATGCCTATATCGATGGCCTTCTGTATGGCTGGCTGCTGGCGCCGGACAGCTTTGAACTGCATGCCGAGGCCGAGCGTTGGGTCGATACAGGGTTGGACATGCTGCGCCTGAGCCCTAGCCTGCGCAAATGAAACAAAATGCGTAATTGGCACAGCTTATGTCAATTGGCCTGCTTTTATATACATTTGCCGGGGCGCAGTTTATACGGTGCGAACTGTGCATTTTGTAGGGAATTTGTTTCTTCTGTGTGAAACGGGGTGGCCGCTTGCCCTCACCCTAACCCTCTCCCAGAGGTAGAGGGGACTGACCGGGGATTTCTTTCGAGATACGCCGACGTGAAATATTCCGTCGAACTCAGGTTTTGAACATCCCCCGATCGGCTCCCTCTCCCTCGGGAGAGGGCCGGGCGGGCGGCGTTCCGATGAGGGGCTACATAATCAGCCGCGCAATCGCGTTCCAAGTGAACACAAAAAAAGCCCCCGACTCTCACAAGTCGGGGGCTTTTGTGTTTCTGCGTTCCTACGTGCGGCTTACAGCGTCGGGTAGTCGATATAACCGACCGGGCCTTTACCGTAGAACAACTCAGGACGTGCATCATTCAACGGCGCATCAGCCTGCAAACGCGCTGGCAGATCCGGGTTGGCAATAAACGGTACGCCAAACGCCACGGCGTCAGCCTTGCCGTTGGCCAGCCACTCGTTGGCGCTGTCCTTGGTGAAACGCTCGTTGGCGATGTACGGGCCGCCGAAAGCTTCTTTCAATTGCGGGCCGAGGCTGTCGGCGCCTTCTTTCTCACGGGAGCAGATAAACGCGATGCCGCGTTTGCCCAGTTCACGTGCGACGTAGGTGAAGGTTTCCGCCAGGTTGTCGTCGCCCATGTCGTGGGAGTCGGCGCGCGGTGCCAGGTGCACACCGACACGGCCAGCGCCCCAGACTTCGATCGCTGCGTCAGTGACTTCCAGCAGCAGGCGAGCACGGTTTTCCAGCGAGCCACCGTAGTTGTCGGTGCGCTGGTTGGTGCTGCTTTGCAGGAACTGGTCGAGCAGGTAACCGTTGGCACCGTGGATTTCCACACCGTCGAAACCGGCGGCTTTGGCGTTTTCGGCGCCGGTGCGGTAGGCGTCGACGATGTCGGCGATTTCAGCGGTTTCCAGGGCGCGCGGGGTTGGGTAGTCGGCCAATGGGCGAACCAGGCTGACGTGGCCTTTGGGCTGGATCGCGCTTGGTGCCACCGGCGCTTCACCGTTGAGGTACGACGGGTGCGAGACGCGGCCGACGTGCCACAGTTGCAGGAAGATCTTGCCGCCAGCGCCGTGAATGGCTTTGGTGACGTTAGCCCAGCCGCGCACTTGATCGTTGGACCAGATGCCCGGGGTGTCCGGGTAGCCGACGCCCATCGGCGTTACCGAGGTGGCTTCGCTGAGGATCAGGCCGGCGGAGGCGCGTTGTACATAATATTCAGCCATCAACGCGTTCGGCACGCGACCTTCGTCGGCACGGCAGCGGGTCAGCGGGGCCATGATGATGCGGTTGGCCAGCTCGACGTCGCCGAGTTTGATCGGATCAAAAATAGTTGCCATGTCTACAACCCTCGTAGGTGAAAGTTAATCAGTGAGTAGCGGGGGCCAGATCGGCATTGCCGCTCTGACGGAAAGTAATCAGGGTCACCAGCAGGGCGAGCACCGCCAGCGCGGCGGCTGCGAGCGGTACGCTGGTCAGGCCGTAGCCGTGGGCGATGACGCTGCCGCCGACCCAGGCGCCAAGGGCGTTGCCGACGTTGAACGCGCCGATGTTCAGGGTCGACACCAGGTTCGGTGCGGCCTTGCCGAAGGTCACTACGTTGACTTGCAGCGCCGGTACGGCGGCGAAACACGCGGTGGCCCAGAGGAACAGAGTGATTTCAGTCGGGATCAGCGCGACGCTGGTCCAGGTCAGCACGGTGGAGATCACGGCCATGGCGATGAACACACCGATCAGCGTCGCGGCCATACCTTTGTCGGCGAGTTTGCCGCCGATGATGTTGCCGACGGTGAGGCCCAGGCCGATCAGCATCAGCGTCCAGGTCACGCCACGTGGCGACACACCGGTGACTTCACCGAGCAACGGCGCGACGTAGGTGAACAAGGTGAACACGGACGCTGCGAACAGCGCGGTCATGCTCAGCGATAGCCAGATCCCGGCACCTTTGAGGGCGGCGAGTTCGGCACGCATGTCGAGTTTCTCTTCGTCACGCTTGGCCGGCAGGAAGCGGATCAGACCGATCAAAGCGATCACCCCAATCACGGTCACCGCCCAAAAGGTCGAGCGCCAGCCGTATTGCTGACCCAGTGCGGTGCCCAGCGGCACGCCGAGGACGTTGGCCAACGTCAGACCGGTGAACATCAAAGCCACCGCCGAAGCACGTTTGTTGGCCGGTACCAGATTGGCTGCCACCACCGAACCGATGCCGAAGAACGCACCGTGACACAGCGCGGTGATCACCCGGGCAAACATCAGCACGTTGTAATCACTGGCAATCGCGCAGAGCAGGTTGCCGACAATAAAGATGCCCATCAACGCGACCAGTGCAGCTTTACGCGGCAGTTTGGCGGTGGCCATTGCCATGAACGGCGCACCGATGGCGACGCCCAAGGCATAACCGGTCACCAGCCAGCCGGCGCCGGGGATCGACACACCGAGGTCGGCCGCGACATCGGGCAACAGACCCATGATGACGAATTCGGTGGTGCCGATGGCGAAGGCGCTCAAGGCGAGGATGAGTAGCGAGAGGGGCATGCGGGTTTCCTTGTCGGCTGGCTGACGTTAAGGGTCAGAGCTCTTTACTGAGGGTGCTGAGGAACGCCTGGATCACGTCCTCGTTGCGTTTGAAAAAGTGCCATTGCCCGGCCTTCTGGCTGCTGATCAGACCGGCGCGTTGCAACGTCGCGAGATGTGCAGAAACGGTCGACTGCGACAAGCCGCAGCGCTGATCGATCTGCCCGGCGCAGATGCCGTACTCGTGGTTGTGCAGTTGTTCCGGAAATTCTGCTTTCGGGTCTTTCAGCCAGTTGAGGATGTCTCGCCGTACTGGGTGCGCCAGGGCTTTTATTATTTCGTCGAGGTCAAGGTTCATGGCAGGGTGCTCGGTTGAGTACAACGCTATATCGCGATGAGGCGAACTTTAAATCGTTAGATCGCGATATACCAATATGATTTTGATCTGTGATCAGCATAAATCGGTATATCGGGTTATAACGATATGGTGAGGTGTCGATTGCAGGGCGCGGTGCTAAGCTGCGCCCATGAACTATCTCGCACATTTGCACCTCGGTGGCCAGCGCCCCGGTCAGTTACTCGGCAGTCTGTACGGCGACTTCGTCAAAGGCCGGCTGCAAGGGCAGTTCGCGCCGGAGGTAGAAGCGGCGATTCAACTGCATCGACGGATTGATGTGTTCACCGATCGCCATCCGCTGGTAGACATCGCGCTGGGGCGGTTTACCGAGACGCGGCGGCGTTATGCCGGGATCGTCCTCGATGTGTTTTTCGATCACTGTCTGGCGCGGGACTGGCGGTTGTATGCCGATCAGCCGTTGGAGGTGTTTACCGCTGATGTGTATCGAGTGCTGACCCATGAACAGCAGTTGCCCGAACGACTGGCGAAGATTGCGCCGCACATGGTTGCCAATGACTGGTTGGGTTCGTATCAGGAATTTGAAGTGCTGGAGCAGGTGCTGCGCGGGATCTCGCGGCGGTTGAGCCGGCCGGAGGAACTGGCGGGGGCGATGCAGGAGTTGCGGCGGTTGTATGAGCCGTTGAGTGAGGATTTCGCTTTGTTCTACCCACAACTCCAGGATTTCGCGGCGTTGCAGGGATAAGCAAGATCAAAAGATCGCAGCCTTCGGCAGCTCCTACAGGGATCAATGCAGGAGCTGCCGAAGGCTGCGATCTTTTGCTTTTCAAGCGGCGATGGCCGGGCGCATTGGGGATTTTTGGATTTCCGGAATCGCACCAAACAACGCCTTCTGCACCGCCTGCTGTGCCTCGAACGCCAGTGCCGCACGCTCGCGCCCCTGACAGGCAATCGGCTTGAGCAGGTGCACTTCGACATCGCCGCAATCATTACTGAACAGACGCATCAGGTGCGACAGCAGATCATCGTCACCAATGAACGGCGCCAGCGCATCAATCTCGCCATCGCGCAGATATCGGATCGCCACCGGTTGCAGCATCACCTCGGAATCAATCGCCGCCGACAGCAAGCGACCATGAAAGGTGCGCAGCGAGCGGCCATCGGTAGTCGTGCCTTCGGGAAACATCAGTAATGCGTGATCGCTTTGCAAGTGACGGGTCATCTGCTTGCGGATCAACTGACTGTCGCCCGACCCGCGACGAATGAACAGGCTGCCAGCCTTGGCCGCAAGCCAACCGGCGACCGGCCAGGTGCGCACTTCGGCTTTGGACAAAAACGACAACGGCGTGAGCATGCCGAGCAATGGAATGTCGGTCCATGACACGTGATTGCTGACCCACAGCATCGGCTGCTGCGGCAGCTCGCCGTGCACCGTCATGCGAAAGGGCAGGGCGTTGCTCAAGCGCGCCATGAAGAAGCGCGACCAGCGCTGACGCCGCTCCATCGAATGCGCCAGGCCAATCCGTTCAAACATGCCGAAGACGCTGGCCATGGTCAATCCGAGCGAGACCACCAACAGCACCCGCGCGATCCGCGCGTACACCCGCAGCCGGCTCATCACACGGCCGCCTTGAAGTGTTTGGCGTAGCGCGGGCAGAGTTCGTCGCGCTTGAGCAGGATGAACACGTCGGCGACCTGGAAGTCTTCGTCCCAGCACGGCTCGCCACAGATCTTCGCGCCCAGACGCATATAAGCCTTGAGCAGCGGCGGCATTTCGGCGATCACGTTGGATGGAATATCCAGCGTCGGCAGCGGATTTTTCGGCTCGGCGCGCAGGTGCTCGGTGCACAGATAACGCTCGCGCAGACGCTGCATGATCGCGTGCGCCTGAATGCCGCCGTCCTGCATCGGGATGCTCGCGCAACCCATCAGATAGCTGTAGCCACCCTGATTCAATACTTCGGCCAACTCGCCCCACAACACCGCGATGGTGCCGCCGTTGCGATACGCCGGGTCGACGCAGGTACGGCCAATTTCGAGGATCGGACCTTGCAGATGCGCCAGACCGTGCAGGCTGAATTCTTCTTCGCTGTAGAACTTGCCGAGGCTGCTGGCGGCGGTGTGATCGAGCAAACGGGTGGTCGCCACCAAGCGGCCGGTATTCAGATCACGTACACCGATGTGGCTGCAGTGAACATCATAATCATCCATGTCCAGACCCAGTTCCGCGCCTTTCAGCTTGGCGTTGAACTCGCCGCTGAAGACGTTGAAGCGCAAGGCCTGGGCTTGCTGCAGAGCCTCGGCGCCGATCAGGCGTTCGGCTTGCAGGCGGCGTTCATTGCCGGTGTCGCTGATGCGGGCGATCTGAGTCATGTGAATCTCCGTACGGGCCTTGAACCCGTCGTGGGTTGCAGCCGATCGACTTTCTTTATGCAGCCGTGTTGTGCAAAGTCAGGCTATGTAGCCCCGGTGTCATCGCCATGAACGTTCGGTGATGCTTATATGACAGCCCACAAGGAGCCTCTTATGCCCTGGCCAGATCTGCTGCAAAGCCGTGAACGATTGCCCGCCGTTGCTGACCTTGCCGAGGGTTTTGCGATGTTGTTGCAGCAGTTGGGCAACGTCACACCGTTCGAATTGGCGGTCGCGGGCGGGCGGCGGATGGCGACGCCGGGGCTGGCGTTTCTGGTCGGTTATCAGGCGGCATTGCGCATGTTGTGGCCGAGTGCACCGCTCAGCCTTGGCGCTTTGTGTGCGACCGAACAGCGCAGCTTGCGTCCGGCGGACATGCAGACGCGGCTCACCGATTTACGCCTGAGCGGGCGCAAGGATTTCGTCACGGCCGGTGATGCGGCGGATTGGCTATTGATTGCTGCGCGCAGTGAGGAAGCCGGCGAAAATCCGCGCCTGAGTCTGGCGGTGGTGTACCCCGGTGAGCCCGGTGTGAGCGTGGAGAAATTGCCGGTGCTGCCGTTGATGCCGGACATCAGTCATGGCCGCTTGCTGCTGGATGGCGCCCTGTGCGAGTTGCTTGCTGGCGATGGTTGGGACGCTTATGTGAAGCCGTTTCGCACCCTCGAAGATGTCTATGTGCTGAGCGCGATGACCGCGTGGCTGTATGGCGTCGGGCAGGACAGTGACTGGCCGCAGGCGCTGCAACTTCGATTGCTGGCGTTGTTGGCCGGGTGCGCGGAGGCGAGCCGGCAGCCGCCGAATAATCCGGCCGGGCATGTGCTGTTGGCTGGGTTGTTTGCGCAGTTTGATGCTTTGGAAGGCGAGGTGAGTCAGGCCTTGCGCGACGGTAATCCGGAGTGGGCGATGATGTGGCAGCGCGATCAAGGAGTGATGCGGTTGGCCTCCGCCGCCCGAGCCAAACGTCTGGCCAAAGCCTTGCAACATCCCCTGTAGGAGCTGCCGCAGACTGCGATCTTTTGATCTTGCTTTTAAACGACAAGATCAAAAGATCGCAGTCTGCGGCAGCTCCTACAGGGCAGATTGTCATTTTTCTGGGCTAGGCTCAGCAGACCTGTCTGCCGAGCCCTCACCATGTTCAAAGGCCTCATCCTGTTTCTGCTGTTGATCACCTTCACCGTTCACGCCGAACAATGGCCCGGCGAACAGTGGCCAATCGGCGCGACCATCACCGATACAGGGGCGCTGGAGAGATACGCCTTCCCAGCTCGCGACGACACCACCCGCAAAGGCATCCGCACCGACGCGTTGCTGATCATCCGCGACGGCGAAATCATTTACGAACGCTACGCCGGCCCGACCACCGAACACACCCCGCACCTGACCTGGTCAATCAGCAAAAGCCTGATGGCCACGGTCCTCGGTGTGGCGTACGGCGAAGGGCTGTTCAAACTCGGAGACCCAGCCGCAAAGTTCTCCCCGCCATTGGCTAAACACCCGGATATAAAACTCGCCGATCTCCTGCACTGGGCTTCAGGCATCGACTGGCAGGAAGACTACGAATACGCGCCGCTGAAATCCTCGGTGGTGGCGATGCTCTACACCCGTGGTCACCGCGACATGGCCGCGTTCACGGCTGATCACGATAGCTATGCCGCACCGGGGCAGGCTTTTCGCTACTCCAGCGGCGACAGCAATCTGCTCGCGGCAGCGTTGAAAAATATTGTTGGCCCAAAGCGTTATCCCGACTATCCGTGGACGGCATTGTTCGAGCCTTTGGGCATCCACCACGC
Organism: Pseudomonas sp. DTU12.3; assembly: GCF_004124275.1. Classification (GTDB taxonomy): domain Bacteria; phylum Pseudomonadota; class Gammaproteobacteria; order Pseudomonadales; family Pseudomonadaceae; genus Aquipseudomonas; species Aquipseudomonas helmanticensis. The sequence continues at coordinate 1,773,854 of NZ_CP027218.1, forward strand.
CGTGTGGGAAACCGATGCGACGGGCACTTTTGTCGCCTCGTCTTACGCTTATCTCACCGCCCGCGATCTGGCACGGGTCGGGTTGTTGATGTCTCGCGACGGGCGCTGGAATGACCAGCAACTGCTGCCCAAGGACTGGGTGGCGTTCAACCTGAAACCCTTCGCCGGTTACAAGGCTCATCAGGATGAAGCCGTGCCCGGTGGTCAGTGGTGGCTCAATCGGCCGGCGGATGGCGCAACCTCTCCGTGGCCCGATGCACCACCGGATACCTTCGCCGCCCTCGGGCATTGGGGCCAGGCGATGTATGTGATTCCCAGCGAAAAACTGCTGATCGTGCGCTATGGCGATGATCGCGACGGCAGTTATCGGCACAACGAGCTGCTCAAACGCGTGCTGAAGGCGGTGCGGCCATGAAGCATTTTTTGTTGTTGCTGCTAGTCCTTCTGGTCGGCTGGAGCGTTTACGAACGCGAGAATCTGTGGGCCTTCCCCGACATCATCAGCGCCTACACCGCCAAGGAATATTGCTCGTGCCGTTATGTGATGAACAACGATGCCGAGTATTGCCGTGGCTACGTAAAACAGTGGCTGCCGACCAGCGCATTCACCGATGACAGCGCCAACAAAACCATCACGGTCAGCGGCGTGGGCCGCAGCAACAGCGCGCAGTGGCAAAATGAACGCTTGGGCTGCCGCCTCAATCCCTGAAAACACCCGATTGTTTTTTGTGGGAGCGAGCCTGCTCGCGAATGCAACAGTAGTTGCACCTTCTCTGTTGCGGCAGATGACGTCTTCGCGAGCAGGCTCGCTCCCACCGGGCGTGATCTTCAGTTTGCAATAACTGTGTGGGCGGTTAAGGTTCGTGCAGGTTTATCGGCCCCACGAGTCCTCAATGTTCAACCGCTCCCTCATTGCATCCCTGTCCAGCCTGCTGCTGGCCGCTGTCGCGTTGCCGGCGCAGGCCAATTGGTATCTGGACGGCGAGTCGTCGCGGCTGTCGTTCGTCAGCACAAAAAACGCCAACATTTCCGAGGTGCAGCGCTTTCTGGTGCTGCACGGCAAGGTCGACCCCAACGGTCGCGCCGAAGTCGAAGTCGAGCTGGATTCGGTCAACAGCGGTATCCCGCTGCGCGACGAGCGCATGCGCAAGGAGCTGTTCCAGATCGAGCAATTTCCCGAAGCGACCATCACCACCCAGATCGATCTGCGTCCGATCAACGATCTGGCCCCCGGCGCGCAACTGGAATTGCGCCTGCCGCTGACCGTCAACCTGCACGGCAAGCAACATGAATATCCAGCCGAGCTGCTGGCGACGCGTCTCGATGATCGACGCTTTCAAGTGGTCACCCTTGAGCCGCTGGTGATCAACGCCGAGGATTTTGATCTGGTGCCGGGCCTGGAAAGCCTGCGCAAACTCGCCGACCTGTCGGCCATCAGTCTGTCGGTGCCGGTGGGTGCGGTGCTGATCTTCACGGCGCGCTGACATGCGCGGCGCGGTGTTCCCATGGCGTGACGGCAACCGGTTCGAGTTGTTGATCGACGGCCCGCAGTTCTTTCCGCGCATGCTTGAGCAGATCGCTGGCGCGCAGGAACAGATCGAACTTGAGCTGTATCTGGTCGAGGCCGGCGCTTGTGCCGAAACCATCGTGCAAGCACTGGTGCTGGCGGCCGAACGTGGCGTGCGCGTGCGTTGCCTGTTCGATGATTACGGCAGCCTCGCCTTCACCTTCAATCTGCGTCAGCGCCTGACCCATGCCGGGGTCGAACTGCGTTTCTACAATCGGCTGAACTGGCGGCGTTGGGTCGGTAATTTCTATCGCGATCACCGTAAATTGCTGCTGGTCGATCAGCGTCTGGCGGTGGTCGGCGGCACTGGCGTCACCGACGAGTTCTGGACGCCGGGGCATGACACCAGCGAGTGGCATGAAGTGATGGTCGAGATCAGCGGCCCGTTGGTGATCGACTGGCAATTACTGTTTGATCGCCAGTGGATCGCCAACCGCTATCGCCGCGCCTGGCGCCCGGCCGCGCATTTCGGTCTGCCGCGATTGCCGCGCGTGCCGGATAAGGGCGAGGGCATGGGCCGCGTGGCTTATGCCGACGCGCGCCAGCATCGTGACATTCTGCAGTCGCTGTTCCGCGCCTTGAACAGCGGGCAAAAACGCATCTGGATGGCCACGCCGTATTTCCTGCCAACCTGGAAAATCCGCCGCTCACTGCGCAAGGCTGCCGCGCGCGGTGTTGACGTGCGTTTGCTGTTGACCGGGCCGCGCACCGATCACCCGTCAGTGCGCTACGCCGGGCATCGCTACTATCCGCGACTGCTCAAGGCCGGGGTGCAGATCTTCGAATATCAGCCGTGTTTCCTGCACCTGAAAATGGTCCTGGTGGACGATTGGGTGAGCATCGGCTCGTGCAATTTCGATCACTGGAATCTGCGCTTCAATCTGGAGGCGAATCTGGAAGCGCTGGATGCGTCGTTGACGGCCGCGGTCGAGGCGAGTTTTGTGAAGGACTTCGGGCTGAGTCAGTTGGTGAGTCTGGAGGAATGGCAGCGCCGGCCGTTGTGGCGGCGGGTCAAACAGCGGATTTGGGGCTGGGTGGATCGGGTGGTGGTCAACATCCTCGATCGCCGCGGATAAAACCGATTTTGAATACACCCTAAATCCAATGTGGGAGGGGGCTTGCTCCCGAAAGCGGTGTGTCAGGCAATAATAGGCTGAATGACACTCCGTCTTCGGGAGCAAGCCCCCCTCCCACAGGGTTTTGCAGTGTTGCTGCTGTTACAGCAACTCGAAGCTCTGCTGCGTCACGTCCTGCGAGTCCAGGCCGATCTGCACGTTGAACTTGCCAGGCTCGGCTGCGTACTTGAGCTGGGCGTTGTAGAACTTCAGGTCATCCTCGGTGATGGTGAAGTGCACGACTTTCTGTTCGCCGGCCTTGAGCATGATTTTCTGGAAGTTCTTCAGCTCTTTCACCGGACGGATCATCGAGCCGGTGACGTCCTGAATGTACAACTGCACCACGGTTTCGCCGTCACGCTTGCCGGTGTTTTTCACCATGACGCTGGCGTCGAGCTTGCCGGTGGCGTTCAGGGTGGTCGACGACAGCGCCATGTCGCTCAGGGCGAAGTTGGTGTAGCTCAAGCCAAAACCGAACGGGAACAGCGGCCCGGTGGTGTCATCGAAATACTGCGAGGTGTAGTTGCCCGGTTTGCCCGGCGTGAACGGCCGGCCAATGCTCAGGTGGTTGTAGTAAGTCGGGATCTGGCCCACGGAGCGCGGGAAGGTCACCGGCAGTTTGCCCGATGGATTGTAGTCGCCGAACAGCACGTCGGCGATGGCGTTGCCGCCCTCGGTGCCGCTGAACCAGGTTTCCAGAATCGCGTCAGCCGACTGGTTCTCTTCGAGAATGGTCAGCGGACGGCCGTTCATCAACACCAGCACCAATGGTTTGCCGGTGGCTTTCAGAGCACGGATCAGCTCGCGCTGGTTTTCCGGGATGTTCAGGTCGGTACGGCTGGAAGATTCGTGGGACATGCCACGGGATTCGCCGACGGCGGCAACGATCACGTCAGCGTCCTTGGCCGCTTTTACTGCTTCGTCGATCAGCACGCTGGCCGGACGCGGGTCGTCGACCACTTCCGGGGCATCGAAGTTGAGGAAGTTCAGGTAATCCAGAACCTTCTTGTCGCTGGTGATGTTGGCGCCACGGGCGTAGATCAGGTTCGACTTGTTGCCGATCACCGAGCTCATGCCGTCGAACAGGGTCACTGATTGCGCCGGTTTACCCGCCGCCGCCCAGCTACCCATCATGTCGATTGGCGCTTTGGCCAACGGGCCGACCAGCGCGACTTTTGCGTCCTTCTTCAAAGGCAGGGTTTCGTTCTGGTTTTTCAGCAGCACCAGGCTGCGACGCGCGACTTCGCGGGCCTCGGCGCGGTGCAGACGGCTGTCGGCGTAGGTGTCGACAGGATCATCTTCTGCCTTGCCGATGCGCAGGTACGGATCCTTGAACAGACCCATGTCGTACTTGGCGGCGAGGACTTCACGCACGGCGTTGTCGATGTCTTTCTGTTCGATCTCGCCGGACTTGAGCAGCCCCGGCAGCTCTTTGCCGTAGAGGGTGTCGTTCATGCTCATGTCGATGCCGGCCTTGATCGCCAGCTTCGCCGCTTCACGACCGTCGCGGGCGACGCCGTGCTTGATCAGTTCGAAGATCGCGCCGTGGTCGCTGACCGCCAGGCCTTTGAAGCCCCAGTCGCGACGCAGCAGGTCGTTCATCAGCCAGGTATTGGCGGTGGCCGGAATACCGTTGATCGAGTTCAACGCGACCATCACACCACCAGCGCCGGCATCGATCGCGGCGCGGTACGGTGGCAGGTAATCCTGGTACATCTTCACCGGGCTCATGTCGACGGTGTTGTAGTCGCGACCACCTTCAACCGCGCCATAGAGGGCGAAGTGCTTGACGCTGGCCATGATGCTGTCGGCCGCGCTCGGGGTGGCGCCCTGATAGGCGCGAACCATGACGCCGGCTATGCGCGAAGTCAGGTAGGTGTCTTCACCGAAACCTTCGGAGCTGCGGCCCCAGCGCGGGTCGCGGGAGATGTCGACCATCGGCGCAAAAGTGATGTCGAGGCTGTCGGCGGCGGCTTCTTTGGCGGCGACGCGGCCGGATTGGCCGATGGCATCCATGTCCCAGCTCGACGCCAGCGCCAACGGGATCGGGAAAATCGTACGGTGACCGTGGATCACGTCGTACGCGAAAAACATCGGAATCTTCAGACGGCTGCGCATGGCCGCGTCCTGCATCGGACGGTTTTCCGGGCGGGTGATCGAGTTGAACGTGCCGCCGATGTTGCCGGCGGCGATCTCTTTGCGGATCAGCTCGCGGGGCATTTCCGGGCCGATGCTGATCAGGCGCAATTGCCCGATCTTTTCATCGAGGGTCATTTGGTTCATCAGATTGGTGATGAACGCGTCCTTGTTTTCCAGGGGTACCGGGGTCGTGGCGGCCAATACTTGATGACTGGCCAGGCTGACGAACAGACCCAGCAAACACAGCTTCTTCATGAATATTTTTCTCAAGGGCACAAACGGCAATGCAATGCCGGCCAGCCAAAATTTAGGGAGCGACTATTGTTGTTCGGGTGCAGGCTCAAAAAGATCGAACCAAACACGACCGCCGAGCATCGACAGCGTGATCGCGCAGGGCACTTTTTAGCCCATTAGCCCGCAGCAATCCAGTGGCGCGGCCGATTATGCCCCAAGTGCCAGCCCCGAGTGTTTCACCGCCGGTTTTTTAATCAAATGTGCCAGGGAGCATCACTCCGATGAATGTCAGTCCAACCTACCGCTCGCGTTTGCAGGTCGCCACATTGTTGGTGTTCGCCACCTTGCTGACCGCGTGCGGCATCAACAACATCCCGACCCTCGACGAGCAGGCCAAAGCGGCGTGGGGCCAGGTGCAGAACCAGTACCAGCGCCGCGCCGACCTGATTCCCAATCTGGTGGAAACGGTGAAGGGCTATGCCAAGCATGAGGAAGAGACCCTGACTGCAGTGATCGAAGCTCGGGCGAAAGCGACTTCGATCCAGGTCGACGCCAGCACCCTCGACAATCCCGAGAAGCTCAAACAGTTCCAGCAGGCGCAGGATCAACTGACCGGCGCGTTGAGCCGTTTGATGGTGGTTTCCGAGCGTTATCCGGATCTGAAGGCCAACCAGAACTTCCTCGCCCTGCAATCGCAGCTTGAGGGCACGGAAAACCGTATTGCCGTGGCGCGCCGCGATTTCATTCTGGCGGTGCAGAAATACAACACCGAGATCCGTACCTTCCCCGGTCGCCTTTGGCACAGCGTGATGTACAGCGACCTGCCGATCCGCGAAACCTTCGAAGCCACCACTCCCGGCGCAGAAAAAGCCCCGGAAGTGAAATTCTGAGAAAGCCTGCGTAAGAGCTGCCGCAGGCTGCGATCTTTTGACGTTGGTTTGTAAAAAACAAGATCAAAAGATCGCAGCCTGCGGCAGCTCCTACAGGGGATTGGTGGGGGTAATAGATGCGTGCGTTGAAGATGGGGCTGGTGTTGGTGCTGTGGTTGTTCGCCCTCAGCGCTCGGGCCGAGTTGACGTTTCCGGCGCTGAGCGGGCGGGTGGTGGACGCCGCGCAGATGATCGAGCCGGCGGTGCGCGTGCAACTGGAGCAGCAGTTGCAGGCCCACGAGCAGGCGACCGGCGAGCAATTGGTCGTCGTCACCGTGCCGGATCTGCAGGGCACCACCATCGAGGATTTCGGCGTTCAGCTCGGTCGCCACTGGGCCATCGGCCAGAAAGACAAGAACAACGGCGCGCTGCTGATCGTCGCGCGCGATGAGCGCAAACTGCGCATTGAAGTCGGTTATGGCCTTGAAGACCGGCTGACCGATGCGCAGACGTCGGTGATCATCCATCAAGTCATCACGCCGGCATTCAAGACCGGCAATTTTAGCAAAGGCATCAGCGATGGCGTCGCGGCAATGCTGGTGGTGCTGGGCGGTAATCCACTGGACGAGCCGTCGACAGTGTATGAATCCAGCGGCGACCCTTCCGACGATTTCATTTCGCGGCACCCGGCGTTGTTCGTTTTTCTGGTGATGTTGTTCATCCTGACGGTGTTTGTCTGCCAGATGCTCGGTATCCTTCCCGCCGGCCGTGGCGGCTCCGGGGGCGGTGGAGGTTTCGGCGGAGGCGGTTTTGGCGGCGGCGGTGGAGGTGGCGGCTTCAGCGGTGGCGGGGGCAGCTTCGGCGGCGGCGGTTCATCCGGCGGCTGGTGACATTAAAAGAATAATGAGCAGGCACTTTTCGACATGGCATTACTGACTGAACACGAACAACGCAAAGTCGCCGAGGCAATTGCCCGGGTCGAGCGCGACACCGATGCCGAACTGGTGACAGTGCTGGCAGCCCGCGCCGACGACTACGCTTACATCCCGCTGCTGTGGGCGAGTTTGCTGGCGCTGGTGGTGCCCGGCGTCGTGCATTACCTGACCGGCTGGCTGACCATGCACAGTCTGCTGCTGGTGCAGTGGGGCGCGTTTATCGTGTTGTGCCTGCTGTTTCGTTTGCCGAAAATCACCACGCATTTGATCCCGCGTCGCGTGCGCCATTGGCGGGCGTCGAACCTGGCGCGGCGACAGTTTCTCGAGCAGAACCTGCATCACACGGTGGGCAGCACCGGCATGCTGATTTTTGTCTGCGAGGCGGAGCGGTATGTGGAGATTCTGGTGGATGAGGGGATTTCCAGTCGGCTGGACAACAAGAGTTGGGATTCGATCGTGGCGGCGTTTACCGAGCAGGTGCGGCAGGGGCGTACGCTTGAGGGGTTTGTGACGTGTATCGAGGCCTGTGGTGAATTGCTCAAAGTGCATGTGCCGGTGACGCAAGTGCGCAACGAATTGCCCAATCGGTTGGTGGTGTTGGCCTAGATCAAAAGATCGCAGCCTTCGGCAGCTCCTACATTGGCCTGTGTAGGAGCTGCCGAAGGCTGCGATCTTTTGATTTGTGCCGTTGGGTAAATAAGAGCGTGTCCCCGACCGACATCCCCCCTAAAATACCCGCCATTCCCGATTTCGCCCGTCCGAGGCCGCTTTTCCATGTCCGTTACCGCGCCGTCCACCAAGCCTGCACCCGATCACCACGCCCAGTTCATCGAGCTGCTGCAGACCAGCCTCGAGCAGAACGGCTTCATCAAACTGGTGCTGGCCAAATACGTCGGTGAAGAAGCGGATCTGCAACGGATCATCATCAAAGCGGTGACGGTCAAGGCGCAGCCAAACCTGTCCTTCGTCTATCGCTACAAGACCCGTGACATCACCAAGAACCTGCCGCTGAGCGAAGGTGTGGCGACGATTGCCGCGCTGTTGCCAGCTTCGTTCAAAAATGCGCATTTGCTCGCCGTGACCGATGAAGCTCAGCTCGAATACAGCAAAAAGGGCAAGAGTTCGCTGTTCAAGAGCAAACCCCAGCAATTGCGTGAAGCGCCTTCCGCCGAGCACAACCGCGAGAAAAACCGCTTTCTGGAGTTGAGCCGCCCGTTCCTCAAGGATCTCGGCGTGACCAACGCGCAGCTTGAGCTGATCCCGGCGATGTCGCGCAAGTGGAAGCAGATCAACAAATTCATCGAAGTCTTCAGCCATGCCCTGACCTCGTCGCCGCTGGCGCTGGACAAACCGGTGCGGGTCGCCGATTTCGGTTCGGGCAAGGGTTACCTGACCTTTGCGATTCACGATTACCTGCGCAACACCTTGAAGGCCGAGGGCGAAGTCACCGGCGTCGAGCTGCGCGAAGAGATGGTCAACCTGTGCAACGCGGCGGCGGCGAAGCTCGATCATCCGGGCCTGGTGTTCAAGTGCGGTGATGTGCGCAGCGTGGCGCCGAGCGAGCTGGACGTGATGATTGCCCTGCATGCCTGCGACATCGCTACCGACTACGCGATCCACACCGGCATTCGTTCGGGCGCCTCGATCATCATGTGCTCGCCGTGCTGCCATAAACAGATCCGCCTGCAAATCCAGAGCCCGGCGCTGCTCAAACCGATGCTGCAATACGGTCTGCACCTCGGTCAGCAGGCGGAAATGGTCACTGACAGTTTGCGTGCGTTGTTCCTTGAGGCCTGCGGCTACGAGACCAAAGTGTTCGAGTTCATCTCGCTCGATCACACCAACAAGAACAAGATGATCCTCGCGGTAAAACGCGCCGAGCCGGTCGACCCGGCGCAACTGCTGCTGAAGATTGCCGAGTTGAAAGCCTTCTACCAGATCAGCGAACACTGCCTGGAAACCCTGCTGCGCGCCGACGGTTACCTTTGATCGTGTGGGAGCGGGCTTGCTCGCGAAGGCGTCGGATCAGTCACCATGTGTGGTGAATGTTGAACCGCATTCGCGCGCAAGCCCGCTCCCACATTTGGTTTGATGGTGGTTTTGCGACCGAGCATGACCGTCGCAATCACCCCGCAGGCAAACACCCAGGTGATCGGCTCGACATGTTCACCAAAGAACAGCGCCGAAAACGCGATGGTGAAGAGAATCTGCAACAACTGGATCTGACTGACCCGGGCAATGCCGCCCATGGCCAACCCGGCGTACCAGGCAAAAAAACCGAGAAACTGCGAAAACAACGCCACATAGCCAAACGCCCACCAGGTTTTTGCCGATACCGCGCCCTGATGTTGCAGCGCCAGATACAACACCGGGCCGATCAGTAGCGGCGTCGACAGCACCAGCGCCCAGCAGATCACCTGCCAACCGCCCATCTCCTTGGCCAACCGGCCGCCCTCGGCATAGCCCAGACCGCCCACGGCAATCGCGCCGAGCATCAGCAGATCACCGGCCTGAATGCTGCCGGCCCCGGTGTACAGCGCATAGCCGAGCACCAGCGCGCTACCCAGCGCCGCGCAGGCCCAGAAGGCTTTCGACGGCCGCTCATGAGACAGCCACGCCGCATACAGCGCCACGCACAAAGGCTGCAAGCCATTGACCAGCGCACCGTGAGACGCCGGCAACGTTTGCATGGCCCACGCCGACAACACCGGGAAACCCAGAATCACCCCGACGATCACCAGGCTCAAGCCTTTGACTTGCTGCCATGTCGGCCATTTTTCGCGACGCCACAACAACAACAGCGCCGCCGGAATCGCCGCGAACAACGCGCGACCGAGACCGTTGAGCAGCGGATGCAGTTCCTGCACGACGATGCGGGTGAAGGGCAGAGTGAGGCTGAAAATCACCACGCCAAGCAGGCCGAGGGCCATGCCGGTGTTTTCGCGAGAGGACATGATGGGGGACCGGAATCGAAGGAGTTTGGGAATGACCTTCATAAAGCCATAAACCGGGCTCTAGCGGCTGTTACAGCTAGGCACAGACTTATCCGTACAGTTGCGGGTAATCCCCGCAACGCAGGAGCTGCCGCAGGCTGCGATCTTTTGATGTTGTTTTCAAGGGCAAAGTCAAAAGATCGCAGCCTGCGGCAGCTCCTACAGGTGATGAGTGTAGTAGTCAGTTATTACCTGGCCCGCTGGATTAGGTCTACCTTGAATACTCCCAAGCATTTCCCAGAGGAGTCCTCCCCCATGGCCGCGAAAAAAATCCTGATGCTGGTCGGCGATTACGTCGAAGACTACGAAGTGATGGTGCCGTTCCAGGCCCTGCAAATGGTCGGTCACAGCGTCCACGCCGTGTGCCCGGACAAGGCCGCCGGGCAGACCGTGCGCACCGCGATCCATGACTTCGAAGGCGACCAGACCTACAGCGAGAAACCCGGTCACCTGTTCGCGCTCAATTTCGACTTCGCCAAGGCCCGCGAAGCCGACTACGACGCGCTGCTGATCCCCGGCGGACGTGCGCCGGAATATCTGCGCCTCAACGAAAAAGTCCTCGATCTGGTACGCGCTTTCGACAAGGCCGGCAAACCCATCGCGGCGGTCTGCCACGGTGCGCAACTGCTGGCAGCGGCGGGCGTGCTCGAAGGTCGCGAATGCAGCGCCTATCCGGCCTGTGCTCCGGAAGTGCGACTGGCGGGCGGTACGTACATCGATATCGCGGTGACGGAAGGCCACGTTCAAGGCAATCTGGCCACTGCTCCGGCATGGCCGGCGCATCCGAACTGGCTGGCCGGTTTCCTTGGCCTGCTTGGCACCAAAATTACTTTGTAACGAGGATTCGCCAATGTGCGAGCTCTACGTCAAGGCCGATCCGATTCTCTACGAATCGCGCTCCCGTTCGCTGCGTATCTGCGGAGTGGTGACGACGCTGCGCCTGGAAAATCAGTTCTGGGACATCCTCAGCGAAATCGCCGAAGTCGATGGCATGACCACCAATCAATTGATCGCCAAGCTGTATGAAGAGGTGATGGATTATCGTGGCGAGGTGGTGAATTTTGCCTCGTTTTTGCGGGTGAGTTGTACGCGGTATCTGTCGCAGCGACGGGTGAGTGCGCCGGAGTTGTCGGTGGTGCGGGCGGTGGTGAAATAGCCGATTGCGGGTTGAACCCTTCGCGAGCAAGCCCGCTCCCACATTGGGTACTGAGTGTTCACCAAGGTTGTGTTCACTGGAGATCCAATGTGGGAGTCCCTGCTGGCGAAGGGGCCGGTACAGGCGACAGATGTTCTGGACTGGTCTTTACTCTGAAGCGCGAAATCTCTTAATCGCCCAGGAGAAACGAGCATGTCCGGATGGTACGAAGTGAGTAAAAGCAGCAACGGTCAGTTCAGGTTTGTGCTGAAGGCCGCCAACGCCGAAACCATTCTCACCAGCGAGCTCTACACCACCCGCGCGGCAGCCGACAACGGCATTGCCTCGGTGCAGACCAACAGCCCGCTGGATGAACGCTACGAGAAAAAGACCACCAAGGATGGCCATCCGTACTTCAACCTCAAGGCCGCCAACCACCAGATCATCGGCAGCAGCGAGTCGTATTCCACGGACGCCGCGTGTGCCAAAGGCATCGCCAGCGTCAAAGCCAACGGGCCGAGCAAAGTGATCAAGGACAAAACGTTGCCAGTCCTCTGAAATCGCCACATCCCCCTGTAGGAGCTGCGGCACGCTGCGATCTTTTGATCTGGGTTGTACAGATCAGGATCAAAAGATCGCAGCCTCGTTGCACTCGACAGCTCCTACAGGGTTTTGTGTGTTGCCTGTGGATTAGCTCAGGGTTTTCAGGATTGTCTGGAGTTGACCCCGACCGGCTTCACTGAGCGGGAACACCGGCAAGCGTGGATCGCCCACCTCCAGCCCGGTATCGCGCAACCCGGCCTTGATCGTCGCCGGCAATCCTCCCTTGAGGATGAAGTCCAGCAGCGGCAATTGGCGATAGAACAAATCCCGCGCCCGGTCGAGATCGCCCGCCATGGCCGCTTCGTACAGATCCAGATTCAACCGCGGGATAAGGTTCGGCGCTGCGGTGCACCAGCCTTTCGCCCCGGCCGCGAACGCTTCCAGCGCCAGCGGGTTGCAGCCGTTGTAGAACGGCACCAGACCGTCGCCGAGCAGTTGCAGCTTGTGCATGCGCTGGATGTCGCCGGTGCTCTCCTTGACCATGGTCACATTTTCCACGCCATTGACGATGCGCAGAATCAACTCGACCGACATGTCGGTGCCGCTGGTGGCCGGGTTGTTGTAGAGCATGATCGGCACGCCGATGCTGTCGCCGATGGCGCGATAGTGGGCGAGGATTTCCGCTTCGGTCAGTTTCCAGTAAGACGCTGGCAGTACCATCACCACATCGGCGCCGTGGGCTTCGGCGAAACGTGCTCGGCGCACGGCTTTAGCGGTGGTCAGGTCGGACACGCTGACGATGGTCGGTACGCGTCTGGCCACGTGCTTGATGCTGAATTCGGCAACCTGATCCCACTCCGCATCGCTCAGATAAGCGCCTTCGCCGGTGCTGCCCAGTGGCGCGATGGCGTGGACGCCGCTGGCGATCAGGCGGTCGATCGATTGGCCGAGTGCCGGCAGATCCAGCCCTTCGCCATTGGCGGTGAACGGGGTGATGGTGTAGCCGATGATGCCGTGAATATTGGACATGGGAATGTCTCCGTAATGGGTTTTCAGTTCAGGCAATCGGCGTGTTGGCGCAGGTTCTGCCGAGCGTAATAGTTGAAGGCGGCAGCGTGGCGTTTAGGCTTCGACACCCAGTCATGGGCTTCGCGGCCCAGCGCCGGAATGATCGGCTTGATCGTGCCGGCCGCCATCGCCAGCAGTTGCAGTTTCGCCGCACGTTCGATCAATTGGGCGATGACGCAGGCCTCCTCGATCGTCGTGCCGGTCGACAACTGGCCGTGGTGCGAGAGCAGGATCGCGCGTTTGTCGCCCAGCGCACCGGCAATCAGTTCGCCTTCCTCGTTACCCACCGGCACCCCCGGCCAGCCTTCGAGAAACGCGCAGTCGTCATACAGCGGGCACAAGTCCATGTGCGAAATTTGCAGCGGCACTTCCAGCATCGACAGCGCGGCAATGTGCGTCGGATGCGTGTGGATGATGCAGTTCACGTCCGGGCGAGCGCGGTACACCCAACTGTGGAAACGGTTGGCCGGGTTGGCCATGCCGTGACCTTCGAGGACTTCCAGGTCTTCGTTGACCAGCAGCAGATTGCTAGCGGTTATTTCGTCGAAACCCAGGCCCAGTTGCTGAGTGTAATAGGTGCCCGGTTGCGGGCCGCGAGCAGTGATTTGTCCGGCCAGACCTAAGTCATGACCGCTCTCGAAAAGAATCCGGCAGGTCAGGGCCAGCTTTTGCCGGTCCGTCCACGTATTATCCGCCAGAGTATTTTGCATCTGGGTCAGCGCTTGCTTGACCAGTTGTTCTTTGGGTAGTGCTAATGTCTTGGCCATGTCTGTGTCCTTTGGGTGATTGCAAATGACACTAAAGAGGCTATATGACACAAAGTGTCATTGGCAAGCACGAATCGTCGCTTCCTTGCTGGAATAACTGCTGCGCATGTCTATCCGTTTGAAATTATTGAGAAAAAAACTTGGCGTTACCCTTGAGGCATTGGCCGAAAAATCCGGCATGACCAAGAGTTATCTGTCGAAAGTCGAGCGCGGGCTGAACACACCGTCGATTGCCGCTGCGTTGAAACTGGCAAAGGCGCTGAACGTGAAGGTCGAGGAATTGTTCTCCGAAGACAACGTCAGCCTCGACAGCTACAGCCTTGTGCGCAGCCACGAGCGTCAGTCACTGGCAGCCAATGACCAGAGCCCGGGTTATGCCGTGCTGGCGCATCAGGTCAGCGAGCGCAACCTGCTGCCATTCATCATCTACCCGCCTGGCGAGTTCACCGACAAGACCTTCAAGGAGCATTTGGGCGAAGAGTTTCTGTTCGTCCACGAAGGGCAGGTGGAAGTGGATTTCATGAGCGAGAAGGTGCTGCTGGAACGCGGCGATGCGCTGCACTTCAATGCCCAGAAGCCGCACCGGATCAGATCGGTGGGGGATGTGCAGGCGCAGTTGCTGGTGGTGGTGCACAGCAGCGAGGAATGAACCTTGAAGTCAAAAGATCGCAGCCTGCGGCAGCTCCTACCTTGACCTCTGTAAGAGCTGCCGCAGGCTGCGATCTTTTGATCTTGCTTCAAACCTCGACCGGCACCGACAGCTTCGTACTGCCCAACGCATGGGTTTTCGCATCAAAAAATCGCAACTCAGCCCCGGTCCCTTCAAACACCTGCGCGTAATGGCGCTTCTGATGCTGAACAAACGCCGCACTGCGCGGATAAATCGAGATCGCCACCGTCGCCGGTTTCGCCAATCGCAGTGCGCGGACAATGTGTGCGTCCTGCTCACCCAGCGCATGGCCGAAGATGCACAGGCTGCCGCCATGCCCCAGCAATTGTTCATAGCAGAACGACAGATAATCGGAGCTGCGAATGCTCTTGAGCTTGTCCGCACTCGGTCCTTCGGTGACGAACAACGGCACGTCATCCAGCGTCTTGAGGGTGTTGTTGATTGCAAAACTGCCGAGCAGCGTGCCCTCGGTCGAGGTCAGTTTGCGTGCGGTACCGTCCTGATTGCGCACCAGGTGCAGACCGCCGTGCAGGTAGAGTAAACGCGGTTTGTCGGTCGCACTTTCGGCCAGATCGAAGCTGGCATTCGGGCCGTTGAACAGATCGTCGATGGCCTCGCTTCGGTGCTGTAGAGCCCAATAGTTGAGCAAGTCGTAATTGGTCGTAAACACTGTGCGATAGCGCGCCAGTTCTTCATTCAGCGCCGCCAGCGTTGCAGGCTTAACCAGCCGCCATGGAATGTGGACGGCGTGCACGGTATTGATCAGCGCTTCCTTGATCGCGTAATAGCGGTTGCGCGGCGCCGCCGAACTGACGGCCAGGGCCTTGTTGACCCGGCTGGTGGTTTTCAGCGCGCCGAGCACCTGCTCGAAGCTGCGCGTTTGCATTGCGTCGAACACCGCCAGTTCGGAGGCACTGAGCGGTTTCTCTTCCACGGTACGGGCATTTTCGAACAGCGAATCGTAGCCGAAGTCGTCCCACACGGCGCGGCTGGCGCCATTGCCCACCAGCAAACCCTCGAAGTCGGTCGCGGTGCGCAGGGCGCTCCAGTCTTCGAGGGTGGCGTCGACATCCAGAAAATCGGTCATTGCGCAGGTGTCTCAAAACAAAGGGGCTGATGGGCGGCGACTTTATCACGAGCGGGCATTGAGCCAGATCAACATCGTCCCTGACCGATCGGTCGATCCTGTGTGCATCCGTCGGATCGGAGCAGTCGATTCGGCCCCAGTCAGGAGACGCACGATGAGCAGCACCTTTTTCATTCCGGCGGTCAACATCATGGGCAATGGTTGCCTCGACGAAGCCATGGTCGCGATCCGCAACTACGGTTTTCGCAAGGCGCTGATCGTCACCGACAGCGGCCTGGCCAAGGCTGGTGTCGCCAGCATGCTGGCCGAGAAATTGGCGATGCAGGACATCGATTCGGTGATCTTCGATGGCGCCAAACCGAACCCGAGCATCGCCAACGTCGAATCCGGTCTGGGCTTGCTCAAGGAAAGCCGCTGCGATTTCGTCGTGTCCCTCGGCGGCGGCTCGCCCCATGACTGCGCCAAGGGCATTGCCCTGTGTGCGACCAACGGTGGGCAGATCGGCGATTACGAAGGTGTCGATCAATCGAGCAAGCCACAACTGCCGCTGATCGCCATCAACACCACCGCCGGCACCGCCAGCGAGATGACCCGGTTCTGCATCATCACCGACGAATCGCGGCATGTGAAAATGGCCATTGTCGACCGGAACGTCACGCCACTGCTGTCGGTCAACGACCCGGAGCTGATGGTCGCCATGCCAAAAAGCCTGACCGCCGCCACGGGCATGGACGCGCTGACCCATGCCATCGAAGCCTACGTCTCGACTGCCGCCAACCCGATCACCGACGCCTGTGCGCTGAAGGCAATCACCTTGATCAGCAACAACCTGCGCCTGGCGGTGCGCGACGGCAGTGACCTCGCGGCGCGGGAGAACATGGCCTACGCGCAGTTCCTCGCCGGCATGGCGTTCAACAACGCATCACTCGGTTACGTGCACGCGATGGCGCATCAACTGGGCGGTTATTACGACTTGCCCCATGGTGTGTGCAACGCCGTGCTGCTCCCGCATGTGCAGACCTTCAATGCACTGGTGTGCGCCGATCGCCTGACCGATGTCGCTCACGCGATGGGCGCGGACATTCGCGGCTTCAGCCCGGAAGAGGGCGCACAAGCCGCGATCAGCGCCATTCGCTGTCTGGCCAAGGACATCGAGATCCCCGGCGGTCTGCGCGAACTCGGCGCCAGACTCACCGACATCCCGATTCTCGCTACCAATGCCCTGAAAGACGCTTGCGGGCTGACCAATCCTCGCGCGGCGGATCAACGTCAGATCGAGGAAATTTTCCGTAACGCGTTTTAAGTGGCTCCCCGCGTCGGTGCGCATCTCGTGCAAAGCATCGCACCGAGCGCCAGCAGCAGGCACAACAGCGACAATGGCCACGCTTGCGGACTGGCGATCAGGCTGGCAATGGCGGCGATGATCGCCGCCATCAGTTGGTGAATGAAACCGCTCAACGCCATCGCATAGGCTCCCGCAATCGGTGCGCCATCGTTGGCCAGCGACAGGCTGATCGGGTAGTTCAGTGACTGCCCGAAAACCGCCACGCAGTATGGCAACCAGAACAGCAGCGCCAGCGAACTTGCCGTCAGGCTGCCCAGCAGCATCACCGTACAACCAGCCGTCACCAGGCCCACGCCCAGCGTCATCAACCAGCGCTGACCGGTACGCAAAACCAAGCGATTGACTGCCAGTGCGCCGAGAAAATACGCCAGGCTGATCGGCCAGCCCAACAGGCCATATTCCACCGTCGACCACCCGAACGGCCCTTGCAGAATCAGCGGCGCGGCGGTGTTGAAAGCGATGATCACGCCGTAGCCCAAACCCCCGGCGAGTGCCGGCAGCAGAAAGGCCGGATGGCGCAGAATCTGCCGGTAAACCGCCCAGGATGAGCTAGTGACCGGTCCGTCGAGCAGGGGCGGAAACTCGATCCGCGACACCACCGCAGCCATCAACAGAGAGGATGCTCCGAGAAGATAGAAGATCGCCTGCCATCCCAGAATCAGCTGAATGACCGACCCCAGATACTGTCCGATACCCAGCGCTACGACGAACGAAATCGAAATCCACGACAGTGCCTTGGCCAGTTGCTCGCCGCGAAAACTGTCGCGGATCAACACTCGCGCCATCACCGAAATCCCACTGGCACCGACACCCTGCAGCAGTCGCAGCGCGAGAAACGATTCCAGCGTCGAACCCGCTGGTAACGCGAGGTTTGCCAGGCCGTAAATACCCAGCGCTGCCAGCAACACCGGTTTGCGTCCAATGCGTTGCGCCAGGCTGCCCCAGAACAACATGGGCAAGGCCATGCCGATCAGGTACAGCGACAGCCCCCAGGCTACTTGCGCAGGTTGCGCCTGCAGATCGCGGGCAATTTCCGGCAGCGCCGGTAAATAAATGCTCATGCCCAACTGCGCGAGGAAAACCGTGCAGCAAGTGATGAGGAGCGTGACGCTGGCGTTCATGGGGCGTCCCTGGTTTTATTTGTCGAGGTCGCAGCGGTGCGTGCGCAACAGTTCGCTGACCGCTGTGCAGAAACTGCGGATCAGCGGTGCCGGCATGTCGGCGCGCAAGGTGATTCTGATCGCCGCTTGGCCTTGCGCCACGACCGGGAAAAACACCGCGCTGGTGAAGTAGCCCAGTTCGGCCAGCTCAATGGCGATTTTGTTGGCGATGGCGGCTTCACCGCAATGGATCAGGCGGATGGCCATGTTGCTGCCGTACTGGTGCGTGCGGATCAGGCTGTCGAACAGCTGGATGTTAGCCTGAAGCTGTTTCTGCAAGGTGCTGAAAGCCTCGGTGCGATGTAAGCCGATGGCCGCTCGGCCGGCGCCGATGGCCGCGCAGTTAAGGCTTTGCGACCAGTTGCTCGGGCCACCGTAACGCTGCACAAGAGTCTTCTGTCGCGAGTTGCCAAACATCACCAGGCCACCGCTGGCGCCAAAGGATTTCGCCAGTGAAGCGACGATCAGACAGTCGTCCTCCAGCGCCTGAAGCGTGGGGCGCACCAGCCCGGCACCGTTCTCACCGACAGCGGACAATGCGTGCGAATCATCCAGGTAGAGAAACAAACCGTAGCGATCCTTGAGGTACAGCAGGGCGTCCATGTTTGTCACCCCACCCATGCTGTAGGCGCCGTCGGCAATGTAGGCGACGGTGGCATGCCGCTGACAGATCGACTCGAGAAAATCCATGTCGTTGTGCGGGCAGGTCAGCACTTTGGTTTCATCGGCGCAACTGGCCTTCAGATGATGCATCGAGTAATGCGCCAGGCGATCAAAGACCATCACCGGTGGACGATTTTGCGTGAACACGCCACTGGCCAGCAACGGCAGCACCCCGGCACTCGCAGCGCTGCACGACAGGCTGCTCAGGCACACCGCGCCGAACAACTGCGACAGCTCGCTTTCGTACTGCTCCAGAATCGCCAGTTTGCAGCGGTTACGCGAGTTGGCAACACGCAGTGAACCGGTTTCGCGCAAGGCTGCCATCGCTCCTTCGAGCAAGGCCGGATGATGATCCAGGCCCAGATAGGAAGTGGTGCAGAAGTGATGAAAGCTGCGCCCGTGTTGATCGAGCAGCAGGTTGGGGCTGTCGACTGCGACATTCAGCCCGGCGATCTTTCCGGCCTCGGCAATTTCCCAATCGTGATCGGCCAATGCGATGACCTTGCGGTAATTGGAAAAGGTGTGGGTGGTGAAGGACGTGTGATTCATCGATGACATTCCTTGAGTGTTGCGATCCATGGGGCGTTGCAAGCTGCGTGTGTTGCCAGACTTTACCGAGACTTGTGTCAGGCAAGAATCGGGCGTTTCCGCTATTGCTGAGGGCTGGCGGAGTTTTGTTTGTAGGGCGAAACCCTGAAAGTCCGACTAGCAATCCCCCGTCTGACTTGGGCGAAAATCGGACAATCTCTAAGTGGCTAAAAAGATCGCCGCCTTCCCACCGATTAATGTAGGAGCTGCCGAAGGCTGCGATCTTTTGATCTTCACTGTGGCACCAAAACCCTGCCAGCCGATTGGCCAAACTGAATCAACACCACCCCCGCAATCAACAAAAGCGCGCCCGACACTCGCGACACCGTTAGCTGTTTCTCCACCGGCCCAAACAAGCCAAAGTGATCCAGCACCATCGAGGCAATCACCTGCCCGGCCAACGCCAGCGCCACAAACCCCGATGCTCCAAGCTTCGGCAGCAGCACCACCGCCAACGCCACAAAACACACGCCAAATGCGCCGCCCGCCCACATCCACAAGGGCGCTTTGCTGATAAACGCCATAGACGGCAACGGCAAACGCAACGCCAGGATCACCGGCAACAACACCAAAACGCTCACCAGCAACGACGCCAACGTCGCCCACAACGGATGCCCCAACCCTCGCGCCAGATTGCTGTTGATCGCGCTCTGAAACGGCACCACCGCGCCGGCAAACGCGGCCAGCGCCAACAAACCGGCCCACTGCAACGTACTCATGGTCAAACTCCAACAGGTTTTGCTGGACTCTAGAGTATTCGTCGCGCAGATTTAAATTCCGTTTCTTCATCCAGAACATGCATCAGATGAATGATCTGCGCCGTATCGATCTCAACTTGCTGGTGATCCTCGACGCCCTGCTCAATGAGCAACACGTCACCCGCGCCGCCGAACGCCTGCACCTGAGCCAGCCGGCGGTCAGTCATGCGCTGGCACGCTTGCGCGATCTGCTCGGTGATCCGCTGTTGGTGCGGGCTGGCGCATCTCTGGTGCCGACCGCGCGCGCACTGGAACTGGTCGCGCCGCTGGCAGAAGCACTGGCCCAAGTGCAATCGCTGCTGGCGCCAAATGCCTTCGATCCGGCCAGCGCACGTCGGACGTTTCGCGTGGCGATGTCGGATTACGGCGCGGCAATTATTCTGCCTACGCTGATTCGCACCTTGCGTCGTGAGGCGCCCGGCATCGATTTGCAAGTCAGCCACGCCAGCCGCGAAGGCATGCTTGAAGGCGTGCTCAACGGCGATATCGACGTCGCTGCCGGGGTCTTTCCGGAAATGCCCAACGAACTTCGCAATTCGGTGCTGTTTGAAGAACGCTACGTCTGCCTGCTGGATCGCCAGACGCTGCCGGCCAACGGTGTGCTGGATTTGCCGAGCTACCTGTCGCGGCCGCACGTATTGCTGGAAATGCGCGGCAGCGGCACACCGGAAATCGAGCGCGCCTTGACGTCTCTGCGTGAGCGCCGCCGCGTCGCGATCAGCCTGCCGCACTGGAACGTCGCGCCGCAGTTCATCAGTGGCACGGATCTGATTTTGACGGTGTCGTCGAGAAGTGTGCGGGAAATTGAACAGGGGGAATTGATCGTGGTGCCGCCACCGTTCGAGATTGCGCCGTTCACGTTTGTTCTGGCGTGGCACAAGCGGCGGGGTGGGGATCAGGCGTTGAACTGGTTGAATCGCAGGATTGAGGAGGGGATGGTGGCAGCGAACTGAGCGTTTTTTCCACGTTTTGGCGGAAGTCGCCGGGTCTGAAAAATGCGCAAAACACGCTGCCTGCCTTGGCGAACTTGGTACGGAATCAGATGGGATGATCTGGAAAAGCCACTCAACGCGAATTGGCATTCCATTTATCAGCGATGGCCTGGACTTCATCAGTAGAAGTGAAATCCCCAGCATCGGCCTCCTTCAGTGCTTGCTGGATATCTTCGACTCGCCAAGCTTCCCGCGCCAGGTATTCACGCAGTGCATCCACAGCCAAGCAAGACTGGCTGCGCCCCGTTGCTTTGGCGAGGTTGGCGAGCGTGTCAGCGATCTCATCTGGGATACGCAGCGACATGAAGGACATGTAGGGCTCGGTGTAATGGTGTGTGATACATGACACTACAGCGTGTTATGAGGAGAGGGCAGCCCCGTTTGTCTTTCGGGTAAGACGAAATGCGTTTTGCGTTGCTGATGATTTGGTTGAAAGGGTCGATACAGCAGGGGATAGTGCGCGGCTGAAAAAGTTTCCAAGGAGCAGCAAATGGCAGTGAAGTCTCGCTGGATCGGTTGTGCGGCACTGTGCGGGTGGTTGCTGGCGGGGCAGGCATTTGCCGAATGCACACCGGCGCCCACGGCGCATGAGATGGATTTCTCCCTCTGCAAGGACTGGCCGGCGCTCCCCGGATTGACGCTAACTGCCGCCGCTCATTTCTCTCCCGATCCGGAGTATGGCGCATCAGGGACTGTGGGTCACTACGACCTGCGTTTGGCCTTGGTGGCGAGTGCAGACTCCAAGCCGTTAGCGAGTTTCCATCAGCCCTCGGCATTCTCTGTGGATGCCATCGCGCTCGATGAACTGAAATTCGATACTGCCCGCTATAAGCTCGCGCCTGAATTACAGGCCTTTGGTGTTCGAGTGCGGTTCAAAGGCTCTTCCCGTGTGAATCCTCTGGATGAAACCTGGTTGTCGCTGTATGTGAAAGACGGCAACGCGTTGCGTCCGGTAATGGATCGGCTGGTGGTTTATGAATACGGTGGGGAGTGGGATGGCAATTGTGCGGGAGAACGTTACGAGACTTCGCGAACCGTGGCTTTGGCCAGGACCAGCACCCATGGCTATGCCGACCTTATTATCAAAACGACCAGCAGCTCGACCGTTGGCAAGGGTGAGGGTGAGGCGTGCGTATCCAATTCCGTTACGCAAAAACCTGTCTTGACGACACTTCGCTATGACGGCAAAAGCTACGTAATGCCTGAAGATTTCAAAGGCCAGTAAGACAGATACCTTTTATTCAAGGAAGACTGATGATCCCAACAACAGTGATCTTAAAAACAGCGAACTCGCGTAATACATTGCTTGGCACTTTCATCGCAATTGGCCTTTTGACGATGACTGCTCAGGCTCAAGCTCAAGCCGCCTGCGAAGTGAAGAAGTTCGACGGCCACTCCCTCTCGCGCTGCAAGCCGTGGCCAGCGTTCAACGATCAGTCGATCGCGGCGAAATCTTCTTTTCTGTCGGATTCGGGTGACGATGAGATGGGCGTGTTCGATCTGGAACTGGCGCTCGTCAGTTCGACAAGCGGCAAGAGTCTCGCCACCTACGCCAAGCCGGGTGCCTACAATTCCGACGCCATCAGCTTCGACGACCTGACAATCGATACGGCCCGTTATCGCTTGGCTGCTGATGTCCGTGCATTCGGCTTGCGTTCAAAGTTTGCCAGCCACGGCTCTAGAGCCAATCCTTACGCGAAAACCGATCTCGCGTTGTATGTGCGCGAAGGCAACAAGCTGCGTCCGGTACTGGAAGGCTTGGTGATTCGCAAAGAGTTCGGCGAAGGCACGGATGAGTGTGGTACCGAGGACACGCAAATCCGCCGGACTGTCGATATCGGCCCGGTCAGTCATCATGGTTTTGCCGATCTGATCGTCAGCTCGAGTGGCTCGGTATACAAATCTTCCCTGGCGGGCAAAGAGTGCATCTCGAAAACCATCGAGATGAAGAAAACCCGCGTCACCCTGACTTACGATGGTCAGCAATACATCGTCCCCGAAGACCTCAGAGGTTATTGATCCAATGCTCGGCGGCCTCAACCATTTGACCCTTGCAGTCAGCGACCTGGATCGCAGCCTGAGGTTTTATCGCGAGATGCTGCAGTTGCGCGTTGAGGCGACGTGGGACGCCGGCGCCTATTTGTCGTTGCCGGGGCTGTGGTTGTGTCTATCGCTGGATCCGCACCGCAATATTGCGCACAGCGCCGATTACACCCATTACGCCTTCAGCCTGGGTTCAGCGGACTTTGCGGTCTTCGTTCAATCGCTAAAAGCCGCCAACGTCAAAGAATGGCGGGACAACCGCAGCGAAGGTGCGTCGTTCTACTTTCTCGATCCCGATGGCCACAAGCTTGAGGTCCACGTCGGCGATCTCGCTTCGCGGCTGGCAGCGTGTCGGCAAAAACCGTACGCCGGCATGCGTTTTTACGACGAGCAGTGATCAGCCGCAATCGGCTGATATAGACTGACGGCCACGTGTTCTGGCGCTTGCAGGGTTTCCATGACTCCATCGTTATTAATGGCCGTGCTGGCCTCGGGTTTCATTTACGGCATTACGCCGGGGCCGGGTGTGCTGGCCGTATTTGGCATTGGCGCGGCGCATGGGCGGCGGGCGGGGGCGGGGTTTCTTTGCGGGCATCTGCTGGGCGATGTGGTCTGGTGCAGTACCGCGTTGATCGCGATTGTCGGCGCGCGGGAAATCGGCAGCACTGCGTTCGACGTGCTTGGCGTCCTCAGCGGTCTGTACCTGTTCTGGCTCGGCTGGCGTGCAGTGCGTGCCCAGCCTCGCAGCGGTGACGAACCGCAAGGAGCGGCGCGTAAACCTTTCTGGCACGGCATTCTGTTCGGATTGACCAATCCCAAGGCTTATCCGGTGGCAGTTGCAACGTTTACCGCGCTGCTGTCGAGCCGCGCGGAGCTGCTCAATTGGTCGATGCTGCCAGCGCTGATCGCCCTGAGTTTCCTCGGCGGATTGCTTGCCTACGCTATTCTGATTGGCGTGGTCGGCGCGCAACGCGTGCGCACGCTGTATCAGCGTCATGAACTGTTGATCACGCGTTTGTGTGGTGTGATGTTCATCGGTTTTGCCATCAATGCGCTGATGCATGCGCTGCCGGGGCTGATGCCGAACAAGGCTTGATGTTGTTTGCAGGGACGCGCGAACCCAAGGTCAGGGATGGTTGATGAGTGCTGTATTGCCCGGACACCCACGCTGAACCATGGAAAGCCGAAACTCCGCGCCGTTGGCGAGTTACATCGACCTGTTGCTGGACGCCGTTTGCGCGGTCGACAAGCAGGGCCGGTTCGTTTTTGTCAGTGCTGCCTGCGAGCGGGTTTTCGGCTACACGCCTGAAGAGCTGATCGGCCGGCCAATGATCGAATTGGTGCACCCGGCTGATCGCCAGCGCACCCTCTCGGCCGCCAGCGAAATCATGGGCGGCGAGCCGAAACATAATTTCGAGAACCGCTATGTGCGCAAGGACGGCAGCGTCGCGCATATCCTGTGGTCGGCGCGCTGGTCGGAAGTTGATCAACTGCGCATCGCTGTCGCCCGCGATATCACCGAGCGCAAACAGGCTGAGTCGCGGCAAGCAGCGTTGTATGCAATCTCTGAGGCCGCCCATGTCGCCGAGGATTTGCTGGCGCTGTTCAAGCGTATCCATCTGATCATTGGTGAATGGTTGCCGGCGCTGAATTTCTCCGTGGCGCTGTATGACGAACATTGCGCGCAACTGAATTTTCCCTATCACGTTGACGATCACGAATTGCAGCCCGAGCAGCCCGGAACCGTCACCGGGCGCTTGTGTGCGGAAGTTATCCGTAGCGGTCAGCCGATTCTTCTGACGCCGGACAGTGCGGATTCCCCAGCTGATTTTGCCGAGTTGGTCGCCGGGCAGGATTCACCCTGCTGGCTGGGCGTCCCGTTGAATTCGAAGAACGGCACCATCGGCGCACTGATCGTCAAAAGCCTGCCCGGCGGCGAACGCTACACCGAGCAGGACAAAGAACTGCTGCAATACGTCTGCGCCCAGGTCGCCACCGCCATCGAACGGCAACAACTGCATGCGCGGCTGCGGCGGATGGCGCAGTACGACCAACTGACGCAATTGCCCAATCGCGAGTTGCTGCGCGACCGATTGAAAGCCGCGCTGGCCTGCGCGCACGAGCAGTCGGGACACATGGCATTGCTGTATGTCGACCTTGATCGCTTCAAGCAGGTCAACGACACCTTCGGTCACGCAGTGGGCGATATGTTGCTGCAAACCGTGGCCAACCGCCTCAAGGGCTGCGTGCGCGAGACCGACACGGTCGCGCGGATCGGTGGTGATGAATTCGTGGTGCTGCTGCACAGCGTGCACGCTGCGGAAGATGCCGACAGCGTTGCGGAAAAAATCCGACAGGTGCTGGTGCAGCCCATGCGTCTGGATGGCCATAACCTGCATATCGAACCGAGCATCGGTGTCGCTCGTTTTCCAGAGCATGGCAGCGAGGAAGAGCAACTGTTCCGTCATGCCGATCAGGCGATGTACGCCGCCAAACGGCTGAACCATCACGCGCTCAACAGTTGATCGGGTTCACCGTTCGTCGCAGCGCCGGCAACTTTTCTAAACCTTTGCCCGTCAGAAAATTCCTAATCTAGGCGGGCACCTGCTCGCCACGATCATTACCAAGAGGTAGAGAATCATGCCTAATTCAAGAAACTCGAACTCGGGAAACTTCGCCAACGATCGAACGAAGGCTTCTGAAGCCGGTCGCAAAGGTGGCAAAACCACCACCACGACGGTCGATAAAGAGCCAAAACCAGACATGGGCCGCAAGCCCGCGCAGAAATCGAAGTAGTCGGTGAAGGTTGTTTTGATTGAGAGGCGGGGGCGTAAGCTCCCGCTTGAATTTCGCAAGAAGGAGGGCGCGACCATGAACCTGATGGCCACCCGTATACGCAATGCCAGTATCGCAACCTTGCTGGGCCTGTGCGCCACCAGTGTGTTTGCCCAGTCGCCCGCCGAATTCATCAACGATGCGTCCGCCAAAGGCATGGCCGACATTGAAGCCAGCCGTCTGGCGCATCAGAAGTCCGAGTCCAAAGAGGTCAAGGACTACACCATCGTCGTGATCAACGACCGCACCACGGCCAATCAGCACTTGGCGAAGATCGCCAAGAAGCTCGACCTGCCTGTCGCGCCGCGTGAAGAAATCGCCGACAAGGCCAAAGAATTGATGCCGCAAGTGACCGATGGAGCCACCTTCGACCAGGCCTACGCCGCCAGTCAGGTGAAGGCCACTGAAGAGGCCATAGAGCAGATTCAGCAGGAAGCGCAGAGCACCGACGTGCCGGAGATCAAGGCCTTCGCCGACGAGACGTTGCCGAAGTTGCAAAACCATCTGCAAATGGCTCGTGCTTTACAGGCTAGCCGCTAAGCAAGATCAAAAGATCGCAGCCTTCGGCAGCTCCTACATTCATCCGTGTAGGAGTTGCCGCAGGCTGCGATCTTTTGCTTTTCAGCATTCATTCAAATCCTGCTTCGGCTTACTTTTCTCACCCAGCCCCTCCAGATTGAACACTTCCCCTTCGCCCAACGCGCGGTAATGCTTGCGCAGCGCCTCCAACTGCTTCAAATCCAGCGCCTCCAGCCCAAGCATCGCGTTCTGCGCTTCTTTCGTCACGAACAGCAACTCATCGATTTTCAAATGCAGAATGTCGGTATCGCGGTTCTGTGTGTTTTGAATCAGGAAAACCATCAGGAACGTGATGATCGTCGTCGAGGTATTGATGATCAGTTGCCAGGTATCGTTGTAATGAAAAATCGGCCCACTCAATCCCCAGAGTCCGATCAGGACCAACGCGCCCATGAAGGTCTTGGGGCTACCGGCCCACAGAGCGAGCTTTTGGGAAATTTTTGCGAATTTCATAGCCGTGTTCCTTATTGGGGGAGTGCCTGAGATTGAGACACTGACGGCTTTGAGAAAATTCTACCGGCATCTCCTGCCTTTCGATAAAAGCCAAGAGGCATTGCAGCAACTTGAGGGCGAAACTTTCATTGTGCGGGTTTGTGGCTAGTATCAAGTGGCAATCAAATTGCCAGTAGCTTTAACACGGATAGAAATCAAGCCAGAGGCCCCTCATGGAATTCTTCGAAAAGTTAGCCAGCCTAGCCGCCAAAGTTCGGCTGCAGAGCGCTGCAATCCAGACGGAAGAAGCAACGAAAAATGCGTTCGTCATGCCATTCATCAGCACGGTTCTGGGCTACGACGTTTTTGACCCCACCGAGGTGACGCCCGAATTTGTCTGCGATATAGGTACGAAGAAAGGCGAGAAAATTGATTACGCCATCATGAAGGATGGTGAAGTGCAGATTTTGATTGAGTGTAAAAAGATCGGTGAGCCGCTACACATCAATCATGCTTCGCAGCTGTTTCGGTACTTTCATGTGACCAGCGCGCGTATCTCGATTCTTACCAACGGTCAGGTCTACAAGTTTTTCACTGATCTGGACGCGCCGAACAAGATGGATGAAAAACCATTTCTGGAGCTGGACCTTTTAGACATTGATGAATATTCGGTTCCTGAGCTGATCAAGCTGACCAAGTCGGCTTTTGATGTTGACTCGATCATCAGCGCCGCGGGCGAATTGAAATATGTCAGCCAAATCAAAAAGGTTATCGCGGCGCAGGTCAGCAAGCCGGATGATGACTTTGTGAAGGTTTTTGCGTCTCGTGTTTACGACGGCGTGATCACCCAAAAAGTACGTGAGCAGTTTCACGAGTTGACACGTAAAGCGGTCGTGCAATTTCTGAATGACCAGATCAATGACCGACTTAAATCTGCGATGAGTGGTGCGATCCAGCCAGCATTGGCTTCGCTGCCGTCCGCCACTGCGGGTACTGATCCAGTAGATCCGCGAGACGAATCAGATGACAAGGTGCTGACAACCCTGGAAGAGCTTGAGGGATATCACATCGTTCGTGCGCTCGTTCGCTCGGTGGTCGATGCGAAGCGAATCGTTCAGCGTGATACGCAGAGTTACTTTGGCATTCTGCTGGATGACAACAATCGCAAACCGATCTGCCGGTTACATTTCAATCGATCCCAGAAGTACATCGGCATCTTCGATGAGGAAAAAAACGAAACCCGTCATCCAATCAGTTCAATTGACGACATTTATGAGTATTCGGACCATTTGAAGAAAACGGTCGGGTATTACGATTGATAGAAAAACCGGCCATCAGGCCGGTTTTTTTGGGGTCGATTATTCTGTGATCTTCAAGTCTGCGACCCAGTGGAAATATCCCATTGCCTCACACTCGACGGAGGTCGCCCGAATCATGAGATCCAAACTGTTGGCGATGGGCCGTCGAGCGGTCTGACACCCTTTGCAATTCAGTCGCTCTGGAACTGCTCGCTGCGCTACCTGTATCGTGACGAACCGCTGGAATGTCCCGACAGGAGAACGCAATGAGTTGGTCCGCCAAACAATACGTCGCTTTCGAAGATGAGCGCACCCGTCCGGCCCGCGATCTGCTGGCAGCGATCCCCACGGCAGATGCGCGATCGGTGGTCGATATCGGTTGTGGTCCCGGTAATTCGACGGAGTTGCTGGTGCAGCGTTTTTTAGAAGCCACGGTCAGCGGTCTGGACAGTTCGCCCGACATGATTACTGCGGCGCGCAAGCGCTTGCCGCAGTTGCAGTTCGATGTCGCCGAGATAGATATGTGGGCCGATGCCGGGCCGTTTGATGTGATCTTCGCCAATGCCGTGCTGCAATGGGTGCCGGATCACGCGGCGTTGCTACCGACGCTGGCGAGCAAGCTTTCGGCGGGTGGCAGTCTGGCGATCCAGATGCCCGATAATCTCAACGAGTCATCCCACCGTCTGATGCGTGAAGTGGCCGCGAATGGCCTGTGGGCGAGCAAGCTTGCCGGCGCTGCGGGACAGCGTACCGACATGGCGAGTGCCAGCGATTATTTCTCGATGCTGCGGCCACACTGTTCGCGGGTCGATGTGTGGCGCACCACCTATTATCACCCGTTGGCCGGTGGGGCGGCAGGGGTGGTGGAGTGGTTCAAGGGCAGTGGCTTGATTCCGTTTTTGAGTCCGCTCGACGAAACGGAAAAGGCGCAGTATCTGGCGCAGTACCAGGCGGAAGTCGCGAAGGCTTATCCCGCATTGACGGATGGTTCGGTGCTATTGCCGTTCCCACGATTGTTCATCGTCGCGACTCGCTGAAATAAATTGGACCATTGTTCGGCTTGAGATTTTGGGTGCGGTGCGGACTCCCCCTCACCCCAGCCCTCTCCCGAGGGAGAGGGAGCCGATGCGTGTCGCTTCCAAAACCTGAGTTCGCCTCGATTTCGCACGTCGGCGTAGATCGTACTGGCACTGCGGTCAGTCCCCTCTCCCTTTGGGCGGTCCGACGTTTCGGGAGGGTTAGGGTGAGGGGCTTCTCAAGGTGCAAACCCGCTCAGCGTTGCACTGCCACCAGCAGCATCATCGGCCGCTCGCGCTCTTCCGCCAATGCCGGTTGTGCCGCGACTTCGGTATCGTTCGGTCCCCATTCGTTGACGTGGCGAATGGCGAACCCGGCAGCAATCAGCGAATTAAGCAGCGTCCCCATCGTACGATGCTGCTTGATCACACCTTCGGCCAGCCAGTTGGTCACCCGTTCACCTTCCATCTGGTAGCTGTCCAGCGGCCAGCGCTTGTTGCCTGCGCTATCAATCAACCAACCCGGGTTACGCGGTGCCATGAAGATCGGATGCTCGATGGAAAAGACAAAGTGCGAACCCGGTTTCAGCGCCGTATAGAGGTGAGCAAACAGCCCCGGCAAATCCTTGATGTAATGCAGCGCCAGTGAGCTGTAAGCCAGATCAAAACTGCAGGCTGGCAGATCGAGCTGTTCCAGATCGCCGCGCTCATAACGAATGTTCGCCGCCGTCGTAGATGCCCGCGCCCGCTCCAGCATCTTCTCCGAGACAT
This sequence comes from Pseudomonas sp. DTU12.3, assembly GCF_004124275.1. Classification (GTDB taxonomy): domain Bacteria; phylum Pseudomonadota; class Gammaproteobacteria; order Pseudomonadales; family Pseudomonadaceae; genus Aquipseudomonas; species Aquipseudomonas helmanticensis. The sequence goes on from NZ_CP027218.1 coordinate 1,803,455, forward strand.
CCAGCCCCAGCACGCTGTCCGCACCATTCTCTATGGCCCAACGGCTGAACCAGCCATAACCGCAACCCAGATCCACCACGTTCAAACCGTGCATGGACGGCAACAACGCTTTGAGCGCCGGCCACTCCGGCGCCGCGTCGAGGCCGCCGATCGAGCGGTTCATCTGGCTATAGCCCTGGAAAAATTCGGGATCGTCATAAATGTTTTGCGTCATGGTGAAGGCTCTTCGATAAACAGCAGGTTTGTTTCAGCCTTGCTGCAAAACCTTCAAGGCTGCTGAGGCAAGAAACCCGGAACGGCTTTTCTCTTCAGGGTGATGCAACACATATTCATCAATACGATTGAGCAAGTGCCCTGGCAATGTGATATTGAGTTTTTGGGCTTTGCCCAAATATTTGATCACATCTATATCCACCACGGCCCACGCACAACCCGCGTACTTCGGATTGACTACATGCAGGCTCAGTTTGCTCGCGGGTGGGATCGGTGTGCCGTCCTCGGCGAGAATTTCGAAATGACCCTCAATGGCCTCACGAGCCATGGCGACGGCATCGTCCAGATCTTCTCCTGCGGAAAAACAACCTGGGATGTCCGGCACCTCGACGCCCCAAGCATGTTTGTCATCACCCATTGAAATCGCGATCGGGTAGAGCATATTTACTGTCCTCCATGGTGCAACGAACTGAGTGATTCACAACAATGCCTGCTGCAAAATGCTGATGGCCGTTTTCTTCAGCAAATCCTTTTTCGGATCTTGCACGGTAATCAGTCCAGGTAGGCTTAAGGCGATCGAAATATTGTTGTGTTTCGGGGCTTTGCGCGCACGTCTCGCTCAAATCCCAGACACAAAAAAACCGGCCCTGTAGGCCGGTTTTTTCTGTTCCTGCATCCCCCGTCAAAAAACACAACGTGAGACAAAATCTGAGTGGAGCGGGTAGAGGGAATCGAACCCTCGTCGGAAGCTTGGGAAGCTACTGTTCTACCATTAAACTATACCCGCTCAGAGCGGCTGACTTTGTACCAGACTCGGCCACGGATTTGAAGTTTTTCTTTTACTCATGAAGGCTTTAAATCACTGAAACCGGTCAATCGCGGGCGAGCCCTGCGGGTCGGTAAACCAAATTCCCTACCTTGCAGCCTCGCTCGCGACGACACTTTTTCAAATGGCCAATGCATGTTGATCCTGAACAAACGAGTAACGCGTTCGGCTGGTCTGCTGTGCCGGTTTGAGGAATCCGAGCAAGGCATTCTGGCTATCGCGGCATGCGGCCTTGTGCTCCATGTCGAGAAAGTGCCCGGTGGCTTGCAGCGTGGTAAACGTGCTTTGCGCCACATGGTTGCCGAACAGGCGTGCATCTTCGGCCGCGGTGTATTCGTCCCATTCGCCGTTTAAAAACAGCACCGGTACGTTGATCTTTTTCGCCGCATTCAAGTAGCACTGGCGATCGCTGTGCAGCACATCGCTGATGTGGAAATGCATCTGCCCGTATTCGTGCTCGGCCAGGCTGCTGACGTGGCGATAATTGAAGCGTTTGAACAGTGACGGCAAGTGTTTGCCGATGGTGTTGTTGACCAGATGGCCGACCCGGTCGCCGTCGCGCTGACCGAGGTAATCGACGCCGCGTTCGAGGTAATCGAGCATGTGCGCGTTGATCACCGGCGAGAACGAACTGATCACGGCCCGTTCAATCCGCCGTGGCTGATGGGCGAGGGCGACCAGGGTCGCGGCGCCGCCCCAGGAAAACGACAACACGTGTTCGGCGGCGAAGTGGTCGATCAGCTCCAGCAGAATCTGCCCTTCGACGTCCTTGGTCAGGTGCTTCTCGTGGCGATTGTGCGCTTTCGACCGGCCCGCGTAGGGCTGGTCGTAGCAAACCACGTTGAATTGCGGGTGCAGGTTTTTCACAGTCTGTGCAAACGACGCAGTCGTGGCCATCGAGCCGTTGACCAGAATGATGGTCTTTTCTGCGGCGTCTGCGCGATAGAACTCCGTGTAAACCCGATACTGACCCTGTATATCCAGCACAGCGATTTCTGGCCTCATGTCATAAGACTCCTGGCAAGCAAGCGGGTATGCGCGCAAATAGAGATTGCACGAGCTTTGTGACAGGTAGGCATACGCCTGGAGTTTTGAAGCCCATGTCGATCCGGAACGGCAGGTCGACGGGTGTTGTTATTGGCGGGCAGTCTGCCGGGGGAGGTGGAGTCTGGTGGCTCTCCGACCGGCAAAAAGTTTCTTAGAAGTATGTTGTGACTTGTCGGTCACAATTTGGCCGACGTCCTGATTCAAGCAGGGGAGGCAGGATCGCGCAAGTGCCGTTGGTAAATTGTTCGACAACTTCTGCTGAGCGGTCGCGGGCTTAGAACAAATGAATCTCTTCGGTGCGCAAAGCGCGGTACTCGCCCGGTTTTAGCGCGCTGTCGAGCAATAGCGGGCCTATCGATTCGCGGTGCAGACGCACGACTTTGTTGTTGAAGTGGCCGAACATGCGCTTCACCTGATGGTAGCGACCTTCGACGATACTCAACCGCGCCGAGCACGGGCCGAGCAGCTCCAGCTGCGCCGGTTGCGTGGTCAGGTCCTCAAACGCAAAGTAGATCCCCTCGGCGAAGGTGATCGCATATTCCGCGCCAATCTCCTGCTCGGTCTCGACGTAGTAGACCTTCGGCAATTTGGTCTGCGGCTGGGTCAGGCGCCGCGACCAACTTCCGTCGTTGGTGATCAGCATCAAACCGGTGGTGTTGAAGTCCAGGCGTCCGGCGATGTGCAGGTCGTCCTTGTCCGGTTCATCAATCAGGTCGAGCACGGTCGGGTGTTGCGGATCGCGAGTGGCGCTGACGCAGCCTGGCGGTTTGTGCAGCATGAAATAGCGCGCCGGCTTACCGCTTTGCAGGACTTCGTCATCGACTTCGACGCGGCTGAATTCCAGCACTTCGCTGTGCGGATCGCTGACGACTTTTCCGTCAATCCGCACGCGCTTTTCCACCAGCAACAGGCGAACCTGCTGACGGTTGTAGCGGGGCAGGTTGCTGAGGAAACGATCGACGCGCATGTTCAGAGTTCAGTGAAAGAAGGGCCGCGCATCTTACGGGATCGAGCGCTTGGCCGCTTGCAACTGCGCCTCGACCTGCGCGCAACGCGGGCACAGGCAGGATTGGTTGCGCAGCTCTGGCGGCAACGCTTCGAGCACGGACGGATTGATAGTCACGCCGTAGCACCAGCATTCGCGATCAGCGGTGCGCGGGTCGGCCAGGCTGCAGTCGTTGCGGGCGCCGCAGGCTGGGCAATGGTCGGGTTTAACGTCGGATTCAGGCATAAGTCGAGTGAGGCATTTCCACGCAGGTGCGGTTGCGGCCGGATTGTTTGGCCCGATACATCGCATGATCGGCCCGCGACAGCAGGCTGTGCAAGGTGTCATCGCGTTGCAGGGTAGTGACGCCGATGCTCACCGTCAGACTAAGTGCGTGGCCGTTGTAGGTATATTCCTGGCGTTCGACGTGTTCGCGGATTTTTTCGGCAATGTTCTGGCCGGTGTCACCGTCGGTGTCCTTCAGTAAAACGATAAATTCCTCACCGCCCCAGCGACAGACGATATCGGCGTGGCGCAGGCAGCTTTGCAGATCGAGGGCAAAACCGATCAGCACTTGATCGCCGGCCATGTGCCCGTAGGAATCGTTCAACACCTTGAAGTGATCGAGGTCGAGCAGCAACGCCGTCAGCGGTTTGGTTTCGCGTTGTGCTTCGTGCAAGGCCTGCGCGGCGAGAATGTCGAAACCGCGGCGGTTGGGCAGTTCGGTGAGGCTATCGAGGGTTGCTTGAGCCTGGATTTTGGTTTGATAGCGCTTGATCACGCGGTTGAGTAGCGCCAGAACACTGAGCGTCACCAACAGGCAGATCAGCAGGTTGAGGTAGAGCGACTGACGGATTTCGCTCAAGGCGCCGTCTTCGCGTTTATCCACGAACAGGTACCAGTTCAACTCCGGAATAAACCGCACGTTGAGAAAATGCCCCTGACCGTGAACGGAATATTCGTAGCTGCCGGTATGCGGTTTGGGCAACTGGCTGACCAGGCTTTTCATGCTTTCGAGTTCGCCGAGGCTCTGGCCGATGTGCGCACCTTGCGGGCCACCTTCTGCACCGGTCAGCACCAGCCGGCCAAAGGTGTCGACGAAATACACGCTGCGTTGATAGCGCTGTTGATACTTGTCGATCAATTTGATCACCGCATCCACGGTCAGACCGACACCGGCCGCGCCGATAAAACGGTCGTGGTAGTCGTAAACTTTGTAGTTGATGAAGAAGGTCAGGTTGTCCTTGTTGGCCAGATCCGGGTCGACGTTGATCTCGTAGGGGTCTTTCATGTCGCGGACGCGGAAATACCAGGCGTCGCGCGGTTCTTCCACTTTGATCTGCTTGAGCACGCCTTTGGCGTGGTAGTAGGTGAGGGTGCTGTTGGAGACGAAGAACGCGGTGTAAGCGCCGTAATGGGTCATGACCTCGTTGAGGTAGCGGGTCATCTGTTCGGGGTTTTGCTCCCCGTTTACCACCCAGTCGCGCATGAAGGTGTCGCGGGACATCATCGAGGAAATCAGGATCGGCCGGACCAGGTCTTTCTGGATTTCCGAGTACACCGTGTCGGAGGTCAGCGGCAGTTCAGTGTTGACGATGTTGTCGCGGATCGATGCGCGGGAGGCGTAGTAACTCAGCAGGGATGTGGCGAGGAAACCGGCGCCGAGCAGGGCGATCAACGTCAATACCAGCGAACGTTGGGAGTACAGCGCAGATCGATGCGGCATGGCAGTTCCGTTGGCAGTGGCCCGATGGCATGCATTCTAGTGGCACGGCGCGCAAATAACTGCTCCATGTGCGGCGCGAATGGATGCTCCTGTATTCGGGGGTATTGCATCAGAACCTGTGGGAGCGAGCCTGCTCGCGAATGCGGTATGTCATTCAACAATGATTTGGCTGATTCACCGCCTTCGCGAGCAGGCTCGCTCCCACTGGGTTTTGCGAGGGGGCGGACACCGCTGATCTGAAGCCGAGCGGCACTGGGCACTTGATTGCTCCGCACCAGTCAAACGTGTGTCGGCTGCTCTGTTCCGTTGCGGCCGTGGGTCTTTCAGGAGGCCGCCATGCGTATCCAGAAAATCTTGCTCGGTGCCGTTCTCGTTTTTGGTTTGTCCGGTTGTTACTACTACGCCGGCCCTTACGACGCTTACCCCGCCACCTACTACTCTCCCGGCTATTACTCGCCTTATTACTACGGCGGTTATTACGGTCCGCGTTACTACGGCGGCGGCCGCTATTACTACGGTGGCTACGGCTACCGAGGCGGCTACGGACGGGGTTATCACGGCGGCGGATATCACGGTGGTCACCACTAATCAGCAGCTGAATGACGGCGTTTTACCGATGAACAAGGTTTCATCAATCACTTGTTTCAACTTGTTGCAGGAACGCACCAGATTCGGAAAACGCTGTCAGATATTTCGTCAGCCACCGATTAAATGGCTGTCGCCTACCAGCGTCGCTGGTGTGGCCAACCCGCGGTCCAGGAGGCCGCCATGTATAGACGAATTCTTCTGCTTGCTGCGTTGATGTTTTCCGTTGCCGGTTGCGTCCCATACTCGTATGCGGACTCGTATTACAGCTCCGAGGTCTACACATCCCCCGCACCGGCTTACTACAACACAGGTGGCACCTATTACAGCGGAGGCAGCACGTATTACGCGCAACCCCGCTACTACCAGCCAGCACCGCGGTACTACCAGCAACCGCGTTATTACCAACCGGCACCGCGCTACTATCAGCCGGCACCGCGTTATTACGAAAGCCGTCGCTGGCACGGCAATGACCGCGGCAACTGGGACGGCCATCGTCGCGGCGGTTGGGACAACGACCACCGTGGACGCGGCAACTATGACCGACACAGCGGACGTGGCGACCACAACGGACGTGGCAACCGCTGGTAATCACCCACAAACGAAAAGCGGCGCATTGAGCGCCGCTTTTTTGTGCCCGGATTTTAATACTGCGTCAAATCCGCCAACGGATGCCGCCCCTCCCAGACTTTGTGAAAGTGCGCCTCAACCACCGCATCCGGCACATGGTTGATGTCCGGCCAATGCCAGTGCGGTTTCTGATCCTTGTCGATCAGCCGCGCACGAACCCCTTCGCTGAATTCCGGGTGCCGACAGCAGTTGAGGCTCAGGGTGTATTCCATCTGAAAGACTTCGGCCAGCGACATGTGCCGCGCCCGGATAATCTGCTCCCAGACCAGATGCGCCGTCAGTGGTGAGCCTTCGCTCATGGTTTTCGCCGCCCGTGCGATCAATGGATCGCTGCTGTCGCGTTGCAGGCTGATGGCTTTCCAGGCGCAGGCAACGTCGCTGACATCAAGCAGTTCGTCGATCTGCTGACGGCGCGGCAGCCACTGCGCTTCGGGCATCTGCGCGACGGCTTCCTGTTGCAGGGCCTTGAGCAGACTGTTGAGTTGCATGTCGGTCTGTTCCTGCCAGTTCAATTGCAGCAAGCCTTCGATCAGTTGCGGTTGCTGTTCATCCAGCAGAAAACGATCGGCCAGATCGAGATCGATCGCATCGCGCGCGTTCATGTGCGCGCCGGTCAGGCCCAGAAACAAGCCGAGCTTGCCCGGCAGACGTGCGAGAAACCAACTGGCGCCTACGTCCGGATACAGACCAATGGTGATTTCCGGCATCGCCAAGCGGCTGCTCGGCGTGACGATCCGCGTGCTCGCGCCTTGCAGCAAGCCCATACCGCCACCGAGCACGTAACCATGGCCCCAGCAGATCAACGGTTTCGGATAGGTGTGCAGGCTGTAATCGAGGCGATATTCCGCGCTGAAAAACTGTGCGGCCAGCGGCGGCACTTCGCCGGGGTGGGCACGGCAGGCTTCGACCAGGCTGCGCACTTCGCCGCCGGCGCAAAAGGCTTTGGCGCCATTGCCGCGCAGTAACACGCAGACGATTTGTGGATCCTTGGCCCAGGCGTTCAGTTTGTCGCTGAGGGCGTTGATCATCGGCAGGGACAGCGCATTCAGCGATTTTTCAGCATCCAGGCTGGCGATACCGATGCGGGCGCCGTCGGTGCCGGTGAGTTCTTCGAAGTGCAGATTCATCGTGACCTCGATCGGGAATTTGAACGATCAGTATGATCGTTGTGGGGGAAAGTGCCGGATCTGTGTCAGAGCAATTGACAAGCGTGGTCGGCTTTCCTAGGGTTCGCCCCATTGTTTTTGCCGGGTATGACCATGACTGCTGACGACCGTATCAAACTCGAACCGAGCTGGAAGGAGGCACTGCGTGCTGAGTTCGACCAGCCTTACATGGCAGAGTTGCGCCAGTTTCTGCAGCAGGAGCGGGCGGCCGGCAAGGAAATCTATCCGCCGGGGCCGATGATTTTTAATGCCTTGAACTCGACGCCACTGGATAAAGTGAAGGTGGTGATCCTCGGCCAGGACCCGTATCACGGCCCGGGCCAGGCGCATGGTTTGTGCTTCTCGGTGCAACCGGGCGTGCCGGCGCCGCCATCGCTGGTCAACATCTATAAAGAATTGAAGCGCGACCTGAACATCGATATCCCCAATCACGGCTACCTGCAGAGTTGGGCCGATCAGGGCGTGTTGATGATCAACACCACCATGACCGTCGAGCGCGCCAACGCCAATGCGCATAAGGACAAAGGCTGGCAGTTTTTCACTGATCGGATCATTGAATTGGTCAGCGAACGCCAGCCGCATCTGGTGTTCATGCTCTGGGGCGCGCATGCGCAGAGCAAGCAGAAACTGATCGACGCGACCAAGCATCTGGTGCTGACATCGGTGCATCCGTCGCCGTTGTCGGCTTATCGCGGGTTTTTGGGTTGCGGGCACTTTGGCCGCACCAACAAGTTTCTTGAGCAGAATGGCGAGACGCCGATCGAGTGGCGTTTGCCGCCGATTTGATCGTTTGACCAAGCTGAACCCTTCGCGAGCAAGCCCGCTCCCACATTGGTTTTGCGGCGTGCACATAACCAATGTGGGAGCAGCACCAACAAGTTTCTTGAGCAGAATGGCGAGACGCCGATCGAGTGGCGTTTGCCGCCGATTTGATCGTTTGACCAAGCTGGCCCCTTCGCGAGCAAGCCCGCTCCCACATTGGTTTTGCGGCGTTCACAAATCCAATGTGGGAGCGGGCTTGCTCGCGAAGAAGACAACTCGGTCTTGCAGACTTACTCGGGATTACGATTCCAGTACTTGAACAACGGCTCCGCCAGAAACAGCACAAACAGCAACCGCATCACCTGCATCGCCGTCACCAGCGGCACCGACAGTTGCAGCGTCTCCGCCGTCAGGCTCATCTCGGCAATCCCGCCGGGCATCATGCCCAGCGTCAGCGAACGCAGATCCAGATGCGTCAGCGCACTCAACCCCAACGCCGCCAGTGTCGCGATCAACATGGTCAACGCCGTGCCGATCAACGTGCGCCCCATGAATGAAGGCGCACGCCGGAAAAATTGCCGGTTGAAGTGACAGCCCAAACCGCTGCCAATCAACCACTGGCCAATCTGACTGCCGCCATCCGGCAAACCGATGTGCAGATCCCAGGCGATACTCACCGTGGCACTCACCAGCAGAGGCCCGAACAGCCAAGGATTGGGCTGACGCAAACGCTGCCAAAGCCACGCGAGCAAACCACCCGCCGGAAACAGAATCGCCAGCCAACGCCAATCGACGCTGCCAGCGTGGGCAATCGGGCTGCCGTCGCCAAGCAAATACTTGAACGCCGCCGGCACACACAACACCACCACCAACACCCGCAGACTCTGTCCCGCCGCGACGTGGCTGAGCATCGCGCCGTTGCGTGCGCCGAGGTTGACCATCTCTCCGGATCCACCGGGCATGCTCGAAAAAAACGCCGTGGCGCGATCTTCACCGGTGCGCCGCATCAGCCACACGCCGACTACCGCCGACAGGCTGGTGACCAGCGCACCGAAGAAGATCAAACCGAAGTGGCTGAGCACCTGCTCCATCACCACCGGAGTGAAGTGCAGGCCGATGCCGATGCCGACAATCCACTGGCCGCACTTGCGGCCGCCAGGGATTTCCGTGAGTTGCCAGGGGGTCAGGCAGCGTACGAGGATGATCGCCAGCAGCGAGCCGACCATCCACGGCAGTGGCCAGCCGATCTGGCTGGCGAGGTAACCGCCGAGCAGACCGACCAGCGGGGTTCCCCACCAGGACTTGAGGGAAGACCGATCAAACATCGGCGATGGCGCGTTGCGCGGCCGAACGTTTACGCCAGATGCGGATGATCGGCATCAGCAGCATGATCGCCGTGAGTACCCAGCAACCGAAGGTGATCGGACTCGACCAGAGAATCTCCAATGCACCGTTGGAGATCGACAGGGCACGACGCAGGTTCTGCTCCATCAGACCGCCGAGGATGAAGCCCAGCAGCAGCGGCGACAACGGGAAATCCAGCTTGCGCAGGATGTAACCGAAGATGCCGATGCCGATCATCAGGAACAGGTCGAACGTGGTGGCATGCACCGCGTAAACGCCGATCCCGGTAATGATCGCGATGACCGGCACCAGCGCCCAGTTCGGCACGGCGAGAATGCGGGTGAATACGCGGATCATCGGGATGTTGAGGATCACCAGCATGACGTTGGCGATGAACAACGACGCGATCAGGCCCCAGACGATGTCTGGTTGTTGCTGGAACAGCAGTGGGCCGGGAGTAATGTTGTACAGCGACAGCGCGCCAATCATCACCGCCGTGGTGCCCGAACCGGGTACACCGAGGGTCAGCATCGGCACCAATGCGCCGCACGCTGCGCCGCCGATGGCGGTTTCCGGGGCGGCGAGGCCACGGGCATCACCTTCACCGAACTTGCCGGTGGTACCGGCAATGCGCTTCTCGGTCATGTAGGCCACGGCGCTGGCAAGGGTTGCGCCGGCACCCGGCAATACGCCCATGATGAAACCGAGGACGCCGCAACGCAGGTTCACGGTGAATACCGATGCCGCTTCCTTGAAGTTGAACATCATGCGACCGGTAGCTTTCACCGCTTCCTGGCCGTGGTGGGTTTTTTCCAGCAGCAGAAGAATTTCGCTGATGGAGAACAGGCCCAGCACCAATACGACGAACTGAATGCCGTCGGTCAGGTGAATGTTGTCGCCGGTGAAGCGATAAACGCCGCTGTTGGCGTCGATGCCGACGGTCGAGAGGAACAGGCCGATCAACGCCGCAATAAAGGTTTTCAACGGCCGATCACCGGCCATGCCGCCGAGACAGACAATCGCAAACACCATCAACACGAAGTATTCCGCCGGGCCGAAGGCAATCGCCCACTTCGCCAGCAGCGGGGCGAACAGCACCATGCCGCAAGTGGCGATAAACGCACCGATGAACGAGCTCCACGCCGACAGCGACAGCGCCACACCGGCCAGGCCTTTGCGGGCCATCGGGTAGCCGTCGAGGGTGGTCATCACGGTGGAGGCTTCGCCCGGAATGTTCAGCAGGATCGAGCTGATCCGGCCACCGTATTCGCAGCCCAGATACACCGCTGCCAGCAGAATCAATGCCGACTCCGGTGGCAAGCCGAGTGCAAATGCGATCGGGATCAGCAACGCCACGCCGTTGATCGGACCCAGGCCCGGCAGCAGGCCGACCACGGTGCCGATCAGCGTGCCGCACAGCGCGGTCACCAGGTTGTACGGGCTCAGCGCGACGCCGAAACCCTGACCCAAATAGCCAAGAGTATCCATATCAGTTCTCCAGAACGCTGAGCAGGCCGAGAGGCAGCGGAACGTCCATCACACGGTCGAACAGCAGGTAAAGACCGATGGCCATCAGGCTGATGATCACCACGCTCGGCAACCAGCGGCCACCGTAGAGGCGAGCCATCGGTACGCCGGTGAGGATGCTGGCGACGATGAAACCGAGGGGTTCGAAGGTGCCGGCGAACACCAGCAACAGCACCACGCAGATGCCGATCTTGGTCAGGGTTTCGCGATCCAGCGGCGGCTCGTCATCACTGTGTTTGATCGCTGCCGGACGGAACACCATGTACAGCAGCGCCGCGCCCATCAGCGCAAGCATCAATAGAGGGAAGGCGCGCGGGCCGACGGGTTCGTAGGAAAAAGCCGCTTGGTACGGCCACGCCATCAGTGCCAGGCCGACGCAGACCAGCAACAGCATCGAGGCGAAAATGCGTTGTAAAAGTGTGGACATGACAAACTCCTGGGCCGTGCCCCCGTCAAGGGACATGGCCGTGGGATGCAGGGACGGTTACTGGATCAGGCCGAACTCTTTGGCCAGCACTTTGTAGTCCGCGACCTGCTTCTTCACGTAGGTGTCGAGTTCCGGGCCGGTCATGGCGAACGGGAACAGTTCACGCTGATCGCGCAGCTTGGCGAACTCGTCGGAGGCCAGCAGTTTGTCAAACGCGTCTTTCCACCAGGCGTAATCTTCATCACTGACTTTTGGCCCCAGGTAGAAACCGCGCACCACTGGCCAGACGATGTCGTAGCCCTGCTCGCGAGCGGTGGGGATGTCTTTCATTTCCGGCTCGTCGAGACGCTTGTCGGCGAACACCGCGAGCAGGCGCATGTCGCCGCTCTGGATGTGCGGCATGGAGTCGGAGATGTCGGTGCTGCCGACCTGGATGTGGCCGCCGAGCAGGGCGGTGGCGATCTCGCCGCCACCTTCGAGCGCCACATAGCGCAGGTCACGCGGGTTGATCCCGGCGGCCTTGGCGATCAGTGCGGTTTGCATCCAGTCCTGGCTGCCGACGGTGCCACCGGAACCGATGACCACCGAGCCTGGATCTTTCTTCAACGCCTGAACGAGATCGTCGAGGGTCTTGTAGGGCGAATCGCTTTTCACCGCGATGGCGCCGTAGCTGGTGCCAACCGCTGCCAGCCAGCGCACGTTGGTTTCATCGAAACGACCGAACTTGCCTTGCGCCAGGTTCAGCAGCGAACCGCTCGACCACGCGACCAGCGTGCCGGCATCGGCAGGACGTTGCGCGACTACTGCGTTGTAAGCCACCGCGCCGACACCGCCGGGCATGTAGGTGACGCGCATCGGTTTGCTCAGCAGTTTCTGATTGACCAGTGCGCTCTGCACCAGTTTGCAGGTCAGGTCAAAACCACCGCCCGGCGATGCCGGCGCAATGCATTCCGGACGTTTTGGTTCAGCCAGCAACTGGCCAGCAACCAGCATCATGCCGGCAGCCAAAGCAACTTTACGCAGTGAAAAATTCATTGGTCTCTCCACAGTTTTTTTGTTGTAAGGGCTTTTATGTAGGAGCTGCCGAAGGCTGCGATCTTTTGATCTTTTGATCTTTTGATCTTTTGATCTCCCGACCACAACACCAAGGCATTTCAATCAATTACCAAAGGGCAACGCTATAGCTCACCAGCAAACGCACTTCATCCGCATCGCGAGCCGAGTAATTGGAACGGTAAGTAGCATTCCTCAAACGCACCGCGACATCCTTCAAGGCGCCGCTTTGTACTACATATTTGATCTCGGTGTTGCGCTCCCACTCTTTGCCTTCTTCACCGTTCTTGAGCTTGATGTTGTCACCGCTCAAGTAGCGGCTCATGAAGCTCAGGCCGGGGATGCCAAACCTGGCGAAGTCAAAGTCGTAGCGAGCCTGCCATGAGCGTTCTTCAGCGCCGCCGAAGTCGTTGATCTGCACGAAGTTGACCAGGTACGGGTCGCTGCCATCGACGTAGGGGAAGGCGCTGTCGCCGGACATGTGCTGATAACCGGCGCTGAACTTGTGGCCGCTGAGTGCGTAGCTGACCAGACCGTTGAGCGAGCGGTTGTCGATCTCGCCGCCACGGGCCGCGCCTTGGTCATCACTGACGGCGAAACGCAGGTCGGTGGCAAACGTGCCCGGCCCCATCGGCCGCGAGGCAACGAGGCCAAAGAAGTGCTGGTTGTAGACTTCGTCGAGTTGCGCGAAGTGATAACTGCCGGTGATCCTGTCGGTGAACTTGTAGTCGACGCCGCCAAAATCGAAGTGTTTGCCGGCAGCGGTACCGGCGAAACGGCTGTTCTTGTTGTTGAGGGCGATGTCTTCGAAGTCGGTGCTGTCGCGATCCTTGGCTTTCTCCAGGCGTCCACCGGTGAACGTCAGGTTCTTGATCTCTTTGGAGGTCAGCAAACCGCCTTCAAAAGTCTGCGGCAGGATGCGTCCGTCGTTGGGTTTGAGGATCGGCAGTTCGGGAATCAGGCTGCCGATTTTCAGTTCCGTGGCGGAGATTTTCACTTTGCCGGTCAGACCCAGCTTGGAGTATTCGTCTGCTGCACGCCCGTCGTCATGGGTCGGCAACAGACCGGTGCCGGTGCGGTCCGGGCTTGAATCGAGTTTCACCCCCAGCATGCCCAGCGCATCGACACCGAACCCCACGGTGCCGTCGGTGTAACCCGATTGCAGATTGAGCATGAAGCCTTGCGCCCATTCGTCACGCTTGGACTGTTGAGCGCTGGTGCCATCGCGGAAGTCGCGGTTGAAATACATGTTGCGGGTTTCGAAAGTGGCGCTGCTGTCTTCGATGAAGTCGGCAAAACTCAACGGCGAAAAACCGGCAAGGGCGGCGGCGCTGGCGAGGGCGGTGTGGCTGAGACGGGAAGGGCGAACAGGCGTGGACGCCTGCGGCTGCATGGACGGCATGCGGGTGTACTCCGTTTATTGTTCTTATTGGTCGAAAACGCTTCGTGGCGTTTTTCGTAGCGCTGTGTGGCAGCAGCGACGGCAGCCGGGACTGTCCGTGGGCCGACTCTAACCGGCTAACCTTTCGCTAACCTTTCAGCTGACTTTCAGCGTTTTCGGGCTTCACAGCGCCAGTTGCGGCTGTAAACTCCGCGGCAAAGAGTGGCGTCGGCCATCCCTGAACGAGGTAAAAATCCATGCGTGTTCTGCTCGTCGAAGACCATCTGCAACTGGCCGAAAGTGTCGCGCAGGCGCTCAAGAGCACCGGTCTGACTGTGGATGTGCTGCACGATGGCGTCGCCGCCGATCTGGCCTTGAGCAGCGAGGAGTACGCGGTGGCGATCCTCGATGTCGGCCTGCCGCGCATGGACGGTTTCGAAGTACTCGCGCGTTTGCGCGCACGCGGAAAAAATCTGCCGGTGCTGATGCTGACCGCGCGCAGTGATGTGAAGGACCGCGTGCATGGCCTCAATCTGGGCGCTGACGATTACCTCGCCAAACCGTTCGAACTGACTGAGTTGGAGGCGCGGGTCAAAGCCTTGCTGCGGCGCAGTGTGCTCGGCGGTGAACGGCAACAGCGTTGCGGCGTGCTGGCGTATGACCTCGACACCCGGCGTTTCACCCTAGGCGAAGAGTTGCTGACCCTGACCTCCCGCGAGCAAGCCGTACTGGAAGCGTTGATCGCCCGACCGGGCAGGGTGATGAGCAAGGAGCAATTGGCTTCGCAAGTGTTCGGCCTCGACGAGGAAGCCAGCCCCGATGCCATCGAAATCTACGTGCATCGCCTGCGCAAGAAACTCGACGGCCAACCGGTGGCAATCGTGACTTTCCGTGGTCTCGGTTATCTGCTGGAAAGCCGCGATGCATAAGCCCAGCAGCCTGCGTTGGCGGTTGCTGTGGAACCTCGCGTTATTGCTGGTGGTGTTGATGCTCGCCAGTGGTTTGAGCGCCTATTGGAATGGACGTGAAGCGGCCGATACCGCGTATGACCGCACCCTGCTGGCCTCGGCGCGAACTATCGCAGCCGGGCTGTCGCAGCGTGACGGCAGCCTCAGCGCCGACGTGCCTTACGTGGCGCTCGATACCTTCGCCTACGACAGCGCCGGGCGGATTTATTATCAGGTCAACGATATTCATCAGAAGCTGATTTCCGGCTACGAAAACCTCCCCGGACCGCCGCCCGGCACCAAGCGCACCGACAGCTATCCAGCGCTTGCGCGGTTCTACAACGCGTCCTACAACGGCCAGAACGTGCGCGTGGTCAGTCTGTTGAAAGCGGTCACCGAACCGAACATGAACGGCATGGCGGAAATTCGCGTCGCCGAAACCGACGAAGCGCGAGTGAGCATGGCGCGCAGTCTGGCGGCCGATACGTTGCTGCGTCTGGGCATGCTGGCAATCGGCGCGTTGCTGTTGGTGTGGTTCGCAGTCAGCGCTGCGTTGCGCCCGTTGGAGCGTTTGCGCACGGCGGTTGAAGAGCGTCAGCCCGACGATTTGCGTCCGCTGCCGTTGGTCGAGGTGCAGCATGAGCTATGGCCACTGGTGCGTGCGCTCAATCATTTCACCGAGCGTCTGCGCGGGCAGTTTGAACGGCAGGCGCAGTTCATTGCCGATGCGGCGCATGAGTTACGTACACCATTGGCGGCGTTGAAGGCGCGGCTTGAGTTGGGTCTGCGCTCAACGGAGCCTGAGACCTGGCGCAGTACTTTGGAGTCGTCTGCGCAAAGCACTGATCGCCTGACTCATCTGGCCAATCAGTTGCTGTCGCTGGCACGCGTCGAAAACGGTGCGCGGGCGATTGCCGAGGGCGGGGCGCAGTTGCTCGATCTGAGCCAGTTGGCGCGCGAACTGGGCATGGCCATGGCGCCGCTGGCGCACAAGCGCGGGGTAGCGCTGGCGCTGGAGGCGGACGAACCTGTCTGGTTACGCGGTGAGCCGACGTTACTGAATGAGTTGCTGAGTAATCTTGTGGACAACGCATTGGCGCACACGCCACCGGGCGGCAACGTGATTTTGCGGGTGACTGCGCCGGCGGTGCTTGAGGTGGAAGACGATGGGCCGGGGATTCCGTTGGAGGAGCGTGATCGGGTGTTTGAGCGGTTCTACCGGCGTAATCAGCAGGTGGCGGGTTCGGGGCTGGGGCTGGCGATTGTCGGTGAGATCTGTCGAGCACATCTGGCCCAGATCAGTTTGCATGACGGTAAGCAGGCGGGGTTGAAGGTGCGGGTCAGTTTTATCGCCGGATGATGGGCAAATTGGCTTTTGTGGCGAGGGGATTTATCCCCGATCGGCTGCGCAGCAGTCGCAATTCCTCAATTTACGGTGTGTCAGGTAAACCGAGTCGACTCATTTCAGGGTCCCTTCGCAACCCATCGGGGATAAATCCCCTCGCCACAAATTTTAGTAAAACATCGACCGCGATTCTTCCAGATCCACGCACAGCGCTCTGTTCTCCGGATCAATCCCCAACTTCCTGAACGCCGGCACGCTCAACGGATCAATCCGCGCAAATGGATGGTCGGTGCCCTTGTGGCAATACAGGCTCGCCACTTGCACCAGATCGACGTAATCGATCTGCAGCGAATCGCGTTTGAAGTCCTGATACAACCCCGGCAATTCCACCAGACGCTCCGGAAATTCCCAGACCCGCAGCAGCTTGTCGCCCAGCAACGGATGAATGTGGTCGATCACATGGTTGAGACTGACCGGGTCGGAAAGCAATTCGTAGTGATCTTCGGCGTAGGTCAGGATCGGCAGTACGCCGATCTGGTGCACCAGCCCACCGAGCGCTGCCTGATCCGGTTTGAGTTGGGTGTAGCGGCGGCACAGGGCATAACTGACCCCGGCGATTTCCAGGCTCATGCGCCAGACTTCGCGCATCTTCTGTTCGACTACTTCGGAGCTGGCGTGGAAAATCTGCTCCATCACCAGGCCAATCGCCAGGTTGCTGCTGTAGTTGATCCCCAGTCGCGTGATGGCAGTGTGCAGGTCGGTGACTTCCTGTGCGGCGCGCAGCAACGGGCTGTTGACCACTTTGATCAGGCGCGCCGATAACGCCGTGTCCCGGCCGATGACTTTGCTCAGGTCGCTGACGCTGATTTCCGGATCTTCGGCGGCCTTGCGTATTTGCAGGGCCACTTCCGGCAACGTTGGCAGAACCAGGTCATCGTTATCGATGGCCTCAACCAAATCCTGTTGGACCTTTTCCGCCAGTTCGCTCATTTAAACTCTCTAGGGTGTTGCGACAAATGCTGCGATCAGCGCTGGATTTCGCGGTCGCGATCCAGTTCGTACGGCAGGTCGAGCAGGTGCAGCGCCGGGCCTTCGAGGGTGCCCAGGTGTAAATCACCGGCTTCGGCAGCTTCGGCTTGCAGCACCGCCAGGAGTTCAATGTTTTGTCCGGCCTTGGCGGCCAGCACCACTTCGCCGATCGAACTGTTGTGGCTTGGCGCGAACAACTGTGTGCCAGGCTCCGGCAAGTCGGCAGCGTCCAGGCTGAGGCGATACAGGCGGCGCTTGAGTTTGCCGAGGTATTGCATGCGCGCGACGATTTCCTGGCCGGTGTAGCAGCCTTTCTTGAAACTCACGCCGCCCACGGCTTGCAGGTTGAGCATCTGCGGGATGAACAGCTCGCGAGTGCTCGGCATGACCTGACCGATACCGGCGCGAATCTGGCCCAGCAGCCATTGGTTCAGCTCGCCTTCCGGCAATGTTGCCGCCAGTTTGGCTTTGATCGCCTGAGCCTGATCGGCAGGCACCCAGAGTTCGGCGCGGTCTGGCGAAACACGAATGGCGATCAGATTGTCGTTACGCACGACACCATCGGTTTCTGCCGGCAGCTCGAGACCCAGGCCGGTCAGAGCGTTATCGCCATGTGCCAAGCCAAAGCGCACCCAGGCGGCGCTTTCATCGGTGAGTTTCGATTTGGAGAACACTGCGTACTTTTTCAGATCCGTCAGTTGCGGCTCGAGCAACTCGCTGGCCATCGCCAGGACCACGCCGTCACCTTCCAGCAGAATGCGGAAACTCGACTGCATCCGGCCTTTCTGCGTGCAACGGGCACCAAGGCTGGCGCGAGTGTCGCTCAGGTAATTGAGGTTGCAGGTCAACTGGCCTTGCAGGAATTTTCCGGCATCCGCGCCGCGAACCGCGAGAACGCCTTCATGAGACAGGGTGCAGAAAAAAGCAGAATCGGCCATGGGTCATCGCAGGGTAAATAGACTGGGGCACATCATAAGGGCGCGTTGTTGAAATGGGTAGTTGATAAAGGATCGATGGTGCCCGACCAAAGCCGACTGTGCGACCCGTCTCGGGGCTGTATACTTGCCGGCAAATTTGAGGAGGGCCCCATGGTCGAACAAGTTGAACTGAACCGCCTGTTTTGGCACAGCCGTCGCGGCATGCTTGAGCTTGACGTGTTGCTGGTGCCATTCGTGAAGGAGGTTTACGCGACTCTGAACCAGGTGGATCGCGATCTGTATGTCCGTTTGCTGACATGCGAGGATCAGGACATGTTCGGTTGGTTCATGGAGCGCAACGAGTCAGAAGACCCGGAACTGCAGCGCATGGTCCGGATGATCCTGGATCGTGTCCAGCCCAAGTAATTCGTTCGAATGCCGCTGGCATGCCTCTCGGCAGTTGCTGGCGGCGTATCTGTTGGCCCAGGCGTTCGCTCTGGGTGTGGTGTTTCTCCTGTCGATTCCACTCTGGGCCAGTCTGCTCGCGGCGTTCGGCTGTGTGCTGCATGGCTTTTGGGTGTTGCCACGGCAGATTCTGCTGACGCATCCGCATGCATTTTGTGGATTGCGTCGGGATGCCGATGGCTGGCAATTGTGGAATCAGGCGAAGGGCTGGCAAGCGGTGCAACTGCGCCCGGACAGCCTGGCGCTGCCGCTGATTGTGGTGCTGCGCTTTCGTTTGCGCGGGGAATGGCGGGTCAGATCGATCTGCGTGCCGCGAGACTCGCAGGTCGCCGATGTGCATCGACGCCTGCGAGTACGGCTCAAGTTCAGCCGGCGTAGGTGGGCGGCACCAGAATAGTGTCGAGCGCTTCGGGCAGCATGTCCGGATAGTCGAGGGTGTAATGCAGGCCGCGACTTTCCTTGCGTTCCATGGCTGAGCTGATCATCAGTTCGGCGACCTGGGCGAGGTTGCGCAGCTCGATCAGGTCACGGCTGACTTTATAGTTGCTGTAGAACTCATCGATCTCATCGAGTAGCAGGCGCACGCGGTGCTGCGCCCGTTGCAGACGTTTGTTGGTGCGCACGATGCCGACGTAGTCCCACATGAACCGGCGCAGCTCATCCCAGTTGTGCGCGATGATCACGTCTTCATCGGAGTCGGTGACCTGGCTGGCGTCCCATACGGGCAGGGCGCTTGGCGCATCGACATCGCCCAACTGCGCGAGAATGTCCGCCGCCGCCGAACGGGCGTAAACGAAGCACTCCAGCAGCGAGTTGCTGGCCATGCGGTTGGCGCCATGCAGACCGGTGAAGCTGGTCTCGCCGATTGCATACAGTCCAGGCACGTCGGTGCGGCCGTTTTGGTCGACCATCACACCGCCACAGGTGTAATGCGCGGCGGGGACGACCGGGATCGGCTGTTTGGTGATGTCGATGCCGAAACCGAGGCAGCGCTCATAAACAGTAGGGAAGTGCGTCTTGATGAAATCTTCGGGTTTGTGGCTGATGTCGAGATAGACGCAGTCGACACCCAGGCGCTTCATTTCATGGTCGATGGCCCGGGCAACGATATCGCGCGGCGCCAGTTCGGCGCGTTTGTCGAAGCGATACATGAAGCGTTCACCGTTTGGTAGCTTCAAGTGTGCGCCTTCGCCGCGCAGCGCTTCAGTGATAAGGAAGCTTTTGGCCTGCGGGTGATACAGGCAGGTCGGGTGGAACTGGTTGAATTCCAGGTTCGCTACCCGGCAGCCCGAGCGCCAGGCCATGGCAATGCCATCACCGCAGGCGCCATCGGGGTTGCTGGTATAGAGGTAGACCTTGGCGGCGCCACCCGACGCCAGAATCACGAAGCGCGCGCCGTAGGTGTCGACTTCGCCGGTCTTGCGGTTCAGCACGTAGGCGCCGAGACAGCGGTCGCCTTCCATGCCCAAGCGGCGTTCGGTAATCAGATCGACGGCGACGCGCTGCTCAAGCAACTCGATGTTCGAGCGTTCTTTGGCTTGGGCCAGCAAGGTTTTGAAGATCGCCGCCCCAGTGGCATCGGCCGCGTGGATGATGCGTCGATGGCTGTGACCGCCTTCTCGGGTCAGGTGAAACTCGAATCCGCCGTCTTCGGTGCCGGATTGTTCGTCGCGGGTGAACGGTACGCCTTGATCGATCAGCCACTGAATGGCTTCGCGGCTGTGCTCGACGGTGAAGCGCACGGCGTCTTCATGGCACAGTCCGCCGCCGGCATTGAGGGTGTCATCGACGTGGGATTCGACAGTATCGGTGTCGTCGAGAACGGCAGCGACGCCACCCTGGGCCCAGAAAGTGGAACCGTTGGCGAGATCGCCTTTGCTCAATACGGCAATGCGCAAATAACCCGGCAGGGTCAGCGCGAGACTTAAACCGGCAGCACCGCTGCCAATGACCAGAACATCATGTTGGAATTGTTGGCTCATTACAGGATTCCGCTCAAAGCGACCCGGGTCGGGGGTGGCGCAATTCGCCTGGATCGGCGAGTCAAGTCAGCCACACAGCCCACTAGTATATAGAGGGGTGGGGCGGCACAATAGCCGGCCACATATGGCATTGTGAAACTACTGTGACGGAAAAAACCGTGTGCTTCGTCGGATGTTTTTTTCGCCTGTTTCGGGAAAAGACCACTGTATCGCCGCTGAAACACCGTTTTTCTGCACAGGGTCGCCCAATGTCGGTGGGGTGCGGCTATAAATATTTGGAACTTTTGCCAAAGGCCCAAGATCAATAGTCGGTGCCAGAAATAAGGGACGTGTCGGCTTCAGTGCGGAATCTGCGATTGGATTCCTGCCGGCGAAACCGATGACAAGATTATTCGCGCAGCCGGTTTATCCCGTGCTGCGTTTTTCGTGCGTGCCAAATCAGAGCGCGCAGGAAACTTGCCTGGAGGGGGAGAACTTTTGCGAAAAGCCCGAGTCTATGTTTGCAAGTCTGGTCGTTTAGTTATGCAAGTCTCCTTCGGGCTTATCGAGGAGTGTTCATGCTAACCCAGGAAGAGGATCAGCAGCTGGTCGAACGCGTTCAGCGTGGCGACAAGCGAGCGTTCGATCTGCTGGTGCTGAAATATCAGCACAAAATTCTCGGGTTGATCGTGCGTTTTGTGCACGACACCCATGAAGCCCAGGACGTGGCTCAGGAAGCCTTTATCAAGGCGTATCGAGCACTTGGAAACTTTCGCGGCGACAGTGCGTTTTATACGTGGCTGTACCGTATTGCCATTAACACGGCAAAGAATTACCTGGTTTCACGCGGCCGTCGGCCGCCGGATAGCGATGTAAGTTCCGAAGATGCAGAGTTCTACGACGGCGATCACGGCCTCAAGGATCTCGAATCACCAGAACGTGCACTGCTGCGGGATGAGATCGAAGGCACCGTCCATCGAACCATTCAGCAACTGCCAGAGGATTTGCGTACGGCGTTAACTTTACGTGAATTCGATGGTCTGAGTTACGAGGACATTGCGAGCGTCATGCAGTGTCCGGTGGGTACCGTGCGCTCCCGGATTTTCCGCGCCCGGGAGGCCATCGATAAAGCCCTGCAGCCGTTGTTGCAGGAAAACTGAGACAGCGGCGACAGCCAAGAGAGGAACGCCATGAGTCGTGAAGCCCTGCAGGAATCGCTGTCCGCAGTGATGGATAACGAAGCGGACGAACTGGAATTGCGTCGAGTGATCAATGCACTTGATGACGTAGAAACCCGTGAGACCTGGGCTCGTTACCAGATCGCTCGGGCAGCCATGCACAAGGATTTGCTGCTGCCACGTCTGGATATCGCTGCGGCAGTGTCTGCTGCGCTGGAAGACGAAATAGCACCGGCGAAAGTATCGCGCAGCCCATGGCGTAGCCTCGGCCGCCTGGCTGTTGCAGCCTCGGTGACTGTTGCCGTTCTGGCCGGTGTTCGCCTGTACAACCAGGACGAAATCGCTGGTGTCGAACTGGCACAGCAATCCAATCAGCCAACCCTGGCCACTCCACAGGTCAAAGGTCCGGCTGTTCTGGCAGGCTATAGTGAGAGTTCGGAAGCTACTGGCCCTATGGCCAACGGCGTGCTGCAAGGTCAACCAGGCTGGCACGATCAGCGTCTGCCAGGCTACTTGCGTCAGCACGCTCAACAGGCTGCACTGAAAGGTACTGAAAGCGCGCTGCCTTACGCACGTGCTGCAAGCCTGGAAAACCGTTAAGGAGGATCATGCGCGCCATACCTCTACTTTCGCTTCTGCTGAGTGGCTGGTTCATTGTTCCAGCCCACGCCGATGAGGCTCAGGACTGGTTGACCCGCCTGGGCCAGGCCGAGCAGCAGCAAAGCTTTCACGGCACTTTCGTTTACGAGCGTAACGGTAGTTTTTCTACCCACAACATCTGGCACCGCGTCCAGAATGGCCAGGTCCGCGAGCGTTTACTCCAGCTCGACGGTTCGGCACAGGAAGTCGTGCGCATTGATGGGCATACTCAATGCGTCAGCGGCACCCTGATAGCCGGGCTGGGGGATTCTCCCAACTCTGCCGCTCGTCCTCTCGATCCGCTAAAGCTGAAAAATTGGTATGACCTTGCCGTCATTGGCAAGTCGCGCGTGGCCGGACGCGATGCGGTGATCGTATCGCTGACCCCTCGTGACCAGCATCGATACGGTTTCGAACTGCATCTGGACAAACAGACCGGCCTGCCCCTGAAGTCATTGCTGTTGAATGACAAAGGGCAGTTGCTTGAACGTTTCCAGTTCACCAGTCTGGACACCGATGACGTCCCGTCGGACAAGGATCTTCTGGCTGACACCGACTGCAAGCCCGTTACGCTCGATAGCGACAAGGCTTCAGCCGTGAAGACTGCGCAGGTCTGGCATTCGGACTGGCTGCCGCCGGGTTTCGAATTGACCAGCAGCACCTCGCACAAAGATCCGGAAACCAAGACGCAGGTCAACAGCCTGATGTACGACGATGGTTTGGCGCGTTTCTCGGTCTTCCTTGAGCCGTTGAACGGTGCAACTGTTACCGATACGCGCACTCAACTGGGTCCGACGGTTGCCGTTTCGCGTCGCTTGACCACGCCGCAAGGTGAAATGATGGTTACGGTGGTGGGTGAGATTCCGATCGGCACCGCCGAAAGAATTGCCTTGTCCATGCGTAACAATGACGGCACTGCAACCAGCAAGCAGTGAGCTGATTTCAGTCATTTCCACCTCTTATACGAGACGTAGATGAAATGTTTGCTGAGCATTTTCATTTGCAAATACCCCGAAAATTTTTTATAGGTCAGAGCTTCACGGCTCTGGCCTTGTTTGTTGTTGCCGGAACAAAAATGCCGGTCGGTGGTTTCCGGTGTTCCTTGCTCCATATCGCTTAACCCTGCTCGTCGTAACGGGAGCTGTATGTCGATACCTAGCTTGAAGTCTTATCTCTCCATTTTCGCCACCGTGCTGGTGCTGGGCCAGGCAGTCCCTGCTGCGCAAGCAGCCGATCTGCCTGATTTCACCCAACTGGTCGAACAAGCCTCGCCTGCGGTAGTGAACATCAGTACCACGCAGAAGCTGCCGGATCGCAAGGTGAACCAGCAGATGCCTGATCTGGAAGGCTTGCCGCCCATGCTGCGCGAGTTCTTCGAGCGCGGCATGCCTCAGCAGCGTTCGCCGCGCGGTGATCGTCAGCGTGAAGCACAGTCGCTGGGTTCTGGCTTCATCATTTCCCCGGACGGTTACATCCTCACCAACAACCATGTGATTGCCGATGCTGACGAAATCCTCGTTCGCCTCGCTGATCGCAGTGAAATGAAAGCCAAGCTGGTCGGCACCGATCCACGTTCCGACGTGGCCTTGCTGAAAATCGAAGGCAAGGATCTGCCGGTGCTCAAGCTCGGCAAATCCCAGGATCTGAAAGCCGGCCAGTGGGTCGTCGCGATCGGTTCGCCATTCGGCTTTGACCACACGGTGACACAAGGTATCGTCAGCGCCGTCGGTCGCAGCCTGCCGAACGAAAACTATGTGCCGTTCATCCAGACCGACGTGCCGATCAACCCGGGTAACTCCGGTGGCCCGCTGTTCAACCTGAACGGTGAAGTAGTCGGCATCAACTCGCAGATTTACACCCGCTCCGGTGGCTTCATGGGCGTGTCGTTCGCCATTCCGATCGACGTGGCGATGGATGTTTCCAATCAACTGAAGAGCGGTGGCAAAGTCAGCCGTGGCTGGTTGGGCGTCGTCATCCAGGAAGTGAACAAGGATCTCGCCGAGTCGTTTGGTCTGGATAAACCGGCCGGTGCACTGGTTGCGCAGATTCAGGATGACGGCCCGGCTGCAAAGGGTGGGCTGCAAGTCGGCGACGTGATTCTCAGCATGAACGGTCAGCCGATCGTCATGTCTGCCGACCTGCCACATCTGGTCGGTGCATTGAAGGCTGGCGCCAAAGCCAATCTGGAAGTGATTCGTGAAGGTAAGCGCAAAAACGTCGAACTGACGGTTGGCGCCATCCCGGATGAAGACAAGGAGCTGGATGCCCTGCCGAAGACCGGCGCTGAAAGCACCAGCAATCGCCTCGGTGTTTCGGTTGGCGAACTGACCGCCGAGCAGAAGAAAACCTACGACCTCAAAGGTGGTGTGGTGATCAAGGAAGTGCAGGATGGCCCTGCCGCCCTGATCGGCCTGCAGCCAGGTGATGTGATCACGCACCTGAACAACCAGGCCATCGGCTCTACCAAAGAGTTCGGTGAAATCGCCAAGGCGCTGCCGAAGAACCGTTCGGTGTCGATGCGGGTTCTGCGTCAAGGTCGCGCCAGCTTCATTACCTTCAAACTGGCTGAGTAATCCAGCGGTAAGTTAAAAAAGAAACCGCCTCGAAAGAGGCGGTTTTTTTGTGCCTGAAGCTTTTGTCTTGCGCTGATGGACTCAGCCCATCATGTCCTTGATCATGCGCTCCTGTTCCATCAGCTCACGTTGACGGGCATCGATCCGCGAGGACAGCGGGAAGTTGTTGCCGGCCTTGCGCTTGGCGAAGTCCAGTTGCTGGATCGCCTGACGATAATCACCTACCAGCGCAAAGTATTCGGCGCGGGCCTGATGCAGACCGATGATATTGCCCGACAGGCCGCGAGTCTCGGCCACCTGATACCAGACGTCCGGATCATCCGGGCGCGACTTGAGCAGGCCTTCCAGCGCCTTCTCGGCATCCGCCGCACGATTCTCTTTCAGCAGCAGATCGACACGAACCTGATTCAGCGGGTAGTTGCCCGGATATTGCGTGAGCATCCGGTCAACCCGCGACTGTGCGTCGGGCAAGCGATTGTTGGTGATGTCCAGATCGACTTGCGCGAGGTTGTAGATGATCTCGTTCGGCGACTTCGCCAGCAGTTGTTTCAAGTTTTCGCGCGCTTCATTCAATTGGCCGCCCTTGATTTGCGCGATGGCCAGGCCATAACGCGCAACATCGCTTTGCGGGTTCTCATCCAGCTGCGCGCGGAAGCGTTTGGCGCCCAGGCCCGGAGTTTCTTCGTAGATCAACTGCACGCGCGCGCGAATCAACTGATAGCGCATGGTGTCTTCGATGCCGCCCGGTTTGGCCTGTTCGGCGCGGTTACGGGTGTCGGCGATACGCGACTCGGTTACCGGGTGAGTCAGCAGGAATTCCGGCGGTTTGGCGTCGAAGCGATATTGGCGCATCAGACGCTCGAACATGGTCGGCATCGAGCGCGGATCGTATCCGGCCTTTTCCAGATTGAGGATGCCGATGCGATCGGCTTCCTGTTCGTTCTGCCGGGAGAAAGTCCGTTGCGACTGAATCGCCGCCGCTTGCGTACCGGCAATGGTCGCGATCCCGGCTTCACCGCCGCCGGCCGCCGCAATGACGATGCCGGCCAGCAGTGCGGCCATCATCGGCACCTGCATGCGCTGCGAGGCTTCGACGCCACGGGCGAAGTGGCGTTGCGACAAGTGAGCCAATTCGTGCGCCAGTACCGACGCGTACTCGCCTTCGGTCTGCGCATTGAGGAACAGGCCGCCGTTGACCCCGACAACGCCACCAGGCGCTGCGAAAGCGTTGAGCTGCGGACTGTTGATCAGAATGAATTCGAGGCGGCGGTCGGTGACCTGGCTGGTCTCCACCAGCTTGTAAACGCTGGACTCGACGTAGTCCTTGAGCTGCGGATCGTTGAGCTGTGAAACCTGACTGCGCAGCATGGCCAGCCAGGCGCGACCGAGCTGATATTCCTGTTGCGGCGAGACGATGGCAGAACTGGCGTCGCCAAGTGACGGCAGATCGTCGGCAAAGCCCGGTGAGGCGAGCAGGCAAGCGAGCGTCAGCAGGGTAGGGCGCAGAAAAGTCATGCACAAAGCCTTAGAAGACAAAGACCTTACTGTAGCCGGACACCGGGCCTGCGACCAGATATTCTAGGCAGCTCGACGACCACAACCGGAGTGACGCAATGACTGACGCTGTAGCCCATGATGTTGAACTGGACGCCAGTGGCCTCAATTGCCCGTTGCCGTTGCTCAAGGCAAAAATGGAACTGAACAAGTTGGCCAGTGGTGCGGTGCTCAAGGTGATCGCCACCGATGCCGGTTCGCAGCGCGACTTCCGCACCTTTGCCAAATTGGCCGGTCATACGCTGCTGCGCGAAGAAGACGAAGCAGGCATTTACCGCTATTGGTTGAAAAAAGCCTGATACCGCCAGCGTAAAAGACCTAAGGAATATTGATGTTCAAAGTGTTACGCGACTGGATTCAGCGCTACTTCTCCGATGAAGAAGCCGTGGTGCTGGCGGTGCTGTTGTTTCTCGCTTTTACCGCCGTGCTCACCCTCGGTGGCATGCTCGCGCCAGTGTTGGCGGGAATGGTGCTGGCGTATCTGATGCAAGGGCTGGTCGTCACCCTCGAACGCCTGCGCGTCCCCGGCGCCGCCGCAGTGGGACTGGTATTTGCGTTGTTCATGGGCGTGCTGATGGTATTCATTGTCGTGGTCGTGCCGTTGCTCTGGCACCAGTTGATCACGCTGTTCAACGAACTGCCGGGCATGCTCGCCAAGTGGCAATCGCTGCTGCTGTTGCTGCCGGAGCGCTATCCGCATCTGGTCTCCGACGAGCAGGTGCTGCAAGCCATCGAAGTGGCGCGCGGCGAGATCGGCAAGTTCGGCCAGTGGGCGCTGACGTTTTCGCTGTCGAGTCTGCCGCTGCTGGTGAACATCATGATCTATCTGGTGCTGGTGCCGATCCTGGTGTTTTTCTTCCTCAAGGATCGCGCCATGATCGGCGAGTGGGTGCGTGGTTATCTGCCGCGTGAGCGGGCACTGATCACCCGGGTCGCGCAGGAAATGAACCGGCAGATCGCCAACTACATTCGCGGCAAGGTTATCGAGATCGTGATTTGTGGCGGTGTGACCTACATCGCTTTCGTTGCGCTCGGACTCAACTACGCGGCGCTGCTGGCGTTGTTGGTCGGCGTGTCGGTGGTGGTGCCGTACGTTGGCGCCGTGGTGGTGACCGTGCCGGTGTTGCTGATTGCGCTGTTCCAGTGGGGCTGGAGCGATCAGTTCATTTATCTGATGGCGGTCTACGGGATCATTCAGACACTGGATGGCAACGTGCTGGTGCCATTGCTGTTCTCGGAGGCGGTCAACCTGCACCCGGTGGCAATCATCTGTGCGGTGCTGTTGTTTGGCGGCTTGTGGGGATTCTGGGGAGTGTTCTTTGCGATCCCGCTGGCGACGCTGTTCAAGGCAGTATTGGATGCTTGGCCGCGTAAGGAACCGGAAGTGGCGCCGCTACTTTGAAAGCAAAGATCGCAGCCTTCGGCAGCTCCTACAAGGGTCGTGTTACCGCGAAATATGCGATCGGACATCGAATCTTGTAGGAGCTGCCGCAGGCTGCGATCTTTTGA
This sequence comes from Pseudomonas sp. DTU12.3, assembly GCF_004124275.1. GTDB lineage: Bacteria > Pseudomonadota > Gammaproteobacteria > Pseudomonadales > Pseudomonadaceae > Aquipseudomonas > Aquipseudomonas helmanticensis. The sequence continues at coordinate 1,831,244 of NZ_CP027218.1, forward strand.
TCTCAGGCCTTGTTCAAATCCTGAGCAGCAGCCAAAACCGCATCAACATGCCCAGGCACCTTCACGCCACGCCATTCCTGGCGTAGCACACCGTCTTTATCGATCAGGAAAGTGCTGCGATCAACGCCCAGGTATTCCTTGCCGTAAAGTTTCTTAAGCTTGATCACGTCGAACAGCTGGCAGACAGCCTCGTCCTTGTCGCTGATCAGCTCGAACGGAAATGCCTGCTTGCCCTTGAAGTTCTCGTGGGACTTCACGCTGTCGCGCGAAATGCCGAAAATTTCCGTGTTGGCAGCCTGAAATGCTGCGTATTGATCACGAAAGCCCTGGCCTTCTGTGGTGCAGCCCGGGGTGCTGTCCTTCGGATAGAAGTAAATCACCACTTGCTTGCCTTTCAGGGCAGACAGGCTGACGGTCTGCCCGCTGGTGGCAGGTGCTTCGAAATCCGCAACCGGTTGGTCGATGACGACGGCCATGAAAGCTTCCTTACATTGGGTTTTGTGGGCGCCAAGGCTCGATCAGTGCGTCCAGGTTCATCGCATCGGCGAAGTCGAGGAACTGATCGCGCAGCCAGCTGATCTGGGTGCCGGCCGGCAGGGTCACGGTGAACGTGGCGTTGAGCATGGTGCCGCCGGTCTGTGGCGCCTGATACGTGTCGCACGTCAGGTTTTCCAGTTCGACATTGTGATCCATGAAGAACTGGCACAGCTCATTGATGATGTCCGGGCGATACGCGGAACTGACGTAAGCCACGTACGGCAGGGCCTGTGGACGATTTTCCAGCGCGGCGCTGCGCACCACGTTAACGGTGAACGCGTGCTTTTTGGCGAGCCCCGACAGGCTGCCTTCCAGGCGGGCGAGGGCGTCCCAGCTGCCGGTGATCTCAAGGATCAGCGCGCTGCACTCGCCGTGGCGGGTCAGGCGTGACGTGACTACGGCGCAGCGATTTTCATGGCTGGCGCGGCACAGGACGTTGGTCAGCTCCATGGGGTTGGCGCCGAGGGCACTGATGACAAGGAATTGTTCGCGGACTGTGGGGGTGGACATGCAGCATTCCTAAAGCGATGAGCGGTCGGTAGGTTAACGGGCGTTGGTCGCCGGGAGTGCCTGTGATGACCCGATCTGGCTGTCCTTTCAGAAAACTCCGGCAAGCTCGCGGCTCGCTCCACTATAGCGGGAGCGCGTCGATGCGACGCAGGAACGGGGTCTGGGAGGCCGTAAAGGGAGGCTGGAACCCGGCGTACAAGCTGATCAATACCGATCAAAGTCTGAAGGGTAGCGAAAAGCGGCGCCAAGGGGAATGGCGGCAGCGCAGTACTTCGCTTGTGCAAGCATCTTGGCGCCAGTACCATTACCGCTCTCTTTTTCCGGCAGGAGCGGTTTCATGATTGCGGGCAGTATGGTGGCACTGGTCACTCCCATGGATGCACAAGGGCGTCTTGACTGGGACAGCCTCAGCAAACTCGTGGACTTCCATCTCAAGAACGGCACCCATGCCATTGTCGCGGTCGGTACTACCGGCGAGTCGGCAACCCTTGATGTTGAAGAACACATCGCCGTCATCAAAGCCGTGGTCAAACAGGTTGCCGGGCGTATTCCGGTCATCGCCGGCACTGGCGCCAACTCGACCCGCGAAGCCGTCGAGCTGACCCGCAACGCCAAGGAAGCCGGTGCCGATGCCTGCCTGCTGGTCGTTCCGTACTACAACAAGCCGACCCAGGAAGGCTTGTACCAGCACTTCAAGTTCATCGCTGAAGCGGTCGACATTCCACAGATTCTCTACAACGTTCCTGGCCGCACGTCTTGCGACATGCAGGCCGAGACCGTGATTCGCCTGTCCACCGTGCCGAACATCATCGGTATCAAGGAAGCCACTGGCGACCTGAAGCGCGCCAAGGCGATCATTGATGGTGTGAGCAAGGACTTCATCGTGCTGTCCGGCGATGATCCGACCGCCGTCGAGCTCATCCTGCTGGGTGGCAAAGGCAATATCTCTGTTACCGCCAACGTCGCTCCGCGCGAAATGGCCGACCTGTGCGAGGCCGCGCTCAAGGGCGACGCCGACACCGCACGGGCAATCAACGAAAAACTGATGCCGCTGCACAAAGACCTGTTCATCGAAGCCAATCCGATTCCGGTGAAATGGGCTTTGGTTGAAATGGGCCTGATGCACGAAGGCATCCGCCTGCCGCTGACCTGGCTGAGCACACCTTGTCATGAAACGTTGCGCTCGGCCCTGCGCCAGTGCAGCGTCCTGGTTTAATTGAGGAAGTACAACGCATGAAGCGAATGGCCGGACTTTCCGCACTTGCCTTGATTATCTCCAGCACCAGTGGCTGCGGATGGGTCTGGGGCCCGGAAGGTTATTTCCGTGACCGTGGTAGCGATTACCTGGAAGCGCAACAGACTGCACCGATGCAACTGCCACCGGATGTCAGCACTTCCAAGCGTCTGGATCCGCTGCTGCCGATCCCGCGCAACGTTGCTGATGACACCGCCAAGGGCGAGTACGTGGTTCCACGTCCTCAGCCGTTGGCGGCGATCGCCGATGCCACCGACTACTCGCTGCAGAAGAGCGGCGATTCGCGTTGGGTCATGGCCCAGCATCCACCGGCCGAAGTCTGGCCAGTGGCGGTGCAGTTCTTCCAGGACAACGGTTTCCGTCTGGATGAACAGCGTCCGCAAACCGGCGAATTCACTACCACCTGGCAGCATTCCGATGAGTTGTCCGCGTCGATGGCCAAGCGCCTGAGCGCGGCCGGCATCGCCAGCGACAGCGAAACCCGCGTCCGTGTCCGCATCGAGCCAGGCGTGCAGCGCAACACCAGTGAAATCTACGTGGTCAGCGCCGAGCGTCCTGCCGGCAGCACTGCCGATGTCGATTTCACCAACCGTTCGGTAAACACTGGCCTGGACGCAGCCCTGGTCGACGACATGCTCGCGAGCATGAGCCGGATCTCCGAGAAGGGCGGTTCGGTGTCGATGCTGGCCTCGCGTGATTTCGATACGCCGAGCCGTGTCAGCCTCAGCGAAGACGGCAGCGGCAACCCGGTGTTGAACGTCGGTACCGATCTGGACCGTGCCTGGTCGAGTGTTGGCCGTGCGCTGGAGCAAGGCGAATGGCGCGTTGAAGACATCAACCGCAGCCTCGGCCTGTACTACATCAACCTGGCCGAAAAAGCCGAGAAGAAAGACGACAAGCCTGGTTTCTTCAGCAGCCTGTTCGGCAGCGCGCCGACCAAGGAAGAAGTTGAGTCCCGTGCCGAGCGTTATCAGGTTCGCCTGAGCAAGGTTGGCGAGAATATTCAGGTGACCGTCGAGAAAAACATCAACACCGTTGCGCCGGCTGAAGTGGCGCGCAAAGTGCTGAGCGTGATTCAGGACAACCTGGGCTGATCAACCATGCGTTTTGCCGTTCTCGGCAGCGGTAGCCAAGGGAACGGCACGCTGATCGCCAGTGCTGATACGTATGTGCTGGTGGATTGTGGTTTTTCCCTGCGGGAAACCGAAAAACGCCTGTTGCGCCTGGGTGTGAACCCGGCGCAACTGAGCGCGATACTCGTAACCCACGAACATGCCGACCACGTGCATGGCGTGGGTTTGCTGTCTCGGCGCTACAATCTACCGGTCTACCTCAGTCGCGGCACACTGCGCGGGATGCGCAAACCGATTGAACCCGCAGGCTTTCTGGCCGGCGGCGAGCAACTGCAGATCGGTGCACTGAACATCGGGGTCATTGCCGTGGCCCATGATGCACAGGAACCGACCCAATATGTTTTCAGTGATCACGAGCAGCGGCGCTTCGGCCTGCTGACCGACCTGGGTTCCTATTGCGAGCGGGTGCTGGACGGTTATCGGGATCTCGATGCATTGATGATCGAGTCCAACCATTGTCGCGACATGCTGGCCCGTGGTCATTACCCGTACTTTCTCAAGCAGCGGGTGGGCGGCGAGCTGGGACATTTGAACAACCATCAGGCGGCATTCCTGGTGTCCGAGTTGGGTTGGCAGGGTTTGCAACACCTGGTCCTGGCCCATCTGAGCAGCAAGAACAACATGCCGCAGCTGGCCCGGCAATGTTTCGTCGACACCCTCGGGTGCGACCCGGACTGGCTGCAACTGGCCGATCAAGATTCAGGGCTCGACTGGCGCCACATCGCCTAGCCCACCTACTTAGCAAGCGGAGCCCATCATGGAAAAACGTGAAGAACTCTACCGCGGCAAAGCCAAATCGGTTTACAAGACCGACGACGCTGACCGCTTGATCCTGCTGTTTCGCAACGACACTTCGGCGTTCGACGGCAAGCGCATCGAGCAGCTCGACCGCAAAGGCATGGTCAACAACAAGTTCAACGCCTTCATCATGCAGAAACTCGAAGCGGCCGGCATTCCGACCCAATTCGACAAACTGCTGGCCGACAACGAAGTTCTGGTGAAGAAGCTCGACATGATCCCGGTCGAGTGCGTTGTGCGTAACTACGCTGCCGGTAGCCTGGTCAAGCGTCTGGGCGTCGAAGAAGGCCTGAAGCTCAACCCTTACACCTTCGAACTGTTCCTCAAGGACGACGCCAAGGGCGACCCGTTCATCAACGAATCCCACGTCGTGGCATTCGGTTGGGGCACCGCCGAGCAACTGGTTCGCATGAAAGAACTGTCGCTCAAGGTCAACGAAGTCCTGACCAAGCTGTTCGACGACGCCGGCCTGCTGCTGGTCGACTTCAAGCTTGAGTTCGGCGTGTTCAGCGACGGCTCCATCGTCCTCGGTGACGAGTTCAGCCCGGACGGCTGCCGTCTGTGGGACAAGGACACCAAGAAGAAAATGGACAAGGACCGCTTCCGCCAGGGCCTCGGTGACGTCATCGAAGCCTACGAAGAAGTCGCCAATCGCCTGGGCGTACCGCTTTAATCGACGCAAGCATCTGATAGCACGAAGAAATTTTCGAAAGAGGGTTTGCTTTCGGTAAAAGTGTTGTTATGATGCGCGCCGTTGGAGAGATGCCAGAGTGGCCGAATGGGACGGATTCGAAATCCGTTGTACCTTCACCGGTACCTAGGGTTCGAATCCCTATCTCTCCGCCATTACATAGAAAAAGCCCCGTAGCTGAGAAGCTACGGGGCTTTTTCGTTTGCGTTGAAATAAAAGGTCGAAGAGGCAGCTTTCTTGCGCTCGATCCAGGGGCAGAATTATTCGGTTTCACAGATTGAAACCATTTGGTTCGGCGTTCGCTGGGTGGGGGTTCTACATGGGTGTTAGATTCTTCGCTGTGGAGAGGAGAGTTTAATGACACCGCAGGAGCACGAAATATCTGAACGGGCATTAGCATTTGCAAAGGTAAATCGAACGCGCATTGCCCGTGATTTGGCTTGTTTAAACAGATATCCCCGCGACGAGGATCCTGTTTCAGTATTTATGGCTGGCTCTCCTGGTGCTGGAAAAACCGAAGTTTCCAAGTCCTTTATCAAATTGATGGAGGCTCAAGGCACGAGTGCGTTGCGTATCGATCCAGACGACTTCAGGGATTTTTTTCCCGAGTATAGCGGGAGCAATTCAAGTCTTTTTCAAAGATCCGTGACGACAATTGTTGAACGCACCATTGATCTGGTTCATCAGCAAAGACAGTCGTTTTTGCTGGATGGAACACTGGCAAATTTCAATGTTGCGCGCAGAAATATTCAGCGCTCTTTAAATAAAAAAAACAGATCAGCGCAGATTATTTATGTGTACCAGAGGCCTGAGCTGGCTTGGGAGTTTGTTCTCGCACGAGAAGAGACCGAAGGACGGAACATTCCTTGTCACGAGTTCGTGCGTCAGTTCTACGCGTCGAAGGCTTCGGTGTGTGAGTTGAAGCGGGAGTGGGGGCAAGCGCTACAAGTGGACGTCATTATCAAAGATACGGATGGAGGGGACGCAGATTTTGGTATCGACCTTTCAGCCGAGGAAATTGACCGCATGGTTACCCAACCCTATGATCAAAGCGAGCTCGAGCGTATTTTGAACGGAGTAGCCTAATGAAAGGCAATAGTGACGCAGCCAAAGAAACGGCTAAATCTACCCCGATGTCGGATTTTTTCCGAAATGCGTCGGTTGAGGAAAAACGAGAGGCTTACCGGATTGTGGCAAACGAAGCCATTGAAATGCAGAAGGCGGTGATTGAGTCTGCGAAGAAGCTTCGGTCAGAGTCCTGTAAGTGAATTCTCGATATTTTTCCGCTTAAAAACCCAACGTTGTTGCTGGGTTCGGTTACAGAAATCTAAATGCATGTGCCATGCCTGAAATCTCGATCCTGACTGGTACAAGCCAAAGCCCCACAGGCCTGAACCCGTGGGGCTTTTTCATTTGCGCAAGGCTACATCACCCCGCGCCCCAGCCATTCACGGCTGCGAGTGGCCCAACTTGCGTTTGATCAATTCATACACATCCTTATGCGTCGAGTTATGCAGCGACTTGTCCATGCACGCGGTTGTCAGGAAGGTTTTCACTTCGTCCTTGGCATGCGGGTAGAGGCCGGCGACATAGTCAGCTTCGTGTTCTTGCGTGCAGTTGAAGTGTTTGTCGTCTTTCGCTTTGTCTCTAGCCATTTCTGCGGCTCCTTTTGAGTTCGAGTGATGTGGCGAAACAGGGCTGAATCGCCCCATACGTCGATGAGCGTAGGAGCGCAGAGATGGCTCGCCAGTCGTTCGGGCAAAAAAGGAAGTGGCTGTAGGACGCAGCCCTGCATTGGCTCGTGCGATTAAATTTCCCTCACCGGGGTGTCGCCCTGCACGGCTTTGATCAGCTCGATCACATGAATGCAGTCGGCCTTGTTCACGTATGACTCGCCACTGGCGATGGTCTCGTGATTGCCCGCGCGCAGCCTCCAGCGCCATTGCCCTTTGCCAGTGCTCGGGATGCCTCTGGATTGCCTGTAAATCTCGAAATACATTCAGTTCGCTCCATGCGATTTATGTGTGCGACATCCTGTGTGACGCATCGACGCAAGCCTAGCGCAGGCGGGTATTTTGGCTATCGGACATTTGTTTCCAATCGTTGGTGAATGTTTCTGGAGGCCACGGGCTAGAGCGCAGCAATCGGCCTCTGGATTGGCCAATATGACGCCGCCTGACCCTTGCAACGCCGACGACGCTACTGCTTAATACGGGACGGCTCATGGCATCGAAAATCGTTCGATGACCGACTAACACTATAAAAAGAGCACTCCCTTGACCGAGCACGGAACGCAACAGGTTGCGCGGGTAACGTTATCGCTGGTGATCCCTGTTTTTAACGAAGAGGACAGCCTCGACACGTTTCTGCTGCGCATCGGCGAAGTCTTTCAGCCACAAGCGTTGATCGACCTTGAGCTGGTATTCGTCAACGACGGCAGCACTGATGCCACGCTTGAACGCCTGCTCGAGCGTCAACAGCAAGACTCGCGTGTGCGGATCGTCGACCTGAGCCGTAATTTCGGTAAGGAAGCGGCGTTGTCTGCAGGCTTGCAGATTGCCACCGGGCAGATCGTCGTACCGATCGATGCTGATTTGCAGGATCCGCCCGAAGTCATCCTGCAAATGATCGAGCGCTGGCGAGAAGGCTTTGAAGTGGTGCTCGGCCACCGCATCAGCCGGCGCAGCGATACCTGGGCCAAACAAACATCGGCCCACTGGTTCTATCGCCTGCACAACAAGATCGCAGAACAGCCATTGCCCGAAAACGTCGGCGATTTCCGCCTGATGGATCGCTGCGTGGTCGATGCCTTGCTGACCTTGCCCGAATCCCGCCGATTCATGAAAGGCCTGTTTGCCTGGGTCGGCTTTCGTACCACTCACGTCGATTACGAGCGCCCCGAGCGCGCGGCCGGGCAGAGTAAATTCAACGGCTGGCGGCTGTGGAACTTCGCCCTCGAAGGCATTACCAGCTTCAGCACCGAACCGTTGCGAGTCTGGACGTACGTCGGCGCGCTGGTGTCGCTGGTGTCTTTTGCCTTCGCGATTTTCATTGTCGTGCGCACGTTGGTCTCGGGCATCGATTTGCCCGGTTATGCCTCTTTGATGGTTGCCGTGACGTTTCTCGGAGGTTTGCAATTGATCGGCATTGGCGTGCTCGGTGAATACCTCGGCCGTACCTACATTGAGGCGAAGCGCCGACCGGTTTTTCTGGTGCGCCGTGTCTACGACTCGAAGGACTGAAACATGGATCTCAAGGAAACCGACATCCTCGGCGACAGCATCAACGAGCATTGGTATTACTGCTCCAAAGCGGCGGCAACCACGCGTTTGCTGGGTGATGCGCCGATCAGACGAATCCTCGACGTGGGCGCCGGTTCCGGATTTTTCTCGCATCATCTGCTGACGCATACCGCCGCGCAGGAGGCATGGTGCGTCGACATCAGCTATCCCGCCGACTCGAGCGCGACGACTGCCGGCAAACCGGTGCACTACCGCCGCGGGATTGAAAACCTCGACGCCGACCTGGTGTTGCTGATGGACGTGCTGGAGCACGTTGACGATGACCTCGGCCTGCTCAGGATGTACGTCGATAAAGTGCCTTCCGGCAGCCGTTTTCTGATGACGGTGCCGGCGTTCCAGTTCCTCTGGAGCGGCCATGACGATTTCCTTGAACACAAGCGTCGCTACACCCTGGCGCAGTTCGAAACGCTGGCGCGCGATGCCGGCCTGACCGTGCAGCGCGGTGCCTATTATTTCGGCGCGGTGTTCCCGATTGCGGCGGCATTACGGTTGTTGCCGCAAGGCCCGCAGGCCTCAGCGCCGCGCTCGCAGCTCAAGCGTCATCACCCGCTGGTAAACGGCGTACTGAAAACCCTGTGCAGCCTTGAACTGCCGCTGATGGGCATGAATCGTCTGGCCGGTTTGAGCGTTTTCGTGTTGGCGCAAAAACCGTGACCTCAGGCGAAAAATCAGCGCTGATCCAGCGCGGTTTACGCTTTGCCGTGACCGGTGTGTTTGTCACGGCTCTGCATGCGCTGGTCGCGGTGTTGTTCATCAACTTCATCAGCCCGCAGCCGCCCTTGGCCAACGGTGTTGCGTTTGCCGTGGCGACGGTTGTTTCCTACGTGATCAATACCACCTGGAGTTTTTCCGCCCGACTGCGTGGCAGAACGTTGCTGCGCTTTCTGCTGGTCTCGGTGGGCGGATTCCTGTTGGCGATGTTCGTTGCCTGGGCTGCGCAGATGGCCGGGTTGCATTATTTGTCGGGAATCGTCGCGGTGGCGCTGACCATTCCGGCATTCACTTTTGTACTGCACAACTTCTGGACGTATCGATGAAGGATTCCACAAAACGCCTGGCTGTCACTCTGTTGCCGTTGATGATCGGCGTATTGGCTTTCTTTATTGTCGTCGGCCCTCGGGCGCTTGATCCGCAGAACATTGTCTGGCTGGGGCAGGGCGATCCGGCAACACACTATCTGGGATGGGCATTTTTCCGTCAGGCGCCGTGGACGTTTCCGCTCGGCCTGAACCCGACGTACGGACTCGAGTTGAGCAACGGCCTGATCTTTTCCGACTCCAATCCGCTGCTGGCATTGTTGTTCAAGCCATTTGCTGCATGGCTTCCGCAGACATTTCAGTATTTCGGAATCTGGTTTCTCGCCTGTTTTGTCCTGCAAGCATGGTTCGCCTGGAAACTGGTCGGGCTGGTCACCTCCTGTGTCACTTTGCGGGCATTGGGTTGTGCACTTTTTCTGTTTGCTCCGCCGATGATCATCCGCATGCCGACCCATTTGTCGCTGGCCGGACACTTTCTGATTCTGGCCGCCTTGTACCTGGCCTTGCGCCCGGTGGACCCGCGGCGACGTCTGGCCTGGGGGATTTTGCTGGCGTGCACCGCGCTGATTCATGCGTATTTTCTGGCCATGGTCGCGCTGCTCTGGCTGGCCGATCTGCTCGCGCGGTATTTCAAAGCGCGGCTGACCTTGCGTGATGTCGCAATCGAACTGGTTCTGCTGTTTGCCTTGGTGAGTTTTTGCTGCTGGCAGGCGGGGTATTTTTCCGTCAACGGCTCCGATGCGGTTTCCGACGGATTTGGCTTGTACCGAGCCAATGTGCTGACACTGTTCAGTCCCAATCACTGGTCATACCTTCTCAAGGATCTGCCTGGTGGTCTGGGTGATACGGAAGGTTTCAGTTATCTCGGACTGGGCCTGTTATTGCTGGCCGTCTGTGGGCTGGTCGGGTGGCTGCAAGGGCAGACCGGGTTGGCGCAGTCGCTGCGTCGGCACTGGCTTGTGCTGATCGCGCTGGCCGGGCTGACGGTGTTTGCGGTGTCCAACAACATTGCCGTTGCAGGGGCGAATTTCACCTATCCGTTACCGGACAGGATAATCGCCATCGCCAATATTTTCCGGGCCTCGGGACGCATGTTCTGGCCGGTGTATTACGCGTTCATTCTGTTGATCATTTACCTGGTTGTTCGCGCCAATAAACCGCGTGTGGCAACCGTGCTGATGGCGCTGGCGCTGGCCGTTCAAGTTGCGGATACGCACAGCGGCTGGTCGTTGGTGCGCAAGCAGTTGATGGTCGCGCCAAGCACGCAATGGAAGACGCCCTTTGTCGACCCGTTCTGGAAAAATGCCGCCGAGCATTATCAGAAAGTCCGCTGGATCCTTCCGCAGAACCTGTCGCCGGAGTGGATGAATGTCGCCGCATTCGCCGCAACGCATGGGCTGCCGACCGACGCTGTCTATCTGGGACGGATGGGCAAGGACCAGTGGGAGGTGGCTGATCAGCACAGCCGCACGATGTTGGCTTCGGGTCAATATGACGCGGATTCGTTGTACCTGCTCAGTGATCGGGCACTGCTGCAGGCAGTTTCGACCGTCAATACCGAAACGGATCTGTTCACCCGTATCGATGGATTCCGGGTGCTGGCGCCGGGCTGGAAAAAGTGTCGTGAATGCGTGCAGGTGCCCGTCGATCAGACGCCACAACAGCTGGTGCCTGAGTTCGTCTCCGGAGCAAAAGCGCAGTTCAGCTATGGTGCTGCTGGTAAGGACTATCTCGCGCGCGGCTGGTCGGATGCCGAAACCTGGGGCGTCTGGTCCAGCGGTGCCGAAGCGGAAATGGTCATGCGAGTGAACGATTCGGCCCGCACCCTGCATCTTCAGGCCACTGCGTTCCTTGCCCCGGGGCATATGCGCCAACGCGTGGTGATCAAACTCAATGGCATCGAAGCACTGGCGACCACGCTGGACCAGCCGGAAGGCAACAGTCTCCAATTGCAGCTCACTCCGGCTATCCGCCAACGCATCACGCAAGAGGGTTTGCTGCGGGTGCAACTGCAGTTCGCCGATGCGATCAGTCCTGAGCAGTTGGGCGTCGGCCAGGATCGCCGACAACTCGCCATAGGCCTGAAGGCAATGTCGATCAACTGAGCCGCGTCCGCATAGACGTTGTCGGCGGACCTTTCTACACTGCCCTTCAGACTGGGGATCGGGGGGCAATGGATGAACCGCAATGAACTACGCAAGGCCGACATCAACCTGATGGTGGTGTTCGAGACATTGATGCTCGAGCGCAACGTGACCCGGGCGGCGGAGAAACTGTTCCTCGGCCAGCCGACCATCAGCTCGGCGCTCAATCGCCTGCGCACGATGCTCAACGATCCGCTGTTCATCCGCGTCGGCCATCGCATGGAGCCGACGGCCCGCGCCGAGGATATCTTTCGCCATCTCAAGCCTGCGCTCGACTCACTGTCGGTGGCACTGAGCCTGACCCGCGATTTCGATCCGGCGGTCAGCACCATGACCTTTCGTATCGGCCTGTCCGACGACGTCGAGTTCGGCTTGTTGCCGCCGCTGTTGCGCGCCTTGCGTCAGGAAGCGCCGAACGTGGTGTTTGTCGTGCAGCATGTCGATTACTGGCGGATTCCCGATCTGCTCGCCGCCGGCGACATCACCGTCGGCATCAGCCAGACCCGTGGCCTGCCGGCCAATGCCAAGCGCAAACTGCTGCGGCATATTCAGCCGAGCATCCTGCGTGCCGATGCCTCGGCTACTCCGCTGACTCTCGACGAATATTGCGCACGGCCGCACGTACTGGTTTCGCACACGGCGAATGTCAGTGGTTTCGCTGATGAATGGCTGGCGGAACTCGGGCGCACTCGCCAGGTGGTGCTGTCGGTGCCGCAATACAGCGCCTTGCCGGCGTTGCTGGCTGGTACCGATCTGATCGCCAGCCTGCCGGATTACACCGCCGCCGCGATGGCCACCTCGGGATTGCTGTTCAAGGAACCGTTTCCGTTCAAGACGCCGACACTGGACCTGTCGATGGTCTGGCTCAGCCATGTCGACAGCGATCCGGCGGAACGCTGGTTGCGCTCAAGGCTGGAAGCCTTCATGAGCGAACGGCCGATCACCCCGCCCTGACCATCACCGCACCCCTGTAGGAGTGAGCCTGCTCGCGATAGCGGTTGCCCAGTGACGTTTTCGGTAACTGACACTCCGCTATCACGAGCAGGCTCACTCCTACAGAGATAGTGTCTGGCGTGCGGGCAGTGCTGTGTTATATGTACGATCTTTGCGCCGACTGACTGGAGCCTCCCGATGCCACACCTGCACTTGGAATACACCGCCAACCTGCCGCAGTTGAACGCCGACGTCGCGTTGATCCGGCTCAACAATACGTTGGTGGGGTCCGGTCAGTTCGCGGCGGAGTTCGATATCAAGAGCCGCGCGATCAAGGTCGAGACGTTCAAGGTCGGCACGGCCATGGCCGAGCGCGCCTTTGTCTACGTGAAACTGGCGCTGCTCAGCGGTCGTTCGGCGGAGATCAAAAAACAGCTGTCGCAGAGTTTGCTGGCGGTGTTGCAGGATCTCTGCGAATGGCCGGCCGGGCTCGAAGTGCAGTTGTGTGTCGAGTTGGTCGACATCGAACGCGAGTCCTACAGCAAAACCGCCATCGGCGTTTAAGCCTCAGGCCGCTTCCAGCTCACTGCACACCTTGATCACTTGTTCGCGCAGCCAGACATTGGCGCTGTCCTGATCGACCGTCTGGCTCCACTGCATGTCGAGGGTGAACCCCGGCAGGCCGTTCGGCGCCTCGCAGTGATTGAACACCGCTTCGTTGGTGAGCAGACGCTGAATGCGCCGGGGCAGGGTAAGGATGAAATCGGTGCCGGTGATCATCTTCAACGCGGCGCTATAGCTGTTCGAGCGCGCGACAATCTGGCGTTTCTGCGCTTGCCGTGCCAGCCAGCCGTCGACCATGTTGGTGGTCGAGGTCCACGGTGTCGGGAACACGTGCCGCCGCTCGGTGAAGGCCTGCAGACTCAGGCGCGGTTCCAGCGGCGTGGCACGTTTGTCGAAGACGCAGACCAGATCGTCTTCGAGCAACATCCGTGACTTGAGGTCGGTGTGATGGCGGTGGAAGTTTGGGCCGAAACTGATCACCAGGTCGAGGCTGCCATCGCGCAACTCATCGGCCGGCACGTCGGTTTCAAACTTGTGCATGTTGACCATCACTGGCAAGTCATCGAAATCGAAGCGCTTTAACAGCCGTGGCAGGATCAGTTGCTCGAAGTATTCAGGGGCACAGATATTGAACGTGACGGCCTGCTGGCTCGGGTCGAACGCCGGGGCACCGGCATGACACAGGTTGATGCTTTCGAGGATCTTCTGCACATGGCCGTACATGCTGCTGGCCTTGTAGGTCGGCCGCATGCCGGTGCGCGTATTGATGAACAACTCGTCTTCAAAACTGGTGCGCAGTTTCTTCAGGCAGTAACTGACGGTGGACTGGCTGACAAACAGCGTTTCCGAGACATCGGTGACACTGCTTTGCTCATACACGGCGATAAACACCATGAGATCCTGCATGTCGAGCTTTCGAAGCAAGTTACTGTTCAGCATCCGTTCCGTCCCGCTGTGCTCCTTGCGCTGAATCCGCGCAAACGTGTGCGAACGATCCTAACGGAACGATGGTGCCAGGACAAAGCCTTGTAGGACATTTCACGGACAGTTGTGGGACAGAAACTTTTAGCAACACGACGTCGTCCGACAAAGGGCTAAAACATGGCCAGAGGCCTCTAGTCGGTTCAGTCAAAGTGCCGCGCGTAATGCCGGGGATCGAAGCGCCACACCATCAACAGCATGATCACCATCACCGCCGTCAGCGACCACCAGGCCCATTCGAAACTGCCCAGTTGATCGCGGACAATCCCGGCCATCAACGGCGAGAGCCCGGCAATCAGGTAACCGATGCCTTGCACGAAAGCCGTCAGGCCCCCGGCGCGTTGCGGGTTATCGAGATGATCCAGCGAGACGATCAGACTCATCGGAAACAGCCCGCCAATGCCCAGCCCCAACAAACAGGGCCAGAGCAGGCTGAGATGTTGCGGACTGAGGATCAAACCGCAGAAACCGGCGATGATCAGCCCGAGCAAGGTCATCAGCACGCTCCGTCGGTCACGGCTGCGATTGGCGATGGCAGGCACTACCAGGCCGGAAATCACCTCCATCGCCGTCAGAAAACCTAATAGCAGCCCTGCATTTTGTTCACTCCAGCCCTTTTCCACATAGTACGGCGCCAGCCAGGCGAGCACGCAGGTGTAGGACGCCGTGCCCAGGCCAAAGAAGATTGCGAGTAGCCAAGCGCGGGAATTGTTGAAGAACGACTCTTTCTGTGTCGCCACGGCAGCCGAAGATGACAAATATTTACGCTGCGTCCAGCCAGACACAAAGGCCAGCAATGCCAACGCAGCCCACACAGCCAGTGCGATCCGCCAACTGCCGGTGTGCGCCAGCATCTGTGGCGCGAACGACGCCGCGATGGCCGCACCGCCCATGATCGAAGTGACGTACAAGCCCATGCATAGCGCCACGTTGTCGGGGAAGCGCGATTTGATCAGCGTCGGCATCAATGCCTGAATCAGCGCAATGCCAATGCCCGCCAGCACGGCACTGGCAATCAATTCGGCAGCAGAGTCGATCATCAGCCGCGACAGCGTTGCCAATCCGATGATCAGTAACGACAGCAGTACGGTGCGCAGTTCGCCGAGACGCTGACTGATGCGAATGCCGAAAAACATCGCCAGCCCCATCGCCATCACCGGCAGCATGGTCAACAGCGAGGCGAGGCTGAAACTCAACGCAATGTCACCACGAATCGCCGAGAGCAACGGCCCGACCGCCGCCATGGAAGGACGCAGGTTGAGCGCGACGAGAATGATCGCGAACATCAGCCAGACTGCTGGGCGGGTGGTGGTGCGGACGTTTTCCATCATCGGACCTTTGAGCGGAGCTGACGATTTAGCGCAGCACCGTCCCCGCCGCGCAAACCAGAAAACCCGCGTTCCCACCTAAAAATCAAATACCCCCTACAGGGGCATTTTCTGAATCGGGGCTGAATCATTCTCAAATACTTCACAGGTTTCAGAGTATTCCGACAAGCCAACTAATCGTTGGCGTCTTTTTCACAAAAAATTGATGGTTGCCTGCTTAAAGTTTGTCACGCCTTGGTTAATGAAATTTTCACAAATAACCGAGGCGCGTCCTTTCGGGAAGTAATTACCTTTATGTTGAAGTTAAAAGCCGTGCGCCCGGAATGGGTGACGTTGATTGCCAGCGCCTTTCTTTTGATCGGTTTCAATTTCGTGCTCTGGCAGCATCTGTTCGACATCACTGCCGCAGACGGCAAAGGCATTGCCATGCGCGTGGCTTTCGCGGTGATGATCTTTGCGGCGTTCAACATTGTGCTGACGTTCCTGGCCTTTCGGCCACTGCTTAAACCGGTTCTGACGTTGATGTTTTTGCTCAGCGCCGGCGTGGCTTATTTCATGAGCCAGTATGGCGTGATGATTGATGCGGGGATGTTTAGAAATTTCGCCGAAACCAATATCACCGAAGTTCGTGATCTGCTGTCGTTGAAGTTGTTGGCTTATATAGTATTGCTCGGTGTCTTGCCGTCATGGTTGTTGTGGAAAGTCCCGGTAAACTATCGTCGCTGGCACCGCGAGTTGTTCAGTAAAGTTATTGTCAGTGTGGTGTCGACAGCAGTCATCGGTGGTGTTGCACTGGCCAACTACCAAGGGTTGTCGTCGCTGTTTCGCAATCACCATGAAATTCGTTTGATGCTGGTGCCGAGCAACTACATTGGCGCATCGGCCGGCTATCTTCGCGAGCTGGTAGCTTCGGCAGAGCAACCGTTTATCAAGATTGGTGAAGACGCTCAGCGTAATCCCGATGTGAAGCTGCAGCCGCGTAAATCGCTGACGGTACTGGTGGTGGGTGAAAGTGCGCGTGCCGAGAACTTTGGCATTCTCGGCTACAACCGGGACACCACGCCGCAACTCGACAAGGAATCCGGGCTGATTGCCTTCACCGACGTGCATTCCTGTGGCACGGAAACCGCTGTCTCGGTGCCGTGCATGTTCTCCAACATGGGGCGCAAGGATTACGACGCGAGCAAGGCGAAGAACGAAGAAGGCCTGCTCGACGTGCTCAAGCGTGCTGGTATCGATGTGATCTGGCGCGATAACCAGTCAGGCTGCAAAGGTACCTGTGATCGCGTGACGGTGCAGGATGTCAGTAACTTGAAAGACCCGACCCTGTGCGCCAACAGCGAATGCCGCGACGAAATTCTTCTGCAAGGCCTGCAAAGCTTTATTGATCATCTGGACAAAGACACCGTGCTGGTTCTGCACCAGATGGGCAGCCACGGCCCGGAATACTTCAAGCGTTATCCAAAAGAGTACGAGCACTTCACCCCGGTCTGTGAAAGTAACGCGCTGAACAATTGCAGCCGCGAAAGTATCGTCAACGGCTACGACAACACGCTGGTGTACACCGATCATGTGCTGTCGAGCCTGATCGACGTGTTGCGCAACAATCAGGACAAAGTCGATACCGCCATGTTGTATCTGTCCGATCACGGCGAATCGCTGGGCGAGTACAACCTGTTCCTGCACGGCACGCCTTACATGCTGGCGCCGGAGCAACAGAAGCACGTAGCGATGCTGGCGTGGTTCTCCGATAGTTATCAGAAGGCCTATTCGGTCGACACTCATTGCCTGCAAATGAGCCGCGACAAACCGCTGAGCCAGGACAACCTGTTCCACTCGATGCTCGGCCTGCTGGAAGTGAAGAGCTCGGTATATCAGCCGGGTCTGGACATGTTCGCCGGCTGCCGTGGCGCCGTGATCGACGGCGTCCTGGCCAAGGACTGAAGCATTCCCCCCGTAGGAGCTGCCGAAGGTTCGGGCCGCGTTAGGACGATCTTTTGATGTTGTTTTTGAAAATCAAAAGATCGCAGCCTTCGGCAGCTCCTACAGGTAATGGCCCCGTTTGATCCTTCTGTCAGACTATTCTTACCAATTGGCAGGACATTTCGTTACAGCTCTTGCCCTTCGCAGGCGCGTAAATCGCCAGTGGCGATATATACTGCGCGCCATTCTTCAAGGGAGAGCCGTGTGGCCATCGATATTCACTGGATTCGCGACAACGATAGCCTCGCGCAGTTTTGCGCCGAGTGGCAGCAACTGCCTTTCGTTGCCCTCGACACCGAATTCATGCGGGTCGACACCTTCTACCCGATTGCCGGCCTGTTGCAGGTCGGCGACGGCAAACGCGCCTACCTGATTGATCCGCTGACCATCAATGCCTGGCAACCGCTGGCTGCATTGCTGGAAAACCCGGCCGTACTCAAAGTCCTGCACGCCTGCAGCGAAGACCTCGAAGTGCTGTTGCGCCTGACCGGCAGCCTGCCGGCGCCGATGTTCGACACACAATTGGCTGCCGCTTACCTGAACCTCGGTTTCTCCATGGGCTATTCGCGCCTGGTGCAAGCGGTGCTCGGCATCGAACTGCCGAAGGGCGAGACGCGCTCCGACTGGTTGCAGCGACCACTGTCCGAAACCCAGATCAGCTACGCCGCCGAAGACGCCGTGCACCTGGCGGAAGTTTTCGTACAACTGCGGCCGAAACTGTCTGACGACAAGTTCGCCTGGGTGCTGGAGGACGGCGCCGAACTGGTCGCCAACCTGCGCCGCGAAACCGATCCGTACGAGGTTTACCGCGAGGCCAAACTGGCGTGGAAACTCTCGCGCGCGCAATTGGCGGTTCTGCGTGAACTGTGCGCCTGGCGTGAAACCGAAGCCCGTGCCCGGGATCTGCCGCGCAACCGAATTGTTCGTGAGCATTCGTTGTGGCCGCTGGCCCGCACGCAACCGGACAACCTCGCCGCGTTGGGCAAGATCGAAGACATGCACCCGCGTACCGTGCGTCAGGACGGCCAATTTCTGCTTGATCTGATCAAGCGCTCTGGCAGTGTGGGGCCTGATCAATGGCCACCTGCCGTGGCGGAACCGTTGCCGATCGAAGCCGCCGCGTTGATCAAACAACTGCGCGCACTGGGTCAGGCCGAAGCTGAACGCCTCGATATCGCCCCGGAATTGATGCTGCGCAAGAAAACCCTCGAAGCCCTGGTCAAAAGCGGCTACCCCGAGGGTCCTTACCAATTGCCTGAGTCGTTGCGTGGCTGGCGCCGCGAACTCATGGGCCAGAAGCTGCTCGACAGCCTGGCCACCGCCGGAGAACAGCCTTGAAACGTATTTGCTCTATTTACCAAAGCTCGAAGCGCAAGGGCATGTATCTCTATGTGCTCAAGAGCGATGAGCTGGAACGCGTGCCCGAGGCCCTGATGGCGGCCTTCGGCAAAGCCATATTTACCTTCAGTCTGGTGTTGACGCCCGAGCGTAAACTGGCCAGCGAAGACATCGTCCTGGTTCTGGAAAACCTCGACAAGCAGGGCTATCACCTGCAAATGCCGCCGGCCGAGGACGAGTACATCGAGCACTTGCCCGAAGAGTTGCTGCGACGCAACGATCCGGTCTGATCTGCAAGGCCCTGTCCTGGGCCTTGGTTAACCCTGGAACTGTTTTTACCGCGATGGCCGCCCTGAATCCGGTGGCCATCTGCACGGTTTGCGAAAGGTTTGAAGATGCGCGTTCTGATTGCTGAACACGACCACGCGATATACGCCCGGCTGCTGCGTCAGGCAGTGCCGGAACTCGAAGTGCTGACCAGTGGCGACTCTGCCGAACTGGCTCGTCAGGCTGCCGATTGCCCGGTGTGGCTGGGGCAGCCGGATCTGTTGGCGACGCTGTTGCGTCAAGGGCATCAGCCACAATGGCTGCAATCGACCTGGGCCGGTATCACGCCGCTGCTCGCCGACGGCTTGCGTCGCGATTACCGCCTGACCCGGGCGGTGGGGATTTTTGGTCAGGTCATGGCTGAATATGTCCTCACCTACATGCTCGGTCATGAGCGCGAAGTGCTGGCGCGTCTGGTCAGCCAGGTCGAGCGCAAGTGGGACAATCGCACCGGCCAGAGTCTGGTCGGACGCAAGGTGCTGATCGTTGGCACCGGTGACATCGGCCAGAGTGTCGCGCAGTTTCTGCGGCCGTTCGGCGTCGAGTTGTATGGCATCGCCAGCAGCGCCCGCGAGCAGGCGCCGTTTGTCGAAGTCGGCTCGATGGCCGATCTGCCACGGCTGGTCGGCGAGGTCGATTACGTGGTCAATCTGCTGCCCAACACCGAACACACCCACGATATCTACGATGCGACGCTGTTCAGGCAATTCAAGCCGACCGGGTTGTTCATCAATGCCGGACGCGGTGTCGCGGTGGTCGATGCGGATCTGGTGGAAGCGCTGAAGGAAGGGCATCTGGCGGGCGCGGTGATCGATGTCTGCCGTCAGGAACCGTTGCCGCAACGTCATCCGTTCTGGACCGCGTGGGGCTTGCTGCTGACCGGGCACAGCTCGGCGCCGACGTCACCGGCGTTGATGGTGCAGCTGTTTGTCGAGAACCTGAAGGCGTATCAGGCGAGTGAGGCGTTGCGCGGCGAAGTGGATTTCAACCGCGGGTATTGAGTTGACATCAAAAGATCGCAGCCTGCGGCAGCTCCTACAGGGAAATGTGAACTTCTGTAGGAGCTGCCGCAGGCTGCGATCTTTGGCTTCTTAGAGGGTAAAGTCGCCTTCAGCCGCCAGTTCGTTCAGCGGACGACGCGGGCTTGGCTCTTCGCGCGCTTGCAGGTAATCCGCCAGGGTTGCCTTGTCACCCAGCTTGCCAACGGCCACAGCCGCGTGCAGCGCATAACCCTCGGGAATGTTCAGCTCCTTGCGTGTCAGCTCCTGATCGAAACCGGCCATGCCGTGGGTGTGCCAGCCGCTGATGCTCGCTTGCAGCGCCAGATGGCCCCACGCCGAACCCGTGTCAAACGTGTGCCACAGCGCCGGCGTTTCTTCAGTGGCGCCCGGTGCCGTGAACGTGGTTTTCGAAATCACGATCACCAGCGCCGACGCATGCTGCGCCCAGCTACGGTTGAACTCATTGAGCAGGCCCAGATAACGCTGCCAGTTCGGCGTATCGCGACGCGCGTAGAGGAAACGCCATGGCTGCGAGTTGTACGCCGAGGGCGCCCAGCGCGCGGCTTCGAAGAAACTCAGCAGGGTTTCTTCCGGGATCGCTTCGCCGGTGAAGGCGCGCGGCGACCAGCGATCGGTGAATTGCGGGTGAATGGCGTAATCGGCAACGCGAGGGTTGGCACTCATCAAGAGATTCCTTGCTACGTTTGAGTAAAAGATTCGAACGAAAACCCGGCGGGATCAGTTGCGCTGAACAATGGGAGTTTTCCGAGCCTGACAGTTCACCGCAATGCAACGCGGTCGGGCGTTAATGGCTTGCGGGCAAGGCTCCTTGCGACTGGCAAAGCTACGCGCCGCCACAAAAACTGACAAGTCCTGCACAACCGGCAGTCGCCAGCGCTTGGCCCGCAAGGCCTTGGGCACTAGACTGGCGGCCTTTTCACCACCTGATGTTGATGCTTGAGCCATGGTCGCCAAAGTCGAACCGTTCTGGAAACGCAAAACCCTCGATCAACTCGATCTGGAGGAATGGGAATCGCTGTGCGACGGTTGTGGACTGTGCTGCCTGCAAAAACTCGAGGATGAAGAAGACAACAGCGTCTATTACACGCGCATCGCCTGCAAACTGCTGGATCTGAAAACCTGTCAGTGCAGCGATTACCCGAATCGCATCAAGTTTGTCCCGGACTGCATTCAGCTCACCCCGGGCCAGGCTGAAGAATTCAAATGGCTGCCGCCGACCTGCGGGTATCGACTGGTCAGCGAAGGCAAGGATTTGCCGTCGTGGCACCATCTGGTCAGCGGTGATCGCGATGCGGTGCATCACCAGCGGATTTCGCAATCCGGGCGCATGCTCGCCGAGGGCAGCGTGCCGGAGGATGACTGGGAAGATCACCTGATTTTCCGCGCGGGTTAACTGAACAATCTGTAGCGAGGGAGCTTGCTCTCGATCATTCGGATCTGCGAGCAGGCTCGCTAGCCACAAGGAGTGTGTATGGCTGTGGGATTGCCTCAGGCGCTGCTCGTCGTACTTCTGGCGCTGAGCGCGCCCGTGTGGGCGGCGAAGAAAGTCGATCTGGATTATCACGTGCGCCTGTTGCCACAGAGCGATCAGGCCGAAGTGCGCCTGACCCTCGCCAAGGGCGAAGCGGTGCGCAGCCTCGACTTTGACCTGGGCGATGGCAGCCATTACAGCGACTTCAAGGCTGACGGCCAGTGGCTGCTCAACCCGGGCAAGCAAACTCGCGGTGTCTGGCGCCCGTCCAGTGACAAGGCCAGCCTGACCTACCGCGTGCGTATCAGTCACGGCCGCAAGAATGGCAGCTTCGACACGCGCATGACGCCGACTTGGGCGTTGATGCGCGGCGATGAATTGGTGCCGCAGGCCAAGCTCGATCAGCAGGATGGCGTTGAGCTGGTCTCGCGTCTGCAATTCGAATTGCCCGACGGCTGGAAAAGCGTCGAAACCGCGTGGCCACGCATCGGCAAGAACAAATTCCGCATCGACAATCCCGCACGCCTGTTCGACCGCCCGACCGGCTGGATGCTTGCCGGCCACCTCGGTACGCGGCGCACCCGTCTGGGCGAAACCGAGGTCACTGTGGCCTCGCCGCAAGGGCAGGGCATGCGGCGCATGGATGTGCTGACGTTGCTGACGTTCGTCTGGCCGCAGGTGCAAGCCGTCTATCCACGCCATCCGAGCAAACTGTTGCTCGTCGGCGCCAATGATCCGATGTGGCGCGGCAGTCTGGGCGCGCATGAATCGATTTACCTGAATACGCGCTTGCCGCTGGTCAGCGAAAGCGGCAGCAGTGCGCTGATGCGCGAGTTGGCGCAGGTCTTCGGGAGGATCAACGACGAGCAACGCAGCGACTGGATCAGCGAAGGCTTTGCCGAGTATTACGCGATCGAACTGGTGCGCCGCGCGGGTGGCATGAGTGATGAGCGCTATCAGGGCTTGCAGGCGAAATTGCTCAGGGACAGCCAGAAGGTCACAACCTTGCGCGGCCAACAGATCAGCCCGGCTCAGTTGGCAAAAGCAGTGGTGTTGTTGCAGGAACTGGATCGCGAGATTCGTTTGAAAACGCGTAACAAGCGTTCGCTGGATGATGTGTTGCGTGGGGCGATGCATCTTGGGACGGTGAGCACCAAGGCGTTTGTGCAACTGGCCGAGAGCGTGCTTGGCGAATCCTCCAAGGTCCTTGATACCGCGTTACTTCAGTAATACCGCCATCGCGAGCAGGCTCACTCCCACAGGGGGAATGCATTTCAAACTGTGGGAGCGAGCCTGCTCGCGAAGGGGCCTGTCGACTCAGCGAAGATGCCGGATCAAACCCCGGTTTTTGGTGATTTCACCGAATCATTGCCGGTCACCGTCGCGGTTTTGGTCGCCGCCTCGGCATTCGCCTTCAGCTTGCTCAACTCTTCCCCGGCCCGCTCGATCTTCGCCCGCACGTTGTTCATGTCCTGACGACTTTTCTCAAACAGGCTCTTCACCGAACTGTGCCCGGTAATCCCGCGTGCCATGGCCACGCCGCCAATCGCCACCTGAATCAAACCGAACACACCGCCACGGCGCAGGCCCTTGCCGACCATGATCACGCCACCGGCCAGAGAGCCGATGCGCTCCCAGCCCTCGACGTTCTGCTCGGAATGGCTCTGGAACGGGGTGGATTCGATACGCTCGACGCGTTTGAGCTCGGTCATGATCTTTCTCCAGGCAATGAGTAATGGATAAACAAGCTGACTGCGCGGGCGGTCAGCTTGTTCCATCGGATGTGCGACGCTTCAGCGGAATTTTGGCCCGGAGCGGGTGTTCAGGCCCTTGGCCATGCGGTCGTAGAGCACGACGTTGACCGTGGCAGCGAGGTTCATGCAGCCGGTGGTCGGGATGTACACGACGTCTTCGCACCAGTCGCGGATCTCTTTATCCAGCGAGCCGTCTTCCGGACCGAAAATGTACAGGGCGCGATCCGGGTGGGTGTATTCCGGCAGCGGGCGGGCGCCCTCGACCAGTTCCACGGCGACCGGTACGCAGTTGAGCGGGAGGATCTTTTTCAGATCGTCGATGCCGATCAGCGGAATGTCGTAGTGCACGCGCTTGGTGTCGGTGACGAAGTCGGCGGCGCGTTCATAACGCTTGCCGGTGTAGAACACCGATGCCACGCCGTAGCAGCCTGCGGCGCGCATCACCGAACCGACGTTCTCCGGTGATTTGGGGTTATACAAACCAATGCAGCTGTACCGTTTGTCTGCCACGAGCGGGGTGCCTTCGGGAAAAAGAGCGCGATTATACGGGGATTGGGGGAGGGCGGGCAGATTCGAGATCTGCGGTGTCTCACCGGCCGCCTTCGCGAGCAAGCCCGCTCCCACATTGGTTTTGTGTACGCCACAGATCCAATGTGGGAGCGAGCCTGCTCGCGAAGGGGCCAGTTCAGGCACTGAAGATCATCAGTCTTCTTTCTTCATCAGCCCGGCGAGGGCGGCAAACGGGTTATGCGTTGCCTTGGCAATCTTCGGCGTGCTCAGCGAGCCCTCGCTGAAGTACTGCTGATCGGTATAGCGCGAGTGCTCGTTGTCGTGGCAATACAGGCACAACAATTCCCAGTTCGAGCCGTCCTGCGGGTTGTTGTCGTGATTGTGGTCGCGGTGGTGCACGGTCAGTTCGCTCAGGCGCTTGCCGGAAAACTCGCGGGTGCAGCGGCCACAGACATGCGGGTACATCTTCAGGGCTTTGTCGCGGTAGCCCATTTCCTTGTCACGCTGGTTGTCGGCGAGGATGCGATCCAACTTCGACGTATTGGTTGGGGTGGACGAACTCATGGGTTCACCTTTGTAAAAGACTAATGACGGTTATGTGCAGAGTTTAGCTCAGCCCTTGAGCTTCTCGGCAATCCAGATCGTGTGGCGCGTGCCCTTGTTGCCGTGGGCGAAGACCTGGACTTCTTCGGCCTTGAAACCGGCCTTCTTCAATTTGTCGGAAAACAGCCGATCGGCGCTGGCCGACCACACGGCGAGCACGCCTTTCGGGCGCAAAGCCTTGGCGCAAGCATTCAGGCCGGCGGCGGAATACAGCCAGCTGTTCGCCTTCTGGGTCAGGCCTTCGGGGCCGTTGTCGACGTCGAGCATGATTGCATCGAAGCCATTCGGCTCGCTTTGCAGCACCTTGGCGACGTCTTCCTGACGAATCACCGTACGTGGATCGAGCAGCGGCCGGCCGGACTTTTCGCCGAGTGGGCCACGGTTCCACTCGACTACACCGGGCACCAGTTCGGCGACCACCACTTCAGCGGTCTTGCCCAGATGCTTGAGCGCCGAAGCGAGGGTGAAACCCATGCCCAGACCGCCGATCAAGACCCGCGAAGCCGGCCGACCGGCGACCTTGCGGCATGGAATCTCGGCCAGCGCATCTTCGGAACCGTGCATGCGCGTGTTCATCAATTGCCCGCCGTCGCCGCCCTGGATCTTGATGACAAAATCCTCGCCATATTCGAACAGGCACAGGGCACCGCCGCTTTCAGGGATCGGGGTGGTGTCGAGCAGAACGAAACGTTTCATGGAAATCTCTACAAGGGGGAAGGCAAGCAGGCCCGTTGGGAGTAGCCTGAGCGCAGACTAGAGGCCAAACGGAGCCCTTGATGAAGCGCACCATTCTAACGGTCATTGCCCTGGCCGTGCTCTCGATTACTGCAGTGCAGGCGCAGCAGACGATTCCGCTCAGCCCGGCGCCGCAACCCGGCTCGCCCGGTACCGCGACACCGACGCCGTATCCGCAGATCACGCCGATCAATATTCCCAAGTCCGGCGCGGGCAGCGGCAGCCCGCCATTGGTGCCGATCGAAATGCCCAGCCCGCCGAGCAAGGATCAACCGGTGCCGGGCATTGAACCCAACGGCACCAAGACGAAATCCCCCGGCGGTTAAACCTGTTGCGCCGCCAGTTGGCCGTCGGCCATGCGCAGGCGTTTCGACAGCGAGACGGCGAGGGCGCGGATGATTTTCGCGGCGATTTTCGGTGCGTCGTTGAGCATTTTTTCCAACGAGTCCTTGCCCAGATTCAATAGCTGGCAGTTCGTCGCTGCGACGCAAGTGGCCGATCGACGTTCACCGTCGAGCACGGCCATTTCGCCGAACGCCCGGCCACTGCGCAACGTGGCCATGGTGATGACCTGGCCATCGGCACCGGTTTTCTGCACGGCGACCTGGCCGGTGTGGAGGATGCACATGAAACTGCCGGCATCGCCCTCACGGAAAATCGCTTCGCCTTCAGCCACGGTGCTGATGCTGAAGTAGCCGGAAGCGGCCGCAAAGTCGGCCAGTTGCAATTGATCGAACAGGCCGCAGTCCATCAGCCAGTCGCGGATTTCGTTGTTCAGGAAGGTCGGTTCTGACATGTCGTCACGGTCTTTTTCTGTTGTATCAGGCTCTACACCGTCCCCTGTAGGAGCTGCCGAAGGCTGCGATCTTTTGATCTGGCCTTGCAAAAAATCAAGATCAAAAGATCGCAGCCTTCGGCAGCTCCTACATGGGATCTGTGGGTATCGGACTCTTGGGTCTGCAATTAAGACCCAAGTGACCGACGGAGTTCCTCAAGCCAGGCCCAAAACCTTGAAAACAAATGCGTATTCGAGCGCTACGTCACGTAATCCCTGATAACGCCCGCTCATCCCGCCATGCCCGGCGCCCAGTTCAGTCTTGAGCAGCAGCACGTTGTCATCAGTCTTGGTCGCGCGCAATTTCGCCACCCACTTCGCCGCTTCCCAATACTGCACGCGGCTGTCGTTGTAGCCGGCAATCACCAGCGTCGCCGGATAATGCTGCGCACTGACGTTTTCGTACGGCGCGTAAGCCTTGATCCGCTCGTAGACGTCCGGCTCCTCGGGATTGCCCCACTCGTCATATTCGGTGACGGTCAGTGGCAGATCTGGGTCGAGCATGGTGTTGAGCACATCGACAAACGGCACTTCGGCGATCGCCACGCCGAACAGGTCCGGGCGCTGGTTAAGCACTGCACCGATCAGCAAACCGCCGGCGCTGCCACCGCTGATCGCCAGTTTCTCGGCGGTGGTAATGCCGTTGAGGATCAGAAACTCGGCACAGGCAATGAAGTCGCTGAAGGTGTTGTGCTTGTGTTCCTGTTTGCCGGCGCGATACCAGGCTTCACCCAGTTCTCCGCCGCCGCGCACATGGGCGATGGCGAAGGCCATGCCGCGATCCAAAAGGCTCAGGCGGGCGTGGGAGAACCACGGATCGAGACTCGAGCCGTAAGCGCCGTAACCGTACAGATACAGCGGCACTGCTTTGCCGAGCATTTCGCGCTTCATCACCAGACTGATCGGCACTTGTGTGCCGTCCGGCGCCGTCGCCCACAGTCGCTGGCTGACGTAAGCGTCGGCGTCGAACGGGCCGAGCACCGGAGTTTCTTTCAAAACAGTTTGTTCGCCGCTCGCCAAGATCAACTGGCGCACTTGCGCCGGACGATTCAACGCCTCGTAGCGCAGACGAATGCGGTCGCTCTCGAACTCCAGGCTGTTTTGCACATACAGGCTGTAGGCCGCATCCGGCAGTTGCACGCGATACGGCGCCAGACCCTGCGGGTGAACCTCGATGATCGGCAGACCACCTTCGCGCAGGCTCAGGGTCATGGCTTCGGTGTTGAGACTGACGCCGTCGAGCATCACCGTGTCGCTGTGCGCGATCAGGTTCTGCCAGTCGGCTTCAGTCGGCGCCGTGCCGGTGTCCGGGGCCTGATACAGGGCGTAGTTGATGCCGTCACGGTTGGTGCGGATAAACCACGTCCAGACGCCATCGAGCAGACCGTGATCGACATCGTATTCATGATCTTCGACCCGTGGCGCCAGGCAAGTGAACGGCAGGTGCGGCTGATTGGCATCGAGCACCCAGACTTCACTGGTGGTCTTGCTGCCCAGCGACAGCAGCAGTTGCTGTTCGGAGCTGGAACGGTAGCAATGCAGGAAGAAACGCCCGTCCGCCTCGTGGAACACCTCTTCGGCAGCCGTGCCATCGAGGCGATAGCGGAACAGTTTGTGCGGGCGATGGGTATCGTCGAGTACGCCGAAAAACAGCGTCAGGCTGTCGTTGGCCCAGGTCATGCTGCCGTCGCAGTCTTCGAATTCCAGTTCACTGACCTTGTCGTTGGCCAGTTCCTTGACGAACAGCGTGTAGATCTCATCGCCCGAGGCGTCGACGCTGTAGGCCAGGCGCTGGTGGTCGGGGCTGATGCTGAACGCGCCCAGTGAGAAGAATCCGCCGTTGGCCAGTTCATTTGGATCGAGCAGCAATTGTTCGCGGCTTTCGTCGAGGCTCAGGCTGTCGTCCGCCGGACGCGGGCAGCGATAGTGCCGAGCGTATTCGTCGCCCGCCGTGGTGCGCGTGTAATACAGGTACGGGCCCCACGGCGAAGGCAGCGACAGGTCGGTCTCCAGAATCCGCCCCTTGATCTCTTCGAACAGGGTTTCGCGCAACTCGGCCTGATCGGCGGTTTGCGCTTCCTGGTAGGCGTTTTCGGCCTTGAGGTAATCGAGCACCGCGTCGGTGTCGCGTTCCTGCAGCCAGGCATATGGGTCGGCACCGGCAGCCTTGTGGGCAATCGGGGCACTGATGACGTTGGCGGATTCAGGCATGAATGGCTCTCGGACAAATTACGGAATAGGGTTTTCGCAGCTTTTGAAACCGTCGCAGACCCCTGTGGGAGCGAGCCTGCTCGCGAAAGCGGTGGGTCAGACAATAATGTTTTAACCGACAGTCCGTATTCGCGAGCAAGCCCGCTCCCACAGGTCGTGTGTCTATTGGGACAAGCCTGGCGGGCGAAAAGTCGTTACTATAAGCGCCTCTTTGCCTGCCTTGCCATGGACACCATGACCGAGAACGACTATCTGATCGCCTGGGGCCTCTACGCCTTTGCCGCTGTGGGCTGCCTGTTGGTATGGATGCGCCTGACTACCTGGATGTGGCGCTGGCTGCGCGAACCGTTGCGCGTGCTGATGGCGGTGTTGCTGTTCAGCCCGACCATCATTGACCCGGTGAAAGCCAAGGTTGCACCGTCCATCGCCATCACCGCGCTGGATCTGGCCTTCAAGGTCGGCAACAACGCCTGGCGGGCGATTTCCGATCTGTTCATGTACAGCATGATCGCTTTCGGTCTTTACCTGATCTTCGTGCTGATCCGTTTCCCGATCGAACGGGCCTCCAAAGCGCGCCGCGAACAGGCTGAAGCCGCCAAGGCTGCGGCCCGCGCCGATGACCGCGACGACGATCAACCGTTCGGCGGTGCCGGGGATGACCGTTACGGCCGCCCACCTTTGCCGAATAACCCGCAGCGCATGCGGGTCGAGCCGCGCCTGTAAGCCGAGAGTCCGCACATGTGTGAATTACTGGGCATGAGTGCCAACGTGCCGACCGATATCGTGTTCAGCTTCACCGGCCTGATGCAGCGCGGCGGCCGCACCGGCCCGCACCGTGACGGCTGGGGCATCGCCTTCTATGAAGGCCGTGGCTTGCGTCTGTTTCAGGACCCGGCGGCGAGCAGCGAGTCGGAAGTGGCCAACCTGGTGCAGCGTTATCCGATCAAGAGCGAAGTGGTCATCGGCCACATCCGCCAAGCCAACGTCGGCAAGGTCTGCCTGTCCAATACCCACCCGTTCGTCCGCGAACTGTGGGGGCGCAACTGGTGTTTTGCGCACAACGGCCAGCTCGCCGATTTCACCCCGATCAAGAGTTTCTACCGCCCGGTCGGCGATACCGACAGTGAAGCGGCGTTCTGCGATTTGCTTAACCGCGTGCGTGCAGCTTTTCCGGAGCCGGTCGATATAGAAGAGCTGCTGCCGGATCTGGTGGCCGCGTGCGCCGAATACCGCAGCAAAGGCGTGTTCAACTGCCTGCTCAGCGACGGCGACTGGCTGTTCTGCTATTGCTCGACCAAACTCGCACAGATCACCCGGCGCGCACCGTTCGGCCCGGCGCGCCTGAAGGATGTCGACGTGATTGTCGATTTTCAGGCCGAAACCACGCCCAACGACGTGGTGACGGTGATCGCCACCGAGCCTTTGACCGAAAACGAAACCTGGACCCGCTACGAACCGGGCCAATGGAGCCTGTGGCGACGCGGCGAATGCGTAAGCCAAGGCAAGACCGAATAAGGATTGCACCCCATGTTGCTCAGTTACCTACGGCTGGTGTTGTTTGCGGCGGGCCTGTTGATCGGTGTCCAGGTGCCGGGGTTCATCAACGATTACGCGAAACGCGTCGAGGCGCACCTGATCGAAGCGCAAACCGGCCTGCGCGGCTTCCAGGGCACTGCCGAGCAGTTTTTCAAGGGCGATATCCAGGCGCTGGTCGCGCATTACCGCGCCAGCGAAGACCCGGTGTTTCGCAGCGATGCCGACAGCCTGAGCACATTGCTCAATCGGCAAACTGCGCTGGATAAACAGTTCCAGGCGATGCAAGGGCCGTGGTACATCCGCTTCTTGCAAGTGGTGCTGGCGGCGGATCCGGATATTCGCAAGGAAACCTGGAACGGTTACAGCTATCAGATTCTGCTGACCCCGGAAGCGATGATCTGGGGCATGAGCGGCGCTTTGCTGCTGTCGTTCGGGATTGAATGCCTGTTCCGCCTGATCGACTGGGTGGTGCTCGGTGGCCGCCGCTTGCGCCAGAGCCGCCCGATCGAAGACCGCGACGTGCGTGGGTTGTAACAGCTCAAGATCAAAAGATCGCAGCCTGCGGCAGCTCCTACAGAGATCAATGTAGGAGCTGCCGCAGGCTGCGATCTTTTGCTATTCAGGGGTTCAAAACCACATACCCATCACCGACCTTCTGCGCATACCCCGCCAGCACCTGCTGACACAACGTCACAATCTCCTCGACCCACTCAACCCCCACCCGCCACGACACCACCACCTGCAAGTCCGGCGGCCGCTGATCAATGGCCAGTAAGGTCAGTTCCCCCCGCGCCAATTCCTCCGCTACCAGCACCGGCGGCAGCACGCCAATGCCAAAACCATCGCGTAACAACCGAGTGATCGCCGACACTGAATTCACGCAATTCAAGCGCGGTGCCAGCACGCCGTTCGCCTGCATCAACGCCAGAAGATCCTGATGCGGCCGGGAGTTTTTCGAGTAAGTGATGATCCGCTCCTGCGCCAGCTCAGCGAGGTCGGCGTAGTCGCGGTTGTAGATCGAATTGCTGGCGACAATCCAGCCCAGCGGATGGCTGGCCAGCTCCAGGCTGCGCACACTTTCATGACGCACCAGATCGGTTTGCAGGATCAGGTCGAGAAACCCTTTTTGCAGCTGATCGCAGAGATTCAGAGAGGTATCCGCCACCAGCTCGATTTCCACCCGTGGATACAGATCGGTCATCTGCGCCACCAGCGGGCTCAGCCAGGTGTGGATCACTGTGTCCATTACACCGATGCGCACCCGGCCGACCTTGCTTGAGCGGGTTTCGATCGACTGCCTCAGCGCCGACATGGTGTCGAGCATCTGCTCGGCATATTCCAGCACCTTCAAACCTTCCGGCGTCAGGCTGACACCGCGTGAATCGCGCAGAAACAGCTTCACCCCCAGTTCGCCTTCCAGCACCGCAATGCGGCTGGAAATCGACGCCTGGGTAGTGAACAGCTTGTCGGCGGTGAGGCGAAAACTCTTCAGGCGGGCGACCCAGACAAAGGTCTCGAGAAACTTCAGGTTCATGGGCAAGGCTCGGCTGACAAATTTTTCTTATGCCTAAGGCGGGTTTTTATTCGTTGGACGCGAGAGGGTGCTGCGACGAAAAATCGGCGCATGCGGTTCCCACGATAGGCGTCGTCGGGGCTACGAACAAGACCAATAAAAAACCTGCGGAGATAAGCCATGAGTGCTCCCGACACCCTAAAAGCATCCACGGCAACGGCGCGTCCCGGGCTGTTCGACTGGTATCGCAACATCAACCAGCAGGAGCGCCGCACGTTCTGGAGCTGCAAGATCGGCTACGGGCTGGATGGCATGGATACGCAGATGCTCAGCTTCGTCGTGCCGACGCTGATTGCGATGTGGGGCATCACCACCGGCGAAGCCGGGTTGATTCACACCAGCACCTTGATTGCTTCGGCGATTGGCGGTTGGGTCGCCGGGATTCTTTCCGATCGCATCGGCCGCGTGCGCACCCTGCAACTGACCGTGCTGTGGTTCGCCTTCTTCACCTTCCTCTGTGGCTTCGCGCAGAACTACGAACAATTACTGATCGCCCGCACCTTGATGGGCTTCGGTTTCGGCGGCGAATGGACGGCCGGCGCGGTGCTGATCGGCGAGGTGATCCGCGCCCAGGATCGCGGCAAAGCGGTGGGCATGGTGCAATCCGGTTGGGCGCTGGGCTGGGGGCTGACGGCGATTCTGTACGCGCTGCTGTTCTCGGTGTTGCCACCGGAAGACGCCTGGCGCGCGCTGTTCATTCTCGGCATCGTGCCGGCAATTTTCGTGATTTTCGTGCGTCGACTGGTCAAGGACCCGGAGATCTATCGCGAGGCCAAAGCC
Source organism: Pseudomonas sp. DTU12.3 (assembly GCF_004124275.1). Classification (GTDB taxonomy): domain Bacteria; phylum Pseudomonadota; class Gammaproteobacteria; order Pseudomonadales; family Pseudomonadaceae; genus Aquipseudomonas; species Aquipseudomonas helmanticensis. Next base: position 1,863,135 of record NZ_CP027218.1, read on the forward strand.
CGGCAAACGCCAGAGACTCAGTCGAAGTTCTACGAGATCTTTGCGCCGGGCATGCTCTTCACCACGTTCCGCGCTTCGCTGCTGACCACCGGCGCGCTGGGCGGCTATTACGCCATCACTTCGTGGCTGCCGACCTTCCTGAAGAATGAGCGCGGCTTGAGCGTACTCGGCACCGGCGGGTATCTGGCGATGGTGATCGTCGGTTCTTACGTCGGCTATGTGATCAGCGCCTATCTGACCGATCTGCTCGGCCGGAAAAAGAACTTCATCCTGTTCGCGGTCGGCTCGTTCACCATCGTTCTGCTCTACACGCAATTGCCGGTCAGCAACGGCGTGATGCTCTGGCTGGGCTTCCCGCTGGGCTTCTTTGCTTCGGGGATTTTCAGCGGCATGGGCGCCTTTCTGACGGAACTGTTCCCCACGCGCATTCGCGGTTCGGGGCAGGGCTTTTGCTACAACATCGGTCGGGCGCTGGCGGCATTGTTTCCGCTGCTGATCGGCCTGCTCAGCCAGAAAGTGCCGTTGAGCGTCGGCATTGGTGCCTTCGCGGCGGTGTCTTACGGCGTGGTGATTATCGCGGCCTTGAGTCTGCCGGAAACCCGTGGCAAGCAACTCGATGCGCAGTAACTGATAACCTGCGAAACGAATTCCTACAGATAAAAAGACAAGCCCTACAGGAGTGTTCACCGTGAGCCGCCTGCTATTGAATTGCGACATTGGCGAGAGTTTCGGCAGCTGGACCATGGGTCTGGATGCCGAGGTCATGCCCTTCATCGATTGCGCCAACGTCGCCTGCGGCTTCCATGCCGGCGATCCGAGCATCATGCGCAAGACCGTCAGCCTGGCGCTGAGCCACGGCGTGCAGATCGGCGCGCACCCGGCCTATCAGGATCTGGTTGGCTTCGGCCGCCGCTCCATGACGTATTCGGCGCAAGAGCTGCAAGACATCCTGCATTATCAGATCGGCGCCCTCGACGGTATTTGCAAGGCGCAGGGCGGTCGAGTCAGTTACGTCAAACCCCACGGCGCGATGTACAACGACATGATGGCCAACCTGGCGCAACTGCGTGCGGTGATTCAGGCCGTAGCGGCTTACGATCGAAGTCTGCCGCTGATGTTGATGGCCACTCGCGACAATTCTGCCGCGCAACAAATCGGCGATGAGTACGGCGTAACGCTGTGGTTCGAAGCCTTCGCTGACCGCGCGTACGACAGCGCTGGCAAACTGGTTTCGCGGCAACTGCCCGGCGCGGTGCATCACGAGCCGGAAAAAATCATCGAACAAGCGCTGACCATCGCCCGTGGCGACAATCTCACCGCCAACGACGGCAGCGTCTTGCGCCTGCACGCCAACACTCTCTGCGTGCACGGCGACAACGCCAGTTCGGTGGTCGCCGTGCAGCGTATTCGCGAGGCCTTGAATCAGCAGGATGCGCAATGAACCCAAGGATTGAAGTGGTGGCACTGGATTGCCTGATGCTGCGCCTGTTCGACGAAATCGCTGAGGCCAACATGCCGTGGATGCTCGCCGCCAGTGAGCGTTTGCGTGCGGTATTCGGCGAGCAATTGATCGATCTGGTGCCGTCGTATACGACGCTGATGGTGCATTACGATCTGAGGGTTTTAAGCCCGAACCAGGCGCGTGAATTGATCGCTGAGGCGCTGATCGATCTGTCGCCGAATGCGCGCAACGCTGGGCAATGCCACGTGCTGCCGGTCTGGTATGACTTGAGCGTCGGGCCGGAGCTGAGCTTGCTTGCCGAGCGCAGCGGGCTGGCGGTGGAGGAGGTGATTCGGCGCCACAGTGGCCGCGAATATCAGGTATTCGCCCTCGGTTTTGCGCCGGGTTTTGCCTTTATGGGGTTGGTCGAAGAAATTCTCGCCGCGCCACGTTTGAACACGCCGCGCAAGAAAGTCGCCGCCGGCAGCGTCGGAATTGCTGAGCGGCAAACGGCTGCCTATCCCGTGGTCTCGCCCGGTGGCTGGAACCTGATCGGTCGCACGCCGGCGAAGCTGTTCGACCGCCATCGTGACGGCTACAGCCTGATGCAACCCGGTGACACCGTGCGTTTCGAAGCGGTGAGCCACGCCGAATTCATCCGACTGGGCGGCGACGACACGCCATTGGAGGCGCAGGCATGACCCGACTGACGATTGAGGCGAGTACGCCGCTGTGCCTGTTGCAGGACGCCGGGCGATTTGGCGTGCGGCATCTGGGCGTGACCCAGGGCGGTGCGGCGGATTGGTGCTCGATGAGCTGGGCCAACTGGCTGCTGGGCAATGGACTGGATGTGGCAGTGATCGAAATCACCCTCGGCGGTTTTACCGTGCTGGCTGAAGAGGATTGTTTGCTGGCGCTGGCCGGTGCTGATCTGGGCGCACAGATTGATGGTCAGCCGCTGGCGCCGTGGCGCAGTTTCAAGTTGAGCAAAGGGCAGACGTTGCGATTTACCCAGCCGCTGCTCGGCGCTCGGGCGTATCTGGCGGCGCCCGGTGGTTTTGCGGCGCCGAAGGTATTGGGCAGCAGTGCCACGGTGGTGCGCGAAGAGCTCGGTGGGCTTGATGGCATGGGCTTGTCGTTGGCCAAGGGATCGGCGTTGAGTTATCACGGGGAATCGCTGTGGGTTCGCGAAGTGCCGCTGGCGCTACGGCCGGACTTGCAATCGACTGCACCGCTGGATCTGGTGCTCGGCGCACAGATCGGTCAGTTCAGCGGGCAGAGTCTGTTCGATGCATTCAACAGCGCCTGGACCCTGGACAGTCGCGCAGATCGCATGGGCATTCGTTTGCTCGGCAAGGCGTTGGAGTATCAGGGCCAGTCGATGATTTCCGAGGGGATTCCATTGGGCGCGGTGCAAGTGCCGCCGGACGGCCAGCCGATTGTGTTACTCAATGACCGGCAGACAATTGGTGGTTATCCGCGATTGGGCGCGTTAACGCCGTTGGCGTTGGCGCGGTTGGCACAGTGTCTGCCGGGGGCGCAGGTGCGATTGCGGCCGGTGGTGCAGGACGTCGCGCACCGTGAGCATGTCGAGTATCTGCTGCGCTTCAAAAATTGCTAAAAGCTTCGCGAGCAGGCTCGCTCCCACAGGGGAACGCATTCCAATGTGGGAGCGAGCCTGCTCGCGAAGGGGCCATCACTGGCAACACAGATTATTTGGACAAAAACCGCATCCCTTCCTCAAGCCCACGCAACGTCAATGGATACATCTGATCCTCGATCAAGTCCCGCACGATATTGGTCGACGAGGTATACCCCCAGGTATCTTTCGGATACGGGTTGATCCAGATGAGTTTCTTGTACTTCTCCATAAACCGCTGCATCCACACATAACCCGGTTCTTCGTTCCAGTGCTCGACGCTGCCGCCGGCCTGGGTGATTTCATAAGGCGCCATGGCGGCATCACCGATGAAGATCACCTTATAGTCAGCACCGTACTTGTGCAGCAGATCCTGGGTCGAAGTGCGCTCGGAGGTGCGGCGCATGTTGTTCTTCCACACCGATTCGTAAACGAAGTTGTGGAAGTAGAAGTACTCCAGATGCTTGAACTCGGTCTTGCAAGCCGAGAACAGCTCCTCGCAGATCTTCACGTGCGCGTCCATCGAACCGCCGATGTCGAACAGCAACAACAGCTTCACCGTATTGCGCCGCTCCGGGCGCATCTGGATATTCAGCAAGCCAGCGTCGCGCGCGGTGTGGTCGATGGTGCCGTCGATGTCGAGTTCTTCCGCCGCGCCCTGGCGAGCGAATTTGCGCAAGCGGCGCAGGGCTACCTTGATGTTGCGCGTGCCCAGTTCCACCGAATCGTCGAGGTTCTTGTACTCGCGCTGATCCCAGACTTTCACCGCTTTGCCCTGACGTTTTCCGGCATCGCCAACCCGAATGCCTTCCGGGTTGAAACCACCAGAACCGAACGGGCTGGTGCCGCCAGTACCTATCCACTTGTTGCCGCCGGCGTGACGTTCCTTCTGTTCTTCCAGACGCTTCTTGAACTCTTCGATCAGTTTGTCGAGACCGCCGAGGGACTGGATCTGCGCGCGTTCCTCGTCGCTCAGCGAGCGCTCGAATTCCTTGCGCAACCAGTCTTCGGGAATCAGTGCCTGCAAGTGATCGTCGAGCTTTTCGAGGCCATTGAAGTAGGCGCCGAACGCGCGGTCGAACTTGTCGAAATGGCGTTCGTCCTTCACCAGAATCGCCCGCGACAAGTAGTAGAACTCGTCCATGTCGGCGAAGGTTACGCGCTGTTTCAGCGCGTTGATCAGGTCGAGCAGCTCGCGCACCGACACCGGCACCTTGGCTGCACGCATTTCATTGAACAGGTTGAGCAGCATGGCATCAGCCTCTTAGCGGGTGCCGCGACGGCTCATGAACGCCAGGCGCTCAAGCAATTGCACGTCCTGTTCGTTCTTCACCAGAGCACCGGCCAGTGGCGGAATAGCCTTGGTCGGATCGCGTTCGCGCAGCACCGCTTCGCCGATATTGTCGGCCATCAGCAGCTTCAGCCAGTCGACCAGTTCCGAGGTCGACGGCTTCTTCTTCAGGCCCGGCACCTTGCGCACATCGAAGAACACGTCCAGCGCTTCGCTGACCAGATCCTTCTTGATGTCCGGGTAGTGCACGTCGACGATTTTCTGCAGGGTCGGGCGATCCGGGAAGGCGATGTAGTGGAAGAAGCAGCGGCGCAGGAAAGCGTCCGGCAGCTCTTTCTCGTTGTTGGAGGTAATGATGATGATCGGGCGTTTCTTGGCCTTGATGGTCTCGTCGATCTCGTAAACGTAGAACTCCATCTTGTCGAGTTCTTGCAGCAAGTCGTTGGGAAACTCGATGTCGGCCTTGTCGATCTCGTCGATCAGCAGAATGACCCGCTCCTCGGACTCGAAAGCCTCCCAGAGCTTGCCTTTCTTCAGGTAGTTACGCACGTCGTGGACTTTTTCAGTGCCCAGCTGCGAGTCGCGCAGACGGCTGACCGCATCGTACTCGTAGAGGCCCTGATGCGCCTTGGTGGTGGACTTGATGTGCCAGGTGATCAGTTTGGCATTGAACGATTCGGCCAGTTGCTCGGCGAGCATGGTCTTGCCGGTGCCCGGTTCGCCCTTGACCAGCAGCGGCCGCTCCAGGGTGATGGCGGCGTTGACCGCCAGCTTCAGGTCATCGGTGGCGACGTAGGCCTGGGTGCCTTCGAACTTCATCTGCTAATCCTCGAACGGTAACGCCGACCTGAACGGGCAGGGCGGGGGCGAAATAATCGGATGCCCGACTATAACGCGCAGGCCGGTCGACTGTGAACGCAGACGGCTTATTCAGTCTCTGAATGGGGCGTCACATGTTGACTCAGTCTCGGCGCTTGGCCAGTATTCAGGCCTCGTTGATTTGGCGATAACCTTTAGGATGTCCACTGAATTTGTGACGAGGAGCTTGCTCCCGCTGGGCTGCGAAGCAGTCCCCATGTGCCCGGAGGTGCTGAATTGATGCTATCCATGAAGCGACCACGCTTGGCGGCAGTTACTGCACTCTCTGCTAGCCGGCTTGCACTCTACTTTGTTGATGGTCGAGCGCTGACACTTGATTTGAGTCGAGATATTCAAACGGGTAAGCAGTTGCAGCCATTGCTTGATCCCCAAGTCTTTGCGACTGCCATCTTGGGCGATAAAGGTTGGACCGTTGAATGGCCGGCCCCGGATATTCAGATTGGCGCCGATACTCTATATCTGGATGCTTTTCCAGAAATGAACCCTAACCCGCATCCGGCTTCGGCCGTTCATACCGCGCATTGAATGCCTGAACAAAGCCATTACGCAATATCTGCAAAAACGCTTCGAACGCGCTGATATTTTGCTGATGGACGTTGCCGCTGAGTTCGACCTTGGTGGCGAACTGGTTTTTTGCCTGGTTCTTCAGCACGGTTTCGGTGCCGCCCACCAGCGCCTCCCAGACCGAGCGGAAAATGCTCTTGTTCTTGTTTTCCACGTCTTGCTGCCAGTTGAACACCTCAACGTCGCGCAGTAGCGGCTTGATGTAACCGCTGACTTGCGCTTTTTTGGCTTGGGCTTCGATCACCACATCACCGTGGCCGGCGTTGAAGTCGAACTTGCCATAGGCTGAAGCGAAGTCGTTCATGCTTTTGAGTTCGATGTCTTTGGCGCGCAGGCGGAACTCGAAGTCTTCGAAATTGCTCAGCGGGTCAAACGTGGCGGTGGTTTCCAGCGGTGCGTGGCCGAGCAGCAGAGCTTTACCCTCGAAACGGGCATCGCGTTTGCCCTGTTTATCGACGACGTTAGTCAGGTTGTAGATGCTGGCCTCGACGTTCGTGGCGTTCATGTTGACCGGCGGTTTCGAGTTGAAATTACGGAAGCTGATCTTGCCCTCATGAATCTGCACTTCGTCGAGGGTGATCGGCAGTAACTTGCCCAGTTGCGCGCGCCAGTCGGTGCCTTTACCGGTCTGGGAGTTTTGCTTGTTGGCGCCGCCATCGACGAAATTCACCTCAGGATTGAAGAATTTCACCTGTGCCACCACCGCATGGTCGTACCACAGCGAATGCCAGCTCACCGCCAGATCGATCAGCGGTGCATTGACGAACGGTACCGGCACCTTGCCGTCGACTTTGACGATCTTCAGCCCGTTGATCTTGTAAGCCCCGCGCCATAAAGCCAGATCCACATCGGTGATCTGCCCACGGTAGTCGCCCATGTTGGCCAGTTTGTCGTTGAGGTAATCGCGCACCACGTAGGGCAGGGCGATGTGCAGCGCGATCAGTAGCACGACGATTCCTGCGAGAGCCCACAACGGCCAACTGTAGCGACGCTTCATGGCGGTAATTCCCGAACGATGTAAAGCGATTGACTGTCGGCGATCACAGACGTTCGACCCGACTGGACTGCGCTGGGCAACAGGCTTACCTTGGAAGGCTGAATTCAACGCTGCATAAGGACCCAGCCATGAGCCGCATTTTCGCTGACAACGCCCATTCCATCGGCAATACGCCGTTGGTGCAGATCAACCGCATTGCGCCGCGTGGCGTGACCATCCTCGCCAAGATCGAAGGGCGCAACCCCGGTTATTCGGTCAAGTGCCGGATTGGCGCGAACATGATCTGGGACGCCGAAAGCAGCGGCAAGCTCAAGCCGGGCATGACCATCGTTGAGCCAACCTCGGGCAACACCGGTATCGGTCTGGCCTTCGTCGCGGCCGCCCGTGGTTACAAACTGATGCTGACGATGCCGGCTTCGATGAGTATCGAGCGGCGTAAGGTGTTGAAAGCGTTGGGCGCCGAACTGGTGCTGACCGAACCGGCCAAAGGCATGAAAGGTGCGATCGAGAAGGCTGCCGAGATTGTCGCGAGCGACAGCGCCAAATACTTCATGCCCGCGCAGTTCGATAACCCGGCCAACCCGGCGATTCATGAAAAAACCACCGGCCCGGAAATCTGGAACGACACCGACGGCGCCGTTGATGTGCTGGTGGCCGGCGTTGGAACAGGCGGAACCATCACCGGTGTTTCGCGGTATATCAAGAATACCCAAGGCAAACCGATTCTTTCCGTGGCCGTGGAGCCGGTGTCCTCTCCGGTGATCACCCAGGCGCTGGCCGGTGAAGAGATCAAGCCCAGCCCGCATAAGATTCAGGGCATTGGTGCCGGTTTTGTGCCGAAAAACCTCGATTTGTCGATGGTGGATCGGGTTGAGTTAGTGACTGACGAAGAGTCCAAAGCCATGGCCCTGCGCCTGATGCAGGAAGAAGGCATTCTGTGCGGGATTTCCTGTGGCGCAGCGATGGCCGTGGCCGTGCGTCTGGCAGAAACCCCGGAAATGCAGGGCAAGACCATCGTCGTGATTCTGCCGGACTCAGGCGAACGCTATCTGTCGAGCATGCTGTTCAGCGATCTATTCACCGAGCAGGAGACCCAGCAATAAGTCGCAGCCTGCAGCAGTTCCTGGATATTCAATCCGTCCCTGTAGGAGCTGCCGCAGGCTGCGATCTTTTGATCTTCATGATTCAGGTCAGCCAAGGTTCAGGATCGTTATGTTAATAAGCGCTTTGTTGCGCAATCCTTAACACTGAATCTTGGCGCAAGCGGGTTTTTCCCGAGGCCGGTAGTGTTTATCATGGCCGGCTGCCATGCCGGGTAAAGGGCTTTGCGCAGCGTTGTCTTTATTCAAGGAGTTGTTGATGACCTTTTCGTTTGCCGCCAAGGCGTTTGTGCTGTTGCTGTTTCTGGGCAGCACGCTCTATGTGCATTTGCGCGGCAAGGCGCGTTTGCCGGTCCTGCGTCAGTTCGTCAACCACTCGGCGCTGTTCGCGCCGTACAACGCCTTGATGTACATGTTCTCCGGCGTGCCGTCGAAACCGTATCTGGATCGCAGCAAGTTCCCGGAACTGGATGTCCTGCGCGATAACTGGGAAACCATTCGCGACGAAGCCATGCACCTCTTCGACGAGGGCTACATTCGCGCCGCCGAAAAGAACAACGACGCCGGTTTTGGCTCGTTCTTCAAGAAGGGCTGGAAGCGTTTCTACCTCAAGTGGTACGACAAACCGCTGCCCTCGGCGCAAACCCTGTGCCCGAAAACCGTGGCACTGGTCAGTGCGATTCCCAATGTAAAAGGCGCGATGTTCGCGCTGCTGCCGGGCGGCAGCCATCTCAACCCGCACCGCGACCCGTTTGCCGGCTCGCTGCGTTATCACCTGGGTTTGTCGACACCGAACTCCGACGACTGCCGGATTTTCGTCGACGGCCAGGTCTACGCCTGGCGTGACGGCGAAGACGTGATGTTCGACGAGACTTACGTGCACTGGGTCAAAAACGAAACCGAAAAGACCCGCGTCATTCTGTTCTGTGACGTCGAGCGTCCGTTGAGCAACCGCTTCATGACCCGCATCAACCGCTCGATCAGCGCTTGGCTCGGCCGCGCAACTGCGCCGCAGAACCTCGATGATGAGCGTGTTGGCGGGATCAATCAGGCTTACGCCTGGAGCAAGAATTTCAGCGACAAGTTCAGTGGCGTGGTCAAACAGTGGAAACGCCGCCATCCCAAGGCCTACCGCGTGATGCGTCCGGTGCTGGCGGTGCTGGTGTTGACGTTGTTGGGCTATTGGCTGTTTGGCTGAGGCTGGAACAGGCAATAAAAAACCGCTCCTTGTGAGCGGTTTTTTTACAAAGGAAAGGTGAAAGATGCGCCAGCGAGAACACCTCCTGGCTCCTCAGCGGCTGGATTTGCCAGTGCTTCCCTTATTCGGTGCAATTCATGTTCAGGCAACTCTCCAGAAAGGCGCGCCCTATCGGCTTTCATGGGGCTGGAATCTGATGCCTTCTTTTCAACGACAGCTTTCATGATGTCTCCGGCGTTGATCATTAAGTGAGCAGTTGCTCGATACTAGTCTTAGTCAATTGGCTTCACAAGCCTACCCTCTGCGTCGAACTCAAAACCCAGCTGACGGTAAAGCGCAATGACGCCTTCGAGAGGTTCCTGAATTTCAATTTGCGTGCTGCCGATGATTCGCGCGAAGTGGGTCACCGCTGTCAAAGCAAACGTTGCTACACGGCTTTTAAGAGGGTGATCGTTACCTGGTTTGCCCTCCAGACGCACAATTTTCACCCGCAACCGGCTCTGATTCGGATTGGCAAAGCAAAGCCCGCACAACTCCTGATCGAACCAGATCGCCAAATCGAAACCAAGCGGTTCCTTGGCCTTCCACCTGACAACGTCTAGCCAGGAAAAATGGGGATCGAGCCATTCTTCATAGGCATCCAGCGCCTGAGCATCGATTGCTTCGAAGCGAACTTTGGAGTGGTCGACATCCACTATTCCTTGAAGCTGTAAGTCTTCATGCAGTTTTGCGAAGGTAATCCCGGCCTGTTTCCTGGCTTGCGACCTGTACACCTGATACCGCAGATATGTCCGTTCCCTTGGCATGTGATTTCGTACATTCCTTGTACTCCGTGGCTGGATGCTGCTATTGCAATTCAGCCTATTGATCCCCCTCCCAATTGTCGCTACCGGCCCTTTGCCCAAATCATTGCAATCCATGTCCCACGCTGGTTATAGTCGGCGCTCGTGAGTCGCACGGCTCATATTCCAATCCTTCAAAAAAGATCTGCCCCAATGCCTGCATCCCTCATCAACGCGGTAGTCGATTCAGCGGTCAACGCTGGCGTCGTGCCGTGCGGGAATCAGCAGCCCAAGCAGATCAGTCATTACCCTCCACCTGTCAGTAGTCCGCCGGTGTGCGCAGTCGTATCACCGCCGGGCGTTGGCGTTTCGGGCTGATCGGCATTTTTTGCTGAGTCCTGCGCCCGCCAGAAACCCCTACTGAATTTCAGCTTCGGCTGAGTTGGCTATTTGCCTGACTACAGGTGGTATTCATGTTTGTCCTTTCGAAAAAAACCGCGCTCGCGGCGACGTCCACGAGCCTGTTCGTTCTGCTGTGGAGCAGTGGCGCGATCTTCTCCAAATGGGGCCTGGCCCACGCTTCACCGTTTGCCTTTCTGCTGATTCGCTTCGCGATTGCCTTGTGCGGGCTGGCGCTGTTGGCGCCGTTGCTCAAGCTGAAGTTGCCCAAGGGCGGCAAGCCGATGCTCTACGCGATTGCCACGGGCGTGGTGTTGCTGGGGGCCTATCAGATTTTTTATCTGCTGGCCCTGAACAGCAAAGTCACGCCGGGGGTGATGGCAACCATCATGGGCGTGCAGCCAATCCTGACCGTGGTGTTGATGGAGCGGCAGCGTTCGGCGAGCCGGATGTTCGGTCTGGCGTTGGGGCTGGCCGGGCTGATCATGGTGGTTTACCAGGGCATCGGTCTGGCCGGGATGTCGTGGGCGGGGATGCTCTTCGGTTTACTGGCGCTGGCGAGCATGACGCTGGGTTCGATCATGCAGAAACGCATCACCGACAATCCGCTCGGTACGCTGCCGGTGCAGTACCTGGCGGGACTGTTGTTGTGCGCGATCTTCGTGCCGTTCCAGCCATTCCACTTTGAACACAGCGCGGGTTTCATCGTGCCGGTGTTGTGGATGGGACTGGTGGTCTCGGTGCTGGCGACCCTGTTGCTGTATCGGCTGATCGCGCGGGGCAATCTGGTGAATGTCACCAGTCTGTTCTATCTGGTGCCGGCGGTGACGGCGGTGATGGATTACCTGATTTTCGGCAATCGCCTGGCGGCGTTAAGCGTGCTGGGCATGCTGTTGATCATCATCGGCCTGGCATTCGTATTCCGTAAACCCCTGTAGGAGCTGCCGCAGGCTGCGATTTTTTGATCTTGCTTTCAAAAAATCGAAATCAAAAGATCGAGCCTGCGGCATCGCCTACCGGGTGTTCACTTCAACAGGTTTTACCGCAGCAGGTTTCACCACCAGCCACAACGCCAGCGCAATCAACACCCCGCCATACACATGCGCCATCGATAACGGCTCATCCAGCAGCAACGCCCCCCACAGCACGCCGAACGGCGGGATCATGAAGGTCACGGTCATCGACTTGACCGGGCCGATCGAGCTGAGCAGGCGGAAATAAATGATGTAGGCAAACGCCGTACACCCCAGGCCCAGACCGAGCAGCGACAGCCAGACATTCCAGCCGCCCCAACTGGCTGGTGGCGCGGTGATGACGCTGTAGCCGAACAGCGGCAACAGAAACAACGTCGCCCCGAGCATGCTGCCCAGTGCCGACAGTCGCGGATCGAGTCCGCCGGCCTGATCCAGCCAGCGCCGCGCCAAAAACCCGGCAAAACCGTAGCAGGTGGTCGCCAGCAGGCAGGCGAGGGCGCCCATCAGCAGTTGCAGATCGAACGCAACGGGACCGGCACGGGTCAGCACGCCGACGCCGAACAGACCGAGAAAGACGCCGCTGAACTTGGCGATGGTGAGTTTCTCACTGAAAAACAACGCGCCGATCAGCACACCCATCAACGGCGTGGTGGCGTTGAAAATCGCCGAATAGCCGGCGGGCAACACTTGCGCGGCGACTGAATAGAGCGTTGCCGGCAGCCCGGAATTGATAACGCCGAGCAGCATCACGGTCTTCAGTTTGCCTTTGAAATCCCAGCTGATGCGCATCAGGCCAAGAATCACCAGCAGCCCGGCGGCGGCGATCGACACGCGAAAGAACGCCGTCGGGATCGAGCCGATCACCGGCGCAATCACACGCATGAACAGAAAACTCGCGCCCCAGATGGCTGCCAGCGACAACATACGGAACATATCGACAGGGCTCACGGCGGGGCTCCTTCCTTGATCGGGACGAGAGTGTTGCCGAGCGCCCTGATGAAGGCAACCGCTATTCGGGCGTTTAACTTTTTTACCTGGAGCACAAATCGCCTGACCAGCCGGTTGAGGTCAACCGCCTGGCGCGACAATTGCTGGCTGGTCGCTGAGGTCACCGCCGGCAATGCGCCGCGCCAGGCCAGGCGCCTGATTGATCGGCATGGTAATGCTGCGGGTCAGTTGCAAAAAACTGTGTCGAACTCAAGGGCTCCGTCGCGAGCAAGTCCGGCTACTACCGGGATCGCTGTACGAACTTGCCGCGCTTTTGGCAGAAATTGCACTTCACCTGCGCACGCTTACGTGGCTAAGCTCAGGCATGGATTTCCAAACGCACGCCGAGGGTCTCTTCTATGCCGCAGCAATGGCCAGCCACCGACATCGCCCGCATGATCCTCGATGGCTTTGACGATTACCGCGAGCATTTCCGCCGGATCACCGACGGCGCCCGCGAGCGCTTCGAGCAGGCGCGCTGGCAGGAGACGCAAACCGCGTCGGCGGCGCGGATCAATCTCTATGAAGAGAAGGTCGGCGAAACCATCGCCCGCCTGCGCGAATATTTCGACGACGAAGCGCTGATGAACGTCAATTGCTGGCCGCTGGTGAAAAGTGCCTACATCAGCGTCATCGACCTGCGTTTCGACGATGAGTTGTCCGAGACCTGGTACAACTCGATTTTCTGCGGACTGTTCAGCCACGACCTGATCAGCGATGGCTGCATGTTCATCCACACCACGCGCCCGAGCCTGCGCCGTGCCCGCGCCGCGCAAACCCGCACCTACAAGCCACAAGGCCAGTTGTCGGGGATGCTCGCCAGCATCTTCGCCGACTACCGTTTCAGCGAGGATTACGCCGATTTGTCGGGCGACCTGCAGCGCCTCGAAGCGCAACTGCGCGAAAACCTGCCGGACTGGGTGTGCAAAGACCCGGAACTGGCCGTCGAGCTGTTTTCTTCAGTGTTGTACCGCAACAAGGGCGCGTACCTGGTCGGACGCATCTACACCCGCGACGAACAATGGCCGCTGGTGATTCCGTTGCTGCACCGCGAAGGGCGCGGGATTCAGATCGATGCGTTGATCACTGACGAAGCCGATGTGTCGATCATCTTCTCGTTCACCCGTTCGTATTTCATGGTCGATGTCCCGGTGCCGGCGGAGTTCATCGGCTTCCTGCGGCGCATCCTGCCGGGCAAGCACATCGCCGAGCTGTACACCTCGATCGGTTTCTACAAGCACGGCAAATCCGAGTTCTATCGTGCACTGATCAATCACCTGGCCAACACCGACGATCAGTTCATCATGGCCCCGGGCGTGCGCGGCATGGTCATGAGCGTGTTCACCCTGCCGGGCTTCAACACCGTGTTCAAGATCATCAAGGATCGTTTCTCGCCGTCGAAAAACGTCGACCGGGCGACGGTGATCGAGAAATACCGACTGGTGAAAAGCGTCGACCGGGTAGGGCGCATGGCCGATACCCAGGAGTTCGCCGATTTCCGCTTTCCGCTGACCAAGTTTGATCCGGCGTGCCTTGAGGAGTTACTGGAAGTGGCCGCGTCGACGGTATCGGTCGAAGGCGACACGGTGCTGATTCGTCACTGCTGGACCGAGCGGCGAATGACCCCGCTCAACCTCTATCTGGAAAACGCCAACGACGCGCAGGTGCGCGAGGCGCTGGAGGATTACGGGCTGGCGATCAAACAACTGGCGGCGGCGAATATCTTTCCCGGTGACATGCTGCTGAAGAACTTTGGCGTTACTCGTCACGGTCGGGTGGTGTTTTATGACTACGACGAGATCTGCTTCCTCACCGAAGCCAACTTCCGCCACATTCCTGCGCCGCGCACTCCTGAAGACGAAATGGCCTCCGAACCCTGGTACTCGATCGGACCGCTGGACGTGTTCCCCGAGGAATTTCCACCGTTCCTGTTCGCCGATTCCGGACAGCGCAAGTTGTTCGATCAACTGCATGGCGAGCTGTACAACGCCGATTACTGGAAGAGCCTGCAAGAGGCAATTCGCGCCGGCAAAGTCATCGACGTCTTCCCGTACCGCCGCAAAGGCCTCGATAACGAATAGCCCTTTTAAAAAACACCCTCACCCCAGCCCTCTTCCGGAGGGAGAGGGGGCCGACCGAGGTGTCTTGCGTCAGGCACCGACCTGAAAGGGCTTGGCGATTATGGATTCGGTGATGCGCGTTCAGGTCGGTGAAGCTGGCAAAGTTGACTCGGTCGGTCCCCTCTCCCTCCGGGAGAGGGCTAGGGTGAGGGTTGCAATCCCCCTGACACGCCACAAATTCCCCAAATCTGCGACAATCGGCCCCCTGCATAAACAGACGACCGAATTGCGTACCCGATGACCGACGAATCGCCCTCCATCGACAAACTGCTGAAAAACCTCGACCACGCCATGCTTGCCGACCGCCACCGGCTGCGCCGGCAGTTGCTTGAGCTGCGCAAGAAACCCGATGAGGCCAAACTGGCCCAGTGGGTCGTGCGCATGCAGGCGTCCTGTGATCAGGTGCTGGCCCGCCGCGCCAGTCTGCCGGTGATTCGCTACGACGACAGTTTGCCGATTGCGGCCAAGCGCGACGAAATCAAAAAGGCGCTGGAAAAGCATCAGGTGCTGATCATCGCCGGCGAAACCGGCTCGGGTAAAACCACCCAGTTGCCGAAAATCTGTCTGGAGATCGGTCGCGGCCAGCACGGTTTGATCGGTCACACCCAGCCGCGTCGAATTGCTGCGCGCAGCGTCGCCAGCCGGGTTGCCGAAGAACTCGGCACACCGCTCGGGTCGCTGGTCGGTTATCAGGTACGTTTTGAAGATCAAAGCGATTCCAATACGCTGATCAAACTGATGACCGACGGCATTCTGCTCGCGGAAACCCAGAATGACCGCCACCTCGAACGCTACGACACGATCATCGTCGACGAGGCGCACGAGCGCAGCCTCAACATCGATTTCCTGCTCGGTTACCTGAAAACCCTGCTGCCGCGTCGCCCGGATCTGAAAGTCATCATCACCTCGGCGACCATCGATCTGGAGCGCTTCTCCAAGCACTTCGACGATGCACCGATTGTCGAGGTGTCGGGTCGCACGTTCCCGGTCGATACCTGGTATCGCCCGCTGACCCTTGAGCAGGACGAAGAGGGCAACCGCGTTGAGGATGACCTGACGGTGGATCAGGCGATTCTCGCCACCCTCGATGAAATCGCCGCTTACGAGCGCAGCGAACGCCGCAGTCCCGGCGACGTGCTGGTGTTCCTGCCGGGCGAGCGCGAGATTCGCGACGCCGCCGACATGTTGCGCAAGGCTCAGCTCAAACACACTGAAATCCTGCCGCTGTATGCGCGCCTTTCCCCGGCCGAGCAACAACGGATTTTCCAGTCGCATCCGGGCCGTCGTGTGGTGCTGGCAACCAACGTCGCCGAGACTTCGCTGACCGTGCCGGGCATCCGTTACGTGATCGACAGCGGCACCGCGCGCATCAGCCGCTACAGCTATCGCGCCAAGGTTCAGCGCTTGCCGATCGAGGCGATTTCCCAGGCCAGCGCCAACCAGCGTAAAGGTCGCTGCGGCCGGGTCGAGCCGGGTATCTGCATTCGGTTGTACAGCGAAGAAGATTTCCTCGGTCGTCCGGAATTTACCGATCCGGAGATTCTGCGTACCAACCTTGCCGCCGTTATTTTGCAGATGCTGCATCTGCGCCTTGGCGAAATCACCGCGTTCCCGTTCATCGAGCCGCCGGACGGCAAGGCCATCAGCGACGGTTTCAACCTCCTGCAAGAACTTTCGGCGGTGGATCGCAACAGTCAGCTGACGCCGCTCGGTCGCCAATTGGCGCGCCTGCCGGTCGACCCGCGCATGGGCCGCATGCTGCTTGAAGCGGCCAAGCTCGGCAGCCTGCAGGAAGTGCTGATCGTCGCCAGTGCGATGTCGATTCAGGATCCGCGCGAGCGCCCACCGGAGCGTCAGCAAGCCGCCGATCAAGCCCACGCGCAATGGAAAGACATCGACTCCGACTTCGCCGGATTGGTGAATTTATGGCGTGGTTTTGAAGAACAGCGCCAGGCATTGACCGCGAGCCCGCTGCGCAACTGGTGCCGGAAGAACTTCCTCAACTATCTGCGTCTACGCGAATGGCGCGATTCCCATCGCCAGTTGAGCCTGATCTGCCGCGACATGCAGCTCAGCCTGAACAAAGAGCCGGCGGATTACCCGAAACTGCACAAAGCGGTGCTGGTCGGTCTGCTCAGCCAGATCGGCCAGAAAACCGAGGACGGTGATTATCTCGGCGCGCGTCAGCGACGTTTCTGGATTCATCCGTCGTCGGGCATCGGCAAGAAGCGCCCGCAATGGCTGATGACTGCCGAACTGGTGGAAACCACCAAGCTCTACGCGCGCATGGTCGCCAAGATCGACGCTGACTGGATCGAACCGCTGGCCGGGCACCTGATCAAGAAAAACCATTTCGAACCGCACTGGGAGAAGAAGCGCGGCCAGGTCGTGGCGTTTGAACAGATCACCCTGTTCGGCCTGATCGTGGTCGGTCGCCGCCCGGTGCATTACGGCCCGGTTGATCCGGTGGTTTCGCGTGAGCTGTTCATCCGCGAAGGTCTGGTGCGCGGCGAGATTCAATCCCGAGCCAAGTGCCTCACCGCCAATAAACAACTGCTGGAACAGCTCGACGAACTCGAAGCGAAGGCCCGTCGCCGCGACATTCTTGCCGACGAAGAAACCCTGTACGCGTTCTACGACGCGCGCTTGCCGGCGGAGATTCACCAGACCGCGACCTTCGACAGCTGGTATCGGGTCAACAGTCAGAAAGACCCACAGCTGTTGATCATGCGCGAAGAAGACGTGCTCGCCCGTGAGGCCAGTGAGGTCACCGCGCTGCATTATCCGGACACGCTGCACATCGGCGATCTGGAGTTGGCGCTGACCTATCACTTCGAACCCAATCACCCGCGCGACGGCGTGACCCTGCGCGTGCCGGCGCCGCTGCTGCCGATGCTGCCGCCGGAACGTCTGGAATGGTTGGTGCCGGGGTTGATCGAAGCCAAGTGCATCGCCCTCGTGCGTAACTTGCCAAAAGCCTTGCGCAAGAATTTCGTGCCGGTGCCGGACTTCATCAAGGCTGCCTTGCAACGCATGACCTTTGCCGAAGGTTCGTTGCCGCAAGCACTGGGCCGTGAATTGCTGCGCATGACCGGCGCGCGGGTCAACGATGAGGCGTGGGCGGAAGCTGAGCAAGGGGTCGAAGGGCATCTGCGGATGAACCTGGAAATCGTCGATGGCCAAGGCAAGTTCCTTGGTGAAGGACGCGATCTGGCCGAGCTGACCGCGCGGTTTGCCGAAGCCAGTCAGGCCGCGTTGGCCGTGCCGCAAAGTGCGAAAAGCCAGCAGCCGGTCGAGGCGAAAGTCTTCGCGCCGGTCGCGGAAAAGACTCAGCAGAAGATCGCCGGGCTGTCGATGACGGTGTATCCGGCACTGGTCGAAGAGGGCGGTACGGTCAAGGAAGGGCGCTTCTCAACGCCGGCCGAAGCCGAGTTTCAACACCGTCGCGCGTTGCAGCGGTTGTTGATGCAGCAACTCGCCGAGCCGGCCAAGTTCCTCCGTGGCAAGTTACCGGGGCAGACCGAACTGGGCCTGCTCTATCGCGAGTTGGGTCGGGTCGATGCGCTGGTCGAAGACATTCTGCTGGCCAGCCTCGACAGCTGCATTCTCGAAGGCGAAGACCCATTGCCGCGTGATGGTGCCGGGTTGGCGGCATTGGCCGAGCGCAAACGCGGGGGCTGGACTGAACATGCCGAACGCGTGGCGCGGTTGACGCTGGATATCCTGAAAATCTGGCACGGGCTGCAAAAGCGCTTCAAGGGCAAGATCGATCTGGCCCAGGCTGTGGCACTGAACGACATCAAGCAGCAGATCAACAATCTGGTGTATCCGGGGTTTGTCCGCGAGACGCCGATGCAGTGGCTCAAGGAACTGCCGCGTTACCTGAAGGCGGTCGAGCAGCGTTTCGAAAAACTGGGTGCGCAGGTGCAGAAAGATCGCGTCTGGAGCGGCGAACTCGCTGGCCTCTGGGCGCAATACCAGGCCCGCGCCGCCAAGCACGCGCAGGAAGGCAAGCGCGATCCGCAGCTCGAGTTGTACCGCTGGTGGCTGGAGGAATACCGGGTTTCGCTGTTCGCCCAGCAGTTGGGCACCAAAGCGCCGATCTCCGACAAACGCCTGAACAAACAGTGGAGCCAGGTAGAACCCTGAGCCTGCAGCCATACACAAAGTCCCCTGTGGGAGCGGGCTTATGTGGCGAGGGGATTTATCCCCGTTGGGTGGCGAAGCCGCCCCAAAACCTACAACCTCGGTTCATCAGTCATACCGAGCGTGGTGGGTTGGCGACTGCTTCGCAGTCGAACGGGGATAAATCCCCTCGCCACAGAGTTGAGTTCATATAGTGAATGGCGGTTGTGCTTGAGAAAGGGGCCAAAAGCCTGCGTTTATGGCAAACTTCGCGACCATAAACGCCGGTTTCGCGACTCAGAGCCTTCGGCCCTGTCGCGCAGCGGAATAAAGCGATGCCAGGTTTGCATCCCCCGGATGGGAATAGACCCTTTGTGTGTTGGTACGACGGTTCCAGCACTTTCTGCCTGAACAGATTAGAGAAACGACCATGCATAACGTCGTCATCAGCGGCACCGGCCTGTATACCCCGGCCAACAGCATCTCCAACGAAGAGCTGGTGCAGTCTTTCAATACCTATGTCGCCCAGTTCAACGCCGACAACGCCGAGGCCATCGCCAGCGGCGAAGTCCAGGCCCTGACCGAATCCAGCGCCGCGTTCATCGAAAAAGCCTCGGGCATCAAGAGCCGTTTTGTCATGGACAAGGACGGTATCCTCGATCCGCAACGCATGGCCCCGCGCCTGCCGGAGCGTTCCAACGACGAATGGTCGGTACTCTGCCAGATGGCCATCGGCGCTGCCGAACAGGCCCTGCAACGTGCCGGCAAAACTGCCGCTGACATCGACGGCGTGATCGTTGCCTGCTCCAACCTGCAACGCGCTTATCCGGCCATCGCCATCGAAGTCCAGGAAGCGCTGGGCATTCAAGGCTTCGGTTTCGACATGAACGTGGCCTGCTCTTCGGCCACCTTCGGCATTCAGACCGCCGCCAATAGCGTGCAACTGGGTCAGGCCCGGGCGATCCTGATGGTCAACCCGGAAGTCTGCACCGGTCACCTGAACTTCCGTGACCGCGACAGCCACTTCATCTTCGGCGACGCCGCGACTGCGGTGATCATCGAGCGTGCTGACACCGCCACCTCCGAGCATCAGTTCGATGTGGTCAGCACCAAACTGCTGACCAAGTTCTCCAACAACATTCGCAACAACTTCGGTTTCCTCAACCGTGCGGCGGAAGAGGGCGTCGGTGCCCGCGACAAGCTGTTCGTGCAGGAAGGCCGCAAGGTGTTCAAGGATGTCTGCCCGATGGTCGCCGAGTTGATCAGCGCGCACCTTGAGGAGAACAAGCTCAACGTTGGCGACGTCAAACGCTTCTGGCTGCACCAGGCCAACCTGAGCATGAACCACCTGATCGTGCGTAAATTGCTCGGTCGTGAAGCCACCGAAGAAGAAGCACCGGTGATTCTCGATACCTACGCCAACACCAGCTCCGCCGGTTCGGTGATTGCGTTCCACAAATATCAGGATGACCTGGCCGCCGGTTCGCTGGCCGTGCTGAGTTCGTTCGGTGCTGGCTACTCGATCGGCAGCGTGATTCTGCGCAAACGTTGATTGCGCCTTAAAGATCGCAACCTTCGGCAGCTCCTACACTGATCTTTGTAGGAGCTGCCGCAGGCTGCGATCTTTTGCTTTTAGAGAGGTAATGCATGGCCGCAACGGACGACACTCAACTGCTCGAACGCCTGCTGGCCGGAGAGCAAAAAGCTTTCAAGGAACTGGTCAGCACCTACCAGAGCGCCATGCGCGCTGTCGCGTATGCCATCGTCGGGCAACGTCACGTCGAAGAAGTGGTGCAGGACGCCTGGCTGTCCGTGGTGCGCCATATTGGCAGCTTCGAAGGCCGCTCCAGTCTCAAGACCTGGCTGCTGACCATTACCGCCAACGCCGCCAAAGGCCGTTACAAGCAAAATCGCCGTGAAGTCTTGATGGACGATCTGCCGTCACCTCATGGCGGCATTGACGACGACCGCTTTTCCCCTGGCGATGGGCATTGGCTGATCGCCCCGTTCGCCTGGCATCAGGACACCCCCGAAGCGCTGCTCACCGAAAGCGAATTGCGTGAGTGTCTGGAGCACACGCTGCTCAGTCTGTCGGAACTGCAAAGCAGTGTTTTGCTGCTGCGTGAACGTCAGGGGCTGGAGCTGGAAGAGATCTGTAATCTTCTGGAGATCTCGCTCTCCAATGTCCGTGTGCTGCTGCATCGTGCGCGGCTGAAAGTCTTCGCCACGGTGGAGCATTTTGAGGAGACCGGCGAATGCTGACGTGTAAAGAACAAGTGGCGCGTTCCAGCGACTATCTCGATGGCCAGTTGAGCTTTCGGGAAAAACTGATGGTGCGTCATCACCTGATGTTCTGCCCCAATTGCCGACGTTTCATTCGTCAGATGAAATTGATGCAGGCCACGCTGAAGGCCATGCCGGAGAAACCGCAAGAGGGCGTCGACGCCCTGGCTGAACGCCTGGCCGAACAGCGCCGCAAAGACAACTCCCTGTAGGCGCTGCCGAAAACTGCAATCTGCGAAAACCAGATCAAAACACCATCTCCCGGTAGGAGCTGCCGAAGGCTGCGATCTTTTGATCTTGCTTTTAAAAAGACAGATCAAAAGATCGCAGCCTTCGGCAGCTCCTACAGGGGGGATAGTGTGGCGCGGGGGGAACGAACGGATGATGGGGATCGTTCCGCCCACGCCTGGCTATGAGGTAAAACGCTTAGAACTTGGCTTCCGCGTCCAGTTGCAGAGTGTTGATGTCCGAATCGGTCTTCTTCAGGCTGGCGTTGGTGTAGTCGGAGTTCGCCATGAAGTACGTCGCGCCGAGCGTGAAGTTCTTGTCCAGCTCGTAGCTGACTTTCAACTTGCTGCCGCGCGAACCGGTGTAGCCGTTGGCGAAGTCGGAGTCGGTGAAGGCACCGACCACGGCGTTGCGCTGCACATCGCGGTAGTTGTAGTCGACGTTGAAGCCGTACAGTTTCGATTTCACACCGGCCAGCCAGCCAGTGTCCTGATCGGTGCTGGCGTCGCTGTTATTCACGTACTGACCGTAGATCGCCAAAGGTACCGGCAGGTTGGCGAAGTCGATCTGACCGAAACCTTCATACAGCTTGAAGGTTTCGTTCGGGCTGTTGCCGTTGACGGCCAGCGCGCAAGGTGCGGTGACGGTGCCCGAAGTCGGGCAGGCGCTGTCCTTGTCGTTGTCGTAGGAATAAATACTGCCGCCCAGGGTCATTTTCACGCTGTCGGTGATAGCGAAACGCGCACCCAATTGGCCAGTGTAGAGACGCAAGTCGTGTTTGAACTGCACGCCTTCGCCGTCAACGTTGTCTTTGAGGGTGTAGTGACCGGCGCTACCGAACAGTTCGGTGCTGCCGCTCAGCGGATACTTGTAAGTGACCGCCAGACCTTCCGGGTTGATATCGCTGTCCCAGATGATGTCGCCCATGCTGACCCACGGCTGGGCCATTTTACCGGCGATCAGGTGCAAGTTCTTGACCGCGTCAGGGTGATAGTCGACGTAACCGAGGTCGAGCCAGATCTGCTTTTTGTCGAAGTAGTTGTTGAGATCCTGGTTGGTCGAACGGGCGTCGTCGCTGCTGCCGGTGGCGACACGAATGCCGGTGTCCACTTGCGGATTGATTTCGCTGTAGGCGCCCAGACGTGCGCGGATGCGCTGACGGTCCTGGTCTTTGCTGTTGGGCACGCCATCGTTGTGCACGGTTTCTTCACGAAAGCGCACATCACCCTTGAACTGGGTCTTGGCAGCCCACGCCAGTTTCTGATCGAAAAGGCTTTGTTCGTCGTTCTTCTTCGCGACGGCCGCGACTTGTTGATTGGTCTCTTGCTGCGCCTGCTGCGCGATTTGCTGCTCCTTCTGATCCTTCGCCAGCTCGGTTTGCAGTTCTACGTACTGCGCCTGGGAAATGGAACCGTTAGCCTTGAGCATGTCGAGCAGTTTGGCGTCGACTGCGGCACTGGCCGGAACACTCATGGCCAGCAACAGGCCACCGCACAGGGCCGCCGCAGTTTTCGTGGAAGCAAGACGCATAGCAATCTCCGAAGATGAGAGGGGATGGCTGAACCATCCTGGGCACAACCGACGGTTTAACGTCGGAAAACAGTGTCCGGGTAGAACCCGGCGCTCTAAAAACAGGCGCCAGTATCGCGATGGTTTATGACAGCGCAGTGGCACAGTGATGGCAGGATGATGACGATACAAAATGGCCGTGAACTATTGATCTAGAGCGCTGTCGCCCGAATGCGGGTGTGCAATGCAGCGCAATCGGCGATACTCGCCGAGCGCTGAAGTCCTGTTGTGGAGAGCCCGTCGATGCCGTTGCAACGCCTGCAAAATCTGTCAGAAATCGCCCCGGCCAGCTGGGATGCACTGGTGCCGGAGAACCAGCCGTTCCTGCGTCATGCGTTTCTCAGCGCGCTGGAGGACAGCGCAAGTGTTGGCCCCCACACCGGTTGGCAAGCGGAACATTTGCTGCACGTCGAAGGCGATCGGCTGATTGCCGCGTTACCCAGCTATCGCAAGTGGCATTCCTACGGCGAGTACGTGTTCGATCATGGCTGGGCCGATGCCTGCGCCCGCGCCGGCATCGATTACTACCCCAAACTATTGACTGCCGTGCCCTTCAGCCCGGTCAGCGGTCCACGGCTGTTGGCGGCCAGCGTCGAGGATGGTTTCGAACTGCTCAAGAGCCTGCCGGGGTATCTGGAAATCGAAGGGCTTTCCAGCGCGCACATCAACTTCACCGACCCGTTCACCGATGCTGCGATGGCCGAGCAACCGGGCTGGCTGCAACGCATCGGCTGTCAGTACCACTGGCAGAATCGTGGTTATCGCGACTTTCAGGATTTTCTCGATGTGCTCAGTTCGCGCAAGCGCAAACAGATGCGCAAGGAACGCGAGCAGGTGGCAGGGCAGGGTTTCGAGTTTGAATGGCTGGAGGGGCGCGAACTGGACGAGGCGCAGTGGGATTTTGTCTACGCCTGCTACGCCAACACCTATGCAGTGCGCCGGCAAACGCCTTATCTGACGCGGGAGTTTTTCAGTTTGCTCGCAGAACGTATGCCGGAATCGATCCGGGTGGTGCTGGCCAGGCACGGCTCACGGCCGGTGGCGATGGCGTTCAGTCTGGTCGGTGGTGACAGTTTCTACGGGCGTTATTGGGGCTGTCTGGCCGAGTTCGACCGGCTGCACTTTGAAACCTGTTTCTATCAGGGCATGGACTATGCGATTGCCCACGGCTTTCAGCGTTTCGACGCGGGTGCTCAGGGTGAGCACAAACTGATTCGCGGGTTTGAACCGGTGATCACGCATTCCTGGCACTACCTGCGTCATCCGGGATTGAAAGCTGCGGTCAAAGACTTCCTGCACCAGGAGCGTGCGGGTGTACTAGCGTATGCGCAGGAGGCCGTTGCGGCACTTCCTTACAAACAGGGTTAAGCACTGACGTCGCGCGCTACACCGCAAAATAGCTGCTGACAGCAAGGCCCGACGATTTGCTCGGGCCTTGCGTGTTCAACTATTAATACACTCGATTACCAGCTTGCACCCGCTACGCAATTGGCTAACCCTTTCTGTGAGGATACCTTGTTGAAATCCCCAAGAGTGGCGATCGAAGAATAATAATAAATCATCAGATTTGGTTTTTTTGCGACCTGACAGGTATATATGAACTCTGGGCGGTCACATTGGATTTTCCCCGTGTTAGCGTTGGCAGAACAATTTAGTTCGGGGCGAACTTCAGATAGTGCTTCGCCCATGTTGAACTGTATCGGCGAATCACTATTAACGGTTGGTGCGAGCATGGCCGAAGCAAAGCCCGAATAAGTTGCAATGATCAGTGCCGCGGTGATGAAACTTTTGGAATACTTCATTTTACTTACCACTCCCAGTGGGTGCCGTTATCTTCATATACCCAGACCTTGCATTTCCTCAAGTCCAGTGCCTTGGCGGACTCGGTCTCCATGAACGCTTCGGCGGTAGGGGCGTTACTTTGGAAAGCCTTAAGTTTCCAGATGTGCATTTTAAAGTCTTCGCTGTATTGCATGCAGCGGTAAACATTAGTGCTGTTATCACCGGCAACAGCGTGGCTTTGCATCAGACCGGTAGTCAGTGCGATAGCAATAATACTGTTGATTAAAATGTTCATTTCTCAATCCTTGAGAGAGTCGAGTTTTAGGGGTTGAGTAAGTTGCTTCGGTTTGCGCGATTAAAGGTAATACGTCTAGCGCTTTCTGTCAGCGTTTTCGCTGTTTCAGGATATTTTGTTTTGCGCTATGGGTAATATTGTAAGGCCGCATTGTTAGTTGCACTAATGCGGCCTCTTTAGTTGCGCGATGATCAGTTTTTTTCCTCACCCAGCCATCGATAAATTCCGCCGCCGACGACTGCACCCAGCAATGGTGCGACCCAGAACATCCACAGTTGCGCAAGCGCCCAACCGCCAACCATCAGCGCCGGTCCGGTGCTGCGCGCCGGGTTGACCGAGGTATTGGTGACGGGAATCGAGATCAGGTGAATCAGCGTCAATCCCAGCCCGATGGCGATAGGTGCCAGCCCCGGCGGTGCGCGTTTGTCGGTGGCACCGAGGATGATGATCACGAACATGGCGGTCATCACCAATTCGGTGACGAACCCCGCCGCCATCGAATATTTGCCTGGTGAGTGCTCGCCATAACCGTTGGAGGCGAGGCCGGCAGCGATATCGAAACCTTCCTTGCCGCTGGCGATGTGCGCGATCAGCGCTGCCGCGAGAATCGCACCGAGAACTTGGGCAATGATGTAGGCAGGCAACTCCTTGGCCGGAAAGCGACCACCGACGAACAGACCGACCGAGACGGCCGGGTTGAGGTGACAGCCGCTGATGTGGCCGATGGCGAATGCCATGGTCAGCACCGTCAGGCCAAACGCCAGGGCGACCCCCAGCACCCCGATTCCCAATGGCGAAGACGCGGCGATAACCGCACTGCCACAGCCACCCAAAACCAGCCAGAACGTACCCAACAACTCAGTAACTGAACGTTTGAACAGAGACATGAGAGAGTCCTTGATAGACGTGCTATCGAGACTGCATCGAGTTGTGCGTCCTTGCAGACTTACGACAGGCTCCATTCCGGAACCTTGGCTGAGTACAGCAGGGTTTTTACGGATTTCCAGCGGCCACAAAAAAACCGCCAGCGCCCGTGGTTGGCGGGCTGTGGCGGTTTTCAGTGTTGTCGCATGAGTAAAGTGGGAGGGGGCTTGCTCCCGAAGGCAGTGTGTCAGGCAAATGTTCGGTACTGACACACCGCATTCGGGAGCAAGCCCCCTCCCACTGGCGGAGCTCTGTAGGTCCGATGATCAATCGATCCCGACGAACCCGCCGGTCTGGTGCGCCCACAGTCGCGAATACAGACCACCATGGGCGAGCAGTTCGGCGTGGCTGCCGCTCTCGGCGATCTTGCCGTTTTCCAGCACAACCAGCCGATCCATGCGCGCAATGGTCGAGAGCCGGTGCGCAATCGCGATCACGGTTTTGCCTTGCATCAGGGTTTCCAGGCTTTCCTGAATGGCCGCTTCGACCTCCGAGTCCAGCGCCGAGGTTGCTTCGTCCATGATCAGGATTGGCGCGTCCTTGAGCAGTACCCGCGCAATCGCTATGCGCTGGCGCTGGCCGCCCGACAGCTTCACGCCGCGCTCGCCGACATGCGCGTCGAACCCGGTGCGTCCTTCGGCATCCGACAGGAGCGCAATGAACTCATCGGCGCGAGCCTTGTGTACAGCGTCCCACAGCTGCGCATCAGTCGCATCCGGTTTGCCATACAACAAGTTGTCGCGGATCGAACGGTGCAGCAACGAAGTGTCCTGGGTGATCATGCCGATCCGCGCGCGCAGGCTCTCCTGACCGACTTCGGCAATGTTCTGCCCATCGATCAGGATGCGTCCGCCCTCGACGTCGTACAGGCGCAGCAGCAGGTTGACCAAGGTCGACTTACCGGCGCCGGACGGCCCGATCAAACCGATCTTTTCCCCCGGTTTGATGTTCAGGTTGAGGTCGCCGATGATCCCGCGCTTCTTGCCGTAGTGAAAATCCACGTGCTCGAAACGCACTTCGCCACGGGCCACTTCCAGCGGTTTGGCGCCTTCACGATCGGTGACGCTGACCGGTTGCGCGATGGTCTGCAAACCGTCCTGCACCATGCCGATGTTTTCGAAGATGCCGGTGACCACCCACATGATCCAGCCGGACATGTTGACGATGCGAATCACCAGGCCGGTGGCCAAGGCAATCGCGCCGACGGTGATCAGCGACTGCGTCCACAACCATAGCGCCAGCGCCGTGGTGCCGACGATCAGCAAACCGTTCATGGTGGTAATTGCCACGTCCATGCTGGTGACGACGCGGCCGGCCATCTGCGCTTTGACCGTCTGTTCCTCGATGGCTTCCTTGGCGTAGTGCTGTTCGAAATTGGTGTGGGCGAACAGTTTCAGCGTGGCGATGTTGGTGTAGCCGTCGACGATGCGGCCCATCAGTTTCGAGCGCGCGTCGGAGGCTTCCACCGAGCGATCCTTGACCCGTGGCACGAAGTAGTAAAGCGCGCCGATGTAGGCGGCGATCCACGTCAGCAGCGGGATCATCAGGCGCCAGTCGGCTTCGGCGAACAACACCAGCGAGCTGATGGCATAGATCACCACGTGCCACAGCGCATCCACCGCTTGCACCGCCGAGTCACGCAACGAGTTGCCGGTCTGCATGATGCGTTGGGCGATACGCCCGGCGAAGTCGTTCTGGAAGAAATTCAGACTCTGCTTGAGCACGTAGCTGTGGTTCTGCCAGCGAATCATGCTGGTCATGCCCGGGCTCAGCGTCTGATGCACCAGCAGGTCGTGCAGGCCGAAGAAGATCGGCCGCAGCACCAGCGCAACCACCACCATCCACGTCAATTCGAGGGCGTGGTCGCTGAAGAAATTCGGGTTGGGTGTGCCCTGGGCCAGGTCGATGATGCGGCTCAGGTAGCTGAACAGCGCCACTTCGATCAGCGCGGCGAACAGGCCTACGACGAGCAGGGCGGCGAAACTTGGCCAGACTTGCTTGAGGTAATAAACATAGAAAGGCCAGACCCGGTCTGGAGGGGACGCCGTCGGAGCGTCGCGGAATATGTCGATCAGTTGTTCGAAACGGCGATAGAGCATCAGATAACCACCCGGAGTACGGGCTCTCCTTTTATCAGTGTGAGCGGCGCGGGATCAGGCCGGCGCCGCTCGATACGCCCTGTACAGCTTAGTCGATGACTTTGGCCGACTTGATGAACACAGGGTCGGAAGGCACGTTTTGCATGCCTTGTTTGGTGGTGGTTGGCGAGTTGACGATGATGTCGACGACGTCCATACCTTTGATCACTTTGCCGAACACGGCATAGCCATCGCCCTGGTCGAGGAAGTCGTTGTCCTTGACGTTGATGAAGAACTGGCTGGTCGCCGAATCAGGTACGGAAGTGCGAGCCATGGACAAGGTGCCACGAACGTTAGCCAGACCGTTTTTGTGTTCGTTCTTGATTGGAGCCTTGGTTTCTTTTTGCTGCATCTGTTGAGTGAAACCGCCGCCCTGGACCATAAAGCCCGGGATCACACGGTGGAAAATCGTGTTGTTGTAAAAGCCGCTGTTCACGTAATCCAGAAAGTTCTTGGTACTGATCGGTGCCTTGACCGGGTCCAGTTCGATTTCGATCTGGCCGTTGGTGGTGTCCAGCAGCACGTGCGGTGCTTTGGCTGGCGTGGCAGCCATCAGGTTGGCGGCAAACAGCACGGTACCAGCGGCGAGGGCGAGTTTTTTCAGCATGGGTCAGTGATCCTGAGATTGATTTTCGGCTGTGGCGAGAAACTCCAGCAGCGTTTGATTGAAGCGTTCGGGTTGGTCGAGCGGGGTGGCGTGGCGCGAGTCGGCGATCACCACCAGC
This sequence comes from Pseudomonas sp. DTU12.3, assembly GCF_004124275.1. Taxonomy (GTDB): domain Bacteria; phylum Pseudomonadota; class Gammaproteobacteria; order Pseudomonadales; family Pseudomonadaceae; genus Aquipseudomonas; species Aquipseudomonas helmanticensis. Next base: position 1,891,575 of record NZ_CP027218.1, read on the forward strand.
CGCGCATCGGGCAGCAGTTTTACATAGGTTTCTTTCAGTGCGACGGGGGTGTAGTCACGGTCGGCACTGACGATGAGGGTTGGACAGGTCACTCGGGAAAGTCGTTCCTGAACCCCCCAGCCAACAATCGCATCGAAGCTGGCGAGATAAGCACGTTTGTCGTTTCTTGCCCAGCGTTCGGACATTTTCTGCCGCAAATCGGCCTGTTCCGGTTTCGGAAAAAGTTTGCCGCCGAGGGCTTTGCCGATGGTCGCGAGGCTGAGCACGCGCATCAGGCTCCAGCGCTTGAACCATTGCCAATAATCGTCGCGGCTGCGGATTTTGACTTCAGGCGCACTGTTGACGATGGTCAGACTCTTGAGCCATTGCGGTTGATCGACTGCGAACTGGAAGCCGATCATGCCGCCCATCGACAGCCCGACGTAATGCACCGGGCCAAGCTTGAGGTGTTCGATCAGCGCGAGCAAATCCGCGCTGAATCCGGCGATGCTGTAGCGCTCGCGGGGTTTGTCCGAGCGCCCGTGGCCACGCACATCCGGGACGATCACCCGGTAATGCGCGGCCAGTGCCGGGATCTGCATTTCCCAGTCCAGTGTGCTCGAGCCGAGCCCGTGCACCAGCAGCAACGGCGTGCCGTGGCCATATTCCTCGTAGTGCAGGTTGCAACCTTCGTGCTCGAAATAGGCCATCGGTGAACTCCGTGTCAGGCTTGTTCAGGGGCGGCGTACGGCGCATCCAGCGGCAGGGTATCGAAGGTGCGCAGCAGTTCGATGAGGATTTGCGTGGCCGGGCCCAAGGGTTTGTCCTTGTTCGAATACAGATAGAAACTCGGGTTGCGGCTGCCGCCCTGATCCAACGGTAGCAGCTTGAGCGAACCTTCCTTCAATTCGCGTTCGATCATGTGCCGTGGCAGCCAGGCAAAACCCAGGCCGCTGCTGACAAATGTGGCGGCGGTGGCGAGGCTGCCTACGGTCCAGCGCTGTTCGGCGCCGAGCCAGCCGACGTCTCGTGGCTGTTGGCGGCCGGAGTCACGGATCACCACCTGCATCTGGGTTTCCAGATCCTGAAAACTCAGCTCACGGTTGAGCCGGTGCAACGGGTGATCGGGATGCGCCACGGCGACAAACTCGACGTCGCTCAATTCCGCCCCGAGGTAACCGGGAATGCTCAGGCCGGTGATCGCCAGATCGGCCACGCCCTCAAGCAGCACTTCTTCCACACCCGACAACACTTCCTCACGCAGACGCACGCGGCAACCACGACTCTGCGGCATGAACGCGGTCAGTGCGCGCACGATCCGCGCGCTTGGATACGCAGCATCGACCACCAGACGCACCTCGGCTTCCCAGCCTTGTTCCATATGGTGGGCGAGGTCTTCCAGTTGGCTGGCCTGTTTCACCAGTTGCCGCGAGCGGCGCAGCAACACGCCGCCCGCTTCAGTGAGCACCGCTTTGCGCCCGTCGATGCGCAGCAACGGCACGCCGAGCTGGTCCTGCATGCGGGCGACGGTGTAGCTCACCGACGATTGCGAACGGTGCAGGGCCTCGGCGGCCTGGGCAAAACCACCATGGTCGACCACGGCCTGCAATGTTCGCCATTGATCAAGGGTCACGCGGGGCGCTTTCATCAATAGCTCCTCTTGTCCTAAGCTGGCCGTCCCTCATGGAGACTGCCGAATGAAAAAATTCTGTTGTGTGGTGCTGGCGCTGCTTCCGCTGACTGCTTTTGCGTACCCGATCGATGTGCAGAAAAATCTCAACGGCATGAAAATCGACTACGAAACCTACGACACGGATAACGACATCGGCTCGATCCGGGTGGCCAACTACGGTGATGTCGATGCGACGTGCAAAGCGAAATTCAGCAATGGCCCGGAAGCACCGCGTACACGCAACATCGATGTACCGGCGGGCAAACACAAGAACGCCACGGCCAAGTTCACCCGCACCATCATCAAGCTGCGCATCGAACTGACCTGCACCCCGAAATAACAGTCGACCCCCTGTAGGAGTGAGCCTGCTCGCGATAGCGGTCTATCAGATGAATTAATGTTGGCTGACACGCCGCTATCGCGAGCAGGCTCACTCCTACAAGGGTATGTGTCAGCTTATAAACGAATTTATCGATGTGTTATAGCAATTATTTGCGCTTTTTCATCGATTCGGCTCTGTTTAACCTTCACTCCATCGACCTACAACATTCTCGGATGGAGGCTACACAACATGTCCCGCGTTCTGATCATCGAAAGCAGCGCCCGCCAGCAAGACTCGGTATCCCGTCAACTGACCCAGACCTTCATCCGTCAGTGGAAAGCCGCGCACCCGGCCGATCAGATCACTGTGCGTGACCTCGCCGTCAATCCGGTGCCACACCTGGACAGCAACCTGTTGGGCGGCTGGATGAAAGCTGCCGAGCAACGCAACGCCAGCGAACAAGCGTCGCTGGATCGCTCCAACGAACTGACCGATGAGCTGGTGGCTGCCGACGTGCTGGTGATGGCCGCGCCGATGTACAACTTCGCCATCCCGAGCACCCTCAAAGCCTGGCTCGACCACGTGCTGCGTGCCGGCGTGACCTTCAAGTACACCGAAACCGGCCCGCAAGGCCTGCTCAGCGGCAAGCGTGCCTACGTGTTGACGGCTCGCGGCGGCATCTACGCCGGCGGCCCGGCGGATCATCAGGAACCGTACCTGCGTCAGGTAATGGGCTTCATCGGCATCCACGACGTAACGTTCATCCACGCCGAAGGCATGAACCTCGGCGGTGATTTCCAGGAGAAAGGCCTCAACCAGGCCAACGCCAAGCTGTCCCAGGTCGCTTGATATGTTAATCGCCAGATAATCGCCGATTGTTTAAGTGACCTGGCGCAACCCCTTCAAGGCTCTACGCGCATCGAACCTCCCTTTGCACTTTTTGCTCCTGAGTGCTGTAGCCCGATTGAACGCATTAGCGAGATCGGGCTTTTTTTTGCCCGGGATTCACCGATCCCCTGTAGGAGCTGCCGCAGGCTGCGATCTTTTGATCTTGGTTTTTAAAATCGACATCAAAAGATCGCAGCCTGCGGCAGCTCCTACACGGGGATTTGTGTTGGTTGCGGCAGGCAAAACCCGCTATCGTCGCCGCCATTCGAATTAGGGGCGAGCATGGGCTATCTACTTTTTGTCACGCTGATCCAGGCGTTTTCCTTCAGCCTGATCGGCGAATACCTCGCCGGTCATGTCGACAGTTACTTCGCGGTGCTGGTACGTGTCGTGCTGGCCGGGCTGGTGTTCATTCCGCTGACGCGCTGGCGCTCGGTCGAACCGTCGTTCATGCGCGGCATGCTGATGATCGGCGCCTTGCAGTTCGGCGTGACCTACGTCTGCCTGTACCTGAGCTTCCGCGTGCTGACGGTGCCTGAGGTGTTGCTGTTCACCATCCTCACGCCGCTGCACGTGACGTTGATCGAAGATGCCTTGAACCGCCGCTTCAACCCGTGGGCGCTGGTTGCCGCACTGGTGGCGGTGGGTGGTGCGGCGGTGATTCGCTTTGACAGCATCAACCCGGACTTCTTCATGGGTTTCCTGCTGCTGCAACTGGCCAACTTCACTTACGCCGCCGGGCAGGTGATGTACAAGCATCTGGTGGCGAAACACCCGAGCGATCTGCCGCATTACCGGCGTTTCGGCTTCTTCTACCTCGGCGCGTTGGCGGTGGTGTTGCCTGCATTCCTGATGTTCGGCAAAGCCAACTTCCTGCCGGAAGCTCCGCTGCAGTGGGGCGTGCTGCTGTTTCTCGGCCTGGTCTCGACCGCGCTGGGCATGTACTGGTGGAACAAGGGTGCGTGCATGGTCAACGGCGGTACGCTGGCGGTGATGAACAATTTGCATGTGCCGGTGGGTTTGCTGCTGAATTTGCTGATCTGGAATCAGCATGAGGAATTGGGACGGTTGTTCCTCGGCGGTAGCGTCATCCTCGCCGCCGTGTGGATCAGCCGCCTCGGCATCCGCAAATCACCCACCACCGCATAACCCCTGACTGAAAAATATCCCTGTGGGAGCGGGCTTGCTCGCGAAAGCGGTGTGTCATTCAACGATTATGTTGACTGACCTGACGCCTTCGCGAGCAAGCCCGCTCCCACAGTTTTGATCTGTGGGTTACATAAGGTGTTTTTGCGGCTCGGGGATGCTTGCCGCGCCGAGCACCGCCGGCAGCAGGCCAGAGCGCAAATCCCCACCACTCGGCTGCTGATACAGGCTCAAGCCAAACTCCGGCAGCACCGCCAGCAGATAATCAAAAATATCCCCCTGAATCCGCTCGTAATCGGCCCACGCCGTGGTACGGGTGAAACAGTAGATTTCCAGCGGAATGCCCTGCGCCGTGGTCTGCATCTGGCGGACCATGCAGGTCATGTTCGGCTGAATCTCCGGGTGACTCTTCAGATACGCCAACGCGTAAGCCCGGAAGGTGCCGATGTTGGTCATCCGGCGACGGTTCGCCGACATCGCCGCGACATTGCCCTGCGCCTCGTTCCAAGCCTTGAGCTCGGCTTTCTTGCGGCTCATGTAGTCGGTCAGCAGGTGCACCTGCGAGAGTTTCTCCTCCTCATCGTCGCGGATGAACCGTACACCGCTGGCGTCGATGAACAGGCTGCGTTTGACTCGACGTCCACCGGATTGCTGCATGCCGCGCCAGTTCTTGAACGACTCGGACATCAAGCGCCAGGTCGGAATCGAAACGATGGTCTTGTCGAAGTCGAGTACGCGTGAGCTCTTCCCCTAAATGGACATGGAGAAGTGATATAGATCAACAGGTTAAGATTTTTTGTCCATTGTCCATTTTTCCTCAAATCCATGGACACCCTTCCTCCCTGCAATCCATAAGCCCCCCGCACGCCCTCTCGGTAGCCGCAGTGGCATGCCATCTGGTTTCCGAGAGACGCGCAATGACGATAGTATTGTGCCATTGCGTATGGACACCCGGATGCCCAGTAACCCTCGCCTGAAAGGTGAGGAGGGCGGTAGGAGCATGACATGGATCAGCTGCGCCACCGAACACACCGACAATATCTCGAAGCATCAATCCGGGAGGCTTCGTCGAGTCTGAGATTTGACGAGTCGCGCTGCCGAACAAGATTTCAATAGCTAAGGTACCCATGCATGAGTGAGCGGGATCAGAAGCAGGGACGTAATCGGGAATACGCTTTTCATCCCGTTGACCTCGAATGTGGTTTCTTTCCAGTAAGAGGTTAATTCGACACTGCCAGGATTTCGGCCACCTGTCACATGACACGGTGATCGGCTAAATCAGATCTTGAGTGCCGGTCATAACGGCCTATGTTAGTTCGAGTTACGGTATTGATCGACCAAGTCGAGCTGGGGCAGGGGTGCGGTAATCGCGAGCAAGGCAAAATATTTTGGGGGGATAATGGCTCAGGCTAGGCTAAAGAATATTAAAGAAGCAGTTGGTGCATTAAACGATTTAATTGCTCCGGGTATATTGGGGCAGTTTACATGGTTTGAAGCAGTTGAAGTCATCGCTTTTGGTACCGATTCGGATGGTAAGAAAGTTGTACGAAATATCTTCTCCATTTATGTGGCGGAACAGGGTGAAAAGCCAATCTCACCGAAGTCGCCTTTTCTAGATGCAAAATCAAAAAAGCTAAAGGGCTTTGATGGGTGGAGTTTTAGAGTTTCAAAGCGTCCCGTGGATATCAGTGAGCTTATGGCAAGTCTCCGCTCTTATGGTCGTAGTGGGGCTTGGGCGCCACCAGGGCAGCCTGCTCTGGAGGTTGGAAGTTTAGTAGCTGCTCCACCAGTGTTTTGCCCTCCGGACTCGCGGATTGAGGTGCCACTTAACGCCGTTTTAAAGAATAACTATTGGTCTGGGTCATACCTTGTTGAACTCAAGGATGAGGGTAAGTCGAGATTGGTGGATTTAGTTCGTAAAGAGGCTCTTTTCGAAGAGCTGTCTGAGTGGCTCGTGACGATGCTTCCGCTGAACCTTGCAAGTGTCCCTGATCGCATAGGCGATGTGCTGTTCCAAATTCCTGCCAATGCATTGCTTGCCGAGTTTCGTCGGCGCCCTAACAAGCCGCTTGAGATATGCTTGGCTTGGAGTCCTGTCGTTTCCCCACGAGCTATAGTTGGGGAGTATCGTATTGAGCATGACGGTATAATTTCTTGCCTTACTCGCTTTGAATTGAGCGAGGGTGTAAAGGTGATAGATATACCGCAAGCGTCCGGGGATTTGCAGTTTTCGGTCTGGGATGTGGAAAACAGCCTCCTCCTTGCTGCGTCAACTACGTTTGCACAAGGAGGGAAGTGGCGTTTTTATTCACAAACTAGTAGTGGAATGGAGGCGCCAAGGCGATTCAGAGTAACTGGCCCTAGCGGAGACGTCGAAACACACGAAATCGCGCTGATGGAACCCTCAGGGGGATGGCGAAATCATCGGCAACCACGACACCCTGAGGAAGTTGATTGGAAAGCAATAAGGCAGCTGAAAGCAAAGATGAAGCAGTTGGTGGCATCTCGTAAATTCTTGCAATATGGACTTGAAGGAAGTAATAGGCAAGATGAGAGGCTTCGAGCGTTGGATGACTTGCGCGTACTGATCCGCTCAGTCAGCCAAGGGGCAGTCTACCTATGGGATCCATACTTGTCGGCAAACGACATTCTCAACACTCTTGCTTTTTGTACTGACGCGGGGACTCAGCTCTGGGGGTTAACGTCTGCTAAACCATCAAAGATGCGTCCGGACTGCTCAGATGATGCGGACGACGAGTTAACTGAGGCCGACCCAGCTGACGCGACAGATCGCGTGAAATGGATAACTGCTCAGCAAGAATTACTGAATCAGGCTTTTACGGGCTCGCCATGTATGAAGCTTGAATTTCGCATGAGCTGGGGTATTCAGAAAAGCTTTCATGATAGGTTTCTAATCTTCCCAGGTCTAGGCCGAGGCCGCACACGAGTATGGTCTCTTGGTGCATCGATAAATCACATTGGTGCGCAGCATTGTATTGTTCAAGAGGTAACCTATCCTGAACCCGTACTGCAGGCTTTCCAGAGTTTTTGGAATCAAAGTGCTAAACCTGAACACCTGATATGGAAATACTCATGAAGCAGCAAGAGGCTTTAGTTGGCATCGCGGATAGAATTACTGGTACTGAACCTCTGCAACCTGAAACGCTTGGTTTCTCACTTCTTGAATATGGCGAGGCTGCATTTGAATTGGTGCTTGATAACCTAGTTGGTGAGTTCCCTTTTCTGTGGAATGGCAGAGAGTACTTCGAGGGGGGGGAGTCTGAACAGTTTGATCGGTTATTTTGCTGGCTTGTGCGAGAGATTTTCGATTGCCCCTGTGGTTTGATAAGGCCTGAGGCAGATCTAGCAAAATTACTAGCAGTTGCGGCGGCTCTTGATTGCGATGATCAACTATGGGGCGAGATTTACAGGATAAACCCCGTTCTTCCTGAGCAGGTTATTGCTGCTCTTGCCAGCTTGATCAAGGAAAGTCATGTCGATAGCGAGCAAGTTATTAATAGGCATTATTGTAGTGATAGCCATGTCCGTGAAATTAAGGAGGACATTGCCAATAAGGATTGGAGGTCGGTAGAGTGGATAGTCGACCAGTTTTGGATGGACTATCGTTCACCAATAAAGCTTCAGGCAGCAGCTGCACTGCACCGGTATAATGTACCCCTCCTGCAGAGCCTCATCGAAGGTGAAAAAGATTTTTTTGAAGTGGCGTCCTACACGCATCACGCCCCTATTGAAAAAATCATGCCGTTGGCAGTAGCGAGCCAGAACTGGACATTCAAATTTTGGGCTTTTCATCGTTCTGTTACTCATGCTAGTCGAAATATACCGTCCTCCCCTAACGAATGGGAATTGTTGTTGCGGGAAGCTTCCAAAAGTCCTACAGAGTGGTCACGGTGGTTATCGGTTATAAATGAGTATCCGTCTCGCTACCCTCAAATTCAAGAGGCATTAGGAAGTGCGCTAGCGCATGCTGAGGGCTGGGCGCTCGATATATATGTTAGCTCGATGTCTATGATTACGCCTGATATGATTAGGAAGCCGGTAGCATCGGCGCTATCAGTCTTTCGACAGAGGGCGGCCCTAAAGGAGCGAAAGCGGCTATGGCAGGCATCTTTCAATAAGTGGAAAGATTGGGATTTCGATGCTAAAGATAAGTCTAAACATCTGTTTTCGATTTCATCAAGCTGTCTTGATTACGCAGTAATAGGTTACTTTGTAGAGTGTCTTGATGCGAGGCAGCGTCACGAACTAATTGAACAGCTAAGAAGTCGAGCTGTCTTGCTTGACCAGTCCTGGCATCCAAGTACTAGCTCAGCGATGACTGAACGATTCAAGCTGGCCTCTACCTATCAGCCTCTCGCACAAGCCGAATTAGCATGTGCTAGTCAAATTGACTGGCACATAGGAGACTCGTTTTCCACTCCACCATGGGAGGATGGTTCACTCTACCGGAGTCTGCGGTACGACACAGACTTTGATAAGCCTACGTTTCTGACCATTTAATGCACTTTTCATTGGCCTGAATATTTTTGAACCCTCATAGGGTTTTGCTTGACGCAGGCCAATGGCGCCAAAATCGAAAAGGGGAAGGCTAGCCTTCCCCTGAGTACACCCGTCCGCAGGCTCGATTAGACCACCTGCATGCACTCCACAACAGGCTTGGCCATCAAGCGCTTGCAGATGGAGGCAAAATCCAAGCCTTGCTGTTTCAGTTGCTCGGCGGCTTCAGCCTGCCAGACCAGGTCACCCTGTTCGAAGGAGGTTGTCCGCAAGTGCCTGATCACCTGTAATGCATGCGCGGCGAAGGCCCTGAAGTCTTCGAGCCCCCAGTAGAGCAGCCCGGCAGCGTGGACTGTCGCGGCGCCGCTGATCTTCGTTGCCTGCGTAACGGGTACCGTTTGGAATTCTCACTCTGCGGACTCGGCAACGTTTGCTCGCATCCACTCTGTACGCGTGAGCTACAACTCCAAATGGACATCCCAAGTCTATTCAAATCAGTAGCTTAAAATTTTCTGTCCATTGTTCATTTTTTCCTAGATCGATGGACAGCCCGCCACCCCACAATGCCCGCAGCCCCATGAGCCTTCCTCCTGTGAGAGCCTCACACGACCCTCCCACGCAGCTACAACTTGTCTATCGGGTTCCCCATCACGGCGCATTAACGATAGTATTGTGCCATTGCACAAGGACACTCGGACGCCCAGCCACCTTGGCCGAGGGAGGAGGGCGGTAGGAGCTCGGCATGGATCAGCCACGCCACAGGAACGCAGACAGAAACCACCCCATCCCGAGGCTACTACTTGGGAGTATTCGTCGTGCCTGCGATTTGTCGAGCGTCTGCATAAATCCCCGAAAGCCCAACAACGAAGAATCCATACGAACAACATTTCAACAACCAAGGTACTCATGCATGAGTGAGCAGGAACAGGAAACAGGACAGGAAAACGGACAGGAACAGCAGGAGTACGTTTTTCATCCCGCTGATCTGGTCGAATATGCGATGGACAAGCCCATTGGCGCAGCTCGCGCGGCGCTGGTAATTGGGCTGGAAGGCGCTGATGTTTACCCTGATATCATCATTGATGAATTAGCGGGAAACATGGAATTGAATCAGCGTTTCCTGAAGAAACTTACGAGTGCTTTGCGGAAGGATCCGAGCAAAATTATTGCTGATATGCCATATCGTATCCGGGGGCGTCAGCTGGAACGCGATATCAACTTATGATCTTTTCATATCGTAGCTCCGCAAGCTCGGCACTCTTTCGGAGGTGTAGCTGATGTCAATTGGCGAGAAACCCATCAATATTCCGCCTGCCCCTGCGTTCGAGCTCACAGCGTTGGATGTGGAGAAGGGGGCACCCGTTCAGCCACTAGAGCGTCTGCAGATTATGTCGGCGTCTGAATGGGAGGTTTTTACCTCCGAATTCGTATCTTATCTAGATAAGGATTACGACTCGGTAACGCTGTGTGGCGGCGGGGGTGACATGGGGCGTGATGTCATCTCCAAGTTCGCAACAGGGTGGGACAATTTTCAATGTAAGCACTACAAAGAGAAGCTGAGCATTGCCGACGTCGCAGCCGAACTGGGAAAGCTCGTTTACTACACCTGGAAAAAAGAGTACACCCTGCCACGCAAGTATCGCTTTGTAACACCGAAAGGGTGCAGCGCGCCTTGCATGGGTATATTCACCAAAAAGTCCAGGATTCAGGGTGAGCTAATCAAGCGCTGGGACAAAGTGTGCAAGAATAAAATCACCAGCAAAGAATCAATACCTCTAGAGGGGGATTTGCTAGATTATCTAAAGAGCATCGACTTTTCGTTTGTTGATGAGATGTCTTCGCTGGAGTTGATAAAGATGCATGCGCGGACGCCATACCACACGTCCCGATTCGGTAGTTATCACCTAAAGCGTCCGGTAGTCCCAGAGGTTGCTCCAGCGATCGTCGCTGATAACGAGAAAGTTTATATCGAGGCTCTCTTGGACGCATTTTCAGAAGCGGATGGGGCTGAGTATACATTTAAAAGCGTTATGGAGGGTGAGTATGAACGCCTTATGGATCGGGCTAGGATACACTTCTTCAGTGCAGAATACTTGGAGGCATTTTCCCGCGATGGGTTTCCTGCTGGCTGCTACGACAAACTCAAAGCAGAATGCCATGATGGCATAGACACTGTTTTTTACCAGAAACACGATGATGGATTGCAGCGGTTTCTCAAAGTGACCGAGCACTCCACGAAGGTACAATACGATTCTCATCCGCTGCGTCATTTCCTGCAAGTCGCCGACCGCAAGGGGTTATGTCATCAGTTAGTGAACGATCGTAAATTCACATGGGTGAAGAAGAAAAAGCCATGAAGCCGAAAGATTTATATAACAGCCCTGTTGAAATTGGTGCGCGTATTGTTCTGCTGCTTGCTGGCCTCACCAGGGCGCTTGATCTGGATGAGCTGATCTTCTTTGACTACGCATCGATTTATAGTGGTGACTTTCAAGGAGAACCGAGTCTGCATCCAATGATGATTAATCGTCTAGCTGAATTGGTTCGACGACGGGAGATCTTCCCTGGCGCGATCAAACTTTTTACCGCGAAAGGGTTGATGACTTCCCAGGTTGATGAACATGGCGTTCGATATTCCATCACCACGGCAGGCAGTGAATTTGCCGCCAACTTAACTACTGAGTATCACTCAGGTTTCAGGCGGCATGTGTCATGGGTTGAAGAGAATATTGATTATCTCACGATTCAACGTCGCACCATTTATAAAGTTGAAAGGGCGATCTGATGTTTATTGAAAGTATTATTGTGAGTGGCCCTGACCTGAGAGATGCTGCTGTTTTTTTTGAAAAGGGCGCGAACGTTGTTCAGGGTGGCTCCAATACCGGTAAGTCATACATTGTACAGTGCTTGAAATTCGCCCTTGGTTCAAATACACCACCGAAGTCCATCAAGGAGTCGCAGGGCTACACCACGCTCAAGGTGAAGTTTGTGCATGATGATGGGCGCTCCTTTACCATCGAGAGGCACCTTTCAGAAAGCTCCAAACCTACACTTTATGATGAAGATGGGAAGGTTTTGATCTTAGGGGTTAAGCACAACCCTAAGAAAATGAACTCGATTTCCAACCAGTTTTTGCACAGGTTGGGGTTGAATGGGAAACTTTTGTTGAAAGGGACAGAATCGCTAAATAATGCTTCATTCTCTCTTCGTTATTTTGAGAATGTCTTGTTGATGGATGAGACGCGAATCGTGGCTGAGTACTCTCCTTTAGGTACGGGCCAGAAGGATGAGCGGTTTATGGAAAAATCCATCCTGAAGCTACTGTTAACGGGTAAAGACGATACCGGGGTTAAACAGGCTAAAAAGGAGTTGGAATCAAAGGGGGCATTGAGACATAAGGCTACTGCTGTAGAAGGAATTATCAAGCAGTTTTATCCAGGAAATGATGCCGCTGAAAGCTTTGAACTTCAGAAGCTCAGCTCGTTTGTCGACCAGGTCGCGCTTCGGCTGAAGCTGGCTGAGCAGGAGTTGGAAGGCGCGTTCCATTCGAGTGAAGACCTGTTCACCCAGAAGACTAACCATATCACCGCACTGGAGCTGGTCGAAGGCAAAATTGCTGAAGACAAGGCTCTGCTTAGCCGATTTGACATGCTTGGCCAGAAGTACGAATCAGATCGCCAGCGCCTTCAGGGCATTGAGCAGGCGGCAGTTCTGCTTGATGGTGCGGACGCGGTGCTTTGTCCAACCTGTGGGAATCATTTCGACTCCGAGTCATGTACGACGGACGTAGATGACGTCAAGAAAGGTGTCTCCTTCGAGTTGGATCGAATTTCGAAGAATATCCACGAGCTCGCGGAAGCCCAGGGATCTCTGACGGCAGCGATTGAGCGGAACACCTCAAGCGCTGAGAGCACCAAGACGTCCATCGCGGCAGTTGAGAAGGTTATCACCTCGGAGCTCCAGGGATTGGTTCAGGCAGTGAGTGACCTGAAGGAGCTCGCTGCGTGCCTTAAGCACGATCACTCGGTGCTGGATAGACTCGTGAAGGATAAGGCCAAGCTGAGGGAGGAGTTAAACCGACTGGGTGTTCTCCTGCTTGAGGAGCAAAACACTTATACCCCTGAAAGCTTTGAGGACTCTGCCAAGCCTCTGGTGAAAGAGATTCAGGATATCTTGCAGCGCTGGAGTTTCCCGAATCACTCCCCAGTGGAATTCGATTTCGGTGCGCGTGACATCACCATTGGTGGAAGTAAGAGAGGCAATTTCGGCAAAGGGTATCGGGCGATTGCTTCCTCTGCATTTGCTCTGGGGCTGATGAATCTGCTGAAGCTTTCTGGGCGCCACCCTGGGTTTGTAGTGCTGGATTCGCCGCTGACCACATACAAGGAAGGGGATCCGGAGCCTGAGGAAGATGATGAGGAAGTAGCAGCGGATGTGATTTATGCGTTCTATCAGGATATCGCTGATAACTTCAAAGATTCTCAAGTCATTATATTTGAGAACAAGGAGCCTGATATGGCGCTCATCCCTCATATGAATTATCAGCATTTCACGAAAAGCAAAAAAATAGGGAGATATGGTTTCTTCCCACTAAGAGGCTGATTCGATCGTGTGAGTTGTCGGTCACACGCCCATGGCGTGGTGATCGGCTTTCTCATCCTTTGGCCTGCAGCAGCGTAGTCTCAGGTCGGTTCGAACGGTATCGGTTGATGCCCATGTGCGCCAGGTTGCACGTCATGGCTTTACGTCATTCATAACCATCAAACAGGACCCCCATCGGGCCCAGTAAGATCAAGCTGTAAACTCAAAAAATGCACTGTAAACCTCCATGCTTTACAGGTCATTTTTTTGGTTTACACCCCTCCCATCATGACTTGTGCCTGTGCCTGACTAGCAGTCCAAACAAGCGTCTGATCGCGCCCGCGCTAGTGTGTGGTAAGCCCTGAGTCATGGGGCCGTGTACAACGAATACCGCTCAAACAGCGAGCGATAGAACCCAATCAGCACCTCCTCGGCATTGGGCTCCAGGAGCTCGGAAGCCCCAAACCGGTAAACCTCATATCCCACCAGCCTCAGAGCCCTGTCAGCGGCCATCATCTCGGCGTAGAGGCGGGGGCTGGAGCGTCCGTCAGGGGCGGAATAATGGTGTTTGCCATCAACCTCTATGACAACGCGCACACCGCCCGGAAGCAACAGAAGGAAGTCCATGCGCGACCTCAGCAAGGCCTCCTTGCCGCGTCGTGAGACCGTCAGGGGATCCCAATGAAACCAGACCTCAGGCAGCAAGACCGGAAGCTCCGGAACCGCTGTCGTAAAGGCTTTGAAGAAGCTGGTGAAGGCGAGCGTTTGAGGGGGCGATGATTGTGGCAGGCAGGCTTTCAGGCGTTGATACAGGCGATTCTTGGCCTGGCCTTCATCGACGCTATAGGTCTGGGCATACCAAGCCTGGAGTTCGCGCCATAGGAGCCCGGAACTCCCGATAGGGCGGTCATAAATCAGGACGTCCTCGATGCCGGTGACGACTTCGATATCATTGTCCAGCGCATTGCCAAGGCGCAGGTCGGGCTTCGTCGTGGAAGCGAAGATGAGGTTCTTGGGGGATGACTGCTTTCCCGATCCCACGTAGGCCAAGCAGGCGGTCAGGAACGCATCCTCTCCCATTCCTACGACAATGTGGACTCCACATGCTTTGAGGATATCGTTGACGATTCCGATAAATTTTCTCTGAGCGGGTTCGTTGGGCAACACCCGCGACGAAGCCAGGGCTTCGACGAATCGGCCAAACCGGGCGTGCGATGATTGAAATGCACCGAGCTTGTCGAAGAGCGTCACCGCATCCCAGTCGGGATTCTCGATGTAGTGACGGACAATCTCCTGGCGGAGTGTTGGGGTTGGTCGGAGCAAGTCCACGAACGAGATTGTGTCGATTCGCCAGAACTCGCTGAGCACCTGTTCGAACGCAGCCCTGTCCAAATACAGGTCGAGAGTGTTGAGCTTTTCTGCCAGCTCTCGACGGTAGCGACCAGGGATCACAGGTGCTGTGCCATCATCCCACACAAGCTCTTGAAGCTGGTCTCGCTCATGAACGTCGAAGCCCAGTAGCTCTAGAGCGCTTTGGGCGGCGGCCACCATTTGAGTATCACCAGCAGCTTCTACTGATTTCTCAAGGTGCCGCCTCTTGGAGTTGTACTCCGTGCAATCATCCAGACCCAGCCTGAAGAGCAATTCAGGGATTCGTGTATCCGTGTAGTGGTCTTTCTGATTGCCTAGGATCTGGCTGAAGGCGTCTCTAAGGCTGGTAAGGTTTTGCTGGGTTCGAGGCATGCGCAGGAGACGCTCCGATATCGTTGAGCGGATCCTACCACCGCCAACCGGGCATTTAGCACGCCACCATCATGGCACTGGTAGCGTTTTCCTATCCCCAGCCCTCCCGGGATAGCTGGGTGCCTGGCAGCTCACCTAGGTCAACCAAGTTCGATATTCGGCCCAAACGTCAGGATATCCACCAGGCGAAGCGCTTTCCGCGCATCCGTTTTTAGGTTGGCGAACTCCGGTTCTCGCAGGGCTGTGATGAGCATTGAGCGATCACCGGCATCCGTTGCTGCTATGAGCAGCTGGCGAGTCCAGTACTTCTTTGAGGCTGGGTTATCAGATGCATACACCGCAGGAAAAGCTTGGCCTGCAGTGAATTCACCAGCGTAGAAAGCCGCTAGTGGCGGTATTGTCTCCAATGAGGCTTCACGAACAGTGCCATCGTTGCGATCCATTAAGTCGGGTATGTTATCCCGTGCAGCTTCAGCTGCAGCAGTTTGTGCGACCGTGAAGGTTGCAATCTCAGTAGCGGGTGCAAGTGTGCGCTCCTGTCGTTTGGCATCAAGGGCCCTGATAGCTGCGTTACAGCGCTCCTTGAACTGATCCTGACGCGACACAGCCACCGCTCTGCGGAGCTGGCCTATTAGCTGGCCGATGTCGTCGACCATCGATACAAGGAACCAGTAGGGTCGCTCTGTGCCCTGTTGGCTTAACGCGGTGGCAACGAATGGCCAGACCTCCTGTCCTGTGAGTGTTTGCCTCTGTAGGGTCTCGCGGAGCTGTTCAGGGCCCTGAAGGCATAAGTCGAGAAGGAACGATTCTGGGGGCAGATCCAGGTTTCCCTGATCAAGTCGGCCATTTGCATTGCCCACATCTGCTCCAAATTGCTCACGTGCATGTCCGAAGGCCTGTCGCATATCCTGCAAGGCAATAGGCAGTGCGTTTGGGTCGTTTGGTCGGACAACTACCGGCAGTGCTTGGCCGTCTGCATTGATACGGCGGAATCTCATGGGGGCCGCGTGCTGAAGAGTTTCTAATAGCAAGGTGATGTCTGCAGGGCGGGGCGAGACCACGGAGCGATCAAATGCTTCAAGCCACTCCGGTGCTTCCTGAGGTACCTCAGGTAGGATTAGAAACAAAGACCGCAAGGCATTGACCCGCTCGGTCATGGCATCGTTGCTCTGGAATTTCTGTATGAGGTCATCTATCAGCACATTCTGATCAATGATTTCATCCGGCGGTATGGGCAGTCGATCCATGTAAGGTCGGATGCGCGTTGACTTGGTTAGCAGCTCAAGGAAGTCGTAAACCTTGAATGCTTGTTTCAGTGTTACTGTCCGAGAAACACCAAGGCCAGCATGAAGCCCTGTTGCCCTGTAGGTGAATAGTACCGAGAACCCTTCTGACGCCTGAAGAATCGTCTCGCGATGCTGAGCAGGGTTGTCCACACCTGCGGTCAAAAATGAGCTGGCTGGGATTGGTGCGCGGAGTAGATCCCTCATATCAGACAAGATCTGTCGAGCACTTTTGTACTGCGTTGGAGATGTGGCCAGCGCTTCATCGCCCCGAACCTGCACAATGATGGCAGCCAACGCCTGTTCAGCAGCGGCTCCGATCAGTCCAATTGCAGGTGAGTATCGAGCTACCTCTACTCTCAGGTTTCCCCGGTTTGGTGTGCCGAGGCAATGCAGCGCCAAGGCCAAAGATTCTTGGCTGGCTTCCAGGAGGCGTATTGCGCTGTTGCTGAGGAATCTGGGCATCGCGAATCCTTGCATGCTGTTGGCAGTAGGCAGACGCTGGATGGTTCCAGCAGGCTTGCTACCTCCCGGCTATGGTGTCGGACAGCCATGCGGTGAGAGCAGTAGTCGGTGCTCATGCCAAAATTTTTCGAAGCTAGCAGTCTACTGGCGAGTAGCGCTGTTGCAACCGGGGACGAGAGAACTCCCGTCAGTAGATGTCGCCTGAGTTGGGGTCAGGCTTGAACCTGACCAAGGTCTGATTGAGCAAAAGCGGAGGTTGGCCAAGAGGGAAGGGGGCATTGCTTTCGCGTGGCACTACGATTAAGAGCCTTGGCACGGGCATTGTCGAAAATAAATTACTCCTCGGGGGAAATAATTCTTAAAATCCGCGATTGAGATTTTCCCGAACCCTCCCCGTTGAAATATTTAGTTCAGTAGGCATTTGAGATGGATCTTTTCAAAACAAAGCTGCCCCCAAATAGGCTCCATGAGTCTTTCAAAATGATCGCCGGTGATCCTACTTACGCGCCAGTGAGGGATGTGATCCAGTCATGGGGTCAAGGGTTGTTGGATAGAGCTGGGGAGCAAGCGAAATTTATCAATGAGTTTCAAACTACCTTTAACTCCGCGTTTTGGGAGTTGTATCTAAATAAGATGATCATTGATCTTGGCTTTTCCGTAGACTATTCGAAAGGAAGCCCAGATTTTTGCGTTAGTACGCCAAGCGGTACTCAGTTCAGTATTGAGGCAGTCATATCCGATCGCCCGGGCGCTGCTGCCCCCAAAGAAAATTACCTTAAGGAGAAAAAGTTTAGAGATCACTGTACCATTAAACTTATGGGGAAGCTAAAAGATAAAAAAGATCTCTTCACTGGCGTCAGTGGGAAGAAGTTTCCTTATTCGTCCCTCGATCACGTGCAGCACAGGCCGTTTGTAGTTGCCATCGCTCCATTCGATAGTGATTTGTCGCTCACGCAAAATAACGAAGTAATCAATCGTGTGCTTTTCGGCATAGAGCCTCCTGATGCGCATGCTTTCCAAACAGGAAGGCAGCGAAAGATTTCACGCATTAAGAAACCATCGGGTGCGCCAATTGAGCTGGGTATATTTACAAATGACTCTTACAAGGAGATTAGTGCGGTAATTTTTTCTACTACTGGTACTTTTGGCAAGGCGGTAGTGGAGAGCGGTGTTGAAAGGATTGTTAGGACTACAAGGTATAGGCAGTTCAGTAAGAGTGAGTTTCTCGCTCTTGAAGGGTTGAGGGGTATGGGGGTGAAGGGTTATAAGTTGGGTTCGTCGAATTATCTGATCTCTACTCGAATTGATTTTGGTGATACTGTGGCTGGTTCTGATGTGCATATCTATAATTCGTCCTATCATCGGGAGACCCATCTTGATGGACTTCAAGTGTATTATAATCCTTATGCCGCCATCCCTCTCAAGGGTAATGTTATAAATGCTAAGGGGGTTGCTCATAACTATTACGATGTAGAGTCTGATAGTCCTATTCAGCATCACCCTGATGGTGCGATGGTATCAAGGCAGGTATACGAACCAACAGTTAGTAATTTTAAGTTTCTTTTGGATGCATATTCAATAAAATGCTAATTTTTTAGGATTTAGGAAGGGTTTCTCTCTGGGGCGGTAATCGAGAACCAGATTGTTAATCCTAAATTGGGATGGCTTCCTGCGGAACGCTGGAAATGAGCGGCCAGGGGGCACGATTGGCGAAGCGTACAAAATATTCATCGAAGAAGGCGGCGATGAATATGTTGGAGCTATGTGCTGGGTTATCGTTTATCAGGCTACACGTCAGCGTTGATGAGCATCGAGTACGCCTGGCGTTTACCGCTCGCTTATTGTCGATCCCGTCTACCTAAACCGCCACCGTTCTTGCCGGAGCTTGGGTAGGAAGCGGTTTCTCGAAAGCTGGCCTGAGATAGTTAGAAACGGTAGGCGAATCATTTCACAGGCTTAAATTAAGTCGTCCTCATTGTCTTCATCGTCTTCACTGCAAACTATACCCGCGAGACCAGATTTATACAGGTTTATATCGTAATCTCTAGTTTTGAGGTCAGGGTGAGCATTCCTTATGGCCAAGACAGTGCCGGTGATTACCATTTTCTGCATGACCCGCTCACGACGGTTGACCTTAATCAGGCAGGCGACCTCTATTGATCCTTTCAGCCATAGTGAGCGTGCTGATACGGAAGTTCCTTCGTTCCGGTCAAGGACAAATTGAATCTCAACACTATTTACACAGCGCTTTCCTATTACTGGGTCACTGTTGACTGTTGCAGGGCCACACTCACCAAAACTATAACGGCCCTGCACGAGGATTAGATCACCCTCGACTATCCAGGCCGACAGTTTTCCCCGGTCTAGCTCGTCTGAAATGTTTCTTACGACGCTACCCCTCAGCACCGCTGTGAGCATATGGGTCATGTAGAGATAGAGGTGGCGAGCGCCGGCACCACTGTGTAGGTATCTTTCTGATGTGTTTTTGACGGCCATACCTTGCTTGGTAATGGAATCCGCTTCCAAGGTTTCCGTGTAGCCCGGAAGGCTAGAAAAAGCGACGCCGCCTTCTTCAGCCATCTCGAATAACCTCAGGTGATTGAAATACCACCAGTGGCATCCCTGACTTTGAGTTGCCTTGTGCAAGTCGAGACGATCCAGTCGCTGAACATCCGCTTCCCATCTGGCCTTCAACCCAGTGAGGCGTTCATCTGAAAGGCTCACATTGAGGGCGCGCATGGTGTGTGCCTCACTGTGGTGAGGGCTACAGAGAACCGCCAGGTTGGTTGGCGAGTGGTCGCGACTCTCGGCCCAGGGATGAATGTGATGAACGACGATCGGCTGGCTAGAATCTCGGCATACACAACACAACCAACGATTGGCGAACAGCACTTTGATAAGATCGGCTAAGGGGATGGGGGGTCTTGCACCCTTTTGCACGGAGGCGATGTCCTCGACGCTGAGCCCTATACGCTCCAGTTCAGGAAGGGGCATCAGTTGAAGCTTTTTCAGGTGCAGGCCCTGAAGGCGTAGCTGTCTTGCCAGATCGCTGTTGATACCGCGTGCAATCAACGCAAGCTCAGTTCGATTCGATTTCATCGGTGTTACCTCACGCACGACCCGTCTGCAGCTTCGCTTTCCCAGATCCAGGAAGTCAATGGATCTGAACAGTTTTCCTCATGATGCATGCTGGTCTAGGCAAAAAAACCTTGCCCCCGGCCTACCGCTCAGCTAATGGTTGTTATCCGTAGGGAATCTGCTCAGTAAAACTCCAGAGAGGTGCCAGATGTTGCGTGGGCACTATTCAGGTGTAAGCTGATCGCAAAGCACACAAACATTTGATTAGGATTCTATGAGTCGTCATCTCGATACTATTCCTGAGCCATGGTCTGTCGACGATATCCGTTCTGCGATCATGCATAAGTTTACGGATGCTCGGATTTCGATCGAGGAGACCGAGGGGGGACAGCTCTGGCAGGCAATTAAAGAACTAGATGATACTGTCTGGATATTTAAAAGTAGTGCGGAGGACTTGTTTCAGATAATTAATTTGTTTGCGCAAAAAACACAAGATCCTGGCTTTTGGGAACCGACCAATAGGACGAATGCCGAGCATTTCACCAGGGAGGTAAAGAGAAAGCTATTTTATTCCACGACATCCGTGATGGCGTTGGTTGAGGTTTCAAGGGTGTTTCACAAGAAACATCCTGTGGCGGGATTTACTGAAAAATTGGGGGCGTGCTTTTCCACTCCCGGGCTGCATAAGTTTCTTCAAGATCTTCGGAACTATAATTCTCATTGGCGAATTGCTGAGGCTAACTGGAGGATTGACTACGATTTTGAGAAAGGAAGTCGCATCGCACGATTCGTCGTGACCCGTGAGGATCTACTGGCTTGGGGCCGGTGGACGTCTGACGCTAAAGCATTCATCGAAAGTTCTGAGAAATTTATTGATGTTGGCGCCACATTGGCTGAGTACGCCAAGCAGGTGAAGGCTTTCTATGAATGGCATAAGGGCGTGGTGCTAGTAAGTTATGCTGAGATCCTGAAGCGGTATTTTGAATACAAGCGAATTCATGACGGTCTAAATCGAAGGATGAGCTGGAATATGATATTGGGCCACTTGCCCCTGGGTCTTAACCCATTCCAGTACTTAGCGCGTTATTTGACGCCAGAGCAGATTGAAAAAATCATGTCATTTGAGCTCGGAAGCGAAGCCCAGATTCAAGCCCTGATTTCCACTTTGGACATGGAAAGGTTTTGCGATGCCCAACTGATGGATAAGGTGAGGAAATTATTCCAGCCACCTTTAGTGCAATAGAGGGTTCGTTTGGCTGCCGGTTATCGTCAGCCGTTTGCTCGCGAGCCATGCATGGAGGATGACTGGGAGTGGGCCGATGCTTAGGCGATATGTACGGTGACCTGTTGGAAGTTCTCAAGGAAGACGGTGCTAGCCATTCGAAATAATGACTGAGGGCATGGTCAGGGCTTTGAGGTGAAGACCGTAGAGCCTCACATCGTGCACTACACGCTTCACATGGCCGCCTCGACAATCCTGCTTCTTGTCAACTCCGCCAACAGCATGCACAAGCGGTAAGCATCGAAATTGGCCCTCGCTTTTGAGGGCCATAACCCTACTTCAAATTGCACAAGCTCTGTCTGTCTTGTGTTGCCATGTTTGGGGTGATGATAGGAAATTCTACCGGCGAAATGAGTGCGTAAGTGTCATTGTATGGGACGCGGTGTGGGAATGGCCGTGCTTCTACCAAGAAATCCGTTAAGCCATCGAATATGTATTGGCAGGAAGTCAAATGCGCTGCCATTTCCTCCTTCGATGGCGTTCGAGTGCTATTTTTTTCGCCACGAGGACTGGAGATTATTAGTAGATCTGCACGGAAGTTTAAAGGTGCGCCAGGGAAGAAGATGTTCCCACACATGATTGCTTGTGCTTGCAGCCTATTTGCAGTGTACACGCCAATGGAATTAGATCTTCGGCTGTTCTCCAGATAGGCAGTAAAGCTATCCAGGGCTGACTTGTAAGCCACGGGATCGACTAAAAAATTCTCGTGACCATTCTCGTCGCACCAAACACACAGGCGCGCAAGTTCGCTCCCTGATTGATAGAGACTATATCCGGAACCTTCTTCATGAAAGGTTGCACCGTTCTGGGAGCACCAGGCGCGCAGTGGCTCGATGCGCTCATTACGCAGAGTACTGAGATCTACCGGCTTGGGCGAAAACCGACTCTGGTAGTTTTTCTTTTCGTAGCACAACGCCCCGATATCAAGCTTGCGATCAGACTCGCAGTGAAGCATGAGATTTTGGATAGGGGCACTATCAATTTGGTTTTGAAACTCGTCCTGAGAGATTTCATGGGCGAAAATTTCATGGCAGATCCGGCCTGAGTTTTTCATGGCTTCGCATTTCCGTTCGAACCAGACTTTCGAGATGTACTTCGAAGTCTGACTGAGCTTGTTGGAGTTCAGGGTTCTCGTCATAGAACCGTAAATAATTCATGGTCACGTTAATGTCCTCGTGATTTAATCTATTTTTTAGATGGTCTAGGATTTCAAGTTGGTTCATTTTGCCTTCGTCCCTTTTTTTCATATCGTCGTTAAGTAGGTTCATGCCAAATGTTGCTCTCAGGTCATGCAGGTGATATGTGAAGTCCTTGTCCTTCATCTGCACATGAGCTATCACTTTTTTGCAAAACTGTCGTAGAGCAGAACCTTTTTCATTGCTGAAGTTGAAAAGCTTTTGGTCGGCTTCTGCCACATAGTATGGCTTACCTGTCCGAGTCAGGAACACATATTGGTCGTCCGGGTTCTGGATGGGTGAAAGCTTGGCTCTTGTCTGGTGGCGTGGAGAGTTAATGTATATTTCCAGAAGGTTGTGCATCCATGCAGGAAGTAACACTGTTTGCTCTTTGCCATTCTTCGCTTCAACGGGATGCCCCCTACCCATCTCTATTCCGTAGAGCGCGAATTTGTGCTTGTCACCTGGTTGTCCTACCCCTCTTTTCACGGAGCTGTGTCTAAGCGTCAAGACCGACTGAACCCTCATTCCCGAAGTGAGGGCCACGAGGTGGGCTAAAAGCATTTCAGGATTTTGAAGAGCTATCAACGCATCCAGCAAATGCTGTTGGTTGTCCCTGGAGATCGGCTTCAACTTCGCGCCGTCTTGGATGAAACGACCGGTCGCTACGCTTTTCGTGTTCCTGAAGAGGAGGTCGGTGCTGATCACTTCTTTCGTTTGAAGGACTCCGTGCCTGTCAACGTAATTGACGAAGCGTGACTTGCTCTCCCACATATCTTGCTTAGGCTTGAATCCGCGCGTGTTAACAAGCCAGCGATACATGCCTTGAACTGCACCTAGTTCCCGATTGCAATAGCTTCTACTGCGTTCGCCGGAGCTGATATGCTTTTTTAACTCAGACTTGTAAAAGTATGTGGGTCGCTTGAATTTAGCGCCATCAAAGTCAAGAAAGTCTCTTCCATGGACAAGAAGCTTGTTCATGAAGTCGCAAAGATCGGTCGCTGCACTGGAGACGGTGGCTTCCTTGTCTCCCCTCTCGGTGATTCTCTCAAATAGGTAGAGACTGCCCTCTCGCCATAGCGCGCCGTCGGGTTGAAGGATTACATGGAGATGGGGACAGTTAGCTTCCGTCAGGTGAATGGGGCGTACGGGGTATGGTTCATCCGGGGCGGCGGCAACAGTATGGGTATCTGGGCATATCCACTCAGTGGCGTCAGCGTGGGCACACGGCTCCCAGAGCGGCACATTTTTCAACGTGATTTTAGGTAGTGACCTTGTTGGTTGGCATCTTGCGTTTGCATGGCTGCGACCAGAATGGAGGGTACGTGTCCATTCAAGTTCAGCTCACAGGTTCTGTCAAACGAGCGGAGCTCACGGGTGGTTCTGCACCTTGACTGTGTGCAGGGTGATGTCGACCACGTCGCCATCGGCGCCGACTTGCGGCATTTCGATCCAGTCGCCAACCCGCAGCATGTCGTTGCTGGTCAACTGCACACTGGCGACGAACGACAACAAAGTGTCCTTGTAGACCAACAGAATCACCGCCGACATCGCGCCCAGACCCGAAAGCAACAACAGCGGCGAGCGGTCGATCAATGTCGCGACGATGATGATCGCGCCGAACACGTACAAAACCATTTTCGCCAGTTGCACATAGCCTTTGATCGAGCGTGTGCGCGCATGCTCAGTGCGTGCATAGATGTCGAGCAGTGCATTGAGCAGGGCGCTGACCGACAGCAGCAGAAACAGAATGGTGAACGACAACGCCACGTTGCCGAGGAAGGTCATGGCGGTCTTGCTCAGTTCCGGCACCAGATGCAGGCCGAACTGGATCACCAGCGACGGAGTCATCTGCGCCAGGCGCTGAAACACCTTGTTGTGGCGAAAATCATTGATCCAGTGCAGCGCCGGCTGGCGACCGAGCATGCGACTGGCGTGCAGGATCAGATAGCGCGCCACTCGTCCGAGCAGTAACGCGATGACCAGCAACACCGTCAGAGCCAGACCGGCCTGCAAGAGCGGATGCTGTTCGAGAGTGCCCCAGAGGTCCTGGGCGTTGAGCCAGAGCTGTTTGAAATCCATATGAGCAACGATTCTTCTGTAAGACGCGATGGGCGATTAGAGCATTTAAGACGCGGTGTATTACCGTTGGAGACAAATCGAGCAACAAAAAAGCCACTGATTGCGTCCGTTTGCATAAAGAAACTCGGCCTGAGCGCTCGAAACCGGTAACCTATGCAGCTGTTTTTTTGCATATCTTCGAGGTAGCACCCGTGTTTTCCCAATTCGCCCTGCACGAACGCCTGCTTAAAGCTGTGGCCGAGCTGAAATTTGTCGAGCCAACGCCTGTGCAAGCCGCGGCCATTCCGCTGGCGCTCCAAGGGCGTGATTTGCGGGTGACTGCGCAAACCGGTAGCGGCAAGACCGCCGCTTTCGTTCTGCCGATCCTCAATCGCCTGATCGGCCCGGCCAAGGTCCGCGTCAGCATCAAGACGCTGATCCTGCTGCCGACCCGCGAGCTGGCCCAGCAGACTTTGAAGGAAGTTGAACGCTTCGCACAGTTCACCTTCATCAAGTCCGGCCTGATCACCGGCGGTGAAGACTTCAAGGTTCAGGCCGCGATGCTGCGCAAAGTGCCGGACATCCTCATCGGCACCCCGGGCCGCATGATCGAGCAACTCAACGCCGGCAACCTCGACCTGAAAGAAGTCGAAGTACTGGTGCTCGACGAAGCCGACCGCATGCTCGACATGGGCTTCTCTGAAGACGTCCAGCGTCTGGTCGACGAATGCCCGAACCGTCAGCAGACCATGCTGTTCTCGGCCACCACCGGTGGTTCCGGCCTGCGCGAGATGATCGCCAAGGTGCTGAACAACCCTGAGCACTTGCAGCTCAACGCGGTCAGCCAGCTGAACTCGACCACCCGTCAGCAAATCATCACCGCCGACCACAATCAGCACAAAGAGCAGATCGTGAACTGGCTGCTGGCCAACGAGACGTATCAGAAGGCGATCATCTTCACCAACACCCGCGCCATGGCCGACCGCATCTACGGCCGCCTGGTGGCTCAGGAATACAAAGCGTTCGTGCTGCACGGCGAGAAAGACCAGAAGGATCGCAAACTGGCGATCGACCGTCTGAAGCAAGGCGGCGTGAAGATTCTCGTGGCCACTGACGTTGCCGCCCGTGGTCTGGACGTTGATGGTCTGGACATGGTGATCAACTTCGACATGCCACGCAGCGGCGACGAGTACGTGCACCGCATCGGTCGTACCGGTCGTGCCGGCAACGACGGCCTGGCGATCTCGCTGATCTGCCACGGTGACTGGAACCTGATGTCGAGCATCGAGCGCTACCTGAAGCAGAGCTTCGAGCGCCGCACCATCAAGGAAGTCAAAGGCGTCTACGGCGGGCCGAAGAAGGTCAAGGCCTCGGGCAAAGCCGTTGGCGTGAAGAAGAAAAAGACCGACGCCAAGGGCGACAAGAAGAAAACTGCCGCCAAGACGCCGACCAAGCGCAAGAGCGCCAACCGTCCGAAGCCGGACTCGTTGGTCAGCAGCGACGGCATGGCACCGCTCAAGCGCCGCAAGCCAGCAGAGCCTGCGGCTGAGTAAGGCGTTTCAAGCGTGCATAAAAAAACCCGGACAATGTCCGGGTTTTTTTTTCCTCCATCAATTGCCGAGTTGACCGCTGGTGTCCGCGTCGAAGCGTCGCTTGGCTTGATCAGCTGCCGGTTTCAAGGCAGCGAGCAATGCCGCTTCGCCGTGCAGCTGCATGACCCCGAATGCTTTCGGCGTCGGTTCGATCGGGATCAGCACATCCTCACCGTCGCCATGCAGCCAGATCGCGACAACGTGCAGCGCCGAAACGAACAGCACGCGCAGTTCGACGGTTTTGCCCTGGAGCTGCGGTGCTTGTTCCGCCAGTTTCAGCGCACCTACCGCAGCGGCGGCGTGATCGCCATGGTTCAACGAGGCGAACTCGACATGCCCGCGAACCTCGGCCAGTTGCGCATCGGCAATCGTTACGCCATCGGCAAACACCAAATAATGCCAGTCGCCGATTCGTGCGTCTTTCAGCCCTTTGCCGTTGCTCAGGTCATCCAGACTGAGCGAATAGCCTCGATAGGCCTCGCTGAGACTGATCTTCGCCGGCGCCGCATTGGCGAACTGCCGATTGGCACCAAAACCCTGGGTTTGCAGCGCGGCTTGCAGCGCCGGGCGCAAAGTCTGTACGCCGTTGGAAGGCGCCTTTGGATAAGTCAGTTGCATGATGTCGCCCTCCTAGTTTTTCACGGTGAAGTAGGTATGAGTCCAGTTGCCGCCGCCGTTGTAAGCACGGGGAAAGGCATTCAGCGCACGCGTCGAATAGCCGTAGATCGAGTCGGCGACCAAAACGTAATCGCCGTTGGTGCCGTAGATCGTCAGGAAATGCGCGCCGCCGCCGTACCAGGCGCAGCGCAGACCGACCGGGCGGCCCATGCTGATCTGGTTCTGGATGGCCGACATCTGCAGCGAACCCTGATTCATGCCGTTGTAGCTGCGGGTGGTTTGCAGAGCGGAATCCAGGTAGCCGTAGACGTTGCACGGCCCCGGCTGATTGCAGCAGTTACGGTCCAGCTGGGTGCTGGCGACACCGCACTGAGTCCAGTTGCCGGTGCCGTAATAGTTGCCGACCGAGGCGGAAACGGCGGCCCAGCACCAGTTGGTCTGAGTCTGTTGCTGCATGTTGAAGTTGAGACTGCCAGCGGCGAGGGCGCTGATTTTTTCAGCCGCTTCGACCTCGACCAGTTGCGGGTCGAGCAATCGGCCAAGCAGACATCCTGGCAGTGTCTCGGCGGTAAAGTGTGTTGCTTCAGTGGTTAGCATTTTTCAATCCTCCATGAATGAAAACAAGCGTCCAGCTTGTGTGGGTGTTGCGGTATTACAGAGCGATCGGCGTTAAAGGGTTGCCATCTCCGATAGCGGGTGCCGATCTCCTTGCTCGATGTAACCCTAGCCATGAATATGCGTTTGTGCAAATAAATAAATGCATTTATGCATTTTCAAAGTCAAAAGATCGCAGCCTGCGGCAGCTCCTCCGTGGTTTGTGTAGGAGCTGCCGCAGGCTGCGATCTTTTGATTTTGCTATTAGCCCTCGGTTTTTTTCTCGGCCGAATCCAGCTCTTTCAACCGCTGATCAATCAATTGGCACTTGTCCGGCAAATCCGCACTGGCCGTGCCCAGATCCATCTTCTGCAACTCGGCATTGATCTCCTTGGCCTTGGCCGGATTCTGTTCGGTGAGCTTGGCAACTTCCTTGGCCAGTTGTTCGCGTTTGGCGGTGGCCTCTTCCGGCGTACAGGCCCAGACGGGCAGGGCACAGGCAAGAGTGGCGGCGAGAGTGAGCTTGATCAGGGTTTTCATGGGGAGGGCCTCAGTTCCGGTTAAGGCGGGTTAACCGGTTGAGGCTGCAATGAGCAAAAAAGTTCACTGGGATAGACGGCTCAGCCTTGTTTCACCAACTCGCCTTCAAGTTGCTTCATGCCTTCCGGGGTCGAATAAAGTACTTCCAGCGACGCCACCTCATCAAGTTGCTGCGAACTCAAAACCCCTTCTTCGGTTTTCAGTTGCTGCTGCATGGGCTGACGAATATTGTCGGGCAGGTCTTGTTTGAGCGCTACTCGCAACATGGCGCATGCCTTGGTTTTGCTTTTGCTGAAACCCAAACCATTGTCGAGACGGGCAGCCAGTGTGACTTGAGAAACGGCATGTCCCTGAAGGGCCGCCTGGAGATACCAATGGCTGGACAACCGATTGGGGCCGCCGTCCTGCCCCGAATAGAGCAGGCCCAACACAAACTGCGCGGTCTTGCGGCCATGCTCCGCCGCTTTGGTATACCACTGCAGCGCGGTCGCGGTGTTTTTTGGCGAGCCGATCCCGTTCAGCGCAGCACCACCGAGCATTTCCTCGGCTTGATCTTCGCCGAGTGCCGCCGCCTGCTGCAGCAGTTCGATGGCTTTTTTCTGATCCTGGGGAATGCCTTCACCAAAGAGATAGATCGTTGCCAACAACGTGATCCCGCGGTCATTTCCCTGGGCCGCGGCTTTTTCAGCCAGTTCGAATGCTCGGGCAGGGTCCTGTTTTACCCCAGTTCCTGATCGATACAGGTAGCCCAGTTCGACTCGCGAGTTCGCATAACCTTGTGCTGCTGCCAACGATAAAAGGTGGGCCGCTTTGACAAAGTCCTGTGGCTCATCAATCCCGGCGAGCGCCAACAGCGCCATGAAGTGCTGAGCCGGTGCATAACCCTGGTCGGCTGAGTGAGTGAACAGTTTACGCGCGGCCACGGTGTCGATTTCGACGCCTTGCCCGTACTGAAGCCGTCTTGCCAACTGGTATTCGCTAATGGGATCGCCCTTGTTGGCCGCGTAGCGGAACCATTCAGTGGCTTTCGCCGGATCAGGTTTGCCAAAAATGCCTTCCTGATACGCCGACGCAATCAGCGTCGCCGGGCTGTAAGACGTCTTGACGAAAAATACTGGAATGCTGATGAGTACGAGAGCGAAACAGGCGAACAGAATCAGAGCGAGACGACGATACATGGCAGCCGTTCATGTTTGGGAGGAGCGCGGATTATAGCGGCGCTGATCGTGCTTGCGACCAGCACCATACGCACAATCAGGCTATTTGCTATGACAGCAACCGGAGGGGGGCTGCGTCTCGTATCGATCATGATGCCGAACCCACTCCATGATCTCGTCTTCATTCCTGCCCTTGGGCGTGAGGTCGAGGTAGTTGTAGGCGCCGACCAGCATGTCGAGACCACGGGCATAGGTTGAATAGGTATGGAAGATGTCGCCATTTGCGTCGCGATAGAACACGCTCAGCCCGGGCATTTCTTCCTCGGCACTGTCAGTTTTTTCGTAGTTGTAGGTAGCCGTTCCCGCCGCGACATCGTCGGCACGGGCGCACACGCCGAAGTCATAGTTGAAGTCGCAGCCTTCTGACGACACCCAGTCGAATTTCCAGCCCATCCGTTGTTTGAACGCCTGAAACTCGTTGAATGGCGCATGGGACACAGCCACCAGTGCAATGTCGTGATGCGCCAGATGCTGGTTGGCGCCATCGATATGGTCACTGAGGAAAGAGCAGCCCTGACAACCCTCCTGCCAATCCTTGGCAAACATGAAGTGGTAAACGATCAACTGGCTGTGTTTGCCGAACAGATCGGCCAGTTTCAATTCGCCGCTCGGGCCTTGAAAATGGTAATCCTTGTCGACTTTCAGCCATGGCAACGCGCGACGTTGGGCGCTGAGGCGGTCGCGTTGTTGGGTGAAGGCTTTTTCGTCGGCGAGATGTTGTTTGCGGGCGGCGAGCCATTCTTCGCGCGATACCACCGGATGATTCTCAACGTTCATGATGATTTCTCCTGCGGGGTTGAAACCGTCTGTTTCAGACTAGTCGTTTAACCCTCCGGCAAATCGACAGACCGCCGGTCGGTCGTCGCGCAACATGCGGCTGAACGGCTGCGAGCGGCTCCGGTCACAACCTATGAACGCGCCATAAATCACGCGCACCGGAGGTTGAATCAGGATGACGACTTATAACTGGGATTTGATTGAGCGCTTGCTGCATGAAGTGCAAAACAGCGCCGGCCATAGTTTTGCCCCTCGTGCCTACGCCGAAGACTATGCCGCAGCGAAAGCCAGCGCCGGCGAGCCGATCGACAACCTTGACCATCTGAAAACGCTGGCCTGCGACTATGAACGCTTGCTGTTGTTGCGTGGCTACATCGCGCCGCGTCCGGATGAAGAGGGCAGCACCGGCAACAATTTTGTCCTGACGCAACGCGGTTCGAGCCTGCTGAGCCTGATCGACAGCAGCATTCCCGGCAATGACCATCCGCGTCAGGTGCTGGATGAGCAGGAAGATGCGCTGGCCGAGGCGACATTTGACCAAGTGGCCTCAAAAGCCCAGATCGCCTGAATCAAAAGATCGCAGCCTGCGGCAGCTCCTACACGGATCTCTGTAGGAGCTGCCGAAGGCTGCGATCTTTTGATCTTCTAATTCTGCTTCACGGCCTTGAGGCATTTCAGGTCATTGAAGTCCTTACGCACCCCCTCGATCTTCTTCAACAACCGCTGCCGCTGTTGCGGCGTACTCTCGGCCATTAAATCCACCGCCAGCGCGCGCGCCTGCGCTTCAGTATCGGCGTAGGCCTTGCGGTAATCGGCTGTCCACAAGCTTTCGCGATTGACCAGCAGCGTCTCGATTCTCTTTGGAAATTCGGGACTTTTGCGCTGCGCCACGGCGGCGCTGAATTGCTTCTGCCAATGCTCACGGTTGGCGATCCATTGCGTATTCTGATCACCCAAAGCGGTCGACCAGGCCATCACTCGTTGTTCCTGAGTTGCGCTCAATGGTCCGAGCCAGTCGTTCAAGCGCTTGTCCATGCGTGCGCCGCGCTCGGCGATTTGTTGATTCAGCGGGGGCTTGAGGTATTCCTGCTGGCGTTTGCGCAAATCCTTGGCAAACGCATCATTCATTTCGGCCACCTGCTTGTCGTCCAGGCCTTGCAGCAATTGGATGGCCGACGGGGTGATTTCCTTCGCGGTTTCGGCGATGGCTTGTTTGGCCTCCGCCGTCCGCGCCTGCAGTGCGGCGTCGGTGACCTGATTGCTCTCGACCATCGTTTGCAGGCGATCGAGCCAATCGAGATAGCCCGGCAGTTGCGTGGTGCAATGCCAAGTGAGGTGTTCCTTGAGACGCTCGTTGAACCAGTCTTTCTGCTCGCCGTTCATGTCCACGTAGTCGCTGAGCGTCCAGGGAATGATCACGTCGAGGTTGCGATAGGCGAGGCCGACACGGCTGCAGGCGCCGAGGGCGAGGGTAAACGTCAGCAGAACGGCAATGTGTTTGAACCAGCGAGACATGGGCGAATCCTTGCGTTGGCCTGGCTTCGAAAGTCTGATTCTTATGTGATGCAGGATGCGCGCGGCAGTTCAGCCGATCAATAGAACGCGCGTTCGGCCTTGAGGGTGACGAGGCCGTCGCATTGGCTGTTGTGCCCGGAATAGGCCGAGCAATCGCTGCCGCTGAGGCTGGAGTTGCTGTAGATCAGGTCAAGGTCGACGCCCATGAACGGCCGCGACAGTTGTACTGACCAATCGGTGAAACTGCTGACATAACCACCGTCCACGGCGACTGGCGTGTTCAATTGGTGGGTGGTGTATTTCATGCTGACGCCAATGCCGAACGGCTGATTGCCGCCAAGGTCGGCAAACAGGGTGTTGTTCTGTTTATCCGGGTCGTTGCTCAAAGCCACGCCGAAACGGCTGCCGAGCAGAGTCAGGCCACCGAACAGCTCCTGGCTGTCGAGGGTTTCCACGCTGGGATAGCTGTAGTGGATCATGCCGACTTCGTAGCCGAGGGTTTGATCGAAGGGTTGTTTAAAACCGACGTAGGAATCGATTTCGAGATTCTTGCCCGGCGTGATGCCCATGCTCGGTGCGTATTGGCCGACATAGAGGCCGCTGTCGTGGCTCAGATCGAGGCCGCCATGAAACGAACCGGCCGCCGAGGGTTTGACTAGGCCCTGGGCCATGCTGCGCGTTGGCGTGGTGCCGAGCTTGAGGTCGAAGTCACCCATTTCACGCTGGAAAACCTGCGCGTGTGCGGTCGGGCCGGCCAACAGGCCAACGAGAAATAAACAGGATGTTTTACGCATGCGTCACTCCATGAACAGCGAGCGCAGGACGGCGGGCCTGCTGAAACGCTTGATCCAGACGCGTGCAAGGATACCGGCGAATGTTCGGCATTGATGGCCGTTCGTCGATTTTCAGAATTTTCGGTATTTGATTTGTTTAAAGCGGGGAGGGTGTTTCGCGGTGCCAGTCCAGGCGCTTCGAAGCTCAAAGCGCCTCTGGACGGGTGTAAAACCGGGTGTTACTTCTTGCCCAGGCTGATCTGCTTGGACGGGCCGAACGTCTGGCCACTGACGCCTTTGGCAATTTGCTGGATCTCGCCGCCGGACTTGAGGAACGCTGCGATCTGATCGTTGATCGATTCGCTGGTTTCAACGGCTGGAGCTGGCTTTGCTTTGCTGGTGGATGCTTTTACACGCATGGCGGCCATTAACCTGTAGAAAAGTAACTCGGCCAGGCATCGTACAGGAATAACTTGACAATTGCTTGGTAAATATCCCCCGGAATAACCAAGCGGCGTGCTGCATTATTCTCGATTCAATATTCGAAATAACCCGCTAACCTGCTGTTTTAAATAAGAACACTAATGAATCCTGGCGGTGTGGCAATCTGCCGCGAGGGCGCATAACCGACTGACGGGCGGCAGCGCGTGTGATAGTGATCAAGAAAATTCAAGGCTTTGCGCGGATTTCCCGCAAAGCGCCGATCAGCCGGCGAACCTTGCAGGCAAAACCGGGTAGAATGCCGCCCACGCAATGAGGGTTCTGGAAATGGCTTTAGTCGGGCGTTACAACAGTTTGCAAGTGGTTAAACACACTAACTTCGGTTTA
Source organism: Pseudomonas sp. DTU12.3 (assembly GCF_004124275.1). Classification (GTDB taxonomy): domain Bacteria; phylum Pseudomonadota; class Gammaproteobacteria; order Pseudomonadales; family Pseudomonadaceae; genus Aquipseudomonas; species Aquipseudomonas helmanticensis. Next base: position 1,924,222 of record NZ_CP027218.1, read on the forward strand.
TATCTGGACGGCGGTGCCGACGGCGAAATTCTTTTGCCCAACCGTTATATCCCTAAAGATATTCCCAGCGAAGATGAAGACTGGCTCAACGTATTTGTTTATCTGGACAGCGAAGACAAACTTCTCGCTACCACTGAAAAACCAAAAGTTCAGGTCGGTGAATTTGCCAGCCTGAAAGTTGTTGAAGTCAACAGCATCGGCGTGTTCCTCGATTGGGGGTTGCCGAAGGATCTGTTGCTGCCGTATTCCGAAGAGAAACGGCAAATGACCGCCGGCGAATACTGCGTGGTGCACGTCTATCTCGACAAGCACACCCGCCGCATTACCGCCACCGCGCGGCTGGATCGCTACCTCGACAAGACCCCGGCCAACTACAGCCAGGGCCAGGAAGTTGACCTGCTGGTTGCCGAAGCCACCGAGATGGGCTTCAAGGCGATCATCAACAACAAGCATTGGGGTTTGATTCACAAGAACGAAATCTTCAAGTTCATGCGTGCCGGCATGAGCGAGAAGGGCTACATCAAGGAAGTGCGTGCCGACGGCAAGATTGCCCTGAGCCTGCAACCGGTTGGCCAGGAAGCGGCCAGCAGCCTGAACTCGAAGATCCTCGCCAAGTTGCGTGACAACAGCGGCACCCTGCCGGTCAGCGACAAGAGCGATCCGGCGCTGATCAGCAGCCTGTTCGGTGTCAGCAAAGGCAACTTCAAGAAGGCCATCGGTGCGCTGTACAAGGAAGGCAAGATCGTCATCCACGCCGATCGCATTGAACTAACCTGAGCCACCGCTGGCCCGATGTAGGAGCTGCCGCAGGCTGCGATCTGTTGATCTTGTCTTTTAAAAGCAACATCAAAAGATCGCAGCCTGCGGCAGCTCCTACATGAGGAAGTTGCTATGAAGAAGGCACTGATTGCCTATGTTGCAACGCTGCTGACGTTTCTGCTGCTCGACGGCATCTGGCTCGGCCTGTTGATGGCGCCGACCTATCGCGAGCTGCTCGGTTCGCTGATGCTGGAAAAACCGCTGCTGGTGCCCGCAGCGGTTTTTTATTGCCTGTATGTTTTTGGTTGCGTGGTGTTTGTGGTGCTGCCGGCGCTGAGTTGGCAGCGGGCGGCGAAGATGGGCGCGTTGCTGGGGCTGGTGGCGTATGGCACGTACGACCTGACCAATTGGGCGACGCTGCGCGGCTGGTCAGTTCAGGTGACGTTGATGGATTGGGGTTGGGGGACGTTTGCCACTGCTGTGGCTTGTACCATCGGGTTTTTGTTGTCGAGGCGGTTTGGAAAGTCTGCTCGGTAATATGTGTTGGCAGTGCCGGCCTCTTCGCGAGCAGGCTCGCTCCCACAAGGGAATGCGTTCAACTGTGGGAGCTGGCTTGCCAGCGAATGGCGGCGCAGCCGACAGCCATTCACCGCTGACGCCACTGAAGAACTGAATGTCTTTTCCAGACGGCTTTTTCCGTCTGACTGATTGATAATCCCCGCACTGTTATTGACCATTGGATGGCCTGCCATGTTGTGTGTGTTCGAGGTGTTGCGGTGAGTGTCGATCGGCGTAACGCCGACCGTTTTGCCTTGCAGGTGATGATCGGCCTGTGCCTGATCTGGGGCGTGCAGCAAGTGATGATCAAGTGGGCCGCGCCGGACATTGCACCCGTGATGCAGGCTGCCGCGCGTTCGGGGATTTCCGCGTTGCTGGTCGGGCTGCTGATCTGCTGGAAGGGCGGCTGGGATCAAGTCGGCAACACTTGGCGCGGTGGTTTGCTCGCCGGTGCGCTGTTCGGTCTGGAGTTCTTCTTCATTGCCGAAGGCCTGCAACTGACCACTGCCGCGCATATGTCGGTGTTCCTCTACACCGCACCGATTTTTACCGCGTTGGGGGTGCACTTTCTGTTGGCCAGCGAGCGCCTGCGGCCGGTGCAATGGCTGGGCATTCTGCTGGCGTTCATCGGTATCGCGATTGCTTTCGCCGGCGGCGTGTCGTGGGACAACCTCGACCGGCGCATGCTGCTGGGCGACGCCTTCGGTGTATTGGCCGGTGCCTGTTGGGGCGCGACCACCGTGGTGGTGCGTGCCTCGCGGCTGTCGGAAGCGCCGGTGACATTGACCCTGTTCTATCAGTTGATCGTCGGCTTCGTCGGTCTGCTGTTGATCGCACTGTTCAGCGGTCAGATTACCCACGTCAGTCTGACGCCCGTGGCCGTGGCCAGTGTGCTGTTCCAGGGGCTGGTCGTATCGTTCTTCAGTTATCTGGTCTGGTTCTGGCTACTGCGGCGTTATCTGGCGGCCAACCTGGCGGTGTTTTCCTTCATGACGCCGTTGTTCGGCGTCACTTTCGGCGTGTTGCTGCTCGGCGAACAACTGACCCTGAACTTCGTCGTTGGCGCAGTGCTGGTGCTGCTCGGCATCACCTTTGTCAGCGCCGAGCAGTGGGTACGTCGGCGTTTGCGCAAAGCGCTCGGCCAGCACTGACCGATTGCATCGCCAGGCCGCCGGCAATCAGCAAACCGCTGCCGGCGATCACCAACGCCGGATGCAAACTGCCGCTGTAATGACTGCTCAGTGCCGCCAGTAAGGGGCCGCTGAGTTGACCGACGGCGAAGCAGGCGGTGAGCATGCCGGCATTGCGCTGGGTGGCGTGCGGCGCCAGCTCTCGCGAGCGCTGCATCACCAGTTGCATGCACGCAAGGAACGGCGTGCCGCAAAGAATTACGCCCAGTGCCAGACCGAGGCCACTGCCCAGCAGACAGGCAAACACCCCGGCGGCTTGTAGCCATAGTGTCGCCGTCAGCCAGTGCCGGGTGGTCTCAGGGTCATGTTGGCGCAAGCTCACCAGCAACACACCGATTGCTGCACCCAAACCAAAGCACGGCCAGAACAAATCGGCCTGCCATTGCCCGTGAAACTGCGCATTGGCCATTTGCGAAAGAAACGTCGCCGGGATGATGTAACCCACGCCATACAGCGCATAGATCAGTGCCAGACGGCCGATACCGCGATGCGACGGACTGACGTGAGCCGCGACGGTTGATGCAGCGGCGACCGGTTGCGGCAGAATCCGCCACACCCCGAGCAGCATCAGCAACGCGGCCACGGCATAAATCAGCCACAACGTCGCCGAGGTCTGCTGCAGCAGGTGTGAGACCAGCGCCAGCAAGCCTGTGAGAAAAATCCCCAGACCCGGTCCGGCAAATACCAGCGCACCCAGCCTCGGACGACCGGCTGCCGCCGCCAGCGGCTGACTCAACGATGTGATCATCACCAACACCCAGGCACTCGCCACCCCGGTGCCGAAGCGCAGCACCAGGTGCGACCAGAACCCGTCAGCCCAGAACGATGCCAGCGTCAGCAGCACGCACAACCACAGCCCACCGTGCAGCCGACGCTGCACTTGCTGCGGGCGATGCGCGAACATTGCATCCACCGCGCCCAACAGGTAACCAAGGTAGTTGGCCGCGGCAATCAGACCGGCGGCAGTCAGGTCGAACTGGCCTTCGCTGAGCAGGTGCGGCATTTGCGGGGTGAGGGCGAAACGCCCGATGCCCATGGCCATCATCAGGGCGACGAAGCAGGCGCACAGGCGCGTCAGTGGTGACATGGTCGGATTTCCGTTGAAAGCTGTAATGACCGTCAGGCTAGGACTGATTGACTTTCTTTAAAATTGAATAATAGTGAGTAACTTGTTCTGTTCTGGAGAAAGGTTGTGGAGTTCAGCCAACTGCGGATTTTTCAGGCCGTGGCCGAGGAGGGTTCGATTACCCGTGCCGCCGAACGCCTGCACCGGGTGCCGTCGAATCTGTCGACTCGGCTCAAACAGCTCGAAGAGCAACTCGGCGTCGAACTGTTCCTGCGCGAGCGTCAGCGCTTGCAGCTATCGCCAGCGGGCAAAGTCCTGCTCGACTACACCGGCAAACTGTTTGCATTGCGCGATCAGGCCAGTGCGGCAGTGATGGGTGGACAGCCGGCGGGGGATTTTATCCTTGGCACCATGTACAGCACGGCGGCGATTCATTTGCCGGCGTTGCTGGCGCGCTATCACAAGGCGTATCCGGCGGTGAATCTGCAAGTGCAGTCGGCGCCGAGCGGTGAGTTGCTCGAAGGTCTGCTCACCGGGCGGCTGGATGCGGCGCTGGTGGATGGCCCGCTGGAATTGGCCGGCCTTGATGGCGTGCCGTTGTGCGAGGAGCGGCTGGTGCTGATCACTGAAATCGATCATCCGCCAGTCACGAGTGCCCGGGATGTGGAGGGGCGTTCGGTGTTCACCTTTCGTCGCGGCTGCTCCTACCGCATGCGCCTGGAAGCGTGGTTTGCGCATTACCACGCATCGATGGGCCGGGCGATGGAGATCGAGTCGTATCAGGGCATGCTCGCCTGCGTGATTGCCGGCAGTGGCGTGGCGCTGATGTCGGAGTCCATGCTCGCCAGTCTGCCGGGGCGCGATAGCGTCGCGGTGCATCCGTTGGCCGAGCCATTCGTGGGTGCGACAACATGGCTCATGTGGCGCAAGGGCATGGTCGGCGCCAACCTGAACGCCTGGGTTGAGGTGCAGCAAGCGGTCTATCCTGCGGCTCAGATCGAAACCCGCGAAACAGCGTGAACCAATGTCGGCAGACTCTGTTCAATTCAGTAACAGATCATTGCGGATTTGGCCGAGCATTGCGTAGGACTTCGGACTATTATCAGTGCGAAGCGGCCTCAGAATTCCGGCCGCTCAGCACCACCCTGAAGGGGGCATGACGATGAAAGAGAAAATTCAAAACTGGCTGCATGATTTGGGTGTTGCCCTCGGCTTGATCGAACCGCCTCTGCAACCTGTACCGATCCGCACGGACGACGAACAGCGTCGGCGCCAGCCTCGTCGGCGGTAGTGCATTAATAAAAGATCAAAAGATCGCAGCCTGCGGCAGCTCCTACACGGATCAATGTAGGAGCTGCCGCAGGCAGCGATCTTTTGCTTTCAATGCCGGCCAATTTCAAGCAAGAACCGGCTCAAGTCATTCACGGTCCTCGCGGTCTTGAGCATGCGGTCTTCCTCGGCGGTGAACGCCGTCAGTCCGAATTCATCTTCCAGATGAAAGATCAGATCCTCGATATCGGCTTTCTCCAGACCCAATTGCACCAGGCTGGTGTGGTCATTGAATTCGCGGTTTTCCAGCAAGCGGCGGATGAACCGGTGCACCGCGGCACGCACGGCAGCTCTTCTCATGGCAGATAGTTCTGATAGTTGTTCTGCTTGAGTGAAGCAGGCCTCAGGCGTGCCCGCGCAACCATTCGTCAATCATCGAGCGCAAACGCTCTCCGGCAAAACTGCCGAAATGCCCGCCATGCACGGTGCGGATCGGCAACGCCTGCAAACGTCGCAGACTGGTGGCGTAATCCTGCAGATTGGAATGGTAGGCGTCTTCGATCAGCGGCCCGTCGTAGATGATGTCGCCGCTGAACAGGGTTGCAGTCGCCGCCTCGTACAGGCTGATTCCGCCCGGCGAGTGCCCCGGCGTGTGCAGCACTTGCAGCGTGCGATTGCCCAGATCGAGCACATCGCCGTCCTCGACAAACCCGGTCGCGGGCGCGGCTCTGACCCGGTATTCGGCGTAGCACAACGGGCAATCCGGATGCGCCTCGAACATGTCGTCACCGACGAAGGCGCGGCTCAGATCATTCTCGCCATCCGGTGCCGCAAGGATGTCCGCTTCGGCGCGATGCACCAGCCGCTCGTCAAACTCATGATGCTCGGCGATGTGGTCGAAGTGGCAATGACTGGCGACTGCCACCAATGGCCGTTCGGTAATCCACGGCAACTGCTCGCGCAGGCTGACCAGCCCTGAGCCGCTATCCAGCAAAAGGTCTTTGTCGCGGCCTTGAATGTGCCAGAGGTTGCAACGGTAGAACGGGCGGATATACGGCTCGTGAATCAGCCGAATGCCATCGCCCAAACTCTGCACTTCAAACCACTGATCGCGCGAAACGATCTTCATATTCACTTTTCTCCAGACAAAAAAAACGGGTGTGGCAACCGACGCCACACCCGTCGAAGAAAGCATCAAGTCGTTACATCAAAGCTTAGATCGCACTCGCCACTGTCGCCGGGCGCGGGGAGATCAGGCTGACCACCACGAAACTCACCAGACCCACAGCCAGGCTGTAGTAGATCGGCGTGTTCGCATCCAGACCGTCCTTGAACATGAACAGCAACGCCGTGGCAAAGCCCAGACCCATGCTGGCGATGGCGCCGGCCGTGGTCGCGCGTTTCCAGAAGATCGCCCCCATCAGCGGGATCAGCATGCCGCCCACCAACAGGTTGTAGGCGAGGGTCAGGGCGCTGATCACATCGTTCACCACCAGCGCGATACCCAGCACGACCACACCGGTGAGCAGGGTGAACAGGCGGTTGATGCGCAGGCTCGACGGTTTGCCGCCACGCAGTTTCGGCAGCAGGTCTTCAGTCAGGGTGGTGGCCGCAGCGAGCAGGCCGGCGCTGGCGGTGGACATCATCGCAGCGAGTGCCGCAGCGATCACCAGACCACGGATGCCGTCCGGCAGCGACAGTTTGACGATGGCGGCGAAGGCGTTGTTGACGTTGTCCAGATCCGGGATCAGCACGTGAGCGGCCATGCCGATCAGCGCGCAGGCGAGACCGTAGACGATGCAGTAGACGCCCGCGATGCTGCCAGCGTACTGCGCGATTTTGGCGGTTTTGACGGTGAACACCCGTTGCCAGATGTCCTGACCGATCAGGATGCCGAAGAAGTAGATCATGAAGTAGGTGATGATCGTGTCCCAGCCGATGGTGGTGAAGCTGAAGGCAGTCGCCGGCAGTTTCAGCACCAGTTCGTCCCAACCGCCAACGCGGTACAGGCAGATCGGCAACAGGATGAACATCAGGCCCACGGTCTTGATGATGAACTGGACGATGTCGGTCAGGGTCAGCGACCACATGCCGCCGATTGCCGAGTACACCACCACCACGCCACCGCCGAGCAATACCGAGATCCAGAACGGCAGGCCGAACAGCACTTGCAGCACGGTGCCGATGGCCAGAATCGAGGTCACGCCGATCATCAGCGCGTAGGCCAGCATGATTGCCGCGCTCGCCGAGCGGGCCATCGGGTTGTAGCGTTTTTCGAGGACCTGGGTAACGGTGTAGATCTTCAGTTTCAGCAGCGGTTTGGCGAGGAACAGGTTCAGCGCGACGATGCCGCAACCGAGTGCCGCGCACAGCCAGAAACCGGAAATGCCATGCACGTAACCCAGACGCACGGTGCCGACGGTGGACGCGCCACCGAGTACGGTCGCGGCCATGGTGCCCATGTACAGGCTTGGGCCAAGGTTACGACCGGCAACGAGAAAGTCCTCGTTGGTCTTGGCCTTGCGCATGCCGAAATAGCCGAGCAAAAGCATGCCGGCGGCGTAGATGAGGACGACGAATAAATCCAAAGCCATGATGGCGTGTCTCCGATTGTCTTTTTTATGGTGAGGCCAAAATCATTTCCCTTGTAGGCCTTCGCCTGCTCGCGATAGCGGTCTTTCAGTCACATCGATGTTGGATGTGCTGCAGTCATCGCGAGCAGGCTCACTCCTACAGGGTTTGTGTTTAATCAGGCGGCTTGGCGCAGTTCAGGTTTCTCTATGACTTGGCTGCGCACATCCTTCGGGCCGAACACTTCCCGGGGTTCCGGGAACAGGCTCAGCAGCGTCAGGTACACCACCGAAGCCAGGCCCAGGGTCACCGGCAAGCTGATGTCGATGCCGCCGGCCATTTCACCCAACGGGCCAACGAACTGCCCCGGCAAGTTGACGAAGCACAAGCCAACCGCCGCGCTCGGGATCCACGCACCCAGACCGCGCCAGTTCCAGCCGTGGCTGAACCAGTAGCGTCCGCCCTGTTCGCCGCGCGTGAACACTTGCAGGTCATCCGGGCAATAGAAGCCGCGACGCACCAGCAGACCGATGATCATGATCACCATCCATGGCGTGGTGCAGGTGATGATCAGCACGGCGAAGGTCGACACGCTCTGCACCAGGTTCGCGGCAAATCGGCCGATGAAGATGAAGGCAATCGACAGCACGCCGATCAGCAACGTCGCTTTCACTCGCGAGAGAACACGCGGGAACACGCTGGACATGTCCAGCCCGGTGCCATACAGCGACGTGGTGCCGGTGGACATGCCGCCGATCACCGCAATCAGGCACACCGGCAGGAAGAACCAGCTCGGCGACACCGCCAGCAAACCGCCGACATAGTTGTTCGCCGCGATGTAGTCCGGCGCCTTGATCGCGACGATGGTCGCGGTGGTCAGGCCGAACAGGAACGGGATGAACGTGGCGATCTGCGACAGCACCACCGCTGCCATGATCCGCTGCTTGGAGGTGTCACGCGGGATGTAGCGTGACCAGTCACCGAGGAACGCACCGAAGGAAATCGGGTTGCTCATCGCCACCAGCGCAGCGCCGATGAACGCGGCCCAGAAGCCCGGCTGACCGAGGTTCACCGTACCGGCGTAGTTCACATCGAAAGGACCGGCGAAGGCGAAGATGCCCAGCAGGAATAACAGGCTGGCGCTCCACACCGCGATCTTGTTCACCCACAGCAAAAAGCGGAAGCCGTAGATGCACACGGTCAGCACCAGGATCGCGAACAGACCGTAGGCCAGGCCCAGGGTCAGGTCGGTTTCCGGCAGACCGATCAGGCGTTTTGCACCACCGATCAGCGCATCCCCCGAACTCCACACCGAGAGCGAGAAAAACGCGATAGCGGTCAACAGCGACAGGAACGAACCGACGATTCGCCCGTGCACGCCGAAGTGCGCACCCGACGACACGGCATTGTTGGTGCCATTGAGCGGGCCGAACAGGCCCATCGGTGCGAGGATCAGCGAGCCGAGCAGCACGCCCGACACAATCGCCCAGACGCCGGCCTGAAAAGACAGACCGAACAGCACCGGGAAACTGCCGAGCACGGCGGTGGCAAAGGTATTCGAACCGCCGAAGATCATCCGGAACAAGTCCGTCGGGCCTGCGCTGCGTTCGTGGTCCGGGATCTGTTCGACCCCGTGAGTTTCAATTTGCGTAAGGCTTTGGTCGTTGTTGTTGTTATTCATGATCTGCTCCGATCATAAAGGCGCGCTCATCGTGCGTGAGCGTCACCTGTCTTGGCTAAGGGGATGGCAGCCCTTCCGGCATTGCGGACAAATGTTCGTGGCAGGCCAGCCAATGGCCTTGTTGTTCTAGGCTCGACGCGTGTTTCTTGAAAACAATCGTCTCGCGCTCCTGGCTGAAGTGTTGCTCCCCTTGCATGCGCAGCTCGGTGGCCACGTCATGGATGAAAATCGCCACGTCACCTTGCAGGCTGACGAAGGCGTTGCTCGAGGTGCACGCAAGCACCTCGAAGCCATCCTCGGTGCGCCAGCTGTCCCACAAGGCCTGATAGGCATCGCGCGACAGCAACGGCTGTTCGAGGGTGTAGAAGACGAAACTTGCATCGGCGCTGAACGCGCCGAAATAAGCTTCGCGATCGTTACGGGCAAACGCGGACACCAGTTCGGCGGCCGCTTGCAAAACCTGATCACGTTCGTTCATGACCCGAACCCTCAGCGATGGACCACGCCAGGCAGTACGCAGAGCATTTCGTACAGCAGGTTGGCGGCCAGCAGCGAGGTGTTGCCGGAGGTGTCGTAAGCGGGCGAGACTTCTACCAGATCGCAACCGATCAGGTCGAGGCCTTGGCAGCCACGAACGATTTCAATTGCCTGAATGGTCGTCAGACCACCGATTTCCGGGGTGCCGGTGCCCGGTGCCCAAGCCGGATCGATGCCGTCGATGTCGAAGCTCAGATACACCGGACCGCCGCCGACTTTCTCGCGAACTTCAGCCATCAGCGGCGCCAGCGACTTGTGCCAGCACTCTTCGGCTTGTACGACGCGGAAGCCCTGATCGCGGCTCCAGTTGAAGTCATCAGCGGTGTAACCCTGGGCGCGCAGACCGATCTGCACGACGCGGTCGCAATCGAGCAGACCTTCTTCGACGGCGCGACGGAAGGTCGTACCGTGGGCGATTTTCTCGCCGAACATGTGATCGTTGACGTCAGCGTGGGCATCGATGTGCACCAGACCGACCTTGCCGTGTTTCTTGTGAATCGCCCGCAGGATCGGCAGGGTGATGGTGTGGTCGCCACCCAGGGTCATCGGGATCACGTTGTGCTCGAGGATGTTGTCGTAGGCTTCTTCGATGATGCGCACGGCGTCGAGCAGGTTGAAGGTGTTGATCGCCACGTCACCGATGTCGGCCACGGCCAGCGAGTCGAACGGCGCAGCGCCGGTCGCCATGTTGTACGGGCGGATCATCACCGATTCGGCGCGGATGTCGCGTGGCCCGAAGCGGGTGCCGGGGCGCAGCGAAGTCCCGATGTCCAGTGGCACGCCTACGAAGGCAGCGTCCAGGCCGGCAGCGGTCGGTACATGGGGGAGTCGGAGCATGGTGGCGATGCCGCCGAAGCGCGGCATTTCGTTGCCGCCCAGTGGTTGGTGAAGAATCTTGTCCACGGGTAAGGCCTCATCGTCTTTGTTTTATTTATGTCGGCGCGCCGTACAGCACAGGTCCGGGCGCCGCTGTGGGGCCGATGATGCGAAATGTAGTGCGGGGAAAGAATCGCTACGGGCAAAAACTTAGTTCAGATTTTTCTAAACTAATGGCGACGCCGGGATTAGACTTTGGCGGATTCGAATGGTGTGTCCGGCTGGGGATTGTTGCCCTCACCCCAGCCCTCTCCCCCAGGAGAGGGAGCTGATCTCCATTGCTTTCAAATCCTGAGTTCGACTCGATATCGCAGGTCGGCGTAAATCCTCATAACAGCTCGGTAGGCTCCCTCTCCCTCCGGGAGAGGGCTGGGGTGAGGGGCTTTTCCCACAGACACACAGTTGCAAAGCCCGGAGTAGACATGGCCAACGCTTTACCCGACCTCAAACTGTTGCGCATCTTCGTCAGCGTCGTGCGTCATCAGGGTTTCGCCAACGCGCAACAGGAACTCAACCTGTCGACCTCGGCGATCAGCACCTACATGAGCCAGCTCGAAGCCGCGCTCGGCCTGGTGCTGTGTCATCGCGGGCGCGGCGGGTTCAGCCTGACCAGCAAGGGTGAGCTGTTCCATCAGGAAACCCTGCGCCTGCTCGCTGAACTCGAAGGTTTCGAGCAATACGCCGCCGCGCTCAAGGGCGAACTGCGCGGCACGCTCAACCTCGGGGTGATCGACTCCACGGTCAGCGACAAGGCTCTGCCGTTCGCCGAAGCCATCGGCGGTTACAGCCAGGAACACCCGGCGGTGCATTTGCATTTGTCGGTGATGAGCCCGTACGAACTGCAACTTGGCGTGCAGGACAACCGCCTCGATCTGGCCATTGGTGCGTTTTCCACGCGCATGAGCGGTCTGGTCTATATGCCGCTGTACCGCGAGCAGCACTGGTTGTATTGCAGCAGCCGGCATCCGTTGTTCAACGAGCGACGTATTCCCGAGCAGGTCATCACCCAGCAACGCATGGTCGGGCGCGGTTACTGGAGTCAGGCGGAACTGGCCCGGCACGGCTTCAAACACAGCGCCGCGACGGTGGAGAGTATGGAGGCGCAGCTGATTCTGGTGCTGTCCGGCGCCTACATCGGTTACTTGCCGGAGCATTACGCTCAGGCGTGGGCCGACAAGGGCGACTTGCGTGTGTTGCTGCCGGCGACCTTCGGTTATCAGGCGCCGTTCTCGATGATCATGCGCCGGGGCCGCAGCCGCGAGCCGCTGATCCAGACGTTCCGTGATTTGCTCAAAGCTCAGCTCAATCAGGCTTAGCGTGTAGGAAAAAGAAGTATGTCCAGACTGCAATGCCCGCGCTGCCTGCGCCCCCAAACCCATTGCCTGTGCCCGCTGATCCCGCGCCTCGACAGCCGCACGCGGGTGTTGCTGTTGCAGCACCCGAGCGAGGTCAATCATGCGCTGAATACCGCGCGGTTGGCGGCGCTCGGGTTGAGCAATGCCGAGCTGATCGTTGGCGAAGTGTTCGAGGATTTGCCGACGCTGCTCAATCAGCCAGGGTATCGGGCGCGGTTGTTGTTTCCCGCCGATGATGCGCAGCCGATGCAGACTTATGGCGAATCAGATGAGCCGCTGTTGCTGGTGGTGCCGGACGGCACGTGGCGCAAGGCGCGCAAGATGCTCCACCTCAATCCGCTGCTGGCGGGGTTGCCACGGGTGACGCTGGCCGAGGGCGGCGTGTCGCGCTATCGCTTGCGCAAGGCACCGGGGCCGGGGGCGTTGTCGACGATTGAGGCGATTGTGCAGGCGTTGCACACGCTGGAAGCGCCGGCGTCATTCGAGCCGTTGCTCAAGCCGTTCGAGGCGTTGATCGAGGGGCAGATTGCGGCGATGGGGGAGGAGACCTTCCAGCGTAATCATGGCGATAGATAAGTGCTGAGGCGGCTGGCCTCTTCGCGAGCAGGCTCGCTCCCACATTTGATCGCAGGTGCACACAAACTCTGTGTTCACCACAAATCCCCTTGTGGGAGCGAGCCTGCTCGCGAAGGCGCCGGGTCAATCACAGCAGTGCTTTGCAAAGGCTAGCGTTCGCGCATCGCCTCGGTTCTGGCCTTGAGCACGGGTTTGAGCAGGTAATCGAGGACGCTTTTTTCCCCGGTAATAATGTCCACCGTCGCCACCATCCCTGGAATGATCAGCAGCGGTTTCACATCCCCGCCCAAATGGTTTTTATCAGTGCGCACCTGAATCAGATAAAAACTGTTGCCCTTGTCATCGGTGATCGTGTCGGCCCCGATCAGCTCAAGCTTGGCGCTCAGCCCACCGTAAATCGTGTAGTCATAAGCGCTGAACTTGACCATGGCTTTCTGGCCCGGATGCAGGAACGCGACGTCCTGCGGACGCACCTTGGCCTCAATCAACAGGTTGTCTTCCAGCGGCACGATTTCAACCATATCGCTGCCCGGCTGCACCACACCACCGATGGTGTTGACCTTCAATTGCTTGATCACGCCATGCACCGGTGAGGTCACGGTGGTGCGGCTGACACGGTCGTCGATGGCGATGCTGGAGGCGGTGATTTTCGACAGGTCGGTGCGTTTCTGATTGAGGTCCTTGGCCGCGTCGGAGCGGAAGGTCTGTTCCGATTCGTCGATCTTGCTCTTGATTTCGTTGATCGCCGATTCCGCCCGGGGGATCGCCAGCGTCGTCGCGTTGAGCGAGCCACGAATCTCCACCGCGCTGCGCTTGAGCCGCAGGATTTCCACTGGCGATACCGCGCCGGTGCCGACCAGCGGCGCCGACATGTTCATCTCTTGTTGCAGCAACGCGAGGCTGGAGCTGAACTGGCCTTGCTTGGAGCGAAATTCGGCCAGCTCCTGAGTTTTCTGGCGCAGCTGTTCGGTGAGGGTGCGTTGCTCACTGGCCAGTCGGCGCTGGCGCTGGTCGTACAGCGAACGCTCGTCCTCGGCGACTTGCGGGGCCTTGGCGATTACCTCGTCGGAGAGCTTGAATGGCCGGCCTTCGGCCTCTGCCGAAAGCCGTTCAACCTGCGCGGTCAGCGCATAGCGATCGGCCTCGCTTTCACCCTTGTTCGACAGAAAACGCGTGTCATCCAGACGCAACAGCTTGTCGCCCTTGTTCACCATTTGCCCTTCACGCACGAAGATTTCGGTAACGATGCCGCCCTCAAGGTTCTGGATCACCTGAACCTTGCTCGACGGAATCGCCTTGCCTTCGCCCATGGTCACTTCTTCGAGCACGGCGAACTTGGCCCAGACCAACGCGCTGATCAACAGCGCCGCCGCCAGCCACACGGTAATCCGCGACCAGCGCGGCGAGTCCTGCAACGAGGCGCCGGCGGTTTCCGGCATGAATTCGGCTTCGGCGCTTTTGCCGAAACTGTCGAAGTAGCCGCGTGATTTGCTATCGGAGGAAGCAGACATGGGGCAACTCCTAGACCGCCGCCGAGCCGACGCGGCCCTTGCGCAGTGCATCGATGACCGCTTCCTTCGGACCGTCGGCGACGACCCGGCCGTTGTCCAGCACCAGCAAACGATCCACCAGGCTCAGCATCGACGTGCGGTGGGTGACCAGCAGCAGCGTCTTGCCTTGCACCCAGCCATGCAGCTTCTGCCGCAGTTGGTCTTCGCTGCTGTTGTCCATGGCGCTGGTGGGTTCGTCGAGCAGCATGATCGGCGGATCGAGCAACAAGGATCGTGCGAGCAACACCGCCTGACGCTGGCCACCGGAGAGCAATTGCCCGCGCTCGCCAACCGGCCGGTCGAAGCCTTGTGGATGCTGGCGGGCGAGTTCGGTGACGCCGGTCAGCTCAGCCACTTCTAGCATCCGCGAATCGCTGATGTAGCGAGCACCGAGCGTGAGGTTGTCGCGCAGGCTGCCGGCCAGCAGCGGCAGATCGTGGGCGACGTAACCGATCTGTTGGCGCAGGTCGGCGACATCCAGTTGCCGCAAGTCGAGGCCGTCAAGCAGCAACTGGCCTTCTTCCGGTTCGTAAAAACCCATGACCAGGCGCGCCAGGGTGCTTTTGCCGGAACCGCTGCGGCCAATGATGCCGACCCGTTCGCCGGCTTTCAGGCTGAACGTGACATTGCTCAGGGCCGGCGCATTCTGGCCGTTGTAATGGAAGGTCACGCCGTTGACGTCCAGCGCCCCCTGCAACTGCGTGCGCTCCAATGGCCGTTGTTTGCCGTCACGCTCCTGCGGCAGGGACATCAGCGCATCGGTACTTTTCATGGTCAGTTGCGCTTGCTGATAACGAGTGATCAGCCCGGCGATCTGCCCGAGTGGCGCGAGCACGCGGCTGCCGAGCATGTAACTGGCGACCAGCGCGCCGACGCTGAGGTTGCCGGCGATGATGCTGTAGACCCCGGCAACGATCGTCGCCATCCCCGAAAACTGCTGGATGAACAGCGTGCCGTTGGTGGCCAGCGCCGAGAGGTTGCGCGCATGGCTGTCGAGACGGGTGAGGGCGCCGTGGGTGCTTTCCCATTTGTGCTGGCGCTCGCTCTCTGCACTGCAGGCCTTGAGGGTTTCCAGGCCGCCGAGGGTTTCGATCAGCACGGCCTGGCGTTCGGCACCGAGGCTCAGGCTTTTCTGCACGGTATCGCGCAGGCGCACCTGAATCACCAGGGCGAAGATGATCGTCAGCGGAAACGCCAGCAGCGGAATCACCACCAGCCAGCCACCGAGCAGGCCGATCACCACCAGCATCAACACCACGAAAGGCAGGTCAATCAGGCTGGTCAGGGTCACTGCGGTGAGAAACTCGCGCAGGCCCTGGAAATCATGAATGCTCTGGGCGAATCCGCCGATGGTCGCCGGCCGCGCCTTCATCGACATGCCGGTGATGCGCTCGAACAAAGTCGCGGAAAGGATCACATCGGTTTTCTTGCCGGCGGTGTCCAGCAGGTGCGCGCGCACCACTCGCAGTACCAGTTCGAAACCAGTGCCGATCAGCAGCCCGATCGACAGCACCCACAAGGTCGACGTGGCCTGATTCGGAACCACGCGGTCGTAGGTCTGCATGACGAACAGCGGCACCATCAGCCCCAAAAGGTTGATCAGGAAACTGGCGAGGATGGCATCGCTGTAGAGCCATTTCGACAGCTTCAGGGTGTCGCGAAACCACGCATGCACACGCGGCACCAGTGGCGAGCGCAGGTCTTCGAGTTCATGGCGCGGACGGGCAAACAAGGCCTGGCCGCTGTAGTGCTCAGTGAGTTCTTCGCGGCTGACCCATTGCTCGCCGCCATCGGCTTCGCTGGGCAGGATCAGTGCTTTGCCGTCGTCGCCGAAACGCCGCAACACCGCAGTGCGACCGTCGTTGAGCAGCAACAGGATTGGCAGATTAAGCGGCGAAATATCTTTCAGATCACGGCGCAAAATGCGCGCCTGCAACCCGGCCCGGGCGGCTGCGCGGGGCAGCAGATCCAGGCTCAGGCGTTGCTTGTTCAGGGGCAGCCCGGCACTCAGGCTGGCGCGACTGACGATCGCGCCATGCAGTTTGCAGAGGATCAACAGACCGTCAAGTAACGGATCATCGAAGCTCAGCCGCGGATCGATCCCGGTGTTACCGGGTTCCAAACTGGTCATATTGATCGCCTGTGGCGAGGGAGCTTGCTCCCGCTTGAGTGCGCAGCACTCACACTGTTGATCGTTCCCACGCTCTGCGTGGGAATGCCTCTAGGGACGCTCTGCGTCCAGTGACGCGGAGCGCCATGGGCTGCGTTCCCACGCAGAGCGTGGGAACGATCAAGATCGCTACTTCAGCTCGGGCAGGCGGGCTTCGTTTTTGACTTCGCTCGCGGCGATGGCATCGGCCGGCAGCACCACCCGTTGTTTGCTCAGCAACTGGCCCATGTTCGCCAGCACGCGGTACATCGAATATTCCTCGGTGTAGCGGATTTCGGTGTAGCGACGGTTGGCGTTGTAGAGCTCGTTTTCACTGTCGAGCAAGTCGAGCAGGGTGCGTTGGCCGAGGCCGAACTGATCCTGATACGCGGCGCGTACCCGCTTGGTGGTTTCAGCGTATTCGCGGGCGGTCGGGGTCTGCTTCTTCGCGTTGACCATGGCGTTCCACGCCAGGTGAATGTTCTCGTTGAGCTGGCGCAGGGCGTTGTTGCGGATGTCCATGGCCTGGTTGATCTGGTGCGCATCGGAGGCCAGTCGCGCCTTGTCGCTGCCGCCGCGGAACAGGTTGTAGTTCATGATTACGCCGACACGCCATTCGTTGTCGTGGCCTTCATCGCCTTGCACGTTGTTGTTCGCACCGACGGCCGCTTCGGCATCGAAACGTGGATAGAACGGCGACTTGGCCACTTCGTACTGGCTCTCGGCCGACTGCACGTCAGCCTGCGCGGATTTCAGATATGGGTTGTTCTCGACCATGCTCTGCTGTGCTTCCGGCAGGCTGGTCGGCAGTTCGCCACGGGTCGAAGCCGGCGCTTCCAGCTCGTCGGGCAGACGTCCGACCACGCTGTAGAAGTTCGACTCGGCGTCGGCCAGATCGACTTCGGCGGTGTCGAGGTTGTTCTGTGCCAGCGCTTTACGGGCGACCGATTGATCGGAGTCTGCGGTGCTGCCGATGCCGCGTTCGGTACGCAGACCGATCTGATCGTTGACGCGCAAATGCGCCTGCAGGTTGTTCTTCGCCAGAGTCACCAGTTCACGGCGCTTGAGCACTTCGAGATAGACCTCGATGGTGCGCAGGGCCAGATCCTGGGCGGTGCCTTGCGCATAATAGGCGCGCGAATTGGACACGCCTTTGGTGCGCTCGACCTCGTTGGCGGTGTTGAAACCGTCGAACAGCATTTGCCGCAGCCGCAGCTCGGACTGGGTGTAGTTGAGAATTCGGGTGTCGTGGTTACCGAAGGCCCGGGTGTTGGTGTTATCGCTGTAGCCACGGCCATAAGCAGCGTTCAAATCGACGGACGGATAGAAGCCGCCCTTGGCGACTTTCACTTGTTCATCAGCCGACAGGCGGGCGTCCACGCGCGAAGCAAGTTCCGGGTGGGTGGCAATGGTGCTCTGGATGGCTTCGGTGAGGTTCATGGCCTGGGCTTGAGAAGTGCAAGCCATGGCCAGCAAAACCGCGCTGCAGAGGGGGGTTAGAACGCGCATGGGTGCATCTCCCTGAGTCCTGATGGTGCGTTACTGTCGCCAAATATTTGACGGAATTTTTAGGTGTAGGCGTTTCACTCTTGTAACAACAGAGCTAAGAACATCCTAGAGCGTAGCTAAGAAAAATTTTTCATAAGGCTTATGCCGAAAAAAACTTATGCGCTTTGTAAAATCCGGCACATTGTTCAGCACGAAAGCCTTTGTTTCATGCGCTTTAGGGAGCTCAAAAAGGCTTGAGGAAAGTTCCACTCACTTTGCGACATACGGCGAAGTACTGCTGAAGGGGAGGGACGCGTAGCGGTCGATGAGCGACAGATTTTTGTCACTCGGGTGATTCACCACCGTTACGTAGCGCTAGCAGGCGGGTTGTCTTGATCAGGGTTCACAAGTGCTTGATCGCACTTGAGTTTCCTTATCGGACGGACACTGCGAAACGAACTGTCGAGGGTGCGAGCGTCACCTCCGGCAACCCGATTGAGCCATGGGCTGCTTCGCTTACCAGTGCCGACGGTGGTCGGCAGCGGAGGATTTCACATGGCAACGCTCATCGGCACCGTCACTAAAGTCATTGGTCAGGTTTTCGCGCAGGCAGCTGACGGTACTCGTCGCGCTCTGGTTGAGGGGGATCGCCTGTTCGCCGGCGATCAACTGATCACCGGGGCCGAAGGCGCCGTCGCCGTCCATCTGCAAAACGGCCAGGAGCTTACCCTCGGTCGCGACAGCAGCCTGACCATGACCGGCCAGTTGCTCGCCGATCAGGCGGGCCACGTGAATGCGCCAGAGGTGGTGACGCCGAGCGAAGCGCAGATGACCGACGTCGAGCAGATCCAGAAAGCCATCGCCGCCGGTGACGACCCGACCAAAACCGCTGAAGCCACTGCCGCCGGTCCCAACGCGCCGGGCGGCGTGCCAGGTGAGGCCGGCGGCGGACACAGTTTCGTGCTGCTGACGGAAGTCGGCGGACGCGTCGATCCGCGTATCGGCTTCCCCACTGCCGGGTTTGGCGGTATTCCCGAGTTTCCTGAAGAACGCCACAACGTGGTCATCGACAACGGCGATAACACGCCGGCGCCGGTGATTCCGCCGCCGGTCAACAACATCGTCACCCTCAGCGGCCTCGCCGTGCCCGGGGGCGAACTGACCCTCAACGAAGCCAATCTGCCTACCGGTTCGGCAGCCAATCCTGGCGCGCTGACCCAGAGCGGCAGCTTTACCGTGACGGCACCGGATGGTCTGAACAGCCTCAACATCGGCGGCATCAACGTGATCAGCGGCGGCGTGACCGAAGGCTTTCCGCAGTCGGTGACCACGCAATTGGGCAACACCCTGACCATCACCGGTTACAACCCGAGCACTGGCGTGGTCAGCTACAGCTACACGCTCAACGGCAACGACGCGCATCCGGCCGGTGACGGCAGCAACAGCCTCAGCGAACATTTCACCGTGACGGCCGGCGACAGCAATGGCGACAGCGCCACCGGTTCGCTGGACGTCAACATCATCGACGACGTGCCCAGAGCGGTGAACGACAGCAACAGCGCAACGGCGTCGGAGACCTTGCTGACCTTGACCGGCAATGTTCTCAGCAATGACGTGCAGGGTGCTGACCGCGTGCCGAGCGGGCCAGTTACCGCCGGTACTTTCACCGGGACTTACGGCACGTTGGTGCTCAATGCCAACGGCACATACACCTACACCCTGAACACCAGTGATGCAGATTTCAAAGCCCTGCACGGTGGCGGCAATGGAACTGAAACCTTCAGCTACACACTCACCGATTCCGATGGCGATAAAAGCACGGCGAACCTGGTTCTGCAGATCCACAACAACGACGATCCGGTGATCATCAACGGCTTGAACGTCGAGGGTGGTGAACTCACGGTTTTCGAGAAAAACCTGGCACTGGGCAGCTCTCCTGATTCGGCGGCGCTGACGCAAAACGGTACGTTCACCATCACCGCGCTGGACGGCGTCACCACGCTGACTATCGGTGGCATTGCCGTAGTCACCAATGGTGTGGCCGCAGGTTTCCCGCAATCGGTGACGACACCGTTGGGCAGCACGCTCACAATCACCGGATTCAACGCCACCACGGGCGTCGTCAGCTACAGCTACACCCTCGATCACAACGACGCGCATCCGACCGCCAACGGCGCGAACAATCTGCCTGAGCAGTTCGCCGTCACGGTGGTCGATGACAACGGCACCACTGCCAATGCAACCCTCGATGTCAACATCATCGACGACCTGCCAAAAGGCGTGAACGACAGCAACACCGGCACCGCATCGGAAACGCAACTCACGCTAGTCGGCAACGTCCTCGACAACGATGTGCAAGGTGCTGACCGCGTACCGACCGGCCCGAATGCCGGGCCGATCACCGCCGGTACTTTTACCGGCACTTACGGCACGCTGGTGCTCAACGCCAACGGCACTTACACCTACACCGTGAACCCGAACGATGCCGACTTCAAAGGTTTGCATGGCGGTGGTAACGGCACAGAAAATTTCACCTACACCATCACCGATTCCGATGGCGACACCAGCACCGCCAATCTTGTTTTGCAGATCCACAACAACGACGATCCGGTGGTCATCAGCGGCCTCGATGTGAATGGCGGCGAACTCACTGTCTACGAGAAAAATCTCAGCACCGGCAGCGCTCCTGATTCGGCGGCGCTGACGCAAAACGGTACGTTCACCATCACCGCGCTGGACGGCGTGACCACGCTGACTATCGGTGGCATTGCCGTGGTCACCAATGGCGTGGCGGCTGGTTTTCCGCAATCGGTGACGACACCGCTGGGCAGCACGCTGACCATCACCGGCTTCAACGCCACCACTGGCGTCGTCAGCTACAGCTACACCCTCGATCACAACGACGCGCATCCGACCGCCAACGGCGCGAACAATCTGCCTGAGCAGTTCGCCGTCACGGTGGTCGATGACAACGGCACCACTGCCAATGCAACCCTCGATGTCAACATCATCGACGACCTGCCAAAAGGCGTGAATGACAGCAACACCGGCACCGCATCGGAAACGCAACTCACGCTAGTCGGCAACGTCCTCGACAACGATGTGCAAGGCGCTGACCGCGTACCGACCGGCCCGAATGCCGGGCCGATCACCGCCGGTACTTTTACCGGTACTTACGGCACGCTGGTGCTGAACGCCAACGGCACTTACACCTACACCGTGAACCCGAACGATGCCGACTTCAAAGGTCTGCACGGTGGCGGCAACGGCACAGAAAATTTCACCTACACCATCACCGATTCCGATGGCGACACCAGCACCGCCAATCTTGTTCTGCAGATCCAC
Organism: Pseudomonas sp. DTU12.3; assembly: GCF_004124275.1. Classification (GTDB taxonomy): domain Bacteria; phylum Pseudomonadota; class Gammaproteobacteria; order Pseudomonadales; family Pseudomonadaceae; genus Aquipseudomonas; species Aquipseudomonas helmanticensis. Next base: position 1,945,192 of record NZ_CP027218.1, read on the forward strand.
AACAACGACGATCCGGTGACTCTCAACGGCCTCGATGTGAATGGCGGCGAACTCACCGTCTACGAGAAAAACCTCAGCGACGGCACCAGCCCCGACGCTCCGGCGCTGACCCAGAGCGGCACCTTCACCGTCACCGCGCTCGACGGCCTGCAAACCCTGACCGTGGGCGGCATCAACGTGGTCACCGGTGGCGTGGCCGCAGGCTTCCCGCAGTCGATTGTCACGCCACTCGGCAGCACGTTGACCATCACCGGCTACGACCCCACCACCGGGGTCGTCAGCTACAGCTACACCCTTGACCATAACGATGCGCACCCAACCGGCAACGGCGCCAACAGCATCACCGAGAACTTCAACGTCGTCGCCACCGACACCGATGGCAGCGCCGCCAGCGGGCAGATCAACGTCAACATCGTCGATGACTTGCCGAGCGCCCATGCCGACGCGGCGTCGGTGGTGGAGGGCGGCACCGTCAGCGGCAATGTGCTGGATAACGACATCGGCGGCGCTGACGGGCCGGCCGTCACCGGCGCGGTGGTCGGCGTGCGCGCAGGTGCCGACACCTCGACATCGGCCATCGGTGGCCTCAACAGCAACATCAACGGCACCTACGGCTACCTGACGCTGGACGCCAACGGCAACGCCGTCTACCACAGCAATCCCAATGCGGTGAGCGGCCCGGGCGCGGTGGATGTGTTCACCTACACCGTGCGCGATTCCGATGGTGACGAAAGCACTACCACCATCACCATCGATGTCTCCAACAGCAAGCTGAGTGCGACCAGCGACACCGATGTCACGGTGTATGAGAAAGCCCTCGACCTGACCAAGGACGGCGCCGATCTGGCGCCGGGTACGGTCATCGGCAGCGATCCGACCAGCACCGGCGAAACTGCGTCCGGCACGCTGGTCGGTTCGGTCACTGGTGCGGTCGGTGCGATCAGCTATGCGCTGGTCGGCAGTGCCACCGGCAACTACGGGCAGATCGTCCTCAATCCCAACGGCACTTACACCTACACGTTGACGTCGCCAGCGACCACCACGCCGCACGCCGACGACGGTGCCAACACGCTGACTGAAACGTTCACCTATCAGGCCACCGATTCGCTGGGCAACGTCGTCACCAGCAGCATCGTCGTCAGCATCGTCGATGACGTGCCCAAAGCTGTGAACGACAGCAACGCCAACAGCGCCTCGGAAAGCCAGTTGACCCTGACCGGCAACGTGCTGACCAACGACGTGCAAGGCGCGGATGTGGTGGCGACCGGGCCGAATGCCGGGCCGATCACCGCCGGTACGTTCACCGGGACCTACGGCACGCTGGTGCTCAACGCCAACGGGACTTACACCTACACGCTGAATCCCAACGATGCCGACTTCAAGAACCTGCACGGCGGCGGCAACGGCACCGAGACGTTCACCTACACCCTGACCGATGCCGATGGCGACACCAGCACCGCCAACCTGGTGCTGAACATCCACAACAACGACGATCCGGTGGTGCTCAACGGCCTCGACGTCAACGGCGGCGAACTCACCGTCTACGAGAAAAACCTCAGCGACGGCACCAGCCCCGATACGCCGGCGCTGACCCAGAGCGGCACCTTTACCGTCACCGCACTCGATGGTCTGCAAAGTCTTACCGTCGGCGGTATCGCCGTGGTCACCAACGGTGTCGCGGCAGGGTTCCCGCAATCCGTTACCTCGCCGCTGGGCAGCACGTTCACCGTCACCGGCTACAACGCGACGACCGGCGTGGTGAGCTACAGCTACACCTTGGTCGATAACGAAGCGCATCCGACCGGCAACGGCGCGAATAGCCTCACCGAGAACTTCAACGTGGTGGCGACAGACACCGATGGCAGCACTGCCAGCGGCCAGATCAACGTCAACATCATCGATGACTTGCCGACGGCCAAAGCGGATACCGGGTCGGTGGCTGAAGGCGGTACGGTCAACATCAGCGTGCTGGGCAACGACGTTACCGGCGCGGATGGCGCGGCGGCGGGCGGAGCGGTGGTGGGCGTGCGCGCCGGCAGCAACACCGGCACCTCGGCCATCGGCGGCCTCAACAGCAACATCAACGGTAACTTCGGCTACCTGACCCTTGATGCCTTGGGCAACGCTGTCTATCACAGCAACCCGAACTCGGTGAGCCCACCGGGCGCCACCGATACCTTCACCTATACCATCCGCGACAGCGACGGCGATGAAAGCACCACGACCATCACCATCAACGTCGCTGACAGCAAACTGGTGGCCTCGGTCGATCAGGACGTGACGGTTTACGAGAAAGCCCTCGACCTGACCAAGGACGGCCAGGATCTGGCCCCCGGTACGGTCACCGGCAGCGATCCGACCAATACCGGTGAAACCGCGACCGGCACGCTGGTCGGCGCCGTCACCGGCGGCAGTGGGGCGATCACCTACACTCTGGTCGGCAGCGCCACCGGCACCTATGGGCAGATCCAGCTCAACGCCGACGGCACCTACACCTACACGCTGACTTCGGCGCCGAAAACCACGCCGAACGCCAACGACGGGGCGAACACCCTGAGTGAAAGTTTCACCTACAAAGCCACCGATGCACTGGGCAACAGCACCACCAGCACCCTTGTCGTCAACATCGTCGACGATGTGCCAAAAGCGGTGGCGTCGGATCGTTCGGTGGCGGCGGTGGAGATCGACTCCAACATCCTCATCGTTCTCGACATCTCCGGCAGTATGGCCGACGCCTCGGGTGTGCCGGGCCTGTCTCGGCTGGATCTGGCCAAGCAGGCGATCAGCGCCTTGCTCGACAAGTACGATGATCTGGGCGATGTCAAAGTGCAGTTGGTCACCTTCAGCAGCAACGCCACCGACCGCACTTCGGTGTGGGTCGATGTCGCCACTGCCAAGACGCTGCTCGCCGGCCTGAATGCCGGTGGCGGCACCAACTACGACGCCGCCGTGGCCGCGCTGCAAACCGCGTTCAATACCTCGGGCAAACTCACCGGGGCGCAGAACGTCGGCTACTTCTTCTCCGATGGCAAACCCACCACCGGTCAAGACATCGGCACCAGCGATGAAGCCGCGCTGAAAAACTTCCTCGATGCCAACAACATCAAGAACTACGCGATCGGCCTCGGCAGCGGCGTCAGCAACGCCAACCTCGACCCGCTGGCCTATGACGGCATCAGCCACACCAACACCAATGCGGTGGTGGTCACCGACCTCAATCAGCTCAACTCGGTGCTCTCGGGCACCGTGCAGGGCGCGCCGGTCACCGGCTCGTTGCTGGGCGAAGGCGGTACGTTCGGCGCCGATGGCGGTTTCATCAAATCCATCGTCGTCGACGGCACCACCTACACCTACGATCCGAAAGCCCTGAGCGGCCAAGGCTCGCTGACCGCAACCGGTGGCACCAACCACGGCACTTTCAACACCGTGAACAACACGGTGAGCATTGCCACCAACAACAGCGGCACCCTGGTGATCAACCTCGACACCGGCGACTACACCTACACCTCGCAGAAAACCACCGCCGTGGTCATCACCGAGAACATCGGCTTCACCGTCAGCGACAACGACGGCGACCTCGCCAGTTCGACGCTGACCGTGAAAGTGATCCCCAATGCGCCGCCAGTGGCAGTCGACGATCACGTCATCACCAACGTGCTGTCGAGCAACGTCGTGGTGCCGGGCGAGTTGCTGCTGGCCAACGACACCGACCCCAATGGCGATACGCTCAACGCCTCACCGACCACGTTCAACACCGGTTGGGCGGCGAAGGGCGCGGACTTCACCGGCACCGGTGCGATCAGCTTCGCCGGCACCGGCAATACCGCTGCCAATCAGAGCCTGGCAGACGTGCGCAGTTCGTTTGCGGCCAATACGGCGGCATTGACTGCCATGCTGGTGGTCAGCGGCTACCTCGGCGCGGTGACCACCGCCAATGCCAACGATGAAGACCTGATCACCGTCAAACTGAAACAGGGCGAGACCCTCAACCTCGACCACAACCTGGCGGCCGGGCACATCACCATGGAGTATTCGCTCAACGGTGGTGCGTTCGTGACGATTGCCGACGGCGGCACTATCACGGCCAGCGCCGATGGCACCTACCAGATCCACATCACCAACATCACCAATACCAGTGGCAGCAACACCGGCGCGGCGGAAAATTATCAACTGACCATGACGGTCAACTACGCCGGAGCGCACGATGTCACGCCGGATTACCACGGCACCTACACCGCCAACGACAACCACGGTGGCAGCGACACCGCCAACGTGACCATCACGTATCAGGACGGCCATACCCTCACCGGTACCTCCGGCGATGACGTTCTGGTGGCGGGGACGGGGGATAACATCCTCAATGGTGGCGACGGCAACGATGTGCTCACCGCAGGCTCAGGCAACAACGAACTGCATGGCGGCGCCGGCAATGACTTGCTCTACAGCGGCCCGGGCAATGACCTGCTCGACGGCGGCACCGGCATCGACACCGCGAGCTACGCCCACGCCACGGCCGGGGTCACGGTCAACCTCGGTCTGCTCGGTGCGCAAAACACCCTTGGCGCTGGCACCGATACCCTCACCGGTATCGAAAACCTTGTCGGCTCCAACTTCAACGACACGTTGACCGGCGACAACAATAACAACGTGATCAACGGCGGCCTCGGCAACGACATCCTCAACGGTGGCGGCGGCGACGACCTGCTGATCGGCGGCATGGGCAACAACACCCTGACCGGCGGGCCAGGTGCCGATACCTTCCAGTACCTGAAGGGCAACAGTGGCCACGACACCATCACCGACTTCACCCCCGGCACCGACAAGCTCGACCTGTCACAACTGCTGCAAGGTGAAAACGGCACCACCGCGTCGCTCGACGACTACCTGCACTTCACCGTTAGCGGCAGCGGCGCCTCGGTGATGACCAGCATCGACGTCAGCGCCATGGCCGGCGCCACGCCGAACCAGACCATCGACCTCGCCGGCGTCAACCTCGCCAGCCACTACGGTGTGACTCCGGGGGCGGGCGGGATGATCGCCAGCGGGCACGACACGGCGACGATCATCAGCGGGATGCTGAATGATCATTCGTTGAAAGTGGATACGGTGTAAGCGACGCCTGAAACGACAAAACCCGCCGTCCCGGTTGATGGGGCGGCGGGTTTTTTCTGTCTGATGGTAGGGCGTTGCTCATTCTGGCCCCTTCGCGAGCAGGCTCGCTCCCACACTGGAGTGCGGTTAACTGTGGGAGCGAGCCTGCTCGCGAAAGCGCCAGATCTGACGCCGAATAACTCAGCGGTTGATCACGCCTGCATCAACCCGGCAACTCCAGATTATCCAGCACCCGATTCACCGCCAGTTCCCCGAGCATGATCAACTGCGCAAGCCCCAACAGCGTCCGGCGCTGTGACGCCGGCAACAGGGCGGCGGCGTCATGGGCGATGGTCTTCGCCGAAGCCAGCGTTTCACAGGCATTGGCCAGCAGTTCCTCGTTTTTGGTGTCGGCGGTTACACCCGGGCGGGCGGAGATAGTGATCGAGCGCGCGGTCGGCGGCTTCGTGGAGTTTTTTTGAGTTGAGGGATTCGTACGGGGAGGTCGGGTCGGTTTCGGGCGGGTTTGGCGTTGGTTTTATCATCGGTGAAGCCTCTAGAGTAATGAAGCAGCCACCGTTCGCTGCTAACGAGGGAGGTGGCGGCTGTACGCGGGTTAGCAGACCAGGACTCTAGAACCCGGCGCACCGAAGTGCCCCACGCAAAGCCGCCATAACGGCAACGGACCTTGTGCGTCTAGAGTAAATCCAGGCTGCTAAACCCGATCGCCGAACAATCAGCGACCGACCCACAATAGAACCCGCCCTCAAGGCGCACAAGCCGGCGGATTCTGGCGTAGCTGTAGGCAAAGGCGCAAGGATGTGTAGCTTGCGAGGCGTGTCTGGAGGTGTTTTTTAAACGCCTTGTTTTGAAAGGATCCTACCTTTCTGCAGCTCCACCCATTCAGTCAGGAACTGTTGAAAGGAGTTGATCTAATGATCATTCGTAGAAGGTGGATACGGTTTGATCGAGGGCAACGACAAAACCCGCCGAACCGAATGATCGGGTGGGCGGGATTTTCATATCAACCGGTGCCCCCGATTGCTCTGGATAACGGATTTTCATGCCGACCGCCGATCCATGTAGGAGCTGCCGCAGGCTGCGATCTTTTGATGTTGCTTTTAAAAGACAAGATCACGGGATCGCCGCCTGCGGCAGCTCCTGCAGGAGCGTGCTGTTTTGCTGTGGCATGCTCTTCAGGCGCTAGACATCGAGTAACTGCAATGCCAGATTGTCCACCTGATAATCGTTGCCGACCCCCGAATCGACATGACTGACAATGGCCAGAGTCATCTCGCTGGCGCTGGCGACGAAGTTGCCTGACAAGGTTGTCCAGGCCAGGTCATTGAGGGTCACCGGCCCGGCAATGGCAACGCCCCCGGCACTCAGCGACAGCGACGGTGCAGCATATTCACCGCGAAAACGGATGCAGTTGATCGTCAACGAATACCGGCTACCGGGCTTCAGATTGGCGAATTGTTTCTGCAGCACAACGCCCGCCGAGTTGTTGCTGTAGGTGTAGTTTTGCGCCCTGTAGTTGCCTTGTTCGAACACGATGGTCCAGTCATTCGGCAGTGTTGCCGGACCCCGACGCCAGCCATTCCAGCCGTATTGGTCAAAATTCGTCAGGTCGTGTTCCAGCGGCGGCTCGCTGGCCTTGCCGATCCGCAGTTCCAGCAGCGGTGATTGCACCGGCGCGCGCCCAGGGTTGGTCACCTTGTAGTGCACCGTCAGAGGACTGCCGGCGAAAGGTGCGATGTAACGGCTGCCTGCATCAAAGCTCAGCGGCAGGTCGAGGTCAGTAATGGTGCGCCCGAAAATATAGCGAAGCGTGACCCCGAGTGGATCGGTGACCTGCCAATACAGCTGCACCGACGCACCGATTTTCAAGGCCCAGTAATCGGGAATGAACACCTTCGCCATGCTGATGTTGGCAGGCAGTTCGTCTTCCACAACCTGTTCGATCATCGGTGGACGTAGCGTAAAGGCGCCGCCCTGGATGGTGATATTGGTCGGTTTGGACAGTTGCGGTGCGCCAGTGCCTCCTGCGCTGAGGGTGTAAGTCAGTCGCAGGGAACCCCGGATGAGCGCCAGCACGCGCTCATTCTCGATTTCAAAATAAATCACGCTGCTCATCCCGTCCAGGGACCGGGTGTACGTGAACGTGACCGCTTCGCCCGTTTCCGTGAGGCCCTGCAGAGTCAGTTGCAACTGGTCATTCTTTGCATAATTGCTGAGGAAAATCACGACCCGCGCCGGTCCACCAAATAGCAGGTCATGATTGAGTATGTTGCCCGGTGTCCTTTCGACTGCCGGAGCTGGCAGCAATGTGATTCCCGGTTTGCTTTGCAGGATTAGTGCGTCCGACCAGCCGCTCTGATTGTGCACTTTGTCGGTCAACTGATAGCGCACCACCAGCGAATCGCTTGGCGGCAATTTGGCGAGTTGTTCCGGTGTCAGTTGAAAAACGATATCTGCCGTCGCATTGGTGACTTTGAACACCATCGTCAATGTCCCGAAGGCGAGGCTCACCAGATCCTCCAGTGCTTGATGCTGGTAGCTTTTGATCGTCACGGTCATGCCGGTATCGATCACGCTCTGGTCAATGATCGTTTCCGAAACGATGGGCAGCGGCAACCCCTGGTTGAATGGCTTGCCACCATCGGTGTCCGGGTTGCCCGGCGGAAAACTTTTGTAGTACAGCTGATAGGGCGTTGAGCTTTCGGTGTTATCGCTGATGCGCTTCACAGTGAAAAAGAACGGTTGATTTCCCGGCTGCGAATACTTGGACAACATGACACTGGCCGGGATGTAGAAAGGCACATCTCGGGCCACAACACCGTCGGCATCGAAATGTTCGGCGGTTATAAAAAACGAGGCCACGGGGATTAACTTATCGCCGAGAAAAACATCGATATGGTCACCGACAGTCATCTGCAAATAGCTGAGGATGTACACCAGCAAGCCCTGAACATCGCTGTGTACCATGCTGTAGTTGACCCCCTGCGCACCATCGCTCAGCGGCTTGTAACCGATGACATACGGCGGTGGTACCGCTAGCACGCCGACGTCGCCCGACGGTGGTGGAAAGATGACGACCTGTTCTTCTGAAGCATTGGCGCTGCTGGTTGTCTGGCTCATGAGCAATAACCCATCGTCGGGGAGGCGGATGCCCTGGGGGGGCGCACTGATCTCCATCGATTAGAACCGCACTGACCGGCACCGCCTACTGTCAGATCTGACAGGTAAGCAAACGTTTAAGACGAATGGTCAAGCGGGTGGGAGCGGTTATGGATTTCCCAAACTTGAAACCGCCCCCTGTAGGAGCTGCCGCAGGCTGCGATCTGTTGATCTTGTTTTGAAGAGCAACATCAAAAGATCGCAGCCTGCGGCAGCTTCTGCAGGGTGTCTTTTAAAACAGTTCTGTTTGAAGACAAGGAGGAATCAGGATTTGCGCAAAGTCTTCTGCCGAAGGATATAGATCGTCACCAACACCGCACTCGTCAACATGAACCCCCGTGCCCACGGCAGCGGCACCAGGTAACACGAGAACAGAATGCTCGCCCACATCAGCCCGATCGCGTAGACCTTGCCCTTGAGCGGAATGCCGTTGCCATCGAGGTAATCGCGGATCCATGGCCCCAGTCGTGGATGTTCGACCAGCCATTGATAGAAACGCGGAGAGCTGCGCGCGAAGCAGGCCGCGGCGAGCAGAAGGAAAGGGGTGGTGGGCAGGACAGGCAGGAAGATCCCGATCACCCCCAATGCCACGCTGAGCCAGCCGATGGCCAGCAGCAAGTAGCGCAACATCAGAGAGCGGTTGCCTATGGGGTTGTCCATAGGCCGGATCTTAGTGGTGACGTGGCTTGAGGATCGCCGGTTTTTCGTCGGGTGCCTGGCACAGCAGGTACAGCGCGGTCAGGGCTTCCGGGATCTGCACGATCATGTCGTCCATCAGGTTGGCGTCCTTGGCGATGTCTTCGAACTCTGGCTGTTCGTCGAACAGGCCCGAACCGACCATGATCGGCAGGAGCATTTCGCTGACTTCTTCTTCAGCGGTTTCGAACCAGGCTGCTTCGCGCAGGAACACGCCCTCCATGAAACCGATGCACCAGCCGCGCAGTTCGGAGTCGTCCGGCTCTTCACCAAGATCGAGGTCACATGGCAGCTCGAATTCTTCATCCGAGGCCAGTTGACGGGCGATGTGCGCCTTGAGGCCGATCAGCGTGGCTTCGATTTCTGCGCGCTGGGCGTCGCTGCTGTAATGCGGCTCTTCAGAGAACAGGGCGTCGATCCACTCACGCTCCGGTACGTCTTCGGCGCAGATCGACAGCGCGGTCAGATAACCGTGCGCGGCCACGTAATCCAGCGCCTCGTCGTGCAGCTCGTCGGCATCGAGGAAGACTTGCAGGCGGGTCAGTTGCTCAGCGAAGGACATTACGGGGCTACCTTGGGGGAATAAACAATGCGGGAATTCTAGGCCTTCTTGAGCGCTCAAGCCAGCCGCACGGCAGATTCACCCTACATCTTTGTAGGAGCTGCCGCAGGCTGCGATTTTTTGATGTTGTTTTTTAAAGATCAAAAGATCGCAGCCTGCGGCAGCTCCTACAGGGGCGCATCTTAGATTGTATCGACGGGTGTCGCCCTGTGCAGGGGAGGCCTCGGGTATACTGCCGCGTTTTGCGCTCCCTGCCTGTATTGCGGCTGTCATGCAATGCGTTCTTACGATTCTGCGGTGCAGCCTTGCCCGTCATGAACCAGCCTTGCAGGGATGTTTTTGTGATTTTTGGAGTTTTTATGCTCGAACAGGCTCAACGCGTCCTCAAGGACATCTTCGGCTACGACAGTTTCCGTGGCCGTCAGGGTGCAATCATTGAGCGCGTGGCCAGCGGCGGGGATGCGCTGGTCTTGATGCCTACCGGTGGCGGCAAGTCGCTGTGCTTCCAGGTCCCGGCGCTGTTGCGCGAAGGCCTGGCGGTGGTGGTGTCGCCGTTGATCGCCTTGATGGACGATCAGGTCGCCACCCTCGAAGAGCTGGGTGTGGCGGCAGCGGCGTTGAACTCCACACTGAGTGCCGAGCAGCAGCGCGATCTCGCCACGCGGATCAAACGCGGTGAAGTGAAGATGTTGTATCTGGCGCCCGAGCGTCTGGTGCAACCGCGCATGCTGTCGTTCCTGCAAGGGCTGAATATCGCCTTGTTCGCCATCGACGAAGCGCACTGCGTATCGCAATGGGGCCACGACTTCCGTCCGGAATACCTGCAACTGGGCCAGTTGGCGGAGCTGTTTCCCGACGTACCGCGCATCGCCCTGACCGCTACCGCCGACAAGCGCACCCGCGAAGAAATCGTCACCCGCCTGCATCTGCAGAACGCCGAGCGCTTTCTGTCGAGCTTCGACCGCCCGAACATCTTTTACCGCATCGTTCCTAAAGAGCAGCCACGCAAGCAGTTGCTGGCGTTCCTCGCCGAGCGGCGCAGTGATGCCGGCATCGTCTATTGCCTGTCGCGCAAAAAAGTCGAAGAAGTGGCGACGTTCCTCAGCGAACAGGGTTTTCCGGCGTTGCCGTATCACGCAGGTCTGCCCAACGATCTGCGGGCCTTCAACCAAAAGCGCTTCCTCAATGAGGAAGGCCTGATCATGGTCGCCACCGTGGCGTTCGGCATGGGCATCGACAAGCCCAACGTACGTTTTGTCGCCCACCTTGATCTGCCGAAGTCGCTTGAAGCGTATTACCAGGAAACCGGTCGTGGTGGCCGCGATGGCTTGCCGGCGGATGCGTGGATGGCTTACGGTCTGCAAGACGTGGTGATGCTCAAGCAGATGCTGCAGAACTCTGAAGGCGACGAGCGGCACAAGCGTCTAGAGCAGCACAAGCTCGACGCGATGCTCTCGCTCTGCGAAGAAACCCGCTGCCGTCGTCAGACCCTGCTGGCGTATTTCGATGAAGACATGCCCGAGCCGTGCGGCCATTGCGACAACTGTGTCGATGGCGTGCAGACCTGGGATGCCACCGAGCCTGCACGTCAGGCGTTGTCAGCGATTTTCCGTACTGGCCAGCGTTATGGCGTCGGCCATCTGGTTGATGTGCTGCTGGGCAAGGACAACGAAAAAATTCGCAGTTTCGGTCATCAGCACCTGTCGGTGTGGGGCGTCGGCAAAGCGCTGAGCGAGAGCGAATGGCGCTCGCTGTTCCGCCAGTTGGTGGCGCGTGGTCTGGCCGATGTCGATCACGAAGGGTACGGCGGTCTGCGTCTCAACGACAGTTGCCGGCCATTGCTCAAGGGCGAAGTGAGCCTGGAGCTGCGCCGCGATCTGAAGCCGCAAGTCGCCGCCAAGAGCAACAGCAAGAGTCCGGCCAGCCAACTGGTGCGCGGCGAAGAGCGCGAACAGTGGGAAGCGCTGCGTGCGTTGCGGCGCAAACTCGCCGAAGAACACGGCGTACCACCGTACGTCATCTTCCCCGACTCGACGCTGCTGGAAATGCTCCGCAGTCAGCCGACTTCGCTGGCGGAAATGGCCACGGTCAGCGGCGTCGGTGCACGTAAGCTGGAGCGCTATGGCGAGGCCTTCCTCGAAGTGCTTGGCGGCGCAGTCGAGGCGCCGAAAGCGGTGGCCGACGTGCGCCACGAACTGATCACGCTGGCCCGCGCCGGCATGACGCCGCTGCAAATCGCGGGGCAGTTGCAGTGCTCGGAAAAGAACGTCTACACCATGCTCGCCGAAGCCATTGGCAAGCAGCAGTTGTCGCTGGAACAGGCGCTGGACTTGCCTGAAGAACTGATGGGCGAAGTGCAGGACGCGTTCCTCGATGGCGAAGGCGAGTTGCCGTCGGTCGCCGAAATTGCCGAGTTGTTCGCCGGCCGGGTTCCAGAGGGCGTGCTTTACTGCGTGCGGGCTGCGCTGCAATCGGAATTCGAAATGTAAGTTGGCCGCCAGCCCTCACCCCAGCCCTCTCCCCGAGGGAGAGGGGGCCGACCGAGGTGTCTGGGGTTTGACATCGACCTGAAAGAACCAGTCGATTATGGCTTCGGTAAAGCAGGATCAGATCGGCGTAACCCTGAAGCATCCCCCATTCAGTCCCCTCTCCTTTTGGGAGAGGGGACCGACCGAGGTGTCTGGGGTTTGACATCGACCTGAAAGAACCAGTCGATTATGGCTTCGGTAAAGCAGGATCAGGTCGGCGTAACCCTGAAGCATCCCCCATTCAGTCCCCTCTCCTTTTGGGAGAGGGGACCGACCGAGGTGTCTGGGGTTTGACATCGACCTGAAAGAACCAGTCGATTATGGATTCGGTAAAGCAGGATCAGGTCGGCGTAACCCTGAAGCATCCCCCATTCAGTCCCCTCTCCTTTTGGGAGAGGGGGCCGACCGAGGTGTCTGGGGTTTGACATCGACCTGAAAGAACCAGTCGATTATGGATTCGGTAAAGCAGGATCAGGTCGGCGTAACCCTGAAGCATCCCCCATTCAGTCCCCTCTCCTTTTGGGAGAGGGGACCGACCGAGGTGTCTGGGGTTTGACATCGACCTGAAAGAACCAGTCGATTATGGCTTCGGTAAAGCAGGATCAGGTCGGCGTAACCCTGAAGCATCCCCCATTCAGTCCCCTCTCCTTTTGGGAGAGGGGACCGACCGAGGTGTCTGGGGTTTGACATCGACCTGAAAGAACCAGTCGATTATGGATTCGGTAAAGCAGGATCAGGTCGGCGTAACCCTGAAGCATCCCCCATTCAGTCCCCTCTCCTTTTGGGAGAGGGGGCCGACCGAGGTGTCTGGGGTTTGACATCGACCTGAAAGAACCAGTCGATTATGGCTTCGGTAAAGCAGGATCAGATCGGCGTAACCCTGAAGCATCCCCCATTCAGTCCCCTCTCCTTTTGGGAGAGGGCTAGGGTGAGGGGCTTTCAAGATGTAACGATTCAGTACAGACCGCTACTTGCCTATAACTGCAGCTCATGCTTAGCTGGCTAATAATTAGAAATTCTTTATTTTTCAGTCTAACCGTGAGTGTTTTATGCCGTTAACCGATCAACACCGCTTTGGCATGCAACTGGCCCAGATGTCCCGTGGCTGGCGTGCCGAACTGGACCGCCGGCTGGCCGGCCTGGGGCTGTCCCAGGCGCGCTGGCTGGTGCTGCTGCATCTGGCGCGTTTCGAAGACGCGCCGACCCAACGGGAGCTGGCGCAGAGCGTCGGTGTCGAAGGTCCGACCCTTGCACGCTTGCTTGATAGTCTGGAAAGCCAGGGCCTAGTGCAACGCCAGTCCGTGATGGAAGACCGTCGGGCGAAAAAAATCGTTCTCTGTGCGCCGGCCCTGCCGCTGATCGAACAAATCGAAACGATTGCCACGCAGCTGCGTCACGAATTGTTCGAAGGCGTCGACGAGGCGGATTTAAAGGTCTGCATGCGGGTTCACGGGCACATTCTGGGTAATCTGGAAAAATCTTGAGGCACAACCCGCTGCCGTTTTTTTGAGAGATCGCGCTGAGCAGACTATAAGAACTACTGGGCAATATCGTGTTCGTACCGGATGTGCGAACGCATAGAAGTCGGTTTTGCTTATTTAAGGGATGCTCATGCTCGCAAGTCGGCACGTGGTACTGCGCGGTGGCGCCAAATGGCTGCTGATCGCTGGCGTATTCAGCTATTCGACCTGGTCGATGGCGTTGGGGCTGGGTGACATCACTGTTCATTCCGCCCTCAATCAGCCGCTCAAGGCCGACATCGCGTTGGTCGATGTTGGTGGGCTGACACAAAACGATCTCTCCGTGAGCCTGGCCACGGCCGACGAATTCGGCCAGGCCGGGGTTGAGCGAGTGTTCTTCCTCAATGACCTCAAGTTCACGCCGATCCTGCACGGTAATCGGCAGATGATCCGGGTGACCTCGAGTAAACCGGTCAATGAACCCTATCTGAATTTCCTTGTGCAGCTCAGTCAGCCCAACGGCCGCTTGCTGCGCGAATACACCGTGCTGATCGACCCACCGGGCTCGCCGGGTATCGTGCCGGCCACCGATGAGCCGGATCCGCGCCCGCAGTCTTCCGGCTTTCCCACGGTCGAACCGGCTGCACCCGCGCAAGCCGCGCAAGGCAAGCGTGACACCGCGCCTGTTGCGCCGGTGCCAGCGCCGGCACCCGCCAACGATGCACTGGCCGAGCAGTTGGCCGCGAGCGTGTTGCAGAACCAGCAGCTGCAAAAAATCCTCGACGAGCAGAATCTGAAAATCCAGGCGCAGGACGTGCTGATTGCCGATGGCAAGAAGCAGATCAGCGATCTGCAAACCCGCTTGGTCGAACTGCAAAAGGCGCCGCCAGCGCCTGTCATAACGCCAATCCCGGCACCGGTCGCCGCACCGGTCGAACCCGCCGATGACGGCTTTAACTGGCCGTTGCTCGGCGGTTTGTTGCTGCTGCTCGGGGCGTTGGCCGCACTGTTTATTCACCGTCGACGGCAACAACAGGCGTCCAGCGCCGAACCGCTGCCATTCGCGCCGCTGCCTGGCGAACCTGACGTTGGTGCGAGCGCAAGCGCGGAGCCGGTCAGGACGCACGCCTCAGCCGATCATCGAGAAGAGCCAGCGGCGGGCGATGTGCTGGAAGCGGTGGGAATCTATCTGGCTTATGGCCGGCTCGGCGAAGCGACCGGGCTGTTACGCGATGCCTTGCAAAAGGAACCGGAGCGGGTTGATCTTGGCCTGCAATTGCTCGAAGTGCTGGGGCGCCAGGGCGATAGCACAGCCTTTGAATTGCAGGAAAACCATTTGCGCCAGCTCGGGGTTGATGAGCAGCGGTTACAGGATATTCGCCAGCGTCATCCAAAATTAACCAGTGCGGTATCGTTGGCGCCGATCGTACCGGCGGTCGCCAGCGCAGCGCCTGTCGTTGTCGCCGCGCCCGAACCTGCACCAGCGGAAGATGACTTCGAACTGAACCTCGACGCCTTGTCGATGGATTCCACCTGGGATCTGGAAGAAAGCCGTCCGGCCACCGCGCCAGCGCCGGCAGACGCGTCCGCCTTCGGTGCCAGCCTGCAAGTGCTGCCGCAGGATTTTGCCCTGCCGGAAACAGCGGACAGTGAGGACGCTGAGCTTGAGTGGATCGCCGAGGCGGACGCCCAACCGCTCGACGATAATTTCCTCAATGAATTTGCTGATTCGCCGCCACTGGCACTGGAACCGCTGGATTTGCAAACGCCGGAGGAGCTGCACAGCGGCGGATCCGTAAAGCTCGAACAGGCGCAAACCTGCATTGATGACGGCGACCTCGACAGCGCGATTGCACTGCTCAACGAGCTGCTCAAGGAAGGCGATGAGCCGCTGAAACAAACGGCACGCACTTTATTGGCGGGGATTCGTTGAGTCGTGTGCCTGTCGTTGATGGGACGAACCATTCGCGAGCAGGCTCGCTCCCACATTGGCACTGTGGCTACAGCTCCTACACGGGTCAGAAGGTTTGGCCGAGGTTCAGGTACACCGCCTGCTCATTTGCATCATTCAAACCATAACTGAAATTCAACGGCCCCAACGGCGTATCGAAGCCAATAAACACGCTCGCCGCATTGATGTAGCCGCTGTCGAACTCATTGTCATTGTTCCACGCCCGCCCGCGTTCCAGCGAAGCACCGGCGTACAGCGGGAAATCCAGTGGCAGGTACGAGCGCGGCGTCAGCCTGCGGTAATACACCGCGCGCATCAGGCTGACATTCTGCCCCGACACCGAATCCTCGCGGAAACCCGACAACTGCCGTGCGCCGCCTAGCAGGAAGCTCGACGTCACCACGTTGGCATTGTCCAGCGTGCGCCCATAACGACCGCCGAGAATCAGCGTGTCCGGCCCACGACTCATGGCTTTGTCGAGTTTGAACTCCCACTGCCGATAGCGCGTGTCCGAGCCCAGGCTCGGTTCGAATTGCATCAGCGTCAGGCTGATGTCCTTGCCTTCGTGAGGGTAGTAAACGTTGTCCAGCGAATCGTAGGAGTACTTTAGCGAGTAGAAGCCTTCGGTGAAGCTTTCGCTTGGCAGATCCTGATCGCCAATGCGCACGTCAGCCTTGCCCCAGGCTTCACCGACACCGAAACGTATTTCACCGTTGTTGCCGATCTGTCGACCGAGGTTGAGGCCGAACCCGTAGCGCTCGACGCGGTATTGCGCGACCGGATCGTTATCGAGCACCGAATCGACGTTCTGTGCCTCGAACGACGCATACGGCGCAACGAAATAACGCGAACCGACGTCCAGCGGCTGATAGAACTCGCTGTACAACTCTTGTTTGTCGCCGATCTGCGCGCGGGTCAGCCATTCTGCGCCGAGGCGGTTGATGCCGTTGATACGGTAACTGGCGCCGAGGTTGAAGGCGCTGTCGCCGCGCATGTCGTCCGACAGGTTAAGGCCCACGCGCAGATAATCGGTGCCGCTGCGCTTGCCGCGGGCGCTGATCACAAGGGTGTGATCTTGCCCCTTGTGCACCACGCGGTACTGCACTTGCTCGAAATAGTCGAGGCCGTACAGGGTGCCCATGTCCGAATGCAGGCGACCCAGATCCAACGGCTCGCCGATGTGCTGGCGGATGTAATAGCGGATCACATCGTCATCGACTTTCGAGTCGTTCTCGACCTTGATCGCGGTGATGATCGGTGTGCGCTGACCCGGCGAGCGTGCGGCGTTGAGTTCGGCATCCTGGGACTCGGCAGGTTTCAGTCGGGCGAGGCGTGCATCGAGGATTTTCGTCGCGCGGTAACCGGCGTCGATCATTTCCTGGGCTTTGCCGAAATCGGTGACGCCGAACGCCGCCAGCGCCGGTTGAATCAACACGTCCGAAGGTTTCAGCGCGGCCAGTTGTTCTTCCGAGTTACTGCGGGTCATAAGGGTGATCGACTGATTCAACACGTCGACCACCGTGGTCAGTTGTTTGCGGTTGCGCAGCGGCGTGCCGATATCGACCACGATGGCGACGTCGACGCCCATCGCCCGCACGACATCGAGAGGGATGTTGTCGGTCATGCCGCCGTCCACCAGCAGCCGGCCATCAAGTTCGACCGGGGCGAACACCGCCGGGATCGACATGCTGGCGCGGATCACCTGAGGCAAGTGACCTTTGCGGAACACCACTTTTTCACCGTTGGCGATGTCGGTGGCGACGGCGCGGAAGGGGATCGGCAGTTTGTCGAAGTCGCGGGTGTCACTGGTGTGGGCCAGCAGGCTTTCCAGCAGCAACGCGAGGTTCTGGCCCTGAATCACCCCCAGCGGCAGGCCGAGACTGCCATCGTCACGGAAGCTGAGTTTTTGCTTCACCAGAAAGTCGCGGTCGTCCTGTTTGCGCCGGAACGGTACGTCCTCACGCGGCGGGGCGTCGGACAGCGCGGCTTGCCAGTCGATGTTCAGCGCGAGTTTTTCCAGCTCATCGATCTTGTAGCCTGACGCATACAGGCCACCGACCACGGCGCCCATGCTGGTTCCGGCAATCGCATCGATCTTGATGCCTTGCTCTTCCAGGGCCTTGAGCACGCCGATATGCGCCAACCCGCGCGCGGCGCCGCCGGACAGCACCAGGCCGACTTTCGGGCGCGTCGCGTCACTGGCATCGACGCCGGCATGAGCGAACAAAGGGAGGAATCCAAGCAGCAGGCAGAACAGCAGACGGCGCATTGTGAGTCTCGGGGCAAGCGATAAAGCCGGCTATTATAGCGGCGCCCTCTGTCTCAGGAGTTTCAGCGAACATGACTGTCGCCAAAGCCGAAGTTGTCATCACTTATTGCACCCAATGCCAGTGGCTGCTGCGCGCCGCGTGGCTGGCGCAGGAACTGCTCAGCACGTTTGCCGACGATCTCGGCAAAGTCTCACTGGTGCCGGGCACCGGCGGGGTGTTTCACATTACCTGCGCGGGCGTGCAGATCTGGGAGCGCAAGGCCGATGGCGGGTTTCCGGAGGCCAAGGTGCTGAAACAGCGGGTGCGCGATCAGATCGATCCTGACCGCGACCTCGGCCACAACGACCGCACTCAATGAGACGCAGCCTCGGCGGCGACGGTTTTTCTGTCGGCATGGCCTGACATCCGCGCCGACACGACGATGGCGACGATGATCAGCGCGCCGCCGATCAACATCTTCGGCGTCGGGTTTTCATTGAACAGCAGCCAGGCGACGGTGATGCCGTAAACCGGCTCCATCGCAAACACCACCGCCGCCGTGCGCGCCTTGATCACCGCCAGGCTGGCGACGAACAGGCTGTGGGCGACACCGGTGCAGAACACCCCGAGCAGGGCGATCCACAACCAGTCCAGCGCGCGCACTGCGCTCAGTTGCGGTGCCGCGACCGGCAGCAAACACAGGGCCACCACCACGTTTTGGCACAGCGCCGCCTGCACGGCCGGGATGCGTCCGGAGCTGGCGCGGTTGGTCAGCGACAGCAGGGAAAACAGCAATCCCGACAGCACCGACCAGAGCAAACCGACGGTGGCACCGCTGCCCAGATCGAAGGCCGGGGTCACCAGAATCAGGCCGATGCTGACCAGTACCACCAGCAGAATTTCATTGGCGCGAATGCGTTCGCGGAAGATCAGCCCTTCGAGAATCACCGTGAAGGCCGGAAAACTGGCAAAGCCCAAGGTGGCGATAGCGACGCCGGCGACTTTCACCGAAATGAAGAAACTCACCCAGTGCCCGGCCAGCAACACTCCGCTGAGGGCGAGGCGTCGATAGTCCAGCGCCTGCAGTTTCTGCCAGCCGTTCTGGCTGGCAAAACGCACGAAAAACGCCAGGACCAGCACCGCAAAAGCCGCGCGGCCGAAAACAATCACGGCAGGCGAGGCGGCAGCGAGTTTGCCGAACACACCGGTCAGGCCAAACATCAAAGCACCAATGTGCAAAGCGCCGAGGGCGGTACGCGGAGTCATTGCAATCCTTCTATCTCAAACACAATCTCAACTGTTGATCGTTCCCACGCAGGAGCGTGGGAACGATCATTGAAACAATCTCACTGTAGGAGCTGCCGCAGGCTGCGATCTTTTGATCTTGCTTTTAAAAAACAACATCAAAAGATCGCAGCCTGCGGCAGCTCCTACATTGAAGCGCGTCGCGGCGAATAAGTCTGTCGGCAGGCTATTGTCTTTTGTCGCGAGAATCGCGCCGAAGCTGGCCGGGTGAGGCGCCGAACTCGCGCAGGACGGCGGCCGAGAACGCACTCTGCGAGTTGTAACCGACGCGGCTGGCAATTTCGCCCATGGGCAAAACCGTATCGCGCAGCAGTTGCACCGCCAGATGCAAGCGCCGACTGCGCATGTAATCCATCGGCGTCTGCCCGCATTCCGCCATGAACCGTGCATGCAGACGCGCGCTGGATAACCCGGCAACGCGCGCCAGATCGGCGACTTGCAGTGGATACCCGGCGTTTTGCTCGATGTACGCATCCAGTGCCGCGTAGGGCAGACGGCGGGCGGCGAGTTCGGCAGGTTGCGCATGATTGAGGCTGGCCAGCAGCAACACCGCGCCTTGCTGCGCGATCAACGGATCGCTGACCGGGCTGTTCGCCAGCCAGTTGACCAACTGGCTCTGCCCCGAATCCAGCGACAAACGCGCCGGTTGTTCGAGCAAGCGGCGACTGGCATCGGCATGTTCGCCCAGCGAATCGACCAGCCATTGGCCGTCAGGGATGTCCATCACCAGGCAACGACTGCCGTCGGGACTGCCGCAGGCGTGATGGGCGCCGGACGGGATGACCACGAAACTTTGCTGGCGCACCTGGCTGCCACAACCCTCGACTTCGAAATCCAGCGCGCCGGACAACCCGAACACCAATTGGGCGTGCTCGTGGCTGTGCACGATCAGATCGTGGGTGTACTGACGCAGGGTGAGAATCGGGCGCATGAACAGGTCTCCGGGCAGGCCAGCAGTCTACACCGAGCGGCACGGGCTGCGCTGTCACAGGACTGACTCGCGCCTGTCATGGACGATTAACCGGACGGGCGCACTCTGGCGAAAACATCGCAGAGGGTTGCCCATGACCAGCGCCGAGCTCGCCAAACCCAGCCGCAAACAACGGGTGCGAACCCTGTGGATCTCCGACGTGCACCTGGGCACGCGCGATTGCCAGGCGGAACACTTGTCGCAGTTTCTCAAGGGCTACCACGCCGACAAGATCTACCTGGTGGGCGACATCATCGATGGCTGGAAACTGCGCGGCGGCATGTACTGGCCGCAGGCGCACACCAATGTGATTCGCCGCTGGCTGACCATGAGCAAACGCGGCACCGAGGTGATTTACGTCACCGGCAATCACGATGAATTCCTGCGCCGTTACTCAAAGCTGATCCTCGGCAACATTCAATTGGTCGACGAAGCGGTGCACGTCACCGCAGACGGCCGGCATCTGCTGGTGATTCACGGCGATCAGTTTGATGTGATCACCCGTTATCACCGCTGGCTGGCGTTTCTCGGCGATTCGGCCTACGAATTTACCCTGACCCTGAATCGCTGGCTCAACCACTGGCGCGCCCGGTATGGCTACGGTTACTGGTCGCTGTCGGCGTACCTCAAACACAAGGTGAAAACCGCGGTGAGTTTCATCAGCGATTTTGAAGAAGCCATCGCCCATGAGTGCGTGAAGCGCGGGTTGCATGGCGTGGTCTGCGGGCACATTCACCATGCCGAGATCCGCAAGGTCGGCGAGGTCGATTACCTCAATTGCGGCGATTGGGTGGAGTCGTGTACGGCGTTGATCGAGCACTGGGATGGCTCGATCGAGTTGTATCGGTTAGCGGATGCGCAGGCGCGGGAGGCGGAGCTCAAGGCCGCCAAAGTCGCCGAACTCGCTTAGAAACAAAAGATCGCAGCCTTCGGCAGCTCCTACATGGAACCTGTGTAGGAGCTGCCGAAGGCTGCGATCTGTTGATCTTAGGCCGTGGTGTGTTCTTCCATCGCCGCCTTGTAAATCGAGTTCTTAGGCTGCGCAAACAAGCGCTCCATCATCGGCTCAAAGAAGCTCAACGGCAGCGTGTCATAGCCCGGATCAAACGCCGCCGCATCATATTTGGCACAAAACTCGGCGGTCGCCTGAAACTGTGGATGCTCCTTGAATTGCTCGCGCAGGTGCCGATCCATGCCCAGGTGATGAAAGAAGTAATAGCCCTGAAACACCCCGTGCTTCTCGACCATCCACAGATTCTCGGCACTGACGAACGGCTTGAGAATCGCCGCAGCAATGTCCGGATGGTTATACGAGCCCAAGGTGTCGCCAATGTCATGCAGCAACGCGCAAACCACGTATTCCTCATCGCGCCCGTCACGAAAGGCGCGGGTCGCGGTTTGCAGTGAGTGGGTCAGGCGGTCCACCGGGAAACCGCCGAAGTCACCTTCGAGCAGTTTCAGGTGCGTCACAATTCGCGACGACAGCTGTTTGGCGTAGGCACTGAAGTCGGCGGCGATGATCGCCCAGTCCTCTTGTGTGCCGTCCTGCATGTGGGTGAAGCGGGCATTGGCGTTCATCGACCATCCTCGTTGTTTCTTGTTATTCAGAACGCTACGCGACCGAGGATCATGTCGCGATACATGACAAAGTCACCGAGCAGGCTGTACAGCGGATGCTGGAAAGTCGCCGGTCGGTTCTTTTCAAAGAAGAAGTGGCCGACCCAGGCAAAGCTGTAACCGGCCAGCGGCACCGCCAATAACAACAGCCAGGCGCCTTTGGCGAGGGTCATCGCCAGAATGAAAATCACCAGGGTCGTGCCGATGAAGTGCAGGCGACGGCAGGTGCTGTTGTTGTGTTCGCTGAGGTAATACGGGTAGAACTCAGCGAAACTGTTGAAATGCTTGATGTTTTCCACGACCGCGTTCTCTGTGGTTATTGTTCTGGCGACGAGTTGTTCTGCGGGTAGCTTATTTGAGTCTAGAGTGATCATTGGCGTGGGCCAGTGACAATCGGCGCCACTTTAGTATCCTTCGCAAATCAGGCCGTAATATGCGGCCCCTCATGTAAAAGAAAAACGCCATGAGCGAACGAACGACTTCTGCAAGCTGGGCGATGGGGATTGTCAAAGCATTGGAGATGGACGGCCTGGATTGCCGGGTTCTGTTCAAACAGCTGGGGCTCGATTACACGGCTCTGGATGATCCGGATGCGCGCTTCCCGCAGGACTCCATGACCCGACTGTGGCAACGGGCGGTCGAGCTGTCCGGCAATCCGGCGATCGGCCTGAACATGGGCAAAGTGGTGCGCCCGGCGTCGTTTCATGTCGCCGGCTATGCGTTGATGTCGAGTAATACTCTGGCCGAAGGCTTTCAACGGCTGGTGCGTTATCAGCGCATCATCGCCGAAAGTGCCGATCTGAGTTTTCGTCTGCTCGAAGAAGGCTATGCGTTGATCCTGACTGTGCATGGCGATCACCTGCCGCCGACCCGGCAAAGTGCCGAAGCCTCGCTGGCTTGCGCATTGGGCTTATGCGGCTGGCTGAGCGGGCGTACGTTGCATCCGGTCAAAGTGCTGGTGCAGGGCGCGGAACCGGAAGATCTGGAACCCTATAAACAAGCCTTCCACGCACCGCTGATGTTCAACGCGCCGTACGATGCGTTGATCTTTGAACGGGCTGACATGGAAGCGCCACTGCCCACCGCCAACGAGGCGATGGCGCTGCTGCACGATCGGTTTGCCGGGGAGTATCTGGCGCGGTTTTCCGAAAGTCGCGTGACGCACAAGGCGCGACAGGTGTTGTGCCGGTTGCTGCCGCAAGGCGAACCGAAGCGCGATACCGTGGCGCAGACCCTGCATTTGTCGCAACGCACCTTGCAGCGCCGCTTGCAGGAGGAGGGCACGAGTTTTCAGCAACTGCTCGATGACACCCGTCGCGAACTGGCCGAACAGTATCTGGCGCAGCCGAGCATGACCTTGCTGGAGATCGCTTACCTGTTGGGTTTTGCCGATCCGAGCAACTTCTTTCGTGCGTTCCGCCGCTGGTTCGACACCACGCCCGGCGATTACCGGACGCGGTTGTTGCAGGCGCCCAACGCGATCAGTGACGCCAGAATGCCGGAATACACAGCACAAACACCGTAATGATCTCCAGTCGACCGAGCAGCATGCCGAACGACAGAATCCACTTGGCGGCATCCGGCAGGGTGGCGAAGTTGCCCGCCGGGCCGATGGTTTCGCCCAGCCCCGGGCCGACGCCGGAGACGGTGCTGGCGGCGCCGGTCAGCGCAGTCATCCAGTCGACGCCGAGCAGCGACAGCAGCAGCGCGATCACGCAGATGGTGATGGCGAAGAAGAACGAAAAAGTCAGGATCGAACGGACGATTTCTTCGTCAAGGCGGTGACCGTTGTACTTCTGCTTGATCACTGCACGTGGGTGAATCAGCTGATTAAGGTTGGCCTTGAGCAGGATGTAGGCGACCTGGAAACGAAAAATCTTGATCCCGCCCGCTGTCGACCCGGAACAGCCGCCGACAAAGCCCAGATAGAAAAACAGCATCAGCGAGAAGTTGCCCCACAGGCTGTAGTCGCCGAGGGCAAAACCGGTGGTAGTAACCACCGATGTCACGTTCAACGCGACGTGGCGCAAGGCGTCCAGCCAGTGCAGATTGGTTGTCCACCAGTACCAGGTGCCGAGCACCAGCCAGGTCACCAGCAGCATGCCGAGCAAACCCTGCACTTGCTGATCCTTGATCAACGCTTTGCGGTTGCCGCGCAACGTCGCCACGTACAGGGTGAACGGCAGGCTGCCGAGAATCATGATCACCACCGCAACCCAGTGCACCGCCGGTTGTGTCCACTTGGCCAGTGACTGGTCGGACGTCGAGAACCCGCCGGTGGAGATCGCTGACATCGCGTGGTTGATCGCATCGAACGGGCTCATCCCGGCCCACCAGAACGCCAGGCTGCCGAGAATGGTGATGCCGACGTAGGCCGCCACGATCAGCCGCGCCACCATGTGCGAGCGCGGCATGACCTTTTCCGAACGATCCGAGGATTCCGTCTGGAACAGGCGCATGCCACCGATGCGCAATAGCGGCAGAATCGCCACCGCCATGCCGATAAAGCCGATACCACCGAGCCAGTGCAGCAGCGAACGCCACATCAGAATACCGGGGGACATGTTGTCGAGACCGCTGAGCACGGTCGAACCGGTCGCGGTGATGCCCGACATGCTTTCGAAGAACGAGTCGGTGTAACTGATGTGCTGGGTCAGCAGAAACGGCAGCGCGGCGAAGATGCACACCACCAGCCAACTGCTGACGGTCAGCAGATACATGTCGCGCGGGCGCAGGTGAATGTGTTCCGGGCGGCCGGGAATCACCAGGGCGAGGCCGGCGACGAAGGTGATCATGCTCGCCCAGAGGAACGACGGCAGATCGCTGGTGCGCTCGAAAATCACCAGGGTGGCCATTGGCACGACCATGGCGACAGCCAGGGTGATCAGGAAGATGCCGATGATGAAACCAATGATCCGTAAGGTCGGCAACGCCATGAAGTCCGCTCGGGCTGATGTGGGAAGGGCGCCATTCTACCCGTGGGGCAGGGCATGTAAACCGGCATCCGGTTGGCAGTTAAAGCTAGAATAGCCGCACATATTTTTCAGGAGGTGGCCGATGCAGGCTCTCGACGCTTTGCTCAACCGTGTTTCCGTTCCACGACTGGTCGAACCGGCCCCCACTGCCGAGCAGCGCGAAGCCCTGTTTGGCGCTGCCTTGCGCGCGCCGGATCACGGGCACTTGCAGCCATATCGCTTTCTGACCGTCGAAGGCGCCGCGCGCGAGCAGATGGGTGAGTTGCTGGCTGAAGCTGCACAACAGCAGGACGGCGAAGTCACCGAGGCGATGATCGACAAGGCGCGCAACGGTCCACTGCGCGCGCCGCTGGTGGTTGTGGTCATCGCCAAATTGCAGGATCACCTCAAGTACCCGAAGGCCGAGCAGTTGCTCGCGGCCGGGTGTGCGGCGCACGGGATTTTGCTGGCGGCGTATGCGCAGGGGATTGGTGCGGTGTGGCGCACGGGTGATCTGGCGTATTCCAGTCACGTGGCCAAAGGTTTGGGGCTGGCTGAGGGGGAGGAGGTGATTGCGTTCCTGTACCTCGGCACTCCGCAGAAAGAACCTCGCGTAGCTGAAAAGGTCGACCTGACCGAGTTCGTCAGCGCCTGGCCCGGTAAGGCGTAAAGCGAAGAGTCCCTCACCCTAGCCCTCTCCCAAAGGGAGAGGGGACTGATTGGGGGATGCTGTAGAGATACGCCGACCTGAAAGTGCTCGGCTGAATCCAGAATCGATAACGGTTCCGATGCATTTCGAGCCCAGAGTCGGCGACGATTCACGTGCCTTCCGAACCCATAATCAACTCGGTGTTTCAGGTCGATGTCTGACGCCAGACACCTCGGTCGGCTCCCTCTCCCTTTGGGAGAGGGCTGGGGTGAGGGCGGCTTTCAGGGTTGCACCACCGCACCCGGCACCAGCGGCAATTCCAGACTGGCAATAAAGCCACCCTGCGGATGATTGGCCAAGGTCAAACTCCCACCATGCCGCTCCGCCGCCCGGCGTGCAATTGCCAGGCCCAGACCATGCCCCGCCGCCGTCTGCCCCGGCGCCCGGTAAAACGGCTCACCCAACTGACTCAAATGCTCGGCCTGCACGCCTGGCCCATGGTCGCGCACGCTGACGATAATTTTTTCGCCCAGACGCGAAGCCTGCATTTCAATGGCCTGACCTTCGGGATTGAAACGCTGGGCATTGCGCAGCAGGTTATCGACGGCGCGTTCGATCATCGTCGGCCAGCCTTTGAGGTTCAGCTGCGGTTCGGCATCGAGACGCACCAACTGCTCGGGTGAGGCAAGCTTCGCGTCTTTCTGCAGCGTGCCGAGCAGCGCGTTCAGATCCACCTCTTCGGCACTGGCATTGTCGGCATCGACCCGCGCCAGTACCAGAATCTCACTGATCAACGCTTCCAGCCGATCGCACTCGCGGGTCAACCGTGGCCAGAGTTTCTCGCGTTCTTCAGGGTTGGCCCGTTCGGCCAGCGCCAAAGCAATGCGCAGGCGTGCCAGCGGTGAACGCAGTTCGTGAGACACATCGCGCAGCAACTGCCGCTGACTGCCAATCAGACTTTGCAGGCGCGCACCCATGCGGTTGAAATCGGTGGCGAGTACGCCGAATTCATCGCGGCGGTTGGCCAGTTTCGCCAGGCTGTTTTGCTGATAAGTCGTCTGCCCCAGATCATGCACCGCGCCGCGCAAACGGCTGAGCGGTCGAGTGATGGAGAAGGTCACGAGCAGGCTGAACAGGGTCAGCACCACCAGCGCGATACCCAGCGCACTCAGTGGCCAGAGCAGGCTTTCGCGGTGCCAGGCGTCGAGTTCCGGGTGCGGGATGCGGTAAATGAACAGGTAAGTGTCACCGGTTTTGTCACTGGTGAATTCGTCGGTCAGGCGCCGCCATGGCAGGCGCCGGTCGTCGTTGTTCTGCCGCGCTTCGAAGGCGGCGGCGCGGCGCGGAAAGGTGCCGCGGACCACCGGGTCGCCGGATTCGTTAAGTACTTGGACGTCGATGTGATACTGGCGTTTGCGCTGTTCGAGGATGTCCTGGGCGGCATCTTCGCCCTGGGCTTCGTAGCTTTGCGTCCATTCGCCGGCCAGGGTGTTGAGGCCCGGATGGCGGCTGAGGATCCATGCGTCCTGATTGAGCATGTGCCCGAGCAGAATCGACAGGCCAGCCACCAGAGCGATGGCCAGCCAGAAGCTCGCGAGAATACGCCAGAACAATGAACGCACAGAAAATCCTCAGAACACACAAAGCCCCTGTAGGAGCTGCCGCAGGCTGCGATCTGATCGTTCCCACGCTCTGCGTGGGAATGCAGCCGGGGACGCTCTGCGTCCCACAGTCAAAAGATCGCAGCCTGTGGCAGCTCCTACAGGGGGCAGATAAAAGTGGGCCCGACGGGGTTGGCCGTCGGGCCCGGGTCAGTACATTATTGCGCTTTTTGCGGCTGTTGCGCTTTCCACGCCTTGAACTCAGCCCATTCGGCGCGACGCTCGGCCTGTTTCTTCTGGATCTCGTCGAATTTCTTCTGTTGATCCGGTTTCAGCACGGCGCGGACATCGGACTCGGCTTTCTTGTGGTTGGCTGCCATCTCGTCCTTCAGGGCTTTCTGGTCAGCCGGCGAGAGCTTTTCCAAGTACTTGTCGACCACTTGCTTACGCTCGTGCATCTGCTCGCCCATGATCTTGCGGATCTGCTCGCGCTGTTCGCGGGACAGGTCGAGTTGGCTGTACGGGCCTTTACCGTGCATGCCGTGCATCTGACCGCCGTGGCGAGCGCCATCCATCGGGCCACCCATCGGGCCGCCATCTTGCGGCATGGCCATGGCGACGGTTGGCAGAGCGGCAGCGAACATCAGAGCGATAAGAGTCTTGCGCATGGTGTATCTCCTTGTCTCGTTCCCGGTACGTTCCGGATGAGTTCAGATTACGGAGATCAAAGTCAGCGGCGGTCAGCGCTCGGTAAAGCTTCGGTAAAGACGCTTCGTCATCAGCTTTACACATATCCCTGTAGGAGCTGCGGCACGCTGCGATCTATTGACTGTGGGACGCAGAGCGTCCCCGGCTGCATTCCCACGCAGAGCGTGGGAACGATCAGATCGCAGCCTGCGGCAGCTCCTACAGGAGGAGGTGTCGGTCACCGTTGGCCGGGGGGATGCGTGTAATTCAGAGGCTGTAGTAGTAACCACGGCTGCGCAGGGCAACGATGCGCGGGCGGCCGTCGGGGTGCGGGCCGATCTTTTTGCGCAGGTTGCTGACGTGCATGTCGAGACTGCGGTCATACAAGGTCAGCTTGCGGCCGAGGGCGATCTGCGCGAGTTCCTGCTTGTCCAGCGGCTCGCCGGGCTGTTTGAGCAGCGCTTCGAGCAAGCGGCTTTCGGAAACGGTGAGGGTCAGTTCTTTCTCGTCGATGCTGACCACGCCACGCACCGGGCTGAAACTCAGGTCGCCCAGCTCCAGTTGCGTCGACACGGCGGCCGGATGACTGCGGCGCAACACGGCGCGCAGGCGTGCAGTCAGTTCGCGGGGGTCGCAAGGCTTGGCCAGATAATCGTCGGCGCCGAGTTCCAGGCCGAGGATACGATCCAGTGGCTCACCCCGGGCCGACAGCATCAGCACCGGCAGATCAGCGTGATCGTTGCGCAGTTGCTTGAGCAGTTCCAGACCGCTGCCGTCGGGCAGCATCACGTCCAGCACCACCGCCGCAGGAGCGGATTCGGCCAGCGCCTTGCGGGCACTCTGGCCATCGTGGCAGGCACGCACCTGAAAGCCTTCCTGGCTCAGCCAGCTACTCAGGAGTTCGCACAACTCCTGGTCATCATCAATCAATAACAGCTCGCTCATGACTCACTCAATTTAGCCATTGCCGACGTTTTCGGCTTGCTCCACTGGCAAAGATACCGCAGAGCAGCGCCAATAGCGCTACTCCGGCTCCCGTGACGAACCACTGTTGCTGGTCGGTCAACAGGCGCGGCTGCGGGCTGGCCTGGGCTTCCTTGAGTTGCAGCTTGAGGCGCTGGTTCTCTTGGCGCAACCGGGCGAGCTGGGCGCTTTCGCGTTGGTTGTCGGCATTCTGCAGTTGTTTGTTCAGTTCTTCCCGCTGCTGCTCGCTGGCCTTGAGGCGCTGTTGCAACTCGGTGATCTGGCTGCCGGCACTCAACGACAATGGCGTGGAAGTGCCGCCTTCGGTGGTTTCCTCACCATGGGCGGGCGCCATGATCGACAACGTGACCAACATCAGACACAACGGACCCTTGCGCATCGCGATACCTGCTTCCAAATGGATATTGGGCAGGTTGTCGGCAGGCAAACGAGAATAATGAGCGATTGAGATGGGTGAGAAGCGAGAAGGTTCAGTGCGCGGGAAGGGATGTTGGTGGCTGATGGGATTTTTGTGGCAGAGGAGGGTTTTGTGGCAGAGCAGGGTTTTGAGCCAGATGAGTATTTGTGGCGAGGGGATTTAGCGAAACGTCGCACCGCCCCGTTCGGCTGCGCAGCAGTCGTGAATCATTGAATGCGGTGTGTCAGGCACACCGCATTGGATGGCTTTGGGGCGGCTTCGCCACCCAGCGGGGATAAATCCCCTCGCCACATAAACCCCTCGTCACTCTGCAAATCTGTTTAAGGGAGGACTTGTTTGAACGGCTTGACGACCACGTTGGCATACACGCCAGCGGCAATGTACGGATCAGCGTCAGCCCATGCCTGCGCGGCGCTCAGGGAGTCGAATTCGGCGACGATCAGGCTGCCGGTGAAACCCGCTGCGCCCGGATCATTGCTGTCGACGGCCGGGTGCGGGCCGGCCAATACGATGCGGCCTTCGCCCTTGAGCGCTTGCAGGCGATCCAGATGCGCCGGGCGCGCGGCCAGGCGTGCTTCCAGTGAGTTGGCGACGTCGGTGGCAATGATTGCGTAGAGCATGTCAGTCCTCGGTTTTTGGTGTTGTGGTATCGGCGTCATGCAGGTGACGCGACAGGTAAATGCCCTGTGCGACCAGGAACAATACGGTCATGCCCAGGCTGCCGAACACCTTGAAGTCCACCCAGTAGCTCTGGAAGGTGAAGGCGACGAACAGGTTGGCGGCTCCGCAAAACAGGAAAAAGCCGATCCAGGCAACGTTCAGGCGAGTCCAGACCGGATCCGGCAGGGTCAGCGCATGCCCCATGATGCGTTTGATCAGCAGGCGGTCACCGATGAAGTGGCTGCCGATGAACGCGACGGCGAACAGCCAGTTGACCACCGGGGCTTTCCATTTCAGGAAGGTTTCGCTGTGGAACGCCAGCGTCAGGCTACCGAAGACGAGGCAGGCGATCAGGGTCAGCCATTGGCTCTTTTCCAGCTTGCGCTGCTTGATGAACAACGCGCCGTACACCACCAGCGAACTGATGATCAACATCGCGGTGGCGCTGTAAATACCGCCTACAGTCACTTCATGGCCAGCGATGTCGACGACCCGTGGATCAAGTTTGTAAACGATGAAGAACAGCAGAAGCGGGATGAAATCGATGAATTGTTTCACAGTGAGAGCCAGAAGCTGGATGTGGCGGCATAATAACAAACATATGGGCGCGCGATAGCGCCAGCTGATTTGAGGTTACAACTCTCCGTGAATGTAGATTTGCACTGCCATAGCACGGCCTCCGATGGCGCCCTGGCGCCTGCGGTTCTGGTTGCGCGTGCGTTCGAGAACGGCGTGCGAGTCCTGTCGTTGACCGACCACGACACCCTCGAAGGCCTCGCCGAAGCGCGCACGGCCGCCACCGAATTGGGTATGCAACTGGTCAACGGCGTCGAATTGTCCTGCACCTGGGGCGGCGCGACCATTCATGTGCTGGGCTACGGTTTCGACGTCAATGCCGCACCGTTGGTCGAAGCCATCGCCAAATTGCACGATGGCCGCTGGCTGCGGTCGGAAGAAATAAGCCGCAAGCTCGCGCTCAAAGGCATGCCCGGCGCCCTTGAAGGCGCGCGCAAAGTCCAGCAGGAGTTGGGCGACAGCGGCAACGCGCCGGCCCGTCCGCATTTCGCTGACTGGATGGTTCGTGAGAGTTATGTCAAGGATCGCGCCGAAGCCTTCCGCAAATGGCTCGGCGCCGGCAAGCTCGGTGACGTCAAATTGCACTGGCCGACGCTCGAAGACACCGTCGGCACGCTGCGCGCCGCCAATGCCTGGGTCAGCCTGGCGCATCCGTGGCATTACGATTTCACCCGCAGCAAGCGCCGAAAGCTGATTGCCGACTATATTCAAGCGGGCGGGCACGCGATTGAAGTGGTCAATGGTCATCAGCCTGCGGAACAGGTCGGCAGCCTGGCAATCCTTGCCCGTGAGTTCGGTCTGCTGGTCAGCGCCGGCAGTGACTTCCATGGCCCTGGCGGCTGGTCCGAGATCGGCCAGTACCGGCCGGTTCCCGAGGACCTTCCACCCCTGTGGTGTCGGTTCAAACATGACACAGTTATTGCCGCCGTCTGAACAGGTAGAAAATGTGAGTCAATTTTTCCAGATACATCCGGAAAACCCACAAGCGCGCCTGATAAAACAGGCGGTCGAGATCATCCGCAAGGGCGGAGTGGTGGTTTATCCCACGGACTCTTCCTACGCGATCGGTTGCCAGATCGGCGACAAGAACGCCATCGAGCGCGTGCGGCGTCTGCGTCAGCTCGATGACAAGCACAACTTCGCGCTGATCTGCAGTGACCTGTCGCAACTGGGCAACTACGCCAAGATCGACACCGGCACCTTTCGTATCCTCAAAGCGCATCTGCCCGGGCCGTACACCTTTATTCTTAATGCCACCCGCGAAGTGCCACGGCTGTTGCTGCATCCGAAGAAACGCACCATCGGCCTGCGCGTGCCAAGCCAGCCGATCGCCCTGGCGCTGCTGGCCGAGCTTGGCGAGCCGTTGATGAGCGTGACCCTGATCATGCCCGGCGAAGAAGACCCGCTGAGCGATCCGCACGAAATGCGCCAATTGCTTGAACACCAGGTGGACCTGATCATCGATGGCGGCTTCGGCGGTATCAAGGCGTCCACCGTGATCGACCTGACCGGCGATGATCCGGAAGTCGTTCGCGTCGGTTGCGGCGATCCGACGCCGTTCATGGTCGAGGCCTGAATGTCCGCAGTGGAAACCGTTGTCGATCCCCAGGCCGGCGCTCAGCAGGAACTGCCGTTTGCCATGGTCTATGGCCAGGCGGTCATGGAAATGCCGCTCGACCTGTACATCCCGCCGGATGCGCTGGAAGTCTTTCTTGACGCCTTCGAAGGCCCGCTCGACCTGCTGCTGTACCTGATCCGCAAACAGAACATCAACATCCTCGACATCCCGGTGGCGGAAATCACCCGCCAATACATGGGCTATGTCGAGTTGATGCAGTCGGTGCGCCTGGAACTCGCTGCTGAGTATCTGGTGATGGCCGCGATGCTCGCCGAGATCAAATCGCGCATGCTCCTGCCGCGCGCCGAAACCATCGAAGACGAAGAAGCTGACCCACGCGCTGAACTGATCCGCCGCTTGCAGGAATACGAGCGTTTCAAGGCTGCCGCCGAAGGCATTGATGGCCTGAGCCGGGTCGGTCGCGATGTCATCGTGCCCAAGCTCGACGCCCCGGAAGCAAGGGCGCGCAAGCTGTTGCCGGATGTCGCGCTGGAAGAGATTTTGATGTGCATGGCCGAAGTATTGCGCCGTGGCGACATGTTTGAAAGCCACCAGGTCAGCCGCGAGGCACTGTCCACTCGCGAGCGCATGAGCGATGTGCTGGAACGGCTCAAGGGCGGCGGTTTTGTGCCGTTCGTCGAGCTGTTTACTGCCGAAGAGGGCAGGCTGGGTGTGGTGGTGACCTTTATGGCGATCCTTGAACTGGTCAAGGAATCCTTGGTCGAGCTGGTGCAGAATGAGCCGTTCGCCGCGATCCACGTGCGAGCCCGAGCCGAATAACGAGTCGAAACATGAACCTGACTGAACCCCGCGAGCTGGCGCCCCTGCTTGAAGCCTTTCTGTTGGCCTCGGGAAAGCCGCAATCCCTTGAGCGCCTGTTTGAGTTATTCGAAGAGGGTGAACGCCCCGAGCCTGCGGTCTTCAAGAAAGCCCTGACCTTGTTGGGCAAGTCCTGCGAGGGCCGCGCGTTCGAGCTGAAGGAAGTCTCCTCTGGCTATCGTTTGCAGATCCGCGAGAAGTTTTCGCCGTGGGTCGGCCGTTTGTGGGAAGAGCGCCCGCAGCGCTATTCCCGCGCCTTGCTGGAGACCATTGCGCTGATCGCCTATCGCCAGCCGATCACCCGTGGCGAGATCGAAGACGTGCGCGGTGTGGCGGTGAACAGCAACATTGTCAAAACCTTGCTGGAACGTGAGTGGATTCGTGTCGTCGGTTACCGCGATGTACCGGGCAAACCGGCGATGTTTGCCACCACCAAGATGTTTCTCGATCACTTCAACCTGAAGAACCTCGAAGACCTGCCGCCGCTGGCCGAACTACGCGAGATGGAAACCGACCCAGTGCTCGATTTCGACGACGCGCCGGTGCCACAGAGTTTGCAGGAGCTGGCCGACGCCAGCGCCGAGCCGGAGGAGGAGAAAGAGGAAACCAGTTTCCACACCTTGCTGTTGGAGCTGGACAGCATGGAGGAGGGGATCAAGACCGACTTCGACGATTTGCTGCGGGATGCGGCTGATGGTGAGGCGCCGACGGTTGAAGCAGAAGTTGAGTCTGAGCCCGAGCCAAAGATCGCCGAGCCAACCATCGAAGTTGAACTCGAAGCTGTGCCCGAAGCCGAACCGGAAGAGGACATTCTTGGCGTCGCTGAGGCCCGCGAGAAATTGTTGGCCGCCGTCGCTGCCCTCGAACAACCCACGCCCGAACCCGAGCTGAGCGAAGAAGAAGCCGAAGCGCGCGCCCTGGCCGAAGCCATCGAAGCCGAACGCCGCGAATTCGAAGACTGAGTGACGCCGAAAAGATCGCAGCCTTCGGCAGCTCCTACAGGGGCCGCATTCCAATGTAGGAGCTGCCGAAGGCTGCGATCTTTTGATCTCTCAAAGGTATCCAAATGAGTTCGACAAAAGACCCGTGCATCAGCCTCTGCAAGTTCAGCGACGACATCTGCCTCGGCTGCGGCCGCAGCAGGCGCGAGATCAAGGCCTGGAAGAAACTCGACAAGGACGACAAGCGCACGGTACTCGCTGAAGCTGCACTGCGCCTGATCAAGCTCGGCGCCGCCGGTCGGCGGAAAAAGAAATAACCTTGGCCTGATCGACTAGTCTCTGATGCGCGACGGCCGACATCCGCGTATGATTCGCGACCCTTCGCCGATCCCTTCGGCCAAGAACCCAGATTTCAATGCTTCATGCGCTCAATTCAGAGTGCCTGAACAGACCACACCGGGAGGTGCCCAGATGAGTGACATCAATCAGAAAGACGACCAGGAAATCGGCCCAGCAGGCGAAAAACTGCAGAAAGTCCTCGCCCGTATCGGCGTCGGCTCGCGCCGTGACGTGGAATCCTGGATCAGCCAGGGCCGGATCAAGGTCAATGGCAAAGACGCCACCCTCGGTCTGCGCGTCGACATGCACGACGCCATCACCATTGATGGCAAGGTGATCAAGCGCGAAGAGGCGGCCGAATCGGTACGCCGCGTGATCATGTACAACAAACCCGATGGCGAGATCTGCACCCGTGACGACCCAGAAGGCCGTCCGACCGTGTTCGACAAGCTGCCGCGTCCGAAAGAAGGTCGCTGGATCAACATCGGTCGTCTCGACATCAACACCACCGGTCTGCTGATGTTCACCACCGACGGTGAACTGGCCAACCGCCTGATGCACCCGTCCTACGAGATGGACCGTGAGTACGCCGTGCGTGTACGCGGTGAAGTCGACGACGAAATGATCGAGCGCCTGAAGGCCGGCGTTGTGCTGGAAGACGGCCCGGCGAAGTTCACCGACATCAAGCAGGCCCCAGGTGGCGAAGGCTTCAACCACTGGTATCACTGCGTGGTGATGGAAGGCCGTAACCGTGAGGTTCGTCGTCTGTGGGAATCGCAAGGTCTGGTGGTGAGCCGTCTGAAGCGCGTGCGTTTCGGTCCGGTGTTCCTCAACTCCGACCTGCCGATGGGCCGCTGGCGCGAAATGAGCCAGTACGAAGTCGACATTCTCAGTGCTGAAGTCGGCCTGACCCCAGTGGCGATGCCGCAACTGAACGCCAAGAGCAAAGACAAGCTTGAGCGTATGCAGCGCAAATCGTCGCGCCCGATGGGCAAGACCGAGCGCGTGCGCACGCTGCGTCCAGCCGCTGGCGCGCCGACCGGCCCACGTCCAAGCCGCGAGCCGCAGATCGAAGGCGAGCGTCCAGGTCGCAAGCCAGTCGCCCGTGACGGCGAGCGCGCTCCGCGTCCGGCCAACGGTCGCACTGAACGTGGCGAGCGTGGTGCGCCTGCCGGTCGTGGTACGCCAGTGGCGGATCGTCCAGCGGACACCACCAACAAGCGTCCGGCCAAGCCTGCGCCGAAGCGTCCGGGAATCAAGCTGGTCGATGGCGATAAGCCGTCGGGCAAGCGTCGTGGTGCACCGGCGGGTTCCGGTCAGCGCCCGGGTTTCGGGCGTCGCAAGCCGGAATAAGGCTGCTGTGAGCTTCTAGCGGCAAGCTTCAGGCTCAAGCAAAAACGCCAACCTCAGGGTTGGCGTTTTTTTTTGTCTGATGAAAGTTATGTGGCGCCGGACAGGGCCTCTTCGCGAGCAAGCCCGCTCCCACAGTTGGAACGCGATCCCCTGTGGGAGCGGGCTTGCTCGCGAAAAGGCCAGTAGCCTCAATAAAGAAAATCCCAGGCTAAAACACAAAGCGTCCATCAAACACCGGCTTGTCATCCAGCGCCAAAACCCCGCCAGAAAAAATCAGATCCAGGTGATGGCTGCCTTTAGCGCCGCCACCCAATCCAAGATGCAACCCGCAATGGCGCTCCTCAAACCCGGCATTGCGCGCATACAAATCCTTCACGCCTTCATTGGTACCGATCCCCAATTCCTCGATCCGCCGGTTCGACGGATTGGCGTCCAGGTATTTGTTGAAATCATGCTCCAGCCCCGGCACCTCGGTGGCGATGCGGCTGATGGTCGAGTTCTCGATCCACAGCTCCAGCGGTGACTCCAGCACGCCATATTTGCGCGCAAACGGAATGGTGCTGAGGAACGTGCCCTTGAACTTGACGTGACCGTTGATGGCTTCGCTGTGCGTGGCGATTTCACCGGGCGCGAGGTCGAAATTGCCGATGCCGTTGATGTCGGTCCATTTCTTGATGCTGCTCAGCGGCGTTTCAAACCATGAGCCTTCATCGTCCTTGAAACTCAGCGTCGTCGCCCGGGACATGCGCTGGATCAAATGGCTGTTCAAGCCGGCAATGCGCTGCGGGGTAACGCTGAAGGTGTCGTAGAAATAGTCGCCGTAATCCTTGAACAGCAGCGATTTCTTCCAGTTTTCCGCCATCACGCCTTGCAGGGCGCGGACGAACTCCGGGCCGTCGGGGCGCGGGTTGGGCAGGGTGGAAGAGTCGTAGAAGAAAATGTACAGATCGCTGTCGGTAATCGCCGAGGTCAGCGCTGCAGTGCTTTCCAGATCCAGGCGTCGAGTGCTGAATTTGAAGCGAGGATGATCGCCAGCCTGTTCGGCGATGGCGCCGGTCAGCGCTTCGTAGTCAGCCGTGTGGCCGAGCAATACCTTCGCCGAGTCGAGGCCGGCAAGGGCAGGGTGATGTTCGAGGTAGTAAAGGAAATGCGAGATCGCGCGGGGCTTATCCATGAGTCCTCCCTGACTGACCGTGAAAAAAACGGCAGGCACGACCGGCCGGATCGTGCCTGCCCGGGATGTCTTACAGAGGCCACATCGCCGTGCCGAACGGCACGACCGCATCGGCTTGCATCATTTCCACAGCGGCTTCATGGGTCGGCGCTTCAAACCATTCGTCCAGCTGCAGTTCGGTATCCAAGTCTTTTTCCAGTGCTTGCATGGTCGATCTCCTAGATGACTTTCACGGTTGTGACTGGCCGGTCGAGGTGTCCGGCGAGACGTGAAGAACCTAGTTCAGAGATTTTTGTAATGCAAAAAATTATTTATTTAATTTTTAAATAAACTTTTTATTCTGTTTTGCAGATTGAAATTTCTCGTTTTAAAACAAAAAACTAAACGGGACTTTTAGTTAGTGAGCTAGCTACCGTCAATTTGCAGACGTCCTACAGACATTTCTAGATTGGCAAGTTTGCGTTACACGTTGTAAGGAAATATTTACGAAAACCGCGCTAAAACGCCATGGATTGATCGGCTCTCGGATGCTGTAAGGAAAAGCTGCCGCAAGCCGTGGGGACGGGGGAGATGCAAGGCTCTGGCGCGCTTGTTTCGAGGGCGTTTGCAGGGTGAGATGCGCCCCATGCCTGTCGTGCAGGTGCATAACAAGAAGGAGGCGCAATGAACGCCGTGACTGATCTCCACCTCTCTCCGTGGGACGGTTTTTTCCTCGTCCACGTCGATGGCCTGCAAAGGCCTGACTCAATTTTTGCAGCCGCCCGGTCCTCTCGTGGCGGACACTCGCAATCCCGGCTACCGCCACGCTGATCCAGCGGGGTCTGGCAGCAGGGGGTTAGCGGTGTACAATGCGCCGCGTTTTAACTGTGACCCTCTGCGTAATCGCGCAAATCTCAAGGCTACCCGCCTTGTTCACTCCGCCGCGTCACAAGCGTGTCGGGTTCGATTTCGTCACAGATAAAAACAAACAGGTGACGCATGACCGTTGTAAATAAGCTGAACTCCTGGTGCCTGCGCTGGGGTTTGATCGGGGCTGCCTGAAATCGCAACCTTGCAGCAACGTCTACTGAACATCATCAAACCTTGCGTGAGACCTTTTTCATGAGTGGACAACCCTCGCAATCAGGCGAGCTGAAACGCGGCCTGAAAAATCGCCACATTCAACTGATCGCCCTCGGTGGCGCGATCGGTACCGGATTGTTCCTCGGCTCGGCCGGGGTGCTGAAATCCGCTGGCCCGTCGATGATCCTCGGCTATGCCATCTGCGGCTTCATCGCCTTCATGATCATGCGCCAGTTGGGTGAAATGATCGTCGAAGAGCCGGTGGCCGGTTCCTTCAGCCATTTCGCGCACAAGTACTGGGGCGGCTTTGCCGGCTTCCTGTCGGGCTGGAACTGCTGGATCCTGTACATTCTGGTGGGCATGTCAGAGCTGACCGCGGTTGGCAAGTACATCCACTACTGGGCGCCGGACATTCCGACCTGGGTCTCGGCTGCCGCCTTCTTCGTGCTGATCAACGCAATCAACCTGGCCAACGTCAAAGTCTTCGGTGAAGCCGAATTCTGGTTCGCGATCATCAAGGTCGTGGCGATTGTCGGCATGATCGCGCTCGGCAGTTATCTGCTGGTCAGCGGCAACGGCGGCCCGCAGGCCTCGGTCAGCAACCTTTGGGCACACGGTGGGTTCTTCCCCAATGGCGTCAGCGGTCTGGTGATGGCCATGGCGATCATCATGTTCTCCTTCGGCGGTCTGGAGATGCTCGGTTTCACCGCTGCTGAGGCCGACAAGCCGAAAACCGTGATCCCGAAAGCGATCAATCAGGTGATCTACCGGATCCTGATTTTCTACATCGGTGCGCTGGTGATCCTGCTGTCGCTGACCCCATGGGACAGCTTGCTGGAAACCCTGAATGCCTCCGGCGATTCGTACAGCGGTAGCCCGTTCGTGCAAGTGTTCTCGATGCTCGGCAGCAACACCGCTGCGCACATTCTGAACTTCGTGGTCCTGACCGCGGCACTGTCGGTGTACAACAGCGGCACCTACTGCAACAGCCGTATGCTGCTGGGTATGGCCGAGCAGGGCGATGCGCCGAAAGGTCTGGCGAAGATCGACAAGCGCGGTGTGCCGGTGCGTTCGATCCTGGCCTCGGCAGCGGTGACGCTGATTGCCGTGCTGCTGAACTACCTGATCCCGCACAGCGCGCTGGAACTGTTGATGTCGCTGGTGGTTGCCACGCTGGTGATCAACTGGGCGATGATCAGCTTCTCGCACTTCAAGTTCCGCCAGCACATGAACAAGACCAAGCAGACGCCGCTGTTCAAGGCGCTGTGGTACCCGTACGGCAACTACATCTGCCTGGCGTTCGTCGCGTTCATTCTCGGCGTGATGCTGCTGATCCCGGGTATCAAGATTTCCGTTTACGCGATTCCGGTGTGGGTCGTGTTCATGTGGGTCTGTTACGTGATCAAGAACAAGCGCAGTGCCCAGACTGCGGTGCCTGCTACCGCGAAGTAACCGCGCGAGCAGAAACGACAAACCCGGCCGAGTGCCGGGTTTGTCATTTCTGCACATTCCCCTGTAGGAGCTGCCGCAGGCTGCGATCTTTTGATCTTTTAACCAGCAAGATCAAAAGATCGCAGCCTGCGGCAGCTCCTACAGGGTTCATGGCGTATCCTGCACGCTCTGAATACGGACGCTTTTCCATGCTGGTGATTTCCAACAACGTGCATCTGCCGGATGCCGAGATCGAATTGACGGCCATCCGCGCCCAGGGCGCCGGTGGGCAGAACGTCAACAAGGTCTCCAGTGCCATGCACCTGCGCTTCGACATTCCGGCCTCGTCCTTGCCCGAGTTCTACAAGGAGCGGCTGCTGGCGCTGCGCGACAGTCGCATCACCAGCGATGGCGTGTTGATCATCAAAGCCCAGCAATATCGCACGCAGGAAGCCAACCGTGCCGATGCGCTGGAGCGTCTGGTCGAGCTGATCCTTAGCGCCACCAAAGTCGAAAAGAAGCGTCGCCCGACCAAACCGACCCTCGGCTCAAAGAAGCGCCGGCTCGAATCGAAGACCAAGCGCGGCAGCATCAAGGCCGGGCGTGGCAAGGTGGATTTCTAGTCTTCCCGGTATTTCGCGCTGTGCTTATACAGATAGACGCTCAACGCCAATCCGCTCAGCGCGGCGATGGCGGCGAAGAGGAAGATCGAGGCAAAACCGAAGCCTGCCGCAATCGCCCCGGCCAATGGCCCGGTGATCCCCAGCGACAAATCGATGAACAGCGAATAGGCGCCGACCGCCGCGCCACGGCTGGAGGCCGGCACCAGGTTCACCGCTTCCACGCCCAGCGCCGGGAACACCAACGAGAAACCGAAACCGCTCAATGCCGCGCCAGCCAAGGCCCAATGCGCGTCCGGTGCCAGCCATAAAAGCAGCAAGCCCAGCGTCTCCACCGACAGACAGACAATCGCCACACGGAAGCCGCCGAGACGGTTGATCAGGTTGCCGAACAGCAGTCGCGCGCCGATGAAGCTGGCGCCGAACAGGCTCAGGCACAGCACCGCGTTGTCCCAATGCTGGGTCGCGTAATACAGGGTGATGAAGGTGGCGATGGTGCCGAAACCGATCGAGCCCAACGCCAGACCGCAGCCGTGCGGGAACACGCGCCCGAGTACGTGCATGAACGGCAGGCGTTCGCCGACGACGATTGGCGCGGCGGTTTTCGGCCAGGCCAGCAGCAAGCCGATAATGGCCAGCAGGATGATGCTGACGCCCATGCTCCACAAACCCAACTGACCGACCAGCCACACGCCAAACGGTGCGCCGATCGCCAGCGCGCCATAGCTGGCAATGCCGTTCCAGGAAATTACCTTGGCGGTGTTTGCCGCGCCGACGCGACCGATGCCCCAGCCAATCGAACCAGAACCGACAAGGCTTTCGGCGCTGCCCAGCACCAGTCGACCGATCAGCAAACTGATCAGACTGAGCATCGGCATGTGCGGTGTCCACGCTGAAATCAACATGAACACGCCACTCAAACCGCAACCGGCGAGGCCGTACATCACTGCCAGTTTGCTGCCCTTGTTATCAATGATCTTGCCGGCGTACGGGCGGCTGAGCAGGGTGGCGAGGTATTGCACGCTGATCACCAGCCCGGCGATGACGGCGCCAAACCCCAGATCGCTGTGGACATAACCCGGCAGCACCGCGAGCGGAATGCCGATGTTCAGGTAACCGATAAAGGTGAAGAGGACGATGGAAACGACTTGCAGCGTGACCGCCAGGGGGCGCTGGGGCTCTGACTTGGAGAACGACATGGGTAACGATCCACGGGAGCGGCAGATTAGATAGGCTGCTCATGATACCGGCGTGGAAGCGTCTGCGGCGGGAAAAGTAAAACTATTTGCCCGCTGACGGCATCAGGTCTTGGTCGGGGCAACCAGCTGTGTGGTGACCAGGGCAGCAAGGGCATTTTCTTCGCTGCCGAAGCGAGCGAGCAGGGCGGCTTGTTTCTCGGGGGAGAGGCGGTTCCAGATCTCGATCATTTTCTCGGTGGCGCCGATCAGTACGGCAGCTTGGTTTTCAGAGAATTCGTCGGTCATGGCGGGGCTCGGGGTCAGGCGGTGTGGAAAGCGCATGTTAGCGCTTTCCACACGGTCTGTACGACGGGGTCTTACTCTTCGTTGTCGGCCGGACGGCTCTCAACGGCTTCTTTCGGTTCGGGCTGCCCCGCACCGGCTTGTTGCGTGGTCGTCTGCTCAGGTTCGTGCAGGCTTGGGAAGGGGAGATTAGGAATCTCGTGCATGGTTGCGCTCCTCGCTAAGTCTGTTGATAGATCTGGTAGATCCGCGCTTTTGGAAAGCCTGCGCAGGATACAGCAGGAAAAATGACAATCAGACTTTTAATTCAAATTAATGCGACAGATGGCCGCAGGGGGCGCAAAAACCTGAGGTGACCACAAAACAAATGTGGGAGCGGGCTTGCTCGCGAATGCGGTGTGTCAGGCAACTTATCTGTCGACTGATACTCCGCTTTCGCGAGCAAGCCCGCTCCCACAGGGGTGTTGCGGTGTTTGAGCTATTTGCTGACGTCAGCGATAGCCTGAGCCAGCAGCGCGAGGCGGGTGGCGTCGATGCCGGCGACGTTCGCCCGGCCCGAGCTGACCATGTACACGCTGTGCTGCTCGCGCAGTTGTTTCACCTGCTCCGGCGACAGCCCGGTATAGGAGAACATCCCGCGCTGCACGCCGATGTGTGCAAAGCGCTCGCGTAAACCATGCGGTTCCAGCGCTTCGACCAAGCCGCTGCGCAATTGCGCAATGCGCAGGCGCATGGCTTCCACTTCATCGGCCCAGCGCGCTTTCAGCTCTGGGTCGGCGAGGATCGTTGCGACCACTGCCGCGCCGTGATCCGGCGGTGTCGACCACAAATTGCGGGCGATGTTGGCCAGTTGGCTGCGGATGTCGATGAGCTTGTCGGCGCTTTTTGCGCAGACGATCAGCGCACCGGTGCGGTCGCGATACAGGCCGAAGTTCTTCGAGCAGGAACTGGTGATCAGCAGCTCAGGCACCTCGGCCGCGAACAAGCGGGTCGACCATGCATCCTGTTCCAGACCATCACCAAAACCCTGATAGGCGAAGTCGATCAGCGGCAGCAGTTTGCGGCTGCGC
The DNA here is from genome assembly GCF_004124275.1 of Pseudomonas sp. DTU12.3. Taxonomy (GTDB): domain Bacteria; phylum Pseudomonadota; class Gammaproteobacteria; order Pseudomonadales; family Pseudomonadaceae; genus Aquipseudomonas; species Aquipseudomonas helmanticensis. The sequence continues at coordinate 1,987,238 of NZ_CP027218.1, forward strand.
ACCACATCAAGCACGCGCTGCCAGTCGTCATGGTTCAAGTCAAAACCGGTCGGGTTGTGGCAGCACGCGTGCAGCAGCACCACATCGCCTTTCGGCACGTCGTTGAGCACGGCGAGCATGGCTTCGACGTCGAGGCGGTTGTCACTGCCCACGTACGGGTAGTGACTGACCTTGACGCCGGCTGCGGCGAAAATGGTTTCGTGAATCGGCCAGGTCGGGTTGCTCAGCCATACGCCTTTGCCCGGCAGGCACTGGGCGATGAAGTCGGCCGCCAGACGCAGCGCACCGGTACCGCCCGGGGTCTGGGTGGCGCCGGCACGTTGTTCGGCGATCAGTTTCGAGTCGGCGCCAAGCACCAACTCGTTGATGACTTTGCCGAACAGTGGATTACCGTGGCCACCGATGTAGGTCTTGGTGTCCTGACTTTCGACCAGTCGCGCCTCGGCGATTTTCACCGCCTCCGGGATTGGCGTCAGGCCCTGGGCATCCTTGTAGACGCCAACGCCCAAGTCGAATTTGCGCGGGTTGGCGTCCTGCGCATACGCCTCCATCAAACCGAGGATCGGGTCGCCGGGGACCCGGCCGATGGCGTCGAAGTGCATTACTTGCGTCCTTCTGCGGTCTTGGCCACTTCGTCAGTGCGCGCGGCCATGATGAAGTCGTTGCGGTGCAGGCCTTTGATCGAGTGGCTCCACCAGGTCACGGTGACTTTGCCCCACTCGGTCAGCAGGCCCGGGTGATGACCTTCGGCCTCGGAGATTTCGCCGACAGCGTTGGTGAAAGCCAGCGCGTGCTTGAAGTTCTTGAACAGGAAAACTTTCTCCAGCTGCATGATGCTGTCGCGAACTTCGATGTTCCAGTCAGGGATCTGCTTGATCAGGATCGGCAGTTCTTCGTCGCTGACTTGTGGCGCATCGGCGCGGCAGGCTTCGCAGTGGGCTTGGTTCAATGTCGACATGGTCTGTTCCTGAATTCGATTCTTGTTGGAAATTACTATCTTTGCACGCAAGTCGCGAGCGGGTTCTGCTCAGGCCGCTTTCGGCTTGGGCGGAAATTTTGGCGCGTGCAGACCCAGCTGCATGCCTTGTTTGACCATGGCCATGATGTCTTCATGAGCGACGTCGAACAGGCGCTTGAGGTTCGGCAGGACAAAGTACAGCGGTTGCAGGATGTCGATGCGGTACGGCGTGCGCATCGCTTCGAGCGGGTCGAAGGCTTGATGCTCAGGCTCGTCCGACAGCGAATAAACGGTTTCTTTTGGCGAAGACAGAATGCCGCCGCCGTAGATACGTTTGCCTTGCGGGGTGTCGACCAGGCCGAACTCGATGGTCATCCAGTACAGCCGCGCCAGGTACACGCGTTCTTCCTTGGTCGCCTGCAGGCCGAGCTTGCCGTAGGTGTGGGTGAACTCGGCGAACCACGGATTGGTCAGCAGCGGGCAGTGGCCAAAGATCTCGTGGAAAATGTCCGGCTCTTGCAGATAGTCGAGCTCTTCGCGGGAACGAATGAACGTCGCCACCGGGAATTGCTTGCTGGCGAGCAGTTCGAAAAAAGTCTGGAAAGGAATCAGCGCTGGTACACGGGCGACCTGCCAACCGGTGGTCTCGCCGAGCACCTTGTTGATCTCGCCGAGTTGCGGAATGCGGTCGTGGGGCAGACCGAGTTTTTCGATACCGTCCAGGTACTCCTGGCACGCACGCCCTTCGATCACTTTCAACTGGCGAGTGATCAGCGTGTTCCACACCGCGTGTTCTTCGGCGGGGTAGTCGATAAAACCTTGCGCATCGGGCTCGCGGGCCACGTATTGCGTCTGCTTCATACTGCTCTCCTGCTAGGGGAATTCGTTCTTGTTATGTCCAGCGATGGGGTCAGAATTACCTGAGAGTGGGGTGGTGTGCAGTAGCTGGCGACGCGTTCGCGTAGGAAAAATCGGTGGATTTCGTAAACTATTCGTTACGCTTTGACCGGTATCTCGCATTTACGGTGACTGGCAGGTTTGAAAAGCGCTGCGACTGTCACATAATCTTGACAACTATCTGCGCGCCTCGACAGAAACATCTGAACGTGCGCAGCAATTTGGCCCGGCACTTTCCATTGTGGGAGCGGGCTTGCTCGCGAACAGGCCCTGTCAGCCACCTCATAAGTAGCTGCCCTACCGCTTTCGCGAGCAAGCCCGCTCCCACAGGTATGTGCTCGGCACTTACTTTCCTATCGTCGGGGCGTTCCTATGCGCATCAAAGTCCACTGCCAGAACCGCATCGGCATCCTGCGCGACATCCTCAACCTGCTCGTCGAATACGGGATCAACGTCGCCCGTGGCGAGGTTGGTGGTGAGCACGGCAATGCGATCTATCTGCACTGTCCGAACCTGATCAACATCCAGTTCCAGGCGTTGCGGCCGAAGTTCGAGGCGATTGCCGGGGTGTTCGGCGTCAAGCGGGTAGGGCTGATGCCGAGCGAGCGCCGGCACATGGAGTTGAACGCCTTGCTCGGTGCGCTGGAGTTTCCGGTGCTGTCGATCGACATGGGCGGTTCGATCGTCGCGGCCAACCGCGCGGCGGCGCAGTTGCTCGGCGTGCGCGTGGATGAGGTGCCGGGTATTCCGCTGTCGCGTTACGCCGAAGACTTTGATTTGCCGGAGCTGGTGCGCGCCAATAAATCGCGCATCAACGGCATGCGCGTGAAGGTCAAGGGCGACGTGTTTCTCGCCGACATCGCGCCGCTGCAATCCGAACACGATGACAGCGAGGCCATGGCCGGTGCGGTGTTGACCTTGCACCGCGCAGATCGCGTCGGCGAACGTATCTACAACGTGCGCAAGCAAGAGTTGCGTGGCTTCGACAGCATCTTCCAGAGTTCGAAAGTCATGGCCGCTGTCGTGCGCGAAGCAAGGCGCATGGCACCGCTCGATGCGCCGTTATTGATAGAAGGCGAAACCGGTACCGGCAAGGAATTGCTCGCGCGCGCCTGCCACCTCGCCAGCCCGCGTGGGCAGTCGCCGTTGATGGCGCTGAACTGCGCCGGTCTGCCGGAATCGATGGCTGAAACCGAGCTGTTCGGCTACGGCCCGGGCGCCTTTGAAGGCGCGCGTGCGGAAGGCAAACTCGGGCTGCTTGAGTTGACTGCCGGCGGCACGCTGTTCCTCGATGGCGTCGGTGAAATGAGCCCGCGCTTGCAAGTGAAACTGCTGCGCTTTCTCCAGGACGGCTGCTTCCGTCGCGTTGGCAGCGATGAAGAGGTTTACCTCGACGTGCGGGTGATCTGCGCCACCCAGGTCGACTTGTCCGAGCTGTGCGCACGCGGCGAGTTTCGTCAGGATTTGTATCACCGCTTGAACGTGCTTTCGCTGCACATTCCGCCCCTGCGCGAATGCCTCGACGGTTTGACGCCACTGGTTGAGCACTTTCTTGATCAGGCCAGTCGGCAGATCGGTTGCGCATTGCCAAAACTGGCACCGGCAGCGATGGACCGGCTCAGTCATTACCACTGGCCGGGCAATGTGCGGCAGTTGGAGAACGTGCTGTTCCAGGCGGTTTCGCTGTGCGATGGCGGCACGGTCAAGGCCGAGCACATTCGGCTGCCGGATTATGGCGTGCGTCAGCCGCTTGGCGATTTTTCGCTGGAGGGCGGGCTGGACGAGATTGTCGGGCGCTTCGAGAAAGCCGTGCTGGAGCGGTTGTATTCCGAACACCCGAGCAGCCGGCAACTGGGTAAGCGACTGGGGGTTTCGCACACCACAATTGCCAACAAGCTGCGTGAATATGAAGTGGGCAAAGACCCCGAGAGCTAAGTAGAGCTTTTGTTGTGAGCGGGCTGTTGTGGCGAGGGGATTTATCCCCGTTCGGCTGCGCAGCAGTCGCCAAGCCTTTGAATGCGGTCAAGCAGATACACCACATTGAATGGATTTGGGGCGGCTTCGCCACCCAACGGGGATAAATCCCCTCGCCACAGATCATTGTTGGTCGTGATGGCCGGCACTTGCCACTTACCGGCATAACACCGCCGGTTTTTCGACTTCGATACATTTCTCCAATCCTCGCAATCTCCCCCAAGTCCTTTGTTTACCGGGCTTCGCGCCGCCAGAAAAAAGTTGGTCTGCAAATTGCTTATGGCTCAGCAGTACAGCGGTGGGCGGCAAACGTCCGGCATGCAGAGGAAAGAGTGTGGACAAGTACCTTTATGTGGCAATGACCGGTGCCAGCCAGAATGCGCTGGCGCAAAAGGCGCATGCCAACAACCTGGCGAACATCTCCACCAACGGTTTTCAGAAGGACCTGGAACAGGCCCGTTCGATGCCGGTGTTTGGTGACAGCTTTCCGGCGCGTGCGTTTGCCATGAGCGAACGGCCTGCCACTGATTTCTCGCCGGGCTCTCTGGTCGAGACCGGGCGTGACCTCGACGTCGCCGTGACCGGCAACGGTTTCATTGCCGTGCAGAACCCGAACGGTGGCGAAAGCTACGTGCGCACCGGCAGCCTGAATATCGATGCCCTCGGCGTATTGCGCGCCGGCAACGGCATGGCCGTGATGGGCAATGGCGGGCCGATTGCCGTGCCGCCAGAGCAGCAAGTCGAAGTCGGTGAAGACGGCACCATCAGTATTCGGGCGATGGGCGAAGGCCCGCGCGTCATGGCGGAAGTCGACCGGATCAAACTGGTCAATCCGGACATCAAGAACATGAACAAGGGCCTCGACGGCTCGATCTACACCAAGGATGGCCAGCCTGCGCCGGCCGATGCCAACGTCAAACTGGTGTCGGGCTTCCTTGAGTCGAGCAACGTCAACGCCGTCGAAGAGATGACCTCGGTGCTGGCTTTGGCCAAGCAGTTCGAGTTGCACATCAAAATGATGAACACCGCCAAAGACGACGACCAGGCCATGGCTCGGGTCTTGCAGATCAGCTAATTATCAGAACGTCGCGCCGTAAAACAGGCGCACGAGGAGAATTGAATGCTTCCGGCTCTATGGGTTGCCAAAACCGGTCTGTCCGCCCAGGACACCAACCTGACCACCATTTCCAACAACCTGGCAAACGTCTCGACCACGGGTTTCAAACGTGACCGCGCCGAGTTCCAGGACCTGCTGTATCAGATCAAGCGTCAGCCAGGTGCTCAGTCGACCCAGGACAGCGAATTGCCGTCGGGTCTGCAACTGGGTACCGGTGTGCGCATTGTCGGCACGCAGAAAAACTTCACCGCCGGCAGCCTGCAAACCACCGAGCAGCCGCTGGACCTGGCCGTCGATGGTCGCGGTTTCTTCCAGATCCTGCAGCCGGACGGCACCACGTCCTACACCCGTGACGGTACTTTCCACCTCGACTCCAATGGCCAGATCGTCAACGCCAGCGGTTTCGCCCTGGAGCCTGCGATCGTCATTCCGAACAACGCCCAAAGCTTCACCGTCGGTACCGACGGCACAGTGTCCATCACTGTTCCAGGTAACCCGGCCGCGCAAGTGATCGGCAATCTGCAAACCGCCGACTTCATCAACCCGGCCGGTCTGCAAGCGGTAGGCAACAACCTGTTCCTGGAAACCGCTGCTTCCGGCGCACCGCAAATCGGTACTCCGGGCCTGAACGGTTTTGGTACCACGCTGCAGAACACCCTGGAAGGTTCCAACGTCAGCACCGTTGAAGAGATGGTCAACATGATCACCACTCAGCGCGCTTACGAGATGAACTCCAAGGTGATCTCCACCGCCGACCAGATGCTCTCGTTCGTAACGCAGAATCTGTAATCAAGTCTATGAGGCGACCATGAGGTCGCCTGCAACACCGTGAGGTAAGGGTCATGAAACGCTTCGTATCTGTTCTGGCATTGGGTGGGGTCGTCTCGCTCGCGGGCTGCGTCGCACCGACGCCCAAGCCCAATGACCCTTACTACGCTCCGGTGTTGCCGCGCACGCCGTTGCCGGCGGCGGCCAACAACGGCTCGATCTATCAGGCCGGGTTCGAGCAGAACCTGTACAGCGACCGCAAGGCATTCCGGATCGGTGACATCATCACCATCACCCTGAACGAGAAGACTCAGGCGAGCAAGAACGCCAACTCGCAAGTGGCCAAGAACAGCAAGACCGGCATCGGTCTGACCTCGCTGTTCGGCGGTAGCGGCGTCACCAACAATCCGTTGGGTGGCAACGATCTGAGCCTGGACGTCGGTTACAGCGGCGACCGCGCGACCAAAGGCGACAGCAAGGCTGCGCAGGGCAACACCCTGACCGGTTCGGTCACAGTAACCGTTGCCGATGTGCTGCCCAACGGCATCATCGCCGTGCGCGGCGAGAAGTGGATGACCCTCAACACCGGTGATGAACTGGTGCGCATTGCCGGTCTGGTCCGCGCCGATGACATCGCCACCGACAACACCGTGTCGTCGACCCGCGTCGCCGATGCACGCATCACCTACTCGGGCACCGGCTCGTTCGCCGATGCGAGTCAGCCAGGCTGGTTCGACCGTTTCTTCCTCAGCCCGCTGTTCCCTTTCTAGGTGGCTACGTTGAATCTGAAAAGCTTCATGCTGGCGGCGGCCATGATGTCCGCAGCCTTTGGTGCCCACGCCGAGCGGCTGAAAGATATCGCCAGCATTTCCGGCGTGCGCTCCAACCAGTTGATCGGTTACGGCCTGGTCGTCGGGCTTAACGGCACCGGTGACCAGACCACGCAGACCCCGTTCACCCTGCAGACCTTCAACAACATGCTCTCGCAGTTCGGCATCAAAGTGCCGCCGGGTTCGGGCAACGTGCAGTTGAAGAACGTCGCGGCGGTATCGGTGAGTGCCGATCTGCCAGCGTTCGCCAAGCCGGGTCAGCAGGTCGACATTACTGTGTCTTCGATCGGTAACTCCAAGAGCCTGCGCGGCGGCACCTTGTTGCTGACCCCGCTCAAAGGTATCGACGGCAACGTCTACGCCATCGCTCAGGGCAACCTGGTAGTCGGTGGTTTCGATGCCGAAGGTCGCGACGGTTCGAAGATCACCGTCAACGTTCCGTCGGCCGGTCGCATCCCGGGTGGTGCGTCGGTGGAGCGTTCGGTGCCGAGTGGTTTCAACCAGGGCAACAGCCTGACGCTGAACCTCAACCGCTCCGACTTCACCACCGCCAAGCGCATCGTCGACAAGATCAACGACATGCTCGGCCCTGGCGTCGCGCAAGCCATCGACGGCGGCTCGATCCGTGTCACTGCGCCGCTCGATCCGAGCCAGCGCGTCGACTACTTGTCGATCCTCGAAAACCTCGAAGTCGACCCGGGTCAGGCGGTGGCGAAAGTCATCATCAACTCGCGTACCGGTACCATCGTCATCGGCCAGAACGTCAAGGTTTCGCCGGCCGCCGTGACCCACGGCAGCCTGACCGTGACCATCACCGAAGACCCGATTGTCAGCCAGCCTGGCCCATTGTCCAACGGCCAGACTGCGGTGGTGCCACGTTCGCGCGTCAACGCCGAGCAAGAAGCCAAACCGATGTTCAAGTTCGGCCCGGGCACCACCCTCGACGAGATCGTCCGTGCGGTGAACCAGGTCGGCGCGGCGCCGGGTGACTTGATGGCGATCCTCGAAGCACTGAAACAGGCCGGCGCGTTGCAAGCCGACCTGATCGTGATCTGAGGACGGCCATCATGGATATGCGCAAAGGCAGTCTGGTCAGCAACGCCGATTCGGGTTCGTACTCCGACCTCAATCGCCTGAATCAGCTGAAAGTCGGCGACAAGAACAGCGACGGCAACATGCGCAAGGTGGCGCAGGAATTCGAGTCGCTGTTCATTGGTGAAATGCTCAAATCGATGCGTTCGGCCACCGAAACGCTGGGTCAGGACAATCCGCTCAACACCCCGGCGGCCAAGCAATATCAGGAAATGTCCGATCAGCAACTGGCCGTTTCCATGTCCCGCGAGGGCGGTGGTATCGGCCTGGCTGACGTGCTGTTGCGCCAGATGCAGAAGAACAAACCGATGGCGCCGGGTGAGGCTGCCGCCGCGTCCGCTGCCAAGCAGGAAGAAGCCCGGGCCAAAGTCGCTGCCGTGGCCACGCCGGTTGCTGCTGGCACCACCGCCACCAACGGTCCGTTGTCGCGGGTCAATGGCGAGCGTCCGTTGTGGGCTTCGCGTTCCGGGCGTGTGTCGAACACCGCCGGCATTTCGCACAGCAATGACATGGCGATGATCAACAAGCGTCGTCTGGCCTTGCCGCCGAAACTGGCTGATCGTCTGCTCGCAGGTCTGGTGCCGTCGGCCACGACGAATGCCACGCCGGCGTCGAATACCGTGCTGCCACGCGCCACCACCGCCGTCACTACTGGCGCAGGCCCGTTGTACAACGGCGACTGGCTGGCCCGTGCCGAAAGCGATAAAGCCACCGGCGGGCAGATGCAGATTTACGGCCGTGCGATGGCGCAGATCCCGTTGGCGCCGGCGAAAAAAGCCTTCAGTTCCGCCGACGAGTTCGTCAACACCATGTTGCCGATGGCCAAGGAAGCCGCCGACCGTATCGGCGTCGATCCGCGCTATCTGGTCGCACAGGCGGCACTCGAAACCGGTTGGGGCAAATCGGTCATGCGCGCCCAGGATGGCAGCAGCAGCCACAACCTGTTTGGCATCAAGGCGAGCGCCAACTGGCAGGGCGATTCGGCCCGGGCGATCACCAGCGAGTTCCGCGACGGGCAGATGGTCAAGGAGACAGCGGAGTTCCGTTCCTATGCTTCCTACAAGGACAGCTTCCACGATCTGGTGACTTTGCTGCAGACCAATAATCGCTATCAAGATGTCGTGAAGTCTGCCGATAACCCAGAACAGTTTGTACGCGAGTTGCAGAAGGCCGGTTACGCCACCGACCCGAACTACGCGACAAAGATTTCGCAGATAGCCAAGCAGATGAACAGTTTCCAAAACTACGCTGCGGCGGGTGTATCCACCACGCCTTTATAAGGCACAAGGTATAAGGTCTGAACCATGAGTTTGCTCAATATCGGGATGTCGGGACTGTCGGCCAGCCAGTCCTCTTTGGCTACGACAGGCAACAACATTGCCAACGTCGACACCGCCGGTTATTCGCGTCAGCAAACCGTGCAGGGGACCAAATCCTCGCAGCAGTTCGGTAACGTCTTCATCGGCACGGGCACGACCCTGGCCGACGTGCGCCGGGTCTACAACTCGTATCTGGAAAGCCAGTTGCACACCGCGACCTCGCTCGACAGCGAGTCGGCTGCCTATCTGGCCCAGGCCACGCCGCTGGACTCGATGCTGTCCGATACCAATACCGGTCTGACCGGCGTGCTGCAAAAATTCTTCACCTCGATGCAGGGTGTATCGACCTCGGCCACCGATGACACGTCGCGTCAATCGGTACTGACCGGCGCGCAGGCTCTGACCAATCGCTTCAACACCCTCGCCAAGCAGCTCACCGATCAGAACACCAGCATCAACGGCAGCCTCGGCGACATGGCGGCTCAGGTCAACAAGCTGGCCAGCTCGATTGCCACTCTGAACCAGAAGATCGGCGAGATTTCCACCAGTGGCGGCGCGCCGAACGATCTGCTCGACAGCCGTAACGAAGCCGTGCGCCAACTGTCCGAGCTGACCGGTGCGCAGGTCGTCGAGCGCGGCACCAGCTTCGACATCTACGTCGGCAGCGGTCAGCCGCTGGTGATCGGCAACACCACCAACACCCTGAGCACCGTGCCGCTCAAAGACGATCCGTCGCGCATGGGCATTCAGATGGATCGCGGTTCGAGCACCCTCGACATCACTTCGGTGATGAACGGTGGCGAAATGGGCGGTCTGCTGACCTATCGTAAGGAAGTCCTCGATCCTTCGCTCAACGAGCTGGGTCGTGTTGCCCTGGTGGTGGCTGATCAGATCAACAGCCAGCAAGCGCAAGGCATCGACAAGAACGGTGACTTCGGCGCGGCGCTGTTCAACAACATCAACAGTGCTGCACTGGTCAGCCAGCGCAGCATCGCGGCGTCGGGCAACAGCACCGGTTCGGGCAACCTTGACGTCACTATCAAGGACACCGGCAAGCTGACCACCAGTGATTATCAAGTCACATTCACCAGCGCCACCGACTACACCGTCAAGCGTTCCGACGGCACCGACCTGGGCGCGTTCAGCACCACGACTACGCCACCTCCAGTGATCGACGGCTTCACCCTGGCGCTCAATGGCGGCGGGTTGAGTGCCGGTGACAGCTTCAAGGTGACGCCGACCCGCAACGCGGCGGCGAGCATCCAGACCGTTCTCAGCGACCCGAAGAAAATCGCTGCGGCCGGTCCATTGACCGGTGTGGCCAGCGCAGCCGGCCTGGGGACTTACACGCAGCCGACACTCAGCGACAGCATCAATATCTACAACCCGACCGCCCAGGCAGACATGCAGGCGGCGCTGAAGAATTCGACGCCAGTCAAACTGGTGTTCGGTGCGGCCAGTGGCGGTAGCCAGTCTTACAACCTGGTGGATGCCAAGGGCGCAACCATCGGCAGCGGCACCATCGTTCCTGGTCAGGCGAACACGCTGAACCTCAAAGTCGGCATCGTCGATGCCAGCGGCAACCCGGTGATGGACACGACCGTCACGCCGAACGTGCAGAAGACCTTCACCGTGCAGACCACGGTCGGCGGCACGCCGAAGTCCGGCGAAACCTTCACCATGAACCTCACCGGTGCGGCGTCTTCGGACAACCGCAACGCGCAGGCGCTGGTCGGCCTGCAAACCAAGCAGACCGTCGACACCGGTTCGGCGAGCAAGGGTATCAGCCTGACTGACGCCTATAACAAGCTGGTCACCAACGTCGGCACCAAGACCGCCCAAGGCAAGTCCGACAGCGCTGCGACCTCGGCGATTCTCGATAACGCCAAAGGTGCCCGCGATTCGTTGTCCGGGGTCAACCTGGATGAAGAGACCGGCAACCTGGTCAAATACCAACAGTATTACACAGCGTCTTCGCAGATCATCAAAGCTGCGCAGGAAACTTTCGCCACGCTGATCAACAGCCTTTAAGGAGTCGTAATTCATGCGCATTTCCACCGCCCAGTATTACGGAACGCAAGCTTCGGACTATCAGCGTAACTTCAACAAGGCCGTTGCCACCGCCAGTGAGGCGAGCAGCCTGACGCGCATCAACACCGCTTCCGACGATCCGGTCGGCGCCGGCCGTTTGCTGCAACTGGGTCAGCAGGCCGCGATGCTGGATCAGTACACCACCAACATCAACTCGACCAAGAGCGCGCTGACCGTGCAGGAATCCACCCTGGATTCCATCACCACGGCGTTGTCGCGAGCCAAGGAACTGTCCCTGGCTGCCAACAACGGCACGATCACCGATAAGGACCGCCAGGCGTTCGCCTCTGAATTGGGCCAGATCCAGCAGCAAGTGCTGGGCCTGATGAACTCCAAGGATGCCGACGGCAACTACCTGTTCTCCGGTTCGAAAACCAACACCGCCCCGTATTCGCAAAACACCGACGGCACCTACACCTACAACGGTGACCAGACCACTATCAACCTGGGTATCGGCGATGGCCTGTCGGTCGGCACCAACACCACGGGTTGGGATGCTTTCCAGCAGACCATCAACACTGCCCGCACCAACGTCACTCGCACCGCTCCGGCGGTGGATGACGGTCGTGTCGTGCTGTCCAACGGTACGATCGGCACCGAAGCCACCTACAACGCCAAGTTCACCGGTGGCCAGCCGTATACCGTCAGTTTCGTCAGCAGCACGCAGATGAAAATCACTGACGCACTGGGTAACGACGTGACCGCTGAAGCCAGCAAGAACGGCGTGATCAGCAACACCAGTGGCGCCAACCAGAGCTTCAGCTTCCGTGGCGTCGACATGCAGTTGAACCTCAACCTGAAGGCCGGTGACACCAACCCGGACGCAGTCATTGCCGGACACAGCTTCCAGCTGGCGGTGACCCCGGACACGTTCACCACTTCGCGTAGCCCGGGCAACACTTCAACAGCGGTGATCACCGGTTCCAGCATCACCGACCAGGCAGCCTATACCGCGGCATTCCCGCAGGGTGGCGCGGTCCTCAAATTCACCAGTGCCACGGCGTTCGACCTGTACGCGGCACCGGTAACGGCGGACAGCAAGCCGGTGTCTTCGGGCACTGTAGCGGGTGGCAACGCGACGGCAGCCGGTGTGACGTTCGCCTTGGGTAACACCCCGGCAACCGGCGATCAGTTTTCGATCCAGCCGAACAACCATCAGACCCAGAACGTGCTCGACACCCTCGGCCAGATGATTACCGCGCTGAACACGCCGATCGATGGCGATCCGGTCGCCAAGCAAAAACTGCAGGGCGCCATGGAGGCCGGTATCGGCAACATCGATGCCGCGACCAATCAGATTGGCACGGCGGTCACTTCGATCGGTGCCCGTGGTCAGTCGCTGGATATGCAATCTGTCACCAACGACAGCCTGAGCACCGCCAACACCACCACCCAAGGCTCGATCCGCGATTCCGATCCGGCCGAAGTCATGACCCGCCTGACCTTGCAGCAGACCATGTTGCAGGCAGCGCAGTTGGCGTTCAGCAAGATCAGTCAGCTGGGTCTGTTCAACAAGATCTGACGGTAACGGGCGCGCACGCGCCCGGCACTTCGGTTCTTGAGTTTCCAATGTCTTTTTTCGCGGTATCAGAGGGCTCGCAATTCCGGGCGGGTTCCCGCCGCTTGCGAGTCCGCCGTGAATTCACTTCCCCTTGTCAGCCTTGTCATTCCTGCCTTCAATCCGCGCTTCTTCGAGCGGGCATTGCGCAGCGCCGTCAGTCAGGGTTACGGCAATCTTGAAATCATTGTGTGCGACGACAGTCGTGGCGATGAAATCAAAGCCATAGTCACGACGTTGATCGAGCAGAGCGGGGTCGCGGTGCGTTACGTGCGCAATCCGCAGACTTTGGGACTGGTCGGCAATCTGCAGGCCTGCCTGGATCAGGCTCAGGGCGAATTCATCAAGTTTTTGTGCGACGACGATCAGCTGTTCACCAGCTGCATCGAACGTCAGGCCAGCGTGCTCGCCGAGCGCGACGAGGTCAATCTGGTGCTGGCCCAGCGTCTGTTCTGGGACGCCGACGATATGGTGTTGCCTTCGCGGCTGGAAAACACGCCACTGTCCCCGATCAGTGGCTTGTTCAAAGGTGAGGACCTGCTGGCGCTCTTCGAGACGTTCCCGTCGAACCTCCTCGGTGGTTTCAGTAATGCCCTGTTTCGTCGCGCCGACGTTGTCGAATTACTGCCGGCGCTGACCCAACCTGAACACTGTTTTGTCGCGAGCCTCGATTTCGCGTTGTTCGTGTGTTTGCTGCGACGCGGCAACGCGGTGATCTCCAATCACGTCTTGAGTATCGAACGCCTTTATCCGGATCGCTTGAGTGGCCAGCAAGTCATGAAGGATGCTTTGGCCGTTGAGCAGCAATGGTTGCTGCAAATGCTCAAGGCGCGCAGCGGAGAGTCAGCGCCTGCGAAAGGGTGGGCGCGTTATGTGCCATTGCCCAAAGCGGATGAGTCGCCCCGGGTCTGGATTGAGCTGCCGTTGAGCCGCTCGCTCGGTACCAAGCAGAGCGCCCAGATCTGGCAGGTTGGCGCTGACAGCCAGAGTTTTTCCGAACTCTATGCGCAATGGCTGGAGTGCCGCAGGCTCAGTGACGTCCAGAGCAGATTGCTGCCGGACACCCTGGCGGGCTGGCCATCCACACCGCGCATCGTGCCCATCGTGGTGGATGAGCAGGGCAGTCCTGCGGCGCTGGAGCGCACGCTGGCAAGTCTCGCCGCGCAGGTCTATCCACCCGAATTGACGCTGGTGCTGTCCACCGATTGCACTGAGCCGGTACTGGATGGGCGGGTGTTCCATTTGCCGTTACAGGACGACCAACTGCAACAGATCAATCAACTGCTGCCGCAACTGGAAGGCGCAGACTGGTTTTATCTGCTGCGCGCCGGTGATCGTCTGGTGCCGCCAGCCTTGCTGATGATGGCCGAGCGCATCGCCTTCAACAGCGCTTTGCACTGCCTGTACAGCGATGAAGGCAGCTTGCGTGCGGGTGAGTCGGCGGAGCCGGCATTCAAGCCCGACTTCAACCTGGATCTGATGCGCGCCTACCCGTATGTCGGCCGCGCGCTGGCGTTCCGGCGCGAGACCTTTCTGGCACTCGGCGGCTTCGATTCGACCTTCACTGAACTCGCGCCGCACGACGTGCTCTGGCGGATGGTTGAAGATCAGGGCACTCAGGTGGTGGGGCATCTGGCCGAGATTGCCATCGAGTCGTCCTTCGATCTGGCCCAGTGGTTGTCGCTGCCAGCCGTGACGGAAAACAACGCGCGCTTGCTCTCGGCCCATCTGGATCGCCTGGGGATCGCCCACGATCTGCGTCGCGGCAGCGTCGAGTTGCTCAATCGGGTCCATTACCGGCATGCGCAGCGGCCGTTGGTCTCGATCGTCATTTCGACTCGCGACCAGATTGCGGCCTTGCAGCGTTGTGTCGAGAGCCTGCTGGAAAAAACCGCGTACAGCGAGTACGAACTGTTGCTGGTCGACAACGGCAGCGAAACTGCCGAGGCGCGTGCCTGGCTTGACGGCATGGCGCAACTGGGCAGTGAGCGCGTTCGCGTGCTGAACTATCCGCAGCAGGGTAACGTTGCCGCGTTGCGCAACTTTGCCGTGGCTCAGGCGAGGGGCGAATACGTCCTGCTGCTCAACCCTTACACCGTGATCACTCAGGCTGACTGGCTCGACGAGTTGCTCAATCACGCCCAGCGCCCGGAAGTGGGCATCGTCGGTGCCAAGATCTTCAACCCCGATGGCTATGTCTTGCATGCAGGTCTGGTGCTGGGGATGCAGGGACCGGCCGGCCTGCCGTTTTATGGTCAGGCGATGCAATCATCCGGCTACATGTTCCGCTTGCAGGTGGTTCAGGATCTGAGCGCCGTCGGCGCCGATTGCCTGATGGTGCGCAAGTCAGTGTTCGATGCGGTTGGCGGTCTGGATGAACAGAGTATGCCGCGCATGCTGCATGAAGTGGACCTGGCACTGCGCGTGGCCCAGGAGGGTTATCTCGTGGTGTGGACGCCTTATGCGGCGCTGGCGCTGGGTGCGCAGCCAGTCGATGCGGTCCTCAATGAAGAAGGGGTCTCGCACAATCAGCAGGAAGAAACGTTCTTCAAACGCTGGCTGCCGGTCATTGCCCGCGACCCTGCCTACAATCCCAATCTGTCGCTGCACAAGCACACGGGTTCGAGCTTTACGCTCGAGCCGGGCCTGCGCACCGGCTGGAGTCCTTTCAGCAACAGCACCATGCCGAAGATTCTCGGCTTACCGCTCAATGCCTCCGCGATCGGTCACTATCGTGTCACGCAACCGCTGATCGAACTCGAAGCGGCCGGGCGGGTACAGGGGCAGATTCGCTATAGCGTGAACCTGCCGCCGATAGTTGAAATCGAACGTATGTCGCCTGATGTCATCGTTCTGCAAGGGCGTTACACAGCGTCGTCGGTCAATGAAATGCCGGTGCTGCGCAACTACTTCAATGCCCGCAGCATCTATGAGCTGGACGACTACGTCATCGATGTTCCGCATCGCAATGCGCATATCCGCAACATGCCGGACAAGCATGAAATGGAGCGTATTGTCCGGCGCGCAATCGGCATGTGCGACCGCGTCGTGGTCTCGACTCTGCCTTTGGCCAACGCCTTGTCGGACATGCATCAAGACATCCGCGTCGTGCCGAACATGTTGGCGAAGGAATTCTGGAGCAACCTGCGCGGCCAGCGCCGGACCTCGAAAAAACCGCGCGTCGGCTGGGGCGGCGGCACCAGCCACCATGGTGACCTCGCGGTGATCGCCGATGTCGTGCGCGAACTGGCGGATGAAGTCGACTGGGTATTTTTCGGCATGTGCCCGGACGACCTGCGCCCGTACATGCATGAGTTCCACGGCGTCATCGCCCTCGACGCCTATCCGGCGAAACTGGCCAGCCTCAATCTTGATCTGGCTCTGGCGCCGCTGGAGTTCCACATATTCAACGACTGCAAAAGCAACCTGCGTCTGCTGGAGTACGGCGCTTGCGGCTACCCGGTAATCTGCACCGACACCGAGGCCTACCGCGGCTACCTGCCGTGTACGCGGGTCAAGACCAACACCACGGATGAATGGCTGCAAGCGATTCGCATGCACCTGGCCGATCCGGACGCCAGCTATCGCATGGGCGACGAGTTGCGTGAGGTCGTGCTGCGCGACTACGTGTTGCGTGGCGATAACCTGCGTTACTGGGAGCATGGCTGGCTGGCGGATTGATCGATCAGCTCCGGCGACCTAAAAAACAGGCGACTTTTGCAGTCGCCTGTTTTTTTTTTGCGTCGTGTATTCGTCTTTGTATCAACCCCAATACATTTTTTTGCAGCGGCTCAAGTTGCGATCCATTCCTGTCGATATCAACACATTCATAGTTCTATATCGTTCGCCGCGATGACGTTTGATCGCCACGCGAACCGGTACCGGTTCACAACAAGGCAAGGAAGAAACAATGGCTGTTATTAACGGGACAAACGGCGCGGATACGCTGATCGGTACCAGTGGTGATGATGAGATCAATGGTCTCGGCGGCAACGACCTGATTCTGGGTGGTGCCGGTGCGGACAAGATCGACGGTGGTGCAGGTACCGACACGGTGGATTACTCGGCGTCTGCCGCAGGCATCAACGTCGATATTCGCTACACCACCCCAGGGCGTGCGGGCATCGGTGGCGACTCCGAAGGCGATACTCTGTTCAACGTCGAGAAGGTCATTGGTACGGCCTTCAACGATACTTTCAGCATCGATTCCATCTCGGCGACCTTCGAAGGTGGTGCGGGCGATGATGTCTACATCCTCAACAGTGGCAACTCGACGGTCATCGAACAGGTGGGCGGCGGCAATGACGAAGTGCGTACCAACTACGGCGTAATAGGCCTGAACGCCAACGTTGAGCGTCTGACCTATACCGGTACCGGCGCGTTCACCGGTTACGGCAACGCCGGCGACAACATCATTACTGGCGGCATCGGCAACGACACCCTGTTCGGTGGTGACGGCGCTGACCAGTTTATCGGCGGTGCCGGTTTCGACATCGCGGGTTATACCGACAGCACCGTCGGCGTGACCGTCAACCTGAAGACTGGGGTCAACTCGGGGATTGCCAAGGGTGACACTTTCGTCGATATCGAAAGCATCCGAGGTTCGAACTACAACGACACCTTCGTCGCCGATAGCCGGGCCATTGCCTTCGATGGCGGCACAGGCATCGACACGGTGGATTACTCGACGTCGGCTGCCGCGATCAACGTCGACATCCGCTACACCATGCCAGGCCGTGCCGGCATCGGTGGCGACTCCGAAGGCGATACCCTGTTCAACATCGAGAAGGTCATCGGTTCGGCGTTCAACGATACTTTCAGCATCGATTCCATCTCGGCGACCTTCGAAGGTGGTGCGGGCGATGACGTGTACATCCTCAACACTGGCAATGCGACGGTCATCGAGCAGGTAGGCGGCGGCAATGACGAAGTGCGCACCAACTATGGCGTGATAGGCCTGAACGCCAACGTTGAGCGTCTGACCTATACCGGTACCGGCGCGTTCACCGGTTACGGCAACGCCGGTGACAACATCATTACTGGCGGCATCGGCAACGACACCCTGTTCGGTGGTGACGGCGCTGACCAGTTTATCGGCGGTGCCGGTTTCGACATCGCGGGTTATACCGACAGCACCGTCGGCGTGACCGTCAACCTGAAGACTGGGGTCAACTCGGGGATTGCCAAGGGTGACACTTTCGTCGATATCGAAAGCATCCGAGGTTCGAACTACAACGACACCTTCGTCGCCGATAGCCGGGCCATTGCCTTCGATGGCGGCACAGGCATCGACACGGTGGATTACTCGACGTCGGCTGCCGCGATCAACGTCGACATCCGCTACACCATGCCAGGCCGTGCCGGCATCGGTGGCGACTCCGAAGGCGATACCCTGTTCAACATCGAGAAGGTCATCGGTTCGGCGTTCAACGATACTTTCAGCATCGATTCCATCTCGGCGACCTTCGAAGGTGGTGCGGGCGATGACGTGTACATCCTCAACACTGGCAATGCGACGGTCATCGAGCAGGTAGGCGGCGGCAATGACGAAGTGCGCACCAACTATGGCGTGATAGGCCTGAACGCCAACGTTGAGCGTCTGACCTATACCGGTACCGGCGCGTTCACCGGTTACGGCAACGCCGGTGACAACATCATTACTGGCGGCATCGGCAACGACACCCTGTTCGGTGGTGACGGCGCTGACCAGTTTATCGGCGGTGCCGGTTTCGACATCGCGGGTTATACCGACAGCACCGTCGGCGTGACCGTCAACCTGAAGACTGGGGTCAACTCGGGGATTGCCAAGGGTGACACTTTCGTCGATATCGAAAGCATCCGAGGTTCGAACTACAACGACACCTTCGTCGCCGATAGCCGGGCCATTGCCTTCGATGGCAGCCTGGGCAACATGGACACGGTCGACTATTCGACTTCGGCTGTCGGCATCAATGTCGACATCCGTTACAACACACCTGGTCGCGCGGGCATCGGTGGCGACGCTGAAGGCGATACCTTGATTAACATCGAGAAAGTCATCGGTACTGCGTTCAACGACACCTTCAGCATTGACCTGCTCACGGCGACCTTTGAGGGCGGCGCGGGTGATGATGTTTACATCATCAACGGTGCTGGCGGCACGGTCATCGAACAAGTGGGCGGTGGCAATGATGAAGTGCGCACCAACTATGGTGTGCAAGGCCTTAACGCCAACGTTGAGCGTCTGACCTACATCGGCACGGGCGCATTCACGGGTTACGGCAACGCCAGCGATAACATCATCACTGGCGGTAACGGCAACGACATCCTGTTTGGTGGCGACGGTGCCGACCAGTTTATCGGCGGTGCCGGTTTCGACGTTGCGGGCTACACCGACAGCACCGTCGGCGTGACCGTCAACCTGAAGACCGGCGTGCACAGCGGTATTGCCACCGGTGATACCTTCGTCGACATCGAAAGCCTGCGTGGTTCGAACTTCAACGACACCTTCGTCGCCGATGGCCGGGCCATCGCCTTCGATGGCAGCCTGGGCAACATGGACACGGTCGACTATTCGACCTCGGCTGCCGGGATCAACGTCGAAATTCGCTACAACACGCCGGGGCGTGCCGGTGTCGGTGGTGACTCGGAAGGCGATACCCTGATCAATATCGAAAAAGTCATCGGTACCGCCTACAACGACACCTTCACCCTCGACACCCTCACGGCGACCTTCGAGGGCGGTGCGGGCGATGACGTGTACTTCATCAACGGTGCTGGCGGTACGGTCATCGAGCAGGTCGGCGGCGGCAACGACGAAGTGCGCACGACCTTCGGCCAAATCGGCCTGCACGCCAACGTCGAGCGCCTGACCTACATCGGCACGGGCGCATTCGTCGGGTATGGCAACGCCAGCGACAACGTCATCACTGGCGGTAACGGCAACGACATCCTGTTTGGTGGCGACGGTGCCGACCAGTTTATCGGCGGCGCCGGTTTCGACATCGCCGGTTATACCGACAGCACTGTTGGCGTCACCGTCAACCTGAAGACCGGTGTGCACAGCGGTATCGCTACCGGCGATACCTTCGTCGGTATCGAAAGCTTGCGTGGTTCGAACTTCAACGACACCTTCGTCGCCGATGGCCGGGCCATCGCCTTCGATGGCAGCCTGGGCAACATGGACACGGTCGACTATTCGACCTCGGCTGCCGGGATCAACGTCGAAATTCGCTACAACACGCCGGGGCGTGCCGGTGTCGGTGGTGACTCGGAAGGCGATACCCTGATCAATATCGAAAAAGTCATCGGTACCGCCTACAACGACACCTTCACCCTCGACACCCTCACGGCGACCTTCGAGGGCGGTGCGGGCGATGACGTGTACTTCATCAACGGTGCTGGCGGTACGGTCATCGAGCAGGTCGGCGGCGGCAACGACGAAGTGCGCACGACCTTCGGCCAAATCGGCCTGCACGCCAACGTCGAGCGCCTGACCTACATCGGCACGGGCGCATTCGTCGGGTATGGCAACGCCAGCGACAACATCATCACTGGCGGTAACGGCAACGACATCCTGTTTGGTGGCGACGGTGCCGACCAGTTTATCGGCGGCGCCGGTTTCGACATCGCCGGTTATACCGACAGTACCGTGGCGGTCAACATCAACCTGAAAACCGGCGTCTATTCGGGCATCGCCGCAGGCGATACCTACGTCGGCATCGAAGGCCTGCGCGGTAGCGGGTTCAACGACACCTTCATTGGTGCAGGTACGGCCATGGCGATCGACGGCGCGCTCGGCCAGGACATGGTCAGCTACGAACAATCGGACAGCGCCGTGACCATCGACCTGAAAACCAACGCCAACAGCGGCGACGCTGCGGGCGATACCTTCAGCGGTATCGAGATCTATCAGGGCAGCAGTTTTGACGACACGCTGTCCGGCTCGGCCAACACCGACATCTTCATCGGTGGCAGTGGTGCCGACCGGATCGACGGGCGCGAAGGGTTTGACAGTGCGTGGTACATCACCAGTGCGTCAGGCGTGAACATCAACCTGGTAACCAACGTCAATCAGGGCGGCGACGCTCAAGGCGATATCCTGCTCAACATCGAGCGCGTGGTGGGCAGTCACTTCGACGACACGATCACCGCCAGCGCCTCCGGCAGTCTGCTCGAAGGTGGGTTGGGCAATGATGTGCTGTATGGCGGTAACGGCAGTGACACCCTGTATGGCGGACTGGTTTCCCCGGTCGCACCGTTCAGCCTGGCGGGTATTTCCAGCGGGCCGCAGGCGGACTTGCTGTATGGCGGCAATGGCGACGACTACATCTACAGCGCAGCCGACGACGTTGGCACCGTTGCCTATGGTGAGGCTGGCAGAGACACGATTACGGTTGCTCGTGGCAAGGCCGACGGTGGTGACGGTAACGACACCCTGACCGGCACGGGCGACAACTTCGTGTTGCTTGGCGGCGCGGGCAATGACTTGCTGAACATTGGCGTCAAGGACTTGTACCCTTGGAAAGCGCCTGCTGACGGCTTTGCCAACGGCGGCGAGGGGGATGATACCTATATCGTCAACACCGGCCTGCTGGTGACTATCCGGGACGATGGGCAAAGCCTCAATGACACGCTGATCCTGAATAACGTTCAGTCAGCCGTGTCGTTGCAACTGGCGCGAGTCGGGAATGACCTCTACCTCAACGATGGCTATTTCCCGGTATCCGACCCAACCAAGCAAGGTGTCAAATTGCAAGACTGGTTCGTGGGTGGCAACACTATCGAACACTTCAAGGCAGCCAACGGTGATGTTCTGCCTATCAATGGCGATGGGTTTGCCATGTTTGGTTGATCGCTGAATCGAACACTGTCGATCCTGCAACGGGATTGAAGGTGTAGGCATGGAGGGCGAACCTGATAATTATCATCCGGTTTGCCCTTTTTTTTACCTTGCAGCCCGGTCTTCACGGGACTCATCGAGCTGGCGCGTTTCCTGCAAGTCCCCGGTAAATCGCCATAAAACGAGCGCTCGCGGTCATCCCACCGGCGCCCGGAGCGGTAAAAGGTTGAGCCAGATGGCCCGCACAGCTCAAGAAAGCTCTGCGCAGCCCGGTGACGAACAAGAGGGGAGACGATGAAGGCAGTAATTTTGGCGGGTGGCCTCGGCACGCGCATCAGTGAAGAGTCGCACCTCAAGCCCAAGCCGATGATCGAGATCGGCGGCAAGCCAATTCTCTGGCACATCATGAAGCAGTATTCCGCCCACGGAATCCACGACTTCGTGATCTGCCTGGGCTACAAGGGCTACGCGATCAAGGACTTCTTCGCCAACTACTTCCTGCACACCTCCGACGTCACTTTCAACATGCGCGAAAACCGCATGGATGTGCATCAGAATTACAGCGAGCCGTGGAGCGTCACGCTCATCGACACCGGCGAGGAAACCATGACCGGTGGCCGCCTGCTGCGTGCCGGCCGTTACCTCAAGGATGAAGAAGCGTTTTGCTTCACCTACGGCGACGGCGTGTCCGATCTGAACATTCGTCAGTTGGTCGATTACCACAAGGCGCACGGCCGTCTCGCGACCGTGACGGCCGTGCAACCGCCGGGACGCTACGGTGCCCTTGAGCGCCAGGGCGATCAGGTCCTCGGTTTCACCGAAAAACCCCGTGGTGATGGTGGCTGGATCAATGGCGGCTTCTTCGTGCTGTCGCCGAAAGTGCTGCCGTACATTGCTGGCGATGAAACCACGTGGGAAGCCGAGCCATTGGCGCGTCTGGCCCAGGATGAGCAGCTCAAGGCTTTCGAACACGACGGTTTCTGGCAGCCCATGGACACCCTGCGTGACAAAAACCATCTCGAAGCGCTGTGGCAGAGCGGGGAGGCCCCATGGAAGCAATGGGCTTGAGTGCGGATTTCTGGCGCGGTAAGCGCGTTCTCATCACCGGTCACACCGGCTTCAAAGGCAGTTGGCTGACCCTGTGGCTGCAAAGCCTCGGCGCGCAAGTCAGCGGCTTTTCCCTCGATCCGTCGACCGAGCCGAGCCTGTTCGAACTGGCGCGGGTGCACGAAGGCATCAACGATCGGCGCGGTGATCTGCGTGATCTCGGCGCGCTGCTGGAAATCATCGCCGACACCGAGCCGGAAATCGTTCTGCACCTGGCCGCGCAGCCGTTGGTGCGCGAAGGCTATCGCGATCCGCTGGGCACTTACTCCAGCAACGTCATGGGCACGCTGAACCTGCTCGAAGCGATTCGTCAGGTCGGTTGCGTGCGTGCCTGCGTGCTGGTCACCACCGACAAGGTCTACGCCAACAAGGAATGGCTGTGGCCGTACCGCGAAGACGAAGCCCTCGGTGGCCACGATCCTTACAGCAGCAGCAAGGCCTGCTGTGAACTGCTTGCACAATCTTATGCGGCGTCATTCTTCCCGGCCGACAAGTACGCCGAGCACGGTCTGGCGCTGGCCACCGCGCGCGCGGGCAACGTCTTGGGCGGCGGCGATTTCGCCCCTGAACGTCTGATCCCCGATGTGCTGAAAGCCTGGACCGCAGACGAGCCGGTGACCCTGCGTTACCCGCAAGCCGTGCGCCCGTGGCAGCACGCGCTGGAGCCGCTGGCCGGTTACCTGCAACTCGCCGCCGGTCTCTACGAAGAGGGCCCGGAGTACGCCGGTGCGTGGAACTTCGGCCCGGGCGAGACGGACATGTGCAGCGTCGGCGAAGTGGTCGAATTGCTCGCCAGCCGCTGGCCGCAAGCGCGCGGCTTACGCATCGAAAAAAGCGAACTGCACGAGGCCGGTCTGTTGCGCCTGGACAGCAGCCGCGCGCGTCAGGTCCTTGGCTGGCAACCGCGCTGGACCTTGCAGCAATGCCTGGCGCAGACCCTCGACTGGCACCTGGCGTGGCAGAACGGCGATGACATGCGCAACGTCACCCTCGGTCAACTGAACCTGTACCGAGGCGCGCTGTGAGCGAATTTTCCCTGAAAGCGTTGCCGCTGGCCGGGCTGTTCAGCGTCCAGCACAAGCGCTTCGAAGATCAGCGCGGGCACTTCGCCCGGCTGTTCTGCGAGGGCAGCCTGAGTGCGTTCGGCAGCGAATTTCATATCCGTCAGATCAACCATTCCTGCACTCGCGAGAAGGGCAGTGTGCGTGGTTTGCATTATCAGAATGGCAATGCGCCGGAAGCCAAACTGATCACCTGCCTGCGCGGTGAAGTGTGGGATGTCGCGGTGGATCTGCGCCCCGATTCCGCGACCTTTCTGCACTGGCACGCCGAGCACCTCAAGGCCGGCGACGGTCGCAGCCTGTTGATTCCGGCCGGGTTCGCCCACGGTTTCCAGACCCTCAGCGAAGACGCCGAATTGCTCTACCTGCACAGCGCCGATTACGCGCCGGAGCATGAGGGCGGTCTGTCGGTGAACGATCCACGGCTGGCGATTGCCTGGCCGTTGCCTGTCAATAATTTGTCAGCGCGTGATTCCAGCCATCCCGCGCTCGATCAACACTTTGCTGGAGTGCGTCTATGAACTGCCGTGGGTGCGCCGCACCGCTGAGTCTGCCGCTGATCGACCTCGGCACCTCGCCACCGTCCAACGCCTACGTGCACGCCGATCGCCTGGAACAGGCCGAGCAATGGGTGCCATTGAAGGTCGCCGTGTGCCAGCAATGCTGGCTGGTGCAGACCGAGGATTACACCCGCGCCGACAGCCTGTTCGATGCCGAGTACGCCTACTTCAGTTCGTTCTCCAGCACCTGGCTGGCCCATGCCGAGCGCTATGTCGCCGAGATGGTCGAGCGCTTTGGCCTGACTGCCGACAGTCGCGTGGTCGAGATCGCCGCCAACGACGGTTATCTGCTGCAATACGTCGCCGCTCGTGGCATCTCGTGCCTCGGTGTCGAACCGACGCGCAGCACCGCGCAAGCCGCGCGCGAAAAAGGCCTGGAAATTCGTGAACTGTTCTTCGGTCGCGAGACTGCCGCGCAGTTGCAAAGCGAAGGCTGGGGCGCTGATCTGATGGCGGCCAACAACGTGCTCGCGCATGTGCCGGACATCAACGATTTTCTCGGTGGCTTTGCCACTTTGCTCAAGCCGAGCGGCGTCGCCACGTTTGAATTCCCGCAACTGCTGACGCTGATGGCGGGCGCGCAGTTCGACACGCTGTATCACGAGCACTATTCCTATCTGTCGCTGACCGCCGTGCAAGCACTGTGCGAGCGCAATGGCCTGGAAGTCTTCGACGTCAGCCAACTGCCGACGCACGGCGGCTCGTTGCGCGTGTTCGTCCAGCGCAAGGACGGCCAGCGCCGTGCCGTGCAGCCAGCGGTGCAGCAACAGTTGCAGGCCGAACTGGCTGCCGGGGTGAAAACCGTCGAGTACTACGCGACCCTCGCGCCGGCTGCTGAACGCATCAAACATGAGCTGCTGCGCTTCCTGTTGCAGGCCAAGGCTGACGGCAAACGTGTGGTCGGTTATGGCGCGGCAGCCAAGGGCAACACCTTGCTCAACTACGCCGGGGTCAAGCCTGACTTGCTCGCCTGGGTGGCCGACGCCAATCCGCACAAGCAAGGCAAGTTTTTGCCGGGCAGTCGCATTCCGATTGTCGCGCCGGCGCAGATCGATATCGAGCAACCGGACTATGTGCTGGTGCTGCCGTGGAATCTGCTGCACGAAGTCAGTCAGCAACTGGCGCAGGTGCGTCAGTGGGACGGGCGCTTCGTGATCGCCGTGCCTGAGTTGAAAGTGCTGTGAAGGTTCTGGTCACGGGCGCCACAGGCTTCGTCGGTCGACATCTGGTCGCGGCGTTGCTGGCGCGTGGCTGCACGGTTCGTGCGGTAGCGCGTAACGCACAGACTGCGCAGGGCATGCCGTGGATCAATGATGTCGAGTTCGTCAGCGCGGATATTCACGCCGCCGATCTCGATATCGGCGCATTGGTCGAAGGCGTCGATGCGCTGGCGCATCTGGCCTGGCCGGGTTTGCCGAACTATCGGGCGCTGTTCCATTTCGAACACAACCTGATGGCCGATTACCGCTTTATCAAAAGCGCGGTCGAGGCGGGCGTGAAGCAGGTTCTGGTCACCGGCACCTGTTTCGAATACGGCATGCAAAGTGGCCCGCTCAGTGAAAACAGCGAGCCGCAGCCGAGCAATCCTTATGGTCTGGCCAAGCACACGTTGCACCTGTTCCTGCAAAACCTGCAGCAACAACAGCCGTTCACTTTGCAGTGGGCGCGTTTGTTCTATCTGCATGGCGAAGGGCAGAACCCCAACAGTCTGTTGGCCGCACTGGACCGGGCGATCGACGCCGGTGAAGCGTCGTTCAACATGTCCGCCGGTGAGCAACTGCGTGATTTTCTGCCGATTGACAGCGCGGCCGGTTATCTCGCCGCGATTGTGCAAACACGCGACTTTGACGGCGTGATCAATTGCGCCAGCGGCCAACCGGTTGCGGTGCGGACACTGGTCGAACAACGTCTGCAAGAGCGGGGCGCATCGATCGATTTGAATCTGGGGCACTACCCCTACCCGACACACGAACCCCTGGCGTTCTGGGCCGTGGTCGACCGATTACAACAGTTACTCGAGGCGCAACGCATCAATTGATGCGCCTCCAGGCGACTGCCTTTTGGCAGCGCGACTATCAAATGACTTTTCAGTGAGACCGGACAATGAGCGATAACGTAATCAAAGCCTTCGAGGCGGAGTGCCAGGCCGAAGTGACTGCCCAGGGCCAGGACAAAGACCTGAAGGCGCTGGCCCAAGAGTTCTACAATCAGTCGGCCAAGCACAAGTACACCTATCACTTCTCGTGGATGGGTCGTCCGATCATCCAGCTGCCGCAAGACATGATGGCGATGCAGGAATTGATCTGGCGGATCAAGCCGGACCTGGTGATCGAGTGCGGCATCGCCCACGGCGGTTCGATCATTTACTACGCCTCGCTGCTGGAGTTGCAGGGCCACGGCGAAGTGCTGGGCATTGATCGCGATATTCGTGCGCACAACCGCGAAGCCATCGAAAGCCATCCGATGATCAAGCGCATCAGCATGATCGAAGGCTCGAGCCTCGATCCGGCGGTGGTCGAGCAGGTGCGTCAGGCGGCGGCCGGCAAGAAAGTCATCGTCGTACTCGATTCCAACCACACCCACGAGCATGTGCTCGAAGAGCTGCGTTTCTACGCACCGCTGGTGTCCGTCGACAGCTATTGCGTGGTCATGGACACCGTGGTCGAAGACATGCCGGCCGATGCTTTCCCGGATCGTCCATGGGGTCCGGGTGACAACCCGAAAACCGCCGTCTGGGCTTACTTGAAAGAGAACGCTGATTTCGAGATCGATCAGGCAATGCAAGACAAACTGCTGATCACCGTCGCGTCGGATGGCTATCTGCGCCGCACTCGTTAAGTCAGTCGACACCATCATCAAAGTATCTATCGGGCGGTTTCGCCGGTTGTGGGAGAAGTTATGCAAGGCAATTACGGTTCTGAACACGCGCTGCCCCTGAGCGAGTTGTTGACGGTGGTGTTGATTACCCACAACCGTCCGGCTTTTTTGCGCCGGGCGCTGAAGTACTACAGCACCCTGCCTTGCAAAGTCCTGGTACTGGACTCTTCTCCCGAGCGCCCGCAAGGTGATTTTTCTGCGGTCGATTATCAGCACTTGCCGCAATTCGCCTACTGGGGCATGCAGGCCAAACTGACCTACGGCGTTGCGCAACTGACCACGCCGTATATGGTCTTCGCCGCCGACGACGACTTCATCCTGCACGAGTCGCTGGCCGAGTCGGTGAACTTCCTGCAAGCCAACCGCGACTATGGTTTGTGCCACGGTTACTGCCTGATGTACCTGGCGTTGGCGGGTAGCGTCACCTACTACCGTCGCGACAAGAAAATCTGCGAAGACTACGCGTCGGAGCGTGCCGAGGATCGTGTCCTCGACTTCATGCATCAGTACGTACCGCCGTTCTACGGCGTGTGCCGTACCTCGATCATCCAGGACTGGTACGCGGCATTGCCGGCGGGCACCAGTTTCGAATGGCAGGAGATCGGCCACAGCTATTTCCTGCTGGCGAACGCCAAGGCGCGCATCCTGCCGATCCCTTATGTCGTGCGCGAGATCAACGTCGGTTTCTCCGATCACAACACCGAGGTGTTTCACGCACTGTCGTATGCCGATGCCAAGTCGGTGGCCGAGCGCGAAGCCTTCGCCGAATTCCTCGCGTCGCTGCCGACGGCTATCAAGGATCTCGATCAGGCGCAGCGCAAGGCGTTTGCTCTGGAAAGCTTCGCGGCCATGACCGACAGCCTGATCACCGGGCGGGCGTTGACGGCCGAGGTGATTTTCGAATCGACCTGGAACCACCTGACCAAGGCGCCGGACCGCAAGTTCGGACCGCGGCAATACGTGGAAATGCCGTTCTACAACCAGCGCTTTTTTGACTTGTTGACCCAGTTCGAGTTTCTGCTTCACGCGATGCCGGCCGGTCGCATTCAACTGGAAAAGCTCGAAGGCGTATGGACCCGGCAGGAGTATCTGCTGCAGTCACGCAATAACGATACGGTGGAAAGTGTCGTTGATCGCTTGTGGCAGGCGCATGACAGCAACGTGTTCAACCGTCGTGTGGTCGCGCGTCTGGCCGAGCAACTGCAAGTCATCGGCGAGGATGAGCAAGCGCAGGAAATAGCCGAGTGGGTGACGCGTCTTGAAGCCGTGTCGAGCGTCGATCACTACCCGACCTTCAACAAGATGCGCTCAGGCCGTTTGCTCAACTGGCTGGCGGACCGCAAGCCGGACGCCGACCAGGCTGGCTTGATTGCCGCGCATCTGGCAGCGAACAATGGCGGACCACAATTCGGCATTTTCCTGCTGGACCTGGACAACAACGTCGACAAGCTGCAAGTAACCCTCGACAGCCTTGTCGAAGGCCATAGCAAAGCCTTCAAGATCGTGGTCTTCACCACGGGTGAGCCGCAATCCGCGACCACTGCGCAGAACATCCTGCACTTCGTCCGGGTCACGCCGGGCAACCTCGTCGACAAGCTCAACCAGAGCGCCGCACAGTCTCCCTGCGACTGGTTGCTGCTGGCCCACGCGGGCGATGAATTCACCCCCCAAGGCCTGGCACGCGCGGGCCTCGAGTTGATGTCGGCGACGGGTATTCGCGCGGTGGCCACCGATGAAATCCAGCGCACTGAAGAGGGCGCTCTGGTGGACGTGTTCCGTCCGGCCTTCAACCTTGATCTGTTGCAAAGCGTTCCATCGCAGATGGCGCGCCATTGGCTGATCCGTCGTGACGTATTCCTTGCGGCCGGTGGTTATCAGGCTGACTTCAGCAAGGCACTGGAATTCGACCTGTTATTGCGCCTGATTGAACAGGCTGGTTTCGACGGGCTGGCACACCTCGATGAGCCGCTGCTGATCACTCAGGCTGCGGCACTGGAAGAAAACACTCACGAGCGTCTGGCGTTGCTGCGCCATTTGGGTAACCGCGGCTACAAGGCCAAGGTCACCTCGTCGCTGCCGGGCACCTGGCAGGTCGACTATCGCCACACCGAACAGCCGGTGGTGTCGATCATCGTACCGGCCGGCGATGATTTGCCGGCGCTGCGCCGTTGCGTGGAAGGTGTCCTGCTCAGAACCCGTTACGGCCGTTATGAAGTACTGGTGGCGGCAAACCCGAATCAGTCGGCGGCGGTCAACGACTGGCTGGGCCAGTTGCGCAATCCTCGAGTGAATGTCTTGCGTGCCGGGCAAACGCTCGGTGAAGTGGCGTTGTACAACGCCGCCAGCGAGCAGGCGAAGGGTGAGTATCTGGTGCTGCTGGCCACTGACAGCGAAGTGGTCAACCCGAACTGGATCGACTCGCTGCTCAACCATGCCCAGCGCCCGGAAGTCGGTATCGTCGGTGCCAAACTGGTCGACCGCGACGGCAAGATCTCCCAGGCCGGGCTGGTGCTCGGTTTGAATGGCGGCGTCGGTTCCGCCTTCATTGGCGAGAAACACAATGCCGAGGGTTACATGCAGCGCCTGGCGGTCGAGCAGAATTATTCGGCCGTGTCGAAAGTCTGCCTGATGGTACGCAAAGAACTGTTCAACGGTCTGGGTGGGCTGGATGAAGTGAACTTCACCGAAGGTTATGCCGATGTCGATCTGTGCCTCAAGGCGGGTCAGGCCGGTTACCTCACCGTGTGGACGCCGTCGGTGCAGGTGCTGCATACCGGCGCGTTGCCAGAGGCCCCCGAGGCACTGGCGACACTGCGCGAGAAATGGAGCGCAGTCTTCGCTCAGGATCCGGCTTACAACGCCAACCTGGCGCTGACCGGCAAAGGTTTTACCTTGGGCGAAAATGCCTCGATCAACTGGGCACAGTTGCTCGCTTAAGCGTGCCGGACAGGAATCAGCATATGTTCAACGGTAAATCAATCTTCATCTCCGGCGGCACTGGTTCGTTCGGGCGCAAATTCATCGCCCGTCTGCTCGAGCAATACCAGCCCAAGCGCGTGGTGGTGTTCTCCCGCGATGAGCTGAAACAGTACGAAATGCAGCAGACGTTCAACGCGCCGTGCATGCGCTACTTCATCGGTGACGTGCGTGACGCTGACCGTCTGCGTCAGGCCATGCGCGGCATCGACTACGTGGTGCATGCCGCTGCGCTGAAGCAAGTGCCGGCGGCGGAATACAACCCGACCGAATGCATCCGCACCAACGTCAATGGCGCGGAGAACATCATCGCTGCCGCCATCGACAATGGCGTGAAGAAGGTTGTGGCGCTGTCCACCGACAAGGCAGCCAGCCCGATCAACCTGTACGGCGCGACCAAGTTGCTTTCAGACAAGTTGTTCGTCGCCGCCAACAACATTGCCGGCGAGCAGGAAACCCGCTTTGCCGTGGTGCGCTACGGCAATGTCGCCGGCTCGCGTGGCTCGGTGGTGCCGTTCTTCAGCAAGCTGATCGCTGACGGTGCGCAGGAGTTGCCAATCACTGACGAACGCATGACGCGGTTCTGGATCACCCTCGACCACGGTGTGCAGTTCGTCCTCGACAGCTTCGCGCGGATGCACGGCGGCGAAGTGTTCGTGCCGAAGATTCCGTCGATCCGCATCGTCGATCTGGCGCGTGGCATGGCGGAGCATCTGCCGCACAAGAATGTCGGTATTCGTCCAGGTGAAAAACTCCATGAGTTGATGGTGCCGCTGGATGATGCGCGGATGACCCTTGAGTTCGAGGATCACTACACCATTCAGCCGTCGATCCGCTTTACCAGCGTCGATGTCGATTTTGCCGTCGACAAGCTCGGCGAGCGTGGTTGGGCGGTCGGTGAGGATTTCGAGTATCGCTCCGACACCAATCCGCACTTCCTCTCGATCGGGCAGATCGCCGATCTGCACGCGAAGCTTTCGGCATGATTCCCTACGGTCGGCAAAGCCTCGATCAGGCGGACATCGACGCCGTGGTCGAGGTGCTGCAATCGGACTGGCTGACCCAGGGGCCGACCATCGAGCGCTTCGAACAAACGATGGCCGAGCGTTGCCAAGCCGATTTCGCCGTCGCGGTGTGCAACGCCACGGCGGCGCTGCACATTGCCTGCCTGGCCGCAGGGCTGGGGCCGGGCGATCGTTTGTGGACCACGCCGAACACCTTTCTCGCGTCAGCCAATTGCGGACGCTACTGCGGTGCCGAGGTTGATTTCGTCGACATCGACGCGCTGACCTGGAATCTCGATGCGTTCGCCCTCGAAGCGAAACTCGATCAGGCCGAGCGTGACGGCACGTTGCCGAAAGTCCTGGTGGCAGTGGCGTTCTCCGGGCAGAGCTGCGACATGCGCAAGATTGCCGCGCTGGCCGAGCGCTACAACTTCACCGTGATCGAGGACGCCTCGCACGCGGTGGGCGCAAGTTATGCCGGGCGCCCGGTCGGCTGCGGTGAGTTCGCGGCGATGACCGTGTTCAGTTTTCATCCGGTGAAGATCATCACCAGCGCCGAGGGCGGCATGGTGTTGACCAACCGCCCGGAGCTGGCCGAGCGTCTGCAACGTCTGCGCAGCCACGGCATGACCCGTGATCCGCAGCAGATGAGCGAACCCAGCCACGGCCCTTGGTACTACCAGCAGATCGAGCTGGGTTTCAATTACCGCATCACCGATCTGCAAGCTGCGCTGGGTTTGTCGCAGTTGAGCAAACTGGACGAATTCATCGCCCGCCGTCGCGAGCTGGCGGCGCGTTACGATCGTTTGTTGGCGTATCTGCCGGTGACGCTGCCGAGCCCTCAGCCAGACGCGGATTCTGCCTGGCATCTGTATGTGATTCGCTTGCAGACCGAGCGCGTCAACCGCAGTCATCGCCAGGTGTTCGAAGGCCTGCGTGCGGCCGGGATCGGGGTGAATCTGCACTATATTCCCGTGCACTTGCAGCCCTACTATCAAGCCTTGGGTTTTGCCGAGGGTGATTTCCCCGAGGCCGAACGTTACTACGCCGAAGCGATCAGCCTGCCGCTGTTCCCGCTATTGAGCGATGAACAACAGGATTACGTGGTCGAGCAATTGCGTCGGCTGACCGAATAATTGCCACGATGGCAATGGATGAGTATTTGCAATGCGTGATTTGAGCGAGCAGGAGAAGTTCTGGCAGGGCGACTTCGGTAATCAGTACGTCGAGCGCAATGTCGGTCAGCCGCTGGTGGCGGCGAATCTGGCCTTGTTTGCCAAGGCGCTGAGCCGCGCCGGCCGCATCGAGAGTCTGGTCGAGCTGGGCACCAACGCCGGCAACAATTTGCAGGCGCTGCATCAACTGCTGCCGCGCTGCGAACTGTTCGGTGTCGAGATCAATGACAGCGCCTGCGCGCAAGCACGCGCGCTGGACATTGCACAGATCTGGCATGGTTCGCTGTTCGACTTCCCCCGCGAGCGCCAGTACGACCTGACGTTAAGCAAAGGCGTGCTGATCCACTTGGCGCCGGAACTGCTGCCGACGGCGTATGCGCAGTTGTATGAGTTGAGTCAGCGCTACATTCTCATCGCCGAGTATTACAATCCGGCGCCGGTGGAAGTGTCCTATCGCGGCAACAGCGGCAAACTGTTCAAGCGCGACTTTGCCGGAGAAATGCTTGATCGCTATGCCGATCTGCAGTTGCTCGATTACGGCTTCGTGTATCACCGCGACCGGCAATTCCCGGCAGATGACGTCACTTGGTTCCTGTTGGAAAAACGCCCTTGAGCAACGTCGCAATCATCCCGGCCCGTGGTGGCAGCAAACGCATACCGCGCAAGAATCTTGCGCTGTTCGCCGGCGTGCCGATGATTGTTCGTTCGATCCGCACTGCGCTGGAATCGGGCTTGTTCGATCAGGTCGTGGTCAGCACTGACGATGCCGAGATTGCCGACGTCGCACGGGCGCACGGTGCACAAGTGCCGTTCCTGCGTCCGGCCGATCTGGCCGATGATTTCACCGGCACTGCGGCGGTGATCGTGCATGCCTTGCAGCAATTGCCGGCGTTCGATTACGCCTGCTGTGTCTACGCCACGGCGCCGTTGCTGCAGGCGCGGTTTCTGCGTCAGGGATGGGAAATGCTTGAGCAGCATCCCGACAAGTCGTTCGCGTTTTCCGTGTGCAGTTTTGGCTTTCCTGTGCAGCGCGCTCTGACGC
This sequence comes from Pseudomonas sp. DTU12.3, assembly GCF_004124275.1. GTDB lineage: Bacteria > Pseudomonadota > Gammaproteobacteria > Pseudomonadales > Pseudomonadaceae > Aquipseudomonas > Aquipseudomonas helmanticensis. Next base: position 2,020,465 of record NZ_CP027218.1, read on the forward strand.
TGGACGGGCAGGGCGCGCTGACCGCTTTGTATCCCGAATTTCGCAACACTCGTTCGCAGGATCTGCCCGAAGCCTTTCAGGATGCCGGCCAGTTTTACTGGGGCCGCAGTGAGGCGTGGCTGCGCGGTGAAGTGGTGTATTCGCCGGCCAGTCTGCCGGTGATTCTGCCCCGGCACCTGGTGCAGGACATCGACACTGCCGAAGACTGGAAACGCGCCGAATACCTCTACGCCGCGCTCAAGGCTGGCGGAGAGCTGCAATGAGAGTGCTGATTCGCGCTGACGCCTCACCGACCATCGGCAGCGGCCACATTGCGCGTTGCCTGACCTTGGCGCGGGTGTTGCGCAAGCAGGGTAGCCATGTCGCATTTGCCTGCCGGCAATTGCCGGGGCATCGTCTCGAGGCCTTGCGCGCCGAGGGTTTTGAAACCTTCGCGCTGCCTGATCGCTACCCCGATGAAGATCCACAGCAAGCCATCGAGTCGATGCTGCCGTGGCAGGCTGACATCGACGCACTGGTTCTGCTGTTGGCCGGCCATGCTGCATTCGACTGGGTCATCGTCGATCACTACGGCCTCGATCACCATTGGCAGACCGCCGCTCGGCAATGGGCGCCACGCATCGCAGCCGTGGATGACCTCGCCACGCGGCGCTACAGCGTCGATCTGCTGCTCAATCAAAACCTCTCGGGCCTGCACGAAAATTATCAGCCGCTGCTGCCTGAAAATTGCCGCACATTGCTCGGCCCGCGCTACGCCATGTTGCGCGAAGAATTCCGTTGCCCGGCCATCGAGATCAACGCCAGGGCGCGCCGGGTACTGGTCAACTTCGGCGGTTTCGATGCGGCCAGGCAAACCCATCACGCGATGCTCGCACTGGCGGATTTTACCGAGCTGCAAGTGGACTTCGTCGCCGGCGCCGACAACCCGGCATGGACACAGATGCAGGCATTGGCCGCAACACGGCCGAACTGGAGTCTGCACAGCTTTGTCAGCGATTTTTATCAGCGCATGAGCGCAGCCGATCTGTTTATCGGTGCCGGCGGCGGTACCAGTTGGGAGCGCGCGGCGATGGGCCTGCCGACCCTGTGCATTGCGGTATCGAACAACCAGCAGAACAACGGTGAAGTCATGGCGGCAGCGGGGGCGCATGTGTTCATGGGCGCCCGTGAGCAGGTCAGTGTCGAGCAGTTGCGCGACGCTATCGGCTTTGTCGTTGGCAATCATTATCTGCGCCAGAGTTTGGCCGAGCGTTCGCGGCAACTGGTCGACGGCCGTGGCGCCGAACGTGTCGCGGCGGCGCTGGCCGGTGCCGTACTCAAGGTGCGCAGGGCGACGCTGGACGATGCGCAATTGCTCTTTGATGGGCGCAATACCGAAGCGGTGCGCCGTTGGTCGACGGATACCGGCACGATCGAATGGTCGCAGCACCTGAACTGGCTGACGACGAGCCTGCGCAACCCGCAGCGCCTGTTGCTGATCGCCGAGGCCGACGATGGCGCAGTCGGCGTCATGCGCTACGACTTGCGCGGCTTCGAGGCTGAAGTGTCGATCTATCTGCTCGAAGGGCGTGTTGGCCTCGGTTGGGGCAGGGCGCTGCTGGCGCGGGGCGAGGCGTTTGTCGTCAAACAGTGGCCGCAACTCACCGCGATCAGCGCGCAAGTGTCGCCGGCCAATCAACCCTCATTGAATGTGTTTCGTGACGCCGGGTTCAGCCAAGCGGCCTGCGCGTTCACCCGTGTTTTGAAGGATCACCCGCATGACTAGTTTCAAGATCGGCAATCGCTCGATCGGCGCCGACGCGCCGCCCTTCATCATCGCCGAGATGAGCGGCAACCATAACCAGTCGCTGGACGTCGCCCTGCAAATTGTCGAGGCGGCGGCCAAGGCCGGGGCGCATGCCTTGAAGTTGCAAACCTACACAGCCGAGACGATGACCCTGGATCTGGCTGAGGGTGAGTTCTTCATCAAGGATCCGGGCAGTCTGTGGGCGGGCACTTCCTTGTATGCCCTGTACGAAAAGGCCCATACGCCGTGGGAATGGCACGCGCCGATTTTTGCCCGTGCAAAAGAATTGGGCATGCTCGCATTCTCGACGCCGTTCGATGACACGGCGGTGGACTTTCTCGAAAGCCTCGACGTGCCGGCCTACAAGATCGCCAGTTTCGAAAACACCGATCTGCCGTTGATTCGTCGTGTTGCCGCCACCGGCAAACCGCTGATCATTTCCACCGGCATGGCCAGCATCGCCGAACTCGACGAAACCGTGCGCGCTGCCCGCGAGGCGGGTTGCAAGGACCTGGTGCTGCTCAAATGCACCAGCACCTACCCGGCAACTCCGCTCAACAGCAATGTGCGCACGATTCCCCATCTGCGTGAGTTGTTCGGTTGTGAGGTGGGGCTTTCCGATCATTCGATGGGCGTTGGCGTGTCGGTCGCGGCCGTGGCGTTGGGCGCGACGGTGGTGGAAAAACACTTCACCCTCGACCGTTCGGCGGGTGGCGTCGATGCGAGTTTCTCGCTGGAACCGGCAGAAATGGCCAGTCTGGTGGTGGAAACCGAACGTGCCTGGCAGGCGTTGGGTCAGGTGCGTTATGGCGCCACCGACGCCGAACTGAAATCGGTGGTCTATCGCCGTTCGCTGTACGTCACCGCTGACATGGCCGCTGGTGACCCCTTTACCGGGGACAATCTGCGCGCCATCCGTCCGGGTCTCGGTCTGCCGCCCAAGCACACCGATGCCATCCTCGGTCGTCGCGCTCGTGCACCGATCAAGCGCGGCACGCCGCTGGACTGGTCGCTGGTCGAATAAGCCGATCTGCAACCGATTCGGCAAAATAGCGTGACCTGTGAGTCATAACGCGCATCTTCACTGTATTGTATTGATCGGGGAGATGGCGCCTGGCTCGTTTTCGATTCCAGTGATAGCCCTTTGCGCTTCCCGTGGCTGCCCTTCGTGGCGGCCGTTTTCTGTTTGTCGGCGCCCCTCGAAATCCTTGCGAGCGGTGGTCTTGGGCTGTTTTTTTTTGGGAAGCCGTAATGATTGGCATAAAAAGCATTGCGAGCTACGTTCCTGTAGCCGGCGTGGACAATTACGCACAAGGTGCAAAATTCGAGAAGGATGAAGAGTTCATCCTTGGCAAGATCGGCTCGGCGTTCCTGCCGCGCAAAGACGCTGAGCAAGAAACTTCCGATCTGTGCGTGGAAGCAGCCAACGCGCTGTTTGCCAACAATCCTCAACTGAAACGTGAATCGATCGACGCGCTGATCGTTGTCACCCAGAACGGTGACGAAGAAGGCCTGCCGCATACGGCTGCCATCGTCCAGGACAAACTCGGCTTGCCGACCAATGTCGCCGCGTTCGACATTTCCCTGGGCTGCTCTGGTTATGTCTACGGCATTTATGCGATCAAGGGCTTCATGGAAGCCGCCGGCCTGAAGAACGGCCTGCTGATCACCGCTGACCCGTATTCGAAAATCGTCGACCCGGAAGACCGCAACACCACCATGCTGTTTGGCGATGCCGCCACCGCCACGTGGATGGGCGAAGATCCGAGCTGGGCGCTGGGCAAGGCCAAGTTCGGCACTGACGGTTCCGGCGCACCGCACTTGAAAGTCACTGATGGCGTGTTCTTCATGAACGGCCGCCAGGTTTTCAACTTTGCACTGCTGAAGGTGCCGGCACACCTGCATGAACTGCTGGATGATTCCGGTCTGAAGGCAGATGACATCGATGCATTCTGCATTCACCAGGGCAGCGCGGCGATTGTCGATGCGGTGGCGCGGCGTTTCGAAGGTGAACCGGAGAAGTTCATCAAGGATATGGTCGAGACCGGCAACACCGTATCGTCGAGCATTCCGTTGCTGCTGGAAAAACACGTCATCGACTCCGCTTGGCAGCGTATTGCGCTGAGCGGGTTTGGCGTTGGTCTGTCGTGGGGTTCGGCGATCATCTATCGTCCTTGAACCGAAGCAAAAACGGCTGATACAAAAATAGCGTTCAAGGTTAACCTTGAACGCTATTTTTTTGCCTGAACGGGGAGCGCGAGGCGCCATGAGCGGGTTTTTCCAAGCCAATGCCGAAGTGTTGCAGCGGCGCTGGCCGGCGCTGTTCGAGCGGCTGCTGGCAGAAGACAGCGCGGCCGTTGCGGCGCAACTGGTTGAAGGGCTTGGCTCGACGCTGAGCATCAACGGCATTCAGCTCACCAGCCGTCACGATCGCCTCCATGAAGCGCGGATTCAGGCGGCCAGTCTGCCCGATAACGCGCAATTGCACGTCTATGGCACCGGTCTCGGTGATTTGCCCGGTGTGTTGCTTGAGCGCGCGGGGCTGCAACGGTTGTACGTGCATATCCTCAACGGCGCGTTGTTTGCGCTGGTGCTGCAACTGCTCGATCAGCGCCAGTGGCTGAATGATCCGCGCATAGAGTTGTTCTACGCCGGCGATCTGTCGGACATTTGTTCGCCGTTTTTTGCGCTGCCTGCCGAGATGCTGCTGGCCGACGACTTCAACGCGAAGATCCGCGATCGGCTGGTCAATGAAGTCCATCTGAGTTTCAACAATCGCGAATTCGATGCGCAGTCTCCGTTCATCAAGCAGCGCTTGCAGGATTGCCTGCCGGTGCTGCTTGGCGATGACGATGTCGCGCAATTGTTTGGCACCTGCACCGAGCGCGAGATCTATGTGATCGGCACCGGCCCGACGCTTGAAGGGCATTTCCAGCAACTGGCGAATATCCAGGCTCAGGCGCAGCGCCCGCTGTTCATCTGTGTCGACACCGCTTATCGGCCATTGCGTGAGCACGGCATCGTGCCGGATCTGGTGGTGACCATTGATCAGCGCATCAGCTTTCGGCACCTGCCTTTCGATGCGTCCGACGATATCTCGCTGGTGTATTTGCCAATGAGCGATCCCGAGGTGTTGCGCGCCTGGAAGGGCAAACGCTACGGCGGCTATTCGGCCAGCCCGGTGTATGCGCAATTGCGTGAACAGCACCCGCGCGGGCAACTGCATGTGGGCGGCAGCGTGATTCATCCGGCGGTGGATCTGGCGGTGAAACTGGGCGGCACTCGCATCACCTTGTTCGGTGCGGACTTCGCATTCCCGATGAACAAGACCCACGCCGGCTGGAGTGATGGCGAGCTGGGGCCGGGTGTGAGCCAGGCGCGGCATTGGGTACGCGACGGTCATGGCCAGCGCGTCAGTACCCAACTCAATTTTCGCGGGTATCTGTGCGTGCTGGAGCGCTATATCGCGGCGCATCCGCACGTGCAGTTTTTCAATAGCAGCAGGGCGGGCGCGCTGATCGCCGGGACGCAGTTCAATCGGGAGTTCGTGCAATGACGGTGATGGAAACGTGCATCGGTGAATGCCGTCAGTGTGCAGGGCTGTTTCGACTGGGGCGTGATGTCGAGGCCGCGTTGCTCATGGTCGATGTCTTCGAGGGCGCGCAGCAGTTACTGCTGTCCGCACCCACGGATATCCAGCAAATGTGGGCACAACTGCTCCTGCAAATGCTTGATTGCCAAGAGCGTCAGGACTGGTTGGGCATGGCCGACTATATGGAGTATGAGCTGCTCGACTTGCTGGAAAGTATCCCGGCCTGAGCGGGCCGACAGCACTGGCCCGCAGGTTTGCGCTGCAGTCGGTTTTATGACGTCATTTTTTCGAAGTGGGTGTGCGGCTAAGTCTTTGTTTTCGCGGGGGTGGCAGGGTGATGGCAAATTTTTTTCAAAAAGCCCTCAAGCAACCTGCAAACCCGACGATAACTATTACGAAGGTTCTCTAGGCCATACCCGGCGGTTGCCAGGGCCGGAAGCCGCAGTACCCAACCAACGAGGAATTCGTCATGGCTTTAACAGTAAACACCAACACCACGTCGTTGAACGTTCAGAAAAACCTGAACAAAGCTTCCGACGCTCTGTCGACTTCGATGCAGCGCCTGTCTTCCGGCCTGAAAATCAACAGCGCTAAAGACGACGCCGCTGGCCTGCAGATCTCCACCCGTATGCAATCGCAAATCCGCGGTGGCAACCAGGCTATCCAGAACGCCAACGACGGTATCTCCGTTGCTCAGACCGCTGAAGGCGCTCTGCAAGCTACTACCGACATCCTGCAGCGTATGCGTGAACTGGCTGTTAAAGCACGTACCGGCACCAACGGCACTGCTGACCAGAAAGCTACCAACCTTGAATTCGCCGACATGTCCGACGAAATCAGCCGTATCGCAGCTTCCACCAACCTGAACGGCAAAAACCTGCTGGACGGTTCGGCTGGTACTGTGACTCTGCAAGTTGGTGCAAACACCGGTACTGCTAACCACATCGACCTGGTACTGAGCTCCAAGTTCGACGCCGTCAGCCTGTCCGTAGACAAAGCTACTCTGGCTCTGACCGGTACTGACGCTGCAACCGCTGGTAGCAACATCGACGCCGCTATCACTGCAATCGACGCTGCTATCGCTGCAATCGGTGATACCCGTGCCAGCCTGGGTGCTTCGCAAAACCGTCTGACCAGCACCATCTCCAACCTGCAAAACATCGTTGAGAACACCACCGCTGCACAGGGTCGTGTACAAGACACCGACTTCGCCGCAGAAACTGCTAACCTGACCAAGCAGCAAACTCTGCAGCAGGCTTCGACCTCCGTTCTGGCTCAAGCCAACCAACTGCCTTCCGCTGTACTGAAGCTGCTTCAGTAATTTCGGAACAAGTTTGGGCGGGAGGGTGCGCTGGTCGCGCTCTCTCGCCTTTTTACGTTAGGAGGTGATGAGCATGGACATGAGCGTCAAGCTTAACCAGTCTTATCCGGCTCCCAAGCCAGTCACGCCGGTTGCTGACAAACCGTCAGAAACGCCGAAAGTTGCCAAGACTGAAGCGCCGGTCGCTGCCAAGAGTCAGGTTACGGACGATGCCAAGTTGAAACTGGCGGTGCAGGAGATCGAAAAGTTTGTCCAATCGATCAAGCGCAATCTGGAGTTCTCGATCGACGAGCATTCCGGGAAGGTCATCGTCAAGGTGATCGCAAGCGAGACGGGTGAAGTCGTTCGACAGATTCCCTCCGCCGAAGCCCTCAAGCTGGCAGACAGCCTCGCCAATGCAAGCCACGTGTTGTTCGACGCCAAAGTCTGATAGCTGGCATGAATAATGTTTGTCCGTTCTCAGGACGCGTGTAACGGTCAAAAGAATGGCAACAATCTGAAGGGAGATGCACATGGCAAGTCCAATTCTACCGGGTTCCGGACTGGGTTCCGGCCTGGACATCGGTGCGATCGTCACTGCGCTGGTCAACGCCGACAAGGCGCCGAAGCAGACGCAGATCGATACCGCGACCAAAGCCAACACACTGAAGATTTCCGGCATTGGTTCGCTGAAGAGCGCATTGACCGCGTTCCAGACGGCGATGACCAATCTGGGCAGCAAGACCAATCCTGCATTTGCCGGCTTCAACGCGACGTCGAGCAATACCAACCTGAGCGCTACTTCCGACAGCACTGCGGTTGCGGGTAATTACAACGTTGTTGTAAGTCAGCTGGCCACGGGCTCGAAAATCGCCAGCGCCTCTTTTGCCGGCGGCGCCGCCAGTGCCATTCCGAGTGGTACCCTGAAAATCAGTCAGAATGGCACTGATTACAATGTCGACATTCCGGCCGATGCCACGTTGCAGACCACCCGCGACGCCATCAACAAGGCTCAGGGCGCCAACGGCATCTCCGCTAACATTGTGACCGACAGCACCGGTGCTTCGCGCCTGGTGATCAGTTCGAGCAAGACCGGCGAAGGTTCCGACCTCTCCGTCAGCGGTATTGCCGGTCTGGAAATCGATGGTACCCAGGCGATGGGCGCTAGCCCGGCTGCAGGCGCTTCAGGCGCCGTCAACGGTATTGCGAAAAACGCCAAGCTGACCATCGATGGTCTGGAAGTCACCAGCAAAAGCAACACGGTGAGCGGCGCAATCAGTGGCTTGACCCTGAATCTGACGACAGTCAGTCCTGTCTCCGGTGGCGTTGCGACGCCTACTGTTGTCAGCGTGGACGCCAACACCAAAGGTTTGCAGACATCGATTCAGTCGTTTGTCGACGCTTACAACACCTTGAAGACCACCATCGATACGCTGTCCAAGGCGACGCCGGATGCCGATGGCAAGCTGACCGTGCAGGCGGCGTTCACTGGTGATGCGATTCCGCGTTCGCTGATTGCCGATATTCGTGGTCAGTTGACGGCGACAGGCGCAGGCGGTCCGTTGGCCGTGCTGTCGCAGTTGGGTGTGATGACCGACCGCAACACCGGTAACCTGACGTTCGATACCAACGCTTTCGGCAAGACCATGGCGCAGCCAGGCATGACTGGCCAGGTTCAGCAGTTGTTCACCGGTACCGACGACACCAATGGTCTGTTGGCGCGCATGAGCAAGGCGGTAGACCCGTACCTCAAGCCAGCGGCGGGTAATATTACCGGTACCGGTCTGCTTGATCAGCGTATGGCGATTCTCACCAAGAACACCAAAAGCCTGACCGACCAGCAACTGGCGCTGGACTTGCGTGTGGCCAACCTGACCAAGACGCTGACCGCAAAGTACAATGCGATGGACTTGCTGGTAGGGCAGATGAAGGCGACGGCAAGCAACATCACGTCGTTCTTCAGCTCGCTGAACGCTCAGCAGTCCGCGAAGTAACAGACCGGCACGACAAAAACCCGGCTACGCTTTATCGGCGTGCGCCGGGTTTTTGTCTTTTGATCTAAAGTTCTCTGATTCGTTGGCGATACACTGGATATACGAGTCATTGTGGCAATGAGGTAGAACATGAACCCAATGTTAGCCCTTCGGCAATATCAGAAAGTCGGCGCACACGCCCAGACGTCCGAAGCGAGCCCGCACCGTCTGGTGCAAATGTTGATGGAAGGCGGCCTGGAGCGTATCGCTCAGGCCAAAGGCGCCATCGAGCGCAAGGATATTCCCGGCAAAGGGACGGCGATCAACAAGGCCGTTGGCATTATCGGTGGCTTGTGTGAAGGCCTCGATCTGGAGAACAGCGCCGAGTCGGTGGCTGATCTCAACCAGCTCTACATCTACATGATGAAGCGCCTGGCGCAGGCCAACATCGACAGTGATCCGAAGATTCTCGATGAGGTCGCCGGGCTGCTGCGCACCGTGAAGGAAGGCTGGGACGGTATTGCTCCGCCAGGCCCCCAGTTTTAAGGAGAGCACCATGAGTCTTGTATTGCAGCGAATTGCCGATACCCGCGAAGCCTTGGTCACTGCCCTGGCCGAGCGCAATTGGGAAGCCATTGGCGAGCTGGATCTGGCTTGCCGTTCCTGCATGGAAGACGTCATGGCTGAAGCTGCGCTGGATGAGGACGCGTTGCGCAACAATCTTGAGGAGTTGCTCCATGTCTACAAGGAGCTTCTTGAGGTGGCCATGGGTGAGCGGCAGGCGATAGCCAACGAGATGTCGCAGATCACCCAAGCGCAAAAGGCGGCAAAGGTTTACCATCTGTTTGGTTAATTAACCCCCAGTTAATCCAGACATGTGCGCCATAAATTTGACTGTGCACGGTTTTTTGACTTAACTAGTGGCTGTTTTCAGATTTCAGGCGTCTACAGGCACATGGTGTCCTGCAAGCGTCTCGCTTGCCCCATTTTTCGGGCATTGAGTTGACTAGGGAAGTTGCTATTGCATGTGGCGTGAAACCAAAATTCTGCTGATCGATGACGATAGCGTCCGCCGCCGCGACCTGGCGGTGATTCTAAATTTTCTTGGCGAAGAAAATTTACCCTGCGGCAGCCATGACTGGCAGCAGGCCGTCGGCTCTTTGTCGTCTAGTCGTGAAGTCATTTGCGTACTGATCGGGACCGTTAATGCTCCTGGCGCGCTTTTGGGCTTGTTAAAGACACTCTCAACCTGGGATGAGTTCCTTCCGGTTTTGCTGATGGGCGATAATTCTTCCGTCGATCTGCCTGATGACCAGCGCCGCCGGGTGCTTTCGACCCTCGAAATGCCGCCCAGCTACAGCAAATTGCTCGACTCCCTGCACCGTGCCCAGGTCTATCGCGAGATGTATGACCAGGCCCGTGAGCGTGGCCGTCATCGCGAACCCAATCTGTTCCGCAGTCTCGTCGGCACCAGCCGGGCGATCCAGCACGTGCGCCAGATGATGCAGCAAGTCGCCGACACCGATGCCAGCGTGCTGATCCTCGGCGAGTCAGGCACTGGCAAGGAAGTGGTTGCACGTAACCTGCATTACCATTCCAAGCGCCGCGACGCGCCGTTCGTGCCAGTCAACTGCGGGGCGATCCCGGCAGAGCTGCTCGAAAGCGAATTGTTCGGCCACGAGAAGGGCGCTTTCACCGGCGCGATCACCAGCCGTGCCGGGCGATTCGAATTGGCCAACGGCGGCACGCTGTTCCTCGACGAAATCGGCGACATGCCGCTGCCGATGCAGGTCAAGCTGCTGCGCGTCCTGCAGGAGCGCACCTTCGAGCGCGTAGGCAGCAACAAGACCCAGAGCGTCGACGTGCGCATCATCGCCGCGACCCACAAGAATCTCGAAAGCATGATCGAGATCGGCACCTTCCGCGAAGACCTCTACTATCGCCTGAACGTGTTCCCGATCGAGATGGCGCCGCTGCGTGAGCGCGTCGAAGATATTCCGTTGCTGATGAACGAGCTGATCTCGCGCATGGAGCACGAGAAGCGTGGTTCGATCCGTTTCAACTCGGCGGCGATCATGTCGCTGTGCCGTCACGGCTGGCCGGGCAACGTCCGCGAGCTGGCCAACCTGGTCGAGCGCATGGCGATCATGCATCCGTACGGCGTGATCGGCGTGGTCGAGTTGCCGAAGAAATTCCGCTACGTCGACGACGAAGACGAGCAAATGGTCGACAGCCTGCGCAGCGATCTGGAAGAGCGTGTGGCCATCAACGGCCATACGCCGGACTTCACCGCCAATGCCATGCTGCCGCCGGAAGGCCTCGACCTTAAAGATTACCTCGGTGGTCTGGAGCAGGGCCTGATTCAACAGGCACTGGACGACGCCAATGGCATCGTGGCACGTGCCGCCGAGCGCTTGCGTATTCGTCGAACCACCCTGGTTGAGAAGATGCGCAAATACGGCATGAGCCGACGTGATGGTGATGAACAGGCGGATGATTGACGCCTGTTTTTCAACCTCTTCATTTATAAGCGGTTTTTTTTAGGCACGGGTATTGCTACAGCCCTCGCAACGTTCCGTTTCACTGACGGTCAGCCAAGCGAGAAAGCACAATGCCCCAAGCCGCCCAGATGTCTACTGCCTCCAGTCCCGAAGGGCAGCCGTCCTCCGTAGAACAGGCAAGCCGACAGGGTCTTGAGCAGGCTTTCGAGCTGTTCAATCAAATGTCCAGCCAGTTGACTGATTCCTACAGCATGCTTGAAGCGCGGGTGACCGAACTCAAAGGCGAGTTGGCGGTGGTCAGCGCCCAACGCATGCAGGAGCTGGCGGAAAAAGAGCGCCTGGCCAACCGTCTGCAAAACCTCCTCGATCTGTTGCCCGGTGGCGTCATCGTCATCGACGGTCATGGCATGGTGCGCGAAGCCAATCCGGCCGCCATCGAGCTGCTCGGCTTACCGCTCGAAGGCCAGTTGTGGCGTCAGGTGATTGCGCGCTGCTTTGCCCCGCGCGAAGACGACGGTCACGAAATTTCTCTGAAAAACGGTCGACGCCTGTCGATTGCCACGCGTTCGCTGGATGCCGAGCCGGGGCAGTTGGTGCTGCTCAACGACCTGACAGAAACCCGTCATCTGCAAGATCAACTGGCGCGCCATGAGCGTCTGTCGTCATTGGGGCGGATGGTCGCCTCGCTGGCTCATCAGATCCGCACGCCGCTGTCCGCCGCGCTGTTGTATGCCAGTCATTTGACTGAGCAGGAGCTGCCGGTCGCCACCCAGCAGCGTTTCGCCGGGCGCCTGAAAGAGCGTCTGCACGAGCTGGAGCATCAGGTGCGCGACATGCTGGTGTTCGCTCGCGGAGAATTGCCGCTGACCGATCGCTTGACGCCGAATGCGCTGATGCAGGCGCTGCAAGCCGCCGCGCTGACCCATGTGCAGGATCTGCCAATCCGCTGGCAGTGCGACAGTCATGCCGGCGAGCTGCTGTGCAACCGCGACACCTTGGTCGGGGCGTTGTTGAATCTGCTCGAAAACGCGATTCAGGCCAGCGCCGCTGATGTGCGCCTGAAAGTGCATTGCTACACCCGCGACAACACCTTGCGTATCAGTGTCAGTGACAACGGCAGCGGGATCGAGCCGACTGTGCTGGCGCGTCTCGGCGAGCCATTTTTTTCCACCAAAGTCACCGGCACTGGCCTCGGCCTGACCGTGGTCAAGGCTGTGGCCCGGGCACATCAGGGAGAATTGCAGCTGCGTTCGCGGGTCGGGCGCGGCACGTGCGCGCAGGTCAGCCTGCCGCTGTTTTCCGTTGTACAGGGAGCTGAGTGAACGCCATGGGCATCAAGGTTTTGCTGGTCGAGGATGACCGTTCGTTGCGTGAGGCGCTGGCCGATACGCTGTTGCTGGCCGGCCATGATTATCAGGCGGTTGGCAGCGCAGAAGAAGCGTTGACGGCGGTCGCGGGCGAAGCGTTCAGCCTGGTGGTCAGTGACGTCAACATGCCCGGCATGGATGGCCATCAATTGCTCGCCCTGCTGCGTGCCCGTCAGCCGCAGTTGCCGGTGTTGCTGATGACCGCTCACGGTGCCGTCGAGCGCGCGGTCGACGCGATGCGTCACGGCGCGGCGGATTACCTGGTGAAACCGTTCGAACCCAAGGCGCTGCTGGATCTGGTCGCGCGACATGCGCTGGGCAGCATCAGTGCCAGTGACGCCGAAGGGCCGATTGCGGTCGAGCCGGCCAGTGCGCAGCTGCTCGATCTCGCGGCACGCGTGGCGCGCAGCGATTCCACGGTATTGATCTCGGGTGAGTCCGGCACCGGCAAGGAAGTGCTGGCGCGCTACATCCATCAGCAATCCCATCGCGCCAATCAACCGTTCATCGCGATCAACTGCGCGGCGATTCCCGACAACATGCTCGAAGCGACGTTGTTTGGTCATGAGAAAGGTTCGTTCACCGGCGCCATCGCCGCCCAGGCCGGCAAGTTCGAACAGGCCGACGGTGGCACCATTCTGCTCGATGAAATTTCCGAAATGCCCCTTGGCCTGCAAGCCAAGCTGCTGCGCGTGTTGCAGGAGCGCGAAGTCGAGCGCGTCGGTGCGCGCAAGCCGATCACCCTCGACATCCGTGTGGTCGCCACTACCAACCGCGATTTGGCTGGCGAAGTGGCGGCCGGGCGCTTCCGTGAAGATCTTTTTTACCGTTTGTCGGTTTTCCCCTTGGCCTGGCGTCCACTTCGCGAGCGCACTGCCGATATCCTGCCGCTGGCCGAGCGGTTGCTGAACAAACACGTCAATAAAATGAAGCATGCGGCGGCGAAACTTTCGCCTCAAGCGCAGGCGTGTCTGATCGCCTACCCGTGGCCAGGCAATGTCCGTGAGTTGGATAACGCGATTCAGCGCGCGTTGATCCTGCAGCAGGGTGGACTGATCCAGCCGCAGGATTTCTGTCTGGCCGGTCCGGTGACGTTCGCTCCTTTACCGGTGGCGACAGCTGTACCGCCAGCGATCCGTGAAGTCGAAATTGACGCCGATTCTGCCGGTGCGCTGGGCGATGACCTGCGGCGCCGGGAGTTTCAGATGATCATCGACACCCTGCGCACCGAGCGCGGCCGCCGCAAAGAAGCGGCGGAAAAACTAGGCATCAGCCCACGCACCCTGCGCTACAAACTGGCGCAAATGCGCGATGCCGGGATGGATGTCGAAGGCTATCTGTTCGCCACTTGAACTCACGCAAAACCCATTGTGGGAGGGGGGCTTGCTCCCGAAGAGGGCGTGTCAGTCGATATTTATGCAGCTGACACGCCCTCTTCGGGAGCAAGCCGCCTCCCACAGTGATTTTGCGGTGGCTTCGCTGTTCGCGCGGTGCCCCGATTGGCTTTTGTGGAAAAAGTCCGCCGAGCTGGCACCCTTGTTGCTAACACCTGTGTACCCGCCGAGTGAGTGTCAAAAAATTGCGGGCCGCCCAAGAGAGTAGACCATGAGCCAAGGTATTGAATTTAATCGGTTGATGACAGACATGAAGGCCATGAAGCTGGATGCCATGTCTGCGCCGAAATCGACGACCGCTGTCCCTGAACTGGCGGGCAGCAGCTTTTCCGACATGCTCGGTCAGGCGATCAACAAAGTCAGCGATACCCAGACAGCGTCGACTCAATTGGCCAACGCCTTTGAAGTCGGCAAAAGCGGCGTCGATCTGACGGACGTGATGATCGCTTCGCAAAAAGCCAGCGTGTCGTTCCAGGCTCTGACCCAGGTGCGCAACAAACTGGTTCAGGCTTATCAAGACATCATGCAGATGCCGGTTTAAGGACGAGATTGAGTCATGGCAGAAGCAGTCGCCGATAACGTTCCGGCCAACGCCACCCCGATAGACGGCAAACCGCCGTTGTTCGGCCTGTCCTTCCTGGAAAACCTCTCCGAGATGACCGTGCTGCGTCAGGTGGGCCTGTTGGTCGGCCTGGCTGCGAGCGTGGCGATTGGCTTTGCCGTGGTGCTGTGGTCACAGCAGCCGGATTACCGTCCGTTGTACGGCAGCCTTGCCGGCATGGACGCCAAACAGGTCATGGACACCCTGGCCGCCGCCGACATCCCTTACACCGTTGAACCGAATTCCGGCGCCTTGCTGGTCAAAGCCGATGACCTGTCCCGTGCGCGGATGAAACTCGCTGCCGCTGGTGTCACTCCCAGCGACGGCAACATCGGTTTCGAAATCCTCGACAAGGACCAGGGCCTGGGCACCAGTCAGTTCATGGAAGCGACCCGCTATCGTCGCGGTCTCGAAGGTGAACTGGCGCGGACCATTTCCAGCCTGAACAACGTCAAGGGTGCGCGCGTGCACCTGGCCATTCCGAAGAGCTCGGTGTTCGTTCGTGATGAGCGCAAGCCAAGTGCGTCGGTGCTGGTCGAACTGTACAGCGGTCGTTCGCTGGAGCCGGGTCAGGTGATTGCGATCATCAATCTGGTGGCGACTTCCGTTCCCGAGCTGAGCAAATCGCAGATCACCGTCGTCGACCAGAAGGGCACCTTGCTCTCTGATCAGGCGGAAAACTCCGAAATGACCATGGCCGGCAAGCAGTTCGATTACAGCCGTCGCATGGAAAGCATGCTCACCCAGCGCGTACACAACATCCTGCAACCGGTATTGGGCAACGATCGCTACAAGGCTGAGGTCTCGGCCGATATCGATTTCAATGCCGTCGAATCGACTGCCGAGCAGTTCAACCCGGATCAACCGGCGTTGCGCAGCGAGCAGTCGGTCAACGAACAACGCACCGCCAGCAATGGCCCGCAAGGTGTGCCGGGTGCCCTGAGCAACCAGCCACCAGCGCCGGCCTCGGCGCCGCAAACCACCGGTGCCAACGCCGCAGCGCCGGCCGCCATGGTGCAGCCAGGCCAGCCATTGGTTGATGCCAACGGTCAGCAGATCATGGACCCGGCCACCGGCCAGCCAATGCTCGCGCCGTACCCGGCAGACAAGCGTCAGCAATCGACCAAGAACTTCGAGCTCGACCGTTCGATCAGCCACACCAAACAGCAGCAGGGTCGCCTGAATCGTCTGTCGGTGTCGGTGGTTGTCGACGATCAGGTCAAGGTCAACGCTGCCAACGGTGAAACCACCCGCGCGCCGTGGAGCGCCGACGAATTGGCGCGCTTCACCCGTCTGGTGCAGGACGCCGTCGGTTTCGACGCCAGCCGTGGCGACAGCGTCAGCGTGATCAACATGCCGTTCTCCGCCGAGCGCGGTGAAGTGATTGCCGATATTCCGTTCTACTCCCAGCCATGGTTCTGGGACATCGTCAAACAGGTGCTGGGTGTGTTGTTCATCCTGGTGCTGGTGTTTGGTGTGCTGCGCCCGGTGCTCAACAACATTACCGGTGGCGGCAAAGGCAAGGAGCTGGCCGGTCTTGGCAGCGACGTGGAACTCGGCGGGATGGGCGGCCTGGATGGCGAACTTTCCAACGACCGCGTGAGCCTCGGTGGTCCGCAGAGCATTCTGTTGCCAAGCCCAAGCGAGGGTTATGACGCGCAACTGAATGCAATCAAGAGTCTGGTGGCCGAGGATCCGGGTCGCGTGGCTCAGGTCGTGAAAGAGTGGATTAACGCAGATGAGTGATAACCGAGCCGCAACCGTCAAACTGAACAAGGTCGACAAAGCCGCGATTCTGCTGCTGTCCCTGGGTTCGACCGATGCCGCGCAAGTGCTGCGCCACATGGGCCCGAAAGAGGTTCAGCGCGTCGGCGTAGCCATGGCGCAGATGGGCAACGTCCATCGCGAACAGGTCGAGCAGGTCATGAGCGAGTTCGTCGACATCGTCGGCGACCAGACCAGCCTTGGCGTCGGTTCCGACGACTACGTGCGCAAAATGCTCACCCAGGCACTGGGTGAAGACAAGGCCAACGGCCTGATCGACCGCATCCTGCTCGGTGGCAACACCAGTGGCCTCGACAGCCTGAAATGGATGGAGCCGCGCGCGGTTGCCGACGTGATCCGCTACGAACACCCGCAGATCCAGGCGATCGTGGTCGCGTATCTCGATCCGGATCAGGCCGGTGAAGTGCTCGGCAACTTCGACCACAAGGTGCGTCTGGACATCATCCTGCGCGTCTCGTCGTTGAACACCGTGCAGCCTGCGGCACTGAAAGAGCTCAACCAGATTCTCGAGAAGCAGTTCTCCGGCAACTCGAACGCCTCGCGCACCACCCTGGGTGGCATCAAGCGTGCGGCAGACATCATGAACTTCCTCGACAGCTCGATCGAAGGCCAGCTCATGGACTCGATCCGCGAAGTCGACGAAGACCTGTCCGGTCAGATCGAAGACCTCATGTTCGTGTTCAACAACCTCGCCGATGTCGACGACCGTGGTATTCAGGCGTTGCTGCGCGAAGTCTCCTCCGACGTGCTGGTGCTGGCGCTCAAGGGTTCGGACGAAGGCGTCAAAGAGAAGATCTTCAAGAACATGTCCAAACGTGCGGCCGAACTGTTGCGCGACGACCTCGAGGCCAAAGGCCCGGTGCGCGTCAGCGACGTCGAAACCGCGCAGAAAGAAATCCTCACCATTGCCCGTCGTATGGCCGAAGCCGGCGAGATCGTACTCGGTGGCAAAGGTGGCGAGGAAATGATCTAAGCCCATGGACAAGCACGACGACGATGTGACGGATCTGATCCGTGCCCGCGATGTTCGCGGATTCGAATCCTGGGCCATGCCCAGCTTCGATCCGCCGAAGCCGGAACCCGAGCCTGAACCCGAGCCCGAACCGCCGGAAATGGAAGAAGTGCCGCTGGAAGAAGTCCAGCCACTGACCCTCGAAGAGCTCGAAAGCATCCGTCAGGAGGCTTACAACGAAGGCTTTGCTATTGGCGAAAAGGAAGGCTTCCACAGCGCCACGCTGAAAGTCCGGCAGGAAGCTGAAGTGGCGCTGGCGGCAAAAATTGCCAGCCTCGAGCAACTGATGTCGAACCTGTTCGAACCCATCGCCGAGCAAGACACGCAAATCGAAAAGTCGCTGGTCGACCTCGTGCAACACATCGCCAAACAGGTGATCAAGCGCGAACTGGCCATCGATTCGAGCCAGATCGAACACGTCATGCGCGACGCCCTCAAGCTGTTGCCGCTGGGCGTCGACAACGTGCGTCTGTACGTCAACCCGCAAGACTTCGAGCAAGCCAAGGCGCTGCGCGAACGTCATGAGGAAAGCTGGCGCATCGTCGAAGATGAATCGCTGCTGCCGGGTGGCTGCCGGGTTGAAACCGAGCACAGTCGCATCGACGCGAGCATTGAAACGCGCGTGGTTCAGGTCATGGCGAAGCTCTTCGATCAGTTGCACGAACAGGCCTTGCATCCGGCTGAAGCGGATCTGAGCCTGGACATTCCCGAAGACGTAAAACCGGCGGCCACGC
This sequence comes from Pseudomonas sp. DTU12.3, assembly GCF_004124275.1. Lineage (GTDB taxonomy): Bacteria > Pseudomonadota > Gammaproteobacteria > Pseudomonadales > Pseudomonadaceae > Aquipseudomonas > Aquipseudomonas helmanticensis. The sequence goes on from NZ_CP027218.1 coordinate 2,038,510, forward strand.
CTGAAGAGCCGCTCGCGGACACTCCCGATGCGCCTTGAACGCACCAGTTTCGCCAAGCGCCTGAGCAGTTATGCCGAGGCCGTTGAAATTGCCGGCGCGCCGATTCTTGAAGGTCGCCTGCTGCGCATGGTCGGCCTCACCCTCGAAGCCGAAGGCCTGCGCGCCGCGATGGGCACGCGTTGCCTGGTGATCAATGACGACAGCTATCACCCGTCTCAGGTGGAAGCGGAAGTCATGGGTTTCTCTGGCAGCAAAGTCTTTCTGATGCCGGTCGGCAGCGTTGCCGGCATTGCCCCCGGTGCCCGTGTGGTGCCGCTTGCCGATACTGGTCGTTTGCCGATGGGCATGAGCATGCTCGGCCGTGTGCTCGACGGCGCCGGTCGTGCGCTGGACGGCAAGGGCGGCATGAAAGCCGAAGACTGGGTGCCGATGGACGGCCCGACAATCAACCCGCTCAACCGTGACCCGATCAGCGTGCCGCTGGACGTCGGCATCCGTTGCATCAACGGTTTGTTGACGGTTGGTCGCGGCCAGCGTCTCGGTCTGTTTGCCGGTACCGGTGTCGGTAAATCTGTGCTGTTGGGCATGATGACCCGCTTCACCGAGGCCGACATCATCGTCGTCGGCCTGATCGGTGAGCGCGGTCGGGAAGTTAAAGAGTTCATCGAGCACAGCCTCGGTGAAGAAGGTCTCAAGCGCTCCGTCGTGGTCGCTTCGCCGGCGGACGATGCGCCACTGATGCGTCTGCGCGCGGCGATGTATTGCACGCGCATTGCCGAGTATTTCCGCGACAAGGGCAAAAACGTCCTGTTGCTGATGGATTCGCTGACCCGTTTCGCCCAGGCCCAGCGGGAAATCGCCTTGGCCATTGGCGAGCCGCCGGCGACCAAGGGTTATCCGCCATCGGTGTTCGCCAAGTTGCCGAAACTGGTCGAGCGCGCCGGTAATGCGGAGAAGGGTGGTGGTTCGATCACCGCGTTCTACACCGTGCTGTCGGAAGGCGATGACCAGCAGGATCCGATTGCCGACTCGGCGCGGGGCGTACTCGATGGCCACATCGTGCTGTCGCGGCGTCTGGCCGAGGAAGGGCACTATCCGGCCATCGACATCGAAGCGTCGATCAGCCGGGTGATGCCTGCGGTGGTTTCGCCGGAACACATGCAGCGCGCGCAGTATTTCAAGCAGCTGTGGTCGCGCTACCAGCAGAGTCGTGATCTGATCAGCGTTGGCGCCTACGTGGCCGGCGGTGACCGTGAAACCGACATGGCGATTTCCCTGCAACCGCAGTTGGTCAGGTACCAGCGGCAGGGGCTGAACGACAAAATCAACATGGGCGAAAGCCAGGCTTATCTGGAAACCCTGTTCGCGCCTGCGGCGGGCGGCTAACCGCGCATGGCCGCCGTCAGTCGAGCCGCGCGTCTGGCGCCGGTGGTGGACATGGCTGAAAAAGCCGAGAAAACCGCCGTGCAACGCCTGGGTTACTTTCAAGGCCAGGTGAAGGTCGCTGAAAGCAAACTCGCCGACCTCAATGCCTTTCGTCTGGATTATTCCGAACAGTGGATCGTGCGCGGCGCCACTGGCGTGAGCGGGCAGTGGTTGCTGGGGTTTCAGGGCTTTCTGGCCCAGCTCGACACCGCTGTCGATCAGCAACGGCAGAGCCTGAACTGGCATCAGAAGAATCTGGATAACGCGCGTGAGGCCTGGCAACAGGCATTTGCCAAAGTCGAAGGCCTGCGCAAACTGGTGCAGCGCTACCGCGAAGAGGCGCAACGCCTCGAAGACAAGCGCGAGCAGAAGTTGCTGGACGAGTTGTCGCAGCGGTTGCCGCGGCAGGATCCGTACTGACCCGCCGCAGCAATACGGCTAGAAACGATGCCCTGAGTTAACTGGCTAACACTTTGAAGGTGAACGACCGGGATTCGCCCAAGGGGGCCGAGTTGCGGTGTACGACGAAGTACGCATTCACGGATTTGCCCACAAGTTCCCAATCTTGAGCAGTGTTGATATTCGTGCCGACTTCTCCCTTAGTCTCTCCGCCGGGAGCGACTGTGGAGACCTTTTCGTAACGCACCCCTCCATCGGCCTCCAAGAAGAAGGTGACTTTGTCCTGTTGCAATGCAGGATAGCGCGCCATTACGTGGGCTTTACCGCTTTCATATTCTGCGCAGCTGATGATGGTTGGCAGGTTCGTGTCTTTCAGGAAAGGTGCGTCGTATTCAGTTTTTAGCGAGTTCATGATTCAAGTCCTTTGAACAGGGAGCAGCGCCTTTGCTGCCGCTTGATTAGAGTTCGTAGGTGTCCGGCTGCGCGACTGTCAGATCTGACAGTCGCGACGAACGGTCTTACTTTGCCTCTTGGCCTTTTTGTTACAGCATTCGGGGTTGCTGGTCTCTCTACCAAGTGCTAAACCTTGTACACGTTCGTCAATGACAAGGAAGCCAGTCAATGTCAGTCGTTGCAGAAGTCTCCCCGGATGGAAAAAAGCTCAAGATCTCGGTCAAGGGTCGATTCGACTTCGGCAAGCATCAGGAATTTCGCAATTCCTATGAGCGAATCGAGCCGGAGCCCAATTCCTATGAGCTGGATCTGAAAGAGACCACTTATCTGGACAGCTCCGCCCTCGGGATGCTGTTGCTCTTGCGTGATCATGCCGGTGGCGACGATTCCGATATCCGTGTCGTGAACCCCAACTCCGACGTGCGCAAGATCCTCGCCATCTCCAACTTCGACAAGCTCTTCGACATCACTTGACGGCCATGCAGGCGCAAGAGCCGCTGACCATCCTGATCGCCGAAGACAGCGCCGCCGACCGTCTGCTGCTGTCGACCATCGTCCGTCGTCAGGGCCATGCAGTGCTGACGGCCGCCAACGGTGCCGAGGCGGTGGAGGTGTTTCGCCGTGAGCAACCGAATCTGGTGCTGATGGACGCGATGATGCCGGTGATGGATGGCTTCGAGGCGGCGCGGCAGATCAAGGCGTTGGCCGGGGAAACCCTGGTGCCGATCATCTTCCTGACCTCTCTGACCGAAAGCGAAGCGCTGGCGCGTTGCCTGGAAGCGGGCGGTGACGACTTTCTGGCGAAACCCTACAACCAAGTGATTCTCGCCGCCAAAATCAAGGCGATGGATCGCTTGCGCCGCTTGCAGGCCACAGTTTTGCAGCAGCGTGACCTGATCGCCCGGCATCACGATTATCTGCTCAACGAACAGCGCGTCGCCAAAGCGGTGTTCGACAAGGTCGCGCATTCCGGCTGCCTCAGCGCGCCGAACATTCGTTATCTGCAATCGCCCTATGCGCTGTTCAACGGTGATCTGTTGCTCGCGGCTTATACCCCGGCGGGTGACATGCATGTACTGCTCGGTGATTTCACCGGGCATGGCCTGCCGGCAGCGGTCGGGGCGATGCCGCTGGCCGAGGTGTTCTACGGCATGACCGCCAAAGGCTATGGCCTGGCGGAAACCCTGCGCGAGATGAATGCCAAACTCAAACGTATCCTGCCGGTCGACATGTTTTGCTGTGCGACGCTGCTGTGCCTGAGTTTTCAGCGACGTTCGGTCGAAGTGTGGAACGGCGGCATGCCCGATGGCTATCTGCATCGAATCGCCAGCGGCGAGCGTGTGCCATTGGCCGCCCGGCATCTGCCGTTGGGTGTGCTCAGTCCGCAAGCGTTCGACGATTGCACCGAGGTGCATCCGATGGCAGTCGGGGATCGGGTGTTCCTGTTGTCCGACGGGGTGATCGACACCAGTGATGCCAGCGAGCAGTTGTTCGGCGTCGAACGTTTGCAGCAGGTGTTTGCCGCCAATCGCCAGCCTGATCGCCTGTTCGAAGATATCGAACAGGCGCTGCGCGATTTTCGCGGTGAGGCGCGGGACGATGTCAGCATGGTCGAGGTCAGTCTGCTGGCGCCGGCGCAGGTGCATCCTTCGGCGCCGGTGTATTCCGACAGCGGCCAGTCGTGTCCGCTGGACTGGTCAGTAAGCTTCGAATTCCGGGGTGCCACGCTCAGGCGTTTCAATCCGATGCCTTATCTGCTGCAATTGTTGCAGGAAGTACATGGGTTGCGAGCGCAGAGTGGCGCCTTGTACAGCGTGCTTGCCGAGTTGTATTCGAATGCACTGGAACACGGCGTGCTCGGTCTGGATTCCAGTCTCAAGCGCGATGCCGCAGGGTTTGCTCGCTACTATGAGCAGCGCAATACGCGGCTGGAGGCTTTGCAGGACGGTTACGTGCGCGTGCATTTGCAGGTGCTGCCGAAAGGTGAGGGCGGTTGTCTGGTGGTCCGCGTCGAGGACAGCGGCAAGGGCTTCGATGTGGCGCGGGTGATGGAAAGGCCGCTGGAAGGTGTCCGTCTGTCGGGGCGCGGCGTCAGTCTGGTCCGGCAATTGGGGCGCAATGCCAGTTGGTCGGACGAAGGTCGTAGTGCTCGCGTGGAGTTTTTCTGGGAGGTTCAGGCATAATCTGCGCAATTCTTGATCAAGGAGTGAGCAAGTGACAGACAAACACGTAGATCGCGAAGTGCTCGATGCCTTGCGCGATGTGATGGAGGACAGCTATCCGGAATTGCTGGATACCTTCCTGACGGATTCTGAAGCGCGCTTGGGCGAACTGCAAAAAACACTCGATGCAAGCCTGTTGTCTGACGTTGCCCATAGTTTTAAAGGCAGCGCCAGTAACATGGGCGCAACTCGGCTGGCTGAGCTTTGTCATGAGCTGGAAGTCGAGTCCAAGGATAGAAGTCCGACGCAAATTGCCCAACTGGTCGCTGACATCAGTGGCGAGTTCGAGCATGTTCGTCCGGTTTACGAAAACGAAAAACGCCACGCGCACACGCACTGAATCCGGCCGTCCGGCGCTTTTCTCAAGCGTCGGACAAAACTGGCCCGGCACTTGCAGTTATCTCCGCAACTGTACCTACGATCCCAGTGCAGCGGAGACCGTTTCATGCCTGCGACCCCCAACATCCTTCTTCAGAACGCCGCCCAGGCCAAGGCTCAAGCCGCCTCTGCCAAAACGTCGGCAGTGGCCGCAGACGCCGGGGACAAGGCCTCAAGCTTCGCTCAGGTGTTTGCCGACCAAGGCCCGAAAAAGACTGCCGTCAGTGCTGACAGCCCGGTGAAATCACCGCGTGACAAGGTCGCCGATGACAGCGCCAGGAAGGATGTCGGCAAGGATCAGACTGCCGCCCCGGCGCCGGCCGTTGCCGATAGCGGCAATGCCTTGCCTGCCGACAAAACCAGCGCTGATGCTGACAAGAGCGCCAGCAGCGACGACAGTGCCGATACCGCGCAACCTCCGGTTGTCGATACCGCGCCGGTCGATCCGGCGCTGGATCCGGCGTTGATGCAGGTCGTGCAGCCACTGGTCACAGCGCCGGTGGTTGCCGCGCCAGTGGCCGAAGCAGCCACCCCGGCGAAAACCGAAACCCCGGCCGTGGCGGTATTGCCAGGCGTGGTCAAAGACCCGGCGGCCAACGCCGACAGCGAATTCGATCCTTCAACCGATCCGCTCGATGCACTGCCGGTGGTGCGACTGGCCATGGAGCAGGGCGGGCATATTTCCGCCGCCAGCCAGGCGCAGCCAAAAGCTTCGGCGGCACAGACTCAGGCCGACGGCGAGTTGACCTCGGCGCAGAACTTCGCCGCCGGCATGGCCAGCATGCTGGATGTGCAGGCCGACAAGGACAGCACCAGCCAGGGCGGTGACAAGGCGTTCAGTGGCCTGATCGATGACGGCCTCAAAGACCTCAAGACTGCCACCAGCGACACCCGCGTCGATGATTTCGCCAACCGTCTGGCGGCGCTGACTCAGGCGGCGACGCCGAAGACGGCCAACGCGGTGCCGGTGAATCAGCCAATCGCCATGCATCAGAGCGGCTGGACCGAAGAAGTGGTCAACCGCGTCATGTATCTGTCGAGCGCCAATCTGAAGGCGGCGGACATTCAATTGCAGCCGGCCGAACTCGGGCGTCTGGATATCCGCGTGAACATGGTTCCGGATCAGCAGACGCAGGTGACGTTCATGAGCGCGCACCCAAGTGTGCGTGAAGCCCTCGACGGCCAGATGCATCGCCTGCGCGATATGTTCAACCAGCAGGGCATGGGCCAGGTTGACGTCAATGTCTCCGACCAGAGCCGTGGCTGGCAGGGTCAGCAGGGTCAGGAACAGGCGCAGCAGGGTCAGGGCGGTCGCACCAGCGCTGCCGGTGGTCGCCTCGATTCGGCCGATGAAGAGTTGGCCCCTGCCGCCATTGCTGAAGCCGCTGCCCAGACTACCAGCGTGATCGGCACCAGCGCCGTCGACTACTACGCCTGATCAAAATCAAAAGCCCCTCACCCTAGCCCTCTCCCAGAGGGAGAGGGGACTGATTGGGGGATATTGGAGATTTACACCGACTTGAAATAGCGTCTGTGAATCCATGATCGTCAAGACTTGATGGATGAGTCCCTAATCGACCCGGTCTTTCAGGTCGGTGTTTGACGTCTGACACTTCGGTCGGCCCCCTCTCCCTCAGGGAGAGGGCTGGGGTGAGGGCAGCTTTTGACTTTAGCGTTGTCTCCACGACTACCGACACTTCTGGCATAACACTTGCTCTTGCCTTGCCGTGCGACTGTGAAAACCCGAATAGTGACGGATTATTGGCATGGCGAAGAGCGAAACAGCAGCAGTGAAAGACCCCGCAACCAAAGGCAAACTCAAGCTGATCATTGTGATCGTGCTGGCGTTGCTGCTGGCCATTGGCGCGTCCGTGGGGGCGACCTGGTTCTTCATGCACAGCGCCCAGAGCAAGCCTGCCGAGGCCGCCGAGGCTGCGCCGGCCGGCAAGCAACCGGCGATTTTCGAGCCGATGGCGCCGGCCTTTGTCGCCAACTACAACCAGAACGGCCGTCAGCGCTACATGCAGGTGAGCATCACCATGCTGGCGCGTAATCAGGCTGATCTCGAAGCGCTCAAAGTGCACATGCCGGTGATCCGCAACAACCTGGTAATGCTCTTCTCCGGTCAGGATTTCGCCACATTGGCGACGCCGGTCGGCCAGGAGATGTTGCGCCAGAAGGCTACAGCCAGCGTCCAGGAAGTGGCGCAGAAAGAGCTGGGCAAAGTGGTGATCGAACAGTTGCTTTTCACTAATTTCGTACTGCAGTAGGAACACGACATGGCCGTGCAGGATCTGCTGTCCCAGGATGAAATCGACGCGCTGTTGCATGGCGTCGACGATGGTCTGGTACAGACCGATAACGCTGCCGAACCCGGCAGTGTCAAAAGCTACGACCTGACCAGTCAGGATCGCATCGTCCGTGGACGCATGCCGACCCTGGAAATGATCAACGAGCGTTTTGCCCGCTACACCCGCATCAGCATGTTCAACATGCTGCGCCGCTCGGCGGACGTTGCCGTCGGTGGCGTGCAGGTGATGAAGTTCGGCGAATACGTGCACTCGCTGTACGTACCGACCAGCCTCAACCTGGTCAAGATCAAACCGTTGCGTGGCACTGCGCTGTTCATCCTTGACGCCAAACTGGTGTTCAAACTGGTGGACAACTTCTTCGGCGGCGACGGCCGTCACGCCAAGATCGAAGGGCGTGAATTCACCCCGACCGAACTGCGCGTGGTGCGCATGGTGCTGGAGCAGGCCTTCGTCGATTTGAAAGAAGCCTGGCAGGCGATCATGGAAGTCAATTTCGAGTACATCAACTCGGAAGTGAACCCGGCCATGGCCAACATCGTCGGCCCAAGCGAAGCGATCGTGGTCTCCACGTTCCACATCGAACTCGATGGCGGTGGCGGCGATCTGCACGTGACCATGCCGTACTCGATGATTGAGCCGGTGCGCGAAATGCTCGACGCCGGTTTCCAGTCCGACCTCGACGATCAGGACGAGCGCTGGGTCAACGCCTTGCGCCAGGATGTGCTCGATGTCGACGTACCGATCGGCGCCACCGTGGCTCGCCGCCAGTTGAAACTGCGCGACATCCTGCACATGCAGCCGGGCGATGTGATCCCGGTCGAGATGCCGGAAGAAATGATCATGCGCGCCAACGGCGTGCCGGCCTTCAAGGTCAAGATGGGCTCGCACAAAGGCAACCTCGCGTTGCAAGTAATCGAGCCGATCGAGCGCCGCTGAAGCGGCGCCACCCCCCCTTTTGCATTAACTGAATTGTTGCCCGCCGAGGACACATGATGAACGACGATATGAACGCCCAGGACGACCAGGCACTGGCCGATGAATGGGCTGCTGCCCTGGAAGAGACCGGTGATGGTCAAGCTGACATCGACGCATTGCTGGCGGCCGACGCCTCCAGCGGCTCGCGTCTGCCGATGGAAGAGTTCGGCAGCGTGCCGAAGAACAACGATCCGGTGACGCTGGACGGTCCGAACCTGGACGTGATCCTCGACATCCCGGTGTCGATCTCGATGGAAGTCGGCAGCACCGACATCAACATTCGCAACCTGCTGCAACTCAACCAGGGGTCGGTGATCGAGCTCGATCGTCTCGCTGGCGAGCCGCTCGACGTGCTGGTCAACGGCACACTGATTGCGCACGGTGAAGTGGTGGTGGTCAACGAGAAGTTCGGCATCCGCCTGACTGACGTGATCAGCCCAAGCGAACGCATCAAGAAGCTGCGCTGAGTGAAAAGGTTTCTCTGGGCGCTGCTAGCGCTGCCATTGACCGTGCTGGCTGCCGAGCCGGCGGCGACCATCGCTGCAAGCGTGCCTGCGGCCACCGCGCCGATGGTCAACAGCGGCGTGGCCGGTCAGCTGACGCAACTGGTGTTCGGTCTGCTGCTGGTGCTGGGCGTGATCTTCTTCCTCGCCTGGCTGTTGCGCCGCGTGCAGCAGGCAGGCCCGGCGGGCAAGGGCCAGGTGATCGAGTTGATCGGTTCGCGCGCGCTCGGCCCACGGGATCGCTTGATGCTGGTCCAGGTCGGCAACGAGCAGATTCTGCTCGGCTTGAGCCCCGGCACCATCACCGCGCTGCACGTGCTCAAAGAGCCGGTGCCAGTGCCGAGCACCAGCGAAAAAGCCACGCCGGATTTTGCCCAGCAGTTGCTGAAGATACTCGGCAAGGATCAGAAGGATACGAAGTAATGGGTGCGTTACGCATCGTCTTGACGCTGGCCTTGTTGCTGGCCGCGCCACTGGCGTTCGCCGCCGATCCGTTGTCGATCCCGGCGATCACACTGGGCACCAACGCCAATGGCGCGCAGGAGTATTCGGTCAGTCTGCAGATCCTGCTGATCATGACCGCGCTGAGCTTCATTCCGGCGGCCGTGATCCTGATGACCAGTTTCACCCGGATCATCATCGTCTTCTCGATCCTGCGTCAGGCCCTCGGCCTGCAACAGACGCCGTCGAACCAGATCCTCACCGGCATGGCGCTGTTCCTGACCATGTTTATCATGGCGCCGGTGTTTGACCGGGTGAACAACGATGCGCTGCAACCGTATCTGGCGGAAAAACTCACCGCTCAGCAAGCGGTGGAAAAGGCCCAGGTACCGATCAAGGACTTCATGCTCGCGCAGACCCGCACCAGCGATCTCGAGCTGTTCATGCGCCTGTCCAAGCGCACCGATATCGCCACCCCGGATCAGGCGCCGCTGACCATTCTGGTGCCGGCATTCGTCACCTCCGAGCTTAAAACCGCGTTCCAGATCGGCTTCATGATCTTCATTCCGTTCCTGATCATCGACCTCGTCGTGGCCAGTGTGCTGATGGCGATGGGTATGATGATGCTCTCGCCGCTGATCATTTCGCTGCCGTTCAAGATCATGCTGTTTGTGCTGGTGGATGGCTGGGCGCTGATCATCGGCACCCTCGCCAGCAGTTTCGGAGGTGTCTCGCCATGACGCCGGAAGTCGCGGTCGATATCTTTCGTGAAGCGCTGTGGCTGACCACGTTGATGGTCGCGATCCTGGTGGTGCCGAGCCTGTTGGTCGGCCTGCTGGTGGCGATGTTCCAGGCTGCCACGCAGATCAACGAGCAGACGTTGAGCTTCCTCCCGCGTCTGCTGGTGATGCTGGTGACCCTGATCGTCGCCGGTCCGTGGATCGTGCAGACCTTCATGGAATACATCATCCAGTTGTACAAAAACATCCCGATGGTCATCGGCTAAGCCATGCAATCGCTGCTTCAGCTGACCGACACCCAGATCAGTACCTGGGTGGCGTCATTCATGTTGCCGCTGTTTCGCGTCGCCTCGATGCTGATGGTCATGCCGGTGTTCGGCACCACGCTGGTGTCGCGCCGGGTGCGCCTGTATTTCGCCGTGGCAATCACCGTAGCGATTGCGCCGAGCCTGCCGCCGATGCCAGCGGTCAGCCCGCTCGATCTCAGTGGCTTGATGCTGATCGCCGAGCAGATTCTGGTGGGCGCCGTGCTGGGTTTTTCCCTGCAACTGTTTTTCCAGGCCTTTGCCGTGGCCGGGCAGATTGTCGCGATCCAGATGGGCATGGGTTTCGCCTCGATGGTCGACCCGGCCAACGGCGTCTCGGTGGCAGTGATCGGGCAGTTCTTCACCATGCTCGTGACCCTGTTATTTCTCTCGATGAATGGCCATCTGGTGGTCTTCGAAGTGCTCACCGAAAGCTTCACCACGCTGCCGGTGGGTGGCGGGCTGATGACGGCGCAGTACTGGGAGTTGGCCGGCAAGCTCGGTTGGGTCCTCGGGGCGGCGTTGCTGCTGGTATTGCCGGCGATCACGGCCTTGCTGGTGGTCAACATCGCGTTCGGCGTGATGACTCGCGCCGCGCCGCAACTGAACATTTTCTCCATCGGTTTCCCGCTGACCCTGGTGCTCGGGCTGTTCATCGTCTGGGTCGGTCTGGCCGATATTCTCAATCAGTATCAACCGCTGGCCACCGAGGCCTTGCAGTTGTTACGCGAACTGGCACGGGCGCGCTGAGTCATGGCTGAGAGCGAAAGCGGTCAGGACAAAACAGAAGACCCCACGGATAAACGCAAAAAGGACTCCCGTGAGAAGGGTGAGATCGCCCGTTCCAAAGAACTCAACACCCTCGCCGTGATGATGGCCGGGGCCGGCGCGCTGCTGGTGTTTGGCGGCATGCTGGCCGAAGACCTGATGGAGCTGATGCGCCTGAACTTCACGCTGTCGCGTGAGGTGATCATGGATCAGGGCGCGATGGGCGCGTTTCTGTTGAAGTCAGGCCAGATGGCGCTGGTGGCGATTCAGCCGATCATGATCACCCTGTTGCTGGCTGCGCTGATCGGGCCGATCTCCCTCGGGGGCTGGCTGTTCGCGGCCGGTTCCATGGCGCCCAAGTTCAGCCGGATGAACCCGGCGGCGGGCCTGAAGCGGATGTTTTCGTTCAAGGCTGTGATCGAGCTGCTCAAGGCACTGGCCAAGTTTCTGATCACTTTGGGTGTGGCGTTGGTGGTGTTGTTATCGGACGTCGACGACATAATGCGTATCGCCCACGAGCCGCTTGAGTCAGCGATCATTCACAGCATATTGCTGGTGGGCTGGAGTACGTTGTGGCTGGCCTGCGGCTTGATCATCATTGCCGCTGTCGACGTGCCGGTGCAGCTCTGGGAAGCCCACAAGAAACTGCTGATGACCAAGCAGGAAGTGCGCGACGAGCACAAGGATCAGGAGGGGCGCCCGGAGGTCAAACAGCGCATCCGCCAGACCCAACGCGAAATGTCCCAGCGGCGAATGATGGCGGCGATTCCCAGCGCCGACGTGGTCATCACCAACCCGACGCACTACGCCGTCGCGCTCAAGTACGACACCGAGAAGGGCGGCGCACCGGTATTGCTGGCCAAGGGCAGCGACTTCCTCGCGTTGAAAATCCGCGAAATCGCCGTGGCCAACAACGTCATGCTCCTTGAGTCGCCGGGGCTGGCGCGGTCGATCTACTACTCCACGGAATTGGATCAGGAAATTCCTGGCGGCCTGTATCTGGCGGTTGCCCAGGTACTGGCCTACGTCTACCAGATCCGCCAATACCGCGCGGGCAAGGGCAAACGCCCGGATCCGCTCAAGGACGATTTGCCGATCCCGCCGGATCTGCGCCGCGATTCCTGATTTAACGGTGATGAAACAAAAAAACCGTCGTCCCGACTCATTGGGACGACGGTTTTTTTGTGCCCTGTAGGAGCTGCCGAAGGCCGCGATCTTTTGCTTTTCAAAAGCAGGATCAAAAGATCGCAGCCTGCGGCAGCTCCTACAGAGGTTGTGCAGGCTTGTTATTGCGGCAACTGCAGATTATCCAGCGCCCGATTCACCGCCAACTCCCCGAGCATGATCAATTGCGCGATGCCCAGCAGCGTTCTGCGCTGTGATGCGGGTATGAGATTGGCGAAATCGTTGGCGATGGTTCTGGCGCAAGCGAGGGTTTCGCAGGCGTCGGCCAGCAGTTCTTCGTTTTTGAAGTCTGCGGTCACGGCGTACATCCGGCGGGTTTTGCGTGGCGGTGGCGTGGCGCCGGGTGGGCAGAGGTAGTGATCGAGGGCGCGGTCGGCGGCTTCGTGGAGCTTGTTCGAATCGAGGGATTCGTAGGGGGAAGTGGGGTCGGTTTCGGGCGGGTTGGGTGTTGGTTTGATCATGGTGAAGCTCCTAGAGTCATTGGAGCTGCCAGCGTTCGCTGCGAGACGAATGAGGGTGGCAGCTATACGCGGGTCGCAGACCGGGACTCTAGAACCGGCAGACCCGAAGGTCTCCCACGTACAACCGCCATAAGCAAAGCGGATGTTGTGCGTCCAGAGATCGACGGGCTGCGAGACCCGATCGCTGATGTGTCAGCGACCGGCCCACAATAGAACCCGACCCCAAAGCGCACAAGCCGGCGGATTCTGGCTTGGCTGTAGGCAAAGGCGCAAGGATTTGTAGCCTTGAGACCGTGTCTGCAAGTGTCTTTTAAACAGCTTCGTTTAAATCGAAAAATTTGTGCCGGACATGAGGGTCTCTTCGCGAGCAGGCTCGCTCCCACATTTGGATGCATTCCAATCCCACCTTTGGTTGCATTACATTCCCAATTTGGAATGCATTCCCCTGTGGGAGCGAGCCTGCTCGCGAAGGGGCCATCCCGGTCAGCAGAAAACTCACGGTCAAAACCCCGCTGTTTCAGTCATTGGCAAAAGTTGGAAGGCTTCTTGCAGTAGCTCGCCGTGAGCCCGCTCTGGGCGTCAAAAGTTTGCTTTAAAGGAACGGGGAAAACCGGTGGATCGCTCTCAGTTATTCAACACAGCACGCACAAACGTTGCCGATTTAAGTCGGGGCAATCTGGGCGTGCCGTTGCTGTTGCTGGTGATGCTGGCGATGATGATGTTGCCCGTGCCGCCGTTCCTGCTCGACGTGTTCTTCACCTTCAACATTGCCCTGTCGATCGTCGTGCTGCTGGTCTGCGTGTACGCGCTGCGGCCGCTGGATTTCGCCGTATTCCCGACGATCCTGCTGGTCGCGACCTTGCTGCGGCTGGCGTTGAACGTGGCCTCGACGCGGGTGGTGATGCTCCACGGTCAGGACGGCCACGCCGCTGCCGGTAAGGTGATTCAGGCCTTCGGTGAGGTGGTGATCGGCGGTAACTACGTGGTCGGTATCGTGGTGTTTGCGATCCTGATGATCATCAACTTCGTCGTGGTGACCAAGGGTGCCGGGCGGATTTCCGAGGTGAGCGCGCGCTTCACCCTCGATGCGATGCCCGGCAAACAAATGGCGATCGACGCCGACCTCAACGCCGGTCTGATCGACCAGAATCAAGCGAAGATGCGCCGTCAGGAAGTGGCCCAGGAGGCCGAGTTCTACGGTTCGATGGACGGTGCCAGCAAGTTCGTCCGTGGTGACGCCATCGCCGGCCTGCTGATTCTGTTCATCAACCTCATCGGCGGCATGGCCGTCGGTATCTTCCAGCACAACATGAGCTTCGGCGATGCCGGTCGGGTTTACGCCTTGCTGACCATCGGTGACGGTTTAGTGGCGCAATTGCCATCACTGTTGTTATCCACAGCTGCAGCGATCATGGTGACCCGCGCTTCCGGTTCGGAAGACATGGGCAAACAGATCAACCGCCAGATGTTCGCCTCGCCGAAAGCGCTGGCCGTGGCCGCTGGTTTGATGGCAGTGATGGGCCTGGTGCCGGGCATGCCGCACTTCTCGTTCCTGAGCATGGCCGCGCTGGCTGGTGGTGGCGCGTACCTGTTCTGGAAAAAGCAGAACGTGGCCAAGGTCGTGGCACTGGAAGAGGTCAAGCGCCAGCAAGAGCTGCTGCCGTCGCCGGCCCGCGCCATGGAAACCAAAGAGCTGGGCTGGGATGACGTGACGCCAATCGACATGATCGGGCTGGAAGTCGGTTATCGCCTGATTCCGCTGGTTGATCGCAACCAGGGCGGACAATTGCTGGCGCGGATCAAGGGCGTGCGCAAAAAGCTCTCGCAGGATCTGGGCTTCCTGATGCCGACCGTGCACATCCGCGACAACCTCGATCTGGCGCCGAGCGCCTATCGCCTGACGCTGATGGGCGTGATCCTTGCCGAAGCCGAGATCTACCCGGATCGCGAGCTGGCGATCAACCCGGGCCAGGTCTACGGCACGCTCAACGGGATCAACGCCAAAGATCCGGCTTTCGGCCTGGAGGCGGTGTGGATCGAAATCAGCCAGCGTGCGCAGGCACAATCGCTCGGTTACACCGTGGTTGACGCCAGCACCGTGGTCGCCACGCACTTGAACCAGATTCTGTACAAACACTCCAGTGAGCTGATCGGCCACGAGGAAGTGCAGCAACTCATGCAATTGCTGGCCAAAAGCTCGCCGAAACTGGCTGAAGAGCTGGTGCCGGGGGTGGTTTCGCTGTCGCAATTGCTCAAAGTGCTGCAAGCGCTGCTGGCCGAACATGTGCCGGTACGCGACATTCGCAGCATTGCTGAAGCAATCGCCAACAACGCCAGCAAGAGTCAAGATACCGCCGCGTTGGTGGCCGCTGTGCGCGTCGGCGTATCCCGCGCCATCGTCCAAAGCATTGTAGGCACTGAGTCCGAGCTGCCTGTGATCACCTTGGAACCAAGGTTGGAACAAATATTGCTCAATAGTCTGCAGAAGGCAGGACAAGGCTCGGAAGAGGGCGTTCTGCTGGAGCCAAGCATGGCCGAGAAGCTGCAGCGTTCGCTCATCGAAGCGGCGCAGCGTCAGGAAATGCAAGGTCAGCCGGTGATCCTGTTGGTAGCAGGCCCGGTGCGCGCGATGCTCTCGCGCTTTGGCCGCCTCGCAGTCCCTGGACTGCACGTGCTGGCCTACCAGGAAATACCGGACAACAAGCAAGTGACCATCGTTGCGACAGTAGGGCCCAACGGCTGAGGTAGTGGTATATGCAAGTTAAGCGTTTCTTTGCCGCCGATATGCGTCAGGCCATGAAGCTGGTTCGTGATGAGCTGGGCGCTGATGCCGCCATCATTGGCAATCGTCGCATTGCCGGCGGTGTCGAGTTGACGGCGGCACTGGATTACAAATTGTCGGCGCTGGCGCCACGGGTTCCGAACATGGAACTCGAAGACGAGCTGCGCAAGACCCAGTCGCGCATCGTCACCGCCCAGGCCGAATTGAGCATGCGTGGCGAAGCCGACGGCAACACCAATCGCCAGTTGTTCGCCGGGCTGCCATTGACGGCCGGTCTGCCGCTGACCGCTGCCGAACCGCTGACCGAGCCGACTTACGCCGCGCCGGCGCGTCCGGCCCCGGCACCTGCGCAGTCCTCCGGCGGCGTTGACCCGCGTGCACTGGATTCGATGCGTTTTGAATTGAACAGCCTGCGCGAGCTGATGGAAGTGCAGCTCGGTACTCTGGCCTGGAATCAGCTGCAAGGCAGCCGTCCGGCGCAAGCCAATCTGTATCGTCGTCTGCAACGCATCGGTTTGTCCGGTCCGTTGTCGCGCGACTTGCTGTCGATGATTACCGATATCGAAGAGCCGCGTCAGGCCTGGCGCATGTTGCTCGCGCATCTGGCGCGGATGATTGCCGTACCGGAAGTCGAGCCGCTGGAAGAGGGCGGTGTGATTGCCATGGTCGGCCCTGCCGGCATGGGCAAGACCACCACGCTGGCCAAGCTCGCTGCGCGTTACGTGCTCAAATACGGCGCGCAGAATGTCGCGCTGGTGAGCATGGACAGCTTCCGCATCGGTGCGCAGGAACAACTGAAGACGCTGGGCCGCATTCTCAACGTGCCGGTCACGCATGTCGATCCGGGCCAGTCGCTGGTTCAGGCACTGGATCCATTGCTGCGCAAACGCGTGGTGTTGATCGATACGGCGGGCCTGCAAGCCAGCGATCCGGCCTTGCGCATGCAGCTCGAAAGCCTCGCCGGTCGTGGCATTCGCTCAAAAAATTATCTGGTCTTGGCAACCACCAGCCAGAAACAGGTTCTAACCGCCGCTTATCACAGTTACAAGCGTTGCGGGCTAGCCGGGTGCATCCTGACTAAACTGGATGAAACGGCCAGCCTTGGCGAAGTGTTAAGCCTGGCGATCAGTCATGAATTGCCGGTCGCGTACCTGACCGATGGCCCACGGATTCCGGATGATCTGCATCTGCCGCGCCGTCATCAATTGGTCAGCCGCGCCGTCAGCGTGCAAATGCAGGAAGAACCCAGCGAAGAAGCCATGGCTGACATGTTCGCTGATATCTATCACAGCCCGACCAAGCAGGTAGGCTGAGGTATTCATGAATAATTTTTGTACCTACATCGATGGTCTGCCATGCATTGTTCCGGTTGTGAACGCGCAGCCAGTAATGTGGCCTCCGTCTATGCAAGACAAGGTAAAGAAATAACATGGGCAGCATGCATCCCGTACAGGTGATCGCGGTGACCGGCGGCAAAGGTGGCGTCGGGAAGACTAACGTGTCAGTGAACTTGTCCCTGGCGCTGGCAGAGCTTGGCCGTCGGGTCATGTTGCTGGACGCCGATCTGGGGCTGGCGAACGTCGACGTTCTGTTGGGGTTGACCCCCAAACGCACGCTGGCCGACGTCATCGAAGGCCGCTGCGAATTGCGCGACGTGCTGTTGCAAGGCCCGGGCGGGATCCGCATCGTGCCTGCCGCCTCCGGCACGCAGAGCATGGTGCACCTGAGCCCGGCGCAACACGCCGGCCTGATTCAGGCGTTCAGCGACATCGGCGACAATCTCGACGTACTGGTGATCGACACCGCTGCGGGTATTGGTGACTCGGTAGTCAGTTTTGTGCGCGCAGCGCAGGAAGTGTTGCTGGTGGTCTGCGATGAGCCGACTTCTATCACCGATGCCTACGCGCTGATCAAATTGCTCAACCGCGATTACGGCATGAACCGCTTCCGCGTGCTGGCCAACATGGCGCAGAGCCCTCAGGAAGGGCGCAACCTGTTCGCCAAGTTGACCAAGGTCACGGATCGCTTCCTTGACGTCGCTCTACAATACGTCGGCGCCGTGCCGTACGACGAAAGTGTGCGCAAGGCCGTGCAGAAGCAGCGCGCCGTCTATGAAGCCTTCCCGCGTTCCAAGTGCGCACTGGCGTTCAAGGCGATCGCGCAGAAAGTCGATACCTGGCCGTTGCCGGCCAACCCGCGTGGCCATCTTGAATTTTTCGTCGAGCGCCTCGTGCAGCAAACGGCAGGGCCCGTGTTATGACCGCTAGCGGTATGAACTACTACAAGAAGTCGGCACGCGACGCTCAGTACGAGCTGATCGAGCGTTACGCGCCGCTGGTCAAACGCATTGCTTACCACTTGCTGGCACGGTTGCCGGCGAGTGTGCAGGTCGAAGACCTGATTCAGGCCGGGATGATCGGCCTGCTCGAAGTCTCGACCAAATATGACGCCAGCAAAGGCGCCAGTTTCGAAACGTACGCGGGCATTCGAATCCGCGGCGCGATGCTCGACGAAGTGCGCAAAGGGGACTGGGCGCCACGCTCGGTTCACCGCAATACCCGTATGGTCAGTGACGCAATTCGCTCAATTGAAGCTAAAACCGGCCGTGACGCTAAAGATCACGAGGTTGCAGCCGAACTCCAATTGAGTCTCGACGATTACTACGGGATTTTGAATGACACCTTGGGCAGCCGCCTGTTCAGTTTCGACGACCTGTTGCAGGACGGCGAACACGAAGGGCTGCACGAGGATGGCGCGAGTGCTCATCTCGAGCCGTCGCGCGATCTGGAAGATGAACGCTTCCAGGCAGCGCTGGCGGACGCGATTGCCAATTTGCCGGAGCGTGAGCGACTGGTGTTGGCGCTGTACTACGACGAAGAGCTGAACCTCAAGGAAATCGGTGAAGTCCTTGGCGTCAGTGAATCGCGGGTCAGCCAGTTACACAGCCAGTGCGCGGCCCGTTTGCGGGGGCGTTTGGGGGAGTGGCGAGCGCGCTGAAGGCAGTGTGGGGACACTGCGAACGAGGCTGGTGCGGTGATGAACGGCACCGGTCTTGCTCTGTTGTGCTCCAGACAGTCTTCGAGTGCTGCGCCGATTGATTGAAGTGGCGCGTCCAGGTGCTGGGCGCGTTTAAGACTGCTTGGAGGTCGAATTGAACAAAGACATGAAAATCCTCATCGTTGATGACTTCTCAACGATGCGGCGGATCATCAAGAACCTGCTGCGTGATCTTGGGTTCACCAACACCGTCGAGGCTGACGATGGCGTGACTGCCATTCCAGTGCTCAACAGCGGAAGCATCGACTTTCTGGTAACAGACTGGAACATGCCGGGCATGACCGGTATCGACCTGCTGCGCCACGTGCGCGCCGATGAAAAACTCAAGCACCTGCCGGTATTGATGGTGACTGCCGAAGCCAAGCGCGAGCAGATCATCGAAGCCGCTCAGGCCGGTGTGAACGGCTACGTAGTCAAACCTTTCACGGCTCAGGCGTTGAAAGACAAAATCGAGAAGATTTTCGAACGCATCGGCTGATGAACGCGCGGGGGAGCTATGGAGCATAACGAATCTTCACAGGGCGATTTCGAGTCGACCCTGAAAAAACACGCGGTCGAACTGGTCGAGAGCCTTGAAAAAGGCAGGTTCGGCGACGCTGTGCAACTGATCCATGAGCTCAATCAGACCCGTGACCGTGGCCTGTATCAGGAAGTCGGCAAGCTCACACGTGAACTGCACAGTGCGATCGTCAACTTCCAGATCGACCCGAACATGCCGCAGGCCGAGGAAGTGTCGCAAATCACCGACGCCACCGAACGCCTGGGCTATGTGGTCAAGCTGACGGAAGCCGCGGCCAACCGCACCATGGATCTGGTGGAAAGCGCCACGCCGGTGGTCAATGGTCTGGCCGATGAAGCCCAGACCTTGAGTGCCGATTGGGGCCGCTTCATGCGTCGCGAGGTCGGGGCTGAAGAGTTCCGCGAACTGGCGCGCCGGGTCGACGGTTTTCTGTCACGCAGCTGCACGGACAACCGTGCGGTGTCGAGCAATCTCAACGACATCCTGCTGGCCCAGGATTACCAGGATCTGACCGGTCAGGTGATCAAGCGTGTGACCCAACTGGTCACCGAAGTCGAAAGCAATTTGCTCAAACTCGTGCTCATGGCCAGTCAGGTCGACCGCTTTGCGGGCATCGAACATGACCGCGCCGCGATGCTTGCAGAAAAAGATCCACAAAAACATCTCTCGCAGGGTGAAGGTCCGCAGATTCATGCCGATAAACGAGAAGACGTTGTGTCCGGTCAGGACGATGTGGACGATTTGTTATCCAGCCTTGGATTCTAGAGTTGTGGAATTTTAGGTTTTTTGGGTTTTTAGACCTGTAGGAGCACCCCATTAATGAGCTTCGGCGCCGATGAAGAGATCCTTCAGGATTTCCTGGTTGAGGCCGGCGAGATTCTTGAGCAACTGTCCGAACAACTGGTCGAGCTGGAAAGCCGCCCGGATGACGCAGATCTGCTCAACGCAATTTTTCGCGGTTTCCACACTGTAAAAGGGGGCGCCGGCTTCCTTCAGCTCAATGAGCTGGTGGAGTGCTGTCACATCGCCGAAAACGTGTTCGACATCCTGCGCAAGGGTGAACGTCGCGTTGATGCAGAACTGATGGACGTTGTCCTCGAAGCACTGGACGCGGTGAACAGCATGTTCACTGAGGTTCGTGAGCGTGCACCGATCACCGCTGCAACCCCGGAACTGCTGGCCGCCCTCGCGCGCCTGGCCGAACCGCAATCGGCGGACGCAGCCCCGGCATCGCCGGTGGCTGAAATGATCGAAGAACTGGTTGGCGAAGGCGATTCGGGCGATATCACCGATAACGAATTTGAACAGCTGCTGGATTCGCTGAACGCCGTCAAGGCCGAAGCCGAAGCCCCGGCCGCTGCTGCCCCTGCGCAAACTGCCAATGAAGCAGCCAGCGATGAAATCACCGATGCCGAGTTCGAGTCGTTGCTCGATCAACTGCACGGCAAAGGCCAGTTCGCGGTTGACGCCGTGGCTCCGGTGGCGGCAACGCCTGTGGCGCCGGCCAAGGGCGACAACTCCGACATCACTGACGACGAATTCGAAGCATTGCTCGACCAGTTGCACGGCAAAGGCAACTTCGCCGTCGATGCGCTGGAATCGGCCATTGCTTCGGCACCTGCGCCTGCTGCACCGGTGGCCGCGGCTGCCGGCAGCGATCTGATCAGCGATCACGAGTTCGAATCGCTGCTGGATGAATTGCACGGCAAAGGCAAGTTCAGCGAAGTCGGCGCCGCCTCTGCGGGCAGCGCCTCTACTGTCGCCACGCCTGCCGCCAAGGCACCGGCCGCTGCGCCGAAACCTGTGGCCAAGCCTGAGCCTAAAGCCGAAGCGCCGAAACCGGCCGCTGCTGCTGCACCGGCTCCGGCCCGCGCTCCGGCAACACCGCCACCGGAAAAACCGGCGAGCGAAGCCGAGACTACCGTGCGCGTCGACACCGCACGTCTCGACGAAATCATGAACATGGTCGGTGAGCTGGTGCTGGTGCGTAACCGTCTGGTGCGCCTGGGCCTGAACAGCGGCGATGAAGCCATGCAAAAGGCCGTGTCGAACCTCGACGTGGTCACGGCTGACTTGCAGACCGCGGTGATGAAGACGCGGATGCAGCCGATCAAGAAGGTCTTCGGGCGCTTCCCGCGTCTGGTTCGCGACTTGGCTCGTCAGCTCAAGAAAGAAATCAACCTGGAGCTGGTCGGTGAAGAAACCGACCTCGACAAAAACCTTGTCGAGGCCCTCGCCGATCCGCTGGTCCACTTGGTGCGCAACGCCGTCGACCACGGCATCGAGTCGCCGGAAGAACGCGAAGCATCGGGCAAGGCCCGTGGCGGTCGTGTCGTGTTGGCTGCCGAGCAAGAGGGCGACCACATCCTCTTGTCGATCTCCGATGACGGCAAAGGCATGGACCCGAACGTCCTGCGCGCCATCGCGGTAAAACGCGGGGTGATGGACAAGGACGCGGCCGATCGCCTGAGCGATACCGAGTGCTACAACTTGATTTTCGCACCGGGTTTCTCGACCAAGACCGAGATCTCCGACGTCTCCGGCCGCGGTGTCGGCATGGACGTGGTGAAGACCAAGATTTCCCAGCTCAACGGTTCGATCAACATCTACTCGACCAAGGGCCAAGGCTCGAAGATCGTCATCAAGGTGCCGCTGACGCTCGCGATCATGCCGACCCTGATGGTGATGCTCGGCAACCAGGCGTTTGCGTTCCCGTTGGTCAACGTCAACGAGATCTTCCACCTCGACCTGTCGACCACCAACGTCGTCGATGGTCAGGAAGTGGTGATCGTGCGGGACAAGGCGCTGCCATTGTTCTACCTCAAGCGCTGGCTGGTTCGTTCCGCCGCTCACGAAGAGCAGCGTGAAGGCCACGTGGTGATCCTTTCGGTGGGCACTCAGCGAATCGGCTTCGTCGTCGATCAACTGGTCGGCCAGGAAGAAGTGGTCATCAAGCCATTGGGCAAAATGCTCCAGGGAACTCCGGGCATGTCCGGCGCCACCATCACTGGTGACGGCCGCATTGCACTGATTCTCGATGTTCCAAGCATGCTCAAGCGTTACGCCGCACGGCGTATTTGAATCCGGGGCGGCGGGGCGATAACGTCCCGCTGCACCTAATGGAGTGTTTATGGCAGTCAAAGTCCTGGTGGTGGACGATTCGGGTTTTTTCCGCCGCCGCGTCTCGGAGATTCTTTCAGCGGATCCGAGCATCCAGGTGGTCGGTACGGCCACCAACGGTAAAGAGGCGATCGATCAGGCTCTGGCGCTCAAGCCAGACGTGATCACCATGGACTACGAGATGCCGATGATGGACGGCATCACGGCGGTGCGGCACATCATGCAGCGCTGCCCGACCCCGGTGTTGATGTTCTCCTCGCTGACCCACGAAGGCGCGCGGGTAACCCTCGATGCGCTGGACGCCGGCGCGGTGGATTTCCTGCCGAAGAATTTCGAAGACATCTCGCGTAACCCGGAGAAGGTCAAGCAACTGCTGTGCGAGAAGGTCCACAGCATCTCGCGCAGTAATCGTCGTTTCAGTGCTTACAGCGCCCCTGCGCCAGTGGCTGCACCTGCACCTGCGCCGACCCCGGCGGCATCAAGCTTCAGCAGCCACAGCACCAGCGCCCCGGCACGCCCGGCACCTGTGCATGCGCCTGTTGCAAGCCGCGCCTCGACTGCCGGCTCATCGTCGCCGGCACCGAAACGCAAAGCCTACAAACTGGTTGCCATTGGTACGTCGACCGGCGGCCCGGTTGCCCTGCAACGCGTGCTGACGCAATTGCCGGCGAACTTCCCGGCACCGATCGTGCTGATCCAGCACATGCCGGCGGCGTTCACCAAGGCTTTCGCCGAGCGTCTCGACAAGCTCTGCCGCATCAGCGTCAAGGAAGCCGAGGATGGCGACATCCTGCGTCCGGGCCTGGCGTTACTGGCGCCGGGTGGCAAGCAAATGATGATCGACGGCCGTGGCGCGGTGAAGATTCTGCCGGGTGACGAGCGTTTGAATTACAAGCCGTGCGTGGACATCACCTTCGGTTCCGCAGCCAAGTCCTACGGCGACAAAGTTCTGGCGGTGGTGTTGACCGGCATGGGCGCTGACGGCCGTGAAGGCGCTCGTTTGCTCAAGCAGGGCGGCAGCTCGATCTGGGCGCAGGATGAAGCCAGCTGCGTGATCTACGGCATGCCGATGGCCATCGTCAAAGCTGATCTCGCCGATGCGGTGTACAGCCTCGACGACATCGGCAAGCACATCGTCGAGGCGTGTATCTGATGGATGTTTTAAGCCTTATCGGGATCATCATGGCGTTCGTCGCCATCATCGGCGGTAACTACCTTGAAGGTGGTCACCTCGGTGCGCTGGCCAACGGCCCGGCGGCATTGATCGTACTGGGCGGCACCATCGGTGCCGCGCTGCTGCAATCGCCGATGAGCGCGTTCAAGCGCGCCATGCAGATCCTCGCCTGGATCCTGTTTCCGCCACGGGTCGATCTGGCCGGTGGCATCGACCGCGTCGTCAACTGGAGCCTCACCGCGCGTAAGGAAGGTTTGCTCGGTCTGGAAGGCGTGGCGGATGCCGAGCCTGACAATTACTCGCGCAAAGGCCTGCAATTGCTGGTCGATGGCGCCGAGCCGGAAGCGATTCGCAGCATCCTCGAAGTGGATTTCTACACGCAGGAAGCGCGCGACATCGAGGCGGCGAAAGTCTTCGAAAGCATGGGCGGCTACGCGCCGACCATCGGCATCATCGGTGCGGTAATGGGCCTGATCCATGTGATGGGCAACCTCGCCGATCCGACGCAGTTGGGCAGCGGCATCGCCGTGGCTTTCGTCGCGACCATTTACGGTGTGGCCAGTGCCAACCTGGTGTTGCTGCCGGTGGCCGCCAAGCTGAAGTCAATCGCGTTGCGACAGTCGCGTTATCGCGAAATGTTGTTGGAAGGGATCCTGTCGATCGCCGAAGGTGAAAACCCTCGCTCCATTGAGTTGAAGCTGCAAGGCTTCATGGATTAAGGGAATAACCTCATGGCTCGTCGTCGCCACCAGGAAGAGCATGTAAACCACGAACGCTGGCTGGTTTCCTACGCTGACTTCATCACGTTGCTGTTCGCGTTCTTCGTGGTCATGTACTCGATTTCGTCGATCAACGAAGGCAAGTACAAGGAAATTTCCGAAGCGCTGGTCGGCGTTTTCAAAGACTCCGACCGCGCGCTAAAACCGATCCCGATCGGCGACGAGCGACCGAAGACCGTGACCCCGGCCAAGCCGTTGGTCAAAGACGCCGAGCAGATCGACGCCGGTATCGCCGGCGCCAGCGATCCGCTGAAAAGCATCGCCGATGACATCAGCGCGGCGTTCGGCGACTTGATCAGCTCCAACCAGATGACCGTGCGCGGCAACGAGTTGTGGGTCGAGATCGAACTCAATTCCAGCCTGTTGTTCGGCAGCGGCGATGCCATGCCGAGTGACATTGCGTTCAACATCATCGACAAGGTTGCAGCGATCCTCAAGCCGTTCGACAACCCGATTCACGTCGAAGGTTTCACTGATGATCAGCCGATCCGCACCGCGCAGTACCCGACCAACTGGGAACTGTCCTCGGCACGTTCGGCGAGCATCGTGCGCATGCTGGCGATGCAGGGTGTAAACCCCGGTCGTCTGGCGTCGGTGGGTTACGGTGAGTTTCAGCCGGTGGCCAATAACGCTACATCCGAAGGCCGCGCGAAGAATCGTCGTGTGGTGCTGGTGGTGTCGCGCAATCTCGATGTGCGCCGCAGCCTCACGGGCACCGGGACCGCCAATGCGCAACCGGACGCCGCGTTGAAGCGTGCTGGCACACAAACTGCACCGACCCCGGTCAAGACGCCGGGACGCGAGAGTGCCGTCAATTCTCCGTCACCCGCATTAACACGCTGAGCTATGTCTCGGTCGAGCATATCGGCCGGGAGGAACGAACTGAATGAGAGTCTGGGCAGTCGCCAATCAAAAGGGTGGTGTCGGTAAAACCACATCTTCCATCGCTTTAGCCGGATTGCTGGCCGAGGCGGGCAAGCGCGTGGTTGTGGTCGATCTCGACCCGCACGGCTCGATGACCAGCTATTTCGGCTACGATCCCGACAGCCTGGAACACAGCAACTACGACCTGTTTCTGCACAAGGGCAGCGTGCCGCAAGGCCTGCCCGGGCAGTTGCTGTTGTCGACCAGTGACGAACGTATTTCGCTGTTGCCGTCGAGCACCGCACTGGCGACCCTTGAGCGGCAGTCGCCGGGGCAGAGTGGCCTCGGTCTGGTGATCGCCAAGAGTCTGGCGCAGTTGTGGCAGGACTTCGATTACGCGGTGATCGACAGCCCGCCGTTGCTCGGCGTGTTGATGGTCAATGCGCTTGCGGCGAGCCAGCAACTGGTGATCCCGGTGCAGACCGAGCACTTGGCCGTGAAAGGCCTCGAGCGCATGGTCAACACTCTGGCGATGATCAACCGTTCGCGCAAACAGGCGCTGCCGTTCAGCATTGTGCCGACCCTGTTCGATCGCCGTACGCAGGCATCGATGCACACTTTGCGCGTGCTGCGCGACAAATTCCCCGAGGAGATCTGGCAGGGTTACATCCCGGTCGATACTCGTCTGCGCGACGCCAGCCGGGCCGGTGTCACGCCTTCGCAATTCGACGGCAAGAGCCGTGGCGTGCTGGCGTATCGCGCGCTGCTCAAACACCTGTTGGCGCAACAACTTGTTCCGCAGGTGGCTTGAATGACGTTGACTTGTGTAGGAGCTGCCGCAGGCTGCGATCTTTTGATCCGGCTTTGTGGTGCTTCTGAAAAGATCAAAAGATCGCAGCCTGCGGCAGCTCCTACATGGGGTTGTGTATGAATCGGCCTTTGAAGTTGACGTCGAAACCGCAGTTGGCCTTGCAGTCGTATCTGGACAGTTTGCTGCAGGAAATTCCTGACGAGTTGCCGGCGCCAGTCGAGGTTGTCGAGGAAAGTGTCGAGGCCTTGGACGAGTTCCAGGCGGCGGTGCTGGAAGAGCAGGCACGTGACGCACAGAAAGCGGCCAGGCCGGCTGCGCCGGTTGTCGCGCCTGCCGTCGCAGCGGTTGCTAAAGCGCCGGTGGCATTGATCGAAGCAGACGAGCCGATGCGCGCATCGGTGTCGACGCTGGCGCCGCTGTTGCAAACCCAATTGTTGAAAACCGCGCCGGAACCGGCGGTGCTTGAACCGGAACCGGAACCGGAACCGGAACCGGCTCCGGTAGCACCCGCACCCGTCAAGCAGGCGCTGGTACCGCCGCTGGTCGAAGTGCATCTGCCGCCCAGCAATACGCCGCCACCGGTGGAAACCGATGGCCGTCCGGCCTGGGCGTCCGAAGCCTTCGAATGCCTGCTGTTCGACGTCGCCGGGTTGACCCTGGCGGTGCCGCTGGTGTGCCTTGGCTCGATCTATTCGCTGGCCGGTCATGAGCTGACGCCGCTGTTCGGTCAGCCGGAATGGTTCCTCGGGATCCTGCCGAGCCAGTCCGGCAACCTGAAAGTTTTGGACACCGCACGCTGGGTCATGCCGGATCGCTATCGCGATGACTTCCGTCAGGGCCTGCAGTACGTGATTTCGGTACAAGGTTACGAGTGGGGCCTGGCGGTGCATCAGGTCAGTCGCTCGTTGCGCCTGGACCCGAATGAAATCAAATGGAGAAGTCACCGGGGTCAGCGGCCATGGCTCGCCGGCACCGTGATTGAGCACATGTGTGCATTGCTTGACGTTTCCGCACTGGCCGAGTTGATCGACAGCGGTGGGGCAAAGCACTTGAGCGGCCACAAGCCGCTACATAAACCGACATAGCAGCCGACATAACAATCAGGCGACGGCATTGTTGAATGCCGCCACACAGAACACACACCGCCCAGAGCGGTTTTTTCGAGGGGTCAGGTATGAGTAATCAGGCGACGAATGCAAAAGGTTCTGAAGATCCGATCCTGCAATGGGTGACCTTCAAGCTGGACAACGAAACCTACGGCATCAACGTGATGCGCGTTCAGGAAGTCCTGCGCTACACCGAGATCGCTCCGGTGCCGGGCGCGCCAAGCTACGTGCTGGGCATCATCAACCTGCGCGGTAACGTGGTCACCGTGATCGACACCCGTCAGCGCTTCGGCCTGAACAGCGGCGAGATCAGCGACAACACCCGTATCGTCATCATCGAAGCCGACAAGCAAGTCGTCGGCATCATGGTCGACAGCGTGGCCGAAGTGGTTTACCTGCGTCAGTCGGAAATCGAAACGGCGCCGAACGTCGGTAACGAAGAGTCGGCGAAGTTCATCCAAGGCGTGTGCAACAAGAACAACGAGTTGCTGATCCTGGTCGAGCTGGACAAGATGATGAGCGAAGAAGAATGGTCGGACCTGGAGAATATCTGATTGATTCTCGAGGTCGCGGTCATTGTCCTGTTCCTTTTCTGGGCAGGCACGCTGGCAATGTTTGTGTCTTACATCAAGGCGCAAAAAGTCATTGCTGCGCAACAGGCTCAGGGCGATGCGCTGCGTGATCAGCGCATCAAAGACCTGGCCAAGCGCGTCGACGATTACCAGAACGGTAATGTGCGCATGGGCGAGGCGCTGCACGAGTTGCGTGCGGTAGTCAGCCCGTTGCCGGACAAGATCGTCCAGCTCGAACAGCGCGATCCATCCAGCCTGTCGTTCGCCCAGGCGGCGAAACTGGTGGGGATGGGTGCGAGCGTCGATGAGCTGACTCAGTCGTGCGGGTTGACCCAGGCTGAGGCGGAGTTGATGCGCAAGTTGCATAAGAACTAGAAGCAAGATTAAAAGATCGCAGCCTTCGGCAGCTCCTACATTGGAATGCGCTTTCCTGTAGGAGCTGCCGAAGGCTGCGATCTTTTGCTTTCAGGGCTTAATAATCATCGCCGCGCAGGGTCACATCCTTCTCTACCATCGGCGCATTCGGGTCGTGCCCTTCGGGGAATTTGCCTTTCAGATTCCATGCAAACGCGATGATCTCGGCGATCGTTCGGTACAGCTCTTCGGGAATGCTGTCACCCAATTCCATTCGCGCCAACAGGCGCACCAACTCGGCGTTCTCGTAGATCGGCACTTCGCAGTCGCGAGCAATGCGCAGGATTTCTTCGGCCAGTTCTTCATCACCCTTGGCGGTGAGTGTCGGCGCGTGGTTGCCGTCGTATTTGAGGGCGATGGCCTGGCGTGGGGCAGTGGAATTGTTCATGCGGTTTCGTCGACCCAGCGGTGTTCGAGACGGGTTTGGTTGCCTTGCGGCGGGGTGCCGAGATGGCAATCGATATCGCCGACGTTCAACCCGCGATCAAGCAGACGCTGGCGCAGGGCGAACAGATTGCTTTCAATCAGATCGGCGGTGTACGGCCGTTCGGCCCAGAGCTGGCTCGACAGGCTGCCGGCGATCAACTGCGCCTGAATCTGCATTGGCCCGAGCGGTTCCATGTCGAACGCCAGATCGACGCGCCACAGTTGTTGCCGGGGCTCGTGTTCCTCGCGGCGCTCGTTCGGTTGCGGTTCGCGTTCCGGGGTTTCTTCGCGCTGGAACTTGACCTGCAACGGCACGATGTCCTGCAGGTTGCGCATGGGGATTTCCAACTGCCAGGTGCTGAGCAAGCGGCCGTCGTCGGTGACGCCGGTCTGTTCCAGGCTCGACAGTTGATGGCTTTGCAGGCGCGAAACAGCGGCAGCGGCGAGGCGCAGCAACTGTTCCAGATCGCCTTCGCCTTCCAGATTTTGCAGCAAGCGGTCGGGCAGGGGGAAGCTGCTCGGCACTGGTTTTGCGCTGACCTGGCCGAGGGTGCCGAGGGCGTTACGGACGAAATTCGGTAGCGCCTGCGCCAGCGTATTGGCGGCGATGATCGCGTTGAAACTGGTGCTGCTAGGCAGGCCCGGCGTCAGTTGCGCGATCAGCTTGAGCAGATCGGCTTTCATGTCTGGCGCCAGTGTCGGGGTCTGCCCGGTCAGCAGTTTCGCTTCGAGAAACGCGCCGCTGTTGGCCAGGGCCAGGGCGACACCTTTGGCGGTGCTCAATTGCTGCACGTCGGGCAGGCTGGCCAGCAACTTGTCGACCATGGCGCGCAAGTCCTGCGAGGTCTGATCGGTGTCGGTCGGCAGGTTTTGCAGCGCGTTCAACACACCTGTCAGCGAAGCCTGACGGCTTTGCTGGCCAAGCAATTGCTGGCTGACGGCGAGCTGCTCCTGGCGGCTGCTCAAGGGCAGGAATTTCAGCGTTTGCGCATCTTCGACCAAGGCCGAGAGCAGGGTGCCGATGCGCAGCGGTTGCGGGCTGTCGAGGGTCAGCGTGCTGCCGCTCTGGGCGGTATTGAGCAACGTCACCAGCGAGCGGAACACCGTTGCTTGCCCCGGCGTCTGCGGCAGCACCTGCGAGGTCAGCACTTTGCCTTGCAGCAGGGTGCCGACCGGCAATTGTGCCGTGTCGATAC
This sequence comes from Pseudomonas sp. DTU12.3, assembly GCF_004124275.1. Taxonomy (GTDB): domain Bacteria; phylum Pseudomonadota; class Gammaproteobacteria; order Pseudomonadales; family Pseudomonadaceae; genus Aquipseudomonas; species Aquipseudomonas helmanticensis. The sequence goes on from NZ_CP027218.1 coordinate 2,067,898, forward strand.
GGGTGAGGGCGGCAACACTGCTGGCGATGGCTTGCTGCACGGTAATCGCCAGATTGCCCGCCGATGGCTGGGTGATCGCGAGGCTGGTGCCCTGGGGCAGCGGCAGATTGCTGGTCGCTTGCACTGTGGTTTGGCGACCGTTGTCGAGCGTCACCTTGAGCAACAGTTGAAAGGTCTGATCCGCCTGCTTGAGCGACAACACCTCGGCCTTGGCGCTTTGCCCCGCGTCGATCAAGCCTTCGACCGGGGTCAGCAACTTGAGCAACTCACCGACCTGCGGGCGAACGGTGGCCTGGGTGGCTGGCGGGAGCGGGAGGATGTTCATTTCGCCTGTCATACGCGGACACAACCTGAGGAAATTGCACTCTTGAGAGTAAGGCACGGCATGTATAATGCCGCCCGTCTTGCGCTTCGTTCAAAAAACATAGCAATTGTTTGACGTAGCTCTCTAGATCGAGCCGTCATTGCATTTATGCTGCATCTCTTTAACGGCCGCGCCAGAGCCGACTTGAACCGTATAAGGCCCGTGATCCCTTGACCAGTCCTGTCCTGCAAACCGTTGCCCTCGCGTGTGAACGTGATCTCAGGCTGCTCTTCGAAAATCTCGAATTGAGACTGGCCAGTGGCGATATGGTGCAGATCAGCGGTCCCAACGGCAGCGGTAAAACCAGTTTGTTGCGTTTGTTGGCCGGGCTGATGCAGCCGACCGACGGTCAAGTCCTGCTCAACGGTCTGCCGCTCGCCGAACAACGCAGCGAACTGGCGCGCAACCTGTTGTGGATCGGCCACGCAGCCGGGATCAAGGACCTGCTGACCCCGGAAGAGAACCTGTCGTGGCTCTGCGCCCTGCATCATCCCGCTGAACGCGAGGCCATCTGGCAAGCGCTGGCAGCAGTAGGATTGCGCGGCTTCGAAGATGTTCCCTGCCACAGCCTGTCCGCCGGTCAGCAACGACGCGTGGCGCTGGCGCGGTTATATCTCGACAGCCCTCCGCTGTGGATTCTCGACGAGCCGTTCACCGCGCTGGACAAACAGGGCGTGGCGCAACTCGAAGAGCACCTGGCGGCTCACTGCGAGCGCGGCGGCCTGGTCGTGCTGACCACGCACCACACGCTGAGCCGGATGCCGGCCGGTTATCGTGATATCGATCTGGGGAACTGGGCAGTATGAGTGTCTTCGGCCTGCTGGTTGCCCGTGAATCCCGACTGCTGTTTCGCCGCCCGGCGGAGCTGGCCAATCCGCTGATTTTCTTCGCCATCGTCATCGCTTTGTTCCCGCTGGCCGTCGGCCCGGAAACTCAAGTGTTGCAAAACCTGTCCCCGGGGTTAGTCTGGGTGGCGGCGCTTTTGTCGGTCCTGCTCTCGCTGGACGGGCTTTTCCGCAGTGATTTCGAAGACGGGTCCCTGGAACAGTGGGTCCTTTCGTCGCACCCGTTACCACTTCTGGTATTGGCCAAGGTACTGGCACACTGGCTTTTCTCCGGCCTGGCACTGGTTTTGCTCTCACCTCTGCTGGCGTTGATGCTCGGTTTGCCTGCCGCCTGCCTGCCGGTTTTGCTGCTTTCGTTGCTGCTGGGAACACCGGTGCTGAGCTTGCTCGGCGCGGTGGGCGCGGCGCTGACGGTCGGTTTGAAACGTGGCGGCCTGTTGCTGGCGCTGCTGATTCTGCCGTTGTACATCCCGGTGTTGATTCTTGGCAGTGGCGCCTTGCAGGCAGCCCTCCAAGGCATGCCGGCGACCGGGTATCTGCTGTGGCTTGGTAGCCTGACCGCCCTGGCGATCACCCTGACACCTTTTGCAATAGCTGCTGGCCTGAAGATCAGCGTCGGCGAATAATGAGGTCTGGTTAAAATTTAACCAGCAAAGACCCTGAGACTGCTCACACCGATGAGCGGCACCCGTGATGGAAACAGTATGAACTGGACCTGGTTTCACAAGCTCGGCTCGCCCAAGTGGTTCTACGGCATCAGCAGCAAGTTGCTGCCGTGGTTGAGCATCGCAGCGTTGCTGCTGATTGGTGTCGGCGTCGTCTGGGGCCTGGCCTTCGCGCCGCCGGATTATCAGCAAGGCAACAGCTTTCGCATCATCTACATCCACGTGCCTGCCGCGATGCTCGCTCAGTCGATCTACGTGATGCTGGCGGTGTGCGGTGTGGTCGGGCTGGTGTGGAAGATGAAACTGGCTGACGTCGCCCTGCAATGCGCCGCACCGATCGGGGCGTGGATGACCGCGGTGGCGCTGGTCACCGGGGCGATCTGGGGCAAACCGACCTGGGGTTCTTGGTGGGTCTGGGACGCACGCCTGACCTCGATGCTGATTCTGCTGTTCCTGTATTTCGGTGTGATCGCGCTGGGCAATGCCATCAGCAACCGCGACAGTGCCGCCAAGGCCTGCGCGGTGCTGGCTATCGTTGGTGTGATCAATATCCCGATCATCAAGTACTCGGTGGAGTGGTGGAACACCCTGCACCAGGGCGCGACCTTCACCCTCACCGAAAAACCGGCGATGCCGGCAGAAATGTGGCTGCCGCTGCTGCTGACGGTGCTGGGCTTCTACTGTTTCTTCGGCACTGTGCTGCTGTTGCGCATGCGTCTTGAAGTGCTCAAGCGCGAAGCCCGCGCCAGTTGGGTGAAAGCAGAAGTGCAGAACAGTCTGGAGGCCGCTCGATGAGTTTTGCTTCATTCGGCGACTTCCTCGCCATGGGCCATCATGGCCTGTATGTCTGGACGGCCTACGGCATCTGCCTGGCTGTACTGGCCTTCAACGTGGCGGCGCCGATCCTGGCCCGCAAGCGGTATCTGCAACAAGAGGCGCGACGTCTGCGCCGGGAGAACGGCAAGTGAATCCGCTGCGCAAGAAACGTCTGATCATCATTCTGGCCATTCTGGTCGGGGTCGGCGCTGCCGTCGGCCTGGCCCTCAGCGCCCTGCAGCAGAATATCAATCTGTTCTACACCCCGACCCAGATCGCTAACGGCGAAGCGCCGCAAGACACGCGCATCCGCGCCGGTGGCATGGTCGAGAAAGGCTCGCTGCAACGTTCGCCGGATTCGCTCGACGTCAAATTTGTCGTTACCGACTTCAACAAATCCGTGACCATCACCTATCGCGGCATCCTCCCGGACCTGTTCCGCGAAGGCCAAGGCATCGTCGCGTTGGGCAAGATCAACGCCGACGGCGTGGTGGTGGCCGATGAAGTGCTGGCCAAGCACGACGAGAAGTACATGCCGCCGGAAGTGACCAAAGCGCTGAAAGACAGTGGTCAATCCGCACCAACGCCCGCGAAGGAGGGTTGATCGATGACGTCGGCAATTTTTATTCCTGAGTTGGGTCATCTCGCGATGATTCTGGCGCTGTGTTTTGCCCTGGTGCAGGCCGTGGTGCCGTTGATTGGCGCCTGGCGCGGCGACCGTTTCTGGATGAGTCTGGCCCAGCCGGCCGCGTGGGGGCAGTTTGCATTTTTGCTGTTCGCCTTCGGCGCCTTGACCTACGCGTTCATGGTCGACGACTTCTCCGTCGCCTATGTGGCCAACAACTCGAATACCGCGTTGCCGTGGTATTACAAATTCAGCGCGGTATGGGGTGCCCATGAAGGTTCGTTACTGTTGTGGGCACTGATCCTCGGCGGCTGGACCTTTGCGGTGTCGGTATTTTCCCGGCAGTTGCCGCAAGTCATGCTCGCCAGGGTACTGGCGGTGATGGGCATGATCAGCACCGGTTTCCTGCTGTTCCTGATCCTCACGTCCAACCCGTTCAAACGCATCCTGCCGCAAATGCCCAGCAATGGCGCTGACCTTAATCCGCTACTGCAAGACATTGGCCTGATCGTTCACCCGCCGATGTTGTACATGGGCTACGTCGGCTTTTCGGTAGCATTCGCCTTCGCCATCGCCGCGTTGATGGGCGGTCGCCTCGATGCTGCGTGGGCACGCTGGTCGCGTCCTTGGACCATCGTCGCCTGGGCCTTCCTCGGTATCGGCATCACCCTCGGTTCATGGTGGGCGTACTACGAACTCGGCTGGGGCGGCTGGTGGTTCTGGGATCCGGTGGAAAACGCATCCTTCATGCCTTGGCTGGTCGGCACTGCGCTGATTCACTCGCTGGCGGTCACGGAAAAACGTGGCGTGTTCAAGAGCTGGACGGTGTTGCTGGCGATTGCCGCATTCTCGCTGAGCCTGCTCGGTACGTTCCTCGTACGTTCTGGCGTGCTGACCTCGGTGCACGCATTCGCCTCTGATCCTGAGCGCGGCGTGTTCATCCTGATCTTCCTGCTGTTCGTGGTCGGCGGCTCGCTGACGCTGTTCGCCCTGCGCGCGCCAGTGGTCAAGAGTCAGGTCGGTTTCAATCTTTGGTCGCGGGAAACCCTGCTGCTGGGCAACAACCTGGTGCTGGTGGTGGCCGCGTCGATGATCCTGCTCGGCACGCTGTACCCGCTGATTCTCGATGCGCTGAGCGGCGCGAAAATGTCGGTCGGCCCGCCGTACTTCAACGCGTTGTTCATTCCGTTGATGGCGCTGCTGATGATGGTCATGGCGGTCGGCGTTATCGTCCGTTGGAAAGACACGCCGGTGAAATGGCTGGGCAGCATGCTTACGCCAGTGCTGCTCGGCAGCGTCGCGCTAGCCGTGGTGGCCGGTGTCGCTTACGGCGATTTCAACTGGGCGGTGATCGCGACTTTCCTGCTCGCTGCGTGGGTACTGCTCGCCGGCGCCCGCGACATCGTCGACAAGACCCGCCACAAAGGCTTGATCAAAGGCCTGCCGACGCTGACCCGCAGCTACTGGGGCATGCAGATCGCCCACCTCGGCATCGCTGTTTGCGCGTTGGGCGTGGTGTTGTCGAGCCAGAACAGTGCCGAACGCGACTTGCGTCTGGCGCCGGGCGAGTCAATGGACCTGGCCGGTTATCACTTCATCTTCGAAGGCGCCAAACACTTCGAAGGGCCGAACTTTACGTCCGACAAAGGCACGATTCGCGTTATTCGTGACGGCAAGGAAGTCAGCGTGCTGCACCCGGAAAAACGTCTGTACACCGTGCAGAACTCGGTGATGACCGAAGCCGGGATCGACGCCGGTTTCACCCGCGACCTTTATGTCGCCCTCGGCGAACCGCTGGAAAACGGCGCCTGGGCCGTGCGCGTGCACGTCAAACCGTTCGTGCGCTGGATCTGGTTCGGCGGTCTGCTCACCGGGTTCGGTGGTTTGCTGGCGGCGCTGGATCGACGTTATCGGGTCAAGGTGAAAGCCAAGGTGCGTGAAGCCCTGGGCATGACGGGAGCGGCTGCATGAGACGTTGGTTGATGCTGGTGCCATTGGCGATTTTCCTGCTGGTGGCGGTATTTCTTTATCGCGGTCTGTACCTCGATCCGGCGGAGCTGCCGTCGGCGATGATCAACAAGCCGTTCCCGGAGTTTTCCCTGCCAAACGTGCAGGGCGACAAGAGCCTGACCAAGGCTGACATTCTCGGCAAACCGGCACTGGTCAACGTCTGGGGAACCTGGTGCATTTCCTGCCGGGTCGAGCATCCGGTGCTGAACAAACTCGCCGAGCGCGGCGTGGTGATCTACGGCATCAATTACAAGGACACCAACGCCGATGCCTTGAAGTGGCTGGCCGAATTCCACAATCCGTACGTGCTGGACATCCGTGATGACGAAGGCTCGCTGGGCTTGAATCTCGGTGTCTACGGTGCGCCGGAAACCTTCTTTATCGACGCCAAGGGCATCATTCGCGACAAGTACGTCGGGGTGATCGATGAACAAGTCTGGCGCGAAAAACTCGCGGCCAAGTATCAGGCGCTGGTCGATGAGGCCAAGCCATGAAGCGCTTTCTAGCTGCGCTGGTATTGGGCTTGAGTCTGGTCGGCGTGGCGCATGCCGCGATCGACACCTACGAGTTTGCCAAAGAAGGCGATCGCGAGCGTTTCCGCGAGCTGACCAAGGAACTGCGCTGCCCCAAATGCCAGAACCAGGACATCGCCGACTCCAACGCGCCGATTGCCGCTGACCTGCGCAAAGAGATTTTCCGCATGCTCGGCGAGGGCAAGGACAACCAGCAGATCATCGACTTCATGGTGGATCGCTACGGTGATTTCGTCCGCTACAAACCGGCGCTGAATGCCAAGACCGCGCTGCTGTGGTTTGGCCCGGCCGGTTTGTTGCTCGGTGGTTTGGTGGTAATCGCGGTGATCGTCCGCCGTCGTCGCGGCCAGCGCGCCGAGACCCCGCAAGCGCTGTCCATCGAAGAGCGTCAGCGCCTCGACCAACTGTTGGATAAAAACCAAGAATGATTGATTTCTGGCTTGCCGCAGGGCTGTTGCTTCTGGTCGCCCTGAGTTTTCTGCTGATCCCGGTTCTGCGTGAACGCCGCGCCCAGCGTGAAGAGGATCGTACTGCCCTGAACGTTGCGCTGTATCAGGAGCGTGTCGCCGAGTTGCAATCGCAACAGGCTGAAGGCGTGCTCGACGCTGCGCAAATGGACAGCGGTCGTGCCGAGGCTGCACGTGAGTTGCTGGCGGATACCGAAGGCGTTGCTGCGCCACGAGTGTCGAAGCTGGGTAAACCGTTGCCGTTGTTGGCCGCCGTATTGGTGCCAGTGCTGGGCTTGGGTCTCTATATGCATTTCGGCGCCGCCGACAAGGTCGAACTGACCCGCGAATTCGCCCAGGCGCCGCAGTCGATGGAAGAGATGACCCAGCGTCTGGAGCGTGCTGTCGCGGCGCAACCGGATTCCGCTGAAGGCCTGTACTTCCTCGGCCGTACCTACATGGCGCAAGAGCGTCCGGCGGATGCGGCGAAGATGTTCGAACGCGCCGCCAATCTGGCTGGTCGTCAGCCGGAACTGCTCGGGCAGTGGGCGCAGGCGCAGTATTTCGCCGACGGCAAGAAATGGTCGGCGAAGATCCAGACGCTGACCGACGAAGCGCTGAAGGCCGATCCGAAAGAAGTCACCAGCCTCGGTCTGCTCGGCATCGCCGCGTTCGAAGGCGAGCGTTATCAGCAAGCCATCGATTACTGGAACCGTCTGCTCGCGCAACTGCCACCGGACGACAAATCCCGTGACGCGCTGCAAGGCGGGATCAAGCGCGCCGCCGAACGTCTGGAAGCCAGCGGTGGCAAAGTCGCTGAGGCACCTGTAGCTGCGAAAGCCGCACTGTTGAGAGTCAGCGTCGATCTGGCCAGCGAGCTCAAAGGCAAAGTGCAACCGGGCGACAGCGTGTTCATCTTCGCTCGCGCGACGTCCGGCCCACCAGCGCCGCTGGCAGCCAAGCGCCTGACCGTGGCGGATCTGCCGGTGACCGTCGAACTGGGTGATGCCGACGCAATGATGCCGCAGTTGAAACTGTCGAACTTCCCTGAAGTCCAACTGGTTGCGCGCGTCTCACGGGCTGGTCAACCGACCGCCGGTGAGTGGGTGGGTCGCAGCGGCCCGCTGGCCAGCAGCACCACCGCGCCACAAAAACTGACCATCGACAGCCCGGACCAATAACCGGGCACAACAGGAAAGCACCGCCATGCACACCATCGCCCGAATCACAGTCCTCACACTGGCCCTGGGCTTGAGTGCATGTGCGGTGCAACGACCGGAACCGACCACCCACCTGCCGCCGATCCCGCCGTCGCAACCGAGCCCGACCCCGTCGACCTCGCCTGCGCCTGGCAAAAGCATTCCGGCGAAACCGGCCAAACCGGTCCAGCGCACCTCGGCCAGCTTCGCCCCACCACCGGGCGGCAACAGCCACTGGGACCAGAAACTCGGCGTCTACGTCCTCGACGACCAGACCAACACCTTCTACCGCCAGCGCACCTACTACCGCTGGAACAACGGCTGGAGCCGCTCGATCAGCCCTAACGGCCCGTGGGAAGACACCAACATCCACGGCGTGCCACCGGGGCTGGGCAAGCAGTTCGGGCAGTAAAACGAAAACGGCGATCTTCGGATCGCCGTTTTTTTAGAGGCTTTGCACTTGCCGTACTGTAAGAGCTGGCGAAGCCTGCGATATTTTGATCTTGCTGTTCAACTGGCCAACACCCCCTGCACATACTCAACAAACGCCCGCGCCTTGGCACTGGCCATTCTCCCCGTTGGAAACACTGCCCATAAATCCAGGTCGGGCAGGGTCCAGTCGTGCATAACTGTTTTCACCGCGCCGCTGGCCAGTTCCGGGGCGAACATCCATTCGGAGGCGAGGGTCAGGCCCTGATCGGCCAGTACGGCTTCGCGAACGCCCTCGGCCGCGCTGACGCGCAAACGTCCGCTGAGGATCACCGATTGTTTCTCAGAGCCTTTGGCAAACTCCCAGGTGGTGCCGCCGCCGAGGTTGTAGACGACCGCCTGATGTTTGCTCAATTCGGCGGGGCAGCTTGGCTCGCCGTGTCTGGCAAAGTAGGCCGGTGTGCCGAGGACCACACGGCGGCAATCGGCGATCTTGCGAGCGGTCAGGCCCGAATCGGTGAGTGCACCCATGCGCAGGGCCACGTCGATGCCTTCTTCGACCAGGTTGATGTTGCGGTCGTCGAGCATCAGGTCGATGTTCAGTTGTGGATGCTGATCGAGGAACGGCCCCAGTTGCGGCACGATGTGCAATCGGCCGAAAGTCACGGCGGCGCTGATGCGCAAGTTGCCGCTCAGGCCACTGGCGATGCCGCGGGCAGCGTTGTCAGCCTCGTCGGCTTCTTCGAGCGCACGTTTGGCCCGCTCGAAAAAAGCCAGCCCGGCTTCGGTCGGGGTCAGGCCGCGCGTCGAGCGCAGGAGCAGGCTGACGGCCAGACGTTTTTCCAGCGCGGCAATGGTCTTTGATACGGCGGGCTGACCGATGTTCAGGCGCCGGGCGGCGGCGGAAAACGAGCCGGTTTCCACGACACAGACGAAGGTTTCCATGGCGGCGAGGCGGTCCATCAATGCTCCTTATCGTGGATCCATGTGGGAGCGAGCCTGCTCGCGAAAGCGGTGTATCAGCAACATCAATGTGTCTGACATACCGTATTCGCGAGCAGGCTCGCTCCCACAGAGGATTTGGGGTGTTGATCAGAAGGCGGCTTTACCGACCGAGGCGCCGCCATCGACGAACAAGGTTTGCCCAGTGATGAAGCCGCTTTGCTCGGACAACAGAAACGCAATCGCCGAGGCAATCTCCTCCGGCTGCCCCAGGCGTCCCATCGGCACCCCGGCCAGATAGCGCGCCTCACCCTCGCTGCCCGGCGGATTGTTGGCGCGGAACAGTTCGGTTTCGGTCGGTCCCGGTGCCACTGCGTTCACGGTGATGCCGGTCTGCGCCAGCTCCAGCGCCCACGAGCGGGTGAAGCTGACCAGCGCCGCTTTCGCCGCTGCATACGCCGTGCGCTGGGTGATGCCCAGCACCGTCAGGCTGGAAATGTTTACCACCCGACCCCAACCGCGCGTGCGCATTCCCGGCAGCAGCGCCTGCGTCGCCTGCAACGCGGAATGCAGATTCAACCGCATCACGTCGTCGAAGGCGTCCAGATCGATATCGCCCAACGCCTGCGGGCGCACCAGTGCGACGTTGTTCACCAGCCCGTCGAACTCATACGTGCGCGCCAGTTCTGCGAGGACCTCACCGGTCAACTGGCGATCGCTCAGGTCCAGTGGAAACAGAATTCCCGGAAAGCTCAGATCCGGCTGGCGAGCGATCCCCACCACGCGATGCCCGGCGCGGTCGAGATGTTCGGCCAGCGCCCGGCCAATGCCTTTGCTGGCACCGGTGATGAGGAAAGTACGTCGGGTCATGGCAACTCCAGGGCAGGTCATCGATTCAGCCGCGCAATGCATCCAGCATCGCGTCAGGCTCGGGACGCTGAGTGTAATCCGGGTTGACCTCGGCGTAACGAATCACGCCGTCCTGACCGATCACATAGCGCGCCGGCATCGGCAAGGTCCAGGCCGGATCATCGTTGAAGGTCGGCAGGTCATTGCGCAGATTCTTGTACAGCTCGATCAGGTAGGGCGGCAATTCGAAGCGCAGGCCGAAGGCTGCGGCGACGTCATTGCGCGGATCGCTGAGGATCGGGAATTGCAGTTCGTTGATGCGTTGCGACTTGCGACTGTTGGCGGCGATCTGCGGCGAAATCGCCAGCAGGCTTGCCCCGGCGTCCTGAATTGCCGGCAGAAAAGCCTGCAATGCTTGCAGCTCCATGTTGCAGTACGGGCACCAGACACCCCGATAAAACGTCAGCACCAACGGCCCCTGCGCCAGCCGATCGGCGGACGAGACCGCGTTGCCCTCAGGGTCTTTGAGAGTGAACAGCGGTGCGATGTCACCGACTTTCAAGGCACGACTGGCGGCGCCGGAGGCGATCAATTCGGCGGTGGCGCGCTCCATCACCGGGTGGATGTCGGCAGGGGCGTTGTAAGGCGGTTTGCCGGCCTTGAAGTCAGCTTTGAAGGCATCGAGTTTTGCTTGCAGAGTCATGGTCGAAAGTCCTGAAGAAGCGCCGGTAGTGGCTGGGTTCAAGAGTGACCGTCAGGTGCGCGCAGTGGAACGCAGGTGCAAGGCATAGCATTCATGCTCAGGGGGAATGAATGAAAACTCACACTCTGCAAAACAACCGGACGTCGCTTTGCGGTTTTCTGTGCTTGAGTAAAGATAACTCTAGGGTTATTTTTAAAAGACCAGGCCAAGGAGGCGATTGGTGCAGAGCAGGCAATTGATCAAGGAGCTGGAGGAGGCTGGATGGGTGCTGGATCGGATCACTGGCAGTCATCACATCTTCACTCACCGATACAACCCGTACACGATTCCCGTCCCTCACCCGAAAAAGGATTTGCCACTGGGGACGGTCAAAAGCATCAGGAGGCGTGCCGGGCTGTACAACCCGCCAGCCAGTTACCAAGGAGATCCATAATGCAATATCCAATCTGCATTGAATGGGGCGACGAAAATACTGCCATCGGTATTCAGATCCCCGATATTCCCGGCGCCGTTACGGCAGGGGATAGCTTTGAAGATGCCTACAATGCGGCGGTTGAAATCGCCCACATCATGCTGCAAGAGATAGTGGCGAGCGCAGAGGCGATCCCGATGCCCACTTCTGCAGCGGCGCATCGCAACAACCCGGAATTTGCCGACATGGGCTGGGGCATGCTGGAGCTGGATATCTCGCCGTATCTCGGCAAGACCGAGAAGGTCAACGTGACACTCCCCGGTTACGTGATCCAGCGAATCGATCGTTATGTGCGCGAACACAACGTCAAAAGCCGCTCCTCCTTTCTGGCGGATGCGGCGATGGAGAAACTGGTTCGCTATTAAGCGTCATCGGTCCCCCAGGCTCAGTGAATAACCTGTGTAGGAGCTGCCGCAGGCTGCGATCTTTTTAAGGCAAGATCAAGAGATCGTCCGATCGCGGCCCGAGCCTTCGGCAGCTCCTGCATTTGACCTGTAGCCACAGTGCCAATGTGGGAGCTTGCTCGCGAAGCTTTTTGTTTCAGGCAGCAGCCAGAGAACGCCTTTCAGTCACACTCAAAAACCGCAACAACGCCAACAGCGGAAACACACTGCCGACGATCACGATCCACAACCAGCCGCCATGTTCATACACCGCACTGGCCACCGACGAGCCGAACGCGCCGCCGATAAAGATGCTGGTCATGTACAGCGCGTTGAGGCGACCACGGCTTTTCGCGTCCAGCGAATACACCGCGCGCTGGCCAAGCACCATGTTCATCTGCACGCAGAAGTCCAATACCACGCCGGTCACGGCCAGGCCGATGACGCTGTAGGCCGGATGGATGAAGGCGGGCAGGAAGCTCAGGCTGGCAAAGATCATGGCCAGCAACGAAGCGATGCGGGTGTGACCGGCATCCGCCAGGCGGCCGCTGATCGGCGCGGCGATGGCACCGATGGCGCCGACCAGGGCGAAGATCGCGATCTCGCTTTGCGACAGGCCATGGTTGCGCGCCAGTTCCAGCGGCACGGCGGTCCAGAACAGGCTGAACGTGGCGAACATGCAGCCTTGATAAAACGCGCGCTGGCGCAGTACTGGTTGCTGGCGCAGCAGCGTCCACAACGAGCCGAGCAGTTGGCCATACGTTGCGCTGTGATCCGGTTGACGCTTGGGCACGGTCAGCGCCAGGACCACGCTGATCGCCGCCATCAACGCGGCGGCAATCATGAACATCGCCCGCCAGCCGAAGTGGTCGGCAACCACACTCGACACTGGCCGAGCCAGCAGAATGCCCAGCAACAAGCCGCCCATGATCCCGCCGACCACACGGCCACGGGACTCTTCCGGCGCCAGATGCGCCGCCAGTGGAATCAGGATCTGCACCGACACCGAACTGAAACCCACCAGCAACGAGATCAGCAGGAACACATTCGGCTGATCGGTAAACGCCGCTGCCAGCAGGCTGGCAATCGCCACCACCGTGGTGATGATCATCAACCGGCGGTTCTCCAGCAGATCGCCCAGCGGCACCAGGAAGAACAGGCCCAGCGCATAACCGATCTGCGTCAGCGAGACGATGAAGCTGGCCATGGTGTCGGAGAGGCCGATGTCCGGCGCGATCAGGCCTATGATCGGCTGCGCGTAGTAGATGTTGGCGACGATGGCGCCGCAGCAGAAGGCGAACAGCAGCACCATGCCCCGGGTCATTGCGTGAGTTGTGGCGGTCATAAGGTTTCTCGATCCAGCGAAAGGGAATGCAGTGAGGCTAAGGGACAAACCGCGAGGGCAGAAGACGCCGTCGGTTGATATCAGTTATTCCATTGCGGAATTACAGGGAGCGCTCGGCATGTCATCCATCGGCGGACCTTGCGTCCGGCCGTTGAGGGTCGATGATACATTCACTTACATCTTCTTCGATAGCGTGCTTATGTTTGCATCGGCTTGTTCAACGTTCATCACCGGAGGATTGCAATGTTTCGTCAGAGGCTTCGCCACACCGCAACGATTGTCCTGATCAGCCTGCTGGGCGCGACGAGCGTGCAGGCTGCCGATGCCCCGGGCATGCGCCTCGGTGTGCGCGGCGAGATCACCGGGGTCAGCGCCGATACCTTGAAAGTCCACGTCAACAGCGGCGAGAACGTGGTGATCCAGTTGACCGGCGACACCAAAGTTCGCGGCGTCACCTTGGCCAATATCGAAGACATCAAACCCGGCAGCTACATCGGTTCGGCAGCGATGCCGCAGGAGGACGGCACGCTCAAGGCGCTGGAAGTGCATGTGTTTCCGCCGGAATTGGCTGGAAGTGGCGATGGTCATCGGCCGTTCGATCTGGCCAAGGGCAGCAGCATGACCAATGGCAGCGTCGGCGATCTGGTGGTGAGCAACGGGCGGGTGCTGACGGTGAACTACAAGGGCGGGCAACAGAAGATCCTGGTGCCGGAGGATGTGCCGATCGTCAATCTGACGCCGGGCGATAGAAGCTTGCTGAAGGTTGGAGTGAAGATCGTCACCTTCGTCACGCAAAGTGCGGACGGCACGCTGACAGCGCAATCGATCTCCGCCGGCAAGGACGGCGTCACCCCACCGATGTAATCGCCTAAACACAATCCCCCTGTAGGAGCTGCCGAAGGCTGCGATCTTTTGATCTTGTATTTAAGATCAAGATCAAAAGATCGCAGCCTTCGGCAGCTCCTACAGAGGATCAGGTGTTACTGGCCGGTATAGATCTGATCGAAAACACCGCCGTCATTGAAGTGCGTCTTCTGCACCGTACGCCAGTCACCAAAGGTCTTCTCAACCGAGAGGAAATCAACTTTCGGGAAACGATCGGTGTACTTCGCCAGCACCGCCGGATCACGCGGACGCAGGTAGTTCGCCGCAGCAATCTCCTGGCCTTCCGGCGACCACAGGTACTTCAGGTACTCATCAGCCGCTGCACGCGAACCTTTCTTGTCGACCACTTTGTCGACCACGGACACCGGTGGCTCAGTCTCAGCCGAAACGCTTGGGTAAATCACTTCAAACTGATCACGACCAAACTCGCGGGCAATCATTTCCGCTTCGTTTTCGAAGGTCACCAGCACGTCGCCGATCTGGTTGGTCATGAACGTGGTGGTCGCCGCACGGCCACCGGTGTCCAGTACCGGCGCTTGCTTGAACAGTTTGCCGACGAAATCCTTGGCCTTGTTCTCGTCACCACCGTTCTTCAGCACATAACCCCAAGCCGACAGGTAGGTGTAGCGGCCGTTACCCGAGGTTTTCGGGTTTGGCACGATCACTTGCACGCCGTCCTTGAGCAGATCCGGCCAGTCTTTCAGGGCTTTCGGGTTGCCTTTGCGCACGATGAACACGGTGGCGGAGGTGAATGGCGCGCTGTTGTTCGGCAGACGCGTGACCCAGTTTTCCGGAACCAGTTTGCCGTTGTCGGCGAGGGCGTTGATGTCGGTGGCCATGTTCATGGTGATGACGTCAGCCGGCAGGCCGTCGATCACCGAGCGCGCTTGCTTGCTCGAACCGCCGAAGGACATCTGCACGGTGATGTTTTCGTTGTGCTCGGCCTGCCAGTGTTTCTGGAACGCAGTGTTGTAGTCCTTGTAGAAATCGCGCATCACGTCGTAGGAAACGTTGAGCAGCGTCGGGGCTGCCTGAGCGATATTGGCCAAGGCCAGGCCAGCGGCGAGAAGTGAGGCGCCAAAGAGTTTTTTCACTGCGCATTCCTTGTTATCTGTTTATGTAGGAGCTGCCGCAGGCTGCGATCTTTTGATCTGGTTTTATGAGATCAAGATCAAAAGATCGCAGCCTGCGGCAGCTCCTACAGGGGGGTGATGTTTAATTGCCACGACTATAACGGGGTGTGCATAGTCGTTTAAAGATTAAAAAGCTCTTTGCTTATTCCAGTTTCTTGAACAGCGCATTACCGCATCGCGAGCAGAACGCCGCGCCGTGTTCGTGGCTATTTTTCTTGCACACCGGGCAGTCGTGTTGCAGCTGTTCGCCGCGCATGGCATTGGCCAGTTCGGCGGTGAAAATCCCCGTCGGCACGGCGATGATCGAGTAACCGGTGATCATCACCAGCGACGAAATCACCTGGCCCAGCGGGGTCTTCGGCACGATGTCGCCGAAGCCCACCGTGGTCAACGTGACGATCGCCCAATAGATGCCTTTGGGAATGCTGGTGAAGCCATGCTCCGGGCCTTCGATCACGTACATCAGCGTGCCGAACACCGTCACCAGCGTGCAGACGCTGACCAGAAACACGACGATCTTCTGCTTGCTGCCGCGCAGCGCCGACATCAAATAGTTGGCTTGTTTGAGGTACGGGCTGAGCTTGAGCACGCGGAAGATCCGCAGCATGCGGATGATCCGGATGATCAGCAGGTACTGCGCATCGCTGTAATACAGGGCGAGGATGCCGGGCACAATTGCCAGCAAATCCACCAGCCCGTAAAAGCTGAAGGCATAGCGTAGCGGCTTCGGTGAGCAGTACAGGCGCAGGATGTACTCGCCGAGGAAGATGATCGTGAAGCCCCACTCGATGTAGGCCAGCACGTCGGCGTAGTTGCGGTGAATGCTGTCGATGCTGTCGAGCATCACGATCACCAGACTGGCGAGGATGATCAACAGCAGGATGCCGTCGAAGCGACGCCCGGCGAGGGTGTCGCTCTGGAAAATCATGACGTAGAGCCGTTCACGCCAACTGTTGCTGCTGTCCATGGAAAACGCCTGAATCGAAGATCAGCGCAGCCTAGGTTGATTCTCCCCATGAGCGCAAGGCGCATGCTCGACCGGGGTTTTACCGAGCATCTGGATGCCGGCGCGGATCAGCCAGCCGGCGAGGATGAACGGCGCGGTCAAAGTGGCCAGGCCGATGGCGGCAAACAGCGGCGTCACCAGCAACGCGAGGACGATGCCGAGCAGCGGCAACCACGGTTGTTGACGTTGCGAAGAGAAGGCGAGGGCGGCCAGTACGGCGTTGTAGCTGCCCAGACCTAAAAGCGCAGCGCTGGTTTCGTGGTGCAGCAGACTGGAGCCGAGGCCGATCAGCGACGCCAGCAACGCCCAGCAAAAGGCCCGGCGATCAGCGATCAGCAAACCGATGGCGATCAGCGCGCCGGCCAGTGGGTGGCCGAGGAACATTACCTGGCCCAAGCCACGCAGTTCGGCGGCGAGCAGGTTCCACGTGTTCATCTCGATAGGCGCCATTGGCGTCGACGGCTCGGCGAACATCAGCAACACCCAACTCATGGCCACGAACGGCGAGGTGTAAGCCGGAATCGATCGGCTGCTGTACACATATTTGAGCCATTGCTGTGTGACCATCGCACTCAAACCGCCAGCGGCGAGAATCAGTGGTGGCAGCATTGGCGACCACGGGAAATACAGGCTCAGCAGCAGGCCGAGCAGCACGCCGTTGTAGCTGAACAACCCGGCCTGGCGATCAGCCTTGGCGTAATTGCGGCGTTGCGCGGTGAGCAAACCGGCGACGGCACCGAGCAGCGCACCGGCGAACAGCACCGGCGCGGTCAGCAGGATCGCCAACAGGCACAACAGGCCGCACAGCGGATGGCGCTGGAGGAATATTTGACTGAAACCGTTGAGCAAAGCCTCGGCCCAGTCGGGGCAGTGGGTGTTGAAATGATTGGCAGGCATGGCAGTTCTGAAAGTCAGTGAAACCGAGTTGCCTTCTTCGCGAGCAAGCCCGCTCCCACATTTAATCTTTGTTCAGTCATTGAGTTTGTGATGCACACAAATCAACTGTGGGAGCGGGCTTGCTCGCGAAGAGGCCAGTTGTGGCACTCAAGCATTTAATTGAAGGAATAACCTCTATTCCCACAGCTGCTTTTTGAGCATAAAAAGGTGTTGCTTAGATCAATGTTTCGATCCGCAGCGAGTTAGTCGACCCCGGCTGACCAAACGGCACACCGGCAGTGATCAGCAGCGTGTCGCCACGCTCGGCCATGCCTTGCGCCTGGGCGATTTCCAGCGCGGTCGAGCAGACTTCGTCGACCTGACGCAAGCGATCGTTGACCACCGAGTGAATCCCCCACGCCACGCTCAGACGCCGTGCCGTCTGCAGGTTCGGCGTCAGGTTGAGGATCGGCGCTTTTGGCCGTTCCCGCGCGGCACGCAAACTCGACGCGCCGGACTCGCTGTAGTTGACCAGCACCGCCACCGGCAGCACGTTGCTGATGCGACGGATCGCGCAGCTGATCGCATCGGAAACGGTCGCTTCAGCTTTCGGCCGACTGACGTCGAGCTGAGTCTGATAATCCGGGCCGTTCTCTACCTGGCGGATGATCTTGCTCATCATCTGCACGGCTTCCAGCGGGTATTCGCCGGACGCGGTTTCCGCCGACAGCATCACCGCATCGGCGCCTTCGGCCACGGCGTTGGCAACGTCTGTCACTTCGGCGCGGGTCGGGGCAGGGGAGAAGCGCATCGACTCGAGCATTTGCGTCGCCACCACCACCGGTTTGCCCAGTTCGCGGCAGGTGGTGATGATGTTTTTCTGAATCTGCGGCACGCTTTCGGCCGGCACTTCGACGCCGAGGTCGCCGCGAGCCACCATGATCGCGTCGCTCAATTCAGCGATTTCGCGCAGCTGTTCAACGGCGGAAGGCTTCTCGATTTTCGCCATCAGAAAGGCTTTGTCGCCGATCAATGCGCGGGCTTCGATGATGTCTTGCGGACGCTGCACAAACGACAGCGCGACCCAGTCCACACCCAGTTCCAGACCGAAGCTCAGGTCGCGGCGATCCTTGGCGGTCAGCGGGCTGAGGTCGAGTACCGCTTGCGGCACGTTGACGCCTTTGCGATCCGACAGTTCGCCGCCATTGAGCACGGTGGTATCGATCGCATCGTCGTACTTGGTGACTACGCGCAGACGCAATTTGCCGTCATCGAGCAGCAAATCCATGCCGGCTTCCAGCGCAGCAATGATCTCTGGGTGCGGCAGATTCACCCGGCGCTCATCGCCCGGTGTCGCGTCCAGATCCAGGCGAAATGCCTGACCGCGATGCAACTGCACCTTGCCGTCAGCGAACTTGCCGACGCGCAGTTTCGGCCCCTGCAAGTCCATCAGAATGCCCAGCGGATAGTTAAGCTGGCGCTCGACTTCGCGGATCCACTGATAGCGCTTGGCGTGGTCGGCGTGATCGCCGTGGCTGAAGTTCAGGCGGAAGATATTGACCCCGGCCTCGACCAGTTCACGGATGTCTTCGATGCCGTCGACGGCAGGCCCGAGGGTGGCGAGGATTTTGACCTTTTTATCAGGCGTCATGATTTGGAGCTCTCAAGGATCAGAATGGCGCGGAAGTCGTTGACGTTGGTGCGGGTCGGCTCGGTGACGATCAGCGCATCGAGCGCCGCGAAATAGCCGTAGCCGTTGTTGTTATCCAGCTCGTCGCTGGCGCTCAAACCGAGGGCGGCGGCGCGGGCGTAGCTGTCCGGGGTCATGATCGCGCCGGCGTTGTCTTCCGAGCCGTCGATGCCGTCGGTGTCACCGGCCAGGGCATAGACGCCGGGCTGGCCTTTGAGGTTTTCGGTCAGGCTCAGAAGGAACTCGGCGTTGCGTCCGCCACGGCCATTGCCGCGCACGGTCACGGTGGTTTCGCCGCCGGAGAGAATCACGCACGGCGCCGCCAGTGGCTGGCCGTGATTGATGATCTGGCGGGCGATGCCGGCGTGGACTTTCGCCACTTCGCGCGATTCACCTTCGAGGTCGCCGAGGATCAGCGTGCTGAACCCGGCCTGACGGCATTTCACCGCAGCGGCATCCAGCGATTGCTGCGGGCGGGCGATCAACTGGAAGTGGCTGCGGGCGAGGCTTGGATCGCCGGGTTTGACGGTTTCCGACTCAGGGCTTTGCAGCCAGGTGCGTACCGACGCCGGGATCTCGATGCCGTAGCGTTTGATGATCGCCAGCGCTTCAGCGGAGGTGCTTGGGTCGGCCACGGTCGGGCCGGAAGCGATGACCGTAGCGAGGTCGCCGGGTACATCGGAAATCGCGTAGGTGTAGACAGTGGCAGGCCAGCAGGCCTTACCCAAGCGGCCACCCTTGATCGCCGAGAGGTGCTTGCGCACGCAGTTCATCTCGCCGATGGTCGCGCCGGATTTGAGCAGGGCTTTGTTGATCGACTGCTTGTCGGCGAGGGTGATGCCGGCGGCCGGCAACGCCAGCAGGGCAGAGCCACCACCGGAGAGCAGGAAGATCACGCGGTCGTCTTCAGTCAGGTTGCTGACCAGCTCGAGTACGCGTTTGGCCACGGCCAGACCGGCAGCGTCCGGCACCGGGTGCGCGGCTTCGACCACTTCGATTGTTTCGCAGGGGGCGCCGTGACCGTAACGGGTCACCACGAGGCCGGAGACTTCACCTTGCCAGCTGCGCTCGACCACTTGCGCCATCGCGGCGGCGGCTTTACCGGCGCCGATGACGATCACCCGGCCGCTGCGATCAGCGGGCAGATGGGCTTCGAGAACCTGGTTCGGATGGGCCGCGTCGATGGCTGTGGCAAACAGCTCGCGCAGCAGTTGTTGCGGATCGACCGACATGGCGGGCTCCCGGAATTCTTGTTATTCGAAAGGGCAACTCGGAACCCTTGTGGGAGCGAGCCTGCTCGCGAAGGCGGTGTGTCAGCCAACATGGATGTTGAATGTGCAACCGCTTTCGCGAGCAGGCTCGCTCCCACAGGGTTTGCGCAGGCTTTATTTTTTGTCGCGGATCGAGAAGTTGGCCATGTGTTCCAGACCTTTGATCAGCGCCGAGTGGTCCCAGTTGCTGCCACCGATGGCTGCGCAGGTGCTGAACACTTGCTGGGCGTTGGCGGTGTTCGGCAGGTTGATGTTCAGCTCTTTGGCGCCTTGCAGGGCCAGGTTCAGGTCTTTCTGGTGCAGGCTGATGCGGAAGCCTGGATCGAATGTACCTTTGATCATGCGCTCGCCGTGCACTTCAAGAATCTTCGAGGAAGCGAAACCACCCATCAGTGCTTCACGCACCTTGGCCGGATCAGCACCGTTTTTCGAAGCGAACAGCAGGGCTTCAGCAACGGCCTGAATGTTCAACGCAACGATGATCTGGTTCGCGACCTTGGCGGTTTGACCGTCGCCATTGCCACCGACCAGAGTGATGTTCTTGCCCATGGCCTGGAACAGCGGCAGCGCGCGTTCGAAGGCATCGGCGTCGCCACCGATCATGATGCTCAGGGTCGCGGCCTTGGCGCCGACTTCACCGCCGGAAACCGGGGCGTCGAGGTATTGCGCGCCTTTCTCGTTGATCTTCGCGGCGAAGGCCTTGGTGGCGGTCGGCGAGATCGAGCTCATGTCGATGACGATTTTGCCTTTGCTCAGGCCGGCGGCAACGCCGTCAGCGCGGAACAGGACGTCGTCGACCTGTGGGGTATCCGGCACCATGACGATGATGAATTCAGCTTCCTGCGCCACTTCGCGCGGGTTGGCCAGGGCGACGGCGCCAGCGGCAACCAGGTCGGCCGGGGCGGCGTCGTGGTGCGCCGACAGGAACAGGCTGTGACCGGCTTTCTGCAGGTTCGAAGCCATTGGGTGGCCCATGATGCCGGTGCCGATAAATCCGATTTTAGCCATGAGAAAATCCTCTTGTTTTTATTGCTGCTTCAAGCAAAAAGGGAGCTGCTTTTATGTGGGAGCGAGCCTGCTCGCGAATGCGGTGGAACATTCAATATCCGTGTTGACTGAACCACCGCATTCGCGAGCAGGCTCGCTCCCACAGGGTTTTGCAGTGTTCTTAGATTGCGTTGTGGGTTTTCAGCCAGCCGAGGCCTGCTTCGGTGGTGGTCAGCGGCTTGTATTCGCAACCCACCCAACCCTGATAACCGATGCGGTCAAGGTGTTCGAACAGGAAGCGGTAGTTGATTTCACCGGTGCCTGGTTCGTTGCGTCCCGGGTTGTCCGCGAGCTGCACATGGTTGATCTCGCCCAAGTGCGATTGCAGGGTGCGGGCCAGATCGCCTTCCATGATTTGCATGTGATAGATGTCGTATTGCAGAAACAGGTTGGCGCTGCCGACCTGTTCGCGAATCGACAGGGCTTGCGCCGTGTTGTTCAGGTAGAAGCCCGGAATGTCACGGGTGTTGATCGCTTCCATCACCAGTTTGATGCCCGCAGCCTGCAGCTTGTCGGCGGCGTATTTCAGGTTGGCAACGAAGGTCTTTTCTACGGTTGCATCATCAACGCCTTGCGGACGAATACCGGCCAGGCAGTTGACCTGGGTGTTGCCCAGCACTTGTGCGTAAGCGATGGCCAGATCGACACCGGCGCGGAACTCTTCGACCCGATCCGGCAGACACGCGATACCGCGTTCGCCCTTGGCCCAGTCACCGGCGGGCAGGTTGAACAGCACTTGGGTCAGACCGTTGGCGTCGAGCTTGGCCTTGATTTCAGCGGAGCTGAAGTCGTACGGGAACAGGTACTCGACACCGCTGAAACCAGCCTTGGCGGCGGCGTCGAAACGGGCAAGGAAATCCTGTTCGGTGAACAGCATGGACAGGTTGGCTGCGAAACGCGGCATGGTGGTCTCCCGTTGCAAATTAATGATGATGACCCCGTGTAGGAGCTGCCGCAGGCTGCGATCTTTTGATCTTGATCTGTTAACAACAAAGATCAAAAGATCGCAGCCTGCGGCAGCTCCTACAGGAGCATCAGGCCATGGCGGATCAGTCGAGCAGCGAAATCGCCGTTGGCGCATCGTTGCCGACCAGCGCCAGGTCTTCGAACTCGTTGACGGCGTTGATCTCGGTACCCATGGAGATGTTGGTCACACGCTCCAGAATGATCTCGACGATCACCGGTACCTTGAACTCTTCGATCATCTGTTCGGCCTTGCGCAGGGCAGGGGCGATTTCCGATGGTTCGAACACACGCAGCGCTTTACAGCCGAGGCCTTCAGCCACTGCAACGTGGTCAACACCGTAACCGTTGAGTTCCGGCGCGTTGAGGTTATCGAAGGACAGCTGCACGCAGTAGTCCATTTCGAAGCCGCGCTGTGCCTGACGGATCAGACCCAGGTACGAGTTGTTCACCACGACGTGGATGTACGGCAGTTTGAACTGAGCGCCGACCGCCAGCTCTTCGATCATGAACTGGAAGTCATAGTCCCCCGACAGGGCCACGACTTTACGGCTCGGATCGGCCTTCACCACACCCAGCGCCGCCGGAATGGTCCAGCCCAACGGGCCTGCCTGGCCACAGTTGATCCAGTGACGCGGTTTGTAGACGTGCAGGAACTGCGCGCCGGCAATCTGCGACAGACCAATGGTGCTGACGTAGCAGGTGTCTTTGCCGAACACCTGGTTCATTTCTTCGTAAACGCGTTGCGGTTTTACCGGCACGTTGTCGAAGTGAGTCTTGCGGTGCAGGCTGGCTTTGCGCTGCTGGCAGTCTTGCAGCCAGGCACTGCGGTTTTTCAGCTTGCCAGCGGCTTGCCATTCACGGGCCACTTCGATGAACACGGTCAGTGCGGCAGCGGCGTCGGAAACGATGCCCAGATCCGGCGTGAACACACGACCGATCTGCGTGCCTTCGATGTCGACGTGAATGAACTTGCGGCCTTCGGTGTAAACGTCAACCGAACCGGTGTGACGGTTAGCCCAACGGTTACCGATCCCCAACACCACGTCGGATTTCAGCATCGTCGCGTTGCCGTAACGGTGCGAAGTTTGCAGACCGACCATGCCGACCATCAGCGGGTGATCGTCCGGGATCGTGCCCCAGCCCATCAGGGTCGGGATCACCGGGATGCCGGTCAGTTCAGCGAATTCAACCAGCAGATCGCTGGCGTCGGCGTTGATGATGCCGCCGCCGGCTACCAACAGTGGGCGCTCAGCTTGATCAAGCAGAGCCAAAGCCTTCTCGACCTGAATGCGGGTCGCGGTCGGTTTGGCCAATGGCAGCGGCTGGTAAGCGTCGATGTCGAATTCGATTTCGGCCATCTGCACGTCGAACGGCAGGTCGATCAGCACTGGGCCTGGACGGCCGGAACGCATCTCGAAGAACGCTTTCTGGAACGCGTAAGGCACTTGGCCCGGTTCCAGAACAGTGGTCGCCCACTTGGTGACTGGCTTGACGATGCTGGTGATGTCGACAGCCTGGAAGTCTTCCTTGTGCATACGGGCGCGGGGTGCCTGGCCGGTAATGCAGAGGATTGGAATCGAGTCGGCCGAGGCGCTGTAGAGCCCGGTGACCATGTCGGTACCGGCAGGGCCGGAAGTACCGATGCACACGCCGATGTTGCCGGCCTTGGTGCGGGTGTAGCCCTCGGCCATGTGCGAGGCGCCTTCAACGTGGCGAGCAAGGACGTGATCGATGCCACCGATTTTCTGCAAGGCGGAGTACAGCGGGTTGATGGCAGCGCCCGGGATGCCAAAAGCGGTATCAACCCCTTCACGGCGCATCACCAGAACGGCGGCTTCGATTGCTCTCATTTTGCTCATGGTTTTGTGCCTCTTTACGTTTTGTAATTGTATACAAGTGGCTTTGCGCAGAGTGTATTCACGGCGGACGGCGCAGGTCAATCCATTTTCTCAAGCGCCTGTTTCATTCGTCGGAAGCCGTTTCTGCTGTGGCTTTTCGTCGCATGTGGCGCTTTTCGAGAATTATTGTATACAAAAAAATAATTCATTGTGTTCTATTTGTTGCATCGGGCTGCGGCAGAAAACCGCAGCCCCCCGACTTTCCCTATAACAAAATGAGGACGGCACCATGAGCGCTTTAACCTTGAAAGTCGCAGTTAACCTGGTCAACGAAGCCATCACGGCCGGGCGAGGCATCAACGCCGCGCCGCTGACCATCGCGGTACTCGATACCGGCGGCCACCTGATCACCCTGCAACGCGAAGACGGCGCGAGCCTGTTGCGCCCGAACATCGCCATCGGCAAAGCCTGGGGCGCCATCGCTCTGGGCAAAGGCTCACGCCTGCTGGCGCTCGACGCGCAACAACGCCCGGCGTTTATTGCCGCGCTGAACAGCATGGGCCAGGGCAGCGTCGTGCCGGCACCGGGCGGTGTGTTGATTCGTGATCAGGCGGGGAACGTGCTGGGCGCGATCGGGATTAGCGGCGATCTGTCGGATATCGATGAGCAAGTGGCGATCAAAGCGGTGGAGGCGCTGGACCTGCGTGCGGATGCGGGGGTGGCTGCTTGATTTTGTAGCGTCTGAACTGAAGTCTTCGCGAGCAGGCTCGCTCCCACATTGGATTTGTGCTCGGACACAAAATGTCTGGATAGCCCGAATCCCTTGTGGGAGCGAGCCTGCTCGCGAATACGATCTCAAAAACACATCTTGCTAAAAACCTGACACCTGCTCCGACATTCACAGAACTAGCCTTTTCATAAACCAATATGAAAAGGCAAAGGAATGCTTGATCTATCTGCTTCACATCGCTTGCGCATCGGTCGCTACTCCGAACACAACCGCATCTACCTGCTGACTACCAATACGGCGGGGAGACAACCTGTTTTTAGCGACTTTGCACTGGGCCGATTGGTCGTTAGCCAATTTCGCGGTGCAGAGGAAAAGGGAGTTGCGAACACGCTGGCATGGGTTGTCATGCCAGATCATTTTCATTGGCTGATCGAATTGAAGAGCGGTTCGCTTGGCGAATTGATGCAGCGCACTAAATCCCTCAGTACCAAAGCCTTGAATCTCTCCACGGGTAGAGACACCAGTATTTGGCAATCAGGCTTTCATGACCGAGCACTGCGCAAAGAAGAAGACTTGGTAAAGCTGGCTCGATACGTCGTGGCCAACCCGTTGCGGGCAGGCTTGGTGGATAAGCTTGGCGACTATCCGCTGTGGGATGCGATTTGGGTTTGAGCTTATTTCCTGTGGCGCCGCCATTCGCGAGCAGGCTCGCTCCCACAGGGGATTTGTGAACGCCACAGATCCAGTGTGGGAGCGAGCCTGCTCGCGAAGCGGTGAACGCAGTCTTACTGATCCGGCTCACACCCTTTCAGTACCAGCCGGATAATTGTCTGCGCCGCTGCTTCATAATCCGCTTCGTCCAGCTTCTCCTTCCCCGTCACCGCAGAAATCTGCCAGTCGAAGTCGGCGTAGGTCTGGGTCGCGGCCCAGATGCTGAACATCAGGTGATTAGGGTCGATCGGGGCGATCTGGCCGCGGTCGATCCAGCTCTGGATGCAGTCGATGTTGTGCTTGGCCTGGCCGTTGAGCTGATCGACCAGGTCGGCGCTCAAATGCGGCGCGCCGTGCATGATTTCGCTGGCGAACACCTTGGAGGCGAATGGCAGGTCGCGGGAGATGCGGATCTTCGAGCGGATGTAGCCGCTCAGCACTTCACTCGGTACGCCGTCCGGATTGAACGGGGTCGAGGCCTGCAGGATCGGCACGATGATGCTTTCCAGAACCTCGCGATAGAGGTTTTCCTTGGACTTGAAGTAGTAGTAGACGTTGGGCTTGGGCAATCCCGCCTTGGCGGCGATGTCGCTGGTTTTGGTCGCAGCGAAGCCCTTGTCGGCAAACTCCTCACTGGCGGCACGCAGGATCAGTTCTTTGTTGCGCTCGCGGATTGTGCTCATAAACCCGGTGGTTCCTTGCCTGTTCTGGCGGTTGCGCATGGTAGCACCGGCCTCGCGCGGCGCTCAAGAATGCTCCGTGTGGTCTGTGGTCGCGTTATGCTTCGCAACATTCATACATAAAAGGAAACAGGATTCATGGCAGGAAGCAGTTTGCTGGTGCTGGTCGACGATATCGCCACCGTTCTGGATGACGTGGCGTTGATGAGCAAAATGGCCGCCAAGAAAACCGCCGGCGTGCTCGGCGACGACCTGGCGCTGAATGCCCAGCAAGTCTCCGGCGTGCGTGCCGAGCGGGAAATTCCGGTGGTTTGGGCGGTGGCCAAGGGCTCATTCGTCAACAAGCTGATCCTGGTGCCGTCGGCGCTGGCGATCAGTGCGTTCGTGCCGTGGCTGGTGACGCCGTTGTTGATGGTCGGTGGCGCGTATCTGTGTTTCGAAGGCTTCGAAAAACTCGCGCACAAATTTCTCCACAGCGAGGCTGAAGAGGAGGCCGGGCATGCGCAGTTGACAGAAGCCGTGGCGGATCCTGCAACCGATCTGGTGGCGTACGAAAAGGACAAGATCAAAGGCGCGATTCGCACTGACTTCATTCTGTCGGCAGAAATCATCGCCATCACGTTGGGTACCGTGGCGGATGCCTCGCTGACCCAGCAAGTGATCGTGATGTCGGGCATTGCCATCGTCATGACCGTGGGGGTTTACGGCCTGGTCGCGGGTATCGTCAAACTCGACGATCTCGGTTTGTGGCTGACCCAGAAGCCTGGGCAGATGGCGAAAAAAGTCGGCAGCGCCATCCTCAGCGCCGCGCCATACATGATGAAAACCCTGTCGGTGGTCGGCACGGCGGCGATGTTTCTCGTCGGTGGCGGCATTCTCACCCACGGCGTGCCGGTGATTCATCACTGGATTGAAGGCGTAGGTGCGGCGGCTGGCAGTGCCGGGTTTGCGGTGCCGATGTTGCTCAATGGCGTGGCGGGGATCATCGCGGGGGCGGTGGTGTTGGCGGTGGTTTCCATCGTCGGCAAAATCTGGAAATCTGTTAAGGGCTAAAAGATCGCAGCCTTCGGCAGCTCCTACATGGGCATCGCGCACACCCTGTAGGAGCTGCCGCAGGCTGCGATCCCTTGATCTTAAAAAAAGGGGCCATTCGACTCGCATCGAATGGCCCTTTTTTGTTTCTGCCGAAAACTATTCGGCGATCTGCAACTTACGCGCTTCGGTGTACACGTAACGGACTTTCTCGTACTCGAACGGCGAGTTCATCTGACCGTAACGGAAGCTGGTCTGGTAGCGCTTATCGACGGCGCGCAAGGCCCAGACTTCCGGGTGGTTGGAGCTGACTTCCGAAACATTGAGGAAGTTGATCGCCGACTCGGCAGTGAAATCCACGGCGAGGCCTGCGGTGTCACGAATGTTCGACGGGCCGAAGATCGGCAGTACGAAGTAGGCGCCACCCGGTACACCGTAGAAACCCAGGGTCTGCCCGAAGTCTTCGCTCTGGCGTGGCAGGCCCATGGCGGTCGCCGGGTCCCACAGGCCGGCGATGCCGATGGTGGTGTTGAGCAACAGGCGCGCGGTGGTTTCCATCGAGCGCTGACCTTTGAACTGCAACAGGCTGTTCAACAGGTTCGGCACATCGCCGAGGTTGTTGAAGAAGTTGCTCACACCGGTTCGCACAAAACTCGGCGTGACGTAGCGATAGCCATCGACCACCGGCAGAAATACCCATTGGTCGAAGCGGTAGTTGAAGTGGTAAACCCGACGGTTCCACGATTCCAGCGGGTCGTAGACGTTCAGCGCGTTGAGCGTCGAACGCTCGAATTCGCGCTGGTCCAGTCCCGGGTTGAATTTCAGTTTGGACAGCGGCTCTTTGAAGCCGTCGCTGTCGACCACGACGGGTGCGTTGGCCTTACTGTTGTCGGCCTGGGCCACGCCTGCGCAGAGGAGCGCTGCAATCAGCAGGAGATATTTAGCCACGGAAGAACTCCAGCATGGCGTCGCTGTTGACGCGGTAGTTAATGTTGCCGCAATGGCCGCCCAGTGGGTAAACGGTCAGGCGATCACCGAAGGTCTTGCGCAGGAAACCGAGGTCGCCGGGGCCGAGAATCACGTCATCGGCGTTATGCATCACGGCGATTTTCGGGCTGTCATGCAGGTAATCCTTGAGCGCATACAGACTGACCTGATCGATCAGTTGCAGCAGGCTGCCGCCGTCGGTGCGTGCGCGCCACATCGGAATCACCTGATCGGTCAGGTAGCAGTCGAAGTCGCATTGCAGGGCACGCTTGAGGAACGGCGTGAGGCTGGTGCCTTCGGTGATCGGAAACTTCGGCGGGGTGATCAGGCCGCGACGGTTGATCAGGTCCGAGGTGAACGCGATGTCGGCTGCCGAGAAGCGGAACGAGGTGCCGATCAGCATCGCCATCTGTTCGTTGGTCAGGTGCTGTTTGGACTGCTGGAAGTCGTAGAGCAGCGCATCGTTGAGGTCGATGTAGCCTTTTTGCTGGAAGTAGCGGGTCAATTTGCTCAGTACCAGTTCATAGAACGTGGTGCTGTTATTGATGCCCTTGACCTCGGTCTGGACCAGCTTGTCGAGGTTGGTGATCGAGGTGTAGAGGTTCACCGGCGGATTGAGCAGCAGGACTTTCTTGAAGTTGAAGCTGCGACGCGTCTCGTCGAGGTGCGCCACGAATGCCGCATCGAGGGCGCCGAGGCTGTAGCCGGTCAGGTAGTACTCGGTGACCGGCACTTTCGGGTTTTGCGCGCGCACGGCCTGCATCACCCGGTACATGTCTTCGGCGTCTTCCTTGGTCACGCCCGGGGTGGCGAAGCGCGAGGCGGCGCTGATGAAGTCGAAGCTGGTCGGCGAGGACAACTGCACGACGTGGTAGCCGGCCTTGTAGTAGAGCTTTTTCAGGTATTCGTTGAGCGTGCTGTCATAGCGCGCGCCAGTGCCGGCGATCAGGAAGATCAGTGGCGCCGGCTTGTCCTGCGTGGCGATGCGGTAGGTGAGTTTTTTCACTGCCCAGAAATTGTCCGGCAGGATAAACGCACGCTCCGGGCGCAAAGTGACGCTGCGATCCGACTGATTGATGTCGTCGTCCAGCGGCAATTCCGGGCGCAAATCCGGCGGGGTCGTGGCGATGGTCGCCTCGAACGGATTGGTCAGGGGGTAGCCATAACTGGCGGCATCGATATCTACCGCCAGTGCGGACGCACTCAAAATAAGGCCGCTGAACAGCGCGGCGAAGCGCAAGGAACGGAGCATGACTAGATCCCTTAGAGGAAGGTGCCGAATGAAGTTCGCAGGCTATGACCACCGGGTTTGCGCCAAAGTGCCATGCATCGGCACCAAACAGGCAGAATTCGGAGTAATAGTAGCTGGACGATACACTTTGCACCGCTTCAATGAACAGTTAACTGTTGTTAGCGCTTGCACACGGCTGGCGGCAGATTAAGCTGGCCGCCGATTTCTCAAGATTGGAGTGCTTCATGTCCCGCCGCTTGCCCGTGATTTTGCTGCTCGTTCTGTTGCCGCTATGGCTGGCCGCCAGTTATGGCGCGCGTTATGGCTTTATGGAGGACGGCAAGTGGGTGGGCATCTGCGTGGATGAGGCCAGCCGTTGGGAATGCCAGCTGCGTTCCAACCTCGGGCTGATGATTCATTTCCAGGTGCTGGGCTGGGCGGCGCTGGGTGCGGCGCTGATCGCTTTCGTCTTGCCCGGGCGGGCAGGGTGGTGGCTGGCGGTGCTGGCGCTGGTGTTCGGGCTGCCGGCGCTGGCGTTGTACAACACCACTTTTGCGGTGTTTGCGCTGGTGATTGCCGGGTTGCGTCTGGTCCGCGAGTCCCGTAGCGCCTGATGGAAAAGATCGCAGCCTTCGGCAGCTCCTACATTGAGATGGCGTACACCTTGTAGGAGCTGCCGAAGGCTGCGATCTTTTGATCTTGCTTTTGATCAGTCCTTTCGAATGCGCAGGCAGCGCCACAACGCAGCCACCATCAATCCACTCACCAACGCCCAACCCCACGCCTGCTGATTCTGCAAACCTTCCTGATACAACTGCGGCGCAATCCCCGCACCGACAATAAACGTCAGCAAGGCAATCTCTCGACGCGGCACGCTCACCGGGCGGCACAGGTAAACCAGCGCTGGCAGCACAAACGCCATGCTGGCGAAGCTGCGATAACGCGGGTCAAAGACCATCTCGAGCATCATCACTGCCGCCGCAAACCCGGCCGCCGCGACCAGCCAGCCGGCGCGCCGCTCCAGCAGACTGAACGCCCGTTCACGCCAACCCGTACGCGCGCTGAGCGTCAGTGCAGCATGCGCCAACACCAGCAGATTCAACACCGTCAGCAAACCGACCCACAGCCATTCACCGGTAAAGCGTGTGGTCACGCGCGCCAGATCCCCCCACGCGCCCATCGAGCAAGCGGCGAGAGCGCCCAGCAGCGGCAACACCAGGGCTGCGCGGGTGGTACGCACGCGACCGCCCAGCAGCAAGGTTGCGAGGAAAATCAAACCACCGACCGCTAGCCATTCCTTCCAGTACGGCACATTGGTCACTGGCCCGGCGAGTACACCCTTGTCCTGACGATCCGCATCGAACAGTCCCCAGTAGCCACCGACCGCGCCTTCACTCGCCCGTTTCCAGGGCTGATCAAAGGCTTCGATCAGGTTGTAATGCCAGCCTTCCTTCTCGGCCATGGCGACAAAACCACGAATGAACTTGGCTTCGTTGACCCGGCTCGGCAGGGCGGTTTCACGCTGGCGGCCTTCGCTGGGCCAACCGGTTTCGCCAATCATCACGTCTTTCGGTGCGAATTTGTTGCCGAACACCTGACGCACCTCTGCCACGTGGTGCAGGGCGGCATCGATGTTGGAGGGATCATCTTCCCAGTACGGCAGCAAATGAATGGTCAGGAAATCCACTGCCGGCGCGACTTCCGGGTGCTTGAGCCAGAACTCCCAGACATCCGCGTAGGTCACCGGTTGCTTGATCTGGCTCTTGACCTTGTTGATCAGGCGAGCCAGTTGCGCGCCGGTGACTTCCTTGCGCAGCAGCGCTTCGTTGCCGACGATCACCGCGCTGACCACGTCCGGGTTGGCGTTGGCCGATTTGATCAGCAGCTCGACTTCTTTTTCGGTGTCCACCGGGTTGCTGTTGACCCAGGCGCCGATCATCAATTTCAGACCGTGCTTGCGCGCCAGATCGGGCAACGCTTCAAGGCCGGTCATTGAATAGGTGCGAATGCATTCAAAGCGTGTCGCCAGCAACGCGAGGTCGGCGTCCATGCGCTCCGGGCGCAGCTTGAACGGCACGTCGAACGGCGACTGGTCCTTGTCGAACGGCGTGTAGGAGGCGCATTGCAGTTTGTGCGTCGGCGTTGCGGCGTCCGGCAGGATCACCGGTTTGCCGAGGCCGTACCAAAAGCCGCCGAGGGCAAACAGGCCAAGCAGGCAGGCGAAGAGATAAGGCAGGAAAGGGAAGCGGGAAGTCGCGGACATGGTCAGGCCGAGTGGCTGCAAAGCGACGCATGTTACCTGCATTTATACAGGGGTTGGTGGCCCGCATGATTTTGACATGCAAAGTTCGGGCGGATTGTCTGGCGCCAATTATCCGGAGGCAGTTAATGGCCTTCTGATGTCGTTTCTCGTTGTCTTGAGGTCGCTGACAGAGCAGGTCGCGTGCGGCGTGAGGTTGATGATCAAAGCGTCAGCACTCCACTGATGTTCGTGCGAGTTTGCGGTCAGGCGTGATGGGGGCGCTGTGCACCATAACAATACGTTGATACCGCCCGTCATCCGTCGGGCGCAGCATTTCGGGGAAGTAACGATGAAGATGCGACGACTTTTAAGCGCAGGTGCCGCACTGGCGCTTGCGATGGGCGCAACACTGGCCAGCGCGGAAACCAAGACCCTGAACATCGGTTACGTTGACGGCTGGTCCGACAGCGTTGCGACCACGCACGTGGCAGCCGAGGTCATCAAGCAGAAACTCGGCTACGACGTGAAGCTGCAAGCCGTCGCCACCGGGATCATGTGGCAGGGCGTTGCCACCGGCAAACTCGACGCCATGCTTTCGGCCTGGTTGCCAGTCACCCATGGCGAGTACTGGGCGAAGAACAAGGATCTGGTCGTCGATTACGGCCCGAACTTCAAGGACGCAAAAATCGGCCTGATCGTGCCGGAGTACGTCAAAGCCAAGTCGATCGAAGACCTGAAAACCGATGACACCTTCAAAAATCGCATCGTCGGCATCGACGCCGGTTCAGGCGTGATGCTCAAAACCGATCAGGCGATCAAGGATTACGGCCTCGATAAATACAATCTCAAGGCCAGTTCCGGCGCCGGCATGATCGCCGAGCTGACCCGTGCCGAGAAGAAAAACGAATCCATTGCCGTCACCGGTTGGGTGCCGCACTGGATGTTCGCCAAGTGGAAACTGCGCTTCCTCGACGACCCGAAAGGCGTGTACGGCGCGGCTGAAACCGTGAACAGCATCGGCAGCAAAGAACTCGACACCAAGGCGCCGGAAGTGGCCAAGTTCCTGAAGAACTTCCAGTGGGCATCGAAAGACGAAATCGGCGAAGTCATGCTGGCGATTCAGGACGGTGCAAAACCTGAAGCCGCCGCCAAGGATTGGGTAGCCAAACACCCGGATCGCGTGGCTGACTGGACTAAATAACCGCTTCACCACCCAACCCTGTGGGAGCGGGCTTGCTCGCGAAAGCGGTCTGTCATTCGACTGATGTGTTGACTGATACGAGGCCTTCGCGAGCAAGCCCGCTCCCACAGTTGTTTTGTGTGTACCGGAAATTGGCAAAACTGTCATGGCGTTCTACTACTAAGGTCGTCTGTTACCGCGCTCGCAGCCGCATACATTAGCTATGTTCCAACAATAATCTGTGCTGCGAGGATAAAAACAATGAACGACAGCATTTACCTCTCGATTCAAAACAGCCCGCGCTTCAAGGAGCTGGTTCAGAAAAGGGAACGATTCGCCTGGATACTCTCGGCGATCATGCTAGGGCTTTACTCGGCATTCATCCTGCTGATCGCTTATGGGCCGCAAGTGCTCGGGGCGAAGATCAGTCCTGAGTCATCCATCACCTGGGGCATCCCGATCGGTGTCGGGCTGATTGTCTCGGCCTTCATCCTGACCGCCATCTATGTGCGCCGCGCCAATGGCGAGTTCGACGACCTGAACAATGCGATTCTCAAGGAGGCTCAGCAATGATCCGGCGTCTACTGGCTCTTCTGAGCATCTCGGCGTTCGCGCCAGCCGTCTGGGCCGCTGACGCCCTGACCGGCGAAGTCCACAAACAACCGCTCAACGTCGCCGCGATCGCCATGTTCGTAGTGTTCGTTGGCGCCACCCTGTGCATCACGTACTGGGCATCCAAACGTAACAAGTCGGCTGCCGACTACTATGCGGCGGGCGGCAAGATCACCGGTTTCCAGAACGGTCTGGCGATTGCCGGTGACTACATGTCGGCGGCGTCCTTCCTGGGGATTTCCGCGCTGGTGTTCACCTCCGGCTACGATGGCCTGATCTACTCGATCGGCTTCCTGGTGGGCTGGCCGATCATTCTGTTCCTGATCGCCGAGCGTCTGCGTAACCTGGGTAAGTACACTTTTGCCGACGTGGCGTCCTACCGCCTCGGGCAAACCCAGATCCGCACCCTGTCCGCCTGCGGCTCGCTGGTGGTGGTGGCGTTTTACCTGATCGCGCAAATGGTCGGTGCCGGCAAGCTGATCCAGCTGCTGTTCGGTCTCGACTACTACGTGGCGGTGATTCTGGTCGGTATCCTGATGTGCATGTACGTGCTGTTCGGCGGCATGCTCGCGACCACCTGGGTACAGATCATCAAAGCCGTGTTGTTGCTGTCCGGTGCCTCGTTCATGGCACTGATGGTGATGAAGCACGTCAACTTCGACTTCAACATGCTGTTCTCCGAGGCGATCAAGGTTCACCCGAAAGGTGAAGCGATCATGAGCCCGGGCGGTCTGGTGAAAGATCCGATTTCGGCGTTCTCGCTGGGCCTGGCACTGATGTTCGGTACCGCTGGCCTGCCACACATCCTGATGCGCTTCTTCACCGTGAGCGACGCAAAAGAAGCGCGTAAGAGCGTGCTGTACGCGACCGGCTTCATTGGTTACTTCTACATCTTGACCTTCATCATCGGCTTCGGCGCGATCTTGCTGGTCAGCACCAACCCGGCCTTCAAAGATGCAGCGGGCGCTCTGCTCGGCGGCAACAACATGGCGGCGGTGCACCTGGCTGACGCGGTGGGCGGCAGTATCTTCCTCGGTTTCATCTCGGCGGTAGCTTTTGCGACCATTCTGGCGGTAGTGGCAGGTTTGACCCTGGCCGGTGCTTCGGCGGTGTCTCACGACCTGTATGCCAGCGTGATCAAAAAGGGCAAGGCCAACGACAAGGATGAGATTCGCGTTTCGAAGATCACCACCATCGCACTGGGGATCCTGGCTATCGGCCTGGGTATCCTGTTCGAAAGCCAGAACATTGCGTTCATGGTGGGCCTGGCGTTCTCGATTGCGGCGAGCTGCAACTTCCCGGTGCTGTTGCTTTCGATGTACTGGAAGAAGCTGACCACGCGTGGCGCGATGATTGGCGGCTGGTTGGGGTTGATCAGTGCGGTGGGGCTGATGATTCTTGGGCCGACCATTTGGGTGCAGATTCTGCATCACGAGAAGGCGATCTTCCCTTACGAGTATCCGGCGCTGTTCTCGATGATCATTGCCTTTGTCGGGATCTGGTTCTTCTCGATTACTGATAAATCGGCGGCTGCGGACAAAGAACGGGCGCTATTCTTCCCGCAGTTTGTGCGTTCGCAGACTGGGTTGGGGGCGAGCGGGGCGGTTTCGCATTGATGGTTTGATGGTTTGGTAATGTTGTGCTGAATGCCCCGGTTGAGAGATCGGGGCATTTTTTGTGGGCGGTTATCGGACTGAGGTCTTTGTGGTTGGTGTTTATTGAGTACATATCCGTTGCTGCGGTAACGGCTGCTTAGGGTTTCGCCCTTACGGCGACTCACTTTTTTTACAAGCGCCAAAAAAAAGTAAGCAAAAAAACGCTTGCTCCTACGTACGGCCCGCTCGCTGGGGCTCGGGGTTCCTTCTCTCCGGGATCAATCCGGGCGCAGCGCCTACGGTTTGCTTCGCTGCACCTCCTCTCGCTGTGTTTGGCTGCGCCAAACGGTCGCTGCGCTCCCACTCCCGGATCAAACCCTCCGCTCAGCCTTCCGATGTCGCCGGTGGATCAAGATCAAGAGCAGGCGAGCTGACACTCGGCCTATTGAGTGGTGAAAAGCGTGTGTTCGGCTTTGGTTCGGTGTTGGATTCGCCCCTCACCCCAGCCCTCTCCCTAAGGAGAGGGAGCCGATTTGTGAGCCTTTCAGAACCTGAGTTCGACTCGGTGTTTCACGTCGGCGCACCTCCCCCAAACGCCGCGGTCAGTTCCCTCTCCCTACGGGCGGTCCGACGTTTCGGGAGGGCTAGGGTGAGGGGCTATTGATCTGGCTTTGGCTTTGGCTTTTGATCTTTTGCCCCATCGCCAGGCCGAGCGAAGGTGTTCATCAGGGGGTAGGCGCGCAGCGCCGTGCGGCGCAGCCGCATACATCGAGAGGAGGTGCAGCGAAGCAAACCGTAGGCGATGCCCCCGGATGGACGCCGTAGCGAGGGAACACTGAGCCTCAGCGAAGTGCCGTACGCCGGGGCCAAGCCTTTTGGGTTACCTTTTCGGCGTTTGGAAAAGGTGACTCGCTGTAAGAGCGAAACCGCCAGCAGCAGCTACTCAAAAACGGATATACACCCGATTCCAAAAAAACAGTCGGCCCAAAGGCCGCTGAGACCACAAACAAAAACGGCCCCTATATAAATAGAGGCCGTTCCCGATACAACTTAAGAACCTATCGCAAGACAGATCTTATTTGCGGTCTTCCAGCTTGGAAATATCACGCGACTCGTAGCCGGTGTACAGTTGGCGCGGACGGCCAATCTTGTACGGGCTGGAGAGCATCTCTTTCCAGTGCGAAATCCAGCCAACAGTACGTGCCAGCGCGAAAATCACGGTGAACATGCTGGTTGGAATGCCGATCGCCTTGAGGATGATCCCCGAGTAGAAGTCGACGTTCGGGTACAGCGAGCGCTCGATGAAGTACGGGTCGGTCAGCGCGATCTCTTCCAGGCGCATGGCCAGTTCGAGTTGCGGATCGTTGTTGATGCCCAGTTCCTTGAGTACTTCGTCGCAGGTCTGCTTCATTACAGTCGCGCGAGGATCGCGGTTCTTGTAAACGCGGTGACCGAAGCCCATCAGTTTGAACGGATCATTCTTGTCCTTGGCCTTGGCGATGAACTTGTCGATGTTCGACACATCGCCAATCTCGTCAAGCATGGTCAACACGGCTTCGTTCGCGCCGCCGTGGGCAGGGCCCCACAGTGCGGCGATACCGGCGGCGATACAGGCGAACGGGTTGGCACCCGAAGAGCCGGCCAGACGCACGGTGGAGGTCGAAGCGTTCTGCTCGTGGTCGGCGTGGAGGATGAAGATCCGGTCCATGGCCTTGGCGAGTACCGGGCTGATCGGTTTGATCTCGCACGGTGTGTTGAACATCATGTGCAGGAAGTTTTCCGCGTACGTCAGGTCGTTGCGCGGGTACATCATGGGTTGGCCCATGGAGTACTTGTAAACCATCGCTGCCAGGGTCGGCATCTTGGCAACCAGGCGGATCGCGGAGATTTCGCGATGCTGCGGGTTATTGATGTCGAGGGAGTCGTGGTAGAAGGCCGAGAGGGCGCCGACTACACCGCACATGACGGCCATTGGGTGGGCGTCGCGACGGAAGCCGTTGAAGAAGGTTTTCAGCTGCTCGTGAACCATGGTGTGGTTTTTCACGGTGCTGACGAACTGGGCCTTCTGTTCTGCGGTCGGCAGTTCGCCGTTGAGCAGCAGATAGCAGGTTTCCAGGTAGTCCGATTTTTCAGCCAGCTGTTCGATCGGGTAGCCGCGGTGCAACAGAATGCCGTTGTCGCCGTCGATATAGGTGATCTTCGACTCGCACGAGGCGGTCGACATGAAACCAGGGTCGAAAGTGAAGCGGCCCGTGGCCGTCAGGCCCCGAACATCGATTACATCGGGACCAACGGTGCCGGTTAAAATGGGCAGCTCGACGGGGGCTGCGCCCTCGATGATCAACTGCGCTTTTTTGTCAGCCATGTGGCCTCCTATTTATGCTTGAACCATCAGACAGACCCCCCACGCAGGGCCCGCACCACTATAGTGAGATAAATTCGAATGTCAATTTGCCTAAAGTCTTGCTCCAGAAGGCTTTAAGCGCACTTTTTCCTCGAAATTGACTGCCATTTACGCCTTTTATGCAACTTGTGCAATCAGCTATTGGGGGTAGGTGATTGCGTTGTCATTAGTAGCCTAACTGTCTATACTCGGCCACCGACCGCCAAGGGCTTTTGGGCTTGCTTTCATTGGGGGTCGCATCCCTGGGTGGTGGTTACCTGACCAGTGCACTCCCCAACAACTTTGCCCTGATTGTTAGGGGCTCTTCAGTGTGAAAAAAAAGCCGTGAAAAGCCAACGACCTGTAAACCTAGACCTAAGGACCATCAAACTCCCAGTCACTGCTTACACGTCCATTCTTCACCGTATCTCCGGTGTCATCCTCTTTGTCAGCCTGGCCATCATGCTTTACGCATTGGACAAGTCGCTGAGCTCCGAGGAAGGCTTCGGTCAGGTGAAAGCGTGTCTGACCAGTCCGCTAGCCAAGCTAGTGATTTGGGGCATCCTGTCCGCTCTGCTGTATCACCTGGTAGCCGGTGTGCGCCATTTGATCATGGACATGGGCATCGGTGAGACGCTGGAAGGCGGCAAGCTGGGCTCGAAAATCGTTATCGCCGTTTCCGTGGTGGTAATCGTTCTGGCAGGAGTTTGGATATGGTAACTAACGTCACGAACCTGTCGCGTTCGGGCCTCTATGACTGGATGGCGCAACGTGTGTCTGCGGTCGTTCTCGCGGCTTACTTCATCTTTCTGATCGGATACGTCGTGGCCCACCCTGGCCTCGAGTATGCCCAGTGGCATGAACTGTTCGCCCACAACGGGATGCGTATTTTCAGCCTCCTGGCCCTTGTTGCCCTCGGCGCTCACGCCTGGGTCGGCATGTGGACCATTGCGACCGACTACCTGACGCCAATGGCGTTC
The DNA here is from genome assembly GCF_004124275.1 of Pseudomonas sp. DTU12.3. GTDB lineage: Bacteria > Pseudomonadota > Gammaproteobacteria > Pseudomonadales > Pseudomonadaceae > Aquipseudomonas > Aquipseudomonas helmanticensis. The sequence goes on from NZ_CP027218.1 coordinate 2,105,599, forward strand.
GGCAAGTCCGCAACGGCTATACGTTTCCTTTTCCAGGCAGTATGCGGCGTCGCGATGTTCGCTTACTTCGTCTGGGGTGTGCAGATTCTCTGGGGTATCTGAGTCATGGCTAACATTCCAACGATTTCTTTCGACGCCATCATTATTGGTGGTGGCGGTGCTGGCATGCGCGCTGCGCTGCAGCTGGCACAGGGCGGTCACAAGACTGCCGTGATTACCAAGGTTTTCCCGACCCGTTCGCACACCGTATCCGCTCAGGGCGGCATCACGTGCGCAATCGCGTCTGCAGACCCGAACGATGACTGGCGCTGGCACATGTACGATACCGTCAAGGGTTCCGACTACATCGGTGACCAGGACGCTATCGAATACATGTGTCAGGAAGGCCCGGCTGCTGTTTATGAGCTGGACCACATGGGCATGCCGTTCTCGCGTACCGAACAGGGCCGTATCTACCAGCGTCCGTTCGGTGGCCAGTCCAAGGATTACGGCAAAGGCGGGCAGGCTGCCCGTACGTGCGCCGCTTCCGACCGTACCGGTCACGCGCTGCTGCACACCCTTTATCAGGGCAACCTGAAAGCCGGTACCACGTTCCTGAACGAGTACTACGCTGTCGATCTGGTGAAAAACCAGGAAGGCGACTTCGTCGGTGTGATCGCGATCTGCATCGAAACCGGCGAAACCACCTACATCCGCGCTAAAGCCACCGTACTGGCTACCGGCGGTGCAGGTCGTATCTACGCATCCACCACCAACGCCCTGATCAACACCGGTGACGGCGTCGGCATGGCTCTGCGTGCTGGCGTGCCGGTACAAGACATCGAAATGTGGCAGTTCCACCCGACCGGCATCGCCGGCGCCGGTGTACTGGTTACCGAAGGTTGCCGTGGTGAAGGTGGTTACCTGATCAACAAGCACGGCGAGCGTTTCATGGAGCGTTATGCTCCGAACGCCAAAGACCTTGCCGGTCGTGACGTTGTTGCTCGCTCGATGGTTAAAGAAATCATCGCCGGCAACGGTTGCGGCCCGAATGGCGACCACGTACTGCTCAAGCTCGACCACCTGGGCGAGGAAGTACTGCACAGCCGTCTGCCAGGCATCTGCGAACTGTCGAAGACTTTCGCTCACGTTGACCCGGTTGTTGCGCCGGTTCCGGTTGTTCCGACTTGCCACTATATGATGGGCGGCGTTGCCACCAACATTCACGGCCAGGCGATCACCCAGAACGCTGAAGGCGTCGATCAGATCATTCCTGGTCTGTTCGCGGTAGGCGAAGTGGCTTGCGTATCGGTTCACGGTGCCAACCGTCTGGGCGGCAACTCGCTGCTCGACCTGGTGGTATTCGGCCGCGCTGCCGGCCTGCACCTGGAAAAAGCCCTGACCGACGGCATCGAGTACGACGACGCTACCGAAGCTGACATCGAAGCTGCCCTGTCGCGTCTGAACGCGCTGAACAGCCGTACTGATGGTGAAGACGTGGCAACCCTGCGTCGCGAGCTGCAGAACTGCATGCAGAACTACTTCGGTGTGTTCCGTACCGGCGAATACATGCAGAAAGGTATCGCTCAGCTTGCTGACCTGCGTACCCGCATCGCCAACGTGAAGATCAACGATAAGTCGCAAGCGTTCAACACTGCCCGTATCGAAGCGTTGGAACTGCAAAACCTGCTGGAAGTGGCTGAAGCTACCGCCATCGCCGCTGAAGTCCGCAAAGAGTCGCGCGGTGCTCACGCCCGTGAAGACTTCGAAGACCGTGACGACGAAAACTGGCTGTGCCACACCCTGTACTTCCCGGGTGACAAGCGCGTCACCAAGCGTGCCGTGAACTTCTCGCCGAAGACTGTTCCGACTTTTGAACCTAAGATTCGGACTTATTAAGGGTGGCCGCCATGTTGCAAGTCAGCGTTTATCGTTACAACCCTGATCAGGACGCCGCGCCGTTCATGCAGGAATTCCAGATCGATACCGGTGGTAAAGATCTGATGGTGCTGGACGTACTGGCCCTGATCAAAGAGCAGGACGAGGGTTTCTCCTATCGTCGCTCTTGCCGTGAAGGTGTTTGTGGTTCCGACGGCATGAACATCAACGGCAAGAACGGTCTGGCGTGCATCACGCCGCTGTCTGCGGTTGTAAAAGGTAACAAGTTGGTTGTTCGTCCACTGCCAGGTTTGCCGGTTATCCGTGACCTGGTCGTCGATATGAGCATCTTCTACAAGCAATACGAGAAGGTGAAGCCTTACCTGCAGAACGACACGCCGGCTCCGGCCATCGAGCGTCTGCAGTCGCCAGAAGAGCGTGAAAAGCTCGACGGTCTGTACGAGTGCATCCTGTGCGCTTGCTGCTCGACTTCGTGCCCGTCCTTCTGGTGGAACCCGGACAAGTTCCTGGGTCCAGCTGCACTGCTGCAAGCTTATCGCTTCCTGGCAGACAGTCGTGACACCAAGACTACCGAGCGTCTGGCTTCGCTCGATGACCCGTTCAGCGTATTCCGCTGCCGGGGCATCATGAACTGCGTCAACGTATGTCCGAAAGGCCTGAACCCGACTAAGGCCATCGGTCACATCCGTAACATGCTGCTTTCGAGCGGCGTGTGATTCAGCTGCTGTAACCGCTGTACCGTAGAGGCTGTGGCGCGGGCTTCAACCCGCGTCATGGCTATAACCAGAGCAGCAGCCACAAGCTGCCGCTCTTATTTTGAAGAAATGAGACAAGCAGGGGCATCCGGGCTGGTACCCGGACTATCAGTGTGATCCTAAGTGGCTTGTTTTAGTCGCTGCATTCGGACTTCTGCAAGTTTGCTCGGTGTCGACGCCGATGGTGTTCCCCTAACCGAGGGTGACCAAGCATGCAAGAAAGCGTGATGCAGCGCATGTGGAACAGCGCCTACCTTTCAGGTGGAAACGCTGCCTATGTGGAAGAGCTTTATGAGCTCTACCTGCACGACCCTAACGCTGTGCCAGAAGAGTGGCGCACCTACTTTCAGAAGTTGCCTGCCGACGGCAACTCTGCCACTGATGTTTCGCACTCCACAATTCGCGATCATTTCGTGCTGCTGGCAAAGAACCAGCGCCGCGCTCAACCGGTTTCCGCCGGGAGCGTGAGCAGTGAGCACGAGAAGAAGCAAGTTGAAGTGCTGCGATTGATCCAGGCCTACCGTATGCGTGGCCACCAGGCAGCCCAGCTTGACCCGCTGGGGCTGTGGCAGCGTCCTGCACCTGCAGACCTGTCGATCAATCATTACGGCTTGACCAATGCCGATCTTGATACGACCTTCCGTGCCGGCGACCTGTTCATCGGCAAAGAGGAAGCGAGCCTACGCGAAATTCACGAAGCGTTGCAGCAGACATATTGCCGCACCATCGGCGCTGAATTTACGCATATCACCGATTCCGAGCAGCGCCAGTGGTTCCAGCAGCGTCTGGAAAGCGTGCGTGGTCGTCCGACGTACTCCGCCGACATCAAGAGCCACCTGCTTGAGCGCGTGACTGCCGGTGAAGGCCTGGAAAAATACCTGGGCACCAAATACCCGGGCACCAAGCGTTTCGGTCTGGAAGGCGGCGAAAGCCTGATTCCGATGCTCGACGAACTGATCCAGCGTTCCGGTTCCTACGGCACCAAGGAAGTCGTCATCGGCATGGCCCACCGTGGCCGTCTGAACGTGCTGGTCAACACCTTCGGCAAGAACCCGCGCGAGCTGTTCGACGAGTTCGAAGGCAAGAAGAAGGTCGAGCTGGGTTCCGGTGACGTTAAATATCACCAGGGCTTCTCGTCCAACGTGATGACCGCCGGCGGTGAAGTTCACCTGGCCATGGCGTTCAACCCGTCCCACCTGGAAATCGTTTCCCCGGTGGTAGAAGGTTCGGTTCGCGCCCGTCAGGATCGTCGTAACGACCCGACCGGTGAGAAGGTTCTGCCGATCTCCATCCACGGCGACGCTGCTTTTGCAGGTCAGGGCGTGGTCATGGAAACCTTCCAGATGTCGCAGACCCGCGGTTTCAAGACCGGCGGTACCGTGCACATCGTGATCAACAACCAGGTTGGTTTCACCATCAGCAACCCGCTGGACTCGCGTTCCACCGAGTACGCCACCGACGTTGCGAAGATGATCCAGGCGCCGATCCTCCATGTGAATGGTGATGATCCGGAAGCTGTGTTGTTCGTCACCCAGATGGCCATCGACTACCGCATGCAGTTCAAGCGTGACGTGGTGATCGACCTGGTCTGCTACCGTCGTCGCGGCCACAACGAAGCTGACGAGCCAAGCGGCACCCAGCCTCTGATGTATCAGCAGATCACCAAGCAGCGCACCACCCGTGAGCTGTACGCTGATCGTCTGACTCAGTCCGGTGTACTGGACGTTGAACGTGTTCAGGCGAAAGTCGACGAATACCGCAACGCGCTGGACAACGGTCTGCACGTAGTGAAATCGCTGGTCAAAGAGCCGAACAAAGAGTTGTTCGTGGACTGGCGTCCGTATCTGGGCCACGCCTGGACTGCGCGTCACGACACGCGTTTCGATCTGAAGACCCTGCAAGAACTGTCCGCCAAGCTGCTGGAAATTCCGGACGGCTTCGTGGTTCAGCGTCAGGTTGCGAAGATCTACGAAGACCGTCAGAAAATGCAAGCCGGCGGCCTGCCGATCAACTGGGGTTACGCCGAAACCATGGCGTACGCGACCCTGGCGTTCGAAGGTCACCCGATTCGCATGACCGGTCAGGACATCGGCCGCGGTACGTTCTCGCACCGTCACGCTGTGCTGCACAACCAGAAAGACGCGGGCACTTACATTCCGCTGGCGCACCTGTACGACGGTCAGCCACGCTTTGACCTGTACGACTCGTTCCTGTCGGAAGAAGCGGTACTGGCTTTCGAATATGGTTACTCGACCACCACGCCAGAAGCGTTGGTGATCTGGGAAGCCCAGTTCGGCGACTTCGCCAACGGTGCACAGGTTGTTATCGACCAGTTCATCACCAGCGGCGAGCACAAGTGGGGCCGTCTGTGCGGTCTGACCATGTTGCTGCCACACGGTTACGAAGGTCAGGGCCCTGAGCACAGCTCGGCACGTCTTGAGCGTTACCTGCAACTGTGCGCCGAGCACAACATTCAGGTAGCTGTACCGACCACGCCAGCACAGATCTACCACTTGCTGCGTCGTCAGGTGATTCGTCCGCTGCGCAAGCCGTTGATCGTGCTGACTCCAAAGTCGCTGCTGCGCCACAAGCTGGCCATCTCGACCCTGGAAGATCTGGCCGAAGGTTCGTTCCAGACCGTTATCCCGGAAATCGATGCACTTGACCCGAAAAAGGTCGAGCGCGTTGTTCTGTGCAGCGGCAAGGTCTACTACGATCTGCTGGAAAAACGCCGTGCCGAAGGCCGTGAAGATATCGCCATCGTGCGTATCGAGCAGTTGTATCCATTCCCTGAGGACGACTTGAAAGAAGTCCTGGCTCCGTACACCAACGTCAAAAATGCCGTTTGGTGTCAGGAAGAGCCGATGAACCAGGGCGCCTGGTACTGCAGCCAGCATCACTTGCGCCGCAGCATCAGCAACCTCGACAAGTCTCTCGTACTTGAGTACGCGGGCCGTGAGGCTTCTGCTGCACCTGCTTGTGGTTACGCATCGATGCACGCCGAGCAGCAGGAAAAACTCCTGCAAGACGCGTTTACCATTTAACGCCTTCGCGCACCTGAAACCGAATTTAAGGAACTACAGATAATGGCTATCGAGATCAAAGCCCCCACTTTCCCGGAATCGGTTGCCGATGGCACCGTTGCCACCTGGCACAAAAAACCGGGCGACGCCGTCAAGCGTGACGACCTGATCGTCGACATCGAAACTGACAAAGTCGTATTGGAAGTTCTGGCTACCGCCGACGGCGTGCTGGGCGCAATCGTCAAGAACGAAGGCGACACCGTTCTGTCCGACGAAGTGCTGGGTTCCATCGAAGCGGGCGGCGCTGCTGCCGCTGCTCCAGCCGCCGCTGCTGCTCCGGCCGCTGCCGCTGCTCCAGCTGCTGGCGAAGGCGAAGACGATCCTGTTGCTGCTCCAGCCGCGCGCAAGCTGGCTGAAGAAAACGGCATCAACATCGCCTCCGTTGCCGGCACCGGCAAAGGCGGTCGTGTGACCAAGGAAGACGTGGTTGCGGCTGTTGCTGCCAAGAAAGCCGCTCCGGCTGCCGCGCCTGCCAAGGCTGCTGCTCCTTCGGCCGCCGCTCCTGTGTTCGCCGCTGGCGACCGCATCGAGAAGCGCGTACCGATGACCCGCGTGCGTGCCACCGTGGCCAAGCGTCTGGTTGAAGCACAGTCGAACATGGCGATGCTGACCACTTTCAACGAAGTCGACATGACTGAAGTCATGGCCCTGCGTTCGAAGTACAAGGACCTGTTCGAGAAGTCCCACAACGGCGTACGCCTGGGCTTCATGTCGTTCTTCGTGAAAGCCGCTACCGAAGCGCTGAAACGCTTCCCGGCTGTCAACGCATCGATCGACGGCGCTGACATCGTTTACCACGGCTACGCTGACATCGGCGTTGCCGTTTCCAGCGACCGTGGCCTGGTTGTTCCGGTTCTGCGTAACGCCGAACTGATGAGCCTGGCTGAAATCGAAGGCGGCATCGCAACATTCGGCAAAAAAGCCCGTGACGGCAAACTGTCGATGGACGAGATGACCGGTGGTACCTTCACCATCACCAACGGTGGTACCTTCGGTTCGATGATGTCGACCCCGATCGTCAACCCGCCGCAGGCAGCGATTCTGGGCATGCACAACATCATCCAGCGTCCTATGGCCATCAACGGTCAGGTCGTTATCCGTCCGATGATGTACCTGGCACTGTCCTACGATCACCGTCTGATCGATGGCAAAGAAGCTGTGACCTTCCTGGTGACCATCAAGAACCTGCTGGAAGATCCGGCGCGTCTGTTGCTGGATATCTAAAAAACAGCTGCAAGTTTCAAGTTTCAAGCCACAAGCTCAAAGCGAGCGGGGTGGCTGGGAGCTTGTAGCTTGCGGCTTGTAGCTTTATTGCTAAAGAGGATTTTTTGAATGTCGCAGAAATTTGACGTAGTAGTGATCGGTGCTGGCCCTGGTGGCTACGTGGCTGCCATCAAGGCCGCGCAGCTGGGTCTGACCACTGCCTGCATCGAGAAGTACACCGACGCAGAAGGCAAGCAAGCCCTGGGCGGCACCTGCCTGAACGTGGGCTGCATTCCTTCCAAGGCGCTGCTCGACAGCTCCTGGAAATACAAGGAAGCGAAAGAAAGCTTCAACGTTCACGGTATCTCGACCGGCGAAGTCAAAATGGACGTCGCTGCGATGGTTGGCCGCAAGGCTGGCATCGTCAAGAACCTGACCGGCGGCGTTGCCACCCTGTTCAAGGCCAACGGCGTTACTTCGATCCAGGGCCACGGCAAACTGCTGGCTGGCAAGAAAGTCGAAGTCACCAAGCCAGACGGCTCGGTTGAAATCATCGAAGCTGAAAATGTCATCCTGGCGCCAGGTTCGCGTCCGATCGACATTCCACCGGCTCCGGTTGATCAGAACGTCATCGTCGATTCGACTGGCGCTCTGGAATTCCAGACCGTACCTAAGCGTCTGGGCGTGATCGGCGCTGGCGTGATCGGTCTGGAACTGGGTTCGGTCTGGTCGCGTCTGGGTTCGGAAGTGGTTGTTCTGGAAGCGCTGGACACCTTCCTGATGGCAGCGGACACCGCTGTTTCCAAGGAAGCGCTGAAAACCCTGACCAAACAAGGTCTGGACATCAAACTGGGCGCTCGCGTGACCGGCTCGAAAGTGAACGGCGACGAAGTCGTTGTGAACTACACCGATGCCAACGGCGAACAGACCATCACTTTCGACAAGCTGATCGTAGCCGTTGGTCGCCGTCCAGTGACCACTGATCTGCTGGCTGCCGACAGCGGCGTGACCCTCGACGAGCGCGGTTTCGTGCACGTTGACGATCACTGCGCGACCACCGTACCGGGCGTTTTCGCCATCGGTGACGTGGTTCGCGGCATGATGCTGGCTCACAAAGCGTCGGAAGAAGGCATCATGGTTGTCGAGCGCATCAAGGGCCACAAAGCCCAGATGAACTATGACCTGATCCCTTCGGTTATTTATACTCACCCGGAAATCGCATGGGTTGGCAAAACCGAGCAGGCCTTGAAAGCTGAAGGCGTTGAAGTTAACGTCGGCACCTTCCCGTTCGCCGCTTCTGGCCGTGCCATGGCCGCCAACGATACCGGTGGTTTCGTCAAGGTCATCGCTGATGCCAAGACTGACCGCGTATTGGGCGTGCACGTCATTGGTCCGAGCGCTGCAGAACTGGTTCAGCAGGGCGCGATCGGTATGGAATTCGGCACCAGCGCTGAAGACCTGGGCATGATGGTTTTCTCCCATCCGACCCTGTCTGAAGCCTTGCACGAAGCTGCTCTGGCTGTGAATGGCGGCGCCATCCACATTGCCAACCGCAAAAAGCGTTAACAGACAATAAGAAACCACGGCGGTAACGGCCCGTCGTGAGCCTTGCGAGCAAGACTCACCGCGGAATGTCCGCTGGACGCAGCCTTGCGTAGCTCAGCTACGCAAGCAGCAGTCACAGGTGGCGCGGCACTCAAACGAGCGCAGCGCCGAATGCGCAGTACCTAACGAAGACGGTAAAAAGCATGAATCTTCACGAGTATCAGGGTAAGCAGCTGTTCGCTGAATACGGCCTGCCAGTTTCCACTGGTTACGCAGTAGACACCCCGGAAGCAGCAGCAGAAGCTTGCGACAAAATCGGCGGCAGTGAGTGGGTTGTCAAAGCCCAGGTCCACGCTGGTGGTCGCGGTAAAGCGGGCGGCGTCAAGCTGGTTCGCAGCAAAGAAGACGCCAAAGCCTTCGCACAGCAGTGGCTGGGCAAGCGTCTGGTGACTTACCAGACTGACGCCAATGGCCAGCCAGTCACCAAGATCCTGGTTGAATCGTGCACTGATATCGCTAAAGAGCTGTACCTGGGCGCTGTCGTTGACCGTTCGAGCCGTCGTATCGTGTTCATGGCTTCCACCGAAGGTGGCGTGGACATCGAGAAAATCGCTCACGACACTCCAGAAAAAATTCTGAAAGCCACTATCGATCCACTGGTTGGCGCTCAGCCATTCCAGGGTCGCGAGCTGGCATTCCAGCTGGGTCTGGAAGGCAAGCAGGTTGCTCAGTTCGCCAAGATCTTCGTAGGTCTGGCCAAGCTGTTCAAGGATCACGACCTGGCTCTGCTGGAAGTGAACCCGCTGGTGATCAAGGCTGACGGCGATCTGCACTGCCTGGACGCCAAGATCAACATCGACGCCAACGCAATGTACCGTCAGCCTAAGCTGAAGACTTTCCACGATCCGTCGCAAGACGATCCGCGCGAAGCGCACGCTGCCAAGTTCGAACTGAACTACGTGGCACTGGAAGGCAACATCGGCTGCATGGTCAACGGTGCTGGCCTGGCCATGGGTACCATGGACATCGTCAACCTGCATGGCGGCAAGCCAGCCAACTTCCTCGACGTAGGTGGTGGCGCTACCAAAGAACGCGTAACTGAAGCGTTCAAGATCATCCTGTCCGACACCAACGTCGCTGCAGTACTGGTCAACATCTTCGGCGGCATCGTTCGCTGCGACATGATTGCCGAAGGCATCATCGGCGCTGTGAAAGAAGTCGGCGTGAAAATCCCGGTTGTTGTTCGCCTTGAAGGCAACAACGCTGAGCTGGGCGCTAAAGTACTGGCAGAAAGCGGTTTGAACATCATCGCTGCTACCAGCCTGACCGACGCTGCTCAACAAGTTGTCAAAGCTGCGGAGGGCAAATAATGAGCGTCCTGATCAATAAAGACACCAAAGTTATCTGCCAGGGTATTACCGGTTCGCAAGGTAGTTTCCACACCCAGCAAGCCATCGAATACGGCACCAAGATGGTAGGTGGCGTTACTCCTGGCAAAGGCGGTACCGAACACCTGGGTCTGCCAGTGTTCAACACCGTTAAAGACGCAGTAGCGGCCACTGGCGCTACCGCCTCCGTTATCTACGTTCCGGCTCCTTTCTGCAAAGATTCGATCCTGGAAGCTGCTTTCGGCGGCATCAAGCTGATCGTCTGCATCACCGAAGGCATTCCTACCCTGGACATGCTGGATGCCAAAGTAGTTTGCGACGATCTGGGCATTGTCCTGATCGGCCCTAACTGCCCAGGCGTGATCACCCCAGGCGAATGCAAGATCGGCATCATGCCAGGTCACATTCACTTGCCAGGCAAGGTCGGTATCGTTTCGCGTTCCGGCACCCTGACCTACGAAGCTGTGAAGCAGACCACTGACGCCGGTTTCGGTCAGTCGACTTGCGTCGGCATCGGTGGTGACCCGATCCCTGGTTCGAACTTCATCGACATCCTGAAGCTGTTCCAGGAAGACCCGAAGACCGAAGCGATCGTAATGATCGGTGAGATCGGCGGTTCGGCTGAAGAAGAAGCGGCTGCCTACATCAAGGTACACGTGACCAAGCCGGTTGTTTCCTACATCGCTGGTGTGACTGCTCCTCCGGGCAAGCGCATGGGCCATGCTGGCGCAATCATCTCTGGCGGCAAAGGCACTGCAGACGAGAAATTCGCTGCTCTGCAAGACGCAGGCGTTAAAACCGTGCGTTCGCTGGCAGACATCGGCAAGGCCCTGGCCGAGCTGACCGGTTGGGCTGTCAAGTAAGCCTCGCGCTTAGCTGACGCTCCACCAAACAAAGGCCACCTTCGGGTGGCCTTTGTCGTTTCTGCAATTCAGAAGATCAAAAGATCGCAGCCTGCGGCAGCTCCTACATGGAAATGCGTTTTCATTGGGGGGCGATCGAAATGCCTTCATGGCCGGCAACCGTCATCCCCTGTAGGAGCTGCCGAAGGCTCGGGCCGCGATCGGACGATCTTTTGATCTTTGCCGTACCAACGAAAAATAGATACGTAAACGCGACACGGAAACGTCGCGTATCGGATAGTTCGCCCTCTAACAGTGCGTTTACACGCCAAATTCGTTAGGCTAGCAGCCATTTTTGCGTCTGCCGCCCACAAGGCATGCAACGCGCTTTAAGGGTCAGTCCCATACGGATCGACAGCATTTCCCTAATTACACAGGGCAATCCCCCTCTAAATTCCGATTCAGTAGTGTGGTATTACCTTAATGAAAGTTTTGAAAGGTCAGGACATCCTGGCACTTGGCTTTATGACATTTGCCCTGTTCGTTGGGGCTGGCAACATTATCTTCCCGCCTATCGTTGGCTTGCAGGCCGGACCTCACGTCTGGATGGCCGCGCTGGGCTTCCTGATCACCGCAGTGGGTCTGCCGGTGATCACCGTCGTTGCGCTGGCCAAGGTCGGTGGGGCGATGGACGCGCTGAGCAGCCCGATCGGCAAGGTTGCCGGCGGCATTCTGGCGGCTGCGTGCTACCTCGCGGTTGGCCCGTTGTTCGCCACCCCGCGTACCGCCACCGTTTCGTTTGAAGTGGGCCTGGCGCCGCTGACCGGTGAAAGCCCGCTGGCGCTGTTCCTCTACAGCTCGGTGTACTTCCTGCTGGTGTTCTTCATCTCGCTCTACCCTGGGCGTTTGCTGGACACCGTCGGCCGTTTCCTCGCGCCGCTGAAGATCATCGCGCTGGCAGTGCTGGGTATCGCTGCATTTGCCTTGCCGGCGGGTGACATCGGCCAAGGCACGCCGGAATACGTCGCGGCACCGTTCTCCCAAGGTTTCATCAATGGTTACCTGACCATGGATACTCTGGGCGCACTGGTGTTCGGCATCGTCATCGTCAACGCGATCCGTTCGCGTGGCGTCGAGTCGCCGAAGTTGATCACCCGTTACGCGATCATTGCGGGCCTGATTGCCGGCGTCGGTCTGGCGTTGGTGTATGTCAGCCTGTTCCGTCTCGGTTCCGGTAGCCACGAAGTGGCCGTTGGCGCTACCAATGGCGCGGCGGTACTGCACGCTTACGTACAGCACACCTTCGGTTCGCTGGGCAGCGGTTTCCTCGCGGTGCTGATCTCGCTGGCTTGCCTGGTGACGGCGGTCGGTCTGACCTGCGCGTGTGCCGAGTACTTCAGCCGTGTCCTGCCGCTGTCGTACAAGACCCTGGTGATCATCCTGGCGGCGTTCTCGCTGCTGGTGTCCAATCTGGGCCTGACCAAGCTGATCGCGTTCTCGATTCCAGTACTGACGGCGATTTACCCGCCATGCATCGTTCTGGTCGCGCTGAGCTTCTGCAAAGACTTCTGGCATGAACACGGGCGCATCCTCGGTCCGGTGATGCTGGTGTCGTTTGTGTTCGGCAGTATCGACGCGCTGAAAGGCGCTGGTCTGGCTGACTGGATGCCAGCGCAGTTGTCGCACCTGCCGCTGAGCGAGCAGGGCCTGGCGTGGCTGGTGCCATGCGTGATGACCCTGGTGGTCGCGGTCGTTTGCGATCGCCTGCTGGGCAAGCGCAGCGAAGCGGTTGCCTGACGTTGCCTGACCCGCCAAAAGCGGGTCTTCAACGCTTAAACAGAAATGCCCCGTATCAATCGATACGGGGCATTTTTTATGCGCGTCAGGCAGTGTCTTTTTCCCTGAACCAACGTCGAAGGGTTGCCGAAGTCTAATGTGGGAGCGAGCCTGCTCGCGAAAGCGGCGTATCGCGCAACATTGATGGCGGCTGACACACCGCTTTCGCGAGCAGGCTCGCTCCCACAAGTAATCAGTGTGTATACACCTCACAAGGAATTGCATGTCGTTCATCCAAGCCAACCTGATCCACCTGCTCGCCGCGTGCTGGTTTGTCATCTGCTGGGGCGGTTACACCCGTTATGCCTCGTGGAAGGGGCGTGATACCGCGTGCCTGGCCAGCGTGCTGCACCTGTACCGCGAAGACTGGATGCGCCGCATGCTGCTGCGCGACAACCGTATCGCCGACGCCAGCGTGATCGGCAATCTTGAGCGCAACGCCTCGTTTTTTGCCTCGAGCACGCTGATCATCCTCGCCGGTATTCTCACCGTGCTCGGTGCGTCGGAGCGCGCGGTGTCGTTGCTCGCGGACATCCCGATGGTGCAACAGGCCTCGCAAGGCATGTCGGAGATCAAGCTGTTGTGCCTGGCGATGGTGTTCGTCTACGCGTTCTTCACCTTCAGCTGGTGCATGCGCCAGTACAACTTCGCGGCGGTGCTGGTCGGCTCGGCGCCGATGATCGGTGAGCGCCATGTCTCCGAGCAGGAGCGCAAGGCGTTCGCGGCGCGGGCGGCGCGAGTGATTTCGATGGCGGCCAACCAGTTCAACTTCGGTCTGCGCTCCTACTACTTCGGCATGACCATGCTGGCGTGGTTCGTCAGCCCGTGGTTATTCATGTTAATGAGCGCCGGTGTGGTCTTGGTGTTGTACCGACGCGAGTTTCATTCTGACGTTCTCGATGTCATGGTCTATACCCCTACAGAGGCGCCCATTCCCGAGGCGAACAAAGAGGCTGTTTGATGAGTATTCCGTTCTGGTGTGTGTTTATTAGTGCCTTGCTGATCTACGTCGCGCGTATGCCCGTGGCCAAGGCAATGAAAGAGCAGGGCGGTTACAACAATCACTTGCCGCGCCAGCAACAGGCGCAACTGACCGGTTACGGCGCGCGAGCACTGGCGGCGCATCAGAACAGCATCGAGGCATTTATCTTGTTTGCGGTGGGTGTGCTGATGGCGCATACCACGCAAACGGCGGGCTGGTTGATCGATACATTGGCGATCATCTTTGTGATCGCACGGATTCTCTACTTGTGGCTTTACCTGGCGGATCAGCCGTCGTTGCGCAGCCTGGTCTGGTTCGTCGGCTTAGTGTGTTCGTTGTTGTTGATGATTAGTCCGACTTTTAGAACTGTGTTGCTCTAAGGCGACGCTGGCGTTAAATCCCAGACAAAAGAAAACCCGCACTTGGCGGGTTTTCTTTTTTCTGCAGCAAAAAGCGGATTATTGCTTCTTGGCAGCTTCGTCTTGCGCAGCAGCGTTCGATTCAGCCTGAGCTTTGGCAGCTTCGGCGTTTTCTTTCGCAGCGTCGTTCACTTTATCCTGAGCTTTGTTCATGTCTTGCTGAGCTTGTTCAGCATGTTGGTTGGCATCTTGAGCTTTGTCCTCGGATTTTTTATCGCAGGCAGCGAGACCGAGGGAAGCGGTCAACATCAAGGCAATAGCTAAAGTCTTACGCATGGGGTGTTTCTCCTTATGGAAAATAACTACTGGCCTTAAGAGCCTGGCGCTGAGGGTTAAGTTCCTCATTTCTTTCAGATATATAGTTTTGTTTGGTAGCGGAACTTTTGCGCTATTCCTTACTACTGGCAACAGGCTATAACGAGAGTAATTATCAAATGGCCGAAAACCCCGTTTTTGAGCGTGCGACGCGATTTCTGTCGGCGTTGCGCCACTGTCAGGTCCTCGGTTTGCAGGTGCATAGCGCCTCCACTGAGGGGCTGACGGTGATCTTGCCGTACAGCGCGAAAATCGTTGGCAACCCGCAGACGGGTGTCATCCATGGTGGGGCGATTACTTCACTGATGGACACTGCATGCGGGATGTCGACTCTGTGCGTGCTGCCGGAATTCGAAGTCTGTCCGACCCTCGATCTGCGCATCGACTACATGCACGCCGCCGAACCGAATAAGGACGTGTACGGCTTCGCTCAGTGCTATCGGGTGACTACTGACGTGATCTTCGCCCGTGGTTTTGCTTATCAGGACGATCCTGAGCAGCCGATCGCTCATGTTGTCGGTACGTTCATGCGCATGGGCAAAGGCCTTAAGGGCACCAAAGGTTTTGGCGGCGCAATCAAGGGAGAAGGCCAATGAGCGATGACCTGAAAGCGCAATTGCTCAAGGCTCACGCGCAGGGCGACTATGCGCCGCTGTTGCAGTTGATCCCTTATGCCGGGCTGATCGGCATCGAGTGTTCGCGCGTTGGCGATGAACTGCTGTTCAAGCTGCCAGCGAACAAGGACAACATTGGTAACCCTTTACTGCCGGCGATCCATGGCGGAGTGATTGCCGGGTTCATGGAGCTGGCAGCCGCGTTGCATCTGTTGATCTTCACCGGCGCACCCGGCGTGCCGAAGATTATCGACTTCTCCCTCGATTACCTGCGCGCCGGGCAGTTTCGCAACACCTGGGCCAAATGTCAGGTGTGTCGCCAGGGGCGGCGGGTGGCCAACGTCGCCGTCACGGCCTGGCAAAGTACCGAAAGCGAACCGATTGCCACCGCCCGAGCACACTTCAAAATCGATGAGCCCTTGAAATCCTGAACAGCGCCCCAAACTCACAAGACAACCCGCCGCCGACCATTTGGGTCGCGGCCACTGCCATCTGATTGGAGTTTGATGACCATGAGTGTGGAAACTCAAAAGGAAACCCTGGGCTTCCAGACCGAGGTAAAGCAGCTGCTGCACCTCATGATCCATTCGCTGTATTCCAACAAGGAAATCTTCCTTCGCGAATTGATCTCGAACGCCTCTGACGCTGTCGACAAGCTGCGCTTCGAAGCCCTGGCCAAGCCAGAGTTGCTGGAAGGTGGCGCTGATCTGAAAATCCGTGTGAGCTTCGACAAGGACGCCAAGACCGTCACCCTTGAAGACAACGGTATCGGCATGAACCGTGACGATGTGATCGCCCACCTGGGGACCATCGCCAAATCCGGCACCGCCGATTTCATGAAGAATCTCTCGGGCGATCAGAAGAAAGATTCGCACCTGATCGGCCAATTCGGTGTCGGCTTCTATTCGGCCTTCATCGTTGCCGACCAGGTTGACGTGTACTCCCGTCGCGCCGGCACTCCAGCCAGCGAGGGCGTGCACTGGTCGTCGAAAGGCGAGGGCGAGTTCGAAGTTGCGAACATCGACAAACCAGAACGCGGCACCCGCATCGTCCTGCACCTGAAAGCTGCGGAAGACGAGTTCGCTGATGGCTGGCGTCTGCGCAACATCATCAAGAAGTACTCCGACCACATCGCTTTGCCGATCGAGCTGCCGAAAGAAGCGGCTGCCGCTGAAGGCGAAGAGACTCCGGCCGTTGAATGGGAAACCGTCAACCGCGCCAGCGCCCTGTGGACTCGCCCTCGCACTGAAGTGAAGGACGAGGAATACCAAGAGTTCTACAAACACATCGCCCACGACTTTGAAAACCCGCTGGCCTGGAGCCACAACAAAGTCGAAGGCAAGCTTGAATACAGCTCGTTGCTCTACGTGCCGGCCCGTGCACCGTTCGACCTGTACCAGCGTGAAGCGCCGAAAGGCCTGAAGCTGTACGTGCAGCGCGTGTTCGTCATGGATCAGGCCGAGTCGTTCCTGCCGTTGTACCTGCGCTTCATCAAAGGCGTGGTCGACTCCAACGACCTGTCGCTGAACGTGTCGCGTGAAATTCTGCAGAAAGACCCGATCATCGATTCGATGAAAACCGCGCTGACCAAGCGCGTGCTCGACATGCTGGAAAAACTGGCGAAAAACGAGCCTGAGCAATACAAAGGTTTCTGGAAGAACTTCGGTCAGGTCATGAAAGAAGGCCCGGCAGAAGACTTCGCCAACAAAGAGAAAATTGCCGGTCTGCTGCGTTTTGCATCGACCAATGGCGACGACGGCGAGCAGATCGTCGGTCTGGCCGACTACCTGGCTCGCGCCAAGGAAGGTCAGGACAAGATCTACTACCTCACCGGCGAAACCTACGCGCAGGTCAAGAACAGCCCGCACCTGGAAGTCTTCCGCAAGAAAGGCATCGAAGTGCTGCTGCTGACCGATCGCATCGATGAGTGGCTGATGAGCTACCTCAGCGAGTTCGACGGCAAGAGCTTTGTCGACGTGGCACGCGGTGACCTCGATCTGGGCAACCTGGACTCGGAAGAGGACAAGAAAGCCGCAGAAGAAGTCGCCAAGTCCAAAGAAGGTCTGGTTGAGCGTCTGAAAGCCGCACTGGGCGACTCCGTGGCGGAAGTCCGGGTTTCCCATCGTCTGACCGACTCGCCGGCCATCCTGGCCATCGGCGAACAGGATCTGGGTCTGCAAATGCGTCAGATCCTCGAAGCCAGCGGTCAGAAGGTTCCGGACTCGAAGCCGATTTTCGAGTTCAACCCAAGCCACCCGTTGATCGAGAAACTCGATGGCGAGCAGAGCGAAGAGCGTTTTGGCGACTTGTCGCACATCCTCTTCGATCAGGCAGCCCTGGCTGCCGGCGACAGCTTGAAGGATCCGGCCGCTTATGTGCGCCGTCTGAACAAGCTGCTGGTTGAGCTGTCGGTTTAACCAAGTTGCAGAAAAACCCGCTTCGGCGGGTTTTTTCATTCTGGTGTTTAGCAAATCAGGAGTCAGAAATGAGCCAAGTCACTGTACGTTCCGTGGTCTATCAGATTGACGGCCAACCTTATGAAGGGCGTCTGGCGTTCGACGCCGAACACAAAGGCGCGCGTCCGGGTTTGTTGA
Source organism: Pseudomonas sp. DTU12.3 (assembly GCF_004124275.1). Classification (GTDB taxonomy): domain Bacteria; phylum Pseudomonadota; class Gammaproteobacteria; order Pseudomonadales; family Pseudomonadaceae; genus Aquipseudomonas; species Aquipseudomonas helmanticensis. Next base: position 2,123,053 of record NZ_CP027218.1, read on the forward strand.
TGGCGCCGAACTGGATGGGCGTCAGCGCCGGTGCCGAAGAAATCGCCAAATCGGTGGCGGCCACGGGCTACGTGGTGTTGATCGCTGATGTCTACGGTCAGGCCGTGCGCCCGCAGAACGGTGATCAGGCCGGTGCGGCGATGATGCCGTTGAAGAACGACCGCACGCTGTTGCGCAAGCGTATGCAGGCGGCGTTCGAGCAATTGCAGGCTCAGGGCGAAGCGGCGGTCGATACTTCGAAACTGGCGGTGTTCGGTTTCTGCTTCGGCGGCTGCTGTGCACTGGATCTGGCGCGCACTGGCGCGGCGGTGAAGGCTGCGGTGTCGTTCCACGGTACGCTGGACTCGCCGAATCCGGCCGATGCGCAGAACATCAAGGGTTCGGTATTGGTCCTGCACGGTGCTTCCGACCCGTTGGTGCCGAAAGAGCATCTACCGGCGTTTGAAGACGAGATGAACGCGGCGAAGGTCGATTGGCAGTTACTGAGCTACGGCGGTGCAGTGCACTCGTTTACTGATCCGCATGCCAATGTGCCGGGCAAGATGATGTATGACGAGAAGACCGCCAAGCGCGCGTTCAAGTCGATGCATGATTTGCTGGATGAAGTGTTCAAGGGCTGAAAAGCGAAAAGCCCCTCACCCTAACCCTCTCCCGGAGGGAGAGGGGACTGATCGGGGGATGCTTGAGGGTTACGCCGACCTGAAAGGGCTGTGCTGAACCCATAATCGCCAAGATTTTTCAGGTCGATGTATTACCCCAGACACCTCGGTCGGCTCCCTCTCCCTCTGGGAGAGGGCTGGGGTGAGGGTGCTTTTCAGCGCGGTAACTCGATCCGCTCGACTTCCCCTGGCACCGTCGGCCAATCCCCGGCCGCCCATTTACGCCGCGCTTCATCGATCGCCGCCGGATCGCTCGCGACAAAATTCCAGTTGATCCGCCGTGGCCCGTCCAGCGCCGCGCCACCGAATACCACCGCGTGTACATCGCTCTCGGCAAACAGACTCATCTCTTCGCCGGCCGGCAACACTACGAGCGCATGTGGCTCAATTGCATCGCCGTTCAATTGCGCATCCCCACTCAGCACGTAAACCGCCCGCTCTTCATGCTCGGTCGGAATCAGCAGGGTGGTTGCCGTCTGCATCTGCACTTCGGCATACAACGTCGGCGAAAGCACCGGCACCGGCGACTCCAGGCAAAAGCCCGACCCCGCAATCATGCGGATCTGTACGCCAAGGTTATCGCTGACCGGCAACGTCGCAGCCGGGTGATGGCTGTAATGCCCAGGACCCTGTTCATGATCCTTGGGCGACGCCAGCCAGATCTGCAAACCGTGCATCGTGAAGCTCTGATCCCACAGCGGCTCAGGCGTGCGCTCGACATGAGCAATCGCGCTGCCGGCGGTCATCCAGCTGACATCGCCAGCGCTGACCACCTGATCGGAGCCGAGGCTGTCCTTGTGCAGGAGCTGCCCTTGAAACAGATAGGTGAGCGTCGACAGACCGATGTGCGGGTGCTGTCGGATGTTCATGCCTTTGCCCGTCGGATAAATCGTTTCTAGCATGTGATCAAAAAACACGAAAGGCCCGACGCTGCGGCATTTGGCTGACGGCAACGGGCGCAGAATCGGCTGGCCTTCGACGTCTTCGGCGCGCGGGCGGATGATCAGAGGTTGCGTGTCCATGGTGCATTCCAGGCTGAGCGGGCGATGCCAGAAGCATAACCCGCCGCTGGCATCAGGAGGGTTACTGGCTATCGAAACCCTGCGGGGCGTGGGTTTCGATGGTCACTTCACTGGTGGTCATCAGTTTGTGAATCGGGCAGCGGTCGGCGACTCGCAACAATTCCTCACGCTGGGCGTCAGTGAGTACGCCTTTGAGGGTGAGGGTGACGTGCAGGACGTATTTGCCTTTCTGCTCTTCGCTGTTGTCACGTTTGACGTCGACACCGACGCCGGTCAGCGGGATGTCTTTCTTCTTCGCGTACATCTTCAGGGTCAGCGCCTTGCAGGCACCGAGCGCCGCGTCGAAGTAGTCATGCGGCTCAGGGGCTGAGCCTTCGCCGCCGGCGGATTTCGGCACGTCGGCAAACAATTCGTGGTCATCAATCTGTACGGTGTGACGAAAACCTTCAGCGGAGACGGTATTGACGGTAACAGTCATGGGAACCTCACAGGCAGTAGGAAAAGTCGTTCGATCAACAAAGACCTTGCAGTTATAGAGCATTCCCACTGGTACGCGTTCCACTTTCCTGCGGGATGAACCCTTGTCGTCAGGGCGCGGTCTAGGCTATTCCTACTTGCCGGAGATTACTTGTGTCCCTGTATCGTTTGAGTCTCGCCTGCCTGCTGGTCTTTGCCGGCAACGCCACCGCCCGCGAATATAACTACAGCGATGCGCATCTGCATTATGTGGATTTTTTCCAGGAAACTGCCGGCATGGCGAAATTGCTTACAGCCATGCAGGAAAGCTCCGTCGAGCATGTGATGATTTCCGGTATTCCAGTGGCGAAGAAATGGCACGAAGACGAACCCAAGCGTCCGCGCTATTACGCCGGGGACGACGCCGATGCCTATTGGTACAGTGCAACCGATGTGATCGTCGCCGATGCGGTGCAAAAGTTGTCGCCCGAGCAGCGCCCGTACTTTCATCCCTTCCTGTCGGGCTTCAACCCCAACGACAAGAACTCCGCCGCGCACATCCAGCGCATGCTCGATCTGTATCCAGGGCTATGGCAGGGCATCGGCGAGGTGTTCACCCGGCATGACGACCTCACCGCGCTGACGTCCGGCGACACGCCGCGCGCCAATAACGAGGCAATGACCAAAATCTATCATTTGGCGGCGGAAAACGACCTGCCGGTGATGCTGCATTCCAACATCACTTCCAAGCGAGAGAAAAATCCGCTGTACCTGAAGGAAATCGAAGAGCCACTGCGTAATCACCCGCACACGCGCTTCATCTGGGCGCATGCCGGGACCAGCGCCGAAATTCATCGGCATCAGACCCAGCTGAAATTCTTGCTGCCAACGCTGACGCGCATGCTTGAGGCCTACCCGAATCTGTATGTTGATTTGTCGTGGAGCATGCTCACGCCATATTTGCTGGATGAGCAGGGCCAGCCACGCCCGGAATGGCTGGCGCTGGTCGAGAAATACCCGGAGCGCTTCATGCTTGGCTCGGACGTCGTAGGGCGTTTCAACAAACTCGGTCAGGAAATGCGCAGCTTCAAGCCGTTCCTTGATGCGTTGCCCGAGGACGTTGCGAAAAAGGTCGCGCGGGATAACTTCCTGGCGATCTTGCCGCGAACGGTGCTCAAGTCCGAGAAAACCACGCTGAATCGTTAATGCCAACGGTTCGAAGGATCAAGGCCTTTTGATATCGCCTTTTCGTCTTACGCATTTTTCCACCGGGCCGATACCTTCTAAAGCAACCAGCTGCAGGGTTGATGCAGCGCTTTTGGAAGGAACCAGAGCAATGAGTATTCGTAGTCTCAATATCGCCCCGCGCGCCGGCCTCGGTTTTGGCCTGTTGGCGCTGATGGTATTTGCCCTTGGGGCGTTCGCGTTACTGCAAATGTCGAACATGCGCGCGCAGTCTGACGAGGTTGATAACAACTGGCTGCCGAGCGTGATGGCGGTCGGTGAGATGAGTCAGGACATGCTGCGCCTGCGCGCGCTGACCATGCGTTTGTTGCTCAATCGCGATCCACAGGCGCTTGAACAGAACGTTGCCAAACTCAATGAATTACGCGGTGTGCTCAGTGAGGCCCAGCAGCGTTATGACGTGCTGATCGTACTGCCCGAGGAGCGCAAGCTGTTTGACCGCTTCAAGGTGGCCGAGCACCAGTACCTGGAGTTTCAGGCGCAGGTCATGCAGTTGTCCGCGCAGAATCGGGTGGAGGAGGCCGCGAGCGTCCTCAACGGTCAGATGAGTCCCTTGGCCGATGAAATCGCAGTGGTTTTGCGCGAACTGGTTGAGCTGAATAAACACAATGCCAATCTCGCCACCGAAGCAGCGCGGCTGGTGTTTACCAGTTCGCGGGTGTGGGTCGGCGTGATGATCGGTGTCACTGCGCTGATCACCATTGGCCTGGCGCTGTTGCTGACCCGCAGCATTGTGCTGCCGCTGGCGCAATCGTTGGGCGTGGCCGAGGTGGTGGCGGGTGGTGATCTGACTGGCGATATCAACATCAGCGGCAAGGACGAGCCGGCGCGACTGCTGCACGCGCTCAAGAGCATGCAACACAACCTGCGTGACACGATTCGGCAAATCTCCGAGTCCTCCAGCCAATTGGCCTCGGCGTCCGAGGAGCTCAGTTGCGTCACCGAAGACGCGACGCGCGGGTTGCATCAGCAGAGTCTGGAAATCGAGCAGGCGGCCACGGCGGTGAATCAGATGACCGCGGCGGTGGAAGAGGTGGCCAGTAATGCGGTGGCGACTTCGGAAGCTTCGCGTGAATCCGATCGCATCGCCCAGCGTGGTCGCGAACAGGTGCAGCAGACCGTTTCGTCGATCGAGTTTCTTGCCGAAGACGTAACCAATAATGCCTCGCAGGTAGAAGATCTGGCGCAGAAGGTTCACGGCATCAGCAAGGTACTGGATGTGATTCGCTCGATTGCCGAGCAGACCAATTTGCTGGCGCTGAATGCGGCGATTGAAGCGGCGCGGGCCGGTGATGCCGGGCGCGGGTTTGCGGTGGTGGCGGACGAGGTGCGCGCCCTGGCGCATCGCACGCAGCAGTCGACGCAGGAGATCGAGCAGATGATTGGCGGCATTCAGCAGGGCACCGATTCGGCAGTCAGTTCGATGCAGCAGAGCAATGTGCGCGCGCGTTCGACACTGGAGCTGGCAAAGGCCGCCGGTACGGCATTGGAGGAAATTGCCTCGGCGTTTACCTTGATCAACGAGCGCAATCTGGTCATCGCCAGTGCTTCGGAAGAGCAGGCAGCGGTGGCGCGCGAGGTGGATCGCAATCTGATGAATATTCGCGATCTGGCGATGCAGACTTCGGCGGGGGCCAATCAGACCAGCGCCGCGAGCCAGGAGTTGTCGCGCCTGGCGGTGGACCTGAACAACATGGTCGCCAAATTCTCGGTCTGAAATTATCCCTGTAGGAGCTGTCGAGTGAAACGAGGCTGCGATCTGTTGATGTTGATTTAAAGATCAGGATCAAAAGATCGCAGCGTGCCGCAGCTCCTACAGGGGTACAAAAAAGCCCCGCATTTGCGGGGCTCTTTGTTCTTGCGCGGATCAGCTGCCCTTAACGGTTTTGCCGTTGACCGTGCCGTCCTGGAGCATGATGTTGTACTCCTTGCCGTCGGTTTCAACCTGTTGCAGGCGAACCAGCAGGTAATCCCAATCCTTGGCGAACCAGAGGACGGTGATGCGCTTGCTTTGTGTCGGGTCGCGTACGCGCTCGACCTTGATTGCGTCGATCTTGCCAGCCTTGGTCTCGACTTTTTCCGAACCCAGCACGCGGAAGTCATAGGTATCGACTTCGCCGTCATCGACCACTTGATAGCTCATGGTCTTCTTGCCGGCAGCCACATCATGTTGCAGGGCCAACTGGTAAGTGGATTTGTCGACCATGCCACGGTTCAGCGGGATTTTTACCGCGTCGCCACGGTCGGTGCCGGTGACCATCTTGCTGTTCCAGTCGAAATCCAGATCAGCCTTCTTGGCTTTGCCCAGACCGCCACGTTCGAAGTGGTAGGACTGCGGCAGCAGGGTGTCCTTGTCCAGGGTCAGGGTGCTTTCTTCAGTCAGGCTGGCGATCATCATCGAGGCCTTGAAGCTGAGCTTCCAGACGCCGTTGGCTTCCTTGACCAGGCTGCGCTCGGCGGTGCCGCTCATGGGCAACTGCTTCCAGTCGGCGGTGTAGCTGGCGGAGAACGGTTGAAGGTCCGCTGCCTGCGCGAATGGCAGGGCGAGCAGAGCGCAAGCGAAGAGCAGGGCGCGACGCATAATATCTCCTAGTTTCGAATCAAGTGGCCGCTGGCCGCGAGTAACTGGCCATCCAGTAAAGCACCTTGCTCACCGAGTGCCAGTCTGCCTTCGGCGAACCAGCGTACTGCCATCGGATAGATCAGGTGTTCCTGAACGTGAACTCGCTGCGCGAGACTGTGCGGCGTGTCGTGCAACTCTACCGGTAATACTGCCTGTACGACCAGTGGTCCGCCATCGAGTTCCTCGGTGACGAAGTGCACGGAGCAGCCGTGCTCGGTGTCGCCGGCTTCCAGCGCGCGCTGATGAGTGTGTAACCCTTTGTATTTGGGCAGCAGCGACGGGTGGATATTGAGCAGGCGCCCTTGGTAGTGACGAACGAAATCAGCGCTGAGAATGCGCATGAAACCGGCCAGTACCACGAGTTTGGGTTGGAATTCGTCGATCAGTTTGATCAGTGCAGCATCGAAGGCCTCGCGACCTTCGAATGCCTTGTGATCCAGCGAGCGAGTAGCGATACCCGCATCACTGGCGCGTTGCAGGCCGTAGGCGTCGGCGCGGTTGGAAATCACCGCAGCGATGCGAACCGGGCTGTCGCCGGTCCGCGTGCTGTCGATCAAAGCCTGCAAGTTACTGCCGGTGCCGGACAACAGCACCACGACATCACAGGTTGCGGACATTAATGAGCCTTAAGGTTCTGCAGATCAACCTGAGCTGCACCTTCGGCGGCCGCAGCGATCTGGCCGATGACCCAAGGCTGTTCGCCTGCATCACGCAGAGTGTTCAGGGCCACTTCAACGTGCTCCTGAGCCACGCAGATAACCATGCCGACGCCGCAGTTCAGCACGCGGTGCATCTCGGTTTCGTCAACGTTGCCTTTCTCTTGCAGCCAATCGAATACAGCAGGGCGAGTCCAGCTAGCCACGTCAACCACGGCCTGAGCGCCTTTTGGCAGTACGCGCGGGATGTTGTCGAGCAGGCCACCACCGGTGATGTGGGCCATGGCTTTGACGGCGCCGGTGTCTTTGATCAGCTTGAGCAGCGGCTTCACGTAGATGCGGGTCGGGGCCATCAGCAGGTCGGTCAGCGGTTTGCCGTCGAGCTGGATGTTTTCGATGTCGGCGCCGGACACTTCGATGATCTTGCGGATCAGCGAGTAGCCGTTCGAATGCGGGCCGGACGATGGCAGCGCGATCAGCGCGTCACCGGTGGCGACTTTCGAGCCGTCGATGATTTCAGCTTTTTCCACGACGCCGACGCAGAAGCCGGCCAGGTCGTAGTCTTCGCCTTCGTACATGCCAGGCATTTCAGCGGTTTCGCCGCCCACCAGCGAACAACCCGACAGTTCGCAGCCAGCGCCGATGCCGGTGACCACTTGGGTCGCGGTCTCGACATTGAGTTTGCCGGTGGCGTAGTAGTCGAGGAAGAACAGTGGCTCGGCGCCGCACACCACGAGGTCGTTCACACACATCGCAACCAGGTCGATGCCGATGCTGTCGTGCTTGTTCAGGTTCAGCGCCAGACGCAGCTTGGTGCCGACGCCGTCGGTGCCGGAAACCAGCACAGGCTGCTTGTAGCCGGCCGGGATTTCGCAGAGGGCGCCGAAACCGCCCAGGCCGCCCATGACTTCCGGGCGCGCAGTGCGCTTGGCGACGCTCTTGATGCGTTCGACCAATGCTTCACCGGCGTCGATGTCTACACCGGCGTCCTTGTAGCTCAGGGAGGGTTGCTTGCTCATGATCCAGGCCTTTAGGGGAGGGGATTCAGGGGTAACGACCGAGTTCAGCGGGAACTTCGAAATCGAGAGGGCGATGGCCTCACGCGAGTTTCGGGGTGCCCGGCTGTTGCCGGTCTGCGAAGGCGCGCGATTTTATCAGGCTTGAGGGGCAGCGGCCATCCTCGCACCGACGGGCAGGGCCATATCAGCGGAAATTTTTTGCAATTGAGCGGCGTGGGTGCCTGTATAAGGTGTGGCAATTAACCGTCTATCGTTATCACTGTGCAAAAACTTACCGCTGCCGTGTGAATGTTTTGCAACGGCCGAGTGTCACAGCCTTGCTCAACCGGTTCACGCGGCCTGTTCCAGCCGCTCCTGTCGACGGGAATTTTCCATGCGTTTGTGTAAATTGTTGTTTGTGGGTTGTTTGTCTCTGGTCAGCCTGGCGAGTCACGCCGAAAACCTCAAAGGCCTTTATCAAGTACGCGAGCCGGTCAACGGTCAGGCGCCGGAAGAGCGCGATCGCGCCACTCAGGCTGCGCTGGACACGCTGATTCTGCGCCTGACCGGCGACCCGAAAGCCCCGCAGAACCCGGGGCTGGCGGCGATTCGCAAGGATCCGCAGCAAATCATCAGTCAATTCGGTTTCGATGCCGGGCCGCCGGAGGTGTTGAAGGTCGATTTCGATCCGTCGACCACCGAGCAGGCGTTGCGTCGTGCCGGGCTGTCGATGTGGGGCGCCAGTCGGCCGTCGATCCTCAGCTGGTGGCTGAATGACTCGACTGAAGGCTCAAGCCTGGTCGGCGATGGTCAGGCGGCTGCCGCTCCGTTACGTGCCGCTGCGCAACACCGAGGCTTGCCGTTGCGTTTGCCGTTGGCGGATTTGAGTGAACAACTGGTCGCCACCGCGCCGGCGCTGGAAGGCACTGATCCGGCACCCTTGCGCGGCGCGTCCGAGCGCTATAACGCCGATGCCTTGTTGGCGGTGCATGCGCGCGAAGAGGGCGGGCAATGGCAGGCCAAATGGCATTTGTGGCTTGGTGACCAAAAAGAAGCCGGCAGCGTGCAGGGCGCCGATCAGGCTGCTGTGGCGGATGCGGTGATGCTGGCAGTGGCTGAGCGCCTGGCGCCGCGTTTTGTCGCCAGGCCCGGTGCTACGGGGCAACAGACGCTGGAAGTGCAGGGCATGAATCTTGAGCATTACGCGACGCTGTTGCGGTTACTCGAACCGTTCGGCGTGCGTCTGCAAAGTGTCGATGGCGATCGCATCGTGTATCGGGTCAATGGCAGCGCCGATCAAATGCGCGCGCAGTTGTCGCTGGCGAAGTTGCAGGAGCTGCCGCCTGAGGCGCCAGCTCCGGTAGCAGCGCCACAGCCTGCGGTTGCAGGTGCGGCACCGGTCGCGGCTGCGGCCCCGACACCGGCGACACCGTCCTTGCGGTTTCGCTGGTAAGTCTTTCCTTATATAGAAGCAACAGGAGTGGTACATGGCCGATACGCGGCGTTGGTTCTGGCTCGGTGGGGTAATCCTGCTTTGCGCGTTTGTCTGGTTGCTGCACCCGATCCTCACGCCGTTCCTGGTGGCGTTGCTGCTGGCTTATCTGTTCGATCCGCTGGTGGATCGACTGGAAAGGCTCGGTCTGTCGCGCACCTGGGGCGTGATCGCGGTATTTGCCTTGTTCACCCTGATCGTTACGGCGCTGTTGCTGGTGCTGGTACCGATGCTTGCGAAGCAGTTGCTGCGTTTGTACGAACTGGCGCCGCAAATGCTCGACTGGCTGCAACACACGGCGCTGCCGTGGGCGCAGACGAAGCTGGGGCTGTCGGATGGCTTCTGGAAGTTCGACAAGGTCAAGGCGGCGATCAGCGAGCACATGGGCCAGACCACCGACATCGTCAGTCTGGTGCTGAGCCAGGCAACGGCGTCGAGCCTGGCGCTGATCGGCTGGTTGGCGAATCTGGTGTTGATCCCGGTAGTAAGTTTCTACTTGCTGCGCGATTGGGACGTGATGATGGCGAAGATCCGCAGCCTGCTGCCGCGTGATCGCGAAGAGCGCGTGGTCGCCCTGGCCGGTGAGTGTCATGAAGTGTTGGGGGCGTTCGTCCGCGGGCAGTTGCTGGTGATGCTGGCGTTGGGTGTGATTTATGCGGCCGGTCTGATGATCGTTGGTCTCGAGCTGGGTCTGTTGATCGGCTTGATCGCCGGTCTGGCGGCGATCGTGCCGTACATGGGGTTTGTGATCGGCATCGGCGCGGCACTGGTTGCCGGGCTATTTCAGTTCGGTGGCGATCTTTATCCAATGTTCGGCATCGTTGCGGTATTCATGGTCGGTCAGGCGCTGGAAGGTATGGTCCTGACGCCATTGCTGGTGGGCGACCGCATCGGTCTGCACCCGGTGGCGGTGATCTTCGCGATTCTGGCGGGCGGCGAGTTGTTCGGCTTCACCGGTGTCCTGCTGGCGCTGCCGGTGGCGGCGGTCATCATGGTGCTGGTGCGCCATGTGCACGACTTGTACAAGGACTCCGAGATTTATAGTGGCGTCGACGAACCGGAGTTGTAATGGCGAGGGCGACCCGGCGAATAGTCGGGTTGGCCCGGCTCATGCAGGCATTTGCTGCCCGGATGTGCCAAAGAATCTGTCATGAAACCAGTGTGTTAACGCAAACCTTTGATTTTGCTTGGACTCTGTCGCATTGTGCGCTCAGCTTCACGGGTATAAACTTCGCAAACTTTACACAGAGGCCACTAACGGTTCCTTGAGAACTGTTCAGTCAGCATGAAACCGATTCAGCTGCCCCTAGGTGTGCGTCTGCGTGACGACGCCACCTTCATCAACTACTACCCAGGCGCCAATGCCGCTGCACTCGGCTATGTCGAGCGCCTTTGCGAAGCCGACGCCGGCTGGACCGAAAGCCTGATCTATCTGTGGGGCAAACACGGCGTAGGGCGCACGCATCTGTTGCAGGCGGCTTGCTTGCGTTTCGAGCAGATGGGTGAGCCGGCGGTTTACCTGCCATTGGCCGAGTTGATGGATCGCGGCGTCGAAATCCTCGATAACCTTGAACAGTACGAACTGGTTTGCCTGGATGACTTGCAGGTGATTGCCGGCAAGGCTGACTGGGAAGAGGCGATGTTTCATCTGTTCAACCGCCTGCGTGACAGCGGTCGCCGCCTGCTGATCGCCGCCTCGACTTCGCCGCGTGAACTGCCGGTGAAACTGGCTGACTTGAAATCCCGCCTGACCATGGCGCTGATTTTCCAGATGCGCCCACTTTCCGATGAAGACAAATTGCGAGCCTTGCAATTGCGCGCATCACGTCGTGGTCTGCACCTGACCGATGAAGTCGGACATTTTATTTTGACTCGCGGCACTCGCAGCATGAGTGCGCTGTTCGATCTGCTTGAACAGCTCGATCAGGCCTCTTTACAGGCGCAACGCAAGCTGACAATTCCCTTCCTCAAAGAAACCCTCGGCTGGTAGTCATCCCTTTTATTTCGGGGCTTTCAGCGGGTTTCGGCATATTTCAGGCGCCAGAAAACCCGCTTTCCTGCACGCTGTGCAGGCCGCGTATCGACTCAAATGGGCTTAAGCGCTTAGATGTAAACGAGAAACCGAGAAGTCACAAAAAGATCGATTGAATTTGCAAATGAGGTCGATAGCGGGCATAGTCTCGGCTTCTTTACAACTATCAGCCACGGTCGTGCCCATGCTAAAGCGCTTCGCACCCCTCGTGCCTCTCGCACTCGTCACCCTGTTGTTTGGTTGCGCTGCTCATTCTCCAGTTCAAGAGCAGTCTCAACAGGTTAAAAATTCCGCCACGGCCCAGTCTTCCGTTATTTATCAGGAAGAGCTGGATACCGAAAAAGAACTCAACGAATTCAATGGCAGCAAGCCTTATCAGCTTCCTGTTCTGGCCGACAGCATCCTCGAACGCGGCATGTCCCTGATCGGTACCCGTTACCGTTTCGGCGGTACCTCCGAAGCCGGTTTCGATTGCAGTGGTTTCATCGGTTACCTGTTTCGCGAAGAAGCCGGCATGAACCTGCCACGCTCCACCCGCGAAATGATCAATGTGGATGCGCCGCTGGTTTCGCGCAGCAACCTTGAGCCGGGCGACCTGTTGTTCTTCGCCACCAATGGTCGTCGCGGTCGTGTCAGTCACGCCGGGATCTACCTGGGTGACAACCAGTTCATTCACTCCAGCAGTCGTCGCAGCGGCGGTGTTCGCATCGACAGCCTGGGTGACAGCTACTGGAGCAAGACTTTCATCGAAGCCAAGCGTGCACTCGCAAACGCTCCGACCGTAGTCACCGCTCGCAAGTAATTCCCCCTGTTGTCGCTGCGCTCGCGGCGACAATCAGGCTGTCGGCAACGGAGTAGACCTATACTTTACAAGGTGAAGTTAAAGTCTTACTTGAAGTTTGTCGTATAGCCGCTAGAATCCTGAATCTATATTGATGGCAAACCGCCTGCGTGCTCCGCAGGCGGTTTTGTTTTCTGTCCATCCGGCAGAGAAAGCCGCAGCCAGATCAGGATGTTCTGCTTATGACGATGTCGGCCCGCCTCACATTGATGCTCTGCGCTGCGCTGCTCAGCGCCTGCGCCAGTCGCACACCGCCGCCTGCGCCGGTTGCCCGCGCGCCTATGGTATTCGGCCCCTCACAATCCTTTTCACCCGCCGCTGAAGACGTACTGTTTCGCGCGCTGGGCCTGGTTGGCACGCCTTATCGTTGGGGCGGCAACACGCCGGATTCGGGTTTTGATTGCAGTGGCCTGATCGGTTTTGTCTACCGCGATGCGGCGGGCATCAACCTGCCGCGCTCGACGCGTGAGCTGATCGTCATGCAGGCACCGAATGTCGGCAAGGAAGGCTTGCAGACGGGCGATCTGATCTTCTTCGCCACCAATGGCGGCTCGCAGGTCAGTCATGCGGGGATTTATGTTGGCGAAGGGCGCTTTGTGCATGCGCCGGCGACGGGCGGCACGGTCAAGCTCGATAGCTTGTCGAAGGCGTATTGGCAGAAGGCTTATCTAAGTGCCAAGCGGGTGCTCCAGCCTGAGCATCTGGCGCATAACCCATAAACTAGCAACACAAAACCCAATGTGGGAGCGGGCTTGCTCGCGAAAGCGGTGTGTCATTCAAATCATCATTGACTGATACACCGCTTTCGCGAGCAAGCCCGCTCCCACATTTATTATGTGTGAGGCGCTGAGTTATTTCGCGGCAGACACTCGCCACACCTTGTTGCCAACATCGTCCGCCACCAGCAAGCCACCCTGCTGGTCGATCACCACACCCACCGGCCGGCCCAGCGCGTTCTCGTCCTTGTCGAGGAACCCGGTCAGCACATCCACCGGTGTGCCATTTGGTTTGCCACCGGTAAACGGCACGAAAATCACTTTGTAACCGCTGTGCGGTTTACGGTTCCACGAGCCATGCTGGCCGATGAAGGCGCCTTCCTTGAATTGTGCCGGCAAGGTATTACCCTCGGCGAATGTCAGGCCGAGAGAAGCGGTATGCGGGCCAATCGCGTAATCCGGAGCGATAGCCTTGGCCACCAGATCCAGATTCTGTGGCGACACGCGCACATCGACATGTTGGCCGTAATAGCTGAACGGCCAGCCATAGAAAGCCCCGTCCTTGACTGAGGTGATGTAGTCCGGCACCAGGTCGCTGCCGATTTCGTCACGTTCATTGACCGCCGTCCACAGCGCGCCGCTGGTGGGTTCCCACGCCAGGCCGTTGGGGTTGCGGATGCCTGAGGCGAAGATCCGGTGATTGCCGGTCGCCCGATCGACTTCCCAGATCGCCGCGCGACCTTCTTCTTTATCCAGGCCGTTCTCGCCGACGTTGCTGTTCGAACCAACCGTCACGTACAGCTTGTTGCCGTCCTTGCTGGCGATAACGTTTTTGGTCCAGTGATGGTTGATCGTGCCGCCGGGCAGGTCGGTAACCTTGATCGGTTGCGACTTGATCTCGGTCGCGCCGTTTTCATAGTGAAAGCGCAGCAAGCGATCGGTATCGGCGACATACAGATCATTGCCGACCAGAGTCATGCCGAACGGTGAATTGAGGTTTTGCAAAAACACTGTGCGCGTCTCGGCCACGCCATCGTGGTCGGCATCGCGCAGCAGGGTGATGCGGTTCGGGCTTGGCACGCCGGCGCCGGCCTTGCCCATGACCTTCTTCATGACCCAGCCACGAATACCGCTGCTGTCGTCAGGTTTCGGCGGGGCATTGGTTTCCGCAACCAGCACGTCGCCGTTGGGCAGCACATAGAGCCAGCGCGGGTGATCAAGACCTTCGGCAAAGGCCGCCACTTGGGTGCCGGCCGCCGCTGTCGGTTTGCCGCCCTGGGGCCAGCCGATTGCCGGGGCGATGTTCACCGTCGGGATCAGAGTCTTGTTTGGTTCGGGCAGTTTCGGTGACGGGCCGGTGCCGTCGGAGACTTGCAGGCTGGAGGATTCACCGCAGGCGGCGAGCCCTCCGGCGAGGGCGATGACGAAAACGAGCTGGGGCTTGCGCATTGCTGATCTTCCCTATGAATGCATTCCTAATCATAGAGGAGGACGCAAGCCCGATGGTTCAACTGCTCAGCCGCGGGCTTCCTTGAAGAGCACGGCGATGCCCGGGTGATAGTTGCCGGCTTCGCTGCGCAACTTGCGGTAGGCGTAGGGGAAATACCAGGCGACGGCGCAGGTATGTTCCTTTTGCAGATCGTCGACCATGTCCTGCAGCTCTTCGGGGCTGGCACTGTGCTGGGCTTTTTGCGGGGCGACGAACAGGCAGCCAAGCTTCAGGTCACTGGCGAAGCTGATGCGTTTGGCGTCGCTGGTAATGTCCAGCAAGGCTTGGGTCAGGTTGAGATTATTCACTCGAGGCCAGCGCTGGGTGGCCTGAATGTAGGCGCGATCTTCGGCGCCGGCGATAAACAGATCGGCGCGGGCATTGCGCTCGCCTTCTTCGTTCTGTTTGCGCGTGGGGGTGTCGGTGAGGGTGACCAGCTCGGCCATCCATGCCGCTGCCGAGAGCAATCCGAGATTGGCTTTCTCGTCGTGCCAGTAAGGCGTGTCGCTGTCGCCGCGCACGGCGTTGTAGCGGTCGATACAGTCAAACCAGCGTTCAAGCATCGGGCGCAGGAATTCCAGGCGCGGGTTGCTGATGATCATGCCTTGCATCGTAATCATCCTTATTGTTGTGATGGGCTTTTTCGAGAAAAACATGGCTCTTTGATATCATTTGTATCAGTGTGGCACAAGATTGGCGCCAGTTAATTGATCGGCGGCAGTTATTCGCCCGCCGGCCCCCTCTTTAATTGACGCTCCACCCCCAACCCTCTAACCTTCGCGGCTTGTTTCAGGTGCTCTGTGACCGACGTCGACAGAGTGAAACAGGGAAGCCGGTGAGGGTTGTCTTCAAGCGAAGACTGGCCACGATCCCGGCGCTGCCCCCGCAACGGTAAATGAGTGAACACTGCGTCGAATGCCACTGCTCAACAGCGGGAAGGCGCGCAGTCAGGCCAACGCCGCTCATGAGCCCGGAGACCGGCCTGATCCATCCAGCGGCATCACGGTGGGCGATGCCAGGCTTTTTGCCGTCTATTCTTGTGCCTGCCCGCCGTTATCCAGCCCCAACGGAGAGCTCCCCCATGACTGATTCCCCCGAGCGCGACGAACGCCATCTGGCGCGTATGCAGCGCAAAAAAGCCGTGATCGACGAACGCATCGCCAACTCTCCCGACGAGTGCGGCCTGGTGCTGGTGCTGACCGGCAATGGCAAAGGCAAAAGCAGTTCGGCGTTCGGCATGCTCGCGCGCGCCATGGGCCACGGCATGCAGTGCGGCGTGGTGCAGTTCATCAAGGGCCGCAACAGCACCGGCGAAGAATTGTTTTTCCGCCGCTTCCCCGAACAAGTGCGCTTCCACGTGATGGGCGAGGGCTTCACCTGGGAAACCCAGGACCGTCAGCGTGACATCGCTGCTGCCGAAGCCGCTTGGGCAGTCTCCCGCGAGCTGTTGCGTGATCCGTCGATCGGTCTGGTGGTGCTCGATGAATTGAACATCGCCCTCAAGCACGGCTACCTCGATCTCGATCAAGTGCTCAGCGATTTGCAGGCGCGGCCACCGATGCAGCACGTGATCGTCACCGGTCGTGCGGCCAAGCCGGAAATGATCGAGATGGGCGACACCGTCACCGAAATGGGTATGCTCAAACACGCCTTCCAGGCCGGCATCAAAGCGCAGAAAGGCGTCGAACTTTGAATCAACCACGTCACTGCCCGGCGGTGCTCATCGCCGCGCCGGCTTCCGGTCAGGGCAAGACCACCGTTACCGCCGCGCTCGCCCGATTGCATCGCAATCAGGGGCGCAAGGTGCGCGTGTTCAAATGCGGCCCGGACTTCCTCGACCCGATGATTCTCGAGCGTGCCAGCGGTGCGCCGGTGTATCAACTGGACATGTGGATGGTCGGTGAGCAGGAAAGTCGTCGTCTGTTGTGGGAAGCCGCCGCCGAGGCGGATCTTATTTTGATCGAAGGCGTGATGGGCCTGTTTGACGGCACGCCGTCGAGTGCCGATCTGGCGCGGCATTTTGGTGTGCCGGTGCTCGGCGTGATCGACGGGACAGCGATGGCGCAGACCTTTGGTGCGCTGGCGTTGGGCCTGGCGAAGTACCAACCGGATCTGCCATTTGCCGGGGTTTTGGCCAACCGGGTCGGCACGTTGCGTCATGCGCAATTGCTCGAAGGCAGCCTTACAGAAGGTCTGCGCTGGTACGGCGCATTGTCGCGCGAGACCGGCATCGAACTGCCGAGCCGTCATCTCGGTCTGGTGCAGGCCAGCGAGTTGAATGACCTCGATGTGCGACTCGACGCCGCCGCAGCAGCGCTCGCCAGCAGCTGCGAGGTAGCGCTGCCACCGGCCGTGGAATTTGCCGCGCCGGACGTTATCGCCGTCGAGCCTTTGCTGAAAAATGTGCGCATTGCCGTTGCGCGTGATGAGGCGTTTGCCTTCACCTATGGCGCGAGTCTCGATCTGCTGCGCGCGATGGGTGCCGAGTTGAGCTTTTTCTCGCCGATCCGCGATAGGCAACTGCCAGACGCGGACAGTCTGTATCTGCCGGGCGGTTATCCGGAATTGCATCACGTGGCATTGTCGCAGAACACCGCGATGCTCGAGGCGATCCGTGCGCATCATGCGGCGGGGAAACCGTTGCTCGCTGAGTGCGGCGGGATGCTGTATCTGCTCGATTCGCTGACTGATGTTGAAGGCAAGCGGGCTGAGCTGGTCGGATTGTTGACCGGTGATGCAGTGATGCAGAAACGTCTGGCGGCGTTGGCGTTGCAGGCGGTGGATCTGCCGGAAGGTTCGCTGCGTGGGCACACTTATCATCATTCGCTGACGACGACCGAGCTGACCCCGATTGCCCGAGGGTTCAGCCCGAATGGCGGGCGTGGGGCTGAGGCGGTTTATCGTGAGGGGCGGATGACGGCTTCTTATGTGCACTTTTACTTTCCGTCGAATCCTGTGGCTGTCGCTGCACTGTTTGCACCAGAATTTGAGGCCGCCTTCGCGAGCAAGCCCGCTCCCACAGTGGCCAATGTGCTTCCTGAAGAAATGCAATCTCCTGAGGATGGGGGCAGGCTAGCTGATGCATTGCCTGAAGAAACCAGATCCCCTGTGGGAGCGGGCTTGCTCGCGAAGAGGCCATGACAGACAACGCATTCTCCGAAGCCGAGCGCCAAGCCGTCTATCGAGCCATTGCCGAGCGCCGCGACATGCGCCACTTCACCGGCGGGACGGTCGAGCCTGAGTTGCTGCGGCGTCTCCTTGAGGCCGCCCACCAAGCCCCAAGCGTCGGCCTGATGCAGCCCTGGCGCTTCATCCGCATCAGCGACCGAAACCTGCGCGGCCAGATCCAGAACCTCGTCGAAGAAGAACGCATCCGCACAGCCGAAGCACTGGGCGAGCGCAGTGACGAGTTCATGAAACTCAAGGTCGAAGGCATCAATGACTGCGCCGAAGTGCTGGTCGCGGCGCTGATGGATGATCGCGAGAAGCACATCTTCGGGCGCCGCACGTTGCCGGAAATGGACATGGCTTCGTTGTCCTGCGCGATTCAAAACCTCTGGCTGGCCTCGCGTGCCGAAGGGTTGGGCATGGGCTGGGTCTCGCTGTTCGAGCCGCAGGCACTCGCCGATTTACTGAAATTGCCGCAAGGCGCTAAACCTCTGGCCGTTTTGTGCCTGGGCCCGGTCAAGGAATTCTATCCGGCGCCGATGCTGGTACTCGAAGGGTGGGCGCAGGCGCGTCCGCTCAATGAGTTGCTGTATGAAAATTATTGGGGAGTGAGTCAATGAGTGTGGCGTTGTTGAGTGTCGCCGCAGTTGCGCTGGATGCGTTGCTCGGTGAACCGAAACGCTGGCATCCGCTGGTGGCGTTCGGCAATTTTGCCGGGCGCATCGAGCAACGTTTCAACGCCGGTGGTCGCGGCTGGCGCAGCCATGGCGTTACCGCGTGGGTGATCGCCGTGCTGCCGCTGACGTTGCTCGCCACGGCATTTTCCTGGGCGCCGTACGTGGGCTGGGTGGTCGAGATTCTCGCGTTGTATTGCGCGCTCGGCATGCGCAGCCTTGGTGAACATGTCGCGCCGGTGGCTGCCGCGTTGCGCGCGGATGATCTCGACGAAGCGCGCAAGCGTGTCGGCTATCTGGTCAGCCGTCAGACCGATGAACTTGACAGCACTGCCGTCGCCCGCGCCGCCACGGAGTCGGTGCTGGAGAACGGCAGCGATGCGGTGTTCGCCGCGCTGTTCTGGTTTGTCGTGGCCGGTGCGCCTGGCGTGGTGCTCTATCGCCTGAGCAATACCCTCGACGCGATGTGGGGCTATCGCAACGAACGCTTTGAGCGTTTCGGCTGGGCGGCGGCAAAAATCGACGACGTGTTGAACTACATTCCTGCGCGCCTGGTGGCGTTGACCTACGCGTTGCTCGGCAAAACCCGACTGTCCTTGAAGTGCTGGCGCACACAGGCGCCGAAGTGGGACAGCCCGAACGCCGGCCCGGTGATGGCCGCAGGTGCCGGTGCGCTGGGTGTCGAACTGGGCGGCCCGGCGATCTATCACGGCGAACTGCATGAGCGCCCGCAGCTCGGCGAAGGGGCGCCAGCCGATGCCGATTCCATTGATCGCGGCTGGCAATTGGTCCAGCGCGGCGTATGGTTATGGCTGCTGATTCTCTGCGTGGGGGCTGAATTCTATGCTTGAGCACGGTGGCCGGCTGCGCAAGGCGGCGCTCGACTACGGCATTGCCGAAGCTGACTGGCTCGACCTGTCCAGCGGTCTCGCGCCGTGGCCGTTCCCGATCCCGGAAATCCCGCTGCGTGCCTGGGCGCGCTTGCCGGAAACCGATGACGGTCTGGAGCAGGCGGCGTGCGATTACTACGGCGCCGCACAAGTGCTGCCGGTGGCTGGCTCGCAAATGGCCATTCAATTGCTGCCGCGTTTGCGTCGCACCGGCAAGGTTGGCGTTTTATCGCCGTGCTATGCCGAACACGCCGAAGCCTGGCGTCGCAGCGGTTACATCGTGCGCGAAGTGCTGGAGCAGGAAGTCGAGTTCTTTCTCGACAGTCTCGACGTGTTGGTGGTGGTCAATCCGAATAACCCGACCGGCCTCAGTCTGACCCCGGCGCGGCTGCTCGACTGGCATGCGCGACTGGCGCAGCGCGGTGGCTGGCTGGTGGTCGATGAAGCGTTCATGGACAACACGCCGCAGCTGAGCCTGGCGCCGTATGCGCATCAGGTCGGGCTGGTCGTCTTGCGTTCGTTCGGCAAGTTCTTTGGTCTGGCCGGCGTGCGTCTGGGCTTTGTGCTGGCCGAGCGTAAATTGCTGCGTTTGCTCGCCGAACAAGTCGGGCCGTGGGCCGTCAGCGGGCCGACGCGCGTGCTTGGCCAGGCGTGTCTGCAAGACACCGAAGGCCATACGCGTCAGCGCATCCGCAGCGATGAGGCGAGTGAGCGGTTGGCCCTGATGCTCGCGCGCTATGGCTTCAAACCACAGGGTGGTTGCGCGCTGTTCCAGTGGCTGATCACCGAGCATGCGCAGGCGTTGCACGAGTTCATGGCGCGGCGCGGCATCCTCCTGCGCATCTTCACCCACAACAGCAGTTTGCGTTTTGGTCTGCCCGCTGACGTCGTCGAAGAGGCGCGTCTCGAACAGGCTTTGCTGGCTTTCACCAAGGACAACGCATGACAACCCTGATGGTGCAGGGCACCACTTCCGACGCCGGTAAAAGCACGCTGGTGACGGCGTTGTGCCGCTGGGCGACCCGCCAAGGTGTCGCGGTCGTCCCGTTCAAACCGCAGAACATGGCGCTCAACAGCGCGGTGACGGCAGACGGTGGCGAGATCGGTCGCGCGCAAGCGGTGCAGGCGCAAGCGGCGCATCTCGAACCGCACACCGACATGAATCCGGTGTTGCTCAAGCCGAACAGCGACACCGGCGCGCAAGTGATCATCCATGGCCGCGCCGTCACCAGCATGAACGCCGTCGCCTATCACGACTACAAAGCCATCGCGATGCAAGCGGTGCTGGCCTCCCACGAACGGCTCAGCGCTGCGTATCCGCTGGTAATGGTCGAAGGTGCGGGCTCGCCGGCGGAGATCAATCTGCGTGCCGGCGACATCGCCAACATGGGTTTTGCCGAGGCGGTAGATTGCCCGGTGCTGCTGATTGCCGACATCAATCGCGGCGGGGTTTTCGCCCATCTGGTCGGCACGCTGGAGCTGCTCTCGCCGAGCGAGCAGGCGCGGGTCAAAGGTTTCATCATCAACCGTTTTCGCGGCGACATCGCTTTGCTGCAACCGGGTCTCGACTGGCTGGAACAGCGCACCGGCAAACCGGTGGTGGGCGTGTTGCCCTACGTGATGGATCTGCATCTGGAAGCCGAGGACGGCATTGATCAGCGCCAGACCGACAAGGCCGAACAAGTGCTGAAGGTGGTGGTGCCGGTACTGCCGCGAATCAGCAACCACACCGACTTCGATCCGCTGCGTTTGCACCCGCAGGTCGACCTGCAATTTGTCGGTCCGGGGCAGGCGATTCCGGCGGCTGACCTGATCATTCTACCCGGCTCGAAAAGCGTGCGCAGCGACCTCGCTTATCTGCGTGCCAATGGCTGGGACACGGCAATCAGTCGGCATTTGCGTTACGGCGGCAAAGTGCTGGGGATCTGCGGCGGTCTGCAAATGCTCGGTGAGCAGGTGCATGATCCTTTGGGCCTCGAAGGCGCGCCGGGTTCCAGTGCCGGCCTGGCTTTGCTGGCGTTCGAAACGACGCTGGAAGCCGAGAAGCAATTGCGCAATGTGCGCGGGCGGCTGGCGCTGGAAGATGCCGAGGTCAGCGGTTATGAAATCCATGCCGGGGTGACCAGCGGAGCGGCGCTGGAACATGCGGCAGTGCATCTGGATGACGGTCGTTGCGACGGTGCCCAGAGTCTGGATGGGCAGGTGTTCGGCACATATCTGCATGGCTTGTTCGAATCGCCGGCGGCGAGTGCGGCGTTGCTGCGCTGGGCCGGGTTGAGCGATGTGCAGGAGGTCGATTACCACGGCTTGCGCGAGCGCGATATCGAGCGCTTGGCGGATCTGGTGGAGAAGCATCTGGATACCGAGCTGTTGCGCCGGCTCTGTGGGATTTGAATCGTCTGTGCAGACCTCTTCGCGAGCAGGCCCGCTCCCACATTGGATCACCTAACCCCTGTGGGAGCGGGCTTGCTCGCGAAAGCGTCAGCCGCCCCAACACATAAAATTCAGGATGTCCCCCATGCTCCAACTGATCCTCGGCGGCGCCCGCTCCGGTAAAAGTCGTCTGGCTGAAAAACTCGCCAGCGACAGTAATCTTGCGGTCACCTACATCGCCACCAGCCAACCACTCGATGGCGAGATGAGCGACCGTGTCGCTCATCACCGCGCCCGTCGCCCAGCCGAATGGACGCTCATCGAAGAACCATTGGAACTGGCCCGCGTCCTGCGCGAAAACGCCAGCGCCGAGCGCTGCCTGCTGGTCGATTGCCTGACGCTGTGGCTGACCAACTTGCTGATGCTCGATGACGCCGAGCGTCTCGCCGCCGAGCGCGAATCCCTGCTCGAATGCCTGGCCGCGCTGCCGGGTGAAATCATTTTTGTCAGCAACGAGACCGGAATGGGTGTCGTGCCGCTGGGCGAATTGACTCGCCGCTACGTCGATGAAGCCGGTTGGCTGCATCAAGCTCTGGCCGAGCGCTGTCAGCGTGTGGTGCTGACGGTCGCCGGCTTGCCCCTGACTTTGAAAGGATCTGCGTTATGACTCAATCGTGGTGGCTGAATTCGTGCCAACCGCTGCATGCCGAGGTGCTTGCACAAGCGGCGGCGCGGCAGCAGCAACTGACCAAACCGGCCGGCTCGCTGGGTCGGCTGGAATCGGTGGCGGTGCAACTGGCCGGGCTGCAAGGGCAGGTCAAACCGACGCTGGAGCAGGTCTGGATCGCGATTTTTGCCGGCGATCACGGGGTGGTCGCCGAAGGGGTTTCGGCGTTCCCGCAGGAAGTCACCGGGCAGATGCTGCTGAACTTTGTCAGCGGCGGGGCAGCGATCAGTGTGCTCGCGCGTCAATTGGGTGCGCAGCTCGAAGTGGTCGATCTGGGTACCGTGACGCCGTCGCTGAATCTGCCGGGTGTGCGTCACTTGAACATCGGCCCGGGCACGGCGAATTTCGTGTTGGGCGCGGCGATGACTCAGGCTCAGGGCGAGCTTGCTTTGCAGGCTGGGCGTGACAGCGTGCTGCGCGCGAAAGCGGCTGGCGCTCAGTTGTTCATCGGCGGCGAAATGGGTATCGGCAATACCACCGCGGCCAGTGCGCTGGCCTGCGCCTTGCTCGATTGTCCGGTGATGCATCTGACCGGCCCGGGCACAGGTTTGAACGCGGAAGGCGTCAGCCACAAAGCGCAAGTCATCGAGCGCGCATTGGCCTTGCACGCGGCGCAACGTGGTGATGCGTTGCAGACGTTGTTCAACCTTGGCGGTTTCGAAATCGCGGCGCTGGTCGGTGCCTATCTGGCCTGCGCGCAGGAAGGCGTTGCGGTGTTGGTCGACGGCTTTATCTGCACGGTCGCCGCGCTGGTCGCGGTGCGTCTCAATCCTGCGTGTCGCGAGTGGCTGTTGTTCGGGCATCGTGGCGCCGAGCCGGGCCATCGTCACGTACTCGAAGCGCTCGGTGCTGAGCCGTTGCTGGAACTTGGCCTGCGTCTGGGCGAGGGCAGTGGTGCGGCGTTGGCGGTGCCATTGTTGCGTCTGGCGTGCGACCTGCACGGGCAAATGGCGACGTTCGCCGAGGCGGCAGTTGCGGATCGTCCGGCATGACATTGCATCTGGATCTGCTGCGCCACGGTGAGACTGAACTCGGTGGCGGATTGCGCGGCAGTCTCGACGATGCGCTCACCGAGAACGGCTGGGCGCAGATGCGTGCAGCGGTGCTCGAGGGCGGGCCGTGGGATCGTCTGGTCAGCTCGCCGTTGCAGCGTTGCGCGCGGTTTGCCGCTGAGCTGGGTGAGCAGCTGAATTTGCCGGTGCAGCTCGACAAGGATCTGCAAGAGCTGCATTTCGGCGCGTGGGAAGGGCAGAGCGCGGCGGCGTTGATGGAGACCGATGCCGAGGCATTGGGCCTGTTCTGGGCCGATCCGTATGCGTTTACACCGCCGCAGGGTGAGCCGGTCAGTGATTTTTCCGCGCGGGTGCTGGCAGCCGTTACGCGCCTGCACGACGCCTGTGCCGATGAGCGGGTTTTGCTGATCAGTCACGGCGGTGTCATGCGCCTGTTGCTGGCGCAAGCGCGTGGGTTGCCGCGTGAGCAATTGCTCAATGTCGAGGTCGGGCATGGCGCGTTGTTTGCGCTGACGGTCGAGGTCGATGGTTCACTCAAGGAAGGTCGCTGACATGTTGCCGCTGTGGATCGCCCTGCAATTTCTCAGCAGCTTGCCGATTCGGTTGCCGGGCATGCCTGAGCCGGAACAGCTAGGGCGCTCGCTGCTGTTTTATCCGCTGGTGGGTTTGCTGTTTGGGATGATCCTCTGGACGCTGAATATGGCACTGGCCGGCGCGCCGTTGTTGCTGCATGCAGCACTGCTGTTGACGGTGTGGGTGTTACTCAGTGGCGCGTTGCACCTCGATGGCCTGGCCGACAGCGCCGATGCCTGGCTCGGCGGCTTCGGTGATCGCGAGCGCACGCTGACGATCATGAAGGACCCGCGCAGCGGGCCGATTGCGGTGGTCACGCTGGTGCTGGTGTTGCTGCTGAAGTTTGCCGCGCTGCTGGCGTTGATCGAGCAAGGGCATGGAATTATCCTGGTCATCGTGCCGTTGCTGGGGCGGGCGGCGTTATTGGGGTTGTTTCTGACCACGCCGTATGTGCGCGCCGGCGGGTTGGGGCAGGCGCTGGCGGATCATCTGCCGCGCAAGGCCGGGTGGTGGGTGCTGGGCTTGAGTGGGCTGGCCTGTGCGTTGATCGCCGGGTTCAGTGCAGTCGTTGCGCTGGTGATTGCTGTCGGGGTGTTTGTCTGGCTACGGCAGGTGATGATGCGGCGACTGGGTGGGACGACCGGCGATACGGCGGGGGCGTTGCTGGAATTGCTGGAGATGGTGGTGTTGGTTGGTGTTGTGCTGATTTAGAATCAAAAGATCGCAGCCTTCGGCAGCTCCTACATCGGTTCGCGTAAACCTGTAGGAGCTGCCGAAGGCTGCGATCTTTTTCATCTGTAACTTGATTTAACACAGTCGCGGGTATATACACGCATCATGCTTCCATCTCAGTGTTTGTGCACCAACCTGCGTCGCGCCGCTCGTGGCGTCAGCAGGCATTACGACGGCGCTCTCGACGGCTTCGGGATCAACGTTGCCCAGTATTCTCTGCTGTGCAATCTACAGCGTCTGGATCAGCCGAGTATTTCCGAACTTGCTGAGGCCATGGGCCTGGATCGCAGCACCCTCGGGCGCAATCTGCGCGTGCTGGAAGGCGAAGGGCTGGTGGCGCTGGCCGAGGGCGAAGACATGCGTAACCGCATCGTCCGGCTCACCGAAACCGGTGCACAACGTCTGGCAGATGCGCTGCCGGCCTGGGAGGCGGCGCAGCAGCGATTGATCGATCGGCTGGGTGCCGAGAAGCGTGAAACCTTGCTCAAATTGCTGGATGAACTGGCCTGAGGCCGGTTTTTTCCAAACTCAAGCGGGTATATACCCGCAAGCGGAGAACAATAATGACATCGATGTGGCGTACGTGCGGTTGGGTGTTGGTCGGAAGTGCGCTGATCCTCGCGTTGTCATTGGGCGTGCGGCACGGTTTCGGTTTATTCCTGTCACCAATGAGCGCGCAATTCGGCTGGGGCCGCGAGGTGTTCGCTTTCGCCATCGCCCTGCAGAACCTGATCTGGGGCCTGGCGCAGCCGTTCACCGGCGCCTTGGCTGACCGTTTCGGCGCAGCGAAAGTGGTGCTCGTTGGTGGAGTGCTCTACGCGGTAGGTCTGGTGTGCATGGGGCTGTCTGATTCGGCGGTGACGCTGTCATTGAGCGCCGGTTTACTGATCGGTATCGGCTTGTCCGGGACGTCGTTCTCGGTAATCCTCGGCGTGGTCGGGCGCGCGGTGCCGCCAGAGAAACGCAGCATGGGCATGGGCATTGCCAGCGCTGCCGGCTCGTTCGGTCAATTCGCCATGTTGCCGGGCACGCTGGGGCTGATCGGCTGGCTCGGCTGGTCAGCAGCGCTGTTGGTGTTGGGTTTGCTGGTGGCGCTGATCGTGCCGCTGGTGAGCATGCTCAAGGACAAACCGCTGCCGGTGCTCGGCCATGAACAAACTCTGTCCGAGGCGCTGCGTGAGGCTTGCTCGCATTCGGGTTTCTGGTTGCTGGCGTTCGGCTTTTTCGTCTGCGGTTTTCAGGTGGTATTCATTGGTGTGCATCTGCCGGCATATCTGGTCGATCAGCATCTGCCTGCTTCCGTCGGCACTACGGTGCTGGCGCTGATCGGCCTGTTCAACATCTTCGGCACTTACACCGCTGGCTGGCTCGGCGGGCGCATGTCGAAACCGCGTTTGCTGACTGCGCTGTATCTGCTGCGTGCGGTGGTGATCGTGCTGTTCCTGTGGCTACCGGTGACGACCACCTCGGCTTATCTGTTCGGCATGGCCATGGGCTTTTTGTGGCTGTCGACGGTGCCGTTGACCAACGGTACGGTGGCGACCTTGTTTGGCGTGCGCAATCTGTCCATGCTCGGCGGTATCGTGTTCCTGTTCCATCAGCTGGGTTCGTTCCTCGGCGGCTGGTTGGGCGGGGTGGTTTACGACCGTACCGGGAGTTACGACTTGATCTGGCAAGTGGCAGTCCTTCTCAGCCTGTTGGCGGCCGCGCTGAACTGGCCTGTGCGCGAACGTCCGGTCGCCCGCCTGCAAGCCGCTGCGAGCGCCGCATGAGTCGATTCTGGCCGCGTATCGTCCTCGCCGCACTCGGCGCCGCATTGCTGGCGCTGGTGTGGTGGGGCTGGCATCAGGGTGGTCTGGCGTTGATGCAGTTGGGCATGAGCATTTGCTAGAAGCAGGCGTGGCGAGTAACGTCGAAGCCTGACGACTGCTCAAGGAAGTTCGACATGCTGATGCGCTGGTGTGCTGTTCCCGCGTTGCTGATGGCGCTGACTGGCCTTGCCCAGGCCGCCGATTGCCCGGAATTGTTACAAGGCTCGCTACCCAAATTGCGGGCCAAGGAATCCATCGATCTGTGTCAGCAGTACGCCGACAAGCCTTTGGTGGTGGTCAATACCGCGAGCTTTTGCGGGTTTGCCCCTCAGTTCGAAGGGCTTGAAGCGCTGCACAAGCGCTACGAGTCGCAAGGGCTGCAAATGCTCGGCGTGCCTTCCAATGACTTCAAGCAAGAGTCCAAGGACAGCGCCGAGACCGCCAAGGTCTGCTACGCCAACTACGGCGTGACATTCGCCATGACCGAGCCGCAGAAAGTCCGTGGTGACGACGCCACCCACCTGTTTCAAGTGCTCGCCGCGCAGAGCAGCGCGCCGAAGTGGAATTTCTACAAATACGTGGTCGATCGCCAAGGTAAAGTCATCGCCAATTTTTCCAGCCTGACCAAGCCGGACGATCCGGAATTCATCGCCGCGATCGAAAAAGCCATCGCCTCGAAACCCCTCAAGCCATGACCCGCTGCGCTTTTTGTGGGAGCGGGCTTGCTCGCGAAGGCGTTCCGTCAGCCAACGCATGGGTTAACTGACACACCGCTTTCGCGAGCAAGCCCGCTCCCACATTGGATCAGTGGTGTTTCGGATGTGGCACAAAAAAGCCCCGCTTTCTGCAAAGAGAGCGGGGCTTTTTGTGGGCGAGGGGTCAACCTCGCCGTGCAGCATCAGAAGCGGTAGGTCGCGCCGACACCGAAACCGTTTGCCGAGTTTTCATACTTGGCGTCGTAGGTCTGGCCACGATCGTTTTCGTTGTGGATCTTCACCGACTCTTCCTTCAGGTACGAGTAAGCGACGTCGATGGTCAGGTCTTCGGTCGGGCTCCAGCCGGCACCGATGCTGAAGATCGTACGGTCGCCAGTCGGGATACGTGGCGAGCGGTCGACGTTGTTGGTCGGCGACTGGTCGAAAGTCAGACCGGTACGCAGTACCCATTCCTTGTTCAACTGATACGAAGTACCCACGGCGTAAGCCCAGGAGTCGTGCCAGTTCTGGTCTTCGGTGATCTCGCCGAACTGACCGGCCAGCAGCGGCTGCACGCCCGAGTTCTCGACAGTGATTTTCTTCAGCTGGCTCCAACGGGTGAAGGTCGAACCGGCGTAGACGTTCCACTGATCGTTGATTGCCTGGGTCACCGAGAAGTCCAGGGATTCAGGCGTAGTGATCTTCAACGAAGCGTCGTACTTCTGGCTGGAACCCAGACCGACTGCGGCCAGTGCGCCGTAGTTGACCTTGGTGTTGCCTTCGAGCTTGTAGTCGACTTTCGAGTGATAGGTCAGGCCCAGACGGGTAGTGTCGGTGGCTTGAACCAGCACGCCGATGTTGTAGCCCAGCGCGGTGTCGTCACCCTTGATCTTGACCTTGCCGTCCGGTGCTGCCTGAGTGATCGACAGGTTCGATTCCAGGGTACCGTCGATGCGGTTGATGGTCGGGCCGAAACCGATCGACACGACGTCGTTGAACTTGTAGCTCACGGTTGGCTGGAAGGTGATCACTTGTACTTCGGACTTGCTGCCGAAGTAACGGCCGGCAAAGCCGTTTTCGTAATCGGTAATCAGACCGAACGGCACGTAAACACCGAGACCGAAGGCCCAGTGATCATCGATCGGTTTGACGTAGAAGCCCATAGGTACGGAGGTGAAGGGCACCATGTCGCCTTTGTTGCTGCCGCCGTTAGGGCTGGAGCTGGCGTCGCTGATATCGGTTTTTGCGTCGAGGAATGCAACACCGCCAGTGACTTGTTCACGCGTGATGCGCGACATGCCGGCAGGGTTGCCATAAACAGTGCTTGCGTCGTCGGCAGAAGAAGATCGCCCGGCGTAACCCGTCCCCATCCCGCTAATGCTGTGTTCGTTGATGGCAAAGCCAGCTGCGAAAATCTGCGTGGATGCCATGGTAACGGCGAGGCTAAGGGTGGTTTTGAGCATGACTTTTTTCATTATTAGAACTCCTGGTGATCACCGGGGCGAAAATTACCAACATTTTCGTCCCAGCGCTATAGTCCGTATGGCTTGAGTTAGAGCGGTTTTGTAGGACAATCCGACCAGATTCGCGACCTGTTGGAAGATCTTCTGAAACTGGTGAGTCAGCAAGCGACCTGATTCAGCGGTGAAACACAGGTTTGCCAGGCGTAAGTGAAGTCACGCAGGCGACCCTGAGGCTGAAAAGTCTGGCGCCAGATTCGCGCCATGCCGAGCAAATCGGTCGGGGCGGGGAGGGTGGGGTTTTGCTCTTCTACCAGCAGCCAGGCAATGGCTGTGGCGTAACGCAGATTCACGGTCAATTCCAGGTGCGGGCCACTCAGAAAAGCATGCTGGCTGGCCAGGCCGCGAACCAGGCTGGCGCGTTCCGGATCAAGCGCCAGATAGTCATCCCAGAGTGCCTGGTGGCGTTGCTCGGCAATGCGGTAGAGGCCGTGGCCACGGCGGTCGTGCAGAGCGGAACCGAGGGCGGACTGGCTGGCGGCGATGCCCAGCAACAGGGATTCGGCGGTTGCACAGTGACGTCCCAGATAGATCAGTGTGGGACGGATCACGTAGCGGCACAATTCGCTGGCAGCGATACCCATAACACCCTCGGTTCTTGTTATTGATGGCGAGTCCTGAAGGGGCCTTGGCAGCGGTGGATCGGTTCAGGCTCGCCGCAAGCGGATCACGCCGCTTAAGTTGAAGTGTAGTGTCATATTCACAACGTAAAGGCCTGTTTTTAAAATATTTCCGGCTTCGAGTTATAACCGTTATATCGGAAGGTGCTTAGGCGGCCAGGGCTAAAAGTGAAACATCGGGCAATAAAAAGCCCCGCATTTTGTGCGAGGCTTTTGCTTTTGCAGCCTTTTCGGCTTTCAGGCAACCAGTGCCTGACGGGTACGGTCGATCACAGCCTGCAGCGGTTCGGCGCTGGAGTATTGATCCGGGTACAGACGCTCGCTGTGGCGGGCGATACCGTGCTCGTTGACCAGGGTGAAGCTGAAGCAGCCTTTGCGAGCGGCCATGATCAGGCAGTTCATTGGAGCAAAAGCATTGGTTAGGGTGCGAATGGCATCCTGAGTATGGATTTGAGTAGACATAGTTATTAGGTGTTCCTACAAATGACACGGATAAGAACCGTGCAACGTTAAAACGTTCCAGTGACGACGATCACCATTGATCGAACGAAGAACCCGACTGGAACAAAGCAGCCAGTTTGAAGCGCTGATAAGTTGGCGCGCTTGGGCTGGCAGGTAGGTACTTAGGAGGGCAGGCAACACATCAAGGGCAAAGGTTCTGGGCCCGGGGTGAAGATCCTGATCAATTTGCAGGTTGGTTCGGTCAGAGTAAGTGGTCTTCGCAACACCCTTTGCATCATTCAAAGGCAGTGTCGTCGCAAGATTTACCTGGAAACCATCGAGGGGTCGCTCCCGCTTGTTCGGTAGAGGCTTCTTGGAAGAAGGCTGACCGTGGGGATGTGTTCGACCGGAATTGACTTTCAGCTTGGTACTAACGCCGCGGATACTAACGGATCGACTTGAGCAATGCAAACCCGAAGTGAAAAAATATTGCACACGCCGATGCAATCTGCTTTTGCCTGCGCGGCAATGCCCCTTGTTGGCTCACATTTCGACCGTTGGTCGGTGAAGAAAAATTCATCAAAGGCCTCGCCAGAGCGCTTTATCCCCAGTCCGAGTGCCGCAACGACCCGAAAAAGCGCAGCGTTATAACCGGGTAACAGGTACTTGTGCACATTAGTTGCGCGCACTGTCACGGCGCTGTCATATCAATCCTGACCCCGATGGGTGCCTGTATCAAAAGTTTAAGTCAATGAAAAAAAAGGCTTTTTTTTGTTGGTGAAAAAATCGTCAGTTTGACTGCGAGCCCCATTCCACAAGGCTTTGCGAGGGTTGCAGCGAGGTTGTCCACTGACTTATCCACAGCTTCTGTGGATTGTCCCGAGCGCTTGCTCTAGGACGGGCGTGCCGGGTTGTTTTTCGACTTTACCTGTAAGAAAAAGAGAGTAGAGTGGCGCGCCTTCCGATCTGTCCCACAGTGTTTTATGAAGTTTCGCTCAGTATCAGACTCTGTTACCCCAGAATTCCCTCGTGTTACCTCCCCCAAGCGATTTTCCGTGCGTGTAGCCGAATGGCTGCTCGACAGTCCGCGCCTGGTCGACAGCCTCAATGCCAAGCACCTCGCCGGGCGTTTGTTAAAGCAGCCAGCGCGCGAAGGCGTGGTCATCGCGCAGAGCCGTCTCGGTCAGTTGATGTGCCGTGAGTGCGGGAATGCCCGAGATCGCCGAATCGGCCACGACCTGCTGCGTCAGGCTGCCCGTGCCGGTGACCTTCGCGCACAGCAGGAACTGGGGCTCATCGAAGACTGAGCTGTGCAAGTTCTGACACCTTGGTTAACCTTCAGGCTTTATCGGATCGGCGGGAATGGCTATGGCTATGGCGATGGACTTGACCAGCGTATTGCTCGGTCTCGCAGCGGCAGGGTTGCCGTTGCTGGCACTGGCCTGGCAGCTGCAACGCCGGACGAGTAACGGCCAGGCCGAGGTCGCCTTGCTCGAAGAGCGCCTGGCCATGGCGCAACTGGCGCAGGACGGCCTCAACGCTCAGCTTGAAGCCAGCCGCGACGAGAT
This sequence comes from Pseudomonas sp. DTU12.3, assembly GCF_004124275.1. GTDB lineage: Bacteria > Pseudomonadota > Gammaproteobacteria > Pseudomonadales > Pseudomonadaceae > Aquipseudomonas > Aquipseudomonas helmanticensis. Next base: position 2,154,087 of record NZ_CP027218.1, read on the forward strand.
TGCCGATCTTGGCCAGGCCAACGCCGCCAAGCAGGCTGACCTCGCGGCCTTGCGCCGGGAGGTGGAATTGCTGCAGATCGAGCGCGACGATGCCCGCGACGCCTCCCACGCCTGGAACCTCGAACGTGCCAACAAGGAGGCCGAACTGCGCCGCCTCGACGCACAGGCTGCCTCGTTGAATGCCGAACTGCGCGAGCAACAGGAAAGCCATCAGCAACGCCTCGATGATCTACAGGGCTCGCGTGATGAGCTGCGTGCGCAGTTCGCTGAACTGGCCGGAAAGATCTTCGATGAACGTGAGCAACGTTTTGCCGAAACCAGCCAGCAACGTCTCGGCCAGTTGCTCGATCCATTGAAAGAACGCATTCAATCCTTCGAAAAACGCGTGGAAGAAAGCTATCAGGCCGAAGCCCGCGAGCGCTTCTCACTGGCCAAGGAGCTGGAGCGTTTGCAGGCGCTGAACCTGCGCCTGAGCGATGAAGCAACCAACCTGACGCGCGCGCTGAAAGGCCAGAAGACCCAGGGCAACTGGGGCGAGCTGATTCTCGAACGAGTGCTTGAGCACGCCGGTCTGGAGAAGGGCCGCGAGTACCAGACCCAGGTCAATCTGAAGGGGCCGGACGGCGAACGCTTCCAGCCTGACGTGGTTATCTACCTGCCGGGTGACAAGCAGGTAGTGGTCGATTCCAAGGTCAGCCTCACTGCGTATCAGCAGTACGTGGCCGCCGACGATGACGCGCTCGGGCAGATCGCGATCAAGCAGCATGTGCTGTCGCTGCGCAACCACGTCAAAGGCTTGGCCGGCAAGGATTACAAGCGTCTGGAAGGGCTGCACAGTCTCGATTTCGTCTTGCTGTTCGTGCCGATCGAAGCGGCATTTTCTGCCGCCTTGCAGGCCGAGCCGACACTGTTCCAGGAAGCCTTCGATCGCAACATCGTGATCGTCAGTCCGACCACCTTGCTGGCGACCTTGCGCGTCATCGACAGCCTGTGGAAGCAGGAGCGCCAAAGCCAGAACGCCCGGGAAATCGCCGAGCGCGCCGGTTGGCTGTACGACAAGTTCGTGCTGTTCATTCAGGACCTGGACGAGGTCGGCAATCGCCTGCAACAGTTGGACAAGGCCTACAGTTCCGCGCGCAACAAACTCACTGAAGGGCGCGGCAACCTGGTCAGTCGCAGCGAACAGCTGAAACTGCTCGGCGCGCGGGCGAGCAAGAGCTTGCCGGCGGATCTGCTGGAGCGGGCGATGACTGATGTCGATGGCCTCGTCGAGCTCCCCGAGTAAGCCTAAAAGCCCAAAAGCTTCGCGAGCAAGCCCGCTCCCACATTGGAATGCATTTCAAACTGTGGGAGCGGGCTTGCTCGCGAAGGCGTCAGTGAAGTCACCACCTACAACGGCACATACCGACTCAACAACGCCCGCAACGCCGCCGGTTTCACCGGTTTCGCCAGATAATCCAGCCCCGCCGCATGCACCTGCGCGACAGTCTCCGGTCGCCCATCCGCACTGATCACCACACCCGGTACCGGCTCGCCGAGGCTCGTACGCAACCACGCCATCAGCTCGGTGCCGGTGTCGCCGTGGTCCAGGTGATAGTCGACCAGCGCCAGTTGCGGGCGCACGCCATCGCTGAGCAACGCCGCACATTCCTCACGATTGCGCGCCGTCCACACCTGGCAACCCCAACGACTCAACAAACTGTTCATGCCAATCAAAATGCTGTCTTCATTGTCGATGCACAGCACCCGCGCGCCGCTGTGCAACTTGCCATTCAGCTCGACTGTGGCACTCGCCGGCACGGCTTGCGTTGGCGCCAATGGCACGCTGACGCTGAACACACTGCCGCGCCCCGGCCATGAACGTACACGCAGCGTGTGGCCGAGCACGCGACACAGACCATCGGCAATCGCCAGTCCCAGCCCGAGACCTTTCTCGGCACGGGTCTGATGACTGTCGAGACGTTTGAATTCTTCGAAAATCACTTGCAGCTTGTCTTCCGGAATACCCGGCCCGCGATCCCACACTTCCAACGACAATTCTCCCCCGCGTCGCCGTACACCGAGCAGCACCGGGCCTTTGGCGTAGCGGAACGCGTTGGTCAGGAAGTTCTGCAAAATCCGCCGGAGCAATTTGCTGTCGCTGTCGATGCGCATATGGCTGCTACGCACGCGGAAGTTCAAGCCTTGCTCCTGCGCCAGCGCTTTGAATTCGGCGCCGAGAATGTCGAACAGCTCATTGAGCGCAAACGGCTTGCGATCCGGGTTGATCTTGCCGTTTTCCAGGCGCGAGATGTCCAACAGATCGCTGATCAGGTCTTCTGCCGAACGCAGCGAACTGTCGAGGTGTTGCACCAGTTTCTGCGCTTCGCTGCTCAAGCCATCGTCCTGATGGGAGAGGGCAGCGGAGAACAGCCGGGCAGCGTTCAGCGGTTGCATCAAGTCATGACTGACTGCCGCGAGGAAGCGGGTTTTAGATTGGTTCGCGGCCTCGGCAGTGCCCTTGGCTTCGGTCAGCGCGACGTTGAGTTGCGACAGCTCCTGCGTGCGTTCGCTGACGCGTTGCTCGAGGCCTTCGTTGGCTTCAGTCAGTGCCTGTTCGGCCTCGCGGAACGCGGTGATGTCGGTAAAACTCATGACGAAACCGCCACCGGGCATCGGGTTGCCGATCAACTCGATCACCCGGCCGTTGGGGAACAGCCGTTCCGATGTGTGCGCACGGCCTTGGCGCATCCAGTGCAGGCGGCGAGCGACGTGAACTTCCGCTTCGCCTGGGCCGCACAAACCGCGTTCGGCGTTGTAGCGGATGATGTCGGCAATCGGCCGGCCAACACTGATCAAACCGTCGGGATAATTGAACAGCTCGAGATAACGCCGGTTCCACGCCACCAGTTTCAGCGACTGGTCGACCACGCTGATGCCTTGGGTGATGTTCTCGATCGCGCCTTGCAGCAGGGCGCGGTTGAATTGCAGCACTTCCGAGGCTTCGTCGGCGATGCGCACGACGTCCTCCAGCTGCATTTCCCGACCTTCGATGGCGGCTTTCACCACCGCGCGGGTCGACGACGCGCCAAGCACACCGGCCAGCAAGCGTTCGGTGTGGGCGATCCATTCGCCGTCAGCGTTCTGGTTCGGGTTGAAGCCTTTGCCCTGGCGATAAGCGAAACGAATGAAGCTCTGGCGTGCGCGTTCTTCACCGACAAAACGTGCCGCCAGTTGCAGCAGATCGTCGATCTGTACCGCGAGCATCGAGCGTGCACTCGGCCGCGCGCTAATCTCCTGACCGATGAAGCGCCCGGCCTGCCAGTGCTCCGACACTCGCGTACGCGATAACACCGAGACCCACGCAAACAGGGTGAAGTTACCTGCCAGCGACAGCACCACACCTTGGGTCAGCGGGGTGATCGGCAGGTTCAGCGGATTGCTGTGCAGCCAGGCCAGGCCAGGGAAACTGCTCAGCGACCAGCCAAGGCTGTGCGCGGCGATCGGCAGAATCAGCGTGTAAAACCACAGGAACGTACCGGCAGCAAGCCCGGCAAACACGCCACGGCGGTTGGCCTGTTTCCAGTACAGCGCGCCGAGCATTGCCGGTGCCAATTGGGTGACCGCCGCAAAGGCAATCTGGCCGATGGTCGCCAGGCTGGCGGTCGAGCCAAGCAAGCGGTAGCTGACATACGCCAGCAGCAGAATCACCACGATGCTCACGCGGCGCACCGAGAGCATCCACTGGCGGAACACTTCGAACGGGCGCTCGGCATTGTTGCGCCGCAGCAGCCACGGCAACAGCATGTCGTTGGAGACCATGGTCGACAACGCGACGCTGGCGACGATCACCATGCCGGTGGCCGCCGATGCGCCGCCGATAAACGCCAGCATCGCCAGCGCCGGATGCGCTTGCGCCAGCGGCAGGCTGATCACGAACGAGTCAGGCAACACATCGCTGGGCAGCAACATCTGACCGGCCAAAGCGATCGGGACTACAAACAGCGCGGCCAACGCCAGATACGCCGGAAACACCCATTTGGCCAGACGCAGATCCTGCGGATCGATGTTCTCCACCACGGTGACGTGGAATTGCCGGGGCAGACAGATGATCGCCATCATCGCCACGCCGGTCTGCACCACCATCGACGGCCAATTGATGGTTTCTTTCCAGTATTCCTCAAGGCGTGGGGCGAGCATCGCTTGATTGAACAGATCGTCGAAACCGTCATACAGGCCATAGGTGACGAAGGCGCCGACGGCGAGAAACGCGAACAGCTTGACCAGCGACTCAAAGGCAATCGCCAGCACCATGCCACGGTGGTGCTCGGTGGCATCGAGGTTGCGCGTACCGAAGACAATGGTGAACAGCGCCAGCACCAGCGACACGATCAGCGCCGTGTCCTGGGCGCGCGTGCCCATGGCGTCGGCACCGGCGCCGATCAACAGGTTCACACCGAGGACGATGCCTTTGAGCTGCAAGGCGATGTAGGGGAGGACGCCGACCAGACAGATCAGCGCGACGACCACGGCCAGCGATTGCGATTTGCCGTAGCGTGCGGCGATGAAGTCAGCGATGGAGGTGATGTTCTCCTGTTTGCTGATCATCACCATTTTTTGCAGGACCCACGGCGCACCCACCAACAGCAGGATCGGCCCGAGGTAAATCGGCAGGAATGACCACAGTTGTTCAGCCGCTTGGCCGACCGCACCAAAGAACGTCCAGCTGGTGCAATAAACCGCCAGCGACAGGCTGTACACCCAGGCACGCATGCGCGGCGGCAACGGCGTGCTGCGACGGTCGCCGTAGAAGGCGATGGCGAACATGATGGCCATATAGGCCAGGGCGACGGCGGCGATCAGCCCGCTGGACAACGACATGCAACACTCCCGACAGAAGACTCCCCGGCACTCCTGCCCGGACGGACAGTCTCGCATGCGCGGGGCGGTTAGTCAGTGTCGACCAAGGTCGTGGCGTGGCGGGGTGTCGCAGGGGTGAAACCGGCTGGTTCTGCGGTGAACTGTAGGAGCTGCGGCACGCTGCAATCTTTTGATCTTTTGTTTTTTGAAATCAAGATCAAAAGATCGCAGCGTGCCGCAGCTCCTACATGGGATCGGCGTCAGTGCTGATTCAGTGCGATATCGATCAGATAGTGCAGTTCTTCCACTTCAAGTGCCGACGCCGCAAACAGAATCCGGAACACCACCGGCGCCACCACCAGGTTGATCAACCGATCGACACTCGGCGCGGTTTCATCCGGATGCCGAGCAATGATCGTCTGCAACTGCGCAGCAATGATCGTCACGCAGTACCCCGGCGTAGCGCTCGCCTGCACGTCACGCATCATGTTGCGCCCGGGCTCGGAGCTCATTTCGTCGAGATACTGTTCCGCCCACGCGTGGATATCGCTGCGCAGGCTGCCGGTTTGCGCCGGCTCGCTGTCGGGGCGCATGCGCGCGAGGGCGACGTCGGCCAGCAATGCCGCGAGATCACCCCAGCGCCGATAAATCGTCGATGGCGTAACCCCCGCGCGCGCGGCAATTTGCGGCACGGTCACGGTTGAGCGCTCCTGCTCTTGCAGAAGCGCGCGGACTGCCGAATGAATCGACTCTTGCACCCGGGCACTGCGGCCGCCCGGACGTAAACCTTCTTTAATAGCCATGCGGCAGACCTTAACACAAAGAATTTGCTTTAAGCGCGAGGCGGTAGCACACTCCGCAAAAGCAAAAAATTAGCTTTTGCGGAGTGTGCCCATGACCAGCCCTTTAAATAACGTCGCTTCCAACCGATCCAGCCTGTGGTTTCTGGCGATCACCTTACTCAGTTTCCTCGCCGCTTCCACCGCGCCGACGCCGTTGTATCACCTGTATCAGGATCAACTGCACTTCTCGGCAGCGGTGCTGACCCTGATTTTCGGCGTCTACGCCTTGAGTCTGCTGGCGGCGCTATTAACCGTGGGCTCGCTGTCCGATCATGTCGGGCGCAAACCGGTGATCTTCAGCGCCGTTGTGCTCAATGCACTGGCGATGTTGCTGTTCATCTATGCCGACAGTGTCGCCTGGCTGATCAGCGCTCGCGTGTTGCAGGGTTTCGCTACCGGCATGGCCACGGCGGTGTTGAGTGCGACGCTGCTCGATACTGATCGGCAACAAGGACCGTTGATCAACAGCGTCGCCCCTTTGCTGGGAATGGCGCTGGGTGGCATGGGTTGCGGATTGCTCGCGGAATTTGCTCCGGCGCCGTTGCAGTTGACCTATTGGTTGTTGCTCGGATTGTTTGTGTTACAGGGGATTTACGTTTGGCGCTTGCCGGAGAGTGTCTCGCCGCAATCCGGGGCCTGGGCGTCGTTAAAGCCAACGTTGCATGTGCCGACTCAAGCGCGCTCAACCTTGTGGCAAGTGCTGCCGCTGAACACGGCGACCTGGGCGCTCGGCGGTTTTTACGCTTCGCTGGCACCGTCATTGGTGCGCACGGCCACCGGTTCGACGTCCAACCTGATCGGCGGCGCGACCGTGGCGATGTTGACCGTGACCGGTGCGCTGATGATCTTCACCCTGCGCAATCGCAGTGCCCGCCAAGCATTGCGGCTGGGCGCGAGTTTGTTGCCGATCGGCCTGGTACTGATTCTGCTCGGCGTGCACAGCGCCAGCCTGCCGCTGTTTTTCCTCGGCACGCTGGTCGCCGGTTGCGGCTTCGGTGCAGGTTTCCTCGGCGCCGTGCGCAGCCTGGTGCCACTGGCCTTGGCGCATGAGCGGGCGGGTCTGATGTCGGCGTATTACGTGCTCAGTTATCTGGCGTTCTGCCTGCCGGCGTTGCTCGCCGGTTACCTGGCTCGCACCTACGGTTTGCTGGCCACCACCGATGGTTACGGCGCCGTGCTGATCGTTTTGGCGGTGGCTGCGTTGTTGCTCAGCCTGCGCGCCAAAGCCGTCAAGGTGTGCAGCGCTTCATGAGTTTCGGTTAGCCTAGCTTCGCCATTCTTCTCACGGATCGACTCATGAAGATTATTCGCAGCAAGAGCTTCACCGCCGACCGCGCCTGGGGCGCGCTGGACATCGCCAACATGAACGGCATCACCACGCGCCTGCACTGGACCGATCAGCCGTACCAATGGCACGTCAACGATGGCGAGGAAGTGTTTGTCGTGCTCGATGGTCAGGTGCAAATGCATTACCGCGAAAGCGGCGAAGAAAAACAGCTGCAGCTCGATGTTGGCGATATCTTCTATGCCTCGGTCGGCACCGAGCATGTTGCCCATCCACAAGGCGCGGCGCGGATTCTGGTGATTGAAAGCGAAGGCAGCGTTTGAACGTATATCTACAGAACAGATAACAGTTAGAGATATTACCCGTTATATAGATATTCGATTCGGTTCTACCATGGACTCAACCTCACCCGAGGACAGGAGTTCATGATGACTTGCCCCAACAGCGCCAAACCCGGCATCAAGCCGTTCAGCCAACTGCAGCATCCGCGTGAAGTGATCCGCCAATTCACGCCGAACTGGTTCGCCGCGACCATGGGTACCGGCGTGCTGGCCCTGGCCCTGGCGCAACTGCCGTTGGCCATTCCCGGCATGCACGCCGTGGCTGAAGGGCTGTGGCTGTTCAACATCCTGTTGTTTGCAGTGTTTACCGTGGCCTATGCGGCACGCTGGATTCTGTTCTTCGACGAAGCTCGGCGAATTTTCGGGCATTCCACTGTGTCGATGTTCTTCGGCACCATTCCAATGGGGCTGGCGACCATCATCAACGGCTTTCTGCTGTTCGGTCTGCCGCGCTGGGGTGACGGTGTCATTCATCTCGCCGAAGTGTTGTGGTGGATTGATGTGGCGATGTCGTTGGCCTGCGGCGTGCTGATTCCCTACATGATGTTTACCCGTCAGGAACACAGCATCGATCAGATGACCGCCGTCTGGCTGTTGCCGGTGGTGGCGGCGGAAGTGGCGGCGGCCAGCGGTGGCTTGCTCGCACCGCACCTGACGGACGCCCATTCGCAACTGGTGGTGCTGACGACAAGCTACGTGCTTTGGGCGTTTTCCCTACCCGTGGCGTTCAGCATTCTGACGATCCTGTTGCTGCGTATGGCCTTGCACAAGCTGCCGCATGAAAACATGGCCGCGTCGAGCTGGCTGGCGCTCGGCCCGATCGGTACCGGTGCGCTGGGCATGTTGCTGCTGGGCGGTGATGCACCGGCGATATTTGCTGCGAACGGTTTGCCGGGCATTGGCGAAATCGCCTCGGGTCTGGGTCTGGTGGCCGGCATCACCCTGTGGGGGTTCGGTCTGTGGTGGATGCTGATGGCGTTGCTGATCACCGTGCGCTACCTGCGTGACGGCATTCCGTTCAACCTCGGCTGGTGGGGCTTCACGTTCCCTTTAGGCGTGTATTCGCTGGCGACCCTGAAGCTGGCGAGCGTTCTCAACCTGACGTTTTTCAGTGTTTTCGGCACGGCGCTGGTGACCTTGCTCGCAGTGATGTGGCTGATCGTCGGCAAACGAACCCTGCAAGGCGCGTGGCGCGGCGAACTGTTTGTCTCGCCGTGCATTGCAGGTTTGAAGAAATAACCTGAAAAGTTTAGGTAAGGTGTGGCCTGGATCGCGGTTCGAGATTCCAATAGCAAGTACCCAGGCCTCTCTACCTATTCAAAAAATCAGGAAAACACGGAAGATGAGTCACCCCTCACAGTTCAACCTGCTGCGCACCCGGCGCTTTTTGCCGTTCTTCATTACCCAGTCGCTCGGCGCGTTCAACGACAACGTGTTCAAGCAATCGCTGATCCTGGCCATTCTCTATCGGCTGACCATCGAAGGTGACCGGTCGATCTGGGTCAACCTGTGCGCACTGTTGTTTATCCTGCCGTTCTTCCTGTTCTCGGCGCTGGCCGGGCAGTTCGGGGAAAAATTCGCCAAGGACGCGCTGATCCGGCTGATCAAGCTCGGGGAAATCGCGATCATGGCTGTAGGAGCCGTCGGTTTTCTGTTCGATCATCTATCACTGATGCTGGTGGCGCTGTTTGCCATGGGTACGCACTCGGCGCTGTTCGGGCCGGTGAAGTATTCGATCCTGCCACAGGCATTGCGCGAGGATGAACTGGTCGGCGGCAATGGTCTGGTGGAGATGGGCACGTTTCTGGCGATTCTCGCCGGCACCATCGGCGCCGGGGTGATCATGTCCTCGAGTCATTACGCGCCACTGGTCTCGACCGCGATTGTCGGCATTGCCGTGCTGGGTTATCTGGCCAGCCGCAGCATTCCTCGTGCCGCCGCCGCGTCGCCGGAGATGCGCCTGAACTGGAACATCTTCAGCCAGTCCTGGGCGACGCTGAAACTCGGTCTGGGCCAGACTCCGGCCGTGTCGCGCTCGATTGTCGGCAACTCGTGGTTCTGGTTCGTCGGGGCGATCTACCTGACGCAGATTCCGGCGTACGCCAAGGAATGGATGCACGGCGATGAGACCGTGGTCACTCTGATCCTGACGGTGTTCTCGGTCGGTATCGCGCTCGGTTCGATGCTCTGCGAGAAGCTTTCCGGGCGTAAGGTCGAGATCGGTCTGGTGCCGTTTGGCTCGTTTGGTCTGACCGTGTTCGGCTTGCTGTTGTGGTGGCATTCCGGTGGAATTCCCGAGAGTGTCACCGGGCATAGCTGGATTGAGGTGCTGGGCTTCGTGCACACCTGGGCGGTGCTGATCGACATCCTTGGCCTCGGCATTTTCGGCGGTTTCTATATTGTGCCGCTGTACGCGCTGATCCAGTCGCGCACCGCCGAAAAAGAGCGGGCACGAGTGATCGCGGCCAACAACATTCTCAACGCGCTGTTTATGGTGGTCTCGGCGATTGTTTCGATCGTGTTGCTGAGTGTGGTCAAGCTGTCGATCCCGCAACTGTTCCTCGTGGTTTCGCTACTGAACATCGGCGTCAACGCCTACATCTTCAAGATCGTCCCCGAGTTCAGCATGCGTTTCATGATCTGGCTGCTCAGCCATTCCATGTACCGCGTCGAGCACCGCAACCTTGAAGCGATTCCGGATGAAGGTGCGGCATTGCTGGTGTGCAACCACGTGTCGTTCGTCGATGCTTTGCTGATCGGCGGTGCGGTGCGTAGGCCGATTCGTTTTGTCATGTACTACAAGATCTACAACCTGCCGGTGCTGAACTTTATCTTCCGCACGGCGGGGACGATTCCTATCGCGGGACGCCAGGAAGACATCCAGATCTACGAAAAGGCCTTCACGCGGATTGCTCAATACCTGAAGGACGGTGAGCTGGTGTGCATCTTCCCGGAAGGCAAGTTGACCGCTGATGGCGAAATGAACGAGTTCAAGGGCGGGCTGACGCGGATTCTCGAAGAGACCCCGGTGCCGGTGATTCCGCTGGCGTTGCAAGGATTGTGGGGGAGTTTTTTCAGTCGCGATCCGGACAAGGGTTTGTTTCACCGGTTGTGGTCGCGGGTGACGTTGGTGGCGGGATCTGCGGTGGATGTTGGCGCGGCAGAGCCGGCGAAGTTGCAGGCGCTGGTTGGCGAATTGCGTGGGGCAGTCAGATAGTCGACGACTTTGAGGGCCTCTTCGCGAGCAAGCCCGCTCCCACCATTGACCGTATTCCAATGACGGAACGCGGTTGAATGTGGGAGCGGGCTTGCTCGCGAAGGCGGTCGCGAATTAAGCGCTGACCTTGAGGCCGATCAACCCGGTGATGATCAACGCCACGCTGGCCAATCGAATCAACGCCATCGACTCGCCAAACAAAATGATCCCGGCAATCACCGTGCCCACGGCACCGACGCCGGTCCAGATCGCGTACGCCGTACCCAGCGGCAATTCCTTCATCGCCAGGCCGAGCAGGCCAAGGCTGATGGCCATGGCCGCAATGGTCAAAACGGTAGGTAACGGGCGGGTGAAGCCGTCGGTGTATTTCAGGCCGACGGCCCAGCCGACTTCGAACAGGCCGGCGAAAAACAGAATGATCCAGGACATGAGAGACCTCCATCGATTGACGGGGTCGTCCCCAGATTAATGACTCGATCGAGCCGCAGGGTCGTCCCCGCGTTACGCAATAGTGTGACGAGCATTAATCCGCGGATCAAGTTTGCAGGTCAGTCGGTGGTTTGTTGCGCCAAGGCCTCGCGGTCTTCCTTCTCGCTCATGCGGCGGAAATAGGTCGAGAGCAGCGCCCCGGAAATATTGTGCCAAACACTGAACAACGCACTCGGTACCGCCGCCAGTGGCGAGAAGTGCGCGCTGGCCAATGCGGCGCCCAATCCCGAGTTCTGCATGCCGACTTCCAGTGCCAGTGATTTGCGTTGCGCCAGCGGCAGCTTGAACAACCGACCGGTGAAGTAACCCAGCAAGTACCCGAAGCTGTTGTGCAGCATCACCACGGCCATGATCAACAGGCCGGATTCGGCGATTTTCGCCTGACTGGCAGCCACCACGGCAGTGACGATAATCACGATGCTGACCACCGACACCAGCGGCAACACATCCACGGCATGACGAACCTTGTCACCGAGCAGGCGCTGGGCAACCACGCCGAGAATGATCGGCAACAACACCACTTGCAGGATCGACCAGAACAGCTCCATGAACGACACCGGCAACCACGCCGAAGCCAAGAGCCAGATCAGCGCCGGAGTCAGCAGTGGCGCGAGAAGGGTGGTGACGGCGGCGATGGCGACCGACAGCGCCAGATCGCCGCGCGCCAGCCAGGTCATCACGTTGGAAGAGGTGCCGCTCGGGCAGCAGCCAACCAGAATCACCCCGACGGCGATTTCCGCTGGCAGATGAAACACCTGGCAAAGCAACCACGCCACGCCAGGCATGATCACGAAATGGGCAACCACGCCCAGCGCCACACGCCATGGATGGCGCGCGACAGCAGCGAAGTCGTCGAGTTTGAGGGTCAGGCCCATGCCGAACATCACCAGGCCAAGCAGCGGCACGATGGCGCCTTTGAGGCCGAGGAACCATGCCGGTTGCAGGAACGCCAATACGGCGAAAATCAGAACCCAGTAAGCGAAGGTATTGCCGACAAAGCGGCTGAGTGCAGCCAGTGCGCGCATGGCTTGTTCCTTATTGTTAGTTACCCACAAAACCAATTGTGGGAGCTGGCTTGCTCGCGAAAGCGTCGGGTCAGCCAAGTTTATGTTGAATGACACACCGCTTTCGCGAGCAAGCCCGCTCCCACATTGGGATTTCACAAGGGTTTAGATCCCCTGCGGAGTCTCTTCCCCACCCAACGCTTCAACCAGCGCCGGCAGGAAGTCGCCGAACGTCAGCATCATCAGGGTGAAGCTGGCATCCAGTTGCCCCAGAGCCTCATCGCCGCCGTCCTGTTCCGCCTGATCCTGCAACAGATCTTCGAACTTCAGACGCTTGACGGTCATCTTGTCGTCGAGCATGAACGACAACTTGTCCTGCCAGGCCAGCGACAACTGCGTGACGACTTTGCCAGTGCTCAGGTGCAGCTGGATTTCTTCGCTGGTCAGGTCCTGACGCTTGCAACGGACAATGCCGCCGTCTTCGTGGGTGTCGCGCAGTTCGCACTCGTCCAGTACATAGAAGTCGTCAGCAGCTTTTTGCGTGGTGACCCATTCGGTCATGGTCGCGGTTGGCGACATTTTCACGGTCAGTGGACGGACGGGCAGGGTGCCAATCACTTCGCGCAGGGTCGACAGCAGGTCTTCGGCGCGTTTCGGGCTGGCCGAGTTGACCAAGATCAGGCCCTGTTTCGGCGCGATGGCGGCGAAGGTCGACGAGCGACGGATGAAGGCGCGCGGCAGGAAGGCCTGGATGATTTCATCCTTGATCTGATCGCGTTCCTTCTTATAGACCTTACGCATCTGCTCGGCTTCGATCTCTTCGACCTTTTCCTTGACCGCGTCACGCACGACGCTGCCCGGCAGAATGCGTTCTTCTTTACGTGCGGAAATCAGCAGGAAGTCACCGCTGACGTGCACCAGTGGAGCATCTTCGCCTTTGCCGAACGGCGCGACGAAACCGTAGGTGGTCAACTCCTGGCTTGCACATGGACGCGCCAGTTTGGTGGCCAGTGCAGTTTCCAGCGCCTCGGCATCGACAGGCAGGTCTTGGGTCAGGCGATAGATAAGCAGGTTTTTGAACCACATGGGGTGAGTCTCTCCTTTATACAAAGGGGGGCATTATTGTCTTCGCCGCTTGATAGGCCAACCCTTCTCTAAGCCTTTGGAAGGCCTGAGAAAATTATTTAAAAAAGTGCTTGCCAGAGGTTGGGTCGCTCCGTAGAATGCGCGCCACACCGAAGCGAAGGGTGATTAGCTCAGCTGGGAGAGCGTCTGCCTTACAAGCAGAATGTCGGCGGTTCGATCCCGTCATCACCCACCATTCGTTTCAAGTGTTTAGCGCAGCGGTAGTTCAGTCGGTTAGAATACCGGCCTGTCACGCCGGGGGTCGCGGGTTCGAGTCCCGTCCGCTGCGCCATATTCGGTAACCTGGACCACTGAACGCCAGGTCACCACGGAAAAACCCGCTGAAGCGGGTTTTTTTCTGCCTCAAGGTTTGTACAGTTGTACCCGCGGGATGTGTCGTTTTACCGGTTTTCGGATTTATTTGAAAAAAACTTCAATTAAATCAACACTTTATGAAAACTTGTGGCATAATGCGTCCCGTAACGAAGCGAAGGGTGATTAGCTCAGCTGGGAGAGCGTCTGCCTTACAAGCAGAATGTCGGCGGTTCGATCCCGTCATCACCCACCATTCGTTTCAAGCGTTTCGCGCAGCGGTAGTTCAGTCGGTTAGAATACCGGCCTGTCACGCCGGGGGTCGCGGGTTCGAGTCCCGTCCGCTGCGCCATATTCGGAATCTGGAACACTGAACGCCAGAGTCCACAGAAAGCCCGCCTTGTGCGGGCTTTTTGCTGTCTGCGATTCAACAAAATCACCAATACCCTGTAGGAGCTGCGGCACGCTGCGATCTTTTGACCTTGCTTTCAGAAGATCAGAAGATCAGAAGATCAGAAGATCAGAAGATCGCAGCCTCGTTGCACTCGACAGCTCCTACAGGGGGGCAACGCAGTTACTGGCTGGCATTCTGGCGATGGCGGTAGTCGCTCACTGCCTCATACACCGCTTTGCGCAAGCGGTTGATCCCGCCAATCGGCCGATGCGCCTCGATTCCGAACCACGGATTGAACGACAGGTTGTCGCACGCAAGATTCAAGGCGGGCGTATCGAAGTCCTGTGGTGGCAGGGTGATCCGCGCCACGGTTTCAAAGGGTGAGTCCTGCTCGCGCCATTCAATACTGGTGTCTTCGATCGGCATGTAGGTGTTCGCATCCTGGCGCTGGATCTGCAGGACGAAACACGCCGGCACCCGAGCCGTCGACAATTGCTGATTCAGCGCACTGCGCAGGAAGTTCGGCAGCTCATGATTCTGCTTGGGCAGGGTGTAAAGCGGACAATTGTCGGGATCCGGCATCACTCGAAACTTCGCATTGGCCTCGCCAAATTTGTAGGGCGATACCGAAAAGTAGGTAGTCCCGGTCGGGCTGTCCGGCGGCGGTGACAGGGTTGCCAGCGCAATGAACAAATGGCGAATCTGCCAGGTACGTGGATCCCAGCCCGGAAAAAACGCCATGACCTTTTTACCGTCAGCTTGAGCCGCGACATTCTGGCGGTATTCGGCGACATCGCTGACGAAGAAGTTCGGATGGCTGAACATCACGAAATCCTGTTCGCGGCGCTCCGGACGGTCCCCCAGCAGCTGTTTGCCCGGCACATCGAGCAATTTGATCGCCATGCCCCGCGCATCACGAATGCTGTCGAATTGCGGGTAAGCATTGCCATTCGAGAGACGAATCATCGCCTGCCAGGTTTTCCCCGGCTCGCTGAATACGCCTTGGCGCAGTGATTGCGCCAGTTCCGGCAGCACGCGCACTTCAGCCTTCACACAGCCATGTGCCTTGGCATGCGCATCGCGCAGATACCGCGTGGGTTCGCGGTGTTGATCGACGATGCGCACAGCCGTCTGGATCACGTCCTGAGTCATCGCCGCTTCACCGGGTGGAATCTGCTCCAGCGTCGACACCGGCCCACGATGCTGCCAGGCAAACCACGCGGTGGCGATGGCCCAGCCGAGCAGGCCGATCACGAGCAGGAGCAGCAGGACTTTGCCGAGCAATCGCCCCAGCCACAACCAGAGCCGGGCAAGCATCGGCAGTTCTTTCTTGAAGGTGGGCAGGATCATGGCAATTGCGCCTCCAGTGGGCCGCCCAGGACTTTCAGGTATTCCAGCAACGCCCAGCGTTCCTCGGGTTGCAACAGTCGCCCGATGACGCCATTGCCCTGTGCGCCAGCGCGAAACTCATGACCGCTGTTGTGGTTGCCGCTGATGCGCGTGTCGAACAGAAAGCCATTGGCGAAGGCTTCGGTGCGATAACCCAGATGCCGTGGATCGTATTCGAAGGTGCCTTTATAGAACGTGCTCGCGCGCTCATCCTGCGGCGACAGCAACTGATAAATGCTTGGCACCGAACCGTTGTGCAGAAACGGCGCGGTGGCCCAGACGCCAGCCAGTGGCCGTGCCTTGTAGGCGACTTTTTCGCGCACGCCGATCGGCAGGCCAAAGCCATCGAGGTCGGGCTTTTCTTCCGGCGTGACTTTGGCTTCGCGATAGGCGCGGTTTTCGACGAATGCGGTGACGTAAGCCAGTCCCTTGGCGACCGACAACTGGCTCAGATCCAGCGGTTCCTTGGGTGTCGGGTGCAGTTTGACGTCCATCTTTTCCAGTTCTTGCAGATCCCATTGCAGCGGCGTCAGGTCGAAACGATGGCTGGCAATGTTGTTGGCAGCATTGGGATCGGTGCCGATCACATCGACTGGCAACATATGCAAATGCTGCACCCAGCGCTCGCCTTCGCGGGTCTGGCGCGGGACGTGGCAGCCAGCGCAGTTCTCGCTGAACAGCGCACGGCCCTTGGCAGCCAGTGGCTTGTCGACGGCACCAAACAGGTCTTCCGGCCAGGCCGGCGGCTGAAGTTTTTGCAGGGTTTGCTCGATCTTGTGCAAATCGCGCACACGAACGCTGGAGGCGTAGCGCTCGTCGCCTTGCAGGGGCTGACCATTGGTGTCGAAGAAATTCAGGGTAGCGCCGACGCCGAGCGCCTCACCGATATTGCGCGCCATCGGCTGCTGCGCCGAACCGTTCCATTGCACCCAGTCAAACGTCCACATGTCCCACAATTGCGGGTAATCCACTGGCGCATCGGCCACCCGATAGTTGGCCGGAGAAATGGCATCGCCGAAAGTGGCATTGGCGATTCGCCCGAATGCATCGGCGCGCCCCGGGCCTTCTTCGGTCGGGTAGAGGCCGCGATGGGTGTCGTTCCAGGCGACTTTGAGGAAGGTGTCCAGCGAGCCTTTGAAGTCCTTGCGCAGTTGCGCCTGGCGCGCGTCGTACTCATCACCCAGTACGTTGCGGGCGAAACGTTCGAATTTCCACGGATTGAAGTATGTCGAGGTCAGGCTGGCGACCAATGCTTGTCCGAAACTGCCACCGCGTAATGTAGGAACACTGGACGGCAACACATGCTGCGCCGTGCCGCCATCAATGCGCACAGCCTGGCCTTTGAAATGCAATTCGCCGGTGTGGCAAGCGGCGCAAGTTATGTCCAGATATTGCTCGGAACTGCCGGGGTTCTGATGCCGGGCAAAACCTGGCGGCAGATTGGCCGGGTTATTCGGCGTGGCCCGCTGCTGCGGATCGATCAAAAAACCAAACCGGGCGAGGTACTCGGGGGCGGCGAAACGCTGCTCCGAAAAGGGTAACTCCAATGCCTGGAACCATTCGTAACGCAGGCCTTTGACTTGGGTGCCTTGGGGCGTGAAGTAATAGGTTTGCCGCTGTTCTTCGCTCCACTGATTCAGGTAATGCACCTGTTGCACGGGGGTGTAGAAGGGCAATTTCGGGTTGGCGACGTAATAGACAACCACCGCCAGGATGAGTCCCAGCAGCACCACGATCAGGGTCAGCACACGGAATAAGAGGCGCAAGATAAACATCCTTGTCGATTTGTTGCGCTGTTATGCCTGAGCCAGACCCGATGCGGCAAGTGGCCATTACGCCAGATGCTGTGGGAACCGGAGTCTGTTGTTCTCCGGTGCAGATGACAGAAGCTTCATCATGGCTTTAGCCAAATGCGTTTTAATCCCTGAACTTATCGGAAGATTCCTGCTCTCATGCCGGTAGCCATTGGTCGTGGCGGCCTGATAAGCTCGCGGCTTTACTCGATTGCCCTTTCGGCGCATGAACAAGGAAATAGCATGAAACAGCATCGGTTGGCGGCGGCGGTTGCCCTGGTTAGCCTGGTCCTCGCGGGTTGTGATTCGCAGACCAGCGTAGAGCTGAAAACCCCGGCGCAAAAAGCTTCCTACGGTATCGGCCTGAACATGGGCAAGAGCCTTGCTCAGGAAGGCATGGATGATCTGGACTCCAAAGCGGTAGCCCAGGGCATCGAAGATGCCGTCGGCAAGAAAGAACAGAAGCTGAAAGACGAAGACCTGGTCGAAGCCTTCGCTGCGCTGCAAAAGCGTGCTGAAGAGCGCATGGCCAAGATGAGCGAAGAGTCGGCCTCTGCCGGCAAGAAATTCCTCGAAGAAAACGGCAAAAAAGCCGGTGTGACTACCACGGCTTCCGGCCTGCAGTACGAAGTGGTCAAGAAAGCCGACGGCCCACAGCCTAAGCCTACCGACGTAGTGACTGTTCACTACACCGGCAAGCTGACCAATGGCACCGTATTCGACAGCTCCGTCGAGCGCGGCAGCCCGATCGATCTGCCGGTGAGCGGCGTGATTCCGGGTTGGGTTGAAGGTCTGCAACTGATGCACGTTGGCGAGAAGTACAAACTGTACATCCCTAGCGATCTGGCTTACGGCGCACAGTCGCCAAGCCCGGCAATCCCGGCCAACTCGGTTCTGGTCTTTGACCTGGAACTGCTGGCCATCAAGGATCCAGCCAAAGAAGACGCCGCTGCCGCCAAGTAATCGGCCTCGGTTTCAACAACAACGCCTCGCTTATGCGGGGCGTTGTTGCATCTGCACCTTGGCAAGGGTAAACAGAGCGAACCGATGCCGGTCAGGGGAGTCATAGCTTTGAGGCTGCAGCGCTAGACGCCCTGAGCCGCCAAGTCAATGAAATATTGGGGTTTTTTATGTGAGTAAAAAACGCCCGATCTGAGCGCAGCCCTTATAAAACGGGGCTCTCAGCGCTGAAATGCAGCTCTGTTCACAAGGTTATCCACAATTTGTGTGGATAACATTTCAACGGGAGGAATAGATGAAAGCTCCGTGGAATTTCGCTCGATTCCTGCCCCTGGCTGGCCGACTGCTCGCCCGTGGACGTTTACCGACGCTGCTGTTCGCCGTGGCCAGCAAGGGTGCCGCGCAAGGCAATCGCCTCGGCAAACTCAAGGATGACCTGCGTTTGCTCCAGGCCCTGTGCCTGGCTTACTGGCGTGGTGATTACCGCGCGATCAGTGGCAAAGCCATTGTCTCGGTAGTGGCGGGCTTGATGTACTTCCTCAGCCCGGTCGATGCCATTCCGGATTTCATCCCGGTATTCGGCATGCTCGACGACATCGCTGTCCTCGCATGGGTAATGAAAACCCTCGACGATGAGCTCAACGCTTTCCGTGTTTGGCGAAATCGCCAGCAACCGGAAAAACTCGCCGTGGTTGAACGCCTGCCCGATTCCCCTGAGCAACTTCAACTTCAAGGCCCGAAAAAGCCCTGATTCATTCAGCACTGCAACAGATAGATACCCCCCGCGACCTTAGCCGCTGTTAGGATTACACTTCTAGGGAAAAGTGCCGACTCGCTAAGTGTTGTTGTCCTACGGGGTAGTCATGGATATTCAGATAATTGCACGCGATGGCGAACCCGAATACGCGGTTCTGCCTTGGGCTCAATATCAGGCTCTACTGAAAGCAGCAGGTATCAACGAAACACCGTCGCGACAGGCTCCAGCGCCCCTCGCGGCAACGCCAGACCCGATTCTTCCAGGTCTGGATCAACTACGCAGTTTGCGCGAAGGGAAGGGCATCGCCATCGAGGCGCTGGCCCGCACGGTAGGCATCAGCCCGTCTTATCTGGCCTTGATCGAAAGTGGCGAGCGTCAGCCCGACGCCGCGATTCGCCGCAGTCTGGCCTGGGAATTGACGGTGCCAGGTTGGAGGGACGAATCGTGAGCGTACGCATCAGTCGTCAACATTGGGACGGATTGCTCGGAGAACTCGATCAGGCGCGCCGTCAGCGCCATCTGCTGACGTATCGGGCGCTGCTCGAACGCCTGCAATTGCCGACGCCGGCGATGCAGACGTTGACCGCAGCGCTGGAACATCTGGCCGCGCTGGACGCCAAGGCCGAACAACCGTTGCGCAGCTCGCTGGTCATCAGCCAGGGCGCCAGTCGCCTGCCACGCACCGGTTTTTTTGAATGCGTCGAACGTCTCGGGCGGTTTTCCGGGCCGTCCGATGGCGTTGCTGCCGCTTCCTGGCATGCGTCGGAAGTGGTCCGTGTCTTTGAGTACGAGTACCCGGAATCGGCGGAGGCCTGAGTGTTCTTACGACTCAAGGCGCGGGCCAGTTACTGGCTGGCCCGCAGGCTGTTTCACTGGTCATGGTTTGTCCGCCAGCCGCGTGGCTGGCGCTGGCTCGAAGGGCAGTTTGCGCGCATGGCCAACCTTGGCGATGTCGGCGCGCAAAGCTTCTACGGTCACATCCTGACCTTTCGCGGTGTGGGCCTGGGGGCACGCGAGGAAGGCGTGCGATTGCTGCGCCTGGCCGCTTTGGCGGGTGATGGCAAAGCGGCCTATCAGGTTGGCGTGATCAGTCTCGCAGGTACGCCGAGCAAGGCGCCTGACCCTGATGAAGCTGCGCGCTGGTGGGGGATGGCCGCCAAGGCCGGGCACCCATTGGCTGAGCTCAAGCTGAAAGAACTGAACTCGCGTAGCGTTGAGTAACAAACGTTCTGCACACTGAATATCTACTGTCCGTTTCATAAACGTGGCGTGAGGGAAACCTCACGCCACGTTTGCGTTTTCGCCTGCCTGTTTTTTATGTGAGTAGCTTTTACGGATTAGTCCTACAGCCATCGCCTACTTGCCTGACTTCTTTCCTGAGTGATCCCCCGCACAGTTCCCGCGCCTAATTTTTGCGCGAGGGAATGCTCATGTTTGACCCGCTTACTCAGTCCACTCCGCACACCCGCGTGCGCTGATGGCCGCCGTCACCCGTATCGAGCAGGAACTCGACAGCTTTCCCGACTCCCTCAACCTGTACCGCGAACAGCTCAAGCATTGGGCCAGTCGTGCGGCGGACAAGGTCAGCCATGCGGCGGATCTGCCATCGCTGATGGGCATGGAGCGGATCATTCGCTTCGGTGACGGCAGCACCGCTGTCAGCAGCGGCGACAACGATTTTTTCTCCGGCGTCGTCCAGTGTCCGCAGTCAGGCTCGATGCTGATCGAGAGCAAGTTCGAGTCGGTCTACGACATTCCGCTGGGCAACATCGTGGTCGATGTGATTGCCATGGACAGCGGCGAAACCACTCCCATCACTCTGGATGCGCAAGGCAAAGGCTCATTCACAGGAACAGCCGGCAAGTTCTATCGCGTGCTGGTGCACAACAAAGTCACGAGCGGTCAGGTCGATGATTTGTTCACTGCCTATGACGGCCTGACAGCAGAGCTGAATGGCTGGCTGCGCAGCGAGTGGCAGGGTTTCAAGCCGCAGTGGTCGCAGTCGGTGGCGACCGCGGCTGGCAACGGCATGTTGGCCGGGAGCTGGGCGGCCATCGAAGGCGTGCGGGACAGCCTTGGTCTGCTTTCGGACATTCTCAAGGACCCGGGGGCTTTTGCCGAGCGATTGGGCGAGGGTGCCACGCAGTTGATGGCGCTCGCTGCGACGGCGCCCGACGTTATGGAAAAGCTGCAATTGCTGGTCAGCGACGAAGCGGCTCTCTGTTTACTGCTACGCACTGCAAGCCTCTGGCTGGAGATGTTGCCCCCCAGCGAGATCGCCGGGAAAACCGCTGAGGCGGCGTCCATGGTGATCGTCCAGGTGCTGATCGACGTGTTGATCTGCGTGGTTCTGACGTTCGTCGGGGCGGGCGCAGGGATCGCTTATCTGACGCTGCGCCTGGCAGATCGCGCAGCGCAATTGCTGTCAGCGGTGAAGCGCTTGGTGAAGGCGATGTTTGGCATCGTCGAGGGGTTCATCAAATACGTTGATCAATACAAATCGGTCGCCGCCCGTGGCATCGCCGCCGGCGTGAAAAAGGGTCGAATGCAGCTACGTTGGGATGCCCAACGCAATGCCTCGCTAAAGAAAGACGAAAACCACGACGACGCCTCTGACCAAGCTAAAAACCCCAATGGCGACAGCGCCGATTGCGCGCTACTGACCTGCACCAACGGTTGTCCGGTGTCGATGGTCACTGGCGAGGAATTGCTGACCCTGACCGATGCGGTGCTCGATGGCCGGCTGCCGTTCGAGTTCAGCCGTTTGTATCGCAGTAGCGCGGTGGAAATCGATGTCGGCCTGGGCTTTGGCTGGAGCCATTCGCTGGCGCATCGGTTGGTGTTCGAGGGCGATTTTGTCGTCTGGATCGATCATGAGAACCGCCGAACGCGGTTTCCGCTGCCGAACATCGAGCGTCCGGCGATTCACAACAGTTTGTCGCGGGCGGCGATCTTCCTCGGGGATGAGCCGGAGGAACTGATTCTTGCGCTGGCGGGGGATTCGGCGCGGTTCTATCACTTTCGCGCGGGTCGGCTGACGGCGGTCAGTGATGTTTATGGCAATCGTCTGACGGTGCAGCGTGATCGGTCTGACAGGGTGCAACGACTCGATAACGGCGCAGGGCGCTCGCTACTGCTGCGTTATGACCGGGCGCAGTTGATTGCGCTGGATTACCAGACTTTTCAGGGCGGTGAATGGACGACTGAGCAAAACCTCGTCAGCTATTGCTACGACGCCCGCCAACGCTTGTTGGCCGCAACCAACGCGGTCGGTGACAGCGAGCGTTACGACTACGACGACGCCAACGTCATTCTGCAACGGCAACTGGCCGGCGGCGCGAGTTTCTTCTGGGCGTGGGAGCGCGCGGGGACATCGGCGCGCTGCGTGCGGCACTGGGCGTCGTTTTCGCAGATGGACACGCGCTATGTCTGGGACGACAACGGCAGCGTCGCGGTGCATTACGTCGATGGCACCGAAGAGGTTTACGTCCACGACGACCGCGCGCGCTTGGTGCGCAAGGTTGAAGCCGACGGTGGCGAGCAGCTCAAGGCTTACGACGCGGCCGGACATTTGATCGCCGAGCAGGATGCTTTAGGCGCTGTTACCGAATACCGCTACGACGAGGTCGGACGGCTGATTGCGCTGCTTCCTGCGCAAGATGAGCCAACGTCCTACGAGTATCGCAACGGTTTCCTCTGCCGGCGTTCACGTGGCGATGCGGTGTGGATTTATCGGCGCAATGCCGAAGGCGATGTCACCGAGGCCGTCGATCCTGACGGCAAGGTCACCCATTACTACTACGACGTTCGCGGGCAATTGCTGTCGATCCGCTACCCGGACAGCAGCCGGCATCGACTGGCGTGGAATGAGCTTGGCCAACTCATTGAAGAAACCCTGCCTGACGGTGGTGTGCGGCGCTTTTCCTACGATGCGTTGGGGCGGCGGACTACCACGGTTGATGAACACGGTGCGCTGACGCGTCAGCAGTGGGATGCGGCGGGGCGACTGGTTCAGACGACGTTGGCGGGCGGCGCCACTCGGGCTTACAGCTACGGCGCTTACGGTCAGGTGACTGCCGAGCGCGACGAACTCGGGCGCGTCACCCGGTTTGAATATGACGACGATTTGCACCTGGTTTCGCGGCGGATCAATGCCGATGGCACGCAGGTGCAATACCGCTACGACCATGCGCGGTTGTTGCTCACCGAAATAGAGAACGAGTCCGGGGAAAAGTACCGGCTGGATTACACGCCGACCGGGTTGATCCGCCAGGAGACTGGATTCGATGGGCGGCGCACGGCGTATGCCTATGACCTCAATGGGCATCTGCTGGAGAAGATCGAGTTTGGTGATGACGGCTCGCGGTTAGTCACCGCGTATTTGCGCGATTTAGTTGGACGCCTGCTCAGCAAAACCCTGCCCGACGGGGTCAAGGTCAGCTATCAATACGATCGTCTCGGCCGTTTGATCGCTGTCGATGACGGCCAGAAGCATCCGCTGGCTTTCGAATATGACCGTCAGGATCGACTGATCACCGAGCATCAGGGCTGGGGCACGTTGCGCTACAGCTACGATGCCTGCGGTCAGCTCAAACGCCTGCGCCTGCCGGACAACAGCAAACTCGATTACCACCACGCCAAGGGCGGCGCGCTGACCGGCATCGACCTCAACGGCGCGCAGTTGACCACGCATGTCTTTCAGTCCGGGCGTGAACAACAACGCCAGCAAGGTCTGCTGCTCAGCGAATATGCCTACGACGATCAGGGAAGATTATTGGCCCATGCCGTAGGACATTCGCACGATGCGCTGTATCGCCGCGACTATGCCTACAGCGCCAACGGTAATCTGGAACACATCGCCGACACCCGCCACGGCCAACGCACCTACGGTTACGACAACCTCGATCGTTTGATCCGCGTCCGTCACTCGCGCGACGAACTGCCGGAAAGCTTCGCTCACGACCCGGCCGGCAACCTGCTGATGCAGGACCGCCCCGGCCCCAGCCAGATCAAGGGCAATCGCCTGCTGATGCAGGGCGACCGTCATTACGACTACGACGCCTTCGGCAACCTGATCCGCGAACGCCGTGGCACCGCGCAAAAACTCGTCAGCGAATACCGCTACGACAGCCAGCACCGCCTGATCGGCCTGACCCGTCCGGACGGCCAAACCGCCTCGTACAGGTACGACGCCTTCGGCCGACGCATCAGCAAAACCGTCAACGGCGTCACCACGGAATTCTTCTGGCAGGGCGACAACCTCGTCGCCGAAAGCAGCCAAAACGAATACCGCAGCTACGTCTACGAACCCGGCACCTTCCGCCCGCTGGCCCTGCTTGACGGCAAAGGCCCGAAAAAGGCCTGCCCGTTTTATTACCAACTCGACCATTTGGGCACACCGCTGGAGCTGACCGATTTCAGCGGCGAAATCGTCTGGTCGGCGCAGTACGACGCGTACGGCAAGGTCGCTTCGCTGAGCCTCGCTGCTGACGAATACCTGGATCAACCGCTGCGGTTTCAGGGGCAGTATTTCGATGCGGAGAGTGGGCTGCATTACAACCGGCACCGGTATTACGACCCGCGGTTGGGACGGTATCTGACGCCGGATCCGGTGAAGTTGGCTGGGGGGTTGAATCAGTACCAGTACGTGCCGAATCCGACGGGGTGGGTGGATCCGTTGGGGTTGAATTCCAATTGTCCACCCGCAAGCACAAAAAATAAGAGCTGCCCGTTACCGGTTGTAAGCGGCGGGGCTCCGAAGTTACCTAAGCCACTGCTTAACGCAGATGCTAAACGCGAAGTTTTAGCGTGGGAAAGGCAATACGGTATGCACAGTGTGGCAAAACATGGACCGGAGATTCCCGATGCAGCACTGAAGCAGCGGTCGATTGACGGATCTCATCCCACACAAAAAGGTAAAAGGGAGGCTGTAAACGCAAGCTCACAATTTACAAGCTGGACGCTGCAGCACCAAGCTATAGGTTATGCGATATCAAAAATGAATAAGACTGTACCAGAGCCTAGCGGACACGATGCAAAAGGTAACCCTTACGTTCGTGTAAATATTCCGGGAGTAGGTCGTGGATATAAACCAAATAGTAAAGATCCCAACAATCCGAAATATATTCCTGTAATGGATGAGGCTGAAGTGAGATTCGACAGGAACAATATAAAGCGACCATTTACCGCTTTTACCAGATAAGGGTTAGCAAAGTTTATGAAATCTCCTTTTGAAAATGTCGAGCTGTCTTGGGAACCACGGCTTTCATATATTTTGGCATCTCTCGAAATTTATGATCGAGAGGAAGAGGGCGAAGTATTACGGCACTACGATCCCAATCGGCCTGAAGGACGAAAGCAGATAATTGAAAAAATTGTGCTCCCAGATCTGGCTTACCTCAGTTATAGACACAGGTTTGCATTGATAGAGGTGCTCAAGAAAGCTTTAGATGATAGGGGGTTTGATTTCAGGCCGCAATTTTCAAGTGATTATGACGAATACATAACCATGGCTTGGAGTCCGGATGAAATAGATGATCCTCGTCTATTTTTTGAAGAGATCTATAGGTTGGCAAGCGAGGCATGGCGGGACGATTTATATAAGGCCAGTCTTGAGGATCAAAGTACTTGGTAGGTGCCGAGTGGTTTGAGTATGCACAGAGTTTCGATATGAAATTGACTGAACCGGCCCCTTCGCGAGCAAGCCCGCTCCCACAGGGGTTTGAGTCGTTTGAGGGAGTCAACGTTGCCCGATTAGCTGCGCTGGATGTAGCTCGGATGCAATGAGACTATCAATCACATGCACGCTATACCCCGGAATATTCTTCGCATGGTGCTTCGCCTGCGAAGCCATCTCCGCCAGCTGACTCGCATCCAGTTGTGCGCAAGCTTCGGGGTGCAGGTGAACAACGCCAATGGACAGTGACAGCAGCGGAAACTCCTGGCGCATCCCCTGACGATTCGGCGCGATAAAGCATCCAGCCTCAAGGTGTTCAGGCCGATAAAAGCGGCGACATTGGCTCTGGAAATCGTCAAGTAGTTGGTTGAGGCGTTTTCGCCAATCTTCGGGGCCTAGGACGAGGAGGAAATCGTCGCCGCCGATATGACCCACAAAGTCGCGCGACGGATCGACCCGTTCGTTCAGGCACTGCGCCAGGCACAGCAAGACTTCGTCACCGCGCCCGTAGCCGTAGATGTCGTTGAAAGGTTTGAAACTGTCGATGTCGACATAACAAATCACCGACTCGCGCGCCTGTTGCAGCAACCGTGTCAGGCATTGCTGAATCGGCACATTGCCCGGCAACAGGGTCAGCGGATTGGCGTAACGTGCTTGCTGGATTTTCAGTTCAGTGATCAGTTTGAGCACGTCAATCACTCGGCCCAAGCCGAGGTAGCCGCCGTTGAGGGTGATGATGAAGTCCTCTTCGATACGCTGCCGGGCGCGGCTGGTGATCAGGCGGCTGACTTGTTGCAGCGATTGGCTCATTTCTACGGCGAGGAAGTCGTCGTTCATCAGGCGGCTGATCGGTTTGCGGGCGAACAGGTCGGTGGCGAATGGTTTGAGCAACGCATCGGACAGCGAGTGCCGATGGACGATGCCGCAGGGCTGGCCTTGTTCGTCGAGCACGGCCAGAGAGTTGAGGTTGGCCTGGCGGCGGAAGGCTTCGAGCACCGTGGCGGTCGGTGTATCGCGATGGACCGCCGGTTGGTCGTTGAGCAGGGCACTGAGGTCGCTGCCTTCGTCGTTCAGCGCAACGTTGCTGCTGTCGTGTTTGGGCATCAAGGCGCGGGCGTCGCGGGGAGGATGTTCCTGTGGGCGACCGAGCAAATAACCCTGCACCAGGTCGACACCCATCTCGGTCAACACTGCGAGCTCCTCAGGTAACTCAATACCCTCAGCGATGACCTGCGCCCTAGAAGCTTTGGCGATTTGCAGGATTGAGCCGACGAATTCGCGTTTCAGCGCGTCCTGATGAATACCGTCGATGAAGTGCCGATCGATCTTCACGTAATCCGGGCGCAGTTCTGACCATAAACGCAGACTCGAATAACCAGCGCCGAGATCATCCAGCGCAATCGAAAAGCCCATCGCCCGGTAGTGATGCAGCGCGGTTTGCAGCAACTGGAAATCGTCGATCGGCGTTTGTTCAGTCAATTCGATAACCACCTGGCTCGGCGGGATGCCGAAGTCCTGCAGCAACTGCAGTGTACGTCCGGGCTGGTGCGCAGCTTCGAGCAAGGATTCAGGAGAGACGTTGAGAAACAGTTTGCCCGGCAATTGCTGCTCGTTGAAACGGCGGCAAGCGCTTTGTCGGCAGGCGATTTCCAGTTCACTCAGGCGTCCGGCCTGACGCGCGACGGCAAACAAGGCAATCGGTGAGTGCAGAGGGCTGTTGGACGGGCCGCGAGTGAGGGCTTCGTAACCGAGAATGCGTCGCTCGGAGAGGCAAATGATCGGCTGGAACAGGCTGTGCAATCCGCTTTGAGTCAGGATCGAGCTCAAGGCACCCAGCTGTTCGGTCGTGGTCATGGCAATCTCTGGCGATAAAAAAAGGACTGGGAGCGCTCTCGTTGAGGAGAGTGGCTCCCAGTCCTTTATTGCACGACAGAATGATGACTGTTTGATGACGATCCGGGGATCGTCAGCATTAAATTGCCATCACGTTACTTCTTGGCCACCTGATTGCTCAGCTTCAGGTAATCCAGCAACACGCGCCCGGTTTCGCTCAGGTAGGCGTCGTCTTCTGGTTTGACCTTGTCCGGCTCGGCGGCGGTAAGCGCGTCGTCGTCTTCTTTCTTCAGCTCTTTGAGCGGCTCTTCGCCTTTGGCTTTGCGACGGATATTTTCCATCGCCAGTTGCTTGGCGTCGATGTCAGTGTGCTGGGCGCGACGCTCGGCTTCGTTGAGGCTGACGGTTTTTTCTTCCATCAGCTTTTGCGCGAGTGCCAGCTTGTCACGAATGAACACGAACTCGGCGTCTTTGGCCGTGCGCGCATCATGCTCTGACTTGAGCTGAGCCAGGTACGGTTTGAACGGATCGGCAGCCGGTTTGATCGCCGCGCGGATGGTGTCCCACGGCATGGCTTCCGGCAGTGCGCTCTCACCGATTTCCTTGGTGTCGATCAGCGACGGGTAGTCGATATCCGGCAGTACGCCCTGGTGCTGGGTGCTCTGACCGGAAACCCGGTAGAACTTCGCCAGGGTCAGTTTCAGTTCGCCATGGTTCAGCGGTTGAATGGTCTGCACGGTGCCTTTACCGAAGGTCTGGCCACCGATGATCAGCGCGCGGTGGTAGTCCTGCATGGCGCCGGCGAAGATCTCCGAAGCCGAGGCGGACAAGCGGTTGACCAAGAGCGCCATCGGGCCTTTGTAGAACGCACCCGGGTTTTCATCTTCGAGCACGTCGACGCGGCCATCGGCATTACGCACGAGTACGGTCGGGCCTTTGTCGATGAACAGGCTGGTCAGCTCGGTGGCTTCCTGCAGGGAGCCGCCGCCGTTGTTACGCAGGTCGATGACTACGCCGTCGACTTTGTCTTTCTGCAGCTCGGTCAGCAGTTTCTTGACGTCGCGGGTGGTGCTCTTGTAGTCCGGATCACCGGCACGGAATGCCTTGAAGTCGAGGTAGAAGGCCGGGATCTCGATGACGCCGAGCTTGTAGTCCTTGCCGTCCTGTTTCAGGTTGAGGATGGACTTCTTCACGGCCTGATCTTCGAGCTTCACCGCTTCACGAGTGATCGGCACGATCTTGGTGGTCTGGTCGTTCGGCGCATTGCTCGCCGGAATCACTTCCAGACGCACAACGGTGCCTTTCGGGCCACGGATCAGCTTGACCACTTCGTCCAGACGCCAGCCGACGACGTCGACCATCTCTTTGTTGCCTTGGGCAACGCCGATGATCTTGTCGGCCGGGGCGACCTGCTTGGTCTTGTCGGCGGGGCCTGCCGGCACCAGACGCACGACTTTGACCTGGTCGTTGTCGCTCTGCAACACGGCACCGATGCCCTCGAGGGACAGGCTCATGTTGATGTCGAAGTTTTCCGCGTTATCCGGCGACAGATAGTTGGTGTGCGGATCGTACGACATGGCGAAGGTGTTGATGTACGCCTGGAAGATGTCTTCCGGACGGGTCTGGTCCAGGCGCGCCAACTGGTTCTTGTAGCGCTTGGTCAGGGTTTCCTGAATCTGCTTCGGCTCTTTGCCGGCGATCTTCTGGCGCAGGACTTCGTCCTTGACGCGTTTGCGCCACAGGTCGTCGAGTTCAGCAGTGGACTTGAGCCAAGGGGCGTCCTTGCGATCGATCAGCAAGGTCTCCTTGCTGTTGAAGTCCATCTTGTCGACGCCTTTGTCCAGCTCGGCAATGGCGAAGTCCAGACGCGCCTTGACGCGATCCAGATAGCGCTTGTAGATGGTGAAGCCGGCGTTGAGGTCGCCGCTTTTGAGGAAGTCGTCGAACTGGGTCTTCCACTTGTCGAATTCGGCGATGTCGCTGGCCATGAAATAGCTGCGCGACGGATCCAGCAGCTTGATGTAGCTGTCGTAGATGATCACCGAGCGCGCATCGTCGAGCGGCGGCTTGCTGTAGTGGTGACGCTTGAGCAACTCGACGACGTTCAGGCTGGCGATGACTTCATCGCGATCAGGCTGCAACTTGTCCCAGCTGTTGGCTGCGAATGTACTGCCCGATACCGGCAACAGGCCGATACCGATGAAAAGAGCGAGGGCGGTGCTGGGGAGCAAATGCTTCATGCTGATTCGACGCGGGGACAATTGATAACGCATATTAGGCCGTCTTTGAAGTCGCCGGTCTACGAGAGCCGGTCGCATAATGCAAAAAGCCCGGCGCTACAGCTTCGGGCTCAGTCCAGACTCACTATGGAGGCACTGTGAAGGCATTGCAAGGCGTTGAAGGTCAAGTGGCATGGGTTGAGGAGCCGAGTCCTATATGCGATGTAGGACAAGTTCGCATCCGAGTGGCGGCAGCCGGCCTCAATCGCGCCGATTTATTACAGAAGGCAGGGCTTTATCCGCCACCGCCTGGTGCCAGCCAGGTGCTCGGTCTGGAGTGCTCCGGGGTGATCAGCGAGGTCGGTGCGGGCAGTTCGTGGCAGGTCGGTGATCGGGTTTGCGCCTTGCTGGCCGGGGGTGGCATGGCCGAAGAGGTGGTGGTCGACGGACGGCATGTGCTGCCGGTACCTGAAGGCGTTTCGCTGATCGAGGCGGCCGCATTACCTGAGGTTTACGCAACAGTCTGGCTGAATGTGTTTCAACTTGCGGCGCTCAAACCGGGTGAGAAAGTTCTCTTGCACGCCGGAGCAAGTGGAATCGGTTCAGCCGCCATTCAGTTGTGCAAGGCGTTTGGCAATCCTTGCTGGGTCAGCGTCGGTTCCGCCGAGCGTCTGGCTTACTGCGAGGCGCTGGGTGCGCAGGGCGGGGTGGTGCGCACCGATGATCTCGACGGCCTGCGTGACCTGGGGCCGTTTGATGTGATCCTCGATCCGGTCGGCGGCAATTATTCGGCGCTGAATCTCAAACTGATCGCGTTGGACGGGCGTTGGGTGCTGATCGGCTTGATGGGCGGCCGCGAGGCGAAACTGGATTTGGCGCAGGTGTTGGGCAAGCGCGTGCAGTTGCTCGGCTCGACGTTGCGCAGTCGTGACGATCAGTTCAAGGCGGATCTGTTGAGTGATCTCGGTCAGCAGGTGTGGCCGTTGTTTGCCGAAGGGCGCTTGAGTCCGCAGTTGGCCAAGGCCTTCCCGGTGAGGGATGCTGAAGCGGCGTTTGCCGAATTGGCGAGCAATACGGTGGCGGGGAAATTGGTGTTGGTGATTGACGAAAGTTTGAGCTGATAGAAGGGCTGGATCAAAAGATCGCAGCCTTCGGCAGCTCCTACGGGGGGAAATGTAGGCGCTGCCGGATTTTGCTTTTATTTCCAGAGATGGATTGGCCAGCCGGCTTTTTCGGCGTGCTCAAGCAGCACTGGATCCGGGTTGACCACGTGCGGGAAATCCACCTTCAGCAACAACGGCAGATCATTGCGCGAGTCGGAATAGAAACTCGCGCCTTCCAGGTTCTCCTCCGCCGCATCCAGCCATTCCAGCAACCGGGTGATCTTGCCTTCGCGGTAGGTCAGCGTGCCAACGGTGTGGCCGCTATAAACGCCATGGGCGACTTCCAGTTCGATACCGAGAATTTCATCGATGCCCAAACGGTCGGCAATCGGTTTGACCAGGTGTGTGCCCGACGCCGAAATCACCAGAATCCGGTCGCCGGCCTTGCGATGCGCGGCGATGGTTTTCGTCGCGTCGCTGAAGATGATCGGCTCGATGAAGTCTTCCACCCATGGGCCGACCAAGTGCTCGACTTCTTCCGGAGTACGCCCGATCAGCGGTTCGAGGCTGAACTCCATGTACTCTTCCATGCGCAATTTGCCATGGCTGTAGGCGTCCATCAGTTCGTTGTTCTTGCGCATGAACGACTCGGGATCGACCCAGCCCAGACGCCCCATCTGCTCGCTCCAGAGGGTGGCGCAGTCGCCGTGGATCAACGTTTCGTCCAGATCAAAAATTGCCAGGGCCATCAGTTCTCTCCGAGAACAGCTGCGAGCTACAAGCTTCGAGCTGCAAAAATTGGAATCAGCTGCGCCGCAGTCTACAACTTGAAGCTTGTAGCTCGAAGCTTGCAGCTGCTTTTAAGCTACTTCGCACAGGGCCGTCGGATCGATGGAAAGCGCCAGGCGCTGACCGTCGGGATGCAGATCGGCCGCCGAGCGGTTGAGTACATCCACCACCAGTTCGACGCCGCGCGCTTCGACGCGATAGCGGATGACGTTGCCGAGCAGGCTGTGGCTGCGGATCTGCGCATCGAGTTCGCCGTTCAAGCTCAGTTCGATGGCTTCCGGGCGAATGGCGATGCGGTGATTGATCGGGCGCTGCAACAATTTGGAAGCGTCATCGGCATCGAGCAGGTTGTAGTTGCCAATGAAGCCTGCGGCGAACACATCGACCGGTGCGGTGTAGAGGGTTTCGGCGTCGCCACTCTGGACAATTTTTCCCTGATTCATCAGGAAAATTCGATCAGACATGGTCAGCGCTTCTTCCTGATCGTGAGTAACGAAAATCGTCGTCAGGCCGAGTTCGCGCTGGATCTGGCGGATCTGTTCGCGCAGGTGTTTACGAATCCGTGCATCGAGTGCCGAGAGCGGTTCATCCAGCAGCAACAAGCGTGGACGCGTGACCAGCGAACGGGCGAGGGCCACACGCTGACATTGACCTCCGGACAGCTGATGCGGATAGCGGCTGGCAAAGTCGTTCAACTCCACCAGTTTCAATACTTCAGCAACGCGCTTATGACTGTCGTCGGCGTTGACCTTTTGCATGCGCAAACCGAACGCAACGTTCTGCTCGACGGTCATGTTGGGAAACAGCGCGTAGCTCTGGAACACCATGCCGATCCCGCGTTTCTGCGGGCTTAAGGGCACGATGTCGACGCCATCCAGCAGAATCTTGCCGCCATCCACCGACGTCAGGCCGGCGATGCAACGAAGAAGAGTGGACTTGCCGCAACCGGACGGGCCGAGCAGAGTGACGAATTCGCCCTTGTTGATTTCGCAGTCGATGTCGCTGAACACCGTGGTGCCGGCGTAGCTTTTCTGCAGGTGTTGGACGCTGACATAGCTCATTCGCTTTTGTCCTTGTTCAAGATGTTGGCGATCCAGGTCAGGACCAGCACGAAAAAGAAATACGAGATGACCAGCGCACTGGTGAAGTGGCCGCTGCTGTTGCGCATGTTGTTCAGGTAAACCTGTAGGGTTTCATAGCGCGTACCGACGAGGATGTTGGCAAACACGAACTCACCGAACAGGAACGAGAACGACAGCAGCAACGCGACCATCAGGCCTTTGCGCAGGTTGGGCAGTACCACCAGAAACGCCGCTTGAAAGGTGCTGGCGCCGAGCAGTTGCGCGGCATCCATCAGGTCGCGCAGGTTGATTGCTTGCAGGTTGTTGGTGATCGCCCGGTACATGAACGGCAGCGCCACGGTGAAGTAGCAACCGATCAGGATCCACGGCGTACCGACCATCGCCATCGGCCCGGAACCGTAGAGTTGCAGCAGGCCCACCGACGACACCACCGGCGGCACCGCGAAGGGCAGCAGGATCAGGATGTTCATCAGCGCATCGAGTTTCGGAAAGTGGTAATGCACGACGAACAGCAGCGGCAGAATCAGCACCACCGACAACACCAGCGCGCCGACACACACCAGCAACGACTGGCCGAAGGCGTGAAGGAAGCGCGGATCGCTCCACAACTGGATGTACCACTTGAAGGTGAAACCGCTGGGCAGAATGGTCGCCGACCAACTGCTGGCGATCGAGTAGATCAGCGTTCCCGCCAGCGGCAGCAAAAGGATCGCGAATAGCAGATAAACCACGACGCGGTGGTAGAGGCCGGCCGGGCCGGATTCAGCGCGAGACATGGTAGCTCCTCTTCAGCAGCAGTTGATGCACGACAGTGACGATGGTCATCAGCGCCACCAGCACCACGGCCAGGGCGCTGGCCAGATTCGGGTCGAGGGAAATATCACCGGAAACCATTGCCGCGATGCGAATCGGCAGGACGTTGAAGTTGCCCGTCGTCAGTGCATACACCGTGGCGTAGGCGCCGAGGGCGTTGGCCAGCAGGATCACGAAAGTGCCGAGCAGCGCCGGGGTCAGCACCGGCAAACCGATGTGCCGCCAGAATTGCCAGCCGTTGGCGCCGAGCAGCGCCGCCGACTCGCGCCAGTCTTCACGCAGCGCGTCGAAGGCCGGGTAGAGCAGCAACACGCCGAGGGGAATCTGGAAGTAGGTGTAGAGGATGATCAGCCCGGTTTTCGAATACAGGTTGAAGTCCTGAATGATCCCCGACTGCTTCAACATGATGGTGATGCTGCCGTTGAAACCGAGCAGGATGATGAAGGCGAACGCCAGCGGCACACCGGCAAAGTTGCTGGTCATGTTGGCGAAGGCGTTGACGAAGTTGCGCAGCTTCGAATCGACCCGGCGCAGGGAATACGCACCGAGTACAGCAATGATGATGCCGAATACGCTCGACCAGAAACTGATCTCCAGGCTGTACTGGATCGCCTGCAAATAGAATTTCGAGCTGAAGATTTTCGTGAAGTTTTCGACGCCCCAACCGAACTCTTCCGATTGCAGACTGTTGATCATCACCCAGACCAGCGGGGCGATTTCGAAGACGATAAAGAACAGTGCGAAGGGCACCAGGCACAACGCCGCCAGCCATTTGCCGCGAGTCATGGAATTCACTTGAGCAGCTCCCGGCACACTGGTTTGTCGTGGGGCACACCGAGCAGTTCGCAGACCGTGCCGCAGATTTCCGTCTGCTTGGGCGCGGCATCAGCGCTGAGGCTGAACGCGTCGCCGAGAACGAACAGCGGCACCTGGCGTTCTTCCGGTAACAGGCCGTTGTGCGAGCGGTCGTTGTTCATGCCGTGGTCGGCGGTCACCAGTACCTGATAGCCAGCGTCGAGCCAGCTCTGCAAATAGTCGGCGAGGATGATGTCCGCCGAGCGCGCGCTGTTGCGGTACTGCGACGAATCGAGCCCGTGCTTGTGCCCGGCATCGTCGATGTTCATCGGATGGATCAGCAGGAAGTCCGGATCGTGGCGAAGACGCAGGTTTTCCGCGTCGGCGAACAGGTGCGAATCCGGGTAGTGGTCGTTCCAGTAGAAGTGTCCGTGCTGGATCGGCAGCGACAGATTGTCGGTGTGACGGTCGCGCGCGGCGACGAATGGCGAGCGGTTGTACAGCTCGCTGACCCAGTGATACGCCGCCGCTGCGGTCTTCAAACCGGCATCGCGGGCGTAGTGATAAATGCTGCGCTGATTGGACAGGCGCGAAACGTTGTTGTGGACGATGCCGCTGTCGATCGGCGGCACGCCGGTGAGGATGCATTCATAAAGCGGTCGGGACAGGGCCGGCAGTTCGCACTCCAACTGATAGAGCGCGGCGCGTCCTGCGCCAACATAAGCCTGCAGATGCCCCATGGCGTGACGCGCGACCTCGTGGTTGAGGCCGTCGAGCACGACAAGGATGACGTTGTGCTTCATAGGGGCGTTGACTCCGAAAACCAAACTTGAACCGGTCAATGTAGGAGCTGCCGCAGGCTGCGATCTTTTGATGTTGCTTTAAAGGGCAAGATCAAAAGATCGCAGCCTGCGGCAGCTCCTACAGATGAAGGATTACTTCATCTCTACGATGACTTCTTCATTCCACTTCTGCGGCAGGGCCTTGGAGGTTTTTTCCCACGCATCGGCGTCTTTGATCGGGGTGACTTTCTTGTACTGTTCGTTCGGCAGCAGCTTGGCCTTCACGTCTTCCGGCAGTTGCAGGTGCTCGGCGCGGATCGGACGGGCGTTACCTCGGGCGAGGTTGGTCTGGCCGGCGTCGCTGAAGATGTATTCGCGCGTCAGCTTGGCGGCGTTCGGATTTTTCGCGTACTTGTTGATGATCGTGGTGTAGCCGGAAATCACCGAACCGTCGGACGGGATCAGCACCACGTAATCATCCGGGTTGGCCATCTTGGCTTTGTAGCTCAAGCCGTTGAAGTCCCAGACCACGCCGACTTCGATCTCGCCTTTTTCCATCGTGGCGATGGTCGGGTTGGCCATCGACAGACGACCTTGTTTGGCGATATCGGCGAACAGGGTCAGGGCCGGCTGGATGTTTTTCTCGTCGCCACCGTTAGCCAGGGCTGCGGCGAGTACGCCGTTGGCAGCTTGCGCGGCGGTGCTCACGTCACCGATCGAGACTTTGTATTTGCCACCCTTGAGGTCAGCCCATTTGGTCGGTACTTCGGAACCGTGCAGCAGCTTCTTGTTGACGATGAACGCGATGGTGCCGGTGTAGGCCAGTGCCCAGTTGCCGTCTTTGTCCTTGGCCCAGTCCGGAACCTGATCCCAGGTGCTTGGCTTGTAGGGTTGCACTACGCCTTGCTTGACCGCGATCGGGCCGAAGGCGGCACCGACGTCGCCGATGTCGGCGGTGGCATTGTCTTTCTCGGCGGCGAACTTGGCGATTTCCTGGGCCGAGCTCATGTCGGTGTCGATGTGTTTCAGGCCGTAGGTCTTGGCCAGGTCTTCCCAGGTGCCTTTCCAGTTGGCCCAGTCATCGGGCATGCCGACACTGTTGACGGCGCCTTCCGCTTTCGCAGCGGCTTCGAGGGTTTTCAGATCGGTGCCGGCCGCCATGGCGGAGGTGCACATTGCAATGGTCGAGCCTAACAGTGTTGCCAGGAAAAGCTGTTTCATTCCGAAGCTCCTTGGTCGTGTTCAACGCTGCGATTGCGGTTTGTGTTGGTCTAGGTCAGCAATACCTGAGCCAATTTAAGGGCGCTGGATGACACTTTGATGTCGGTGGCCCTGCGGCAGGCCTTTTGTTTGCCCGTTATCAGCGGTTGCCAGATAAGCGTAGACCATGCTCAGGCCCCGGCGGGCAAGGGACTTGGCCGATGTATTGCAAGTCATGAGAACGACCGTTCAGTAGTTTTGTCATCTCTCGGTCATCTGCACTGCCTAGGCTTGCAACACACGGAAACGCTTCGTTGGCCGTGCAGTTTTGCCCTGAAACAGTGCTGGTCTAGTCCAGATAGGTAACGTTGATGCGCGATGAGGCAACAAAAGCGGTGACAGCGATTGGCCAAGTCCTGCAGGAGCAACTCGATCACGGGTTGTTGGCTGCGGGCAGCAAGTTGCCGGCCGAGCGCAAGCTCAGTGAGTTGTTTGGTACGACGCGGATTACCGTGCGCGAGGCGTTGTTGCAGCTGGAGGCGCAGGGGCAGATTTATCGCGAGGAGCGCCGTGGCTGGTTCGTTTCGCCACCGCGTCTGGCGTACAACCTGATGCAGCGCAGTCATTTTCACGCGATGGTCAGTGCGCAGGGGCGGGAGCCTTCGACCGAGGTGATTTCGGCGCGTTTGCAACCGGCGTCGGCGGCGGTGTGTGCCTGGTTGCAGTTACCGGCGTTGTCGAGCGTGATTCAGATTTGCCGGTCGCGGCGCATTGACGGGCGGTTGGTGTTGTATGTGGAGCATTATTTGAACCCGCAGTTTTTCCCGGGGATTCTTCAGTTCGATTTGAATCAGTCGATTACCGAGTTGTATGCGCGGCATTACGATTTGCACTATGGGCGGGTGCGCTTCGAGATTGTGCCGACGTCATTGTCGGTGGATGCAGCGGCGGCTTTGCGGGTGTCGGTGGGAAGTCCGGGGCTACGGATTGCTCGGGTCAATTATGATCAGCATGAACGGTTGATTGATTGTGATCTGGAATTCTGGCGGCATGATGCGATTCATGTCGGGGTAGATGTTGTTTGAATGGTCTTTCAGTTGTTTTTATAGTTGTTTGATGTGTGTGTCTTAGTTGTGGAAATAATAAGAATGGGTTTTGTTGTTTTATGTTGGGTTTAAATTCTTTAAGGTTGTGGCAGAGCAGGATTCGCCGGCTTAGATAAGGAAGTTATATGTTTGGTTATGAAGATTACTCCAAGGAACAATTCAAGGGTACGTTGACTTCTTTTGGTCACCCGGTTTCAGTTTTACAAG
The DNA here is from genome assembly GCF_004124275.1 of Pseudomonas sp. DTU12.3. Lineage (GTDB taxonomy): Bacteria > Pseudomonadota > Gammaproteobacteria > Pseudomonadales > Pseudomonadaceae > Aquipseudomonas > Aquipseudomonas helmanticensis. Next base: position 2,191,439 of record NZ_CP027218.1, read on the forward strand.
ACGGCAAGTTGGGTGCAACGTTGCCGAGCGTGGAACCCACTGTTTTCAGTTTTTACGGCAGTCGCGGCACATACATGATCACCGTCGGTAATATCACTCGGGGTGAGTATGTGGGATTAACGTCTGAGGGTTATCTGCATGTTGTAAATGCGGCAGTAAAATTCACGATCAAGGATCTTCAAGGTATATCGCTTCTGCAACATCAGGATGTGGGTGGGCAAGTAGTCGTGCATATGCGCGCCCGCGAAGTCGAGCCGGTCATTTTGTTTGATGGGAATGATGCATTTGATGATCTCGATACACTCCACAATTGTTTGATCGCCGGGCGCAAGATTCGTCATGAAACCGAGAACAAGGGTGTTTTCTATACAGTACCTACAGGCCAGGGCAGCTGGGAGAAGTGTCCAGCCGACCAGCAATATGCAGCCACGCCTACGCCGCTGATTTTGAATATTCTGTAAAGCCCGTTTTTTTTCTGTCGGCGCAGTTTGCGACTGTGCGCTTGATTGACAGAGGAACTCTAATGAAGGCAGCGCGAAAACCGCGCTGCTTTTTTATGCCTCACTGTTTATCCACAGAGTTGCTCCCTGGCACCATCTGAATACTCATCCTCGGTGTCGCCAGATCCAGTCCAGCCTCGTCCAGATGCCGTTTGAGCGAAAGGTTGAAGGCGCGGGACACTTCCCATTGTTTGATCGGCGCGGTCTTGAACCGGGCGCGCAATATCGCGCTGCCGGACTCGAAACTTTCGACACCCTGAATCTCCAGTGGCGACCAGATGTTGCGCCGTTGCAGCGGGTCGGTGCGCATCTTCTGGCCGACATCGCGCATCAGTTTGATCGCGTCGTCGATTTCCATGTTGTACGGCACCGCGACGCGGAAGATTGCATAGCCAAATTCCCGCGAGTAGTTCTTGATGCTTTTGATTTCGCTGAACGGAATGGTGTGGACGATGCCGTCGATGTCGCGCAGGCGCACGGTGCGGATGGTCAGGCCTTCGACCGTGCCGAGGTGGCCGCCGACGTCGACGTAATCGTCGATGGCCAGCGAGTCTTCGATAATGATGAACAGGCCGGTGATCAGGTCGGCGACCAGTGATTGTGCGCCGAAACCGATGGCCAGACCGATCACGCCAGCACCGGCGAGCAGTGGCGTGACGTTCATGCCCATGTTCGCCAAGGCGACGATCAGCGCAATGATGAAGATCGCCACGAACAGCACGTTGCGGATCAACGGCATCATCGTTTGCGCGCGCGCGTTGGCCAGGCCTTTGCGCGAGCGGGTGAGGGCGTGATGCACGGCGGTGTCGGCGAGGATCCAGATCAGCCAGGAGAAAATCAGCGTGCCGATCAGGCTGAACAGTTTGACGCTGACATCATGGCCGTCGCCCTCGGCGAAACCGATCAGCGATTTGCCCCATACGCGCAGGCCCAGTTCGATGAACGCCAGCCACACCAGCAGATGCGCGAGGGTATAGAAGAAGTTTTTCAGGCGCTCCGAGTACAGCGCGTGGCGCCGTGGCCCGCGTTGCGGTTTCAGTGAATGGCGACGCACAAGGCCGTTGATCACCATGCACAACACCAGCAACACGGTGCAGATCAGCGACTGGCGCAGCGCGGTGCTGGTGTCGCCGGCGGAGACGAAAGTCGCGAACAGCGAGATGCCGACCAGCACCAGCGCCGGCACGTACCAAAACGTTCCGAGGATATCGATGGTGTCGCTAAGCGCACGCCGGGTCAGGCGTCGCGATAAGGGCTGGTTGCGAATCAGGTGCGCGATCGGGCGGCGGAAGCGCAAGATGAACAGCCCGGTCGAGAGTGCCGCGAGAATGTTGGCGATGGTCGCTGCCGTGTGGGCCAGATGCACGCCGAGGCTTTCGATCAGGCGCGGATCGTTCAGGGCTTCACCGAATGCTGCGAAGCTGCCGATCAGCCACAGCGGCCGGAACGCTTGATGACGCAGAATGTACAGCGCGCGATGGCGATGCGGGCCGTCGAGCAGCGAGAAGGCAATCACGCAGATTGCCGAGAAACAGGTACCGACCACCAGCGCATAGGCCAGCACCATCGCCAGGCTTTTGCCCAGCGAAGATGGCAAGGCGTAGGACATGTACACGGTCATCACCAGGGCGATCAGCCAAGGCCCGAGTTTGCGTAACGCGAAGCGCAGCATGTCGAGGGCCTTGGGGTGTTGCGGCAGTTCTTCGGTCAGGCCGAAGCGCATGCGCACGCGATGGCCGAGCCAGATCAATGCGGCGGCAAGCAGACTCCAGACCATCAGGATCATGGCGAAACCGAAGATGATCGGCAGCCATTCGTTGGCCGGCAGCATCATGCCGCTGAGTTCTTCCTTGGCCAGGTCGAACTCGTTGCCCCAGCGATTCAGTGGGCTGTCGTCACCGGTAAACTGTTTTTCGAAGTTGGCCAAGGTGCCGCCGATCAGGCCCAGCACGCCTTCTTCCGGTGCGATCTGGGCTTTTTTCGTGGCGTCGCGCAGCTTTTTCAGATCAGTGAGCAACTGTGCGCGTTGCTTGTCGTTTTCCAGCGACTTGATGACTTCGTCGAGGGACTGGCCGAGGGGTTCCTGGGCTTCGGGCTGGGCCTTGCTGGTGTTGAGCAGGCCCGGCAAGCCGACCGCGTGGGCGGGCGCCAGCGGCAGCAGCGTCATCAGGCAGACAAGGAACAGACTGGGCAAAGCAAAAAGACGAGCGAACACTAGGCGGTCAACCTCGCAAGGGGCGGATTCGCTGGAGTGTACGAGGCCCACCCGATCAATGCGAGCCGTCGCGGATTATTCGTTGAGTTTGGCGAGGATCTTGTAGATCACGGTGGCGAGGATCATCAGCATGCCGATCCACATGGCAAATACGCCGGCGTTCTTGTCACGGAAGTTGAAGCCGATGGCCAGCAGGATCATCCCGGTGAGGATCGGTACGAGCATGGCGTGAAACGAAGACATCGAGATCATGGAGACTGCCTTGTCGAAATGAATGATGTAAGTCTAGGTCGATTTACCCCTGTAGGAGCTGCCGCAGGCTGCGATCTTTTGATCTTGAAAAAACAACATCAAAAGATCGCAGCCTGCGGCAGCTCCTACAGTGTTGTTACGGTAGATCGTGGCAGGCGTAGAACGCGCTCAGCACTTTAACCAGGTGCGCCAGGTCGTGGCTGCCGCAGAGTTCGCGGATCGAGTGCATGGCGAACGTCGGCAGGCCGATGTCGACCGTGCGCACACCGAGGTGGCTGGCGGTGATCGGGCCGATGGTCGAGCCGCAGCCCATGTCGCTGCGCACCACGAAGCTTTGCACCGGGACTTCTTCGGCCATGCACAGATGGCGGAAGAACCCGGCAGTTTCGCTGTTGGTGGCGTAGCGCTGGTTGCTGTTGACCTTGATCACCGGGCCGGCGTTGAGTTTCGGGCCGTGGTTGGCGTCGTGTTTTTCCGCGTAGTTCGGGTGCACGCCGTGGGCGTTGTCGGCCGAGACCAGCAGGGATTTCTGAATGGTGCGGACGAATTCGTCGCCTTCCGGCAACAAGCGGCGCAGGGTCTGTTCGAGCATCGGGCCATCGGCACCGCAGGCCGAGCAGGAGCCGACTTCTTCGTGGTCGTTGCAGACCAGCACGCAGGTTTCATCGGTTTCGGCGGTGAGCAAGGCTTGCAGGCCGGCGTAGCACGACAGCAGGTTGTCGAGGCGTGCGCCGGCAATGAAGTCGCCATTCAACCCGATGACCGCAGCACTTTGCGTGTCGTAGAAACTCAGCTCGTAATCGAGCACCACGTCGGCGTTCAAGCCGTGTTCGCGGGCCAGTTGATCAGTCAGCACGGCGCGGAAGTCGACGCGCTCGTCACCGGCAAATTGCGCGAGGATCGGCGGCAGCTCGGTCTGCGCGTTGATCGCCCAGCCCTGATTGGCTTCACGGTTGAGGTGAATGGCCAGGTTGGGAATGATCGCGATCGGTGCCTTGAAGTCGATCAATTGGCTTTCGACTTTGCCGTCGCGGCGGAAGGTCACGCGGCCGGCCAGCGACAGGTCGCGGTCGAACCACGGTGCGAGCAGCGCGCCGCCGTAAACTTCAACGCCCAGTTGCCAGAAACCCTGACGCTGCAGCTCCGGTTGCGGCTTGACCCGCAGGCATGGGCTGTCGGTGTGCGCGCCGACCAGGCGGATGCCGCTGTGCAATGGCGAGTGGCGGCCCATTTTGATCGCGACGATCGAGGAGTCGTTACGGGTGACGTAGTAGCGACCGTTGGCCTCGGTAGTCCACGGCTCGCGTTCGTCGAGGCGCACAAAACCGGCAGCCTCCAGACGCTGAACGAGGCTGGCAGTGGCGTGGAACGGGGTAGGGGAGGCCTTGAGGAAGTCGATCAGGCCTTGGTTCAACTCTTCGCGCATAAGAAGCTCCAGACAGCAATGGCCGGGAGTTTAACGCATCGGCCGGGGAATTGAATCTGCACCGGCTCCCGGTAGGAGCTGCCGAAGGCTGCGATCTTTTGATCTTGTTTTTGATATTTGAAATACCCGATCAAAAGATCGCAGCCTTCGGCAGCTCCTACATAGGGGATGTGTCAGAACGGTGCCGGGCACTCGAAGCGCAAGCGTTCGCCGGTTTGCGGGTGAGTGAAGCTCAACATGCTGGCGTGCAGGCACAGACGTGGCCAGGCGGCCAAGGCCTGCTCGTGGGCGTAGAGACCGTCGCCGAGCAGCGGATGACCGATCGACAGCATGTGCACGCGCAATTGATGCGAACGGCCGGTGATCGGCGTCAGCTCAACGCGACACCAGTCGCCGCAACGCTCCAGCACGCGCCAGAAGGTCAGCGCATGTTTGCCGAATTCGTGATCGACGACATGGCGCGGCTTGGTCGGCGGATCGTAACGCAGGGGCAGGTCGATGCTGCCGCTGTCCAGTTCCGGTTGACCCCAAGCCAGAGCGGTGTAGGCCTTTTCGGTTTCACGGTCATGAAACTGGCGCGACAGTTCACGGTGAGTGTCGGCGTCACGGGCAAGCAGAATGATGCCGGAGGTTTCCCAGTCCAGGCGATGGACGATGCGCGCTTCCGGGTAGCCGTTTTCCTGCAGGCGGGTAATCAGGCAGTCCTTGTTGTCGTCGGCGCGACCGGGCACCGAGAGCAGCAACGTCGGTTTGTTCACCACGAGTACGGCGGCGTCCTGATGGATGATGCGGATGTTGGACAGCGGCATTAAAACAGCCTCGTAACAAATGCCAACGGCGGCTCGGGACTGCTGATAACCCTGTAGGAGCTGCCGAAGGCTGCGATCTTTTGACGTTGAAAGATCAAAAGATCGCAGCCTTCGGCAGCTCCTACACGAGCATCAACAGCCCGAGCCGCCGTGGCGACTGCCGGATCGACTCAGCGATCGGGCAGGGTGATATTGAGTTCCAGAATCGAGCAACTGCCCTGGCTTTCCAGTGCAACATGTACGTCGTCGTTGCCGATGTTGACGTACTTGCGGATCACGTCGACCAGTTCCTTCTGCAAGGCTGGCAAGTAATCCGGCGTGCTGCGCTGGCCGCGCTCATGCGCCACGATGATCTGTAGACGCTCTTTCGCGACCGAGGCAGTACTTGGCTTTTTGTTGGCACGAAAGAAGTCAAAAAGGTTCATTACCTACCTCCAAACAGGCGCTCGAAGAATCCCTTCTTCGTAACATCGAGAAAACGATGCTCTTTTTCTTTGCCCAGCAAGCGATCAACCGCGTCGCTGTACGCTTGACCGGCGTCGCTCTGGTCGTCGAGGATCACCGGGACGCCCGAGTTGGAGGCCTTGAGCACTGCCTGGGATTCCGGAATCACGCCCAGCAGGGTGACGGCCAGGATTTCCTTCACGTCTTCCACGCCCAGCATCTCGCCATCGCTGACGCGCTGCGGGTTGTAACGGGTCAGCAGCAAGTGTTCCTTGATCGGCTCTTCGCCTTTTTCGGCACGACGGGACTTGCTGGCCAACAGGCCCAGCATGCGGTCGGAGTCACGTACCGAGGACACTTCCGGGTTGGTCACGATGATCGCTTCGTCGGCGAAGTACATGGCCAGGTGTGCACCTTTCTCGATGCCCGCCGGGGAGTCGCAAACCACGAAGTCAAAGTCCTCCTTGAGTTGCATCAGGACTTTTTCCACGCCTTCGACAGTCAGCGCGTCTTTGTCGCGGGTCTGACTGGCGGCCAGTACGTAGAGGTTTTCCAGACGCTTGTCTTTGATCAGCGCTTGTTGCAGGTTGGCTTCGCCGTTGACCACGTTGACGAAGTCATACACCACGCGGCGCTCGCAACCCATGATCAGGTCAAGGTTACGCAAGCCCACGTCGAAGTCGACGATCACTGTTTTGTGGCCGCGCAGAGCGAGGCCGGTACCGATAGCGGCGCTGGTGGTGGTCTTACCCACACCACCCTTGCCGGATGTAACCACGAGAATCTTGGCCAAGGTGTTTCACCCCTAAGGAAGAAGGACTTTTTAGCCCCTGAAAAACATCTCTTGAAAACTACTGCAGTCGGACAGCCTTGGCTGGAATTTGGCTTTTGGCCTTTTTCCTACTTCGTTTGAGCCGTTTTCGCTACGTTTTAGAGATGCTTGGAAAATGCGGCAGTATCCGTTAAAGCCGAATGATGTTCAACACGTCGCCCGACAGGCTGACCTGTACGCCCGAGCCCCACATTGGATCGCGGCGCAAATCTTCGGAGACCTTGTAATGACCGGCGATGGAGATCAGTTCAGCGCTCAATTGCTGACAGAAAATCCGTGCCTTGGTGTCACCCTTCACGCCGGCCAGCGCACGACCACGCATCGGGCCGTATACATGGATGTTGCCATCGGCGAGAAGTTCCGCCCCCGGACTGACCGAGGACACCACCACCAGATCGCCACCCTGGGCGTATATCTGTTGGCCACCACGTACTGGCGTGGTGATGACGCGGGTCTGTTTGATGGTCGGTTCTGGTGGCTTTTCCGGCTTCTTTTTGACTTCGGCTTCGGGCATCTCCAGCGGCCGCTCACGGGCGCCAGACGGCGGCAGCACCGGGATGTCGATGGCGATCGCGGCGGCGATGTCTTCGATGCGACTGGCACGGATCGCCAGGGTGCGCAGGCCGTGTTGACGGCAGACGCGCATCAGCCCAGGCAGATCGACCGCGCCTTCGCCCGGCGGCAGTTTGTCGAGGGCCAGAACCAGCGGCGCGTTGCTGAAGAAATTCGGCGCCTGCGCAACTTTGGCGGCCAATTGCCGATCGAGGCTGTCGAGGTCGTTACGGGCCAGTTCCAGCACGGTAATGGCCAGCATGCTGCCCTTCAACTGGAACACGGGATCTTGGTCTAACGGTTCGGTTTTGCTCATGTCGGCATACAACGGCTTGTCACTAAAAGTGCCGAGACTTATAACGAGAACGCCCGCAGGCCGCAAGCCGGGTCGAACGATGTAGAATGCGCGGCCACTGTATTTACGGAAGCTTTAATGGATCGCCCGCGTTTTCGAAAAGCATTTTTATCGCCACGCTTCTGGCCGCTCTGGTGCGGCTTGGGGCTTTTGTGGCTGATCGTGCAACTGCCGTATCCGGCGTTGCTGACCATCGGTCGAGTTTTGGGCGCATTGATGTATCGCCTTGCCGGCGACCGGCGGCGCATCGCCAAGCGCAATCTTGAGCTGTGCTTCCCGGAAAAATCCGCCGCCGAGCGCAAGCGCTTGCTCAAAGAAAATTTCGCCTCGACCGGCATCGCCTTTTTCGAAATGGCCATGAGCTGGTGGTGGTCGCGTGAGCGTCTGGCGAAGCTGGCGCACGTCGAAGGTCTGGAGCATCTGCAAAAAGCCCGGCGCGAAGGCAAAGGCGTGATTCTGATGGCGGTGCATTTCACCACCCTGGAAATCGGCGCGGCGCTGCTCGGTCAGCAGCACACCATCGACGGCATGTACCGCGAGCACAAAAATCCGTTGTTCGATTTCATTCAGCGTCAGGGCCGCGAGCGGCACAACCTCGACTCGCTGGCGGTGGAGCGCGACGACGTGCGCGGCATGCTCAAGCTGCTGCGTTCAGGGCGCGCGATCTGGTACGCACCGGATCAGGACTACGGCGCCAAGCAGAGCATTTTCGTGCCGCTGTTCGGCATTCAGGCTGCGACCGTGACCGCAACTACCAAGTTCGCCCGTTTGGGTAAGGCGCTGGTAGTGCCGTTCACCCAAGAGCGCCTGGCCGACGGCAGCGGTTATCGTCTGGTCGTGCATCCGCCGCTGGAAGATTTCCCCGGCGAGACCGAAGAAGCCGACTGCATCCGCATCAACCAGTGGGTCGAGGGCGTCTTGCGCGATTGCCCGGAGCAATATCTGTGGGCGCATCGGCGTTTCAAGAGCCGGCCACCGGGCGAGCCGAAGCTGTACGCCAAGCGCGGTTGATTGATCCATTCCTATAAGCACCATGGAGCGTTGCGATGAGCCCAGCTGAACCGGTCACAGGTTTGATTCTTTCCGGCGGCGGGGCTCGGGCGGCGTATCAGGTGGGGGTGCTGGCGGCGATTGCCGAATTGCTGCCGTTGGGTGCTGACAATCCGTTTCCGGTGATCGTCGGCACATCGGCGGGCGCGATCAACGCCGTCAGCCTCGCCAGTGGCGCCACCGATTTTCGCGCGGCCATCGAACGTCTCACCTTATTCTGGCAAGGCTTTCGCAGCCATCGCGTGCTGCGCAGTGACTGGCCCGGCGTCATCCGTCAGGCCAGCCGTTTTGTCAGTCACAGCTTGCTTGGCCTCGGCCGCCATATGCCGGTGGCGCTGCTCAACAGTTCACCGCTGCGCGACCTGCTCAATGAAAAACTGCACATGCCCGGCATCGCCGAATCCATCGCGCGCAAGCAATTGCATGCGGTGGCGGTGACGGCGTTTGGTTATGAGTCGGGGCAAGCGGTGACGTTCTATCAGGGCGGCGGCACTATCGATTCATGGCTGCGGCATCGGCGCATCGGTGTGCCGACACAATTGTCGGTGGATCACTTGCTCGCCAGTTCGGCGATTCCGTTGCTGTTCGCGCCGGTGAAGATCGGTGATGAATATTTCGGCGACGGTGCGGTGCGGCAATCGGCGCCGATCAGTCCGGCACTGCACCTGGGCGCCAGTCGCGTGCTGGTGGTGGGTGTCAGCGGCAACCCGCGCGGCTTCGATCCGCAGCAGCCGCTGGAGCGCACTTACACCGGGCAACAGCCGACGCTGGCACAAATTGGCGGGCACATGCTCAACAGCACGTTCATTGACAGTCTGGAGAGCGACATCGAGTTGCTGCAGCGCCTCAACCAGTTCAGTCATCTGATGCCCGCTGGCACGCCGACGCGCGAGCTGGGCGTGGCGCCGGTGGAGGTGTTGGTGATTTCGCCGAGTCAGCCGATCGATGAGATCGCGGCGCGGCACCGCCAGGAATTGCCGGCGGCGTTGCGCTTGTTTCTGCGTGGGCCGGGAGCGACGAAGACGAGTGGGGCGGGGGTGTTGAGTTATCTGCTGTTCGAGGCGGGGTATTGCAGCGAGTTGATCGATCTGGGTCGGCGCGATGCGTTGGCCAAGCGTGAGGAGCTGTGCCGGTTTCTCGGGATATCCGCAGCGGCGGTCCCGGCCTGAAATCTGCGGTGAGGCCTTCGCGAGCAGGCTCGCTCCCACATTGGAACTCGGTCGAATGTGGGAGCGAGCCTGCTCGCGAAGCTTTTAAAGCAAAAGATCGCAGCCTGCGGCAGCTCCTGCATTGGAATGCGCTATCCCTGTAGGCGCTGGCGAAGCCTGCGATCTTTTGATTTTTATCAGAAGTGGAACTTCACCAGGAAGCTGGTCACGTTCTGATTGGTGGTGAACGCACGGGTGTCGTCGATCCCGTACTTGTCTTTCCAGTAGTCGTACTCGACACCGACGTACAGCTGCTTCTCGCCGAAATTCAGCGCCTTGCCCAAGTCGTATTTGACCTGTGGGTTGAAGTGCAGGTTGGCATGGTATTCGCCACGGTTGTTGACGTCGTTGTCGACGACCCAGTCCATGTAACCGTCGATCAGCACGTTCGAGTCGCCGACCGGGATGGTGTAGGACCAGACCGGGGTGATCTGCCAGACGTTGTCACCCGGGCGCGAGCCTTCGGTGTGGCGCTGGTAGAAGTTCAGCTGGAAGTAGTCGAAGCCCGGGATGGCCAGGTCGAAGCCTGGACCGATCAGGTAGGACTCGGTGTCACCCTCGCCGAACTCGTAGGTCATTGCCAGCAGGACGTCTTTGATCGGGCCGAACTCGATCTTCTGGTCAAGCACCTTGCCCAGCGAAATGCGTGGCTGGAACTCGCCGTAGTAGGTGTTCGGGCCGTTGTTGAAGTCCTTGTCACCGTTGTAGAAGATCTTGTCGACGAACAGGAAGTTGTCCCCGTACTTCCAGGCATCGGCGTGCTCGAAGGTGACGGTCTGCTGGATCGCAGGGTTGACCTTGAAGTCTTTACCGTACAGGTAGGTCAGGCTGTTGTTCTGCCACTGCAGCAGGCCGTCGGCCATGGCCTGGCCGCCGGCCAGCATCGATCCCGCAAGCATCAGGCTGGTGCACATACGTTTCATTCGGTTGCTCCCAAAGTAGGTGTTCCACGTTTATTTTTTTAAGATCGGCGCTCTGGTGTGGCGCCTTTTTTCGTTGCTGCAAAAGTCATCCGATCGGTCAGCTTCAGTGCTGTTAGCAAAAGCTGAGCCAAGGCTTTCGAAAAGCCAAAAAACGCCCGTTCGGCTGCTGACAAACAGTCGATTGAGCGTGTTTTCGGGATGCCTCGGTACTGACCGGGGCCGGGATAAGTTGGCCCGTCGGTCAGGAATTAAATCCGGGCTTTTTTTTAGACCGAATTCAGGAGGCCGCGGAGAATACTGACTCCTCGGCCAGCTCTCAAGTGCCCCGCAACAGAGCACCGACGACAGGTAGGGGGCACGGTTGCGGGTCATCTTAAAAATGCACCTTCACCAGCAGGCTGGCGGTGTTCTGATTGGTGTCGAGGTTGTGGCTGCTTTCGACCCCGTATTTGTTCTTCCAGTAGCTGTATTCGGTGCCGACGTACAGCTGCTTCTGACTCCAGCCGAGGGCTTTGCCGAGGTCGTATTTGATCTGCGGATTGATGTGCAGGTTGGCGTGGTAGGTGCCGCGCGAGTTCTCGTCATTGTCTACGACCCAGTCCAGATAACCGTCGATCAGCAGATCGGAATTGCCCACCGGAATGCTGTAAGACCAGCCTGGAGTGATCTGCCAGACACCGTCGCCGGGGCGCGGGCCTTCGGTCTGGCGGCGGAATATATTCAGGGTCACGTAGTTGAAGCCGGGCACCTTGAGGTCGAAGCCCGGGCCAATCAGGTAGGCCTCGCTTTCACCTTCGCCGTACTCGTAGGTCATCGCCAGCAGCACGTCCTTGATCGGGCCGAATTCGAGCTTCTGATCGAAGATTTTGCCGAACGAGAAGCGTGGGGTGAATTCGCCGTAGAAGGTGTGCGGGCCTTTGTTGCGGTCTTCTTCGCCGTTGTAGAAGATCTTGTCGACGAAGAGGAAGTTGTCGCCGTATTTCCACTTGTCGGCGTGCTCGAACGTCACCGTCTGTTGGATCGACGGGTTGATCGCGAAGTTCTTGCCGTACAGATAGCTGAGGCTGTTGGTTTGCCACAGCAGGAGATCGCCGGCCATGGCTTGACTCGCGGCCAGCAGGCCGCCACTCAACAGAACGTTGGTTTGCGTGCGAATCATCTGTTGCTCCCTCTTGTTTTTATTGTTGAGGCGCAGAGCTGTTGCTTGCCCCTGTGGGAGCGAGCCTGCTCGCGAAGAGGGCGTGTCAGTCGCCATCATTGTTGAATGACACACCGCTTTCGCGAGCAAGCCCGCTCCCACAAGGTTTTGTGGTGACTTCGTTAATGCTGGTGTGCGTGGCAGTCGTTGATCGATGCGCGCTCTTTGCCGCCGAGAATGTTGAACAGCAGGTTCAGCGTCAGCGCGCTGAGCGTTGCCATGGCGATGCCGCTGTGCGTAATCGGGCTCATCCACATCGGCAGGTGCGCGAAGAACTCCGGACGCACCACCGGGATCAGGCCCATGCCGATGCTCACCGCGACCAGCAACTGGTTGCGACGGTCACCGATGTCGGCTTCTTGCAGGATCTTGATGCCGGTAGCGGCGACCATGCCGAACATCGCGATCGCTGCGCCGCCGAGGACTGCCGGTGGAATTGATGCCACCAGAAACGCCGCTTTCGGCAGCAGACTCAACACGATCAGCAAACCACCGGCAACGATGGTCACCGAGCGGCAGCGCACGCCGGTCATCTGCACCAGGCCGATGTTTTGCGCGAACGAGGAGTGGGTGAAGGTGTTGAAGAAACCGGCAACAAACGAGGCGCCGGCATCACACAGCAAGCCGCGACGCAGCATCCGTGGGCAGACTTCCTGGCCGGTGATCTTGCCCAGCGCGAGGAACATGCCGGTGGACTCGACGAAGATGATCACTACCACCAGGCACATCGACAGGATCGGTGCGAGTTCGAATTTCGGCATGCCGAAATGCAGCGGAGTGACGAACTGAATCCACGGCGCGTTGGCCATGCCGCTCAGGTCGACCATGCCGATTGCGCCGCACAGCACGTAGCCGAAGCACATGCCGATCAGTACCGAGATGTTCACCCAGAAACCGCGCATGAAGCGGTGGATCAGCAGAATGGTGCCCAACACCAGGGCTGCGATGGCCAGATAAATCGGTGAACCGAATTGCGCGGCGCCAGCACCGCCACCCGCCCAATTCACGGCCACGGGGAACAGCGACAAACCGATCGAGGTGATGACCGTGCCGGTCACCAGGGGCGGGAAGAAGCGCACGACCTTGGACATGAACGGCGCGATGATCATGCCGAAGAAACCGGCGGCGATCGTTGCACCGAAGATGCCTTGCAGGCCGATACCGGGCATGCCGGCCATGGCGACCATGCTGCCAACCGCAGCAAAACTGGCGCCCATCATCACCGGCATGCGGATGCCCATCGGGCCGATGCCCATGGATTGCACGATGGTGGCGACACCGGCGACCAGCAGGTCGGCGTTGATCAGAAAGGCAATTTCTTCACGACTCAGGCCAGCGGCCTGTCCAATGATCAGCGGCACCGCGATGGCACCACCGTACATCAGCAGAACATGTTGCAAACCGACCAGGATCAGTTGCAAAAGGGGCAATCGCTGAATGGCGGGTGCGTCGGGGATGCGCGCTTTGGACAGCTCGGACATGCAACACCTCGGATCTTTTTATTCTTGTGATTAACAGCTGTCGGGTTGCTCACAGCTGTTTCTTTGCATCAGGTAAACCGCGTTAAGGCAATTCGCGAGCAGGCTCGCTCCCACAGGAAATGCATTCCAATGTGGGAGCGAGCCTGCTCGCGAAGCTTTTGCTTAGTTGGTCTGTGCTCCCTGGGCAATCCATGCACCGATCAGGTCACGTTCCTGCTGGGTCATCTGCGTGATGTTGCCCAGTGGCATGATCTGCGTGGTGATGGCTTGCGCCTGGATGCGCGGCGCGTTCTGGCGGATCTGCTCAGGGGTGTCGAACATCACACCTGCAGGCGCTGCGCTGAACAGCGGGCTGGTCGGTTTGGCCGAGTGGCAAACCGCGCAACGTTCTTGAATCACGTTGTGCACTTTGTCGAAGGCCGGACCTGCGTTGGAGGCTTGCGCCGGTGCTGCAGCAGGCGCTGCGGCTTGCGCAGGTGCCGCCGCTTCAGCCGGTTTTGCGCCACCGCCCAGTGCCGTTTCCGGCAGCGGTTGGTACTCGATTTTCGCAGGAGTTTTGGCCACTTCCGGAGCGGTCGACATCGGCGTCGGGCCGGTGACGTACGCCAGAGTGATCATGCCCACCGCTGCCACCGGCAGAGTCCAGGCAAACTTGTGGCTGTCGTGACGGGTGTTGAAGTAGTGACGCACCAACACCGCCAACACTGCGATCCCGGCCAGGATCAACCAGTTGTACTGGCTGCCATAGGTGCTCGGGAAGTGGTTGCTGATCATGATGAACAGCACCGGCAGGGTGAAGTAGTTGTTGTGACGCGAACGCAGCAAGCCTTTGGCCGGCAGCGCCGGATCCGGCGTGCGGTTCTCGGCAATCGCCGCCACCAGTGCCCGTTGCGCCGGCATGATGATGCGGAACACGTTCCCGACCATGATGGTGCCGATGATCGCGCCGACGTGCAGGTACGCACCACGACCGCTGAACACTTTGCTGAAGCCATACGCCGCGCCGATGATCAGCACGAACAGGATGAAGCCCAGCAGAGCAGGGCGTTTGCCCAAGGCCGAGTCACACAGGAAGGAGTATATGAACCAGCCGAGGAACAGCGAGCCGATACCGATGGCCACGCCTTCAGGGCCGCTCAGTGTGCTGCCCGGAGCCAGCAGGTAGAGCGTCGGATTGGAGTAGAACACCACGCACAGCAGCGCGATACCCGACATCCAGGTGAAGTAGGCTTCCCATTTGAACCAGTGCAGGTTCTCCGGCATCGACGGTGGGGCCAGTTTGTATTTTTCGAGGTGATAGATACCGCCACCGTGGATCGCCCACAGATCACCGGCCAGACCGGTTTTCGGGTTGACGCGGTTGAGGTTGTTCTCCAGCCAGACGAAGTAGAACGACGCGCCGATCCAGGCCACGCCAGTAATCATGTGAACCCAGCGCACGCTCAGGTTCAGCCATTCCAACAGATGTGCTTCCACAGTCTTTACCTCTCGCCTGTCACTCTTGTTGTCGAGTGATCAGACCTTCTCTTATTGGTGGGGGGCGAGGATCAAACGCTCATCCTCTTTGAAAAAATGCTCATCGCAGTTATTGCCTGTGCCACTGCGATCAACCACCAGGAAGTCATCCCGCTTTTCGATCGTCAGCACCGGATGGTGCCAAACGCCGCGATGGTAATTAATGCCCTGCCTGCCGTTGGTGACGAAGGCGCGGACCAAACCTGATACAGGTTCATCGCCAACGGGCGCGACCACGATCAGAAAGGGGTTGCCGAGCAGCGGTATGAAAGCCTGGCTGCCCAGCGGGTGGCGTTCCAGCATGCAAACGGTCAGCGGCATGTCCTGCGCGTCGGCGCGGAAGATGCTGATGATCGCGTTGTCCTCAGGCTGAGCGGTTTCGACCGTCGCCAGTTTATGGAAGCGCATGGTCGAACCGTTGTTGATCATGAAGTGATCGCTGCCGTCGGTTTCGATGACGTCACCGAAAGGGGCGAAGGCTTCTTTGCTCAGCGGTTCAATCGTTAGTGTGCGCATGCTGTTCTTCTTATCCGAATTCGTTGTCTGTTCACTGCATTTCTCTGTAGGAGCTGGCGAAGCCTGCGATCTTTTGACTTTTTTTTAAGATCAAAAGATCGCAGCCTGCGGCAGCTCCTACAGGCTCAGCATTACTTCGCGACCTTGCCCAGTACGCGCAGGCGGCTTACACCACCGTCCGGGAACACGTTCAGGCGGATGTGGGTGATCGGGCCCAGTGCCTTGATCTGCTCGACGAAGGTGTGTTCGGCGTGCATTTCCAGCTTCTGGCTTGGCAGCAGATCGCGCCAGAACAGCGACTGGGTTTCGATCTGGCTGTCAGTTCCGCCCTTGACGAACGCGCCCTGAATCGAGCAAGTGTCCGGGTAGTTGCCTTTGAAGTGCAGGGTGTCGACGACGATCTTCTCGATCTCGCCCGGATGACCCAGCGCGACGATGACCCAGTCATTGCCTGGCGTACGACGACGTGCAGTTTCCCAGCCGTCGCCCATGTTGATGCCACGGCCCGGGTTGAGGATGTTGCTCATGCGGCCGAAGTGTTCGTCGGAGCAGGCGAGGGCGCGGCCACCGTTCAGGGCTGCTGCCAGATCGACTTGCTCGTTGTCGCCAACGGCCGACCAGTCGCGATGCGGCACACCGTACACGCGCAGACGGGCAACACCGCCGTCCGGGTAGATGTTGAAGCGCAGGTGGCTGAACGCTTGGTCGTTGCTGATTTCGTGGTAGTGGTGGCTGTTGCCCTGCAGCTCGACGGCCGACAGCACTTCAGTCCACTGAGTGTTTTCATCAGGCTCGCCCGAGGCCAGGAAGCACGCTTCCAGAGAGGCCGATGGCGGGAAGTTGCCGGTGAAGAATGAAGTGTCGATGTCTACGCCTTTGATCGAGCCCGGTACGCCCAGACGGATCACGGCGCTGTCGAAGCCTTCGAAGCGCTTGCGGCGCGATTCCCAGCCGTCCATCCACTTGCCGTTGTCATCGAACACGCCCTCCTTCCATACGGCCGGGGTCGGTTGGAACAGACGATTGGCGTCTGCGAACCAGTCATCGGTGACCGAGATGATTTTGGTGCCCAGACGGGCATCGGCCAGGTTGACGAACTTCTCGAAAGGTACGGCGTAAGCTTTCATTCTTCTTGTCTGCCTTTAAATAAGTGGCTGGGGATGCTTGCTGCCCTGGGTGCTCTCCGCGTTTGATGCGCTCGGGGCTTTTTACAAGGGCAGCTCGCTAAAGAGTCAGTAAACGGAACAGGGCAATCTTGTTGATCTCCGCCAGCGCGCATTTGAATTCGGTGTCGACCGAGTTGTGAATGCGCGTTTCGAACGCCGCGAGGATCTGATGCCGGTTGCTGCCTTTTACCGCCATGATGAAGGGAAACTTGAACTTGGCTTTGTAGGCGTCGTTCAGCTCGGTGAAGCGCTGGAACTCTTCGGCCGTGCATTGGTGAATACCGGCGCCAGCTTGTTCATTGGTGCTGGCTTCGGTCAGTTGGCCCTGGACGGCAGCTTTGCCGGCCAGGTCCGGGTGAGCGTTGATCAGTGCCAGCTGACTGGCGTGATCGGCGCTCAACAGGATGTCGCTCATGCGCTGGTGCAGGGTTTCGATCTCGTCGATCGAAGCGTCCACGCCCAGGTCGTAGGCCTTCTCGGCCACCCATGGCGAATGTTCGTAGATGTCGGCGAAAGCGTTGACGAAAGCGTCGCGGCTCAGGGTCGACGGTTGCAGGGTTTGAAAGCGGCTCATTTGGCGGCCCCTTGGTACGGCTGGGTTTCGTGCCAGTGGCGCGCGATGTCGACGCGACGGCTGAACCACACCTGTTCATGACTTTTGGCGTATTCGATAAAGCGTTTGAGCGAAGCGATGCGACCCGGACGGCCGATCAGGCGACAGTGCAGACCGATCGAGAGCATCTTCGGCGCTTCGGCACCTTCGGCGTAGAGCACGTCGAACGCGTCTTTGAGGTATTCGAAGAAGTCGTCACCCTTGTTGAAACCCTGCACTTGCGTGAAGCGCATGTCGTTGGTGTCGAGGGTGTACGGGATCACCAGATGCGGCTTGCCGGTCGGGTTGTTCGGTTCCCAGTAGGGCAGGTCGTCGTCGTAGGTGTCGCAGTCGTAGAGGAAACCACCTTCTTCCATCACCAGGCGACGGGTGTTCGGGCCAGTACGGCCGGTGTACCAGCCCAGTGGGCGCTCGCCGGTGATTTCGGTGAGGACGCGGATCGCTTCGAGCATGTGCTCGCGTTCCTGCGCTTCGTCCATGTACTGATAGTCGATCCAGCGGTAGCCGTGGCTGCAGATCTCGTGGCCGGCATCGACCATCGCGCGGATCACGTCCGGATGGCGCTGAGCGGCCATGGCGACGGCGAAGATGGTCAGCGGAATGTCGAATTCCTTGAACAGTTTCAGGATCCGCCAGACGCCGGCACGGCTGCCATACTCGTAAAGCGATTCCATGCTCATGTTGCGCGCGCCTTGCAGCGGCTGGGCAGCAACCATTTCAGACAGGAAGGCTTCGGATTCTTTGTCGCCGTGCAAAATGTTGCGCTCGCCGCCTTCTTCGTAATTGAGTACGAACGACAGGGCGATGCGGGCATTGCCCGGCCATTGTGGGTGAGGAGGGTTACTGCCGTAACCGATCAGGTCGCGTGGGTAGTCAGCGCTCACTGCAGTCTTCCTTCTTATTCGTTGACAGATGTGTGTGGCGGCCTGGCAGGCTGGCGTCACAGCGATGGGCTGATTGTATACAACTTTAATCGCACTTTGTAAGCCTGAATTTTCGCATTTTTCACCGACTGTCATCTTTTACTGCTAATGGCGTGAGCCTGCAAGAAACCTGCCTGACCAGTCAGCTAATGGATTGAAGGTTCAATGTTCAGGCGCTGTGCTGGCAGATCGCGGGTAAAGGCCCGGATGGCGGGGGTGCAGGAAAAAATGTCGTTTTTATTGTGTACAATTTTTTTGAAAAGTGTCTTAATCAATCGCTCGCCGCAGCTTTTCGTGCTCCGAATCGGTGCGGTCTCCTTTTCAACTGACTTCGGGAGGCGCGAGGTCTGACTGCTTCCACGCAGGCAGGCGCGCAGAATCAATGGGACGTTTGACAACACACGTTTTGGACGCTGCACACGGTTGCCCGGGCAGTTCGATCAAGGTCGAGCTGTACCGCGTTGAAGGCTCGCAACTGGAATTGGTCGCCAGTGCGATTACCAACAGCGATGGCCGGGTCGATGCACCGCTGCTGCAAGGCGATGACTACCGTACCGGGGTTTATCAGGTTCAGTTCCATGCGGGCGATTACTACCGCGCCCGTGGCGTTCAGTTGCCGGAACCGGCATTTCTGGACGTGGTTGTGCTGCGCTTCGGCATCTCTGCCGAACAGGATCACTACCATGTGCCGTTGCTGATTTCGCCGTACAGCTATTCCACGTACCGGGGCAGCTGACCCCCAAGCAGCTGCCCCCACCGGGAAGCGACTGCGCATATAGCTTCTTTGGTCTTTCGCCCGCTCACACTGCGGGCTTTTTTTCGCCTGCCCTAAAGTCAAAAGATCGCAGCCTGCGGCAGCTCCTACAGATTGAAGTGCAATCCCATGTAGGAGCTGCCGCAGGCTGCGATCTTTTGCTCTTTAACGGCTCAGCAGGGACGCTGCGCCTGCACCACTGAACAACCCGGCACTGATGCGGTTAAACCAGCTCTGCCCCTTGCCACTGCGCAGATACCGCGCCGCGCCATGCGCGCCCAGCCCATAGGCCAGTTTGCAGCACAGATCGAGCACCACCCAGGTCGCAATCATGATCAACAACTGCGGCAGGAACGGCTGCTGCGCGCTGAGAAACTGCGGCAGAAACGCAGCAAAGAAGAGGATGTCCTTCGGATTACTCGCGCCCAACACAAACGCGCGCCCAAACAAGGTGCGAAAGCGCGGCGTCGGTGCAGCCTGAGGCACTTCTGCGCCCACCGACGGTTGACGTGATTGCTGCCAACTCTGCCAGGCGAGGTAGAACAGGTACAGCGCACCGACGATTTTCAGCGCGCTGAACAACTGCTCCGACGCCAGCAGCAACGCACCCAGCCCCAGCGCCGACGCACTGAGCAGGCAGATCGAGGCAATCACGCCACCGAGAAACGCCGGGTAAGAGCGGCGCAAACCGTAATTCAGACTGTTGCTGATCATCAACAACGACAGTGGCCCCGGAATGAGGATCACCACCAATGCAGCGCCGCTGAACAGCAGCCAGGTTTCCAGACTCATCACTTTCCTCCTTTTTTTGTTGTACTGAAAAATGCACAAAAGCCCCACCCGCGAGGGTGAGGCTGTTTTGAAACCTGAACCGCGTAGCGTTTACAGGAAGATGAACTTGGCGATGAAGATCGCGCAGAGCACCCACAGGCTGACGGAAATTTCCTTGTACTTGCCGGTACCGGCCTTCAATGCCACATAAGTGATGAAGCCCAGCGCGATACCGTCGGCGACCGAGAAAGTCAGCGGCATCATGATGGCGGTGACGATCGCCGGAATGGCATCAGTGGCTTCGTCCCACTCGATGTGGGCCATGCCGCCCATCATCAGCATCGCTACGTAGATCAGTGCACCGGCGGTGGCGTAAGCGGGAATCATGCCGGCCAGCGGTGCGAAAAACATTGCCGCTATAAATAGCACACCTACGGTGACTGCGGTAAGACCAGTCCGACCACCTGCGGCCACGCCGGCAGCACTTTCTACATAACTGGTAACCGGCGGAACACCGACAATAGCGCCGAATACGCTGGACGCACTGTCGGCTTTCATCGCGCGGGAGAGGTTTTCGATACGGCCGTCAGCGTTGACCAGATTGGCGCGCTGAGCAACACCCATCAGGGTGCCGGCGGTGTCGAACATGTGTACAAAGAGGAAGGCCAGGACCACGCTGATCATGCTGACGTTGAACACGCCCGCGACATTCATCGCCATGAAGGTCGGCGCCAGACTTGGCGGCGTCGACATGATCCCTTCGTAATGCACGATGCCAAGACCCCAACCGGCGAGGGTCACGGTGATGATGCTGATGAGGATCGCGCCGAAGATTTTGTGGTAGCTGAGGATTGCGATCATCAGGAAGCAGATGGCGGCGAGCAGCGGGCCAGGTTCGCGCAGGGAGCCGAGCTTGATCAGGGTCGCCGGGCTGTCGACGACGATGCCCGCGGTTTTCAGGCCGATCAGACCGAGGAACAGCCCGACACCAGCACCCATCGCAAAACGCAGGCTGACCGGAATACTGTTGAGCAGCCACTCGCGAATCCGCGAGAAGGTCAGGATCATGAACAGCACACCGGAGACAAACACCGCACCCAGCGCGGTTTCCCAGTTGTAGCCCATGGTGCCGACCACGGTGTAAGTGAAGAACGCGTTGAGGCCCATGCCCGGCGCCAGGCCGACCGGCCAGTTGGCGTACAGGCCCATCAACAGGCAGCCCAGCGCAGCGGCGATACAGGTGGCGACGAACGCCGCACCGTGGTCAATCCCGGCATCGGCCATGATGTTCGGGTTGACGAAGATGATGTAAGCCATGGTGATGAAGGTTGTCAGACCGGCAATCA
Organism: Pseudomonas sp. DTU12.3; assembly: GCF_004124275.1. Lineage (GTDB taxonomy): Bacteria > Pseudomonadota > Gammaproteobacteria > Pseudomonadales > Pseudomonadaceae > Aquipseudomonas > Aquipseudomonas helmanticensis. The sequence continues at coordinate 2,212,288 of NZ_CP027218.1, forward strand.
GCTCGGTCTTCACCGTGGTGCCATGCAAGCTGAGTTTGAACAAGCGCTCCAGCAGGCCAGTGCGTAATGGCGGCGAGAGATCCAGCGTCGATGCTTCGGATTTGCGGCTTTCCACAGCGAGTACTCCTCAAGAGTTTTATTGTTATTTCCAGGGCCGGACCCATGAGGGGTGGCAGCGGCCCTTTGAGGCACTTGCGAATTTGTTGACCATGAGGTCAGGAACTCGCACGCTGTGGATTATGCTTTTGTGTACAAATAAAGCAAATATTGTTTTTGGTTTTGTTTACGAAAGTTCCATTGATAGGGATATATCGTCTGTTCGGACGCCTTCGCGAGCATGCCCGCTCCCACATTTGAAATGCGTTCTCTTGTGGGAGCGGGCTTGCTCGCGAAGAGGTCGTCCAATTCAATCGAGCTGCGCCTGACTGTTCCCCAGCGCCAAATTCACCGCCAACCAGCCATTCACCGCCGCCTCCCCAGCCTCGGCAAAGACCCGCTCCAGCAACTTCACCTGCTCACGCCGCAACGCCTGCTCAAACTTCGCGCCTTCCGCTGTCAACGCCAGCAACCGCTTACGCTTGTCAGCCTCCGACGCGACGCTGTCGACCAGATGCATTTCCTGCAACTGCCGCAACGGCATGTTCAACGCCTGCTTGCTCACACCGAGCAATTCCAGCAATTCCTTCACGCTCAAATTTGGATAACGGGCGATGAAAAACACAATGCGCTGATGCACCCGCGACAATCCGCGACGCTCGAGCATTTCGTCAGCCTTGGCGGTGAATGCCTGGTAGCCGAAGAAAAATGCTTCCATCGCCTGCTGCTGACTGGATGGGTTTTTAAGGTCAAGCATGTTGACGTACTCGCTCAAGCTGGCGTAATTTCAGTCAACCAGTTTGACTCATTTTTCATCCGCCTCGCTACCGGTGACCTCCATGGCTTTTTCCGAACGTGTCTCGCGCCTTAAAAGTTCTTTGATCCGTGAAATCCTCGCCGCCGCCCAGCGCCCTGAGGTGATGTCATTCGCCGGCGGCTTGCCCGCCGAAGCGATGCTGCCGAAAGTCGAGTGGGCCGACATGCCGCTGGCGCTCGGTCAATACGGCATGAGCGAAGGCGAGCCGGCGTTGCGCGAAGCGTTGGCGGCGGAGGCGAGGGCGCTGGGTCTGGACTGTGAGGCGAGTCAGGTATTGGTGGTCAGCGGCTCTCAGCAGACCCTCGATCTGGCAGCCAAGTTGTACATCGACAAGGGCACGGAAATTCTGCTCGAAGCGCCGACCTATCTAGCCGCCCTGCAAATTTTCCAGCTGTTCGGCGCCGATTGCCTGACCGTGCCGCAAGAGTCCGACGGCCCGAATCTGGTGCAATTGCGCAGCCGCTTGGAACAACACCGTCCGGCGTTCATCTACCTGATCCCAACCTTTCAAAACCCGTCAGCCGTGCGTTACAGCGAAGCCAAACGTGCAGCCGTTGCGGCATTGCTCGATGAATTCGGCGTGACCCTGATCGAAGACGAGCCGTACCGCGAGCTGACCTTCGATGGCGGCAGCGCCAAACCGATAGCCGGGCGTCTGAAGAAGGCGAGCTGGATCTACACCGGCACCGTGTCGAAAACCTTGCTGCCAGGTCTGCGCATCGGCTACCTGATCGCCAGCCCGGATCTGTTTCCGCACCTGCTCAAGCTCAAGCAATCAGCGGATCTGCACACCAACCGCATCGGCCAGTGGCAGGCGTTGCAATGGATTGGCACGGAGAAATATCAGCAGCACTTGAGTGAGTTGCGTGGGTTCTATCGCCAGCGTCGGGATGCGTTTCAGGCCGCGCTGGAAACTCACTTTGCCGATCTGGCGGATTGGGAAATGCCGCAGGGTGGGTTGTTTTTCTGGCTGACGTTGAAGCAACCGCTGGATACGCGAACGCTATTGAATGAGGCGTTGGCCAACGACGTGGCGTTTATGCCGGGTGAGCCGTTCTTCCCGGATCCTGACAAACATCATGGGCATTTGCGTTTGAATTTCAGCCACATCGATCCGGCGCGACTGGATGAAGGGTTGAAGCGATTGGCGGCGGTGGTGCGCCAGGCGCAGTTGGACGAAGCGGCCTGATAAAACAAATAAACCGGCTCATGGGCCGGTTTATTTTTGTCTGGGATTTTTGGTGCCTGGGAGGGTCTCTTCGCGAGCAAGCCCGCTCCCACAGGGGAATGCATTTTAAATGGTGGGAGCGGGCTTGCTCGCGAAGGCGTCAGTCAGCACAACAAAAAAATATCAGACCGCAGCAAATCGCTTGTCCAGATAATCAATAATCACCTTCGACTCATACATCCACGTCGTCTGGCCATTCTCTTCAATGCGCAGGCAAGGCACCTTGATCCGGCCACCCTGTTCCAGCAGCGTCTGACGATCCTGCTGGTTGTTCTTCGCATCCTTCAGCGCCACCGGCACATTCAGACGACGCAGAGTCCGGCGGGTTTTTACGCAGAACGGGCAGGCGTTGAACTGATACAACGTCAGATCCTTCGCTGCCGAATCCACTTGGGCCTGAGCAGCGGCGGGGCGTTTTTTCTTGCCCGGACGGGTGATGAAGTCGATGAAGATAACCAGTTGGCCGAGGCCGACACGAAGCGCTTTGACGAACACGTTGAAAGCCTCACGGTGCAGATTGAGAAAGGCGCGCAGCTTACCCGATTTTTCACGGGCGAAAAAAAACCGGCGATGAATGCCGGTTTTCTTCGTGCTGCGGATTACTTGATCAGGCTGAGAAATTCGCTGCGGGTGGCAGCGTTTTCACGGAACTCACCGAGCATCACCGAAGTGATCATCGACGAATTCTGCTTCTCGACACCGCGCATCATCATGCACATGTGCTTGGCCTCGATCACCACGGCCACGCCCAGTGCGCCGGTTACCTGCTGGACAGCATCGGCGATCTGGCGGCTGAGGTTTTCCTGAATCTGCAGGCGGCGGGCGTACATATCGACGATCCGCGCGACCTTCGACAGGCCCAGCACTTTGCCGCTCGGGATGTACGCAACGTGCGCCTTGCCGATGAACGGCAGCATGTGGTGTTCGCACAACGAGTACAGCTCGATGTCCTTGACCAGCACCATTTCGCTGTTGTCGGAGCTGAACAGGGCACCGTTGGTGACCTCTTCGAGCGTCTGTTGATAACCGCGGCAGAGGTACTGCATGGCTTTGGCGGCACGCTTTGGCGTGTCGAGCAGGCCCTCGCGGGAGACGTCCTCGCCCAGTTGGCCGAGAATCGCGGTGTAATTCTGTTCCAGGGACATGAAACTACCTGTGGGGGATTTTCGCAAAGGGCAAGGGTACGGTGGCGGACACGACCCTGCAAGTTCGGTGTAACGGGATTATTCGTCGCGACCTTCCATCATCGTGCGTTTAAGCATCACGTACACCGCGCCGGCACCGCCATGTTTGGCCTGGCACGAACAGAATCCAAGCACCTGCGCATGCTGGCGCAACCAGGTGTTGACGTGGCTTTTGATCATCGGCCGCTTGCCGTCCAGGCGCACGGCCTTGCCGTGGGTGACACGCACGCAGCGGATTTCGAATTTTGTCGCTTCAGCGAGAAAGGCCCAGAGGGTTTCGCGGGCCTTTTCCACGCTCATGCCGTGCAGGTCGAGGCTGCCTTCGAATGGGATCTGACCGACCTTGAGCTTGCGCATCTGACTTTCCTGCACGCCATCGCGCGCCCACATCAACTCGTCTTCCGGGCCGACATCGATCACGAACTGATCGGACAGACCATCCACGGTAGCGGTGTCGGTGCGCACGGTGGCGGACTGGCGCAGCTTGGCAATCTGTGCGCGGTCAGCCTTGGGTTTGCCGGTGTCGGCGCGGTCGTGCTTGATCGGCTTGACGCCTTGGATCGCACTTTTGAACAGGGAAAAATCGTCGTCTTGCATGTCAGCCTCCGCGAAGGGCGGCCAGTTTACCCAAGTCGAAACAAAACGGCCCGGCAAAAAGCCAGGCCGGTGAATCAGTCGTGTTTTTTCATCAGGTGCGGGGACATGTTCAGTTCCCGCGATTGCCGTGCGCGACGGCGGCAGCGGCGCCACAGGGCGACACCGAAATACAGAAACAGCAAACCGACCGCCAGAATGATCGCCGAACCCATCGGTGTAGCGTTCAAATCACCGAGCGCCGGAGGGTGCCCGATCAGGCTGGCCGCTCCGGCCATCGCCAGCAGCACGCCGAAGGTGGCCAGAATGGCCGCGATCGCCGCGCCGAATCGAAAACGCCAGTTGCTTTGGCCTTTGGGCCGCAAGCGGCGTGCGTCAAATCCATCGGATAACTTCATTCCGACCTTCCTCAATGGGTATCGGCCCTTCGACCGGGAGTTGACCGGGTTGTTCCTGAGGCTATGGCATTTGCGGCAAATGAGAAGATTTTGCGGATGAGCGGCGCGCTGAACCGCTCATCAAAGCAGATCAGATCAGGTCTTGAGTCAGCGCGAGGGTGGCGAAGTTGTCGGCCATGATCGCCATTTCCGCTTCCTGAACAAGTTCGGCGCTCAGTACCCGGCCCTTGAACGGCAGGTCGCGGGTGGCGCAGGCGTCTTCTACCAGCGTGCAGCGGAACCCGAGGTTCTTCGCCGCACGCACGGTGGTGCTGACGCTGGAATGGCTCATGAAACCGCAAACGATCAGGTCCAGAGAGCCGAGGTTTTGCAGACGATCGAGCAATTCGGTGCCATGGAAGGCGCTCGGCAGCAGCTTGCCGATGATGGTTTCATCACCCTGCGGTTCAAGCCCAGGGATGAATTCGCCACGTTCGCCCTGTGGGTCGAACAGGCCACCGACGGTGCCGAGATGACGCACGTGCACGATCGGCCGACCGGCTGCACGGGCTGCGGCAACAATTTGTTTGATGTTCGCGACGGCCGCGTCCATGCCGCTCAGGGCCAACGGGCCGCTGAGATATTCTTTCTGGGCATCGATGATGACCACGGTGGCATGGCTCAGTGTGGCCGCTGCGTAACCGCGACCGCTGAGTTGAAACATCGTTTTTGGAACGGACATTCTGGGGCTCCTCGGGGTGGGGCTTTTGCGACATTGTCCTCTGGCTGAGCGGTTCTGTGAATCGCTACCATCGTAGGCACCGTCGTTACTGGCCTGCAGCCATGTCAAGTTACACGTTATGTTGAACCGCTGAAGCAAAAAGACACAAAACACCTACCGTCGCCGCGACGATTTTCCTGCGTCGTCGGCGCGCGTTTTGGCTGGTAGAATCGCCAGTCGTTTTTTCTGGAGTTCTGCCCCCGTGATCACTTCCCGACTTCGTACCCTGCGCGACCACATCCGTTGGGCCGTCAGCCGCTTCCATGGGGAGGATCTGTTTTTCGGCCATGGCACCGACAATGCCTGGGACGAAGCCCGGCAGTTGGTACTCGGTGCGTTGCACCTGCCGTGGGAAATCGCCGACAGCTACCTCGATTGTGCGCTGGAAGACGACGAACTGGTGAACCTGCAACGCCTGCTCAAGCGCCGTATCGAAGAACGTATTCCGACCGCTTACCTGTTGGGTGAAGCGTGGTTCTGCGGCATGTCGTTCATCGTCGACGAGCGCGTGTTGATCCCGCGCTCACCGATTGGCGAACTGATCGAAAACCATTTTGCCCCGTGGATCGGCACCGAGCCTGCGCGCATTCTCGACCTGTGCACCGGTTCCGGCTGCATCGGCATCGCCTGTGCCTACGAGTTCCAGAACGCCGAAGTGGTGCTGGCGGACCTGTCGTTCGAAGCGCTCGAAGTGGCCAACCAGAACATCGAGCGCCATGGCGTCGATGAGCGTGTGTACACCGTGCAGGGCGATGGTTTCGATGGCCTGCCGGGGCAGCGTTTCGACCTGATCGTGTCGAACCCGCCTTACGTCGATGCGGAAGATTTCGCCGACATGCCGGACGAATATCAGCATGAACCCGAGCTGGGCCTGGCGTGTGGCGATGATGGTCTGAACCTGGTGCGCCGGATGCTCGCGGAAGCGGCGGATCATCTGACCGAGAAGGGCTTGCTGATTGTCGAGGTGGGCAACAGCCAGGTGCACGTTGACGCGCTGTACCCGGAAGTCGATTTTGCCTGGCTCGAATTCGAGCGCGGCGGGCATGGCGTGTTCATGCTGACCGCTGAACAGTGCCGCGATCATCAGGCCCTGTTCGCTTCCCGCGTCTAAGGCCTAAAAGCAAAAGATCGCAGCCTTCGGCAGCTCCTACAGGGTGTACACCAATTCCAATGTAGGAGCTGCCGAAGGCTGCGATCTTTTGATCTACCGGTGCGTGGCAATCCAGATCAACAGCCCCGCCTGAAACACCGCAAACGCCACCAGACAAGTAATCGTAAAGCGCAGCCCAGCGTCTTCACGCTTGAACTTGCCGACTTTCTCTTCCTGCTTCTTCAGCTTCACTTCCTGCTCGGCCAGATTCTGCTCGGCCTGCTGAAGCATCTGCGCCGCTTCGAGAATCTCGACGTTCTGCAGCTTTTCGCTGTTCCAGTCGCCCAGCAAGTCACCGACCTGCACTTCCTTGACGCTGCCCTTCAAATGCTGGGCATCGGCGTACACCACATCAAACCCGTGGACGCGCAGGAAATGATCGCGACGCAGCCGCGTGTCTTCATTCAGCGCGTCCTTGTTGTTCAAGTCCATGCCGTCGACGGTGTAGGTCGGCCAACGCTTTTTCGCCCAGTTGATCCCTTGCGCCGCCATGTAACGGCCGATGCCACGGTTCAACGGCTCGATCTGCAGGCCGCTGTCCGGGCCGAAATGCACACGCTTGGTCGTGTGATTGACCCAGATATCGAGGTGATTCTGTTCTTTGCGCACGCGCTGGCCAGGCAGCTTGATTTCCATGCGCATCAGGCTGTGTTCTTTGCTGTTGCGCTCGGCATAGCCGAACTCGACAAAGCGCAGCGGCCGGCCACCGGTGTGACGATCGGTCTGCAACGGGGCCAGGCGGAGCATCTTGTGGTGCTCGACATGGACATCCGCCCACGGCAGCTCGGCCGCTGGCGGTGCGTCTTTTTCAGCGGTGGTGTCGGGTGAAGTCGGGGTATCAGTCATAACGGCGAGATCCTGTCCAAGCCCTGCTTGTCGCCAGCCATTGCGCTGGCGACAAAGGCTTATCGGCCGTTTTTGTCAGGACTGGAGGGCAAACGACGCTTAACGGGTGCGAAGTCCGTCAATAAACTCAATGATTTTGCTGCCCAGTTCCGCCGCCAGCGGCAAATTCGGGTCCTTGTACGAGGCCAATTGCCGCTTCATGTCGTTGTGGACGATGCGCAATACATGGTTCATGCCTTCGATCACCACCAGTTCGGCGTCGGGTTTGGCAGCCTTGAGCAGCTTCGCGTCATCGACGCCGACCTGAATGTCGTTGCTGCCCTGAACAATCAGCGCCGGCATCTGCAATTGCGCGAAAGCTTTTGCCGGATCCTGACGAAACAGCGAAATCAGATACGGCTGCACGCTCGGGCGGAATATCACCTGCAACGGTTGCGGCACATTGTCATCGGTGTGGCCGGCCTTGAGGCTGTCGAGCAACTCATTGCTGCGCAGCATCAGTGGCGGCGGCAGGCTGCGCGCCAGCTGTTGGCGCAACACCTCATCAATCGGTCGGGCAGTGCCGGACAGCGAAATCAGCGCTGCCGCATCAGCATTCGGTGCCGCCAGCGTGGCAATCATCGCGCCTTCGCTGTGGCCGAGCAGGATCAACGGGCCGAATCGCGGATCGGCCTTGAGTTTGCGCGCCCACGCCTGGGCGTCGGCGACATAGGCTTCCACCGACAAGTTACGTTCATCCGGCGTCGCTGCCAGGCTCGCCGCTACACCGCGCTTGTCGTATCGCACGCTGGCAATGTTGTGTTTGGCCAGCACCCAGGCCAGCCGTTTCAGACTGTCGTTGCGCCCGCCGTCGGGGTTGTTTCCGTCGCGATCCGTAGGACCGGAGCCAGAAATGATCAGGACAACCGGCACCGGACTGTCGGACTTTGGCAGCAACAGCGAGCCGAAAAGCTCGCCAGTGCCGGTGTCCAAAGTTACCGGGCGTTGTAGGACCGTCGCTTGGGCAAAGCCCGTAAACAGGGTAAGACTCAAGATCAAAACTCGCAGCATCATCACGCCATCATTCGCCAAGGTGCCGGTTGGACTCACCCGCACCACTAAGGTTCGAGGATGAACTACTCGGTTAGCCTGCGTATACTGGCGCGCATCACGAATTTGGGTTTGATTTCACGGAGCGTCCTGCATGTCCGGCAATACCTACGGCAAGTTGTTCACTGTCACCACCGCTGGCGAAAGCCATGGTCCGGCGTTGGTCGCCATTGTCGACGGCTGCCCGCCGGGCCTGGAGATTTCCCTCGAAGACCTGCAGCGCGACCTCGATCGCCGCAAGCCCGGCACCAGCCGCCACACCACCCAGCGTCAGGAAGCCGACGAAGTCGAAATCCTTTCCGGTGTGTTCGAAGGGCGCACCACCGGTTGCTCGATCGGCCTGCTGATCCGCAACACCGACCAGAAGTCCAAGGACTACTCGGCGATCAAGGATCTGTTCCGCCCGGCCCACGCCGACTACACCTACCACCACAAATACGGCGAGCGCGACTACCGTGGCGGCGGCCGCAGCTCGGCGCGCGAAACCGCGATGCGCGTAGCGGCCGGTGCAATCGCCAAGAAATACCTCGCCACTCAGGGCATCGTCATCCGTGGCTACATGAGCCAGCTCGGCCCGATCGAAATCCCGTTCAAGACCTGGGATTCGGTGGAAGAGAACGCCTTCTTCAGCCCGGATCCGGACAAAGTCCCGGAGCTGGAAGCCTACATGGACCAGTTGCGCCGCGATCAAGACTCGGTCGGCGCCAAAATCACCGTGGTTGCCGAAGGCGTCATGCCTGGTCTGGGTGAGCCGATCTTCGACCGCCTCGACGCCGAACTGGCCCATGCGCTGATGAGCATCAATGCCGTCAAAGGCGTGGAAATCGGCGCCGGTTTCGCCTCGGTTGCCCAACGCGGCACCGAACACCGCGATGAAATGACCCCGCAAGGTTTCCTCAGCAACAATGCCGGCGGCATCCTCGGCGGCATTTCCTCCGGTCAGCCGATCGTTGCCCATCTCGCGTTGAAACCAACGTCGAGCATCACCACCCCGGGCCGTTCGATCGACATCCACGGCAACCCGGTCGACGTCATCACCAAGGGCCGTCACGACCCGTGCGTCGGCATCCGCGCCACGCCGATTGCCGAAGCGATGATGGCCATCGTGCTGATGGATCACCTGCTGCGTCACCGTGGCCAGAACGCCGATGTACGCGTGAGCACGCCGGTGCTGGGTCAGCTTTGATGGCGGGCTCTAAAGCCGTCGCGGCATAACCGGCGTGGCGGCGCTCCCTTACTGGCGGCTGTCCAGTTTCTACCTGTTCTATTTCGCCTTGCTCGGGTCGACAGCGCCGTTTCTGGCGCTGTACTTCGATCACCTCGGCTTCAGCGCCGCACGCATTGGCGAGCTGGTGGCGATCCCGATGCTGATGCGTTGCGTGGCGCCAAACATCTGGGGCTGGCTCGGCGACTACACCGGCAAGCGCCTGGCCATCGTGCGCTTTGGCGCGGTGTGCACGTTGCTGACCTTCTCGCTGATCTTCGTCAGCAAGACTTACGCCTGGCTGGCGATGGTCATGGCGCTGCACGCGTTCTTCTGGCACGCGGTGTTGCCGCAGTTCGAAGTCATCACCCTCGCGCATTTGCAGGGGCAGACCTCGCGTTACAGCCAGATTCGTTTGTGGGGTTCGATCGGTTTCATCATCACCGTGGTTGCCCTCGGTCGTCTGTTCGAATGGCTGAGCCTCGACATCTACCCGGCGGCGCTGGTGCTGATCATGGCCGGCATCGTCCTCAGCAGTCTGTGGGTGCCGAACGCGCAGCCGCCACAAGGCAACCGGTCAAGCGGCGACGGATTCCTCAAACAACTGCGCAATCCCGGCGTACTGGCGTTTTATGGCTGCGTGGCGCTGATGCAAATGAGCCACGGCCCGTATTACACCTTTCTGACCTTGCACCTGGAACGACTCGGCTACACGCGCGGCACCATCGGCATGCTCTGGGCCGTGGGTGTCGTCGCCGAAGTGCTGATGTTCATGTGCATGAGCCGGATTCTCGCGCGGGTTTCCCTGCGCCGCGTGCTGATGGCGAGTTTTCTGCTGGCGGCGCTGCGCTGGTTGCTGCTAGGTTCGTTCGCCGAGTTTCTGTGGGTGCTGTTGTTCGCGCAGATTCTGCACGCGGCGACCTTCGGCAGTTTTCACGCCGCTGCCATCGCTTTCGTGCAACGTAGCTTCGGCGCCCGTCAGCAAGGGCAGGGCCAGGCACTGTATGCGGCACTCGCCGGCACCGGCGGCGCCATGGGTGCGTTGTATTCCGGTTACAGCTGGAATGCCCTCGGCGCGACATTGACCTTTAGTATTGCCAGTCTCGCGGCGCTCGCTGCTGCCGTTATCATTGCCACACGTATGCAAGAGGACAGGCCATGAGCCTTACGCGTGAACAACTCGCCCAGCAAATCGTCGATGCCGGGCGCTTTCTTTATGGTCGCGGCTGGTCGCCGGCCACCAGCAGCAATTACTCGACACGCCTGTCGCCGAGCGAAGCGCTGCTGACCGTGTCCGGCAAGCACAAGGGCCAGTTGGGTCTGGACGATGTGCTCGCCACCGATCTGTCGGGCAACAGCCTGGAACCGGGCAAAAAGCCCTCCGCCGAAACCCTGCTGCACACCCAGTTGTATAGCTGGCGCGCGGAGATCGGTGCGGTGCTGCACACCCATTCGGTCAACGCCACGGTGCTGTCGCGCCTGACACCTGAGGACTTCATCGAGTTCGAAGACTACGAACTGCAAAAAGCCTTCAGTGGCATCTCGACCCACGAATCGCGGGTGCGCGTGCCGATTTTCGACAACGATCAGGACATTGCGCGCCTCGCCGCCAAGGTGCAGCCTTGGCTCGACGCCCATCCCGATTGCGTCGGATATCTGATTCGCGGCCACGGCCTCTACACGTGGGGCGCGCAGATGAATGACGCGCTGCGGCAGATCGAAGCCTTTGAATTCCTGTTTGAATGCGAGTTGAAAACCCGCAGCGTCATGAACCGCCAAGGCTGACTTCACCGGAAGTAGCCCATTTGCCTGATGAAATGCTGTGCCCGACCGGTCTGCAAGAACCGGACGGCAAGGCCGATACCGAGGAATTGCCCCAATGAGCAGCCTGTCCGTCTATCACGTCTCAAGCCCCGACATTCCCAACAAAGTGCTGACCCACTTTGAAGACATCGCCTCGACCCTGGCCGAGCAGGGCGTGCGCTTCGACCGCTGGCAAGCCGCGGCGAAGATCCAGCCCGGCGCTACGCAGGAAGAAGTGATCAGCGCTTATAAAGAGCAGATCGACAAGCTGATGACCGAGCGCGGTTACATCACCGTCGATGTCATCAGCCTCAACAGCGATCACCCGCAAAAAGCCGAATTTCGCGCCAAGTTCCTCGAAGAACATCGCCATGGCGAAGACGAAGTACGCTTTTTCGTCGCCGGTCGTGGGCTGTTTACTCTGCACATCGACGATTACGTCTACGCGGTACTCTGCGAGAAGAACGATCTGATCTCGGTACCGGCCGGCACCAAACACTGGTTCGACATGGGCGAGCATCCGCATTTCGTCGCGATTCGCTTGTTCAACAATCCAGAAGGTTGGGTTGCCAATTTCACCGGCGAAGACATCGCCGGCCGTTTCCCGCGTCTGGAGGACTGATTCGATGTCGATCAAAGCCATTGTTACCGACATCGAAGGCACCACCAGCGCGGTGAGTTTCGTGTTTGACGTGCTGTTTCCCTACGCGGCCAAACACCTGCCGGATTTCGTTCGGCAGAACGCCGAACGTGCCGATGTCGCCGAGCAACTCGACGCCGTGCGCCGTGACAGCAGTGCACCGCAGGCCGATGTTGAACGGGTTGTTGAAATTCTCTTGAGCTGGATCGAGGAAGATCGCAAAGCCACGCCGCTCAAGGCCTTGCAGGGTATGGTCTGGGCGCAGGGTTATCACGCCGGGCAGTTGAAAGGGCACGTTTACCCGGACGCCGTTGAAGCACTGCAACGCTGGCACGCTGCGGGTTATCAACTGTTTGTGTATTCCTCCGGCTCGATTCAGGCGCAGAAGCTGATTTTCGGCTGCTCGGAAGCGGGGGATCTGACGCCGCTGTTCAACGGTTACTTCGACACCACGTCGGGGCCTAAACGTGAGGCGCAGTCTTACACCAACATCCAGCAAGCCATCGGCGTTGAACCGGAAGAGATTCTATTCCTCTCCGACATCGTCGAAGAACTCGACGCCGCGCAATCGGCCGGCCTGCAAACCTGCGGCCTGGCCCGCGAAGGCGGCGAGCTGGGAAGCCACATCACCGTCGACACATTCACCGGCATCGAGCCCGAAGCCTTCTGACCACACAAAACCCTGTAGGAGCTGCGGCACGCTGCGATCTTTTGACCCTTATCTTTAAGAACAAGATCAAAAGATCGCAGCGTTCCGCAGCTCCTACAAAGAGTTAGCGATCGTAGTAGAGATCGCGCATAAAAAAACAGGCCGTGAAGCGCATGCTCCACGGCCTGTCTCGTTTAAGGCGTTTTACAAATTACAGCGAGTGATACGTCGGCAGCGCAAAACGCTGCTGGCTTTGCAGCATGGCAATTTGCGGCAACTCGCTGGCTTGTTCGGCCAGGTCACGGCGAATCGCGCTGATTGCCCACGACAGTTGGTCACCGGCATGCAGTTGCTGATAGGTCAGTGCGCGTTTGAACACCTTGCCGTCGCTGCTGCGCAGAGTCAGCAGGATCCCGCCATCGGGACGTGGCGCGGTGGTGACTTCGAAGTTGGAGAACAGCGAGGTAAATTTTTCTTGGATCAGGCTCATGTCTTTCAGCTCCGTATGCACTTGAATGGCAAGCATGCAGAGGAGGTTGCAGAGATTGTGCCAGCATTTTAAATTAAAAATATCCTTATAAATCAATGAGTTGTAAATAAAGAGATTTTCAGGTGTCGTGCAATCTGCATGAGTGGCCATCGTGCATCCTGCATTTTGCGGGATCGTTGTCGATTTGACGGAACCATTCGATCACTTGGCGATCTTCGTCGCATCCGCACAAACAGCGGATACAAAACATTGCAAAAACCGCGTGTACAGCCCGAGAAGCGCTGACGTATTTTCGATCTCGATCCACGCTCGAATGCGTCGGTTGCACCAAGCCATTGCCCGAAAATAAAAACACCGGCCAACACCAAGGCCGAACGGGGAGCTGTCATGAGTCACGCGCCAAGCGACACGATTACCTGGGGCATGATGCTCCGCAAACTGCCGATGATTGCCAAAGCCATCCCGCGGGTGGTCAAGGGAATGAAGGTAGCCAACGTCACGGATCCGACCCAAAGCTGTGGCCTTGGCTGGACATTTGAACAAGCGACCCTGCGCAATCCCCAAGGCCCGGCGTTATTGCAGGGCGATGTCGTGTTGACCTACACGCAGGTCAATCAGTGGTCCAATCGCATCGCTCATTATTTGAGCGGGCAGGGCATCGGCAAGGGCGATGTGGTGGCGGTGTTCGTCGAGAACCGCCCGGAATTGCTCGTAACCATTCTGGCGCTGGCCAAGATCGGTGCCGTCAGTGCGTTGCTCAACACTTCTCAGACCCGCGACACGCTGATCCACAGCGTGAATCTGGTGGCGCCGGTGGCGATCGTCGTCGGCGAAGAATTGAGTCCCGCGTTTGCGGCAGTGCGCGAGCAAGTTTCGATAGCGTCGCAGCGCACCTGGTTCATTGCCGACCACGACACCTACAGCCATCCGGGGATTGCGCCCGACGGTTACGTCAACCTGATCAGCGCCAGTGCCGATGCCAGCAGCGAAAATCCGCCGAGCAGCCGGCAGGTATTTTTCAACGATCCGTGTTTCTACATTTACACCTCAGGCACCACGGGCCTGCCCAAGGCCGGGGTGTTCAAGCATGGCCGCTGGATGCGTAGCTCGGCGAGCTTCGGCATGATCGCCCTCGACATGCGCCCCGACGACGTCGTCTATTGCACCTTGCCGCTGTACCACGCCACCGGCCTCTGTGTGTGTTGGGGGTCGGCGGTCAACGGCGCTTCCGGTTTTGCGATTCGTCGCAAATTCAGCGCCAGCCAGTTCTGGAACGATGTGCGCCGCTATCGTGCGACCACCATCGGCTACGTTGGCGAGTTGTGCCGTTATCTGGTCGACCAACCGGTCAGCGCCGATGACAGCCGTCACGACGTGCGCAAGATGATCGGCAACGGCTTGCGCCCCGGCGCCTGGGCCGAGTTCAAGACACGCTTCGCGGTCGAACACATCTGTGAGCTATACGCGGCGAGCGACGGCAACATCGGCTTCACCAACATTCTCAACTTCGACAACACCATCGGTTTCTCGCTGATGGCTTGGGAGTTGGTCGCCTACGACCATGACAGCGGTGCGCCGATCCGCAGCGCCGACGGGTTCATGCGCAAGGTCGGCAAAGGCGAGCAGGGCCTGTTGCTGGCGCGGATCGACGAGAAAGCGCCGCTGGACGGTTACACCGATCCTCAGAAAACCGCCAAGGTCGTGTTGCACGACGTGTTCAGCAAGGGCGATCGTTTCTTCAACACTGGCGATCTGCTGCGCAACATCGGTTTTGGCCATGCGCAATTTGTCGATCGACTCGGCGACACCTATCGCTGGAAGGGCGAAAACGTTTCGACCACGGAAGTCGAAAACCTGTTGCTGCAACACCCGCATATCTCCGAGGCGGTGGCGTATGGCGTGGAAATCCGCAACACCAACGGCCGCGCCGGCATGGCGGCAATCACCCCGGCAGAATCCTTGGCCACACTGGATTTTGCCGAGTTACTGACGTTTGCCCGCGAACGCATGCCCGCCTATGCGGTGCCGTTGTTCTTGCGGGTGAAAGTCAAAATGGAAACCACCGGCACCTTCAAATACCAGAAAACGCGCCTGAAAAATGAAGGCTTTGACCCTGGCCAGACGGGCGATGACCCGATCTACGCATGGCTGCCTGGTACGCAGACTTATGTTCGAGTCACTGACGAAGTGTTGGCGGAAATTCATCAGGGCAAACATCGTTATTGATTCTGGCTATAAGCGCTTTTGAAAAAAAAGGGGGTGACAGCTTTCGCCGCGCTCGGGAAACTGTCGGCTTTCCGATCGACCGAAAGTGGAGTTGCCCCATGTCCGACCAAAGCCGCCAGATGACCCCTGAAGAAGCTGCCGAATTCACCGAGCAGGTTTTCAACAAGGCGCGCGACGGTGATGCCGAGATGCTTGATCGCCTGGTCACCGCAGGTTTGCCGGTGAACCTGAAGAACAGCAAGGGCGACACTTTGCTGATGCTGGCCAGCTATTACGGCCATGTCGACGCGGTGCAGGTGCTGCTCAAGCACAAGGCTGATCCGGAAATGCGCAATGGCAACGGCCAGAGCCCGATTGCCGGTGCGGCGTTCAAGGGTGACCTGGCCGTGGTGAAAGCGCTGGTCGAGGCCGGTGCCGAGATCGAAGGTTCGTCGTTCGATGGCCGCACGGCGCTGATGATGGCGGCGATGTTCAACCGTGTTGAAATCGTTGATTACCTGATCAGCAAAGGCGCCAACGCGCAGGCCAAGGACGCCAACGGCGTGACCGCGCTGGACGCGGCGCGGACCATGGGCGCGGTTGATACCACGGCGCAACTGGAAAAATTGTTGGGTTGATAAGGTCAAAAGATCGCAGCCTGCGGCAGCTCCTACACTGATTCCTCTGTAGGAGCTGCCGCGGGCTGCGATCTTTTGCTTTGTGCGCTATCCTCCGCGCCCTGAAATTTCACCTTCGCCACAGGATCCGCCCTCATGAAAGCCGCACTCGTCGAACTCATCAGCAAAATCAGCTCCGGCTGCATGGGCGAGGACGAGATCCTGAAAGTGGCCGATGAAGCGGCGCAAGCCTACGCCGATGCCGACGCCTTTCTGGTCGCCAATCCGGACATCAACTACGACGACACCTTCCCGATTCCGTTGGGCGAGTGGGTCGTGGTTGGCAGCCTGCCGGAAACCGTGCTGTTCCAGGCTGACTCTTATGGCGACCTGTTTGCACAGATCGTTGCCTCGTTCGGCCCGGGCGTCGATTTCAACCTCAAGCCCAAGCAACTGGCCAAGACCGAAGCGCTGACCGCACTCAACCGCATCCAGGTGCAGATGAGCAGCATGAACAAGGAAAACGGCGGCTACACGCTGATGAACTTCAGCCAGTTGCTCGATGACGAGCTGCAAATGGTGCTGGTCTACGGCAATGACATCCCTCGCGTGCTGGAATTGTGCGCCGAAGTCGGCATCTGCGCCGCGCCGTCGCTGGAAGCCTTGAAGATCGCCGTTCACGTCTAAGCGCAATAAAAGGGAACCCTGCGCGCGACCGTCTATCCTAAAAGTGCATGCCACTATTCTGGAGCAACGCCATGGGTTCCACGTTCAACGGTCTGATCGGCCTGATCATTCTCGCCCTCGACATCTGGGCAATCATCAACGTGCTGAAAAGCGGCGCCTCCACCGGGATGAAAATCGTCTGGGTGTTGCTGATCATCCTCCTGCCAGTGCTGGGCCTGATCATCTGGGCAATCGCCGGCCCACGAGGCAACGTGCGGATCTGACCGCACCACCTCACTCATGTAGGAGCTGCCGCAGGCTGCGATCTTTTGATGTTGATTGTAAAAAACAAGATCAAAAGATCGCAGCCTTCGGCAGCTCCTACAGGGATTGTGGTTGTGAGGTTCGACCTGTCATCTTCGGCAACGTAGAATGCGCGCCTTTCCCGGGCAATCGTCCCCACGATTGACGCCCGCGCATTCATCGGAGCACTTCACCATGACCGTCACCAAGACCAGCGAGTATCTGGAAACCCTCTACGAAGGCTACGGCCAGCGTTTTCGCATGGAAAAACTGCTGCACGAAGTGCGCACCGAACACCAGCACCTGGTGATCTTCCAGAACCCGCGCATGGGCCGTGTCATGGCGCTGGACGGCGTGATCCAGACCACCGAAGCCGACGAATTCATCTACCACGAAATGCTCACCCACGTGCCGATCCTCGCCCACGGCAGCGCCAAGCGCGTGTTGATCATCGGTGGCGGTGACGGTGGCATGCTGCGCGAAGTAAGCAAACACGCCGGCGTCGAACACATCACCATGGTCGAGATCGACGGTACCGTGGTCGACATGTGCAAAGAGTTTCTGCCGAATCACTCCAGCGGCGCCTACGACGATCCACGTCTGAACCTGGTGATCGACGATGGCATGCGTTTCGTCGCCACCACCACGGAAAAATTCGACGTGATCATCTCCGACTCCACCGACCCGATCGGCCCGGGCGAAGTGCTGTTCTCGGAGAACTTCTACCAGGCCTGCCACCGCTGCCTGAACGAAGGCGGCATCCTCGTGACCCAGAACGGCACGCCGTTCATGCAGATCGATGAAGTGAAAACCACCGCCGGGCGCCTGAACAGCCTGTTCCCGGATTGGCACTTCTACCAGGCGGCCGTGCCGACCTACATCGGCGGCTCGATGACCTTCGCCTGGGGCTCGACCAACCCGGCCTACCGCAAGCTGAGCCGTGAAACCCTGCAGCAGCGCTTCATCGGCAGCGGCATCGTCACGCGTTACTACAACCCGGAAATCCACATCGGCGCATTCGCCTTGCCGCAGTACGTGCTGCAGGCGATCAACAAGCCAAGCAACGACTAAAAGAACGCTGCAAACCCCTGTGGGAGCGGGCTTGCTCGCGAAAGCGGTGCGTCACTCAACAAAAATGTTGCTGACACACCGCCTTCGCGAGCAGGCTCGCTCCCACATTTGCTTCCCCTTACAGTAAATGTCGTTTTTTTCATCTTCACCCGCTGTAATCCTTTTGAACCAACTTTCGGCGTACACAGTCGAGATAGGTGTAAGCCCATTTGCGGGTTTGATCGAGGAGGCACTGATGCAAAAGTGGAAAGTCACTTTCGTGGACGATCACGGTGAAACGGTCAACGAAGTCTTCGAGTGCGAAGAGTGCCCGAGTCATGAGCGGGCCGCCAAACTGATCAAGGAACGCTTTCTTCCTGTCGCCGCCGAGCTGGATCTTAACGATCTGGAAGGGCGCACCGCCGATGCTGGCGTGAAAAGCCTGAAAACCCAGAACAGCATCGAAATCCGCAGCATCACCCCAATCTGAAATTCTTCTTGTCACCTTCACCACCAGGCCTTGGCAGCGGCTCTATCTTGGGGCTACTCTGCAAGCGAGATCAGCGAACGGATCGCTAAGGTCTGGTCTTGTCAGCTACATGCTTGTTTCCCGCCGGCAACCCCGTTGCCGAAGTGCTTTGGCCTGTAAGGCCCGGGGCGGGAATACGGAAAGTCTATCCATCTATGCGAGGGGGACGATTCATGAGCACAGCCTATCAAGAAGACATCAGCAGCAATGTTCTGCGCCGCATGAAAGAAGGCGGTTTCGATTTTTCCCGATTCCATCCCATCGAGTTCTACGCCATTTTCCCGGACGAGGAGCGGGCGCGCAGGGCTGCAGGCAAATTTCGTGGTGAATCCATCAATGCCCAGGTCAGTGTGCGTGATGATGGCGCGTGGGCGCTGGAATTGAGCAAGGTGATGTACGCGACATATGACGACATTGGCGATTTCGAGCAGGGCTTTTCGGCAGTGGTCGAGCCCTTGGGCGGGATAATCGAGGGCTGGGGGGTGAAACAGGAGGTGCGTAGCCGCCACCGGTTGAATTGAATTTTTATTGATTGAAGATCAAAAGATCGCAGCCTTCGGCAGCTCCTACAGGTGATTGGTGTAGGAGCTACCGGAGGCTGCGATCTTTTGCTTTTGCTTTCAAAACATTTCCAAAAGGCAAAAAAAAGCCACCGAAAAGGGTGGCTAAAAGGGAAGACCGATAAGGAGAGGAAACCGGTCAGGGTTACAGCGGGGCGGGCTGCGGGAGCAGTCCAGGTCAGTTGAGCTGGCGACTTCGCGGCGCTGTGCGCGGGGAAGTTTTGCAGCGAATGCGCGGATTATCCGCAGTCAAGGCCGGGCAGTGAAATCAACTCTGACTATGCTGGTGATAGGCGATGCAGTGCGTCGCAATGAAGCGGGGGCAATCAGGTTAGGGCAATTGCCGCACAGGAATGGTGCGGTCTCTCTGGCGTGAATATCCAACCGATTGAAATCAAAGCGTTTATGCCGATGGCACGGGCCTTGCGAAGGCCTGTAAGTCCGGGTGACAAGGAGTACGGCATGATCCGCACCTATTTTGATGAGATGTACGACGCCGGCGGCCAGGTTCGCCCGCATTATCGAGAGTTCGCCCGATGGCTGGCCGACACGCCTGACGAGCTGCTGGCCCAACGGCGCCGCGAGGCCGATTTGCTGTTCCATCGTGCCGGGATTACTTTCACGCTCTATGGGGACGAGCAGGGCACCGAGCGCCTGATTCCTTTCGATACCATTCCGCGCAGCATCCCCGCCAGTGAATGGCGGATCGTCGAGCGCGGCTGTATCCAGCGGGTCAAGGCGTTGAACATGTTCCTCGCCGACCTCTATCACGAGCAACGCATCATCAAGGCCGGGATCATTCCCGCCGAACAGGTGCTGGCCAACGAGCAATACCAGTTGGCGATGCAAGGTCTGGATCTGCACCGCGATATCTATTCGCACATCTCCGGCGTCGATCTGGTGCGCGATGGCGACGGCACGTATTACGTACTCGAAGACAACCTGCGCACGCCGAGCGGCGTCAGCTACATGCTCGAAGACCGCAAGATGATGATGCGCCTGTTCCCTGAGCTGTTCGCCGCGCAACGCATTGCGCCAATCGATCACTACCCGAACCTGCTGCTCGATACCCTGAAAAGCTCCAGCCCGATTGACGACCCAAGCGTCGTGGTGCTGACGCCGGGGCGCTTCAACAGTGCCTTTTTCGAACACGCGTTTCTCGCCCGGGAAATGGGCGTTGAGCTAGTCGAAGGCGCGGACCTGTTCGTGCGTGACGACAAAGTCTTCATGCGCACCACCGATGGCCCGAAAGCGGTAGACGTGATCTACCGCCGGCTCGACGACGCGTTCCTCGATCCGCTGGCGTTCAACCCGGATTCAATGCTCGGCGTGCCGGGTCTGCTGTCGTCCTATCGTTCCGGCAACGTGGTGCTGGCCAATGCCATCGGCACCGGCGTGGCGGACGACAAGTCGGTGTACCCGTTTGTCACCGACATGATCCGTTTCTACCTCGACGAAGAACCGATCCTGAAAAACGTGCCGACCTGGCAATGCCGCAACCCGTCTGAACTTTCCCATGTGCTGGCCAATCTTCCAGATCTGGTGGTCAAGGAAACCCAAGGCTCCGGCGGTTACGGAATGCTGGTGGGGCCAGCGTCGACGAAGGCCGAAATCGATGCCTTCCGCGAGCGCATCAAGGCCAAGCCTCACGCTTACATCGCGCAACCGACGCTGTCGCTGTCGACCTGTCCGACCTTTGTCGAAAACGGCATCGCGCCGCGCCACATCGACCTGCGCCCGTTTGTCTTGTCCGGGCGTGAAACCCGCGTGGTGCCTGGCGGTTTGACCCGCGTCGCACTGCGCGAAGGCTCTCTGGTGGTGAACTCATCCCAGGGCGGCGGAACCAAGGACACCTGGGTGGTCGAGGATTGAAGGAAGCTTGCCATGTTAAGTAGAACTGCCTCGGATCTGTATTGGATGTCGCGTTACCTGGAGCGGGCGGAAAACCTCGCACGGATGCTCGACGTCAGTTATTCGCTGTCGCTGATGCCGCAGGACGGTCGCGGCGATGGTTTGCACGAACTGGCCATGCCGTTGCTGATCACCGGCACCCTTGAGGATTATCTGGAGCGTCACGGCGCACTGCACGCCGAACGCCTGCTGCACTTTTTCGCCCTCGATGCGGCCAATCCGGCGAGCATCTACAGTTGCCTCGGCGCGGCACGGGCGAGTGCTCATGCGGTGCGTGGACGTATCACGGCGGACATGTGGGAGAACATCAACTCGACGTGGCTGGAAATTCGCGGGATCGCCGAACAAGGTCTCAGTCGCTATGGCATGAGCCGTTTCTGCGAGTGGATCAAGGAGCGTTCGCACCTGTTTCGTGGCGCCTCTTACGGCACGATCATGCGTAACGATGCGTTTCGTTTTATTCGTCTCGGCACCTTTATCGAGCGTGCGGACAACACTTTAAGACTGCTCGATGCGCGCTACGAAATGGCCGGCGATCAGGCCGAAGCGGTCAGCGACGGCACGGCCCACGCGTATTACCAGTGGAGCGCGTTGCTGCGCGCCTTGTCGTCGTTCGAGGCCTACACCGAAATCTATCGCGACGCGCCCGGCGCCCGGCACGTCGCCGAGTTGTTGCTGTTGCGCGCCGATGTGCCGCGTTCACTGAGGGCCTGCACCGAAGAGATCGACCAGATTCTCGCGCAGTTGCCCGGCGCCAACGGTCGCCCCGCGCAACGTCTGGCCGCCGAAATGGACGCGCGCCTGCGCTACACCGGCATCAACGAAATCCTCGAGGAAGGCCTGCACGCCTGGCTGACCGAATTCATCCCGCTGGTGCGCCAGTTGGGTAACGCCATTCACAGTTCCTACCTGGAGGCTGCATGAGACTTTCCATTAGCCACGAGACCACCTATCACTACGAAGATAAGGTACGGGCGAGCATCCAGTACCTGCGACTGACACCCCACGACAGCGAGCGCCAGCATGTGCTGAGCTGGCAGCTCGACCTGCCACGCCCGGTGCGTGCGCAGCTCGATCCGTTCGGCAACATCCTGCACGTACTGACCATGGACGAGCCGCACGAGGCGATCATCATTGGCGCACGGGGGCAGGTCGATATCGATGAGTTGCGCGAAGCCGAACACGAAAGCCAGTCGGCGCTGCCGTTTCTGCGCTTTACCCGCTTGACCGAGGCGGATGAGGCCCTGCGTGCATTTGCGGAAAAATCCTGCAAGCAACGGCGCGATCGCACCGGCCTGATCGATCTGATGCACGGCCTGAACCAGCACATGACCTACACGCCGGGTTCGACCGAAGTCGACACCAGCGCCGCCGAGGCCTTCGCCGGGCGTGCGGGGGTTTGTCAGGATCACACCCATGCGTTTCTGGCCTGTGCGCGCAGTCTGGGTGTGCCGTCGCGTTACGTTTCGGGATATTTGTACAGCGAGGATTGTGAACACCTGGCCAGTCATGCCTGGGCGGAAGCCTGGCTGGATGACGCCTGGTACAGCTTCGATGTGACCAACGAACTGGCGCGGCCGGAGCGGCATCTTAAGCTGGCGGTGGGTCTGGACTATCTCGATGCCTGCCCGGTGCGCGGCATGCGCCGAGGCGGCGGATGCGAGCAGATGCACGCGAAGGTGTTCGTCTCGCCGACCCCGATCATCTCCGTCCAGCAACAGTAAACACCATCCCCTGTAGGAGCTGCGGCACGCTGCGATCTTTTGATCTTCTGATCTTGATTCCAAAGATCAAAAGATCAAAAGATCGCAGCGTGCCGCAGCTCCTACAGGGGGGTGCAAGCGTCAGGGTTTAACTTTGCGTCCGGTCATGTGCTTCAGATACCCGACCAACATTTCCAGATCCCCATCCGGCAACACATCCGCCGAAAACCCCGGCATCTTCGCCTGCGGCCACTGGCGTAAACTCTGCGGATCACGAATGTAGCGCTTCAGGAAGTCCACGCCGAAATACTCGGTCGGGTTATACGGAATATTCAGATCCGGCCCGAACTGCGCATCCCCCGCACCGTTCAAGCGGTGACACGCCAGACAATTCTTCTGAAACAACGCAAATCCCAGGTTCACCGGATCATCTGCTTTCAGCGCCGGATCCGGCAGCAGGGCAGGAAAGCGCTCTGCAACCGGCGCCATGCGCTTGATGCTCGCCACTTCGAACGGCCACTGTTCCGGGCTTATATTGCCGGCCTGCGGATCCGTCCACACCAGATAGAACGGCCCGGCGCTGTGTTTGCCTTCCGACAGCGGCGGCCACGGCTGGGCCGGGTCTTCGATTGCCAGCCACGCTCGCGCGCCTTGGCGGTTGAGCAGCGGCGCAGCGGCCAGTTCCGCAGCGAACCCGTCCAGCGCCACGGCTTGCAGGTGATCTCCCGGCTTGATGCCGGTGAGAAGCGCGGCCACGGGCACGGCGCGATAGGTCATGTCCTTCTTGTAGGACACGTCGTTTTTAATCGTCAGGGTTTGCACCTGAGGATGCTTGAGCAACTCCTCGGTCTGCCAGGTGCGACTGTTCTCACCCAGTTGCAAGTCCAACTGCGCGGCAGACAAGGGCATACTCAGCAGCATGGCCCCGAACACAATGAGCGCTTTCAAATGATCGCCGTCCATGTCGTGGAAGTGCGCAAAGGTTGGCACAGCCACGCTGGCCCGGGTAGCGGGCCAGTCATATTTTCAGTGGCGATAAACCGCACCTGCCGCTTGAGTCAGCCGATTACCTTGGTCAAATTCGGCAAAATCAACAACAGCGTCGTGGCGAAAAGAATGAGTCCTGCTTGACGAACTTTCGGTTGTTTGAACATGGCTTGACCGCCTTTATTGTTATTTCCTGATGCGTGCCTGCATATCCATGACGGCGCGCGTTGCACTTCCTGTTGAAGAACGTCTGCCCCGGCAAAACCCGACGACCCTGACGTACATGTACTACCTTAGGGCCCGCGTCACGCTTGGCTTAGATCCATTTCATATGGAGCTTTAAGAAATTGCGATTAAAAAGGCATGAGGCGTATTGCCAGCTTCTTTGCCGCCCGCTTGCTAGACAACTCGGCGACCTGAACCGGTTCACCCAAGGCTTCATGACCGTCCGTCTGAGCGTGTGCGTCAACCGCATTGAGCGCTGTGGTCATTGAATCTGCGACCGCTCGGGTCAAGAGTGAAGGCACAAGAAATCACTCACCGCACAGGTTCGAGGACGTCATGACCCAAGCTTTGATTTTCGACGCGTTACGCACGCCCCGTGGCAAAGGCAAAGCGGATGGCGCCTTGCACAGCGTCAAACCGGTGAATCTGGTCGCCGGCCTGCTGAGCGCTCTGCAAACGCGCACCGCGCTGGACACCAGCCAGGTCGATGACGTGGTCCTCGGCTGCGTCACGCCGATTGGCGATCAAGGCTCGGACATCGCCAAAACCGCGGTGCAAGTGGCCGATTGGGACGTCAGTGTCGCGGGCGTGCAGATCAACCGCTTCTGCGCTTCGGGTCTGGAGGCGGTGAACCTCGGCGCGATGAAAGTGCGCTCCGGTTTTGAAGACCTGGTGGTGGTCGGTGGTGTCGAGTCGATGTCGCGGGTGCCGATGGGCAGCGATGGCGGCGCCTGGGCGCTGGACCCGCAGACCAACCTGCACAGCCACTTCACCCCTCAGGGCGTCGGTGCGGACTTGATCGCCACGCTCGAGGGCTTCAGCCGCGAGGACGTCGATGCCTACGCCCTGCATTCGCAACAGAAAGCGGCACGGGCGCGGGCCGATGGTTCGTTCAACAAATCGCTGGTGCCGGTGCAGGATCAGAACGGCATCATCCTGCTCGATCACGATGAGTTCATTCGCGCCGAATCGACGCTGGAAGGCCTGGGCAAGCTCAAGCCGAGTTTCGAAATGATCGGCCAGATGGGCTTCGACGCGACCGCGCTGCGGGTCTACAGCCATGTCGAACGAATCAACCACGTGCACACGCCGGGCAACAGTTCCGGGATCGTCGACGGTGCCGCGCTGATGCTCATCGGCTCCGAAGCCAAGGGCCGCGCACTGGGCCTGCAACCACGGGCGCGGATTGTCGCCACGGCAGTGACCAGCACCGATCCGACCATCATGCTTACCGGCCCTGCTCCGGCGACGCGCAAAGCGCTGGCCAAGGCCGGACTGCGCGTGGAGGACATCGACCTGTTCGAGGTCAACGAAGCGTTTGCTTCAGTGGTGCTGAAGTTCATCAAGGACATGGCCGTCGATCCGGCCAAGGTCAACGTCAACGGTGGTTCCATCGCCATGGGCCATCCGCTGGGCGCCACCGGGTGCGCGATCCTCGGCACCCTGCTCGATGAACTGGAAGCGCGGCGTCTGCGCTATGGCCTGGCGACGCTCTGTGTCGGCGGCGGCATGGGCATTGCCACCATCATCGAACGCCTCTGAGCCCCGAATTCAAGGAACCTTGTTATGAGCGAAGCCATTCGTTACGAAAAAGGCCAGGACGGCATCGTCGTGTTGACCATCGACATGCCGGGCCAGAGCGCCAACACCATGAATGCCGTGTACCGCGAGGCCATGGCCGCGTGCGTCGCCCGGCTGGTGGCGGAAAAAGACAGCATTGCCGGCGTGATCATCACGTCAGCGAAGAAAACCTTCTTTGCCGGCGGCGACCTCAATGAGCTGATCAAGGTCGGCAAGCCTGAAGCCAAGGCTTTCTACGACATGGTGCTGACCCTCAAAGGGCAATTGCGCACCCTGGAAACCCTCGGCAAACCGGTGGTGGCAGCGATTAACGGCGCGGCGCTGGGCGGTGGCTGGGAAATCTGTCTGGCCTGTCATCACCGCGTAGCGGTGGACGATGCGTCGGTGCAGCTCGGTCTGCCGGAAGTGACCCTCGGCCTGCTGCCGGGCGGCGGCGGGGTGGTGCGCATGGTGCGCATGCTCGGTATCGAAAAAGCGTTGCCGTATCTGCTCGAAGGCAAGAAAGTCCGACCGCAGCAGGCGTTGCAGGCCGGTCTTATCGATGACCTGGCGGCGGATCGTGATGAACTGCTGGCCAAGGCGCGCGCCTGGATCGTTGCCAATCCGACGGCGGTGCAGCGCTGGGACGTGAAGGGCTATCAGATCCCGGGCGGGACGCCGTCGAATCCGAAAGTCGCGCAGATGCTGGCCATTGCGCCGTCGATCCTGCGCAGTAAAACCCAGGGCACGTTGCCAGCGCCGGAGAAAATCCTCTGTGCGGCGGTGGAAGGTGCACAGGTCGATTCCGACACCGCGCACTTGATTGAAACGCGCTATTTCACCGAACTGACCACCGGGCAGATTTCGAAAAACCTGATCGGTACGTTCTGGTTCCAGCTCAACGAGATCAATGCCGGCGGATCGCGGCCGCAGGGTTTCGCGCCCTATGTCACGCGCAAGGTTGGCGTGCTCGGTGCCGGGATGATGGGTGCCGGGATTGCTTTCGTCAGTGCTTCGGCGGGTATTGACGTGGTGCTCAAGGACGTCAATCTCGCGGCCGCCGAGAAGGGCAAGGCGCATTCGGCGGCGTTGCTCGACAAGAAAGTTGCCCGTGGCCAGATGACAGTCTCACAGCGTGAGACTGTGCTGGCGCGGATCACCCCATCCCAGACCGATGCGGATCTGGCCGGTTGCGACCTGATCATCGAAGCGGTGTTCGAGGATCGTGAGCTCAAGGCCAAGGTGTCTGTGGCCGCGCAGCAGGTGGTGGGCGCCGATGCGGTCATTGCTTCCAATACATCGACCCTGCCGATCACCGGTCTGGCGAGCGCCGTACCCGATCAAAGCAAGTTCATCGGCCTGCATTTCTTCAGCCCGGTAGAGAAAATGCCACTGGTGGAAATCATCAAAGGTGCGAAAACCAGCGATGAAACCCTCGCTCGCGGCTTCGATTTCGTCCTGCAAATCAAGAAGACCCCGATTGTGGTCAACGACAGTCGCGGCTTCTTTACCTCACGCGTATTCGGCACTTTCACCAATGAAGGCATTGCCATGCTCGGTGAAGGCGTCAGTGCACCGATGATCGAGACCGAAGCGCGCAAGGCCGGGATGCCAGTCGGACCTCTGGCGATCTCTGACGAAGTTTCTCTCAGCCTGATGAGCCATATCCGCAAGCAAACGGCCAAAGACCTACAGGCCGAAGGGAAACCGCTGATTGAGCACCCGGCGTTCGCCGTGATTGACTTGCTGCTCAACGAATACAAGCGTCCGGGCAAGGCCGCTGGCGGTGGTTTTTATGAATACCCGGCTGCTGGCCAGAAGCATTTGTGGCCGGAACTGAAGACGCGTTTCGAGAAGGCCGACGGGCAGATCTCGCCAAAGGATGTGCGTGATCGTTTGCTGTTCGTGCAGGCTGTCGAAACCGTGCGCTGTGTGGAGGAGGGCGTGCTGACCTCGACGGCGGACGCCAACGTCGGCTCGATCTTCGGCATTGGTTTCGCCGCGTGGACCGGTGGTGCGCTGCAGTTCATCAATCAGTACGGCGTAAAGGATTTTGTGGCCCGCGCGCAATATCTCGCCGAACAGTATGGCGAGCGCTTTGCGCCGCCAGCATTGCTGCTGGATAAAGCGGCAAAAGGTGAAATGTTCTAGGGGCAGCGAGCATTCCGGGGCTTGCCTTGTCAGGGTGTTTCAAGGCAGGCTCTGGGGTGTTCATTATTCCCATCACGTGTCAGGTATTTTTTATGTCGCTACGCATCTGCATTCTGGAAACCGACATCCTGCGTCCGGAACTGGTCGATCAATATCAGGGTTACGGGCAGATGTTTCAA
The DNA here is from genome assembly GCF_004124275.1 of Pseudomonas sp. DTU12.3. Taxonomy (GTDB): domain Bacteria; phylum Pseudomonadota; class Gammaproteobacteria; order Pseudomonadales; family Pseudomonadaceae; genus Aquipseudomonas; species Aquipseudomonas helmanticensis. The sequence continues at coordinate 2,239,882 of NZ_CP027218.1, forward strand.
CGCCTGTTCTCGCAGCAACCGATTGCCGCCGAGTTCACTGTGTACAACGTGATGCAGGGCGAATACCCGAGCGATGAGCTGACTTTCGACGCGTACCTGGTCACCGGCAGCAAGGCCGATTCGTTCGGCACTGATCCGTGGATCCAGACCCTCAAGGAATATCTGCTCAGCCGTTACGAGCGTGGCGACAAACTGCTCGGCGTTTGCTTCGGCCATCAACTGCTGGCATTGCTGCTCGGCGGCAAGAGCGAGCGTGCGACACAGGGCTGGGGCGTCGGCACCCACAACTACAAACTCGCGGCCAAGGCGCCGTGGATGAGTCCGGTGCGTGAAGAACTGACGTTGCTGATCAGCCATCAGGATCAGGTGACTGCGCTGCCGGAAAACGCCACGGTGATTGCTTCCAGCGATTTCTGCCCGTTTGCCGCTTACCACATCAACGATCAGGTGCTGTGCTTCCAGGGCCATCCGGAATTCATCCACGATTATTCGCGGGCGCTGCTGGATCTGCGTCAGGAAGCGCTGGGTTCGCAGATTTACAGCAAGGGCGTGGCCAGTCTGGAGCAGGAGCACCATGGTGCAACGGTTGCGGAGTGGATGATGCGGTTTGTGGCGCACAAGCCTGAGGCCGCTTAATAGCAGAGCAAAAGATCGCAGCCTTCGGCAGCTCCTACGGAAAGCTGCGATCTTTTGCTTTTACAACCACCCTGACTTCTTGAAACTCGCCCACAAACTCACGCACCCCACCGCAATAAACCCCAGCACCCCGAAATAGCCGTAATGCCAACTCAGTTCCGGCATGTTCTGGAAGTTCATCCCGTAAATCCCCGCCACCGCCGTCGGAAACGCCAGAATCGCTGCCCATGCCGCGAACTTGCGCTGTACCACACTCTGCCGTGACGCCTCCAGCAACACACCGATCTCGATGGTCTGGCTGGCAATGTCGGCCAGCGTGCTGAGGTCTTCCATCTGCCGCGTCACGTGAATCTGCACATCGCGGAAATAGGGGCGCATGTTTTTATCGATAAACGGGAAACTCAGTTTCTGCAATTCCTCGCCGATCTCCACCATCGGCGCGGCATACCGGCGCAGGCGCACGACATCCCGACGCAAACCGTGCAGCCGCTGGATGTCATGCTCGTTGAGGGCACTGCACAGGACGTTGCGCTCCAGTTCATCGATCTCGGCATGGATCGCTTCGCCCACCGGCTGGTAGTTCTCGATGACGAAATCCAGCAGCGCATAGAGAACGAAGTCCTCGCCATGTTCCAGCAGCAGTGGACGCGCCTCACAGCGTTGACGGACATGAGCGTAGGACGCCGAGTGACCGTTACGCGCGGTAATGATGTAGCCCTTGCCCGCGAAGATGTGGGTTTCGATGAACTGCAGAATCCCACGTTCGCGGATCGGCGAGTAGGTCACGATAAACAAGGCGTCGCCAAAGGTTTCCAGCTTCGGTCGACTGTGTTTTTCCAGGGCATCTTCGATGGCCAGTTCGTGCAGGTTGAACTGGCGTTGCAGGTTGGACAGTTCCTGCGCGCTCGGCTCTTCGAGGCCGATCCAGACAAAGTGGCCGGTTTTCGCGGCCCAGGCTGCGCCTTCATCGAGGGTGATATTGGTGACTTTCTTACCCGCGCTGTACACCGCAGCAGCAACAACTCGACCCATGGTGGTGGTTCACTTCTTCTTGGCAGATGACAGGGAATACAAGACATCAGCTTAGCCGTGTCGCTGCTTGAGAGTCAGTGAAATCTCTACAGTTCAGCGGGCAAAAGAAAACCCGCACAAGGCGGGTTTGTTTTTCATGCAGCTTGGAGCTGCCGATCCATCGATTCGATGCACTCGCGCATCTGCTCGCGGCACTGATTGATCAGCATGGGCATGTCATCCATGGTCAATCCGGCTGTAGGAATCGCCGGCAGCGAGCGTATGAGGATTTTCCCGCTGCGCCAGCGATTCAGGCGCATGTGTTTGATGTAGCTGCTGACACACACCGGAACGATCGGCACACCGGCGGCAATCGCCATCTGGAACGCGCCTTTCTTGAACGGCAGCAAATCTTCGCCGAGGTTGCGCGTGCCTTCCGGGAACACCCAGATCGAGGTCTCTTCGTTCTGCAAGGTGTTGGTGGTGGTGAGCATCGACTGGCGCGCTTTGTGCGCGTTGCCACGGTCGATCAATACATTGCCGGCGAGCCAGAACAACTGCCCGAACAGCGGCACCCATTTCAGGCTCTTCTTGCCGATACACACAGTGCGACGCGGCACCACATTCCCGAACACAAACAGATCGTAGTTGGACTGATGGTTAGCGATGATCACGCAGCTGTCTGGCTTGTTGATCAAACCACTGACGTCGGACTTGACCCGCAGACGCAGAATGCACATGGCCGGCAAAGCGTAGAGGCGAGCGCACAGACGGCTATTGTCCGGATTGAACGGGCGGCATATCCCGAGGATTACCCCGAGTACTCCTGCCAGAATAAAGTGCAGGCCCATCAATAACATACGAAACACGAACAGCATTTTCAGGCCCCACCGGGACAAAAGGTGGCGCAGTGTACGGATGTGCACTGTTTTCGGCAATTGCCGCTATAGAGTGCGGAGATAGGCGATGTTTAAGCGCATGTTTCCGAAATCATGCTCAGACCTGTCCTAGAGCCGTCGCTGCCTTTTAAATCGAGCGCGCAAGAAAAAGCCCGACACGACGGTCGGGCTTTCTTTATTGCCAGGATCGAGCGATCAGCCCAAGTGCTCCTGATCCTGGATGATCGCGTTATCCAGCGTTTCCAGCAGCGCTTTACGTACCTTCAGCTTGGTGTTCTTGTGCGCGAGCATGTTGATCTTCTTCAACTGACGCGCAGCGGCGAGGGCGGCAGCTTGCAGCTCTTCGGCAGCCACGACCTTGTCGAGGAAACCGGCATCGACAGCGCTCTGCGGATCAAACATCTCGCCGTTGATCACCGAACGGTGGAACGCCGAACGGCGCAGACGATCACGCGCCAGCTCGATACCCGCGTGGTGCATGGTCATGCCGATCTGCACTTCGTTCAGACCAATGCTGAACGGGCCGTCGACGCCGATGCGGTAATCGGCGGACAGCAGGATGAAAGCGCCTTTGGCCACAGCATGACCCGGGCAAGCAACAATCACCGGGAACGGGTGAGAGAGCAGGCGACGCGCCAGGGTCGACCCCGCGGTCACCAGTGCCACGGCTTCTTTAGGGCCGGCGGTCATCACTTTCAGGTCATAGCCGCCAGACAGAATCCCCGGCTGACCGGTAATGATCACGATGGCACGATCAGTCACCGCCTGATCCAGCGCCGCATTGAAAGCCGCAATCACGTCCGGGGAAATGGCATTGACCTTGCCGTTGCTCAAGGTCAGGGTCGCGATACCGTCTTCGAGGTGGTAGGAAATCAACTCACTCATGACGCTATTCCTTATTAGAAAGATGGGCAGACGTTACCCACCGACGCCAGCCAGGTAAAGCGCCGTGACTGACCCGCCAGTCACCGTTTCCCGCCTCGCCCGGCGCAGCACGCCATTCTGCTTCTATATAGAAGGGGCGCCGTCACCAGAGATTGGCCGGTTTGCCATGGCCCGTCGGCGGGCCAAACGACTTTTTCTCTTAACCGCATGAAAATCTTAAAAAAAAGTTTGCCATCGGAAAAGCTTTCGACTACATTAGCGCGCCTCGACAGACAGAACATGTTTGAAGAGATACGGTGAAGTGTCCGAGTGGCTTAAGGAGCACGCCTGGAAAGTGTGTATACAGGAAACTGTATCGAGAGTTCGAATCTCTCCTTCACCGCCACATTCAGTACACAAAACCCCTGATTTCGAAAGAAGTCAGGGGTTTTGTGGTTTCTGGCGTCTGGAATTTATCAGGCGGCGGATCGGAGTAGCGTTGAGTATTACAATCAGCGCTTTTATTCATCAGTAAAAGGACGACCGCCATGATCATCTCCACGACTCAATCCATTGAGGGGCGCCAGATCACCGCCTACCTGGACATTGTCAGTGCCGAGTCGGTGCAAGGCGTGAATGTGATCCGCGATATGTTCGCCGGCATGCGCGACTTTTTTGGTGGGCGTTCGCAGACGCTGGAGCGGGCGTTGAAGGAGGCGCGGATTCAGGCGACGGATGAAATCAAGGAACGGGCGCGTGCGCTGCAGGCGGATGCGGTGGTCGGGGTGGATTTCGAGATCAGCATGCCCGCAGGCAAGGGCGGCATGGTTGTGGTGTTTGCGACCGGCACTGCGGTGAAATTGCGCTGAGTTTCGGCCTTCATGCAGGTGAGCCCATTCAGCAATTGAATGGGCTCTTTTTGTTGCGGATCAGCCCTGCGGCTTGAGTATCACGTTGCCTTTGCCGTCATAGGTCAGTGGTGTATCGATGGCGACGAGAAGCGGTGTATCAGAAGGTGGGTTGGGTTCGACTGGCTTGCTGGGATGGTAAATGACCCCAGGTTGCAGAACCGGCGTATCCGGACCCGGTAATTTGATGGTGATTTCACCGGAAGCGATCTTTTCCTTGAGTTTTTCCGCCCCGGCTTTGCCGGCTGCGATCTGTTCGTCCGTGAGTTTTACGACAGGCATATTGGGGAATCCGTTGATTTGCATGTTCTCTCCTTGAGATTCATTTGTATGAAAAAGGGCAACGGCCTGTCTCCGGAATTCTTTAGCGGTGTAGGACCAATGGCACTTCACCGCGTTGAATTTTTGTAGGCCATTCGTCGGGCGTCAGACGATCTGAACCACAAGTCCAGGAATGACCGGCTAGTCTCAAAAGCCTTGGAGGTCGATATTTTTTCAGGCAAAAGGGTTTTTGCCGGTGTCGACCGATGGCGAAGGGGCGAAGGTATGACTGATCCGTATATCGAAGACGATGGCGCTGAATTTTCCTTCAACAATTGCGTGCGCTGCGGCCAGACCGAATATCAGGCAGGTTTTGGCGAGGATCCGGTGCAGACCGGCAAGATCAAGTCGACGGCACCGAAAGGGCCGAAGGCGAAATTTTTACCCAAGGTCACCACGCGGGCCAGAAAGTAAGTTTTCAATGAACAACCCCGTCAATGAACGGGGTTTTTTACGTCCGTACGCTCAGCGCGGAAATGTCCTACAAGTGGTAGGCAAGGTGCGAAGGGTTTTCACAAACTTTTCACGTCCAGCGCAGTAGGGTGAAGCCATCCGTTAGAAAGCAAGTCTCCAGCCCGTCTCCCCAGCGGGCTTTTTTTTGCCTGCGATAAAACCTTTTGCATAATCGCTGTCCAATCGGCGCCGAGTGCGCGGAACTCATTGTTTTCGTCTGGACTTTTGCGCCACGACGGCATTAAATCCCGGCCCTTTTTGTCATCCCAATTTTTGAGGTTTTCTTCATGCGTTTAACTCTGCCTGCTCTGGTTCTGGGGCTTCTGGTGACTCAAGGTGCAATGGCTGCCGGTGATGGCACCGCCGCGCTGGGCGGTGGCCTGGGTGGCGCGCTGGGTAACGTGCTCGGTCAGAAAATGGGCGGCAGCACCGGTGCGGCAGTGGGTGCTGGCGTTGCGGGCGCGGCGGGCAGCGCACTGACGGCACGCAAGGGCAGCCGTACTAAAGCAGCCATCGGTGGCGGTGTCGGTGCAGCCGGTGGTTCAGTGATCGGCAACAGCCTCGGCGGCAAGACCGGAGCCACCATTGGTGCAGGCCTGGGCGGTGCCGCCGGCGGCGCAGTGGGCAGCAACCTGGCCAAAGGTCACAAGCGTCACTGAGACTTATCGTCTTGCAGAAAAAGCCCGGCTCGATGCCGGGCTTTTTCGTTGCTGAACGTTTTTCCCGCAGGCGTCTCCAATCTCACATAGGCCCTTGTTTGGGCGGATTGTCCCGATTCGGGAACTGTGAGGTTCATATGCGATTGTCATTATCTGCACTGTTTTTCGGATTGCTGGTGGCGCAGGGCGCGATGGCGGCCGGGGATGGTTCGGCAGCCGTGGGCGGTGGACTGGGTGGCGTACTGGGCAATGTGGTCGGCGGCCAACTCGGCGGTAGCACCGGCGCGGCGGTCGGTGCCGGTGTGGGTGGCGCGGCCGGCGGTGCAGTCGGGGCAAGTAAGAACAATCGCACCGAAGCCGCCATTGGCGGTGGCCTCGGCGCCGCAGGTGGCTCAGTGGTCGGCAATAGCCTCGGCGGGTCAACCGGTTCGGCAGTCGGTGCAGGGTTGGGCGGCGCGGCGGGTGGTGCGGTCGGTAATAACCTGGGTGGCGATGGTGGGTCGCATTCGGGTGGTGGCCACAAGCACAAGAACAAACATAAAAACCGCCATCATTGATTGAGGTTTGAACAGAAACCCGGCTTTTTGCCGGGTTTTTTGTATTTGCGGGTCAGACGCTGGAACGATTGGCTGTAGGACTTTTCGAACGTCATACACGCCACGAGATGATGAGGTTTGCCATGACTCCCGAAACCGAAGGCAAGGAAGAAAAAGGCCCGAGCGGGCTGCCGTTTATCAATGATCCGGGGAATGAGGATCCGGGGTCATTGATGGATGATGCGACGGTGCCGTTGAATGATTCGGATGAGGCGGATATGGAGTATGAAGAGGATGAGCAGTGACCAATTTGCTTGGCTGGTCGCGATCCGATCCTTCAGGATCGGATATCATGGTTGTGCGAAAGAATATGGATTTCCATTTTTATCAGGTTTCATTAGTTGGCTAGAGAATTTGCCCAAGCGAGGTAGAATGCTTTTTGAATTTTAATATCATTTGTTAAGTTGCAGTCGTCATAGTCGAAAATACGGACAATGTCCTCTCCATTTTTTCCCATTTGAAGCTCGTAGGCGACGAGCCCGTTTGACATCTGGGAACTCATGCTGGATGGATGCACGTTGATTTTTGCGCCTTTGCACAGGAATGTAAACTCTGGGAAGTCCAATCTCAACTCACCTAAACAACCGTAAAGATTGTAAGAGGTATAGCTTTTTGTAAGGCCGTTTTTTCTAGTAAATATGAGAATTGTATTTCTACTATCAATATCGATGATGGCGGTTTCTAAACCGTTTGGGGTGAGGAATTTTATTTCTATCGATTTGATCATTTTTGTCTTTATTTAATTAGTATTTGTGTTTTGGAAGAAGGTGTCGGGTAGTCGGTTAGGGGGCTGGCATCTTATTTTTGCAATGATTTTATCCATTGATTGTAGTAATTTTGTTGGTCTTTTAAATCTTTAGATAAATTTTCTTCCTCGTAATCAAATATCTGCACTATATCGTCTCGAGTGGCAGGAATTCCTGGTTTCAAATCATACGCAATGGCGCCGCCGCTCATTTGTGAGCACATTCTTGACGGGGTTACATTTAGTTTTGCACCTTTACAAAGAAATAGAATTTCTGGATGTTCGTGTCTGATTTTTGCTAGACATAAATACAGGTCATTCGCTTTGTATGTCTTAATAAAACCATTGAGCATGGAAAATACTATCAATCCTTTTGTGTCGTCATAATTCAGACTTGCCTGTTCTTTAATACCATTCCTGATGATGGTTATTTTGGCGTGTTCCATTGTCATTCTCTATTAGGGTTAGGGATTGAATAACCAACGTAGCTACCATCTTTTTTTAATGGAGTTACTCCCAGGATGTCAGAGGTGTGAATGCTCCCGGGAATCGCTATTTCTGTTTCGTCGGCGAAAGGTACTAGTTTTCCAAGTTTTTTATTTACGTCGATACCTAGCAATTTTCTAAGTGTGTATAGATAGCCTTTCCTGGTTCCATTCTTTGTGCCGAAATCAATTGCAGTTATTTTTGATGGTGAAGTACTTATAAAGTAGCTTGGTGGGTTGTCGCTGTCCATTGCGTGAAGTAAAAGATCTATGCTTTCGCCTTTGCTTTTGAATCCGTTTGCAAAGATGTCCTCGGGGCCCTTGCGATCTCCACGATAAAGGTATTCTTTTTTCGGTTGAGGAGATGGTAGATGAGGCTCTCCCTTATCGACCTTAACTTCATCACTTCCACCCGGCACCTCACAACCCGGCCTCTTCGGCGGTGGACAATTGGAATTCAACCCCAACGGATCTACCCACCCCGTCGGATTCGGCACGTACTGGTACTGATTCAACCCCCCAGCCAACTTGATGGGATCCGGCGTCAGATATCGCCCCAACCGCGGGTCGTAATACCGGTGCCGGTTGTAATGCAGCCCACTCTCCGCATCGAAATACTGCCCCTGAAACCGCAGCGGTTGATCCAGGTATTCGTCAGCAGCGAGGCTCAGCGCAGCCACCTTGCCGTACGCGTCGTACTGCGCCGACCAGACAATCTCGCCGCTGTAATCGGTCAGCTCCAGCGGGGTGCCGAGGTGGTCGAGTTGGTAATAAAACGGGCAGGCCTTTTTCGGGCCTTTGCCGTCGAGCAGGGCCAGCGGGCGGAAGGTGCCGGGTTCGTAGACGTAGCTGCGGTATTCGTTTTGGCTGCTTTCGGCGACGAGGTTGTCGCCCTGCCAGAAGAATTCCGTGGTAACGCCGTTGACGGTTTTGCTGATGCGTCGGCCGAAGGCGTCGTACCTGTACGAGGCGGTTTGGCCGTCCGGACGGGTCAGGCCGATCAGTCGATGCTGGCTGTCGTAGCGGTATTCGCTGACGAGTTTTTGCGCGGTGCCACGGCGTTCGCGGATCAGGTTGCCGAAGGCGTCGTAGTCGTAATGACGGTCGCCCTGCATCAGCAGGCGATTGCCCTTGATCTGGCTGGGGCCGGGGCGGTCCTGCATCAGCAGGTTGCCGGCCGGGTCGTGAGCGAAGCTTTCCGGCAGTTCGTCGCGCGAGTGACGGACGCGGATCAAACGATCGAGGTTGTCGTAACCGTAGGTGCGTTGGCCGTGGCGGGTGTCGGCGATGTGTTCCAGATTACCGTTGGCGCTGTAGGCATAGTCGCGGCGATACAGCGCATCGTGCGAATGTCCTACGGCATGGGCCAATAATCTTCCCTGATCGTCGTAGGCATATTCGCTGAGCAGCAGACCTTGCTGGCGTTGTTGTTCACGCCCGGACTGAAAGACATGCGTGGTCAACTGCGCGCCGTTGAGGTCGATGCCGGTCAGCGCGCCGCCCTTGGCGTGGTGGTAATCGAGTTTGCTGTTGTCCGGCAGGCGCAGGCGTTTGAGCTGACCGCAGGCATCGTAGCTGTAGCGCAACGTGCCCCAGCCCTGATGCTCGGTGATCAGTCGATCCTGACGGTCATATTCGAAAGCCAGCGGATGCTTCTGGCCGTCATCGACAGCGATCAAACGGCCGAGACGATCGTATTGATAGCTGACCTTGACCCCGTCGGGCAGGGTTTTGCTGAGCAGGCGTCCAACTAAATCGCGCAAATACGCGGTGACTAACCGCGAGCCGTCATCACCAAACTCGATCTTCTCCAGCAGATGCCCATTGAGGTCATAGGCATACGCCGTGCGCCGCCCATCGAATCCAGTCTCCTGGCGGATCAACCCGGTCGGCGTGTAATCCAGCCGGTACTTTTCCCCGGACTCGTTCTCTATTTCGGTGAGCAACAACCGCGCATGGTCGTAGCGGTATTGCACCTGCGTGCCATCGGCATTGATCCGCCGCGAAACCAGGTGCAAATCGTCGTCATATTCAAACCGGGTGACGCGCCCGAGTTCGTCGCGCTCGGCAGTCACCTGACCGTAAGCGCCGTAGCTGTAAGCCCGAGTGGCGCCGCCCGCCAACGTCGTCTGAACCAGTCGCCCCGCCGCATCCCACTGCTGACGCGTCAGCGCACCGTGTTCATCAACCGTGGTAGTCCGCCGCCCCAACGCATCGTAGGAAAAGCGCCGCACACCACCGTCAGGCAGGGTTTCTTCAATGAGTTGGCCAAGCTCATTCCACGCCAGTCGATGCCGGCTGCTGTCCGGGTAGCGGATCGACAGCAATTGCCCGCGAACGTCGTAGTAGTAATGGGTGACCTTGCCGTCAGGATCGACGGCCTCGGTGACATCGCCTTCGGCATTGCGCCGATAAATCCACACCGCATCGCCACGTGAACGCCGGCAGAGGAAACCGTTGCGATACTCGTAGGACGTTGGCTCATCTTGCGCAGGAAGCAGCGCAATCAGCCGTCCGACCTCGTCGTAGCGGTATTCGGTAACAGCGCCTAAAGCATCCTGCTCGGCGATCAAATGTCCGGCCGCGTCGTAAGCCTTGAGCTGCTCGCCACCGTCGGCTTCAACCTTGCGCACCAAGCGCGCGCGGTCGTCGTGGACGTAAACCTCTTCGGTGCCATCGACGTAATGCACCGCGACGCTGCCGTTGTCGTCCCAGACATAGCGCGTGTCCATCTGCGAAAACGACGCCCAGTGCCGCACGCAACGCGCCGATGTCCCCGCGCGCTCCCACGCCCAGAAGAAACTCGCACCACCGGCCAGTTGTCGTTGCAGGATGACGTGGGCGTCGTCGTAGTCGTAACGCTCGCTGTCACCGACCGCGTTGGTTGCGGCCAACAAGCGTTGGCGGGCGTCGTAGCAATAACTGACGAGGTTTTGCTCAGTCGTCCATTCGCCGCCCTGAAAAGTCTGGTAATCCAGCGCAATCAACTGCGCCCGGTCATAGCGCAGCAACAGCGAGCGACCTGCGCCGTTATCCAGTCGCTGAATCCTGTCGGACCGATCGCGATGGACCGTCAGACGATTGCCATAAACATCACTGATCGCCGTCAGCCGACCCGCGCGAAAGTGATAAAACCGCGCCGAATCCCCGGCCAGCGCCAGAATCAGTTCCTCCGGCTCATCCCCGAGGAAGATCGCCGCCCGCGACAAGCTGTTGTGAATCGCCGGGCGCGCAATATTCGGCAACGGAAACCGCGTTCGGCGGTTCTCATGATCGATCCAGACGACAAAATCGCCCTCGAACACCAACCGATGCGCCAGCGAATGGCTCCAGCCAAAGCCCAGGCCGACATCGATTTCCACCGCGCTGCTGCGATACAAACGGCTGAACTCGAACGGCAGCCGGCCATCGAGCACCGCATCGGTCAGGGTCAGCAGTTCTTCGCCGGTGACCATCGACACCGGACAGCCGTTGGTGCAGGTCAGCGGTACACAGTCGGCGCTGTCGCCGTTGGGGTTTTTTGCCTGATCGGGGGAGTCGTCGTGATGCTCATGGCGTTGCAGGGCAGCCATGTTGCGAGTCTTGTTGCGCGCAACGGGCGCCGGATTCGGCACCGTCAAAACCAACGAATCAGCCTGACGAATGTTCAACGGAATTGATGGCGTCGGTTTCAACTCGACATCACGCGCATTGACCACCAGCGGCTTCAGCACGCTCACGTGTCTGCTCAGCTCGGGCGCCGAGTTCAGCTCCGCCAAGCGCAACGCCGAAGCCGCGAGCCATTCCCGCGCTCGTGGCGACTTGATCTTGGCCAATACCTTGCTGCTCAAGCGCATCTGCACGCCGACGCCGCCGCACACACGCATCAACAGAAAACTGATCAGCAGTTCGACGCGAACTTCGGCCACCACTTCCGCCAGATACTGCGGCGGCAGCATCTTCAGCCAACTGGTAAATGCCGCCAGATGAATGAACAGCAGCGGCTCATCACTGAGCATCAGCAGCGCGTTGGCGATGGCTTCCCTGGAGGCCTGCAGCAGCGCCGCCAGTTCAACCGCGCTCAGGTATTCGAGGAGTTTTTCGCTGTTGGCCTGCAAGTCGGCGAGGAGGGCGAACAGCTGCTTGAGGTCATCCCAAACGCCATTCAGGACTTTCTCGAAACCGCGCCAGTCCGCCTGCTGCAACTGACCGTAACGATCAAGAAACCCGGCGCTGGAAAATTCCGCCCACTGCGGCTGAAACCCTGCCCACTCGTCGCGCAGCCAACCTTCCAGGTGGCCGAGAACTGTCTGGTAGGAGGCATACAGCGCCTGCACCTGCTCAGCGGAAACATCGGGAAAGAAGGTGATGCGATAACGCTGGCCCCGATCGCAGTCGGTTACTTGCAGAATGCCGCTCGGGCCGATGGTGTGGCGCAGCGGCTCGCCAAAGGTCTGGACCCCGTTGACGTCACTGAGCAGCGGTTCGAGTGTTATCGGGGTATCGCCGATCGGCACGAACTGCGCCGCTTCGAACATGTGCACCAGTGTCAACGGCCCGCTGGCCGGGCACATCACCACCGACGAACTGATCGGTTGCCGGGACTTGATCGGCGCAATGAGGCGTACGTCGTTGCCGACGCTGAACACTTGTTCGACATCCAGTGCCGTGCCGGTCCAGAACTGTTCGGCCCAGGCCTCGTAGTCGTTGAGGCACAGGCGAAACTCCTTGATCAGGGTTTCAAAATCCGGATGCCCGGGATTGAGCGCTGCAACTACCAGCAGGCCGATGCTGTTGTTCAGGGCCAGTAACCGATCAGTTTCAAGCATTCGCAGTCTCTCGCGCACATCAAAAAAGGTGCGGGGACTTTGCGGGGGATCAAAAAGGAAAGAAGTCGGGTAAGTAGGTGATGCCTGTAGGATGTTTCGCTAAATGCTCGCGAGTAGTTCATCGGCTCAACGGAGATTGCCCGTTGCCCAATGTCCTTCGCGCTCGTTATGCTGCTGAACCCTTTAATCAGATCCGCGTAGCGGCGCCGACCGTGCCGCCGGGATGTCTTTGTTAACGGATCCGATGATGAATGCACCGCTGAAGGCGTTCGGCCCGATCAAGGCCGTGATTTTCGATATGGACGGTTTGCTGCTGGACACCGAGGGCATTTACACCGAGGTCACCTCGTTGATTGCCGGGCGTTACGGGCGCACCTTCGACTGGAGCATCAAGCAGAACATCATTGGCCGTGGGGCCAACGATCTGGCGAACTACGTCGTGCAGGCGCTGGATCTGCCGATCACCGCCGAAGAGTTTCTGGTGATCCGCGAGCCGCTGATGCGCGAGCGCTTTCCCCAGGCGCAGGCGATGCCGGGTGCCGAGGAACTGATCCGCCATCTCAAGGCGCACAACATTCCAATCGCCGTGGGCACCAGCTCGTCGCGCCAATCGTTCGGGCAGAAAACCACGCTGCACCGTGACTGGTTTGCGCTGTTCGATTTCATCGTCACGGCGGACGATCCGGAGGTCGGCGCGGCGAAACCAGCGCCGGATATTTTCCTCACCGCTGCCCGACGCCTGGGCGTCGCGCCTGAAGATTGCCTGGTGTTCGAGGATTCGCCATTTGGCGTGACTGCCGCGAAAGCCGCCGGCATGACCGCAATCGCCATTCCCGACGCGGCCATGGCCGACGAGAAATACGCTCACGCTGACGGCATCCTTCGTACGCTCAAAGCGTTCATCCCGAGTGCCTGTGGTTTGCCGGCGCTGGAATGGGCTTAAACCACCGAGACAAAAAAACGCCGCCCCTCTGTTAAGGAGGGGCGGCGTTTTTTGTTCGGTCGACTCGGTCAATCAGGCGCCGAAACCACCGTCGATGGTCAGGCTGGCACCGGTGATGTAGCCGGCTTCCGGGCCTGCCAGATAGGCGACGAAACTGGCGATTTCTTCGGCTTTACCGTAACGACCGACGGCCATCAGCGGGATCAGGCTTTCGGCGAAGTCACCGTGGGCCGGGTTCATGTCGGTGTCGACCGGGCCGGGTTGCACGTTGTTGACCGTGATGCCGCGCGGGCCGAGGTCGCGGGCCAGGCCTTTGGTCAGGCCGACCAGCGCCGATTTGCTCATTGCATACACACCGCCGCCGGCGAAGGGCATGCGGTCGGCGTTGGTGCTGCCGATGTTGATGATGCGTGCGCCTTCGCCCATGTATTTGGCGGCTTCCTGGGAGGCGATGAAGACGCTGCGAATGTTGATCGCCACGGTCTGGTCGAAGTCTTCGAGTTTGAAGTCTTCCAGTGGTGCGACGGCCAGTACGCCAGCGTTGTTGACCAGAATATCGACTCGGCCAAAGGCTTCGACCGTGGCGCTGACGGCGTGGCGGATGGCGGCAGCGTCGGCGCTGTCGGCCTTGATTGCCAGGGCTTTGCCGCCGTTGCCGGTGATGCTGTTCTGCAACTCTTCGGCCTTGGCGGCGGAGCTGACGTAAGTGAAGGCTACTGCTGCGCCTTCAGCGGCCAGGCGTTTGACGATGGCAGCGCCGATACCACGGGAACCGCCTTGAATCAGAGCGACTTTGCCGCTGAGGTGTTGAGTGGTCATGTTCGATCTCCAGACGTTCAAGGCAGAATGCCTTGGTATTGGTGCCGAGTATCGGCGTGGTATCGACAACTGTGTAGACCATGATTGCTATAGTCTGTGTAAACCAGAAGTTTATAGTGGCGACCATGGAAACCTTCAGCAGCATCGAATGCTTCGTGCGCAGTGCCGAAGTTGGCAGCTTTGCCGAGGCCGCACGACGTTTAAGTCTGACCCCGGCGGCAGTCGGCAAAAGCGTGGCTAAACTCGAAGTGCGGCTCGGCGTGCGGCTGTTCCAGCGTAGTACACGCAGTTTGACGCTGACCGAGGCCGGGCAACTTTTCCTCGACCAGGTCAGCGGCAGTCTGACGACCATTCAAAATGCCGTGGCCAATCTGTCCAGTGTCGAAGGGCGTCCGGCGGGGACGCTGAAGGTCAGCATGGGCGCAGCGTTTGGCTGTCTGCACATCGTGCCGATGCTCGGTGAGTTTCTGCAGCGCTATCCCGCGATCAATCCGGACTGGCATTTCGATAATCGACAGGTCGACCTGATCGGGCAGGGTTTCGATGCGGCCATTGGTGGCGGCTTCGAACTGCCGCAAGGCGTGATCGCGCGCAAGTTGAGTCCGGCGCATCGGATATTGGTCGCGTCCAGCGATTATCTACAGGCCAATCCACCGATCATCGAGCCGGATGACCTTAACCATCACGACGGTATTCTGATCCGCTCGCCACAAACCGGGCGCGTGCGCTCCTGGCAATTGGTCGGGCGCAATCCGCAGAATTGTCGGCCGTTGATGCTCAAGGCGCGGATGACCATGAGTGATTCCGAGGCTGCTTGCAGGGCGGCGGAGCAAGGCTTGGGGATCGCGCTGGTGAGCATGCCGTTCGCGGTGGGGTATCTGCAGGTGGGGAGGTTGCAGCGGGTGTTGCCGGACTGGTTTGTCGATGATGGCAATATTTCGATTTACTACGCTGAGCATAAATTGTTACCGGGCAAGACGCGGGCGTTTGTCGATTTTGTGATTGAGCAGTTTGCGGAGCTGGGGCTGGCGCAGCGGTTTAGTGCGATTTGAGTAAGGCTTTAAACCGAGTTACGTCCTTCGCGAGCAGGCTCGCTCCCACAGGGGCAATGCAGTCCAAATTGTGGGAGCGGGCTTGCTCGCGAATGAGTCGACTCGGTTCCGGAAGGTGAACTCAGCGAGCAAACCGCCCCGGCCAGCCAATGATGTTCTTCGGTCGCGGCGTCGCATAAGTCCGCACCTTGGACGTCGACAAGCGCAAGCGCACCAGCGATTCCGCAATCGTCACCGCCGCCGTCACGCCATCCACCACCGGCACCCCGGTGCGCCGGCGAATCTGTTCATCCAGCCCGGCCATGCCGCCGCAACCGAGGCAAATCACCTCGGCTTTATCCTGCGTCACCGCCAGTTCCGCCTGCTGCACGATGGCTTCCAGCGCACGCTGCGGCTCGTGTTCCAGTTCCAGCACCGCCAAACCACTGGCCCGCACCGAAGCACAACGATCCCACAGACCGGACAGTTTCAGCCGATCCTCAATCAGCGGCACGGTGCGATCCAGCGTGGTCACCACCGAATAGGCGTGGCCGAGAAACATGGCCGTACTCGCCGCCGCATCGGTGATGTCCACCACCGGTACGTTGAGCAATTCCTGCAAGCCTTCGCGGCCATGTTCGCCGTAACCGGCCTGAATTACCGCATCGAACGGCTGATCGTAGGACATCACCCGATCCATCACGGCGATGGCGGCCAGATAGCTTTCGAAGTTGCCTTCAATCGAATCGGCGCCGAAGTACGGCGTCAAACCGACAATCTCTGTTCCGGGCGAGGCAACCGCCTGCGCCGAGCGGGCGATGGCGTCAGTGATGGATTCGGTGGTGTTGACGTTGACCACGAGAATACGCATGGGGAAATCCTTATAGCGGGCAGTTCTGCGACCCGAAGTCCGGGCCGCGAGGGAGTTAGTGGCAGACGTTGTCGACCGCGATGGTTTCGCCACTGACATCGGCGTAGTGCGGCTGACGTTTGGCGATGATCAGGTAGAGCATTCCGGCAATCCCGGCGCCGATCAGCCAGGAGAACGGCGAAACGCTGTGGAAACCGGGAACCAAGGCCAGGACAATGGCGATCAACGCGGCAGGAATAAACGCCGCCACCGCGCGGAAATTGACTCCGTGGCTGTAGTAATAAGCGCCGTTGGGATCTTCGCTGTAGAGCTGCGGGACGTTGACCCGACCTTTGCGGATCAGCCAGTAGTCGACCATGATCACCCCGTACAACGGGCCGAGCAGGGCGCCGAGGCCGGACAGGAAGTACACAATCACCAGCGGGCTGTTGTAGAGATTCCACGGCAGGATCAGCACGGCGATGGTGGCGCTGATCAGTCCGGCGCGGCGGAAGGTCAGGTACTTCGGCGCGAGGTTGCTGAGGACGAAGGCCGGGGCAACGAAGTTGGCCATGATGTTTACCGCAACGGTGACGATCAGGAACGCCAGGCAACCAAGGACCAGGAAGAAGGTGTTGGGGATCGACGCAATGATCTCGGTCGGGCTTTCGATGATCCGGCCATTGATCTGAAATTGCGCGCCACACAGCAGCACGGTAATCGCGGCGAACACCAGAATATTCACCGGCAAACCCCAGAAGTTTCCTACCTTGATGGTCTTGCGGCACGGCGAAGAGCGGGCGAAGTCGCAGAAGTTGAGGATCAATGTGCCGTAGATCGCCAGCCACAATGCGCCGCCAGCGAAGATGTTGCGCCACATCTCGCCACCGCTCAGCGGCTCGCGGATCGACCAGGCGATGGTCGCGTTGGCTTGCGTGTACATCCACGCGGCGAGCGCGGCGACGGTCAGCAGAATCACCGGACCGGCAAAGGCTTCGTAGCGGCGGACCATTTCCATGCCGTAGGCGAGGATCGCCAGTTGCACGAACCAGATCGCCACGAAACATACCCAGCCCAGCGTCGACAGCCCCAGGATCGAATTGTGATCGTATTCGGCGAAACCGGGATGCACGGCGGTGAGTAACACGCGCAATACCACCGATGCCAGATACGTCTGAATGCCGAACCAGGCGATGGCGATAACTGCTCGAATCAACGCAGGAATCTGCGCGCCGTGAATACCGAAACTGATCCGGCTGATCACCGGAAACGGCACCCCGGTTTTCTGCCCCATGTAACCGGACAGGTTCATGAAGAAGTACACCAGCGCCGCGCCGATCCCCAGTGACAACAGAATCTGCCAGCCACCCAGGCCCAGGGCGTACAGACCGATGGCGAACGAGTAGTTGGCGATGTTGTGCACGTCGTTGGTCCACAGGGCAAAGATGCTGTATTTGCCCCAGCGCCGACCTTCGGCCTTGGTTGGCGCGAGGTCGCTGTTGTGCAGACGCGGACTGAGTTGTAACGGCTCGCTCAGACCGTCATGGGGTAACGGTTGATCGAGGGCAGAGGCGGGCAGATTCAGCGCGATGTTATTCGAGAGACTTGTACGCATTCCGGCAGGCTCCTGATGTTCAGGGCCGCGATGACTGTGCATAAGCCGTCAGGCTCGACAAATCTTCGTCGCGGCAGTGAAAGCATCACTGGTTACGGGGCATCTGCAGCCTGTACGGGATAGGGCGCTTCAGGCTTGCGGATCGAAAGTGTGGGTATGTTCTGCAGTTTTGTATACAAAACATGCATGCACTTAAGCCAGATTTGTGCCAGTTATCGATCTATGCGCAGCCGCGCTCATTTCGAAAAGTTATCGAAGCGCGCTAAGTATCTGAAAATAAGTGGTTATAAATTGACCGATTGAACAGGTATTTATTTTTCGCGAAGGATTTTGATGACGGGTGGGAGCGAGGGTTTTTCAGGCGGGATGTAACTTTTCAGGGCGCGGAAACAAAAAAGTGCACACATAAATGGCACCGATGGTGACAGTCGTGTGTACACATTTTTCAAGATCAAAAGATCGCAGCCTGCGGCAGCTCCTACATGGCAATGCGATCACCTGTAGGAGCTGCCGCAGGCTGCGATCTTTTAGCTGTTGGATTTGCTGATGATATTCCCGGCATGTAACCCGCATTCTTTCTGCGTCGCTTCTTCCCACCACCAACGGCCTTCACGCTCGTGCTGGTTCGGCAGGACAGGGCGGGTGCACGGTTCGCAACCGATGCTGATGAAACCGCGCTCATGCAGGCTGTTATAGGGCAGCTCAAGCATGCGGATGTAACCCCAGATCTCTTCGCTGGTCATCTGCGCCAACGGGTTGAACTTGTACAGGGTGCGCTCCGGCGTGGAGAACGCGGTATCGATTTCCATCGCCGCCACGGCACTGCGGGTGCCCGGGCTCTGGTCGCGGCGCTGGCCGGTGGCCCAGGCTTTGACGCCGGACAATTTGCGGCGCAGTGGTTCGATCTTGCGGATGCCGCAGCATTCGCCGTGGCCGTCCTTGTAGAAACTGAACAGGCCTTTTTCCTTCACGAACGGTTCCAGCTTCGTGTAGTCCGGCGATACCAGCTCGATGTCGATCTTGTAGTGCTCGCGCACCTGATCGATGAAACGGTAGGTCTCCGGGTGCAGGCGGCCGGTGTCGAGGCTGAATACCTTGACGTTCTTGTTGAGCTTCCAGGCCATGTCCACCAGCACCACATCCTCGGCGCCGCTGAAAGATATCCACAAGTCATCGCCGAACTCGGCAAACGCGAGTTTGAGAATGTCTTGCGCGGATTTGTTGGCATAGGTCGTGGCGAGTTCCACGACGTCGAACGTTGCACTCATCAGGGCGGCTTCCTACAGGTCGGTGGCGCTGGGCGCTCTATATGGGCCGATGGTAACAAAAAGCTGCCACGCTCGGGGCGTCCTGTGCGTTGCGCCGCCGGGATTGAGTCGCTAGAGTTCGGCCTCGCTCGACTCAAATAATCAATACAAACGGGAGTGTCTTGTGGAAATTGCTTGCCTGGATCTTGAAGGGGTGTTGGTGCCGGAAATCTGGATCGCTTTCGCCGAAAAAACCGGAATCGAATCCCTCAAGGCCACCACCCGGGACATTCCCGATTACGACGTGCTGATGAAGCAGCGTCTGCGCATCCTCGATGAGCACGGCTTGAAGCTCTCGGACATTCAGGAAGTGATCGCCACGCTGAAGCCGCTGGACGGCGCGGTGGAATTCGTCAACTGGCTGCGCGAGCGCTTTCAGGTGGTGATTCTGTCGGATACGTTCTATGAGTTCTCGCAGCCGCTGATGCGTCAGTTGGGCTTTCCGACCTTGCTGTGCCATCGGCTGATTACTGACGAAACCGGGCGGGTGACCAGCTATCAGCTGCGCCAGAAAGATCCCAAGCGCCAGTCGGTGCTGGCGTTCAAGAGTCTGTATTACCGGGTGATTGCGGCGGGGGATTCGTATAACGATACGACGATGCTGGGTGAAGCAGATGCAGGGATTCTGTTTCATGCGCCGGAGAATGTGATTCGCGAATTCCCGCAATTTCCGGCCGTACACACCTTTGCCGAGTTGAAGCAGGAATTCCTCAAAGCCTCTAACAGAGAATTGAGTTTGTAATGAATACCCTGTAGGAGCTGCCGATGGCTGCGATCTTTTGATCTGGTTTTTCAAGATCAAAAGATCGCAGCCATCGGCAGCTCCTACAGGGGGAGTCTCATAGGTTCTGCAAGGTTTCCAGGAGGATTCTGACTTTAGTGATCGACTCCTGATACTCAGCCTGCCAGTCCGAATCCGCGACAATCCCGCCACCACCCCAGCAGCACACCTGCCCATCCTTGACCAACAGGCTGCGAATCGCGATGGAGCTGTCCATCTCGCCGCGCACATCCAGGTACAGCAACGAGCCGCAATACAGACCGCGTCGGGTCGGCTCCAGCTCATCGATGATCTGCATCGCGCGAATCTTCGGCGCGCCGGTGATCGAGCCACCAGGGAAGCTGCCAGCAATCAAATCCAGCGCGTCGCGGTCAGCCGCCAATTCACCGGTCACGCTGCTGACCAGGTGATGCACGTTCGGATAACTTTCCAGGCTGAACAGCTCCGGCACCCGCACCGAACCGATACGGCAGGTGCGCCCGAGGTCGTTGCGTAGCAGATCAACGATCATCAGGTTTTCCGCACGATCCTTGGGGCTGGCCAGCAGTTCGGCGGCGTTGGCCGCATCTTCGGCCGGGGTCAGGCCGCGCGGGCGGGTGCCTTTTATCGGCCGGGTTTCGACCTGACGCTGGCTGACTTTGACGAAGCGTTCGGGCGACAGGCTCAACACCGCGCCGCCATCGGGCAGGCTCTGGAAGCCGGAGAACGGTGTCGGGCAAGCTTCGCGCAACTTGCAGTAAGCCAGCCACGGATCGCCCTGGCACGCCGCGCGAAAGCGCTGGGCAAAGTTGACCTGATAACAATCGCCGGCCTGAATGTAATGCTGAATGCGTTCGAATGCCTGACGGTAATCGTCGGCCGAGAGGTCGGCGGCCATCGGCGTATGCAGTTTGAACGGTGTCAGCGCATCGGCAGCGGGCTGGGCGAACAATGCGATCAGCCGTTGTTGTTCGCTGTCGTTCACGGACGGGTGAAAGACCAGTTGGCTGGTCGACGTCTGGTGATCGCTGATCAGCGCCCAGTCGTAAAGGCCAAATCGAGCATCCGGCAATTGCAAATCATCGCGGGCCTGGCTGGGCAGGTTTTCCAGATGCCGACCGAAGTCGTAGCTCAGGTAGCCGATCAAGCCGCCAGCGAATGGCAGCTCGAAACCCGCTGGCAAATCAGCCTCGCCGAGGCGACTCAGATTGTCGCGCAATCGTTGCAGGAAATGACTGCCGCTCTCGTCCGGCAACACTGCCAGTTGTGTCAGCGGCCAGGCGCTGAGCAGGTCATAACGGCCACGGTCTGCACTCGGCCGGCCGCTGTCGAGCAGCACGGCGCCGGGGGCGTTGCGGACGGCCGCGAAGTAGTCGGCGGGATTGGCGCGGTAGGGCAGCGGGTGTACGGAACAGGTCAACATGGGCGGGGCAGATCGGCCATCGAGGCGGGGTGGGGATTGTAGTCCTCCGGGCGATTTGCTCCTAGAGGGGATGTCGGGGATTGGCAGATTGGAGGCAGCGTTGAATCCAGCGGTGACCGGAACTGCGCTTTCGCGAGCAGGCTCGCTCCCACATTGGAATGCATTTTCCTGTGGGAGCGAGCCTGCTCGCGAAGGCAGCGACTCGGTTTCGGATCAGCCCTCGACGGCAGGAATATGCCCAAACATTTCCTGAGTAAACGCCACGCGTTCTTCAGCCGTCTCCGTCACCCCACGCGCCTTCAGCTCTTCCAGCCGCGCCTCGACGGCATGGGTACGCAACGTCAGCCCACAGTCGTTGGCGATCTGGATATTCAGCCCCGGCCGCGCATTCAGCTCGAGAATCAGCGGGCCTTTCTCTTGATCGAGCACCATGTCCACGCCGATATAACCCAACCCGCACAGCTCATAGCAGCCCGCAGCGAGTTTCATGAAACCGTCCCAGTAGGGCAGTTGCACGCCATCCACCGCGTTGGTGGTGTCGGGGTGTTTGGTGATGATGTTGTTCAGCCAGGTGCCGCGCAACGTCAGACCCGTGGCCAGATCGACACCGACGCCGATGGCGCCCTGGTGCAGGTTGGCCTTGCCGCCGGATTGCCGGGTCGGCAAACGCAGCATGGCCATTACCGGGTAACCCATCAACACGATGATGCGGATGTCCGGCACGCCTTCATAACTGATGCTTTTGAAGATCTGATCCGGAGTCACCCGGTATTCGATCAGCGCGCGGTCACGGTGGCCGCCCAGCGAGTACAAGCCGGTGAGGATGCTCGAGATGTGATGCTCAAGCTCTTCGTGGTCAATGATCTTGCCCGACACCGTGCGATAGCGGCCTTCGAAGCGGTCGGCGACGACGATGATGCCGTCACCGCCAGCGCCCTGTGCCGGTTTGATCACGAAGTCGCTGCGCCCGCCGATGATCTCGCCGAGCTTGTCGATTTCCTTCTCGGTGGAGATCACGCCATACAGCTCCGGCACGTGAATGCCGGCCTCGATGGCGCGTTCCTTGGTGATGATCTTGTCATCGACGATCGGGTACAGGCTGCGCTTGTTGTACTTGAGCACGTAGTCGGCGTTACGCCGATTGATGCCCATGATGCCCCGCGCCTCCAGCGCCTTCCAGGTCTTCCAGAAACCGAACATCAGGCGTCAGCCTTCTTCAGGAAAGCCTTGAAACGCACCAGTTCGGTCAGGCGGTAACCGCGATAGCGACCCATCGCCAGCATGAAGCCGACCAGGATCAGCAGGATCGCCGGGAAAGTGAACACGAAGTACACCAGCTCCGGCACGGTCATGATCAGGTGTGCCAGGGACGCTGCGAACAGCGTGCCGATCGCGACTTTCATCGCATGGCTGGCGCCGCGTTCTTCCCAGGTAATCGACAGGCGTTCGATGGTCATGGTCAGAATCACCATCGGGAACAGCGCCACGGACAAGCCGCGCTCCAGACCGAGTTTATGGCTGAACAGGCTGATCGCCGCGATCAACACCACGACAAAGGTCAGCACCACCGAGAGTCGCGGCAGCATTTGCAGCTTCAGGTGTTCCAGATAGGAACGTAATGACAGCCCCAGCGCCGTAATCACGGTAAACAGCAGAATGCCGAAGCCCAATTGCGTTTCACGGAAGGCGAGGGCGATCAGTACCGGCGTGAACGTGCCGAGGGTCTGCAGGCCGATCAGATTGCGCAGGATCAGGATCACCAGCACGCCGATCGGAATCATCACCATGATCATGAAGGTCTGCTGGGTCTGCAGCGGCAGGCCGTACAGCGAATATTCTAGGAAGTTGGCGTCGGTGTTCTCGTCGGTCAGCTTGGCCAGACGAATCGCGTTCATCTCGCTGTTGTTCAGGCTGAAGGTCACGTTGGCTTTTTTGCCGCCGTCGACGGTGATCAGGTTTTCATCGCCGGTCCACCACAGCAGGCGGTCGGTCGGCAGGCCTTGCTCGCCGGTTTCCGGGTTGAAGTACAGCCAGTCGTTGCCGTTGAAGCTGCGCAGCCACAGTTCAGGCGTTTGCGGCTGATCGGCGACGAGGCGAATGGTGTGGACTTTCTCTACCGGAACGTGGGCGATGGACAGGAGCAATTCGACTATTTTGGCTTTGTGCGCGGTCGACGGGTCGCCAGCCAGCAGCAGTTTGACGTTGTCATCGTTGAGGTTGTTGACGCGTTTGATCGCTTCGCCGATGAAGGTTTCGACGTCGGCCGAGTGTTGGCGAATCGGCGCGAGCAGGGCTTCTGCGGCGATTTTCTCCGGGCCTTCGATGGCGATGCTGTCGCGGAAGGTCGGGCCTTTGATCTTGGTTTTTTCTGCGGTGTAGCGCTTGGTCAGCACCAGACGGTAATAAAGGGTCTGGTTGCCCTTGGCGCGACGGGCCGACCAGGTGACCTTGCGGTTGCCGTCGACGCGGTTCACGGCGACGCCGTAGTTATTCGAGATGAAGCTCTCGTTGAGGCTGACGTAATCGCGGCTCAACGGCGGCACGAACATCTGGATCTTCACCGGATCCTTGGTGCTGGCGACGAACTCGACTTTGGCGTCGATGTTCCACAAGTCGTCGGTCGCATCTTCGGTCACCGGGATGCCGAGCACGAAAATCTGATAAGCCGTAACCGAAACGCCCAGCAACACCAGAATGGTGATCAGGATTTTCAGGTGGAAGGTTAGAGAACGCATGGAAATTACTCGGCGGTATGAGCGGCGATGGTGCAGGCGGGTTTGCCGGCAGCGTATTTAAGACTGGGATCGACCAGCGCGTCGAAGCGTTTCAGCGCCTCGGAGCCAATCAAAAGCGGGTATTGGAACGCACTTCGGTCGGTCAGGTTCACTTCGATGCTGCGCAGCGCGGTACCCATGCAGATATCCAGCTCGATCACCGGACGGGCGGTGTACTTCTTGCCTTCTTCCGGGTCGTAATCGCCGGCGCGGCGCTTGATCTTGCTAACGCGGGCCAGCGGCCGTTCGATCGGGTGCGAATGTGCGGCGTCGATGGCCAGGTAGAAACGTACCCAGGACTCACCGTTGCGTTTGAAGCGTTTGATGTCGCGGGCACTTAGCGAGGCGGTTTTCGCGCCGGTGTCGAGTTTGGCCGCGACTTCGAGATTGATGCCGTCAAGCGAAGCGTATTCGTTGAGGCCGTACACGGTTTTTTCCCCCGCGGCGGCGAGGCCGGGCAGGCAAAACAGGGCAAAGAATGTGGGAAAAGGCTTGAGTCTCATAAATCCTGGTGCGCAGCGTTCCGTTGTCGGTTCAGGTCCTTGGCAAAACTTGCGCAAGGCCCTTCGTGTGCCTATCAGCTTTTTATGACAAGCCGTACAAATGGCCAGCAAATGCGGGCGGCATTCTAGCACGGTGGTTTTATGGCGCCAGCGCCGGCACAGGTCTACAACCCTTGGGATTCCCTGTGGGAGCGAGCCTGCTCGCGAAGGCGGTGCGTCATCCCAAGCAGATGCTGACTGACACTACGCTTTCGCGAGCAGGCTCGCTCCCACAGGGGTTAATCGACCAATGGAAGATTGCCTACGGTTATTAGACGATTGTCGACAATACCCATTTATCCTTTGACTGATTCGGCTGAATTAGCTAGTTTTTGCCGCATTGGATTTAAAGGTGTCGACAATCATGCTGGATCAACTCGATCCCCCGGTCATCAGCGGCGACGATTCCGAGACGCTCTCGGAAAACGTCTTCCGGCGTATTCAGGCGGCCATCGTCAAAGGCGAGATCGCCCCGGGCAGCAAGATCTCCGAGCCGGAACTGGCGCGCACCTACGGCATCAGTCGCGGGCCGCTGCGTGAGGCGATTCACCGACTCGAAGGCCAGCGCCTGCTGGTGCGCGTTCCGCACGTCGGCGCGCGGGTGGTGTCGCTCAATCATGCCGAGCTGATCGAACTCTACGAAATCCGCGAATCCCTCGAAGGCATGGCCTGCCGTCTGGCGGCCGAGCGCATGAGCGTCGACGAAATCGACGAACTGCGCCGCGTGCTGGAAACCCACGAACGCGATGCCGCGTTTCAGGCCGGCGTCGGCTACTACCAGCAGGAAGGCGATTTCGACTTTCATTACCGGATCATCCAGGGCAGCGGCAACCGCACGCTGACCCAGATGCTCTGCGGCGAGCTGTATCAACTGGTGCGCATGTACCGCATCCAGTTTTCCACCACGCCGAATCGCCCCCGCCAGGCCTTCGCCGAACACCACCGGATTCTCGATGCCATCGCCGACCGTGACGGCGAGCTCGCGGAATTGTTGATGCGCCGCCACATCGGCGCCTCGAAACGCAACATCGCCCGTCATTACCAGGACGGCGCCCACAATAAGACAGCCACTGAACGAGGTGAGTCATGAGTTCCAAGCACAGCACTCCAGGCCAGCGTTTCCGCGATGCGGTCGCCAGCGAGCATCCATTGCAAGTGGTTGGCGCGATCAACGCCAACCACGCGCTGTTGGCCAAGCGCGCCGGTTTCAAGGCGATCTACCTGTCCGGTGGCGGGGTGGCCGCAGGCTCGCTCGGCGTGCCGGATCTGGGCATCACCGGTCTGGATGACGTGCTGACTGACGTACGCCGTATCACTGACGTTTGCGATCTGCCGTTGCTGGTCGACGTCGACACCGGTTTCGGTTCGTCGGCGTTCAACGTGGCGCGCACGGTCAAGTCGATGATCAAGTTCGGCGCGGCGGCGATTCACATCGAGGATCAGGTCGGCGCCAAACGCTGCGGCCACCGTCCGAATAAAGAGATCGTCAGCCAGCAGGAAATGGTCGACCGTATCAAAGCCGCCGTCGACGCGCGTACCGACGACAGCTTCGTGATCATGGCGCGTACCGATGCGCTGGCGGTGGAAGGTCTGGAATCGGCACTCGATCGCGCAGCAGCGTGCATCGAGGCTGGCGCTGACATGATTTTCCCGGAAGCCATCACTGAGCTGGAGATGTACAAACTGTTCGCCAACCGCGTGAAAGCTCCGATTCTGGCCAACATCACCGAGTTCGGTTCGACGCCGCTGTACACCACCGAGCAACTGGCTGGCGCCGACGTGTCGCTGGTGCTGTATCCGCTGTCGGCGTTCCGCGCGATGAACAAGGCTGCCGAAAACGTTTACACCGCGATCCGCCGCGACGGCACGCAGCAGAATGTCATCGACACCATGCAGACTCGCATGGAGCTTTACGATCGCATCGATTACCACACGTTCGAGCAGAAGCTCGATGCGTTGTTTGCACAAAAGAAAGGCTGAACAAGACCCCTGTGGGAGCGGGCTTGCTCGCGAAGACGGACTGACATCCAACATTGATGTCGACTGATCCAGCGCTTTCGCGAGCAAGCCCGCTCCCACACGTTTCCCCTACAAATTCAAGAAAATGGAGACAACAATGGCCGAAGCAAAAGTACTCAGTGGCGCCGGGCTCCGTGGCCAGGTTGCCGGGCAAACCGCACTGTCCACCGTGGGCCAGGCCGGTGCCGGGCTGACCTATCGCGGCTACGACGTGCGCGAACTGGCAGCCGATGCACAATTTGAAGAAGTCGCGTACCTGCTGCTTTATGGCGAGCTGCCGACCAAAGCGCAACTCGACGAATACCAAGGCAAGCTGAGCAAGCTGCGCGACCTGCCGCCAGCGCTGAAAGAAGTGCTCGAACGCATCCCCGCCGACGCCCACCCGATGGACGTGATGCGCACCGGTTGCTCGTTCCTTGGCAATATCGAGCCGGAGAAAGACTTCTCCGAACAGCGCGACAAGACTGACCGCTTGCTCGCCGCATTCCCGGCGATCATGTGCTACTGGTATCGCTTCAGCCACGACGGCAAACGCATCAATTGCGTCAGCGACGAGCCGACCATCGGCGGCCACTTCCTGCACTTGTTGCACGACAAGAAGCCGAGCGAACTGCACGTGAAAGTGATGAACGTCTCGCTGATCCTTTACGCCGAGCACGAATTCAACGCCTCGACTTTCACCGCTCGCGTTTGCGCATCGACCCTGTCCGATCTGTATTCCTGCGTAACCGCCGCCATCGGTTCGCTGCGCGGCCCGTTGCACGGCGGCGCCAACGAAGCGGCGATGGAAATGATCGAACGCTTCTCGTCGCCGGAAGAGGCGATCAAAGGCACCCTCGGCATGCTCGAGCGCAAGGACAAGATCATGGGCTTCGGCCACGCGATCTATAAGGACAGTGATCCGCGCAACGAAGTGATCAAGGGCTGGGCGAAAAAGCTCGCTGACGAAGTCGGTGACAAGGTGCTGTTTCCGGTCTCGGAAGCCATCGACAAGACCATGTGGGAGCAGAAGAAATTGTTCCCGAACGCCGATTTCTACCATGCCTCGGCGTACCACTTCATGGGTATCCCGACCAAGCTGTTCACGCCGATCTTCGTTTGCTCGCGCCTGACCGGCTGGGCTGCGCACGTGTTCGAACAGCGCGCCAACAACCGCATCATCCGCCCAAGCGCCGAATACATCGGCGTCGAACAGCGCAAGTTCGTGCCAATCGAACGTCGCTGAATGGTGACGCTGCCACACAGGTAACTGGATAAACCGGAAACCCATGTGGGAGCGGGCTTGCTCGCGAAAGCGGTGTATCAGTCGACACATTCGTTGAATGACACTCCGCATTCGGGAGCAAGCCCCCTCCCACAGTTGACCGAGTTGAATTCAATACCGGTGTTGCGCCCACCCTTTGCAACTACCGTGACCCGAGTCCTGACCCGATGAACACAGAATTCCGCAAAACCCTGCCCGGCAGCCCTTTGGATTATTTCGACGCCCGTGCGGCTGTCGAGGCGATTCAGCCCGGCAGTTACGACACCCTGCCGTACACCTCCCGCGTGCTGGCGGAAAACCTCGTGCGTCGCTGCGACCCGGCCACGCTCACCGATTCCCTCAAGCAACTGATCGAGCGCAAACGCGACCTCGATTTCCCGTGGTTCCCGGCGCGTGTGGTCTGCCACGACATTCTCGGCCAGACCGCGCTGGTCGACCTCGCTGGCCTGCGCGACGCGATCGCGTTGCAGGGCGGTGACCCGGCGCAAGTCAACCCGGTGGTGCCGACGCAATTGATCGTCGACCATTCGCTAGCGGTGGAAGCGGGCGGCTTCGACAAACAGGCGTTCGAGAAAAACCGCGCCATCGAAGACCGTCGCAACGAAGACCGTTTTCACTTCATCAACTGGACCAAAAAAGCCTTCAAGAACGTTGATGTGATCCCGCCAGGCAACGGCATCATGCACCAGATCAACCTGGAGAAAATGTCTCCGGTGATTCAGGTTCGTGAGGGCGTGGCGTTCCCCGACACCTGCGTCGGCACCGACAGCCACACCCCGCACGTCGACGCCTTGGGCGTGATCGCCATTGGTGTCGGCGGCCTCGAAGCCGAGAGCGTGATGCTCGGCCGCGCCTCGTGGATGCGCCTGCCAGAAAGCGTCGGCGTCGAATTGACCGGCAAGCTGCAACCGGGCATCACTGCCACCGACATGGTGCTGGCGCTGACCGAATACCTGCGCAAACAGAAAGTCGTCGGCGCATGGCTGGAGTTCTTCGGCGAAGGCGCCGCGGCGCTGACCCTCGGCGACCGCGCAACCATCTCCAACATGGCCCCGGAATACGGCGCCACGGCGGCGATGTTCTACATCGACCAGCAGACCATCGATTACCTGAAACTCACCGGTCGTGAAGACCAGCAAGTGCAGTTGGTCGAGCAATACGCCAAGCTCACCGGCCTGTGGGCCGACAGCCTGACAGGCGCGCAATACGAGCGTGGTTTGAGCTTCGATCTGTCCTCGGTGGTGCGCAACATGGCCGGCCCGAGCAACCCGCACGCCCGCGTCGCGACCTCGGATCTGGCGGCCAAAGGCATCTCCGGTCAGTGGGAAGAAATCCCCGGGCAAATGCCTGACGGTGCCGTGATCATCGCCGCCATCACCAGTTGCACCAACACCAGCAACCCGCGCAACGTGATCGCCGCCGGCCTGATCGCGCGCAACGCTAACAGGCTTGGCCTGACCCGCAAGCCGTGGGTGAAATCCTCGCTGGCGCCGGGTTCGAAAACCGTCGCGCTGTACCTCGACGAAGCGGGGCTGACCACTGAGCTGGAACAGCTCGGTTTCGGCGTCGTCGCCTTTGCCTGCACCACCTGCAACGGCATGTCCGGCGCGCTCGATCCAGTGATCCAGCAAGAAATCATTGACCGCGATCTGTACGCCACCGCCGTGCTTTCCGGTAACCGCAACTTCGACGGCCGCATCCACCCGTACGCCAAGCAAGCGTTCCTCGCTTCGCCGCCACTGGTGGTCGCTTACGCCATCGCCGGGACCATCCGTTTCGACATCGAGAAGGACGTGTTGGGCGTGGTCGACGGCAAGGAAATCCGCCTGAAGGACATCTGGCCGAGCGACGAAGAAATCGACGCTGTGGTGAAATCTTCGGTCAAGCCTGAGCAATTCCGCCAGGTCTACATTCCGATGTTCGCCGTCCACGAAGACACCGGCCCGAAAGTCACGCCGCTGTACGACTGGCGCGAGATGAGCACCTACATTCGCCGTCCGCCGTACTGGGAAGGCGCACTGGCCGGCGCGCGTCCGTTGAAGGGTATGCGCCCGCTGGCGGTGCTGCCGGACAACATCACCACCGATCACCTGTCGCCATCCAACGCGATCATGCTCGACAGCGCCGCTGGCGAATACCTGGCGAAAATGGGCCTGCCGGAAGAGGACTTCAACTCTTACGCAACGCACCGTGGCGACCACTTGACCGCCCAGCGCGCAACCTTCGCCAACCCGAAACTGTTCAACGAAATGGTCGTGGAAAACGGCAAGGTCAAACAGGGTTCGCTGGCGCGCGTCGAGCCGGAAGGCAAGGTCATGCGCATGTGGGAAGCCATCGAAACCTACATGGAGCGCAAGCAGCCGCTGATCATCATCGCCGGCGCCGATTACGGTCAGGGTTCGTCCCGTGACTGGGCGGCGAAAGGCGTGCGTCTGGCCGGTGTCGAAGCGATTGCAGCTGAAGGTTTCGAGCGCATTCACCGCACCAACCTGGTGGGCATGGGCGTGTTGCCGCTGGAGTTCAAGCCGGGCACCGACCGGCACACGCTGGCCATCGACGGCAGCGAAACCTACGACGTGATCGGCGAGCGCAAACCGCGTGCGGACCTGACGCTGGTGATCCATCGCCAGAACGGTGAGCGCGTTGATGTGCCGGTGACCTGCCGTCTGGATACCGCTGAAGAAGTGTCGATCTACGAGGCCGGCGGCGTGTTGCAACGCTTCGCCCAGGACTTCCTCGAAGAGTCGGCGGTTGCCGTTTAAATCTACTGATGCAGGCGTGAGATTTCGGTCTCACGCCTGTGGATAAGGAGCACCATGGCTCACGCAGCTACTTTCGCACCGCAGATCAAAATCCCCGCTACCTACATGCGCGGCGGCACCAGCAAAGGCGTGTTTTTCAGCCTCAAGGATTTGCCCGAAGCGGCGCAGATTCCCGGCCCGGTTCGCGACGCTTTTTTGCTGCGCGTGATCGGCAGCCCCGACCCGTACGACAAGCAGATCGACGGCATGGGCGGCGCGACTTCGAGCACCAGCAAAACCGTGATCCTGTCGAAAAGCATCAAGGCTGATCACGACGTCGATTACCTGTTTGGCCAGGTATCCATCGACAAGCCTTTCGTCGACTGGAGCGGCAACTGCGGCAACCTTTCGGCAGCGGTCGGTTCGTTCGCCATCAGCAACGGCCTGGTCGATGCCAGCCGCATTCCGCACAACGGTGTGGCGGTGGTGCGCGTGTGGCAATCCAACATCGGCAAAACCATCATCGCCCATGTGCCGATCACCAATGGCGAAGTGCAGGAGACCGGTGATTTCGAACTCGACGGCGTGACCTTTCCGGCCGCCGAAGTGCAGGTTGAATTCATGGACCCGGCGGCGGAAGAAGAGGGCGGCGGTGGCTCAATGTTTCCTACCGGCAACCTGATCGATGAGCTGGAAGTGCCGGGTGTCGGCACGTTCAAAGCGACGATGATCAACGCCGGCATCCCGACGATTTTCGTCAACGCCGCAGACATCGGTTACACCGGCACCGAGCTGCAAGGCGCGATCAACAGCGATCCGCAAGCGTTGCAGATGTTTGAGACCATTCGTGCTTATGGCGCGCTGCGCATGGGCCTGATTGCCAATCTGGATGAAGCGGCGAAACGGCAGCACACGCCGAAAGTTGCGTTCGTTGCCAAGCCTGCGGATTACGTGGCGTCCAGTGGCAAAGCGATTGCTGCCGGGGATGTGGATTTGCTGGTGCGTGCGTTGTCGATGGGCAAGTTGCACCACGCAATGATGGGCACGGCGGCTGTGGCGATTGGTACGGCGGCAGCCATTTCCGGCACGTTGGTGAACCTCGCGGCAGGTGGCGTTGAACGCAATGCCGTGCGCTTCGGGCATCCGTCCGGAACGTTGCGCGTCGGCGCTGAAGCCAGCCTGGAAAACGGCGAGTGGATCGTCAAAAAAGCCATTATGAGCCGCAGTGCTCGGGTGCTGATGGAAGGCTATGTACGCGTCCCCGGCGATTCCTTCTGACCCAACACAGAACCCAATGTGGGAGCGGGCTTGCTCGCGAAGGCGGAGTGTCAGTCGACATCTCCAATAATGACACTCCGCCTTCGCGAGCAAGCCCGCTCCCACAGTGGATTGCATTTCAACAACAAGAAATCGTTAGCCCTGAACCGAGGTCCCATCAACGAACCACTTCAAGAGTGAATCGAACATGAGCGCCAACGTCGACCTGAACAACCGCCCCGACTACGACCCTGTCCTGCAGGACATCGCCGACTACGTCCTGACCTTCAAAACCGCATCTGCCGAAGCCCTCGACACCGCCCGCAACTGCCTGATGGACACTTTAGGCTGCGGCCTGCTGGCCCTGCGTTTTCCCGAATGCACCAAACACCTTGGACCTCTCGTTGAAGGCACCGTTGTGCCGTTTGGCGCACGAGTTCCCGGCACGTCCTATCGCCTCGACCCGGTCAAAGCCGCGTGGGACATCGGCTGCATCGTCCGCTGGCTCGACTACAACGACACCTGGCTCGCCGCCGAATGGGGCCATCCCTCCGACAACCTCGGCGGAATTCTCGCGGTGGCCGATCATTTGTCGCAGAAACGCGTGGCCAACGCTGAAGCACCGCTGACGGTTCGCGATGTACTCGAAGCGATGATCATGGCGCACGAGATTCAGGGTGTCATCGCCCTGGAAAACTCCTTCAACCGCGTAGGACTCGATCACGTCATTCTGGTGAAAGTCGCCTCAACGGCGGTCACCGCGAAACTGATGGGCGCCAATCGCGAGCAACTGCTGTCGGCGTTGTCCCATGCGTTTGCTGACGGGCAGGCGTTGCGCACTTACCGTCATGCACCGAATGCCGGTTCGCGCAAATCCTGGGCGGCCGGGGATGCGTCGAGTCGTGGCGTGCGCCTGGCTGATATCGCCCTGCGCGGCGAGATGGGCATTCCCGGGGTGCTGACGGCAAAACAGTGGGGCTTTTATGACGTGCTGTTCAGCCACACCAACAACGATCTGGCGCTGAAACCGCAGGACAAACGTGCGTTCACTTTCTCGCGCGAATTCGGCAGTTACGTGATGGAAAACGTCCTGTTCAAGATCAGCTTCCCCGCGGAGTTCCATGCGCAAACCGCCTGCGAAGCAGCGGTGACGTTGCACCCACAAGTGCGCAATCGCCTGCACGAAATTGACCGGATCGTCATCACCACCCACGAATCGGCGATCCGCATCATTTCCAAAGTCGGGCCGCTGGCCAACGCCGCCGACCGCGATCATTGCATCCAGTACATGACTGCGGTGCCATTGGCGTTCGGCAATCTGGTCGCCGAGCAATACGAAGACGATTTCCACAAGGCGCATCCGATCATCGATGTGCTGCGCGAAAAAATGGTCATCGTCGAAGAACCGCGTTTCACCCGCGAATACCTCGAGCCCGACAAGCGCTCGATTGCCAACGCCGTGCAGGTGTTTTTCAAGGATGGCAGCAGCACCGAAAACGTTGTGGTGGAATACCCGATTGGTCACCGCCGTCGCCGTGCCGAGGGCATTCCATTGCTGGAGGACAAGTTCAAAGCCAATCTCACGACGCGTTTTACCGGGCAGCGCAGTGGCGAAATTTTCACACTGTGCAAGGATCAAACCCGACTCGAGTCCACCCCGGTCAACCGCTTCGTCGACCTGTTCGCCCTCTGAAGTTACAACCACGCCCATGTAGGAGCTGCCGCAGGCTGCGATCTTTTGATCTTGTTTTTTACAATCCAGATCAAAAGATCGCAGCCTTCGGCAGCTCCTACACGGACCGTGTCCGCCATTTTTCGATGGGCAATTTGGTGATGGCAAACCCGCTCAACAGGATCGCCGAATAGATCATCAATTCCCGCGACAATGCTTGCCCTTCATACCAGGCGCCGATGATCACGGCGAACACCGGGAAAATGATAAACACGAACGACAGAATGATCGGGCTCAGGCGTTTCAGCAGCAAAAAATAAACGATGAATCCGCCCACCGACGCCACCAGTCCCAGGTAGAGCAGGGCTCCCCACGAACGTGTGGTCACGTCGCTAAACACCGGCGCCTCAACACTCAAGCCGACAATAAATAACATCGCCCCGGCAATGCCGATGGGCAACGTGTTGTAAGTGATTACGCTGATCGCGCTGCCGTGTTTTTTCGTCACCACGTAGCACAGCGCATGCATCACCGCCGCACACAGAATCGCCAGTACGCCCAGCCATTCCGCCTGATCCAGATGCAGGCCCTGGCTGCGGATGATCATGAACAGACTGCCGAAACCGATGGCGATGCCGAGCATTTGCGACGGATAGATTTTCTCGCGCAGAAACAGCGCGGAAAACAGCAGGATAAACACCGGCATGCAACTGAACAGCAGCGCCGTCAGGCCGGACGACACGTGCATCTCGCCGTAGTTGAGCAGGTAATACGGCAGACTGAAGTAGCTCAGCGTGACGAAGACAAAAAACCAGCGGCTTTGGCGCGGAAACAGCAGCGGTTCCTTGCGCAAAAGGGCGAAGCTGAGGAACAGCGGAAACGCGATCAGAAAGCGCAGGCCGGCGGCGGTCAGTGGCGGCACGCTTTCAACAGCAATCTTGATCCCCAGCCACGTCGTACCCCAACTCAGGCAGACGATCAGGAACAGCGCGCTGGTGAGCAATCCGGCGAGCCAGGGTTTGCTGATGTTGATGGGGGTGCTGATGGCGGTCGACATGGCGGCATGCTCCGAACGGTGGAATTGACCTGATCAATGAAAAGGTTTATTGCTGATTGAACCTGTTTTCAGCACGCTATTCGGGGTGACAATGACTGTCAAAGTAAGTATTGCCATGGTGTCAATCCTCCGTGACGGCCTCGTCAACGGCGTCGGTGTGAAGTACAAGCGCCTCGCCGACGGCGTCGCGCAGGCGATTGATGAAGGCGTGATCGAGGTTGGCTGCAAATTGCCGCCGCACCGGCTGTTGGCCGACAGCCTGAGCGTGACCATTGGCACCATCAGTCGTGCATACGGTGAGCTGGAACGTGTCGGCCTGGTCGTCGCTCGCGTCGGCGATGGCACTTATGTGTCCCAGCGTGGGATGGAGCGGGCGCAGGACAAAGGCTTTCGCAACGTCAGCGATGAGCCGCCAACCTGCTTCGACATGAGTCGGAATCAGCCGATTCCGGGGCAGGAAACCACCTTCCTGAGCCAGAGCCTGCAGGATCTCGCCAATGAGCCGGGCGTGTTGCGCCAATTGACCGGGTACACCGCCGAGGGCGGCATGGCGCGGCATCGGGTGGCGGGGGCGGTCTGGCTCAGCCATGGCGACTTCGTGCCGCACGCCGATCAGGTGCTGTGCGTCAACGGCGGTCAGCATGGTTTGCTCTGCGCGCTGATGGGGCTGCTCAAGGCCGGCGACAGCGTTGTCACCGAGCATTTGTCCTACCCGGGATTGATCAGCGTCGCACGCCAGCTCGGGATAAAACTTATCGGTGCTGCGATGGACGACGAAGGACTGTTGCCGTCAGCGCTGGAAGACATTTGCCGTCAGCATCGCGTATCGGCGCTGTATTGCACGCCGACCATCCAGAATCCTACGGCCGCTGTCATGTCGATCACCCGGCGCGAGGCGATTGCCGAGATCTGCCGCCAGCACAATCTGCTGATCATCGAGGACGAAGCCCATGCGGTACTGGATCGCCAGCGCCCGTCCCCCCTGAGCCATTTCGCTCCGGAGCGTTCGATACTGATCGGCAGTTTGAGCAAGGCTGTTTCAGCGGGGCTGCGCGTGGGTTATCTGCATGCACCGCAAGCGTTGATCGGGCGGATCAGTTCAGCCATTCGCAGCACCTGCTGGATGGCCAATCCGTTATCGATGGAAGTGGCGAGCCTGTGGATCGAAAACGGCATGGCCGAGCATTTGCTGGATGAACAGATCAACGAGATCGGCCGGCGTAAAGCGTTGGTCGCGCCGGTGCTCAAGGGCCTGAATTACAAGACTCACACCTACAGCCCGCATTTCTGGTTAGAAGTGCCTGAGTTGTGGCGGGCGTCGCAGATTGCGGCGGAGTTGAAGGAGAACAATTATCTGGTGGCGACTGCCGAATCATTTGCGGTCGGGCATGGCGCGGTGCCGCAGTTCATTCGGGTGAGTGTGTGTAATGCGGTGGGGGATGACCGTTTGTTGCTCGGCGGGTTCGAAGCGTTGACCAGGGCATTAACCGAGACCGTGTAATCTTTCTTCGCGAGCAGGCTCGCTCCCACAGTGGACCGCATTCTTTCAGTTGGAATGCATTCCCCTGTGGGAGCGAGCCTGCTCGCGAAGGCGTCAGCCCAGCCCCCACAAATCTACTTGAAGCGCCGTTCGACGCCTTTCTCCACCAAAATCTTCGCCGAAATCTCTTCCACCGAAAAATGCGTCGAATTGATGTGCGGAATGTTCTCGCGGCGGAACAGGTTCTCCACTTCGCGCACTTCAAATTCGCACTGCGCATAACTCGAATAGCGGCTGTTGGGCTTGCGCTCGTTGCGGATTGCGGTGAGGCGATCCGGGTCGATGGTCAGGCCGAACAGCTTGTGCTGATGCGCGCGCAGGGCGGCTGGCAGGGTCAGGCGCTCCATGTCGTCTTCGGTCAGCGGATAGTTGGCCGCGCGGATGCCGAACTGCATGGCCATGTACAGGCACGTCGGTGTCTTACCGCAACGCGACACGCCCACTAGTATCAGGTCGGCTTTGTCGTAATAGTGCGTGCGCGCGCCGTCATCGTTGTCGAGGGCGAAGTTCACCGCCTCGATGCGCTCCATGTAATTGGAGTTGTGCCCGATGGAATGGGATTTGCCGACGGTGTAGGAAGAATGCTCGGTCAGTTCCTGCTCCAGCGGGGCGAGGAAGGTCGAGAAAATGTCGATCATGAAACCATTGGACGTTGCGAGAATCTCACGGATGTCCTGATTGACGATGGTGTCGAAGATGATCGGACGAAAGCCGTCGGTTTCAGCGGCTTTGTTGATTTGTTGTACCATGGCCCGCGCTTTTTCAACGCTGTCGATGTACGGTCGCGTGAATTTGCTGAAGGTAATGTTTTCGAACTGCGCCAGAAGGCTTTGACCCAGGGTTTCGGCAGTGATGCCGGTGCCATCGGAGATGAAGAAAGCAGATCGTTTCATTTGCACCTTGGGCCTTAAGCTAGTCATCAATCTTGGATATGATAGGCGCGATTTGTCGGCCGCGACTGGCCCGCATTCTCACTTATTTTCCAGGTCCAGGCCATACAACCGGCCAACGCTCCCCCGAGCAGCCGGTTTCTGAGCTTTTCCAACACAGTTAGTGGAGAGATCACCTTGGTAGAGTACGTAGTTTCCCTCGATAAGCTCGGCAAACACGATGTTGAGCATGTGGGGGGCAAGAACGCATCCCTGGGCGAGATGATCAGTAACCTGGCAGGCGCCGGTGTTTCGGTCCCCGGCGGCTTCGCCACGACGGCTCAGGCTTATCGTGATTTCCTCGAACTGAGTGGCCTCAACGACCAGATCCACGCGGCCCTCGACGCGCTCGACGTCGACGACGTCAACGCCCTGGCCAAGACCGGCGCGCAGATCCGTCAATGGATCATGGACGCCGAATTCCCTGAAAAACTCAATGCCGAGATCCGCACCGCGTTCGCCGCGCTGTCGGCCGGCAACCCTGATGTGGCCGTGGCCGTGCGTTCTTCCGCCACCGCCGAAGACTTGCCGGACGCTTCGTTCGCCGGTCAGCAGGAAACCTTCCTGAACATCCGTGGTGTGGAAAACGTTATCCGCGCCGCCAAAGAGGTGTTCGCGTCGCTGTTCAACGACCGTGCGATTTCCTACCGCGTGCACCAGGGCTTCGACCACAAACTGGTCGCCCTGTCGGCTGGCGTGCAGCGCATGGTGCGTTCGGAAACCGGCACCGCCGGCGTGATGTTCACCCTCGATACCGAATCCGGCTTCCGTGACGTGGTGTTCATCACCGGTGCCTACGGCCTGGGCGAAACCGTCGTCCAGGGCGCGGTGAACCCGGATGAGTTCTACGTGCACAAGGGCACGCTGGAGGCCGGTCGTCCGGCGATCCTGCGTCGCAACCTTGGCAGCAAAGCCATCAAGATGATCTACGGCGACGAGGCCAAGGCCGGTCGTTCGGTCAAGACTGTCGATGTCGACAAGGCTGAGCGTGCACGTTTCTGCCTGTCCGACGCTGAAGTCAGCGAGCTGGCCAAGCAAGCGATGATCATCGAGAAGCACTATCAGTGCCCGATGGACATCGAGTGGGCCAAGGACGGTGACGACGGCAAGCTGTACATCGTGCAGGCCCGTCCGGAAACCGTGAAAAGCCGCACCCAGGCCAACGTCATGGAACGTTACCTGTTGAAAGAAACCGGCACCGTGCTGGTTGAAGGTCGCGCGATTGGCCAGCGCATCGGCGCCGGCAAAGTGCGGATCATCAAGGACGTCTCCGAGATGGACAAAGTCCAGCCGGGCGACGTACTGGTTTCCGACATGACCGACCCGGACTGGGAACCGGTGATGAAACGCGCCAGCGCCATCGTCACCAACCGTGGCGGGCGTACCTGCCACGCGGCGATCATCGCGCGTGAGCTGGGCATTCCGGCAGTGGTCGGTTGCGGCAACGCCACCCAACTGCTCAAGGATGGCCAGGGTGTGACCGTGAGCTGCGCCGAAGGCGATACTGGTTACATCTTCGAAGGCGAGCTGGGCTTCGACATCAAGAAGAACTCCGTCGACGCCATGCCGGAGCTGCCGTTCAAGATCATGATGAACGTCGGCAACCCGGACCGCGCCTTCGACTTCGCGCAACTGCCGAACGCCGGTGTCGGCCTGGCCCGTCTGGAATTCATCATCAACCGCATGATCGGGGTGCACCCGAAAGCGCTGTTGAACTACGACGGTCTGCCACAGGAAATCAAGGACAGCGTCGACAAGCGCATCGCCGGTTACGACGATCCGGTCGGTTTCTATGTCGACAAACTGGTGGAAGGCATCAGCACCCTCGCTGCAGCGTTCACGCCGAAAAAAGTCATCGTGCGTCTGTCGGACTTCAAGTCCAACGAATACGCCAACCTGATCGGCGGCAAGCTCTACGAGCCGGAAGAAGAAAACCCGATGCTGGGTTTCCGTGGCGCTTCGCGTTACATCAGCGAATCGTTCCGTGACTGCTTCGAACTCGAATGCCGCGCGCTGAAGCGTGTACGCAACGAGATGGGCCTGACCAACGTCGAAATCATGGTGCCGTTCGTGCGTACCTTGGGCGAAGCCAGC
The DNA here is from genome assembly GCF_004124275.1 of Pseudomonas sp. DTU12.3. Classification (GTDB taxonomy): domain Bacteria; phylum Pseudomonadota; class Gammaproteobacteria; order Pseudomonadales; family Pseudomonadaceae; genus Aquipseudomonas; species Aquipseudomonas helmanticensis. Next base: position 2,278,904 of record NZ_CP027218.1, read on the forward strand.
CAGGTCATCGATCTGCTCGCCGAAAACGGCTTGAAGCGCGGCGAAAACGGTCTGCGCATCATCATGATGTGCGAACTGCCGTCCAACGCGATCCTTGCTGAAGAATTCCTCGAATTCTTCGACGGTTTCTCGATCGGTTCCAACGACCTGACTCAGCTGACCCTGGGCCTGGACCGCGACTCCGGTATCATCGCGCACCTGTTCGACGAGCGTAATCCGGCGGTCAAGAAGCTGTTGGCCAACGCGATTGCCGCGTGCAACAAGGCTGGCAAGTACATCGGTATCTGCGGTCAGGGTCCTTCGGATCACCCGGATCTGGCCAAGTGGCTGATGGAGCAGGGCATCGAAAGCGTGTCGCTGAACCCGGACTCCGTGCTGGAAACCTGGTTCTTCCTTGCCGAAGGCCAAGCGCAGGCTTAATCAATATGTGAACGGCCCGCATCCCCTGTGGGAGCGAGCCTGCTCGCGAAATCGGATTAACATTCGATATGAATGTTGGCAGATACACCGCTTTCGCGAGCAGGCTCGCTCCCACACGATTCGGTTCCTTAGGTGATTCAAACAGGGCGAGCGCCTTCGGATGCCGCCCTTTTTTGTGCAAGAGCATTATGCAAAGCAGCAGCAACCTATTTCCTGTCGCCCTGATCAGCGCCGAACGGCGCGGCGATCTGAGCGAAGACGTCTATCGTTTGAAACCCGGCAACAGCCCTGACTGGTCCGTGGAGATCGCCGTCACCCGTCTGGGCATGGCCGATGACTCGGCGCCACGCGGTGTGCCGGTGATTCTGTTGCACGGCAGTTTTTCCAATCGACGCTTCTGGTTTTCTCCCAAAGGCCTGGGATTGGGCGCGTACCTGACGCGACTGGGCTTCGACGTGTGGATTCCGGAGATGCGTGGCCACGGCTTGTCGCAACGCAACGAGGAATACCGGCGCAACCGTGTCGCGGACTACGCGCGCTACGATCTGCCGGCGATTGCCGCGTTCGTGCGTGAGCAGAGCGGGCAAGTGCCACACTGGATCGGTCATTCGCTGGGTGGCATCACGCTGGCGGCGGCGCTGGGTGGCGAATACCTTGGCGAGCCCGCCGTAGCCTCGGCGGCGTTTTTCGGTACGCAGGTCAGCCGCACTTACTGGCCGCTGAAAATCCCGCCGCTGGAGTGGAGCGGGCGCTTTATTCTCAAGCGCTTTGCGCAATTGTCCGGTTCGCGTCTCAAGCGCGGCCCTGAGGACGAGCCGATCGGCCTGGCCATCGAAAGCATGCGCTGGTACGGCTTGTTCGGGCGTTTTGGCGATAAGGACAAGGATTGGTGGGCAGGGCTGGCCAACGTTCAGGTGCCGGTGCTGGCGGTGAGTGCGGCGGGCGATCATCAGGATCCGACGTGGGCGTGTCGCAAGCTGTTCGAGCAGGTTGGTTCCGAGCACAAGCAATTCATCAATCTGGGGCGAGAGCAGGGCTTCCACGATAATTTCGGCCATGTCGAGATGTTGGTGAGCAAAGCGGCGCAAGCTGAAGTCTGGCCGTTGGTGGCGCGCTGGCTGAGCGATCAAACGTCGCCATTGCGCGGCGAGAAGCCGGATCTGGCTGCGGCGGTCTGAGCTGAAGGCTCGGAAAAGGCCATTTCGTTCGAGTCGGCTTGCGGCTAAGATATGACGGATTGTTTGGTTCTGGTCATATTGGGTGGCTGTTTAGCGATTACGTTTCAGCGTTTGTTCAGGTTGGTTCAGCGACCATTGCATGAACTAAGGTAAACAGCGACCACCGGAACTCGTCTCAAAAGAGTGCGTCATCCTTGATCGTCTTCCTTGTTACAGGAGTTTTTCGATGAACCATTACCTCACGCCTGACCTGTGCGACGCCTATCCGGAGCTGGTGCAGGTGCTGGAACCGATGTTCAGCAATTTCGGCGGCCGTGATTCCTTCGGCGGCGAAATCGTGACCATCAAATGTTTCGAAGACAACTCGCTGGTCAAGGAACAAGTCGATCTCAAGGGCAATGGCAAGGTGCTGGTGGTCGATGGCGGCGGTTCACTGCGCCGTGCATTGCTGGGTGACATGCTCGCCGAGAAGGCCGCCAAAAATGGCTGGGAAGGGCTGGTGATCTACGGCTGCATCCGTGACGTCGACGTTATCGCGCAGACCGATCTGGGCGTGCAGGCATTGGCCAGCCACCCGATGAAAACCGACAAGCGCGGCATCGGCGACCTTAACGTCCCGGTAACGTTTGCCGGCGTGACGTTCCACCCGGGCCAATACATTTATGCGGACAACAACGGCGTGATCATCTCGCCGAGTCCGCTGAAAATGCCTGAATAAGATTTCGACAAAGGGATGCGGATGTTCGAGGAAGAAAACGCGCAATGGGGGCTGGTGCATGCCCTGGTGCTGGACGGTAAAGGCGGTGCGCGTTCGATAGCCCGGACTGAGCTCGACGATTTGCAGTTGCAGGCCCACGAAAGCCTGTGGCTGCATTGGGATCGCAGCCATCCGCAGACCCAGACCTGGTTGCGCAAATCCAGCGGTCTCAACGAATTCACCTGCGATCTGCTGCTGGAAGAGAACACTCGACCGCGCTTGTTGCCGTTGCCGGATTCCGAGCTGCTGCTGTTTTTGCGAGGGGTCAACCTCAACCCGGGTGCCGAGCCGGAAGACATGGTTTCGGTGCGGATTTTCGCCTCCGCGCAACGGGTGATTTCCCTGCGGTTACGGCCATTGCGCGCCACCGATGAACTGTTGTCGGAACTGGCCGACGGCAAAGGCCCGAAAACCGCGTCGGAACTGATCCTTTATCTGGCCCAGTTCCTCACCAACAAGGTGCAGGATCTGGTCACTTGCCTCTCGGAAATCGCCGATGAGGAAGAAGAAAAGATGGATGCCGACGAACGGTATACCCCCGAACATGGCGCCATTTTGCACATCCGGCGCAGGGCTGCCGGACTGAAGCGTTTCCTGGCACCGCAGCGGGATATTTTCGGCCAACTGACGCGGATAAAAATGCCGTGGTTCGTCGATGACGATGCCGACTACTGGAACGAATTGAACAACAGCTTGACGCGCTACCTCGAAGAGCTCGAATTGACCCGAGAGCGCGTGGGGCTTGTGCTGGAGGCGGAAGACCGGCGCTTGAGCGAGCGCATGAACCGCACGATGTATCGCTTCGGGATCATCACCTGCATCTTTTTGCCGATGAGTTTCATCACCGGTCTGCTGGGTATAAATGTTGGCGGCATTCCCTTCTCCAGCAGCCCTTATGGTTTCCTGATCGCCTGTTTGACGGTGCTCGCCCTGGCCTTCGGTCAGTGGTGGTTATTTCGTCGTTTGCGCTGGGTCTGAAGATGGCGCATGTGACCCGAGCAAATCTGCCCGCGTCTTTCACAGACATCACGAGAGGTGCGTATGCACGATCCGTTTGAACAGTCTTTGCGTGACATGCTCAACGCTTCGCCGTCCAGCCGCGACGACGATGCCTGTCTGGGCCGCGTACTCAAAACCGCCAACCGCCAGGTCGGCGCCGGTGATCTGTTTAGCCTGCTGGGCCGCTGGCTGCCCGCGCTGATGATTGCCCTGAATAATGGATCGGCGCATGTCTCGCCGGTTTCCCGTCTTCGTAAACCTACCGCTCGCACTGCTGATAAGGCTGATTGAATATGGAACTCGACCTCTGGACTCAGAGCCTCGTCACTGCAATGACTGCGTTGTGGACCAAAGTAGCCAACTTCATTCCGAACCTGTTCGGCGCACTGGTCGTGCTGCTGTTGGGTTTCGTTGTGGCCAAGCTGCTCGATACCTTGCTGTCCAAATTGCTCGCCAAACTGGGTCTCGATCGCCTGATGGGCGGCACCGGTTTGACCAAGTTGATGTCGCGCGCGGGGCTGCAAGTGCCGATCTCGACGCTCATCGGCAAAATCGTCTATTGGTTCGTTCTGCTGATTTTCCTGGTTTCTGCAGCAGAATCCCTTGGACTTGAGCGAGTTTCAGCTACGCTGGATATGTTGGCGCTGTATCTGCCGAAAGTATTCGGTGCGGCCCTGGTGTTGCTGGTAGGTGTTTTGCTCGCGCAACTGGCCAACGGGCTGGTGCGCGGGGCGGCAGAAGGCGTAGGGCTCGACTACGCTTCAGGGCTTGGGCGAATTGCTCAGGGGCTGGTAATCATCATCAGCATCTCGGTCGCGATCAGTCAGCTTGAGGTCAAGACCGACCTGCTGAACCATGTGATTGTCATTGTATTGATTACCGTTGGTCTGGCGGTTGCGCTGGCCATGGGTTTGGGAAGCCGGGAAATTGCCGGTCAGATTCTTGCGGGAATCTATGTGCGTGAGTTGTATCAGGTTGGGCAACAAGTGCGTGTTGGCGAGGTCGAAGGCCAGATCGAAGAGATCGGCACGGTTAAAACCACATTGCTGACCGATGAGGGTGAGCTAGTCTCACTCTCCAATCGGATCCTGCTGGAACAGCATGTGAGTAGCCGCTAATCCGGCAAACCCTGCTAATGTATGCCGCCGCAAAATGCCAGCTGATGCTGGTTGCGGTGGACATTGACCTGACTGTCGGCACGACTTGTTTTGAATAAAGCCCAAACGCTATCTACGCGCTACGACCCCCGCGAGCTCTCTGATGAGGAGTTGGTCGCGCGCTCGCATACCGAGCTTTTTCACGTAACGCGCGCTTATGAAGAACTGATGCGGCGTTACCAGCGAACATTATTTAACGTCTGCGCGAGATATCTTGGGAACGATCGCGACGCAGACGATGTCTGTCAGGAAGTCATGTTGAAGGTGCTGTATGGCCTGAAGAACTTCGAGGGGAAATCGAAGTTCAAGACATGGCTATATAGCATCACGTACAACGAATGTATTACGCAGTATCGGAAGGAACGGCGAAAGCGTCGCTTGATGGACGCATTGAGTCTTGACCCCCTCGAGGAAGCGTCTGAAGAAAAGACGCCTAAAGCCGAGGAGAAGGGTGGACTCGATCGCTGGCTGGTGTATGTGAACCCGATCGACCGCGAAATTCTGGTGCTACGATTTGTCGCAGAGCTGGAATTTCAGGAGATCGCAGACATCATGCACATGGGTTTGAGTGCGACAAAAATGCGATACAAACGTGCTCTAGATAAATTGCGTGAGAAATTTGCAGGCATTGCTGAAACTTAGTTCAGCGCAAATATCTCTTACGTGTAGGCAAGTTCTGATAGACTTGCCGCCGAGTTGTCCCCCGGTTTGCGGGACTGCTTCACAATCACCAGATGGGGATTTAACGGATGAAACTGAAAAACACCTTGGGCTTGGCCATTGGTTCTCTGATTGCCGCCACTTCGTTCGGCGCTCTGGCACAAGGCCAAGGCGCAGTTGAAATCGAAGGCTTCGCAAAGAAAGAACAATTCGACAGCGCTCGTAACTTCAAGAACAACGGCAACCTCTTCGGTGGTTCGGTTGGTTACTTCCTGACCGACGACGTTGAACTGCGTCTGGGCTACGACGAAGTGCACAACGTGCGTGCTGACGATGGCAAGAACGTAAAAGGCGCTAACACCGCTCTGGACGCTCTGTACCACTTCAACAACCCAGGCGACATGCTGCGTCCATACGTCTCGGCCGGTTTCTCCGACCAGAGCATCGACCAGAATGGTTCGAACGGTCGTAACCGTTCTACCTTCGCTAACCTGGGCGCTGGTGCCAAGCTGTACTTCACCGAGAACTTCTACGCCCGTGCTGGCGTTGAAGCTCAATACAATATCGACCAGGGCGACACCGAGTGGGCTCCTAGCGTTGGTATCGGTGTGAACTTCGGTGGCGGCTCCAAGCCTGCTGCTGCTCCAGTTCCAGCACCAGCTGAAGTCTGCTCCGACAGCGACAACGACGGCGTTTGCGACAACGTTGACAAGTGCCCGGACACCCCAGCCAACGTAACTGTTGACGCTGATGGCTGCCCAGCAGTTGCTGAAGTTGTTCGTGTTGAGCTGGACGTTAAGTTCGATTTCGACAAGTCTGTTGTTAAAACCAACAGCTACGGCGACATCAAGAACCTGGCTGACTTCATGAAGCAGTACCCATCCACCACCACTACTGTTGAAGGTCACACTGACTCCGTCGGTCCTGACGCTTACAACCAGAAACTGTCCGAGCGTCGTGCAAACGCCGTTAAGCAAGTTCTGACCAACCAGTACGGTGTTGAATCGTCCCGCGTTCAGTCTGTTGGCTACGGCGAATCCCGCCCAGTTGCTGACAACAAAACTGAAGCTGGCCGCGCTGTAAACCGTCGCGTAGAAGCGCAGGTTGAAGCTCAAGCTAAGTAATTAGCTGCCGCTCTGAGAAAAGCCCGGCTTAGGCCGGGCTTTTCTTTGCCTGCGATTTGGCTTTGAAGCTTTAAAAGATCGCAGCCTGCGACAGCTCCTACATGAAATCTGCACACGTGCTGTAGGAGCTTCCGCAGGCTGCGATCTTTTGCTCTTCAGCAACAGCCGCCACCGCACCAATCACCAGAATCGCCGGGCTTTTCAGTCCAAACGCACACGCATCCTCTCCCATGTCCCGCAGAGCACTGCGGCATTCCCGCTGCTCCGGCAACGAAGCATTCTCGATCATCGCCACCGGCGTATCCGCCGCCATCCCGCCCGCCAACAACTGATCGCGAATCTCGCCCAGCTTGGCCACGCCCATGTAAATCACCAGCGTCGTGCCGCCCTGCGCCAGCGCCTGCCAGTTCAATTGGCTGTCATCCTGGGTGTGCGCAGTCACCAGCGTTACCCCGCGCGCCACACCGCGCAGCGTCAGCGGAATGTCGCACTGCGTCGCCCCGGCCAGTCCGGCGGTAATGCCATTGACCAATTCCACTTCAACCCCGCGTTCACGCAGCCACTGCGCCTCTTCACCGCCACGGCCGAAAATGCACGGATCACCACCCTTGAGGCGTACCACGCACTTTCCCTGGCGGGCATACCGCAGCATCAACCGATGAATGAACGCCTGCGGTGTCGAGCGGCAGCCACCGCGTTTACCCACGGCAATGATTCGCGCGCCAGGGCAGTGCGCCAGCACCGCGTCGTTGACCAGGTCATCGATCAGCACCACCGCCGCCTCGCGCAATGCGCGCACGGCCTTGAGGGTCAACAGTTCCGGGTCGCCGGGGCCTGCGCCCACCAGCCAGACTTTTGCATTCATGCAGTGCTCCTCATCAGATGACGGCGACCGGCTGCAACTCGGCAGCCAGCAAGCGCTTTATTTCCGGGACGCACGAGCCGCATTGCGTGCCGCAGCCCAAATTGTTTTTCAAACCCTGCAAATCCAGGCCTTGGCGAATGCCGGTACAGACCGCGTTGAAGCTGACGTTCCTGCAATTGCACAGGGTTTTATCCACGGCGGCCTGCCCGCCGGTGCTCCCCGGTGGCGCACTCATCGGCGCCAGCAGCCAACGCCGCAACTGCTCGTCGGCACGGCCCTCCAGCCACAGGCTTTGCAACCAATGTTGCGCGAGGGTTTCGCCGGCCAGTCGAATCGCCGTAATCCGGCCGTTTTCGATGCGCACCCGTTTACCGATAGCCCGACGCGGATCGTCATAGGCCAATACCGGCCCGTCGATCAGTGACAGGCACTGGTCGATAGCAGCGAGTAATTGCGGATTCGGCGCCTCGCTGCTGGCAGCGCGTATCAGCAATGCCGATCGTTCACGTCCGACAAGGCTGAGACTTACGTAGGAAAACGCCTCACAGAGCGGTCGTAGCGTCTCGAAATGCCGTTGAACATCACCCTCGATCAGTGCGAAAAGCTGCCAAGGCAAATTCACCGGTTCCAGGCGCACACCGCTGTGTTTGAGTTCCGGCTGCTTCGACAACGGATCGAAGGTCGACAGGGTCAGGCTGTTGACGCCGCCCTTGAGAAACCGGTCGCCCCAGTGCATCGGTAAAAAGGCCTGGCCCGGCCGTACACCGTCATCGCTGCCGACCGCGACGATCACCGCGCCGCGACGACTTTTCAGATTGACCAGATCACCCGGCTGCAAACGCTGCCGACGCAATTCGTCCGGGTGCAGGCTCAACACCGCTTCGCTGACATGCCCGAACAACTGCGCAGCGGTGCCGGTGCGGCTCATACCGTGCCATTGATCGCGCAGACGGCCGGTGATCAGCGTCAACGGGAAGCGCGCGTCACGCTGCTCTTTGGCAGCGCGATACGGCTCGGCAATGAACTGCGCGCGTCCGTTGGCCGTAGGAAAAACGCCGTCTTCATAGAGGCGAACGGTTCCCTGCCGGGCGCCGGTGGGGAAGGGCCACTGTTGCGGCCCGATCTGGTCGATCAAGGCGTGGCTGATCCCGGACATATCCAGATCGCGCCCGCGTGTCAGCTCTTTGAATTCATCGAACAACTGCCACGGCTGATCGAATTTGAACAGGCTCGATGCTGCGGGACGCAGACGTTTCTCCAGCCGTTGTGCGAAATCCACCGTGATTGCCCAATCCGGACGTGCTTCACCCGGTGGGAGAATGGCTTTGCGCACGTGGGAAATTCGCCGCTCGGAATTGGTCACCGAACCTTCTTTCTCGCCCCAACTGGCGGCGGGCAGCAGCAGATCGGCAAACGCCGCGGTTTCGGTGGTGCGAAAGGCTTCTTGCAGGACCACAAACGGGCAGGCCTCAAGCGCTGCCCGCACCGAGTGTTGATCGGGCATCGATTGCGCAGGGTTGGTGCAGGCGATCCACAACGCCTTGATCTTGCCGTTGCGCACCTGCTCGAACAGTTCGATCGCACTCATTCCGGTGTTTTCCGGCAACCGATCGACACCCCAATAAGCCGCCACTTCCGCGCGGTGCTCAGGGTTGGCCGCGTCGCGATGGCCCGGCAACAGATTCGACAGGCTGCCGGTTTCGCGGCCACCCATGGCATTCGGCTGACCGGTCAAAGAGAAAGGTCCTGCACCGGGCCGACCGACTTGCCCGGTGGCGAGGTGCAGATTGATCAATGCGCTGTTTTTCGCGCTGCCGGCGGTGGACTGGTTCAAACCCATGCACCACAGCGACAGATAACTCGGTGACGTGCCGACCCATTCGGCACATTGCTGCAATTGCTCGACGCTGATCCCGCACAGTTGCGACACCATCTGCGGGGTGTAATCGCGTACCAGGCTCTTCAGTTCCACGAGGCCTTCGGTGTGCGCCTTGATGAATTCACGGTCGATCCAGTCTTCCCACAACAGCAGGTGCAAAATCCCATGGAACAAAGCGACATCGGTGCCGGGAAGAATCGCCAGATGCAGATCGGCGAGGTCACAGGTGTCGGTGCGCCGTGGATCAATGACGATGACTTTCATCTGTGGACGACGCGATTTTGCCTCTTCCAGTCGACGGAAAAGTACCGGATGGGCGTAGGCCATGTTGCTGCCGACGATCATTACGCAATCGCTTAGCTCCAGATCTTCATAACTGCACGGCGGGGCATCGGCGCCGAGGCTGCGCTTGTAGCCGACCACCGCCGACGACATGCACAGGCGTGAATTGCTGTCGATGTTGTTGGTGCCGACCAGCGCCCGTGCCAGCTTGTTGAAGGCGTAATAGTCCTCGGTCAGCAGTTGCCCGGAGATATAGAACGCCACGCTGTCCGGGCCGTGTTCAGCGATGGTCTCGGCGAACACGTTGGCAGCATGTTCCAGCGCGGTGTCCCAATCCGTGCGACTGCGCGCCAGGTTTTTTCCCAGACGTAATTCCGGGTGCAGCGCGCGGGCAGCGAGGTCGCCGGTCAGGTGCAGCGTCGAGCCTTTGCTGCAGAGTTTGCCGAAGTTGGCCGGATGCGCCGGATCGCCGCTGACGCCGAAAATACGTTCGCCGTCATGCTCGATCAGCACGCCGCAGCCGACCCCGCAATAACAGCAGGTCGAGGCGGTCGTCTGGCGGTTCATCAGATGGCTTCCCGCAGGGCCAACTGCACCCGACCGTTCTCGACCCGCGCCGGGTGGTGATGCGCGCAGCCGATGTCTGGCGCCTGCGCCTCGCCGGATTGCAGGTCGATCTGCCAGTTGTGCAGCGGGCAGGCCACGCGTTTGCCGTAGATCAGACCTTGCGACAACGGCCCACCCTTGTGCGGGCAGCGGTCATCAAGAGCGAAAACCTCATCGTCACTTGTACGAAAAATCGCGATGTCACCTTTCGGCCCGGCAATGATCCGCGAGCCGAGGGCGTTGATCTCTTCGAGGGCACAGATATCCAGCCAGTTCATGCCGGCACCTCCAGGTTTTTCACAGGGATCACGTCGAATTCTTTCTTCAGTTGCGGCTGCACCAGACGTTCTTTCCACGGGTCCTGTTCGAACGACAGGGAGAATTGCAGGCGTTCGTTCAAGGCTTTGCGGCGCTCAGGATCTTCCAGCACGGCTTTCTTGATGTGCTCCATACCGACCCGTTGCAGGTAGTGCACGGTGCGCTCGAGGTAGAAGGCTTCTTCGCGATACAGCTGCAGAAACGCACCGTTGTATTCGCGCACTTCTTCGGCGGTTTTCAGCTTGACGAAGAATTCGGCGACCTCGGTTTTGATCCCGCCGTTGCCACCGATGTACATCTCCCAGCCGGAGTCGACGCCGATTATTCCTACGTCCTTGATCCCCGCTTCCGAGCAGTTGCGTGGGCATCCGGAGACAGCCAGTTTCACTTTGTGCGGCGACCACATGTTGAACAGGTCGTGCTCAAGCTCGATGCCCAGTTGCGTCGAGTTCTGCGTGCCGAAACGGCAGAACTCACTGCCGACGCAGGTTTTAACGGTGCGGATGGATTTGCCGTAGGCATGGCCGGACGGCATGTCGAGATCCTTCCAGACGCCGGGCAGGTCCTGTTTTTTGATGCCGAGCAAATCGATACGCTGACCGCCGGTGACCTTGACCATCGGCACGTTGTACTTGTCGGCCACATCGGCAATCCGCCTCAGCTCGGAAGGATTGGTCACGCCGCCCCACATCCTTGGTACCACCGAATAAGTGCCGTCCTTCTGGATATTGGCGTGAGCGCGTTCGTTGATCAGGCGCGATTGCGGGTCGTCCTTGGCTTCGCCGGGCCAGGTGGAAATCAGGTAATAGTTGAGGGCAGGGCGGCAGGTGGCGCAGCCGTTCGGCGTGCGCCAGTTGAGGTAACTCATGGTGCCGGCGATGGTCAGCAGATGTTCTTCGCGGATGGCCTGACGGATCTGCCCGTGGTTGAGATCACTGCAACCGCAGATGGCTTTTTCGCTTTTCGGTTTGACGTCGGCCGCGCCACCGACGGTGTTGATCAGGATCTGCTCGACCAGCCCGGCGCAGGAGCCACAGGAGCTGGCGGCTTTGGTGTGTTTCTTCACCTCATCGACACTGAACAAGCCGTGTTCCTGAATGGCTTTGACAATGGTGCCTTTGCACACGCCGTTGCAGCCGCAGACTTCGGCGGTGTCGGCCATGACCATGGCTTTGTCCTGGCCCTGATGTCCTACGTCGCCTAATGCGTTTTCTCCGAACATCAGGTGATCACGGATCTCGCCGATGGCGTGATTCTCACGAATTTGTCGGAAATACCAACCGCCATCTGCCGTATCGCCGTACAGACAGGCGCCGACCAGCACGTCATCCTTGATCACCAGTTTTTTGTACACGCCGCCAATCGGATCGGAGAGGGTGATGGTTTCCGTACCTTCGCCACCCATGAAGTCACCAGCGGAAAACAGGTCGATGCCGGTGACTTTGAGTTTGGTCGAGGTGACCGAACCCTGATAACGGGCGAACCCCAGTTGCGCGAGGTGGTTGGCGCAAACCTTGGCCTGTTCGAACAGCGGCGCGACCAGGCCGTAGGCAATGCCGCGATGGCTGGCGCATTCGCCGATGGCATAAATACGCGGGTCGTAAGTTTGCAAAGTGTCGTTGACCAGAATCCCGCGATTGCACGGGATGCCGGCCTTTTCCGCCAGTTCGGTATTGGGGCGGATGCCAGCGGCCATCACCACCAGATCGGCGGGAATGATGTCGCCGTTTTTGAATTGCACCGAGCCGACCCGGCCATTGCCGGCGTCGTGCAGGGCTTGGGTCTGTTCGCAGAGCCGGAAATGCAAACCTCGGGATTCGAGGGCGGTTTGCAGCAGTTGGCCACTGGTTTTGTCCAGTTGCCGCTCCAGCAGCCATTCGCCGATATGCACGACGGTAACGTGCATGCCGCGCAGCATCAGGCCGTTGGCCGCTTCGAGGCCAAGCAGGCCACCGCCAATGACCACCGCGTGCTTGTGGGTTTTCGCGGTGTCGATCATCGCCTGGGTATCGGCGATGTCGCGATAGCCGATCACACCGTGCAAGGTGTTGCCGGGGATAGGCAGAATGAACGGCGTCGAACCGGTGGCGATCAGCAGGCGATCGTATTCGGCTTCGGTGCCGTCCTCGGCGATCACCCGGCGTTTGACCCGGTCGATCTCCACCACTTTGCGGTTGAGCAGCAACTTGATGTTGTTTTGCAGATACCAGTCGAGGTCGTTGAGCACGATCTCTTCGAAGGTCTGCTCGCCGGCCAATACCGGCGAGAGCAGGATGCGGTTGTAATTGGTGTGCGGCTCGGCGCCGAAGACCGTGATGTCGTACAGCTCGTTGCTCAGTTTGAGCAGCTCTTCGAGGGTGCGAACCCCGGCCATGCCATTGCCGATCATCACCATTTTGAGTTTTTTCATCAGGTTCTCCGGGGAGCTGGGGCTGGCCTCTTGTGGGCAGTCAGGCCTTGCTCGAGAAATTTTGCGCAAACAAAAAAGGCGTCCCGCTAGTTGCCTAGCGAGGACGCCTTTGTCCTGGTCCCGTTCTCTCGGGAAGCGCAGCCTTCGTCGTTGAAGGCTGGGCTTTATGTGTGTGTTGAATGGGGTAATGCAGTGGTTGTGCCAAGTGGCTCGGGCGCCGTAGTTGCTGGGCTATTTGCGCAATTGGAGATGTCTCGCTGCACTTTCTGGAGGCGTGTTGCGCTTTTTTGGAGCGCTGAATCAAAAGATCGCAACCTTCGGCAGCTCCTACAGGTGTACGCAATCAACTGTAGGAGCTGCCGAAGGCTGCGATCTTTTCAGGGCTGATGAAACAACAAAACCAGCAGCACCACATTCCCGAGCAAGGCCAGCAACGCCATCGTCCGCCAGACCTTCAATGGCTCACGCTCCAACAGCGGCCGAGGCCGCACACTCAAACTGCGCCGCTCACCCTGTTCCAGCACCAGCAACCATTCTTCAGCGGTCTCAAAACGTTGCTGCGGATCGGCTGCAACCCCGCGTTCCAGGCTCTGCGCCAGCCATTCCGGCAAGTCAGGCCGAAAACGACTGGCACTCACCGGCAGACCAAAGCGCGGTCGCTGAAACGCTTCGATTTCGCCATAGGGATAATGCCCCGTCAGCAGGAAATACAGCGTGACGCCTACCGCGTACAAATCCTGCTGCGCACTCGGCGCATCACCGCGAAACGCTTCCGGCGCGATATAACTCGGCGTTCCCGGCAACGTCGACGGCGCGTCTTCGGACAACCCAGGACAATACGCCAGGCCAAAATCCAGCAAGCGCAGTTCGCCGTCGTCACCTAGATGCAGGTTTTCCGGTTTGATGTCGCGATGCAGAATCTGCCGTCGATGCAGCAACCCGACCGCACGCAGCAGCCGTTCGGCGATGTCCTGCCATTGCGCCAAAGATAAAGGCCCAAGCTGTGCCAGCGTCGTCCCGGAATATTCGCGCATCACGTAGTACAAATGCTGACGCTGACTGCACGGGTGGACTTCAGGAAAATGCCGCCCGGCCACCCGTTTCAGAAACCATTCCTCGGACAGCAACGCTTGCCCGGCGTAGGAATCATCGGCGGAGCGCGTGGGCAGGGTTTTCAGAAGCCAGGTCTGACCTTGTCCATCCAGCACTCGATACAGCAATGATTGCTGGCTCTGCGCGACGATGCCTTGCACCTGCCAGCCTTCGAACGACTGACCGGGTTTCAGTGGTGGCGGCAACGGCCATTGCTGCAAATGAATCAGCGCGTCGCCAATGTTCGCCTCGCCGACCGCATCGACGCGCACCAGCAAAGCACTGGCGTTGTCCTGACTGCCGGCCAGATGCGCGGCGTTGACCAAGGTATGTGCGGCGCTGTCGAGATCCGGATGATCACGCAGAATCGCCGCAATAGCGGTATCTCCAAGCGTCGACCAGATCCCGTCGCTGAGCATTACGAAACACTCGCCCTCGCGCAATTCACCGTCGAGAAAATCCAGCACCAGATGCTGATCCAGCCCGAGCGCACGCTTGAGCACGTGTTGCATGCCCGGCTGCTCCCAGACGTGGTCCTCGGTGACTCGCTGCAAGCCGTCGGCGTGCCAGCGATACACCCGGCAATCTCCTGCGTGGGCCAAGGTAAAGCGCCGACCACGCATGACCAAAGCACTGACAGTGGTGAGCAACGGTTGCCCACCGCCATTGGCCTGCAACCAGCGATTTTGCGCGAGCAGCAAGCGATCGAGTGCCTGCGCCACGCTCCAGGTTTGCGGCGTGGCGTAATAGTCGAGCGCCAGGGCCTGCAAGGTCGAACGTGCGGCGAGGCCACCATCGGCGCACTGGCTGACGCCGTCGGCGATGGCGAACAGATAACCTTTGCTCGCCGCCAGCGCCGGCGCCGGTGTTATCGAACGCAGAGCGTCCTGATTCTCCGCACGCGGACCGATGGCGCTGGCTTCGGCGAAACTCAGTTGCAGGGCCATCGATGCCTCAGACCCGCGCCGCCGTCACCGCTGCCGAGCCCCAAGTGGTTCTCCAGCGACGTTTGACGCCGTGCAGGCCAAACCACGCCAACACGCCGAGGCTGGCGAACAACCACAGAGCCAGTTGATAGCTGCCGGTGCTTTGTTTGATCGCGCCCATGCCTGCCGCCAAGGCAAAACCGCCGATGCCGCCGGCCATGCCGATCAATCCGGTCATCACGCCGATCTCCAGGCGAAAACGCTGCGGCACCAGTTGGAAAACCGCACCGTTGCCGGCGCCCAGGCCGAGCATGGTGCAGACGAAAAGCGCCAGCGCGGCGTAGGAACTTGGCAGGTTGAACCCAACAGCAGCTATACAAATGGCTGCCACGGTGTACATCGCCAGCAAGGTGCGGATGCCGCCGAAACGATCCGCCAGCGCGCCGCCCAACGGCCGCATCAGACTGCCACCGAACACGCAGGCGGCGGTGTAGTAACCCGCGGTCACCGGGCTCAAACCGTATTGATCGTTGAAGTAGCCGGGCAGGGCGCTGGCCAGACCGATGAAGCCGCCGAACGTGACGCTGTAGAAAAACATGAACCACCAACTGTCACGGTCGCCCAAGGCTTTGAAGTAGTCGGTCATGGCTTTGGCTTTTGGCCGCTCCGGCGCGTTTTTCGCCAGCCAGGCGAACAACATCAGCGTCAGGATTAGCGGAATCAAAGCGAAGCCGAAGACGTTGCTCCAGCCGAACGAGGCGGCCAGCACCGGAGCGAGCAGTGCGGCGAATACGGTGCCGGAGTTGCCCGCACCGGCAATGCCCATGGCTTTGCCCTGATGCTGCGGCGGATACCATTGCGAGGCCAGCGGCAGGGCCACAGCGAAAGACGCGCCGGCCATGCCGAGGAACAGGCCGAGGATCAGTGCTTGTTCGTAGCTGTGAATGCCGATTTTCCAGGCACCGAACAAAGCGCAAATCACGATGACCTGACCGATCAGCCCGGCGGTTTTCGGCGACAAACGATCGGCGAGCATGCCCATGATAAAGCGCAGCAGCGCGCCGGCGAGGATCGGCGTGGCGACGACGAGGCCGCGTTGCTGCGTGGTCAGGTGCAGGTCGGCGGCGATCTGCACCGCCAGCGGGCCGAGCAGGTACCAGACCATGAAGCTCAGGTCGAAATACAGGAAGGCCGCGAACAGGGTCGGGGTGTGGCCGGATTTCCAGAAGCTTGAATTCATCGCGCACCTCAGCTGAAAAGAGTCTCGAAAGGAGTCATGCAACAGCAAGTGGGGCGCCGCCACGGCCGCACCACCGGCCCCGAGCTGTGGGGCCAAAACGCAAAAACGCCGCTACCTGATGCGCCGGTTGGGGCGAACGGGTGAGCGACGTCTTTGTCGTGGGTGGGGCAACCGCCGTTGGTTACCTGTGCGTTTTACATAGCGAGATTTGTGCCAACAAGTTGAGACCGAGGTGCGGCCATTCGCGAGCAAGCCCGCTCCCACAGGGGAATGCATTCCAGCAGGGGATCGAAGCCAATTCATCAGGGCGATGCAGTTTCAAATGTGGGAGCGGGCTTGCTCGCGAAGGGACCCTGACAGGCAACACAAGGCTTCAGCCGAGCAACTCACTCATCGCAATAATCTGCTCCGCCACTTGAATCAGCTTCTGCTGCCGACTCATCGCCTGCCGTCGCATCAGGGTGTAAGCCTCTTCCTCACTGCAGTCCTTCATCTTCATCAACAACCCCTTGGCCAGCTCAATACGTTTGCGCTCGGCCAATTGCTGATCACGCGCCTGCAACTGCGCACGCAACGCCTGATCGCTCTCGAAGCGCGCCATCGCCACATCGAGAATCGGCTGCAAACGCTGTGCGTGAATGCCCTCGACGATGTAGGCACTGACCCCGGACTTGATTGCCTGACGCATCACCCCCGGGTCATGTTCGTCGGTAAACATCACGATCGGTCGAGGCTGATCGCGGCTGACCAGCACCACTTGCTCCATGACATCGCGGCTCGGTGACTCGGTATCGATCAGGATCACGTCCGGGCGCACCGTTTCGACGCGCGCGGGCAGGTCAATGGTCAGGCCGGATTCGTCGATGACCTCGAAACCGGCCTCGGTCAGCGCCGCTTTCAGGCGTCCGACTTTTTTTGCCGTGTCGTTGATCAGCAGAATGCGCAACATGTTCGCGGTCTCCTGTCAGCGATGGGCGAGAAGGGCGGTGTCGTCGCTCAACGCGTGCAGCTTGAAACTGCGCGCGTAACCGGCCGGGTCGCTACCGTCCCAGACTTTGCCGTCGAGCAACTGGCTGCTGCGCATATCGGCTCCCCACGCTGCAACGCCGACCGCCGTGGCTGCCTCGCGGTAGAGATCGAGTTGCTGAACCTGGCGGGCGACGGCGAGGTAATCCGGATCTTCGCGCAGCAAACCCCAGCGCCGGAATTGGGTCATGAACCACATGCCATCGGACAGATACGGCAGATTGACTTCGCCTTTGCCGTGAAAGCGCAGCGCGTGCGGATCCTGCCAGCGATTGCCGAGGCCATCGGCGTAGTCACCGAGAAAGCGCGGTTCGATGCAGGCAACCGGAGCATCGAGATACTCAGGTGCGCTGAGCAATTGCGCGCTGCTGCGACGGTTTTCCGGGCTTGCTTCGATGAAGCGGCTGGCTTCAAGGATCGCCATCACCAACGCCCGCGCAGTGTTGGGGTATTGCTCGACGAATTCGCGGGTACAGCCGAGGACTTTTTCCGGGTGATCGGGCCAGATGGTCTGGCTGGTGGCGAGGGTGAAGCCGAGATCCTGCTGCACCGCGCTGGCAGCCCACGGTTCGCCGACGCAGAAACCGTCGATGCGCCCGGCCTGCAAGTGCGCGACCATTTGCGGCGGCGGCACAACCACGCTGTCGACATCCTGCAACGGATGAATGCCTTGGCTCGCCAGCCAGTAATACAGCCACATCGCGTGGGTGCCGGTTGGGAAGGTCTGCGCGAAGGTGAGTTTTGCGCGGCTTTGGTGCACATGCCGGTTCAGCGCTTCAGGACTGGTCACGCCGAGGTTTTGCAGGTCGTGCGAAAGATTCAGGCTCTGGCCGTTCTGATTCAGGCCCATCAGCACCGCCATGTCGGTCGGGGCAACGCCGCCGATGCCCAGATGCACCGCGTATATCAGGCCGTAAAGGCTGTGGGCGGCATCGAGTTCGCCGCTGACCAGCTTGTCGCGCAGATTCGCCCAGGAAGCCTGGCGCTTGAGGTTCAGGGTCAGCCCGTACGGCTGAGCAAAGCCCTGAGTGGCAGCGACGACGACCGAAGCGCAATCGCTCAGGGCCATGAAACCAAGGTTGATCGCGCTTTTTTCCGGCGCATCGCTGCCGTTGACCCAGGCCAGCGGCCCCACTGATGGTTCATTCATCCAACGCCACCTCAAAAAAAACGCCGTCCTGGACTTTGCGCAGGCAAAACCCGGGGACGACGCCATTGTCCTTGCCCGTTTGCCGCCATTGGCCTGCGAGCTGATAACAAAGAAAGTGCAAGGCATATGCCAGCGTCAGCGATTTACGCGTGCGCCTCGCGCCGCAGGCCCATGCCCGGCTATAATCGCCGCCTCTTTTCGCCGCCCGAGTCATCGCCGCCCATGTACACCCTGGCCCGTCAGCTGTTGTTCAAACTTTCCCCGGAAACTTCCCACGATCTGTCGCTGGATCTGATCGGCGCGGGTGGGCGTTTGGGCCTCAACGGCTTGCTGTGCAAGGCGCCGGCGAACGTGCCGGTGACCGTCATGGGTATCGACTTTCCGAACCCGGTGGGGCTGGCGGCCGGTCTGGACAAAAACGGCGCGGCCATCGACGGCTTCGCACAGTTGGGTTTCGGTTTTGTCGAAATCGGCACCGTGACCCCACGTCCGCAGCCGGGTAACCCGAAACCACGGATTTTCCGCCTGCCGGAAGCCGAGGCGATCATCAACCGCATGGGTTTCAACAACCTCGGGGTCGATAACTTGCTGGCCCGCGTGGCAGCGGCTAAGTACAAAGGCGTGCTGGGCATCAACATCGGCAAGAACTTCGACACACCGGTTGAACGCGCGGTCGACGATTACCTGATCTGCCTGGACAAGGTTTATGCCCACGCCAGCTACGTGACGGTCAACGTCAGTTCGCCCAACACCCCGGGCCTGCGCAGCCTGCAGTTTGGCGATTCGCTCAAGCAGTTGTTGGCTGATCTGGCCACGCGCCGCGCCGAACTGGCCTTGCGTCATGGCAAGCATGTACCGCTGGCAATCAAGATCGCGCCGGACATGACCGATGAAGAAACCGCGCAGGTCGCGCAAGCGCTGATCGAAACCGGCATGGACGCGGTGATCGCGACCAACACCACCCTGAGCCGTGTCGGCGTTGAAGGCATGGAGCATGGCGACGAGGCGGGCGGTTTGTCCGGCGCGCCGGTGCGTGAGAAGAGTACGAATACCGTGAAGGTGCTGGCGGGTGAGTTGGCTGGGCGTTTGCCGATCATTGCCGCTGGCGGCATCACTGAAGGCAAGCATGCGGCCGAGAAGATCCTCGCGGGTGCGAGCCTGGTGCAGATCTACTCCGGCTTCATCTATAAAGGCCCTGCACTGATCCGCGAGTCGGTAGACGCCATCGCCGCCCTACGCAAATAACCCAGGCTGACCTGACCCGACCCGACCCGACCCGATCCAATCCGGTCAATGTAGGAGCTGCCGAAGGCTGCGATCTTTTGATCCTGATCCTGATCCTGATCCTGATCCTGATCCTGATCCTGATCCTGATCCTGATCTTGATTTTAAAAAACAGGATCAAAAGATCGCAGCCTTCGGCAGCTCCTACAGGGGTGGTTGCCAGCCAATCGAAGGTCGGACGTTGATTCGGCAGGCATAAAAAAGGGCTCCGCGAAGGAGCCCCTGGGCCGCAGCCCGCCGTCCGGGAAGGACGTGCATGGTAAGTCGTTACAAATTCAGATTGTCGTGTCGGAATTAATGCCCTGTGTCAGCCGACGGCGTGAAGTTCGTTGAGTCTGTGGATTCCCGCAGTGCCGGTCATACCGTCCCAGTTGTCGCCGCGTCCTTCTCGCCAGCCGTTAATCCAGGCTTGACGTACCGACGGTAGAGTAAATGGGCAAAGCTCACGGGATTTGCCACCAACGCCATATTGATATCCGCGCAAAAATGCTCTTTCCAACGGATCACGCTTAAGTCTTCTCATAGGGTGTTTCCCTCACTTGTTGACTGTTTGTATCGCGTTGACCTCAATCGAGGTCTGGCAGAAAAAACCTGCCGTGGTGCGGCTCGCTGCCGGCGTGGCGAGCCAAGGTGTTGACGCCGTTGCGACGTCAACCTGTGATCAGTTCTAACCAATGAGTCACACCGATGGAATGACCGTTTTGTCATAAGGACGTAACGAAAAGGGTGCTATAGCGATAAGTAACCGCGTATTTATTGAACGTTTATTGAGCAAACCCCGGTATGATCGGCCCCGCGCTGGATTATGGGCTTAATTCTTTAGTGAGAATGACCCACGTTTGCGCTGGGGTACTAAGCGACGAAGGGTCGCTTTAAGACTTTTTGTTTCATCGACTTTTTTATCTGTCCCGGCATCTAAGCTCTTTTAACCCGAGCAGCGGGGATGGAACGGCACACTTTCGTGCCACGCGGGCGCTCTTTTAGAAAAGCGCCTGATTGAAAACCGGATCGGCAATGCGTTGCCGATTCACTAGCCAAAGGCTCTGGAAATACCATGTCCGACCGTTTCGAACTCTTCCTCACTTGCCCTAAAGGCCTTGAAGGCCTGCTCATCGAGGAAGCCGTCGGGCTTGGCCTTGAAGAAGCGCGTGAGCACACTTCCGCCGTGCGTGGCATGGCGACCATGGAAACCGCTTATCGCCTGTGCCTCTGGTCGCGTCTGGCCAACCGTGTGCTGCTGGTGCTCAAGCGTTTTCCGATGAAAGACGCTGAAGACCTCTACCATGGTGTCCTCGACATCGAATGGCAGGATCACATGCTCAACGACGGCACCCTCGCCGTTGAATTCAGCGGCCACGGCTCGGGCATCGACAACACTCACTTCGGCGCTTTGAAAGTCAAAGACGCCATCGTCGACAAATTGCGCACTCCTCAGGGCGACCGTCCGTCGATTGACAAGCTCAACCCTGACCTGCGCATCCACCTGCGTCTGGATCGCGGCGAAGCGATCCTCTCCCTCGACCTTTCCGGGCACAGCCTGCACCAGCGCGGCTATCGTTTGCAGCAGGGCGCGGCACCGCTGAAGGAAAACCTCGCGGCGGCGATCCTGATCCGTTCCGGCTGGCCGCGCATCGCTGCCGAAGGCGGCGCGCTGGCTGACCCGATGTGCGGTGTGGGTACGTTCCTCGTCGAAGCGGCAATGATCGCCGCCGATATGGCGCCGAACCTGCGTCGCGAACAGTGGGGCTTCACTGCGTGGCTCGGTCACGTCCCGGCGCTGTGGAAAAAACTTCACGAAGAAGCCGTTGAACGCGCCGCTGCCGGTCTGGCCAAACCACCGCTGTGGATTCGTGGCTACGAAGCTGACCCACGCCTGATTCAGCCGGGCCGCAACAACGTTGAGCGCGCCGGCCTGAGCGAGTGGATCAAGATCTACCAGGGCGAAGTCGCGACCTTCGAGCCGCGTCCGGATCAGAACCAGAAAGGCCTGGTGATCTGCAACCCGCCGTACGGCGAGCGTCTCGGCGACGAAGCCAGTCTGCTGTATCTCTACCAGAACCTTGGCGAGCGTCTGCGTCAGGCCTGCCTGAACTGGGAAGCGGCGGTGTTCACCGGCGCGCCGGACCTGGGCAAGCGCATGGGCATTCGCAGCCACAAACAGTATTCGTTCTGGAACGGCGCGTTGCCGTGCAAGCTGCTGTTGATCAAAGTGCTGCCGGATCAGTTCGTCACTGGTGAGCGCCGTACCCCGGAACAGCGTCAGGCCGAGCGCGAGCAAGCAGCCTACGACCTGACCCCGGACGAACCGCAAGAGCGCAAGTTCAACAAGAACGGTAACCCGATCAAACCGACGCCAGCCCCGGCACCGGTGATCGAGCAACCGCGCTTGAGCGAAGGCGGGCAGATGTTTGCCAACCGTCTGCAAAAGAACCTCAAGGCGATGGGCAAGTGGGTCAAGCGCGAAGGCATCGATTGCTACCGCGTCTACGATGCCGACATGCCTGAGTACGCGATGGCAATCGATCTGTACCACGATTGGGTGCACGTTCAGGAATACGCCGCGCCGAAGTCGATCGACCCGGAAAAAGCTTCGGCTCGCATGTTCGATGCGCTGGCGGCGATTCCGCAGGCACTCAACGTCGACAAGAGCCGCGTCGTAGTCAAGCGCCGCGAGCGCCAGAGCGGCACCAAGCAGTACGAGCGTCAGGCTGCGCAGGGCAAGTTCAATGAAGTCAGCGAGGGCGGCGTGAAGTTGCTGGTCAACCTCACCGACTACCTTGATACCGGCCTGTTCCTCGATCACCGGCCAATGCGCATGCGCATCCAGAAAGAAGCGGCCGGCAAGCGCTTCCTCAATCTGTATTGCTACACCGCGACCGCCAGCGTGCACGCAGCCAAGGGCGGCGCGCGCAGCACCACCAGCGTCGACCTGTCGAAAACCTACCTCGACTGGGCGCGCCGCAACCTGTCGCTGAACGGCTTCTCGGACAAGAACCGTCTGGAGCAGGGCGATGTGATGGCGTGGCTGGAAAGCAGCCGTGACGAGTACGACCTGATCTTCATCGATCCGCCGACCTTCTCCAACTCCAAGCGCATGGAAGGCATCTTCGACGTGCAGCGTGATCAGGTGCAGTTGATCGACCTGGCCATGGCGCGTTTGGCACCGGGCGGCGTGCTGTATTTCTCCAACAACTTCCGCAAGTTTCAGTTGGAGGAGAATCTCGCCGAGCGTTATGCGGTCGAGGAAATCAGCGCACAGACCATCGATCCGGATTTCGCCCGCAACACCAAGATCCATCGCGCCTGGAAAATCACGGCTCGTTGACGCTTGACACTATTGGATCCACAGAGCCTTGATTCTTAAAGGCTCTTGGATCCGATCAGTGCTAGCCAAATTAATGGCTAATAGCTATAACTCACTCATGGCCAATGGGGCTTCCCCCGGAACACTGGCGTAGTGAGCTGCCCTTATGTCGTTGCACCCCGTGCGCCCAAAGATCCTGGGTTTCATCAGCGAAGAAGTCTCGGCCTGGCTGGTCGCGCTGCTGGTATTGCTCGCCGGCGGGATTCTCACGGGGCTGCTCGCCTGGGGCACGCTCAATCAGTTTCAGCAACAATTGCGGCAGCGTTTCCAGCTGCTGGCCAACGAGCGTTACAGCCGCATCGAAGAACGTTTTCAGGATCAAGAGCAGCGACTCGACGGCCTGCGCCGCTTCTTCGCCAACTCCGAATCGGTGTCCCGCGCCGAATTCGACGGCTATACCCAACCTTTATTACTGCGTACCCAGGCCTATTCGTTTGCGCTACGGGTCAGTGCTGCCGAGCGCCCGGCGTTTGAGCGGCGCGTACGCGATGAAGGCCTGAGCACCTTCACCATCCGCGAACTGAATGCCCAGGGTGAACTGCAACTGGCGGCGTTGCGTGATGAATATGTGCCGGTGTTGTACAGCCAGACCCAAAGCCGCCTCGGCTCGCCGCTGGGATATGACTTGCTGGCGCAGCCGTTGCGCCGTGACACCCTACAACGCGCCGACAAGCTCGGCGGTCTGGCGGTGTCGCAACCGATGCATCTGGTCAGTATCGAGCCGTCTTACGCGCGGGGTGTGCTGTTGGTAGCGCCGGTCACTCGCGAGGCTCAGCAGCGCGCGTTCGGCTACGTGATGGCGGTGATCAGTATGCGTCAGCTGTTGGCCGACGGCTTGCCGGATGCCTTCCATGATTACCTGTCGGTGCGCATTCTCGACCTGTCGACCAATGATCAGCACGAGGTGTTGTTCGAATCGACCAATGAACCGGCGCCGAGCGATCTGTCCGCCACGCGGTTGCTGCGCATGGCCGATCACGACTATCAGGTCGATATCCTGCCGAGCGATGCGTTCATTCAGGCCAACCATTCGTCGGTCGGCAGCGTGATCATTCTCGGTGGTTTGCTCAGCTTGCTGCTCAGCGCGCTGCTGTATGTGCTGGTCAGTCAGCGTCAGCGCGCCTTGCACCTGGTCGAACAGCGCACGCAGGAATTGCACGAGCGGGAACAAGAGCTGCGCGGCACCCACGGGCAACTGCGCGGCGTGCTGAATGCGGCGACGCAGGTGGCAATCATCGCCACCGATCTGCGCGGGGTGATCAACACTTTCAACCCCGGCGCCGAGCAGATGCTCGGCTACCGCAGCGTCGATGTGGTCGGGCACATGACCCTGGAAAACCTGCACCTGCCGCGCGAGTTGACGGCGCGTGCTGCCGAGTTGAGTGCGCGTTACGGCAAAAGTATTCCGACCTGCCACGCGATGCTGGTCGAGGGCGGTGAAGTCGGCGGTCACGAGGCGCGTGAATGGACGCTGGTGCGCAGCGATGGCAGCCATCTGCCGGTGAACATGCTGGCCACGCCGGTGCTGGATGAACAAGGTTTGTGGGTCGGTCATCTGGCGATCTGCATCGATATCACTGAGCGCAAGCGCGTGCACGAAGTGCTGGCGGCGCGCGATGTGCTGCTGAAGAAACTCAGCGCACACGTTCCCGGCGGCATCTACCAGTTCAAGATGGAATTCGACGGGCGTTTCAGCGTGATCTACGCCAGTGATGGCATCCGCGAGATCTACGAACTGGAGCCGGACGTGTTGCTGTTCAACGCCGAGGCGATCTTCACCCGCATCCATCCGCAGGACACCACGCGCGTACGCTCGTCGATTCGCGCGTCGGCAGACAATCTCAGCCCGTGGCGCGAGGAATACCGTGTGCAATTGCCCGCGCGCGGCCTGCGCTGGGTGCGTGGCGAGGCGACGCCGGAAGAGCTGCCGGGTGGCGGCGTGTTGTGGCACGGTTATATCTCGGACATTTCCGATCTGAAACGCGTGGAAGAAGAACTGCGCGCACTGTCGGTAACCGACTCGTTGACCGGGATTCACAACCGGCGCTATTTCCAGGAACGCCTGACCACCGAAATGGCCCGGGTCGAGCGCGGCGGTGGCGAGCTGTCGGTGATCATGCTCGACATCGACCACTTCAAGCGCATCAACGACCAGTACGGACATGCCGTCGGCGATCGGGTGCTGCAAGCGGTGTGCGAGCGCATCGGTCATCGCCTGCGGCGTACCGATGTGTTCTGCCGGTTGGGCGGCGAGGAGTTCATGGTGCTCTGCCCGGACATCGACGGTGAGCATGCGCACACGCTGGCGGTTGAGTTGTGGCAAGGCTTGCGCAGTGCGCCGGTGGATGTGGTCGGCGTGATCACGGCGAGTTTCGGCATCGCCAGCTGGCGGCCGGGGGAGGGTGCGGATGCGCTGCTGTTGCGCGCGGATTCGGGCGTGTATATGGCAAAGCAGCGCGGCCGCGATCGGGTCGAACAGATGAGTTAGACCCTGCCACCAAATCAATGTGGGAGCGAGCCTGCTCGCGAAGGCGGTGTATCAGTCAGCACATTTATTGACTGACCTGACGCCTTCGCGAGCAGGCTCGCTCCCACAGAAGATCAAAGGATCGCAGCCTTCGGCAGCTCCTACTGGGTTATGTGTAGGAGCTGCCGAAGGCTGCGATCTTTTGCTGTTAAAGGACCGAAGCGGTCTGCGGCAATCTCGGCTGCTTATAGAGGTCCAGCAGCACCTGATCCAGCACCGACGATGCCCCAAACGGCGCCTTGTCGTTCAGAATCGCTACCACCGCCCAGGTATTGCCATTCACATCACGGCTGAAGCCGGCAATCGCCCGCACAGTGTTGAGGGTGCCGGTCTTGACGTGAGCTTCGCCGCGCATGGCAGTCGTCTTCAGGCGTTTACGCATGGTCCCGTCGGTGCCGGCGATCGGCAGCGAGCTGATGTATTCGGCGGCATAGGGGCTGTGCCACGCGGCTTGCAGCATGGCCGCCATCTCACGGGCGCTGACGCGTTCAGCGCGGGACAAACCGGAGCCGTTCTCCATTACCAGGTGCGGCGCGGTGATGCCTTTCTTCGCCAGCCATTGCCGAACCACACGTTGCCCGGCCTTGGCGTCGTCACCGTCGGCGTCGTTGCGGAATTTCTGCCCAAGGCTCAGGAACAGCTGCTGGGCCATGGTGTTGTTACTGTATTTGTTGATGTCGCGGATGATTTCCGCCAGGTCCGGCGAGTAGGCGCGCGCGAGCAGTTTGGCGTTGCCCGGGGTCGCTGCCAGACGATCCTTGCCCTGGATGCTGCCACCCAGTTCTTTCCAGATCGCGCGCACGGCGCCGGCGGTGTAGGTCGCGTGGTCAAGCAGCGACAGGTAAGTCTGCGAGCTGCAGCCCTCACCCAACTGGCCGGCAACGGTCACGGTGACGCTGCCGTCCGCTTGCGGCACCGGGTTGTAGCGCACGCCGCCGGTGCACTGCTTGGAGTTCAGTGCCTTGACGGTGTTCTCGATGCGTACGGTGGCAATCGGCGGTTCCACCGAGATCAGCACCCGGCCATTGTCGTTGCGGGCAACAAAGCGCAGGGCCTTGAGGTTGACCAGCAGCGAGTCGGGTTTGACCAGAAACGGCTTGTTCTCGTCGTTGCCGTCATCGTTGAATTCCGGCAACACCGGTTGCACGAAGAAATTGCGGTCGAGGATCAGGTCACCGGTGACCTGAGTCACGCCGTTGGCGCGCAGGTCGCGCATCAGTAGCCAGAGTTTTTCCATGTTCAGCTTAGGATCGCCGCCACCCTTGAGGTAGAGGTTGCCGTTGAGGATGCCGCCGTTGAGATCACCGTCGGTGTAGAACTCGGTCTTCCACTGATGGTTGGGGCCGAGCATTTCCAGCGCCGCGTAGGTGGTAACCAGTTTCATCGTCGAGGCCGGGTTGACCGACACGTCGGCGTTGAACACGGTCGGCGTGCCCGGGCCGTCGAGCGGCACCATTACCAGCGACAGGGCGGTGGGCTGCAACTTGCTCGCCTTGAGGGCCTTTTCGACGTTGGGGGTCAGGGAAGTATTGATGGTGGCAGCAGAAACAGGCAGGGCCAGAGGCAGAAGTAGGCCGGCGAGAAACAGTGGACGCAACGATTTGATCATATGAAATAAAACCCTACAGCCGAGGGGAAAAAAACGAGGACATGGATGAAAAGGTCCTCAGTGGTCACGAAAGTGTCGGCATTATGCCCCAAGGTGTAACCGATTGTGCCGTCCTCGGGGTGGCGATTCGCTGATTTTTTTACAGGCGGTCAGCCGCTGTGTCTACAGAGGCGGGCAATCGACGGCTTAAACTGGTAAAGTGCCCGCCGTATTTACTTAAGAGGATTGTTCCAATGGCGACTAACCGTTCCCAGCGTCTGCGCAAAAAACTGTGCGTTGATGAATTTCAAGAGCTGGGTTTCGAACTGAACCTGGACTTCAAAGAAGACTTGTCCGAAGAAGCCATTGACGCTTTCCTCGAAGCATTCATCAAAGAAGCCATGGAAGCCAACGGTCTGGGTTATGTTGGCGGCGACGACTTCGGTCTGGTTTGCCTGCAGAAGCGTGGCTCGGTCAACGAAGAGCAGCGTGCTGCCGTTGAAGCCTGGCTGAAAACCCGCTCCGAGCTGACCAAGTATGAAGTCAGCCCGTTGCTGGACGTTTGGTATCCGGAAAAGCCGATCAACGCGGCTAAGTGATACTGAAAAAACGGCGACCTGAGGGTCGCCGTTTTTTTTCGTCGATCAAAAGATCGCAGCCTCGTTTCACTCGACAGCTCCTACAGGGGAGCGCGATCTCCTGTAGGAGCTGCCGAAGGCTGCGATCTTTTCAGGCTTTGCGCCAGTTCAGGATCACCAACGTCAAAACCCCCGCAACAATCCCCCAAAACGCCGATCCGATAGAAAACAGCGTCAACCCCGACGCCGTGACCATAAAGGTAATCAGCGCCGCCTCACGCTCCTTCACCTCGCTCATGGCAATGCTCAAACCATTGATGATCGAGCCAAACAGCGCCAACGCCGCAATCGACAGCACCAGTTCCTTCGGCAACGCCGCGAACAACGCCGCCAATGTCGCGCCAAACACCCCGGCAATCCCGTAGAAAATCCCGCACCAGACTGCTGCGGTGTAGCGTTTGTTGCGATCCTCATGGGCGTGCGGCCCGGTGCAGATCGCTGCGCTGATCGCCGCGAGGTTGATGCCGTGGGAGCCGAACGGCGCCAGCAAGAGCGAGGCGATGCCGGTAGTGGTGATCAAGGGCGAGGCCGGTACGGTGTAGCCATCGGCGCGCAAAACGGCGATGCCGGGCATGTTCTGCGAGGTCATCGCCACCACAAACAATGGAATGCCGATGCTGATGGTCGCGGCCAGCGAAAAGTGCGGCGTCGTCCACACCGGTGTTGCCAGTTCCAGATGAAAACCGCTGAAATCCAGCAACCCCATGAAGCCCGACAGCGCGGTGCCGATCAGCAGCGCGGCGAGCACCGCATAACGCGGCGATAGGCGCTTGACCACTAAGTAAGTGAAGAACATGCCCAGCACCAGCGCGGTACGGTGTTGCGCGGCGACGAAGATTTCGCTGCCGATCTTGAACAGAATCCCCGCCAGCAATGCCGCCGCCAAGGAGGCCGGGATCTTTTTCACCAGCCGTTCGAAGCTGCCGGTCAGGCCGCAAATGGTCACTAACACGGCGCAGGTGATGTAGGCGCCAATCGCCTCGCCGTAACTGACGCCGCCGAGGCTGGTGATCAGCAATGCCGCACCCGGCGTCGACCAGGCGATGGTGATCGGCGTGCGGTAGCGCAGCGACAGGCCGATCGAACACACCGCCATGCCGATCGAAATCGCCCAGATCCACGAGGAAATCTGCCCGCTGGTCAGGCCCGCCGCTTGCCCGGCCTGGAACATCAGCACCAGCGAGCTGGTGTAACCGGTCATCATCGCGATGAACCCGGCGACGATGGCCGACGGCGACGTGTCGGCCAGCGGGCGCAGTTGAGTGTGCGTGGCGTCGTTCATGACAGCGGTGTTCCTTATACAGATGATATTCCCCTGTAGGAGCTGCCGAAGGCTGCGATCTTTTGATGTTGCTTTTTAAAAACAAGATCAAAAGATCGCAGCCTGCGGCAGCTCCTACATGACGCGGGCGGCGGATTCTGCGATCAAGCCTAAACTCAATCGTAACGGATCGTTGCAATACAGCCGAGGTCACAAACAGCCATACAGTCGTGTTGCCACCATCCATTGTGTACAATCGCGGTGTTTTTTACGCGATACTTGCCAGCGACCTACTGTGCCGTATTACAGTCACGGTCTATTCGCCGCAGTTCTCCCGACTCGAGTGCCCATGAACGAACAGTTGCAACCCCTCAAGAAACAACCGCGAGCAGGCAAAGCCGGCCGCAGCGGAACCCAGGACGATATTGTCTACGCGCATATCTTCGAGGCCATCCTCGAACAGCGTCTGGCGCCCGGCACAAAATTGAGCGAAGAAGCGCTGGGGGAAATCTTCGGGGTCAGCCGCACCATCATTCGCCGTGCGCTGTCGCGTCTGGCCCATGAAGGCGTGGTGCTGTTGCGGCCGAACCGTGGCGCCGTCGTTGCCAGCCCGAGCGTTGAAGAAGCGCGTCAGGTGTTCATGGCGCGCCGTCTGGTCGAACGCGCGATCACTGAATTGGCCGTGCTGCACGCCACCGCCGAACAGATCGCCGAACTGCGCCAGATGGTCAACGACGAACGCGACAGCTTCTCCCGTGGTGATCGCGGCGCCGGCATTCGCCTGTCGGGTGAATTTCACTTGAAACTCGCCGAAGCGGCGAAAAACGCACCGCTGGTGAGCTTCCAGCGCAGCCTGGTCTCGCAGACCTCGCTGATCATTGCCCAGTATGAAAGCGGCAACCGTTCGCACTGCTCGTATGACGAACACACGCAATTGATCGACGCGATCGAAGCGCGCAACGGCGAGCTGGCAGTGGATTTGATGATGCACCACATGGATCACATCGACAGCAAGCTCAACCTCGACGAGGAAGGCGCGTCGGATGACCTGCATGCGGTGTTCTCGCATTTGTTGCAGACCAAGAAGCCAGGGCGCCCTGCGGCCAAGCTCTGAGCTGATACCGAGTCGCGCCCTTCGCGAGCAGGCTCGCTCCCACAGGGGCATGCATTTCAA
The DNA here is from genome assembly GCF_004124275.1 of Pseudomonas sp. DTU12.3. Classification (GTDB taxonomy): domain Bacteria; phylum Pseudomonadota; class Gammaproteobacteria; order Pseudomonadales; family Pseudomonadaceae; genus Aquipseudomonas; species Aquipseudomonas helmanticensis. The sequence goes on from NZ_CP027218.1 coordinate 2,308,829, forward strand.
CTGTGGGAGCGAGCCTGCTCGCGAAGGCGATCTGACAGGCAACAAAAAATCCCCCGGGGCTGAACACCTCCGGGGGATTTTTTTGTGCCTGTGAAAACTCAGCGCTGATGCACCAACGCACCCGCCGCATACGTCTGCTGCACCGTGCGGTCATCCCCCAGCGTCATCAACACAAACAACGTTTCGGCAATGTTATTGGTCTGCTTCAAGCGGTAGCTCAGCAGCGGCGTAGCGTTGTAGTCCAGCACCAGGAAGTCGGCGTCGGAATCGGGTTGCAGGTTGCCGATCTTGTCTTCCAGACGCAGCGCCCGCGCGCCACCGAGGGTCGCCAGGTACAGCGACTTGAACGGACTCAGTCGCGCACCTTGCAGTTGCATCACTTTGTACGCTTCGTTCAGCGTCTGCAGCAGCGAGAAGCTGGTGCCGCCGCCGACGTCAGTGCCGAGGCCGACATTGAGTTTGTGCTTCTCGGCCATCGGCAAGTTGAACAAGCCGCTACCGAGGAAGAAGTTCGAAGTCGGGCAGAACGAGATTGCCGAGCCGGTTTCCGCCAGTCGCGCGCATTCGTCGTCGCACAGGTGTACGCCGTGAGCGAACACCGAGCGTTCGCCGAGCAATTTGTAGTGGTCGTAAACGTCGAGGTAGCCCTTGCGCTCCGGGAACAGCTCCTTGACCCATTCGATTTCCTTGAGGTTCTCGCTGATGTGGGTCTGCATGTACAGATCCGGATATTCGGTCAGCAACTGGCCGGCGAGGGTCAGTTGTTCCGGGGTGCTGGTCGGGGCGAAACGCGGGGTCACCGCGTAGTGCAGACGACCCTTGCCGTGCCAGCGCTCGATCAGCGCTTTGCTCTCGACGTAGCTCGATTCGGCGGTGTCAGTCAGGTAATCAGGCGCGTTGCGGTCCATCATCACCTTGCCGGCGATCATCCGCAGGTCGAGCTTCTCGGCCGCTTCGAAGAACGAGTTCACCGACTGCGGGTGCACGCTGCCGAACACCAGCGCGGTGGTGGTGCCGTTGCGCAGCAGTTCTTTGATGAATATGTCCGCAACGTCGTCAGCGTGGGCCTTGTCGCCGAACTGGCTTTCGCAAGGGAAGGTGTAGGTGTTCAACCAGTCGAGCAGTTGCTCACCGTAGGCACCGACCATGCCGGTTTGCGGCAAGTGAATATGGGTGTCGATGAAGCCCGGGGTGATCAGCGCGTCCTTGTAATGCTCGATTTCGATGTCCGCCGGCAACGTCGGCAGCAAATCACTGGCATGGCCAAGGGCGCTGATCTTGCCGCCATCGACCACCAGCAGGCCATCCTCGAAATATTCGTAGGAGGCTTCGATCCCGACTTCGGCGGGGTCGGCGATGCTGTGCAGGATGGCGGCGCGGTAGGCTTTACGAGTCAGAGGCATGAGGGTTCTCTAATCAGTTTGAGGCTTTGAGTTTGGCGGCCTGACTGCGCCGCGAAACCGGCAGCAGTTTGGCAATCGGTTCGGCGCTGGCAGTCTGCTGGCCGAAGTTGGCGTTATAGGTGGCGATGATTTCGCCAGCGATGGAGATGGCGATTTCCACAGGCAGTTTGCCTTTGACTTCGCCGATGCCCATCGGGCAGCGCATGCGTTGCACGACGCCGCTGTCGATACCGCGATCACGCAGGCGGTGTTCGAACTTCGCGCGTTTGGTCTTCGAGCCAATCAGGCCGAAGTAGGCGAAGTCGTTGCGCTTGAGAATCGCGGCAGTGAGTTCAAGGTCGAGCTGATGGTTGTGGGTCATGACGATGCAATAACTGCCAGCGGGCAGGTCATCGATTTCATCCACAGGCTCTTCGGAAACGATTTTACGCACGCCGTGGGGGATCTGTTCGGGGAATTCGGCATCGCGCGAATCGATCCAGCGCACCCGGCAGGGCAGGCTGGCGAGCAGCGGCACCAAAGCGCGGCCGACGTGGCCGGCACCGAACACGGCGATTTGCGCCTGCACCTGGCCCATCGGTTCGAACAGCAACACGGTGGCGCCGCCGCAGCACTGGCCAAGGCTGGCGCCGAGGCTGAAACGCTCCAGATGGGTGTCCTGCTTACCGCTGGCGAGCATTTCGCGGGCGATCTGCATGGCTTTGTATTCCAGATGCCCGCCACCGATGGTGTCGAAACTCTGGTTGGCGCTGATGACCATTTTCGAGCCGGCGTTGCGTGGCGTCGAGCCGAGTTCTTCGATGATCGTCACCAGAACGCAGGGTTCGCCCTGGTTCTGCAGGTCGGCGAGGGCGTCGATCCAGTTGTACATGTTCACCTCGACATCTTCGTTGTCTGTTCGGGCCTCTTCGCGAGCAAGCCCGCTCCCACATTTGGAATGCATTCCCCTGTGGGAGCGAGCCTGCTCGCGAATGGCCGCGCCTCGGTCTTTAGAGCGGAGCCAGCTCGGTTTCAGTCGCAACCGCTTTCACGGTCTTGAGCTGACGCATCTGCTCGCAACCCCACAACACCCGCTCCGGCGTCGCCGGCGCATCGATCTGCGGCTGATGCTTGTAGTCACCGAGGCTCGCCACCGCATCCTTGATCGCACACCACGACGCAATCCCGAGCATGAACGGCGGCTCTCCGACAGCCTTGGAATGGAACACCGTGTCTTCCGGGTTCTTGCGGTTTTCCACCAGTTTCACCCGCAGGTCGAGCGGCATGTCCGCCACGGCCGGGATCTTGTAGCTGGCCGGGCCGTTGGTCATCAGCTTGCCTTTGTTATTCCAGACCAGCTCTTCCATGGTCAGCCAGCCCATGCCCTGGATGAAGCCACCCTCGACCTGACCGATGTCGATGGACGGGTTCAGCGAGGCGCCGACGTCGTGCAGGATGTCGGTACGCAGCATCTTGTATTCGCCGGTCAGGGTGTCGACGATCACTTCGCAGCACGCCGCGCCAAAGGCGAAGTAGTAGAACGGACGGCCACGCGCCTGGCTGCGGTCGTAGTAGATTTTCGGGGTTTTGTAGAAGCCGGTGCTCGACAGCGACACCTGGTTGAAATACGCCTGCTGGATCAGCGCTTCAAAGGTCAGGATGTGATCGCGAACACGCACGTGGCCGTTGTGGAATTCAACATCTTCTTCAGTGACTTTGAAGTGCCGCGCAGCGAATTCGATCAAGCGTTTCTTGATGATTTCCGCCGCGTTCTGCGCCGCTTTACCGTTAAGGTCAGCACCGCTGGACGCCGCTGTCGGCGAGGTGTTTGGCACCTTGTCGGTGTTGGTCGCGGTGATCTGTACGCGATCCATTTCAACCTGGAACACCTCAGCCACGACCTGCGCGACTTTGGTGTTCAACCCCTGGCCCATTTCGGTGCCGCCGTGGTTCAGGTGGATGCTGCCGTCGGTGTAAATATGGATCAACGCGCCAGCCTGGTTCAAGAAGCTCGCGGTGAAGGAGATACCGAATTTCACCGGGGTCAGCGCCAGACCTTTTTTCAAAATCGGGCTGTTCGCGTTGTAGCGACGGATCGCTTCGCGGCGTTCGTGATACTGGCTGCTTTCTTCCAGTTCAGCGGTCATTTCCTCGAGCATGTTGTGCTCGACGGTCTGGTAGTAATGGGTGACGTTGCGCTCGGTCTTGCCGTAGTAGTTGGCCTTGCGCACCGCCAGCGGATCGAGTTGCAGGTGACGGGCAATTGCGTCCATCACTTCTTCGATCGCGACCATGCCTTGCGGGCCACCGAAACCACGGTACGCGGTGTTCGATGCAGTGTTGGTTTTGCAGCGATGACCGTTGATGGTCGCGTCGCCGAGGTAATAAGAGTTGTCGGAGTGGAACATCGCCCGGTCAACGATGGAGGCGGACAAGTCCGGCGAGCAGCCGCAGTTGCCGGCCAGATCCATGTTGATCCCGTGCAGGCGCCCGGTGCTGTCGAAGCCGACGTCGTATTCGACGTAGAACGGGTGACGCTTGCCGGTCATCAGCATGTCTTCGACGCGCGGCAGGCGCATCTTGGTTGGCTGCCCGGTAAGGTGCGCAACCACCGCGCACAGGCACGCCGGGCTGGCGGCTTGAGTTTCCTTGCCACCGAAACCACCGCCCATGCGGCGCATGTCGACGACGATTTTGTTCATCGACACGTCGAGCACTTCGGCGACCAGTTTCTGCACTTCGGTCGGGTTCTGTGTCGAGCAGTAGACGATCATGCCGCCGTCTTCGGTCGGCATTACCGAGGAGATTTGCGTCTCCAGGTAGAAGTGTTCCTGGCCGCCGATGTGCAGCGTGCCTTGAATGCGGTGTTCAGCCGTCGCCAGTGCGGAGACCGAATCGCCGCGCTGGTGGGTGTGGCTGTCGAGCACGAAGTGGCGTTTGCGCAGGGCTTCGACCACGTCGAGCACCGGTTCGAGATCTTCGTATTCGATGATCGCGGCCATCGCCGCTTTGCGCGCGGTTTCCAGATCTTTCGCCGCGACGGCGAGCACCGGTTGACCGACGAATTGCACGTCATCGATGGCCAGCAGCGGGTCGCCCGGCATCAACGGGCCGATGTCTTTCAAGCCCGGCACGTCTTCGTGGGTGATGGCGATGCGCACGCCTTCGAAGGCGTAGCACGGCGAGGTGTCGATGCTGATGATTTTCGCGTGGGCGCGGTCCGACATGCGTGCATACAGGTGCAGCTGGTTGGGAAATTCCAGGCGATCATCGATGTACTGCGCTTCGCCGGACACGTGCTTGGCGGCGCTGTCGTGCTTGACGCTGCGGCCGACACCGGAGGTCAGGTCCTGGGCGAACAGTTCAGCCAGTTCGGCTTGGGTTTTTTCTACGCCGTGATGGTTAGACATAAGCGGTCACCCGAGTCTCGATGTGCGGTGTTTGCAGTTCGATGAAGTATTTGCGCAGCAGGTTCTGCGCGCTGAGCAGGCGATATTCCTTGCTGGCGCGGAAGTCCGAGAGCGGGGTGAAATCTTCCGCCAGTGCGGCGCAGGCGCGTTCGACCACGGCATTGTTGAACGGCGCACCGATCAACACGGCTTCACAGTGGGCGGCGCGTTTCGGGATCGCGGCCATGCCACCGAAGGCCATGCGTGCATCGGTGATCACGCCGTTTTCGACGCGCAGGTTGAACGCGGCGCAGACGGCAGAGATGTCATCGTCCAGACGCTTGGAGACTTTGTAGGCGCGGAACAACTGTTCAGCCGTGGCGCGCGGCACGATGATCTTCTCGATGAACTCACTTTCCTGACGGGCAGTGACTTTGTAGTCGATGAAGTAATCGTCGAGGTTCAGGGTGCGACGGGTTTCGCCTTTGCACAGCACAACCTGTGCGCCGAGGGCGATCAGCAGCGGTGGCGAGTCACCGATCGGCGAGGCGTTGCCGATGTTGCCGCCGAGGGTACCCTGATTGCGGATTTGCAGCGAGGCGAAGCGGTGCAGCAGTTCGCCGAAGTCCGGGTACTCGGCGTTCAACGCTTCGTAGCAGTCGGAGAGGGCAGTGGCGGCGCCGATTTCGATGCGGTTTTCGAAGGTGTCGATGCGCTTCATTTCCGCGACGTTGCCGACGTAGATCATCACCGGCAGGGTGCGGTGGAACTGGGTGACTTCCAGCGCCAGATCGGTACCGCCAGCGAGCAGGCGTGCTTGTGGGTAAGCATCGTAAAGGTCAGCCAGATCGGCGACGGTCAGCGGCACCAGGCAGCGCTTGTCGCCGCTGTTGAGTTCGCCGATATCGGTCGGAGCGATGGCTTTCAGACGAGCAATGGTGTCTGCTTCGCGGGCATCGAACTGATCCGGTTGCTTGCCACAGCAGGATTGCTCGGCAGCCGCCAGAATCGGCCGGTAGCCGGTGCAGCGGCAGAGGTTGCCGGCCAGCGCTTCGTGGGCCTTGGCGTGATCCGGTGCATCGCTGTTCTTTTGCAGAGCGAACAGCGACATGACGAAACCGGGGGTGCAGAAACCGCACTGCGAACCGTGGCACTCGACCATGGCTTTCTGCACGCTGTGCAGTTCGCCTTTGTGTTTGAGGTCTTCGACACTGATCAATTGCTTGCCGTGCAGCGACGACACAAAGGTCAGGCACGAGTTGAGGCTGCGATAGCGAATATGTTCGCGGCCATCGTCATCCGTCTGCAACTCGCCGACCACTACGGTGCAGGCGCCGCAGTCGCCGCTGGCGCAACCTTCTTTGGTGCCCGATTTACCGACGTGTTCACGCAGGTAATTGAGCACAGTCAGATTCGGGTCCAGGGCGTGCTCGCTACGGAGTTCCTGGTTAAGTAAAAACTGGATCACGGAAGGCCTCGCAGACTCATTATTGTTGTTAACCGACTTGAGCCGAATTTAGCAGGTCTGACTTTTCGGTCAATGGTTTTCTGACTTAAAGGTCAGGAAAATCCATTTCGTCGATCAACAACGTGTCTATTCAGTATTGACCCTCATCGGTCGCCCCGGTTTTTTGTTTGGTTTTCTAAAGAAAACTGCGGGAATCGTGCCAAAAACCGCTGCGTGGGCACTCCGCCATGAGCGTGCATTTGCGCTACACTGCGCCGCTTGTGCAGATCGATAGAGTTTGAAGGACAACCATGACGTTCAAGGCGCCGGACAGCCTCGCCGAGCAAATTGCTCACCACCTCGCCGAACGCATCATTCGTGGCGAAATGAAGCCGGGAGAGCGCATCCAGGAACAGAAGGTCACGCTGGCACTGAATGTCAGCCGCGGCTCGGTCCGCGAAGCCTTGCTGATCCTCGAACGCCGCCACCTGATCGCGATCCTGCCGCGGCGTGGCGCGCACGTCACCGAGCTGACGCCGCACAAGGTGCAGAGCCTGTGCACGCTGATGAGCGAGCTGTACATCCTGCTCGGCAACTCGGTCGCCAATGGCTGGCAAGTACAGTCGGACATGGCGCCGTTCGTGCAGATCCAGCAGCGCCTGACCGCCAGCTTCGAGCGTCAGGACATCCGCAGCTTCGTCGACGACAGCTTCAGCGTGATGCGCGCCGCCTATCCGTTCGCCAATAACCCGTACCTGCAAGAAACGGTCGAGAACCTGCAACCGGCGATGAGCCGCGCGTACTTCCTCGCCCTTGAACAGCGCAAGGCTTCAATGAGCGAGTTCCTCGAACTGTTCGAACGCTTGCTGGCCGCCGTGCTTGCCCGTGATTTGCCGCAGATCCGCATCGTGCTGACGGCGTACGCCCAGCGCAGTTGCGATCTGGTGGTCTCCGCGCTGACGGTTGCCTGAGCGTGCGGCTCAAGTGCATCAAACTGGCGGGATTCAAATCCTTCGTCGACCCGACCACGGTGAACTTCCCCAGTAACATGGCGGCGGTCGTCGGGCCGAACGGTTGCGGCAAGTCGAACATCATCGACGCCGTACGCTGGGTGATGGGCGAAAGTTCGGCGAAGAACCTCCGTGGCGAGTCGATGACCGACGTCATCTTCAACGGTTCGACCAGCCGCAAACCGGTGAGTCAGGCCAGTATCGAACTGGTCTTCGACAACTCCGACGGCACGCTGCTGGGCGAGTACGCGGCGTACGCGGAGATTTCGATTCGCCGCAAAGTCACCCGCGACAGCCAGACCACGTATTACCTCAACGGCACCAAATGCCGGCGTCGCGACATCACCGATATCTTCCTCGGCACCGGCCTCGGCCCGCGCAGCTATTCGATCATCGAGCAGGGGATGATCTCCAAGCTGATCGAATCCAAGCCGGAAGACCTGCGTAACTTCATCGAAGAAGCCGCCGGCATCTCCAAATACAAGGAGCGCCGGCGCGAGACTGAAAACCGTATCCGTCGCACCCACGAAAACCTCGCGCGTCTGACCGACCTGCGCGACGAGCTGGAACGTCAGCTCGAACGCCTGCACCGCCAGGCCGAAGCGGCGAAGAAGTATCAGGAATTCAAAGCCGAAGAACGCCAGCTCAAGGCGCAACTGTCGGCGCTGCGCTGGCAGGATCTCAACGATCAGGTCGGTCAGCGCGAGTCGATCATCGGCACACAGGAAATCAGTTTCGAAGCTTTGGTCGCCGAGCAGCGTAATGCTGACGCGGCCATTGAGCGTCTGCGCGACGGTCACCATGACCTGTCCGAGCGCTTCAATCTGGTGCAGGGGCGCTTCTATTCGGTCGGCGGCGACATCGCCCGGGTCGAGCAGAGCATCCAGCACGGCCAGCAACGTCTGCGACAGTTGCAGGACGATCTGAAAGAAGCCGAGCGCGCCCGTCTGGAAACCGAGTCGCACTTGGGCCACGACCGCACATTGCTGCTGACTCTCGGTGAAGAGCTGGACATGCTCGTGCCCGAGCAGGAAGTCACCAGCGCCGCCGCCGAAGAGGCCGCTGCCGCGCTGGAAGATTCCGAATCGGTCATGCACGGCTGGCAGGAGCAGTGGGATGCGTTCAACCTGACCGCCGCCGAACCGCGTCGTCAGGCCGAAGTGCAGCAGTCGCGCATCCAGCAGCTGGAAACCAGCATGGAGCGTCTCGCTGATCGGCAAAAGCGTCTTGGCGAAGAGCGCGCGCTGCTCTCGGCCGACCCGGAAGACGCGGCGATCATGCAACTCAACGAACAGCTCGCCGAGTCCGAAGCGACTCTCGAAGATTTGCAGACCAGCGAAGAAGCGCAGGTCGAAAAGCTCGAACAACTGCGTCAGGAATTGCAGCAGGCGCTGACCGCGCAGCAACAGGCGCAGGGCGATTTGCAGCGTCTTAATGGTCGCCTGGCATCCCTTGAGGCCTTGCAGCAAGCGGCGCTCGATCCGGGCACCGGCACCGCCGAATGGCTGAAGGAACACAACCTCGCCGAGCGTCCGCGTCTGGCCGAAGGCTTGAAGGTTGAGGCCGGTTGGGAATTGGCGGTGGAAACCGTGCTTGGCGCCGATCTGCAAGCGGTGCTGGTCGACGATTTCAGCGGTTTCGATTTATCCGCTTTCACTCAGGGCGACCTGCGCCTGCTCAGCCCCGGCAATGATGGCGTGCGTGCGGCGGGCAGCTTGCTCGATAAAGTCGAGGCGCAGATCGATCTGTCGCCGTGGCTGGGTCAGGTCAAACCGGTCGACAGTCTTGAGCAGGCATTAGCCTTGCGCGGGCAGTTGAGCGCCGGCGAGAGCCTGATCAGTCGCGACGGTTACTGGATCGGTCGACACTTTTTACGCGTACGACGGGCCAGCGAAGCGGAGAGCGGCATGCTCGCCCGTGGTCAGGAAATCGAAGCGCTGCACCTTGAGCGCGAAGAGAAAGAAGCCACGGTCGAGGCCATGGAGGCCCGTCTGCAAACCCTGCGCGCGCAACAGCGTCAGCAGGAAAACGGCCGCGAACATTTGCGTCGTTTGCTGCAAGACGAAGCGCGTCAGCAAGGCGAATTGAAAGCGCAGTTGTCCGCCGGTAAAGCCAAGGCCGAACAGCTGACCTTGCGTCGCACGCGTCTCGATGAAGAGCTGGTCGAGCTTGGTGAACAGCGCGAACTTGAGCACGAACAAGTCGGCGAAGCGCGCATGCACTTGCAGGAAGCGCTGGATGCCATGGCGCTCGACACCGAGCAGCGCGAGTTGCTGCTGGCCCAGCGTGACAGCCTGCGCGAACGCCTTGATCGCGTGCGTCAGGAAGCGCGGCAGCACAAGGATCACGCACATCAATTGGCCGTGCGTCTCGGCTCTCTGCGTGCGCAGCACGACTCCACGCGTCAGGCGTTGGAGCGTCTGGAAATGCAGTCCGAGCGCCTGACTGAAAAACGCGAACAGTTGAGCCTGAATCTGGAAGAGGGCGAGGCGCCGCTGGAAGAGCTGCGCCTGAAACTCGAAGAGCTGCTCGACAAGCGCATGACCGTCGACGAGGAACTCAAGACCGCACAGATCGCTCTCGAAGACGCTGATCGCGAGCTGCGTGATGCAGAAAAACGCCGGACCCAGGCCGAACAGCAATCGCAATTGATTCGCGGCCAGCTCGAACAGCAACGCATGGAATGGCAAGCCCTGACCGTGCGCCGCAAGGCCTTGCAGGATCAATTGCTGGAAGACGGCTACGATCTCAACGGCGTGCTCGCGACATTAACTGCGCAAGCCAGTGAACGCGAAGCCGAAGAAGAACTCGAACGCATCAATGCGCGGATTCAGCGCTTGGGCGCGATCAACCTCGCGGCTATCGACGAATACACGCAACAGTCCGAGCGCAAGCGTTATCTGGATGCGCAGGATGCCGATCTGGTCGAAGCGCTGGAGACCCTTGAGAACGTCATTCGCAAGATCGACAAGGAAACCCGTAACCGCTTCAAAGATACCTTTGATCAGATCAATGGCGGTTTACAGGCACTTTTTCCAAAAGTTTTCGGTGGTGGACGGGCGTATTTGGAACTGACGGGCGAAGATCTACTCGATACAGGGGTAACGATCATGGCGCAGCCGCCAGGGAAGAAGAACAGCACCATCCATTTGCTCTCCGGCGGGGAAAAAGCCCTGACCGCGCTGGCATTGGTTTTTGCCATCTTCAAGTTGAACCCGGCGCCGTTCTGCATGCTCGATGAAGTTGACGCGCCACTGGATGACGCTAACGTTGGACGCTACGCACGCTTGGTCAAAGAGATGTCGCAGACCGTGCAGTTCATCTATATCACCCACAACAAGATCGCCATGGAAATGGCCGAGCAGTTGATGGGGGTGACGATGCATGAACCGGGTTGTTCGCGACTGGTAGCCGTGGATGTCGAGGAGGCGATGGCGATGGTGGACGCCTGAGCCAGCGTGGTGTCGGAAAGGTAATTTGGTGTTGTAGGACTTTTTTACCGCGTTCGACTTGCTGGCCAATCGACATATTCGCGCAAGCCAATGAGACAGACGGTGTAAAGTTGTCTTTGGTCGTGCTAGTTTAATGTCAATTTTTCGTATACGTGGGCAAAACGCCTGTCAGAACATAGAGTTGGCGCCACGTTTTAAAGCGGTTTGCACAGTGTAAACCCCTTATTTTTCAGCATTTTTTATAGAGGCACGGGATTACATGGAAATCGGTCTGCGCGAGTGGCTGATCGTCATCGGCATCATAGTGATAGCCGGTATTCTTTTCGATGGCTGGCGCCGTATGCGCGGCGGCAAGGGAAAACTGAAATTCCGTCTTGACCGAAGTCTGTCCAACCTGCCGGACGAGGACACCAGCGCTGAGCTGTTGGGCCCGGCCCGCGTTCTGGACAACCATAAAGAACCACAGCTGGACGAACACGATCTGCCGTCGGTGAGCATGCCGGCCCGCGAAGCTCGCGAGCCTCGCGAATCCGCTTCGAAACGTGGCAAGCGTGGCAGCAATGGCCCGGCTCAGGGTGACCTGAACCTCGACCTGGATCTGGACGGCGGCCCGAGCTTCAGCAGCCGTGACGACGATTTTGTTGAAAACACCAAGCCTGCTCCGGCGCTGGTCGAGAAAGATCAGCCGCAAGCCGAGGAAGTTCTGGTGATCAGCGTGATCTGCCGTGACGCTGCGGGCTTCAAAGGCCCGGCGCTGTTGCAGAACATTCTCGAAAGCGGTCTGCGTTTCGGCGAGATGGATATTTTCCATCGCCACGAAAGCATGGCCGGCAACGGTGAAGTGCTGTTCTCCATGGCCAATGCGGTCAAGCCGGGCATCTTCGATCTGGACGACATCGACCATTTCAGCACCCCGGCGGTGAGCTTCTTCCTCGGCCTGCCAGGCCCGCGTCATCCGAAGCAAGCCTTCGACGTGATGGTGGCTGCAGCCCGCAAGCTGTCGCAGGAACTCAATGGCGAACTGAAAGATGACCAGCGCAGTGTTTTGACCGCGCAGACGATTGAGCACTACCGTCAGCGCATCGTCGAATTCGAACGCCGCGCCCTGACCCAGAAGCGCTAAGGCCAGATCAAAAGATCGCAGCCTGCGGCAGCTCCTACAAATGATCGCGATCCTGTAGGAGCTGACGAGTGCAACGAGGCTGCGATCTTTTAAGGATGAAACTGGAGCAGCCTCGGCTGCTCTTTTGCTTTATGAGAGAACACCCATGACCGCCGCCAAAAACCGCATTCTCGAGCTGCGCGCTGAACTCGATCAGCACAACTACCGTTACCACGTCCTCGACGAACCGAGCATTCCGGACGCCGAGTACGACCGGTTGTTCCACGAGCTCAAGGCGCTGGAAGCGGCCAACCCGGAACTGATCACCAGCGATTCGCCGACCCAGCGCGTTGGCAGCGTGGCGTTGACCGCGTTCACTCAGGTGCGTCACGAAGTGCCGATGCTCAGCCTCGGCAACGCCTTCGAAGAAACCGACATGCGCGAGTTCGATCGCCGCGTCACCGAAGGTCTGGATATCCCCGCTGGCGATCTGTTCGGCGGCGGTGCAGCGGTGGAATACAGCTGCGAGCCGAAGCTCGATGGCCTGGCGGTCAGCCTGCTCTATCAGGACGGCGTGCTGGTGCGCGGCGCCACACGCGGCGACGGTACCACCGGGGAAGACATCAGCGTCAACGTGCGCACCGTGCGCAACATTCCGCTGAAGCTGCAAGGTGAAGGCTGGCCGGCGACCCTGGAAGTGCGCGGCGAAGTGTTCATGTCCAAGGCCGGTTTCGAGCGCCTCAACGCCTCGCAACTGGAAGTCGGCGGCAAGACCTTCGCCAACCCGCGCAACGCCGCCGCCGGCAGCTTGCGTCAGCTCGATTCGAAGATCACCGCCAACCGTCCGCTGGAATTCTGCTGCTACGGCATCGGTCAGGTCTCGCACGATATTGCCGACACGCACATCGGCAACCTCAAGCAATTGCAGCAGTGGGGCATGCCGATCAGCCACGAACTGAAGCTGGCCAAGGGCATCGACGAATGCCTCGATTACTACCGCGACATCGGCGCGCGCCGTAACTCGCTGACGTATGAAATCGATGGTGTGGTGTTCAAGGTCAACAGCATTGCCGATCAGCGCGAACTGGGCTTCCGTGCCCGCGAACCGCGTTGGGCAATCGCGCATAAATTCCCGGCGATGGAAGAACTCACGGAGTTGCTCGACGTCGAGTTTCAGGTCGGTCGCACTGGCGCGGTTACACCGGTCGCGCGCCTGAAACCGGTCAAGGTGGCTGGCGTTACCGTCGCCAACGCCACGTTGCACAACATGGACGAAGTCGCGCGTCTGGGCCTGATGATCGGCGACACTGTGATCATCCGCCGCGCCGGTGATGTGATCCCGCAAGTGGTGCAAGTGGTCACCGAGCGTCGTCCGGAAAACGCCCGTCCGGTGGCGATCCCCGAGAGCTGCCCGGTGTGCGGTTCGCACGTCGAACGCACGCAACTGGTCAAGCGCAGCAAGGGCAAGGAAACCGTCAGCGAAGGCGCGGTGTATCGCTGCGTCGGGCGTTTGGCCTGTGGCGCGCAACTGAAGCAGGCGATCATTCACTTCGTCTCGCGCCGCGCGATGGACATCGAAGGCTTGGGCGACAAGAGCGTCGAGCAGTTGGTCGATGAAGGTCTGGTCAGTTCGCCGGCCGACCTGTACGCGCTTAAGTTCGACGACATCGTCGACCTCGAAGGTTTTGCCGAAGTCTCCAGCAACAAGCTGCTGGCGGCCATCGAGGACAGCAAGAAGCCGAGCCTCGCGCGTTTCATTTATGCGCTGGGTATTCCTGATGTCGGCGAGGAGACGGCCAAAGTGCTGGCGCGCTCGCTGGGTTCGCTGGAGCGGGTACAGCAGGCGTTGCCGCAAGTGCTGACGTATCTGCCGGATGTCGGTCTGGAAGTGGCGCACGAGATTCACAGCTTCTTTGAAGATGCGCATAACCAGCAGGTGATCAGCGAATTGCTCGGGCATGGTTTGCAGATTCAGGATCAAGGCGAGCTAGGCGCCGAGTTTGCCGCCAGCACTACGCTGGGTGGCTTCCTCGACAAACTGCACATTCCTTCGGTCGGCCCTGGTGGCGCGCAGAAACTGGCGGACAAGTTCGGCTCACTGGAAGCAGTGATGAATGCCGACTGGCTGGACATGCGTCAGGCGTTGCCAGAGAAGCAGGCGAATTCGGTTCGCGAGTTTTTTGCTTTGCCTGAGCATCGGCAACTGGCCGAAGAATCCGAGAAACAACTGCGCGATTTCGGCATGCACTGGCAGAGCGAGAAGAAGGTGATCGAAGGCTTGCCGTTGTCTGGCGAGACCTGGGTGCTGACCGGCAAGGTCGAGTTGATGAGCCGGGACGTGGCCAAGGATCACTTGGAAAGTCTGGGCGCTAAAGTCGCTGGTTCGGTCTCGGCGAAAACTCATTGCGTCGTTGCCGGTCCCGGTGCCGGTTCCAAACTGACCAAAGCCAATGAGCTGGGTGTGAAAGTGATGGACGAAGAAACCTTCATCGCCTTCCTCAAAACCCACGGCCTTCAGGTCTGACACAAAGCCCATGGCCTTCAGGTCTGTCACAAATCCTGTGGCCTTCAGGTCTGACACAAAACCCATGGCCTGCAGGTCTGACACAAAACCCATGGCCTGCAGGTCTGACACAAAACCCTGTGGCGAGGGGATTTATCCCCGTTCGGCGACGCAGTCGTCGCAAAACCGTACAGCGCGGTACATCTGACTAACCGCGATGTATGGATTTGGGGTCGCTTCGCAACCCAGCGGGGATAAATCCCCTCGCCACAATGGTGCAATCACCTGGTTGCACTGTTATGGGTGGGAACGATGTTGTCATGGGAATGATCTAGTCTTGGCAAGCCCCAGGGAGAGATCGCCATGCACCGCTTTTTCGAGCAGCTCAGTTCCCGCATCATCGCGCCGTTCATGGCCGAATCCTCACGCAACAGCAAAGTCTGGCCGTGCCGTTGCGGCCAGTCGCTGTTCTTTCGCAACAGCCAGTGCCTGGCCTGCAATGCCTTGCTCGGTTACCAGCCGGAAGAAAGCCGCATCACGTCGCTGTCGCCCGGCGCACAGAACGGCACCTGGACACTGGATGCTGATCCCGACGCAGGCCTGTTTCGCCGCTGCGCCAATCTCGACACCCCGGCCGCGTGCAACTGGTTGCTGCCGGCCAACGTTGACGATGCCTTGTGCGTCGCCTGCAGCCTCAATCGCACCATTCCCGACCTGTCCGACCCGGATAACCCCGAGCGCTGGCGCAAGGTTGAAATCGCCAAGCGCCGTCTTGTCGCGCAGTTGATCACCCTCGGCTTGCAAGTCATTCCGAAAACCGTGGATGAAGACACCGGCCTGGCCTTCGATTTCATCGGCGTCGACCTCGAAGGCAATGCGCCGATGACCGGCCACGCCAACGGTTTGATCACCCTCGACATCAAGGAAGCCGACGACGCCCACCGCGAGCAGGTGAGGGCGCAGATGCACGAGCCGTATCGCACGCTGCTCGGACATTTTCGCCATGAGGTCGGCCACTATTACTGGGATCGACTGATCGCCAACGGCCCATGGCTCGACTCGTTTCGCCAGCTGTTCGGCGACGAGCGCGCCAGTTACGCCGAGGCGCTCGATCGTCACTACCAGCAAGGCGCACCACTCGACTGGCCACAGCACTACGTCAGCGCCTACGCAACCATGCACCCGTGGGAAGACTGGGCGGAAACCTGGGCGCATTACCTGCACATGATGGACGCTGTGGACACCGCGCTGGGTTTTGGCATGAGCGCGAGGGAAATGGATTTCGACTACCAGCCGTTTCCGCCTAGCACGCTGTACGACCCGGAGCATCCCGGTGGCGAGGCGTTCCTGTCGTTCGTCAACGCGTGGATCGAACTGGCCGGGATGCTCAACGAATTGTCCCGCAGCATGGGCCAACCGGATTTCTACCCGTTCGTGCTGCCGGCGCCGGCGATCGCCAAACTGCACTTCATTCATCTGGTGATCCAGCAGGCGGGCGGCAAGGCGGATGAGGTATTGGCCCTGTAGGAGCTGCCGCAGGCTCGGGCCGCGATCGGACGATCTTTATGTCCTTGAAGCGATTCATATTTTTAATCTGCAACCAACGGTTGTAACTTCACCTCAGATAGGTACAATGGCGCGGCTCGCCGACAGGCAAGCGTCGTTATGGTGACCCCATCGGTCCCCCCGCAACGATTACCCGTGAACCTGGTCAGAGCCGGAAGGCAGCAGCCACAGCGGGAACATTGTGTGCCGGGGTGTGGCTGGTGGGGTTACCACCTTAACGAACAATCGAACGCTTCAACCAGAACTGCATGGGTTTCGCCCACTGCGGTTTTTTTGTGTCTGCGATTTGGCCAGCGCCCTGGATCAACTGTGGGAGCGGGCTTGCTCGCGAAGGCGTCAGACCTGCCAGTGATGAGTTGACTGAGACACCGTATTCGCGAGCAAGCCCGCTCCCACAGGGGTTATGGGGTGGCTTCAGAGGACCCGGTATACAGCCGGATAATCTCATCAATCTCCCCCGACATCTTCATCCGCAACAACGTGCGCAAGATCCGCTGCACCGGCACCTTCGGGTCATTCCTCACGTAGCAACCGACCTTCTGCTCTTGCAACACCGCCACCGCTTGCAATTGCTTCTCCGACGTCAGTCGCTGATTAAACCAGTCCAGCGTCCACTGATTGCTCACCGCATAGCGATAACGCCCGGCCAGCAACTTCTCCAATACCTGCTCCTGATTGCGCGCATCTTCGCGGTGCAAGCGATCGGCATCGAACAACGGCTGCAGGGTAGGGTAGATGTAGCCAAGCACGGTGCCGATGGATTGGCGGGGCAAGCTGGAAGGATCGACGTTGGCAGGTTGATCCTTGCGACTGATCAGCAGATCGCGTTGAAACAACAACGGCAGACTCCAGATGTAATCCCCCGACTGATTCGGCAGCCAAGACTGCGCGGCATAGCAGCGCACGTCGATCTCGCCGTGCTCCATGGCACTTTGTACCCGTGCACGCGGCAGGACGTGAAACTCGGCCGGCACGCCAACCTGGGTGGCCAGGCTGAGCATGATGTCGTAGAGGATGCCCTGGGTCGGGCGGCCGCGCTCGAACTGCACCATCGGCATCGCCCAGCTGTCGGGCATGGCGAAGCGCAACGGCGGTTCCGCTGCCGTCACGCTCAGGCTGATTCCCAGCAGTGCCCCCAAGGCCCAACGCATAAACGCTCCGGTAATTCCCGATCCTGAGCCGATAAAAGCCTCTGCTCATGCAGCTTAGCCATATTAGACGAGGACACCGGATGCAATTTTGCCCCTGCTCCGCTAGCATTAGCCGCTTCAGCTTCCTTCGTTGCGACGGTTTTCGATGAGTTATCAGGTTCTTGCACGTAAATGGCGTCCGCGCTCGTTCCGCGAAATGGTCGGCCAGACCCATGTGCTCAAGGCTCTGATCAATGCCTTGGACAGCCAGCGGCTGCACCATGCGTACCTGTTCACCGGTACGCGCGGGGTGGGTAAAACCACGATTGCGCGGATCATTGCCAAATGCCTGAACTGTGAGACAGGTATCACTTCCAGCCCGTGCGGCGAGTGCTCGGTGTGCCGTGAAATCGACGAGGGCCGTTTCGTCGACCTGATCGAGATCGACGCCGCGAGCCGGACCAAGGTTGAAGACACCCGCGAACTGCTCGACAACGTGCAGTACGCCCCGAGCCGTGGGCGCTTCAAGGTCTACCTGATCGATGAAGTGCACATGCTTTCCAGCCATTCCTTCAATGCGCTGCTGAAAACCCTCGAAGAGCCGCCGCCGTACGTCAAGTTCATCCTGGCGACCACTGACCCGCAGAAACTTCCGGCAACGATTTTGTCGCGCTGCCTGCAGTTCTCGCTGAAGAACATGACGCCGGAACGTGTGGTCGAGCATCTGACCCACGTACTGACCGCCGAAAACGTGCCGTTCGAAGACGATGCGCTGTGGCTGCTCGGTCGCGCCGCTGACGGTTCGATGCGAGACGCCATGAGCCTGACCGATCAGGCGATCGCCTTCGGTGAAGGCAAGGTGCTGGCCACCGACGTGCGGGCAATGCTCGGCACGCTCGATCACGGTCAGGTCTATGACGTCCTGCATTCGTTGATCGAAGGCGACGCCAAGGCGTTGCTCGAAGGCGTGCGTCACTTGGCCGAGCAAGGCCCGGACTGGAACGGCGTGCTGTCGGAAATTCTCAACGTGCTGCACCGCGTGGCCATCGCTCAGGCGCTGCCGGAAGGCGTCGATAACGGCCATGGCGACCGCGATCGCGTGCTGGCCTTGGCGCAGGCCTTGCCGGCCGAAGACGTGCAGTTCTATTACCAGATGGGCCTGATCGGTCGCCGCGATTTGCCGCTGGCGCCGGATCCGCGTGGCGGTTTCGAAATGGTCCTGCTGCGAATGCTGGCCTTCCGGCCCGCCGACACTGCGGACGCGCCGAGGCAACCGCTAAAGCCAGTGGGGATCAGCCAGGCCACAGTTGATTCCGCAAACTCAGTGGCTGCCGCGCCTAAACCTGCGCCGGTAGTTGCTGCGGCTGTTGCGCCAACGCCTGCGCTAGCACCTGCAACAGTGGCAGCTCCTGCCCCGGTGCCTGAGCCAGCTCCGGTTGCTCCGGTTGCTCCGGTTGCTTCGGTTGCTCCGGTTGCTCCGGTTGCCCAGCCAGAACCGGAACCTGCGCCCGTCGTCGCCGAAGCAGTCGTCGACCTGCCATGGAATGACCCGGTTGAGCCTGAGCCTGAGCCTGAGCCAGAAGCCGAGCCCGAGCCTGCCCAGCAGCCTGCCGTCGAGCCAATGCTGGAAACCGCCGCTGAGCAACCCGAGTTGCCGCCGATGCCGTTGCCGACCCCGGACAGCGTCGTCCCGGACGCCCCCGAGTGGGCTGCCGCGCCGATTCCCGAGCCGTCGGTCGCCGAAGTCGATGCCGCCACACCGGGCATGGACATGGACGACGAGCCGCCGCTGGACGAGGATTACATCGAGCCGGACATCGACTCGGCCTACAGCTACCTCGACGAACTGGCCAGCGAACACGCCGCCGAGCCTGCGCCGGAACCTGAGCCGGAACCGGCTGCCGCACCGGCCACCGGCCTCGCATTGCAATGGCTGGAGTTGTTCCCGAAACTGCCGATTTCCGGCATGACCGGCAGCATCGCCGCCAACTGCACGTTGATCGGTGTCGATGGCGACCATTGGCTGATGCACCTCGACCCGGCGCACAGCGCACTGTTCAATGCCACGCAACAGCGTCGTCTCAACGATGCGTTGAACCAGTTCCATGGCCGCCCGTTGACGCTGACCATCGAGCTGATCAAGCCCGAGCAGGAAACCCCGGCTCAGGCTGCGTCCCGTCGTCGGGCCAACCGTCAGCGCGAGGCGGAGGAGTCGATCCACGGCGATCCGTTCATCCAGCAGATGGTCCAGCAGTTCGGTGCCGTCGTGCGACACGATACTATTGAACCTGTCGACGCCTTGGTCGCACAGGGCTAATAACTGAAGGTGCCTTGCCTCGCTGGCCGGGCGCTGTTTTGATCCAAGTACTTTTGAGGTGATTCCCATGATGAAAGGTGGCATGGCCGGCCTGATGAAGCAGGCGCAGCAAATGCAGGAAAAAATGGCCAAGATGCAGGAAGAACTGGCCAACGCTGAAGTCACCGGCAAGGCCGGCGGCGACATGGTCACTGTGGTGATGACCGGTCGTCACGACGTTAAAAGCGTGAGCATCGACCCAAGCCTGGTTGAAGGCCTGAGCGAAGACGACAAAGAAATGCTCGAAGCCGTCGTAGCCGCCGCCGTCAACGACGCTGTGCGCAAGATCGAAGCCAACAGCCAGGAAAAAATGGGCGGCATGACCGCCGGCATGAACCTGCCAGCCGGTATGAAACTGCCATTCTGATTCGCCATTCAGCGGCAGATGAGCTACACAAAATGCCAGGCATCGCGCCTGGCATTTTTGTTTCTGCCCCATTAACACCGCACCCTGTAGGAGCTGTCGAGTGAAACGAGGCTGCGATCTTTTGATCCTGTTCTTTCAAACAAAAATCAAGATCAAAAGATCGCAGCGTGCCGCAGCTCCTACAGGTCGTGCAGTGTTAAAACATCGAACGTGCAAAAGCCGCAACGGTCTGCTCCCTATACCCGCTGAATTCATCATTCACAGGAGACGCTGACATGTCCGACCCTCTTACCCTCAATCAACGCTTCGTCCTGGCCTCGCGCCCGGTTGGCGCGCCGACCCCGGAAAACTTCCGCCTCGAACGCGAAGCCCTGCCGGATCTGCAGGATGGCGAGGTACTGCTGAAAACCCTTTACCTCTCCCTTGACCCCTACATGCGCGGACGCATGAGCGACGCACCGTCCTACGCCGCCCCGGTGCAAATCGGCGAGGTGATGACCGGCGGCGCTGTCAGCCGTGTCGAAAATTCGCGTCATCCGAAATTTCATAAAGGTGATCTGGTGGTTGGTGCCACGGGCTGGCAAAGCCACAGCATCAGCGATGGCCGCAACATCATTCCGATTCCATCGGGGTTGCCGAGCCCGTCGATGGCCCTCGGCGTGCTGGGCATGCCGGGGATGACCGCGTACATGGGGCTGATGGACATCGGCCAGCCGAAGGAAGGTGAAACGCTGGTAGTTGCCGCAGCGTCCGGTGCCGTGGGTTCGGTGGTTGGCCAAGTGGCGAAAATCAAAGGCCTGCGCACCGTGGGGGTGGCTGGCGGTGCCGAGAAGTGCAAATACGTGGTCGAGGAACTGGGTTTTGACGCCTGCATCGATCACAAGGCCGCAGACTTCGCCGAACAACTGGCCAAGGCCTGCCCCAAGGGCATCGACATCTATTACGAGAACGTCGGTGGCCACGTGTTCGACGCGGTCGTGCCGTTGCTCAACGCCAAGGCGCGCATCCCTCTGTGCGGTCTGATTGCCGGTTATAACGCCTCTGAGGCACCGCAAGGCCCGGATCGCCTACCGATGCTGCAACGCACGCTGCTGACCAAACGCGTGCGTATTCAGGGCTTCATCGTCTTTGACGACTACGGCGATCGTCAGCCGGAATTCATCAGCCACATGGTGCCGTGGGTGCGCGATGGCAAGGTGAAATTCCGCGAAGACGTGGTCGAAGGCCTGGAGCAGGCGCCCGAGGCGTTTATCGGCCTGCTGGAAGGGCGCAACTTCGGCAAACTGGTGGTTCGGGTTGCCCCGGACTGAGTATTTGACGCTGGCCGGAGGCGCGGGTATAAACCGCGTCTCGTTGTTTTGTCGGACTTTTTACCCATGAGCTTCAGCCCTTTGATTCGCCAACTGATCGACGCTCTGCGCACCTTGCCGGGCGTGGGTCAGAAAACCGCCCAGCGCATGGCGTTGCAGATGCTCGAGCGTGACCGCAGCGGCGGCTTGCGTCTCGCCCAGGCCTTGAGCCAGGCCATGGAAGGCGTCGGCCACTGCCGGCAATGCCGCACGCTGACCGAAGACGATCTGTGCCCGCAATGCGCCGATACTCGCCGCGACGATACGTTGCTGTGCGTGGTGGAAGGGCCGATGGACGTTTACGCGGTCGAGCAGACCGGTTTCCGGGGGCGCTACTTTGTGCTCAAGGGGCATTTGTCGCCGCTCGATGGCTTGGGGCCTGAGGCGATCGGTATTCCACAATTGATGGCGCGGATCGAAGCGGCGGGGACGTTTGCTGAAGTCATCCTCGCGACCAATCCGACGGTGGAAGGCGAGGCCACGGCGCATTACATCGCGCAGTTGTTGCAGCACAAAGGCCTGATCGCCTCGCGGATTGCCCATGGTGTGCCGTTGGGCGGCGAGCTGGAGCTGGTTGACGGCGGCACGCTGGCGCATTCGTTTGCCGGGCGTAAACCGATTTCCCTCTGATAAAAATCAAAAGATCGCAGCCTGCGGCAGCTCCTACAGGGAAACGCATTCCGAGGTAGGAGCTGCCGCAGGCTGCGATCTTTTGATCTTCTGTATCTTGTAAACCAAGCAAGCGCTCGGTTAACGTCGGCGAACCCTTCCGTGGAGCTCGCCCATGCCTGCCTTTCAGGAATACTTCGACCCCAGCCATCAAATGGTCCGCGACAGCGTCAGGCGTTTCGTCGAGCGCGAAATCCTGCCGGGCATTGAAGAGTGGGAAGAAGCCGAAAGCTTTCCGCGTGAGCTCTACCTGAAGGCCGGCGCCGCCGGGATCCTCGGCATCGGTTACCCCGAAGCGCTGGGCGGCAGTCATGCAGGTGATCTGTTCGCCAAGGTCGCCGCCAGTGAAGAACTGATGCGCTGCGGCTCAGGCGGACTCGTCGCGGGGCTGGGCTCGCTGGATATCGGTCTGCCACCGATCGTCAAATGGGCGCTCCCCGACGTGCGTGATCGCGTCGTCCCGCAAGTGCTCAGCGGCGAAAAAATCAGCGCCTTGGCCGTGACCGAGCCGGGCGGTGGTTCCGACGTCGCCAACCTGCAAACCCGTGCCGTGCGCGACGGCGATTATTACCGGGTCAGCGGCAGCAAAACCTTTATCACCAGTGGCGTACGCGCCGATTACTACACCGTTGCGGTGCGCACCGGCGCGGCGGGTTTCGGCGGCATCAGCCTGCTGCTGATCGAGAAAGGCACCGCCGGTTTCACCGTCGGCCGGCAGTTGAAGAAAATGGGTTGGTGGGCGTCGGACACCGCTGAATTGTTCTTCGACGACTGCCGAGTGCCGGTAGGAAATCTGATCGGCGCCGAGAATATGGGCTTCGCCTGCATCATGGGCAATTTCCAGAGTGAACGCCTGGCACTGGCACTGATGGCCAACATGACTTCACAGCTCGCACTGGAGGAAAGCCTGAAATGGGCGCGCGAGCGTGAAGCGTTCGGCAAGCCGATCGGCAAGTTCCAGGTGATCAAGCATCGCCTCGCCGAGATGGCCACGGCGCTGGAGGTGTCGCGCGAGTTCACTTATCGGCAAGCGGCGAAGATGGCGGCGGGGCAGAGTGTGATCAAGGAGATTTCCATGGCGAAGAACTTTGCCACGGACACCTCGGACCGGATCACCACGGAGGCGGTACAGATTCTTGGTGGGTTGGGTTACATGCGCGAGAGCCTGGTGGAACGGCTGTATCGGGATAACCGCATTCTGTCGATTGGCGGCGGGACGCGTGAAGTGATGAACGAGATCATCAGCAAGCAGATGGGGCTTTAGGTTTTGCAGTGAGGCTGCCGGCCCCTTCGCGAGCAGGCTCGCTCCCACAGTTGGAGTGCGTTCCCCTGTGGGAGCGAGCCTGCTCGCGAAAGCGGTCTAAGAAGCGCTGCTTACTTATCGGTCAGCGCAAACTGCGTCAGGCAGAAGGTAGGAATGCCCATGTCTTCCAGACGCTGCGACCCACCCAGCTCCGGCAGGTCAATAATCGCCGCCGCCTCATGCACCCGCGCGCCCATCCGGCGAATCAGGTTGGCCGCCGCGATCAGCGTTCCGCCGGTGGCGATCAAGTCATCGAACATCACCACCGAATCGCCTTCGCACAGACTGTCGGCGTGCACTTCGAGGAACGCTTCGCCGTACTCGGTCGCGTAACCTTCGGCCAACACGTCCGCCGGCAGTTTGCCTTGCTTGCGGAACAGCACCAGCGGTTTGTTCAACTGATAAGCCAATACCGAACCGATCAGGAAGCCGCGCGCATCCATCGCGCCAATGTGGGTGAAGTCGGCTTCGACGTAGCGGTGGGCGAAGCTGTCCATCACCAGGCGCAGGGCGGTTGGCGACTGGAACAGCGGGGTGATGTCGCGAAAGATCACGCCCGGTTTCGGGAAGTCGATCACGGGGCGGATCAGGGATTTGATGTCGAAGGAGTCGAAGACCATCGTCGAGGTGTCCTGGCAGGGCTGCAAACGGCGCAGTATACCCGCGGCTGAAACGGTTCGCTCAACCGCGGATCGGCATTAGCCTTCGATCGAGCCACCGGCCAGTGCGCAGAGCTGGATCGGGTCGAGGATGTGGATCTCCTTGCCCTCGGCGGCAATCAGTTCGTTCTGCTGGAAGCGCGTGAACACTCGGGACACGGTTTCCACCGCCAGACCGAGGTAGTTACCAATTTCGTTACGGGACATTGCCAGACGGAACTGGTTGGCCGAAAAACCGCGTGCGCGGAAGCGTGCGGACAGGTTGACCAGGAACGTGGCGATGCGCTCGTCGGCGGTTTTCTTCGACAGCAGCAACATCATTTGCTGGTCATCGCGGATTTCGCGGCTCATCACGCGCATCAACTGACGGCGCAATTGCGGCAATTGCAGGGCCAGTTCGTCAAGGCGTTCGAAAGGGATTTCGCAGACCGAGGTGGTTTCCAGCGCCTGAGCGGACACCGGGTGCTTCTCGGTGTCCATGCCGGACAGGCCGACCAGTTCGCTCGGCAGGTGGAAACCGGTCAGTTGTTCTTCGCCGCTGTCGCTCAGGCTGAAGGTTTTCAGGGCGCCGGAGCGTACTGCATAAACGGAATCGAACGTGTCGCCCTGACGGAACAGGAACTCACCCTTTTTCAGCGGGCGGCCGCGTTTAACGATTTCGTCCAGCGCATCCATGTCTTCCAGATTCAGAGAAAGTGGCAGGCAGAGAGGGGCCAGGCTGCAATCCTTGCAATGAGCCTGGTTATGAGCGCGCAGTTTGACTGGCTCGGACATTTCTTAAATCCTTGTGGGAAAACACACATAAGCCGTAAGGGTAACCCACGGGAGGACATTCAGGCCAGTCTGTGGCGACTTTGTCCCACAGCCATAAAGCCGCAGAGCAAGCAGCCGATAAACAGGTATCAGAACGCAAACAAGGAATGAATCGATGGCCGCCATTGGCACGCTCAGCCCCGCTGGCAGCGACGTTGCGGCTTTGCCGGAGACGTTTAAAGCGTCTTCGGGCAACGCCCGCGACGCCAGCTCGACCGAAGACGCAACCCCGACCTTGGTCGAGGGCGTCAAAGTGTCGCTGTCCGGAGCCTCCATCGAAAAATCCGCCGGCGCTGGCGGCGATAATCGCGATATCGAAGAAAGCGGTTTGCCTGAGAACATCCAGCAATTGCTGAAGATGATCCGCAAATTGCAAAAAGAGATTGCCGAGAAAAAGGCGCTCATCGAAGCGGTTATGGCTGACAAGCGCCTGACCAACGAAGAAAAGATCATCAAGGCTGCCAGCTTGCGCGGTGCCATCGCCGCGCTGAATACTGGCTTGATCACGGCCAATCTGGCCTTGTCGAAAGTGGTCGGGCAATCGGGCCTGAGCGCAGACCAGAACCTGAAAGTCGGTTCGCTGCTGATGAAAAACTAGATCACCCGCGAGAAACGCTGGCGGTTCTGTTGTTCCAGGTAGGCGTCGAACACCATGCACACCGAGCGCACCAACAGGCGCCCGGCCGGCAATACTTCAATCCCTTCGCGACTCAGTTCAATCAGGCCATCGTTGGCCATGCCTAGCAGTTGCGGCCACAGCGCGCCGAAATAGCCCTGAAAATCGACGTTGAATTGCTGTTCGATCTCGGCGAAGTCGAGGCTGAAGTTGCAGATCAGTTGCTGGATCACCGCACGCCGCAGCCGATCGTCGGCATTGCACACCAAACCCCGACTGGTCGCCAGTTGTGCAGAGGCGAGGGTGTGCTGGTATTCGTTGAGGTCGCTGCTGTTCTGGCAATACAGGTCGCCGATCTGGCTGATCGCTGAAACGCCGAGGCCAATCAGGTCGCAATGACCGTGAGTGGTGTAGCCCTGGAAGTTGCGTTGCAGGGTTTCCTCTTCTTGGGCGATCGCCAATTCATCGTCGGGCAGGGCGAAATGATCCATGCCGATGTAGCGATAACCGGCAGCGGTCAGTTGCTCGATGGTGCGCTGGAGCATTTCCAGTTTGTGCGCCGGGCTCGGCAGTTCATTGGCGTTGATCCGCCGTTGCGGCATGAAGCGCTCCGGCAGGTGCGCGTAGTTGAACACCGAGAGTCGGTCCGGTTGCAGGCTGATGACTTCCTCGACGGTACGGGCGAAATTGTCCGGGGTCTGCTTGGGCAAGCCATAGATCAGGTCGATGTTGATCGAGCGAAATTGCAGGGTACGCGCGGCGTCGATCACGGCGCGGGTTTCCTCCAGGCTTTGCAGGCGATTGACCGCGCGTTGCACCACCGGATCAAGGTCCTGCAGGCCGATGCTGACCCGGTTGAAACCCAGTTCGCGCAGCAGACCCATGGTTGACCAGTCGGCTTCGCGCGGATCGATCTCGATGCCGTAATCGCCGGAGTCGTCATCCAGCAGATTGAAATGCTTGCGCAGGTGCGCCATCAGCTGACGCAGTTCGTCGTGGCTGAGAAAGGTCGGGGTGCCGCCGCCGAAATGCAGTTGCTCGACTTTCTGCGCCGGGTCGAGATGGCAGGCGATCAGCTGGATCTCCTGCTCGAGCCGTTGCAGATACGGCAGGGCGCGCCCGCGATCCTTGGTGATGACCTTGTTGCAGGCGCAGTAGTAGCAAATGTTCGCGCAGAACGGTACGTGCACGTACAGCGACAACGGGCGCAAGGCTTTGCGGCTGTCGCGCAGGGCGTGAAACAGGTCAAAGGTGCCGACCTGACTGTTGAATTGCACGGCCGTTGGATAAGAGGTGTAGCGCGGCCCCGCCAGGTCGTAGCGGCGGATCAGATCAGTGTCCCAACGAATGGCGTCGAGCATGCGGGCATTCCCCCGGATAGGCTGGCAGTGTGGCGAGTCTAGGGGAGGGCGCGCAGGGGCATCTTGATTTGCATCAACAGCATAAGATCAAAAGATCGCAGCCTTCGCCAGCTCCTACAGGGAAGCGCATTCCAAAGGTAGGAGCTGCCGAAGGCTGCGATCTTTTGATCTTAATGCCCCATCATCCAATGCTGATGCGGGCCGGGCAGGGTCCAGATGCCAAACAGCATCACCAGCAATCCTCCGGCCATGCGCACGCTGCGCTTGCGCAGCAATGCGGTGACGCGCTCGGCGGCAAGGCCCGTCGCGAGCAACACCGGCCAGGTGCCAAGCCCGAACGCAAGCATCAACAACGCACTGTCCAGCGCATTGCCCTGACTCGCGCTCCACAGCAACGTGCTGTAAACCAATCCACACGGCAACCAGCCCCACAACGCACCCAGCAATAACGCGCGGGGCAGGCTCGACACCGGCAGCAAGCGATTGGCCACGGGCTGGATATACCGCCACAAACCGCGTCCAAGGCTTTCGATGCGCGTCAGCCCGCTCCACCAGCCGGCCAGATACAAACCCATGGCGATCAGCAATAGCCCGGCCAGTACGCGCATGAACAGCGCCGCCGGACTGTTGGCCACCGCCCAGCCCGCCAGGCCGATCAGCAGTCCCGCCGTGGCATAACTTAGAATTCGCCCGAGGTTGTACGCCAGCAACAAACGGAAGCGCCGACTGCGCTGCTCCTTGGGAATCGCCAGGGTCAGTGCGCCCATCAAGCCGCCGCACATGCCCAGGCAATGGCCGCCACCGAGCAGGCCAAGGATCAGCGCCGACACCAGCAGGGGTGCCAATTCAAGCATGGGGTGGCGCCTTGTCGTCCGGTTTGCTGGCATTGGCTTCGTCGACGGCCGCCGTGTGATTCGGATCCTGATCGTCGAAGAGGATGCTGTGGGCCGGACCGTCGAGGTCGTCGTACTGACCGCTGTCCACCGCCCAGAAAAAGATATACACGGCGATGGCCACGATCAGCAGTGCGGCCGGGATCATCACGTAGAGAGCTGGCATTTGTACTCCATGCCCGCGCGGCTCAGGCCGGCAGCGGGCGGGTTTCTGACGGGGTGCGCAGGGCCGGCGCGCTCGGCAACCGAGTCAGGCGCAGGGCGTTAAGCACCACGGTCAACGAACTGATCGACATGCCGACGGCGGCCCATATCGGGGTGATCCAGCCGAGGGCGGCGAACGGCAACATGAGGCCATTGTACAGCGCCGCCCACAGCAGGTTCTCGATGATTACCCGGCGAGTGCGCCGCGCCAGCGTGAAGGCTTGGACCAAAGCGTCGAGACGATTGGACAGGAGCACGGCATCGGCACTGGTTTTCGCCAGATCGGTGGCCGAGCCCATGGCCACGCTGATATCTGCGGCAGCCAGCACCGGCACATCGTTGACGCCATCGCCGAGCATCAGCACTTTGCGACCTTCCTTGTGCAGCTGTTGCAGCACCTGCAATTTGTCGTCCGGGCGCAGGCCGCCATGGGCTTCATCAATGCCCAGTTCGGCGGCAACACTGGCGACCATCGGCGAGCTATCGCCCGACAACAACAATGTGCGCCAACCGCGCGCCTTGCACGCGGCAAGTAGCGCCGGAGCATCGTCGCGCAGGCGGTCGTCGAGAGCGAACCAGGCCAGCGGGCCGTGAGCGTCACCGAGCAGCAACCACTGGCCTGCATCATTCGGCATTGACGGCACGGCGGCGCCGCTGAGAGCACAGACAAACCCGGCCTGACCAATGCGCAAGCGCTGCTCGCCGACCAGTCCTTCGAGACCAAGCCCGGGGGAACTGTGGACGTCTTCAGCTGCCAGCGGAGCGCGGCCAAAGGCGCGGGCAATCGGGTGTTCCGAACGGTTTTCCAGGGCGGCGGCAAGGCTCAGGCACTGATCGCTGTCGAGCGCGCCGAGCGGGCGGATCGAGCGCAGTACCAGGCGGCCTTCGGTGAGCGTGCCGGTCTTGTCGAAAATCACTGTGTCGATCTGATTCAGGCCTTCCAGCACATGCCCGCGCGTCAGCAACAGGCCGAGTTTGTGCAAGGTGCCGGTGGCGGCAGTCAGCGCCGTCGGCGTGGCCAGCGACAGCGCGCACGGGCAGGTCGCGACCAGCATGGCGAGGACAATCCAGAAGGCGCGAGAGGAATCCAGCTCCCACCACAGCAGGCCAATGGCGGCCGCAGCGATCAAAGACAACAGCAGGAACCATTGCGCGGCCCGGTCGGCGATTTCTGCCAGACGCGGTTTTTCCGCCTGGGCGCGGTCGAGCAGGCGGACGATGGCCGACAACCGCGTGTCCTGGCCCAGCGCCTGCACTTCAACCGTCAGCGCGCCTTCGACGTTCAGCGTGCCGGCGGTCACCGCGTCGCCGGTCATGCGCGCCTGCGGTAGGTATTCGCCGGTCAGCAGCGATTCGTCGATACTCGACTGGCCATCGATGATCTTGCCGTCTGCCGGCAGAATCGAGCCGGGCTGGACGAGAATATGATCACCCAGGCGCAATTCGCTGAGCAGGATGCGTTCGCTCTGGCCGTGGTTGTCCAGGCGCAGACATGAAGCGGGCAGCAGATTGACCAACTGCGCCGTGGCGGCCGCGGTGCGTTCCCGGGCGCGGCGTTCCAGATAGCGTCCGGCGAGCAAAAACAGCGCGAACATGCCCACCGCGTCGAAATACAACTCGCCGACACCGGTGATCGAGGTCCAGATGCCGGCGATGTAAGCACTGCCGATGGCCAGCGACACCGAGACATCCATGGTCAGGTGCCGGGTGCGCAAATCGCGCATCGCCCCTTTGAAGAACGGCGCGCAACTGTAGAACACGATTGGCGTGGTCAGGAACAACGCCACCCAGCGCAGAATCGTGTGCAGCTCGGGACTGAGGTCGATGTTGAATTCCGGCCAGGTCGCCATCGTCGCCATCATCGCCTGGAACCACAGCAGCCCGGCCACACCGAGCTGGCGCAGGGCCAGACGGTTTTCGCTGGCCAGTTGTTCGCTGGCGCGGTCGGCCTGATACGGATGCGCGGCGTAACCGATGTGGCGCAGCTCGGCGAGGATCTGGCTCAGCGGCAATTGCGCATCGGCCCAGCTTACGTGCAGGCGATGGTTGGACAGGTTCAGGCGCGCCTCGGCCACGGCCGGCAGCGTGCGCAGGTGTTTCTCGATCAGCCAGCCACAGGCGGCGCAACTGATGCCTTCCATCAGCAAGGTGGTTTCGGCCAGATCGCCTTCATGACGAACGAACGGTTTTTGCACGTCGGCGCGGTCGTACAGCGCCAACTCATCGACCAGTTGCACCGGTAGCGCCTGGGGGTTGGCCGAGGCTTCGCTGCGATGCTGGTAATAACTTTGCAGACCGCCAGCGACGATGGCTTCGGCCACGGCCTGGCAGCCCGGGCAGCAGAATTCGCGGGATTCCCCGAGTACGACAGCCGTGAAGCGACTGCCGGACGGAACGGGCAGGGCGCAGTGGTAGCAGGGGAGTGGGGTGGTCATGGCATCGTTGGGGGGTAAGCCCTTGCATTGGGGTTGTTCGCTTGCCCTCACCCCAGCCCTCTCCCGGAGGGAGAGGGAGCCGATCGGTGTGAGCCGGAAAAACAGGTTCAGTCGAAATCCTCACAGCCATACACAACACGTGCAAACGCTCGAGATCAGTTCCCTCTCCTGGGGGAGAGGGCTAGGGTGAGGGGGCTTTTGAAGTTGTTTACTTCTTGAGGTCTTCGGCGCCTTGCAGGGGTTCGTCGCCGAGCAGCAGGTCCTTGTCGTGGCTGACCAGTTCTTCTTCGAACATACGCCAGACGTGGTCATCCTGACTGCCGAGCAATTCGACAAACCGGCGACCTTCGACCTTGTCACCCAATTGACCGATGTAGCGGCCCGCTTCGCTTTCGCTGCGAGTCAGGATGATCTTGCGATCCTTCTCCGGCTGGGTCGGCGAAATCAGATTCAACTCCAGGGTCTTCGGCTGGCTGTCGCCGCTCAGGCGCAGATCGACTTCGCCAGTGACATCATCCAGGTGCACATTGGCGCGCATCTTCAGGTTTTGCGCCAATAACTCACGATCCAGCGAACGGTTGATGCCCTTGCCGGCCTCGTAGTAGTTGTCGTTGACCAGGTTGTCCGGGTTGTTCACCGCGATGGTCACCATGGACAGGGTCAGCGTCACCGAACAGGCCAGAATCCCGATGATGATCCATGGCCAAAGGTGCTTGTACCAGGGACTTGCGGCGTTTGCTGCGGGCATGTTCAGTTCTCTCAACGGATTTGTGGGCCGATGAATCGGCTCTTGGCTTCAACGTGGACGCTGTCGTCATCGGCATCCTTGAGGATGAATTTCACCTCGTTGGTGCTCGATGGCAGTTGTTCCGGTGCGCTCGACAACTCGACCGGCATGCTGAAAATATCACCGGCCGCGACCTTGATCTCGCGCTTGCCCTGCAGGCGCAGATCCGGCAAACCGCTGGCTTCGAGCACGTAGGTGTGGTCGCGCTGATCCTTGTTCATGATCTTCAGGCTGTAGACGTTTTCGATCCTGCCTTCAGCGTTTTCGCGGTACAGCACGCGGTCCTTGCTGACGTCGAAACCGACCAGCGAGCGCATCACGAATGCAGTGACCAACAGGCTGATCATTGCCAGCAGCACGATGGCATAACCGATCAGGCGAGGCCGCAGTTTATGGGTTTTCTGCCCCGACAGGTTGTGCTCGGTGGTGTAGCTGATCAGGCCGCGCGGGTAATCCATCTTGTCCATGATGCTGTCACAGGCGTCGATGCAGGCCGCGCAGCCGATGCACTCGATCTGCAGGCCATCGCGGATGTCGATACCGGTCGGGCAGACCTGCACGCACATCGTGCAATCGATACAGTCACCAAGGCCCTGAGCCTTGTAGTCGATACCTTTCTTGCGCGGCCCACGGCTTTCGCCACGGCGCGGATCGTAGGAAACGATCAGTGTGTCCTTGTCGAACATCACGCTCTGGAAGCGCGCATACGGACACATGTAAATGCACACCTGCTCGCGCAACCAGCCGGCGTTGCCGTAAGTGGCGAGAGTGAAGAAGCCGACCCAGAAATACGACCAGCCATCGGCCTGGCCGGTGAAGAATTCGAAGACCAGTTCGCGGATCGGCGAGAAGTAACCGACGAAGGTCATGCCGGTGACGAAACCGATCAGCAGCCACATCACGTGTTTGGCGGCTTTGCGCAGAAATTTGTTGGCGCTCATCGGCGCCTTGTCGAGCTTGATGCGCTGGTTGCGGTCGCCTTCGGTGACCTTCTCGCACCACATGAAAATCCACGTCCAGACACTTTGCGGACAGGTGTAGCCGCACCAGACGCGGCCGGCATACACGGTAATGAAGAACAGACCGAACGCCGCGATGATCAACAGGCCCGAGAGCAGGATGAAATCCTGTGGCCAGAACGTTGCGCCGAAGATGAAGAACTTGCGCTCTGGCAGGTTCCACCACACGGCCTGATGGCCGCCCCAGTTCAGCCACACCGTACCGAAATACAACAGGAACAATGCCGCGCCGCCCATCATCCGCAAGTTGCGGAACAGGCCGGTGAAAGCGCGGGTGTAGATTTTTTCTCTTGAGGCGTAAAGGTCGACGCTGTTGTTCGCGTTTTTGCTCGGTGGCGTGACGTCGTGTACTGGAATCTGGTTGCTCATCATTGCATCCCACGGCAGTGGAAAAATGCCTCGGTCGATACGTGCCAACCGCGGTCAAAAAGGGGTGTTGCAGTGGCGCAATGATACGCCTGTCGCTCTAGCTCAAGGGTGCGACCTTTGGTCGCGTTGGGGGCGAAGCCTGAATGGTGTAGCGAATGTAGCAAAGCCTGATGCAGGTCAATTGACTTGTTGAGTATGGACAGTTTTGACGCGGTCGCTAATTCATTGTTCTGATGACTTACCTTTCGACGGCCTTGGGCATCTGTAGCAAGTTCACAATGTTTGCCCTGGTGCTGATGAGTTTTTGGTATTCCTCAAAACACAAAAGGACGTGAGACGCCTTGCCATGGTCGGTGATCATTACAGGGCCATGGTGCGCAGCCACCTGAGCACCGCTGGTGTCCTGTTCGAATTCTCGGCTGGATAGGGTGGTGATGGGCATCTTGGTCGACCTTTGAGAGTTGGAATGCGAAAAATTTACTGTTTGCCGTCAGCGATCACTAGTGACTCTGCCCGTCGCTCGGTTGTTTCCTGATGTGAGTTGAGACGGTCCTGCATGCTGCAGCGACCGTCTCAGGCCGATTCAAAACTCAGGGAAGCCGACCACCGCCCAGGCTGTCGAGACTGCCAGTATTCCTGTGCGGTTTTGTGGTGCTGTTGGCGTCGGGTTGCAGCGGCGTTCCAAGGGTCAGCACGGCGGGATTCAGGGCGTGATCCGTTGAGTCGCAAGACTGCTCGGTTTCAGCGAGGTCCTGCTCATCGGGCAGTTGCGTGTTGTCATCATTCGACATGGCGGCTTCATCCTTGAAGTTGCTCCGATGCGGATCATCGGGCTGCTGAAAACCCTATCGCCGATGGTCAGTCGAGTCCATCAGACAAGTGTCTCAAGGTGTGAAGCGCAAACAGAACGGCCCCGCCAGTACACATTGGCAGGGCCGTTTTTGTGCGCGAGATCAATGTGCTGGAAATATAATTAGTTAATTGTCAGGTTTTAAAGTTGCGGTCTTCTCGAATAGCTTAGTTGCTTGCGCCGTTATTCGGAAGTTGCGTATTGGTGTTTATGGATCAGGTTAAAAATGGAGTTGTATGAATATAAAGGATGTTAAAAAAATGCTCGCCGGACTGTGCCTGTCATCGTTGGCTTCTTTTGCCCATGCAGATGAGGGCGTTCCGCAGCACATGGTATTTGCTTCGGACCCTCAATACCCGTGGACGGAAAAATCGGACAGTGGTGAAGAGGAGTCGAGCGCGGACTTTGAAAAGCGCTCGAAATGGCTGGTTGAAAGCCAATTCGCGAGTATTGCGCAGTTCCGCAACGAAATGGGCGGGCAGCGCGCAGTGCCGCTGATGATCAACGGCGACATGACCGCCTTCGGCCACGGCTGGCAACGTTCGTTTGTAGGGTCGATGCTGAAGAAATACTTTGCTGATGACTATCTTTACGGCCTGGGTAATCACGACTATCAGAACAATGTCGGCGACTGTTTTAGCGAGAGTTGTGCAGCGGGCAGTATCGTCGATTATCGCGATCATCATGTCGATAAGGTCGATCAGTTTGATCTTGCAGTCACCGGAGGTCTTCTCAATAAACAATATTTGGGTAGCCTGGCTTATTCAAAGAACATCGGTGAAGTGCATCTGGTGCAACTTAACAATGAGCCGACTTACCAGGTGAAAATTTCCCATGCCTTGAATCCGACCACGTTCGACATCAAGCAGTCGCTGGACTGGCTGGAGAATGATTTGCGGATAGCGCGGATGCAGGGATCGGTGATCATTATCAATATGCACAAACCCTATGATTGGGCGGGCAGTTGGGATGAGCAAAAACGCTTTCGTGCAATGATCGAAAAATATCAGGTGACGGCGATGTTCGCCGGCCATTTCCATGCCGATGGCGGCATGATGAGTTACATAGGCAGCGTGCCGATGTTCCTCAGTGGGGCGGCTTCTCGGCAGACGTACCTGACGGCCAGTTTTTCCAAGGATCGCAAGCAACTGGAGGTGAGTCTGGTGGAGGGCAACCAGTGGCGTGAACGTATGCCAGTGGCGACGGTGCCGGTAAAGTCGATCTTTGCCAGCCGACCATAAAAAAAACCCCCGCCAGATCAGTGGTGGGGGCTTCGTTGCAGCGCAAGCCGGGCTTATTGGGCGTCGGCTTCCGGTGCTTTTTCACCGTGTGACAGGCTGTAAACATACGCCGCCAGCAGGTGTACTTTGTCGTTGCCTTGCAGTTGTTCCTGCGCAGGCATCTGGCCCTGACGGCCGTAACGGATGGTCTGCTGCAACTGCGCGAAGCTCGAACCGTAAATGAACGCACCCGGGTGGGTCAGGTTAGGCGCGCCCATCGCTGGGGTGCCTTTGCCTTCCGGTCCGTGGCAGGCCACGCAGTTGGCGGCGAACAGTTTGCCGCCGTTGGCCGGGTCAGCCTTGGCGTCTTCCGGCAGTTTGCGGCCATCGAGCTGGGTCACGACGAATGCAGCCACGTCTGCCACGCCTTGCTCGCCAATCACTTCAGCCCAGGCCGGCATCACCGCGTGACGACCGCCCATGATGGTGGTCTTGATGGTTTCCGGCTCGCCGCCCCAGCGCCAGTCGGCGTCGGTCAGGTTAGGGAAACCGTAAGCACCCTTGGCGTCGGAACCGTGGCACACCGAGCAGTTGGAGGCGAACAGACGGCCACCCATTTTCAGTGCTTGCGGATCCTTGGCGACTTCTTCGATTGGCATGGCAGCGAACTTGGCGAAGATCGGACCGAACCTGGCGTCCGAGCGGGCCATTTCCTTTTCCCACTCGTGCACGCCGGTCCAGCCGGTCTGGCCGTTGGCGAACGCGATCTGCTTGTCGTTATCGAGGTAGTTGTAGCCCGGCAGCAGGCCTTTCCAGTTGCCCAGACCCGGGTACAGCACCAGGTAACCCAGAGCAAAAATGATCGTGCCAACGAACAGCATGAACCACCATTTCGGCAGTGGGTTGTCGTACTCCTCGATCCCGTCGAAGGAGTGCCCGACCGTCTCGTCCGTCTGTTCGCTGCGCTGGCCCTTGCGGGTCGACAGCAGCAGCCAGGTCAGGGCGAAGATCGTACCGAGACTGAGGACTGTGACGTACAGACTCCAGAATGTAGTCATTCTTTGTTACTCCTAGAAGCTTGCTCGACGTGCTTGATGGCTTCGGGATCATCCGCAAAAGGCAACAAGGTCGCGTCTTCAAACTCCGACTTGCGCTTGGGGCTGAACACCCACAACGCCAGACCGATGAAGGCCACCATCACAACAACGGTGCCCAGGCCACGAATCATCCCGATATCCATCTAATTCACCGTTTGCTTTTGATGATGGTGCCCAGGCCTTGCAGATAGGCCACCAGCGCGTCCATTTCGGTTTTGCCCTTCACGGCATCCTTGGCCCCGGCGATGTCTTCGTCGGTGTAAGGGACGCCGAGCGTGCGCAACACTTCCA
Source organism: Pseudomonas sp. DTU12.3 (assembly GCF_004124275.1). Classification (GTDB taxonomy): domain Bacteria; phylum Pseudomonadota; class Gammaproteobacteria; order Pseudomonadales; family Pseudomonadaceae; genus Aquipseudomonas; species Aquipseudomonas helmanticensis. The sequence continues at coordinate 2,344,468 of NZ_CP027218.1, forward strand.
TTTTCTTGGCGGTGTCTTTGCCGTCGAGCTTGTTTTCCACGAGGAACGGGTACGCCGGCATTTTCGACTCGGGCACGACGTTGCGCGGGTTGTACAAGTGCGCACGGTGCCAGTCATCGGAATAACGACCGCCGACACGGGCCAGATCCGGGCCGGTCCGCTTGGAACCCCACAGGAACGGGTGGTCCCAGACGCTTTCACCGGCAACCGAGTAGTGGCCGTAGCGTTCGGTTTCAGCGCGGAACGGACGGATCATCTGCGAGTGGCAGCCGACACAGCCGTTGGCGATGTAGATGTCGCGGCCTTCCAGTTCAAGGGCGGTGCGTGGCTTCATGCCTTCGACCGGCTTGTTGGTGACGTCCTGGAAAAACAGCGGAACGATTTGGGTCAGGCCGCCAACACTGACGGCGATGACCATGAAGAAAGCCAGCAGGCCAATATTCTTCTCGACAGCTTCATGCTTCATCAGTGAGCTCCAACGACAGCGATCTGGGCAGCGGCTTCGGCTTCGGCCGGGTTCGAGGCGCGCACGGTGCGCCAGACGTTGTAAGCCATCAGGAACATGCCGCTGGCGAAGAAAGCCCCGCCCAGTGCACGGACGATGTAGCCCGGGTGGCTGGCCTGCAGCGCTTCAACGAACGAGTAGGTGAGGGTGCCGTCGTCGTTGATTGCACGCCACATCAGGCCCTGAGTGATGCCGTTGACCCACATCGAAGCGATGTACAGCACGGTGCCGATCGTCGCCAGCCAGAAGTGCGCGTTGATCAGGCCGACGCTGTGCATCTGCGCACGACCGAACAGTTTCGGGATCATGTGGTAGATCGCGCCGATCGAAATCATCGCCACCCAGCCGAGCGCGCCGGCGTGTACGTGGCCGATGGTCCAGTCGGTGTAGTGCGAAAGCGAGTTGACGGTCTTGATCGCCATCATCGGCCCTTCGAAGGTCGACATGCCGTAGAACGCCAGCGATACCACGAGGAAGCGCAGGATCGGGTCGGTGCGCAGCTTATGCCAGGCGCCCGACAGGGTCATCATGCCGTTGATCATGCCGCCCCAGCTTGGCGCCAGCAGGATGATCGACATCGCCATGCCCAGCGATTGTGCCCAATCCGGCAGTGCGGTGTAGTGCAGGTGGTGCGGGCCGGCCCAGATGTACAGGGTGATCAGTGCCCAGAAGTGCACGATCGACAGGCGATAGGAGTAGATCGGACGTTCGGCCTGTTTCGGCACGAAGTAATACATCATCCCGAGGAAACCGGTGGTCAGGAAGAAGCCCACCGCGTTGTGGCCGTACCACCACTGGATCATCGCGTCGGTCGCACCGGCATAGGCCGAGTAGGACTTGAAGAAGCTGACTGGCAGGGAAGCGTGGTTGACGATGTGCAGCATCGCCGTGACGACGATGAATGCGCCGTAGAACCAGTTACCGACATAGATGTGCTTGGTTTTGCGCTTGGTGATGGTGCCGAAGAACACCAGACCGTAGGTGACCCAGACAATCGCCAGCAAAATAGCCAGTGGCCATTCCAGTTCCGCGTATTCCTTGGTAGTGGTGTAACCCAGCGGCAAGGTAATGATTGCGCCGACGATCACCGCTTGCCAGCCCCAGAAGGTGAAGGCGGCGAGGCTGTCGGAAATCAGTCGCGTCTGGCAGGTTCGCTGCACGACATAGTAGGAAGTGGCAAACAGTGCACAACCACCGAAGGCGAAAATCACCAGGTTTGTGTGCAACGGGCGCAGGCGTCCAAAGCTCGTCCACGGCAGACCGAAGTTCAACTCCGGCCAGACCAGTTGCGAGGCGATGAAGACACCGAGCCCCATGCCAAGGATCCCCCAGACCACCGTCATGATGGCGAACTGGCGGACTACCTTATAGTTATAAGCAGTCGGACTGATTGCTGTGCTCATTCTAAGGTTCCACGGTTTGGGTGTTTTATTAGGATTAAAATCGGCCGCAAGTATGCAGAGAGCAGGGGGTCATTGCAACGCGCCATGACCTGGGTCAATGCTTTCCAACGCTGATTCTGCGGCCTTTCCATGCGCCGCGTAAGGACAAAATCAGCCTCGGACAAAATGTCGCAGCGGACGAAAAAAGCGAGGGGTTCAGGTGACTTGTAACGAGGTGTGTTCGAACGGCCAGTTCGGCTGATGAATGGCAATCGGCGCGACAGCCGGTATCTACCGGCCTTTGCGGCGAGTCTGTCAGCCAATTCATCGAACACATCGCTCGGGGTCGACCTGGAACCGGCACGGGCCAGTCCGCATCGAGCAAGCGTAGACCCGAATCCGGGGAACCGAAAGGTGAGGGTGTTAAGGGGTGCGACAATGCGTCGCAAAGGGGCGGGATGCTGCCGCACCGAGAACGGTGCGGCAGATGTGTACGCAACGCTTACTGCTTGTTGTCTTCAGTAATCAGTTTTTCTGTATTCAATCCATGTGACAAGCTGTACACATAGGCTGCTAGCAATTGCACTTTGTCATTGCCCAACAGCTCATTCTGCGCCGGCATGTGACCCTGACGACCATGGCGAATGGTCTGCTCAAGTTGAGTCAGGCTGGTGCCATAGATAAATCCGGCCGGGTGCGTCAGATTCGGCGCACCCATGGCTTCAGTGCCGTGGCCGGTTGCCCCATGACAGGCTACGCAAGTGGTGCTGAACGCTTGCTGTCCCGCTTGCAGGTCAGCCTTGCTGTCGGCCGGCAATGGCAGGCCGGCCAGTTCGTGACGCACATACGCGGCAACGTTTTTTACCCCGGCCTCACCCAATACTTCGCCCCAGGCCGGCATCGCCGCCATCCGGCCACCCATGATGGTGGTCTTGATGGTCTCGGCGTCGCCGCCCCAACGCCAGTCGCTGTCGGCGAGGTTAGGGAAACCGAATGCGCCCTTGGCGTCGGAGCCGTGGCACACCGAGCAGTTGGAGGCGAACAAGCGACCACCCATTTTCAACGCCTGCGGATCCTTCGCCACTTCCTCCAGCGGCATGGCGGCGAACTTGGCGAAGATCGGCCCGAACTTGGCGTCAGCCTTGCTCATTTCCTTTTCCCACTCGTGGACGCCGGTCCAGCCATCCTCGTAACCCGGCAGGATGCCTTTCCAGTTGCCCAGGCCCGGATAGAGGATCAGATAGCCCACAGAGAACACCAACGTGCCGGCGAACAGCATGAACCACCACTGCGGCAGCGGGTTGTCGTACTCCTCGATGCCATCGAAGCTGTGGCCCATGGTCTGGTCGACGCTGCCCTTGGTCTCGCCCCGGCGGGTGCCGATCAGCAGCCACGTCAGGCCGATCAGGCTGCCGATGGTCAGTACGCAGATCCACGTACTCCAGAAGGTGGTCATGGCCGGGTACTCCTTGGTTCAGGTGCTTGGGTTGTTTCAAATGCTGGGGTAGTTTCGGGCTGTGGCTCGTCGGCGAACGGCAACAAACGTGCTTCGGCGAATTCCGGCGTGCGCTTGCGGTTGAACACCCACAAGGTCAAACCAACGAAGGCGACGAACACCACGACCGTGCCGAGGCCGCGAATCAGGCCTGCACTCATTTCAAAGACCATCGTGCTCACCTCTTGCTCTTGATCGCAGTGCCGAGCACTTGCAGGTAGGAGACGAGCGCGTCCATTTCGGTCTTGCCCTTTAGGCTGGCCACCGCGCCGCTGATGTCGTCGTCGGTGTACGGCACGCCGAGGGTGCGCATGACTTTGAGCTTGGTTTCGGTGTGGCTGCTGTCGACCGCTTGCGTGACCAGCCATGGATAGGCCGGCATTTTCGATTCCGGTACGACGTTGCGCGGGTTGTACAGGTGCGCGCGGTGCCAGTCATCCGAGTAGCGCGCGCCGACCCGGGCCAGATCCGGTCCGGTACGTTTCGAACCCCAGAGAAACGGGTGATCCCAAACGCTTTCACCGGCCACCGAGTAGTGCCCGTAGCGTTCGGTTTCGGCGCGAAACGGCCGGATCATCTGCGAGTGGCAACCGACGCAGCCTTCGCGGATATAGATGTCACGGCCTTCCAGTTGCAGCGCGGTGTAGGGCTTCATGCCTTCGACCGGTTTGTTGGTGACGTCCTGGAAGAACAGCGGGACGATCTGGGTCAGGCCGCCGATGCTCACGGCAAACACCATGAGCAACATCAACAGGCCGACGTTCTTTTCAATCGTTTCGTGTTTCATGGCGGACTCCTCAGGCCATCTGCGCGGCAGCGACGACGTCAGCAGGCTGCGAGGCCCGCACGGTGCGCCAGGTGTTGTAAGCCATCAGGAACATGCCGCTGAGGAAGATCGCCCCACCAATCAGCCGCACGACGAAGCCTGGGTGGCTGGCCACCAGGGTTTCGACGAAGGAGTAGGTCAGCGTGCCGTCCTCGTTCACCGCGCGCCACATCAGGCCCTGAGCGATGCCGTTGACCCACATCGAAGCGATGTAGAGCACGGTGCCGATGGTCGCGAGCCAGAAGTGCGCATTGATCAAACCGACGCTGTGCATCTGCGCTTTGCCGAAGATTTTCGGGATCATGTGGTACAGCGCGCCGATCGAGATCATCGCCACCCAACCGAGGGCGCCAGCGTGTACGTGGCCGATGGTCCAGTCGGTGTAGTGGGAGAGGGCGTTGACCGTTTTGATGGCCATCATCGGACCTTCGAAGGTCGACATGCCGTAAAACGCCAGCGACACCACGAGGAAGCGCAGGATCGGGTCGCTGCGCAACTTATGCCACGCGCCCGAAAGAGTCATCATGCCGTTGATCATGCCGCCCCAGCTCGGTGCCAGCAGAATCAGCGACATCACCATGCCCAGCGACTGCGCCCAATCCGGCAGCGCGGTGTAGTGCAAGTGGTGCGGGCCGGCCCAGATGTACAGGGTGATCAACGCCCAGAAGTGCACGATCGACAGACGATACGAATACACCGGACGTTCGGCCTGTTTCGGCACGAAGTAGTACATCATCCCGAGGAAACCGGCGGTGAGGAAAAAGCCTACGGCGTTGTGGCCGTACCACCATTGCACCATCGCGTCGGTTGCACCGGCGTACACCGAGTAGGACTTGGTGAAACTCACCGGCAACTCAAGGTTGTTGACGATGTGCAGAATCGCCACGGTGATGATGAACGCGCCGAAGAACCAGTTGCCCACATAGATGTGCTTGGTCTTGCGCTGCATGATCGTGCCGAAGAACACGATCGCGTAGGCGACCCAGACGATGGTGATCAGAATGTCGATCGGCCATTCCAGCTCGGCGTATTCCTTGGAGCTGGTGTAACCCAGTGGCAGGCTGATGGCTGCCAGCAGGATCACCAGTTGCCAGCCCCAGAAACAGAACGCGGCGATTTTTGGCGCAAACAATCGGGTCTGGCAGGTGCGTTGCACCGAGTAGAACGAACTGGCGAACAGCGCACAGCCGCCGAACGCGAAGATCACCGCGTTGGTGTGCAGCGGGCGCAGACGGCCGAAACTGGTCCAGGGCAAATTGAAGTTGAGTTCGGGCCAGACCAATTGGGCCGCGAGAAAAACCCCGAGCCCCATGCCGACGATGCCCCACACCACCGTCATAATGGCGAATTGGCGGACCACCTTGTAGTTGTAGGCGGTACTGATAGAAGTGTTCATGGTTCCCCATCCACGGTTCAGCCGAAGTGAGCGCGCGCAAAACACGCGGCGAATCCTTCGTCTGGAGTTATAGGCAGACTAAAAGCGAGGCAAGCATGGACAAACAGCACAAGGCCAGTATTGACGGGGATCAATGGGCGCAGTGCGTGCGTGATCATGGGTGGCTTTGGGATGCCGCATCGGGCGAGGCTTCGGCGACGTTGATCCTTGCTCATGGTGCTGGTGCGCCCATGGACAGTGACTGGATGAACGACATGGCTGGGCGCCTTGCCGGGCTGGGTATCAACGTGTTGCGGTTTGAGTTTCCTTATATGGCGCAGCGGCGGGTTGATGGGGTGAAGCGGCCGCCGAATCCTGCTGCGAAACTGCAGGAATGTTGGCGTGAGGTGTTTGCTGAAGTGCGACGTCATGTCACTGGGGTTTTGGCCATTGGCGGGAAGTCGATGGGGGGGCGGATGGCGAGTCTTTTGGCTGACGAATTGGGCGTTGATGCGTTGGTGTGTCTGGGGTATCCGTTTTATGCGGTGGGGAAGCCGGAGAAGCCTCGGGTTGAGCATTTGGCTGGGTTGAAGACGCGGACGTTGATTGTGCAGGGGGAGCGGGATGCGCTGGGTAATCGTGAGGCTGTCGGGGCTTACATCTTGTCACCGAGTATTGAGGTGGTTTGGCTGGTAGCGGGGGATCATGATTTGAAGCCGTTGAAGGTTTCGGGGTTTACGCATGAGCAGCATTTGGCCAGCGCTGCGCAGAAAGTAGCCGAGTTTCTCAAGGGTTAACCGAGATTCTGATCTCCATGGAGATCGGCTCCCTTTCCCCCTCGCCCCCTTGGGGGAGAGGGCTGGGGTGAGGGGGATCGATTTCAGCTGCGACATATATTTTGAGTACATATCCATTGCTGCGGTAACGGCTTCTTAGGGTTTCGCCCTTACGGCGACTCACTTTTTTACAAGCGCCTAAAAAAGTAAGCAAAAAACGCTTGCTCCTACGTACGGCCCGCTCGCTAAGGCTCGGGGTTCCTTCGCTCCGGGATCGATCCGAGCGCAGCGCCTACGGTTTGCTTCGCTGCACCTCCTCTCGCTGTGTTTGGCTGCGCCAAACGGTCGCTGCGCTCCCACGCCCGGATCAATCCCTCCACTCAGCCTTCCGACGTCGCCCGTGGATCAAGATCAAAAGCGGTACTCGAGCTAGCGCTCATTGTTGAGTGGTGCGGCTGCGCCGCGAGTTTCATGTAGGAGCTGCCGCAGGCTGCGATCTTTTGATCTCGCTTTTCGTAGGAGCAGAGCTTGCTCGCGAAGGCGGCCTGCCAGCCGACCAATCTCTCGCTGATGCACCCGGCCCTACTGTAGGAGTGAGCCTGCTCGCGATAGCGACCTACCAGCCGACCAATTTCTTACAGACTGCATGCAATCCCTGTGGGAGCTGGCTTGCCAGCGATGGCGGCCTGACGAACAACACCAAAACATCAGAGCAACTTCCCGCTTTTTCTTTGAGTACAACTCACCGCTCATCAATGTCCGGAAAGAAGATCCTGCCAACGACCCAAGGCTCAACGATCTCGCAATGTACGGTGCGCAAAAAAGATCCCCACTCGCTTCGGTTATGAGCATCCGGGCCGGTGATTGTCAGTAGCAGGTACTCATCCCGAAAGGCGTCATAGGCGTAGATCAGCCAAAAGTCATTGTCAGCATCATCAACCAATGCTGTGCGGTAATACTGACGATTGATTTTTTCCCATCGAGCCTGCAGTGCCTGACTACTGGCCAGGTGAATATGATGCATATCGTTCAGATCGAGTCGTTCGTCTCGCCCAAAAATTGCGGGTAATTCATCGCAGATTTTGTAGTTGTAGAAGTGTGCCGCGAAGTTTTTCCAGTTATTGATTTGTTCAAAAAGTGTGGAAATTTTGATGGCTGGCATCCAGGCCTACTTTGTAAAAGGTAGCCTGCCAGTGATCACAAATTTATCGAACACTTTCTGCCCATCACGCGCGGCTTGCCGAACATCAAGGAATGTCAGTTCATCACGGACATCTTTTTTGTCGGGTTTGTCGGTTTTTCGGGTGGTGGCCATCGGAGCCTCCGAAGGATGTGTATTCATGCTGACCAGCTTATGTGAATTAATTTTGAGCGGCAAACAGTAGAACCCTGCTCAGAGATGGGCAAGTCGGCGGATTCTGATCGAGTTGTAGGACATGGAACGCAGATGTGTAGGCACTGAAATATCGTCATTTGATGGATGCGATGGCGCGGGATGCATTTTCAGGTTGAGCGATTTGGTCTAATCGTTTCAGAAAACGGGTTGAACATTTTCGGCATTTCGCGTTGTTAAACATGATTGCTGATAGATGTTTAAATTACACAAACCGTTACGCCACAAGCCCTACAATGCCTTGCGCCGTTACCTACGCGTACGCCAGAATCCGCCGGCATACACGACCATGGCTCGGGCTATATCGTTTCCCTGTCACTGAAAATCAGTGATCGGGTTTGGTAGCCCGTCTGTAATAGTTGTATGGCGACACCTTCTGCAGCCTCTTTTTTGCGGCTTGCTTTATATGGTGGTCATGCGGGGGGCTCTTTCGAGAGCGCCGGGTTTCCTATTGCAGCCGGTCTACCAACCCGCGTATGGCCGCCACCCTCGTTTGGTAGCGAGAAGTGACGGCTCCTGAAACTGCGATAGGAGCTTCACTCATGTTCAAAGCCACGCCAAATCCCCCGGATACCGATCCGATCCCGTACGACCCAACCCTCGAACCTCAAAAGTTAAGAGAAGCGACCGACCGCGCCATCAACTTCTATCTCAACCCTGGTTCACTCAAGCTTTCAATCCCTTCCCGCAAGACCAGCAAGATTTTCCTCGTCGGCCCCACCGTGGACGAAGAAACACTGCTCGTAGAAGCCTGCGAATCGTTAGCCGCTGCCAGCGACATGGCCCGCGATATCGGCGACGTCATCGACAACACACAACGCCGGACCATGTTGATGCTGCATCAGGTGATCATGCTGAGTGAGCTGATGGTCAATCGAGTCCTGGATAGCCGCCGCTTGCCGCACTAGCAAACTCGCCGCGGTCCCCTGTAGGAGCTGCCGCAGGCTGCGATCTTTTGATCTGTTTTTTTCAATCAAAGACAAGATCAAAAGATCGCAGCCTGCGGCAGCTCCTACAGGGTGTCATTCTTTCGCAGTGTCTTGAGGAGTTTCAGTTGATGTCCGAAACCAACAAACCGTTGGTCACAGACCCGGTATCGCCCTACGAATCATTCAATTCCAGAAAACTCCACGAAGCCGCCGAACGCGCCCTTGATCATTACCTCGCGCCCGCGCAGATCATGGCCACGCCTTACAGTCCAAGCAGCATGTTTAGGGTCAACCCACAAACCGATACTGAATCGTTGCTGGCAAATGCTTGCGAATCTCTGGCCTCGGCGACGGTCATGCTCGGTGATTTCGCCGGGGCGCTGGAGGGGCCTAACCGCAATACTTTGCTAGGGATTGCGCAAGTGGTGATGTTGGGGGAGTTGGCGGTGAATCAGGCGTTGGATAATGTCGTGCCTAAGGAGTAGGCGCCATCAGTTCTGGCCTCATCGTCGGATCGCCGCCCGGAGCAGGCTCACTCCTACATTGGATCTGCGATTACAAACTTATCGAATACTTTCTGATCATCACGCCCGGCTTGCCGAACATCAAGAAATGTCAGATCAGGAGGGGGGTTCTGTTTTTCGGCATTCTCGGTGTTTTTGGTGAGAGTCATCGCAGCCTTAAATATCGACCGTTTATCTAGAGGCAAACGGTAAGGCTCGGCTATGAAACGAGCAAGTCGGTGGATTCTGGTGGAGCTGAAGGACATTGAGCACAGATGCGTAAGCAGTGGATTACCAGAGTTTAACGACGGAGCAGTTACATCAGTCCCCTGCGTAAACATACTTGCTGGTGAATGTTTAAATTACACAAACCGTTACGCCACAAGCCCTACAACGCCTTGCGCCGTTACCTACGCGTACGCCAGAATCCGCCGGCATACACGACCATGGCTCGGGCTATATCGTTTCCCTGCCACTGCCCATCAGTGGTCGGGTTTAGTAGCCCGCATGGTTTTAGTAGGTGCATGAGTCCCATTAAGTCAGGCGTATTTGTCTGCACTCGATGGTGGCTGTGCTCAGGGCGCTTTCGAGCGCGCCGGTCTTGCTAATTCCTCCGGTCTACTAACCTGCGCACAGCCGCCACCCTTCTTTTAGTAGAGAACGGTCGCGGCCCTTGTTCAGGAATTAGATATTTATGTTCAAAGCCACGCCAAATCCCCCGGATACCGATCCGATCCCGTACGACCCATGTAGTGGTCTAATGAAACCGGACACCCATTTAGGCGAGAATGCTCGCCAGATCGAGGTGTCAGATGACCAAACAACGCCGCTCCTTTACTCCTGAATTCAAACGCGAGGCTGCCGACCTCGTGCTCAAACAAAACTACAGCTACATCGAAGCCAGCCGTTCACTCGGCATTGGTGAGTCGGCATTACGTCGCTGGGTTGACCAGATTCAGAACGAACATAAAGGCGTCACCCCGCAGAACAAAGCACTGACTCCTGAACAGCAAAAAATTCAGGAGCTGGAAGCTCGGATTGCTCGGCTTGAGCGAGAGAAATCAATACTAAAAAAGGCTACCGCGCTCTTGATGTCGGAAGATCACGAGCGTTCGCGCTGATTGACCAACTGAGTGCCCATGAGCCAGTTGATTGGCTGTGCAAGGTGTTTGACGTCACTCGCTCGTGTTACTACGCCCAGCGCCTGCGCCGCCGCACGCCCGATGTTGAACGGCTTCGATTGCGTAGTCGCGTCAGTGAACTGTTCTCGCAAAGTCGCAGCTCTGCGGGCAGTCGCAGCATCCTGTCACTGATGCGTGAAGACGGTGAGCAACTCGGTCGATTCAAAGTGCGTAGCTTGATGCGCGAGCTTGATTTAGTCAGCAAACAACCCGGCTCCCATGCCTACAAACGAGCAACAGTAGAAAGACTCGATATCCCGAACACATTGAACCGCGAGTTCGACGTGCCAGCGCCCAATCAAGTCTGGTGCGGCGATATCACCTACATTTGGGCGCAAGGAAAGTGGCATTACCTGGCTGTCGTCCTGGATCTTTGTACGCGTCGGATCGTGGGCTGGGCGCTGTCGGAAAAGCCAGACGCTGAGCTGGTGATCAAAGCGCTGGATATGGCTTACGAGCAGCGTGGTAGGCCTTCGGATCTGCTATTCCACTCGGATCAGGGATCGCAATATGCAAGCCGACTCTTTCGCCAGCGGTTGTGGCGATACCGCATGCGCCATAGCATGAGTCGAAGAGGAAACTGCTGGGATAACGCACCGATGGAGCGCGTATTTCGCAGCTTGAAAACAGAATGGATACCGACCGTGGGCTATCGAACTGCGCAGGAAGCACAGCGCGATATCAGCCATTTTTTGATGCATCGCTACAACTGGATTAGGCCTCATCAATTCAACGATGGGTTGGCTCCAGCGCGGGCCGAGGAAAAACTTAACGTCGTGTCCGGGATTAGTTGACCACTACACCAACCCTCGAACCTCAAAAGTTAAGAGAAGCGACCGACCGCGCCATCAACTTCTACCTCAACCCCGGCTCACTGAAGCTTTCAATCCCTTCCCGCAAGACCAGCAAGATCTTCCTCGTCGACCCCGCCGTGGACGAAGAAACACTGCTCGTAGAAGCCTGCGAATCGTTAGCCGCTGCCAGCGACATGGCCCGCGATATCGGCGACGTCATCGACAACACACAACGCCGGACCATGCTGATGCTGCATCAGGTGATCATGCTGAGTGAGCTGATGGTCAACCGAGTCCTGGATAGCCGCCGCTTGCCGCACTAGCAAACCCGCCGCGGTCCCCTTGTAGGAGCTGCCGCAGGCTGCGATCTTTTGATCTGTTTTTTACAATCAAAGGCAAGATCAAAAGATCGCAGCCTGCGGCAGCTCCTACAGGGTGTCATTCTTTCGCAGTGCCTCGAGGAGTTTCAGTTGATGTCCGAAACCAACAAACCGTTGGTCACAGACCCGGTATCGCCCTACGAATCATTCAATTCCAGAAAACTCCACGAAGCCGCTGAACGCGCCCTTGATCATTACCTCGCGCCCGCGCAGATCATGGCCACGCCTTACAGTCCAAGCAGCATGTTTAGGGTCAACCCACAAACCGATACTGAATCGTTGCTGGCAAATGCTTGCGAATCTCTGGCCTCGGCGACGGTCATGCTCGGTGATTTCGCCGGGGCGCTGGAAGGCCCCAGCCGCAATACTTTGCTGGGGATTGCGCAAGTGGTGATGTTGGGCGAGTTGGCGGTGAATCAGGCGTTGGATAACGTTATGCCCAAGGAATAGACGCCAACCGTTCTGGCCTCATCGTCGGATCGCCGCCCGGAGCAGGCTCACTCCTGCAGGGGATCGTCGTCGGGCACATAATCTGTGACCAGCACAAAACTTGTAGGAGTGAGCCTGCTCCGGGCGGCGATCCGACGATGGTGGTCTGCAGGACACCATCTATTCCAGGCAACAAAAAAGCCCGGACAGCTTTCGCCGTCCGGGCTTTGAAGATCAAAAGATCGCAGCCTGCGGCAGCTCCTACATCGATCCGAGTAGGAGCTGCCGCAACCTGCGATCTTTTGCTTTTAGCGGTTAAACCGCTCCACCAACGAATACTGCGTATTCGCCGTCTTGGTCAGCTCTTCACTCAACAACGCCGAGTTATGCGCCTGTTCCGACGTCTGATCCGCCAACTCCGAAATATTGCTGATGTTGCGGCTGATCTCTTCAGCCACCGCACTTTGCTCTTCCGTCGCCGCAGCAATCTGCGTGGTCATGTCGGTGATGTTGGCCACCGCTTCGCTGATCCCGACCAAGGCCTGATCCGCTTCCAGCACCCGCGCCACACCTTCTTCGGCCTGACGATGCCCGGCTTCCATGGTTTGCACAGCGCTGGACGCAGTCTGCTGCAACTTGGCGATCAAGGCGTGAATCTGCCCGGTCGATTCGCTGGTGCGTTGCGCCAGTTGGCGAACTTCGTCAGCGACCACGGCAAAACCACGGCCCATCTCGCCGGCACGCGCGGCTTCAATCGCGGCGTTGAGGGCGAGCAGGTTGGTCTGGTCGGCGATGCCTTTGATCACGTCGACCACGCCGCCGATTTCGTCGCTGTCCTTGGCCAGTTGGGTGACGGTCAGGCCGGTTTCGCCGACGACGACGGACAGACGCTGAATGGCTTCGCGGGTTTCCCCGGCGATGTCACGACCACGACCGGTCAGGCGATTGGCTTCCTGAGTCGCGTCAGCCGTGCGCTGTACGTGGCTCGCCACTTCTTGCGTGGTGGCGGCCATCTGGTTGACGGCGGTGGCGACCTGTTCGGTTTCCACGCGCTGGCGTTCCAGGCCGTTGGAGCTGTTGTGCGCCAGAGCGTCGGACTGCTTGGCCTGATCGGTCAAGTGTTCGGCGGTGTCCTGCAGACGGGTCAGGCAGGTTTTCAGGCGGGCTTCCTGGCTGAGGATCGACATTTCCAGACGCGCCTGCGCGCCACGGCTGTCGGTGTACATCTGCGCGATCAGCGGGTCGGAGGTGGTCTGCTCGGCCAGACGCAGCAGGCGCTTGAGCCCGCGTTGCTGCCATTGCAGGCCCATCAGGCCCAGCGGCACCGACAGACCCGCCGCGAGGGCGAAGCCCCACTGCGAGTTGAGGGTCGCGCCGATCACGAAGCCCAGTTGGCTGACCAGAATGAACGGCAGCCAGTCCTGTAGCACTGGCAGCCATTTGTCGCTGGAAGGGATCGCCGACTTGCCTTGGTTGATGCGTTGGTAGAGCGCTTCGGCACGGCGGATCTGTTCGGCGGTGGGTTTGATCCGCACCGACTCGTAACCGACCACCTGATTGCCGTCGAACACCGGTGTTACATAGGCGTTAACCCAGTAATGGTCACCGGTCTTGCAGCGATTCTTGACAATGCCCATCCATGGCAAGCCTTGTTTCAATGTGCCCCACATGTGCGAAAACACCGCAGCCGGGACGTCGGGGTGACGGACCAGGTTGTGCGGCGCACGGATCAGTTCCTCACGCGAAAACCCGCTGATTTCGACGAAAGCGTCGTTGCAGTAGGTGATCACGCCCTTGGCGTCGGTTGTGGAAATCAACCGCTGCTGAGCCGGGAAAGTCCGTTCGCGTTGTGTAATGGGCTGGTTATTACGCATGGTTTTTCAATCCGCAAGGCTTTGAAAGGTTGTCGGCGGTGACAGCTTTTTATTGAAATTTTTTTTCAATAATCAGCACGGCGTCGCAAAACGGCGCTTGCTTCAGCCCGCGAGCATCGGATAAGTGAACAAGCCGAAATGCAGCAGATTCAGGCCGAAATGCGTGGCGATGGCCGCGCCCAGTCCGCCAAAACGATAGGCCAGACCATAGCCGACCCCCGCCAGCCCGGCCAGCAACACCCAGGTCCAGCCAGCGCCGGCATGCGCCAGCGCAAACAGCAGCGACGCCAGCAGCAGGGCAAGGTTTTCACCGTAAGGCAGATGCTTGAAGCCTCGGCTGAGACCGCCCTGTATATAGCCGCGAAACAGCGCTTCTTCGACCAGCGTCACCAACAGCAGATTTTTCAGCAGCCACAGCCAGGATGGCTCTGGCCACTTCGGCGCCCAAGCGATCACGCCGAGCAACACGGCGCCGCCCAGCGCGAGGATCACGCTCAAGGTCAGGGCGAGGGCGCTGGCGTAGACCGTCAGGCGCAACGAACGCCGCGCGACAATCCACGGGCACACCAGCAACAGCCAGAAGCCAATCAGCGGTTTATCGAGATTCATGTACATCGAAAACGCCACGGCGTCGTCGCTGAACCGTTGCGGGTCGATGGCGCGACCGTTATAGAAACCCGGTAGCCAGTGCAACGCCAGCGCCACAGCCAGAACGATGAACAGCCCATGACCGAGAAACCGCGCGACCGGCACCTGTTGCAGGCGCACGGCATAGCCTGCGAACACCAGCAGCCCGACGGAAATCAGCGCAAGCCAACCGAGTTGGCCGTAGCTCAGCGCCAAGCCGTAGCCGAGGCTGAGAAGCGCCAGATAAAGCCATGGCAACGCCTTCATCGAAAGTCCCTGAGCAAATTTGTGGAAGGGCTTTCTACACGGGCGAGGGCTTGGGGACAAGTAAAGGTGCAGCGGGAAACCGGGACAGATACCTATGACACACCCACTGTAGGAGCTGCCGAAGGCTGCGATCTTTTGACTTTGGTTTTTCAAGATCAAAAGATCGCAGCCTTCGGCAGCTCCTACAGGGTTTTGTGTGGGGTTTAAGATCAGTGCAGGTTGAGTCTGGCGGCGGCGCGTTCGGTGATCTCTGTACGCAGTTTCAGTGACGGTGCCGCGCGCAGGCGGGCTTCATCGACAATCGCGCTCGGTGCGCTATCCGGGCTGCCCGAATTGAACGGCGGCGCCGGCGCGTATTCCAGTTGCAGTTGGATCAGTTGCGCGGTGTCGGCATCCACCAGCTCAGCCGCCAGCACCAAGGCAAAATCGATCCCCGCCGTGATCCCGCCACCGGTAAACAGATTACCGTCCCGCACCACTCGATCCTTCACCGCAATCGCGCCGAGCGTCGGCAGCAAGTCGTGATACGCCCAATGCGTGGTCGCGCGTTTGCCTCGCAGTAAGCCCGCCGCGCCGAGCACCAGCGAACCGGTGCACACCGATGTCACGTACTTCGCCTGAGCAGCCTGACGCTTGATGAAGTTCAGCGTCGCCTCGTCTTCCATCAACGCGCCGACGCCACCGCCACCGGGGATGCAGATCACATCCAGATCCGGGCAATCTTCAAACGTGGTGGTTGGTTTCAGCAGCAGACCGGTGCTGGCGGTGACCGGCATCAGATCCTTCCAGATCAGATGCACCTGTACGCCCGGCAGCGACGCCAGTACGTCGTAAGGCCCGGTCAGGTCGAGTTGCTGAACCTGCGGAAACAACAGAAAACCGATCTGCAACGTCATCGTTCTTGCTCCATGAAAAGGGGTGGACGGCTTCACTGTAGGCGCGTAGGTTCTGGCGCATACGCCAATAACCCCACGAATTACGCCAAATGCCCAAAGCCATCCACGTACTCGCGTTCGCCAACATGCAGATCCTCGACGTCACCGGGCCATTGCAGGTATTCGCCTCGGCCAATGACCTCGCCCGTCAGCGCGGCTTGCCGATGCCTTATGCGCCGAGCGTGATCGCCAGCGGCGGCGGGGCGGTGATGTCGTCGGCGGGTTTGGCGGTGTTGGCCGAGCCGTTGCCAGAAGAACCCAGTGACACATTGATCATCGCTGGCGGCTGGGGCATTTATCCGGCGGCTGAAGATGTGCTTTTGGTGGATTGGGTGCGCGAACACGCCGCCAAATGTCGACGAGTGGCCTCGGTCTGCACCGGCGCGTTTCTGCTGGCGGCCAGCGGCTGGCTCGATGGCCGGCGCGTGGTCACCCACTGGACCCGCTGCGAACAACTGGCGCAGCAACACCCGAAACTGCAAGTCGAAGCCAATCCGATTTTCATCAATGACGGCCCGGTGTGGACGTCGGCAGGTGTCACGGCCGGTATCGATCTGGCCTTGGCGATGGTTGAAGAAGACCTCGGCAGCGACATCGCTCTGGACGTCGCCCGCCATCTGGTGGTGTTCCTCAAGCGCCCGGGTGGGCAATCGCAATTCAGCGTGACGCTGTCACTGCAGAATCAGGGCAATCGGTTTGACGAGTTGCACGCATGGATCGCCGAAAACCTGACCTGCGATCTTGGCGTGCCGACCCTCGCCGAGCAGGCGGGGATGAGCGAACGCAGTTTCGTCCGCCACTATCGTGCCGACACCGGCCAGACCCCGGCGCGGGCGATCGAATTGATTCGCGTCGAGACCGCGCGGCGCCTGCTCAGCGACACTGGATTGCCGGTCAAACGCATCGCCGCCAATTGCGGGTTTGGCAGCGAAGAGACACTGCGGCGCAGTTTTCTGCGGGCGATTGGCGTGACACCGCAGGCTTATCGCGAGCGGTTTTCGGTCAGCGTTGGAGTAGAAAAATTGTCTTCTTGAGCCACATTACCTATGCCGTTTCTATCTTGGGGGGCGGCAATGACGCAGCCTTATTCCCTAGTTGTTGTTCTATTTTTTCCTGAAATTGCTGAATGCTCTTTGCTAATAAGTCGTAAAACAAGTTAGCGTTTTCAAGTGCCTCTTTACTTGGGATAGGTTCGAGGGTGCTGCTTTCCACTTCAAACTGGAAACGTATTTCCATGAGCGCGTGGCGCGCATCTTCTAGCTGGCTGCGCACGTCACTAGGTAGCACTGCGTCATACGAGCAAAGATACTCATTAAGGCTTTGCAGATGTTTTCTGTAATTGTCAGATATGTGTTCGAGTGCTTCATCCCACTCTGCATCCGGAAAACTTCTTTCAGGGACAATTTTTCGGAACAAACTTCTCAACATACTCAGCGCCTCGAGTTGGCGAACAAAAAAAACTTCTGAGTTTTTGAGAGTGGACTTCAGGCTTTCCAACTCTTTGCTCAAAGCTGTTTTGTAGGTTTCAAGGTGCTTGTTGAAATTAAGCTCCACGGCTTTCTGAATCCCAGAAGTCACGAGAGTTTTAACCATGAAGCCAATGCCAAGTGTGCTGGTTGCCGCTATTCCCGCAATCCACGTAATCAACTCGTAGTCCATTTCTCTCTCCTGTTTCCCTATTTTTTCTTGAATCGCTGAGGCTTATCCGTTTTATGCAGTCGGCTCTGTATCCGCCAACTGATTGAAATACTTACTACGATCCGGGGTAAACGTCACCCGCATTTTCGTCCGCGAACAGGTCAGTGAGCGCTCTTCGCTCAGATCAATATCCAGATTCTCACCCCGCAGGCCTTGCCATTGCGCGAGGTACTTCAGCGAGCCGTATTTTTCGTTTTTCTTCAGGCTGCGGCTGACGCCACCTTTCCAGCCGAGCACCGGCAGTTCGTCGGCGAGGCAGCGTTGGGCGAGTTCGGGGAAACGGCTGGCGCGCTGGCGACCGATTTCCCAGCATTTGATCAGGCCTTTGTCGGCGGCTTCCCAGAGTTGGCTGCGGGACAGGCCGGTGCGAAGGGGGGAGTCGATGGTGCGCTGCACGTGGTGGGACATGTTGCTTCCTTGAATTCGGGTTTTATTGGACAGCTCCGCTGTGCCCGTTGCGGTGGATGGTAGGGGTGGATGTAACAGCTGGCAACAGGGTATTTCTGGATGTGAGTGCAACGTGCGGGGCAGGGATTGTTGAGCGTTTGTAGTCCTTGAAACGCAGACTTTGTGGCGAGGGGGCTTGCCCCCGTTCGGCTGCGCAGCAGTCGCAGAGTCAGAAAAACCGCTGCATCTGGAAGAACTCAGTGTTTGTTTTGGGGGGCGCTTTGCGCCCCAACGGGGGCAAGCCCCCTCGCCACAGGGGGGAGGTGATAGCGCCTTTTTGTGTAGGAGGTTGTCCTACGGTAGGGCTACTTTGCGGGATATTTCTGACAGTCTCAGACGACTATTACGGCTGCCACTCACTCTTTTCCCCGCTCAACCGACGATCGAGAAAACTCGCCGCACTGATCAGCGCCAGATGCGTCAGCGCCTGCGGTGTATTGCCCAAATGCCGGCCATGACTGTCGAACTCCTCGGCATACAACCCCAGCGGGTTCGCGTACCTCAGCAATTGCTCGAACTCAAGATGCGCCTTTTCCACCTGTCCCGCGCGGGCCAGGCACTCGACGTACCAGAACGAACACGCGGCAAACGCGCCTTCGGTACCGGCCAAACCGTCAATGCCCGAGTCGTCATTGCGATAGCGATACACCATGCCATCGCGCACCAGATTTTTTTCGATGGCCTCAAGCGTCGACAGCCAGCGCGGATCCTTGGCGCTGACGAAACGCACCAGCGGCATCAACAGCATCGAACCGTCGAGCGCGGTGCCGCCCTTGTACTGGACGAAATGTCTGCGCTCTTCATTCCAGAAATTGTCCCAGATGTCGGCATAGATCGCCTGCCGCGTCTGATCCCATTGCGCGAACGGAGCGGGCAGCGAGCGCTTCGAGGCCAGACGAATGGCGCGGTCCAGCGCGACCCAGCACATCAGCCGCGAGTGCAGAAAGTGGTGCTGTTCGCCGCGCATTTCCCAGATGCCGACATCCGCGGTTTGCCAGGTTTCACAGACCTGATCGACCACTTCGCGCACATGCTTCCAGCCTTCATGGGAAATCGCGTCGCCGTACTTGTTGACCAGATAGACCGCGTCCATCAGCTCGCCAAAAATATCCAGCTGGATCTGGTCATACGCGCCATTGCCGATCCGCACCGGTTGCGCGCCGCCATGACCGGACAAATGCGTGAGTTCGGTTTCCGGCAACTCCTGGCGTCCGTCGATGGCGTAGAGAATGTTGAGTTTCATCGGTTGCCCGTGGCAATCGCTGACCCGCCCACGCAGCCAGCCCATGTAGGCGTTGGCTTCGCCGACAAAGCCCAGGCGCATGAACGCGTACACCGTGAACGAGGCGTCGCGGATCCACGTGTAGCGGTAATCCCAGTTGCGTTCGCCGCCGGGCGTTTCCGGCAGGCCGAAGGTGGCGGCGGCGAGGATCGCACCGTGTTTGCGCGAGGTCAGCAGTTTCAGCGCAAGGGCCGAGCGGTTGACCATTTCCCGCCAGCGCCCGCGATAGATCGACTGGCCAAGCCAGTCGCGCCAGAATTTCAGCGTGCGTTCCATGCACAACTGCGCGGCGCCTTCCTCGAAGCGCGGATCGTCTTCGCCGCCGAGCATAAACGCGGCAGTCTGATCCTGTTTCAAGGTGAAGGAGGCCACTGCTGCGTCAGTCTCGATGTGCAATGCCTGATCCGAGGTCAGTCGCATCGATGGCTGGCCATCGGCACTGAAGATCACCGCTTGCTGGTCCATCCGCGCACGGGTGTCGGCGCGCGCGTAGTCGTGGCGCACCGCGCAACGCACGTGGAAGGTCGCTTCACCGCTGACTACACGCACCCGGCGCATCAGCAATGGTAAATCGTCTTCGTTATCGGCGACCGGCAGCAAGTCGGTGACTTCGACCACCGCGCGCTCACTCAGCCAGCGGGTTTGCAGGACATTGGTGTCGGGCAGGTAGATCTGCTCGCGGCGTGCATCGGGCAAGTCCGGCGCCAATTGGAAAATCCCTGCATCGGGGCTGTCCAGCAACGAACAGAAAATCGACGGGCTGTCGAACTCCGGCCAGCAGAAAAAATCCACACTGCCGCGATCATTGACCAGCGCCGCACTGCGCATGTCGCCGATGATGCCGTGGGCGTTGATCGGGCTTTGTCGTTCCAGGTGATGCTCAGCCATTGCCGCGAAACTCCGGATAGAGGCTCATGCCGCCGTCGATGAACAGGGTCGTGCCGACAATGTAGTCGGAGGCGTCGGAGGCGAGGAAAACCACCGCGTTGGCGACGTCTTCGACATCGCCGATGCGGCCGTAGGGAATCAGGTTGAGCAGGGCTTGCCCAGCGTCGCCTTCGGTGGCGTCTTTATTGATCGGCGTGCGGATCGCCCCCGGCGCAATGCCGTTGATGCGAATGCGCTGATGGCTGACTTCCTGCGCGAGGGTCTGCATCAACTGATCGACGCCACCCTTGGACGCGGCGTAATTGACGTGCCCGGCCCACGGAATGCGCTGGTGCACCGAACTCATGTGAATGATCTTGCCGGCGGCACGGGACACGCCTTCACGCACCCCCTGGCGATTGAAAATCCGCAGCGCCGCGCGGGCGCAGAGGAACTGGCCGGTGAGGTTGACGCCGATCACCTGATTCCAGTCCTCCAGCGACATATCCACAGCCGGTGAATCCTTTTGCAGGCCGGAGTTGGCGACCAGAATGTCCAGCGAGCCGAACGCATCGAGGGTCTCGGCGAACAGCCGTTCGACGTCATCTTCTTTTGACACATCGGCACCGATCGCCAGTGCCTGACCACCGTCGGCGATGATCTGCCCCGCCAGGGCTTCGGCGGGTTCGGCCTGACGGTTGTAGTTGATGACCACGGCAGCACCGGCAGCGGCCAGGGCTTTGGCGGCGGCGTGGCCGATGCCGGAACTGGCGCCGGTGACCAGTGCGACTTGGCGGGTGAGGGAGATGTGCATGCAGGGTCGCGCCTTGAGTGAGGGCTTATTAAGCTGACCGGTGGTGAGGCGTGAGAGTTCATTCGAGGCTAGCGCTGCGGTGAGTGTCCGGGCCTCTTCGCGAGCAAGCCCGCTCCCACAGGGAATAGGGGTGAACCTGAAATTTATGCACAACCGCAATCTTTGTGGGAGCGGGCTGGCTCGCGAAGGCGTCAGATCAGTCGACATTGATCTTGAATGAAAGACCGTTTTCGCGAGCAAGCCCGCTCCCACAGGTTCTGCGGGGTTACCAGCCGCGTCCCGAGTTCACCCAGAAATTCACCGACAGCGAGGTCGATACCGATTCCACCTGATGGAACCAGCCCTCCGGCAGAAACAACAAATCTCCAGCCTCGAGGGTCACGCGCAAAAACGTCACGTTGCGTGCCGTCGGGAAACGCTGATAGTCCGGCGCATCCGGGTTGAAATCGCAGCCATCCAGACCACCCTGCGGCGCGGTGGACCAGGTGCCCAGCGCCTGGCGGTGATGCGGCGCGGCGAGGGTGAATTTCTTCTGTCCCCAGACCTGCGCGAACAGGTTGTCGGTGTCATCGCGGTGCAGCGGCGTCAGCGTGCCTTTCGGGCCGATCCAGATGCGTGGCGGGATGAACAGCGATGCGTCGAAGTAAGGTGGGTACTTGATCTGCTCCATTAATTGCGCGGGCAGGATGTTGTTGCCCATGTACGCCGGCGGTTCGCCGTTGGCACCTTTGACCGCTGGCTGGTCGAGCGAAGCAATGAAGTCGGCCATCGACGTCGAACGGAAATCGCGCTCGGTGGAGAAGGTTTTCTTCACGTAGTCGCCGTGGCGGGTGATGCCTTGCAGCTCGGCAAAATGCACCAGCGATTCTTCGCGGCTGAGCTTGAACAGCGGCCAGTCCTGCAGGGCGTCGCGGATGACCACGGGAACGCCGTTGGGCAGGTAGCGACTTTTGAATTCCTCAATCGACAACTCGCTGCGCGGCCGCCGTTCGACAACGGTCTGCACCGGCAGGCGCGCGGTCAGGCGCTCGCTGACCCGTGGTGGCGTCGGGTAGCGTTTGTTCATGTCGACTTTTTCTGCGGCGCTGGCACCGCTGCGCGCATGGTCGATGATCTGCGGCAGCATCGTCGCCAGGCCCATGTTGCCGCCGATCTTCAGGCGCCCGCTGGCAAACAGTTCCTCGACATTGGCGCTGCCGGCCATGATGCCCATGAAGTCCGCTTGCGCCACTTCGATGGTCACGTCCGGGCTGGCATGGCGGCCGGCTTCGGTGCGGCTGCTGCCGCTGATCTCCGACCAATAGGCCTGATGCGGGCCGAAGACAAACTGAAAGACCCCTTCAATACCCACTGCGCCAGCATTGGCGAACAGCTTTCCCAGAATCGTTTGCAGGTCCACGGCGGTGCCTCTTTATCAGGTTTTGGCGTGAACAGGAGACGTGCCGCCCGATTGGAAATTTACCGTCGGCGCTAATTTTCAGGTGCGCCCGCGCGTTCTTTTAGCATCATGACTTTTTGAGGTGAGTGCAGTGACTCAATTGACATTGCTGTGCCTGCCGTATTCGGGGGCGAGCGCGATGGTTTACAGCCGCTGGCGGCGCAAGCTGCCGGAGTGGCTGAAATTGCAGCCGGTGGAATTGCCGGGGCGCGGCATGCGTTTCGATGAAGACTTGCAAACCGACATGCCGACGCTGGTGCAGCAATTGGCCCGGGAACTGCGCGTTTCGCTGAAGGCGCCTTATGCGATATTCGGGCACAGCCTCGGCGCGTTGCTCGCCAGTGAGCTGGCCCACGCCTTGCGGGCCATGGGTTGCCCGCCGCCGGTGGCGCTGTTTGCCTCGGGTACGGCGGCGCCGAGCTTGCGCGACGAATATGATCGCGACCTGGCCCGGCCCAAGAGCGATGCCGAACTGCTGGAGCAACTGCGCAGCCTGCAAGGCACCAGCAGCGAGGCGTTGGAAAATGAAGAGTTGATGAGTCTGACCCTGCCGATCCTGCGCGCCGACTTCCTGTTGTGTGGCAGCCATCGCGCGGTGGAACGGCCACAGCTCGATTGCCCGGTGCACGTGCTCGGTGGCACCACCGACCGCGCCACCACTGAACAACTGATCGGCTGGAGCCGGGAAACCCGTGGCAGTTTTTCCGTCGACATGTTTGCCGGCGGGCACTTCTTCATTCATGAGCACGAAGCGAAAGTGCTGCGCCTGATCAAGGACCACCTCGACGTCCACCATCGCCGCCACACGATGACCGCCACAGCCTGACCGCACTGTAGGAGCTGCGGCACGCTGCGATCTTTTGCTTGTAATCTTTGGAGATCAAAAGATCGCAGCCTCGTTGCACTCGACAGCTCCTACCGGGATGGGTGTCGGGCAAGCGGCACGATCTCCTGTAGGAGCTGCGGCACGCTGCGATCTTTTGATCCTGCTCTTCCAAGATCAAAAGATCGCAGCCTCGTTGCACTCGACAGCTCCTACCGGGATGGGTATCGGGCAAGCGGCACGGCCTCCTGTAGGAGCTGCGGCACGCTGCGATCTTTTGATCCTGCTCTTCCAAGATCAAAAGATCGCAGCCTCGTTGCACTCGACAGCTCCTACCGGGATGGGTATCGGGCAAGCGGCACGGCCTCCTGTAGGAGCGGCGGCACGCTGCGATCTTTTGATCCTGCTCTTCCAAGATCAAAAGATCGCAGCCTCGTTGCACTCGACAGCTCCTACCGGGATGGGTGTCGGGCAAGCGGCACGATCTCCTGTAGGAGCTGCGGCACGCTGCGATCTTTTGCTTGTGATCTTTGGAGATCAAAAGATCGCAGCCTCGTTGCACTCGACAGCTCCTACAGGGGCTGTGCCGGGCGATGGGGAAATCCGCGTTTTGCCTCTCGCCTGACAGTTGTTCTCATTCGCTAATTTTTCCGGTCTGGATTCGTTTTATAGGGACGACGTGCCTTTGTGCTTCCTGCCTACTGATCCGGATGCTAAGAAATGAATGCTGAAGACTCCTTGAAACTCGCTCGCCGGTTTATCGGGTTGCCCCTGGAAAAGCGCCAGATGTTTCTGGCCGCCCTGAGTAAGGAAGGGGTGGATTTTTCCCGGTTCCCGATACCCGCCGGAGTCGAGGTCGAGGACCGTCAGGCGTTGTCCTACGCCCAGCAGCGCATGTGGTTTCTCTGGCAGCTGGATCAGCACAGCGGCGCGTACAACCTGCCCGGCGCAGTGCGGCTCAAGGGCCGTTTGAACAAGGCAGCGGTGGAGCAAGCGTTCGAAAGCCTGGTGGCGCGCCACGAAACCCTGCGCACTGTGTTCGAGCGCCAGGCCGATGATCGCTTGCAGCAAGTGCCGGGCAGCGTGCCATTGCGCGTCGAGCAGATTGATCTGCGCGATCTGCCGCAAGCAGCCCGTGAGCAGGCGGTGCTGCGCGAGGTCGAGGCGCAATCCGTGTTGCCGTTCGATCTGGCGCAAGGGCCGTTGCTGCGGGTCAAATTGCTGCAACTCGCCGAGCAGGAACACGTCCTCCTGTTGACGCTGCACCACATCGTTTCCGATGGCTGGTCGATGAACGTCCTGATCGACGAGTTCACCCGTTGCTACGACGCCCATGATGCCGGCGCCGAGCCGCAACTGCCGGCGCTGCCGATCCAGTACAGCGACTATGCCCTGTGGCAACGCCGCTGGCTGGAAGCGGGCGAGCAGGCGCGGCAACTGCAATACTGGCAGGCGCGTCTGGGTGACGAGCATCCGGTGCTCGAACTGCCGACCGATCACTCGCGCCCGGCCATGCCAAGCTATCGCGGCACCCGCCATGAATTCGCCCTCGACCCTGAACTGGCAGAGCAACTGCGCAGCACCGCGCGCCAACACAACATCACCTTGTTCATGCTGCTGCTCGGCGCCTTCAACGTGTTGCTGCATCGCTATACCGGGCAAAACGATATCCGCGTCGGCGTGCCCATCGCCAACCGCAATCGCGCAGAAGTCGAAGGCCTGATCGGCTTCTTCGTCAATACCCAAGTGCTGCGCACCGAACTGGATGGCCAGACCCGCGTCGATGAATTGCTACGCGCTGTCAAAGACACTGCGCTGGGGGCGCAGGCGCATCAGGATCTGCCGTTCGAGCGTCTGGTCGAAGCGCTCAAGCTTGAGCGCAGCCTCAGCCACACGCCGCTGTTCCAGGTGATGTACAACCATCAGCCGCAAGTCGCCGATATGTCTGCGCTGACCACCGCCTCCGGCCTGCAGCTGAGTGCGCTGGACTGGCAGAGCCGCACCACCCAGTTCGACCTCACACTCGATACCTATGAGCAGGGCGGCAAGCTGCGTGCGGCATTGACCTACGCCAGCGACCTGTTCGACGCCGCGACCATCGAGCGCATGGCGCGGCACTGGACGCGCCTGTTGCAGGCGATGGTTGGCGATGCTTCTCAGCGTATCGGCGAACTGCCGCTGCTCGATGCCGACGAAGTGCGAGTGCTGGTCCACGACTGGAACAGCACTGCGCAAAACTACCCGACCGAACACTGCATGCACCAATTGATCGAGGCGCAGGCACAGCGCACGCCGGACGCCACGGCGCTGGTGTTCGGCAACGTCGAATTGAGCTACGCGCAACTGGAGGCGCGGGCCAACCAATTGGCCAATCTGTTGCGCGAGCAAGGCGTCGGCCCGGATGTGCTGGTGGGCATTTCGCTCGAGCGCTCGATTGAAATGGTCGTCGGCCTGTTGGCGATCCACAAGGCCGGCGGCGCCTACGTGCCGCTCGACCCGGAATACCCGCAGGAACGTCTGGCCTACATGATCGAAGACAGCGCGATTGCCTTGCTGTTGACCCAGAGCAGTCTGCTCGAACGCTTGCCGACCCAAGGCGTAGGCGTCATCACCCTCGACCAGGATGGCGACTGGCTGGAGCGCTACAGCGATGCGCGTCCAGCGGTAGCGATGGACAGCCTCAACCTCGCCTATGTGATTTACACCTCCGGCTCGACCGGCAAACCGAAAGGCGCCGGCAACAGCCATGCGGCGCTGGTCAACCGCTTGTGCTGGATGCAGCAAGCGTATGGCCTGGATCACCGCGATGCGGTGCTGCAAAAGACTCCGTTCAGTTTCGACGTGTCGGTCTGGGAGTTCTTCTGGCCGCTGATGAGCGGTGCCCGTCTGGTGGTGGCGGCGCCGGGCGAACACCGTGAGCCGGCGCGCCTGATCGACACCATCGGCCGTCATCAAATCACTACGCTGCACTTTGTACCGTCGATGCTCCAGGCGTTCATTCATGAGCCGGGCGTCGAGGCGTGCAGCAGCCTCACGCGGATTGTTTGCAGTGGTGAAGCATTGCCGCTCGACGCGCAGTTGCAGGTGTTCGCCAAACTGCCGAACGCCGGCTTGTACAACCTCTACGGGCCGACCGAAGCGGCCATCGACGTCACCCACTGGACGTGCGTCGATGAAGGTGCCGACAGCGTGCCGATCGGCGAACCGATCGGCAACCTGCGCACCCACGTTCTGGACGCGCAATTGCGCCCGGTGCCCGCCGGTGTTGCCGGTGAGTTGTACCTCGGCGGTGCCGGTCTGGCGCGCAGTTACCACCGTCGCCCGGCGCTGACCGCCGAGCGTTTTGTGCCGTGTCCGTTCCACGACGGCGCGCGCCTCTATCGCACCGGTGACCGTGTGCGCCAGCGTGCCGACGGCGTGATCGAATACCTCGGTCGTCTCGATCATCAGGTCAAGCTGCGCGGCCTGCGCATCGAACTCGGTGAAATCGAAACCCGCCTGATCCAGCATCCGCTGGTCCGTGAAGCGGTGGTGCTGGTGCAGGGCGGCAAGCATCTGGTGGCGTATCTGGTGCTGGAAGGTGCCGAGCCCGAGGCGCAATGGCAGCAGACCCTGAAAGCCTGGCTGCTCAGCAGCCTGCCGGAATTCATGGTGCCGACCTACCTGATGCCACTGGCCAAATTGCCGGTAACCGCCAACGGCAAACTCGACCGCCGCGCCTTGCCCGAGCCGGAAGCGGCGGTGCAACAAGCGTTCGTCGAACCGCAGGACGCGATGCAGACCGCCCTCGCGGCGATCTGGCAGCAGGTGCTGGGCGCTGAGCGCATTGGCGTGGAAGACAACTTCTTCGAGCTGGGCGGCGATTCGATCATCTCGATTCAAGTGGTCAGCCGTGCCCGTCAGGCCGGGATTCGTCTCAGCCCACGGGATCTGTTCCAGTACCAGACCGTGCGCAGCCTCGCCCTGGTCGCCAGCTTCGAACAGCAGACCATGCAGGATCAGGCGCCAGCCACGGGTGCGGTATTGCTGACGCCGGTGCAGCATTATTTCTTCGAACAGCCGATGGCCGTGCGTGGGCACTGGAACCAATCGCTGTTGCTGACGCCACGGCAGACGTTGCAGGCGCCATTGCTGGAGCGTGCGCTGAGCCAATTGCTCAATCAGCACGATGCCTTGCGTCTGCGTTTCCACCAGGACGCACAAGGCTGGCAGCAAACCTATGCCGACGTCGTCAGCGAGTCCGGTCTGTGGCTGCGTCAGGCTGATGGTGAGGAGGCGCTCGCCGCGCTGTGCGATGAAGCCCAGCGCAGCCTCGATTTGCACAACGGCCCATTGTTGCGGGCAATGCTGGTGGAGATGGCCGACAACACCCAGCGACTGTTGCTGGTGATTCATCACCTGGTGGTGGACGGCGTGTCGTGGCGGCTGTTGCTGGAAGATCTGCAACAGGCTTACACGCAACTGGAAAGTGGCGGCGGTGTGGTCCTGCCGGCGCGCACCAGCGCCTATCAGGCCTGGGCCGAACGCTTGCACGAGTACGCGCCGCAACTGCACGCAGAATTGCCGTACTGGCAGCAACAAGCGGCGCGCGCCGAACTGCCGTGCGAGCGTGCGCAAGGCAGTCTGGAAAACCGCTTCGGACAGAAAATCGAAGTGCGCCTCGACAGCGAGTCGACGCGGCAGTTGCTGCAAAGCGCCCCGGCGGCGTATCGCACGCAGGTCAACGATTTGCTCCTGACCGCACTGGCGCGGGTGATCTGCCGCTGGAGCGGACAGCCTTCGACCTTGATTCAACTGGAAGGCCACGGTCGCGAAGACCTGTTTGATGACCTCGACCTGACCCGCACGGTGGGCTGGTTCACCAGCCTGTTCCCGGTCAGTTTGCAACCGGCCGAAACGCTGGCGGCGTCGATCAAGGCGATCAAGGAACAACTGCGCGGGGTACCGGGCAAAGGCGTCGGTTACGGCTTGTTGCGTTATCTCGGCGAACCGGCGGCGCAACAGTCACTGGCAGCGCTGACACCGCCGCGCATCACCTTCAACTACCTCGGCCAGTTCGATCGCCAGTTCGATGAGGCCGCCCTCTGGGAGCCGGCCCGCGAGCGCAGCGGCACGGCGCAGGATGAGCGCGCGCCGCTGGCCAACTGGCTGACCGTGGAAGGCCAGGTGTATGGCGGCGAACTGGCGCTGCAATGGGGCTTCAGCGAGCAGATGTTCGATGCGGCGACGATTGCGCAGTTGGCCGCTGCCTACACCGCTGAACTGAAATCGTTGATCGAACATTGCTGCGCGACGCCGGCCGGGCAGGCCACGCCGTCCGATTTCCCGTTGGCGCAGGTCAGCCAGCAGCAGCTCGATGAACTGCCGCTGAGCCTGGCGGCTGTCGAGGATCTCTACCCGCTGTCGCCGATGCAGCAGGGCATGTTGTTCCACACCCTGTACGAGCCGCAGGTCGGTGCGTACATCAACCAGTTGCGCCTGGATATCCACGGCCTCGACCTGACGCGTTTCACCCAGGCATGGCAAGCGGCGCTGGCGCGGCATGACATTTTGCGCAGCAGTTTTCACTGGCTGGGTTTGCACAGCGCGCATCAGGCGATCCATCGTCAGGTCGAACTGCAATTGCAGGTGCTCGAGCAGGCCGACGCCGACCTCGATGCGCTGGCCGACGCCGAGCGTGAGCGCGGTTTCGAGTTGAGCGCAGCGCCACTGTTTCGTCTGCAACTGGTGCGCACCGGTGCGGATGCCTGGCACCTGATCTACACCAGCCATCACATCCTCATGGACGGCTGGAGCAATGCGCAATTGCTCGCCGAAGTGATCCAGCATTACGCCGGCCACGCGCCGGGCAAACCGCTGGGCCAATACCGCGACTACCTCGGCTGGCTGCAACAGCAATCGACGAGTGCCGGCGAGCAGTTCTGGAAGGCTGCGCTGGCGCCGCTGGACACGCCGACCCTGCTCGCCGAAGCACTGCGTCCGCCGGTCAACGGCCACGGCAGTGATGAGCTGCGAGTATCACTCGACGAACAGACCACCCGTGGCCTGGCGGATTTCGCCCGGCAGCAGAAAGTCACCCTCAACACCGTGATGCAAGCGGCGTGGGGGCTGATGCTGCAACGTTACACCGGTCAGGATTGCGTGGCGTTTGGCGCCACGGTCGCCGGGCGTTCGGCGGCATTGCCGGGCATCGAGCAGCAATTGGGCCTGTTCATCAACACCTTGCCGATGGTCTGCGGCGCTTCGCCTGAGCAGTCGTTGGGCCAGTGGCTGGGCGAACTGCAAGCCTTGAACCTGAGCATGCGCGAGTTCGAACACGTGCCGCTCTACGATATTCAGGGTTGGGCCGGTCAACAGGGCACGGCGCTGTTCGACAGCCTGCTGGTGTTCGAAAACTTCCCGGTGGCCGAAGCGCTCAAGCGTGGAGCCCCGGCCGGTCTCGCGTTCGGCGAGATGCACAACCACGAACGCACCAACTATCCACTGACCCTCGGCATCGAACTGGCGGCGGGCCTGAGCCTGGAATTCAGCTACGACGCCGCGCGCTTCAGCGCTGCACAAATCGCCCAGCTGAGCGGCAATCTGCAACACCTGCTGGCGCAAATGGTCGCGACGCCGGACATTCGTCTGGGCGCCTTGCAACTGCTCGATGACGCTGGCCGCGCCGCCGTGTTGGCAGCCAGTCAGCCGCTGAACCTGCATCTGCGCAGTGACGCGCTGGTGCATCAGCGCTTCGCCGCGCAGGCCGCCGCCACCCCGCATGCGCTGGCCTTGCAGGTCGGTGCGCAGCAACTGAGTTACGCTGAGCTGAACGCCCAGGCCAACCGTCTGGCCCATCGTCTGCTGGCGCAGGGCGTGACGGCGGGGCAGCGTGTCGGTCTGGCGATGCGCCGTGGCCCGCAACTGATCGTCAGCCTGCTGGCGGTGCTCAAGAGTGGCGCGGCGTACGTGCCGCTCGACCCGAAATACCCGGCCGAACGTCTCGCCTACATGATCGACGACAGCCGTCTCGACCTGTTGCTGTGCGAGGCCGGTCTGCTCACCGATCTGCCGCTGCCGGACAGCCTGCCGCGCCTGAACGTGGTTGATCTGGACGCTGAACTGGGGGGCTATTGCGACAGTGATCCGCACAACACAGCGGTGCCCGCAGACCTCGCATATGTGATCTACACCTCCGGTTCCACCGGCCAGCCGAAAGGCGTGGCGATCGATCATGGCGCCTTGCGCGAGTTCTGCCAGACCGCCGCCGAATATTCGGCGCTGACCGCCGCAGACCGCGTGTTGCAATTCGCGACCTTCAGCTTCGACGGTTTTGTCGAGCAGTGCTACCCGCCGCTGTGTGTCGGCGCGGCGCTGATCATGCGCGGCGACGATCCATGGGACGCCGGACAAATGGCCGCGGAAATCGTCGCGCACAACGTCACCTTGGCGGACTTGCCGGCGGCTTACTGGTACTTGCTGGCGCGCGAATGCGCCAACGGCACGGTGACCAGTCTCGGCCAGTTGCGTCAGGTCCACGTCGGTGGCGAGGCGATGTCGGTGGAAGGCTTGCGCCTGTGGCATGAAGCCGGTCAGGGCCATGTGCGCCTGATCAACACCTACGGCCCGACGGAAGCGACCGTGGTTTCCAGCGTGCACACCTGCCGTCTGGAAGATGCCAACGACACCTTCGGCATTCCGATCGGTCAGGCCACGGCCGGCCGCGCGTTGTACGTGCTGGACGCGGCCGGTGAACTGTTGCCGGCCGGCGGCGTCGGCGAATTGTGCATTGGTGCACAAGCATGCCTGGCGCAAAGCTACTTCGATCGTCCGGCGCTGACTGCCGAACGCTTCCTGCCGGATCCGTTTGCCACGCAACCGGGCGCTCGCCTGTATCGCAGCGGCGACCTCGCACGCTACAACGCGGCCGGTGCGCTGGAGTACGTCGGGCGTATCGACCATCAAGTGAAGATTCGCGGTTTCCGCATCGAAATGGGCGAAATCGAAGCCTGCCTGCAAGCCCTTGAACAGGTGCGCGAGGCGGCGGTGATTGCACAGGACGGCGCGAGCGGCGCGCAACTGGTGGCGTATGTGGTTGCCACGGATGCGGCGTTGTTCACGGCAGAAGCAACGCTGCAAGCGGCGTGGCTGGAGCAGCTGAAAAACGTGCTGCGCCAGGCGCTGCCGGAATACATGGTGCCGGCGCATCTGCTGCTATTGGCGGCGCTGCCGCTGAACAACAACGGCAAGCTCGATCGCAAGGCATTGCCGAAGGTCGATCTGCATCAAAGCCAATACGCCTACGTGGCGCCGCACACCGCGCTGCAACAAGACTTGGCAGCGATCTGGGAAGCGGTGCTGCAAGTGGCGCCGATCGGTCTCGCCGATCAGTTCTTCGAGCGCGGCGGCCACTCGTTGCTGGCGACCCAAGTGATTTCGCGGGTGCGCCATGAACTGAAACTCGACGTGCCCCTGCGCGTGTTGTTCGAACAGCCAAGCCTCGACGGTTTCGCCAAGGCTTGTGCCGAACTGCAAACCAGCCACACGCTGCCAATGGTTGCACTGCCGCGTGGTGAGCCGATGGCATTGTCCTTCGCTCAGGAACGCCAGTGGTTCCTCTGGCAGCTGGAGCCGGACAGCGCGGCATATCACGTGCCGACCGCGCTGCACCTGCGCGGGAAACTGAACAGCGCCGCGCTGGATCAGGCCTTCCAGGCGCTGGTGGCGCGTCACGAATCGTTGCGTACGGTGTTTGTCGAAGAGTCGACGCAAACCCTGCAAGTGATTCGCCCGGCCGAACACTTGCTGATCGAGCGCGCAAGCTTCGACGCGCAGGCCAGCGAGGCGCAACTCAAGGCGCGGGTGGAAGCGGAAATCCAGCGCCCGTTCGATCTGCTCAACGGGCCGTTGCTGCGGGTGTTGTTGCTGGAGCTGAGCAGCAACCATCACGTCCTGGTCATCACTGCGCATCACATCATTTCCGATGGCTGGTCGATGCAGGTCATGGTCGATGAACTGGTGCGCCTGTACGGCGCGTTCAGCGAGGCCCGCGCTGCACAACTGCCGGCGTTGCCGTTGCAGTACGCCGACTATGCCGTGTGGCAGCGCCAATGGATGAACGACGGCGAAAGCGCCCGCCAACTGGCCTACTGGCGCGAGCGCCTGGGTGGCGAGCAGCCGGTGCTGGAGTTGCCGTTCGACTTCCCGCGTCCGGCTCAGCAGAGTTTTCGTGGCGCGCGTTTCGACTTTGCTCTGCCAACCGATCTGGCGCAGGAGCTCAATGCTCTGGCGCAACGCGAAGGCGTGACCTTGTTCATGCTCTTGCTGGCGTCGTTCCAGACCTTGCTGCAACGCTATAGCGGGCAGCGTGACATTCGTGTCGGCGTGCCGGTGGCCAACCGCAATCGCCTGGAAACCGAAGGCCTGATTGGCTTCTTCGTCAACACCCAAGTGCTGCGTGCCGAGATCGAACCGCAGCACGGTTTTGACCAATTGCTGCAACAGGTTCGCCAGTCGGTGCTGGATGCGCAGGCTTATCAGGACCTGCCGTTCGAACAACTGGTGGACGCGGTACAACCGCAACGCAGCCTCAGCCATAGCCCATTGTTCCAGGTGCTGTTCAATCACCAGAACCTTGAGCGTCAGCCGAGCTTGCTTGCGGATTTGCACATCGAAGGTATCGCCTGGGACAGTGCGGCGGCGCAGTTCGACCTGACGCTGGACACCGCAGAAGTGCAGGGCGGGTTGGCCGCATCGCTGACTTACGCCACCGATCTGTTCAAGCGCGAGACCGTCGAGCAGCTGTCGCGGCACTGGCTCAATGTGTTGCGCGCGGTCAGCCGCCAGGCATCGCAGTGCATCGGCGATCTGCCGCTGCTCGACAACGCCGAGCAGCAACTGATCATGGCCGACTGGAACAGCCATGAACTGCCAGAATCGACCGATCACACCCTGCAGGCGCTGGTCGAGGCGCAAGTTGCGGCCACGCCGGATGCGTTGGCGATGATCTTCGGCGAACAACAGTTGAGCTATCGGCAGTTGAACAACCGCGCCAATCGCCTCGCGCTGCAATTGCGCGACTATGGCGTGGGCGCCGAAGTGCGCGTCGGCGTGGCGCTGCCACGTTCGACGGAGATGATTGTCGCCTTGCTCGCCGTGCTCAAGGCCGGCGGCACCTACGTGCCGCTCGATCCGAGCTACCCGGCCGAGCGTCTGAGCTACATGCTCGAAGACAGCCGCGCCGCGTTGTTGCTGGTGGGTGTCGATGGTGAATTGTCGTCGCTGGCGACGCCGGGCCTGCGCGTACTGGCGGTGGCGCCGGAGGCGGATGATCTGCCGGACGTCGGCAACCTGCCGCCAGTGAGCGGCGCGGACAACCTCGCCTATGTGATTTACACCTCCGGCTCCACCGGCAAGCCCAAGGGCGTGGCGATCACCCATCGCAACGCTGCGGCGCTGATCCAGTGGGCGCATGGCGTCTACAGCCAGGCCGATTTGCAAGGCGTGTTGGCCTCGACGTCGATCTGCTTCGACCTGTCGGTGTGGGAACTGTTTGTCACCCTGGCCGGCGGCGGTTTCTTCGTCCTCGCGCAAAACGCCCTGGAGCTGCCGGACCTGCCGGCGCGCGATCGGGTCAGCCTGATCAACACCGTGCCGTCGGCGATTGCCGCGTTGCAGCAGGCCGGGCAGATTCCGTCGAGCGTGCGCATCATCAACCTCGCCGGCGAACCGCTGAAACAGTCGCTGGTCGATGCTCTGTACAGTCAGCCGACGCTGTTGCATGTCTACGATTTGTATGGCCCGTCCGAAGACACCACGTACTCGACTTATGTGCGGCGTGAGGCTGGTGGTCAGGCGACGATCGGCCGGCCATTGGCGGGTACCGACAGTTTTGTCCTCGATGCGCGTCTGCAACCGGTGCCGCTGGGTGTGGTCGGTGAGTTGTACCTGGCCGGTGCCGGGCTTTCCCGGGGTTATCTGTTGCGCCCGGAATTGACCTGCGAGCGCTATGTGCCGAACCCGTTCAGCACCAGCGGTGAGCGGATGTACCGCACCGGTGACCTGGTGCGTTACCAGGCCGATGGCCAGATCGAGTACCTCGGTCGGGTCGACCATCAGATCAAGGTGCGCGGCTTCCGTATCGAGTTGGGTGAGATCGAAAAACGCCTGCTGGCGCACCACGCCGTACACGAAGCGGTGGTCGTGGCTCGCGACAGCGGCCATGGCACGCAACTGGTCGGTTACGTGGTCAGCGCCAGCCAACCGCAGGCGCCTGCGCTGGATCAGGAGCTGCGTGCATGGCTCAAGGAAACCCTGCCGGAATACATGCTGCCGGCGCAGTTGATGTTCCTTGAGCAACTGCCGCTGACACCGAACGGCAAACTCGACCGCAAGGCGCTGCCGGAACCTGATTTCAGCACTGCGCAAGCCAGCTATGTGGCGCCGCGCAATGCTGTGGAGCAGGCGCTGGTGGCGATCTGGCAAGACGTTCTCAAACTCACGCAAGTGGGCATCAGCGACAACTTCTTCGAACTCGGCGGCGACTCAATCGTGTCGATTCAGGTGGTCAGCCGCGCACGTGCGGCGGGCATTCACTTCAGCGCCAAAGAGCTGTTCCAGCATCAGACCGTCGAGGATCTGGCGCGGGTCGCGCGGCAGTCGGAAGCGCTGGCCGTCATCGATCAAGGCCCAGTGCGTGGCGCGACGCCGCTGCTGCCGATCCAGCATGACTTCTTCGCCCAGGCGATTGTCGAGCGTTCGCACTGGAACCAGTCGCTGTTGTTGCGTCCGGCGCAGGCGTTGAACTCACTAGCGCTGGAGCAGGCCTTGCTGGCCTTGCTCGGACATCACGATGCCTTGCGTTTGGGTTTCGAAGCTTCGGCGCACGGCTGGGATGCCTTGCACCTGCCGCTGGACCCGCAAGCCAGTGTGCTGTGGCAAGCCGATGTCGCCGACGCGGCCGCGCTGGAGGCCTTGTGCGAAAAAGCCCAGCGCTCGCTGGACATCGAAAACGGGCCATTGCTGCGCGCGGTACTGGCGCGTCTGGCGGATGGCTCGCAACGTCTGTTGCTGGTGATCCATCACCTGGCGGTCGACGGTGTTTCGTGGCGCATCCTGCTGGAAGATCTGCAAAGCGCCTACGGCCAGTCCGTGGCCGGGCAAACCGTGCAATTGCCGCTGAAGACCAGCGCTTTCAAAGTGTTCGCCGAGCGCATGCAAGCCTACGCCGTGACCGCGCCGTTGCAGGCCGAACTCGGTTATTGGAAAGAGCAGGGCGCACTGGCCGAGTTGCCGTGTGACAACCCTGCCGGCAGCCTTGAAAACCGTCACGCGGTGATTGTCCAGAGCCGTCTCGACTCAACGTTGACCCGGCAACTGCTGCAAGACGCGCCGAGCGCTTATCGCACCCAGGTCAACGACCTGCTGCTGACCGCGCTGGCGCGGGTGATCTGCCGCTGGAGCGGGCAACCGGCAACCTCGATTCAGCTCGAAGGCCATGGCCGCGAAGAGCTGTTCGACGACGTTGACCTGACCCGTACCGTCGGCTGGTTCACCAGTCTGTTCCCGTTGCGCCTGACCCCGCAAAGCGATCTCGGCGCCTCGATCAAGGCGATCAAGGAGCAACTGCGCGGCGTGCCGAACAAAGGCCTGGGCTTCGGTGCCCTGCGCCATTTGGGTGACAGCGCAACGCAAGCGGCACTCGGCGCAGTGGCGATGCCGCGCATCACCTTCAACTACCTCGGCCAGTTCGACAGCCAGTTCGACGAGCGCTCGCTGTTTGTCCCGGCCACGGAAAAATCCGGTGCCGAACAAAGCGACAGCGCACCGCTGAGCAACTGGCTGTCGGTCAACGGTCAGGTGTATGGCGGCGAGTTGAGCCTGGACTGGAGCTTCAGTCGGGAGATGTTCGACGAGGCGAGCATTCAGCGCCTGGCGGATGACTACGCCAGCGAGCTGACCTTGCTGATCGAGCATTGCCTGCGCGGCGAACACGGCGGCTTCACACCGTCGGACTTCCCGCTGGCCAACTTGCAGCAGGCGCAACTGGACGGTCTGGGCCTCAGCGCCCGTGACATCGAGGACATCTATCCGCTGTCGCCGATGCAGCAGGGCATGCTCTTCCACAGCTTGTTCGCGCAAGGCAGTGGCGACTACATCAACCAGATGCGCGTCAGCGTGCAGGGTCTCGATGTCGAGCGTTTCCGTGACGCCTGGCAAGCCACGGTGCAGGCGCATGCGGTGCTGCGCAGCGGTTTCCTCTGGACCAGCGAGCAAGAACAACCGGTGCAAGTGGTGCAGCGCCATGCCGTGCTGCCATTCAGTGTGCACGATTGGCGCGGCCACGCCGCACAGACGCAGGCGCTGGAAGATCTGGCAAGTGCCGAACGCGAGCAGGGTTTTGTCTTGAGCGCAGCGCCGTTGCTGCGTCTGGTGCTGGTGCAAACGGCTGAGGATTGCCACGAGCTGATCTACACCAGCCATCACATCCTGATGGACGGCTGGAGTAATTCGCAGCTGCTCGGTGAAGTGTTGCAACGCTACAGCGGCCAGGCCTTGCCAGGGCGTGTCGGCAGCTATCGCGATTACATCGGCTGGCTGCAACGCCAGGACGGCGCTGCGGCTGAAACCTTCTGGAAAGGCCAACTGAGCCTGCTTGACGAGCCAACCTTGCTGGCCCGCGTCTCGGCGGATCACACGCCGCTCGACAGCCACGGGCATGCCAACCACACCCAGTTGCTCGACAGCCAGCAGACCCGTGGCCTGAGCGAATTCGCCCGGCGCCAGAAGGTCACCGTCAACACCTTGGTGCAAGGTGCGTGGCTGTTGCTGTTGCAACGCTACACCGGGCAATCCGCCGTCGCCTTCGGTGCAACGGTGTCGGGGCGTCCGGCGGATTTGCCGGGTGTCGAGCAACAGGTCGGTCTGTTCATCAACACCTTGCCGGTGATCGCCGCACCGCGTCCGGAGCAGGCGTTGGGTGCATGGCTGCAAGCCTTGCAGACGCAGAACCTGGCACTGCGCGAGTTTGAACACACGCCGTTGTTCGACATTCAGCGCTGGGCCGGGCAGGGCGGTGAAGGCCTGTTCGACAGCCTGTTGGTGTTCGAAAACTATCCGGTCTCCGAGGCTCTGGACAAGGGCGCGCCGCAAGGCATGCGCTTCGGTCAGGTGTCGAGCCACGAGCAGACCAACCTGCCGCTGACCGTGCTGGTAGACCTGGGCGATACGCTGTCGTTGCAGTTTGCCTATGCGCGCCAGCACTTCAGCGCGACGCTGATCGCGCAGATGGCCGAGCAGATGCAGCACCTGTTGCTGCAATTCAGCCAGGCGTCGACAGAGACATCGATCAGCCGCGTGCAACTGATGGATGCCGCGCAGCAGCAAGCGGTCTTGCAGGACTGGAATCGCCACAGTGCGGCCTTCGCGCAAACCGCCAGCCTGCATCAGTTGATCGAAGCGCAGGTGCAGCGCTCACCGCAAGCGATTGCCGTGACCCTCGACGAACAGCAACTGACCTATGCCGAGCTGAACAGCCGCGCCAATCGCCTCGCCCATGCGCTGATTGCGCGTGGCGTTGGCCCGGATGTGCTGGTCGGTCTGGCCGCCGAGCGTTCGCTGCAGATGATTGTCGGCTTGCTGGCGATCCTCAAGGCGGGCGGCGCTTACCTGCCACTCGATCCGCAATACCCGGCCGAGCGTTTGCAATACATGGTCGAAGACAGCGGCATCAGCCTGCTGTTGATGCAGTCTGGTGTGCTGGCGCACGTGGATCTGCCGGCAGCGGTCGAGACCTTGCTGCTGGGCGAGGAACCGGCGGATTACCCGACCACCGATCCACAGGTGACAGTCGACAGCGATAACCTCGCCTATGTGATTTACACCTCCGGTTCCACCGGTAAACCGAAGGGCACGCTGCTGGCGCATCAACAGGTGTTGCGCCTGTTCGCCGCCAGCGAGGACTGGTTCAATTTCGGCCCGCAGGACAGCTGGACGCTGTTCCATTCCTACGCGTTCGACTTCTCGGTCTGGGAAATTTTCGGGGCGCTGCTGCACGGCGGGCGTCTGGTGATCGTGCCGCACGCGGTCAGCCGTTCGCCGGAAGAATTCTATGCCTTGCTCTGCCGCGAGCAGGTCACGGTGTTGAACCAGACGCCTTCGGCGTTCAAGCAACTGATGCAGGTGGCCACGGATGCGCGGCAGACCGTGCAACCGTCGCTGCGCTATGTGGTGTTCGGCGGAGAGGCGCTGGAAGTGAAGAGCCTGCGACCATGGTTCGAGCGCTTCGGTGACAGCGCGCCGCAACTGATCAACATGTACGGCATCACCGAAACCACCGTACACGTCACCTACCGGCCGTTGTCGCTGGCGGACTTGCACAACGAGGCGGGCAGCCCGTTGGGCGAGCCGATCCCGGACTTGTCCTGGTACGTGCTGGACGCCGATCTGAATCCGGTAGCCAAGGGTTGCATCGGCGAACTGCACGTCAGCGGTGCCGGGCTGGCGCGCGGTTACCTCAACCGCGCCGACCTGAGTGCCTTGCGTTTTGTGCCTAACCCGTTCAGCGGCAATGGCGAGCGGTTGTATCGCACCGGCGACCTGGCGCGCTATTGCGCCGATGGCCGGATCGAGTACGCCGGACGCATCGACCATCAGGTGAAGATCCGTGGTTTCCGCATCGAGCTGGGCGAAATCGAAGCGCAACTGCTGGCGGTGCCGGGCATCCGTCAAGCGGTGGTGCTCGATCAGCCGGGCGCCGGTGGCGTGCAACTGGTCGCCTACCTCGTGGCGACGCAGGCGGTAGAACCGGCGGAGCAGGGGGTATGGCGCGATCAGGTGCGTCAGGCGCTGAAAGGCAATCTGCCGGATTACATGGTGCCGGCGCACTTGCTGCTGCTCGACAGCCTGCCACTGACGGCCAACGGCAAGCTCGACCGGCGGGCCTTGCCGCAGCCGGACGCGCACCTGTTGCAGGGCGCCTACGTGGCGCCGGTCAGCGCCTTGCAACAGCAGATCGCCGAAGTCTGGGGCGACGTGCTGAAACTTGAGCGGGTGAGCCTGACTGACAACTTCTTCGAACTCGGCGGCCATTCGTTGCTGGCAACCCAGGTGGTGCTGCGTTTGCGCGAAGTGCTGGGCTTTGAAATCCCGCTGGCGAGCCTGTTTGGCAGTGCCGATCTGGCCGCGTTCAGCGATGCCGTACAAGCCCTGCAGCCCGATTTGCAGCCCGTTCATGATGTTTTGGCTAAATCCTTGGAGGCTCTCAATCGTTTATCAGCAGATGAACTTGAAAAACTGATTTCCTAAGAG
Organism: Pseudomonas sp. DTU12.3; assembly: GCF_004124275.1. Lineage (GTDB taxonomy): Bacteria > Pseudomonadota > Gammaproteobacteria > Pseudomonadales > Pseudomonadaceae > Aquipseudomonas > Aquipseudomonas helmanticensis. Next base: position 2,383,795 of record NZ_CP027218.1, read on the forward strand.
GACCACGGCATGCAGCAGTTGATTGAATCGGTAGGCGCGCTTTCTCCCGAGAAACGCAAGGCGCTGGCGATTCTACTGGGCAAACAGGGGGTCAATCTCTACGGCATCGCCCCGGTTTTCCGGCGTGGTGACGCAGAGCCCCTGTTGCTTTCCTATGCTCAGGAGCGGCAGTGGTTCCTCTGGCAAATGGAGCCGCACAGCGCGGCTTATCACATCCCCACCGCCCTGCGTTTGCGCGGGGCGCTGGATCTGCCGGCGTTGCAGGCCAGCTTCGCGGCGCTGATCGAGCGTCACGAAAGCCTGCGCACCGGCTTTGCCCTCGATGAGCAGGGCAAGGCGTTGCAGGTTATCCACGCACCTTTCGCACTGGTTTTACCGGTGCAGGATGTCCAGGGGATTGATGAGACGGCGTTGAAAGCGCTGATCCAGACGGAAATCGCCGAGCCGTTCGACTTGCTCCAGGGCCCGCTGCTGCGGGTTCGGGTGCTGCGTCTGGGGGCCGAAGAACATGTGCTGGTGGCGGTGCAGCACCACATCGTTTCCGACGGCGTATCGATGCAGGTGATGATCGATGAGCTGATCCAGTTGTACGCCGGCCGCCGTCGCGGTCAGGCGACAGCGCTGGCGCCGTTGCCGATTCAGTACGCCGACTACGCACTGTGGCAACGCAGCTGGATGGAGGCGGGCGAGCGCGAACGGCAACTGGCTTACTGGACCGAACGTCTCGGCGGCGAGGCCTCGGTGCTGGAATTGCCGCTGGATCATCCGCGTCCGGCGAGCCAGAGTTTCCGTGGCGCGAGCCTCGACATCAGCCTGCCCGTTGCCATCAGCAAAGGTTTGCAGGACGTCGCGCGGCGCGAAGGCGTGACTTTGTTCATGCTGTTGCTGGCGTCGTTCCAGACCTTGCTGCATCGCTACAGCGGCCAGAATGACATTCGCGTCGGCGTGCCGATTGCCAACCGCAACCGCAAAGAGACCGAAGGCCTGATAGGCTTCTTCGTCAACACGCAGGTGTTGCGCGCCGAACTCGACGAGCAAATGCCTTTCAACCAATTGCTGCAACAGGTCAAACAGCATGCCCTCGGCGCGCAGGCGCATCAGGACTTGCCGTTCGAGCAACTGGTCGAAGCGCTCGCGCCGACCCGCAGCCTCAGCCGCAGCTCGCTGTTCCAAGTGATGTTCAACCATCAGATCGCCGCAGCGGCCGAGCAGCCATCGGTGCAGATGCCGGGGCTGAGTGTCGAACCGGTGAGCTGGGACAGTCACACCGCACCGTTCGACCTGACGCTGGACACCTACGAGTCCGCCGCTGGCCTCAGCGCTTCGCTGGTCTACGCCACCGATCTGTTCGATGCGGCGACCATCACGCGCATGGCCGCTCACTGGCAAAGCCTGCTGGCCGCCATCGTCGCTCGCAGTGATCAGCGCATCGGTGAATTGGCGATGCTCGGCGGCGATGAATTTGCCCGACTGCAACAGAGCAATGCACTGGTGGCGCTGGATCGGCTGCCGGTGCACGAACGTTTTGCGCGCATGGCGCAGGCACAACCGCAAGCGCTGGCCGTGCGGTGCGCCGATCAGCAACTGACCTTCGCCGAACTCGACGCCCAGGCCAATCGCCTCGCCCAGCGCCTGCTACTGGACGGCGTGGGGCCGGAAGTGCGCATCGGCATCGCCTTGCCGCGCAGCCCGCAAATGCTTGTAGCAATGCTCGCGGTGCTCAAGGCCGGTGGCGCTTACGTGCCGTTGGACGCCAGTTATCCGCGCGAGCGTCTGGCTTATCTGATGGCGGATTCGGGCATCGCCCTGTTGCTGAGCGATTCGACGCTGATCGGCCAATTGCCGCTGCCGGAGGGTTTGCCGAGCCTGTGCCTCGATACGCTCGACACCGCTGAATTCGCGGACACCGCGCCTGCCGTTACAGTGCACGAACACAGTCTCGCCTACGTGATTTACACCTCCGGCTCGACCGGTCAACCGAAAGGCGTGTGCGTAGCCCATGGCCCGCTGGCGATGCATTGCCAGGCGATCGGTCAGCGTTACGCGATGACGGCGGATGACTGCGAACTGCATTTCATGTCGTTCGCTTTCGACGGCGCGCATGAGCGCTGGCTGACCCCGCTGACCCACGGTTCCAGCCTGTTGCTGCGTGACGACAGCCTGTGGACGGCCGAGCAGACCTACCGCGCCATGCAGCGTCACGGCGTTACCGTGGTGGCGTTTCCGCCGGCCTATCTGCAACAGTTGGCCGAGTTCGCCGAAATTGCAGGCAACCCGCCCAAGGTGCGCATCTACTGCTTCGGCGGCGATGCGGTGCCCAATGACAGCTTTGAACGGGTGCGTCGCGCCCTGGCACCGCAACACATCATCAATGGCTACGGCCCGACCGAAACCGTGGTCACGCCGCTGCTGTGGAAGGCTGACCGTGACACCCGTTGCGGCGCGGCCTATGCGCCGATCGGTGAGCGTGTCGGCGAGCGCAGCACCTGGGTGCTCAGCGCCGAACTCAATCCGCTGCCGCAAGGCGTGGCCGGCGAGTTGTACCTCGGTGGCTACGGCGTGGCACGCGGGTATCTGGATCGTCCGGCGCTGACCGCCGAGCGCTTCGTTCCCGATCCGTTCGGCGCGCCCGGTGCGCGCCTGTACCGCAGTGGCGATCAGGTGCGCCTGCGCGCCGACGGCGTATTCGATTATCAAGGTCGCGTCGACAATCAGGTCAAGGTGCGTGGTTTCCGTATCGAGCTGGGTGAAATCGAAGCGCGGCTGATGGCGCTCGACTCGGTGCGCGAAGCGGTGGTGCTGGCTCAGGACGGTGCGAACGGCGCACAACTGGTCGGCTACATCGTTGCCGCGCAACCGGTCGAGGCGGCGCAACACGGCGCTTGGCGCGAGCAGATTCGTGCCAGCCTCAAACACAGCCTGCCGGACTACATGGTTCCGGCGTACCTGATGGTGCTGGAACACATTCCGCTGACGCCGAACGGCAAGGTCGACCGCAAGGGTTTGCCGAAACCCGACGCCAGCCTGATGCAGCAAGACTATGTCGCGCCGCTCACCGGACTGGAGCAGCAAACCGCGCAGATCTGGGCCGAAGTGCTTAAGCTCGATCGTGTTGGCATGACCGACAACTTCTTCGAACTCGGCGGCCACTCGCTGCTGGTGACCCAAGTGCTGTCGCGGGTGCGCCAGACGTTGCAACTCGACGTGCCACTCAAGGCGCTGTTCGAACACAGCACGCTGGGTGGTTTCTGTGGCCATCTGGCGCAGGCTGCGAATGCCGCGCAGCAACCGCCATTGGTCGCGCTGGAACGTGGCGCGCCGCTGGTGCTGTCTTACGCGCAGGAGCGTCAGTGGTTCCTCTGGCACATGGATCGGCACAGTTCGGCCTACCACATTCCGAGCGCGCTGCGCCTGCACGGGCCGCTCGACCGGCAAGCGCTGCAACGCAGTTTCGACACGCTGATCGCCCGCCACGAGAGCCTGCGTACACGCTTCCTGCAAGAGGCCGACGGCACCCGTCAGTTGATTCTGGCGCCGTTCAGCCTGCCGATCGAATCGCGCACCCTCGCCGCCGACAGCGATGACGCCGCGCTCAAGGCGCAGGTCGAAGCCGAAATCCGCCGGCCGTTCGACTTGCAGGAAGAGCCGCTGCTGCGCGCGACCCTGCTGCAACTGAGCGCCGAGGATCATGTGCTGGTGCTGATCCAGCACCACATCGTTTCCGATGGCTGGTCGATGCAGTTGATGGTCGATGAATTGATTCGCCTGTACGCCGCCTTCAGCCGGGGTGAACAGCTGAGCCTGCCGGCGCTGCCGATCCAGTACGCCGACTATGCCGTGTGGCAGCGGCGCTGGATGGAGGCGGGCGAGCGCGAGCGCCAACTCGATTACTGGCTGACCCAATTGGGCGGCGAGCAACCGGTGCTGGAACTGCCGCTGGATCGTCCGCGCCCGGCCACCCAGAGTCTGCGTGGTGCACGTTTCGAACTGGCGCTGGATGCGCCGTTGAGTGAGGCGCTGAACAACGTCGCCCGTCGTGAAGGCGTGACACTGTTCATGCTGTTGCTGGCATCGTTCCAGACCTTGCTGCACCGCTACAGCGCGCAGGACGACATTCGTGTCGGGGTGCCGGTGGCCAACCGCACGCGGCTCGAGACCGAAGGGCTGATCGGCTTCTTCGTCAACACCCAAGTGCTGCGCGCCGATATCCATGGCGGCTTGCGCTTCAGCGAGCTGCTGCAACAGGTTCGCCAGACGGCGCTCGGTGCGCAGGATCATCAGGACTTGCCGTTCGAGCAACTGGTGGAAATGCTGCAACCGGAACGCAGCCTCAGCCGCAGCCCGCTGTTCCAGGTGATGTTCAACCACCAGGCCAAGGCCCGTCACAGCACGGCATTGGCCGAGCTGGAGGGGTTGCAGATCCGCGAGGTCGACTGGGACAGCCTGATGGCGCAGTTCGACTTGACCCTCAATACCGAAGAATCCGCTGAGGGCATTTTCGCCTCGCTGGTCTATGCCGCCGACCTGTTCGACGCCTCGACCATTGCGCGGATGGCCGAACATTGGCAGGCGCTGTTGCGCAGCATCAGCGCGCAACCGCAGCAATTGATCGGTGAACTGTCGATGCTCGCGGCTGACGAGCGTCAGCACAGTATCGAAGACTGGAACCCGGCGCCGCAGACCTGGAACCCACAACAACCACTGCACCGCTTGATCGAAGCGCAGGCGCAGCGCACGCCCGAGGCGATTGCCGTGACGTTCGGCGAGCAGCATCTGAACTACGGCGAACTCAATCGCCGCGCCAATCGCCTGGCCCATGAACTGATTGGCCGTGGCGTTGGCGCCGACGTGCTGGTCGGCCTCGCTGCCGAGCGTTCGCTGGAGATGATTGTCGGGCTGCTGGCGATCCTCAAGGCCGGTGGCGCCTATCTGCCGCTGGATCCGCAGTACCCGGCCGACCGTTTGCAATACATGATCGAGGACAGCGGCATTCGCCTGTTGTTGAGCGGTGCCGGGGTGCTCGATCACGTCGCCATCGACGCGCAGATCAGCCATCTGCCGCTCGGCGATGACTATGCTGCGCAAGCGCAAAGCGATCCGCAGATTGCGCTCGACACCGCCAATCTGGCTTACGTGATCTACACCTCCGGCTCGACCGGCAAGCCCAAGGGCACGCTGCTCAGCCACGCCAACGCGTTGCGCCTGTTCGAGGCCACCGAGGGCTGGTTCAACTTCGGTGCCGATGATTGCTGGACGCTGTTCCATTCCTACGCGTTCGATTTCTCCGTTTGGGAAATCTTCGGCGCGCTGCTGCATGGCGGCCGTCTGGTCATCGTGCCGCAGGACGTCAGCCGTTCGCCGCAAGACTTCTTTGCCTTGCTCTGCGCCGAGCGCGTCACGGTACTGAACCAGACGCCGTCGGCGTTCAAGCAGCTGATGCAGGTGGCGTGCGCTGCCGCGCCCGCGCTGCAACCGTCGCTGCGCTACGTGGTGTTCGGTGGCGAAGCGCTGGAAGTGAAGAGCCTGCGCCCATGGTTCGAGCGCTTCGGCGACCGCGCGCCGCAACTGGTCAACATGTACGGCATCACCGAAACCACCGTGCACGTCAGTTACCGGCCGCTGTCGCTGGCCGACCTCGACAATGCCGCCGGCAGCCCGTTGGGCGCGCCGATTGCCGACCTGGCGTGGTACGTGCTGGATGCCGACCTCAACCCGGTCGCACGCGGCTGCATCGGTGAGCTGCACGTTGCCGGCGCCGGTCTGGCCCGTGGTTACCTCAACCGCAGCGACCTCAGTGCCCTGCGTTTTGTCCCCAACCCGTTCAGCGCCGAGGGTGCGCGCCTGTATCGCACCGGCGACCTGGCGCGCTACTGCACCGATGGCCGCATCGAATATGTCGGGCGTATCGACCATCAAGTGAAGATTCGTGGTTTCCGTATCGAACTCGGCGAGATCGAAGCACGCCTGCTGGCATTGCCCGAAGTACGTCAGGCGGTGGTGCTCGATCAGCCGGGCGTCGGTGGCGTGCAACTGGTGGCGTACATCGTCGCTGCGCAAGCGCTCGATCCGCTGGAACAGGCTGCCTGGCGCGAGCAGGTGCGCCTGCGGCTGCGCCAGGATCTGCCGGACTACATGATCCCGGCGCATCTGTTGCTGCTTGAGCAATTGCCGCTGACCGCCAACGGCAAGCTCGACCGCAAGGCACTGCCGACGGCCGATGCCAACCTGTTGCAACACGCCTATGTGGCGCCGGTCAGTGACCTCGAAAAACAGGTCGCGGCGATCTGGGGCGATGTGCTCAAACTCGATCAGGTCGGCTTGACCGACAACTTCTTTGAACTGGGAGGTCACTCCCTGCTGGTGATAAACATTGTGTCGCGCATTCAACTTGAACTCGGTATGACGCTGCTCCCGCAAACCATTTTCCAGTACCCGGTACTGGCGGATCTGGTGGCGCAATTGCAAGGTAATGGTGAACAGGTCACGGCCTCGAAACTGAGCTTGCTCGAAGACCTGCTCGACGAAATGGAGGACGCGTGAATGGACATTAACGTCGCCACGCGGATTGCCCGCCGCTTCATCACCCTGCCGCTGGAAAAGCGCAAGGAATACCTCGGCAAAATGCTCGCCGAGGGCGTGTCCCCGGCCAATCTGCCGATTCCCGAAGTGCAGTCGGCATTCGCTAGCCTCGGATTGTCCTACGCTCAGGAGCGCCAGTGGTTTCTCTGGCAACTGGAGCCGGGCAGCGCCGCCTATCACATTCCCATGGCCCTGCGCCTGCGCGGCCAACTCGATGTCGCCGCGCTGCAACGCAGCTTCGACAGCCTGATCGAGCGGCACCAGACGCTGCGCACGGTGTTCGTGCATGACGGTGAGCGCCCACAGCAGGAAATCCGCGCCAACGCGGCACTGACCATCGTTGAGCAAAGCCTTGCCGCCGACACCGCGGATGGCGTGCTGCAACAGCTGATCGAAAGCGAGATCCAGCAGCCGTTCGATCTCGCCGAAGGGCCATTGTTGCGGGTGAAATTGCTGCACCTGGGCGCCGATGACCATGTGCTGATCCTGATCCAGCACCACATTGTTTCCGATGGCTGGTCGATGCGCGTGATGGTCGATGAGCTGATCGCGCTGTACGCCGGTTTCAGCAGTGGCACTGCTACCGAATTGGCAACGTTGCCGATCCAGTACGCCGACTACGCCTTGTGGCAACGCAGCTGGATGGAAGCGGGTGAGCGGGAGCGGCAACTGGCTTACTGGCTCGAGCAACTGGGTGGCGAACAACCGGTGCTGGAACTGCCTCAGGACCGCGCGCGGCCGGCGCTGCAAAGTTATCGCGGCGCGCGTCTCGACCTGGAGTTCGATGAGGCGTTGAACCAGGGTTTGCAAGCCATCGCCCGGCGTGAAGGGGTGACCCTGTTCATGGTGTTGCTGGCGGCGTTCCAGACCTTTCTGCACCGCTACAGCGGCCAGGCCGATATTCGCGTCGGCGTGCCCAATGCCAACCGTAACCGCACCGAAACCGAAGGCTTGATCGGCTACTTCGTCAACACCCAAGTGATGCGTGCGCAACTCGATCCGCGTCTGCCGTTCAATGCGTTGTTGCAGCAGGTCAAACAGGCGGCGATGGGCGCGCAAGCCCATCAGGAACTGCCTTTCGAGCAATTGGTGGAAGCCCTGGCGCCAGAACGCAGCCTGAGCCGCAGCCCGTTGTTCCAGGTGATGTTCAATCACCAGACCGCCACTCGTCAGCAAGGCGCCAACGCTTCGCTGGCACAGTTGCAGGTCGAACCGATGAGCTGGGACACCCATCAGGCGCAACTCGACCTGACCCTGGAAACCCACGAATCGGCAGACAGCCTCGGCGCGTCGCTGATCTACGCCACCGACCTGTTCGACGCCGCGACCATCGCGCGCATGGGCGAGCATCTGTTGGCGCTGTTGCAGGCCATCGTCGCGCAGCCGCAGCAAGCCATTGGCGAACTGCCGATGCTCACCGCACAAGAGCGCCAGGCGATCCTGCTCGGCTGGAATGACACGGTGGTGGATTACCCGCTGACCACCAGCGTGCAGCAGTTGATCGAAGCCCAAGTGGCGAAAACCCCCGATGCACCGGCGCTGGCCTTCGGTGACACACGCCTGAGCTACGCGCAACTCAACGCCCGCGCCAATCGCCTCGCGCATCGCTTGATCGAGAGCGGCGTCGGCCCGGAGTCGCTGGTCGGCATCGCGGTGGAGCGTTCGATCGAAATGGTCGTCGGCCTGCTGGCCGTGCTCAAGGCCGGTGGCGCCTACGTACCGCTGGATCCGGAATATCCGCCGGAGCGCCTGCGCTACATGCTCGAAGACAGTGGCGTGAAGTTGCTGCTGACCCAAGCGGCGCTGCTCGACAGCCTGCCGCTGAGCGAGCAGGTTCAGACCCTGGCGCTGGATAGCCTCGGCGATCTGCAAGATTATCCCGCGACCGATCCACAGGTTGCCGTGGATGCGGAAAACCTCGCCTACGTGATTTACACCTCGGGCTCGACCGGCAAACCCAAGGGTGCCGGCAACCGTCATGCAGCGCTGACCAACCGTTTGTGCTGGATGCAACAGGCCTATCAATTGGGCGCCGGTGACACGGTGCTGCAAAAAACCCCGTTCAGCTTTGACGTATCGGTCTGGGAATTCTTCTGGCCGCTGATGACCGGCGCACGTCTGGTGGTTGCCGCTCCCGGCGATCACCGTGATCCGGCGACGCTGGTGGCGCTGATCAATCGCGAGCAGGTCACCACGCTGCACTTTGTCCCGTCGATGTTGCAGGCCTTCCTGCAGGATGAGCAGGTCGCGACCTGCGGCAGCCTCAAACGCATCGTTTGCAGCGGTGAAGCGTTGCCCGCCGACGCGCAGTTGCAGGTGTTCGCCAAGCTGCCGCAGGCCGGGCTGTTCAATCTCTATGGCCCGACGGAAGCGGCCATCGACGTGACCCACTGGACCTGTGTCGAAGAAGGCCGCGACAGCGTGCCGATCGGTGAACCGATTGCCAATCTGGCCTGCTACATCCTTGACGACGAACTGCAACCGGTGCCGGTCGGCGTGCTCGGCGAGCTGTACCTCGCCGGTGTCGGCCTGGCCCGGGGTTATCACCAGCGTCCGGCGCTGACCGCCGAACGTTTTGCCGTCAGCCCGTATGGCCATGGCGAGCGCATCTATCGCACCGGCGACCTGGCACGCTACCGCGACAACGGCGTGATCGAATACGCCGGGCGCATCGACCATCAGGTCAAGCTGCGCGGCTTGCGTATCGAAATGGGCGAGATCGAAGCGCGCCTGCTCGAACACCCGGCCGTGCGTGAAGCGGTGGTGCTGGTGATCGACGGCAAGCAGTTGGTGGCTTATGTCGTCCTTGCCGAAGAAAGCGCCGACTGGCGTCAGAACCTCGCTGCGCATGTGCAGCAGCAATTGCCCGAATACATGGTGCCGACGCAATGGCTGGCGCTGGCGCAAATGCCGCTCAGCCCCAATGGCAAACTCGACCGCAAGGCTTTGCCGAAACCCGACGCCAGCGTCGCGCAGCAGCAATATCAGGCGCCGGGCAATGCCATCGAACAGCAACTGGCGGATATCTGGCAGTCGGTGCTGGGCCTGGAACAAATCGGTGTCAGCGATAACTTCTTCGCCCTCGGCGGCGATTCGATCATCTCGATCCAGGTGGTCAGCCGTGCCCGTCAGGCCGGGCTGCACTTCACTCCCAAAGATTTGTTCCAGCACCAGACCATTCGCGGTCTGGCCAGCGTGGCGACCGTGGGTGACGGCGGTGTGCGCATCGACCAGAACCCGGTGACCGGCAGCACGCCGCTGTTGCCGTTCCAGCAGCTGTTTTTTGAGACCGACATTCCCCAGCGTCAGCACTGGAATCAGTCGTTGCTGCTCAAGCCTGCGCAAGCCTTGCACGGCGCTACGCTGGAGCAGGCGTTGCAAGCGCTGGTTAGCCACCATGACGCGTTGCGCCTGACGTTCACACAGAACGCCGATGGCTGGAGCGCCGCACACCGCGCCGTCGAGCCGCAGCAGACGCTGTTGTGGCAGACGGCGCTGAACAGCGCCGATGAAGTCGAAGCCGCGTGCGAAGAGGCGCAGCGCAGCCTCGATCTGCACAACGGTCCGCTGTTGCGCGGCATGTTGTTGAGCCTCGCCGATGGCAGCCAGCGTCTGTTGCTGGTGATCCATCACCTGGCCGTCGACGGTGTGTCGTGGCGCGTCTTGCTCGAAGACCTGCAAGACGCCTACCGGCAGTTGCAGGACGGCCAGCCGCTGAAGTTGCCGGCCAAGACCAGCGCCTTCAAGCACTGGGCCGAAGGCTTGCAGGCGCACACCGCCAACCTTGCCGGCGAACTGGATTTCTGGCGCGGGCAATTGCTCGACGCACCGCAGGATTTGCCTCGCGACAATGCCGATGGCCGTCTCGCCAACAATCAGGCCTTGAGCGTGCGCACGCAGCTCGATAAGGCGCTGACGCGCAAACTGCTGCAACAGGCCCCGGCGGCCTATCGCACCCAGGTCAATGACTTGCTGCTGACCGCGCTGGCGCGGGTCATCTGCCGCTGGACCGGCGACACTTCGGCGCTGATCCAGCTGGAAGGGCATGGCCGTGAAGAGTTGATCGACGGCATCGATCTGAGCCGCACCGTGGGCTGGTTTACCAGCCTCTACCCGGTGCGCCTGACGCCACAAACGGCGCTGGCCGACGCGATCAAACAGGTCAAGGAGCAACTGCGCGCCATCCCCAACAAAGGCCTGGGTTTCGGTGCCTTGCGCTATCTCGGCGATGACGCCAGCCGCGCTGCATTGGCGGCGGTGCCGCAGGCGCGCATCACGTTCAACTACCTCGGCCAGTTCGACAGCCAGTTCGACGAAGCGGCGCTGTTCGTCCCGGCAGCGGAAAGCGCCGGTCGCGAGCAAAGTCCGCTGGCGCCACTGAGCAACTGGCTGGAAGTCAGCGGTCAGGTGTACGGCGCCGAGTTGAAGCTGAGCTGGACCTTCAGCCGCGAAATGTTCAACGAAGCGACTATCCAGCAGTTGGCCGATGACTACGCTGTCGAGCTGACGGCGCTGGTCGAGCATTGCTGTGCGCCGGGCAACCACGGCATCACGCCGTCGGACTTCCCGCTGGCAACCCTGACCCAGGCGCAACTCGACGGACTGCCGCTGGCGGTGGCCGAGATCGAGGACATCTATCCGCTGTCGCCGATGCAGCAGGGCATGTTGTTCCACACCCTGTCCGATGACGGCGATGACCTGTACATCAACCAGATCAACCTGCCCGTCGATGGCATGGACCCGGAGCGCTTCCGTCGTGCCTGGCAACATGTGATCGGTCGCCATGCGATTCTGCGCACGTCGTTCCACTGGCAGGGCGGCCAGACGTCGCCGATCCAGGTCGTTCAGCATCACGCCGAGGTCGATCTGCAAGTGCTCGACTGGCGTGGCCAGGACATCGGCGAGCAGCGTCTGGCCGAGCGTGCCCACGAAGAACGTGCGCGTGGTTTTGAACTGCACCGCGTGCCGTTGCAGCGTTTGCTGTTGATCCGCACCGGGGAAGACAGCCATCAACTGATCTGGACCAGCCACCACATCCTCATGGACGGCTGGAGCAGTTCGCAGCTGTTCGGCGAAGTGCTGCAGCATTACGCCAGTGGTGAGGTGGTCGGTGACAGCGGCCGCTACCGTGACTTCATCGAGTGGCTGCAAAGCCAGGATCAGGATCGCCTCGAGCAATTCTGGCGCGGCCATCTGCAAACCCTCGCCGAGCCGACGGCGCTGAGTCAGGCGATGCACCCGCGTCACGTCGCCACGACGGCGGGCCACGCAGCGCTGTACACCAAATGGGATGAACAGCAGACGCGCCGTCTGCAACAACATTGCCGCGCCCACGGGATGACCGCCAACACGCTGATCCAGGGCGCATGGCTGCTGGTGCTGCAACGCTACACCGGACAAAGCAGCGTGGCCTTTGGCGCCACGGTGGCGGGGCGTCCGGAAGGCCTGGCAAATGCCGACAGCATGCTCGGCCTGTTCATCAACACCTTGCCGGTGATCCAGACCCTGCAACCGGCGCAGCGCCTGAGCGACTGGCTCGCCCAGTTGCAGGCCTACAACCTCGATTTGCGTGACCACGCCCACGCACCGCTGGCGGATATCCAGCGCTGGTCGGGGCAGGGCGGACAGATGCTGTTCGACAGCATCATCGTCTTCGAGAACTACCCGATCGACCGTCGCCTGGAAGAGGCCAAGGGCGGTTTGCGTTTCGGCAGTTCGGCCAGCCATGACGTGACCAACTTCCCGATGGACCTGGCGGTGCATCTCAACGAAGAGCTGTCCATCGAGTACCTGTTCCTGCGCGATTGCTTCAGTGTCGAAGCGGTGGAGCGGATTCGCGAAACCATGGAAATCACCCTGCAAGCGATGCTCGACACACCGCACGAATACCTCGGCAACCTGCAACGCCTTGCGCCGCAGCAATGGCAAGCCTTGCAGCAGTGGGGCGCGGAACCGGCGCCAAGCGACCAGCGTGAATGGCTGCCGCTGATGATTGCCGAACACGCGCGGATTCGTCCGCAAGCCAACGCCGTGGAGTGCGCCGGCGAGCACTTGAGCTACGCCGAACTGGAGGCGCGAGCGAACCGTCTGGCGCACCATTTGATCGCCAGTGGCGCTGGCCCGGAAGTGTTGATCGGCGTCGCGCTGGAGCGTTCGCTGGACATGCTGGTGGCGTTGCTGGCGGTGTTCAAGAGCGGTGCTGCCTATGTGCCGCTGGACATCGATTACCCGCGCGATCGCCTCGCGTTCATGATCGAAGACTCGGGCATGAGCCTGATGATCAGTCGTGGCGAGTTGTCCGCGCGCCTGCCGTTGCCGCAAGACTTGCCACGGGTTGACCTCGACAACTTCGACGCTGGTGCCTACGCGGCCACGGCGCCACAGGTGCAGGTCAACGAAGATACCCTCGCGTATCTGATCTACACCTCGGGTTCCACCGGTTTGCCTAAAGGTGTCGCGGTTACCCATGGTCCGCTGAGCATGCATTGCCAGGCGATCTGCCAACTGTATGAAATGGATCACAGCAGCCGTGAGTTGCACTTCATGTCGTTCGCCTTCGACGGCGCCCACGAGCGCTGGCTGACCACCCTGGCGTTCGGCGGCACGCTGGTGCTGCGCGACAACGAGTTGTGGACACCGGAGCAGACCTGTCACGCCTTGCAGACGCGGTCGATCGACATCGCCTGTTTCCCGCCGGCCTACCTCAAGCAAGTGGCCGAGTACGTGCAGGCCAGCGGTTTGACCGCGCCCAAGGTGCGCATTTATTGCCTGGGTGGCGATGCGGTGCCGGAGCAGACCCTGCAACAGGTGCGCAGCATTCTCCAGCCGCAATTCATCACCAACGGCTATGGGCCGACCGAAACCGTGGTCACGCCGATGCTGTGGAAAGCCGCCAACGACGAGCCGTGCGCGGCGGCGTATGCGCCGATCGGCCGGGTGGTCGGTCAGCGCTCGCTGTGGGTGCTGGACGATGATCTGAATCCGCTGCCGGCCGGTTTGTCCGGGCAATTGCACATTGGCGGTTACGGGGTTGCCCGTGGTTATCACGGTCGGCCGGCGGTCACGGCGGAACGCTTCGTGCCGGACCCGTTCGGTGCGCCGGGCAGTCGCCTGTATCGCAGCGGCGATCTGGTGCGCCTGCGCGAAAGCGGGGTAATGGATTACGTCGGCCGCGCCGACCATCAGGTCAAGGTGCGTGGGTTCCGTATCGAACTCGGCGAAATCGAAGCCTGCCTGCGTTTGCAGGAAGACGTCACAGACGCGGTGGTCATTGCCCGCGACGGCGTGTCCGGCAAGCAACTGATCGGTTATGTGGTGGCTGACTGCGCTGACGAAGCGCGATTGATCGAACGCCTGAAAACCGAGCTGCGTACGCGGCTGCCGGACTACATGGTGCCGGCGCAGATCATGTGCCTGACGCGCATGCCGATTTCGCCCAACGGCAAGCTCGACCGCAAGGCCTTGCCGGAGCCGCAGTTCCAGGTCGAACAATACGTGGCACCGCGCACCGAAGAAGAAGCCTTGCTCGCGCAGATCTGGGCCGAGGTGTTGCAGGTCGAGCAAGTTGGTTTGAGCGATAACTTCTTCGAGCTGGGTGGCGACTCGATTCTCAGCCTGCAAGTGATCTCGCGGGCGCGTAACCATCCGCAACTCAAGCTCGATCTGAAACTGCGTGATCTGATGCGTTACCAGACCATCGGCAATCTGTTCGATCAGCAGGTGGTTAACCGTGCGGCCGAGGAACAGACGCAAGTGGTGCGCGAAGGTGCGTTCCCGCTGATCCCGATCCAGCAGTGGTTCTTCGACGAAGAAATGAACGCGCCGCACCACTTCAACCAGGCGCTGATTCTGCGTTCGCGGCAGGCCCTCGATGCGGTCGCGCTGGAAAAGACCCTGATGGCCATGCTGATGCAGCACGATGCCTTGCGCCTGCGTTTTGTCCGTGAGGGCGGGGTCTGGACCCAGCATTACCAGAGCCTGGACGATTGCCGTCAGCAGGCGCAGCAAGCGCCATTGTTGTGGGTGCATCAAGTCGCCGACAAGGATGAGCTGGAAGTGCTCGCCAACCAGGCGCAACGCAGTCTGAATCTGAGCGAGGGGCCGCTGGTGCGCGGTTTGCTGGCGACCTTGCCGGACGGCGAAGCGCGGCTGTTGCTGGTGATCCATCACCTGGTCATCGACGGTGTGTCGTGGCGGGTGCTGTTGCAGGATCTGCAAACCGCTTACGACGCGTATTGCCTCGGCGAGGAGCCGCAATTGCCGGTGCGCACCAGCAGCTTCCGCGACTGGGCGGAACACCTCAGTGCGCACACCCGCACGTTGATCGACGAAGAGCTGGATTACTGGCTGCAAACGCTCGATCAACCGGGCAAGGAAATGCGCTGCGACAACCCGCGTGGCAAGAATCTGGTACGCCATCGTGCCGAAGCGGTGATGAACCTTGACGAGACGTTCACTGCCAGCCTGCTCAAACAGGCGCCGGCGGTGTATCAAACGCAGATCAACGATCTGTTGCTGACTGCATTGGGTCGCGTGCTGTGCCGCTGGAACGATGATCCGTCGGTGCTGGTGCAACTCGAAGGGCATGGTCGTGAAGACCTCTTCGAAGACCTCGATCTGAGCCGCACCATGGGCTGGTTCACCACGATGTTCCCGGTGCGCCTGGCGCCTGGCCACGACACTGACATGGGCGAGGCGATCGTCACGGTGCGCGATCAGTTGCAGAACCTGCCGAACAAGGGCGTCGGCTACGGTGCCTTGCGACACATGGCCGGTGCACCGCTGGGGCAGCGTCTGGCGGCATTGCCGCAGGCGCGGGTGACGTTCAACTACCTCGGGCAGTTCGACCAGAGCTTCGACGAGCAGGCGTTGCTGGTGCCAGCCGATGACAACATCGGTGACAGCTACGACATGGACGCCGGGATGGCCAACTGGCTGGAGCTGGTCGGGCAGGTGTACAACGGACGGTTGGCGTTCCGCTGCATCTACAGCACCCGCCGTTACCGCACCAGCACCGTCGAACGCTTGATGGCGGATTACCAGAACGAGTTGCAAGCCTTGATCGACCACTGCCTGGCGCAGCCGGTCTGAGCCTTTTTCAACCTTCGATAGAGGTGCGGCCCATGGGCCGCACCAGGATGTCCTTCATGTCTTTGAATCCGGAAATCGGTGCATTTCTCGACTTGGTCGAGGCCAACCAGACAGGCGATGCCCAGGCCTTTCACCAGCAGACGCCGGAGCAGGCGCGACAAGCCTTCGAGCAGTCGTCGACGCGGATGCGCTGGCAAGTGCCGGGCGTGGCCTCCCGTGACCTCAGTTACCCGACGCGCGACGGTGAGTCGCTGGCCGTGCGCATCTATACCCCGAGCACCGCCAGCACTGAACCGCTGCCGGTAATGGTGTTCCTCCACGGCGGCGGTTTCGTTGTCGGCAGTCTCGATTCCCACGATGGCATTTGCCGCGAATTTTGCCAGCGCACGCCGTGTGCGGTGGTGGCGGTGGAGTATCGTCGCGCGCCGGAATACAAGTTCCCTACCGCGCTGCACGATGCGGCCGATGCGCTGGCCTGGCTGGCCATGCAGGCAGCGGCATTGAACCTCGACACCACGCGGCTGGCGCTGGCCGGCGACAGCGTTGGCGCGACGTTGGCCACCGTGCTGGCGATCGAGGCGGCAGCGGATCCGCAGAGGCTGCAACCGTGTCTGCAATTGCTCTGCTACCCGGTGACCGATGCGTCGCGCAGCAGTGAATCGCGCGAGCTGCTCAGCGAAGGTTATCTGCTGGAGAGTCCGACGCTGGAGTGGTTCTACGAGCATTACGCGCGTACCCCGCAGGATCGTTACGACTGGCGTTTCTCGCCGCTGCTGGCGCCGGACTTGCGCGGCATTGCTCCGGTGCATCTGGCGCTCGCTGGGTTTGATCCGTTGATCGACGAAGGTCATGCCTACGCGCAACGTCTGAAAGCCGGTGGTGTGGTCGTGCAGTGCAAGGAATACACCGGACTGGTGCACGACTTCCTGCGGATGCCGATGGTCACCGGCGAGATTGAAAGCGTCTATCAGGAACTCAGCGAAGTGCTGCGCCAGGCGTTGTACCCGGCAAGCTGATCGACCATGGCAATGCACAAGGCCGGAACGGGGCAACCTGTTCCGGCCTTTTTCGGCCCCCAAAAATCCTGTAGGAGCTGCGGCACGCTGCGATCTTTTGATTTTTAGCGGGTGGATCAAAAGATCGCAGCCTCGTTGCACTCGACAGCTCCTACAGAGGTCATTAATTTTGGGCATAAAAAAACGCACCGTCAGACGGTGCGTTTTTTCGGCCGGGTACAGGGATCAGAAGCTGTACTTGAGGCTGGTCATGAAGTTGCGTGGTGCGCCGTAGATGCCGTCGTAGTAGACCATCGAGTAGTACTCGCGATCGAACAGGTTGTTGACGTTGATCGAGGCACTCAGGTTCTTGTTGATGTCGTAACGCGCCATCAGGTTGGTGATCGCGTAGCTGCCCTGCTCGTAGTAGTGCAGGTCTTCGCCGATCTTCGACTGCCAGTTCACGCCACCGCCGACGGTGATCTTGTCCAGCACGCCAGGCAGGCGATACGAGGTGAAGGTCTTGAGCATGTGACGTGGCGCGTTGGTGACAATGCGCTGGTCTTCGGCGTTGGTGGTGACGCTGTAGGCGTAACCGGCGGATGCCTGCCAGCCTTCAGCCAGTTCGCCGTTCATCTCGAACTCGACGCCCTTGGTCTCGGTGCTTTGTTCCAGGCGATAAGCCTGGGTGTCCGACATCCATACGGCCAGGTTGTCTTGTTCAAGCTTGAACAGGGCCAGGCTGGTGTTGAGTTTCTCGTCGAAGAAGGTGCCCTTGACGCCCACTTCGTAGCCCTTGCCTTCGGTCGGCGCCAGGGACTTGTTGTTGATATCGCGAACGTAGGACGCCTGCGGGTTGAAGATCTTGGTGTAGCTGGCGTACAGCGACCAGTTCTCGTCGAGGTCATACACCACGCCGGTGTACGGCGTGAAGATCCCGGTTTCGCGTTCCTTCACCGTGCTCGCATCACCGACGTAAGGCTTGGTGTCGGTGTCACGTTTCCAGTCGGTCAGACGACCGCCGAGGATGAAGGTCAGGTCGTCGGTGACGTGGAAGCGCGAGGTCATGTAAGTGCCGAACTGCTTCTCTTCCATGTGGCCCTTGCTGACCACCGGGGTGTCCGGTTTTGGCGAGTTGCCATTCCAGGTGTTGATGTCCGGAACGTTGAAGCTGTAGTCGCGCAGCCAGTCGCCGTAGCTTGGCGTGGCTTCCTTGTAGTTGGTCGCGGTGACACCGAGGATCAGCTCGTGCTCGCGACCGAACAGCGAGAACGGACCGGTGAAGTAGGCGTCGATGTTGTCCTGACGTGGCGTACCCGACCAGCGCACTGGCAGCAGGCCGGTGCCGGAACCGTTGGCCTGGTCGACGGTGCCGGTGGCGACCGCATAGAGTTGGTCGAACTTGTTTTCGGTGTGACCGTATTCGATCTTGCCGCTCCAGCCGTTATCGAACTGGTGTTCGACCGAGGTGAAGAAGTTGGTTTGATCGTGGTCGTTGTACGACCAGTCCGGCGAGGTATTCAGCGAACGACGGATGTGCGACTTGTCGCCGTTGGTGAAGTACGACGAGTAGCCGCCGCGCATTGGCGAGTCGACCTGGGTTTTCTGGTAGCTGAAGCCGACGGTCAGCAGGGTGGCTTCGCTGAGGTCGAATTCGGTGATGCCGTAGATCAGCTGCGAATCCTGCTTGAAGCGATCGACCCATGAGCCCTGGGTCTTGTAGTCCACCACCAGACGACCGCGGACGTTGCCGGATTCGGTCAGCGGGCCGGACACGTCCATGCCGGTGCCGTAGCGATCCCAGTTGCCGGCTTCAGCGGTGACGCTGGCCTGCGCTTCGGCAGTCGGACGCTTGCGGATCAGGTTGATCGTCGCCGACGGGTTACCCAGACCACTGATCAGACCGGTGGCGCCGCGAACGACTTCCACGCGGTCGTACATCGCGGTGCTTTGGGTGTAGTTGTCCAGACGGGTCGACGTCGGTACGCCGTCGACTTCGAAGTTCTGGATCTGCGAGCCGCGCGACCAGTAAGTGTCGTTCTCGGTGCCCATGCCGTTGCGGGTCACGGCGATGCCGGCAGTGGCGTCGAGCACGTCGGTCAGGTTGGTCAGCTTCTGGTCGTCCAGGCGCTGACGGGTGATGACGGTCACCGACTGCGGGGTTTCACGCGGCGTCAGGTTCAGCCGCGTCGAGCTACTGGAAGAATAAGTGGTGTACAGCCCGGTGCCTTCGGTCTGCGAACCCGGCGCCTTGCCGGAGATCGAGATCGCGCCCAACTGCATGGCATCGCCGGCAGCGCCGGTGATTGGCGTCAACGACACGGTGTTCCCGGTGATCTGATACGTCAGGCCGCTCCCCAGCAGCAAGTCGTGCAACGCTTGTTCAGGCTCGAGATTGCCCGACACCGCGTTGGATTTCAGACCCTGGAGCATTTCCGGGCTGTAGATCATCTGCAAGTTGGCTTGCTGACCCAATTGCTGCAAGGCGCTGGACAGCGGCTGAGCCGGGATGTTGACGTTGGTCGGTGCGGCGAGCACTTCACCAGCGCCCAACAGCAGCAAGGTCGTCAGCAGGGCGCGAGGCAGGACGGCCTGACGCTGGGTCTGCTTCTGGATCGCCGTTGCCAGGGGTGCGCGGGACAAAGATGGGCTGTGCATTACTTCAAATGCTCCTGAGATGCGTGTGCAGTTTTGTAGTTAATGATAATTAGACGCAACAACCCGTAAAAACCGGAAAAATAAATCCCGCACTCTGCGAAAAAAACGTCTATCGCGAGAGGCGGGATTGTTTTTGCAACGGTATTTCTCCGTCAGGCGGGTGCCAGTTCCGTCATGACGCGGCCGGCTTCCATGCGCACCAACTGGTCGGCAACGTCGAAATAGCGGTCATCGTGGGAGATCACGATGATGGTTTTGCCCAGACGCTTGAGGTCAGGCAGCAGCTCGGTGTAGAAAATCCGGCGGAAGGTCGGGTCCTGATCCGCCGCCCATTCATCGAACACCAGCACCGGACGTTCTTCGAGCCAGGCGTTGACCAACGCCAGGCGTTTGCGCTGTCCGGTGGAGAGATCGGTGGTGGTGAAATTGCCGTCCTGCACGCTGACCTTGTGCGCGATTTCCAGGCGTTGCAGGTACTTGTTGGCGTCTTCGGGGATATGCGTATCGCCTTGCACGACATCGTCGAACAGGTAGTAGTCGGCGAAAATCGTCGTGAACAACTGGCGGTAATCGTCGCGCGTCTCGGCGTTCACGCTCGCGCCGTTGAGGCGAATTTCACCTTGTTGCGGCGGGTACAGGCCCAGCAGCAATTTGATCAGGGTGGTCTTGCCGCAGCCGTTTTCACCGACGATGAAAATGATCTCGCCCTGTTCGATCGTCAGGTTCACCGGGCCGAGACGGAACGGCTCGCTGCCGGGGACGGCCGGGAAGGCGTAGCTGACGTCCTTGAGTTCCAGACGGCTGACGGCCGGAGCTTTCTGGCCCTGATCGTCGAGCAGCAGATGCGCTTCCGGTGAAGAGAACTGCTCGGACAACTCGGCAATCCGGCGGAAGGCGATTTGCGCGCGACTGACAATCGGCAGGGTGCCGACCAGATGTTCCAGCGGCCCTTTCATGTACAGCAGCACCAGGACGAAGCCGCTCATGACGGTTTTGTCGGCGCTCGGCCAATAGGTCTGCAGGGCCAGCGCGAGGCCGATGACCACGAAGAACAGCATCGAGCCAAAGGTCTTGGCGATCACGAAGGTATTGATCGAGCGGATCTGCGTGCGGCAAATGAACTCGGCCGTGGCCTTGATGCCCGAAACGAACATGCGCTGGCGACGTGGCCGGTGGATACGCAGTTCCTTGGCACCTTCAGCGATGGCGTTGTAGTGCTTTTGCAGTTCGTCCTCGGCGTCACGCGCGGCCATGAAACCCTGAATGCCGCGACCTTGGGCGAAGTACTGGATGCCGGTGCCGATGATGATCGCGACGACCATGATCAGGAACATCGGCCACGACAACATCGCCAGGTAGCCCATGCAACCGAGGGTCACGGTCAGCGAGATCGCCAGCGGCGCGAAGGCGAAGGCGAAGTCGCTGATGGTGTCGACGTCGTGGGTCAGCACCGGGATCAGCCGATGGCTGCGATAGCGTTCGATCTGTTCGATCGGCGCCGACAGCACTTTCTCGCCGAGTTGTTTGCGCAGGGTGGCGATGATGTGTTGACCGACGAAGTTGGTGCCGATGTCCGAGCAGATCGAACTGAGCAGTGCCAACAGGCACAGACCGGCGAACAGGGCGACCACGCCTTGGGTCAGGCCGGCTTCGGAGTGCAGCGCCGAGTTGATCGTCGCCAGCAGCACCGTCACGCTGAGACCGCCGACCATGCCCAGCAGGATCGACAGTGTCACGACAAGCCTGAACGGCTTGAGCAGCGTGAACAATTCGTGGATGGCACCGCGTGAGGGCTGGGACATGGGGGAACAGTTCCTTGGGTCGTAAAGGCAGATACCCAATAGAACGTCTGGTCAGGCGGTTAATTTACACCACCGCCGACTGGCGGCGCAGGCGCCGGCAGGAACCTGCGCCAACCCTGTAGGAGTGAGCCTGCTCGCGAAAGCGCAGTGTCATTCAGCGACTATGTTGCCTGACACGACGTCATCGCGAGCAGGCTCACTCCCACAGGGGATGGTGGTGTACGGAGGATTCGGGGTTGGCGCAGTACCAGTGTGGGAGCGGGCTTGCTCGCGAAAGCGCAGTGTCATTCAGCGACTATGTTGCCTGACACGACGTCATCGCGAGCAGGCTCACTCCCACAGGGGATGGTGGTGTACGAAGGATTGGGGGTTGGCGCAGAACCAGTGTAGGAGTGAGCCTGCTCGCGAAAGCGCAGTGGGTGGTGTACGGAGGATTCGGGGTTGGCGCAGAACCAGTGTGGGAGCGGGCTTGCTCGCGAAAGCGGTGGATCAGACAACACTGATGTTGACTGACACTGCGTCATCGCGAGCAAGCCCGGCTCCCACAGGAATCATCTGGTGGTGGTTCAGAGGTCGCGCACTACGCGAAAACCGATCCAGTCGCCGCGGGTCGACGGGTAGATGTTGTTGCGGTTGCCGGAGCGCGAAAACACTGGTGCTTCGCCCCAGTCGTTGCCACGAATGTTGTAGGACTCGCAGCCAGGCTCGACCCACGCACTGCCGTCAGTCGGAGCGCCGACGTAGTTGGTGTGCTCGCAATCGGCGATCCATTCGTAGACGTTGCCGTGCATGTCGTACATGCCGAAGGCGTTCGCCGGGTAGCTGCCCACCGGTGAGGTGAAGCTGTAGCCGTCGGTCGGGCCATAGGTGTTGGCGTGCTTGGCGATGCTGTATTCGCCTTCTGCATCGAACGGGAACGGGAATGGCCCGGTCGAGCCGGCGCGGGCGGCGTATTCGCGTTGCGCCTCACTGACCATGCGGTAGTTCTGCCCGGTCTTTTTCGACAGCCACGCCACATAGGCCTGAACGTCGGCGAAGTCCATGCACACCGCCGGTTGGCGCGGTTCCTGTTTGTAGCGCGGTTTGCTCGCCACGCATTCGCGACCCGGGCGGGTATCGCCGTTGGCAATCTTCACCCCGGTTTCCTTGACGTAGCTGTCCCATTCGCCAGCCGTGACCTGGAAGCGGCTCATGGCAAACGCCTTGGCGAAAGTCACTTCGTGCATCGGGCCTTCGTCTGGTTCGCGACCGACTTCATCGTCCGGCGTGCCCATGGTGAATTTACCGGTCGGCAAGACGACCATTTCCGGGCAGTCCTTGCAGTCCTTGAACACCTTGCCCGCCGGCAATGGTTGGGCTGCGGCGGCGGTACCCGGCAGCAGGCCCGCGAGCAAGGCAGTCAGGGCCAGCCCGGCGAGGACTTTTAAGGTCGGCAAATGGCGCGGTCGTTTGAGCATGTCACTGTTCATGAGTTATCTCGATCAAAGGGAAAGCAAAAGTCGTGAAGGTCACAGCTGCGTAACAAGCAGCGCCATGAACCGGTCAATTTCGGCCTCGCTGTTGAGCAGCCCCGGCGCGGTGCGTACCACCGGCCCGACGTCGCGTTCAACAGCATCGACCACCACACGGTTCTTCATCAGGTAGGCAGCGATCTTGTCGCAGTCGCGATCCTTGACCCGGAAGAAGGTGAAACCGGCCGACAGTGCCGGGCTCAGTGGGGTGACCAGTTCGATCTGCGGGTGCTCCTGCAAGCGTTGCTTGAGGTAGCTGTTGAGCTGGTGGATACGCGCCTGCACCTCGGCTTTGCCCAGTTGCAGGTGCAACTTGAACGCTTCACTCAAGGCCCAGCGATGTTCGAAGGCGTGGTAGCCGCCAGGCGACATGCTCGTGGCGAAATCGGTGTCCTGGGAGAACGTCGGCGTGCTCGGCGTAACGTCCTTGAGTTGCTCGGAGCGGGCGCAAATGATCCCGGTGCCACGCGGGCCGAACATCCATTTGTGGGTGCCGGCGATAAAGAAGTCGCAGTGCATGTCCGGGAAGCTCAGGTCTTCGACGCCGAAACCATGCACGCCATCGACCACATAGAGAATGCGCTCCTTGTCGTCACGCTGGCGGTTGATCTCTTCGACCAGTTTGCCGATCTCGCCGATCGGCAGTTTGACCCCGCTGCCCGACTGCACCCAGGTCATGCCCAACACGCGGGTGTTGGGACGAATGGCCTGGCGAACAGAGTTGAGCACTTCGTCCACCGAGACACTGTTGGCGTCCTTGAACAGGCTGATCTTGCGCACCTGCGTGCCTTCCTTCTTCACCCGGAAATCGAGGGTGAACTCGGTCGAATAATGCTCGTGGACCGTGGTGAGGATTTCCTGATCTGGGCGCACATGGATGCCGCCGTAAATGGCCGCAAGACCCTCGGTGGTGCTGCCGGTCAGGGCGATCTGCGCCGGTTTGGCTTGCAGGTAGCGACCGGCCCATTCACGCACATCGGCTTCATGCTTCCAGGTTTCTTCCAGATCCCAATCCATCATCAGCCCAGGATTGCGGTCGAGCGTGGCGCGATGACGGTCGATGGCTGCCTGCACCGGGCGTGGATGCGAAGTGATCAGGAAGTTGGAAAAATGCAGGTAATCCGGGTCCTGATTGAACAGCTGTCGCAGCTGCGCCCATTTGTCCTTCGCCAGCGGTTGTGCGGCTGTTGCACTCGGCGCGGTCTGGGCCTGAGCATGCACGGCGGCGCCCAGCGGCAGGCTGGCAGCGAGAATGCCGGCCTGTTTGAGGAAGGTACGGCGGTCAGTCATGGGCGCGGTTCACTTGTGATCAGAAGGGAAGAATTCATCGGCTCGCCACCGGTTTGGCGGATTTCTGTACCTGATCCCAGACCCGCAGGAAGTTGCCGCCCCAGAGCTTGGCAATATCGGCTTCGGAGTAGCCGCGTTGCAGCAGTTCGGCGGTGACGTTGCGGATCTCGCCGACGTTCTCCCAGCCCTTGACGCCGCCGCCTTCGTTGAAGTCCGAGGCGATACCGACGTGGTCGATACCGATCTTGCGCACGGTGTAGTCGATCGCATCGCCGAGATCCTTGAGCGAGGCTTTCGGTTCTTCGTCGAGAATGCCGTACAGCTGACCGGCGTACTGACCGAACTTCTGTTCCGGCCACGCCGCGATGATCGGGTCGCCCGGCATCAATGCCATGGCCAGGTTCGGCAGCGGCGGCAGATCAAAACGCGTGCGCAGGGCGTTGAGTTTGTCCTGCGTGGCCTGAGTCAGCGGGCGCAGGTACGCGGAGAAACCGACCACTTGCACCACGCCGCCGCTTTGTTTGATCAGTTGCATTTCCTTGTCGCTGAGGTTGCGCGGGATATCCACTGAGGCACGTGGCGCCGAGTGGGACGCGACCATTGGTGTGCGGCTCAATTGCGCGACTTGCTCCAGCGCCTTGGTCGACATCTGCGAGACATCGATGATCACTCCCAGATCGTTGAGGCGGTGCACCGCTTGCTTGCCGACATCGGACAAACCGTTGAGGGCGTCCGGCGAATCATTGAAAAACGGCAGCGGGCGCGACGAGTCGCTCCACTGGTTGTTGCCGATGTAGCTGAAACCGAACATGCGCATGCCGCGCGCAGCCCAGGTGTCGAGCAGGTTCAGATCGTTGCCCAGCGGATAGGCGTTGAGCATGCTGATGAAGATGGCGAACTTGCCTTCGCCATGCAGACGACGGAAGTCATCGGGGGTGTAAGCAATCGCGACCTGATTGGGGAAGTCGCGGACCATCCCCGAGATGATTTTGTAACGCACTTCCTGCTGGTTGCGCGCTTCCTCGACAAAACCGTCGGTGGGTTTGTGCGGCGCGTTCGGGCCGTTCCACATTTCCGGCCAGCCGAAGATCGTCAACGCCGCGCCGGAGAGGCGACCGCGATTGGCCTTGGCCAGGTCGAACTGGCCGCTACCGTCCTTGTCGACTTCATTGCCAGCGGTGCCGAAGTCCAGCGGCACGGTGATGTGGCTGTCGAAGGAGAGCAGGCGATCCTGCAACTCATCGGCCTGTTTGAGCACCTTCGCCGGGTAGCCGGGGTTGTCCCTGTACCAATAATCCCAGGCCGCAAAGCCTGCACCGGCGCAGATCGCCAGGGCCAGCGGCAGGCCGATGAATAGAGCCTTCTTCGAACGTGGTTTTGTCATTGCCATCTCAGTCAGTTCGCCGTCGAGGTACAGGCACAGGGGCCTTCGCTATCTGGAAAGAACGAGTGATTGGCCAGGGAATTTAGGTGCGCCGAAAAGATCCCCGCGTGTAGGCGCTGCCGCAGGCAGCGATCTTTTCAAGACCCCAACGTAAATTTGCCCGTGCAACAAACGTTCTAGCTTGGATAAAGCCTGCTTCATGGCTGACACAGGTAGGGCAATGAAGATTTCTCGACGATGGTTCATGGCAGGCCTGGCGCTGACCGGCGCTGCCGTGCCGGCCGCTATTTACGGGCATCGCGAATGGACCAGACCGGATCCGACGATCACTCCCGGCGAAGCCACGGTCGATCTGGCGGACACTGCCGGGCAACAATTGGCCAACGCCTTGCGCGGGGTCTGGAGCATTCGCTTTGAAGGGGCACAAATCGGCCTCGACGATTTGCCGCTGCAAGGGCTGGAACTGTTTCTGGATATTGCCCAGCGCGGGCGCGGTCTGCGCGGCTACGTGGATACCGCGCAAAACCTGCGTGGTGACGCCGAACCGCGTTACCGGATCATCGGCGACCTGGTGCAGGCCAAACCGTCCGAATTGTATTGGCGGCTGATCGACTCGCAGGCGGCCGACGGTGCGCCGACGTACGAGTTGGCCGTGGTCCTCGATGAAGTCTGGGCCGATTTCGGCAATGCCGGCAGTGGCACCCTCAGCGGGCGTATTTTGCGCCTCGATCGGCCGCTCGGCCTGCCGGAGCAGAACAACCGCTTTGTCGCGCACAAGCAAATGTTCCCCGAAGCGCGGCAGCGTATCGGTCTCAATCCGACCTTGCTGGCCTGGCTGATCTCCCCCGAACATCGTCTGTTCCACCAGCTCTGGCATGCCTCGCGAGACAAATGGCACACCTTGCCCGAAGACAAGCGCGATGCCCTGCGCGGCATCGGCTGGCAGCCCGGCCCGCGTGACCAGGAGCGTGATGCGCGCGGGCCGCGCAAGGATCGCAATGGCTCGGGCATCGACTTTTTCTTCATGCACCGGCACATGCTCGGGACGGCGCGTTCGATGCAGGCGCTGCCGTCATGGCCGCAATTCCCGATGCCGCAGCCTGCGCTTGAGCGCGATCGCCAGGGCTTCGCGCGTTATTTCGATAATCATGACGGCTACGCCTTGCCGCCCACCTGGCTGGCCAGCGATGACGCCGACTACACCCAGTGGGTCAGCGACATCAAGACCGCCGAGACCTATCACAGCAACTTCGAGGTCTGGGAATCGCAATATCGCGACCCGCGTTATCTGGCGAAACTGACCCTCGGCCAGTTGGGCTCGGAGATGGAACTGGGCCTGCACGACTGGCTGCACATGCGCTGGGCGTCGGTGCCGCGTGATCCGTCGAACGGCCAGCCGGTGCCATTCGCGCGTGATCCGGCAGACTTTTCCGCACGTTGGTACGCGGCTGAAAACGACTTTCTCGGCGACCCGTTTTCCTCCCATGTGAACCCGGTGTTCTGGCATTTCCATGGCTGGATCGATGACCGCCTCGAAGACTGGTTCAAGGCGCATGAGCGCTTTCACTCGGGTGAAGTCAGCCGGCAGGAAGTCAACGGCGTGGCCTGGTTTGCGCCGGGGCGATGGGTCGAGGTCGATGATCCGTGGCTGGGGCCAGTCACGCACGGCTGCAGCACAGTGCCGGGATTGCAAGTCGGCAAGTCGATGGAAATGGACCCGGAAACCATGAAGCTGGCACTGCGCATCACCTTCAGCGAAGACGAAAAAGTCCTCGCCGGATTATTCCGCCGAGTGCCGAAACGGCCATGGTATGCGCGCCACCTCAAAGTAAAAACCCGCGAGACCTGATACATCCCTGTAGGAGCTGTCGAGTGCAACGAGGCTGCGATCTTTTGATCTTGACTTAACCGCCAAGATCAAAAGATCGCAGCCTCGTTGCACTCGACAGCTCCTACAGGGGTTTGTGGTTGGGGTTTTGTGGTTTGGTTTTTGTGGTTTGTAGTGCCTGGGTTTTGGCTTAGAGGGTTTGCCAGCCGCCGCCTAGGGCTTTGTACAAGGCAATGCTCGCCTGCAGGCGAGACAGCCGCAGTTGCACGTTGAGGTCCTGCGCGGCATACAGCGTGCGCTGGGTTTCCAGCACGGTCAGCAAATCTTCGGCGCCGGCCTGATAGCGGCTCTGGGCGATGTCGAAAGCGGTCTGCGCCTGATTGAGTTCTTCGGTCTGCCACCGGCGTTGTTCGTCGAGACCGCGAATGCTGCTGAGGGCTTTTTCGACGTCGGCGAAACCGTTGATGATCGCGCCTCGATAATCTTGCAGCAGTTCCTCCTGACGCGCGCTGGCCTTGTCGCGTTCGGCGCTCAGGCGACCGTTGTTGAAAATCGGCGCCACCAGCCCGGCCGTGAGGTTATAGAAAGGGCTGCGCAGCATGTCGCTGAAACGGTCGGAGCCGGAACCCAGTTCGGCACTGAGGGTGACGCTGGGCAGCATTTTCGCCCGGGCCACGGTGACGTCGGCGCGGGCGGCGGCCAGTTGAGCTTCAGCGCGAGCGATGTCCGGGCGGCGGTTGAGCAGCTCGCTGGGCACCCCGGCACCGATCACCGGCCATTGCAGTCGGGCAAAGTTTTCCTCGCTGACCGGCAGTTCCTGCACGGGGCGGCCGAGGAGGGCGGCGAGGCTGATTCTGGCGTCGCGCGCCTGTTGCTGGACCAACGGCAATTGCCGTTGCTGCGCCGCCACCAGACTCTTCTGTTGCGCCAGTTCCAGCGCGGTGGCGGAACCGGAATCAAAGCGCGTCTGCACCAATTTCAAAACGCTCAGTGCGTTGGTCAGATTGAGTTCGGCGATTCGGCATTGCTCATTCAGCGACAGCGTTAGCGCGTAGCTGTTGGCGACACTGCTGAGCAGCGTCAGCTCCACCGTGGCCCGATCGAATTCGCTGGCGCGCAAGCTGAATTGCGCACTGTCGCGGCTGGCGCGCTGGCCGCCCCAGAAGTCGATTTCGTAACTGGCATTGAGGTTGGCGTCGAAGTAATCCACCGCCTTGTTGCTGCTGTCAGCGTCCAGTTGGCTATAGCCGCTGCCGCGCATTAACTTCTGGCGGTTGGCGTTCATTCCGGCCTTGACCTCCGGCAGCAGCGAGCCGCCGGCAATCACTGTCGTGGCCTGCGCCTGACGAACGCGCGCGACGGCCGCCGCGAGGTCAAAACTGCCGGCCCGAGCCTGTTCGATCAAGCTATCGAGTTCTGGGCTGGCGAACTGCGTCCACCAGCGCACGTCGTTGCGGCTGGCATTGTCGCTGTGTGCTGTTTGCCAGGTGGCGGGAGGCAGCAGGCCGCTTTCCGGGCGCTGGGCGGGACTGCCGCAAGCGCTGAGAAGCAGGCACACGGTCAAGAGGCTGAGACGCGGTTTCATAGATCGATCATTCACTGGTAAGGGCCGTGACCGGGTCGAGCCGGGCAGCTTTGCGAGCGGGCATGAAGCCGAAAACAACACCGGTGACCAATGCACAGCCGAAAGCGCCGAGCACAGCCATCAGGGAGAAAGCGACGGCGACTTCGCTGAGAATCAGCACACCGCCGACCAGCAGCGCCAAAGCGATACCGGCCAGCCCGCCGACCACCGACAGCATCACCGCTTCGGTGAGGAACTGGCGCAGGATGTCGCGTTGCCGCGCGCCGGTGGCCATGCGAATACCAATCTCGCGGGTGCGTTCGCGTACGGTCATCAGCATGATGTTCATCACGCCGATGCCGCCGACCAGCAGCGAGATGGCGGCAATCGAGCCGAGCATCAGCGACAGGGTGTTTTGCGTGCGCGCTTCGGCCTGGATCATCGCCGCGTTGTTGGTCAGCTCGTAATCGTGTTTGCCGTTGTGCAGGCGGCGCATCAGCTCGTCGATGGCCAGTTCGGCCTCTTTGACCTTGCGTGCGTCGCTCGCAGCGATCACCACATATTCCGGATTGTGCCCACCGAGCAGGCGAATGGCGGCGGCGGAGTAGGGCACGGCGATACGGTTGTCGCTGTCCTGATCGCCGGAACTGGAGCCTTTTTCGGCGAGCACGCCGACCACCTGGAACGGCACGTTCTCGATCAGGATGTATTGGCCGATCGGGTTGCTGACGCCCTTGAGCAACTTGTCGCGAATCTTCGTGCCGATCACCGCCACTGCGGCGGCGTTGCGCTCATCGGCGTCGGTAAAGTAGCTGCCCTGAATCACTGGCCAGTTGAAAATGCTCGGGAAATTGGTGTCATTGCCGCCGACGTAGGCGCTCTGGTCGACGTTGCCAAAACGCACCGCCACCTCGGCACCGGCCACCGGCATGATCCGTTTGACCTGCGGCAGGGTCTTCAGCGCGGCGACGTCATCAAGGGTGATCACTCCGAGTGGCGTGCGCGGGTTGGGCGAAGCGCCGCTGAGGTAGAGCAGGTTCGAGCCGAACGCGCCCATCTGCGCCATGACCTGGCGTTTGCTGCCTTCGCCGACGGCGAGCATCACCACCACCGACGCCACGCCGATGACGATGCCAAGCAGCGTCAGCGCCGTGCGGAAACGGTTGATCCACATCACCCGCCACGCGGCTTGCACAGCGTCGACCAGTTCGCCTTTCCAGGCGCCACTGGCTTCGGCGCCTTCGCTGAGGCGTTTGCGCAGATCGACCGCCTGCAAGGCGCCGGGGTTGGCCGAGTTCTGTGCGTCGGGATTGTCGCGGGCGCTGTCGCTGATGATCAGCCCGTCGCGAATTTCGATGATGCGCTTGGCGCGGGCGGCGACTTCGCGATCGTGGGTAATGAGAATGACCACGTGGCCCTGGCTCGCCAGCTCATCGAGCAGGGTCATGACTTCTTTGCCGCTGTGGCTGTCGAGGGCGCCGGTCGGTTCGTCGGCAAGAATAATGTGCCCGCCGTTCATCAGCGCCCGGGCGATCGACACCCGCTGCTGCTGACCGCCGGACAATTGGTGCGGGCGGTTGCCGGTGCGCTCGCCCAGACCGAGGCGTTGCAACAGCGCGGCCGCATGAGCGTGGCGCGCCGCCGCCGGAGTGCCGGCATAGATCGCCGGCATCTCGACGTTTTCCTGGGCCGAGCTGGACGGAATCAAGTGATAGCCCTGGAAAACAAAACCAAAGGCTTCGCGGCGCAGCCAGGCCAGTTCGTCGCTGCTCAGGTGCGCAACGTTTTCGCCGGCAAACAGGTATTCGCCCGAGGTCGGTCGGTCGAGGCAGCCGAGGATGTTCATCAGCGTCGACTTGCCGGAACCGGAGGCGCCGACGATCGCGACGAATTCCCCGGCGTGGATCGACAGGTCGATGCCGCGCAACACGTCAACTTTGGGGGTGTCCTGTCCGCCGTAGGATTTGCGGATGTCTTTGAGGTCGATCAGCGGCGTTTGCATTTAGCCTCCGCTTCCCTCTGCCGGACCGATCAACAGGTGATCGCCTTCCTTCAAGCCGTCGAGAATCTGCACTTGCAAGCGGTCGCTGAGACCGGTGCGCACCTGGCGATGCTCGATGTCGCCGTTCTTCGCCACGACCCGCGCGATCTGATTGCCGGCCACCTGACCTTCGTTGTGCAGTGCGGCGACCGGTGCGGTGATTACGTCTTTGGCGCTGCCGGCGACAAAAAATACCTGGGTGGTCATTTCGGCCATCAGCGCGTTGTCGCTGTTTTCGACGTCGAGCAGGACTGTGTAGAGAACCACGCGGCCGCTGCCGCTCTTGCTCGTACTGTTCGGGCTGCCACCGCCCTGGCTGGTCTGGTCCAGCGGTTTCGGTGGTACCGGGAGGATCTGCCGTACGGTGCTGGCCCAGCGCCGACTGCCGCCGCTGAGGGTGGTGAAGTAGGCGTTCATGCCGGGTTTGACGTGGCCGATGTCGGCTTCGGACACTTCCGCCCAGACGGTCATGGGCGACAGTTTGGCAATGCGCAGGATCAGCGGGGTCTGCTGCTGGGCGTTGAGGGTCTGGCCTTCACGGGCGTCGATGTTGACCACGGTGCCGGACATCGGCGCGTAGATTCGGGTGTAACCGAGTTCGGCCTGATCGCTGCGCAGGCTGGCCTGGGCCTGGCGGATCTGCGCCTGGAACATGTCGATGCGCGCCTGGGTGGCTTTCAGTTCGGCGCGGGCGGTCTGCACGTCTTCTTCGCGGGTCGCGCCGCCGGCTGCCAGGTTCTGCTGGCGCTGATATTTCTGCTGCGCCAGCTCGTGCTGCGCGCGTTGCTCTTGTAGCTGGGCCTTGAGGTTTTCGATGGAAAATTGCCCGGCGTCGAGCTTGGCTTTCTGCGTCGACGGATCGATTTCCACCAACAGTTGGCCTTCCTTGACCACGTCGCCGACTTCCACATGGATCTTCTGGATCTGCCCCGACGCCTGCGCGCCGACATCCACGTAACGCCGTGGTTGCAGGGTGCCCAGCGCGGTCACGCTGCTTTCGATGTCGCCGCGACCGACTTGCACGGTGGTGAATTTGTCCCGGCCCGGCGGCATGATCTGCCAGGCGGCGTAGGCAACAACAGGAATCAGACAAAGGGCTACGAGCAGCGCGCGTCGGGCGGGGCGGGGACGTTTCATGCAGGGTTCCGGCCAGTGGAATTCGGCCCGTCGTTCAAGTGGCACGCAAAAAAAGGGGCGGCTGAACGCTGTCGCGGCAAGCGACAGACACGGGGAGCTGTCCTGTAAACGATGAAAGTCGCGGGGAATTTAAGCGGAGACACAGGATGTTACAGGTATAGAGCGGCATTATTTATCGGGCAAAGACAAACGCCACTTTAAATCTATATGAGAATTACTATAAATTACGCGCCTCAAGTTGCCACTATCGTGCTACTGCCCAAATCGCCATCGCGGATCGGGTTAAAAAGGACATAAACCGCAGCAGTCTTGCGGCCGGGAGTCATGTTGGAAAACTACTATCGCGAGTTGGTGTGTTTCCTTAACGCCAAACTCGGCAATCGCCAGATTGCCGAAGATGTGGTGCATGACGCCTATTTGCGTGTGCTGGAACGTTCCAGCGACACGCCGATCGAGCAGCCCCGGGCCTTTCTTTATCGCACGGCACTCAATCTGGTGATCGACGATCATCGGCGCAATGCCCTGCGTCAGGTCGAATCGCTGGAAGTGCTCGACAGCGAAGAACGCTATTTCACCCCGTCACCGCACAATACCCTCGATCATGGCCAGCGCCTGGAGATGCTCCAGCGGGCATTGGCCGAATTGTCTGCAGCCTGTCGCGAAAGTTTTTTGCTGCGCAAAATCGAAGGTTTGTCGCATCTGGAGATCGCCGAACACCTTGGTATCTCCAAGGCGCTGGTGGAAAAACACATCGTCAACGCGATGAAGCACTGCCGCCTGCGCATCAAACAATGGGATGCCCATTGAGCCGTCGCCGTTAAATTTTATTTCACTGTCCTCGTTCCTACTCAACAGACGACCTGCTGTCCTGCTCAAGGCCGGTCAGGTCACTTAGGCTCTCCTTGCCCCTTGTTGAGGGGTTCATCCAGAGGACACTGGAAATGACTCAGGCAATTGCATCGCCCATCGTTCACGACCTGATCGGCGTCGGTTTCGGCCCTTCGAACCTGGCGCTGGCCATCGCTCTGCAAGAGCGCGGCCCGACCCATGGCGAGCTGGATGTACTGTTCCTCGACAAGCAGGCTGACTACAGCTGGCACGGCAACACCCTGTCGACGCAAAGCGAGTTGCAGATTTCCTTCCTCAAGGATCTGGTGACCCTGCGCAATCCGACCAGCCCGTATTCGTTCGTCAACTATCTGAAATACCACGGCCGTCTGGTCGACTTCATCAACCTCGGCACCTTCTACCCGTGCCGCATGGAGTACAACGACTACCTGCGCTGGGTCGCCGGGCAGTTCACCGAGCAGAGCCGTTACGGCGAAGAAGTGCTGACCATCGAGCCGGTGCTGCACAACCATCAGGTTGAAGCGCTGCGCGTTATTTCCCGTGGCAGCGACGGCCACCAACATGTGCGCACGACCCGTTCGGTGGTGGTCAGCGCCGGCGGCACGCCGCGTATTCCGGAGGCGTTCAAGGCGCTGAAGGGCGACACCCGTGTGTTCCACCACTCGCAATACCTGTCGCAAATGGCCAAGCAGCCATGCGTCAACAATCAGCCGATGAGCATTGCGATCATCGGTGGCGGGCAGAGCGCGGCGGAAGCGTTCATTGACCTGAACGATTCGTTCCCGTCGGTGCAGGTCGACATGATCCTGCGCGGCTCGGCACTCAAGCCTGCGGACGACAGCCCGTTCGTCAACGAAGTGTTCTCGCCGGAGTTCACCGACCTGGTGTTCCAGCAGAACAGCGCCGAGCGTGAGCGTCTGGTCAACGAGTACCACAACACCAACTACTCAGTGGTCGACATCGACCTGATCGAGCGCATCTATGGGATCTTCTATCGCCAGAAAGTCTCGGGTGTTGCCCGTCACGCGTTCCGCACCCTGACTACCGTTCAAAGCGCTACCGCGACCGAAAACGGTATCGAACTGGCCGTGCGCAATAACGCCACGGGCGAAGTCACCGTGCGCAACTACGATGCGGTGGTATTGGCTACCGGTTACGAGCGCCAGATGCACCGCAAACTGCTGGCGCCGCTGGAAGAGTACCTCGGCGACTTCGAAGTGGATCGCAACTACAAACTGATCACCGACGAGCGCTGCAAGGCCGGCATCTACATGCAGGGCTTCTGCCAGGCCAGCCATGGTCTGAGCGACACGCTGCTGTCGGTGTTGCCGATCCGCGCGGACGAGATTGCCGGTTCGTTGTATGAGCATGGCAAGAATCGTGGGCATCGTTCGATGGCGGATCTGTTGTTGGCGACTGCCAGTTAAAATCTGCGGCGCGGGAAAGACCGCTATCGCGAGCAGGCTCGCTCCCACAATGGTTCTGTGTACGCAGGACAAAATGTGGGAGCGAGCCTGCTCGCGAAGGGGCCATCAAAAGCGCCACACATTCTGTTCCTGAACCCTTCCTGAACATCCCCCACATTCCCCGACACACTGCCTTTTGCGGGTTTACTCTCCAGACATCGGGGCGTAAGCTTCGCGCGTTTTCATCAATAGCGGAGACCCACAGTGGGTACTTGTTCGAGTGACAGTTGTCGGCCGGTCTCGGTAACCGGCAGATTCTCGGCAAGATAACGCGCAGACTTTCTCTGTCGTTGTCTCGCCGTAAAAGCGAGCAGCGGCATCCCGTGCATGCCCCGTCCTGGGCCATGTCTGGACGTTCCTTCTCATCGACGCTGAACAGAGCGTGATGTCGACTTTATCGTCGTCATCGCAGCCCTATCGACACGCCTGTCTTTTCTGACCGGCGCGCCAAGCCTTGCCGTGCCGGTTTTTCCGGCGGACGAGGCGCGGCCGTACCTGCTTGACGGTTTCCCGGCTGACCATAGGGGCAACAGCCATGAAACTTACGCTCAAGGAATTCTTCGCAGGTTTTCTGCGGACCCGCCACATCGCCCGACACTTCCGTCGTCTGGCGCTGCTGGAATCGATCAACGACACCACGGTCAGCCGTGAAGTCCCGCCCACGCTGGCCAACACCCTGGTCGATGCCGCGCATTGCGACAGCGGCGTGCTGTTGTCGTCACTCGGCACGCATTCCGATGGCCTGACCGATTTCGAAGTCGATGCGTTGCGTGCGCAATATGGCCTCAACGAAGTCGAACACGAGCAGCCGCTGCCGTGGTGGACTCACCTGTGGCACTGCTACAAAAACCCGTTCAACCTGCTGCTGACCCTGTTGGCGGTGATCTCGTGGCTGACCGAAGACCTCAAGGCCGCCGTGGTGATTTTCTCCATGGTGGTGCTGTCGACGCTGCTGCGCTTCTGGCAGGAAAGCAAATCCAACCAGGCCGCTGACGCACTGAAGGCCATGGTCAGCAACACCGCGACGGTGATGCGCCGAGACGCGCCACGCAGTGAATTGCCGATCAAGCAATTGGTGCCGGGCGATCTGATCGTGCTCTCGGCCGGCGACATGATTCCTGCCGATTGCCGGGTGCTCAGCGCCAAGGATCTGTTCGTAAGCCAGGCCGCAATGACCGGTGAATCAATGCCGGTCGAGAAGTTTCCGCGTCAGGCTGATCGCGACACGCGCAACCCGCTGGAGCTGGACAACATCCTGTTCATGGGTACCAACGTGGTCTCGGGCACGGCGGTGGCGGTGATTCTCACTACCGGCAACAGCACTTATTTCGGTGCGCTGGCCCAGCGCGTTGGCGCTACTGATCGCGGGGTGACGTCGTTCCAGCAAGGCGTCAACAAAGTCAGCTGGCTGTTGATCCGCTTCATGTTCGTCATGGCGCCGCTGGTGTTGTTCATCAACGGTTTCACCAAGGGCGACTGGACCGAAGCACTGCTGTTCGCGCTGTCGATTGCCGTCGGCCTGACCCCGGAAATGCTGCCGATGATCGTCACCTCGACGCTGGCCAAAGGCGCGGTGTTCCTGTCGCGCAAAAAAGTCATCGTCAAACGTCTCGATGCGATCCAGAACTTCGGTGCCATGGATGTGCTGTGCACCGACAAGACCGGCACGCTGACCCAGGACAAGATCTTCCTCGCGCGCAATGTCGACGTGTGGGGCGCCGATTCCGATGATGTGTTGGAAATGGCCTATCTGAACAGCTACTACCAGACCGGCCTGAAAAACCTGCTGGATGTCGCGGTGCTGGAACACGTGGAAATCCACCGCGAACTGAAAGTCGGCACGGCGTTTCGCAAGGTCGACGAGATCCCGTTCGACTTCAATCGTCGGCGCATGTCGGTGGTGGTCGAAGGCCGTGGCCAGCCACATCAGTTGATCTGCAAAGGTGCGGTAGAAGAAGTCTTGGCGGTGTGCAGCCGCGTGCGTCACGGCGAGGTCGATGAAGCCTTGAGCGATGAATTGCTGACCCGGATTCGTCAGGTCACCGCAGCATTCAACGCTGAAGGCTTACGCGTAGTGGCCGTGGCCGCACGCTCGATGCCTGAAGGTCGGGAAATCTACAGCCTTGCCGACGAACAGGAACTGACGCTGATCGGTTACGTAGCGTTTCTCGATCCACCGAAGGAAAGCACCGCGCCAGCGCTCAAAGCCCTCGCTGAACATGGCGTCGCGGTGAAAGTGCTGACTGGTGATAACGAACTGGTGACGGCGAAGATCTGCCGTGAAGTCGGCCTGGCGCAACAAGGCCTGCTGTTGGGTAACGACGTCGAACGCATGAGCGATGCTGAACTGGCCGTCGCCGTGGAAACCACCAACGTCTTTGCCAAGCTGACGCCGTCGCACAAGGAACGCATCGTGCGCATCCTCAAAGGCAACGGTCACGTGGTCGGCTTCATGGGCGACGGCATCAACGACGCGCCAGCGCTGCGCACCGCCGACATTGGTATTTCCGTGGACAGCGCGGTGGACATCGCCAAGGAAGCGGCCGACATCATCCTTCTGGAAAAGAGCCTGATGGTGCTGGAGGAGGGCGTACTCGAAGGGCGGCGCACCTTCGCCAACATGCTCAAGTACATCAAGATGACCGCCAGTTCCAACTTCGGCAACGTCTTCTCGGTATTGGTCGCCAGTGCGTTCATTCCGTTCCTGCCAATGCTGCCGATGCACTTGCTTGTGCAAAACCTGCTCTACGACATTTCGCAGATTGCGATTCCGTTCGATAACGTTGATGAGGAAATGCTGAAAAAACCGCAACGCTGGCAGCCGGGTGACGTCGGGCGCTTCATGCTGTTCTTCGGCCCGATCAGTTCGATCTTTGACATCACCACGTTCGCCTTGATGTGGTACGTATTCGATGCCAACACCCCGGATCACCAGACCCTGTTCCAGTCCGGCTGGTTCGTGGTCGGGTTGCTGACCCAGACGCTGATCGTGCACATGATCCGCACGCCGAAGATTCCGTTCCTGCAAAGCCGTGCAGCCATGCCGCTGCTGGTGATGACCGGAATCATCATGGCGGTGGGGATCTTCCTGCCGATGGGGCCGCTGGCGCACTACTTCAAACTGCAGGCGCTGCCGTCGCTGTACTTCGTGTTCCTGCCGGTGATCCTGCTGGCGTACATGGCGCTGACCCAGGCGGTGAAAGGCTTCTACATCCGCCGCTTCGGCTGGCAGTAATGCTGCCCCTGTAGGAGCTGCCGCAGGCTGCGATCTTTTGATCTTGTTTTTAAAAGGCAACATCAAAAGATCGCAGCCTTCGGCAGCTCCTACAGGGGCTCGTTTCAAGCAGGCCCCACAAGGGGGTTTGTGTTTTTTCAGGGAAATGACGATGCAAGCCATCAACAACCTCAACCTCGATTCGCTGCTCGACACCCTCGTCAGCCTCAGCGCCGCCTTCATTCTCGGCGGCCTGATCGGTTTCGAGCGCCAGTACCGGCAACGCACCGCCGGCCTGCGCACCAACGTACTGGTCGCCGTCGGCGCGGCGATTTTCGTCGACATGGCCAACCGTCTCGCCGGTGCCGAAGGCGCAGTGCGCGTGGTTGCCTACGTGGTCTCCGGCATCGGCTTTCTCGGTGCCGGGGTGATCATGCGCGAAGAGGGCAACGTGCGCGGCCTCAACACCGCCGCGACCCTGTGGACTTCGGCGGCGGTCGGCGCCTGTGCCGGCGCCGACCTGCTCGCCGAAGCCGTGCTCGGCACGCTGTTCATCCTCGCCGCCAATACCTTGCTGCGGCCGATCGTCAACAACATCAACCGTCAGCCACTGGACGTGGTCTCGGCGGAAGTCACCAACATCGTCTACGTCATCGCCCGTCGCTCACAGCAAACCGCTGTGTTTGCCCTGCTCGAAGCGGAACTGGAGCGCAGTAATTACCCCGCCAGCGATGTCGATGTGCATGCGTTTGGTGCCGATGAAATCGAGATTGAAGCGACGCTGGCGACCACTTCGGTCGATGGCGATGAACTCGACGCACTGGTGGCGCGGATCTCGACGTCGGCATTGGTGGTGCAGGCGTTCTGGAGTCCGAGTACCACGGAATAAACCCTGAATCAGCGCCAATTTGGGAAATTTCCTACAAGCCCACAGGATTAATCTGTCAAAGCATTGCCTCATCCGACGCCACTATGCCGTTTCTCAGGTCTGCGCAGCGATGGATGAAAGATGACCTCACCCCGTGTTCTGGTACTGGAAAATCATGCGTTCGCACGCAGCGTGATGGTCAGGATGCTGCACCGTCTCGGTGTCCGTGATGTGTTGCAGGCCAGTGATGGCGAGCAGGCGCTGGTGCAGATGCATTTGTCGGGCGGGGTCGACATCGTGGTCTGCGATTTGCTCGATAAAGGCCTCGACTGCCTGGGGTTTCTTGGCCATGCCAGTGAAACCGGCATGGTCCGC
The DNA here is from genome assembly GCF_004124275.1 of Pseudomonas sp. DTU12.3. Taxonomy (GTDB): domain Bacteria; phylum Pseudomonadota; class Gammaproteobacteria; order Pseudomonadales; family Pseudomonadaceae; genus Aquipseudomonas; species Aquipseudomonas helmanticensis. The sequence goes on from NZ_CP027218.1 coordinate 2,422,446, forward strand.
GCCGTGATCCTCAGCAGCGAACTGCGCCCGGGCTTACAGCGTACGCTCGGGCAGATGGACACGCTTGCGGGCCTGCAGTTGCTGGGCGTCATTCAGCCGCCGGTACCGTTGCGGGTTTTGCACCGGGCGTTGCATCGCTACCGGACACCGCATCCGGCGCTGAATGTGCGCGTGCCGCCAAGGGAATTGCCCAGCGAAGACGAGCTGCGTCGGGGACTGGCGCTGGGCGAGTTTCGTGCCTGGTTCCAGCCCAAGTTCTATCTGGCCAGCAACCAGGTCGCCGGCGCCGAGGCGCTGGTGCGCTGGGAGCATCCGGCCAGCGGCGTGTTGTTGCCGGGCGAGTTTCTCGCCGCGCTGGTCGCCTATGACCTGATCAATCCGATGTTCAAGCAATTGCTCGAACAGGGCTTGTGCCTGCTGGGAATCCTGCGCCATCAGGGCCTGCACCTGGAACTGTCATTCAACCTGCATGCATCGCAACTGGCCGACCACGAGTTGGTCGGGCATATCCAGAGTGCATTGCAGCGTCACGGGTTTGCCGGCTCGGTCTTGCAGTTTGAACTGAGTGAAAACGGTTTGCTGGAAATGGCGCCCGGCACGCAAGAAAGCCTGTTGCGCCTGCGGTTGCTCGGTTGTGGTCTGGCCATCGACGATTTCGGTGCCGGCTTTTCTTCGCTGAAACTGCTTTGCCAGTTGCCCTTCAATCAACTCAAGTTCGACGCCGAACGGGTTCAGCATCTGTATCAGCCGTGTTGGCAAACCATGATCGCCACCACCCAAGCGCTGGCGCATTCGCTGGATATGCAACTGGTGATTGAAGGTGTCAGCAGCCGCTCGATGAAGGAAGCGCTGGTCGGCCTGGGCTGTGAGCTCGGCCAGGGTTTTCACCTCGCCCGGCCCATGACCGGGCATGATTTGCTGCAGTGGCTGACGTCCCGCGATCAACTGGATTGAGCCGCTACGCAAAGCGTGCGGAAAAGCCCAAGATAGTTCCTACACTGTGCGCAGTCTGGTGTATTTTTACGCCACGCTGCGGACCGTCATTCTTCGAGTTTCTTCCAGGCCATGGACGATTGCATTTCCGAGTCTTTCGGCGGGTCCTACAGGGGTTCATATGTTTAAAGCGTTGGTTGTAGACGATCACCCATTCATTCGCTCGTCGGTCAGGATGCTCCTGAAACTGGAGGGTTTCGAGGTGGTGGGCGAGGCCGACAACGGTGCCGACGCGGTGCAGTTGACGCGCGAGCTCACACCGGACTTGATCATCCTCGACATCGCCATGCCCAAACTCGACGGGCTGGAGGTGATCGGCCGCATCTGTGCGCTTGGTGTGAAAAGCAAGATTCTGGTGCTGACCTCGCAGTCGGCGTTGTTTTATTCTGCGCGCTGCATGAAGGCCGGCGCTGCGGGCTTCCTGTCCAAGACCAATGAACTGGATGAGTTGATCAAGGCGATCAAGGTCATCATGGATGGCTACACGTTCTTTCCCAATCTTTCGACCAGCAGTGTGCGCCGCAGTGATTCGCAGGCCAGCGATCTGGAATTGATCCAGAGCCTTTCCGACCGTGAGCTGACCATTCTGCAGCAATTGTCCAACGGTCTGACCAACAAGGAAATCGGCGAGGCGATGCTTCTGAGCAACAAGACGATCAGCACCTACAAGACGCGCCTGATCGAGAAACTCAACGTCAAGTCGGTGGTGTACCTCGCCGATTTTGCCAAACGCAATAATCTGATCTGAATGCGCCATTTCACTCGATGCTGGCTGCTGGGCCTGGCCGTTTTTGTCAACACGGCGCTGGCGGCGCCGGTGGAAACCCTGCATGTGCTCGGCCGTTCGACTGTCGACGGCTACAGTATCCAGCTCGATGCTCAGGACTGGTCCTGGCTGCGCAGCAAAGCCACGTTGCGCCTGGGTGCTTCGGCCCCCGATTATTCACCCTTCGCGATCACCAGCAACGGTAACGATTACGAAGGGCTAACGGCCGATTACGCACAGTTGCTCGGTCAATTGCTGAATATCCACATCGAAGTGCGCCACTATGCTTCGCGCTCCGAGGTGCTGGCGGCGTTGAAAAGCGGTGAGGTGGACATGCTCGGCACGTCCAACGGCTTCGAAGCCGCCGACCCGGATCTGGCGATGTCGCAGGCCTATGCAGACGATGTGCCGACGCTGGTGACGCGCGTCGGCGACAGTCAGAACCTGTCGCCGGACCTCGCCGGAAAACAGGTGGCGATGCTTTATCACTACCTGCCGCCCGAGCAGGTCAAGGCGTTCTACCCGCACGCCACTGTGCGGCTTTATCCTTCGACGCTGAGTGCCATCGGTGCCGTGGCGTTCGGCAGCGCCGACGTCTATCTCGGCGACTCGATCAGTGCCAATTACCTGATCAACAAGAACTACCTGAACAACGTGCAGCTGGCCGACTTCTCGCAAATGGAAGTGCAGAACTTCGCCTTCGCGATGCCTCGCGGCAATGAGCGCTTGTTGCGCATTGTCAACGCCGCCCTGGAGAGTATTCCGCCTGGCGAGCGCATGACCATTCTGCGCCGCTGGAGTGCCGGCGGTGCGAGCATGCCCGGGCAGCAGGCGCTGCATTTCAGTGTCAGCGAGCAACGCTGGATGGCGCAGCATCCGCGCTTGCGGGTGGCCATCGATGACAGCTTTCTGCCGCTGTCGTTTTACGGTCAGGACGGCGAATTTCGCGGGATCAGCGCCGATGTGCTGGCCAAGGTCGCGTTGCGCACCGGTCTGAAGTTCGATGTGCAACGCGCGCAATCGGTGCCGGAGCTGCTTGAGCAGGTTCGCGGAAACCGTGCGGATCTATTGATTACCCTGACCCCGAGTGTCGAACGCCAGGACACCCTGCGCTTCACCCGGCCGTATCTGAGCACGCCGTTTGTGCTGGTCAGCCGCATCGATGCCAACAGCCCCGGAACCCTCGATGACATGGTCGGCAAACGGCTGGCGGTGATTCGCGGCAATCCGGTGCGCGACATGCTGGTCGAGCAATATCCGCAGGTGACGCTGGTCGATGCCGACAACGCCCAGCAAGCCATGGCGATGGTCGCCAATGGCCAAGCCGAGGCGGCGGTGAATTCGCTGATCACTGCGCGCTACATGATTTCCCGGCAGTATCGCGAGCGGTTGCGCATCACCAGCACCGTCGGTACGCAGTCGGCGCAAGTGGCGTTTGCCACCGCGCGCGGGGCACTGGAGCTGTACTCGATCCTCGACAAAGCGCTGCTGAGCATTCCCCCGGAAGAGCTGGATGAAGTCACCAATCGCTGGCGCAGCGAAGTGGTGGTCGATGACAGTTACTGGCTGCGCAATCGCAGCGCGATCATTCAGGGCTTCGCCCTCGCAGCGGTCTTGTTGCTGCTGGCATTCGGCTGGATCGCCTATCTGCGATTGCTGATGCGCAAGCGCCGGCAAGCGGAAATCGCCCTCAACGATCAGCTCGAATTCATGCGCGTATTGATCGACGGCACGCCCCATCCGATCTACGTGCGTGACCGCGCCGGCAAGCTGCTGGTGTGCAACGAAGGCTACTTGCAGGTGTTCCAGGTCGAGCGTGAAGCGGTGATTGGCAAGACCGTGCTGGAAGGTGTTCTGGAGGATTTGGCGCAAGCTCAGGCCTATCACGATGACTACCTGCAAGTGATGAGCGAAGGCTTGCCGCGTGTGCAGGATCGTAGCCTGAGCATGGGCGACAGCGTGTTGACCATCTATCACTGGATGCTGCCGTATCGCGGCAGCGACGGTGAAGTCAGCGGCATGATCGGCGGCTGGATCGACGTCAGCGAGCGCCAGCGCCTGCTCGAAGCCCTGCGTGAGGCGAAGGAGGGCGCCGACGACGCCAACCGCGCCAAGACCACGTTCCTCGCCACCATGAGTCATGAAATCCGCACGCCGATGAACGCGGTGATCGGCATGCTCGAGCTGGCAATGAAGAAAGCCGAGCAGGGCATCATGGATCGCTTCGCCATCGAAGTCGCGTCCGGTGCTGCGCGTGGCCTGCTGGACCTGATTGGCGACATCCTCGATATCGCCCGCATCGAATCCGGGCGCCTGTCGTTGACGCCCGAGCGGGCCAACTTGCGCGAGCTGCTGGAGTCAGTGGTGCGCATCTTCGAAGGCCTGGCGCGGCAGAAACAGTTGCGCCTGGTACTGGAGCTGGACGCCGCGGCGAACCGCGATGTACTGGTCGATCCGCTGCGCTTCAAACAGGTGTTGTCGAACCTGTTGAGCAACGCCATCAAGTTCACCGAAAAAGGCCAGGTGCGCGTCATTCTCAAGGTCAATCCGGGCAGTGACGATGAACGTCTGGCGGTGTTTTTGCGGGTCGAAGACACGGGCAGCGGCATCAGCGCCGAGGACCAGCAGCGCCTGTTCAGCCCGTTCACCCAGGCCAGCAACAACACGCAATCGGCGCGCAGCGGTTCCGGTCTGGGCTTGGTGATCAGCCGTACGTTATGCGAAATGATGGGCGGCCAGTTGCGTCTGCACAGCACGCTGGGGCAGGGCACGCAAATCGAAGTCGAAATGGCGTTGCCGACCTTGCCGGCGTTGATCGAGGTGCCGGCGGAGGTCGCCGAACCGGCCGTTGCCCGGTATGCCTTGAACATTCTGGTGATCGACGATTACCCGGCCAACCGGCTGCTGTTGTCGCAGCAACTGAGCTACCTCGGGCACCGCGTCAAAGACGCCGAGGATGGTGCCCACGGTCTGCGTGCCTGGCGCAACGAGACCTTCGATGTGGTCATCACCGACTGCAACATGCCGATCATGAACGGCTATGAACTGGCGCAGGCCATTCGCGAAGAAGAGGCGGCAAAAGCACTGACGCCGTGCCTGATTCTCGGCTTCACCGCCAATGCGCAGCCGGAAGAGATCAGCCGTTGTCAGGCGGTCGGAATGGACGATTGCCTGTTCAAGCCGATCAGCCTCAAAGACCTCAATGCCCGGCTGGCGCAAGCCACGCCGCAGCCTGCTGCGGACATTGCGCAAGCAGCGGTTGCAGCGTCTGCCGATGACATCGATCTGAGCAGCCTTGAGCAATTGACCCGAGGCGATCCGGCGTCGATCAAAAGCCTGCTCGGCGATCTGGCCAGCAGCAATGACGACGACATGGCGCGGTTGCTGCGCCTGTTCACGCAGCATGATCTGCCGGGATTGGCGGATCTGGCGCATCGGGTCAAGGGCGGCGCGCGAATCATCAAGGCCGATGCCTTGATCAAAGCCTGCGAACGACTGGAAACCGCCTGCAACGGGCTGGATGCCGATCAACTGACTGGCGCAGTGGATGCCTTGCAGCAAGCCATGGAACGCTTGGCCGAACAGCTGCAACCGTTGCTCGTTTAAGACGGTTTACATTCAGTTGCTAGGAAATATCCTACACGGCGCAGGGAATGCCCCTACAGGAACCCCTCACCCAAAAGACCAAGATTACTTCGTCGCCCAGGCAGATGGCTGGTCACACACGATGCATTCCGCGTCGGACAACCATCCAGACTTTCGCGACAGGTTCGTATCTTACTTTTGGAGTTGTCCCATGAATCGCAAAGTTCTCGCCATCGCCGTACTGGTTTCCGCGTCCGGCGTTCAATTCGCCAACGCTGCCGACGGCACCATCAACTTCAACGGTGAACTGGTCAACCAGACCTGCACCATCGCCGTTGATGGCGTGGTTTCGCCAGCCGTTGCGACCGTGACCCTGCCAACCATTTCTACCGGCTTGCTGACCGCCGCAGGCCAGGTTGAAGGCCAGACCGGTTTCAACATCCAGCTGACCAACTGCGTCGGTACCGCCACCACGGCGGCGGCGTTCTTCAACTCCGGTGCAAGCGTTGACCCGATCAGCGGCAACCTGAAGAACATGACCGGTTCGGCGAACAACGTGCAACTGCAACTGGTCGACCAGCAGGGCGGTGCAGTGATCCAGGCGGGTAACACCAACCAGATCGCCAACACCACCCGCAACACCATCGATGGCACTGGCGCGGCAAACATGCCGTACGCCGTGCAGTACTTCGCCACTGGCGCGACCACGCCGGGCACCGTGGTCAGCTCCGTGACCTACAACGTCGATTACCAATAAGCCGATTTCACGATGACGCGCCCGGCCAGGGGGGGTAACGGCGCGTCAACGTGTGGGCAAAGAGGTGCGCATGGGTTTTTCAGGTGTTATTCGAGTCGGCGCAATACTGATGCTTTCCACGCTGATGTATTCGCAAGCCAAGGCCGGTGTGGTGATCACCGGGACGCGTCTGGTCTATCCGGCGAGTCAGAAAGAAGTCACCGTCAAATTGAACAACAACGGTGCCCGTCCGGTGCTGGTGCAATCGTGGGTCGATGACGGCGATTTGCAGTCCAGTCCGACCAGTTCCAAGGCGCCGTTTGTGCTGTCGCCACCGGTCTCGCGCATCGACCCGAGCAAGGGCCAGAGCCTGCGCCTGATGTTCACCGGGGCGGCGCTGCCGAGCAGCAAAGAGTCAGTGTTCTGGCTCAACGTGCTGGAGATTCCGCCGAAGGCCGATGGCCCGACGGACATGAACGTGCTGCAGATGGCCTTTCGTTCGCGGATCAAGATTTTCTACCGCCCCGACGGCCTGCCGGGCAATGCCAATGACGCGCCGCAGCAAGTGCAGTGGAAAGTCGTCGCGGCGGACAAGGGTTATGCCTTGCAAGCGTTCAACCCAACTGCGTTTCACGTCTCTCAGGTCGAGTTGGCGCTGACGCTCGGCAGCCAACGTTTCGACAGTGAAAATGGCATGGTCGGCCCGGGTGAAAGCAAAACCTTCGCCTTGCCATCGCTGAAGTCGATGCCCGCTGCCGGCGCTCAAGTCGAGTTCAATGCGATCAACGACTACGGCGCGCTGCTGCCGATCAAACAACCGCTCAAGCCCTGATCTTTCCGCGAACGTTTTAGCGCACGAGTAACCTATGAAAACTCTTCCACGCCTGGGGGCGCGCCCACAGGCTCGCCCTCGCTTTGCCTTGAATCCCGTGGCCGCTCTGGTGCTCCAGGCGCTGACCGGGGTTTCTGCGGTGTTTGCGGCCCAGGCGGCTTTCGCCGAAGACGTGCAGTTCAACGACGCGTTCCTCCCCGAGGATTCGCAGACTCTGGATCTCACCGCCTACCAGCAGGGCAACCCGGTGTTGCCCGGCGAGTACCGCGCTGACGTCGCGGTCAATGGCAAACTGGTGACCCGTCAAGACATCCGCATCAATGCCGACGCCGATGGCAGCCACCCGACCGTGTGTTTCAGTCGCGGCGTGCTGGAGTTGATCGGCGTAGATTTCCGCCGGTTGTCTGCCGAAGCTACGGCCAGCGTGGAGAGCGGTGCTTCGTGCCTCGACATCGCGCAGTTGATCGAAGGCGCGACGGCGATGTTTTCGCCGTCCACTCAGCAATTGGATATCAGCCTTCCGCAGGTCGCCCTGCGTCGCGATGCCCGTGGTTACGTCAGCCCTGAACTGTGGGATCGTGGTGTGACGGCTGGCACCCTGAGCTACAACTTCAACGCCAACCACAACAAGACCGACACCGGCAATTACGACTCGGCCTACCTCGGTCTGAACGCCGGGCTGAACCTTGGTGACTGGCGTCTGCGCCACAACGGCTCGGCCAGTTGGGACAAATTCAACGGCCAGGATTATCAAGTCCTCAACACCTACGCCCAACGCGACATCACCTCGCTCAAGAGCCAGTTGACCCTCGGCGAAGCCAACACCAGTGGGGAGATTTTCGACACCCTGGCGTATCGCGGTGTGCAACTGGGCACTGACGATCGCATGTTGCCCGAATCCCAACGCGGTTATGCGCCGGTGATCCGTGGCATTGCCCGCACCAGTGCGCGGGTGGCAGTGCGTCAGGCCGGAAATCTGTTGTATGAAACCACGGTGGCGCCGGGCGCCTTCGTCATCGATGACCTGTACTCGACCGGATATGGCGGCGACCTCGACGTCACTGTTTACGAAGCCGATGGCAGTGAGCAGAGCTTTATCGTGCCGTTCGCTTCGACCGCGCAATTGTTGCGTCCGGGCACCTCGCGTTTCAGCGTCACTGCCGGTGAAACCCGCAACAACTACATCGACAGCCAGGCCAAGCTGTTTCAGGGCACCTACCAGCGTGGCCTGAACAATATTTTTACCGGTTATGGCGGTGCGCAAGTCAGTGACAACTATCGCTCGGCCCTCGGCGGCCTGGCGTTCAGCACGCCGCTCGGTGCGGTGGCAGTAGACGTCACGCAGGCGCAGACCGACCTGAAAAGCGGCACTGCCAGCGGCCAGAGTGCACGCCTGAGCTACAGCAAGAATATCCTCGAAACCGGCAGTAACTTTGCCGTGGCGGCGACACGGTTTTCCACGCAAAACTACCTCGATTTCAGCAACGCCGTGCAACTCATCGATGCCGAGCAAAAGGGCCTCGACACCAGCCTGTTCGGGCGACCGCGCAGTCGTCTTTCGCTGACCGCCAACCAGAGTCTGGGCGACTGGGGCCAGGTCGCGTTCAACGGGTTTACCCAGAACTACTGGAACCTGCCGGGCAGCGATGTGCAGTACCAGTTCAGCTACAACAAGCAGGTCGGTTCGGTCAGCTATGGCGTCAGCGCCAACCGTGCGCGCAGCGGTGTCGGCGAGATGGAAAACAGTCTGCTGTTCACGGTGAGCATGCCGCTCGAATTCGGCTCCTCGGTCAACCGTCCGCAGTTGTCGGCGCGGGTCATGCGTGACACCGACGGCAACTACAGCGAACAGGCGACCCTCAGTGGTACCGCCGGTGCGGACCGCCAATACAACTATGGCGTGACTGCCGGCCACGAAGGTGCAAGTCGCACCAACAGTACCTCGGTCAACGGCCAGTACATCGGCCCGAAAGCCATTGTTGGCGCGACCGTCAGCCGCGGTGCGGGTTACGACAGCCTGTCGCTGAATGCCAGCGGCAGCGTGGTCGCGCACCCGAACGGCGTGACGCTGACGCCCTATCGCGGCGAAACCATGGCGGTGATCACTGCCGAGGGTGCCGAGGGCGCGAAAGTCGTCGGCTTCCCCGGTTTGAAACTCGACAGCCGTGGCAACGCGGTGGTGCCGTACTTGCGTCCGTACGAATTGAACGAAGTGGCCATCGATCCGCTGGGCACGTCGCTCGACGTCGAGTTGAGCGAAACCAGCCAGCAAGTCGCGCCGCGCGCCGGTGCCGTGGTGGCGCTCAAGTACGGCACGCAAAACGGTCAGGCGGTGTTGCTCAACGTCACGCTGGACGATGGCAGTGCGCTGCCGTTCGGTGCCGGTGTGGTCGATGACCGTGGCGTCTCGGTGGGCGTGGTCGGGCAGGGCGGCCAGCTCTACGCCCGGGTCAAGGAAGACGCGCGCCGGCTGTTGATCAGTTGGGGTAGCCAGGCCGGGCAGCAATGTGCGCTGGCGTTGCCGGCGGGCAAAAGTGCGGGCAAGTCACTGCGTCAGGTGGACGTGGTGTGCTCGGTGAATCATTCAGACAATCGCGTTGCTTCTGTGAACAGCGCACAGGGGTACAAGTGATGAAAATCATCGGAGCGTTCAAGTCGGGTCTGCTGTTGGCAGGCTTGTCGTTATCGGCTGGCGCGGCGTTGGCTGACTGTAATTTCATTGATGGGACATCGACGATGGTCAGAACCCAACCGTTGTTGGGCGGTAATCTGACGGTGGGGCGCGATGTACCGTTGGGTGCAGAGATTTACCGGCAGACCTTCCAGGCGGCGACTTTTGTCAGACTGTCGTGCAGCGCCGGTCTGTACAACATTGAGACCCGCCGGGGTCTGCCGAACAAGCCGCTGGGCTTGTCCTCTTGGGCTGGAACGCCTTGGGCAGGAAATGTTTATCAGAGCGGAGTTCCCGGCATTGGCGTTGCCATTTGGTACGCCGGTAGTGCATTGCCATTTTCCGGTAATGGAACCAACTGTGGCGGTGGAGTCAATGCTTGCATCTGGACGATCCAGAACACCCTGATCTTTGATATGTCCCTGATCAAAATTGGCGATGTTTCTCCGGGCACCATCCAGGGTGCCCAATTACCTACGGCTGACCAGCGTTGGGTGACCAGCAACAATGTGGAGGTCAGTCGTGTGAACTTCTCGGGCAGCATCAACATCGTCTCGCGTACTTGCCAGACCCCGGACGTTACCGTGCCGATGGGCACGCACATGCTCAACGAGTTTTCCGGCAAGAACACATTCACGCAGTGGCAGGATTTCTCCATCGCCCTGAACAACTGCCCGGCATTCAACGGCTACTACCAGAACACCGGCCCGCGCTGGGCCAGTGACGGTACATCGAGCAACCTCGACTCACGCAAAAATAACGTGCTGCAAGTGCGCCTCGACCCGACCCGCACGGCGATCACTCCCAACCTCGGCATCATGAGCCTGAACCCGAGCGCGCCCGGCGCAGACCCGGCCGCCACTGGCGTCGGCCTGCAAATCGCCGACAGCCATGGCACGCCATTGCCACTGGCGACTTTGCGCGCCAGCGGCATCACGCCGCGCGCGGTCGAGGGCGCCAGCTACACCATCCCGTTGAAGGCTCGCTACATCCAGACCGGCGACAGCATTACCGCCGGCCCGGCCAATGCCACGGCGACTTTCACCATCAATTACTACTGATCCACCGACTTGTTTGAGCGCCACCCGTGCGGGCCTATAGATCAATAACGACCGGGCCCGGACTTCACTATCAGGAGTGTTAGATGAGTATTCAACGTGTGTCTTCGCGCGCGCGCCAGTCGGCGTGCCTGTTGATCATGGCCGGGGCCTTGAGCGCCTGCGCCAGTGCGCCGATTCCCGAACAGCAGATCAGCCTGTCGCGCGATGCGGTCAACCGTGCGGTCTCGGCGGAAGCGACGCAATATGCGCCACTGGAAATGAAAGCTGCGCAGGACAAGATGTTCCTGATGGAGCGTGCGCTTGGCGAGAAAAATTACCCGCAAGCGAAAGTGCTTGCCGAGCAGATCGAAGCCGACGCCAACCTCGCCGAGCGGAAATCCCGCGCGGTGAAGTGGCAGAAACAACTGACCGACGCGCGTAGCGGCATCCAGGTGCTCAAGCAGGAAATGCTGCAAGACCCGATCACCGGTTTCAACACGCCTGCCGACGCGCAATAAGGATCTGTCCATGCCCAATTTCAAACTGTTGCCTGTTGCTTCGCTGTTTGCCGTGATGCTCGTCGGGTGCGCTACACCACCCGAGAATCCGCAACTGCTGCAAGCTCGCGCGCAATTCTCGGTGCTCCAGCAAAAGCCTGAATCCAACACGTTGGCGGCGATTGAAACCAAGTCTGCATTCAGCGCACTGAACGCCGCCGACCAGGCTTCGCTGAAGGATCGCCAGGCGCCGCAGATCGATCAGCTGGCGTATCTGGCCAGTCAGAAAATCGCCCTCGCCGAGCAGACCATTGTCGGTCGTGAGGCTGAGGCGGGGCTGAAGAAAATCGACGCCGAGCGCACTCAGGTGCAACTCGATGTACGCACCCAGCAGTTGAAAGCGCTGCAAGCGATGAAGGCGCAGAAAACCCAGCGCGGTGAAGTCGTCACTTTCGGCGATGTGCTGTTCGACACCGGCAAAGCCGATCTCAAGTACGGCAGCCAGCGCAATTTTGAACAACTGGCGCAGTACCTGACGGCCAACCCGGAGTGCAAGGTACGCATCGAAGGGTTCACCGACGATGTCGGCAGCGACGATTTCAATCAGCGTCTGTCGGAGCGTCGCGCCGATGCAGTCGCCTTTGCGCTCACGCAAATGGGCATCGGCGCTGACCGATTGATCACCAAGGGCTACGGCAAGCAGTTCCCGGTTGCCGACAATGGCAATGCCCGTTCCCGTCAGCTCAACCGGCGGGTGGAAGTGATCATCTCCTACGGTTCAAGCGTGGTCGGCGCACGCGGCTGATGATCGAACAAGCGAGTCTGCAACGGGCTCGCTCTTCTGTGTGAAGGCTCGGGTCAAGACCGATCAGAGCGATTAGGAAATTTCCTACACATACAAGGAAAAGTCCTACTCAAAAAATCCCGCCGCTTATCTAAATTGCCGGTTCCCCGAGTGCGAACCGGTTCCTTCAGAGGTTCGAACTCAACTCGATTTACGCCGTTGCCCATTGAGGCGCACGTGAGGCTCAGTTGATGAAAAGCCGTTTCCCGATGTTCCAGCGCACACCGGTTGCCGTCGCCGTGGCGTTGCTGATGCCCCTGCACGCCAGCGCCTACACGGCCTCAGTCAACAGTGGGGCAGTGGTATACGACGAAAGCGTCACCACGGGCATTCAATCGATTGGTACCAACGGCACCGCCCACCGCACTACCGTCAGCGGCAGTGGTTCACAGAATGTGTTCCAGAACGGTGTGAGCTACGACACCCTGGTCGACGGTGCGACGCAAAACGTTTCCAGTGGCATCAGCCATGGCACGCTGGTCAATAACGGCGGCACACAGGTGGTCAACACCAGTGGTATCGCCAATGACACCGTACTCGATGCCAGTCAGCAAACCGTCACGCGGTCCACGGCCAACCGCACGTTGATCAACGCCGGCAGTGTGCAGACGCTGGATGTCCTGGCCATAGCCAACGACACTCAGGTCGGGCCTGCCGGCGTGCAGAACCTGAGCAACATGGCGGTGGCCAACGGCAGTGTGATCAATGCCGGGGGCGAGCAGACCCTGCGTCGGGGCCTGCTCGGTGGCGCAGTGGCCAATGACACGCAAATCCAGGGCGGCACGCAAAGCGTGTACGACACCGGCACGGCCTACAACAGCACGGTCGGCAACGGTGGCCAGGTCAATCTGTACAGCGGCGCGCAAGCCAATGGCCTGGTGGCGCAGGCGGGCGGTACCGTCAACGTCATGGAAAACGGGGTGAAAACCGTTGACTCGTTGACTCTCGACGGCGGGCGGCTGGCGTTTGCGCCGAGCAGCGACGGCAGCTTCAAGACGTTTACCGTCAATGCCCTGTCCGGCAGCGGCAGTATTTTGATGAACACCGACATCGCCAATCAACGCGACGACTTGCTGATCGTCCAAGGCGCCGGCCTCGCCAGCGGTGATCACACCTTGATCGTGGGCGATACCGGGCACGAACCGGTCACCGCCGATGGTCGCTTGCGGTTGGTCGACACTAACGGTGGCATTGCTAAGTTCGGACTCTACGGTGGGCATGTCGATGCGGGCGCCTTTCGCTACACCTTGCAGCAACAGGGTGATGACTGGGTGTTGGCGAGCAGCGGTGCCATGCCGCTTGAGCCAGTCGACCCGGTTAAACCCGTGGATCCGGCCGAGCCGCTTGAGCCGGTGGTTCCGGTGACGCCACCACGGCCGATTGATCCGGCGCCCGAGCATCTCTCCAAAGGTGCCAATGCGGCCATCGCTGCACACACCGCCGGCGCCAGTTTGTGGGGCGCGCAAATGAACGCTTTGGTCAAACGCCTTGGCGAACTGCGCATGGGCAAGGATGACGGCGGTGTCTGGACCCGCGCCATCGGCAAGCGTTTCGACGTCAGCGAGCGCTCCAGTCGCGCCTACACCCAAGACGTCAGCGGTCTGGAAATCGGCGCCGACAAGGCTTTTAGCGTCGACAGCGGCAAGGTCTACGTCGGTGGCATGCTCGGTTCGGCACGCTCCGACCTGGACTTCGGCGAAGGCGCCAGCGGCGACATCGACAGCCGGATGTTCGGCATCTACGCCACGTATCTCAACGACAATGGCGTGTATGTCGACAGCGTTCTGAAGTACAGCCGCTTCGACACCGATATCAAAACGCCGAGCAATCTGGGCCAGGCGGTAAAGGGCTCCTACAGCACCAACGGGATTGGCGCGGACATCGAAGTCGGCAAGCGTATCGATTTGCAGGATGGCTGGTTCGTCGAGCCGCAAGTGGAACTCACCGCAACCCGCACCCAAGGTGCGAGCTACACCGCCAGCAACGGTCTGCGGGTCAAGTCCGACAACCTCGACTCACTGCAAAGCCGGGTTGGCTCGCTGTTCGGTCGCAGCCTGCAACTGGGCAATGGCATGCAGGTCCAGCCGTATGTCAAAGCGTCCTACATCACCGAGCATGCGGGCAGCAGCAAAGTCGAGGTCAACGGCAACAAGCTTGATGCCCGCTTGCCGGGTAATCGGCTGGAGCTGGGCTTCGGTGGTGTCTTGCAAGTCAGTGAGAAGAGCAAAATCTCCCTGGATGCCGAATACGCCAAAGGCAACGGTATCGAGCAACCGTTCGGGGTGAGTCTCGGTTATCGCTACCTCTGGTAAACACATCAAGCCACGTCGGATTGTTCCGGTGTGGCTTTTTGCTTTGCGGTCATCCAGAACGTTCCGCTGGTTTTTTCAGACTTGTCTTACATGCCGCGCAGCATTTTTTGGTTAGCGTGTGGCCTGTTGCCTTCCGAGCAACAACCTTTTTCCTATAACTGCGAAACCCATGTCCTACAAATGCTGGCGAATCCTGATTGCCGAAGAACTGCCCACGCTGCAGTCCAGAATCGGCAAATCCCTGAATGAACTGGGTTACTGCGCCCTGACGCCGGTGCGTTCGTTTCGTGAATTACTGGGCGTGACCCAGTACTCGCACGAGCCGTTCGAGCACTTTGACCTGATGCTGATCAACGGTGAACTGATGGCCGCCGCCGGCATCGATCCGGTGCGGTTTTTTCAGAGCTGTGCGCAGATTCGTCACGGCGTGATTTATGACGCGCGCCGAGGCCAGGCTTGGGCCGAGCCGATCTATACCACTGCGCGCCGTCATTTGAGCCTGATCCGTACGCCGGATCGGCAAACCCTTGGCCCTCTGCTGGAGCAACTCGATGTTTAGACGATCTCCCGCACTGCCGTTGCGCGTGCTGGTACTGGAAGACCATGCCTTCCAGCGCTCGGTGGCGGTCAACATGCTGCGCACCCTCGGTTGCGAGGAAGTCTTCGAAGCGAGTGACGGCGCGCAGGCATTGGCATTGCTGCAAACCCTTGGCACGGTCGACGTGGCCTTGTGCGATTTGCAAATGGAAGGGATGGACGGCCTGGAGTTTCTCCAGCGGGTCGGTGCTACGGGGCAGGTCAAGTCGGTGATCATCAGCAGTTCGCTGTCGGCGGACTTGCGGCGGGCCGTGCATCAGATGGTCGCGTTGCTCGGGCTGGAATTGCTCGGGGATGTCGGCAAGCCGCTGCATGGGCAAGTACTGGCGGAGCTGCTCGACAAGTTCGTCCACCGCCCGGCACTGCCGCAGGCACCCGCCGCGGTGATCACGCTGGCCAGCGAAAGCGCCGTGCGTCAGGCGCTGGCCGCACAGCAGTTGCACGCCTGGTATCAACCCAAATTCAATTTGCACACCGGTGAGGTGTGTGGCGTTGAGGTGCTGTGCCGCTGGCTGCATCCGACACAGGGGATTATTTCCCCGGCGCTGTTCATGCCGGTGCTGGAGCGTTGCGGTTTGCTCGACCCGTTACTGTTTGCGCAGTTGGATCAGGCCTTGGCCGTGCAGCGCAGTGCCCGTGAGCAGGGCTTTGCCTTGAACATGGCGTTCAACCTGCAAGCGGTGCAACTGGCCAGCGGTGAGCTGACTTCGAGACTGCGCAGCCTGTTGGCGCGACATGCCACTTCGGGTGCGAGCCTGACGTTCGAACTGACCGAAAGCGGCCTGCTCGAAGCGCCGGCCACCAGCCTCGAAACCTTGGTACGCCTGCGCATGATGGGTTGCCGCTTGTCGATCGACGACTTCGGCGCCGGGTTTTCTTCGTTACAGCGCCTGTGCCAATTACCGTTCAACGAGATCAAGCTCGACGCTGATTTCATTCGCAACCTCGAACATGAACCGCGCTGCCGGGCGGCGATCAGCAGCACGCTGGCGCTGGGCGAAACCCTCGGTATGAGCGTGGTGATCGAGGGCATCGAGACCGACGCCCAGCGCCGCGAACTGTTGGCGCTGGGCTGCACGCAAGGGCAGGGCTACTGGTACGCGCGACCAATGTCCGGGGCGGATCTGCTCGACTGGCTGCAACAGCGCAACGCTCGGAAAACCGCGGATGAATGACCTTTTCTTTCGGAAAGATCCTACAGATCCCTTCACAGGGCTTGCGTAATCTTGCCTCACCCAGAAACCCATCCTACCGGGAGATCGACCATGATCAATAAAGCCCTGCGCATCCTCATCGCCGACCCGCAGCATTTTCACCGGATGAAAATCGAGCGACTGTTCAATGGCCTCGACTACTACCGTGTGGCGCCGGTGCAAACCCTCGCCGAGCTGCTGACGCTGGTCGACTATGGTTGTGAACCGTTCGATGTGGTGGTGATCAACGCCGAGCTGGCGGCCGGTTCGCTGGACCTGCTGGGGTTTTTCCTCGACAACCCGCAGGTGCGTCATGCCTTGATCTACAACGAGCCATCGGCGCCTGTGCAGACGACGCCCGGTTTTGCTCAGGACAATGTGCAGATCAGTCACGCGACATTGCCGCAGGCCCCAGCAATCAAGCATCTGATGGCCCTGGTCGATGTGCCCAAGGACCTCGCCACCCGCCGGTGGGATCGAACGCCGAGCCTGCAACGTCAAGCTTGAGCATAGAATTTTGCCAGTCGCAACTGTCAGATCTGACAGGTAGATTCGCCCCGATTCCCATGCAACAGTCACTGCGCAGCTTATCTGTGCGCAGCGCGTGGCCATGCGGCGCCATCGTCATGCTATTGCAGCGGGAGAGGTCATGAAGTCAGCGTTGATCGTCGATGATCATCCGGTGGTGCGCGCCGCCGTCAGAATCGTGCTGCAAAGCGAAGGCTTCAAGGTGATTCACGAGGCGGCGAATGGCAACGAGGTGGTGCCGCTGATTCGTGAGCATGCGCCCAAGCTGGTGATACTCGATCTGCGTCTGCCGGCCCTCGACGGGCTGGACGTGTTGGCCCGGATCCGCGCCAATGCGCTTGATTGCCGGATACTGGTGTTCACCTCGCATGATCCGCTGTTCTATCAGGAACGCTGCCTGCGCGCCGGGGCCACAGCGTTCGTCACCAAAACCAATCACTTGCAGCAATTGCACAAAGCCATTCAGGCGGTGATGTCGGGCTACACCTATTTTTCGGCATTGGCCGACAGGACCGGCACGCTGACGCCGTTGCTGACCACTGAAAAACAGATGATCGATCAATTGTCCGACCGTGAGTTGAGCATCTTCGAGCAGTTGGGCCAGGGCAAGGCGAACAAGGCGATTGCCGCAGACATGCACCTGAGTCACAAGACCGTCAGCACCTATAAAACCCGCCTGATGAAAAAACTGGGTGTGGGTTCGGCGGTGCACCTGCGCGATTTTGCCAAGCGTAATCACTTGATCTGAGAGATCACGCATGAATGTCCGGCGCTGGAGTTTGACCTTGTGGCTGTTGCTGGCGATGCCTTGTCTGGCCAGCGAAACACCGCAGGTGCTGGAAGTGCTGACGCGCACCCGCCTGGAGCATGTCCAGCTGCGCCTGGACGATCAGGATCGGCAGTGGCTGCGCCAGCATCCGCTGTTGCGCATCGGCATTTCCGGTCCGGATTACCCGCCGTTCGAAATCACCCGCAATCAACTGGACCTTGAAGGCCTGACCGCCGATTACGCCGATCTGCTCGCGCAATTGCTCGGTCTGCGCATCGAAGTGCAGCGCTACGCGCGTCGGGACGCGGTGATGGCTGCACTCAAGCGCGGCGAGATCGACCTGCTGGGTACCTCGAACAGTTTCGAGACTGCCGATCCCGAAGTGATTCTGTCGCGTGGCTATGCTGAAGATCAGCCGATGCTGGTGATCCGGCTCGATGAGTCGCTGCCGGCAGATCTGGCTGGCAAGCGCATCGCCATGGTCGAGGACTACTTACCGGCATCGAGCGTGCAGGCGTTCTATCCCGAGGCCAGCGTGCAACGCTACGCCTCGGCCATGGATGCCTTGGGCGCAGTGGCGTTCGGCGCGGATGACGTCTACCTCGGCGACCTCATCAGCGCCAATTATCTGATCAACACCAATTATCGCAACGACCTGCAACTGGCCGGCCCGTCGGGGCTTGATGCCAGCCCGTTCGGTTTTGCCTTGCTGCGCAGCGATGCCCGTCTCAAGCGCCTCGTCGACAAGGCACTGCTGGCGATTCCGCTGGAGCGGCGCCAGCTCATCGAACAACGCTGGAGTGCCGGTCGCGTCGAAATGACCGCGCAAGCGCGGATCCGTCTGAGCGCCAGTGAGCAGCGCTGGCTGACTGCGCATCCGGTCATACGGGTCGGTGCCGTCGAGGATTTTGCGCCGCTGACATTCTTTGATGCGGACAATCGTTTTCGCGGGCTCTCTGCGCAACTGCTGAGCCTGATCGCCCAGCGCAGTGGCCTCAACTTCGAGATTGTGCGCGGTGGCTCGCTGGATCGGCAGATCGAGCAACTCAAGGCTGGCGAACTCGACGTCTTGCCGGTGGTGACGCCGAGCAGCGAGCGCGAGCTGGAACTGCGCTTCACCCGGGCTTACCTGAACAATCCATTCGTGCTGATCAGTGCGACGAGCGCGCAGAGCCCACGCCGTCTCGACGATCTCGCGGGCAAGCGCCTGGCGATTTACCGTGGTCATCCACTGCGCGGCTATCTGCTGGAGCGCGTGCCGCAGTTGCGCCTGGTCGAGGTCAAGAGCCCGGCCGAGGGCATGGCGTTGATCGACAAGGGCCAGGTCGATGCGACGGTGAGTTCCTTGGTGGTCGCGCGTTATCTGATCGATCGCTACTACCCTACACGTTTGCGCGTTCTCAGCACGGTGGGCGATCAACCGGCACGTATCGCCTTGGCCACGGCGCCGCAGGCAACGGCGCTGCATTCGATTCTGAACAAAGCGTTGTTGAGCATCGCCCCGCAGGAAATGGACGACCTGATCGAGCGCTGGAGCCATGACGTAGTGGCGGACGACAGTTATTGGTTACGCCACCGGCGCGCAATCATTCAGGGCTTCGCTGTCGCTGCCGGTCTGCTGCTGTTGGCGCTCGGCTGGATCGCCTTCCAGCGCTGGCAGATTCGTCAACGCCAGCAATGGTTGGCGCAATTGCAGGAAGCCAAGGAGGCCGCCGACGACGCCAACCGGGCCAAGACGACCTTTCTCGCCACCATGAGCCATGAAATCCGCACGCCGATGAATGCCCTGATCGGCATGCTTGAACTGGCTTTGAAGCGCGCCGACGAGGGCGTCACCGACCGTCTGGCGATCCAGGTGGCATCCGGTGCCGGTCAGCAATTGCTGGCGTTGATCGGCGACATTCTCGATATTGCGCGCATCGAGTCGGGGCACCTGTCCATTAACCCCGAACGGGCCAATCTGCGCGAGCTGGTGGCCTCGGTGTGCCGGGTATTCGAAGGACTGGCGCGGCAGAAACGCTTGCTCTGGCACCTTGATCTGGATGCGCACAGCGACGTCGATGTGTTGATCGATCCGACCCGTTTCAAACAGGTGCTGTCGAATCTGTTGAACAACGCGATCAAGTTCACTGAAGAGGGCGAAATCAGTCTGCGTTTGCAGGTGTCCGCAATGGCCCCCGAGCAATTGACGGTGCGCGTCGTCATCGAAGACAGCGGTATCGGTATCAGCGAGCAGGACAGACAACGCTTGTTCAGCCCGTTTGTTCAGGTCGGCAACTCTTCGCAAGCGGTGCGCAGCGGGTCCGGGTTGGGCCTGGTGATCAGCCGCAGTCTGTGCGAAATGATGGCCGGCACTTTACGGCTCGACAGCGTGCCGGGCGAGGGCACGCGGGTTGAAGTCAGCTTGCAGTTGCCGATGCTGACGGCGCGTGTGCCGGATGCTGAAGTGGCGCAAACGCTGGACACTCCGAGGCGTTCGCTGCACGTGCTGGTGGTCGACGATCATCCGGTGAACCGCTTGCTGTTGTGCTGGCAACTGAGCGAACTCGGCCACCGTACGGTCGACACCGAGGACGGTAACCAAGGCCTGGAATGCTGGCGCGCGCAGCCGTTCGATGTGGTCATCAGCGACTGCAATATGCCCCGGCGTAACGGCTATGAACTCGCGCAGGCCATTCGTGAAGAAGAGTCGGCAACTGGCCGTAGACCCTGCCTGATCATCGGGTTTACCGCCAATGCACAGGTCGAGGAAAAACGCCGTTGCCTACAGGCGGGTATGGACGACTGCCTGTTCAAACCGATTCGTCTGGATGATCTGGATCTGGCGTTGAATGGCGCAGGCGATTGTCCAGGTGAGGTTGAACCGGGCGCAGCAGAGCCGCTGAAAGAGATCGATCTGAGCACTCTGGAACACATGACTGGCAACAATCACGCGCTGATCCAGCGTTTGCGCGAAGAAGTCTTGAGCAGTCTGCTGCATGATCTGCAGCGTTTGGAAAGTCTGCGTCCGATACAGGATCGCGCAGGGTTGCGCGACCTTGCACACCACATCAAGGGTGGTGCGCAAATGGTCGGCGCAGCTCGGTTGGTGTCGGCCTGCGCGAAACTTGAACAAGCCTGTCGAGAGACTGAAACAGAGCCAGTCGCCACGGCGACCAACGCCGTGCGCGATGCCATGGACAGCCTCGCGCAGCGGCTGCAGGGCTGATCAGTCCCAGGCAGGCGCAATGCCTTTCGGGCTGGTCAGGCGATGGCCGCGATCCAGCGAGGCAATCAGCGCCATGTCCGCGTCGCTCAAGGTCAGCGCGCTGGCGCTGAGGTTGCTTTGCAGGTTGGCGCGTTTGGTCGACGACGGAATCACCGCGTAACCCGATTGCATGGCCCACGCCAACGTCACTTGCGCCGGGGTGGCGTGCAGGCGTTCGGCGATCTGCCGGATCAGCGGATCCTGCACCACTTCACCGTATGCGAGGGTCATGTACGAGGTGATGTGGATGCCCTGGCTTTCGGCGAACTCGACGACTTTGCGGTTTTGCAGATACGGGTGCAGTTCGATCTGGTTGGTCGCAATGTGCTCTGCGCCGACCGCGGCGATTGCTTGTTTCATCAGGTCGATGGTGAAGTTGGAAACGCCGATCTGCCGGGTCAGGCCCATGCGCTTGGCCTCCAGCAGCGCGCCCATGAATTCTGCGACGGGCACCTGATCTTCCGGCGATGGCCAGTGAATCAGCGTCAGGTCGAGGTAGTCGGTTTGCAGCTTTTGCAGGCTTTCCTTGAGGCTGTCGATCAGGCGCTCCTTGGCGAAATTGGCGATCCAGATCTTGCTGGTGATGAACAACTCTTCGCGCGGGATGCCGCTGACGGCAATCGCCTGGCCGACGTCTGCTTCGTTTTCGTAGATTTGCGCGGTGTCGATGACCCGGTAGCCGAGTTCAAGGGCGGTGCTGACCGAGTCGATGACGACCTGGCCTTGCAAGCGGAACGTGCCGAGGCCGAAAGCGGGAACAGACATGAGAACTCCAGGGTTGCAGTGGGAATGGGCTGGAGTATCCGCGTCTGCATCCGTGAGAAAAACCGCTGGTGGGGCAAAGCTGTGTTGAGCAGAAGTCATGAATCAATCTTGAGTTTTGTGTTGTCTGGGTTGGCCCCTTCGCGAGCAAGCCCGCTCCCACATTGGAATGCATTCTCCTGTGGGAGCGGGCTTGCTCGCGAAGGGCGCACCGCCGATTCAGGCAATGTCACTTTGAGCAAACTCTTCGCCGAGAAAATCAATCAACGTGCGCACTGACGGCAACAGCCCGCGCCGCGACGGAAAGATCGCATGCACCACCCCGCATTTCGGTGCCCACCCTGGAATCAACTCCACCACCCGCCCGGCGGCAATGTCGTCACGCACAACGACACTTGGCAAATGCGCCACACCCACCCCGGCAATCACCGCCTGACGCAAGGCGATCAAATCATCGGTGACCATTCGCGGCGTATGGCGGATCAGCGCGGTGTTGTCGTTCGGCCCCAATAACTCCCACTGATACTCACGCTGCGCCGCGCCCCAATGCAGGCTTGGTAAACCATTGAGGTCAGCAGGCGAGGGCGGTGACGACAGACGCTCGACAAACTGCGGGCTGCCCACCACCGATTGCATGCTGTTACCGAGTACCTTCATCACCATGTCGGTGTTTTCCAATGGCGGAAAGCGCACGCGCAAGGCGATATCAAATCCCTCGTGAATCAGGTCGACGCGACGGTTGGTGCTCTCGATGAACAGTTCTACCAGCGGATACTTGAGCAAATAGCGGGTGAGCATCGGCCCGACCCACGAGTTGAGCAGCGCCGTCGGGCAACTCAGGCGCACCAGCCCTTGCGGCTCGGAGCGATTGCGTTCGATCAGCTCGGCGGCACTCTCGGCTTCGATGCGCATGGCCAGGCAGCGCTGGTAATACGCCTGGCCGATTTCAGTCAGCGAACAATGGCGGCTGGTGCGATGCAGCAGGCGCACGCCAAGGCGCTCTTCCAGCTCGGAAATACGCCGGCTGAGTTTCGATTTGGGCATGTCGAGCGCGCGCCCGGCGGCGGCGAAGCCATGATGTTCGACCACTTGGGTGAAGTAGTAGAGGGTGTTGAGGTCTTCCACCATCGTTCTCCATATAGAACGCTAAGGCTGGTTTTTGCAGTCTAGTGCATTAATGGCTACGGATTTAAGCTTAATCCATCGCGTCACTCACCCTAATTGGAGACCACCATGAAAAATATCATCGGTATCTATACCAGCCCGCGCGGCCATTGGGTCGGCGATGGTTTCCCGGTTCGCACGCTGTTTTCCTACGACAACCTCGGCAAACACATCAGCCCGTTCCTGCTGCTCGATCACGCCGGCCCTGCCGATTTCACCCCGACCACCGAACGGCGTGGCGTTGGTCAGCATCCACACCGCGGTTTCGAAACCGTGACTATTGTTTATGAAGGCGAAGTGCAGCACCGCGACTCGACCGGCAGTGGCGGCACCATCGGCCCGGGCGATGTGCAATGGATGACCGCTGCTTCGGGGATCCTCCATGAGGAGTTTCACTCGGAGAACTTCGCCAGAACCGGCGGCAAACTGGAAATGGTCCAGTTGTGGGTCAACCTGCCGGCCAAGGACAAAATGGCTGCGCCGGGCTACCAGACCATCCTCGACAGCGACATCCCGAGCATCGCGCTCAAGGACAACGCCGGTAGCCTGCGCCTGATCGCCGGTGAGTTCGATGGCCACACCGGGCCGTCGCGCACTTTCACCCCGATCGACGTGTGGGATCTGCGCCTCAACGCCGGCAAGTTGCTGACGCTGGATCTGCATGAAGGCCGCAACACCGCGCTGGTGGTGTTGAAAGGCTCGGTGCAGGTCAACGGTCTGGAGTCGGTACGCGAAGGGCAGTTGGCGCTGTTCGAACGTGACGGCAAGCAACTGACCCTCGAAGCCAGCCGGGACGCCGTGGTGCTGTTGCTCAGCGGCGAGCCAATCGATGAGCCGATCGTCGGTCATGGCCCGTTCGTGATGAACACCGAGCAGGAAATCCACCAGGCCTTCGCCGACTTCCAGTCCGGCCGCTTCGGCCAGATGCACGCTTAACGCACCACCACTCCGCTCTACACAGGACGCGTAGGCCGGTTCGCAGGCCAGGGATGGCTGTTGCCTAAAGAAAAGAGGAAACGCACATGAACACTGTCAATGCAGCGAACTTCAATGGCCAGAAACCGACCATCGATGCCAACGACGCCGCCATGTTGTTGATCGACCACCAGAGCGGTCTGTTCCAGATCGTCAAGGACATGGACGTGCCGCAACTGCGCGCCAATGCCATCGCACTGGCCAAAGCGGCGACGCTGCTGAAGATGCCGGTGATCACCACCGCCTCCGTGCCACAAGGGCCGAACGGGCCGTTGATCCCGGAGATTCACCAAG
Organism: Pseudomonas sp. DTU12.3; assembly: GCF_004124275.1. GTDB lineage: Bacteria > Pseudomonadota > Gammaproteobacteria > Pseudomonadales > Pseudomonadaceae > Aquipseudomonas > Aquipseudomonas helmanticensis. The sequence continues at coordinate 2,446,251 of NZ_CP027218.1, forward strand.
CCGCGCCGCATGCGCAATACGTGGCGCGCAAAGGCGAGATCAATGCCTGGGACAACCCGGAGTTTCACGCGGCAGTCAAAGCCACTGGCAAGAAAACCCTGGTCATTGCCGGCACGTTGACCAGCGTCTGCCTGGCGTTCCCGTCCATCGCTGCGGTGCATGAAGGCTACAAAGTGTTCGCCGTGGTCGATGCGTCCGGTAATCACTCGAAACTGGCCACTGATCTGACAGTTGCCCGTTTGGCCCAGGCCGGGGTGGTGCCGATCGACATCATGGCTACGCTTTCCGAGCTGCAAGGCTCGTGGAACCGTCCCGATGCCGAACAGTGGGCGGCCGTCTACGCCCAAGCCATGCCGCATTATCAATTGCTGATCGAGAGCTACCTCAAGGCTCAGCAAGTCGCGAACGAACACGAAGTGCTGGATTCGCAGCGCTGATCGAGTCTCCTGGGGCCGACCACCGGTCGGCCTCTATCACCCGCGAGGATTACTGCAATGACCACTCAATACAAACGTCTGGACAAGAACAACGCTGCCGTTCTGCTGGTCGATCACCAGGCCGGCCTGCTGTCGCTGGTGCGCGATATTGACCCGGACAAATTCAAGAACAACGTGCTGGCGCTGGCCGACCTGGCCAAGTACTTCAAGCTGCCGACCATCCTTACCACCAGTTTTGAAACCGGCCCCAATGGCCCGCTGGTGCCGGAGCTCAAGGCACTCTTCCCCGACGCGCCGTACATCGCTCGCCCGGGGCAGATCAACGCCTGGGACAACGAAGATTTCGTCAAGGCAATCAAGGCCACCGGCAAGAAGCAGTTGATCATCGCCGGCGTGGTCACCGAAGTCTGCGTGGCGTTCCCGGCGCTGTCGGCGCTGGAGGAAGGCTTTGATGTGTTCGTGGTCACCGATGCCTCCGGCACGTTCAACGAACTGACCCGCGATTCGGCGTGGAACCGCATGTCGATGGCCGGCGCGCAACTGATGACCTGGTTCGGCCTGGCGTGCGAGTTGCACCGCGACTGGCGCAACGACATCGAAGGCCTGGGCACGCTGTTCTCCAACCACATCCCGGATTACCGCAATCTGTTCACCAGCTACAACAGCCTGACCAACGACAAATAACCAATTCCCTGTAGGAGCTGCCGCAGGCTGCGATCTTTTGATGTTGTTTTTAAAGATCAAAAGATCGCAGCCTGCGGCAGCTCCTACAGGGGGTGTGGTGATTTGCTCCTACACTGTTCCAATCTGTGCGATCTTCTCGCGATTGGCCCCTGTCGGAGTTGTTTGATGCTGTCTCTGCTGACTGAACATCCGTTGTTTTGCGCGTTGATCCTGATCCTCCTCGATCTGGGGCTGTGGCGCCTGATCAGTTCCCGTGGCAGCGAGTGGAAACTGCTGGTGCGTGTGCTGATTTTCAGCCTGTTCAGCATCCTGTTGTTCAACGAAGGCCTCAACCCGATGGAGCCGGCACCGTGGGCCGACAACGTGCCGTTGCACCTGGCGGCGACCGGGTTGCAGATTGGCTGGTGGCTGTTCGGCGCGCGCACCCTGACGGTATTGATCGGTGCGGTAATGATGCAACGGGTCGGCCACACCGGACGGCTGTTGCAGGATTTGCTCGGCGCGGTAATTTTCCTCATCGCGATCATTGCTGCACTGGCCTATGTGCTCGACCTGCCGGTCAAAGGGGTGCTGGCGACGTCCGGCGCGCTGGCGATCATCGTTGGTCTGGCCTTGCAGAGCACCTTGAGCGACGTGTTTTCCGGGATCGTCCTCAACACCACCAAGCCCTATCAACTGGATGACTGGATTTCCATCGACGGCACCGAAGGCCGGGTCACCGACATCGACTGGCGCGCCACGCGTCTGCAAACCAGCCAGGGCAGCATGGCGGTGATTCCCAACTCGCTGGCGGCCAAGGCCAAGATCATCAACTTCAGTCGGCCGAGCAATATGTTCGGCGTCTCGGTCAGCGTGCAGGTCAGCCCGCACGCCCGGCCCAATTCGGTGATTGATGCGCTGGAGCGGGCGATGCAGGGGTGCCGGCAATTGCTCGACACGCCGGCGCCGAGTGTGGCGCTGAAAAGCTCCGACAGCGGCGGTGCGGAATACGAGATCAGCGGCTTTGTCGCCTCGATGGGCGAAAAACGCGTGGTGCGCAATCAGCTGTTCGACCTGGCTTACCGGCACTTGCAGGCGTCCGGGTTCAATCTGCTGTCGAGCGATGAAAGCGTTGCCCCCACCAACCTGTCGCGGCCGCGCGCGCTGCTCGACAGTTCGCCGATTTTCTCGACGTTGCGTCAGGAAGAGAAAGACACCTTTAGCCAGAACATGACACTGAAAACCTTTCGCGCCGGCGAGACGATTCTCGAGGCGGGCGAGGTCAGCGATCATTTGTTCATCATCGAATCCGGCGTGGTATCGGTGACCTTGATTCGTCACGGTGCGCCGTTCGAATCCGGGCGTATGGGGCCTGGCGAGGTCATCGGTGAAGCGGGCATTCTTTCCGACTCGTCGGTGCCGGCGACGTTTGCCGCGAAAACCTTCTGTGCGTTGTACCGCATCGAAAAGACCTACCTCAAACCGTGTCTGGATGCGCGTCACGACATCAACGATGCGATGAAGGCCTTGCTCGATTACCGCTTGCACAAGGCCCAGGCCCTGACGGCGGACGTGCCGGCGGTGGTGGCCAAGAAGGGCTTTTTGCAATGGCTGCGCAATCAAGTCTGAATGCTTGCGGGAAGCGGACAAACGGCTGGTCTACTCGTCTTCCGGGAGATTGGCTATTTGTCCGGCGGCGTTGCAGGACTACTTTAGATCCCACATTCACAGCCCCCCGGAATACTGCCATGAAAGCTCGTACCGATTTCTACACCGCTTCCCCGGACGCCCTGAAAGCGATGATCGCCCTGGAAACTGCGGTGTCGAAACTGCCACTGGAAAAGACCCTGGTCGAACTGGTCAAGTTGCGCGCTTCGCAGATCAACGGCTGCGCATTCTGCATCGACATGCACACGGCCGACGCGATCAAGGGCGGTGAAACGCCACGCCGTCTGTTCGCGGTCACCGCATGGCGTGAAGCGCCGTTCTTCAGCGACCGCGAACGCGCCGCACTGCTGTGGACCGAGTCGCTGACGCAACTGAGCCTGACCCACGCCCCGGATGAAGACTACGAAGTGGTCGCCGCGCAGTTCTCACCAAAAGAAATGGTCGACCTGACCGTCGCGATCAGCACCATCAACAGCTGGAACCGCCTGGCCGTAGGCTTCCGCAAAACCCCACAGGCCTAAACTCCAACACATAACTCCGTAGGAGCTGCCGAAGGCTGCGATCTTTTGATCTTGTCTCTTAAACACAAAATCAACAGATCGCAGCCTTCGGCAGCTCCTACAGGGGAATGTGGTGATGTCGGGATCGTGATCAGTGGGCGTCGGCACTCGGCGCGGCTGGTGGTTGTACCTTGCGCATCAAGGGCACCATCGCCGTGGCGATGACGAAGCACACCATGATCATCAGGAAGGTGTCGCCGTAGGTCTGCGTTTGCGCCTCGCGGTAGGTCAGCAGCCATAACTGGTGCAGGCTCGCGGTGACACCGACCTCACCGCTCTGGCCCAGCGCCGCGAGGTTGCCACCGACCTGCGCCAGCCATTGATTCAGCGCCTCATTGCTACTGTTCAAATGTTCGGCCAACCGGGTGAAGTGCAGGTTGGTGCGGTCATTGAGAATGGTCGCGCACGCCGCAATACCGATCGCCCCACCGAGATTGCGCATCAGGTTGAACAGCCCCGAGGCATGCTTGAGCCGCGCCGGTGCCAATCCTCCCAAAGTCAATGTCACCGCCGGCGGCACCGCCAGTTGCTGGGCAATCCCGCGCAACGCCTGCGGCAGCATCAGTTGGCCCGCGCCCCAATCATGGGTGATCGGGCTGAACTCCCACATCGACACGGCAAACAGGCCCAGACCGACCATCATGATCCAGCGCAAATCCACGCGATTGGCGAGAAAGGCGTACAGCGGAATCGCCATGATCTGGAACACCCCGGTGGAGAAAACCGCCAGACCAATGTCCAGTGCGCTGTAGCCACGCACCCGCCCGAGAAACAGCGGCGTCAGGTAAATCGTCGCGAACAGCCCGATGCCGGTGACGAACGAGAAGAAGCAGCCGAGGGCGAAGTTGCGATCCTTGAGCGCGCGCAGATCAACGATCGGATTGGCCACGTGCAAGGTCCGGCCAATAAACGCCAATCCGGCCAGGCCACTGATCCACGCAGTGGTGAGAATGGTCTGGTCGCTGAACCAGTTCCAGCGCGGGCCTTCTTCGAGGGTGTATTCCAGGCAGCCGAGAAACAGTGCGAGAAACACCATGCTCAGATAATCCGCGCCCTTGAGCAGCGACAGTTCTGGCTGGTCGATCTTCACCAGCATCGGCACCGCCACGGCGACGAAAATCCCCGGCACCAGGTTGATGTAGAACAGCCAGTGCCACGAGGAAATATCGGTGATCCAGCCGCCGATCACCGGGCCCATGGTCGGTGCCAGGGAAGCGACCGCACCGATGGTCGCCGCCGCGATCACGCGTTGTTTGCCGGTGAAGAAAAAGAACGCCGTGGTGAACACCAGCGGAATCATCGAACCGCCGAGAAAACCTTGCAGCGCGCGGAAGGCGATCATGCTCTGAATGTTCCAGGCGATGCCGCAGAGCAGGCTGGCGAGGGTGAAACCGACCGCCGAGGCGCAAAACAGCCAGCGCGTCGAGAACACCCGCGACAGCCAGCCCGACAAGGGGATCACGATGATTTCGGCAATCAGGTAACTGGTCTGCACCCACGCGGTTTCGTCGGTGCCGGCGGACAGTCCGCCGCCGATATCGCGCAACGAGGCTGAGACGATCTGGATGTCGAGCAATGCGATGAACATGCCGATGCACATGGTTGCGAAGGCGAACACTTTGGTCGCGGTCGCCATGTCCGCCGCGTTGAACGGTTGCGCCGGGGCGGTGAGGCTGGCGGTGCTCATGGCGCAACGGCCACGGCGCTGGTTTCCGGCTGGGCGCGGGTGTCGACTTCAGCGGTGACCGACAGGCCTGGACGCAAATGCCCGAGGACGCCGTCAGCCGGATCAAGGAGGATCCGCACCGGTACACGCTGGACGATTTTGGTGAAGTTGCCGGTGGCGTTTTCCGGCGGTAGCACACTGAATTGCGAACCGGTGGCAGGGGCGAGGCTGTCGAGACGGCCGTGGAATTCCTGCCCCGACAGCACGTCGGCGCGGATGCTCACGCGTTGCCCGGGCTTCATCCGCGCCAGTTGGTCTTCCTTGAAATTGGCATCGACCCACAAGCCGCTGGCCGGGACTACTGACAGTTGCTGCGAACCGGCCTGCGCATAGGCGCCCACCCGCGCGCGGCGATTGCCGATCACGCCGTCGACCGGTGCACGCAATTCGGTATAGCCGAGGTTCAACTGCGCCAGATCGCGTTCGGCGCGGGCTTGTTGGAGGGCGGCGCGGGCCTGTTGTTTCTGGGTGTCGATGACGGCGAGTTGGCGTTGCGCGGCGAGCAGTTCGGCTTGGGCGCGGGCGCTCAGGGCTTGCGCGGTCTTGAAGGTGGCGTCGGCGCGTTGCGCGCTTTCCACCGACACCGCGTTGGTGGTCACCAGGCGTTTGTAGCGTGCGTTGTCGTCGCGTGAACGCGCGGTTTCGGCGCCCGCTGCATCAATGCCGGCGCGGGCCTGGCCGATCACTGCTTGCTGCAGTTGTTCGGTGGCGTCGAGGTTGGCCAGCAGCGCTTCTTCGGCGGCGACGGCACCTTCAGTCTTGGCGAGGTTAGCGCGATAGTCGCGGGCGTCGAGGCGAATCAATACATCGCCGGCCTTCACGTGCTGATTATCGCTGACCAGCACTTCATCGATGTAACCGGCGACTTTCGGGCCGATTACCGTGACGTCGCCTCCGATATAGGCATCGTCGGTTTCCTCGAGAAAGCGCCCGGCACCCCACCAATGCACGGCGTATGCGGCGGCGAAGATCAGCGCGAGCAAACCCGCACCGGGAATCAGCAGGCGTTTAAGCAGAGGCGGCCGGGGCTTGATCGCAACCGCGAGGTCGGCTTCGAGGGTGGGCATGCTGGTCATGGCGTAATACCTGTGAAAGCTGATCGTTATTACGAACGTAATATGACGTGAGTAATATTTTGTAGCAATGCATTTTTGTCGCCGATCGTCAGATTGATGCGTTTAAAAACAGCGCGAGCATTTGTTTAAGAAATGTAAGCGCTGTAGGAAGCGTCTTGCTTTTGTGTAGGAGCCCTCCGACTATCACGGCTATTGATGGGGTGGCATTACGCCAGTTGATTGCAAGGATGTTGCGTGCCGTTTTCGTTTTGCGCTGTTTTTCGTCGTCGTTCCACGCGTTGCCCGCTGTTGTCGGCCTTTGTGTTGAGTGTCTGTGCCTCCTCGATTGAAGCTGCCGAACCTGTCGCGCCGGGCCAGGAAGTGTTGCGCCAGCAACAACAGCAACAGCGCGATCTGCAACAACTGCAACTGGAACAACGCAAGCGTCAGCTGGAGCGTGGCGCGTTCGGGCCGGCGCCAGCGACCCCAGCGGTCGCGCCAACCGTTACCCCTGATGAACGTTGCTGGCCGTTGAGCGGCACGCGCATCGGTGGCGTCACGCTGATCGACAACGACAAACTCAACGCCCGCATCAAGCCGTTGCTGGCGCCGTGCATGGGCGTCGGGCAGATCAATCATCTGCTCGCGACCATCACCGCGATCTACGTCGAAAAGGGCTACATCGCCAGTCGTCCGTACCTGCTCAGCGCTCCGGCGGCGGGGCAGTCGCTGGATATTCGGGTTGATGAAGGCTACATCGAGTCGATCGAACTGGCCGATCAGGGCCTGCCGGTGTCTCTCGGCGGCGCGTTCCCGAACATGCTCGGCGAACCACTGAACCTGCGCGATCTGGAGCAAGGACTCGATCAACTGAATCGCCTGCGCTCGGTCGACCTCACCGCCGACATCGCCCCCGGCAGCCAGCCTGGTGCCTCGCGAATCATTCTGCGCACACGCAGCGCCGCGCCATCGCGCTGGGCCTTGAACGCCGGTATCGACAACCTCGGCAGCGCCAGCACCGGGCGCGATCGCGACAGTGTCAACCTGAGCCTCGACAGCCCGCTGGAACTCAATGATTTGTTGAGCCTCAGCGCCAGCGACACGCTCAATCAGGGCGACCGCTACAGCCGCAACGCCAGCCTCTATTACGCAATTCCTTACGGTTACTGGACCTACAGCGCGTTCGCCAGCCATGCCGAATATCGCGCGCCGTTCAAGTTGCCCAGCGTGACCTTTCACAGCCGCGGCATCACCGACCAGGTCAGCCTGCGCGCCGACCGGGTTTTATGGCGCGACCAAAGTCGCCAGCTCAGCGCCAACCTGCAATTGGCGCACAAGGACGTCGACAGCTACCTGGAAAATGTCCGGTTGGGCATTCAGAGTCCGACCCTGACCGTGGCCGAGGCCGGGCTCAATCTGTTCTGGCTCGACCGCGCCGTGTGGAACCTCGACATCAACTACGCCCAGGGTCTGCGCTGGTTCGGTGCCGACGACGACTCGCAACATCAGATCAACAACTTGCCCAAGGCACAGTTTCGCAAGTACCGCGCCGGCCTCAGCCAGTGGCGCAATGGTCAGTTCGGCGCGCAGGCGTGGCAGTGGCAGAGCCAGCTCAACGTGCAGTACAGCCCGGACCCGTTGCCGGCCATCGAACAGTTGCTCGGCACCGACGATTCGGCCGTGCGCGGTTATCGCGTCAGCAGTGCGTCGGGCGCCAGCGGTGCGGTCTGGCGCAATACCCTGCGCCTGCCGCTGCGCAGTGAATGGCCGGTGCAGATTACCCCGCGAATCGGCCTCGACAACGGCTGGATCAAAGCCGATCACGGCGCCCAAGGGCAACGCCTCAGTGGCGCCAGCGTCGGTCTGAATCTGGGCTGGAAAAACCTGCAAGTGGACGTCGATTACCAGCGCGCCCTCAACACCCCCGACGGTCTGCAGCACGAGCCACAAACCTGGCTGATGCGTGTCGGGGTGCAGATATGACCGCGACCTGAATCGATAACGCAGTGAACAAAAACAGCCGTCGGATCTGAGCGCGTCAGCCACGGCCAAGATTAAAACGCGCGACGTGATGCCGTACTCACATGGAGACGTTTTTATGCCAGCACACACCTTTGCATTTCATCTTTCCCCTCGGGGCAAATTGCGCTGGGCGATTGCCAGCCTGTTCCTCGCCGTGCACCTGCCGAACGCGATGGCCGGCGGTGTCGTGGTTGCCCCGGGGCCCGGCGGCACCGCGCAATTGCAAACCCAGGGCGGTGTGCCCATCGTCAACATCGTCGCGCCGAATGGTTCGGGCCTGTCGCACAACCAGTTCCTCGATTACAACGTCGACCGTCAGGGCCTGGTGCTGAACAATGCCTTGCAGGCCGGACAATCGCAGCTCGCCGGACAATTGGCGGCCAACCCGCAACTGCAAGGCCAGGCCGCGCGCGTGATCCTCAACGAAGTGATCAGCCGCAACCCGTCGGCGATCAATGGCGCGCAGGAAATCTTCGGCCGTGCCGCCGATTACGTGCTGGCCAACCCCAACGGCATTTCGGTGAATGGCGGCAGTTTCATCAACACGCCGAACGCCAACCTGGTGGTCGGTCGTCCGGAATTGACCGACGGCAAACTGCAAGCCCTGAGTACCCGTGACGCCAGCGGCCAGTTGCAGATCCAAAGCGGTGGCCTGCGTAATGCGGAGGGCTCGATCAACCTGATCGCCCCGCGTATCGACAGCCAAGGTGCAATCAGCGCTCGCGATCAACTGAACCTCACGGTCGGGCGCAATCAGGTCGATTACGCCAGTGGCCAGGTGAAAACCGTGGACCCGGCGGGCAATACCGCCGACGGTCGCATCGACGCCAGCCTGTTTGGTGCCATGCAGGCCGGACGTATCAACATCGTCAGCACCGCTGAAGGTGCCGGCGTGCGCGTGGGTGCGGTGCAGGTCACCGGGCGCGATGGCGTGCAGATTCGCTCCGCCGGCGACCTCACGGTCAGCGGTGCAGCGGTGGCCAACAGCCTCGACGTAACTCGCGCCGGCATCCGCAGCAGCCAGGGCGATGTCGGCCTGCACAGCGGCAAAGACCTGACCCTGGCCGCCACCGATGTCAGCGGCCGCGACGTGATTGCCGAGGCCAAACGCAACCTGACCCTGACCACCGTTGAAAGCCGCAAGCTTCAGGAAAAGCGCGAAAACTGGAACAACAGCACCATCGGCATCACTTGGGAAACCTACGACCGCACCCAGACCGATAGCGAAACCCGCCAGCATGGCAGCCAGATCGTTGCCAGCCGCGACGCCAAATTGTCGTCCGGCAAAGACACCGAGCTGAAAGCCGCCAAAGTCGAAGCTGCAAAAAATCTCAGCGTGCAAAGCGGCGGCGATCTGCGCCTGAGCGCTGCCACCGAAAGCCATACCCAGACCGATCAGGGCAACCATCGCAAGCATCTGTGGAAAGCTGACTGGAACAACAGCAGCGAAGAGCAGCGCAGCGTCACCAGTCATTTGAAGGCCGGCAATATTGCCCTGCAAACTGCCGCGTTGTTGCGCTCCGAAGGCGCTGAACTGACCAGCACCGGCGACCTGCAACTCGCCGGTCAACAAGTGGAAATCACCACGGCCACGCGGACCAATCGCAGCAGCGACAATCGTTATTCCGGTGACCTCGTCGGCGGTGGTTTCTTCGGCAAGACCGGCGATGCCGACAAGGGCCAGACGCAGCATCAGGGCAGCAAGATCAACGCCGCCGGCAAGCTGATCGTCAAGGCAGACGAGGTGCGCATCAGCGGCAGTCAAGTGCGCGGCGGCAGCGACGCCAGTGTGATCAGCGACAAGGGTTCGCTGGTGATCGATGGCGTACAGGACACCACGCACAGCAACAACCACGACAAAGACAGCAAGTTCTTTGGCATCAGCAAAGACGAGTCGCGGCAGAACAGCCAGGACAGCACCACGCTGCGCAGCGAACTGGTGTCCGACAGCAACCTCAAGCTCAAGAGCGCCAAAGACCTCGAAGTGGCAGGCTCGACGGTCAAGGCGGGCGGTGCGCTGACGGCCGACGCGGCGGGGGATGTCAACGTGCATTCCGCGCAGAACACTCACGACAGCAGCGCGACCACTGAAACCCGTGGCTTCGATGCCTACGCCAAAGAGCAGACGCCAGAGCAGTATCGTGCCGGCGTTCACTACGAAGACAAACAGCAAACCGTGACCAGCAACGACGTCACCCAGCAAGGCTCCAGCCTCAGCGGCGGCAGCGTGCAGGTGAAGGCGGGCGGTGACGTCACGCTCAAAGGCACGCAGGTGAAATCCACGGCGGGTGACACCACGTTGAGCGGCAAGAACGTTTCGTTGCTGGCCGAACAGGACAGCCACCAAACCCGCTCTGACACCTCCAGCACCGGCGGCGGTTTCTACTACACCGGCGGTCTCGATCGCGCGGGCAGCGGCGTCGATTTCGCCCACAGCAGCGTGCAAGACTCGACCAGCAAAACCACGGCGCAAACCACTCAAGTGCAGAGCAGCGGTGGTCTGCACATCAAAGCCGACAAACTCGCCACCGAAGGCGCGCAACTGAAGGCTGGCAACGGTCTCCAGGTTGTCGCCAACGAAGTCGACAACCGCGCGGCCAGCAACAGCGACAGCAGCACGCACGCCGAGAGCAACTGGTCGGCGGACATCGGCGCCAACGTCGAGTACAAAGACATCGCCCGACCGATTGCCGGTGTCGTCAAGGAGGTCTTGAACGGCAAGGTTCCGGACAAGGATGCGCTGAGCAATCTCGGTCAGCCGAATGTCGGTATCGACGTCGCGGTCGGTCATGGCAGCGCGACTAAAACCGAGCAGACCAGCAACGCCGTGGTCAGCCGTTTTGATGGCGGCAACGTCGCGGTAAAAGTCGCCGGCACATTGCATGACCAAGGCAGCCAGTACAACGCCAGCGCCGGCACAGTGAACATCAGCGCCGACAGACTGGTCGCCGATGCTGCCAGCAACACTCACAGCAGCACCGATAACGCCGTGGATGCCAAGGTCGATGTGCGCGTCTACACCAAGACCGGTGAAGACGTGAATGTCGCCGGCAGCGGCGCGGGTGGCAGCCGCACCTCCAGCAAAGACAGTTCCACTGCGGTGGTCGGCGGTTATGCCGGCAGCCAGGGCGTAAACATCAACACTGCGGGCGATGCGCAATTCGCCGGCAACCGTTTCGACGGCGGTAAGGGTGGCGTGAACATCCACACCGGCGGTGATCTGGCGCTGAATCAGGCCACTGATCGTCAGCACAGCAGCGACAGCAGCCTGCGCGGCAATGGCTCGCTGACGGTCGGCACCTTGCCGGGCACCGACGGCACCAACGTTGACCTCGGCGCCGGGTTCCAACTCGATCACACCGGCAAGCAAACCACTGACACTCAAGCGCACGTGGCAAGTTTCAGCGGCAACGGCGTGCAGTTGAGCAGCGGCGGCAATCAGACCCAGCAAGGCACGAAAATCGACAGCACTGGCGCCATCGATTTACACGCCTACGGCAAACTCGATCTGCAAGCGGCCAGCGACACCCACACCGCCACCGGCAGTAATCTCGGCGGTGGCCTGAAGGGCGGTGGTAGCAAAACCAGCAGCGAGAAGAGCAGTGATCAGGGCGCTAACCTGAGCGCCAACTTCAACATCGGTCGAGTCAACGAGAACGCGCAAACCCTGACGGGCGGCCAGCTCAACGCCCAGGGCGCTATCGCCTTGAGCGGCGATTCGGTGCATCTGCAAGGCACGCAAGTCAGTGCGCCAAACGTCAGCATCGACGCGCAGAAGGGCGGTTACGTGCAGGAGTCGGCGCAGTCCACCGATAACCGCAACAACTGGAACGTCGCGCTGAACGCCGGCGGCAACCTGAGCAAAAGCACGCCCACCGCTGCTGACGAAAAGGCCAGCAGCGATCACGGTTTCAATGCCGGGGCCCAGGTCGCTGTCGATTATCAGCAAGGCACCTCGCAGCAGAACAGCCAGATCAAGGCTGACACGGTGCTGTTGAACAGTGCGGGTGACGCACAACTGGCGGGCGCGCGCATCGACGCGAACCGTGTCAGCGGCAAGGTCGCCGGTGATCTCACCGTCGAGAGCCGTCAGGACTCGCAAACCCAGGCCAAGGTCGATATCGATCTGGGCCTGACCGCGAAGAAAACCCCAGCCGATGACAAAGGAAAACTTGCCGGTACCGACTACAAACCGACGCTGAAAGCGCAGGGCGAATACGCACACAAGGACAGCGTTGCGCAGGCTTCCGGCATCAGCGCCAGCCAAGGGGTAAACCTTGCCGTCGGCGGCGCCACGCAATTGACCGGCGCGCGGATCACCTCGTCAGAAGCAAAGGTCGATCTCGGCGCTTCGAAGGTCAGCAGCAGCGACCTGAACAACCGTGACTACGGCGTCAAAGCCGGCCTCGACCTGCCGCACAAAACCGAGGAAAACGCATCGAAGGTCTCCCTTGAGAACGGCAATCTGAAAATCGGTCCAGTTACCCTCAGCGGTCATCTGGACAGCCAGACCCTGCAAGCGGGCATCGACGAAAAAGGCTGATCCCCAGCGCAAAACCCTGTAAGAGCAAGCCTGCTCGCGAAGGCGTCAGTTCAGTCAGCGAAATGCCTGACTGATGTGGCGCTTTTGCGAGCAGGCTTGTTCCTGTTTTTTTTGTGCTCGCTGCAAAACGGCAAGGAGTGGTGTTTCCCGTCATGTTCTCGTTTCGGTGACGTAACGAAGGTGCATTCGTGTCGAAATTGAAGTAACTCAACCTGCCCAGCTCCTCGTTACGCAGCTGTGGGACATTGAACTGATCCGACTCGAAATTCTTCATCGGCTTACAACATCCGGATACGCGCCACCGCTGGTCGGGGTTTGCTGGAAAACACCCAGTTGCGCACGGAAACCATCAACGAGTAGTGGTTGGCTGGAAACACCCAAGTCGTCTTGACAATGTGAACGAGATCAATGCTAAAGATCTGTGAGTGAGTATTCGAGAGTTTTCGCTATGGTGCAGTGCGACTCAAAGAGATTGGTTGACATCAATTTGGCATCACGCCATCGTTCCAGGGGTATCCAAGGGCCGTGAATTTGCCCTCGCGGAACTCGGACCAGAGCTAATGAATTTCTCATTTGTTCGATTTTGTAGATTCTAATGGAGTTGTAAATGAGGTTAAGGCGTTTTTTTGCAGTTTTGAAAAATCCGTTGGTTTGGATTGTAAACCTTTCAGCAGCCTGCTTTTCATGGAAGTACTGGGATTGTTTTTCACCAGACAATGCCGGATGGATGAGCGGCACAGTTACATTGTTTTCTATTGTGGTGCTGACATCATCTAGTTTCGTGGTCTATTTGCGCAATGATAAGTCTGTTCGTGAATTTCTTCGGGAAAATGGAGCGCGACCTTTTTTTACGACAAATAAATCCTTAAAGAAGGTTTCTGATAAGCCTTTGCTGATGTATCTTTTTGAAAAAAGCAGCGTGCCAAAGTTTGCTTCGGCAATTTTCTTGTCAAGTGTATGGACCTTTGCTTTCCTAGCTATTGTCTTGGCAACACCCTCTGATCTCGCGGCCTCCGCTTATTTGGCGAAGTTAATAGCTTGGGTTGGTTTAGGGATCTCAAGCATCATATGGATTTCTATTTCCGTCAGATTGGGTAGCGCTGAAAGCATAGCGAAAAATAAATGGTTTAGCCTATGCGAGGAACAGCCAAAAAATTCCTATGCACCCATGGGAACTGTCAATGGTGAGGTGCTTTGCAAATCTCCTGTACCAGTTGCTAACTGGGGCGATAAGAAACACTACGTTTGTCAAATATCAGCTTTAAATGGACCGAAGATGCCAACTAAAGGCGAGGTTAGGGATGCAATACAATGGACTTATATTGAGTCTTGATACTTCTATGAGAACTTCAATTACTGGCTCTTCAGTATGAGTCTTTGATTGATGACTTCGGTTCATAGGGAGACTGGCAAGGGCGTTCGCCCACAGCGTCAAATTTTCTCCCTTTCGATCCGAGGCTGCCTGGTTGGCACGACCACCCATGCAGGGTTTGCAGGCCCTGCGTGGGTGCTGTGCTATAGCATGTCAAAGAAGGAATTGCCGGGCTTAATAGGAAGCATTACTATTCACACCCCTTTCCTCAGCACACCACCCATACCCCCATGCGTCCCCGCAGACCCGGCTTTTTCGAGCATTACGAAGAGTTGATCGGCACCTGGACTCGTCGCCTGCGCAATCGCGCGCAGGCCGAGGATCTGGCGCACGACACCTTTGTGCGGGTGCTCGAGTCGGATTCGGCGGCGGTGCAGCAGCCTCGGGCGTATTTGCATCAGACCGCGCGCAATATCGCCGTCGATGGTTATCGGCGCGAGGATCGGCGGGGCGCCATGGAGTCGGAGGCAATCGATCACGGTGCGTCGTCGTCTGGCGACCCGGAGCATTACATGCATGCGATCCAGCTGGCCGATTCCATCGAGCGCGCGCTGTCCGAGCTGCCGGTCAATTGCCGGAAGATTTTTGTCTGGCAGAAGATCGAAGGCCTGACCCAGGCGGAAATCGCCGAACGCCTGGGACTGTCCAAGAACATGGTCGAAAAGTATATGATCCGCACCCTGCGGCATCTGCGTGATCGACTGGACGGGTTGCAATCGTGATGGGGTGTGCCGTTGAAAAGATCGCAGCCTTCGGCAGCTCTTACAGGGGGCTGTGTGTGTTTATATTCCCGGCCGGACAGGACATTCCATGATGGATACTCGTGATTGCGCATGCGGGCAAACAACGGTGCGTGATGATGCGGCGCGCTGGTTTGTGCGTTTGCAGGAGCCGACCGTGGGTGCCGATGAGCAGCAGCGCTTTGACGCCTGGCTGAATGAACATCCGCAACACCGTGACGAATTCCAATTGCTGCAGGGGCTGTGGACGGCTGCCGATCTGCTGCCGGCGCCACGTCTGAAAGCTCTGGTCGAGACGCCGAGTCGCCGCGAACGGCGGCCGTTGCTGCGTTATGCCGTGGCCGCCAGTGTGCTGGCGGTAGCGCTCGGGCTTGGCTTGTTCAGCGGCTTGAATCACCCGGCGGGTTACCGCGACGAGTTCACCACGGCGTTGGGCGAGCGCAGGCATGTGGCGTTGCCGGACGGGTCGCTGATCGATATGAACAGTCGCAGCCGCTTGCAGGTGCGCTATGAAAAGGATCGCCGGTTGATCGAATTGAGCGAAGGCGAAGCGATGTTCAGCGTCGAACACGACACGTCGCGACCGTTCGTGGTCGAGACCGGTAACGGCAAGGTCACCGTGACCGGCACGCGTTTCGACGTACGTCGAGACGTGACGCAAACCCGCGTGGCAGTGGAGCAGGGCACGGTGAAAGTGCAGGGACGCAATGCCCCGGACCATCAATTCATCAGTCTGACCGCCGGCCTCGGCAGCTTTATCGATGCACAAGGCAATGTCGCGGCAGCCTATGCGGTCAACCCGGCAGAGCTGACCGCGTGGCGCAGCGGCAAACTGGTGTTCAACGACGCCAGCCTCAGCGAAGTGGCGGCCGAAGTGTCGCGTTATCGCGAGAAACCGTTGACCGTCAGCAACCCCGCAGTGGCCAGCCTGCGCCTGACCAGCGTGTTCAAATCCGACAACACCGAAGCCTTGCTCAAAGCCCTGCCGAGCATCCTGCCGGTGGCTGTTCGCACGCATGCCGATGGCAGTCAGGAAATAATTTCAAAATAAAATTCAGGTTTTTTTCGAGTTCATCGTCTTCCTGTTCAACTGCAACTGGTTTGCATTAACAGCCGCACACTCTTGCGATCCACAGGACTACGTTCGACGTGAAAAACACCACTGCCAACAACAAAAAATCCCCTTGGTTACCGCTGGCCCTTGCTCTGGCGGTCAATGCTGCGACGCCGCTGGCGTTTGCCGGTGAAGCGATTCATATCCGCGCCCAGCCGCTGGGCCAGGCCCTGAGCGAACTGGGCCAGCAAACCTCGCTGCAAGTGTTTTTCAGTCCCGATCTGGTCGCCGGCAAACAGGCCCCGGCGGTCGAGGGCGACATCTCGCCGGAGCAGGCGCTGCGCCAGTTGCTGCAAGGCAGCGGCTTGGATTATCAGATCAACGAAGGTTCGGTAACCTTGTCACCCGCAGCGACCTCCGCCGCCAGCGATGGCCCGCTGGAACTCGGTGTGACCGACATTAAGGTAGTCGGTAACTGGCTCGGCGATGCCAACGCCGCCGTGGTGCAGAACCATCCTGGCGCGCGTACGGTGATTCGCCGCGAGGCGATGGTCGAGCAGGGCGCGATGAACGTCAGCGACGTGCTCAAGCGTGTGCCGGGCGTGCAGGTGCAGGACTCCAACGGCACCGGCGGCAGTGATATTTCCCTCAACGTCGGCGTGCGTGGCCTGACTTCGCGTCTGTCGCCACGCTCCACCGTGTTGATCGACGGCGTACCTGCCGCATTCGCTCCGTATGGCCAACCGCAGTTGTCGATGGCGCCGATTTCCTCGGGCAACCTCGACAGCATCGACGTCGTGCGCGGCGCCGGTTCGGTGCGTTACGGGCCGCAGAACGTCGGAGGCGTGATCAACTTCGTCACCCGTGCGATTCCGGAAAAAGCCACCGGTGAAATCGGCACCACGCTGGAAACCACGCAATACGGTGGCTGGAAACACATCGATACCGCGTTCCTCGGTGGCACCGCCGACAACGGCATGGGCGTGGCACTGTTGTATTCCGGCGTCAACGGCAACGGTTATCGCGAGCGCAACAACGGCAACGACATCGATGACGTGCTGCTCAAGACTCACTGGGCGCCGACCGATCAGGACGATTTCAGCCTCAATTTCCACTACTACGACGCCAGCGCCGACATGCCCGGCGGCCTGACGCAGCAGCAGTACGACAACAAACCGTACGACTCGGTGCGCGACTACGACAACTTCAGCGGGCGCCGCAAGGACGTGTCGTTCAAGTGGATTCGGCAGATCGACGAGCGCACCCAGGCAGAGATTCTGACCTACTACACCGACAGTTTCCGAGGCAGCACCATCGCTGCGCGCGATCAGAAAACCCTCAGTTCCTATCCGCGTTCGTACTACACGCTGGGCATCGAACCACGGGTGTCGCGGGTGTTCGATGTCGGCCCGACCACGCAGGAAGTCAGCGTCGGTTATCGCTACTTGAAAGAAGCCATGCACGAGCAATCGAGCCGTCTGGCGCTGGTCAATAACGAGCCGGTGGTGACCAAGTCTTCTGACGGTCATGTGTTCCAGGATCGTACCGGTGGCACCGAGGCCAACTCGGTTTACATCGACAACAAAATCGACGTCGGCAACTGGACCATCACGCCGGGTGTGCGCTTTGAACACATCAGCACTGACTGGCACGATCGCGCCGTACTCGACACCGCCGGCAAACGAGTGCCGGAAAAGAACCGCAGCATCGAAAGCAACGAACCGCTGCCGGCGCTGAGCGTGATGTATCACCTGTCGGACGCGTGGAAACTGTTTGCCAACTACGAAACCTCGTTCGGCAGCCTGCAATATTTCCAGCTGGGTCAGGGCGGTTCGGGTGACAACACCGCCAACGGCCTCGAGCCGGAAAAGGCCAAGACCTACGAGATCGGCACACGCTACAACGATGACGTGTGGGGCGGTGAAGTGACGCTGTTCTACATCGACTTCGATGACGAACTGCAATACATCAGCAACGACGTCGGCTGGACCAACCTCGGTGCGACCAAGCACCAGGGCCTTGAAGCGTCGGTGCATTACGACATGGCGGCGCTCGATCCGCGTCTGGATGGCCTGACCGCCAACGCCGGTTTTACCTACACCCGCGCGACGTATGAAGGCGAGATTCCGGGCTTCAAGGGCCGTGACCTGCCGTTCTATTCGCGTCAGGTGGCGACCGTCGGCTTGCGTTACGACATCAACCGCTGGACCTATAACATCGACGGTTTCGCCCAGTCGAAACAGCGTTCGCCCGGTACCGGTGTGAATGCCGATGGCAGCTTCAACGGCAACTACATCACCGAGGGCTCGGCGGACGGGCAGTACGGCGACATTCCCGGTTACGTGACCTGGAACGTGCGCGGTGGCTATGATTTCGGACCGCAGGTGTCGAACCTGAAGTTGGGCGCGGGGGTGAAGAACGTCTTCGACAAGCAGTACTTCACGCGTTCCAGCGATAACAATTCGGGGATGTATGTGGGGGCGCCGCGCACGTTCTTTGTGCAGGCCAGCGTCGGTTTCTAACTGATCGTTCCCACGCAGAGCGTGGGAACGATCTCAATCAAAAGATCGCAGCCTTCGGCAGCTCCTACCTTGGAATGCGTTTCCTGTAGGAGCTGCCGCAGGCTGCGATCTTTTGCTTCAGACTTTAAGGACTTTGCCGCCAATCGCGACGGCAACCAACAACAGCGCCATCAAGCCAAAGGCAAAACTCAAACTGCTGGCATGCGCGACAAAACCGATCACCGCCGGTCCCGCCAGAATCCCCGCATACCCCAACGTGGTAATCGCCGGCACCGCGATGCTTTCCGGCATCACCGTCTGCTTGCCGACCGCCGTGTACAACACCGGCACGATATTCGAACAGCCGGCGCCGACCAGCGCATAACCGACCAGTGCCGCCTCCCAGCTCGGTGCAAAGGTTGCCAGAGACAATCCCGCCGCCGCCAACAGGCCGCCAAACAGAATGATCCGCGTGGCTCCCAACTGGCGGACGATGCGGTCACCCATCAAGCGTCCCGCCGTCATGGTCAGGGCAAACGCGGCATAACCCAATCCGGCATAGGCCGTGTCGATCCCGCGCTCCTGCGCCAGAAACACCGCGCTCCAGTCCAGCGCTGCGCCTTCGGTGAGAAAGACGATGAAGCACATGCCGCCGATAAACAGCACGATGCCATGCGGTACCGCAAACGCCGGCCCTGAACTTTCACTGCCGTAGGGCAACATGTGCGGCACGCACTTGAACAGCGCCGCGATCAGCACCACGACCACCACCAGCATTGCCGCCAATGGCGTCAAGCCAAGGCCGAGCAGGGCGCTGACACCGGCCGCGCCGACAATCCCGCCCAGACTGAACAGACCGTGGAAGCCCGACATCATGTTTTTGCCGCTGGCGCGTTCGACGATCACTGCTTGCAGGTTCACCGTCGAGTCCACCGTGCCCAAACCAGCGCCGAACATGAACAGCGTGGCCACCAGCGCCGGAATCGACGACACCGTCGCCAGCAATGGCAGCGCCGCGCAGATCAGTAACGTGCCGCCGGTGGCCACTCGCCGACAACCGAAACGCGTGGCGAGAATCCCCGCCATTGGCATCGCCAGAATCGAACCGACGCCCAGACACAACAGCAACAAACCCAGCGTGCCTTCATCCAGTCCGGCGCGCGCCTTGGCGTACGGCACCAGTGGCGCCCATGCAGCGATACCGAGCCCGGCGATGAAAAAGGCGATGCGCGTGGAGATCTGTTGCAGGCGTCCGGGGACGAAGGTGTCTTGAGGGTTGAGGCTGGTCATATCAAATCCTTGGCAAAAAACATCGCGTCCCCGAAGGACATTGATCCGGCGTCGAGGTTCGATTGCCGTTTATTCGAGGACGTGCTGCCGACATCCTAACCTGTGTTGCACACCACGACCTGCAGGAGCTGCGGCACGCTGCGATCTTTTGATGTTTTCTTTGAAGATCTGGATCAAAAGATCGCAGCCTCGTTTCACTCGACAGCTCCTACAGGTGATTGCGGTTTAAAGTGGGGACTTCGACAACAGGGTACGAGGGCGGGTGATGACGCGGTTCTACGATGCACGGGGCAATATCTATGGTGTTGTTTCACCGCAAGCGCTGCGCCTGGCGGGCGTTGATTTGCCTGCCAGCGCTGCCGAGTGCGCGTCGTCGCGGTCGTCGTGGAGCGCGGCGGCGATCAGCCTTTGCTGTGACTGGCCTGAAGGCCAGCGTCCACCGAAGAGCAAATCCCATCGCAGCGATGGCCTGTTGATCGGCCCGTTCCAGGCTTCGCCACCGTTCGATGTATTGATCGTCAATACCGACGGTTCGCTGGCCGAGCGCAGCGGCAACGGCCTGACGATTTTTTCTCAGGCACTGAGCGAGCAAGGGTTGATGCCGCAGGAGGGCGCGTTGTTGCGCGTGCATCACGATAAGGGCGAGCCGGTGCAGACATCCGTGAAAGCTGCCGAGGTCGACGGCGTGCAAGGGTTTTGGCTGGACCTCGGTCAAGCGGATTTCGGGCCGCGCGCGGTGGATGCGCAGAACGTTCAAAGTGTCGACTTCAATGGCCGAGAGGTCAGCAGTATTCAGCCATTGGCGAAGCTCGATCGTGCCTGGTCGTACAGCCAATTCGTGCGTATCGGCAATCCACATTGCGTGACGCTGCTCGACGACCAGTCAGCCTTGCCGAGCAATGAACAGATGCGTGAGTCGCCGCTTGATCAAGGCCTGACCCGCATCGCCTACGCCGTGCCCACCGGCGCAGGTCAGCCATGCCCGGCAGGCGTCAACCTGCAATGGGCGGTACGCGATGCCGAACAACGAATCATCGCGCGAGTATTCGAACGCGGCGAAGGGCCGACGGCCTCATCCGGCACCAGCGCCAGTGCGGTGGCCTGTGCGGCATGGCGGGTAGGTTGGGTCGCGGCGGGGGAAGTGCAGGTGGTCATGCCCGGCGGCACGGCACCGATTCTGCTGGAGGAAATCGACGGTGAGCGGGTGCGCGTCAGATTGTTTGGTACGGCGCAGTTGATGAGCTGAGTTCAAAACAGCCATCGCTGGCAAGCCAGGCTCCCACAGGGGTTTGAGGTAAACCCAAATATCATGTCCAACCACACAATCCTGTGGGAGCGAGCCTGCTCGCGAAAGCATTATGTCAGTCACATTGATGTTGAGGATGTCGGCCTCTTCGCGAGCAGGCTCGCTCCCATATTGGATTTAGCTGCACACGAATCATGTGCTTACCCCAGAACCCTGTGGGAGTCAGGCTTGCCAGCGATGAGGCCATCAGCCCCGACGACAATCTCAACTCAGATCGGTACTGAACTCCACCACCGGCATCTGCCGCTTCATCAACACTTTGCCGCCGCGAATCGAATACAACGGCAAGCCCTGGCTGCGGATCACTTCGTAATCGCTGTCCGCCGAGAGTATCAGCAGGTTCGCCGGGCGTCCGCGTTCCAGTCCGTAACGTTCGCCCAGATGCATGGCCTTGGCGCTGTTGTCGGTGACCAGATCCAGCGCACTTTGCAGGTTGCGGTAACCGAGCATGTGGCAAATGTGCAGTCCCGCCTCGAGCACGCGGAGGATGTTGCCGTTGCCCAGCGGGTACCACGGATCGACGATCGAGTCCTGGCCAAAACACACGTTCATTCCGGCTTCGAGCAACTCGTTCACGCGGGTCACACCACGGCGTTTCGGGAAGTTGTCGAAGCGCCCTTGCAGGTGAATGCTTTCGGTCGGGCAGGAGACAAAACTGATCCCCGAATGCCCGAGCAGACGGAACAGTTTGGCGCAGTAGGCATTGTCGTAAGAACCCATCGCCGTGGTGTGGCTGGCGGTGACGAGGGCGCCCATGTCGCGGCTGCGGGCTTCTTCGGCGAGCACTTCGAGAAAGCGTGAATGCGGGTCGTCGGTCTCGTCGCAATGCACGTCGACCAGGCAACCGGTGCGCTCGGCCAGATCCATTAAAAACTTCACCGAACTGACGCCCTGATCGCGGGTGTACTCGAAATGCGGAATCCCGCCGACCACGTCCGCGCCCATGCGGATCGACTCTTCCATCAACTCGCGGCCATTGCGGAACGACTCGATGCCTTCCTGCGGGAACGCGACGATTTGCAGGTCGATGAGGTGACGGCTTTCCTCGCGCACTTCGAGCATCGCTTTCAGCGCGGTGAGTTGCGGGTCAGTGACGTCGACGTGAGTGCGCACATGCTGAATGCCGTGCGCGGCCAGCGTCTGAATGGTCTTCTTGGCGCGAGTCTTGGTGTCTTCTTCGGTGATGGTGACCTTGCGCTCGCCCCAGCACTCAATGCCTTCGAACAGCGTGCCGCTCATGTTCCAGCGTGGTTCGCCGGCGGTGAGGGTGGCGTCGAGGTGAATGTGCGGCTCGACGAAGGGCGGCACCACCAGATTGCCGCCGGCGTCGAGATCATCCGGGCCAAGGGTGGGCGCTTCGGTCTGCCGGGCGATGCTGCGGATCAGGCCGTCTTCAAGGTGCAATTCGTGCAAACCTTCCTGGTTGCGCAAACGGGCGTTGATGATGTGCATCAGGCGAATCCTTTTTTATAGGTCTTGTAGTGGCGCGGCCGCGCTGCGAGCGCCGAGCACGCCGGTGACGATGACATACGTTAACGCGGCAGCGGCGATGCCTACCAGCGGCGCAACCCATGGCGAGCTGAACGCCGCGACCGTGCCGACCGCGTAAGCCCCGAGGCCCGGCCAGTTGAAGGCTGGGAGCCGTGCGTCGGCGAGGCGCGGATAACGCCCGCGCCAGCGGTAGAAAAAGTCCGCCATGATCACCCCGCCAATCGGCGGAATCACCGTGCCGAGCAGAATCAGGTACGGCACCAGCATGTCGTACATGCCGAGCAAGGCGAGCAGCGTACCGATCACCGCGCCGGCCAAGGTCACGGTCTTGCGCCGACCGGTGCGCAGAAGGTTGCAACCGGCGACGGCGAAGTTGTAGATGGTGTTGTCCTGAGTGCTCCAGATGTTCAGCAACAGCATGGCCATTGCGGCCATGGCGAAACCCTGCAACAGCAGCACTTCAACCACGTCGGGTTGTTGATAGACGATGGCTCCGTACGCGCCGATCAGCACCATCAGGCCATTGCCGATGAAAAACCCGATCAGGCTGGCCAGCACCGCAACGCGCGCCGAACGCGAGAAACGCGTCCAGTTGGTCGCCTGAGTGGCGCCGCTGACGAAGGTGCCGAACACCAAGGTGATCGCGGTTGACCAGTCCATCGAACCGCTTGGCACCACGCTGAGCAAGCCTTCGAAACCGCCGACTTTCACCGTCGCCACCCACATCGATAGCATCAGCAGCAACATCATTGCTGGTACGGCGATGTACGAGAGAATTTCCAGTCCGCGATAGCCGACATACGCCGTGGCGCAAAACATCAGGCCGAACAGCACCATCAAACCGAGCACCGTGCCCTCATCGAGATCAAAGTATTTGCCGATTACCACCGCAGCGGTAGCGGTGCCCCAGGCGTACCAGCCGATTTGGGTAAAGCCAAGGATCAGGTCGCTGAGTTTGCTGCCGACTTCGCCGAAGCAGAAGCGTCCCATCAACACCGAATTAAGGCCGCTCTTGAAGGCGATGTAACCCAGCCCGGCCGCGTAGAGTCCCAGCAGCAGATTACCGACGATGATCACCGCGATCATCTCGGCGAAACTGAACGCAACCCCGAGCTTGCCACCGGCAAACATGGTCGCGGTGAAAAACGTGAAGCCCAGTAACACCATCGCCGTAGAGGCCAGGCCTTTGCGCGCGTGCATCGGGACTTCGCTGAGGGGGTAATCGTTGCCGGGAGCGTTCTGCGTCATGGGGCGGTCCTTGCTGAGAAAGAGAAGACGCGGAGAAGGGTTGCAGTGGTCGTGCCAAACAATGGCGCTGCGCGGTATGTATAGACGAGGCTTCAATATCCGGCGCGAAATGGTGCACCTGAACACACCGAAGCCCCATGTAGGAGCTGCCGCAGGCTGCGATCTTTTGATCTTGTTTTTAAAAGACCAGATCAGGAGATCGCAGCCTGCGGCAGCTCCTACAGGGGATTTGTGTGGGGTCAGAGAAAGCGCATCAGGGCGGCGACGATGGCTTCGGGGGCGTCTTCCTGGACAAGATGGCCGGCGTTGGGAATGGCGTGGAATTGCGAGCCGGGGATCAGATGATGTAACGCACGACCACGCTCGATGGGAATCCACTGGTCTTCTTCGCCCCAGAGAATCTGCACCGGGCAACGGATGGTCGGGTATAGCGGTTGAGCTTCCAGCGTATAGCGCTCATCCATCTGCGCAATCTGCCGATAGAACGCCGCTTGCCCCGGATCGCCCAGCCACGGCTGCACGTAGGGCGCCAGTTCCGCATCGGCAATATCCCGGTGTATCGCCCCGCGAATGTAGGTCGGCACGATGGCGCGCTGGATGTAATCTGGCAGACCACTGAACGCTGCCTCATGCTGACGCACGTGCTGCACGAACGGCGACCCCCACGGCGTCAGCGCCACCGGATCGATCAGGGTCAGGCTGCGGTAATCCCTGCCGTTGAGCAGATGCGCGCGCAAGACCGTGGCACCGCCAAAGTCGTGGGCGACGATGTCGGGGCAATCCAGATTCCAATGATCGAGCAGTTGTGCCAGCAGCACGTTCTGCACGCCGAGGGAGACGTCGGCGTCGGGTTGCGCGGAGCGTCCGTAACCGAGCAAATCAAAATAGTGCACGCGGTGTGTGGCAAAAAAGTGCGGGGCGATCCGGTGCCACACGTACGACGAAAACGGCGTGCCATGCACGAACACCAGCGGCGGCCCGTCGCCGCGCACGGCGTAACGTACCTGTTGCCCGTTGAAGTCAAAGACCTGATCCAGCAGCCAGTCCGTCATGGGCCTGTCCTCTTGGCGGGTGGGAGCCAAAAAGCATAGGCGTAAAAAAACAGCCGTGAAGGCTGTTCTCTGAACCGTCCCCCTGTAGGAGCTGCCGCAGGCTGCGATCTTTTGATCTGGCTTTAAAAAAAACAAAGATCAAAAGATCGCAGCCTGCGGCAGCTCCTACAGGGAGCTTTGCGGGTTATTCGCCGCGATAGATGCAGCCGCTGGTGCACGTCTCGTGGATACGGATCGCGCTCAGTTCCGGCAGCAGTGGCTTCAATTCATTCCAGATGAATTTCGCCAGCACTTCACTGGTCGGGTTTTCCAGGCCAGGAATATCGTTCAGGTAGTTGTGGTCCAGACGCTCGTACAACGGCTTGAAGATCGCCTTGATTTCAGAGAAATCACGGATCCAGCCAGTGTGCGGATCGAGGTCGCCGCTGAGGTGAATCGCCACTTTGAACGAGTGACCGTGCAGACGCCCGCACTTGTGGCCGTCCGGGACGTGCGGCAGGCGGTGGGCGGATTCGAAAGTAAATTCCTTGAAGATTTCCACGGTATTTTCGGCTCTGTTCAGATGGTGTTCGCCGCAGCGATTCGGGCAGGCGGCGAGTTTACCAGCTTGTGTTTGGCCGTGCTGACTAAAGGGTCAGCAAGCGCTCGGCGAGGCGACCATTGGCAGTCAGTTCAAGGAACTCGTCGCCGAGGCGGCGGCTTTCGTCCATCGCCGCGTGCCAGTATTTCTGCCGGCTCGGCGCATCGCCCATGAAGCGTTTGAAGTCATTTCGGTCGGGCAGTTTGCCGTAGGGCAGACGCGCCAGGTATTCCTTCGAGGGCGCGAGCAACAGCACGTCCTGCAAACGTTGCACCGAGGCCTTGCGCCACGGCAGGGTCTTGTCAAACCAGCCGGGAATCACCCGGTCGGTGAAGTGCGGATAGAGCACGATGCCGTCGCCGCTGTAGGGCAGGTCGAGGTGATAATCGAGCAAGCCACCGTCGCGAAAGGTGCCGGCGCCAGCACCCGGCAGGTCACGCACGCCTTCCATGACCATCGGGATCGAACCCGAGGCCAATAGCGCCTGACGCAAGTTAGCGGCATTCAGGGCGACGAAGCGTGACGGGAAGTCATTCAGCGCATTCACCGGTGGCGCCAGGCGCGGATCGTGGATGATCAGTCGCTCGAAGTGCCGCGACAGCCGTGCGCGCCCACGCAGGTTATCGGCGATCACCGAACCCAGTGCCAGCCCGAGGCGACCGCGATGGTCGTCGGCCAGGCGGCCCTGGCTTTTCACCACCATGATGTTCAGGCGGTAATCGGCGTTGCTGAGGATGCTCGCGTCGCGGCCGTCGAGCAGCTCATTGAGCATGCGCTGCGAGCTCTGACTGATCTCGGCCATGGTCACGCCCTTGTTGAAATTCTGCTCGGCGTAGAGCTGGCCGAGACGGCGAATCCCTTCAGCGGCATCCGGCAGACAGGCACTCGCAAAACGCCAGGAGCCGACCGACGCACCGATCAGCGAACGCTCGCGTGGTGCGGCCGGCAGCCATTCACCGAACAACGCCAAGTCCAGCCCCTGAATGCCCAACGCCTTCGGCCCACCAGCCGCGCCGGGCAGGGTGCCGACGTCGGCGGCGTGCAAGCCTTGCGCGCGAATCCGCGCCATGGCGCGCGGGCCGGCCTTGAGGGTGAGGGCGGGGAACTTGATGTGGATGGCAGTCATACCGGTCTCGATCGTTAGCAAGCGAACAATTATAAGCACATGTTACAAAATCCTGCAGGAGCTGCCGCAGGCTGCGATCTTTTGATGTTGTTTTTAAAAGACAAGATCAAAAGATCGCAGCCTGCGGCAGCTCCTACATTGGGCGTGCGGAGTGCTGAGCAATGATGGCAATTCAGTTTCAGTTAAGTTCAAATCGCTAAGGTGCCCGCCGTATGCAACACATAAAAATACGGAGACACCCATGAAAACCCTGACTGCCCTGTCCATTGCCTCGATCGTCGGCCTCACCGCCAGCCTCGCCCATGCGCGTGATCTGGGTCCCGATGAAGCCCTGCGTCTGCGTGACGCTGGTACTATCGTGTCCTTCGAGAAGCTCAACGCGACCGCGCTGGCCAGGCACCCGGGCGCGACCATCACCGACACCGAGCTGGAAGAGCAGTACGGCAAGTACATCTACCAGATCGAAGTGCGTGATCGGCAGGGGCTGGAATGGGATCTGGAGTTAGACGCGGTCAGCGGGCAAGTGCTCAAGAATCATCAGGATACGTAATGAAGGTTAATGTTCGCGCCACCAGCCGCACTGCGCTGGCGCTTGTGATTTTCTGCTCGGCGGCGCTGGCCCGCGACCTCGGTCCGGACGAAGCGCTCAATCTGCGCAAGCAGGGCGTGATCCTGCCGCTGGAGCAAGTGCTGCAACAAGCCATGGATCGCTACCCTGGCGCGAAACTGCTGGAGGTCGAGCTGGAAGAAAAGCACGACGTCTACATTTATGAAGTCGAGTTGCTGACGGTTGAAGGTGTGGCCCGCGAGCTGCACCTGAGGGCCGATACCGGCGAACTTGTGAAAGACAAGGAAGATTGACCGATGCGTTTGCTTCTGGTGGAAGACCATGTGCCGCTGGCCGACGAATTGCTCGCCGCCCTGCAACGCCAAGGCTACGCAGTCGATTGGCTGGCCGACGGCCGCGACGCGCTGTATCAGGGCAGCAGCGAGCCGTATGACCTGATCATTCTCGACCTTGGCCTGCCCGGCGTACCTGGGCTTGAGGTGCTGGCGCAATGGCGCGCCGGCGGTCTGGCGATCCCGGTGTTGATCCTCACCGCGCGCGATTCCTGGGCCGAGCGCATCGAAGGGCTGAAGGCCGGTGCCGACGATTACCTGACCAAACCGTTCCACCCTGAAGAGTTGCAGTTGCGCATTCAGTCGCTGTTACGCCGCTCCAAGGGCCAGGCCAATCAGCCGACGCTGAAGGCTGCCGGACTGCATCTGGATGAAGGTCGCCAGTGCGTCGTTCGCGATGGCGCCGACATCCAGCTGACTGCCGCCGAATTCCGCCTGCTGCGCTATTTCATGCTGCATCCGGAGCAGATCCTGTCGAAAAGCCACCTCGCCGAACACCTCTACGACGGTGAAACCGAGCGTGACTCCAACGTCCTCGAAGTCCACGTCAATCACCTGCGCCGCAAGCTCGGCAAAAGCGTGATCGAAACCCGTCGCGGCCAGGGTTACCTGTTCGGCGGGCAAGCTTCGTGAGGTCGATCCAGCGCCGCTTGAGCCTGGGGTTGATCAGCGTCATGGTGATCGTCGGCCTGGTGCTGGCGCAAACCAGTTTGTGGCTGTTTGAAATGGGGTTGCAGCGCTACCTCGAAGCCGGGTTGCGCAACGACAGCGAAAGCCTGCTGGTGGCGCTGGTTCGTGGCCCGCAAGGTTTGCAACTGGATGAGCGGCATTTGTCGCCAGCCTATCAGCGGCCGTTTTCCGGGCATTATTTCCGTATCGATTTTGCCGACAGCCATTGGCGTTCGCGCTCGATGTGGGATCAGGATCTGCCGTTGCTGGAACATCCCGGACTGCACAGCAACCTGCAGCTGGGGCCGGACGGCCAGCAGTTGCTGGTGCTGCGTTCGGACTATCGGCGCCTGGGCCAGTCGATCTCGATCAGCGTCGCGCAGGATTACACGCCGGTTAACGAGAGCTTCCAGCGCATGCGTCAGATCGGCCTCGGGCTGGGTCTGGCGGCTTTGTTGTTGATTCTGTTCTTGCAGCGCTTGACCGTGCGGCGCGCCTTGCGCCCACTGGAAAAGGCGCGCGAACAGATCGCGCAATTGCAGCAGGGCCAGCGTTCGCAACTGGACGATCAGGTGCCGGTGGAGCTGGAGCCGTTGGTGGCGCAGATCAACCATTTGCTCGCGCACACCGAGGACAGCCTCAAGCGTTCACGCAATGCCTTGGGCAATCTCGGCCATGCGCTGAAAACGCCGTTGGCGGTGTTGTTGAGTCTGGCCTCCAGCGAGAAACTCGATGCCCACCCCGAGCTACGCAAACTGCTCAAGGAACAACTGGAGCAGGTGCAGCAGCGGCTCAATCGCGAGCTTAATCGTGCACGCTTGTCCGGTGATGCGCTGCCTGGGGCGTTGTTCGATTGTGATGCCGAGTTGCCGGGGTTGCTGGCGACGCTGAACATGATTCATGGCGAGCATCTGGCGTTGAGTTATGTCGCGCCGGCCGGGCTGCAATTGCCGTGGGATCGCGAAGACTTGCTGGAACTGCTGGGCAACCTGCTCGACAACGCCTGCAAATGGGCGGATGCCGAGGTGCGTTTGAGTGTCGTCGAAAGCGCTGAGGGTTTTGCGTTGAGCGTCGAGGATGACGGCCCGGGAATTCCCGAAGAGCAGCGCACTCAGGTGTTCAGTCGCGGTACGCGGCTGGATGAGCAGACGCACGGACATGGCCTGGGGCTGGGGATTGTGCGCGACATCGTCGACACCTGGGGTGGCACATTGTCGTTGCAGGAAAGCGAGTGGGGCGGCCTGAAAGTGCTGATCAACCTGCCCAAACGCTAACCGCCAAATCACCCCTGTAGGAGCTGCCGCAGGCTGCGATCTTTTGATCTTTAAAGCGAGATCAAAAGATCGCAGCCTCGTTGCACTCGACAGTTCCTACATGTCCTACATGTCGTGTGGGTCAGACGCGAAACTGATCCATCAAACTCTGTTGCTGATTCGCCAGGCTGTTCAGCGACTGGCTGACCCGCGCCGATTCATTCGCCTGACCGGACAATGACTCCGTCACATCACGAATCGTCGCCACGTTGTTATTGATCTCCTCGGCCACCGCGCTCTGCTCTTCGGCGGCGCTGGCAATCTGCAGGTTCATGTCGCTTATCACCGTCACCGCATCGCCGATCTGGCGCAGTGCAGTCACCGCCTGACCTACCTGCTCGACACTGCCCTGGGCCTGACGATGGCTGTTGCCCATCGAGCCGACCACATCCTGCGTGCCGCTCTGCAATTGCTCGATCACCTGACGGGTTTCTTCTACCGACTCTTGCGTACGGCGGGCGAGGTTGCGCACTTCATCCGCGACCACGGCAAAACCACGTCCGGCTTCACCTGCACGCGCCGCTTCGATCGCGGCGTTGAGCGCCAGCAGGTTGGTCTGCTCGGCAATGGCGCGGATGGTTTCCAGCACCGCGCCGATTTTTTCGCTGTTGGCCGCCAGCCCTTCGACCTGCACCATGGCCGCGCTCATGTCGGCGGCGAGGGTGTCGATACTGGCGGTGGTGCGATCGATCACGGTCAGGCCCTGACGGGTGGCGCGATCGGCATCCTTGGCGGCTTCGGCTGCTTGCGCGGCACTGCGTGCAACGTCTTGCGCGGTCGCACTCATCTCGTGAGAAGCGGTGGCGACCTGATCGACCTGACGGTATTGCTGCTCCATACCGGCGCTGGTCTGCGCGGCGATGGCCGAGGACTGATCGGCGGTGTTGCGCGCATCCTGCACCGAGCGTTTCACCTCGGCGATGATCGGCTGCAACTTGTCGAGGAAACGGTTGAACCAGCCGGCCAACTGGCCGAGTTCGTCCTTTTTGTCATAGGCCAGACGGCGGGTCAGATCGCCTTCGCCACTGGCGATGTCTTCGAGCATGTGCGCCACGCCGAGGATCGGCTTGGTCACGCTGCGCGCCATCAGCCACACCAGCAACAGGCCGATCAATGCGGCCAGCACGCCGAGGCTCAGCTCGATCAACGTGCCGGAATTATTGCTCGCGTCCAGTTGTTGCTTGAGCGCTTCGGCACGGCTGACCAGGACTTTCTCCGGTACATCGAGCAACACGCCCCACGACGGGCCGCCCGGAATCGGCTGGAACGGCGACAGCACTTTCAACTCGCCGTTGCTGTGCAGACTGCTGACACTGCTGCTGGACGACAGCTTGCTCAGCAACTCGGCACCGCTGACCTTGTCGACGGCATCCAGACGCTGGCTCAATTTGCTCGCGTCCGGGCTGTACCCGGCGAGCAGGCCGGCAGGGCTGACGATGCTCACGGCGGTCTGGCCGTCATAGAGCTTTTTGCTTGCGCCCTGGCTGATCGCTTGCAGGCTGTTGAGGTTGATGTCGACCGACAGCGAGGCGATGACTTTGCCATTGACCATCAGCGGGAAGACGATGCTGGTCATCAGCACGTTCTGGCCGTCGATCACATAGAAGTACGGTTCGATCACGCACGGCTTGAGCGTCGTGCGCGGGCAGGTGAACCAAGCATTGGCGGCCTGACCGCTAGGGCCGGTGCTGGTGTCGGCCATGTCGCTTTCCGGCAGCGCCATCGAAGTGACTTTGCCCGGGGTCGGTTGCGACCAGTACAGGGCGAAACGGCCCTTGTCGTTGCTGCCCAGTTCGGCCTGGCCGGCAAACAATTCGTCCTTGCCGTCCAGCGCGTTGGCTTCGAACACCAGCGACAGGCCGAGCAAGTCCGGGTTGGCTTGCAGCGCGGACTTGACCTGACGGGTCATGTCTTCGCGCAGGTCGAAGGCATCGAGGAAGCGCTTCTCGGCCTGCTCGCGCAGGAACAGCACCTGCCGCGAGAAACCGTGACCGTATTGATAGGCGTCCATGAATTGCTGGCGGATGCCGGCGGCTTGCACTTCGCCTTGCGACTCGATGCGCGCCTGCGCCGACTCGGTGAGCATCTCCATGCTGGAGGCTTTCACCAGTGCGGAACTGTGCTCCATGCGGTACAGCGAAAGACCCACCAACAGGGTCACGATACCGGCCAGGCAGAGGCCGGCGAGCAGGGTGATTTTCCATTGGATGGAAAGTTGTCTGAGCGACATGGAGACGTCCTTATTCGATAAATATCTGAGACTTTGCACTGTAACGGCCGCGTTTCGGCTTTCTTTATCCCTGAAACACAATATGACCAATTGCCGCACTGCTCGATGCGAATACTCTGTTGCACTGCTATTCCTGTGGCGAGGGGGCTTGCCCCCGTTGGGTGACGAAGCCGCCCCCGCGTTCATTCAGCGAAACCTCGTTGTCTGGTTTTACGACTGCTTCGCAGCCGGACGGGGGCAAGCCCCCTCGCCACAGGGGGTGGGTACAGCTTTGGATGTTTTGACAGCGCCGCCACTCTGCGGCACAGTGCGCGCCCTTCTAATAAGACCCTCTTTGCAAATCCGCCGGTAATCCGTTGGCGGACTCATCCTGTCTGGCGGTCGGTTTTCCACCGCAGTGTTTTTTGAGGTAGTGAAATGAATGCAGTCATAGCGGCGGTCGGCGTCATGCTGGTGCTCAGCCTGTCCCGCGTGCACGTGGTGATCGCCCTGATCGTGGGCGCGCTGGTCGGTGGTTTGACCGGTGGCCTGGGCATCGACGCCACGCTCAAGGCGTTCAACAGCGGTCTGGGTGGCGGGGCGACCGTGGCGTTGTCCTACGCGTTGTTGGGCGCTTTCGCCGTGGCGATTGCCAAGTCCGGCCTGGCCCATGCGCTGGCGGACAAGGCCTTGGCGATGGTCGATCGCCAGCATTCGAGCGGCGGCGACAGCGTCAAATGGCTGCTGATCGGCCTGCTGTGGGTGGTGGCGATCGCTTCGCAGAATATTCTGCCGATCCACATCGCCTTCATTCCGCTGCTGGTGCCGCCGCTTTTATATGTACTGACCAAGCTGCAACTCGATCGCCGTTTGATCGCCTGTGTGATGACGTTCGGTCTGATCACTCCGTACATGTTCCTCCCGGTAGGCTTCGGTAACATCTTTCTCAATGAGATTTTGTTGGCCAATGTTGCGCGCAGCGGCGTCGACATCAGTGGCATCAATGTCACCCACGCCATGGGCATTCCGGCGTTGGGCATGGTCTTCGGGTTGGCGATGGCGTTCGTCAGCTATCGCAAACGGCGCGTCTACGACCTGGCGAAGATCGAGCAGGTCGAGCAAGTGGCGGTGCAGTACAACCCGATGAGCCTGATGATTGCCGGTGTGGCGATTGCCGCTGCGTTCATTGTGCAACTGTTGCTGGACTCGATGATTATCGGGGCGCTGGTCGGGTTCCTGATCTTCTCGGTGTCGGGCATTGTGAAGTGGCGCGAGACGGATGACCTGTTCACCGAAGGCATGAAGATGATGGCGATGATCGGCTTCATCATGATCGCCGCGTCCGGTTTTGCCGAAGTGATGAAGGCGACCGGAGAGGTGCAGACGCTGGTCGAGTCGTCGGCGTCGTGGATCAATCACAGCAAGGGCATCGGCGCGCTGTTGATGTTGCTGGTCGGGTTGCTGGTGACCATGGGCATCGGTTCGTCGTTTTCCACCGTGCCGATTCTGGCGGCGATTTTTGTACCGCTGTGCGTGCAGCTGGGCTTCAGCCCGATCGCTATCGTGTGCATCGTCGGTACCGCCGGTGCGTTGGGAGACGCCGGTTCACCGGCCTCGGATTCGACCCTCGGCCCGACCTCTGGCTTGAACATCGACGGTCAGCATCACCACATCTGGGACACCGTGGTGCCGACGTTCCTGCATTACAATCTGCCGCTGCTGGCGTTCGGCTGGGTGGCCGCGATGGTGTTGTGATTTAGCCTCTGAAGATCAAAAGATCGCAGCCTTCGGCAGCTCCTACATTGATCTCTGTAGGAGCTGCCGAAGGCTGCGATCTTTTTTTGCGGGTTCAACTTTTGCTATTGCGTGCCGTTAAAGCCTTTAACCACGCCAATAAAACCAAAAGAGTGAGCCCCCACAATGCGCCTGAGCCTCAAGGCTAAAGTCCTCTCCCTCGCCGTTCTTCCGGTATTGCTCTTTGCGCTGGTCATCAGTCTGACCACGCTGTTCATCCTCCAGGAACAGGCGCACACAGAGGTCGAGCAGACCCGCGAACGCCTGCTCGGCGATGCCAAAGCGACCCTGCAAAGTTACGTCGCCGTCGCCATGACCACGATCAAACCGCTGTACGACGCTGCTGCTCCCGGTGATGCCGAGGCGCGCGCGCAGGCGATCAAATTGCTCTCGGGCATCCGTTACGGCAAGGACGGTTACTTCTTCGGCTACGACTCCGAGACCGTGCGCCTGTTCAAGGCCAACGACCCCGAAGGCGTGGGCAAAAGCTTCAAGGACAATCGCGACCCGAACGGCGTCTACGTCAACCGTGGTCTGGTGAGTGTGGCGAAGGACGGCACGCACTATCTGCAATACAGCTCGCCGCTGCCGGGCAATGCGCAGGTGTTGGTGCCGAAACTCGGCTACACCGAATACCTGGCCAAGTGGGACATGGCGGTCGGTACGTCGGTCAACCTCGATGGCATCGAAGCGCAAGTGGCGCTGGTTGAAGCGCAGGTGCAGGAACGCATGCAAGGCGTGGTGCTGAGCATCGTTGGCGTGGCGGTGGTGGTGCTGCTGGTGATTGCGGCGGCGGGGATGTTGCTGGCCAATACCATTTTACGTCCGCTGAATTTGATGAAGGCCAACCTCGACGACATCGCGGCGGGTGAGGGCGACCTCACGCGTCGGCTGAACATCACCAGCCAGGATGAACTCGGTGAGCTGGCCGGCTCGTTCAACCGTTTCGTCGACAAGATCCATGGCCTGGTGCGGCAGATCACCGAGATGACCACGCAACTGACTGGTCTGGTCACTCAGGTGTCCGATCAGGCCCAGCGTTCGGATCAGGCAATGGAACGTCAGCGTCACGAGACCGATCAGGTCGCCACGGCGATCAACGAAATGTCCGCGGCCGCGCAGGAAGTGGCGAAGAGCGCGCAGAACGCCGCCGTCGCCGCCCAGCAGACCGATGAAGAAGGCCAGAGCGCCAAGCGCGTGGTCGCCGGCAGCATCAAACAGATTCATGCGCTGGTCGATGATATTCGCAGCAGCGGCGTGTCGCTCGACAGTCTGCAGCAGGACGTGACCTCGATTGTCGGCGTGCTTGGGGTGATTCGCTCGATTGCCGAGCAGACCAACCTGCTGGCATTGAACGCGGCGATCGAGGCAGCGCGCGCCGGTGAGGCCGGTCGCGGGTTTGCCGTGGTCGCCGACGAGGTGCGCGCATTGGCCAGTCGCACTCAGATCAGCACCCAGGAAATTCAGGGGATGATCGATCGCTTGCAGGCGGGCACCCAGCAGGCAGTCGAGGCGATGCGTCGTTCCAGCGAGGCCGGTGACGGCACTTCGCAACAGGCCAATCAGGCCGGTGCTTCGCTGGATGCGATGGCCGAGCTGATTGCGACGATCAACTCGATGAACGCGCAGATCGCCAGTGCGGCCGAGGAACAAACGGCGGTGGCCGAAGAGATCAACCGCAGCGTGCATCAGATCGCGGTGGCGGTGGATAACGTTGCCGATGAAACCCAGTTGGGTGCACAGACATCGCGCAGCCTCGCAGACCTCGGCCAGCGCCTGGGCAAACTGGTCGGCCAGTTCCGGATCTGACCGCCTGAAAAGCCCCTCACCCTAGCCCTCTCCCAGAGGGAGAGGGGACTGATTGGGGGATGCTGTGGAACTCCGCCGACCTGAAGCAGCTTTACCGAATCCATAATCGACTCAATCTTTCAGGTCGATAAATGACGCAAGACACCTCGGTCAGTTCCCTCTCCCAGAGGGAGAGGGGACTGATTGGGGAATGCTGTGGAACTCCGCCGACCTGAAGCAGTTTTACCGAATCCATAATCGACTCAATCTTTCAGGTCGATAAATGACGCAAGACACCTCGGTCAGTTCCCTCTCCCTCCGGGAGAGGGCTAGGGTGAGGGGCTTTTGATCTTCAAATACTCAAGGCCTGTCCCAGTAGGGGATTTCGCCGAAGCATTCGATGAAGAAATCAATCACCGTGCGCACCTTCACCGACAACCTGCGACTCCCCGGCCACAACACCGCGATCTGCTGCGGTTCCAGGCTGTTCGACACCTGATACTCCCGCAGCACCGGCACCAGCGTGCCTTCGCGCACCGCTTCACCAATCAGCCATGACGGAAACATCACCAGCCCCAACCCTTGTTCGGCGGCTTGCGTCAGCGTGTCAGCATGGTTGCCGGTGATCGGGCCTTTGACCGAGTAGGGCGTCCAGTCCTCCCCGTCACGACGGAAAAACCAGCGTTGCTGCCCCGTCGCACCCTTGTAGGCCAGGCATTGATGCTGCGCGAGATCCTCGGGATGTTGCGGTGTGCCGTGGCGCTTGAGATACGCCGGGCTGGCCGCGACCTGAAAGCGATGCGGCGCCAGAATCCGCGCCTGCATGCTCGAATCGTGCAGCGGGCCGATGCGAAACAGCAGATCTGCACCTTCCTGCAAGGGATCGACGTAATGGTCGGTTTGCTGGATATCCAGTTGCAGCTTCGGATAGCGCGCGCACAACTGGCCCAGCCACGGCGTCAAATGACGCTGGCCGAACACCACCGGGGCGTTGATTCGCACCAGGCCGGTGGGTTCGCTTTGCTGTTCCTGCAAGGCTTGCCCGGCTTCCTCCAGTTGCACCAGCAGCAGTCGCGCGTGATGACCGAGCAGGCGTCCGGCTTCGGTCGGGCTCACGGCGCGGGTGTGGCGGTAGAGCAATTGCTGGTTCAGCGCTTGCTCCATCAATTGAATCTGCCGGGAAATCGAAGAGGGCGCCACGCCCTCGCGGCGAGCGACTTCGGAAAAACTGCCATGGTCGAGCACCGCCACAAACAGCCTTAGCGCTTTGAATCCGAGTTCGTTGAGCCCGTGCATGATCTGTCCTGCTGTGCGTATTGCGCAAAAGTGTTGTCCGGATGCTCCCATTTATCGCACAGCGACGCCAGCCGATAATCCGCGCCATCGATTACTTGCGTGGAAGTTGAGTTATGCAGACGTTGGATGAAGGCGCTGTCGCGGCGCCGGTGGCGCGGTCGTGGTTGCGCTTGTTGCTCCTGCCGCTGGTGATCCTGGCGGGCATGGGCTTGTCGGTGGAGGCGGGGTTGCTCGGGCCGTTGGGTGTGCAGGTCGGGCATCTATGGGCGACGTTGAGCATCTTTGGCGTGGGCTCGGCGATCCTGTTTTTGCTGCTGCTGTTCGCCGGTCCGCAAAAAGGCCCGGCGTTGACCGAGTTGCCGCGCTGGCAGTTGATCGGTGGGTTTCTCGGGCCGATGTATGTCGTGGTGTTGACGTTGGCGACGCCGCATATCGGCATTGCGATGACGATGATTGCGATTTTGTCCGGACAGGTCGGCAAGAGTGTATTGATCGACCATTTCGGCTGGTTCGGAGCAGCGCGCAAGAAGGTCAATGCTGAGCGTTGGCTGGCGTTGGGGTTGATTGTGGTGGCGTTGGTTCTGATTGCGCGGGGGTGAGTGATGGGTCTGGTTATTTTGTTGGCGGTGGTGGTGTTGGCCGGTGCGGTGTTGAGTGTGCAGGCGGCGATCAATGGGCGTCTGGGCGAGACCGTCGGGGTGTTGCGCAGTAGTTTGCTGACGTTTGCGGTGGGTGCAGTGGTGACCGGGTTGTTGATTTTGTTTTTTGAACCGGCGCAGGCGGTGAGTCTGTTGGATGTGCCGAAGTGGCAGCTGACGGGGGCGTTGTTCGGGGTGGTTTACATGATGGTGATGGTGGGGGCGGTGCCAGTGGTGGGGACGGCGGTCGCTACTGTGGCGGTGATTGTCGGGCAGTTGGGGATGGGCATGTTGATTGATAACTTTGGCTGGTTGGGGAATCCGGCGATTGACCTGTCTTCGAGTCGGGTTTTGGCGATGGGGTGTCTGGGGTTGGCTTTGGTGTTTATGTATCGGAGTTCGCGTTCGGCTGGGTGATTTTATTTTCGGGGGGCATCGCCTACGGTTTGCTGCGCTGCACCTCCTCTCGATGTGTTTGGCTGCGCCGCGGGTTTCATGTAGGAGCTGCCGGAGGCTGCGATCTTTTGATCTTTGTTTTCAAGATCAAAAGATCGCAGCCTGCGGCAGCTCCTACACTGGTTATCACGGCTTGCCCTTCAAGCCCCAGACAACCACCACGCAAGGAGTCTGTCCCATGCCTGATAGAAAATGCGATTGCCCCGGATGCAAATGCACCATCAAAGAGGGCGAACATGCCTACGCCGTGCACGGTAAACACTATTGTTGCGAAGCCTGCGCGCACCACCACAAGAGTGGCGAAGAGTGCTCAAGCAAGGGCTGCCATTGCGCGCATCCCAAATAACCGCGGCCACAAAAAAAGTGGAGCCTAATCAGGCTCCACTTCCAGTTTCAAACTCGCATCATCCATGCGCTCGGTATGCCGCACCGTGCCTTGCAGCCGTCGGCCTTCAACCCTGACCACCACGGTTTGCGCCTGATCGAGATCCTCGGGTAACGGCGCGGGGACTCTCAGCGCGAAACGAAACGGATCATCTTCGACCGCTTCCAGACCCACGCGACAATCCACGCTTTTGGTAATCCGCCCAAAGAGCGTGTCGAGGCCGTAGTCCAGATGCGCCGCGCTGCAGATGTTGCTCATTGTGCATTCCCCCGAATGTTACCGATCGCTGCGCAAAGCTTAGCTGGTCGGTCGCCACACGACATTTTCGACGCCGAATTTTTCCGCCATCGGTTTGCTGGTTTTCTGCACCTTTTCCCGGCCAAATCGCGGGATTCGCCCGACGCCGGCGTCGCAGCTCGCCCAGTGCCAAGCCTCGGCGTTGTCCATTTTGTCCGAGCGGATAATGAACGACTTGGCGGCGCCGTGAAGGGTGTATTCGATGACGTAGAGTTTTGCGTTGTTCATAAAGCCCGTATTCCTCCCTGTGGTAATAGAAGGATCGCGGCGCCACGGGAAAATTCATTCGGATTGTCCGACGGTATCTATCATTGGCGACGCATCGATGCACTGGTTACCATGCTGTCTCCGCCAACCCCAATGAATGCTCGCCATGGCCCTCGCCGCGCCCCCCGATCTGAGTGACACCGATGTGCCCGTGCAACGTGTGGCGCGGACCTATCCGCGTGGCTTGTTCATCGAACCGCATGAGCATGTCTGGGGGCAGTTGCTGTATGCGATGAGCGGGGTGATGTGGGTCGAGACGCCGCATGAAGCGCTGGTGGTGCCGCCGCAGCGTGCGGTGTGGTTGCCGCCCGGTGTGCCACACGGGATTCGTGTGGTCTCGGATCTGCAGATGCGCAATATCTACTTGCGCCCGGCGCTGGCGGCGACGCTGGATCAAACCGTGCAGGTGATTGAAGTCGGTGGTTTGCTGCGTGAGTTGATCGTCGGGCTGGTGGAGCAGGGCGACAGTGGCGAGCCGGCCTATTACGAGGCGTTGGTCGGCCTCGCGTTGCTGGAGCTGAAACGCGCACGGCGTTCGCAGTTGAAGATCCCGCTGCCGGATGACTCCGATCGGCGTCTGATGAATCTGTGTCAGGCGGTGATGGCGGCGCCGTCGCTGGAGATTCCATTTGAGCAGCACGCGGAAAATGCCGGGGCCAGCGTGCGCACGTTGGCGCGGTTGTTCAAGGATGGCCTCGGCATGGGCTTTGCCGAATGGCGGCGGCAGGTGCAACTGGCGACGGCGGTGGCGGAATTGATTCAGGGCGTGGCGGTCAGTGTCATCGCCCGCGAACTCGGCTACTCCCCCAGCAGCTTCAGCGACATGTTCCGCCGCGAACTGGGCGTCGCCCCCTCACAATTCAACACCACCCAAACCGTAAGCCTGTAGGAGCTGCCGCAGGCTGCGATCTGTTTAACATCAACATCAAAAGATCGCAGCCTGCGGCAGCTCCTACAGGTGAGAATTTGGCCGAAATTCAGAAGTCGTTGGCCGATGCCTTCGCGCCCGATTCCCTAGACTCTGCTCATTCCTTCAAGCGGCGGAGTTGCTCCCCATGAACTATCTGATTTCGCTGGCCATCGGTCTGGGCGTCGGCCTGTTGTATGGCGCGCTCGACTTCCGTTCGCCCGCGCCGCCGGCCATCGCGCTGGTCGGTTTGCTCGGCATGCTCGCCGGTGAGCAGTTGTGGCCGATGGGCCGGCAACTGGTGTCGGGTTGGTTGTCCTGAATTTTCTTTTCTCCTTTGGTGGATGTCCCCATGAAAGCACTGCAATTCGATAAAACCGGCGACCTGTCTTCCCTGCGCTACGTCGAGGTGCCGACGCCGGTGGCCGGCCCTGACGAAATTCTGGTGCAGATCAAGGCTGCCGGCCTCAACCCCAGCGACGTGAAGAATGTCCTCGGCCGTTTTCCTTACACCACGTTGCCACGCATCCCCGGTCGGGATTTCGCCGGGGTGGTGGTCGAAGGCCCGCAGGCGCTGATCGGTCAGGAAGTCTGGGGCACCGGTCGTGAGCTGGGTTTCTTTGCCGACGGTTCCCACGCGCAATTCGTCAAACTGCCGGCCAATGGCGTGGCGCACAAACCCTCGCACTTGAGTTTCAGCCAGGCCGCCAGCCTCGGCGTGCCGTACACCACCGCATGGGATGCACTGGAACGCAGTCTGGTCAGCGCCGAAACCCGTTTGCTGGTGATCGGCGGCGGCGCGGTGGCGACGGCAGCATTGGCCTTGGCCAAAGTGCGCGGTGCGCAATTGCTGGCAGCAGCGCGCCGCCCCGAGCAGGTCAAGGATTTGCAGGCGCAGGGTTATCAGACGATTCAACTGGATAATCCCGAAGACCTCGGTGCGCAGGTCCACGCGGTGTATCGCGACGGTGCCGATGTGATCTTCGACACCACCGGTTTCTGGCTGCCAGCGTCGGTGGCGGCGTTGGCCACGTTCGGACGCATTGCAATCATCGCCGCACCGGTCGACGGTCACGTACAACTGCCGGCACTGGCGCTGTACCGCAAGGGTGGTTCGGTGGTCGGGATCAATTCGCTGTTGTACGGCGTTGCCGCCTGCGCGGCGATGCTGGAGCAATTCGGGCGGTTCTTCGATGAAGGCTTGCTGCCGCTGCCGCAAGGGTTGGTCGAGTCGCCTTTGGCCGACGGCCTGGCACGTTACGCCGAGGTGAATCAGGGTAGCGGTGACAAAGTCATCCTGATTCCCTGATTACAAGCCGCTAAAAGATCGCAGCCTTCGGCAGCTCCTACAGGGGAACACAATTGCAAGTAGGAGCTGCCGCAGGCTGCGATCTTTTGATTTTTATACCCCAGGCACACCGTTTTCCCAGGCCGACCAGTGCTTGAGGATGTCCTGCACCAACGGATTCCCTGCGCGATAAAGGTTTTCCAAGGCTGGGACAAATCCACCTTGGTCAGCATATTTGAGCAAGTTATCTATCTCACTGCCGCCCGGTTCAGGGCGGTCGAAATCGGAGCCGGCGCGCACCACCGCCAGGCGCTGTACATCCACCAGCCCTTCACGACTGGCGCGCAACAGCGCCTCATAGGTCGAGTTGTCTTCCTGCTGTGTCGTGCAGTATTCGCCCTTGTTGTCGGTCAGCAGTCTGGTCCAGACCTCGGCCCGTTCGCTCAAGCGCGTGCCGGAAAACCAGGTGTTGCCGGCCAGTGTGTCGCAACGGGTAACGACGGGTGGCTGATTGGCCGGCGCCGACGGATATTTCAGGCGCCACGCCGCCGATTCCTTACTCTCGCTCAGTTCGACCTTGTGGCTGAGGGCGAAGGCTTTGTCTTGCAGTTTCGCGTTCAGTTCGAACACTTCAGTCTTGTAGTCCAGTGGCGGTTTTTCGTTCGGGCTTTTGCTGTTGATGCCCAGATAACCGGTCGGCCAGGTCGACGGCGCATCGCGTGAATCGATCTCCCACTGCGTGCCGAATTCCACCAGATAATGCGCCCACGCGGCGGTGCCGATGGTCCCGTGTTTTGGGCTGATCCCGGCGATGCCAGCGATCAGGAAATAGCTTTTACGCAAGTCGAATTTCGGCGACAACGCCAGTGCGAGAGTCGAGGCGGCGGCGTTGGTCTGGCCCATGCCAGTGGTCAACAGGCACACCTGCTGCGCATTGCAGCGGATGTTCGGGTACTCGGCGGACAGACCCGGTACGCGGATTTCCTGCTTCAGCTGCAGACGATCAATCCAGTTTTGCGCCTCGGGGGCGAACATGGTGATCAGCACTACCTTCGGTTGAATCGGTGCCTCGGCCGCCCCGGCGGTAGAAGAGAGCAGGGCCAGACCGGCCAGGGTCAGACGCGTGATTGCTTGCATGAAACCTCCTGAAAATCAGAACTGATAACCGACACCGGCGTAGTAACCCCAGCCATTGGAACGTGCGCGGAAATCACCGTCGCCGAAGTTCAGCTCGCTGCCGTCCTCCCAGTTGCCGCCGTTGTGGAAATAACGCCCGACCAGGGTGAAGCGCAAATGGGTGAACGAGTAGAGCAAGACGTTGGTCGCCACCGTCGCATTGGCGGTGCGTGCCGGGTTGTCCTTGTGGATGTCGGAGCCGAAATCGAAGTTGGTGAAGCCGATGTAGGTCAGCGAAGCGCCGTTGCTGAATTTGTCGATGGGCACGATGTACTTGAGCTGGGCGCGGTAGCCGTCCCACGAATACTCGTTGCTCGCGCCGTAGTTTTCCCACTGGTAACGACCGTAGAGGTTGGCCGACAGATTGACCCGCGAGTGGGTGTCGATATCGGTACCGAAACCGCTGTACAGCGTGTTGGCGCGGTTCTCTTTGCGGCTGCCGTGGTCGTAGATCCAGTCGAACGCGACGTACCATTCCTTGAACGGGCCGATGGCCAGGCTGCGGCCGGCGAGGTAGTCGATGGAGATACGCGGTTCGTGTTCCATAAACAGCGGCGAGCCGTGATCCCAGACACCTTTGTCGTGGCTGTTGCCGATGTTGAAGATTTTCGGCACGTCGATGTAGCCGTACAGTTCGAACGGACCCTTGCGACCGAAGTACTCGTATTCCAGGTAGATGTCGTCGGACGGCTGCGGGCCGAAACTGATGTCTTTGCTGCCGATCAGCATCAGATCCTGGTTGTACCAGTCCGACAGGTATTCGCCTTTTTTCGGCGGGCTGGCTTCCGGGCTGAGGGCTTCGCCCTGGGCGGATTCTTCTGGTAGCGCGGGCTGAGCGAAAGCGCTGGCGCTGAGAAGTCCGGTAACGCCGGTAAGAAGCAAGGAAACAGCAAACGTGCGCGCAAATGGTGCGCGAAAGGGGGATGCGGTGTGCATTCAAAGTCCTTTTTTGCGGATCGAAGCCCGTGTTCCGTGGGCTTGTACGGTTTTGTTACGAAAACCTTGAGATTGACGTTACGCAAACGTTTGCACAAGCCGTACCAGTTTTTTCAATGCCATGAAATATCGATGAATTCGCAAATTTAACTGACGGACTGATCAGCAATACCTGATTACCGCAAAACCCCTGTAGGAGTGAGCCTGCTCGCGATGGCGGTGTGTCAGAAAAGTATCCGTTAACTGACACTCCGCTATCGCGAGCAGGCTCACTCCTACAGGTGGCTGCGGCGGGTTGGAGCCCCGTGGATACGGGCTGAAACGCTTATTCCAGACGCCTCTAGTATTAAAGTATTAACACCATTTAATCCGTGCCCCATTGCCGGGCGTCTACTAGCTTTGTCCCCAATCAACGGTTTTGTGATGACCGTCGCAGTCTTGATTCGCGTGTGGAATAAGCGCGGCTTTGCACGCATTCAAGGAAGAAATTGGCCACGACAAGGAGTAGCCCGTGGAAGCAAGGTTTGGTATTGCCCTCGTTTCGCGTTTTTCCCCTCTTTCCCTTGCTGTGCATCTGAGCGTCGCCGGGCTGCTGTTCGGCGGGATCAGTGCCCCTGCGCTGGCCACATGCTCCACGGCCGGTTCAATCGTGACGTGCACGGGGGTGCCGCCACTGCCACTGGTTCCCAACGACTTCGCCAGTGCCACGAACAACCTGACGGTCAACGTCAACAGCGGCGCGCAGATGAACGCGACCCTTGGCGGGCATGTCATGGATCTGACGGGGGTCGGCATCACCCTGAACAACTCCGGCATCATGGATCCGGCAGTCCTTGGGCTGATATCGGTGTTGAGCGGCGGTGCATTTATCGGGAACGGCGCGACCAGCACGGTCAATGTGCTCAACAATACGGGCGCGATCATGCGCGGTACCGGCATGTTGCTTGGGCTTAACCTGACCAGCGTCAATGGCCTGGCCATCGCGGTGAACAACGCCGCTGCCGGCACCACCACCCTCACCAACAACGGCACCATCACTTCGACCGGACTCTCGATCGGTGGCATCACCCTGGCCGATACTCCGGTGATCGGCGTCTACGGTGGCTCGCAGGTCAACATGACCAACAGCAACACCGGTGTGATCAACGGCCGTATTGCCTTCGAAACCTCAGCGGCGGGCAACACCTTCACCAACGCCGGTGCGATTACCGGCGGTGTGTCGATGGGCGCGGGGAGCACCAACACCTTCACCGCGGTGACCGGTTCTTCGGTGCAGGTCGGTGACGGCGTGCAAGTCAGTGTCGGGCTTGGCGGCCTGATCAACATCAACCTGACGTTCGCTCCGACCGGCACGGTCGATGGTGGTTTGGGCGGCACCAACAGTCTGATCCTGCAAAACCCGGGCGGCGTCGGCGGCGGTATCACCGGGACGGGCACGGCATCGAGCGCCACCTACGTCAACTTCAACAACCTGACCCTCAACAGCGGCACCTGGACCTTGCAGGGGCCACTGGTCAGCGGTGCGACCACGCTCAACGGCGGTATCGCCAATTTCAACAACAACGCCACCTTCGGCAGCGGCGTGCTCACGTCCAACGGCGGGATTCTGCAGG
Source organism: Pseudomonas sp. DTU12.3 (assembly GCF_004124275.1). Classification (GTDB taxonomy): domain Bacteria; phylum Pseudomonadota; class Gammaproteobacteria; order Pseudomonadales; family Pseudomonadaceae; genus Aquipseudomonas; species Aquipseudomonas helmanticensis. The sequence goes on from NZ_CP027218.1 coordinate 2,490,617, forward strand.
CCAGTAATGCCGGGTTGAACATCAGCAACCTGATCTCCCTCGGCGCTGGCGGCGTGACGGTGCAAGGCACTAACGCGACCACGCTGAGCGGGGTGATTTCCGGCAGCGGTGGCCTGACCAAACTCGACGCCAGCCAGTTGAACCTCAGCGCTGCCAACACCTATCTGGGCAACACCACGCTCAATGGCGGCACCGTGCAGGTCAGCAACAATCAGGCGTTCAGCACCGGCAGCCTCAACGTCACCGGCGCGACAACGCTGAGCGCACCGGGCACCATCAGCCTGGCCAACGCCATCAACCTCGGCGGCACCTTGACGGCCGGCGGCACGGGCGCACTGACGCTCGGCGGCTTGATCAGCGGCAGCAGCGGCCTGACCAAAACCGGCAGCGGCAGCCTGACGGTCAGCGGCGCCAACAGCGGTTTTACCGGCACCACCACCCTGAGCGCCGGCAGCCTGCTGGTGACCAATAACAACTCGCTGGGCAGCGGTGCGCTGAACACCGCCGCCGGCACCAGCCTCGACAGCACCACCAACGTGACGCTGGCCAATAACATCGGCATGACCGGCGCGCTCAACGTGCTCGGCAGCAATGCGCTGACCCTCGGCGGCGTGTTGAGCGGCACTGGCGGCATCACCAAATCCGGCACCGCCAGCCTGACCCTGACCGGCAACAACACTAACTCAGGCAACACCGCCCTCAATGCCGGCACGTTGTTCGTTGGCAGCAATACCGCGCTGGGGACCGGCGCACTGAGTGCGGCGGCCGGCACTGTGCTGGATGCGACTGCTGCGGTGACACTGGCGAATGCCGTCGCACTGGCCGGCGGCGTGACCATTGGCGGCACCCAGGCATTGGGCTTGAGCGGCGTCGTCAGCGGTGCCGGCAACCTGATCAAGAGCGGCACGGCGAACCTGAGCCTCAGCGGCAACAACACCTTCTCCGGCGGCACCGCACTGAATGCCGGCACGCTGATTGTCGGCTCCAACACGGCGCTGGGGACCGGCGCACTGACCACGGCGGCGGGCACCACACTCGATGCCAGCAGCGCAGTTGCATTGACCAACGCGGTCTCGCTCGGCGGCAATCTCAATGTCGGCGGCAGCGCTAACCTGACCCTCGGCGGCATCGTCAGCGGCAGCGGCGGGCTGACTAAAAACGGTGCAGCCAACCTGATTCTCAACGGCGCCAACACCTTTCTCGGTGCCATTGCGCTGAACGCCGGTACGATCACCGCAGGCGCCAACGCGGCGCTGGGTAGCGGCAACATCACCGTGGGCGGTGTAGCTACCCTCGACAGTAATGCGGCGGTGACCCTGAACAACGCCGTCATCCTCAACAACAGCCTGGGGATCGGCGGTAGTAACGCGCTGACCCTCGGCGGGGTGATCAGCGGCGCCAGCCAACTGGTGAAAAACGGCGCCGCCAATCTCACGCTTAACGGCACCAACACCTACAGCGGCGGCACCACGCTGAATGCTGGCAGCCTCACCGTCGGCAACGGCGCAGCACTGGGCACTGGCGCCTTGTCGGTGGAAGGCGCGGGCACGCTCAACAGCAGCTCGGCCGTGACCCTGAACAACAACGTGATTCTCAACGCCAACCTCACCGCCGGCGGCGCCAACGCACTGACCCTTGGCGGGGTGATCAGTGGCGGCAACGGGCTGATCAAAACCGGCGCTTCGAGCCTGACCCTCAGCGGCAACAACACCTACACCGGCACCACGGCGCTGAATGCCGGTTCGCTGATTGTCGGCTCCAACACCGCCCTCGGTACCGGCACACTCAACGCCTCGAACGGCACCACCCTAGACGCCAGCACCGCCGCGACGCTGGCCAACAACGTCAACCTCACCGGCACTCTGACTGTGGGCGGCACTAATGCGCTGACCCTCGGCGGCGTGGTCGCCGGAATCGGCGGGCTGACCAAGAACGGCGCTGCCGATCTGACCCTCAACGGCGCCAACACTTATTTTGGCAACACCGTGTTGAACACCGGCAAACTGATCGTCGGCAGTAACACCGCGCTGGGTTCCGGTACGTTGAACGCGGCGGCCAACACCACGCTGGACGCCAACACGGCCGTCAGCCTGAACAACGCCGTCGCGCTGGCCGGCGCCGTGAACATCGGCGGCACAGCGAATATGACGCTGACCGGTCTGGTCAGCGGTGCCGGCAGCCTGGTGAAAAACGGCACGGCCAATCTGATTCTCAACGCCGCCAACAACTACCTCGGCGGCACCACGCTGAACGCCGGCACACTGACCGTCGGCAACAGTTCGGCATTGGGTTCTGGCGCATTGACCGTCGCTGGCGCGTCGACGCTGGACAGCAACTCGCCGCTGGTCAGCCTCAACAACGCGGTCGCCCTGAATGCCGGACTGACCGTGGGCGGCACGCAGAATCTCACCCTCGGCGGCGTCACCAGCGGTACTGGCCCACTGATCAAGAACGGCACTGCCAATCTGACCCTTAACGGCAACAACACTTTCAGCGGTGGCACCACTTTGAATGCCGGTACGCTGACCTTGGGCAATGCCAACGGTCTGGGCAGCGGCGCATTGATCGTCGGCGGCGCGGCGACGCTGGATAACAGCGCGTCGTTCGGCATCGGCAACGCGATCACTTTGAACGCCGGGCTGACCGTCGCCGGCAACAACGATTTGAGCTTGAACGGCATCATCGACGGTGCCGGCAACCTGACCAAAAACGGTTTGTCTGACCTGGCCCTGGCGGGCAACAACACCTTCACCGGTGCGCTGAACATCATCTCCGGCAGCGTCACCACGCTCAACAACAACGCCTTGGGCAATACCTCCGGGGTCAACATCAGCGCCGGCGCCGGGCTCAATCTGGGCAGCAACGCCAGCCTCGGTGCGCTGACCGGCAGCGGCAGTGTGCAACTGACCGGCAGCAACCTGCTGACCGTCGGCAGCGGCGACGTCACCAGCACCTTCGACGGCGATCTCAGTGGCAGCGGTGGCCTGGTCAAAGTCGGCAGCGGCACCTTGAACCTCACCGGGATCAACGGCATCACCGGCAACACCGCGATCAATGGCGGTACCGTCGACCTCAGCGGTTCGCTGGCCAGTGCGCAGGTCAACGTCAACACCGGCGGTACCCTCACCGGCACCGGTTCGGCAATTGGCAGCGTCAACATCAACAGCGGCGGCCATCTGGCCTTGTCGTCGGGCAACCAACTGTCTGCCAGTGCGTTGACTCTCGCGGCCGGCAGCAACGTCGATGTCGCGTTGGCAACACCGTCGACCACGTCGCTGATGAATGTCGGCGGCAACCTCACCCTCAACGGCAATCTCAACGTCACCGATGCCGGCGGTTTCGGTGTCGGTGTGTATCGCCTGTTCAACTACACCGGCGCCCTGACCAATCTGGGTCTGGATGTCGCCAGCGTGCCGGTCGGTTATGGCCTCGGCGATCTGGTGGTACAGACCGGCGTGGCCAATCAGATCAACATTCAAGTGTCGGCACCGAACGTCAATATCCGTTACTGGGACGGCAGCCAGACCATTGCCAACGGTGTGGTCGATGGCGGCAGCGGCACGTGGAACGCGGTCGGCACCAACTGGACCGATGCCAACGGCCTGATCAACCAGCCGTGGGCCGGTGATTTCGCGGTATTCCAAGGCACCGCTGGCACCGTGACGGTGAACGGCACGCAAGCCTTCACCGGCATGCAGTTCCTCACCGATGGCTACAACGTGGTCAACGGCGCGGCGGGGCAACTCACTGCAGTCAACGGCACTGGCGGTACCACTTCGTTGCGCGTCGATCCGGGCGTGACGGCGACGATCAACGCCAATATCAATGGCAGCGGCATTCTCAATAAACTCGACAGCGGCACGCTGGTACTCGGCGGCGCCAATGCCTACACCGGTGGCACGCAACTGGACGGCGGCAAAATCATCGTCGGCAGCAACACTGCGCTGGGTACCGGCACGTTGACGGCGAATGCCGGCACACAACTGGACAGCAACGCGGCGGTGACCCTGGCCAACGCCGCGACACTGAACGGCAACCTCACCGTGGTCGGCAGCAATGCGCTGACCCTCAACGGCGTCATCGGCGGCACCGGTGGCCTGATCAAGAACGGCGCGGCCAACCTGACCCTTGGCGGCAATAACGCCTTCCTCGGCCCGGTCGCGCTGAATGCCGGCGGGCTGATTCTGGCGTCGAACTCGGCGCTGGGTTCCGGCACGTTGAACGCGGCGGGCGGCACCACGCTGGATGCCAGCACGGCGGTGTTGGTGAACAACGCGGTCAACCTGGCCGGCAATCTCGGCATCGTCGGCACGGCGGATCTGACGCTTGCTGGCACTGTGAATGGCGCCGGCAGTCTGAGCAAAAACGGCGCATCGAACCTGACCCTCAGCGGCAACAACAACTTCCTCGGCGGCACCACCCTGAACGCCGGCACTTTGACCGCCGGCAGCAACTCGGCGCTGGGTCTGGGCAACCTGACCGTGGCCGGTGCCTCGGCGCTGGACAGCAACAGTGCGTTGAGCCTGGGCAACAACGTCGTGCTCAACGCCAATCTGAGCAACACCGGCAGCAATAACCTGACCCTCGCGGGTGTGGTCAGTGGCGCGGGCGGGTTGATCAAGAACGGCGCGTCGAACCTGACGCTCACCGGCATCAATACTTACACGGGCGGCACCACGCTGAACGCCGGTACGCTGACGCTCGGCACTGACGGCGCATTGGGCAGCGGCGCGTTGACGGTCGCGGGCGATGCAACGATCGCTAACAGCGCACCACGGACACTGGCCAACAACATCAACGTCAACGCCAATTTGAGCGTCACCGGTGACAACGCCCTGAGCCTGAACGGCGTGATTGCGGGTAGCGGCACGCTGACCATGAACAGCCTGGCGGTACTGAGTCTTGGTGGCAACAACACTTTCAACGGTCTGATCGATGTGTTGAGAGGCAGCCTGAACACCGTCGGCAGCACCGCGCTGGGCGATAACGCTAGTGTCAATCTCGCCGCCGGTACCACGCTCAATATCGGTGATTCGACCAGCATCGGCAGCCTGACCGGTGACGGCACGGTGGGCATAGGTGACTTTGACACCCTGAGCATTGGAGGCAACAACCAGAGCAGTACATTCGCTGGCGTCCTCAGGGACGGTATCGATCCGGGCGGGTTGACCAAGCTGGGCAGCGGCACATTGACCCTGACGGGCATCAACACCCTCTCTGGCGACACCAACGTCAACGCCGGCACCCTGCAGGTCAACGGCTCGCTGGCCAGCGGCAATGTGCTGGTCAACAACGGCGGCACCCTCGGTGGCAGCGGCACCTTGAGCGGTGCCGTGACGGTGGCCGATGGCGCTCATCTGGCGGGCGTTACCGGCAGCACGTTGAATGTCGGTTCGCTGACCTTCAACGGCAACTCCAACTTCGACGTCGGCCTTGGCACACCGGTCGCAGGTGGCGGCAATGCGCTGGTCAACGTCGGCGGCAATCTGACCCTCGACGGCAACCTCAACGTCACTGATATCGGCGGCTTCGGCAGCGGCGTCTATCGCCTGATCAACTACACCGGCGGCCTCACCGACAACGGCATGCTGATCGGAACCGTGCCGGGCAGCGTGACGCCGGGCGACCTGACCTTGCAAACCGCGCTGGCCAATCAGATCAACCTGCTGGTGACTGCACCGGGCGTCACCGTGCAGTTCTGGGACGGCAATCAGCTGGTCGCCAACGGTTCGGTCGAGGGTGGCAGCGGCACCTGGGGGACTGGCACCACCAACTGGACCGACGTCAACGGCACCACCAACCAAGGCTGGGGCAACAACTTCGCGGTGTTCCAGGGCGCGGCCGGCACGGTCACCGTCAACGGCGCGCAAACCATCACCGGCATGCAGTTCGTCACCGACGGCTACAGCCTGGTGAACGGCACGGCGGGCTCGCTGAATCTGGTCAACGGTTCGATGGGCAACGCTTCGATCCGCGTCGATCCGAACGCCACGGCTACCATTGGCGTCGCGCTCAACGGCGCAGGCACCCTCGGCAAGTACGACACCGGTACGCTGGTGCTCAACGCGGCCAACGGCTACACCGGCGGAACCGCGCTCAATGGCGGCAAGATTGTGGTGGGTAATAACGCTGCGCTCGGCACAGGCGTTTTGACCGCCGCCGATGGCACGGCGCTGGACAGCAACGCCGCTGTGACCTTGGCCAATGATGTGGTGGTCAACGGTGGCTTGACCGTCGCCGGCTCCAACGCCCTGACCCTGGATGGCGACGTCAGCGGCAGCGGCAGCCTGCTCAAGGCCGGCGCTTCGAGCCTGACCCTCAACGGCAACAACAGCTACAGCGGCGGCACTCAACTCGCTGGCGGTACGCTGATTCTCGGCAACAATAGCGCGATCAGCAGCGGTGCATTGAACGTGGCCGGCAACGGCACGCTCGACAGCACTTCGACGCTGCAACTGGCTAACGCCATTAACCTCGGCGCGCAACTGACCCTTGCCGGCAATCAGAACACCACGCTGATCGGCGCGATCACTGGCAACGGCAGTCTGCTGAAAAACGGTTCTGGCGACCTCGTACTCAGCGGCGCCAATACCTACAGCGGCGGCACTGCGCTGAACGGCGGCAGCACCCGTGGCGACACCAGCAGCCTGCAAGGTGCAATCGTCAACAATGCCACGCTGACCTTCGAACAAAACGCCGATGGCAGCTACACCGGCAATCTCACCGGCGCTGGCACGCTGAACAAAACCGGCAGCGGTCAATTGCTCCTGAGCGGCAACAACGGCTTCACCGGCAGCACGGCGGTGCAGGCCGGTACGCTGCGGGTCAATGGCGTGCTCAACAGCAGCAATGTCAACGTTGCCAGCGGTGCGAAACTGGCGGGCGGTGGCCAGCTCAGCGGTGCTGTGCAACTGGCCAACGGAGCAACGCTGGTCGGCGGCGGCACGGCGACGCCGTTGTCGGTCGGTGCGCTGGCGTTATCGTCGGGGACCAATCTGGACTTCAGCCTCGGCTCGGCGACCAGCTCGACCACCGTGGTCAACGTGGCCGGCAACCTGACCCTCGACGGCACGCTGAATGTCAGCAACGCCGGCGGCTTCGGGACCGGTGTCTATCAACTGTTCAGCTACGGCGGCAGCCTGACCGACAACGGTCTGGTCTACGGCAGCCTGCCGGTGTCGGCAAGCAATCTGACGCTGCAAACCGCCATCGCCAACCAGATCAACCTGCTGGTGCAAGGTACGCCGGGTGAGGTGCAGTTCTGGAACGGTGGCAAGACCAATCCGGATGGCAGCATCGGCGGCGGTAGCGGCGTATGGGGGCCTGGCACCAACTGGACCGATCCGAATGGTACTCAGGCGCTGGCGTCGAACGGTCAGTTCGCGGTATTTGGCGGGCAGGGCGGTACGGTCACCGTGCAGGGCAATCAGAACTTCACCGGCCTGCAATTCCTCGCCAATGGCTACAGCCTGACGGCAGGTGCCGGTGGCAGCCTGACGCCGGTCAACGGGCCGGACGGCAGCCTCGCACCGGTACGCGTCAACTCTGGCGCAAGTGCAGAAATCTCCGTACCGCTGGTGGGCACCGGCGGTATCGAGAAGCTTGATTCCGGCACGCTGGTATTGAGCGGCGCCAACACTTACAGCGGTGGCACCACGGTCAGTGGCGGTACGCTGGTCGGTAACTCCACCAGCTTGCAGGGCAACATTACAGACAACGCCACGCTGGTGTTCCAGCAGAACGCCAATGGCCAGTTCAACGGGCGCCTCAGCGGTCTAGGCGCGATGGCCAAACGCGGCACCGGCACCTTGCAGTTGACCGGCGATAACCCGTTCAGCGGCACTGTGGCGGTCGATCAAGGCGTGCTGCAAGTCGGCAGCCGCTCGTCGCGGGCGTCGTTGGGCGGGCAAGTCACCGTGGCCAATGGCGCCGGTCTGAGCGGTAACGGCAGCGTCGGCTCGGTCGTCAACCACGGCGTCGTGCAATCGGGTTCCGAGGCGGGCACGTTGAGTGTCGCCGGCAACCTGACCAACGCCTCCGACGGCGTACTGGCCCTGACCGTCAGCTCGCCAACCGCCACGCCGTTGGCGGTCGGTGGCACAGCGACGCTGGGCGGCGGCTTGCAAGTCAACTCGCTGGCACCGTTCACCGGCAATGCCGTGTACTCGCTGATCACCGCCGGTGGCGGTGTGGTCGGGACCTTCAGCGCCGCAGACCTGCCGCAATACGCGTTCCTCGATTCGGCACTGGTGTACGACGCCGACGCGGTCAATCTGGTGGTCAGTCGCAACGGCAATTCCTTTGTCGATGTCGCCGCTACCAAAAACCAGCGCAACACTGCCTCGGCGTTGATGCGCAACGGTGCAGCGGGCGCGGCGTTGCAGAACCAAATCGTCAACCTCAGTGTCGCCGGGGCGCGTAATGCCTTCGACAGTCTGTCCGGGGAGATCCACGCCAGCACCGCCAGCGCCATCCTCGAAGATTCGCGATACGTGCGCGAAGCGGTCAACGACCGTATGCGCCAGCCGTCGTGCAGCGCAGCCGATGATCCACGCCGTGCATTGGCACCGAGCGACAACCAGTTGAGCAGCAACGGTTGCCACGGCGAAATGGTCGGCTGGGCCCGCGCCCTCGGCGCTTGGGGTGAGTCGGATGGCGACAGCAACAGCGCGAAACTCGATCGCAACCTCAGCGGTTTCATGCTCGGCACCGACAAGCAGCTCGATGACCAGTGGCGCGTGGGCATGGCCGCCGGTTACACCCGCAGCGACCTCGATGCCCATGATCGTCGCTCGGATGCCACCGTCGAAAGCTACCACCTGGCGGCATACCTCAACTCGCAGTTCGATGCTCTGGCGGTGCGCCTTGGCGCGGCGTACAGCTGGCACGACATCGAAACCAAACGCGACGTCAGCGTCGGGACTTACAACGACCGGTTGAAGGCTGACTACGACGCCCGCAGCGCGCAGGTATTCGGTGAAGTTGGCTACACGATTGAAGCCGCCGGGGTTGCCCTGGAACCCTTCGCCGGCCTGGCGTACGTCAACTACGACAGCGACAAGGCCAAGGAAAAAGGCGGGGAGGGGCGTCTGAGGGCTGAGGCCGATCAGGACATCACCTTCTCGACCCTCGGCTTGCGCGCCGGCAAAGTCATCACCCTGGCCAACGGCGGGCAATTCACCCCGCGCGCGGCCATCGGCTGGCGGCATGCCTTTGGCGACACCAAGCCTGACGCCGACCTGAGCTTCATCGACGGCGGCGCCTCGTTCAGCACGCAGGGCGTGCCGATTGCCAAGGACAGCGCGATTGTCGAAGCGGGTGTCGACTTCCAGATCAGCCCGACCGGCAAGCTGGGCATTGGTTATTCGGGGCAACTGTCGAATGACAACAATGACCATGCGATGACGGTGAGCTTCAGCCTTGGCTTCTGATTAAGGGTCGAAGCACTTTTAGCCGCCCGTGAGGGCGGTTTTTTTTCAGGATCAAAAGATCGCAGCCTGCGGCAGCTCCTACAGGGGATCTATGTAGGAGCTGCCGCAGGCTGCGATCCTTTGATCTGTGGCTTTCGGTCCGGCTGTCCGGGCTCTGCTAGAATCGGCCCCATTAACTGCCAGAGAACTCCCCATGAGCGAGCCGATTCGTCTGACCCAATACAGCCACGGCGCCGGTTGCGGCTGCAAGATTTCCCCGCAGGTGCTCGAAGTGATCCTGGCCGGCAGCGGTGCGCAGAACCTCGATCCGAAACTGTGGGTCGGCAATGCCTCGCGTGATGATGCGGCGGTATACGAGATCGATGCCGAGCGCGGTGTGGTCTCGACCACCGACTTCTTTATGCCGATCGTCGATGATCCATTCGATTTTGGCCGCATTGCCGCCACCAACGCGATCAGCGATATCTACGCGATGGGCGGCGATCCGCTGATGGCGATTGCGATCCTCGGCTGGCCGGTCAATGTGCTGGCGCCGGAAGTCGCGCGTGAAGTGATTCGTGGCGGCCGCGCGGTGTGCGACGCGGCGGGCATTCCGTTGGCGGGCGGGCATTCGATCGATGCGCCGGAACCGATTTTCGGCCTCGCCGTCACCGGTCTGGTGGAAAAACGTCACATGAAACGCAACGACACCGCCACCGCCGGCTGCCTGTTGTACCTGACCAAACCGCTGGGCATCGGCATCCTCACCACGGCCGAGAAGAAAGGCAAATTGCGCGCCGCCGACGTTGGCGTCGCTCGCGACTGGATGTGCACGTTGAACAAACCCGGCAGCCGCTTTGGCAAACTGGCCGGTGTCACGGCGATGACCGACGTCACTGGTTTCGGCCTGCTTGGGCATCTGGTTGAAATGGCGGACGGCAGCCAGTTGACCGCGCGCATCGCCTATGACCGCGTGCCACGGCTGGACAGCGTCGAGTATTACCTCGATCAGGGCTGCGTACCTGGCGGTACGCTGCGCAATTTCGACAGCTATGCGAGCAAGGTCGGGCGTGTGCAGGAGCTGCACAAACGCGTGCTCTGCGATCCGCAAACCAGTGGCGGCCTGCTGATTGCCGTCACCCCCGAGGGCGATGCCGAGTTCCTTCGTGTCGCCGCCGAACTGGGCCTGAACCTGGCGCCAATCGGCGAACTGGTTGAGCGACAGACGAACGCAGTCGAGGTGATCTGATGCTCCGCGACTGCACTGACTACCGAGACATTTTCCTCAACGACCGGCCGCTGATGGATGCGCGTGCGCCGGTCGAGTTTGACAAAGGCGCGTTCCCCGGCGTGATCAACTTGCCGCTGATGAACGACCTCGAACGGCAAAAAATCGGCACCTGCTACAAGCAACACGGTCAGCAGGCCGCCATCGAATTGGGCCATCAACTGGTGAGCGGCGCGGTGAAGGCCGAGCGCATCCAGGCCTGGGCTGATTTCGCCCGCGCCCATCCTGATGGTTATCTCTATTGTTTTCGTGGCGGCCTGCGTTCGCAGATTACTCAACAGTGGCTGCGTGACGAAGCAGGTGTCGACTATCCGCGCGTCGGCGGTGGTTACAAGGCGATGCGCAACTTTCTGATCGACACCACCGAGCAGGCCATCACGCAATGTGATTTCGTTTTGCTCGGCGGTATGACCGGCACCGGCAAGACCGAAGTGCTGGTGCAGTTGCGCAATGGTCTGGACCTGGAAGGTCACGCCAATCATCGCGGTTCCAGTTTCGGCAAACGCGCCACCGGGCAGCCGTCGAACATCGATTTTGAAAACCGTCTGGCCATCGACATTCTGAAAAAACGTGATGCCGGTATCGAGCAGTTCGTGCTGGAGGATGAGAGCCGGGTGGTCGGCAGTTGTGCCTTGCCGCTACCGTTGTATCAGGGTATGCAGCAGTACCCGATGATCTGGCTCGAAGACCGTTTCGAAGATCGCGTGGAGCGGATTCTGCGCGATTACGTGGTGGATCTTTCGGCGGAATTTGCGACGGTGCATGGGGAGGAGGGCTTTACCTTGTTCTCGGAGCGGCTGCTGGAAAGCCTCAACAACGTGCAGAAACGCCTTGGTGGCGAGCGTCATCAGCGAATGTTGCTGTTGATGGAAGCGGCGTTGATCGAACAGGCGCGCAGCGGTGCGGTGGATCTGCATCGTGGCTGGATCGAGGGTTTGCTGCGCGAGTATTACGACCCGATGTATGTGTTTCAGCGCGAGAAGAAGGGCGGGCGGATCGAGTTTGCCGGGGAGCGTGGGGCGGTGCTTGAGTATTTGCGCGAGCGGGTGAACCAGAAAGATTGACAGTGTTTTTGCCGGCCTCATCGCTGGCAAGCCAGCTCCCACAGGTATTGTGGGTGTACACAGATTATGGATATCCACGATAACTGTGGGAGCTGGCTTGCCAGCGATGAGGCTCGTAAAGGCAACAAGTGACTCAGGTCGGGCAGGTTTCCTTGCCATGATCCAGCCCCTGCTTGTAGCTATGGCTCTGCAAACTCGCCTTGCCGTTGTGCCAGGTCAGCGTCAGCACATACAGCGAGTCAAAGTCATCACCCGACCAGTCGTCGGTGATGCTCTGCTTGCCGCCAACGGCTTTGCCGGCAACCTTGTTGATCAATTCCGGCAGATAACCGTGCGACCACGCCGTATAAATCGTCGAGTTGTGATACTTGTCGGCGGTCAGTTCGCGGGCCAGATCGCTGGTGTCATTGGCGGAAAACTCGATGTTCACCGGCAGGCCAAGCTTGATTGCCGCCGGGCTGATGGTCATCAGCGGACGAATGTAGCTGTAGGAGTTGTCCAGCTCGCCTTCCTCGACATTGCGCGTCGGGTTGGCGGCGAACACGTAATCGGCCTTGCCGAATTTTTCCGGCAGCAGTGTCGACAGGTCGATCGCGCGGTTCAAACCCTGGCAGTTGAGCTGGCCGAGACCGCCGGCAGGTTTCTCGGCATGGCGCAGGAACACCAGGGTCTGTGTTCCGTCTACCGGTTGCGCGCGACTTTCGCTGGATTCCAGCGACAGCATTAACGCACTGACCGCCAGCAGCGAGGGCAGCGCCACATAGGCGCGATGTTTGAAGCGTTTGGCGAATCTCATCAGGTTCGTCATGGAATAAGGGGTTCTTCAGCAAATTCGATTAAGGCTGACAAACCTTTACACCGCAGGCTTCCAGCACTGAGTGTTTTCCCTGTCGTGACCAGCTTCCTCTGCTACAAAGACCTAGCTCAGAGTCCACTGAGGCCGATTTGGTTCGATCCCGCACTTTAGCGGCAACCTCCAACGGTCTGGTCGCAGCTTAACCACAGGATGTTACGGTTCATGTAGGAGCTGCCGCAGGCTGCGATCTTTTGATCCTGCATGAAGGCTCAAGATCAAAAGATCGCAGCCTGCGGCAGCTCCTACATTATGATCGGGGTTCAATTTGTGACTGGATGCTTCCCATGACCGATCTGTCCGCGTTCCCGATCACCCAGAAATGGCCGGCGCAGTACCCTGACTGGATTCAGCTCTATTCCTTGCCGACCCCCAACGGCGTCAAAGTGTCGATCATGCTCGAAGAAATCGGCCTGCCGTACGAGCCGCACAAGGTCGCTTTCGACCAGAATGATCAGTTGTCGCCGGAGTTCCTCTCGCTGAACCCGAACAACAAGATCCCGGCGATCCTCGACCCGCATGGCCCGGAGGATCAGCCGCTGCCGTTGTTCGAGTCCGGCGCGATCCTGATTTACCTCGCCGACAAAAGCGGTCAGTTGCTGGTGCAGGAAGGCGCGGTGCGCTATGAAACCCTGCAGTGGCTGATGTTTCAGATGGGCGGTATCGGCCCGATGTTCGGTCAGTTGGGGTTCTTCAATAAATTTGCCGGCAAGGATTACGAAGACAAGCGCCCGCGTGATCGTTATGTCGACGAAAGCAAACGCCTGCTCAAAGTCCTCGATACCCGCCTGGAAGGCCGCGACTGGCTGATGGGCGAGCGCTACACGATTGCCGACATCGCCACGTTCCCGTGGGTGCGCAACCTGATCGGCTTCTATGAGGCCGGTGATCTGGTCGGCATCCAGAACTTCCCCAACGTCACCCGCGTGCTCGAGCGCTTCCTTGCCCGCCCGGCGGTCATCCGTGGCCTGACGATCCCCTCCTGACCCCCCATATCCCCCTGTGGGAGCGGGCTTGCTCGCGAAAGCATCCGGTCAGTTGACGGATCTGTTGCTGACACAGCGCCTTCGCGAGCAAGCCCGCTCCCACAGTGGATTGGTGTTGCGGCACAGGGATTATTGCGTGCCCGGTAATGCACTCTTGATTGATCCAGGTTTGTACCGCAACCCCCGCAAGGCATAAGCTTCGCCCCCTACGACTTTCGTCTCATCTGCCGTTTTTTCAGGAAAGGCCCCATGTCCAGTCAGTTCCCCGAAGCACGTCCCCGCCGTCTGCGCCGCAATGCGAGCCTGCGCAGCCTGTTCCAGGAAACCGAATTCAGCCTGAACGATCTGGTGCTGCCGATTTTCGTCGAAGAAGAAATCGACGACTTCGTGCCGATCAAAAGCATGCCCGGCGTGGTGCGTATTCCCGAGCGCAAACTGGCCAGCGAGATCGAGCGCTATGCCCGTGCCGGGATCAAATCGGTGATGACTTTTGGCGTGTCGCATCATCTGGATGGCAACGGCAGTGATACCTGGCGCGAAGACGGCCTGGTCTCGCGCATGTCGCGCATCGCCAAGGATGCCGTGCCGGAAATGATCGTGATGTCCGACACCTGCTTTTGCGAGTACACCGATCACGGCCACTGCGGCGTGATGCACCACCATGAAGTCGACAACGACCAGACCCTGATCAACCTCGGCAAACAAGCCGTGGCAGCGGCCCACGCCGGTGCTGACGTGATCGCGCCGTCGGCGGCGATGGACGGCCAGGTGCGGGCGATTCGTCAGGCACTGGACGCGGCCGGATTCACCCAGATTCCGATCATGGCCTATTCGACCAAATTCGCCTCGGCGCTGTATGGCCCGTTCCGCGAGGCCGGTGGCAGCGCGCTGAAGGGCGACCGCAAAAGTTATCAGATGAACCCGATGAACCGCCGCGAAGCGCTGCGTGAATCGCTGCTCGATGAGCAGGAAGGTGCCGACGCGCTGATGGTCAAACCGGCCGGCGCGTACCTCGACATCATCCGCGACATTCGTGAAGCCTCGAACTTGCCGCTGTCGGCGTATCAGGTCAGTGGCGAGTACGCGATGATCAAGTTCGGCGCGCAGGCCGGGGCGATTGATGAAGATCGTGTGGTGCGTGAAAGCCTCGGCGCGATCAAACGCGCGGGTGCGGATCTGATTTTCACCTACTTTGCGATGGATCTGGCGTTGGCCGGGATCTGATTTAAAGATCAAAAGATCGCAGCCTTCGGCAGCTCCTGCATATTCCCTGTAGGAGCTGCCGAAGGCTGCGATCTTTTTTATGAACCGTTGAAGAAAGGCCGGATGCCGTGATCGCGGAAGTAGCGTTCGATCACTTTCGGGTCGGCGCTGTTGTCGGCAATCGCCACATAGGTATCCGGACGCAGCAGGTAGAAGCCGTTACGCCCCAACCCCGCCGTTTCAAACGCCGGGCGCCAGTCGAACACATGCAGCGGCAAATGATGCTCGTGGCACCAGGCGATCATCTCGTCGCTGGTGTCGCCATACACATGCACTTGCCAGCACGGCTGGCGTAGCGGTTCGTAATTGTCCCCCTCACCATCATGCGCCCACGGCAAGCGGTCGCCGCCGTGCACGTGGCCGGCGGTGCCGTGGCTCAGCGGCATGCCGCGATAGTTGAGGGTGACTTGCGACACGGTGCGAAAGAGGAACTCGCGGCTGGCTTCGAACGAGGCCATTTTCGGGATCAGAAACGGTGCCACGCGCATGCGCAGCAGATCGGCCAGACGACCCTCGGCGGTGACAAAACTGAAGACCTTGTCGGTGGTCGACACCAGCCGGCGCGCGAAGGCGATGCGCTCGGCTTCATAGCTGTCGAGCAGGCTCGTTTCGGCGCCGCCACTGAGCACCGCCGCCAGCTTCCACGCCAGATTGATCGCGTCGCCGATACCCGTATTCATGCCCTGACCGCCTGCCGGGCTGTGCACATGCGCGGCATCGCCGAGCATAAACGCGCGGCCCTGGCGAAAGTGTTCGGCGACGCGGTGATGCACGCGGTAAGTCGAAAACCAGTGGACGTCCTCAATGTGCACTTTCAGGTGTTCGATGGCACGGCTGCTGACATCGGAAAACTCCAGGGTTTCGGCACAATCCGCGCGCTCGTCACGCACGGTGCCGATCAACCGTGCACGGCCTTCGCCGGCCAGTGGAAACACCGCGAGAAAGTCCGCTTCATCCAGGTCCAGATGCAACTCGCCATTCAGCGCCGGCCCACTCGCCAGCACATCCGCGACATAGAAAATCTGCTGATAGGTGCCGCCGGGAAAATCCGCATCGAGGGTTTTGCGCACCACCGAGCGGGCACCGTCGCAACCGGCCAGATAGCAGGCCTGGCAGACTTCCTGCTCACCATCGGGCAGGCGTAAATGTGCGGTAATTCCGTCGCCGTTTTCCTCGAAACTTTCCAGCGTGGTGTTGCGTTCCACCGTGATGCCATAGTCTTCGAGACGATCGATCAGCAGCCGTTCGTGTTCGTCCTGCGGGAAGATTTCGACGAACGCGTAAGGCGTCAGGCCTTCGCCGATGCGATTGAGCGGCAACTGCGCAACCGGTTTGCCGTTGACCCAGAAATTCGCCGCCGCCACGCGATGGCCGTTGCGCACCACGGTGTCGGCCAGATCGAGCTGGCGATACAACTCCAGCGTCCGCGCCTGCACCGCCAGCGCCCGCGAGGTGGTGCCGGGCGCCGAGGTTTTATCGATAATGCGCACGCGCACGCCGAGTTTGCTCAGCCACAGAGCCAGCACCAGGCCGGTGGGGCCGGCGCCGATGATCAGGACGTCGCTGCGGTTCATGGGATTGTCCTTCGTTTGCTGTGCAGCAAGTATGGATCAGAAGGAGCGGGTGGCCAGTTGATCGGCCAGACGGAAAAAGGCCCCGCAGCGGTGAGGCTGCGGGGCCTTTTTCGGGTGTTCGGCAGGGGGACTGTTGCGTGGCGTAGATCCGGGCCCCTCACCCCAGCCCTCTCCCGAGGGAGAGGGAGCCGATTGGGGGGCTTTCAAAACCTGAGTTCGACACGATGGTTCAGGTCGGCGTAACTCGAAAGAACACTCCAGTCAGTCCCCTCTCCCTCCGGGAGAGGGCTAGGGTGAGGGGCTTTTTTCAGCGTTAGAAATCAATAGTGCCGGACAACTTCGCCACACGCGGTTCACCCTGCGTCAGATACCCACCCTGTGCCGATTCCCAATACTTCTTGTTCGCCAGGTTTTCCACGCCCAGACGCACGGTCACGTCCTTCTCCGAGACCTTGAACGCATAACGCGCGCCAGCGTCGAAGCGGTTCCAGGTCGGCAGGCTCAGATTGTTCGCCGCGTCGGCGTACTGACCACCGGTACGCAGCATCCGCGCATTCAGCGCTACACCTTGCAGGCCAGGCACATCCCAATCCGCGCCGGCGTTGAACTGGAAGGTCGGCACGCCGATCGCACGGTTGCCATCGTTGGCGCCGTTCTGGGTGTTCTTCAGTTCGGTGTCCATCAAGGTCAGGCCGCTGATCAGGCGCAGGCCGCTGATCGGTTCGCCGAAGACGTTCATTTCTACGCCTTTATTGACCTGCTCGCCTTCACGCACGTAGGTGCAGGTGGTGGCGCTGTTGATCTCGCAGTAACCGTCGCTCGGTTGCTCGATGCGATAGACGCCCAGGCTCGCGCCGTAGGTGCCCATGTCGACTTTCACCCCGGCCTCGGTCTGCTTGGAGCGGGCCGGTGCATACACCTCGTTGCCGTTGGTCACGCGCAAGCCGCCGGTGCTGGTCGGCGAGGTTGGGCCTTGCGCCAGGCCTTCGATGTGGTTGGCGTAGAACGACACGTGTTCCCACGGTTTGAAGACGATGCCGTAGACCGGCGTGGTGATCGATTCGTCGTAGGCCGACTTGCGGCTGCCACTGCCGTAACTGGCGTAGTTGTAGCCTTGCACGACCAGTTGTTGACGACGCAGGCCGGCGGTGACCAACAGGCGATCATCGAAGAAACCGAGGGTGTCGGAGATTGCGGCGCTGCGGTTGAAAGTCTTGCCGACGATGCCCGGATCGTTGACATCGCCGCCAGAGAAGTTGCCGACTGGCGACGGCGCTTCCACCGGGTGATAGATGTTGTTGGCGTACTTGGTCAGGTCGAAATCGTAGGCGCTGCGCTGTTCGGCCCAGATGCCGGTGAGGCCGAAGTTGAGCTTGTGGCTGACCGCGCCGGTGTTGAATTTACCGTTGAGGCCGGCCATGACGCTGGTGTTGTCTTCGTCATGCGGAATGAACGAGCCAGTGGTGTTCGAGGCGCCGTTGTTGCCGACCAGCGTGGTCGAGTTGTAGCGCCCGACTTCACGGGTGTGCTTGGCACCACCGGCGACGTAGGCAGTCCAGCTGTCGTTCAGATCGTACTCGGCGCGGAGCATGCCGAAGGTGTCTTCGATGTCGGTGTAGCCCCACTTCGGCGCGTAGTTGGTGTCAGCCGATGGCGCGTCCGGAATGTGCGTGGCAGTACCAAGGTTGACCGAGTTACGGCCACCGTTGACGCGTTCTTTCTGGTAGGCGAAATCGCCGGACAGGCGCAGGGCATCACCGCGATAATCGAGGCCGATGGCGAACAGTTTCGAGCGCTGGTTCTCGTGATCGATGGCGGTGTCGCCTTCGCGCTGGGACAGGTTGACCCGCGCGCCGAAGCGGTTGTCTTCACCGAAACGCTGGCCGATGTCGAAGTGCTGACCGACGCGGCCTTCACTATTGATGTCAGTGGTGTAGCGGCGCAACGGCACGTCACCGGCGCGTTTTGGTTGCAGGTTGACGCCGCCGCCAATGCCGGAACCGGTTGGGGTCACGCCATTGATGAAGGCGTTCGGGCCTTTGAACACTTCCACGCGCTCCAGAGCGTCGGTGGAAATGATCTGCCGTGGCAGCACGCCGTAGAGGCCGTTATAGGAAATATCATCGCCGGTCAGCGGCAAGCCACGGATCATGAAGATCTGCGCCTGGTTGGAGAAACCGGACGCCTGGCGCACGGAGGAATCGTTGAGCAGCACGTCAGCGACGTCTTCGGCCTGCTGATCCTGGATCAGTTGTTCAGTGTAGGACGCGGCGCTGAACGGCACGTCCATCATGTCCTGATTGCCCAACACGCCCAACTGACCGCCGCGAGCAACCTGACCACCGGCGTAAACCGGGGGCAGGGCGTCTGGCGTCGGGGCTTGTGCGTTGATGTTGACGTTGTCCAGCACCAACTCTTTGTTATCGCCTTCGGCGGCGTGAGCGGTAACGGTCAGGGAGCACAGCAGGGCAAGAAGCGTCGGGCGAAAAGGAACGCCGATTCGGGCTGGAGCGGGCATGTTTCGTACCTGGAGGCGCACGGCCGGTGAGAAAAAGTAAGGGCGGCGCGGGAACTCCTTGCGCAAATGCGACTCCAGGTGCAAATGATATGTTTTCTCAGTAACGTTTTGCAATCAGTTTGTCACTACTCCCCATAACACCATGTAGGAGCTGCCGCAGGCTGCGATCTTTTGATCTGTTTTTTTAAAATCAAAATCAAAAGATCGCAGCCTGCGGCAGCTCCTACACGGATTGTGTATGGTGTTCGGGCTTAATGGACTGGATGGAGCAACATGCACAACCATCGATTATCGATCACGCTTGCGACATTGCTGGTACTCGCCGGTTGCGCTGGCCAGCGCAGCAGCGAACCGGTGCCGCGTGCACCCGCCGAAGTGAAGGCCGAAATCGTCCGGCTGATGCCGGCGAAAACCCCTGACCGGCAAGGTTGGGCCACTGACATCTACGCCGCGTTTGCCGCGCAGAACATCAGCCCGACCACGCAGAATCTGTGCTCGGTACTGGCTGTCGCCGAACAGGAATCGACCTTTCAGGCCGACCCCACGGTACCCGGCCTGGGCAAGATCGCCCGCGACGAAATCGACCGCCGCGCCGGCAAAGTGCACATTCCCGGCTTGTTGGTCAGTGGCGCGCTGCAAGTGCGCTCAACCAATGGCAAGACCTACAGCGAACGCCTGAACGCGGCGCGTAGTGAAAAAGAACTCAGCGCGATTTTCGACGACTTCATCGGCAGGGTGCCGATGGGCCGCACGCTGTTTGGCGGCTTCAACCCGGTACACACCGGCGGACCGATGCAGGTCAGCATCGAATTTGCCGAACAGCACGCCAAGGATTATCCGTACCCGGTGGACGGCACGATCCGTCACGAAGTGTTCAGCCGGCGCGGCGGTATGTATTTCGGCATCGCCCACTTGCTTGGCTATCCGGTGAGTTACCGCGAGCCGCTGTATCGCTTCGCCGACTTCAACGCCGGTTGGTACGCCAGCCGCAACGCGGCGTTTCAAAACGCGGTGAGCCGCGCCTCGGGCATCCCGCTGGCGCTGGACGGCGACCTGATTCGCTACGACTCGATCATGCCCGGCAGCACCGAACTGGCGGTGCGCACCCTCGGCAAGTCATTGGGCATGCGCAACCCGAGCATTCGCGATCAACTGGAGAAGGGCAAAACCCTCGAATTCGAAGAAACCAAACTCTATCAACGGGTGTTCGAACTGGCTGAGCAAGCGGAGGGTAAAAAGCTGCCGCGTGCAGTGTTGCCGGGGATTGTGCTGCAAAGCCCGAAAATCACCCGAAAACTGACCACGGCGTGGTTTGCCAAGCGTGTGGACGAGCGCTACAAACGCTGCATGGCCAAGGCCGGATAAAGCCGCCAGACATAAAAAACCCGGCCAAGGGAGCCGGGTTTCTCTGGGGTGTTGCGCTTGCCGCCATGCATTCAGGCAACGCGACGTTCAAGCAGCCGATCCGAACCGCCCTCAGCAACGCGACGTTCGAGCAGACGATCCGAGCCACCTTCAGCAACGCGACGTTCTTGCAGCCGATCCGAACCACCTTCAGCGACGCGACGTTCCAGCAAACGATCCGAACCACCTTCAGCCACACGGCTTTCAATCAGTTTGTCCGAACCGCCTTCAGCGATCATGGTATGCGCCGGGGTGGCGGCGAAAGCGTTGATAGCGAAGACCGAGAAAGCGATACCGAGAAGAGTCTGGCGTTTCATGAGGGTGTGCTCCGGGGTGTTGTTGGTTGGTATGGAGCTGATGTTACGCCGGAGATTTTTTATGAGAACTTCATTGCCGTGATGGTAAACATCGACACCGATGATGGTTCATGTAGGAGCTGCCGCAGGCTGCGATCTGTTGATGTTGCCCTTAAAAAACAAGATCAACAGATCGCAGCCTGCGGCAGCTCCTACATGGGGGATTACAGCACTTTGACGGCGCGGCCGATGGCCTGGATCGGCCCGGTCGGTTTGCCGATCGGCGAACCGTTGGCGCCTTCCAGCGTCAACTCGAACAACTGGTTCGGTTGCAACGGCGGCAACTTGTCCAGCGGCACCGACAAGGCCTGCCCGGGTTTGACCAACCCCAACGACACCGGCCCTTGCCAGCCATCGGCCTTGGTCCAGAACTCCAGCGCCTTGTCCGCCGGCACCTCAACCAGCCCCAGCGGAATCAACTGAATCTCGTGCGAATTGCTCGCCTGGATCACCCAACCTGGCGCCTTGTCCTGCGGCGCGACCAGCACCACCAGATAGCTCGGTGGCGGCGTGGTCTGGGTCAGCAGGATCGTGCCCAGTATCAACGTTGCGGCCAAACCGACGGCGCTCAAACCGCGCCACAGTGGCAGCAGGTTCCACCATGAAGTTGTCGAAGTTTGCTGCGAGAGCCGATCAATGCTGCGTTCGATTCGTGGCCACAACAGCGCCGACGGTTGCTGCGACGGGACCAGATCCGTCAGCTCCAGCAAACGCCGTTCCCAGGCATCCACCGCCGTGCGCAATTCGGGTTCGTTTGGCAAGCGTCGTTGCACCTCGGTCCGCTGTTCCGGCGACAGTGTTCCGAGCACATATTCGCCAGCCAGTTGATCACGCTCCTGCGCTGATTCAGTGGTCATCCCATGCACTCCCGCAATGCGTTGAGGCTGCGTTTGATCCACGCTTTGACGGTGCCCAGCGGCGTGTCGAGACGTGCGGCAATCTGTGCGTGGCTATAGCCGTCGACATAGGCGTGAAGGATGCAATTGCGACGTTGTGGCTCAAGCTGTTCAAGGCAGCGATGGATGCGTGCCGAATGGGCCTGGGCGTCAAAACCATCGTCTTCGTCATCGCCAAGCGACTCATGCTCATCGCCAAGCGACGTCTCGCGGCCCTGATCGCGCAGCAGGTTCAGCGCCAGATGCCGGGTCACGCTGAACATCCAGCCACGCGCCGAACCCCGCGCCGGATCGAACCCCGCCGCGCCGTTCCAGATCTTGATGAACGCCTCATGAACGATGTCCTCCGCCAGCGCCGAATCGCGCACCAGCCGCTTGGCCACGCCGAGCAGACGCGGGCCTTCCTGCACATACAAATCGCGCAGGGCCGCACGCTCGCCGCGCGCGCAGGCGGCGAGACGGGCTTCGTAATCAAACGTGGATCGGGCTAAAGACATGTCGTGCAATCTAGCTCACATTCCCCAAACATCCAGACAACCCATTCCCTGTAGGAGTGAGCCTGCTCGCGATAGCGGTGTGTCAGTGACGCATATGCCGGCTGACACTCCGCTATCGCGAGCAGGCTCACTCCTACAGGGGGTTAGGATAAGTCTGAGGGGTCAGTTCGCGGCCCAGAAAATATAATCAGCCTGATACTTCACCACTGCCTGCTGGCCCTTGTTCGCCGCCGTGCATTCACTGCCCGGCGCCACGCCGCCCTTAAGCGCAACACGCTGGATGTAACTCACGCCAGCCATCGCACCTTTACCCTCGGCAGGATTGGCCTTGACCAACTGATAGGGCAGGTTGCCCGGACTCGACGGCGCCACAGCCATTTGCGTGCCGGTGACTTTCGAACCGTCCTTGGCCTGCCAGGTGGCTGGCGGGCCGAAGTAGGTGCCGACCTGCTTGCCGCTGCGATCATTGAGCACCGCTTTCGGGCCGACGAAGGTCCACTCGGTCTGGCCCGGGGCATTGGCTTTGTCGCGGCATTCGTAGGTGATCTCGCCGACGCCAGTGGTTTCCATCGCGATCTTGTGGCCATCCGGCACTTTGATTGCGTCGGGATAACTGCTTTGGGCGAAGGTCGTGGCGCTGGCAGCGAGCAAACCGCTGAGGCAGATAAGTTGGGTGATGTTCATCAGTATGTTTCTCCAGAATGGGTAAACCGCTGACAGCCGAAGCGGGCTGTTACAAGGACTACCCATGGCAGAGGCGTTTGGATGCACCGGCCAAAAAAAATAAACCCATCCCCCTGTAGGAGCTGCCGCAGGCTGCGATCTTTTGATTTTGTTTTTAACACCAACATCAAACGATCGCAGCCTGCGGCAGCTCCTACAGGGATTCGGCGGTTTCCGTGATTTTGCGGGGGATCGCGAGGCTGGAGGCTTTCAGCAGTTCCTGGGTGTAGGGGTGCTGTGGTGCGGCGAAAATCTCGCGTGAAGAACCTTGCTCCACAACCTTGCCGTCCTTGATCACCATCAAGTCATGCGCCAGCGCATGCACCACCGCCAAGTCATGGCTGATAAACAAATACGTCAGCCCATGCCTGATCTGCAATTGGCGCAACAACTCCACCACCTGCTTCTGCACCGTACGATCCAGCGCCGAGGTCGGTTCATCGAGCAGAATCAGCGCCGGTTCCAGCACCAGCGCACGGGCGATGGAAATACGCTGGCGCTGGCCACCGGAAAACTCGTGGGGATAACGATATCGGCTCTGCGGATCGAGGCCGACTTCCTCCAGCACCCGAATCACCGCCACCTCCCGCTCGGCCTCGGTGCCAATGCCATGGGTCAGCAAGCCCTCGGCAATGATCTGCTGCACCGACATCCGTGGGCTGAGGCTGCCGAACGGATCCTGAAACACCACTTGAATCTGCCGGCGCAACGGCCGCATCAAACGCTGATTAAGCAGGCTCAGCTGTTTGTTGCCGAAACGGATATTGCCCTCGGATTCGACCAGCCGCAGGATCGCCTGGCCCAGCGTCGACTTGCCCGAACCGGACTCGCCAACAATCCCCAACGTCTTGCCGCGTTGCAGGGTGAAACTGACGCCGTCCACCGCTTTGATGTACTCCTGCTGGCGGCTGAACAGCGCTTTGGGCAGGGGAAACCAGACCTTCAAATCATCAACTTCAAGCAGGTTGTGCTCGAACTTGCTCGGCACCGGTGCACCGCTCGGTTCCGCCTCGATCAACAAGCGGCTGTAAGGATGCTGCGGCGTGCGAAACAGCGTTTCGCAATCCGCCTGCTCGACGATCTCGCCGTGGCGCATCACGCACACCCGTTGCGCAATGCGCCGCACCAGATTGAGATCGTGGCTGATCAACAACAGCGACATACCCAACCGCTGCTGCAACTCGATGAGCAACTCGAGGATCTTCTGCTGCACTGTGACATCCAGCGCCGTGGTTGGCTCATCAGCGATCAACAGCTCCGGCTCGTTGGCCAGCGCCATCGCAATCATCACCCGTTGCCGCTGACCGCCGGAAAGTTGATGCGGATAAGCTTTCAAACGCTGCAAGGGCTGGCGAATACCGACCAGCTCCAACAACTGCAAAGTCCGCTCACGGGCGGCGCGGCCCTTCAGACCCTTGTGAATTTCCAGCACTTCGCTGACCTGCCTTTCCACCGTGTGCAACGGGTTCAGCGAAGTCATCGGTTCCTGGAAAATCATCGCAATGCGGTTGCCGCGCAAACCGCGCATTTGCTGCTCGCTGGCGTGCAATAAATCCACACCGTTGTAGCGGATCGTGCCGCTGCTGCTGACGTTATTACCCGGCAACAAACGCAGAATCGAATGCGCCGTCACCGACTTGCCCGAGCCGGATTCACCGACCAGCGCCAGGCATTCGCCCCGGCGAATATCGAGGTTCAAACCGTGCACCACTTGCTGCCCGGCGAAGGCGACGCGCAAGTCACGGATCTCGATCAAATTGTCTTGCATGTCAGCTCCTCGGATCAAAGGCATCTCGGCAGGCTTCACCGATGAAAACCAACAAAGACAAAATCAGCGCCAAGGCAAAAAACGCCGTCAGCCCCAGCCACGGTGCTTGCAGATTGCGCTTGGCCTGACCGATCAACTCACCCAGCGACGCAGTGCCGGCCGGCATACCGAAGCCAAGAAAATCCAGTGCAGTCAGCGTCGCAATCGCGCCGGTCAGAATGAACGGCAGGTAGGTGAGGGTGGACGTCATCGCGTTGGGCAGGATGTGCCGGCACATCAGTTCGTTGTCGGTCAGGCCCAGCGCCCGCGCGGCTTTGACGTATTCGAGATTGCGCCCACGGAGGAACTCGGCGCGCACCACATCGACCAGCGCCAGCCAGGAAAACAGCGCCATGATCCCCAGCAACCACCAGAAACTCGGCGAGACGAACCCGGACAATATGATCAGCAGGTACAGCACCGGCAGCCCCGACCAGATCTCCAGCACGCGTTGCCCGAGCAAATCGACCCAACCGCCGTAATAACCCTGCAACGCCCCGGCAACGATGCCGATCAGCGCACTGATGCCAGTGAGGATCAGCGCAAACAGGATCGAAATCCGCGTACCGAAAATCACCCGCGCCAACACGTCGCGCGCCTGATCGTCGGTGCCCAGCCAGTTGCTCGAAGTAGGTGGGCTTGGCGCCGGTTCGCTGAGGTCGTAATTGACCGTGTCGTAGCTGAACGGGATCGGCGGAAACAGCATCCAGCCGCCCTGATCCTCGATCAGTTTGTGCACGTAACCGCTGGCGTAGTCCGGTTGAAACGGCAACTCGCCGCCGAAATCGGTTTCCAGGTAATCAGTGAGGATCGGAAAGTAAAAGGCCTCGTGATAACGGATCACCAACGGCTTGTCGTTGGCGATCAATTCACCGCCCAGACAAATCAGGCACAGACCGATAAACAACCACAACGACCAGCGTCCGCGTCGGTTGGCCTTGAACTGCGCGACGCGACGCTGGCCGAGAGGGGAGAGAGTGAACATCAGGCAGTCCTCGCCGAGAAGTCGATGCGCGGGTCGAGCAGGGTGTAGCAGAGGTCGCCGATCAGCTTGATCAACAGGCCGAACAGGGTGAACAGAAACAGCGCGCCGAACACCACTGGATAGTCGCGCGACACCGCCGCCTCGTAGCTCATGCGCCCGAGGCCGTCGAGGTTGAAGATGGTTTCGATCAGCAGGGAGCCGGCGAAGAACACCTCGATCAGCGCCGACGGCACACCGGCGACCACCAACAGCATCGCGTTGCGAAACACGTGGCCGTAGAGCACGCGGCGCTCGGTCAAACCCTTGGCCCGCGCGGTGATCACGTACTGGCGGCTGATCTCGTTGAGGAAGCTGTTCTTGGTCAAAATCGTCAGCGTGGCGAAGCCGCCAATCACCAACGCCGTCACCGGCAATACCAAGTGCCAGAGGTAGTCGCCGATCTTGCCCAGCGTGCCAAGGCTGTCGAAGTTATCCGAGACCAGCCCTTGCACCGGAAACCAATTGACGTAGCTGCCACCGGCGAACACCACAATCAGCAGAATCGCGAAAAGAAACGCCGGCATCGCATAGCCGATGATGATCGCCGTGCTGCTCCAGACATCAAACGCACTGCCGTTTTTGATCGCTTTGCGAATGCCCAACGGGATCGAAATCAGATAGGTGATCAGCGTCGCCCACAAGCCCAGCGACAGCGACACCGGCAGCTTCTGCACGATCAGGTCGGTGACCTTGGCGCCGCGAAAGAAACTGCTGCCCAGATCCAGCTGCGCGTAGTTTTTCAGCATCAGCCACAGGCGTTCATGCATCGGCTTGTCGAAGCCGTAATGGTGTTTGATTTCCTCGATCAGTGCCGGGTCGAGGCCACGGCTGCTGCGACCCGCGCCGCCAATCGCGGCGACCTCGCCACCGCCCCCCATGCTGTGCCCGCCGAAGCCTTGCAAACGCGCAATGGCCTGCTCCACCGGGCCACCCGGCGCGGCCTGCACGATGAGAAAGTTCACCACCAGAATGCACAGCAGCGTGGGGATGATCAGCAGCAAACGTCGACTCAAATAACGCAGCATGTCACTGGCCCCCCGCAAGCTGGGTGTGCATCTGTTGCGTGGTCAGCGCCTTGGCCGACACCTCCCACCAGGTGTTGAGGCCTTCGTCGTAGGCCGGTTGCACGGCGGGCATGCCGAAGCGGTTCTGGTACACCGTTGGCGTGCCTTTGGAGTAGTAGTTGGGAATCATGTAGTAACCCCATTGCAGCACCCGGTCGAGGGCGCGGGCGTAATGCACCATGGCGTCGCGGGTATTGGCCTGGACCAGCCCGTCGATCAGTTGATCGACCGCCGGATTGGCCAGCACCATCGAGTTGGAACTGCCGACTTGCGTGGCACTTTGCGAGGCGTAGAGGCTGTACAACTCGCGGCCGGGGGAGACGATCGGATCGCCGCTGCGCGGAAAACTGGTGACGATCATGTCGTAGTCGCGGGCGTTGAGGCGGTTGACGTATTGCGCCGAATCGATGCGCCGCAGATTGAGGGTGATGCCGATCTGCGCGAGGGTGCGTTTGAATGGCAACAGCATGCGGTCGAAGCCGCCCTGACCGTCGAGAAAGGTGAACTCCAGGGGCTCGCCGGCAGCGTTGACCAGGCGATTGTGTTGCGGTGTCCAGCCGGCCTCGGCGAGCAGTTTCAGCGCTTGCAGTTGCTTGTCGCGGATGTAGCCGCTGCCATCGGTTTTCGGCGCCTGATAAACCTCGGTGAAGACCTCGTCGGGGATCTGCCCGCGCAGCGGTTCGAGGATCTTCATTTCCTCGGCGTCAGGCAGCGCAGTGGCAGCCATTTCGCTCTTCGGCCAGAAGCTGTTCTGGCGCACGTAGAAGCCGCGCATCATCTGCTTGTTGGTCCACTCGAAATCCCACAGCAGGCTGATCGCCTGACGCACGCGGCGATTCTCGAAGATCGGGTTCTGCAGGTTGAACACAAAGCCTTGTGCCGCCGTCGGTTTTTCCGGCGCCAGAATCGATTGCTGCAAACGACCGTCGCGCAACGCCGGGCTGTCGTAGCCGACCACGTAACCGGACGAGGAAAACTCGCGGTTGTAGTCGAACGCGCCGGCCTGCAACAGCTGCCGAGCGACGTCGGTGTCGCCGTAGAAATTCACCGTGAGCGTGTCGAAGTTGTACATCCCGCGACTCACCGGCAGGTCTTTGCCCCACCAGTCCGGGTCGCGTTGGAAACTGATGCTGCGCCCGGCGTCGACCTTGCTCACCCGGTACGGGCCGCTGCCCAGCGGTGGCTCGAAACCGCCGCCATTGGCGAAGTCGCGGGTTTGCCACCAGTGTTCGGGGACGATGCGCATCGTCGCCAGGTCCAGCGCCAAGGTGCGGTTGAGGTTGTTCTTGAAAGTGAAACGTACCTGGCGTGGGCCTTCGATCAGCACGTCCTGGACGTCGGCGTATTGCTGGCGATAACTCAGGCTGCCCTTGGTCATGAGCAGGTTGAAGGTGTAGCGCACGTCTTCGGCGGTGATCGGCGTGCCGTCGGCAAAACGTGCTTTTGGATTGAGGGTGAAACGCACCCACAAACCCTCGGGGTCGCGCTCGATCTGCTGCGCGACCAATGCGTAAACGGTGTACGGCTCGTCGAGCGAGCGGAACGCCAATGGCGAGTACACCCAATCGTTGACCTGCACCACGGAGATGCCCTGATCGGCATACGGACTGATGTAGTTGTACTGGCCGATTTCCATCGACGCACGGCTGAGCGAACCTCCCTTGGGCGCGTGCGGATCGGCGAAATCGAAATGCTGGAAGTTCGCCGGATACTTCGGCGCCTCGCCATACACCGTCAGCGCATAACTGCCGCCGGCCAGCGCCGAGGTGCCGGAGCACAGCAGCGCACTGCCGAGCAGCAGGCCAGTCATGTTGCGCAAAAAACTCATGCAATCACTCCTCAAAATCCCTGAAAGTCCACGGACCCAATGTGGGAGCGAGCCTGCTCGCGAAGGCGTCTTGTCAGCCGACATCTCTCTTGCTGATCCACCGCTTTCGCGAGCAGGCTCGCTCCCACAGGGGGAGATGTGTTCTGTTTCTGGTTAGAAGTGGTACGTCATGCGCGCAAACAAGGTGCGGCCCAGCGGGTCGGTGTAGCGCGGGTCATAGCCGCTCTGGAAGTTGTAGGCCTGGTTGGAGAACGGCGGGTTGCGGTCGAACATGTTCTTCATCCCGGCATCGACATCCAGCACCTTGTCGAAGGTGTAGCCGGCCGACAGGTCCCACACCGAATACGACGCCACGGTCGCGTGAGTATCGCGGTCGTAGTCGTTGTAGCCGGTGGTGAAGCGGTTGGTCAGCGACGCCCGTGCCGCACCGAAGGTCCAGCTGCCGGTGAGGTTGTGTTTCCAGCGCGCGATCACGCCGTCACCCCGGAAGTCGCCAACCTTGTCGGTGAACGGGCCTTTGATGGTGCTCTGGAAGTCGTACTCGTCGACATAGGTGCCTTGCAGCCCCAGCCCGAACTGACCGTACGGCGTGTTCGGGAAGCGATAGTCGAGCGACACATCGACACCGTTGGTTTCGACGATGCCGAGGTTGGCGTTGCCGGTAACGATGTAATTGAGCGTGCCGTCGGCGTTGCGCACGAAGCGGTCCGGGTAAGAGCCGGCCTGATCAAACACGGTGGATTCCGGGAACGGCTGGATCTGGTTGGAGATGTGAATCCACCAGAAATCGAGGCCGACCGAGAGGTTGTTGACCGGCTGATAAACGAAGCCCAGGGTCACGTTACGCGCCTTCTCCGGGGCCAGATCTTGGTTGCCGCCAATCTGATTGAGGAACTGCTGACCGCAATCACGTCCGCCGTTGCCGCCCGGTTGCACGACGCCGCCGGTACACAGCACCGGGTCGTTGTAGAAGCCCTGAGTGAAGGTGATGCTGCGCGGCGAATACAGCTCGTACAGCGATGGCGCACGGAAACCTTCGCTGTAGGCGCCGCGCACCACCAGCTCTTTCAGCGGCTGATAACGGAACGAATATTTCGGGTTGGTGGTGCTGCCGAAGTCGCTGTATCTGTCGTGGCGCACGGCGGCGGACAGTTCGAGGCTGTCGAGCACCGGCACGTTGATTTCCGCATACGCGGCTTTGACGCTGCGGTCGCCCTCGACACTGCCGTTGGGATCGATGCCGAGGCTTTGGATGTCGCCGGCAAACGGCGAGAAATCCTGATGGAATTTCTCTTTGCGGTACTCGCCACCCAGCGCCAGACCGGACGGGCCGGCACCGAACCAGTCGCCGATCTCGCGACTGATGCGCCCGTCGAAACCGGCGACCCGGCCGACGGCGGTGGAGTAGGCGCCGTGGTACGCGGCATCGTCGATGTATTGCTGACCGGCCGCCGACTGCGCGCCGAACGGGTTGAGCAAGCCGCTGGCCAGACCGGCAATCATCGCCTGATCGCTGACATAACCATTGGTGACGCTGGAGACAATCTTGTTCTGGTTGTACGAGGCGCCGACGTTGTAATCCCAGCCGCCGACCAGGCCGTCGAAGCTCAGCAGAAAGCGCTGGCTGGTGTTCTGGTCTTTCGATTCACGAGGGCCAGCAGCGGTTTCGCGCCAGTTGACGTCGACCGGTTGCGTCGGGTCGAGGGCAAAACCGGTCGGGCCCGGTGTGATCCCGTTGCCGGGGTAGTAGGGCGACGAGCCATCGAGGCTCAAACCGGTCAACGGCGCCGGGCCGACAGCGGTGGCGTTGTTGTTGCGCGACCAGAAGTATTCGAGATTGACGTTGTGATCGTCGGCCAGTTTGCCGGTGGTCTTGCCGAAGAACGAGGTCTTCTCGGTTTGCGGAAGCAGGTCGATGAATTCGCGGGTACTGAAACGGCATAAACCGTCGCGCGCTACCAGGTTCGGGCCGTTGCAATTGCTATTGGCCAGCGGGTTGGTGGCATTGCCGTTCTGGCTGTAGTTGCCGGGGAACGCGGTGCCGGAGGTCTGATCCAGACCTCGGCCGGGATCGTAGTCACGGGCAAAGGAGCGGTCGTTGGCGTCGAGGTTCTGCTGCTTGTTGTAGTTGAACACGCCGAGGACGTTGAAGCGGTCTTCCTGCAGGTCGCCATAACCCCAACTGGCGCTCATGTCCTTGGTGGCACCGCCGCCGCTGTGGGTCGGGGTTTCGCCGCCGAGGGTCAACTGGCCGTCGGTCATGGATTTCTTGGTGATGAAGTTGATCACACCGCCAATGGCGTCGGTGCCGTACAGCGCGGAGGCGCCGTCCCGCAGGACTTCCACGCGCTCGATGGCGGCAAACGGGATCATGTTCAGATCCACCGCGCCGCCGGCCGAGTTGGTGCCCGACAAGGCGTTGTTGGCCAGGCGTCGACCGTTGAGCAACACCAGCGTCTTGTTCGCGCCGATGCCGCGCATGTCGGCGAACGAGGCGCCGCCCGTGGCTGCGCCGACCGAGCCGGCGCTGTTGTTCAGCGACTGGCTGCCGGTGATGCGCTGGACCAGTTCGGCGGTGGTGGTCACGCCCTGTTTGCGCAGCTCGTCAGCCTTGAGAATGGTGATCGGCACGGCGGTTTCCGCATCGACCCGGCGAATCGCCGAACCCGTCACTTCGACCCGTTGCAGTTGCGTGGTCGGCGCAACCACTGCCGCCGCAGCGGGCACGGCGGCATTGTCGTCCTCGGCCGCTTGCACAGTCCCGGCGCCCATCCCCATGGCCACCAAATAAAACGGAACAAAACGGTGGCGAGAAATCGTTGCCACCAAAGGTTTGAGCGTGAAGCGTGGAGTGTTCATCAGCATGGTTATTTCCGACTTTTCAGACGTTATCGAATTGGCCTTGTGAGCCCCTCATTGCTCCGCTTTCGGTGATACCGCGTGCGGAAAACCACTTTCTTCAAGCAAGCCGATCCCCTCCGAAGACGCCTGGCGTTTTTTCGGTCGGCTGGTTGCGACGGGATTCAGCGAACGGTGGCGGGCGCGTCTCGAAAGGCGTGCCCGGCACCGCACTCAGTGGGTGGTCATCACCGAAATCTTGCTAATGCCCGAGCGTTCGATGGACGCCATGGCTTTAGCGACCTGGCCGTAATTGACGGCGGAATCAGCCTGCAGCTGCACGCGCACCTCGCTGTCCTTCGCCTTGACCTCCTTGAGGCTGGCCTCCAGCGATTCCGGGGCCAGCTCGGTTTTCGCCAGATAGAACTTGCCGTCCTGATCGACGCTGACCACCACCGGATCCTTCTTCTCGGCGGGGGCGACGGCGTCAGTTTTCGGCAGATTCACTTTGATCGCGTTGGTCATCAGCGGTGCGGTAACAATGAACACCACCAGCAGCACGAGCATCACGTCGACCAATGGCGTGACGTTCATTTCGCTGAGCACTTCATCGCTGTCTTGAGTAGAGAACGACATCAGCTGGCCTCCCGCACGGCGGCTGTGGTTTTGCTGGCGATGGCCTGACGGCTGATGGAAAACGCGCTGCGCGAAGCGAGGGCGTCGAAGTCGTGGGCGAAGTCATCCATGTCTGCCGAGGCGAGTTTCAGGCGGCGCAGGAAGAAGTTGTAAATCAGCACCGCCGGCACCGCGACGGCGATACCCACGCCCGTGGCGATCAGCGCGTGACCGATCGGGCCGGCGACCGCTTCAAGGCTGGCCGAACCGGTTTCGCCGATGCTTTTCAGCGCTTCCATGATTCCCCACACGGTGCCGAACAAACCAATGAACGGCGCGGTGCTACCGATACTGGCGAGGATCGCCTGGCCGTTTTCCAGCGAGCGGCGTTCTTTCTGAATCTGCTGACGGAGGTTGCGTTCCAGGCGATCCGAACGGTTGATGGTGTGCGCCAGTTGTTGCGTGGTGCGCGGCGAGTCTTCTACCAATAGCGCCTCGAAACCGCTGCTGGCGATGCGCGCCAGTGCGCCCGGATACTGGCTGGCGTGTTCGGCGGCGGTGAGCAGATCCGGCGCGCCCCAAAAGGCTTTAGTGAATTGTTTGTTCTGGGTTTTCTGCCGCAAGTACTGCGCCGACTTGACCAGCAGAATCGCCCAGCTGACCACGGAAAACAGCACCAGACCCCAGAGCACGCCGGGGACAATCATCGAAGACAAATCGTTCATGGTGATACCTCGCTTGCGTTATTCGGTTGTGCGTTGATTGAGCGTTCGGTTATTGCGGCAATTTGAAATCGATGGTCTGCGTGGCGAAGCCGTCGATCGGCGTGTCACCGCGTTTGGCCGGAATAAACTTCCAGTTCTTCACGGCGGCGACAGCGGCGTCATCCAGTTGCGGTTTGCCGCTGGATTTGCTCACCGTCACCGAACCGGCGCGACCGTTGGCCAGCACCTGAATGCGCAGCACCACGCTGCCTTCCCAGTTGCGCCGCAGCGCCAGCGACGGGTATTCCGGCGGCGGGTTGCCGAGGCTGGCGAGACCGGAAACGGCTGCCGATTCCTTGACCGGACCGGGCGCGGCGGCAGGTGCCGGCGGTGCGCTCGGGGTGGCCGGCGCAGCGGGAGCGGCCGCTTGGGCCGGGGCGGGCGGGGCTTTCGGTGGCTCGACCTTTTTCACCGGTTTCGGCTTCTCGACCGGTTTCGGTTTTTCGATCGGCTTGGGTTTCTCCACCGGTTTGGGTGGTGGCTTGACCGCGTCCTCGTCCTCCACCGGTTGTTCCGGTTCCGGCGGGGGAGGTGGCGGTGGCTCGGGCGTGGGCGGTGCCGGTGGCGTCGGGCTGGTCAGCTCGACGGTCATTTCCGGAATCTGCGGCGGTGTCGGCAGTGGCTCGGTTCGCGATTGCTGGAGAAACCACCAGGCGCCGCCATGTATCAGCGCCGACACAGCCACCAGCAACATCATCTGCTGTTTATTCAAACCACCGGGTTGCGAGGTATTGGCTGTAAACGCCGGCCTGCCCGGGGGCGGCGGGATTGGCGCTTCCCGCAACGGCCCCGGCAGGGTTCTGTGCTTTACCGCATCGTTCATTAAAGCTCCCTCGGGTTGATGAAGGGCAATAAGGTGCCGTCCGAACATGTGGGGGATGTTCGAGTGGGTGGGTGCAACTTTCTTCAAGGTGTGCAGAAGCCGATAGTTGAACTATCCGGTTAACAAGGCTCGTGCAAACTTACTGGCTTGGCGCCATCGACTTCGTTTGTTCATTACCCATTCCCTGGTGTTGTTCTATATGCAGGAGCTGCCGCAGGCTGCGATCTTTTGATCTGTTTTTAAAGATCAATATCAAGATCAACAGATCGCAGCCTGCGGCAGCTCCTACAGGGGGTGTTCGGTTTGTGTTTTGCAACCGCTGTGCCAAATGTTGCTGAAATGCAGGTGGGTTATTTCATTGATGTTACCCATGTCGCATTTATATAAGTTTTGTTGGCTGGCCTGTTTATCTTCGGCGCATACAATCCCGTTGCCCCTTGCTCAGGGGCTTTTTCATGGGCGAGTCAGGCCGGGCGCAATATCAGGCTGATCAGCGAGATAGAGCGGCTGCTCTCTTGTCAGTGCGGGCACTTGCTGGTGCATGGCGGACTGATTTGGTGCGGGTCAATGTTTTAGCGGGTCAGAGGCACTGTTCCTTGTTCTTGTTTGAATGAAATCAATAGTTGGATGTTTGCTTAGTTACAGTCGTCGGTGCGTTTTTGGTGCAAATATAAATCATCCGAAGTTATTGTCTGACAATCCGGTTGAGTGCTGGTTAATACATGGCTCGCGCAATGTAATTCAGCGTTGTATTTAAAAAATAAATAGTGCTGTGCGCTCGGCGAATAACTCATCGCCAAGCACAGTGGTTGTTCGTTGGGTTCAGGTAATACAGTAAACGCGCAGGTGGCCGGTGCTGTTCAGGTGAACTCGGCTATTGGCGTAAAGGGATGCAAAGGCAGTGATGCGGCAGAACGATTGAAGATTCACGCGGTGAACTCCTTGTTGCCAGCTCGGACACACGAACTTTTGGTTCGGCATCGCACCTTACAAGAACGCGGATAGCGTTCGATGATTGCTCTTGGTGCGGGATAGGCACCCTGAGCGCTGTTTTGCGAAGTTTGAATTCGCAAGTCGCGAGTGCATGGGAAAATCGTGCCAAAACCGATACAACTGCTGACAAACTTGCTCTTGTGGCGAGGGAGCTAGCTCCCGCTGGGCTGCGAAGCAGACCTGATCCGTGCAAATGCACTACAACTGATACACCGCAGTGTCTGATTTTATGACGGCTGTGCAGCCAAGCGCGAGCAAGCTCCCTCGTCACAGGGGATGAGTCACCAACAGGAGGGGGAGATATGTATCAGCTCTACGGACATCGCAATTCAGGCGCAGCCGCCATCGAAGCGGCGCTGGAGTTGTGCCAGATCGCTTACCGCTTCATCGATATCGAGGCCAGCGCGGAAGCCGCTGAAGCCTTGGCCACACTCAACCCGCTGAAACAGATCCCGACCCTGCAATTGCCCGACGGCAGTGCGATTACCGAGAGCGCGGCGATTCTGATTCATCTGGGCCTGGCGTTTCCGGCATCCGGTTTGCTGCCGGCCGATGCTGCCGATCGCGATCAGGCGATTCGTGGCATGGTCTACATCGTCAGCAATTGCTACGCCGCTATCGGTGTTGTCGATTACCCCGAGCGCTGGCTGCTGATGCCTGACGAAGCCTCGCGGCAGAACCTGATGGCCGGCGCGCGGGAGCGTTTGCACTGGAGTTGGGAGGTGTTTGCCGACCAGTTTTCCGCCGAGTTGTACCTGGATGACGAAACACCGGGGGCGCTGGATGTGTTGGCGGCAGTGGTGACGCGCTGGGCGGGCAGCCGCGAGCATTTGCGTCAGACACGGCCGGGGTTTTATGCGTGGTTGCAGAGGATTGACCGGCATCCGGTGCTGGCGCCGGTGTTCGCCCGGCATTGGCCAGCCTGAACAAGATCAAAAGATCGCAGCCTGCGGCAGCTCCTACACGGGGCAAATGTAGGAGCTGCCGCAGGCTGCGATCTTTTAGATCTGCGGATTTATTCCCCGCGGATGTACTGCTCCAGCTGTTTGATCAGCTCGGCCTGCTCGGCAATCGCTTCCTTGACCAGGTCGCCGATCGACAGCAGGCCGATCAGCTTGCCGTCCTCTACTACCGGCAAGTGCCGCAGGCGTTTGTCGGACATGATGCCCAGGCAGGTGTCGACGGTTTGATGGGTGTCGACGGTGATCACGTTCGCCACCATGATGTCGCGCACCGGCGTGCCCACGGATGAGCGACCATGCAGCACCAGTTTACGTGCGTAGTCGCGCTCGCTGATGATGCCGACCACTTTATCGTCTTCGACCACCAGCAAGGCGCCGACGTTTTTCTCGGCCATCTTCATCAGCGCTTCGAGCACCATGTGATCAGGCTTGATCTGGTGCACTTCCTGATTTTTCTGATCTTTGAGCTTGAGCAGTTGGGCGACGGTCTTCATGGCGGTTACTCAGGTGTTGTCGTTGTTATCCAAGCATCGTAGACGCAAGCGCGCAGGGCAAGGTGGCAAAGCGGCAGATAACACGCAAAAAACGTCATTTCCAAACAAAATGCCCATCACCCGATGAAAGATGAACCTCTGTGGCGAGGGGATTTATCCCCGTTGGCCTGCGCAGCGGGCCCAAAAACAGACAACCGGGTTTTCCTGATACACCGTGTCGGATGGTTTTGGGGCTGCTTCGCAACCCAACGGGGATAAATCCCCTCGCCACAGATAAATCCCCTCATCCCAGATAAACCCTCTCATTACAGATAAATCCCCTCATCACAGATAAATCCACTCACAGATAAATCGCTACTACAAAGTATTCCAAACTGAAAACGCGGGCGCTGGAAGGGCAGCGTAGAATGCCTCTCTGTTTCAATACCCGAGGTTGCAGTGGTGGATTTACCGCATGGCTTCGTCCTGACCCGGCATTGGCGCGATACGCCGGCCGGCACCGAAGTCGAGTTCTGGCTGGCGACCGACGCCGGGCCGCGCCGTGTGCGCTTGCCGCATCAACCGTCGGTGGCGTTTATCCCTGGCGAACAGCGCGCCGTGGCCGAACGTCTGCTGCACGATGAAAAAAACGTCGAACTGCGCCCGCTGGCCCTGCAGGATTTCGAACATCGTCCGGTACTCGGCCTGTATTGCCAGCAGCACGGCCAGTTGATGCGCCTGGAAACCGCGCTCAATCGCGCCGGCGTCGACGTCTATGAAGCCGACGTGCGCCCGCCGGAACGCTACCTGATGGAGCGTTTCATCACCGCGCCGGTGTACTTCAGCGGCACCGTCGATGCCGACGGCGTCCTGCACAACGCTCACCTCAAACCTGCACCTGATTACCGACCGAAACTGCGCCTGGTCTCGCTCGACATCGAAACCACCGAAACCGGCGAGTTGTATTCCATCGCCCTCGAAGGCTG
This sequence comes from Pseudomonas sp. DTU12.3, assembly GCF_004124275.1. Lineage (GTDB taxonomy): Bacteria > Pseudomonadota > Gammaproteobacteria > Pseudomonadales > Pseudomonadaceae > Aquipseudomonas > Aquipseudomonas helmanticensis. Next base: position 2,527,626 of record NZ_CP027218.1, read on the forward strand.
CGGCGAGCGTCAGGTGTACATGCTGGGCGCGCCCAACGGCGACGCCAGCATTGTCGATTTCGACCTCGAGTACTGCGACTCGCGCACCGTCATCCTGAAGAAACTCAACGACTGGTTCGCGCAGCATGATCCCGACGCGATCATCGGCTGGAACGTCGTGCAGTTCGACCTGCGCATCCTCCACGAACACGCCCGGCGCCTCGGCGTACCGCTGAAAATCGGCCGTGGCGGTGAAGAAATGCAATGGCGCGAACACGGTAGCCGCAATCACTATTTCGCCTCGGCGGCGGGGCGGCTGATCATCGACGGCATCGAGTCGTTGCGTTCGGCAACCTGGAGTTTTCCCTCGTTCAGTCTGGAAAACGTCGCGCAGACCTTGCTTGGCGAAGGCAAGTCGATCGACAACCCGTACCAGCGTATGGACGAAATCAACCGTATGTTCGCCGAGGACAAACCGGCGCTGGCCAAGTACAACCTCAAGGACTGCGAACTGGTCACGCGGATTTTCGCCAAGACCGAACTGCTGACGTTTTTGCTGGAACGCGCCAGCGTCACCGGATTGCCGGCCGATCGCAGCGGGGGTTCAGTCGCGGCGTTCACCCATTTGTACATGCCCTTGATGCACCGCCAGGGCTTCGTTGCGCCGAACCTCGGGACCAATCCGCCGCAGGCCAGCCCTGGCGGTTTTGTCATGGACTCGCAACCGGGGCTGTACGAGTCGGTGCTGGTGCTCGACTACAAGAGCCTGTATCCGTCGATCATCCGCACCTTTTTGATCGACCCGGTCGGGCTGATCGAAGGCTTGCAGCATCCCGATGACGCCGACTCGGTGCCGGGCTTTCGTGGCGCAAGGTTCTCGCGCACTCGCCATTGCCTGCCGTCGATCGTTTCGCGGGTCGCCGAGGGCCGCGAGACCGCCAAGCGCGAACACAACGCGCCGCTGTCGCAAGCGCTGAAGATCATCATGAACGCCTTCTACGGCGTGCTCGGTTCCAGTGGTTGCCGCTTCTTCGATACGCGGCTGGCCTCGTCGATCACTTTGCGCGGCCACGAAATCATGCTGCGCACGCGCAAACTGATCGAAGAGCAGGGCCACGCGGTGATCTATGGCGATACCGACTCGACCTTCGTCTGGCTGCGCAGCGCGCACGGGCAGGAAGAGGCGGCGCAGATCGGCCATGCGCTGGTCCAGCACGTCAACGATTGGTGGCGCGCGCATGTGCGCGAGGAATACGGCCTGGAGAGCGCCCTCGAACTGCAGTTTGAAATTCACTACAAACGCTTCCTGATGCCAACCATTCGCGGTGCGGAGGAGGGCAGCAAGAAGCGCTACGCCGGACTGGTTACCCGCGCTGACGGTAGCGATGAAATGGTCTACAAAGGCCTCGAAACCGTGCGCACCGACTGGTCGCCGCTGGCCCGGCAATTTCAGCAGGAACTGTACGAGCGGATCTTCCAGCGCAAGCCGTATCAGGAGTATGTGCGCGACTACGTGCGCAAAACCCTCGCCGGCGAGTTCGACGATCGACTGGTCTACCGCAAACGCCTGCGCCGCACCCTCGACGATTACGAGCGCAATGTGCCGCCGCACGTGCGTGCGGCGCGCCTGGCCGACGATTACAACGCGCAGCAGGGCCGTCCGCGGCAATACCAGAACGGTGGCTGGATCAGTTACGTCATCACCCTGGCCGGTCCGGAGCCGCTGGAAGTGCGTCGCGCCGGCATCGACTACGACCACTACATCAGTCGGCAGCTGCAACCGGTGGCGGACGCGATTCTGCCGTTTGTCGACGACGACTTCTCAACCCTGATCGGTGGGCAACTGGGCCTGTTTTGAGTCGAGCAACTGCAACGTCCACTCATCGAGGATGCCGTGAAAGTAGCGCTCGAGTGCCTGACTGAACACGCTGTCTTCAGCGTCAAACTGGGCGAACAGGGTCATCGAGGAATGAAACTTCAGGTCATCGGGATGGCCGAAAATTTCCGCAATCGAGCGCTGTTGTACGTTCAGCACTAACTGCGTGCAAATCCGCAGCCGCGCACCGAGCAGTTCATGGGCGAGATAGGCCCGGGCTTCCTCAGCGGAACCGATGGCGAAGCGCCGGGACATTTCACTGCCGCCAAGCCCGGCGAACTGCGCAAAGACAAACCACATCCAGTGGCTGCGCTTGCGCCCTTCGTCGAGCTCGCGTTGCACACGCTCGAACACCGGGTCCTGGGCCTGGACAAAACGTTGCAGGTTGAACGGGTCGTACTGATCAGTGCTTCTCATCGCAAAGCCCGCCAGTCGGCAGCGGCTCAGACCATGGCCAGCCGCTGCTTGCGTTGTGGCGCTTGAAACGCCTGGTCCAGCGCCGCCAGATCCCCGGCTTCCAGTTGCAGCTGCGCCGCTTGTGCATTGAGTTGCACGTGTTCGGGTCGCACAGCCTTGGGAATCGCAATCACACCATCCTGACGCAGAATCCACGCCAGCGAAACCTGCGCGGGGGTCACACCGTGACGAGCGGCAATTTGATTCAGCACAGGTTCAGCCAGCATCGCGCCGCCCTGGCCGATCGGACAGTAAGCCATCAGTGGCATCTGTTGCCGTTGGCACCACGGCAGCAGATCGAATTCGATGCCGCGTTCTTCGAGGTTGTACAGCACCTGATTGGTCGCGCAGGCCGAACTGGACAGTTCTTCGAGGTCATCGACGTCGAAATTCGACACGCCCCAGCGGCCAATCTTGCCGTCCTCGCGCAGGCGTTCGAAGGCTTCGACGGTTTCTTCCAGCGGATACTGGCCGCGCCAGTGCAGCAGATAGAGGTCGATGTAATCGGTGTCGAGCCGGCGCAGGCTGCGCTCGCAGGCTTGCGGGATGCCTTTGCGACTGGCGTTGTGCGGGTAGACCTTGCTGACCAGAAACACCTGGTCGCGAATACCGGCGATGGCTTCGCCAACCACGCTCTCGGCACCGCCCTCGGCATACATTTCGGCGCTGTCGATCAGGCTCATGCCCAGTTCGATACCGGTACGCAGCGCCGCGACTTCACGCTTGTGCGCCGAACGGTCTTCGCCCATGCGCCAGGTGCCTTGGCCAATCACCGGCACCTGCACGCCGGCCAATTCGAGGGTACGCATGCAAACCTCCTTGCTGAATGTGTCGATACCTTTAGTGGGCAGCAGGATAGCCCAGGGGTTCCGAAAGCTTCCAGATCAGGAGTCTTTATGAAGTGGCTGAAATACATTGTGGCGAGGGGATTTATCCCCGCTGGGTTGCGAAGCAGCCCCAAAACCATTCAGCGCGGAGTATCAGTTAAACCGGGTTGTCTGATTTTGGGCCCGCTGCGCAGGCCAACGGGGATAAATCCCCTCGCCACAGGTAACTCAACTCATCACAGGGGGGAGGCGGGTTATTTTGCGGTGAATTTCAGTATCACGCTGTGGCTGTAAGTCTGCCCCGGATCCAGACGCGTGCTCGGGAAGTTCGGCTGATTCGGCGAGTCCGGATAGTGCTGGGTCTCGAGGGTAAACGCGCCCCAGTGCGGATACACCTTGCCGGCCTTGCCCTTGACCGTGCCGTCGAGGAAGTTGCTGGTATAGAACTGCACGCCCGGTTCTGTGGTGAACAACTGCAGATGGCGTCCCGACTGCGGATCACTGACCTCAGTAGCAACTTTGCTGAGATCACCCTTGGTGTCCAGCGCCCAGTTGAAGTCGAAGCCACCCTGTTTCGGCTCGGCAAATTTCAGTTGTGGATGATCAGCCTTGATGTGCGTACCAATCGCCGTCGGTTTGCTGAAATCCATTGGCGTGCCGGCCACTGGCGCCAGTTCGCCGGTCGGGATCAACTTGGCGGTGACGGGGGTGTAATGGCTGGCGTGCAGGGTGGCGACCTGTTTGAGGATATCGCCATTGCCGGCGCCGGCGAGGTTGAAGTAGCTGTGGTTGGTCAGGTTGAGCACCGTCGGTTTGTCGGTGCTGGCCTTGTAATCGATGCGCAACTCGTTGTTGTCGGTGAGGCGATAGGTGACTTCGGTGGTGAGATTGCCGGGGAAGCCCATTTCACCGTCCGCCGACAGATAAGTCAGGGTCACGCCGACCGAATCCTTGTCCTTGGTTTCTTCGGCCTTCCAGATCTTCTTGTCGAAGCCCAGGGTGCCGCCATGCAAGGCGTTGGATTTGTCATTCTGTGGCACTTGATAGCGCTTGCCGTCGAGTTCGAACGCGCCGTCGGCGAGGCGATTGCCGAAACGGCCAATGGTCGCGCCGAAATACGCGGTGCCTTTCTGATAGCCCTGCACATCGTCGAAACCGAGGACGACGTCATCGAACTTGCCGTGCTTGTCGGCCACTTTCAGCGATTGCAGGGTTGCGCCATAGGTAATGACGGTGGCCTGCATGCCATGGCTGTTGCGCAGGATGTATTGCTCGACGGGCGTGCCGTCATTGGTTTTGCCGAAGGCTTTGTGTTCGGCGGTCAAGCCGGCGGCGTTGGCGGAGAGGGTGGCGATCATCAGGGACAGTCCGAGGCCGCAGAGTTGGGGACGGGATTGAAGCATGGTTGACCTTCCTTTTTGTTGTTGTTTTCAAATTACCGCTGACCCCTGTGTAGGAGCTGCCGAAGGCTGCGATCTTTTGATCTGGCTTTTAAAAATCAAAGTCAAAAGATCGCAGCCTTCGGCAGCTCCTACAGGGCAACTAGTCATGCTATTTACGTTTTCAGTGAAGATTTATAGTTGATTAATCGTTTATTTCAACAATAAAGACGGACTAATTGCTTTCAGAGAAAGCGCCGGGGGTCGGCTGGTGACGCGCACCACTGCACTTTTTCACAATCGGCGGCTCTATCCATGGCCAGGATGCGGTGACTCCCGCCGCACAGGAATGTGCCTGTTCGAGAATTCATGCCGAGAGCTTTTGCCCTGATTGCCGATTTTTTCCGTCGCCCGTGCCTGTTGCTCGCCTGCTTGTCGTCGCTGTTGTTCAGCGGTTGCAGCCATCAGGACGGCAACGGTTTCTTCAACCAGATTCGTGAAGGTCAGCCGCAGGAATTCCTGCAGACCAGCGTCGATCGCATGGCCACCCTGGCGATGCGCGACAACCTCAGTAGCCTTTATCGGTTGATGGGCAAGCTCTACCTGCGCAATCCGGATGAGCTGCGCAAGTCGGGTTTCCTCAATATTCATGCCGCCGTGAAACAGGTGCGGCTGGCCATCGAGCAGCAACAGCCGTTGCCGGTGCTGGGCGGGCGCAAAGATCTCGCGGCGCTCAGTTACGCTATGAGCCCGGAATTTCTCGGTGACCGCGTCGGCGCGTTCATCTATGCGATCGGCAGCATGCTGGTCACCGCCCACGGCAATCGCGTCGAGTTCTACATGACCGATGCGATCAACCCGACCTTCGTCCATAACGCGGCGCGCAACATCGAAAAAGCCACGTGGATTCTCTCGCAGCGGCAGAACAAGGAAGGTCAGCCGCTGCTGTTTTCCAATGAGATTTCGGAGGAGGGCAGCAACCTCAGTTTTGCCACCGAATTCGGCAAAATCGTCGCGCGCCTGGATCTGCTGACGCAAATGCTCGATGAGCGCTACCGGCGCATCGGCCTCAATTACGCGCAGAGCCTGCTGTTCCTGAATTTCCTGCCCGTCCAGTAACCGCCACGATGGCTGCAAATACCTGCCCGTGCAGGAGCTGCCGAAGGCTGCGATCTTTTGATCTTTTTTACGATCAACGTCAAAAGATCGCAGCCTGCGGCAGCTCCTACAGGTTAGAGTTGTGGTTGGTAATTTTGTATACAATTCTTTGTGAAACTAGATCCAAAGGGAGCCGCACCCGTCATGACCGACCCTGCTAGCGCTGATTTCACTCGCGTTGATCGCACTGTTCGTGCGGACAAACTGCCCTATGCCGCGTTGCTGGCGTTCGCCATGACCGGGTTCATCGCCATCCTCACCGAAACCCTGCCAGCCGGGCTGCTGCCGCAAATCGGCGCCGGGCTCAACGTCAGCGAAGTCCTTGCCGGGCAACTGGTCACCCTGTATGCGCTGGGTTCGATTGTCGCGGCGATTCCGCTGACCGTGGCCACGCGCGGCTGGCCACGGCGACGGGTGCTGTTGATGACGGTCGGTGGGTTTCTGGTTTTCAACACCATCACCACGTTCTCCAGCCACTACGGCTTGACGCTGACCTCGCGCTTTCTTGCCGGGATGGCGGCGGGGCTGTCGTGGGGGATCATGGCCGGGTATGCGCGCGGGATCGTGCCGGTGCATCAACAGGGACGAGCGCTGGCGATTGCCATGCTCGGCACGCCGGTGGCGTTGTCGCTGGGGACGCCGGCGGGAACCTGGCTGGGTAATCTGATCGGCTGGCGTGCGTCGTTCGGGATCATGTCGGCGCTGGCACTGGTGCTGGCCGCGTGGATCGTCATCGCCGTGCCGGATCGTCCGGGGCAGGCCAGCGACGAACGCCTGCCCTTGCTCGAATCCTTGCGCCTGCCGGGCGTGCGGCCGGTGCTGTTCGTGGTGCTGACGTGGATGCTTGGGCACAACATTCTCTACACCTACATCGCGCCGTTTCTGATGCAGGCCGGACTGGCCGAACGCGTTGACCTGGTGCTGCTGGTGTTCGGCCTGTGTTCGCTGGTGGGCATCTGGATCATTGGCATGCTGGTGGATCGCTGGTTGCGCTGGCTGACGCTGATCAGCCTCGCGGTGTTTGCCCTGACGGCACTGGTATTGGCGCTCGCCGCTCCGTCAGCAGGGATCATCTACGCCTGCATGGCCGTGTGGGGCTTGTCGTTTGGCGGCTCGGCAACCCTGTTGCTGACCTCGGCAGCGGACTCGGCAGGTGATCACGTCGACGTGGTGCAGGCGATGCTCACCACTTCCTGGAACGTCGCGATTGCCGGCGGCGGATTGTTTGGCGGCTTATTGCTGGATCGGGCGGGAGCGATGTCGTTTCCGTGGGCGCTGCTGATTCTCTCGCTCATCGCGCTGGCCACGGTGTGGCTCAACAAAACCCACAGCTTCAAACCGGGCCGCAGACTGCACTGACCCACGTCCCCCTGTAGGAGCTGCCGCAGGCTGCGATCTTTTGATCCGGATTTTAAAAAACAAGATCAAAAGATCGCAGCCTGCGGCTCCTACAGGGGTGGGATGGTGTTAGGGTATAACGATAGACCGTATCGATATATGTGGTTATAAGAAAAATCGCTATGCTGCGGGCCAGATTTTTCCTGTCGTTTTTCTGGACGGTTTAATGGAATTGGCAAATTTCGGCCTGGTGATTGCCGGGCTGGTGGTGGGTTTTATTGTCGGCATGACCGGTGTCGGCGGTGGTTCGTTGATGACGCCGATCCTGCTGTGGTTCGGCATCAACCCGGCAACGGCGGTCGGCACTGACCTGTTGTACGCCGCCATTACCAAATCCAGTGGCGTCCTCGTTCACCGCAAGAACCAGAACATCGATTGGGCCATCACCGGCTGGCTGACCCTCGGCAGCGTGCCGGCGGTGGCGCTGACCTTGTGGTTCCTCAGCTCTCTGCACACCGCGCCGGACGCGATGAACGCCATCATCAAACAGGCATTGGGCTTCGTCCTGTTTGCCACGGCGCTGGCGATTTTCTTCAAGAAACGCCTGCTCGACTTCGCCCACAAACGCGCGGGGGGCAACTACAACCCGAGTGGTTCGCGGCTGAACGTGATGACCGTGATCACCGGTCTGATTCTCGGCACCATGGTCGCGTTGACCTCGATCGGTGCCGGCGCATTGGGCACGGTCGCGTTGTTCATCCTCTATCCGCTGTTGCCGACCCGTCGCCTGGTCGGCACCGAAATCGCCCACGCCGTGCCGCTGACCCTGGTCGCCGGCCTCGGCCACGCGAGCATGGGCAACATGGACTGGGGCGTGCTGGGCTTTTTGCTGGTGGGTTCGTTGCCAGGCATCTGGCTTGGCAGTCACCTGACCGGACGCATCTCCGATGAAGTCCTGCGCCCGTGCCTGGCGACGATGCTGGTGCTGATCGGCTACAAACTGGCGTTCTGATCCAGCCCTGCCAAATTCGGTTTCATGTAGGAGCTGCCGCAGGCTGCGATCTCTTGATGTTGTTTTGAAGATCAAAAGATCGCAGCCTTCGGCAGGTCCTACGGGTGTTCTTACTGGCGGGTGGTGTATTTCATCACTGTCACCGGCAAATCATCGTAGACGAGTTCTTCAATCACTTCCCAACCCAGTCGCGCATACAGCGACTGCGACGTGTCGGTGTACAGATACAGCTCAGGCACGCCCAGCGCCGTCGCTTCTGCAACCACTCGATTGACCAGTTGCGATGCGATCCCGCTACCGCGCTCTTCAGCCTTCACGTAAACCCCGGCCAGCCATGGCGTCAGGTTCGGCCGCAGTTTCAGATCGTTCTCGATCAGCAATGCACCGCCCAGCAGTCGTGAACCCTCAAGCGCCACCACCACACTGGGTACTGCACCTTTGCCACACGATGCGCGCATATGTTCGATGCGGTGCTCGACGGTTTGCCCTGGGCGAAATTCGCCCCACTCCTTGAAGTTGAGGGTGGCCAGTTCTTCAATCAATTCGGGGTGATCGCACAGGTAATCGATGTGCATGCGGGGGAACTCCATTTCGTTGGCAGAACCACCACCCTAATGCGGTCATAAAAGGTAATCAAATCCGGGTTGCGATCACGCCGATGATGTTGCGCAATGTCGTGCCTGTCCTAAGCTTCTGACTAGGCGACAGATATTTGCCGGGTTGCCCCGGAACAATCGCCACGATGCGCAATCATTAGAGCGTGGATATCAAAAGGAGATGCGCATGCTCATCAGGTCATTGACCCTGACACTCTTGCTGGCGATTGCCGGCCCCTTGTTCGCCGCTGACAACGATTCGCCCATCGCCGGGGATATGGGCCGCGCCCGACCGCTGATCGTGATCGCCCAAAGCACGGTCGACCCCGTTTGGGTCAGCCTGAAAAAGTCGCTGGAAGACCCGGCGAATAAAAAAGGCGTCGTCGACCGCAACATCAAGGTCTACACCATCCTCAACATGTCCGGCCAACTCGACGGCAAGGACATGGGCCAGCAAGACACCATGGCGCTGCTGCGCTCGCTGAAGCTGGGTGCGGGGGCCTATCCGAAAGTGTTCCTGGTGGGCAAGGACGGCGAGACCAAACTCACGGCCTCGGGGGATGAGGCGAAGTCGGTTGATCTGAAGAAAATCTTCGACACCGTTGACGCATTGCCGGCAACCGAGAAGGACATTGCACCGCCGTCCGTGGCGACTACACCTGCTGCTACCGAGCCGGCAGCGAAAGGCGCGAAAGGTGCCAAACCGAGCAAACTGGCAAAACCGGCCAAGCCACCGGAAATGCCGGATGACTGATTACACCGCCACTGAATAGGGTAGATCCCATGTGGGAGCGAGCCTGCTCGCGAAAGCAGCGTATCAGTCGGTGCATAAGCTGATGGGTACACCGCTTTCGCGAGCAGGCTCGCTCCCACATGTTTTGCGTTATCCAAAGCCGCTCGATACGTCCGGACTCCACTTACGGCTTGCGTCATAGAGGGAAAGACCAACGTCGATAGCGTGAAAGAATCTAAAAAACTGTCAACTTTGACAGTTCTTATCATCAGCCCACTAGTCAATCATTGAGCCGTAACGCAGCGATGCAGGCTGCTTCGAATCTTTGATTTGCTGAATGGAGTTGAGATATGGGCGTTGACATTACGGTCTTGACACAAGGCGATGGAATCAGTTTTCCAAAGAATGGTGACACCGTTACTGTTCATTACACCGGCAGGCTTTTGGATGGTAGCAAGTTTGACTCAAGCCTGGATCGAGGCAAGCCCTTCAAGTTCATTTTAGGTTCAGGGCATGTCATCAAAGGATGGGATGAAGGCGTTTCGCGCATGACGCTCGGAGAGAAAAGTGTACTGACAATTTCTCCGGATTTTGCTTATGGGGAGCTAGGGCATCTCCCTGTTATTCCAGCGAGATCAACGCTGAAATTTGAAATTGAACTGCTTGGGATTAACCGTTGATTTGAAAAAGCAGTAACGAAATGGGCGACCCTTGTAGGAGCTGCCGAAGGCTGCGATCTTTTGATTATCAGTCAGCAACAGCACCGAGGATTTCGTGAGCAATCTTCACCCGCTCTGAAATCAGGAAATTCTTGTTGGCCATGATCACGATGCCAATGCCCCTGCTCGGCGCAACGCCCCATAAGTCCCGAAGCCACCGCTAGATTAAACGTAGAAACAAAAAGATCGCAGCCTGCGGCAGCTCCTACGTAACCGAGTGAAAACCCGATCCTGTAGGAGCTGCCGCAGGCTGCGATCTTTTGATTTTCAGTCAGCGATAGCGCTGAAAATTGTATGGGCGATTTTTACTCGCTCAGGAATCGGAAAATTCTTGTTGGCCATGATCACGATGCCAATGTCCTTGCTCGGCACAAACGCCACGTAAGTGCCGAAACCACCGGTAGAGCCGGTCTTGTTGATCAACACGTTCTGCGGTTGCGGCTGCGGTGGATTCAGCCACTGCACCTTGTGCGCCTCCATGGCCATTTCCGTCGAGTTGCCGGCCAGCAAGCGGTCGAGGCTGATCGGGTAGCGATACATTTCCCAACCCAGGCCCTGGGTCATGTCGCCAACGGTGTAATAGCCGGTCTGGGTGTTGGCGATGGTTTTTTGCAGGGTCGCTTCCAGCGTGCCCGGTTTCAGGTTGGCCTGAACATAGCGCAGCATGTCCACCGCGCTGGTTTTCACACCGTAGGCTTGCGAGTCGAGCGCGCCCGGTGTGACGCGCACCGGCGTGCCGTTCTTGTCATAGCCCTGCGCATACAGATTCATTTGTGCGGCGGGCACGCTGAGGTAGGTGTGGGCAAGGCCCAGTTTCGGCAGCAGGGTTTGCGTCATCGCCTGATCGAACGGCTGGCCGAGGCTTTTCGCCGCCAGATAACCGAACAAGCCAAGGCTTGGATTGGAATATTGGCGATGGCTGCCCGCCGGATAAAGCGGTTTCCATTGTTGGAAATAGCCGAGCATCTTGTCGGACGAATCCGCGTCGTCGGGGAATTGCAGCGGCAAACCACCGGCGCTGTAGGTGCCCAGTTGCAACACACTGATGTTGTCGAAGGCGCTGCCTTTCAATTCAGGCCAGAGCTGGCTGGCTTTGGTCGACAGGTCCAGTTTGCCTGTGGCCTGCGCGTAACCGGCGAGGGTGGCGGTGAAGGTTTTGCTCACCGAGCCAATTTCAAACAGGGTGTTTTCGCTGACCTTCTGCCCGGTGTCTTTTGCCGCGACGCCGTAGTTAAAGTAATGCGCCTGGCCGTTGATGGTCAGCGCCACGGTCAGGCCAGGAATGCCCTGTTGTTGCATCACTGGCGCGACGGCGTCGTTGACCAGTGTTTGCAATTGCGCGTCGGTGGGTACGGCGGCCATGCACGAGGTCGCGCCGAAAAGCAGGCCGAAAGTGGCGCACGAAATGACTTTGCTTGAATAGATGGATGACATGAATGAACCACTCTCCATGAGTGTTGATGGTGTTATCCCGCTACACTGCGGGCGATTTCTTCGTTGGGCAACTGATCAGCGCCGCCAATTTAGTCAGCGGGCCGCTAATCGACAAACGACGAAAACTCGCACGAGCCATTAGAAAAATTTGGGATTGGGCATGATTCGACCGCAATTGCCGCTGAACGCACTGCGCGCCTTCGAAGCGTCGGCGCGCCATTTGAGCTTCACTCGCGCGGCCGTGGAGCTGTGCGTGACGCAGGCGGCGGTCAGCCATCAGGTCAAAAGCCTTGAGGCGCAACTCAACGTCACGCTGTTCAAACGCCTGCCCCGCGGGCTGATGCTGACCAGCGAAGGTGAAACCCTGCTGCCGGTGTTGAGCACTTCGTTCGACCACATCGCGCAGATTCTCGAACGTCTTGCCGGTGGCCAATATCGCGAGATGTTGACCGTCGGTGCAGTGGGTACGTTCGCCGTGGGCTGGTTATTGCCGAGGCTGGCGGCCTTTCGGGCGAAACATCCGCTCATAGATTTGCGGCTGTCGACCAACAACAATCGCGTCGATGTGGCCGCTGAAGGCCTCGATTACGCAATTCGTTTCGGCGCCGGGGCGTGGCATGGCATCGAAGCCACACGCTTGCTTGATGCGCCGCTTTCGGTGTTGTGCGTGCCTGAAATCGCCCGGCAATTGCATGCGCCGGGGGATTTGTTGCAGCAGACCTTGCTGCGCTCCTATCGCACTGATGAGTGGCCGGAGTGGTTTCATGCGGCCGGGTTGGCAACGCAAGCGGCGCCACCGCAGAGCATCGTCTTCGACTCGTCGCTGGCGATGATGGAAGCGGCCTTGCAGGGCAGTGGGGTGGCTTTGGCGCCACCGCTGATGTTCGCCCGGCAACTGGCGGCGGATGCGATTCGCCAGCCGTTTGCGATCGAGATCACCACCGGCAGTTACTGGCTGACGCGGTTGCAATCGCGGCCGAAGACGGCGGCGATGAGTGCGTTCAAAAGCTGGCTGCTACACATGACGCAAACCCCGTAGGAGCTGCCGAAGGCTGCGATCTTTTGATCTTCAAAAAAAATCAAAAGATCGCAGCCTTCGGCAGCTCCTACAGTTATCAGTGATACATCAGCGGACCAGGCATGGCCGTTTGTTATCGAATTTCCACCCGGGAATCAGAAATTGCATCGCCACGCTGTCATCCCGCGCGCCGAGGCCCATGCCTTTATACAGTTCGTGGGCCTTGGCCACCTGGTCCATGTCCAGCTCCACGCCCAGCCCCGGTTTTTTCGGCACTTGCACGCAACCGTCGACAATTTGTAGCGCAGCCTTGGTCAGGCGCTGGCCGTCCTGCCAGATCCAGTGGGTGTCGATGGCGGTGATCTCGCCCGGCGCGGCGGCGGCGACGTGGGTGAACATTGCCAGCGAAATGTCGAAGTGGTTGTTGGAGTGCGAACCCCAGGTCAGGCCCCACTCGTGGCACATCTGCGCCACGCGCACCGAACCCTGCATGGTCCAGAAATGCGGGTCGGCCAGCGGGATATCCACCGACTGCAACTGGATCGCATGACCCATTTCGCGCCAGTCAGTGGCGATCATGTTGGTGGCGGTTTTCAGTCCTGTCGCGCGGCGAAACTCGGCCATCACTTCGCGACCGGAGTAACCATTTTCCGCACCGCAAGGGTCTTCGGCATAGGCCAGCACCTGATGCTGATCGCGGCACAAACGAATGGCTTCTTTCAGTGACCACGCGCCGTTCGGATCGAGGGTAATTCGTGCATCAGGAAAGCGTTCGGCGAGCGCCGTCACCGCTTCAATTTCGGCATCGCCGCTGAGCACGCCGCCCTTGAGCTTGAAGTCCTTGAAACCGTATTTCGCGTGCGCCGCTTCGGCGAGGCGTACCACGGCTTCGGCGGTCATGGCCTGCTCGTGGCGCACACGGAACCAGTCATTGTCGGCGTCCGGTTCGCTGCGGTAGGCGAGGTCGGTTTCACGCTGATCGCCGACGTAGAACAGATAACCAAGCATCTTCACTTCATCGCGTTGCTGACCTTCGCCAAGCAACGCCGCCACCGGTACATCAAGATGCTGACCGAGCAGGTCGAGCAGGGCGGCTTCCAGGCCAGTCACTGCGTGAATGGTAATGCGCAGGTCGAAAGTCTGCAGGCCACGACCGCCGGCGTCACGCTCAGCGAAGGTCTGGCGCACCTGATTGAGGATCTTCTGATACGTGCCGATCGGGCTGCCGACCACCAGGCTACGCGCTTCTTCCAGCGTCTGGCGGATGCGCTCGCCACCGGGCACTTCACCAACGCCGGTGTGGCCGGCATTGTCCTTGAGAATGACGATGTTGCGGGTGAAAAACGGCCCGTGGGCGCCGCTCAGGTTGAGCAACATGCCGTCGTGGCCGGCCACCGGGATGACTTGCATGTCGGTGATGATCGGGGCTTTGGCAGTGTCGTGTGCGGTCATGTTTTTATCCTTTTAATTCGCAATCTTTAACAATGGACGTCAGGCGTGCTTTGGCGCGGCGTCGGCCACGGGTAATTCAGCAGCAGGTTTTGGTGTTGTGCGCGCGAAGAAGACAATGATCGCGGCGATGATCGAGGTCGCGGCCAGGCCATAGAGGCCGCCCTGAATCGAACCGGTGTGTTCTTCGAGCAGGCCAAACGTGGTCGGCGCGACAAAGCCACCGAGGTTGCCCACCGAGTTGATCAGGGCAATCACCGCCGCAGCGATCCGGGCATCCAGGTACGCCTGCGGAATTGGCCAGAACAGCGACGAAGCGGATTTGAAACCCAGCGCGGCAAAACAGATGGCGACGAAGGCGAAGACCGCTCCGCCGGTGGTCGACATGAACATCCCCGCCGCCGCAATCAACAGTGCGGTCGCGACCCAGGCCTGCTGGTGTTTCCACTTGGCTGAGAACGAGGCGAAGGCGTACATGCCGATGATCGACAGCAGCCACGGAATCGAGTTGTACAGGCCGACCTGGAAGTCGCTCATCTCGCCCATTTTCTTGATGATGCTCGGCAGCCAGAAGGTCGCCGCGTAGATGGTCAGCTGGATGAAGAAGTAGATCAGGCAGAACAGAATGATCTGTCGATCCTTGAGCAGCTTGCCCATCGACGGCCGTATCGGTGTCGCGGCTTCACGCGCCTTCTGTTCGTCATCGATGGCGTTGACCAGTGCGTCCTGTTCGGCGCGGGTCAGCCATTTCGCATCATGGGGTTTGGCGTCGAGCCAGAACCAGACGAACACGCACAGGCCTACCGAAAACATCCCCTCGATAAAGTACATCCACTGCCAGCCGTGCAGACCCAGCCCGTTGATTTGCAGGAGCAGGCCGGACAGCGGACCCGAGATCAGCGATGCCACGGCCGAACCGCTGAGGAAGATTGCAATCGCTTTGCCGCGCTCGACGCCGGGCAACCAGCGCGTGAAGTAGTAGATCACCCCGGGAAAGAACCCGGCCTCGGCCACGCCGAGCAGAAAGCGCAACACGTAGAAGTGGGTTTCGTTCTGGATGAAGGCCATGCCGGCGGCGACCAGGCCCCAGGTGAGCATGATCCGTGTCAGCCAGATTCGCGCGCCGACTTTCTGCAGGAGCATGTTGGAGGGGACTTCGAACAGCGCGTAACCGATGAAGAACAGACCGGCGCCGAAGCCGTAGGCGGCAGCACCAATACCCAGGTCGTGTTCCATGTGGGTGCGGACGAAACCGATGTTCACTCGGTCAATGTAATTGACGATAAACATGATCACGAAGAGCGGCAGGACGTGGCGTTTGACTTTCGAGATGGCCGAGGCGAGTGTCGAATCGACGCCCTCGTGCATCCCGGAGACGGAGGTTTTCACTTGGTTTTCTCCCACTGATTATTTTTATGCGGGGCAAGGCAGGTGCTGCGTTGTTGATAGACATCATACAACCTGAATTTTTTGTCCTACAAGTGGTAAGGGCCGAATAAATATTTATGAAAGCGCAGTTTTTTATGCTTTTGTGCGTAATAAGCCCGTGTTTGTTGATGGTTTGTTCGGGGGGGGCGTGTGCCGGCGCACAGGCTTTCATGGTTTTCTGAGACCGGATGATTGAATTGGTTGTTTCCGGTATTGAGTGTTGTCATACAAGTAAAATGGCAATTCATCACTAAAATCAATCGGGCCCGGCGCCCGTGCGGTGCTACGATCCGCAGGCCACGATGACCGGAATCGACCATGCAAGAAGACCTCGACGCCCCCGCCCGCAAACGCGCGCACAACCTCGCCCATGACCTGGTGGAGAAGCTCACCCAGAGCATTCTGCTCGGCCAGCTGTCGCCCGGCGACAAGCTGCCGTCGGAGAACGCCATCGTTCAGGAACACGGGGTCAGCCGTACGGTGGTGCGCGAAGCGATCTCGAAATTGCAGGCGTCGGGGCTGGTCGAGACACGGCACGGCATCGGCACATTCGTGATCGAACGCGCAGCCGAGCAGGGTTTGCGTCTGAATGTCGACACGGCACTTGGCGTGCGCAGCATTCTGGAACTGCGCCTGGGGCTGGAAACCCAGGCGGCGGCATTGGCGGCGCAGCGTCGCAGCGAACAGCAACTGCTGCAGATGCGTCAGGCGCTGGACGACTATCAACGTCTGCTGGCCAACAACGACAGTTGCGTTGAAGCCGACAGGCGGTTTCATCTGCTGATCGCCGAGGCCACCGGCAACGTCTGCTTCAGCGAGATCATGCAGCACTTGGGCAGCGCGATGATTCCGCGTCACCGGCTCAACGCCGCCGAGCGTGGCGCGGCGGATCTGAGCAAGCTCGGGCAGTTGGCCAATCTCGAACACGAGGCGATTTTCAATGCGATCAAGCGTCAGGATGCCGACGCAGCGCGCGCGGCGATGTGGCTGCACCTGAGCAACAGCCGCGATCGCTTCAGTGCGCAGGGCTGATCGCCGCTGGTCTGTTCGATAGCACGCCGGACACCGGTGCGCTTCCAACCTGTACGGCCCGGGATTTCCGGACCTCCTTCGTGAGGTGTGTCATGGCGAATGATTTGCTGTTTCAGGGTGGTGTTCTTCCCATCGACCCAACCCGGCCAATGCCCGGTACTGATGAACCGACGCTGGCCGATCATGATTCACCGATGGGCATGCCTCCGGGGCGCGATCCGCTGAGCGACGCCGACCGGCCGGATGACTGGAAGGATCCGGGAGCGGACGAGGATGTGCCGCCGGCGGATGAGCCGACGCCGTTGTCGGATGATCGGCGCTGAGAGGGTACTGACTCGGGTTTAATGTTGTTTGTTCTGGCCTCTTCGCGAGCAAGCCCGCTCCCACATTTGAAATGCATTCCAATGTGGGAGCGGGCTTGCTCGCGAAGACGGCATCAGCTTCAAATCAGATGTCCGATCAGGCCACAGCCGCCCGAACAACCCCGATCCGCCGCTCCAGATTCAACGCCAACACACTGATCAGCACCACTGCCGACCCCGCCAGCACCATCAATGTCGGCCGCTCGCCCAACCCCACCGAAGCAATCCCCATTGCCGTCGGCGGTATCAAGTACAAGGTCATCGTCGCCCGGCTCAGATCCACATGCTTGAGCACAAAACCCCACGCCAGATAAGCCAGCGCGCTAGGAAACACCCCGAGCGCCAACACCGCCCACTGCACCCGCAGCGGCGCGTGCATGACCCTTTCGCCCAGCCCCGGCAAATAAATCAGCAGCAACAACGTCCCCGACCACACCGCGTAACACGCCAGACTGAACCCGTCATATCGCCGTGCATGATGCTTTTGCAGGGCGAAATAGATGCTCCACGAAACCGCCGCCAGCAGGATCAGCAGGGCATGCGTGTCAATATCGCCCAAGCCCTTGTCGCCGCTGACCACAATCACCACGCCGACGAACCCGAGCAACACACAACCCCAACGCCAGACGCTGACGTGGTCCTTGAACAGGAACCGCGCGAGCAGCGTGCTGAACAGCGGACTCGATTGCGCCAGCACACTCGAGGCACCGGCACTGACACTCTGCTGGCCGATGTTCAGCGCCACGTGATGCAGGCTGACGGCGAAGAAACCCAAGGCCAGCAGCAACGGCATATCGCGCAGTTGCGGCAGGCGAATGCCCTTGAATACGGCCAACACGGCCATCAACAGCGACGCCAGAAGAAAGCGCAACAGCGCCAGATGCCCGGGGTCGTAGGCTTGCAGGCCGAGGTGAATACCGGTCGGCGAATACGCCCAGCAGGCGACGACGAACGCCATCGCCAGGATGATTTTGAACAGAGAAGTGGACGGCATGATCGCGCTACCAGAAGGGTGATGCGCCGAGTATCCGGGCGCGCAATCATTCGCCACAACTGACTTATACTGCGCTGAATGTTCACTCAGAGTGATGGGTATGGAGCTGGCACAGATCCGCATGTTCAAGACCGTGGCCGAGGTCGGCAGCATTGCCCGTGCGGCCCAAAAGCTGTTTTGCGTACCGTCGAACATCACCGCGCGCATCAAGGCGCTGGAGGCGGAATTGGGCGTTGCGCTGTTTTTGCGTGAAGGGCGCGGGTTGCGCATCAGCCCGGCGGGGCAGACTTTCCTCGTCTATGCCGAGAAAATCCTCGCGTTGACCGCCGAGGCCAAGCGCGCGGTCGATCCTTCGTCCGAACCGTCGGGGCCGCTGCGCATCGGCGCCATCGAATCTTCGGCGACCGGGCGTCTGCCGCGCTTGCTGGCGAAGTTTCACAAGCGCTATCCGCAGGTCGCGCTGGAGCTGACCACCGGCACTTGGGGACAGTTGCTCGATGACACCGTCAGCCATCGTCTCGACGGGGCGATTGTGGCGGTGGACGTCGAACGTTCGCAGCTCAAACGCACGCCGATGTACCGCGAGGAATTGCTGCTGATTGCCTCCACTTCCTTCGGGCCGGTGCGCGACATCAACGATCTGCAAGACAAGACCGTGTTCATGTGGCCGCAGGGTTGCCCTTACCGCGCGGCGCTGGAGCATTGGTTGTTGCGTCAGGGGCTGGCGTTGCCGATCGTCAGTCTGGCCAGTTACGGGGCGATTGTTGGCTGCGTAAGTGCCGGGGCCGGGGTGGCGCTGGTGCCCAAAGGCGTCTTTGAGCAGTACGCCAAAGGTGCCGGTTGCGTCGGGTTCGAATTTCCCGAACTGACGGCCGTCGACAATCTGTTTTACTGGCACGAAAACGCCGGGGTACACCCGGCGCGTGAAGCGTTTGTGGCGATGCTGCGTGAAGAATTCACCTGAAAACCACGCCCCCATCAATGTAGGAGCTGCCGCAGGCTGCGATCTTTTGATGTTGTTCTTAAAATCCAGATCAAAAGATCGCAGCCTGCGGCAGCTCCTACAGGGATTATGGTGTGCCGAGGTCGCGCATCAGCAAGCCGAAGCGCAAATCCACCGCATCCGGAATCGGCAGATACACCGTGTGGCCATCTCCCGGCGCCACCTCGATGGGTTCGCCCTTGGCGTTGTGCAACTGCTGCAGATCAAAGTGGAAATTGCCTTTGGGCGTCATCAGTTCCAGATGATCGCCCACGGCAAAACGGTTCTTCACCTTGACCTCGGCCAGACGCTCACGGCGCTCGCCGGTCAGCTCGCCGACAAACTGCTGACGCTCCGAGACCGAACTGCCGTGCTGATAATTCTGGTATTCGTCATGCACATGCCGACGCAGAAAACCTTCGGTGTAGCCGCGCTGGGCCAGTGATTCGAGATCGTTCATCAGGCTGCGATCAAACTCGCGTCCAGCCACTGCATCATCGATGGCCCGGCGATAAACCTGGGTGGTGCGTGCGCAATAGAAGTGCGATTTGGTCCGGCCTTCAATCTTCAGTGAGTGCACGCCCATGCGCGTCAGGCGCTCGACGTGCTGCACCGCGCGCAGATCCTTGGCGTTCATGATGTAAGTGCCGTGCTCGTCTTCGAAGGCGGGCATCAATTCGTCCGGGCGATTGGCTTCCTGCAACAGGAACACTTGATCGGTCGGGGTGCCGATGCCCAGGGTCGGCTCGGGCTGAAAAGTCTGCACGATCTCGCCGAGCTGATTTTCCGTGGCTGGCTGCGCCGAGTATTTCCAGCGACAGGCATTGGTGCAACTGCCTTGGTTGGCATCACGTTTGTTCATGTAGCCAGAGAGCAGGCAGCGCCCGGAATAGGCCATGCACAATGCGCCATGAACGAACACTTCCAGCTCCATTTCCGGCACGTGCTCGCGGATCTCCGCGATCTCTTCCAGCGACAGTTCGCGCGACAGGATGATCCGGCTCAGCCCTTGTTGCTGCCAGAACTCGACACTCGCCCAGTTCACCGTATTGGCTTGCACCGAAAGATGGATCGGCATCTGCGGAAAATGTCGACGCACCAGCATGATCAGGCCCGGGTCGGACATGATCAGCGCATCCGGGGCCATCTCGATCACCGGCGCGAGGTCTTTGAGAAAGGTCTTCAGCTTGGCGTTGTGCGGCGCGATATTGACCACGACATAGAAGCGCTTGCCTTGCGCTTGCGCCTCGCGAATGCCCAGCGCCAGGTTGGCGTGATCGAATTCGTTGTTGCGCACGCGCAGGCTGTAGCGCGGTTGCCCGGCGTATACCGCATCGGCACCGTAGGCGAAGGCGTAGCGCATGTTTTTCAGGGTGCCGGCGGGGGTGAGCAGTTCCGGGGCGGCGAGATCAGGCGTTAGGGTCATGGCGGCGTCGCTGGCAAAAGTGCGGCAGGGTAAAGCGCTCGCGGGCTGGGGTTGTTGATCTGGATCTATGTTTGGTCATCTGTGCAGAAACAGCACAGATGATGTGCCCAAACCCCTGTGTTCGGCGTTGAGCAAGCTGCTTAATCTTGGCTCATCCACTCAAATCAGAAGGAGCCACCCATGCAACGTTTTACCCGCCGCTTGCTCGCTGCCTGTGCATTTTCCGGTGTATTGGCCAGCACCGCTGCTGTCGCCGACAGCCATCCAACCATCCGCGCAATGTCGGGCGCGATGCCGGTCAGTCAGTTGCCCGCAGGCAAGTCGGCGCTGCTGGTGATCGATTTCCAGAACGAATACTTCAGCGGCCGGATGCCGATCCCCGACGGCGCCGCAGCGCTGGCTAACACCCGCGAGCTGATAGCCTTCGCCGATCGTCATGACATTCCGGTTTATCACGTTCAGCACGTTGCGCCAGCCGGGTCGCCAGTGTTTGCCATCGACGGCGAAACGGTGAAGTTTCACAAGGACATGCAGCCTCGGGCCAAGGATGTGGTGCTGCAAAAAACCACCGTCAGCGTATTCGGCAGTACCGATCTGAACGAACGGCTGAAGCAGTCTGACATTAACACGCTCATCGTCGCGGGGCTGATGACTCACGCCTGTGTCGCCGGTGCCGCGCGTGATGCAGCGCCGCTCGGCTACAGCGTGATTGTTGCCTCCGATGCCTCGGCGACCCGCGCGATCACCCGCGCCAACGGTGCCTCGATCGACAAGGATTCGCTGCATAAAGCGGCGCTGGCGGAAGTGGAAGACACCTTCGGCGACGTGCTGACCACCGATCAGATCATCAAGCTGCCGGTTCGATAACAGGCTCGGGCCAATCGGCAACTATGCTCCATGAATAAAGATGGCACTCGCGCACGCCCCGGCTGACTAAGGTTCGGGGCGTGCATGACGCCTGACTGACATGGACCGGACATGAACGTAAAAAGTCTTCAATTCAAATCGCTGACAGTCTTGCTGCTGTTGGTCACCGTGGCCTTCATCTGGATTCTGTTGCCGTTTTACGGTGCGGTGTTCTGGGCGGTGATCCTCGGCATTCTGTTTGCGCCGATGCAGCGCCGGTTGCAGGTCAAATTTGGCTGGCAACGCAATCTGACGTCGCTGTTTACTCTGGGCATCTGTCTGGTGATCGCGATTTTGCCGGTGATCATTCTCAGTGTGTTGCTGGTGCAGGAAGGGGCGACGGTCTACAAGAACATCGAAAGCGGCGAGCTCGATATCTCCGCCTATCTGGCGCAGTTCAAGCACAGCCTGCCGCAATATTTCCAGCATCTGCTCGATCGCTTCGGCATGGGCGAACTCAACGGCTTGCGCGAGAAAATCGTCAAAGCGGCAATGCAGGGCAGCCAGGTGCTGGCGAGTCAGGCATTCAGTTTTGGTCAGGGTACGTTCGAATTCGTGGTGAGTTTTTTCATCATGCTGTACCTGCTGTTTTTCTTCCTGCGCGATGGCGCCGAGCTGGTGCGCAAGATCCGCATTGCGGTGCCGCTGGAGGAACATCACAAGCGGCGGCTGCAATTGAAGTTCAATCGGGTGGTACGGGCGACCGTCAAAGGCAACCTGGTCGTGGCGATCACGCAGGGCGCATTGGGCGGGGCGATTTTCTGGTTTCTCGATATCCCCAGCGCGTTGCTGTGGGCGGTATTGATGGCGTTTCTGTCGCTGTTGCCAGCGGTGGGCGCGGGGATTGTCTGGGCGCCGGTGGCGGCGTACTTCCTGCTCAGCGGGATGATCTGGCAAGGCGTGGTGCTGGGGCTGTTCGGGGTTTTCGTGATCGGTCTGGTGGACAACGTGTTGCGCCCGATTCTGGTCGGCAAGGACACACGGATGCCGGACTACATGATTCTGATCTCGACCCTCGGCGGTCTGGCGGTTTTCGGCCTCAACGGCTTTGTGATCGGGCCATTGATCGCCGCATTGTTCATGTCGAGCTGGGCGCTGTTCATCGAGACCAAACCGAAGGTGCAATTACCTTAGGCGTGGAACGGGTGGGCGACCAGTTGTTGCGACAACGCCTGGGCGGCGGGCAACGAGGTGAGCGGGCCGCTGATTGCCTCGCCGTCGCGCACCAGATACCAGCAGGCAAGCAAGCCCAGCTCTCTGAGCGAGGCGGGAACGGCGCTGCCGACAACGGACATGATTTGAACCTGAGCCATGACAAGTACCTCCATCAATCTATGGAGCTACCTTAGGGGCTCGCCGGTTTCAGCGACAATCAACAGTTTCGATAGTGGTCATTGATGCCAGTGAGGTCTGGCGTCAGTCGACCACTTGATCGAGCATGTGCATCACTTCGCGCTCGTTGAGCAGGCCTTTGTGCACGAGGTTTTCCGCCAGCAGCGAAAGAAGCTTGGCGCAGCGGTGGCCTTCCAGGTGCTTGAGCTCGGTCAGCGCGCTGTACACCTTGCTGGAGGTGCACAAGCCGACGATGCGGTGTGGATTTTGTGTAGGCATACAGTCGTCCTTGTTGTTATCAACCTGTTGTTAGCGGACGGATTCAGATTGCCGTTCCGTCATGACAAAGAAATGACCGTTTGATGCAAATGTATATAACGGTCGAATCAATCATGCCGACTTTAGCCGGTGAAACTGTCCTCACAGCGACCTTGGCGAGATTTTTTCAGACGCTGGCCGACCAACGGTCATAAAAAAGCCCCGCTATAAAGCGGGGCTTTTGTCTTTCTGTTACCAGCGGCCGTAATGGTAAGGATACGGCCGGCCGTAATAACCGCGGGGTGGGCCGTAATACACCGGGGCTGGCACGTAGACCGGTTGTTGCACGTACACCGGCGCGGGCTGGTAATAGACCGGAGGCGGTGGCTGCTGCACATAAACCGGCGGTGGCGGAGCGGCATACACCGGCGCCTGCTGGACATACACCGGGCGATCCTGGTTGATAAGCGCCGAGCCGATGATGGCCGAGCCGACGATCGCGCCAAACACCGCTGGGCCTTGCCAGTAGTTGCCGCCGTGGGCTTCTGCTTGCCCTGCGACAGCAAATGCACCAATCAGCAGGGCCACGATAGGGAGTTTACGAATCATGATAAATCCTCGGTTCTTCGACCCGGCGGCAGGGCCTGCACCAGGCCCACAATTGTCGCGGGGATACTTCTAAGACAGCGAAATTCTGAAAATCAGCACAGCCGCTGGGTAAATTTTGTGTAAGGTCTGTACCGGCTTCTTTACCGGGCCGTGCAAGGGCCGCGCGATACGTTTAAAACAGGCCTCTATGATCGTTCAGAACCCGATGGGCTGGCTAATCCCGTCCATCCGAAAGTGCGTTTGAAGGAGAAGTTTCATGCAGATGAACCCCAACAAAGACACCCAGCTGTGCATGTCCCTGTCCGGACGCCCCGGGAATTTCGGTCTGCGTTTTCATAACCATTTGTATGAGCAGTTGGGCCTGAATTTCTATTACAAGGCGTTCAGCAGCCAGGACCTGAATGGTGCCGTCGGCGGGATCCGCGCCTTGGGTATTCGTGGCTGCGGGGTGTCGATGCCATTCAAGGAGGCCAGCATTGCCTTGGTTGATGAGCTGGATGCATCTGCGGCGGCGATCCAGTCGATCAATACCATCGTCAACACCAACGGCCATCTGAAGGCTTACAACACTGATTACATCGCCATCGAGCAGTTGCTGAAAACCCACGCGGTGCCCACGGAGTCGACCTTCGCCCTGCGCGGTAGCGGCGGCATGGCCAAAGCGGTGGCCAGTGCCTTGCGGGATGGCGGCTATAAAAACGGTCTGATCGTTGCGCGAAATGAGCGGGCAGGGCGGGCGCTGGCGGATTCGCTGGGTTATCGCTGGCAGGCTGAACTGGGCGACGAGCGGCCGCAGATGCTGGTCAACGTCACGCCGGTGGGGATGGATGGCGGTCCGGAGGCGGGGCAGTTGGCGTTTGCGCCTGAGCTGATCAAAGCGGCGGATACGGTGTTTGATGTGGTGGCGATTCCGTCGGAGACGCCGTTGATCGTGCGTGGTCGGGCTGAGGGTAAAAAGGTCATCACCGGGCTTGAGGTGATTGCGATCCAGGCGCTGGAGCAGTTTGTGCTGTACACCGGAGTGCGCCCGAATGAAGCGCAGTTTGCGGCGGCGGTAGCGTTTGCCCGGAGCTGATTCTTTGTTTTTGTATTGATCTGACGGGCCTCTTCGCGAGCAAGCTCGCTCCCACATTGGAATGCGTTCCCCTGTGGGAGCGAGCTTGCTCGCGAAGGCCGCGACTCAGTTTCAAATTTCGATTGCCTATACTGCCTCCCCAGCAAGCCCAGACTTGCCCTCCACAAAAACCGTGACCGAGGCCCGCCATGCACCCGCCCATCCTCAACCTGCATCAGGTCGAACTCGAACCTTTGCCCGAAGCCCTGGCCCCGCAGGGCGAAACCGCCGGGCGCTATCAGCAGCGCATGGCCCGTATCGGCCAGCAATTGGGTTCGCAGAAACTCGGTTATCGCCTCTACGCGTTACCGCCGGGCATGCGCGGCAGTCCGTTTCACAGTCATCGAGTCAATGAAGAAATGTTTTACGTGGTGGCCGGGGAAGGCGAGGTGCGTCTCGGCACTGAGCGTTTCCCGATCCGCGAAGGTGACGTGATCGCCTGTCCGCCGGGCGGCCCGGAGAAGGCGCATCAGATCATCAATACCAGCCAGGCCGAACTGCGTTATCTGGCGGTGAGCACCCAGCAGCAGCCGGAGATTTGCGAATACCCGGATTCGAACAAATATGCGGTGATGGACCACTTCACGGTCGATGCCGAGGGCAATGCCTCAGGCTTTGTCGCGGTGGCACGGCAGACCGACGGGGTGGATTACTGGGATGGCGAATAATCCCAGGATATAAAACCTGATGAATAACCCCTGTGGGAGCGAGCCTGCTCGCGAATGCGGTGTGTCATTCAAAAATGATGTAGCTGACACAACCTCTTCGCGAGCAGGCTCGCTCCCACAATAAAACGGCGGGGTTATTCGAGGCGTGCCAGGCGTTCTTCCAGCGCTGCGATCCGCGCTTCCAGCTCTTCGATGCGCTCGACCGACACGCCACTGCTAGCGCCGCGTTCCTGCGGATTCTGCCGCGCAGCCATAATCGCCTCGATATCCGCCGGATCGCCCAGCGCATGGGTATAGCGGTCTTCGCGCTGCCCGGCCTGACGTGGAATCAATACCGCCAGCCCGCGCGCGATCAAACGCTCAAGCTGATGCACCACCTGCTCGGCATCTTCGAATTCATGCATGCGCCCGCTGCGGGTCAGCAGCTCATTGACGGTTTGCGGGCCGCGCAGAAACATCAATCCAGTCAGAATCACCTGTGCCGGCACCAGTTCCAGCGCTTTGTCGACCTTGTGTTCCCAGCGGTCGGCGCGGCTGCCCATCACCAGCTTGGCGTAACCGTGACCTTCGAGGGCGCGCAGGCTTTGGCCGACCTGGCCCTGAGTGAGGTTCATCACCGGTTCGCGGCTGGTCTTCTGATTACAGGCCAGCACTAGTGCATTGAGGGTCAGCGGATAGGTTTCCGGGCTGGTCGCCTGTTTCTCGATCAACGCACCGAGAATGCGGATTTCCGTGGCGTTCAGCCGTGGTTCGTCGAAGGTGGATTCATGTTCGGTGGTCATCGCGCGTTCCCTCTGCAGTCGAAGCCGCCTAGCCTAATCCTTGCCAAACAAAAGGCAAGCCGTGTGGTCATCAAGGATGGCTATAATCGCCTCCTTGTTCCACCCAGCCACCACACGAGACTGCCATGACCATTTCCCTGTACGCCGCATCCGTCCCGGTTTTTCAACAAATGCTCAACGCTTTGAGCGATGTCCTGAAAAAGGCTGAAGCTCACGCTACCGAGAAAAACATCGACCCGAACGCTTTCCTGCAAGCGCGTCTGTACCCGGACATGTTCCCGCTGACCCGTCAGGTCCAGATCGCCGTGGACTTCGCCAAAGGCGTTTCCTCGCGTCTGGCTGAAGTCGAAGTGCCGAAGTACGACGACACCGAAACCACCTTCGCCGAGCTGCAAGCCCTGATCGCCAAGGTTCTGGCCTACATCGGCGAGATCAAGCCAGAGCAGATCGACGGCAAGGAAGGCATCGAAATCGTTACCCGTCCGGGCACGCCGAAAGAGAAGCGCTTCAGCGGTCAGGCTTACCTGCTGACTTATGGCCTGCCGCAGTTCTTCTTCCACGTCACCACCACTTACGCGCTGCTGCGTCACAACGGTGTTGAAGTGGGCAAGCGCGATTACATGGGCGCGTTCTAAAGCCCCCAAAGCCCCTCACCCTAGCCCTCTCCCGGAGGGAGAGCGGACTGATCGGGTTGTTTGTTCGAGCTGCACCGAAGTGAAATATCCAGTCGAACTCAGGTTTGAACAGCACTCGGTCTGCCCCCTTTCCCCCTCGCCCCCATGGGGGAGAGGGTTGGGGTGAGGGGGGAAAGATCTCCGCTACAAAAAAGCCCGCCAAGGTTCTCACCATGGCGGGCTTTTTCATTGGCTGAGGCAAAAGATCGCAGCCTGCGGCAGCTCCTACCGGGAACGCATTCCAGATGTAGGAGCTGCCGCAGGCTGCGATCTTTTGATCTTCAAGCGCGTTGGGCTTTGGCTTCTTCGCCCAGGCAAGCCGCTGCGGTAAACAGCACGTCAGTCGACGAGTTCAGCGCCGTCTCCGCCGAATCCTGCAACACACCAATAATGAAGCCGACTGCCACGACCTGCATGGCGATCTCGCTCGGGATGCCGAACAGGCTGCACGCCAACGGGATCAGCAGCAACGAGCCACCGGCCACGCCCGAGGCGCCACAGGCACAAATCGCGGCGACAACGCTGAGCAGGATTGCCGTCGGAATATCCACGGCAATGCCCAACGTATGCACCGCTGCCAGGCTCAGCACGGTAATGGTGATCGCCGCGCCGGCCATGTTGATGGTCGCGCCCAGCGGGATCGATACCGAATAAGTGTCTTCATGCAGGCCCAGACGTTTGCTCAACTCCAGATTGACCGGAATGTTCGCCGCCGAGCTGCGGGTGAAGAATGCGGTGATGCCGCTCTCGCGCAGGCACTTGAGGGTCAGCGGGTAGGGGTTGCGACGCAGCTTCCAGAACACGATCAACGGATTCATCACCAGCGCCACGAACAGCATGCAGCCGAGCAGCACGGCCAGCAGGTGCGCGTAACCGATCAGCGCGCCGAAACCGGAGGTGGCGAGAGTCGAAGCGACCAGACCGAAAATACCCAGCGGCGCAAAGCGAATCACTACCCGCACGATCACGGTCACGCCATTGGACAGATCACCCAGCACCTCGCGGGTGGTGTCGCCGGCATGGCGAATCGCGACGCCCATACCGATGGCCCAGGCCAGAATGCCGATGAAGTTGGCGTTGATCAGTGCATTGACCGGGTTATCCACCACGCTCAGCAGCAAGCTTTGCAGCACCTCAGCGATGCCGCCAGGCGCTGTCACTGCGACGTTTTCGGTCGACAGCACCAGATGCGACGGGAACGCCATGCTGGCGATCACGGCAACAACTGCGGCGGCGAAAGTGCCCAGCAGATATAGGAACAGAATCGGACGGATGTGGGTTTCCTGACCGTGCTTGTGGTTGGCGATCGAAGCCATCACCAGCACGAACACAAGGATCGGCGCCACGGCTTTCAACGCTGAAACAAACACTTTACCGATGAACGCAGTGCTTTTTGCCACTTCCGGGGCGAACAGCGCCAGGGCGATACCGGCAATCAGGCCGATAAGGATCTGTGCGACCAGGCTCAGGTTCTTCAGGCGTTGCAATAGAGAAGGGGATGAAGCAGTCATAACGGCATCTCTGATTTTTTATTGGGTGCAAGGTGCGTGCAAGCGGCGGCAAAAACAGGGGCAGACCAGCGCTACGAACCGAAAGTGTTGACGCTACATCAACGCCAATAAACTGGTCGTTGAATAGGCTGTACGTTTTTAAGGGCGCGGACTTTATCACAGCACAGGCCTCATCCTTCAGACCTGTGACGATCTGCCACCGGATCGGGCAACAAAGTCGGCAGGTTTGTGCAAGTCAGCCCGGACACACTCTGTTAAGATTGCGCATCCTTATTTTCAAGTTCTGCCAGCGGGCCTCCGGGTCAACGCTGGTGTCGTCGTTTTGCTGGAGTTGCGCATGCTGTTGCCCATTCTTCTGTTGTCCGCCGCCGGTTTCACGGTGCTGACCACGGAATTCGTCATTGTCGGCCTGTTGCCGGCGATTGCCCGAGACCTTGAAGTCACCATTCCACAGGCCGGCCTGCTGGTGACTCTATTCGCTTTCACGGTGGCGTTGTTCGGGCCATTCTTGACTGCATATTTCGCCCGCTTTGAACGGCGCAAGTTGTTCATCAGCATCCTGATCATGTTTGGCCTGGCCAATACCGTGGCCGCACTGGCGCCGAACATCTGGGTGATGGCGATTGCCCGATTGATCCCGGCGCTGGGTTTACCCGTGTTCTGGGCGTTGGCCAGTGAAACTGCCGTAGACATCGTCGGCCCGGATTTCGCCGGTCGCGCGATTGCCAAGATCGGTTTCGGCATTGTTTGCGCCACGGTGTTCGGCATTCCCGTCGGCACGCTGATTTCCGATGCATTCGGCTGGCGCAGTGCGTTCGGCATTTTGGCGGTGATCGCGTTTGCCAAGGCGTTGCTGCTGTTTGTTTACCTGCCGAAAACCAGCCTGCACCAACATCAGGTCAGCTTCGCGTCGCAGTTCAAGATCCTGCGCAGCCCGTTGATGATTGGCCATATCGTCCTGTCGATCCTGGTGTTCAGCGGCATGTTTACTGCCTACACCTATCTGGCCGACATTCTTGAGCGCCTCGCCGGGTTCAACGGCGCCGTGGTCGGCTGGTGCCTGATGGGCTTCGGCGCGGTCGGGTTGATCGGCAACTCGCTCGGCGGACGTGCGGTGGACCGGCATCCGCTGGGGGCCTCGGTGTTGTTCTGCGCATTCATGATTGCCGGCATGGTCTCGCTGGTGCCGAACATTCATTCGCCATTGGGTTTGGCGGTGGCGATGGGGATCTGGGGTATTACCCAGGCCGCGTTGTTCCTGGTCAGCCATGTGCGCCTGATGAAAGCCGCGCCGGAAGCGCCAGCGTTTGCCGCGTCGCTGAATATCGCCGGGGCCAATCTGGGCATCGGTCTTGGCGCCATGGTCGGTGGCCGGGTCATCGACAGTGCGGGCCTGGGCTTCCTCGGTTTTGCCGCCGCCGGGTTCATCCTGCTGTCGGTATTCCTCGCCATGGTGCTGATGACGCTGAAGCCGCGCGACATGTGCGCGGAGGCTTCATAACGCGGTAAACAGCTCGCGTCGGGCACCTTCGGTAATCGCAACGATGCCGGGGTGCTTGACCTTGCGTTCTACCGAAATGGCATAGAACGACTCGGTCACCGCGTCAGTCTGGCCAATCAGCTCGACGCCGTACTGGCGCTTCACTTCATCGGCAATCACGCTCGGGCCGATAAAAATCCCGCTGCCGGATTGGCCGAATGCCTGCATCAAGGCGCTGTCATCGAACTCACCAACGATTTGCGGCTGGATCTGCTGCTCGGCAAACCAGCGCTGCAAACGACTGCGCACCACGGTTTCGGCGCCGGGAATCAACAGCGGCGCGCCGTGCAGGCTGCGTGGAAAATCCTGACCGTAACGCGCCGCCAGTTCGGCGGTGGCAAAGAAACTGATCCCGCATTCCCCGAGCTTCTGGCTGTAGCCTTTGATGTCGAGGTGCGAGGGCATTGGGCTGTCGGAGATCACCAGGTCGAGACGCTGGATCGCCAGATCGGCGAGTAGTCGTTCAAGTTTGTCTTCGCGGCAAGTGATGCGCAGTGGCTCGTTCAGCTCCATGGTTGGTGCGATCAGGCGATAGACGATGGATTTCGGCACCACGTCCGCCACACCGACACGGAAGAGGATCTGCTGTTCGTTGGGCTGGGCGCGCAGCATCAATTCCAGTTCGCCGCCGAGCTGAAACATCTGCTCGGCGTAGGGCAGGGCCTGGCGCCCGGCCTCAGTGAGCTCAAGTTGTCGGCCCACGCGTCGAAACAACTCTATGCCGTAGGTTTGTTCGAGCAGCGATATCTGCCCGCTGATGGTCTGTGGCGTCAGGTTCAGTTGCTCGCAGGCGCGCACGATGCTGCCGGTCTTCGCCACCACCCAGAAATAATGCAGTTGTCGATAATTAAGCATCCGCCGCGCGCCCCCGTAGGAGCTGCCGCAGGCTGCGATCTTTTGACTTTTTTTTAAAAAGCCAACATCAAAGGATCGCAGCGTGCAGCAGCTCCTGCATTGAATAGTGTGTGAGTTCGTAAAAACCGAAGTATAGCCGCTAAAAATACGAATTTTCCTGAAGTGTTTGTCTCCCTAGAATGCCCAGCCATCGACGGCCGGTCTGTGACCCTGTCTGTTCATTCGAAGGAAGCCACATGAAATACACAATGCCTGCGCTGATGTTTACGTCTTTACTGCTTCTGGCCGGTTGCGACCAGGTCGAAAAAAGCGCCCAGCAGTTGATGGGCAAAGCCGCCGAAAGCGCCAAGCAAGCGATCGACGACACCCACAAGGCCGCTGAACAAGCGCTCAGCGACGCCACCGGTGGCTTGATCGAGAAGAAAGAAGCACCGGAAAAAGACCCGGAAACATCCGAATCTTCCTCCAAGACCATTTAAACCGTCTTACACAGAGTCAGGACTGACCCATGGAATATCTGTTACAACTCGCCGCCAGCCCCGCCGCTTGGGTGGCTCTGGCCACACTGGTGGTGATGGAAATCGTGCTCGGCATCGATAACCTGATCTTTATCTCGATCCTGACCAACAAGCTGCCCAAGCAGTATCAGCAGAAGGCCCGCCGCATCGGTATCGGCATGGCGTTGATCCTGCGTCTGGCGCTGTTGAGCACCATCGCTTTCATCGTCCAGTTGACCGCGCCGGTCATCGAGATTCTCGGCCAGGCCTTCTCGTGGAAGGACATGATCCTGATTGCCGGTGGTCTGTTCCTGGTGTGGAAAGCGACGACCGAGATCCATCACAGCATGGATCCGGCACCGGAAGATCCGAAGACTGCGACGTCGACCGTTACCCTCGGTTTTGCCGCTGCCATCGGGCAGATCCTGATGCTCGACATGGTGTTCTCGATCGACAGCATCATTACCGCGGTCGGCATGACCGAACACTTGCCGATCATGGTGATCGCGGTAGTCGTGTCGGTACTGGTGATGTTGTTTGCAGCTGAACCGCTGGCCAAGTTCATCAACGACAACCCGACGGTGGTGATGCTGGCGCTGGGCTTCCTGATCATGATCGGCATGACGCTGATCGCCGAAGGCTTCGGCGCCCATGTACCGAAAGGTTATGTGTACGCGGCCATGGCGTTCTCGGCGGGTATCGAAGTGCTGAACATGCTGTCTCGTCGCGCGAAGCAGAAGAAGCTCAACGCTGCTGCGTAATCTGCAATAAGTCAAAAGGCCGCCTGAACTGTTGAAGTCAGGCGGCCTTTTTTTGTGTGCTTTTTGTGCTTTTTGTGTAGGAGCTGCCGAAGGCGCGATCTTTTGACTTTTAAAAATCAACAGATCGCAGCCTTCGGCAGCTCCTACAGGGGATTTTTATCCGTAGGTCAGTGTGCGGTTGCGTGCCGGGTACGATGTTTCTCGGGTTTGGGCTGGATCGGAGGGTGATGGTGACGACGGGAAATGCGCAAAACGCCCCACAGCATGGCGGCGGCAACGGCCAGCCAGCCGGCAATCAACATTACAATGGTCATGGTCAGGCTCATCAGTGCCTCCTCTTTGCCCTGCTTCGGGCGCCCACTTTTTTTCAATTCGCTCTGTTTCAGTGACAGTCTAGTCGCCGGGGTGTTTCAGACTATTGACCAAAGGTCGGTAGTGACCAATTAGTTCGCTCTATGCAAGCGATACGTCTACGGTTTAAGGCTATACCGCAGCCGTGCGCGGCCCTATGATCGCTGGCGTTGCCGGAACACGATGACCGGCGTCTGAACAGAGAGTGACGATGGTGCAGGTATTTTCTCGAATTCGTGGAGCGCTGCTGGTGGCCGGTTGTGCAGTGGCGTTGGCCGGTTGTGCCGGCAGCGTGGCGCCGGAGGTCAAGCGTCTGCCGGAGCGGGTCGAGCTGAGTGGCACGTTCTATCGTGGCCAGGCCAATCAGAGCGCGCCACAAGTGCTGGCCAGTCTGCTGTCACAGCAGGGCATTGTGATTACCCCGGGCCTGCTGGAAAAACCCCTGCATTTGCCGGGTGCCGAAGACCAGTTGCAGCAGAACCTGCAAAACCTCGCGCGTGAATACGGCATGGTCGTTTACCCGCTGGACAGCAATCTGCCGGCACTGTTGACCCAGGTCGCTGCGGGTTACCCGGTGATGGTGCGCTTCAGCGAAGGCTCTGCATTCTGGGCCGAACCGCGCTACGCAATCCTCTCCGGTTACGACCGCAACAAGCAGAAAGTGCTGCTGCGCGCCGGCATGAACCGCCGCGAATTGATGAGTTTCAGCGCCTTTGAGTCCGCGCTGGAAAAGTCTGGCGGCTGGGCCATCCTGATTCAGAAACCTACGCAGATCCCCGCGGCGGTTGATCGTCAGCGCTGGCTGAAGGCTGCCGACGAACTCGCGCAGGCCGGCCAGGAAAATGAAGCGGCACAAGCGCGCAAGGCGTTGGCCGCGCACTGAGTCTCCGTTCGTCATCTGCCGGGCACGACTGCGCCCGGCAAGCCTCTTACGCATAGAGCCCGCTTTTCGGGTGAATCAGGAGGCGAACATGGCAGATCCCCTATCCCCGAAAGGCCCGCATTCGTCCGAGCACTCCTCAGGTCATGACCTGGGCTTTGACCCGGACTCTCCGGACGTAGCTGACCCTCAGGTCGATCCCGTCGGCCCGGCCAAAGCGCCGAAAGACGTCAAACCCGGCGAAGATGACAAGAAGCCGGCAAAACCCTATGACCCGCTGGCCAATCTGAAACCTTGATGTGAGGTGCGTATGAGTACCGATTCAAGCTTCGACGACCAAAAACCGGACAGTGTGCCGACTACGCCTGAGCCGGAAATTGATCCGGTGCTGGACCCGGACAGCCCGCTGCGCGATCCGCTGGCCCGGCCCAATGTGCTGACGCCGGAACCCTCGCGGGATCCGAGTGCGGGGGATGGCATTCCTGATGATGATCAGATGCCGCTGCCGAATGACTGATGGTCAGGCGAAAAAAAGCCCCGAAGTTTCGGGGCTTTTTCTTGTGCGGCAAGTTACTTGGAGGCTTCGACCACGCCGCTCTGACGCGACTTGAGGTTTTTCTCGGCCTTGTACTGTTGCGCAACCGCTGGAACGTTGGTGCTGCGGCCGGTTTCCACCCAACTGCGGATACGGCTGGCGTCGGCAAAATGAGTGTATTTGCCAAAGGCGTCGAGAATCACCAGCGCGACAGGGCGGTTACCCATTTTCGTCACCAGAACCAGGCAATGCCCGGCAGGATTGGTGAAGCCGGTTTTGGTGATCTTGATGTCCCAGTCGGCTTTGTTGACCAGATGATCGGTGTTGCGGAAACCCAGGGTGTAGTTGGGTTTGCGGAACGACACGGTTTTTTCTTTGGTGGTGGTGAGTTCGCTGAGGATCGGGTATTTGCTTGCCGCTACCAGCAACTTGCTCAGGTCGCGAGCGGTGGAGACGTTGCGCTCGGACAGACCCGTCGGCTCGACATAGTGAGTGTTGGTCATGCCCAGTGCCTTGGCCTTGGCGTTCATCGCCGCGATAAAGGCTGCGTAACCACCCGGGTAGTGGTGCGCGAGGCTGGCAGCCGCGCGGTTTTCCGAGGACATCAAGGCAATCAGCAGCATCTCGCGGCGCGGCAGTTCGCTTTTCAGTTTGACTCGGGAGAACACACCCTTCATTTCCGGTGTGTTGCTGATATCGACATTGATCCATTCGTCCATGTTTTGCCGGGCTTCAACCACTACCAGTCCAGTCATCAGCTTACTGACGGAGGCGATCGGCACGATCACGTCAGGGTTGCTGGAATAAATGACTTTGTTGGTCTGCATATCCATGAGCAGGGCGCTGCCGGAAGCGATCTTCAGTGTCGAAGCGTCACGCGGGGCAGCGGTGGTTTCCGCAGCGTTGATCGTTGGCGTGATGAATGTGCCTGTAAAAGCAAAAAACAGGCTCAGAATCGAAAGACGAATTTTCACGCGGGCGAACTCATAAAGGTTGGATATTCCGTTAGTTTGTAACGGGTTATTTCTTCAAAGCGTCGCATTCTAGGAGTATGGCTGAAGATCTGTCGATGGTTGTTTGAAGAGCCTGAAAATCTCGTGAAAAGGCCTGTAAAAAGAGGGGTTTCCGGCGAACGGTTACAGTTTTTTCTCAGGCATGAAAAACCCCGCACGAGGCGGGGTTCTAGCGCAGCGGAAAAACCGCCTCAGGCGTGCAGGGTTTCTGCGGCGTAGAGGGTGTTCTCCAGGAGGCAGGCACGGGTCATCGGACCAACGCCGCCCGGTACTGGAGTGATCCAGCCGGCGCGGGGCAGGGCGGTTTCGTAGACAACGTCACCAACCAGCTTGCCGTCGTCCTGACGGTTGATGCCGACGTCGACCACGATCGCGCCTTCCTTGATCCACTCGCCTTTGACCAGGCCTGGCTTGCCGGCGGCCACTACTACCAGATCGGCACGGCCGACGTGACCGGCGAGATCCTTGGTGAAGCGGTGAGTCACGGTCACGGTGCAACCGGCCAGCAGCAGTTCCATGGCCATCGGGCGACCGACGATGTTGGACGCACCGACAACCACGGCGTCCAGTCCATAAAGGTCAACGCCAGTGCTTTCCAGCAGCGTCATGATCCCTTTGGGCGTGCACGGGCGCAGCAGTGGAATGCGCTGGGCCAGGCGGCCGACGTTATAAGGATGGAAACCGTCGACGTCCTTGTCCGGGCGGATGCGTTCGAGCAGTTTCGAGGCGTCCAGGTGCTCGGGCAGCGGCAGTTGCAGCAGGATGCCGTCGATCGCAGGGTCGTCGTTGAGACGGTCGATCAGATCGGTCAGCGCTTGTTGCGTGGTTTCAGAGGGCAGGTCGTACGCTTGAGAGAGGAAGCCGACCTCTTCACAGTCTTTACGCTTGTGCGAGACATAAACCTGAGAGGCAGGATCGCTGCCGACCAGGATCACCGCGAGGCCGGGAGTGCGCAGGCCTTGCTGGCGACGCTCGGCAACTCGTTTGGCGATCTGCTGGCGCAGGCTGGCGGCGATCGATTTGCCGTCGATTAGTTGTGCAGTCATTGCGCGTGATTAACCATCGAGAGGGGAAAAAAAGAGAACGCATTCTCGCATGTCGGGCGGTGAGGGCAAAGGCGCTTGGTCAGCAAATTCCCCTAACTCCTTTAATTAAATGAATTTTTTTCAAAAAAGATTTGACGACCTTGGGAGCGCTCTATACTATTCGTCGCACTTGTCGGGCACAGCCTAGCACTGGTTAAGAAGGTCGAGCGGGATTACGATTTCGCGAAGGCTGGAAAGCACTTAGTTTGTAGTCCTTTAAGAGTACAGATTAATAAGGCGCCCGTAGCTCAGCTGGATAGAGCATCCGCCTTCTAAGCGGATGGTCGCAGGTTCGAGTCCTGCCGGGTGCGCCATTAGGCAGCTTTGGCACAAGTAACGCGATATGGTGGGCGTAGCTCAGTTGGTAGAGCACGGGATTGTGACTCCCGTTGTCGTGGGTTCGATCCCCATCGTCCACCCCATATTTCGAAAGGCGCCAGATGTAACAGTCTGGCGCCTTTGCTTTAAAAGCTTCATCCGCGGATGTGGTGGAATTGGTAGACACACTGGATTTAGGTTCCAGCGCCGCGAGGCGTAAGAGTTCGAGTCTCTTCATCCGCACCAATTAAAGCTTCATTCGGGTCTTCGGGCTGGTGAGGTTTCAACAAAGAAGTTAATTGGCTTTTTTGTTACGCAATATGGTGGGCGTAGCTCAGTTGGTAGAGCACGGGATTGTGACTCCCGTTGTCGTGGGTTCGATCCCCATCGTCCACCCCATATTTCGAAAGGCGCCAGATTTAACAGTCTGGCGCCTTTTTTGTTTTAGCGGTTTTGAAAACCGGCCATTGTCGGTTTCGGGACGCAGGAGCAGGGCGCTTCGTCGTATTTATGTTGCTCGATGATGCCGCGCTGCTTGCCGGACTTGCTTGCAAGAACGGCCGTCAGGGAGTGATTGGCAGTCGCTTCTATATATAGAAGCGGTTGGCGCAGAGCCCTGGCGTGATTGGTTGTATTCGCCTGTGGGATGCGCTGCATTCGTGCATCGGTCCCGTTAAATTGCCTGCTGCTTTTTTACCCGTTTTCAGTAGGGTGACTTCTTGAGTTTGACCCACTAGAATGCATGCCCTTGATTCTGGGGTCGGAAACGGCCGGCTAACGTCTGTGCAACGAGGAATATCCATGCAAGTTTCTGTTGAAAATACTACTGCTCTTGAGCGCCGCATGAGCGTCACCGTGCCGGCTGAGCGCATCGAGACTCAGGTCAACAAGCGTCTGCAGCAGACTGCCCAAAAGGCCAAGATTGCTGGCTTCCGTCCAGGCAAAGTGCCAATGAGCGAAATCAAGCGCCGTTTCGGTGCCGACGCTCGTCAGGAAGCTGTAGGCGACGTGATCCAGTCCTCCTTCTACGAAGCTGTGGTTGAGCAGAAGCTGAACCCGGCCGGTTCGCCTTCGATCGAGCCCAAGTCGCTCGAAGCTGGCAAGGATCTGGAATACGTTGCGGTGTTCGAAGTGTTCCCTGAGTTCACCGTTGCCGGTTTCGACGGCATCACCGTTGAGCGTCTGAGCGCTGACGTGGCTGACGCTGACCTGGACAAAATGCTCGACATCCTGCGCAAGCAGAACACCCGTTTTGAAGTGGCCGATCGCGCTGCCCAGAACGAAGACCAGCTGAACATCGATTTCGTTGGCAAGGTTGACGGCGAAGTGTTCGCTGGCGGTTCCGCCAAGGGTACTCAGCTGGTACTGGGTTCCGGCCGCATGATCCCGGGTTTCGAAGAAGGCCTGGTTGGCGCTAAAGCCGGCGAAGAGCGTGTTCTGAACCTGACCTTCCCTGAGGACTATCAGAACCTGGACCTGGCTGGCAAAACCGCCGAGTTCACTGTGACCGTCAACACCGTATCCGAGCCAAAACTGCCTGAGCTGAACGAAGAGTTCTTCGCGCAATTCGGCATCAAGGAAAGCGGCATCGACGGCTTCCGCACCGAAGTTCGCAAGAACATGGAGCGTGAACTGCGTCAGGCGATCAAATCCAAGGTCAAGAATCAGGTAATGGACGGTCTGCTGGCCACCAACCCGATCGAAGTGCCAAAAGCCCTGCTGTCCAACGAAGTTGACCGTCTGCGCGTGCAGGCTGTTCAGCAGTTCGGTGGCAACATCAAGCCTGATCAACTGCCGGCCGAGCTGTTCGAAGAGCAAGCCAAGCGCCGTGTAGTGCTGGGTCTGATCGTGGCTGAAGTGGTCAAGCAGTTCGACCTCAAGCCTGACGAAGCTCGCGTTCGCGAAATGATTCAGGAAATGGCTTCGGCTTACCAAGAGCCTGAGCAGGTTGTGTCCTGGTACTACAAGAACGACCAGCAACTGAACGAAGTCCGTTCGGTTGTGCTGGAAGAACAAGTTGTGGATACTGTTCTGCAGAAAGCTAGCGTGACCGACAAATCGGTCTCTTACGAAGAAGCGGTCAAGCCGGTAGAAGCTCCAAAAGCCGACTGATTGATTTTGCGTTAAGAAGCACACACATAAGCCAGCCTTCGAGCTGGCTTATGCGTATTCAAGACATAACTATTTGGGAGTGACTGCAGAGCATGTTCCGTAATTCGTATATTCAGCAGAACTCAGATATCCAGGCCGCAGGCGGCCTGGTCCCGATGGTTGTCGAGCAGTCCGCTCGTGGCGAACGTGCCTACGACATCTATTCGCGCCTTCTCAAGGAGCGAGTGATCTTTCTGGTTGGTCCGGTAGAGGACTACATGGCCAACCTGATCTGTGCGCAACTGCTGTTCCTTGAAGCGGAAAACCCGGACAAGGACATCCATCTCTATATCAACTCCCCGGGCGGTTCGGTGACAGCGGGCATGTCGATCTACGACACCATGCAGTTCATCAAACCCAACGTGTCGACCACCTGTATCGGTCAGGCGTGCAGCATGGGCGCGTTCCTGCTGACCGCAGGCGCTCCAGGCAAGCGTTTCTGCCTGCCGAACTCGCGAGTGATGATTCACCAGCCACTGGGCGGTTTCCAGGGCCAGGCATCGGATATCGAAATCCATGCCAAGGAAATCCTCTTCATTCGTGAGCGCCTGAACACGCTGATGGCCAAGCACAGCGGTCGCACTCTGGAAGAAATCGAGCGCGATACCAACCGCGACAACTTCATGAGTGCAGAAGCTGCGAAGGAATATGGCTTGATCGATGAAGTGATCAACCAGCGTCCAGCTTAAAAATAAGCAGCTCAAAATAGGCTTGGTCGGCTGGTCTGATCAGCGGCGGGCTTGAAAAAGCCCGCAATAGCCTTCATCTTGTGTTGCAAGCCTATCGGATTTGGATCGAACGAATGACTGACACCCGCAACGGCGAGGACAACGGCAAGCTGCTCTATTGCTCCTTCTGTGGCAAAAGCCAGCATGAAGTGCGCAAATTGATTGCCGGCCCCTCGGTCTTTATCTGCGACGAGTGCGTCGACCTGTGCAATGACATCATCCGTGAGGAGGTGCAGGAAGCCCAGGCTGAAAGCAGCGCGCATAAATTGCCTTCGCCCAAAGAAATCAGCGGCATCCTTGATCAATACGTCATTGGTCAGGAGCGTGCAAAGAAGGTTCTGGCCGTAGCGGTGTACAACCACTACAAGCGCCTGAACCAGCGTGACAAAAAAGCTGACGACGTCGAACTCGGCAAGAGCAACATTCTGCTGATCGGCCCGACCGGCTCGGGTAAAACCCTGCTGGCCGAAACGCTGGCCCGCTTGCTGAACGTTCCGTTCACCATTGCCGACGCAACCACCCTCACCGAGGCGGGTTACGTGGGTGAAGATGTCGAGAACATCATTCAGAAGCTGTTGCAGAAGTGCGATTACGACGTAGAAAAAGCCCAGATGGGCATTGTCTACATCGACGAAATCGACAAGATTTCCCGCAAGTCCGACAACCCGTCGATCACCCGCGATGTTTCCGGTGAAGGCGTGCAGCAGGCCTTGCTGAAGTTGATCGAAGGCACGGTCGCTTCCGTTCCACCGCAAGGTGGCCGCAAGCATCCGCAGCAGGAATTCCTGCAGGTCGACACCCGTAACATCCTGTTCATCTGCGGTGGTGCGTTCTCTGGTCTGGAAAAGGTTATTCAAAACCGTTCCACCAAAGGCGGCATCGGTTTCAACGCAGAAGTGCGCAGCAAGGAAGAAGGCAAGAAAGTCGGTGAATCCCTGCGTGAAGTCGAGCCTGACGATCTGGTCAAGTTCGGTCTGATCCCGGAATTCGTCGGTCGTCTGCCGGTCCTCGCGACGCTGGACGAGCTCGATGAAGCTGCATTGATGCAGATTCTCACCGAGCCGAAAAATGCTCTGACCAAACAGTATGCCAAGCTGTTCGAGATGGAAGGCGTCGATCTGGAATTCCGTTCCGACGCACTGAAATCGGTCGCCAAGCGTGCCCTGGAACGTAAAACCGGTGCTCGTGGCCTGCGCTCGATTCTCGAAGGTGTATTGCTCGACACGATGTATGAAATCCCCTCGCAGTCCGAGGTGAGCAAAGTCGTGATCGATGAAAGCGTGATCGAAGGCAAGTCCAAGCCACTGTATATCTACGAAAACAGTGAGCCGGCTGCCAAGGCAGCGCCGGACGCGTAAGCGTCCACCGCGCCGCAACAAAGAAGGGGCCTTCGGGCCTCTTTTTTTTTATGTCGTTTTTTACATCCGCTTTGCGCTTGTTTTTTTTCAAGGCAGCCCCCATCTTGGTTTCAAGCTCAATTCCATCTGATTACGGCCATATGGCCGCCGTAGAGGCGAAATCATGAAGACAACCATCGAATTGCCTCTCCTGCCATTGCGTGATGTCGTGGTTTATCCGCACATGGTTATCCCGCTGTTCGTGGGGCGCGAGAAATCCATCGAAGCCCTCGAGGCAGCGATGACGGGCGACAAGCAGATACTGCTGCTGGCCCAGAGAAACCCGGCTGACGATGATCCCGGTGAAGACGCTCTCTATCGCGTAGGTACCATTGCCACTGTCCTGCAGCTGCTGAAGCTGCCTGATGGCACCGTTAAGGTTCTGGTCGAGGGTGAGCAGCGCGGCACCGTCGAACGCTTCAGCGAAGTCGATGGCCACTGCCGTGCAGAAGTTTCGTTGATTGAAGAAGTCGACGCCGCCGAGCGCGAGTCCGAAGTCTTCGTACGTACGCTGCTGTCGCAGTTCGAACAATATGTGCAGCTGGGCAAGAAAGTCCCGGCTGAAGTCCTGTCATCGCTCAACAGCATCGATGAGCCGGGTCGTCTGGTCGACACCATGGCTGCGCACATGGCGCTGAAAATCGAGCAGAAGCAGGAAATCCTCGAAATCATCGATTTGTCGGCTCGGGTCGAGCACGTTCTGGCGTTGCTGGATGCCGAGATCGACCTGCTGCAAGTCGAAAAGCGCATTCGCGGCCGCGTCAAAAAGCAAATGGAGCGCAGCCAGCGCGAGTACTACCTGAATGAGCAGATGAAGGCCATTCAGAAAGAGCTGGGCGACGGTGACGAAGGTCACAACGAAATCGAAGAGCTGAAAAAGCGCATCGATGCTGCCGGCCTGCCGAAAGACGCGCTGACCAAGGCGAACGCCGAGCTGAACAAGCTCAAGCAAATGTCGCCGATGTCCGCCGAAGCCACCGTGGTGCGCTCCTACATCGACTGGCTGGTGCAAGTGCCGTGGAAGGCACAGAGCAAGGTGCGCCTCGACCTGGCGCGCGCAGAAGACATTCTCGATGCCGATCACTACGGTCTCGAAGAGGTCAAGGAACGCATCCTTGAATACCTCGCCGTGCAAAAACGCGTGAAGAAAATCCGTGGCCCGGTGTTGTGCCTGGTGGGTCCTCCTGGCGTGGGTAAAACCTCGCTGGCAGAGTCGATTGCGCACGCCACCAACCGCAAATTCGTACGTATGGCCCTCGGTGGCGTGCGTGATGAAGCGGAAATTCGCGGTCACCGCCGGACTTACATCGGTTCGATGCCGGGAAGATTGATTCAAAAGATGACAAAGGTCGGCGTTCGCAACCCGCTGTTCCTGCTCGATGAAATCGACAAGATGGGCAGCGACATGCGTGGCGATCCGGCGTCGGCGTTGCTGGAAGTGCTCGATCCTGAGCAAAACCACAACTTCAACGACCACTATCTGGAAGTCGATTACGACCTGTCGGATGTGATGTTCCTGTGCACCTCGAACTCGATGAACATCCCGCCAGCACTGCTCGACCGCATGGAAGTCATCCGTCTGCCGGGCTACACCGAAGACGAAAAGATCAATATCGCCGTCAAATACCTCTCGCCAAAACAGA
This sequence comes from Pseudomonas sp. DTU12.3, assembly GCF_004124275.1. Lineage (GTDB taxonomy): Bacteria > Pseudomonadota > Gammaproteobacteria > Pseudomonadales > Pseudomonadaceae > Aquipseudomonas > Aquipseudomonas helmanticensis. Next base: position 2,569,432 of record NZ_CP027218.1, read on the forward strand.
TCACCGCTAACGGTCTGAAGAAGGGCGAGATTGAATTTGATGAAGAAGCGATCCGCGACATCATTCGTTACTACACCCGCGAAGCCGGTGTGCGTGGCCTCGAACGTCAGATCGCCAAGGTCTGCCGCAAGGCTGTTAAAGAGCACGCGCTGGAAAAACGCTTCTCGGTAAAAGTGACAGCTGACTTGCTGGAGCACTTCCTCGGTGTGCGTAAATTCCGCTACGGTCTGGCCGAGCAACAGGATCAGATCGGTCAAGTCACCGGCCTTGCCTGGACTCAGGTTGGCGGCGAATTGCTGACCATCGAAGCCGCTGTGGTACCGGGCAAAGGCCAACTGATCAAGACCGGTTCGCTGGGCGATGTGATGGTCGAATCGATCACCGCAGCGCTGACTGTTGTCCGCAGCCGTGCCAAGAGTCTGGGCATTCCCGTGGACTTCCACGAGAAGCGCGACACGCACATTCACATGCCGGAAGGTGCCACGCCGAAGGACGGTCCTAGCGCCGGTGTCGGCATGTGCACGGCCCTGGTGTCGGCCCTGACCGGGATTCCGGTGCGCGCCGATGTCGCCATGACCGGTGAAATCACCTTGCGTGGTCAGGTGCTGGCGATTGGCGGCCTGAAGGAAAAACTGCTGGCGGCGCATCGCGGCGGAATCAAGATTGTGATTATTCCGGAAGAGAACGTGCGCGATCTCAAGGAGATTCCTGACAATATCAAGCAGGATCTGCAGATTAAACCGGTTAAATGGATTGACGAGGTCCTGCAAATTGCGCTGCAATACGCGCCGGAGCCCTTGCCGGATGTGGCTCCGGAGATAGTTGCCAAGGACGAAAAACGTGAGTCTGACTCTAAGGAAAGAATTAGCACGCATTAATACGTTTTTGCCTGGGGGGCTTCCTTGACAGCTTTTTAGAGCCCTTGTTATAAAGCGGCTCTTAAGTGTCTGTAGGCCATTCAGCACTCGTTTTTGCTTTCACCAAAAAACTTAGAATCATCTCAAAATAGATATAAGGGGACTTAGAGTGAACAAGTCGGAACTGATTGATGCTATCGCTGCATCCGCTGATATCCCGAAAGCTGCTGCTGGCCGTGCGCTGGACGCTGTAATCGAATCCGTCACTGGCGCTCTCAAGGCTGGCGACTCCGTTGTTCTGGTTGGTTTCGGTACTTTCTCCGTGACTGATCGTCCAGCTCGCGTTGGTCGTAACCCACAGACCGGCAAGACGCTGCAGATCGCTGCTGCTAAAAAACCAGGTTTCAAAGCCGGTAAAGCACTGAAAGAAGCGGTCAACTAAGTCGTTACAAGTTTTTACCCATCCGGGTCGGGGTCATCCCTGACTTGGCAGCGGAGCGGTAGAGCAGGTCGCTGAAACAGCTGCCTGTAACGCCGGGATCGAGGGTTCGAGCCCTGTCCGCTCCGCCAGTTACGAGAAGGCGCATCCTCGGATGCGCCTTTCTTCTATCCGGATTCTACCCACGCTCCACGGTTGCCTAATTTTTGAAGTTCAACCGTTTCTGGGGGACGCATGCTGCAGAATATCAGGGACAATTCACAAGGCTGGATTGCCAAGACCATTATTGGGGTCATCGTTGCACTGATGGCCCTGACCGGTTTCGACGCCATTTTCAAGGCCACGACGCACACGAACGAAGCGGCCAAGGTCAATGGTGAAGAAATCAGCCAGAACGAGCTGAGCCAGGCCGTTGACATGCAACGCCGTCAGCTGATGCAACAGCTGGGCAAGGACTTCGATGCTTCCTTGCTCGACGAAAAAATGCTCCGCGAATCTGCCCTCAAAGGTCTGATTGATCGCAAGCTGCTGTTGCAAGGCGCTGAACAATCGAAGTTCGCTTTCTCCGAAGGCGCGTTGGACCAAGTGATCCTGCTGACGCCTGAATTCCAGGTTGACGGCAAGTTCAGCTCCGAGCGTTTCGATCAGGTAATCCGTCAACTGGGTTACAGCCGCATGCAATTCCGCCAGATGCTGGCTCAGGAAATGCTGATCGGCCAACTGCGTGCCGGTGTAGCGGGCAGCGGTTTCGTCACTGACGCCGAAGTGCTGGCTTTCGCCCGTCTGGAAAAACAGACCCGCGATTTCGCCACCCTGAACATCAAGGCCGATCCGGCTGCGGTGAAGCTGACCGACGATGAGGTCAAGGCTTACTACGACGAACACGCCAAGGAATTCATGACCCCTGATCAAGTGGTCATCGATTACCTCGAGCTGAAGAAGTCGTCGTTCTTCGACCAGGTTGCGGTCAAGGACGAAGACCTGCAGGCGGCGTATCAGAAGGAGATCGCCAACCTGTCGGAACAGCGTCGTGCCGCGCACATCCTGATCGAAGTGAACGACAAGACCACCGAAGCTCAGGCCAAGGCGAAAATCGAAGAAGTCGAGGCGCGTCTGGCCAAGGGCGAGAAATTCGAAGCGCTGGCCAAAGAGTTCTCGCAGGACCCAGGCTCGGCCAACAATGGCGGTGACCTCGGTTATGCAGGTCCTGGCGTTTACGATCCAGCTTTCGAAAAAGCCTTGTACTCGCTGAATAAAGATCAGGTTTCCGCGCCGGTTCGCACCGACTTTGGTTTCCACCTGATCAAGCTGCTGGGTGTCGAAGCGCCTGAAGTGCCGACACTGGCCAGCCTGAAAGACAAGCTGACCCGCGAGCTGAAAGCCGCGCAGGTCGAGCAGCGTTTCGTCGAGGCGACCAAGCAATTGGAAGACTCCGCGTTCGAAGCGTCTGACCTGGCCCAGCCAGCGGCAGATCTGAAGCTGACCGTGCACACCTCCAAGCCATTCGGCCGTGAAGGTGGTGAAGGCGTTGCGGCCAACCGTGCCGTGGTCACTGCAGCATTCAGCACCGAAGTGATTGATGAAGGCGCCAACAGCACCGCCATCGAGCTGGATCCGGAAACCGTGATCGTGCTGCGCTCCAAGGAACACCTGAAGCCTGCGCAACTGCCTCTGGAAAGCGTGAACGCGGCCATCCGCACTCAGCTGACCAAAGAGCACGCCAGCGCTGCTGCCAAGACCAAGGCCGAGAAGCTGATCGCTGATCTGCGCGATGGCAAGGCGCCGCTGGACAAGGCGGTTGACGGTCAGAACTGGAAAACCACCGCAGCGGCCACCCGTGCGCAGGAAGGTGTTGATCCGGCCGTGTTGCAGGCATTGTTCCGCATGCCGAAGCCGGCGGCCAAAGACAAGCCGACGTTCAGCAACGTGACGCTGCCGGACGGCAGTCTGATGATTGTGCGCCTGAACGGCGTCAACGAAGCAGCGGCACCGACCGATGAAGAGAAGGCTCAATACCGTCGCTTCCTCGCGTCCCGTGAGGGTCAGCAAGACTTCGCGGCGTACCGCAAGCAGTTGGAAGCTCAGGCCGAAATCAAGCGTTACTGATGCCTGACTGAGCAGCAAGACCAAAAGCCCCGGCCGCAATGCCGGGGTTTTTTTTATTCCGTTCCTACAATGACCGTGGAAAACCGTGGCTTCTGGCATTGACGGCCGCAACCAAGGTCAGCACCAGTAGCGCTGCGACAATCCACGGAAACGCCCCCACACCAGGGTTATCCAGCAATAGACCACCCGCCAGCCCGCCGCCAGCAATCCCGACATTCCACAGAGTCACCAGCATCGATTGCGCCGTATCGGCAGCAGCTCCCGCCGCTTTCGCCGAAGCGGTCTGCAACAGCGACGGCATAGCCCCGAATGCCAGCCCCCAGACAACCACGGCGACATAGACCACGCCGGCTGAATCGCGCCATACGGCCAGGGTCAGCGCCGAGAGCATGAACAGGGCTGTGCTGATCAACACCAGTTCGCGCAGCCAGCGATCAATCAGGCTACCGACGATCCACAGGCTCAGTACCGAGGCGAGACCGAACGCCAGTAGCACGCGGTCGATGTCGTCTGCCAATCCCGAGGGCTGCAGAAACGGCGCGATGTAGGTGTAGAGAAGGTTGTGCGCCACCACGTAGGTCAACGTCACGAACAACACCGGTCGCACCCCGGGAAGGGTAAACACCTGACGCAAGGGCAGGCGTTTTCCTGCACGTTCGCCGGCAAAGTCCGGCACTTGCCAGCGCACCCAGATCACTAGCAACAGGGTCAGCCCGGTCATGATCGCAAAGCTCAGGCGCCAGCCGACCATGGTGCCTAACAGCGTGCCTGCCGGTATGCCGAGCGACAGCGCCAGCGGTGCGCCGAGCATGGCGACGGTGATGGCGCGACCTTGCAGATGGGGCGCGACCATGCGGCTGGCGTAACCGGCCAGCAGCGCCCAGAGCAGGCCTGCAAACACGCCGGCAATCAACCGCGCGATCAGCGTCAGCCAGTACAGGTCTGACAGCGCGGTAATACTGTTCGCCAGCGCGAATCCGCCAATGGCGGACAACAGCAGCGGCCGTCGTCGCCAGCCGCGTGTGGCGATGGTCAGGGGAATCGCCGCGAGCAGCGAACCGACGGCATAGAGCGTGACCAGTTGGCCGATCAGCGCCTGCGAGACGTTCAGGCCGGCGCTCATTTGGGGCAATAGTCCGGCGGGCATGGCCTCGGTGAGCACCGTGATGAACCCGGCGGTGGCCAGCGCCAACAGCGCACCCAGCGGCAGGCGTTCGCGGTTGGCGGCGGCTTGTATCAGGGGCGGGGAGATGAGTTGCGCATCGATCATGATCCAGCGTCCATTTCGAAGGGAGAGACGAAGGCCATAGGGTAGGGCGCTGCGCATTCGGGAAAAACCGGTTATGGTTCCGAACATATCGGACATTGATGTCGCCAATCCCGGAGTGAAAATGGACAGCCTCGGCAGTATTTCAGTGTTCGTACAGGCCGCCGAAACCCGGAGTTTTACCGAGGCCGGGCGCCTGCAAGGGGTTTCGTCGTCGGCGATCGGCAAGAGTATTGCGCGTCTGGAGGCGCGGCTCGGTGTGCGGCTGTTTCATCGCAGCACCCGCAGCATCACCCTGACCGCAGAGGGTGCGTTGTTTCTGGAGCGCTGCCGGAAGATTCTGGCGGAGGTCGAAGCCGCCGAGTTCGAGTTGTGCAATGCCGCCTCGGCGCCCCATGGCAAGTTGCGCATCAGCCTGCCGCAGGTGCATGACCTGGTGATGCCGGTCCTGATCGAGTTCATGGCGTTGTACCCGCAGATCGAGCTGGACCTCGATCTCACCGATCGCATGGTCGATGTCGTCGACGAGGGCTTCGACGCGGTGATTCGCACGGGCAAGCCGAAAGATTCGCGACTGATGGCGCGACCGTTGGGCGAGTTTCATCTGGTGCTGGTGGCCAGTGCCGTTTATCTCGATCAGCACGGCGCGCCGCAGATCCCGGCCGATCTGGCTGATCACGCTTGCCTGCGCCACACCTTTCACGCCACCGGAAAACTCGAAGCGTGGCCCTTGCGGCGCGAGGAAGGGAGCGCCGAGCCGGTTTTGCCGACGCGACTTGTAAGCACTTCCATCGAGGCGGTGAGCCACGCGGCGTTGGCCGGGATGGGCGTTGCCTGCCTGCCGGATTTCATGGTCGCCGAGGCGGTCCGGCAAGGTCGATTGCGGCGGGTGCTCGATGCATATGTGGAGCATGACGGGCAGTTTTGGGTATTGTGGCCATCAAGTCGCCATGCAGCGGCCAAACTGCGAGTGTTCATCGATCATATTTCGCAGCGACTTTTTCCCGCAAAGGATGGTCGATAGAGTTGTAAGCGTTTTAAGACACTAATCCGTACTCCGCAGGGCCGCGATCTGTTGCACAATACGCCCCGGACTGTTTTCCCTCAGGATGTTTAATGTTGATTTCCACTCCCTTGCGTGTTGTCGGGTTGGCGTTGTTGGTGGCTGCTGTCGCCGGCTGTTCGAAAGACAAGCCGATGTATGAGCATGAGAACTTCGACGACTCCGGTATGTTTTCGCGCAATTACCCGGTGGCCGATATTGCCAGTTGCGAAGCCGCCCGGCGCGCATTGCTCAGTCAGGGTTACATTATCACCAGCAGTGACCCGAAACTGGTCAGTGGCCACAAGAGCTTCCAGCAAACCGGCGATACGCACTTGGAGATCAGCTTCAACGTGGTCTGCGCCGAAGACAGCAGCGGCAAGCATCACGCGACGATGTTCGCCAATGCCCTGCAGGATCGCTACGCGCTGAAGAAGACCAATAACTCGGCCAGCCTGGGTGTCGGCGTATTGGGTTCGGTGTCGATGCCGATCGGCTCGTCGGACGATTCGATGGTCAAGGTTGCGAGTGAAACGGTGATTTCGCAGAAGTTCTACGAGCGCTTTTTCACCTTGGTCGAGCAGTTCCTGCCGGCTGATGCGAAGAAGGCTGCGCACATCGAAGAGAAACCCAAGGCCGATCTGGGGATGCCGGAACCGAAGCCTGCGCCACTGACGCCGACACCCGCAGCCGAGCCGGCCGCGACTCCCGCGACTCCCGCGCCTGCACCTGCTGCAGAATCGGCGCCGGCACCTGCTGAAGTGGCCCCCGTCAGTTCCGAGCCGGTTGTACCGCCAGCGGAGTCGGCGCCGATCACTCCAGCGCCGAGTGCCGAGCCTGCACCGGCCACGGAAACCATCACACCACCGGTCAACCCGGACATCCCGCCGCCCTCCGAGCCGATTCCGGCGATGCCATCCTCAGGCCAGTAATCCCTCCTGATCCCTGTAGGAGCTGCCGCAGGCTGCGATCTTTTGATCCTGGTTTTTAAATCAAGATCAACAGATCGCAGCCTGCGGCAGCTCCTACCCAGGAAAATTTCTTTACATTCCCCTGACAAAAATCCCGCGATAAATTCCTGACCACCTGCTACGTTTTATTGATGAAGGCCGGGTTTCACTTTTCCTTCATACGGGCAGTTTATGCTCGAGGCACTGGGCATTTGCTCAGGCCCATTCAAGAGAGCAGCAGGGGGATTACGCAATGGATGACTATCAAGAAGAGCTGCTCGAATTCCAGGCCTTTGAACTGGATCAACCGGAACCTGCGGAAGACGCCACCGAGCTGTGAGCTTTAGCTTGTAGCCCTATGCCGTCTGGCGATGGCTGCGACGAAATTCGCCGGGTGTCTGTCCCGTCCAGCGCTTGAACGCTCGCTGGAAAGCTTCGGCTGAAGCAAAGCCGAGCAGATAAGCGATCTCACCGAATGCCAGTTCGGTGTCGCGAATGTACGTCATCGCCAGATCACGGCGAGTGTCGTTGAGGATCGCGCGAAACTGCGTGCCTTCGTCGGCCAGTTTGCGCCGCAGTGTCCAGGTTGGCAGCTTCAGGCGTGCCGCCACTTCCTCCAGATCCGGTTCGCGACCACCGTTGAGCAACGGCCCGAGCAATTGCGTGATGCGTTCGCGCAGGCTGCGGGTGCGCGTCAGCTGTTCCAGTTCGCGCTCACACAATTGCAGCAGATGCCGCCAGGTGCTTGGGCAGTGTTCGGGGTTGCGTTGCGCGAGGCTGTTCAGGCTCAGGCGCAGTTGATTACGTTCGGCGCCGAACAGGATCGGGCAATCCCCCAGCGCCGCGTACGCTTCGCGGTAATCCGGCTCGGCGAATTCGATTTCGATGCGTTCAGCGCGCAGCGTTTCGCGACTGACGCTGGACAGCTGCTGCAACCAGCCGGCAATGATCGAATCCACCACAAAGCGGTTGTAGGCGTTGTACGGGCTGATCGAATAGAAACGCAGCCATGCGCCGTTGGCATCTTCGTGAAAGCTCGACTGCCCGCGATAGTTGGAGCCGTACAGTGGTTCGAAACGGATCAGGCAACGGGCGGCTTCACGCACGGTCGGCGCTTGCGCGGCGGTGACCCCGGCCAGTCCGGCCTGGCTGAGGCGACTCAGTTGGCCCATTCGCAGGCCCAACGCCGGGTCTTCGGTCAGCTGGATCGCCGCGTGCCCCAGGCGCATGTAACGCGGAATCGACAATCGTGCCCCGGCCTCGGCCAGACGGGCGGCATCGAGGCCGTATTGCTCAAGCAGCGGCTGCGGATCGGCAGCATGGCTGCGCACCGCGTCGGCGAGGCTGTGAACGAAACCCACCGACAAATCGCCAAGGCGCATCGGCAGCGGTTTCATGATTTACAACCAGACATTCAGCAAACGCGCGCCACGCGCTTCGCCGTCGGCAAACTGCTGGCCGTTGCTGCTGAGAAAGCTTTGCCCGGAACTCGACTTGTCCCAGAACTGCCCGCGCAGGAACACGCTCACGCCAGCGATCGCGCGACTGCTCGGCGGCTGCGCAGTGAGGGTCAGGCGATGCCAGGCCTGGCCTTCACTGACTTCACCGGGCTTGAGGCTGACCGAGCCCGGCGTGCTTGATCCTTTATAGCCGCCCCACGGTTGATTCCACACGCCATGACCCACCACGAACGCCGGCACCGCCACCAGTTGCGCACCTTGCTCGTCAAGTTTGCGGTAATTGTCCGGATACCAGCTGTCACTGCCGATGAGGATGCCCAAGCGCCCGGCGGGCGTGTCGACGACGTTGATCGCGTGTTGATCTTCGCCCTCGATCACATCGCGTTGATCGAAGATCGGGTGCATCTGCCGCTGCGGTTGCCCCAACGGCACGCCATCGCGACCAAACACCACGCTGCTGTTGAACAGTGCGCCGCTGCCGGGTTTGAGCTGGCCATCGCGAATGCTTGGCTCCGGCAAGACGATCGAGCCGGCCACCAGCGTCACGTGAAATTCCTTGGCCAGGCCACCGAACAGTGCCTGGTAATCCTTGGCCATCGCCTTGGATTTCATACGTAGATGGGCGTCATCGAGACGACTATTGCCCTTGGCGCTGAGCCAGGCACGGGCGAACAACAGCGGGTTGCTCGCGGCCAGCCAGTTCATCGCTTCGGCGAGGGTCGGCGCCTGATACAGCTCGTCTTTCTCGCCGCTGATCATCAGCCACGTGCCGACATGCTCCGGCAACACCACTACGGTTTTCTCGTTCAACAAGCCTTGATCCTGAGCCTGTTGCAGATACGCCGCGAGTTTGCGGTGCAGGCGTTCGGGGCTTTGATAGTCGGTGGGGAACAGTTCGGGCTGGATGCCCAGCAGGTTGCCGCGGTCGGCAGGCGTGCCCTCATCGACCGCCAGTTTGATGCGCAGGTCCGACAGGTAATGGCCCGCCGGCCGGTCTGCCGCCCACATGGCGTAGGTGGTCAGGACGGCCACGATGGCCATGGAAAATGTCAGGTACAAAAGTTTGCGCATGAAAACCAACAACAACCGGGTACAGGGTGTGGCGACTAGGGTAGGGCCCATGGCGCCGATTGCCAAGAGGCGCTGCGCATTTGGATCAATAAGTTGTCAGTTACGGTCATTGAGTGACAACGGTGCGACTCTTAGTCTGTGCCACATGACTGACGGGGGACGCAGAGCTCCCGCACTTTTTCCGTGAACGCTCGTTGTGGAGTTACCGATGACCGCCGCTCATTACCCGCACCTGTTGGCCCCGCTGGACCTGGGATTCACCACGCTGCGCAACCGCACCCTGATGGGTTCGATGCATACGGGCCTGGAAGAGAAACCGGGCGGCTTCGAGCGCATGGCGGCGTACTTCGCCGAACGCGCGCGCGGCGGTGTCGGCCTGATGGTCACCGGCGGGATTGGTCCGAACGACGAGGGCGGGGTGTACTCCGGCGCGGCCAAGCTGACCACCGAAGAAGAAGCGCTCAAGCACCGCATCGTCACCCGCGCGGTGCACGAGGCGGGCGGCAAGATCTGCATGCAGATCCTTCACGCCGGCCGTTATGCCTACAGCCCGAAGCAGGTCGCACCGAGCGCGATCCAGGCGCCGATCAACCCGTTCAAGCCCAAAGAGCTGGACGAGGAAGGCATCGAGAAGCAGATCAGCGATTTCGTCACCTGCTCGGTATTGGCACAAACCGCCGAGTACGACGGCGTCGAGATCATGGGCTCGGAAGGTTATTTCATTAACCAGTTCCTCGCCGCGCACACCAACCATCGCACTGACCGTTGGGGCGGTAGTTACGAAAACCGCATGCGCCTGCCGGTGGAAATCGTTCGCCGCGTGCGCGAAGCCGTCGGCCCGAATTTCATCATCATTTTCCGTCTGTCGATGCTCGATCTGGTCGAGGGCGGCAGCACCTGGGATGAAATCGTCATCCTCGCCAAAGCCATCGAGCAGGCTGGCGCGACCATCATCAATACCGGCATCGGCTGGCACGAAGCGCGGATTCCGACCATCGCCACCAAAGTGCCGCGTGCCGCGTTCAGCAAGGTCACGGCCAAGCTGCGCGGTTCGGTGAGCATTCCGTTGATCACCACCAACCGCATCAACACCCCGGAAATCGCCGAGCAGATTCTTGCCGAAGGCGACGCCGACATGGTCTCGATGGCGCGGCCGTTCCTCGCCGATCCGGACTTCGTCAACAAGGCTGCCGAAGGCCGCGCCGACGAGATCAATACCTGCATCGGTTGCAACCAGGCGTGCCTCGATCACACGTTTGGCGGCAAGCTGACCAGTTGCCTGGTCAACCCGCGTGCCTGCCACGAGACCGAACTCAACTATCTGCCGGTGCAGCAGATCAAGAAGATTGCCGTAGTCGGCGCCGGCCCTGCCGGTCTGTCCGCTGCAACCGTGGCGGCCGAGCGTGGCCATCAGGTGACCCTGTTCGATTCGGCCAGCGAAATCGGCGGCCAGTTCAATATCGCCAAACGCGTGCCGGGCAAGGAAGAGTTCTTCGAGACCCTGCGCTACTTCAAGCGCAAGTTGCAGACGACGAATGTCGAGGTGTGCCTGAACACTCGCGTCGATGTGGCGAAACTGCTTGAAGGCGGCTACGACGAAATCATCCTCGCCACCGGCATTGCGCCGCGTTTGCCGGCGATTCCGGGCGTCGAGAATGCCAAGGTGCTGAGCTACATCGACGTGATCCTTGAGCGCAAACCGGTCGGCAAGCGTGTCGCAGTGATCGGCGCGGGCGGTATCGGTTTTGACGTCTCGGAATTCCTCGTCCATGAAGGCGTGGCCACCAGTCAGGACCGTGCCGCGTTCTGGAAAGAATGGGGCATCGATACGAAGCTGGAAGCACGCGGTGGCGTCGCCGGGATCAAAGCGGCGCCGCACGCTCCGGCCCGTGAAGTGTTCCTGTTGCAGCGCAAGAAAACCAAGGTCGGCGATGGCCTGGGTAAAACCACTGGCTGGATTCACCGTACCGGTTTGAAGAACAAGCAGGTGCAGATGCTCAACAGCGTTGAATACCTGAGCATTGATGACGAGGGTTTGCACATCCGCATCGGCGAAGCCGGCGAGCCGCAATTGCTGGCGGTGGACAACATCGTGATCTGCGCGGGGCAGGACCCGCTGCGTGAGCTGCACGATGGCTTGGTGGAAGCCGGGCAAAACGTGCACCTGATCGGCGGCGCCGATGTCGCGGCCGAGCTGGACGCCAAGCGCGCCATCAACCAAGGCTCACGCCTCGCCGCTGAACTGTAAACACCCCTGCAGGAGCTGCCGCAGGCTGCGATCTTTTGATCTGGGTTTTCAAAAACAGGATCAAAAGATCGCAGCCTGCGGCAGCTCCTACTAGTATGTGTTTTTTTCAGATCATGCTCTGCTCATGTTTGCCCACGCCCCCCTCGAACACCTTCATCTGGACTGGCTCAGCGCTGCCGGCATTGAGGTCGCGATCCTGCGCCTCGACCAGATTGATCCGCTGATCAGCGGCAATAAATGGTTCAAGCTCTCTGAACACCTCAAAGCCGCCGAGGGTGCCGGTGCTGAAGGCATCATCAGTCTCGGTGGTGCTCACTCCAATCATCTGCATGCGTTGGCGGCGGCGGGCAAACGGTTGGGATTCAAGACTGTCGGGCTGTTGCGTGGGCATGCGCAGGAAACGCCGACCGTGCTGGATTTGCAGGCGTTCGGCATGCAGTTGCATTGGTTGGGTTACGGCGGCTACCGCGCGCGAAACGAGCCGGGGTTCTGGGAACCTTGGCAGGCGCAGTACCCGCAACTGTATGCGGTGCCGGAGGGCGGGGGTGGATTGGCCGGCGCGCTGGGTTGCGCTGCGCTCAAACAGCAACTCGATGCGCAATTGCCCACGCTCGGCTGGAGCGATTACCACGGCTGGTGGCTGGCCTGCGGCACCGGTACGACGCTGGCCGGGTTAGTGCTGGCTGAGGCGGGGGCGCATTCGGTGTTTGGCGCACTGGCGGTGCCGGAGGATCACGGTGTGGCGCCGCACATCGAGGCGATCCTGCAAGCAGCAGGGGTGGCGAATGCGGGCTACGAGTTGATCGAGGCCAGCCGTGGTGGTTTTGCCAGGGTTGATCCGGCGTTGCTCGCGTTTATTAAGCAGACCGAACAGGCTAGCGGTGTGCCCTTGGAACCGCTCTATACCGGCAAAGCGCTGATGGCCCTCAAGGAACAGATAGAAGCAGGCAGATTTGCCAGCGGCACACGACTGATCTTTGTCCACACCGGCGGCCTGCAGGGCAGACGCGGGTTCAGCACCTATCCCTGACCGCACCCTATTTCTGTCATATGGAGATCCATTGTGGCGAGGGGATTTATCCCCGTTGGGCTGCGAAGCAGCCCCAATTCAGCCCACACTGTTCAGTCTGACACACCGCGTTTTGAGGTTTTGGGGCAGCTTCGCAGCCCAACGGGGATAAATCCCCTCGCCACAATGGTTTGCAGTGCCACAGATAGATTCCATTGCCAGCCACAATGATCTGTATTGCCTCAGATAGATCCCGGTGGTTTCACCCGCGCTTGGGCATCATCCGCAGCAGCGTGTTATCGCCTACCACGTAATGGTGATAGATCCCCGCCAGCGCATGCAGCCCGATCAGCCAGTATCCGATCGTGCCGATCAGCACGTGCCAATGCTCGACCTGCTTGGCGAAATCCTTGTTCTCCGCAACCAGCAGCGGCAGATCAAAGCCATAGAACATCACCTGATGCCCCTCGGCGCTGGTGATCAGCCAGCCGAGAATCGGCATGCTGATCATGAACAGGTACAGCGCCCAGTGCATCAGCCGCGCCAGCACGGTTTGCCATTGCGGCGAAGCGGGGAAGATCTTCGGTGCCGGGCCGAGGCTGCGTGCGAGCAGGCGAAACCACACCAGCACGAACACGGTCAGGCCAAGCATGTAATGCACTTCGCGGATCAGCGTGCGGCCGCCGCTGCCTTTGGGGAAGAAGCCGCGCAATTCCATGCTGGCGTACACCAGCACCAACAACATCAGCATCAGCCAGTGCAGCAGCACCGACACAGTGCTGTAGCGCGATTCTGAACTTGTCCACGGCATACGGTGTTCCTCTCGGTTCAGGGCTCCATCGCGCCGTTTCTCCGACGGCATACCTTAACTGTAAACGTCCTTTGGCATTTTTGCCTGAACCCGGCAGAAGTTTTTTCATGTGCTGCTTTTATGACGCTGTTAGTGTCTGCAAAGCGTGATTTTAGTTGTTCAGGTGTAACCGGTTGTTGTTTATGTTTTGAATCTTTAGAGCGTTTGATTGACGTTATTGAAGTGGTTAGTGTTGCGCGCAGTTGTTGCTTTTAAAACAGTTGGATTAACAAGTAATTCCATTAACAGCAGGATTTTTCATAAAAGGATTTCAAGATGACTTTCAGTATTCTTCTGGATCGTAAACAGAGTAAGAACATTGTAAAAAAAGCGATGGCAAAACCACCGGTATCGCGACCGAAACCTCTGCCCGGCAAACCGCCAGTGACGCCACCCTCCAAACCCGTGGTCAAGCCGCCCGTGGTTCCGGTCAAGCCGCCAGTCAAGCCTGCCCCGGTCAAACCACCGGTCAAGCCTCCCGTGAAACCACCGGTCAAACCACCCGTCAAGCCAGTAACGCCGGTCACCAAACCACCGGTCAAGCCAGTGACGCCAGGCACCAAACCGCCGGTAAGCGTCCGTCCGCCAATGCCGTGGCCTACCTTGAATATCAACATTGATCCCGTGGCACTCATCAATCTGGTGAACGCCCTCGGCAGTATTGGCAAGCCCGACGGGTCGACCAAGCTGATCGATGGCAGCGTCGTCAATGCTCAGCGAAACCAGGTCACCCGACCGGACGGCATCATTCAGCATGCTGACGGCAGGGTAGAGCATCCGGACGGACGTATCGTCTGGCCGGATGAGACTGTTGAATATCCAGATGGTCGTATCGTCTGGGCTGACGGCACCGAGCAATTGGCGGACGGTTCGATTCGTTATGTGGACGGCTTGCTATATGACGCAGAAGGCAATCTTGTTATTGAGTGACTGTTGTTGATTTAATGCTGTGTGTTATTCGGATTTAACGGTGTGGATTCCGATTGAATATTTAAGTCGATAAATAAAAAACCGCCAACTGTTGATCAGTTGGCGGTTTTTTTAATCTGACTTAATCGTTTTGCGGCATCTCACCCTTGGCCAGACGCTTGTTGATGTCGGCAATCACTTCCGGCAGGTCAGTGATGGTGTCGATCATATAGTGCGGGCGCGAGCTTTCGAACAGTGCGTGAATGCGTTTGCGTTCGCTGGCCAGTTCATCGCTGCCCAAGGCGCGGAAACCGGCGTAATCCAGGCCCAGCGCGTTGCCGGAGCAGATCAGCGCGACCGTCCACATCCCGGCGCGGCGGCCTTCGAGGATGCCTGGCACGGTGTCGTCGATCTTCACGCAGGCACCGACATCGTCGATGCCCAGTGCAATTACGTTGGCCAGTGCTTGAGCCGGCCATGGGCGACCGTTCGGCACTTCGTCGGTGGCGACCACGTGGTCGGCGACGTAACCGTTGCTGGCTGCCAGTTCGACGACTTTATCCATGACCTGTTTCGGGTAGCCGGAGCACGAACCGATCTTGATCCCTTGCTCGCGCAGCTTGGCGATGGTTTCCAGGGCGCCGGGAATCAGCGCCGAGTGTTCGGCGATCTTCTCGATCTGCAGGGGCATGAAACGCTTGTAGATCGCGGTGACGTCATCGTCGGTCGGCGTGCGGCCGAAGACTTTGCGATAACGCTCGGCGACTTGCGGCTGATCGCAGAGGGTACGGATGTGATCCCACTTGCCCATGCCCATCGGCCCACGGGCTTCTTCGATGGAAACCTGTACATCGAACTCGGCGAAGGCTTCGACGAAGATCTGCGTAGGAGCGAACGAACCGAAATCGACCACGGTACCGGCCCAGTCGAGGATGGCGGCTTGCAGTTTGCTTGGATTGACGTAGTTCATGTTTATCAAATTCCTATGTTGGCAATGCAATTCAAATGTGGGAGCGAGCCTGCTCGCGAAGGCGTCGTGTCAGTCGACATTGATGTTGAATGTTCGACCGCTTTCGCGAGCAGGCTCGCTCCCACAAGGGATGGGTGGTGGGGTCAGATTTCCAGGACTTCCATCTCGCGCAGCACTTCGCCCACCGCCGCGACGGCCTGACGCATTTCGTCCGGGCTGACATGGCCGATGCAGCCGACGCGGAAGGTTTCGACCTGAGTCAGTTTGCCGGGATAGAGGATGTAACCCTTGGCCTTGACCCGTTCGTAGAAGTCCTTGAACTGGTAACGCGGATCGTTCGGCGCATGGAACGTGGCGATGATTGGCGCCTGAATCGCCGCCGGCAGGAAGCTGCGCAAACCGAGTTTGGCCATCTCTTCCATCAGTGCCTGACAGTTGGCGGCGTAGCGCGCATGCCGCGCCGGCAGGCCACCTTCTTCGTTGTATTGCAGCAACGCTTCGTGCAGCGCCGCGACCACGTGGGTCGGCGGGGTGAAGCGCCATTGGCCGGTTTTCATCATGTAGGCGTGCTGGTCGAACAGATCCATCGCCAACGAATGCGAATTGCCGGCGGCAGCCGCCAGCGACTCTTTGCGGGCGAAGACAAAACCCATTCCCGGCACGCCTTCCAGGCATTTACCGGAGGCCGCGATCAAGGCATCGAACGGGACTTTTTGCGCGTCCACCGGCAACGCGCCGAAGGAACTCATGGCATCGATGATCAGGCGTTTGCCGTGTTGCTCAACGACTTCGGCGATTTCCGCCAAAGGATTGAGAATCCCGGTGCTGGTTTCGCAGTGGATCAGCGCGACGTGAGTGATGTCGCTGTCGGCGCGCAGCAGACGGTCGACGTCGGCGGCGGTGGTCGGTTCGTCTTCAGCGGTTTCAAAAGTGCTGAATGAGCGGCCGAGCACTTCGCAGATCTTCGCCAGACGTTTGCCGTAAGCACCGTTGATCAGCACCAGGACTTTGCCGTCACGCGGCACCAGAGTACCGATCGCCGCCTCGACGGCGAAGGTGCCGCTGCCCTGCAATGGCACGCAATGGTGAGTGGCCGCGCCGTTGAGGATCGCCAGCAATTGTTCGCACAGGCTGGCGGTCAGTTGATTGAAGCGGTCATCCCATGACCCCCAGTCGACCATCATCGCCTGACGGGTGCGGGCCGAAGTGGTCAACGGGCCGGGAGTGAGCAGGATGGGTTCGGCGATACTCATTCGTGTGTCCTCGGATAGCGCTGTGGGATGAAGCTACGGGGCATACGTTGCAATTCGGCGTTGTATCAATCAAATTGTTTATTGTTATGCCAGCCATCAGCGAGAGTTATTCATGAATCTGTTTCAGCTGCGCGCCTTCGACGCCGTGGCCCGCGAGGGCAGCTTTACCCGGGCTGCTGCGCGGTTATTCATCAGTCAGCCGGCGGTCACCGGGCACATCAAGGCGCTGGAGGAGCACTACCAGATCACTTTGCTGCGGCGCACCGCGCGACGAGTGGAGCTGACCGAGGAGGGCACCAAACTGGCGGCGATCACCCGGGCGATGTTCGGCCTCGCGGAAGAAGCGCAGGTGCTGCTTGAGGCCAATCGACAATTGCTTACCGGGCGTCTGGAAGTGGCGGCGGACGGCCCGCACATGGTCATGCCGATGCTCGCCAGCCTGCGCGCGCGGTATCCGGGGATTACCGTGAATCTGCGCTTGGGCAATGCGCAGGAAACCCTCGCGGCGCTGTTGTCCGAGCATGCCGATGTGGCGGTGCTGACTGAAGTCGAACCGCGCAAAGGCCTGCACCTGCAAGGCTTGAGCGAATCGCGCATTTGCGCGTTGGTGCCGGCAACGCATGCCTGGGCGACGCGCGCGGGGGAGGTCAAGCTCAAAGAGCTGGATCAGGTGATCATGGTGCTGCGTGAACCGAGTTCGATCACCCGGCGTACCTTTGACCAAGCGTGTGAACAGGCCTCGATTCATCCACGGGTGTTATTGGAACTCGATAGCCGCGAGGCGGTGACGGAAGCCGTCGCCGCTGAGCTGGGTGTCGGTGTGGTGTCATCGGTGGAAGTCAGCCATGACCCGCGCGTGGTGGCGATTCCGATTGTCGGCGACGGTCTGGTCAACCGGCACATGATCGGCTGCATGGAGCGGCGCCGGGATTTGCGTTTGATCCAGGCGTTTTTCGCGTTGGCGCCTGGCTGACCTCAGGCGCAGTCGCGGCATCCAGATCAGGCCATGGTCAATTGCGGCTGAGCCGGCAGGATCGCGGTACTTTTTCGGGTGATTTCGATTCTTGGGTAATTCGCCTGCTTCAGCTGCATGTTCTCCAGTTGGTCCAGCGCGGCGGCAGGATCATTCAATGGCAGCGTCTGCAGCAATTGCACATCGAGGTTCCACCACTGACTGTCAAGCAAGCGTGCAATGGTGTGCGGGTCATGCCGGTACTTGATGATTTTCGCCGGGGTGCCGGCAACGATGGCGTAAGGCGGAACATCCTGGGTCACCAGCGCGCGCGTCGCGATGATTGCGCCGGTGCCGACCTGCACGCCTTCGAGGATCATCGCGCTGTGGCCGATCCACACGTCGTGGCCGATCGTGACGTCGGCCACCACCGGGTCGAATGTCAGCGCGGTATCGGTGTACTGAAAGGGGTGTGAACTGAGCCAGTCGGTCGGATGCGAGCTCTTTTGCTGGCCGATAAAACAGCGGGTACTGATCGAGCAGAAGCGGCCAATGGAGGAAACCGCAGACAGCACGCAATCACTTCTGATGTAGGTGTGCGCACCGATGGCGAGGTGTTTCGACTCGATCACCACGTGGCCGATGCTGACGTGTTCTTCGAGCGTCAGTGTCGATCGCTTGTGCAACGAAAAAATCCCGCCGGCGACTTTGCAGGCATGCTGGCGAATGGATTTTTTCCAGAAGTGATTCCGAACTGAATTTATTATTTTCTTCACGATGCGTACTTCGATTCCATGGTCGAGCCGCGACAGGCTCGGTGCGTCTCAGACGGTGATGCTGCGAAATTTTTTGTGACAGATGGCAAGGCGCCAGTGTAGCTGACGTTCAGGTCAGGGCACAGCTACACCAGACTCTCGCGCACCATCTGCAAAAACGTCGCCACCACCCGCCGCGAACTCTGCTCGCGCAGGCACACCAGCGTCTCCGTCAGCCGGCGCGTGCAATCAATGATTGGCAATGCGCAGACCCGCGAATCCGCACCAAACTCCGCCGCCGACACCACCCCCACGCCAATCCCCACCACCACCGCCTCGCGCGCGGCTTCGCGGCCTTCAACCTGAATCGCCGGGCGAATGCGAAACCCGGCGCGGGCCATTTCTTCTTCCAGCGTCTGCCGTGTCACCGAGCCGTGTTCGCGCAACACCAACGGCGTGTCATCGAGGTCCGCCAGGCAAATCGATTCGCGCTCGGCCCACGGGTGATGGCGTGAGACGAATGCGACCATCGGGTCGTTGCGCAGCGGCACGCAGAGCAAACGCTCGTCACTGACATCGCGCCCGAGCAACGCCAGATCGGCCTGATAGTTGAACAGGCGAAACAGCGATTCATCGGTGTTGCCCGTCTCGATCTTCACGCTGATCCCCGGATAGCGCTCGCAGAACCGCGCGATCTGCGGCAACACGTGCACCGGCGCATCGACTGCCAGAATCAGGCTGCCGGTCTGCAGGGCCTGGGATTCCTGCAACAATTCCTGCGCTTCGGCTTCAATCACGAACAGGCGCTGGGTGATCGCCAGCAAACGCTCACCAAGATCGGTCAGGCGCACGGAACGCTTATTGCGGTGAAACAGCAGAACGCCGAAACGCTCCTCCAGTTTGCGCACCTGGTCGGATATCGCCGGTTGCGTGAGAAAAAGCCGCTCGGCGGCTTTGGTGAAGCTTCCATGCACGGCCACGGCATGGAAGGCTTTGAGCTGGGCGTGGGAGACGGACATGAATGCTCCAGTAACAAGCTGAGCTTATGTGTGAAATACGATAAATCGATTTTATTTATTAAACAGTAATTGCTTTGATCGGCTCACGCCATCGCTGACTGCTCGTTCGGGGAGCAGCAATGGCCATGAGCCTGCGTGCAACAGCAGGACTCATCTGACCGGTATCGCCATAGGGATGGGGGGATATCGCAGTGCTCAACAATAAAAACACAGGCGTTTTTCTTAACGATTCTGCCGGCACACTCACACCCTGAGGTCAGAACCACCATGAACAAGCACATCGGCACCATTGCGCGTTGGCGCGTGCAGATCTTCGCTGTCACCTGGCTCGCGTACGCCGCTTTCTACTTCACCCGCAAAGCTTTCTCGGTGGCCAAACTCGGCATCGCCGAAGACCCCACCTTCATGCTCGACAAGATGGCCATGGCCAACCTCGATGCGATTTATCTGGCGGCTTACGCCATCGGTCAATTCACCTGGGGCATGCTCGCCGACCGCTTTGGCCCACGGGTCGTGGTGCTTGGCGGTTTGCTGATTTCCGCCGCAGCGGCGCTGGTGATGGGCAGCTACGCGACACTACCAATCTTCGCTACCTGCATGTTGATTCAGGGGCTGGCGCAGTCCACCGGGTGGTCGGGGTTGTGTAAAAACCTTGGCAGTTTCTTCCCTGCGCAACAGCGCGGGCGGGTGCTCGGTTTATGGAGTTCCTGCTACGCCTTCGGTGGTCTGGTGGCTTCGCCGTTTGCCGGCTGGTGGGCGTATACGCTGGTAGGCAGTTGGCACGCGGCGTTCATTTCCAGCGCAGCGGTGGTCGCGGTGGTGGCGGTGGTGTTCTTCATCTTCCAGCGCAACAAACCGGAAGA
Source organism: Pseudomonas sp. DTU12.3 (assembly GCF_004124275.1). GTDB lineage: Bacteria > Pseudomonadota > Gammaproteobacteria > Pseudomonadales > Pseudomonadaceae > Aquipseudomonas > Aquipseudomonas helmanticensis. The sequence goes on from NZ_CP027218.1 coordinate 2,589,452, forward strand.
TGTTGGCCTGCCGGCGGTCGAGCCGGAGCCGGAACTCAGCGCGGAGGAGACCGAAGCCAACAGCAAACTCAGCGTCTGGGAACCGTTAAAGGAAATCCTGCGCAATCGCACGGTGCTGGTGCTGGGCCTGGCGTATTTCATGCTGAAACCGGCGCGTTACGCGATTCTGCTGTGGGGCCCGGTGATTGTCTTCGAGCAAATGCCCAGCGTTGGCAAGGTCGGTGCGGCAATCATTCCGACCTCGTTCGAGCTGGCCGGTCTGCTCGGGCCGATCATGATTGGCCTGGCCTCGGACAAGCTCTTCGGCGCCCGGCGCATGCCGGCCTGCGTGCTCAGTCTGCTCGCACTGACCGTGACGCTGGCGCTGTTCATGGGCGCTCTGCACACCGGCAGTGTTTTGCTGGTGGTCGCACTGCTGTTTGTCATGGGCCTGACCCTGTACGGCCCGGATTCGATGATCAGCGGCGCAGCGGCCATCGACTTCGGCAAAGCCAAGGCCGGTGCCACGGCGGCCGGTTTCGTCAACGGCTGCGGCTCGGTCGGTGCGGTGCTCGGTGGCTTGTTGCCGGGTTACTTCGACTCGGTGACGGTGTTCATCGTGTTTGCCGGTTGCGCGCTGTTTTCGGCGCTGGTGCTGATTCCGCACTGGAACAGCCGCCCGGTCGGTGTGATGGAGCCACGCGCCTCCATCCCCAATTGCCCGTTGACGATCAAACCCCTGCGTTCCTGAAAACCCTTGCCTCGCGGCCTGCTGCGACGCACGCGGCAGGCTGTGGCGTGGCCAACTGACTGGAGAAAACCCATGAGACCGTTTTGGCTGGAGCAGGCCCTACAGACCGACACCTCTGAAACCTGTGCGCCGCTGCAAGGCGAAGTGCGCACTGACGTGTGCATCGTCGGCGGCGGTTACACCGGGTTGTGGACGGCAATCATGCTCAAGCAGCAGAACCCCGAGCTTGATGTGCTGCTGATCGAGGCCGACATCTGCGGCGCTGGTGCCAGTGGGCGCAACGGTGGCTGCGCGTTGTCGTGGTCGGCCAAGTATTTCACCCTGGAACGCCTGTTCGGCGTCGACGAAGCAGTGCGCCTGGTCAAGGAATCTGAGCGCAGCATTCATGCCATCGGCGAGTTCTGCGAGCAATACGGCGTCGATGCCGATTACCGGCTCGACGGCACGCTGTACACCGCGACCAATCGCGCACAGGTCGGCTCGACCGACGCAGTGATCGCGGCGCTGGAGCGCAATGGCATCAACTCGTTCAGCCAGCGCCCGCTCGCCGATGTGCAGCGCATGGCCGGTTCCGCCAAGCATCTGGAAGGCTGGTTCTCGCCGGCGGCGGCCAGTGTACAACCGGGCAAACTGGTGCGCGGATTGCGCCGTGTGGCCTTGCAGCTCGGCGTGAAGATCCATGAAAACACGGCGATGACCGGCCTTGAAGAGGGCCGCCCGGCGCGCATCCACACCGCCAGCGGCTGTGTTGTCGCCGACCGCGTGGTGCTGGCGATGAATGCGTGGATGGCCCGCGCTTTCCCGCAGTTCGAGCGCAGCGTGGCGATCGTTTCCAGCGACATGCTGATCACCGAACCGCGCCCGGAATTGCTGCAGGAAATCGGCTTGACCAGTGGTGTCACCGTGCTCGATTCGCGGATCTTCGTGCACTACTACCACAACACCCCGGACGGCCGGATCATGCTTGGCAAGGGCGGTAACACGTTTGCCTATGGCGGGCGGATGCTGCCGGTGTTCGATCAGCCGTCGCCGTACGCCGGATTACTCAAGCGCAGTCTCGGCGATTTTTTTCCGGCGTTTGCCGAGGTCAAAGTCGACGCGACCTGGAACGGTCCTTCGGATCGCTCGGTGACCGGCCTGCCGTTTTTCGGGCAGATGAGCAGCAGCGGCAATGTGTTCTACGGTTTCGGCTATTCCGGCAGCGGCGTTGGCCCGTGTCACATGGGCGGGCAGATTCTCGCGTCGCTGGTACAGGGCCTCGACAACCCGTGGACGCGCTCGCCGCTGGTCAACGGTCCGCTGGGCTACTTCCCGCCGGAGCCGATCCGTTATCTGGGTTCGCTGATGGTGCGCAACGCCATCCGGCGCAAGGAGCGCGCTGAAGACCACGGGCGCCGACCACGGCACCTGGACGTACGCCTGGCGAAATTCGCTGCGGCGGCGGGCAAGGCCGACAAAGCCTGACTCCCCCTCATGTAGGAGCTGCCGCAGGCTGCGATCTTTTGATCTTGTTTGTAAAAGACCAGATCAAAAGATCGCAGCCTGCGGCAGCTCCTGCAGGGGTGGGTCAGTTGCGGTAGAGGAGCCAGTCGAGTAACTGGGGATTGTCTTGAGTGGGCGGTATTTGTTGCTGCGGCAGTTCGCCTTGCGTGCCCAGGCAGAGGATCGGTCGATCCGGATCGCTGTCGAGAAAACTCACCCACACCTCGCTGCCGGCACAGGGCAGTTCATTGGCGGCGATCCGTCCATTGGCGTTGGTCAGGGCAATCGGCAGCCATATTCCATCGTCGGCATGCACCGTTGCGACAGACCACAGACTGACGTTGATCCGGCCCTGGTCATCGAGAGATGCAGGCTGCCCGGGCGTGCCGAGTACGCGCGCCAAGTGATAACCGGGGATCGCCGGTCGCGGCTGTTTGAGTGCCGGACGAAATTCCGTCGACCAGGGCAGGGCAACGAAATCGTTGTGGTAGCGGTAAACGCTGGGTGTCGGCTCGAGAATCGACGGCTGTTGCCCGTGATGGCGCATTTCGGTGATCAACCATTGTTCGTTGAAACTGTTGATCGGATGCTCCGCAACCTGGACCAATTGACCGCTGAGCAGGTCCACGCAATCGCTGCGGCCATGGATCGAGCGATATTCGCAGCGCTGACGTTGCAGATGGCGACGGCTGCGTTGTTCGGCATAGCGATGTAGCTGGGACAGCGTCGTTGTCGGCCCCGTTACGCTCTGGTTGGCGGCATCCTCGCGCAGATGTCTTTGCCCGCGATTGCGCACATGACGTTGCGGTGCGATTGGCACCGCGTCATGCCGCTGGAACAGTGTGGCGATATGCGGCGAGGGCGCCTCGTCATCGAGGCTGAACGGCAGCAGCGTGGGCTCTTGCGGCAAACTCAGACTGTCGTCGGCGAACACCACGACATGCCCGTCAGGGCCATGTTCGAAGTGGTAATGAATGCCTTCTTCCTCGCACAAGCGGTGCAGCAGGGCCAGATCGCTTTCCTCATATTGAATGCAGAACTCGCGCTGGGGGTATTGGCCGACGATCACTTCCATTCGGTAACTGTCGACCGGCAGCGCGTTTTCCTCGAGTAACTGTTGGAGAATCTGCGGCACGCTCAAGTGCACAAAGACGCGGCGTTTTTGTGCTTGCGCGAGTTGTTGCAGGGAGGGCACCAGTACCACTCGATAGCCGACCCGATGCGCGCCGCGATGTTCGCAACTGGCGCTGTCGATGCGCCCGTGAACCCCGTGATGTTCACTCAGATGCAGAAATGCCGGTTGCTGCAACAGCGTGCCTGGCGTCATGGCCGGGCCGAGGCTGATCAGTTCGATGTCGAAGCGGTAGGGCTGGTTGAGCGCTTCCTCGCCGCGAAAGCGCAACACCGGCATTTGCAATCCACTGTCGGTCAGGGTCAGCGTGAAGGGACTTTCCATGTCATTGAGCATACGCACAGGCTCTGTCTGGCAATACGGCCCCAGAGGGTACGAAACCGCAGCGCCGAATGCTTATGGCAAAGCGGCTTTTCAGAATAGCCCTACACGCTCTGGCGAAAATGTCGATTCAGCATTACGATTTTTTTGGTCGATTGCCGACTTTAGGCCGTATAAACTTGGCGCCACGCGTCGGCCAATAGATGTCTCGGCGCCACAGATCAAGAGAGTGAGTAATGGGCGCACAGTGGAAGGTTAAACACAAAGAAGCGGCAGCCAACGCCAGGGGCAAAATCTTCGGCAAACTGGTGAAAGAAATCACCATTGCTGCACGCAACGGTGCCGATACCGCCACCAACGCACACTTGCGTCTGGTGGTCGAACAGGCCAAGAAAGCCTCGATGCCGAAAGAAACCCTCGATCGCGCGATCAAGAAAGGCGCGGGTCTGCTGGGTGAAGCGGTGCAATACCATCGCGTGACCTACGAAGGCTTCGCCCCGCATCAGGTGCCGCTGATCGTCGAGTGCGTGACCGACAACGTCAACCGCACCGTGGCAGAAATCCGCGTGGCGTTCCGCAAGGGACAATTGGGCGCTTCCGGCTCCGTGGCCTGGGACTTCAACCACGTCGGCATGATCGAAGCCTCGCCGGACACCCCGGACGCCGATCCGGAAATGGCCGCGATCGAAGCCGGTGCCCAGGATTTTGAAGAAGGTGAAGACGGTGCGACGCTGTTCCTGACCGACCCGACTGACCTCGACGCCGTGCAGAAATCCCTGCCCGAGCAAGGCTTCACGGTCTTGTCGGCCAAGCTTGGCTACCAGCCGAAGAACCCGGTCAGCGGCCTGAGCGACGAGCAGATGGCTGAAGTTGAAGCGTTCCTCGAAGGCCTCGACAACCATGATGACGTGCAGGACATGTTCGTCGGTCTGGCTGGCTGATCTGTTTCGCCAGTGATGGCCTCATCGCGGGCAAGCCCGCTCCCACAGATTTTTGCGCAGTTCACATATTTTGTGCACGACACGGACACTGTGGGAGCGGGCTTGCCCGCGATTGACCGCGCCGCGGTCACAGATTTTCAAGTTCGCGCAACACTTCACTGAACCCCGGTCGCGCCCGCACATCCGCCTGGCAGCAACACCGTTCCAGCGCTTCCCAATGTAAACGCCGCTCTGCACTCAACCCCGAGTCGATGCGCGCCAGCAATTCCCCCAGCAAAATCCCGAACGCCCGCACTTCAATGCGTTGCAGCGCCCGCGTCTGTGCGGTATCCGTCGTGGCATGGAACGACGCCCCGCCAAAGTCCCCCAGCAGGCAATCGCCCCGTTCGTTCAACAAAATGTTGTGCCCGTACAGGTCGCCGTGGGTGATGCCTTGCGCATGCAGGTGCTCGGCTGCCGAGGCAATGCCCTTGGCAATGCGCAAGGCAACGTCGGCGGTGAAGCGCAGATCATCGGCGTACACATCCCGCGAACACGAGGCCAGGCTTGGCAATCCGGCGAGGTTGCGAAAACTCGGGTCAATCAGTTGCATCACCAGCCCTTGCTGGCCGTCGGGATGACCGGTGATACGCCCTTCAACACGGATCAGGTTCGGGTGCAGGCCGGCGGTGATGCAGGCGTTCATTTCGTGTAACGGCGAGCCGTCGCTGGTCATTTCACCTTTATACAACTTCACCGCGACCGGTTTCAGCGAGCCATCGGCGTGCTGCCAGTTCGCCCGGGAAATCACCCCGGAGGCGCCTTCGCCGAGTTTTTGCTCAAGGCGCAATGCCGACCAATCGATCAGCGGCGTGGCTTCCAGCGCGGCGGCGTCGGCTTCGGTTTCCAGCGGATTACCGGCGTAGGCCAGCCATGTCAGGCTCGGCAAGCTCAGCAGCCACTGCGGCAGTTCGCTGAACTGATTGACCGAGATGCGCAGCAGTTCCAGTCGATGGCAGTCGCGCAGCGATTCAGGCAGTGCTTGCAGACAATTGCCCGACAGCATGAGTTTTTGCAGATAAGGGCGCTCACCCAGTTCAGTCGGCAGGGTGTCGATGCGGTTGTCAGTGAGGATCAGCCAGCGCAGCAGCGGCGGCAGCGCGGCGCCGGGTACCTCGACGATGCGATTGGCCTTGAAGCCGATCATTGTCAGCGCCGCGCATTGGCCGAGGCAGGCCGGCAATTCAGTGAAATGGTTGTCGGAACAGAACAGCACACGCAGCCGAGTCAGGCGATGCAGATCGTCCGGCAGGCTGCTGAGTTCATTGCCGCTGAGGTTAAGGATTTCGAGGGTGTCGGCCAGCTCGAAGATCTCGCGCGGAAACTCGGTCAGCCCGCAAGACAGGTCCAGCCGCGTGATGCCCGACAACTCGCCGGCGCGCAGTTGAGCAAGGGTGTGCATGTCAGTGTTCACTTTTGAAAGGTGCAGAGACGCGAAGCGCTCGGAATGGGCGACATGATAACGGCAAAGCGGCGATTTGCGGCCAGATCAGATTTTTTCAGCGGGGGTGTCAGACAGAGGGGCAATAACCTGCAATTGTCCCAACCGGCTACGCGTGCGCCCGAGGTCGATCGCATCGCCGCCGAGGCTTTCGCACAGCGACAGGCGACCCATCAGCGTCAGGTGTTTGTCCTGGTCGTAGAGCACGTCGATCAGGTTGATGAAGCGTTGTTGCGCGGCAATCGAGCAGTCGCCCAGCAGCGGTAATTCGTCAATCACCCAGTGGTCGAAACGCCGACACAACTCCAGATAATCCATCACCGCGGTTGGCTGTTCACACAGATCAGCGAAAGTAAAAGCCACACGTCGGCCTTCAATCAGACGTGCATGAAAATGCCGGGTACCGACCGCCAGCGATAGCGGCGGAGCATCCTCAGTTGGCAGAGTCAGCGCCTGGCGCTGCGCCGGCGTGCCCGGCCACACATAATGGCCGTGGGTAAACACTTGGTGTTGATGGTTGCGCGCCACACTGCGGTAATCATGCGGGCCGCCGACTTCCATCACCTGCATGCGCGTATTGATCAGTTCGATCACCGGTTTGAACCGCGCGTGATAGAGCGGGTTGGGCAGCAGGCCCTCAGGCGCGTAGTTGGACGTCACCAGCAGCAATATCCCGCGCTTGAACAGCGCCTTGAACAGCCGGGTGATGAGCATCGCATCGCCGATGTCATGCACATGAAACTCGTCGAAACACAACACCTGACAGTCCTGCAACAGCTCGTCGAGGCTGGTTTCGAGAGGATCATCGCGCTCGCGATGGCGGAACATGCCCTGATGCAATTGCGCAAAGAACTGATGGAAATGCAGGCGGCGTTTGCGCGTGATCGGCAGAGCCTGAAAAAAGCCATCAAGCAGCCAGCTCTTGCCGCGCCCGACGGCGCCATACAAATACAGGCTCGGCGCTGTCTGTGGTGTGGCGCCGAACAACAGGCTGGCCTGCTGTGCCATGCAATCGATTACCTGTTTTTGGCTGGCGCTGAGGGTGTAACCCTGCTCGTGGGCCTTGCTGCGGAAGTAATCGCGGATCGACTGCGCGCTGGCGTCATGCCCGGCGCTGGCGGCCATGCCCTTGCCGAACAAACGGCGCAACGCCGGCCAGCGCTGGCTCAGTCGCGATCGGTCGGGCAGTCGGGCGGGCACTCTGGTTACTCCGGGCAGGTCAACCGGCTCCACTGAGCGCGGCGGGGTAGTGTAACCAGACGTTCAGCGGGGCTACCACCACGGCGCATCGAGAATGGGCGGTTACTGAACAATATTCTGCGGGCTGTACAGCTATTTTCAGCGACATGATTCGCCCTGTTGCCAACCTTTCGAAACATATCCCGGCAGTTCAGTGGATCCAATCGACTGGCGCAATCGCCGTCCGTTGCTAACCTGAAACACAGTAACGCCAACGCAGGCGATCCCTGACAAGGAATGGGGCAGTGAATGCACGAGTGGTCATGGGCCTGCTGGGAGTGTTTTGCGCACCGGCATACGCGGCGGATCTTCAGGTCGAAGTGCGCGTCGATGTGCAACGCGGCTGCCAATTGATCGGCCAGCAGCGCGAGGCCGGCATCGAGCAACTGGGTGTCCTCGATTTCGGCAGCACCGCGCGTCTCGACGACCCGGCCGGGCCATTGGCTGCAGCGCTGACCAATCAACGCTTGCCACGGCTGGAATGCAATCCGGACACGCCGTATCAAATGCGTGTCGATGGCGGTCTGCACGGCGGCGTCGGCGAGGTTCGCTACCTGGCCGGTACGGCTGACAGCAAGCCAATTCCGTATCGCCTGTATCAGGACGCCGCGCGGCGTGTGCCGCTGGCGGTGAATGTGCCGGTCAGCGGGCGCGTGCCGGACAGCGGCACGGTGGAGTTGCCGTTGTACGCGCGGATCGAGCGTTTGGCCGAGGTGCCGCGAGTCAGCCGTTATTCGGATCTGGTCAAGGTCACGGTCACTTGGTGATCGCAGGGTTTTACCGGCAACGCGGAGGTTTCGGGTTGTGCAGTCAAGACGTTCAATGATGAACGCAAGGGTTGGAGTCACCTGAAGGAGTAGGGACGGGCGCAATGACAGGCAAACACTGGATGGTCATGGCAGCAGGTACGCTGGCATTACTCGCCGACGACGCGCAGGCGGCTGTCAGCGGGCAGATCCACGCGCGGCTGATCCTGATCGCTGGCTGCGAAGTCACTAATTCCTCCAATCCCGCCAGCCCGGTGGGTGAGCTTGGCACACTTGATTTCGGTCTTCAGGGACCCACCTGGAATGCGCCGATCAAGGCCAGTCTCGACGGCGACAGCAGCGGCAAGCTCAATGTCGCCTGCAATCCTTCGGTCACCGGCTTCACCGTCACTATCGACGGCGGCACCCACGGTGACGGCAATACCCGGCGCCTGAGCAATGGCCGCCAGACCATTCCCTATCAACTGTTCGTCGATCCCTCCGGCGCCCGGAGCTACAGCATCGGCCAACAACACAATTTCGCTGTCACCAGCGGTGCGCAGATACCCATTCCGGTATTTGGCTCGGTGGTGGCGAATACCCGCGCGGTTCCGGCTGGGGTCTATACCGACACCCTGACGGTGACGCTCGACTGGTAACCCCGTAGAGGACGGACACCATGCGTATGTTTGCATCAAGGATAGCTTTGCCGCTGCTCGGTCTGGCGCTGGTTTCCAGTGCCAACGCCGCCACCACGGTCACCGGCCAGATCACTTCCAGCCTGATCCTGATCAGCAGCTGTCAGGTCAACGGTGCGGGTGGTTCCACCGGACTGAACTTCGGTGCATTGAGCTTCGGCACCGCCAACAGCCTGTTTACCACGGCCACCGGGCAAGTGCTCGGCGGTGGCGGCGGGGCGTTGTCGATTCTTTGCTCCAGCGGGACCACGCCGACGGTCAAGGTGCGCGCCGGTGCCAACGACGGCAAATCACCGGGTGGCACGCGCGCCCTGTTTGACGGCGTGGCCAATTATGTCCCGTACGACTTGTACACCGATGCCGGTCATTCGCAGCTGTTGGCGATCGACGGGACGATCAATCTCGCCGCGAGTACCGGTGTTGCGCAGACCGTGAATATCTACGGTCAGGCCGTGGGCAAGGCCGGTTTGCCGGCCGGCACGTACACCGACACCGTCGCTGTTGAACTGACGTTCTGATGCCATGCGCCGGCCTGGATGCGCCGCGCTGCTCCTGCTCTGTGCGGGCAGTGCACCGCTGCCGCTGACGGCGGCGACCAGTCAGAGTTTCCAGGTCAGCGCCACGGTCACGGCGGGGTGCCTGGTGGTGGGCGGTGTGTCGAACTATGGCGGGCTGAATTTCGGCTCGCGTTCGGCATTGGCCACCGGCACCGTGCAGGTCGCGCTGACCGGTGGCGTGCAATTGCAATGCACGCCCGGGGTGACGCTGAACATGAGCGTCGATGGCGGTCAGTACAACAGCAGTGGCCGGCACATGCAGGTCAACAGCGGCAGTGCGCGGGTGGCGTATGCGCTGTTTCGCGATGCGGCATACAGCCAGAGCCTGGGCATCGGCCAGAGCGTGGCAGTGGCGTACAGCGATGCGAACAACATCAGCCTGCCGATTTACGGTCAGGTGCAACTACCGGGCAATCAGCCTGGGGGGACGTACAGCGACGTGTTGCAGGTGCAACTGTCGTGGTGAGGTGCAGTAGCCATTGCCGACAAGGAGCAGGTCTATGGGGTCATTCATGTCACGGCACGCGTTACTGCAAAGTGCGATGTTGGCGCTGGTCATGCTCGGAACAGGCCATGCCGGCGCCGCCAGTTCGGTGTTGATCTGGCCGATCGACCCGGTGCTCGAAGCCGATCAACAGGCCAGTGCACTGTGGCTCGAAAATCGCGGCAACGAGACCGCCAATCTGCAGATCCGCGTGTTCGGCTGGAGCCAGAACGGTTTCGAGGAGCAATACCAGAATCAGCGCGACGTGATCGGCAGCCCGCCGGTGGCGAAGATCGAACCGGGGCAAAAACAACTGGTGCGTCTGACCCGAACCAAAGAGGTGCCGCCGGGCCAGGAACTGGCCTACCGCATCATCATCGACGAAATTCCTTCCGCGCAACCTCCCTCCGCTGACGGCGGCAAGACCGCCGCAGCGATCCGCTTCCAGATGCGCTATTCGGTGCCGCTGTTTGCCTACGGCGCGGGACTGTGGAGCAAGGAAGACAGCACGCGTGCGCGAGATCCGAAGGGCATCGGTTTACCGCAACTGAGCTGGCGCACGGTGGCGGTCGATGGCCGGCCCTACGTCGAGGTGCGTAATCAGGGCGCGGTGCATGCACGGTTGACGGATGTCGCGATCAAACAGGGTGGGCAGAGCAAACCGCTGGCCGAAGGCTTGCTCGGTTATGTGCTGCCGGGCGCGGTGATGCGCTGGCCGGCGCCGGGTTCGCTGGCCGGGGATTCGGCGTTGCAGGTACGGGTCAATGGCGCACCGCAGGTGCAGAGCATTACCCCGGCACGCTGATTGAGTGGTTGTGGGCCGACAAAGATTGAGAGCCAGACATAGCCGTATCAGGCCACCGCAGTATCAGGAGGATTCAGTCCATTGACGGACGTAAAACGTGTATGAGCCGAGGATGGGCTCGCCGTATTCAGCGTCCGCTGTGGCACATCACCGGCGCGTGTTGCCTGGTGTTCGTTCAACCCTCCGGGGCCGGCGAACTGCCGCCGCCACCCAGTGGCATGGAGGCGGTGAGTGATGCTCAGTTGTTTCTCGAACTGGTGGTCAACCAGATGAATACCGGACGGGTGGTGGCGGTGCAGCAGCGTGGCGGGAAGCTGCTCATACCGGTTGCGGCGTTGCGCGAAACCGGCATGAAACTGCCCGACAACCTCGGCGCGGAAGTTGATCTCGACAGCCTGCCGGGCCTGCACAGCGATTACGACAGCGTCGGCCAGCGCCTGTTGCTGGATGTCCCGCCAGACTGGTTGCCAGAACAATTCGTCGGTAATCGTGAAGCCTATCCTCGCACTCCGGCGCTGAGCAGTTTCGGCGCGCTGTTCAACTATGACCTTTACCTCAACGACACCGACGATGCCGGCACGTATCTCGCCGCATGGAACGAGGTGCGCCTGTTCGATAGCTGGGGCACGCTGTCCAACACTGGGCAGTACCGGCGCACGCTGTCCGGTGATTCGCTCAACACCCTCGACAATGGCTACTTGCGCTACGACACCACGTGGCGCTACTCGGACGATGAGCGAATGCTCACCTACGAGGCCGGCGACGTGATCAGCGGTGCCTTGCCGTGGAGCAGTTCGGTGCGGCTGGGTGGTGTGCAATTCTCGCGCGATTTTGCCGTGCGCCCGGATCTGGTGACCTATCCGCTGCCGCAATTTGCCGGTGAAGCGGCGGTGCCGTCATCAGTGGATCTGTTCATCAATGGCTACAAGTCCAGCAGTGCCGATCTTCAGCCCGGCCCTTACACCCTGACCAACATTCCGTTCATCAACGGTGCCGGTGAAGCCGTGGTGGTGACCACCGATGCACTCGGTCGACAGGTGTCGACCACAGTGCCGTTCTACGTCACCAGCAGTCTGCTGCAACAAGGCTTGAGTGATTTTTCCGTGGCTGCCGGTACGTTGCGCCGCGACTACGGCCTGAAGGATTTCAGTTACGGCACCGGCGTCACCTCCGGCAGCCTGCGTTATGGCGTCAGCGACAGCTTTACCCTCGAAAGCCATGCCGAAGCTTCGGATTCACTGACCCTCGGCGGCCTCGGTGGCAACCTGCGGCTGGGTAACTTCGGCGTACTCAACAGTGCGGTCAGCCAGAGCCGTTTCGACGGCGAAGCCGGTGAGCAACTGAGCCTCGGCTACCAGTACAGCAATCAGCGTTTCAGTTTTTCCTACCAACGCCTGCAACGCCATGATCAGTACGCCGACCTGACCGTGATCGACACTCCCTACATCAGCCTCAGCCGCCGCAGCGAACAAGCGACCCTGAGCCTCAATCTCGATCGTTGGGGCAGCCTCGGTGCGGGCTACTTCGATGTGCGCGCGGCGGACGATTCACGCACGCGACTGCTCAATCTGAGCTGGAGCAAACCGCTGTGGCGCAACAGCAGTTTCTATCTCTCGGCCAACCGCGAGATCGGCGACAGCAATTGGGCGGTGCAGGCGCAACTGGTGATTCCGTTCGACTTGCGCGGCAGCCTGGCGATCAGCAGCGAACGCAGCAAGACCGGCCAGAGTCAGCAGCGGGTCAATTACAGTCGTGCGGTGCCCACCGAGGGCGGCGTCGGTTTCAATCTGGGTTACGCCAAGGGTGATGGCGCCGATTACCGTCAGGCCGACGTGACCTGGCGCCTGCAATCGGTGCAATTGCAGGCTGGCGTCTACGGCACTTCCGACGCTGAAACCCGTTGGGCCGATGCCAGTGGTTCGCTGGTGTGGATGGATCGGCAAGTGTTCGCGGCCAACCGAATCGACGATGCGTTTGTGGTGGTCAGTACCGATGGTTTTGCCGATATTCCGGTGCGCTACGAGAACCAGCAGGTCGGCCAGACGGACAAGAACGGTCACCTGCTGGTGCCGTGGAGCAGCGCCTACTACCGTGGCAAGTACGAAATCGATCCGCTTAATCTGCCGCCGAATGTGCGCAGCCCCAACGTCGAACAACGCATCGCCGTGCGGCGCGGCAGCGGTTATCTGCTGGAATTCCCGCTGAGCCGGGTGATTGCCGCGAGCATCATCCTGGTCGATCCGCAGCAGCGCGAACTGGCGCTGGGCGCTGGCGTGCTGCATCAGGAGAGTGGCACGCGGACGGTGGTCGGTTGGGACGGGCTGGTCTATCTGGAAAACCTTCAGGCGCAAAACACTTTGCAGGTGACGTTGGCTGACGGCAAAACCTGTCAGGCGCAATTCAGTGTCGACATGAACCAGAACCAGGTGCCGCTGATCGGGCCGTTGGTGTGTCAGTGAGCGTTGCACGGTTTTGCCTGTGGCTGGCATTGCTGATGCCGGGGGCGGCGCAGGCGCTGTGTTCGGTGGTCAGCACTACTCCGGCAGCATTCGGTACGCTCAGTTCGATTGCCGTGCGCACGGTCTCGCAGCCCAGCTCGACGCTGAATGGCGGGTTGAGTTGCACCGGTTCGCTGTTGTCACTGTTGACCAGCGGTGACCATTTCTGGGGCACGGTTTCCTCGACTCAAAGCGGTCTGGTCGGGCCGACTGGCGATGTCATCAGTTACACGGTCTACGCCAACAACAGCACCAGCTACCCGCTGACTCGCGGCACCGCCTATGATTTTGCCCGTAACGGCATCATCGATGCCTTGGGCCTGCTCAACGGCACGACGCCGAAAACCGTGCCGCTCTACCTCGGCACAACCATCGGCAGTAATGTCGCCGCCGGGGTGTATACCGAGACCCTGAGCATTTTCTGGAACTGGAATTACTGTTCGGGGATCGGCATCGGCGCCATCTGCCTAGGGCGCGATATCAACAGCGCAACCACCACGCTGACGGTGAACCTGACCGTGTCCAACGACTGTACGATTACCGCGCCGAACATTGCCTTCGGCAGCGCGCCGGTGGTCAGCGCCTTCACCCCGGTGACCGGGCTGACCATCAATCTGGCCTGTACCAAGGGCAGTGCCTACACGGTGGGTTTGAGTGATGGCCAGAATCCGCTGAGCGCCGGCGGGCGGCGGCGGATGATTTCCGGGAGCAATTACCTCGCCTACGACATTTTCAAAAGCGCCGGCACCACGCGCTGGGGCAGCGTCGGCGCGGCGCGGCGCGCGAGTACCGATGCCGAGGTCAATCCCGGCAACGGTTTGGGCACCGGCAGCCAGATCTTCAACTACAACGCAAAAATCTATACCGACCAGACCACACCACCGGCCGGCACATACCTGGACAATGTGGTGCTCGACGTCGGTTTCTGACCTGACTTCCTCCTGACCGGTCTCATCCCCTGTAGAAGCTGTCGAGTGCAACGAGGCTGCGATCTTTTGATCCTGTTTTTCAAGATCAAGATCAAAGGATCGCAGCGTGCCGCAGCTCCTACAGGGACGGTTCAGAATTGCAGTGAATGCTTGAGCTGTTGCGCCGCCGGCGAGTCGGTCGGGCTGACCATTGCGTAGTTGTAGCCGCCACCCGACCAGTACTCGGCTTGCAAATCGCCGTCACTGCGGGTGCCGCGCGGCAAAAAGGTGTTTTTCGGTCCCGGTGGGCGAACATAAAAGCTCACCTTGTGCCCGCTGCCATCCTCATACATCACCATCGCCGCCGGCCCTTCATCGGTGCTGAGCAAGCGTCCGCTGACCGGTTCGAACCCGGCGGCTTTCAAATCCGGCAAACGAGTGGCTCGAGTGAAATAACGATCGAGCCAGCGCTGCATGTCACCGTCACTGTCGACCTTGTAATCGGCCGGCAACATCCCTTGCTGGGCGATCAGCCGATAAGCCTGCAACGCGTCGGTCATCGGTAACAGGGAAGGGCGCACAAGCGTCATCTCGCGGGCCTGCCAACCGCTGAAACCGCCGACGCTGACCGCGATCAGCAACACTGCCGCACTGGCCAGATGGCGACGTACCTGGCGCTGACGGCGCTGGCGGATCAGTGCCGGCTCAAGCGCGGGATTGGCCGGTTGCTGCAAGGCACCGCCGAGCGCCGCGCGCAGTTGCTGGGCATCCTGTTGCCAGGCGCGCAGCTGTGCCACCTGTTCCGGGTGACTGGCCAGCCAGGTTTCCAGCACACGCCGATCGGCGTCGCTGAGCTGGTGGTCGACGTAAGCATGCAAATCATGCTCGCTGGGAGGCAGGCTGATCATTTGAGTATCCGCAAAGAAGGGCTGCTGATTTCGCCGTCGCTGAGTTGGCGCAAGGCCTGGCGGGCGCGGGACAGGCGCGACATCACGGTGCCGATCGGGGCGCCGAGAATCTCGGCGACCTCTTTATAAGTCAGGCCTTCCACCGAAACCATTAGCAGCAGGGCGCGCTGTTCGGTGGGCAAACGGTCGAAGGCCTGCAGGGTCGACTGGGCAATCACGGTGCGCTCTACCGAAGGCTCGGCATCGTCACGACCGGTGAAAAATTCGAGCATCCGCGCATAGCGCCGCGAGCGCCGATGCGCATCGAGAAACTGCCGGTAGAGGATCGCAAATAGCCAGGCACGCAAGTCGCCGTCGGCGCGTTTTGCGCCCCAACTCGACAGGGCGCGCTCCAGACAGGCCTGCACCAGATCGTCGGCGCTGCTGCTGTTGCGCGTCAACGACACGGCAAAGCGGCGCAATCGCGGGATCAGTTCACGTAGCTGTTGGTCTAGCTCGTTCATGGCGAGGTATTCATGCCGGAGTGCTGATGAAATGGAACATGCCTTGGGGCCTGAAACGCGGTGTTGGCATGGAAGACGTTCCGGCGCGGCGATTATTCCATCCGCGGCAGTGAAAGTTTTTGTACCTCGCTTTGTAGGATAGTTCGCCGCGCTTTGTAGTCACTGTAATGGCAGCAGATTTCCCCCCTCAACCCTTTTGACAGACACGTCTGGCAACCGGTGTAACCCCAGGCTACCGGGTCAGACGTGACTGAATCATTGTCGAGAGAGAAGGGAAGTCCGATGCAAGCATTCGCGAGAAGTAACCGTTGTGCATCAAGCACCTTGAAGGCCGCGGTTGAATCGAATTCATGGCAGCGTTTTGGGTGCGGCCCGCTGCTCGAACCACAGGCGACGTTGATCCACCGCGCCATCGAGGCGCAGGCGATTGCCCGGCCTCACGCCATCGCCGCCGAGCATCAAGGCCGATCCATCACCTACCGCGAATTGAACCGCCAGGCCAATCGCCTCGCCGCGACCCTGTTGGAGCAGGGCGTGATGGCGGACGATCACGTCGCGCTATTTGTCGAACGCTCGATTCCGATGCTGGTGGGCATGCTGGCGGTGTTGAAAATCGGCGCGGCGTATATTCCGCAGCATGTGGGCGTTACCCCGGCGGCGCAGCTGCGGCATATCCTCGCGGTGGCCAACGTGCGCGTGGTGCTGACGCTGGCGAAACTGGCGCCGGCGTTGCCGCTGACGACGGCACAAAAGTGCATTGCCCTTGACGCGTTCATCAGCGCCGACAGTGTCGCTGCCGATGAGCGGAATATTGGCAGCGCAGCGTCCTCGCCTGATTCGGTGTGTTTTGTACTGTTCACGTCCGGCACCACTGGCCAGCCCAACGGTGTGCGCGTGACGCAGCGCAACGTTTGCAACATTCTCCTGACCGCGCCCGGCAACCTCGGCATGCGCCCAGGGTTGAAGGTCGGGCAGATCCTCAATATCGCCTTCGATATGTCGGCCTGGGAAGTGTTGGGATGCTTGGCCCACGGGGCGACGCTGTTGATCCGGGGCAAGGACATTGCCCAGACCGCCGAGCGCTGTGACGTGTTGATCGCGACGCCGTCGATTCTCGCCACCCTTGATCCGGCTCGCTGCACGCAGCTGAAAGTGGTCGCGCTGGCGGGTGAGCCATGTCCGCAACCGTTGGCGGATCGCTGGTCGGCGTTTTGCACGTTCTACAACGCCTGCGGGCCGACCGAAACCACCATCGTCAATACCATGCAGCACTATCGGGGCGTCGGGCCATTGACGATTGGCAAACCGACCCCCAACAACACGGTTTATGTACTGGACGAGGCGGGGCAACTCTGCGCGCCGGGTGAGCCAGGCGAAATGTGGGCCGGCGGCGATTGCGTCACGGCCGGGTACCTGGGCAATCCCGAGCTGACTGCCGAGCGTTATCAGCCTGATCCGTTTCTCGGGCACGGGCGCACCATGTTTCGCACCCGTGATCTCGCCCGCTGGACGGCCGACGGTGAGCTTGAGCACTTGGGCCGCGTCGATGATCAGGTCAAGGTCAGAGGCTTTCGGGTCGAACTCGACTCGGTGTCCGCTGCGCTGGAGTCGACCCCCAACTGTGAGCGTGCGGTGACGCTCAAACTCGACAGTCGCCATCTGGTGGCATTCGTCTATCCGCCAACTACGGATATCGATGTCGCGCGCAGCCGCTGTGCAGAGCGGCTTGCCTATTACTGCGTGCCGTCACTGATTCTTGCCGTCGAGGCCATTCCGTTGACATCGCGTGGCAAGGTCGACAAGCGTTTGTTGCTTGAGTGGGCAGTGGCGCATCAAGCGCAAGATGCTTGTGCCGAACAGTCGGTGACAGCATGAGCGGGGCGGTTTCGAATCTGCAGTTGCCACCCAAACGGGCACTTTGGCGGCGTCTGGGAACGCTGCCGGTGTGTTCGCATTACAACCGTCTGGTGGTGTTGGTATTCGTCGTTAACCTTGCCGCGCTGATGTACGGTTTGAACGTCGGTGAGTGGTGGACAACTGCGGGCGTGGCCTTGCCAACCCTGTCGGGGCTGGTGGTGGCGAACCTGTCGATGGCGATCTTGATTCGCCAGCAATACCTGATCAATCTGCTGTTCTGGCTGGCCACCCGGGCGCCCACCACCTGGCCGCTGGCGATTCGCCGGACGTTGGCCAAGGTCTACCATTTCGGCGGCCTGCACAGCGGTGGCGCGATGGCGGCGATTGCCTGGTTTGCGGCGTTGCTCGGGTCAATGATCTGGCAGCGTTTCGCCGGGCCGGGTGGAGTTTCGCTGACGTTGATCGGTTTGAGCGGCGGCTTGTTCGGCTTATTGCTGCTGGTTGCGTTCATGGCGTTACCGGGCATACGCGGGCGCTTTCACAACGCGTTCGAACGGACTCACCGTTTCGCCGGTTGGGCGGCGCTGGTGCTGTTCTGGGCGATGACGCTGGTGTTTGCCCAAGAGCAGAATCCGGCCCTGGCGCTGACCGACGTTCTGCTGCAATCGGTGTCGTTCTGGATGCTGCTGTTGCTGACGCTGAGCATCGCCTCACCGTGGCTGCGTTTGCGCAAAGTACCGATCAGCGTCGTCAGGCCTTCTTCGCATGCGCTGGTCGCACGTTTCTCCCACCACACACCGTTTGCCGGCTCTGCCACAGCGATCAGTCGCAGTCCGCTATGGGAGTGGCATTCCTTCGCCAATATTCCTACACCCGGAGAGGACGGTTTCCGACTGATCATTTCCCGAGCGGGAGACTGGACAGGGGCATTCATCGAGCAGGCGCCGACGCATGTCTGGGTCAAGGGCATCACCACTGCGGGCGTGGCGCACATTGAAACGCTGTTCAAATCGGTGGTGTACGTCGCCACCGGCAGCGGCATCGGCCCGGTGTTGCCCCACCTGTTGGCCGGGCAAGTGCCGATTCGCCTGATCTGGTCGACCCGCAGTCCGCGAGCCACCTATAGCGATGCGTTGGTGGATGAAATTCTCGCGGCGCAACCCGACGCGCTGATCTGGGACACCGCCGTGTCGGGCAAACCCGATCTGGTCAAGTTGGCATATGCCGCCGTGCAGTCTTTCGGCGCAGAAGCAGTGATCTGCATTTCCAACCAGAAGCTGACGCAGCAGGTGGTTGAGGAAATGGAAGCTCGCGGTATTCCGGCCTACGGCGCCATCTGGGATTCCTGACACCGCGTCAGCGTTTTTCCCACAGATTTTTTATCCAAGGAGCGAGACCAACATGCACATTTTGATCGAACGACTGGGGCGCGTCGCGCTGATCCGGCTTAACCGTCCACAGGCGCGCAATGCGCTGAATACGCAAATGATGACGGAGTTGCTGGAGACCCTGCGTGGGCTGGATAACGACCCGGGTGTAGGCTGTTTCCTGATCACCGGTACACACGAATACTTTGCTGCGGGCGCCGATATCAAAGAGATGTACGCCATGTCCTGCCTGGAGATGATCGAGCAAGACTACTTCGCCGGATGGGATGAGTTTGCCGCGTTCAGGACACCGAAAGTGGCGGCCGTGGCGGGGTTTGCCTTTGGCGGTGGTTGCGAGTTGGCGCTGATGTGCGACGTGATTATCGCCGCCGAATCGGCGCGATTCGCCTTGCCGGAAATTACCCTCGGGGTGATTCCCGGGATGGGTGGGACCCAGCGTTTGACCCGATTGATCGGCCGCGCCAAGGCTATGGACATGATTTTGACCGGGCGCTCGATCAGCGCGCGCGAAGCCGAACAGGCCGGATTGGTTTCACGGGTGACCGCCATCGACGATTTGCTTGCGCAGGCGCTGGCGGTAGCGCAGCGCATCGGCGGCTTTCCCCGCACGGCGACACGCGCAGCCCGCGAGGCGGTGGACCGTGCGCTGGAGCCGGGGTTGCGCGAAGGCATCCTGTTCGAACGTCGGGTGTTTCATGGCCTGTTCGCAACACTGGGGCAAAAGGAGGGCATGCAGGCGTTTTTGCAAAAACGTCAGCCGCGATTCCAGTCGATTTAATCTGCTCGAAGCAGCGCCATACGCATCGACCTGAAAGAAACTACAGTTCAAAGGGAATAATCCTACGAGGCGCGCGTCTCATAGCACCTTTCCCTACGGCCGATGGCCCTGGAGCCTTTCATGGTTGATCGCAGTTCACCGCCCACTTCACCGCCCGGCGGGCCTCAGCGCCCGCCATTGAGCGCCGCGAGCCTGATTTTGCGTCTGAGCGGCATTGCCGTGGTCGTCGCTGCCGTCGCCGGGGCATTTGCCTACGTGCACGGTAACTTCGACCCACAACGTCTGACGCCAAAAGCGCTGGTCGATGTGCTGGAGAAAAACAACGGCGTGCATCCCGGGTTTCGTCGTAACCATGCCAAAGGCGTCTGCGTGATCGGCCATTTCGAGAGCAGTGGCGAGGCGCGGGTGTTTTCTTCCGCGCAAGTGTTCAACGACCCGCGCACCCCGGTGGTCGGGCGATTCGCGTTGCCGGCGGGCAATCCTTATGCGCCGGACAGCGCCGTGCCGATTCGCAGTCTGGCGCTGCGTTTCACCCAGGCCAACGGGCAGCAATGGCGCACCGGGATGAACAGCATGCCGGTGTTCCCGGTCGGCACCCCCGAGGCGTTTTATCAGTTGCAGCAGGCGCAGTCGCCGGACCCGGCCACGGGCAAACCTGATCCAGCGAAAGTGCCGGCGTTCTTCGCTTCACACCCCGAAGCGGTGCCGTTTTTGACTTGGGTGAAGACCGCCAAGCCGTCGGCCAGTTATGCCACGGAAACCTACAACAGCATCAACGCGTTTTATCTGGTGGACGCCAGCGGCAAAAAGCAGGCCGTGCGCTGGAGCATGACGCCCTTGGCTGAAGATGCAGCGGGCGCCACCGCACCTGAAGGTGGCGATTTTCTCGAGAAGGATCTGGTGCAAAAGCTCGCCGCGGCACCGCTGCGCTTTCAGCTGAACATCACCCTGGCCAATCCCGAAGACCCGGTCAACGATGCCAGTAAAATCTGGCCCGCCGGGCGCAAAGTGCTGAACGCCGGCACGCTGGTGCTAGAGAAAACCCAGCCGCAACTCAGCGGTGAGTGCCGCGACATCAACTACGATCCGTTGGTCCTGCCCTCGGGGATTCAAGGCACGGACGATCCATTGCTTGCCGCGCGTTCTGCCGGTTACGCCGATTCCTACCTGCGTCGCACCAGCGAAGTCAGCCAGTTGCCCGCCGCCAAACAGGAGGCTCGTCCATGAGAACCCAACCGACTCATTTCGCCCTGTTGGCGCGTTTGCTGCACTGGCTGATGGCTGTGATGATTATCGCCATGCTGTTTATCGGCGCGGGCATGGTCACCTCGGTCTCGTCGCGACATGAATGGCTGATTCATCTACACAAACCGTTGGGCATTGCGATTCTGGCGCTGGTGATCGTGCGCCTGCTGGTGCGTTTGACCACTCGCCAGCCTCCGCTGCCGGCGGATCTGCCGGGCTGGCAGGTGATGGCGGCCAAGGCTTCGCACCTGTTGTTGTATGCGTTGATGCTGGTGTTGCCGCTGCTTGGCTGGGCAATGATCAGTGCCTCGGGCGAGCCGGTCATGCTCAGCGCCTCGTTGCAGTTGCCGTCGTTTGTGCCGGCCGATGCGCAGCTGTTTGCGTTGCTGCGCAAGGCCCATGGCTATCTGGCGTATCTGCTGTTCCTGACGGTGTTGCTGCATCTGGCGGCGGCGTTGTTTCACGGCTGGGTACGCCGTGACGAGGTGCTCGACAGCATGTTGCGCGGCCGCGATCGCCGCTAACCCGACGGGCTGGCGCATTGCGCAGGTGCGCCACTTTTCAGTGTCAGCCACCAATACCCCAGCGCGACGGCGTTGATGCCTGCACCCAGCAGGCACACGCCGGTCCAGCCCGCCCAGGCGTACATGGCGGTCGAGGCAATTGAACCGCCAGCGCTGCCGATCGAATAAAACAGCATGTAACCGGCGGTGAGGCGGCTTTGCGCCTCGGGGCGCACGCTGTAGATCATGCTTTGGCTGGTGACGTGCACGGCTTGCAGGCCCAGATCCAGAGTGATCACGCCAAGCAGCAAGGCCCACAGCGAGGATTGGGTCAGCGCGATGGGCAGCCACGACGCGAGCATCAGCAACAGCGAAAGCCCGCTGACCCACTGACCAAGCCCGCGATCGGCGAGATGTCCGGCACGCGCGGCGGCCAGTGCGCCGGCGGCACCCGCGAGGCCGAACAGACCGATTTCGCTGTGCGAAAGTGACAGCGGTGGGGCGGCCAGCGGCAACACCATGGGCGTCCACAGCACCATGGCGCTGGCGAATGTCAGCAGAGCAAGTATCGCGCGTTGGCGCAGCAGCGCTTCCTGCCTGAACAGGCTGAATACCGAGGCGATCAACGCTACATAAGTGGTGGCTGGCTGCGGTTGTTCATCCTTGGGCAATACGCTGAACAGCAGCAATGCCATCAGCAAAGTCAGCCCGGCCGAGAGCAAGTAGATCGCCTGCCAACCGGCCACATCAGCCATTGCTCCGGCGGCCGTGCGTGCCAGCAAGATGCCGACGACGATCCCGCTGGTCACCACGCCGACCACCCGACCGCGTTGCGCCGGGTCGGCCAGCGTTGCCGCATAAGCCACCAGCACTTGCGTCACCACGGCGAGCAAGCCGGTCAGTGTCATGCCCAGCAGCAGCCAGGCGCTGTTCGGTGCCCAGGCGATCATCAGCAACGCCACGACCGAGAGCAGGCTTTGCGTAACGATCAGTCGGCGCCGGTTAAGCAGATCCCCGAGCGGCACCAGCAGCACCAAACCAATGCCGTAACCCACCTGCGTCAAGGTGATGACGATGCCGATACCGGCCGGCGACATCGCAAAAGCCTCGGCCATGGCGTCCAGCAGAGGCTGCGCGTAATAGACGTTGCCCACCGCCAGGCCACACGCCACTGCGAAGAGCAGCACCACGCTGCTGTTTAACGATTGATGTTGCATGCCCGGCGTCCTTTTTAGGTTTTAAAATAAAACCAGATTGACGGTACGGGTTGTGGTTTAAATTTGCAACCTGATTGCACGGGCCCCTGAATTGCACAAAGCAAAAGATCGCAGACAAGCTGCGATCTTTTGGTGTGGCGGGAGGAGGGGATCAGCGCAGGGTATCGACCATGTCAGCGATGGTGGTCAGCACGTCCTTGCCCAATTGTTTCGAGCGTTTGCCTGACCAGCCGGTTTCTTTATCAGGATGGTCGTCGTGATCCTTGAACGGCATTTCCAGGGTCAGCGCCAGGCAGTCGTACTTCTGGCCAACGCTGTTGCAGGCCAGGGTCATGTTGGCCTGACCCGGTTCGTCGCGGGTGTAGCCGTACTTGGTCTGGAAGTCTTTGGTGGTGTGTTTCAAGTGGCTGCGGAAATGCTCTTCGAGTTTCTCCAGACGCGGCGTGTACCCCGGATTGCCTTCGCAACCGGCAGTGAAGACGTGGGGGATTTCTTCGTCGCCGTGTACGTCGAGGAACAGATCGACGCCGTACTTTTCCATTTGCTGCTGTACGAAAAGTACCTCAGGGCTGACTTCCTGACTGGCGCTCTGCCAGGCGCGGTTCAAGTCCTGGCCCATCGCATTGGTGCGCAGGTGACCATGGAAAGCGCCGTCCGGGTTCATGTTCGGCACCAGATACAGATCGGCACTGGCCAGGAGCTTGTTGAGTACCGGGTCGTCGTGTTTTTCCAGACGCTCGATCACGCCTTCCATGAACCATTCGGCCATGTGCTCGCCCGGATGCTGTTGGGCGATGATCCAGACCTTACGCTGACCTTCGGCACCGCTGCCTTTGCGCAGCAGCTGAATGTCGCGGCCCTCGACGCTTTTACCGGTGGCCAGCAGTTCGGTGCCGGCCTTGCTCAGCGCCTGCTCGATCAGCCAGTCATGGCGACCACGACTGTAGGGTTCGAAGTAGGCAAACCAGGCGTGGGTCTGCGCGGCTTCGAGGCTAAAACGCAGGCAGTCGCCTTCGAAAATCGTCGGTACACGGAACCAGTTGACGTGATCGTAGGAGGCCACGGCTTGATAACCGGTCCAGGCTTTGTTGTAGGAGGACTGACTGGCATTGTTCAGGCGAAACCAGTGTTCCTGGCCGACATGCAAGCCGCTGGCCTTGAAGTGGAACCACTGGAAATGGGCGCTGCGCGTGTCCGGGCGAATGGCCAGAACCGGGCTGAGCGGGTTGCTGATATCAATGACTTGGATGTTGCCGCTGTCGAAATTGGCGCTGATGTCGAACGAAGATTTAGCCACGGTCATATCGGTTCCTGATCAGGATTGTTATGGCCGATACTTTACACAAGATTGGGCTGAAACCGAGGGGAATTGCGGGGTTGTGGCGGGGGGCGTCCTCCATGACGCGGATGCAGCTTAGTGACTGTGCGATTGATTCTCAAGTGCTATTTGTCATTAGTTTGCCCCAATGTGGCCGGGCTCGGCTTGCCAACCGATATTCTTTTGATATTATCCGCGCCATCGAATTTGCAGCACCTAAAGACTTCATTAGCCTGAAGCCATAAGCCCGAAAAACGGGCAAAAAAAGACCCGGCAAAAAGCCGGGTCAAAAACCGTGATTAGCCTGATGAGGAGATAGTCCAGAAGACCGACCTAAGGTCTCTGGTCCATCGACTGATCTCGCGACCAGCTGCTTGCAATAATAATCATTATCATTTGCAAGTCAAATGTTTTTATCTGCGCGATGGGAAAATTCTTTCCCGTCCGCCCTGATTGTTGTTCCTCAGATTTCTTCGCCGTCGATCGAATGATCGACCATCGCCCGCGCCATATCCACCATATGCACCACCGAAAATGCCAGATCGCGACTTGCGCCCTGCAGGTTTTCGGCGGCTTTGCAGGCGGTGGCGGCTGCGCAGCGCAACAGATCCGACGCGTGCACCAGGGCTTCTTCGCCGCTGACATGACGATTGACGTCGAAGAAACGCTCATCAACCTCAGGTTCTGACACAGCTGGTTTCAAGTAATAGTCCAGTGCTCGCTGGGCAGCGGCATTACCCTGGGGCGAGGTGAATGTGGTGTCCATTTGCAGGTCGGGCAAGTCTTTGCTGGTGATATCCATGATGAGAGGTCACTCCTTGTTTGATTGAAAATCCGTGCTTGCAGCATAGTACGATGCGTAGTTGTGACCAGAATTTAAATACTACAATATGTGTTTTGCTGGCCAAAGGCGTCCGGGTAAGGTGCGGCACATGGATAAATGGATTGAGTTGGTCAAGGCCAAGATGAGTGAACTCAAAATCACTCAAACAGAGCTCGGAGAGCGCGTCGGCATGTCCCAAGGCGGGATCGGCCATTGGCTGAACAAACGTCGCGAACCCGGTGTCACGGAAATGAACCGCGTGTTGCAGGCGCTGGGCATGGATTTCCTTGAAGTGGTGCTGGTGATCCGTGAGCCGCCGCTGACACCCGACGACGAAATGCCGCTGGCGCAGAAGTACAACCCATACTTCCGCTACCCGGTCAGCAATTGGCACACGCCGTGCGAAGTGCGCGAGAGCGGGCAGCCTGCCTACACTCCGGCAACCGATAAACAGCGTTTTGAACTGACGGATTACCACGCCCGAGGCGCGGCGTTCTGGCTGACCGTCACGGGCAATTCGATGACGGCGCCAAGTGGCCAGAGCATCGCCGAAGGCATGCTGATTCTGGTCGATCCGGAAGTGGAGGCAGTGCCCGGCAAACTGGTTATCGCCCAGTGGCAGGACAGCGAGGAAGCGATATTTCGCAAGCTCGACGAAGAGGGCGGCCAGCGTTACCTGGTGCCGCTCAATCCGACCTGGCCGAAAGCTCTGTTCACCGATGAGTGTCGAATCATCGGTGTTGTGGTGCAGGCTACGGCGCGTTACTAGTCAGATCGATCCTCGCCAGGCGTAGGATCGATCCTCACTTCACACAGCTTCCAATTCAACCAAAGCGCTGCCTTCGCCGACCATTTCGCCTTCCTGGCAATACAGCGCTTTGATCACCCCGGCGTGGGGCGCGCGGATACTGTGTTCCATCTTCATCGCTTCCAGTACCACCAGTTGCGCACCGGCCTCGACCGTTTGGCCGGCCTCGACCAGCACCCGAACGATGCTGCCATTCATCGGTGCAGTCAGACCGCCCTGGTGACTGTGGCTGGCTTCGACGGCGCTAATCGGGTCGTATGTGGCGATCCGGCGCAACTCACCTTCCCACTGTAGATACAACGAATCACCCTGACGAATCGCCCGCAGAGAGCGACGCACACCGTTCTGTTCGACAACAAACTGCTCGCCGGACAATGTGCCAGTGCTTCCCGCGCCCAACGTCAGCGCCCGATCCTGTCCTTCGCAACTCAGGTGCGAGGTGATTTCCGGTGGCAGCCCCGCGCGTAATCCGCTACTCGCTGCCCACGGTGAATTCGGGTCGTCGGCCCGCGCACTTTTCGGCAAACTCTGGGCAAACGCCTGGCCCGCCGCCTGCCAGAAGGCATCGCTCAACTCACCCGGAGCGGGGAGCAATTGCTCCTGATAACGCGGAATGAACGCGGTATCCAGCTCCGCCGCCGCAAACGCCGGATGCGCGATAATCCGCCGCAGAAAGTTGATGTTGGTTTTCAGCCCACCAATCGCGAACTCGTCGAGCATGCTCAACAGACGCAGGCGTGCCTGTTCACGATCCTCACCCCAGGCGATCAACTTGCCGAGCATCGGGTCGTAAAACGGCGAAATTTCATCGCCTTCTTCGACCCCGCTATCGACCCGGCGCCCCGGCCCTTCAGCCGACTCGCGATACAAGTCCAGACGTCCGGCGGCTGGCAGAAAATCATTCGACGGATCTTCGGCATACAAGCGCACTTCAATCGCATGGCCAATCAGCGGCACTTGCTCCTGAGTGATCGGCAGCGCTTCGCCACGGGCCACACGGATCTGCCAGGCAACCAGATCGAGACCGGTGATGGCCTCTGTCACCGGGTGCTCGACCTGCAAGCGGGTGTTCATCTCCATGAAGAAGAATTCGCCCCGGGCGTCGAGCAGAAACTCCACGGTACCCGCGCCGACATAACCGATCGCCTGAGCCGAACGCACGGCGGCTTCGCCCATCGCGCGACGCAACTCCACCGACAAACCCGGAGCCGGAGCTTCCTCGACGACTTTTTGATGCCGACGCTGGATCGAGCAATCACGTTCGTTGAGGTACAGACAATGGCCATGCTGGTCGGCGAACACCTGGATTTCCACGTGACGCGGCTTGAGCAGGTATTTCTCTACCAGCATGCGCGAATCGCCGAACGATGATTGCGCTTCCCGCTGCGCCGAGGCGAGGGCCTCGGCCAACTGGCTGACCTCCTCGACAACCTTCATGCCTTTGCCTCCGCCGCCGGCAGTCGCCTTGAGCAACACCGGATAACCGATGCGCTCGCAGGCAGCGCGGAAGGTCTCCAGATCCTGCGCTTCGCCGTGATAGCCCGGCACCAGCGGCACGCCGGCGGTTTCCATCAGGGCTTTGGCGGCGGACTTGCTGCCCATCGCGTCAATGGCCGAAGCGGGTGGGCCGAGGAAGATCAGCCCGGCCGCTTCGATGGCGCGCGCGAATCCGGCGTTCTCCGACAGAAAACCATAACCCGGGTGAATCGCCTGCGCGCCGCTGGCCTTGGCTGCCGCGATCAATTTGTCGATTTGCAGGTAACTCTCGGCGGCTTTGCTGCCGCCCAGATCAACACGGATATCCGCTTCACGGCTGTGCCGCGCTTCGCGGTCAGTGGCGCTGTGCACGGCGACAGTGGTCAGGCCCAGCGCTTTCGCGGTGCGCATCACGCGGCAAGCGATTTCGCCACGGTTGGCCACCAGCAAGGTGGTGAGAACAGGTGCGCTCATCAACGCGGCTCCTTGGTGGTGGTCGGGGCTTGCCAGCTTGGCGGACGTTTTTGCAGAAAGGCACGCAAGCCTTCCTGGCCTTCAGGACTGACGCGGATGCGCGCGATGGCGTTTTCGGTGTAGCGGCGCAGCGCCGGTGTCAGTGCGCCGTTGCCGACTTCACGCAACAAGTCTTTGCTGGCGCGCATGGCGGCGGGGCTGTTGAGCAGCAGGTTAGCGATCCATTGTTCGACGTGCCCATCAAGTTCGTTCGCCGGGTAGCTGTCTGACAACAAACCGATTTCGCGTGCGCGCTGACCGCCAAATCGCTCGGCGGTCAGCGCATAACGACGGGCCGCGCGTTCACCGATCGCTTGCACCACGAACGGACTGATCACCGCTGGCGCCAGACCGATGCGCACTTCCGACAAGCAGAACTGCGCGTCATCGGTGCCAATCGCCATATCGCAGCAACTGATCAAACCCAATGCGCCGCCAAACGCTGCGCCTTGCACCACGGCCACGGTGGGGATTTTCAGTTTGGCGAGGTTGTACATCAGCTCGGCCAGTTCGCGGGCGTCGTCGAGGTTGGTGTGGTAATCGAGTTCGGCCGATTGCTGCATCCACGCCAGATCGGCGCCGGCGCTGAAATGCTTGCCGCGACCGCGCACCAGCAGGAAACGCAGGCTGGCGTCGCTGGCAACCTGGTCGAGGGCGAGGATCAGTTCGCGGATCATCTCGGCGTTGAATGCGTTGTTCTTTTCTGGGCGGTTGAGCCACAGCGTCGCGAACCCGCGTGGGTCGCTTTGCAGTTCGAGGGTGTTGAAGTCGCTCATATTCATCCGTCTCCACGGTCTTTGTGGAAGCGGGCTTGCTCGCGAAAGCGGTCTTTCAGGTATCAGAGATGTCGACTGATCAACCGTATTCGCGAGCAAGCCCGCTCCCACAAAAAATCACATCCGGAACACGCCGAAGCGGCTCGGTTCGATGGGCGCGTTCAACGACGCGGACAAGGCCAGGGCCAGCACATCGCGGGTTTGCGCGGGGTCGATGACGCCGTCGTCCCACAGCCGTGCGCTGGAATAGTAGGGATGACCCTGCTCTTCGTACTGGTCGAGGATCGGCTGCTTGATCTCGGCTTCCTGCTCGGCGCTGAACGCCTGACCGCTGCGTTCGGCCTGTTCACGCTTGACCTGCACCAGCACGCCGGCCGCCTGTTCGGCGCCCATCACGCCAATCCGCGCGTTCGGCCACATCCACAGGAAACGCGGATCGTAAGCGCGGCCACACATGCCGTAGTTACCGGCGCCGAAGCTGCCGCCAATGATCACGGTGAACTTCGGCACCTTGGCGCACGCCACAGCGGTCACCAGTTTTGCACCGTGCTTGGCGATGCCGCCGGCCTCGTATTTCTGGCCGACCATGAAGCCGGTGATGTTCTGCAAAAACAGCAGTGGAATGTTGCGTTGGCAGGCCAGTTCGATGAAGTGCGCGCCTTTTTGCGCGGCTTCGGCGAAGAGGATGCCGTTGTTCGCCAGAATCGCGATCGGATAGCCGTGCAGATGCGCAAAACCGCAAACCAGCGTGGTGCCGAACAGCGCTTTGAACTCATCGAACACCGAACCGTCGACCAGCCGCGCAATCACTTCGCGCACATCGAAGGGTTGCTTGGCATCAGCCGAAACCACACCGTACAACTCGTCGCTAGCGTACAGCGGCGCAATCGGTACGCGCTGTTGCACTTCGCCGAGCTTGCGCCAGTTGAGGTTGGCAACGCTGCGGCGGGCGAGGGCGAGGGCGTGTTCGTCACTCTCGGCGTAATGGTCGGCGACCCCGGAAATCTTGCAGTGCACATCGGCACCGCCCAGGTCTTCGGCGCTGACCACTTCACCGGTCGCAGCTTTCACCAATGGCGGGCCGGCGAGAAAAATGGTGGCCTGATTGCGCACCATGATTGCTTCGTCCGCCATCGCCGGCACGTAAGCGCCGCCGGCGGTGCACGAGCCCATGACCACGGCGATCTGCGGAATGCCCATCGCGCTCATGTTGGCCTGGTTGAAGAAGATTCGCCCGAAGTGCTCGCGATCCGGGAACACTTCGTCCTGACGCGGCAGGTTGGCACCGCCGGAGTCCACCAGATAGATGCACGGCAAGCGATTCTGCTGAGCGATGGTTTGTGCGCGCAGGTGTTTCTTCACGGTCAACGGGTAGTACGAACCACCTTTCACCGTCGCATCGTTGGCGACGATCATGCACTCGACGCCTTCGACCCGGCCGATCCCGGCAATCACGCCAGCGGCGGGCACGTCTTCACCGTAAACGGCGTGGGCGGCCAGTTGACTGATTTCCAGAAACGGCGAACCTGGATCAAGCAAGCGATCGATGCGCTCACGCGGCAGCAATTTGCCCCGTGAGGTGTGGCGTTCCTGGGCTTTCGCGCCGCCACCCTGTGCCACTTGGGCGAGCAGGGTGTGCAGGGCGTCGACCTGTTTGAGCATCGCCGCGCTGTTGGCGGCGAACTCCGCAGAGCGAGGATTGAGCTGTGTATGCAGAATCATGGCTTACTCCGTAAGCAGCTACGAGTTGCAAGCTTGGAGCGGCAAGTTGAGGCTGTTCTCTTGCAGCCTGAAACTTGCAGCTCGCAGCTGACGAAATTCATTTCGTTTCGTTGAACAGTTCGCGACCGATCAGCATGCGACGGATCTCACTGGTGCCGGCGCCGATTTCGTACAGCTTGGCGTCGCGCAGCAGACGGCCCGCCGGGAATTCGTTGATGTAACCGTTACCGCCGAGAATCTGGATCGCATCGAGGGCCATTTGTGTGGCGCGCTCTGCGGTGTAGAGGATTACGCCGGCGGCATCTTTACGGGTGGTTTCGCCACGTTCGCAGGCCTGCGCAACCGCATAAAGGTAGGCGCGGCTGGCGTTGAGTTGGGTGTACATGTCGGCGACTTTGCCCTGGATCAGCTGGAACTCACCGATGCTCTGGCCGAACTGTTTGCGGTCGTGGATGTACGGCACGATCAGGTCCATGCACGACTGCATGATCCCGGTTGGGCCACCCGAGAGAACCACGCGCTCGTAATCGAGGCCGCTCATCAGCACTTTGACGCCGCCATTGAGCACGCCGAGGATGTTTTCTTCCGGCACTTCGACGTCATCGAAGAACAACTCGCAAGTGTTGGAGCCGCGCATGCCGAGCTTGTCGAACTTGTTGCTGCGGCTGAAGCCTTTCCAGTCGCGCTCGACGATGAACGCGGTGATGCCGTGCGGACCTTTTTCCAGATCGGTCTTGGCGTAGATCACGTAAGTGTTGGCGTCAGGGCCGTTGGTGATCCAGGTTTTGCTGCCGTTGAGGACGAAACGATCGCCGCGCTTGTCGGCGCGCAGTTTCATCGAGACCACGTCGGAACCGGCGTTCGGCTCGCTCATCGCCAGCGCGCCGACGTGTTCGCCGCTGATCAGCTTCGGCAGATACTTGGTTTTCTGTTCGTGGTTGCCGTTACGGTTGATCTGATTGACGCAGAGGTTGGAATGCGCGCCGTAGGACAACGCAACCGAAGCCGAGCCTCGGCTGATTTCTTCCATCGCCACGACGTGCGCCAGATAACCCAGGCCAGCACCGCCGTACTCTTCCGGCACGGTGATGCCGAGCAGGCCCATGTCACCGAATTTGCCCCACATGTCGGCGGGAAACAGGTTGTCGCTATCGATCTGCGCGGCGCGCGGAGCGATTTCCTTGGCGACAAAGGACTGAACCTGATCGCGCAGCATGTCGATGGTTTCACCGAGGGCGAAGTTCAGGGATGGATAGCTCATGGGTCACCTTTTGGCTTTTTTGTAGGGTGGGGAGGGCGGTCACTCGGCTCTCACCTTTACGTTAACGTAAGCCTGTGACGAATGGCTGTCAATCACCCTTTACGTTAACGTCAACTTGAGCGAGAGTAGGGACAGTTCAAGATTGAAAGCGGACTGCTTTTTTGTGGGAGCGGGCTTGTGTGGCGAGTGGATTTATCCCCGTTCGGCTGCGAAGCAGTCGTGAAATCTGTAAATCTGATTTGTCTGGAGATATGCGGGGCGGCTTCGCCACCCAACGGGGATAAATCCCCTCGCCACAGTTGGCTCCCACAAAAAGTGTAATTCGGTAAACCCACTAATAAAGACAATAGGGGTCGTCATGGATCAACCCAGTGCAAACCCGCAGCGCAGCTACACCCGTGGTTCCCAGGACAAAGCCTTGCTGGCGCTGACCATCGGGCAGAAGTTCGATCAGACCGTCGCGCAATTCCCCGACAGCGAAGCGCTTGTCGTGCGCCATCAGCAACTGCGCTATTCGTGGCGACAACTGGCCGACGCGGTGGATCTGCATGCCAGAGCCTTGCTCGCCCTGGGGTTGCAGGCTGGCGACCGCCTCGGTATCTGGGCGCCGAACTGTGCGCAGTGGTGCATCACTCAATTCGCCACGGCGAAAATCGGCGTGATCCTGGTCAACGTCAATCCGGCCTACCGCAGTTCCGAACTCGAATACGTACTCAAGCAATCCGGCTGCCAATGGCTGGTCTGCGCCGGCGCATTCAAGTCGTCGAACTACCACGGCATGTTGCAAGGATTGGTGCCAGAACTGGCCGAACAATCCATTGGTCAATTGCGCAGCGAACGTCTGCCGGACTTGCGCGGGGTGATCAGCCTCGACGCACAACCGCCTTCAGGTTTCCTGCCATGGTCACAATTGACCGACATGGCCGCCAGCGTTACCGCAGAACAACTCAGCGAACGCAGCGACAGCCTGCACTTCGATCAACCGGTGAACATCCAGTACACCTCCGGCACCACGGGTTTTCCCAAGGGCGCGACCCTCAGCCACTACAACATCCTCAATAACGGTTACATGGTCGGCGAAAGCATCGGCCTGACTCCGACCGATCGCCTGGTGATCCCGGTGCCGCTGTACCACTGCTTCGGCATGGTCATGGGCAACCTCGGCTGCATCACCCACGCCAGCACGATGATTTACCCCAACGATGCGTTCGATCCGTTGCTGACCCTGCAAACCGTCGCCGAAGAAAAAGCCACCGGCCTCTACGGTGTGCCAACCATGTTCATCGCCATGCTCGACCAGCCGCAACGCGCCGAATTCGATCTGTCGAGCCTGCGCACCGGAATCATGGCTGGCGCCACCTGCCCGATCGAAGTGATGCGCCGGGTCATCAGCGAGATGCACATGAGTGAAGTACAGATCGCTTACGGCATGACCGAAACCAGCCCGGTGTCGCTGCAAACCGGCCCCAACGACGAGTTGGAATTACGCGTGACCACCGTCGGTCGCACCCAGCCGCAACTGGAAAGCAAGATCATCGACGAGGCCGGCAACCTCGTGCCGCGTGGCACCATCGGCGAACTGTGCACCCGGGGTTACAGCGTGATGCTCGGTTACTGGAGCAATCCGCAAGCCACGGCCGAAGCCATCGATGAAGCGGGCTGGATGCACACCGGCGATCTGGCGAGCATGAACGAGGAGGGTTACGTCAACATCGCCGGGCGTAACAAGGACATGATCATTCGTGGCGGCGAGAACGTTTATCCGCGCGAGCTGGAGGAGTTTTTCTTCACCCACCCGGCAGTGGCGGACGTGCAGGTGATCGGCATTCCGTGCTCGCGTTACGGTGAGGAGATTGTCGCCTGGATCAAATTTCATCCCGGCTACAACGCTTCGGAACTGGAACTGCAAACCTGGTGCAAGGAGCGCATCGCGCATTTCAAGACGCCACGGCACTTCAAGTTCGTCGAAGAGTTTCCGATGACGGTGACGGGCAAGATTCAGAAATTCAGGATGCGCGAAATCAGCATCGAAGAACTACGCGATAAAGCACACCTGACCCAAAACTTAATGTGATGACAATCTAATGTGGGAGCGAGCCCGCTCGCGAAAGCAGTGTGTCATTCAGCGCAAATGTGTCTGATACACCGCTTTCGCGAGCAGGCTCGCTCCCACAGGGATTAGCGCTGTTGGAAAGAGGAATCGCAGAAAGCACAAAGGGGAGCCGAGGCTCCCCTTTAATTTTGTCGTCGCGTGCTCTTTTTTATTATTGAGGGTCGGTCTGTTGTTGTTTTTGG
Organism: Pseudomonas sp. DTU12.3; assembly: GCF_004124275.1. Taxonomy (GTDB): domain Bacteria; phylum Pseudomonadota; class Gammaproteobacteria; order Pseudomonadales; family Pseudomonadaceae; genus Aquipseudomonas; species Aquipseudomonas helmanticensis. The sequence continues at coordinate 2,622,864 of NZ_CP027218.1, forward strand.
CAACCGTGGCCCTTTACCGCTGTTTTTGGCGACCCCCATCCGGGGTCAAGAGCAAACGTATTTTTTTGAGCGCTGATCTGCTTTCTCGTTAAACGATCCAACCGATTCGGGAGCTACCTGAAGGTAGTTTTATTGTTCTCTGCCCGGTTGCGGGTCACTCCTGAGAGCACCCTGAAAAGCGCACCTTCTCCAAAAAAATCTGTTAGCTGCGTCTCTGCCGTGTTGTTTTTGTTATGTCAGAGTCGTTACGTCTTATTTTTATTGGTTTGCTGCTTTTTATTCTTGTTATGCCATAGAGATAGCAGAAGCCGTGCCAACTTTTAAAAAACCTTATAAATCAATAAGATAGAAATTATGAGGATTTTTCGTTCAGACGAAATTAGGCAATTTGTTTCCGTGTTACTCGCTTAAACCCGCATTTCAGACACAGCGGTAACACCTTCCCTCCTCACTGTGCGCTGCGAGCCTTGGCCACGCGCGAACCGCTTGGGCGACCGAGCACCGCGCTGATCTGCTGACCCGCGATAATCAAGGCGTCCAGGTCGATTCCGCTCTCGATACCGAGGCCGTTGAGCAGGTACACGACGTCTTCGGTGGCAACGTTACCGCTCGCACCTTTGGCGTACGGGCAGCCGCCGAGGCCCGCGATAGAGCTGTCGAACACTGAAATGCCTTCGAGCAGGCTGGCGTAGATGTTGGCCATGGCCTGGCCATAGGTGTCGTGGAAATGCCCGGCGAGTTTTTCCCGTGGCACTTGCGCTGAAACCACTTCGAACAGGCGGCGGGTGGCGCCAGCGGTGCCGGTGCCGATGGTGTCGCCCAAGGAAACTTCGTAGCAGCCCATCGCGTACAACTCGCGCGCGACCATGGCCACTTGCTCCGGCGCGACCGTGCCTTCGTACGGGCAACCGAGCACGCACGACACGTAACCGCGCACGGTAACGCCGTGGTGTTTTGCCGCTTCCATGATCGGCGCAAAACGCGCCAGGCTTTCACTGATCGAGCAGTTGATGTTGCGTTGCGAGAACGCTTCGGACGCAGCGGCGAACACCGCGACTTCCTTGACCCCGGCAGCGATCGCATCTTCAAAGCCGCGCAGGTTCGGTGCCAGCGCACCGTAGGTCACGCCAGGCTTACGCTGGATCTGCGCGAACACTTCGGCAGAACCGGCCATTTGCGGCACCCATTTGGGCGAGACGAAACTGCCGACTTCGATATAGCCAAGCCCGGCCGCGCTCAACGCGTCGACCAGTTGCACCTTGTCAGCGATGCTGATCGGTTGGGCTTCGTTCTGCAGCCCGTCGCGCGGGCCGACTTCGATCAGGCGTACTTGGGAGGGAAGGGACATGGGCTGACCTGCTCAAATTTCTGAGTGATATGAGGGGCCCTTGTGGGAGCGGGCTTGCTCACGAATGCGGTGTATCAGAAACATATTTGTCGACTGGCAAATCGCATTCGCGAGCAAGCCCGCTCCCACAGGGATGGTGTTTGATCCGTTAGATCGCCTGCTGGCTCTTGAGCGTCTGCTCCAGCGCCTGCACGCAGCGCTCTTCGGCGGTATCGAGTTCCAGCTTCATCTGTTCGATATCCAGCAACTGCTGTTCCAACTGCTCGCGGCGCTCAGTGATTTTCGCCAGCATGCTATTGAGCTGCTTGGTGTTACCGCTGGACGGGTCGTAGAGTTCGATCAGTTCGCGGCATTCGGCCAAGGAGAAACCGATGCGCTTGCCCCGCAGGATCAGCTTCAGGCTGACCTTGTCGCGTGGCGAATAGATGCGTTCCTGGCCACGACGCTCAGGGCTGAGCAGGCCTTGTTCCTCATAAAAACGGATCGCCCGGGTGGTGATGTCGAGCTCGCGGGCGAGGTCGGAAATGCTGTAGGTCTGGCTGCTCATGGGCGCGCTCGGAAAAAGGTCTTGGCGCTAAGCTAATGGCAGGTTGACGTTTACGTCAAGTGGGATGATTTGTGTTGTATTTGATGGCCCCTTCGCGAGCAGGCTCGCTCCCACATTGAATCGCATTTCAGCTGGAGAAACGCGGTCAACTGTGGGAGCGGGCTTGCTCGCGAAGAACGATGACGCGGTAAAAAGCCCTACACCTTATCCAGCTTCTTCTCCTGCGCCGTCACCTGCTGGCACAACTCGATCATCTGCTCACGCATCCAGCGATTCGCCGGATCCTGATCGGTGCTTTCATGCCAATACAGATGCGTTTCCACCGGCGGCACATCATTCACCGGCAGATTGAACGCCTGCAGCTCATGTCGCCGGGCAAAACGCTCCGGCACGGTCATGACCATGTCCGTCTGCTGCATCACCTGCGACGCCATCAAATAATGCTGCGAACGCAGGGCGATCTTGCGCTGAATGCCCATCTTGCCCAACGCCAGATCGACATACCCCAGGCCACTGCGACGGCTGGAAATGTGGATATGCGTCAGCGACAAATAGTCATCCAGCGAGAGCTTTTCCTTGCCCGCCATCGGATGCCCTTTGCGCATCGCACAGACGTAACGGTCTTCCATCAGCTTGACGTGACGCACTTGCGGGTCGGTGTTGAGCGGCGCATCCACGGCAAAATCGAGGCGCCCGGCGGCCAGTTCCTTGGTGGTCTCGCGACGTTTCGACAGGAAACTTTCGATGATCACTGTCGGTGCCAGGCGGCGCAGGCGCTGGAACAATGGCGGCAGAATCACCGCCTCGGTGAGGTCGGTCATGCTGATGCGGTAGGTCTTGACCGCTTGCGCCGGGTTGAAAATGCGACTTTCCTGAACTGACACGCGCAGCAGTGACAGCGCGTTACGCACCGGGCCGATGATGTTCTGCGCCATCGGCGTCGGCACCATGCCCTGAGCCGTGCGCACGAACAGCGGATCGTTGAAGGTCTCGCGCAACCGCGCCAATGCGTTGGACACCGCCGGCTGCGTGATGCCGACAATCTGCCCGGCGCGGGTCAGGTTGGCTTCGGTGTAGATCGCGTCGAAGACGATGAAAAGGTTGAGGTCGACCTTACTCAGATTCATAACGCGTTTCTCTTGTTTTAGGGGGCTGGCAATCAGCCGATCATATATCGGTGATGAATGTTTATACACGCCGAGAATAGGCTAGGTAAATTATCAACGCTGTTCTAGCATCGATTGCATGACTTAAACAACCTCTGCCCAAGAAGGTAATTGCTCATGGATTTCGCTTATTCGCCCAAGGTGCAAGAACTGCGTGAGCGCGTGACCGCGTTCATGGACGCTTACGTTTACCCGGCCGAAGCCGTGTTCGAACGCCAGGTTGCCGAAGGCGATCGCTGGCAGCCGACGGCGATCATGGAAGAGCTCAAAGCCCGCGCCAAGGCCGAAGGCCTGTGGAATCTGTTCCTGCCGGAATCGGAACTCGGCGCCGGCCTGAGCAACCTTGAATACGCACCATTGGCGGAAATCATGGGCCGCTCACTGCTCGGGCCAGAGCCGTTCAATTGCTCGGCGCCGGACACCGGCAACATGGAAGTACTGGTGCGCTACGCCAACGAAGAACAGAAACAGCGCTGGCTCGAACCGTTGCTGCGCGGCGAGATCCGCTCGGCGTTCGCCATGACTGAACCGGACGTGGCTTCCTCCGACGCCACTAACATGGCCGCCCGCGCCGTGCGTGATGGCGACGAGTGGGTGATCAACGGCAAAAAATGGTGGACCTCCGGCGCCTGCGATCCACGCTGCAAGATCCTCATCTTCATGGGCCTGAGCAATCCCGATGCACCGCGCCACGCCCAGCACTCGATGATCCTCGTGCCGGTCGACACCCCCGGGGTGAAAATCGTCCGACCGCTGCCGGTGTTCGGTTACGACGACGCACCGCACGGTCACGCTGAAGTGCTGTTCGACAACGTGCGCGTGCCGTACGAAAACGTCCTGCTCGGTGAAGGACGCGGCTTCGAAATCGCTCAGGGGCGTCTCGGCCCAGGGCGAATTCACCACTGCATGCGTTCGGTCGGCATGGCGGAGCGTGCGCTGGAATTGATGTGCAAACGCTCGGTGAGCCGCACTGCATTCGGCAAACCGCTGGCACGTCTGGGCGGCAACGTCGACAAGATCGCCGACTCGCGGATGGAAATTGACATGGCGCGCCTGCTGACTTTGAAAGCGGCGTACATGATGGACACCGTCGGTAACAAAGTGGCGAAGAGCGAGATTGCACAGATCAAGGTTGTCGCGCCGAACGTAGCGCTACGGGTAATCGACCGGGCGATTCAGATGCATGGCGGGGCAGGGGTGTCGAACGATTTCCCGCTGGCTTATATGTATGCGATGCAACGGACATTGCGTCTGGCCGATGGCCCGGATGAAGTACACCGCGCGGCGATCGGCAAGTTTGAAATCGGCAAATATGTGCCGAAGGAAATGCTGCGTAGCGGTCATTAAGACCGCGTCGCCCCCTTCGCGAGCAAGCCCGCTCCCACAGGATCTGTGGCGTTCACAAATCCAATGTGGGAGCGGGCTTGCTCGCGAAAGGGCCTAAACATTCAACACATCAACATCAGGCTCAATACACCCAAACCTCAACCCGCCGATTCTTGATCCGCCCCTCATCCGCGCTATTGGTCGCCACCGGCATCAGCGCGCCAAAGCCGCGCACCTCACGCAACACCACGCCGCTCTTCACCAACTCGCGCCGCACCGCCATGGCCCGCAGTTTCGACAGCAGATCCGCGCGCGCCGGGTCATCTTTGGCATCGCCAAAACCCACCAGCGTCACCGCACGTTCGCTCTTGTCATGGCGCTTTATATAGTCGAGCACCCGCGCCAGATCCTGACGCGCCTTGTTGTCCAGGTTCGCGCTGCCTTCTTCAAACCGGAAATTGACTGTCAGACGCTGGGCGTGACGGCTGAGGGATTGATACCCCTCGGGCATCAGCGCATTCGGCGCGACCGTCATGGCGTGCACGGTCTGGCTGACAAAACCGTTGGCCGCGACGATCGCCTGACCCTGACGACTTTGCGCAAACGTCACCAACGCCTGCGCCCACGGGTTTTTGCTGTCCGGCGGCAGATAGAAGAACAAACGTCGGGACAATGGATAGTCTTCAGTCGCGATCAGGCTGTTGAGCGGCAGCATAGATTGCGACGCGCCATCGGCAATCGCCACGGCTTTGGCCTGACGCACATACGGCAAACCAATGAAGCCGATGCCCTGCGGATCGCTACTCACCGCGTCGGATAACTGCTCGCTGGATTCAAAACGTTTTGCGGCGCTGCCGAGAATTTTCCCACGACGACTGAGGACCAATTCCTTAAACGTGTCGTAGGTGCCCGACTGATCATCGCGCGCATACAAATGAATCGCGCCGCCACGCCCGCCGAGGTCTTCCCAGCTTTTTACTTCGCCGGCGAAGACCCGCGCCAGTTGCTCGGTGTCGAGTTGCTGCAACGGATTGTCGGGATGCAGGATGATCGCCAGGCCATCGATGGCGATGACTTGCTCAGCGGCGGAGCTTTTCAGATCGCCCAGTGATTGCAGGGTCTGCAACTCACTGTCCTTGATCTCGCGAGAGGACGCGGCCAGATCGGCGCTGGCGTTTTTCAACGCGGTGAAACCGGTGCTGGAGCCGTGGGCGGCGACTTCGACGACCACGCGTTTGCCTTCGTGGGTCTGGCCAACGATGCGCAATTCGTTGGCGGTGTCCGGGGTTTCGCGGTGGATTTTCAGCAGACCCTGTTCTTGCAACAGGCCTTCGACCAGCGCCGGGCCGAGTGCGGCGCCGATGGTGTTGGAACCTTGAATGCGCAGCGCCGGGCCGTTTTCGGGAAGGGGCAGGGCAGCGGCAGAGACCGTCAGCCATGCACTCAAGAGAAACACGCAGAGAACACGCAGGGTCATGCCGGCACCGAATCAAGCGAAGGGGATTGCCGGGGAGATTAAGTCAGACGCATGACCAAAAGATGACAGATCACAAGATCGCAGCCTTCGGCAGCTCCTACAGGGGGAACGCATTTCAAATGTAGGAGCTGCCGAAGGCTGCGATCTTTTGATCTTGGCTGATATCAGCTGAGTTCAAGCCAGATCGGCGCATGGTCAGAAGGCTTTTCCATCCCACGCAATTCATAGTCCACACCCGCCGCCTTCACCCGCGGCAACAAACCGTGCGATGCCAGAATCACATCAATGCGCAGCCCGCGCTTCGGCTCATCCTCAAAACCACGGCTGCGGTAGTCGAACCAGCTGAACATGTCGGTCACTTCCGGGTTCAGGTGGCGATAACTGTCAGTCAGGCCCCAGTTCTTCAGGCGTGCCATCCACTCGCGTTCTTCCGGCAGGAAGCTGCATTTGCCGGTTTTCAGCCAGCGCTTCATGTTGTCCGGGCCGATGCCGATGTCGCAGTCTTCCGGGGAAATGTTCACATCGCCCATCACCACCACGGGCTGTTCGTTGTGGAACTGGCTTTCCAGCAGCGTTTGCAGATCGCTGTAGAAACGCTGCTTGGCCGGGAACTTGGTCGGATGGTCGCGGCTTTCACCCTGTGGGAAATAGCCGTTCATGATCGTCACCGGCAGGCCATTGGCGTCGGCGAAGGTGCCCCAGATGAAACGACGCTGAGCGTCTTCTTCATCCGTGGCGAAACCTTTGTGGATGGCGATCGGCTCCTGGCGCGAAAGCATGGCCACGCCGTAATGGCCTTTCTGGCCATGGAAATACACGTGGTAGCCGAGGGCGCGGACTTCTTCCAGCGGGAATTGATCGTCGTGGACCTTGGTTTCCTGCAGGCCGATGACGTCCGGCTGATGTTTTTCGATCAGCGCTGCCAGCTGATGCGGACGGGCGCGCAGTCCGTTGATGTTGAAGGAAACGATCTTCATGGTCGGCAGTCCTGGCAAAAGGGCGATGCTAGCTGACATGTGGGATGGGGGCCAGTGTGAGAGAAATCATTTTGGCCTGTGGGATTTGTGTTGCCTGTAAGTGCCTCTTCGCGAGCAGGCTCGCTCCCACATTTTGATCGCGTTCCCCTGTGGGAGCGAGCCTGCTCGCGAAGGGGTCGGCAAAATCGCTGAAGATCCAAGGTTGGGCTATACCTGTGGGGAACCACGCCACCCGCAAAAGGTTCGTACCAACAAGAGCGCCGCCATTTGCACGCGCCCCGGGGAGAATCACCGTCATGCCTGAAACCCAGACCGCCATCGCCGACATTCACATGCTCGACCGTGGCTACTCGCGTGAAGCGCGTTCCTTGCTGTATCAGGCCTATCGCCACGAGCCAACCTTCGGCTACCTGTTCGAAGCCGAGCGGCCCGGTTACGAGCAACGCGTGCGCGCCACGGTACGCGAACTGGTCAAACAGCATTTCCTCCAGGACTTGCCCGCGATCGGCCTGCTGGTCAACGACCGTCTGATCGGCATCGCCCTGATCGCGCCGCCGCAGCGCCGTTTGGGCATCACCGAAAGTTGGGCATGGCGCCTGCGCATGGTGCTCAGCACCGGTTTTCGCTGCACCCGCCGCTATCTCGAATACCACGATGCAGTCGCCGCCTGCGTGCCCAGTGATTCCGTGCACATGCTGCCACTGCTGGGGATTCACCCACAGTTCCAGGGCAAACACTTTGGCGAGCAACTGTTGACCGCCGTACACAACTGGTGCGCGGTGGATGAAACCTCGCAAGGCGTGGTGCTCGACACTGGCAACCCGCGTTACCTGGAATTCTATAAAAGGCAGGGTTACGAAGAGATCGGCGAAGTTGCCGTCGGCCCGGTGCGTGAACACGTATTTTTCCACGCCAATCCGCAGGTGTTACAAACTGCAACAGCATGACAATGAAACTTCTTGGGAAATTTCCTGTTCTATCACGCTCCCAAGCCCGTGATAGCATCCGCGCCTATGAAGTTTCCAGGAAGATTTACCAGTGGCGTGCTTGTGCTGTTAACCAGCTGCGCGGCGCTGGCGCAAAGTGAATTGGACGTACGGATCAAACCGTCCAACGATGAACTTAAAGCCAATATAGAAGGCTATATCGGCAGCCTCGGCGACCGTGACGAAGAAGCTTTGCAACGCTTCAGTCGCGGCGCCGAAGAGCAGGCGCGCAAAGCCGCCCAGGCGTTGGGCTACTACCAGCCGCAGATCGAAAGTGACGTCAAGGGCGGCGAAAAACCGCGCCTGGTGCTGAACATCGATCCCGGCGAGCCGATTCGCCTGCGCAACGTCACCATTCGGGTCGACGGCCCGGCAGCCTCCCTCAAATCCTTTCGTGTACCGACAAGCGACGTGCTGAAATCCGGCGCGGTACTCAATCATGGGCGTTACGAAGACGCCAAAAGACTTATTCAGAATCAGGCCTCGCGCTTCGGTTTCTTCAGCGGCCACTTCACCAGCCAGAAACTTCTGGTCGATCCGCGCGCCGGTGTCGCCGACGTTGAATTGATCTACGAAAGCGGCCCGCGTTATGCGCTGGGCAAAGTCAAATTCGAGGGCGACACGCCGTTTGACGAAGACCTGCTGCAACGCATGGTGCCGTTCAAGGAAGGCGAACCGTACGACTCCGAGCTGATCGCCGAACTCAACCGCGACCTGCAATCGAGCGGTTACTTCGAAGGCGTGCGCGTCGATGCTGCGCCGACCACGGCGGAAAACGAGGTGATCCCGGTCGACGTCAAACTCGACACGCGCAAACCACGCACCATGGGCCTCGGCCTCGGTTACTCGACCGACGTCGGCCCGCGTATCAAAGCCAACTGGACCCGCCACTGGGTCAACCCGCAAGGCGACAGCTATGGCTGGGAAGCGGAACTGTCGGCACCACGGCAAAACGTCGGGCTGTTCTACGACATTCCGCTCGACCCGCCACTGACCGACAAACTGCGTTGGGCCGGCGGCTATCAATTCGAAGACATCGACGGCTCTGACACACTCAGCAAACTGCTGACCTTCGGCCCGGAGTGGCACAGCAAGTTGCCGAGCGGCTGGCAGCGAGTGATTTCGCTGAAGTGGCAGCGTGAAGAATATGAACTCGGCGACGACTCGGGCCTGAGTACCTTGCTGATGCCCGGCATCAGTTATTCGTACCTGAAAAGCGACAACCGCATCGACCCGCACAACGGCTATCGGCTGAGCTTTGAAAGCAAAGTCGCCAAGGAAGGCCTCGGTTCCGACAACAACCTTCTATATGGCACCGCGCTGGTCAAAGGCTTGACCACGGTGTTCGACAAGCACCGCTTCCTCGGGCGCGTGCAGGTCGGCGGCAGCGCCACCAACGGCTACAACTCGGTGCCACCGTCGTTGCGTTTCTTTGCCGGTGGCGATCAGAGCGTGCGCGGTTACGACTACCAGAGCCTGTCGCCGAAAAACTCCGATGGCGACCGCATCGGGGGCCGCTACATGGTCGCCGGCAGCGTCGAGTATCAATACTCGATCGCCGAAAAGTGGCGCGTGGCGACCTTCGTCGATCAGGGCAACTCCTTCAACAAACTCGAACTGCCGAACCTCAAGACCGGGGTTGGTATTGGTGTGCGCTGGGTCTCGCCGGTCGGGCCAATCCGCCTCGACCTGGCCCACGCACTCGACGACGATGGCGGCATCCGGCTGCACTTTTCCATGGGGCCTGAGCTGTGAAGCGTGGTTTGAAAATAACGGCACTGACGCTGCTGGCGCTGGTGTTGTTGATTGTATTGAGCATCACCGCCGTACTCGGCACGCAGGCTGGCAGCCGTTGGGTGCTGGGCCTCGTACCCGGTCTGACGGTGGAAAATTTCCATGGCCGTCTCGGTGGCCAGTGGAGCGCCGATCATCTGCTGTGGCAGCAGGACAGCAGTCGCGTCGAGCTGAATCAGGCAATCTTCGCCTGGTCGCCGTTGTGCCTGACGCGCATGACCTTGTGCATCGAACAGCTCCAGGCTGATCAGGTCATTCTGCAATTCCCGCCGAGCGCGGAAACCACCGACAGCGGTCCGATCAAACTGCCGGATCTGCAATTGCCGCTGGCCATCGAACTGGGCGACGTAAAAGTCGGCAGTCTGCTGTTCAACGGCAGCGAGCAACTCAAGGGCTTGCAACTGGCGGCGCACTGGACCGCCCAGGGTATGCAGATTGAAAGCATCAAATTACAGCGCGACGACCTCAGCCTGAACCTGTCCGGCACGCTGCAGCCGACCGGCAACTGGCCGTTGAATATCGCCGGTGACCTGACATTGCCGTCGCCGGGCACTGAACCGTGGACGCTGGCGCTGAAAGTCGATGGCGATCTGCTGAAAACCCTCAACCTGCACGCCGACAGTCATGGCTACCTCGACGGCCAGTTGAGCGGCAAATTGCAACCGCTGGTGGAAAACCTGCCGGCGAAAGTGCGCATCACCAGCGATGCGTTCAAACCGAGCGCAGAGCTACCCGACACCCTGCAACTCAATCAATTGCTGCTGACCGGCGAAGGCGACCTGAAAAACGGTTACCAGTTAAACGGCAACGCCACGCTGCCCGCCGATAAAGGCCCGGTGGCGCTGCTGCTCAAAGGCAAAGTCGACGCCAGCGGCGCACAAATTGCCGGCCTCGACCTCACCGCCAACGACAAACAAAGCCTCAAACTCACCGGCAGCGTCGATTGGAGCAAAGGCCTCAGCGCGCAAGCCAATATCAACTGGCAGGATTTTCCGTGGCACCGGCTCTATAACGAAATCGACGAGCCACAAGTCGCCTTGCGTACCTTCACTGGCGAAGTCTCCTACACCGACGGGCAATACCTCGGCAACTTCGACGCCGCACTGGATGGTCCGGCCGGGGCGTTTACCCTGAACAGTCCGTTCAGCGGCAGCCTGAAACAGATCGCCTTGCCGCAACTGAAAATGCAAGCCGGGCAGGGCAAAGCCGAAGGTCACGTCAACGTGCAGTTCGCCGACGGCATCGCCTGGGACACGGCGCTGGACCTGTCGGCGCTCAACCCGGCGTATTGGGTTGCCGAGTTGCCGGGCACCTTGGCCGGGCCATTGAAAAGCCAAGGCGAAATGAAGAATGACCGCCTGAGCCTCACCGCTGATCTCGACTTGAAAGGCAAACTGCGCGGGCAACCGGCGATCCTTCAGGCCAAGGCTGACGGCGCGGGTGAGCAATGGAATCTGAGTGCCCTGCAAATCCGTCTCGGCGACAACAGCATCAGCGGCAAGGGCAGCCTGCAACAGAAACTCACCGGGCAGATCGATATCAAGCTGTCGCGGCTGGCCCAGCTCTGGCCGCAACTGCGCGGGCAGGTCAACGGTCAGGTCAATGTGGCTGGCACGCTGCAAGCACCGCAGGGCAAACTCGGTCTGCAAGGTTCGCAACTGGCCTTCCAGGACAACCGCCTGCAAAGCCTCAACCTCGACGCCACGCTCGACAGTGCGCAACGGGCGAAAATTGACCTCAAGGGCTCCGGCATTCAGGCCGGTGACACCTTGCTGGGCACGCTGACCGCCAGCGCCCAAGGCGACATCAAGAGCCAGAAACTCAGCCTCGACTTGCTCGGGCCGAAGCTGAAACTGGCCCTCGGCCTCGACGGTAATCTGGACAAGGGCAACTGGCGCGGTCGCTTGGCCAACGGCGATATTCAGGCCGGCGGCCAGGACTGGAAACTGCAGAATCCGGCCAAACTGGAACGTCTGGCTGACGGCAAAATCAACTTCGGCGCGCATTGCTGGATGTCCGGCGATGCCAGCCTGTGCGGTGAAGATCAACGGCTGATGCCGGAGCCAAAACTGCGCTACCACCTCAAGCAGTTCCCGATCGAAAGTCTGGCGCAATGGTTGCCGAAAGATTTTGCCTGGAAGGGCAAGCTCAACGCCGATCTGCAACTGGACTTGCCGGCCAGCGGCCCGAATGGCGTGGTCAGCATCGACGCCAGTGGCGGCACCTTGCGCATGAAGGAAAAGGATCAGTGGCTGGACTTCCCGTACCAGACACTCAAACTGACCAGCAAACTCACACCGAAGCGCGTCGACACCGAACTCAATTTCGTCGGCGGCAAACTCGGCGAATTGATGGTGCAGGCGCAGCTCAATCCACTGCCAAAAAACAAGCCGCTGAGCGGCTCGTTCCGTCTCAGCGGACTGGATTTGTCGGTGGCGCGGCCGTTTGTGCCGATGGTCGAGAAACTCACTGGGCGCCTGAACGGCAGCGGGACGATTTCCGGCGGACTGCTCGCGCCGCTGGTCAACGGCACCGTGCAACTGAGCGACGGCGAAGTGTCCGGCGCCGAGTTGCCGATGGAGCTGCAAAACCTGCAACTCACCGCCCTGATTGCCGGCGAATCGGTACGCCTCGACGGCGGCTGGAAAAGCGGTAAGAGCGGGCAGGGCAGTCTCAACGGCAATGTCGCTTGGGGTCAGGCGCTGGTGGTCGATCTGGCATTGAAAGGCACGCAACTGCCGGTCAGTGTGGAGCCGTATGCCAAGGTGGAAGTGGCGCCGGACCTGAAAATTTCCATGGCCGGCGACGAGCTGAAAATCGCTGGCAAAGTTCAAGTGCCCAAAGGCGAAATCACCGTGCGTGAGCTGCCGCCATCCACGGTGAAAGTCTCCGACGACACGATCATCGTCGGCGCGCAGACCGCGGAGGGCAAACCACCGCTGGCGATGAAAATGGACATTGACGTGGTGGTCGGTGAAGGCAAACTCGCCTTCGCCGGTTTTGGTCTGACCGCCAACGTGCAAGGTCATGTGCACATCGGCGACAACATGGACACGCGCGGCGAGCTCTGGCTCAACGACGGCAAGTATCGCGCCTATGGCCAGCGCCTGACGGTACGGCGCGCGCGTCTGCTGTTTGCCGGCCCCCTCGATCAGCCGTATCTGGACATCGAGGCGATCCGCCAGACCGATGACGTGATCGCCGGTATTCGCCTGAGCGGCAGCGCCGAGCAACCGACCACACAGATCTTCTCCGAACCGGCGATGAGCCAGGAGCAAGCGCTGTCGTATCTGGTCCTCGGCCGTCCGCTGAGCACCAACGGCGAAGACAACAACATGCTCGCGCAAGCGGCGCTGGGGTTGGGCTTGATGGGCAGTTCCGGGGTCACCAGCAGTCTGGCCAAGGATCTGGGGATTCAGGATTTCCAGCTCGACACGGCGGGCAGCGGCGATGCCACCAGTGTGGTGGCCAGCGGCAATATTACCGAGAAGCTGAGTTTGCGTTATGGCGTTGGCGTATTTGAACCGGCCAGCACCATTGCGCTGCGCTACAAGCTGAGCAAAAAGGTCTATGTCGAAGCGGCCAGTGGCGTCGCGAGTTCGCTGGATATCTTCTACAAACGCGACTTCTGACGCGCGTTTCCCCCGGTCGGGTCGCGTCGTTGCGATCCGGCTTTTGCAGAATGCATTAGACTCAGCGCAACTTGAAAGCCGCGCGGTTGGCGGCTGCCCGAAAACAACAGAGACACCTATGGTCCGCTTGAGTATGGTCTTGCTCGGTCACGAATTCGTCCGCAAGCGTTGGTCGGCGCTGGCGTTGACGGGCATCGTCTGGGGCGCGGTCGGTGTGGGCATCTTCATTGATGCGCTCGACGGCGTTTTGTATTTCCCGCTGCATCTTTTCGGCTATCTGTTGATGCTCGAAGCGCTGATCCTGCTGCTGGTGCCGGCACCGCAAGCCGGGACCGCTGCAGCCCTGCGCAGAGCGCGAGGACTGGCTTTTCTCTTGCTGGGACTGCTGATCGTCGACCGGCAACACGCCGCCGGGCTGATTCTGGCGGTGCTGTTTGGCGGGGCTTTTCTGCTCGATGGCGGCTTTCGGTTGGCGGCAGCGGTGGTGGTGCGTTTTGTCGGTTGGCAAGTGTCGTTGCTGGCGGGGTTGTTCGAAATCGGCTTTGGCGTGTTTATCCTCGAACCGTACCCGACGCTGTATAAGGGCACGGTGCCATTCTGCATTGGCATGAGCCTGTTTCTCACTGGTTGCGCGTTGTTGCGGCAAGCCGTGCGCTTCAAACACCAGCCGCCGCTGACCAGCCCTTTGTCGGTCAGTGCGCCGGCCAGCAGCGGCGCGTTGGTGATTCATGTCTGGACCCCCAGCGGCACCGTCGATGACACCTTGGTGCGCAATCGCCTGCTGAATCGCTACATCGCAGCGGTCGACATCAACGGCGTGATCTCCGCCGGCCATGCCGCATTGGAATGTGGCCCGGATATCTACATCAGCCATTACCCGTTGGATGACATCGATCGTTCGGCGGGGGATTTCGTGCGCCTGCTGCGGGCGACGCCGAACAACGATGTCGCCGGCAGGTTTCTGCCGGACTATGCCGGCGAGGTGGCTGACTGGTGCCCGTCTTCGGTGCAGGTCAGTTTTGCCCACTACGACGCTCGGCGGCTCAGTGCGTTCTGGGCGGACTATCGGCAGAACAGCACGTACAACCTCACCAGTCGCAATTGTTCCAGCGCTGTTGCGCATAGTCTCGAAGCGGCCCTGGAAGGGGCAATGAACCGGGGGCATTCGAGCATGCGCGATTTTGCCCGAGTCATCATCAGCCCCGAGTTCTGGGTCGCCGCGCAAGTGCGCAAGCGCGCCGAGGTGATGGCCTGGACGCCGGGCCTGGTGCTCGACTACGCGCGAGCGTTGCATGCCGCCATCGAGCCGGCACCGCCGGGCTGGCACAGCATTTACGCGGTGAGCAAGCGTGCCTTTGGGTATGTGGCCACGGCCCTGCGCGGGCGTGAGGTGCATCCTGTGCAACCGCCACCTGTGCATTCCTCTGACGATTCCTCGACATCCTCATAAAAATCAAAAGATCGCAGCCTTCGGCAGCTCCTACACGGTTCTGATCCCTGTAGGAGCTGCCGAAGGCTGCGATCTTTTGATCTTCGCGCCACCTCTCCGCACAAAACCCAGTCCACTGGTCAACTATTTACAAAGCTTCCTAACTATTTCGTTGACATTCGCTGCCTAGGCAGTAACATCTCGACATACATTCACTGCCTAGGCAGTTATTAGGTGAGCAAATGAAGCATTTCACCCCGGACGAATTCAAACACTGCCATCTCGGCCTGTTGCTTGGCCGTGCTGCGCTGCTCAAAGACCGGATCATCGACACCCACATGGAACCTCACGGCATCACCGCCGCGCAGTTCAAGGTGTTGATCATCATGGCCCAGTACGGCGTCGATACCCCGGCCGAACTGTGCCGCCATCTGTCGCTCGACAGCGGTTCGATGACGCGCATGCTCGATCGTCTGGAGCAGAAAGGTTTTCTCGCTCGCCAACGCAGCGAAGGCGATCGCCGTCAGGTGCAACTGACTCTGACCGAGCAAGGCCAGCTCCTGGCCGACCGCCTGCCGCACATCGGCGCTGACGCGATGAATGAACTGGCGGGCGCCGTCACTCCGGACGAGTTGAAGACCCTGGAATACATCCTCAAGAAAATCCTGCTGGCCGCCGGTGACCCGATCACCCTCCAGCGCTTAGGTGAACACAATGAGCGGTAAAACCTTGCGCAGCAGCCTCACGCTGGTGCTGTCGGCGATGATCCTCGCCGGTTGCGCCAACTACAGTGGCCTCGACACGTCGGGCGCGAGCCTCGATGCGAAAAGCCTGAAAGTCGGCCAATCCCTCAACGGCGTGACCCTGTCGCCGGCCGCGTGGCCGAAAAGCGACTGGTGGACCAGCCTCGGCGATCCGCAACTCGACGGCTTGATCCGCGAAGCCCTGCACGACAGCCCCGACATGCAAATCGCCGAAGCCCGCGCCCATCAGGCCAGTGCCGCCGCGTATGCCGCCGATGCCGAGCGCTATCCGACCCTCGACGCCAGCGCCGGCATCAGCCGCTCGCGCCTGGCCAAGGATCAAGATCCGCTGGGGCAGGGCGATGCTTACGCCACCGTGCGCAATGTCAGCGCCGGCTTCAATTACAACTTCGACCTGTGGGGCGGCCAGCGTGATGCCTGGGAAGCCGCACTCGGACAGGCCCGCGCCTCCGAAGTCGACCGTCAGGCCGCACAATTGACCTTGGCCGCTGATGTCGCCCGCGCTTATAGCGATCTCGGTCAGGCGCACATCGTTTATGACCTGGCCAATGACGACCTCAAGCGTACAAAGCAGATGCTCGATTTGAGCCAGCGTCGCCTGAGTTCCGGGATCGACAGCCAGTACCAGTTCCAGCAAACCCAGAGTCTGGAAGCCAGTTCCGAAGCCAGCCTGATCGACGCGGAAAAACGCCTGAATAGCGCGAAAATTGCTTTGGCCGTGCTGCTCGGCAAAGGCCCGGATCGCGGCAATGAAATTGCCCGGCCGAAAGTCCTGCAAGCCAGTGCTGTCGCGGTGCCGTCGGTTCTGCCTGCCGAATTGCTCGGTCGTCGCCCGGATCTGGTTGCCGCCCGCTGGCGTGTCGAAGCGGCGAGCAAAGACATCGACTCGGCGAAAACCCGCTTCTATCCCAACTTGAACCTGTCGGCCTCGGCCGGTGCCGAATCTTTGTTGGGTGACGCGATGTTCGGTTCGGCCAGTCGCTTCTTCAACATTGCCCCGACCATTTCGGTGCCGATCTTCGACGGCGGACGCCTGCGGGCCAACCTCGATGCACGCGACGCCGATTACGACCTGGCAGTGGCGCAGTACAACAAAAGTCTGGTGAAAGCACTCGGCGATGTCAGCGACACGATCAACCAGTTGCGTGACATCGGCCGGCAGATCGGTGCGCAGCAGCACGCCACCGAGATTGCCCAGGATTCTTACAACACCGTCGTCCAGCGTTACGGTTCCGGCATCGGCAACTACCTGGACGTGCTCAGCATCGAGCAGCAATTGCTGCAGGCCCAGCGTCAGTTGGCCAACCTCAATGCCGAGCAGATCGACCTGTCGATTCAACTGATGCAAGCGCTGGGCGGCGGCTTCCAGGGGCAGACCCTGACCGCAGCCAACGCCACCCCAGCCACGCCGCACAACTAATTCAAGGTAATTGTCATGGCCACTGCCGAAAACACCCAAGCTCAAGACAACACCCCGGACACCGGCAACCCGCGCAAACGCAAAGTGATGCTGTTGGTCCTGGCTATCGTGGTTGCACTCGCCTGCGCTGGCGTCTGGGCGTATCACGAATTCATCGGGCGCTTCAATGAAAGCACCGACGATGCCTACGTCAACGGTAACGTCGTCGAAATCACCCCGCTGGTCACCGGCACGGTCGTCAGCATCGGTGCTGACGATGGTGATCTGGTTCACGAAGGTCAGGTGCTGATCAACTTCGACCCGAACGATGCCGAAGTCGGCCTGCAAAGTGCCCAGGCGAAACTGGCGCGCACCGTGCGTCAGGTGCGCGGTCTGTACAGCAACGTTGATGGCATGAAAGCCCAGGTCAACGCGCAACAGGCTGAAGTGCAAAAGGCCCAGGACAATTTCAACCGCCGCAAGAACCTGGCGCAGGGCGGGGCAATTTCCCAGGAAGAACTGTCCCACGCTCGCGACGACCTGACCTCGGCGCAAAACGCCCTGGCCAATGCCAAGCAGCAACTGAAAACCACCAGCGCACTGGTCGATGACACCGTGGTGTCGTCGCACCCGGACGTGATGTCCGCCGCTGCCGATCTGCGTCAGGCTTACCTGACCAATGCCCGTAGCACCTTGATCGCGCCGGTCACCGGTTATGTGGCCAAGCGCACTGTGCAGCTCGGTCAGCGTGTGCAGCCGGGCACGGCGTTGATGGCGGTGATTCCGCTGGATCAACTGTGGATCGACGCCAACTTCAAGGAAACCCAACTGCGTGACATGCGCATCGGTCAACCGGTCGATATCGAGTCGGACATCTACGGCAGCGACGTGAAGTACAGCGGCACCGTCGACAGCCTCGGCGCCGGTACCGGCAGCGCGTTTGCCTTGCTGCCAGCGCAGAACGCCACTGGTAACTGGATCAAGATTGTTCAACGTGTGCCGGTGCGCATCCACATCAACGCCGAAGAACTGGCCAAGCACCCGCTGCGGGTCGGTCTGTCGACCAATGTTGAAGTGAACCTGCACGACCAGAGCGGTCCGGTGCTGGCGCAGCAACCACCGCAAAAGGCCTCGTTCAGCACCAACGTCTACGACCGCCAACTGGCCGAAGCCGACGCGATGATTGCGCAGCTGATCCACGACAACAGCGCAGCGGTGAGCAAAACCGCGCAACGCTGACCCCGACTTTGACTTTGTGGGAGCGGGCTTGCTCGCGAATGCTGACTGACATTCAACATAGATGTTGTCTGACACATCGCTTTCGCGAGCAAGCCCGCTCCCACAAAGGGCAGCTGTGTCTGTAACAGATGCGGCGCTAATCAGGTTTCATAGGATTCGCGATGAGCAATAACGCCTCTTTCACGCCGCCCAGCCTGTTGCTCAGCACCATCGGTCTGTCGCTGGCGACGTTCATGCAAGTGCTCGACACCACCATCGCCAACGTGGCGTTGCCGACGATTTCCGGCAACCTGGGGGTGAGTTCGGAGCAGGGCACTTGGGTGATCACCTCGTTCGCCGTCAGCAACGCCATTGCGTTGCCGCTGACCGGCTGGCTCAGCCGCCGTTTCGGCGAGGTAAAACTGTTTTTGTGGGCCACCATACTGTTTGTGCTGGCCTCGTTTCTCTGCGGTATCTCGACGTCGATGCCGGAATTGATCGGCTTTCGCGTGCTGCAAGGTTTGGTCGCCGGGCCGTTGTACCCGATGACGCAAACCCTGTTGATCGCGGTCTATCCGCCCGCGAGGCGCGGCATGGCCCTGGCATTGCTGGCGATGGTCACGGTGGTCGCGCCGATTGCCGGGCCGATTCTCGGTGGCTGGATTACTGACAGCTACAGCTGGCCGTGGATCTTCTTCATCAACGTGCCGATCGGTATTTTTGCGGTGATGGTGGTGCGTTCGCAACTGGCCAAACGGCCGGTGGAAACCAGCCGTCAGCCGATGGACTATGTCGGCCTGATCACGCTGATCATTGGCGTCGGCGCATTGCAGGTGATCCTCGACAAGGGCAATGACCTGGACTGGTTCGAGTCGAACTTCATCATCATTGGCGCGGCAATTTCGGTGGTGGCACTGGCGGTGTTCATCATCTGGGAAATGACTGACCAGCATCCGGTGGTCAACCTGCGCTTGTTTGCGCACCGTAATTTCCGCATCGGCACGCTGGTGCTGGTGCTGGGTTACGCCGGTTTCTTCGGCATCAACCTGATCCTGCCGCAATGGTTGCAGACGCAAATGGGCTACACCGCGACCTGGGCCGGGCTGGCCGTAGCGCCGATCGGGATTCTGCCGGTGCTGCTGTCGCCGTTTGTCGGCAAGTACGCGAACAAGTTCGACCTGCGTCTGCTGGCCGGGCTGGCGTTCCTGGCGATTGGCCTGAGCTGCTTCATGCGGGCTGGTTTCACCAACGAAGTCGACTTCCAGCACATCGCTCTGGTGCAGCTGTTCATGGGCATTGGCGTGGCGCTGTTCTTCATGCCGACCCTGAGCATTCTGATGTCTGACCTGCCACCGAGTCAGATTGCCGATGGCGCGGGCCTGGCGACGTTCCTGCGGACTCTGGGTGGTAGTTTTGCGGCGTCGCTGACCACGTGGATCTGGATTCGTCGGGCCGATCAGCATCATGCGTATATGAGTGAAAGCATCAGCACTTATGAGCCGGCCACACGTGAGGCGCTGAACCAGTTGGGCGGGGCGAGCAACCCGGCGTATGCGCAGCTCGATCATGTGCTGACCAGTCAGGCGTACATGCTCTCCACCGTGGATTACTTCACGCTGCTGGGCTGGGGCTTCATGGGGTTGATTCTGATTGTGTGGCTGGCGAAGCCGCCGTTTGCTGCGAAGGCCGGCCCGGCCGCTTCCGGGCACTAAGGTCAAAAGCCCCTCACCCTAACCCTCTCCCGGAGGGAGAGGGGACTGACCGTGGTGGATGTTCGAGGTACACCGACTTGCAATACCGAGTCGAACTCGGGTTTTGAGAAGCATAGAGATCGGCTCCCTTTCCCCCTCGCCCCCTTGGGGGCGGTCCGACGTTTCGGGAGGGCTGGGGTGAGGGGGTAAAGCTTTTAGCCGTGCGGCAAAGCCAGCGGCGGGGCAAAGTCGAACGGCGCCAAGGCGTAGCCGCTCTCATCCACCTGCAACGCCCAACCCTGACGATCCCAATCCCCCAGCACAATCCGCTTCGCCGCTTCATCGCCGATCTGCAACTTGTGGATCGCCGGGCGATGGGTGTGGCCATGGATCAGGGTTTTTACGCCGAACGCCTGCATGATCCGCGGAATCTCCTCCGGCGTGACATCGACAATGTCATTGGCCTTCATCCGCGTCTGTGCACGGCTCTCGCTGCGCAGCTTGCGCGCCAGCTTATGGCGGCTGCTCAGCGGCAGGTTACGCAGGATAAACAGGGTGATCGGGTTACGCAGATAGCGCCGCAGCTTCATATAGCCAACGTCGCGCGTGCACAGGCTGTCACCGTGCATCAACAGCACCGGCTCGCCGTAAAACTGCACGACACTCGGGTCCTTCAACAACGTACAGCCGGCCTGCTTGCAGAAGGCCTTGCCGAGCATGAAGTCGCGATTGCCGTGCATCAGAAAAATCGCCGTGCCGCTGTCGCTCAATTCGCGCAGGGCCTGGCAGATGGAACGCTGGAAGGGCGTCATGGCGTCGTCGCCAATCCACGCTTCGAAGAAGTCGCCGAGAATGTACAACGCACTCGCCGAGCGGGCGCGTCCGGCGAGCAAATCCAGAAACGCCCGGGTGATGTCCGGGCGCTCCTCTTCCAGATGCAAGTCTGAAATCAGCAATATCACGCTTCGATGATCTCGGCTTTCTCGATGATCACGTCGTCTGCTGGTACGTCCTGGTGGCCGGACTTGGAAGTGGTCGAAACACCTTTGATCTTGTCGACAACGTCGGTGCCGGCAACCACTTTAGCGAATACCGCGTAGCCCCAGCCCTGAGTAGTCTTGGCGCTGTGGTTCAGGAAGCTGTTGTCGGCGACGTTGATGAAGAACTGCGCGGAAGCCGAATGCGGCTCCATGGTACGGGCCATGGCAACGGTGTACTTCTCGTTCGGCAGGCCGTTGTCGGCTTCGTTCTGGATGCTTGGACGCTTGTCTTTCTTTTCTTTCATGCCTGGCTCGAAACCGCCGCCCTGGATCATGAAGTTACCGATTACACGGTGGAAAACGGTGTTTTCGTAGTGACCGGCTTTGACGTATTCGATGAAGTTGGCAACGGTCACCGGTGCCTTTTCAGCATTCAGTTCGAGGACGATGTCGCCATGGTTGGTGGTCAATTTAACTTGAGTCATGATCGCTACTCTTTATAAGGAATTCGTGGGTAATGGGACATGTTGGCCCATAACCGGTTCAGCCCGTCAGGGCCAAGGTGCGCAGTTTAGCGTGACAGCCGCGAATTTCGAGGCTGTTTTTTCATTTCCCGGCGATAAAAAGCACGCCTTTATAGGGCCTGCTCTGTCAGCCCCTTGACAGCATCGGCTATGATAGCGGCTTTGTTTTGTCTGGCCCCTCTCTGCGGCCGCGCACATGTAAGTCAAGGATCCTATGAGCAAGCCCACTGTCGACCCTACCTCGAATGCCAAGTCCGGCCCTGCCGTGCCGGTCAACTTCCTGCGGCCGATCATCCAGGCAGACCTGGACTCGGGCAAGCACACCCAGATCGTCACCCGTTTTCCGCCTGAGCCCAACGGCTACCTGCACATCGGCCACGCCAAGTCGATCTGCGTGAACTTCGGCCTGGCCCAGGAGTTCGGCGGCGTCACGCACCTGCGTTTCGACGACACCAACCCGGCCAAGGAAGATCAGGAATACATCGACGCGATCGAAGCCGACGTCAAATGGCTGGGCTTCGAATGGTCCGGCGAAGTGCGCTACGCCTCGCAGTATTTTGACCAGTTGCACGACTGGGCCGTCGAGCTGATCAAGGCTGGCAAAGCCTACGTCGACGACCTGACCCCGGAGCAGGCCAAGGAATACCGTGGCAGCCTGACCGAGCCGGGCAAGAACAGCCCGTTCCGCGACCGTTCGGTGGAAGAAAACCTCGACTGGTTCGCCCGCATGCGTGCCGGTGAGTTCGCCGACGGCGCCCGCGTGCTGCGCGCGAAGATCGACATGGCCTCGCCGAACATGAACCTGCGTGACCCGATCATGTATCGCATCCGCCACGCGCATCACCACCAGACCGGCGACAAGTGGTGCATCTACCCGAACTACGACTTCACCCACGGTCAGTCGGACGCCATCGAAGGCATCACTCACTCGATCTGCACCCTGGAGTTCGAAAGCCATCGTCCGCTGTACGAGTGGTTCCTCGACGCTCTGCCAGTGCCGGCGCACCCGCGTCAGTACGAGTTCAGCCGTCTGAACCTCAACTACACCATCACCAGCAAGCGCAAGCTCAAGCAACTGGTCGATGAAAAGCACGTGCATGGCTGGGACGATCCGCGCATGTCCACGCTGTCGGGCTTCCGCCGCCGTGGCTACACGCCGAAATCGATCCGCAACTTCTGCGAAATGATCGGCACCAACCGTTCCGACGGCGTGGTCGACTTCGGCATGCTCGAATTCAGCATCCGTGACGACCTCGATCACACCGCGCCGCGCGCCATGTGCGTGTTGCGTCCGCTGAAAGTCGTCATCACCAACTACCCGGAAGGTCAGGTCGAGAACCTCGAACTGCCGCGTCACCCGAAAGAAGACATGGGCGTGCGCGCACTGCCGTTCGCCCGGGAAATCTACATCGACCGTGACGACTTCATGGAAGAGCCGCCGAAGGGCTACAAACGCCTGGAACCGGCCGGTGAAGTGCGTCTGCGCGGCAGCTACGTGATCCGTGCCGACGAAGCGATCAAGGACGCCGACGGCAACATCGTCGAACTGCGTTGCTCGTACGACCCGCAAACCCTGGGTAAAAACCCTGAAGGCCGCAAGGTCAAAGGCGTGATCCACTGGGTGCCGGCAGCCGCCAGCGTCGAGTGCGAAGTGCGTCTGTACGATCGCCTGTTCCGTTCGGCCAACCCTGAGAAGGCTGAAGACAGCGCGAGTTTCCTCGACAACATCAACCCTGATTCGCTGCAGGTACTCACCGGTTGTCGTGCGGAGCCATCGCTTGGCAATGCACAGCCGGAAGACCGTTTCCAGTTCGAGCGCGAAGGCTACTTCGTCGCCGATATGAAGGACTCGAAACCAGGTCAGCCGGTATTCAACCGTACCGTGACCCTGCGCGATTCGTGGGGCCAGTGATTCAGCGTCAAGGAAATTAAAAGTGCTGACGATTTACAACACGCTCACCAAGAGCAAAGAAGTTTTCAAGCCGCTCGATGGCAACAATGTGCGCATGTACGTCTGCGGGATGACCGTGTACGACTACTGCCACATTGGCCACGGCCGCAGCATGGTCGCGTTCGACCTGGTGACCCGCTGGTTGCGATTCAGCGGTTATAACCTGACGTACGTGCGCAACATCACCGACATCGAAGACAAGATCATCAATCGTGCTCGCGAAAACGGCGAGCCGTACGACGCGCTGACCGAGCGCATGATCACTGCGATGCACGAGGACGAGGCACGCCTCAACATCCTCAAGCCGGACATGGAGCCGCGTGCCACCGATCACATTCCGGGCATGCTGAGCATGATCCAGACCCTGATCGACAAGGGTTACGCCTACGCCCCGGGCAATGGCGACGTGTACTACCGCGTCGCCAGGTTCATGGGCTACGGCAAACTGTCGCGCAAGAAAATCGAAGACCTGCGCATCGGTGCGCGCATCGAAGTCGACGAAGCCAAGCAGGATCCGCTGGACTTCGTCCTGTGGAAAGCCACCAAACCGGGCGAGCCAAGCTGGGAATCGCCATGGGGCGCCGGGCGTCCGGGCTGGCACATCGAGTGCTCGGTGATGTCCACCTGCTGCCTCGGCGAAACTTTCGACATTCATGGCGGCGGCAGCGACCTCGAGTTCCCGCACCACGAAAACGAAATCGCCCAGAGCGAAGCGGCCACCGGCAAGACCTACGCCAACGCGTGGATGCATTGCGGCATGATTCGCATCAATGGCGAGAAGATGTCCAAGTCCTTGAACAACTTCTTCACCATTCGCGATGTGCTGGAAAAGTACCACCCGGAAGTCGTGCGTTACCTGCTGGTGTCGAGTCACTACCGCAGCGCGATCAACTATTCGGAGGACAACCTCAAGGACGCCAAAGGCGCACTCGAGCGTTTCTACCACGCGTTGAAAGGTTTGCCGAACGTTGCACCGGCGGGCGGCGAAGCTTTCGTCGAGCGTTTCACCACGGTGATGAACGACGACTTCGGCACGCCGGAAGCCTGCGCAGTGCTGTTCGAGATGGTGCGTGAGATCAACCGTCTGCGTGAGAGCGATCTCGCTGCAGCGGCGGGCCTGGCGGCACGTCTGAAAGAACTGGCAAGCGTGTTGGGCGTGTTGCAGCTCGAAGCCGATGACTTCCTGCAAGCCGGCGCCGAAGGGCGTGTCGATGCGGCTGAAGTCGATGCGCTGATCGCGGCGCGTCTGGCGGCACGTGCGGGCAAGGACTGGGCTGAGTCCGACCGTATCCGCGACCAGCTCACCGCCATGGGCGTTGTGTTGGAAGACGGCAAGGGTGGGACTACCTGGCGTCTGGCTGACTGACCGAACCTGCTCGGCGTGATGATCGTTCCCACGCTCTGCGTGGGAACGATCAGAACAAAACCCGCCTTGTGCGGGTTTTTGTTTGGGCGCAAGAAAAGCCCCTCACCCTAACCCTCCCGAAACGTCGGACCGCCCAGAGGGAGAGGGGACTGAATGGGGGATGCTCAAGAGATACGCCGACTTGAAAGTTTTTCTCCGAATCCATAATCGACTCGGTCTTTCAGGTCGATGTACGACGCCAGACACCTCGGTCAGCTCCCTCTCCCCCCGGGAGAGGGTTGGGGTGAGGGTTGCTTTTGATGGTCGCGTAGGTCTTGATGTCGGCAACGCGTTCAGCTGGATGCTGAGCGGTGACGAATATCGAATGGAGACACCATGGCCAATCACTACCGCGAGCTGCTAACAACCCCCGGCGCCACCGGGTTAGTGCTCGCGAGCTCTATTGCGCGGTTACCGCAGGCAATGATCGGCATCGGCATCATCACCATGCTGGTCGAGCAAACCGGGGTTTACTGGCTGGCCGGCGCCGTCGCCGGCACGTTCACCCTGGCCAATGCGCTACTCGGCCCGCACATCTCGAAACAGGTCGATCAACATGGCCAGAGTCGCGTGCTGCCCATCGTCACAGCGTTCAGCATTGTCATGTTGCTGGCGCTGATCACCGCCGTCTACCTGCGCGCTCCAGCCGCGTTGCTGTTCGTTCTGGCTGCACTGGCGGGGACGATGCCAAGCATGCCGTCGATGATTCGCGCCCGATGGACGCAGTTGTTCCGGGGCAAGCCGCAATTGCACACGGCGTTCTCGCTGGACACTGTCCTCACCGAAATGGCCTACATTGTCGGCCCGCCACTGGCGATCGGTTTGAGCGTGAGTTTTTTCGCCGAAGCCGGGCCCCTTGTTGCAGTCGGACTGCTGGCCGTCGGGGTGACCGCGTTTCTGCTGCAACGCCAGACTGAACCCAAGGTTGTCGTGGGCCACGCCAGCCATAGTGGCTCGACCTTGCTGATCCCCGGCGTACGCACCATTGTGCTGGCGCTGTTGGCGATGGGTGTCATTGGCGGAGCAATCGATGTCGCCGTCGTGGCGTTCGCCAATGCGCAGGGCTGGCCAGCGTCGGCGACCTTTATCCTCGCCGCCTATGCGTTCGGTTCACTGGTTGCGGGCCTGACGTTCGGCGCGATGAGGGTTTCGCTGGCGATCGAAAAACAGTTTCTGATCGGGATCCTGGTCACGGCGTTCACCGGCGTGTTGCCGATTTTTGCAGCCGACGTGTATGTCCTGTCAGCGACGCTGTTCATCGCCGGCATCTCGTTTGCGCCAACGATGGTCGTGGTGATGAAGCTGGGGACGATCATCATCCCGCCGTCGCGGATCACCGAAGGGCTGACGTGGATGACCACCGGCATCAGCATCGGCGTTGCACTGGGCGGGATGCTGGCGGGGCTGGTTATCGATGCGTACGGCGCGCGGGCGGGGTTTGGCGTGGCCATTGGCGCGGGGATCATGATGGTGGTTGTTGTGTTGGTCGGGTTGCGTACATTGGGGGCTGCTTCGGCTGTGCAGGTTGAGCCGCAATTTTCGCCCTCACCCTAGCCCTCTCCCGCAGGAGAGGGGACTGATTGGGGGATGTTCAAGAAATACACCGACTTGAACGTGATGCTTTGAATCCATAATCGGCACGATGTTTCAGGTCGATGTCCAGCGCCAGACACCTCGGTCAGCTCCCTCTACCTCTGGGAGAGGGCTGGGCGGGCGGCGTTCCGATGAGGGGCGTGGAGTTCACTCAACCTTCAATCTGCCGCAACCGCTTATAAAGCGTATTCCGACTAACCCCCAACCGCCGCGCCAAATGCGAAATATTACCCCCGGAAGCCTTCAACTCCCGGTTCAACGCCTCCACATCATTTAGATCAACCCCCAACGGCGCCGAGCACTCTACCGGCTCCATCTCCAGATCGACAAAAAAATCATCCGGCAAATGCTCCGGCCTCACCGGTTGTTCCTCGGCCATGGCCAGCGCCACCTGCATCACGCTGCTGACCTGACGCAAATTCCCCGGCCACGGATGCCGTTCGAACAACTCCAGCACCTCACGACTCAACCCGGCCCATTGCGTCGGTTCACGATGCTGTTCCCACAGCCGCTTGAACAACGCCTCCTTGTCACTGCGCTCGCGCAATGGCGGCAACTCCAGCGTCAGCCCGCCAATGCGGTAATACAAATCCTCCCTGAACCGGCCCAACTGCACTTGTTCGCGTAAAGAGCGGTTAGTCGCCGAGATAATCCGCAAATCCACCGGGAACAACTCGCTGCTGCCCACCGGCTGCACGCAACGCTCCTGCAACACCCGCAACAACCGCGCCTGCGTCGGCAGCGGCATGTCGCCGATTTCATCAAGGAACAACGTGCCTTTGTCCGCCTTGCGAATCAGGCCGATGCTGCCTTTCTGATTGGCGCCGGTGAAAGCGCCTTTTTCATAGCCGAACAGTTCCGACTCGACCAGTTCGGCGGGGATCGCTGCACAGTTGACGGCAATGAATGCCTGTTTGCTCCGCGAGCTGGCCTGATGCAGGGCTTTGACGAAGACTTCTTTGCCGACCCCGGTTTCACCGTGGATCAGCAGCGGAATGTCTTTTTCCAGCAAGCGTTCCGCCTGACGCACGGCTTTTTCCACACGACTGTCGCCGAAGTGCAGGGTGTTGAGGCTGATGGCGCCGGCTGTCTTGATCGGCGCTTCGACGCTTTTTGCTTCAGCGAAGAGGCGAGGTTGAATCGGTGCCTGCTTCGGTCGCTTCAACAAACATTGAAAACGGTTACGCCCGGAGGTCTGCAAGGCAAACGGCAGGCCGTCCGGTTGATTGATCAGCTCCAGCAGCGACACCTTGAACAGGCTCTCGACGCTTACCCGCGACAGGCGCACGCCGAGCAGATTGTCCGCTCGGCGATTAGCCGACAACACCTGACCGCTCTCATCAAAAATCAACAACCCGGCCCACTGACTGTCGAGGTTGTTCAGCCCGGTGTTGAAGGTCAGTTGAAAGTGCTGGCCATGGAACAGGTTGAGGATCAGCCGGTTTTCCACGGTCTGGCTCATCATTTTGACCATGCCCAAGGTGTGGGAGGGCGGCAGGTAGCTGTCGCTGGACACATCGAGCACCGCGATCACCTTGCGCTCGGCGTCGAAAATCGGCGCGGCGGAACCGGTCATGAAACGGTTGGCCTTGAGAAAATGTTCGTCGTGTTCGATGTGCACGGCTTGCTCACAGGCCAGCGCCGTGCCGATCGCATTGGTGCCGCTGGTGCGTTCCACCCAGCTCGCACCGGCCTGAAACCCTCGCGCCAGATTCGGTTCGATAAAGCGTTGCGTGCCCCACGAGGTCAGCACCTGGCCTTGATTGTCAGCGAGCATGATCAAGCAGTTGGAGTTGCTGAGGATGTTTTCGTAATAGGGCAGGACTTCCTGATGCGTGGTCTGCACCAGCGAGTGATGGCTGTCGAGCAGCTGCGCGATGCCGGCGGCAGGCAACTGATCGAAGGCCGGCGTGCTCTGGTGATCAAGACCGAACGCGCGGCAACGTTGCCAGGAAGTCTGGACGATCGCGTCATGGGACAGCGGCGGGGCAGGTGCGGCCATGGCAGTGGGCCTCTGATGCAGCGATTTTTATTGTTGTTATGAACCCAAATCCTGAAAACAACACCACCCAACTGTGGGAGCGGGCTTGCTCGCGAATGCGGCGCATCAGTCACCGAATCAGTTGAATGACACACCGCTTTCGCGAGCAAGCCCGCTCCCACATGGGATATTTATCGTATTCAAGATAGGGCAAAAAGCGTTCATAGAGTGTTGTTCACTATTGTTCATTGTCAATCGCCCAACTGTTCAAATGTGTTCAGCAATGAACGCCCAATCCCTACGCTTTCAACGATTTTCGCGACAAATCAATCACTTGCCTTTTCTGGCACGAAACTCGCTCCCGTGCACAGGTCGCTTGACTCCAATAATAAAAAGGCCGAGCCATGTCACTCACCCTGGAGCACGTCAGCCGCACCGTCGAGGGCCAGACCTGGATCGACGATGCGTGCCTGAAATTCGAAGCCGGTTCCTTCAACGTTTTGCTCGGCCGTACGCTGTCCGGCAAAACCAGCCTGATGCGCTTGATGGCTGGTCTCGACAAGCCCGACAGCGGCCGCATCCTGATGAACGGCGTCGATGTCACCCAGCGTCCGGTGCGTTTGCGCAACGTGTCGATGGTCTATCAGCAGTTCATCAACTACCCGACCATGACCGTGTTCGAGAACATCGCCTCGCCGCTGCGCCAGGCCGGTGTGTCCAAAGAGATCATTCACAGCAAAGTGCAGGA
Organism: Pseudomonas sp. DTU12.3; assembly: GCF_004124275.1. GTDB lineage: Bacteria > Pseudomonadota > Gammaproteobacteria > Pseudomonadales > Pseudomonadaceae > Aquipseudomonas > Aquipseudomonas helmanticensis. The sequence continues at coordinate 2,651,800 of NZ_CP027218.1, forward strand.
AACCGCGCGGATGCTGCGCATCGAGAAGTTTCTGCAGCGCTATCCGCTGGAACTCTCTGGTGGCCAACAGCAGCGCACCGCCATGGCCCGCGCACTGGTCAAAGACGCCGAGCTGATCCTGTTCGACGAGCCGCTGGTCAACCTCGATTACAAACTGCGCGAAGAGCTGCGTCAGGAAATGCGCGAGCTGTTCAAGGCGCGCCACACCATCGCCATTTACGCCACCACCGAACCCAACGAAGCGCTGGCACTCGGCGGCACCACGACCATTCTTCACGAAGGCCGGGTGATTCAAAGCGGGCCGTCGACTTCGGTCTATCATCAGCCGCAAACCGTGCTCGCTGCCGAATTGTTCTCCGAACCACCGATCAACCTGATGCCCGGGCGCATCGCCGGCAACGAAGTCAGTTTCGCCAATTTCGTGCACTTCCCGTTGAACGTCGATCTGCGTCCGGTGGGTGAGGGCGAATTCCGCTTTGGCGTGCGACCCAGCCATATCTCGCTGGTGCCGAGCAACGATGACGATCTGGAATTGGCAGTGACCGTCGAAGTCGCCGAGATCAGCGGTTCGGAAACCTTCCTGCACGTGCGCAACGAGCATTTCCTGCTGGTGCTGCACTTGCCCGGCGTTCACGAATACGACGTCGATGCGCCGATCCGCATTTACATCCCGACCCACAAACTGTTCGTTTTCGATGCGCAGGGCCGTCTGGTGCAAGCACCGGGCCGGCGTGTCGCGAGGGTTGCCTGATGGCCGAAATCCGTTTGCAGCACCTCGCCCACAGCTACAGCAAAACCCCGAGTGGCGCGGAGGATTATGCGATCCGTGAGATGGATCACGTCTGGGAGCAGGGCGGTGCCTACGCCTTGCTCGGGCCGTCGGGTTGCGGCAAGTCGACTTTGCTCAACATCATTTCCGGCCTGCTCAGCCCCTCGCAGGGCCACGTGTTGTTCGACGGCAAAGCGGTTAATGACCTGACGCCGGAGAAGCGCAACATTGCCCAGGTTTTCCAGTTTCCGGTGGTCTACGACACCATGACCGTGTTCGATAACCTCGCCTTTCCCCTGCGCAATCAGGGCATGGCCGAGGCGAAAGTGCACAGCAAGGTGCAGGAGATTGCCGAAGTCCTCGACCTGCAAAACCTCCTGAGCAAGAAGGCGCGCAACCTCACCGCTGACGAAAAACAGAAAGTTTCGATGGGCCGTGGTCTGGTCCGTGACGACGTCTCGGCAATCCTCTTCGATGAACCGCTGACGGTGATCGACCCGCACCTGAAGTGGAAACTGCGGCGCAAGCTCAAACAGATCCACGAGCAGTTCAACATCACCATGGTCTACGTCACCCACGATCAACTCGAGGCTTCGACCTTCGCCGACAAGATCGCGGTGATGTACGGCGGCCAGATCGTCCAGTTCGGCACGCCACGGGAATTGTTCGAGCGGCCGAGCCACACCTTTGTCGGCTATTTCATCGGCAGCCCGGGGATGAACCTGATCGAGGTGCAGCCACAACCCGGCGGCGTCGGTTTCGCCTCGACGCACCTGCCGCTGTCCGACGCGATGCAACGGCATATCGAACACGGTCAGTGGAAAAATCTCAAGGTCGGTATCCGCCCCGAATTCATTCATGTCTGGGATGAGCCGTTTGATGACGCCATGCAGGCAAAAGTCATCCACGTCGAAGACCTCGGCACCTACAAGATCATGACCCTCGACCTCGACGGCGCACCGCTCAAAGTGCGCCTGGCCGAAGACAAACCGGTGCCGCAGGGCACTGCCTACATCAGTTTTCCGGCGCAGTGGCTGATGGTCTATGCCGATGAGTTCCTCCTGGAAGCCGACAGCGGCGAGGTGCAGCCATGAACAAGGTGCAGAACAACAAGGCCTGGTGGCTGGTGTTGCCGGTGTTCCTGCTGGTGGCGTTCAGTGCGGTGATCCCGATGATGACCGTGGTCAACTATTCGGTGCAGGACATCTTCGACCAGTCCAGCCGCTACTTCGTCGGCGCTGACTGGTACAAGCAGGTGCTGCTTGATCCGCGTTTGCACGACTCGTTGCTGCGCCAGTTCATCTACTCGGCCTGCGTGTTGCTGATCGAAATTCCGCTGGGCATCGCTGTCGCCCTGACCATGCCGACCAAGGGGCGCTGGTCGTCGGTGGTGCTGATCATTCTGGCGATTCCGCTGCTGATCCCGTGGAACGTGGTCGGCACCATCTGGCAGATTTTCGGCCGTGCCGACATCGGTCTGCTCGGTTCCAGCCTCAACGCGATGGGCATCAGCTACAACTACGCAGCCAACACCATGGACGCCTGGGTGACGGTGCTGGTGATGGACGTCTGGCATTGGACTTCACTGGTGGCGTTGCTGTGCTTCTCCGGTTTGCGCGCGATCCCCGACGTGTATTACCAGGCTGCGCGGATTGATCGAGCCTCGGCGTGGGCGGTGTTCCGCCATATTCAGTTGCCCAAGCTGAAAAGCGTGCTGCTGATCGCAGTGATGCTGCGCTTCATGGACAGTTTCATGATCTACACCGAGCCGTTCGTGCTCACCGGCGGCGGGCCGGGCAATGCCACGACCTTCCTGAGTCAGACGTTGACGCAGATGGCCGTAGGGCAATTCGACCTCGGTCCGGCAGCGGCGTTTTCGCTGGTGTACTTCCTGATCATCCTGTTGGTGTCCTGGCTGTTCTACACCGCCATGACGCACTCCGACGCCAACCGCTGAGGCCCGGCCATGAGCAAAAGAAAGCTTATTCCGTTGTTGGTGTACATCCTGTTCCTGCTGGTGCCGATCTACTGGCTGCTGAACATGTCGTTCAAGAGCAACACCGAAATCCTCGGCGGGTTGACCCTGTTTCCGCAGGATTTCACCTGGCACAACTACAAGGTGATCTTCACTGACCCGAGTTGGTACAACGGTTATCTCAACTCGTTGTACTACGTCAGCCTCAACACGGTGATCTCGCTGAGCGTGGCGTTGCCGGCGGCGTATGCGTTTTCGCGTTATCGCTTTCTTGGCGACAAGCATTTGTTCTTCTGGCTGCTGACCAATCGCATGGCGCCACCGGCGGTGTTTTTGCTGCCGTTCTTTCAGTTGTATTCCTCGATTGGGTTGTTCGATACGCACATCGCTGTGGCGTTGGCGCATTGCCTGTTCAACGTGCCATTGGCGGTGTGGATTCTCGAAGGTTTCATGTCCGGTGTGCCCAAGGAAATCGACGAAACGGCTTACATCGACGGCTACAGTTTCCCCAAGTTCTTCGTGAAGATTTTCATCCCGCTGATCGGTTCCGGTATCGGTGTGACGGCGTTTTTCTGCTTCATGTTTTCCTGGGTCGAACTGCTGCTCGCGCGCACGTTGACCTCGGTAAATGCCAAACCGATCGCAGCGGTGATGACCCGCACGGTGTCGGCCTCGGGTATCGACTGGGGCGTGCTGGCAGCGGCGGGGGTGTTGACCATTCTGCCGGGCATGCTGGTGATCTGGTTTGTTCGCAACCACGTGGCCAAGGGCTTTGCCCTCGGCCGGGTCTGAGGAGCTGATGATGGAATGGATGAGCTGGACCACCCCGACAGCGGGGTTCTTCATCGCCATTGGTCTGCTGCTGGTGGGCATGACCACGTGGGAATTGCGTTCGCCGAGCATCCTGCGGCGAGGTTTTCTGCCGATTGCCACCACCCGTGGCGATCGCTTGTTTATCGGTCTTCTCGGCAGCGCCTACCTGCATTTGCTGGTCATCGGCGCCACCGACTGGAGCATCTGGGTGGCGTCCGCGTTGTCCCTGGTGTGGCTGTTGGCTGTGATGCGTTGGGGCTAGTCGAGTCATTCGGCAACCGTGCTCCGAAATCCTAAACAGGAGGTCTCTATGTTCGACAAAAACAATAAGCTGCGACATAGCATTTCATTGGCAGCCATGCTGGCACTCAGCGGTTTGAGCGCAGTCGCCTGGGCTGATGCCTACGAAGACGCGGCGAAAAAATGGATCGGCAGTGAGTTCAAACCGTCGACCCTGACGGCTGAACAGCAACTCGAAGAATTGAAGTGGTTCATCAAGGCTGCCGAGCCGTTTCGCGGCATGGAAATCAAGGTCGTTTCCGAGACCCTGACCACCCACGAATACGAGTCGAAAGTGCTCGCCAAGGCCTTCACCGAAATCACCGGGATCAAGCTCACCCACGACCTGCTGCAAGAAGGCGACGTGGTCGAGAAAATGCAGACGGTGATGCAGTCCGACAAGAATATCTATGACGGCTGGGTCAACGACTCGGACCTGATCGGTACGCACTTTCGCTACGGCAAGACCGAATCGATCACCGACCTGATGGCCAACGAAGGCAAGAACTTCACTTCGCCGACGCTCGACATCAAGGACTTCATCGGCATTTCGTTCACCACCGCGCCGGACGGCAAGATCTATCAACTGCCCGACCAGCAATTCGCCAACCTGTATTGGTTCCGTGCTGACTGGTTTGAACGCGCCGATCTGAAAGCCAAGTTCAAGGAAAAGTACGGCTACGAATTGGGCGTGCCGGTGAACTGGTCGGCCTATGAAGACATCGCCAAATTCTTCAGCGAAGACGTCAAGGAAATCGACGGCAAACGCGTTTACGGGCACATGGACTACGGCAAGAAAGACCCGTCGCTGGGCTGGCGTTTCACCGATGCCTGGTTCTCCATGGCCGGTGGCGGCGACAAAGGCTTGCCCAACGGTTTGCCGGTGGACGAGTGGGGGATTCGCGTCGAGGATTGCCATCCGGTCGGTTCCAGCGTGACCCGTGGCGGCGACACCAACGGCCCGGCCGCTGTGTTCGCCACGCAGAAATACGTCGACTGGCTGAAGGCCTACGCGCCACCGGAAGCGGCGGGCATGACTTTCTCCGAGTCCGGCCCGGTGCCGTCGCAGGGCAATATCGCTCAGCAGATCTTCTGGTACACCGCATTCACCGCCGACATGACCAAGCCGGGTCTGCCGGTGGTCAACGCCGACGGCACGCCGAAATGGCGGATGGCGCCATCGCCGCGCGGGCCGTATTGGGAAGAGGGCATGAAGCTTGGCTATCAGGACGTGGGTTCGTGGACGTTCATGAAATCCACGCCTGAGAAACAGAAACTCGCGGCGTGGCTGTATGCGCAGTTCGTGACCTCGAAAACTGTCTCGTTGAAGAAAACCATCGTCGGCCTGACGCCGATTCGCGAGTCGGACATCAACTCGCAAGCGATGACCGATCTGGCGCCGAAACTCGGCGGTCTGGTCGAGTTCTACCGCAGCCCGGCCCGCGTGCAATGGACCCCGACCGGGACCAACGTGCCGGACTATCCGCGTCTGGCGCAACTGTGGTGGAGCCACATCGCCGAAGCGGCCAGCGGCGAGAAAACCCCGCAACAGGCGCTGGATGGCCTGGCCAAGGATCAGGACGCAATCATGACGCGCCTCGAACGCTCCAAGGCCCAAGCGGTGTGCGCACCGAAAATGAACCCGGAGCGCGATGCGCAATACTGGTTTGATCAGCCAGGTGCACCGAAACCGAAACTGGCCAACGAGAAGCCGAAGGGCGAGACCGTGAGCTACAACGAACTCCTGAAATCGTGGGCGGATGCGCGCAAGTGATAGCTGAAATGTGAAAGGCGAACGGCACCGCAAGGTGCCGTTTTTGTCGGTGCCCGACCTACCGCAATCGCCAGCAGGCTAGCTCCCACATGTTTTTCTGCTGCCCACACATCCCGCATACACCGCAGATCCCTGTGGGAGCTGGCTTGCCAGCGATTGCGGTCTGACAGCCAGCATTGATGTGTATCAGTACTGGATATGTCCTGATCAGACCAGAACAGCCAGATCGGTGTACCGGGCTACCAAAGGATCAGCCGTGAGCAACTTCATCGGCTCGGTCATTGCTGTGGCCACGATAATGCGGTCAAACGGATCCCGGTGATGGTGCTCAAGATCCTTCACGGCAATGGCATGTTCTGCAGTGACTGGCAGTTCGATGAACCCGCTATCGAGGCAATATTGGCGGATTTCTTCCAGATCCACATTCAACTTTCCAAGACCGACCTTGATTGCCATTTCCCAGAAAGTGGCGGCACTGATGTAGATATCGGCAGCGTTTTCAATCAGCTTTCTGGCTTTTCCGGACAGTCTGGCATCATCACTAAGCGTCCAGAGCAGTATGTGCGTGTCGAGCAGAAGCCTCATGCTTGCGTGCCTTCAAATGCATCCAGCATGTCATCGGGCAAGGGTGAATCGAAATCCTGAGGTAGCACCAGTTTGCCTTTCATCGCGCCAATGCGCTTCGCTGTGGTTCTCCCGATCGGAACGAGGCGAGCCATCGCCCGGCCATGCTTGGCAATCGTGATGACCTGTCCGGCAGCGGCATCATCGACGAGTTTGGATAGGTTGTTTTTGGCTTCGGCCAGCGGAACGATGATCATCAGTTCACCCCTGTATTCTGGACAAATATAGCCAGAATATTTCAGCTCTGCAAAGTCGCACCAATGCTCAGCGCAACCAAGGGGCCAAACTGTTGACCTGCGTTGATAGGGTAGTTGTGCAACATCGCTTTGCCGCCGGGTAGCCAAAACATCGACGTCCTCAACCAACTCACAAAAAGTGTCTCGATTCATTATTCCTCCCCATCGTTTTTCAACCTGTCGAGGTATCCACCTTAGGGCTATCCACTCAGGGCTGGCTGTAGGAAGAAACGGAGGTTGAGGCGAGAGCTTTCGGAGTTTTGTGGGGACAGGAACGTTTCGGTAAAAAATCGTACAAAACACTCGATTTCCGCTCAGACATTCAACATCGATATCGACTGACTTAACGCCATCGCTGGCAAGCCAGGCTCCCACAGGTTTTTTGCGGAGCCGACACATTCAATGTAGGAGCTGCCGCAGGCTGCGATCTGTTGATCTTGATCTAAAAACAAGAGTAAAGATCGCAGCCTGCGGCAGCTCCTACAGGGATGATTCGGTGGTGGGGAAGCCCAAGCGGAACACGGTCATCGCCCCCGGCAGGCTCTTAACCTCGGCCACGCCCTGATGCAGGCTCATGATCGAGCGCACGATCGCCAGCCCTAATCCGGTGCTGCCCTGCGATCTGGAGCGGCTGCTGTCGACGCGGTAGAAGCGGTCGAACAGATACGGCAGATGTTGCGCTTCAATCCCGGCGCCAGGGTTGCTGACCAGTAGCGAGGACTGCTTTGCGCCTTGCTCGATCAGCAACGTCACGGTTTTTCCGGCGGGACAATGGCGCAAGGCATTCGACAGCAGATTCGAAATCGCCCGCTGAATCATCAACCGATCGCCCAACACCGAAGCGCTGCCAATAACGTTCAAGTGAATGCGCTTGTCCTGCGCCGACAACGAAAACATCTCCGCCACTTTCGCCGACTCAACCTCCAGCGCCACCGCTTCAAATGGTGCCAGTGCCGACGGATGACTGACCTGCGCCAGAAACAACATGTCCGAGACAATCCGCGCCACCCGCTCCAGCTCTTCGGTGCACGACACCAGCACATCCTTGTACTCGTCCACCGAGCGCTCGCGCGAAAGCGTCACTTGCGCCTTGCCCATCAGGTTATTGATCGGCGTGCGCAGCTCATGCGCCAGATCATCGGAAAACTGTGACAACTGCTGCACCCCGGCATCCAGCCGATGCAGCATGAAGTTGATGCCCTGCGCCAGTTCGCTCAACTCCTGCGGCATGTTCACCACCGACAGGCGATGATCGAGATCCTGGGTCGAGACCATCGCTGCGACTTTGCGAAACTCGCGCATCGGTGCCAATCCGCGCTGCACCGCGCCCCACGCCGTGAGGCCGATGAACACCAGCAGCAACGGCAAGGCAATCAGCGTCGAGCGCAGATAGGCGCTGAGCAAGGCCTCATCGTGGGCGTTATCAACCGACAGCAGCACCGGCACGCTGCTGCCGTCCTTGAGGCGAATCAGTTGGGAGGCGGTAAGGAATTGCTTGCCTTCAGCGTCAGTGCTGTCGCTGTAGGCCAGTTGATCGGTGGTCGCGCGCACGGCTTTTAATTCAACCCGTGGATCGGCCAGGCCCGAGCCTGATTTGAGCAGCGGTGCGCGCTGAATGAGGCGGTCATAAATCGTCAGCGTGAGGTTGTCATGGCCCATCACCTGATCGAGCAGAATGTGCGGCTTACCGCTGATTTCATTGGCGTCGACGTACAGCGACAGGCTGTGCTCAACCTGTTGCATCTTCTCTTTCAGGCTGTCTCGGGACAGCGCATTCAGCTCATGGGTCAGGGCGAAGTACGCCAGAATCGCCAGAAACACCACCAGCAGCGCACCGAGAATGCTCACCGTCAAACCAAGGCGCATCGACAGACTGGCCGGCTTCATTCGCGCGCCTCCAGGACATAGCCGACACCACGCAGGGTGTGGATCAACTTGCTCTCGAACGGGTCGTCGATTTTCGCCCGCAAACGACGGATCGAGACTTCGACGACATTGGTGTCGCAATCGAAATTCATGTCCCACACCAGCGAGATGATTTGCGTGCGCGTCAGCACTTCGCCGGACTGGCGCATCAGCAGGTGCAGCAGGGCGAATTCCTTGGTGGTCAGGTCGATACGCTGCTCGCCACGGAACGCGCGGTGCCTGCCCGGATCGAGTTCCAGATCCGCGACTTTCAACACCTGCGGCAGTGGAATGTTTTCACTGCGGCGCATCAACGTGCGCACCCGCGCGAGCAGTTCGGGGAACTCGAACGGCTTGACCAGATAGTCGTCGGCGCCCAGGTCGAGGCCGCGAATCTTGTCGGCCAGACGCCCACGCGCGGTGAGCATCATCACCCGCGTGGCGTGGGTTTTGCGCAGTTGTTCCAGCACGGCCCAGCCGTCCAGTTCGGGCAGGTTCACATCGAGAATCACCAGGTCGTAGGCTTGCTGTTGTGCCAAGTGCAAGCCGTCGGCACCGGTGGCTGCGTGGTCAACGATATAACCACTTTCGGTCAAACCCTGATGCAAGTATTCGGCAGCTTTAAGCTCGTCCTCGATGACAAGGATTCGCATGATCTTTCACCACTTTTATTTAATGGGTATTTAATTTAGGCGACTGGGAAATTTATTGTTTTTGTAAGGTATTCCGGACGTTGTTCAATAACGATAAGAAGCCCCTCACCCTAACCCTCTCCCAAAGGGAGAGGGGACTAAACGTGGGATGCTTCAGAACTGCACCGACGTGGAACATCTTTACGGAATCCATAATCGACTAGATGTAACAGGTCGATATATAACGCCAGACATCTCGGTCGGCTCCCTCTCCCCCCGGGAGAGGGCTGGGGTGAGGGGTAGTCCGGACAATAAAGGTTGTAGTGGCTACAGGGTCAACCGCCAAGCGCTTTAAAACGGCGCTCTGCGACAGCCTGTCGCAGCACAAACTGCAAAACCCCCATGACATTGAATTTCACAAGTGCTGTTCAGCAGATATCTAACCCGCATTTGTTTCGATGTATTACGACAACAGCGTTTGCACTTCGCATCCTAGAACAAAACAACTTCGGCAAACCGTGGATAACAGATTTGTAATGTTCCAGTCACCTTGTCGATAAGTTCAAAACCCTACCGTGGCGGCATTGAAAATCCTGAATCAAAGGAAGTCTGCCATTGCCCGGTTTATTACAACTGACGGCGCGATCACGCCTGAAAAAAACAGTCAGCGGCATGCTGCTGTTCGCCAGTGCCAGCCTCGCGAACGCCGCGAACGCCGCGACCCTGACGCTTGATCAGGCCCTGCAAAACGCCTTTGCCGGCAACCCGGAGCTGGCCGCTGCGCAGTGGGAAATCGGCATTGCCGAAGGCGATCGCGAGCAGGCCGGGCTGATGCCCAATCCCGAAGTGTCGTGGGAAGCCGAAGACACCCGTCGCGACTCACGCACCACGACGATCATGCTCAGCCAGCCGATCGAACTGGGCGGTAAACGCGGCGCCCGTATCGATGTTGCCAGCCGTGCGCAGGATGCCGCCGCAATTGAACTGGAGCGCAAGCGCAATGCCTTGCGTGCCGATGTGATTCAGGCTTTCAACAGTGCGCAAACCGCGCAGCAACGCTTGCTGCTGTCCCGTCAGTCACTGCAACTGGCCGAGCACGGTTTACGTGTCGCCCAAGGGCGGATCGAGGCGGGCAAATCGTCGCCCGTCGAAGGCACACGAGCGCAAGTGCAACTCTCGGAAGTGCGCCTGGAACTGCGCCGCGCCGAACGCGATCAAGCTACGGCTTACCAACAATTGGCGCAGGTCATGGGCGCGCCGTTGCCGGCGTCGACCAGGGTGCAGGCGCCCGCGCAAAGCATGCCGGCCGTTCCGCCACCGACAAGATTGCTCGAGCGTCTGAACGAAAGCGCCGAGCTGCGTCTGGCGAATTTGCAGATCGATCAGCGTGAAGCATCGCTGGGACTGGAAAAGTCCCAGCGCATTCCCGACCTCACCGTGAGCGTCGGCAGCCAGTACAGCGAGGCCGAGCGCGAGCGGGTCAACGTGGTCGGGCTGTCGATGCCGATCCCGCTGTTCAACCGCAACCAGGGCAACGTCCTCGCGGCGGCACGCCGTACCGATCAGGCGCGGGATCTGCGCAACGCCACCGAACTGCGCTTGCGCACGGAAATCCAGACCAGCCTTGAACAATGGCAGACCGCCAACGGCGAAGTCAGCGCGTTCAACCAGACCATCCTGCCCGCCGCGCAAAGTGCGGTCGACAGCGCCACGCGCGGGTTCGAAATGGGCAAGTTCGGCTTCCTCGATGTGCTCGACGCGCAACGCACATTGATCGCTGCGCGCAGCCAATACATCCAGGCCGTCAGCGAAGCGACCGACGCCCGCGTACGCATCGAACGGATCTTCGGCGAGCTCAGCGTCAGCCCTTGAATTTCACTTTTCAGATCACTGCGCGCAGGTACGGCGCAGAGGAGTTTCCATGGATAAAAAACTGATGATTGTCGCGGTGGCGACGTTGGCGCTGGGCATTGGCATCGGCTCGCAGTGGTCAAGTAACGCGAGTATCGACGCCCACGCCGACGAGGCGTCCGAACACGCCGATCACGCCGAGGAGGGCGCTGCTGCAGAGGGCGAACATGGCGAGGAGGGCCACATCCAATTGAGCGTCGAACAGATTACCGCAGCCGGTATTCAACTGGCCGAGGCAAAGCCGCAAAGCATCGACCTCGGCCTGCCGTTCCCCGGCGAAGTGCGTTTCGACGAAGACCGCACCGCCCATGTCGTGCCGCGTGTACCGGGCGTGGTCGAGACGGTCTCGGTCAACCTCGGGCAAACGGTGAAGAAGGGGCAGTTGCTGGCGGTGATCGCCAGTCAGCAGATCTCCGATCAGCGCAGCGAACAGGCTGCTGCGCAACGTCGCCTGACGTTGGCGCGCACCACCTATGAGCGCGAGAAAAAGTTGTGGCAGGACAAGATCTCTGCCGAACAGGATTTCCTTCAGGCGCGCCAGGCATTGCAAGAAGCTGAAATTGCCGTGAGCAACGCCGGGCAAAAAATCAGCGTACTCAGCGGCAGCGTCGTCGCCACCGGCGGCAATCGCTATGAGTTGCGCGCACCGTTCGACGGCGTGGTGGTGGAAAAACACCTGACGCCGGGCGAGGTGGTCGATGAAACCACGCCAGTGTTCACGCTCTCGGATTTGTCGCGGGTGTGGGTCACGTTCGGTGTTTCACCGAAGGATCTGAACAAGGTGCAAGTGGGCAAAGCGGTCACCGTCAGCGCCGCGGAATTGAACGCGGAAGTCGTCGGCAGCGTGGCTTATGTCGGCAGTTTGCTTGGTGAGCAAACCCGCACCGCGACCGTGCGCGTCACGCTGGAAAATCCGCAGGGTTCATGGCGTCCCGGCCTGTTCGTCACGGCGCTGGTCGCTACTGAAAGTCGCCAGGCAAAAGTCGCCGTGCCTGAAACCGCGATCCAGACCGTCGAGGACAAACCCACGGTATTCGTGCGTACCGATGACGGCTTCGCAGCGCGGGCCGTGGAGCTGGGCAGTCGCGCCGCGGGCCACGTCGAAGTCACTCAGGGGCTGGAACCGGGCGTGCAAGTCGCCAGCGTCGGCAGCTTCGTCCTCAAATCGGAACTGGGCAAAGCCTCGGCCGAGCACTCGCACTGATCCGCTACTTTCGACCGGAAGATCCTCATGTTCGAACGCCTGATCCAGTTTGCCATCGAGCAGCGCATCATCGTCCTGCTCGCCGTTCTGCTCATGGCCGGCCTCGGCATCGCCAGTTATCAAAAACTGCCGATCGACGCCGTCCCCGACATCACCAACGTCCAGGTGCAAATCAACACCGGCGCCGCCGGGTTCTCGCCACTGGAAACCGAGCAACGCATTACCTTTCCGATCGAGACCGCGATGGCCGGCCTGCCAGCGCTGGAGCAGACTCGTTCGCTGTCGCGTTCGGGGCTGTCGCAGGTCACGGTGATCTTCAAGGACGGTACCGATCTGTTCTTCGCCCGCCAATTGGTCAACGAACGTCTGCAGATCGCCAAGGAGCAATTGCCTGAAGGCGCGGAAGCGATGATGGGGCCGATTTCCACCGGCCTCGGCGAGATCTTCTTGTGGACGGTCGAGGCGCAGGAGGGCGCGCTCAAGGACGACGGCACAACCTACACGCCAACGGATCTGCGGGTGATTCAGGACTGGATCATCAAACCGCAATTGCGCAACGTACCGGGCGTGGCCGAGATCAACACCATCGGCGGTTTTGCCAAGGAATACCAGATCGCGCCGGATCCGAAACGGCTGGCAGCGTACAAGCTGACACTGACCGATCTGGTCACCGCGCTGGAACGCAACAACGCCAACGTCGGCGCCGGTTACATCGAGCGCAGCGGCGAGCAATTACTGATTCGCGCACCAGGGCAAGTGGCGAGCACCGAGGACATCGCCAACATCGTCATGGCCAATGTCGACGGCACGCCGATCCGCGTGAAGAACGTCGCTACCGTCGAAATCGGCCGCGAGTTGCGCAGCGGTGCCGCCACGGAAAATGGTCGAGAGGTGGTGCTCGGCACGGTGTTCATGCTGATCGGCGAGAACAGTCGCACGGTCTCGCAAGCGGTGGCGGCCAAGCTTGAACAGATCAACAAATCCTTGCCCTCCGGCGTGATCGCCGTGCCGGTGTACGACCGTACGCACCTGGTCGATAAAGCCATCGCCACGGTGAAAAAGAACCTCATCGAAGGCGCGATTCTGGTGATCGCGATTCTGTTTTTATTCCTCGGCAACATTCGCGCGGCGTTGATTACCGCGATGGTGATTCCGCTGTCGATGCTGTTCACCTTCACCGGGATGTTCAGCAACAAGGTCAGCGCCAACCTGATGAGCTTGGGTGCGCTGGACTTCGGCATCATCGTTGACGGTGCAGTGGTGATCGTCGAAAACACCCTGCGCCGCTTGGCCCATGCGCAGCAGCATCACGGACGTTTGTTGAGCCGCGCCGAGCGTTTCAAGGAAGTCTTCGCGGCGGCGAAAGAGGCGCGGCGTCCGCTGATTTTCGGCCAGTTGATCATCATGGTCGTGTACCTGCCGATCTTCGCCCTGAGCGGCGTCGAGGGGAAAATGTTCCACCCGATGGCGTTCACCGTGGTCATCGCTTTGCTTGGCGCGATGCTGTTGTCGGTGACCTTTGTACCGGCGGCGATTGCGCTGTTCGTCACCGGCAAGGTCAAGGAAGAAGAGGGCGCAGTGATGCGCGGCGCACGTCGCATTTATGCACCGGCGCTGGCCTGGGTGATGGGTCATCGCACGGTGGCCGTGGGCGCGGCGCTGGGTGTGATCGTGCTCAGCGGCGTACTCACCAGCCGCATGGGCAGCGAGTTTGTGCCGAGCCTCAGTGAAGGCGATTTCGCCTTGCAAGCCCTGCGCGTGCCGGGCACCAGCCTGACGCAGTCGGTGGACATGCAACAGCGTCTGGAGACATTGATTCTGGCGAAAGTGCCGGAGGTCGAGCGCGTCTTTGCCCGCACCGGCACCGCCGAAATCGCTTCCGATCCGATGCCGCCGAACATCTCCGACAGTTACGTGATGCTCAAGCCCAAGGATCAGTGGCCAGACCCGGGCAAATCACGTGAAACCCTGATGGATGAACTGCAAAAGGCTGCCGCGACCTTGCCGGGCAGCAACTATGAACTGTCGCAGCCGATCCAGTTGCGCTTCAACGAGTTGATCTCCGGTGTGCGCAGCGATGTCGCGGTGAAGGTGTTTGGCGATGACATGGACGTGCTCAATGCCACGGCGGCGAAAATTGCCGCAGCGATGCAGAAGGTCAAGGGCGCCTCTGAAGTGAAGGTCGAGCAAACCACTGGTTTGCCGGTGCTGACCATCAACATCGACCGCGATAGAGCCGCGCGTTATGGGCTGAATGTCGGCGACGTGCAGGACACCATTGCCGTCGCGGTGGGTGGGCGGCAGGCCGGGACGTTGTACGAGGGCGATCGCCGCTTTGACATGGTCGTGCGTTTGTCCGATGCCATGCGCAAGGACATCGACGGCTTGGCGGCGCTGTTGATCCCGGTGCCGGCGGTGAATGGCTCGGCGAATCAGATCGGCTTTATCGCCCTGAAAGACGTCGCCAGCCTCGACCTGGTGCTCGGGCCGAATCAGGTCAGCCGCGAGAACGGCAAGCGTCTGGTGATCGTCAGCGCCAACGTGCGCGGGCGTGATATCGGCTCGTTCGTCAGCGAGGCTGGTGAGGTAATTGAACGTGACGTGCAAGTGCCGGCCGGTTACTGGACGAGTTGGGGCGGGCAGTTCGAGCAACTGCAATCGGCGGCCAAGCGCTTGCAGATTGTGGTGCCAGTGGCGTTGCTGTTGGTGTTTGGTTTGTTGTTCATGATGTTCAACAATCTCAAGGACGGCTTGCTGGTGTTTACCGGGATTCCGTTTGCTCTGACGGGCGGGGTCATGGCGTTGTGGTTGCGCGATATTCCGTTGTCGATTTCGGCGGGCGTGGGGTTTATTGCGTTGTCGGGTGTGGCGGTGCTCAACGGACTGGTGATGATTGCGTTCATTCGCAATTTGCGCGAGGAGGGGCGTTCGCTGTCCGATGCCATTCACGAAGGCGCGCTGACACGTCTGCGCCCGGTGCTGATGACGGCGCTGGTGGCGTCGCTGGGGTTTATCCCGATGGCGCTGGCCACCGGCACCGGCGCCGAAGTGCAGCGGCCACTGGCAACCGTCGTCATCGGCGGAATCCTGTCCTCGACGATCCTCACGCTGCTGATATTGCCTGCGCTCTATCAACTCGCCCATCGCCGGGATGAGGACACCGTTCCAATTCAATAGTTAATCCCCCTGTGGGAGCGAGCCTGCTCGCGAAGGCGATCTGTCAGTCAACCACGATGTGACGGAACCACCGCTTTCGCGAGCAGGCTCGCTCCCACAGGTTTTGCGCCCACATAACGGATATGTAATTTCCACGCCACCGTCACGCAAGGTTCGGCTTGTTACCTTGATTCCGTCAGCTACTTAAACGAGGAATCAAAGATGAAACTTGCCCAAATCAGTGCCTTCGCAGCCGCTCTGGCGATCTCTTCCCTGGCTTTGGCCGAAGGCGGCGGCGACCGCACTTTCGAGCGGATGATGACCAGCAACGACCGATCCATGGAGCTGTTCGTCGCCAAGGAAAAAGCCGCCGCCAACCCGGTGGTCATCAATGAAAAGAAAGACGACAAAACCCAAGACCTGTAAGCCGGCAGGACCCGCACAAGCCCGTCATCGCGCATCGATGCCGGGCTTTTTTCAAGTCTGGATGGAGAGGAAATACACATGAAAATGCTCAAGTTGCTCGCGTTCACCGGTGCTCTGGCGATGTCGCTGAATGTTCTGGCCGAAGGCGGTGGTGACCGTACTTTCGAACGTGCCTTCAGCGCCAACGCCAAAGCCATGGAGCAATACGCCGCCAAGCAGGGCAAAGCGCCGCCGGTGGTGACGGAGTACGCGTACGGGATGAAGCTCGACGTGGCCAAAGTGGTGAGTGTCGTGAAGCCGCAGCCAGCCTGCAATGTGGTGCCCACCGCCATGACCTACGAGGACTCCCAGGGTCAGCTCAACACCCTCAAATACAACGTGATGGGCGTATGCCGTAACAACGGCGGCTAACTGCCCCGGCGCAAGCCTGCATCGGATCTGGATGGGTTTGTCGGGATTTGTCGTTGCGCAGTGCAGAGGGGCCTTTGGCATAGGTGCAATGCCATTTCGGCCTGAAAAACTGTCAACTCTGACAGTTGCCTCAATGCCTGAGGGAGTCAAGAGTGAGTGAACAGTACTGATGCATTCACACTCAACGGCCATGAGGCATTCCATGAACGATAAAGTAGCGGTATGCGATAACTTCAGTTTTGATTCTGTGGTTTTACAACGCACCACTCCCGCCCTGGTGATGTTCCACGCCACGTGGAGTAACCCTGCAAAATCCATGGGGCCTTTGTTCAATGAGGTGGCCGTCGATTATTCAGGCAATGCAAGTTTCTTCAAGCTGGATATAGATGAAAGCCCTGAAATGGCGCGCAAGTTTAACGTCAGGGCTGTTCCTACCGTAATTTTATTCAAGGGTGGAAAAGTGGTAGCGAGTTTAGTACCCATCAGCAAGGGTCATTTGACTGACTTTATTGATAAGAATATCTAACCCGCAAAGAAGTATTGACCGGCGGATTTATCAAGACTGCGACTGACGACAGCCCCCGCATTTTCTGTATTTCATTGCCTCATGATTGAGACATAACCCCTGTAGGAGCTGCCGCAGGCTGCGATCTTTTGATCTGGATCTTTGAAAATCACAGTCAAAAGATCGCAGCCTGCGGCAGCTCCTACAGGGGGTTTCGTGGGCGTAAAAAAGGCGTCCCGAAGGACGCCAAAGGATTCACCTCTACCAAAGGAACAAGGAGATTCTAAAGGTGAATTTTCATGAACCGAACAGTCACAGAATCGCCAGCGGATATTCGATAATCACCCGCACTTCATCCAGGTCCGACTCGAACGCCGTGGCGCGTGTCGTGGCCTGGCGCAGGCGCAGCGAGAGGTCTTTCATCGAGCCGCTCTGCACCACGTATTTGACTTCGATGTCACGCTCCCAGCGCTTCTGGTCGGTCAGTGGATTGCCCTCGGCATCGCGGCGCATGTAGACGGCGTTGGCGTTGGAATAGTCGGCGTCCGAACCGCGTGCGTAACGGGTCATGAACGACAAACCGGGTACGCCGTAAGTGCTCATGTCGAGGTCGTAGCGGACCATCCACGAGCGCTCTTTCGGCGAGTTGAAGTCGCTGTACTGGATGGAGTTGTCGAGGAAGATCGAGTCGGACTGGCGCAGGTAGTCGAAGTCGTCATTGCCGTTGTTGCGCTGGTGGGAGAGGGCGACCGAGTGGGCGCCGAGCTTGACGCCGACGCGGCCGCTCCAGATGTTGTTGTCGAATTCGCCGAGCAGTTGTTTGCCCTCGTCGACTGCCTTGTAATAATTCAGGCCGGCGAACAGCGACAGCTCGTCGGACAGCGAATAGGTCCACGCGGAGCCAGCGTAATACTGATTCCACGCATCTTTCAGGCGACTGGAATACAGGCTGAAACTGAGGTTCTTGTTCAGCGCATAATCACCGCCGCCATAAGCGATCCACGGCGAATTGACCGGCCCGGCGTAGAACGTCGCGAAGTTCTCGCGCATGTCACTGGACACCGGTTGGCTCATGGCATGCAGCCGCCCGCCCTGTACCGACAGACCCTCGATGCTGGTGTTGGTCGCCGTCACGCCACGAAAACTTTCCGGCAACAATCGCGAGTCACCCGCCGCGACCACCGGGTTGGCGGGGAAGACATCGCCGACCCTGAGCACCGTATCAAACGCGCGCACTTTCGCTGCGCCACCGACCTTGGTGTACTCGTCCCGCGCCTCGCCGTCGCTGTTGACCGGCAACACGTCAAACGAGCTGCGGCCACCGTTGCGCCCATCGCCGGTGTCGAGTTTCAGACCGATCATCGCGAAAGCATCAACACCCACTCCGACGGTGCCTTGGGTGAAGCCGGATTCGAACTTGCCGATCAGCGCCTGCGCCCAGGCTTCGGAGTAGCCATTGCCGGTCGGGCTGGATTGGCCGTTGCGATGATCTCGGTTGAAGTACAAGTTGCGGTTGAGCAGCGTCAGGCTGCTGCCTTCGATAAAGCCTTGCGGCTTGTCCTCCGCCATCACCATGGACGGCCCGGAGCCAACCACCACCGCTAACGCGGCTATCGATATTTTTGAATTGTTAACCATCAATCACTCCTGAGGTTCGGCAGAACGCGAACGGGCTTCGGCGTGGTTTTTATTGTTCGGCGCAAAAGGCGCGCCGGCAGGGTCGCCGGATGGCATCGTTGCAAGCTGCGGATAACGCCAAGGTGATGGGGGAATTACAATTTCGTCATGTGCAGGTGGGTGGATTTCGATTCGTCAGCCAGCAAATCTGGCGAAGGCGCAGGGCGACAAACGGTCGATAGTGGCCACTGAATCAACGCGCTTTTACCCGGTCGTATGGGCGGCTGCGCGCACCGCGTCGCGAAAGCGAGGACGAGGGCAGCGTGGCCGATTCCGTCGTCAAGACCTTGGTTTTAGGGATGTGTTGAATGAAGCGCGCAACAACGATGCTGCTGACTGTGACCGCCGCCGTATTGCTCGGTGGCTGTGTCGCGGATTTTGATGATGACCACCGCCATGGCCGGCATTACGACCGCGATCACGGGCGCAATTACGATCACGACCGCCGTTGGGATGACCGCGACGACGACCGCCGCGATGGCCGTCGCTATTATCGTGATCGCGACGATGACTGATTAAGCACAAAGAGGGCGTTCCCGCACAGGAACGCCCTCTGTCATTGCCTCTCGATTAAAAATGAGCGCTCGCCTGGACGCTGGATCGCGCAGGCACTGAGGCCTCGATGTCCAGCAAATGGGTGGCGAGAATGTCGCTCAGAAAGCGGAACTGATCGTTGATGCCGACCACTTCATTGCTGAAATGGTTGCTCGCCGCGGGCATCAGCAGATCTTCGAAATTTTCGTTGACCACCAGCGCCTGAGCCTTGTGCGACACGGCGTGCTGATCGTAGTAGTTGCTGCCGAACACCGGGAAACTCACGGAGAGTGTGACGTGGGTGTGAATCATGCTGTGAACTCCTCGTTGTGTCTCGGATGGGGCAATCGTGCCTTTGGTTGGCGGCAGGCGGAAGGCAATCGTGGCAATGGTGAATATCGACGGCAGTGATGGTTGTCGCAAATCCCCTGTGGGAGCGGGCTTGCTCGCGAAAGCGTCGAGTCAGTCGATTCTTATGTGTCTGATACACCGCATTCGCGAGCAAGCCCGCTCCCACAGGGGATCTGCGGTGTTTTTGCGGCAGCGGACAAACGGCCCGGCGCCCGCACCTATACTCAAGTCTGCCTCTCTCCTCAGCGAAGGACGCCCTCACCGTGAACCCGCGTGCGCTGCTCGTCGCCGCCCTGTTCCTGCTGGCCGGCTGCGCCACCTCGACCCGGGCGCCGGTGCCGGCGCCGCAAGCCGTGTTCGTCTCGCCGCAGACCTGGCAGCAGATCGACCGGGAAATCGTCAGCGCCTCGCAACAGGCCACCGAGCAGGTCAAGCTGTTCGCCCGTGGCTCGATGGAACATTGGCGCACTCGCGTCTATCAGCAAACTGAAGAAAATTTCATCCCGTGGTTCAGCAGCTACTGGACGCAGGAATGGCTGTCGATGAAGGTCAGTTGGTACACCGTCAATGCCGGTGGCGAACAGGATGCTTCAGCCAAGCGCCTGGCGGCGTATCTGCTTGAGCAATATCAGAAAAGAGTGTTGGCGCCGGTGGCGGTGGAGATCGATCCGGACGCGATCCTCGGGCAGGCCACCGAGTTCTATACGCAGCTGATGGCCAAACAGATGCCGCTCATCGCCCAGCGTCACCGTGTACCGCTTGCGCAGCTTAACGGGCATTTGCAGAAGATCCCGGCCATCGCCCTCGGCCCGCCGCCGGCGCGGGATGCGTCGCTGTTGCAAGTCATCAGTACCGCGCCGTTGAACACCTTGCCGGCGTATGCCGCGCTGATCGACAAGATCCACACCGACGGCGGCGCCAAGGGTATCGCCTCGACCGACGCTGGCATGGCGCCGGTGGCTAAACGTGCCAGCCAGCGGATGGAGGCCGAAATGGCCCCGCGCGGGGCTGCCAGTGCAGTTGCGGCAGCAGCTGGCAAACTGGCGGGTGGGCTGATTTCGGTGGGGGTGGCGGGCATCCGCGCGATCATCCAGGCCAATGACCGTCCCGACAGCGAAGCGCTGATCCGCAGCAGCCTCGGCGGCACTTTCGACAAGGCCTGGCTGAAACTGGTGCAGAACCCGACCACCGGGGTCATGGCCGGCGCGCTGCACATGGCCGGGCAAGTCGAGCGCAATCTGGCCGGCAGCGAAGCACCGTCGGTCGGCTTGGGTGTGGAGGGTGTCGAATGGCGTCCGCCGCAATCGACTACTCAGCAGATCGAACCCAACGTACAAGGAGAATGATCATGGCTTACATCGATATTTTTGTGGCGCCGGTGCCGACTGCCAATCGTGAACAGTACAAACAACACTGCGTCATCGCGGCGAAACTGTTCAAAGAGTACGGCGCGCTGAGCGTCGCCGAATGCTGGGGCGATGACGTGCCTGACGGCAAGCTCACGTCGTTTCCAATGGCGGTGAAACTCCAGGACGGCGAAACCGTGGTCTCGGGCTGGCTGATCTGGCCCGACAAAGCCACCCGCGATGCCGGCATGGCAAAAATGATGGAAGACCCGCGCATGCAACCGGACGTCAACCCGATGCCGTTCGACGGCAAGCGGATGATCTACGGCGGCTTCCAATACCTCCTCGAACCCTGAACCACGCACACCTCCCTGTAGGAGCTGCGGCACGCTGCGATCTTTTGATCTTTTTTACAATCAACATCAAAAGATCGCAGCCTTCGGCAGCTCCTACAGAGGCGTCATTCGGAGGAGGGGGTGATTCGGCAGCCTTTGCGGTTGCGGATCTGTTCGTCTGTCGGCCGTTCGCGGACGAATTCGAAGCGTGGCTCGCCCTCGCTGTAATGCACCAGCCAGCCCCATTCCAGCTCATGTTCGTCCTGCCCGGGATGCGGCGGTCGCGCCCACCACGGCTCTTTGCTGAGGATCTCGCGCATGGCGGCCTCCGATTGATGGCAATCCTTGAACTATAGCTTCCTGACACGAGTCGTCTGATCAGGCTGTGTAGAATCCGGCCGATCACGATAAACAGGGGGCAGGGCCATGACCGATGAAGCGAAACGACTGTTTTTCGCCCTCGATTGCCCGGCGGTGCAGCGCAAGGCAATCGCCCAGTGGCGCGGGGAGTTGGGTTTGCGCACCGGTAAGCCGGTGCCGGCTGACAATTTTCATCTGACGTTGCTGTTCCTCGGTGCTGTGCCGTTGGCGCAGATCAATGAGGTTTGCGAGGCTGCTGGAAAAGTGCGCAAACCGGGGGAGCCGTTGAAGATTCTGCTGGATCGCTTGCAGGTCTGGCATCGCCCCGGGATCTTGTCGTTGGCGCCTGAACAGGCGCCGCAGGCGTTATTGCGCTTGGGCTATGCGCTGGAGCAGGCGATGTTGCCGTTCGGTTTCGAGGAGACCTCCCACGAGTTTCGCCCGCACCTGACCTTGGCCCGGGACTACCGCGCGCCGGAGCCGGAATCCGCGACGCTGCCCGAGTTTTTCCTGCGCGCCGAACGCTTTGCCCTGTTCGAATCGCACAAGGGCCGCTACCGGGTTCTGCAGGATTGGCCGCTGATGTGAAGCGACAAAAAAAGGCGCCCGAGGGCGCCTGAGAATTCACCCGAGCCGAGGGAGCCAGGTGAGGCCGTTCATAGCAGGGTGCAGCGGTGGTAAGGCGCTGCGCGAACGGGAAAACACTAATTCTGAAATTACCCCCTGTAGGAGCTGCGGCACGCTGCGATCTTTTGATGTTGATTGAAAAAAACAGGATCAAAAGATCGCAGCGTGCCGCAGCTCCTACAGGGTCGGTGTGGGTTTATTTGCCGAGTTTCACCCGGGTCCAGCCACGGGTCATGATTCGCTGCGTGGCGATCGGCTGATCCGGCACCGCATACAGCGTCGCCATCACCGCTTGCGACGGGTATGAGCCCGGGTCGTTACGGATCGCTTCATCCACCAATGGCGTGGCCGCCGAGTTGGCGTTGCTGTAACCGTTGCTGTTGGTGATCTCGGCGATGATGTCCGGACGCATCAGGAAGTCCATGAACAGGTAAGCGTTCTCGACGTTCGCCGCATCGCGCGGGATGGCGACCATGTCGTAGAAGCTGCCTGCGCCTTCCTTGGGAATGCTGTAGTCGATCACCACGTTGTTGCCCGATTCCACCGCGCGGGCCTTGGCCTGCAACACGTCACCGGAATAACCGACCGCCACGCAGATGTTGCCGTTGGCCAGATCGGAGATGTATTTCGAGGAATGGAAATACGCCACGTTCGGGCGGATTTTCATGAACAGCGCCTCGGCTTCCTTGATGTGCGCGGTGTCCTGGTCATTCACCGGGTAGCCCAAGTAGTGCAGGGCGGCGGGGATCATTTCGGTCGGCGAGTCGAGGAAACTGATGCCACAGGCTTTGAGCTTTTCAGCGTTTTCCGGCTTGAACAGCAAGTCCCAGGAATTGGTCGGAGCATTGGCGCCGAGCACTTCCTTGACCTTGGCCGGGTTGAAACCGATGCCGATCGAGCCCCACATGTACGGGAACGCGTGGGCGTTGTCCGGATCACTGGCGGCAGCGTTTTTCAGCAGCACCGGATTGAGATTCTTCCAGTTCGGCAGCTTCGATTTATCCAGCGTCTGATAGACACCGGCCTTGATCTGCTTGGCCAGGAAACTGTTCGACGGCACGACCAGGTCGTAGCCGGATTTGCCCGCCAGCAAGCGCGCCTCAAGGGTCTCGTTGCTGTCGAAGACGTCGTAGGTCACACGGATGCCGGTCTCGTCTTCGAACTTCTTGACGGTGTCCGGCGCGATGTAATCGGACCAGTTGTAAACACGCAGCACCTTGTCGTTGGCCTGGGCGCCCATGACCATTGCGCCCATTAAGGACAGTGTCAGCAGAGTCCTGCCAAACATTTTCATCGGTACAACTCCATTCTTTTTATTCATATTACGCAAAGCCCCCTCACCCTAACCCTCTCCCGGGGGAGAGGGGACTGACCGAGGGGCTGACTACATTTGTGTAGGAGCTGTCGAGTGAAACGAGGCTGCGATCTTTTGATCATTCACATCAATATCAAAAGATCGCAGCGTGCCGCAGCTCCTACAGGGTTATGCGGTGGCGGCTTGTTGCGGTTGCTGCCACGACTCGTTCGCCGTCTGATCCATCGCTTCCTGAATCGCACGCTTGCGATTGGCTTCTGCCTTGCGGCCGAAGTACCAGACCAGGAAGGTCACCAAGGAAACCGCCAGCAGAATCAGGCTCGCCACCGCGTTGATCTCAGGCTTCACGCCCAGACGCACCGCCGAGAACACTTCCATCGGCAACGTCGTCGAACCCGGACCGGAAACGAAGCTCGCCAACACCAGATCATCCAGCGACAAGGCGAACGACATCATCCCGCCCGCTGCCAGCGACGGCGCGATCATTGGAATGGTGATCAGGAAAAACACCTTGAACGGCTTCGCCCCCAGATCCATCGCCGCTTCTTCGATCGACAGATCCAGCTCGCGCAGGCGGGCGGAGACTACCACCGCCACATAGGCTGCACAAAACGTGGTGTGGGCGATCCAGATCGTGACGATGCCACGCTCCTGCGGCCAGCCGATCAACTGCGCCATGGCCACGAACAGCAGCAACAGCGACAGACCGGTGATCACTTCAGGCATCACCAACGGCGCGGTGACCAGACCGCCAAACAGCGTGCGACCCTTGAAGCGCGTCACGCGAGTCAGGACGAAGGCGGCGAGGGTGCCCAACGCCACTGCAGCAATCGCGGTATAGCAGGCGATTTCCAGCGAGCGCACCACCGAGCCCATCAGTTGCGTGTTGTCGAGCAAACCGACGTACCACTTCACTGACCAGCCGCCCCACACCGTCACCAGTTTGGAGGCGTTGAACGAGTAGATCACCAGAATCAGCATCGGCAGATAAATGAACATCAAGCCGAAGATCAACATGAACTTGGAAAAACCGAAGCGTTTCATCCCCGTGCCTCCATCTCTTTGGCCTGGCTGCGGTTGAACAGCAGAATCGGCACAATCAGGATCAAAAGCATCACCACCGCCAGCGCAGACGCCACCGGCCAGTCGCGGTTATTGAAGAACTCTTGCCACAGCACGCGACCGATCATCAGCGTCTCCGGGCCACCCAGCAGTTCCGGAATCACGAACTCACCGACCACTGGAATGAACACCAGCATGCACCCGGCAATAATGCCGTTCTTGGCCAGCGGTACAGTGATTTTCCAGAAGTTGTTGAAGTTGCTCGAACCCAGATCCGACGCGGCTTCGAGCAGGCTGCCGTCGTGCTTGACGAGGTTGGCGTAGAGCGGCAACACCATGAACGGCAGGTAGGCGTAAACCACACCTATGTAGACGGCCGTGTTGGTGTTGAGGATCTCGATCGGGTGATCGGTCAGCCCCGTCCACATCAGAAACGCGTTGAGCAGACCGTTGTTGCTGAGGATGCCCATCCACGCGTAAACGCGGATCAGGATCGCGGTCCAGGTCGGCATCATGATCAACAGCAGCAGGACGTTTTGCGTTTCCTTGCCGGTCTTGGTGATTGCGTAGGCCATCGGGAAACCGATCACCAGGCACATCAGCGTGCTCAGCGCCGCGACCTTCAGCGAACCGAGGTAGGCCGACAGGTACAGCTCGTCTTCGCCGAGCATGGTGTAGTTGCCGATGTTCAGCATCAGCTGGAATTTCTGTTCGGCGTAGGTGTAGATCTCCGAGTACGGCGGGATCGACAACGCGGCTTCCGAGAAGCTGATCTTCATCACCAGGAAGAACGGCAGCATGAAGAACAGGAACAGCCAGATGAACGGGATGCCGATCACCAGTTTTCGTCCGCTGGGCACCAGGCGCAGGAATTGCTGATTGAAGGTTTTCATGAGCGCAGTACCACGCCGCTGTCGTCTTCCCACCACACGTAGACCTTGTCGTCCCAGGTCGGACGCGCGCCACGGCGTTCGGCGTTGGCCATGAACGACTGGACGATCTTGCCGCCCGGCAGCTCGACGTAGAACACCGAGTGGCCGCCGAGGTAAGCGATGTCATGCACCTTGCCTTCGGACCAGTTGTAGCGGAACTCAGGCTTGGTGGTGCTGACGAGCATTTTTTCCGGACGGATCGCGTAGGTGACCGACTTGTCCTGCACCGAGGTGCTGACGCCATGACCGACGTAAATCTTTTGCTGCAGGTCCGGGCTGTGGATGATCGCGTGACCTTCAAGGTCTTCCACCACGGTGCCGTCGAAGGCGTTCACGTTGCCGATGAACTCGCAGACCATGCGGCTGACCGGGGCTTCATAGATGTCGATCGGGCTGCCGATCTGCGCGATCCAGCCGAGGTGCATGATCGCGATGCGCTCGGCCATGGTCATGGCCTCTTCCTGGTCGTGGGTCACCATCACGCAGGTCACGCCGACGCGCTCGATAATCTGCACCAGCTCCAGTTGCATCTGCGAACGCAGCTTTTTATCCAGCGCACCCATCGGCTCGTCGAGCAGCAACAGCTTCGGACGCTTGGCCAGCGAACGGGCGAGGGCGACGCGCTGACGCTGACCGCCGGACAGTTGATGCGGCTTGCGTTTGGCGTATTGGGTCATGTGCACCAGGCGCAGCATTTCATCGACACGGGCGTCGATTTCGCTGGCCGGCAAACGGTCTTGCTTGAGGCCGAAGGCGATGTTCTGCGCAACGGTCATGTGTGGGAACAGCGCGTAGGACTGGAACATCATGTTGATCGGCCGCTCGTACGGCGGCATGTCAGTGATGTCCACGCCGTCGAGCAGAATTCGCCCTTCAGTCGGGCGCTCGAAACCGGCGAGCATGCGCAGCAGGGTCGATTTGCCCGAACCGGAGCCACCGAGCAGGGCAAAGATTTCACCCTGATGAATCTCCAGGGACACATCATCCACTGCGGTGGTTTCGTCGAACTTCTTGGTGACGCGATCGACTTTCACCAGAACCTTTTTCGGTTGCTGATGACCCTCAAGAGCCTTCCTGTAAGTGCTGGAGGCGTTTGCCATGTGAAACTCCCAACATGTTTCAGTCGCCTGGCCAATGTGGCCGGGCTTAAGTGGATTGCAAGCCAGGAACAACCATCCCCCTCACACATGGCCCTGTAGGAGCTGCCGAAGGCTGCGATCTTTTGATGATGGTTTTTAACATCAAGATCAAAAGATCGCAGCCTTCGGCAGCTCCTACAGGGGCCACATTTTCAGTGGGTTGCCCTGACTTGGTCGGCGCCGCCGTCCTGGCTGCCTGGGTCGTACTTGTTGTTATTACGGGTGTTGTCTTTCACGGATGACGGATGCGTAAAGGCACACCCGACATTCATGGGGGCAGTAAATCGTTATGTATTGCTGGCTGATGTCAGCGCTGGTTGCGCCGCGTCGCCCGTTGTCGGCAAGCCGCACCGAACGCCTGGAAAATCTTCAGGTAATTCGGGTTGTCGAGCACTTGCCATTCCGGGTGCCATTGCACGCCGAGGGCGAAGGTCGGGCTGTGCTCGACCGAGACCGCCTCGATCAAACCGTCCGGCGCCACCGCTTCGGCACGCAGGCCGGGCGCGAGGCGGTCGATGCCCTGGCTGTGAATCGAGTTGACCTGGAACTCGCCCGGCAACCCCAGCGCTTCGAACACACCGCCAGCGAGCACGGTCACCGCATGGGCCGGTGCGTATTGCACGGCCACATCCGGGCTGTCGGCTTCACGGTGATCGAGCATGCCCGGCAGCTCATGCACCTTCTGATGCAGGCTGCCGCCGAACGCCACGTTCATTTCCTGGAAACCACGGCAAATGCCGAGCACCGGAACGCCCGCCGCAATGGCTGCACGCAATAAAGGAAGGGTGGTGGCATCCCGCGCCGGATCGTGATCCGTGCCGGGTGCGCTCGCCGTGCCTTGATAGTGGAAAGGTTCCACGTTCGAGGGCGAGCCGGTCAGCAGCAGACCGTCGAGTTGACCGAGCAGGTCTTCGATTTCAGTCAGGTTGCCAAGGGAAGGAATGACCACTGGCAGCCCGTTGGCGCCAACGCTGACAGCACGTAAGTACTTGTCGCCGCTGATGTGATAGGGGTGCAGGCCAATCTGTTTGACGCACGCAGTAACGCCGATCAATGGCTTGAATGCCATTTTTATTCACCTCGAAGTTTGACACTTGAACGAGCTTTTCCGGAGCTTAGCCTCGTTGATTTTAATTAACAACTGCCATGTAAAAAATTCTAAACGCCGTTCATCATATCTTCATGATTCTCGGGGCTCTGGCACCTGTATTGGCACGCAAGTGTTAAAAAAAGCCCGAAAAATAAACCCTGAGCGGCCATCTGTTCGCTATTGACTTCACTTTGCCGTTCGGGTTGACTGGCTCGGCGAAACAGTAGTGAACATAATAATTAACAGCTAAATAGGTGCATCATGTCGGTCCCTCTGCGTACCGTTCAACTCAACGAAGCAAACGCATTCCTTAAGAAATATCCTGAGGTTTTGTACGTCGACCTTCTGATTGCGGATATGAACGGTGTGGTGCGCGGCAAGCGCATCGAACGCACCAGTCTTCATAAGGTTTACGAAAAAGGCATCAACCTGCCGGCCTCGCTTTTCGCGCTCGATATCAATGGTTCCACGGTGGAAAGCACCGGCCTGGGTCTGGACATCGGCGACGCTGACCGTATTTGCTATCCGATCCCCGGCACCCTGAGCATCGAGCCGTGGCAGAAGCGCCCAACCGCACAACTTCTGATGACCATGCACGAGATCGAAGGCCAGCCGTTCTTCGCTGACCCGCGTGAAGTGCTGGCCAACGTCGTGCGCAAATTCGATGACCTCGGCCTGACTATCTGCGCCGCGTTTGAACTCGAGTTCTATCTGATCGACCAGGACAACGTGAACGGTCGTCCGCAATCGCCACGTTCGCCGGTGTCCGGCAAGCGACCGGTATCGACTCAGGTGTACCTGATCGACGACCTCGACGAATACGTCGATTGCCTGCAAGACATCCTCGAAGGCGCGAAAGAGCAGGGCATCCCCGCTGACGCGATCGTCAAGGAAAGCGCCCCGGCGCAGTTCGAAGTCAACCTGCATCACGTCTCCGACCCGATCAAGGCGTGCGACTACGCCGTCCTGCTCAAGCGTCTGGTGAAGAACATCGCCTACGACCACGAGATGGACACCACCTTCATGGCCAAGCCGTATCCGGGCCAGGCGGGCAACGGTCTGCACGTGCACATTTCGATCCTGGACAAAGAAGGCAACAACATCTTCGCCAGCGAGGATCCCGAGCAGAACGCCGCCCTGCGTCACGCGATCGGCGGTGTGCTGGAGACCCTGCCTGCGCAAATGGCCTTCCTCTGCCCGAACGTCAACTCGTACCGCCGTTTCGGCGCGCAGTTCTATGTGCCGAACTCGCCAAGCTGGGGCATCGACAACCGCACCGTGGCCGTGCGCGTACCGACCGGTTCGCCGGACTCCGTGCGCATCGAACACCGTGTCGCCGGTGCCGACGCCAACCCGTACCTGCTGATGGCTTCGGTGCTGGCCGGTATTCACCACGGTCTGACCAACCAGATCGAACCGGGTGCTCCGGTGGAAGGCAACAGCTACGAGCAGAACGAACAGAGCCTGCCGAACAACCTGCGCGACGCACTGCGCGAGCTGGACGACAGCGAAGTCATGGCCAAGTACATCGACCCGCTGTACATCGACGTGTTCGTCGCGTGCAAGGAAAGCGAGCTGGCCGAGTTCGAAAACTCGATCTCTGACCTTGAGTACAACTGGTATCTGCACACGGTTTGATGGGTTCTGGCCCTCAGAAGCCGAAAAGCCCCTCACCCTAACCCTCTCCCGGAGGGAGAGGGGACTGATCCGGGGATGCTCGGGCAATCCGCCGACCTGAACGATTTTTGCCGAATCCAAATTCGACTCGGTCATTCAGGTCGGTGCATCTCCCAAGACACTTCGGTCGGTCCCCTCTACCTCCGGGAGAGGGCTAGGGTGAGGGCAGCCATCCCAAGCCAGACATCGCAGCCAGACAACACCCCCAATCCCCCCTTGTCGAGCCACAACAATGACAACGACCCGCAACGACTGGGAACAACGCTTCCAGTCCCTGACCATCGAAGCCCGCGCGTTCATCAATGGTGAATACCGCCCGGCCATCAGTGGCGATACGTTCGAATGCCTGAGCCCCGTTGACGGCCGTTTTCTGGCCTCCGTCGCCAGCACTGATGAAGCCGACGCCAACCTCGCCGTTGAAGTCGCGCGCCAGTCTTTTGAATCCGGCGTGTGGGCGAAAAAAGCCCCGGCCGAGCGCAAGCGCATCCTGATTCGCTTCGCCGATCTGATCCTGCAGAACCAGGAAGAACTGGCGCTGCTGGAAACCCTCGACATGGGTAAACCGATCAGCGATTCGATGAGCATCGACATCCCGGCGACCGCCAACGCGATCCGCTGGAGCGCCGAAGCCATCGACAAGATCTACGACGAAGTCGCCGCCACCCCGCACGACCAACTCGGCCTGATTACTCGCGAGCCTTCCGGCGTCGTCGCGGCCATCGTGCCGTGGAACTTCCCGTTGATCATGGCCAGCTGGAAATTCGCCCCAGCGCTGGCAGCGGGCAACTCGTTCATTCTCAAACCGTCGGAAAAGTCGCCGCTGACCGCGATCCGCATCGCCCAACTGGCGCTGGATGCCGGCATTCCGAAAGGCGTGTTCAACGTCCTGCCAGGCTTCGGTCACACCGTCGGCAAGGCGTTGGCGTTGCACATGGATGTCGACGTGCTGGCCTTCACCGGCTCCACGGCGATCGCCAAGCAACTGATGATTTATGCAGGCCTTAGCAACATGAAACGCGTCTGGCTCGAAGCAGGGGGCAAGAGCCCGAACGTGGTGTTTGCCGACGCACCGGATTTGCGCGCGGCAGCACAAGCAGCGGCCGGCGCCATTGCCTTCAACCAGGGCGAAGTGTGCACGGCGGGTTCGCGCCTGCTGGTCGAGCGCTCGATCCGCGAGCAGTTCATTCCACTGCTGGTGGAAGCGCTGCAAGCGTGGAAACCGGGTCATTCACTGGATCCGGCGACCACCGTCGGCGCCGTGGTCGATCAGCGTCAACTCGACAACGTGCTGCGCTACATCAGCATCGGTCGTGAGCAGGGCGCCGAGCTGATCGCCGGCGGCCAACGCACCCTCGAAGAAACCGGGGGCCTCTATGTGCAACCGGCACTCTTCGACGGCGTGACCAACGCAATGACCATCGCTCAGGAAGAAATCTTCGGCCCGGTGCTGTCGCTGATCACCTTCGACACCGCCGAAGAAGCGCTGCAGATCGCCAACGACAGCATCTTCGGCCTCGCCGCCGGCGTGTGGACCAGCAACCTGAGCAAGGCGCACACCTTCGCCCGTGGCCTGCGCGCCGGCAGCGTCTGGGTCAACCAGTACGACGGCGGCGACATGACCGCACCGTTCGGTGGCTTCAAACAGTCGGGCAACGGCCGCGATAAATCGCTGCACGCGTTCGACAAGTACACCGAGCTGAAAGCGACCTGGATCAAGCTCTGACTCTATTACAGCGGTGGCCGCCTTTGATTGGCGGCCCTCGGAGAAACGTATGAAACAGCAACACGTAAACAGCTACTACGCCGCCACCCGCAACGAAGTCATCGACTTTGCGGTTCTGCAAGAGTCGGTCGAGTGCGATGTCTGTATCATCGGCGCGGGCTACACCGGCCTGTCCTCGGCACTGTTCCTGACCGAAGCCGGCTATAAAGTGACGGTGCTGGAAGCGGCGAAAGTCGGCTACGGCGCCAGCGGTCGCAATGGCGGTCAACTGGTCAACTCGTACAGCCGCGACGTCGATGTGATCGAAGAACGCTACGGCGACAAGACTGCGGAAATCCTCGGCAGCATGATCTTCGAAGGCGCCGACATCATTCGTTCGCGCATCAAGGAATACGACATCCAGTGCGACTACCGCCCGGGCGGCATCTTCGCAGCGATGAACAAGAAACAACTCAATGGTCTGGCCGAGCAGAAGCGCGGTTGGGAGCGTTACGGCAACCGCAATCTGAAGATGCTCGACGCAGCCGACATTCGTCGTGAAGTCGGCTCTGACGCCTACGTCGGTGGTCTGCTCGACATGCAGGGCGGCCACGTTCACCCGCTGAACCTGGCACTCGGTGAAGCCGCAGCCATCGTGCGTCTGGGCGGCAAGATCTACGAACAGTCCGCTGCCGTGGAAATCACTTACGGCGAGCCGATTACCGTGCGCACCGCCAAAGGTCAGGTCCGCGCCAAGTACCTGCTGATCGCCGGCAACGCCTACCTGCCGCAAGGCCTCGACAACCGTGTGACCGCGAAAAGCATGCCGTGCGGCTCGCAGATCGTCGTCACCGAACCGTTGACCGAGAAACAGGCGCGCAGCCTGATCACCAACAACTACTGCGTCGAAGACTGCAACTATCTGTTGGATTACTACCGCCTGACTGCCGACAACCGTCTGCTCTACGGCGGCGGCGTGGTCTACGGCGCGCGCGAACCGGACGACATCGAACAACTGATCCGGCCGAAGATCCTCAAGACCTTCCCGCAGCTCAAAGACGTCAAGATCGACTACCGCTGGACCGGCAACTTCCTGCTGACCATGTCACGCATGCCGCAATTCGGCCGTATCGAAAAGAACGCCTACTACATGCAGGGCTACAGCGGCCACGGCGTCACCTGCTCGCACCTCGCTGGCAAGCTGATCTCGGAAATGATCCGCGGCGATGCCGAACGTTTCGACGCCTTCGCCTCGCTGCCACACATGCCAATGATTGGTGGCCGCACCTTCTCCGCGCCGCTGACCGCCCTCGGCGCTGTCTACTACTCGCTGCGCGACCGTTTCGGCATCTAGGTTACCTCCCCGGCGGCGGCCCCCAAGACCCCGCCGGTTTTTATTCTCGCAACATCTGGTACTGATACAGCAGAGATCCAATTGTGGGAGCGAGCCTGCTCGCGAAGAGGTCATATCAGCCACCATCATTGGTGTCTGACACTGCGCTTTCGCGAGCAGGCTCGCTCCCACAATGTCAGTATTACCAAGGCAAGAAGGACTTTTGCCCCACCGTCCATCGAACCTGCTGAGCAACACCAGCAAACGTGATTTAATAGCCGCCTTTCACGGTTCCGGGACACGGGAGCAACGTGATCCGCGCCCTCGGCGCGTCACCCGCCACCCACCCCCATCGCCCTTAAGTCGTTCTCACATAAGGCTGTCATGGATACGGGTTCTCGACTCAAACTAGTACGCGAAAGCTACAAACTCTCCCAGCGCGAGCTGGCCCGGCGTAGCGGCGTGACCAATGCCACCATCTCCCTGATCGAACAGAATCGTGTCAGCCCTTCCGTCAGCTCACTGAAAAAGCTGCTCGAAGGCATACCGATGTCCCTGGCCGACTTCTTCACCTTCGACCAACCCCCGCGCGAACACCAATACGTGTTCCGCGCCAACGAACAACCCGACCTCGGCCGCCATGGCCTGCGTTTGCTGCTGATCGGCGCCTCCGTGCCAAGCCGTCAGATGCGCCTGCTGCGTGAGCAATACGCACCGGGCGCGAGTTCCGGGGAAGAGCCGATTGTGCATGCTGAGGGTGAGGAGTGTGGGTTGGTGACGCGTGGCACTGTGGAGTTGACCGTGGATGGGTCGGTGAGTGTGTTGAATGCGGGGGATGGGTATTACTTTCCGACTACATTGCCGCATAAGTTTCGGAATATTGGGGCGGATGAGGCTGAGATTATTAGTGCGAATACGCCGGCAAATTTTTGAGGGGAAATGCGTAGTGACGAAGTGATTTCGTTAATGCATTGCAAAGCGGGGAAAGGATTGTATTGAAAAAATACAATCCTTTCTCAAGATGTTGTTTCTTTTCTTTCGTTTGCGGTTTTTTCTATAAAGTCAGGAATTAAGCGTTCACTAAAACCTGCAATTACAGCCAATATTAAAAGGCGACTGTTGGTTTCGCTCATGAGTTCAAGTAATAGTCCGGCCTTGCATGCAACCAACGCTATTGCACCAAACGCACATCCTAAACCAATTCGTACAATTCCTTGTAGAACTATCATTTTTGTTGATTCGTAAAGGTCTACTTTCAATTTTTTTGAGCGCTGAAGCACAGATATTAAAGCCCCGCATGCGCCTCCAAACAATCCTATTAATAGAATGTTGAGGTTTTGAGACGCAAGATTTGAAAATTTCACATACGCTACCGCAGTCGCTACCATGACGATGGCAGAAAAAATTATTGAGTAAAAGGTTAAGTAATAGGTTGCGCTATCATTTGTGCTTTTCTCAATGTATGCCGTCACAGCGCTGAAGATGTTGCTGGATTCTGTTGTGCTTTCAGCTAGTCTAGATCTAAAGCCAATCGCTAGGCATGTTGCTAACTTTAAGTTTAAGAGTTGGATTTTTGATTTTGGTAGTACTGCGACTCCCCATGCTCTAAGTCTATAAAATTCGTCCAGAATATCTGCGTGCTGAAGTGATTTGTTTTGAAGTTTGTAGTTTGCTATATTTTTTTCATCTAGGTATATTGTATAGTTTTGGTTTGAGATTATTATGAGGGTCGGTGCCGGTTCGGTTTCGATGAAGGTAGTAAATTTTTTTAGTTCTTTGTCAATTTTTTGTGCTGTTTCCTCGTTTGAACAATCACAGCCCAGAATTTCAGCGAGTACCGCTAGGACATGTCCGTCGGTAATGTTTGAATGTATATTGTTGAATTTTCTGAATGACTTTGCCTGGAGTACAGATAGCTCGCTAAGCTTCGTCGTGGCTGATACGCTAATGTTTTTTGAGTAATACCTTAGTGTGGTGTTGCTTCTGTAAACAATATAGTCGGGATGGCTTAGAGCGATTGAGGTAACTGTGTCTCCATCTAGGCTGTCATTTACACAGATTTCGCTAAAGGATTCGATATTGTTACTGAAGTGGATTTTTGTCATTTGATAATTCTGATATGTGAGTTTGAAAATGGTCGCCTTGGCGAAAAGGTGACAGATCTATTTGTTAGTGATCTGTCACCATTGTGGATTATTTCTTTTTAGGTTTACCTGCATCACTTCGCTTGTCGCGAATTTGACCATCATTGTTTCTGGAACGAGGCTGCTCACCACCGCCTGGCTTCGGTACAGTCACGTTTGGGTTAAAGGGTCTTCGATCTGTCATTTTTTCTTCCTTACATAAATTGAAGGGGATACATGAAAAAACACAGCCTTGATTCACTAAATACTCGGTAATTTAAGTTCCACCGAACTGCTGATGGCCAATGGCTGATCCGAACGCTATCAAATCGCTATCGCTATTTCCATCCCTTATTGTGGAAAAATGGCTATCGAAAAAATGGGGTAGCGGAATGACCTCCACATCCTGCTCCTGCTCTTACTACGATGCAGCCTCAAATCCCCGTTGTTCAATCACCCGAAACACATCACTCACATCCTGCACCATGATCCTGGCGATATTAGTGACGGTGTTGATGTCATGCTCCGCGTGGTCGAGGAGGCGGGTGCAGGCAATTAGGTCGAGGTACTTGAGGACGGCGTTAAGGCGTTCGGCGGGGCAGGCGTGGAGGTCGCGCAGTTGGGTGTTGGCGTCGATAAGGAGGACGGGGTGTTCGGTGGCGGGGTGGGACATGTGGGCGTAGTGGTGGAGCGGTTTTTTGATCGTCATAGCAAAGGCCTCTCAGTAAAAATGAGCCACCGTTTTGCTGCGAAACAAGATGGGTGGCGGTTGTGAGCGGGTTCGCAGACCGAGGAGAAACCAGACTCGGCAGACTCGAAAGTCTCCCGCACACAACTGCCATAAAACGTAATGCCGGCGAATTTTGCCAGAATTGTCGCTAGAGGGTGTTAGCCAATTTCTCGTTAGGGCTGCGAAACCCATCGCTGACGTTGGTCAGCGACAGATCCACTCTAGGCAGCAATTTCACCATCCACAACCGACCTGTAGGACGTGAAACGCGCACCTGTGGCGAGGGAGCTTGCTCCCGCACAGCGACGCAATCGTCGTAATCCGGGGCGTACGGTATGTCTGGGAGAAACGGACTATCCGGCTTTGGGGTCGCTTCGTAGTCCAGCGCGAGTAAGTTCCCTCGCCACACGGGGTGTTTTCCTACGAAGTTTTCAGACATCGAAATTGCGCTAGCCTTTAGGTGATGACTATTCGTCTGGCGCACGGCACCGTCTTCGCACACCCTCTTCCAATGCTGTAACCGACCTTGGCCGCCACGACCGACGCCAGCTGCTTATCGGCGCCTCCGTGCTCAGCCGCCAGATGCGTTTGCTGCGCGAACAACACGCACCGGGCGCAAGTTCTGGGGGAAGAGCGGATTGTGCATGCGGAAGGCGAGGGGTGATGGCTTGTCACCTGTGGCACGGTTAAGTCGACCGTGGATGCGGCGATGAGCGTGTTGAATGCGGGGGATGGGTATTACTTTCCGACGACGCTGCCGCATAAGTTTCGGAATATCGGCGCGGATGAGACGGAGATTATTAGCGCGAATATGCCGGCTAAATTCTGGCTGGTGTCTGTGAGAACCGTCGTAGGGTGTGAATAATTCTATATCTGTTTGGGTGTCGGGTTTTTTTATTAATTTTTTTGGGTCAAGGCAGGTCGCTGCTTTGGCCTGGGCCAGTTCTATTGGGAAACGCTTGTAAGAGTGTTCGCGAGGTGCTGTAAGACGAGTATGAGTTTTTACTGGTGATGTAGCCAAGAAGTGCTCGTCCTTTCTGGTTGTGTGTATATTGATTTTGTTTTGGTCTTTCCCTGATCGGGAGTGAGAGTGGAGAGATGTTGATTCGAAAGTTTGGTGTTGTTATTGGTCTTTTTATTATCACTCTCCTTCTCAGTGCGCTGTATAGTGCGTTACTGGTGCATAATTTGGAAAAGGTTGTTCCTCTGGGTGGTGTTGTCAGAAAAGTTATTTTGGGTGTTATTTTTTTTGGAATGTTGTTTATTAATTTTCGTTATTTGTTTGTTGGGGAGCTTGCGGAGTTGCTTTGTCGAGATGCAGGGGCGGAAAAAACTCCAGTAGTTGTCGGCTATATTTACATTTTTGTTTCCGCATTGTTTTGCGCTGAGGTTGTTGTTCAATTCATCGTTAAATTTATCGGTGGTGGTTTCTATTTTACCGATCTTCATCGTGGCGTTATAGGTGTTGTGGTGTTTGTAATAATTTTTATTTGGCTCTGGTTGCGCACGAAAGATGTGTGATGGTGCTAGTTTGTTGTTGGAGTGGTTTTGTTGTCTTTGTCTGTCATGCTTTTTATTGTAAGTGAGCTGGTCAGTGCCTCAAATGCCAGGGCCAATTTTCCCATCTGATTGTAGGCGTGTTCATAATTCATTGGATCTCGAATAAATAGTTCGGTTGAGTTGGTTTTTCGAATCAGTCTAAAGATCCCAATGATAGAGAGGCTCAAATCAGCTGAGTAATAAATTATGTTTCCATCGGTTTTTCCTAGATAACTTTGATAGAGCTGCCTGGTAGGGCCGATGACACCTATTTTTCCCGGGCCGTTGTAAATGTTCCCTAGACCCTCGTAAATGTTATTAATGCCATGGGCATAATAAGCCACACCCAATGGCAGGTTGAGGCCTCGCCGCTGTGCCATCGTTATCGTGCCTGTTTGTATTTGCATTACTCCTGCCGCTACGCCAATGCCATTTTGCGTATAGAACAGTATTTTTTTCGATAAGTCAGCATACTCTGCTTTCAGTTCCTGCAACCCTTGCTTCGCACTAATAACACCTTCATCCACCGCCCGAATAACCTCATTCGCATAGGATGAAACAATCTCGCCAAACCTGAGTTGACGGAAACTGTCGTATAACTGCGTGGCGCCAATCTGGCATCCGAAAGCGACCAGATCCGACGCGGCGCGGATAACGTCGTTAATGTCGCATGAGTCCTCATTCATCGTTATTGCCCCACGTGCTGTAGCCGCACGTACCCGCTTGAATATGTGTCCAACTGATTTCGCGATAAGTGAACGACACCATTTCTTGTGGCTGCGCATCGTTTAGATGAATGGCGTGGGGGACCTGTAGATTGATGTGAGCGATTTTTGCGCCGGTTATGTGGATTTTGAAATATTTGTCTTGAGTGCCAGCGGGGGAAGTTCGGTAGAAGAAGATTGTGCATTCCAGAATTTCGCGTTCGTGAAGTGCAGCGGACAGAAGGGGGGAGGATTTGTCGATATTCTTGGTAATCATGATTGGCAGGTGTTGGCCCCGGTCGGCGCCAACTCCGCTATTGTTGCCAGCGGTCATGTTGTGTGAGTAGGCCAGCACCATGATTTCATCCAGGTGGCCCAACTGGCATTTGTTGCCGATTGAACTAGTGTCGGAACAGCCGGCGGAGATCAGTCCCTGTCGGTTTCCGATGATGGTCATGTAACTGTGATTGGCCATGGCTACTCTGCTTTATTAAAAGATCAGTCTTGTCTGCAGAGTAACCGTCAAATAAACCCATGGCGGAGAGGAAAAAGTTCAGTGGTTTTCAAGCTCAGACGCGTCTTACAGGAGCAGCGGAAGTCAGGAAGTGAATGTTCTGAAGTGGCAACAAAATTAAGTCTGATTTTAAGGCCGCTTCGTATCCCTTCTGGAGCAAGCTCCCTCGCCACCCGGGGTGTTTTCCTACGAAATTTTCAGACATCGAAATTGCTCGAACCTTTTGGGCGATAACCATTCGTCCGACACACCGCACCTTCGCCGCACACCTTCTTCCAATGCTGTAACTCCCCACGCAAAGGAAGAGCCACCATGCTGAACCCTAAAATTGCAGCATTTACCCTGGCGGCATTTCTGTCCGCCAGTTCGCTATACGCGGTCGCGGCTGGCGAAACGCCCACCCCGACGGCAAACGATGGCTCCAGCCAGACTCGTGAACCGGCGGCCCCCGCCACAAACGCCGATCCGGCTGCCAATTCGCTGCCGCAAGGTGGCGATGGTGGCAAGACGGATAACGGCCCGGTGCCTTCTGCCTCCAAGCCCAGTGGTGCGGGGCAATCCACTGGTAACAGTAGCGGCGGTAATGGCGGAGGCTGATCAATGTTGCGCACTAAAAAGCCCGGTCTTTCGAGCCGGGCTTTTCTTTGCCTATCGCGAACACAGATATCAAACGCTTACTTCGCCTTCCATTGGCCACCGCCATTCTCACAATCGATCCGTGCCTGAGCCAAATGCTCCACGTCGTAGTAATACGTAGTCACTTGCGCATTGTCGGGGATGTTCAGCGCCTTGGCGTTTTTGTCCTTGCTGGTTGAATGCGGGTTGGCCAGGGATTCCTGGGTGATCGTGGCGATGCACGAGGCCTGATAGTGATCGGCGCAATGTTCGACCTTGTTTTTGCTGCTGTTGAGCATGTCCTTGCTTTCGTTGCTGCACGACCAATCAATGGAGCCGACGGGCATGCCTTCGTATTCGTAACAACTGTGGGTTTCCACCGCCGGCACCGAAGCGCTGGAGGATTGGGTCTGCACGTCGCAGCCTTCGGCCATGACGCAGGTGGGGATGACGGTGAAGGTAGCGATCAGAAGCAGGAAGCGAATGTTCATCGGGGTTTCCTCTTCAAGAGCGCCGTATCTGATCGATGATTTTGGCGCTTTATAGTTTCGAGACGGCGCGGAGGAGGGAGGTTCCATCGGGTTTTTGATTTGCTCCAGTCGCGTACACTGCGAAACAATCGGAAACATTAAGCGCCCAAGGATTGGAACAGTGCCCATGATCGAAATCGGCAGCCGCAATATCGCGCCCCCCTCGCAGCATCCATTCCACGATATCTACCTGTTTCACATTGACCCTGCGAAGCCAGACACGCCGTTCTGTTTCGAACAGTCGATGGCCGGCGGGCATATGGAGCACGGCGGCGCACGGTTTTTGGCGCTGGATGAGCTGGAAGCCTGGCCAGGCGAGTGGCGAGAGCATCTGAAAAAGGCCGATTGCGCCTGGGTTGCCGAGTTGATCGATGCCAATCCGCAAGCCGATCAGGCTACATTGGTGTCGCTGGTTCTTCAGCGTCATTCGGCGCCAGCGAAACCCGTCGGGCGCCTGAAAGCGATCGGCAACTGGCTCAAGCGCAACATTCACGTCGGCGGCCGTTACGGCGTTTAAATCACGGAGACTCGCATGACTCAAACCCTCGAACGCGCTATCGCCATCGCCGCCAAAGCCCACGCCGGGCAGGTCGACAAGGGCGACGCGCCGTACATTCTGCATCCGCTGAAAGTCATGTTGCGCATGACCACGCTGGAAGAACGCATCGTCGCCGTGCTGCATGACGTGGTCGAAGATTGCGCGATCAGCCTTGATGACTTGCGCAAGGAAGGTTTCAGCGAAGAAGTTTTGAGCGCTATCGAATCGGTGACCAAAGTTCCGGGCGAATCCTATGAAGATTTCGTCGACCGCGCCGCACAGAATCCGCTTGGCCGGGTGGTGAAACTGGCGGATCTGGAGGAAAACAGCGACCTGTCACGAATCGCCTCGCCGAGCTGGGAAGATCTCGAACGAATCGAAAAATACCGCCGCGCAATCAGCCGGCTGCGCGCATAAATTACCCGTGTAGGAGCTGCCGCAGGCTGCGATCTTTTGATCCTGTTTTTTAAGATCAAGATCAAAAGATCGCAGCCTGCGGCAGCTCCTACAGGGGGGTATTTGATAGCCAGGAAGGCGATTATGAAATCCATTGTGTGTTTGTTGATTGCTGCCGGTTTCGGCGCGCTGTTGCAGTTCGAAGGCGTGCCCCACGGGTTGCTGTTGGGCTCGATTGTCGTCACCGCGTTGTTTGCCAGTAAAACCGGTATCGCGCCGGCAACCCCCTATGGACTGGGCTACATCCAGGTCACGCTGGGCATTGCCACCGGGCTGATGTTCGAAGCGTGGGACAGCGCAACGGCTTCGGCAATGTTGCCGAGCCTCGGTGTGTTGCTCGTTTGCCTGACCGTGCAAATCGCGCTCGCAGCCTTGTGGCTGACACGCGGCGCAGGCTGGAACCGCACTGATGCACTGTTGGCGGTTTATCCCGGTGCGCTAGCGGCGGTCTTCGATTTGCTCGAGTCGGAGAAAGCCTCGAGCAAAGTCATCATCGTGCACTTGATGCGCTTGTTGTTGATCACCGTGCTGGTGAGTTTCCTGATTCCCGGCCAAGCCGCTGCGGTAGCCGTTGCCGATGGTGATCCACTGACCACGGGAATGGCGCTGACCGCGTGTTCGGTGATCGCGCTGAGCGTGCTGCTCGGACGCTTGCTGCTGGTGATCGGCGTGCCGGCCCCGTTCATGCTCACGGCAATTATTATCACGGCGGTATTTGTGAAGTCGGGATGGCTGCACGGTTTTCACATGCCCGATTGGAGCCTGAATCTGGCGGCGCTGATTCTCGGCGTGCGGATCGGCTCACGATTCCAAGGCCTTGGCTTTGCGGAACTGGGACGTCACGGGCGCACAGCGTTGGTCTCGGTTGGGTTGATGATCGTGGTGGCGGCGGTGTTTGCTGAAGTGGCGGCGCGCTGGTTGGGCAGTGATCCGCTGTCGCTGTGGCTGGCGTACATGCCGGGGGCGATTGAGACGATTGCGATTGTCGCGTTTGGTGGTGGGCTGAATGTGGTGTTTATTCTCACGCATCATTTGAGCCGGATGGTGTTGCTGCATTTCGCGCCGGCGTTGTTGGTGCAGGTGCGGCGGGCGCGTGAAGAGGCCTGACTGGAGCCGCTGATGCCTGCATCTTGCGGTGTGTCAGTTAGATCCCTCCCCCTCACCCCAGCCCTCTCCCCAGAGGGGCGAGGGGGAAAGGGAGCCGATTGTGGGCTGTTCAAAACTTGAGTTCGGCTCGATATTCCAGGTCGGCGTAGCTCGAAAAAACAACTCGGTCGGTCCCCTCTCCCTCTGGGAGAGGGTTAGGGTGAGGGGCTTTTGCTCTACATGGTCAATGCGGCGCTAGCGGATGTGTGCGTCGAAGCCTTCGCTTTCCGGCGCGATATCGCTCTTCAAGGTCAAAGCAGGAATCTCATACTCCCCACCATTCTGCTGCCGAAACCCGATCGGCCGCGCACTCCACAACTCATCCAGCCGCCGCCCCAGCTCATCGCAAGTCTCGGCATACCGCGTCGCATCCATCCGGCTGGTCCGATACACCACAAACGGCGGCACCACTTCAAAACCGGGGTAATACAAAATCCCGTGCTGAATCGGAAACAGCAGATCATCCATCGGCCCGTTGATCCCGCGCGGCGCATAGTGCGAATCCCAGCCGCCGGTGGTGACCATCAACATCGCCCGTTTGCCTTTCATTTTCCCTTCGCCATAACGCTCGCCCCAACGGCTGTCGGAGTGTTCACCGACGCCGTAGGCAAAGCCGTAGGCGTACACGCGATCAACCCAGCCTTTGAGGATCGCCGGCATGGTGAACCACCAGAGTGGAAACTGCAGAATCAACGCATCCGCCCACAACAGTTTTTCCTGCTCGCGGGCGATGTCGGCAGCCTGGCTGCCTTCGGCGTAGGCGACTTTCGAATCGAGGGAGGCGTGGAACGGTTTGTTCGTATCGCGCTGCGGGGCGTCGTCGGCGTCGAGCGTAGCTTTCCAGTTCATGGCGTAGAGGTCGGAGACTTGCACCGTGTGGCCGGCGGCTTGCAGACGCTGGATGGTGAAGTCGCGCAGCGAGCCGTTGAGGGAAGTCGGTTCCGGGTGGGCGTAAACCAGTAGCACTTTCATGTTGAAGCTCCGTTAGCTGAGTGACTGCAGGATCGGCGTTCAACAGGTATATTGGAAATGAATGTCTGATATGTCTGGTATAGCCATGAATAATTTGAGACGACTGGATATCAACCTGCTGTTGACGCTGGATGTGTTGCTGTCGGAGCACAACGTCACCCGCGCGGCGCAGCGGCTGAACCTGTCGCAGCCGTCGGTGAGCGTGCATCTGGCCAAGTTGCGCGACATCTTTGGCGATCCGCTGCTGTTGCCCGGGCCACGGGGGATGCGCCCGACGGCGCGCGCCGATGAACTGCGTGAACCGC
This sequence comes from Pseudomonas sp. DTU12.3, assembly GCF_004124275.1. Classification (GTDB taxonomy): domain Bacteria; phylum Pseudomonadota; class Gammaproteobacteria; order Pseudomonadales; family Pseudomonadaceae; genus Aquipseudomonas; species Aquipseudomonas helmanticensis. Next base: position 2,694,072 of record NZ_CP027218.1, read on the forward strand.
TGCGCGAGGCATTGGAGGCGTTGGAGAGGGCGGTGGCGCCGGCCAGTGCGTTCGATCCTGCGCAGGCGACGCACACCTGGAAAATCGCGGCGACGGATTACGGCGAATCAACGGTGGTGTTGCCGGCTCTGAGCAGCTTGCGCGAACAGGCGCCGGGCACGCGGCTGGCGGTGATCGACATGCTGCCTGCGCAGTTGGTCAAACAGGCCGAGCAGGGCGTATTCGATCTGGCGCTGCACATCAGCGAAGACGCGCCGCCGGAGTTGCATCGACGGCCGCTGTTCACTGAGCGTTATGTATTGGCGGGTCGCCTTGGCCACCCGGGGCTTCAGTCTGCACCCACGCGCAAACAATTCTGCGCACTGGAACATGTGCTGGTGTCGCGCGAGGGTGGTGGTTTTTTCGGGGTGACCGACAAGGTGCTGGCCGATGCCGGTTTGCAGCGAAAAGTGGTGTTGTCGGTGCCGCACTTTCTGATGGCGATGTCGGTACTGGCCAGCACCGATCTGGTGGCAATGCTGCCGTCACGGCTGGTGCGTGGCAATCCGGCGCTGCAAGTGGTCGATGCGCCACTGCCAGTGCCCGGCTACGAGATGGCGATGTTCTGGGGCGAACGCTCGCACCGTGATCCGGCGCATAAATGGCTTCGCGAGCATCTGTTGGCGTCGGTCTGAGGCGCTGTCAGGCGTGACCCAGTGCCACCGCAAACGACACGACGATCATGCAGGCGAATGCGAAATTGAGATTCATGAGGTGTTCATCCTGAGCCTTTTAGAAGTGCGGCCATTGTGAACAGGCTGAACGCAAAGAAAAAATTCGCCTTGTTGATTCCAATGATCGAACGAATTGATAGCCCGTGGTTTGTGTTTGGCCGAGGCTTTGGCTAATCTCGCAAAAAAACCTGCAACTACAAGCATAAACAGGCAAAAACATGCGCGACCATTCCCTAGCTGAACTGCCCTCTCTGCGCCGACAGAAAATCCTTTTGCTCCTCGAACGTGACGGCAAAGTCATGGCGTCCGAGTTGAGCCAGCACTTCGCTGTTTCTGAAGACACCATCCGCCGCGACCTCGCCGAACTGGACAACGCCGGGCTGGTGCAGCGCGTGCACGGCGGCGCGCTGCCGCGCCCGAAAGACTCCGGCAAGGATTACTTCACGCGGCTGGAGGAGACCGATGAAGTGAAAATTCGTCTGGCGCAGCTCGCGGCTAAGCAGATTGAGGACGGGCAGATTGTGCTGTTCGATTCCGGCTCGACCACGTTGCAGGTCGCGCGCTCGTTGCGTGCAGATATCAGCATCACTGCGGTGACGGCGGCGCCGATGACGGCGATTGCTTTGTCAGAATTCAAGGGTGTGAAGGTGATTCTCGCAGGTGGGCAGTTGAATCCGCGAACGATGGCGGCGGGTGGGCACGAGGCGTTGCGACTGCTTGCCGGGATTAAGGCGGATCTGGCGATTACCGGCGTCTGTGCGATTCATCCGGAGGTGGGGATTACTTCGCTGCATTTTGATGAAGTGCCGGTGAAGCAGGCAATGCTGGAGGGCGCGACGCGGGTGATTGCGGTGACCACGGCGGACAAGCTCGGGGCGGTGGAGCCGTTTGTGGTGGGGCCGTGCGCACGGTTGCATACGTTGATTACCGAGCGACATGTGGCGTCGGGGAGTGTCGAGGATTATCGGCGGTTAGGGATTGTGGTCGAGCAGCTGATTGATTGAGGTTTTGCGCTGGATTTGAGTGCCTCTTCGCGAGCAGGCTCGCTCCCACACGGTGAACAAAAGACCCTGTAGGAGCTGCCGAAGGCTGCGATCTTTTGCTCCTGATCGTTAAAAAACAAGATCAAAAGATCGCAGCCTGCGGCATCTCCTACAGGGGGATTTGTTTCAGCGCAGGCGTTCGAGCATCTGGTAGTACCACATCCCGGCGGCCAGCAACGGGTTGCCGAGCAAATCGCCCATCGGCACGCGAATGTGCTGACACGCGGCAAACGTATCGAACTGCTCCATCTGCCCGGTGATCGCTCGGCTCATGATTTCGCCCATGATGTGCGTGGTGGCGATGCCGTGTCCGGAGTAGCCCTGGCAGTACCAGACGTTATCGGAAAGTTTGCCCAGCTGCGGGATGCGATTGATCACGATGCCCATCGCGCAGCTCCACTGGTAGTCGATCTGCACGCCTTTGAGTGCCGGGAAAGTCTGCTCGATGCACGGGCGCAGTTCGGCGGCGATATCGCGTGAATCCTTGCCGCTGTAGTTGGCGCCGCCACCGAACAGCAAGCGGCCATCGGCGGTGAGGCGGTAGTAGTCGAGGACGAAGCGGCAGTCGTAGACCGCGAGGTCTTCGGGGTTGATCTGTCTGGCCAGATCGCCAAGCGGCGCGGTGGTGACGATGCCGCCCATGGCCGGGAAGATCTTGCCTTTCAGCTGACCGGGTTCGAGCTTGTGATAAACGTCGCCGGCGAGCATCACCTGATTGGCGTCGATCTGCCCGTGAGCCGTGCGCACGCCAGGTGTATCCCCGTGAATGATCTCCAGCACTTCGCTGTTTTCGAAGATCAGGGCGCCGAGGCTTTCTGCCGCTCGCGCCTCACCGATGCACAGGTTGAGCGGGTGCAGATGCATGTTGCGGGTGTTTTTGATCGCGCCGTGATACAGGTCGCTTTGCAGCAAGTCGCGCACTTGGCTGCGATCAAGCAGGCTGACCTCGTCGCTGAGCCCGCGACGCACGGCTTCTGCGTAATCGCTGCGCAGATCGGTCATGTGGCCGGGCTTGTAGGCCGCGTGCAGATGACCGTGTTTGAGGTCGCACTGGATGGCGTATTTTTCCACCCGTTGCTGAATGATTTCATGCCCCCGCCAGCGCAGGTGCCAGATGAAATCATCGACGTCGTCACCGAGTTTCGCGCGCATCTGTTTGCGCATGGCGCCGTCGCCGGAAAGGCTGCCGGTGACTTGGCCGCCATTGCGGCCGGTGGCGCCCCAGCCAATCTTGTTGCTCTCGACGATGGCGACTTTCAGGCCTTTTTCGGCGAGTTCGACGGCGGTGGCGACGCCGGTGAAACCGCCGCCGATGATCACCACGTCAACCTTGTGCCGGCCTTGCAGGGTCGGGTAATCGGTGTCCTGGTTGAGGGTGGCGGTGTAGTAGGAATTGCAGCGTTCGGTCATGTTAAAAGTCCACACAGAATTCGGGAGTCGGAGTGCAATCCCCTGTGGGAGCGAGCCTGCTCGCGAAAGCGGCGGGTCAGTCAGCCAAAATGTTGAATGTGACGACACCTTCGCGAGCAGGCTCGCTCCCACAGGGGAGATGTGAATCTCAGGCTTCGGTGAGATACCAGCGCCAATCCTGCTCACCCACTTCAGCCATGAACTGCCGGTACTCGGCGCGTTTCACCGCCAGATACACGCCAAGAAATTCCTGCCCCAAGGCATCCCGCGCCCATGCTGATTTTTCCAGCGCCTGCAGTGAAGTCAGCCAATCGGTCGGCAGCAATTCCTTCGCTTGCGCGTAGCCGTTGCCCTCGACCGGTGCACCTGGATCCAGGTCTTCACGAATGCCGCGATGTATCCCGGCCAGAATCGCTGCTGCCGCCAGATAGGGGTTGGCATCGGCGCCGCAGATGCGGTGTTCGATGTGCCGGGTATTGGCCGGCCCGCCCGGAACGCGCAGGCTGACGGTGCGGTTGTCGACGCCCCAGGTCGGCGCCAAAGGTGCGTAGCTGTTGGCCTGGAAGCGACGATAGGAGTTGGCGTTCGGGCAGAACAGCAACAACGTATCGAGCAAGGAGGCGAGCATGCCGCCGATCGCCGTGCGCAGCAGCGGGGTGCCGGCCGGATCTTCCGAGGCGAACAGATTACGTCCCTCACCATCGGCCAGACTGACATGCATGTGCATGCCGGTGCCGGCCAGATCATCGAACGGTTTCGCCATGAACGTCGCTTGCATGCCGTGCTTGTGCGCCACGGCTTTGACCAGCCGTTTGTAGCGCACGGCCTGATCCATCGCCGCCAGTGCATCGCCGTGTTCGAGGGTGATTTCCACTTGGCCCGGCGCGTATTCGGAGATCGCCGTGCGCGCCGGAATGCCGTGCAGTTTGCAGGCGCCATAGAGGTCGGCGAGGAACGGTTCGATCTGTTCCAGCTCGCGTAAACCGTAGACCTGGGTGTGTCGCGGTCGCCCACCGTCGGCGTCCAGCGCCGGTTGCGGTCGGCCGTTGTGATCGCGCTTGGCGTCGAGCAGATAGAACTCCAGCTCGCAGGCCATTATCGGGTGATAACCCTCGGCCTTGAGGCTGTCGATGACCTTGATCAGCAAGTGTCGTGGGTCGGCGATGCTCGCCGGCATGCCCTCGGTCGGGTGCATGCTGACCTGTACGGCAGCAGTCGGGATCTGCCGCCATGGCAGGCGCACCAGACTGCCTTCCAGCGGATAGGCGCGGCAGTCGATATCGCCGACGTCCCAGACCAGACCGGAGTTCTCGACGTCTTCACCTTGCACGGTCAGACCGAGGATGGTGCTCGGCAACGGGCGACCGCTTTCGTAGACGGCAAGCAGTTCTTCGCGGTGCAGCAACTTGCCGCGCGGCACACCGTTGGCGTCGAGGATGAACAACTCGATCATGTCGATATCGGGGTTCTGTTCGAGGAACAGGCGGGCGTCTTCAATGGCTGCGAATTTCATGTTCAATCACTCACGATGGCGCCGCACAGGCGCGCAGATTCGGGCCGGACACAACGCGGCAACAGGCGTGGGTGTCCTGGCAGGGATATCAAAAAGAAAAGGTATTTCGCTAATGCCCGATTGTCAGGACTGACTCTGAACCTGTGGCGAGAGAGCTTGCTCGCGCTGGACTGCGCAGCAGTCGCCGGCGTTTCAGATCAAGGGCGAGGGCCGCTTCGCGCCACAGCGGGAGCAAGCTCCCTCGCCACAATGGTCTCGCCGTCAGATTGATCGCTGACTGGCAGGCATTAGCGTTTTAAAGGGCGATATCCGGCGGGCGTGCGGAGTGACGCAGCTTGGAACGGCGCAGGGCCATGGGGAGATTGACGATACGATTCATGCGCGGCCCCTTTGGCAGAGGATGCACACAGCGGAGACGTTCAACGATTTTAGTTGTTGTGGTGACGTGCTCATAACGCGTGTTTCCGTTGGCGGAAAACGTCGGTGGCGGGATTGACTCGCCGACCGGTGTGCTCTGGATAGTAAGGGGGAATCCGCGGGCGTGTAAACGAGCAATGTGAAATATCTTGAACACCTGCTTGTGACCTCCAGTGCAGGCAAGATGTGGCAGGAGTCTTGTGGTGAGGGGGCTTGCCTCCGTTGAGACGCGAAGCGGCCCCAAAAAAGTTGGGCCTGCTGCGCAGTCCAACGGGGGTAAGCCCCCTCGCCACGGGTGGTGTTTCAATCAACAGGGGTGTGTTCGAGCTGCCGAAGGCTGCGATCTTTTGACCTTGTTTTTTAGGAGGCCGGATCAAAAGATCGCAGCCTTCGGCAGCTCCTACAGGGTTTTTGGAGGGCACAAAAGCCTGTGGGAGCGGGCTTGCTCGCGAAGGCGTTCTGACATCCAGCATCAATTATTCGGCGGGCACTTCAACGCCAAACAACTTCCGTGCCTCGGCAAAACACTTCTCGGCAATCGCCGATCGCGGTTCGGTCTTGCGCATCACCAACCCCAACGGCGCGAGCACGCTGGCGTCCGGCAACTGCATGAACGACAGGTGTTCGATCGGCTCTTCCAGGCCACTGTCCAGCGGCATGATCGCGCAGCAGAAGCCTTGGTGAATCGCCTGCAACAGTTGGTACGTCGAATCGCTTTCCAGAATCGGCTGCGGATTGAGTCCGCGACTGCGGAAGCTCAGGTCGATGGATTTTCGGTAATGCATGCCGGTGGTGATCATCCCCAATGGCAATTCGGCGGCGTCTTCCCAGCTCATCTGCGTGCCCTCGAAATGGAAATGCCGATTGTCGTAGAGCAGGCCGACGCGGGTTTCGCCGATCTCGAAAAACTCGAAATAGTTCGGGTTGACGTGGTCCAGGTAACACACGCCGAGGTCGAGTTGATTGTTGCCCAGGCCGGCGATGATCTCGTCGGAACTGAGCGAAGACAGACTGAACTTCAACTCCGGATAAGTCCCCGACAACCCCTGAATGTAATTGACCGGATTGAAGCTGCTCAGCGGCACCAGACCCAGGCGCAAGCTACCGACCAGTTGCCCGCGACACGCCGCCGCTTCCGCGAACAAACCGTCATGGGCCGCCAGTAACGTGCGTGCCCAGGCCAGTACGCGCTCGCCGGCCTGAGTAAAACCCTCGAAGCGTTGACCGCGATTGACCAGCACCAGATCCAGTTCATCTTCCAGATTCCGCAGGCGCATCGACAGGGTCGGCTGGGTGATATGGCAGCGTGCAGCGGCCTGGCCGAAGTGGCGGGTTTCATCCAGTGCGATCAGGAACTTGAGTTGTTTGATGTCCACGACGGCACCTGCTCGATGGGGAGTTTTTGATTGAGTATTGACGCAGATGGGTACAGCGCACGGAAAGTGCAGGCTGCGACGATCTCATCTGGGTGCCAGTTCGTCCAATCGGTTGTACTTAAAAACCTGTCGATCAGCTCTATCAGCCCCGATTTGATCGGCTTGCAGCGCCATTGAAGTGACCGATAGAGCAGGTCGATAGGGTGGTTGGCCAGAGTGATTAGACAGTACTCATAAGTGGCACTTAGGCTGCTCGGCAATCTGATCAATGACTGCCGGAGAGTGCCATGAGCGCCAAAGCGGATGCCCTGTTTGTCCCCCTGAACATTGCCGTACTGACCGTCAGCGATACCCGCGACTATGCCAGCGACACGTCAGGCCAGTTGCTGGTCAGTCGTTTGCTGGAAGCCGGTCACACCCTGAGCGAGCGCAATCTGCTCAAGGACGATCTGTACAAGATCCGCGCTCAGGTGGCGAACTGGATCGCCGACGAGGGCACTCAGGTGGTGCTGATCACTGGCGGTACCGGCTTCACCGGGCGTGACAGCACGCCGGAAGCGGTCGCTTGCTTGCTCGACAAGAAAATCGATGGTTTTGGTGAGCTGTTCCGCGCGATTTCGATTCTCGATATCGGCACCTCTACCGTGCAAAGCCGTGCGTTGGCCGGGCTGTCGAACGGCACGCTGGTGTGCTGCCTGCCGGGTTCGACCGGTGCTTGCCGTACTGCATGGGAAGGCATCCTCGCCGAGCAACTCGACAACCGTCATCGCCCGTGCAATTTCGTCCCGCACCTGAAAGCCGTGCAAGCTTGCGGACCGCGCGGATGAGCCGTTCGCCATTGATGCCGGTCGAGGATGCTCTCGAACAGTTACTGGCCATGGCCGATGCACAACGGCTGGCAGACAGCGAAGTGCTGCCACTGGAGGACGCGCGTGGCCGGGTGTTGGCCAGTGATCTGGTGGCGACCCTCGATTTGCCGCCGTGGCCGAACAGCGCCATGGACGGTTATGCGTTGAACCTGGCTGATCTGGATCAGCAGCCGCTGACTGTCTCGCAACGGGTTTACGCGGGTGCCGCTCCGCAGGCGTTATTGCCGGGAACTTGTGCGCGCATTTTCACTGGGGCTCCTGTACCACAGGGCGCCAATTGTGTGGAGATGCAGGAAAACGTCGAAGTGCTGGACGATGGTCGTGTGCGGTTTTTGCAGCCATTGAAGCTTGACCAGAACATTCGTGCGCAAGGCCAGGAGAACCGCGTCGGCGATATTTTGCTGCGCGCCGGTAAACGCCTCGGCCCGTTTGAACTGGCGGTGGCGGCGGGCCAGGGGCTGGCGCAACTGCATGTTGTGCGGCGCCCGCGCGTGGCGTTGTTGTCGACCGGCGATGAGCTGGTCGAACCGGGCCAGCCGTTGCGTCCTGGCAGCATCTACAACAGCAATCGCATATTGCTCGGGCACTGGTTGCGTGAGCTGGGTTGTGCGGTGATCGATGGCGGAATTCTGCCGGATCATCCGGCGCAGACGCGGCTCAAGCTTGAACAATTGCAAGTCTCTGCCGACCTGATTCTGACCACCGGCGGTGTGTCTGCCGGCGACGCCGACTGCCTTGGACAAGTGCTGCGCGACAGCGGCAAACCGCTGTTGTGGAAACTCGCGATCAAACCCGGAAAGCCGCTGACGGTGGGCCATTTCGGCGTGGTGCCGGTGATTGGTTTACCCGGCAATCCGACGTCGGCGCTGGTGACTTTCGGCTTGTTGGCGCGACCGTATCTGCTGCGGGTGCAGGGCGTGGAAGAGGTCATGCCGCTGAGCTTCACGGTCGACGCAGGTTTCGATTGGCACAAGGCTGGCGGTCGTCGTGAATACCTGCGGGTAAAGCTGGAAGCGGGCCACGCGGTGCTCTATCCAAACCAAAGCTGCGGCGTACTGCTCGGCGCGACCTGGGCCGACGGCCTGGTAGAAATCCCCGAAAACAGCACGCACAACCACGGCGACCCGCTGCGCTTTATTCCCTTCAACGAACTGTTCTGAACCGACAACACAAATCAAACCTGTGGGAGCGAGCCTGCTCGCGAAGGCGTCGTGTCAGTCAACATCGATAGTGACTGACAGGGCCTCTTCGCGAGCAGGCTCGCTCCCACATTGGTTTTGTAGTGGTCATCAACATCCGCGGTGTACGCAAACCCTGTGGGAGCGAGCCTGCTCGCGAAGGCGTCGTGTCATTCAACATCGATAGTGACTGACAGGGCCTCTTCGCGAGCAGGCTCGCTCCCACATTGGTTTTGTAGTGGTCATCAACATCCGCGGTGTACGCAAACCCTGTGGGAGCGAGCCTGCTCGCGAAGGCGTCGTGTCAGTCAACATCGATAGTGACTGACAGGGACCTTTCGCGAGCAGGCTCGCTCCCACAGGGTTTTGAGGTGTTTGCAGAGCTAAGGATCAGCTCAGGACATAGTCCACCGGCTTCAGTGCCGGCGGTACTTCGGCGCCAAGTTCGGCGAGGATGTCGCGCTCGATGGTGCGCACCAGCGCATCGGTCGGCAGGTCGTTTTCGTCGCGGCCGAAGGGGTCTTCCAGTTCGTCGGCAATCGCATCCAGGCCAAAAAACGTGTAGCTGACAATCGCCGTAAACAGCGGCGTCAGCCAGCCCAGCGGTTCGGCCATGGCGAACGGCAGCAGGATGCAAAACAGATAAATCGTGCGGTGCAACAGCAGCGTGTATGGAAACGGCAGCGGCGTGGTTTTGATCCGTTCGCACACCGCTTGCGCTTGGGTCAGGCTGGTCAGATGGTTGGCCAGCAGCATGTAGCGCCACTCGCTCAACTCGCCGTTTTGATGCAGATCGGAACACTGCTGGCCGACCGTTTGCAGGATCCGTCCGCTGTAGTCCGGCGTCTGCGGATCGGGTTTGGGCGTGACCCACTGGCTGCTCGCATCCGCCTCGCTCTCCTTGCGCAAACGCGCGTTCAGCGCATGGGCAAAACCGCACAGATTGAGCAACAACGGCTTGCGCGCAACGGACTCACGAATCACATGGGTTTCGCGAATCACCGAGCGAATCTGCACGATCACCTCGCCCCACGCCTTGCGCGCCTCGTACCAGCGGTCATAACAGGCGTTGTTGCGAAAATTCATGAAGATCGACAACGACAAACCGAGCAAGGTAAACGGCGTCGCGTTGACCTTGGTGAAGTTGCTCGGATGGAGGATTTCCACCAGCACGATGGCCGAAGCCAGCAGAGTCACCATCAGCGTGCGCAGGGCGATGCGTTTGGCGATCGAGCCCTTAAGGGTGAAGAGAATGGCGAACTGATTGACCTTGGGCCTGATGATCATGCTGTGCGGTTCCGATAACCCATGGAGATGGCGGATCAGCCGCCGGTCATGTTCATGAACCGCACGACCTGGACATCGTCGTTCACTTCGAAATTATGTCGATACGGCTTGAGTTTCATTGCCTCGATGATGGCTTTCTCCAGCCGTTGCGGTTGCCCCGGATGGGCGCGCAATACGGCTTTCAAATCCACCGATTGCTCGTTACCCAGACACAGTAGCAGGCGCCCTTCGACGGTGAGCCGCACGCGGTTGCAGGTGCCGCAAAAATTGTGGCTGTGCGGGGAGATAAAACCCAGGCGAATCTCCGGCGCCTCGGCCAGCCGCCAGTAGCGCGACGGACCTTGAGTCGATTCCGCCGAGTCAATCAAGGTATAGCGCTCGGCGATCTTTTCGCGCACCTGCGCACTGGAAAAAAACGACTCGGCGCGACTGTGTTCTCTGATGATCCCCAGCGGCATTTCCTCGATGAAGGAAATGTCGAGTTGACGGTCAATCGCAAACCGCACCAGATCGTTGATCTCCTGATCGTTGCGGCCGTGCATCACCACGACATTGAGTTTAGTGCGGGTGAAACCGGCCTTGCGCGCGGCATCGATGCCGTTGATCACCTGCGCCAGATCGCCGGTGCGGGTCATTTGCTTGAAGCGCTGCGGATCGAGGCTGTCGAGGCTGACGTTGAGGCGTTTGACCCCGGCATCGAACAGCGGCGCAGCGAGTTTGCCGAGCTGCGAGCCGTTGGTGGTCATGCACAGCTCACGCAGGCCGGGCAGGGCGGCGATCTGCTCGCAGAGCTTGACCACGCCGGGGCGGATCAGCGGCTCGCCACCGGTCAGACGAATTTTGCGCGTCCCGAGTGCGACAAAGCTCTGCGCCAATTGATAAATCTCTTCCAGGGTCAGGATTTTTTGCCGTGGCAGGAATTGCATGTCTTCGGCCATGCAGTAGACGCAGCGGAAGTCGCAGCGGTCGGTCACCGACATGCGCAAATAATCGACGCGGCGGTTGTAACCATCGATCAAGACACGCTCTGACATGACAGCCTCGCAGGTATAAACCCTCTGTTTAAAGAGTTTGGTCCGCGCAGGTTATGAGCAACTTTCAAAGCCGTCCAATCACTGTTAATGACCGGCTGATTGATCCCGTCGATGATGAAATTCTTTGCCTCGAAAGCGAAATCGAAATCGATGGTGAATATGCCGGCCCCTTCGTGAGCAAGCCCACTCCCACTTTCGATTTCGGCAATGCCAAAACCCTCCATTCACCTGCAATCCACTGTGGGAGCGGGCTTGCTCGCGAAGGCGTCAGGTCAGGCGAAATCGCTGTTGAATGTGCCAACGCTTTCGTGAGAGGCCCACTCCCACTTTCGATTTCGGCAATGTCCTAATCCTTCACTCATCAGCACTCCACTGTGGGAGCGGGCTTGCTCGCGAAAGCGTCAGGTCAGGCGAAATCGCTGTTGAATGTGCCGACGCCTTCGTGAGCAAGCCCACTCCCACATTGGATTCGGTGCTGGGACACATCCTGCCATCAAACATGGCTCCGATCTTCGCCGTGCTGATCTAGCCTTTTCTTGAACTCAATCATGAACAAGGCAAAGGAATGCCCGGACGCTTTTCATCCCATCGCCTCAGAGCCGGCCGATTTAGCGAAGGCAATCGTATTTATCTTCTAACTGCCAACACCATGGGAAGAGTTCCGATTTTCAGGGATTACAGACTTGGCAGGTTGGTCGTACAGCAGTTCAAACGGGCACAGGAGGAGGGCTTCGCCGAAACGTTGGCTTGGGTAGTTATGCCGGATCACTTTCATTGGTTGATCCAACTGCAGAAAGGAACACTTGGCGAACTGATGTGCGAAGCGAAATCTTTGAGTACTCGGTCAATCAACAAGGCAACCGGTCGAACAGGCAGTCTCTGGCAACAAAGCTTTCATGACCATGCTCTGCGTAAGGAGGAGGACTTGGTAAAACTGGCCCGATATGTCGTTGCCAACCCATTACGGGCAGGCTTGGTGGAAAAGCTGGGTGATTACCCATTGTGGGACGCAATCTGGGTATGACTCTTGATTTCGGCCCAGCTCGGTATCCTCCATTCACCTCTAATCCACTGTGGGAGCGGGCTTGCTCGCGAAGGCGTCAGGTCAGGCGAAATCGCTGTTGAATGTGCCGACGCCTTCGTGAGCAAGCCCACTCCCACTTTCGATTTCGGCAATGCCCAAACCCTCCATTCACCTCTAATCCACTGTGGGAGCGGGCTTGCTCGCGAAGGCGTCAGGTCAGGCGAAATCGATGTTGAATGTGCGGAGGCTTTCGTGAGCAAGCCCACTCCCACTTTGGTTCTGTGGTGCTGTTGATATTTGAGTTATTGCGCGCCGAACATCGCGGTCCAGTAGATGCCGGCGCTGCTTTTCGGATCGGTCGCGTAGGCGGCGCCGAGTTCCTTGTATTGCGGGTTCATCAGGTTGGCGCAGTGGCCGGGGCTGGCGAGCCAGCCTTCGACGACCTTGTGCACGGTGTCTTGCCCGGCGGCGATGTTTTCGCCGACCAGTTGGCCGCTGTAGCCGGCGAGCTCCGCGCGGTCGCCCGGGGTGCGGCCGTCGCGGTCCTTGTGGTCGAAATAATTGTTGTTGGCCATGTCGCGGCTGTGATCCTGGGAGATCGTGCCCAGGGTCGCATTCCAGGCCAGTGGTGCAGCAGCGGCAAATGCCTGACCGCCGCACTGACGCGCCTGACTGCGGGCGACGTTGAGTTCACTCAGCAGCTTTTGCCCTTCACTTTGCCCATCACCGAGTCTGGCCGACAGCAGCGGTCGCGCCAACACGATGCGCCAGTCACGGTCGTCGCGGCTGACACCGACATCGACAAACTGCGGATCAAGCACCACCTGACAGAAGCTTTCCTTGATTGCCTGCATCGCCGACGCCGCATCGCGCGGACCGTTAAGGGTGATCGCCTGCACATTGACCATCGGATAGCTCGCGCTGGCCATGGCTTGCTGCAGATCGACAGCACCGGTGGCGCGAAGTCTCAGCCGGGGATCGGCCGACAGCGGTGGCAGTTCATTCGACGCCTGAGTGCCGCAACGTTGCGGCTGGCTGCGATAGCTGTTGATCGATTCGATCAGTTGCGACTCATCGCCGGCCATGGCCGGGATAGCCAACAACACGCCTGCGGACAACGCGGCACAACGCAAAACGAATGGCATGAAGCGCATGGAAATCTCCCTTGAGCTGAATGCACCCATGATGCGCGAAAGGCCCCCGGTGGGTGCAATGTCTTTTTCTTCATCCGAGTGTTTTTTTCTGCGCAACTTTATCTGGCAGTTTGCCGTCTACACTCAGCGAAGACCCCGGGAGCCGGGCGTCTCACCCACGCAACACCTTGCCCGATGCGGGCGCTGCCGGAAGAAACGACATGGGATTGAAAGGCTGGGCGGGTTGTCTCGTATTCACCCTGTTGGCAGGCGCAGCCTGGGCCACCGATCAGGCCCCGGTCAAAGCCAAGGCCGAAGAGAAAGCCCAGGTGCTGGAAGAGAAAGCCGCGGACAAAGTCAGTGCCGCCCCGGCACCAAAATCCGAGGCCATCACGCCCACCGAAGTGCAAGCAGTCGACCCGGCAGGCACTGCACCACTGGACGATCCGATCACCTGTCTGGCACGGAGTATCTACTGGGAAGCCAAAGGCAAGGACACCCCGGAAATGGAAGCCGTGGCCAACGTGGTGATGAATCGCCTCGGCCACGACGGTTTCCCCGGCACCGTTTGCGAGGTGGTCAAGCAGGGTTCGGAAACCAAGAGCTGCCAGTTTTCCTGGTGGTGCGATGGCAAGCCCGATCAGGTCAAGGAAGACGCCGAGTACGCGCTGGCCAAGGAAATCGCCGGCAAGGCCTTGAACCGGCAGCTCCCGGATCGCACCCATGGCGCGCTGTATTTCCACGACCGCAACGTTCATCCGAGCTGGGCGAAGGAATACACCAAGACCGCCGAAACGAAAAAATTCCTCTTCTACAAACCGGCCGGTGGCGACGCGCGTTAGGCGCAGACTTGCCGCACACACTCGCGCAACCAGCGATGCGCCGGATCAGCGTCCATGCGCGGGTGCCAGAGCATCGACACGCTGATGTCCGGCATCTCGAATGGCAGAGTAAAACTGTGCAGGCCGGTGCGCAGTTTGCTGGTGTGACGTTGCGGAACGGTCGCGATCAGGTCTGACTCACGCACCAGCGTCAGCGCCGCCGAGAAACCGCCAAATGAGGTGACGATGTCTCGCGTCAGTCCGAGCGCGAGCAGCGCTTCGTCCACAGGGCCGCTGCTGCGGCCGCGTCGTGAAATGAGAATGTGCTCGCCGCCGGCAAAGCGCTTGCTGGTGATTTTTCCCGCGCTCAACGGATGCCCCTCGCGTACCACACCGATCCACTGATCCTGAAACAGGATGCGGCTGTGCAGCGTCGGGTCGGTGCTGTCGTCGACCACGCCGGTTTCCAGATCGACACGGCCTTCGCGCAGCGGCGTGCTGTCCTTGTCGGCCTTTTGCACAAAACGCAGGCGTGCCCCCGGCGCTTCTTTGCCGATGCGCGCGAGCAGGGCGGCGGCAAAGGTTTCGACAAAACCGTCGGTGTTGCGCAGGGTGAAGGTGCGTTGCAATCGGCCCGGATCAAGCACTTCGGCCGGCCGCAGAACCGCCTCGGCCTCCTGCACCAGATGACTGACCCGTTCGCGCAACTCCAGTGCGCGCGGCGTCGGCACCAGGCCTCGTCCGGCCCGCACCAGTAACGGATCGCCGGTGGTTTCGCGCAGCCGGGCGAGGGCGCGGCTCATGGCCGACGGGCTAAGCCGCAGGCATTTCGCGGCGCGGGCGACGCTGCCTTCGCGCAGCAATACGTCGAGGGTGATCAGCAGGTTGAGGTCAGGCGCGCTCATGACATGGCGTTCCATGCAGTTGTCGAGTGCAAAGCATGCGTCTTGCGCCGTGTGTTGTCGAGGCTCAGGCTATGGCGATTGACCTTTGCACTGCGAGCCCGCCATGCCTCGAGAATCTCTAAGCACTCCTGCCCGATGGGCGTTGACCAGTCTGGCCCTGTCGATGTTGATGCCGTCACTGGACACCAGCATCGCCAACGCCGGCTTGCCGATCCTCGCGGCGGCGTTCGATGCGACGTTTCAACAAGTGCAATGGATCGTGCTCGCCTATCTGCTGGCGATCACTACATTGATTGTCAGCGTCGGGCGTCTCGGTGATGGCTTCGGTCGGCGTCGCTTGTTGTTGACCGGGATCGGCATTTTCACCAGCGCTTCGTTGGCCTGCGCATTGGCCCCGGGACTTGCCTGGCTGATCGGCGCACGGGCGGTGCAGGGCGTCGGCGCGGCGATCATGTTTGCCTTGACGATGGCGTTGGTCGCCGATGCGGTGCCCAAGGCGCGGGCGGGCAGCGCGATGGGTTTGCTGGCGACGATGTCAGCCACCGGCACCACCCTCGGGCCATCGCTGGGTGGACTGTTGATGGCCCATGTCGGCTGGCAGGCGATTTTTCTGCTCAACGTGCCATTGGGCTTGCTCAATGCGTGGTTGGTGTATCGCTATCTGCCGGCGGATCGGCCAACGGGGCCGCGTGTCGCGTTTGATTATCCTGGCAGTGCGGTGCTGGTATTGACGCTGGCGGCCTATGCGCTGGCGATGACGCTTGAAGGTTTCACGCTGCCGTTGCTGCTGGCCAGCCTGGGCGGCGCGGGGTTGTTCCTTGTGGTCGAGAAGAGGGCCAAGGCGCCGCTGATTCGCTTGGCGCTGTTCAGCGACCGTCGATTGAGCAGCAGCCTGGCGCTGACCTTGCTGGTGACGACCGTGATGATGACCACGCTGGTGGTCGGGCCGTTTTACCTCAGTCGCGGGTTGGGGCTGAGCAGTGCCGTGGTTGGTTTGGCGTTGTCGGTCGGGCCTTTGTTGTCTGCGTTTGGCGGGGTGCCGGCCGGACGTCTGGTGGATCGCTTCGGTGCGCGGCGGATCGTGCCGGGCGCGTTGCTCGCGATGGCCTGTGGTTGCGGTTTGTTGGCGCTCCTGCCGATGAGTCTGGGGCTGGCGGGGTATTTGTTGTCGATCGCGTTGGTCGCTGTCAGTTATGCGTTGTTTCAGGCGGCCAACAACACCGGGTTGATGGCGGGCGTCGGTCAGGATCAGCGTGGCGTGGTATCGGCGATGCTCGGGCTGGCGCGCAACCTCGGCTTGATCACCGGCGCGGCGGTGATGGGCGCGGTGTTTGCGCTGGCGGCAGGGGATCCGACGCAGGCGCCTGCAAGCGCCATCGCCAGTGGTTTGCACATTACCTTTGGCGTCGCGGTGGCGTTGATGCTCATGGCGTTGATCATCAGCCGAGCGCCGTTCAACTGTAGGAGCGAGCCTGCTCGCGAAGAGGCCGGCAAAGCCAGCATCGCTGGTGACTGACACTGCGCTTTCGCTAGCAGGCTAGCTCCCACAGGGGACCAAGTTGTTCAGCGGATTTTCAGCCGAGCGCCGTTCAACTGTAGGAGCGAGCCTGCTCGCGAAGAGGCCGGCAAAGCCAGCATCGCTGGTGACTGACACTGCGCTTTCGCTAGCAGGCTAGCTCCCACAGGGGACCGAGTTGATCAGCGAATTTCCAGCCGAGCACGGTTCAACTGTAGGAGCGAGCCTGCTCGCGAAGAGGCCGGCAAAGCCAGCATCGCTGGTGACTGACACTCCGTTTTCGCGAGCAAGCCCGCTCCCACAGGGGATCGAGTTGATCAGCGAGTTTTCAGCCGAGCACGGTTCAACTGTAGGAGCGAGCCTGCTCGCGAAGAGGCCGGCAAAGCCAGCATCGCTGGTGACTGACACTGCGCTTTCGCTAGCAGGCTAGCTCCCACAGGGGACCGAGTTGATCAGCGAGTTTTCAGCCGGGCACGGTTCAACTGTAGGAGCGAGCCTGCTCGCGAAGAGGCCGGCAAAGCCAGCATCTCTGGTGACTGACACTGCGCTTTCGCTAGCAGGCTAGCTCCCACAGGGGACCGAGTTGTTCAGCGAATTTTCAGCGAGCACGGTTCAACTGTAGGAGCGAGCCTGCTCGCGAAGAGGCCGGCAAAGCCAGCATCGCTGGTGACTGACACTGCGCTTTCGCGAGCAGGCTAGCTCCCACAGGGGACCAAGTTGTTCAGCGAATTTTCAGCCGAGCGCCGTTCAACTGTAGGAGCGAGCCTGCTCGCGAAGAGGCCGGCAAAGCCAGAATCGCTGGTGACTGAAACTGCGCTTTCGCGAGCAAGCCCGCTCCCACAAGGGACCGAGTTGTTCAGCGAATTTTCAGCCGAGCACGGTTCAACTGTAGGAGCGAGCCTGCTCGCGAAGAGGCCGGCAAAGCCAGCATCGCTGGTGACTGAAACTGCGCTTTCGCTAGCAAGCCCGCTCCCACAAGGGATCGAGTTGTTCAGCGGATTTTCAGCCGAGCACGGTTCAACTGTAGGAGCGAGCCTGCTCGCGAAGAGGCCGGCAAAGCCAGCATCGCTGGTGACTGACACTGCGCTTTCGCTAGCAGGCTAGCTCCCACAGGGGACCGAGTTGATCAGCGAATTTCCAGCCGAGCACGGTTCAACTGTAGGAGCGAGCCTGCTCGCGAAGAGGCCGGCAAAGCCAGCATCTCTGGTGACTGACACTGCGCTTTCGCGAGCAAGCCCGCTCCCACAAGGGATCGAGTTGTTCAGCGGATTTTCAGCCGAGCGCCGTTCAACTGTAGGAGCGAGCCTGCTCGCGAAGAGGCCGGCAAAGCCAGCATCGCTGGTGACTGACACTGCGCTTTCGCGAGCAAGCCCCCGCTCCCACAGGGGTTTGAGCTGGCCAAAGATTTAGGCTCAGCATCAATCATTGTGGGAGCTGGCTTGCCAGCGATGGCGGTTTCACAGTCAATGACGATGCTTGGCGGGCGGGGAAGAACAGTTCGAAGCAGGTCTCGCCATCCGCGCTGCTTGCACTGTACCGGCCCTGATGCAGTTGCATGATGGTCGCGACGATCGACAGGCCCAGACCGTTGGATTGCGCCGAGCGTTCGCGGGACTGGTCAACGCGGTAGAAGCGCTCGAACAGTCGCGCCAGATGCTCAGGTGCAATCGTAGCGCCCTGATTGCGCACCCGCAGATAACTGCCATCCACTTCGGCAATCGCTTCCACCTGCACCGTCGAATCCGCCGCGCCGTACTTGATCGCATTCGCGCACAGATTGGCCAGCGCCCGCCGCAACAGCATTGGTTCGGCCCAAATCACGCCGCTGCCACGAGCCTCGATGCACACGCCGACATCCGCCGCCAGGCCTTCAAAGTAATCGGCGATGCGCTGCATCTCATCCGCCGCGTCCAGCTCCTGACGCTGGCTCAGGGCACTGGCCGGATCGGTGCGCGCCAGAAACAGCATGTTGTCGAGCATCCGCGTCAGCCGTTCCAATTCTTCGACGTTGGAGGCGAGCAACTGCTGGTAGGCCTCGATGCTGCGGTTCTGATGCAGCGCGACCTGAGTTTCGCCGAGCAGATTATTGATCGGCGTACGCAGCTCATGGGCCATGTCGGTCGAGACCTGGCTCAACTGCGCAAAGCCTTTGGCGAGGCGATCGAGCATGGCGTTGAACGCCTCGATCATCGGCAGTAATTCGCGCGGTGCGCCGTGGCTGTCGAGGCGCTCGCCGAGGTTGCCGACACCGATGCCATGCGCATGTCTGGCCAAGCGTCGCAACGGCAGCAAACCCCGATACACCAACAGGCAACCGATCAGCGCCAACACCAGCGCCGCCAATGACGCGAGGCCATAAACACTCAAGCGGTAATTGGCGAGCATCGCCGTGCGCTCGCTCATCAGGCGCCCGGTGGTGACTTGCAGATTGCCCAGTTCGCCGGAATCGATCCGCGCCGCCACCGCCGAAAACGGCACGCCGGCGACACTCGGCAGATGCTGCACGTCTTTGAGCGTCATCGCCTGATCGATGGGCACCGCCGGCAACGTCGGCGTGGCCAGATTGCCCGGGTTGACCACCAGCAACGGCGGTTGCCCCGGTGCGCCGATGGTCAGCAGCGCTTCGCGGTTGCCGAGCATGTTCTGGAACAGCGCCGGTTTGTTCTTGATCAGCTCAAGGGTGTTGCTGTCGTTGAGGAACGTGCGCAATTGATCGACGCGGCTGACCAGCGAAATGTCATCGCGCCGAATCAGTTGCTCTTCCAGCTCGCTGTACAGTGCCGCGCCGAGGCCGGCCAGCGATCCGAAAGCGAGCAGAGCGAACACCAGCGCCAGGCGCAAGGTCAGCGAATATGGGCGATTGGTGCTCATGCTTGCGTGTCGAAGCGGTAGCCGATACCGCGCACGCTGTGGATCAACTTGAGCTGGAACGGGTCGTCGACCTTCGCCCGCAAACGGCGCACGGCGACATCGACCACGTTGGTGTCGCTGTCGAAATTCATGTCCCATACCCGTGAGGCAATCAACGAGCGCGCCAGCACTTGACCGGTGTGCGTGGCGAACAATTGCAACAGCGCAAACTCCTTGTTGGTCAGGGCGATGCGCACCCCGGCGCGCGTGACACGGCGTTTGAGCACGTCGATCTGCAGGTCGGCGACTTGCAATTGTTCGTCTTCATGAATCGGCCCGCGCCGGGTCAGGGTGCGCAAACGGGCGACCAGTTCAGCGAAGGAAAACGGTTTGATCAGGTAGTCGTCGGCGCCCAGCTCCAGGCCTTTGACGCGGTCGGCGATGTCATCGCGAGCGGTGAGGAACAGCACCGGCGTGTCGGCTTCCTTGCGCAGCCGGCGCAGCACTTCCCAGCCATCCATTTTCGGCATCATCACATCCAGCACGATCACGTCGAAGCTGTGCTCCAGCGCCAGGTGCAGACCGTCGGCGCCATTGCGCGCGAGGCTGACGCTGTAGCCCAGTTCCTGCAAACCGTTGAGCAGGTAATTGCCCGCTTTGGGTTCGTCTTCGACAACCAGAATATTCATCGATCAGCCTCAATGGTCATTGATGCAGCCGCTGCCCTGTACTTCATAGTTCAGCACATGCTCGCGACCCTGATGGTCGAGGTAATTCAACTGCGCCGGCACCACGCCGCACGCCTGTGAAATATCGGTGCTTGCGAGGACTTTGTCGACATCCAGATTGACGTAGAAGCCACTCTTGTCATGAATCACGGCGGTGTCGGGCATGTTCGCAGCGAACGCAGAACCGGTGGCGAGGAGGGCGGTGATGGCGAGCAGAAGGGTTTTCATGATCAGTCACTCAGTGGTCGGAGTTGATCGGCATTGGCGCCGGGACAACATCAGGCTACCGAGCGATCCGCACGGCAAACCGACAGCTGAATGACAAAACTGTAATCAAAACCACCCCCTGTAGGAGCTGCCGAAGGCTGCGATCTGTTGATCTTGCGTGTAAAAAACAAGATCAAAAGATCGCAGCCTTCGGCAGCTCCTACAGGTTGGGTTTCAGTCCCGGCATTTACCGGGGGGCAGGTAATGCGGGTTAACTGGCGTGGGTATTGAGGATGCTCGCCACCTGTTGCGGCTGGCAATTGAGGTACGGCGAGGACTTCAGCCAGCGTTGATCGGGGTACCACGAGAACATGAACTGGCCATTCTTCAGGCGGTCGATCACTTGCCTGGCAATCTGCGGTCGTACCGCCGGGCAGCCCTGGCTGCGACCGATGCGGCCCTGACGCTTGCTCCACAACGGGTTCACGTAACTGGCGGCGTGGATGACGATGGCGCGGTCGCGGGCCATGTCGTTGAAGCCCGGCTCAAGACCGTCCATGCGCAACGAATAACCGTGGGTGCCTTCGTAGCTTTCCTGGGTGCGGAACAGGCCGAGGCTGGACTGGTAACTGCCCTCACGGTTGGAAAACTGCGTGGCGAAGTTTTCCCCGGAGTTGGAACCGTGGGCGACCAGATCGCGTAGAACCAACTTCTGTTTGCTCAGGTCGAAAATCCACAAGCGGCGCTCGGTCGACGGTTGCGAGTAATCGATGATTGCCAGGTGGCGCGACGGTTTTGCACCGTTGTTGACCGCACATTGCATGGCGTTCAGAGCACCTTTCAGCGCCTGGGGATTGAGTTCTGGCGCGGCGTGCGCGAGGCTGTTGTAGAGAACCGGCGATGGCTTGCCGGCGGCAAATGCTGGACTGGTCACGGCGACGAGGGTCGCGGTGGTCAGCAGAAGTCGGCGCAAAAACGTCAACATTTATAAAGTGTCCTCACTTGCTACTTGTTTGGCACTTGGCTCCTGACTCCCAGTCGTTACCGGCAAGCCCGTTGATCGAGCCTGACTGTTCAGCGCACCTGATGTAAGGTTGACCGTCATCGAGACGGCCATGGATTGGAGTAAAGCAGTTGTTCAAAAAGTACGCATGCTACTTGAGCATTTGCCTGATCGCTGCGCCGTTTGTCGCTTGTGCCGATGAGCCGCTGCCGCCCCTGCAAACGCTGCCAACGCCGCCGGCGGAAATGCCCGTCGAGCCGCAAAGTCCGTTGCAGGCGGTGCTGATCAGCCTGCCGCAGTCATGCCCAGCGATTGCTGCGCATCTGAACGGCCCGGCGCTGTCGCAGTTGCAGGGTTTCTATGCGCGGCAGGACTGGATGCCGGTGTGGGCCAGTGAGTCCGGACGATTGCAGGCGTTGCAGGCGCAATTGCAGCTTTTGGCTGACGATGGTCTGAATCCGAAACGCTATCCGGTGGCGCCAAGCGCACCGCAGGACGGTGAGTTGTGCGCTGATATCGACATCAGTCGCTACTACCTGCAAGCCCTGCAGGATCTGCATTACGGGCGCCTGCTGCAATCGCATTTCGAACCGCTGTGGCATGCCGACGACACCCCGCGTGACCGTCAGGCGGAATTGTTGGCGATTGCCGTGCCGGGCATGCACGACATCCCGGCGGCGTTCGACCTCGCCCGGCCACGTCTGGCGCAGTACCAGAGCCTGCGCCATCTGTATGCCGCGCAACGCCTGAAAGCCTTGCCGCAATGGCAGTCAGTCGGTAACGGGCCGCTGCTGCGCCCGGCGATGGAAGACAAACGCGTGCCGGAACTGGCTCAGCGCTTGTTCAACGAAGGCTACCTGACGCATGCCGTCGGCACGCCCGGCAATGCCTACGAGGGCGTGCTGGTGGAGGCGGTGAAGAGTTTTCAGGCCAACCATTCGTTGCAGGCTGACGGCGTGGTCGGGCCGGGGACGATTGCCGAACTCAACATCAGCCCGTTGACGCGCCGCGAACAACTGCGGGTCAACCTCGAGCGTTTTCGCTGGATGGCCCAGGACATGGAACCCGATGGTTTGCTGGTCAATGTCGCCGCCGCCGAGCTGACCCTGTATCAGGGCGGCCAGGCGGTGTGGCAGACCCGCACCCAGGTCGGTCGTGCCGAACGCCAGACGCCACTGCTGAAATCCCGCGTCACCCGGCTGACCTTGAATCCGACCTGGACCGTGCCGCCGACCATCTGGAAAGAAGACAAGCTGCCGGCGATCCGCAAGGATCAGACCTTCCTCAGTCGCCAGAACCTGCAGGTTCTCGACGCCAACGGCCAGCCATTGGCGGCTGCGGACATCGACTGGGACAACCCCGGTAACATCCTCCTGCGCCAGGACGCCGGGCCGCGTAATCCGCTGGGGCAAATGGTCATTCGCTTCCCCAACCCGTTTTCGGTGTACCTGCATGACACGCCGAGCAAGGCGCTGTTCGACAAAGGCCCACGGGCGTTCAGCTCCGGTTGCGTGCGGGTCGAGCATCCAATGCAACTGCGTGACCTGCTGCTCAGCCCGGCAGAAAAGGCCCGCACTGAAACACTCTTGGCGACCGGCACCACGCATGAATTCCGCTTGTCTGCGCCGGTGCCGATCCTGATGACCTACTGGACTGCGCAAGTCGGCAGCGATGGCCACGTGCGCTATGCACCCGATATCTACAGCCGCGACAGCGCGTTGCTGGCGGGTCTCGACGGCGCGCACTGAGCATCAACGATCGCGGCGCTGCCAGAAGCGACTGGCCAGCGCCGCATCGACACTCAAACGACCGGCCCCGGCAAACACCAGTGCCAGCAGTGCGGCCAGATAGATCGCCGGCAGCTTGAAGTTGCCGAAGCCCTTGTTGGTGATGGCGTAACCCTGCGCCAGCTCGCTGAGGCTCGACCAGTCGGCCGGCCAGTGCACGGCGGCGGTGGCAACGACGGTCACCACGATCAGCGCCAGCGCGGAAATACGCGTACCGAAGCCGAGCAGAATCGCCAGCGCGCCGATCAACTCCACCCACATCGACAGCTCCCAGTTCAGCGTCGCCGGCAGGTGATCAAAGGGAAACGGGAACTTGTCCTGAATATCTTCGAACCAGTTCTGGCCGTTGAATTTCTCCAGGCCTGACTCGAAAAACTCCCAGGCGATGAACAGCCGCAGGGTCAATGGCGCGAGCCAGAGTCCGGCGCGGTCGAGGTACTGGTGCAGGGTTTTGAGGGTGAGCATGGGAGTTCTCCGGTACGAGGGGGGAAGTGATTTCGACCGGGGTATTTCAGCGTCGCGGTGTATCGGCGATGTGTCGCCGGCGGTCGGCTTTCCACGCCTGGTGTGTCTGCGCGGTCGCCATATACATTGCAATACACACGCCCCCTTCACCTCAATCCTGTGTGATCCAACGAGCCTGCGCAGCGTCTAGCCCCAGTGTCCCCGCGATCCCATGGGGCGAGACTTCGGAACCCGGCATGCAAGCGCTGTTGAACGAGATCCTTGACGCTGTCCGGCCCCTGATCGGGCAGGGCAAAGTGGCTGACTACATTCCCGCCCTCGGCACCGTGCCGGCTAATCAACTGGGCATCGCCGTGTACGGCAACGACGGCGAGATGTACTGCGCCGGTGACGCCGAAACGCCGTTCTCGGTGCAGAGTATTTCCAAGGTGTTCAGCCTGGTGCAGGCCATCGATCATTCCGGCGAGGCGATCTGGGAGCGCCTCGGTCACGAGCCTTCCGGCCAGCCGTTCAACTCGCTGGTGCAGCTGGAGTTCGAGCGTGGTCGGCCGCGTAATCCATTCATCAACGCCGGCGCGCTGGTGATCTGCGACATCAATCAATCACGCTTCGCCGCACCGACTCTGTCGATGCGCGACTTTGTCCGGCGCCTGTCGGGCAACCCGCAGATCATGATCGACGGCAAAGTCGCCGACTCCGAATACCAGCACCGCGCGCGCAACGCAGCGATGGCGTATCTGATGCAGTCGTTCGGCAATTTCCACAATGACGTCGAGGCGGTGTTGCGCAGTTACTTCAGCCATTGCGCCTTACGGATGAACTGCATTGACCTGGCGCGGGCCTTCTGCTTTTTGGCCAACGACGGTTATTGCAAGCACAGCGGCGAGCAGGTTCTGACGCGGCGCCAGACCCAGCAGGTCAACTCGATCATGGCCACCAGCGGGCTGTATGACGAGGCGGGCAACTTTGCCTATCGCGTCGGGCTGCCGGGCAAGAGTGGCGTCGGTGGCGGGATTGTTGCGGTGGTGCCGGGGCAGTTCACCGTGTGCGTGTGGTCGCCGGAATTGAATGCCGCCGGTAACTCGCTGGCAGGGATGGCGGCGCTGGAAATGCTCAGCGCGCGGATCGGCTGGTCGGTCTTCTGACCCGATCCGCCAAACACCCCAAACCCTGTGGGAGCGAGCTTGCTCGCGAAGGCGGCAGGTCAGCCAACATTGATGTATCGGATCCACCGCTTTCGCGAGCAGGCTCGCTCCCACAGGATGTTGTTGTCCACAAGGGTTTTGGGTTGCCTGGGAGGAGGGTGTTCCTATACATTTTCCGACCGCTCCCTGCATGGTGAATCCGCTTCATGTCTCTTGCACTCGAACGTCTCGTCGCTGGCACGCCGATCCCTTTCGCCGGTAACCGCGTCACCGTGGTCAGCCCCGAACTGGCCGCGCGTTTTCAGCCCGGTGACCACCTGCTGGTGGAGCAGGTGAGCGGCGAGTTGTTGCTGATTCCGGTGGCTGATCAGCAAGCAGCGGCGGTGGCAATCGAGCGCGCGGCAGCGGCGTTTACCGCGTTGTCGGCGGTCTCGGATGAAGCGATCAGCCAATTTTTCGACCTGTTCGCACAACGCCTGGAAACCCCGGAGTGCTGGGCGAACATTGCCTCGGCCAACCTTGCCGATATCGAGCGGGCCAAGGCGCGTGGCCGCTCGACCACCCGCTTGCTCGCCGATGAGCGCATGCGCAACGACATGATCGCCGGCCTGCGCGCCTGGCGTGATGCCGCGCCGACCCGGGGCAAAGTCATCAGCAGCGTCGAACACGATGGCTGGAAGGTCGAGCAAGTCATCTCGCCGTTGGGCATCGTCGCTTTTGTCTTCGAAGGGAGGCCGAACGTGTTCGCCGATGCCGCCGGTGTCCTGCGCACCGGCAACACCGCGGTGTTACGCATTGGCAGCGATGCTTTGGGCACCGCGCAAGCCATCGTTACTCATGCCTTGAACCCGGCGCTGGCCGATGCCGGTTTGCCCGCCGGTGCGGTGTCGTTAGTGGAAAGCGTCAATCATGCGGCCGGCTGGGCGATGTTCGCCGACCGACGTCTGTCGCTGGCGGTGGCGCGCGGTTCGGGGCGTGCGGTCAGTCAACTCGGCAGCATCGCCCAGCAGGCCGGCACCGCCGTCAGCCTGCACGGTACGGGTGGAGCGTGGCTGATTGCCGATCGTGCTGCCGATGCCACACGTTTTGCGGCGGTGGTGCGTAACTCGCTGGACCGCAAAGTCTGCAACACGCTGAACGTTTGCCTGATTCAGCGCGAGCGTGCGGTTGAATTGCTGCCGTTGTTTCTCGGTGCATTGCAGCAGGCCGGCATCGCGCGTGGGCAAGGCTGCAAATTGCACATCGTCGAGGGCAGTGAAGGTTATCTGCCGGCTGAGTGGCAGAACGCGACGGTCGAGGTGTATCGCGCCGAGGGTTATCAGACTGAGGCGTTGGCCGAGCC
This sequence comes from Pseudomonas sp. DTU12.3, assembly GCF_004124275.1. Taxonomy (GTDB): domain Bacteria; phylum Pseudomonadota; class Gammaproteobacteria; order Pseudomonadales; family Pseudomonadaceae; genus Aquipseudomonas; species Aquipseudomonas helmanticensis. The sequence continues at coordinate 2,719,838 of NZ_CP027218.1, forward strand.
ATTGGCGGAAGCTGATCTAGGTCGCGAGTGGGAATGGGAGGAAACCCCTGAGGTCAGCCTGATGGTCGTCGATGACCTGGACCAGGCGATTGCGCTGTTCAACCGTCATAGCCCGCAGTTCACCGTGTCGTTGATCAGTGAAGATGCGCAGGTGCAGGAGCGCTTTTACAACGCGGTGAATGCGCCGTTCGTGGGCAACGGCATTACTCGTTGGGTCGACGGCCAGTACGCGCTGAACAAGCCGGAACTGGGCCTTTCGAACTGGGAGAGTGGGCGCTTGTTTGCGCGCAGTGCGATCTTGTCGGGTGATGGCGTGTTCACCGTGCGCAGCCGCATGACTCAGGTCGACCTCAGCGTAAAACGCTGACCCGGACTGCCCCGTGTGGTGATCGTTGGTGATCGTTCCCACGCAGAGCGTGGGAACGATCAATTGCTCAGGCAGCGTGGGTGGTTTGGGCGTGAATCGCGCAAGTCGCCGGCTGTTCGGCCAGCGGCACAAACGTGCGGCGGTCCGAGGACAGCGCATCGATCGAGCCGGTCTCGATGTCATACACCCAGCCATGCAGGTTCAGCAGGCCTTTTTCCTGTGCCAGACGCACACTCGGGTGAGTCTGGATATTCGCCAGTTGCGCGATCACGTTCTCGCGCACCATCGAACTCAGTTTCGCCGCGTCACTGGCATGCGTTCGCGCTTCATTCACCACTTTCGCCGACTCGGCATGCTGCAGCCAGCCGCTGACGGCGGGCAGGTGATCCATGCATTTGCACTTGGCAATCGCGGTCATTGCGCCGCAGTCCGAATGCCCGCAGATCACGATGTCAGTCACCCCGAGCACCGCCACTGCATATTCCACAGTCGCTGAAACCCCGCCCGGATGCGGGCTGTACGACGGCACGATATTACCGGCGTTACGAATCACGAACAGCTCGCCGGGCTCTTGTTGAGTCAACAATTCCGGCACCACACGGCTGTCGGAACAGGTGATGAACAAGGTGCCGGGCTGTTGCGTCGTCGCCAGGTGTTTGAACAGTTCGGTGCGTTGCGGGAACGCTTCGTTCTGGAATTTCAGGAAGCCATCAATCAGGTTTTTCATGGTGTTGTCCTCTTAGTTCGAGCAACCGCTGCCGAATTCGCTGTATTGAAGAATGTGTTTGCCGCCGTTGCTGTCCAGATACGTCATCTCGACCGGCACCACGCCACACACCTCGGCAACCGGGGTAATGCTCAGCACTTGGGCGATATCCAGTTGCATGCCGTAGCGGTAGGCGACGGTCTCGTCGGCGGCAAATGCCTGGGCGCAAAAACCGCCGAGCAGGGCCAGGGTCAACAGGATTTTTTGCATGGGGCAGCCTCCAGATGAATTGGGTGACGGGTAGCCATTCGAGGTGGGTTGGCCCGCACGCACGGTGCGGGCCGGTGCGGATCAGAACGGACGCAGGGGCAGGAATTTGCCGTCGAGGGTGACCACGGCGCGGGAACCACCTTCCGGGTCTTCGACTTTCTTGATGTCGAGTTTGAAGTTGATCGCGCTGATGATGCCGTCGCCGAACTGCTCGTGAACCAGCGCTTTGAGCGTGGTGCCGTAGATCTGGATCATCTCGTGGAAGCGGTAGATGGTCGGGTCGGTCGGTACGCCGCTGAGGCTGCCACGCAGGGGGATGATCTGCATCGCCGCGACGTCTTCAACGCTCAGTTCCAGCTTGTCGCCGACCACTTGGGCGGCATTTTCCGGCAGCGGATGTTGGCCGAGCAGGGCGGCGGTGACGTACGCCAGGCTGAGGCCGGTGCCGTCGGCAAGATCCTGCCACGACAGATCTTTGCGTGCCTTGGCGTCGAGAACGCGGGTGGTCAGGGCCAGGCTGGTGTCGTTGTAGGCGTGGGACTGTTGCATGGTGTCACTCCTTTCAGGGTTGGCTTGCTGTGGGAGCAATCTTCTGCCGATTGATCCATAGCGTCCAAGACCGATATACAATGCTTCGCATAAGTCCTGCCTATAGATGGTGTGCCCCATGCTCCTGCGACATTTGCGTTATCTGCTGGCCGTTGCCGATCACGGCGGCTTCACCCGTGCTGCCGAGGCGCTGCATGTGTCGCAGCCGACCCTGTCGCAACAGATCCGCCAACTGGAAGAATCCCTCGGGGTGAATCTGTTTGATCGCACCTCGCGCACGGTCAAACCCACCGATGCCGGCGAGGCTTACATCGAATGCGCACGACGGGTGCTGGTGGAACTGGAGGCGGGTAAACGCGCGCTGCATGACGTCAAGGATCTGTCTCGCGGGACGTTGCGCCTGGCGATGACGCCGACGTTCATGGCGTATCTGGTCGGGCCGTTGGTGCGCGACTTTGCGGCGCGGTATCCGGGGATTCATCTGCAGATTTTCGAGTTGTCGATGGACGACATTGAAGCGGGGCTGGCGGATGACTCGCTGGATGTTGCGATTGCCTTTACACCGGTGCGTAACCCGGAGATCGAGTGTATTCCGGCGTTTACCGAAACCTTGGGGATCATGGTCGGGCGCGAGCATCCGCTGTATGACAGTCGCTCAGTGCTGACGCCGGAAGATATCGCTGCACTGGACTTTGCTCTGTTGGCGCCGGACTTCATTACGCGGTTATCGGTGGATGAGTATTTTCGGCAGCACGGGATTACGCCGCAGGTGCGGATCGAGGTGAACTCGGTGAGTACCTTGCTGGAGGTGGTGCGTTGTTCGCCTCTGGCGACGATGTTGCCGCAGGCGATTGCGACTGAGGATCGGGCGTTGCGCCGGTTGCAGCTGGAGAGTGATGCACCGCAGCGTGGGGCGGCGTTGTTGCGGCGGCGCAATAATTATCACAGTTCGGTGGCGGTCGCGTTTGCTGAAATGGTGTTGGGCTGGGGGATGCCCTCACCCTAACCCTCTCCCAGAGGGAGAGGGGACTGACCGAGGGATGCTGGAGTAATACGCCGACCTGAAAGAGTTTTGCTGAATCCATAATCAACTCGGTGTTCCGGGTTGACGGATGACTTGAGATCACTCGATCGGCTCCCTCTCCCTCGGGAGAGGGCTGGGGTGAGGGGCTGCAATTCCAGTCACGCCAAATCAATGCATGCGAACAAAAAAAGGCCTGCTTCCTTTAAGGAAGCAGGCCTTTCAATTATTTGATGACTAACTCAGCAGAATCGATCAATCACCCGAACTTCATTGTTGTTCTGCATCGAATCCCACGCCTGTTTCAGCGTTTGCAGAACATTACCGATGAAGTCCCTGTCGGCCGCGGCTTTCTTGCCAACATAACCGTGGCCGCGACGGTACATCTTCAGGCGGGCCAGCAGGTTCTGATGGTTGCGGTCGAACTCTTCTTCGCCAGCATGCGGTGCCAGGCAGTCGATATGCACCTGCCCCGACGTGCTGATCCACAGAATATGGCTGTCGTGGCTGTCTTTCTGCGCAGCGAACATACGAGCCAGTTCTTCGATAGTGGGTTGATTGTTCAGATTCATGATTTTGCCCCTTGACCAGTCTGGTGATCTTTCAAAGTTGATTCGCTAATACAGGTAGCCCATCGGTTAGTTGATCCCTGGCACCGAAACCAGGACGTCAGCGCTCGCCCGTGTGAAGTACGGGGTCATGCATCTGTTGCATGTAGTCGTGTTGAATAACTGCTACGCAATAGCGTCACAACGAGGAGAAGCAGCGAAAACCGGGAGGCTCCTTGACGACATATTCAGTGTCGACCACAAGCGTCTTGAGAATTTTCGCCAGCGCTTCTCGTCCTTGTACTGGACGTTCAGGCCAGGTCAGCTTCTTCAATCTGCCTTGTGGGCAGCGTGTATCCGGAAAAAACAACTCGGCGGTCAGACGAGTTTGCTCAAGCATGTTGCCAGTGTTCCCGATCGGGGAACGTCTTCATCATGCAAAAGCAAAACGACGCCGTCAACGGTTTTGTAGTGATTATTTTTGTTCACTACATATTGTCGGACAAAGCTGTTTTGGAATGAGAAAGGATCCGTTCAGGCAACGGAAAAGGGTGCGCGCAGGGTGTAGAAGGTGCACGGATAACCGTCTACCTCGCGCTGCTGCCGGGTGAATTCACCGCCGCTCAATTGCGGGATCAGCCCGGCCCAGAAGCGCTGTGCCGGCAGGTTGGCGTCGATGTGGAAAATCTGCCATTGACCGGGGATGCGGCTCAAGAGGGCAGAGACGACAAACTGCGCGACGCCTTGGCCACGAAAGCGTCGCGCGATAAAGAAGTAGCCGATGTTGTGGTCGGCGCCGTCGATATGGGTCTCGTTGTCGACGGTCACGAACCCGACGAGTTCGTTGTCGACGCGGATCAGAAAAGGTTGGGTCGCCGGGTGGCGCCAGTAGTCGAGTTTAGGCTGGATGGCAAAGAAGCCGTGCTCGGCGAGTTTCAGCGGTAGCCATTGGCTGAAGTCGTGCATGTAGAACTGCATGAGGTTCTCGAGGGTGTCGAGGTCGTCGCGTTGCGCGGGGTGCAGTTCGATGGTGGGCATGGTGGCTGAACTCCTTGCGGTGATGAGCGGCACATTCGTGGCGAGGGAGCTTGCTCCCGCTGGGTTGCGAAGCGACCCTAAGCACTGCAAGTACAGTGCATCAGACACACCGGGGTTGCAGGTTTTGCGACTGCTGCGCAGCCGAGCGGGAGCAAGCTCCCTCGCCACAGGGAATAATCAAGCCACAGAAAGCTATCAAGTAGCGGACTTTGTGCTATTTGGCTGCGCGTCTGGTCGTGTCAGAGCTCTTGCTGCGGGTCGGTTTGCGTTTCTTCTTCCACGGTGCGGCGGCTTTGCCGGCGGGTGGCGGGCCGCTGATGGTCAGGCTGAGTGCGGAACAGCGTGTCACCTGTTTGCTCATCCACGCCGCCTGTTTGGTGACGAATTCTTCCAGGCTCATCTCGCCGCTCTGCACCATGTCCAGCGCCTGTTCCCAGATCGCCGTGGTGCCGGGGTCGGCAATCGCCCGGGGTACGGCGTCGATCAGGCTGAACGCCGCCGGCGTCGCGGCCAGCGCCTTGCCGTTCTTGACCAGATAACCACGATCCAGCAGACCCTGAATGATCGATGCGCGAGTCGCTTCGGTGCCAATCCCGGTAGTGTCCTTGAGCTTCTGTTTGAGCAACGGATCTTCGACCAGTTTGGCCACGTTCTTCATCGCCTTGATCAGATCGCCTTCGGTGTAGGGTTTCGGTGGTTGTGTCCACAGATCCTTGAGCCGAACCTCGGCCACTGCGCATTCGACGCCCTGGTTCAGCGTCGGCAAGGTTTGCGGTGCGGGCGCCTCGCGACCTTTGGCGGCTGCGAGTGCCTCGGGCAGGGCGCGCTTCCAGCCCGGCTCGATGATCTGCTTGCCGACCGCGCGCAACGCTTCACCGGCGCAGTCGAAATCCGCCTGGGTGCGATCGTATTCATGATTGGGCAGAAACTGCGCCAGGTAACGCGCACGGATCAGCGTATACACCGCACGGTGCTTGCCGCTGAGGCGCTCAAGGTTTTTCGCCGCTGCGGTGGGGATGATGCCGTGGTGGGCGCTGACCTTGGCGTCGTTCCATGCGCGTGACTTGCGCTGAGGTTCGAGAAAGCCCTGCAGTGCTTCAAGGCCCGGATCGGCCTGCCGCAACGCCGCGAGAATCGCCGGCGCTTCGCTGTGCTGGCTCACCGGCAGAAAGCCGCAATCACTGCGCGGGTAGGTGATGACTTTGTAGGTTTCGTAAAGCGCCTGGGCGATGTCGAGGGTTTCCTGCGCGCCGAGGCCGAGCTTTTTCGAGCAGACTTCCTGCAAGGTGCCGAGGTCGAAGGGCAGGGGCGCGACTTCACGCATGCGTTCGGTTTTCAACTTGACCACCCGCGCGGTCGCGGCGCTACCGAGTGCAGCGGCCGCTTGCTGCGCCAGTGCCTGATTCAGGCAGCGATCCTGATCGTCACAGGCATCTGATGGCGCGCGCCATTGCGCGGTGAACGGCGTGCCGTTGTGCAGCAGCTGCACATCGATCGCCCAATAGGCGACCGGCACGAAGTCGGCGATGCTGCGATCACGATCCACCACCAGACGCAGGGTTGGCGTTTGCACCCGGCCCACCGGCAATACGCCTTGATAACCCGACTGGCGACCGAGCAAGGTGAACAGCCGACTCATGTTCATGCCGATCAGCCAGTCTGCCCGCGAGCGGCCCAGCGCCGAGTGATACAGGCTGAAGGTCTCAGCCCCCGGCTTCAGCGCGGCCAGCGCCTTGCGGATGGATGCTTCGTCGAGCGCCGACAGCCACAAGCGGCGGATCGGCCCGCGATAACGACAATGCTCGACCAGTTCCCGGGCGATCATTTCACCCTCACGGTCGGCGTCGGTGGCGATGATCAGCTCGCTGGCTTCGCCGAGCAGGCGCTTCACCGCTTTGTACTGGCTGGCGGTGCGTGGCTTGACGGTCATTTTCCATTTGTCCGGAATGATCGGCAGATCGGCCAGCACCCAGCGCTTGTAACGGGCGTCGTAAGCATCCGGCGGGGCGGTTTCGAGCAAGTGGCCGATGCACCAGGTGACTGTGACGTCCGTTCCCAGCCAGCAGCCGTCGCCCCGGCGCTTGGCACCGAGTACGGCCGCAATGTCTTTGGCCTGGGAAGGTTTTTCACAGAGGTACAGCCGCATATCCACCATCGCCGATCAAGGTCTGAACAGGTGCACAGAATGGCCGGACTTGGCGCCCGGGGCAACTTTTATCTGTATGGATATACAGATAAAAGGATTGCCGCAAGTGACGGTCAAAACCGGGACGCCGCGCCGCACTATCGAGAAATTGATTAGCGCCAAGGGTCTGCGCCGTGTCAGCGTCGGCGCGTTTGCAAACGCGAGTGACAGGACGATCTCGCCAGTAGATCGCTGTGGCCTGTCGGACACTGACTACCCAGAAACAAGGACGTAAACCATGCTTCAAGCCTCTTCCAACAGCAGCACTGCCTTCAGCGAAGTCGACACGTTCAGCCATCTGTACGACCGGGGCGGCAGCGCGCTGGTCAACGGTAAACCGTCGTTCACCGCCGATCAGGCCGCCGATGAAATCCTGCGCAAGGGCCTGTCGTGGGGCGACAAGAACGCTGACGGCAAGATCGACCTCAGCTACAACTTCCTCACTGAAAAACCGGCGAACTACAACGCGAAACTGGGCAACTTCAGCGAATTCAGCGCGCAGCAGAAGGCGCAAGCCGTGCTGGCGATGCAATCCTGGGCCGATGTCGCCAACGTCACCTTCAGCGAAGGCAAGGGCGGCGATGGCCACATGACTTTCGGCAACTACGACGTCAGCACCGGTGGCGCTGCGTTCGCCTACTTGCCGAGCGGCAGCAGCTATGACGGTCAGTCGTGGTACCTGATCAACGATCAATATCAGGTCAACAAGACGCCGGACACCAACAACTACGGGCGTCAGACCCTGACCCACGAAATCGGCCACACTCTCGGTTTGTCGCACCCGGGCGCCTACAACGCCGGTAACGGCAACCCGACCTACGGCGATGCCAAATACGCCGAAGACACCCGTGGCTATAGCTTGATGAGCTACTGGAGCGAAGCCAACACCGACCAGAACTTCAGCAAGGACGGCAGCGGCGCTTACGCGTCGGCGCCGTTGATGGACGACATCGTTGCCGTGCAGAAACTCTATGGCGCCAACTACGAGACCCGCGCCGGTGACACCGTGTATGGTTTCGGCTCCAACACCGAGCGCGATTTCTACACGGCGACTTCGGCGTCGTCGAAAGTGGTGTTTTCGGTATGGGACGGTGGCGGCTACGACACGCTGAATTTCTCCGGCTTCAGCCAGAACCAGAAGATCAACCTCAACGAAGGTTCGTTCTCCGACGTTGGCGGTCTGGTCGGCAACGTTTCGATTGCTCACGGTGTGACCGTCGAGGGCGCCAAGGGTGGATCTGGCAATGATTTGTTGATCGGCAATTCGGCCGTCAACGATCTGTTCGGCGGCGCCGGCAATGACATTCTCTACGGCGGTGGCGGTGCTGATGTGTTGTGGGGCGGCGAGGGCGCAGACACCTTCGTCTTCGGTGCGGCCAGCGACTCGACCAATAACCAGCCAGACTGGATCATGGATTTCGCCAGCGGCCTGGACAAGATCGACCTGTCGGGCATCGCCGAGTTTGCCACGGGTGCGGCAACGCTGAACTTCGTCAGCGCGTTCACCGGGCATGCCGGCGATGCGATTTTGACCCACTACACACAGGGCAATCAGACCACATTGCTGGTAGACCTGACGGGGCACGGTGAGATTGACTTTGCGGTCGGTGTGGTGGGCCAGGCGCTGACGACGGACATCGTTGCCTGATCCGAACCCCCCTGCTTTTGGATGAACTTGTGGCGAGGGAGCATGCTCCCGCTCGGCGGTGAAGTCGTCGCAAACCTGCAAATCGCGTTATACCTACACACCGCGATTTGCAGATTTGCGTCTGCCTTGCAGACCAGCGGGCGCATGCGCCCTCGCCACAGTCATTTCAATGACCAGGAGAACCCCATGAAAAGCTCCGGCCCCAGCCCCGTCATCGCCCTCGAACAACTCCCCGGCTGCCTCTTGGTGAAATTCCACGGCATCCAGGTCGCCGCGTCCTCCCACGTGCTCATCCTCAACGAAGCCAACTACCCGCCGGTCTATTACGTGCCCCGCGAAGACATCGACGAAAAGTATTTCGCCCGCACCGACCACACCAGTTATTGCCCATACAAGGGCGACGCCAATTACTTCAGCCTGCAAGTGCCCGGACATGAGGGCGCCAACGCCGTGTGGACTTACGAAAACCCGAAAGTCTCGGTAGCGCCGATTCGCGATTACGTGGCGTTCTATCCCGATCAGGTCAAGTTCGAAGTGATCAAGGCCGAACCTCAGTAGTTCAGATTGACAAACGGCTGGGGCAACTACGCATCAGGGCCGAGGCGCAGCGTGGTGGTCTCGCGAAGACAGACCACCCCACCCCTGACTCACCGAGCATCAGGATTTCAGTGCATCTGTGGCTCACCCGGGCATCAGGGTCAGTGCTTCTGTGGCGAGGGGGCTTGCCCCCGTTCGGCTGCGCAGCAGTCGCAAAGCTGCAAGCAGGGTGCGTCAGGCACACCGGGATTACCGGTTTTGGGGGTGCTGCGCGACCCAGCGGGGGCAAGCCCCCTCGCCACAGAGTATTTCGCCGATAAGTGGAGCTCAGTTCTTGTCGAGGTCGATGTTCTTGGTCTCACGCAAGAAGATCATTCCCACCACCAGACTCACCCCGGTAATCAGCACCGGGTACCACAGCCCGTAGAAGATATCGCCGGTGTACACCACCAGCGCGAACGACACCGTCGGCAGGAACCCGCCAAACCAGCCGTTGCCGATGTGATACGGCAGCGACATCGAGGTGTAGCGAATCCGCGTCGGGAACAGCTCCACCATCAGCGCCGCGAGCGGGCCGTAGCACATGGCCGAGATGATGATCAGTGCGACGATCAGCGCAACGATCATCGGCTTGTTGATCTGCTGCGCATCCGCCTGTTGCGGGTAGCCGGCGAGGGTGATCGCGCCGCGTAATGCCGCCTCATCGTAGCCGTCGAGTTTCACGTCGCCGACGCTGATTTGCACCGCGCTGCCAGCAGGTGCAGCGACGCTGGAGTAGGGCAGGCCTTGCTTGACCAGAAAGGTTTTGGCCTTGTCGCACGGGCTGTCGAATTTTGCCTTGCCGACCGGGTCGAACTGGAAGGTGCAGGTCGCCGGATCCGCCAGCACCGTGATTGGCGCCTGACGGCTGGCCTGATCGATCGCCGGATTCGCATAGTGCGCCAGCGATTTGAAGATCGGGAAGTACAGCGCCGTCGCTAACAGCAAGCCGAGCATCAGCACCGGTTTGCGCCCGACCTTGTCCGAGAGCCAGCCGAAAATGATGAAGAACGGCGCGCCGATCACCACGCTGATGATCAGCAAGGTGTTGGCCACCGCCGGGTCCATTTTCAGGAACTGGGTGAGGAAGAACAGCACGTAAAACTGCGCGGCGTAGAACGTCACCGCTTGCCCGGCGTTGATGCTGAACAGCGCGATCAGCACGACTTTGAGGTTTTCCCATTTGCCGAAGGATTCGCGGATCGGCGCCTTGCAGGTCTTGCCTTCCTCTTTCATTTTCAGATACGCCGGCGACTCGTGCAGGCTCAGGCGGATCCAGGTGGAAATGCCCAGCAGCACAATCGACAGCAGGAACGGAATCCGCCAGCCCCACACCTCAAACTGATCGCCAGTGAAGTAGCGGCAACCGAGCACCACCAGCAGCGACAGCAGCAGGCCGAGGGTCGCCGTGGATTGAATCCAGCTGGTGTGGAAGCCGCGTTTGCCGATCGGCGCGTGCTCCGCCACGTAGGTGGCAGCGCCGCCGTATTCACCGCCGAGCGCCAGGCCCTGGAGCATGCGCAGCACCACGAGGATGATCGGCGCGGCGATGCCGATGCTGGCGTAGGTGGGCAGCAGACCGACGCAGAAGGTCGCGATGCCCATCAGGATAATCGTCGCGAGAAAGGTGTATTTGCGCCCGATCATGTCCCCCAGTCGACCGAACACCAGCGCGCCGAACGGCCGCACGATAAAGCCTGCGGCGAAGGCCATCAGCGCAAAAATGAACGCCGTGGTGTCGTTGACCCCAGCGAAAAACTGCTTGCTGATCACTGCCGCGAGGGCGCCGTAAAGGAAGAAGTCATACCACTCGAACACTGTTCCCAGTGAGGAGGCGAAGATGACTTTCTGCGTGGCATTGCTGGTGCTGGCGCCGCTCGCGGCGTCCAGCGGCTGAGCGTGTTCTGACATAGCGGTATCCCTCACAGTGATTGTTTTTGTTGTTCCACTGGTGCTCGATGTCCATGAATCAAACGCATGTCCCTGTAGGAGCTGCCGCAGGCTGCGATCTTTTGACTTCGGGACGCGGAGCGTCCCCGGCTGCGTTCCCACGCGGAGCGTGGGAACGATCAGTCAACCAAGATCAAAAGATCGCAGCGTCGGCAGCTCCTACAGGGTTTGGGCCAGTTCCAGTTTTGGGGTGCTGCTCCTGGTGTTGGGGTTGAGAATGAGTTGTGCGGCTTTCTCGGCAATCATCAGCGTAGGCGAACAGGTGTTGCCCGAGGTGATGCGCGGCATGATCGAGGCGTCGGCGATGCGCAAACCGGGCACGCCGTGAACGCGCAACTGCGCGTCGACCACTGCATCACCGTCATTGCCCATGCGACAGGTACCGACCGGGTGGAAAATCGTCGTGCCGATAGTCGCTGCCGCTTGCTGCAACTCTTCTTCACTTTGCAGGCTGGCGCCGGGCAGATACTCGACCGGTTTGAACGCTTGCAAAGCAGGGGCGCTGACGATGCGCCGGGTCAGGCGGATTGCGTCCGCTGCCACGCGCAAATCTTCCGGATGGCTCAGGTAATTCGGCTGAATCAGCGGCGCCTCTTGTGGATCCGCCGAGCGAATGTCGATGCGCCCCCGACTCTGCGGACGCAAATCGCAGACAGATGCAGTGAAGGCGGGAAAACTGTGCAACGGCTCGCCAAAACGCTCCAGCGACAGCGGCTGCACGTGATATTCCAGATTCGCCGAGGTCTGTTCCGGCCCCGAACGCGCAAACGCGCCCAACTGACTCGGCGCCATCGACAGCGGCCCGCTGCGGTCATACAGATAACGCAGGCCCATGCCCATCTTGCCCCACACGCTGCCAGCGATCTGGTTCAGCGTGCGCGCATTCTCCAGTTTGTAGATCAGCCGCAGTTGCAGGTGATCCTGCAGATTGCCGCCGACGCCCGGCAACTCATGAATCACGCCGATACCGAGACGCTCCAGCAGTGGCCGTGGGCCAATCCCGGAGCGTTGCAAAATGCTCGGCGAGCCGACCGAACCGGCGCACAAGACGATTTCCTTGCGTGCCTTGAACTGTTTGCTTTGGCCTTCATGTCGCGCACTGACTTTGGACGCGCGACCGTTCTCCAGCAGAACCCGATCGACTTCAACCCCGGTCAGCACCGTCAGATTTGTCCGGTTGCGCAGCGGTTTCAAAAACGCCTTCGCCGCATTCCAGCGCACGCCGGCCTTCTGATTGACCTGAAAGTAGCCGCAACCCTCGTTATCGCCCTGATTGAAATCGTCGATGCTGGCAATCCCGCTTTGTTCGGCAGCGCTGCGAAACGCGTCCAGGATCGGCCACGACAAGCGCTGCTGCTCGACGCGCCATTCACCCTTGGCACCGTGAAATTCGGCGGCGCCGGCAAAGTGGTTTTCGCTCTGTTTGAACAGCGGCAGCACGTCATCCCAGGCCCAGCCCGGATTGCCCTCGGCCGCCCAGCCGTCGTAGTCGTTGGCCTGGCCGCGCATGTAGATCATGCCGTTGATGGACGAACAGCCGCCGAGCACTTTGCCGCGCGGATAACTCAGCGCGCGACCGTTGAGGCCCGGTTGTTGTTCGGTCTTGAAGCACCAGTCGGTGCGCGGGTTACCGATGCAGAACAGGTAACCGACAGGGATGTGAATCCACGCATAGTTGTCACGCCCGCCGGCTTCGAGCAACAGCACGCGCTGCTGCGGATCAGCCGACAGCCGATTCGCCAGCAGGCACCCGGCAGGGCCGGCGCCGACCACGATGTAGTCATATTCATCGAGGGAAGTCTGCATTCCCTGACCTCGCTTTTTGTTTTTATTGTCGGACACTCTAGTTGTTAGCTTTCGTCAAAAGAATGTTAGTTTTTGCGCAGCCGCTGTGCGTTTTCAAACAGCCTCACTTGACGATAGCCGACAAGGACACGCCATGTTCGACTGGAACGACCTGCGGTTTTTTCTCGAACTGCAACGCAGCGGTCGCCTGCTCACCGCCGCCCGCCGCCTCAACACCACTCACGCCACCGTCGCCCGACACATCGAGGCCATCGAAAAAAGCCTCGGCACCGCATTGTTTGTTCAGCATGCGCAAGGTTATGAAATGACCCCGGCGGGGGAGGCGCTGCTCAAGCATGCCGAGGCGATGGAGAACGTGGCGTTGCTGGCGCAGGAGGAAATCACCCAGTCGACCGCGCCGCTGGGCAAGATTCGTGTGGGGGTGACGGAAGGGCTCGGGATCAAATTTCTCGCCAGCCGCATGATTGGCCTGTTCGAACGTTATCCGGGACTGGAAGTGGAGCTGGTCGCGGTGCCGCGCTTCGTCAGCATCCTCAACCGCGAGGCGGAGATCAGTATTCATCTGGAACGGCCGGCGGCGGACATGCTGGTGACGCGCAAACTCACCGATTACCACCTCGCGCTCTACGCCAGTCAAAGCTACCTCGACAAAGCGCCGCCGCTGCACAGCCGTGAAGACCTCGGGCGGCATGCGTGGATTGGTTATGTCGATGATTTGTTGTTCAGCCAGGAGTTGATGTTCCTCAACAGCTTCTGCCGCAGCCCGCGGGTGGTGTTTCACAGCACAAGCGTGATTGCCCAGCAGGAGGCTGCGCGGTCGGGATTGGGGATTGCGGTGTTGCCGTGCTACATGGCGTCATCTGACCCTGACCTTGTCCCATTGCTGCCGGATGAAAGCATCGAGCGCAGTTACTGGATCAGCACGCGGCGCGAGCTGCACAAGTCGGTGCGGCTGCGGGTGGTCTGGGATTATGTGGTGGGGTTGTGTGAAGGGGAGCAGGGGTTGTTGCTTAACCTTTAAAGTCAAAAGATCGCAGTCTTCGGCAGCTCCTACAGGGATGGGGGGTAGGAGCTGCCGAAGGCTGCGATCTTTTGATCCGGGTTGCTTTACATATGGAAATCCGTATATTCGAATTTCCATATGTACAGGCCCGTGCCATGCTCACCCCCACCGAAGTCTTCAAAAGCCTCGCCGACGAAACCCGCGTGCGCGCCATCCTGCTTATTTCTGGTCAAGGCGAACTGTGTGTCTGCGAGCTGATGTGTGCGCTCGACGACAGCCAGCCGAAAATCAGCCGCCACCTTGCGCAACTGCGCAGCAATGGTTTGCTGCTCGATCGCCGCCAGGGTCAATGGGTCTACTACCGCCTCAATCCGGATCTGCCTGAGTGGATTGGTGAAATCCTGCACGTGACCTCCAAGGCCAATGCCGATTGGCTCAAGGACAACGCCGCGCGCCTGCAGAACATGGACGGTCGGCCGGTTCGCGAAGCTGCCTGCTGCTGAATCTGATATCGGAGCGACTCATGCGAATCCTGTTTATGTGCACGGCCAACAGCTGCCGCAGCATCCTTTCAGAAGCCCTGTTCAATCACTTGGCCCCCGCCGGTTTCGAAGCCGTCAGCGCCGGCAGTTTTCCCAAAGGGCAGGTGTTGCCGCACAGTCTGCTCACGCTGCAACAGGCCGGTATCGCCATCGACGGCCTATACAGCAAAGGCAACGATGCCTTTGTAAACAATCCGCCTGACATCGTTATCACCGTTTGCGACAAGGCCGCTGGCGAGACGTGCCCGGTGTACTTCGGCCCGGCGTTGAAGGCCCATTGGGGATTGGCAGATCCGTCGGAAGTGAGCGGCGACGAAGCCGCCATTGCCGCTGCCTTCCACGGCACATTGACGCGCATCGGCCAGCGCTGCCAAGCCTTTCTCGATCTGCCTTTTCAAGCACTCAGCCGCGATGAACTCAAAGCCGCACTCGAGCGCATCGGCGCGCTGTAAGGAGAATTTATGTCGGAACATCTGCCCAACCTCGACGCCAGTTTGTTCGAGGCGGCCAAACCCTCCAGTCAAGAACCGCACAAACCGCGCATCCTGCTGCTCTACGGTTCAACCCGCGAGCGCTCTTTCAGCCGCTTGTTGGTAGAGGAGGCCGCGCGGCTGCTCGAACACTTCGGCGCTGAAACACGCATATTCAACCCGACCGGCCTGCCGTTGCCCGACGACGTCCCTGTCGATCATCCGAAAGTGCAGGAACTGCGCGATCTGGTGTTGTGGTCGGAAGGACAGGTCTGGTGTTCGCCGGAACGTCACGGTGCCATGTCTGCGGTGTTCAAGGCGCAGATCGACTGGATCCCGCTGGAACTCGGCGCCGTGCGCCCGACCCAAGGCAAAACCCTCGCGGTGATGCAAGTCTGCGGCGGTTCGCAGTCGTTCAACGTGGTCAACCAATTGCGCGTGTTGGGCCGCTGGATGCGCATGTTCACCATCCCCAACCAATCCTCGGTGCCGAAGGCCTACATGGAATTCGACGACGCCGGGCGGATGAAACCGTCGCCGTTCTATGATCGAGTGGTCGATGTCATGGAAGAACTGGTGAAATTCACCGTGCTGCTGCGTGGCCAACAGACTCATCTGGTCGACCGCTATTCGGAGCGCAAAGAAAGTGCCGAGCAACTCATGAATCGCGTGAATCAGCGTTCGATCCAAGCGCGCCCGGCCGGCTGATCGCAGCCGGCCCATGCAACTAAATTCTCGCGCCACAGGTCACTCAATCAGCGGAGGTTGCTTCAATTCGCCCAACCTCGAACATCGAAGACGCTGCCTGTGGCCACTCACCTCTATCGTCGCAACAACCTGTCACTCGACAGCCTTAATTTCTTCCTTGCGGATGTGCGCGACGGGCTCGGTCCCTATCTGGCGATTTACCTTTTGGCGGTGCATCACTGGGATCCGGCGTTTGGTCTAGGCGCGGCGCTGAGTAACGGTCTTGCCGGGCTGGTGGTTGAGGCGGCAGGTTACCGTGCGGCGTTTTTGACGTTGGCGGCGGTGGCTGCGGTGGCATTGGTTTTGTTGTGGGTGGCGTTTCCGGAGACGTTGCAGCGTTCTGCTGAATCAGGTACTCATCGGAGTGACTTGCCTTCTGCGACTGTGCCTTGAAGAAGATCAACAGATCGCAGCCTTCGGCAGCTCCTACAGGGATGGGGGTAGGAGCTGCCGAAGGCTGCGATCTGTTGATCTGGCCTTATTTTTTCGAACGTGCCGCAAATCGCATTGCCCGCAGGCCAGAAATCCTGGTCGTCCGAGCGTTCGGTCAAAGTCGCTTCGCACTGATCCGCTGCAGCCACTTGCCGGGACAACGACGCGCGTCCACTCTATGGCAGTCGAAAAGGAGCGTCAGCCGACCCTCCGTCGCGATCACAGGGAGCTTGCAGCATGAGCGAAGACAGCAAAGTCAAAGGCCCGGCGTCCTACTTTCCCTCCATCGAAAAGAAGTACGGCCAACCGATTGATCACTGGTTGAACCTCCTTGCCGGCCTCGGCGACAAAAAGCACATGGAGCGGGTCGCCTGGCTCAAGACCGAGCACGGCATGGGTCACGGCCACGCCAACGCACTGGTTGCGCATCATCTGGCGAGCAGTAAACAGTGAGGGCAGGGCGGCCATTGGCTGCGGCGCTCAAGCCTTTATCACAAGACCCGCAGCCAAGGCGCCACCGATGTCGCTGAGCTTTCACAAGATGCACGCCAACGGCGACGACTTCGTCCTGGTCGACACCCGCAACAGCGCCAACCCGATCACCAGCGAACTGGCCCGGCGCTTGGGCGACCGCCATCTAGGCATCGGCTTCAACCAGCTCGCCGTGGTGCTCGACTGTGATGATGCCGATGCGCGCCTGCAATTCTGGAACGCCGACGGCTCCGTGCTGGATGTCTGCGGCAGCGCAACCCGTGGCGCCGCCGACCGACTGATGCGCGAGGCCAGTCGCAAATCGATCACGCTGCGCACCCAGCGTGGGCTGCTCACCTGCGAACGCACGCCATGCGGATTGATCGCCGTCGACATGGGCCAGCCGCTGTTCGACTGGACAGCGATTCCCCTGGCCCAGGCATACGACACGCTCGTACTGCCGTTGTCCGGCGACCCAAGCGCCTGCAGCATGGGCAATCCCCACTGCACGTATTTCGTCGACGACCTCGGCACCGTCGACATCGCCAGCCTCGGCCCATCCCTAGAAAACCATCCCTTGTTTCCGCGCAAGACCAACGTCCATTTTGTGCAGATCATCGACCGCCAGCACATCCGCCTGCGCATCTGGGAACGCCACGGCGGCATCCCGCTCGGCTCCGGCTCATGCGCCTGCGGCGCCGCCGTCAACGGCATTCGCCGGGGCCTGCTCGACCACACCGTCGAAGTCGAATGCGACGGCGGCCCCGTCAGCGTGCACTGGAACGGCAGCGGCAACGTCACCCTCAGCGGCCCGGTCGAACACGTCTACTCCGGCACAATCCCCGACACCCCCCTGTAGGAGCTGCCGAAGGCTGCGATCTTTTGATCCCCCCACCAACCCACCCAACGAGCCGCCTGCAATTACGCAACATCCAACCGCTGGCAAACGTCGACTCACTGCGCACCTGATCCAGAACGGTTTACCCGGCAGCGGTAACCCGCGCAGCCTGCGCAGGGTTGCGCGACGTCACCAGGCCGATAAAGGAAATCGCCAGCGCCAGGCCAAGAGTGGTGGTGACCTCAGTGCGGTGCTGCGGGGTGATCATCATCACCGCCAGTGCGGCGCAGATGAACACGATCACCGCCCAGGTCAGCCAGGGAAACAGCCACATGCGAAAGGTCAGCTCGACGTTGCGCTGCCGCAACACCCGGCGCATGCGCAACTGCGACACCGCAATCGCCAGATACACCAGCAGGGCAATCGCGCCAGAGCTGGCCAGAAGGAACTCGAACAGCCCGGCGGGCATGACGTAGCTCCACACAGTAATCGCCGCGCCGAGCACGGTGCTGGCGATGACGGCTGCGCGTGGCACGCCTTCCGAGGACGTCACCTTCAACACTTTCGGCGCATCGCCTCGACGGCCCAGCGAGTAGAGCATGCGCGAGGCAATGTAGATCGAGGAGTTCATGCAACTGGCCACGGCAATCAGCACGACCACGTCGACCATGAATTTGGCATGCGGGATGTTCATGATTTCCAGGGCGCGCTGATAAGAACCGACCGACGCGAGCAACGGGTCATTCCACGGCACCACCGAAATGACCACGAAAATCGACAGCAGGTAAAACACGCCGATGCGCCAGATCACCGAGCGCGTCGCCTTGGCAATATTGCGCGCCGGGTCATTCGATTCGGCGGCGGCGATGGTTACCGCTTCAGTACCGATAAAACTGAACATGATGGTGATAAAAGCGCCGACCACCGCCGACAATCCATTCGGTGCAAATCCGCCGTGCTCCGCCATCAAACCGCTCAACCCGCTGACTTCGCGGTCGGGCAGCCATCCCATCAACACGGCAAAACCCACGCCGATAAAACCGATGATCGCCACGACCTTGGCCATCGCGAACCAGAATTCGAACTCGCCATATTTCGACACGCTGAACAGGTTGGTCACCACCAGCGCAATGATCGACAGCAAGGCGAACAGCCACGCATCGACCTGTGGAAACCATTGGTGCAGCACATGGCCGGCGGCGAGTGCTTCGATAGGAATCACCAGCACCCAGAACCACCAGTACAGCCAGCCGATGGTAAACCCGGCCCAGCGCCCGATTGCCTGATCGGCATAGGTGGAAAACGAACCGGTGTCGGGATTGGCCACCGCCATCTCGCCGAGCATGCGCATGACCAGCACGACGAGCAAACCGGAGAAAAGATAAGCCAGAAGAACCGCTGGGCCGGCCGCCGCAATGGCATGCCCCGAGCCTACGAACAAACCGGCGCCGATGATCCCTGCGATTGACAGCATTGTTACGTGACGAGGCTTGAAGCCCTGCGCCAATTGGCCACTCGAATCCTTGGAGTTCGGGCTAATCATTGGTTTTATTATTCTCTGCTGATCGACATTCAAGCGGGTTGAAAGGGGCCGCCGAGCATCGTTGATGCTTGCTCAACTTCCGCGAGGAAGCCCCTTTCAACCGCCGCAGTTCTTATCAAACCCATCATCGCGATGTGATTATTTTGCTGAAAAGACGCTTCACCTTACCCGGCCTGTCCGCTGATTCAGTAGCCTGATCGCGCCATCTCCGTGTCTGATATCGACACGTAACAAGCGTGTGTTTTCGCTGAAAACCACCCGGTCACTGCGGGGCAAGGGCAATGCCCAAGTTCGTCAAACGCCAACCCCGACCTCCCTGAAACAAACACATCCCCCTGTAGGCGTGAGCCTGCTCGCGAAAACGCCAGCCCAATCACCACAAAATCCAACCCCCACCACAACCTCGCGCACGCCCACAACGGCGCCGCCACCAACGCTCCAGGCACTGCTGCGAAACACCCCCGACCTCGTTATCGAATGAACGCTCGCAAATCACTGGTCAGCTTATCGATCGCCGCCTTGAAGTCATTCGCCGTGATGGTCTGGTTGGCATTTTTCAACTGGGTGCCGAACACTTTGCGCACGACTTTAGCCACCGTCTGTTGGTTGCTGGCGTCGATGAATTCGGCCTCGATGAACAACTCCGTGTCCTGATCGCGATGCCCCGATATGGCTTGAACACCGCCCACCACTGCGGCGACCGGAATCACCTCATACCACTTCATGCCCTCGTTCTCGGCGTTCACTCCGGTAATCGCTGCCCTCAGGATCAACGTCTTCGAGCCGGCGGCTGATGCAGGGTTGGTCACCACCCGATACTTCTGCCCGAGTACGCCTTTAGCCTGATTGGTCATGTAGTTCTGCAACTCCTCCAGCGTCTTGCGGTTTACCCGCTCGTTCGGCTGCGGTGCCGGGTACAGTTCCAGTTTGTTGAAGACCACTGTGGTGTAGGCATTCGGGTTCCACGACGGAATCACCCAGCGCATGGCTTTCTCGCCGCTGGTGGTGGTCACTTCCTGCAGATTGTTGTAGTTGGGCAGAAAGCCTGAATACTGCTGGCGCTCAGTGACTTTCGAAGTGCAACCGCCGAGCAAGAGGCTGGTCAGTGCTACGCCGATGAACAGTTTTCGTGACGGGGTCATGGTGTTTGCTCCGAAGGGTGATGGGTCATGTTTTTAAGGGCGGGGCGTCAGAAACGCCAAGTCATGTTGCCGGTCACGGCTTGAATCCAGGCGTTGTCGAACTGACCGGAAGTTCGCGTGCCCGAAGTGGTTTTGGTCTGATCCACCGGCATATCGCCAAGCCAGACAAGTGCCCAGCTGACGTTGATATCAGTGTCCTTGTTGAGCGCATAAGTGGCACCGGTAGCAATGCGCCAGGATTCGCCCATGGGCACGCTGAACGTGCGGTTACCGTCCGAGACAGCACTGCTGTCGTAGGCTACGCCGACATTCCACAGCAGTTGTCGCGTGGCTTGGTACTGAGCGCCGAGCGCCAGTTGCCAAGTGTCTTTGTAATGGCCGTCGATGGTGGTCGATTGCGCGCCGACGGCGCTGGTGTCGACCTGCACCGCGACGTCACCGAACTCGGACCAGTCCTGCCAATTGACCGAAGCGAGGAGCGCCCACTGCGGATCGAGTTGCTGGAAAAGGCTGAGCGTCACGGTTTGCGGCACAGTCATGTCGAGGCGTGTGTCGGTGCCATCCAGTCTCGTCAGCAGTGGTCCGTTGCCCTTGACGTCCAGTCCGTCCTCGAATTCCAGATCGACCTTGCTGGTGTAGGCCAGACCGATGCGCGTACCGGATTGCGGGGCATAGATCACGCCCACATTTGCACCGAAGCCCCAGTCGTTATCCTTGTATTTGAACTGCCCGTCGGCACGGTCGGTCAGGCCGAAAGGCGAGCGGTCGATGGCGGTTTGCGCCTGAAGCATGCCGTACATGGCCTTCACGCCGACGCCTAGCGACCATTGTTCGTTGAAGCGATAAGCCACGCTGGGCACGAACGACAATCCGGCGAGGCTGGCGTTCTGCGCGAAGTAGCGCCCGGACCAATCGTTGTCGTAATTGGCTGCCAGCCCGAAGTCCGCGTAGTTGCCGAAACCTACACCCCAATGTTCATCCAGTTCATGGCTTATAAAAAAGCTGCCACCCGGAATCGGGTCCAGAGCATTGCCACTGTTGCTGCCTGTGCCGTTGGTGTTGCCGTCGCGATTGAACGACAGGTTGCCGTAGAGCACCTGTAAACCGCCGGTTATTTGCGTGCCGGGCAGGTAACTCATGCCCGCCGGATTGCTGGCAATGGTCGACGGGCCTTGAGCCCGGGCGGCAGCGCCGGCGTTTGCCAGACCGGTGTTATCGGTACCGATTTCGTAGAGCATGATGCCGCCGGCGCAAGCCTGCTGACAGCACAGTGCGAGCAGGGTCAGAGTGGGCAGGGTGGTGGTTTTTATCTGCATGGAAGACCTCGGCAAATGTCCGCTGGGAGCGTGGGCGACCGGCCTCGGTCACCCATGTTTCGCCTGAAGTGCTACTTGCCCATGGCCGCCCGGGCAGCCTCGATCTTGGCTTTGACCGCTTCGAGGTTGAAGCTCGCGCCTTTTTGCATCGGCGGATATTCAACAGCGGTCATTGCCAGTTTGCTGACCTGATCCTGCACGAATACGAAGCGCCAGAACTGATATTTGAACCACTCGAAATAGGACAGCGAGCCATTGGCTGTGAGGTTTTCGGACCAGCCCATCCGTTCAAAGGGATCGAGCCGCAAATTGGTCAGCACCGGCATGTCTGGTTGTTCCTTGGCGCCGAGCCAGCCACCTGGCTGATTGATAAAACGGTATTTGAAGTCATCGATGCGGATCGCGCCGAGAGTACTTTCACCGAAGTAGAAGATTTCGTGGCGATTCGATGGACCATTCCCGGTGATCATCGGCGTCTGGTCATAGCCGTCCAGGTGCACCTTGTAGGTGGTGTCACCGAGCTGTTTGCCCTTGAGCAGCTCTTGCGTAATGTTCGGGTTACCGGCCGCCGCAACGAAGGTCGGGAACCAGTCCATACCGGACATGATACCGTTGCCAACCGTGTTGGCCGGCACTTTGCCGGGCCAGCGAACGATCGCCGGAACCCGGAAACCACCTTCCATGACTGTGCCTTTGCCCATGGCAAACGGAGTTGTGCCGCCATCCGGCCAAGTGAAGTTTTCCGCGCCGTTGTCGGTGGTGAACACCACGATGGTGTTGTCATCCATGCCTTCTTTTTTCAGCTTGGCGAGCACGTCACCGACGATATCGTCGAGCTGCGCCATGCCGGCTTCCTGTTCCGACCAGCCATTTTCCGAGTTGCGCAGTTTTTCATACTTGTCGGAAAGGTGAGTGACGATGTGCATCCGCGTCGGATTGAGCCAGAGAAAGAACGGTTTGTTGTCTTGTCTGGCTTTATCGACAAAGGCAAAAGCCTTGTCACGAATCTCGTCGTCAACGGTTTTCATCCGTTCCGGATAGAGCGTGCCGGCGTCTTCGATCTTCTGTTTGCCGACCTTGCCCCAGCGCGGCATTTCGGTGGTGTCATCGGTGTTGGTGGCCCAACTGTGAACCATGTTGCGCGGACCGAATTTTTCCAGTTGATCCTGCGGATAGTTGGGGTGTGCAGGGTCTTCCATTGCATCGAGGTGATAGAGGTATCCGAAGAACTCGTCGAAGCCATGCACGGTGGGCAGGAATTGATTGAGGTCGCCGAGGTGGTTCTTGCCGAACTGTCCGGTCGCATAGCCCATGGCTTTGAGTGTGGTGGCGATGGTCACCGCTTCGGCGGGAATACCAATCGGCGAGCCGGCCTGACCTACCGTGGTCATGCCGGTGCGAATCGGCAGTTCACCGGTAATGAAGTTCGCGCGCCCGGCGGTGCAACTGGCTTCGGCGTAATAGTCGGTAAAACGCATGCCCTCTGCGGCTAACTGATCGAGATTAGGTGTGCGCCCGGCCATCATGCCCTGGTTATAGACGCCAATATTCGACCAGCCGATGTCATCGCCCATGATGACAACAATGTTCGGCGGGGGCTTGTCGGCGGCCATTGTCAGCTCGGGTATGACCATTGCGGTCAACAACAATGAAACAGAGAACAACCGGGAGAAATATGTCGGCTTCATGAGGCGCTCCTGTGTACTTGCGTAAGTACCGAAGACAGGCCCCCCGACCGTCTTGCAACTGGTTATCCCCCGCAGGAGCGTAGGTTCGATCCCTGAAATAGCCAGTATTCTTTTTTCGACGCCAATCAGCGTCTTATGGAAACGGTGATTTTATTTGGCGAATCAGATGAAGAATGTCATGTAAATGACCTTGGTCCCGTTTCCACCACCCACCACAACCAAACACCATACTCGGCCAACAGGTAGGAGCTGCCGAAGGCTGCGATCTTTTGATCTCCCCCCGCCAGATCCTTCTACCTCTGGAAGACAGCCAAAATGAAAACCTCGCCTAACAGCGTTCTCAACAACAAATACCAGAGCTGTTTAATAGAAGCCTCCGGTAACTACCCAAGCCCTACAACGCCTTGCGCCGTTGCCTACGACTAAGCCAGAATCCGCCGGCTTGTGCGTCTAGAGCGCGGGTTCTATCGTCTGTCGGTCACTGAAAAGCAGTGATCGGGTTTGGTAGCCCGTCATAACTAGTCGCATCGCGTACCGTTCGCAGACCGCTTCAGGTCTCTGCTCAATGGTGGCCATGCGCAGGACACCTTCGGGTGTGCCGGGTCCTAGTTACCGGTCTACCAACCCGCGTATGGCCGCCACCTTCGTTTGGTAGCGAAAGTGAAGGCTCCTTTTTATTAACTAGGAGTTTCACCATGATCAAACCAACACCCAACCCACCAGAAACCGACCCCACATCCCCCTACGAATCCCCCGACTCCAAGCGATTCCACGAAGCCGCCGAACGCGCCCTCAACCACTATCTCGGCCCCGCGCAAATCATGGCCAGCACCCACCAGCCCGAACGCATGTACCTCGCCAACCCGAAGTACGACAACGAATCCCTGCTCGCCAACGCCAGCGAAACCCTCGGCTCCGCCAGCGAAATGCTGATCAACTTCGCCGCCATGCTCGACACCTCCCATCGCAAAACCGCCCTGGGCATCGCCCAAGTCGTGATGCTCGGCGAAATCGCCGTCAACCAAGCGCTGGATAACGTCGAAATCGCCAATTAACCGCCCCCACCGACGAGGGGAAACCCTCGTCGCAACACGCGGTCTCAACAGCGCTGGCACAGGGCCACGGCTTGTGCCTCACAGCCTCGGCTGTCACCCTTCGCGCCGTTCTTCAGGGATCAGAACAAGGAATCACGGATTGAGTGGCTACGTACCTAACCCGCCGAAAAACCATCGCTACGAAGAAGCCAAACCCGTCGATATTCATGCCCAACGTTGGGCTGAGTATGAGAAACATGGGAAAGAACCCGCGCCTGAGCCTGAGAAAATCGGCATCGCGTTGAGGATTGGGGTTTTCTTTGATGGGACTGGGAACAATGCGAATAACACGGCGGCTGGATTGCTGTGTGGGGCGCAGCATCCGATTGCGCCGGAAGATATTCCTGCGAGTTGTCAGCCGTATATGAGCGATCCCGACAGTAGTTACGGCAACGATGTCAGCAACGTGAAAAAGCTGAGCGAACTGTATGAGGCACCGCGACTGGCTGAGGGGGCGGGGCCTCGAAAGAAAGCTTTCGGTATGGTCTACGTCGAAGGCATAGGCACCCGATCAGGTGAAGAAGACAGTAAATTTGGCGCCGGTACAGGACGTGGCGAAACCGGTGTTGCCGGGCGTGTCCAATCTTCTTTCGCGTTGATCGAACAGCGTATCACTGAGGTATTGAATAAAAATCCCGATAGTGAAATTGCGTCGTTGACCTTCGACACGTTTGGCTTCAGTCGCGGTGCGGCAGCCGCCAGACATTTCGCCAATGAGATCGTGCGTGGCAAACAAGGCCCTCTGGGCGAGATTCTTCGCAGCAAATCAGATGTCCTCAGTCCTACCTTTGTCGATCAATACAACCGCGACATCAATATGGGCTTCATTGGTTTATTCGACACTGTACCGTCGATTGCTGGATGGTCCAATTTAGGCAACATCAAAAGTGCAGTCGCAACAGGGATCAAACTCTACCTCGACCGACGTTATTTCACCGACGTTGTGCAGTTGGCTGCGCGGGATGAGTGCAGGGCTAACTTCGCTCTTAATCGAGTAGCGATGGATCATCCGGAAATTGTCTTGCCAGGTGTGCATTCCGATGTTGGGGGCGGTTATCTTGAGGACGCCGAAGAATGTGTGCTCATTAGCCCAATGCAAACTCTAGACATCGGCAAGTACGCGGATGTCACCACCACATCGGTCTACCAGGATGCGGTCAATGTCAGAAACCAGTGGTTAGCCAACGGCTGGCCTTCCGAAATGCTGGAAGTCGTTACGCCACCTCCTTTACTGATGCCGATCAGCCCTCAGGATCGACTGAGTCCTCGAGTCAAACGAGTCTATGCCGCCGTTCAACTCAAGCGTCCGGTGAGTGGATTACTGTCGAGAGTGAGCCTGCGCGTGATGCATCAACTCGCCAAAGCCAAAGGCGTGCGCTTAGAAGACATCCCCGAGACACCAGACTTCGCCGTTCCTGAAGAACTTCAGCCCATGTGTGATCGTTTTGTCTCCGGCGACTACAGCACCACGCCAGAGGAGGAGCAAATCCTCAAACTCAAGTACATTCACACGTCCGCCAATTGGAACCATCCGCTTGGCAGGAGAGATGGAAGTGGCATCAGAGCTGTTTATATCAATGCCCCCACGGAAGATGCAATCCGCGTAAAACACCCACACGTACCCGACTGGACGCTTTGGTAATGAAGTTATTTACAGCACTGCTGTGCGCGCTCTTCGTGGCTGGCTGTAATGCCGACCCGCTGTCAGCAAAAAATGACCCTAAGTCCCCATGGTGGGAACTCGGTTTTACCGAACCCAACTACATGAAAGTTTGGGTTGAAGACACTGCTGTGGAAGACATTAAGGGCAAGACGTTTCTGCGCACGGGTGGAGGTTCTGCGTCGGGCGGGTACCCAGAAGATGGTACTGAGTCGGCCCGAGGCTGGGACGGAGTGGGCGCGTCCGCAAAAGCGGTGGTTGGCGCTGATCTTCCAAAACGAATTTTCGTTCGTTGGCAGTCCATCGTAGAGCCTCAGACCTATCGCGCATGGGTGGACATACCCGAAGAAGCCAGACAATTGATGCTGACCTCGGTCAACCAGCGCTGCGCGAAAACACCAGAGCAGCGGAGCACCTATATTTCATCGGTCTATTTGGGGTTGGCGCCTGGAGGGGTTGTGCAGGTTTGGGTCAGAGACGAGTGCCACCATCCGGTCAAAGTCGCGAGAGCACAGGCGGAGATTGAGCCGCTAGGGCCTAGTCAAGGCAAGAACCAAGGGCGCTACGCGTATCCTGTCAGCGAAAAGTCCAAGCGGTATATCGAGAAATTTGGCATCCCTTACGGGAGTTGGTAACCCGTCTGCCAATGAAGCAAATCATATTAACGTTGAGTGGTTTACTGGTAGCTGCCGCCAATGGCCAATTAGCTCACCAATGCCTAATTTCAATTTGATGCAGCCTGTTGACCGCCACTTGAGCTGCGTCCAGTGCGCCTTCCATGTAGCCATTGTGCTCCAATGAGGCCTCAGTGCCTGATACCAAAAGTACATCCGACCAGACATCTTGGGTAGTAATAACGGTGCGCCCGGTGTGATGCACTTGGGTTGCCAAACGATCCCCGTCTGCGGCAGTGAAATCATCCCATGCCCAGTCTTTGATGTAGTGCGCCAGAGGAGTGGTTGCGGCGGTGCCGAACAGCCGCCCCATTTGCTGAATGCAGGCTGCAAGCAGCGCGCCTTGATCCATCGTCTTTCTGACGGATACAGGTAAGCCAATAAACCCGAACAATGCGGCGCTGCCTGCTGGGTCGCAGGCGTCATGGATTTCCACCATTGGCCCGATATGGCTTTGAGCCGATCCTGATAAACCAGCCGCCCTCCAGAACGGCGCTGAGTACAACGCGACATATTTGGCGTGCGCCGCCATCCAGGTCGGGGTCTCGGCCCACTGTGCCATCCGCGAAGCAGCAGTTGGCGGTTCGAATTCGATGCTCTGAGCCATCAGTCGCAACGGCATTGCACTGATGACATGGGTGAACTCCATGTTTTCCAAAGATGACGATCCATCGGATGCCATTAAAAAGACTCTGGAGTTGCGTAGCGTCACCTTGGTAATCCGGCAGTTCAGGAGAATGCGCTCAGCGGGCACTTTAGTGGCAAGCGCGTCTATTAATTGCTGCACGCCGCTATGGATGCGCATTGAGGTGTTTCCTGATTCCCAGCCAACCATGCGCCTCGGTGGCTGCAGGGATGAGCGCTCCATTAGCGTTGCGCCCTCTGTATGTTGCGCGAAGGTGGCAATCTCAAGCTCTTCTACCAGCGCAGCCATGCGCGGCTGGAAGTCGGGCCACATCCATGCGGGACCCAAGTCATGCCTTGGCCCCGGGCCAGGCGTCGATAAAATTCGGCCACCGAGCCGGTCACGAGCCTCAAACAGTTGGTACTCCACGTTCATTTGCGACAACAGGTACGCCGTGTAAAGGCCGCTGAGACCGCCGCCTATGATTGCTACCTTGACCGTGTTCATGGTGTTCCTCGAAACGAAAACCCGCAGGCCAACTGCTTGATCCTGCGGGCAGGCTTGTCAGCAGTTGATCACTTGTCGTCGAGTGCTGCGTAGGCGTCCAGCACCCGTGCCGAATAGGTGACGGCCGCTCCAGCATTGAGGGCGATAGCAACGCCCAGCGCCTCGGCGATCTCTTCGCGCGTAGCACCGTGTTTTGCCGCCGCCTTGGTATGCACCGCGATGCAGCCGTCACAGCGGGTAGTGACGGCGACCGCCAGGGCGATCAGTTCGTGAGTCTTGGCATCGAGATGACCGGTTTTTGGCCCGGCACCGTCCAGCACTTGTAGGCCCCGAACCGTATCCGGCGAAAGTTTGGCAAGATCGCCAACGCGGCTTAGGAGTGTTTCCCGATAATCATTCCAATCCATCATCATGGCTCGCTCCTTTAGATTCGGCCGGCAGTCACACCGCCATCGACTGGCAACAAGGTGCCGGTGATCCACGAAGCCTGTTCTGAAGCGAGAAACAACATCGCCTCGGCCACATCCGCTGGCTGGCCGTTACGCCCCAAAGGGTGGAAGGCATTAAAAGTCGGTAGCACGGCTGCAACCTGATCTTTGTCCATGAAGGTGTTGTAGACCGGTGTCTCCACCACGGCGGGGGCAACGGTGTTGATGCGGATGTTGCTCGCCGCCAACTCGATGGCCAGATTACGCGTCAGCGCGTGAACGCCAGCGTTCGCCGCTGAGTAAGCAGCCGACGGCGTGGCACCGATGGCTTGAATGGCCCACAGCGAGCCAGTCTGTACGATGGCTCCGCCGCCGCGTTGTTGCATGGCCTTCGCCGCCGCCTGGGCCATGAAAAATTTGCCCTTGAGGATGATGTCGACGAAGCCGTCGTATTCCTGCTCGCCCATTTCCAGGAAGGGTTTTGGATTAAAAATGCCGGCATTGTTGATCAGGATATCGACGCCACCGAACTCGGCAGTTGCCAACGCGACGAGTGCCTGGGCAGTGGCAGGCTGGGAAATATCGGCGGCGAGTGTGCGCACATTAGTGCCGGTCGGGTCGATCTGAGCGGCGGCTTTTTCGAGTTTCGCAGCATCACGCCCGGTAATCACTACGCTGGCGCCTTCGGCAACCAACCGCGCTGCGACCTCTTTACCGATACCTGAACCGCCGCCGGTAACGATAGCTACTTTGGAAGAAAATCTTTTCATCGTTGTGTTCCTTTTGCTAAAGAGAGGGAGTCGCCGGAATGAACGGGTCGACTTGGTCACCGGGCCTTTTGGCTGTAATGCTTCGGCATGGCTGCTATTCTTCGCCCAGTACGCAATGGCGACAAATCAGAAGATTTTTCCAATCATTAAAGAAATTCTTTTCCATATGACTACGCCAACCTATCTCAATGCACTGCGAGCTTTTGAAGCCGCCGCTCGTCACCAGAGTTTTTCAGCCGCGGCGACGGAGTTGCATGTCACCTCGGCAGCGGTAGGGCAGCAGGTGCGCACCCTTGAAGCCTGGCTTGGCGTGACGTTGTTCCATCGCGCATCGAGCGGCTCTACGCGTCTGGTTCCGACCGATGTGGCGAGGGAGGCGCTGCCAGATATACGCGAGGGTTTTGATCGCTTGCGCGCAGGGTTGGAGCGTTTGAAAGAGGGATCGCTTAACACTGGCCTGACCGTAACCGTCAGTCCGGCGTTTGCGGCGAAGTGGCTGCTACCCCGTATCGAGCGTTTCCAGCTGGCTCATCCGCAAACCGATGTCCTGCTGGATACCAACCTGCGCCCGGTGGACTTCGTCGTCCAGGGTGTGGATGTTGGCGTTCGCTATGGCGCCGGACAGTGGCCCGGATTGACGGCCACCAGGTTGATGGATGAAGAAATGTACCCGGTGTGCGCGCCGGGTTATTCGTTGCTCAAGAAAGGGCGGCTGCCGAAAGGGAAGCTTGCCGAAGCGACATTGATCCATGATCTGTCGATGGCGGCTGACCCTGCCTATCCCACTTGGCGTACCTGGCTCGATGCCGCAGGCTACGCGGATATCAATGCCGATCATGGCCTGCGCATCAATAACTCGGCGGCGGTCTTGCAAGCAGCGGTTGACGGGCAGGGATTGGCGCTGGGGCGCAGTGTGATGGTGCGCGAGGATTTGGCGGCGGGGCGGCTGATCCGCCCCTTCGGTGAAACCACTTGTCCGCTCGCATTTGCCTATTACGTGGTTCACCGTCCAGAAGTGGCGGAGTTGGCGAAGATCAAGGCGTTCCGCGACTGGTTGATCAGCGAAGCCGACGCTTGAGCAGGATCAAGGCGCAGTGCATCGCTTGATCCACAAACGTGTGCCGGCTTGCCCGGCTTGCGCTTGCAGGGGCATGCCTCTGGGCAGGCGAAGCCAGGTCATTCGCTCAAGCAGATCCTTGCCTTCAACGATGGATCCGGCCAGTGCCAGAACTTCCATCCCGTAAGGGTTGGCTAAAGACAGCAATGCGCCAGCCTCCAATCGCTCAAGCTTGACTTGCTCGCTAGTGCTACAGAACAGCAACTGTGCAGATGACGTGTCATCTTCGCGCTCAGACTGCACAACGCATTCCTGGGTATCTTGCGGATCGAACTGTTGCAGCCTCAAAAATATCACGCAGCCCTGGTCGGAGCGTGGGGCGTGCCGGCTACCTGGAGGGTTGCGAACGTAAGTACCGGCAGGGTAATCGCCTCTCTCGTCCTGGAGCGTGCCCTCAAGAACGAAGAACTCTTCGCCACCGGGGTGGCTATGTACAGGGAACACGCTTCCGGCTGCGTACTTTACTAGCGAGGTTGCTCGGGCCTTTTCTCCTCCGACACGATAGAGCATGCGTCGCTCAACGCCGGAGGAGGGAGAGGGCACCCACGGCAGGAGTGCCCCATGCACCAGCGTGCGATGATCGAGATCAGTGTTCAATTGCATGGCCTATAATTCCGCGCGCCCGCCGTCGACCACCATTTCAGCCCCCAGCATGTAGCGAGAATGGTCGCTGGCGAGAAAACACACAACTTCGGCTATTTCGTCAGCTTGAGCCATTCTCCCTATAGGCACCTGGCTTCCCGTTCTCGAAACGTAAGCAGCAAACTGTTCCTCGGTTTGACCTGATTGGCGATGCAGCGGTGTGATAACCGAACCTGGGCTGACAGCATTGACTCGAATCTGTTGATCCAGCAATTCTGCTGATAACGTGCGAGCGAATGACCGCACAGCGGCTTTGGACGCGGAGAGTAGCGATCTACCGGGCGCGCCAATCTGGTTTAGCCAGGAGGTGTTGAGGATGATGCTGCTGCCTTTGGGCATCACCGGCACCAGCGCCTGCACGGTGAAGTACACACCTTTGACGTTTACGCCCAGCAGATGGTCGATCATGGCGTCATCTGTTGCTGCCAAAGGCGTTCCATAAGCGACCCCTGCGTTGGCGAACAGAATATCCAGACCGCCGAACGCCTGTTCAACCTGTTGGCGAACCCGTTGCATATCGGCCTGAATGCTGACGTCGGCCTGGATAGCAATAACCCCAGAGCCAAGACCGCTGGCGGCTTCCATCAAGCGATTCATATTCTGCCCGGTGATAGCGATCTTCGCGCCGTACGCGACCATCCGCTGAGCCGTAGCCAGGCCAATTCCTGAAGAACCGCCAGTGATCAGTGCTGCTTTTCCAGTCAACATGTCGAAACCTGTGCAGAAAATAATGCAAGACAGGGTGTCTCGTGCAATCTCGACTGGCGAGGCAGATTTTCGTGTGGTCATCTAAAGAAAAAATTGCGGGACGGCGGGGTAGTCTCGACCCATCGCATTAGACAGAAATCGACCCAATGCAGTCGTTCTCAAACTCGCGTTATTACAGAGTGTTTTCGAGTGATTAACGTGAGATAGGTTTTGCGTACCCAGTGACCTGATGCAAAATGCGGAATGGTCAATTCAACGCCGAGCCTAGCATGAACGTTATCAGTGCAGCGATGTATCAATCGAAACACACCAGAGCGCCGCATCCGGTGTTTACGATTGACTCCATTCCACTTGGAAACTGGATCAAGGGCGTCATTTACGACGCCATCGGTAACGACGACACAGATGGACTGGTTCCCGCACAAGGCTGGCTGACCGATGACGATCACTCGCGCTACGCGTGGCAAGTTCTCGAACCTAACGCAGAAGACTCCTCGACGATAGTACCGCTATTGATTTGCCCGGATGATATGGACTTGAGCTGCACTGTTGCGGTGGTTGAGCAAGTGATTCGTGGTGAGACTGTAACTTGGGAGCGTTTTGGCAGGGCCGTCGACATCGTTTCCGGCGTCATCACTGCGGTTGCCTGGAATGAAAAAAATCAGAGGGCTTTATTCCAGAAGGTTCAGTTTCAAGACGCGTTGTCAGCATTCAAAAGGCTCACTGAACATGAGTGGGTTTGATCGAACCAGAACAGTCGTTCAAAGTACGACTTGTACCGGCCTGTTCGATCAAGGCACTAGAGAAAAACTCAATATGAATCTGACAATCCGCAACGAACAATCTGAAGACATCCAGCGCATTGCCGCGCTGACCCTCACGGCGTTTGAGCACGAAGAACATTCCAGCCACACAGAACACTTGATTGTCGATGCGCTGCGTCGCGCCGGGCAATTAACTATTTCACCGGTCACTGTGTCTTCGGATGCGACAGGCTGGTACGGGCTCGGGCCAATATCCGTGTGACGAAACCGGCAAGGCCAAGGTATCGGTTCAGCCCTGATGAAAGCCTCTCTGGCGCAGTTGCAAGACCTGGGCGCAACTGGCTGCGTAGTGCTGGGTGATCGTGATTACTATAGTCGCTTTTGTTTCAAAGCCAATGCTGGATTGGAGTTGCCCGGGGTTCCTCAAGAGTATTTCCAGGCGCTTTCCTTCAGTAGTGATTTACTGGTAGGCACAGTGCTGTATCACGAATCTTTCGACGCCACGGAGTAAGCTCTGAGACCACCAGTTGTACATTTTCAATGGGCCAAAAACAGGGCGAGTTGAACGTCTGCTTCTGGCCGAAAGCTGCCCTATGCGCAACTCCCTATCACTCCGAGTATTGCCAAATCAACGAATCCACACACGGCCTCATCCAGAAACAATGTCAAACGCAGCGCTACCCAAAACCACCCCATTAACCATCACCCGCACCCCATGCCACCCCACAAAATGCTTGCGCGTCGTAAAATCCTTAATCACCTGCCGCCGCCCCATAACCACCTCGCGAAACCCCACCAAATCCACCACCTTCAACTTGAAAACCTTCCGCGAAACCCCGCCATTCGCCTTCACATAGTCAATCGCATAATCAATCACCAACCGCTGCTCATGCGCCACCGTCGACTTCACCGTAAACGACAAAACAATCGCATCCCCCAGCCGCACCACCGCCGGCTCAACCCGCACATCCACCAGTTCAACCTCAGCCTTCTTCCCCGCACCCATCACCGTCAACGCGCGCATGTCCCCCTGCTTGATCAAACTCCGCAACGCATGCTTGGCAATCCAGGCCGTACGCTTATCCTCCAGCGACCACCCTTCAATTACATCCAGTACCCAAGCGGGATGCACCTTCGTCACATCATTCAAATGATTCGCCACCGACTTGCGCACGTACAAACTCTCGTCCGCCTTCAACCGATCCAATATCCCCGCCGTCAATCGCGGATCCGCCTGCACGGCTTCCAGTCGAAACGACCAAGGCAGGCGAGGGCGGCTGCCTTCGCTGGCTAAGCGACGTACATGGTGATTCTCATCCAAAGCCCAGTCGTGCATCAGTTCCAGCGCGCGTTCCAGATCACTGCGCAGAAAGTGGCGGATGGCAAATTCCGATGAGCCGAACGTGGTGAAGTACTTCAGCGCATCCATCGACGTATCAAACGCATGCCCGCCATAGCTGGCGACATAGTGCGGCAAGCACATGCTGACGAATCCGCTGTTCAGCTTCGGAGCGAGTTCAAACAGAACCTTGAGGGAATCCTCGTACGCCATCGGCAGCACGGCGTGCAGGCTTTCGCTGACACGGGTCATGCGCTGCATCACCGATAGCTCGGCGAGGCCTTCATTGGCGTGCTTGAGAAATGCCTTGGCTTTGAACGCGGGATACACCGCGCTCATTTCGTCGGCGATATGCCGCAAGCGTTCGGCGTTGAAGATTTCCTTGAGGGCGGGAGCGGCAGTTTCGGTGGCGCTCATGGTCAGGTCATCGGTGTGCTGATGAAGGCTTCGAGGCTTTCCGCGTATGCAGTGTATTGGGCGATGCGCGGGTAGCGGTCGTTGTCGATCTGGTCGGGCACGACGAGGCCGGTGAAGCTCCACGCGACAGCAAGGCTGATGCCGTCCTGAGCGAGGCTGCCGTCGGTGGGCAAGTGGTGGGTGTCGAGTTCTGTTTCCAGCGCGGTGAACGCGGCGGCGAGTTGGCTTTCGACGCGTTCGATCCACGGCTGGTATTGGATGTCGGCCGGGCGCAGGTTGCGTTCGTAGTAGAGCTGCACGGCTTTTTCGCAGGCGGCGAGGCTCAGGCCGATCAGGCGCAGGGCGCGGGCGCGTTGGCTCAAGTCGGTCGGCAGCAGGCTTTTGCCTGAAGCAGACTCGAGGTAGTCGAGGATCAGCGTGGAGTCCATCAGCACCACGCCGTCATCGAGAATCAGCGTCGGCGCTTTGACCACCGGGTTGATCTGCTGGAATTGCTCGAAGTGGCGGAACACCGAGACCGCCTCGTGTTCGAGGTCGATCCCTAAGCGTTTGGCGGAGATCGCCACGCGCCGCACGTAAGGAGAATCGAGCATGCCGATCAGTTTCATGACGCGTTCCTTCAAGTCGAACCGGTGGGAAGGCATAACCTAGCCGAGCTTGAAGGAATTGTCAGTCGTCGAAGCCGACCTGTTCGTGAATTTCGTCGACCTTGAGTTCCAGGCGATAGGCGACGGCGATGAACAGCGCCTGGCACAGGCACAACGTCGCGCTCAGCGAGCGGAAGGCGAAGGAGCTGCCTTCGTTGACCAGCAACACGGTGTTCGCGCGTTTGGCCAGCGGCGAGAGGTTGCTGTCGGTGAGGATCAGGGTTTTCGCCTGATGGTGCTGGGCGATGCGCAGGCAGTGTTGGGTTTCCTTGGCGTACGGGGTGAAGCTGATTGCGATGACCAGATCGTTGGCGCGCACGCTGCGCATCTGTTCGCGGTAGCTGCCGCCGAGGCCGGAGACCAGGTGGATGCGCTTGTTGGTGTGTTGCAGGTTGTAGACCAGGTAGTCGGCGACCGCGAAGGAGCGGCGCACGCCAACCACGTAAATGTTGTCGGCGTTGACGACGAGGTCGACGGCTTTTTCGAACGCGGCGTCGTCGAGTTCCTGGCCGAGACGTTCGATGCCGGAGAGGGTGGCGTCGATGCATTCACGGGCGAGGTCGCCGCCGCTGGCCTTCTGCGACTTGTTGGCGATCATGCTGCGGATGCGTTGCTGGTAGTTCTGCACCGGCGTGGCTTTGTGCGTGTAGGCCTCGCGGAACAAGGCCTGCATTTCGCTGAAACCGCTGAAGCCGAAGCGCTGCGAGAAACGCACGATGGCCGACGGGTGCACTTCGCACTCGCGGGCGATGTCGCTGATGCGATCGACCATGATCCGGTCGCTCTGCTGGCTCATGTAACTGGCGATGCGTTTGAGCTGGCGCGGCAGGGCTTCATATTCTTCGGTGATCAGTTGCAGCAGGCGCTCGGCATTGATCGGGGGGCTGGCGAGGTCGCGCTCGGACGTTGGCTCGTCGGTAGCCGGCTGATCGGTGCGGGACATAAAGAATCCTTCTGGCTTGTTCTTATAGGGCTGACGAATCGGTCAGCCCCTGACAATAGGTGGGCTGTGCGCAGTCTACAGGGTAGGCCGGAATAAAATCTCCGGCATGCAATCGGCGCTCACGCTGCTGAATCGATGCACTGCGGCTAGGACGGTCGTACAAAAGTTTATTGGAAAAAATATTCCACGTAAAAATTATTTGGAATATTTATTGATTGTTCGGTTCCAGTCGTTTTAGTCTGCATCCACCAAGAGTGTTCGGCACGGCCACCGTCCCGAACGCAGGCTGATAAAAATAACAGGAGCCAGCATGGGCCAGACTCGTTTTGCCAGTGGGCGTCAATTGGATCTGATTTGCCTGGGGCGCCTTGGCGTCGACCTCTATGCGCAGCAAGTCGGCGCGCGGCTGGAGGACGTGTCCAGCTTCGCCAAATACCTCGGCGGCTCCTCCGCCAATATCGCCTTCGGCACCGCGCGGCTGGGCCTCAAGTCGGCGATGTTGAGCCGGGTCGGCGACGACCACATGGGCCGTTTTCTGCTTGAATCGCTGGCCCGTGAAGGTTGCGACGTCAGCGGTATCAAGGTCGATCCGGAACGTCTGACCGCCATGGTCCTGCTCGGTCTCAAGGACCGCGAAACCTTTCCGTTGGTGTTCTACCGCGAGAACTGCGCCGACATGGCGTTGCGCGCCGAAGACATCAGCGAAGCCTTTATCGCCTCCAGCAAAGCCTTGCTGATCACCGGCACGCATTTCTCCACCGACGGCGTCTACAAGGCGAGCATCCAGGCTCTGGATTACGCCGAGAAGCACAACGTCAAACGCATCCTCGACATCGACTATCGCCCGGTGTTGTGGGGCCTGGCCGGCAAGGCGGACGGCGAAACCCGCTTTGTCGCCGATCAGAACGTCAGCCAGCATGTGCAGAAAATCCTCCCGCGTTTTGACCTGATCGTCGGTACCGAAGAAGAGTTTCTGATTGCCGGTGGCTCGGAGGACTTGCTCACCGCGTTGCGCAATGTACGGCGGGTGAGTGCGGCGACATTGGTGGTCAAGCTCGGCCCGCAGGGCTGCACGGTGATTCACGGGGTGATTCCGGTGCGTCTTGAAGACGGCGCGATTTACCCCGGCGTGCGTGTTGAGGTGCTCAACGTGTTGGGCGCTGGCGATGCGTTCATGTCGGGCTTCCTCGCCGGTTGGCTGGAGGATGCGAGCGACGAGCGTTGCTGCCAGCTCGCCAATGCCTGCGGCGGTCTGGTGGTGTCGCGGCATGCTTGTGCACCGGCGATGCCGACCCGTGCCGAACTCGATTATCTGTTCGACAGCCCGGTGCCGATCACCCGGCCGGATCAGGACGTCACCCTGCAGCGACTGCATCAAGTCAGCGTGCCGCGCAAACAGTGGAAGCAGCTGTTCATCTTTGCCTTCGATCATCGCGGGCAACTGGTGGAACTGGCGCACAAGGGCGGACGCGATCTCGACGCGATCTGCCAACTCAAACAACTTTTCATCCAGGCCGTGGAGCGCGTCGAAGCCGATTTGCGTGAGCAGGGTATCGAGGCTGATGTCGGGCTGTTGGCCGATCAGCGTTTTGGACAGGACTCGCTGAACGCTGCCACCGGGCGTGGCTGGTGGGTGGCGCGCCCGGTGGAGGTGCAGGGTTCGCGGCCGCTGGCGTTCGAGCACGGGCGCTCGGTGGGCAGCAATCTGATTGCCTGGCCGCAGGAGCAGATCATCAAGTGTCTGGTGCAGTTTCACCCGGATGATGAACCGCTGCTGCGCCTGGAGCAGGAAGCGCAGATCAAGGGTTTGTATCAGGCGTCGCTGGTCAGCGGACATGAGTTGCTGCTGGAAATTATTCCGCCGAAGGATCTGCCGGCGGCGCACCCGGACGTACTTTATCGCTCGCTGAAACGCCTCTACAACCTGGGCATTTATCCGGCGTGGTGGAAGATCGAGGCGCAAAGTGCCGAGGAATGGCAACAGCTCGATGAGTTGATTCAAGAGCGCGATCCGTACTGCCGTGGCGTGGTGCTGCTGGGGCTGAATGCGCCGGCGGCGGAATTGGCTGCAGGGTTTCAGCAGGCGAGTCAGAGCCGGACTTGCCGAGGGTTTGCCGTGGGCCGGACGATTTTCCAGGCGCCGAGCCGGGCGTGGATGGCCGGCGAGATCGACGATGAAACGCTGATCAGGCAGGTGCAGGGCACGTTTGTCGAATTGATCGAGGCGTGGCGCTCATCGCGATCCTGAAAAAATACCGCATAACCCCATGTGGGAGCGGGCTTGCTCGCGAAGAGGTCGGCACATTCAACTTTGTTGTCGCCTGACACACCGCCTTCGCGAGCAAGCCCGCTCCCACAGGGGATCTGCGTTGGTTTGAAGATTTTCAAAACAATAAAAGGTGCAGCCATGCCCGCTATCCGAATTGGCATCAACCCGCAGCCGCCCGCTGGCGTGCTGACACACCGCATAACCCCCTGTGGGAGCGGGCTTGCTCGCGAAGAGGTCGGCACATTCAACTTTGTTGTCGCCTGACACACCGCCTTCGCGAGCAAGCCCGCTCCCACAGGGGATCTGCGTTGGTTTGAAGATTTTCAAAACAATAAAAGGTGCAGCCATGCCCGCTATCCGAATTGGCATCAACCCGATCTCCTGGAGCAACGATGACTTGCCGTCCCTCGGTGGCGAGACGCCGCTGAGCACGGCGCTGAGCGAAGGCAAGGAGATCGGCTACGAAGGTTTTGAGCTCAACGGCAAGTTTCCCAAGGATGCCAAAGGCGTCGCTGACGTGCTGCGGCCTTACGATCTGGCGCTGGTTTCCGGCTGGTATTCCAGCCGTCTGGCGCGCCGTTCGGTGGCCGAAGAAATCGACGCCATCGGCAGCCACGTCGAGCTGCTGGCGAAGAATGGCGCCAAGGTGCTGGTTTACGGTGAGGTCGCTGACTCGATTCAAGGCCAGCGCATTGCCTTGGTCGAACGCCCGCGTTTTCACACCGAACAAGCCTGGCAGGCATACGCCGACAAGCTCACCGAGCTGGCGCGTTTCACCCTGTCACAGGGGGTGCGTCTGGCCTATCACCACCACATGGGCGCCTATGTGGAATCGCCGTCGGACATCGACAAGTTGATGGCGCTGACCGGCAGCGAAGTCGGCCTGCTGTTCGATTCGGGCCACTGCTACATGGGCGGTGGCGAGCCGTTGCAGGTGCTGCGCAAACACATCGAACGCATCTGCCACGTGCATTTCAAGGACGTGCGCAAACCGGTGGTGCAACTGGCGCGCAATAACCTCTGGAGTTTCCCCGACTGCATCATCAACGGCACGTTCACCGTGCCGGGCGATGGCGATATCGATTTTGGCGCGTTGCTCGATGTGCTGCTGACCGCCGATTACCACGGTTGGCTGGTGGTCGAGGCCGAGCAGGATCCAGCTGTAGCACCGAGTTATGTCTACGCGAAAAAAGGCTTCGACACCTTGCGTGCGCTGCTCGATGAGAGGACCCGCTGATGAGCCTTTTGGTCAAGAGCAACGCCAGTGGCCGAAGCATGGTCGAGTTGGCCAAGGGTGAGTTGGAATACGTCGGGTTCGCCGCGTATCGCTTGAGTCTCGGCGAAACCTTGCCGGTGGCTGCCGGCGATAAGGAGTTGTGCCTGGTGCTGCTCAGCGGGCGCATCAGCCTCAAAGGCGAAGCGCCGGGGCAGGGCGCGTTCGACTGGGACAACCTTGGCGATCGGCAATCGGTGTTTGAAGACAAGTCGCCGTTCGCCGCCTATTTGCCGCCGGGCAGTCAGGCCCAGGTGACCGCGCTCAGCGACGTGCAAATCGCCGTGTGTGCCGCGCCCGGCTCGCCCGACAACGCTTTCGGCCCACGGCTGATCAGGCCCGACAGCATGACGCGCAGTGTGCGTGGTAAAGGCGCAAACACCCGTTACGTCTGCGACATCCTCCCGGACACCGAGCCTGCGCATTCGCTCTTGGTGGTGGAGGTGCGCACGCCGTCCGGGCATTCGTCGAGCTACCCGCCGCATAAGCACGACACCGACGATCTGCCGCATCAGAGCTTTCTCGAAGAAACCTATTACCACCAGATCAACCCGCCACAGGGCTTTGTGTTCCAGCGCGTGTACACCGACGACCGCAGCATCGATCAGGCCATGGCCGTGGAAAACAGCGATCTGGTCGTGGTGCCTAAGGGTTATCACCCGGTCAGCGTGCCGTACGGCTACGAGTCCTATTACCTGAACGTGATGGCCGGGCCGAAGCGGGTCTGGCAGTTCCATAACGATCCTCAGCACAGTTGGCTGCTCGACCTCTGAATTCCAGCACTTGCACGGAGAACAACAACAATGAGCGACACCCAGGTTTTGGGCCATTACATCAACGGTCAGGTGCAGGACAGCGGCGGCGAACGCTTCAGCAATGTGTTCAATCCAGCCACTGGTGCAGTGCAGGCGCGCGTAACGCTGGCCAGCCAGAAAACCGTCGACGAAGCGGTAGCCTCGGCGCTGCAGGCGTTCCCGGCGTGGTCGGAGCAATCGTCGCTGCGCCGTTCGCGGGTGATGTTCAAGTTCAAGGAACTGCTCGACCGCCACCACCACGAACTGGCGGAAATGATCAGCCGCGAACACGGCAAAGTGCTCTCCGACGCCAAGGGGGAAGTGACCCGTGGCATCGAGATCGTCGAGTACGCCTGTGGCGCGCCGAACCTGCTGAAAACCGATTTCAGTGACAACATCGGCGGCGGCATCGACAACTGGAACCTGCGTCAGCCACTCGGTGTGTGCGCCGGGGTGACGCCGTTCAACTTCCCGGTGATGGTGCCGCTGTGGATGATCCCGCTGGCGCTGGTCACCGGTAACTGCTTCATCCTCAAGCCGTCGGAACGCGATCCGTCGGCAAGTCTACTGATGGCGCGATTGCTCACCGAAGCCGGGTTGCCCGATGGCGTGTTCAACGTCGTGCAGGGTGACAAAGTCGCGGTGGACGCTTTGCTGCAACACCCGGACATCGAGGCGATCTCTTTTGTCGGGTCGACGCCGATTGCCGAATACATCCACCAGCAAGCGACCGCGCGCGGCAAGCGTGTACAGGCACTGGGCGGCGCGAAAAATCACATGATCGTCATGCCCGATGCTGATCTCGATCAAGCCGCAGACGCTTTGATCGGCGCGGCTTATGGCTCGGCGGGCGAGCGCTGCATGGCGATTTCGATTGCCGTCGCGGTGGGTGATGTCGGCGACCAGCTGATCGCAAAACTGCTGCCACGCATCGATCAGCTGAAAGTCGGCAACGGCATGCAGGGCGACAGCGATATGGGGCCGTTGGTGACGGCTGACCACAAGGCCAAGGTTGAAGGTTTTATCGATGAAGGCGTGGCGCAAGGTGCGCAACTGATCGTCGATGGGCGCAACTTCAAGGTGCCGGGCGCGGAGAACGGTTTCTTCGTCGGGGCGACGCTGTTCGATAACGTCAGCACCGAGATGAGCATCTACCAACAAGAGATTTTCGGCCCGGTGCTGGGCATCGTTCGCGTCCCCGATTTCGCCAGCGCCGTGGCGTTGATCAATGCCCATGAGTTCGGCAACGGCGTGTCGTGCTTCACCAGTGACGGCGGCATCGCCCGGGCGTTTGCGCGCACGATCAAGGTCGGCATGGTCGGTATCAACGTGCCGATACCAGTGCCGATGGCGTGGCACTCGTTCGGTGGCTGGAAGCGCTCGCTGTTTGGCGATCATCACGCTTATGGCGAGGAAGGCATTCGTTTCTACAGCCGCTACAAAAGCGTGATGCAGCGTTGGCCCGACAGCATCGCCAAAGGCCCTGAATTCAGCATGCCCACCGCCAAATAACGTCTTTCTGCGGAGAACCACTGTCATGAGCAAACCCCTGCGTTTCGCCCTGAACCGTATGGTCGCGCCACGCTTGTCCCTGCCGGCCTTCATTGAACTGGCGGTAACCCTGAAAGCCGACGCCATCGAGATTCGTAACGACCTCAAGGGTGTCGAGATCGAAGACGGCACCGCGCCTGAGCAAGTGCGTGAATTGTGCGCGGCGAAAGGCATCACCGTGCTGTCGATCAATGCGCTGTATCCGTTTGATGTGTGGAATGACCAGCGTCGTGCGCAGGCCTTGAAGCTCGCCGCGTATGCCCGCGATTGCGGCGCGCAGGGCCTGGTCATGTGCCCGCTGAATGATCGTGCCGACAGCCGCAGCCAGGCCGAACGCGCGGCGGGTCTGCGCACCGCGTTGTCTGAACTGGCGCCGATTCTGCGCGATCACGGCATCCTTGGTTTCGTCGAGCCGCTGGGCTTCGAAGAGTGTTCCCTGCGTCGCAAATACACGGCGGTGGAGGCGATCAAGGCGGTCGGCGGGCTGGATGTCTTCCGGCTGGTGCATGACACCTTCCACCATCATTTGGCCAGGGAGCAGGAGTTCTTTCCCGAGCTGACCGGGCTGGTACATATCTCCGGCGTCGAAGATGCCGAGGCACCGCTGAACAGCATTCGTGATGGTCATCGCGTGCTGGTGGGCGAGGGCGACATTCTCGGGAATGCCGCGCAGATCGAGCAGTTGCTCGCCAGTGGCTACGACGGTTACCTGTCATTCGAGCCATTCGCCGACAGCGTGCATGGCCTGACGGATATCCGCCAAGCCATCGGCGCCAGCATGGCTCACCTGCAAAACTCCCAAAATTGAAGGAGATCCCCTGTGGGAGCGGGCTTGCGCGCGAAGGCGTCCGGGCATTCAACATCAATGTTGCCTGACACACCGCTTTCGCGAGCAAGCCCGCTCCCACAGGATCGCTTTTCACAGCACATAGCGGATACGGCTTCAAAGGAAGGTGCAAGCATGACCACAACAAGACTGACCATGGCCCAGGCCCTGGTGAAATTCCTCGATAACCAGTACATCGAGGTCGATGGGGTTGAAAGTAAATTCGTCGCCGGGATCTTCACTATTTTCGGTCACGGCAACGTGCTCGGCCTCGGTCAGGCGCTGGAGCAGGACAGCGGCGATCTGATCGTCCATCAGGGCCGCAACGAGCAGGGCATGGCGCACGCTGCCATCGGTTTCGCCAAGCAGCACCTGCGGCGCAAGATCTACGCCTGTTCCTCTTCGGTCGGCCCCGGCGCGGCCAACATGATCACCGCTGCCGCCACGGCGACCGCCAACCGCATTCCCTTGCTGTTGTTGCCCGGCGATGTCTACGCCTGTCGCCAACCCGACCCGGTGCTGCAACAGATCGAGCAGTTCCACGACTTGAGCATCAGCACCAACGACGCCTTCAAAGCCGTGAGCAAATACTGGGATCGCATCAACCGTCCCGAGCAGTTGATGACGGCGGCGATCCACGCCATGCGCGTGCTCACCGATCCTGCCGAAACCGGCGCCGTGACGCTGGCCTTGCCGCAAGACGTGCAAGCCGAAGCCTACGACTACCCGGATTATTTCCTGCAAAAACGCGTGCACCGCATCGAACGTCGTCCGGCCACCGAAGCGATGCTCGGCGAAGCGCTGGCACTGTTCAAAGGCAAGCACAAACCGCTGATCATCTGTGGCGGCGGTGTGCGTTACTCCGGGGCCAATGCGGCGTTGCAGGCGTTCGCCGAACGCTTCGACATTCCTTTCGCAGAAACCCAGGCCGGCAAGAGCGCGGTGGTGTCCAGCCATCCGCTGAACGTTGGCGGCATCGGTGAAACCGGTTGCCTGGCGGCGAATCTGCTGGCCAGGGAGGCCGATCTGATCATCGGTGTCGGCACCCGTTACAGCGATTTCACCACGGCGTCGAAATCGCTGTTTCAGCACCCGGACGTGCAATTTC
Source organism: Pseudomonas sp. DTU12.3 (assembly GCF_004124275.1). Classification (GTDB taxonomy): domain Bacteria; phylum Pseudomonadota; class Gammaproteobacteria; order Pseudomonadales; family Pseudomonadaceae; genus Aquipseudomonas; species Aquipseudomonas helmanticensis. Next base: position 2,762,850 of record NZ_CP027218.1, read on the forward strand.
TCAACCTCAACATCAGCCCGTGCGATGCGCTGAAACTCGACGGCGTGCAATTGCTCGCCGACGCCAAAACCGGGTTGCAGGCGTTGTCGCAAGCACTCGGCGATTACCGCTCGAGCTGGGGCGAGCAACCGCGCCAGGCCAAGGCGCAACTGGATGAGGAGGTCGAGCGGATTTATCAGGTCGACTACCAGGCCAAGGATTTCGTCCCGGAAATCAACGACCACATGGATCCGGCCGTGCTGCGTGAATTCATCGAGCTGACCGGTTCGTGCCTGACCCAAAGCCGCGTGCTCGGCGTACTCAATGAAACCCTGGCCGACGACGCGGTGATCGTCGCCGCTGCCGGCAGTCTGCCCGGCGACTTGCAGCGCAGTTGGCGCAGCAAGGGCGTCAACACTTACCACGTTGAATACGGCTATTCCTGCATGGGTTACGAAGTCAACGCCGCGTTGGGCGTGAAGCTCGCCGAGCCTGACCGCGAGGTCTACGCACTGGTCGGTGACGGCTCCTACATGATGCTGCACTCGGAGCTGGCGACCTCGATTCAGGAGCGCCGCAAGATCAACGTGGTGCTGCTGGACAACATGACTTTCGGTTGCATCAATAACCTGCAAATGGAACACGGCATGGACAGCTTCGGCACCGAGTTTCGTTTCCGCAATCCCGAGACCGGCAAGCTCGACGGCGGTTTTGTGCCGGTGGATTTCGCCATGAGCGCGGCGGCTTATGGCTGCAAGACTTACAAGGTGAATAACGTCGAAGAGCTGCAAGCGGCACTGGCCGATGCGCGCTTGCAGACGGTGTCGACGCTGATCGATATCAAGGTGCTGCCGAAGACCATGATCCACAAATACCTGTCGTGGTGGCGGGTCGGTGTGGCGCAGGTGTCGACCAGCGCACGCACCGATGCGGTGGCCAAGACCCTCAATGAACGACTGGCCAAGGCCCGTCAGTACTGATTGCCCCTGAATCGAACAATAATCTCGCAGGAGAGAATCGCATGGCTTTGAAGATTGGCGTTATCGGAACCGGGGCCATCGGCCAGGATCACATCCGTCGTTGCAGCCAGACCTTGCTCAACAGTCAGGTCGTCGCGGTCACCGACATCAATTTGCAGCAAGCGGCGAAAGTCGTTGCCGATCTGAAACTGACCGCCGAGGTCTATCCCGACGGCCATGCGCTGATCAAGGCGCCAGAGGTCGAGGCGATCCTCGTCACGTCCTGGGGGCCGAGCCACGAAGAGTTCGTGCTCGCAGCGATTGCCGCTGGCAAACCGGTATTTTGCGAGAAGCCGCTGGCGGTCACTGCAGCCGGCTGCCGCAAAATCGTCGAAGCCGAAGTCGCCCACGGCAAGCGTCTGGTGCAGGTCGGTTTCATGCGGCCGTACGATGAAGGTTATCGCGCGCTCAAAGCGGTGATCGACAGCGGCCAGATCGGCGAACCGCTGATGCTGCACTGCGCGCACCGCAACCCGAGCGTGGGCGAAAACTACAAGACCGACATGGCGATCACCGACACGCTGATCCACGAACTGGATGTGCTGCGCTGGTTGCTCGACGACGATTACGTGTCGGTGCAAGTGGTGTTCCCGCGCAAATCGAGTAAAGCGCTGGCGCATTTGAAAGACCCGCAAATCGTCTTGCTGGAAACCGCCAAGGGCACGCGCATCGACGTCGAGGTTTTTGTGAATTGCCAGTACGGCTACGACATTCAGTGCGAAGTGGTGGGGGAGACCGGCATCGCCAAACTGCCCGAGCCGCAACAGGTGCAAATGCGCAGCGGCGCGAAGCTGTCGAACGCGATTCTGATGGACTGGAAGGATCGCTTCATTGGCGCCTACGACGTTGAGTTGCAGGCCTTCATCGACGGCGTGCGCGCCGGGCAAGTCGGTGGCCCGTCGGCGTGGGATGGCTTCGCCGCAGCGGTCGCAGCGGACGCGTGCATCGAAGCGCAAAACAACGGGCAGATCGTCAAAGTCACCCTGCCAGAACGCCCACGTTTCTACGGATAACCCCAATCTAATTGTGGGAGCGGGCTTGCTCGCGAAAGCGGTGTGTCAGTCGGCATTAGTGTTGGATGTGCCATCGCATTCGCGAGCAAGCCCGCTCCCACAGGGATTGTGTGAAGGAGGAAGTAATGCGCATCGCACTGGATCCTTACATGTACCGCAATCTGTCTCTGGGCAAGATGGTCGACAAGGTTGCCGAGCTCGGTTACGAACACATCGAGCTGTCCCCCCGGGAAGATTTTCTGCCGTTCTACAAGGCGCCGCGTGTCGACAAGGCGCGCATCAAGGAGTTTCGCAAAGCCCTGAGCGACACCGGGGTCAAACTCTCTTCGTTACTACCGATGTACCACTGGGCTGCCGCCGACGAAGGCTTGCGCGTGGCCGCCGTGCGTAACTGGAAACGCGCGATTCAGATTGCCGTGGCGATGGATTGCGAGCTGGTCAACACGGAATTCACCGGTCAATCGGATAACCCGCTGGTGTGCGAAAACCAGTTCATGCGCTCCATGGATGAATTGATCCCCGAGTTCGAGCGCGAGGGCATCAAACTGGATATCCAGGCGCATCCGTATGACTTCTGTGAGCGCAACAACGAGTCGGTGGACATCATTCGCGGGCTGGACCGCGACTGGATCAACTACCTCTATGCCGCGCCACACACGTTTTTCTATGACGACGGCGTCGGTGACATTGCCTCGATGCTCAAGTACGCGGGTTCGAAACTCAGCCACCTGATCATCGCCGACACCTACAACCACAAGGCCTCGTCGGGGTTGCGCTACATCGTCAATCCGCCGGGTGTCACCGCCACCGTGCATCAGCATCTGGACATCGGTCAGGGCGAAGTCGACTGGGCAGCGTTTTTCGGCACGTTGCGCGAGATCAAGTTCGACGGCATCGCCACGGTCTCGGTGTTCGCCTGGGAAGACCGGCCGGACGAGTCCAACCGGATGATGCTGGAGCGGGTCAAAAGCGAACTTTGCCGCTGAGGCCGCACCTATCCCTTGACTGATCGTCCCTACGCTCCGCGTGGGAATGCAGCCCGGGACGCTCCGCGTCCCACAAGCGGACGCAGAGCGTCCATTGATGCGTTCCCACGCAGAGCGTGGGAACGATCAAGAAGGAGTCGAATCATGCGTATCGGACTTGTCGGTTACGGCCATGGCGGCCGGTTTTTTCATGCACCGCTGCTCAGCAGTCTGCCCGGTGCGACCTTCGCCGGTGTCGTCACGCGTTCCGCCGAGCGCCGACAGTTGCTCGCTGCCGAGTACCCCGGCGTGGCGGCCTTCGACAGCATTGGCCAACTGGTCGAGGCGGGTGTCGATGTGCTGGTGATTTCCACGCCGCTGAAGGGGCGGCCGGCGCTGGTGCTCGATGGCCTCGAGCACGGGGTGATGGTGGTCAGTGACAAACCCTTCGCCGCCGATGCGCAACAGGCGCAGACCTTGATCACCATGGCCGAACGCCAAGGCGTGCGGCTCAGCGTTTATCAGAACCGCCGCTGGGATTCCGATTTCCTCACCGTGCGCAAACTCATCGAATCCGGTGCGTTGGGGCAGGTCACCCGCTTCGAATCGCGGGTCGAACGCTACTCGCCGCAATCGGTGAACAACGGCAGTGGCGGCGGGTTCCTGCGCGATCTCGGCAGCCATCTGGTCGATCAGGCGCTGCTGCTGTTCGGCCCGGTCAGCCGCGTGTACGGCGAACTGGATTACCTGGAAAAAGCGCAGACCTACGACAACGGTTTTTTCGTCTCGCTGACCCATGCCAGCGGAGTGATCTCGCACCTGGGCGGCAGTTGCCTGCAAAACACCCCCGGCCCGCGCTTTCGCGTCACCGGCACACAGGGTTGCTACAGCGTCGATGGCCTCGACGGTCAGGAAGCTCAGGCGTTGGCCGGGCTTTCACCGAAATCGGCGGGCGAGCGATGGGGCGTCGAAGAGCATCGTCGTTGGGGCTGGTTCGAACAGGGCGAGATTCGTGAGCGAGTGCCGTCGGAACGGGGCTGCTGGAATCAGTTCTATCTGCAGCTACAAACCGCGTTACACAACGGCGGCCCATTGCCCGTGGAGGCCCGTGATGCACTGGCAACCACCCGCGTTCTGGACGCCGCACGGCTGAGTGCCGAGCGTGGCCAAGTGGTCGATTTGCTGGCGTTCGAAGCGGCTGGAACAAATTTAGAATAAAATTCTAAAATGAGTTGAATTAGAATTAAATTTCCAATAATGTCGTTTGCAGGTTACCGACATCCACGTCCGATCTCAGTTTTGAATGAGAGCAGGGCGAACCAAAAACAAGAAACAGAAACCAGGTACCGTCGATGAAAACCTTCAACGCTGCACTGTCTGTTTTACGCCTCGCGCAACGCCTCTTTCGCGACCTGCCTCGCGCCTCGTTACATTTCTTCGTTCGCCTGCTCTGCGTCGAGCGCAACGGTGCCCTGGTCTGCTGTATTCCCGGCGCCCCGATCGTCCGTTTGCCCGTTCACTGAAATCGTCACGCCTCATCCATAAAACCAACAAGAATGTGGAGAAAGACCTTTCATGAAGACCCCGATCCGTTTCACCGCACTTGCCCTGTCCCTGCTGTTCGCCAGCGGCGCAGCATTGGCCGACATGCGCATCGGCGTGAGCATGTCGCAGTTCGATGACACCTGGCTGACGTACCTGCGCGAATCCATGGACAGCAAGGCCAAGTCCTATCCCGATGGCGTCAAGTTGCAATTCGAAGACGCGCGCAGCGATGTAGTCAAGCAGTTGAGCCAGGTCGAAAGCTTCATCAGTCAGAAAGTCGATGCGATTGTCGTCAACCCGGTGGATACCGCCGCGACCCGCAAAATCACCGAAGCCGCAGTGAAGGCGGGCATCCCGCTGGTCTACGTCAACCGCCGTCCCGATGATCTGAAGCTGCCCAAAGGCGTGGTCACGGTCGCTTCCAACGACCTTGAAGCTGGCGAAATGCAGATGCAGTACCTCGCCGACAAAATGGGTGGGAAGGGAGAAATCGTCATCCTGCTCGGCGACCTCGCCAACAACTCCACGACCAACCGCACCAAGGGCGTGAAAGAGGTGCTGGCGAAATACCCGAACATCAAGGTCGAGCAGGAACAGACCGGTATCTGGCTGCGCGATAAAGGCATGACACTGGTCAATGACTGGCTGACCCAGGGCCGCAAGTTCGATGCGGTGGTCTCCAACAACGATGAAATGGCAATTGGTGCCGCCATGGCCCTGCAGCAGGCCGGGGTCGACAAGGGCAGCGTGCTGATCGCCGGTGTCGACGGTACGCCCGACGGGTTGAACGCGATCAAGAAAGGCAGCATGGCGGTCTCGGTGTTTCAGGACGCCAAGGGCCAGGCTGACGGTTCCATCGACACCGCCGTGAAGATGGCGAAAAACGAAGCGGTCGAGCAGAACGTCTGGGTGCCGTATCGCCTGATCACTCCGGAAAACGTCGACACCTTCAAATAGTCCGTCGGTTCAATAACAACAATAAACACGCAAGGTGGCTGCGGCGACCTTGCTGATGGAGTACCTGATCATGTTCGCTTCAGCGACTGCTTCGAGCACCCTCCCGTTGGCGGGCATCCAGCCAGCAACGACCTTTGTCGATGAGCCGTACCTGCTGGAAATCACCAACATCAGCAAGGGTTTTCCGGGTGTGGTGGCCTTGTCCAATGTGCAATTGCGTGTGCGCCCGGGCTCGGTGCTGGCGCTGATGGGCGAGAACGGCGCGGGTAAATCGACGCTGATGAAAATCATCGCCGGTATCTACCAGCCCGACGCCGGCGAACTGCGTCTGCGCGGCAAACCGGTGGTATTTGAAACACCGTTGGCGGCGTTACAGGCGGGGATCGCGATGATCCACCAGGAACTCAACCTGATGCCGCACATGAGCATCGCCGAAAACATCTGGATCGGTCGTGAACAGCTCAATGGCCTGCACATGATCGATCACCGCGAGATGCATCGCTGCACCGCGCAATTGCTCGAGCGCCTGCGCATCAACCTCGATCCCGAGGAGCAGGTCGGCAACCTGAGCATCGCCGAACGGCAGATGGTCGAGATCGCCAAAGCGGTGTCCTACGACTCCGACATCCTGATCATGGATGAGCCGACCTCGGCCATCACCGACAAGGAAGTGGCGCACCTGTTCTCGATCATTGCCGACCTCAAGGCGCAGGGCAAAGGCATCATCTATATCACCCACAAAATGAACGAAGTGTTCGCCATCGCCGATGAAGTGGCGGTGTTTCGCGATGGCGAATACATCGGCCTGCAACGCGCCGACAGCATGGACGGCGACAGCCTGATTTCAATGATGGTCGGCCGCGAACTGAGCCAGTTGTTCCCGGTACGCGAGAAGCCGATCGGCGACCTGCTGCTGTCGGTACGCGACCTCAAGCTCGACGGGATTTTCAAAGGTGTCTCGTTTGATCTGCATGTCGGCGAGATCCTTGGCATCGCCGGGTTGATGGGCTCCGGGCGCACCAACGTCGCCGAAGCGGTGTTCGGCATTACCCCAAGTGACGGCGGCGAGATTCGCCTCGATGGCGAAGTGGTGCGCATCACCGATCCGCACATGGCGATCGAGAAGGGCTTCGCGCTGTTGACCGAGGATCGCAAGCTCAGCGGGTTGTTCCCGTGCCTGTCGGTCCTCGAAAACATGGAAATGGCGGTGCTGCCGCATTACGCCGGCCACGGTTTTATCCAGCAGAAAGCCCTGCGCGCGCTGTGCGAAGACATGTGCAAGAAGTTGCGGGTGAAGACCCCGTCGCTGGAACAATGCATCGATACCTTGTCTGGCGGCAATCAGCAGAAAGCCTTGCTGGCGCGCTGGCTGATGACCAATCCACGCATCCTGATTCTCGATGAGCCGACCCGTGGCATCGATGTCGGCGCCAAGGCCGAGATCTACCGGCTGATCTCGCTGCTGGCCAGTGAAGGCATGGCGGTGATCATGATTTCCTCGGAGCTGCCGGAAGTGCTCGGCATGAGCGACCGCGTGATGGTCATGCACGAAGGCGACCTGATGGGCACCCTCGACCGCAGCGAAGCAACGCAGGAGCGGGTGATGCAGTTGGCATCAGGCATGACCCTCAATAGTTGATCCAATTCCCTGTGGCGAGGGAGCTTGCTCCCGCTGGGTTGCGAAGCGACCCCAAAAAAGCCTGGGCCTGCCGCGCAGTCCAGCGCGAGCAAGCTCCCTCGCCACAAAAGGCTGACCGCAGATTTCATTTTCGAAGGGTAAGTGGCTATGAACGCGATACTGGAAAACAAGCCAGCAACGGTGCCGACCAAGAGTCGTCGGCGCTTTCCGACTGAACTGAGCATTTTCCTCGTGCTGATCGGTATCGGTCTGGTTTTTGAAGTGTTCGGCTGGATCGTCCGCGACCAGAGCTTCCTGATGAACTCGCAGCGCCTGGTGCTGATGATCCTGCAGGTGTCGATCATTGGCTTGCTGGCCATTGGCGTGACCCAGGTGATCATCACCACGGGTATCGACTTGTCCTCGGGTTCCGTATTGGCCCTGTCGGCGATGATCGCCGCCAGCCTGGCGCAGACCTCGGACTTTGCCCGAGCGGTGTTTCCGTCGCTGACCGACTTGCCAGTGTGGATTCCAGTGATCGCCGGGCTCGGCGTCGGCTTGCTGGCGGGTGCGATCAACGGCAGCATCATTGCAATCACCGGGATCCCACCGTTCATTGCGACCCTTGGCATGATGGTCTCGGCGCGTGGTCTGGCGCGCTATTACACCGAAGGTCAGCCGGTGAGCATGCTCTCCGACTCCTACACCGCGATTGGCCATGGCGCGATGCCGGTGATCATCTTTCTGGTGGTGGCGGTGATTTTCCACATCGCCCTGCGCTACACCAAGTATGGCAAATACACCTACGCGATCGGCGGCAACATGCAGGCAGCGCGGACGTCCGGCATCAACGTCAAGCGCCATCTGGTGATCGTCTACAGCATTGCCGGGTTGCTCGCAGGGCTGGCCGGTGTGGTTGCCTCGGCGCGTGCCGCCACCGGGCAGGCGGGGATGGGCATGTCGTATGAACTGGATGCGATTGCCGCGGCGGTCATCGGCGGCACCAGTCTGGCGGGGGGCGTAGGGCGCATTACCGGTACGGTGATCGGGGCGTTGATCCTCGGGGTCATGGCCAGCGGCTTTACCTTTGTCGGTGTGGATGCGTATATTCAGGACATTATCAAGGGATTGATTATTGTTGTGGCGGTGGTCATCGACCAGTACCGCAACAAGCGCAAACTCAAGCGCTGATACCGAAGCACACTGCAAAATGCGCCACGCCTGCCCGCGTGGCGCAGCCGTTTGTCTTCTATATAAAGCCGCTTGACTGAATTTCTTGCTATAAACGCACTCCGATGACCGCTGTGAAGCCTGTGTCAGAGCAGTTTCCGGGCGTTGTCGGACAAATTCCCGGTATTTACAGTTGCTGAGGCCTCAAGTCGGCCTTAGACTGCCGCCCCTCGTAAATTGAGTGCCGGGTGGCATTTGCAATAAACGATGCCTTTTCGATGACCGCACGCGGATCGCCGAAACGCTCCCTAATTCGCCTTAATGCACGTTTTTTTATAGAGATATCAATGACAAAGGACAAGTTGCTGGCCATGCCGGCAGATGACTACATGAATTCCGAGCAACACGCTTTCTTCACTGAGCTGTTGCAGAACATGAAAGTCGAAACCCACGAGCGCATTGAGCAAAACCGTATCGCCATCGAAAGCCTGGACACTCCGGCCGACCCGGCAGACGCGGCTTCGGTTGAAGAAGAGCGCACCTGGCTGGTCAACGCGATCGATCGCGACCAGCGCATGCTGCCGCAACTGGAACAAGCCCTTGAGCGCATCAAGGAAGACAGCTTTGGCTGGTGCGACGACAGCGGCGAGGCCATTGGCCTGAAGCGCCTGCTGATCAGCCCGACCACCAAATACTGCATCGAAGCTCAAGAGCGTCACGAGCAGATCGACAAGCACCAGCGTCAGGCCTGATTCTGTGAGGTGCCCTTTTAATTAGGGGCGCCTGGAAAAGATCGCAGCCTTCGGCAGCTCCTACAGGGGTTGTTGGGGGCTGCGATCTTTGCTTTTGTTCGTCTGCGATATTCCACGCGGTTCATTGACCTGCTGCAGACCCCACGACTAACGGACCATGGATAATGGCGTTGTAGTGGCGTTTAATGCAGGCACAATAATGAGAACAAGCGTGGGGTGTTGATATGACGAGAGATGGATCTCTGGTTGGGGCTTTGCCTGCACCAGTGCTTTTGCCGAAAAACCGCTGGCTCGCACCGACGTTGCAAAGCATCGCCCTGATGCTGTTGCTCGCCGGCATGACGCTGGGTGAGTGGTCGCTTTACCTGGGCATGCCGTTGGCCGTGCTGATTGTCTGGCTGCCGCGCCTGCGTTCGCGCACGGTCACCGATGTCGCGCCTACCGATAGTGGCAACGCGATGTCCGAACTGACCCGTGACCTTTCCTATACCACCAGCCATAACGCGTTGTCGGCGGCCGGTGTGGCGTTTTCGGTCAAGGAACTGGCGAGCAAACTCGAATCGCAACTCGATGCGGCAGCACGGATCGTCAGCAACGCCGAGGTGATGATTGCCACCGAACAGGCCACTTCGCAACTCAGCCGAGAAGCGCTGGAGGCCGCCAGCGAGGCGCATCACAGCAGCGCCGCCGGGCGTACCGAACTGGCCGATTCGATCTCGCGGATGCATCAACTCAGTCAACGCGCCAACGCCAGCCGCGAATTGATCGAAGCCTTGAGCGTGCGCAGCGACGACATCCAACGCGTAACGCTGGTGATTCAGTCGATTGCCAGCCAGACCAATCTGTTGGCGCTGAACGCGGCAATCGAAGCGGCGCGGGCCGGCGAGCATGGCCGTGGTTTCGCTGTGGTCGCGGACGAGGTGCGTGGTCTGGCGGCGCGTACGGCGTCGGCGACCGGCGAGGTCGGCGAGATGGTCGCGGACATTCAGCAGCGTACGGCGCAAGTGGTCGAGCAGATCCGCCAACTGTCGAGCGATTTGCACACCGGCGTCGAGCAGGTCGAACACACCGGCCAGCATCTGGACAACATCGCCCGACTGGCCGCCGGGGTGGAAACCCAGGTCGGCGAAATCGCTCGAGGTGCAGAAACCAACCGCGAACAACTCGACAGTCTGTTCAAGGCTGTCGGGCAGATGCGCAGCGATCTGGCGATCAGTGATCAACAGACCCGGCGCCTCGCCGACGCGGCGGTGCAGATGGAAGGGCAGGCGGAGACCATCAGCGAACGCCTCGCCGAAGTCGGCCTCGATGACTATCACCAGCGTATCTACGACCTCGCGCGGGAAGGCGCGAACCAGATCGCGGCGCGTTTCGAAGCGGATGTCGAGCAGGGGCGGGTCAGCCTGGAGGATCTGTTCGATCGTCAGTACCAGCCGATTGCCAATACCCAACCGACGAAGTTTCAAACCCGCTTTGACCGCTACACCGATCAGGTGCTGCCGGCGATTCAGGAACCGTTGTTGCCGCGCCATGAAGGCCTGGTGTTTGCGATTGCCTGTACGCAGCAAGGTTATGTGCCGACACACAATCAGCTGTTCAGTCAGCCGTTGACCGGTGATGCGCAGGTCGATGCGATCAACAATCGCACCAAGCGCAAGTTTGCCGACCGCACCGGCATTCGCTGCGGCAGCCACCAACAACCGGTACTGCTGCAAACCTACACGCGCGATACCGGCGAGCTGATGCACGACCTGTCGGTACCGATCATGGTCAAGGGGCGCCACTGGGGTGGATTGCGTTTGGGCTACAAGCCGGAAAACCCGCGCTGAGCAATTGTTACCGCTGGTGCAATGAATCTGTGCACGAGGGTTGCTGTTTCCTTGCGAAAGAAAGCATTAATCTGCCTACATAGTTAGGCAGCTAATGATTTCGCGAGGTCAGCATGCAATCAAGAGTCGATGTCGCAGTAATGATCGGCAGTGGCGTGCCCGCCTGTTTGCGCGCCTTGGGTCAAAGCGTCTGCTGGGTCGTGCTGCTCAATGGCGAGCGGCGCGGTACCGCGTTCGCCAGTCGCGACGAAGCCGAGGAGTGCAAGGCTGCATGGCTCGCGCAATTGCAAGCCGAGCCGGGCGACAGCCTGCACTGATCCGGATTATTTGCCGCGGTGCAGACGCACGTTCAGCTCATCGACCATCACGGCTTCCTCGCCGTCGGCGCGCAGCCATTCCTTGAGCAATTGCGCCTGTTGCGGCGTCCAGAAGTCGGCTTCGATCAGTTTGATCTCGGCAGCCAGCGGGTGCGCTTCGATGAAGTCGTCGATTGCGCCGTCTTCCGATGGCAGTCCCAGTTGATCGAACAGGGTTTTCAGGTCGTATGCAGGCAGTTCCATCGTGTGCTCCTTGGTGGGTGCGCCGGTATGGCGCAGTCGATCTCTCTCTTTATCTGAGGCAGTCGCTGGCGCGGAGTTCGATTTGTGATTCAAGTGAACGGGCGAGGGCGCAGGCTTCGTTATGATCCTCGCGGAAACCTCTTACAAGTCCCGTAGATTTTTCCTTGATGTGAAAGAAGGCATTGCCGGCAGGGATTACCTGAAAGCGTGGGGTATGGTCGTATTGCCCGGCGCTGGACAGATCGCTCATGCCGTTCACATGCATGATGAGTGACGACTTTATGCGGGCGTCAGCGGGCCGGGCGAAGTGAGTCAAAGTGCACATATGAAGTCCTTTTCATTGGGCGGCCGGTATTTACAGGCCGTTTTGGGTAGTCGTAATGAGCATCGCTGCTCTAGAATCGCCAGTAGCTGTTGACGACTGCGCTTATCTAAAGCAATTTTTCGCGAGCGATATGTCGGAAAAGAGCTTTTTTTCGTGAGAATTTTCCCTAAAGTTCGTAGTCAGCTTTCTCTGTGCACCGGTAAGGAATTTTCCTTCGAGTTTTGGCGACATCGGGGCAAGTTTCGCGAGTGACAATCCAGTAGTCTTACGAACCTCGCGATGATTGAGCAATCTGCTCAGTTCGAGCTTTTTATTTGAGTCACCGGCAGTTCCATCGGCCTGGCCGTTTTTTGCCGTGCGCGTTTTCCGTGCACGGTTTTTTCAGATGTGGGGATGTTTCTTTGGCAGTCAGTAACCTCGATATGCATGCTTTGTTCGTGCTGGGTGATTTGCGTGCAAAGCTGGTCAAGCAGTTCCAATCGCGTTTTGTTTACATCACCGAGCAAAACGCCGAAGGCATCTACGTCGCCGAGATCGATACCGAAAGCGCCTTGGTCGTCGATGACAAACCTGGGCTCAAGCTCAAGGTCGGCGATCATTTCAGCGCCTCGGTCCTGCCCAGCCGTGAAGGCGGCAAGATGGACATCCGTTTTCGCGAAATCAAACTGACGGTTTATGGTCTGGGCGATTACGCCTTTGTCTCGACGGCCGACGGTCAGGCGATTCTGTTCAAGGAAGGCCACAGCGTGGTGACGGTGTTTGCCGCCAATCAACAACTGCAGGAAGGCCTGACCAAAACCCTGAAAGCCGTCACCGCCAAAGCCGCGAAGTGGCGCAAGGGCGAGCTGATTACCTTCAAGGCCAGCGAGTGAGCACAGCGTTGAGTCGCGCCGATTTCCATTCGCAAAACCTCGACAGCGCACGTGATGAAGCCCGGCGCCTGTTCGCCGCTAAGGCCCAAATGCAAGGCGCGTGGCTGGGTTGGGTCGCCGCGCAGATCTACACGTTGCGCCCCGCGGCATACGCCAGCATGGTCAGACGCGAGCTACAAAGCTTGCAGGAAAAGTCTGATTCGTAACCTCGTCCGGGCTCGGGCCCGGAAAAAGCAGGAACCTCGGCTACAGTCAGTTGACTGAGTATTCAGAGGCTTGCGGTCTTCTGTCAGGCCATCCTGCCATTGCTGTGAACAGCACGAGGTGCAATGCATGAACGGATTTCGACGGTTGTTGGCCGCGAGCGTGGCCACATTCGGCTTGCTGACGTCAGCACAAACGGTGATCGCGGCAGAGACGCCGATCCATTTTGCCGACCTCAACTGGGAAAGCGGCAGCCTGATCACCGATGTCCTGCGGATCATCGTCGAGAAGGGCTACGGGCTGCCGACCGATACGTTGCCGGGCACCACCATCACCCTGGAAACCGCCCTGGCGAACAACGACATTCAGGTGATCGGCGAAGAATGGGCCGGACGCAGCCCGGTCTGGGTCAAGGCCGAGGCTGAAGGCAAGGTCGTCAGCCTGGGCGATACGGTCAAGGGCGCCACCGAGGGTTGGTGGGTGCCGGAGTACGTGATCAAGGGCGACCCGGCCAAGGGCATCAAGCCGCTCGCGCCGGACCTGCGCAGCGTCAGTGATCTGAAAAAATACAAGGATGTGTTCAAGGACCCCGAGAATCCGAGCAAAGGGCGTTTCCTCAACAGTCCGATCGGCTGGACCTCGGAAGTGGTCAACAAGCAGAAGCTGACGGCTTACGGTTTGCAGGATGACTTCACCAATTTCCGCAGCGGCTCGGGCGCCGCGCTGGATGCCGAGATCAGCTCTTCGATCCGTCGCGGTAAACCGGTGCTGTTCTACTACTGGTCGCCGACGCCATTGCTCGGCAAATTCAAACTGGTGCAGCTGGAAGAACCGCCGTTCGATGCCGAGGCGTGGAAAACCCTGACCGACGCCGATAACCCCAATCCGAAACCGACCCGCTCGCTGGCGTCGAAGCTGTCGATTGGCGTGTCGACACCGTTTCAGAAGCAGTATCCGCAGATCACGGCATTCTTCAGCAAGGTCGATTTTCCGATTGAACCGCTGAACAAGGCGCTGGCGGAAATGAGCGAGAAGCACACGGCGCCACGCGATGCGGCGGTGGCGTTCATGAAGGCGCATCCGGATGTGTGGCAGGCGTGGTTGCCGAAGGATGTGGCGGACAAGGTTTCCGCCAACCTCTAACGGCTTGCCTTATGTAGGAGCTGCCGCAGGCTGCGATCTTTTGATCTTGTTTTTAACAATCAAGACCAAAAGATCGCAGCCTGCGGCAGCTCCTACAAATCGGTTTTTGAATCGGGTTTGTACGGCAGGTTGGTTTTAGAATCGGGTTTGTACGGCCAATTCAAAAGTCCGCGGCGATCCCAGGTAATACGCCGGGGAAACATGCGCAAACTCGGCATACACCTCATTGGTCAGATTGCGCACCCGCCCGGTCACGGTGGTGTGCGCGTCGATCTTGTAGCTGAGGAAACTGCCGAACAACGTGTACGACGGCACCGTCATGGTGTTGGCCGTGTCAGCGAACACCGATGCCACATACCGCGCATCGACCCCTCCCTGCCATTGCGGTGAAAAATCATAAGTCAGCCACAGGTTACCGACCCGATCCGGCACGTTGGTCGGCGTATTGCCCTTGCGTGACACCACCACGCCGGCGGCATTTTTCTCGGTGAAGTCGTCGTACTGCGCATCGACCCAGGCGAAGTTGCCTTCGGCCAGCAGCTTGTCGGTGATGCGCAACGAGCTGGCAATCTCGATGCCTTTCGACGTCTGTTGGCCGACCGGAATGCTGCTGGCCGGATCGAGCGGATCGGTGACCGCGAAGTCCTTGCGCTCAATGGTGTACGCCGCCACGGTCGCCGAGCCGCGGCCATTCAGGTAATCGAACTTGCTGCCAATCTCCCATTGCTTGCCGGTCGAGACGTCGAAGTTCTGCGTGCCGCCCGGTTGCTCGGCGGCGGTGCTGTATTGCAGGTAGGCGTTGGCAGTGGGGATGAACTGATAGGTCAGTCCCGCGCGACCGGTGACCGGTTGCCAACTTTGCTTGAAGTGCTTGGGATTGGCGGCGGTCACGGTGCGGTGATTGGTCACGTCAAGGTCGATATCGTCGTAGCGCAGGCCGGTGAGCAGGGACAATTTGTCGGTCAGCGCCAGACGATTTTCGACGAACAGGGCCTTGGTGGTGACCTCGTTGGTCTTGTCGCTGATCAGCGTCGGGTTGGTGCCGGGAATGTCATAGAAACGCCCCGGTCGGTAGTGGTTCGGGTCAACCGTGCTCGCGCCTTTGATGTTGAGCGGTGAGTTGGTGGTCTGGTTGACCTTGTATTCGAAACCGCCCGACCACGTCGTATCGAGCCCGAACAGGCTGTTGTCGTGACGCAGTTCGAACTGGTTGCCGTTCTGTTCGCCCTGATGCCGCACCTGATACGCGGTTGAGCGGTTAACCGCGCTGTTGTCGGCGTTGTACTGGTAGGTCTCGAGGTTGCGGTAGTCGCGCTGGCTGTCGAGGTGATACAGCGTGTTGCGCAGGGTAGTGCTGTCGTTGATCCGGTAGTCGATGATCGAACGCACCCAGATCGTCCGTTGTTCGTAGCGACCATCCTCGACGTTGTAGTTGTTGAAGCGATTGTGTCGATCGATTTTCAACTCGCCCGCCTTGGGATTGAGCACCGGGGTGCCCCAATACGGACTGTCTTCGTGCTCGTCCTGAT
The DNA here is from genome assembly GCF_004124275.1 of Pseudomonas sp. DTU12.3. Classification (GTDB taxonomy): domain Bacteria; phylum Pseudomonadota; class Gammaproteobacteria; order Pseudomonadales; family Pseudomonadaceae; genus Aquipseudomonas; species Aquipseudomonas helmanticensis. The sequence goes on from NZ_CP027218.1 coordinate 2,778,330, forward strand.
ATTCCAGCGCGAGGGTGTGCGACAGATCCGGCGTGAGATCGCTGAGCAGCGAGAACGCCACACTCCAGGCATCGCGCTCCTGACGGTCGATGTAGCCGTTGCTGGTGTTGTGGCTGACATCCAGTCGCGCGTAATGCTGGACGTCGGCGCCAGGCTCGGTCAGGGCATGGTTGAGGCCAAACGCGGTTTCCTTGGTGTCGTAGGTGCCGTAGCTGACGCGGCCTTCAACGGCCTGTTCATCGCGCGTGGCCAGTTTGGTCACGTAATTCAACGAACCGCCCACGGAACCGGCACCGTTGATCAGCGACGACGGGCCGCCGACCAGTTCCACCCGATCGTAGATCCACGCGTCGACCGGCCTCGCGAGACCACCGGAGACGTTGATGCCGTTGAACATCTGGGTGATCTGGCTGCTGGTGAAGCCGCGATAGGAAACGAAGCCGCCGAAACCCGGCGGCGCACTGGCGTTGACTCCGGGCAGGGTGTTGGCGGCGTCCTGGAAGTTTTGCGCGCCATGGCGTTCGATGTCGTTGCGATTGGCGATGGCGACCGAGGCGGGTGTATCGCGCACGCTCAAGCCAAGTCGTGAGGCCATGCCGCTGGACTGGTCGAGGCTCAGACCGGGTTCCGCGCCGGACTCGCCGTCGATGGTGATGGGCGCCAGATCCACGGTGGATTGCGCCCAGGCGTTGACGGACAGGCAGCCACACAGGCTCGCCAGCAAAGTGAGTTGTTTCATCATTGAATCCTGAATGCTTGTCTAGGAGTCAGCGCACAGGCAAACGCCGCGCGTTGGCGCAGTGGGCTGACAAATCAAAAACGCAGAAACACTCAGGCGAGCGGCGGGGCGCGAGGGTTGGCTGAAGGCCAGGTGAAGCGGGCAGGCAGGTCGGCGCTGACAATCGGTGCCAGCGGTGGGCTGTGCTGTTCCGGCAGGATCGCCAGGGTCAGGCTGGAGTTGAACGCCGGACCCATGCCGCCACCGACGGAACACAGTGGGCAGCCGAACGCCTTGGACAGCGTCGGCAGTTGTTCTTCGCTGGGGTTGCTGGCGAGCGGCGCCTGCGTGGCCGGGTCGACCGTACAGAACTGACCGCCGATACCGTTCAGCTGCATGCCGACCATTTGTCCGTGACCGATACTGCAGGCGAACACATTGAACAGGACGCAGCAATAGAGCATCCAGGCCAGCAGTGAGCGATCGGAACGGGAGAATTTCATGGGGCGGCACTTTACCGTACCGCTGATCGGTCGTGCACTTCAAAAAATGCCGACTAGGATGATTTGTTCAAATCCCTTTCAAGGATTTCAACCATGACCTTGGTGTTGGCTCAATGGCTGGTGACAATTTTCGCAGTAATCGCCTTGATGCATGTGTATTGGGCGTTGGGTGGGCAGTGGGCGGCGGCAGTGGTCGTGCCGCAAATACCGGTGGACGGTTTTGTGGCGACGGTGCGCCCGGCGTTCAAACCGTCAGGCTGGCTGACGCTGGTGGTAGCGGCGGCGTTGTTGGTGATTGCTGCGCTGGTGTGCATGCGTGTCGGCTGGGGCATGCCGGCGGTGAATCACAAGGCGTTGCAGTGGGTGATCAGTGCGATTGCGTTGATGATGTTTGCCCGCTCGATTGGTGATTCGAATCTGGTGGGTTTTTTCAAGGAGGTGAAGGGATCGCGGTTTGCGCGGCTGGATACGTGGGTGTATTCGCCGTTGTGCGCGATCTTGGGAGCAGGGTTGTTGGCGGTGGCTTGGGTGTAAGAGCGGGATCAAAAGATCGCAGCCTTCGGCAGCTCCTACAGAGATCAATGTAGGAGCTGCCGAAGGCTGCGATCTTTTACGGGTCAACTGCCGCTTTCGGTGCGACGGCTGCTGACTTCGGCCGGCACATCATCGCCAGCCATACGCTTGCGGAACAATGCCGCCCGCGCCAGCAGCAGCGTAGTTACCGGTACGGTGATCGCCAGCAGAATCGGAATCAGCCAGGCATGCACCACCGGCGCGGATTTCAGCGCCGAGAAGCAAATGATCGACGCCAGCGCGACACACCAGGCGCCTAACGTCGAAGCCAGTGCCGGCGGGTGCATGCGCTGAAAATAATCCTTCATCCGCAACAACCCGACTGCACCGATCAGGGCAAACACGCCACTGAGCACCAGCAGGATCGCCACTGGAATCTCGACCCACAGCGATAATTCAGCATTCATTCGATCACCTCGCCACGCAGCAGGAATTTCGCCAGGGCAAATGAACCGACGAAGCCGAACAGCGCAATCAGCAGCGCGGCCTCGAAGTAAGTGTCACTGGAATAACGGATGCCCAACGTCAGCATCATCAGCATCGCAACGATGTACAGGTAATCCAGCGCGAGTACCCGATCCTGCGCCGACGGCCCTTTGAACAGGCGGACCAGCGTCAGCACCATCGCCAGCGAGAACAGGAACAGCGTCAGCAGAATCGCGTTCGACAGTAATGGGCTCATTCGAAAATCTCCATCAGCGGCCGCTCGTAAGTGCTCTTGAAGTGCTCGATGAACTGCGCTTCGTCATCCAGATCCCACACGTGCAGCAACAGAATGCTGCGATCCAGCGCCAGCTCCGACCAGACCGTGCCGGGCACCACCGTGCAGATCATCGCCAGCGTCGCCAGGCCATGGGCGTCGCGCAGATCCAGCGGCACTTTGACGAAGCGCGAGCGCGGTGGCCGGCGACCGGCATTGAGCACGCCCCACGCAACGATCAGGTTGGACATTACCACGTCGCGACCGACTAGGAAGAACAAGCGCAGGATCGTTCCCGGACGGCGAATGTGCGCGCGTTTCGGGCGCAACTTGCGCATCATCAAGGGCGCGGCGAAACCCAATATCGCGCCGAGCAACAGATTGCCCGGACTGATTGACAGGTTCAGCGTCAGCCACAAAGCCCACAGTGCCAGCGACAACCACGGGGCAGGAAATACACGCTTCATGGCTGCACCTCCAGCATCGCCGCCTTGGCTTCGGGGCTTGGCACCGCGCGGGTGCCGAGCACCGCCATGACGTATTGCTGCGGATTGTTCAGCGCATCGGCGGTGGCCTGGGTGTAGCGCAGCAGCGGTTCAGCCTTGAAGGTCAGGGCGATACTCAGCCCCAGCAGCAGAAAGATCGGCGCGCATTCGAGTTTGCGCAGCAGCGGCGACGGGCGCTCCTCGGGTGTCCAGAAACGCTGGATGCCGAGGCGCGAGAACGCCATCAGCGACGCCAGCCCCGACAGGATCAGCAGCGCCAGCAGCGCCCATGCGCCAGTGGAAATCGGCGCGGCGGTGCCCAGGCCCAACGGATTTAGCAACGCGCCGATCAGGCTGAGCTTGCCGATAAAACCAGACAGCGGCGGCATGCCAATGATCAGCAGTGCGCAAGCGATGAAGCTCAGGCCGAGAAATGCCATGGTCCACGGGATGACCTGACCGACCACGGCTTTCTGCTCGTCGTCGAGGTTGATACCTTTGGGGGGTTGCAGGGATTCCTGCGGGCGCGGCAGCAGTTCGCTTTCGTCTTCCAGCGGAATCTCGTTGGCCGAGCGCGAACGCTCGATCAATTCCGCCAGCAGGAACAGCGCGCTCAGCGCCAGGGTCGAGCTGACCAGATAGAACAGCGCGGCACCGATCAGGTTTGGCTGGGCGAAACCGATCGCCGACAACAGGATTCCCGCCGACACCAGAATGCTCAGGCTGGCCATGCGCTCCAGGCGTTGCGCGGCCAGTATCGCCAGCGCCGCGCAGGCCATGGTCACCATGCCGCCGTAGATCAGCCAGTCGCCACCGAAGAACGCCGAGGCGCCGGCCTGACCGGAGAACAGCAGCGTCCACAAACGCAGCAGCGTGTAGATGCCGACCTTGGTCATGATCGCGAACATCGCCGCCACCGGTGCGCTCGCCGAAGAGTAGGCCGGCACCAGCCAGAAATTCAGTGGCCACATGCCGGCCTTGGCCAGGAACGCTACCGCGAGAATTGCCGCACCTGCGTGCAACAGGCCACGGTCGGCTTCCGGCACCAGCGGAATCTTCAGCGCCAGATCGGCCATGTTCAAGGTGCCGGTAACACCGTAGATCAGCGCGGCGCCGATCAGGAACAGCGACGAGGCGAGCAGGTTGATCGAAATGTAATGCAGCCCCGACGACACTCGCGCCCGGCCGGAGCCGTGCAGCAACAGGCCGTAAGACGCGGCGAGCAACACTTCGAAAAACACGAATAGGTTGAACAGATCCGCCGTGAGGAACGCGCCATACAGGCCCATCAACTGAATCTGGAACAGCGCGTGGAAACTCGAACCGGCACCGTCCCAGCGCGCCATCGCAAACAGCAGAGCGCTGACGCCGATGATCCCGGTCAGCACCAGCATCAGCGCCGACAGGCGATCGACCACCAGCACGATGCCGAACGGCGCTTGCCAGTTGCCCGGCAAGTACACGCCGATGGAGCCGGGCACGCCGGTGGTTTGCGTCCATTGCAGCAGCATCACCGAAATGAACAGGCCGACGAGACTGGAGAACAGGTTGATTTTCGCCTTCAGCGGTCGGTGCCGCTCGCCAAGCATCAGCATGATGGCGGCGGTCAGCAGCGGCAGCAGGATCGGTGCGGCGATCAGGTGAGTCATCGCCATCATTCTTTAGGCTCCCGGCCGTCGACGTGGTCGGTGCCGGTCAGGCCGCGCGAGGCGAGCAGAACGACGAGGAACAGCGCGGTCATGGCGAAGCTGATGACGATCGCCGTCAGTACCAGTGCCTGTGGCAGCGGATCGGTGTAGTGCAGCAAGTCTTGCGTGACGCCGTCCTTGATCACCGGCTCCTTGCCGATGAACAGGCTGCCCATGCTGAAGATGAACAGATTGACCGCATACGACAGCAGGCACAGGCCCATGACCACCTGAAAGGTCCGTGGCCGCAGGATCAGCCAGACGCCGGACGCGGCGAGCACGCCGATGGCGATTGCGATGACTTCTTCCATCAGACGGCTCCTTTGCTGGCGACGGACTTGGGCAGCGATGCGGTCTTGTGACCCCGCACCGACTGGTGAGCGAGGGCGGTGAGGATCAACAGCGTCGAACCGACCACCACGCCGTACACGCCAATGTCGAAGAACAGTGCGCTGGCGATATGGATGTCACCGAGCAGCGGCAAGCTGAAATGCCAGGTGTGCGTGGTCAGGAACGGATAACCGACCAGCATCGCGCCCAGGCCGGTGGCCGTGGCGAAGAGCAGCCCGGTGCCCATCCAGCGCAGCGGCCGCAGGCTCATTTGCGCCTCGACCCACTGCGTACCGGCGACCATGTATTGCAGGATGAACGCCACCGACATCACCAGCCCGGCAACAAAACCGCCACCCGGCTGATTGTGTCCACGCATGAACAGGTAGAACGACACCACCAGCGCAATCGGCAGCAGCAGGCGCACCAGCACGGCCGGCACCATCATGAAGCCGAGCGCGGTATCGCTGGCCGAACGCGGGTTGACCAGGTCGGTGACCACGTCCGGCGCGAGCAGGCGTTGCTGGGCTGGCAGTTGCAGGCTTTCTTTCGGTGGGCGGAAGCGTCGCAACAGCGCGAACACGGTCAGCGCCACGGCGACCAGCACGGTGATTTCACCGAGGGTGTCGAAGCCACGGAAATCCACCAGCATCACGTTGACTACGTTACTGCCGCCGCCTTCAGGCATGGCGCGGCTGAGGTAGAACGAGGAGATGTCGTTCGGCGTCTGCCGCGTGAGCATCGCGTAGGACAACAGGGCCATGCCGCCACCGACGGCAATCGACAGCAGCAAGTCGCGCAGACGACGAATGCGCGCCTTGCGCAGGCTGCTTGGCAGTGGCGAGACTTCTTCGATACGGCGTGGCAACCAGCGCAGGCCGAGCAGGATCAGCACCGTGGTCACCACTTCGACCGCCAGTTGCGTCAGGGCCAGATCGGGCGCGGAGAACCAGACGAAGGTCACGCAGGTCATCAGGCCGCAGACGCTGACCATGGTCAGTGCCGCGAGACGGTGGTACTTGGCTTGCCAGGCGGCGCCGAGGGCGCAGGCGATGGCCAGCAGCCAGAGGGTCACGAAGACGATCGAGCCGGGGATCTTCGGTCGGTCGCCCCAGCTCAGGCTGCTGTGCAGCATCGGGATCAGGCCGGCGAGCACCGCCGCCAATACCATCAGGAACAATTGCATTTGCAGGCGTCGGGTGCCGAGTCGCCGCTCGACGCGGCGGGCCATGCGCATCATCACCACCAGACTGCGTTCGAACAGGCGCTTGCCGTTGAAACGGCCGATCAGCGGCGGGTATTTGAAGCGGCCACGCTTGAGCTGATTGCGCAGCAGCAGATAGACGACGATACCGCCGGACATGGCAATCAGGCTCATGATCATCGGCGCATTCAGGCCGTGCCAGATTGCCAGGCTGTATTCCGGCAGCACGCCACCGACTACTGGCAGCGCTGCCGCCGCGAGCAGCGGGCCGACGATCTGCGCCGGGAAAATCCCCACCAGCAAGCAAGTGAACACCAGCAACTCGACGGGCGCGCGCATCCAGCGTGGCGGTTCGTGCGGGGTGTGCGGCAGGTCGGTTGCCGGTGGCCCGAAGAACACGTCGACAGTGAAGCGCAGCGAGTAGGCAACGCTGAATGTACCGGCAATGGTCGCGACAATCGGCAGTGCCGCTTCGACCCACGCCGTGGCGTTGATGAACACGGTTTCGGCGAAGAACATCTCTTTCGACAGGAAGCCGTTGAGCAATGGCACGCCGGCCATCGAGGCGCTGGCGACCATCGCCAGGGTCGCCGTGAACGGAATCAGTTTGATCAGGCCGCTGAGCTTGCGGATGTCACGGGTGCCGCTTTCGTGGTCGATGATGCCCGCCGCCATGAACAGCGAGGCCTTGAACGTGGCGTGGTTGAGGATGTGGAACACCGCCGCGACGGCCGCCAGCGGACTGTTCAGGCCCAGCAACAGGGTGATCAGGCCAAGGTGGCTGATGGTCGAATAGGCGAGCAGCCCTTTGAGGTCGTTCTGGAACATCGCGCAATACGCGCCGAGCAGCAGCGTACACGCGCCGGCGCCGCTGACGATGTAGAACCATTCTTCGCTGCCGGACAACGACGGCCACAGACGCGCGAGCAGGAACACCCCGGCCTTGACCATGGTGGCTGAGTGCAGATAAGCGGAGACGGGTGTCGGCGCCGCCATTGCGTGCGGCAACCAGAAATGAAAGGGGAATTGCGCACTTTTACTGAGGGCGCCGATGAGAATCAGGGGTAGCAGAACAGGGTAGAGGGCATGTGCGCGAATCAGATCGCCGGCGGCCAGGACCTTGTCGAGGTCATAGCTGCCGACGACATGGCCGAGAATCATGACCCCCGCCAGCAGGCATAATCCGCCGGCACCGGTGACCATCAACGCCATGTAGGCGCCACGACGCGCGTCGGCGCGGTGGTGCCAATAGCCGATCAGCAAGAAGGAGAAGAGGCTGGTCAGTTCCCAGAAGAACACGATCTGAATCAGGTTGCCGGAGATCACCAGACCGAGCATGGCGCCCATGAACGCCAGGAAAAACGCGAAGAAGCGCGGCACCGGATCATCCGGCGACATGTAATAGCGGGCATATAAAGAGACGAGGGTGCCGATGCCGAGGACCAGCATCGAGAACAGCCAGGCGAAGCCGTCCATGCGCAGGACGAAGTTCAGGCCGAGGCTGGGCAGCCACATGAACTCTTCGCGGATCACGCCGCCATGGGCAATTTGCGGGTACAACAAGGCGACCTGGACGGTGCCGATCAAAGCGACCAGACCTGCCAGCAGGGATTCGGTATTACGCGCGTTGTGCGGCAGCACCGCTGCCAGACAGCTGCCAATGAATGGCAGAAGCAGTAGAACTATCAGGGACATAGGCTTCTAATCTGCGGAAGTTTGTGAAGCATCATACGTGCCAGCTCCCCGATCACCAAACGCCAGGATGTCTCAGAATCCTACAAAGTAGTCTGAATATTTATGTTTAGCCTTGTTTCGAGGAAATCAAAAGGGCCGAAAAGATCGCAGCCTGCGGCAGCTCCTACATTGGTCCGGTGTAGGAGCTGCCGCAGGCTGCGATCTTTTGATCTTGCTTTCAGTTACTGCTCTCGCTCTCCAACCCTTCATCGACCTCTGCTACAACCTTACCCTTGGTCTTCAACTCACTGACAATCACCGCCGCCACAATCAACCCGGCCCCCAGCAGCGCAATCGCCGGCAAGCGCTCGCCGGCAATCCGCCCGACAATCCCGGCCCACACCGGCTCCCCGGCATAGATCAACGTCGCCCGCGTCGGCGAAACACTTTTCTGCGCCCAGTTCATCGCCACCTGAATCGCCGCGCTCGCGGCGCCCAGGCCCAGCGCCGTCACCAGCAGCGTCCAGGAAAAGTCAGGAATCATTTCGCCCGTCGGCACCACCAGCAGGAACGACAGCACCGACGTCGTCGCCAGTTGCACCACGGTGACCCGGCGCACATCCACTTGGCCGGCATAGGTGCTGATCAAAATGATCTCGGCGGCAATCGCGATGGCGCTGATCAGCGTGGCAATCTCGCCGGGACTGAAATTCAGCGAGGCCCCGGACGGCCCCGACAACAACATCAAACCGGTAAACGCCAGCATGATGCCGATGCTCGGCATCAATCCCGGTCGGCGTCCGAGCACCAGCCATTGCAATAACGGCACGAAGGGCACGTACAACGCCGTGATGAAGGCTGACTGACTGCTCGGAATCGTTTGCAAACCGACGGTCTGCAAGCCGTAACCGAGCATGATCGCCACACCGATAAAGGCGCCGGCCTTGAGTTCGAACAGGGTCAATTCGCGCAAGTGACGCCATGAGAACAGCGCCACGATGCACGCTGCCGCCGCAAAGCGCAGGCCAACGAAAAACATTGGCCCACTGACGGTCATCGCGTGCTGAACCAGCAAAAACGTGCCGCCCCAGACCATGGTGATCAGCACCAGCACGCATTCGGCCTTGCTGAAGTGGGAGAAGCGGAGGGAGGTGGGGGAAGTGTTCTGCGACGTCATGACCTTGCGCACTATAAAAAGGAGGACGCACAATGCGCCCAACGTTGCGCAGTATACTGCCCAACCTCACCAAGTGAGCAATATAGTGCACAAAGATTCGACTCAACGAACCTCCGTTCTGCAACATGTCAGCCAGAATGTTCGACGCCTGCGCCACGCCGCGGACATGAGCCAGACCGCGCTGGCGGAAAAATCCGGAGTCAGTCGGCGGATGCTGGTGGCGATCGAAGCGGGCGAGAAGAATGTCAGCCTGACCACCCTCGACCGCGTCGCCGAGGCGCTCGACGTCGCCTTCAGCGATCTGATCCAGGCGCCGGACGCCCGCGACCCGAGCCGGATCAACGAAGTGGCATGGGCGGGATCGATCCCGGGCAGCAAAGCGGTACTGTTGTCGAAAGCCACCGCCACCCGCGAAGTCGAACAATGGGAGTGGTGCCTGCAGCCGGGCGAGGTCTATCCCTCGCAAGCGGATGCCGAGGGCTGGAGCGAGCAGATTTTCGTCTTCGAAGGGTGCCTGACGCTGATGCTCGGCGATCAGCCGCAACAAATCGGCACGGGGGAGTTTTTTATGTTTGCCAGTAACCAACCGCATTCCTATCGCAACGATGGCGATGTCGCGGCGCGGTTCGTGCGTAATGTGGTGATTTGAATGGCGTGCGACGCGGACATCCTGATCATCGGCGGCGGCCTCAGCGGCACGATGCTGGCCGTGCAATTGCTGCGGCAGCCCGGGCGGCGAACAATCCTGATCATCGAGCCGCGTACCGAACTCGGGCGCGGCGAGGCGTATAGCGCGGTCGAGCTGGGGCATACGCTGAATGGCAATGCGGCGCGGATGAGCGTCGATCCGGATAACCCCGATGACCTCACGCAATGGCTGACTGAACATATTGCGGCTGGCGGCTGGCCAGAGTCTGCCGAACAGAACGTGCCGATCAGCGAGCTGTTTCCACCGCGCGGACTGTTTGGCGTGTATGTGCAGCAGCGCCTGGCTGAAGCCCGACGGGTGGGGGCGCAGCAGGGGTCGACCGTCGAGCACATTTGCGCCGAAGTGCTGGACCTGCAAACCGATGCCGATGCGGTGTTGCTCAGCTTGAGCGATGGCCAATCGTTGCGAGGTGCCTGTGCGGTACTCGCCACCGGCATGTTCCCTGCCGCGCGCACTGCGCAGAAACACTCCAGTGGCCTCAACGCCGCCGCGCTGGACCCATGGAACGTCGCGGCCATGCGCCAACTCGATCCGCAGGCGAGCGTGCTGATCATCGGTTCCGGGCTGACTATGGTCGACGCCGTGGTTTCACTGGAACAGGCCGGGCATCGCGGGCCGATCGAGGTGTTTTCCCGGCATGGCCTGTTGCCCCATGTGCGCCGCCAGCCGCCGGCATGGCCGGACTTTCTCGGCGATGATCAGAGCATTCGTACACCACGGCAGTTGCTGCGCGAATTGCGCCGACACTGTCGTGACGCGATCGCTCAGGGTATCGACTGGCAGGCGCCGCTGGACTCGGTGCGGGTGCATATCGCCCGCTTGTGGAGTCAGGCGACTGACGTGCAGCGGCGACAATTCGTACGGCATGTGCGGCCGTGGTGGGAGAGCCATCACCATCGCTCGCCGCCGTTGAGCGCGGCGTTGGTCGAGCGCTTGCACGGCGAAGGGCGTCTGCGGATTCAGGCGGCTTCATTCAAAGGGCTTGAGCCGAATTCGAAAGATGGCATCAGCATTCGCATTCGACGTCGCGGTGAGTCTGAAACCTGTGTGGTGCAGGGGGCGGCGCTGATCAATTCCAGTGGCATCGAATACGACTGGCGCCGAGTGGCGCGGCCGTTGCCGCAACAATTGCTGGCGCGCGGCTTGATACAGCCGGGGCCGTTGGCGTTGGGGATTGCGGCGGCGGTGGATGGCGCCGTGCTGGATGCCGACGGGCGGGCGGCCAGCCGGGTGTTTGCGATGGGACCGCCGTTACGCGGGATGTGGTGGGAGAGTACGGCGGTGACGGATGTGGCATTGCAGGCGAAGGCGTTGGCGGGGCGGTTGGTGGGATAAGGTTGATGGTGTTCTTTCGGGCCTCTTCGCGAGCAGGCTCGCTCCCACAGGTTCTGTGATGTGGCACAAATGGTGTTTACAACCTGAATTCCCTGTGGGAACGAGCCTGCTCGCGAAAGCGGTGATTCAGTCAATATAAAAGGTGACTGATATACCGCTATCGCGAGCAGGCTCACTCCTACATTTGTTGCGTCGTGGCTGAAAGTGTTACGCCACCACGCGATAACACGGCACATACGCCGCGCCACCCGGCAGTTTCATCCGGTGCTGGGCGACGAAGGCTTTGAGCAGCGCATCGAGCGGTTGCATGATCGCCGCGTCACCACGGATCTGGTACGGCCCGTGTTCTTCGATCAGGCGAATGCCCTTGTCCTTGACGTTACCCGCCACGATTCCGGAGAACGCCCGACGCAGATTCGCCGCCAGTTCATGCGGTGGCTGGTCACGGTGCAGTTTCAGGTTGGCCATGTTTTCGTGGGTCGGATCGAACGGACGCTGGAAGCCTTCGTCGATCTTCAGCAGCCAGTTGAAGTGGAACGCGTCGTTGCGCTCGCGACGGAACTGCTTCACCGCTTTCAGTCCCTGAGTCATCTGTCGCGCGACTTCGGCCGGGTCGTCAATGATAATTTCGTAGTGCTGTTTGGCCGCTTCGCCGAGGGTCGCGGTGACGAAGGCGTCGAGCTGCTCCAGATACGGCGCGGCATGCTTCGGCCCGGTGAGGATTACCGGGAACGGCAGGCCGGCGTTGTCCGGGTGCATGAGGATGCCGAGCAGGTAAAGGAACTCTTCCGCCGTCCCGGCACCGCCCGGGAAGATGATGATGCCGTGGCCGACACGCACGAACGCTTCCAGGCGCTTTTCGATGTCCGGCAGGATCACCAGTTCGTTGACGATCGGGTTCGGCGCCTCAGCCGCGATAATGCCCGGCTCGGTCAAACCGAGATAACGCCCGCCATGAATACGCTGTTTGGCGTGGGCGATGGTTGCGCCTTTCATCGGGCCTTTCATCACGCCGGGGCCGCAACCGGTGCAGATGTCGAGGCTGCGCAGGCCCAGTTCATGGCCGACTTTCTTGGTGTATTTGTATTCTTCGGTGTTGATCGAGTGGCCGCCCCAGCACACGACGATTTTCGGCTCGACGCCCGGGCGCAGGGTGCGCGCGTTGCGCAGCAGGTGGAAAACGTAGTCGCTGATGCCTTGCGAGGTGCTGAGGTCGATGCGTTGGCTGTCGAGTTCGTTTTCGGTGTAGACGATGTCGCGCAGGGCGCTGAAGAGCATTTCACGAGTGCTGGCGATCATCTCGCCGTCGACGAACGCGTCGGCCGGAGCGTTCAGCAGCTCCAGGCGTACGCCGCGATCCTGTTGGTGAATGCGGATTTCGAAGTCCTTGTAGGCTTCGAGGATGGTCTTGGCATTATCGACATGGGCGCCGGTGTTGAGGATGGCCAGGGCGCACTGGCGGAAGAGGGTGTAGGTGCTGCCGGATCCGGCTTCGCTCAGTTGCTGGACTTCACGTTGAGAAAGGGTTTCCAGGCTGCCTTTCGGGCTGACCGAGGCATTGATTACGTGTCGTTGGGTCATGCAATGATCCTTAAAACGATGTCATCTCAAGACTAGGCGATGGCATCCGAATAGTGTGTATCCATGAATGAAGATGGCACGATCTGCGCTGTACCGCCATGTCCCCGTTGGACGCTGAAAAGATGAAAAGGAGCCCCAGCATAGCTAAATCCCTCGTAGAGGCGATAATGCGCCGGCGAGTTTTTTCCGTTGCCCCTTTTGTCGCTCAAGGAAGTCATAAGTGATGTTCGAGATTCAGCCGATGGACGCCGCCACCTTTCGCCAGCAGACCCGGCGCAGCACGATCATCATCGCCGTGCTGTTCCTGGTGCTGGCGATGTTGTTTTCCAGCGTCGCAGTGGCGCTGTTCGGCGAGCCTGGCGGCGATAATCTGCGGTTCAACGTCGGTGGAGTGTTCGTCGCGTTCCTGCTGACGGCGGCGTTGCTGCGCGGGCGCTTCTGGAATCAGAGCTGGATGGCCCCGGCGGTGTACAGCTGGCGGCTCAAGCGCAACCTGATGGGCATCACCAATGTGATGCATCAGGTCACGGCAGCCGTCGAGAAGAATGATCCGACGGCAATGAAAGTGTTGCGCTTCTATCATCTGGGGCTAACACAAATGCATGAACTGGACGGTAACTCCAGCGATCATGGGCAACTGTGGCGCGAAGTCGAAGCGCACAAGGAGCGGATGCAGGCGTTGGGTCTCGACACTGAGCAGAAGCGACTCGACCCTGCCTGGCTGGAAGCCCTGAAGCAGAAGTCGCGTTGATTACAGCGCTCGGCGCAGCCTCCATGAGCGGATCAAACGGCCGTACACCAGCAGGTTGACCGCCAGCACCACGCTGCCCAGTGCCAGTTGAATCTGCGGGGTCAGCCCCGCCGGATAGATGATCGGCCAGACGTAATGCTCGATGAAACCGCCGGCGTATTCGGTCTGCCCGGCGGCGTGGCGCATGAGGTTTTCCCAGTAGGTCAGCGGGCAGGTCAGGTGCAACACCTCGACCGCCACGCCCCAGGCCGCTGCCGGCAAATGCAGCCACATCATTCGCGGCCATTTCAGCACCAGCAAACCGCCAAACAGCACGAACAAAATAAAGCACAAATGAAACAGCACCAGCCCGTCGGCTGCGATTCGGTACAGCATGTGGTCTCCCTGACGCGAGTGTGAATGGCGCTATGTTACGCCCGTCAGGGGCTTAAACGTCAGTGCGAAAATCAGCGAATTCGGCGCGCATGCGCCCGTTGTGCTTGGCTTGATAGAGCAGTTTGTCGACCTGTTCGACGAAGTGCAGAGGGTCGTCGCCGGCAGCGGCTTGCGTCGTGCCAACGCCCAGGCTGAGGCTGACCAGCGACGACACCGGAGAATGCGCGTGTGCAATCTGTTGCTGACGAATCAAGTGCAGGCATTTGCGTGCCACCAGACGCGCCGACTCGGCATCGGTTTCCGGCAACAGCCAGACAAACTCTTCACCGCCAATACGCGCGATGAAATCCCGTGGCCGGTTGGCCGCGAGCGATAGCGTCTTGGCCACCTGGCGCAGGCATTCGTCACCTTTGATGTGGCCGTAATGGTCGTTGTATTGCTTGAAGTAGTCGATGTCGAGCACCAGCAGTGACAGCGGTAATCCGCTGCGTTGTGCACTGGCCCACTCGCGTTCGAGAACCGTGTCGAACATGCGCCGGTTGGCGATGCCGGTGAGCCCGTCCTGAAATGAATACTCTTCGAGTTGCTTCTGCAAACGGATCAGATGCTCTTCGGTTTTCTTGCGTTCGCTGATATCGAACATGAACCCGACCAGCGCTTCGACCTCGCCGTCCTTGCGCACCACGTGCACCACATCGCGGATCCACACGTAGTCGCCGCTGCTGGTGAGGGCACGATAATCGGCTTCATGATCGACGCCGGCGCGCGACTGCGACACGCAGAATTCGACGACGTAATCGCGATCATCCGGGTGCATGCGCTCGACCCAGTCATTGACCCCGACCCAACTGTCCTGCTGCCAGCCGAGCAGGGTTTCGATCTGCGGGCCGATGTAGCTGAAGGTCATGGTTTTCCAGTCGATCCGCCATGGAATGGCTTTGGTCGATTCCAACAGGGTCTTGTACACGTCATTGTCGATAGCAGTCATGGCGGGGTTGGTGTCCTGGGGAAAATGCAGCGCCAGCATGTTGCTAGCATCGAAGGCTTGCAAGCGGTGGGCCGATGAACGGCCAGTCCAAGCGATTTCCTACAAGTGCGCAAGATTGTTCAAGCCAGAAAACAGCGTTTACTGGCACAGTCTGCGACCGTTTCTCTGGTTGAAGAGCGTTATGTCTGACTCACTTTTGCCGCGCAGTGCGTTTCTTCGCGGCGCGGCGGCGATCATGCCGTTGTCTCTGGCGACTGCGCCGTGGGGGCTGCTGGCCGGTTCCATGGCGATTGAAGCCAATCTCACCCCGCTGCAAGGGCAGGGCTTGTCGAGCATCGTCTTTGCCGGCGCTGCGCAACTGGTTGCGATTGGCATGCTCAAGGGCGGTGCGGGGATTTTCTCGATTCTGCTGACGACCGTGCTGCTGACGTCGCAGCATTTGTTGTACGGCATGAGCATGCGTTCGGTGATTTCACCGCTGCCGGGGCGTTGGCGAATCGGCCTGGGCTTTTTGCTCACCGACGAGTTGTTCGCCTTGACCAGTCAGCATGATCGCCAGCAGTTCAATCGCTGGTACGCGTTGGGCGTCGGCCTGACGTTCTACATCGCCTGGAATCTCTTCACCCTCGCCGGCATCGTTCTCGGCAGCAGTATTCCGGGGCTTGAGCATCTGGGCCTGGACTTCTCGATCGCGGCAACCTTCATTGCCCTGATCACCCCAGTGGTGCGCAACGTGCCGACCGTGGTGTGCGTGGCGGTGTCGCTGTTCTGCTCGGTGTTGTTCAGTTATTGGCAATGGGGTTCGGCGCTGGTGTTGTCGGGGCTGGCGGGTATGACCGCCGGATTTATCTGCAACAAGCTCTATCGGGGGCGCACATGATGGTCTGGGCAGTGATTTTCGGTATGGGGATTCTGGTGTTCCTCAACCGCTACGTGTTTCTCGAACCGCGCTTGCCGGTGCGCTTGAGCAGCAATGCCCGGCAGTTTCTCGGGTTTGCCGTGCCAGGCATGTTGACTGCGATCTGCGGGCCGATTGTATTCATGCCCGACAAACAGCTGAATTTGCAGTGGGACAACCCCTATCTGCTTAGTTCGCTGGTCGCGATCGGGCTGGTGATATACACGCGCAGCACTTTGCTCAGTATGTTGTTGAGCATGGCGTTCTTCTTTGTGTTGCGCTGGTGGTTGTAAGTTGGCCGATTGAAACTGTTCTACGCTGTAAGGATGGCTGTTTACTTGTGACGGGAGGTGGGCATGGCGACTGAGCAAAAACATCCGGAGCCGGATGACGAAGACACAGACGAGCCGACGCAAGAGGAAATCGAACGCGAGAAACACAAGGAACAGACCTGGAAGCATGACGATGGCAGGGAGCTGTCCGATCCTGATCGCAAGTTCTGACCCATTGATATGAAAAAGCCCCGCATGAGCGGGGCTTTTTGTTTGTTTCAAAGATCGTCCATCTGCGTGAAGTCGGGGTGTGACGCCCGATATCCCAAGGTTTTGTCGATCCAGGCATTGAGCTCGTTGACCATCACCGGCGGGTGGCCGGGATATCCTTCGAGGGTGGTGCGCAGGATACGTTCGATGTCGGGAACGGATCGCAGGTTTCGGGTCTTGATGTAATGGCCGATAAAACAGTCGAGTTCAAAGCGTTCTGTCATCGACAGAAAAATACACTCCAGGCCGCTGACCTGTTTGATTGCAAAATCGTCGCGCAACTTATTTCTCTGCAAGGCTTGTAGAAGTTGTGGGGAGATTCCTGATTTGTTGACTCTTTGGTCAACTGGTATACCAATCGGAAATGCGGCGCGCATGCTATCCGTAGTGCATCTAAATGTATGTATGACGATTGAAATGTCAGACCAGTGGTTGATTCATTCGAACGCTTGTTTCAAGGGCCTTGATTCAAGAATGAAACACCACCTGTAAAGCCCGTGCGTCACGTGTAGGAGCTGCCGAAGGCCGCGATCTTTTGACTTTGCTGATCAACAGCAAAAGATCGCAGCCTGCGGCAGCTCCTACAGGGATAGACGCGATGGGCGCGGAGATATTTAGGGTTGTTCGAGAATCAGGCTCGCGCCTTGATTGCGCGCATTGCCCACGGCTTTGCCGACTTTGTGCCAGGCGAAGTTTTCGCTGCTTTCGCCTTCGAACAACAGCATCTGTTCGGCGCGTTCGACGGGCGTGGCTGGGTCGAGCCATTCGTGCACCAATTCTGCGCAGAACACCACCGGGCGCCGATCATGGATATCGAGCATACCGCCGGCGCTGTCAGCGGTGATGATCACGAATCCATCGTCATCGCGCGCCTCGGCACCCGGTGTCGGCAACTGGCCGATAGCCGCGCAGAAAACCGGCGCGTGATCGGCGCGACGAATCAGCCACGGCTGTCGGGTTTTGTCCTCGGCATCGACCCACTCGAACCAGTTGTCGACAGGCACGATCAGGCGCTGAGGCCAGATCGCCCGGAAGAACGGGCCATGCGCAACTTTCTCCACCCGCGCATTGATCGGTGCCGCGCGATCCCTGGCCCAGTGCGGGCGCCAACCCCAGCGCAGATTGTCGGCATACACGCGTTGTTCGTGTTGATGGAGCACCGCCAGCGCAGTGGTCGGCGCCGCGTTGTAGCGGCCCAGCGGTGCATCGCCGACATGGTTGATCAGCGCATCGGGAATGCTCAGCACGGCGACGAAGTCGTGAATGCCACGGTACTGCGAGAGTCTTCCGCACATGAGCTGAACCTCCGGTTGGACGAATTCAGCTTAGTTGCCCTTGCGCATTCAATCCTTGCCGTCTTGTCCGGTGAACGTATCGCGCCACGCCAGCCAGCGTCGTTCCAGCGCCGCGAGCAGGCCGTCGCTGAGTTTGCCCAGCAGGGCGAGGACGATGATCGCCGCCAGGACAATGTCTGGCCGCGACGTTTCGCGACCATCACTGAGCAGATAGCCGAGGCCTTTGGTCGCGGCGATCAGTTCGGCGGCGACGAGAAACATCCACGCCAGGCTCATGCCGCTGCGCAGTCCGGTGAACAGGCCGGGCAGGGCGGCCGGCAAAAGAATCCGCCGCACCAGTTGCCAGCGACTGAAGCCGTAGATACGCCCGACTTCCACCAGTTTTCGATCGATATTGCGGATCGCCGCAACGACGTTGACGTACACCGGAAAGAACGCGCCGATGGCGATCAAAACGATCTTCGAAGTCTCGTCGATGCCCAGCCACAGCAATAACAGTGGCACCCAGGCCAGGCTGGGAATCGAGCGTAATGCGGCAAAAGTCGGTTCCAGGTAAGCCTCGGCCTCGCGGCTCAAACCGACCCATGCGGCAAACACCAGTGCCAGGCTGGCGCCGATGGCGAACCCGAGCAACACGCGAATCAGACTGGCGCCGATGTGTTTCCACAAGGCACCTTCAGCGAGGTCGGTCAGCGTCACGGCGATCTCGCTGGGCGCCGGCATCTGGTAGGACGGCAGCCAGCCGATCCGTACGATAATTTCCAGCGCGACGACGATCAGCAGTGGCAGGGCGAGGCCTTTGAGGCGGCGCTGCCATGCCGGGTTGAAAGCGGCGGATGGCCGGCGCGACAAGGCGAGCGGCGCGGGCAGGTCTTTGCTGTGACTGGGCATGATGCAGGCTCCGCTCCCGAGCAATCGGCGGCGCGCGCGGATTACTCGGGAGTCTGGTCAATTACTGGCGGGCGACGGCTTGCTGCACACCGCTGTCGAGCAACTGATCGATGACTTGATCGACGTTGACGCCACGGCGCACCAGTTCTTCGGAGACCAGAATTGGCGCGGCAGCTTTAGAAGCGCTGACGTCGTTGGCGGTCAATTGCGGGCTGCTCAGGTCGGTACGCGACAGTTGCAGTTTGGCCACGTCCAGCGGCAATCCGGATTCCTTGGCGAGCAGGGCGGCGAACTCTTCAGGGTTTTTCAGCGACCATTCACGTGCCTGTTCGTAAGCCTTGATCACGGTGTCGATGGTGTGTGGATGCTCTCGGGCGTATTGCTCGGTGACACTGACCACGCCGTAGCTGTTAAAAGCTGGATTGCGGTAGAGCAGTCGCGAGCCAGCCTGCACCTGGCTGGCAGCCATGTGCGGATCGAGACCGGCCCAGGCGTCGACGTCACCCTTTTCCAGCGCGGTGCGACCGTCCGGATGTTGCAGATGGACCAATTCCACGTCGTCCTTTTTCAACCCGGCCTGTTGCAGGCTGCGCAAGGTGAACAGGTACGGATCGGTGCCTTTGGTGGCGGCGATTTTCTTGCCCTTGAGATCGGCAACGGTCTGCAACGGCGAGCCTTTACGCACCACCAGCGCGGTCCATTCGGCGCGGCTGTAAACATAAACCGATTTGATCGGGCTGCCGTTGGCGCGACTGAGCACGGCGGCGAGGCTGGCGCTGGAGGCAAAATCGACGCCGCCGCTGTTGAGGTATTCCAGCGAGCGGTTGCTGCCTTGGCTCAACACCCAGCTGACTTTGGTTTGCGGCAGGGCTTTCTCGAGAAAGCCGAAGTGCTTGAGCACCAGGCTTACCGGTGAGTAATAGGCGTAGTCGAGATGCACTTCCGCTGGAGCGGTTTCAGCCGCGTGGGCCAGCGGTTGCAGGCTCAGGGCCATCGCGCCAGCGGCCAACAGGGTTTTGAGGCGGGTTAACGGAAAGAACGAGGTCATGGGGCGCTCCGGCAAAGGCACAGGTTTCTTATGTCCAAAAAGATATTTTTGTCGAATGCTTCCTGCATCAATGGAATATTGCAGGCTCTGTGCCATGTGTGCTGAGCGCCGGTTTACAAGGCTTTCAAGGCTTTTAAGCGTTTTTCAGTTGTTGCCTGGCGAACAGTCTGGTGCGGCACTGTTGCTAGAGAAACAGTCGCAATCGTCAGTGATGAGCTTATGCATTAATCGAATTTCAGAAGCAGATATTAAGAGCGTTATGGTCTATGCAATTCCCATTTGCAGGACGTGCCATGACGCTTTCCCGTTTCCTTCGCAATGCGCTCACTGGCGCACTGTTCACTGCGCCACTTGCCTACGCCTCTGAGCCTGTGGTCCTGCATGTCGGTGACCAGAACTACTACAACATCCGCGCCTCGATCGAGGCATCGGGTGTATTGAAAGGTGCGCCGTACACGGTCGACTGGAAACATTTCCAGGCCGCTGCACCGCTCGCCGAAGCGCTGCAAACCGGTTCGCTCGACCTGGGCTTTCTGGGCGACTCCGGTTTTCTGTTTCTCGCCGCAAAACAGGCGCCGGTGAAACTGATCGGGGTGTCACGGCAGAATCCGGACACCATCGCCTTGCTGGTGCCGAAGGATTCCCCGGTGAAAACCATCGCCGACCTCAAGGGCAAAAAAGTTGCCTATTGGCCCGGTGCCTGGAGTCAACAATTGACCTTGCGCGCGCTGGAGCAGGGCGGTCTGCCGGAAAATTACGTCGACTTCGTCAAGCTGATGCCGATTGATGCGGCAGCCGCATTGCCGCAGGGCAGCATCGATGCCTTTCCGGTGTGGGAACCGTACATTTCCCAGCAGATCGTGTTTTCCGGTGCGCGGCCGATTCTCACCGCGAAAAACCTGATGCCGGGCCTCAGCGCGATTGCCGCCTCTACGCCGTCCATCGACAGCAAGCGTGCGGCGATCGCTGATTTTCTCGGGCGTTTGAAGCAGGCGCGGGCTTGGGTCGACAGCCACACTGACGAGTACGCCGATCTGTGGGCGAAGAAGGCCAACCTTGATCAGCAGGTCTCGCGCCACTGGTTGCGCCAGGCGCACATGACCGTAGGCCCGGTGGATCAACAGGCGTCGGCCGATCTGCAAAGCACCGCCGACTTCTTGTACAAGGTCAAGGCATTGCCAGCGCCGCTGGCTACAGCGGCGATTATCGACCCGTCCTTTGCGCAGGCATTGGCACACTGAACGAGCGCTGGAACCAAACCCTGTGTACCTTATCCAACCTCGGCTCGCAGACAGGAGCGCAGGGATGGATAGGGGCGAGGGAGTTTTGCCAATCGACAACATGACCGGCGCGGTCGGGCTCAAGGCAAAACATGACATCGGCATTCAAATTCATATGCGCAGCGGCCATCGCTCTGGGGCTGGCCGGTTGCATCGCCGCGCCCATCGAAATGACTGCGCAGACCGAAACCCGCCTCAAGGCCCAGGCGCCGGTGCGCTTTCTGCTGACGTTCGATGACGGCCCCAGCGCTTCGAGCTTGTGGAACCCGTCGGCAACAGTGCTCGATGGCCTCAAGGACAATCCGCTGCAAGCGAATATCAAAGCGGTGTTTTTCGTCCAGACCCGCGCGCCCCGGGCCGGCAACAGCGAGATTGGCCGAGACATCATGCGCCGTGAGTACGCCGAAGGGCACATCCTCGGGTTTCACACCGCAACCCACTGGCACACCAATCATCGCTCGCTCGACCCGCAGGAACTCGAAGCCTCACTGAGCAATGGCACGGCGGACATTGCGGCGATCACCGGGGCGCCACCGACGCTGTTGCGTCCGCCATTCTGGAATTACGACAAACGCACCTTCGCCGCCTATCAGCAGCACGGCTTGCACGTGCTGCTCACCGATTTGAGCGCCAATGACGGCAAGATCTGGGGTTTCAACGCCAGCCCGCGTCGACGGGCGAACCTGTTGCGCCAGCTTTCGGAAGTGCGCGAGCGCATTGCCCTCGGCGAGTTTCCCAGCGTGGACGGGGTGACGCCGGTGGTGGTGACCTTTCATGACCTCAACCGCTACACCGCACGGCACACCCGCGAATACCTGCAAATCCTCCTCGACAGCGCCGCGGCGACGGGCGTGAAACTGGCGGACAAGCCGTTCTATGACGACCACGACGCACTCGAGAAAGCCGCGCTGGCACGCACGGTTCAGCAGAGTTCGGAGTCGGTCGAATTGCCGGGGATCTGGAACTGGATCTGGGATCACGACGCTCATTGAAAGGTTGCGCAGGAAATGTGACGGGCTTGGCATTCTTGTATCGGGCAGGACACAAATTGCTCATCTATGCTCTATCGATCGAATCGATCCATCGCCTGCGAGGCGTCCGTCCATGCTTGCCATAACCGACATTTGCCGCATCGTCGAGTCAGGCTTTCCCGCATTCAAGTGCGACTGCATTCCGACGAAACAGGGACTGCTGCAAATCAAGGTTTATGAGCCAGACAGCGGACGTGTCGAGTTGCTGCTCAATGGGGTATCCCCGGAACACCTCGTCACGATCCGTGACATCTCCAACTTTATCGGTGAGCTGCGCACGGAAATGAGTGCGGGGCGGCGGGCCTTCGCCGGTTAAGCCTCATAGACGCCGGCGAAACGCCTCGATGATGCGCACCGTTGCATCGTTGGTCTTCAAGTTGTGTACGGCGTCGAGCGGATGCCAGATGCAATCGACGATTTCGTTTTGCGGGCGCACGTCGTCGATATTCAGCACGGATGCCTCGTAGACGTGATGCCGCGTGCTGCCGGTTTGCAGTTCCATGAGATACAACACAGCGTCGGCATCCAGCCCGGTTTCTTCCTGCAATTCACGCACGGCAGCGTTCGCCCGGGTTTCCCCTGGCTCGACTTTGCCACCGGGCAAGGTCCAGCAGCAGCGGGGTTTGCGCACCAGGAGGACGTGGCGATCCTGTTCGCAAATGACGGTTGCGCGTACTTTCATCTGTTACCTGTTTGTTGCCTGTCACAATAATGTAATGAAACTGCAATATTCGAGCCGCGAGCCCATTTCAAGGTTCCGTCGGAATATGGAGCGGTTGCTTGTGCGAAAAGTGCCATAGCCCTGACCGGCAAGCGCCGCGACGCCCGGTTGGCACCGCAGCGCAAACTCGGTGTAAGGTAAATACGTGAGGCTGAACCCACCGTTAGCAAAAACAGGAGGTGCCCATGAGCATTGCGATGTTGAACAAGATGCACATGAACGGTTACGACGTGCTCAGCGTAAACAACGGCCCCTGGCGGGTTTGTACCGAGGGCGACCGGCTGGCGTCTTTCGCCAGCAGAGAGGAGGCGCTGGCGTATGCCGCAGCTCTTCCCGGCTACAAAAAACGCTCGCCGCGCGCGCAAAGTCACACGGCCAGTTGAAGCCATAATGGAAAAGCCCCGGTATTTGCCGGGGCTTGTTGTTTGGGCGTTGCCTGGAAGGGGGTCAGTGGACCTTGGTGCGGCTGATCGCCCGGGCCTTCACTTCCTTGGCATACAGTTGCAGCCGTTCCTCATCGCTCTGCAACACTTCGCAAGACCTCAAAACAGTCTGGGCGTCTGCTTCGTTACCGGATTTGCGCAGTTGTTCGGCGATCCGCTTGAGGTCGACCGCCGACCAACGCAGATCCGATGCGACACTTTGCAGGTCGCGCTGAAGTTCGTGTTCGTATTCATTGAGCCGCATGATCACCTCCGGAACATTCTCGGTAAAACAGAGTAGTCGCATTTTTCAGTGGTCGCAGGTTTCGTCCGTCGCCGGGCTCGGTGGATGTGAAAAATTGTCCAAACTTCCCCCGAAGCGTGTTGCCACGATGGATGTCCACACAGTTAAACGGTACATTCGCTTTTTTTCAGAACAGGGCAACAGCATGCGGATTTGGATCGGGAGTTTGGCGTTGGCCATGTTGGCAGGTTGTTCGTTGCCGGCATCGCTGGTACCGGGTGAGCCGAATGTCAGCAAGACCAGTGACAAGGCACCCAAGGATTATGCCGCGTGTGTATTACCGTTGTGGCAGCAAGACGTTGCGAAGACCACGCAAACGTCGATCTCCAACGGTTACCGCATCACTGCGCCGAGCATCATCACCGCTGATGAAATTCTCGATGTCGTCAAATACAAGAATGGCAGCCGGGTTTCGTTGTATCAGGGGCCACCGTGGGCGAAGTCCGGCTCGTTGCGCAAATCGGTGCGGGACTGCCTGTAACGATCGCATCGGCGGATAACAATCAGGTGCAAAAAAAGCAGAAACCGGATCAACGGTTTCTGCTTTTTTTTGCTTGCAGGTTCGGCGAGGTTCAGTCGGTGATGTCGGTTAACGGGATGCTGCCGACGTTGCCCTTTTTCTCGCGGCGCTCCTGAATCCAGTCTTCCACTTGCTGGCCAAACTCCGCCGGCGCCTTGCGGCCAACCTTTCTGGCGATGTCGAGGATGGTCTGTTGGGCGAGGGCTTCTTCCATGCGTTTTTGCGCGGTCATCATCGCGCCGTGGATCGAGCAGGTGCCCTCGATTGCCCATTCCGGCGGATTACCCTCAAACAGGGCGCAACGCCCACGAATATCGCGGCATTCGAAAATATTCTTGCGCCCGTCGATGGCATTGACGATGTCGAGCAGGGTGATTTCGTCTGCCGGTCGCGCCAGGCTGAAGCCGCCGCGCACGCCTTCACTGGCGACCACCAGTTTGCCTTTGGCCAGTTTGGTGAAGATCTTCGCCAGGTATTCCACCGGTACGCCCTGCAATTCGGCGAGATCGCGCACGCTGGCCTCGCGACTGTCGCCGCCGTTGCCCACCAGAAAAGCCAGGCAATGAATGCCGTATTCGACGCCTGCACTGTAAAGAGACATAGATAAGTCCGACTTGATTTGTCGTAAATACTATCATCCTGAGCGACCCTCGACAATCTCCTGTGCGGGATCGAATCCCGGTGTTTTCGGGGTTTAACCCAACAAATAAGCGGTAAAATCTGCCGTGTTCAATTTTAAAAGTATCGTTATTTTAGATCAAACATATCGAATAATCTGACTTGTCGCTTTTATATCCGACCAATACAGTCGGCGCTATCGGAAGGGCAGCAACAAGCCTCCGACAAAATTCGTGACACCTCTTTCCACGGTTCGGCTTTTCTGGAGACACACAATGAAGCAGCAGATTCTGGTGATCGGCGCAGGTTTTGGCGGTATGTGGTCGGCATTGAGTGCGACACGCCTGGTTGATCTGCACGGTCGCGACGACGTCGAAATCAGCGTTCTGGCACCACAGGCAGAGCTGCGCGTGCGTCCGCGTTTCTACGAACCGAACGCCCATCAGCTCGCGGCACCGCTGGCGGAACTGTTCGAAGCAGTCGGCGTTCACTTCATCAAGGGTGCCGCCGAAACGATCGATGTCGCCGCTAAAACCGTCGGTTATCGCGATGCGACAGGCGTACAGCAGGTGTTGCACTTCGACAAACTGGTGCTGGCCAGCGGCAGCGGTCTGGCCCAATCCGCCACTCCGGGCGTTGCGCAACACGCTTTCGACGTTGATCAGATCGAGGCGGCGATCCGTCTGGAAACGCATCTGAAATCCCTCGCAAATCTGCCTGACAGCCAGGCACGCAATACCGTGGTAGTCGCCGGTGGCGGTTTCACCGGCATTGAAACGGCGACTGAAATGCCCGGGCGTCTGCGCGAAATTCTTGGCGAGCAGGTCGACATCAAAGTGATCGTCGTAGATCGCGGGCAGAAGATCGGCGCTTCGATGGGCGAAGAGATCAGCCATTCGATCATCGAGGCCAGCGCAGAACTGGGCGTTGAATGGCGTTTGGGTGTGTCGGTGCAATCGGTCGATGCTGACGGCGTGACGCTGTCGGACGGGCAACGCATCGAAGCGAAAACCGTGGTCTGGACCACCGGCGTACGCGCCAGCTCGCTGACCGGGCAGATTCCGGCCGAGCGCGACAAACAGGGGCGACTGCACGTCGACGCGCACCTGAAAGTCATCGGCCAGGACGACATCTTTGCCACCGGCGACGTGGCCTACGCCGCCACCGACGACATCGGCAACTACGCGCTGATGACCTGCCAGCACGCTATTTCGCTGGGCCGTCACGCCGGTAACAACGTCGCGGCGCAGCTTCTTGGCATCGATCCGACGCCGTACAGCCAGCCGAAATACGTGACCTGCCTGGACCTTGGCGCATGGGGCGCGGTTTACACCGAAGGCTGGGATCGCCAAGTGAAACTGATCAAGCAGGAAGGTAAAACCCTGAAGACCCAGATCAACACCCAGTGGATTTATCCGCCAGTGGCTGATCGCGTGAGTGCGCTGGCGGCGGCTGACCCGATGATTCCTGTGGTCGCGTAACGAAAGCCTTGACCAACAAATCCCGCTCACTGAGCGGGATTTTTTTTGCCTGCACTGATTCCTGCACGACAGGGCTATGACTAAAAGTCATTGCCCCATGATTTTTAATGGTTACGGCCGGCTCATTGCCCGGTGTTAAAAAATCGCAAACACAGCTCATCAATAACAACCAGAGAGCGTTTGCAGCCATGTCGCATTTGTCCCGCCGCATTTCCCCACGCCCGTTATTGACCGCGCTCGCCATCCGGCCGGCGTGAGCTATCGAACATCCCTCGTATCGCAAGAGAGTAATGACTGATGAAAGAACTCGACCTGTACATCGGTGAAGGTTTCGAAGGCCCGGGCGTGAACGCCGCGCACATCAACATCCTCATCGGCCCGCGCAACGGCCCGGCCGGGCAGGCGTTCGCCAACAGCCTGGCGTCGCCAAGCCAGGGTCATTGCCCGTTCATGGTGATCGCGCAGCCAAACATTCCGGTCAAGCCGATGACCCTGTATGTGAACAAAGCCGCGATCAACAGCGATCTGCACGGCAATGCCACGTGGGGCGCCTCGCAAGCCGGAATCGCCAAAGCGGTACTCGAAGCGTTGCTCGACGGCACCTTGCCGCCGGAAGCCGAGGACGAGTGGGCGATCGTCACCGCCAACTGGGTCAACCCGGCCTGCGACGACCTCGATGCGGTGTACCAGAACAACTACAACGCCTGCCGCACTGCGATCCGCGCGGCGCTGACCGGCAAGCCGCAAATCGCGCAACTGAAAGATGTCGTGGCGCACATCAGCAACCCTTTCTACACGCCAAAAGCCTGAGGTCCGCGCCATGCAATATATTCGTTTGGGCAACTCCGGCCTGCAAGTTTCGCGTCTATGCCTGGGCACCATGAACATGGGCACGCCAGACTGGAAACCGTGGATCTTCAATGAAAAACAGAGCGAGCCGATTGTCGCGCACGCATTGGCCAACGGCGTCAATTTCATCGACCTGGCGGACTTCTATTCCGCCGGTGTCGGCGAAGAAGTGGTCGGGCGCATCGTCAAGCGCCTGGCCCGTCGCGAAGATCTGGTCATCACCACCAAGGTCGGTTACGGCACCCGTAGCGGCATCAACGCCAGCGGCCATTCGCGCAAGCACATCATGGACAGCATCGATGCCTCGCTGAAGCGTCTGGACATGGATTACGTCGACGTGTTCATGCTGCATTACTTCGACGTGAATACCCCGGTCGAAGAGACCATGGGCGCGCTGAACGACATCGTGCGTTGCGGTAAAGCCCGCTACATCGGTGTGTCGACGATGCTGACCGGGCAACTGGCGAAGATCCTCATGGCCTGCGAGCGCAACGGTTGGGTCAAGCCGATCAACATGCAGCTGCAACTGAACTGCGCCTACCGCGAAGAAGAGCGCGAAATGATTCCGTTCTGCCGCGATCAGGGCATCGGTGTCTCGGTGTTCAGTCCTTTGGCGCGCGGTCTGTTGACCGGTGACGTGCAATCGACCCGTAACCAGACTGACTTTTTCACCCAGCAGATGTACAGCGACGAAGCCTCGTTCGAGATCGCGCATTCGGTGCAGCGCGTGGCCCGTGCTCGCGGCGTATCGAATGCGCAGATCGCGCAGGCGTGGGTGGCCAATCACCCCGGCGTCGATTGCATGCTGGTCGGCGCCGACACCACGGCGCAATTCGACAGTGCGCTGGCCGCACTTGAAACCAGGCTCGATGCTGACGAGTTGCACGAGCTGGAGCGCAATTACACCCCGTGCGACGTGATCAACGACTACACCGCTGGTAAACGCATTCTGCGTTCGGCCCGTCCGGGGCTGGAGCGTTTCACTCTGCAAGGGGCAGTGGCATGAGCGATTTGATCCGTCACGGCAACTTCATCGACGGCCAGTGGGGCAAGGGCGGCGTGACCTATGCGGTGCGCAACCCAGCCAATAATGAGCTGATCGCCGAGGTGCAAAAGGCTGGTGCCGAAGAAACCGGCCTGGCCATCGACGCCGCTAACCGCGCACTGCCGGCATGGCGCAAATTGACCGCGAAGGAACGCAGCCAGCGTCTCAAGCGCTGGAGCGATTTGCTGCTCGCCAACCAAAGGGATCTGGCCACCTTGCTCAGTCGCGAGCAGGGTAAACCGTTGGCCGAGGCGATGGGCGAAGTGGTCTACGCGGCGAGTTTCCTCGAATGGTTTGGCGAGGAAGCCAAGCGCGCCTACGGTGATGTAATCCCGAGCCACAAGGCGGATGCGCGGATCATTGTGGTCAAGGAAGCCATCGGTGTGGTCGCCGCGATTACACCGTGGAACTTCCCGCTGGCCATGGTCACTCGCAAGGTCGGTCCAGCCCTGGCGGCCGGTTGCACAATGATTCTCAAGCCGTCTGAAGAGACGCCGTTGTCGGCCTTCGCCTTGGCGGTGCTGGCCGAGCAGGCGGGTATTCCGGCGGGCGTATTCAACGTCGTTTCCGGCGATGCCGTGGCGATAGGCGGTGCGCTGCAAGCGTCGAGCGTCGTGCGCAAATTGTCTTTCACCGGCTCGACCCGCATCGGCAAATTGCTTATGCGCCAGGCGGCCGACACGCTGAAAAAAGTCTCGCTGGAGCTGGGCGGCAACGCGCCGTTCATTGTCTTCGACGACGCCGATCTGGACGCGGCAGTCAAAGGCGCAATGGCCTCGAAATTCCGTAACACCGGGCAGACGTGCGTGTGCGTGAATCGCTTCTTTATCCAGGATGGCGTCTATGAAGCCTTCACCGGCAAGCTCGCCGAAGCAGTCGCAGTGATGCGCGTCGGCAGTGCGCTGGAGGGTGAAACCGAGCAAGGCCCGTTGATCAATGCGGCGGCGCTGGCCAAAGTCGAAAGGCATGTCGGCGATGCATTGGAGAAGGGCGCCACGCTGTTGTGCGGCGGCCGTCGTCACGCGCTCGGCGGTACGTTCTACGAGCCGACCATTCTGACTGAGGTCAGCGGCGACATGCTCATCGCTCAGGACGAAACCTTCGGCCCGGTGGCAGCATGCTTTCGTTTCAAGGACGAGGCCGAAGTGCTGGCACGGGCCAATGACACGCCATTCGGTTTGTCGGCGTACTTCTACAGCCGCGATATCGGCCGGGTCTGGCGCATGGCCGAAGGGCTGGAGGCAGGCATGGTCGGGATCAACGAAGGGATCATCTCGACCGAAGTGGCGCCGTTCGGCGGGATCAAGGAATCGGGCCTTGGGCGCGAAGGGTCGAAGTACGGTCTGGATGACTATCTGGAGATCAAGTACCTGTTGATGGGCGGTCTCTGACCCTCAGCGAAGATCCCCTTTGCGGGAGCGCGCATGCTCGCGAATGAGGTGTATCAGTCAACGCTTATATGAACTGACACTCAGCCTTCGCGAGCAGGCTCGCTCCCACATAAAGCCAAAGCAAGAGCAATCGGTTTCTCCGTCAATAACAACAATTGGAGACGAACATGTCCGCTCAACCCATAAAAATCGATGACCTGCCCATCGGCCGTTTTCACCTCAAGATCGCCGGCCTGACCTTCGGCGCGCACTTCACCGACGGCTATATCCTTGGCCTGATCGGCATCGCGTTCACCTTGCTCAGCCCGCAGATGCAGCTGGATGCGTTCTGGCAGGGATTGATTGGCGCCTCGGCGTTGATCGGGCTGTTTCTCGGCAGTTTGTTTTTCGGCTGGATCTCGGACAAGGTCGGTCGGCAGAAAATCTTCCTGGTCAGTTTCGTGCTGATCACCATTGCCTCGGTGATGCAGTTCTATGCCGAAACAGCCATGGGCCTGTTTCTCTGCCGGGTGTTGATCGGTATCGGTCTGGGCGGAGATTTCAGTGTCGGTCACGCCATGCTGGCCGAGTTCTCGCCGAAGAAGCATCGCGGCGTGCTGCTCGGTTCGTTCAGTGTGATCTGGACCTTCGGCTACGTCGCCGCAACCTTCGTCGGCACCGCAATGCTGAGTCTTGGCGACGATGCCTGGCGCTGGATGCTCGCGTCGTCGGCAATCCCGGCGGCGTTGATCCTGATCGCGCGCATTGGCACGCCGGAATCGCCTCGCTGGCTGGTCAATCAGGGGCGCATCGCCGAGGCGCGAGCGATTGTCAAAAAGCACTTGGGCGCCAACGTCGAGCTGGACGAAACACGCTCCAGCGAAACCCGCTCTGGCTATGCGGTGCTGTTCAGTCGCGAATACCGCAAGCGCACGGCATTCAATTGCCTGTTCTTCGTATGCATCGTGATGCCGTATTTTGCGATCTACACGTTTCTGCCCTCGATCCTGCAGAAGATGGGCCTGGCCGAAGGCTTCGGCACTGAACTGATGCTCAATATGCTGCTGATCCTCGGCGCGCTGATCGGCATCTGGTGCACGATCAAATTCACCCGGCGCGGGTTCCTGATCAACTCGTTCATCATTCTCGCGGTGGCGCTGTTTCTACTGGCGGTGTTGCCGGGCAGTGCGGCGTGGTTGATGGTGCTGGTGTTCGGTGTGTTCACGCTGGTGCTGTCGGCGGTGAGCAATCTGGTCGGAGTGTTTCCGGCGGAGAGCTTTCCCACCGAAGTGCGTGCCAGCGGGATTGGCCTGGCGACGGCAGTGAGCCGCCTCGGTTCGGCAGTCAGTACCTTCCTGTTGCCGGTGAGTGTGGCCGGGATCGGCCTGAGTCCGACCATGGCCATTCTCGCGGCGATCCTGGCGATTGGCGCGTGGCTGTCGTGGGCGTGGGCGCCGGAAACCAAGGCGCTGACGCTGAGTCAGGCGTGCAAGGCGCAAAGTCCGGTGGACGGCCCTGCAATCGCAGTAAGCAAAATCGCCACGCCGATTTGATGTGTAAGGCTCAAAGGCCTACCCCCTCACCCCAACCCTCTCCCCAAGGGGCGAGGGGGAAGGGAGCCGATCTTCGCGGGGTTCAAAATTTGAGTTCCGCTCGATATTTCAGGTCGCCGCACTTCGCACATTCACCTCGGTCAGTTCCCTCTCCCTCCGGGAGAGGGCTAGGGTGAGGGGCTCTTTCAGGGGTTACTCACCAGACTCAACCAATCAGTAAACAGCTTCACCTTCGATAATCCTTGCTTGTCATTCGCCACATCCAGCCAATACCCATAAGGCCCGATCACTTCAATCGGAGTGATCGGCACCAGGCTGCCATTGGCCAATTCCTTCTCGATCATCTGCCGGTCAATCACCGCCAGTCCGCCACCGGCCAGTGCGGTGTGAATCACCTGATCCAGCGTGCTGAATTCCAGGCCCTGTCCCGCATCGATATCCTCACGACCCATCGCCGCCAGCCAGTTCTCCCAGACCTTCAGGCGCTTGCCGTCATGCAGGATGTGCAGCAGTGCAAAGTCATGTAGATCCAGTGCTTGATCACCATTGAACAGTTCCGGGCTGGCCACTGCGATGTGCCGCTCCATCACCAGCAACTGACTGGCGCATTGCGTTGATGCAGCGAGGCCGAAACGAATGTGGCAATCGATTTCCGCGAGGCTGTCGTGGCTGGCCTGATTGGTCACGCTGAGGCTGATGTCAGGGTAGCGCTGGCAGAACGCGCGCAAGTGCGGTGACAGCCAGCGCGTCGCCCAGGTTGGCGGTGCAAGTACGCGCAGGCGTTGCCGCAGATTCGGTACGCGGACGGCTTGCAAGGCACGCTCCATGTGGTCGAACGCTTCAGCAAGATGCGGCTTGAGATTGCTGCCGGCTTCGGTCAGCGACAGGCCTTGGGGCGTGCGCACGAACAGGGCGACGCCGAGGTAGTCTTCGAGTTGTTTGATCTGGCGACTGACCGCGCCCTGGGTGACGTTGAGGCCGAGGGCAGCCTGGCTGAAGCTGCGATGGCGCGCGACTTCTTCGAACACGCGCAGGGTGTTGAGGGAGGGCAGTTGACGCATGGAGGCAGAACCCCGGATCGAGCGTTTGGCTCGGTTTGTTTTTTGTAGGTTTTGTTTGTAGGGGGTATCTGACTATTGCGCAGGGTTTGATGCAAGGGTTGTTTGTGCGGGCACCTTCGCGAGCAGGCGCGCTGCCACATTGAAATGCATTCCAGGGTGGGAGCGAGCCTGCTCGCGAACGCTATCTCATCGGCGCAATAACGGCTGGATCAGAAGTAGTAGCCGACGTTCACATACAACTGGTTCTCCCACTGATCCAGCCCACCCACACCCAGGCTCTGGGTGTAACTGCTGCCACCAATGTACGGATCATTCCGGCCAAACAGCCACTCGGTCGCGACCCACAATTTGCTCACCGAAAAAGAGCTGCCGAGGATCATTCGCTCTGAGGTCTTGAAGCCGCTGGCGGATTTGTCGAAGGCGCTGTAGTTGGCGTAGAGCTTGACGCCGCTGACCTGATCGAAGAGGTATTTGCCCACCACGTCATAGCTCAAGTCCGCGACGTACAGATTGCCGCGAGTGGCGACATTGTAAGTGCCGTCGTAACCACCGAGTGTGACCACTGCATCGCTGCCGGGATTGCGTGGCGACATCTGTTGCCGCGCCGCTTGCAGTTGCACGCCCCACGGGCCGTTTTTGCCCAGATAGTGAATGGCCACGGCGTTGCGCCGGCCATCGTTGTTGGTGTCTCGGTTTTGCAGGCTGGAGGTCAGGCCCGAAATGCCGACCTCCGATTTCCACGGGCCCAGATCGAGTGCCTTGGCGACGCGCAGCACCACGGTGTTGCGCTCCTGGTTGTCGCTGCCGTCGGCGACATAACTGTCGGCTTCGGAGACGATGCTCGAGTAGCTGACGCCATTGCTGGTGCCTTTGCCTTGCCATGCCGGGCGCAGGTAGTAACCGGCCTGGACGTTCCAGTCGCCACTTTGCTGGATGTATTTGGCGCCGACCTGTTGCACGTCTTCCAGGCCGATGACGTTGCCCAGGGTTTCGTAAAAAGTGCTGCCGAAATACGGCTGCAAGCCGAACGGCACGGTGTTCAGGCCGACTTGCACTTGCTGGTCGGGGTTGAACTTGTAGCCGACCCACGCGAACTTGGCGAACTGGATGTCGCCATAGTTTTTCGTGTACTGGTAAGGGTAGGAGCGACCGTAAAAACGGTATTGCGCTTCGCCGATCCAGCTGTCGGAATTGTACTTGGCGCTGAGGAATACCGTGTCGAGGCCAAACTTCTGTATGTCACGATCCGGGTCGAGGTCCCAGCGCGCACGAATGGCGCCGCCCAGATCAAGATTGTCGGTGACCTGCACGGCCATCGCCGGGGCGACAATGCTGCAGGACAGAGCGATGGCGGTGGTGCGCAAGCGAAAGGAAGCAGAGAAGGACATGGAGCGGCTCTCGATTGTTTTTATTAGAGATGCCGCGCAGTTTTGCTATCCGCCGATTGTTGAACAAACGATAAAAACGATGAGCAAACCTGCGTGGGATGCATGTTACTCGCAAATTCCTGTAGGACAGTCCGGCAGGCTCGTGGGATGCTTGGCATCTTGTCAGTGGTTTTCGAGTGCCTCGATATGAAACGCAAAATGCCTGGCCTGAACGCGCTCAAAGCGTTCGAAGTGGCCGGCAGCACCGGCAGCTTCACCCGCGCTGCCGAGTTGCTCAATGTCACCCAAAGTGCGGTCAGTCGGCAGGTGCGGCAACTGGAGGAACAGCTCGGTGAGAGCTTGCTGGAGCGCCGTCATCACCATCTGGAACTGACGTCCGCCGGCAAGGTGTTGCTGCGAGCCCTGCACCAGTCTTTCGACAAGATCGAACTGACGGTGCGCAGCATTCAGCAGAAAACTCATTCCAATCGTTTGCACATCAATGCACCGCCGACCTTCACCAGTCGCTGGTTGATGCCGCGGTTGGGCCGCTTGCGCGAGCGGCATCCGGAGCTGGAATTAAGCATTACCACGCGCTTGCAGGACAGCCTCGCCGAAACCAACACCCTCGATTGCGCGATCCGTTTCGGCAATGGCGAGTGGGACGGCCTCGACAGTTCGCTGTTGATTCAGGAGCGGCATATCGCCGTGTGCGCGCCGTCGTTATATGCCCGTGAAGTGGGCGAGCGGGGCGTTGATCTCAACCGCCTGACGCTGCTGCATGTGCTGGCCAGGGAAGACCAGCGCTATCTGACCTGGAAACACTGGCTCGACGCCGCGCGGATCACCGGTGTGGATACCCAGGGCGGGTATGAGTTCGATCTGCTGGACCTAGCCATTCAGGCGGCGACCGATGGTCTGGGCATCACCATTGCCGATTGGCATATGGTCGCGG
This sequence comes from Pseudomonas sp. DTU12.3, assembly GCF_004124275.1. GTDB lineage: Bacteria > Pseudomonadota > Gammaproteobacteria > Pseudomonadales > Pseudomonadaceae > Aquipseudomonas > Aquipseudomonas helmanticensis. Next base: position 2,812,372 of record NZ_CP027218.1, read on the forward strand.
CCGAGCTGGCCAGCGGGCAACTGACGCAAGTGCTGAATGTGCATGTGGAGGGGCATCAATCGTATTGGCTGGTGACGCGACCGGAGCAGACCGAGATGCCGCAATTACAGGTTTTTTCGCAATGGCTGCAAGAAGAAATCTGGCTGGCGCAACGCCAGTTAGAGCCCTCGACCGCTGCTATCTGAATCACCCTGGATCCCCTGTGGGAGCGAGCCTGCTCGCGAAAGCGGTGTGTCAGTGGACAATGTTGTGTCTGATCCACCGCTTTCGCGAGCAGGCTCGCTCCCACAGAGGGAGGGATGTAATTGAGGGTAACCTGCATTTTTCGAATGTTTGCCCGCCCGATAAATCGTTTGTTCAACCCGCCATCGATGACAAGACTGGCGGCATTGATAAAAACAAACGATGGGCGATGCACATGCGAATCGAGCGAAATTTTGTTAACGGCCAATTCATCGAGCCTGCCAGCGCGGCGCTGATCGCGGTCTACAACCCGGCGACCGAAGCGCTGCTCGGCCACGTCTCGGGTGCCACCGTCGAAGAAGCCACTGCGGCGGTCGACGCGGCGGCAACGGCGCAAAAGGTCTGGGGCAAACTCACCAGCATCGAACGCGCCGAACACCTGCGAACTTTCGCCACTGCCCTTGAAGACTGCGCCGAAGCCATCGGCACAGCGCTGGCCGCCGAGTCAGGAAAAAGCGTCAGCGACGCCAGTAACGAAGCGCGTTACGCCGCGCAGATCACCCGCTATCACGCCGAATGGGCGCGGCGCATCGAAGGCGAGATCATCCCCAGCGATAGCCCTGACGAAAACCTGTTCCTGCACCGCGAACCGATCGGCGTGGTGGCGTGCCTGATCCCGTTCAACTACCCGGTTTACACGTTGCTGCGCAAAATCGCCCCGGCGCTGATTGCCGGCAACACTGTGGTGGTGCGCCCGAGCAACAACACACCGACCTCGGCATTCGAGATCGCCAAAGCCGTGCAGCAGTCGGGCATGCCGGCCGGTGTGATCAATATCCTGACGATGGATCACGCCACGGCAGCAGCGGTTTGCACTCATAAAGCGGTGGGCCTGATTACCCTGACCGGCAGCGTCAACGCCGGGCGCATCGTCCTCGATTACTGCAAAACCAACATCGCCAAGCCGTCGCTGGAACTGGGCGGCAAGACCCCGGCGATCATCGAAGCAGATGCCGATCTGGAAGCGGCCGCTACCGCGGTCATCGCCTCGAAAACTACCCACTGCGGGCAGTTGTGCACGGCGGTCGAACGTGTCTACGTGCAGGAAAGCGTCTACGACAAATTCCTCGCGCTGCTCAAGGCGAAAATTGCCGAAGTGAAGTTCGGCGACCGTGCCACTGATGCGAGTCTGATGGGGCCGCTGGTCAACGCCAGTTCGCAGAAGAATATTCACGCCATGGTCGAGCGCGCCATTGCTGACGGCGCGACCCTCGAAAGCGGCGGCGTATTGCCACAAGGCGCCGGGCATTTCTATCCGCCGACGCTGCTCAGTGGCTGCCGGCAGGACATGGAAATCGTCCAGGAAGAGATCTTCGGCCCGGTGCTGCCAGTGCTCAAGTACCGCGACATCGACGAAGCGCTGGCGATGGCCAACGATCACCAGTTCGGCCTGTCATCGGTGCTCTACACCGAGAACTACCGCACCGCGCAGAAAGTCGCCAATGCCATCGAAGCCGGCGAGTTGTATGTCAATCGCACCCCGGCCGACCCGTATCAGGGTTACCACGCCGGCTGGAAACGCTCCGGCCTGGGCGGCGATGACGGCAAGCACGGCATGCTCGAATTCACCCAGACCCGACTTGTGGTCATGAAGTACTAGAAAGGCAGCTGCTGGCTGTGAGCTTCAAGCTGCAAGTAAGGGCAAACGGTGGCGGGCTTCGGCTTGCCGCGCGTAGCTTGAAGCTCGCAGCTGATTTTATCTAATAAAAACAATTATCAGGGGCGCCCGGACACCGGGCCGCCCGAGGTCACTTCAATGTCCAAGCATGCATCCTCTGCTGCCGCTGTTCAGGGTTCCGATTCGGCTGTGAGAAGCCAGAGCGACAAGGGAAGTCGCTATGTCCAATTGATGTTGCTGGTGCTCGCCGCTGGCGCGATCTACCCGATTCTCTATCTTCGCCAGGTCTATCAGACGACCATGCTCGAAGTGTTCCAGATCAACCACAGCGAGTTGGGTTATCTGTATTCGATGCTGGGCACGATCTTCCTGCTCAGTTATTTGCCAAGCGGTTGGCTGGCCGATCGCATTGCACCGCGCTTTCTGATTTTCTTCTCATTAGTGGCTACCGGAGTCTTGGGCCTTTGGTACTCGACCGCGCCGTCGATGACCGGGTTGATGATCATTTTTGGCTGCTGGGGCCTGACCACCGGTTTGACCTTCTGGGCCTCGGTACTCAAACGCGTGAAGATGATTGCGCATCACACCGAACAGGGGCGTTTTTTCGGCATCCTCGACGGTGGACGCGGATTGGTCGAAGCCTTGCTCGCGACCGTTGCACTGGGTCTGTTTGCCTTCGCCACCGAAACCCGTGGCGAGTCCACTGCCGAAGGTTTCAAGCATGTGGTCTATCTCTACGCCTTCACCTGTATCGCCATCGGCTGTGTGCTGGTGCTGATCAAGGATCCGAAGTCGATGGAAGAAACGCCGGCGGTGGAGAAGGGCAAGTTCAATCTGCTCAGCGACCTCACCACGTTGGTGAAAATTCCCGAGCTGTGGCTGGTCACCGCCATCGTGTTCTGCGGATACCACATCTTCTGGGCCACCTACAGTTTCTCCGACTACCTGCAAGGCAGCGGCATGACGGCGGTCATGGCCGGCACCATCACCACGATCAAACTGTGGATGCGTCCGATCGGTGGCATTGGCGGCGGCTGGCTGGGTGACAAGTTCTCCAATATTTCGGTGCTGATCGTCGCTCTGCTGTTGGCGAGTCTGGCCATCGTCGGGCTGATCGTGTTCCCGGGACTCAACAGCATGGGGCTGCTGATCGCTACGGTGATTTTCATCGGCCTGATGACTTATGCGATTCGCGGTCTGTACTGGGCGATTCTCGACAGTTGCAGCATTCCGCTGCGCATCACCGGCCTGGCTATCGGGATCGTCTCGGTGGTCGGCTACATGCCGGATGCCTTTATCCCGCTGATCAACGGCTACCTCACCGAACATTTCCCCGGTGCCCTCGGCTACAAGCTGTACATCGGCTACATCGCCACTATCGGTCTGGTCGGCATGCTCGCTGCTGTGGCCTTGCGTGCCCGAATCAATCGTCAATCTTCGAAAAAAGCAGGAGCCTGAGATGAAAATCATCGCCCTTGAAACCCATATCGTTGCCGTACCGCCACCGCACATCGGCGGCATGTACTGGCTGTTCGTCAAGCTCAAGACCGATTGCGGGATCGAGGGTGTCGGCGAGATCTACGCCGCGACCTTTGGCCCGAAAGCGATGTTGCCGATCATCGAAGACGTGTTCGAGCGCTATCTGCTCAATCACGACCCGCACCACATCGAACGCTTCTTCCGCCAGGCCTATTCCAGCGGATTCACTCAGCGTCCCGACCTGACCATGATGGGCGTGGTCAGCGGCCTGGAGATGGCCTGCTGGGACATCATCGGCAAAGCGGCGAACAAGCCGGTCTACGAATTGCTCGGTGGCAAGGTCAACGAACGCCTGCGCTCCTACACGTATCTGTACCCGGTCAACAGCCGTGGCGAGTACGACTACGACGACCCCGATCTGGCCGCCGAATGCGCCATCGACAACATGAACAAAGGTTTCACCGCAGTGAAGTTCGACCCGGCCGGGCCGTACACCGCGTACTCCGGGCACCAGATTTCGCTGGAAGTGCTGGAGCGCTGTGAGACCTTCTGCCGCAAGATCCGCGAAGCGGTAGGCGACAAGTGCGACCTGCTGTTCGGCACTCACGGGCAGATGGTGCCGTCGTCGGCGATTCGTCTGGCCAAGCGCCTGGAAAAATACGATCCGCTGTGGTTTGAGGAACCAGTGCCGCCGGGGCAGGAAGAGGCCATGGCGCAAGTTGCGGCCAAGACCAGCATCCCGATTGCCACCGGCGAACGCCTGACCACCAAATACGAATTTTTCAAGCTGTTGCAGGCCGGCGGCGCGTCGATCCTGCAGATGAACGTGGCGCGCTGCGGCGGCCTGCTCGAAGCCAAGAAAATCGCCAGCATGGCTGAAGCCTACTACGCGCAGATCGCCCCGCATTTGTACAACGGGCCGATTGGCGCAGCGGCGAGTTTCCAGTTGGCAACCTGCACACCGAACTTCCTGATTCAGGAAAGTATCGAGACCTGGGGCGGCTTCCACGCCGAAGTACTGACCAAGCCATTGCAGTGGGAAGACGGCTACATCATTCCGTCCACCGAGCCGGGCCTGGGCGTCGAGCTGAACATGGACGTGGTGCGCAGGCATTCGCCGTATACCGGCGAGCGGTTGCATTTGCAGATGGCGCCGAGCCCGGCTGACGTCAAAGACACCTCGCCGGCTCGCGGCTGACACAGCTTTTGATTGCTGAGCCCCCTGTGGGAGCGAATTTTGTACAACGACTTACGCGGTAACCGTGCATGACATACGACTACATCATCGCTGGCGCAGGCGCCGCTGGCTGCGTGCTGGCCAACCGGCTCTCGGCGTCGGGCAAACACACCGTGCTGTTGCTGGAAGCGGGCGGCAAAGACAGTTCGCTGTGGTTCAAGATCCCGGTCGGTTTCGCCAAAATGTATTACAACCCGACCTTCAACTGGATGTATTACAGCCAGCCACAAAAGCAGTTGGGCAACCGCGAGATCTACGCCCCGCGCGGCAAGGTGCAGGGCGGTTCCGGTTCGATCAACGCCATGATCTACGTGCGCGGCCAGGCTCATGACTTTGATGATTGGGCCGCCAATGGCAACGATGGCTGGGGCTTCAAGGATGTGTTGCCGTACTTCCGCACACTGGAAAACCATCCGTTGGGTGACAGCGAATATCATGGTGGCAGCGGCCCGATCAGTATTACGCCGATGAAGGGCCAGACGCATCCGATCTGCGATGTGTTTCTTGAGGGCTGCTCGGAACTCGGCTATCCGCGCAGTGAAGATTTCAACGGGGCAAAGTTCGAAGGGGCGGGTCTCTACGACGTCAACACCAAAAACGGTCAGCGCTGCTCCAGCAGCTTCGCGCATCTGCATCCGGCTCTGAAACGACCGAACCTGACCGTCGAGCATTTCGCGCTGGTGGATCGGGTGTTGTTTGATGACACGCAACAACGTGCGACCGGAATCTCCATTACTCAGCATGGCGTGATACGAACCTTCACCGCACGCAAGGAAGTGATCTTGTGCGCTGGCGCGGTCGACACACCGAAGATCTTGCAATTGTCCGGCGTGGCCGATAGCGGCTTGCTGGCCCGGCATGGCATTCCTCTGGTCAAGCACCTGCCGGCAGTAGGGCAGAACCTGCAGGATCACCTGTGCGCCAGCTATTACTACAAGGCCAATATCCCGACGCTCAATGATGAACTGAGTTCGCTGTTCGGTCAGTTCAAGCTAGGCGTGAAATACCTGCTGACACGCAAGGGCGCCCTGGCCATGAGTGTGAATCAGGCCGGCGGTTTTTTCCGTGGTGACGCGCAACAGAATCACCCGAACCTGCAACTGTATTTCAACCCGCTGTCGTACCAGATTCCGAAGAACAACAGGGCCAGCCTCAAGCCCGAGCCGTATTCCGGCTTCCTGCTGTGCTTCAACCCGTGCCGGCCGACCAGTCGTGGGCATATCGAGATCGCCTCGAAAAATCCCCGGGATGCAGCGTTGATCGATCCGAACTACCTGAGCACGCAAAAGGACATCGACGAGGTCATTCAGGGTAGCCGTCTTATGCGCAAGATCATGAACGCCCCGGCGCTCAAGAGCATCACGGTAGATGAAGTTTTACCGGGGCCAGCGGTGGAAACTGACGAGCAGATGTTGCAGTACTTCCGCGATAACTGTGGCTCGATCTATCACTTGTGCGGGTCGTGTGCGATGGGCGCTGACGAGCAGACGTCGGTGGTCGACAAGCGGCTGAAGGTCCACGGTTTCGACGGGTTGCGGATTGTTGATGCGTCGATTTTTCCGAATGTAACCTCGGGCAATACTCACGCAGCGGTGTTGATGGTGGCGGAGAAGGGCGCGGATCTGATTTTGCAGGATGCGTAATGAGTGGTGACAGTTGCGCGCGAGGGTTTTCAGCCGTGTGCACTAGGCTTTTGAGGGCGGTCGATAGTCAGATCGGCCGGTCTTTCAAGGAGCCTCGGATCATGGATGATCTGGTCAAAGAAGTTATTCCGCTGTTGCAGTACCTGATTCCCGGGTTTTTGTCGGCGTGGATTTTTTATTCGCTGACGGCGTTCAAGCGACCCGATACTTTTGGGCAGATCGTGCAGGCGTTGATTTTTACGTTTGTGATTCAGGGCGCGGTTTGGGGGATTGGCTCTCTTTGTTTGTGGGTGGGTTTGAAAGGATTTTCTGTAGGAACATGGGATGCTCGGGCCGAGGCTTTGTGGGCCTTTATTGTTTCAGTATATCTCGGTGGCTTTTCCTGTTACTTGGCTTCAAATGGGGTGTTGCATGCGTCGCTTCGCAAACGAGATCTGACGCGGAAAAACTCCCATCCCAGCGAGTGGTACAGCGCTTTTGAGGGACATGATCGCCTTGTCACTTTGCACCTGAGTGATGAGCGGCGATTGTTTGGCTGGCCCCAGGAGTGGCCCTCCGGTCCCTCGGAAGGACAGTTCATCGTGCTGAATCCACGCTGGCTTGGAGATGATGGCGAGGTGCTGCCTTTTGGCGCCGAATTATTGGTGATAGATTCTTCGAAAGTTCAGTGGGTCGAATTCAGTTCCGTCAAGGAGGTTTTATTATGAGTGCAAAAGAACCAACCCCCATTCCACCTCACATCGCACGCCTCTTTGTCGGTCCCGACGGTAAGCAGTTGGTAACACCGCTGGTTAGAGGACCCAGTGCGCCTCCACCGCTAAAGCGCTGATTAGAGCCACCAGCGACTAACCCCACCCCTCAGCCACCGCCCGGCGAATCGCTTCCAGCAACATCGCAAACGCCGGGTTGTCGTTATTCTCCCGCCAGATCAGATGCAGCTCGCTCTGCACCCCTTCGCCCAGATCGATATCGCGAAACACCACATTCCTGAACACCACACTGGTCGCACAACGCGGCACCAGTGCCAGGCCCATCCCGGCATTCACCAGTGCCAGAATCGTCAGCGACGACCCCAGCCATTGCACGTAATCCGGTGCAACCCGGGCCGAGCGCAGCATGCCGGTCAGCAGTTCGTTGAACGGCGGATAAGCGGCGTGGGAATACATCAGAAATGGCTGCTTATCCAGATCGTTTACGGCCACTTCAGCCGCGCTCGCCAATGGATGACCACTCGGTACCGCCAGTACAAACGGCTCGCGCACCAGGCATTCAGTGGCATATCCCGGCTCGAGTAATGGCGCACGGGCGATGCCCAAATCGATGCGTCGCGCGCGCAGGGCTTCGTGCTGCTGGTAAGTGTTCATCTCCGACAGATCGATTTTTACCTGGGGCTGTTTCAGTCGCGCCTCGGCGATAACCTTGGGCAGAAACTCATACACCGCGCTGCCGACAAAACTGATGTTCACCGAACCGATATCGCCTTCGGCAAACCGGCGGGCGATGACTGCCGCTTGCTGCGCGCGCTCCAGCAGGTTCTGTGCTTCGATGAAAAAAGCCCGGCCGGCGGCGGTCAGCGCGACACTGCGGGTGCTGCGGGTGAACAGCGCGACGCCGAGGTGATGCTCGAGCAATTGAATCTGCCGGCTCAGCGGCGGCTGGGTCATGTTCAGTCGCTCGGCGGCGCGGCGAAAGTTGAGTTCGGTGGCGACAGTGGTGAAGCAGCGCAGCTGGGTCAGTTCGAACATTGATCTAATCCGGGTATCAATCGAATGCCAGGTTAGATTAGACGGGATCAATGATCGCCGTCCATGATCGACTCAACGCTTTACGCCATCCCTAAAAAAACAAGATCGGGAGTCGCCCCTTGAAAACCTTCCAGAGTCCGCTGGACGTCACGGTCCTCGCCCGTGCCGCCGCCAAGGTCAAGCGCCACGTGCTGCCGCTGTTCGTGGTGATGTTCATCGTCAACTACATCGATCGGGTCAACATCGGTTTCGTGCGCAGTCATATGGAAACCGATCTGGGCATCGGCGCGGCGGCTTACGGCCTCGGCGCCGGTTTGTTCTTTGTGGGCTACGCGCTGTTCGAAGTGCCGTCCAACATGCTTCTGCAACGTTACGGCGCGCGGGTCTGGCTGACACGGATCATGTTCACCTGGGGCGCCGCCGCCATGGCCATGGCGTTTGTCAGGGGCGAAACCAGTTTCTATGTGCTGCGCTTTATTCTCGGCGCGGCCGAGGCGGGGTTCTTTCCGGGGATCATTTACTACTTCACGCAGTGGCTACCGGCCTCCGAGCGCGGCAAGACCATGGCGGTGTTTCTCAGCGGTTCGGCGATTGCCTCGGTGATCTCCGGCCCGGTCTCCGGTGCGCTGCTGCACATCAGCGGGTTGGGCCTGCACGGCTGGCAGTGGATGTTCTTGATCGAGGGCGCGGCGTCGGTGGTGCTTTGCGGGTTTGTCTGGTTCTGGCTGCAATCGCATCCGCGTCAGGCCAAGTGGCTGAGTGAAGAGGAGCGCGAAGCACTGGTCGCGGCGATTGCCGAAGAGCAGCAGGCCCGTGAAGCGGTGCAGATCGCCAAGCCGTCGATGTTCAAGCTGTTGGCGGATCGGCAGATTGCGCTGTTCTGTTTCATCTACTTCTCCATTGCCCTGACCATTTACGGCGCGACGTTCTGGCTGCCGAGCATGATCAAAAAGATGGGCAATCTCGGCGATTTCCAGGTTGGCCTGCTCAACTCGATACCGTGGATCATTTCGATTGTCGCCATGTACGGCTTTGCGGCGATGGCCGGTAAATGGAAGTTCCAACAGGCGTGGGTCGCGCTGACGCTGGTGATCGCGGCCGTCGGCATGTTCATGTCGACCACTGGCGGGCCGATTTTCGCCTTCGTCGCGATCTGCTTCGCCGCCATCGGTTTCAAGGCAGCGTCGGCATTGTTCTGGCCAATTCCGCAAAGCTATCTGGATGCGCGCATCGCCGCTGCGGTGATCGCGCTGATCAACTCGATTGGCAATCTCGGCGGTTTCGTCGCGCCGACTGCATTTGGTTTTCTCGAACAAACCACCGGCTCTATCGAGGGCGGCCTGTATGGCTTGGCTGGCACGTCGCTGATCGCAGCGGTGGTGATTTTCTTTGCCCGCACGGCGCCGGGTGCCAAAGGCAAAACCCCGGCAAAGCCCTATGACGACACCGCCGTTGTCGCGACGGCCAGCCCGGCTGCGAGCCATTGAATTGATTGTTGATCTGTCAGGAGCGTTATCTTGAAAATCACCCGTGTCACCGTGACCCCGATTGCCTTCCGTGATCCGCCGCTGCTCAACGCCAGCGGCATCCACGAACCCTTTGCGCTGCGCTCGATCATCGAGATCGAAAGCGACAACGGCTACATAGGCCTCGGCGAAAGCTATGGCGATGCCCCGGCGCTGGCGATCCAACAGCAGTTGCAGGCGCAACTGATCGGCCTCGATCCGTTCAACCTCAACCAGTTGCGCGCGATCGTGCAGGTCACCGTTGCCGCCAATAAACCTGCGAGCCTCGCCGGTGCCGAACTGGCGCCCGGTTCCCACGCCAGCAAAGCGGTGAGCAACGCCTATTCGGCGTTCGAGGTGGCATTTCTCGATTTGCAGGCGCATTACCTGAATGTGCCGCTGGTGGACCTGCTCGGCGGCGCGATTCGCGATGAGGTGCCGTTCAGCGCTTACTTGTTCTTCAAGTACGCGCAACATGTCGATTCGCCGTACAAACCGGACAACTGGGGCGAGGCGCTCAGCGAGCAGCAAATCGTCGCGCAGGCTGCGCGGATGATCGAGGCGTATGGTTTCAAAAGCATCAAACTCAAGGCCGGCACGTTGCCGCCGGAGCATGAGGTGGCATGCATCAAAGCCTTGAAAAAAGCCTTCCCGGACTATCCGCTGCGCATCGATCCGAATGGCAACTGGTCGCTGGAAACGTCTATTCGCATGGCCGAATTGCTCGGCGATGATCTGCAGTATTACGAAGACCCGACCCCGGGCCTCGATGGCATGGCCGAGCTGCACAAACGCACTGGCCTGCCGCTGGCGACCAACATGGTGGTCACCGACTTCGACGAGTTCCGTCGCAGTGTCGCGCAGAACAGCGTGCAGATTGTTCTCGCCGACCACCATTACTGGGGCGGCCTGCGCGACACGCAGGCGCTGGCGAAGATGTGTGACGTGTTTGGCCTCGGCGTGTCGATGCATTCCAACTCGCACTTGGGCATCAGCCTGATGGCGATGGCGCATGTGGCGGCGGCCGTGCCGAATCTGGATTACGCCTGCGACACCCATTACCCGTGGCAGGAGCCGGATGAAGAGGTAATCAAGGGTGGCAAGCTGTCGATTGTCGATGGCTGCGTGAAGATCAGCCGGGCAGCGGGGCTTGGCCTGGAGCTGGATCATGAGCAGTTGGGCAAGCTGCATGATCAGTACCTGACGTGCGGGATTCGCCAGCGTGATGATGTGCGGCAGATGCAGCGGTACAAGCCGGACTGGAAGGCGGTCAAACCGAGGTTTTGAAGTTGCCTCTGCCGGCCCCTTCGCGAGCAAGCCCGCTCCCACATTGGAATTCTGGCGCTCCCACGTCCGATGTGGGAGCGGGCTTGCTCGCGAAGGCGGCCTGATTGGCAACACCTGTCTTCAGAGTGTATGCACCAGCCAATCCCGAAACGCCTTGAGTGACGGCAAATTCTCATTGCGCGGCGGATACACCAGGTAATAGCTGCGCCGGCTGGTAATCGGCTCACCCAATTGCAGCAGCTCGCCACTGTGCAACTCATCCTCCACCAGAATCCTCGGCACCAACCCCACACCAATATTCGCCCGCACCGCCTGAATCAGGTGCGAAGTCATTTCAAAACTCGGGCCGATACGCATGCTGCGGTGTGGCAGGCCGTGATGGCTGAACCACTCCGCCCACGCCTGCGCATTGCTGCTGACATTGAGCAGCAATTGCCCGGCAATCTGTTGTTCGGCGTCATCGCGTTCAGCCGAGGACAGTTGCGCGCTGGCAATCACCACCAGTTCTTCGGTGTGCAGGGGCAGGGCGGTCAGCCCCGGCCAGTCACCGCCGCCGACGCAAATCGCCGCGTCGATTTCGCTGGTATCAAAGTCGATCGCTTCGATACGCGAATGCAAGTGCACGGTCATGCCCGGATGCGCGGTGTAGAAATCCTTCAGGCGCGGCAGCAGCCATTTCGAACCAAAAGTCGGCAGCGTCGCCAGACGCAAACTGTGAATGCCCGAACCAAAAGCCATCGCCTGCAACGTCGCACTGCGAATCTGCCCCAGCGCTTCCGCGAGTTCACGCTGATACATGCGCCCGACGTCGGTCAGCACCACTTGCCGACCTTCGCGAGTGAACAGGCGCATGCCGAGCATTTTCTCGAGAATCTGCACCTGCCGGCTGACCGCACTCTGCGTCAGCGAGAGTTCATGGGCGGCGCGGGTGTAGCTTTCGTGGCGCGCGGCAGCCTCGAAAGCCAGCAATAACGACATGGAGGGGGTGAGCGTGCGCGGATTCATTCGTAAAAGTCATCAATAGCGGGTCGAATTTACGGTTGTCCCGATGTCCTGCAGCAATGAACATGGGCGTCATTAGATGGCGGAGCCTGACGCAATCATTCCTTGCGTACAACTGTTCACCGCCACACGGCCCGATTTTGACCGAGATACCCTGACCGATGATTGCCCAGCTGTCGCCCGCACAAGCCCTGACCACCGATTACCAGCAGTTCCTCAAAGCCCTGGAGGCCAGCGGCTTTCGCGGTGAAATCAGCGCCGATTACGCCAGCCGCGTGGTGCTCGCGACTGACAACTCGATCTATCAGCGTCTGCCGCAAGCGGCGGTGTTTCCGCTGGACGCCGAGGACGTCGCGCGAGTGGCGCGACTGATTGCCGAACCGGCTTTCCGGCAAGTGGTGATCACCCCACGGGGCGGTGGCACCGGCACCAACGGCCAGTCGCTGACCGATGGCATCGTCGTTGATCTGTCGCGACACATGAACCGCATCCTTGAAATCAACGTCGAGCAACGCTGGGTGCGGGTGCAGGCCGGGGTGGTCAAGGATCAGCTCAACGCCGCATTGAAATCCGCCGGGCTGTTCTTCGCCCCGGAACTGTCGACCTCCAACCGCGCCACGGTCGGCGGCATGATCAACACCGACGCCAGCGGCCAGGGCAGTTGCACCTACGGCAAGACCCGCGACCATGTGCTTGAACTCGACATGGTCTTGCGCGGAGGCGAGCGTCTGCGCGGTTTGCCCCTCGAAGAAAGTGAACTTGAAGCGTTGTGCGCGCGCGAAGATCGCGTCGGTGAAGTCTATCGCTGCGCGCGGCAGATCATTGATGAACAGGGCGAGCTGATCAAAGCGCGTTTTCCCGATCTCAATCGCTGCCTGACCGGTTATGACCTGGCGCACCTGCGCGAGGCGGATCAGCGCTTCAACCTCAACAGTGTGCTTTGCGGCGCTGAAGGTTCGCTGGGTTTTGTCGTCGAGGCGCGGCTGAATGTGTTGCCGATTCCCAAGCACACAATGCTGGTGAATATCCGCTACGGCGGTTTCATGGACGCCTTGCGCGATGCCCGCGCGTTGATGGCGCTGAAACCGTTGTCGATTGAAACGGTAGATTCAAAGGTCTTGCTGCTGGCGATGCAGGACATCGTCTGGCACGGCGTCGCCGAATACTTTCCGCAAAGCGCCGAGCGGCCAACGTTGGGCATCAACCTGGTCGAGTTCTGCGGCGATGATCCCGAAGACTTGCAACGTCGGGTCGAGGCGTTTGTCGGGCACTTGAGCAGCGACCGCACGGTCGAGCGTTTGGGCCATACCCTGGCGGTCGGGCACGCGGCAGTGAGCAAGGTCTACGGCATGCGCAAACGTGCAGTCGGTCTGCTCGGCAACGTCGCCGGTGAGGCGCGGCCACAACCGTTTGTCGAAGACACTGCGGTGCCGCCGCAGCACTTGGCTGAATACATCGCCGAGTTGCGTGACCTGCTCGACAGCCACGGTTTGCAGTACGGCATGTTCGGTCACGTCGATGCCGGCGTGCTGCACGTAAGGCCGATTCTCGATATGAAAGATCCGCAGCAAGCGGCGCTGGTGCGCCCGGTCTCCGATGGCGTCGCGGCGCTGACCCAGCGTTACGGCGGCTTGCTCTGGGGCGAGCACGGCAAAGGCTTGCGTTCGGAATATGCGCCGGCGTTTTTCGGCGAGTTGTATCCGGCGCTGCAAGCCCTGAAAGCCGCATTTGATCCGTTCAACCAGTTCAATCCGGGCAAAATCGCCACGCCTGCCAACAGCGGCGCGGCCCTGCTGAAAATCGACGAAGTCACCCTGCGCGGTGAACTGGATCGACAGATTGACGAGAAAGTCTGGCAAGACTACGGCGCGGCCATGCACTGCAACGGTAACGGCGCCTGCTACAACTTTGATCCCGACGACGCCATGTGCCCGTCGTGGAAAGCCACCCGCGAACGTGCGCAATCGCCCAAGGGCCGCGCGTCGTTGATCCGCGAATGGTTGCGTTTGCAGGGCGAGGCGGGGGTCGATGTGTTGTCCAGTGCCGTTCGCCAACCAGCGTTTTTCAGCACGCTGTGGCAGCGCTGGCGCAATACCCGCGCGCAATCCGAAGACTTCTCCCATGAGGTCTACGACGCCATGGCCGGTTGCCTGGCGTGTAAATCCTGCGCAGGCCAGTGCCCGGTGAAGGTCAACGTGCCGGAGTTTCGTTCGCGGTTTCTCGAGCTGTATCACAGCCGTTATCTGCGCCCGGCGCGGGATTATCTGATTGCCTCGCTGGAATACAGCATCCCCTACATGGCACGGATTCCGGCGTTGTATAACGGTTTGATGGGCGCTGCGTGGCTGCGCAGTGTGCTCGAACGTGCCGGTGGCATGGTCGATGTGCCGCTGCTCAGTCGCTTCGATTTCCATGCAGCGCTGCGTCGTTGGCAGGTGCAACCGGCAACGGTCGCGACCTTGTCGGCGCTGACCCAAGCGCAACGCGAGCGCAGCGTGGTCATCGTGCAGGACGCCTTCACCCGTTACTTCGAGGCGCCGTTGCTGGCGGATCTGGTCGAACTGATATCGCGGTTGGGCTATCAGGTTTACCTGGCACCGTTCAGTGCCAACGGCAAGCCGCTGCATGTGCAAGGCTTCCTGTCGGCGTTCAGCCGTGCGGCGTTGCGCAATGCCCGCCAGTTGGGTGAATTGGCCAATGTGGGTGTGCCGCTGCTCGGGCTGGATCCGGCGATGACCCTGGTTTATCGCCAGGAATACTTGAAAGTGCCGGGTATGCAGGATTGCCCGGAAGTTGCTCTACTGCAGGAATGGTTACTCAAGGTGATGCCGCAGCAGGCGTCGGAAGATAACGCCGCGTCGTTCCGTCTGCTCGCGCATTGCACCGAGAAAACCAACGCCCCGGCCGCGACTCGCCAATGGGAACAGGTGTTCGAGCGTGCCGGTTTGAAGTTGGCGACGCAGGCCACTGGTTGTTGCGGCATGTCCGGCACTTACGGCCATGAGGCACGCAATCGTGAAACCTCGGCGGTGATTTACGAGCAATCGTGGGCGCGTCAGGTCGAGGCGCCCTCGGAGAAGGGTGAAGCGCTGGCCACCGGTTATTCCTGCCGCAGTCAGGTCAAGCGCCAGTCGGATCAGGCGCTGCGCCATCCGTTGCAGGTGCTGCTTGAGGTTCAGCGTCGCTGAGGGATTGGTCCGAGTCCTTGTCCCAGATCAGCCGTGGATCGAAGCTCATCGCCGCCAGCATGGTGAACACCACGACCAGGCCGAAAAACAGGATGCCCGGTCGTGGCTCGATGTCGCCCAGGGCCTGGAATTTCACCAGCGCCGCGACCAACGCCACCACCAGCACGTCGAGCATCGACCAGTAACCGATCAGCTCGACGAAGCGGTACAGCTTTGAACGCTCTTTGCGCGCCCAGGCGCTGTCGCGTTGCACGGTAGTCAGCAGTAACGTCAGGGCGACGAACTTGATCCCCGGCACGGCGATACTGGCGATGAAAATGATCAGCGCGATGTCCCACGCGCCCGCTTCCCAGAACTCCAGCACGCCGCTCATGATTGTGCTGTCGGCGCCACTACCAAGCATGGTGGTGTTCATCACCGGCAGCAGATTGGCCGGCACATAAAATGCCAGCGCAGCGAGCATGTAGGCCCAGGTGCGTGTCAGCGAGTTGGTCTTGCGCCGATGCAGCGGCGCATCGCAACGCGGGCATTCGTGCGGCTCGTCAGTCATGTCGCAGGCCAGCCCGCAGCTGTGGCACAGGCACAGGTTGAGTTCGCTGGCAGTGGGTGGCCGCTTCATAGAATGTCCCAAAGATCGCGAATATCGCGGCCGGCAATGCGGATCATCATCAGGCTCAGCACCGCCAGCGCAAACAGGCCGATGCCGGGCAACACGTCGAGCAGTCCGGCGAGTTTGAACACCGCCACCATCGCCCCCAGCAGACACACTTCGAGCATGCTCCACGGGCGCAGGGTTTCCAGCCAGCGCATGCACAGCTTGAACCCCGGCGCCCGTCGCGAGGAGAGCGCGAAGCTCAGCACCCACACCAGCAACACCAGTTGAAACGCCGGGGCAATGATGATGGCAATGGCCGCAACCATGGCGATAAAGGTAATCGGCCCCTGACTCAGCGCCAGCACCGAGTCCCACAGCGTCGCGCTGTTTTTCAGGCCTTTCATGCTGATGCTCATCACCGGGTAGAAATTGGCGAACAGCCACAACATGGCGGCCGTGAACGTCAACGCCAGGCGTTGTTCGACGCTCAGGCCGTTGAAACGCTGCAGGACACCGCCGCAACGTGCGCACAGGGTTTTCTGGTGTTTGCCGAGCACGGCTTTTTCATACACACAATCGCAGTGCTCGCAGATGATCAGGAGTTCAGTGTTGACCATGGACAACGCTCGACAGCAAAGACCTGATCACTATAGACGCTCCCCCGTAGGAGCTGCCGCAGGCTGCGATCTTTTGATGTTGTTTTTTAAAAGACAAGATCAACAGATCGCAGCCTTCGGCAGCTCCTACATGGCGTCAGGTCAGTTACTTGCGATCGAGCCACACGGTTTGCGCGTTGCAGAATTCGCGTACGCCGAAGTGCGACAGCTCGCGGCCGAAACCGCTTTTTTTCACGCCGCCGAAGGTCACGCGCGGGTCGCTGGCGGAGTAGCCGTTGATGAACACGCCGCCGGTTTCCAGTTCACTGGTCAGTTGCTGGGCCAGTTGCACGTTGGCGGTGTAGATCGTCGCGGTCAGGCCGAACTCGCTGTCGTTGGCCAGCGCTACTGCGTGGGCGCAATCGCGGGCGGTAATGATCGACGCGACCGGGCCGAACAGTTCCTGTTTGAACGAGGTCATGCGGTCGGTGACGTCGGCCAGCACGGTGGGTTCGTAATAGTTGCCAGCGCCTGCGGCTTTGCCGCCGCCAAGCAATAGCGTCGCGCCTTCTTCCAGGGTGTCGCGCACTTGCTGATCGAGTTCGTCGCGCAGGTCGACGCGCGCCATCGGGCCGATGTACGTGTCGGCGGCCAACGGATCGCCGACTTTCAGCTTGCGCGTGGCTTCGACGAATTTGCGAGTGAATTCTTCAACCACGCCTTCTTCGATGATCAAGCGTTTTGCCGCTGCGCAAACTTGACCGGAGTTCTGGTAACGACCGATGACCGCAGCTTGTACCGCTTCATCCAGATCGGCATCGTTGAGCACGATGAACGGGTCGGAACCGCCCAATTCCAATACGCATTTCTTCAGTGCAGCACCGGCCTGAGCGCCGATGGCCATGCCGGCACGCACGCTGCCGGTCAGCGTCACAGCGGCAATGCGCGGGTCAGCGATGGCGCTGGATACGCCTTCAGGGGTGACGTTGATCACTTCGAACACGCCATCGGCGAAACCGGCGCGGGTGAAGGCATCGCGCAACAGGTAGGCGCTGCCCATCACGTTCGGCGCATGCTTGAGCACGTAGGTGTTGCCGGCGATCAGCGCTGGCACGGCGCCGCGCAGTACTTGCCAGATCGGGAAGTTCCACGGCATCACGGCGAGGATCGGGCCGAGTGGGCGGTATTCGATGCGCGCCTTGCCGCCTTCAACCTGAGTCGGTTCCGCGTCGAGCATGGCCGGACCGTTTTCGGCGTACCACTCGCAGAGCTTGGCGCATTTCTCGATTTCGCCGCGAGCCTGAGCAATCGGCTTGCCCATTTCCTGAGTGATCATCGTCGCCATGCCATCGCTGGTTTCACGCAGCGCAGCGGCCAGAGCGGTCAACAGGCGCGAACGATCCTGCAGCGGCTTGCGTTTCCACTTACCGAAGCCAAAAGCAGCGCGAGTCAGCGCGGCATCGAGGGCGGCGGCGGATTCAAAGGCGTAATGGCCGATCTGCTCGCCGGTGGCTGGATTGATCGAGATGGCGTGGGTCTGGCTGGAAATCTGGCTCATGGCTTCGTCCTGCATGTTCGTCGGATGAGCCTAGAGTAGGGTGGTGTTTGTTTTCTGGAAACTGAATAATAAAGATCGTTTCTTTCACGATTGGAGAATGACTGTGGATCTGGTGCAGCTGGAAATTTTCAAGGCCGTTGCCGAGCACGGCAGCATCAGCGCCGCCGCTGCGCAGATTCATCGCGTGCCGTCGAACCTGACCACGCGGATCAAGCAGCTTGAGCAGGATCTCGGTGTCGATCTGTTTATTCGCGAGAAAAGCCGTTTGCGCCTGTCGCCGGCGGGGTGGAGTTTTCTCGAGTACGCGCGGCGCATTCTCGACCTGGTACAAGAAGCACGCGCCACCGTAGCGGGCGAAGAACCGCAGGGCGCGTTTCCTTTGGGGTCGCTGGAAAGCACGGCGGCGGTGCGCATTCCCGAACTGCTCGCGGCATATAACCAGTTGCACCCGAAAGTTGATCTGGACCTGTCCACCGGGCCGTCCGGGACGATGATCGACGGCGTGCTTTCCGGGCGACTCGCGGCAGCATTCGTCGACGGCCCGGTGCTGCATCCGACGCTGGAAGGCGTGCCGGCCTTCGAGGAAGAAATGGTCATCATCGCGCCGCTCAATCACGCTCCGGTAAAGCGTGCGGCGGATGTGAATGGCGAGAACATCTATGCCTTCCGCTCCAACTGCTCCTACCGGCATCACTTCGAAAAATGGTTCAGCACCGACGCCGCCGTGCCCGGCAAAATTTTCGAAATGGAGTCCTATCACGGCATGCTCGCCTGCGTCAGCGCTGGTGCCGGTCTGGCCTTGATGCCACGCAAGATGCTGCAGAGCATGCCGGGCAGCGCAACCGTCAGCGTCTGGCCGCTGGCGGCGGATTTTCGCTACCTGACGACGTGGCTGGTGTGGCGGCGGGGGACGGTGTCGCGCAGTTTGAGCATGTTCGTGCGGCTGCTCGAAGAGCGTGGCGTGGTGCGCGCAGAAGAGTAATTGACACTTTGTGTCATGGCTGTATCTTTATCGACGTTCCGCAATATAAAAAACTATACAGCGCAGCCATGAGGACGAGGAAATGAGTACAGCCCTGAGCGAAAATGCAGCCCTGAGCGGTAAGGAAGCGGTCGGCGAACGTTTTGTCCTGGACACCATGCGCCATGCCCAGCAGTTGACCTGGAAGGCCGTCGATGCCATCGCCGCAGTGATCAAACCGGGCATGCTGGAGTCCGAAGCGACGGCGCGCGGCAAGGAAATCCTCGCTGAACTGGGCATGGACCGGATCTGGCATCCGCTGCTGATTCGCTTCGGCGCCAACACCCTGAAGACCTTCAAGCAGCGCTCCGATGGCGATCCGGTGCTCGGTGAAGACGACATTTTCTTTATCGACATGGGTGTGGTCTGGCAGGGCCACGAAGGTGATGCGGGGGCGACTTACACCAGCGGATCGGACCCGGAAATGATCGCCTGCGCGGCGGCGGCCAAAGAGCTGTTCGACCGGGTCGAGGCGTTCTGGCGTGAGGGTGTTTCCGGCGTTGAGCTTTACCGCTATGCGACGGATCAGGCCGAAGCGATGGGTTGGGTGCTGAACCTGAACATCAAAGGCCACCGGGTCAGCGATTTTCCGCATGCGATTCACCGTGGCGGCGACCTTGGCGATTTCGAGCAGGCACCGAATGCCGGCGTGTGGATTCTGGAAATCCAGATCGCTCATCCGACGCGGCCGTTCGGTGCGTTCTATGAAGATTTGCTCATTTAAGGACGACTCATGAACTCACCGACACTACAAACGGTGCTGCTGTTTTCCTACGGCACGTTGCAGGATCGCGCCGTGCAACTTTCCAACTTCGGTCGCGAACTGCAAGGGCGCCCGGACAGCCTGCCGGGCTACAAACAGCAAATGGTCGAGATCACCGATCCTGACGTTCTCGCCACCAGTGGCAAGACTCATCATCCCATCGTGCAGGAAAGCGGCAATGCGGCGGATGAGATTGCCGGCACGGTGTTCCAGATCACCGCGCAGGAGCTGGCGGCAGCGGATGAATACGAAGTGGCGGACTACAAACGTGTCAGCGTGCTGCTAAAGTCTGGAGTCGATGCATGGGTTTACGTGCAGGCGTGACAACAGGGCGCAGCGCTGTAGTTGTTTTTATATAGCGTCAACTTCGATGATGCACGCCGCTTCCTAACTTCAAAGTCAAAAAACAGGACGTCCATCATGAAAGTCAGCGCACGCAACGTATTCAAAGGCAAAGTCAGCAACGTTCAGGCCGGCGCCGTCAACGCCGAGGTGGTACTGACCCTGGCTGGCGGTGAGCAGTTGGTTGCCGTCGTGACCATGGAAAGCATCAAGAACCTCGGCATCGCCGTCGGCAAAGAAGCCGTTGCGCTGGTCAAGGCGCCATGGGTCATGCTGATGACCGAGTCCAGCGATATCCGCCTCTCGGCGCGCAACTGCCTGGAAGGCAAAGTGCTGAGCGTGACGGACGGTGCTGTCAACGCTGAAGTGGTCATCGAGCTGGCTGGCGGCTCCAAGGTCTACTCGATCGTGACCCGCGATGCTGTTACCGAACTGGGCCTGGCCAAAGGCGTCAGCGCCACGGCGGTGATCAAGGCTTCGCACATTATTCTGGGCGTTCCGGCTTGATTTAGCTTTCAGGCAAACAAAAAAACCGCTGATTCCGCGATTCGGGATCAGCGGTTTTTTGCGTCATGGCGTGCCGTTTCGCCCGTACAGGCGATAGCCCTCGCGCTGGTTCAAGCGATCGTAGTAGGCGCTGACGGCGGGCAAGCGCGGATGTTTCAGCGGCGTTTCAAACCAGCGATTCACCGACAACCCGATCGGGATATCGGCCAGTGAAAACTCTTCGCCACTGACGTAAGCACCGGTCGATTGCAGCTGGCGATCAAGAATCTGCATGTTCTTCGACCATTGTTCGATCCCGACCGCCAGCGCAGCGCTGTCCTGATAATCCGGCGACTTGCGCACCAGGGACATCAGCGGGTACGACCACGAGCGATTCAGCTCCGCAGCCTGCCAGTCAATCCACTGATCGACCCGCGCCCGAGCCATCGGCTCAGCCGGATAAAGCTGCGCGCCGCCGTAGCGCGACACCAGATAACGAATGATCGTATTCGATTCCCACAGCGTGAAATCCCCGTCCTCAATCACCGGCACCATGGCGCACGGGTTCAGCGCGAGGAACTCCGGGGTATTCGTCGATTTGAACCCCGAACCCCAGTCTTCACGCTCGAACGGGATGTGCAATTCGGCGCAAGTCCACAGCACTTTGCGCACGTTGATCGATGAGGCCTTGCCGAGTATTCGCAGCATGTCATTGCCCTGAAAGGGTGGGTGGTTGTTCGAGTGCGCTGGCGAGAAAATCAGCGAACGCGCGCGCCGCCAGACGTGTCGCGCGGCCCATGGGAAAGTAGGCATGAACCGGCAAGTCGGCCATTTTCCATGCCGGCAATAACTGCAGCAATGTGCCGTCCTGCACCTCCTGCGCGCAGGCCCAGGACGTGGTCGAGGTGACTCCCAAGTCAGCCACGGCCGCGGCCAATGCGCCGGCAGTATCGTTGACCGAAATGTGCGCCGTCAGACTGACCGACGTGGTCGCGCCGTCGCGCTCGAATTGCCAGGATGAAGCCTGCGCCGCCGCCGGCCCGCCGATGATCCGGTGTTGTTCCAGCTCCTCGGGGCGTTGCGGCGTGCCGTGCCGCGCGAGATAGGCGGCGGACGCCACGACGATTCGTTGCATGCTGCCAATCAGCTTTGCCGTGCCGGCCAGATCCGGCAGTTTACCGACGCGGATCCCGACATCGACCGCTTCCTTGACCATGTCCTGCCACTGATCTTCGAGCATCAGTTCGAGGTGCAGTTGCGGGTGGCGTTCGGTGAACGCTGACAAGCGCGGGATGATCACCCGAATAGCCATCGTCGACGGCATACCGATGCGCAGCAATCCGCGTAGTTCACCGGTTTCGCGCACGCTGTTTTCCGCATCGTCGACGGCGGCGAGGATCGGCTCCATCCGCGCCAGAAACTCCAGGCCCGCTTCGGTCGGCACCACCGCGCGGGTGGTGCGCGACAGCAGCCGGGCGCCGAGGCTGGCTTCCAGCTCGGCAATCATTCGCGACACCTGGGATTGCGTCAGGCCCGCCTCGCGCGCGGCGGCCGAGAAACTGCCCAGGCGTGCAACGCGGGTGTAAAGCCGCAGGCTGTGAAGGTCTTTGAGTGGCATGCCGGTTCCCGTGTGCGCGGAGGATTGATGCTGGATCGAGATAAATCTTAGCCCAATTCACTGGCTACCGAGCATGAGTCGAAGCGTGGATATTGGCCACATCGGACACGGGGCACGGCCGCCAACTCCGCAACTTGCCCTTATCGAGCTTCGAGGAACACATCATGCAAATCGCCCATTCGATTGCCCTGGTCACCGGTGCCAACCGCGGCATTGGCCGTACCTTTGCCGAAGAACTGCTCAAGCGTGGCGCGGCGAAAGTCTACGTTGCCGTCCGCGACACCGCTGCGCTGGCCGACCTGCTCAAGAACGGTGATCGCCGCCTGGTGCCGCTGCCGCTCGACGTGACTGATCCCGATCAGGTGGCTGCCGCTGCCAGTGTGGCCGCCGATGTCACGCTGCTGATCAATAACGCCGGGTATGCCGCGTTCGACGGCGCCATCAGCGCGCCGGACATGCTCGACGCTCGCCTGGAAATGGAAGTGAATTACTTCGGCCCATTGGCCCTGACCCGAGCGTTTGCACCGGTTCTCGCGGCCTCCGGTGGCGCGGTGTTGAACATGTTGTCGATGCTCTCGCTGGTTAGCCTGCCGATGGCAGCAACGTACTCCGCCTCGAAAGCTGCGGGCCTGTCACTGACGCGCAGTTTGCGTGCCGAGTTGGCCGGGCAGGGTACTCAGGTGGTCGGCGTGCTGGCGGTGCAGACCGAAACGGCGATGGGCGCAAAGCTTCCGGAACCACGCCTGAGCCCGCTCGAAGTGGTGACTGACGCACTGGATGCGATCGAGGCCGGCATCAACGATGAGGTCGTCGCTGGCGCCCAATCGCGCAGCATTCATCAGGCGTTCATCGCTGACCCGCAAAAGCTTCAGGCGCTGATGTCGACGCGTCTGCCACAGCGCGGCTGATTCCCCATCCTTGATCGAGGTGTGCCATGGACTTCCTGCAAACCCTGCTCGAACGCAATGCCGCGTTTGCCGCCAACGGCTTCTCGGCCGAATTGAAGATCATTCCTTCCCAGCGCGCGCTGATCGTCGGTTGTGTCGATCCGCGTGTCGATCCGCGTGTCGATCCGGTGGATGTGCTTGGCCTGCAACCCGGCGAGGCCGCGGTGATCCGCAATGTCGGTGGTCGGGTCACCCCGGCACTGTTTGAAACGCTGGCAATCCTCGGCCGCGTTTCGCAAGCGGGCGGCGCGGCGCTCGGTGAAGGCTGGCACTTGATCGTCCTGCAGCACACCGATTGCGGTATTCGCGGATGCCTGCACCACGCACCGGATTTGCTCGCTCAGTACATGGGCGTGGCCACGGAACAATTGCCATCACTGGCGATAAACGACCCGCGTCAGGCCGTGGCCATCGATGTCGCGGCGCTGCAAGCCAACCCACAGTTGCCCGCTGCTTTCAGCGTCAGCGGTCTGGTCTACGACGTCGCCACCGGCCGGGTCGAGACCGTGGTGCCGGCCGGTCGCTTGCGTCCCTGACAACCCCGATTTTCATAACATCGATCTGGAGAAATACGATGAGTACGTTTTTGGTAACAGGTTCTACCGGCGACACCGGCGCACCAACCGTCAAAGCCCTGCTTGAGCGCGGTCACCGGGTCAAAGCTCTGGTCCGTCGTGAAGACGAGCGCTCGCAAAAACTCAAGGACATGGGCGCCGAGATTCACGTCGGCAACTTGCGCGACCTGAAGTCGTTGCGCCCGGCCATGGAAGGCGTGGACGGCGCCTATTTTTGCTATCCGCTGAGCGATGGGCTGGTCGAAGCCGCCGCGTTGTTTGCGCAGGCGGCGAAGGAGCAAGGCGTCAAGCACATCGTCAACATGTCGCACAAGCAATCGCGACCCGATGCACGCAGTCAGGCGACGTTGAACCACTGGATGTCGGAACAGATTTTCACCTGGTCGGGCATTCCATCCACGCATTTGCGCGTGACGTTCTTCGCCCAATGGATGCTCTACATCGCCGACTTTATTCGTCAAGGCCGTTACCTGACACCGTTCGACGCCGACAGCCGTTTTGCACCCATGGCGGCCAGTGATATCGCACTGGTGGTCGCCAATGTCCTGCTCAAGCCCGAAGGGCATGGCGGTCAGGCGTATGCGCTGCACGGCCCGATCGAGTACAGCCACCGCGAGCTCGCCGCGTTGTTGGGCAGTACGCTGGGCAAGGAGGTACGTTTCGAGCAGGTGGAAGTCGAGGAGTTTGTCCGGCTGCTCGGCGTCGATGGCGATCCCGCGTTTGCCGTACATTTCAACGCGGTGAAAATCGACCAGCGAGAAAAACGCCTTGAGGGCCTCGACGATACGGGGGCGGCCATCATCGGTCAGCCATTGCAGACACCCGCGCAATTCATCGGGGAGCATCGCCAGCGCTTCATCTGAGAGTAACGAAACAGGGCCGGATCGCTGCACAGCGTTCCGGCCCTTTTTACGTTCAGGCGATGACGATTACACGCTGCTCGCCAACTTCCCGCCCATCATCCGCCGACGATAGGACGTATCCCGATTCGCCAGCCAGAAGTACAGCGGCGAGGTCACCAGCAAGCCCACCAGCCACGACAGATCGGCGCCGTTGATGTGCGCCGACACCGGGCCGACGTACAGCGGCGTGTTCATGAACGGGATCTGCACGGCGATGCCGATCGCATAAGCCAGCAAAGCCTGTGGGTTGTAGCGACCGTAGATGCCGCCATCAACCTGGAAGATCGACTGGATGTCGTACTTGCCTTTGTGGATCGCGTAGAAGTCGATCAGGTTGATCGCGGTCCACGGCACCAACACCACCAAAAGCACCAGCACCATGTCGACGAAGTGTCCGATGAAGTCCTTCGAGGCGCCGACGGCGGCGAAGCAGCAGGCCAGCAGCACGATGATCGAGATCACCGCGCGGCTCTTGGCGGTGGGGATCCAGCGGTAGGCGAAGGTCTGCACCAGGGTGATCAGCGAGAGCACGGCGCCGTACAGGTTGAGGGCGTTGTGGCTGATCACGCTGAGCAGGAACAGCACCAGCATCAGCGGGCCGATGGAGCCGGTGGCCATTTTCACCGCATCCATGGTGTCCATGCCGACGGGCGTGGCGAGCACAGCGACGGCGCCGAAGATGAACGCCAGGCTCGAACCGAGCGCCGAACCCAGATACGTCGTCCAGAACGTCGAGGAGACTTTGACGTCGGCCGGCAAGTAGCGCGAATAGTCGGACACGTACGGCGCAAACGCGATTTGCCACAACGCCGCCAGCGACACCGTGGCGAGCCAGCCGGAGAGGTTGAAGCCGCCACGGGTGAGGAAATCATCGGTTTGAATGTGGGTGAAGATGTAGCCAAAACCGACGACGATGCCGATCCCCAGCACCCAGGTGCCGATGCGGTTGAGCACGTGGATGAAGCGGTAGCCGATGATGCCGATGATCCCCGAACCGAGGGCACCGATAACGATGCCGACCGGCACCGGAATGCTGTCGGCCACGCCGTGCAACGACTTGCCGGCAAGAACGATGTTGGAAGCGAAGAAACCGATGTACATGACGCCGGCAATCAGCACCACCAGCAGCGCGCCGAGGGAGCCGAACTGCGCGCGGCTCTGGATCATCTGCGGAATGCCCATTTGCGGGCCTTGCGCCGAGTGCAGCGCCATCAGCACGCCACCGACCAGGTGGCCGACGAGAATCGCGACGATGCCCCAGACCAGATTCAAGTGAAACAACTGCACGCCCAGCGCACCGGTGACGATGGGCAACGGCGCGATGTTGCCGCCGAACCAGAGCGTGAACAGATCCCTGACCTTTCCGTGGCGATCTTCGGGGGGCACGTATCCTATCGTGTGTTTTTCAATCAGCGGAGCGGAGGATGCTGCAGGGGTAGCCATGACGAACTCCAAGGCAAGGATGAGTACGTGGACGTACTTCGGCAAGCGCCGGCACGGGCGGCGCAATTCTTGTTGAAGCGATCATGTGCAAAGCATCGGGATAGATAAATTAGTAAGTTTGTTGCTACAGACCTTAAAAAAAATATGCTCCGGGGGATGGGGGTGTCCGGTATGTTCACACCCAGTCCTCAGAGAACTCTGTGGCGAGGGAGCTTGCTCCCGCCGGGCTGCGAAGCGGCTCCCAAAAATTCAGGGTGCGGCACTCTTTTTGTGAGTGCTGCGCACTCAAGCGGGAGCAAGCTCCCTCGCCACAAAAGCATGTTTCGATTTGGTTTTACCGGAGGTTCCATGGCCGCCTACAACCTGCGCCAGCTCAAATACTTCGTCACCACCGCCGATTGCGGCAGCGTCGCCGAAGCCTCGCGCAAGCTCTATATCGCGCAGCCATCGGTCTCCACCGCGATCAAGCACCTGGAAGAAAGCTTCGGCGTGCAGTTGTTCATCCGCCACCACGCCCAAGGCGTCTCGCTGACGCCGAGCGGCTCGCGCTTCTATCGCAAGGCGCTGGAGCTGTTGCGCGTCGCGCATGAGTTTGAGCAGAACGCTCTGGCCGACAACGACGTGGTGTCCGGGCAGATCGATATCGGCTGTTTCGAAACCGTCGCGCCGCTGTACCTGCCGCGCCTGATCGCCGGTTTCAAGGCGCGCTGGCCGGGTGTGGAAATCCGCATTCGCGATGGCGAACAACAGGAACTGGTGCAAGCCCTGACCGCCGGCAGCATCGACGTCGCGATGATGTTCGAACACGACCTCGACAGCACCATCGACACCACGCCGCTGATGCCGCCGCAGCAGCCGTACGCCTTGCTCCCGGCCAACCATCGCTTCGCGCAACAGGCGAAAGTCTCGCTGCATGATCTGGTGCTGGAACCGATGATCCTGCTCGACGTGGTGCCGAGCCGCACCTACTTCGTGAGCATCTTCGAGGAACGCGGACTGACGCCGAATATCGTCTTCAGCTCGCCGTCGATCGAGATGGTGCGCGGCATGGTCGGCAATGGTTTTGGCTTTTCGATTCTGGTGACCAAACCGTTCAGCGACTACACCTACGACGGCCAGCAAGTCGTGTGTGTGCCGCTGGCGGAAACGGTGACCGGTTCGGGCTTGTCGGCGGCGTGGTTGCGGCGTGTGCAACTGACCAAACCGGTGCAGTTGTTTGTCGACCATTGCCGTGAGGAACTGGCCCGACTGTACGCGTGAGTGCAGTCGAACCGGGTTTCAAGCGCGGATAAACACCAGCAGGCGCTGAAGCATGTCATCGCAAGCCTGCAACTGATCGAGGCTGACGAACTCATCGGGTTTGTGCCCCTGATCCATGCTGCCGGGGCCGCAGACCACGGTGGGAATCCCTACCGCATCAAACAGTCCGCCTTCAGTGCCGAACGCCACGGTGCCGAATTCCTCGCAACCGCTGAAGCTGGCGATCAGCTGCGCTGCCTGACTCTGCGCATCGGTGACCAGCCCGGGATACGCTGACAACTCACTGAAACGGATTTCACTGTGTTCACTGACCGCACGCATACGCGGCAGCACTTCGCGTTCGGCATAGCTTTTCAGCGCCTCGGCGACCAGCGCCGGATCCTGCGAGGGCAGGGCGCGGATTTCGAAATCGAAACGGCAATCGGCGGGCACGATGTTCAGCGCTTTACCGCCGCTGATGACGCCGGTTTGCACGGTGCTGTACGGCGGATCGAAACGCTTGTCGTGATGCTCCGGCGCTTTCAATTGCTGGCCGAGGCGCCCGAGTTCACCGATCAGTTCGGCGGCGTACTCGATGGCATTCACCCCAAGCGGGGCATACGCCGAATGGCACGGATGGCCATGCACATCGCAGCGCATCGCCAGTTTGCCTTTGTGGCCGAGCACCGGTTTCAGTTCAGTCGGCTCGCCAATGATGCACAGCAGCGGTTTGACCGGACGTTGCTCCAGAACCTTGAGCAACGAACGTACGCCGAGGCAGCCGACTTCTTCGTCATACGACAACGCGATATGCACCGGCAGGCGCAACGGCGCCTGCACCAACGCCGGCACCAGCGCGAGCACGCAGGCGATATAGCCCTTCATGTCCGCCGTACCACGGCCGAACAGTTTGCTGTCGCGCTCAGTCAGTTCGAACGGTGGCATTGTCCACGGCTGACCATCGACCGGCACCACATCGGTGTGCCCGGACAGGACGATGCCCGGTTGGTCCACCGGGCCGATCGTGGCGAACAGGTTGGCTTTGCTGCGCTCATCGTTGTAGATCAGCGCGCACGGCACGTCGAAACCTGCGAGGTATTCGCGGACGAATTCGATCAGTTGCAAGTTGGATTCACGGCTGGTGGTGTCGAACGCCACCAGCGCCTTGAGCAACTCGACGCTGTTCATCGATCATCACCGGCAACGCCGTAACCCGGCGCCTTGGCGGGGTCGAGGGCGCGGTCGATGTAGTCCTGCAGTTGTGGCTGATAGGCGTCCCAGAGTTTTTGCAGTTGGCCGATCGGGTTTTCATCCGCCCAGTCGACGCGCAGATTGACGATCGGCCAAGTCTGTTCGCCGACCACCACAACCGCTGCCGAATGCACCGGGCCGGCTTCGCCACCGAGGGCTTGCGCCGCGTGCAGGGCTTTGAGCAAACGGTCGGCCAATTGGCCTTCGCCGTCTTCAAAGGCGCTGACCATCGCTTCGATCACCGAGCGCCCGGCGAGCATGTTGCCGGCGGCTACGCATTGATCGCCGGAGACGGCGTTGTGTACGCCAAGGGTTTGCGAACCGCTGAAGTGTGCGGTCTGGCCCAGATGGTTGATCGCGGTGATCTGGCGATACTGGCTGTAGCCGTTGCGCGTGAGGACTTTGTCCAGCGCATCGTCCGGGGCCTGGCCTTGCTCCATCAATGCCAGCACTTCCGGGCCGAGCGACGGCAGGGTGATGTTCTGGCTCGACACCGCGCCGACACCCGGCAGCAGCCATGGGCAGCGGGCGCCGACGGCGATGCTGGAGGAACTGATGGCGACACCGAACTGGCCGGTTTCGGCGCAGCGGGCTGCGATTGAAAAGGTCATCTATTGAACTCCTTGTGTATCTGGGCTGGCCTCTTCGCGAGCAGGCTCGCTCCCACAGTGGAATGCATTTCAAGTTGGGTAGCAGGTTTCCTTGCTGGCTTCTTCGCGAGCAGGCTCACTCCCACAGTGGAATGCATTTCAAGTTGAGTAGCAGGTTTCCTTGCTGGCCTCTTCGCGAGCAGGCTCGCTCCCACAGTGGAATGCATTTCAAGTTGGGTAGCAGGTTTCCTTGCTGGCCTCTTCGCGAGCAGGCTCACTCCTACAGGGGGCATGCATTCCAAATGTGGGAGCGGGCTTGCTCGCGAAGGCCGCGACTCGGTCTAAAGTCTTACTCAGGAATCACCGCAATCACATCAATCTCCATCAACCACTGTGGCTGCCCCAGCGCCGACACCACCAACCCGGTCGAGATCGGGAACACGCCCTTGAGCCACTTGCCGACTTCGCCGTACACCGCTTCGCGATAACGCGGGTCGATCAGATAGGTGGTGGTCTTGACGATGTGGCTCATGTCGCTGCCGGCTTCTTCGAGCAGTTGCTTGACGTTGCGCATGGCTTGTTCGGCCTGCGCACGCGGATCGCCGAGCCCTACCAGATTGCCATCGAAATCAGTACCGACCTGACCACGCACATACACCGTGTTACCGGCGCGGACGGCCTGGCACAGGTCATTGTCCAGCGACTGGTTCGGGTAAGTGTCTTTGGTGTTGAACATGCGGATGCGGGTGTGAGTTGGCTGGCTCATGTGAAGCTCCTGACAAAGGTTGGCCCGACGCAATCGGCGCCGGGGCGAAAGAGCGGATCAAGCGTCGACGGTGTCAGCAACGTGGCTGTGCGTGGCTTGATGCAGTTCGGCTTCACGCTGCTCGGCATCGCGATAGTCGAGGTACTTGCGCTGGGTGGCGATGTGGTCGGCGACGTGCTTGGCGTCGTGCCAGACGCCCCAGATGAACGACGAACCGCGACGCGACTGCCACGGCAGACCGAGGAAATACACTCCCGGCTCGCTCGACACACCGCGCTGATGCACAGGCTTGCCGTTGTCATCGAACGCCGAGACTTGCAGCCAGGAATAGTCCACGGCAAACCCGGTGGCCCAGATGATCGACGTCACGCCAGCCTTGGCCAGATCGAGATCGGCCAGCGGGTTTTTTACGCATTCAGGCTCTGCAAACGTTTCGCGAGCTTCCGGTTCTTCCGGCAGATCGAGACCATTGCGTTCGATGTAGGCATCGGCGGCATCCAGCAGCGCCAGATAGTTTTCATCGCCGCGATTGAGGTTGCCCGCCAGATCCTGCTTGAAGGTCACCACGCCGTTGTTGAACGATTCGGTGACCCCGACCAGGGTCATGCCACGATGGGCCAGGCCACGGAAATCGATGGTGCGCCCGCCATGGGCGCCGCTGACGGCAATGGTCACGTGCTCGCGGCCGGGTTTCATGGCGGCCTGATCCCACTCGCCGAGCACACCCAGCCACCAGCAGAAATCACGGTTGCGGTAAGCGCGAGGCGGTCGGTCGTGGGCGCCGACCGACAGGTAAACCTGCTTGCCGGAACGTTGCAGCTCATCGGCAATCTGTACCCCGGAAGAACCGGCACCGACCACCAGCACCGCGCCTTGCGGCAGCTGTTGCGGGTTGCGATAGTCGGCGGAGTGGATTTGCAGCAAGCGTGCGTCTTGCGGGGCAATTGCCGGGATCACCGGTTTCTGGAACGGACCGGTGGCGGCGACAACGCGGCTGGCTTCGATCACGCCTTCGGACGTTTCGACGGTGAAGCCTGGGCGACCGACATTGCGCACCACGCTTTTGACTTCGACGCCGGTACGAATCGGCGCGTTGAATTTCTTCGCGTAGGCTTCGAAGTAATCGGCCACGCGTTCCTTCGGGGCGAAGCCGTCGGGGTCGACGTCATCGAATTCCAATCCCGGGAAGCGGTCGTGCCACGCCGGACCATTGGCGACCAGCGAGTCCCAACGCCCGGTGCGCCAGCGTTCGGCGATACGGTTGCGTTCGAGGACGATGTGCGGCACACCGAGTTTGCTCAGGTGCTCGCTCATCGCCACGCCCGCTTGGCCGGCACCGACGATCAGCGTGTCTGTTGTTATTATTTCAGTGGTCATCTCTACATCCTTCCTAGCAAGGCAGTTGGATTCGGGCGCTGTTCGGCTTGTCCGTTTTGCTTGAGGTCAGACTAGGGAGAGGGGGGGTATCGGTAAAATATTATTAAGCTGGGATGTGAAGATAAAATTCTGATGCAGATGGGTGAAAGCCTTTGAATACGGGCGCGCAGGGGGCGGGGCACGGAACGGGATGTCACCGCAAGGAAGAAAAAATCAGCTCGCCTGAGGCCACCGGACGATGACCTTGCGCCTGGTTTGGAATATTCGAAGGGCTAGATCCTTCGCGCCCCGGCTCGCCCGGGCAGGTGGCCCGTCAGCAAGGTCTTGGCCGTGCCCGGCTCGGCCGGCAAATGCTCGCTGAGATCCCAGATCTCGAGCATTTTCGCGTACTCGAAGGCATGACGCGGGTCCGCTTGCACCCACTGTTGAAATTCCAGACGCTCATCGGCGCGGCAACTATCGTCGTGCAGCCGCATGCACCAATGAGCGGCCTGGTCGAGGACGGTGTCGTCCACTACCTCGGTGCGGGTCGTATCCATAGAGCGCTACCTGTTGGGTCGATTCAGCCACTCTACGAAGCGGTTTGATAAAAAAACGTCAAAACACCCGTGATGAACGTTTTTTCATGGGCGGGCGCGCATGGCCGCTGTAGCGACTGAATCGAGATCTGCCCGCGAGCTAATTACCATCCGCTACCTTGCGCTCGATCTCGTCGACCTTGCGCTGCAGCGTCTCGGCGTCCTGCTCCTTGGTGCGGGTCGAAGTGGGGGTGATCACCTCGTCGACGGCTTTGGTGTCGTCATCCGTGTCTGCCAGATCGCGTTGCACCACATTGACCGGTTTGCCCGAAGAGTCGACGGCCGGTGTTACGGGTTGGGTATCGTCAGTGCTGTTCATTTTTCTCAACCTCCAGTGACCTGTACGTTGGATACGATGGTCGTGCCGGAGTTCGAGATATTTTCAATCAGCGCTGATCATCCCTGACCGTGGGCTGCCGCCGCCAGTTGCCCGGTATCGACCCGGACAAATATCGAATCGCCAATCGCGGTGAGCACGTCACCGGCATACACCTCGCAGACCACCCGGCTCTTGCGCCCGACTTCGCCTTCGACTTTCGCCCGTAGCGTCAGCGTCACGCCCATTGGCGTTGGTTTGATGAACTTGATGCCGAGGTTGCCGGTGACGCAGTCGATGCGCGGCAGGCTGCCGGCTTCGCGCTGTTCGTTGCGGTAGTGATAGGCCATGGCGGTCCAGTTGGAATGGCAGTCGACCAGCATCGCAATCAGGCCGCCGTAAACCAGTTGCGGCCAGCCGCAGTATTGCGCGTCGGGCAGGTGTTCGGCGACGACGTGCACGCCGTCTGCGTGCCAATGACTCTTGATGTGCAAACCGTGCGGGTTGCTGCCGCCGCAGCCGTAGCAGACGCCTTCAGGCGCGGCGATGTCTTGCAGGGAGGTTTCGAGGCTGGACATGCGATGGGTCATCCTGGAGTGGTAAGCCCGGTCAGGCGTATGCGGTTGCGCCCGCCGCGTTTGGATTCATAGAGCGCGGCGTCGCCTTGTTCGATCAGCGCGGTGAGGCTGGCCGGTGGGGTGTCGAACAGGCTGGCGCCGATGCTCAGTGTCACGGCGGCGGGCGTGGGGAAAGTCTCTGAGGCGCTAGCGAGGAACTGCTCGCGCAAAGCGTTGCCCAGTTCGACGATGCGTTCGGTGGAGACGTTGCTCAGCAGCATGACGAACTCGTCGCCACCCAGGCGCGCGGCCAAGGCGTTGCGTGGCAGCAGCGAGCGAATCATCTCGCTCAAAGCGATCAGCAAACGGTCGCCGGCGGTATGGCCATACAGGTCGTTGACCAGTTTGAAGTTGTCGATATCGATCAACAGCAGGGCGCCACGGCGCTCTGGCGAAACCTCGGCGAGCAGGCGTGGCGCACGTTTTTCGAGGGCGCGGCGGTTGTACAGGGCGGTCAGCGGATCGCGCTCGGCGAGGCGGGCGATTTGCTTTTCCCGGCGGTAGCGTTCGGTGCCGGTCATCGACAGGGCAATCAGCATGATCGCCATCGCGCCCTCGACCAGGGAAATCTGGATGATCTCGCCCTTGAACGCGGCCAGGTCGATCAGCGTGCCGGGAATCACCACGGTCAACGCTTTGGCGACATAGAACAGGCCGTGGAGCAGCAGCACATAGCGCAACTGCACCGCGCCGACGCTCAGCGATTTGCCGTGCGGGCGCAGCAGGAAACTGCCCTTGAGCGTCGCTGCCGCGACCAGCAGCGAGTTGGCCACCAGCATGACTTTCGACCACTGCGGCCCGTCCGGCAACAGCAACAACGCCAGCCAGAGCAGGAAAATCAGGTACCAGGCGCGCGACAGCCGCGTCTGGGTGAAACGCGCGACACCGAGCAGGAACAGAAAATGCGCGGTGACCAGCAGGCCGTTGGCAAACCAGATCCCGATCAGCACAAAGCCGTTGCTGCGCAGCAGGGCGAGGGTGGAGCCTACGGTGATCGTGGCAAACCCGGCGCTCCAGAACAGCAGCGAAGGTTCACGGATGCTGCGCCACTCGACCGCCAGGTACAGCGCGGCAGCGGCCGCGAGCGCGATCGAAAGGGTCAGCATCGTAGGAGGGTCGAGCGGCATTTCTTCAGGGGCCTGTCTGTAGGGCAGCAAGACCGGCGATTGTAAGCGTTTGCGGCTGATTTGGCAGGAGGGCGGCGCGAGCGGCTGTGGCCGTCGCGCCGAACGGTTACTGGCTGGCGTCGAGCACCACGCGGTAGCGCGCCTTGCCGCTGCGCAAATGCTCGACCGCCTCGTTGACCTGGCTCATGGGAAACATCTCGACCTGCGGCAGAATCTGATGCCGGGCGCAAAATTCCAACATGGTCGCCATGGTGGCGGGCGAGCCTACCGGCGAGGCGGACAGGGATTTCTGCTGCGGGATCAGATCGAACACATGCACCGGAATGGCGCTGGGCACGATGCCGACAAAGTGCAGTCGGCCGTTGGCACGCAGGGTGGCGAGCATGGCTGTCCAGTCGAGGTCGGCGTTGGCGCTGATCAACAGAAAGTCCAGCGTGCCGGCAATGGCTTTCAAGGCATTGCTGTCGGTCGAAGCGACGACATTGTGCGCGCCGAGGCGCTTGGCTTCGTCCTGCTTGTTCAGCGACGAGGTGAACGCCGTGACTTCACAGCCCCAGGCGTTGAGAAAACGCAGCGCCAGATGGCCGAGGCCGCCGATGCCGACCACGCCGACGCGGTCGGTGGGCTTGACGCCAAATTGCAGTAACGGGTTGAACACCGTGGAGCCAGCGCAGAACAGTGGGCCGACCATGGCCGGGTCAAGGTTGTCGGGTACCGCAATCGCCCACGCCCAGTGCGAACGCAAGCGGTCGGCGAAGCCGCCGTTGCTGCCGATGATCGTCGGTTGCGCGGTGCCACACAGTTGCTGCGAGCCGCTGATGCAGGACGAGCAGTGCATGCAGCTGCCCTTGTACCAACCGATCCCTACGCGCTGGCCCATTTTCAGGCCGCGCACCTGAGTGCCCATGCGGACGATTTTGCCGACCACCTCATGCCCTGGCACAAAGGGGTAGCGGCTGATGCCCCAGTCGTTGTCGATCAGCGACTGATCGGAATGACAGACGCCGCAATATTCCACGGCGACTTCGACGTCTTCTTCGCCCAATGTGCCGGGATCGTAGCTGTAACGCTCCAGCGGTGCGCCGGCAGCGGTCGCCGCCCAGCCATTGAAAGTTGCGGGTTCGGTGTTGCTCATGGGGACACCTCCGGTTCGACTCGCGGGGACAGTGACAGCCCGTCAAGTCTAGTCGGTCATTGCGCCGGCGCGAGCCAGGTGTCGACGACTCGCCGATCGAGCTCTTCCCAGTACGCCATGCCCAATACCCGTGTGGTGTTGAGGCCGCGCAGGTAGCCGCGCAATTGGTTGGCGGTGTCCTTGATCAGCTGCGGATCGGCGATGTTCTTGTCCAGCAGGACGCTTTCATACTGGACGAGATACTCGGCCACTCGCTCGCGAAAATCGGGCAGAACGGCGTCACGGATCAGGTCAAACGTTCTCAAAGCGGGATCCTCATTGATCTTTTTCTAGTTGTAGTGAGTGTGTATCAGTCTGCTCGGCGCGCAACTATTGCTAGAAGTAATAGTGACCATCACGAAACGCAAGTTCTGCTTTGTCGGTAATGAGCGGAAAATCGGCTCCATCGAACACGCAGCTCAAGGAATTTGCGCGATGAAGACTCTGACCCGACTGGCTCTGGTTGCCCTGTTGATGGGCGGCGCGGTTGCTACTGCACCGGCCTACGCAGGCGACGCCCGGTCCTGTCATCTTCAAGCCATCGCCGGCAGCAGCGCCACATTGCAGCACTCGCAGACCGTGGGTGTACTGCTCAGCGAGGACACCCTGGAAAACCTGCAATACCTTGAGCGTTACCACGACATGGCGTTGAACGGCGCAAAAGATGCGCTCGATACGCGGATTCGCCAGGCGTTCGTTGCCAGCTCCGATCCGGAACTGGCGATCGACTGGCTGATGAGTTCGTTGCAGCAACAGTTTCTGTCGGTGACCGTCTACGACAATCTCGATGCGCTGATTCAGGCGCATCCGGACATCGTGGTCAAGCTCGACACCTTCAATCGCCTGCTGACGCAACGCAACAGCCTGGTCGAAGCGCGGTTTACCGCACGCTTCTACGACGCTGACCTGCAATACATCGGCAAGGCCGAAGGCGCTGTCGAGAAACAACTGCCTTCGGTCTGGGTACATAACCAGGCAGCGCCGCAAGTCGCCGCGCAGATCGACAGACAGCGAGACCTGCAACTTAACGCATTGAAGCAATTCGATGTGTCGCTCAAGGCCTTGGTGGCGTCGAGCTGAACACTTAAAACATAAATGGCGACGGCGGCTCCGTGAGGCTGAACCGTTGCCGGTTGAACCGAACCTTTATTTTCAGGATTTTACTGATGCGTCCTTTATTTGTGCCTGCCATGGCTGTTGCTTCCCTGTTGCTCGCTAGTTGTGCCTCCACGCCGAACAACCCGACCCTGACCTTGCAGACCAGCAAGACCCCGGCGCAATACGCCGATTGCGTGGTGCCGAAACTGCAGGGCAGTGCGCTGAACCCGACGGTGTCGCAGACCCAGCGTAGCTACCGCATTGTGGTGCCGAGCAGGATTTCCGCGGACAACATTCTGGAAGCCTACAAGGCTGGCACCGGCGGCAAGGTGTTCCTCTACGAGCGCCATTTGCTGGCCTCGAACTACCTGCCTTCGAGTTTTGAGCGCGCCGCGCAGGACTGCATCTGATTTCACCCCGTACACGTATGTAACAGAGCTCCTTTGGTTGGCCGCAACCAACCAATTTTTTGCCCCGCGCCTTCATTCGGTCGCGGGGTTTTTTTTGCTTTGTTTCGCTGAGACTGCACACACCCATTGTGGGAGCGGGCTTGCTCGCGAAGGCAGTTTATCAATCGCTCTCTGTATGACCTGACAGACCGCTTTCGCGAGCAAGCCCGCTCCCACAGAGTTCGTTCAGGAACTCAACCACTGTCGGCATAGAAAAGTCAGTTGATTCGAAACAGTCACCGGTGTCCATCCGTCAATGGGTAAAAGCGCTATCGCAGAAGGTATAGTCGGCTCTGCGACAGATCGCCCGGCTGCTGTAACATGCCGCACCTCACCTCATTTATCGCGAGCACTGAAAATGGATTCTCACTCGATTCTGACCTTCACCCTGGTCGCCGCGATTGCGATCGCCAGTCCCGGCCCGGCGACGTTAATGGCGATCAACAACAGCCTGGCCCATGGGCAGCGC
This sequence comes from Pseudomonas sp. DTU12.3, assembly GCF_004124275.1. GTDB lineage: Bacteria > Pseudomonadota > Gammaproteobacteria > Pseudomonadales > Pseudomonadaceae > Aquipseudomonas > Aquipseudomonas helmanticensis. The sequence goes on from NZ_CP027218.1 coordinate 2,849,216, forward strand.
AGCACCATTTGGTCCTCGCTGGGCAATGCCAGTGGTCTGTTTTGCCTGTCGGCGGCGGCGATGCTCGGATTGGGCGCGTTGCTGGCCAGTTCGGAAGTCCTCTTCAATGCGGTGAAGGTCATCGGTGCCGGGTATCTGTTCTATCTCGGCGTCAAGCAGCTGTGCAAAAAAGGCCCGATGCTGCCGGAAGGCGCGGAGGGGGACGCGAACAAGGTGCAGCCGACGCGCAGCAAGCTGTACAAATCAGCCTTTTTCACCGCTGTGACCAATCCCAAGGCGACGATGTTTTTCACCGCGCTGTTCCCACAGTTCATCGATCAGGGCGGGGCGCTGCTGCCGCAATTCCTGATACTGACGTCGATCTTCATGGCGTTGTCGGTGTCGTCGCTGAGCGTCTATGCGGCGCTGGCTTCGCGGGCCAAAGGTGTGCTGACGCGGCCGGCGCTGTCGCGTTGGGTCAGCCGCGTCGTGGGCACGACGTTCATTGGTTTCGGTGCCGCAATCCTGACCATGCGCCGGCAGACCGCTTGATCGCCGGACTTCGGCTCAAACCCATTTGAACTGCGCCGGGAATCTCGCGACAAAGCAGGTTCCCGACTCGGCATCGGATGTCACCTGCAACGTGCCGTTGTGTGCAGCGGTGATCTGCGCGGCGATGTACAGGCCCAGCCCCAGGCCTTCACCGCGCTGACCGGCTTCGGACCGGGAAAACGGTTCGAACAGCAGCGGCATCAATGGCGCCGGAATCGGCGTGCCCTGATTGCTCAGCGAGATGACGATTTCATCGCCCTCGGCACACGCCTTGAGGATGATCGGTGCGCTGATCGAGCCGTGGGTCACCGCGTTGCCGAGCAGGTTGGACAGCAACTGGCTGATGCGCAGGGCATCGCAATAGACCCCCGCCGGTACGTTCAATTCATGAATGAAGGTCGCACGCGGGTGCGAAGCCTGGACCTCTTCCAGAGTGAGCAGCAATGTCCGTTGCAAGTCATCCACCAGTTTGCGCTGGACCGGAATCCCGCCACCCAGACGGCCACGGGCAAAGTCGAGTATGTTCTCGATCAGCACGCCCATGCGCATCGAGCTGTTGCGGATGGCCGACAACAGATTGAGCGAGCGCTTGTCTTCGGTTTTGGTTTGCAGCAGATCGGCGCTCATGCGGATCGCGCTCAGCGGTGTGCGCAGGTCATGGCCGAGCACCGCGATGAATTGCTCGCGCAGCCGCCCGAGTTCGTTGGCACTGGCCAGCTCGACCTTGGTGGCCTCCAGATGACTTTGCGTGTCGAGGCTCATGGCGATCAACTGGGCGAACAGCGTGAGGGTCTTGGCGATCGCCGGTTCGTCGAGATTCGCCGGCACCGAGTCGATGGCGCAGAGCGTGCCGAAAAAATCACCATTGGCTTTGACGATCGGGATGGAAATGTAGCTTTCCAGGCCGTAGGTCTGTGGCGTGTGATGCCGGGAAAAGATCGGGTGCGCGCTGGCGTGGCCGAAAATCACCGGTTGCTGGTGTTGGCGGATTTCGTGACAGATGGTCGATTCAAGCACCAGTTCGCCGCCGGGCTTGAGCCCGAAGTCGATCGAGTCGTCGACGGCGCAGGCCACCCAGTTTCGCTCAGTCACCCGCGCCACCGCCGCGAAGCGCATGCCGGTGAGGTGTTTGACCATGCTCAGAATCACCGGCACCGCGTCAATGCTGCTGATGGCTTCGATGTCTGGGATGAATTCCGGATTGGTCATGTGGCGGCGCTTCGCAATGAGTTTGCTCAGAGACTATCCGTTATCGCCGGCCATGACTAATGGGCTGGCCGAAAACGACGAAGGGCGCCGTGGTTTTTCCAGGCGCCCCTCGCGGTTTAATGTTCTATTGGTGTTTAGAACTTGTACTTGGCCGTCAGCATGTAGCTGCGCGGGTTGCCGTAGTTGTCGGTGGAACCCCAAGTAGTGTTGTAGCCGATCGCGGAGTAGTAGACGCGGTCGAAAATGTTGTTGGCGTTGACCTGCAGATCCAGGTGCTTGTTGACTTCATAACCAGCCATCAGGTCGGTGACCGCGTAGCTGCCCTGTTCGAGACGATAGCTGCCGACGCTGAGCGGTACATCGTTGTACATGCGGCTCTGCCAGTAGACGTTGCCGCCGACGCGGAATTTCTCCAGCGGGCCTTGCAGTCGGTACAGGGTCGAAACCTTGAACAAATGCTCGGGCGTATCGGTATCGAAGCGCTGATTATTGTTGTCCGGGTTTTCGTCCTTGATGTAGTGCGCGCGGGTGTAGGTGTAACCGGCGCCCAGTTGCCAGTTCTCGGTCAGTGCGCCTTGCAGTTCGACATCCAGGCCCTGACTGCGGACTTTGCCGGAACCCTGGTAGCAGGTCATCACCGGGCAACCGAGCTGACTTTCGGCAAGGGTCGCGCGGTTGGTCTGATCGATCTGGAACACCGACAGACTGGCATTGAGCGCGCCGTTGAAGTACTCGCCCTTGATGCCGACCTCGTAGTTTTCGCCGACGATCGGGTCGAGCTGTTTGCCGGAAATATCCTGCTGGGTTTGCGGGCTGAAAATGTCGGTGTAGCTGGCGTACAGCGAGTGATGATCGTCGAGCTTGTAGATCAGGCCCGAGTAGCGCGTCAGGTTGCGGGTGACTTTGTAGTCGCCGTCACCGGTGCGGTCATCATAGTCGTACCAGTCGAGACGGCCGCCGAGGATCAGCGTCAGCGGGTCGGCCAGGCTCAGGCGAGTGGTCAGGTACACCGCATCCTGCGTGGTCACCGTGCGGGTTTTGCTGTCACGCACGAAGTCCGGTTTTGGTGCGCCAATCGGCCAGGCCGTGGTGTAGGGGTCGTATTCCTTGGAGGTGGCATCGTAGAGGCGGTTGCTGGCGCCGAGGACCAGTTCGTGGGTGCGGCCGAAGGCTTCGAACGGGCCGCTGGCAAAGGCGTCGAGCGCGGTTTGCTTGTCGGTGTTGTGCGACTGGTAGGCGGTGGTTTCCAGCGGACCTTTGTAGCGCGACAGGTAGGTGCCGGAAAACTCGCCGTTGAGCGTCGAGGACGAGCCGGCGAGGTGCAGTTTCCAGTCGTTGTCGAAGCGGTGCTCGACTTCACCGAAGACGGTGTCGATCTGCAGCTTCTTGTTTTCCCAATCGGTACCCGGGTAGGTGGAGCGGGGCAGGTCGAGGTGGTGGCCGTCGGTGCCGAGCGGCAAGCCGCCCCAGAAATAGTTGGTCTGCTCGTTCTGACGGGAAAAGCCCAGGGTCGCCGTGGTGCTTTCGCTGAGGTCGGCTTCACCGATGGCATAGAACAGGCCGTGATCGTTCTGCTCTTTATCGCGGAAGCTGTCGGCGCCCTGATAGGAACTCACCACCCGGCCACGCAAGGTGCCGCTGTCATTCAGCGGGCTGGAGGCGTCGATCTCGCCACGGTAATCATCCCAGCTGCCGGCGGCGCCGGTGAGGGTCACTTGCTGATCGGCCGTCGGGCGTTTGCGCACCAGGTTGATGGCCGCCGAAGGGTTGCCGGCACCGGTGACGAGGCCGGTCGCACCGCGAACGATTTCGACCCGGTCGAACATCGCCAGGTTCGGCTGCACCGCCATCGAGAACGGCGAATAAGAACTCGGCAGGCCGTCGTACATGATGTTGTCGATGTCGAAGCCACGAGCGCTGTAAGTCTGTCGGCCCGGGCCGCTGGACTGACTGAGGAACAACCCCGGCGTGGCCTTCACTACATCGTTGATGCTGGTCATGTTCTGGTCGTCCATGCGCTGCCGGGTGATCACGGTCACCGCTTGTGGCGTTTCGCGCATGGTCAGCGACAGCTTGGTCGCGGTCTGCATCGGGCCGGTGGTATAGGAGTCCGTGCCTTCGGTGGTGCTGCCCATTTGCGTGGCGCCGATTTCGGTGGCGCCCAGCTCGAGAGTGGTCGGTGCATTGGCTTTTTCAGGCGCTGCCTGGGGTTTTTCCTCAGCAGCAACGTTGGTGATGCCTGCCATGCAGATGGCGATTGCCAGCAAGTTGGGCGAGAGGTTCGAACGGCGGTGAATGGTCTGAAACGACATCAATCTGCTTCCCCGGGAAATACCAAAACGAATCTGATGCACACGCATGTAAGAAGTATTCGCATTAGCATGTCAGATTGATTCGCACTAAGAAAGTCATACGAGTCAGATAGTTAACAAAATTTTCACATTTGACGGGGTGGCTCACAGGCTCGAATCAGGACGATTTGAGTGAGTGAAGCCAGAGAAATCGCGGGGTGTAGAGGGCCGGGCGTGGGGGCAAACAGTGCGCAGCGGTGTCGATGTTAGACGCCTTCATCGACACCGCCGCCGAAGGGCTGACTCAGTCCAGATCTGCAGCCTGATGGCGCTCGGCAACCTGGCTCGCTTCATCGCCCCACGTGCGGTTGACGCGCATGCCGCGAACGACCGCAGGCCGCTGCGCGATGTCTTCGGCCCAGCGCTGGACATGGGTGTATTCCTGCGCGGAGAGAAATTCTGCCGCCGAATAAACCGTGTTGCGCACCAGTTGGCCGTACCACGACCACACGGCGATATCGGCGATGGTGTAGCTGTCGCCGGCCAGATATGCACTTTCGCCGAGACGCCGATTCAGCACATCAAGCTGACGCTTGGTTTCCATGGTGAAGCGGTTGATCGGATACTCGAGCTTCTCCGGCGCGTAGGCATAGAAATGCCCGAAACCGCCACCCAGATAAGGCGCCGCGCCCATTTGCCAGAACAGCCAGTTGAGGGTTTCGGTGCGTCCCGCCAAGTCCTTGGGCAGCAAGGCGCCGAATTTTTCCGCCAGATACAGCAGGATCGAACCGGACTCGAAGACGCGGACCGGCGGTTCGACGCTGCGATCCAGCAACGCCGGAATCTTCGAGTTCGGATTGATTTCTACAAAACCGCTGGAGAACTGATCGCCCTCGTTGATGCGGATCAGCCAGGCATCGTATTCGGCATCGGGATGACCGAGCGCGAGCAACTCCTCGAGCACGATGGTGACCTTGACGCCATTCGGCGTGGCCAGCGAATAGAGCTGCAACGGGTGCTTGCCGACCGGCAGGGACTTTTCATGGGTTGGCCCGGCAGTTGGGCGGTTGATACTGGCGAACTGGCCGCCGGACGGTGCGTCGTTTTTCCAGACCTTGGGCGGAACGTAGGGCGCTTTGCTCATGTAACTGACCTCATCGTTGGCTGGCTGAGAAGAGACAGACACCCTAAGGAAAATTCGCCGCCCTTGCCAGGCTTACTTCGCAGTGCTTGCCTGGCTGATATCACCACAAAAAATATCGACGCTGCCATCGGTCGCGGCTGTGCGCACGACCACCGAATATTCGCCGGCAAGCAATGTCGATAATGCCACTGGCGCACTTCTGGAAAATGCCCAACCGCGCACGGGCTGGCGTTCAGTGCTGACTTTGTCGTTCATCGCATAGGCCACCGGCCCCGGTCGTGCGCAACTGCCTTGATTGACGAAGGCATACAGGCGCAGGGGCAGCGAGGCGCCATTCGGTGCACCGCTGATGAAGAAACTGAAGCCGGTTTGCTTGCCGCCCCAGTCAGCGAGGGTGACGTTGCCGATCTGCCCGCTGTTCTGGCGGGTGGCGGTGAGCGTCACGTTCGCGCCGGGGCTGGATGAAGTGGCGCAGCCGGACAGGCTTGCGGCAAGCATCAATACGCTGAGTGATTTTGCGGGTTTCATTGCCGAGCTCCTGTGCTGAAGAGTGTGCAACGGTTCAGTTAAGCAGATTGCCCTGAAGGCTCGCGCTCGATCACCCTCAAGGGCTCGGGCGCAATCGCCCGCGCAGCTGAAAGCACCACGCTGCGCAGCCACTTCGATGCCTGCGAGCGATGCTTGCGCGCATGCCACAGCTGGTAATAGCGCAAAGGTTGCGCCGGCACCGGAAAAGGTTCGATGCGCAGCGGCAACAGTTCGGTGTAGTGCTTGGCAAACGAACGCGTGGTGGTGAACAGCAGATTCGATTTCACCAACACATAGGGCGCGATGCAGAAGTAAGGCAGGGTCGTGGTCACGCGCCGGACCAGGCCGCTTTTCGCCAGTTCGGCGCCGATGGTGCCCTGGCCCGACGCGTTGTGGGTCATCACTGCCAGATGATCGGCCGCCATGTAGGCTTCCCGCGTCAGCGCGCCAGGCTCGATGGGATGTTCTTCGCGCAGCAGACACACCAGGTCATCGTCGCATAAGGATTGCAGGTGCAGATGTTCTGCCGGGGTTCGCCAGTTGCCGATCACCAGATCGAGAAAGCCGTCTTCAAGACCGCGCGAATAGCCGCCCTCGGCTTGCAGGTGTTTGAGTTCGAGGGTGGCGAACGGTGCTTGCGCATAGAAGCGCTCGATGATCGCCGGCACGAAAAACACGCTGAGGTAATCCGGGGTGCTGATGCGGAACGTCTGTTTAGTGGTGGCGGGATCGAACAGGTCGACCGGGTGCAGAATCTGCTCGATGCCGTGCAACGCCTGCGCGACCGGTTCGATCAAGGTCAGGCCGTGCGCGGTCAAGACCATGCGGCTGCCACTGCGCACGAGCAATTGATCGCCGGTCAGTTCGCGCAGCCGGCGCAAGGCCACGCTGATCGCCGGTTGCGACTGTCCGAGCAGCTCGGCCGTACGGGAAACACTGCATTCGGTGAGCAAGGTGTAGAGCGTGCGAATCAGTTGGGCATCGCAGTTGGGGATGGCTTGGGACACGGCGGGCTCTCTTGTTATGGGACCCGCTGCAGATCGTTCCTTCTCCCTGAGTGGGTGTTGATGAAAACTGTATCGCTATATAGATGACTATATAGCGATACGCCGAAATACGTCCACCTGCAAGCTCATTGCACGCAGTCGATAGCCGCTTAGCGCCAGTCCGGGAGGGTTTTCAGCAGTTCAGCCTTGAGTCGCGTCGCTGCACCCATCAACACGAAACCGCGCATCTGGCTGTGTTCATCGTGATAAAGCGACTTCACATTGGCGACGCCTTTGGCGCATCGTTCGGCCCACTCGGTCGACCACAGCCCGTCGCTGTCCATCGGCGAGGCGACGACGGTGGGCAGCACACTGGTTTTGATCGTTACCGGCATGGCCGGGTAAGCGACCGGGGTGGGCTGGCCCGCCAGCGTCTGCGCCAGCGCCCGGGCTTGCAGCATGATCGGCATCACGTAGGGCAGCACCAGATCGTGGACCCGTGCGCAATCGCCCAAGGCGAAAATGTTCGGCGTGCTGGTGCGCAGGCAGGCGTCAGTGATGATGCCGCCGGCCACGGCGATGCCAGCTGCGCGCGCGAGTTCGACGCGCGGTTCCAGACCGATCGCACTGAGTACGTAATCCACCTCGATCAGGCTGTCATCGGCCAATTGCAGATGAAAAATCGCACCGCTGCGATGCACCGCGACAGGCGCGTTGCCCAGTTCCAGGCGCACGCCAAGCGACGCCAGCGCATTGGCCATTTCCTCGCCGGCCTCCGCCGGCAGCAGACGACTCAACGGCCAGGTGGCACGATCGACCATGCACACGTCATGGCCGGCGTGGCGCAGATCGTTGGCGAATTCGCAGCCAATCAAGCCGCCACCGAGAATGGCGATACGGCTAGCCAAGCCGATCTGCTGACGAAAGCTTCGATAGTCCTCAAGGTCGTTGACGGTAATGATTGCCGGCGCGCCATCGCCAGCAAGGACCGGGCGTCGTGCATCGGCGCCGAGTGCCAATACCAGCGCGCTGTAGCGTTGCGACTGGCCGTCGATATGGATCAGTTGCGCCTCGGCGTCGATGTGCTCGATTGCAGTGCGCGTCTTGATCTGCGCTTGCAGTTGCGTGGCCATTTGTTCGGCGCTGAAGGTGACCAGTTGTTCCGGCAGACGCCCGGTCTGCAAGGCGTTGGACAGCGACGGTTTGGAGTAGAACTCGCCGCCGTCACGCGTGACGATAAGGATCGGCGTGTCGCTATCCAGTTTGCGCAGCTCGCGCGCCACGGTGTAGCCGGCCAGCCCTGATCCGACAATGATCACCGGGTCGGGCAGGTGTGGCGCTTGCGGGATCACCTCGGCTGAGGCCGAGAGCCGGATCATCTCGAAATCGGCTTTACCGACCCCACACTCCGGGCAGAACCAGTCATCCGGCACATCCTCCCAGCGTGTACCTGCCGCTAGACCGTCGTCCGGCAGGCCTTTGGCTTCATCGTAAATGAAGCCGCAGACCAGACATTCCCACTTGAACATAGTGCTTGCTCCTCTCGATATGCGGTGCAGGAATCAACTGGTAAAAGCGCGACCCAGACCGAGCGCACTGAGGGCGCGGCGGTAGGCCGTCGAGGAGCGATCGGCGGGGATGTGGATTTCCAGCGAAAGGTCCAGTGGCAGGTCTTCCGGGCGGCACAATTCGACGATGTCGCGATCTTCTTCAAAGACCTGCTGATTGAAGGCGTAGACGTCCTCCAACGGCATTTCCTTGTCAAAGTTGCGCGTGATCGCGCAGAACATTCGCGTCTTGCGGGCCGAGATCGGGCTGGCGGCGTTGAGGATCACCAAACGGTGTTCAGGATCAGGGAAATTAACGGTCAGGCGTGCGGTGAACGGCGCGAAAACGTCGAAGGTGCGCTGCCACAGAAAGTCTTCCGGGGCGCGATGCTGCATGCTTTTCGGAAAGTTGCTGACATTGCTGACGTATTCGGCGTGCATCCCGTAGGGCGTGACTTCGGCCTTGTAGGTCGGTACCACTGGATTGTCGCGCTCGGCAAAGGCTTCGTGGTGAATCCAGGCGAAATGCGCGACGTCGATAAAGCCTTCGACCTGACGCCCGGCGGAGGCGGCGATGTCCAGCGATGGCGGCAGAATGCATTGCGAATCAGCGGCGCTCCACGATGGCATTTGCGCGAACGGGGCGCTGGTGCCGGACATCAGAACCCAGATTAAACCGTAGTCTTCGCGGGCGCTGTACATCTGAATGCGATGACGTTCGGTGAGGTTGGCATTGGGCTCGGACGGAATCCGCGTGCAGCGGCCATCGGTGCCGAAATGCAGGCCGTGGTAAGGGCAAATGATATTTTCGCCTTGCACCCAGCCTTTGCTCAGCGGTGCGCCGCGATGGCTGCAGATGTCGCGCGCGGCATTGAGTTTGCCGCCGGCGCGGTAGAGCACGACGGGTTCATCCAGCAGGGTGACGGCAAACGGTTTGTCACCTACATCCGCCGAGAAGGCGACGGGGTGCCAGTGCTGTTTGAGGATCTCGCGATCGTGTTCGGTGAAGGTGCTGGACTTGGTGATCGGGTTCCAGGTGACGTCCTTGCAGGCTATGACGGCGGCGGACATGTTCGATTCTCCTAGGCGGCGGGATGGCGCGGCAGGGCGGCGCATCCTCGGGGATCCGCCAGGCTGCTTGGCCAGCCAGGCGGACAATGAGTGCGAGCGCCATGCTAGGTAATCAAGCCGGCCGCGCCCATGTCGGGGAGAACATGTTGCTTATGTGGAATTGGTTATAGCGAATGTTGCGGTGGGCCAACTGGCCCCTTCGCGCGAGCAGGCGAAACGCATTTTGGATTTGCCGGCCTCATCGCTAGCAAGCCATCTCCCACAGGGTTTTGGGTTGCCAAAGAATCGGCATGTGGCGCCAGACATTGTGGGAGCGAGCCTGCTCGCGATAGGGCCGCTGGGGTCACCGACAATCTGCGCTGGCCTTGGCCAATTCAGCGTTCATCGGCCACCGCGTCTGCAGATGCTCAGTCAGATAATCGACAAAGGCCCTGACCTTTGGCGTCATCGCCGCGCGTTCCTGTACGCAGACGTAAATCTCCATCGGCTCAACCACCTCGCTGTGCTGATGGTCAAACAGCGGCACCAGTCGGCCACTCTCGATAAAGGGCGCCGCCACGAACTCTGCCAGCCGTGTGATGCCTGCACCGTTGGCTGCCATTTGCGCCAGCGCGTCGATGTCATCGCTGATCGCCGTTACATTGATGTCGGCATCGTAACGCTGCCCGTCGTGGCTAAAGCTCCAGCGCAGAAAACGCCCATCCAGCGGGTAACGAAACGCCAGGCACGCGTGGTGTCGAAGATCGTCCGGTGATTGCGGCCAACCGGCGCGCTGCAGATAGGCAGGCGAGGCGCACATGATGAACGGCAGCGAAACGATCTTGCGCGCGACGATGCCGTCCTCCAGTTGCGGCTTGATCCGCAGGCTCAGGTCGATGCCGTCCTGGATGTGGCTGATCTTGCCGTTGGTGGTCGACAGTTCAACAATCAGGCGCGGATGCAGCGCAGCGAAACCAGCGATCAACGGCGCCAGCACATGCCGGCCGAACGCTGAGGTCGAGGCGATGCTCAGACGACCCTGCAGTTCGGTTTCATGACTGCTGATCAGGTTTTGTGCCGATTCCAGATCCGCTGCAATGCGCTTGACCCTGTCGTAATACACCGCGCCGTTTTCGGTCAGGGCCATGCTGCGCGTGGTGCGTTGCAGCAAGCGCACGCCGAGGTGTGCTTCGAGTCGATTGAGAGTCTGGCTCACCGCTGCCGCGCTAACCCCCAATGCTTTGGCGGCAGCGACGATCGAGCCCGATTCGACCACTTTGATAAAACTGGCAATCGCCGCTAACAGATTCATCCATGGCCTGCTGAGAGGGTTGATTCGTAAGTTGTGCTTTATAAAGTACCTGCGATTGGCCGTCTAGTTGCAGGCAAAAGCCTTTGCTAAGGTGCCTGCTCCCTGTCATTGGATGGAACCGCCCTATGAATCAAAGCACCCAGTCCGAAGCTGTCTACCTGAGGCGTCGCAAGCTTTCGCCGCGCGCCACGCCCTACGTGTTTGCGTTGTACATGGCAACGATCATGGCGTTCCTGATGTCGCTGGTGATCACCGCCGCCAACTCCGGGATTGATAACGACTACCTGAATAATGCGTTGCACGCCTACAAACTGGCGATGCCGGTGGCGTTCCTGTGCATCCTTGTCGTGCGGCCCATCGTGAGCAAACTGGTAGCGTTGACGGTGCATCCGCACCGCTAGGGTTGCTTGAGCCAATATTTCAAAAGCGCGCCTCGCGATCCTTGCAGTGGATCCTGCTCGGGAAACGCCAGATGATCGATACTCTGCTGCTGTTCCTGGCTCGGCGCCGCGCGGCAGATATCGGCGTGTTGCCCCGGCGGGTACGCACCCACCACCAGAAAGTCAGCGCTGGATTGCAGATTGCAATGACCAGTGCCGGCGGGCAGCAGCAAAGCATCGCCGGCACTCACTTGCAGCACATGTCCGTCAGGCCCGCCAAGCATCAACCGTGCATGGCCAGCGGCAACTCCCAGCACTTCATGACCCTCGGTGTGATAGTGATGAAAGTCATACACCCCATAGCGCCATTGCGGCGGCCAGTCATTGGCGCTGAAGATCTGTTCGAACAACGCAGCCGGATCGCTACCCTCAATGGCAATCGCTTGCGGATAAACCAGCACCGGCAAGCGCGGGTTGTTCGGTACCCAATCGTTGCGCTCAAACAGCAAGGTATGTACGCGAGCCGCCGTTGAATCGGACATCACCATTCCTCCATCAGTCGTTGAGCAATCGACAACGAGCCTCAGAATAATTCGTCAGGCAGCCGATAAAAGGCGCCACCGCCCGCGTCTGTCACGACCTGAATCAACTCAAATCAATCGAAACTTCGTCGTCGCCCCGACTGTCCAGACCCTTACACCTCCCGACGGATATCACCTCGGGAAGGCTTCATGCAGCGGTGAAAGGTGAGGATCGAAATGACGACGACAGTGGGAGACTTTCTGGTTGAGCGGCTCAGCCAATGGGGCGTCACGCGGATCTTTGGTTATCCGGGCGACGGCATCAATGGCGTCTTCGGCGCGCTGAGCCGGGCACACGGAAAAATCGAATTCGTTCAGGCGCGGCATGAAGAAATGGCGGCGTTCATGGCCTCGGCGCATGCCAAGTTTACCGGTGAGCTGGGCGTGTGCATCGCCACCTCCGGCCCCGGTGCTTCGCACCTGATCACCGGGCTCTACGATGCGCGGATGGATCACATGCCGGTGCTGGCAATTGTCGGCCAGCAGGCGCGCACCGCGCTCGGCAGTCACTATCAGCAAGAACTCGATCTGTTGTCGATGTTCAAGGATGTCGCTGGTGCATTCGTGCAGCAGGCGTCGGCGCCCTCGCAAGTCCGGCATCTGCTTGACCGTGCAGTGCGCACGGCCATTGGCGAGCGCCGTGTCACGGCAATTATCCTGCCCAATGACTTGCAGGATCTGCCCTATGAAGCGCCGGCCCGAGCGCACGGCACCGCGCATTCCGGGGTCGGCTATACCAAGCCGAAAGTGTTGCCTTACGACGTCGATCTGCAGCGTGCAGCGGAGGTTTTGAATGCCGGCGAGAAGGTCGCGATTCTGGTCGGTGCCGGTGCGTTGCAGGCCACCGATGAAGTAATTGCAGTGGCGGAAAAACTCGGCGCCGGGGTGGCCAAGGCGCTGCTCGGCAAAGCTGCGTTACCGGACGATCTGCCGTGGGTGACCGGCAGCATCGGCCTGCTTGGCACCGAACCCAGCTACAAGCTGATGAGCGAGTGCGACACCCTGTTGATGATTGGCTCCGGATTCCCATACTCGGAATTTCTGCCCAAGGAAGGCCAGGCACGCGGCGTGCAAATCGACTTGCAGCCGGACATGCTCAGCTTGCGCTATCCGATGGAGGTCAATCTGGTCGGCGATGCCGCTGAAACCCTCGCCGCGCTTCTGCCGCTGCTGGAACAAAAGACCTCAAGCAAATGGCGCAAGAAAATCGAAGGCTGGCGCGGCAGTTGGGAGAAAACCCTGGAAAAACGCGCGATGGCCAAAGCCAGTCCGATCAACCCGCAGCGGGTGGTGTACGAACTGTCTCCGCGCCTGCCCGATCAAGCGATCATCACCAGTGACTCCGGCTCCTGCGCCAACTGGTATGCCCGGGACCTGAAGATCCGGCGGGGCATGCAATGTTCGTTGTCCGGTGGCCTGGCGTCGATGGGCGCTGCGGTGCCCTATGCGATTGCCGCCAAGTTTGCTCATCCCGAGCGCGCGGTGATTGCCCTGGTGGGGGACGGCGCGATGCAGATGAACAACATGGCCGAGCTGATCACGGTCGCTAAATACTGGCGCCAGTGGGCGAGTCCGAAGTGGATCTGCGCGGTGTTCAACAACGAGGATCTCAATCAGGTGACCTGGGAACAGCGGGTGATGGAGGGCGATCCGAAGTTCGAAGCGTCGCAGAGCATTCCCGATGTGCCGTATCACCTGTTCGCGATTTCGATTGGCCTGAAAGGCATCTTTGTCGATCGCGAAGAAGATGTCGCCGCCGCCTGGGAGCAGGCGCTGGCGTCTGATGTACCGGTGCTGATCGAGTTCAAGACCGACCCGAACGTGCCGCCGCTACCGCCGCATATCAAGCTTGAGCAGGCGAAGAAGTTCGCCACGACCTTGCTCAAGGGCGACCCGGACGAGGCGGGCGTGATCCTGCAAACCGCCAAGCAAGTGCTCAGTTCGGTCCTGCCCGGAAAAAAATAACCGGCTAAATCCCCTGTAGGAGCTGCCGCAGGCTGCGATCTTTTGATCTTTGTTTTTAAGATCAAGATCAAGAGATCGCAGCCTGCGGCAGCTCCTACAGGGGGAGTGGAGGTGTGATGATTTTTGTGGGTTGTGCGGGGTGGAGTCTTGGGCGCGAGCATTGGCCGGAATTTCCCGCTGAGGGTACGCACTTGCAGCGCTATGCCGCACGCCTCAATAGCGTCGAAATCAACAGTTCGTTCTACCGTGCGCATCGTCGTCAGACCTACGAGCGTTGGGCGGATTCCGTGCCGGACGGGTTTGCCTTTGCAGTGAAGATACCCAAGCTCATCAGCCATGAACTGCGCCTGGCAGGTTGCGCAGCAGCACTCGATGAGTTCCTCGAACAATGCGGCGGATTGGGCGATCGATTGGGTTGTTTGTTGCTGCAATTACCGCCGTCGCTGGCGTTTGATGCGGCGGTTGCCGAGGCATTTTTTACCGTGCTGCGAGAGCGTTTCGCCGGCGCCGTAGTGCTGGAACCCCGACACGAGTCGTGGGGCGAGGCGGAACCAATGTTGCTCGATTTCCGGATTGCCCAGGCAGCGGTCGACCCCTCGCGCATCAGCAGTGACACCGCGCCGAGAGGTTGGGCCGGCGTCAAATATTGGCGCTTGCACGGCTCACCGCGCATTTACCACAGCGCCTACGATTCAGCCTTTGTGCAAAGACTCGAACAAGCACTGCAGATCGCGGCGGCCGAGGGCGCCCCGACCTGGTGCATCTTCGACAACACCGCCAGTGGCGCCGCGACAGGCAACGCGTTGACGCTGGCGACACTGACATCCCCTTGAATCAGGCTGAAAGGTGCTCATACAGAATCGTCGCACCGACGATCATCAGCACCACGCCACCGACGATTTCCGCACGCTTGCCAACCACCGCGCCCAGCACGCGACCCAGCATCACGCCAATCGTGACCATGGTCATCGTCGCCAGACCGATCGCGGCCGCAGCCACCCAGATATTCACGTCGACAAACGCCAGGCCAACGCCCACGGCGAGCGCATCAATGCTGGTCGCAAAAGCGGTGACTGCGAGGATCATGAAGGAGTGCTGGCCAGGTTTTTGTTCTTCTTCGTCTTCGTGCTTCAGACCGTTGTAGATCATGTGCAGGCCGAGAATCACCAGCAGGGTGAAGGCGATCCAGTGATCCCATTCGGCAACCCAGCGGGTCGCAGCCTGACCGATCAGCCAGCCGATGATGGGGGTGATGGCTTCGATCACGCCGAAGATCAGGCCGGTGCGCAGTGCTTCGGTGAGACGCGGTTTGTGCAGGCTGGAGCCTTTGCCGATGGCGGCGGCGAACGCATCCGTGGACATGGCCAGAGCGAGAAAGATCAGGGAAACGGGATTCACGGGGGCACACTTCCAGTCGGGCTATGAGTCAACGACACAACCACACGCCCGACTTTAGGCATGGATGTGTCGTCGGTCTCACCAACCAAAAAGGTGTTCGTACCACGGCAGGTTGCCGAGAATGTTGATACGAACGCTTCCGAGGGACTCGGAAACAGGCTACTCCCCAACGAGGGGGCGGATGTTATCAGGTAAACATGAAAAATTCGTCAAGGCAGCGAATCGGAAATTTGTCGTAACAAGTCAGGCTCGCTGCCATTGTCCAAATTTTTGCTGAGTGTTAACGCTGCAGAAACGCCAGCAGGTCTTCATTCAATGCCTGTGCATGCGTCACGGCAAACCCGTGCGGCGCGCCGGCGTAGACCTTCAGCTCGGCGTCCTTGATCGAAGCAGCGGCCAGTTTGCCGGTGGTTTCGAACGGCACGATCTGATCGCCGTCGCCATGGATCACCAGCGTCGGTACCTCGATCTTGGCCATGTCGGCGCGGAAGTCGGTTTCCGAGAATGCCGTCACGCAGTCAACGGTGCCTTTGAGCGAAGCCAGCAGCGCGACGTTCAGGGTTTGCGTAAGGACGCCGTCGGAGACTTTCTGGCCCTGATTGGTGCCATAGAAAGGTGCGGCGAAATCAGCGATGAACTGCGCACGATCCTGCAACAGGCCGGCCTTGATGCCGTCGAACACCGACGTGTCGACGCCTTGTGGGAAGTCGGCTTTCTTGCCGAACAATGGCGTGACCGAACCCAGCAATACCAGCCCGGCGACACGCTCGCTGCCGTGGCGGGCGATGTAGCGGCTGACGTCGCCGCCACCCATGGAAAACCCGACCAGGGTGACGTCGCGCAGATCCAGATGGTTGATCAGTTGTGCGATGTCATCGGCAAACGTGTCGTAGTCGTAGCCGGTCCACGGTTGATCGGAACGACCGAAACCCCGGCGGTCGAACGCGATGGTGCGGTAGCCGCGACTGCTCAGGTATTCCATCTGGTACTCCCACATGTCGGCATCCAGCGGCCAGCCGTGGCTGAACAGCACGGGCTTGCCGCTGCCCCAATCCTTGAAATAGATCTCGGTGCCGTCTTGGGTGGTGAATGTGCTCATGCAAACTCCTTGCGTCGGGGGATGATATAGGGACGTATCGATGCCGAATTGGCCACGATCACTATCCGCGCAAAGTCCGTTTGCCACTTGTACGCAGGTGCTGGGTTACAGCGCTCAGGGTTGTATGATGCAACCCTGAGCCGCAAGGCTGCCCAACGAGCTGATGGAGTACGTTTACGTGAAGCGCAAAAGCCTGCAAGGCAACGCCTGCCCGGTCGCCCGGACACTCGATCTGATCGGTGACTGGTGGTCGCTGTTGATCATTCGCGATGCACTGGAAGGCATTCGCCGCTTCAGCGATTTTCAGAAGAGCCTCGACATCGCGAAAAACATCCTCAGCGCTCGGCTCAAGGCGCTGGTCGAGCAAGGGATTCTGCAAACGGTGCCGGCCGCTGATGGCGGCGCCTACAAGGAATACGCGCTGACTGAGCGCGGCAAGGCCTTGCAGACGGTAATCGTTGCGTTGTCGCAGTGGGGCGGGGAATTCATGTACGCGTCGGGTGAGTCGGGCTCGGTGATGGTCGATGCGCAGAATCGCCAGCCGATTCGCAAGCTGGAACTGCTGGCCGAGGATGGGCGAAAGTTGCGGGGGGATGAGGTTGCTACGCGCCTTGGTGTGGCGCACTGAGGTGCTTTGCGCGCTGGGTAAATCTCGATAGACGGTAGAAACATAAGTTTGACGTCAAAATGATGGCCATCTAATATCGCGCCACTAATTTGATATCACTTTCCGTCTCGAGGGATCGAACATGTCCTCACCCGCCCTCGTGGCGAGGTTGTGCTTGGCTTTGCTGTGCCTTTCTCCGCTCCAAACCGTAGTTGCTGCACCCACCCCCGGTGACACCGATCTGATCCGCGAACGCCAGAATCGCCTGCTCGAAGAGCAGCAGCGGCGTCTCGATGAACTCAAGGAATTGCCTGGCAAGGACGCCCGGCCCGTACAACCGGCAGCGCCCACCGATACTCGCTGTTTCCTGATCAAAGACATCGAGCTCAAAGGCGCCGACAGCCTTTCCGAGCGCGAGAAAACGCATCTGCTTCAAGCCTACATCGGTACATGCGTGGGGGTGCCGCAGCTCAACCAACTGCTGAAAGCCATCACCGATCACTACATCGAAAAAGGCCTGGTCACCAGTCGCGCGTATCTGCCGCAACAGGATCTGTCCGCCGGGCACCTGAAAGTGCTGGTGGTCGAAGGCAAACTCGAAGGCATAAAGGGCGCCGACAACAGCAAGCTTTCCGATCGCGAATTGGCCATGGCTTTCCCCGGCAAGGCAGGTGACCTGATCAACCTGCGCGAGATCGAGCAGATGGTCGATCAGCTCAATCGACTGCCGTCGAATCAGACCAAGATGGAATTGTCGCCCGGCAAAAACGTTGGCGGCAGCGAGGTGCTGGTCACCAACACGCCGGAAAAACCCTGGCGTGCTGGTTTGTCGCGCAACAACGACGGCCAGCGCAGCACCGGTGAGCAGCAGTGGGGCACCTCGTTCGATTGGGACAGCCCGCTCGGCCTCGCCGATCAGTTGAATCTGCGTGGCGGTCACGATGCGATGACTGATCATCAGCACACCTCCAACAACGCCATGCTCAATTACAGTCTGCCGTGGGGCTGGTGGAACTTCAGCTACACCTACAGCCAGAGCGAATACCGCTCGCTGATTGCCGCCAACGGATTCAATTTCAAGCAGACCGGCGACAGCGAAAACCATCAGTTGCGTGCCGAGCGGGTGATCCACCGCGACGCCGTCAGCAAGACCTCGCTCAGTACCGGTCTGTCGTACCTGCGCACCAACAGCTTCATTGAAGACAGCAAGCTGAAACTGAGCAGCAACCGCATCAGCGAAGCGCAGTTTGGTCTCAACCATGGCCGTCGAATCGGCAGTGCTTTCGTCAACGTTGATCTCGGCATGCAGCAAGGTATCGGCGCGTTCGACGCGCAGGGCAGTCACGATCCGGGCCCAGGCGAACCGGACGCGCGCTACCGCAAATACACCGCAACCCTGAGCTACTTGCAGCCGTTCAAGGTATGGGGCGAGTCCTTCAGCTTCAGCAGCCTGATGACCGGTCAGCGCAGTGAAGACGTGCTGTTCAGCCCGCAGCGCAGCAGCCTCGGTGGTTCTTCGTCGATTCGGGGCTACAAGGATCAGTCGTTGTCCGGTGACAGCGGTGGTTACTGGCGCAACGATTTGCGCTGGAGCCGCCCGGTCACAGCGCAGTGGCTGCGCCCGGTATTCGCGGAGTACGGCACCAGCCTCGGCTACGACCAGGGCGTGATTCGCGGTGATCGCTACAACGGTGACCAGCATGGGCGCATGTCGAGTAATTCCGTGGAGTTGTTCGCCCGGGGTCAGCACGTCGCCGCCAGCGTGACGTTTGCCCATTCGCTGGAACGACCGGACGCGCTCACCGAGCGCGAAGCGCCGATCTATTTCCGCCTGGATTTCTTCATTTAATTTTTGCCTGCCCCGAGATTCTGATATGGACATTCGCCACCTGACCTTCCTGGCCGGCCAACCTTCTGCGGCCGTAAAACCGCGCGAACAATTTTGGGGCATGCCGAAACGCGGCCTCGCGTTCCTGCTGGCCAACGTCATGTTCTGGCAACCGATGTGGGCGCAGGCCGATGGCATCGTGGTCAATGCACCGGGCACCAGTCTGGATCGCGCGGGCAATGGCGTGCCGATCGTCAACATCGCTGCGCCCAGTGGCAGCGGGCTGTCGCATAACCAGTTTCACGATTACAACGTCGACGCGCAGGGCGTCATCCTCAATAACGCCACCGCACGCACGCAGCTTACGCAGCTGGGCGGGATCATCCTCGGCAACCAGAATCTGCGTGGTGCAGCGGCGCAAACCATCCTCAATGAAGTCAACGGCGGCAGCCCAAGTCAGTTGCGCGGTTACACCGAAGTCGCGGGCCAGTCGGCGCGTGTCATCGTCGCCAACCCTTACGGCATCAGTTGCAACGGCTGCGGTTTCATCAACACGCCGCGCGTCACGCTGACCACCGGTAAACCGGTGCTCGACAATGGTCGTCTGGATCACTTTCAGGTCGATCAGGGCAGCATCTCCATCGACGGCGTCGGCCTCGATGCGAGCAGCGTCGACAGCTTTGAAATCATCACCCGCAGTGCGCAGATCAACGCGCAGATCCACGCCAAGAACCTCAACATCACCACCGGTCGCAACGACGTCAACGCCGACACGCTCAACGCCACCGCGCGTGCCGATGATGGCAGCGCCAAACCGCAACTGGCCATCGACTCCTCGGCGCTGGGCGGCATGTATACCGGCGCGATCAAACTGGTGGGCACGGAGCAGGGCGTCGGTGTGAAGCTGGCGGGCGACCTGGCGGCCAGCGCTGGCGATATCCAGATCGACGTCAACGGTCAGTTGCGCATGGCCAAAGCCACCGCCAGCAATGCCGTCACCGTCAAAGCGCAAAGTCTCGATGCCCAAGGGCCGGTGTACGCCGGCACGCAACTGGCCGTGCAGACCGCCGAAGAGCTGATCAACCGCCAGAGCCTGGCCGCCCGTGACAGCGTCAGCCTGAGCAGCGCTGGCAAGCTGACCAACAACGGCGTGATCGAGGCCGGGGTAAACGCTGATAACAGTCGCAATGCCAGCGGTGATTTGGCCATCAACAGTGCTGCGGTGAGCAACACTGGCAGCATTTTAGCCAGCCGTACGCTGAGCGCGGCGGTGGCCGCCGGGTTCGACAACCAGAACGGCATCGTTCAAGCACAAAACGTTAATCTGAGCGCGGCTCGCCTGGTCAACCAGGGGCTCAACGCCCGCATTTATGGTGAAACGCGCCTGGCGCTCAGCGCTCCGGCGATGGTCAATCTCAACGGACTGATCCGCTTTGCCGATGGTCAGGCTGCGACACTTTCGGTCGACAGTCTGGACAACCGTCAAGGCCGGATCGAAATCGCTGGCGGCAGCCTCCAGCTCAACGCACGTGAGCTGCAAAACGCCGACGGCAAAATCATTGCCGGACGACTCTACATCGACGCCCGGCAACTCAATAACAGTGGTGGCCTGATCGGTGCCAGCCAGAATGATGCCAAGGTTGTTGCCCGTGAACGTCTGGACAATGGCAAAGGCAAGATCCAGGCGAAAACCACGCTGGCAGTGTCTGGTGGAGAGTTACTCAATCAGGGCGGCACGCTGGCCGCTGACAAAATCAAGGTCACGGCGACGCGCCTCGATAACAGCGGCAAAGGTGTTGTCAGTGCCGAAAACGGCACTGCCGAACTGACGCTTACCCAGGATCTGGATAACCACGACGGCAAAGTGCAGGCCTCGGATCGCCTGACGGTGGCGGCGCAAGGCATCAATAACCGAAACGCCAACCTGATCGGCAAAACCCTTGAAGTCAGCAGCCGCGACACACTCGACAACACGCAAGGCACGATTTCGTCCGATGACAGCGCGGTCACCAGCGCAGACCTCGACAACAGCCAAGGCCTGATTCAAGGCAATGATCGTCTGAACCTGACCGCGCGCGATTTCCAAAACGCTGGCGGCAAACTGCTCGGCGGCGTGGTCGATGCCAACCTGCGCAATCTCTCGGGCAACAACGCCGGCACCGTCAGCGCCGCAACTGGCAAGCTCACGCTGGTGGTTGAGCAGCACCTGAACAACGCTTTGGGTCGCCTGCAATCCAGTCAGGCTGACGTCGACATTCAGGCCGGATCGCTCGACAACCGTGGCGGTGTCGTTGCCGCAAAACAATTGTTGATGGTGGCAAAGGACGGCCACATCGACAACCGTGGCGGGCGCATGATCGCCGACGGTCTGGACCTGCACACCGCGAGCCTCGATAACAGTGATAGCGGCTTGTTGGCGGCGGGTGCCGATGGTGCGCGATTGATCCTCAAGCAAACCGCGCCGGGGCAATCGCAACTGCTTAACCACAAGGGCCGGATTCAGAGCGAAGGGCAGTTGCAGATCGACAGCGATATCGTCGATAACAGCGCCGGTGTCCTGCTCGGCAAAACCATCGACATCAACGCCACGCAACTGAGCAACAACGACAAGGGCGGTATCGTTGGCAACGGTGGTGATGTTGTCCTCAATATTACCGGAGTCTTCAGCAACGTGACCGGTGTGGTCGATGCCGCCGATCAGCGTCTGCTGCTCAATCAGCTCACTTCGCTGGACAACCGTGGCGGCACCCTGCGCGGCAAGCGTCTGGACATCACCAGCGCCGCGATCAACAACAACGATGCCGGGCAGATTGTCGCTGGCAGCGACGGCCTTAAAATCACCGGTAAAACCCTGCTCAATCAGCAAGGCGTGATTCTCGCCAACGGCAGTCATGCCGAACTGGTCCTCGGTACTGGCAGCCTGCAAAACCAAGGGGGAACGCTGCAAGCCGACTCGCTGGAGATCACCAGCGCCGACCTCGATAACAGTGCAGTCAACGGTAAGGCCGGTTTGATCTCCAGTCTGATCGATGACCTGACACTGACCGTGACGCGCCTGACCAACCGCGCCGGCAAACTGTTCGGCAAGGATCAGCTGATCTTCACCGGTACCCGCCTGGACAACACCGGCGGCGAGATCAGTGGCAATCAACTGGGCCTCGAAGCGGTCGGGCAGATTCTCAATCAGGGCGGCCTGATCGAATCGGCCACCAGCCTCAAGCTGGTTGCCAGCGGCCTGGATAACAGCGCTGGCGGCCAAGTCCGCGCACTGGGGGGCGCCTCCAGTCAAATCAAACTGACCGGCAACCTCAACAACCAAAGCGGTGCAATCGAAATCGGCAGCCAGGATTTGGTGCTGTCCGGCGCGCAACTGAATAACCTCAGCGGCAACGTGCGCCATGCGGCGCAGGGCTTGTTCGATCTGGACCTGACTAATCTGACCGGCACGCAAGGCAGCCTCACGGGTCTGGGCAAAGGCGTGTGGGATGTCGGCTCGGTCAACGGCGTCGGCACCTGGCAACTCAACGGCGGCCTGACCTACACTAGCGCGCAGGATCTGAGCCTCAACGCCGGCGACCGCATCGCCAGTGCTTCGACGCTGAACCTCAATGTCGCCAACCTGAACAACGCCGGGCAATTGGCGAGCGACGGTGACCTGACCCTGAACCTGGGCGGCAATCTGCTCAACAGCGGTAAAGTTTCGGCGCAGCAGAAACTCACGATCAACGCCAACGACGTGATTCAACAGGACGGTCGACTGGTCAGCGGTGGCGACACCGTCATGACCCTGCGCGGCACGCTGGACAACCTCGGCCGTCTGATCGCCAACCAGAACCTCACGGTGACGGCGGCGCGGATCAACAATAACGGCACCCTCGGTGCCCAAGGCAACCTCGAATTCACCGCCGCCAATGGCATCTACAACGACGCCGATACGCTGCTGTTCAGCGGCGGCACGATGAAGCTGCACGGCAACAGCCTGAACAACTTCTATGGCGACATCTACAGTCGCGGCAACCTGACTTTTGATGCGGTCGGTGGCGGTCGTGCGGCGTTGTTCAGCAACCTGTCGGGCACCGTTGAAGGCGAGGGCGACATCGACATCAATGCGGTGTCGGTAGAGAACGCCAAGGCCGAGTTCGAGCTGACATCGGGGCAGTCGTCCGGGAGCCTCAGCTGGGTGTGCGCTCAGCATTGCGGGGGCGGCGATGGTTGGAAACGCGGCTACATCACCATCATTACCGACTTCAACGATCAGGTTCTCAAGGATTCGCGGGCGGCACGCTTCGTTGCCGGGAAGAACCTCAATATCCACGCCAATCGGGTGGAAAACCGCTACAGCCTGCTGGCCGCCAACGGTGATCTGACGGTCACTGCCGACAGCCTGTTGAACCAGGGCGCCGCTTCGCGCTCGGGCCAACGTGTGCTGAAAATCGGTACACCGGAGCACATCGCCAACAGCCTGTGGGATCAGATGGAATTCATCGATATCCCGGCGTTCAACGCGGCGACGGCGGCGGGTAATTTCGATCAGGCGCGGTTCGACGAACTGGCCAGTCGCTCCAGCGACTCCCGATTCTTGCCGACCAGCGATGTCACTACCTGGAATGAAAACGGCAACACCGTCTACTCGGCCGTGATGCAGGCCGGCGGCAAGGTCAAACTCGACGTCGCCAACAGCATCCAGAACGGCACGCTGTACGACAACACCTATGGTCAACTGACCGGCGCCTTGTCCAGCGACCAGACCGATGCGGTCGGTGGCATCAACATCAACCTCGGTAAGCACAGCACCGACGCCAGCGCGCAGGCGCCGAAATCCGTTACCCGTATCGAACACATCGATGCCGATGGCGTGAAGCAGATCAGCTTCGTACCCGTGGACTTCAAAGGCGTGCCGTTTGCGGCGGTCGATCCAACGGCGTCCTCGACGTTCCGTCTGCCGAAAGGCCCGTACGGCATGTTCGTGCAGAGCAGCAACCCGCAGAGCCGCTACCTGATCGAGACCAACCCGGAGCTGACTCAGACCGCGCCGTTCATGAGTTCCGACTACCTGCTCGGCAAACTCAATTTCAGCGCCGATGAAACCGCGCGCCGCCTCGGTGATGGCCGCTATGAATCGCGCCTGATCAGCGACGCCGTCATGGCCCAGACCGGTCAGCGTTTCCTTGCCGGCGGCCTGGAGAATGACTACGAGCAATTCCGTTATCTGATGGATAACGCGCTCGCCAGCAAAAACGAACTGAACCTGTCGGTCGGCGTCAGCCTGACCTCGGAACAGGTCGCCGCACTGACCCACGACATCGTGTGGATGGAAGAACGCATCGTCGACGGCCAGAAAGTGCTGGTGCCGGTGCTGTATCTGGCCCAGGCCGAATCGCGCAACGTGCGCGGCGGCAGCCTGATTCAGGGCCGCGACCTGGAGCTGATCGCCGGTAATGACCTGGTCAACGTCGGCACTCTGAGTGCGAGCAAAGACGTCTCTGTCGATGTGAAGGGCAGCCTCTATCAGGGCGGCCTGGTCGAAGCCAATGAACGCATCAAACTCATGGCGACCGACAGCATTCGCAACGCACTGGCCGGCGAAATTCGTGGCAACCAAGTCGAACTGACCAGCCTCAAAGGCGACATCGTCAACGATCGCACCGCCATCGCCGTGCGCGACGGCAACGGCATGCGCACCCTCGTCGATGACGGCGGCAACATCAGCGCGCGTGACAGCCTGACCATCAAATCGGGCAACGATCTGGTCAACTCGTCATCCATCAGCAGCGGCGGCGACGCCAGCCTGAGCGCG
This sequence comes from Pseudomonas sp. DTU12.3, assembly GCF_004124275.1. Lineage (GTDB taxonomy): Bacteria > Pseudomonadota > Gammaproteobacteria > Pseudomonadales > Pseudomonadaceae > Aquipseudomonas > Aquipseudomonas helmanticensis. The sequence continues at coordinate 2,873,469 of NZ_CP027218.1, forward strand.
GCCCGCGACATCAACCTGTTGGCGACGCGCGAAGAAAACGAACTGCACGAATCGTTCGATGGCGGCCATCGCTCAACCATTACCACCACCGTGGACAATCTGTCCTCGACAGTGAAAACCGGTGGCAACCTGAAGCTTGATGCCGGTCGCGACATCAACGTCGTCGCCAGCACCGCCGAAGCCAAAGGCAACCTCACCGCCGACGCCAAGCGCGACATCTTCATGTCCTCGGCCGGCGACGAAAACAACGTCGAAACCCACAGCAAGGACGGCAAGAAACGCGTCCACGAAGAAGATAACCACACCGTCCAGAAGGCCGCTGAATTCATCGCTGGCGGCGACGTAAAAACCACCTCCGGCCGCGACACCACACTGGTCGCGAGCAAGATCAGTGCGGGCAATGAAGCCTACGTCTACGCCGGCAACGACCTGAACCTGCTGGCCGCGCAGAACAAGGATTACACCCTTTACGACATGAAGGAGAAGGGTGGTTTCGGCGCTAAGAAAATGAAGCGCGACGAAGTTACCCAGATCACGCATGTAGGAAGTGAGATCAACGCAGGTAGTGACCTTTCACTCGTTAGCAAAGGTGACCAGCGCTACCAGGGCGCCAAGCTCAACAGTGGTAAAGACCTGACCTTGGACAGCGGTGGCAGCATCACCTTTGAGGCAGTGAAGGATTCACATCAGGAAAGCCACGACAAGAGCAGCAGTAGCGCGGCGTGGACCAGCATGGAAAGCAAAGGCCAGGTTGACGAAACACTGCGCCAAAGCCAATTGACTGCCAAAGGTCGGACGCTCGTTAAAGCTGTTGATGGGCTTCACATAGACATCAAACAGATCAACCAGCAAAGCGTCAGTCAGGCAATCGCCGCCATGGTGCAGGCCGACCCGAGTATGGCCTGGTTGAAAGACGCCGAAGCGCGAACTGATGTAGATTGGCGTCAAGCCCAAGAGCTGCACGACCGCTGGAATGAAAGCCATTCCGGGTTGGGTGGCCCTGCGATGATCATCATCATAATCATCGTCACCTACTTCACCGCTGGTGCGGCGTCAGGCCTTGTAGGAGCAGGTTCGATTGCTGGATCCGGCTCAGCGATGTCGGCTGGTTTGGCCGCGACAGCTAGCGCCGATGCAGTGGCAGCAGGTTGGGCGAACGCCGCACTCACCGCCATGATCACCTCGGCAGCCAGCACGGCAGCCGTCAGCACTATCAATAACAAAGGCGATGTCGGAGCGGCGCTCAAAGAAACCTTCAGTACCGACAACCTGAAAAATTACATTGTGGCCGGAGGCACCGCGGGTCTGACCGCCGGTATCTTCAATGACTGGACCCGAACCACGACCGGTACATCCCCTGCGCTGGCGAACTCCACCAATGGGGCATTGGCCAATACCGGCAAAGTTATCGTCGCCGATTCTGGTGGCCTGAGCAGCTTGCAGGGTATCGCGCATTTTACCGAAAACCAGTTGCTGCAAAACTCCACCTCCGCGCTGCTCAACAAAGCCCTAGGCCGTGAAGGCAGCTTGGGCGATGCCGTGCAAAAAAGCCTGGTGAATGCGTTTACCGCCTATGGTTTCAACTTGGTGGGTGATATCGGGGTGAGCAACCACCTGCAGGACGGTGGCCTGGAGAAGATAGGCCTGCATGCGTTGATGGGGGGCTTGAGCTCACTGGCCGCGGGTGGGGACTTCAAAACGGGCGCCTTGGCAGCCGGAATCAACGAAGCGTTCGTTGACGACTTGGCGTCGGCGTATTCCGGGATGTCGAAGGACGATAGAGAACGATTGTTGCTGATGAACTCGCAACTAATCGGGGTCTTGGCGACCGCTGTGCAGGATCCGAATGCGGATGCCGACAAGCTGCAGCTAGGGTCATCGATCGCACAGAGTGGTACTCAATACAACTACTTGAGTCACCAGGATGTAGAAGACCTGGAAAAGGCGCTCAAGGAATGTAAAGACAACTGTGATGCGGTTCGAGCTGAGTTTGCCAAACGTGATGCGGATAACACGGCGCGGCTCAATAACTGTTGGGCGACCGGTGATTGCGCGAAGATCAAGGCTGAGATTGATGAAGGCTCTCTTGCATTAAACGAACTTTGGCAAAATGACAAAACTGGAATTACGGATCAATTCCTCCATAGCAATATCGCCGACTCCACCAATGCCAGGACGCGAGCTAGCCTCGACCACCTTCCGCAAGGGGACCCGGCTAATGCGGTGAAATTGTTGGCTGCAGCGGGGATCATTGCTCTTGCGCCGGAAGCGATTGGTTTGCTTGGACAGTTTGCCACGAGAGGTGCAGCTACCTGCGCAGCCAACCCAGTGTTGTGCGTGAACGAAGCCGGGGTCTTTATCGCTGATTTGGGGTTGTCGGAAGCACTTCCTGTAGGGTTGGGGGCCGCAGCTGGAGGGTTAACGACCAAGGAGCTGACTGATCTTCGCGTTTTGATGGAGATCGAAGCGAAAACTGGCGCTAAGCTAACGGCTGATGAGGTTTTGGCTGTCGTCAGGCCGGCAGCGACAGGTGCTACAGAGGCTGCCGCCGTCAATGAATTAGCAAGATTATCTGAACGGGCGGTACAAGTTCGCTCGCAGCTAAATATTGGTAGCGGTAGGAATATTGCTGTTGCTGAGTATTCAATTGATGGTCGAAGCGCTGAACTTGTAGGAGTGAGCGGTCTAGCGAAGCGCCCCGGAACGGTCGATGTCCCAGAAAAGCAGGTATTCGACACAATACAAACTGGTAACAATCCAAGGACAATGGACTCAGAGTATAAGATATTGTCGAATCTGGCAGATAAGCTGACCCCCTCGTCGCAAGGGGTCGTGAACATTTACTCAGAGCTCCCAATCTGCGTTTCATGCAGTGGGGTTATAAGTCAGTTTCAACAAAGGTTCCCCGGTGTGATTGTTAACGTAGAAACAGGAAAGCCAAGATGAAAAAAATTCGAGATGTTTTTCATGAGTTGGTGCTGCGGGGAGTGATTTTAGAGTCTGCACTTGTTGGTTGCTCCGAAGGGGAGATTGCATCAGTCGAGCAACATTTTGGTTGTAAAATTCCGTTAGAGTATCGTGAGTTTCTGACGGTTGCTGGGCATTCGGCTGGTAAGATTTTTTGTGGCGTAGATATTTTTTATCCGAGATTACTTAGCCTGAAGTTGGAGGCGGAGGAGTTGCTTGATGAGTTAAGTCTCTCTGATTTGTTGCCTGCAGATGCCAAGGTATTCTGCATGCATCAAGGATATGAAATTAATTATTTTCTACCGGGCTCGGACGATCCATCAGTATTTCAATTTTTTGAAGGTCAGAGTTCGATAACTAAAACTTGGGATAGCTTTTCAAGCTTCTTAATTGCTTCAATAGAAAACCATCTTTTACAATGGCCGGACTTAAATTAGCGTCATTGAGGCTATGATATCGAATGCAATAAGACGCAAAGGGAGAGGAAAGGCCGGTAAGCTGGTTCAAGGTGCTAGTAGGCATTTACAACATATATGGGGCTTTAGTAGATATACTGAAGACTCACCAATTTAGATAAAGTGCGATCTGTCCTATTTTTGTATGAGCTTGCGTCAGGTAAAGCGCTTTATTGGCGCCCTGGAATGAAATCAGTAAAAGAGGTGAAATAATATGAAACGCTCTCTCTTGGACGGTCGGTTTTGGCAGAACCTGTGAAGGTAGCACGCAAAGAGATCCATCTTGGAATGATGTCGTTGCGCACCTTGAAGAGTCCTGCCGAAATTTGGGGAGTGTAACCTTGGATATTGAAGAATTAGCAGGCCGAACTCATGACATTGCAGGTTGTTGCAGAGACAGGAAAGTACGCACTTACTCTCGGCGTTGATGATGGCGATGACTACGATGTCAGAGTATTTTGCGGCTATAAAAATCGTGGCGGAATAATTCATATCCAAGGCGATGCCGTTGCTGGTTCAGCCATCTGCTCAAATTTTGAGATTGTCGTGGAGATATTCAAGCAGCTCTTCGACAGTGGCCGAATGTCGCCAGCGCTCATGAACTGACGTTGAACTCGAGCGATTCCTGCTAAAACAAAAAAACGCCCCAAATTAGCCGGGGCGTTTTTCATTTGTCGAACACTATATTCGGACGCTCACCGAAACGCCGGCACCACATGCTTGATAAACAATTCCAGCGATTTCTTCTTCTCCGCATGCGGCAAGCTGTTATCGCACCAGAAGCTGAACTCATCCACCCCCAGTTCCTGGTAGTACCTGATCCGCGGGATGATCTCTTCCGGCGTGCCGATCATGGCGGTCTTGTGCAGGCTTTCCAGCTCAAACTCCGGACGTCCGGCAAACTTCTCTTCCGGGCTTGGGTCGAGGAAGCCGTTGACCGGCGTTGCTTTGTTGCCGAACCACGCATCGAAGGTGCGGTAGAAACGCGAGATCGCTTTCGCGCCGACTTTCCAGCCATCGGGGTTATCAGCGGTGTGCACGTGACTGTGGCGCAGCACCATCAGTTGCGGGCGCGGGACGTCCGGGTTGTTGTCCAGGGCGGTCTGGAATTTGTTTTTCAGGTCGAGGACTTCTTCGGCGCCGTTCATCAGCGGCGGGACCAATTTCCCACCGACGCCAATAGCGGCCGGCGACGAAAACAATGTCGAAACCCACAGCAAGGACGGCAAGAAACGCGTCCACGAAGAAGACAACCACACCGTCCAGAAAGCCGCTGAGTTCATCGCTGGCGGCGACGTAAAAACCAACTCCGGCCACGACACCACGCTCGTCGCGAGCAAGATCAGTGCGGGCAATGAAGCCTACGTCTACGCCGGCAACGACCTGAACCTGCTGGCCGCGCAGAACAAGGATTACACCCTTTACGACATGAAGGAGAAGGGTGGTTTCGGCAACCTGAAACTGCAACGCGACGAAGTCACCGACACCACCTACGTCGGCAGCGAAATCAAGACCGGCGGCAACCTCTCACTGGTCAGCAAGGGCGACCAGCGCTACCAGGTCGCCAAGCTCGACAGCGGCAAGGACATCGTCCTCGACAGCGGCGGCTCCATCACCTTTGAAGGGGAGAAGGATCTGCATGATGAGAGCCACACCAAAACCAACAACAACGCCGCGTGGGTCTCAGCGAAAGGTCGCGGCAACACCGACGAAACTCTGCGTCAGACCCAGATGATTGCCAAGGGCAGCATCATCATCAAAGCGGTCGATGGGCTGAAGATCGATATCAAGGATGTCAATCAGGAGTCCGTGAGCCAGACGATCGACACGATGGTCAAGGCCGATCCGCAACTGGCGTGGTTGAAGGACGCCGAGGCGCGGGGGGATGTTGACTGGCGGCGCGTGAAGGAGATTCACGAGTCGTTCAAGTATGAGAATTCGGGGCTGGGTCCGGCTTCGCAGATGATCATTGCGATTGTCATGGCTGCCGTCGTTGGGCCGGCAGCTCTAACAGCCTTGAGCGGAATGGGGACCTTCTGGGCCGCTGGCCTCGCAGCCGTAGCTTCCGGTGCGGCGACCAACGCGACGGTAAGTTTCATCAATAACGGTGGTGATCTCGGCGCAGTGTTCGCAGATGTAACGTCGACAGATGCACTGAAAAACTATGTCGTATCTGGTTTGAGTGCGGGTTTGTCCGCTGAGTATCTGAACAAGCTGACAGGGATTTCCTACGACGCCAAAGGAAAACTTGTTGGGCCGTCATTAGCAACTTGGGAAGGGGTCAGTAAGTTCGCGGGAAGCCAAGTACTTCAAGGCGGAACCTCTGGCTTGATCAATAAAGCAGCGGGCGGTGATGCGAGCGTCAGCGACATCCTGAAAACCGCGCTTTTCAATACCGTAGCCGCATATAGCTTCAACTTGGTGGGGCGATCTCACGAAGGGCGTTATGGATGATGGTTCCGCGGGCAAAATCATCATTCATGCTGCCGTGGGTGGGCTGTTATCAGAGATGACCGGTGGGGATTTTGCGACGGGTGCCCTTGCTGCCGGAGCGAATGAAGCTTTAGTTAGCGAAATGAACAAATGGTTTAACGGCAATTCTGATCTTTTGCTCATGGGGTCGCAGATTGTTGGGGTTCTGGCGGCATCGACACAGAAAAATGCTGACACCGAATCTTTGCAGGGCGGAGCTTGGATCACTGCTAATGCGACTAGATATAACTTCCAAGGGCATTTTGAAGAGTACCTTGAAAAGTATGAAGCGTGCAAAAACGATTCTGCGGGAGCCGGCTGTTCTACCATTCTGAAAATGGCAGGCGCTAACTCCCAGAGTCTCGGAAATGTCGTTCTGAATACGGATACGGACTCTAAAACTGTCAGCTATACCTTGCTTGACGAATCGGGAAAACCATGGATGATCATGGAGCCCGCAGAGTACAACGCTTATGTAACATTGCCAGCAGCGATGCAGGACGCCTACAAAAATGCTTCGCAGTGGCAGCTTGACTTGTCCTCGACCTTGCTCTATGCGAACAACGGCCAAGGAAACAAAGCTCTAGAAAGCTACGGTATGATGCTGAGCGAGCCAGAGTATTGGGGCGAAATGTCCATCGCCCTGTTGCTCTCTGCGGCTGGCGGTACAGGAGCGTTTAGAGGAGCCATTGCCACCGAGCGAGGCGCGTTGACGGAAGCAAATTTTGCTCAGAATACAATCAGAGCCGACCGTACTTTCAGTCCTGATGGGCAACGGATTTACTCTTCCATGGCCGGTGCGCCGATCAAGACAGTTGAAGATCTTGTCGGCGCATTGAAGAGTGGGGTGATCAAACCCAGCCAGTTACCGCTGGATTACGTGGATATAAATGGAAGCCGGCTTATTCTGAATACTCGATCATCGACGGCTCTTGAACAGGCAGGGATTCCAAGAAACGAATGGGTAGGTCGAAATCAGACAGGGGTCGAGGCGTATCCCGGTAAAACCTTCAGCGATCTTGCGAATGATCAACTTAAAAATAATGGTCTTCCACCTACTGGTGCGAATGAATTGAAGTCGGTGAGAAAATGAAGATTGGTGATCCGAAACAATTGCTTAATCCTTACGACTGGCTACCCGGTTATGGTGAATCAAAAGTAAATTTCTACTCCGATGGATTAGATGTAATTGTAGATATTACATATGATGGTATTGGAAGTGATGCTGGTGAATTTTTATCGGTAAAGAGAGAATTGTGCTTTAAGAACGTTAGCTGCCTTATAAAGCTCCCATTTCCAGAAAGGGGTGTTTTTGAGTTTGTTGATGATGCAAGTGGTTTAGCGCTAGGGGTGTTGACTGAATTTAAAAAGTCTGAACTGTTAGAGGGGAGGCAGGCTGGATTTGAAACTGAACGATATAAGCATTATAGTATCCAGTTTCTGTCCGAGAATTTGAGTCTGCATCTGGTGGCGGAGGCATATATTTTGTCTGAAGAAATTCCTCTAAGCGTAAACTGAAGCGATCAGCCTTTAGCACTAACTCAGTGGATGAGGTTTGAGCATCTCACTCATGTTCTAATTTAGTAAGGGACACGAATGTTAGGGATGATCCATGGAAGTGAGATTTAATATATACGTTGGGTGTACTTTTTTTGTGAGCCAAACTCCGTTCTCGGCTTGATAAAAATGTACGCCATTACGGTGCATTTCTAAGGCGTTGATTTTAAGTGCAATAGGTGAACCATGCCGCCCACCAACTGCGATAGCCGACTGCAAGTCTTGGGTAAGATGGACATATTGGCGTGAGCCAGGGATCAAACCGTCCTTAAGTATAGATCTGAGAAAGTTTTTCGCCGTCCCATGATATAAGAATTCGGGCGGGATTTTTTCTGCATATGCTATATCTACATCAGATGTGGTATGTCCTTGTAAAGCCCGGATTTTTGTTTCGTCATCGGAGACTGCGAATCTTTTTTTTTCACTCAATTCTAAAATGGATAGAATTTGTGATTTGTTAATGGAAAGTCCTTGTTTTTCTGCGCCTTCGATAATGTCGTTAATTAGTGTCCAACCTTCACTATCTAATTGTATGTCTATTGATTTTGGGTTGTGTCTTAATACAAAGCTTAAAAATTTGCTGATGTGAGTTAGTTGCTTTTTGTTCATGGCGCTTCTCGGTGAGTTGTGGGTTGGAAGCCTTTTGTACTTGCGATTGTAGAATTTAGATTGAGTTTTTGAATAGCTGTAATTTCCTTTTGTTAAGAACGACCTGAGAGCTTGTAGTCTATCGGCAGTGAGATCACTCGTCTGGGGGCACTCGCGCCCCACACTCTGCTGACGCCAAGAAGCATATTTTGTATGCCGATGGTCCGGGAAGTGGGGCAAATTTGGCCGGGGCAGCCAGAGAAAACTGTCTTTCCTCAGGATTACTATCATTGTCAAATTATTTTGCGGCGATAAAAGATGTGGTGGAACCATGCATATCCAAGGCGTCGCCGTTGCTGGTTCAGCCATCTGCTCAAATTCTGAGATTGTCGTGGATGAGTTGGGGGGCTGATAATCGGTTTGATACCGAGGCGGGACTAGATGCTCAGCTAGAGGGCTTCGAAGTTGAATGGGAGAATCAACTTTGGAATGAAGGGATTAAAATCATGTCGTTGAGCTCATCCGGCGTCGACGAAAACAAAAAAACGCCCCAAATTAACCGGGGCGTTTTTCATTTATCGAACACTGAATTCCGTACGCTCACCGAAACGCCGGCACCACATGCTTGATAAACAGCTCCAGCGATTTCTTCTTCTCCGCATGCGGCAAGCTGTTGTCACACCAGAAGCTGAACTCATCCACACCCAGTTCCTGGTAATACTTGATGCGCGGAATGATTTCTTCCGGCGTGCCGATCATGGCGGTCTTGTGCAGGCTTTCCAGTTCAAACTCCGGACGTCCGGCAAACTTCTCTTCCGGACTTGGGTCGAGGAAGCCGTTGACCGGCGTTGCCTTGTTGCCGAACCACGCATCGAAGGTGCGGTAGAAACGCGAGATCGCTTTGGCGCCGACTTTCCAGCCGTCAGGGTTATCAGCGGTGTGCACGTGGGTGTGGCGTAGCACCATCAGTTGCGGACGTGGCACGTCTGGATTGTTGTCCAGCGCTGTCTGGAACTTGTTTTTCAGGTCGAGGACTTCTTCGTCGCCTTTCATCAGCGGCGTGACCATGACGTTGCAGCCGTTGGCCACGGCGAAGTTGTGCGAGTCCGGGTCGCGGGCGGCGATCCACATCGGCGGATTCGGTTTTTGAATCGGCTTCGGCACGCTGGTCGAAGTGGGGAATTTCCAGATGTCGCCGTCGTGGGCGTAGTCGCCTTGCCACAGGGCGCGGACCACCGGGACCATTTCGCGCAGTGCCTGGCCGCCGGATGAGGCAGGCATGCCGCCGGCCATGCGGTCGAATTCAACCTGATAAGCGCCACGGGCCAGGCCGACTTCCATGCGGCCGTTGCTGATGACGTCGAGCAAGGCGCATTCACCGGCGACCCGCAACGGGTGCCAGAACGGCGCGATGATGGTGCCGGCGCCGAGGTGGATGGTCGTGGTTTTCGCCGCGAGGTAGGCCAGCAGCGGCATCGGGCTCGGCGAGATGGTGTATTCCATGGCGTGGTGTTCGCCGATCCACACGGTGCTGAAACCGCCGGCCTCGGCCATCAGGGTCAGTTCGGTCAGGTCTTCGAACAGTTGGCGGTGGCTGACGCTTTCGTCCCAGCGTTCCATGTGTACGAACAGGGAAAATTTCATGACGCTACCTCGGATCTTTTGTTGATGGCCGGTCGTTTGCGGGCCTGTGTCACTGGCATGAGCGCTGAACGCTCGCAAGTCTTCTCACCATTCAAGCACGCCTTCGAGACGGCTGGTCGGTTGATTGAATATTGGTATACCATAATACGGAATATCCGCAAAATATTTCTGACCGACACTTCGAACAAGGAAGGCGCAGTAGATGAACATCAAACAAAAATTGACCTTGGCATTCGCGGCCATCGCCAGCCTGCCGGTGCTGCTGGTAGCGGTGCTGATCATTCTCAACGTGCGCGAGGGGGCACGTGACAACTTCATCGACAGCACCGGGCGTGAGGTGCGTCAGGTCGAGAACGCCATGCAGCTGTTCTTTGAAGGCATCAGCCAGAACGTCGCGTATCTGGCTGAGCATCCGCAATTGCAGGGGACTGATGGCAGCCTCAAGCGCTATCTGAGCAGTGATGCCGCGCAGATCCCGCTGGGGCCGCAGGATCAGCAAGTGTTCACGCTATTCGCCGGTCTGGCCAAGGCCCACCCGGCTTACACCTATCTCTCGCTGGGGACGCAGGAGGGCGGCTATCTGTTCTGGCCGGGCGACCCGCAGCTGGCCAGTTACGATCCGCGCACGCGGCCCTGGTACCAAACCGCGATGGCCAACCCCGGCAAGACCCTGCGCACCGATGCCTATTACTGGGCGGCGGACGACGTGGTGCTGGTGAGTACCGTGCGCAGTTTCAACAATCAGTTGGGCAGCAACGCCGGGGTTGTGAATATCGATGTGTCGCTCAAGCAACTGACCGATCTGGTCAAGCAGATCCGCCTCGGGGACAGCGGTTATCTGATGCTGATGGAAGCCAACAACACAGTGTTGGTTGACCCGAGCGATCCGGCGCATAACTTCAAGAAACTCGACGCCTTGGGCGATGGTTACCAACAACTGGCCGAGGCTGGCAAAGGTCTTGTCGAAGTGGAGCTTGCTGGCGAGCGTTACATGGCGCTGGTCTGGCCGTCGGAAGCGCTGGGCTGGCGTTTTGTCGGTGTGGTCAAGGCCAGTGAAGTCATGGCCGGCGCCACACGTTTGACCTGGATCATCGGCGCCATCGCTGCCGTTTGCGCACTGCTGTTCGCCATGGCGGGCGCGTGGTTTGCCGGCTTGATGGTCAAGCCGATTCGCGGGGTCGCCAGTGGGCTGGAAGGGATTGCGCAGGGCGAGGGCGATCTGACGGCGCGGCTGGAGGTGCGCGGGCAGGATGAAACGGCGCAACTGGCTGGCTGGTTCAATCAGTTCCTTGAAGCGATTCGCACGTTGATTCAGCGTATCGGTCAGGCGGCCGGGCAGATTCACAGCAGCTCCGGAAGCGCCACCGAGGTCTCGGCGGAAATGGCGGAAGTGGCCTCACGGCAGCGCGAGGCGGTGGACATGGTCTCGACGGCGTTTCATGAAATGGTCGCCACCTCCAACGAAGTTGCGCGTTCGTGCAGCCAGGCCGCGGACTCGGCTGATAACGGCCAGCGTCAGGCCCACACCGGGCAGCAGCAGATCGATGCGGCGGTGAGCAATGTCGGGCGCTTGAGTCAGGAGATCGGCCACAGCGCCGAATCGATGCAGCAACTGGAGCAGGACAGCACCGACATCCAGTCGATTCTCGGCACCATCCGCTCGATTGCCGAGCAGACCAATCTGCTCGCGCTGAATGCGGCAATTGAAGCGGCGCGGGCGGGAGAGCAGGGCCGTGGTTTTGCCGTGGTTGCCGATGAAGTGCGCGCGCTGGCCAAGCGCACGGCGGATTCCACCGGCGAGATCGACGCCTTGCTCGGCAACCTCGCGCGACGCACGCATCAGATGGGCAAGCAGATGCATGCGAGCCTCGAGGTGTCGCAGGAGACTGTGGTGTCGATCAATGAGGCGCGGGCGAGTTTCGAGTTGATCCGCGAATCGGTGGACGTGATCCGCGACATGAACACGCAGATCGCCACGGCGGCGGAAGAACAGCATCAAGTGGCCGAGGACATCAATCGGCACATCAGCCAGATTCATGGCGATGCGCAGTTGGTGGCGAGCCTGGCGGATTCGACGCGCAAGGACGCGCAGAATCTGACGGCGTTGTCACAGACGTTGAATCAACTGGTAAGCCGGTTCCGCACCTGATTTCGCCCGCACAAACACCCTAAAATCTGTGGGAGAGAGCCTGCTCGCGAAAGCGGTGTGTCATTCAACCCATCGTTGTCTGACACACCCTCTTCGCGAGCAGGCTCGCTCCCACAGGGTTACGTGTTGTTTTGGGGAATCAAGCAACGGCAGGCAGCGCACCCATCTTGCCGTGGCAATACACCAGCGGTCCGGCAACCTGCTCAGGCACGATCAGGTTTCTCACCGCGCCGACCATGATCGCGTGGTCGCCCCCTTCGTATTCGCGCCACAACTCGCACTCGATCACCGCCGTCGCATTGGCCAGGATCGGGTTGCCCAACTCGCTCAACGTCCACTCGATGCCCTGCGCCTTGTCCTTGCCTTTGCGCGCGAAGGCATAGGCTTCGCTTTGCTGTCCGCCGGACAAAACGTGAATGGCAAAGCGCTTGTTCTTGATCAGCACTGGATAGGAATCGGAGCTGTAGTTGGGGCAGAACAGCACCAGCGCCGGGTCCATCGACAGCGAACTGAACGCGCTGGCGGTCAGGCCGACGATCTGGCCGTCGTCATCCAGCGTGGTGATAACGGTGACGCCGGACGGGAACGAGCCCATGACTTGTTTATAGATGGCAGCATCGATCATTGGGTGGTCCTCGGGTGTTATGACTCGATTTTATGTGTTTGTAGGTCTGATGGTATACCGTAATACATTCTTTGCAAGAGATTTACAGTTGAGCCGATAAACGTGCTGCTTTCGTCGGAAAGTCAATGTTTACGGGGCTTTTGCCTAGTCAAAGGAGAGCGTGATCAGCGAGGATAGCGGATCAGATGGCGTGTAAACTGCCGGATCAGTCTTGTGCAAAGTCTGGAATACCATAATATGGTTCGCATCTGAGGGGCGGCCAGAGAGTCCCCCCGGTTTGGCTTCATACAACGATAAGAACAGACAAACTCGAGTTCATGCATATGTCCCAGATGTCCCGGCAAGATCCGTTGATCGAGAATCACACGGTCGATTACGTCCCACTCGCGGAACGCCACGGGAAGGCCCGCGACCTTTTCACCCTTTGGTTCAGCACCAACATTGCGCCACTGCCCATCGTCACCGGCGCCATGGTGGTTCAGGTGTTCCATCTCGATTTGCTCTGGGGCCTGCTGGCGATTGCGCTGGGGCACATGATCGGCGGGGTGGTGATTGCGCTGGCATCGGCACAAGGCCCGCGCATGGGCATTCCGCAGATGGTCCAGAGTCGCGGTCAGTTCGGTCGTTATGGTGCACTGTTGATCGTGTTTTTCGCGGCGATCATTTACATCGGCTTCTTCATTTCCAACATTGTCCTCGCGGGGAAATCCATCGTCGGCATTGCGCCGTCGGTGCCGGCGCCGTTGAGCATTCTGATCGGCGCATTGGCCGCCACGGCCATCGGCGTGATCGGCTACAACTTCATTCACACGCTGAACCGCATTGGCACCTCGGTGATGGGCAGCGCGTTGCTCGCCGGTTTCATCTACATCTTCGCCCATGACTTGCCGGCGGACTTCTTCACCCGTGGCAGTTTCAACCTGTCCGGCTGGCTGGCGACAGTGTCGCTGGGGATCATCTGGCAGATCAGTTTCTCGCCGTACGTCTCTGACTATTCGCGTTATCTGCCAGCCGACATCGGCATCGCCAAGCCGTTCTGGACGACCTATCTGGGCGCGACGCTGGGCACGATTCTGTCATTCAGCTTCGGCGCTGTTGCGGTGCTGGCGACGCCGGAAGGCACCGAAGCGATGGTTGCGGTCAAGCAGTCCACCGGATGGCTGGGGCCGATTCTGATGGTGTTGTTTCTGCTCAATATCATCAGCCACAACGCGTTGAATCTGTATGGTGCGGTGCTGTCGATCATCACCTCGATCCAGACATTCGCCAGCCAATGGACGCCGAACATCAAGGTGCGCGTGATGTTGTCGAGCGTGGTGCTGGCGGGCTGCTGCGTGGTGGCGCTCGGCGCCTCGGCGGACTTCATTTCCGAGTTCATCGGTTTGATTCTGGCGCTGTTGCTGGTGCTGGTGCCGTGGGCCTCGATCAACCTGATCGACTTCTACCTGATCAAGCGTGGCAACTACGACATCACCTCGATCTTCCGGGCTGACGGCGGGGTTTACGGGCGCTTCAATCTGCACGCGATCATTGCCTACTTCATCGGCATTATCGTGCAGCTACCATTCGCCAATACGTCGCTGTATGTCGGGCCTTACGCTAATCTGGTCGACGGCGCGGATCTGTCGTGGCTGGTGGGTCTGGTCGTCACCGTTCCGCTGTATTACTGCCTGGCGACACGCGGCCAGGTCCAGCAGAGCAGGGCGGCGAAACTGGAGTACGCAGACTGAGTCATCCCGCAGCTAAAACTGTGGCGAGGGGATTTATCCCCGTTCGGCTGCGCAGCAGTCGTGAAATCAGCGAATGCGTTTCTCCCCTGGGTTGAAGGGGGCCGCTTCGCAGCCCAACGGGGATAAATCCCCTCGCCACAAGTGATCTGCGGGATGCTCACGCATCCCGGTGGTCATTCATATTGGCCATATCGATCCCCTTTTGGCCCATTCCCCACTGTGATCCGTCTACGCTGTCGGCAAGAATCAAAACCACAACTAGACGCTGGATCTTTTTTGCCCTCGGCTACCCTTGCAGCCGCTGCCGTGTACAGAACATAAAAACCATCGAACTCACGCCGCATTCTGGGGAAACAACCATGGTCACGATGAAACGCATTCTGGGCGCCACCGTGTGTGGGCTGACGCTGCTGGCCAGCGCTGTCCAGGCCGAGCAACGCGAACTGCGCGTGTACAACTGGGCGGATTATATCCTGCCGGCCGTGCCCAAGGATTTCGCTGCGAAAAGCGGCATCAAAGTGACCTGGGACACCTTCGACACCAACGAATCCCTCGAAGCCAAATTGCTGACCGGCAACTCTGGATACGACCTCGTGGTGCCGTCGAACCAGTTCCTCGAAACGCAGATCAAGGCCGGCGTGTTCCAGAAACTCGACAAGTCCAAGCTGCCGAATTGGAGCCACCAGGATCCGGAGTTGTTGAAACTGCTGGGCAAGAACGATCCGGGCAACCAGTATGGCGTGCCTTACATGGTCGGCACCGTGCTGATCGGCTTCAACCCGGCCAAGGTCAAGGCGGCATTGGGCGATAACGCGCCGGTGGACAGCTGGGATCTGGTGTTCAAGCCGCAGAACATGGAAAAGCTCAAATCCTGCGGTGTAGCGATGCTCGATTCACCGACGGAAATCCTCCCGCTGGCCCTGCATTACCTCGGCCTCGACCCAAACAGCCAAAACCCCGCCGATTACGAAAAAGCCAAGGAGTTGATGCTCAAGGTTCGTCCTTACGTGACCTACTTCAACTCGGCCAAATACATGACCGATATCGCCAATGGCGACATCTGCGTGGCCATCGGTTACTCCGGCAGTTTCTATCAGTTCGGCAACCGCGCCAAAGAGGCGAAAAATGGTGTGGTCGTCGACTGGCGCTTGCCGAAGGAGGGCGCGCCGATCTGGTTCGACACCTTCGCGATTCCGAAGAGCGCGAAGAACGTCGAAGAGGCCCACGAATTCCTCAACACCCTGCTTGATCCAAAAGTCATCGCGCCGATCAGTGACTTCCTCGGATACCCGAATGCGAACAAGGATTCGATCCCGCTGATCAACAAAGAGATCACCGACAACCCGAACCTGACACCGACTCCCGAAGCGCTGAAAAACCTCTACGTCGTCCAGCCATTGCCGCAGAAACTCGAACGCGTACGCACCCGCGTCTGGACCAGCATCAAATCCGATAAATAACCTTCGTCCAGACGAAATCCCCCTGTAGGAGCTGACGCAGGCTGCGATCTTTTGATCTTGTTTTTAAAAATCAAAGTCAAAAGATCGCAGCCTGCGGCAGCTCCTACAGGGAGTGCGTGCGGTTCTCTTTGCGGGAGATGAGCAGGCTCAGCAGGACCGAGCCGAGAATCACCCCTCCCACCACCGCCAGCGACCACTCCACCGGCATGTGCAGCCACGGCATCAACACCATCTTGCCGCCGATAAACACCAGCACAATCGCCAGCCCATACTTGAGCAAATGAAAGCGGTCAGCCATGTCCGCCAGCAGGAAGTACAGCGCGCGTAAGCCCATGATCGCGAAGATATTCGAAGTGAAGACAATGAACGGATCGGTGGTGACGGCGAAGATCGCCGGGATGCTGTCGACCGCGAACATCAGGTCGCTGGCCTCGATCAGCACCAGCACCAGAAACATCGGCGTCGCCCAGCGCACGCCGTTTTGCAGGACGAAGAACCGCTCGCCATGAAAACCGCTGGTGATGCGCAAATGCCCACGCACCCAGCGCAGCAACGGATTCTTATCCAGATCCGGTTGCTGCTCGGCGAACACCAGCATCTTGATCCCGGTGACGATCAGGAACACACCGAACGCGTACAGCAGCCATTCGAACTGCGAGACCAGCCACACACCGGCAAAGATCATCACCGCGCGCATCACGATCGCCCCGAGCACACCGTACAGCAGCACCCGGCGCTGCAACTCCGGGGGCACGGCGAAGTAGCTGAAGATCATCACAAAGACGAACATGTTATCGATCGACAGCGATTGTTCGATCAGATAACCGGTGAGGAATTCGAGGGTTTTCTGTCGGGCGATTTCGCCGCCAAAGCTGCCGTTCAGATACCACCAGAGCAGGCCGGCAAAGCTCAGCGCCAGCAGGCACCAGGCAATGACCCAAGACAACGCTTCGCGCACTGACACGCGGTGCGCCTTGCGTCCGCCGAAGACAAACAGGTCCAATGCCAGCATGGCAAGAACGAAAACGATGAAGGCGCCCCACATCCACGGTTCGCCGATATTGATGTTCGTGGCTGGCATGTCACGCTCCCGGTCTTATTGGTTTAGAGTCAGACGAGGTCATGCTAGCGACGACGCTGCGGCAAAGAAAAATCGTTTATTTCTGCGCAACAGTTCGTTAAAAACGAAGTGTCGGGTGCGCGGCGGCGATTAGATCCTTTCTCGAACCTCTTTTTTTGGAGCGACTATTTCAGCGATGAGCAACGACCCTCTGGAACCTCAAGCAGTCGGCAGTCCGATCACCAGCAGTGCGATTTTCATCGTCGCAACGCTCAATGCCGGCCCCGACGCAGCGGAAAAAGTGAAGGGCTGGTGCGGCGATGTCGCCGGGCTGGTGCGCTCGGTGGGCAAGCGCGTACCGGCGGGCAACCTGACGTGTATCTGCGGTTTTTCTTCGAATGCCTGGGATCGCCTGTTCGGCAGTCCACGTCCGGCGTCATTGCACGGTTTTCGCGAGTTCGGCGTCGCAGGGCGCCACGCACCGGCCACACCGGGTGACTTGTTGCTGCACATCCGCGCCGATCAGATGGACCTGTGTTTTGAGCTGGCCACACAGATCATGGCCGTACTCGGCGATGCCGTGACGGTGGTCGACGAGGTTCAGGGGTTCCGCTATTTCGACATGCGCAGCATCATCGGTTTTGTCGACGGCACGGAAAACCCGGTCGGCCGCAAAGCGGTGAATTTCACCATCGTCGGTGATGAGGATGCGGACTTCAGCGGCGGCAGTTACGTGCTGGTGCAGAAGTATCTGCACAACATGACCGCGTGGAACGGTTTGAGTGTCGAGGCCCAAGAGCGAGTGATCGGGCGCACGAAGTTATCGGATATCGAACTGGGTGACGACGTCAAACCGAGCAATTCCCACAGTGCGCTGACCACGATCACTGACGCGGCGGGCGAGGAAGTGAAGATCCTGCGCGACAACATGCCGTTCGGTCGGCCGGGAGCGGGGGAGTTCGGCACGTTTTTCATCGGCTACGCGCGTTCGCCCGAACCGATGGAGCAGATGCTGGAAAACATGTTCGTCGGTAAGCCAGTGGGCAATTACGACAAGTTGCTGGATTTCAGCACCGCTGTTACCGGCAGCCTGTATTTCGTGCCGTCAGCCGATTTGCTGGAGGAGTTGGCGGATCGCTGACTGCAAACGGGGTCGGGACTGATCAACCCGACCCCGTTTTTGTTCAGGACAGCGGCGGCGTGCGCGGCGGCACCAAACGCTTGGAGCCTGTCGATTCAAACGCCGAGGCCAGACGCAGCAGCGTCGAATC
This sequence comes from Pseudomonas sp. DTU12.3, assembly GCF_004124275.1. GTDB lineage: Bacteria > Pseudomonadota > Gammaproteobacteria > Pseudomonadales > Pseudomonadaceae > Aquipseudomonas > Aquipseudomonas helmanticensis. The sequence goes on from NZ_CP027218.1 coordinate 2,891,447, forward strand.
GTCATAAGCGCGACCGGCGAAGGTCAATCCGGCCGGCATGCCGATGTCGGCCATGACGCCCATTGGCACCGTTACCGTCGGCACGCCGAGGTGACGGATCGCGAGGTTGCCGTTGGCGACCCAGACACCGTTGCTCCAGGCGATATCCGCCGATTGCGGATTAACATCGGCATCCGCCGGACCGACGTCGGCCACCGTCGGGAACAGTACGGCGTCGAGTTTCAGCGCATCCATCCAGTCTTCCAGATCGAGCTTGCGGGTCTTCTCCAGGCCGCGCAGACCGTCGGGCAATGTTGGAATCTGATCCCACGGCGTGATGCCACGCTCGGCCATGCGCACGTATTCATCCATGCCAGCGGCCAGATCACCTTCGCGGTTGGGCAGGGTGCCTGGGTCGTGCGGGAAGATTTTCGGCCCGTCGACATCGACCAGGCGATTGAGCTTTGGATCACCGTTGGCCCGCAGGAAATCATCGAAGGCCCAGGCCGACAGATCCCACAGTTCGTGGTGCAGGAATTCTTTGGAGACGATGCCGCGATTGAACACGGTCGGCGCGCCAGGACGGTCGCCTTCGCAATTGGAGACTAGCGGGAAATCGACTTCGATGACTTCGGCGCCGGCGGCTTCCAGGGCGGCGCGCGCCTGTTTCCACAGGTCGATCATTGATTCACGGGTGTTGATGCGTTGCCCGGTCGGGCCACCGATGCCCGGCTCTATGCTGGTGCCTGCGTCGGGGTCGGCGTTGATGTACATCTTCGGCACGCCCAGACGTTTGCCGGCCAGAGCGTCGGCCTTCACCGCCAGTTCCGCGTAGGAAGCAGGGCGCACGGACATCACGCTGGGGATCGGCACCCACGGTTGCAGGCGCCACAGATCGCCACGGGTGTCGGTGTCTTCAGCGACCACGACGTCGAGCACTTCGAGCAGATCAGCCATGGTCCGCGCATAAGGCACGACGACGTCCATGGTCGGCGTCAGCGGCCAGTTGCCGCGCACCGAAATCACGCCGCGCGAAGGCGTGTAGGCGCACAAACCGTTGTTCGACGCCGGGCCGCGACCGCTCGACCAGGTTTCTTCGGCCAGACCGAATGCGGCAAAACTCGCGGCCGTGGCGGTGCCGGCACCGTTGGACGAGCCGGAGGCAAAGGGTGCGGTCAGGTAATCGGCGTTATACGGACTTTCGGCGCGACCGTAGACGCCGCGCTGCATGCCGCCATTGGCCATCGGCGGCATGTTGGTCTTGCCCAGGCAGATCGCCCCGGCGGCGCGCAGGCGCTCGATGGTGAATGCATCGCGGTGCGCGACAAGATCGACAAATGCCGGGCTTCCGGACGCGGCGGTGAGGCCTTTGACCAGGTAGCTGTCCTTGGCGGTGTAGGGAATGCCATCGAGCGGACCGAGGGTTTCGCCTTTGGCGCGACGGTCGTCGGCGGCCTGCGCTTCTTGCAGTGCGTCGGGGTTACGCACGACCACCGCGTTGAGTGCGGTGGCGCTGTCCGCGCCATCGTAGGCATCGATTCGCGCCAGATAAGCCTGCACCAGCTCGACCGAAGTGGTCTGGCCGGATTGCAGCGCCGCGCGCAACTGGGCAATGGAAACTTCAGTGACTTCGATCATGTCATTACCGCCGTCAGGTTCTCAAAAGGGTTGTTCATCATTGTTATTGTGAAGCGTGCAGAAAGATTTTCGATGGACGTAACTCTACCTTGAACTTCGAGCAAAGGCTCGCGCAAGTTCGATAATTATCGGGTTATTCAGCGGAAAAATTCCCCCGGTGTCTCTCCGAACTGCTGGCGGAATGCTGAAATGAACGCCGAGGTCGAGTCATATCCGCAGGCCAATGCCACGTCGGTAACGCGTTCGCCGCGCTCCAGCGGTGTCAGTGCGCCGAGCAAGCGCAAGCGTTGCCGCCAGGCGCGGAAGGTCAAGCCGGTGTCGCGCAGAAACAGCCGCGTGAGGGTTTTCTCGGTGACGCCGAATTTTTCGCTCCAGTGACTCAGCGTGGTCTGCTGTTCCGGATGCTGCTCCAGGCTCTGGTAGATCTGCTTCAGGCGGGCGTCTTGTGGCAGCGGCAGCATCAGGTCGATCGGCGGGGCTTCGGCGAGTTGATCGAGGATCACCTGCGCGAGCCGCCCGTGTGCGCCGCTCTGGTCGTACTCCACCGGCACCTGACTGAAGGCGCGGATCAGTTCCCTGAGCAAATCGCTGACCCCGAGCACATGGCAACGCTCGGCGGCCCAACCGGCGACGCTGCAATCGATGTACAGACTACGCATCTCGGTGTGCGGCGAACTGAACACCCGATGCGGCACACCCGCCGGAATCCACACCGCGCGCTCCGGCGGCGCGACGAAGCGGCCGGCGCTGGTCTGCACTTCGAGCACACCCTGAATCGCGTACGACAATTGCACCCACGGGTGACTATGACGACGGGTCAACGCACGATTAGGCAGTGATTCGGTGCGCCCGTACAACGGACGCGGCAGGCTGGGCAGCCCGGGAATGCTGCGTCTGACGCTTTTGTCGTGTCCTTTTGGCGGCATCTGGAGGATCTTCGGCGTTAGTCGGTAATTTGCACTCACGTTAAAGTCGCTGTCACGTACTGGCAACCCCCGGATGAGCAAACCATGACGCGCCCAAGATTCCTGCCCGACAACTTCACCATGACCCTGATCGGCGTCGTGCTGCTCGCCAGCTTCCTGCCGGCCAGCGGCCAGGTCGCGGTCGGCTTCGGCTGGCTGACCAACCTCGCCATCGCGCTGCTGTTTTTCCTGCACGGGGCCAAACTCTCTCGCGAGTCGATCATCGCCGGTGCCGGTCACTGGCGCCTGCACTTGCTGGTGTTCGGCCTGACCTTTGTGTTGTTCCCGATTCTGGGGTTAGCGTTGAAACCGCTGTTGTCACCGCTGGTCGGCGACAAGCTGTACATGGGCATGCTCTACCTCTGCGCATTGCCGGCCACGGTGCAATCAGCAATTGCCTTTACTTCGCTGGCGCGGGGCAATATTCCGGCGGCGATTTGCAGCGCAGCGGCGTCGAGCCTGTTCGGCATATTCCTCACGCCATTGCTGGTGACACTGTTGCTCAACGTTCACGGTGATGGCGGTTCGACGCTGGACGCGATCCTGAAAATCAGCGTGCAATTGCTCCTGCCATTCGTTGCCGGGCAGATCGCCCGCCGCTGGATCGGCGCATGGGTGGGGCGCAACAAGAACTGGCTGAAGTTCGTCGATCAGGGTTCGATTCTGTTGGTGGTTTACGGCGCGTTCAGCGAGGCGGTCAACGAAGGCATCTGGCATCAGATTCCGGTCGTCGATCTGCTCGGGCTGGTGGTGGTTTGCTGCATCCTGCTGGCGCTGGTGTTGTTGGCATCGACGCTGCTGGGCAAGGCCTTCGGCTTCAGTCAGGAAGACCGCATCACCATTCTGTTCTGTGGCTCGAAAAAGAGCCTGGCCACCGGTGTACCGATGGCGCAGGTGTTGTTTGCCGGCAGCACCATTGGCGTGTTGATTCTGCCGTTGATGCTGTTCCATCAGATTCAATTGATGGTCTGCGCGGTGCTGGCCCAGCGTTATGCGAAACGCCCGGAATCAGTGCCCGACCTGATGGCACAAGTCGACCCATAAAATCCCCCCTGTAGGAGCTGCCGCAGGCTGCGATCTTTTGATCTTGTTTTTAACAGACAAGATCAAAAGATCGCAGCCTCGTTGCACTCGACAGCTCCTACAGGGATGCCGTTCCCCGCAAGAGAAGGGGTTATTGAGGGCTGTTGAACTGGTCGGAATAACTGCCGGTCATCAGCGCCGAAGCGACCCGATCAGAGCCGACACCGACACGGGAATAGGCAAATCGATTGATGCCCGTACGATCAGCGCCATCGGCTGCCAGGGCGCCGGCACCGACACCGACATGATCAGCCCCGTCAGAAGCCACAGCGCCTGCGCCGACGTGATCGGAACCGTCTGAAGCTACCGCGCCGGCACCGACATGATCTGAACCGTCAGAAGCCACCGCGCCTGCGCCGACATGATCGGAACCGTCTGAAGCTACCGCACTGGCGCCGACATGATCAGCACCGTCTGAAGCCACCGCACCGGCACCGACATGATCGGAACCGTCGGAAGCCACCGCGCCGGCACCGACATGATCAGAACCATCAGAAGCCACCGCCTGAGGCTGCGCCGCCCATGCCCCAGGCACTACAACCGCAGCCGCAACCGCCAGAACCACGCCTGACAAAAGCCTGTATTTCATGATTTTCTCCACGACCCGGCAGCCACAAAGCGTTAACGCATCGTCCGCCGTACGATGACTGGCGCTACGACTCATTGGCTCGGGTTGATCTGGTTGGCGAAAGGCACGAGCGCACCGTCAGGCGCACGGGTGTCGACGTAATAAGTATCGAACTGAATCAGTATAGATCGCTGAACCGTTACGGCATGGCGGGGGGATCGACGGGCGTTAGGCGTTTCGTTTCCTTCACCTGGCGGGCAAAGGCGAAATCAATCTAAAAATGCCAGTCTGGGCGAGCGAGCCTTTGCTAGGCTCAAAGGTGTAGGCGAAGACGCAGACTGATGCGCAATCGGATAGCAAGGGGGCGTGGGGCGCGCTCCGAAGGGTACACGGTTAGAAAGATCTCCGCGCTGAGATCCAGCCCTTATGCCGTGTGAAGCAGCCGAGGCCGTACCTTTTCAATTTGGCCCGGTACTGTGGGAGGCCCGATAAACCTTGTAAGCCAGAGACCAGCACTGGCCGCCTACTCGAACTCCAAAGCCCGCTTCCTGCGGGCTTTGTCGTTCTCGCCAGGTCAGATCGACCGCAGCGCCTGCGCCAGATCGGCGCGCAGGTCTTCGACATCCTCGACCCCCACCGACAGGCGCACCAGCCCATCACCGATGCCGAGTTTCGCGCGGGTGTCCGCCGGGATGGTCGCGTGAGTCATGATCGCCGGGTGCTCGATCAGGCTCTCGACGCCACCGAGGCTTTCCGCCAAGGCAAAGATCTTCACGTTCTCGAGGAAGCGTCGCGCGCCGGCCAGATCGCTGTTCAGATCCACCGAGATCATGCCGCCGAAACCACGCATCTGGCGCTTGGCCAAGGCGTGTTGCGGGTGCGATTCCAGTCCTGGGTAATAGACCCGTTTGACCTGCGGCTGCTGCTCCAGCCACTGCGCCAGATCCAGTGCGTTGCTGCAATGACGCTCCATGCGCAGCGCCAGGGTTTTCACCCCGCGCAGGGTCAGAAACGCATCGAACGGACCGGCGATGGCGCCGACTGCGTTCTGCAAAAAGCCGAGCTTCTCGGCCAGCTCAGCGTTCTGGCCAACCACGGCAATACCGCCGATCACATCGGAGTGGCCGTTCAGGTACTTGGTGGTCGAGTGCAGGACGATGTCGAAACCCAGCTCCAGCGGGCGCTGGATATACGGGCTGGCAAAGGTATTGTCAGCCACCGAGATGATCCCGCGTGCCCGGCAGATACGGGCGATGGCCGCCAGGTCTGACAGGCTCAGCAGCGGGTTGGTCGGCGTTTCGACCATGACCATGCGCGTGTCGTCCTGCAACGAGGCTTCGAACGCCGACAGATCCGTCAGATCGACAAAGCTGAAACGGTGCCCGGCACTGCGCTGACGCACCTTGTCGAACAGGCGGAATGTGCCGCCGTACAGATCGTTGCCAGAGACAATGTGCGAACCGGCATCGAGCAATTCCAGCACGGTCGAAATCGTCGCCAGCCCCGAGGCGAACGCGAAGGCCTGCGTGCCGCCTTCGAGATCGGCAACGCAGCGCTCGAGGGCAAAACGCGTCGGGTTGTGCGAGCGCCCGTAATCGAAACCCTTGTGCACGCCGGGGCTGTCTTGCAGATAGGTGGAGTTGGCGTAGATCGGCGGCATCAGTGCGCCGGTGGTCGGGTCCGGCGCCTGCCCGGCGTGGATCACCCGGGTCGCGAAGCCTTGGGATTTATCGTCGTGCTGACTCATGCGAGGGATCTCCGTAATTGGTTGAGCATGTCGGTGCGGGTGATCAGACCGTGGAAGCCTGAGGCGTCGGCAATGATCGCGACGAGGCCACGGCTGAGCACCGCTTCGAGTTCGGCAAGCGTAGCGCCGGGGGCGAGGGTTTGCAGTTTGTCAGTCATCACGCTGGAGACCGATTGACTGAAGCGCGCGGCATCTTCGTGCACCGGCAGGAGGATGTCGGATTCGTCGATCACGCCGACCAGTTGCTTGCCTTCCACCAGCACTGGCAGTTGCGAAACATCCGCCAGGCGCATGCGCTGGAACGCGGTCAGCAGGGTGTCGTCAGGGCCGACGCTGATGACGCGGCCATCTTCGAAACGCCGAGCGATCAAGTCACGTAAATCGCCGTAACCCTTGCGCTGCAACAGGCCCTGATCGGTCATCCACTGGTCGTTGTAGACCTTCGACAGATAACGCGTACCGGTGTCGCAAACGAAGCTGACCACGCGTTTCGGCTCGGTCTGTTCGCGGCAATAACGTAGCGCGGCGGCGAGCAGGGTGCCGGTCGAGGAACCACCCAGAATGCCTTCGGCCTTGAGCAACTGGCGGGCGTGAGAGAAGCTTTCCTCGTCGCTGATCGAGTAGGCGTGACGCACGCTGGAGAGATCGGTAATCGACGGAATGAAGTCCTCGCCAATGCCTTCCACCGCCCATGAACCGGGCGTCGGCATCGTGCCGTCACGGCTGTATTGCGCCATGACCGAGCCGATCGGATCGGCGAGGACCATTTCCAGATCCGGTTGCACCCGCTTGAAGAAGCGACTCAGGCCGGTCAGCGTCCCCGCCGAACCGACACCGACGACGATGGCGTCCAGATCATGTTCGGTCTGTGCCCAGATTTCCGGCGCGGTGCTGCATTCGTGGGCCAGTGGGTTGGCCGGGTTGTTGAACTGGTCGGCGAAGAATGCGCCGGGAATGTCTTTCGCCAAACGGGCGGCGACGTCCTGATAATACTCGGGATGGCCCTTGCCGACGTCGGAGCGGGTGATGTGCACCTCGGCGCCCATGGCCTTCAGGTGCAGGACTTTTTCGGTAGACATTTTGTCCGGCACCACCAGCACCACACGATAGCCTTTGGCGCGGCCAACCAGTGCCAGACCGAGGCCGGTGTTGCCGGCAGTGGCCTCGACGATGGTGCCGCCGGGTTGCAGGCGACCATCGCGTTCAGCCGCATCGATCATCGCCAGACCGATACGATCCTTGATCGAACCGCCGGGGTTCTGCGATTCGAGTTTGAGAAACAGTGTGCACAGACCAGTGTCGAAGCGGGTGACTTGCACTAGCGGAGTATTGCCGATCAGCCCAAGTACGGCAGGGCGTGATTCCTTAGACATTTCTTCACCTCTTTGTGGTGTTGATCGCGTTCCATTCGCGGGGAAAAGACTCGCGTGCAACATAGGCTCAGACAGGGACTGTCGCAACCATTAGTCCGTTGGAAATACTGCCATTTCGATCTAACCATAGATCGAAATCGGAGGCCGCGACGGCAAGATTTTCGTGGGTTTACAGGGAGGCGCCATCGAGTATTCAAAGGGCGTCGTCAGCGCCACGCAGCGCTTGATCTGCGCAGCTATATCCTGCAGGGAAACCGCTCGGTCATTCTGTTATCGCAACAGTGCCAAAGCGTTTTCCAGTGATTGCTGTGATCATGAGTAGAACTCGTGATCATCAAGATTAAAATGAGTTTGTCTCAATCTTGACCGCTGTCGACAATGGCCGCCATCAACAAGACATTGGAGTTGTTTGTTATGGCACTGGCCCATTCCCTTGGATTTCCGCGCATCGGTCGCGACCGCGAACTGAAGAAAGCGCAAGAGGCGTTCTGGAAAGGAGAACTGAACGAGGCAGGCCTGCGTGAATTGGGTCGCGAGCTGCGCAAGGCGCACTGGGACTTGCAGAAAAACGCCGGGATTGAACTGCTGCCAGTCGGCGATTTCGCCTGGTACGACCAGGTGCTGACGCACTCGCTGATGTTCGGGGTGATCCCTGAGCGTTTCCGTCCGCACGATGGCAAAGCCAGTCTGCAAACCCTGTTCGGCATGGCGCGTGGCGTCAGCGACAGCTGCTGCGGCGGTGCCCATGCCCAGGAAATGACCAAGTGGTTCGACACCAACTACCACTATCTGGTCCCGGAATTCAGCGCTGATCAACAGTTCCAGCTGGGTTGGGAGCAGTTGTTCGAAGAAGTCGAGGAAGCCCGTGCGCTGGGCCACAACGTCAAGCCAGTGATCATCGGCCCGCTGACGTACCTGTGGCTGGGCAAGGCCAAGGGCGCCGAGTTCGACAAGCTGGAACTGCTCGATCGTCTGCTGCCGCTGTACGGCCAGATTTTCTCGCGTCTTGCCGCTCAAGGTGTCGAGTGGGTGCAGATCGACGAGCCGATTCTGGTGCTCGACCTGCCACAGGAATGGAAAAACGCTTTCGAGCGTGCCTACAACCAGATCCAGCGCGATCCGCTGAAGAAGCTGGTGGCTACCTACTTTGGTGGCCTGGAAGAAAACCTTGGTCTAGCGGCCAATCTGCCCGTCGACGGTTTGCACATCGATCTGGTGCGCGCACCGGAGCAGTACCCGACCATTCTTGATCGTCTGCCGGCTTATAAAGTGTTATCGCTGGGTGTGGTCAACGGCCGTAACGTCTGGCGCTGCGATCTGGAAAATGCCTTGGCGACGTTGCAGCATGCGCATGAGCGTCTGGGTGATCGCCTGTGGGTCGCGCCGTCCTGCTCGCTGCTGCACAGCCCGGTGGATCTCGGTCGTGAAGACAAGCTCGATGCCGAGCTGAAAAGCTGGCTGGCCTTCGCCGTGCAGAAGTGTGAGGAAGTGGCTGTGCTGGCTCAGGCCGTCAACCAGCCCGAAGCGCCGAAAGTCCTGCGTGCCCTGACCGAAAGCCGTTCGGTGCAGGCCGCCCGTGCCGCCTCGCCACGCATTCACAAACCGGCGGTGCAAGCGCGTGTCGCGGCGATAACCGCCAAGGACAGTCAGCGTCAATCGCTGTTCGCCCAGCGTATCGCCAGGCAGCGCGCGGGTCTCGATTTGCCGCTGTTCCCGACGACCACCATCGGCTCGTTCCCGCAGACCGCGTCGATCCGCCTGGCGCGCCAGTCGTTCAAGCAAGGCAAGCTGACCCTGGCCGAATACACCGAAGCCATGCACAGCGAAATCCGCCATGCAGTGGAAATCCAGGAGCGTCTGGGCCTCGACGTGCTGGTCCACGGTGAAGCCGAGCGAAATGACATGGTCGAGTACTTCGCCGAGCAACTCGACGGCTATGTGTTCACGCGTTTTGGCTGGGTGCAGAGTTACGGTTCGCGCTGCGTCAAACCGGCGGTGATCTTCGGCGACCTCAGCCGTCCGAAAGCCATGACCGTGGAGTGGATTCGCTACGCTCAGGGCCTGACCGCCAAGGTCATGAAAGGCATGCTGACCGGTCCGGTGACCATGCTGATGTGGTCGTTCCCGCGTGAAGACGTCAGCCGTGAAGTGCAGGCGCGACAACTGGCGCTGGCGATCCGTGACGAAGTGGTTGATCTGGAAGCTGCCGGCATCAAGATCGTGCAGATCGACGAAGCGGCGTTCCGTGAAGGTCTGCCGTTGCGTCAGGCCCAGTGGCAGCACTATCTGGACTGGGCGACCGAGGTATTCCGCTTGTGCGCTTCCGGTGTGCGTGACGAAACGCAGATCCATACACACATGTGCTACAGCGAGTTCAACGACGTCATCGAGTCCATTGCGGCAATGGATGCCGACGTGATCACCATCGAAACCTCGCGTTCCGACATGGAACTGCTAGACGCTTTCGAAGCCTTCGCCTACCCGAACGAAATCGGCCCGGGCGTCTACGACATCCACTCGCCACGTATTCCGGATGCTGCGGAAATGGCCAACCTGCTGCGCAAGGCCGCCAAGCGCATTCCCGCTGAACGGCTGTGGGTCAACCCGGATTGCGGCCTGAAAACCCGTGGCTGGCCGGAAACCGAAGCAGCGCTGGTGCACATGGTCACCGCCGCCCGCCAGCTGCGCAAAGAACTGGCCTGACAACAAACCGGAGCATTGCTCCGGTTTTCTCATTCCAACGACAACCCCTGTGGGAGTGAGCCTGCTCGCGAAAGCAATCAGGCAGTCACAGCCTGATTGTCTGATGTACCGCATTCGCGAGCAGGCTCGCTCCCACAGGGTTTTGTGCATGGCATTCGGATTGGGGATTTCTGATAGCGTCGACCGGTAGCGAGTTGTTAATGTGTCCAGCCGCAGTTCAGGTGTTTGCCGTTACATGAATCATCAACCAACCATTCAGGCCGTGACCGACGCCGACATTCCTGAAGTTCTTGATTTTGTGCTGAAGGCTCGCGCCGAGCTGTTTCCCAAGCTCAGCGCGACCGGCATGCCTGATGATCTGGCGCGGTTCACCGAGGTTTATCTGCGTGGGGCAGGGCGCTTTCTGATCGCTCGCCACGAAGGACAGATCGTTGCCTCCATCGGCTATCTCGCCTACGACCGGCGCTTCCCGCACTTGCCCTATCCGGACCTTGAAGTGGTGGAAATCGTCCGTCTGTTTGTCCTGCCATCGCAGCGCCGCTCAGGGTTGGCCGGTGCGTTATATCGATCACTCAAGGATCTGGCACTCGCCAACGAAGCAGACGTGATTTACCTGCACACCCATCCGTTTCTGCCGGGCGCCATCGCGTTCTGGCAGCGCCAAGGTTTCGAGATCATTGATGTCGACGCTGACCCGGTCTGGCAGACAACGCACATGCACAACGTCATGCGTGAAAACGCAGAATCTGTGCCCCATCAAACGGGTCCGTCAGGTAATGCGCTCTGACCCCGAATGTTTCCTGTAACCGCTGTGGTGTCAGCACCTCCAGCGGCTCGCCCAACGCCACTAGCCGCCCGCGCTCCAGTACCGCCAGACGATCGCATTTCAACGCCTGATTAAGATCATGGAGGGCGATCAACGTGGTCACCGGCAACGCCTGCACCACGTTGAGAATGGTCAGTTGGTGCTGAATGTCGAGATGATTGGCCGGCTCGTCCAACAGTAGAATTTGCGGTCGCTGCGCCAACGCCCGGGCGATGTGCACTCGCTGCCGTTCACCGCCCGACAGGCTGCGCCAAAGACGATTGCGCAGGTGAGTCGCGTCAACGTCGGTCAACGCTTGCCGGACGATGGCGTCGTCGGCATGCGACCACGGTTGCAACGCCGAAAGCCACGGCGTGCGGCCCAGTGCAACGGCGTCGAACACGCGAATGCCGTCGTCGGTGTCGGCCTGCTGTTCCACCACCGCGAGTTTTTGCGCGATGCTGCGACGGTGCATTTTGCCGAGGTGCTGACCTTCCAGCAGCACCTCGCCAGCGCTCGGTTCACGCAATCCGGCGAGCAGTTTCAGCAAGGTCGATTTGCCCGAGCCATTTGGCCCGACGATGCCGAGGGTTTCACCGCGCGTGACCTCCAGGCTGACGCCGTTGAGCAGCTCGGCGCCGCGCACCCTGAACGTCAAGCCTGAGCAACTGAGGACGTTGCTCATCGCGCCGATCTCCGGCCAATCAGAATCAAGGCAAACACCGGCGCACCGACCAGCGCGGTAATCACCCCGACCGGGATCACCTGGCCCTTGATCAACGTGCGCGACAACACGTCAGCGGCAATCAGAAACACCGCGCCGCCCAGCGCACTGGCAGGCAGCAGACGGGCATGCCCGGTGCCGAGCAACCGATCAGCAGAATCTGCACTCGGCGTACCGGGATGCCGAGCGACGCCGCCGAATCCGCGCCAAAGGTAAATGCATCCAGCGCCCGCCGATGCCACAGGCACACCAGCAAACCCGCGATGGCCACCGGCACCGCCAGCGACACCGATGGCCAGCGCACGCCGCCAAGATTACCCAGCAACCAGAACATGATCCCGCGCGCCTGTTCGGAACTCGCCGAGCGGGTAATCAGAAATGCCGTCAGCGCATTGAACAATTGCGAGCCGGCGATGCCGGCGAGAATGATCTGCCCGGTGCCGCTGGCCGAACCGCTGACGCGCGCCAACAGAATCACCAGCACGAAGGCGGTCACCGCCCCGGCAAAGGCGCCGACGGACAATGAGATGACCCCGGCACCGACGCCGAGCAACGCGACCATCACCGCGCCGGTCGAGGCGCCAGCGGAGATTCCCAACAGATAAGGATCGGCCAACGCGTTGCGCAGCAGCGATTGCAGAATCACCCCGCACGTCGCCAGACCGGCACCGCAGGCAGCGGCGACCAGTGCGCGGGTCAGGCGGTAGTCCCAGACGATGCCTTCATCAATGGGGTCGAGCACATAACCGGCCCCCCACAACTTATTGGCCAATACTTGCAGGACCACGCCCGGTTCAATCGAAGTTTCACCGATGGCCACGCCAGCCACCACGGCCATCAACAATGTCGCCAGGGCCAACAACGAGCGGATCAGGCTTGCACTCATTTCGACAGGTCGTAGCCGTTGATGGCCGTGGCCAATTGTTCCAGGCCATCGAACATGCGCAGGCTGGCCTGCATGGCCATGGCGTCAAGAATGATGATGCGGTTGTTTTTCACCGCGCCCATGTTGCGCGTCACCGGATCGCTGCGCAGGAAGGCGAGTTTCTTTTCATAGTCGTCAGCGGGGAAGCGACGGCGATCCATGCGGGCGATGACGAGGAACGTCGGGTTGGCTTTGGCGATGGTTTCCCAGCCAACCGTTGGCCACTCCTCATCGGATTCAACCACGTTGCGCACACCGAGTGTGCTCAGCATGAAATCGGGAATGCCTTTGTGCCCGGCCACGAAGGGCTCGATGTCCATTTGTGCGCTGGAGAACCACACCAGCGCGCTGGCGTCTTTCAGTTGCTTGCCTTGTGCGGTGGCAATCGACTTGGCAAGGCTGGCCTTGAGTTGCTCGTTGAGCTGGTGTCCGCGATCCTGCACATCGAAGATCTGCGCCAGTTGGCTCACGCTCTTGTAAATGCTCTCAATGCGAAATGGCGCCAGTCGCGTGCCGTCGGCGCCGACCAGATTGTCCTTGGCTTCGCAATCGGAGGGCAGCAGGTAGGTCGGAATCTTCAGCTCGTGAAACTGCTCGCGAGTGCCGACCGCACCTTGCGGGCCGACCATCCATTCCAGCTCCACGGCGACCAGTTCCGGGCGTTTGCCGATCACCGATTCGAAGCTCGGTTCGTTGTCGGCCAGGCGCTCGATCTTGTCGTCCTGCGTCTTGTACTTGGCCAGCACATTGTTGAACCACAGCGAGGTGCCGACGACTTTGTCGCTCAGGCCCATGGCGTAGAGCATTTCCGTGCCGGCCTGGCCGATGGTCACCGTGCGAGCGGGAGCATGCTCAAAGGTCAGGCTGCTGCCGCAGTTTTCGATGGTCAGCGGGTATTGAGTCGGTGCCGCATGGGCCAGCGTGCCAAGGCACAGGCCGGTGATGAGGGTGGCAACGCGGGGCAGCAGCATGAGGCAGTCTCCAGGAAAACCGTACGGGGAGCGGCAGAGTACGGTTCGGAAACACACCATCGAGCGCGGTCAGGGCAACAGCGCAAGGCCGCTTATCCCGGAAGACGCGCACGGCACGGTGTCCTTCCCGGACACCCCGCCGGTTAGTCAGTCACTGTGCCGGCAGGTCTCCTGACTGATGCGTCATCGCCAATGCTCCGGCCTTCCCGGGGTTCACCCAGTGGCAGTCGTGGAGCAGGCTCAGCACCTACAGTTGCGGGGGCAGTTCCGATCGATGCTGTGCAAGCACCTCGGATTCCCTATTAATCCCGTTTGGAAACCGGCGGCGGCATGGTAGTCGATCAGGCCGCTGAAGGGGAGACGAATCTGCCGGGTGAGGGTTAATGCTGGCTCATCAAACCGTGCAACACGCCGAGGCGCAGGCCCGGTTCCGACGGCAACATGTGCGCGATGCCGAACACCTTGAATGCCGCCAGCATCAGCACCAGACCAGCGGGCAAGATGCTTTGGCGATGCGCTTGCAGGCCGGCGAGCCGGAGTTGCTCGACGTTGCTGACTTTCAGCAGCAGCAGCGACAGCCGCAGCAGGCCCGCGTAGGTGATGCCGTCGTCGCCGAAGTCGTTGAGACGATTGACCTTGAGCACTTTGGCGAGCATGCGCGCGGTGCCGGAAGAACCGATGGTCTGTTGCCAGCCTTGCGCACGGTAACGCCGGGCGACTTTTTCGAACTGGAGGATGGCGAAGCGTTCAGCCTCTTGCAGCGCGCCGGGCGAAATGTCGCCACCGCGAAAGAACCGCGCACTCAAGGTGCCGCTGCCGATGGCGATACTTTCGGTGAGCAACGGTTGCGCACCCTGGCCGAGGATCAGCTCGGTGGAACCGCCGCCGATGTCGACCACCAGGCGCATGTCGACGGCGCTCGGCAAGGCGTGGACAACGCCGGCGTAAACCAGACGCGCCTCTTCATGGCCGCAGATAACGTCGATCGGAAAACCCAGATGCCGTTCGGCGCTGGCGAGAAACAGCTGCGCATTGTCGGCCTCGCGCACGGCGCTGGTCGCCACCGCGCGCACTCGACCGGCTTCGAAGCCACGCAGTTTCTTGCCGAACCGCGCCAATGCCTGCCAGCCGCGATCCAGCGCCAGCGCGTCGAGCGCGCCACCGTCAAAACCCTCGGCAAGCCGCACCGGTTCACGCAGTGTTTTCACTTCCTGTATCAGCAGGCCTTTGCGGCTGCGCACTGACTGCCCGATCATCAGGCGAAAGGCATTCGAACCCAGGTCGATGGCGGCAAAAAGCGAGGCGTCGTCTTTCATGGGAATCCCTGCAAAACATCCGTCGCGAGGCTCAAGACGGTTTGCGAGGATTGTGCGGTGATCTTGATGACATCCTGATGACGGGGCAGGTGCGATTCAATGAATTTGCGGCTGTCATGACACTGTCATTATTCGGCGTCTATGCTGACCTCAATACATCGCGTGTTCTTAAAGTTTCTGCTGCCATTCGTGGCAGCTTTTTTTTGCCTGCGATTCAAGCGAAGCAAACCATTACACGTACCCATGTAGGAGCTGCCGAAGGCTGCGATCTTTTGATCTTGCTCTTCAAAAACAAGATCAAAAGATCGCAGCCTTCGGCAGCTCCTACAGGAGCGGTGGGGGTTAGCAGGACTGTGGGGTTTCGCCGCGTGCCAGGCGCGCGTTGATGTCGTCGATGACTTGCGGCAGCTCGGCGATGGTGTCGATTAGGTAATGCGGGCGCGAAGGGGCGAACATCTTGCCGATCCGCGCGCGCTCTTCGGCCAGTCGGTCCGACGGCAGCGCCTGGTATTGCTCGTAGGTCAGGCCCAGCGCGTTGCCGGAGCAGGTCAGCGCCACCGTCCACATGCCGGCGCTGCGACCTTCAAGAATGCCCGGCCAGGTGTCGTCGACCTTGACGCACGCGGCCACGTCATCGATACCCAGGGCAATCACGTTGGCCAGCGCCTGCGCCGGGTGCGGCCGGCCATTGGGCACTTCGTCGGTGGCAACCACATGATCGGCGACATAGCCGTTTTCCCGCGCGAGTTCGACAACCTTGGCCATCACCACCGCTGGATATCCGGAGCACGAACCGATTTTCAAACCCTTGTCACGCAACGCGGCAATCGCTGCAAGCGCGCCAGGGATCAGCGCCGAATGCAGGGCGATTTTCTCGATCTGCAGTGGCATGAAACGCTCATAAATCGCGGTCACGTCAGCATCGCTTGGCAAACGACCCAACGCAGAACGGTAACGTTCGCCAATCTGCGGCAGGTTGCACAAAGTGCGGATGTGGTCCCACTTGCCCATGCCCATCGGCCCGCGCGCTTCCTCCAGTGATACCGCGACGTCGAACTCGGCGAAGGCTTCGACGAAAATCTGCGTTGGTGCGAACGAGCCGAAATCGACAACGGTGCCAGCCCAGTCGAGGATGGCGGCTTGCAGGTGAGTCGGTTGCTTGTACTGCATGGTCAATCTCCGTTTTCAGGTAAGCGTTGGCCGTCCCTCAAGTTAAAGGCAGGCGGTTTGAGGCAGGGTTGAATCAATTCATCGGTGGCGCTGAGTCGAACAGTTCGGCAATCACCGGCCGGTTCCTGCGGATGCCGAGGCAACACAGGTGGTATTCGATAAAGAACGGGTGATCGACAAAGGTAATCGGCGTGGTGCCGGGCGTTTCGGCGTACTCGACGGCCGATACGAAACCGACGCCGATGCCTTTGACGATTGCGTGCACGATGGCTTCGCGGCTGTTCAGTTGCATGACGCAATTGAGTTCGATGTCGAGGCGCTTGCAGCGTTCTTCCACCAGTTGCCGGGTGCGTGCGCTGGTTTCGCGCATTACCCATTTTTCCTTGCTGATCGCGCTGACGTGAACCTGCGCCTGGCTGGCCCAGGGATGGTCATCGCGCACCACGGCAATGATCGGGTAGCGGTGATACAGCTGCGTATGAAAGCGCTCGTCGAATTCCGACAACGCCAGAATCGCCACGTCGATATCGAAGTTGAACAACCGCGCCAGGGTTTCCTTTTCCGAAGAGAACGAAGTTTCCAGTTCGATATCCGGGTGGCGTTGCATCAGCTCATACGTCAGGTTCATCGCAATCGGTGGCGACACCGCACCGAGGCGCAGCATGCCGGTCTTGCGTTGTTTGAAACTCTGCAGCAGTTGCACCGCTTCATCTTCCTGGCCGAACAAGCCTTGGGTGATCGCATAGAGCTTGTGCCCGGCCGAACTCATCTCGATGTAGCGCCCACGGCGGTGGAACAGCTCCACCGAGAAGGTTTTCTCAAGTGCGTTGACCTGTTCGCTGACGGTCGGCTGGCCGACGCAGAGATACTCGGCGGCCAGCGTGAAGCTGCCGGTCTTGGCCACCGCATGAAACGAACGCAACCACTTGTGATACTGGTACATGCAAGCCCCGTCAGCGTCGGATGAACAATGCCACTGCCGCGCTGCACAGGCAGGCGCTGGTGACCACTATGAAGATGAGAGACGTGTTTGCCGTGGTGTCAAGCAAACGACCAATCATCGGCTCGGCCAAGCCGGCGAACAGATAGGACGAGAAGTTCATGATCCCGGTTGCCGTGCCGGCACGTTTGGCACCGACCAGATCCGGGCAGAGCGCCCAGAAACTCGATGCCGGCCCATAGACGAAGAAGCCGCAAAGGAACAAAGCCACCAGGCCGATGACGCTGTGCGGCGGCAGGCTCCACATCCACAGGCTGGTCGCGGCGCCGAGGACCATATAGAGCATGATCGCCAGATAACGCTTGGAGCCGAACAGCTTGTCCGACACCCAGCCATTGCTCAGGGCGCCGACCGCCATGCCGACGGGGAGGGCGACGGTGATCCATTTCGGGTCGATCATGCTGTCGCCGCTTTTCCAGTCAGCGCCGAGAAAGTGCACCGGCACCCAGACGATCAAGCCGTAGCGCGCCGCGTTCTGAAAGCCCAGCGACAGTGCGGCGATCAGCAGGCGAGGATTCTTCAGCACGGCTTTGTAGCGTTGTGCCGAGGACTCGACTGCGCCGTAAGCGGCTTCCTGATGTTTGTCATCAGTATTGGCCACACCGGTATCGGCCAACGGCTCGAAGCCCAGGTCCTGCGGCCGTTCGCGGGCGACCAGATAGAAAATGATGCCGCCGGCAAGCATCAGCAGCACCGGCAAGCGGAAGATCCAGCGCCATTCCAGTTGCAGCACTTCGAGCACGACGATAGAGGTGATGTACGACAGCACTGACGCGCAGCCGGCGGCAAAGGTGTAGAAGCCATAGACCTTGCCGCGCTCACCGGCCGCCCACCAATTGGCAATCAGCCGACCGCCTGGCGCCCAGCCCAAGGCCTGAAAGTAGCCGTTGACGCCCCATGGCAGAATCAGGCTGGAGAAACCGCCGGCAAAACTGGTCACCCAGTTCGCCGCGCAGGACAACACCGCGCCGAGGGTCATGATGCGCCGGCCACCGAATTTGTCGGCGAGGTTGCCGTTGATCGCCTGACCAATCGCGTAGGCCCAGAGCATCGCGGCAGAGGCCCAGCCGAGGGTTTCCTTGCTCAAACCGAACTCGGCCTGGATCCCCGGAATGGCGAAACCGAAGGTTTGTCGCCCGGTGTAGAAAAACAGATAGCAGAACATCGCCGCCAGCAGCATGCGCCACTGCGCGACCCGGAACGAGGCAGAACGTACGGCGAGACCAGGCATTGTTTCGGCACGATTCATGATCTTTTCCTTATTGTTGTGGATTCCCGCCGGATGTCGTCAGCGGGTGCACTCTTTTTTGGTGCGACAGGAAATCACCGCAGCGTTTGACGCCGCTGGCTGAGCTTGGGTTGTTCAGGTGTCGGGCGAGGTCAGGCGGCTTGAGAACCGATGAAGTTCTTGCCGCGTGCGCCCTGCATCGCCAGGTGAATGATGTCGTCGGCGTCCTTGGCCGAGACGCCGTAGTCGGCAAACTCGGTCTTCACACCCAGCGCATGGAGAAACTCGCGCAACTGCTGTTGAGCCTTGGGCAGGTCTGCGCCGAACACCCGCTGCAGGACGCGGTCGCGGGTGGCGTCATGGCCCCACGCCAGACCGAGCACCAGTGGCAGAGTGAAGGAGCAGGCGATGCCGTGGGGCAGGCCATGGCGCAAGGTCATTTCATAGGAAATGGAGTGTGCCAGCGCGGTTTTGGTGTTGGAAAACGCCAGCCCGGCCTTGAGCGCCGCCAGTGCCATGCGCGTGCGCAATTCCTGGCTGGACAAGTCTTTTTGCAGGCTCGGCAGGCACTCGAGAATGTCTTCGATCGCCGAGATGGCGAAGGTATCCGAGACTGGATTGGCGTTGACGTTCCAGATCGACTCCAGCGCATGGGACAGCGCATCGAGCCCGGTGGAAACGGTGACGCTGGCGGGTACGGTGAGCATCAACTGCGGGTCGATGATCGCCACGCGCGGCCAGGTGCAATCCAGGTGCAGCGAGTATTTCTTCTGGCTGGCGCTGTCCCAGATGGTTGCCCATGGCGTGACTTCGCTGCCGGTACCGGCGGTGGTCGGCGCGGCGATCAGCTGTTTGCAGCGCGGCGGGGTGAACGGTTTGCCGGTCGCCAGCAGATTCAGCAGTTCATCGAAACGCCCCGACGCGGTGCCGACGATCAACGCCTTGGCAGTGTCGATGGCGCTGCCGCCACCGACAGCCAGAACCACATCACAGTCGCCGGCCTGCTGCCAGAAATCCTCGTAGGTGCTGCGCAAATGCGCGACGTCGGGATTGGGCTGAACATCCTCGAATACATAAACCAGGCGCTCCCCGAGCAGGGCTTGCAGGCGATCCACCAGCCCCAGCCCACGCGCCTCAGGGAAGGTCACGAGGGCGACGGTCTGCTGTTCGGTGATGGCGGCAAGTTCTTGCAGGCTGCCCCAGCCGAAACGGGTATCGACGGGGTTCTGGAAACGGGCAGTCATGGTGGATCCTTCTTGTTGTTGTCGTGTGGGCACATACTCGATGGCGGCCGACAACGCTACAAATCGATAAATCGCAGGGTTGAATCGGCTGAGCCGATAACAGCGGCTGCTAATGGGAGGAGCCGCTCTGGATCGCTGCACGCAGGCGACTGGAAACGGCGTCCGCCACGATCACCATGAAGGTAATGACGATGATGCAGGTCGCGGTTTCCGGGTATTTGAACAGTTTGAGACTGCTCACCAGCTCGAACCCCAAGCCGCCGGCACCGACCATTCCGAGCACCGTGGCCGAGCGCAGATTGACCTCGAAGCGGTAAAGAATCACCGCAATCCAGGCAGTGATGACCTGCGGTAAAACGCCGAACACGATCACTTGCAACGGGCGCGCGCCAGTGGCTTGCAGCGCTTCGATCGGGCCTTGGTCGATCTCTTCGATGCTCTCGGCGAAGAACTTGCCGAGCATGCCCAGGCCATGCAGCGCCAGCGCCAGCACGCCGGGAAACGGACCGAGGCCGACGGCCGAGACAAAGATCAGCGCGAGGATCAGTTCGTTGATGCTGCGGGTGAAGTTCAGCGCCTGGCGCGTGATGTGAAACACCCAGCGATTGCGGCTCAGATTGCGCGCGGCGAGAAACGACATTGGAATCGCCAGCAACACCCCGAGCAAGGTGCCCCAAATGGCGATCTGCAAAGTCTCCACCGCTGGTGCGATCAGACGCGGAAGAATGCTCAGATCCGGTGGAAAGGTGCGCGAAAGAAAGTCACCGATCTGCGGCAATCCCGCCGCCAGTTCACCGAGGCTGAGCTGCGCGCCTTGTGCGCTCCAGTTCAGCGTCCACAGCACGATCAGGACGATGCCGGCGGTGGTCAGCCAACTGCGCGTGCCACGAGGGCGGTCACCGACCCACTGATAATTTTGCGATTGCATGTTCAGGCCCTCGAGGCGGCGCGGTAGGTCAGGCTGGGTGTCGGGATGGCGGCGCATGGCTCGGCCGATTGCCCCGGATAGATTCGCGCCAGATCGGCCTCGGTCATGCTCGAAGCTTGGCCATCGAACACCAGGTTGCCGTGAGCGAGGCCGACCACGCGGTCGCCGAATTCACGGGCGTATTCGACCTGGTGCAGATTGCACAACACGGTGATACCCAGTTCGCGGGTGGCATCGCGCAGGTACTGCAAGACCAGTCGTGCGGTTTTCGGATCGAGGCTGGCGATCGGCTCATCGGCTAGAATTACCTTCGGCCGCTGCGCCAGTGCGCGGGCAATGCCGACACGCTGTTTCTGGCCGCCGGACAGCGAATCAGTGCGCTCACCGGCCTTGTGCGCCAGTTCCACGCGCTCCAGGCATTGCATCGCCAGCGCCACATCGTCACGGCGAAACAGTTGCAGAATCGAGGCGAGGGTGCCGACGGAGCCGAGACGGCCGGTCAGCACGTTCTTCAGCACGCTCAAGCGCGGCACGACATTGTGGTGCTGAAAAATCATTGCCACTTCACGGCGCAAAACACTGGTGTCCGGGCAGGCGAGGGCGTCAATACCGGCGACGTTCAGCGTGCCGCTGTCGGCTTGCGCCAGTCGATTGATGCAGCGCAGCAAGGTCGATTTACCGGCACCGGACTGACCGAGTACCACGACGAACTCGCCAGCGCCAACCTCCAGGTCGATGCCACGCAACACCGGATTGCTGCCGTAGTGTTTGCTCAGTTGGCGGATGCTGATCATTTCATGCTCCGCAAATCGAGATCCAGCACCTTGGCGGTTTCGCGCACCACGTCATAAGACGCATCCGTGGTGGGCTGGAAGCCATTGAGCACGCCCTGATCACCCCACGGCACGTCCTTGATCGAGGCCAGCGCGTCGGCGACTTTCTTCTTCAACTCCGGATCGAGCGCCTTGCGCCAGACCATCGGCGATTCAGGGATGGGCTTGGAACTCCAGACGATTTCGAAGTCATCCTGCTTGACCACACCTTTGGCCACGGCGCTGGCAAAGATCCGATCTGCCACGGCGGCTGCGTCGACTTTCCTGTTCTCGACCGCAAGGATGCTGGCGTCGTGGGAGCCGGAGAAAATCACTCGCTTGAACAAGCTGTCCGGCGCGAAACCGGCCTGTTCCAGACCGGCTTTTGGAAACAGATGGCCGGACGCGGAACTCGGGTCGACGAACGCGAACGTATGGCCCTTGAGGTCGGCCAGCGAATGGATGCCGCTGTCCTTGCGCGCCAGAATCACACTTTTGTAAGCGCTCTGGCCGGTCTTCTTGGTCACCGCCACCGAGAACGCTTCAACATCGGCCACCGACGTCGCCAGCACATACGAGAACGGCCCGAGATAAGCGACGTCGAGCTTGCCCGAGCGCAGCGCCTCGATGATGCCGTTGTAATCGGTGGCCACGAACGGCACCACCGGCATGCCGATCTTGGCTTGCAGATCGTCGAGCACTTGTTTGCTCGATTCGATCATCGCCTGCGAGTCTTCGGAGGGGATCAGGCCAATCGTCAGTTTGTCCTTGGCCCAGACCTGGCTGGCACTCAGGGCAAGTACGGCAAAGCTGGCGGCACGCAGGAACTGGTTAATTGTTTTCATGGCATTCCACGCTGTGGTTGGGAGTTGCCACAGGCTAGGTCTGTCACGTGACAGTCATTCAATCAATTCAATATGAGAAACAGCACTTAACTATTGATGGAGTCTATGGATGTCGAGCGCGAAATTGCGGGCTTTTCTGGCGGTCGCCCGTCACGGCAGTTTCAGCGCCGGGGCGCGCGCGTCGGGTTTGAGCCAGCCGACACTGACCACTCAGGTGCAAAGCCTGGAGCGTCAGCACAACGTCGAACTGTTTCATCGGCGCGGGCGGCGGATCGAGCTGTCGGATGTTGGGCGGCAATTGCTGCCGGTCGCGCAGCGGCTGGCCTTGCTGGAACTGGAAGCGCACAACCTGTTGCGCGACTCCGGTCGGCTCGACAGCGGCCAGCTCAAAGTCGGTGCGGTGGGGCCGTTTCATGTGATCGAGATGGTCGACAGCTATTTGCAACAGCATCCGAATATCGATGTGTCGATCCGCGTGGGTAACTCGGCGCAAGTGTTATCGGATCTGGAAAACTACGTGACCGACATCGCCGTGCTGGCCGGGCGTCAGGATGACCCGGCGCTGTGTTCGGTGCGTTATGCGCGGCATGCGATCATCTTGTTTGCGCACCATGAGCATCCGCTGGCCAATCGCGGCAGCGTGCGCCTGGAAGAACTGGAAGGGCAGCGGCTGCTGCAACGAGAGCCCGGTTCGACCACACGGCTGGTGCTGGAGCAGGCGCTGAATGCGGCGCAAGTGAAGCCTAGGATCGCCATGGAAATCGGTAGTCGCGAGGCTTTGCGTGAAGCGGTGGTGCGCGGGCTGGGATTGGGTGTGGTGTCGGAAGCGGAATTCATTGCCGACCCGAAAATCCGCACGATCCGCATTGAGGGTGAAGCGCTGTATACCGAGACCTACCTGTACTGTCTGGCCGAGCGGCGCTCCAGTCGGCTCATCTCGTCGTTTTTCGAGGCAGCGCTTGGCTGAGGATTTGCAATTTTCAGCGAGGCTTGGCTAATATACGATCCATATACATATCGTATCGGATTCATATATGGGTATCGTAAAGATTTCAGAGGACATGCACGAGAACCTGCGTATCTCCAGCAACGCCCTCAGCCGCTCGATCAACGCGCAGGCCGAGCACTGGATGCGCATCGGCATGCTCGCCGAGCTGCACCCCAACCTCGACCACAGCGCCATTTGCCGCTTGCTGATCCGCGCCGAACAGAACGGCGGGCTGGATCTGCAACAACTGACTCAGGAAGCCGTCAGCGCATGAAAAACCAGATCAAGATCAATACCCCGGCCGACATCGCGCAATCGCGTGCTGCCGGCAAACTCGCCGCCGAAGTCCTGGCAATGCTGGTGCCGCACGTCAAGGCTGGCGTGACCACCGACGAGCTGGACCGGTTGTGCAACGACTACATCGTCAACGTGCAGAAAGCGGTGCCGGCCAACGTCGGTTATCACGGCTTTCCGAAAACCGTCTGCGCCTCGGTCAATGACGTGGTGTGCCACGGGATTCCGTCGGGCACGCCGTTGAAGGATGGCGACATCGTCAACCTCGACATCGCGGTGATCAAGGATGGCTGGTTCGGTGATACCAGCCGCATGTACGTGGTCGGTGAGCCAACGCCTGAAGCGCAGCACCTGATCAAGACCACCTATGACGCCATGTGCGCGGGGATTCGCGTGGTCAAACCGGGCGCGACGTTGGGCGACATCGGCCACGCGATTCAGAGCCTGGCGGAGAAGGAAGGTTTCAGCGTTGTGCGCGAGTACTGCGGGCACGGCATCGGCAAGGTGTATCACGATGAGCCGCAGATCCTGCATTACGGCTTTCCCAATCAAGGGATGAAGCTCAAGGCCGGGATGATTTTCACCGTCGAGCCGATGCTCAATGCCGGCAAGCGGCATGTGAAGAACATGCCGGATGGCTGGACCGTGCTGACCAAGGACGGCTCGTTGTCGGCGCAGTGGGAACACATGGTGGCGGTCACCGAAACCGGCTTCGAAATCCTCACCGCGTGGCCGGATCAGATCGAAGGCTACTCCCCAATCACCTAAACACCATAAACCCTATGTGGGAGCGGGCTTGCTCGCGAAAGCGGTGTGTCATTCAACATTGTTGATGACTGACACGGACTCTTCGCGAGCAAGCCCGCTCCCACATTTGGAATGCATTCCTGTAGGAGCTGTCGAGTGAAACGAGGCTGCGATCTTTTGATCTTGTTTTAACAGCAAGATCAAAAGATCGCAGCCTGCGGCAGCTCCTACAGGTTATCTGGTGTGTGCGGGGCGCTTTGCAGCCAGTCGAGCATCTCGTCCCACAATGGCTGCGCACTCTCACGAAAATAACCCATGTGTCCGTATGGCTGACCGTCCGCCGGTGGCTGCAGATCCAGCAGGGTCAGCGGTGCATTCACCATGGCTTGGACAAACGCATCGCGCGAGCGCGGCGGTGCCCAGGGATCATCGACCGATGTGGCGAAAACGCACGGGGTTTTGACCTCTGCGTACAGCCCACGCAGATGTGCCATCTCGGGGTCATCGAAATAGTAGTAGGGGTATTTGCACCAGCGTTTCCACTCGTTGTAAACGCCCAGCGGCAAATCATCGCCCATGCCCAATAAGCTCCAGGCCATGTAGCCTTTGCGGGCGACGATCAGCGGCAGCACAAACTTCCACATAAAGCGGATTTTCCAACCTTCGGTCCGCGACATCCAGCCACTCCAGCCGGCACCGCTGCCCACGGTGTAGCAGGCGGTCAGGGCGTGGTGATTGGGGAGCAGGCCAATCGCGTGACCACCGAAAGAATGGCCGACCCAATACAGCGGCAATGTTTGCTGACGCAGCAGGTCGACTGCCGCCGCCAGATCCCGGAAGGCCCAATCCAGATACGCCATCTGAAAGCCTTTCAACTGAGCCGGTTTCGACTGGCCGACACCCCGGTAGTCAAGCGTCAGCACGTTGAAACCCTGGCGCGCCGCATGCTCGGCAAAGCGCCGATAAAAGCGCTGCTGCACGCCGGTGGCGCCGGCCATGATCAGGTTGCCTTTGGCCTCGCCGGATGCGCCGTAGCGGATCGCCGACAATGCATAACCGTCGTCGGCAACCAATGTGATGTCTTGTCTCTGGATCGATTCAGCGAGGGGGGTGGCCATGGTGTGCACAGGTCTCTTCCGATTGAGTTGAGCCAAACCGTCGGCGACCTTTGAACACCGGTGCGCACCTTTACATCATCGCCAGTTGGGTACATGGAAACTAATCGAACAGTAGGTCACCGTCAAAGCGCGAGGGACAGGCTTATATCAAGGAATCACCGCCAGTTATCCTGACTGCGGATGTAGGATATGCCGCAGGCTGCGATCTTTTGATCTTGTTCTAAAAGCGAGATCAAAAGATCGCAGCCTGCGGCAGCTCCTACAGGGGGGGGTCAGTGGGAGCCGGCGGCTTTGTTGAGGTCGCTTTCGGTCCATTCGGTGTAGACGCAGGCGTCGGCGGTGGCCCAGCGTACTTGCACCGGGTCGCCAGCCTTGAGCGGCATGCCGGCGGCTGACAGTGCTTTAACCGTCATTGAGGTGCCGCCCGAGGTGACCACGCTGCAGGTCTGGCTTTCGCCGAGGAACAGCACTTCCACGACCTTCGCGGACACCTCGTTCCAACCCGATGGCAACGGTTCGCTGACCGCTTGCGATACGCTCAACGCCAAGGCTTTTTCCGGGCGCACCATCAGCAGCACATCCTGATCGGTGTGCAAGCCGGCGGTCAGGCGAATCGACAACGACTGTCCTTCAAACGAAGCCGCCGCATTGCCCTGTGCCTTGAGCTTGAGGAAGTTCGAGTTACCGAGGAAGGAGGCGACGAAGGCATTCGGCGGATTCTGATAAAGGTCATAACCGCTGCCCAGACCGACAATCTTGCCGTGACTGAAAATCGCGATGCGCTGCGACAAACGCATGGCTTCTTCCTGGTCGTGGGTCACGTAAACAATGGTGATGCCCAGCCGGCGATGCAGTTGGCGCAGCTCATCCTGCAAGTCCTCGCGCAGCTTCTTATCCAGCGCCCCCAGCGGTTCGTCCATCAACAGAATGCGTGGTTCGTAAACCAGGGCACGGGCGATGGCGACGCGTTGTTGCTGGCCGCCAGACAATTGCGAAGGGCGGCGATGAGCGAACTGCTCCAGCTGCACCAGTTTCAACATCGCATCGACACGCTTGTCGCGCTCGGCAGCAGCGAGTTTGCGGATCGCCAAAGGGAAGGCGATGTTGTCGCGCACTGACAGATGCGGGAACAACGAATAACGCTGGAATACCATGCCGATGTCACGCTTGTGCGGCGGCACATTGACCAGCGATTGACCGTTGACGAGGATCTCGCCGCTGCTCGGTGTTTCAAACCCGGCGAGCATCGACAGCGTGGTGCTTTTGCCCGAGCCGCTAGAGCCGAGGAAGGTGAGGAATTCACCGTCCTTGATGTCCAGCGAAATGTTATCGACGGCGGCAAAGTCGCCGTAGTGCTTGTTCAGGTTGCGCAGGCTGACCAGGGGTTTGTCGTTCTGCTGGGATGCGTCTTTGATCACGGCACTCATGTCGTACTCCTGGGCGCTCAGGCGCTGATTTCGTTGCGCCGGCGCAATGCGGCGGCGATCACCATGACCAAAACAGACAAGCCGATCAGCAGCGTCGAAGCGACGGCGATCACTGGCGTCAGGTCCTGGCGCAGGGTGGTCCACATTTTCACGGGAAGGGTTTGCAGGGTCGGGCTGGCCATCATCACGCTGAGCACCACTTCATCCCACGAAACCAGAAAGGCGAAGAGGGCGCCGGCGACCATGCCCGGGCGAATCGCCGGGAACGTCACCTTGAACACCGCTTGCAGGCGCGAGGCACCGCAGATCACCGCCGCGTCTTCAATCGACTGATCGAACAGCTTCAGCGAGTTGATGATCGAGATGATGGTGAACGGCAGCGCGACGATCACATGGCTGACGACGAAGGCGAACATCGTCCCGGTGTAACCGAGCTTGAGGAACAGCGCGTACACCGCCACAGCAATGATCACCAACGGCACGATCATCGGCAGGGTAAACAGGCCGTAGAGCATTTCCCGGCCAGGAAAGCGTCCGCGCACCAGCGCAAACGCCGTCGGCAAACCGAGGGCCACAGCGAAGATCGTGGTCAGCACGGCAACCTTGAGGCTGGCCGCAGCGGCGTTCATCCAGTCGGGGTTGGAGAAGAACTGGCCGTACCATTTCAGCGTCCAGCCCGGTGGCGGAAACACCAGCCACTGCGAGGAGCCGAATGACAGCAGCACGATAAAGACGATCGGCAACAGCAGGAACAGACCGATCAGCCCAGTGGTGGCGTAGAGGCCGAAGCGCATGCGCCGGCTCATCGCATTGGGGGTCAGGAGCATGTCGGCTTACCTCGCGTTACTGGCGCCAACCGGGGATTCCGGCTGAAGCTTCAGGTAGAAGTAGAACAGCACCAGAGTGATCGCGATCAGCAACGCGGCGCCGGCACTGGCCAGGCCCCAGTTGAGGAACGATTGCACCTGCTGAATGATGAACTCCGGCAGCATCATGTTCTGCGCCCCGCCGAGCAGCGCCGGGGTCACGTAATAACCGAGCGACATGACGAACACCATCAAGCCACCGGAGGCCAGACCCGGCCGGCACAGCGGCAGGAACACCCGGAAGAAGTTGGTCCACGGACTGGCGCCGCAGATCGAGCCGGCCTGCAGAATCATCGGATCAATGGCCTGCATGGTCGCCTGCAACGGCAGCACGATGAACGGGATCATGATGTAGCTCATGCCGATCACCACGCCGGTGAGGTTGTGCACCATTTCCAGCGGTTGATCGATGATGCCCAGCGCCATCAAGGCCTTGTTGATCACGCCCGAGGCTTGCAGCAGCACCAGCCACGAATAGGTGCGGGCGAGCAGGCTGGTCCACATCGACAGCAGCACGATGTTGAGAATCCAGCGACCCCAGCCGCGCGGCACCAGGGTGATCGCCCAGGCCAGCGGAAAGCCCAGCAGCAGGCTGAACAGCGTCACCAGCCCGGCCACCGAAAAGGTGTTGAGCAGCACCCGGGCATACGCCGAGTTGGCGAACAGTTGTTCGTAGTTGCCAAGGCCTGGCGTCGGTTCAAGCACACCGCGCAACAGCAGACCAATCAACGGCGCGAGAAAAAACAGGCCGATGAACAACAGCGCCGGCACGAGGTTGCCGGCGCCGCGCCAGCGTTGTCTGAGGGACGGGGCTTGCTGCATCGCAATCGCCTGTGTTCCGTGGGCCGGACCGGCAGCGCTGGTAGCGCTCCCGGTGGCAGTGGAGGGACGGGACGCGGTGGCCGCCATTTTCATTTGACCAGCCATTCGTTCCACCGTGTCGCGATGGCCTGGCCGTTTTTGGCCCAGTACGCGAAATCAAGAGTGATCTGATCCTTAGCGTAGGCAGTCGGCAGGTTGGGGGCCAGCGTCGAATCCAGACGCTCCACACTGTCGAGGTTGACCGGGGCGTAGGCGGTCAGGTTGGAGAAGTCGGCCTGGCCTTTGGCGCTGCTGGCGCTGGCCAGAAACTTCATCGCCGCGTCCTTGTTTTTCGAGCCTTTGGGGATGACCAGAATGTCGGCCATGACCAGGTTCTGTTTCCAGCTCACGCCAACCGGCGCGCCGTCTTCTTGCAGGGCGTGAATGCGACCGTTCCAGAACTGGCCCATGCTCGCTTCACCGGACGCCAGCAGTTGCTGCGACTGCGCGCCGCCGCCCCACCAGACGATGTCTTTCTTGATGGTGTCGAGTTTCTTGAAGGCGCGATCCAGGTCCAGCGGGTAGAGCTTGTCGGCAGGTACGCCGTCGGCCAGCAGCGCCAGTTCGAGCACGCCAGGGCTTGGCCATTTGTACAGGGCGCGTTTGCCGGGGTAGGTCTTGGTGTCGAACAGGGCGCTCCAGTCCTGCGGCTTGTTGGCGCCGAGTTTGCCCTCGTTGTAGCCGAGGACGAAGGAGAAGAAGAACGAGCCGACGCCGTAATCGCTGACGAAACGCGGGTCGATCTTGTCGCGCTGGATGGTCTTGAAGTCGAGGGGTTCGAGCAGGCCTTCGGCAGCGGCGCGCAGGGCGAAATCGGCTTCGACATCGACCACGTCCCACTGCACGTTGCCACTCTCGACCATAGCTTTGAGTTTGCCGTAATCGGTCGGGCCGTCCTGCACGACGGTGATGCCGCTGGCCTTGCTGAACGGATCGGCCCAGGCCTGTTTCTGCGCATCCTGGGTGCTTCCGCCCCAGCTGACAAAATTCACGCTTTCGGCAGCCATTGCAGCCTGGCCGGTGACGCTGAGCAGTCCCGCAAAAAAGATCGCGGTTGCAGCTTTGTTCAACACCATGTTCACGCCCTCATTGTTGTGTTTTTGAGCGGGCTTGCGTTGTTGCCCGCCTGTCGGGAGCAGTAGCTGGACGTTCGTTGGAGTGTCCGGTCTATGGAATATCATATTATGGTATTCCAAACTTTGTGCAAGCACTTTGCCTTACCGGTTATCTGGCGGCTGTCCTTTTTTGTGGTTCGAAGAAATGAATCTGCAATGCATAACTTTTGTGGGAGGGGGCTTGCTCCCGAAGGCGGTGGATCAGTCAACATCTATGTCAACTGATCCACCGCCTTCGGGAGCAAGCCCCCTCCCACATTTTTAGCCTGGCCGCCCGGGGTTATTCGGTAAAGGGGATGCTCTCGACCACTTCCAGGTCATACCCGGTCAGCCCGGCGTATTTCAGCGGCGGCCCAAGATGGCGCAGCTTGCCAACCCCAAGGTTCTGCAAAATCTGCGCCCCAGTCCCGACCTCCGAATAAATTCGCGATTGCGAGCGGCTGAACTGCCGTGGCGGCTGGGTCAATTGCGGCACGCGCTCCAGCAGCGCCTGCGACGATTCATGATTGGCCAGCACCACAACAACCCCATGACCCTCAGCCGCGACCCGTTGCAGCGCCGCCCATAACGTCCAGTTCGTCGGCCCGCTGTACTCGGCACCGACCAGATCACGCAGCGGATCGATCACATGCACACGCACCAGCGTCGGCTCTTCACGGCGCAAATCACCCATGACCATCGCCATGTGCACACCGCCTTCGATGCGATCCTCAAAGGTGATCAAACGGAAGGTGCCGTGCACCGTCGGCAGCTCGCGTTCGCCAATGCGCTCGATGGTGTGTTCGGTGCTCAGGCGATAGTGGATCAGGTCGGCGATGGTGCCGATCTTGATCCCGTGCTTGCGCGCAAACACTTCCAGATCCGGGCGACGGGCCATGGTGCCGTCGTCGTTCATGACCTCGACAATCACCGAGGCGGGGGTGAGACCGGCCAAACGGGCCAGATCGCAACCCGCCTCGGTATGCCCGGCGCGGGTCAGTACGCCACCTTCCTTGGCGCGCAGCGGAAAGATATGGCCGGGCTGCACCAGGTCTTCAGCGCGGGCATTCGGCGCGACAGCGGCGGCAACGGTGCAGGCGCGATCAGCTGCGGAGATGCCGGTGGTCACGCCAACCGCGGCTTCAATCGACACGGTAAACGCGGTGCTGAACACGCTGCCATTGGCCGGGACCATTTGCTCCAGGCCCAAACGCTGGCAATGTTCATCAGTCAGCGTCAGGCAAATCAGCCCGCGCGCTTCGCGGGCCATGAAGCTGATCGCCTCGGGCGTGCAACAGTCGGCGGCCAGCAACAGGTCGCCCTCGTTCTCGCGATCTTCGTCATCGACCAGCAGGACCATTTTGCCGAGGCGATAATCTTCGATGATTTCTTCGATGCTGTTGAAGGCCATGCTGGACTCTCAGGGTTTGTTGGAAATAATATTGGTATACCATAATACAAAATCAACAAAGAGGTCACTATGAAGGCGTACTGGATTGCTCATGTGGATATAGCCGATGCCGATCACTACAGCCAATACACCCAGCGCGCGCCGGCAGCCTTCGCCGCGTTTGGCGCAAAGTTTCTGGCAAGAGGCGGGCGCAGCGAAGCGATGGAAGGGCGCGAGACGCCGCAGCGCAGCGTGGTGATCGAGTTCGAGAGCTACGAAAAAGCCGTGGCGTGCTACCACTCGGCGGCGTACCAGGAGGCGAAGAGTTATCGCGAAGAATGGGCGACGGCGCAAATCATCATCGTCGAAGGCATCGCCCCACTCTGAAATGCAGACCCCTGTAGGAGCTGCCGAAGGCTGCGATCTTTTGATCTTGATTCTAAAAACAAGATCAAAAGATCGCAGCCTTCGGCAGCTCCTACAGGGATTTTGGGGTGTCAGAGGGATGTGATCAGCGGATGAAGTGGATCTTGCCGCTGTCATCATTGCCCATATAGATCCCATACACCCCAGCCTGGCGCTCTTCGATATAGCGCTCGAGAATCTGCCGGATCGCCGGGTAGTAGATCTGCTCCCACGGAATGTCTTCAGGCGCGAAGAACTTGTAATCCATGGTCTCCGGCCCGTACTGCCCGGTGATCTCCAGCGCGATCGCGCGGAAGATGATGTACACCTCGCTGATCTTCGGCACGCTGAAAATCGAATACGGCGAGACGATTTCCGCGCGCACGCCGCTTTCTTCCCAGACTTCGCGGACCGCCGCTTGCTCGGTGGTCTCGCCGCTCTCCATGAAACCGGCCGGCAGCGTCCAGGTGCCGGGGCGCGGTGGGATCGCCCGTTGGCACAGCAGGTATTTGCCGTCCTGCTCGATGATGCAGCCGGCAATGATCTTCGGATTGATGTAGTGGATGTAGCCGCAACCGCGGCACATCAGGCGCTCGTGCGTATCGCCCGGCGGTATCTGCTGACCAAGATCAGGGCCACCGCATTTCGGGCAAAAGCTCGGGCTGAACATATCAGTGACCTATACGAGGTTCTTTCAGCGCGATGGGCAGGGTGATCGGCGGCGTGCCTATGACGGCAGAGCCGGTCTCTTCCTGCTTGCGCTTGAGGTAGTCGAGCGCCACCGCAGCGGCAGCGCGCACGTGATCGACACAGGCCTGATGCGCCACCAGCGGATCGCCGCTCTTGATCGCCTCGACCATTTTTTCCATTTCCTGATTACTCGCGCCGCGCCGGTTTTCCTGCGAAACCGAAGTCGCGCGCAGGTAGCTGATGCGTGCCTGCAACTGACGCAACTGAGTCGCCGCGACATGGTTGCCCGAGCCTTCGAGCAGCACATCGTAGAAACCCTGCACCGAGTCGATTACCTGCTGCAACTCGCCATCCTTGAGTGCCTTGCGGTTGTCGTCGAGGGCTTTTTCCAGGGCTTTGATGTCCTTGGCCTTGGCGCGCAGGGTGAACAACTGCACGATCAAACCTTCGAGCACGCAGCGCAGTTCGTAGATATCGACGGCATCGGCCAATGTGATGATGGCGACACGCGGGCCTTTGGCATCGGCGAACTCGACCAGGCCTTCGGATTCGAGGTGACGCAAGGCTTCACGCACGGAGGTGCGGCTGACGCCAAGGCGATCGCACAGATCGCGTTCGACCAGACGATCACCGGGCATGAGCTGGAAATTCATGATCGCGCTACGCAGCTTATCCAGCACGATTTCGCGCAGGGTAACGGGGTTGCGATTGACCTTGAAGCTGTCGTCGAGTGGCTGGCGTTTCATGGGGTCCGCTCTTTCGGTTGGCTGTCCATGCCAGACGGGCATCTAAACAGCCGAGGGGTTGACTGAGGCTTCGGCGTCGGCTTCGGCAAAGGCTTCACGGGCCAGCCGGAAACTGTCCACGGCTGCCGGAACGCCGCAATAAATGCCGACCTGAAGCAGAATTTCGCGTATTTGCTCACGACTCAGGCCGTTACGCAAGGCGCCACGCACATGCAGCTTGAGTTCGTGCGGACGGTTGAGCGCCGAGATCATCGCCAGGTTGATCATGCTGCGCTCCTTGAGCGACAACCCTTCGCGCCCCCAGACGTGGCCCCAGCAGTATTCGGTGACCATTTCCTGCAAGGGGCGGGTGAAGTCGTCGGCGTTGTCGATTGAACGCTGCACGTAGGCTTCGCCCAATACCTGGGTGCGGATCTTCAAGCCTTTTTCGTACTTTTCGTTACTCATCATTCCTCCAATCCCCCTGTAGGAGCTGCCGAAGGCTGCGATCTTTTGATCTTGCTCTTGAAAATCAAAGTCAAAAGATCGCAGCCTTCGGCAGCTCCTACAGTATGTGTGTGGATCTGTCAGGCCAGGGTCGGCAACGGGCCGAGCTTGCCTTTGTGGTAGATCATCGGTGTCACCGGTTGCTCGGGCAGGATCAGGTTCTTCACCGCGCCAACAATGATCGCGTGATCACCACCATCATATTCCCGCCACAACTCGCACTCGATGATCGCCGTCGCCTTGGCGAGGATCGGGTTACCGAGTTCGCTTAAATGCCACTCGATACCGGCCGCCTTGTCCTTGCCTTTACCGGCAAAGGCATAGGCCTCGGCGGTCTGGTCAGCCGACAGCAAATGAATCGCAAACTTCTTGCTGTCACGCAGAATCGGGTAAGTGTCAGAGGCGTAGTTAGGGCAGAACAGCACCAGCGCCGGGTCAATCGACAGCGCGCTAAAAGCGCTGGCGGTGATGCCGACAATGCCGCCCTCCGGGTCAACAGTGGTAACCACCGTGACGCCGGACGGGAAGGAGCTCATGACGTCTTTGTAAATGCCGGGTTCGATCATTTCGCAGGACTCCTAGCGCATCACAAACGGATCAGGCATTGGCGCCTGGGAAAGGTTGATCCACACCGTTTTCAGTTCGGTGTAGGCCAGCACCGAATCGATGCCGCTTTCGCGTCCATAGCCACTGTTCTTGAAACCGCCAATCGGAGCCATCGCCGACACCGCGCGGTAAGTGTTGACCCAGATAATTCCCGAGCGCACATCGCGAGCGAGGCGATGAGCCCGGCCCAAATCACGCGTCCAGATGCCCGCCGCGAGGCCGAACTGCGAGTCGTTGGCGATCGCCAGCGCTTCGGCTTCATCTTTGAAGCGGATGACCGACGCCACCGGGCCAAAGACTTCTTCCTGCATGATCTTCATCGAATTGTGGTCGCATTCGAACAGCGTCGGCTCGTAGAACCAGCCTTCGCCGAGACCGCTCGGACGCTTGCCGCCCGTGCGCAAACGCGCGCCCTCCGCGATGGCATCGGCGACCAGACCTTCGACCACCGCCAGTTGCTGTGCGGTCGCCATCGGGCCCATTTCGCTGGCGTCTTCTTGCGGGTTGCCGATGCGAATGCGTTGGGCGCGTTCGACCAGTCGATTGACAAATTCTTCGTAGATTTCGTCCTGCACCAACAGGCGCGAACCGGACACGCAACTCTGCCCGGAGGCGGCGTAGATCCCGGCAATCGCGCCGTTGATTGCACTGTCCAGATCGGCGTCGGCGAAGATGATGTTCGGTGACTTGCCGCCAAGTTCCAGCGACAGTTTGGCGAAGTTCTCGGCGCTGCTGCGCACCACATGCCGCGCCGTCGCCGCGCCGCCAGTGAAGGCGATTTTGCGGATCAGCGGATGGCGGGTGAGGGCGGCGCCAGTGCTCGGGCCGTAACCGGTGACGACGTTGACCACGCCCGGCGGAATCCCGGCTTCGAGGGCCAGACGCGCCAGCTCAAGAATGGTCGCCGAAGCGTGTTCGGACGGCTTGATCACAATCGTGTTGCCAGCGGCGAGGGCCGGGGCGAGTTTGATCGCGGTCAGGTACAGCGGGCTGTTCCACGGAATGATCGCGGCGACTACGCCCATCGCTTCATGCACGGTGTAGGCGAACAGATCCGGCTTATCCAGCGGCAGCGTGCCGCCTTCGAGCTTGTCGGCCAGCCCTGCGGTGTAATGGAAAAACTCCGGCAGATAACTGACCTGGCCACGGGTTTCGCGGATCAGCTTGCCGTTGTCGCGACTTTCCAGCTGCGCCAGTTGTTCCTTGTTTTCCGCGATCAAGTCGCCGAGTCGGCGCAGCAGTTTGCCGCGCGCGGTGGCGGTCAGGCCACGCCATGCCGGGCTGTCGAACGCAGTCTGTGCCGATTGCACGGCGCGTTCGACGTCCGCTTCATCAGCGTCAGGCAATTCTGCCCAGGCTTGCGCGGAAGCGGGGTTGAGGCTTTCGAAGGTCTTGCCGGAGAGGGCGTCGACCCATTCTCCGCCGATGCACATCTGGAAGCGTGCGAGTGTCATGCAACGATCCCCTTTATATGGTTTTGTCGGGAGTGTGCGAATTGGAGAAATTCCAGCAGCGTCTGATTGACCAGACGCGGCGACTCTACCGGCATCATATGCCGTTGCTCGGGCAGCACGGCAACCTTCGCACCGGGGATGCGTCGGGCCAGTTGCTCGGCCATTTCCGGGGTCGAACCCGGGTCGAGTTCGCCGGTGGCGATCAGCGTCGGCGCCTGAATGCTGCCCAGATCGTCAACGCGGTACATGTCTTGGGTGGCGAACAGTTCGTAGGTGGTCAGATAGCCTTGCGGATCATTACCGGCCAGGGTCTGGCGGATCGCCGCGATCTGCGCCGGGTTAGCCGCTTGATATTCGCGGCTGAACCAGCGAGACAACGCGGCTTCGGCATTGGCGTCCGGGCCATGTTCGGCCGCTTGCGCGGTGCGTGCGATGACGCCGGCACGCTGTTCTTCGCTGCGGTTGAACACGCTGTTCAACACCACCAGGCTTTGCAGGCGCTGCGGGTAATGCAGGGCAAAAGCCCGCGCGACCAGACCGCCCATGGAAAAACCGATCACCGCTGCCTGCGGCAGATTCAGGTGATCGAGCAACTCCAGCAACTGATCGGCGTAACCGAGCAGATTGGTGCCGCTGGCCGGTCGCGGGCTGGCGCCATGCCCGAGCATGTCGTAGGCGATCACTTGGTATTGGCTGGACAGGCCGACAATCTGGCCGCCCCACATTTCTTTGTTCAGGCCCACGCCGTGGATCAAAACCACGGGCTGGCCTTGGCCGGTCGCCAGGTAACTGGTGCCAGCCGGGGTGAGTTCAGCGGTGAGCCGAATCATGGAGCGCTCCTGCAATGCCTTTTTATTGTGGTTACTGGGCTTTTTCGGCGGCCAGTTCTTCCAGATCGATGTAGCGGTTGCCGATGCGCGGGTGCAGGCGACCACCGTCGGCGCAACCCAGCACGACGACGATTTCGTCGGCACGCGGCGCGTCTTCGATCTGCATTTCCAGAGTGATGTAGTGCGAACGCTGACCTTCGTCGTCCTTGTGCATCATCGGAATCTGAATCGAGGTGCCCGGGCCGCCGCGCTTGTTGGTGAAGCTCAGGTAGCTCTTGGCGTTGACGGCTTCGCGGTAGTGGTTGCCGAAGCGCAGGGTGTGGATCACGGCGGAGGCGTGTTCGATCTCGCCATCGGCGCCGACAACAGCGGCTTTGCCGTAAGCCTCGATCTTTTCCGCGCCGCCGATGATGCCGACCAGACGCTCGACCATCAGCGCGCCGAGGTCGGAGCAGTTGGCGCGGATCTGTGGCTTGAGGTCTTCAACGAAACCGTTGCCCACCCAAGGGTTTTTCATCACCACGGCGAGGCCGACCATGGTCACCGGCTTGTCGGTGGCTTTGCCGCCTTCGATGAAGGTTTCTTCGACATAGCTGACGATCTTGCGAATTTCGAAACTCATGAGCTGCTCCGTTGGGGGATTGAGAGTGTCTGTGCGTCTGATGGTATACCATAATACCGATCGTGCAAGTCCCCCTGGCAAGAATTGCGTCATACATCCGGCGAATGGCGCCGCATTCACTGACAACCACAAATTCCAAGACCACCTCTGACCCCTGTGGGAGCGAGCCTGCTCGCGAAAGCGGTGGGTCAGTCAATGGAAAGGGTGACTGTTACACCGCCTTCGCGAGCAGGCTCGCTCCCACAAGGGAATTCATCTGTTATAGAGAGCGGCTTTCGGTTAACAAAAGATAACGTGGCGCCGATTGTCAGACGTTTCGAAAGCCCGATAGGATGAGCCAGCTTCCGAAGTGGCTCTGGATTGCGGGTTTCAGGACTATGCTCCTGAGCATCCATCAACGGAGCACACTTGCGGCGCCCTTGAAGGCCAGAAGGCCTAACAATAATAAATAGGGGAAGGTCTATGAGTCGTTGCCGCCCGCCGGCGTTACGCAACACCGCGTTGCTGGCCACAGCACTCGCCCTGCTGGGCTTCGCCACGTTATCGGCACCTGTGCTGGCCGCCGAGGCTCCAGCCGACGTGGTTTATGCCACCGAATCCGGCAAAGCCGCGAAAAGCCTGATTCTCGATGTCGTTCACGCCGGTGCACGGTTGGTGGCGGTCGGGGATCGCGGGCACATCCTTTATTCCGATGACCAGGGCAAAACCTGGACCCAGGCCAAGGTGCCAAGCCGGCAACTGCTGACCGCAGTGTATTTTGTCGACGACAAACACGGCTGGGCGGTCGGCCACGACGCGCAAATCCTCGCCAGCGCAGACGGCGGTCTGACCTGGAGCAAACAATTCGAAGACCTCAAACGTGAATCGCCGCTGCTCGATGTCTGGTTCAAGGACGTCAACAGCGGCCTCGCCGTGGGCGCTTATGGCGCGCTGCTGGAAACCACCGACGGCGGCAAGAATTGGCAAGACGTCAGCGACCGCCTCGACAACGAAGACCAGTTCCACCTCAACGCCATCGCGGCGGTGAAGGACGCCGGGCTGTTCATCGTCGGCGAGTCGGGCAGCATGTTCCGCTCCGCCGACTGGGGCCAGACCTGGGAAAAACTCGAAGGCCCGTACGAAGGCTCGCTGTTCGGCGTGATTGGTACGGCTCAGTCGCAAACCCTGCTGGCCTACGGCTTGCGCGGCAACCTCTACCGTTCCACCGACTTCGGCAGTACCTGGGAGCAGGTCGAACTGAAAGCCGCCCGTGGCTCACTGGAATTCGGCTTGTCCGGCGCGACCTTGCTGCCTGACGGTTCGATCGTGATCGTCGGCAACGGCGGTTCGGTGATCAGCAGCAGCGACAACGGCGAAACCTTCAGCGTGTTCAACCGCCCGGATCGCATCTCGCTGTCTTCCGTCACCGCTGCCGGCGACGGCAACCTGATCCTGACCGGGCAGGGCGGCGTCCACACCACGCTGCCGAACGGTGCCGAAATCAATAATAAGAAGGCGGGGCTATGACTTCCTTGATCACTCCTCAGCAGGAAAAGGCGACGTTTCTTGAGCGCCTGATCTTCAACAACCGCCCGGCAGTGATTCTGATCTGTCTGGTGGTGAGCATTTTCCTGTTCTGGCAGGCCACGTTGATCCGGCCGTCGACCAGTTTCGAAAAAATGATCCCGCTCAAGCATCCGTTCATCGAGAAGATGATGGAGCACCGCAACGACCTGGCGAACCTCGGCAACACCGTACGGATTTCGGTGGAAGCCACCGATGGCGACATCTTCTCCAAGGAGTACATGGAGACCCTGCGCCAGATCAACGACGAAGTGTTCTACATCTCCGGCGTCGACCGTTCCGGGCTGAAGTCGCTGTGGAGCCCGAGCGTACGCTGGACCGAAGTGACCGAAGAAGGTTTTGCCGGCGGTGAAGTGATCCCGCAGAGCTACAACGGCTCGCAGGACAGCCTCGATCTGCTGCGCAACAACGTGCTCAAGTCCGGTCAGGTCGGGCGCCTGGTGTCCAACGACTTCAAGTCGAGCATCGTCGATATCCCGTTGTTGGAGTCCTATCCGGACCCGCAGGATCAGGGCAAATTGCTGGCGCTGGACTACCGGCAGTTCTCCCATGAGCTCGAAGACAAGATCCGCAACAAGTTCGAAGCGCAGAACCCCAACGTCAAGATCCACATCGTCGGTTTCGCCAAGAAAGTCGGCGATCTGATCGACGGCCTGGTGATGGTGGTGCTGTTCTTCGGCATCGCCTTCGTCATCACCCTGATCCTGCTGTTGTGGTTCACCAACTGCGTACGCAGCACCATCGCGGTGTTGAGTACGACGCTGGTGGCGGTGGTCTGGCAGCTCGGTCTGATGCACTTCTTCGGTTTCGGGCTCGATCCGTATTCGATGCTGGTGCCGTTCCTGATCTTCGCCATCGGTATTTCCCACGGCGTGCAAAAGATCAACGGCATCGCCCTGCAATCCAGCGAGGCCGACAACGCCCTGACCGCAGCGCGACGTACGTTCCGGCAACTGTTCCTGCCGGGGATGATCGCGATCCTCGCGGATGCGGTGGGTTTCATCACGCTGCTGATCATCGACATCGGCGTGATCCGTGAACTGGCGATCGGCGCATCGATCGGCGTTGCGGTGATCGTGTTCACCAACCTGATTCTGCTGCCGGTGGCGATTTCCTATGTCGGCATCAGCAAGCGCGCGATTGCCCGGAGCAAGAAGGACGCCAACCGCGAACACCCGTTCTGGCGCCTGCTGTCGAACTTCGCCAACCCGAAAGTCGCACGCGTTTCGGTGGTGCTGGCGCTGATCGCCTTCGGTGGCGGCCTCTGGTACAGCCAGAACCTGAAAATCGGTGACCTCGACCAGGGCGCGCCGGAACTGCGTCCGGACTCGCGCTACAACAAGGACAACAACTTCATCATCAACAACTACTCGACCAGTTCTGACGTGCTGGTGGTGATGGTCAAGACCAAGGCTGAAGGCTGCTCGCGCTTTGAGGCCATGGCGCCGATCGACGAGCTGATGTGGAAGATGCAGAACACCGAGGGCGTGCAGTCGGCGATCTCGCTGGTGACCGTGTCCAAGCAAATGATCAAGGGCATGAACGAGGGCAACCTGAAATGGGAAACCCTGTCACGCAACCCGGACGTGCTGAACAACTCGATTGCCCGTGCCGACGGTCTGTACAACAACAGTTGCTCACTGGCGCCGGTGCTGGTGTTCCTCAACGATCACAAGGCGGAAACCCTGGATCGGGCGGTGCACGCGGTGCAGGAGTTCGCCAAGGACAACAACAAGGACGGCCTGGAATTCATCCTCGCCGCCGGTAACGCCGGGATCGAAGCGGCCACCAACGAAGTCATCAAGCAGGCTGAGCT
The DNA here is from genome assembly GCF_004124275.1 of Pseudomonas sp. DTU12.3. Classification (GTDB taxonomy): domain Bacteria; phylum Pseudomonadota; class Gammaproteobacteria; order Pseudomonadales; family Pseudomonadaceae; genus Aquipseudomonas; species Aquipseudomonas helmanticensis. The sequence goes on from NZ_CP027218.1 coordinate 2,931,474, forward strand.
GACCATCCTGATCCTGGTGTACATCTGCGTGGCGGTGATGTGCATGATCACCTTCCGTTCATGGGCGGCGACCTTGTGCATCGTCCTGCCGCTGGTACTGACCTCGGTACTCGGCAACGCACTGATGGCGTTCATGGGCATTGGCGTGAAGGTTGCGACGCTGCCGGTGGTGGCGCTGGGCGTGGGGATTGGTGTCGACTACGGCATCTACATCTACAGCCGTCTGGAGAGTTTCCTGCGCGCGGGGCTGCCGTTACAGGAAGCCTATTACCAGACGCTGAAATCCACCGGTAAAGCGGTGCTGTTTACCGGTCTGTGCCTGGCGATCGGCGTGTGCACGTGGATCTTCTCGGCGATCAAGTTCCAGGCCGACATGGGCCTGATGCTGACCTTTATGCTGCTGTGGAACATGTTCGGTGCACTGTGGCTGCTGCCGGCACTGGCGAAGTTCCTGATCAAGCCGGAGAAACTGGCGGGGCAGAAGGGTAATTCGCTGTTTGCGCATTGATCTGAAGGGCTGAAATGACAAAGCCGCAACCTTAGGGTTGCGGCTTTTTTTGTGGCTCAAGATCAAGAGCCCCTCACCCTAACCCTCTCCCGGGGGGAGAGGGGACTGATTGGGGGATATTGGAGATTTACGCCGACTTGAGCGTCCTGCTGTGAATCCATAATCGACTCGGATTTTCAGGTCGATGTATGACGAAGCACGCCTCGGTCAGTCCCCTCTACCTCTGGGAGAGGGCTAGGGTGAGGGCAAGCAGTCTCAAGCCTTAAGTGAGTTCAGCGCCAAGCACAACACTCAAAGCACTACGCGCATCGTCCAATTGCACCAACGTCGCATGCCGAGCACCCAGCGCATCGCGATTCTCGATAGCAGTCAGAATCGCCTTATGCCGAGGCAACGCCAATTCATGCAGATTCGGCCGCTGATTCGAATGCTTCAACGCCTCGGCAATCGCCACCGACAACATATTGCACAGGTTCGCCAGCAAATCATTGTGCGTCGCATCGGCGATCCGGCTGTGAAAGTCCAGATCCGGCTGCAACAATGCTTCCGGTGTCGGCGCCGCCTCCATGCGCTGGTAAGCCTCACCAATCGCGGCAATTTCGACATCGGTCGCATGCTGGGCGGCGAGGGCGGCAGCGGCCGGTTCGATAATGCTGCGCACACTGGTCAGGACATTGAAAAATTCATTCTGCGGGCTGCTTTGCATCAGCCAGTGCAGCACGTCCGGGTCGAGCATGTGCCATTCGCGGCGCGCCTTGACCACTGTGCCGACGCGCGGCCTGGAATACACCAGCCCCTTGGCCACGAGTACCCGCGTGGCTTCACGCAACACCGGCCGGCTGACCGCGTATTCCTCGCAGAGCAAGGCTTCGGCGGGCAGTTTGTCGTCGGGCTTGAAGCGTCCGGAGACGATCTGCATGCCCAGTTCCTGGACGATGCGCGAGTGCATGCTTTTGCGGTCGGAGGGTTTGCGGTAATCCATGGGGAACGGCGCGATCCTGAGCGATGGAGATGCCGCGCATCATAGCAGGCACGACACAATCTTGAGGGAGTACACAAAAGCCAAATGTGGGAGCGGGCTTGCTCGCGAAAGCGGTGTGTCAGCCAAATATATGGCGCTGACACTCCCTCTTCGCGAGCAAGCCCGCTCCCACAAGGGGATGCATACCAATGTAGGAGCTGCCGCAGGCTGCGATCTTTTGCTCTTAGTGAGAATGACGAGGCACTTCAGCCCCTCGGCAACCCACCAGGAAATCAAAGTCACAGCCCTGATCCGCTTGCAGCACATGGTCGATGTACAACTGACGATAGCCGCCCACCAACAATTGCTGCGGTGGTTGCAGATCCGCCATCCGCGCCGCCAGTTCCGCATCCGGAATATCCAGGTGCAAACGGCCAGTGGCGCAGTCCAGCTCGATCCAGTCGCCTTCCTTCACTGTCGCCAAAGGCCCGCCAGCCGCCGCTTCCGGCGCCACGTGCAAGACCACCGTGCCGTACGCGGTGCCGCTCATCCGCGCATCGGAAATACGCACCATGTCCGTCACACCCTGCGCCAGCAACTTGGCCGGCAGCCCCATGTTGCCGACTTCGGCCATGCCCGGATAACCCTTCGGCCCGCAGTTCTTCATCACCAGAATCGAATCCTTGTCGACATCCAGCTCCGGATCATTGATCCGCGCCTTGTACATGTCGAAGTTCTCAAACACCACCGCACGACCGCGATGCTGCATCAGTTCCGGCGTTGCAGCGGACGGCTTGAGCACCGCACCCAGCGGCGCCAGGTTGCCGCGCAATACACAAATCCCGCCGTCGGCGCGGATCGGATTGTCGAGCGTGCGGATCACTTCGTCTTCGCCATAGATCGGCGCGTCCTTGGTGTTCTCGCCGATGGACTTGCCGTTCACCGTCAGCGCATTCGGATGAGGAATCAGATTGGCTTCACCGAGGCGACGCAATACTGCGGGCAAACCACCGGCGTAATAGAACTCTTCCATCAGAAAACGCCCCGACGGTTGCAGGTCGACAATGGTCGGCATGCCGCGCCCCATGCGCGTCCAGTCATCCAGATCCAGCTCGACACCGATGCGCCCGGCAATGGCTTTCAAGTGAATCACCGCGTTGGTCGAACCACCGATGGCGGCGTTCACGCGGATAGCATTCTCGAAGGCTTCTTTAGTCAGAATCTTAGACAGTTTCAAATCTTCGCGAACCATCTCTACGGCACGCATGCCGGACATGTGCGCCAACACATAACGCCGCGCATCCACCGCCGGAATCGCCGCGTTGTGCGGCAAGGACGTGCCGAGCGCTTCAGCCATGCAGGCCATCGTCGATGCGGTGCCCATGGTGTTGCAGGTGCCCGCCGAACGCGACATGCCGCCCTCGGCCGCAAGGAAATCGTCAATCGTGATGGTGCCAGCCTTGACCTGTTCGCTGAGCTGCCAGACCACCGTGCCGGAACCGATGTCCTTGCCCTTGTGCTTGCCGTTGAGCATCGGCCCGCCGGTGACGACGATGGCCGGCACGTCGCAACTGGCCGCGCCCATCAACAGTGCCGGGGTGGTTTTGTCGCAACCGGTCAGCAGCACGACGCCGTCGATCGGGTTGCCGCGAATCGCTTCTTCAACGTCCATGCTCGCCAGGTTGCGAGTGAGCATGGCGGTCGGGCGCAGGTTCGATTCGCCATTGGAGAACACCGGGAATTCCACCGGAAACCCACCGGCCTCGATCACCCCGCGTTTGACGTGCTCCGCGATCTGGCGGAAGTGCGCGTTGCACGGGGTCAGTTCCGACCAGGTGTTGCAGATGCCGATGATCGGCTTGCCGTGGAACTGGTGGTCGGCGATGCCCTGATTCTTCATCCAGCTGCGGTACATGAAGCCGTTCTTGTCGGCCGTGCCAAACCATTGGGCGGAGCGCAGGGTGGGTTTCTTATCAGACATGATCGATTCTCTTATTGTATGACTATAGTGTTCAAGCTACGGCCTAATCTAAGCGCAAAATCCTAGGTTTGGAAGTGTTGTTGGTGAATTAGTATTACTATATAGTCGTTTTCGACGGAGGGTTGGCCCTGACGGTTTTCCGTGAGAGGCGTCCCCCGAGGTTCTATAAAAACAACAATCGGAGACCGATCTCATGAGCCAGGAACTGCGGCTAATCCGGCGCATCACGCTGAAACTGATTCCCTTCCTGATCCTGCTGTACCTGATCGCCTATGTGGATCGCTCCGCCGTCGGCTTCGCCAAGCTGCACATGGGCGCCGACATCGGCATTGGCGATGCGGCTTATGGCCTCGGCGCCGGGCTGTTCTTCATTGGTTACTTCCTTCTCGAAATCCCCAGCAACCTGATGCTCGAACGTTTCGGCGCACGACGCTGGTTTGCGCGAATCATGATCACCTGGGGCGCCATCACCATCGGCATGGCCTTCGTCCAAGGGCCGCACAGTTTCTACGTGATGCGCTTTCTGCTCGGCGCGGCTGAAGCGGGGTTCTTCCCCGGCGTTCTCTACTACATCACCCAATGGTTCCCGGTGCGCCATCGCGGCAAGATCCTCGGCCTGTTCATCCTTTCTCAGCCCATCGCGATGATGATTACCGGCCCGGTTTCCGGCGGTTTGCTCGGTATGGACGGTGTCCTCGGTCTGCACGGCTGGCAGTGGCTGTTCATCGTCATCGGCACGCCGGCGATCCTGCTGACCTGGCCGGTCTTGCGCTGGTTGCCGGACGGCCCGCAGCAAGTGCAGTGGATGGATCAGGCGGAAAAGGACTGGCTGACCGGCGAGCTGAAAAAGGATCTGCAGGCATACGGCCAGACCCGCCACGGCAACCCGCTGCATGCGCTGAAAGACAAACGCGTGTTGCTGCTGGCGCTGTTTTATCTGCCGGTGACGTTGAGCATTTATGGCTTGGGCCTGTGGTTGCCGACGTTGATCAAACAGTTTGGCGGCAGCGATCTGGTCACCGGTTTCGTCTCGTCGGTACCGTACATCTTCGGGATCATCGGCTTGTTGATCGTGCCGCGCAGCTCCGACCGATTGAATGATCGTTACGGGCATCTCGCCGTCCTCTATGTGCTGGGCGCGATTGGTCTGTTCATGAGCGCGTGGCTGTCGTTGCCGGTGGCGCAACTGGCAGCGTTGTGTCTGGTGGCGTTTGCGCTGTTTTCCTGCACGGCAGTGTTCTGGACTTTGCCTGGGCGCTTTTTTGCCGGCGCGAGCGCGGCGGCGGGGATTGCCTTGATTAATTCGGTGGGGAATCTGGGCGGGTATATCGGGCCATTCGTGATTGGGGCGTTGAAGGAATACACCGGCAACCTCGCGTCCGGCCTGTACTTCCTCTCGGGGGTGATGGTCTTCGGTTTGATCCTGACCGCAATCGTCTACCGCGTGCTGGAACGCAAACACGTCCTTCCAGTCGACCAATTCGCCGCCAGCGCCCGCGGCGCCACCCGCACCTGACAGCCAAACACTGGCCCCTTGTGGGAGCGAGCCTGCTCGCGAAGAGGCAGGTACATTCAACATTTGAGGCGACTGACACACCGCTTTCGCGAGCAGGCTCGCTCCCACAGGGGATCAGCGGTGTTTTTGAGGGAATAGGAGAAGAACATGCATCTGATTCAATTCGAATTAAGCAACCGCGAACGCCGCGTCGGCGTGGTCGACAACGGTCTGGTGCGCGAAGTGCAGGACGCCCGCACAGTGCGCGATCTGGCGCTCGCCGCCATCGAGGCCGGCAACACCCTTGAGCAGCAAGTGCAAACCTTGGGCCTTGGCATCAGCCACGACTATGCCGAACTGCTGTCGCAACTGCGCATCCTGCCGCCACTCGACCACCCGGACCCGGCGCACATGTTGATCAGCGGCACCGGTTTGACCCATTTGGGCAGCGCCTCGGCGCGCGACAAAATGCACCAGCAGGCCGGCGACGAAGCGACGATGACCGACACCATGCGTATCTTCAAATGGGGCGTGGAGGGCGGCAAACCGGCGGCGGGGCAGGCCGGTGTGCAGCCGGAATGGTTCTACAAAGGCGACGGCAGCATCGTCGTCCGTCCCGGCCAGCCGTTCCCGGTACCGCCGTTTGCCGAAGACGCTGGCGAAGAACCGGAGATGGCCGGCCTGTACCTCATCGGCAACGACGGCAAGCCTTATCGCTTGGGCTTCGCGGTCGGCAACGAATTCTCCGATCACATCATGGAGCGCAAGAATTACCTGTACCTCGCGCACTCGAAACTGCGCAGCTGCAGCTACGGCCCGGAACTTCGCACCGGCGAACTGCCTCAACATCTGACAGGCACCAGTCGCATCCTGCGGGACGGCGAAGTGCTCTGGCAGAACGAGTTTCTCAGCGGCGAGGCGAACATGTGCCACAGCCTCGCCAACCTCGAATACCACCACTTCAAATACAGCCAGTTCCTCCGTCCGGGCGATGTGCACATTCACTTTTTCGGCACCGCGACCCTGTCGTTTGCCGACGGCATCCGCACCCAACCGGGCGACGTCTTCGAAATCAGCCAGGCCGAATTCGGCGCGCCGCTGGTCAACGGCATCGTCCCGGTTCCTGCGGCGTTTGAACCGGACAGCATCGGCACCCTTTAAGGAGATCCCATGACTCAGATTCTCGGTCACAACTACATCGGCGGTCAGCGCAGCGCCGCTGGCAATGTAAAACTGCAATCGGTCGACGCCACGACGGGCGAGCAACTGCCCCACGATTTCATTCAGGCCACGGTGGAAGAAGTCGACGCCGCCGCCAAGGCTGCCGCTGCCGCGTACCCGGCCTATCGCAGCCTCAGCGCCGAACGCCGCGCGCAATTTCTCGACGCGATTGCCGATGAAATCGATGCGCTGGGTGATGACTTCGTCGCTGTGGTCTGCCGCGAAACCGCCTTGCCGGCGGGGCGCATTCAGGGTGAGCGCGGGCGTACCAGCGGGCAGATGCGGCTGTTCGCCAAAGTGCTGCGCCGTGGCGATTTCTACGGTGCGCGGATCGATCTGCCGTTGCTGGATCGTCAACCATTGCCGCGCCCGGATTTGCGTCAATACCGAATCGGCCTCGGCCCTGTGGCGGTGTTCGGCGCAAGCAATTTCCCGCTGGCATTTTCCACTGCTGGCGGCGACACCGCTTCAGCGCTGGCCGCCGGTTGCCCGGTGGTGTTCAAGGCCCATAGCGGGCACATGGCGACAGCAGAACTGGTCGCCGATGCGCTGATCCGCGCCGCCGAAAAAACCGCCATGCCTGCCGGCGTGTTCAACATGATCTACGGTGGTGGCGTCGGTGAATGGCTGGTCAAGCACCCGGCGATTCAGGCGGTCGGCTTCACCGGTTCGCTCAAGGGTGGACGTGCGTTGTGCGACATGGCCGCCGCGCGTGCGCAACCGATCCCGGTGTTCGCCGAGATGTCGAGCATCAATCCGGTGATTGTCTTGCCGCAGGCATTGGCTGAACGTTCCGAAACGGTTGCTCGCGACCTGACTGCGTCGGTGGTGCAGGGCTGCGGTCAGTTCTGTACCAATCCGGGTCTGGTGATCGGCATCCGCTCGCCACAGTTCAGCGCGTTCGTGCAGCAGGTAGCGGGTTTGATCGCTGATCAACCGGCGCAAACCATGCTTAACGCCGGCACCCTCGGCAGCTACGGCAAAGGCTTGCAGAAGCTGTTGGCGCATCCCGGCATCGAGCATCTGGCCGGTCATCCGCAGCAGGGCAATCAGGCGCAGCCGCAGTTGTTCAAGGCCGATGCCAGCCTGTTGATCGATGGCGATGAAGTGCTGCAGGAAGAAGTGTTTGGCCCGACCACGGTGATTGTCGAAGTGGCCGACAAGGCGCAACTCAGCGCTGCACTACACGGCCTGCACGGGCAACTGACGGCGACAATTATCGGCGAGCTGGCGGACTTCGAGCGCTTCGCCGAACTGACGCCGTTGCTGGAGCAGAAGGTCGGGCGGATTCTGCTTAACGGTTATCCGACCGGTGTCGAGGTGTGCGATTCGATGGTCCACGGTGGGCCGTATCCGGCGACATCCGATGCGCGCGGCACCTCCGTCGGCACGCTGGCCATCGACCGTTTCCTGCGCCCGGTGTGTTTCCAGAACTACCCGGACAGCTTGCTGCCCGAACCCCTGAAAAACGCCAACCCGCTGCGCATCCAGCGCCTGGTCGACGGTAAACCCAGCCGCGAAGCTCTCTGAAAAACACCCCTGTAGGAGCTGCCGCAGGCTGCGATTTTTTGATCTTGATCTTAAAAACAAAATCAAAAGATCGCAGCCTTCGGCAGCTCCTACAGGGGGAGTGGGGCGCCATGAGCTATCATTGGCCCTTTCCCCCCTAGAAAGACTGTTTGCCATGACTGCCCAAACCCTTCTCAACGCCCTCGAACACTGCGGTATGGTCGAAATCGACGGCCTGCACGCCTTCGAGTTCGCCCTCGATGAAGACGATAACCTGCACATCGAATGCATCGACGGCCGAGCGGCCAAGCATTGGGAATTCACTCCGGCGCAGGTTGCCGCGGCAACCTTCGATGACTCTTTGCAGAGCTGGTTGATCGTCGGCTATTTCAACGAAACCAAAGCGATCGGCGAACATCGCCTGGTTTGTCATGGCGATGTAGTCAGCAGCAGCGACGACGAGGATGACACTGATGAAAATGCGTAAATTCTGGCCGCTGCTGATGGCCGGCAGCGTCGGTGCCATGGGCCTGTCCACGGCATCTGCAGAAAGCTTCCAGTTGCTGGTCGGCTCCTACACCGCCGGCACCAGCCAAGGCATCTATCGCATGAACTTCGACAGCGCCACCGGCCAGATCGATGCCAAGCCATTGCAAGTGGTCAAGAGCGAAAACCCGTCGTGGCTGACCTTGTCCAAAGACCAGCATCGTCTGTTCGTGGTCAATGAAAACGGCCCGGGCCAGAAAGACCCGGTCGGCCGCGTCAGCAGCTATGCGATCGATCCGAAGACTCACGCGCTGAGCCTGATCAATCAGGTGCAGAGCCTGGGCAACGAGCCGACTCATTCGAGCCTCAGCGCTGACGCCAGCCACCTGTTCGTCAGCAACTATTCGGTAATGGAAGATCCGGGTGGAACCCTGGCGGTGCTGCCGGTCGGTGCTGACGGCAAACTGAAGCCGGTCGTACAGATGAGCGCGCACCCGGCGAGCCGGGTCAATCCTGAGCGTCAGGCCTCGAACCACGTGCACTCGACGATTTCCTCGCCGGACGGTCGCTACGTGTTCTCCAATGACCTGGGTGCGGACAAGGTTTTCATCTACAAATTCGACCCAAAGGCCAATCCGGACTTGCCGCTGACCCCGGCGAAAACCGCCTCGGTGTCCCTGCCGGCCGGCAGTGGCCCGCGTCATCTGCTGTTCAGCGCTGACGGCAAGCACGCCTGGCTGAGCATGGAAATGAGCGCGCAGGTCGCGGTGTTCGACTACAACGACGGCGTGCTGACCCAGACCCAATTGGTCGATCTGGCTGCAGGTCAGCCGACGTCGGACAAGGCCGGCGCCGCGCTGCACACCTCGGCGGACGGCAAGTTCCTCTACGTCAGCAATCGCGGCACCGCCAATCAACTGCTGGTGTTCAGCATCGATCCGGCGACTGCCCAGCTCAAAGAGCTGCAAAAGCGCTCGGTGGAAGGTGATCACCCACGCGAATTCAGCCTCGATCCGAGTGGCAAGTTCCTGTTGATCGCCAACCAGAAGAGCAACCAGATTGTTGTCGTCGAGCGCGACAGCAAGACCGGTCTGCTTGGCAAAACCGTGCAGAAACTGCCGATGGACGCGCCGAGCGACCTCAAGTTTCTAGTGCGACAATAAGCCACAGGCCCCGGTTTACGGGGCCTGTCTGGTTGTATTAATTGCACTGATATGCGCTAACGTTACAAAGCATTTCAAGCGATCAACCCTCGAGCGTTAAGTTTGCTTCACGGCCCAACCGGGCAAGCAAGCCAACCGAACACGAGGGTTACCGCCATGAACTTCAATCTCTTCTCCGTTATCGCCGCTTCCGCCATCTCCGCCACCGTGGTTCTGCCAGCTGGTGCCAACGTTGAAATCGCCAGCAAAAAATCCCACACCCAGAGCTACACCCAGAAATACCTGCAACAGAGCGCCAACTTCTACGCCGCCCTGGATCACAAAAGCCAACACTGAGCGCCAGCACACAATTCCCCTGTAGGAGCTGCCGAAGGCTGCGATCTTTTGATCTTGTTTTTAAAAAAGCAAAATCAAAAGATCGCAGCCTTCGGCAGCTCCTACACGTGTGCGTTGTTGATCGTTGTTGATCGTTCCCACGCTCTGCGTGGGAATGCCTCTAGGGACGCTCTGCGTCCAGTGACGCGGAGCATCACGGGCTGCATTCCCACGCAGCGCGTGGGAACGATCGGTAAAGACCGTCGCCCTCGTGTGCGTTTCGTAGCGTCATAGGTTTTCTCGAACGCGCAAATAGACCGGCTAAATAATCAACGAAGCTGATGTTCACTATGGAAAACCCTGAGTGGTTGCCGCAGCTTTTTTGATCGATTCTGTGGCCATCGAAACATGCCCACGGGAGAACACCATGGCCAGCGCAATCATCACTTCAGCCAAACGCGGCGCCTACCTGGCCATCGGTCTTTACCTGGCCGTGGTGCTCGTTGTCAGCGTCGCCTCGCAAATGGAACATCGCTTCAGCGCACCGATTGACGTCGCCCACCCTGGCATCCAGTTCGAAGTCCGCTCGCAGAGCGTGACGGTCGACCGGGCTGAACTCGCAGGAGTCGGCGGCGCATGAAAGGTTACAGACTTTGGGTCATTGCCAGTCTGGCGGTCATGACCAACGGCGCTTCATTGCTGGGGATAGGCCAAGGCTCGGTGGGAGGGCTGGCGCGGGCCATAGAGGCCAATCACACCATCGCGCATAACATCGAACGGGCGCACACGCTGGGGTTGATGGCGGGGAATCCACCGGTGAAGGTTTCGACCAATTTCCTCGGTCCCTTCGAAGTTGATTGCATGGCGCTTGGGATGTGCAATGCACTCGCCTAGACACCGCAATCCATTGTGGCGAGGGGATTTATCCCCGTTGGGCTGCGAAGCAGCCCCAAATCCTGCAACTCAAATTTGCCTGTCACACCGCATAGAATGGTTTCACGACTGCTTCGCAGCCGAACGGGGATAAATCCCCTCGCCACAGTTTTTCATCAGGCAGGAAGTTGAGTGTTACTTTTTCATGATCGAGGTGAAGAGTTCGGATTCGAGAAAGCGCTGCAACCAATCCTGCAACCGTACATAAGGCGTCTGCGCAAACCACTCGCGATCAACATGGGCAAACTGCCGAACAAACGGCAGCAAGGCGATATCGGCCAGACTCGGATGATCAGCCAGCAAGTAATCGCGATCCTTGAGCAACGCCTCCAGCCGCTGCAAAAACATCGCCCCTTCAGCCCGATAAACCTCCATCGGTTGTTCCGGATAGCGCTCGGCATATTTGTAGCGGTTCAGATGCACCTTGAACCCCTGATCATTCGCCTCGATCAATTCGGCAATCCGCGCATCGCCATCCAGCAACCATCCCTGCGGATCATTCTGCGCCAACGCCCAGTGCATGATTTCCAGGCTCTCATCAATCACCCGGCCATCGGCATCCAGCACTGGCACCGTGCCTTTCGGCGAGATCGCCAGCATCTCCGGCGGTTTGGCCTTGAGGCTGACTTCAACCATCTCCACTGGCACGCCGGAATAACGCAGGGCCATCCGCGCCCGCATCGCGTAGGGGCAGCGGCGGAAGGAATACAGCGTGTTCATTTCACCTCCACGGTGCTCAAACCGTTGCCCTGACGCTGGACCTGAATCTGCACCGGGATCCGCTCATGCATTTCCTGTACGTGGGAAATCACCGCGACCTTGCGGCCTTGCGCCTGCAAGCCGTCGAGCGCATCCATCGCCAATTGCAGCGACTCCGGATCGAGACTGCCAAAGCCTTCATCGATAAACAGCGATTCGATTTTCAGCGTACTCGACGCCATCGATGCCAGACCCAACGCCAGCGCTAGCGACACGAGGAACGTTTCGCCGCCGGACAACGAATGCACCGAGCGCAGTTCGTCGCCCATTTCCGTGTCCATCACCAACAAGCCGAGCATGCTGCCGCCGCGTTTCAGGCGATAGCGTTTGACCAGTTGGCGCAGTTGCACATTGGCGTGGTGCACCAGCAGGTCGAGGTTGTAGGCCTGGGCGATCTTGCGGAAGGTGTCGCCGGTGGCCGAACCGATCAAGGCACTCAGCCGCGCCCAGCGCTGGTATTCGGCATAGGCGTCGGCGATCTGCTGCGCCAGTGCCTGATTGGCATTCTGCCGGCGCTGATCTTCGACTTGTTCGGCGCGCAGTTCGGCGCATTGTTGCTCGCTGACAGTGAACTGCTGTTGCAGATCAACCAGCGCGGTGGCGAGTTGCTCAGCGTCGAGATTGCCATTGCTGTGGGCTTGATGGTCGACCAACAAGCGCTCACGTTCTTGCAACAACACCGAGGCTTGCTCGATCGCTTTTTCGTTGAGTTGCAGACGCTGGCGAAGTTCGCCGAGTTGCGCATCATCGACCCGCAACAAGTCTTCGAGGCCGCCATCGTCCAGCTCGGGATGACCCGCGCGCCAGTCGGCGATCTTGCCGGTGAGATCCTGGTCTTCGCTTTCCAGCGCCTGCAAACGCTCCTGCTGCGCCTTCAGTTCAGCGCCGGTCTGCACCCGCTGCGTGCGCACGCTTTGCAGCTCCTGCGCCGTGCTGGTTTCAGTGTTGCGCGCTTGTTCGACGGCGTATTCCAGTTGCTGCTGCCACTGCTCGGCGCAGCTGTGCTCGCCAAGCAATTGCGCGAGTTTCTCCTGGCAGCGCTGCTGTTGCTCGGCTAACGCGGCGAACTGCTGTTCAGCGATTTGCGCTTGTTGCAGGCGCGTCTGCTGACGGTCCTGGTCTTTCTCCAGTGTCTGCTGACGTTGCTGCTGCTCGCTCAATTCTTCCTTCTGCTGCTCGACTTGCGCCAAGCGTTCGGCGATCTGCCGGTCGAGCTGCAGGAACGTCGCCGCAGGTTCCTGGCGCAGGGCTTCAAGGGTGTCGGCCGGCAGTAGAGTGGCGAACGCCGTCAGTTCCTCGTCGAGGCGCTGGCGGTCGCTGCTCAGTTCGCGCTGCTGATTGCCCAGGTGCTGCGCGGCTTGCTGATGCGCGGTTTCCGCCTGACGCAATTGTTGCGTCAGCCGCGCGGCATCCTGTTGCAGAGTGAGCAGGGCGCTCTGGCGTTGTTCGTCCTGCGCGATGCTCTGGTTGAGCTGTTCGTTCTGACGACTGAGCCAGGCATCGCGTTTGTCGGCATCTTGATTGAGCAATTGGGCGGACAGCGGATGAGCATCGAGGCTCGGTGCCAAGGCCTGTTGCTGGGCGGCCAGTTGCTCCTGTTGTTGCAACAATTCTTTCTGTTGAGCGATGACGCCGCCGACTTCGGCGCGCAGTTCGATGAGCTTTTCCTTGAGCTGATCGACCACTTGCTGCGCGTTGGCCTGTTCACTTTCATCGTGGCGGCCGAGGCTTTGCAGCAGCGCTTCCGGTTGGTGATACGGATGCTCGTTGCTCCCGCACACCGGGCACGGTTGGTCATCCTGCAACTGCCCGCGCAACTCTTCGACGCTGGCACTGCGCGCGAGGCGCTGGCGTTCAAGCAGTTCGCGGGTGACGTTGAGGGTTTGCTCGGCGACGGTCAGTTCGGCTTTGCTTTTCACCCCGTCCTGGGTCAAGCGTTCGCGCTCCTGCTGGGCGCTGAGCTGGCGTTGTTGCAGCTCGGCGCCGCGCTTGTGCAGATCCTGCTGGCTGGCCCACAGGCGCGACAAATCTTCAAAGGCGCGCAGCTGTTTGCGGTTGTCCTGCAACAGCGTGCCGAGAATGCCGATCTGCTCGGCGACGGCATCCGGTTCGGCGCCGGCCTCTTTGAACAGCACTTCAAGCTGCTGCTTCTGGGTGGTGAACGCTTCGGCGCTGTGGGCAGCGTTCTGTTCGAGACTGGCCAGTTCAGCCTGACCCTTGTTCAGGCGATTGCCGATCAGCATCAACTGCTGCAGACGATCGCGATAGGCATTCCACGCATCGCTTAACGGCGCCAGATGAGCGCTTTGCTCAAGCTCGGCGGCAATGCGTTGCAAGCGCTCGGCGACCTGGACCTGTTTTTCCAGCAAGGCTTGAATCGCGCCCTGACCGTCGCTGCACGCCTGTTGTGCAGTGGCTTTGGTTTCAGCGCCAGCGGCGACATCCTTGGCCAGACGGGCGAGGGTGCTTTGCTCCTCGAAGGCCTGACGCAACAGCGGCGCATTCTCAGACTGGCGCTGCTGCGCCTCGCTCAGTGCGACTTTCGCTGCTTCGAGATTCTGCTCCAGTTGCGTCTGGCGCTCAGTCAGTTCGGCATGCTGGCGAGTGTGTTCGGCGATCTGTGCCGCCAACGGCGTCAGCAGCGCATCGAGCTGGTTTTTGCGCGCGAACTGATGGCGTTGCGGGCCGAGTTGCTCGAGTCGCGTCAACTTGAGCCGTTCGCCAGCCAGGCCTTCGCGTTGTTGCTGAGCGCTGTGCAGTTGCTCGCTGGCGGCGTGCTGCGCGTCCTGCAACAGGCGTAAATCCTTGAGCCACGTGTGCTGCTGCTCAAGCTGTTTCAGCTGCGCCTGTTGCAGTTTCAGTTGTTGCTGGGCGTTGTTGAAACGCTCATCCAGCTCGGCGCGGGCTTCAGCGCTCAGCGGCGTGACGCCAGTGGCCTGATCCTGCAACAGCTTGTGCGCTTCGCGGGCCTCTTTGGTCTTGTCGAAGGCGCGACGGCCGAGCCGCGTGTAGAGCGCCGTGTCGGTGAGTTTTTCCAGCAGTTCGCTACGGTCGTTGTCGTCGGCCTTGAGGAAAGCACTGAACTCGCTCTGAGCCAGCAGCACGGCGCGGGTGAACTGTTCGAAGTTCAGGCCGAGCGCGGTTTCCAGCTGGGTTTTGTACTCGCCTTTCTGGCTGGCGAGCAGTTGATCCTGATCGATATCGCGCAGGCTCTGACGGCTGGCTTGCAGCTTGCCGCCGGCCTTCTCGCGAGCGCGATTGGCTTCCCAGCGCGCCCGATAGCGCCGGCCATCGACACCGACGAAATCGACTTCCGCATAGCCTTCACCGGTGCCGCGACGCAGCAAGGTGCGCGGGTCGCCCGTGGCGATTTCGCCGTCGGCATCCGGGACTTTCGCATCGCGGCCGGTGTTGTTCAGGCGCGGTACGGCGCCGAACAGCGCCAGGCACAAGGCATCAAGCAAGGTGCTTTTACCGGCGCCGGTCGGGCCGGTGATTGCAAACAGACCGGCGCTGGCCAGCGGTTCAGCGGTGAAATCGATTTCAAACGGGCCGGCCAGCGAGGCGAGGTTTTTCAACCGAATGGCGAGAATCTTCATGGCTGCTCGCCCTCCAGTTGCACGTCTTGCAGCAGTTCGGCGAAATCCTTCAGCGTCTGCTCATCAACCTCGTTGCCGTAGTTGTCGAGCCAGGCGCGGCTGAACAGTTCTTGCGGCGTCAGTTGGTCGAGTTCGATCAGCGTGGTGCCGTCCTCCTCGCCGTCAGCGCCACGGTTGCCGGCGTATTCGGCGGCGATGCGCACCAGCCGCACGGCTTTGCCTTGCAGGGCGTTTTCTACCTGATGGCGCAGATCCGGTTGCGGCTCGTCGAGGCGCACGCGCACCTCCAGCCACGGCTGGCGCTGGGTTTCAGCGAGCAAGTCGATGTTCGGCAGGTCTGCCAGTTGCAGGAGGATCTCGGCCAGCGGTGCCGGGCCGATGCGTTGCAGATTGACCGAGCGCGGAATCAGTTTTGATTCAACACTGACCAGGCTTTCGCCATCGAGGGTGAGGTCGAGAATCTGGTGCTGATAGCCGATCTCGGAGAACGACAACGGAATCGGCGAGCCGCTGTAGCGAATGCGTTCCTCACCGTTGACCTTCTGCGGCTTGTGCAAATGGCCGAGGGCAACGTAGCTGATGCTCGGCCCGAACAGGCTGGCGGGCAACGCTTCGGCATTGCCGATGATCAGGCTGCGCTCGGAGTCTTCCGATACCGAACCGCCGGCCATGTGCGCGTGGCTGATGGCAATCAATGCCTGACCGGGTTTGCGCTTGGCGTTGGCCGCTTCGATCAGCCATTCATGCACCTGACCGATGCCGCGCAAATAGTTGTCACCCAAATGCGCGCCGGTCACTTCCGCCGGGCGCAGGAACGGCAGCGCCAGGCACCACGCGGCGATTTCGCCGGTTTTATCCGGCAACGGCAGCAGCAGGCGTTCGGCATCCAGTTGCCCGTCATCCAGCCATAGCACCCGACCCAGCGCATGGGTGCGTAGACGGCGCATCAACGGCGCGGGCAGTTCGATCCGTGAACCGGAATCGTGGTTGCCGGCAATCATCACGATGGTCAGCAACGGTTGCTGTTCGTGCGCGCTGACGATGAAATCGTAGAGGCGTTCCTGGGCTTTGACCGGCGGATTGACCGTGTCGAAAATGTCACCGGCGATCAGCAGCACATCCGGCTGCGCCAGTTTCAATTGACCCAGCAGCCATTCGAGAAAACAGGCGTGCTCGAAATCGCGCTCCTGGCCGTGGAGGTTTTGCCCAAGGTGCCAGTCGGAGGTGTGAAACAGACGCAAGGCGGACTCCGCAACAAAATAGGGTGATGGCCGCGCGGGAATGAAGAGGCGGCGAAAGAGGGGGAGAGTTTACAGATTATTGCGCCTGGCAGTCTCGACACGGGTCCCTTCACCCCATTGGATCAAAAGATCGCAGCCTGCGGCAGCTCCTACAGGGATCAAATGTAGGCGCTGCCGCAGGCTGCGATCTGTTGATCGTTTACTTCGGATAAAGCGGCGGCAAACCACTGTCACCCACCGGGTCGTGAACTCGCTCGGCGGTCGGAATGGTGCGAATCGCGCGCCACAAATCCTCACCTTGCCAATGCTGGCCAGTCTCGCTGTACAGCGCGCCATTGAGGCCGTCGAGCGCATCCGACAAGGGCACAAACCGCGCCGCCATATCCGCCAGCGTTTCCGGCTGCTGCCGCGCCCATGCATCCAGCGCCTGCCGCGTCGCTTGCGGGTCGTTGGCCTGGCTGGCGCGTTTGATGTCGTCGAGCAGCGTGCGCGGGCTTGGCCCGGTCTGCGCGGCGCGCAGGATCGCCGGTTGCCAGCGCGCACGCCACCACAGGCCGAAGCCGAGCAGGGTGGTGCAGGCGAGGATCAGCGTGCTGAGTTTCCACCACCACAACACATCGTTATCGACAGCGCTCGGTTGCAAGCTGCCCGCCGGGGTGTCGACTTGCAGGCTCGGATTGTTCGCCACTTGCAGGGTGCGCGCGGGCAAGCTGCTGTGTTCGAGGTGATCTTCGAAAGTGTTCCACCAGACCACGTCGACCGTTGGCAGCTCGATCGAACCGCTGCGGCTCGGCACCAGTGCTTCACGTTCTTCGCGGCTGCCGACAAGACCCCGGTCAGTGCTCTGGTTGGTGAGCACCGGTTGGTCAGGATAGCGGCGCAAACCGTTGACGTCGGTGGCGGGCAGGGCCGGCAGTTGCGAGCTGGCAAGGCCTTCGACTTTCAGGATCAGGCTGCGCGTCAGCGAGTCGCCGACTTGGGTGTGTTCAGGCTCCGGGTTCCAGCTTTCGCTGAGGCTCAGGCTGCGCGCCGGCAACCACGGGGCGTCGAGCGGGTAGGTCAGCGGTTTCGGCTTGACCGTCAACGGGATGTCGGCGGAGCTGACGCGCATCAATTTGCCCGGCTTCGGCCCTTGCGCGGTGGCGTCTGCAGACGGCTGGGTGTCGACCAGCGTGGCGCTGAAGGTTTGCGGGGCAATGGTCAGCAAGCCGCTGTGTTGCGGATAGATGGCATAGCGCATCTCGATCACGCCGTGGCGCACACCGTTGATGTCTTTTTCGTACGTGCGGGTGTCGCCCAGCTGTTCGACGCGCGCATCGGCGATTTGCAACGGGGTCAGGCTGCTGTCGTCGTACAGCGACACCGAATGGTAGATGCGCAGGGTCAGGATCGCTTGCGCCTGCACATACACGCTGGACTGATCGAGGCTGGCTTCGATGAACACCGGGTCGAGGCTGTTCTTGTCTTCGTGGGTGTCGCTTTCGACCACTTGCACGGTGATCGGCTGGCTCTGCACATCGCCCATCTGCAACGGCGGAATCACCACGCTGCCGTTCTCTTTCGGCAGCAGCGTGATGATCCAGCGCGTGGTTGCGCGGTTATCGCCATTGAGCGTGTTCAACTGGTTGACCTGACGCGTGCCGCGCACCTCGAACAACGGCTCCAGCGGGGTCAGGTCAGGTTTGCCGAACTGGGTGACGTCGCTGGTTTCGAGGGTGAGTTCGACCGTCTCGCCGGAGTTCAGGCGACTGCGATCCACGCTGGCGATCAACTCGGCCGCCTGGGCGGTGGCCGTGCAGATCAGCAGGGGCAGCAAGAGAGCGGTGAAGCGGGTCATCGAGTGTTTTCCTGATCCTGATGTTGTTGCTGTTCGTACCAGAATTTGCGTCGCAGCAGTTCGCCCGGATCATCCGGGATCTTCCCCAGCCATTGCTCCAGTGCCTGACGCTGCTCGCCTTCGAGGTTGTCCTCGCTTGGGCGCAGGGTCGGCACGGTGTCCGTCTGCTCTTCCTCATCGCTGCCCGGTACTTCGTTGGGACCGGGTTGCGGTGGCGTGGCCGGCGGCGGTTCGCTGCCCGGTTCGGCCGGTTGCGCATCGCCCTGGGTTTCGCTTTTTACGGCTGGCGGTGGTGCGGTCGCGGGCGGAGTTTCGTCGCCCGGCAGACTCTGTTCGGTTGGCTTGTTTTCCAGCTCGGCGGGTGGCGGGGTGTTCTTCTGCTTGAGCAGATTTTCCACCAGTGCCTTGTTGGTCTGTGCCGGGCGCAAATCGGGTTGCAACTCCAACGCCTGTTCATAGGCATCGATCGCCGCTTCCAGCTCAGCGCTTTTTGCCAAAGCGTTGCCACGATTGTAGTGCGCGCGGGCATCGCTGCCTTCGGCAAAGCGCTGGGCGGCGCCACTGTAATCGCCGGCCTCGTACAACGCCACCCCTTGCCACTGGTGATCTTCGAAATGTTGCGCCGCCTCGGCCGGGCGCTTCTGCTTGAGCAAATGCAGGCCCTGTTGATCCGGGCGCAGCCACAAATCTTCGAAGTCGAACGCGTAGCTCGGCTGCGGCAGGCAAAACAGCAGCGGCAGGCAGAACAACCAGCCACGCCGCCCGGCACACGCGGCCAGCAACAACAGCGGCAACAGCAGCCAATAACCCTGATCGGCCCAGGTATCGAGGCGTACGGTCTGGCCGTCGTTGCGCAAACTGCGCGGGCCATTGAGCAGGCCGAGCGCGCCGAGATCAGCTTCGTCCAGCCGTGCAGCGTGGTATTCACCGCCAACACTGTTGAGGAACGCGGCAAGGCCCGGGCTGTCGAGTTGCGGCACGCGAATCGCACCTTGTTCGTCTTTAAGGAAGCTGCCGTCCTCTTGAGCAATCGGCGCCCCTTCGGCGGTGCCGACGCCGAGCATCAACAGTTGCGCAGATTCACCGCTCAAGGCACGACGAATGCCTTGGCGTTCCTGTTCATCGAGCGACGAGCCGATCAACAGAATCCGCCCCTGACCGAGCGCGCCCTGTTTCAACAAGGCCAGCGCCTTGCTCACCGCCAGATCGGCGCGATGACCGCTCTCCGGCATCAGCGACGGCTTGAGCGCGTCGAGCAGGTTGCGACTGGTGGCGAGGTCATCCGACAGCGGCACCAGCGTGTGCGCGCTGCCGGCGTAAACGACGATCGCGGTCTGCGCATCGCTGCGCGCCTGCAACAGATCGAACAGTTTGCGCCGCGCTTGCTCGAGGCGAGTCGGCGGTGCATCGGTGGCGAGCATTTCCGGGGTCAGTTCCAGTACAACCACCAACGGATCGGCAGGTTTCTGGCTGGTCTGTTCGACACGCTCCCAACTCGGCCCGAGCAGCGCCAGAATGGTCAGCAACCACGCCACGCCGAGGGCGATCCACGGCAATTTGCTGTCGCGTCCGTTACCACCGCTGAGCAAAGTGGCGTGGAACGCCGGCGGCAGAATCATCTGCCAGCGTCCGGCGCGTTTTTGCCGGTGCCAGAGCTGCCAAAGCAACCAGCCGAGCAGCGGCAACAGCAACAGCCACCAAGGACGGAACCAGTGCGGCCAGAGGGCGATCATCGACGCCTCCGCAGACGCAGGCGCTTGAGACGCTCGCGCCAGTCAGGTAACGGGCTTTGCAGATACAGCTCCTTGGTGAACAGGCGTTGCAAGAAATTGTCCGGCCACAATTCGCGCGCCACCAACAGCAGGCTCAACCACAGCGCCAATGCCAGCGGCCAGTGATACAACGCTTGCGCCGGGCGGGCCTGGGTCGGTTGCTGGGTCACCGGTTCGAGCTGGTCGAGGGTGTCCTTGATCGCTTGCAGTTCTTTGCCATCGTGGGCACGGAAGTACTGGCCACCGGTCGCTGCGGCGATCGCCTTGAGTGCGGGCTCGTCGAGATCCAGACTCGGGTTGACCCCGAGCAGGCCGGTGGAACCGCTGTCCTCGGGATTGGCGCCGATGCCGATCGGATAGATTTTCACGCCTTCGCTGGCGGCTAATTTGGCAGCGGTCAATGGATCGATTTCACCGCCATTGTTGGCGCCGTCAGTGACCAGAATCAGCACACGGCTTTGCGCCGGACGCATGCGCAGGCGTTTCAGCGCCAGACCGATAGCGTCGCCGATGGCGGTGTTCTTGCCGGCGATGCCGATCCGCGCTTCGTCGAGCCAGACGCGCACGGTGTGGCGGTCGAAGGTCAATGGCGCTTGCAGGTAGGCTTTGCTGCCGAACAGGATCAAGCCGACGCGGTCGCCGTCGCGGCTTTCGAGGAAGTCGCCGAGCAGGTGCTGAACCAGCGAGAGACGGCTGACGTCTTCGTCCTGCCACTGCATGTCGGGGAAATCCATCGAGCCGGACACGTCCACCGCCACCAGCAAATCTCGGCCGCTGGCGGCAATCGGCAACGGCTCGCCGAGCCACTGCGGACGGGCGGCGGCGGTCAGCAGCAATAACCACAGGAGCATGAACGGTGCCTGTTGGCGCCACGCCGGCAAGTTGGCGCGGGCGCGACGGCGGGCGAGGCCTTCGAGGTCGGACAGAAAGCTGACTTTCAGCGCCGGCTCGCCGCTGTCTGCCACCGGCAACACAAGGCGCATCAACCACGGCAGCGGCAACAGCGCAAAGATCCACGGCCAGGCGAACTCAAACATGTTTGCGAATCCACGTGTCGACCGCTTGGGTCAGGCCGGCGATGGCTTTGTCGTCGAGTTTGCATTCCGGTTTGTACGCGCCTTCGACCAGCACCATCCAGCGCGTCAGGCCCGCCGCCGGGCAACGGTTGTCGAGGAACGCCAGCCATTTGCGCCCGTTGAGGGTGTGGCTCTGGCTGTAGGGATAATGGTTGCGGCACAGGCGTTTGAGCAGGCCGTTGAGTTGCTGCAACCAGGCACCGGCCGGGGCGCCGTCGTAGGGTTTGGGCATTTGCGCGAGTTCGGCGAGGGCGGCGATGCGTACCGGGTCGAGCGGCTGTTCGGCGCGCACGATTGGGCGCTTCTTCATGGGAATGAAACGGCGCAGCTTCCACGCCGCTAAACCGAGCAGCGGCAATAACAACAGCAGCAGCCACCAGCCCGGTGCCGGTGGCCAAAAGGCAATCGGTGGCGGCGAGATCAGCGGTTGCAGTTGTTCGAGGCCGTTCATCGACCTTTCCCCGGACGCTGCGGATTGAGGAATTCACGCATCTGCTCGACCATTTCACTTTGTGTACTCAACGGCATCAACAGCACCCGCAGCTTTTGCGCGAGCAATTCCCAGCGCGCGATGCGTGCTTCGGCCTGGGCGCGATAGGTCTGGCGCAGGTCGAAATTCAGCGTGTCGAGTTCCAGCTGTGCGCCGCGTTCGGCGAACCTGAGCAGGCCGGCAGCGGGGAGGGCGTGATCGAGTGGATCGGAAATCGGCAACATCAACAGGTCGCAATGGCGCGACAGCAGACTCAGCTGTTGCTCGGCGCTGTCGGACAACGCGCGCTCATCGCAAATCACGATGGCCAGACTGCCCGGACGCAGTACCTCACGCGCCCGGCGCAGAGCCACGCCAAAGGCATCGCGGTCCGGCTCGCGCTCGCTGTGCAGCGACTGATTGACCTTGACCAAGCGGTTGAGCAATTGCAGCAGGCTCTGTTTGCTGCGCCGTGGCTTGATTTCGTAGTGCTCGTTGTCGCCGAACACCAGCCCGCCAACCCGATCGTTATGGCCGAGTGCAGCCCAGCCGATCAACGCCGCCGCTTGCGCCGCCAGCACCGATTTGAACATCAGGCCGGAGCCGAAGAACAGCCGCGTGCTTTGCTCGACCATGATGAAAATCGGTCGTTCGCGTTCTTCATGGAACATCTTGGTGTGTGGCTCTTGCGTGCGCGCCGTGACACGCCAATCGATGGTGCGCACGTCGTCGCCGGCCTGATAGACCCGCACCTGATCGAAGTCGACACCGCGACCACGGAATTTCGAGTGATGCAGGCCGATCAGCGGGCTGCGCTGGCTCGGCGTGGAAAACAGCTGCACTTCGCGCACCCGGTGACGCATCTCGATCAGCTCGGCGAGGCTGACGCGGATGCCCGGTTCGGACGGCAAGGGGGCGTTCATGGGGGTCAAGCGACGGCTACGACGTCGAGAATCCGCTGCACCACCCGATCCTGATCGATGCCGGCGGCCTCGGCTTCAAACGACAGAATGATGCGGTGACGCAACACATCGAACAGCACCGCTTGAATGTCTTCCGGGCTGACGAAGTCACGACCGGCCAGCCAGGCGTGGGCGCGGGCGCAGCGGTCGAGGGCGATCGAGCCACGCGGGCTGGCGCCATAGGCGATCCACTCGGCCATTTCCGGGTCGAACTTGGCCGGTGTGCGCGTGGCCATGACCAGTTGCACGAGGTATTCCTCCACGGCGTCGGCCATGTACAGACCGAGGATTTCCTTGCGCGCGGCGAAGATCGCCTGCTGGCTGACGCGGCGTTCAGGCTTGGTTTCACCGTTCAACGCTTCGCCACGGGCCTGCTGGAGGATGCGCCGTTCGACGGCAGCATCGGGGAAGCCGATTTTCACGTGCATGAGGAAACGGTCGAGCTGGGCTTCCGGCAGCGGGTAGGTGCCTTCCTGTTCGATCGGGTTCTGCGTGGCCATCACCAGAAACAGCGGCGACAGTTCATAGGTGCTGCGACCGACACTGACCTGACGCTCGGCCATGGCTTCGAGCAGCGCCGATTGCACCTTGGCCGGGGCACGGTTGATTTCGTCCGCCAGCACCAGGTTGTGGAAGATCGGCCCTTGCTGGAACACGAAACTGCCGGTTTCCGGGCGATAGATCTCGGTGCCGGTGATGTCGGCCGGCAGCAGGTCAGGGGTGAACTGGATGCGATGGAACTGGGCTTCGATGCCCTCGGCGAGTTCTTTGATCGCTTTGGTCTTGGCCAGCCCCGGCGCGCCCTCGACCAGCATGTGGCCGTCGGCGAGCAGGGCGATGAGCAAACGCTCGATGAGTTTTTCCTGGCCGAGAATCTGCGTTGAAAGAAAGGTTCGCAGCGCCAGCAGCGCTTCACGATGTTCCATCGGTGACTGTTCCTGGAAAGGGGTGGCCCCAGGCGTTCGGATAACGCCGGGGCTGGGGGCGTTACTTTAATCCATCGCGGGGGGTGGCGACTAACGGCATTTTGCGCAAAGTGCGGGAAATGACCGGGGCAATTGTTGGATTTTTGTAGTACCGGGGAGGGGTAGTGTTCTTTCGGGCTTCTTCGCGAGCAGGCTCGCTCCCACATTTTGAACGGCGTACATCCGTCAATGTGGGAGCGAGCCTGCTCGCGAAGGGGCCAGCCCAGACGCGATCAAACTTCGTTAATGAAGGAACCCGTCCCATCAAGGATGTTCTTCAAGGTCTCGACCACCTCTTCCATGTCCACCATGTCCGGGTTAAAGCTGATCTCCAGCACATCATCACCATTCAGCGCATCGGCATCCCCTGCCGCGATCTCGATTTTCAGTAGCGTCGACGTCAGCGTGACTTTCACACCGTCCAGCGTCGACGGCTCGCCATCCAGGGTGATCTCCAGCTCATCCTCGTCGGGATAGCGGCTCATCAGGAACATGTCGCCCTTGTCGCTGTGGCAGCAGAGCATGGCCATGTTGTCTTCTTCGTCATCGCACGGGTTGACGATGAGTAGGGCGGTGGTCATTTGCATGGGGAATTCCTGCCTCAAGGGGCGTGTTGGTCGCAATTGGGCGCGATTCTGCCAGTCCTCGGGAATTTCTGCATGTGAGAGTGTCAGAGGATGTGTCGTGAACGCGACGTGGGTCAATGGTCATTTCTGGCACGCATGTACCGTAAAAACGGGCATTCAGACCAGCGTTTTGCGCCACGAGTGCTAGTGTTTACCGGTGCCAAAGCCCTCGTTTACGTGCCAATGACCGAATATGTCGCAGCACCGCAAGCAGACACATTGTCGCACCCATTAAGCTGCGCAACGGATGAGCACCCGTAAAGGCATTGTCGGCACCGTTGGCAGTCGTTTTTGCAGATGCCCATTCAATGGAAGGTGAATGTGACCTGAGTGTCTCGTCCAGCTTCACCCACCTGTCACCCTGTTTCCTCTGCCCGAGATTCAGGAACAGGGCGACAGTAGCCCCGAGAGGGGTGTTGCACGCGACGCTTTCCATCAATAACAAGCTTAAGCGGAGTACCACAGATGGCGTTCTTCACCGCAGCCAGCAAAGCCGACTTCCAGCACCAACTGCAAGCGGCACTGGCGCAGCACATCAGTGAACAGGCACTGCCACAAGTGGCGCTGTTCGCTGAACAATTCTTCGGCATCATTTCTCTGGACGAGCTGACTCAACGTCGCCTCTCCGACCTCGCTGGCTGTACTCTTTCTGCGTGGCGCCTGCTTGAGCGCTTCGATCACGCGCAGCCGCAAGTGCGCGTCTACAACCCCGATTACGAGCGTCATGGCTGGCAGTCGACCCACACCGCGGTCGAAGTCCTGCACCATGACCTGCCATTCCTCGTCGACTCGGTTCGTACCGAACTGAACCGTCGCGGCTACAGCATCCACACCCTGCAAACCACCGTGCTCAGCGTACGTCGTGGCAGCAAGGGCGAATTGCTGGAAATCCTGCCTAAGGGCAGCACCGGCGAAGGCGTTCTGCACGAATCGCTGATGTACCTGGAAATCGACCGCTGCGCCAACGCGGCCGAACTGAATGTGCTGAGCAAAGAGCTGGAGCAGGTTCTCGGTGAAGTCCGCGTCGCGGTCGCCGATTTCGAGCCGATGAAAGCCAAGGTGCAGGACATCCTCACCCAGCTCGACAACAGCGCGTTCGCCGTCGATGCCGACGAAAAGAACGAAATCAAGAGCTTCCTGGAATGGCTGGTGGGCAACCACTTCACCTTCCTTGGCTACGAAGAGTTCGTGGTCACCGATCAGGCCGATGGCGGCCACATCGAGTACGACCAGAACTCCTTCCTCGGCCTGACCAAACTGCTGCGCACCGGCCTGACCTACGATGACCTGCGCATCGAAGATTACGCGGTGAACTACCTGCGCGAACCGACCCTGCTGTCGTTCGCCAAGGCTGCGCACCCGAGCCGTGTACACCGTCCGGCGTACCCGGACTACGTGTCGATCCGTGAAATCGACGCTGACGGCAAAGTCATCAAGGAACACCGCTTCATGGGCCTGTACACCTCCTCGGTGTATGGCGAGAGCGTGCGAGTCATCCCTTTCATCCGCCGCAAGGTCGAAGAAATCGAGCGCCGCTCCGGCTTCCAGTCCAAGGCTCACCTGGGCAAGGAACTGGCGCAGGTGCTTGAAGTGTTGCCGCGTGATGACCTGTTCCAGACCCCGGTCGACGAACTGTTCACCACCGTGATGTCGATCGTGCAGATCCAGGAACGCAACAAGATCCGCGTGTTCCTGCGCAAAGACCCGTACGGTCGCTTCTGCTACTGCCTGGCCTACGTGCCGCGCGACATCTACTCCACCGAAGTTCGCCAGAAGATCCAGCAAGTGCTGATGGAACGCCTGAAGGCTTCCGATTGCGAATTCTGGACGTTCTTCTCCGAGTCGGTACTGGCGCGCGTGCAGTTGATCCTGCGTGTCGACCCGAAAAACCGTCTCGACATCGACCCGGTGCTGCTGGAAAAAGAAGTCGTACAGGCGTGCCGCAGCTGGCAGGACGACTACGCCGCACTGACCGTCGAAAGCTTCGGCGAAGCCCACGGCACCAACGTGCTGGCCGACTTCCCGAAAGGCTTCCCGGCCGGTTACCGCGAGCGTTTTGCCGCGCATTCGGCCGTGGTCGACATGCAGCACCTGCTGAGCCTCAACGAAAAAAATCCGCTGGTGATGAGCTTCTATCAGCCGCTCGGTCAGGTCTCCGGCCAGCGCGAGCTGCATTGCAAGCTGTACCACGCCGACACCCCGCTGGCACTGTCCGACGTGCTGCCGATTCTGGAAAACCTCGGTCTGCGCGTACTGGGTGAATTCCCGTACCGTCTGCGTCACACCAATGGCCGCGAGTTCTGGATTCACGACTTCGCGTTCACCGCCGCTGAAGGTCTGGACCTCGACATCCAGCAACTCAACGACACCCTGCAGGACGCCTTCGTCCACATCGTCCGTGGCGAAGCCGAGAACGATGCGTTCAACCGTCTGGTACTGACCGCCGGCTTGCCATGGCGCGACGTTGCGCTGCTGCGTGCTTACGCGCGTTACCTGAAACAGATTCGTCTGGGCTTCGATCTGGGCTACATCGCCAGCACCCTGAACAACCACACCGACATCGCTCGCGAACTGACCCGGTTGTTCAAGACCCGCTTCTATCTGGCGCGCAAACTCAGCGACGAAGATCTGGAAGACAAGCAACAGCGTCTGGAACAAGCGATTCTGACCGCACTGGACGACGTCCAGGTGCTCAACGAAGACCGCATCCTGCGTCGTTACCTCGACCTGATCAAAGCGACCCTGCGTACCAACTTCTATCAGACTGACGCCAACGGCCAGAACAAGTCGTACTTCAGCTTCAAGTTCAACCCGCACGCGATCCCTGAACTGCCGAAGCCAGTACCGAAGTTCGAAATCTTCGTCTACTCGCCACGCGTTGAAGGCGTGCACCTGCGCTTCGGTAACGTTGCCCGTGGTGGTCTGCGCTGGTCCGACCGTGAAGAAGACTTCCGTACCGAAGTCCTCGGCCTGGTTAAAGCACAACAAGTGAAGAACTCGGTCATCGTGCCAGTCGGCGCGAAGGGCGGCTTCCTGCCGCGTCGCCTGCCACTGGGCGGCAGCCGTGACGAGATCGCGGCCGAGGGCATCGCCTGCTACCGCATCTTCATTTCCGGTCTGTTGGACATCACCGACAACCTGAAAGACGGCGCGCTGGTGCCGCCATTGAACGTGGTTCGCCACGACGATGACGACCCGTACCTGGTAGTCGCGGCGGACAAGGGCACTGCAACCTTCTCCGACATCGCCAACGGCATCGCCATCGACTACGGCTTCTGGCTGGGTGACGCGTTTGCGTCCGGTGGTTCGGCCGGTTACGACCACAAGAAAATGGGCATTACCGCCAAAGGCGCGTGGGTTGGCGTACAACGTCACTTCCGCGAGCGCGGCATCAATGTTCAGGAAGACAGCATCACTGTGGTCGGCGTCGGCGACATGGCCGGTGACGTGTTCGGTAACGGCCTGTTGATGTCCGACAAGCTGCAACTGGTCGCGGCCTTCAACCACCTGCACATATTCATCGATCCAAACCCGAACCCGGCGACCAGCTTCGTTGAGCGTCAGCGCATGTTCGACCTGCCGCGTTCGGCCTGGACCGACTACGACACCAGCATCATGTCTGAAGGTGGCGGTATCTTCTCGCGCAGCGCGAAGAGCATCGCGATCTCCCCGCAGATGCAGGAACGCTTCGACATCAAGGCTGACAAGCTGACCCCGACCGAACTGCTCAACGCCTTGCTCAAGGCGCCGGTGGATCTGTTGTGGAACGGCGGTATCGGCACTTACGTCAAAGCCAGCACCGAAAGCCACGCCGATGTCGGCGACAAGGCCAACGATGCACTGCGCGTGAACGGCAACGAGCTGCGCTGCAAAGTCGTGGGCGAGGGCGGTAACCTCGGCATGACCCAACTGGGTCGTGTGGAATTCGGTATCAATGGCGGCGGTTCCAACACCGACTTCATCGACAACGCCGGTGGCGTTGACTGCTCCGACCACGAAGTGAACATCAAGATCCTGCTGAACGAAGTGGTTCAGGCCGGTGACATGACCGACAAGCAACGCAACCAGTTGCTGGCGAGCATGACCGACGAAGTCGGCAATCTGGTGCTGGGCAACAACTACAAGCAGACTCAGGCCCTGTCCCTGGCGGCCCGTCGTGCCTACGAGCGGATCGCTGAGTACAAGCGTCTGATGAGCGATCTGGAAGGCCGTGGCAAGCTGGACCGTGCCATCGAGTTCCTGCCGACCGAAGAGCAGATCAACGAACGCCTTGCAGAAGGCCACGGCCTGACGCGCCCTGAGCTGTCGGTACTGATTTCGTACAGCAAGATCGACCTCAAGGAGCAGTTGCTGGGCTCGCAAGTGCCGGACGACGATTACCTGACCCGCGACATGGAAACGGCGTTCCCGCCGACCTTGGTCAGCAAGTTCTCCGAAGCCATGCGTCGTCACCGTCTGAAGCGCGAGATCGTCAGCACCCAGATCGCCAACGACCTGGTCAACCACATGGGCATCACCTTCGTTCAACGACTCAAAGAGTCGACCGGCATGAGCCCGGCGAACGTCGCTGGCGCTTATGTGATCGTGCGCGACATCTTCCACCTCCCGCACTGGTTCCGTCAGATCGAAGCGCTGGACTACCAAGTCAGCGCTGACGTGCAGCTGGAACTGATGGACGAGCTGATGCGTCTGGGCCGTCGCGCTACGCGCTGGTTCCTGCGTGCCCGTCGCAACGAGCAGAACGCTGCCCGTGACGTCGCGCATTTCGGTCCGCACCTGAAAGAGCTGGGCCTGAAACTCGACGAACTGCTGAGCGGCGAAATCCGTGAAAACTGGCAGGCGCGTTATCAGGCTTACGTCGAAGCCGGTGTGCCGGAATTGCTGGCGCGTATGGTTGCGGGCACCTCGCACCTGTACACGCTGCTGCCGATCATCGAAGCCTCCGACGTGACTGGCCAGAACCCTGCAGAAGTGGCGAAAGCTTACTTCGCTGTGGGCAGTGCGCTGGACATCACCTGGTACCTGCAACAGATCAGCGCACTGCCGGTTGAAAACAACTGGCAAGCTCTGGCCCGTGAAGCGTTCCGTGACGATGTCGACTGGCAGCAACGTGCGATCACCATCTCCGTCCTGCAACAGGGCGACGGCACGCTGGACGTGGAAGCACGCCTGGCGCTGTGGATGGAACAGCACGAAAGCATGATCTCGCGCTGGCGCGCCATGCTGGTGGAAATCCGTGCGGCAAGTGGCACGGACTACGCCATGTATGCGGTGGCCAACCGTGAACTGCTGGACCTGGCGTTGAGCGGGCAAGCGGTAGTGCCTGCGGTGACTGCGAATGCCGAGCTTGAACTGGCGTAAGTAGTGGCTGAATGAAAATGCCCCGGTGTCGTGAGATGCCGGGGCTTTTTTATGTCTGAAGGATTTACGTTGTTCGGTCCGGCCCCTTCGCGAGCAGGCTCGCTCCCACATTGGTTTTGTGATCGACACAAGTCCCCTGTGGGAGCGAGCCTGCTCGCGAAAGGGTCCCTGCATTTAATACAACTTCTGACCTTGTTTGTTATCGAGCATCGATACTTTGTCCGAAGGCCGAGCGACTAAATTGTTGAGCGATTGGTCAAACTTCTGCAACGCCCGAACTTGCACATCCTGCTGCTGATTAATATCCGCAACAATCTCTTCCGACCGCTTGAAGTCCGCCCACACCGGCGTCAACTCACGTGCATCCGAACCTTTCGCCGTACCGATATAGTTCAACCGCGCATCATAAAAATCAGCACTGACATCGGCTTTGATATCGGAACTGCGCGAGGTGATCAACTGGCTGTGGGTATCGACGATTGCCACCACATCCGGCTTGGCTGCACGCAGGCTTTGCATGTCCGGATACACCGTCACCGAGCCGAATTGCCGCTGCAGCGAGGCGTTGACCCACTCCACCGCCATGTCCGGTTTCGAGGTGGCGACGTACGCGTCATGTATCGGTTGCACCAGCAGGCTCTGGCCGAAACCGGTGCCGGCGTTGGCCTGATAGTCGCGCAGGTATTCGCGGTTGCTTTGCGTGCTTGGGCTGTAGACCACGCCGAGCGACACGCCGGGACCACTTTTCACCTGGGCGGCACTGCTGCGGCCGACCGGTTGGGTGAAGAGTGTGTCGAGGGACGAAACCGCTTTGGGTGCGGTAGGGACGGAACAAGCGGACAAGGCTAAAACCGATATCGCCAAGGTACTGGCAAAGGCAAGTTTCATGGTGTTTCTCCCGTGAAACAACATCAGTCGGAAAGTTTGAGTAGGCGTCGACGACGACCGTTAATTCAGACTAAACCTGGCGGGCTGTAAGTAACCTGACAATTTGCTGTCTTGTTTGGCGTTGAATAGTTTTATTTGCTGTAACCCGACCCGGTTAATTGCGTCGGGAAATAAAAAGGCGCAAATCGATGATTTGCGCCTTTTTATTTATGGCTGATTAAACATCCATCAGTTTTTCAGCGGGATCAACACTTGCTCATCCGGGGACAGCACCATGAACACCAGCAACTTGGCAGGCTTGGTGGCGCTGGCGTTTTTTGACACCAGATGCTCGGAGCCAGCCGGTTCGTACCAGAACTGACCTTTCTTGTAGGTAATCGCCTGTTCGCCCTTCACTTGAGAGATCACTTCGCCTTCGAGCACGTAAGCCATCGCGGTGCCGTCGTGTTTGTGGGCGATGGAGGCCTGGCCGGGTTTGTAGTCGACCTCGATCATCATGGCTTTTTTACCGGGGGCGTTTTTCAGCACTTGGTCTTGGAGGACGGTGACTTTTTCCGACGGGTCGTGGGCGAAAGCGGCCGAGGCGCAAAGGCTCAGGGTGAGGGCGGCAGCGAAGCAGTGCAGGGCTTTCATGGCGGGTTACCTGTGAGGGGTGGGGGTGCAATCACAGTAGTCCGCAGGGCCGGGCATTCAAACGGCCAATATTCGGGAAGATCAGGTGACCAATTCAGGGAACCCAAAAGCAAAAGATCGCAGCCTTCGGCAGCTCCTACACCGATCTCTGTAGGAGCTGCCGAAGGCTGCGATCTTTTGATCTTGCTTTAAACAATAGGGAAACTATTGAAATCCACGCTATTGGCCAGCCGACTATCGATCAGGTCGATAAACCCCTGCGCCTCAGGCCGGTTGAAATGCGCCTGCATCGCCGCTTCGGACTGCCAACGGGCACTGACCGTCCAGCGGTGGCTGTCCTCGGGGCAGCGGTCGACCAGGTAGGAATCGCAGCCCGGCGTTTCGCGCAGGGTTTCGACAATCTTCTGCAGTTGCCTGCCCAGTTCATCCGAGCGGCCGGCGGCAGCCTGCACCTGGACCGTATTGATCACTTCGTTGGACATTGCTCACACTCCTGAATCAGGCCGGACGAATCCTGCTCACTGAGGGATAACGTCTGTGCAGGATAGGCCTGCACCCCCGGAACACCAATAACCAATCGGCGGTTAAATCTTCAGACCAATGCCTTCAGGCGACCTGCTGCAGGATGTCGCGCAGGCGATCGAGGGCGATATCGATGTCCAGCGTGTCGATGGCGCCGAAACCGAAGTACAAACCGTCTTTCGGCGGTTGCTGATAATAGAAGCCGTTGATCGAGTACAAACCGACCTCGACCTTCTTCGCCAGCTCGATCAGCAGCGGCAAGTCGATCGGCACCTTGCAGAACACCGCCATGTGGAACCCGGCGCTGGCCGGTACCGCCGCAAGCCACGGCGCGAGATCGCTGGCCATGCGCGCCAGAATGCGCTCGCGGCGCTGCGCATAAATCGCGTGGCAGCGGCGAATGTGCTTGAGCAGATAACCTTCGGCGATGAACTTGGCCAACGCCCATTGTGGCAGGGTCGAAGCGTGCAGATCGGTGAGCTGCTTGGCGCGGATCACCGCCTCGAGAATGGCCGGCGGCAGAATCGCGTAACCCAGGCGCAGCTCGGGCAGCAGGGTCTTCGAGAAGGTGCCGACGTAAGCGACGATGCCGCGCTGATCAAGGTTGAAGAGCGAGTCGGTGGGTCGGCCTTCGTAGCGAAACTCGCTGTCGTAATCGTCCTCGATGATGATCGCGCCAAGCTCATGGGCGCGAGCCAGCAAGGCTTCGCGGCGCGCGTGACTCATCGGCATGCCCAGCGGAAACTGGTGCGACGGCGTGACATAGATGAGCCGCGTGCCCTCGGGGATGTGCTCGACCTGAATGCCCTCGGCATCCACCGGAATCCCGACCACCTCGGCGCCATGCGTGCCGAACAGCAGGCGTGCCGGCGGATAACCGGGGTCTTCCATCGCCACCAGACTGCCGGGGCGGATCAGCACGCGGGTGATCAGGTCCAGCGCCTGTTGCGCGCCATTGCACACGACGATGTCTTCGTCCTGACAGTTGATCCCACGGGAAAACGCGATGTGCCGGGCAATCGCATTGCGCAGCGCGGGCAGGCCTTCGGCGACGCTGTAGAAGCCTTTCGACTGGGCCATCTGACGCATCGCATGGGACACGCAGCGGCGCCAGTCGTCCTGCGGAAACTGACCCTTGCTGGTGGCGCCGCCGATAAAGTCGTAACGCAACGAGCCTTCCAGTGTCGGATGACGCAGGAACACCGGCAGATTGCGCCAGCTCTCGATCACCTCGGCACTGGCCAGCTCGGTGTGGCTTTGCTTGCGCTGGATCTGCGCCGGACGCGCGTTGACGTAAGTGCCTTTGCCGATCACCCCGGTGAGGAAGTTTTCGTAGGTCAGTTGCGCGTAGGTGTCGGAAATGGTCTTGCGCGAGATGCCCAGTTGCTCGGCGAGCAGACGGCTCGGCGGCAACTGCGTGCCAGCCGCGAGGCGCCCGGTTTCGATGGCCCCGCGCAGTTGCTGATACAACTGACCGGCGAGATCCTTGCGGCCGTTGATCACGACGTGAAGTTCCATACCGACAAGGCTCCCGAGACTGATTGAGGTGCCCGCCAGAGTACCGCCGTTGTTTGATTGGCAATAGTTGCCTACCCGAAAAACTCCAAATTGGTCACTAACCCCTGTGGGAGCGAGCCTGCTCGCGAATGCGGTGTGTCATTCAAAAATGGCCTGACTGACCTGACGCCTTCGCGAGCAGGCTCGCTCCCACAGGGGATCTGCGCAGGGCAGGAGGCAGTGGTGTAGCGGTTTTCCGTGCAATTGGGGCTGTAATGCACCGCTGTCGGCGTTTACGGTGAACTCATTATTCCGCCTCCCCGAGACCCGCCATGTCCCCGCGTCTGGATTACTACAACGCTTCGCCCAAGGCGATGAAAGCGATGATCGCCATGGAGGCGCTGACCAGCAACCTGAGCATCGAGCAACCGCTGCTGCAACTGATCCGGATCCGCGCCTCGCAGCTCAATGGCTGCGCGTTCTGCACCGACATGCACTCGGTGGATGCGCGCCGGGCCGGGGAGAGTGATCGGCGCTTGTACGCGATCGCGGTGTGGCGTGACAGCAACTTCTTCAATCCGCGCGAACGTGCGGCGCTGGGCTGGGCCGAAGCGGTGACACTGTTAGCCGAGAGCCACGTGCCCGACGATGTCTATCAGCAGGCCCGCGAGCAATTCAGCGAAGGCGAAATGGTCGACCTGACCATGGCCGTCACCACCATCAACAGCTGGAACCGCCTGGCCGTCAGCTTCCGCCAAACCCCCAGCGACTGAACCCCACACCGGTCACACTGCAAAACCCTGTGGCGAGGGGGCTCGCCCCCGTTCCAGTGCGCAGCACTGGCAAATTATGCGCCCAGTAAATTTCTCAGGGCTGCTGCGCAACCCAACGGGGGCAAGCCCCCTCGCCACATGTTCGAGTCAGATCAGTTTGATCGCTCTCCTGTAGGAGCTGCCGAAGGCTGCGATCTTTTGACTTTGCCTTTAAAAAACAAGATCAAAAGATCGCAGCCTTCGGCAGCTCCTACATGGGTGTCATCGGTTGGTCGATGTCACTGAGGGGGGCGTTGCGGTTTTACCGAGGTGCCAAAGGTATTGCCCATTCGCGTACTGGTCGCGGCCGGTGTCGCCAGGCCCACCTGATTGGGCGGGCGCTTGTTTACCGGCACATTCAGCGCCTCCTGATTCTTTTCCGCCGCCGCAGCCCCTTCAGGGTTGTTGCCCATCTGCTGGCTCAAGCAATCGTAATTCGGCGCCTTGTAGCCGCCGACCGTCACTTCCACACAGCCCAACGGCTGCTCCGCATAAGCGCTCGACAGCGCCATCAACAACAGCCCGCCAAGGCTCAATCGCCACAGTGTATTCATGCTCGCCTCCTGGCCGGCCCGACGGGGCCGCGCTATGGCTTGAGTCTAGTGCAAGCCTTGCGCAATTCCCGTGATGGTTTTTTTGCACCGGCCGTCACACCAGAGTCATAAACAGCCCTCAGGATGACGATTTCCAAGGATTCGTCAGCCGTGCAGCGAGGCAGTTCCAGGGACGGTCTTCAGCGTTCAACGACTCTTGTGCACCGGGTGTGGCTGGGGCTGCTGTGTGCCTTGCTGGCGGTTGAAGCGACGGCGGAGCCGGTGCCGGCAGACTTGCGCATGACGCTGCACATTCCCGCGCAGGATCTGGCCCGGGCGCTCGATCAGTACAGCCGCGCCACCGGCGTTGCGGTGCTGGTCGACAGTCAGCTAAGTCGTGGCCGACGCTCATTGGCCGTCGATGGCGAATACACCGCCGCCGACGCCTTGCGCCGTTTGCTCGGTGGCAGCGGCTTGATGGCGCGTTACGCGCGCAACGATGCGTTCACCCTGCAAGTGGCGCAGGTCGAAGACGTGCCGGCGCCGACACAAAGACAGACGCCCGAAAGCGTCGCCGTCAGCCGCAGTTACGCCACCGCCGTGCAAGCGGCGATCGAGCGCAACCTCTGTCGTTCGCCGCTGACCCGGCCCGGCAGTTATCGCGCGGTGTTGCAGGTCTGGGTCGGGCGTGACGGCGTGGTGCAGCACAACCGGTTGGTCACCTCGACCGGTGATGTACGGCGCGATACCGCGCTGGTGGAAAGTTTTCGCAATCTAAGGATCGACCGGCCAACGCCCAGCGCGTTACGCCAGCCGGTCACGTTGCTGTTGTTACCGGAGTCGTCAGGAAAACGCATGGAATGCACCAAATGGGAAGGAGTTTCCGGGGGATGAAAGACACCGGACAAGGTTCGATGGTCCAACTGTTCCTGACGTCCTACGAGGACTTTCGGGTGCGTCTGCGCAGGCGTCTCGGCTCAGAGGATCTGGCCAACGACGTGCTGCACGAAACCTACTTGCGCGTCGACCGCATGGAAACGCCGGCGAATATCGCCCGGCCCAACGCCTACCTCTATCGCATGGCCCTGAACATCGCCGCCGACCGTCGTCAGGCTGACGCGCGCTTGCTCACCGGCGAGGAAGTCGAAGAGCTGCTGCAAATCGGCGACGAAGCCCTCGATCCGGCGCGCGTGGTCGGCGGGCAAAAGGAAATCCAGTCGCTGCTCAGCGCCCTCTACGAGCTGCCAGCGCGGCGGCGCAGAATCTTCATTGCCGCGCGTCTGGAAGAGGCGCCGCACCTGGAAATCTCCCAGCGTTTCGGCATCTCCACGCGCATGGTCGAAAAGGAAATCAAAGCCGCATTGGGCTTCTGCGCCGCAAAACTGGAAAGAAAAGTGTTTCAGCGGTTCGGTCGCGGGGCCGGAAAACCGTCTTCAGAGTAGTGCCCGATTAATCCGTTGAGAATCTGCGCGTTTGAACATCTTTCGACTGACACCTGCCGAGCCATCGGTGGCCGACAACCTGCACAGCGAAGCCCGCGACTGGCTGGTCCTGCTGACCTCCGGCCGCGCCACCGTGGCCGATGCTCGTGCCCTGCGCGAATGGTGCGCGCAGAGCGACGATCATGCCCGCGCGTTCGAAGATGCCAAGCGGTTATGGCAGCAACTGCAACCGGCCTTGGAGCAAATGCAGGCGCCGCGCGGGTTTGGCCGTCGTGCGTTTCTCGGCGGCGCGATTGCCGCATCGGCAGCATTTTTCCTGATACGCGGGACCATTCCCGGCGGCTTCGAAGGGCTCGGCGCCGACTACATCACTGAAGTTGGCCAACAGCGTCGTTTCGAACCGGCGCAAGGCGTGAGCCTGGAGCTGAACACCCAGACGCGGATCAATCAGCGCTCAATCGATAACGGCGTGCAGGGCTTTGAACTGGTCAGCGGCGAAGTCGAAGTGCAAACCGCGCGGTTGCCGCTGGCGATGCAGGCTGGAGGAGGGTGGTTGCGCGCCAGTCAGGCACGTTTCAACCTGCGCAACACTGATCAACAAGTCTGCGTGACTTGCCTCGATGGCGCGGTGGAAGTGGATGTTGAAGGTCGTAGCCTGCGCCTCGAACCGGGCCAGCAAGTGACCTACGACGCGCGGCAAGTCGGCAGCGTACAAAGCGTCGACACAGCCGCCGTGATGAACTGGCGCCAACAAGTGCTGGTGTTCAACGGCGCAACCCTCAGCCAAATGATCGACGAGATCAACCGCTACCGCCCCGGCATGTTGCTGCTGCTCAACCGCGAACTCGGCCAACGCCGCGTCCAGGCCCGCTTCAGCCTCGACCAACTCGCCGGCGTCGCACTGCTGATCCGCGACGCCTACGGCATCAAATGCACCGAACTACCCGGCGGCGTCGTCGTCCTCAGCTAACCCACACCCACCAACACACCACCACCCCCTGTGGGAGCTGGCTCGCCAGCGATGACGTCCTCACAGCCAACCAATCCCCAACTGACTACCCCCAATCCAAATGTAGGAGCTGCCGAAGGCTGCGATCTTTTGATCTTCAAAGTCAAAAGATCGCAGCCTTCGGCAGCTCCTACAGGAATATCCGATCAGAAGGGATATATGTCACTCCAACGGCCCAATCACCTGCCGATACTTCTCCACCCCCTGCGCCGTCCCCCGCGTCAACCGAATCTCCAACCCCAACGGATCCTCCCGCCGATTCCCACTCAACTGCCGCCACCCTTTATCCACCTCCCAAACCCGCACCTGCACATCACTGACATCACTCAAAACAGCAACCCCATTCCCAGGCGCCGGCAACGGATACCGACTCCGCGCCTCAGCCACCGCCCGATACAACGTGTCGCCCTTGACCCACCACCGCACCCGCTGCAACGCCCCCGGCTGATCCGCCGCACTGCGAATAATGTCCAGCCGAAACCCCTTACTGTCGCTACTGCGCACAGTCAGAGCGGGCGGGGCACTCGGCGGCTCATCATCCACCCCAACCTTCTTCGGCTCAGTCAACTCAATCCCCGCCCGCATCTCCACATCCCGCTGCAACTGATTCAGCGCCCGCAACAAACTGTCGCTCTGCTCAGCGCTCGCCTGCAAATGACTGTCCGCCCGCGTCACACTGTCCAGCCCCCGCCAGGCAATCAGACTCACCACCGCCATCAGCAAAATCGCGACCATCACCTCAATCAGGGTAAAACCGTGCTGATTCTTCATTGGATACTGATCCGCCCAGCGCCATCGCGCACCACGCTCAACCGATTCAAGCCATCCGACAACATCAATTGCAGCGGCGGATTGATCCACTCAGCGTTCAGCACAACCCTCTGCTTCGGCTCCACCCGCACATCAATTTTCGGACTCTGCCAGGCACGCGGACGCAACTGCTGATCCTGCGCAAAATGATCAAACCCCTTGCCACCGTCGCCACGCCGACTAAACCGAAACCCCTTGGCATCGCTCAACCACACAATCGGCCGACCATCCGCCCGCGCCTCGGCCTGCGCGACCTGCAGCAACTGCGCCACACGCTCGGCATCCTTGCGCAGCAACTGCAACGGATCCGGCTTGATACTCAGGCTGATCGCCGCACTGGCGATACCGATGATCACCAGCACCACCATCAGCTCGATCAGAGTGAAGCCTTGTTGCTTGCCCACGTTCATCGGTTGCGCGCTCCTTTGCGTCGATTTCCAGAGTGCACGGCGAACATGTAAGGCGTGTGAAATAAAACGGAGAGAATTGCCGCGTAGGCTGAACGCAGGGATAAAAAGGAGATTCAGCCCATGACATTCGCCACACGTGTTTCGCCGCCACAAATGGTTCAGGTATTGGCACTGGTTGCAGCGCTGGTGGGCGTGGCGACGTGGTCGTCGTTGCTGCTGACCAGTGCGGAATCGCACACACCAGCGGCCGCGCCGCAATTGCTTGCGGCGCGGAGTGATAGCCCGGCGTTGCAGTGGTTTTCCAATCAAATGGCGCCGGTGGATATCAAGGTGAGTGGGGTGATGGCGGGTGGGTCTGCTGCGGTGGCGATATTGAGTTTGAACGATGGGCCGCCGAGGAGTTTTTTGCCGGGGGAGCGGGTGGGGCCTGGGGTGACGTTGGTGGCGGTGGAGGGGGATGGGGTGGTGATTGAGCAGGGTGGGGATAGGGTAAGGTTGGGGGTGGAGAGGTTGGTGGAGGGGGTGGTGTTGCCTAGGTTTACTCGACCCTAGATTGTTGGGTTCAAGTTAGTCATTTTTTGATTTGGTCGGGTGACAGTTAAGGCCTATCTACGCAGTAGGAGTAAACGGACGAGCCAAAAAAATTGTGGTCTGTTTTCGAACTAAAGCAGCCGGTCGGATGCGAGTTTT
The DNA here is from genome assembly GCF_004124275.1 of Pseudomonas sp. DTU12.3. Taxonomy (GTDB): domain Bacteria; phylum Pseudomonadota; class Gammaproteobacteria; order Pseudomonadales; family Pseudomonadaceae; genus Aquipseudomonas; species Aquipseudomonas helmanticensis. The sequence continues at coordinate 2,969,959 of NZ_CP027218.1, forward strand.
ATATCAGCTTCGGCCCGTTTTGCGTCGCCGATCAAAAGGCTCGCGTGCACCGTTTTTCTGGACCGAGGTGCCGGAGAATTGATGTTGCTAACCTGAAAACCGACCCGATACTAAGGAGGTTTCGGTAAGGGGAGCCTGTCAGGAAACTGCTATCCACGAGACAGACGTAGACGCCTTGATGGCCAAATGCTAGTTTTGAGCGCAGTAGGTTCAACCATCATGTAAAACTTTCGGTTGTAAAAGGGACTTTATGAAAAAAATATGTGGAATAGATCTATCAGGCTCTGAGGCAGTGCTAGTCCTGGTGAAAAAAGGAAATGCAGGGTATCTCTTTCTTGGTAAAGAGTCGCAGAAAATCAAGCTGGGCAATGACGAATCTAGTGACGATATAAAATCTTTCTTTGAGACCTTTCAAGGTTTCGTTAGGCAACATGATGTTGAACTGGTAGTTATAAAAAAACGGCCACAAAAAGGGAAAATGGCAGCGGGTGCGATATCTTTTAAAATGGAGTCACTAATCCAACTTAATGGCGTTGCAGAGGTTGTATTTGTGACCGCTCAAGGAATGGCAGCTGCTGAAAAAAAGATCCCTTTTGACATGGCTCCCGATCTAAAAAAATATCAACATGATGCTTTCAAAGCTGCCGCTTTATATATTCGGAAGCATGAGTTATGACGGGAATTTTAATTGATGCCGTCGGAGCTCCGCAGCGTATAAGGGATCAGCTAAGAATTTTGAGTAAAGATATAATTTTCAAGAGGGAAGTAAACAAAGGGGCTAATGGTTATTTGTTCTTCGGAGAGAACAGAATCCTAAAAAATGAAGTGGCTGTAAAATTTTATTATTGGGGTGGCAATGCTAAGTATCATGCGGAACCCAGTACTCTGGCTTTAATTGAGGCTCCTAATATTTTGCCAGTGAAAAGTGCCGGCTTACTTGACGGTGAATGGGCTTATTTCGTCACTCCACGTCTGGATGGGGATCTTGACGACCTCCTAGAAAGAACCGAGCACAGTAACTTACGAGCTATTGAACAAACAAGACAGATTTTGAGTGGAGTTGTTCACCTTCACCAGCGTCGATACTTGCACCGGGATTTAAAGCCATCCAATATTTACGTTGGGGACGATGGAAGGTCAATTATTGGGGACTTCGGGTCGATTAAATACATTCCGGAAGACTTAGATTCAATACCTGCATCAAGCCACGCTTTAATTTATAGACCACCAGAATCGTTTGAGGCCGATTCTTATGGGTTTGCAGGCGATTTGTATCAGTGTGGGATAATACTGTATCAACTATTAGGTGGCTATCTTCCTTATGAAGAAATGGCTTGGCTAACTAAGGCGCAGAGACGAGAGCATGATCAGCTTCCGTCGAGAGCTGACCAAGCAATGTTTATCGACAGTTGCATCAAGAAGAAAATTCAGCGGGGTCAGATCCTAGATCTCTCTACACTTCCTGTTTGGGTGCCCGACAAGCTTAAAAGAACGATAAGGAAAGCAGTTCACGTAGATCCAAGGAAACGATTCGAGTCTGCTTCTGCTTTCTATACACATCTCAATAATATCAAAGCAAGTATTCCAGACTGGTCGGTAATTGAAGGGTGCCCTGTTTTAACTTACTCAGCAGTTTCCTACAGGGTTTGCGAGAAAGGTAATAGTTTTTATGTGCAGAAATCAAAAAATAATGGTGATTGGAGGCGAGATAATTCTTTTGTTGGCACTAGCCTTGTCGGTATTGTTCGTGAGATTGAAGGGAAGATTTAAATAAGTGTTTCGAGTTCGTTGCCTTTACTTGAGTGTGATGCACGCTATCGGGAATCAGTCGATGATTAAAAAAGGCTGGTTCGTGCCTCGGTCTTCGCTGGTAAACGGATCTGCAACCATTTCCCCAATCCTCATCTCAGAATTTATGACGCTTCACTGTCGCAGAATTCCTTAGTGCGGGTAAAAACGCTTTATTGGAAGTTAAAAAATCTGCTGAAAATTTTAATGCGAGCTAAATAATGAATATATACATAGATGAATCCGGATGGTTTAGTACTCACTCAGATTTTGCGTCAATAGATAAGGCGTGGTGCACGGTCGGAGCTGTTGCTGTGCCGCATCAATCCGAAAAGAAAGTTAAAAGCGCTCTTATAGATTTAAAGAAGAGTTTAAATATAAAGCCTGATGAAGAAATCGAAAGAAGACCTGATCCAGAGTCTGCATGCTTTGTAGAATTCATCGATAAACTTAAGGGAGCGAACTGCATCGTACATGCGATGACGACAAATCGCTCCGTACTTAACGATGATAAGACCAGGCAGCATAAAAGAGACCAAATAGAAGCGAGAGAAAGGTATGTGGCTCTGACTGGTGATACGTTCAGCAGCGAAGATGTTTTACTCATGCGAAAAGAATTGGAGGAAATCGCTAGTCTAATAGAGCAGTCAAGTGCCCAAGAGTATAATCAAATAATACTTCAGTCAGCGCTAATCTCATTCATGCTTGACAAAACTATAGCTCACTATGGCCGCACAGATCCGCGCGAGCTATCGAGATTCACATGGATTTACGATAGAAAAACCGACAAAAAGAAAAAGGGCATAGCAACTTTCGAGTCCCTTTTTTTTAAAATGATGCCACCCTCCGTCCAGGTTAACTTTATAAGCGAACCTAGGGGGTTGCCTGATATTGGAAATGGCTACGACTATTTTTTCAAGAACTATGGCAGTAAGTCCAAGTTTTCCGGAATGAGCAGCGAAGAATTATCTGAAAGGAAGAGGCTTTACGGAGCGGATTATGCGGCAATCTCTAACTCAATGGTGCCCTTCGACTTTCAAAAACTCTTGAATAACAATTCAGGATTTTATGATTCAGATAAAACTCCAGGGCTGCAGGTTGCTGACTTAGTTGTTTCTAGTATAAATAGGCTTCTTCGAGGGAATGTTGATAATAATGCAAAGGTAGCAGAGACCTTAGGGGGGCTTCTCATTAACTCACCAAGATTAGATTTACCTTCCGTGCCACAGCTAAATTTTTATGAGTCAACAGTAACAAAGCCAGAATTTAGTTATGAAAATCTGGAGCTGCTTAATAATTCAGCGAAGGAACTGTATACGTCGAATTTTAGAAGGGGATTTACAAAAACTTTCAATGATTTCGTCACAAAAAAAATTAAGCCTCAAGAGTTGTGATTGTAAGGTTAACCTAGCAAACCAATGGGCCGTCCCTAGGAGCAAAAGGGGCGGATCCATTTTTGAAAAATAAATCCGCTCCATTTTTTGTAATATCAACTAAAATAGGTCGCCCATGTGTGATAGTGGTTCAATTTCCCTGTATAAAACTTTATCAATAGGTGCTCCAAAAAGATAAAAATCTGGGATGTCTAAAGTGCAGAGTTCGCTAGAGTTAAAGTCTCCCAGTCTTATATTTTCACGTAACTCCATCAGCAATCTCCCTAAGACATTGGCGCCCACTAGCCTGTGGTCATCTATAGGCGTTGCTCCCCAAAACTGATCCTTTCTTGATTGCTCAACTATTGGGAAATCACCTGTGCTCTCTAATAAGGTAGAGAACTTTTCCCAGTTTTGAATTAGTTTAGCCTTGATGCACCAACTCATTATTCGAACTCTAACTCGTAACCAGTCCGGTCTAGAGTCGTTTTTAAATGGCTTTGAGCGCATTTTTGCTGTCATCGGACTCGTCTGCTCTATTATTAGACGCTGCACATCTGGGCGATGAGGAAAACGGCAGGATTGATACAACGCTTCAGACGTAAATATTTTTACATTATTTATTGTTATGTTATAGCCGGCAGCCATGTTTGATAGTCCGCCGAATGCATCTTGAGTCTTTAAGAAGACAATGCTGTTTCGCCGATCATACTCACGAATGGCGACTTTTTTCATACTCACCTCTATAACACCTCAGCCAGAGCGCGATGCAACGCGGCATCAGCATTCGTGGATCTAGGAAGCAGAGGATACCACGGATGATTTACCCAGAGTGCTAATGGCGCGTTGTTTGGACAGTTTCTATATGTCACAATCATTGATCCAAATCCGAGAGTTTCTAAGGAACTATATCCAAGTGGTCTGTTCTTTGCTCCAAGATTTTTGCAAACGTCTAATATGTGAACTCCGGCGGTAAGGAAAGAGCGCTCCAGAGTTTGGCGTCCTAATTCCGAAGAAAAGAATCCAAGCTTCCCTGTTTCTCCCGCAACTCGAAACGTAGGTTTGTGAGTCATATTTGAAATATAATTCGATATTAGCGCATCTTGTGGTGCACTAACAGGCCTTAAGACGTCAGAGGTATTTATATGGCGCAGCCTATCTTCGATTTTTAGAGAGTAATGCCACGCTACGGAGATTTTTTTTCCGCTCTCGGAAATTAGTTCTTCTAACTTTTTCCCAGCATACCACTCGCCGCCCAAATGTAGTCCAATAACTACTATATAAAGCCTTGCTTCTTTAGGTGCTACATTGGTGATCCAAGATCTTAGGTCGCTCAATAACCTATTTCCGGAAAAAACTACATCATCTATATATAGATAGTTTCGAACTTCAGGAGCGTTTATAGGCATCTTAAAACCGGAGCGTTCTGTAATGAGGTTGGATACCAATTTAGAAAACTCATGCTGACTGTTGCCGCCTTTCTGAATATCTAAAAGTGAAGCACTTTTCCAAAATATTAATTCGGCATCACTGATTGGTTTGTTATCAAAAAGCAAGCTCGAAAAAATACCCTTTACCTTGTCCTTGGAAAAATAAGTCCTGTCGAGTGTAAAAATCATTTCTCGAAGAACTTGATCTCGTTCCGCTTCGGGAAATTGAGCTATCCAACGTTCTACATGAGGAGCATCAGGTCGAGATAGCAATGAATCTTTTCTATAATCACTAATGATTTCAAGAAGTTGTTGAATCAGTTCTTGACGATCCGGCATAAAAAATCCCTTTCTAGTCCCCGACGACAGCATCGAACTGTCAGTTTGCCATCATTCCGCGCATTTTCCTACGCTCACCATGCTAAACGTATATATCAAATTGGCATCGAATGTTTTGAGAAATTTAATAGGTGAAATGCTTGATTCTAAATGGTTTGTTAACTTCTTTTCTCATGTTTTTAATTTTGAGGAGGTTTGCTGCATAAAGGTTTTTTGGTTTCCTTTTGGTGATTGCAATTGTTCTGATTGTTTTTTATCTGGAGGTTTAATATTTCTATCTGGGTAGATCCAACTCATATTCATCACCGTCCCTGATTTTCTCCAGTAACTTTCGCAATAGATTAGAGTATCGGTGCGACTGAATTTGTGCTCCGTTCATAACGGCGCAGTGATATTTGTTGTCAAAAGATTTTATATCAATTCCGCTGGTGCTTTTCAGTATCAAGATTAGTTTGTTGGCATCGTGCCAACCTTTGAATCCAAGGCTTATACCTAAGGTAGAAGGGGTGTATGGAAAGTTGGTATTGAAGTCTAATCCGCCAGAAACGTCAGCTATTCCATAGAGCTTAGCAAGTTCGCCATCAGAAGAGGAAACGTTGGATAGTACTGTGTAGTCAACTTGTATAGGGTTTTTTGGTATGTCGGACCGAACAAGTTCATAAGTCCTAGCAAGAAGAGCGCGGAGCAGCTTAGGGTTGACATTTTCAAGCGCTTGATTCGCTCCGAAAGCTTCATAAACCCAAGAGTAATCGTGTGCGACTATGCTTTTTATTCTTATGCTTTTATTTTCGGCTACAGAAATTAAACGCTCACGCCTGGGGTAGCCGGTTACCTCTTTTGCCGACCATTCAAGCAGGTAGATGTTTGGAATCAATTCACCATTCTCTGAAAGGATTTCATCGATATCAGAAAGTATCGTCTTAATATTTGGGTCTTCGGCGCCATATCCAATAAATATCAATGGGTGCTCTGCAAAGAAAGCTAGCATCTTCGCGCTTAAATATTTCTTCTTTCTTAGAAAGTTGTCATAGTCCTCCCTGTTAATGACGATGCTACTTGGGTCAGATGAGCATCCGTGGATTTTAAAAATCTCGCCGATACTTGAGTGGTTCGCGTAAAGAATTTTTTGCCCAACTATTGGTGTGTAGTTTGGGAAGACTATTTCCAAAAAGCAGTCGTAATTTGTAGTTATAATTGAGTGGGGGTGTATTCTTCTTAATAATTCGATTTCGCGATCTTCCCAATTGTCGGCCTGCTCTAATAGGCCTTTGAAAATTTCACAAATTGCGTACTTGAAGTAAATATCAGAGCTATTGCCAGCTCCAAAAAGCTCTGCTGGGAATTGCTTCTCTCCCTCGCCCCAAGCCCAGTCATTATATTTTTCAGAGAATACAGTACCTATATCAACCAAATTAGGATAGCGTTGCAGATAGTACGCAAATTTTTTGTCTATTTCTGGACATGACTCACTGAGAGAAAACAGAAGCTCCTCCCAGCTAGGACCACTTAGATATCGCCTTGTAAGTCCAGATCCCACGAACAGAATTGGCTGGCAGTTCATTGCGTCAATGCAGGTTTTTATGTCGTCAGTTACATCTTCGGTATATTTATCATAATCAGTCATTGGGTAGGCCTTACCGGGTTTTCCAAGAGCGATATAGCATCTGTATAAAGCATAGCTGAGATAAATTTGTATGCTGATTCAGAGGTGTTTTCATTAAAATCAATTGCTTGCGGTACGTTGTGGTCGTCTGCTGAAGAAAATCTAATGTAGAAACCCTGCCTTTTTTCAGGGGTGAAGCCTGCGTATTAGTGAGTGGCTAGCTGTTTTTTTTTAATAATTTTGAATCGTGCACTTTGCCGGTGGGTAGATTTGTTAGGAAAAATCGCCACGAATACCTGCGGTAAGGTGTTGTGAGGGTGATAGTAATTGACTTGTGCTTATATTCGCTTTACGCCGATGGCGGGCGTTAGAAGTTATCAACACCCGAAAAGCATGCATCGATAGGCCTCATGCAATGAGTCCTGCGTTCGCTGGGTTTTTCGTCGTAAAAGTTATTGGCTGGGACGAAGTGCAGGGGGTGGGGGACAGTCACGATAGGGCGCCTGATGGCAAAGGAAATGAGATCATTGATTACTGCTAGTACCTGTTGGGAATCGGTACAGGCTTGGAAACCCAGGACGACGTCGAGATGTGCCGGTAAAAATCGAACTGGTCACTAGGCCGAGGTTGTCATTTAAGACTCGCAATCTCGGCCATTTCTTTCGTCTGTTGGGATAAAGGGAGGGGCTGTTGAGCTATCTGAGACGGAGTAAAGGTTCTGATAAACACCAACGTTTAAAAGACATCTCCAAACACTCTCCCAGGCTACACATCCTTGCGCCTTTGCCTACAGCTACGCCAGAATCCGCCGGCTTGTGCGCTTTTGGGTCGGGTTCTATTGTGGTCCGGTCGCTGACGAATCAGCGATCGGGTTTGGTAGCCCGGCCTAGACTTGGCGCATAGCGTCACCCGATATAGGTCCTTTTGGGGCTGTGTATTTATGGTGGCCATGCGCAGGGCGTCTTCGGGCGCGCCGGTTCTCCAAGTCACCGGTCTACCAACCTTCGTATGGCCACCACCCCTTCGTTTGGTAGCGAAAGATGATGGCTCCTTTTCTATGATTTGGAGATTCACTCATGATCAAACCAACACCCAACCCGCCCGAAACCGCCTCGGTTTCCCCCTACGAATCCATCGATTCCAAAAAACTCCACGAAGCCGCCGACCGCGCGCTCGACCATTACCTCTGTCCACCCGGTTCCACGCCGCCCCCACGTAAAAACCGTGGGATGTATGCCGTGACGGCGGACAACAAAACCGAAGAACTGCTGGTCGATGCCAGTGCAACACTTGCTTCGGCCAAAACCATCGCCCAGAACGTCTCCAGCCTGTTGCCGGCAGCGCAGCGTCAGGCGCTGGCGGGGATTGCGCAGTTGATCATGCTCGGGGAGTTGGCGGTGAATCGGGCGCTGGATAATTTGCAATTGCCGGAGTGATGCGGGTGCCGGGATCACCTGGTGATTGATCGGGTGTTCATTCTGGCGCCTTCGCGAGCAGGCTCGCTCCCACAGGGTTTTATGCTGATTGCAGATGTTGTGTACGACGCTGATACCTGTGGGAGCAAACAGTGGCGACGGATCTATTTTCTGCCCCACCCAGTACCGCCTTAAAACATTGATGGTTTGAGCGCGGCGTCTGCGATTCAGAAAACCGGATTTTCCCTACAACGAACACCGATCCATCCTGCATTCAAATCTGAGTCCGTTCGCCAAAGTCCTGCGTTTTCAGAACGGGACACGGACGTGACCAGACTCATCCCACAAAGCGAGGTCCATGGCCAGCGAGGGCAGATCCTCGATTCCTACCAATCCATGGAACACTTCCGACAGGCATTGAATCGCCCGGACGACTTGCCCGGATTCGACGACTTGTTAAACGCCATGGGCCTGCATCGTGATAACTACATGCAAGGCGCGAATGAGCAAAAACTCATCGATGCTGTGCGTAACGGTGATTGGGCAATGGGAAAACTCGTGTGTGTGCTTGTGGTCGGTGCGGCAGGGTCCGTGGAGACAGGAACAAAGATGACGGAGCTAGGAGAGTTATTGGGGCAAGAAATTCATGAGTATTCCGATTAATGGAAATCACCAGCACAGTATTTGCCTGGGCATGTGGGGCGCAGATCGTGATGGGCGTGATCAACTGCGCAATGATTTTCTACGCCGTTTATACAAAACTCGACGCTCTGGAAAAACACTTTGATGAGTGGCTGTATTTATCCATGGACTGTGGTTCATCAGGGGGAAGTTTTTACTCGAGAACTCAGCGGATGACCGCTGTCAGTCGGTTGATTACGTCCAAGAGTATCCAACGGCAGGAACCCTTGCTGATCGACGCCGTTCAACGCCTTCCCAGAGGACTCAGGTTCTGGGCGACGTGTCCGTTTCATGTTGGCTATTTCGTGTGCGGCGGGACGTCACTGCTTTGGCTGTATGGGAAATACAGAGGTTTTTTGTAATGGGGCAAAAAGAAAATCAGTCCATCGGTGAGGTCGTTTACGAAGACTCTCCCCATGACTGAAATCAAACTTCTGTTCGCCGCCACCGGCATTGCGTTACTGGTGCTGGTCATCTCCAACGTTCTGGTGATGATCTATGTCGGGTATTTCAAGCTTTCCGAAATTGAATTGCACCTTGAAAATTGCTTCCTGCTCCACAACTGCCCGCAGATGGGACGTTCCGGTTGTTCGGCGCGCAGGTACAGGCTCAATCTGATCACTGCTTTGCTTCGTAAACGTCCTTCGCGCCTGTTGCTGGATAACCCGGGCGCCCTCGAAGATGTCCGGAGCCTTCCGCTGGATTTGCGGCGGTGGGTCGAAATTCCATGTCGATTGAATGCATTTTCTCTGCTGGGAATTCTGGCTTTGTATGGTTGGGCGGAATATTTAGGACTGTTCGAGTAAGCACCAGGCTAGCAATCTCGGCCATTTTCTTACGTCTGTTGGGATAAGGGGATGGATCTGTTGCTGGTACGTGACGAAATGAGGTCTCGATAAACGCCAATGTTTAAAAAGACATCTCCAGACACTCTCTCAGGCTACACGCCCTTGCGCCTTTGCCTACATGTAGTGGTCTAATGAAACCGGACACCCATTTAGGCGAGAATGCTCGCCAGATTGAGGTGTCAGATGACCAAACAACGTCGTGTCTTTTCCGCTGAATTCAAACGCGAGGCTGCCGACCTCGTGCTCAAGCAAAACTACAGCTACATCGAAGCCAGCCGTTCACTCGGCGTCGGCGAGTCGGCCCTGCGCCGCTGGGTTGATCAGGTTCAGCAGGAGCGCCAAGGCGTCACTCCACAGAGCAAAGCGCTGACCCCGGAACAGCAGAAAATCCAGGAGCTGGAAGCCCGGATCGCCCGCCTTGAACGGGAAAAATCGATATTAAAAAAGGCTACCGCGCTCTTGATGTCGGAAGATCACGAGCGTACGCGCTGATCAATCAGCTGAGCGTCCATGAGCCGACTGATTGGCTGTGCAAGGTGTTTGATGTCACTCGCTCGTGTTACTACGCCCAGCGCCTTAGGCGCCGAACACCTGATGTCGAACGGCTTCGATTGCGCAGCCGGGTGAGCGAGCTGTTCTCGCAAAGTCGCAGTGCTTCGGGCAGCCGCAGCATCCTGTCGCTGATGCGTGACGACGGTGAGCAGCTCGGTCGATTCAAAGTGCGCAGCCTGATGCGCGAGCTTGATTTAGTAAGCAAACAGCCCGGATCACATGCCTATAAACGAGCGACAGTTGAACGGTTGGATATCCCGAACATCTTGAATCGGGAGTTCGATGTTCCGGCACCCAACCAAGTGTGGTGCGGCGACATCACCTACATTTGGGCGCAAGGAAAGTGGCATTACCTGGCTGTCGTGCTGGATCTTTGCACACGCCGGATCGTGGGCTGGGCGTTGTCGGAAAAGCCGGACGCTGAGCTGGTGATCAAGGCGCTGGATATGGCTTATGAGCAGCGTGGCAGGCCTTCGGATCTGCTATTCCACTCGGACCAGGGATCGCAATATGCAAGCCGACTCTTTCGCCAGCGGCTGTGGCGTTATCGCATGCGCCAGAGCATGAGCCGGCGGGGAAATTGCTGGGACAACGCGCCGATGGAGCGCGTGTTCCGCAGCTTGAAAACAGAATGGATACCGACCACGGGCTACAGAACGGCTCAAGAAGCCCAGCGTGATATCAGCCAATTCTTGATGCATCGCTACAACTGGATTCGACCCCATCAATTCAACGGTGGGTTGGCGCCAGCGCGGGCAGAAGAAAAACTTAACGTCGTGTCCGGGATTAGTTGACCACTACAACAGCTACGCCAGAATCCGCCGGCTTGTGGGCTTTGTACCTGGTCTATATCGTCTATGGGTCGCTGGCAACCCAGCGACCGGGTTTAGCGACCCGACCAGGTATAAGTTCAACGACGCTCCAGTTTGTCGCAGACGTTTGCGATGACGATATGGTGGCTGTGCGTGGGAGACCTTCGGGTCTGCCGGGTCTTATACCTCTCGGTTCGCTAACCCGCGTACAGCTGCCACCCTTACTTGTTTAGCGACAGGTGTTGGTGGTTCCACCAGGTATAAATTTGGAGCTTCACCATGATCAAACCAACACCTAACCCGCCCGAAACCGCGTCGGTTTCCCCCTACGAATCCATCGATTCCAAAAAACTCCACGAAGCCGCCGACCGCGCCCTCGACCATTACCTCTGTCCACCCGGTTCCACGCCGCCTCCACGGAAAAACCGTGGGATGTATGCCGTGACGGCGGACAACAAAACCGAAGAACTGCTGGTCGATGCCAGTGCAACACTCGCTTCGGCCAAAACCATCGCCCAGAACGTCTCCAGCCTGTTGCCTGCATCGCAGCGCCATGCGCTGGCGGGGATTGCCCAGTTGATCATGCTCGGGGAATTGGCGGTGAATCGGGCGCTGGATAATTTGCAGTTGCCGGGGTGATGCGGGTGCCGGGATCACCTGGTGATTGATTGGGTGGTCATTCTGGCGCCTTCGCGAGCAGGCTCGCTCCCACAGGGTTTTAGGCTGGTCACAGATAGTGTGTGCGAGGCTGAAACCTGTGGGGGCTGGTTATTGAGGCATTTCAGGACATTCATCGGTCCATCGCGTAACCGTCATGTCCTTGAACTGCTCTCCGATGGTATCGACGCGTAGGCAAGTACCTTTCTTCGCGTAGTACAAGATGCAGCGCGAGCTATCGAATGAACAGGTATCCAGTTCGATGAACTTGCGTGCAGCCAACTCACGCTCCACGCCGCTGTATTCATAACCGTCGGTGGTATGCATCGGCGTTGGCTTCCAGCCTTGTTTGATTAGCTTGGACTTGGCCGCCACCAAACGCTCACCGACGACGATGCCTGCTGGCCCGCGCTTGTCGTTTGGCGCCTGTGAGCCATCGGCAAACGCTGTGCTGATACCCGTGCAATAAAGTGCGACAAATATGAGGTGCAAAGCCTTCATTTGACGGTTCCTCCAGCCGATTTGTAGTACGACAAAAAATCCGGATATTCGGCGTAAGGTTGCGGTGGATAGTGATTTTTCTTGCCGGGCCCCTCGGGAAGTGCCGCCCACCGTGTTGCGGCTTTCGGCATCGCGCCCGGGATGTCACCTGCCTTGATCTTGTCGATCACACCGAGGGTGCGCAGAATGTCGACCGCCATAAGGTCTTGGGTATGAGGCGTAAAGTCGGTCAGCCCCATCTTGCCGCCATACTCGCGCCAAGTGGCAATGGTTATTTGATACAAGCCCGATGCCGTAGTTGATCCGCCGAAACCGGCGCCTGGATGGGTGGACTCATCTGTGAACGTCCATTTCCCGGTTTGAAAACCCTTTGCCCAGCCATATCCATATTTCGCGTGGTAGTCACCGCCTTCGGCTTTGGCAATGGCAGCCAAATATGCCTTCACGTTCGGATCCTTCAAATACTCCTCATTCTCCGCCCGTCTTAGCTGTTTTTTAGCGTCCAGCGCTACAGTTTTAGGGGCGGTGTCTTTGACGGCCGTCACTTCTCTCGTGGCGACGGGAGACATTTTCCTGCCACTCTTGCTAACCACTTCAGCCATGCCTTAATCCTCAAGAAACAGCTTGATGGTTTCAGGCAGGTGCGAACTCACTACATGCGTGTAACCCATCGGATCACTTACGCCATGTTCCATGCTGCCGTCAGCGCGTTGAATGGCGTATTCAAAATGGGCTAGCGGTTTGCCCGATTCTTGGTCAACCAATCTGAACTTGTCAGTAAAGTGCACTGGCATCGGCAGCAGGCCGCTGAAGGGCGCTGATACGACAGTGTCACCGATAATGACCGTGCCGGATCCGCCGATAATCACGTTGCCGTGGCCACCGGTACTGTCTTTGGTCGCAGCATTCAGCCCATTGATAAAAACCGTCGAGCTGACCGCTCCGGTGATCGGGCTACCGCACGCGGATTTATCGGTCATTCGAGCGGCGGCAAGGCCGTCGAAATTCACATTGGGCGAGCCGCTGACAATAGGGTTTGTGCCATGCCCCGGGAGCGGGCAATTGGTTGGATCTGTCACTCGCGCAGCAGGTTTGCCACTCATGAAATGTTCCTTTTCAAAGTTTCAGTTTTCCTTGACCGGAATGGAGTCGATATGGGGCGAGGGGTATCGGCCGCCAAAATAATGCGGGGGTGTCCAGCGTGTACGCGCGAAGAAAAGGGCATGTCCTTGGAGGGGCGCATAAAGTTTTACTGTCCATGTAAATGTGCTGCGCGCAGCATGCCCGAGGCAGGCGGCGCGCTCAATATTTACTTACAAATTATTGATTGACTGCTAGATGAGGCCGCGAGGCGGGGCGAGCAGGGGGAATCCTTGGCAACAGGTGATGGGATCGATTTTAGACGGCAGGACGCGATGAGACGCGATAAACACCAACGTTTAAAAAGACATTTCCAAACACTCTCTCAGGCTACACACCCTTGCGCCTTTGCCTACAGCTACGCCAGAATCCGCCGGCTTGTGCGCCTTGGGGGCGGGTTCTATTGTGGTGCGGTCGTTGACGAATCAGCGATCGGATTTGACCGTCCGCCCAATATCAAGGCGCGCCAGCGTTCTGCACGTGTTCAGGCATTGTCTGAAATCATGTCGCGGTGGCTGTGCGTGGGACACCTTCGGGTGTGCCGGATTCCTTGATGTCCGGTCGGTCAACCCGCGCACAGCTGCCACCCTGTTTGTTTGACCGCGAACGGTGGCGGCTCCAGTCATCAAGGAGCTTCACCATGATCAAACCAACACCCAATCCGCCCGAAACCGACTCGGTTTCCCCCTACGAATCCCTCGACTCAAACAAACTCCACGAAGCTGCCGACCGCGCGCTCGACCATTACCTCTGTCCACCCGGTTCTACGCCGCCCCAACGTAAATACCGTGGGATGTACGCCGTGACGGCGGACAACAAAACCGAAGAACTGCTGGTCGATGCCAGTGAAACACTCGCTTCGGCGAAAACCCTCGCGCAGAACGTTGCCAGTCTGTTGCCGGCATCGCAGCGCCAGGCGCTGGCGGGGATTGCGCAGTTGATCATGCTCGGGGAGTTGGCGGTGAATCGGGCGTTGGATAATTTGCAGTTGCCAGGGTGATGTAGGTGTCGGGATCACCTGGTGATTGATCGGGTGGTTGTTCTGGGGAATTCGTGATTAGAAGCGGCCCTCACCCCAGCCCTCTCCCGGAGGGAGAGGGGGCCGACCGAGGCGTCTTGCGGGATATATCGACCTGGAAGAGCTTGGTGATTATGGGTTTGGTGAAGGCCTTCGATTTGGCTTTGTGAGCTTTTGGCCATTTTGGCTTCAGTGAACGGCTTTCAAGTCGGTGTAGCTTTCGAATATCCCCGAATCAGTTCCCTCTACCTAGGGGCGGTCCGACGTTTCGGGAGGGCTAGGGTGAGGGGCTTTCCGTTCGGGACAGCAAGGTCTCAAGCCTGGCCAGTGGCGGGGCGTCTTGGTTGCGGTCGAAGACCTGGATGGCGATTTTGAGTAGGCGGCCATTTTCGGCTGGGCTAATCACTTGTTCGCAGCGCAACAACAAGCGCCCCTGATCGCAATCGATAGCCTTCATTCCCACCGGCAATTTCCCCTCCAACCGCAACTCCGCCATCCGACTCTGCGCCGCAATCAGCGCCACCGACCGATCCCTTAAAACCCCGCTACTCTGCGTCATCAACCCCGCCACCCGCACAGCCGCCGACATGGCCACGGCAATAATCGCCAGCGCCACCAGCACTTCAATCAGGGTGAAACCTGCTTCTCGGGAACGCGCACGCATAAGTGGCCCAAAGCCAAAGCACAGCCCCCGACGCTAACCCGCGTGCTTGACGGCTTGACGACGAAAACTCCCGAGGATTTTCAACATCCCTGACATATCTTCTTGCAACACTGCGCGTCGAATCGAATCTAGCCAGGGAATGTCGAGATGGATATCGCACCGTGCACACCGCTTCAACCATTGCCGCGCAAGCCCCGGGGTCAGCGGGGTTTTACCCTGATCGAGATCATGGTGGTCGTGGTGATTCTGGGGATTCTGGCGGCGATGGTGGTGCCGAAGGTGCTCGACCGCCCGGATCAGGCGCGGGCGACGGCGGCGAAGCAGGACATTGGCGGTTTGATGCAGGCGTTGAAGCTGTATCGCCTCGATCACGGCACTTATCCGTCGATGAATCAGGGTTTGAAAGTGCTGGTCGAGCGTCCGGCCGATGCCAAAAACAGCAACTGGCGTTCGTATCTGGAGCGTTTGCCGAACGATCCGTGGGGCCGTCCTTATCAGTACCTCAATCCGGGGGCCAACGGCGAGATCGACATCTTCAGCCTCGGTGCCGATGGTCAGCCTGACGGCGACGGCGTGAATGCCGATATCGGTTCCTGGCAGTTGTAAGGCCGGCCATGAACAGCCGTTCGCCGAACCGGGCGAAGGAACAAGGCATGGCGATTATCAGTGCGTTGCTGATCGCCGCTGTGGTGGCGGTGATTGCCGCTGGCATGCTCACGCGCCAGAGCATTTCGACGCGCAGTCTTGAGGCCGATCAGCAGCGCGTGCAGGGGCGTTGGGTGGTGCAGGGCGGGTTGGAAATCAGCCGGCAATTGTTGTGGGACGCGCGCCAGCGTGATCCGTTGACGCGTCTCGATCAGCCGTGGGCGCAGCGCTTGAACGCGCAGGGTTTTGAAGGGCGGCTGGAGGATGAGCAGGGCAAGTTCAACCTGCGCAATCTGGTCGCCAACGAGCGGATCGATGAGGCGCAGGTGCAGACGTTTCAGCGCTTGTGCGAGTTGCTTGGGGTTAACGCCGGATTGGGTCAGCGCATCAGTCAGCGGGTCATCGCGTCTTATCCGCGCTTGTTGAATCCGCAGATTGCCGAGAGCAGTAAACCCGGGTTCGACAGCGGTCGGGCGACGTCGCCGAATGCTTCGCGCAAGCCGCAGAATCCAACGCTTCCGATGTTGCGCAGCCTCGATGATTTGCGCAGCGTCGACGGTGTGAATGACGCGGTCATCGGCAAACTCGCGCCGTACCTGACGGTAATTCCGGCAACCACTTGGCTCAACGGCAACACGGCCACCGCGCCAGTGCTGGCCGCTTATGTGCCGGGACTTTCGCTGGAGCGCGCGCAGGCCATGATCAATGAGCGCGATGCCGGGCGCTGGTTCATCAATCGCGGTGATTTCGTCAACCGCTTGCGCATGCCGCAACTGGAAATCACCAGCGTCAAAGTCGGCATCACCAGCGACTGGTTTCGTCTGCGTGGCGAAGCGCGGCGCGATCAGCGTCGGGTCAGTCTGGAGGCGTTGCTGCATCGCAGTCAGGATCGGTTGCCGCAAGTGATCTGGTCGCGGGTGGGCGTATGAGCCAGCTCAGAATTGCGCTGCCGCCATTGGCCGAACTCGATCTGCACAGTGAACTGCGTTGCGCCTGGCTGGACCGCCAAGGGCAGGTCAGTCGCGAAGATCGGCTCAGCCTCAGCCAATTGGCGCAGACGGCGAAATTACCGCCGCTGGTGTGTTTTCTGCATCCGCTGGACAGTCTGTTGGCGAGCATCGATTTGCCGCCATTACCGGCCAACAAGATCGCCGCCGCCGTGCAATGTGCCGCGCAGGCGTTGATGCTCGGCGACTGCAATGCGATGCATATCGCCCACGGTCCGCGTGACGAAGCGGGGCAGGTGCAGATTGCCTGGGCGCCGCGTGAGCGCTTGCAACTGCTCGGGCAGATGCTCAAGCACAGCGCGCTGAACCTGCGCGGTCTGTATCCGGCGCCGTATGGTTTGCCGGTGTTGCCGGGGACGGTTGCCTGCGTGCAGGACGATCATCTGTTGCTGCGCGAAAGTGTGCAGGCCGCGCGGGTCCAGCCGCTGTTCGAGGAGGGTGTCGATAGCGTTGTGTGGGAGCCGGGGACTACGTTGCACTGGATCGGCGATCAAGCGCCGTCAACCGCTGAAGTGCCGATGGCCGATGCCCAGCGCTGGACCGGGCCATTGCCGGGCTGGGGTTTGCACGGCGCTGTTCAACAGCCGCGCGGCGAGCATCGCGGTTGGGGACGGGCGATCGGTCTTTGCGTGTTGGCCGTGGCGGTGTGGGTGATTGGTTTGAACCTGTACGCCGCTCGCGAAGCCAGTCAGGGCCAGCAGCTGAAAACGCAAATGAACCTGCGGGTAAAACAGGCTTTTCCCGAGTTGCCGGTGATCCTCAATCCGCTGCAACAGGCCCGCCAGCAATTGGCCGCGCGGCAAAAAGGCGCTGCGGATGATCCGGCGCAGACCTTCAATCGCCTGGTGTTGCAGGCTGGCAGCGGCATGCCGTTCATGGCCGGCAGCGTTGAGCAATTGTCGTTTGTCGACGACACCTTGCAGTTGCGCCTGCTCAGCGAAGCCCGGCGCATGGGCAGCGACAAGGAATGGCAAAGCGCGCTGGCCCAGGCCGGCATCAGCGTTACCGCCGATGACGACGGCTGGACCTTGCGGGCGTCCGGCGAAACCAGCGCAACCGAAAACGATGACAGCAGCGGAGCAGAAGATGAATAAGGCATCGCTGGCGGTTTATCGCGCCCGGTGGCAGCGCTTCAACGCTCAGTTGCAGGCGCGCTGGCAGCCTTTGGCGCTGCGCGAGAAACGCATGGTCGCCGGGATGGCGATCGCGCTGTTGAGCCTGCTGGTCTGGGTCGCTTTGATCCAGCCGCCACTGAAAAAAATCGCTTATTGGCAGACTGAATCGCCCAAGTTGCGGGCGCAGACCGAAGCGCTGGAAGTGCTGCTGCGTGACGTGGTTGTGCGGCCGGACGGGCAAGGCGTCGGCGCGTCACTTGAACAAACGTTGCAGGCCAGTGGCCTCGGCGGGCATTACCAATTACAGGCTGCGGACGGCGGCGCATGGCAGTTGAGTTTCGACGCCGCGCCGGCCAACGCGCTGCTCGACTGGCTGTTGAGCCAACCGTCGCAACTTTCTCTGCAAGTGGTCGAGGCCCGGTTGCAACGCGCCGACAACGCTTCGACCGAAGTCACTGCCGGCACTTTGTCGGGCACCGTTCGCATGGATCAGGCGCTGGGCGCTAAGGAAGCTTCATGAAGGGGTCAGGATCCAAACCGGCACGTCTGGCATTGCCGATGTTGCTGATGGCGCTGAGTGCGTGCAGCAACACCAACGCGCCACAACACCCAGCGCCGTTGCTGGTCGACAGCGAACTCGGTCGACCTTTGGCCAACACCCAGCGCAGCGGCGATGCGGTGGCTGATCGCGAGCGGGCGCAGGCCCAGGCGCGGCCGGTGCCCAAGCAACTGCACAACATCAGTAAAACCGCGCGCACCGGCGCCGTAGCGCCGAGCAGTCCGGTGGCGAGCAATCCGTTAGGCAATCAGCCGGTGACGCTGAATTTTGTCGATGCCGATATTCAGGCAGTGGTGCGCTCGTTGTCGCGTTCCAGTGGTCAGCAGTTTCTGGTCGATCCTCGGGTCAAGGGCACTTTGACGCTGGTGTCGGAAGGTCAAATTCCGGCGAACCAAGCCTACGACATGTTGCTGGCGTCGTTGCGCATGCAGGGTTTCAGTGTGGTCGATGTCGGCGGTGTCGCGCATGTGGTGCCGGAGGCTGATGCGAAGTTGCTTGGCGGGCCGGTCTACAGTCCCGGCAAACCCGCCGGCAACGGCATGCTCACGCGCACCTTTCGTTTGCAATACGAGAACGCGGTGAACCTGATTCCGGTGCTGCGCCCGATCGTTTCGCCGAACAACCCGATCAACGCCTATCCGGGCAACAACACCATCGTCGTCACCGATTACGCCGAGAACCTCAACCGCGTGGCGCAGTTAATCGCCAGCATCGATACCCAGAGTGCAATCGACACCGATGTGGTGCAGATCCAGAACGGCATCGCCGCCGACATCGCGCCAATGGTCGCCGAGTTGCTCGATGCGCCGGGCAATGATCCGACGCAGAAAATCGCCGTGATTGGTGATCCGCGTTCCAACACCATAATCATTCGCTCTGGCAGCCCGGAGCGCACGGAGCTGGCGCGCAACCTGATCTACAAACTCGACAATGCGCAGAGCAATCCGAGCAATCTGCATGTGGTGTATTTGCGCAACGCGCAGGCGGCGAAACTGGCGCAGGCGTTGCGTGGGTTGCTCACGGGTGAGAGCGATAGCGGCAGCAGCGACAGTGCGCGATCGGTGCTGAGTGCGATGGGCAGCAACAGCAATTCCAATGGGCAGAGCGGCCAGACTGGCAGCCAGACCAGCAGCGGCACGACATCCACGACCAACAGCGGCAGCACGGGCGGCAGTTATGCGCAGGGCAGTAGCGGTTCGACCGGCAGCGGCAGTGGCGGCGCGCAGAACAGTGAGCAGAACGTTGCGTTCAGTGCTGGCGGGGTGACGATTCAGGCGGATGCAACCACCAACACGTTACTGATTTCCGCGCCGGAGCCGGTGTATCGCAATCTGCGGGAGGTGATTGATTTGCTTGATCAACGCCGTGCGCAGGTGGTGATTGAGAGCTTGATCGTCGAGGTCGGCGAGGACGATGCCAGTGAGTTTGGCGTGCAGTGGCAGACTGGCAATCTCGGCGGCAATGGCGTGATAGGTGGGGCGAATCTGGGTGGCTCGGGGATCAATCTCAACGGCAAGACCAGCATTGATGTGTTGCCCCAGGGGCTGAATCTGGGTTACGTCAACGGCACCGTCGATATCCCCGGGATCGGCAAAATCCTTGACTTGAAAGTGCTGGCGCGGGCGTTGAAGAGCAAGGGCGGCACCAACGTGTTGTCGACGCCGAATCTGCTGACCCTCGACAACGAGGCGGCGAGTATTTTTGTCGGCCAGACCATTCCGTTTGTCAGCGGTAGCTACGTGACTGGCGGCGGGGGTACGAGTAATAACCCGTTCCAGACGGTGACTCGTGAAGAGGTGGGGCTGAAGCTCAACGTGCGTCCGCAGATATCCGAGGGCGGTACGGTGAAGCTCGATATCTATCAGGAGGTCAGCAGCATTGACGAGCGCGCTTCGAACAGTGCGGCGTCGGCGGGCATCGTTACCAATAAACGCGCGATCGATACCAGCATTCTGCTGGATGACGGGCAGATCATGGTGCTTGGCGGTTTGCTCCAGGACGGTTACAGCCAGAGTAATGATGCGGTGCCATGGCTGAGCAGCATTCCGGGAATCGGCGCGCTGTTTCGCAACGAGCGCCGGGCGATCACCAAGACCAACCTGATGGTGTTCTTGCGCCCGTACATCATTCGCGACAGCGAAGCGGGGCGCAGCATCACCCTGAACCGTTACGATTTCATGCGCCGCGCCCAAAGCGGTTTGCAGCCGGAACGCAGCTGGGCAATGCCGGACATGCAAGCGCCGCAATTGCCAACGGCCGCGCAGGGTGTGCCGGCGGTTGTACCAAGCTCAGGCCCACGCGCAACCATCAAAGCGGTGCCGATCCAATGACGCCGCCATCGCCTCTTGATCTGGAAAACGGACCTGTAGGAGCTGCCGAAGGCTGCGATCTCTTGATCTTGCTCTTCGACGGACCCAAATGGCCAAAGATCAAAAGATCGCAGCCTTCGGCAGCTCCTACAAGGATTGGGGAGGGCATGAGATGAGTTCGCTGCCCTACGCCTGGGCCAAGGCGCAGCGCATTCTTTTGTGCGATGGCGTGTTGACGGTGTGCCCATCGACGCCCGGTTGGTCGATCAGCGAAGCACGGCGTCAGTTTGGCGCGACCACGATTCAACGGGTGCGTGATGACGAACTCGACGGTTTGCTCGCGGCCGCTTACGCCGACACGGGCAGCGCGGCGGCGGTGGTCGGCGCGGCGGAAAACGAGGTCGACCTCGACCGCCTGATGCAGGACATGCCGGAAATCACCGACCTGCTCGACACCCAGGACGGCGCGCCGGTGATCCGCATGATCAACGCGCTGCTCACGCAAGCCGCGCGCGATGAGGCCAGCGACATCCACATCGAACCCTTCGAAACCCATTCGGTGGTGCGCTATCGCGTCGACGGCACCCTGCGTGACGTGGTCTCGCCGCGCAAGGCTCTGCACGGCGCGCTGGTCTCGCGGATCAAGATCATGGCCCAGCTCGACATCGCCGAAAAACGCCTGCCGCAGGACGGTCGCATCGCCCTGCGAGTAGCCGGTCGGCCGATCGACATACGCGTGTCCACCGTACCGACAGGCCATGGCGAACGCGTGGTGATGCGCCTGCTCGACAAACAGGCCGGACGCTTGCACCTGGAAACCCTGGGCATGGACGCACAGGTGCTGGCCAAACTCGATCACCTGATCCGCCAGCCCCATGGCATCGTCCTGGTCACCGGTCCCACCGGCAGCGGCAAAACCACCAGTCTGTACGCGGCACTGGCGCGGCTCGATGCGAGTACCAGCAACATCCTCACTGTTGAAGATCCCGTTGAATACGACCTGCCAGGCATCAGCCAGATTCAGGTCAACGCCAAGATCGACATGACCTTCGCCCTCGCACTGCGGGCAATTCTGCGCCAAGACCCGGACATCATCATGATCGGCGAGATCCGCGATCTCGAAACCGCACAAATCGCCGTGCAAGCCTCGCTGACCGGTCACCTGGTGTTGGCGACCTTGCACACCAACGATGCCGTGTCAGCGGTCAATCGCCTGATCGACATGGGCGTCGAGCCGTTCCTGCTGGCCTCATCGATGCTCGGCGTACTGGCGCAGCGGCTGGTGCGCCGCCTGTGCAATCAGTGCAAACAGCAAGACCCGGCAACCCCCGGCACTTGGCGCCCGGTCGGTTGCGCGGCGTGTAACCAAACCGGTTACAGCGGTCGCACCGGCATCCACGAATTGTTCTGCATCGACGACGACATCCGCACCCTGATCCACCAAGGGGCAGGGGAGCAGGCCTTGCGCGCATCCGCCGCGAAAGCCGGGATGTTCAGCCTGCGCGAGGACGGTGAGCGCTGGATCCGCAGCGGCGCCACCGCCCCTGAAGAAATTCTTCGTGTGACACGGGACGCCTGATGAATCGCTATCGTTTTGAAGCCGCCGATGCCACCGGCAAGATCGAATCCGGGCACCTTGAGGCGGACAGCCAGAGCGCCGCTTTCAATGCATTACGCGGGCGCGGTTTGACGGCGCTGTCGATGCACAAGGAAAGCAACGTTGCCAGTCACGGCGGCGGTGGATTGTTCAGCGCCAAACTTTCGGACAACGATCTGGCCTGGGCCACACGGCAACTGGCGAGTCTGCTCGGTGCCAGCCTGCCACTGGAGGCCGCGCTCAGCGCCACGGTCGAGCAGGCCGAAAAAAAGCACATCGCCCACACCCTCAGCGCCGTGCGCGCCGACGTGCGCAGCGGCATGCGCCTGGCCGAATCGCTGGCGGCGCGGCCACGGGATTTCCCCGAGATCTATCGCGCGCTGATTGCGGCGGGCGAGGAGTCGGGAGATCTGGCGCAGGTCATGGAACGGTTGGCCGATTACATCGAGGAGCGCAACAACCTGCGCGGCAAGATTCTCACCGCGTTCATCTATCCGGGCGTGGTCGGGCTGGTGTCGATCGGCATCGTGATTTTCCTGCTCAGTTACGTGGTGCCGCAGGTGGTCAGCGCGTTTTCCCAGGCGCGCCAGGATCTGCCGGGGCTGACCCTGGCGATGCTCAACGCCAGTGATTTCATCCGCAGTTGGGGCTGGTTGTGTGCAGGGATCATCGCCGCAGCGTTCTGGAGTTGGCGCCTGTATCTGCGCAACCCGGCAGCGCGTTTAAGTTGGCATCATCGCGTGCTGAAGTTGCCGCTGTTCGGGCGTTTCATCCTTGGCCTGAACACCGCACGATTTGCCTCGACGCTGGCGATTCTCGGCGGCGCCGGGGTGCCGTTGTTGCGCGCACTGGAAGCGGCGCGGCAGACCTTGTCCAACGATCGCCTGAGCCTGAGCGTCAGCGATGCCACGGCCAAGGTGCGCGAAGGGGTCAATCTGGCCGCTGCGTTGCGGGTGGAAAACGTCTTCCCGCCGGTGTTGATCCACCTGATCGCCAGTGGTGAGAAGACCGGTTCGTTGCCGCCGATGCTCGAGCGTGCGGCGCAAACCCTGTCGCGTGATATCGAGCGGCGGGCGATGGGCATGACCGCACTGCTCGAACCGCTGATGATTGTGGTGATGGGCGGCGTGGTGCTGGTGATTGTGATGGCGGTGTTGTTGCCGATCATCGAGATCAATCAACTGGTGCAGTAGTGGTGTGTCTGGTGTTTTGAGGTTGGCTGGTCTGGCCTCTTCGCGAGCAAGCCCGCTCCCACAGGGACAACGCATTTCAAATGTGGGAGCGGGCTTGCTCGCGAAGAGGCCGGTCCGGACATCAAATAACCCAATTTTTTTTCCAGGACTTCTGCATCACCCGACCTTCAATCCTGCCATCCTCGGGTTCTCCTTTCTGTCATCTGCAACCACCCGCCAACGTCTCCAGCCCGATTCCGCCAAACCCCCGATCCAGACGCGCCGCAGCACCCCGCAAACACCCGAGAAAATCCCTCGAAAATCACCGCGCAGCTCCCGAGGTTTTTTCCTTTATCTGTCACCGGAAACTGCGAATTTCTCAGTGCGACTTAACCAGCCAGCGCTAGCGAGGGCCTGTTGAGTCCTCCCAGTGTCATGCAAGCCATCCGAAAACCTGTGTTCACAACCTAGTTGAAAAGGAGATTCTTCATGTTCAAGCGCACTCTGATCGCAGCTTCCCTGACCGTCGCCGCTCTGGCATCCGCCCAGGCCATGGCCGTAACCGGTGGTGGCGCTTCACTGCCTGCCGCTCTGTACAAAGGTTCTGCCAACAGCATCCTGCCTGCCAACTTCAGCTACGCCGTGACCGGTAGCGGCATCGGCAAAAGTGCTTTCCTGACCAACACCGCCGCACAGTTCAGCACCACTGGCACTGTGCACTTCGCCGCTAGCGACTCGATCCTCAGCGCTTCGGAAATCAGCACCTACAACACCAGCTTCGGTGCTTCGTTTGGTCCGCTGATTCAACTGCCATCAGTCGCCACTTCGGTTGCCATCCCTTACAAAAAGGCCGGCAACACCACCCTCAACCTGACCAGCGCTCAACTGTGTGATGCCTTGTCGGGCACCAAGACTACTTGGGGCGCGCTGTTGGGTACCTCCGACACCACCGCGATCCGCGTTGTTTATCGCACCGCTTCGAGCGGCACCACCGAAATCCTCAGCCGTCACCTGAACTCGATCTGCCCGACTCAGTTCGCGGTCAACACCACCTTCACCAACGCACGTCTGCCAGCAGGTTCCGCTGTGCCGTCGAACTGGGTCGGCGTGGCCAATACCGCTGACGTAGCCCCGGCAGTCAACGCGGTTGACGGTTCCATCGGTTATGTCGGGCCGGACGGTGTCAACGCTGCGAGCAACGCTGTTGTTGCTCGTATCAATGGCGTTCAGCCAACCAGCGCCAACGTCAACACTGCTCTGGCTTCGGCTCCACTGCCAACCAACGCGGCCAATCCGGCGCAGTGGTCCCCTGTGGTTGCCAACCCGTCCAGCGGTTATGCAATGGCGGCTTACACCAACTTCATCTTCGGCCAGTGCTACAAGGACGCGGCCGTGGCTGCTGACGTCAAAGCGTTCCTGACCCAGCACTACAGCACTCCGGGCAACGCCGTGGCCACTGCCGCTCACGGTTTCATTCCGGTTCCAACCAACTGGAAAACCGCTGTAACCGCCAACTTCGTCACCAACTCCACCGGCAACAACCTGGACATCAACAACGCCAGCGTCTGCAACGCTGTCGGTCGTCCTTTGTAATACACGCCTAAAGCGTCAGGAAATGGCAGCAGCCTTCGGGTTGCTGCCATTTTTTTTGCTCGATTTACACCTCAATCATGAAGTTTGTGTGACATCCGTTCGGTCGCGCCCTTCGCCAACTGCCTATGTCGTAACAGCAGGTTTTTGCTGGCCTGCAGCTTTGTGTGGCAATCAAAAAGGATCTCGTAGTGATGCTCGCTCGCCCATCCCGTCGCAGTACCCGTGCCCAGATGCTCAAGCGTGAGGTCGCCGATCCGGCGCTATGGCTGCTCAAGCCACTGGCGCACGCGGTGGCGTTGTGTCTGGTGGCGGGCAGTGCGCAGGCGCAAACGGCGTTCAGTTCCAACTGGTTTGCCGCCAAGGGCGCCGCACAACAAGCGGCGGCAGCGCGGCCGAGTGTTGGCGGGTTGCCGGGGATGACGCCACCACTGGCCCAGCAGCAAAGAGCCAATCAGCAATTGCAGCGATCGTTGCAGACCCTCAACAACACCGTGGCGGCGATTGCCGCACAGCAGGCGGCTCAGGCGGCCGGCCGTGCGGTGGCGTTGGGCAGTGTGCAAAGCGTGCCGGATGGATTGGGCGAGGGCGGCTTGAAGGTCGACAACAGCCTCAGCCAGGGTTGGCTGAACGCCAAGGGACCGCAGCAGACTCAGGCTGACGGCAAGACCACGGTGAAGATCGAGCAGACCGCCGACAAGGCGATTCTCAACTGGGAAACCTTCAACGTCGGCCGCAACACCACGGTCGAATTCGCTCAGCAATCCAACTGGGCAGTCCTCAACCGGGTCAACGACCCAAGCGCGCGTGCCAGTCAGATTCAGGGCCAGATCAAGGGCGACGGCACGGTGATGCTGATCAACCGCAACGGCATCGTGTTCAGTGGCAGCAGCCAGGTCAATGTGCGCAACCTGGTGGCGGCGGCGGCCAACATCACGGACATTCAGTTCCGCGAACGGGGTCTGTACTTCGACAGCACCGCGACTCAGCCGACCTTCACCGACGCGGCCGGCAAAGTGCTGGTGGAACGTGGCGCCACTATCCAGACCCATGCGCCCAAGGCGTCGACGGATGCGGGTGGCTACGCCTTGCTGTTGGGCAACGAGGTGCAGAACGATGGCAACATCAGCACCCCCAAAGGGCAGACCCTGCTCGGTGCAGGCGATCGCTTTTACATCCGCAAAGGTTCGGGCACCGATGGCAACGCCGTGTCCACGACCTTCGGCAATGAAGTGACGCCGGGCTTCAAGACCGGCGCCGTGGCCGGCAAGGTCAGCAACAATGGCTTGATCCAGGCCGCCACCGGCGACATCACGCTGACCGGCCATGAAGTGCTGCAAAACGGTGTGTTGCTGGCAAGCACCTCGGTGGCCACGCGCGGCACTGTGCACTTGCTCAATCCAGCGACCGATAACACCGGCAGCGTCACGCTCGCTCAGGGTAGCGTCACCGCGATCATGCTCGATAGCAGCGATCTCACCGCGCTCGACAGCCAGCGTGATGCTTCGCTCCAGGCCGTCAGTGCCGCGAACCGAATTCGTGGCGATCAGTCGCGTGTGGAGATTGCTAGCGGCGGCAGCGTCGAGTTTCAGAACGGCTCGATCACCCTTGCCACCGGTGGCCAGGTCGCGGTATCGGCGGGGCGTCGCAGCCTGGTGCGCGACGGCGCGGTAATTGATGTGTCCGGCGCTGTCGGGGTGAAGGTGGCGATGGAAGCCAACAACATCAAGATCAACGTGCAGGGCAACGAACAACGCGATGCGCCGGTCAACCGCGAGGGCGGCGCGCTCAACAGCAACGACATCTGGGTCGATGTGCGTGAGCTGGTCTACGTGCCGGCCGGCACCAATGGCTACGCTACAGACCGATGGTACACGGCCGGAGGTCTGCTGGAAGTCGGTGGCTATCTCGGCACTCAGGGCCACGGCATCGGTGAATGGATGGCGCAGGGCGGTTCCGTGAATTTTGCCGGCAACGACGTGGTCACCGAGAAAGGCTCGCTGATCAACTTGTCGGGCGGCACCCTCGACGTGCAGAGCGGCGCGATCCGGCAGAGCTGGTTGCGAGGGGCCGACGGGCGTTTGTACGAAGTCTCACGGGCGCCGGGGGATCTGCTCTATACCGGGTTGTACAAAGGCTATGAAGACAGCAGCGAGCGCTGGGGCCAGACGCAGTTTTTCTACAACCCGCTAATTGCACCGAGCTCGCGTCAGGAATCGGGCTACACCGTCGGTCGCGATGCCGGCCAATTGGTGATTGCCACCCGCAACGCGCTGGTCGATGGCCAGATTCTCGGCGAAGTGTTCCAGGGCGAGCGCCAGACACAAGCACCCCGCGCGGTGCTGGATGGCTATGAGCAGAGTCAGATCGCACGGGCTCGCCGGGCGCAGTTGATCGTGGGTCAATACGATCCGGCCTGGTCGGCGACCGCCGGTGGCCTGCAGTATCTGCTCGATCCGCTACTGGACCAGGTGCAGATCGGCGGCACTCACGCAGCGGCGCTCACAGCGCCCGGCCTGGCGGATGCCGTGGCGCAGGAGCGGGTCGGCAAGTTGTTTCTCGACAGCGATATGCTCAACGGCTTTCAGCTCGGTGCGTTGAAGGTCTCTGCCGCGAAAACCATTGTTGTCGATCAGGCGCTGACCGTTGCTTCTGGTGGTGATATCACCTTGTTCGCCCCACAAGTGCAGGTCAATGCGAGCCTGACTGCGCGTGGCGGTAGCATGAATGTGGGGGATGTCCTGACCGGCAATTCCGCGCTGCTGGCACCGGCCGGGACGGCTGTCGGCGTCACGGTGGCCAAAGGCGTGCAGCTCGATGCCCGCGGACTGTGGAGCAATCTGCGTACCGATCCGGACGACGTGAACAGTCTGGCCTACCTCAATGGCGGCGTGGTGTCTGTGCGCAGTACCGGCAGCGTCAACCTGGGCAGTGGCAGTCTGCTTGACGTGTCGTCCGGCGGGGCGCTGTTGGCCAATGGCAAGACGCGCGGCGGCAAGGGCGGCGACATTACGCTGGAGTCGAGTCCGCTGACCCGTTCGGTGTCGTCACAATTGATGATTGATGGCGACGTGCGTGGCTACGGTGTCACCGGTGGCGGCAGTCTGACGATTCAGTCCGGCAACGTTGTGATCGGTGGAACCGGCGCCCCACACGGCGACAATACGCTGCAACTGGCATCGAGTCTGTTCAGCACCGGTTTTGCCAGTTATAGCGTTACCGGCCTGACCGGGCTGGAAGTCGCTGATGGTGCGCAGGTCGATGTGGTGATGCCGGTCTACCGTTTCGGCGATGCGGCGCCGATCCAGTCCAGCGGCGTCGATCCGCGCACGGCCCTCGAATTGTGGACCCCCACGCTGTTTCAGGAGAACCCGGCCAAAGGCGTTCTGACCCAGCGTGGGGGCGCCAGTCTGGCGCTCCAGGCCGGTTCCAGTGAGTTAGCGCTGATTGACCCGGCGAGCAGTCCGTTGTCCATTGGCCACGGTGCACGGATCAGCGTCGACCCGGGGCAGCGCATCAAACTGCGCGGTGCCGGACAGATTACGGTCGAGGGGGAATTGAACGCCTGGGGCGGCACTCTCGATATTCGTCAGCAACAGTTTGGCTCGCTGGACGTGGCGACCAAGCTGCAGAACGCCGACCCGCAGGCCCACAACCGCTCGATCTGGATCGGCGAAGATGCGGTGCTGGATGTTGCCGGTCGCGCCTACACGGCCGTGGATGCGCTGGGTCGGGTGTACGGCCAGATCGGCAAAGGCGGCAGTATTATTCTCGGCGGCGAGATTGATTCGAAGAAAATCACCGCGACGTCGGCCGATGCTTACGTGATTGTGCGCAACGGTGCACGCCTGGACGCCTCCGGTACGCACGCGGTTCTGGATGTCGCCGGGGGCGGACCGACCGACGTCGCCACCGATGGCGGGCGCATTGCCTTGAGTTCTTACAATGGCGTGTTCCTCGACGGTCAGTTGCAGGCTGCAGCGGGTGGCGTCGGTGCGTCCGGTGGACGTCTGGAGATTATTCAGGACGCGCCGCTCTACCAGATGAATCTGGCGAGCAACGAAGTGCGTGCGCCCCGCGAAATGATCATTAACCAAGGCGCGGATGGCGCGTTGCTGCCGGCGCATCTGCAGGCCGGCGAAGGCGCGGCGCAGTTGCGTTACGGTCAGACCCGCTTGAGCGCGGAGCGTTTGATGTCGGGTGGTTTCGATCACCTGAGCCTGTTGAGTAACGGCTTGCTCACATTCGCCGGCGACGTCGATCTGCGCATGAATCAAAGCCTGAATCTGTACACCGGCTCGATCTCGCTGGCGCAGGCTGCCAGCGACACGACGCGGATCAATCTTGCCGCGCCATACATGCGCTTGTCGGGGCTGGGTCTGTACGCGCCTTCGGATGTCAGCATGCGTCCACGGCTGCTGGCCAACGCGACCACTGAGCTGTCGAACGCCCGCTTCACCGCCACCGCTGACCTGCTCGATCTGAGCAACACCTTGTCGTTCGGCACCGAAGGGACGATCGCGCAGCTCGCCGCGCCGGCCGCTGCTGTCAGCCGTCGTGGCTTCGACCAGGTCACCCTCGACAGTCGTGGCGACATGCGTTTTCTCGCGCCGAACGATAACGAGCGCAGCTCGCGGTTGTGGACGCCCGGTGATCTCAACTTGCGCGCTGCGCAGATTTATCCGGCCACAGGTGTTTCGGCCGATGTCCGTGTTGGTTATCAGGGCTATACGGCCGTCCCGGAACTTGCACGCACCTTGCGTATCAGCGGTCATGGCGAGGCACCGCAGGCCTTGCCGTATTCCGCGTTCGGCAACTTGCTGCTGGTTGCCGGGAAGATCGAGCAGGGCGGCGTTATCCGCGCCCCGTTGGGATTGATCAGATTGGGCGAGAACTCGCTAGGCAAAACCCAGGAGCTGCGCCTGTTGCCGGGTAGTGTCACGTCGGTCAGCGGCGCTGGTCTGGTCATGCCGTATGGCGGTACCACCGACGGTATCGACTATCGCTACGACGGCAAATCCGTGGTGTTGCACGGGATCTCCAGTGCCCTGGATGGCGTGATCCTCACCGGGCAGTACGTCGATGTGCAGGGCGGCGCGTTGATTGACTTGTCGGGCGGCGGCGATCTGCGCGGCGCCGGTTTTGTCTCCGGGCGCGGCGGTTCCACCGATGCCCGATTCAATCCGTTGGTGCGCAACGCTGCCGATGGCACGTTCAGCTTGCCGGGTCTGAGCAGTAACCCGGTGTACGCCATTGTGCCGGGCAACCAGAGTGCCTTTGCACCGGCACTCGCTGAGGCCGGTGCAAGCGATCCGCGCATTGGCCAGCAAATTACCGTCGGCGCGGGTGTTCCTGGCCTAGCCGCCGGCACCTACACCTTGCTGCCTTCAACCTTTGCCTTGCTGCCCGGCGCGTTCCGGGTCGAGGTCAATGGCCAGGCGACGCCGGGCGTGACCAGCAGCGCGTTGAAAATGCGCAATGGTTCGTGGTCCAGTGCCGGACTGATGTCGATTGCCAACAGCGGTGTGCGCGACAGTCTGCCGAGCCAGGTGATCCTGACGTCGGCCGATGTTCTGCGCCGCTATTCGCAGTACAACGAAACGAGCTTCACCCAGTTCATCGAAAGCGATGCGGCTCGTCGGGGTGTGCCACGTGCGTTGGCGCCAATGGATGCGAAATCGCTCAACGTGCAATTGGTGGCCGGTGGCAAGCACGACATCGACATGAACTTTCAGGGTCAGGCCCTGTTTGCTCCGAGCAAGGGCGGCGTGGCCGGGAGCGCTGTCGTGTTGGCCCAGGACCTGGAGGTGCTCGGTGAAGGCCGGTCGCGTACGCCGGGGTTTACCGGGATTTCGCTGTATGCGGACAGCCTTGACCGGCTCGAAGCCGGACGGCTGAGCCTTGGCGCCACGCCGACGGTTGAATACGGCTCGGCGGGTAACTTCATTCGCTTTGATGGTTCGGCTGCCAACATCACTCTGCGTGAAGGCGCAGTGTTATCGGCACCGGAAGTGCTGTTGCGCACTGACAAAGTCAACGGTGGCATCACGCTGGAAGCGGGCGCCGGTATCAACACCCTCGGCCGCGGTGATGCGCCTTATGACTCGACCGACGGCTTCATTTATCAGCCGGGTTCCGCCAGTCTGTTGGTCGTGTCCAACGGTTGGACCAGCACCCTCGCACCGACGGTCGCCACGTATTCTGAAGGTGCGGGCAGCATCCGCATCGGTACGTGCGTTGCGCAGCCGTGCGCTCAGCCAACGTTGCTCTATTCCAATGGCAGCATTACCGCTGCCACCGATAACCAGTTCGAACTGAACGAATCCGTGCGCTTCGGCACCCGTCACCTGGCGCTGGCCGTCGGCGCGGTCAATGCCGGTAGCGCCGAGGCGCTGGCCGCGGCAGGGCGCGTACCGAGTGGCCTGACCTTGAACCAGAACGTGCTCGATCGCCTGTTGCGCGGCGACACGCAGTTCGGCGCTCCGGCACTGGAAACCCTGAGTTTGACCACTCGCGACTCGTTCAACTTCTTCGGTAACGTAAGCCTCGATACGCTTGACCCGCAGACCGGCGTCAGTCGCTTGCAGAACCTGTTATTGGCCACGCCCGCCGTCTATGGCTGGGGCGAGGCTGGCGATGTGGCGACCATTCGCACCGCCAACCTGATCTGGAACGGTGCGACCCAGGCGCCGGGCGCGGTAGCCAGTGGTGGCGCCGGGACAGGACGCGGCACACTGGACATTCAGGCGCAACGCATCGAGTTCGGTTATGGCCCGAACCCGCAGCCCAACGGCCTGGATCAGAACAACCGATTGGCCTTGGGTTTTGCCAACGTCAACCTCAACGCCAGCGAGCGCATCACCGCCAACCACAAGGGCAGTCTTGCGGTGTATCTGGCGCAAGGGGCTTACGACCCGATTTCCGGCTACGTCTACAGTGGCGGCAACCTCAATCTGCGCACGCCGTTGCTCACTGGTGAAGCGGCCTCGGTCAACCTCCTCAAGGCGGGCGACGACCTGACGGTGAGTGGCGTTGCGAATGCTGCGGTGGCCGATGCCTTGGGTGCGGAGTTGACGCTTGAAGGGCGCAATGTGCTGCTCGACGGTCGCATTGCACTGGCCAGTGGCAAACTGGTGGTCAAGTCCGAGAACAATCTGACCCTGACCAACGCCGCACACCTGGACCTGGCCGGGCGTACCTTGCCCTTTAATGACGTCAGCAAGTACAGCTGGGGCGGCGATGTGGCGCTGTACAGCAGCCACGGCAATATCCGCCAGGCTGCCGGCTCACGTATCGATCTGTCGGCGCACAACAACCAGGCTGGCAATCTCAGTGCGGTGGCGCTGGCAGCGGATGCCGGGGTAGTCGATCTGCAAGGCGAGATCCTCGGTGCCAGCAGCGGTTACTACGATGCCGGTGGCACGCTGGTGCCGTACAAGGCCGGTGGCGTGGACATTCGCGCACAACGGCTGGGCAACGATTTGAACCAGGACTTCGCTGCGTTGAACCAGCGCTTGAACGCCGGGCGGGTGTTCGGCAGCCGCAGCTTTCAGCTCAAGCAGGGCAGCCTGGTGATCGGCGACGGGCTCAAGGCCGGTGAAGTCAATGTCTCGGTGGACAACGGCAGTCTGACCGTGGCCGGCCTGATCGACGCCAGTGGTGAGCGGGTCGGCAGCATTCGTCTGTCCGCCAATAACGGCCTGACTCTGACTGGCAATGCCGTGCTCGATGCCCATGGTCGCGTGCTGCGTGTCGACAGCTACGGCAAGATCATCGATGCCCCCAACCGCGCCATGGTCGAACTCGATTCCGGCAATGGTTTGCTGACGCTGGCGCCAGGCGCACGGATCGATTTGCGCCACGGCACCGACGCGCCGCCGGGCAGTGGGGCAGGGCACAACGATGGTCTGCCGCGCGGTACGCTGGAACTCAATGCACCGCGTATCGGCGGTGGCGACATCGCCATCGATGCCAGCGGTGTGCTGAACATTCAGGGCGCGCGTTCCATCGGCCTGAACGCCATGCGCCGCTACACCGATGCAGCCGACGGCACCGATGCTGCCGTCAGCGGCCGCCCGTATCAGGTGATCGATCAGGCTTATCTGGACGTTATCCATGGCGACAGCACGGCGTTCATCGATGCGGCGCTGGGCAACGGCGATTTGCTGCAACGCAAACTGGCCGGATTGAATAACGCAGCTTATAGCGATGCGTTCCATCTGCGCCCGGGCGTCGAGATCGCCAGCAAAACCGCCGACGGCGATCTGGTCGTGCAGGGCGATCTGGACCTGTCCGCTTACCGTTACGCCAGTCTGAATCCGCACACGCAAAAAACCGCTGTTTATGGTTCGGGCGAATCCGGCAGCCTGCTGATCCGCGCCGGCGGCAATCTGGATATTTACGGCAGCGTCAACGACGGCTTCGCGCCGCCGCCGGAAACCGTTGACGACGCCGGTTGGAAACTGGTGCCGGGCATTCAGCCTTTTGGTGGTGACCTGATCGTGCCGGGCGCCGGGGTGACGCTGGCAGAAGGTACCTCGTTCCCGGTCGGCACGACGCTCAATTACGACTTGCCGATACAGAGTGCGACGCTGGCCAGCGGCACGCTGCTGCCAACCCAGGGCATCCTCGCCGGGCCTTACACGCTGACGGCCGGTACAGTCTTGGCCGGTGCGGTGCATGACGCCGCCGGCAACCTGCTGTACGCCGCCGGTACCTTGCTCAGCGACAACGTGACCTTGCCGGCGGGCAGCCGCCTCGGGGCCGGGACGCGGTTGAACGCGGCCACCGACATGCAGGCGATGCTCTGGCCCAAGGGCGTGCCATTGCCTGGCACGTTTGCCGACAACAAAATCGTCGGCGTGAAATTAAGCGGTGCACTGGCGTTGTTGCGCGGCTCGCTGATTCCGTCGATGACCGACGTGGTGCTGGCCGACGGCACAGCGTTCATCGATTTGCGCCCGTTGAACGGCACGCAGCAGGGACGCAACTGGGCCCTGGCGAGCATGCTGCCGTCGGGCAGCACCTCGTGGTCGATGCGCGTAGTGGCGGGTGCGGATCTTGATGCTGCCGACAGTCGCACCGTGAAACCGCTTACCAGCGAAGGTCACTTGCGACTGGCGGATACGCATTACGGGGTCGTCGTCACGACGAAAAAACTCGATACGGTCTGGGCCGAAAATAATGGATTGGGGTATACCCCCGGTGAAGTCGTCAAAGACGATGAAATGTTCCGGTGCGATGCCAACCCCGGTGCCTGTGTAGCACCCGCCAAATTCCTCTGGACGGACGGCAATCCGATGGGCGCACCGGCCGGGTCGCCGGTCAGCGAAGACGATCTGTTCTGGTGTGATATTGACCCTGCTTATTGCGCCGCCAACGTGGGCGGTACCACGGTCTCCACTCATTCGCAGATGTTCAGCGTTTTGCGAACCGGCGCCGCTGATCTGGACGTGATGGCCGCTGGCAATCTGAGCATGGAATCACCTTTCGGTGTGTACACCGCGGGTACCCAATCCGGTGATGTCGACGCGCGTTACAACCAGCCACGTGGTCGTTTGTCGGACGATGGTTCGGTGCTGGGCAGCGCGGGCAGTGATAACGAAAAATGGGTAGATGGTGGCAGCGACAGTCTGTATCAGGCCTGGTATCCGCAACTGGGTGGTAACCTCACGATTGGCGCCGGTGGTTCTGTTTCCGGCGATGTCGTCGGGCGACGTGCGACCAGTATCACGATGGAAACCCGAGAGCAGGTGCCAAGCGTTGCCGTTGGAAACTGGCTGTGGCGTCAGGGTACGGGGAACGACGAAATACCGACCGCCTGGTGGATCAACTTCGGCAGCTATGCCAGTCAGCCGTTGGCGGATTCGAGCAGGAGTACCGCGCCGTATCTGGTGGGTTTTACGGGTTTCGGCACTCTTGGCGGCGGTAACATCAGCCTGCGCGCTGGCGCAGACGGTGGCATGCTTGACCCGGTCGGGGATGGCCGCAGTAATCTTTATCCGCGTGGCCAGGGCCTGATCGTCGCCGTGGGCAGCACCGGGCGAGTGGGCAGCGATGGCAGCCTGCAACTGACCGGTGGCGGCGATATCGATATGCGTCTCGGCGGTTCGCTCAACCCCTCACTGCAAGCCCGGGCGGGAGAAACCGGAACGCAAGCGCCGCGCCATGATCTGCAAGGCGCGGTGATCAACTTGCGTGGCGCTGCGCAAATCAGTGCCAGTGCCGTGGGCGGCGTCAATCTGCACTACGGTGCGTTTTCCCTGGATCAGGATTCGCGCGAAGTCCGTGCATACGATCCGTTCAAATCGACCCTGGGCAGTGCCTCCGGCGGTCTGGTACTGATTCCGGGAGATTCGGGGATGCGCCTGAGCACCCGTGGTGACCTGGTGTTGGGCGGTGCAGCAGATCCGGGACGCGTGCGCTTGCAAAACTCCACAGCCTTTACTGACGCCAGTGGGGTGGGCCACGCAGGCGGTGGATTGACCAGTTTCTCGCTGTGGACCGATCACACTGCGATCGATCTGTTCTCGGCGGGGGGCAACCTCACACCCAGCACGCAGTTGGCCGAATCGGACAATTTGTCGGTTTCCACATCCAATACATCACCCACTGACGGTCGCTTCGTCTATCCGTCGATCCTGCGTGCCGTGGCTGCCAAGGGCTCGATTTACGCGGGATCCTCGGCCGCTTATGGCACGGGCAATGTTCCGCCGGCCGAGGGCTACTCGTTGCTGTTGGCACCGTCTACCTCCGGTCAGCTGGAACTGCTGGCGGGCGATTCGATCTATGCCGGCGGTTATGCGATCAATCAGTCAGGCGCCAGTCCAGCGGCGATAACTTCGCCATTTGCGCCGTCCTTCAATGGGTTCGTCAGCAACAGCGCGGACAGGCCGCTCATGACCAATAACAGCGTTGACGGCGTGGCGACGCAACGCAACGCGCGCTACCCATTATTTGCGTTTGGTGCCGATAGCTATTCCGGGTTGAGTGGCGTGCAAGGGCCCGCACGGTTTTACGCGTTGACCGGAGATCTGGTCGGAGTTCGCAGTGGCGAGACGCTGACATTCTTCAGGTCCGGCGTACAGCAGCGCACCTGGTACGAAGCGGCAGGGCCTGTGTGGATGCTCGCCGGGCGCGACCTCGTCGCCTCGGGCACTTATCTGGGCCAGCCAACAGCCGTACCGAATGAAGTACTGAGCTACAACGGCGACGAGATCAGATCCACCGGCAACCTGTTCATTCACAACCGGCCCAACGATGTGTCGCGGGTTGCGGCCGGGCGCGACATTCTCTACAGCAGCTTCGACATCGCCGGCCCAGGTGTGCTTGACGTCAGCGCAGGGCGCAACATCCTGATGAAGGACCGTGCCAGCATCACCAGCATCGGGCCGGTGCTGGCAGGCGATAGCCGACCGGGTGCCAGTGTGGTGCTGCAGGCCGGTGTTGGTGCGCAAGGGCTGGATTACTCACGGTTCATCGCACGCTACCTGAACCCGCAGAACCTTGCTGATTCGCAGGTCTCTCTCAACGGCCAACCGGGCAAAGTGGTCAAGACGTACCTGGACGAACTGCAGAGCTGGTTGACCCTCGGCTATGGCTTCAGCGGCAATGCCGAACAGGCGCAAGCGTTCTACGCCGCGCTGCCGAGCGCTGAACAGGCGATCTTCGCGCGGCAGGTGTACTTCGCCGAACTGCGTGCCGGTGGCCTGGAATACAACGATGTCGACGGTCCGCGTCAGGGCAGTTATTTGCGCGGTCGCAACGCCATCGCGGCGTTGTTCCCGACCAGCGATGTGGCGGGCAATGCCATTCGTTATGACGGCGACATCACAATGTACGGCGGTGCCGGGGTCAAAACCCTGTTCGGCGGCGATATCCAGATGCTCACGCCGGGTGGCGGTCAGGTGTTCGGCATCGAAGGCGCGGCGCCGCCATCGACAGCGGGGATCATCACCCAAGGCTCGGGCAACATTCAGCTCTATTCGCAGGGCAGCATTCTGCTGGGGCAGAGCCGGATCATGACTACCTTCGGCGGCTCGATTCTTGGCTGGTCGGCCGAGGGCGACATCAACGCCGGTCGCGGCTCGAAAACCACGGTGGTCTACACCCCGCCGAAACGCGTGTACGACACCTGGGGCAACGTGACTCTGTCGCCGTCGGTACCGAGCACCGGCGCCGGTATCGCCACGCTCAACCCGATCGCCGAAGTGGCGCCGGGCGACATCGACCTGATCGCGCCGCTCGGCACCATCGATGCCGGCGAGGCGGGGATTCGCGTGTCGGGCAACGTCAACATCGCCGCACTGACGGTGGTCAACGCCGCGAACATTTCGGTGCAGGGCAAGGCGACCGGCGTGCCGGTGGTGTCGGCGGTCAACACTGGCGCAATCACCTCGGCCAGCTCCGCCGCATCCTCGGCCACGCAAGCGGCGGAAGATGTCGCGCGTCAGCAGCAAGCGGCGTCGCGACAGAATCAGGCCTCGGTGTTCACCGTGCAGGTGCTGAGCTTCGGCAACGAACAACTCGCGCCGTCCCGCGATGGCGCCAGCCGCACCCAGGCGCCGGGTTACAACCCGAACAGTCCGGTGCAAGTGCTGGGGGCAGGGGCGCTGGATGAACAGGCGAAGCAGCAGTTGACGGAAGAGGAGCGCGGGCAACTGAAACTGTAAAAGACTCTCGTGTAGTACGTTTGGGCGGCCGGTTGGCCGCCCTTTTTTTATATTTATGAGGTTCGTGGGTATTGTTGTCTGGTGTGGACTAACGTCAGTATTTTGATACGCCCGTTCACTCGATAGACCAGCAGATAGTTTGAATTGACCACCATTTCCCGAGTGCCTGGCACTCGACCGGACCTGTAACCAAAGGGAATTGATGAAAGCCTTTGCGTTGCTGCACCCACCTTGCGCTGCAAAGCCGCTGAAGCGTTGGAATTGTGTTGTTCAATGTAATCGATAATGTCAGCCAGATCGTCCAGAGCCTGATTGCTCCATTCAAGCGGCAGCGCGTCGATTCTTGCGTTTCTCTTCTAATAATTGGTCGAGCCGCACCATGGCTTCCTCATGGGGAATGCCCGGGCGAGGATCATCAAGTGCTGCCTGCACCTTGGCACGAAACCAGCGATCGTAGCTCTCTGCCTCTTCTTCGGATTCGAACTCAGAATAAAACGGGGAAAGCAATATGCTCATATGACCTCCGTGATCAATTTCAAGCAGTCTAAGGCGGGAATGGCCCATTGTCGTCACTGGCTGACGATGCTCCCCATGAACCCTTGAGGATCCATGGGATAACGGAGCCCAGTATCTGCAAGCGCACCCTTTAAATCTGCCAGACGTTTCCCCCTGTTGTCCGGTAATCTCGACCGCCGCTGTAGGCGTATTCCACCCATGCGGTTTTCAGGTTTTCAGGCTACAAATCCAGGTGCGCTTTCCTACAAATGCACTCAGAACGCATAGGGAATACTCACCTTTGCCCACAGCATTTCCCCCTCCGGCCGGTTCTCTACGTCAAATTCTTTCGCCCAGCGAATCTCCGCACTGGCGTACTTGAGAAAGGTGAAATGCAGCGCCGGGCCGATGGCGAACACTTCGCCACGCACGCCGTCATCGACGTCCTGCCCGGCGAACTGCACGGTATGGCCGAACTGTTTATCGTCGGTGGTCTGCTTGAGGTAGTAGCCATTGAGGCCGAGCATCACATCGTCGGTGATCTTGTAGCTGGCCGAATAATCGAAGTGGAAGATCTGCCCGGACTTGTAATCGGTGTCCTTGTTCTTTTCGTTGAAGCTGTAGGTGGTCTTCATCGAGACTTCGGTCTTGTCGGTCGGCAGCCAGGTGAAGGAAAACAACGGTTTGTAGGTGTAGAAATTGTTGCTGGTGTTGGCCAGCCGATCGACGCTGTATTCGCCAGTGGGCACGGTGACTTCGATGGCGGCGCCGAGGGTCAGGTTCTTGCCCATGTCCCACAGAATGATCGGCGCAATGGTCGTATCGCCCATGCCTTCGCGGGTGTCGCTCAAGCCGAATACCGAGACTTCCTGTTTCAGCCACGGTTGGGCGATGTAGCCGGCCAGGCGCCCGCCGAAGATCCGCACGGGGCTCAGATAGTCGAGGCGTGGAATCACCGCAGTGGATTCGATTTCGACGTTGGGCACCTTGCCGCCGAACGAGCTGATGTTGAGTTTGGTCGCCTTGTAATGGTTGTAGTAGAGGTTGAACGCGACCATGTTCTCCGGAAGGCTGTCGACTTCCAGCGGCAGCATGAAAAAACCGTCAGTGCCGGTGCCGATGTTGTCGACGCCGGCTTCGGTGGCCAGCGCCGGTAAGGTGGCGGCGCAGCCCAGCAAGCAAAGGGCCAGGCGCAGGGGGAATGTCGCGCGGTTCGGGTGCATATCCGTCCTCATTATTATTGTGTTTTGGCGCAACGCCGGCACGCAGTGCGCCCGGCACTATAGAAATAAGCGCTTGGCGCCCGGCGGGGCAGGGTTTTGGCGGACACTGAGGGGGACTTCTGCGGACAGGCTCGCAACCCTGTGCTAACTTCCATCGACATAACCGGTTACAAAAATAACAATCAAGCGTGATCCGGAAAGTCAGCCCAAATGAACGTAAAAGTCCAAGACCCGACCTTCGAATTGGCGCTGGTGTCGCCGTTCCTCCTGCAAACCCTCGCTGAAGTCGCGCAGAACAAGGGTATCGACCCTGAAAGTCTGTGCCGTGGCCTGGGTTTTACCTTGGACGACTTGCAGGATCCGACGCAGCGGATTTCCTATCGCCAAGCGGTGGCGATGATTCAACGGGCGCTCAAGGCACTGCCCAATCAGGGCCTCGGCCTGTGGGTGGGCGCGCAGAATGTGCTTGGCACACTCGGTTTGCTCGGGCACGTGCTGTCTTTGTGCAAAACCCTGCGCGACGCGTTTGCCTTGGGCATCCGCCATCAACACACCTCCGGCGGGATTGTGGTGTCCAGCGTCGATGTGGTCGGCGAGCAACTGCATCTCGATGCCGAATGTCGCTTGCCGTTTGCCGATGTGCAGGTGTTTGCGGTCGAGGAGTTTTTCGCCAGCCTGCTGGTGTATGGCCGGGCGTTGGCGGGCGCAGATTTCAAGCCGATCGCCGTGGAATTCATGCATGCCGCGCCGGGCTATCTCAGTGAATATCAGCGATTGCTCGGTCCCGACGTGCGCTTCGGTTGCCTGCACAATCGCATGCTGATCGACGTGCAGTGGCTGGACGTCAACCTGCCCAATCACCATGCTTTGGCGCTGCGTCAGGCGGTTGCGTTGCTAGAGCTGGAAGCTGCGCAGGTGCACCAGAAGCTCGATCTGATTCAAGCGGTGGAGCGGGCGATCGCACGGGATCTGAGCAGCGGCAGCCACATCGAAAAGATTGCCGGCGACTTGAACATGAGCAGCCGCACGTTGCGTCGGCGCTTGACCGAGCATGCGCTGACGTTCGAGGCGCTGCTGGAACAGGTGCGCCAAGCGCGGACGCTGAGTCTGCTGGCCAATCCTGATATGCCGATCGAGCGGATTACTGAAGAAGTCGGCTACAGCGATGTGCGCAGTTTTCGTCGGGCGTTCAAGCGCTGGACGGGGTTGAGCCCCAGCGCCTGGCGTAATGACGCCAACCCTCACCCCAGCCCTCTCCCAGAGGGAGAGGGAGCCGACCGAGGTGTCTTGCGAGTTACATCGACCTGAAAGCGTGTGTCGATTATGGACTTGAGAGATTGAGGCCGGCCGAGGTGTGTTACGGGTTACATCGACCTGAAAGATTGTGTCGATTATGGACTTGAGAGCGTGAGGGCCGACCGCTGTGTCTTGAGTCATGCACTGATCTGAAATTATGGATTCACTGATGCACGTTCAAGTCGGCGTATCTCCACAGCATCCCCCACTCAGTCCCCTCTCCCCCCGGGAGAGGGCTAGGGTGAGGGGCTTTTGACTTCCATCCAAACCCACACAAAACCTCCGGCCACAGGTAAACTCCGCGCACTTTTTCAAGGAGTTCACATGAGTTACTACCAGCCGGGCATTCTCGCCACCCCCGTTCCTGCACAAGCACGTCACCTGTTTTTCGCCCTCGAGTCGGTAGAAGCACTGCCGCAGGCGATCGACAACCTGATGAATCAGGTGGACGGCAAGTCGGCGGTGGTCGGTTTTGGCGAATCCCTGGCCAAGGCCCTCGACGTACAGATCGACGGCCTGCGCGGCTTCCCGGCGCTGACCGGCGTCGGCGTCGAAAACCCGTCGACCCAACACGCGCTGTGGGTCTGGCTGCACGGCGTCGACCGTGGTGAATTGCTCAATCGCTGCAATGCTATCGAAGCCGCACTGGCGCCGGCCCTGCGCCTGGTCGAAATGCAGGAAGCCTTCCGCCACAAGGACGGCCACGACCTCACCGGTTACGAAGACGGCACGGAAAACCCGCACGACGAAGCCGCCATCGCTGCCGCCCTGCAAAGTGCAGGCACCGACGGCATGGTCGGCGGCAGTTTCGCCGCGATCCAGCAATGGCAGCATGACCTCAAGGGTTTCCACAAACTTTCCGCCGATGACAAAGACAACATCATGGGCCGGCGCCTCAGCGACAACGAAGAGATCGACGACGCCCCAGTCTCCGCCCACGTCAAACGCACCGCGCAGGAAAGCTTCGCGCCGGAAGCGTTCGTCGTGCGCCGCTCGATGCCGTGGATCGAAGGCGATCGCGCCGGGCTGATGTTTCTCGCCTTCGGTTTTTCGCTGGATGCTTTCGAAGCGCAATTGCGGCGCATGAGCGGTCTGGAAGACGGCATTACCGACAGTTTGTATCGCATCAGCCGACCGATCACTGGCGGCTACTACTGGTGCCCGCCGCTGAAGAACGGCCACCTCGACCTGCGCGCCTTGCGCATCGGCTAAAGGAACAGACATGGACGTGGTGCGCTGGGGCATGATCGGTTGTGGCAGCGTCGCCGAGCGCAAGAGCGGGCCGGCCTTCTACAAGGCGCCCGGTTCGGCGCTGGTGGCGGTGATGGGCCGACGGCTTGAAGCGGTCAGCGATTACGCTTTGCGTCATGGCATCGACCGCGTCTACACCGACGTCGATGCACTGATCAATGATCCCGAGGTCGACGCGGTGTACATCGCCACGCCACCCGACAGCCACCACGCCTACAGCCTGAAAGTCGCTGCCGCCGGCAAACATTGCTGCGTGGAAAAACCCATGGCGCTGAATGCCGGGCAAAGTCGCGAGATGCAGCAGGCGTTTGCCGAGGCCGGTTTGCACCTGTTCGTGTCCTACTATCGCCGTTCGTTGCCGCGTTTTGCGCAGGTGCGGCAATGGTTGGAGGAGGGGCGCATCGGTGAGGTTCGGCATCTGAGCTGGACGTTGACCAAAGCACCGTCAGCGACGGATGTCGATGGCCGCGACAACTGGCGCACTGACCCGGCAGTGGCTGGCGGCGGGTACTTCGCCGATCTGGCCAGTCATGGCTTTGACCTGTTCCAGTACCTGCTCGGCGACATTGTCGAAGTGGCCGGATTCACCGCGCGTCAGGCCGGGTTGTATGCCGCCGAAGATGCCGTCAGCGCCAGTTGGCGATTTGCCTCCGGGGCACTGGGCATGGGTTGCTGGAGCTTTGTCGCGGATCGGCGCGAGGATCGGGTCGAGATCATCGGCAGTCTTGGGCGGATCAGTTTTTCGGTGTTTGATGAGCATCCCGTGCAATTGCATGCCGATGAAATCATCAGCCTGGAAATCCCTCATCACGAACACATTCAGTGGCATCACGTGCTGGGCATGAATGCGCATATTCGTGGTGATTCACAACATCCCGCCGTTGCCGAACAGGCCCTGAAAACCGATTGGGTCATGGATCAGATTCTCAAGCGTTAAGATCAAAAGATCGCAGCCTTCGGCAGCTCCTACAGGGGATTGCGGTCTCATGTAGGAGCTGCCGAAGGCTGCGATCTTTTGATCTCCAACACCAATCTAAGGTTATGCCCATTCGGTATTTCTCAACCTTGTCATAACAACTCTAAGATCACGTCATAACTCGTTATAACAAGTGATCCCGTGATGACCGATAACGTTCTTTCTCTCAGCAGCGTTCCTCTGCACACCCAGTTGCGCGATGTCCTCCGTGCTCGAATCCTCGACGGCGAATACCCGCAAGACAGCCAGATGCCGTCCGAAAGCGAACTCGGTGCGCTGTTCAAAGTCAGCCGCATCACCGTGCGCCAAGCGCTCGGCGATCTGCAAAAAGAAGGGCTGATCTTCAAGATCCACGGCAAAGGCACCTTCGTCGCCAAGCCGAAAACCTTTCAAAACGTCAGCAGCCTGCAAGGCCTCGCCGAGTCCATGACCGGCCGTGGCTACGAGGTGATCAACCGCCTGCGCAGCTTCAAATTCATCCCGGCCGACAAGCGTGTCGCCGAGCGTTTGCAAGTTGCCGAAGGCGAAACCGTCACGCAGATCAAACGCGTGCGGTTGATCAATCGCGAGCCGATCTCGCTGGAAATCACCTACCTGCCCAAAGCCGTCGGCGAGCGTCTGGAGAAGGCTGACCTGGTCACCCGCGACATCTTCCTGATCCTCGAAAACGACTGTGGCATCGCCCTCGGCCACGCCGATCTGGCCATCGATGCGGTGCTCGCCGACAGCGATCTGACCCAGGCGCTGAACGTCGAAGCCGGCTCGCCGATCATGCGCATCGAGCGCCTGACCCACGACGCACAGGGCCAGCCGCTGGATTTCGAACACCTTTACTACCGTGGCGATGCGTTCCAGTACCGCCTGCGGATCGACCGGCAAAAAGGGGAGCAGGCATGACCCGCAACGTTCTCGAACAGGAATACGACATCGTCGTCATCGGCGGTGGCACCGCAGGTCCGATGGCCGCGATCAAGGCCAAGGAAAAGAACCGCGACTTGCGCGTGTTGCTGGTCGACAAGGCCAACGTCAA
Source organism: Pseudomonas sp. DTU12.3 (assembly GCF_004124275.1). Taxonomy (GTDB): domain Bacteria; phylum Pseudomonadota; class Gammaproteobacteria; order Pseudomonadales; family Pseudomonadaceae; genus Aquipseudomonas; species Aquipseudomonas helmanticensis. The sequence goes on from NZ_CP027218.1 coordinate 3,013,716, forward strand.
ACGCAGCGGCGCGATCAGCATGGGCATGGACGGCCTGAACAACGCGATCATCCCCGGTCACTCGACGCCGGAGCAGTACACCAAGGAAATCACCATCGCCAACGACGGCATCGTCAATCAGGCCGCCGTTTACGCCTACGCAACGCACAGCTTTGAAACCATCGAGCAGCTCGACCGCTGGGGCGTGAAGTTCGAGAAGGACGAAACCGGCGATTACGCGGTGAAAAAAGTCCATCACATGGGCGCCTACGTACTGCCGATGCCGGAAGGGCACGACATCAAAAAAGTCCTCTACCGGCAGTTGAAACGCGCACGAGTGAGCATCACCAATCGCCTCGTCTGCACGCGGTTGCTGACCGACGAGGAGGGCACCGTCAATGGCGTGATGGGTTTCGATTGCCGCACCGCTGATTTCCACGTGATCAAGGCCAAAGCGGTGATTCTCGCCTGCGGTGCTGCCGGTCGCCTGGGTCTGCCGTCGTCGGGCTACCTGATGGGCACCTACGAAAACCCGACCAACGCCGGCGACGGCTACGCGATGGCCTATCACGCCGGCGCCGAACTGGCGAACCTCGAGTGCTTCCAGATCAACCCGCTGATCAAGGATTACAACGGCCCGGCCTGCGCTTACGTCACCGGCCCGCTGGGTGGCTATACCGCCAACAACAAGGGCGAACGCTTCATCGAATGCGACTACTGGAGCGGGCAGATGATGTGGGAGTTTCACCAGGAACTGGAGAGTGGCAACGGCCCGGTGTTCCTCAAACTCGATCACCTGGCCGAAGAAACCATCCAGAACATCGAGGAAATCCTGCACAGCAACGAACGCCCGAGCCGTGGCCAGTTCCACGCCAATCGTGGCACCGACTACCGCACGCAAATGGTCGAAATGCACATCTCCGAAATCGGCTTTTGCAGCGGCCACTCGGCGTCCGGCGTGTGGGTCAACGAGCGCGCGGAAACCTCGGTGAAAGGCTTGTACTCGGCGGGCGACATGGCCGCCGTGCCGCACAACTACATGCTCGGCGCGTTTACTTACGGCTGGTTTGCCGGGCACAACGCTGCCGATTTTGTCGCCGGACGGGAGTTTTCTGCACTGGATGCCGAGCAGATCGAGAAGGAAAAGGCCCGGGTCTACGCGCCGCTGGATCGCGAACACGGACTGCCGCCGGCGCAGGTCGAGTACAAGCTGCGACGCTTCGTCAACGATTACCTGCAACCGCCGAAAGTGACCAAGAAAATGCAGATTGGCCTGCAACGCTTCAGCGACATCGAACGTGATCTCGAGCAGATGAAGGCCAACAATGCCCACGAACTGATGCGCGCGATGGAAACCAGCGTGATCCGCGACTGCGCCGAAATGGCCGCCCGCGCCTCGTTGTTCCGCGCCGAAAGCCGCTGGGGCCTGTACCACTATCGCGTCGATCACCCGCAACGCAACGACAGCGAGTGGTTTTGCCATTGCCATCTGAAGAAGGGTGATGACGGCCAGATGACGAGTTTCAAGAAAGCTGTCGAGCCTTACATCATCCCGCTCGATGCCGAGGAAATGCAGGCTTACGACCGCTTGCGGGTGGGCGCTTGCGCTGCTTGATGCACTACTAAAAAGAGAGTCCGCACCATGGCCTATCAAGCTCAGGAAATCTTCTTCCGCTCCAACGCTCCCGTCACCGTGGACGAGGACAAATGCATCGCTGAAAAGGGCTGCACCGTGTGCGTCGACGTTTGCCCGATGGACTTGCTGGCGATCAATCCGGCGACGCAGAAGGCCTACATGGCTTTTGACGAATGCTGGTACTGCATGCCGTGCGAGAAGGATTGCCCGACGGGTGCCGTCAAGGTGGACATCCCTTATCTCCTGCGTTGAAACCCGATCGAAATGTGGGAGGGGGCTTGCTCCCGAAGAGGCCGGAATTGCTGGCATCTCTATTGACTGGAACACCGCTTTCGGGAGCAAGCCCCCTCCCACAAGGGATCTCCCACATTTGGGATTTGTCGCAAGCCAAAGCCATCCGGAAACACCGGACGCTGAATTGAAAAACACCCCTCGTTTCCCACCGCGCCCTGATCGCGGCGGAGACGAACTCAAATAAATGATTCGAGGGGAAACAACCATGTTGCGTGCAGCAATCGCCGGTCTGGTATTGGCTTCGTTCACCTTGTCGGCCTCGGCCGAAACCATCCGCATCGCCATCGGCACCCAGGACACCACCATCAACTGCGCCGCCGGCGGGTTGTTGATTCGTGAACTCGGCCTGCTCGACAAATACTTGCCCCACGACGGCGCCTACAAAGACGCCCAATACGACGTGCAGTGGAAAAACTTCACCAGCGGCGCGCCACTGACCAACGAAATGGTTGCCGGCAAACTCGACTTCGGCGCCATGGCCGATTTTCCCGGTGCGTTCAACGGCGTCGCGTTTGAAACCGCCGGCAAGCACAGCCTGTTCATCAGCGTGCTGTCGGGCAGTATCAAGGGCAGCGGCAACGGCATTGTCGTGCCGAGCGCGTCGGGTGTGCAGTCGCTGAGCGAACTCAAGGGCAAGACGATTTCCGTGCCGTTCGCTTCCACCGCCCACGGCATGTTGTTGCGTGCCGTGGCGGCGCAGGGCTGGGATCCGCTGAAAGACGTGAACATCATCGCTCAGCCGCCAGAAGTCGCCGGCTCCGCGTTGCAGGCCGGCAAGATCGACGCTCACGCCGATTTCGTGCCGTTCGCCGAACTGTTCCCGAGCCGTGGTTTCGCTCGCAAGATTTATGACGGTGCCCAGGCCAATGCGCCGACGTTCCACGGTGCGCTGGTGGATCAGGCATACGCGAAGAAATACCCGGAAATTGTCGTCGCTTATCTGCGCGCCAGCATCGAAGCCAATCAACTGCTCGCGGCCGAGCCTGAGAAGTACAGCGAGCTGATCGCCAAAGTCACTGGCGTCGATGCCGAGGTCAATTACCTGTTCCACGGCCCGCTTGGCGTGCAGACCCGCGACCTGAGCTGGAAGCCGGAATATCGTCAAGCCGTCGGCACCGCCATCGACACCTTGAAGCTGCTGAAGAAGGCTGATCGCGGGCTTGATCTGAACACCTTCATCGACGATCAATACATTCGCGCGGCCTTCAAGGCGTCGAACCTCGATTACACCGCGCAATTGGCCAACTACGCGCAGACACCGCTGAAGGCCACAGATTCCGCGACCGGTAAAGCGATCACCGACTTCAGCCATGTCGCCGAGATCTGGGTGCGCGGTGAGGACAAGGTGCGCCAATACGCCTCGGCAGAAGCAGCCTTCACCGCGCTGGCCGCGTTGAAACAGCAAGGCAAAAACGTCCGTGCGGTGTACACGCAAGCCAGTGACAGCGGGATCAAGCTGCTCGCCGAACAGGCGTGGTTCGCCAGCGATGCCAAGGGCCGTCTGAGCGCCTTCCTGCTCAAGGGCCAGGCCCAGCAATATGCCTCGGCACAGGGCGGCAAGGTCTTTGACTTCTCTGATGCCACCACGCAAGCCGTTGCCGCCCGCTAGTTGAAGATCAAGAGCCCCTCACCCTAGCCCTCTCCCGGGGGGAGAGGGGACTGACCGCGGTGTTTGGGCGAGGTACGCCGACTTGAAATACCGAGTTGAACTCGGGTTTTGAAAAGACTCTATCCAGCCGGGCTCAGGTTTTGAAAAGCACGAAGATCGGCTCCCTTTCCCCCTCGCCCCCCTTGGGGGGAGAGGGCTGGGGTGAGGGGGGTAAATCCAAGCCACAACACAGATCCAGAACTGGAAACCCGCTCCATGAAAACACCCACCCTACGCTGGACATCCAGGGCCGCTTCACTGCTGCTCTGCCTGCTGTTCTGGCAACTCGCCGCCAGCCATCACTGGAACCTCGGCCTCGTCACCTTCGCCAACGTGCCGACACCCATCGCGGTGATCGAAGCGGCGTTAGGCCTAGGTGACTCCGGCAAGCTCCTGCAACACCTGACCGCCAGCCTCAGCCGCGTCTTCGCCGGTTACCTCGCGGCGCTGCTGATCGGCATCGCATTGGGCCTGGCCATCGGCCGCTCGAAATGGGCCGAAGACCTGCTGCTGCCACCGCTGGAAGTCCTGCGCCCGATCCCCGCCGTCGCCTGGATTCCGCTGGCGATCTTGATGTTCCCGTCCTCGGAACTGTCGATGGTCTTCATCACCTTCACCGGCGCGCTGTTCCCGATCCTGCTGAACACCGTGCACGGCGTCGAAGGCGTCGACCCACGTTTGATCGCCTCTGCGAAAAGCCTCGGGGCAGGGCGCCGCGCAATCCTGTTGGAAGTGATCCTGCCCGGCGCTGCGCCGAGCATCATCACCGGTCTGGCGATTGGCATGGGCACTTCGTGGTTCTGCCTGGTGACGGCGGAAATGATCTCCGGCCAGTTCGGCATCGGCTATTACACCTGGGAGTCCTACACCATTCAGAACTACGCCGACATCGTCGTCGGCATGCTTCTGATCGGCGTGTTGGGCATGGGCAGCAGTCTGCTGATCAAACGCCTGGGCGGGTTGTTCACGCCTTGGCATCGACCGCGAGGAAAAGCCTGATGAGCGTGATGCAAACGCCGGAAGGGCGGATCGATATCCGCCAGTTATCCATCGTGCTTGGCGCAGGGCCGGAGGCGTTCGAAGCGGTGCAGGGCCTCGATTGCCAGATCGAACCAGGCCAGTTTGTGTGCATTCTCGGCCCGTCCGGTTGCGGCAAATCAACCTTGCTCGGCGCCTTGGCCGGGCATCTGCACGCGCATGCCGGCAGCCTCAAAGTCGATGGCGGCGAAGTGTCCGGGCCATCGCCGCAGCGCGGCATGGTGTTCCAGCACCACACGCTGTTTCCGTGGCGCACGGTGCGCGACAACGTTGCCTTCGGCCTGAAAATGCGTGGCATCGGCAAGACTGAACGGCATCGCGCCGCCGATGACATTCTCAAACTGGTCGGCCTCGAAGGCTTCGCCGAGCGTTGGCCCGATCAACTGTCCGGCGGCATGCAGCAACGCGTGGAAATCGCCCGGGTGCTGGTCAATCGTCCACGGCTGTTGCTGATGGACGAGCCGTTCGGCGCGCTGGATGCGCTGACCCGGTTGAACATGCAAGAGCTGCTGCTGGACATCTGGACGCGCATCCGCACCACCGTGGTGTTCGTCACCCACGACATCGACGAGGCGCTGTTCCTCGCCGATCGCTTGCTGGTGATGAGCGCCAGGCCGGGGCGAATCATCGAAGACTTGCGCCTGGACTTCGCCCGACCGCGCACCAGCGAACTGGTGACCAGCGCCGAATTTTCCCGCCTCAAGCGTCACTGCCTCGATCTGCTGCGCCATGACAACGACCGACCGCTGCCGCGCCTTAATCCGCTCGGCCTGCCTCCCGAAAACCCTTTGCCGCGATTTGCCCTATGACCTCTATTTTTGCTGTGACCGACAACGAAGACATCATCGCCCTGCAACCGCGCCTGACCGCCGAAGACGCTGGCGTGCGCCGTATTGCCCTGATTGATCTGGCGGATCTGGAGGAGCCGGATGGCTTGCTCTGGCTGGTCGATCGCCTCGGCGAGGATCCTGCCGAAGAAGTCCGCGCTGAAGCTGCGCGATTGCTCGAAGCCTGGGAGGATGAGGAAGTCGTGCAAGCGTTGTGCGTGGCCCTGACCGATCCGGCGCCCGCCGTGCAATCCGCTGCCGCGCAGAGTCTGAGCCTGTTGAAAACGGCAGCGGCGGGGCGGGTGATTTTGCCGTGGACCGCTCACGTCGACGTCAGCGTGCGTATTGCCGCGTTTCGCGCTTTGCGTGAGCTGCGTTTTGTCGATGCCGCGCCGTCTGCGGTCTCTGCGTTGAACGATGCGGATGCCAGTGTGCGCCGTGAAGCGGTGGGCGTGCTCGGCTGGCTCAAGCAGCTCGATGCACTGCCCGCCCTGGCACGATTGGCCAGCGACGACCCGGACACCGAAGTGCGCCGCGCCGCTACCGGTGCTTTGGGATTGGCCTCCAGCGCCGAAGTGTTGCCAGCCCTGCGCCAGGCCTTGCAGGACCACGCCTGGCAAGTGCGCGAAGAAGCCGCGACGACCTTGGGTAAAGTCGGCCACATTGACGCTGGCCCGGCATTGGTCGAAGCGCTGAGCGACGACTATTGGCAAGTGCGCCTGCGCGCCACTCGCAGTCTCGGCCGTCTGCGTTTCGCCCCGGCGCTGGACGCGTTGATCGAGACCCTTGGCCATCGCATCAGCAACCTGCGCAAGGAAGCCGCGCTGGCCTTGGGTGAGTTGAATGATCGCGGTGCCGTGGCGGCATTGCAGGCCGCGCAGGATGACGGCGACCCGGAAGTGCGCAAAGCCGTGCGGATTGCCTTGAGCCAGTTGCAATGAACCCGCTGTCGGTGGGGAATTCGCAGAGCGAACAGATCCTGCGGTTGAGCTGGCCTGACGGTCGCGAACAACAGCTCAACCACGCCGAACTGCGCCGCCAGTGCCCATGCTCGCAATGTCGCGCCTTTCGCCTGAAAGGCCTGACGCCGCTGGTGGATGAGCGCGTGCGCCTGATCGAACTCAACCCCCAGGGTTACGGCGTGCAATTGATCTTCAGCGACGGCCACCAGCGCGGGATCTACCCGTGGCCCTATCTGGCAAACCTATGACAATCCCTGTAGGAGCTGCCGAAGGCTGCGATCTTTTGATCCTGTTTTTAACAATCAACATCAAAAGATCGCAGCCTTCGGCAGCTCCTACATTGATCATTGGCAATCGCCAATCAGCAATCAGCAATCAGCAAGTCGGGTTATTGCGCCGCTGTCATCGACGGCCGGCAGCCATGGAAAATATCCAGCCCCGGCTGATACAGCGAGGTCTTCACCTCAAACAACCCCAGCACCGAGTGAAACAGGTTGTCGTGGCTCAGATCCGCATGCGCGGTCTTGCCTTGCAGGCACCCGCGATCAATCCCTTCACTGGCCAGCGTGCCCTCGCCAAACCACATCACCATCGGCACATGCGTCTGCGCTTGCGGCGCCAGCGCGTACGGCGCCGCGTGCAGATACAAGCCGTTTTCACCCAGCGACTCACCGTGATCGGAGACGTACACCATCGACGTATCCAGTGTCTGTTGATTGCGCTTGAGCAACCCGATGACCTTGGCCAGAAAGTGGTCGGTGTACAAAATCGTGTTGTCGTAGACGTTCACCAGTTCGTCGCGGCTGCAGCTGCCCAACTGGTTGGTGTGGCAGATCGGTTTGAAGCGCTCCATCTCTTTCGGGTAGCGCTCGTAGTACTCGGGGCCGTGGCTGCCGTCCGCATGCAGGACGATGATTGCGTGGCCTTTGAGGCTGTCAATATAGCTTTGCAGGTCCGCCAGCAGCGCTTCGTCGAGGCAGTTGTTGCCGTCGCAGAACGGCCCCGGCTGGTTCTTCGCGATGTCGCGGTGCGGTACGCGCAGGCAGGTGCCTTTGCAGTCGCTGTTGTTGTCCAGCCACAACACCTGCACGCCGGCGCGCTGGAGGATGTCGAGCAGGCCTTCGTAGGTTTTACCTTTCTTGTCGCTGTAATCCTCACGCGGGAACATCGAGAACATGCACGGCACCGAGACCGCCGTCGACGTGCCGCAGGAATGCACCTGAGTGAAATTGAGGATGTCGAGTTTGCTCAGCTCGGGGTTGGTCTCGCGGGCATAGCCGTTCAGCGAAAAATGATCGGCCCGCGCGGTTTCACCGACCACAAAGACCATCAGCGATTTTTTCTCGCGACTGGCCGCCTTGGCGCTCATCACCGCGTCTTCGCCGATGGCTTGCACCACGAAGTGCTTTTTGATGCCCAGGCGTTGTTTGGTGTATTTGCTGATCGCGTAGATGTAGTTGGTCGGGTTGATGAAGTGGGTGAGTTTGTCTTCTTCGCGAAAGATTGGCGCGTAGGTCGAATAGAACGCGCCCACCGACGCAGCGATCACCAGCACACAAGCGACGATCACCAGGATCTTGTTGAGCAACCCGCGAAAGAACGGCCGATAACTCACCGGCCAACGCCAGATCAAAACCGCCGGCAGCACGCCGAGCAGCAACACGTAGGTCAGCAGCTTGCCGTTGAACAGCGCGGTGGCCTCGGCGGGGTTGGTTTCGAAGACGTTCTGGATCATCACCGTGTCGATGGTGATGCCGTATTCATTCATGAAATACGCGGCGCACGCCGAGAGCAGGGCGACCACGGTGAGCACCGGTTTCAGCGTCCAGCGGAATGACACCAGGGTCAGCAGCAAGGTAATCGCCGCCCACAAGAACAGCCCGAACGAGACGAAAAACCCCAGTTTGTGCGCGCCTTGCAAGGTGATCAGCGTGCCCAGCGCCTTCCAGGTCGCCAGGTTGTACAACGCCACCAGCGCCAGCGAAAACAGCAACACCAGTCGGGTCGCAGAGATGGACGGTAAACGCAGTCCGTTGCCCAAAGCCATTCGCATTTTTCCTCTACTCAAATAGAAAACACACACGGTTGCGCGTGTAACTGTAGAAGAACAATAGTAAAAATTCCGTAAACATCCTGTAACAAGTCGAAAGAAAACCCTGTAGGAGCTGCCGCAGGCTGCGATCTTTTGATCTTGTTTTTAAAGATCAAGATCAAAAGATCGCAGCCTTCGGCAGCTCCTACAGGGGGGGCGGTGGGTCAGAAGGATTTGCTTAGGCTGGCGACGACGGTGGCGGTGCAGACGTCCTTGAAGCCCCAGTTGCTCAGGCATTGGCTTTGTGAGAGGTCAGTGTCGATGTAGCTCAGGCCCAATACCACGCCGGCGAGGTTGTGGGTGACTTTGACCTCCCATTCGCGGTACGACTCTTCAGCGTTGCCGGACGCCGAGTACAAATGCGCATCCTTGAAATCCATGTTGCCGTACCGCAGCTTTAGCCCCGAGTCGTACGGCAGTTCAGTTTCATAACCGATGTAGGTGTACAGCGAACTTTGCTTGCTATCGATCCCCGGCGCATCGCTGGAGTAATACGCCGCCAGCTTCACCCCGTAGACGCCGAGAATCCCGTAGACCTCGCTCTGGTTGAACTGGCTTTCCTTGGGGTAGGCGTACTTGATGTAGCCCAGATCAAGGCTGACATCCTCGGTCGCCTGCCACAGCCAGCCGCCGTAGTAATCGACTTCCTGGCGAGTTTTCAGACCGCCGCCGAAATCGACGTTTGAGCTCCAGGCGCCGAGGTACGCACCGCTGCTATGAGCCAGGGTCAGGCCGGCCTGTACGGCTGGGTCGTTTTGCGTTTGCGAGATGCCGCGAGTGCGGTAATCGCTGGCTAAATTCAGATCCACCACCAGCGCAAAGTCATCGTTCAAAGGGATCGCTTGGCTGCTCAAGGGCAGCGCGCTCAAGAAACTCAGGGCGAACAGGGGCAAGGCTTTCATGTGAAATCCCGATATTGTGATTATTTTGGGGGCAGAAGGTAAACCTGTAGGAGCTGCCGAAGGCTGCGATCTTTTGATCTTGATCCTTAAAAACAAGATCAAAAGATCGCAGCCTTCGGCAGCTCCTACAGGGGGGATCAGTGTTGTTATTTTTCGGCGGTGTAGACCTGACGACCGCCGAACCAGGTCTGCAGGACTTGGGTGTCATGCAGGGCCTTGTTGTCGACGCTGAACACGTCACGATCGAGCACGATAAAGTCAGCCTGCTTGCCCGGCGTCAGCGAGCCGATCTGTTTCTCCAGGCCAATCGTCCGCGCCGCATTGACCGTGTAGGCATAGAACATGGTGTCGCGGTCCAGACGCTCATCGGCATTGAGCACGCCCAACGGCCCGACGCGAGTGATCGCCTGCGCCATGGCGTTGAACGGGTTCGGCGACGACACCGGCCAGTCACTCGCACCGGCAATCGTCGCGCCCTGTTTGAGCAGCGAATGCGCCGGGTACTGATAGCGGAAGGCCAGGGCGCTGACGTAGGGCTTGATCATGTCGGTGGTGTAGTCGTCGGCGCTGGCCCAGAGCAATTGCATCGAGGCGATGACGTTGAGCGGTTTGAAACGGGCGAACTCTTTCGGGTTGACCATTTGCAAGTGAGTGATCGAATGAGTCACGCCGCTCTGGCGATCCTTGCGCGCCTGAGCAATGCCGTTCAGTGCTTCACGCACCGCGCGGTCGCCGATCGCGTGGATATGCACCAGCCAGCCGCGCTGGTCGATGGCGCTGACCAGTTCGCCGAAATGCTGCGGATCGATCAGCAATTCGCCCTGTTTGTGCGAGTTGCTGTACGGGTCGATCATCGCCGCGCTCTGCGCCGGGAATTCGATCACGCCGTCGGCGAAGATCTTGATCCCGGGCAGGGTCAGGTTGGGAATGCCTTGAAATTGCTGGCGCACCTTGTCCAGCGTATCGAGGTCGGCGGGCACGCTTTTCGGGTTGGCCACCAGCAGCGCGGCGACGTGCACGCTCATGTCGCCACTTTCTGACAAGGCTTTATAGGCCGGCAATACGCCGACGGTTTTCTCGGTGGGCTTGAGCGCGAACACCGCTTCGCCCGGGGCAGCGTTGGCGGCCGGGTCCATCCACGCGGTGATGCCGAGGCTGTTGTTGTAGCGCACCGCTGATTTGGCCGCGTTCAACATGTCGGCGGGGCTTGGCACCGGCATTTTCGAGGCGACCCGATCCCAACCGGCGTCGACCACAAAGCCGTTCGGCTCGCCGCTGGCCAGTTTGCCGATGGTGTCCTTTTCCGCGTCGGGCAGGGTTTTCAGCAGGGCCGCTTCAATCCCGGCGCGCTTGAGCATGACGTTGTTGGCCCACGCCGTGTGGTGGTCGCTGCCGATAAATACCACCGGCGCATTGGCCCATTCGCCGCTGTTGAAGGTTTTGCCCAACGCCTCGGCTTGCGCCCAGTAAGCCGAACTCATGCCGGCAATACTCAGCACATCACCATGCTTTGCCTTACCGTCCGCACGCCAGTCACGCAGACGCTTTTGCAGTTCGTCGAGGCCGACGACTTCGTCTTCCATGTTCGCCGAAGTCATTTCCAGGCCACCGAAAATCGCATGGGAATGGCTGTCGATCAGGCCGGGCATCAACGCTTTGCCCTTGAGGTCGATCACTTGGGTGCCGGGTTCGATCAAGGCTTTGATTTGCGCATCGGTGCCGACTTTCAGCACTTTGCCGTTCTCCACGGCCAGCGCTTGCACCTTGGGTTGAGCGTGGTCGGCAGTGAAAATCTTGCCGTTGAGCAGGATCAGGTCGGGGGCAGCCATGGCTTCCATCGAGGCAAAACTTACAGCAGCTACCAACAGACTCGGGACGAATCTTTTCATTGAAGATTTCCTTGTTATTGCGTCTGATGGCGAGATTAGTGGCTGGCGGCGGCTGACAGAACGCCTCCCTCACGAAAAACGTTTTTGCCTGAATGGAAAAAGCATGGACAAGTTGGGCGCATTGAAAATGTTCGTGGTCACGGCGCAGCTCGGCAGTTTCAGCCGTGCCGCCGAGCAATTGGGCAAGACCCCGTCGGCGCTGACCAAAGCGGTCAATCACCTGGAATCGGAGCTGGGCGCACGGCTGTTCGAACGCAGCACGCGGCGGATTCTGCTCACGGAAATTGGCCGGGTGTACCTGGAAACCGCGCGGCTGGTGTTGCAGCGGCTCGACGAGGCCAGCGAGGAAATCGAGCAGTTGCAGCACGGTTTGCGCGGCAGCCTGAAAATCACCGCGCCGCTGGCCTATGGCCGGGCGTTTCTCGATCAGGTGTGTGACGGCTTTTTGCAGCAATACCCGCAGATCAGCCTGCAAGTGGACCTGTGCGATGCGTTCGTCAATCTGCTGGAAAGTGGTTATGACCTGGCGTTGCGCGAGGGGCATGATGATTTGCCGGGGCTGATTGCGCGGGTGGTGGGCAGTAATCGCCTGGCGTTGTGCGGCAGTCCGGAGTACTTGGCGCGCAAGGGCTTGCCGGTGAATCCGCAGACCCTCGAAGAGCATGAATGGCTGCTGTATCAGCATCCGTTGCTCAGTCGCGAATTCTGGTGGGCCGAGCGTGAAGGTCAGCGTTTGAGTCTGGCGCAACCCACCGCGCCGCTGTTGCGCAGCGATAATTACGATTTGTTGCTGGCCAGTGCTTTGGCCGGGCGCGGTCTGCTGCACACGCCGCTGTGGAGCGCCGCGCCGTACATTGCCGACGGGCGACTGGTGCGGGTCATGGCCGACTATGAGATCGACCCGGACACCTTTGGCCCGCACATTCTGGCGGTGTACCCGAGTCATCGGCGGGCCACGGCCAAGGTCGTCGCCTTTATCGATTACATCGCCGCATTCCTCGCCGAACGCGGCCTGAGCTGACACCCCATTCCCCTGGGTGATGGCCTCACCGCCTTCCACGGATGATCGCGTTCACTTCCTGTAGGAGCTGCCGAAGGCTGCGATCTTTTGATCTGGCTTTTTAAAAAACAAGATCAAAAGATCGCAGCCTTCGGCAGCTCCTACATGGATTTACGGGGATCCTGACTGACGGCGCTTGTCAGAGAAAAACCGAAAGAGTACAAATGTACTCCATGACGAACCTCACTCCCCGCCGTACCGCCATCCTGACCTTCATCCGCGATCGAATCGCCGAACACGGTCAGCCCCCAAGCCTCGCTGAAATCAGCGAGGCTTTTGGTTTTGCCTCGCGCAGCGTGGCGCGCAAGCACGTGCTCGCGCTGACTGAAGCGGGGTTTATCGAGGTCAACCCCAATCAGGCCCGGGGCATTCGTTTGCTCGGTCAACCGCCGCGTCCGGAGCTGCTCGACATTCCCGTGCTTGGTCGCGTCGCTGCCGGTGCGCCGATTGGCGCCGATGCCGACGTGCATAGCCGCTTGCTGCTCGACCCGGCGCTGTTCTCGCGTACACCCGATTACATGCTGCGGGTGCAGGGCGATTCGATGATCGAGGACGGCATTCTCGACGGTGATCTGGTCGGTGTGCGGCGCAATCCCGAAGCGCTCAACGGCCAGATCGTCGTGGCGCGGCTCGACGGTGAAGTCACCATCAAACGCTTCGAACGGCTCGGCGATGAAGTGCGGCTGTTGCCGCGCAATCCGGCGTACCAGCCGATTGTCGTGCGCGACGATCAGGATCTGGCCATCGAAGGGGTGTTCTGCGGTCTGGTGAGGCAAGGCTGATGGGCGCCGTCGTTGCGTTGGATACGCTGTTCAATGGCGGCCAGGTCTGGAAGGGCCGGCCTGCGCCACCGGCCGCCAGCCCGCAACCGACCGGGCACGCCGCGCTGGACGCGGCACTGCCCAGCGGTGGCTGGCCGGAAGCGGCGCTGAGCGAAATCCTCCTGGCCGGCCCCGGTGTCGGCGAACTGCAACTGGTCTGGCCGACGCTGGCGCGGTTGTCGGCAGCGGGCGAGCGCATTGTGCTGATAGCGCCGCCGTTCGTGCCGTACCCGCAGGCGTGGGAAAGCGCCGGGGTCGATCTGCGTCAGTTGTCGGTGATTCAGGCCAGTGAACGCGATGCCTTGTGGGCGGCGGAACAGTGTTTGCGTTCCGGCAGTTGTGGCGCGGTGCTGTGCTGGCCGCACAAGGCCGATGACCGCGCGTTGCGGCGTTTGCAGGTGGCGGCGGAAACCGGCCAGACCCTGGCATTTGCCTGGCGGTCGTTGAGCGAAGCGGTCAACCCGTCACCGGCGGCGTTGCGCATTGCCATCGACGCCAAACCCGCGCAGTTGCGCGTCCTCAAGTGCCGTGGCGGGTTGGCGCGCACGGCGCCGATTGCCTTTGCCGTGGGTCATTGAGGTCGCCATGCGCTGGGTATGTATCCTGTTTCCGCAATTGGCCCTCGACGCCGTGTTGCGTCAGCGCCCCGATCCCGATGAGCCGCTGGTCCTGCTCAGCGGTCCGGCCCAGCGTCGGGTGCTGCAAGCGGTCAATCCGCCAGCGCGCAAGCTTGGCTTGCGTCCCGGCCAGTCGATGACGGCCGCCCAGGCGATGAGCAAAGGTTTTATCACCGCCGACTACGAAGCGGCCGAGGTCGAGCACTGGCAGCAGTTTCTCGCCGCCTGGGCCTACGGTTTCAGCGCGCAGGTCAGCGTGCATTACCCGCGTACCGTGGTCTTCGAGATTGAATCGAGCCTGGGCCTGTTCGGTTCCTGGGCGCAGTTCGAAGCACGGCTGCGTAAGGAACTGACGGATCTGGGCTTTCGCCACCGCATCGTTGCCGCGCCAAATCCAGTGGCAGCACGGGTGCTGGCCAACGCTTATGACGGTCTGGTGGTGCCCGATGGTGAAGCCTTGCAACATCACCTCGGCCAGTTGCCTGTCGACCGTGTCGGGCTGGAGCCGAATGTGGCCACGGCGCTGTCGCGCATGGGCCTGCGCAACCTCAGTCAGGTACAGAGCATGCCACGGCAGGCGCTGGCCCGACGCTTCGAGGCGCAGATGCTCAAACACCTCGACACCTTGTTCGGTGCGCGGCCATTGGCGCTGGAGTTTTACTTGCCGCCGGATCGTTTCGATGTGCGCATCGAGCTGAATTTCGACGTGCAATCGCATCAGGCGCTGCTGTTCCCGTTACGTCGTTTGACCGGTGACCTGTCGGCGTTCCTCTGCGGACGTGACAGCGGCGTACAGCGTTTCGATCTGCATCTGGAACACGCCGGGCTGCCGGACACAGTGATCAAGGTCGGCCTGCTCAGCGCCGAACGTGATCCGGCGATGCTCTTCGAACTGGCCCGTGGACGCCTGGAACAAGTGCAGGTCGAGGCGCCGGTGCGTGGCTTTCGCTTGCGCGCCGAGGATCTGCCGAGTTTCGTCCCGCAGTTTCAGGAGCTGTTCGACGACCGTCCGCAGCAGACCTTGCCCTGGGAGCAATTGCGCGAACGCCTGCGGGCACGTCTGGGCGATGACGCGGTGCAGGGGCTGCGTTTTCAGGCCGATCACCGGCCCGAGTGTGCGTGGCAGAACGGCGTCGACAAACTGCGCTGCAGCGGGTTGCCGAAGGTGCAGCGTCCGGGCTGGTTGCTCGATGAACCGCAAAGCGTGCCGCAAGGTTCGGCGCGGATTCTCATGGGCCCGGAGCGCATCGAATCGGGCTGGTGGGACGGCGCCGATGTGCGCCGCGATTATTACCTGATCCAGAACCGCGCCGGTCAGCAGGGCTGGGCTTATCGGGCGGTGGGTGAGGGCGGTCCGTTGTGGCTGCAGGGCTGGTTTGCATGAACGATGGCTATGCCGAGCTGCACTGCCTGTCGAACTTCAGTTTCCAGCGCGGTGCCTCCAGTGCGCTGGAGTTGTTTCAGCGGGCGAAAAAGCACGGCTATCAAGCGCTGGCGATCACCGACGAATGCACGCTGGCGGGGATTGTGCGGGCGTGGCAAGCGGCGAAATCGGTGGAGCTGCCGCTGATCATCGGCAGTGAAATCCGCATCGACAACGGCCCGAAACTGGTACTGCTGGTCGAGAACCTGGCGGGTTATCAGGCGCTGTGCGGCTTGATCACCCGCGCCCGCCGGCGTACGCAAAAGGGCCAGTATCAAGTGCTGCGCGAGGACTTCGACGAACCGCTGGCGGGCCTGTTGGTGTTGTGGGTGCCGGACGCGGTCGATGAGGTCGAAGAAGGCCGCTGGTTGAAGCAGACCTTTGGCGAGCAGCTGTGGCTGGCAGTGCAGTTGCATTGCGGACAGAACGATCAGCAGCGACTGGCAGCGTTGTTGAGTCTGGCCGCCGAGTTGCAGATACCACCCGTGGCCAGCGGCGACGTGCACATGCACGCCCGTGGCCGGCGCGCCTTGCAGGACACCATGACGGCGATCCGTCATCACCTGCCGGTGGCCGAGGCGGGGTTGCGTTTGCACCCCAATGGCGAGCGGCATTTACGCACTGTCGAGGTGTTGCGCGAGTTGTATCCGCAGGCCTTGCTGGACGCCTCGGTGAATCTGGCCCGACGCTGCACCTTCGATCTCGGCGAGTTGCGTTATCAATATCCCAAGGAGCTGGTGCCCGAGGGCCATAGCGCCAGTTCCTGGCTGCGCCATCTGACCGAAGAGGGCATCGCCTGGCGCTGGCCCAAAGGCCCGCAAGCCAAAGTGCTCAAGCAGATCGACGACGAACTGCAACTGATCGCCGAACTCGGCTACGAAAGCTACTTCCTCACCGTACACGACGTGGTGCGCTTCGCTCGTACGCAACACATCCTCTGTCAGGGCCGTGGCTCGGCGGCCAACTCGGCGGTGTGTTTTGCCTTGGGTATCACCGAGATCGACCCGGATCGCACCACGCTGCTGTTCGAACGTTTCATGTCCAAGGAGCGTAACGAGCCACCGGACATCGATGTCGACTTCGAGCACGAACGCCGCGAAGAAGTCCTGCAATACGTGTTTCGCCGTTACGGTCGTGGCCGCGCAGCGTTGACTGCGGTGGTCAGCACCTACCACGCCGCCGGTGCGGTACGCGATGTGGCCAAGGCCTTGGGCCTGCCGCCGGATCAGATCAATGCACTGGCCGATTGCTGCGGCCACTGGAGCGATGAAACACCGCCGCTGGAGCGCCTGCTCGAGGGCGGCTTCGACCCGGACAGTCCGGTGTTGCGCCGGGTGCTGAGCCTGACCGGGCAACTGATCGGCTTTCCCCGGCACCTGTCCCAGCATCCTGGCGGCTTCGTGATTTCCGAGCAGCCGCTGGACACCCTGGTGCCGGTCGAGAACGCGGCGATGGCCGAGCGCACGATCATCCAGTGGGACAAGGACGATCTCGACGCAGTCGGCTTGCTCAAGGTGGATATCCTCGCCCTCGGCATGCTCAGCGCGATCCGCCGTTGCTTCGATCTGCTGCGCCGGCATCGTAATCAGGACTTGAGCCTGGCGACGATTCCGGCCGAGGACAAACCGACTTACGAGATGATCAGCCGCGCTGACACCATCGGCGTGTTCCAGATCGAGTCGCGGGCGCAGATGTCGATGCTGCCGCGCCTGAAACCGGCGAAGTTCTATGACCTGGTGATTGAGGTGGCCATCGTCCGCCCGGGGCCGATTCAGGGCGGGATGGTCCATCCGTACCTGCGCCGGCGGAACAAGGAAGAAGAGGAAACCTACCCGTCACCGGAGCTGGAAGTGGTGCTCAAACGCACCCTCGGCGTGCCGCTGTTTCAGGAACAGGTCATGCAGATCGCCATCGTCGCCGCCGACTACAGCCCCGGCGAGGCCGATCAGTTGCGCCGCTCGATGGCCGCATGGAAACGCCATGGCGGCTTGGAGCCGCACAAGGAACGCCTCGCTGCCGGCATGAAGAAAAACGGCTACACGCCCGAGTTCGCCGCGCAGATTTTCGAGCAGATCAAGGGCTTCGGCAGCTATGGTTTTCCCGAATCCCACGCTGCCAGTTTCGCCTTGCTGACCTACGCCAGTTGCTGGCTCAAGTGCCACGAACCGGCGGCGTTCGCCTGTGCGCTGATCAACAGCTGGCCGATGGGTTTCTACAGTCCCGACCAGATTCTCCAGGATGCGCGCCGGCATCAATTGCAGATCCGTCCGGTGGACGTGCGCGCCAGTGACTGGGATTGCAGCCTGGAAACCACCACGGCGGCGCAACCGGCGATCCGCATGGGCCTGCGGATGATCAAGGGCTTTCGCGAAGACGATGCCCGGCGCATCGAAGCGGCTCGGGCGCGCGGGGCGTTTGCCGATGTTGCCGATCTCGGCGAGCGGGCGGCGCTCGACAGTCGCGCGCAGGCGTTATTGGCGGATTCCGGGGCGTTGCGCGGTTTGGCCGGGCATCGTCATCGGGCGCGTTGGGAGGTGGCCGGGGTGCAGAAACAGCTTGGCTTGTTTGCCGGGTTGCCGAGCCAGGAAGAACCCGACGTGGTGCTGCCAAAACCCAGTGTCGGCGAGGATCTGCACACTGACTACGCCACGCTCGGCACCACATTGGGGCCGCATCCGCTGGCGTTGTTGCGCGGCGAACTCAAGGCCCGGCGCTGCCGCAGTTCGCAGGAGTTGCTCGACGTCGAGCATGGCAGGCCGGTGAGTGTTGCCGGCCTCGTCACCGGCCGGCAGCGACCGGGCACCGCCAGCGGCGTGACCTTCGTCACCCTCGAAGACGAGTTCGGTAACGTCAACGTGGTGGTCTGGCGCGATCTGGCCGAGCGTCAACGCCAGGTGCTGGTCGGCTCGCAATTGCTCAAGGTCGACGGCCGCTGGGAACGCGAAGGCGAAGTGCGCCACCTGATCGCCGGACGCCTGAGCGATCTCAGCCCGTTGCTCAATGGCATCCGCGTGCAGAGCCGCGATTTCCATTAGCGCACCTGGCCCCTTGTGGGAGCGGGCTTGCTCGCGAAAGCGGTCTGTCATTCAAAAATACTTGTCTGAGGCACCGCTTTCGCGAGCAAGCCCGCTCCCACAGTTGATTTGTGTTTTTGGATTAAACAGTCAAATAGGTGGCGTCAAAAAAATCTGTCTTCGGTGATGGCACTTTGGCATAATGCCGGCCCTTTCCCGAGCCTCAACGCTTTGGCGTGCCGGGACACCCCTGTTTTTCAAAAAGGAATACTCAGTGAGAATGATCTCCCGGATGTTGGTCTCAGGCGTGGCGATTGCGGTGCTGGGCACGCTGGCCGGCTCGCTCGCCGGTTGCGCCACTGAAAGCTCCCGCGCATTGCCGGTGGCCAAGGTCGAAAGCGCTTCGCAGATCTGGACCGGCGTTCGCGTGCCAATGGCCGTGGGCAAGTTCGACAACCGCTCCAGCTACATGCGCGGGATCTTCTCCGATGGCGTCGACCGTCTCGGCGGTCAGGCCAAGACTATCCTCATCACCCACTTGCAGCAAACCAACCGCTTCAGCGTGCTGGATCGCGACAACATGGGTGAAATCCAGCAGGAAGCGGCGATCAAGGGCCAGGCCCAACGCTTGAAAGGCGCTGATTATGTGGTCACCGGTGACGTTACCGAGTTCGGCCGCAAAGAGACCGGCGATCACCAGTTGTTCGGCATTCTCGGCCGTGGCAAGACCCAGGTCGCCTACGCCAAGGTCAACCTGAACATCGTCAACATCAGTACTTCCGAAGTGGTCTATTCGACGCAGGGCGCGGGCGAATACGCCTTGTCCAACCGCGAAATCATCGGCTTCGGCGGCACCGCTGCCTACGACTCGACCCTCAACGGCAAAGTCCTCGACCTGGCCATGCGTGAGGCAATCAATCGTCTGGTGGATGGCATGAACGCCGGTGCCTGGAAACCGGGCAACTGATCGACGCCCATTGCAAGGAGCAACACCCCATGAATTTGACTATGTCGCGCACATTGTTGGTGCTGACGCTGGCCGCCAGCGCCTTGCTGGCCGGTTGCAGCAGCCCGAAAACCCTGTACCAGTGGGAAGGCTACGAGCCGCAGGTCTACGAATACTTCAAAGGCGAAGAGCCGAAAGAAGCCCAGGTCGAAGCGCTCGAACGTGATCTGCAAAAGATCCGTTCCACCGGCAAAGCCGTACCGCCGGGTTACCACGCGCACCTGGGCCTGTTGTACCTGAGCATGGGCAAGGACGATCAGATGGTGCAGCAGTTCAACACCGAGAAAGCGCTATTCCCCGAGTCCGGCACGTACATGGATTTTCTCCTTAAAAACGCCAAGACCGGAGTCGTGCAATGATCTCGCGCGCATTGAAACTGCTGGCCGGCGCGCTGGCCCTGACCGTACTCGGTGGCTGTGTCGCGCCGAAAACTGTCGATTATTCGGCGTACAAACAGGCGCGGCCGAAGACCATTCTGGTGCTGCCACCGCTGAACACTTCGCCGGATGTGAAGGCGTCGTACAGCCTGTTGTCGCAAGTGACGTTCCCGCTGGCCGAAGCCGGTTACTACGTGTTGCCGATTGCGCTGGTCGACGAGACCTTCCGCCAGAACGGCCTGACCACGCCGGATGACATTCATCAGGCACCGCCGAACAAACTGAAGGAAATCTTCGGTGCGGACGCGGCGCTGTACATCACCGTTTCTGAATACGGTACGCGTTACATGGTGATCAGCAGCGAAACCGCAGTGACCGCGACGGCGAAACTGGTTGACCTGAAAACCGGCACCACGCTGTGGACCGGCGCGGCGCGGGCGTCGAGCGAAGAGGGCGGCAATAACGGTGGTGGCGGTCTGGTTGGCATGCTGATCACGGCGGCAGTGAAGCAGATCATCAACAGTTCCACCGATGCCGGTTATCCGATTGCCGGTGTGGCGAGTAATCGCCTGCTCTCGGCCGGGCATCCGGCGGGCCTGCTGTACGGCCCGCGTTCGCCGAAATACGGCACTGACTGAAAAATCAAAAGATCGCAGCCTAATGATCGTTCCCACGCTCTGCGTGGTAACGATCAAATGTAGGAGCTGCCGCAGGCTGCGATCTTTTGCTGTTGCCGTTTATTTGGGGGCGGGCCAAAAGCGTTCGCCACCGCCCGGTGCGTCCGTCCACGCTTGCAACGAGCGGGTCGGCAAATCGAAGTAATCGCGGGTTCGCGCGTAACCATGGCCGCCCATGCGCCCGATCGCATCCAGCGCCAATTGATCGATGTACAGCGTCTTCGGATCGATCAACTCATCGCGCACATGCGCCATCAGCACCTCGCCAAAAATGATCTCGCGCGACTGACCGATGTTCAGCGCCATCATCCGTCGGCACTCCAGCGCCACCGGGGCTTCGCCGATGCGTGGGCATTTCACCGTGGTGCCGGCAATCGCCGTCAGCCCTGCTGCGGTCAGCTCATCGAAACCCGGCGCGAACGGCACGGCACACACATTCATCGCCTCCACCAGCGCATCGCTGACGATATTCACGGTGAACTCCTGATTGAGCTGGATATTGCGCGTGGTGTCTTTCGGGCTTTGGTCGCCGTAGTTCTCGACGCCCAGCGCCAGAATCGGTGGATCCGCCGACAGCGCATTGAAGAAACTGAACGGCGCGGCATTGACCCGGCCCTCGCCATCGATGGTGGTCACCAGCGCAATCGGCCGGGGCACGACGCTGCCGATCAGGATCTTGTATTTTTCCCGTGGGCTGAGCTGGCTGAAATCGAAACTGTGCATGGCAGAACTCTCTAGGAAAGTGGATCAATCGCGCTCAACGGCGCTTCGGCGCTGTAGTCGTCGGCGAACGGAATGGCCGGCTGGAACAGGCTTTTCCAGTCCGGTCGGGCAAAGGCTCGTTCGCTGTGGCTGCGCATCAGTTTTTCGTATTGGCGTTGTGCCTGGCGTTGCAGGGCGGGGTAGTCGACGCCACTGACCTGACCGTCGTGCATCACGCAGCGACCGTCGATGTAACTGGCGATGCAATCGTCGCCGCGCCCGGCCAGCAGCAGGTTTTTCAAAGGATCGAACAGCGGCCCCAGATGCAGGCCGCGCAAGCTGAACACGGTGATGTCGGCTTTGGCGCCGGGGGCCAGGCGGCCGAGGTCATCACGCCCCAGCGCCCGCGCACCGCCGAGGGTGGCGGCGTTGTACAGATCGAGGCTGCTGGTCAGCGCAGATCCGCCCTCCATCAACCGCGCAATGTTCAAGCCGTGGCGCATGTTTTCCAGCAAGTCCGCCGGCCAGGTGTCGGTGCCCAAGGCAAAGTTGATGCCCTTGGCGCGGTAGCGACCAAATGAATTCAGCGCCTCGCCATCGCGGGCGAACACCAACGGGCAATGCACCAGGCTCGCGCCGCCGTCGATCACCCGCTGCAAGTCATCATCGCCAGTGGTGTAGATGCCGTGCGGCAGCAAGCTGCGCGGGGTGAGCAAATCCAGTTGCTGCAACCAGCCCAGCGGCGAAGTCCCGCGCAACTGCTCGACCATCGCCACTTCGCTGAGTGCCTGGCAGCAATGCAGACGCATCGGCGCGTTCAGTTCGCGGCTCAGCGCCGAGGTGCGTTGCAGCAGCGCCGGGGTGCAGGTCTGGATGCGATCAGGCAACAGTGCGCCGCGAATCAAGCCGTGGTGTGCGCCGTCGAAATCCTTGAAAAAGCGTTCAGCCGCATCCAGTCCGGCCAGCCCGCGAGCCTCGTTCCAGTGATGGCCGAGGCTGCCGTCGGCGCGCCAGTAACTCATGCCGCTCATGTAGCAGGGGCCGAGGTAGCTGCGTAAACCGAGCTCGGCGGCCACCTCGGCAACGGCGGCAAATTCGTCGTAGGTTTGCGCCCACTCGCGGTAATACATTGAGGTGATCGGCATTGCCGTGGTGATGCCGTTGCGGATCAACTGAGTGAAGGCGTAGCGGTATTTGAAGATTTCTTCTTCGGTGCTGTAAGTCTCGCGCGGGCCGGCCGCCAGGTACTCGGCAGACCACATGCGGCCCATGGCGCGTTCGTCGCCGTTATCCAGCGTCAGCACCGTGGAGTCGAGATCGCCGAGTGCATCGAGGTCGATGAAACCGGGACCGATCAACGCGTTGCCGTAGTCGATCCACTGATCCACCGGCCCGGTGTAACCGCGTCCGACGAACTCGATGCGCGACCCGGCAAATACCACTTCGCCGTCGCGCCACAGCACATGTTGCGTGCCGTCGAAGCCGACTACGCAGCTGGCGCGCAGACCGATGCGTTTCACAGACGGCTGCTCAGCAAGCGGCCACCTTCGGCGATCAAAACACCTGCGCGATAGACCTGCCGCAATGGCCGCGCGACGACGGCTTCGCCAAGGGTTTCGACCGGCATCAGCAAGAAGTCTGCACGCTGGCCGAGTGCGAATCCGTAATTCTCAATACCCAGCGCCCGCGCACCATTCACCGTGGCTGCGTCAAACGCCGCCGCGAGTTCATCGTCCTTGCCCAGATCAAAGCGGAACGCCAGCAGCATCGCCCGTTCAAGCATGTCGCCATTGCCCATCGGCGACCACGCGTCACGAATGCCGTCGGAACCCAGGCAGACATTCACGCCAGTTTCGCGCAATGCCAGAAACGGTGGCACCGCTGTGTCGGCCGGCGCTGAACTCATCAGCGAAATGCCCAACGCCGCCAAACGTTCGGCGACCGGTTTGACCTGGCTCCACGGCAACATGCCGAGGCAGTAGGCGTGGCTGATCATTACCCGGTTTTGCAGGCTGAAACGCTCGGTGTAGTCGGCGATCAGCGCGATCTGCCACAGGCCCAGTTCACCTTTGTCGTGCAGATGAATATCAACGCCACGGCCGAATTCCGCCGCGAGTTTGAAGACGAAATCCAGCTGCGCGATCGGGTCGTTGTCGATGCCGCACGGGTCGAGCCCGCCGACGTTTTCCACGCCCAGCGTCATCGCCTCGCGCATCAATTCGGCGGTCCCGGGGCGGCTGATCAGGCCGGTTTGCGGGAAGACCACCAGTTGCAGGTCGATCAGGTCTTTGTAGCGTTCGCGCAGTAGTTGCATGGCTTCGACGTGACGCAGACCGAATTCCGGGTCGATGTCGACGTGGCAACGCAGGGTCAGCGAGCCTCGGGCGATGCAGTTTTCCAGCAGGGCGCCGGCGCGTTCGGCGATGGGGGCGTTGACTTCACGGAGGATGCGCCGTTCGTTGCTGATGTAGTCCTTGAGCGTCGGCCCGGCGCTGTTGGGGCGCCAGGGTTGGCCGTAGAGGGTTTTGTCGAGGTGGACGTGGCTTTCGACCAAGGTTGCGGTAAGCAGTTGATGTTGGCCATCGATATCGCTGGCGGCCAGCGGCGTGTTGGTAGCGGGTCGGCGTTGAGTGAACCGACCGTTTTCGATCAGCAGATCTTCGGCGGCGGCGCCGTAGGGGCGCACGTTGCGGAGCCAGTGTGGCTGGGTCATTTCTTTACCTCAGGTTCAGGGTGTCCGGGCGGGTCCCTTCGCGAGCAAGCCCGCTCCCACAGGGAGACGCATTCCAAAATGTGGGAGCGGGCGCCTTCGCGAGCGGCCCGCTCCCACATGGGCTCAGTGTTGAACTCAAAATTGTTGGCAATCAAAATCCCCTGTGGGAGCGGGCTTGCTCGCGAAGGCCGCGCCTCGGTCTCGGATCAACCCTTGAGCTTCGACCAAATGCGATCCTGCAGCTCCCGCGCCTTGTTGCTGCACTCCTTCTCAGGCCGCAAACGCGAGGCGTATTCGTCGGGCATGTTGATTGCGTCCATCACTTTCCACTTCGGATCAAGCAACGAATCGCTCTGAATCCCGTTGGCGTAAGCAATCGCGTTGGACACCGCTGCGGCGTTCTCCGGCTTCATCATCCAGTCGATAAAAATCTTCGCGTTACCCGGGTGCGGCGCGCTTTTCGGCACGGCAAAGTTGTCCTGGAACATCGCCAGGCCTTCACGCGGATAGACATACTTGATCGTGCTCTTCTGCAACGTCGCCCGCGCCGTCGAGCCGTTCCAGTTCTGCATCATGATCACCTCGCCCGAGGCCATGCGGTCGACGGTGTTGTCGGAGCTGTACATCTTCAAAAACGGCTTCTGCTTTTGCAGCAACTCCAGAATGCGCTTGGCGTCCTGCGGGTTTTCGCTGCATTCGTCGACGTTCAGGTAATGGCTGGCGGCGTTGATCACGCTGCTCGACGTATCCAGCGCGGCGAGCTGGCCTTGCAGCTCCTTGCGCGGTTCGAAGAACTCCTTCCACGAGTCATCCAGTTTGCCGCCCGGCACCCGCGCGCTGTCGTAGGAAAACCCGGTGGTGCCCCACAGATACGGCGCCGAAAACTTACGCCCAGGGTCGAAGCTCGGATCACGGAACGGTCCCTTCACGTACTGGAAATTGCTCAGGGTCGGCGTGTCGATTTCCATCAGCAAGTCCTGCTTGATCAGCGTCTGCATGATCGATTGCGACGGCACGATCACGTCATACGCGGCGCCGCCGGCCTGCAATTTGGCGAGCAGGGTTTCGTTGCTGTCGTAGCCGTCCATGGTCACCTTGATCCCGGTTTCCTTCTCGAACTTGGCCAGCAGATCGACCGGGTAGTAGTCGGTCCAGTTGTAGAAAAACAGCTCTTTCTGCTCGGCGGCGTAAGCGCCGAACGCGGTGAAACAACTCAGGGCCAGACCGGATACTGCCAAACGCATGCTTTTGACTTTCATGAGAGCGCTCCAGATTTATGGTTGTTTACCGCGTTGGCCCAGCCAGAAGGCCAGCACCACCAGGACAATCGAAATCACCAGCATCAGCGTCGAGATCGCGTTGATCTCCGGGGTCACGCCAGCCTTGATCGCCGAGAAGATGTACACCGGCAACGTCGTCGAACCGGGGCCGGCGACGAAGAAGGTCATGATGAAATCGTCGAGACTGACCACGAACGCCAGCACTGCACCGGACAGCACCGCCGGCCACAACAGCGGCAAGGTCACGCGGCGGAATATCTGCCATGGATTGGCGTACAGATCGTTCGCCGCTTCCAGCAGGCTCTTGTCGAGATCGTTGAGGCGCGCACGAATCGGCAGGTAAGCGAAAGGAATGCAGAAGCCGATGTGCGCGACGATCACCGTGAGCAAGCCGAGCTTGATGCCCAGCGCCATGAACAGCAGCAAGGTCGCCACAGCGGTGACGATCTCCGGCAGGATCAGCGGCAGGTTGATCCCGCCCTCGACCATTTTCTGCCCGTAGAACGGCCGGTAAGTGGCCAGCGCCGCGAGCAGTGCAATCGCTGTGGCGCAGACCGTGGCGAGGGTCGCGACGATGATCGAATTCAGCGCCGCCGTCTGGATCGACGGATTGGCCAGAATCCGCCCGTACCAGGCAAACGAGAACTCGGTCCACACCGTCGCCGAACGGTTGGCGTTGAAGCTGTAGGCGATTAACACGAAAATCGGCAGGTACAGATAAGCGAGGATCAGCAGGCTGATTTCGCGGGTTGCCGGGAGTTTTTTCAGGTGCAGGGAAATCATGCTTTCGCCCCCCGATGAATAGTCTTCGCCGCACGGCGGCTGTACAGCGCGTAAAGCACCAGCGACACCAGCAGAATCGCCAGCAACAGGAACGACAGCGAACTGCCCAGCGGCCAGTTACGCGCCGTGCCGAACTGTTGCTGAATCAGGTTGCCGATCATCAGCGTCTTGCCGCCGCCGAGAATCGCCGGGGTAATGAAGGCGCCGAGGCTCGGCACAAACACCAGCAACGCGCCAGCAATTACGCCGGGCATCGACAGCGGCAGGATGATCCGCCGCAACGCGTGCCAGCGATTGGCGCCGAGGTCGTAAGCGGCTTCGACCAGACGCCAGTCGAGTTTCTCCAGCGTCGAATAGATCGGCAGAATCATGAACGGCAGGAAGCTGTAGACCAGACCGACACTTACCGCAAAATCGTTGTAGAGCAGGGTGATGCCGCCGGCACTCGGGAACAGTGCGTTGAGGCTTTGCGCGACCCAGCCGTGTTCGCGCAGGATGATCAGCCACGCGTAGTTGCGGATCAGCAGGTTGGTCCAGAACGGAATGGTGATGAGCAAGACCATCAGGTTGCGCCGGCGCGGGGTCAGGCTCGACATCCACAACGCCACCGGAAAACCGAGCAGAAAGCACAGCACGGTGGTGCCGCCGGCCTGTAGCACCGAGCGCAACAGCGCCTGGGCGTAGACCCAATTCAGCTCCAGTTCGCCATCGAAACCTTCCTGGAAAAACAGCTGCACGTAACTCTGCAATTGCCATTGCGCTTGCCAGTCGACGCCGCCATAGGTGTTGCGCGGCAGCAAGCTGATGTAGCCCATGATCCCCAACGGAATGGCGATCAGGGCGAGCAGGGTCAACACCACCGGGCTGAGCAACAGCGCGCGGTTGAGAGCGGGGGAAGTGCTGCTGACGCTCATCTCAGGCCTCCATCAACAGGCAGGCGTGCGGTGGCAGGTGCACGGCGACGCGTTCACCGACGGCGCGACCACGGTTCAGGCCTTCGTTGTTTTCGCGCAGCATGACCTTGATGTCGTTGTTCAACCGGCACTGGTACAGCGTCGCGGTGCCGACGTAGAGCACCGCTTCGATGACCCCGCGCAGATGATGCGGCTGGCTGGCGTCGACCAGTTGCGAACGTTCCGGGCGAAACGCCAGTTGCACGCTGCTGCCGGTAAAGCTCTGTTGCTGACACGGGATTTCGATCGGCATGCCGTTTGGCACGAAGAGTTTTTCGTTGTGTTCGCCGTGCTTGAGCTGGCCGGGGAGGAAGTTGATGTCGCCGATGAACTGCGCGACAAAGCGGTGTTTCGGCTGTTCATAGATGTCGGTCGGCGTACCGATCTGCAGGATTTTGCCGGCCGACATCACGGCGATGCGGTCGGACAGGGTCAGCGCTTCTTCCTGATCATGGGTGACGAAGATAAACGTGATTCCGGCTTCTTTCTGCACACG
The DNA here is from genome assembly GCF_004124275.1 of Pseudomonas sp. DTU12.3. Classification (GTDB taxonomy): domain Bacteria; phylum Pseudomonadota; class Gammaproteobacteria; order Pseudomonadales; family Pseudomonadaceae; genus Aquipseudomonas; species Aquipseudomonas helmanticensis. The sequence goes on from NZ_CP027218.1 coordinate 3,040,905, forward strand.
CTTGAGTTCGACCTGCATTTCCTTGCGCAGCTTCAAGTCGAGTGCTGACAGCGGTTCGTCGAGCAACAGCACTTTCGGTTTCGGCGCCAAGGCCCGAGCCAGAGCTACGCGCTGTTGTTGGCCACCCGATAGTTCGGCCGGTTTGCGCGCGGCCAGGTGCTCCATTTGCACCAGCGCGAGCATCTCGATGACGCGCTCGGGGATCAACTTGCGATCAAGACCCTGCATCTCGAGCCCGAAGGCGATATTCTGCGCAACACTCATGTGCGGAAACAGCGCGTAACTCTGGAACACCGTGTTGACCCGACGCTTGAACGGCGGCAGATCGTTGACTGGTTCGCCGGCCAGGCGAATCTCGCCTTCACTGACGTGTTCGAAGCCGGCGATGGTCCGCAGCAAGGTGGTTTTGCCGCAGCCCGAGGGGCCGAGCAGGGTGAAGAATTCATTGTCGGCGATGTTCACCGAAACATTGTCGAGGGCCGGCGCAAGGCCAGGATCGTCGGAGTAGCGTTTTGAGACGTTGCGCACTTCAATTGCTATTGGTTGACCCATAATGGTGCAATCCTCTATTTATTGTATGCAATATCTGAATGCAATTTAGAAATACCCGGATTAATCTGCGTGTGCAACCCCCTTTTTCCATGGCCGTGCATCGCCAGGGGCAGGTTGCCTGACGCCAAAGGAGTGTTCGAATGACCGAGAAGAAACTGGAAACCACGGTCGACCGCGTCTACCAAGGGGTTTACGAGGCGATCAGCAAGCGTTCGTTGCGCCCGGGAATGAAACTGGGCGAGGCCTCGTTGGCCGAATTATTTAATGTCAGCCGCACGTCGGTGCGTGCTGCATTGAAGCAATTGGAGGCCGATGGCCTGGTCACCACCGAGCCCAATAAAGGTGCATCGGTGTCGTTGCCGAGCAACGAAGAGATTCGTTCGCTGTTCGAAACCCGCCGGCTGATCGAGATCGGCATCGTCACCGAACTGTGTCGCCGCAAGGACACCGCCGCGATGCAGGATCTGCGTGAACACCTGCTGCTCGAAGACGAAGCGCACGCTGCGGGTGACCATGAGCGACTGATCCATCTGCTCGGCGAGTTCCACATCAAACTGGCGCGCAGCCTGAACAATCCGGTGTTGCTCGACTGGTTCCAGAAACTGATTTCGCGCGCCTCGCTGTATGCCGCCGCGCTGGATGACGACAGCCACGAAGCCTGCCGCGACGATGAACATTTACGCCTGATCGAGTACATCGAGGCCGGCAATCAGAGCGCTGCCATCGAACTGACCTGCATGCACCTGAACGGTATCGAGAAGGCCATTCTCGACGTCGCCGCGAAGATGAAAACTGGCTACCATCCGCTCAAGCACCTGATCGGGGTCTAGTCCCCGGACGGGGATGAAATCGGCTATACCTCATATGAAACCAATACGACGCAAGACGCTCGAAACAGACGGGCGTCGTGTTGTATTGGCGTCGTAAATTACCGGGCAATCAGCACAGGACACTGAGTCAGGCGATGCAGTTTTTATCCGATAGCCACGGTTGTGACGGCTGGAAAGGCGAGATGGCCGGGCGTATTTGTGCGTTCGACTGGAGCCCTACCGAACTTGGCCCGCTCAATAGCTGGCCGGCCAGCCTGTGCAGTGCGGTGCAATTGATGCTCGCGTCGCCGCTGCCAATGGTCATGCTCTGGGGTCGCTCCGGCTACATGATCTACAACGACGCCTACTCGATATTTGCCGGTGGTCGGCATCCGTATCTGCTCGGTTCACCGGTAGAACTGGGCTGGCCGGAAGTCGCCGAGTTCAACCGGCATGTGGTTGATACCTGTCTGGCCGGCGGCACGTTGTCCTTTCGCAATAAAGAGCTGGTGCTGCTGCGCGATGGCGTGCCTGAAGACGTCTGGATGGATCTGTATTACAGCCCGGTGGCGAATGATGACGGGATGCCCGCCGGGGTCATGGCGATGGTGGTCGAAACCACCGAATTCATGCATTCCGAACGCCTGCGCCAAGCCGCCGAACATGCTTATCGCGCCGACAACGAACGGGTGCGCCTGGCCTTGAATGCCGGGGCTTTGCTCGGTTCGTTCGTCTGGGACGTGAAGAACAATACGCTGTCGGCCGACGAGCGTTTCGCCCGCACGTTCTCCTATCCGCCCGACCAGGACTTGAGCAATCTGCGGCAAGATATCGCCGAGTCGCGCATTCATCCCGACGACTCCGCCTGGGTGCAGGAGCGCGTCGCCCATTCGGTGCAGACCGGCGAGCCGTACAACGCCGAATACCGCGTCCGGCGCAGCGATGGCAGTTATCTGTGGGTGCTGGCCAGCGGCGGTTGCGAATTCAACGAGCACGGCGAGCCGCTGCGTTTTCCCGGCGTGCTGATCGACATCCATGAGCGCAAGAACGCTGAAGAATCCCTGCTCAGATTTACCCGCAACCTCGAACAGCGCGTCGCCGAAGAAGTCGAGGCGCGGCTGGCAGCGGAAGAGCAATTGCGCCAGTCGCAGAAGCTCGAAGCCATTGGCGGTCTCACCGGAGGCGTCGCGCACGACTTCAATAACCTGCTGCAAGTGATTGCCGGCAACCTGCATTTACTGGCCCGGCATGAGCCGGAAAATGCCAACGTGCAGCGCCGCGTCAGTGCCTCGCTGGCGGCGGTCGAGCGTGGCGCCAAGCTGTCTTCGCAACTGCTTGCGTTCGCCCGTCGGCAACCGCTGTCGCCGGCGGTGTGCAATCCGCAGCAGATTTTCGAAGGCGTCGGCGAATTGCTCCAGCGCGCGCTGGGCGAAACCATTCAGATCGATGTGCAGCTGCCGCCGGTGCCGTGGCACATCAACGTTGACCGCAATCAACTGGAAAACGCCATTCTCAACCTGGCGATCAACGCCCGCGACGCCATGCAAGGCGAGGGCACCATTGGTCTCAGCGCCGCCAACGTGCAGCTCGATCGCGAGTTTTGCAGCGGCAAAGGCATCGTCCCTGGCGAGTTTGTCCGGGTCGCGGTCAGTGATACCGGCGGTGGTATCCCGTCACAGATTCTCGAGCAGGTGTTCGAACCCTTCTTCACCACCAAGGCCGACGGTCAGGGCACCGGGCTGGGCTTGAGCATGGTTTTCGGCTTCGTCAAACAGAGCGGCGGCCACGTCGAGATCGACAGCACGGTTGGTGAGGGCACGCGGGTGCAGTTGTACTTCCCGCGCAGTTTGCGCCCGGTTCTGGATGAATCGCCCAACCTGCAGAGGCAGCAGAACGGCGGCCACGAAAGCATTCTGGTGGTCGAGGACAACGACGCGGTGCGCGCCTCGGCAGTCGAGTTGCTGCGCGAAGAGGGTTATCAGGTGTTGACCGCCGCCAATGGCGACATGGCGATGCAGATGTTGCTGGAAGGCGTTGCGGTGGATCTGATCTTCACTGACGTGGTCATGCCCGGCCTGATCAAAAGCTCCGATCTGGCTGCCTGGGCCAAAGTGCAGACGCCGCCGGTGCCGGTGCTGTTCACCTCCGGGCATACCCGCGACATCATTTCGCGCAATCACCAGTTGAGTCCCGACACGCATCTGCTGGGCAAACCGTACAGCCCAGAGGCGATGTTGCAGATGATTCGAGTGGTGCTCAGTGCCTGACTGGGACAGAGCCCTGAGCCTACTCGAGCTCTGTAGGGAGTTACCTGTGGCGAGGGGATTTATCCCCGTTCGGCTGCGCAGCAGTCGTAAACCCTGAGAATGCGGTTCAACTGGAAAAATGCAGGGGAGCGCTTCGCACTCCAACGGGGATAAATCCCCTCGCCACAATGAACTCCGCAATCAATGAGGCCTCATTAGTCATAGACGTTTTTTCTGTTCTTCGATCAAGGCCCGCCAATGACTTCCAAGCGTAATTCCAAAGCGCCCGCCGGCATGGTCCGGGTCCGTGGCGCGCGTGAACACAACCTGAAGAATGTCGACGTCGACATCCCCCGCGATGCGCTGGTGGTGTTCACCGGGGTGTCCGGTTCGGGCAAATCCTCGCTGGCGTTTTCCACCTTGTATGCCGAAGCGCAAAGGCGTTATTTCGAATCAGTGGCGCCGTATGCCAGGCGCCTGATCGATCAGGTCGGCGTGCCGGATGTCGACTCGATTGAAGGACTGCCACCCGCTGTGGCCCTGCAACAACAGCGTGGCACGCCGAGCACGCGCTCATCAGTAGGCAGCGTCACCACCTTGTCGAGCCTGATCCGCATGCTCTATTCCCGCGCCGGCAGTTACCCGCCGGGGCAGCCGATGCTGTACGCCGAGGATTTTTCGCCGAACACGCCACAAGGCGCCTGCCCGCAATGTCATGGCCTGGGTCGGGTTTACGAAGTCACCGAAGCGCTGATGGTGCCGGATCCGAACCTGACCATCCGTCAGCGCGCCGTCGCCTCCTGGCCGCTGGCCTGGCAGGGCCAGAACCTGCGCGACATCCTCGTGACCATGGGCATTGACGTCGACATCCCGTGGAAGAAACTGCCGAAAAAGCAGCGCGACTGGATTCTCTTCACCGAAGAAACCCCGACCGTGCCGGTGTATGCCGGGCTGACCCCGGAAGAAACCCGCGAGGCGCTCAAGCGCAAGCTGGAGCCGAGCTATCAGGGCACCTTCAGCGGCGCCCGGCGCTACATCCTGCACACCTTCAGCCATTCGCAAAGTGCGCTGATGAAGAAGCGCGTCTCGCAGTTCATGCTCGGCAGCCCGTGCCCGTTGTGCGATGGCAAGCGCCTGAAGCGCGAAGCGTTGTCAGTGACGTTTGCCGGCTACGACATTGGCGAGCTGTCGCAGATGCCATTGCTGCAAGTGGCTGAAGTGTTGAAACCGGTAGCGGCGCAAAGTTACCTGGAGCATGCCGAAGAAAGCGGTGAAACCCTGAGCCACGCGCAAACCCGCGAAGCCCGCCAGCAGCGCGTGGCTCACGGCGCCAGTGGCCACGCCAGTGCCCCGGACGTGCGGCACACGCCCAACCTGTCGCTGGAAAAACGTCTGGCGGCGCAGCGCATTGCCGAGGATCTGCTCGAGCGCGTCAGCACGCTGACCGATCTCGGTCTCGGCTATCTGGCGCTGGAGCGCAGCACGCCGACGCTGTCGTCCGGCGAGTTGCAACGGCTGCGGCTGGCCACGCAATTGGGCTCGCAACTGTTTGGCGTAATCTACGTGCTCGACGAACCTTCCGCCGGTTTGCATCCAGCCGATGGCGAGGCGCTGTTCGAGGCGTTGCAACGGCTCAAGGCTGACGGCAATACGCTGTTCGTGGTCGAGCATGATCTGGAAACCATGCGCCGTGCCGACTGGTTGATCGACGTCGGCCCGGCGGCGGGCGAGAAGGGCGGTCAGGTCTTGTATAGCGGCCCGCCAGCGGGACTGGCCGGGATCGACGCATCGCAGACCCGCGCCTATCTGTTCGCCGAAACCTCACGGCAAAACCGCACAGCGCGTAAACCGACGGCGTGGCTGAAACTCGACGGCATCACGCGCAATAACCTGAATAACCTCAGCGCCGAATTTCCCTTGGGCTGTTTCACCTCGGTGACGGGCGTTTCCGGATCGGGCAAGTCGAGTCTGGTCAGTCAGGCGTTGCTGGAGCTGGTCGGTGCGCAATTGGGGCGTCCGACCGTTGAGGCGGAACCGGAAGAACTCAGCCTTGAGGACGATGCGCCTCAGGTCAGCAGCGGCCAGGTCACGGCGGGGCTGGAGTCGATCAAGCGTCTGGTGCAGGTCGATCAGAAACCCATCGGCCGCACGCCACGCTCCAATCTGGCGACTTACACCGGGTTGTTCGATAACGTGCGCAAACTGTTTGCCGCGACGCCCGAAGCACGGGCGACAGGCTATGACGCCGGGCAGTTTTCCTTCAACGTCGCCAAGGGTCGTTGCGCCACGTGCGAGGGCGAAGGGTTCGTCAGCGTTGAATTGTTGTTCATGCCCAGCGTGTATGCGCCATGCCCGACCTGCCATGGCGCGCGCTACAACCCGCAGACCCTGGCGATCCTCTGGGACGGCTTGAGCATCGCGCAGGTGCTGCAACTGACCGTCGATGAAGCGGTGCCGGTGTTCGCCGAGCAGGCGGGGATTCGTCGCTCGCTGGAGGTGCTGCGCGATATCGGCCTGGGTTATCTGCGCCTCGGGCAACCGGCCACGGAGCTTTCCGGCGGCGAAGCGCAACGCATCAAACTGGCCACCGAGTTGCAGCGCAACCAGCGCGGCGCGACGCTGTATGTGCTGGATGAACCGACCACCGGGCTGCATCCGCGCGATGTCGACCGGTTGCTCGAACAGCTGGATACGCTGGTGACGGCGGGGCATACGGTGATCGTCGTCGAACACGAAATGCGCGTGGTCGCACAGAGTGACTGGGTGATCGACATCGGTCCGGGTGCGGGGGATCAGGGTGGCAGGATAGTCGTGGCCGGCACACCGCAGAAAGTCGCGGCGAGCAAGAAGAGCAAGACCGCGCCGTTTCTGGCCCGTGCCTTGAACCCATAAACACACATGACCTGTGGGAGCGGGCTTGCTCGCGAAGACGGTTTTTCAGTCGATATCTGAAGTGACTGATCCAGCGCATTCGCGAGCAAGCCCGCTCCCACATTGATTGATGTCAAGCCAGTGAGCTCAACTACTCAGCTACCGTCGAGGGTGCGGCGCACCTTGTCGAGCAGTTCGCTGATCTGGAACGGTTTGACCAGCATGTCCATGCCGCTGCCGAGAAACACCTGGCGATTGATCGCGGTTTCCGCGTAACCGGTCATGAACAGGATCGGCAAGCCCTCGCGCCAGCCCCGCGCTACATCCGCCAATTCGCGCCCGCTCATGCGCGGTAGACCAACGTCGGTCAGCAGCAGATTGATCGACGCATCGTTCTGCAAGCGCTCCAGCGCCGTTTCGATATCCGCCGCCTGGGTGCAGCGATAACCGGCGTCCTCCAGCACTTCGGTGACGAACATGCGCACCGAGGCCATGTCCTCGACAATCAACACATGCTCACCGGTGCCTTGCGGATCGATAGCCGCTGCCGGAATGTCGGCGCCGGTTGGATCGCTGGTCGCCGGCAACATGATGGTCACCTCGGTACCGCGTCGCGCGACGCTGCGAATATGCGCATCGCCGCCGGACTGCCGGGCAAAACCATAAATCGTCGACAAACCCAGGCCAGTGCCCTGGCCCAGCGGTTTGGTGGTGAAAAACGGGTCGAAGACCTTGTCGATCACGCTGTGTTCAATCCCCGTGCCGTCATCGCGCACCGACAGCGCCACATACGCGCCATCGGCCAGATTCGGATCGCCATGCGAGTAAGCCGCGTAGGTATTGACCCAGATATTGCCGCCCGCAGGCAGCGCATCGCGGGCGTTGATCACCAGGTTCAACACCGCGCTTTCCAGTTGCACCGGGTCAACCAGCGCAATCGCCGGTTTGCTGGTCAGCTCGAGTTTGAGAGTGATGCGTTCGCCGATGGTGCGCATCAACAATTCTTCCAGCGAGCGCACCTGTTCGTTGATGTCCACCGGTCGCGTGTCCAGCGGCTGCTGGCGGGCAAACGCCAGCAGACGATGGGTGAGGGACGCCGCACTCATGGCCGAATTCAGCGCCGCCTCGGTATAGAACTGCACTTTGTCCAGGCGCTGATCGGCGATGCGTTTCTGGATCAGTTCTAGGCTGGTGATGATCCCGGTCAGCAGGTTGTTGAAGTCGTGCGCGATGCCGCCCGTCAACTTGCCCAGCGCGTCCATCTTCTGCACTTGCAGCAATTGCGCCTCGGCACGCACACGCTCGGCGGTTTCCTTGGCCAGTTGCGTGGTGGTGTCGTCGAGGCGGGCCAGATGCGAGCGCTCACGGTGGCGGTGTTCGGTGACATCCTCGACGAACACCAGGCTCAGCTCCGGCGTGCGATACGGTGAGATCTGCCATTCAGTCTCGCGAATCTCGCCCTGCACGCGCATGTTCAGCGTGCCTTTCCAGCGCTCGCCATCGACCAGCCGCAGGCGCAGTTCGTTGAGGATTGCGCTTTGCTCGTCGGCGAAGCATTCCCGGAGGATCTGCGGATCACTGTTGTCCAGTATCAATTGCGCGAAGGCATGGTTGCATTCATGCACTTTCAGACTGGCATCGAGCACCGCAATCGGCGCAGAAACATTGGCGAAAATCTCCCGGAAGCGCGCCTCGCTCTCGCGCAGGGCGTTTTCCGTGTCGCGCACGCGCAGCAGGGTGCGCAGGGTCGCCAGCAGCACGTCGGCGTCGACCGGGTGAATCAGGTACGCGTCGGCGCCGGCGTCCAGACCGGTGATGATGTCGCCGGTCTGGATCGATGCGGCGGAAACGTGAATCACTGGCAGCAGGGCGGTACGGATATCAGCACGGAGGATACGGACGATGTCGAAACCGCTCATGTCCGGCAGATTGACGTCGAGGATCAGCGCGTCGAGCGGCTCGCTCTCGATCAGCGCCAGGCCCTCGCTACCGGTACCGGCTTCGAGCACTTGGTAGTCGTGGCGTTCCAGACGACGGCGCAGGGCGTAGCGGGTGGCGACGTTGTCATCGACGATCAACAGGCGGATGTCACGTTTCATCGACGTTCTCCAGAGCGATCGCCAGCGGAATGATCACGAAAAAGGTCGAACCGACCCCCGGCGTGCTTTCCAGCCCGACTTCACCACCGAGCAGGGCGGCAAAGCGTTTACACAGGGACAAGCCCAGGCCGGTGCCGCGCAGACGTTTCTGCAACGGCGAGTCGACCTGGGAAAAGTCTTCGAACAATGCGCCATGCAGCTCCGGCGCGATACCGATTCCTGTGTCGCTGACGGCAAAGCGCACTTTATCCGCACCTTCAAGCTGTGCGGAGACCCGCACTTCGCCACGGGTGGTGAACTTCAGCGAGTTGGAAATGAAATTACGCAGGATCTGCGCGAGTTTCTTGTCGTCGGTGTACAGACGCGGCAGGCCGATCGGCTCTTCGAAAATCAGGTCGACGGCGCTCGCATCGACAATCGGCCGGAACATCCCGCGCAACGCGGAAAACAGGTCGAACATGTCGAACCATGCCGGTGAGATGGTGATGCGCCCGGCCTCGATCTTGGCCAGATCGAGCAAGTCATCGACCATGTCGCTGAGCTCGCGCGCCGCCGTGCTGACGAACGCCACCTGCTTGTGCTGTTCCGGGCTGAGCGGGCCGTCGAGTTCATCGGCGAGCAGGCTGTTGATGCTCAGGATCGAACCCAGTGGCGTGCGGAATTCATGGCTCATGTACGACAGGAAACGGCTCTTCAAGTCCGAAGCCTGGCGCAGCTCTTCGGCCTGTATGTCGAGTTCGGCGTACAGGGCCAGCACGCCCTGATTGGTCTCATCGAGTTCTTCGCGCAGGGCCGCAGTTTCGCTCTGCAACTGCGCAATCAGCGCGGTCTGTTCAGCGCTGCTCAAAATGGGCGACTCAGCCATGGGCGGCCTCCAGGGCAACGACCAGCACCGTTGCATCGTCACGCCCGCGACTGAAATCGCGGTGCAGGACGCTGGCTATCACGGCGGGATGGCGGTGCACCAGGCCGGGGTAGTCTTGTAGATTCCAACGGGACTGCAAGCCGTCGCTGTACATGATCAATAGATGTCCGTTCACGTGAGCATAGTCAAAGGGCCGGGCTTTTCGGTATTGCACGCCGACGATACCTGGATGCGAGGCCAGCCCGCGCGATTTGTCAGCGGCGATCAGACTGGCGCCAATGTTGCCGACACCGGCGAACGTCAGGCTGTCGCGCCTGCCGTCGAACTGGGTGAACGCAACGGCGCCGCCGCGAGTGCCGATCATGTCGCGGTGCATGTCTTCCATCAACATCACCGGATCGGCAAACGGCGTCAGGGCAAAGGCTTTCGCCCCGGCGCGACCGGCGCGCTCGGCTTCCTCTCCATGACCGAGGCCGTCGATCACCAGGACGCTGATGCTGGCGCCTTCATACGCCAGGTACCAGACGTCACCGCACGCCGGATCGTCGTGCAACGAATGCTGACTGACGCCATAGCGGATGTCCGGTTCGCGGTCGGTGCGCGGGTAAAGGCGTGCCAACAACACCGCGCCACGGGCATCGGCATACACATCGAATACCTCGGTCAGCCGCGATATCGCGCCGAGGCCGATGCCTTGTGTGCCGCCGGTGGAAAACCCGTCGGCCAGGCACGCCTGCAGATCAAAACCCTGCGCACGATCGACTGCGAGCATTTCGATGCCGAAACCGGCGGGCCGAGGTAATGCGCGTAGATGCAGTTCGCCGTGGGTGGCGTGTTTGAGCACATTGCTCGCCAGTTCAGTGGCGACCAAAGCGACACGCCCGGCATCACGCTCATCGAAGCCATGCTGTTCGGCGAGTTGCTGCGCGGTGCGGCGGGCATGACCGATCTGGCTGCTGTCTTCGATCGGCAGAACCTGGGTCAGCGACCCAACGATATTCATGTCCATCGGGTGATCGTTATGCGCGTGCCTTTGCCGGGCTCGGTGTCGAGTTCGAACTCTTCGACCAGCCGTTTCGCGCCGGTCAGGCCCAGCCCCATGCCGCTGCCGGACGTCCAGCCGTCGGTCATCGCCAGTTTGATATCGGCAATGCCCGGGCCTTCATCGCGAAACGTCAGGCGCAGACCGACCTTGTGATCCTCATCGAGAATTTGCCAGTCCATGTCGCCGCCACCGCCGTAAACCATGGTGTTGCGCGCCAGTTCGCTGACGGCCGTGACCATTTTGGTCAAGTCGATCAGGCGCATGCCGCACTCGGTGGCCAGCTTGCGCGCAGTCTGGCGCGCCAGCACCACGTCTTGCTCGATATGGATGGGTTGAGTACCGCTACTGCGCACGGTCATTGTTGCAATACTCGTTCCCGTAGCAGTTTCATCCCGCGCTCGACGTTAAGGGCGGTGCTGACGCCGGGCAGGGTCATGCCGAGTTCAACCAGGGTAATCGCGACCGCTGGCTGCATACCGACCAATACAGTCTCGGCGTCCATGATTTTCGACAGGCCGGAAATCGTGCCGATCATCCGGCCGATGAACGAGTCGACCATGTCCAGCGCCGAGATGTCGATCAACACCCCGCGCGCCGAGGTTTTGCTGATGCGTTCGGACAAGTCGTCCTGCAGGGTCAGGGCGAGTTGGTCATGCATGTCGACCTGAATGGTCACCAGCAGGAAGTCGCCCATTTGAAGAATCGGGATACGTTCCATGCTTAAACCGTCTTGACGAGGCTGATACCCAGGCGGGTCAGGGCCAGTTTCAGCGCGTCGGCCAGATTGGCCTTGGTCACCACGCCTTGCAGGTCGAGGCCGAGGTGGACGATGGTCTGCGCGATTTGCGGACGCACGCCGCTGATGATGCAATCAGCGCCCATCAGGCGGATCGCGGTGACGGTTTTCAGCAGGTGCTGGGCGACGAGGGTGTCAACGGTCGGCACGCCGGTGATATCGATGATGGCGATTTCCGAACCGGTGTCGACGATGCGTTGCAGCAACGACTCCATCACCACTTGCGTACGTTGCGAGTCGAGGGTGCCGATCATCGGTAGCGCCAGCACGCCGTCCCACAGTTTGACCACCGGGGTCGACAGTTCCAGCAGTTCTTCCTGCTGACGCTTGATCACCGCTTCGCGGGATTTCTGGAAAGTGCGGATGGTGTGCAGGCCGAATGCATCGAGCAGCTCCGAGACTTCCCAGAGTTGTTCAGCGAGCAGTGCCGGTTGTTCTTTGTAGTGCGCTTGCAGCAGATTGAACAGCGGGCCTTTGAGGGCAAAGATGAAGCTCGCGGTCTGTTGCGAGTCCTGGCCGAGCAGGGCACGACTGTGCGAGAGCTTTTCGAGAAACTGGCGGGTGCTTTCCCAGCCCGGCGCGGCGATGTTGGTGCCATTGTCGTTCTCGATGCCACTGACCACCAGCTGCAGGAACTCGGTAGTCTGTTGCTGGATGTCGTGATCCTTGAGGTTGCGCGTGGCGCCGCTGGCTTCGAGGCCGCTGATCCATTCGTTCAGCAGTTGCGTTTGTTGTTTTTTCAGCGCGTCGAGGGTGCTGTTCTGCAGTGCTGCCATGTGCCTGTTGCTCCGTAGCGAATGGGGGGCCGATCGATAAAATATGAGCGGCGCGAATTCAATGACATTTGCCGTATGAAATAGTTGTTCCTTCCGGCGCGGATATTTTTGATTTGGCGCAAGAAAGACTTTGCTAACTCTAGTCGGCGAGAAGGCGAGCGGCGATGTTTTGAACGTTGGCGCGATACAGGCTTCGAATCTTCAAGGCCCGGCTGGTTGCAGTCGCGCTGGCTTTGACGAACGAGGTGGCCATGAACGAGCAATCGAAAAATCCGCAAAATCAATCCGCCGAGCCGATCAATCGCAATGATCCGGCGATTGACCCGCAGGTTCCGGGGCAACCCGCGCCGACCCTGCCACAGGGCGAAGACGATCAGGTGCAAAGCGCCGATCCGGCGGTGGATCAGAAGAACCGGCACACGGACAACGACAACGAGTTCAGTCCGGGCTTCAAGCCGCAGCCTGACCGGGCCAGCCCGGATGAGGAGACGGATGCGGATATCGATACCGATGGCGGTTGATTTGCGCAGATAAACAAAGGCCGCATCCGAGGATGCGGCCTTTTTTGTGACGAAACAGAGGGATTATTTGCTCGGATGTTTGGCTTGCAGCTCTTTCGCTGCCGCCAAGTGTTTTTCCAGCCCCGGGAGCATTTTCTGCGCGAAGCCCTTGAGTTCGGTGGCGCCTTTGACCTTGTCGTCGGTCACGGTGTTGGCTTGTTTCTTGAACAACTCGATGGTTTCTTCGTGGGCCTTGACCTGGTTGTTGGCGTAGGCCGCATCGAAGGATTCATCGCGCATGTCGAGGATCTTTTCCTTGGCCTGCTTGACCAGCGTCGTGCTGTCGGGGACTTCGATGTCGTTGGCCTTGGCAATGCTGGCCAGCTCGTCGTTGGCCTTGCCATGGTCAGTGATCATCATGTTGGCGAAAGCCTTGATGTCGGCCGACGAACTTTTTTCCAGGGCCAGACGGCTCGCTTCGATCTCGGCAATCCCGCCGGCAGCGGCGTTATCGACAAAATCGTTGTCAGTGGCGGCGAAAGCGCTGCCCATGCCGCTGCTCAAAGCGACAGCCAGAACCAGATGACGCAGTTTGAATCCGTCCATTGGTGTATCTCCACGCAGGTTTTTATGGGTGTTATGCAATGGAGGGAATTGCGCGAACAAAGGTTTTATCGCATTTGCGACAGGGCGACGAACGGACACCGCTGGTCTGACAGGTGGTCGACAGAACCGGGCAACCGAGGCCATTCTGATAACTGGCCAGCGCATCGGTCGCGTTGGCTGCCGATCAACTGACGGAGGTGTTCCATGCCGGTGACCCATGACTTGTTACAGGATTTGAAACTGACGAAGGAAGAGATCCAGCAAAAACGCACCGCGGATCCACATCTGGACGCACTGATCAACAAGTATTCCCAGGCAGACGCCGACGTCGTCAAGGCCGAGACGGCGACTTCGGATGCGCCCAGCGACGACACGCTGAAAAAACTCAAAGAGAAGCGCTTGCAAGTCAAAGACAAGATCGTCGAGCAACTGCAGGCCCGTACCTGACCGCCAGTCGCGCCACCGACCCCCGGTGGTGAATTGACTGGAACGACGCCCACGACCGGCACCTCGAATGTACAGAGTCTTCCTATACTGACTCTTTGCGAGGTGCCTTATGAACGATCCCAAATTCCCCAGTGAAGAGCAGGGCGCATTCGACCCGGTTCCCACCCATCCCGAACCCAACAGCCCGGCGCATACCACGGCCAACCCTGAAGAGCCGGATGAGGAATTGCCGGAAGACGAAGATCCGGACAAGTTCGACAAGTCCAGTAACTGACAGACCGCTATCGCTGGCAAGCCAGCCCACAGGTAGGGCGTTCTACGCGATATTTGTGAACGGCAAATAACCCTGTGGGAGCTGGCTTGCCAGCGATGGGGCCGGTCAATCAACTCCACTCCGGCAGGTTCACTTCAGGGCCGCATCCAACGGCATCCGCGCCATATGCGTCGCCTTCAGCGAGCCGAAATACAACCACTGCCCATACTCGCGCACCGTGGTAATCGGCGAGTAATTGCCGCTGCTCGCATCCTGCAGATTGGCAATCACCTTGCCGTCCAGATCCAGCCCCAGCGCAAACCCGCGTTTCTCCACCGGTTTCGGCAACACGCTCAACGCCCGCACAATCATCTTGCGCACGAAGGGATGCCCGGCAGTGGCATCGAGCAGGGCGTTGCGCGGCGCATACAACGCCACCCAAAAACGGTTGCTGCCATTGAACGCGAGGTTGTCCGGCAGCCCCGGCAGGTTGTCGATAAACAGGTCATGGGTGCCGGCTTTCGGCCCGCTCAGCCAGTAACGGCTGATGCGATAGGCGCCGGTTTCATTGACCAGTACATAGGCGTCATCCGGGCCGAGGGTCACGCCGTTGGCGAACTCCAGCTTGTCCAGCAACACGCTGGTTTTACCGCTCTGAAAGTCATAGCGCAGCAGGCGCCCGTCGCCGCCATGCTCGATGATGGCCTCGCCGTCATGGCCGTAGCCCCAGCGGCTGGAAGCATCGCTGAAATAGGCGTAATGCCCGGATTTATCGATGGCGACGTCATCGGTAAAACCGAAGTCGACGCCATTGGCACTCTTGGTCAGCGCTATCAACTGTCCCTGAGCATCCAGAGACAGCAAACCTTTGACGCCATCGGCAATCACCAGCAACCCGTTGGGATGGCGCGCGAGACCCAGCGGTCGCCCGCCGGTATCGGCCAGCACCTTGCGCTGCGTGCCGTCGAGGCTGGTGCGAATCAGTCGGCCGTCATGCAGGCCGGTGATCAGGAAGTCCTCTTCCAGCAACAACGCTTCCGGGCCTTCGATATCGCTCGGCCCGACCTGCGCCACGCCTTTGAGGCGCTGGTTTTCGGCGTAGACCCCCGCCGTCAACGAAGGCGCCGGCTGCGGCGTCCAGGCCACCGGTTCGACTCTGGTCGGCATCAACAGCAGAAAAGCCCCGACGATAATGATCAGCAGCAAAAAAACATGCCGCAGCCTCACGCGCTGGCCCTCGCCGCAGCCAGGTATTGCGTGGCCATGTCGCGCAGCGCCAGCATCGAGGCGGCCGATTCGCGATCGATACGCCGCTTCAGCAACAACTGATTGGCAATGCGCATGCCGAGGCCGTCAAAGCGGTAATCCAGCGTGCGCACAAACCGCGTACCGCCAGCCTCGGCTGCGCACTCGTAAGTCAGCAGCAACGACAAACCATGATCGCCCTGAGCCCGCGCGCACCAGCGGCGGCCAGGCAAGTACTCCGTGACTTCCCAGCGCAAATGACCTTCGCGTCCGCCAGCATTGATGTCCTCTTCGAAATGCGCACCGGCATGCAGCGGGCCTTGTGCGCCGTCGATTCGCAAGGACGACGGGTGCCATTCCGGCCAGCGACTGACGCTGGCGGCATAGGCGAGCACGGCAACCGGTTCGCCGGCGATATCGATCTGGTGCTGCATGCGGGTCATGGGCATTCTCGAATAGCTCAAAGGGGCGGGTTCCGGTTCCCAGTACAGGGTGCCGAACAGGTAGTCCATCAACGGCAGGACGATATTGAAATTGCGCTCCTGCATGCGCTCGCGACGGTGATGCAGTTCGTGCAGGCGGCGCATCTGACGGATCCACGGCAGGCGCGTCAGCGGGTTGCTCGGCGGCAGGTGTTCGCCGGCATGAAACACTTCATAAGTCAGGTAGCCGAGCACCATGCAACCGCCAAACAGCCCGGCGACGTTGCCGTTGAACTGCGCGAACAGCCACCACAACGGCAAAGTGATCAGCAGCGTATGGACGACGATCAGCCATGCCGGAAACAGAATCACCCGCCAGTCGCGAGCGCTGTCGTAAGTCATGTGGCCGGGGGTGAAAAAGCTGTGATGGTCGCCGGCGTGGCGTGCATAGAACAGTTTGGCAAAGGCTTTTTTGTGATGGCCGAGATGGCGATGCACCGTGTACACGCCGAAGTTGAAGAACAACAGCGTCAGCGGCACCGTAAGCCATTCCAGCCAGTTGACCTGGTGCACGCTGCTCCAGAACACGCCGATGGCCAACACACCGAACAGCAGCACGAAAGCGCCATGCAGCCACGGGTTGTACAACGGATGAATGGCCGCGCGGTAGCGGCTGCGAAATGCCTCGGTGGTCTGCCTCACTGCAATCACCTGTCGGTATTGTGGTTATACCCGGCAGATTAGCCGATCCGGCCGTTTGTGCAGGCCGGACCTTGAGGTCACATACGCCATGTTCCGGTGCAAAGCAGCCGCCTCAACTCAACGGGTTCCAGCGCTGCGACCAGTCGTCATCGGCCTTGATCACTTCGCGCAGCAGGTCAAAGGCTTGTTGCAGGATCGCCGAGTCGCGGTCGCGCGAGTACACCAGGTAAGTCGGATAGCTGAATTCCGGGGCTTTGGTCACGGCTTCGAGGGCGCCGCTCTCCAGATAGGTGCGCACGACGCGGGTGCGGAAATAGCCGCTGCCGCCGTGTTCGAGAATGTATTGCAGGGCCAGCGGGCCGAGGTTGAAACTCAGCGCAGCCTTGGCTTTTTCCGGCAGGGCAGCGTCGTGCTGACGGCGGAAATCCGGGCCCCAGTCGATATAGACGTAAGGTTCCGGGCGCTCGGGCGCACGCACCAGAATCAGTTTTTCCTCCAGCACTTGCTCGACCTGCAGGCCCGGCCAGTATTCCGGCTGATAGACCAGCGCCGCATCGAGTACGCCGAGTTCGAGCTGGCGCAGGAGGTTTTCGCCGTCGCGGATTTCCATGCGCAGGGCATGCCCGGGGATCTTCTCGCGCAGTTCGGCAGCCCAACTGAGCATCAGCGGGTTGCACAGGCTGACTTCGCCGCCGATGTGCAGCACGTTGTGATAGCCCTCGGGCAGTGGCAGATCGCGGCGCGCCGCTTCCCAGGTCTGCACCAGTTGATTGGCGTAGACGACGAAAGCCTCGCCATTGGGCGTCAGTTTCGCCCCGGCGCGGTTGCGCACGAACAACGTGCTGCCCAACTGGCTTTCGAGTTTCTGCACCCGCGCGGTGATTGCCGTTTGCGTGACGAAGAGCTTCTGCGCGGCGGCGGCGAGGCTGCCGTGGCGGACGATTTCGAGGAAGGTGCGAGCGAGGTCGATGTCCATGGGCGGGCCGATGCAAAAGGTCCGCGCATTGTAAGTGCAGCTTCGCCGGCGCGTCATCGTCGATAGAGGGCGGACATCTGTGGCGCGACGCCAGCCATCGGGCAGCAGAGGCGTGCCGGGCGCGCGTTTCAGGGGTAGAATGCGCTCCTACCGTGACAGCCTGACTAAAAAAACTATGTCCTTGCCCAAGCATCATCTGGAATTGCTCAGCCCTGCGCGCGATGTCGCCATCGCCCGTGAGGCGATCCTCCACGGCGCCGACGCCGTGTACATCGGCGGCCCGAGCTTCGGTGCACGCCACAACGCCTGCAACGAAGTCGGCGAGATCGCCGAGCTGGTCGAATTCGCCCGTCGTTACCACGCGCGCATCTTCACCACGATCAACACGATCCTGCACGACAACGAACTGGAGCCGGCGCGCAAGCTGATCCATCAGCTGTACGACGCCGGTGTCGATGCGCTGATCGTCCAGGATCTGGGCGTGATGGAGCTGGACATTCCGCCGATCGAGCTGCATGCCTCGACCCAGACCGACATTCGCACCCTTGAGCGGGCGAAGTTCCTCGATCAGGCCGGTTTCTCGCAATTGGTGTTGGCCCGTGAGCTGAACCTGCAGGAAATCCGTGCGATCGCCGATGAAACCGACGCCGCCGTCGAGTTCTTCATCCACGGCGCGTTGTGCGTGGCCTTCTCCGGCCAGTGCAATATTTCCCACGCGCAGACCGGGCGCAGCGCCAACCGTGGCGACTGCTCGCAGGCCTGCCGCTTGCCGTACACCCTGAAAGACGAAAAGGGTGGCGTGATCGCCTACGAAAAACACCTGCTGTCGATGAAGGACAACAACCAGAGCGCCAACATCCGCGCCTTGGTCGAAGCCGGTGTGCGTTCGTTCAAGATCGAAGGTCGCTACAAGGACATGGGCTATGTGAAGAACATCACCGCCTATTACCGCCAGCGCCTCGACGACGTCCTTGAAGATCGCCCGGATCTGGCCCGCGCTTCCAGCGGTCGCACCGCGCATTTCTTCCTGCCCGACCCGGAAAAGACCTTCCACCGTGGCAGCACCGATTACTTCGTCACCGACCGCAAGATCGACATCGGCGCCTTCGATTCGCCAACCTTCACCGGGCTACCGGTCGGCATCGTCGAGAAAGTTGCCAAGCGTGACATGCAAGTGGTGACCCACGAGCCGCTGTCCAACGGTGACGGCCTGAACGTCTTGGTCAAACGCGAAGTGGTCGGTTACCGCGCCAACATCGCCGAGGCCAAAGGCGAGTTCGAGGAAGACGGCGAGAAGCGTTACCGCTACCGTGTCGAGCCGAACGAAATGCCCGAAGGCCTGTACAAGCTGCGCCCGAATCATCCGTTGAATCGCAATCTCGATCACAACTGGCAACAGGCACTGCAAAAGACTTCTTCGGAGCGTCGCGTGGCCCTCAGCTGGGTTGCGCGTCTGCGTGAACAACAGCTGGAAGTGACCGCCACCAGCGAGGAAGGCATCAGCGCCAGCGTCACCCTCGACGGGCCGTTCGGTGTGGCCAACAAGCCTGAGCAAGCGCTGGAACAACTGCGCGATCTGCTCGGTCAACTCGGCACCACGCAGTACCACGCCACCGACATCAAACTGGATGCGCCAGAGGCGTTCTTCATCCCCAACTCACAGCTCAAAGCCCTGCGCCGTGAAGTGATCGAGAACCTCACCGCTGCCCGTGTTTCCGCTCACCCGCGTGGCAGCCGCAAAGCCGAAACCAGTCCGCCGCCGGTGTACCCGGATTCGCACCTGACGTTCCTTGCCAACGTCTACAACCAGAAGGCTCGCGACTTCTATCACCGTCACGGCGTGAAGCTGATCGACGCTGCTTACGAAGCTCACGAGGAGGCGGGTGAAGTGCCGGTGATGATCACCAAGCACTGCCTGCGCTTCTCCTTCAACCTGTGCCCGAAACAGGCCAAAGGCGTGACCGGCGTGCGCACCAAGGTCGCGCCGATGCAGTTGATTCACGGCGATGAAGTACTGACGCTGAAATTCGACTGCAAACCGTGCGAGATGCACATCATCGGCAAAATGAAGGGGCACATCCTCAACCTGCCGCAACCGGGCAGCGTGGTCGGCCACATCAGCCCTGAAGACCTGATGAAAACCATCCCGCGCGCACCGCACTAAGCGACCGGCAAGCGCGCTGTCCGGGTAGCGCGCTTGCCGACGTTGAGCGGATTGCACGAATGATCGAGGCGGGGTGTTTTACGCCTTGACCCAGCGCTGCCGGCTCCAGGCACTCAGCGAATCCACTGCCAATACCAGCAACAGCATCGCCAGGATCACCGTGCTGGCTTGCGCCTCCTGAAACAGGCTGAGGCTCACATAGAGCATCTGCCCCAATCCGCCTGCGCCGACAAAACCCAGCACGCTGGCCATGCGGATGTTGTTTTCCCAGCGGTACAGAATGTAGGCGAGCAGTTGTGGCGTCAGGTTCGGCAAGGTGCCGTAGCAGAACGCCAGAAGTGGATTGCCGCCTTGCAAACGAATCGCTTCGGCAGGTTGCGGCGGGGTGTTTTCCAGTGCCTCGGCAAACAGACGGCCGAGCACGCCCGTGGTGTGCAGGGCGAGAGCGAGGGTGCCGGCATTCGGCCCGAGCCCGGCAGCGAGCACCATCAATGCCGCCCAGACCAGTTCCGGAATCGCCCGCAAACCATTGAGCAACAGGCGCGAAACGCTTTGCAGCGGCCAGCCGAAACGGCCGGCGGCGGGCAGGGCGAGGATAATCCCCAACACTGCCGCGAGCAGGGTGCCGAGGGCCGACATGGCGAGGGTTTCCAGCGACCCGTGAACAATCGCTTGCAGGTAACCGGCGCTCAAGTCCGGGCTGAGAAAGCGCTGCACGTAAGCGCCCATCTGCTTCAGGCTGTTGGCGCTGCTCAGCTCGCCGAGATCGAGGCCCAGATAGCTGAACGAGGCAATCACCGCCGCGACGATGCCGATGATCAGCGCCAGATTGATCAGCCGGTTCATGCCAGCCTCCAGCGCAACAAGCGACTGAGCTGGTCGGCGGCCAGCACCAATACCAGGAAGGTCAGCAGCATGCTGGCGACTTCACCGCCGGCAAACATGCGGATCGACAGATCGATCTGCTGGCCGAGCCCACCCGCACCGACAAAACCCATCACCACGGAAGCGCGGATTGCGCATTCCCAGCGATAGACCGTGTACGAGAGCAATTCCGCCGCGACATTGGGCACGATGCCGTAGGCAAAACTCGCCAGCCGGCCGCTGCCCGATTGCAGCAAGGCGTGGGCCGGGCGCTGATCGGTGGATTCGAAAATCTCCGCGTAGACCTTGCCGAGCATGCCGCTGTAGGTGATGGCGATGGCCAGCACGCCCGCCGCCGGCCCGAGGCCGACCGCGCGGACAAACAACAGCGCCCAGACAATCTCCGGCACGCTGCGCAGGAAGATCAGCAAGCCGCGAATCGGCCAGCGCAACAACCGGCCCATGGCGCTCGGCACGCCACCGCGCGAGGCGGCGGACAACGACAGCGCGCGACTCGCCAGCAGCCCGGCCGGCACCGCCAGCAGCAGGGCCAAGGCCATGCCGGCAGTGGCGATGGCGAGGGTTTGCAACGTGGCTTTGAGCAACAGTTGCAAGAACGCTTGATCGTGCGCCGGTGGCCAGAACGCCGACACGAAGCGGCCCATCTCGCTGCGGCTGTCATCTTGCAGCAACACGCCGAGGTTCAGTTCACTGAGCTGGATCCCCGGCCACAACAAGGCGATCGCCAAAACGCTCAGCAACAGTCGCGGCCATGCGGCGGGATCGCGTGAATCGGCGCTCAGCATCGTGGAATCTGCACAGTCAGCGGCGCGACCGCAGTGGTCGGCGATTGCAGTTTTTCGTTGGCGTACAAGGCGTCGAGCATGTCCGCGCTGACTTGCCCGGAAGGGCTATCGAAAAAGATCTGACCGTCGCGCAAACCGATGATGCGTGGAAAGTGCGACAACGCCAGATCGACAGCATGCAGGCTCGCCACCAGCGTGACGTTGTGCTCGCGGGCATGCCGCGACAGGATCGACAGGGTGTGCCCGGCCATCACCGGGTCCATCGCCGACACTGGTTCATCGGCGAGCAGGATTTGTGGCGCCTGATACAGCACCCGGGCGATGCCGACGCGCTGCAATTGGCCGCCGGACAGTTGCTGGCAATGGGCGAACAGTTTGTCGCCGAGATCCAGTCGCGCCAATACCGCGCGAGCACCGGCGACGTCCAGCGGATGCATCAGGTTCAGCAGGCTTTTGCCTAGGCTCCACTGGCCGAGTTTACCGGCCAGCACGGCGGTCACCACACGCTGGCGCGGCGGCAGCGGCGGCGCCTGATGCACCAGGCCGATACGCGCACGCAGACGTTGGCGTTGGCCGGCGGACAAGTGCCAGGCGCGTTCGCCAAGCACTTCGATCTCGCCGCTGCTCGGTCGCAACGCGGTGGCCAGCAGATTGAGCAAACTCGATTTGCCGGCCCCGGACGGACCGATGATCGCCACCTGTTCGCCAGCGCCAATCTGCAAATCGATGCCACGCAGGGCCTCGACTCCGTTGGCGTGGCGCAGGTTGCCCTGGTTGAGGCTCAGGGTCATTTCAGCAGTTCGGCGGCGCGGGCGGCTTCCTCGATGCCCTTGTAGTTCTCGGGCTTGGTGTCGATGAAGCGGCTGGCTGCCTGCAGATCAAGAATCTTCTTCTGCTCGGGGTTGGCCGGGTCGAGGTCGAGGAAGGCTTTTTTGATCTTCGCCGCGAGTGCCGGATCAAGCGTGCCGCGCACGGTCCAGTTGTAATCGAAGTAAGTCGGGGTGGTGGCGAAGACTTTGACCTTGTTGGTGTCGACCTTGCCGCTGTCGACCAGTTTTTGCCAGACGCTGGCGTTCAACACGCCGGCATCGACCTTGCCGGCCTGAACCCAGGCGACGGTGGCGTCGTGCGCACCGGAATAGGCGACACGGCTGAAATAGGCTTCCGGCTTGATGCCGTCGTTTTTCAGCATGAAATAGCGCGGCATCAGGCTGCCGGAAGTGGACGACACCGAACCGAAGGCGAAGGTCTTGCCCTTGAGGTCGGCAAGGCTGTGCACATTCGGGTCGGCGGTGATGAATTTGCTGGTGAATTGCGCATCCTGTTCACGCTGCACCAACGGGATCACCGGCGTCGTGGCATCGGTCTTCAAGCGCGCCTGAACAAAGGTGAAGCCGCCCAGCCAGGCCATGTCGAGACGATCGGTCGCCAGGGCTTCAACCACTGCCGGATAATCGGCCACCGGCACGAACTGCACCTTCATGCCCAACTGCTGCTCCAGATAAGCACCCAGCGGCTCGAATTTGCGCAGCAGTTCAGTCGGGGCTTCATCAGGAATCGCGCTGACCCGCAAAACGTCAGCGGCCTGCGCCACCAGCGCATTAAAGGACAGGGCCAGGCCGGCGGTCAGTGCCAGGGTTCGTTTGAGCATGGAATTCTCCGTTTCGTGAGCGTCAAAAAAGCTGAAGTGGCGAGGTAAGGCGCAAGCTCAGGGTAGACGAAACGGCGAGGTTATACGTATTCCCGCGCGCAAAGGCCAGCGTCATCAAGGCTGGATTGCTCAGCGTGTTATCGCTCGTCTCCCTGATCTGCCTGCTGATGTGGGAGAGCATGCAAACAGACGACCTCTGAAATGGCAAACAAATGGGTGTGTCGGAATATTTTCCGGTAGTTCGCGCCAGCCAGATACTTATTCGCTAGCCACAAATGCATCGTGGTATTTCACTTCTCCGGCAGGCAGCTCAGCGCCGAATGACAGCACTTGAAAGTTTTCCTGCGGCACACCGGGCAACGTCAGCTCAGGGTGATTCATTTCTGGAACGCCGCTGCGGTCAGTCAAGCGATGGTGTCGATGTCGTCGGGTTGTTCGTTGCGAATAGTCAGGTTCATGTTCATCCTTTTTCGGGTGTCCTGATCGATAAGCGCTCGCAACGCTGCGAACACCGGCTCGGTACTGGTGTGTTTGATGCCGTAAGTCAGATTGAAGCGGTAGTCGAAATCGGCCGGGTTCTGCCCTTGAGTGTGTTGCAGCAGGGTCTCGAGTTTGTCCAGCGCCTTGACTGCTTTGGCCTCGGCAGACAGGGCATTTTCGTAGTCGTCCCACAACGCGAGGATTTCGTTTCTCACCGTCTCGTCGAGTGAGCGAGTCAGTAGCAGGAGGTCGTTACGCTCCTGTTCGCCCTTGGCGGGGAATGCGGCTTGATCGACCGCCGGGATGTCGCCGTTGATCGCCTCGCCCAAGTCGTGAATGACACACATCTTGAGCACTTTAAGCAGGTCGAGACCGGCCAGTTCATCGGCGAAGACGATCGCCATCAGGCACAGACGCCAGCTGTGTTCGGCGGTGCTCTCGGTGCGACCGCTGGAAGTGTGTGCGCTTCTGAGGACATCCTTGAGTTTTTCCGCTTCACGCAGGAACTCGAGGCGTCCACTGAGTTTTTCGAGGTTCATGAGCTTGCCCGGTGGTGGAGCCGAGAAGCAAGCCTAGAGCCGATGGTGGTGAGCGTCCACGCATAAAATATGCGTTCAGAGTGTCTCGACCAGCCGCGCCGCCGTACCGTCGGACAGGGGAATGCGTGTCCAGCGGCACAGGCTCTGGCGAATTGGCACGAGGTCGGAGTCGTTGCTGCCGGTGATGAATTGCAGCGCCGGTGGTGCCTGCAGTTCGCGCCAGCCCAAGGTGTCGAGTGCCAGTTCGTTGCTGGCGATTTCTGGCGTGACGAAACGCCACAGCGATTGCCCGAGCAATTCGCTCAGCGGGCTGGTGAACTGTGCGGCGCGGGACGCAGAGCAGGCCAGCAAACGGTGGGTCAGGTCGCAGACCAGGTGCACCGGGCGTGCGCTGTCGCAGACCAGCCGGGCGAGGGCCTGGTCGGCAGCCGTGTCGAGACGCGCGGCCAGCAGTTGCTCAAGCTGTAAGTGTGCCGCCGGATCCATCGCCAGCACGCCGCTTTCCCAGCGGGAAATAGTCGATTGGGTGACATTGAACATCTGCGCGGCGTGGCTTTGCTTGACGCGATGCAACAAGCGCCAACGACGCATGGCGATGCCGGGGAGGGCAGGTTTGAGCAATGAAACTGACATGACGGATGGCGGAAAAGTCGAAAGGGTCGACAGTCTGAAGACTGGCGACCCATGCTGCAAATCGATCTGACGATCAGGCTGCTTCGGGCAGCCTGGCAATCACCTTGATCTCGAAATCAAATCCATACAGCCAGGTCACGCCAACCGCCGTCACGGTCGGATGCGGCGCGTCGCCCCAGAACTCTGTCAGCACAACATTCCAGATCGTCTCGAACTTCGTCTGCGGATCGACAATGAACACCGTGACGTCGACCACGTCGTCGAAGCTGCAACCGGCCTCGTCGAGAATCGCATTGAGGTTGTGGAACGCCTGGCGCACCTGGTTCTGCAGATCCGCTTCAGGCTTGCCGTCTTCACCGCTGCCAACTTGCCCCGAGACAAACAGAAAACCGTTCGAGCGAAGCGCCGGGGAGTAGCGGTTGCGCTCGTAAAGCGTGCGGCGTGCCGGTGGAAAAACAACATCGCGCTGCGTCATGGGGTGTCTCCTGCAGTTGAGTGGTGACGCCACTTTAGGTATTTGCAGGGCAGCGATAAACGCGCAAGCTTGGCCTTCACTGTTTGTGAATCCCAAACAATCAAGGGGCGAATCTTGGACCGTTTCGATGCAATGCAGGCTTTCGCGCGGGTGGTCGAGGCGGGGAGTTTCACCAAGGCGGCAGAAACCCTGCACATGAGCAAAACCACGGTGACGCAACTGGTTCAGCAGTTGGAGGCACGCTTGCGAGTCAAGCTGCTCAATCGCACCACGCGCAAGGTCAACGTCACCGCTGATGGCGCTGCTTACTACGAGCGCGTGATCAAATTGCTGGCCGACATGGAAGACGCTGAAACCAGCCTGCCCGGCGTCTCGGCAGTGCCCTCCGGCCGATTGCGGGTCGATGTACCGAGTCCTTTCGCCCGGCACATTCTGATGCCGGCGCTGCCTGACTTTCACCGACGCTACCCCGACATCCAGATCGACATGGGCGTCAGCGATCGCATGGTCGACATCATCGATGAGAACGTCGATTGCGTGGTGCGCGGCGGTGAGCTGCTCGATCAATCGCTGATGGCGCGGCGGATCGCAGATCTGCGATTGGGCGTATTCGCCGCACCCGCGTATCTGGCTCGCGAAGGCACGCCCAGGCACCCAAGGGAGCTGGAAGATTCCCGGCATCGGGTGGTCGGTTTTCTCTGGGCGCGCACCGGCAAACCGCTGCCGTATGCCTTGCACAACGCCGATGAACATCTACAAATCAAGGGGCGGCATGTGTTGGCGGTCGATGACGGCAATGCCTATCTGGCTGCCGGACTCGCCGGAATGGGCGTGCTCTGGTTACCGACGTATATGTCCGATGCCCACGTTGCCCGAGGTGAACTGGTGCCCTTGTTCGAAGACTGGCAACTCGAACCCATGCCGCTCTACGTGGCGTATCCGCCAAACCGGCATGTCAGCCTGAAGTTGCGGGTATTCATCGACTGGGTTGTGGCCTTGATGGCGTAGGCAAGTTGGTGCACTTATTGCTTGCGTAGGGGTAAATGTCGTCAAAAAACCAACACGAGCGGCAGTCCGAAAGTTTGCAGTGATGAGATGCAAAGCTTTCGACTCATGGAGCAACACCCAGAATGAATATGTACATCGATATCGTTGGCGCCTGCAATCTGAGCTGCCCTTCATGCCCGATGGGTAACTCGGAAAACCTCAACTTCAAAAAAGCCATGCAACTCGACATGTTCAAGCAGATCGTCGAGAAAGCCCAAACTGAAGGCGTCAAGGCGATCTATCTGTACAACTGGACCGAGCCTCTGGTTCATCCAAAAATTGGCGAATTCATCGAAGTCATCAATGCCGCCGGTATGGGCAGCGGTATCAGCACCAACCTCAATCTTGCCAAGAACATGGAAAAAGCCTTGTTGGCCGAACCGGGTTACTTCCGTATTTCGCTGTCAGGCTTTTATCAGGAAACCTACAAGAAGGGCCATGTAGGCGGTGATATCGAAGTTGTAAAACAGAACATGATTGCGCTGCACGAGATCAAGCAGCGCTTGGGTTTGAGTACCCGGGTCGACGTCTACTATCACCGCTACCTCGATAACATCGAAGAGGAAGCGCTGATGCGTGAATTCAGCGAGCGCCTCGGCTTCAAGTTCACTACCGGGTATTCGGTGATGATGCCGCTGGAGAAAACGCTGGCCATTATCGACCGCGATCCTTCAGTTACCGATAGCGATTACGAAACCCTGAAAAGACTCGCGCTGCCGCCCTACGACGATATTGTCAATGTAGCCCAGCAGCATCATCAGCAAGATTGCCTGCTCAAGGATGACTGGCTGGTGATCGACTGCAATGGCAATACGATTTTGTGCTGCACGATCTTCAATCAGAACGAATATCAGGTCGGCAAGTACCTCGACATGCCGGTGGCGGAACTGATGCAGCGCAAAAACACGCAGAAAAACTGCGTCGACATGTGCAGCCGCTGCGCGAAAAAGGGCATGCATGTCTACTCGATGTTCCCCAACCAAGGGGTACTGGAGCGACACGCGGTCAGTCGCATCATTGATTTCGAGAATCTCGCCAGCATGGGACTTCCGGTGGACAGCGAGATGCTGGGACGTGCTGGCGAAGTCAGTGCGGAAAATTTCGATGAGGCCCAGTATCTGCAATTGAACGAAGACGTCAGGCGCGCAGTGTCTACCGGTGAATTGAAGAATGGCTATCAGCACTATGTGCTTTATGGCCGCTTGGAAGGAAGACTCGGCGCCGGTGTTTTCTCGGTGATCTGATCAGCGCTGAGATTGGCTGACAACCAGGCGATAAAGCTTTTCGCCAGCGGGTCATGCTCACTGTCGCGATGGGTCAACAAGGCCCAGTTCGGTCCGCGAATGGTGTCCTCGACCAGCGCTTGCAACAAGCCGTCAGCTTGCGCCTGACGGCTGAGCAACTGACTGACCAGAGCGATGCCAAGCCCCGCACAGGCGGCGTCGAGCAGCAATCCCGGATCGGAAAAGTTTAGCCCCTGATCCTGCTGGCCGACGTCGATCCCGGCCTCCACAGCCCAATGACTCCAGTCCATTTCCCGCTCACCATGCAACGTGGTGCGTCCGGCTGCTGGCTGGGTCAACAGGCTCGGATGGCAGGCGGGATAGAGGCGGTCGGCGTGCAGCACCTTGAAACTGCATTCGGCCTGCGAGCTGATGTCGTCGCGCACCGCGATGTCGATGGTTTGCGTGGCCATGTCCGGCACCTCATCAGTGCTGTAGATCCACAGATCGACCTCTGGATGCTGCGCGCGGAAATCCGCCAGACGCGGCAGCAACCAATGTCGGGCGAAGGCTGGCGTGGTGTTGAGCACCAATTGATTGGGTTTCTGATATTGCCCCAGGCGACGAATGCCGACCGACAATTGCTGCAGCATCGCCTGCGTGGTGCTGAGCAAATCGTGGCCGGCATCGGTGAGCGCGACGCTACGTCCGCTACGGAAAAACAGCGGCTGTTCCAGATACGCCTCAAGGCTGCGGATCTGCTGGCTGATCGCTGATTGAGTGAGGCTCAGCTCTTCAGCCGCCTTGTGAAAACTGCCAAGTCGGGCAGCCGCTTCAAAGCCGCGCAGCGAGCTGAGCGGTGGCCAGTGCTTGAGCATATCGATAAGTTCCTCTAATCAGTTATCCGCAAAATCCATCGTTTGTTTGCCTGTTTGCGCCTCCGTAGCATTGGCGTCGTGAACACATTGGCTTAACTAACGAGGCATATCATGCAGCACAACGACAATAAAAACAGCGCCTGGATGATGCCGGCAGAATGGGTCACGCATGCCGCGACGTGGATGGTCTGGCCGCACAACAAGGCTTTGTGGGAGTCAGGTTGGGGCGTGACGATGGCGCAGGTGCAGGAAGATTTCGCCCGTGTGGCCAACGCCATCGCCCGGTTCGAACCGGTGAGACTGGTGGTCGATCCTTCGGCCATCGCCAGCGCGAAAGCACTGTGCGGCGCCAACATTGAATTGATTCCGTTGACGGTGAACGACAGCTGGTGCCGCGACTCCGGCCCGACGTTTGTCTGCCACCCGCAACAAGGGCTGGCTGGCGTGAGCTGGCGCTTCAATGCGTGGGGTGGCAAGTCGGCCCACGATCTCGACGAAAGCCTGGCGCGGCGTGCGCTTAATCATCTCGGCCTGGAATGTTTCGGCACACCGCTGAGCAACGAGGGCGGGGCGATTCACGTTGACGGCGAAGGCACGTTGATCACCACCGAATCGGTGCTGCTCAACCCGAACCGCAACCCGGGCATGAGCAAGGCCGAGATGGAAGAGGTCTTCAGCCGTTTGCTCGGCGTGAAGAAGACCATTTGGCTGCCGGGCGATCCGGATTACGTCACCGGCGACATGACTGACGGCCACGTCGATGGCGTCTGCGCATTTGCCCGCCCCGGCGTTTTATTGGTGGATGCGACTCACGAGCAATCGTCGGTGTACGCCGAAGTGGCGCGGGAAAACCGTCGAGCGCTGGAACTCGCCACCGATGCACAGGGGCGCAAATTCGAGCTGATCGAACTGTTCGAAGCCAGCGACGCGGTCGACACCGAGGCCGAAGTATTCTGCGCCTCGTATACCAATTTCTACATCGCCAACGGCGCGATCATCATGCCGGCGTATGGCATCGAGGCCGACGACGTTGCAGCCAAGGTATTGGCGCAAGCCTTCCCCGGACGCGAAGTGGTGCCGGTGCGCATCAATCATCTGGCGCATGGCGGCGGCGGGGTGCATTGCATTACCCAGCAGCAGCCAGCCTGGCCGGTGAAGGGTTGAAATCATGACAACGCTGACCATCGCTACCACCCAGATGCCGTGCACTTGGGATCTGCCGGGCAACCTCGATCGTGCCGAACAACTCGTCCGCGATGCGGCGCAGCAGGGCGCGCAAGTGATCCTGTTGCAGGAGCTGTTCGCCACGCCGTATTTCTGCATCGAACAAAGCCATAAACACATGACCCTGGCCGAAGAATATCGCGACAGCCGCGTGCTCGAACGCTTCGCCGCGCTGGCCCGCGAGTTGGGCGTGGTGTTGCCGCTGAGCTGGTTCGAGAAGGCCGGCAACGCCTACTTCAATTCGCTGGCCGTGGCCGATGCCGACGGGCGCTTGTTGGGGGTGTATCGCAAGACTCACATCCCCAATGCCATCGGCTATCAGGAGAAGGAATATTTCAGCCCCGGCGATAGCGGTTTCAAAGTCTGGGACACGGCATTTGGCCGTCTCGGCGTGGGTATTTGTTGGGATCAGTGGTTCCCCGAGACCGCGCGCTGCCTGGCGTTGATGGGCGCCGAAGTGCTGCTGTATCCAACCGCCATCGGCTCGGAACCGGGCTGCGCGGCGCTGGATTCACGCGATCACTGGCAGATGACTATGCGCGGTCATGCGGCGGCGAATCTGTTGCCGGTGGTGGCCTCGAACCGCGTCGGGCGTGAGGTGGCGACCACCGATCCCGCGCTGCAAATGAGCTTCTACGGTTCATCGTTCATCAGCGATCACAAAGGCCAGTTGCTCGCCACAGCCGACCGCGACAGCACTGGCGTGCTCCTGCAAAGCTTCGATCTGGCGGCGATGCGCGAAGAACGTTTGAGCTGGGGCATCTACCGCGATCGCCGTCCGGAAATGTACGGCGCACTGCTCAGCCAGGACGGCCGTCACCTTCATGCACGCTGGAATACTCAAGGGGTCTGACATGGTTATGAACCACAAGCGGTTGCTCGGCGCGATGGGCCTGGCACTGATCTGCGTTATCCCGTCATTGCATGCCGAGGACAAAACCCTGCGCCTGTACAACTGGGCCGATTATTTTGCCGAAGACACCCTGAGCCGCTTCACTGCGGAAACCGGGATCAAGGTGCTCTACGACGTCATGGATGGCAGCGAAACCCTTGAAGCGAAGATGCTCTCCGGCGGCAGCGGCTATGACCTGATCTTCCCCGGCGACACCGTGGCCGAACGGCTGATGCGCGCCGGCAGCCTGATGCCACTGGACCAGGCGAAGTTGACTGAAACAGCGGACATCGAACCCGGGTTACAGAAACTGCGCAGCCATTACGAGCACTCCAACAAAGCCACGGTGCCTTACACCTGGGGCACCATCGGCCTGACTTACAACGAAGAACAGATCAAAAAGCGCATGGCTGAAGCACCGGTTAACAGCCTGGACATGCTGTTCAAGCCGGAGCTGGCGGCGAAATTCGCCGACTGCGGGATCTCGATGATCGACTCGCCGGACGAAGTGCTGGCGGTGGTGCTCAATTATCTCGGTCGTGATCCGCGCAGCGCAAAACCTGCGGATCTGGCGGCGGCGAGTGATTTGCTGATGAAGCTGCGGCCGTACATCCGCAAGTTCCAGTCGCAACCGGTGACCGATCTGGTCAACGGCAACCTGTGCCTTTCGCTCGGCTACAGCGGCGACATGACCCAGGCGCAACGCACCTCCGACAGCGCCGGCAAACACACGCGCTTCGAATATCGCGTGCCGCGTGAAGGCACCACGGTATGGATGGACACCATGGCCATTGCGGTCGACGCCAAACACCCGGAATACGCCTACGCGTTCATCAACTTCGTCATGCGCCCGCAGAACATGGCGGCGATCAGCAATTTCACCGGTTACCCGACCTCCAACGCCAAGGCGCGGGCAAGTGTCGATGCGAGCATGCGTGACAACCCCGACATCTACCTCGACGAGGCAACCTATGCTCGATTGATCCCGGGCAAGGATATTCCCCAGGCGGACATGCGCGCACGCATGCGCACCTGGACCAAGTTCAAGACTGCCACTGGCAAATGATCCACGGCCGGCGTCAGTGCCGGCCTTCACTGATTCACGGGAAAACCAACATGACGACTCGTCGCGATTTCATCAAACAGGCCTCGGTGGTCGCTGGCGTCAGCGCTGCGTTCATGGGCCTCGGCCTGTCTCCGGGCAAAGTGCTTGCCGCCGCACCAGGGCGCTGGTTCATGCCCGACGAGGGCGACAAACATGAACGCGCCTACATTGCCTTCGGCGCGCAGGATGCAATCTGGGAAGATTTCACCAAAGACGTGCAAGAAGCCCTCGGCCGCATCGCCCGCGCCATCGCCCGTTTCGAACCGGTCACGGTGTTCTGCCGCAAGAACGAGCGCAGCCTCGCCGAAGAATTCTGTGGCAGCAAAAACATCACCTACGTTACCGCCGGGCTCGACGACATCTGGATGCGCGATATCGGTGCCAATTTCGTCATCGACGACGAGGGCGGATTGGGCGCCGTCGATTTCAATTTCAATGGTTGGGGCAATAAGCAGCAGCACAGCAAGGATGCGCAAATCGCCGCGCTGGTCGCCGACGACGCGCAAGCCACTTATATCCGTACCGAGTTGGTCGGTGAGGGCGGCGCCATTGAAGTCGATGGCCACGGCACCGGGATCATGACCGAAAGCAGCTGGATCAACAGCAACCGTAATCCCGACTGGAGCAAGGCTGACGTTGAAGCTGAACTGAAAGAGCGCCTCGGCCTGCGCAAAATCATCTGGCTGCCGGGGATCAAGAACAAGGACATCACCGACGCCCATGTCGATTTCTACGCGCGCTTCATCAAACCCGGTGTGGTGATTGCCAACCTCGACACCGACCCTGAATCCTACGATCACAAGGTCACTTTGGCACACCTGGAAATCCTCAAGAACGCCACCGATGCCGATGGCCGCAAATTGCAAGTCCACACGATTTCGCCGCCACTGAATCCACGCAAGAGCAAGTTCAACAAGAACAACCCGGACTTCGCCGCCGGTTACATCAACTACTTCGTGATCAACGGCGCGATCATCGCCCCGCAGTTCGGCGATAAAGCCGCCGACCAGAAGGCCTTTGACCTGTTGTCGCAGCTGTACCCGGATCGTGAAATCGTCCAGCTCGACATCGATGCGGTTGCTGCCGGTGGCGGCGGGATTCACTGTGTAACCAGCCATCAGCCGCAGGCGTGATTGACTCTGGCGCGGATCAAGCCAACTATCGGTGGATAACAACATCATCGATGGACCTGAACTTGATCGAACGACGTCAATTCAGCGGAGGCATGAAAGGCAAAAACCTCCGCTATCTGAATGAGCAATCTGCTGACAGCACGCGCGTGACTCGCACCGGTTTCTTGCTGCTCGAACACTTTTCACTGCCGGCCTTCACCCAGGCACTGGATACGGTGGTCACCACCAACCTGTTGCGGCCGGGGCTGTTTTCTTCACGCACGTTCGGCTTGGGAGATGGCGAGGTGATCAGTGATCTGGGCCTGGTGATCCGGCCTGATGCGCGTATTGATTCAGCCGCGTTGCAGGAACTGGATCTGCTGGTGGTGTGCGGCGGTTACCGCACTGAGCTGCGCGCCAGTGACGAGTTCATTCATTTGCTCAGGGTTGCCGCAGAGCGCGGTATCAGCCTCGCCGGATTGTGGAACGGCTCGTGGTTTCTCGGGCGTGCCGGTTTGCTTGATGGCTATCGTTGCGCGATTCACCCGGAACATCGTCCGGCGCTGACCGAAATCGCCAAGAACACCCACGTCAGCAGCGAACCCTACGTGATTGATCGCGACCGGCTCACGGCCTCGAGTCCGTCCGGGGCTTTCCACATGGCGCTGGACTGGATCAAAAGCCTGCACGGCAAAGCGCTGGTCGAGGGCATCGAAGACATTCTGGCTTTCGAAGAGTCGCGCTACCGGCGGATCAAACCGGATGAAAACATCTGCGTCAGTGCGCCGCTGCGAGAAGTGGTGAAACTGATGGACGCCAATCTGGAAGAGCCGCTGGAGCTGGAACAATTGGCGGTGTACGCCGGGCGCTCGCGCCGGCAGTTGGAGCGTCTGTTCAAGGAACAATTGGGCACCACGCCACAGCGTTACTACCTGGAACTGCGGATTACCGAAGCGCGGCGCCTGCTGCAACACACCGAGCTGTCGCAAGTGGAAGTGCTGGTGGCATGCGGTTTCGTTTCGCCGAGCCATTTCAGCAAATGCTACAGCGCGTATTTCGGCTATCGGCCGTCGAAAGAAAAACGTCTGGTCAAATAGCACCAGCCGTTTTCTTCAGGTTTGCTCAGAGGTGATCAGCATCGATCAGCGCTTTGGCAAACGCCTGCGGGTCTTCCTGCGGCAGGTTGTGGCCGATGCCACCGTTGATCAAACGGAACTGATACTTGCCGCTGAAGCGTTTGGCGTAATCCTCCGGCGCCGGGTGCGGGGCACCGTTGGCGTCGCCTTCAAGGGTGATGGTTGGCACGCTGATCGACGGCGCGGTGGCGAGTTTCTGTTCCAGCGCAGCGTAGCGCGCTTCGCCCTGCACCAGACCCAGACGCCAGCGGTAGTTGAACACGGTGATGGCGACGTGATCGGGGTTCTCCAGCGCTTTGGCACTGCGCTCGAAGGTGGCGTCGTCAAACTTCCACTGCGGCGAGGCGGTCTGCCAGATCAGCTTGGCGAAATCGTGAGTATTCTTCTCGTAACCGGCGCGCCCACGCTCGGTGGCAAAGTAGAACTGATACCACCACTGTAATTCCGCCTTGGGTGGCAGCGGGTTTTGCCCGGCCGCCTGATTGCCGATCAGGTAACCGCTGACCGACACCAGCGCCTTCACGCGTTCCGGCCACAGCGCCGAGACGATGTCCGCCGAACGCGCGCCCCAGTCATAGCCGCCGAGCACTGCTTGCTTGATCTTCAGCGCATCCATGAAGTCGATAACGTCGCTGGCCAGTGCCGCTGGCTGGCCGTTACGCAGGGTGTCTTTGGCGAGGAATTGCGTATCGCCATAACCGCGCGCATATGGCATCAACACCCGATAGCCCTTGGCCGCGAGCAATGGTGCGACTTCGTCATAGCTGTGAATGTCGTAGGGCCAGCCGTGCAGCAGGATCACCACCGGGCCATCGGCCGGACCGGTTTCGGCGTAGGCCACGTCGAGCACCCCGGCTTGCACATGCTTGAGTGGGCCAAAAGGCGAGGGCGCGGAGTAACTGACAGCGGCAGGTTCAGCCGTTTGCGCTTGAGCGGTGGCAAGCGTGCCGGACAACGCCAACGCCAGAATCGACAAACCAAATGCGCTTGTGCGGGTGAGCAGGGCCTTCTTCATGCTGACGTCTCCTGTGCGAGCCTGTTGGCCAAGGGTGCTGAATGAACCCCTGAAACCTTGAGTGCATTGGAGCGTGCAGACGTATCCGGTCTGTGTCGAAGAAGGCTGCAGTTGCAAGTCGCTGTATCGCCAGCAGCTTCGTACACACTGCGATACACAACCCTGAGTGGGAGCGAGCCTGCTCGCGAAAGCGTCGGCACATTTAATTTCAATGCGCGCAGATCAAACGCCATCGCGAGCAGTCCGGAATCAGGCCTTGGCCGCCATCGCCGTAACTTCCACGCGCATCCCTGCAACCGCCAGCGACGCCACGCCCACCGCCGCACGCACCGGCCACGGTTTGGCGAAGAAGCGTTGGTAGACTTCGTTGAACGCGGCGCGGTCAGCCATGTCGGTGAGGTAGATGGTCAGGTGCATGACGCGATCCATCGAACTGCCGGCGCGTTCCAGTGCGACTTTCAGCGCTTGCAGCGTGCATTCGCTCTGCTCGGTGATGCCACCCAGTTCCAGGCTGCCATCGGCGCGGGTCGGGATCTGGGTGGAAACCATGATGCCGTTGAACGTGGTGACGTCAGAGGAAATCGAATCGGCGTCCGGATCGGGGGTGAAGATGATGTCTTGATTGGCCATGGGGTTCTCTTGTTTGAGCGAGTGAAGATCGCGCCAGTTTACAGATTCGTTGTCGACATGGCCCGTTCGGGCGATCGGCACCTGCGGATAACCAGCGGCAAACGTCGGCACGGCTGGACACGAAAGATCATCACGCCGGACTCAGCCTGCCTCGCTGATCAGACTGGTTGCGTCGCCGCTTCTGCGGCGATGGCGGCCAGCACGCAGGGACGCGCGCCGATGCGGCGCATGTACGCACCGAGGGCTGGCCAGTCGGCGATGTCGATGTTGAAGGTCGGCAGCCATCTGAGCACGGTAAACAGATAGGTATCGGCGACACTGAAGTCGCCGATCAGCCACTCCTGATTGGCGATTGTTTGGTTCAGATAGTCCAGGCGCTTGCACAGCTTGCCTTTGAAGATGGCCTTGACCGCTTCGGGAATGTCCGCGCTGAACAGCGGCGCGCTGCCGCCATGGATTTCCGTGCTGATGAAATTCAGCTGTTCCTGCAAGCGCGTGCGCGCCCAGGTTGCAGGTGCGGGCGCCAGTCGATGGCCCGGTACGAGGTCGACAAGGTATTGCAGGATCGCCGGGCCTTCCGTCAGCACTTCAGCGTTATCCAGCACCAGCGCGGCGACATAACCCTTGGGATTTATCTCGAGAAAATCACGGCCGTCGGCAGTGCGCTTGGTCTGGTTATTGACGCGAATCAGTTCGAAAGGCAGACCCAATTCTCGCAGTACGATGTGCGGGGAGAGCGAACAGGTCATCGGGGCGAAGTACAGTTTCATGGCATTTTCCTGACGGTGAAAGGGCGTCAGAATCGACTTTCAACAAGGCTTTCGCAAAGGGCATTTTGGGTGATAGCGTATGACAAAATCTCATGGGTGTGAATTGTCATATGGTCGCCAGACTTCCCTCGCTAAACGGCTTGCGAGCTTTCGAATGCGCCGCGCGCCACATGAGTTTTACCCAGGCGGGCGCGGAGTTGAATGTCACGCAAACCGCTATCAGTCATCAGATTCGCAGGCTTGAAGAAGAACTTGGCGTTGTCCTGTTTCTGCGGCGCAAGGACGGCCTGACGCTGAGCGAAGCAGGGCAAGAGTATCTGCCCGGTGTGCGCGCGGCGTTTCAGGAACTGCGCTACTCGACGCAAAGACTGCTCGAATCAGGCAGCCACAGCGTGTTGACCATCAGCACCTTGGTCTCGCTGGCGTCGAAGTGGTTGCTGCCGCGTTTGCCGGCCTTCCAGCAGGCATTTGCCGATATCGATGTGCGGGTCAGTGCTTCGACCGAACTGGTGGATTTTCGCCACGGTGGTATCGATGCGGCGATCCGTTATGGACGCGGCGACTGGAAGGGTTTGCGCGCGGACTGGCTGATGTCCGACGAAATTTTTCCGGTGTGCAGCCCGGCGTTGCTTGCCGGAACGCAGGCCTTGCGGACGCCGGCCGATCTGGCCGGACAGACGATGCTGCAGGTCAGCGGCATGACCGCCAACGACTGGAGCACTTGGCTGGGTGCTGCCGGTCAGCCGCAAGCATTGGCCAAAGGTTCACGGTTGACCTTTGACCTGGCGATGATGGCGGTGCAGGCGGCGATTGACGGGCAGGGCGTGTGCATCGGGCGCTCAAGTTATGTCGACGATGACTTGCGCGCGGGGCGGCTGGTGGCGCCCTTTGATCTGCGCCTGAAAGATGATCTGGGCTTCTATCTGGTCACGCCGCATGAAACGGCTGATTCGAAAAAGATCGTCGCTTTCCGAACCTGGCTGTTGGCGCTGCTGCAAAAAGAAGCCTCCTTTGTATAAACGTGTATCCATCCCGTGCGCGTACACATGCGCATAAAAAACCCCAGGCTGGCGACACATTCCGCTGACATGCCGCATTCAGAGTAAAGCCCTCCACACCACTACGTTTGAGAGGGCAACACCATCAAGCCGTAAGCGCAAGGCTCAATGCAGGGTCGCGGCCCTGCGGCTCTCGCCAATGCGGATTCGGTCGAGCGCCCGGTTCAAGGCGTCGAGGGCATCGAGCAGGGCTTTGGCTTCCGCTTCGCGACCCTCGCCCCAAAGGCGCTCGGCCATTTTATTCAGGGCCTGGATCGAGCGCTCGATGTCGGCGGCGCTGGCGGCTGGTTGGCTAACGGGCGGTTTTTTCGGCATACGAGGATCATCCTGCATTGATCGCTTTGGCCCGTTTGGCGGGCCGCTGGCTCTGAGTGACAAGGACCGCGCGACGGCGAGCGACGGTCCTTGGGCACGCGTTTACGCCTGATCCAGCGCCGCGCTCACGCCCTGATCCTCACCCAGAAATCCACCACTCTGATGCTGCCAGAGTCGCGCGTAGATGCCGTTTTTTTCCAGCAGTTCGGCGTGAGTGCCTTGTTCGACGATGCGCCCCTCATCCATGACGATAAGCCGATCCATCGCGGCAATTGTCGACAGCCGATGAGCGATGGCGATGACGGTCTTGCCCTTCATCATCTCATCGAGGCTTTCCTGGATCGCCACTTCGACTTCCGAATCCAGAGCGCTTGTCGCTTCGTCAAGCAACAGGATCGGCGCGTTCTTGAGCATCACCCGAGCGATGGCGATGCGTTGGCGCTGGCCGCCCGACAGCTTGATGCCGCGCTCGCCGACCAGCGTGTCGTAGCCGTTGTGACCTTGTTTGTCGCTCAATTGGCTGATGAAACCGTCGGCCTGAGCATTGGCTGCGGCGCGATGGATTTGCGCGTCGGTTGCGTCCGGCCGGCCATAGGCGATGTTGTCGCGAATCGAGCGGTGCAGCAGGGACGTATCCTGAGTGACCATGCCAATCGTGCTGCGCAGGCTGTCTTGTGTCACCTTCGCGATGTTTTGCCCGTCGATGCGAATCTCGCCGCTTTCTACGTCATAGAAGCGCAGCAGCAGGTTGATCAGCGTCGATTTGCCCGCGCCGGAGCGGCCCACCAGACCGATTTTCTCACCCGGACGAATATTCAGGCTCAAGCTGTCGAGCACCTGGCGTTCACCGTTGTAGTTGAAACTGACGTTGTCGAAACTCACCGCGCCGCCCGAGGGCACCAGCGTGGTGGCGTTCGGCGCGTCCTGCACCTTGGGGCCACGGGTGAGGGTGGCCATGCCGTCTTGAACGGTGCCGATGTTTTCGAACAGCGAGGTCATTTGCCACATGATCCAGTGCGACATGCCGTTGATGCGCAACGCCATGGCGGTAATCGCCGCGACGGCGCCCGTGCCGACTTCGCCCTGGTGCCACAGCCACAACGCATAGCCGCCGGCGCCCATGATCAACGCGACCACCAGTGCCTGATTGACGATCTCGAACTGGCTGACCAGACGCATCTGGCGAAAACCGGTCTGCTTGAAGTCCTCCATCGCCGCACGCGCGAAATGCGCTTCACGTTTGGAGTGGGAGAACAGTTTCACCGTGGTGATGTTGGTATAAGCGTCGGAAATCCGCCCGGTCATCGACGAGCGCGCATGCGCCTGTTCCTGCCCGACCTCACCCAGGCGCGGGACAAAGTACAGCATCGCTACTGCGAACAATGCGACCCAGATAATGAAAGGCAGCATCAGTTTCAGCGCGAAACCGCCGGCCAAGGCAATGATGGCGATGAAATAAACGCCGATGCCGGGGAGGATTTCGA
Organism: Pseudomonas sp. DTU12.3; assembly: GCF_004124275.1. Classification (GTDB taxonomy): domain Bacteria; phylum Pseudomonadota; class Gammaproteobacteria; order Pseudomonadales; family Pseudomonadaceae; genus Aquipseudomonas; species Aquipseudomonas helmanticensis. The sequence continues at coordinate 3,079,616 of NZ_CP027218.1, forward strand.
TCAGGGTAAACAGCACTTCGCGCACCGCCAATGCGGTCTGCATGACCTTGGTCGTGACCCGCCCGGAAAACTCGTCGGAGAAGAATGAAAGGCTTTGGCGCAACATCAGTCGGTGGAAATCCCAGCGCAGGCGCAGCGGCAAATTGATCGCCAATATCTGGTGCTGGACCATGGTTCGCAGCGCCACCAGGCCAATGCTGGTGAGCAACACGATGCCGATCCCCCAAAGCACTCGGGTTTCCTGGCCATTCGCCTCGCCGCCGGCCTGCCATGTCGACAGCAGATCGACGACCTGGCCGAGAAATGAAAACAGCCACGCTTCATAGATCGACACGCTGGCGCTGAGCAGCGCCAGCACCAGCACATAACCGCGCGCACCGCGCATGCAGGCCCACAGAAACCGCATCAGACCGACTGGCGGAGGCGGCGCCTCGTCGGGCGGGAATGGGTCGAGCCGTTGTTCAAACACGCGAAGCATTGTGGTCTCCGAAATGATCAGGATGAGGGGATTCTGCCATTTATCGGCGGCTTTGGCTGTGGATGCTGTCAAGCGCGAACACGCGTGGCACGGCAGGATGGAGCCGGCGGCGGGCTTTAACGTCGCGCCGTCGGCAAAGTGCAGGGTTATTCCAATGTACAGATCCAGCGGTGTTTGTGCCGGTACGGCGCCCGTGTGAAAGCTACATCGGCAACCAAGGTCATGCCGCGCTCTTGCAGCGCTTCGGTCAATTCTACGAGTGTCTCTGCTTCGATAGTCATCGCTGTTACCTCGTCAGATTTACTGCGTTCATGATTCTTGACCGGGTGGATGACTGGCTAATTCAATTTTTCTGGGAAAAGACACAACTGTTCCTGAGCGTGTTGCAACCTGCCGAAGCCAGTCGGGCAGTCCTTGAAAGAACACGAGAATGGCGGCGGAGGGACCCACTGAGTTGTCGGGGAGAATTGCTGGGTGGTTGAAAATATGGCCAAGTGCTAGCATTTGCAATCTCGTTGGAATCTACACTCTCAAGGATTTTCAAATGATCTATCTTCGCCTGCTTTTAGCTTCTGCTTTCATCGCTCTCTGCACTGGCTGTGCCTCCTCCGCACAAGTTTCCGGCATGACCGTCGCGGCCGATCAAGACAAGGCAAGCTCCTATGACGCACAGCTGAAGAAAAATGTGCGAGTTTCCGAAGTGAATGGCGGGGATAAAACCAACCCTCTGTGGACTTCGGAAATCGACAGCCCTGACTTCGGCGCAGCACTCAAGCAATCGCTCGCTAACGCTGATTTGCTTGGCGACGAAAAATCAGCCACTTATGCTCTGCGGGCGAATTTGCTGCGCGTTGACCAGCCTCTGTTCGGACTGAATTTCGAGGTCACCAGCGAAGTGGAATACACGCTGGTGGAAGCCAATACCAACAAGGTCGTTCTGCGTGAAGTCATCCGTACGCCTTTCACCGCAGGCTTCGGTGACTCCGTGATTGGCGTCAAGCGCCTGCGCCTGGCTAATGAAGGCTCTGCTCGCGTCAACATCATCGCGATGCTCAAGCGCCTCAGTGAACTGAAAATCGAGGCCAAACAGGTTGCGTTGCAGAACTAGGCATCTTCCGATGTTGAGTCAGGCGAAAGAATTTTTGCGCCTCGCATGTACGCCGGGCGGATACTGCGGCGGCTAGCAAACTGTTCACAGGGATCGGCGGCGATCGTGGGCCAATAGAAGAAAGCCGCGTTCGCTGCCGGTATTTGTCGAGGCTTCACCGGGGCGGGTAATAAATCATGGTCAGGATCAACAGCTCTGTCACGGCGACTACCATGCAGAAACAGACGAAACCCGTAGTGAAGACCCTGCGAGGCTTTCGGTAGCTAAAGTCGGCATTGCAAAACAGCAACAGAATGCCCAGGCAAAATTTTATCGCGCCCATCGACGAACGCTGATTCAAAGGCATCCCGCCTGCTTCTGAGCGGTTTTGCAGCCGGGGTCTTCGGAGCTGCGCGGGTGTCCGTCAGAGTAGGTGTTGCAGCCGGCCAGCACGCTGATGAGCGTGAACAGCAGGAAAATCTTGTTCATGAACAGCTCCTTGTTCGCAGGGTTGAGGCTGTGAGTGTATTTGCAAATCCTGAAGACGACAAAACCCCGGATGGTCGGGGCTTTTTTGTAAATGAACTGGTGCGGGCGAGGTGCTCGCAAATGACGGTTATGGGATGTGCGTGTTTGTGCTTTCGAATTTCTTGTACTTCCAGATGAACCCGTCTCGTTGTGTCGGGGCAAAGCTTTTAAACCAATCCACCCAGTTGCTTGCGGAGGGCATCCACCAACCCTTGATGGTGTTCGCCCAGTGAGCAAGCCCTAGTTCGGAAACCAGGTAGTGGCTATGGCTGACACAATTTTGGTATTGGGTTTTCGCGCTGGCAAGATTTGGCCAAAGGACATCGTAGGTGGTCTTGGTTTTCTTTAGTCTGGCTTCAAGTTTTCTATACTTTTTAATGAATTGCTGGTTTACGCCTATGTAGTAAACGTACGTTGTTGCACTTCCCGTGGCGCGTGCCCAATCTTGTGCATCAAGCGCATCTGTGTCGAACTCCCAGCCGTCTTCACTAATGCCCGTCAGCGTGATGTTTGCTCCATCGACAAGAAACGTCGTGGCGTGTCCATCCTCAGCAAGCTTGCCTAGCGTCTTTGCCCAAGAACCAAGGCTTAAAGGGTTGAATCCTTTTCCTACACCACTCCATGTAAGAATCGAATAACATATTCCGAAAATTCCATCTGACCCGGCGATTGCTTCCAGATCGGCTACCAGTTCAGTTCCTTTTTTGTTCGCCATCCGCTTGCTCCCTTAGTCCACTTTGCCGGTTCCGGTCGGCCAGGAAAAGGTTAGGACACCGTGCCTGTTAGCGCCAGCGCATCCGTGGGGATTTGGATGAGCAAGTTGCTCCACCCTTGGCTTGCTCTCAACGCGGGGCAAGAGCGCCATGTTCAAGGGGCAGCAGAACGCAGGCCCCTCGTGGCGAAGCGCACAGTCGTGGCCCGTCTGTCAGGCCGCACTGCAAACACGCTTAGTTGGTGATGACTTTTTTTGCAATGATGGTTGTGCCTTCCGTATAGCTGTAGCCATATCCATAGCTGTAGCAGGTTGAAGCTCCGGTGTCAGCCGAGCTGTATTTATCCCATTTGTAATCATATGCCCCGGAAATGATGGGTTGGATTGCAACGACTTCGTAACCTTCGGCATTAAGCTCCGCAACGGCTGACGCTATATCCTGAGAAAGAACTTCCCCATCAATTTCACAGTCCGACCAGCCGGTTTGTTGCCATTCCGTATCTTTGACAGTCACTTCCTTCAAACCACCAAAAAAACCCTTTTTGGTTTCTCCTGTTGGGATTTTTACGGTGACTTCTTTTCCGACTGGTTTAAATTTTGCCGGTACGTAAACAACCTTGTTCAAGGTGATCTCCTGAGTTCTAACTGATATTGGATGTTCTATGATGTTGTGTCGTACAACGTTGTCTGTCGTCCTTGCTCGCCGTTGGCTCAAAGGTGATTGCACGAACGCGGTGTTGTTTTGGGAAAATCGCTGCACGGACGAAGGCGGAATCTGCTGTTCGCTGATGCCGCAGGCAGAACGCCGGACACTATCCAATTGCCATCATCGTGTCCACCTTAGGGTGTGGATTCAACCCTGGCAGTTTCACCACAGATCTTCACCCCTCCGCGCCGCTGGTTGCCCTTGGGCGCGGAGGGGGGTGCATTCGGGTTGTGTCGGAAAAGTAACTAACTCTTCGCGACAGCGTCTACAGATCGCACAATGGAAAAATAATAAGGAAGTTACGTGCTACGGAAGCTCATCTTGATTTTGGCCATAGCTCAACTCGGTGGTTGTGCTTGGCTTGGGGCCGTAACGAACCCACCCTATGAGTGCTATGACGGCGTCAAGGGTGAATATGTACTCGCGCAATTTCTCGGTCCGCTTGTAATCATCGACTTACCATTCACTTTCGTGGCTGATACGGCATCACTGCCTTTTTGCTGGTACTGATCTGCGCCAAACGCTGACATGAGTGCGACCATGCAATAGGACGTTACGTGGTTCGAAAAACGATTCTGCTGGCCCTGAGGGAGGGGAGCAGATCTGAATTCGGCATCGGGTTTCCTGCGTGGAAGAACCCAGCGTGGCACCGTGTTACATGAAGAGTGTTTCAGGTTCAGCAGGACGCCGTAGAAGGGTGCAAACAGGTCGAGTCATGGAGCGCGTCCATAAAAGTCATGGAACACATTCGTCAGGGCTGGTATTTCCGCGAACCCCAGAAACGACAAAGCCCTGAATAATCAGGGCTTTGTCGGTACAAATATGGCGGAGGCGATGGGATTCGAACTCATGGACCTGTTACAGTCGACGGTTTTCAAGACCGTTGCCTTAAACCACTCGGCCACACCTCCGTTGCGTTGCGGGCGCCATAATACCTGAATGAAACACACTGTCAAACTCTCTGCATGGCTTGTTACAGAGCGTCTGTTATGATCTTTGCGACTGAACGTTTCAAACCAACAGGAGTGTCGCCATGCGCGAACAGGATTACGCAGTTAATAACGGCGTGCAGGCTGAGCAGCTAGAGGTTAGCCGCGTCCTGCGCAACACTTACGGCCTACTGGCTCTCACCCTTGCATTCAGCGGCGTGATGGCTTTCGTTGCCCAGCAGATGCGCGTTGGCTACCCGAATATTTTCGTGGTGCTGATCGGCTTCTACGGGTTGTTCTTCCTTACCAACAAGCTGCGTGATTCCGCGTGGGGCCTGGTGTCCGCTTTCGCGCTGACCGGTTTCATGGGTTTCCTGCTTGGCCCGATCCTCAACCGTTACCTGGGCATGCAGGGCGGCGCTGAAGTGGTCAGCTCGGCTTTCGCCATGACTGCACTGGTGTTTGGTGGTCTGTCGGCTTACGTGCTGATTACCCGCAAGGACATGAGCTTCCTCGGTGGTTTCATCACCGCCGGCTTCTTCGTCCTGCTGGGTGCAACGCTGGCGAGCTTCTTCTTCCAGATCAGCGGCCTGCAACTGGCGATCAGCGCAGGTTTCGTGCTGTTCTCGTCGGTGTGCATCCTGTTCCAGACCAGCGCCATCATCCAGGGCGGCGAGCGTAACTACATCATGGCGACCATCAGCCTGTATGTATCGATCTACAACCTGTTCATCAGCTTGTTGCAGATCTTCGGCATCATGAGCCGCGACGACTGATCGCAGTCTGTGTAATAACGAAAAACCCGCCTAGGCGGGTTTTTTGTTGTCTGAGGGAATGCGGTCGACTACATGTCCCGCGGTGGTCAGTTGATCACGATGCTGCCGTCAGTCTGTTGTTTGTAGACGGTGTAGGGCAGCAAAAGCGTATCGAGTGCCCCGGACACCACGGCATCGATCAACACCACAGGAATTGCGGCGTTTTTGTAGTCGTCGGCATCCACGCCTTCGCCCAGAGGAGCATGCAAACTGCAAAAGTCGTAGGCGAGGCCGCTGTAGATTCTTGGCACCGCCCCGCAATAACTCTTCTGCTTCTTGAGGCCGTCCACCGCGACCTGATCATCGCGCACCACGGTCTGTACCGTCCCGCAACCGCCGAGTATCACCGCCGCGAGCACTATTGCCTGAATTCTCATTACCGCCAATCCTTCGCCGGAAAAACCTCAATCTACGCCGAACGTGCAAAAAAAGCACTCACGCCATCGGCGGCAGTCGGCGCTTGACCGGGGTCTTCTTGACGATCGCGGTATTGGTTTCCGCCAAGGTGTTGAGGCGGTCGAGGAGGGTGTCCAGTTGCTCCATCGAGCGCACGTGCAAGCGGGCGATAAAGCAGTCTTCGCCGGTGACCTTGTCGCACTCGGTAAACTCGGGAATCGCCATAATCTGCCGCTCCACTTCCTGCAACTGCCCCGGCAGCGGCCGCACGCGCACGATGGCCTGCAACTGATAACCGAAGCATTTAGGGTCGATTTCGACGGTATAACCCTGAAGCACACCGCGCTCCTCCAGCCTGCGCAAACGTTCGGCCACGCTCGGCGACGACAGCCCGCTGAGCTGTGCCAGCGCCTTCAGCGAGCGTCGCGAATCTTCCATCAAGGCACTGATGAGAATCTGGTCGATATCGTCGGTCATGAGCTCGCTCCGGGATTAGGCAATCGAGGGAAATCACCCGCGATAAAAAAGGCGTAAATCGAGTTTAGCCTGCTTTTTACTCTGGAGAACACCCGGCCGGGGTTGGCATACTTTTGTCAGGTTTTCGCCAACTGCTCAGGAGATTGATAATGGACAACCCAATCCGGCGCGGCTCATTTGAAATGACCGCGGCCATGCTGATTTCCGGGACGATCGGCTGGTTCGTACTTATGTCCGGGCAACCGGTACTCGATGTGGTGTTCTGGCGCTGTGTGTTCGGCGCCGGCACCTTGCTGCTGATCTGCGCGGCCTTCGGCTTCTTGCGTCCGGGCGTTCTCACGCGCACGACGTTCCTGCTGGCGGTGCTCAGCGGGGTCGCGATTGTCGGCAATTGGCTGCTGTTGTTTGCCTCTTACTCGCGGGCTTCGATTGCCATCGGCACGGCCGTGTACAACGTGCAGCCGTTCATGCTGGTCGGTCTGGCCGCGCTGTTTCTTGGCGAGAAAATCACCCTGCAGAAGCTGTTCTGGCTGGCGGTTTCGTTCATCGGCATGCTGGCGATTGTCAGTGCTCACAGTACGCAGGGCGAGGGCGGCAACGACTACTTGCTGGGCATCGGCCTGGCCTTGGGCGCGGCGTTTCTCTATGCGATTGCGGCGCTGATCATCAAGCGCCTGACCGGCACGCCACCGCATTTGATCGCACTGATTCAGGTGTGCACCGGCGTACTGTTGCTGGCACCGTTCGCGCACTTTTCGGCGCTGCCGCAAGCACCCGGTGCCTGGGCCAGCCTGGTGACACTGGGCATCGTCCACACCGGCCTGATGTATGTGCTGCTGTATGGCGCGATCCAGAAACTGCCGACGGCATTGACCGGCGCGCTGTCGTTTGTCTACCCGATCGCGGCGATCTTCGTCGACTGGTTTGCCTTTGGCCATCGCCTGCAACCCCTGCAATGGCTCGGGGTGGCAGCGATCCTGCTGGCGGCCGCCGGCATGCAACAGGGTTGGGGGGTGAAATCCAGGGCCGGCGTGGCGGCGCGGCCCTAGATTGGCTTGAGCAGATCCTTGAACAGGTCTTTCAACTGCTGGTTACCGGCATCGACCAGATGGTTGTCATCGAAGTACAACGCCACGCCGTCCTTGGAGCCCATGCAAGTACCCGCCGGGCGAAGGTACGGCGTCGGATCGATCACCGTCGCATGGCAGCGTTTGGCGGCCGCCACACACAGGGTCAGTAGCGCCGGAATGATCCGTCGGGCACGGGAGGCATAGAAGCCGAGAAGGGAGAACTTTTGTTGCTGCAGACCGCTGACAATGATCCCGGTCATCAGAAAGCCGGAGATCACGAAGAATATGTCAACGCCGACAAAACCGCCGTCAAAGCCCGGAATCCGGAAGTGAAAAAGTACCACCGCGAGGACGGCGAGCGCTCGTAAAGCATTGATATTATTCCTGAATTGCATTTATGCGCCCATGACACGTCCACTGTGATGGCGCATTGTAATGATCCTGTCGGTTTTGTTGCATGTAAATTCTCCGGCGCTGTTCAGATGTTCCAGCGCGGTGCGGTCTTCGCCAGGCGCTGGCGCATCTCGCCGATGTTCGCGGCCAGTTGCCGGGTCAACAGGCGATAGCCGTCCAGTGCGCTGTAGACCGCTGTGTCGAGGCTGGCGTCCGGCAACTCCAGCGGTCGCTCCAGTCGTTGCGAAGCGCCGGTTTTCAAGGCCCGCGCCATGCCGATCAGTTGCACCCGAATCTGCCGGTGTTCAGCCTTCAGTGCGGTTTGCAGATGGGCCATGGCCTGCGGATCGTTGCTGTCCGGCCGGGTATTGCCGAGGATCTCCAGGGTGCTGATGCACATGCGCAGGTTGCGCTGGATGGCATCGAGTTCGGTCATGGAAATCTTCACTTCCTTGGACACCGATGGCATCAGCGACCGCAGTTGCACCATCACCGCACCAAGGCGGCTCATCAGTTTCAGGTGCTCATCGGCGCTCACCGCCTGGCCGCTGATGATGCGCCCGTACACCGTGGCGCAATCGCGCAAGGCGTCGGCCAGGTTGTAGCGCCACGAGTACACGGCGTACAGCGGCAGGGCGAAAGAGAAGGCCAGGGCGAGGGCGATGCCGATCAGAATGTCGACACCGCGCCACAAGCCGTCGGTGATCGGATTGTCGCCATGCCCGGCGACGATGAACACAGTGATGGCCGAGAGCAGGGCGGTGTAGCCGCCCTTGCCGATGGCGTGATAGGAGAAAAATCCGCAGACCACCGCCATCGCAAAATAGGTCAGCCATGGCATGCCGAGCCAGGCCTGCTGTGCCACCAGTAACAAACCGACGCCGGCGCCGATCAACGTGCCGGTGGCGCGCTCAGCGGCTTTCTTGCCGATGTTGCCGTGATGCTGCAAACCGCCGATCACCACCAGCATGGTCACCGAAGCCCATTCACCGTGAGGCAGGTTGATGCCGGTGGTCAGCAGGATGGTCGCCAACAATCCGAGGGCAACGCGTACCGCATGGATCAACCGCGCATGCCGGTAACGTCGATAGGGATCAAGCAACGGACGCAAGACACGGCGCAGCAACGGCGGAAGTCGATGGGTGCTGTAAGTACTCAGTGCGGGCCTCTCGTTATCAATTTCTTAGTGGAATGGAAAAATGTAATTCATCCACGCTGACATGCGCAGAAGGATTTTGCGCATTGCGCCGATGTGATGGAAGTGCTGGCTGTACAACGCCGCCTGACCGTAAGCGCCGCCGGGCATCAGCTTGCTGTACTGGGCGAAGTCGGGATCGGTGATTTCGATGATCACCGGCACCCGTCCGGCCGGCGGCGAACCGGTATAGCCGATCAGTGTGCCGGACGGTTGTACCTGGCCTTCGGCAATCACCCCGATGACGTTCTTCACCCGACCTTCGAATACCTTGCCCGGGATGCCGTCGAACGCCACTTCCGCCTCATCGCCGACGGTCAGCCGCAACAGGCTGTTCTGGCGCATCCACGCGGCAAAATATTGACCCTCTTCGGGAATGAACACCATGGACGGGCGCAACGGCAACTTGCTCGCCATCATCCCCGGGCGCAACGAAACATGGGTGACAAAGCCTTTGCTCGGCGCGCGAACCGTGGTGTTGTCCAGTTCGAACTGGGCGTTATCCAGCTGCGCCTGCAGGTCATCGGTGCGGGCAATTGCCGCATCCAGTTCGCGTTGGGTGCCGAAATTGCGGCGGATCAGTTCGGTGATGCGATAGCGATCACCCTTGGCGGCAACCAGTTGCGCCTTGAGCGATTTCAAGCGGTTTTCGAAAGGCGTGGGATCAATGCGAAACAGCACATCGCCTTTTTCCAGCGGTTCGTTGCCGTGTACCGGCACCTCGATGACCTGGCCACTGACAATCGGAATCACCGGTACCGAGACGAAATAGGAACGCGCCACTTCAGAATAGGGATGGTTGTAATTCATGGTGAAAATCAGCGCGCCGACCAACGCAATACCGCCAAGAACTGCCGTGGGCACTGTCCATTTGTTCAATGGAATGCGGAAGATCTTGAAGATTGCAACGCAGATGGCGGCATAAGTCAGAACGAGGAGAAGATCCATTGCTCAAATGCCCTCGCCAGGATGACTGGAGGACGGCGCAGCGCTGGGCGTGCGGGCTTCGAGTTGCTCGAGGCGGGTTTGCAACTGGATCACTTGTTGTTCGAGGCGGGTGACATGGCTTTGCACCGATTTGCCATCGCCGAATCCCCAGCCGCGATCCTCTCGGTACGCCATCGCCCAGATCCACAGGAATGGCCAGAGCGCGTGCAGGGTAAACAGACTGACCCAGCCGGTGGCGTGGATCGCATCCTGATGCGGGTGGTTGCGATGAACGGCAATCTCATACGGTATGTCATGCAACACGATGATCCCGTAGAACAGCACGAGACCGACGAACACCAACAGTCCCAACGCGAAGTAATCAAGCATGATTCACCTCCCGGCATCCAGCGCAGCGCTGGGAACAGTGTAGACACTGAATGGCCGGGAGGGTCGTGGCCTTAGACCCGAAGCTGATGACTTCTCCTGCGTTTATCGCCAAGCGCTCTGCGCACAGGTCAGAAAATGTAATCGGTGGTCAGGAAGCTCGAATCGCGGCCGCGAATGATCTCGCTGATCAGCTCCTTGTTGCTGTCCTGGAACTTGGTCGCCACCAGCGTACGGATCGAAAACACCCGCAGCGCATCGTGCACCGACAGCGTCCCTTCGGCGGAATTTTTGCGGCCGTTGAACGGGTAAGTGTCCGGCCCGCGCTGGCACTGCGCGTTGAGATTGATCCGCCCGACCTGGTTGGCAAAGGTGTCGACCAGACGGCCGACCGCCACCGGATTGGTGCCGAAAATGCTCAACTGCTGGCCGAAATCCGACTCCAGCACGTAGTCGATCACCGTATCGAGATGACGGTACGGCACGATCGGCACCACCGGGCCGAACTGCTCTTCCTGGTAGACGCGCATCTGCGGGTTCGCCGGGTACAGCACTGCCGGATAGAAGAACGATTCGCGGGATTCGCCGCCATTCGGATTGACCACTTGTGCGCCTTTGCTTTGCGCGTCTGCTACCAGACCATGCAGGTAATCGACCTTGCCCGACTCGGGCAACGGCGTCAGCGAAACGCCGCTGTCCCACGGCATGCCCGGTTTCAGTGTGGCCAGTCGAGCGTTGAATTTCTCGATGAAGCTGTCGACGACGTCTTCATGCACGAAGAGAATTTTCAGTGCGGTGCAGCGCTGACCGTTGAACGACAGCGAACCGGTCACGGCCTCGCTGACGGCGTTGTCGAGGTCGACTTCCGGCAGGACGATGCCGGGGTTTTTCGCGTCCAGACCGAGCGCGGCGCGCAAACGGTGCGGTTTCGGGTGCAGCTTCTTCAGGTCGCTGGCAGCTTTGTTGGTGCCGATGAAGGCGAAGATATCGATCTTGCCGCTGGCCATCAGCGCGCTGACGGTTTCGCGGCCGCTGCCGTAGATCACGTTGATCACACCGGTCGGGAAGCTGTCGCGGAACGCTTCCAGCAACGGACGAATCAGCAGCACGCCGAGCTTGGCCGGTTTGAACACCACGGTGTTGCCCATGATCAGCGCCGGGATCAGCGTGGTGAAAGTCTCGTTCAGTGGATAGTTGTAAGGGCCCATGCACAGCGCCACACCCAAAGGCACGCGACGGATCTGCCCGAGGGTGTCCTGTTCCAGCTCGAAACGGCTGGAGCGACGGTCGAGTTCCTTGAGCGCATTGATGGTGTCGACGATGTAATCGCAGGTGCGGTCGAACTCTTTTTCCGAGTCCTTGAGGTTCTTGCCGATTTCCCACATCAACAGCTTGACCACGGCATCGCGCTGCTGGCGCATGCGCCCGAGGAAGGCTTCGACGTGCTGGATGCGTTCGGCCACGCGCATGGTCGGCCACAGGCCCTGGCCCCGGTCGTAGGCGCGCACGGCGGCGTCGAGGGCAGTGAGGGCGGTGTCGGCATCGAGCAGCGGCGTGCTGCCGAGAATCACTTGTTCGTCGCCGTTGGCGCCCGTGAGATACACCGGACTGCGCACGGTAGCGAGCGGGCCGTCCCAACGGCGCAACTGGCCGTCGACCAGATATTCGCGTTGCTCGACCTGAGCGTCGAGGCGGTATTTTTCCGGGATGTCGCTGACAGAAGGGAACAGATTGCCAAGGATGTTTGCTGTGGTCATGTCGCTACCCCGTGTTGATGTCCGCATGCAGATCAAAAAGTCTCTACAGGTTATACGCCTGAATGTGGCGAAATTTAAACCCGCAAATGTCACCCGAATGTCACGCAAAGGCGCAAAGCAGAGCGGGCCTATACACCGAACCCCTGTGTAGGAGCTGCCGCAGGCGGCGATCTCTTGATCTTGTTTTTCAAAATTAATATCAAGATCAAAAGATCGCAGCCTGCGGCAGCTCCTACATGGGCTATGTCGGATTCGGCTGGCCCCGTTTGCCCCCCTCGCTGTCCCGCAATGCCCTCAACCCGGTGCAGCCGCTGCCTTAAGGTATGAGCACAACAATAAGCGAGGCCGTTATGCGGGCAATCCGACTCACTCTACTGCTGGCGTTGGCCGTGGCGCTGCCTGGCTGCGGCGAAGACCCCAAACCCCCAGCCAGCGCCAACAGCAACGCCATGCCCCAAGACCCGGCACTGGCGCAGATCTACGCCAACAGCTGCCAGCTCTGCCACGCCAACCCGGCCGCCAACGCGCCGCTCACCGGTGACCGCAAAGCCTGGGAGCCGCGCATCCAGCAGGGCAGCGACACACTGCTCGACCATGCCATCAACGGCTATAACGGCATGCCGCCGATGGGCCAATGCGTCGAGTGCTCGCAGGAGCAATTCCTGCAATTGATCGGCTTCATGGCCGACCAGCCTCTCCCTCAATAAGGTGCCTGGCATGACCATGGATCTGACACGGCGTCAGTTGTTGCAACGGGCAAGTATCGTCGGCGCATTCAGCGCGTTGGCGAGCAATCCGGCATTGGGCCAATTGATGCGCGCGCCACGGCTGATCCCATGGCGCAACTGGTCGGGCGCACAGAGTTGCCTGCCAGCGGCGCGGTTGGCACCGAAGAATCTCGATGAACTGACAACTGTGGTAAGGCAGGCACAAGGCAAGATCCGCCCGGTCGGTTCGGCGCATTCCTTCAGCGCACTGGTGCCTACCGACGGCACGCTGTTGTCGCTGAGCTACTTCAACGGTCTGCTCGACCACGACGCGAAAACCCTGCAAGCCGAATTCGCCGCCGGCACACCGATGTCACGCATGGGCACGCCGTTGAAAGACATCGGCCAGGCCCTGCAAAACATGGCCGACATCGATTACCAGACCCTCGCCGGGGCGATCTCGACGTCCACTCACGGCACCGGTAAAACCTTCCAGTCCTACTCGGCGCATGTCTGCGGCATGCAACTGGTGACCGCCAGTGGCGAGGTGCTCGACTGCGACAGTCAGCGCCATGCGGACGTGTTCAACGCTGCTCGCGTATCCCTCGGCGCCCTTGGCGTGGCGACGAAAATCCGCCTGCAAAATCGCCCGGCCTATCGCCTGCGCGAGCGTCAATGGATCGCCAAGACTGAGGAATTGCTCGAAGACATCGACAAGAACACCGCTGAAAACCAGCACTGGGAAATGCTCGTCGTCACCCATTCCGACTACGCCTTGTCCATAGCCCTCAACGAAACCGACGACCCGGCGACGCCGCCAATCCCGCCCGAAGAGGAGGGCGGCAACGAGTTCGTCACCCTCATCGAAAAGATCGACAAGTACGGCAGCGACTTCCCCGAGCTGCGCCGCACGATGCTCAACAGCCTGCGGCATCTGGCGAGTTTCGATGACCGCGTCGGCGACTCGTTCGACATCTACGCCAACGTGCGCACCGTGCGCTTCAACGAGATGGAATATTCAGTGCCGGCCCAACACGGCCCGGCCTGCCTGCGCGAGATTCTCAAGCTGATTCAGGACAAGGACCTGCGCACCTGGTTTCCCATCGAGTACCGCTACGTCAAAGCCGATGACATTCCATTGAGCATGTTCGAGGGCCGCGACAGCTGTTCGATCTCGGTGCACCAGCATTACCAGATGGATCATCACAACTTCTTTGCCGCCGTCGAGCCGATCTTCTGGAAGTACAACGGCCGGCCGCACTGGGGCAAGTTGCACACACTCAACGCGAAGAATCTGCAGCCGCTGTATCCGCGCTGGCGCGAGTTTGTCGAGGTGCGCCAGGCGCTTGATCCGAGCGGGCGCTTTCTCAATGCGCATCTGTCGTCGATTCTGGGGGTGAGCTGATGGCGGTCAATCGACGTAATTTCCTCCTCGGTACATTGGGTGCAGGCGTGTTGCTGGTGGGTGTCGGGGCGTGGCTGCGGCCGGGTGATCGTGGCGGGCCGTATACCGAGTATTTCCGTGCTTTGAACAAGGAGCTGAAGGACAAAGGCCCAATGCGCCCGGTGCTGTTGATCGATCTGGATCGTCTCGATCACAACATCGATGTGGTGATGCAGTCGGTCAAACGCGGCGGCAAGCAACTGCGTCTGGTGGAAAAGTCGCTGCCGTCACCGGGACTGTTGAGCTACATCGCGCAACGTGCCGGGACGCAAAAATTGATGTCGTTCCATCAGCCGTTTCTCAATCACGATGCTGTCACGTTCCCCCAGTCCGACATTCTGCTCGGCAAGCCGTTGCCGGTGCGTTCGGCAGAGCTGTTTTATCAATCCCACAAAGGCCCGTTCGATCCCGCGAAGCAACTGCAATGGTTGCTCGACGGCCCCGAACGTTTGCAGCAATACCTGCAACTCGCGCAGGGCTTGGGTACGCGGATGCGCGTCAACATCGAACTGGATGTCGGCCTGCATCGCGGCGGCGTCAGTGATTTGAATGTGCTGGGGCAGATGCTCACGCTGATCAGCGCCAATTCGCAGCATCTGGAGTTTGCCGGGTTCATGGGCTACGACCCGTTCGTGGGCATGGGCGTGCCGGGGATTCTCGGTTCGCCTGAAGAACTGTTCGCCAAGGTCATGCTGATTTATCAGCGTTGCGTGGATTTTACCCGGCAGCAGTTTCCGGGCCTGTGGCACGACGGCTTGTGCCTGAACACCGCCGGCAGCCCGAGTTACCGCATTCATGAAAATGAAAAGCTCAGCACCGAGGTGTCGGTGGGGACGGCGATGCTCAAGCCGACGCACTATGATTTGCCGTCGCTGGTCGAGCACGAACCGGCGGTTTACATCGCCACGCCAGTGCTGAAAAGCACCGGTGCGGTGAACATCCCGGCGCTGGATGACAAGTCGAAGCTGTTCTCCTGGTGGGACGCCAACCAGCGCCAGACCTTTTTCATCTACGGCGGCAACTGGATGGCCGAGTTCGAATCGCCGTCCGGTTTGCAGAGCAATAGCGTGTATGGCCGCAGCTCCAATCAGGAGATGGTCAACGGCTCGAATGCCGTGGGCCTGACCGTTGAGGATCAAGTGTTCCTGCGCCCTACCCAGACCGAAGCGGTGTTGTTGCAATTCGGTGATCTGCTGGCGGTGCGCGGCGGCAAGATCGTCGACACCTGGCCGGTCTATTCCTGAAAACCCAGATCAAAAGATCGCAGCCTGCGGCAGCTCCTACATCGAAATGCGATCCCATGTAGGAGCTGCCGCAGGCTGCGATCTTTTGATCTTGATCCCCATCCAGTAATGAAGCTTTTATGACAAAAGTTCGGTAGCACATCGCCGGTCCGGTCATGCCTATGTAACGCGCTTGAGGGGCCCAACGGGGCGCTTTTCACAAGCCGAGGCGGGACGCCGGGAGTGAGGCAATGGGGACTATGGAACGCTACTCGAAAGTGGGCATGCAGGAACTCGATCAACGCCTGTCGAAGATCGTCGAAGCCGCGCGCAAGAAGCCGGTTTCGGTGTATCGCTACGGCGCGCCGTGGGTCTGGATCGTCTCGCAGGATGATTGGCAGGGCGCCTTGAAAGAGGTTTCCAGCTACATTCCGCCAGGCCATTCGCTGGTGCTGCTGCGCCCGCAGATCGACGATTTGCTCGACGCGCACAAAGGCCTCATGCATGACCTCAATGCCGAGCCCGGCATGCTCATTCCCGCGCAAACGGTCATGCACATCCTGCTCCTGCAACTGCTGTATTCGGTGCCCAGCGAACAGCAGCTTTACGAACAGCTCAACTACAACCTGCTGTTCCGCTGGTTCGTCGGCCTCGGTCTGAACCAGAAAGTCTGGAGCTTCAACGTCCTCAGTCGCGACATCGCCACGCTGCTCAACAACCCGCGTGCGGTGCTGCTCATTCAAAAAATCATCGGCGAAGTGTTTTGCGGCGCGTTGCTGCAAATGCCCGAGTTCTCGCTGAACTTCGCGCTCTTGCACACGTGGCTGGGCAAGCACGCCTGTGCCTCGACAGCCAGCAATTGACGCCATACACGCGGCGTTCGAAACGCCAACAGGTCATCGCGAATTCAGGGGGTAGTGTGGAACCGATTTTCAAGTCACGGCTGGCGCTGTGGGGCTGGCTGCTGGTGACGGCGGGCGCGCAGCCGGCGTTGGCCGAAGAGGGCGCCGAGCAAGCGGCAGCTCAGCGTCTGGTCGATGTCAACGAATACTTCGTGCGCGGCAACACCGTGCTCGATGCGCGTGCCATTGAAGAAGCGGTGTACCCGTTCCTCGGCCCGCAGAAAGCCCTCACGGATATCGAAGGCGCGCGCGACGCGTTGCAAAAAGTTTATCAAGAGCGCGGCTATCAATCGGTGTTCGTCGAGTTGCCCGAGCAAGCGGTTGCCGACGGCATCGTCTACCTGCAAGTCAGCGAAACCAAGGTCGGCCGGGTGCGAGTGGTGGGTGCCAAACACTATTCGCCGCTGGACATCCGCGACAACGTTCCGGCACTGAAAGAAGGCGAGGTGCCGGACTTTGCCAAGGTCCAGGTTGAACTGGCGCAGCTCAATAAAACCCCGGGCCGTCAGGTGATGCCGCTAGTGCGCGAAGGTCAGCGCCCCGGCACCATGGACGTGGATTTGCAGGTCGAAGACCAGAACCCGTGGACCGCCAGCGTCGGCCTCAATAACGATTACAGCGCCGACACGGAAAAGCTGCGCACCGTCACCAGCCTCGGCTACAACAACCTTTGGCAGCTCGGCCACAGCGTCAACCTGACGTTCTTCACCGCGCCGCAGGACACCGACAACGCCAAGGTCTGGTCGGGTTCCTACACCGCGCCGCTGACCGATCGCTGGAGTGTGCAGTTCTCCGGTTACCAGTCCGACAGCAACGTCGCCACCATCGGCGGCAGCAACGTGCTCGGCAAGGGCCACTCCTATGGCCTCTCGGCGATTTATACGTTGCCCTCCAGCGGCAACTGGTCGAACTCGCTGTCGGCCGGCATCGACTTCAAGGACTTCGACGAACGCCTGACCCTGTCCGGCGAGAGCGACAAAGTCCCGCTGCAATACGCACCGTTCACCTTCGCCTACAACGGCTATCGCTACACCGAAAAGAGCCAGCTCGGCCTCGGCCTGAGCCTGGTCGCCGCCACCCGCAGCATCTTCGGCTACGGCAGTTCCGACGAAGACTTCGACTACAAACGCTACCGCGCCAAGCCGAGTTTTGCCGTGGTCAAGGGCGACAGCAATTACACCTGGACCTTCGACAGCGACTGGCAGAGCGCAAGCAAAGCCGCGTTCCAGTTGGCGTCGGGGCCACTGGTTTCCAACGAACAATTCTCTGCCGGCGGCGCCACCTCGGTGCGCGGCTACCTGGCTGCCGAACGCACCGGTGATGACGGCGTGTTGCTCAGCCAGGAAGTACGCACGCCATCGCTGGCCAAGTACGCCGGCACGTGGATGCAGGACTGGCGCTTCTACGCCTTTGCCGAGGGCGCGCAGTTGTATCTGCGCGACGAACTGCCGGATCAGGACGCCAGTTATGCCTTGGCCAGCGTCGGCCTCGGCACCCGCGCCAGCCTGAGCAAATGGCTGTCCGGCAGCCTCGACTGGGGCTACCCGCTACTCGAAGGGCCGAACACCTCGAAACAGGAATCGCGCCTGCACTTCAACCTTCAAGCCACTTTCTGACAAGGAGCACGTTCATGCAGCGCCTCTTCCTTTCGTTGTTGATCTGCCTGGGCTTCGTGCTCCCGGCCACGGCTCAGGCCTGGTGGCAGGACGACTGGCACTACCGCAAACAGATTGCCGTCGACACCACGCCACAAGGCGCGGCGATCAATCAGGCCCTCGGCCGCACCGCGCTGCTGGTGCGCCTGCACACCGGCAACTTCACCTTTGACGGGGTGAAGGAGGACGGTTCGGATCTGCGCTTTGTCGCCGCCGATGACAAGACCGTGCTCAATCATCAGATCGAAAGCTTCGACGCGCTGATGGGCATGGCGCTGATCTGGGTCGATGTGCCGAATGTCGAGGGCGGTCAGCGCCAGGACATCTGGATGTATTACGGCAATCAAAAGGCCCCGGCGACCGGTAACGGCCAACTGACCTTCGACCCGAATTACACCGCGCTGTATCACTTCGAGGGCGCCACCGGCACCCCGGCCAAAGACACCACCGCCTACGGCAACACCGCGCAAAGTGCGACCGGCGCGGCGATTGACGGTGTAGTAGGGCGCGCCTTGCAGTTCAGCGGCCAGCCGTTGTTGCTGCCAGCCAGTCCTTCGTTGCAGCACAACGCCGGCAGTGCGTTCACCTTCAGTGCCTGGTTGCGTCTGGACCAGGCCAATGGCGAGCAACTGATTCTCGCCCGTCGTGAAGGCGCCACCAGCCTGCTGATCGGTGCCAACCAAGGCGTGCCGTTTGTGGAGATCGATGGCCAACGCGCCGTCGCCACGCAAGCGCTGAATCCGGGCCAATGGCAACACGTCGCACTGACCGCTGAAGGCGCGAAAGTCACCCTTTACATCAATGGCCGTGAAGGCGCGACTCTCGCTCAGGCGATGCCGGCTTTCAACTCGGTGATGGCCATCGGCGCCGACCTGCACGAAGGTCCATTCCAGCCGTTCGTAGGCGCCATCGATGAACTGCGCCTGTCGAAAGTCGCCCGTCCGGCGCCGCTGTTGCTGGCCGACGCGACCTCGCAGGGCGCCGAGTCGAAGCTGGTGGCTTACGGTGTCGATGAAGAACAGTCCGGGTTCGGTTTCGGCAGCCTCGGCTTCCTGCTCAACGCCGTGCCGATCGACGCCTGGGTGATCATCGCCGTGCTGGTGCTGATGATGTTTCAGTCGTGGATCATCATGCTGCGCAAGAACCGCACCCTCAGCCGCGTGTCTGCCGCCAACGAAGACTTCCGCGTGCAGTTCGCCAAGGTCGGCACGCGTCTGGAGATGTTCGCCGACGACGCGCAACTCGCCCAGCGCCTGCAGCATTCGTCGCTGTGGCGCCTGTATCTGGTGGCGGTCAAAGAGATTCGCACCCGGCGTGAGCAGGGCGCCGATACCTCGTCGGTTTCCGCAGCGACTATCGAAGCGATCCGCTGCTCGATGGACGGCGTGCGCACCCGCGAAAACCAGCAGCTCAGCTCGAAGCTCTCGACCCTGTCCAACGCCATCGCCGGCGGCCCATACATCGGCCTGCTCGGCACCGTGTTGGGGATCATGGTGGTGTTCCTCGGTACCGCGATGGCCGGCGACGTCAACATCAATGCCATCGCACCCGGTATGGCCGCCGCTTTGCTCGCTACCGCCATGGGTCTGTTCGTCGCGATCCCGGCGCTGTTTGGCTACAACCGCCTGATCACCCGCAACAAGGAAGTCAGCGCCGACATGCGCGTGTTCGTCGACGAGTTCATCACCCGTCTGGCGGAGATGCACGGCGAGAGCCAGTTCAGTGAGGCGTCGCATCGCGGCCATCACGCCAACCACTCCGTACCGGCCTGAGGAGCATTGACATGGCGTCTGTAAATGCCTCCAACGACGATGACGAAGATGCAGCGGTGGACAGCATCAACATCACCCCGCTGGTCGACGTGCTGATGGTGGTGCTGGTGATGTTCATCCTCACCGCGACCGCGCAGGTCTCCGGGATCCAGATCAACCTGCCCAAGGCCAGCGCCGCCGTATCGCTGTCGGAAGCCAAGACCAAGGCGATCTCGGTCAACGATGGCGGCCAGGTGTTCCTCGACGCTTATCCGGTGACCCTGGCCGAGCTGGAAGAACGCCTGCGCATCGAGAAGGCGCAGAGTCCGGACTTCCCGGTGATCGTGCGCGGCGACGCGACGGTGCAATACCAGAAAGTCATCGAAGTGCTGGATCTGTTGCGCCGGCTCGAACTGTCCCAGGTCGGTCTCGTCACCGGCAAACCGAGTCAGGGCTGAGTCATGACCGCACAACTCCCGATCGAGCCGCTGCCGGTGAAAAAGCCCGCGCTGCGTTATGCCAAGTGGGGCGCCGGATTACTGATCGGCGCGCTCGCCGCGTGGTTTCTGTGGCAGTGGGCCAATGACATGAGCGGCATCCGCCGCGAAGCGCCAAAGGTGCCGACGATCATTCCGTTGCCGCCACCGCCACCTCCGCCGCCGGAGAAACCGCCGGAGCCTGAGACCCCGGTGGAAGAAAAAGTCGTCGAACCGGAGCCAACGCCGGAGCCGCAAGAGGTCAAGCCCGAGGAAGAAGCACCGCCATCACCGGCGGACGATCTGGCCAACCCGATGCAAATGGACGGTGACGCGCAATCCGGCAGCGACGCTTTCAACATCGGCGCGGGTAAGGGCGGCGGCATGGCTGGCACTGGCGGCGGGCGTTTGGGCACGGGGACGTATAGCCAGTTTCTGGCGTTCACCTTCCAGCGCTTGCTGCGTGAGAACCCTGAGCTGCGCAACCTCGCGTTCTCGTTGCAGGCCGATGTCTGGCTGAGCAGCGTCGGCGAAATCACCCGGGTCGAGCTGATCAAGTCCAGCGGCAACCCCGACATCGATACGCAAGTGTTGGCCGCGCTGCGCGGTGCGCCGGCCCTCAGCGAACGGCCTCCGGCCTCTATCACTTTGCCTGTGCGCCTGTCCCTGCAAGGGCGGCGTCCGGGTTAACCGAATATTTATTGCCAAGCCTTCAAGCTTTGCCAAAAGGAGTTGTGTGCAGATGATTTCCAACGTGAATCGATTGTCCCTGGCGGTCGGCATGGTCGTTGCGACCCTGGTCGGTCAGGCCGTGGCAGCGCCTGCGCCCGCGCCTTCGGAGAACGCCACGATCAATCTGATCCGCTTGCTGGTCGAGCAGGGCATTTTGAAACAGGACAAGGCTGACGCTTTGATTGCCCAGGCGCAAAACGAAGCCGCCCAAGCCAAGCAGGCTGCGGCGTCCACCGCTGTTGCGGCCGGGCCGGTGGCGGCGCCGGGTGATGTGCGAGTGCAATACGTGCCGGCAGCGGTGCGCGACCAGATCCGCGATCAGGTCAAAGCCGAAGTCATGGCCACCGCCAAACAGGAAAACTGGGCCGCGCCCAACACCTTCCCGGACTGGGCCTCGCGCATCAGTTTTGATGGCGACATTCGTCTGCGTGATGAATCGCGCTACTACTCGGATAACAACAGCAACGAAATCGTCGACTTCGCCAAGCTCAACAACAACGGCCCGTACGACGTAAACCCCAACAGCAGCACCAGCCTGCCGCCGCTGCTCAACACCCGCGAAGACCGCACCAATCAGTTCCGCATCCGCGCGCGGCTTGGCATGAAAGCGGTGATCTCGCCGGAATGGACCGCCGGTATTCGCATCGGCACCGGCTCGGACAACAACCCGGTGTCGACCACGCAAAGCCTCGGCGGCGGGTTCGCCAAGAAGGACATCTGGCTCGATCAGGGTTACCTGAACTGGAAGCCGACGGATGAACTGACCCTGACTGGCGGGCGCTTCGCCAACCCGTTCATGTCCACCGACATGCTCTATTCCAACGACTTGAATTTCGACGGTGTGGCAGCGATTTTCGACCACAAGCTCAACCGCGATTGGGGTGTGTTCGGTACTGTCGGCGCGTTCCCGGTGGATTACACCAACGACACCACCAGCAGCAACGGCTTCGACAAGGAAGAGAGCGACAACAAGTGGTTGTACGGCGCACAAGTCGGCGCCAAGTGGGCGATCAACAGCAACAACCGCCTGAAGGGCGCACTGGCTTACTACCGTTTCGACGACATTCAGGGCGAACGCTCCAGCCCTTGCGAACCGTGGGCCGGCGCGCCGGGTTGCGACAGCGACGGCACCCGCGCGGCGTTCATGCAGAAGGGCAACAGCGTGTTCCTGCTGCGCGATATCACCCCGAACCCGCTCAACCCGAGCACCACGCCACAGCCGCAATTCGTTGGTCTGGCCTCCGAGTTCAACCTGCTGGATCTGAACGTGGTGTGGGATGCCGACTTGCCGGAAGATTTCAAGTTGCGCAGCCAGGGCAACTACATCCACAACCTCAGCTACGACGAAGGCGAGATGCGCAAGCGTTCTGCCGGGCAGATCGTCAACAACCTCGACAGCAACGGCAACATCGAAAGCGGCGCCAATGCATGGATGGTGCAGTTCACCCTCGGCAGCGCGCTGGAGCTGAAGAAGCAGGGCGACTGGAACATGTTCGCCGGCTACAAATACATCCAGCCGGATGCCTTGCCGGACGGCTTCAACGACTCCTCGTTCCACCTCGGCGGCACCAACGCCAAGGGCTACTTCATTGGCGGCAACTACGGTCTGGCGAAGAACGTTTATGCGACGGGTCGCTGGTTGAGCACCGAAGCGGTGTACGGCGCGCCGTTCGACATCGACGTCTTGCAGCTTGAGATCAACACGCGCTTCTAAGGCGCCGGGAGAGGGTTATGAAAACGCGTTTGTTGGGGCTGGGCCTGGGTTTGTTGATCGCCACCGGGGCGAATGCCGAAGGCATGGAAGAGCGCTTGCGCACCCAGTTGCGCAGCACCGCCCAGCAGTTGCAGGCACTGCAAAGCCAGCAGGCCCAGGCCAGCGCTGCACAACTGGCGGCGCAGAACGAGGTCAAGGCGGCGCAGGCGCAAATCAAGCAATTGAGCGCTGAACTGGCCAAGGCCAAAGGCCTCGCCGAGCAGCTTTCCGGGCAGCAACAGAGCCTGCACAGCCAGGCCCAGGCGCAAGTGGCGGCCAGCGCCGAGCAGACCGGCAAGTTCAAGAAAGCCTATGACGACTTGCTGGTGTTGGCCCGTGCCAAAGAAGCAGAACGGTCTAAGCTTCAAGCGCAATTGACTGAACGTGACACACAAGTGCAGCAATGTTCAGTCAAGAATCAGCAGATGTACGGCGTCGCCAAACAGATCCTCACCGCCTACGAAAACATCGATGTGGCCGAGGTGATGAAGATCCGTCAGCCCTTCGCGGGCAGCGCCCGGGTCAAGTTCGATGAACTGGCCCAGGGGTTCGGCGATGACCTTTACAAGACTCAATTCGACGCGCCGCAAGCTGCGCTCTCGCACTGATAGACAAGGAAGAAGTAATGACTCAATTGATCAGCCACGTATCGCCAAAATCCCTGACCGAAGTCCTGCAAGCGGCCGGTTATCGCGTCAACGAAACCGAGCAGAACGGCATCGTCCAGTTGCTCAGCGCCAGCCAGGGCATTGGTTACGCCGTGCGTTTCGGCAACCCGGCGGTGGAGCAGGGCAGCTACGTCGATTTCACTTTCAGCTGTGCGCTCCGCGTGCAGGGTGAGTTGCCGCAGGGTGTGGCCGAGCAGTGGAACGCCACGCGGCGTTTCGCGCGGTTGTCGTTGCAGGGCGAGTTTCTGGTGATGGAAATGGACGTGGTGGTGGCAGCCGGTGTGAGCAACGATCACCTGCGCGGCAATCTGGAATTGTGGGATCGCCTGTTGCAGGAATTCATCGTTTATCTGCGTGATTTCACCCAGGCCGGTGCAGCGCAAACCGCGAAAGTCGCGGTGGCCGAAGAAGAGGAAGTCGCGCTGTGAAAAAGCCTGCCATGGTGATCAGCGCCGCTGCGGTGGCGCTGTTGGTGGTGGCCGTGGCGCTGGTGGTGCGACCGGGCAATGACCCGGTCGCCGCCCAGCAATCGTCGCCGCTGGCGGCGGTTGCCGGCGGGCCGGCGCTGGCACGGTTGGGCAATCAGCAGGTGACGCCGGAGGAGTTGCAGGCGTTGCTCGCAACGGTTCCAGCCGAGACCCGCGAACAATTGCGCGGTAATCGCCAAGCGCTGGAGCGCTGGATCCGGACCCGTCTGGCCGAGAAAGCGGTGTTGGAGCAGGCCGATGCGCAAGGCTGGGCGCAGCGCCCGGACGTGGCGCGACAAACGCGTGCCGCGACCGAGCAGATCGTCTTTCGCGATTATTTGCGTTCGGTCAGCGAGGTGCCGGCGGAGTATCCGAGTGCCGCCGAGTTGCAGCAGGCGTATGACGCCGGCAAGGCGAACTGGCAGACCCCGGCGCTGTATCGGGTCAGTCAGATTTTCCTCGGCGTGAGTGATCCGCAGACTCTGGAAACGGTGCGCAAACAGGCAGCCGAATTGAGCAAAAAAGCTCAGGCGACGCCGGCGGAATTTGCCGCACTGGCGACTCAATATTCGCAGGATCGCGTCACTGCTGAACGCGGTGGTGATAGCGGTCTGCAACCTTTGCAGCAATTGGTGCCGGAAGTGCGTGGCGCCGTGGCACGGCTCAAGGTCGGTGCGGTTTCCGATCCGCTGCAAAGTGCTGCCGGGTTTCATGTGATCAAACTCACCGAGCAACAACCGGCGCGCACTGCGACCCTCGATGAACTGCGCGATCAACTGACCCAGGCCTTGCGTGCGCAACGTCAGGAGCAAATCGCCCAGGCCTACCTGGACGGCATGCTCAACACCGCGACGTTGAGTATCGATGGCGCTGAACTGAACAAAGTCCTCGAGGAAAAACACTGATTACACCTACACAACAACCCCTGTGGGAGCGAGCCTGCTCGCGAAAGCGTCTGCACATTCAACACTTGCGGTGACTGACGCACCGCTTTCGCGAGCAGGCTCGCTCCCACAGGGGCATTCATGGACATTCATAAATACAAAGATCGACAGGGAGTCATCGATGTCATTCACCGAACCCGCAGGACGACAGGGCAGCGCCGAGTATCGTTGGGCGCAGGACAAGGGCGATTCCTGGCTGATACAGGCTGCCGCGATCGATGGCGATATTGCGCAGTATTTTCTGGTCAGTGCCCGCTGTGGCTGTTTCATGCAGGCGGCGCGTAGCCTCAATGTGCGTTCGACCCTGCTGCGCAAACAGCTGGCGCAACTTGAACAGGAACTCGAGCATTCACTGTTCAGCTTTCAAGGCAGCGCCTTGAGCCTGACCCGTGAAGGCCAACAACTGCAGGCCAAACTCGTCGCGCTGGCCAACGAACGCAAACTGCCGGTGATCGAACAACCATTGATTCGCCTCGCCGTCGCCGAGTCGATCCTGCACGACATCCTCGGCCGCGACCTCATCGCACTGCTGCGCCGCAACGCCAGCGTGCGCCTGGAAATCATCGCGCTGGACAGCGAACTGTCGCTGCGTGCAGTGAGTGCCGACATCGTCCTGTGGCTGGCCCACGGCGATACGCCTTACCCCGGGCCGACGTTCGCCATTGGCAAACCGCAACGCCTGGCGAAGCTTGATTACCTGCCTCACATTGCCAAGCGCTACTCCCGCGTCACCGCACGCCCGGACACCCCCGACGACCTCGCTGACTTCATGCTCGTGCAATGGCAGCACGACCGGCAGATCGACAGCTTCCGGCCGTGGAATGAACTGGTCGAGCAGCGTCTGGCCGGGGTGGTGCAGATGCAGTCCTACGAATTGATGCTGGAGATGATCCGTTGCAGCGCCTGCATCGGGTTGTTGCCGGCTTACATGAGCCGCTTCGATCGGGGCCTGATCGCGCTGCCGGGGCTGTTCGCTGAACCGATGCAATTGCAGGCCTGGCTGGCGGTGAATGCCGAATCGCAAGAGATCGCCGAAGTGCAAACTCTGCTGGACCTCATCCACCACACCTTCAACGAACGCCACGAATGGTTCGAATAACCACCCCTGTAGGAGCTGCCGCAGGCTGCGATCTTTTGATCTGTTTTTTCTAAAATTAAAAATCAAGATCAAAAGCTCGCAGCCTGCGGCAGCTCCTACCGTTTGTATGTGTTGAGGTGGGCGGTTTAGAGTGGACGGCCACACATCGATCCAGGAAGGATCAGCCATGCCAGAGCACAATCCCGCCATTCACCTCGAGCGTTTCAACGAATCGCACATCGAGGGCATCACCGCGCTCTACAACGATCCGGCCGTGGCACGGCAGGTGTTGCAGATGCCGTTTCAGTCCACCGAGGTCTGGCGGCAACGCCTGCTGGCAGACAATGAACGCGCGGTGAAACTGGTGGCGCTGCATCAGGGCGTGGTGATCGGCAATCTCGGCCTCGAAGCCCACTCGCGGATGCGCCGGGCGCACGCCGGCAGTTTCGGCATGGCGGTCGCGGTCGCGTGGCAGGGCAAAGGCGTGGGTTCGCAGCTGTTGGCGGCGGCGCTGGACGTCGCCGACAACTGGATGAATCTGCACCGCGTCGAACTCACGGTCTATGCCGATAACGAAGCGGCCATCGGTCTCTATCAGAAATTCGGTTTCGAAACCGAAGGCCTGTTCCGCGACTACGCCGTGCGCGACGGGCAATGGGTCGACACCCTGAGCATGGCCCGCCTGCGCACTCGTCCGAAAACCTGAGTCAGTCGCCGAGCGCGAACGCCACCGCCGACTGCGCATGCAGTTCGGTGGTGTCGAGCAGGGGCAGGGCGCTGTGTTCAGGTTTGATCAGCATGCCGATTTCGGTGCAGCCGAGGATAATTGCCTGGGCGCCACGCGCGGTCAGCGATTCGATCACCCGCTGATAGATTTGCCGCGACGGTTCACTGATCACGCCGACACAGAGTTCGTCGTAGATGATCCGGTGCACGTCCTTGCGCTCGGCTTCGTCCGGCACCAGCACCGTCAACCCCTGAGCGATCAGGCGTTGCTTGAGGAAATCCTGCTCCATGGTGAACGCCGTGCCAAGCAGGCCTACGGTGCGCGCGTCAATGGCCAGCGCGGCGTGTGCAGCCGGTTCGGCAATGTGCAGGAATGGAATACTGATCGCTGCCTGAATCTGCTCCGCCACCTTGTGCATGGTGTTGGTACACAGCACCACACACTCCGCACCGCCGGCTTCAAGGCTGCGCGCGGCCTTCACCAGAATCGCCGCCGCATCATCCCAACGCCCGGCGTGCTGAGCCTGTTCGACCGGGCCGAAGTCGACGCTGTACATGAGCATCTGCGCCGAACGCAGCGGGCCGAGACGATCCCGGACCTGTTGGTTGATCAGGCGATAATATTCGGCGCTGGACTCCCAGCTCATGCCGCCGATAAGGCCGATGGTGCGCATTGGATTTCCTCTGGCAAATGTCGGTGTCGAACGTTCAGCTCTGCCCGCAGTTTCCTTCTGTTCGCGGTGCGATGCCAGCGGCCACTGACTGTACCGTCGATCTTTCACTCAGGTGTGCTGCTTCAGCGCGATTCGCAGCTTAAACGTACGCCGTGACCGGGATCTGCCACTATTACGGTTCGCAGGTCCTTTACGAGGAACACCGCAATGAACGACGTACAGCAACTGGGCGAGATGCTTCGTCACTATGCCGAAAGTGAAGCGCACAAGAAGCAACTGTTCGAAACGCAATCTGCGGCATGGGCCAGTCGCATTACCGCGCTGTTCGGGCAGATTCAGCAATGGCTGGAACCGGTGCAGGCGCCGCACCTGCTGGAGGTGCACCGTGAGGCTTACGTGGCTTTCGGGCCAAGCGCACCGGTGGAAACCTCGACCTTCAAGACGGAAAAGCTGAGCATCGTGATTGCCGGCAAACCGGTGGAGTTCGTGCCCGATGTGATGGGCAGTGCAGGGCAGATCTCCTTGGCGGTGATGGGCCTGACGGCAGCGCGCTATGGCAGCATTTCCCTGGTCGGCCTGCCGGATGGCGAGTGGCAATGGCGCAAGACCAATGGGCTGAAGGATCCGGATACATTTGCCTTTGATGCGAACTTTCTGGCGCAGCAGTTGCAGAGTTTGATTCCGCGCGAACGCGGTTAGGATCAAGAGCTTACCCCCTCACCCCAACCCTCTCCCCCAGGGGGGCGAGGGGGAAAGGGGGCAGACCGAGTGTTGTTCAAAACCTGAGTTCGACTTGATATTTCAGGTCGACGTAACACGAGCAAACAACTCGGTCAGTTCCCTCGCCCTCCGGGAGAGGGCTAGGGTGAGGGCAGCCTACCTGACACGCCTCACATCTCTAGATTGATCCAGCCCGGCTTCGCCACCTCCGGCGCCACCGCTTTCACCGGTTTACCCGTGGCCAGCTCAACCCGCCGTGCCACCTCCGGGTCATCGGCAAACGGCACCATGCTCGCCTCATCCAGACTATCCGCCGTCTCGCGCCGCAAGCAGTACTCGACCGCCAGCCACAGAAACACCACGCCCAGCACATTGAAAAAAATATCCATCACGTCCGGCTCCCTGCCTCAGGCGATCTGCGCTTCACGGTGGGCCAGCGCCACGTCGGCAACCCGCACCGTGCGCCAGACGTTGTAAGCCATCAGCAACATCCCGGTGAGGAAGAATACCCCGCCGGCAAAGCGCACGATGAACCCTGGATGACTGGCCTGCAGCGCTTCGACAAACGAATAGGTCAGCGTGCCGTCTTCGTTGATCGCCCGCCACATCAGGCCCTGGGTGATGCCGTTGACCCACATCGAGGCGATGTACAAAACGGTGCCAATGGTTGCCAGCCAGAAGTGCAGGTTGATCAGCGGCGTGCTGTACATCTGCTCGCGGCCAAAGACTTTCGGCACCATGTGATAGGTCGCGCCGAAGGTAATCATCGCCACCCAGCCCAACGCCCCGGCGTGCACGTGGCCGATGGTCCAGTCGGTGTAGTGGGAGAGGGCGTTGACGGTCTTGATCGCCATCATCGGCCCTTCGAATGTCGACATGCCGTAGAACGCCAGCGACAACACGAGGAAGCGCAAAATCGGGTCAGTGCGCAACTTATGCCAGGCACCGGACAAGGTCATCATGCCGTTGATCATCCCGCCCCAGCTTGGTGCCAGCAGGATCAGCGACATGGCCATGCCCAGCGATTGCGCCCAGTCCGGCAGCGCGGTGTAGTGCAAATGGTGCGGGCCGGCCCAAATGTACAGGGTGATCAGCGCCCAGAAGTGCACGATCGACAACCGGTACGAATACACCGGCCGATTGACTTGTTTCGGCACGAAGTAATACATCATCCCGAGGAACCCGGTGGTGAGGAAAAAGCCCACCGCGTTGTGCCCATACCACCACTGCACCATCGCATCGGTGGCGCCGGCATACACCGGATATGACTTGAACCAGTCGACCGGGATCGACAGGTGATTGACCACATGGAGCATGGCGATCACCAGAATGAACGCGCCGAAAAACCAGTTACCGACGTAGATGTGTTTGGTCTTGCGCTGCACCACGGTGGTGAAGAACACCACGGCATAGGCGACCCAAACGACGGCCATCCACACCGCGCCGGAGAACTCGATCTCGGCGTATTCCTTGGTGGTGGTGTAGCCCATCGGCAAGGTGATCAGCATGATCACGATCACCGATTGCCAGCCCCAGAAGGTGAACGCGGCGAGGGTGTCGGAATACAGCCGCACCTGGCAGGTGCGCTGCACCGCGTAGTAACTCGCAGCGAATTGTGCGCTGCCGGCGAAGCCGAAAATCACCAGGCTGGTGTGCAAAGGGCGCAAGCGGCCGAAAGTGGTCCATGGCAGGTCCAGGTTCATCTCCGGCCACACCAGTTGCGAGGCGATCAACACGCCCATCGCCATGCCCACCACACCCCAGAAAATCGTCGCAATGACGAATTGGCGGACGACCTTGTAGTTATAAGCCTGTCCGATTGTTGCTGTGCTCATCGTCAGTTCATCCACGGTTGCAAAGTCTTGCCAGGCCACCCGGTCTGGCATGAGCTGCACTGTAGAAACCCCGCCGGAAACAAAACAGGCTCAGGAATTGTTCATTTGTGCGGATCAGATTGAAGTGCTGGCTGCGGCGTTCTGCCGCGCCCTGATATGGTTTTTATCGCTTCAGGTGAATCTGTAACGTGCTGCGCTGCTTCGTCATAGTGCTCTGAAGAAAACTGTGGGAGCGAGCCTGCTCGCGAATGCGGTGTGTCAGGCAACTGCATTGTTGTCTGACACACCGCATTCGCGAGCAGGCTCGCTCCCACAGGAATAACTGATGAGGTGGCAGGCATGTATCAATACGATGATTACGACCGCGCGCTGGTGTTCGAGCGCGTCGCGCAGTTTCGCGATCAGGTCGAGCGCTTCATGGCTGGGGAATTGAGCGAAGAGGAGTTCCTGCCGCTGCGCCTGCAAAACGGCCTGTACCTGCAAAAACACGCGTACATGCTGCGGGTGGCGATTCCCTACGGCACACTCAGCGCCGAGCAGATGCGCACATTGGCGAGCATTGCCAGCGATTACGACCGCGGTTACGGCCACTTCACCACGCGGCAGAACATGCAGTTCAACTGGATCGAACTGGCCGAGGTGCCGGACATCCTCGAACGCCTTGCGCAGGTCAACATGCACGCGATCCAGACCTCCGGCAACTGCGTGCGCAACATCACCACCGAGGCGTTTGCCGGGGTCGCGGCAGATGAGCTGATTGACCCGCGACCGCTGGCCGAGATCCTCCGGCAGTGGTCGACGATCAACCCGGAGTTCCTGTTTCTGCCGCGTAAATTCAAGATCGCCATCTGCTCGGCGAAGCAGGATCGCGCGGCGATCATGATGCACGACATCGGCCTCTATCTTTACCCCGCTCGCGACGGGCAAATGCTCCTGCGGGTGATCGTCGGCGGTGGTTTGGGGCGTACGCCGATCCTCGGTTTGCAAATCCGCGAAGGTTTGCCGTGGCAGCATCTGCTGTCGTACGTCGAGGCCGTTTTGCGCGTGTACAACCGTCATGGTCGGCGCGACAACAAGTACAAGGCGCGAATCAAGATACTGGTCAAGGCACTCGGTATCGAGGCGTTCGCCAGGGAAGTCGAAGAGGAATGGCAGCACCTCAAGGACGGTCCGGCGCAGTTGACCGAGACTGAATACCAGCGGGTCGCCAGTGCCTTCGTACCGCCAACTTACCGCGTGCTGGCCGACACCGATCTGGATTTCGGCACGCGCCTGGCCGATAGCCCGGCGTTCGCGCGTTGGGTCGCGCGCAATGTGCAGCCGCACAAGGTGGCGGGTTACACCAGTGTGGTGCTGTCGACCAAACCGGGCATGGCTTCGCCGCCGGGGGACGTCACCGGTGCGCAGATGCTGGCGGTGGCCGACTGGTCGCAGCGTTTCGGTTTCGGCGAGATTCGTATTGCCCACGAGCAGAACATCGTTCTCCCGGATGTGCCGAAATCCGACCTGCATGCCCTGTGGCAACTGGCGTGTAAACACGATCTGGGCAGCGCTAACGTCGGCTTGCTCACCGACATCATTGCCTGCCCCGGCGGCGATTTCTGCGCCTTGGCGAATGCCAAGTCGATCCCGATTGCCCAGGCGATCCAGGCACGTTTCGATAACCTCGATTACCTGCATGATCTGGGCGATATCAGCCTGAACATCTCCGGTTGCATGAACGCTTGCGGTCATCACCACATCGGCAATATCGGCATCCTCGGCGTCGACAAGAATGGCAGCGAGTGGTACCAGATCACCCTGGGCGGCGCACAGGGCAAAAACAGTGCGCTGGGTAAGGTGATCGGCCCGTCGTTCAGCGCCGCCGAGGTGCCGCAGGTGATCGAGCGGATCATCGGCACGTTCGTGCGCTATCGCGAAAGTGAGGAATTGTTTGTCGATACCCTCGCGCGGATCGGCCTCGAGCCGTTCAAGGAACGGGTGTACCCGAAGACGCTGGAGGCGACGGCATGAACAATTTGCTGCGACTGGAGCAGGGTTTGGCGCGGCTGGTGCACGATGATCCGTGGACGCTGGTGCGTGATCCTTTGGCGGCCAGGCCTTCGGGGCTGCAGATTTTGCCCCTGGCGCATTGGCTGCAATCGCCCGCGACCCACGCCGTGTGGCTCGGCCCGGACGATGAAGTGGAAAGTCTGGTGCCGTGGCTGGGTTCGTTGCCGCTGATCGCGCTGGATTTCCCGAGTTTTCGTGATGGTCGGGCGTATAGCCAGGCCTATCTGCTGCGCAGTCGTTTTGGCTGGACCGGCGAGTTGCGCGCGATTGGCGATGTGTTGCGCGATCAGCTCAGCCACATGCGCCAGTGCGGTTTTGACAGTTTTGCCGTGCGTGAGGACAAGTCTGCCGAGGATGCACTGAAGGGGTTGGCTGGCATGAGCGTGCTCTACGGCCGCTCAGTTATCGAACCGCGCCCACTTTTCCGAAGACGCTGACGCTTTAAAAGATCGCAGCCTGCGGCAGCTCCTACAGGGATCATGCCGTGCTTTAGTGGCGAGGGGGCTTGCCCCCGTCAGGCTACGAAGTAGCCTCTGTCCCCGGTACATGCGGTGTGTCAGTCATTTGACAGCAACCGGGTTTGCGACTGCTGCGCAGCCGAACGGGGGCAAGCCCCCTCGCCACAGAGGTTTTATGTCGTTATTACGCACCGGGGAAACCCTTAGAAACCTCATGAATTGGGCATTTTCCCTTGGGTCAGTGATGGCCTTTTGGTAGAGTCGCCGTCGCCAGCGGGTTTTCGGCTGGACGATGGAACCGAAGAAGGGAGTCTGATCAGTGAGTCCGGGCAAAAAAATCCTCGGTCTCACAGCATTGCTGTTAATGGTGACGCTGTGGGCCAGTTACTTTTATGTGTTCAAGGAAAGCCGCGACGGTCAGCTCGGCGCTGCCGGCGAAAGTACCGCGTGGTGCGGCACGCCGCCGACCAACGAAGCGGCGTTGCTGGGCAAGGATCAACTGACCTTGCGCGTCACCAACAACCTGCGCGGCGAGTTCATGCTCAGCGGTTCGCTGGTGGTCTCCGAACGCACCTTCAACCGTTATGACCTCAGCCGCAACGAACTGCGCCTGCGTCTGGAACCGTTGCAGTGGACCTACGGCGCCACACCGATCTTCCTCGAACAAGTGAAGCTCCAGCCACTGAGTCGCAACCTCTCGGCGACCAACAAAAGTGCCTACACGCAACTCGAATCCCGCCCGATCGGCGTTCAGGGCCAGGTCAGCGAATTCCCGTTCGACACTTATCGCTACGGCTACAAACCGGTGCTCTATTACCTCAAGGGCAGCGAACGCATCGACCTGCGTTTCAAGAACATCACCACGCTGATGGAGATGTCCAATACTTTCACGCCGATCCAGAAGTACAACCGCGTCGATTACATCAACGAGCAGAACCCGATGATCCGCGACGAAGATTACAAGGCCTACGGGCCGCACGAATGTGCCTTCAGCGTCGAGCGCAAAGCTTCGTTCAAGATGGTCGTGCTGATGCTTCTGCTGGTGCTGTGCCTGCCGCTGATGCTGGTGTTCTATCGCGACGCGCCAGGGATCGATTTCCTTGCCACACTGGTCGGCGTTGCCGTGGTGCGCGGGCTGTTGATCGGGCCGGTGCAGGACTTCCAGCTGTACAACATCGATTTCCTGTTTGGCGCGGCGATATTGATGGTCGGCACGGTGTCGCTGATCAAGGCGATGCGCATCCACAGCCGCCGCGAAATCGCCCTGCGCAGCGGCGAATCCTCCTGGTAAAACCCATACCCCTGTAGGAGCTGCCGCAGGCTGCGATCTGTTGATCTTAAAGACCAACATCAACAGATCGCAGCCTGCGGCAGCTCCTACAGGGGGGGTGTGGGTTATTTCAGGGCGGGATCGCCCATGTTCATTTTCTTCCAGCCCTGCAGCAGTATTTGTGCCTTGGGTTCCTGCCCGCTGTCGAGATACCACTGGATCAGCGACAACCGTGCATTGCGGTTCGCCGGTTGCGCCTTGAGCAAGCCTTCGAGGATGGCGCAGGCCTCATCGACCTTGCCACTTTCATGCAGCGCCACCGCCAGCACATACCCGTATTGGGCGTTCTGCGGCTCCAGTTGTGCGGCTTTGCGCAGCGGTGCCATGGCCTCGCCAGCCTTGCCGGCGCGGATCAGCGATAACCCTTGAGTGTGCTGCAACAACGCTGCGTCCGGGTGTTCCTTGAGGCTGTCAGCCAGCAGTTTTTGCGCTTCACCACCGCGACCATTGCTCTCCAGCCATTGCACCAGGGTCACCAGCGCCGGGTAGAAGTCCGCATCGCGCTTGAGCGCCGAGCGCAGCAAGCCTTCGACCTCGCCACTGCGGCCACTGGCCTGATAGAGCATTGCCAGGTTCAGATTGGCTTCGGCGCGTTCCAGCAGGCTTTTCTGTACCGCCTCGTATTCGCCAATCGCCGCTTGCCAATTGGCTTGCGCAGTGCCCAGGCCGTTCCGCGCGACACTGAGTAGATCCCGCGCGGCAACAATGCGCACGGCTTTCACCGGATCGGCCAGCAACGGTGTCAGCAGCGGCGCGCGTTCCGGTGGCGGGAGGAACGCACTGATCGCCCGCACCGCACTTTCGCGAACCTGAGGCTGCGGATTTTTCAGGTCCTGTGTCGCCAGTTTCAAGGCCTGTTCACTTGGATACAGCGGCAGTTCCGCGAGCAACGTTGCGCGCTGGATTGCCGGCAGATCGCTGCGTTGTAACTGCTGATATAGCGCGTCGGCAGCGCCGGGCTGGCCATTGCGGATCAGCCACAGGCTTTCGTCGTAGCGCGGCGCCTGCACAGCGGTGGAGGCGCTCCACAGCTTGAATTGCGCGATGACCTTGTCGCCGGCCTTGCCCTGGTGACAGGTCAGGCAGGCGTCCGGCGTGCCGAGCTTCTGCGCGCGTTCCGGGTTGGGAATGCTGAAGCTGTGGTCATGCCGGAAGTCGTTGCCCATGTAGAACTTGCCGGGCATGTGACAATCGACGCACTGCGAACCGGGTTGGCCCATGGTGTGCCGGGTGTGTTCGATGGAGTCGTAGTTCTTCGCTTGCAGGCCTTTGCCGTCAACGCCTTCGACCGAAGTCTTGCCGGCCGTGTTGTGACATTGCAGGCACACCGCGTTGCCGGGTGCTTTCAGTTCGCTGCTGTGCGGGTTGTGGCAATTGCTGCAACGCACCCCCTTGTCGAACATTTTGCTTTGCAGGAACGAGCCGTGTTCGAACACTTCATCCTTGATCTTGCCGTCCAGCGCATACAGTTCGCGGGTGAGGGTGCTTGGCAGGTAATCGTCCATCAAGCGCTTGCCGACCGTGTAGCCATCGCCCAGCGGCGCGCGCCGCGCATGGCAGCGGGCGCAGGTTTCGATTTCGACCGTAGCGTTTTTATCCTTGAGATCGACGTCGAAACCCTGATGGATCAAATCGGTTTTTTTCGCCGTCCATTCGAGGTGATTGGACGCCGGTCCGTGACAGGCCTGACAGCCGACACCGAGACTGTTCCACTGGCTGTTGAATGTGTTGCTCGCGGCATCGAAATGGCGCTTGAAACCGGTGGTGTGGCACTCGACGCACATGAAGTTGGCGTTCTGGCTCGGCTTGCTCCAGTGCAGCGGATTCTTGAAGTTGACGCCCTGGCCGGGATAGAGGTGGAACCAGCGATGCTTCTCGGTATCCCACGCCACACCGAGCGCCTGCAAGCGGCCTTCGCCGACCTCGATCAAGTATTGCTGCAACGGTGCAATGCCGAAGGTGTAGGCGACTTTGAAGTCGGCATTCTTGCCGTCGATGCCCGGCGTGTTGACCCAGAACTGATCGCCCTTGCGCGAGAAACGTGTGGTCTCGTTTTCGGCTTTGAAGGTGATGTTGTTGAAATCGCCGAGCATCGTTTCAGCGTTCGCCGGCTGCATCGCCAACTGGTGATGCGAGCCTTGCCAGTCCTTGACCTGTCCGGTGTGGCAGCCCTGGCATTGTTGTTCGTCGACCATCGTTGCCGGTTGCAGTGCGACCGGTTGCGGCTTGGGCGGCGTTGGTGCAGGCGCGCTGATCGGCGCCACCTTGGTCGGCTTTGTCGCCGGAGCCGGGCTGAACAGAAACCAGCCGATACCCGCTACAGCGGCCAGCAACACACCGATGGTGATCGGGAACAGGTACTTTGAAAGTGGAGATCGAGTCGAATCAGGGTCAGGTTGTGCTGCTTTATTTTTATGCTTGGGCATTGCGACTTCCGTAGTCCAGGTGCATTTGCCGACTGGCGTGCGTTCAAGCTCGGTGCAGCTTTGCCGGATGGCCGGCGTCTGTCAAATGACGGTTGTGATCTGTCGCTCAGGCTTGCGTGAATTTTGTAATTTGCAATCGCAAATGCTGAGGTTTTAGCTATACCTGTAACTCCCCCAGGCAAAGTTTTCGGCCTTCTGACAGGAGTTACAGCATGAAGCTAGCAGTAATGATGGGCACGCTGTGTTTTGCCACCCTCGCCGTAGTGGGCTGTTCCAGCAAAACCGTCGACCCGAAAGAGTATTCGGGCTTCCTCAAGGACTACAGCCAACTGAAGGAGGCCAAGTCAACGTCCGGTGCCGAGGTGATGCGCTGGATGGACCCTAAATTCGACATCAACAAGTACACCAGTGTCTACATCGAACCAAGCCAGCTCTATCCCAAGCCGCAGCCGACCGCGAAGATTCCGCAGCAGACCCTCAACGGCATCACCAGTTACTACGATCAGGCACTCAAGCGTGAAATCGGCAAATCGTTGCCGCTGGCTACCGGCCCCGGTCCTGGTGTGATCGTGGTGCGTCCGGCCATTACCGCCGTCAGCAGCAAGACCGAAGGCCTGCACGCCTATGAAGTGATCCCGATTGCGCTGGTCGCTGCCGCCGTCAGTACCGCCAGCGGCATCCGCGATCAGGAAACCACCCTGGCCACCGAGGCGGTATTCCTCGATGGCGGCAGCAACAAGGTCGTGGCGCAGGTGGTGCGCAAAGGCACCGGCAAGCCGCTGGAAAATGACTCGCAGGTGATGAAGGCCAGCGATGTCAAAGCGGTGATCGATGGCTGGGCGGTGGATATGCACCAGATGTATCTGAAGCTCAAGTCCGAATCCAAATAACCACCCCCCCATGATGTAGGAACTGCCGAAGGCTGCGATCTTTTGATCTTGCTGTTCAACAGACCAAAGATCAAAAGATCAAAAGATCAAAAGATCAAAAGATCGCAGCCTTCGGCAGCTCCTACATGAATGGTTTATCAGGTTCATCGGTGGATCAGGCGCTGAGTCATTGCCCGGTAAACCAGCGAAAATACGGATTCGCACCCTCCCAACGCATCACCTCGCGCATGTCCCGTCCCCACGCATCCCGATCGCCGTCATACGCATGCAGGCTCGCCCGGTAAAATTGCATCAGACGCTGGCGATGGGTTTCCATGCGCTCGTTGAAGCCGGCATCGGCATTCACCAGTGGCGGCGCCTGATACAGGTCCAGCAACGCTGGCAGTACCCGCGTGATCTCCTTGCTGCGCACCCACGGCGCGTATTCGATGCGCGGCTGATCATCGGTCACGGCCTGGGCATCGGCGGCAAAGCGTTCAAGCCCGGCGCGATCAGTCACCCACGTCGCGAGCAGCGCAGCGGCCGAGCCGATGCCGACATCCTGCAAGGTGCTGCGTACGCTGTCCTGCTGGAAACGTTCGGTGATTTTCGCCGCGTCGAGTTGCATCGGCTGCATTGAGCCGACCAGCAACATCTCGTGGAACTCACTGGTCCACAGCGAGGCATACGGGAACACATCGAGGAAGCTGCGCACCAGCGAACGCGAGTCGTCGATGTTCTGCGTTGGCAACGGCAACCACTGGGCAACAATGCCTTGGTTCTCCAGGCGACTCGCCGCTAACTGGTAGAAGTCGCGCGAATACAGATTGACCACGCCGGCGGCGGAGGGCGGCGGTGGTTCCAGCGTGATCAGGTCGTAGGCTTGCGTGCTGCGCAGCAGTTCCTGACGGCCATCGCGCAGGCGCACCTCGACGCCGGGATCGCTGGCGGCGTTGAAGTTGCCTTTGAACAGCGGCGCAGCCTTGACCACCGACGGCAGCAATTCGGCGACCACGCGGTGCTCCAGCCCGGGATAACGCAACATCGCACCGGCGGTTATACCGGTGCCGAAACCGATCACCAGCGTCGAGCGCGGCTCACCGTTGTGAATCAGCAACGGCAGCAAGGCTTGGACGCGCATGTAGCGCAGTGACGGCATGGCGTCGCCGGTGTTCGACACGCCTTGAATATACAAACGATGGAAGGTGTTGTCGCCGCGCCCCTGGGCGACCACCGCGACGGTGCCGCCGCGACCCTCTTCATAAAAAGCCAATGTGCCGTTGCGTGCGCCGGGCAACAGGCTGGCCAGTTTGTCGACCGGGGTCAGCAGCGCCAGTGCCACCGAGACCAGTCCCAGTGCAACGACGGCCTGGCGCCGGCCTTTCTTGACGTGGTGTCCCTTGCGCACGGCGAAGTAGCCGATGCCCGCCGCGACAATCGCCAGCAGTCCCAGCGTACGCACCAATCCCAGCAGCGGAATCAACAGGAAGCCGCAAAGCATCACGCCGATAATCCCGCCGAGGGTATTGAACGCCACCACCGCGCCGACATCACGGCCGACGCGCTCATGACCAACACTCAGGCGCAGGGCCAGCGGGAATGCCGCACCGAGCAGCAACGTCGGCACAAATACGATGCTCAGCGCCGCTACGGCAAAGCGTGCACTCATGCCGGCCAGCTCACTGGCGCCGAGACCCAGCAACCACATTTCCGCCTGGCTTTGCGCGATCACCAGCCAACGCCCAAGCACAGCGATCTCCAGCAGTGCGATCAGCCCGGCGCCGGCAATCAGCAAACCGAATACGCCCCATGGATCGCGGATGCGCTCAACGCGACGCGCAAGCAGGGCGCTGCCGATAAATAACCCGGTCAGATAAGTCGCCAGCACCACGGCAAACGCATAGGTGCGCGTGCTCATGAACTGCACGATCGATTGCGACCAGACCACTTCGTAGCCCAGCGCTACGCCGCCAGCGATTGAGTACAACCAGAGTGCAGTGCGATCCGGGGCTTTTTCCGCGTGATGTTTGACGTGGGTGGTCACTGGCAGCGGATGTTGCCGGGCAAACCATAACGCGCCGACGGCAGCCAGCAGGTTGAGCATCGCTGCAAACAGCGCACTGCCGCGTACACCGAGGGTGGCGATCAACACGAACGCGGCGAGCAACGTGCCGACAATCGCGCCCAGCGTGTTCGCCGCATACAACTGACCGCCGGCCTTGCCCGGGTCCGTCGCCAGCGCACGCACCAGCACCGGCAGCGTACCGCCCATCAACACCGCCGGAATGCCCACCAGGGCAAACGGTAGCAGCCACGCGAGGATCCCGACGTGGCCTTGCAGCCAGGCAAACGGACTGGCCGCCAGGCTCATGGCAAACGTCGCACCGACGCCGAGAATCGCCACCAGCACTTCCAGCCCGGCATACAGCAACGCTGGCTGCTGCAAGCGATCGGCCCAACGCCCGAACAGCCAGCCACCCATCGCCAGCCCTGCGAAAAACGCGCTGATGCCGGTGGTGATCGCGTAGACCTCGACGCCGACCACCAGCGACAGTTGCTTGATCCACAGCACCTGATAGACCAATGCTGCCGCACCGGAGATGCACAGCAGCAGGGCGGGAATCAGCAGTGCCGCAGTGGCGGTGTGCGGGACGGGTACGGCCGACGACTTGCTGGCGATACGTGAAGACATGCGAATTGCCTTATACAAAATGACCGACCGCACACCCTGTAGGAGCTGCCGAAGACTGCGATCTTTTGATCTTGTTTTTTTAGAATCAGGATCAAAAGATCGCAGCCTTCGGCAGCTCCTGCAAGGGTTACGGCCGGTTTGGGATAGAGGCCGCCCGCCGGTGAGGGCGGGCGGCAGTCTTGCGGTCTTACTGTGCAGGTTGTGCTTTCATTTTTTCGGCGATTTTCGCGTCTACCGCAGCACGGATCTGGTCAACACTGAAGCTGGCCGGTCTCTGGCTTGGCGGGTATTCGACAAAGGTCTGCAGGAACGCTGCGGACTTGCCTACGGCCATCTCGGTCAGATAAACGTTTTTCGTCGTCCAGTCGTAATACTGGTCGGAAACGATATCGGCACGTTCATACGGGTCCATGCGCAGGTTGAAGATTTTCGGTACGCGCAGGCATACGAACGGTTCGCTCCAGACTTTGAAACCGCCCGGTGCACGCTGTTCGCAGAATACGGCTTTCCAGTTGCCGAATCGCATCGACACCAGCACGCCGTCATCGTTGAAGTAGTAGAACTCCTTCCGCTCACTCTTAGGGCTCTGGCCGGTCAGGTAAGGCAGTTGGTTGTAGCCGTCCAGATGCACTTTGAAGTTGGTGCCGCCGGAAGTCGGCGCCCAGCCCTTGAGCAACTTGTTCGCCACATCGGTTTCACCGGCAGCCGCAAGCAGCGTCGGGAACCAGTCGAGACCGGAGAACAGCTCGTTGGACACTTCACCCGGTTTGATTTTACCCGGCCAGCGAACCATCGCCGGCACCCGGTACGCACCTTCCCAGTTGGAGTTCTTCTCGTTGCGGAACGGCGTGGTCGCCGCGTCCGGCCAGGAGAACTGGTTCGGGCCGTTGTCGGTGGTATAGACGACGATGGTGTTGTCGGTGATTTTCAGGTCATCGAGGGTTTTCAGCAGTTTGCCGACGTCGCCGTCGTGCTCGACCATGCCGTCCGCGTATTCGTTGCCGGGCATGCCGCTCTGGCCCTTCATCGAATCACGCACGTGGGTGAACAAGTGCATGCGCGTGGTGTTCATCCAGACGAAGAACGGTTTGTCCGCCTTGGCCTGTTTCTCGATGAACGCCTGTGCAGCAGCAGTGGTTTCGTCGTCGATGGTTTCCATGCGTTTGGCGGTCAACGCGCCGGTATCTTCAATCTTGCCGTCGGCAAAACTGTGGATCACACCACGCGGGGAGGTTGCCTTGACGAAGTCGGGGTCATCCTTGGGCCAGTACGGACGCTCCGGCTCCTCTTCGGCGTTGAGGTGATACAGGTTGCCGAAAAATTCATCGAAACCGTGGTTGGTCGGCAGGTACTCGTCCTTGTCGCCCAAGTGGTTCTTGCCGAACTGACCGGTGGCGTAGCCTTGGGACTTGAGTGCCTGGGCGATGGTGATATCGCGCTTTTGCAGGCCCACGGGGGCGCCCGGAATGCCGACTTTCGACAGGCCGGTACGCAGTGGCGTCTGTCCGGTGATGAACGAGGATCGCCCGGCCGTGCAACTGTTCTCCGCATAGTAATCGGTGAACATCATGCCTTCTTTGGCGATGCGGTCGATGTTCGGCGTTTTGTAGCCCACAACGCCCATCGAATAGGCGCTGATGTTGGTCTGGCCGATGTCATCGCCGAAGATCACCAGTATGTTGGGTTTTTCAGCCGCTGTGGCAGTTGCCGACAGCGCCATCACCGAGGTTGCCACCAGGGCGAATTTCGGTAGCCACTTGCGTATGCGAGTCATCTGACTTGCTCCTTTTCGCGGGGGTCGTTTATTGCGACTTACGTTTATTGCAGTCCTGCAGCACGCTTTTCTTATTGCACCTGCTCGGAGACCGGTGACTCGAACGGGTAGATCCGGCGCCATTCGGACGCCATGTCGACCACGGTCCAGCCACGGGAATTGGCTTCGTCGAGGGCCTTATCGAGCCGCCCGATATCGGATTTGCGGTCATAGGCCCACTCGCGCTTGGCGTCGGTGTGGTGCACCAGGCCCATGAAACGCTTGCCGGAACCTGCGGCAGTCCACTGGAGCATTTGCAGGTCA
Organism: Pseudomonas sp. DTU12.3; assembly: GCF_004124275.1. Taxonomy (GTDB): domain Bacteria; phylum Pseudomonadota; class Gammaproteobacteria; order Pseudomonadales; family Pseudomonadaceae; genus Aquipseudomonas; species Aquipseudomonas helmanticensis. The sequence goes on from NZ_CP027218.1 coordinate 3,121,132, forward strand.
CCGTCGGAGTTGCCGAAGGCGAGGATCGGCCGCCGACCGATGACCGCATCGATGCTTTCCGGTTTGCCCGGGCCATCGTCGTTGTGCGCGAGTTTCGGTGTGCGCAGGATCGACGCCCGGCCGTCCTTGAATTGGAATGAAGTGATGAACGTGGTGCCGATCACCTGTTCCGGCGGGATGCCGTAGACCTTCTCGGCAAATGCACGCATGAACGCCGTATCACCGCCGGAAACGATGTAGGTCTTGAAGTCCTGGCTGCGCAGGTAGTCGAGCATTTCCAGCATCGGCTGGAAGATCATTTCGGTGTAGGGTTTACCGGTTTTCGGATGGCGCGCCTGACTCAGCCAGGTCTTGGCGTAGTCGTCGAACGCCTCGGTGGTCATGCCGGTGTGGGTTGCGCCGACGATTTTCAATAAGCCATCCATGCCCGCCGCGGCGAGGGCCTTGTGGTCGTTTTCAAGGACCGCTTTGAAGGGCTGGGTGGTTTTCCATTCCGGGTGCTGTGCGGCCGTGCGTTTGACCTCGTCCAGCGCAAACAGCAACTCGAAATACATCGGCTGCTCGCTCCATAAGGTGCCGTCGTTATCGAACACGGCGATGCGCTCGGCCGGTTTGACGAAGTCCTTGCTGCTTTGGTCAGTGACCGTTTGTACGAACTCGATAATGCTCTTTTTGGCTGGCCCGTCGTTCCACGATGGCAGTGGCTCGCTGGCCTGCGCGAGCAGGGGCAACGCCAGGCTGAACAGCAGGGCGAGTCCGAAACGTTGGCGGTACAGCATCGGGTTCGTCATGGGAAATCCTTCTCGTGAACGGGATTGAGCGGGCGCAGGGCTGACGCCGGTTTTACCTGCTGCTGTTGGACCTGACTGTGAAGCGTAGTCAAGGATTCGCGCAGTTGAACGAGTGTTTGCTCGGCGGTTGGGTGGCGACCGTAAAGCCCGCGTAACAGTCCTTGCAGGCGTGGGCCGGCATCGACCAGTTTCAGGCCCAGCCGACTGCGCCGCAGCCATAGATACAGCGCCGTCAGTTGTGGCGGCTTGGCTTGAAGTTCGCCGTTGATGTGCTGCCAGGCGTAGTCAGGTGATTGCTCCCAGGCCAGTTGCCTGGCGTGTTTGCGCGCTTGCCATTGCTGCCAGGCGCGAGTCATTCGCGGACGGCAGACATAAGTTGCGCCGACGAGGACGACGAGCAGGGTCAACCACACCAGCCAGCGCGCAGAGAAGTACAGGCGATTCTGGCCGATTTGCTTGAGGTCCTCGGCGATCGAGAACACTGGTTTGTAAGCACTGTTGGCTGCCGCTTCGAACGTCACTGCCGGCACCTGGGTGGTGCGCGTCTGTCTGGCGCCCGAATCCCACCACTTCACCGCGATCGCCGGCAGGGTGTAGGCGCCGGCCTTGTCGATGCGGTAGCTGACAGCGTCGATGCGCTGCCCACCCAGAATGTCACCGCGACCGTCATCGAGGCTGGTGACTTGCGGGGTTTTCACATAGCGGCTCAAACCGGCAACCTCACCCAGCACCGGTGCGGGCAGGGCCATCGCCAATGTGCCGTCGGCTTGCAAGGTCAATTGGCGGGTAATGCTGTCGCCGACTTTCAGCGGGGTCGCCGAGTTGACGAGGCTTTGTGTGAAGCGCAGGCCGGTCGCAACCAGCGGCGTTTCCCCGGGTTTGAAACCGGGCGGCTGGGCGGCGCTGAAATGCACGGGCTGACTCTGTGCGCTGATTTCCTTCGTGGCCTGGCCGGGTGTGGCGCGCACGGTCAGCGCCGGAATGTCGAAGCCTTGCGCGATATTCGGGGTGATCAGGTAGCTGTAGCGCAGGCCGCTGAAGGACTGGCCGTCAATGGTTTGATTGAGATGTTGGGCCTGGCCGTCTGGTGGCATCACCAGTGCGCCATCGAGCTTGAGGTCGGGCAGGGTGGCACCGCTGGTGAACCAGGTGTCGGTGAGGACATCGACTTGCAACTCGACCAGACCGCCGACCATGGCGCCTTCGGCGGGTTGCAGGTGGGCCTGGACTTTGAGTTGCGGATCGGCGGCGAAGGCGTTGAGGCTGAACAGGCCAGTCAGCAGCAAGGCGCCGAATCTTGTGGTGATTGATCTGGCCCCTTCGCGAGCAAGCCCGCTCCCACACGGGGGCTGCGCTGTACACACGTCCAATGTGGGAGCGGGCTTGCTCGCGAAGGCGTCAGCCGGATTTCGCTGAATCATGGCTTCGCTCCCTGCTGATCCTGCAAGCTGAACTTCTGCTTGAGAAACTTCGCCGGTGAGGTGGTCAGGTTCTGCAACCACAGCGCATCGGACGCGGCCTGCTCGGTCGCAACTTTTTTGCTCTGGCCCTTGCCCGGTGCCTTGTCGAATTTCACCTCGTCGGGTTTGGTCTGCGGTGCATTCTTCTCGGCGCTTTCGGTGTCTTTCAACAAGGCCTGCGCCAGCGCCAGATTGGCCGTCGCTTCGGTGAACTGCGGTTGCAGTTTCAAGGCTTGTGTATAGGCAGCTATCGCCTCATCGAACTTGAAGCGGCGCACGTAGATATTGCCCAGATAGAAGTACGCCTGCGGCGTGTCCAGTCGCGCAAAGGTCGCCAGTGCGAGGTCGTAGTCCGCAGCGTGATAGGCGGCGACACCTTTCCAGTACAGGTCGACAAACAGTGCCGCAGCCTGCGGCCAGTGTTCGTGCTCGAAGGCCCAGCGACCTTGCTGGTCACGGGTGAAAAACGCATCGGTCAAGGCATTGGCCTGCGCCGGTGCCGATGGCCAGCCAAGGCCTGCGGCCAGTATTAACGCCGGCATCCAGTTGACGCTCCAGCCCTTGCGCACGCTGAACAACGCCAGCAGCAACAGCGGCGAGCACAGCCAGTAACCGGCATCTTTCCAGTGCAGTTCACGCTGTTCGGCGCTGGCACTCTGAAAGTGCGCTTGTGCATGCAACTCGATCCAGTCCAGGTCATCGTCGTTGAGGGTCAGGCTGCCGAGCGGTGCATCGACAGCCGAAGCCAGCTGTTTGATTGCCGCTTGATCGAAACTGCCGAGGATCGGTCGCCCGTTGCTATCGATTTTCGGTTGGCCGTTGGCACCGTTAACGATCCCGCCGTCCTCACTGCCCACCGCCAATACCAATACTTGCAGCTGACTGCCGCTGAGGCGTTTGTCGAGGCTGCCGAGTTGCGCGGTATCGGCGCCGTCGGTGATCAGCAGCAGGCTGCCCGGAGTTTTCTCGGCACTGAGCAGGCGCTTGGCTTGATCAATCACCGCGCCGACATCCTTGCCCGGTTTGTCGATCAACCCGGTGCTCAAGGCCTGAATGAAGGTGTCGAGCAGCGCCGGGTCGTCAGTCGGCGGTAACACCAGATGCGCGCTGCCGGCATAGGCGATCAGTGCGGTGCGTGCGCCGGCACGACGCTGGATCAGGTCGTGAAGCTTGTGTTTGGCCGCTTCCAGGCGCGTCGGCTGGAGATCGCTGGCGTCCATCGACGGCGACAGATCCACCGCGACAATCAACGGCGCACGATTCTCGAGAAAGTCCGGGCGATCCTGTTCCCAGGTCGGCCCGGCCGCCGCGAGTGCACCGAGGATCAACAGCGCACAGAGCAGATGCACCGGACGCAGCCGTTGATGATCCTGCGGGGTGACCAACAGGTGCGGCAGTAAATGTTCGGCGATGTTGCCGCGCAGCCGTCGTTGCAGGTCACGGCTGCGGCGCCAGATCAGCGGCAACAGCGCGCCGAACACCGCGAGCAGCAGCCATAGCGGCCGGAGGAAATGCAAGTCGCTGAGATTGATGTCCATCTCAGGCCTCCTGCCTTTGCCGTGCGCTCGCCAGGCGCGGGCGCAACAGCGCGCCAAGCTGATACACCGCGAGCAACAGCAGCGCCGCGCCCAGCGGCCAATAAAACAATTCGCGCTGTGGCTGGTGGCGGAAGGTTTTCACCTGATGCGGCGTCAGTTGATCGAGGGTGCTGTAAACCCGATCCAGCGCGCTGCGGTCTTCGGCGCGAAAGAACTGGCCGCCGGTGGTGCGGGCGATCTGTTCAAGCCCCGCCAGATTGACCTTGGCCTCACCGGAGGCGCTGGGGTCGCCAATGCCGATGGTGTGAATGATCACGCCTTTGTTGGCGGCCATTTCGGCGGCATGATCCGGGGTGATAGCGCTGCTGGTGTCGTTGCCATCGGTGAGCAGGATGAGGACTTTTTCCTGTTCGTGGGCCTGGTCGAGCAACTTCAGGCTGAGGCCGATAGCGTCGCCGATCGCGGTGTTGGGGCCGGCCATGCCGATGCCGGTGTCGGCCAGCAACAGCGACAGGCTGGCGTGATCGAGGGTCAATGGCGCCTGCGGATACGCACCGCTGCCGAAGACGATCAGGCCGAGGCGGTCGTCCTTGCGCTTGTCGATAAAGCCTTGCACGACCTCTTTGACGGCAGCGAGGCGATTGATCTTTTCCCCGTTGGCGTTGGTGAAGTCTTCGGTTTCCATCGACTGCGAAATGTCGATGGCGAGCATCAGGTCGCGCACCGGTTGCTGGCGTTCGATGGGCTTTTCGACGAACACCGGCCGCGCAACTGCCAGCAGGATCAGTGCCCATACCAGTACATTGAGCAGCAACTGCCAGGCATTGCGTCGACTGCCGACGTTACTCGGTGCTTCGCCGACCGCGCGGCTCATGGCACTGAAAAACGGCACGCGCACTGCGCTGCGCGCTTCGTTGTAGGCGGGCAGGTACCGGTAGGCCAACCAAGGCAGCGGCAGCAGCAACAACAACCACGGATAATCAAGCTGCCACATGATGATGCTCCACCCAGTCCTGGCAGGTCTCGAACAGGCTCTGTCGTTGCGGCGCGGGGAGGGCGCGCAAGACCTCGTCCGGCGCGTAGGCGAGTTGTGCCAGTTGCGCGCTGAAATCCGTCGGCAACGGTTTCCTACAGTGTTGCTGCAAAAAGACTTGCCAATCCTCGCGCCCAAGCGCCGCAGAACCCTGTAGGAGTGAGCCTGCTCGCGATGGCGTCCGGTCAGTCGATGAATGTGTTGAACGTGATGACGCTATCGCGAGCAGGCTCACTCCTACAGAGATCGGGTTCCAGCTCGGGGATTGTGGGGGCATCGACAGGGCCACGCGTTTGAGCAACTCCGGGAGTTCGCGCAAGGCATTGAGGTCGTCGCTACGGCTGCGCAACTGCTCCAGTCGCGCCAGGGCTTCACGCCGGTACTGATCACGCTGCCATTGCCGATAACGACGGATTGCGATAATCAGCGTGAGCATCAGCAAAACCCCCAGCAACACCCACCAACCCCACGTCTGCGGCGCATAACTGACCGGCGCGGGCAGGCCCAACTCCTTGAGCTGGTCGATGCTGGGGATATTCGGATTCACCGTCGCGCTCCCGCTTTCTTGCCCAGTTCGGCGCGCAGTTGTTCATGGGCTTCTTCGGCGGTACTGATCATCATCAGCGGCACCTGACTGCGCCGCAGCAAGGTGGCGACGTCCTTGAGACGACCGCTGAGAAAATCCCCCAGCGGCTGATGCACGTTGCGTTTTTCGATGGCCAGCTCCACCTGCAATTCACCCTGGGTGACCAGCAAGCGGCCGTTGCTCGGCAGCTTCAGCGCCAGTGGATCGTAGACTTGCAGGGCGATCACATCGTTATGCGCCGACAGTTGCCGCATCAGTTGCAGGGTGCGTTCACCGGCGCCGGCGAAATCGCTGACGATGCAGATCAGATGATCGTGCCCGACCACGGCGAGGCAACGCTGCAAGACCTTGTCCAGTTGATCCTCGTCCTCGGCATCGCGGTTGCCGGCGTTCAAGGCGCGGTTCTGTTCGGCCACGCGACTGAGCAACGCCTCGACTCGCTTGCGACTGCGCAGCGGCGCGATGCTGTCGATACGCTGGTCATTGAACACCAGACCGCCGACCCGGTCGCCGGCATGGAACACCATCCACGCTGCAAGTGCCGCGAGCTCGGCGGCCACGGCGGATTTGAAGCTGCGTTGCGAGCCGAAGAACATCGACATGCGTTGATCAACCACGATCAACGCCGGGCGGTCGCGCTCTTCGGTGAAGGTACGCACCACCGGTTTGCCGGTGCGCAGCGAGGCGCGCCAGTCGAGGTGGCGTAAATCATCGCCGGGCTGATAACGGCGCAGTTCATCGAAGTTCAAGCCACGGCCACGCAGGCGCGAAGCATGATTGCCGGCAAGAATGCTGCCCTGCGGCTGGCGGGCAAGAAAACTCAGGTCGCGGGCCTTGAACTCCAACGCCATCAATTGCGCGAGAGAGACGTAGACCAGCCCTTCGTCGTTCATGCCGGAATCGCCACTTTGTCGAGAATCCGGTCGAGCACCTGATCGGCGCTGACGCCATCGGCCACCGCGTCGTAGCTCAGCTGCAGGCGATGACGCAACACCGGATGCACCACCGCGCGGACGTTGTCCGGCGAAACGAAATCCTGGCCTTGCAACCACGCATCGGCACGCGCGCAACGATCCAGACCGATGCCGCCACGCGGACTGGCGCCGATGCTGATCCAGCGCGCGAGGTCTTCATCGTAGTCAGCCGGGTGGCGGGTGGCGTTGATCAGATCAATCAGATAGCTGTCGATGGCCGGCGATACATGCACCGCGCTGACCTCTTTGCGCGCCGCGAAGATCACTTCCTGCGACAGGCTGAAGCCCTTCGCCAGCGTGGTGCTGGCACCTTGGGCGAACTCTTCGTTGCGCAGCAAACGCAACACCTGACTCTCGTTTTCGGCGCTCGGGTAATCGAGCAGAACCTTCATCAGGAACCGGTCCATTTGCGCTTCCGGCAACGGATAGGTGCCTTCCTGTTCAATCGGATTTTGCGTCGCCACCACGATAAACAGCTCCGGCAGCGCATGGCTGTTGCCGGCGACGGTGATCTGCCGCTCTTCCATGGCTTCGAGCAACGCTGCCTGGACTTTCGCCGGCGCGCGGTTGATCTCGTCGGCAAGAATCAGATTGCCGAACAGCGGGCCAGGCTGAAAGCGGATTTCGTTCTTGCCTTCGACCTGATGCAGCACCTCGGCCCCGGTGATGTCCGAGGGCAACAGGTCGGGGGTGAACTGGATGCGGCTCATCTTCGCATCGAGGTGCTTGGCCAGTGCCTTGACCGTGCGGGTCTTGGCCAGCCCCGGCAAACTTTCCAGAAGCAAATGCCCATTGGCCAACAGACCGAGGAGGATCTGCCGAATGACTTGATCCTGGCCGAGCACTGCTTCGGCGATGCTGGCTTGCAGGGCGTTGAGGTCGGTAAGAGCAGTCATGGCAGCAGTCCTTTGTGTCCGGTCTAGAAAAACGCGAGGGTCAGGTTGACGCTGAAGCCGTTGCCTTCGGGACGATTCTTGGTGTCGAACTCCGGCACCCAGCGGGCGCTGATGTTGGCCTGGGCGTCAGCGAATTTACCGGCCCAGCCGATCACCGGCCCGGCACCGACCGAACGTCCGCGATAGCCGTTGAAGGTATTGGCAGTCTGGCCTTTGTCGTCAGTCAGTTGCTGGATATAACCGGCGGCGACACCGGCGTTCCAGCCTTCGCCGAAGCCGTGGGTCCACAGTGCATCGAGGCGGAAGATGTTGCCGTTGCGGTAATCGGTCGCGTCGTTTTCGGTGTAGCGCTCGAATGCGCTCATCAGGCTGAACTCACCACCTTTGCCGTCCAGATGAGTGAACGCCACGGTCGGCATGAACGTGTAATTGTTCTGACCCGGGTTGGCCAGACGATCTTTGTTATAGGCACCCGTAGGCACGTAGATCGGCAGCGAAAACGAGATGTGGTTGAACTCATCGAAGTGGTAACCGGCGGCAATCGGGGTGATCAGCGCGTCGGCGAATTGCGTGCCGGAATCGCTGTCGCCCAGCGTCCGTCCGCGCGGGCCGGTGATGCTGGCTTTGATGTCGGTGTACTGCACCGGCACGCCGATCGCCGAGGCGTAATTCCAGCGACCTTTGCCGGTATCCCAGACGTGGGTGAAATTGCCCATGGTGTAGGAGACTTTCATGTCGATCCCGCCACTGACAGCGCCGGAGATCGGCGCTCCGGAACTGCCCTTGAGCGAGCCGTCGTACCAGATGCTGGTCAGCGACATGATCCAGCCGGGCTCCGGTGGCACGACCCCGGCGTTGGAAAACACTTGCTGGCCGGTAATCGGCCGGCCCACGCCGCCTTCTGCCGCGTAAAGCAGAGGACTGCCGATCATGCACAGCGCCAACAGCGGACGCACAACGTAAGGCTTGACCATCAAAAGCTCCGCTTATTGTTTTGAATTGACCGGATCGAGCAGGGGCATTTTCCATTCGCCACTGGCCACCTCCGGTTTCGGCAGGTAAAGACGCAAAATCCCGTAGAACGGTCCGTTGGGTGCCGGCAGCCAATTGGTCTGCTTGTCCTTGCCGGGGTTGGCGTGCTGCACGTACAGGGTCAGCCCGCCGTCGGCGTCGAGCGCAAGATCCGGCAGCATCCGCGAGTTGATCAGGTACCGATTGAGCGGGTTGGCCACGAGCAATTTGTTTTTGCCGTCATACATCGTCAGCGACCAGAAGGCGTCAGCCGGGGGCAGGGCGCCCTTGTCGAAATGCAGGGTGTAATCGTGTTTCGACGCATCGGCGGGTTGACCGTCCTTGTCGACGAAGTAACCGATGTAATTGGCTTCCTCCGCGGAGTTGCCGAAGATGCCCATGTTGGCCCCGGCATAGCGATACAGGTAATTGCCCTTGAGGTGGTCGCGGGTGCCGAAGAAATCGCCGCTGCTGACCTGATGGCTATCGACTTTGTCCTTCTTGAACCCGGCGAATTCGGCTTTGGCGTCGCTGATGCCGTCCTCCAGCGCCTGGCGCTGTTCGGTGCTGAGCTTCTTCACGTCGAACGGTGCGCCGGCGCCGATACCGATTTTGGCGAAACGCGCCAACAGGTCTTTCTCGACGTCCTGCGGCGGGGCGAAGGCCAGCATGAAGTTCAGGTAACGGAACAGATCCGGCGTTTCACTCATGGTCGGCGTCGGTTTCGGCCAACTGACTTTTGGTGCAGGCGCCGGGGCTTTCTGCTTGAGGTAATGGCTGAGGGTTTCGACCTTGTAGCCTTGCTGGATCTGCTTGACCTTGGTCAGGTCCTTTTCGTCGAACAGTTGGGTGCGATACAGCGCGTAGGTGATATTGCTTTCGCTGCGCAGCAGACGGTCGATATTCACCGGTTGCTGACCTTGCCATTCGGGGCCGGCAATCATGAAGTGACCGCCGTTGTTGCCGGTACTGCGGGTGCCCAGGTAGGCGAAGTTTTGTGTATAGGCGTCGATCAGCTGCACCGAGTAATAGCGGTGCTCTTCGATGGGCGGCAAGGACAGGATCAGCGGCTCGCTGCGCAGGTCCATCCAGACGAACGAGTAAGGCGTGTCGGCGTTGGGTGTGACGAATGCGGTGTCCTTGGCGGTAAAAGCCTTCGCCGTGTTGCCGATCCGGTTGAACGGTGCCTTGTAGTTCGGGCTTTTGCTGTCGATGGCCTGGGTGTAGAGGGTCTTGTACATCTCCACGACCGGGAAGCCATAGAGGTAAGCTTCCTTGGCAATTGCGCGTGCCTCTTCGGGGCTGGCGGTGAAACCCTGGGCACCGACGCCGCAACTGACGAACATCGTCATCAGGCTATATCCGGCGGCTTTGATGGCTCCTTGCATGGCGTTTTCCTTACTTGCCGAATGTCACGTTAATGCCTGTGTACACGACGAACTGCGGCAGTCCGTCGCCTTGGCGGTCGACTGTCCACTGCGGCTCGACGAAGGCGTTGAGGATGTTGCTGCCGGACTTCCAGGCTTTGCCCACACCGAGGCCGATGGGGATGTAGTGGGTGTCGTTTTTCAGGTCGAAAGTCCAGGTGCCGGTGGAGCGCAAGTACCAGCCTTTTTCCAGGTTGTGGATGATGAACGGCTGCATCGTTGCGCTCTCGACGTGCGCGCGGTCGCTGTCGCCGGCAAACGAACTTTGGTATTGCACCAGTGCGCCGAGCAAGCCGCGCGGCGAAGCGTCGATAGCCACTGCGGCGAGGCCACCTTGCCATTTGCCAGTGCCGAGTTCGTCCTGTTCAGCCGTCGGCGCAGTGATCAGTGGGCCAATGCCTAATTGCACGCCTTCGGTTTTCAGAATGAAGATGTCGAACAGGTTCAGATCGCCGATGCCGGTGCTGTAACCGTTGTGCGGGTCGGGGCGGGTGCTGATCGGCAGGGTGGCGCGAACCAGTTGCGGTACGCCGATGAAGTCGTTCGGCGCGATCGGCAAGGTGCCGCGCAGCAACACGTCATTGGTATGCGCGTTGCTGTCGTAAAGCCTGGGCGTGTAGTAATCCTGCAGGTTGGCACCCGGAGCGACGTTCAACGGGTTGTTGCTTTTGTTCGAATCCTCGGCGTTATCCGCTTGAGCGCTGCACGCAGCCGCCAGCGAACTCGCCAGAAACAGAGTTTTCCCCACTCGATTGAACATCATCCCCGATTCCCTGGTGGCTTATGGACAACTCGGCACTTGTCGGCCGTTACGGCGTAATCCCTTTCTTATCAAGCCTGTAGGACACGTCCGTTTGAAGCTAGCAGCTAATCGGGGGTTAGCCAGTCGAATGGATTAATTCTTTGGTTTTGTGTACGGGATCACAATCAAGTTGTGTTCACAAAAATACCCATGTAGGAGCTGCCGCAGGCTGCGATCTTTTGATCTCGCCGTAGATCACAAAAACAAGATCAAAAGATCGCAGCCTGCGGCAGCTCCTACATGGCCATTGTTCAGGCGTTTTTCTTGGCCTGGTCGCGGACGCGTTCTTCTTGGGCGCGGGCTTCGGGGGTGAATTCGGCGCCGAAGTCTTCGGCGGAGAATATCTGGCGGATTTCAATATCAGACTCGCCCGGCATCGGATTGGGGCAGCGTTTGACCCATTCGATGGCTTCTTCTTTGGATTTCACTTCCCAGATCCAGTATCCCGCCACCAGTTCTTTGGTTTCGATGAACGGCCCGTCGATGACCGTGCGTTTGTCACCGGAGAAATGCACGCGCGCACCTTTACTGCTCGGGTGCAGGCCGTCGGCGTCGATGAGAATGCCGGCCTTGACCAGTTCTTCGTTGAAGTTGCCCATCGCGGTGATCAGTTCTTCGCTGGGCATGATGCCGGCTTCCGAATCGACGCTGGCTTTGACAAGGATCATGAATCGCATGGTGGTGACTCCGTGGAATGTGGGGGATTCAATGGTTAGTCGAACGGGCCGGACTTGAATCGACAAGGTGCCTGAATAAAGATGCAAATCTGCGCTTTAACAACCATTGTCCCGAACGCAACGCAACGCAACGCAACGCAACGCAACGCAACGCAACGGACACGCTGCAACGACTACTGTAGGAGCTGCCGAAGGCTCGGGCCGCGATCGGACGATCTTTTGATGTTGGTTTTTAAAGGGCAAGATCAAAAGATCGCAGCCTGCGGCAGCTCCTACAGGGGTGTCGGGTTGTATACAATTTTTTGTTGCGTACCCCGACAATTTTCAAGCGGGGCATAGGTCGTCGGACAATTTCGTGGTTAACTTCGGCCTCTTGCATGCTTTCCAATCAAAACATCAGAAGGACTCAAGTCATGGCTCAAGTCACCCTTAAAGGCAATCCGGTTCAAGTCAACGGCCAACTGCCACAAGCCGGTTCCAAGGCGCCAGCCTTTTCTCTGGTTGCCGGCAATCTGTCCGACGTCACCCTGAAAGACTTTGCCGGCAAGCGCAAAGTGCTGAACATCTTCCCAAGCGTCGACACCCCGACCTGCGCCACTTCCGTGCGTAAGTTCAACGCCCAGGCCAACGAAGTGGCCAACACGGTAGTGCTGTGCATTTCAGCTGACCTGCCGTTCGCCCAAGCACGCTTCTGCGGCGCTGAAGGCCTTGAAAACGTGCAGAACCTGTCGACCCTGCGCGGCGTCGAGTTCATCGAAAACTACGGCGTGGCCATTGCTGACGGCCCGCTGAAAGGCCTGACCGCCCGCGCGGTAGTGGTTCTGGACGAAAACGACAACGTCCTGCACAGCGAACTGGTCAAGGAAATCGCTGAAGAACCAAACTACGATGCAGCCCTCGCTGTGTTGAAATAAGTGTTCTGAAACAAACGCTTTACAATTGTTAACGGCCTGGCCCTGTCCAGGCCGTTTTCATTTGTGTATCAGTGTTTTGCCTCACACCTTGAAACGTAAGTTGAAGGTAAATTGCCGGTAAAGCTGCTTTGCTTAATCGTCACCAGTGCTTATCGTTCAGCCTCCCGTAAAAGAAGCCCACGCGCCCAATGGTTAATCACTCCATGCAATCGTCCCCCCGCAACTCCCGTCGCTGGCTGATCAGCCTGCTTGTCTTGTTGGTTATCGCCGTGCTGTGCTGGAAATTCTGGCCTGCCGGCTCGGCCCACAAGGAGGGCGCCGAGAAAGCGGCCGCTGGGCACGCCGGGCGTTCGGGGATGATGCGGCCGGGCTTCGGTGGCGGCACCGGACCGATTCCGGTGCGCGTGGCGCCGGCAGTCACCGGTGACTTCCCGCTGTATTACAAGGCGTTGGGCACGGTTACGGCGCTCAATACCATCAACGTGCGCAGCCGGGTTGGCGGCGAATTGATGAAAATCAATTTCGAAGAAGGGCAGATGGTCAAGGCCGGCGACCTGCTGGCAGAGATCGACCCACGTCCTTACCAGAATGCCTTGCTGCAGGCGGAAGGCACGCTGTTGCAGAATCAGGCGCAACTGAAAAACGCTCAGGTCGATGTCGAGCGGTATCGCGGCCTGTTCAAGGAAGACAGCATCGCCAAGCAGACGCTGGACACCGCCGAAGCGCTGGTCGGCCAGTATCTGGGCACGGTCAAGACCAATCAGGCGGCGGTCAACGACGCCAAGCTCAATCTCGAATTCACCAAAATCCGCGCGCCGATTGCCGGTCGCGTCGGCCTGCGTCAGCTTGATGTCGGCAACCTGGTGGCGGCCAACGACACCACGTTCCTCGCGGTGATCACCCAGACGCAACCGATCAGCGTCGCGTTCACCCTGCCGGAAAACAGCCTCGAAACCGTGCTCGCCCGCTATCGCAGCGGCGCCAAACTGCCGGCCGAAGCGTGGGATCGCGGCGATAGCAAACTGCAAGCCACTGGCGTGCTGCAAAGCCTCGACAACCAGATCGACGTCGCCACCGGCACCCTGAAATTCAAGGCGCGTTACGAAAACCGTGACCAGTCGCTGTTCCCCAACCAGTTCGTCAACGTGCACTTGCTCGCCGACACCCTCAAGGGCGTGGTGCTGGCACCGTCGGCAGCCATCCAGTTCGGCACCAATGGCACCTTTGTCTACGCGATGGACGGCGACAAGAAGGTCACTATCCGCCAGTTGAAGATTGGCGCGAGCGACGGTTCAAATACTGTGGTCACCGAAGGCCTGTCCGCAGGCGACCGCGTAGTCCTCGAAGGCACCGACCGCCTGAAGGAAGGCAGCGAAGTGGAAGTGGTCAACGACAGCAATCAGGTGCCGACCACGCCGACCGAACATCTGCAAGGCAAATCCGCCGCCAACGCCCCGGACGCTGCTGTCACTGACAAGGCCAAGAAGGGCGCATGAACATTTCGCGGCTGTTCATTCTCCGTCCGGTAGCCACTACCCTGAGCATGCTGGCCATTGTGCTGGCCGGTCTGATCGCTTATCGCCTGTTGCCGGTGTCGGCCTTGCCTCAGGTCGATTACCCGACCATCCGCGTCATGACGCTGTACCCCGGCGCCAGCCCGGATGTGATGACCAGCGCGGTCACGGCGCCGCTTGAGCGCCAGTTCGGCCAGATGCCCGGCCTGACGCAAATGGCCTCGACCAGCTCCGGCGGCGCTTCGGTGCTGACCCTGCGTTTCAGCCTCGACATCAACATGGATGTCGCCGAGCAACAGGTGCAAGCGGCGATCAACGCGGCGACCAATCTGCTGCCCACCGACCTGCCGGCGCCACCGGTGTACAACAAGGTCAACCCGGCGGACACCCCGGTGCTGACCCTGGCCATCACTTCGAAAACCATGTTGCTGCCCAAGCTCAACGACCTGGTCGATACGCGCATGGCGCAGAAGATCGCCCAGATCAGCGGCGTCGGCATGGTCAGCATTGCCGGCGGCCAACGCCAGGCGGTGCGGATCAAGGTCAACCCAGAGGCACTGGCGGCCAACAGCCTGAACCTGTCGGATGTGCGCACGCTGATCAGTGCCTCCAACGTCAACCAGCCAAAAGGCAACTTTGACGGCCCGACCCGGGTGTCGATGCTCGATGCCAACGACCAGCTGACCTCACCCAAGGATTACGCCAACCTGATCCTTGCCTACAAGAACGGCGCGCCGTTGCGGCTCAAGGACGTTGCGGAAATCGTCGACGGCGCCGAAAACGAACGCCTCGCCGCGTGGGCCAACCAGAATCAGGCGGTATTGCTGAATATCCAGCGTCAGCCGGGCGCCAACGTCATCGAAGTGGTCGACCGCATCAAGGCGCTGCTGCCGAGCATCACCGATAACTTGCCGGCCGGCCTCGATGTCACGGTGCTGACTGACCGCACCCAGACCATCCGCGCCTCGGTCACCGATGTGCAGCATGAATTGCTGATCGCCATCGCACTGGTGGTGATGGTGACGTTCCTGTTTCTGCGCCGCGCCAGTGCGACGATCATTCCGTCGGTGGCTGTGCCGCTGTCGTTGATCGGTACCTTCGGGGTGATGTACCTGGCGGGGTTCTCGGTCAACAACCTGACCTTGATGGCGCTGACCATCGCCACCGGTTTTGTCGTCGACGATGCGATCGTGATGCTGGAAAACATCGCGCGCTTCATCGAAGAAGGCGACAGCCCGATGCAGGCCGCGCTCAAGGGCGCGAAACAGATTGGCTTCACCCTGATTTCCCTGACCCTGTCGCTGATCGCGGTGCTGATTCCGCTGCTGTTCATGGCGGATGTGGTCGGGCGGTTGTTTCGCGAATTCGCCATCACCCTGGCCGTGGCAATCCTGATTTCGCTGGTGGTCTCGCTGACCCTGACGCCGATGATGTGCGCGCGTCTGCTCAAGCGTGAGCCGGAGGTTCATGAACAGGGCCGTTTCTACCGCGCCAGCGGTGCGGTCATCGACTGGATGATCGCTGCTTACGGGCGCAAGTTGCAGTGGGTGCTCAAGCATCAGCCGCTGACATTGCTGGTCGCTATCGGCACACTCGCACTGACGGTTGTCCTTTATATGGTGGTGCCGAAAGGCTTCTTCCCGGTGCAGGACACCGGGGTGATCCAGGGCATTTCCGAAGCGCCGCAGTCGATTTCCTTCGCGGCGATGGGCGACCGTCAGCAGGAACTGGCGAAGATCATTCTCGAAGACCCGGCCGTGCAAAGCCTGTCGTCCTACATCGGTGTCGACGGCGACAACGCCACGCTCAACAGCGGCCGTTTGCTGATCAATCTCAAGCCGCATGGCCAGCGTGACCTGACCGCTACCGAGGTAATCGCGCGCTTGCAACCGCAAGTGGACAAACTGGTCGGCATTCGCCTGTTCATGCAGCCGGTACAGGACCTGACCATCGAGGATCGGGTCAGCCGCACCCAGTACCAGTTCAGCATGTCGTCACCGGATTCCGAGCTGCTCAGCCAGTGGAGCGGGCGTCTGGTCGAGGCACTGGCGCAGCGTCCGGAACTGACCGACGTTGCCAGCGATTTGCAGGACAAGGGCTTGCAGGTTTATCTGGTGATCGATCGCGATGCCGCCTCACGCCTCGGCGTGTCGGTGGCGAACATCACCGATGCGCTGTACGACGCCTTCGGTCAGCGGCAGATTTCGACCATTTACACCCAGGCCAGCCAGTACCGCGTGGTGTTGCAAGCGCAGGCCGGGGAGAAGATCGGTCCGCAGGCGCTGGATCAGATTCATGTGAAGACCACTGACGGCGCACAGGTGCGCCTGTCGAGCCTGGCCCATGTCGAGGAGCGTCAGGCGCAACTGGCCATCACTCACATCGACCAGTTCCCGGCAGTGATGATGTCGTTCAACCTTGCGCCCGGCGTCGCGCTGGGGCACGCGGTGGACATCATCGAGCAGGTGCAGAAGGACATCGGCATGCCGGTGGGCGTGCAAACCCAGTTCCAGGGTGCAGCCGAAGCGTTCCAGGCTTCGCTGTCGAGTACCTTGCTGCTGATTCTCGCGGCAGTGGTGACCATGTACATCGTGCTGGGCGTGCTGTACGAGAGCTACATCCATCCGATCACCATTCTCTCGACGTTGCCGTCGGCGGCGGTCGGTGCCTTGCTGGCGTTGCTGCTCAGTGGCAACGATCTGGGGATGATCGCGATCATCGGCATCATTCTGCTGATCGGTATCGTCAAGAAAAACGCGATCATGATGATCGACTTCGCCCTCGACGCCGAGCGCACGCAAGGCATGGCGCCTGAACAGGCGATCTATCAGGCGGCACTGCTGCGTTTCCGGCCGATCCTGATGACCACGCTGGCCGCGTTGTTCGGCGCGGTGCCGTTGATGCTCGCCACCGGTTCAGGCGCCGAGTTGCGTCAACCGTTGGGTCTGGTGATGGTCGGCGGCTTGCTGGTGAGCCAGGTGCTGACGCTGTTCACCACCCCGGTGATCTACCTGTATTTCGACCGTCTCGGCCGACGCTTCGGCAAAACCAATGTCGACGCCGGAGAGGTGTCGGTATGACTGTCCTTACACTTACCCCTTGTGGGAGCGGGCTTGCTCACGAAAACGGAGTATCAGCCACTACATCTATTGGATGTGCCGGCCTTTTCGCGAGCAAGCCGGCTCCCACAGGAGTGTGGTGTGACGTTGGGGATTGCGTTCGATGAACCTGTCCGGTCCTTTCATCAAGCGTCCGGTCGCAACGATGCTGCTGAGCCTGGCGATCATGCTGCTGGGCGGTGTCAGCTTCGGCTTGTTGCCAGTGGCGCCACTGCCGCAAATGGACTTCCCGGTGATCGTCGTGCAGGCGAGCCTGCCCGGTGCCAGCCCCGAGGTCATGGCGTCTACCGTGGCGACGCCGCTGGAGCGCTCGTTCGGCGCGATTGCTGGCGTCAACACCATGAGCAGTCGTTCCAGCCAGGGCTCGACCCGGGTCATTCTGCAATTCGACCTCGATCGCGACATCAATGGCGCGGCGCGCGAAGTACAGGCGGCGATCAACGCCTCGCGCAACCTGTTGCCCAGCGGCATGCGCAGCATGCCGACCTACAAGAAGGTCAACCCGTCGCAGGCACCGATCATGGTGTTGTCGTTGACATCGGACGTGCTGGAAAAAGGCCAGCTCTACGATTTGGCCTCGACCATCCTGTCGCAGAGCCTGTCGCAGGTGCAGGGTGTCGGTGAAGTGCAGATCGGCGGCAGTTCGCTGCCGGCGGTGCGCATCGAACTCGAACCGCAGGCACTCAACCAGTACGGCGTGGCACTCGATGACGTGCGCAAGACCATCGCCGATGCCAACGTACGCCGGCCCAAAGGCTCGGTCGAGGACGGTCAGCGTCTGTGGCAGATTCAGGCCAACGATCAACTGGAAAAAGCCAAAGATTACGAATCGCTGATCATCCACTACGCCGACGGTGCCGCGCTGCGCCTGAAGGACGTGGCCAAGGTCAGCGATGGCGTCGAAGACCGCTACAACAGCGGGTTCTTCAACGATGACGCGGCGGTGCTGCTGGTGATCAACCGCCAGGCCGGGGCCAACATCATCGAGACGGTCAACGATATCAAGGCGCAACTGCCGGCACTGCAGGCCGTGCTGCCAGCCAGCGTCAAACTCAACCTGGCGATGGACCGCTCGCCGGTGATCAAAGCCACGTTGCATGAAGCCGAGATGACCCTGCTGATTGCCGTGGCGCTGGTGATCCTCGTGGTGTTCCTGTTCCTCGGTAACTTCCGCGCCTCGCTGATTCCGACGCTGGCGGTGCCGGTGTCGCTGGTCGGCACCTTTGCGGTGATGTACCTCTACGGATTCTCGCTGAACAATCTGTCGTTGATGGCACTGATTCTGGCCACCGGGCTGGTGGTCGACGACGCCATCGTGGTGCTGGAGAACATTTCCCGGCACATCGACGAAGGCGTCAAACCGATGCAGGCCGCGTACCTCGGGGCCAAGGAAGTCGGGTTTACCTTGCTGTCGATGAACGTATCGCTGGTGGCCGTGTTCCTGTCGATCCTGTTCATGGGCGGGATCGTCGAAAGCCTGTTCCGTGAATTCTCGATTACGTTGGCGGCGGCGATTGTGGTGTCGCTGGTGGTCTCGCTGACGCTGACACCGATGCTGTGCGCGCGCTGGCTCAAGCCGCACACGCCGGGGCAGGAAAACCGTCTGCAACGCTGGAGCCGGCGGACCAACGACTGGATGGTCGGCAAGTACGCGACCAGCCTCGATTGGGTTCTGCGTCACCGGCGCCTGACATTGCTCAGTCTGCTGATCACCGTGGGCGTGAACGTCGCGTTGTACGTGGTCGTGCCGAAAACCTTCATGCCGCAGCAGGACACCGGCCAGTTGATCGGTTTCGTGCGCGGCGATGACGGTCTGTCGTTCAGCGTGATGCAGCCGAAAATGGAGATCTTTCGTCGCGCCGTGCTCAAGGATGATGCGGTGGAAAGCGTCGCCGGCTTCATCGGCGGCACCAACGGCACCAACAACGCCTTCATGCTCGTACGTTTGAAACCGATCAAGGATCGCCAGTTGTCGGCGCAGAAAGTCATCGAACGCCTGCGCAAGGAAATGCCCAAGGTCGCCGGTGCGCAACTGATGTTGATGGCGGATCAGGATCTGCAGTTCGGCGGCGGTCGCGAGCAGACCACGTCGCAATACAGCTACATCCTGCAAAGCGCTGACCTCGGTTCGCTGCGCGAGTGGTATCCGAAAGTGGTCGCCGCGTTGCGTGCGCTACCCGAGTTGACGGCCATCGACGCCCGCGAAGGCAAGGGCGCGCAGCAGGTGACGCTGATTGTCGACCGCGATCAGGCGAAACGCCTGGGCGTCGACATGGACATGGTCACCGCCGTGCTCAATAACGCCTACAGCCAGCGGCAGATTTCGACGATCTACGACAGCCTCAACCAGTATCAGGTGGTGATGGAGGTCGCCCCGAAATATGCCCAGGACCCGGTGACGCTCAAGCAGGTACAAGTGATCACGGCGGACGGCGCGCGCGTGCCGTTGTCGACCTTCGCTCACTACGAAAACAGCCTGGAAGACGACCGCGTCAGCCACGAAGGGCAGTTCGCCTCGGAAGACATTTCCTTCGACATGGCCGAAGGCGTGACCGTGGAGCAGGGCAGTGCCGCCATTGAGCGGGCGATTGCCAAGCTCGGTTTGCCGGAAGATGTCATTGCGAAAATGGCCGGCACCGCCGACGCGTTTGCCGCTACGCAGAAAAGTCAGCCGTTCATGATTCTCGGCGCGTTGCTGGCGGTGTACCTGGTGCTGGGTGTGCTGTATGAAAGCTACATTCACCCGCTGACGATTCTCTCGACCCTGCCGTCGGCCGGGGTCGGTGCGCTGCTGTCGATCTATGCGCTGGGTGGCGAGTTCAGCCTGATTTCCCTGCTCGGCCTGTTCCTGCTGATCGGTGTGGTGAAGAAAAACGCCATTCTGATGATCGACCTCGCATTGCAACTGGAGCGCCATCAGGGCATGACGCCACTGGAGTCGATTCGCAGCGCTTGCCTGCAGCGTCTGCGGCCGATCCTGATGACCACATTGGCGGCGATTCTCGGTGCCTTGCCATTGCTGCTGAGCCGGGCCGAAGGCGCGGAAATGCGCCAGCCGCTGGGCCTGACCATCATCGGCGGGTTGATCTTCAGCCAGGTGCTGACTCTTTACACCACTCCGGTGGTTTACCTCTATCTCGACAAGCTGCGCCATCGTTTCAATAAATGGCGTGGCGTGCGTACTGACGCCGCTCTGGAAACTCCGCTATGACTGACCGTTCGCTTATCCATCTGGCCACTGTGCGCGGCTCGCGCCTGTTGAGTCTGTCGCTGTGCGTGGCGATGCTCAGTGCCTGCGCCGTCGGCCCCGATTACCAGCGCCCGCAGACTGCCGAAATCGCCCAGTACAAGGAAGCTCAGGGCTGGCGCCAGGCCAACCCCAGCGATTCGCTGGCTCGCGGCGCCTGGTGGGAGTTGTATGGCGATCAGCAGCTCAACGGGTTGATCGAGAAACTCAACAGTTCCAACCAGACCGTTGCGCAATCGGAAGCCCAGTTCCGCCAGGCCCAGGCTCTGGTGCGCAGTGCGCGCGGGGCGTTTTACCCGAATGTCGACCTCAGCGTTGGCAAGACCCGCTCCAGCCAGGGCACCGGCAGCAGCAGTTCGAGCCTGAGCAGTTCTTCCAGCGGTATTCGTGACACGTACAACGCGCAGTTGGGCGTCAGTTGGGAAGCCGATATCTGGGGCAAATTGCGCCGTGGACTTGAAGCGGATAAAGCCAGTGCGCAGGCGAGTTTTGCCGATCTGGCAGCCATGCGCCTGAGCCAGCAGTCGGAGCTGGTGCAGAACTACCTGCAATTGCGCGTGATCGATCAGCAGAAACGTCTGCTCGAAGCCACCGTCGTCGCCTATGAGCGTTCGCTGAAAATGACGCAAAACCAGTACCGCGCCGGTGTTTCCGGGCGTGATGCGGTGGCCCAGGCGCAGACGCAGCTGAAAAGCACCCAGGCCGACCTGGTCGATCTGATCTGGCAGCGGGCGCAGTTCGAGAACGCCATTGCCGTGCTCACCGGGCAAGCGCCCGCCGAGTTCAGCATCGCCGAAACCCAGAACATTCCGAACCTGCCGCAGATTCCGCTGAACCTGCCGTCGCAGTTGCTCGAACGTCGCCCCGACATCGCCTCGGCCGAGCGTTCGGTGATTGCCGCCAACGCCAATATCGGTGTGGCGAAAGCCGCCTACTACCCGGATCTGTCCCTGAGCCTCAGCGGTGGCTACAGCAGCAGTACTTCACAAAACCTGATCAGCTTGCCCAACCGTTTCTGGTCGGTCGGGCCGAAGCTGGACTTGCCGCTGTTCGACGGCGGCATCCGTTCGGCCGAGGTCGATCGCACCGAAGCAGTCTACGACCAGACCGTGGCCAAGTATCGCCAGACCGTGCTTGATGGCTTCCGCGAGGTGGAAAACTATCTGGTGCAACTCAAGGTGTACGAGGACGAAGCCGCGGTGCGCCAGGAAGCGCTGGATGCCGCGCGTGATTCCTTGCGCCTGACCGAAAACCAGTACAAGGCTGGCTTGATTGCCTACATCGACGTGGTGGTGGTGCAAGCCACGGCACTGAGCAACGAGCGCACGGTGCTGAACATATTGCAGAGCCGTTTGATTGCCAGCGTGCAGTTGATTGCGGCGCTGGGCGGTGGTTGGGATGGACAGCTCGACGTCTCGGATTCCAACTAGATACATACCCCAAATACCGTGACAACTCGGTACTGAGCTATTCCCCGGTAGGAGCTGCCGAAGGCTCGGGCCGCGATCGGACGATCTTTTGATCCTGATGTTTAAAAACAAGATCAAAAGATCGCAGCCTGCGGCAGCTCCTACAGGGCTTGATCTGAATTTGGAGTGGGCTGTGAGGGGCGGGCCAGAGCCTTGTAGGACGATCTGACAAGCGTTTCATCGGGTTGATGGCAATTTGCTTACTTTGTCAGTGCGTTCTGCTGTGCAATCAGTACAATCGCCGCATTTGCCCGACCGAGAACGGACGCAGTACGGTTTGGGAATCACGAGAATTTCCATGCTCATCGGTAGCTATTCCTTCACCCTGGTGTTCATTTCTTTGTGTGTGGCGATCCTCGCGTCATACACCGCGCTCGACCTCACCGGGCGCATCGCCACTGCCAAGGGCCGCGCCGTGCATTTCTGGACAGCGGGCGGCGCACTGGCCATGGGTGTCGGCGTCTGGTCGATGCATTTCATCGGCATGCTCGCTTTCAAGCTGCCGATCGATCTGGGCTATGACATCACTATCACGGCGCTGTCATTGCTGATTGCGGTGCTGTCCTGCGGGTTTGCCTTGTGGCTGGTCAGCCAGCCGAAACTGCCGATCCTGCAACTGGCATTCGGCGCCTTGATCATGGGCGCCGGCATCAGTGCCATGCATTACACCGGCATGGCGGCGCTGCGCATGACCCCCGGCATCGACTACGATCCGGCGCTGTTCGGCGCCTCGTTGCTGATCGCGGTCGGTGCCTCGGCAGCGGCGCTGTGGATTGCCTTTCGCCTGCGTCAGCATTCGCCGTATGTGCGTCTGATCCGTGGTGGCGCCGCGATCATCATGGGCATCGCCATTGTCGGCATGCATTACACCGGCATGGCGGCTGCGCAATTTCCCGATGGCAGCTTCTGCGGCGCAACGCTCAATGGCCTCAAAGGCAACGGCCTCGACAGTCTGGTGCTGATCACCACGCTGGCGGTGTTGTCGATTGCCTTGCTGACGTCGATCCTCGACGCGCGGCTGGAAGCGCGTACCGCCGACCTCGCGCATTCCCTGACCGTGGCCAACCGTGAACTCACCCAACTGGCCCTGCATGACCCGCTGACCGGCCTGCCGAACCGCATGCTGCTCGACGACCGGATCAATCAGGCGATCAAAAAGGTCCATGAGCAGGGCGGTTGCTTTGCCTTGATGTTCATCGATCTCGACGGCTTCAAACCGGTCAACGATGCGTTCGGCCATCACATGGGCGACCAGTTGTTGCGTGAGGTCGGCTTGCGTCTGCGCGAAGATTTGCGCAGCCAGGACACGCTGGCGCGCATCGGTGGCGATGAATTCGTGCTGTTGGTGCGCCTGACCGAACCGAATGATGCCCTCGGGCTGGCGGCACGCCAGGTCGGCTTGATCGCGCAGTCGTTCCATGTCGCGGAACATGACTTGCAGATTTCCGCCAGCGTCGGCATTGCCCTGTACCCGGGCAATGGCCACAACGCTCAGGAGCTGCTGATGAACGCTGACGCGGCGATGTACCACGCCAAGGGCGGCGGCAAAAACGGTTACAGCTTCTTCGACGCATCGATGAACAACAACGCGCGCAAGCAACTGCAACTGCTGCAGGATTTGCGTGCGGCGCTGGAACACAGCCAGTTCAGCCTGCATTACCAGCCGAAGTTCGACGCCGCCAATGGCCAACCGGTCGGTGCGGAAGCGCTGCTACGCTGGGAGCATCCGCTGCACGGCATGTTGATGCCGGACAAATTCATCGATCTGGCCGAGAAAACCGGGCTGATCATTCCCATCGGCGAATGGGTGCTCAACGAAGCCTGCCGGCAGATGCGCGAGTGGTACGTGCTCGGCTATACCGACTGGCGTATCGCGGTAAATCTGTCGGCGTTGCAGTTCTGCCACACCGGGCTGGTGCGCAGCGTCGCCAAGGCACTGGCAACGCATCACCTGCCGTCCAACAGCCTGACCCTGGAAATCACTGAAACCACCGCCATGAGCGATGCCGATGCGAGCATGACGGTGTTGCAGGAGTTGTCGGACATGGGCGTCGACCTGTCCATCGATGACTTCGGTACCGGGTATTCGAGCCTGATGTACCTCAAGCGCTTGCCGGCCAACGAGTTGAAGATCGATCGGGGTTTCGTCCGCGATCTGGAACATGACAGTGATGATGCCGCAATTGTTTCGGCGATTGTCGCGTTGGGGCAGGCGCTGGGTTTGCGCATCGTGGCCGAGGGCGTAGAGACCGGCGTGCAGCAGCAATTCCTGACGCAGTTGGGCTGTGATTCGTTGCA
Organism: Pseudomonas sp. DTU12.3; assembly: GCF_004124275.1. GTDB lineage: Bacteria > Pseudomonadota > Gammaproteobacteria > Pseudomonadales > Pseudomonadaceae > Aquipseudomonas > Aquipseudomonas helmanticensis. Next base: position 3,144,888 of record NZ_CP027218.1, read on the forward strand.
GGGTTATCTGCTCGGGCATCCGATGCCGGCGGACAAATTCATGCAGGATATTGCGCGCGGTGAGCAGCTGGCGGCGGTCTGACCTCCCGCTGAGCGAAGTTCAGGAAAAACATTGTGGCGAGGGAGCTTGCTCCCGCCAGGTCGCGAAGCGGCCCCTCCTTTGAAGGTTGGGCCGGCTGTGCAGGCCAGCGGGAGTAAGCTCCCTTGCCACAAATGCACTACAACTTGAAAATTCGGGGTGCCGGTTGAGCCTTTGACAGAGCCCATGCAAAACCCGCCAATGGCGGTTATTCTTCCCCCCGACTGTTACGTGTGCATTCGGGGGAAAGGCCAGCATGGATAAAGTCATTGTGATCACCGGTGGCGGGCGCGGGATTGGTGCCGCGACGGCGTTGTTGGCTGCCGAGCAGGGCTATCGGATCTGCATCAACTACCAGCAAGACGAACAGGCCGCGCAAAGCGTGCTCGAACAAGTCCGCGCGCTGGGCGCACAAGCCATCGCCGTACGCGCCGATGTCAGCATCGAAGACGAAGTGATCGCGCTGTTCCAGCGGGTCGACAGCGAACTGGGCCGCGTCACCGCACTGGTGAACAACGCCGGCACTGTCGGACATAAATCGCGGGTCGATGAAATGTCCGAATTCCGCATCCTCAAAATCATGAAGACCAATGTCCTCGCGCCGATCCTCTGTGCCAAGCACGCGATCCTGCGCATGTCGCCCAAACATGGTGGGCAGGGCGGCAGCATCGTCAATGTGTCGTCGGTGGCCTCACGTCTGGGTTCACCCAATGAATACGTCGACTACGCCGCCTCGAAAGGCGCGCTCGACACCTTCACCATCGGTCTGTCCAAGGAAGTCGCGGGCGAGGGCATTCGCGTCAACGCGGTGCGCCCGGGGTTCATCTACACCGATTTCCACGCGTTGAGCGGCGATCCGGATCGGGTCAGCAAGCTTGAATCAGCGATTCCGATGGCCCGTGGGGGGCGGCCGGATGAGGTGGCGGAGGCGATTGTCTGGTTGTTGTCGGACAAGGCTTCGTATGCGACCGGGACGTTTGTCGATCTGGGTGGCGGGCGTTAAGTCCAGAGCGTTTCGCTGTCAGGTCGGCCCTCTTCGCGAGCAGGCTCGCTCCCACATTGGTTCTGTGTCCGGCACAAATCCAGGGTGGGAGCGAGCCTGCTCGCGAAGGCAATAGCCCAGACAACACAGGACTGTCAGAACGACCGCACAATCCGCCCCAACGTCTCCATGGCCTTTTCCGAATCCTCGGTCCATGGGCTGCCGTAATTCAGGCGAATACAATTCCTGAACCGCTGCGTCGGCGAGAAAATCGGCCCCGGCGCGATGCTGATGCCTTGCGCCAGTGCCATCTGAAACAACTTCAACGAATCCATCTGTGGCGGTAATTCCAGCCACAAAAAGTAGCCACCTGCCGGCTGACTGACTCGCGTCTGCGCCGGGAAATAACGCGCGATCGCGGCGAGCATCGCGCTTTGCTGTTCTTCCAGCGCATAACGCAGTTTGCGCAGGTGACGGTCATAGCCGCCATGTTGCAGATAATCGGCAATCGCCGCTTGCGCCGGCATCGAGGCGCACAGCGAGGTCATCAGTTTCAGCCGTTCGATTTTCTGCGCATAACGCCCGGCGGCGACCCAGCCGATGCGGTAGCCGGGGGCGAGGCTTTTGGCGAACGAGCCGCAATGCATCACCAGGCCTTCGGTGTCAAAAGCCTTGGCCGGTTTCGGTGCCTGTTGGCCGTAATAGAGTTCGGCGTAGACGTCGTCTTCGATCAGCGGCACCTGATGGCGGCGTAGCAGTTCGACCAGTTCCTGTTTCTTCGCCTCGGGCATGGTCGCGCCCATCGGGTTCTGGAAACTGGTCATGCACCAGCAGGCCTTGATCGGATGGCGTTCCAGGGTTTGCGCGAGGACGCCAAGGTCGATGCCGTCGCGCGGGTGCACGGGGATTTCCACGGCTTTGAGTTTCAGCCGTTCGAGCACTTGCAGGCTGGCGTAGAACGCCGGGGCTTCGATGGCCACCAGGTCGCCGGGTTCGGTCACGGCTTGCAGGCACAGGTTCAGCGCTTCGAGGGCGCCGTTGGTGATCAGCAGTTCTTCCATCGGCAACATCAGCCCGCCGACCATGTAGCGCAGGGCGATCTGTCGGCGCAGTTGCGGGTTGCCCGGCGACATGTCGGTGACGACCATGCGCGGGTCCATTTCCCGCGCGGCGCTGGCCAGCGAGCGCGACAGGCGTTGCAGCGGGAACAGCGTCGGGCTGGGGAACGCCGAGCCGAACGGTACGGTGTTTGGGTCCTTGATCGACTCAAGGACAGAGAACACCAATTCGCTGACGTCGACTTCAGTGGAGTCGTTGACGTGGCTGCTGATCACCGGCTCCGAGAACGGGCTTGGCGCATGGGTGTTGACGAAGTAGCCGGAGCGCGGCCGCGCACGGATCAGGCCGCGACGTTCGAGCAGGTAATAGGCTTGGAACACCGTGGACGGGCTGACGCCGTAGGTCTGGCTGGCGTAGCGCACCGAAGGCACGCGCTGGCCGGGGCCAAGCACGCCGGAGCGGATCAGTTCAGCGATGTCGTCGGCGAATTTTTCGTAGCGTTTCATCGAGGAGCCTTGGTGCTGGTTGATTGTGGGTGTCAGGTAAAAAGCCCCTCACCCTAGCCCTCTCCCGGAGGGAGAGGGGACTGATTGCGGGATGCTTGTGAACTACACCGACCTGACAGTACTTTGCTGAATCCATAATCGATTCGGCCGGAAAGTGCTTTGGCGAATCCATAATCAACTCGGTCTGTCAGGTCGATGTATAGCGACAGACACCTCGGTCGGCCCCCTCTACCCCTGGGAGAGGGCTGGGGTGAGGGGAAAGGATTCTAACGGCTCAGCGATTCATCGGCGCCACAAACCTGCTCTTCGCCACGCTGTAGATGTCTGGTTCATCGCTGTCGGCAATCTTGAAACTCAAGGTCTGCGAGCTGCTGCTCGGGCGCTCGGTGGTCATCGCCACCGACACTGGTACGTCGACAATTTCGCCCGGCGCCAGGCTCAGTTCGGTCTTGCCTTGCAACTGGAAGCCTTCAGCGTCAACCAGACTCAAGTTGTAATCCTGGCGTTGTTGGGTCTTGTTGATGACTTTCAGGCTATAGATGTTCTCGATCTGGCCCTGACCGTTCTCACGGAATAACCCGCGATCCTTGGTCACGTCCAGCGAGACCATTGGCCGTTCAACCAGCGCCAACGCGAGTGCACCGATCATCGCCAGCAGCACCACGGTGTAGCCGATCAATCGTGGCCGCAGCAGGTGCGTCTTGCCACCCTGCAATTCGCGCTCGGAGCTGTAGCGGATCAAGCCGCGCGGGTAGTTCATTTTGTCCATGATCGAATCGCAGGCGTCGATGCACGCGGCGCAACCGATGCATTCCATCTGCAAGCCGTCGCGGATGTCGATGCCGGTCGGGCAGACCTGCACGCACAGATGGCAATCGATGCAATCGCCGAGGCCGGCTTCGAGCGGTTTTACATCACGTTTGCGCGGGCCACGGTTTTCACCCCGGGCGACGTCGTAGGAAATCGCCAGAGTGTCCTTGTCGAACATCACGCTCTGGAAGCGCGCATACGGGCACATGTGCATGCACACCGCTTCGCGCAGCCAGCCGGCGTTGATGTAAGTGGCGGCGGTGAAGAACAGCACCCAGAACAGGCTGACGCCGCCGATTTGCAAGGTCAGCAACTCTTCGGTCAGTGGCCGGATCGGTGTGAAGTAGCCGACGAAGGTCAGGCCGGTCAGCACGCTGATCGCCAGCCACAGCGTGTGCTTGGCCGCACGCCGCGCCAGTTTGTTGAGGCCCCACGGCGCCGCTTGCAGTTTGATCCGCTGGTTGCGTTCGCCTTCGGTGATCTTCTCGCACCACATGAAAATCCACGTCCACGAACTCTGCGGGCAGGTGTAGCCGCACCAGACCCGGCCAGCGAACACGGTGATGGCGAACAGGCCGAACGCGGCAATGATCAGCAGGGCCGAGAGCAGAATGAAATCCTGTGGCCAGAAGGTCGCGCCAAAGATGTGGAATTTGCTTTCGGAAAGGTCCCAGAGCACCGCCTGGCGTCCACCCCAGTTCAGCCACACGGTGCCGAAAAACAGCATAAACAGAAATCCCGCACCGCTCATGCGCAGCGTGCGAAACAGGCCGGTGAAGCTGCGGGTGTGAATTTGATTGTCGCTGGATTTGGCCGTCGCCTTCATTGGGCGTGCGGGCACACTTTTTATCGTGGGAGATGCTTCTACGGTTCGGACGGGGATTTGTTCGCTCATGGTTATTCGCTCATCAGCCTCCATCAGGCCAGAGCACTATGAGCGTCGATCTGTTTGCATAACAGACTCAGGTATTTCAATAAAAAGCGTATCAGATGGGCTTTTGCGCAGCGCCTGCGACAACTTGAAGCAGCCCGCAGGCACGGGCGCAAACGCCTATCGCAGGCGTTTGCGCGGGGTGTTGACCAAGGTCAGTCAAATCACCGAATCACTCTCGTCAGCCTTCAGGTGTTTGCGACCGTCCTTCGCGCCAGCAACGGTCAAGGCGTCGGCTTCGGATTCGGTGATGTAAACGCGCCGACCTTCTATTTCCACGAACGACATGGATTTTTCGCTATCGGTGCGGATTTCCAGGGTGTCGCAGATGCGAATTTCCTCGCCATGTTCGACAGTGAAAAAACACACTTTCTGTTCGGGATTGCTTTCATCGACTCGAAGGGGCATGGGGCAGTCCTTTTTTCAGGGAGGTCTGCAAGGTTAGGGCACGCGCTGCGCCGATCGTTCTGCGCAACTGATTAATGGTCGCCGCTGTCCATCATCTATCGAGCCAATAACAAGGACTGCACGATGAACGCGTGGTGGCATGAAGTGTGGGAAACCCTGCAAGTGGAATTCGCCGACATTGGCGATGCTTCGCAACTGACGCGGATTACCGTGCGGCTGTTGATGGCAGCGGTGCTTGGCGGGATTCTCGGGTTCGAACGCGAGCACAAGGGCAAGGCTGCCGGGGTGCGCACCCACATGTTGGTGGCGCTTGGCGCTGCGTTGTTTGTGCTGGTGCCGCAAACGTCAGGGGCAGAGTCCGATGCGATGAGTCGGGTGCTGCAGGGGGTGATCGCCGGGATCGGTTTTCTTGGCGCCGGGACGATCCTGAAAAATCATGAGGGTGATGAAGGTCACGTCAAAGGCCTGACCACGGCGGCCGGACTGTGGATGACGGCGGCTATTGGTGTCGCGGCGGGATTGGGCAAGGAAGCGACCGCGTTGCTCAGTACCTTGCTGGCGTTGGCCATCTTCAGCGTGATGCCGCGCATCGTCCGCCTGTTCGAAAAAGATGATCAGAAACACCTGTAACCACCAACGAATATCCCCTGTAGGAGCTGCCGCAGGCTGCGATCTTTTGATTTTGTCTGATCGTTCCCACGCTCTGCGTGGGAACGATCAGGCACGAGGGGGTGGCGGATTCAGACGATCACGGGGGGCATCGTGCTCGGTGGTTCTTCCTTGGGCGGTGGCGTGGTGCCCGGTGGTTCCTGCTCGGGAACCGGCTGCGGTTCCGTCTCCGGCAGGGTGGGTTTGTCGATGTTCGGATCGGGCGTTTCCGCCGGGATCGGGATATTCATCTGATGACCTCCGTGTGGCACATGGCGTGAGAAGTGCTTAAGTGGATTGACCACCCTGCGCGTAATTCGATCCGCTTTTGTGTCACGGCAATTTCATCTGAACTTTTCCCGGCGGCGGTCGCTCGGAACCTAAGTGAGTTCATTGCGGGGCAGGCGCTTCGTTGCGAATACCGATCCGGCACAAGAGCGTCCTTGGGGCGTTAAGGAGAGATGCTCAATGACTGCTGAAAAACCCTCAGAGCTGAGCTACAACCCACACATGCCGCTGTCGCAGGCGTTGCTGCTGCCGCGTATCGCCATCGAAAACAGCATGCCGACCCTTGATGGCGGGCAGTTTGCCGTGAAGTCGATTGCCGGGCGTGCGGTGATCGTCACCAGCAAGGTGTTCGCCGACGGTCACGACAAGCTGGCTGTACGCATTCGTTGGCGCGAAGAATGCGAAGAGACCTGGCAGAGCGAGGTCATGTCCGATCAGGGCAACAATGGCTGGCAAGGCCAATTCCGCCCCGAACATCAAGGGCGCTTCCTCTATTGCATCGAGGCGTGGATCGACCATTTCGCCAGTTTCCAGTACGAGCTGGAGAAGAAACACAACGCAGCGGTACCGGTTTCGCTGGAGCTGCAGGAAGGCCGCAGCATGGTGCAACAGGCCGCCGAGCGCAGTGAAGGTCAACTTAGCGAACACTTGGCCGCTTTGCACCATGAGCTCTCCGGCCTGCTCGAAACCGAGCAGGTGGCGCTGTTTCTGCACTCGCGCAGTGCGCAATTGATGGCTGAGGCCGATCACCGCGCCTATCTGAGTGTCAGCGCCGAATTCCCTATGGATGTCGAGCGCGAACTGGCCGAGTTCGCCAGTTGGTACGAGCTGTTTCCCCGCTCGATCACCGACGATCCGCGCCGTCACGGCACCTTCAATGACGTGCATTCACGCTTGCCGATGATTCAGGACATGGGTTTCGACGTGCTGTATTTCACGCCGATTCATCCCATCGGTCGCGCGCACCGCAAGGGCCGCAACAACTCGCTGACCGCTGGCCCGGACGATCCCGGCAGCCCCTACGCGATTGGTAGCGAGGAGGGCGGGCACGAGGCGATTCACTCGCAACTCGGCACTCGCGAAGACTTTCGCCGGCTAGTGGCGGCGGCTGCCGATCATGGACTGGAGATCGCCCTCGATTTCGCCATTCAGTGTTCCCAGGATCACCCGTGGCTCAAGCAGCATCCGGGCTGGTTCAACTGGCGCCCGGACGGCACGATCAAATACGCGGAAAACCCGCCGAAGAAATATCAGGACATCGTCAACGTCGACTTCTACGCGCCGGACGCCATTCCGAGTCTCTGGGTCGAGCTGCGCGACATCGTCATTGGCTGGGTTGAGGAGGGCGTGAAGATCTTTCGCGTCGACAACCCGCACACCAAGCCACTGCCGTTCTGGCAATGGCTGATCGCCGATGTGCGCGCGCTATACCCGGAAGTGATCTTCCTCGCAGAAGCCTTCACTACCCCGGCGATGATGGCGCGCCTCGGCAAGGTCGGTTACACGCAGAGCTACACCTATTTCACCTGGCGCAACACCAAGGCCGAACTGGCGACGTATCTGACCGAACTGAATGAATCGCCGTGGCGCGAGTGCTATCGGCCGAACTTCTTCGTCAACACGCCCGACATCAACCCGGCGTTCCTGCATGAGTCGGGACGCCCGGGTTTTCTCATCCGTGCGGCGCTGGCGACCATGGGTTCAGGGTTGTGGGGCATGTATTCCGGGTTCGAGCTGTGCGAAGCGGCGCCGGTGCCAGGCAAGGAGGAATACCTCGATTCGGAGAAGTACGAGATCCGCGTTCGCGACTTCACCGCGCCGGGCAACATCATTGCCGAGATCGCCCAGCTCAATCGCATTCGTCGGCAGAACCCGGCGTTGCACACGCATTTGGGCCTGAAGGTCTACAACGCCTGGAACGACAACATTCTCTACTTCGGCAAACGCAGTGCCGACGGCAGCAATTTCATTCTGGTCGCGGTGAGCCTTGATCCGCATAACGTGCAGGAGGCGAATTTTGAACTGCCGTTGTGGGAGATGGGTTTGCCGGACGATGCGACGACCCATGGCGAGGACTTGATGAACGGCCATCGCTGGGACTGGCATGGCAAGTACCAATTCATGCGCATTGACCCGGCGTACCAGCCGTTTGGCATCTGGCGAATCACCACCGATTGATGCACGCCTAATCCAATGTAGGAGCTGCCGAAGGCTGCGATCTTTTGATCTTGCTTGCAGAAAACAAAATCAAAAGATCGCAGCCTTCGGCAGCTCCTACACAGGAATTGAATAGAATTCAGCAGGAGTTTCACATGGCGAAGAAACCCAAGGCAGCCACCTTCATCAAAGACCCGCTCTGGTACAAAGATGCGGTGATCTATCAGGTTCACGTCAAATCGTTTTTCGACTCCAACAACGACGGGATCGGCGACTTTCCCGGCCTGATCGCCAAACTCGACTACATCGCCGAACTCGGCGTCAACACCATCTGGCTGTTGCCGTTCTACCCATCGCCGCGTCGCGATGACGGCTACGACATTGCCGAATACCGTGGCGTGCACAGCGATTACGGGACCATGGCCGATGCCAAGCGCTTCATCGCCGAGGCGCACAAGCGCGGCTTGCGGGTGATCACTGAGCTGGTGATCAACCACACCTCCGATCAGCACCCGTGGTTCCAGCGTGCGCGTAAAGCCAAACCCGGCTCGGCTGCGCGGGACTTTTATGTGTGGTCGGATGACGACCAGAAATACGACGGCACGCGGATCATTTTTCTCGACACGGAGAAATCCAACTGGACTTGGGACCCGGTCGCGGGCCAGTACTTCTGGCACCGTTTTTATTCGCACCAGCCCGACCTGAATTTCGACAATCCGCAAGTGATGAAAGCGGTGCTGTCGGTGATGCGTTACTGGCTCGACATGGGCATCGACGGCCTGCGCCTCGACGCCATTCCGTACCTGATCGAGCGTGACGGCACCAACAACGAAAACCTTCCCGAGACCCACGACGTCCTCAAGCAGATTCGCGCCGAGATCGACGCCAATTACCCCGACCGCATGCTGCTCGCCGAGGCCAACCAATGGCCTGAAGACACTCAGCTGTATTTCGGCGACACCGATGCCAAAGGCCTGAATGGCGATGAATGCCACATGGCGTTCCACTTTCCGCTGATGCCGCGCATGTACATGGCGCTGGCGCAGGAAGACCGCTTTCCGATCACCGATATCTTGCGCCAGACCCCGGAAATTCCTGCCAACTGCCAATGGGCGATTTTCCTCCGTAACCACGATGAACTGACCCTGGAAATGGTCACCGACAAAGAGCGTGACTACCTGTGGAATTACTACGCCGCTGACCGTCGCGCGCGGATCAATCTCGGCATCCGCCGGCGTCTGGCGCCGCTGATGGAGCGCGACCGTCGCCGCGTCGAGTTGCTCAACAGCCTGCTGCTGTCGATGCCGGGCACGCCGACCCTGTATTACGGCGATGAAATCGGCATGGGCGACAACATCTACCTCGGCGACCGCGATGGCGTGCGCACGCCGATGCAGTGGTCGATCGACCGCAATGGCGGCTTCTCCCGAGCCGACCCGGCCAGCCTGGTGTTGCCGCCGATCATGGACCCGCAATACGGCTATCTCTCGGTCAACGTCGAAACCCAGGCCGGTGATCCGCATTCGCTGCTCAACTGGACGCGGCGCATGCTCGCCGTGCGCAAGCAGTCGAAGGCGTTCGGTCGCGGCACGCTGAAAATGCTCTCGCCGAGCAATCGCCGGATTCTCGCCTACACCCGCGAATTCACCGACGCCGACGGCAAACACGAAATCATCCTCTGCGTGGCTAACGTCTCGCGCAGCGCGCAAGCGGCGGAGCTGGACCTGTCAGCGTACGTCGGCATGGTGCCGGTGGAGATGCTGGGCGGTAATGCCTTCCCGCCGATTGGCCAGTTGAATTTCCTCCTGACCCTGGCGCCGTATGGTTTCTACTGGTTTGCGCTGGCCAGCGAAAACCAGATGCCGAGCTGGCACGTCGAACCGGCGCAGAGCCTGCCGGACTTCACCACGCTGGTGCTGAAAAAACGCATGGAAGAGCTGCTCGAAGCGCCGTCCCGCACGACGCTGGAGCAAAACATCCTGCCGAGCTGGCTGCAAAACCGCCGCTGGTTTGCCGGCAAGGACGCGGCCATCGATAAAGTCCATCTGGCCTATGGCGTGCGCTTCGGCGATGCCCAGCATCCAGTGCTGCTCAGCGAAATCGAAGTCAGCAGTGGCGGCCAGACCAGTCGTTATCAACTGCCGTTCGGCTTCATTGCGGAAGATCAGGTTGGCCCGGCGTTGCCGCAGCAACTGGCGTTGTCACGTGTGCGTCGCGTGCGTCAGGTCGGTTTGATCACTGATGCGTTCAGCCTCGAAGCGTTTATTCGCGCGGTGCTGCAAGGCATGCAGAGCCACACGGTGCTGGAATCCAGCGAAGGTGAAATCCGTTTTGCACCGACGCCGCAGCTGGAACAACTCGGCCTCGGCGACGAGTCGGAAGTGCGTTACCTGTCCGCCGAGCAATCCAACAGTTCGGTGGTGATCGGCAACAGTCTGGTGCTGAAACTGATCCGCAAAGTCGCCTCTGGCGTTCACCCGGAACTGGAGATGAGTGCGTATCTGACCGAGGCTGCTTTCGGCAATATTTCACCCTTGCTCGGTTCGGTGATTCGCCGTGACGCTCAGGGCCAGGACAATCTGCTGATGATCGCCCAGGGTTACCTGAGCAATCAGGGCGATGCCTGGGAATGGACGCAGAACAACCTCGAACGAGCGCTGCGCGATGAACTCGCCGATGCCATGTCCGAGCAGGAACAGCATTACAACGCCTTGGGCGAATTGAAGGATTTTGCCGGCATGCTCGGCCAGCGTCTGGGCGAAATGCATCAGGTACTGGCGGCAGCGACGGACAACGCCGACTTCGCCCCGCAAGTGTCGTCCGCCAAGGATATGCAGGCTTCCGGCAAGGACGTTGCCGCGCAAGTCGAGCATGCGCTGAAGCTGCTCAAGCAGCATCAGGGCGAACTCGGTGCGGCGGATCAGAAATTGGTCAAACGCCTGCTCGACGAGAAAAAAACCATCCTTGATCACGTGCAGGATCTGGCGAAAAAAGCCGTCGGCGGCTTACGCATTCGCGTTCACGGCGACCTGCATCTGGGGCAGGTGCTGGTGATCAAGGGCGATGCCTACCTGATCGACTTCGAGGGCGAGCCGGCGCGGCCATTGAGCGAGCGCCGTGGCAAACACAGTCCGTACAAGGATGTCAGTGGCGTGCTGCGCTCGTTCGATTACGCGGCGGCGATGACCATCAACGTGCACAACGTCGATCACAGCCCCGAGTCCGAAGACGCTCGTCGCCGGGTGGCGCAACGCTATTTGCGTGAAGCGCGGGAAGCATTTGTCGAGGCATATCGCCGCGCGGCAGCTAGTCTTGAGCATGCCTGGCAAGATCCTGAAGGTGCCGACGCTGCGCTGGCGTTGTTCGGCCTGGAGAAGGCGGCCTATGAAGTGGCCTATGAAGCCGAAAATCGCCCCACGTGGCTGCCCGTGCCGTTGCACGGTTTGTATGGGTTATTGACGGGGCTTAAACCCTTTTCCGATCTTGGTGGAGAGTAGTCATGAGTTTCTCGAACAAGGAACAGGGACAGGTCAAAGAAGCATTGCTGCCCTCGGCGAAAGATATCGATGCCTTGGTGCGTGCTGAACACCAGGACCCTTTTTCCATTCTTGGCCCGCACGGCGATGGCGCTGGCGGGCAATTCATTCGCGCCTATCTTCCGGGGGCGTTGAGCGTTGTCGTGCTGGACAAAGACAGCGGCGAAGAACGCGGTCCGCTGCAACAGACGGAAACGCCGGGGTTGTTTGTCGGTCATTTCGAGCAGGCGCGACCGTATCAGTTGCGCACGCGCTGGGCCGGTGGCGAGCAGGTGGCAGAAGACCCGTATAGCTTCGGCCAATTGCTCGGTGAAATGGATTTGTATCTATTCGCCGAGGGCAATCACCGCGACCTCAGCGCTTGCCTCGGCGCGCAGTTGAAAACCGTCGATGGCGTCGACGGCGTGCGGTTCGCCGTGTGGGCGCCGAATGCCCGGCGCGTGTCGGTGGTCGGCGATTTCAACGTCTGGGACGGCCGTCGCCATCCGATGCGCCTGCGGCATCCGTCCGGGGTCTGGGAGTTGTTCATTCCACGGCTGCAAGCGGGCGAGTTGTACAAATACGAAATCCTCGGCGCCCACGGGATTCTGCCGCTGAAGGCCGACCCGATGGCGCTGGCCACCAGCCTGCCGCCGGACACCGCGTCGAAAGTCGCCGAGCCGCTGCAGATCGACTGGCAGGATCACGACTGGATGAACAGTCGCCGCGAGCGCCAGAAGCATTCGGCACCGCTGTCGATCTACGAACTGCACGCCGGTTCGTGGCAATGCGAGCTGGATGATCTCGGCGAAGTGGCGCGCCAGTACAGCTGGCCGGAACTGGCGGAACGGCTGATTCCCTATGTGAAGGAACTCGGTTTTACCCACATCGAACTGATGCCGATCATGGAACACCCGTTCGGTGGTTCCTGGGGTTATCAGTTGCTTTCGCAATTCGCGCCGAGCGCGCGGTATGGCTCGCCGGCGCAGTTCGCCGAATTCGTCGACGCCTGCCACCGGGCCGAAATCGGCGTGATCCTCGATTGGGTACCGGCGCATTTCCCCACCGACACCCACGGGCTGGCGCAATTCGACGGCACGGCGTTGTACGAATACGGCAACCCGCTGGAAGGTTTTCATCAGGACTGGGACACGCTGATCTACAACCTCGGGCGCACCGAAGTGCACGGTTACATGCTCGCTTCAGGGCTGCACTGGTTGAAGCATTTCCACGTCGATGGCCTGCGCGTCGATGCCGTGGCTTCGATGCTCTATCGCGACTATTCGCGCAAGGCTGGCGAGTGGGTGCCGAACCGTCACGGCGGACGCGAGAATCTCGAAGCCATCGACTTCTTGCGGCACTTGAACGACGTCGTCGAGCTGGAAGCGCCGGGTGCGCTGGTCATCGCTGAAGAATCCACCGCGTGGCCGGGTGTCAGCCAAAGCACCCAGCAGGGCGGTCTGGGGTTCGCCTACAAGTGGAACATGGGCTGGATGCACGATTCGCTGCATTACATTCAGCAGGATCCGGTGTACCGCGCGCATCATCACAATGAACTGAGTTTTGGCCTGGTCTACGCCTGGTCCGAGCGTTTTATCCTGCCGATCTCCCACGACGAAGTGGTGCACGGCAAGCATTCGCTGATCGACAAGATGCCCGGCGATCGCTGGCAGAAATTTGCCAACCTGCGCGCTTACCTGAGCTTCATGTGGACGCATCCGGGCAAGAAGTTGTTGTTCATGGGCTGCGAGTTTGGCCAGTGGCGCGAGTGGAATCACGATCAGCAGCTGGATTGGTATCTGCTGCAGTATTCCGAGCACAAGGGCGTACAGAAACTGGTTGGCGACCTTAATCGGCTGTACCGCGAGGAGCCGGCGCTGCACGATCAGGATGACGCGCCGCAGGGGTTTCAGTGGTTGATTGGCGATGATGCGATCAACAGCGTTTACGCCTGGCTGCGCTGGAGCAAGGACGGTAAACCGGTGGTGGTCGTGGCCAACTTTACCCCGGTGCCGCGTCAGTCGTATCGCGTCGGTGTGCCGTTTGCCGGGCGCTGGACCGAGTTGCTCAACAGCGATGCAGGGATTTATGCCGGGTCGAATTATGGCAACGGCGGCGGGGCGCAGACCGAAGAAGTGCCGAGCCATGGGCAGGCGTTGTCGCTGGAGCTGAATCTGCCGCCGCTGGCGGTGTTGATCCTTAAACCGGAGGGTTGATCCAGGCACCGCAAAACCTGTGGGAGCGAGCCTGCTCGCGAAAGCGGTTGAGCATTCAACATCATCGTTGACTGACAAACCGCGTTCGCGAGCAGGCTCGCTCCCACAGGGTTATTCGCCAAGTTGGGATCACCAACGCATCCGCACGCCAAGGCTGCCGATCAGGCCATTCAAATCATTGTCATCGACATCGCTGCTGTAATCGGCGCTGACATACAAACTCACCGAAGGCGTCATCCGCGCCACCAGGCCCAAGCCCAACTCCACCGTCGAGGATTTGCGGCTGCTGCTGATCTTGTCGACCTGATCCAGTGTCACCGTGTTGCCGGTGTACACCGTGTGCCAGAGGTTGGTGCGCACATAGGGTTCGACCGGCAGGCCATTCAAATCATAACTGCCTTTCAAACGGGCGCCGACGCGACCGCTCCAGGCGCTGAGATCCGTCGATGAGGCATTGCCGGAACCGGCATAGGGCGTGTCGAGCGTGATGCGCTGGTTGATAATTTGTGCCTGCGGTTCGACCACCCAGTTTTCACTCAAGCCAATCGGGAAGCCGCCTTCGACCGAGAAGGTCATCGCGCTGCCTTCGGTGGCTTGCCGCGCGCCTTGTTCGTTGCGACTGAAACCGCTGACGCGGCCGCCGCTGGCCGACAGATCGACGTGCCAGCCTTGGGCGCCGGTCAGGCTGTAATAGGCGCCGAGGCTCTGGCCTTGCAGGTTGAGGGTGTCGGTGGTCGGGTCGTCGAGGGCGCGACTGGTGAGCAAGCCGTTGCCGTTGGCTTGAATCTGATTGAGGCCGCCGATCAGGCCGATGGTCTGCGTATGGCCGCTGCCGCTTTGCAGAGTCAGGACGGCGGGGCCTTTGAACTCGCCGCTGCCGGGTGTGGCAAAACCCGAAGACAACACGTCGGTTTGCGCTTGCCGGGCGCTGCGGCCGTAGAGCTGGTCCCAGGCGCCGGGGGCGAGATCCTCAGTAATCAGGTTGGCCCCACGCAGGTCGGGCCGCGGGCTTAAGCGTTGCTGATCGGGGGTGATGACCGTGGCGGGCAAGGTCATCACCGGAACGTCCGCGCGATACCACGGCGTGGTTTCATCCGCCGCAGGGCCGGCCTGCGCCTCCATGGATGAGCACAGCAAGATGGAACTCGACACTGTGCAGAAAGTGATTTTGATCTCGTGTGGGGTGAATGAAATTTTCATGGAGGTCTACCTTGCAAGCGCATGCGACATCTCGATGTGGCGTCTCTCCTACCCCGAACGAGGGGCGACCGAATGGAGCGGGACAAACCGTGGCCGCTCGATTTCGCGAGTGTCCGAAGGCTCGTTCCGGGTGGTGATTCCGGGGGTAGTAAGGTAGAGATAAGAAGAGCGGGAGGCGTCCGTCAAGAAATTGGACGATGAACGGTAGTAGCCAATCAGGATTCGCAAGCGTTTGTTTTTCTGCACATAACTAAGTGGTTGTTTGTATGGAATATCGTTTTGCAGGCCTCGTGTTAGAGCGGTTTTATGTCCGACGGAAGGTCTACCAACTGATGCGCACGCCGAGATTGCCGGCCACGCCACGCAGGTCATTACTGTCAATATTGCGGCTGTAATCGGTACTCGCGTACACGCTCACGGCACGGTCGAGTGTCACTATGACGCCGAGGCCGATATCGGCCGTGGAAGATTTCTGTTCGCTGCTGATGACATCTGTGTCGCCGAATGTCACCGAGTCGGTACCGGAAAAGGTGTGCCACAGGTTAGCGCGCAGATACGGTTCCACTGGTAGACCACTGACCTGATAGCGACCCTTCAGCCGTGCGCCGAGGCGTCCGGTCCAGGCGCCGTCGGAGTCGAACGAGACCCGCGAGATGCCGTCGTCCTGGCTGTCGAGGGAGATTTTCTGGTGGATGACCTGAGCCTGCGGTTCGACCACCCACGTGTCGTTGATAGGGAACGGATAGCCGCCCTCTGCCGACAGCGTCAGTGCATGCCCGCGGTTGTCCAGTTTGACGCCACGGTCGGAGCGGTTGTCGCCATCGAACCGGGTGCCCATCACTACGGTGTCGATGTACCAGCCATACGGATCGACCAAGGTCCAGTACACGCCGTAGCTGTCGCCTTCGAGTTTGATTTTGCCGGCACTGTTGTTCTCGAAGCCTTCATTGAATCCATCGACGTCGCCTTGCAAACGACTGTGGCCGACGAAGAAACCGAGGCGTTGCGTCTGCCCACCAGCGGTCAGCGAACTGTACAGATCATTGCCGACCTGAAAGCCATTGAGCGAGCCGTCCAGGCGCGGCGTGACGGTGCCGGCCCAACGCTGATCGAAGTTCTTCCCGTAGACCCGGCCCCATCCGGCGCCGAACGCCCCGGTCTCATTGAGCAGGCGTTGGTCGCCCTGACGGTCGTGGAACGTGCCCAGTGCATTCAGCGTGAGTTGCGCGGCGGCGGGGGGCAACACCGACCAGGTCGGCACTTCCGGACGGTACAACGGAATCGGCTCGGCCCCGGCCACGGCGGCGGGCAACACCGGTAACGGCGGGCTGCCAGCCGGGGCGATGGCCGCAACCGGCACGGCAGCCACCGGTACCAGAATCGGTGGCAGCGTCGGGTCGGGGTTTGGCACGGCAACCACTTGCGGCGCAACCACGGCAGAGCGCAAGTACCAGCTGTTCTCGGTGCCGGCAGTGACGCCGCCCTTGAACAGGTAGTAATCGTAGGCGCCGGCGGAAATCGGGCCATTGAGGGTAAAGGCGTTATTGCTGCTGACCGTGCTGCCTTGGGCCTGTACCAGCTGAATGCCATTGGCCTGGGTCAGCCCACCCGCGCCGCCGAGATTGCTCACGCTGATCACCGTCGCACCGCTGAGGCTGCCATTGTTGACCGCCAGTTTGTCACTCGGTGAGTCATCGCCAGCGACGACGCTCTGCAGCAACAACTGGCCATTGTTGCCGACATAGTTGCCTTGCACCGTCAGCGTGTCATCGGCGCGGCTGTTGCCACGGGTGAGATCGATCACGCCTGCGTTGTTCAAGGTCACTGCCTGCCCGGCCACGGCGGGGGACACTGCGCCCTGGGTCGAATACAGCGAACTGCTGGCATCGATGTTCAGCACGCCCGTTCCCGTGCCGGCGTCGCCCAGTACCAGGCTGGCGGAGCCGAGGTCGAGTTGCGCGGCATTGCTCAGGTTGACCGTTTCCCAGTTGGTGAAGCGCGCGGCAAGCGCCGTGCGCGTGTTGTCGAAGGTCAGTACGTCGTTGCCGACACCGCCATCGACGCTCGGCGTCAGCGTGAGAAGACTGTCGTCGAGATTACGCAGCGTTGCGGTGTCATTGCCAACATCGAGCAGAACCGCCGAACGAATGACCCCGCCGCCGTCCCAGACAAACCGGTCATCGCCGACGCTGGCGCGGATCTCGCCGACGATTTCGCCGCCGGTCACGGTGATGCTGTCGTTGCCGCCGCTGACGCTGATGTTGCCACCGATGCGCCCGCCGGAAACGATGATGGTGTCGGTGCCGAATCCGGTGACCAGATTGCCGAGAATCTGCCCGCCAGACATATCGAAAATATTGTTATCGAGCTTCATGTCGACGCGGCCGATGGTGCCACCGGTCATGCGTGCAACATCGCCATCCTCGAAGGCACCGACGATGGTGCCGCCGGTCATCAGGAAGGTGTCGCGGCTGTCGCCCTGCGCCAGAGAGCCGATCGAACCGCCGCTCATGACAAAATCGTCGATGCCGTTGCCCTGGCTGACGGCGCCCGTGATCACCCCTGAGTTGACCTCGACCCGGTCAGTGCCCGCGCCGAACGTCACATTGCCGTTGATTTGCCCGGTGCCATTGGCCGGCAAGGTCAGGCTGTTATTGCCCGCGAGGTCGGTCAGCGGGCCGCTGCTGCCGCTGTCGCAGGTGAAGTTGTCATTGCCGGGGCCGGCGAACAGCGTACAGGCCGCCGTGGCGGGTGAGCTGCCGAGCAGCAGAAGCGAGGCGGGCAGCAGCAGGTGCGGCAAAGCCCACAGGTGACGGGTGTAGCGCGTCATGGCAATTCCCTACGGCTGATTCCGGGAATCCGTCCTTGTGTCAGCGCTGCATCAAACCCGGTCGTGCAACTGAGGCACTACGTCAGGTTGCTGCGCTAACAAACTGAATGCGCTACTCCTTGAGCTGATTTAGGTGTAGTTGGTTTTGCCGGTGGATCAACAACGGCTGACCAACGGTCTTGTCATAATCGCCATTACAAATGCACTTCCACCGCCAGCGGCAAGTGATCGGACAGATGCGTCCACGGCTTGTTGCCGAGGATTTGCGGGTCATGGCTGCTGGCATTGCGCAGGTAGATGCGGTCCAGCCGCAGCAACGGAAACCGCGCCGGGTACGTCTTCGCCGGTCGCCCGTGATGGCGCTCGAACGCTTCGTGCAAGTAATCGCGCCGGGCGAGGGCGGCGTTGCCCTGAAGCTGCCAGTCGTTGAAGTCGCCGGCAATGATCACCGGGGCGTCGTCGGGCAGGGATTCGAGCAACTGGCAGAGCAGTTGCAACTGCAATTGCCGGTGACTTTCGAGCAGGCTCAAATGCACGCAGATCGCATGCACTTCGGCATGTCCCGGGACGTCGAGCACGCAGTGCAGCAGGCCACGCCGTTCGGGGCCGGTGATCGACACATCGAGGTTGCGGTATTCGCGGATCGGGTATTTCGACAGCAGGGCGTTGCCGTGGTGACCGTCGGGGTAGACGGCGTTGCGTCCGTAGGCGAAGTCGCTCCACATGCTGTCGGCGAGAAATTCGTATTGCGAGGTTTGCGGCCATTCGTTGTAGCGGCTGGAATGACGCTCGTGTTCGCCGACCACTTCTTGCAAGAACACCAGATCGGCCGAGGTGCTGCGCACCGCTTCACGCAGCTCCGGCAGGATGAAGCGCCGATTCAGCGCGGTAAAACCCTTGTGGGTGTTGACCGTCAGCACCCGCAGACGATGAATCACTGGCGCGTCGACCGCATGACGCTTGGGATCGCTGGACACGTTCACTCCTCTGAATCCTGACTGCCTATGCATGCGACTGACGCGACGCGGCGACAGTTCCTTCCAGATCCCCGTGTAGGAGCTGCCGCAGGCTGCGATCTTTTGACTTTCATCCTCTAAAAAACAAGATCAAAAGATCGCAGCCTTCGGCAGCTCCTACAAAAGCGTCCACGGGTGTTTAGAGGAAGACGATTTCGTACGGCAGGCGCATGCGCTCGAGGATCACCGGCGGCAACATTGGTGCGATGCCGATGGCCGGTTCGCCCTTGAGCTGGCTGGCGTAGGCGTGGGTGGCGTGGCTCTTGCGGGCGACGGTCCAGGTGTCGAGGCGCAGTTTGCGCGCGCGCTGCCAGGGGATCAGCGTGTGATCGCGTTCCGGCCAGTGCCAGGCCCAGACCGGTACGTCGTGAAAACTGGCGCCGGCGAGTTCGGCGGCTTTGGCACTGGCGCGGCCGACCACTTCATGGTCATCGTTGCTGTCCTCGCGCCAGGTGCTGAATACCACGTCACCGGGGCGCAGGTAGCGGCCGATGAAGTCGGTCAGTTGCCGTTCCTGATCCTGCAGCGCGTTATCGGTGAAACCGCCGCGTACCCACTTCAAACTGTGCATCGGCAAGCCCAGGCGCCGCAGGGCTTCGACGCTTTCCTGCGGGCGGAACACGCTCAGGCGCTTCTCCGACCATTGGCGTGAACCGGGATGGCTGGCGCTGCCGTCGGTGATCGACAGCAGTTGCAACGGGTGACCGAGGCTGGCGAGCAGTTGCAGAAGGCCGCCGCAAGTCACCACTTCATCGCCGGGATGCGGGGCGATGACCACGGCGCGGGCGCCGAGAGGCACGAGGCTTTGCGTGGCGATGACCGGAATGTTGTCGAGTTGTGCAGCGCTGTTCCAGATTTGCCCGTTCGGGCTTTCACTGAGAAATAACGGTTTCATGGGGGATGACGTCCTTGTTGAGTCAGGCCCTCAGTCGTGCTCACAACCGCGAAGGCTGTCGCGAACGACCCGTGAAGGCGGGGTAATTGCCATGCGACGCTCCGAACCCTGGATTGCCGCGCAGCAGAGTATTGCTCATGAAGTACAGTTCGTCGCGTCACAGATCAATCTGATCCGCATTTATTTCTCAAAGCTGTGCCAGATTTCGCAAGTAGTCGCCAAATCCGCCACGGGCGCGGCTGTCCAGTCGCGCGCTGGTATGCACTCTCGGCCGATGGCTCCAGGCGATGTCGGCGCCGGACAATTCCAGTTGCCGGACCAACTGCACATCCTCATCGCACACCAGCGGCGGAAAGCCTCCGGCCCAACGATAGGCATCGGCGCTGATGCCGAGGTTGGCGCCGTGAATGTGTCGATGGCCATCGCGGGCCTGATAGTGGCTGTGATAACGGATTTGTGCGGCTTCGTTGAATGTCTCGTGCCAGCGTTCGACCGTCACCGTGCCACACACTGCGTCCGCGCCCAAGCCCAGTTGTGCCACCAGCCAATCGTCGGCGACGCGGCTGTCGGCATCGGAGCAGGAGATCCAGCGAGCGCCGCGCTCCAGCAGAACCTGCGCCCCGGCGGCACGCGCCTGGCCAACGTTGCGCGCCTCGATGTGCAGGCTCTGCACCGGGTAGCGGCTGACAATCTGCGCCGAGCGATCGGTGCAACTGTCGAGCACCACAAGCACTTCGACGCGCTCACCGGCGAGCAGCCCGTGCCGGCTGGCGCGCATCGCTGCGCTCAGGCAATCGTCGAGCAGGTCCTCTTCGTTGTGCGCCGGAATCAGGATGCCGATCATCGCAAACCCTCCAGTGCCGCCACCGAGCGCGGTTCGCGGCTCCATACCTCAAGAATGAAATCGGCTTCCTGGTGCAGCGCCAGTCGCGGCAGCTTTAACTGCTCGTGGATCAGGTCGTGAACCTGTCGCGCGTTGAGCGGGCAGGCATCGATCGGCGGACGCCAGTGGCAAGCGAGTAATTGCCCGTCTGCGGTCAGGCTCTGACTGATCCGACGGATTACTTCTGTCAGATCCTTGCTATCGAGGTAGTAGCCGATTTCGCTAAATACGATCAGGTCGAATTTTTCCTCCGGCCAGTCGTCCGGCAAGCGGTTTTGCCGGACTTCGGCGTGATCGAACAGACTTAATCGAGTGCGCGCCAGAGTCACTGCCGCGCTCGCCGTGTCGCAACACAGCAGACGGTCGCAGCGGCCGGCCAGTTCGGCGCTCAATTCGCCATTGGCGCAGCCCGGTTCGAAAATCGCCCGATAGTGCGCACGCGGCAGGGCGGCGAGGGTGATCGCGCGTTTGCGCTGTTCGTACCAGCGCTGGCGAAACGCCCACGGGTCGTCGTTGCCGGCGAACAGTCCTTCGAAGTAGCGATCTTCGACGCTCATAAAAACACCACTTCGAACGGTTGCAGCAGCCGATCCAGCACATACGGCGCGAGCACCGGCGCAAGTCCGGCTTCCGCGTCGCCCTCCAACTGGCTGGCGAACGCGTGCACGGCGTGACGCTTGCGCGCGATCTGCTCGGGCGACAGGAGAATCTTGCGTGCCCGCTGCCACGGCACCAAAGCGTCTTCCGGGGTTGCCCAGTGCCAGGTCCACACCGGCAGTTCGTGACAGGTGGCGCCGACACGCCGCGCCGCTTCGGCACTGGCGCGGCCGACGGCTTCATGGTCGCAATGGCCGTCTTCGCTCCAGGTGGTGAAGAGCACATCGGTGGGGCGCAGGTGGCGCTGGATGAAGTCGCGCAACGCTGGTTCTTCGGCGGCGACCTGGGTGTCGGTAAAGCCTGCGCGCAGCCATTTCAAACGATGCATCGGCAGGCCGAGACGGCGCAGGGCTTCGGCGGACTCCTGCGGACGCACCACGCTCAGGCGTGCCACCGGCCAGCGCGCGGAGCCGGGATGGCTGGCACTGCCGTCGGTGACCGAGATCAGTTGCAACGGCCGTCCGGCAGCAGCCAGCAGTTGCAGCAGGCCACCGCAGCCGAGCACTTCGTCGTCCGGGTGCGGCGCGACAATCACCGCACGTGAGCCGGGCGGTACCAGGCTGAGGATGTCGATGCTGTCGAGCTCGGCCAGATGTTGCGAGCCTTGCCACTGATGCAGCGACGTTCCCTGGCCGACGATTGGATTGGTCCTCATAGCTTCCATACCTCATCCGGTTGCGCGGCGATCAGTTGACCGAGGGCGGCGAGATCGCGTTCGGCGTGGCTTTGCCGCAGAAACACCGGCAGATCGGCGATCAACCGAGCGAAATGCCGGTCTTTGCAAAACGGTCCGGCACCGAGGGCTCGGCCCACTTCGCGCATCACCTGTTCGGCTGATCGCTCGACCACTGCGCGCGCCCGACGCGCGAGTAATTCGGCGTCGTCTTCGGGATGTGCGTCGATTTGCAGAGCGCTGAAGCGCAGGACGTCCGCGCCAGCCTGCAACGCCGTGTCGACCGCGCCGAGATGGGCCAGAGCGTGGGCTTCTTCGCGTTGTGCGCAGTGTTGGCGCAGACTCTCGCCAAGCTGCCGCGCGGCGCCGTACCAGCAGGCGGCGATGCCGATGCCGCCTTGCCAGAAACCCGGGCGTTGCAGGTAGTCGCCGGGGTTGCCGATGGCTTGTGCTTCGGCACCTTCGAACAGCACTTCGACGCTGCCGGTCGCGGCCATGCCCACCGCTTGCCAGCCCTGATCGGTGATGGTCACGCCCGGCTGATCGAGGGCGACGGCGACCAGTTGTTGCTGATCATCTGCGTCCCATGCAGTCAGCAGGGCATGGCTGAGCACCGCCGCGCCGGAACACCACGCCTTGCGCCCGTGCAACGCGACCATGTGCCCGGCTGGCGAGACCTTGACCCGGGCCTGCGGCGGTTCCGCCGCCCACATGCCCCAAGTGCTGCCGGGCGTCGGCGATCCGCCCAGTTGTTCGATGATCGCCAGTGCGTCGGTGTGGCCCTCGAAGAGTTTGCACAGGCCCAGATCATGCCCGCCGACATCGGCCAAGTGCTGAAAGCGTTCCAAAGTGCGACCGCTGCCCGGCAATGGCAAGCGGTCATGCCCGGCCTCGACCATCGCCCGCAGGCAACTGCCGAGGGCGGCGGTATTGGCGTAGTCCGGCGGACGACGGGCGAGGTAGCTGTGCAAGTCCATATCAATCTTCTTCTTCGTGTTGCAGTTCAAACAGCAGCAATGAGCGTCCGGTGACGGAATATTCGTGACCGAAATCGAAGCGTTCCTGACCCCGAATCGCCGGTTGATTGGTGTCGATCATGCACGTCCAGAAGCCGCCGTCAGGCACTTCCGGCAAGGTGAAATTGACGATGTCGTGGTGGGCGTTGACCACCAGCAGCAACGTCGCGTCGCCACCTTTGCGGCGAATCCCGGTTTCCTGCGCGCGACCGTCGAGCAACATGCCGAGGCAACGATTGTGCGCGTCATGCCAATGCTCGGTGGTCATCTCGGTGGCGTCCGGCGCCAGCCAGGTGACGTCCTTGACGCCGATGTCCTCGTTGTATTCGCCGACGAGGAAGCGCCCGCGCCGCAGGATCGGATAGGCCAGACGCAACTTGATCAGGCGTTTGACGAATTTCAGCAGGGCCTTGCCGTCCTCGCTCAGGTCCCAGTTGACCCAGCCGATCTCGCTGTCCTGACAGTAGGCGTTGTTGTTGCCGTCCTGAGTGCGGGCGAATTCATCGCCGGCAACGATCATCGGCGTGCCTTGGGCGAGCAGCAGGGTGGCGAAGAAATTGCGCATCTGCCGGTGGCGCAGGGCATTGATTTCCGGGTCGTCGGTCGGGCCTTCGACGCCATGGTTCCACGACAGATTATTGTTGCTGCCGTCCTGATTGTTCTCGTCGTTGGCTTCGTTGTGCTTGTCGTTGTACGAGACCAGGTCGTTGAGGGTAAAACCGTCGTGGGCGGTGATGAAGTTCACCGACGAATACGGCCGCCGCCCGCGCTGATTGAACATCTCACCGGAAGCGGTCATGCGGCTGGCGAAGTCGGCGACCTGGCCGTCGTCGCCTTTCCAGAAGGCACGCACGGTGTCGCGGAACTTGTCGTTCCACTCGACCCAGCCCGGCGGAAAGTTGCCCACCTGATAACCGCCGGGGCCGCAGTCCCACGGCTCGGCGATCATCTTCACCTGACGCAGGACCGGGTCCTGACGGCAGGCCACGAGGAAGCTGTGACGCTCGTCGAAACCGTCGTGATAGCGGCCGAGAATGGTCGCGAGGTCGAAGCGGAAACCATCGACGTGCATCTCGCTCGCCCAGTAACGCAGCGAGTCAGTGACCATTTGCAGCACGCACGGATGGCTCAGATCCAGCGTGTTGCCGGTGCCGGAATCGTTGATGTAGAAGCGCTTGTCGTCAGGCATCAAGCGGTAGTACGAGGCGTTGTCGATGCCGCGCATCGACAGGGTCGGGCCTTGCTCGTTGCCCTCGGCGGTGTGGTTGTAGACCACGTCGAGAATCACTTCGAGGTTGGCTTCGTGCAAGTGCGCGACCATCTCCTTGAACTCGGCGATCTTGCCGCTGGCGAGGTAACGCGGGTCGGGGGCGAAGAACGCAATACTGTTGTAGCCCCAGTAATTGGTCATGCCTTTGTGCAGCAGATGCTGGTCGTTGACGAAGGCATGGATCGGCAGTAATTCGACAGTCGACACGCCGAGTTTGCGGATGTGTTCGAGCACGTCATCGACCATCAACCCGGCAAAAGTGCCGCGCACGTTTTCCGGCACGGACGGGTGACGCATGCTGATGCCGCGTACGTGGGTTTCATAAATGATGGTCTTGTCCCACGGCACGCTGACCCGATGGTCGTTGCCCCAGGTGTGCGCCGGGTCGATGACCTTGCACTTGGGCACGAAGGGCGCGCTGTCGCGCTCATCGAAACTGAGGTCGGCGTCGGGATGGCCGATGGTGTAGCCAAACAGCGCTTCCGACCATTTCAGTTCGCCGACCAGTTGCTTGGCATACGGGTCGATGAGCAATTTGTTGTGGTTGAAACGATGACCGTTGGCCGGGTCGTACGCGCCGTAGACGCGGTAGCCGTAGATCAGCCCAGGATGCGCATCGGGCAGGTAGCCGTGGTAGATCTCGTCGGTGTATTCCGGCAGCTCGATACGTTCGAGTTCGACCTCGCCGGCGTCGTCGAAGATGCACAGTTCGACCTTGGTGGCATTGGCGGAGAACAGGGCAAAATTCACCCCCAGCCCATCCCAGGTCGCACCGAGCGGGAAGGGCAGGCCTTCACGAATTCTCGACGGCTCGACGTGCGCGGTGGGCTCGGCTTTCTTTGGACGGGTCATGATTGCTCCTGCAAAAATCGGGACAGTTCGGTTAACACCTGACCCTGTGGGAGCGGGCTTGCTCGCGAAAGCGGAATGCCAGTCGACTTCAATGTTGAATGTCAGATCGCATTCGCGAGCAAGCCCGCTCCCACAAGGGGGAATGTTTCTTGAGGACGAACGCGCCCTCAGTGGCGAGCGAACCCGCCACACAGTCGTTCAGTTCAAATATCCGGGAAGCGTCAGATCGCCGAAGGCTTTCGCGGCGCTTTAGGCTTTTTCTCGGCAGGTTTTTCGCCCGGGGGAATTACTTTGGCGGCGGTCGCCGGTTTGGCCTTGGCAGCCGCTTTGGGCTTGTCAGCGGCGCTCTTGCCCGCAGTTTTGCTGCCAGCGGCTTTCGGCGGCTTCTTCGGTGCCAGCGCTTCAGCTTCGGCCAGTTTGCGCGCCATCTCCCAGTGGCGCTCTTCGTGGCCTTCAGGTTTCCCTTCGGATTCCCAGATCTGATAGGCGAATTCGCGGATGCGTTTATCGTCGGTGCTCATCGCAATGCTCCTGAACTGAACTCGTGCTTACGTTAAGTGTTGGATAAAGAGATTGACCGGGACATCCCCCAGCGCGTCGCTGATATTCAGCTCCCTGTTTTTTGTGACTGCGCTGCTTGAAAAAAGTCCCTTCAGGTTTGTGTCAGAGGCGGCGAACGGTAAAACCACCCGTGTATCGCCCCAGCGCAGCGCATCGACCTGAGGTACAGCACTGTTTTCCAGCAACGTCGCGCAACGGATCGGCACGATCACGATGGCGTATTTCCCCTCGTGTTCGCGGGCAAACGCGAGCACGTTGTGCGCCTGGCTGCCCAGCACCTCCAGGGCCTGGTACGTGCCGCGCCGAAACAACCCGGCATGTTCGGCGCGCAGGTTCAGCACCTCGGCGATCAAGGCTTGCTTGATGCGCCCGTCACGCCAGTTCGTCAGCAATTGCACAGTCGCCAGTGGCTCCTGCAAGGACTGCGCGCGAGCGGCGTAATCCACCGGCCGGCGATTGTCCGGATCGACCAGGCTGAAATCCCAGAACTCGTTGCTCTGATACAGATCCGGTACGCCCGGCACCGTCATGCGCAGCAAGGTTTGCGCCAAACCGTTGAGGGCGCCGGCAGCGGCGATGCTGTTGACGGTCTTCGCCAGTGCGCCGCGCAGCAGTTCGCCGTCATCACCGGTGAGCAGTTGCTCGGTAAACGCCTGGGTCGCATTTTCATAGGCTTCGTTCGGCGCGCTCCAACTGCTTTGCAGCTTCGCCTCGCGCAGGGCTTTCTGTTGCCATTGCCAGATACGCTTGGCGTAGTCGGCGAAACCCTGTTGATCGTCATCCCGCAAATCCAGCGGCCAACTCCCGAGCAAGGCTTGATAGAGAATCAGCTCATCGCCGGCCGACGGTACTTGATCATCGACGCGAACCGGGCGGGCGAGGGCGCGCCACAGTTCAACCTGCTCGGCGTACCAGTGGCTGCGCTCGCTGAGCACGGCCAGACGCGCGCGGGTGTCTTCGCCACGCTTGTGATCGTGCGTCGCGGTGGCCAGCAGATTGTCGGGAAACTCGCTCAGGCGGCGCTGATTGACCGCATGGAAATCGCTGACCGGCGCGCTGAATTGTTCCGTGTTGTAGCCGACATCGTTACGCGACAGCAGCACCGCCGAGCGATACAGCGCGGTGTCTTCGACGGCTTTGGCCGCTGCCGGTGAGGTCAGTTGCTGAAAGCGCACGCAGGCATGCTTGAGGATCTTGCGTGAGCGTCCACGCGGTTTGCGCCGCCACGGCGTGCCACCGAGCCAGGCCGCCACGCAGTCGAGCACTGGCCAGTCAGCTTCGCTGAGGGTTTGCCGGGCACCGTCCATGGCCTGCCGGAAAAACACCTCGTCCTCGGCGGAACGACCCATGGCGCTGATGTAGGTGCGATAAACCGGGAAGTGCACGATCAACGCCTGTAGCACTCGGCGGATCGCGCCGAGGGTCAGGTCGCGGGTCATCAGGTCGTCGCGCGCCACTTGCAGCAAGGCCTGGGCGACGCTTTCGCAATCGCTGGCGAGCGAACCGTTGAGAATCTGCTGACGCGCCAGTTGCGCTTCTTCGATAAACGCTGCCGGGCGTTCGGTGCGCCGCTGCCACAGATCACCGAGAACGTATTCACCATCGGGATCGTGTTGCAACAGCGACAGCTGATTCATGAACTCGTAACCGGTGGTGCCGTCCACCGCCCAATCGCGGTGCAGGGTTTCGCCGGCTCCGAGGATCTTTTCCACGTAGATCGGCAAGTGCCGGCCCGGTGCCAACAGATCGACCCGGCGACGTAGCTTGCGGCAGTAACCACGCGGGTCGGCGAGGCCGTCGATGTGGTCGATGCGCAAACCGTCGACCAGGCCTTCGGCGATCAGCTGGAAGATCTTGCCGTGGGTGGCTTCGAACACGGCGGGACGTTCGACACGCAGGCCGCCGAGTTCGTTGATGTCGAAAAAGCGCCGCCAGTTGATGTCATCCGCCGCCGTGCGCCAACTGGCGAGGCGATAGCTTTGCCGTTCGAGCAATTGATGCAACTGCTGGAAGCCTTCGATCGTGGTCGAGTCGTAACGCTCAAGGTTGTGCTGAATGGCGGCAAGGATCTGCGGGTCGCGCGCCAGTTGCCGCAACTCGTCCTTCAGCGGGATCGCCAGCGCATGCGCATCGGTCTGGTAACTCAGCGTGCTGAAGCGATCTGCGAGGGGTTTCAGCG
This sequence comes from Pseudomonas sp. DTU12.3, assembly GCF_004124275.1. Lineage (GTDB taxonomy): Bacteria > Pseudomonadota > Gammaproteobacteria > Pseudomonadales > Pseudomonadaceae > Aquipseudomonas > Aquipseudomonas helmanticensis. The sequence goes on from NZ_CP027218.1 coordinate 3,172,519, forward strand.
CTTCCGTGGATTTCAGCAACTCGCCGTAATCGTTCGGGCAAATCGGGAAGTGATGGTCGTAATGCTCGACATGAAAGCGGCCTTTGTCTGCATCGAAATGCAGCTTCAGCGTGCCTTCCTGCAACGCCACGCCGTAATCGCTGCCAAGGAATGGCAGCAACAACTGGCCCTCCATCAACGGATCCGGCGAGTGCCACTGAATGTCGAAGAATTCACCGTAGGGACTCAGCCGTCCCCACTCCAGCAGGTCCAGCCACCACGGGTTGTCGCTACCACCGACGGCCATGTGGTTAGAGACGATGTCGAGGATCAGCCCCATGTTGTGTTCGCGCAGGGTACTGACCAATTGCCGCAGTGCCGGCTCGCCACCGAGTTCCGGGTTGACCTGGGTCGGGTCGACCACGTCGTAGCCGTGCATCGAACCGGACCGCGCCGCAAGCAGCGGCGAGGCGTAGATATGGCTGATACCAAGACTGGCGAAATACGGCACCAGTGGCACCGCTTGTTCGAGGGTAAAACCTTGGTGAAATTGCAGGCGCAACGTCGCGCGCAGGGGCTGAATGAGCGTTTGATTCATTGGTCACGCTCGGCAGCCTGGAGGCGTGCGCACGCCAGCAACTCAAGCCGGCGCGCTGCATCGGCACCGTCGAGCAACGCTTCGCTGGTGCCGGGCAGGCGTCGCGACCAGTTCGGGTGCGTGTCGATGGTGCCGGGCAGGTTCGCCTGTTCGTTGATACCCAGCGCATCTTCCAGCGGCAGCAGCACCAGTGGCGCGCGGGTATGGCCGAGGAAACGCACCGCAGCGTCGACCACTTGATCGGCTTCGTGGGATTCCTCGCGAAAGTTTTGCGGGTCCTGGCTCAAGGCACTGCGCAGGCCTTCGCGCTCACGCTGGCGATGGTGGCGCCATTCGATTTCACCGTTGGCATCGACGAAACCCAGTCGGGCGTTCCAGTCGATGTCGCGGCCATGCCACCAGCCATTGAGTGTCGGCAGGTCGTGGGTGCTGGTGGTTGCGAGGGCGTTGTCCGGCCAGTCGAGGATGGGTTTGAAGTGGCAGTTGTCCTGTTCGAACAACAGCACGCGCATGCCGAGCATCGAACGGGCGATGAGTTTCTCGCGCAGGCCATCGGGCACGGTGCCGAGGTCTTCACCGAGGACGATCGCTTGATGACGGTGGGACTCGAGGGTCAGCAGCCGCAGCAGGTCATCGACCGGGTAATACAGATAGGCGCCGTCGGCGGGCAGCGCGCCGTTGGGAATCACCCACAGGCGTTGCAGGCCCATCACGTGGTCGATGCGCAGACCGCCCGCGTGGGCGAAATTGGCCCGGAGCATGTCGATGAAAGCGCGGAAACCATTGCGGATCAGACCCTCAGGGGAAAACGCGGAAATCCCCCAGCCCTGACCGGAACGGTTGAGGATATCCGGCGGAGCACCGACCGTGAGCGAGGCGAGCAACTCGTCCTGAAAACTCCAGGCCTGACTGCCGGCGCCATCGGCCCCGACCGCCAGATCCGCGATCAGGCCAATGCCCATGCCAGCGCTGCGGGCGGCGGTTTGCGCACGCTCCAGGCAGCGATGGATCAGCCATTGGCAAAAGGCAAAGTAGCCGATGCGTTCGGCATATTCTTCGGCGAAGGCTTCCAGCGCGGCGCCGCGCGGGTCATGCCAGTTTTCCGGCCATTGGCGCCAGTCGAGACTTTCGCCACGGGCGGCGCGCATTTCCTGAATCGCTTCGAAGCGGCAGTGGTTTTCCAGGGCTTCGCCACCGCTATGACGGAAACTGGCGAAGTCCGGATGCAAGGGGTGATCACCGGCAATAAAACCTTCATACAAGGCGTGCAGAAGTTGCTGTTTGGCCTCGGCAGCGCTGGGCCAGTCGATCAGTTTCAAATCTTCCAGTTGCGCGAGTGTTTCGGCCAAGCCGCTGGCGTCGATGGCATCGCGCAGGGCTCGCTCGCCAAGAATCGCCCCCGGGGCGGCGTAAAGTGAGTTGAGGAACAGGCGGCTGGACGGCGAGTAAGGGCTGTAACGGCCGGTGTCGGCGCTGAACATCGCATGCAACGGGCTGATCGCCAACGCTTCGGCACCGCGCTCACCGGCAACGCGGACGAGTTCTTCCAGCGTCTGGGTGTCACCGAAACCGCCGTCGCCGGGGCGGCGCAACGAATACAGTTGCACGCTCAGGCCCCAGGCGCGCGGGATCGGATTGTCGACCGCATCACCGACGCTGAAGCAGCGTTCCGGGGCCACAGCCAGCGTGAAATATTGATCGGCAATGTGCACTTGCTGATATCCGACCGGGATCAGGCCGGGCAAGACCGCTTCGCTGTCGAGTTTGAGGTTCAGCCGCGAACCGTCTTCGAGGTGGATTTCACAAGGTGTTTGCGGTGCGAAGTAACGCGCCAGATCAAGGCCGACGCCGACATCGCTGGTGAGCAGCGGCGGCAGATGGCGGTCTTGCTGCACGGCTTGCAGTTCGAGCAGGCTGGCGTCGATTTCCTGCGCCGTGCTGGCTGGGTGGCCGAGTCCGATAAGGACGTTGCGCAGTACCGCCGGGGCGACTTTTTGCGGGCGACCATTGGCGTCGATCCAGTCGACGGCAAGGCCGGCTCGGCTGGCGAGAATTTCCAGTTGCGCATCGCTCATAGGCGCTCTCCATCCAGAGGTTGCAAAGGGGTTGCGGCCGTGAGGCTGACAAGCGCGCAATACGCCGGCAGTTGGCCCGGCTCCGACAGCGCCGCAACGGGCGGCTGTTGAAACAGCCACACGGCGTCGGTCTGTGGAGGGTTGACCACTGGCGTGTCGCTGAGGTTCAGGTCAATTCGCAGCTCGCTGCCGTCGCCCAGGCGCCAGCGCGCACTGACCGCGCCATAACCGAGCATATGCGCGCCGAGCGCTTGCGTGCCGGACAGATGCGCAATGATGTATTGATGGCGAAATTGCAGGAGTTTTTGGTACAGCGCGAAGGTTTCCTGCTGTTTTGCGCTGCCAGTGCCGATCAACCTGGGCTGCGAGGCGTGGAAGGTCTGTTCGGCATTCGGGTCGGGAATCTGCTCGCGCTTGTGCGGATCGGTGAAGGCGCTGAACGCGGCGAATTCATTGCGTCGCCCCTCGCGCACCAGTTCGGCCAGTTCACCGTGGTGACTGGTGAAAAACAGGAACGGTTGCTCGGCGGCAAATTCATCGCCCATGAACATCAGCGGAATCATCGGTGACAGCAGCAACAGCACCGTCGCGGCCTGCACTGCGCGTGGGTCGGCCAATTGATGCAGGCGCTCGCCGAACGCGCGGTTGCCGATCTGATCGTGGTTTTGCAGGAACAGCACGAACGCCGTCGACGGCAGGTGCTCGCTCGGCTCGCCGCGCGGTTCGCCGTGGCGGGTGATGTGACCCTGGAATACAAATCCCTGGCTCAGGCAGCGCACCAGTTGTTCGGTCGGCTGCGCGGCGTAGTCGGCGTAATAGGCATCGGTTTCGCCGGTGAGCAAGACGTGCAGGGCGTTATGGCCGTCGTCGTTCCACTGCGCGTCGTAGTCGTATTCGAGCAGGCTCGACTGGTTCAGTTCGTTTTCCACGGTCAGCCAGACATGCCGGCTCGGGTCGATCTGCGCGCGGATACGCTGGGCCATCTCCGTGAGGAAATCCGGGTCTTCGATGGCATGCACGGCATCCAGACGCAGGCCGTCGAAGCGGTATTCGAGCAACCACATCAGGGCGTTTTCGATAAAGAATTCGCGCACTTCGTCGCGGCGAAAATCGATCGCTGCGCCCCACGGCGTATGTTTGTCCTCGCGAAAAAAGCCTTTGGCGTATCGGTGCAGGTAATTGCCGTCAGGGCCGAAGTGGTTGTAAACCACATCGAGAATGACCGCCAAGCCGTGGCCGTGAGCGCTGTCGATCAGGTGTTTGAGTTGTTCCGGGGTGCCGTAGGAGGCTTGCGGTGCGTAGGGCAGGACACCGTCGTAACCCCAGTTGCGCTCGCCGGGGAACTGCGCCAGCGGCATCAGTTCGATGGCGGTGATGCCAAGTCCCGCGAGGCGCGCCAGATGTTGTTCGACTTCGGCAAAACCGCCGAGCGCACCAACGTGCAACTCGTAGATCACCGCTTCGCTCCACGGCCGACCGTGCCAGGCACTGTGTCGCCATGCGTAGGCCAGCGGATCGACCACCACGCTGTGGCGGTCGAGGTCGCCGTCCTGCGCTCTGGAGGCCGGGTCGGGCACCTCCAGTTCGCCGTCGATGTTGTAGCGATAACGCGTACCCGCCGGACAGCGGGTCTTGATCACGAACCAGCCGTCTGCCTGCGGCAGCATCGGCAGCGACTGGCCATTGTCCAGCTCGACACTGACGTAAAACGCATCCGGCGCCCACAGCGCAAATTGCGTGTGTTCGGCGTCCAGCATGATCGCGCCGTGGGGCCAGTTTTCAGTAGACCGTAACGGCATCGTTGACCTCCCTGTTACTTGTGAATCGCTTTGCCCAAGGCCTTGGCCACCAGTTGTTCGTAGAGTTCGGCGTACGGTTCAACCGCTTTGCACCAGTTGAACGGCGCCGCCATCGCGCGGCAACGCATGGCATTGAGCAGCTCTGGGAAGGCGAAAACCTTGAACGCACGGCTCAGGGCTTCTTGGTAACTTTCAGCGGTGGATTCGTCGAAAAGGAACCCGGTGACACCGTTTTCGATGGTGTCGGCCAGCCCGCCGGTATTGCGCGCCACCGGCAACGAGCCGAAGCGCTGGGCGTACATCTGGCTCAGGCCACAAGGTTCATAACGCGATGGCATCAGCAGGAAATCGCTGCCGGCGAACATGCGTCGGGCGTCGGTTTCATTGAAGCCGATGCGCACACCGATCTGCCCGGGAAAGCGCAGTGCCAGTTCACGCATGGCCTGTTCTTCTTCCGGCTCGCCGCGACCGATGATCGCGATCTGGCCGCCGTTTTGTACGATGTACTCGGAAACGGCCTGGGTCAGGTCGAGGCCTTTCTGGTAGACCAAGCGTGACACCACAGCGAACAACGGGCCTTCGGAGTCATTCAGTTCAAACAGGTCGCGGACGTGGGCGGCGTTGACGGCTTTTCCTTCCCAGTCACCAATGGCGAACGGTGCGAACAGGTGTGGATCGGTGGCCGCGTCCCAGCTCTCATCGATGCCGTTGGGAATGCCGCTGAGCAAGCCTTGCTGGGTCTTGGCGGCCAGAAAGCCGTCGAGGCCACAGCCGAAATCCGGGGTGGTGATTTCCTGCGCATAAGTCGCGCTGACGGTGGTGATGTGGCTCGAATAGGCCATGCCGGCCTTGAGGAACGACATCTTGCCGTAGAACTCCATGCCTTCCTGTTGCAGGGCATGCGCGGGAATACCCAGCTCAGGGCACGAACCGAGGCTGGTCACACCTTGATAGGCGAGGTTGTGAATAGTGAACAGTGTTGGCGTGCGCTGCCCGCGCCAGTGCATATACGCCGGGGCCAGGCCGGCCGGCCAGTCATGGGCGTGCACCAGATCCGGGCACCAGTGGATTTGCGCAAGGTTGGCGGCGATGTCGGCGGCGGCCAGACCGAGGCGGGCGAAACGAATGTGGTTGTCCGGCCAGTCGCGACCGTTGTTGGCGCCGTAGGGCGAACCTTCACGCTCGTAGAGTTCCGGGCAGATCAGCACGTAGATCACCAGGCCGTCCGGCATGTCCATGCGGCCGATCTGGCACGGTGGCAGCGCGGCATGGCCGCCGAGTTCGCCGATGATGTGGATCGGGTTCTCGCTGTGCATCACTTGCGGGTAACCGGGGATCAACACGCGCACGTCATGCAGGTGGGCCATGGCGCGGGGCAGGGCGGCGGACACGTCACCCAGGCCGCCGGTCTTGACCAGATCGGCGATTTCCGAGGTCACGAACAACACTTTCTTCTTGTTGGGATTCTGACTCGCAACCGGAGTCAGCGTCTTGGTGCCGGGGACGTTGATCTGTCGGCTGCCGGGAACGCTGACGGTGCTCGCTTCGCCAACCGACTGTTGAGCACGCTCTCCCTGAATATCCAATGCCGCACTGATCATATGAATCTCCCGTGTTATTGATCTGATTCTTCTCTTTTCCCTGTAAGAGCTGCCGAAGGCTGCGATCTTTGGCTTTTTAAAGGATCAAAAGATCGCAGCCTGCGGCAGCTCCTACGTACCGCGAGCGCAATCACGCCCGGCATCGGTGAGCAAACGCTACCCAACACGCGCAAGCAGAATGGGTGATCGGGCCGTTGCAAGGATTGCACCAGTCGCTTTGGCCCTGCCTTTCAGATGACCTGCCGCTTCGTGCAAAAGTTTCGAGTTTTTTTCGGCAATGTGACCGGCAGGTCGAACCCCGAAAAAACCAGTCTAGGCCAGATCCTAGAGCGGGCCAGAGCAAATGGGTAAATTGTTCGACAATCGGTTTGCCGTTAACGGCAACTGTGCTCGGGAGGGGCAAACGCACCGACGAAGTGCAGGTTTTTTTAGCGGGAGGGGCCAAAACGGTGACTGAGCGGTCACGATTTTGTGCTAGCGGGAAGTGCGGTCGCACTGTTGTGGTGCGAACAGTTTGTTGATCGGCTGACCCCTGTAGGAGCTGCCGAAGGCTGCGATCTTTTGATCTTGATCTTAAAAACAACATCAAAAGATCGCAGCCTTCGGCAGCTCCTACACAGGGGTGAGGTCAGGCAAATTAATTCAACAGGCGCGTTGGTTTGTTGGCCGCCCAGGCTTGAATATCCTCGATCATCTGCGAAAAGAACTGTTGATAGTTCTGTCGGCTGACATACCCCACGTGCGGTGTCGCCAGTACGTTATCCAGTGTGCGAAAAGGGTGCAGCGCTGGCAGCGGCTCTTCAGCGAAAACATCCAGCGCCGCGCCGGCGATCTGCCGCTTCTGCAACGCCTTGATCAGCGCCGGTTCATCGACAATCGGCCCGCGCGCTGTGTTCACCAGCAATGCTGTGGCTTTCATCGAGGCCAGTGCCTGTGCATCGACCAGCCCGCGACTGCGCTCGCTGAGCACCAGATGCACCGAAAGCACATCAGCCTGTTCGAACAGTTGCTGCTTGCTGACATAGGTCACGCCAACCTGCTGCGCGCGTTCGGCGGTGAGGTTTTCGCTCCAGGCAATCACGCGCATGCCAAACACTTGGCCGAACTGCGCGACACGCTGGCCGATACTGCCCAAACCGAGAATGGCCAAAGTCTTGCCATGCAGGTCACCGCCCAGCCCTTGTTGCCATTGCCCGGCGCGCAGAGCGTTGGCTTCAGCGACCAGATTGCGCGTGGCCGCCATGATCAACGCCCAGGTCAGTTCCGGCGCCGCATGCTTGTAACTGTCGGTGCCGCAAACCTGGATGCCGAGTTTTGCTGCCGCCGGCATATCCAGTGCAGCATTGCGCATGCCACCGGTCACCAACAGCTTCAGATTAGGCAAACGCGCCAACAGATCGGCATCGAAGCGCGTGCGTTCGCGCATCACACAGATGACCTGGTATTTGCCCAGGCGCGTGGCCAGGGTGGCGTTGTCCGCCGGGTAGTCATGCTCGAACGTCACTTCACCGATGCTGTCGAGTAGCGACCAGTCGACCACGTCGCGGGCCACGTCCTGCCAGTCATCGATTACCGCAATCTGCACCGCCATTCAGCTTTACCTCATCAACGAACGGGATTGGTTGTGTTCAGCCAGCCAAGCAGCGCCTTGTGGAACTGCGCCGGTTCTTCCATTTGTGGCGCGTGGCCCATGCCGGGAAACTCCACCAGCGTCGACTGCGGGATCAGCTTGGCCACTTGTTTGCCGAGCACCTCGTAGTGACCGATTCTGGCTTTCACTTCAGGTGGCGCGAGATCCTTGCCGATGGCCGTGGTGTCGGAAGTGCCGATCAGCAACAGCGTCGGCATCTTCAGGTCCTTGAACTCGTAGTACACCGGCTGGGTGAAAATCATGTCGTAGATCAGCGCCGAGTTCCACGCGACCTGGGTCTTGCCCGGCCCCTTGCTGAGGCCGGCGAGCATGTCGACCCAGCGATCGAATTCGGGCTTCCAGCGACCATCGTAATAGGTGCTGCGCTCGTAATCACGGATGCCTTGAGCGCTGACTTTCAACTCGCGCTGATACCACTGATCGACGGTGCGATAAGGCACGCCGAGGGCTTTCCAGTCTTCCAGGCCAATAGGGTTGACCAGCGCCAGTTGATCGACTTGCTCGGGAAACAGCAACGCATAACGGGTGGCGAGCATGCCGCCGGTGGAATGGCCGAGCAGGGTAGCCTTCTGAATACCCAGCGCCTTGAGCAATTGCTGGGTGTTGGTCGCCAGTTGCTGAAAGCTGTATTGATAGCTGTCAGGTTTGCTGGAGGTGCAGAAACCGACCTGGTCCGGGGCAATCACCCGAAAACCGGCTTCACTCAAGGCCTTGATCGAACTGTCCCAGGTCGCCGCGCAAAAATTCTTGCCGTGCAGCAGCACCACGGTGCGACCGTTGGCCTTACCGTGGGCGGCGACATCCATGTAACCCATCTGCAACGATTTGCCCTGGGACTGGAAGGCGAAGTGTTTCAGCGTGTAGGGGTATTCAAAGCCTTGCAGCTCCGGCCCATAAGCCGGGCCTTCGGCAGGCGTTACCTCAGTGGCAGCATGGGCAAACAGCGGCAGCGCGGCACTGAGCAACAGACCGGGCAGCCAGCGGAAACGCGTGACGGACATAAGGGCAAACTCCATTGAAATCGGCCGATCCTGGAACGGCGGGATTAGGGCGACGTTAAACACAGGCAATCAGCACGTCTGATCGTTCAACCGAGCCAGCCGAGTGTCAGCATCGCCACCACGGCATAACGCGCGCCTTTGGCGAGGCTGACGATCAACAGGAACCGCCCGAGCGGCTCGCGCATCACCCCGGCGATCAATGTCAGCGGGTCGCCGATCACCGGCAGCCAGCTGAGCAGCAATGACCAATGGCCGTAGCGTTCATAGTGTTTGCGCGCCCGCGCCATGTGCCTGGGGCTGACCGGAAACCAGCGCCGCTGTTGAAACCGTTCGATGCCCCGGCCCAGCCACCAGTTGACCAGCGAGCCGAGCACGTTGCCCAGCGTCGCCACGGCAAGCAGACCCCACAGCCAATATCGCTCACTGGCAAGCAAGCCGACCAGCACCGCCTCGGACTGCAACGGCAACAATGTCGCCGCGCCGAATGCGGCAAAGAACAGCCCGGTATAGGCAGCTGCCATCAGTGCGCCGGGTAGTCCGCCACCACCACGTCAGCGCCGTTCTTCTTCAAGCCGATCACTTGATAGGCATCGCTCATGCCGTCCATTTCCATCCCAGGCGAGCCCATCGGCATGCCTGGTGCGGCGACACCGAGCAGGTCGTCGCGCTTGCTCAGGGCCAGCACTTGATCAGCCGGCACGTGGCCTTCGACGAATTTGCCGTTGATGAGTGCGGTGTGACACGACGCCAGGCGCGGTGGCACGCCGTGTTGTTGCTTGAAGCTGCTCATGTCGCTTTCGACGTGGTCTTCGACTTTGAAACCGTTGGCTTCGAGATGGCTGATCCATTTTTTGCAGCAACCGCAATTGGCGTCGCGATGCACTTCGATCGGGATCAGGTCGGCCGCCTGGGCCAGGGAAGAGAGAAACAGGGCGCTCAGGGCGACCAGACGCAGGTGGCTTCGCATGATGAGATCTCGACTCGGATGGCGGTCAAAAAAGAACGCATTTTGACCGGTTTTTTCTGCCTGGCATCAACGGAGTGTTTCCAGTTGCTACAAGACAAACCGGCAGAATCATCCTGGATCAAAAACTGCACCCCCTGTAGGAGCTGCCGCAGGCTGCGATCTTTTGACTTTGTCTATCTCCAGATCAAGATCAAAAGATCGCAGCTGCGGCAGCTCTTACAGAGATGTCATTGTGGCGGGTCAGCGGACCTTGAAGCGGCCCATGATCGCGCTCACGCGGCTGTTGGCTTCCAGCAGTTGCCGGGTGTTGAGTTCGCTGGCCTGGCCGCTCTGCACCAGTTCGTCGACCATATGGCGAATCTGCACCATGCTGCGGTTGATCTCTTCGGTCACCGCGCTTTGCTGTTCGGCGGCGGTGGCGATCTGGGTGCTGAGGCTGTTGATGTGGCTGACCGAACCGGCCATTTCATCCAGACCCGAGTTGACGCGCGCGGTGGCATCCGCTGCCGACTGGCAACTGGCCTGGGTGTTTTCCATGGCGCTGACCGAAGAACTGACGCCTTGGGTCAGACGGGTCAACATCTCGTTGATTTCCGACGTGCTGGCCTGGGTGCGGGCGGCGAGGGCGCGTACTTCGTCGGCCACCACCGCAAAGCCGCGACCTTGTTCACCGGCACGCGCCGCTTCAATCGCCGCGTTGAGTGCCAGCAGGTTGGTCTGGCCGGCAATCGCGCCGATCACCCCGAGAATCTCGGTGATGCGCTGGGCGTCCTGCTGCATGTTTTCAACTTTGTGTGTAGCGCTGGCTACTTCGTCGATCAGCGCGACCACGCTGCTGGTCGCTTCACCGACCACCACGCGCGAACGGTCGGCGTTTTCGTTGGCGCGCTGGGTGAATGCAGCGGTCTCGGCGGCGTTTTGTGCAACGCTTTCCGCCGTCGAACTCATTTCGGTGATGGCGGTGACGGTCTGATCGGTTTCCGAGGCGTGACGCAACAGGATCTGGCTGGTGTGCGCCGAGGTGCGTTGCAGGTTGTCGAGGCCCGACGCCATGGCGCCGGTGGCCTGGGTGACTTCGCCTATCATGCTTTGCAGGTAAGCAATAAACGTGTTGACCGAATGGCCGATCGCGCCCAGTTCATCCTCGGCGCGAATGGTGATCCGTCGCGTCAGGTCGGCGTCGCCGCTGGACAGCGAATCAATGTTGGCTTTCAAGGCTTTCAGGCGCGAGACCAACTGGCGGATCGCATAGACCTGCAACAGCACGAGCAGGATCACCAGCGGAATCTGCAGCAGGCTCAGGGTGCTGAGTACATCGTCACGCTGCGCGGTGAGCATTTTGGTCGGCAGGGCCGTGGCGAGGAACCACGGCGTGCCCTCGATCGGACGCATGAAGAAGGTGCTGGCTTCGCCGTTGTTGTCGAACTCGACGCGTTGCGCCTGATCGCGGTTTTGCAGGCCGGCCTTGACCTGGCTGGCGAAAGTCGAGGCGCCGGCCAGTTCGCTGATGTTCTTCAGCACGATCGGGCCGCTGATGCGCGAGCTGTTGCTGATGATCTTGCCGTCCGCTTCGACGATCAGCATTTGCGCGTTGAGGTCTTTCTCCTTGCTTGCGACCAGGTCGTTGAAGAAACCGAGGGTGACGTCGATGGTCGACACGCCGTAAGCGGCTCCATTCTTCTGAATGGCCATCGCGCAGTTGGTACGTGGCTCGGCGCTGGCGTCGTCTTTATAGGCTGCGGCCCAGGCGCACTGGCCGCGCGGCGTCGCCATGCCGCCCTTGTACCAGCTCTGGTCGTAATAGTTGGGTGCCGCGTCGCTGTTCCAGAAGGTGTTCACCGCCAATTTGCCCGAAGCATCGCGGTGCCAGAAGGTGCTGAACTTGTTGCGCCCGGCTTCACGCTGCCCCGGCAACGGCCAGATGCCGCCGCCAAAAACCTTCAGTTCGCCGTATTGATCCACCAACCCCGGCAACACCGTGTCGATCGCGGCACTGTCGAGCAGCGGGATGGTCTGGGTGATGCTGCGTTGCTGCGCCTGGACTTTGTTCAGTTCGCCCTGAATCTGCTCGGCGACTTCAGCGATGCGGTTGAGCACCACCTGTTCTTCGGTGTGACGCAACTTGGGCGCGACCAGTTGGCTGATGCCAACCACCGTGAGCACCGACAACAGCAGGATAAACAGAACCAGAAACAGCGTGTAGCGAGCCTGAATGGTACGGAATGCGGGCATGGGGATCCGGTCCTTGAACTGCGATTCTTGTTAGGGGGGTGGGAGTGAAACAGTGCGGGTATCCCAGCGTATCGTCGCGTTGGCAAGAAGCTTGAGGTACTGGCGTACTAAAAAAATTGCCGCCGATAACTGGTCAGTATCAGCTTTGATACATTCACGCGCACTGGCCTGCTTCTCAGCGCAAAGCGCCGATTTTTTGCCGACAGTCGCAGCCGCTCTGGCTCAATGTTTTTCGGCCTTCTGGGTGTTTGTATCGAGAATGTACAAGAATTGTAAAAAAGTGCAGAAAGAGGTTGGTGCCATCAGTTCGCCCGCTGATACTCGCGGCCATTAGAGGCGTTCAACACGGACATTTCATGGTCATTTCACAGGGAGTCTTCACATGACGATCGGTATTGTCGGCGGCTGGCAGGCCAAGGCAGGGGTTCTGGTACGCGACACCGGCGCTAAAAAACAAGTATCCCAGAGCGTCAAGGTGCAGCAGATGCTCACCATGGTCGGCAACAATCCTACGGCGCTGAATACTGCCGAAATGGATAAGCAGGGTTTGCGCAAGGCAATCAAGGGTTTCGATCCGGCGAATGTGTCGGTAAAACAATTGGGCAATCTGAGCGAACTGTTGCGCAGCCGCGGGCTGATCTCCGAGATCACTTCCTTTACGCTGAAGAACGCCGGCGACAAATTCGATCGTTTTGGCGTGACGAAAGATATCGATGCGAAATTCAACGCGCTGGAGTACTTCGCCACCCAACTCGATGCCATCCAGAGCAACGGCCTCAATGGCAACGCTTACGGCAAGAGTCTGATCCCCGAATTCAAAAAAGCGATTTACGTCCTGCAGAACCTGAAAACCTACGGTGAAGGCAACATGCCGAAACCTGTGGACAGCGGCGTCAAAGCCAAAGCGTAAGCCATGGAAAAAGGCCCGCACAATCTCTCGGCGGGCCTGTCAGTTCTTCGTTCAGCCAGCTTGCCGCGCGGTATTGCAGTTCTCACCGAAACCTTGTTGGATCTGATCCTGCAACTGTTGCATGCGCGCGCAGTGCAATTGCAACTGGCGCGGCAAGTAGTTGCGGTGAAACAGTGCCAGCCAGCCGTCGCTGCGATCATCGGGGACAATCCCGGTGAACGTGAACCCCGCCATCGACAGACTGTGCAACGCGCCGGCAAAGCCTTCTGCCAACCTGAGCCTGATCGAAACCATCCAGTGTGCCGGCAATTGCCGCAGTTGCTGGAGCACGGCACTGCTCAGTTGTTTGAGCAGCATGTCATAACGCCCTGAATGTTGGTCGAAATGCATCGCTGGCCCGACCCAGGGTGATGGGTTTTTGCGCGTGCCAAACTGGTTGCACATCTGCTGCATGAAGTCGGCGCAGCTGGCCGGCCAGTCGAGTGATGGCAGCGGCCGCTCGTAGTCGTCGATGGCTCTGAAACCCATGACGATCGACTCTGGCAATATCTCGCCAAATGGCGAAGGCGCGTAGTCGGGTAACAGTCCGGTGCTGTGAAACCCGAGCCTGTCGGCCATTTTTTGCGAGTAGGTGTGATGGGTCACTTGTTTGATCGTCACACCACGGCAGCCCAGCGCTTGCGCATGGATCAGCAACTGTTGCCCTAGCCGCGTGGCAATGTTTTGCCCGCGTATCGCCGGATGAACCACACTCAGCGCCAGTTCGGCGATCGGCGAGCCGGCATTTCTGAACAGCGTAGTGTGGCCGAGGATTTTTTTGCCGCTCACGGCCACCAGCGAATGCCATCGACCATCGTCGTGGTTCTGGCTGATCATGTAGGGCAGATAGACGTGGGGCTGAACGTAGTGGTCGCCATAGACTTCACGGAACAGGCGGCTGACGGCCACAGCATCGGTGCTGCGGTAGTTTCTCAGGGTCACGATGTTCATGTGTGCGGCTCCGGATAAGCATTGCCATAGAGGCGCAGGTCGACAACTTTCTGGTGTTTTCCCGAACGGGGATGACAGGCGAAATCCTCCCCGGCGCAGCTCGCCACTTGCAGGTTGAGTAATCCATCGGCAATCAGTTGCTCGATCAAAGGGTACTGATCGATCAGCGCCGCGCGCAGTTCTGCACTGACTTGCGTCGTGTCGAGGCGCTGCGCCGCGTGCCGCCACTTCAGGAGCAGGTCATCGCGGTTGTGCGAATGATCGAGCACCAGTTGCCATTCACCTCCGGCAGCGATGCATTGCACGATCTCGCCGATTTCGGCGGTCAGCAGGGTCATACTGCCGACCCGCACACGCTGGCTGTCCATGCTGCGCCCCATCAAGGCGAATTTACGCATGGGTGTGCCACAAGGTTCTTTCCAGCAGGCGAGGTCGCCCACCGGGTAGCGAATCAGCGGCATCAGGCGACGGGTGAAATTGGTGAGGACCAGGCGTCCCGTGCGCCCGCAATCCTCGATAACCTCACCGGTCTGTTCATCGAGGATTTCCACCACACTGTGGCGCTCGAGCATGCGGTGTTCGTCCAGGGCGCAGTCACGGCTACTGAAACCGATAAAACCGGCGTCGACACTGGCGTAACCGATCGAGGCGATCCGGGCGTTGGGAAAGACCCGGCGCAACAGCAGCAATTGCCCGCCGAACAGGCTTTCGCCGCCGTAGAGCAGGGTGTCGATACCTTCAAGCGTGCGCGACTGACGCGCAAGCCATGCAGCAAACGTCAACAACTGCGCCGGTACACCGGCTAAAACGTTGATCCGGTATTGAACAATCGAATCGGCCAACACTGCAGAATCGACGTTTCCGGTAAACGGAAATTCGGTGACGGCGCTTCCCGTATGCGCGAGGGCATCGTGGACGAACACGAAACTGGCATACAGGTCGCCGACGAAAAACAGATTGGCAATGCGGTCGCCGTCATTCAGTTGCGCGGTGAGCTGGACGCCAAAGTCGCTGACCAGTTTCTGCCATTCGTCACGGGTGAATACCGACAGTTTGCCGTTGCTGGTGGTGCCACCGGTCTTGAACACCAGCGCCTTGGCGAGGCTGCCTGTCAGTACTGACCAATGATCGAGATCGTGGCTCGATTGCCAGTAGGTGTGCGGATCAATCAGCGGCAATTCATCGAGGCTCGCTACACAGGGCGAGACGTTGCGCAAATGTTCGCGATAGTAATTCGAATGCGTTCGGGCAAAGCCGACCAACTGGTTCAGTTCGATTGCAGCTGTCATGGTGTTCTCTTTAACTAATGGCGCCAGGCCGGGTACGGTTACTGCACTTCAACGGCGCGCATCGATCAATAAAGGGGTTTTGCCGCTGTGCTTGTTGCGGTGGAATAACGCCGGTGGGCAAACCTCGACCTCCAGTTTCAGCAGTCCGCTGCGCACCAGGGTTGCCAGAATGGAATAGCCTTGCAGGCGTTCGAGCACATCTGCCGGTTCGCGGGGACTGCGAAACAGCAGGCTTTCAACGCCATCAGGCGCGTGCGCCATCAGCAATTGAAATTCGGTCTGCAGATGCTCGGCCAACGTGGTCAGGCAAATGAAATCGGTGCCGATACGCACCAGCCGACCGTGTCGCTGCAACAGCTCGAAACGCGGCGATGTCAGGCCGCAAGCACATTCGCCGGACAGCCAGCGGCCGCTGTCACCCACGTCATATCGCTGGATCGGCTGGCCTTCACGCGCCTTCGAGGTGAATAACAGTCGGCCAACTTCGTCGCCGGCAACCGGCACATCGTCATCGAACGCGACAATTTCCAGCGACTGGATATCGCTCAGCAGATGGAAAATGCCATCGCCCGTCGCGGCGCAGGCATGGCCAAGCGGGCCGGCATCGACGCTGCCATACACCGCCGAACGAATGCTTTTGACGCCGCAACTTTGCAGCAGCTCACGGCATGATTGACTGAGGTGTTCACCGCCAAGGAAGACTTTTTCGATCCCGTTGTAATCGCGCAACGTCTGCTGCTCGTTGAGGAACAAGCGGTGCAGGGTGCTCGGCATGCCAATCAACACGCTCACGCGTTGTTCGACGATCAGTTGCGCGATTTCGTTGTAATCGTCATCGGCCGGTGCACCCATTGGCAGGTGCGTGGCGCCGAGCAATTCCAGCACTTTGGCGAAACTGAAAAAACCGCCGTACAGCCCACCGCTGAAAAACAGGTTCATCACCCGGTCGCGGCGCGGATCAAGGCCTGCGGCAAACATGCCGTCGGCGGTCGCGCGCATTTGGCGCTGGAAGTCGCGATGGCTGAAGCCGGACAAGGTCGGCGTGCCGCTGCTGCCTCCCGAGCGGAAAAACAACTGCGCAGCCGCGTTGGCAGGCCGTTCGACAAAGGCTTGTTTATCCATGATCGGCAGGTCACTGACGTCTATCGCCTGAGGCTGCGGATCGAGCGTCGCGTGAGTCGGCAGCAGCGTTGCCGGCAAGCTGACCGAGACGCGGCGGCTCAAGCGTTGCAGCGCATAGACGCCGTCATGGGGCTCGCCGTCGTAACCGTCATGAATCAAATTGATCGGTGCGATGCGCGTAACGCCAGCCGCAATCAAGGTGCGCGACAGTTCGCCGGTCTGTGCCGCAGGACACACCAGCGCGCAACTCTGCAGCACGTTGCGCCAATCGAGCAGAACGTGTGCGAGGCGAGAGCGCGGCAGCGATTTGAGCAGCAGCGTGCGAAACAGTGGAGAGGGTGTCAGCACCTGATCGTGAGTCCAGATCACGCGCCAGCCGGGGGCACTCCAGACCTCGGCGGTCAATCCGGAAAAACTCTGCCCGAGTCGCGTCATCGCCACCCGGCTAGTAATTTCCGAGGCTTCCTGCAGCGTCGGCAGCAACGGCGGCCAGCGTTCGGCTCGACGACTGAATGCATCTGCCAGCGCCGCACCGATTTGCTTGAGAACGCCCGGCTCGTCACTGTCGACCAATAACCACTGGGGGCTCGAACACGCCTGCTGATCGAGGCGGCAGACTTCGTCGACGATGGCGTCCAGCGCCGCTTCGGTTGCCGAGTCGGGCGTCATGTAGACGAAACTTATGCGATGTCCCCAGTCGATCCAGCGGCACCCGGAAGGCAGGTGTTGGCGAATCGCCTGCAGCGCCGCAGCGCCACCCCACGCGGCAACACCGTTGGCCCGTTTGCACAGTTGCGCGATTTGCGTGGTAGCTACCGGCAACACGGCGAGGTAGTGACTGAGCTGACCGCTTGGATCGCATTGCACCAGAGCGTTGAGCAAGCGGGCAGTCAGGCCTTGATCGCTGCTGCTGGGCCGTAGCCAGTTGACGTTGCCGGCCAGCAGGCTCTCCACAACTGCACAGAACGCCAGCATGGGTGCATTCGCCGGGGTGATGTGCACAACCAGCCCGAGCGGGCTCCAGTTCTCGAAGCGTGACTGCGTGTAATCGAGGCGCCGCAGAGAGCCGGGTTGATCGCCGAGCTCGCGTTCAAGTTTGCTTTGCAGCGCCTGCGGCTGGCAAAACCCGATCAAAGCCTGGCGCTGTTCTTCATCCAGCACTACGTTGCTATCGCCGCTGCGCAATTGTTCGGCAAAACGCGCCGCCGCGTGAATCACCGTGCGGCTGTGCAGCGGGTTCGCCAGATGCTGCGGCAGCGCCTGATGCAATTGCTCCAGGGCGCTGTCGAAATCGTAATCGGCGTGCAGTTGTCCGTTGATCAAATACATATCAATGCTCTCCGAGCAATTCGGCCGCAGCCATTGCGCAACTTCTGCCGGCAGTGGTGCCGGCACGGCCATGCAGTTCGAACCAGTCGGCGCTCAATCCACACCCGCAACTGGCGCCGGCATGCAGGGTGGCAAGATCACTCATGACCACCGCATGGGCGGGGCTTGACGATATGTAGGGCGAGACGAATCCAAGCAGGCCGCGTCGGCCAAAGGGCAGGACGCTGAAGTCCACCGGATCGCGCACATAGGCCTTGGCATACACCGGCACATGGAAGTGGTGGTGACTGCATTCGATATACGGCACCGCATGTTCGACAGCGCCGTAGCCATCACGGCAATCCGTGGTGTCGATGCCCAATTGCTGGTGGATGCGTGCATACAACTGTGCCTTGGGGACTTCCTCGCAGGCACGGGTTTTCCAGCCGCCACCAAAAAATGCCAGTGAACCCGATGGCAATTGCAGGTCTTTCACGGTGGTTGCCTGCATGTGCTCGAGCGTCTGCCAGAGAAACGCGGGGAAACCGAAAATGCGTACCGGCAAACCCTCTTCGGCGAACGACTGCAAAGCGGCGATCACCCCGAACACGTCGAACTGATGACCATCGCCAGTGTTGCGCAAGGCATAGGCGACACGGTTGGCCTTGGCAAAGCGACACAGGAACTGGTCGGTGTACGAAGTTCCCAGGCTGATTTGCCCCTGCGGTTCATAGCTCAACAGCAGGTAGTTGCACAGCGTGTCCGGTGTGTTCCAGCCGTAATGCTGAAAAATTCGCTCAACCATGTATTGCGCACCGGCAATGCTCCTTTCGTCATAGCGCATGCGACTTTTCTGGCCGCTGGTGCCGGAGGACGTCAACTCCAGGGCGTTGTCTCCCGTTGAGCTGAGCAGCATTTGTTGCTTGAAGAAGTTGGCGAAGATCGCTGGTAAGCGCGACCAGTCTTCAAGACTGTCGAGGTCGCTTTCCTGTAAACCATTGGCCTTCAGCCAATGCCGATAGCCGGGGGTCTGCTGACAATGAAAGTGACTGATTTCGGCCATCGCCCGGTCAAACAGACCGGCCGGCACGGAATCGGCGCAATAGGGCTGCGGCAACGCACAAAGCGCATCGCCCAGGGGAAAGTGATTAATCATCAATATCCATCATCGAGAGGGGCAGAGGGAACGCACCCGGTCAGGTGCGCAGAACACGCTGCAACAGGGGCAGGCACAACAGGCCGCCAGAAGCGGCCCACAAGGCAAAGAGTTCGAGGCGGGTGCCACCTCCAAGCGTCGCAATCAGCCAGCCGCCAGCGCCCATGACGGCAATCGAGAGCATGCCGATCATGGCGGACACCAGACCTTTGCTGTCCTCGCTGGCAAACAGGGCGATTCGATACAGCACCGCATTGCTCATGCCCAGGCCGACCGCATATACCGCCAGCGCTGCGACCAGCACCGGCACCGATTCATCGGTCAGCATCGAGCCGAACAGGGCCAGGAGTCCCAGGCAGTAAGGCCAGAGCGCCAGACCAATCAAGCGCGGCAGTGCGTGGGTAGGCAGCAGTCGATCAAGGAGAAGGTTGCCGACAATTACGGCGGCAAATACCGGTATCTGCCACAGGCCATATTCCACGGCAGACAAGCCTTGCCATTGCATCAACAACAAGGGGGCAAGGCCGATCCAGGCGATCAGCGGCAAACTCATGAACCCCAGCGCAAGGCTTGCGCAAAGGAAGGTGCGGTTGCCCAGCAGCGCTGCGTAGCGTCGCAAGATCTGCCTGAAACACAGCGGCGTCGGCGGCAGATGTTTGCCGTCATTGCTCAGCACACCGATGGTTTCCGGCATGCACAGCAGCAATAGCAGCCAGGCCAGCGCTGCGGCAAACCCGAGGCCGAGAAACAGCTGTCGCCAACTCAGCCATTCCAGCAACAGGCTGCCCAACAGTGGCGCAAGCAACGGAGACAGCAATGCAACGTTGCCGAGCAGCGCCATGAGGCGCACGGCATCGGCCTCGCGGAAAACTTCCTGCAATGCCGGATAGCTGACGGCGACGACAAAGCCCAGGCCCATGCCTTGTATCAGGCGCAATACATTGAATGCTTCGATCGAGCGTGTCGCGATGGCTGACGAAATGGCGACCGCAAACAATGCGCAGCCGATCAACAACAAACGTCGTCGTCCATAGCGATCGGATAACGGCCCGATCAGCCATTGCAGACAGACCCCGCCGATCAGATAAAGATTGAATGCATTTGGCACATGACGTGCGTCTGCTTCGAACTCCTCAACCACGCTGAGCATCGCCGGCATGATCATGTCGCTGGCCATGTAGGTCAGAAGTTCGAAGAGGGTTATGGCCAGGCAAAATCCAATGATTTTTACCGGCTCAAGGGCGATGAGTGTTCTCTGCATGACATCCTGTCTCTTTTGTCAAAAACCTGTTGCATAGCCTATGGGGGCTTGGCTGGGCGTGCTAACGGTCTGCGGAGACAGGAAATTTCAAAAAGTAGCGGGTTGTTTCGGTGCACCCTGAGCGCTTGCTGGCGGGGCTTTGAGATATCTTGAGGCAAAAAAATACCCGCCAGAAGGCGGGCATTTTTTGCTGTTGAATCAACGGGATCAGCCATCATCCAGCGGGGCGAACAATCCTGTTCTATCGATGGTAGTAGCCGGGGCCACCGCCATAGTAGCGATGGTGGTCATCGTGCCACCCGCCGTGGGGAAATATGATGCAACCACTCAAGGTCAGCACGGCAAGCAGGGGAATCAGCCAGGCGATTCGACGGAACATTTCTACAATCCTCATGGTTACGCCGCCATGAAGCCAAAACTCTTCAGCGGCTGTAACATGAGACTCCGGCAATCGCCGCGCATCCCCGAAACAAGGTATGCGCCTGGCATGCAAACGGATACAAACCGGATACATTTCAACGCTTCAGGAACCTGCAATGACTCAGTCGCAACGCTTGAAATACTCGATTCTGATCGCCCTCATGGTGCTGGCAATCATGCTCGGCCTGTCCTGGCTGCAAAACACCGGGGCGATCAGTGAGAAAATGTTCCAGTACATCGCCATCAGTGTGGCGGTGGTCGTGGTAGTGATCAACGCTGTGATGCGCCGCAAGGTCAAACCCTGACGGCGACTGCTTGATGCATCACTCGTTGTCGAGAATTGCAGCAGCCTGCGGGTGCAGGCTGTAGCTCTTGTCGGCGTTGATGGTGATCACGCCTTCGGCGCACAAACGCTTCAATACTTCGCGCACGCTGAGAAACGACAGCGGAATGTCCAGATCGAGCAATTGGCTGTGCACGCCACGCACGCCAAGGCGACGATTGCCATGCGCAGCGCTCAACAGCG
Organism: Pseudomonas sp. DTU12.3; assembly: GCF_004124275.1. Lineage (GTDB taxonomy): Bacteria > Pseudomonadota > Gammaproteobacteria > Pseudomonadales > Pseudomonadaceae > Aquipseudomonas > Aquipseudomonas helmanticensis. The sequence continues at coordinate 3,193,404 of NZ_CP027218.1, forward strand.
CGTCGATGACCTTCAGACGAATCAGGCTGGTGCGCAGGCCGAAACTCTTCAGCAGCAGGCGGATTCGTTCATTGCCGTGGCGCTCGATCCTTTGTCCGAAATCGCTGGCGCTCGGCCCCATGGAAGCTCCTTGTGGCGCCTGGCTACCTTCCGTTGGTAGTTGCGAGTTGTACATGCGGTGACTCCTTTTCAGGACCTGATCAGGAAAGGGTTTTTTGTGCTCTCTCTAAACAAGACGTTTCAGCACGACAAATCATGAAGGGCAATATGTAGAAAATTTGTCGCTGATTTGTCGTTTCCCCGTAATCACAGCTCCAGATAGCTGTCGACCTGGCTAAATTTTTTTTCGCCGATTCGTTTCCTGAACAGCTGCATTGCGCCCAGGCGCGTGCATGGATTTCAGATCGGACCCGGCGAAATGCGTGCTTTCCTACGTCTTGCGCGGGCCGATCCTTGCCTTATCGATCAGGAGCGAGTGTGATTATTTCCAGGCAGTTAACCGGGTTGGCCCTTGCCGGCATGTTTCTCGGGCTGAGTCTGTCAGCCCATGCGCTCAGTCCCGCCACCCAGGCCAGTGCCGATATTCGTCGCACCGCTTTTGGTGTGCCGCACATTCGCGCCGAAAACGAGCGCGGCCTGGGTTTCGGCATTGGCTACGCCTATGCGCAGGACAACCTGTGTTTGCTGGCCAACGAGATCGTTACGGTCAACGGCCAACGCTCGCGTTATTTCGGTCCGGATCAGTTCACCGTCGAGGAGCGTGAAAATCGTGTCAGCGATGTGTTCTTCACCTGGCTGAACACGCCCGAGGCAGTGCAGGCGTTCTGGCAGGCGCAGCCGACCGAGGTGCGCGACCTGATGCAGGGTTATGTCGCCGGCTATAACCGCTATCTTGGCGAGCGCCGTCAGCAAGGGCTGCCGCAGCAATGCCAAGGCGAGTGGGTACGCGATATCGCCGCCGAAGACCTGGTCAAACTGACCCGTCGGCTATTGGTTGAAGGCGGTGTCGGGCAGTTTGCCGAAGCCTTGGCCGGGGCCACTCCGCCGCAAGCCACCGCGCAAATCGAGCAGCCATCACACGCTTGGCAGCTGGCCGACACGCGTCAGCAACGCTTTGCCCTGGATCGCGGCAGCAACGCTGTGGCGGTGGGCAGTGAGCGGTCGTTCAATGGTCGTGGGATGTTGCTGGCCAACCCGCATTTTCCTTGGGTCGGCGGCATGCGTTTCTATCAGATGCACCTGACCATACCTGGCAAACTCGATGTCATGGGTGCGGCGTTGCCGGGGTTGCCGATGATCAATATCGGTTTCAACCAGCATCTGGCCTGGACCCACACGGTCGACTCTTCGAAGCACTTCACCCTGTATCGCCTGCAACTCGATCCAAAGGATTCGACGCGCTACTTGCTCGACGGCAAATCCCTGCCGCTGAGCAAGCAGACGGTGACCGTGCAGGTGAAACAGGCGGATGGTCAGGTCGTGCCGGTGTCGCGTGATATCTACAGCTCGCAGTTCGGGCCGATCGTGCAGTGGCCGGGCAAGCTCGACTGGGATCACCAATATGCGTTCAGCCTGCGCGATGCCAACCTCGAAAATGATCGCGTGCTCAAACAGTGGTACGCGATGAACCAGGCCACCAGTCTCAAGGATCTGCAGGATTCGGTGCACAAGATTCAGGGCATTCCGTGGGTCAATACTCTGGCCGTAGATGACAAGGGCCAGACGCTGTACATGAACCTGTCAGTGGTGCCGAACGTCAGCGCTGACAAGCTCGCCAAGTGCAGTGATCCGCGCGCCGGTTTGCAGATGATCGTCCTCGACGGTACCCGCAGTGGCTGCGCCTGGGATATCGATCCGCAAGCCGCGCAGCCGGGTATTTATGCCTCCAGCCAGTTACCGCAACTGCTGCGTAAAGACTTCGTCCAGCACTCTAACGATTCCGCGTGGCTGGCCAACCCGGCGCAACCGCTGACCGGTTTCTCGCCGCTGATCAGTCAGGACGGTCAACCGCTGGGTATGCGCTCGCGCTTCGCCCTGGATCGTCTCGCGTCGCTGGACAAGCAAGGCCCGTTGGCGGTGCAGGATCTGCAACAGATGGTGATGGACGACAACGTCTATCTGGCGAGCCAGGTATTACCGGACCTGCTGAAATTCTGCGCGAAGGATCTTGGCGCGGTCGCGAGCAAACTGAAACCGGTCTGCGCCAGCCTCAAGGCCTGGGATGGCCGTGCGAATCTGGATTCCGGCAGCGGTCTGGTGCATTTCCAGAACATCATGCAAACCCTGCAGGAATCGCCGCAGGTCTGGCGTGTCGCGTTCGACCCGAAGGCCGCGCAAAGCACGCCGCGCGGCCTCGCCATCGAACAGCCTGACGTCAGCAAAGCTGTGCGCGAAGCGATGCTCGCCTCGCTGGAACTGAGCAGCAAAATGGGCATCAAGCCTGATACCCGCTGGGGCGATATCCAAGTGGTCAGCAGTGGCGGTCAGCAAACCGCGATTCATGGCGGGCCAGGTACTCTCGGCATCTACAACGCCATTCAGAGCGTTCCGCGTGAAGACGGCAAACTCGAAGTGGTCAGCGGCACCAGCTATCTGCAAGTGGTGACCTTTGACGATAAAGGACCGCACGCTCAGGGGCTGCTGGCGTTCTCGCTGTCCAGCGATCCGGCGTCGAAATACTCGCGCGACCAGACCGAAGCGTTTTCGAAGAAGCAGTGGAGCGTCTTGCCCTTCACCGAGCAGCAGATCAAGGCTGATCCGCAGTATCAGGTGCAGAGCATCAGCGAAGCGGCGGATAAGGCGGCGAAGGTGGCTGCGCAATAGACGTCTGCGTCGCAATGAGAAAGCCGCTGTCCTCTGATTGAGGGCGGCGGTTTTTTTTCACCTGCAATCGCCTGTGGCGCCGGGACTTTTTGGCGTGCGGCACATTGTGTCGAGTTGGCGGAGGATATAGGGGGCAAGTCAGATGGAGAAGGGGCTACTGCGCAACCCAACGGGGATAAATCCCCTTGCCACTGGGTTGTCAGGACTTCGGTGCGTGCTTGGGGATCGAGTTGATCACTGGATTGCCTTCGGCATTGCGGGTCAGGTAGACCGGCAGCACTTTGGGCAGAGAGTTGACGAGGCCGTTGATCTCTTTGATGTTGTAGACGCCGCCCACGCGGATCGCGCCGGTGCTGGTGTCGGCGAGCATCAGCGGGTTGTTCAGGTAACGGTTGATCAGCGGCAACGCGTCGTTCAGTGCAAGGTTGTCGAGGATCAGTTTGCCGTTGCGCCACGCCAGTGAACTGTCATTGTCGTAGGTCTGGCTGATCTGTGGCGTGTAGTCGCCATGCCTGTACTGCGCCTGCATCGACGGGCCGAGGCGCAAACCGTCGCCAGGCAATGCCGTGTTGCTGGTGACCAGCACCGAGCCTTCGACCAGATTGACGCGTACCTGATCTTCATACATCCACACGTTGAAGCGAGTGCCGGTGACGCGGACGCGACCTTCGGCAGCCTTGACGATGAATGGGTGAGTGATGTCGTGACTGACGCTGAAAAACGCTTCACCCTTTTTCAGGGTGACCCGGCGTTCGTCCTTGTAGTTGCTGTACGTCAGCTCAGAGTTCAGGTTCAGCTCGACCTGGCTGCCATCGTTCAAAGTGACTTGGCGGACATTGTCGCTGGCTTCGAAATGCTGGTAACTGTTGGGTAGCCAGCCCATGTTCCACCCGGTGTAGGCGACTAGTGGCAGGCCCAGCGCGAAGATGCTGGCGGCGATTGCATATTGACGCCAGGCCGGGGCCGGATTGCTGGCCGGCAGCGCGACGACAGGATCCGGACGCGGCAGATGTTCGGCGACGTCCCAGATCTCCAGCATCGCTTCGTATTCGAAGGCATGGAGCGGATGCCCCTCACGCCATTGCTCGAATGCCACGCGCTCCTCGGCGGAGCAGTCGACTGCGTGCAGACGCATGCACCAATGCGCGGCGGCATCGGTGATCGCATCGTATTCGGCTTCCGAGAGGGTGTCTTCGGTCATTGACTCATCCTGGTTTGCTGCATTCTAACCTTCCGGGCCGCTGGTCGAGAACAACCGTCATGGCAATTACCCATCAAATTGGAACTTATTTTCCTCGGCAACACCCAAAAACAGGACGTCTGACGAACATCATCCATAAATGGAGTGAAAAAATGATCAAAAGAACCTTCGCAGCTTTCGTGGCAACCGCCGCCTTGTTGAGTGCCGGCGCGGCCATGGCCGACCGCCCGGGTGCGGGATGGATCACCATCGAGAAGGCAATCGAGATTATCAAGACCAAGGCCGGTTACGTCGAAGTGTATGAGATCGAGGCCGACAACGACGGCTACTGGAAGGGCGAGGGGCGCAAAGCCGATGGCGTGGTCTACGAGTTCCGCATCGACGGTGCCTCGGGCAACGTGTTGCGCGATCAGAAAGACTGACCTCACCGCGTAATCAAGCGATGCGCAGGCACCATGGCCTGCGCATTTTTTTTGCCGGTCAGCTCAGCGCTTCGTTGGGGCTGGTAACCGGGTCCAGTTGCCGACCCATTTCACAGATCAGAAAAGCGATCGAATCGGCATTGCGCAAAATCGTGTCGATGCGCGGATGTGGATTGGATGTGCTCAGAAATGCCGTTCGTGCATCCTCGACGGTTGGGCTCTGCGTGACTTTGAGAATTTCCTTGGCGACATGCTCGATACCTGGAATCTCATCGAAGCTGACCAATTTCTGCAACTCCCGGCTCCAGCGTGAGAACAGCTCCTCGCGCGGCGTTTCGAGTGACAGTGCTTCGCGCTGGAATCGGGTCTGGGTCGCTTTCATCGCCGCGCCGTAACCGGTAATGGTGGCGATCAGGTCAGTGAACGGCCGCCGGGCTTCGAGGGACGCGATGTCCACGGCCTTGTTGGCCTGATGGGCGAATTCATGGATCAGCGTGGATGCCTGGGCATGCCCCTCGACGTTGAACGGCTGGGTCAGGCCGTCCTTGTACCAGTCGAGCCCCTGATTGAAGAATTTTTCAGTGAAATGCACAATTTTTCGCGAGTCGTCATCAAGCACGAAGGCGATCAGCCCGCTGTTGCGGTATTTGTTCGAGCCGACGACAAAACGGTCGGTGTTCATCAGGTCTTCGGTGGGGTCGACCAAAGCATCACAGATCGGCACGATGGTTTTTTTGATCTTGGCGAGAATGTCGGCATCGATGCGTTGCACGCCGAAGAACGATTTGAGGAACGTGTCCAGCCGCGTCCCGGGGGCGTGGTTTTTCAATTGCGCCATGTTGTGCAAGCTGTTGAGCGCATAGTACCGGGCCATGTCAACAGCCTGCGTCAGCATCCGCGCCTTTTCCGGGTGCCTGGCGCGGATTTCGGCCATGCCCTGGGCTTCGATGTTCAACCACACTCTGGCTTCTCGCTCGTTGGCGTGGCGGTTGTACATTTTGGACAAGGCTTTGCCGAAATGCACGGTGTGCCTATCCGGATCGATCATGAGTTGGCGGGAAGCCGTGTGTTGCAGTACCGGGCCTGCCTGTTCTGTCCCTTTGATTTGCCAGACCGCTCCAGGCTGCTCCACCGGATAGACCTTGCCGGCGATTGGCGCGTAGAGAGTCTTCGTTGGCAGATCCTCGTAGGTACCATCGGTTGCTTTATGTGTCAGGTCTTTCAAAACAACCGTGGGTGTTTCGAACGTTTGCAGATGGGTGCGAGAGGCCGCAGTGGTACGGATTTGATGCCAGTGGGGAACACTCGGCGGTGTTGCTACAGCGGCCTGCGGAACCGATGCTTCTTGCTCAACCAGCGTCGACTCCAGTGAAAGCCGACCGAGGGTGATCATTTCTGCGGCGCCGGCAATAAACGTTTCCAGCGCACGCTTCCAGTGATGATCCTGCAGCGCCTCGGCGGAATCCATGAAGTCCTTGAAGGCTTGCCAGAGAAACTGCGCGTAGGCGAGTTTGCCCGGCAGCAGCCCGCGAATCAGTTTGATGCCGGAGCTGCACAGATTTTTCGCCACGTCCCAGTCCGCTTGTGCCGACGGTAATGAATGACTGTTCAACAAGCGTGGCAACAACGCAAGGTTGTCACTGAACAGTTGCATCAGCGCATTGCCGTCGACAGGTTTTGACGCGAGGGTGATTTCGCTGGTTTGTCCGGTACTGCTCTTGAACAGCGCGCCGAAGATCGATTGTTCGCTGTCGGGTAAACGTCGCACCAGCAAATTCTGTAATGCACCGGGAACGTTGAGTGCGGCGATGACGGCAGCATCATCGGCATATTCGCTGAACGCCTGTTCACCGTGGTACGGCGCATACAGCACTTGTGGCCCGGGCTTTCCGGTTGCCGGGCCGATCAGATACATGCCTAGAGCCTTGATTGCCTTCGCACCCGTGGTTTTGACCAGTTCCAATGGACGGATCAGCGCATTCGCCCCGGGAACCGTCGCGCGCGCCGTGGCATCTGGCATGTCGAGTATCTGAGTGATCAAGTCGAAGGCCGTTGCGCTCAGCCGTTGTTGCAGCTTGAGCTGATGAGCATGTTGCAGCAGTTGCCAGGGCAACTGACGGAGAAAGCGCTGTTGGCGCGCTTGTGCGTCGGTGTTTTTGCTTGACAGTGCGCCGGTGAGGCTATTGGCGAAGGTCGTGCCGATATCCAGTGACAACAGCAGGGTTCTGACTGCTTGCTGATCTAAGTTCTTCGGCAACGCGCTGGTCGTACTCGAAGTCACCGAAAAGCTGATTTGCTGGGCGACATGGCTTTGATTCAGGGCAAAATCGGTCAGGCTCATGGCCGGGCCGGCCAAGGCCAGCGCCGGGGTGATTGCGATCTGCTGTGGATCAAGGTCGGGTGCCTGGAAGCGACTGTTCAGCAACGCCTTCAGGGTTTTCTGAAGGTGGTCACGCAGAGTTGGCAAACCGTGCAGATAGTCTTTGTCATCCGTGACGCTGTTGCGCCATTGCTCGAGTATTTCCAGATGCAGTTGCTGATCGCCGAGCGCGGCCATGCCCAGCCATGCCGGTAGTGACTGTTGCTTGCCGAGGGCTTTGGCCAGTGCGCTGGCCTGATGCAGGTTGCTGTCGATTACCTGCTGGCTCAGGTTTTTGAGCGCGTTATTCTTGGCGAGTTTCGGCACATTCAGATCCCGCACGCGTTTGCAGCGCTGGAGAAACTGCTCGATGGCCGATTGCACGCGGTTCTCTGACACGCTTTCGCCGATCAGGTGGAACTCTGCCATCGTGTATTTCTGGTGAAAGCCATTGCTGAGCGGTGAAAGGTTCTCCAGCAACAACGGTCTTTTTTCCGAGTCGAGCAATCGCTGGTTCAGAACTGACCGCACCGCGTCGACGCAATCGAATACTTCAAGGCCCAAGGCAGGTGTCCACAATAGCGCGCGCCCTGAATGCTGATTATCGAGGCCTCCACGTTCGGTCAGCATGACGCAGTTCGCCAAGGGTGAAATTTCGCTCTGGCCGGTAGCCTGCAAGCTGAGCGAAAAGGCGTCGGGACGGAAGCCGTTGAGGCCCTTGCGCCGAGCGCGCTCAGGCTGTTCGGGGTTGAATACCGTATCGACAATCGCTTGTTCATCACGGCGCAATGTACCGTTGAGCACGCGAATTCTGGCTTCACCGGTCATGCCGACAAACAGCGCATGCGCCAGTTTGTTTTTCATGTTGTCCAGGTACAGGCTTTGCAACGCTGGCGTTGTGATCGGTTGCGCGACAAAGTCGCCGCTGATGGCGTCCAGCACACTGGCAAATTTCTTGGTTTCAGCCGCCGCCGCATCCGCGGTCAACAAGGACGGCAGAACGCTGCCACTGAGTGCCGGGCGGGTACTCCAGCGCCCTTCGGTGTCGAGCGTCAGCAGGCGATCGTGGAGCATCGAGCGGACATCCAGCGCTTTATCGAACAGGGCGCGGATGTCTATCGCACCATCGCTGTGACGAAATACCTGCAAGGCATATTCGATGTTCTGGCGTTGCTTGGTGATAATGCCGGACAGCAGCACGGCAAAGATGTCGCCAGCGATCATTTCACCCGAGACGTGGGGTTTGTCGAAGCCAAGAAACTGCTGGCGTTCCTCCAGGCTCAGCAAGCCATAGAGTTCCTCTTCGTGGCCAGCACTGCTGAACTTGCTCAGCAGTGTATTTTTCAGATCCTGGTAATCCTTGAGCACCTGCAACCCCTGAGAGGGGGTGTACAGGCAGGCGTCGGTGTGGCTGAACATCAGCGAACCTGCCAGCTCGACGAAGTTGGCCTGGTATTCCCACAAACGTACGGTTTCCAGTGTGGCAAAGCGCTGGGAAACGCTATCGGGTTCAATCCATGCCAGCAGGTCTGTGCATTTTTTTGCATCAATGATGCCCGCCTCGCGCTTGAGTACGAAGTCGGTGAGCGCCTGTTGGCGGATGGCCTGGGTGAAGAACGCGCGCCGTGTGCTGCCGTCGGCGCTTGCTCCGTTCCAGTAAACTTCCATCTGTTTGTAAAGCCGGGTCAGGAGGTTGGCGGAGGCGTTTTTGACCGCGCTTTCCCAGTGTTTTTGGTCGTCAGTCTGAGCCGGCCTGTGCGGATGGGAAAATACACGGGTCTGATCGGCAGGCCATCCGCCATGGCGGTAATAAAGCAGCACGGCATCAGTCAGTGTCATTGAATCGAGCCAGCGTCTCGGCCCCGTATCATCGGCAGTATCAGTGCCCGCGTGAAAACTCAGACGAGTCTGGGCCTGGTTCACACCCGGCATCGTAGAAGCCAGCAATTGGGCAAGGATGGTCTCAAGCAGGGCGCCGAGCGCGGGCAGGTGCAACGTCTCGTTGAGCAAAGCCTGGGCGTTGAGGCTCTGGCAGTGTTCGAGCGCGGTGCGCTGATCATCGAATATATCGCCGTCGATGAGTTGGCAGGTCACGGTTATACCGCGCTTTTCCAGCAGGTATTTGCGTTGCGACAGGGCGAGGAACGCCAGCAACCGGTCCTTTTCGTCAGCTTCGTTGAGGCGTTGTTCGAGGTGTCCGGTCAAGGCCTTGAGGTTGTCGAACTTCTTCAATCCTTCAAACGGCGTGTAAAGCAGGAAAGCGCCGTCTTCGGGAGTGCTACTGAGGATGAAACAGCCGGCCAGCGGCAGGGCGGGTGGATCCTCGGTATTGAGCAGCAAGCGATGAGCAAGCATGGGCGGCGTTTGCTGACTGCGCAGGGCCTGGGTAGCCAGTTGTACATGCTGCAGCCATTTGAAGTCCTGGGTGGACAGATTGTGTGCAATACCGAGCTCGGCCCATAGGCCAGGAGAGTCAAGAAAAGAGGGAAACAGCAGCGGTGGAACGGAAGCGGACATTGTCGGGTCTCGGTCAGGCGGCTTTCAGTGCGCCGGTAAATTGAGCTGCCAGACTAAAAGCCCTGCGGTCATAGAAGGTGGTACATAGTTACCGCACACAAGGGGTGCAGATGTGCATGGGCGCTTCTGAACGGTTGACAGCACCCGGGCCTGACGTGGTTAATCGCAGGGCAAGCCATTAGTACGCTGTTGTTCCCTCCAATAATTAGTCTGGAGCTTCAGATGTCTGCGCCACACGATGCTGTGTCTTCTGCTGTCTCGCCCGCGTTGTCGCTCGAAGCGCTGACGCAGTTGCTCGAAAAGGTTTTCCTGCGCCACGGAACGTCCGCACCTGTCGCACGTTCGCTGGCGGCCAACTGCGCCGGGGCTGAACGTGACGGCGCCCACAGTCATGGCGTATTTCGCATCCCCGGTTATGTTTCGACACTCAAGAGCGGTTGGGTCAACGGTCAGGCCGTGCCACTGGTCGAGGATGTGGCGTCCGGTTTCGTGCGGGTTGATGCCGGCAACGGCTTTGCGCAACCGGCGCTTGCGGCGGCCCGCCCGCTATTAGTGGAAAAGGCCCGCAACGCCGGGATCGCGGTGTTGGCGATTCGTAATTCCCATCACTTTGCCGCGCTGTGGCCGGACGTCGAACCTTTTGCCGAAGAAGGCCTGGTGGCGCTCAGCGTGGTCAACAGCATGACCTGCGTGGTGCCGCACGGCGCCGACCGGCCGCTGTTCGGCACCAATCCGATTGCATTCGCTGCCCCACGAGCCGGCGGCGCACCGATCGTCTTCGACCTGGCAACCAGCGCCATCGCCCATGGTGATGTACAGATCGCCGCGCGCAAGGGCGAGCGCTTGCCACCGGGCATGGGCGTGGACGGCCTCGGCCAGCCGAGCTGCGATCCGAAAGCCATTCTTGAGGGCGGGGCGTTGCTGCCGTTCGGCGGCCACAAGGGCTCGGCGCTGTCGATGATGGTGGAATTGCTCGCTGCGGCGTTGACCGGGGGCAATTTTTCCTTCGAGTTCGACTGGTCGAACCATCCGGGCGCACGGACGCCATGGACTGGTCAGTTGCTGATTGTCATCGATCCGAGCAAAGCCGCCGGTCAGGACTTCGCCACGCGCAGTCAGGAACTGGTGCGACAGATGCACGGCGTCGGTTTGAAGCGTTTGCCGGGCGACCGTCGCCATTGGCAGCGCGCGCGCTCGCTGGCCGAAGGCATTGTGCTGGATGAGCAAACCTTGGCGCAGCTGCGGGAACTGGCGGGGGATTGAGCGCATTGCAGGCATGAAAAAGGCGAGCCACAGGGCTCGCCTTTTTCTTGTCTGTTACATGCTCGCGATGTTTCAACGACGACCGAGCAACAACCCGACCACCAGGCCGAAGCCTGCGGAAATTGCCACGGTTTGCCATGGATGACCGCCAATGTAGCTCTCGGTTGCATCGACGGCCGGCTTGGTGCGATCGCGCACGCTGGAGACCGAATCCAGCGCTTGCTGCAGTTTCAGGGCGATTTGCCCGCGCAGGGTTTCCGCTTCTTCACCGACCAGCGATGCGCTGCTCTTGAGCAGTTTGTCCGACTCTTCGATCAGAGCCTGAAGTTCGCTGAAGGCCTGATCCTTGATTTGGTCTTCGGCGGCTTGAACGGCGGATTTCCGGGCCATTGGGTGACTCCTTGCAGGTGAATGGACAGTGATCAATGGAGTGTGGCGCTGCGTGAAAAGTTGCACTGAATTTAGGTCAGGAATAAAAACCTGCACGGGAGATTTCCGTCGAGCGTGTAAGATGTCGCCATTTTACGCAGCAGGATAATTCCCCATGAGTTTCAATCTGGCCGACAAATCCCTCGCAGAGCGCGCGGCGCTGGAAGACGAGAAATCCCGTCTGTTCGAACTCTGGCAGAACAATCTGGGCAAAGCCAAAGGTGAGGCCGCGCGGTTGTTCGGCGAGCGCGGCAAGCGTAAAGGCAAGTGGGCCGAGTGGGTGCGTGCAGAGCTGGACGGCATGTCGCCGCCGGAGTTTGCCAATATGGTGCGCAGTGAAGTCAACCGGCTGATGGCGGCGAACAAGTAAGGTTTTTTACCTGAAGCTGGCGGCAATCGCCTCACGCACTTTGACCACCACAGGATCGATCTGCGTACTGGTCCGCCAACCCAGTTCGATCGGGTAGCGCGGCAAATCCAGCGGGCAGGGCAGTAGTGTCAGACCGCTGAGCGCAGCGATACGCTCGGCGGCGTGCCTCGGGATCGTCGCCACAGCCTGACTGCCGATGAGCAGGTAGGGCAACGCCGCGAAATGCGTGGTCGAGGCGCATATCCGGCGGCTTAGGCCCAGCGCCGCGAGGCCTTCATCGGTGATGCCGATAAAGCCGCCGGAGGACACCAGCAGGTGCTCGCGCGCGACAAACTCCTCCAGCGTAATGTGCTGCTGGCCCGGCGCAAGGCTTGCCGGATCGACCAGACAGGCATAACCGCCTTCCCCCAAGACCTGCCGACTGAGCAGGCGTTCGGCAAAGCCGCCGGCGGTGATCGCCAGGTCAATACTGCGCTCCATCAGCGCCCGCGCGACGATCTGGCTGTGGGTCTGCCGGAAGATCAGCCGCAGTTTCGGCGCACTGCGCGCGATTTCTTCGATCAAGCGCCGGCCGTAGGCAATTTCAAAATCATCCGACAGACCGACCGTCACCGAGCGGCCTTCGTACTGAGTAGCCGCCGGGTCAACCATGGCCAAGCTTTGCCGGCATTTGTCCAGCGCTTCGCTGACCACCGGTTTCAGTTGATTGGCCTTGAGTGTCGGCGCCAGACCGCGCCCGGTACGCACGAACAACTGATCACCATAGACCTCACGCAATCGGCGCAACGCCGCGCTGACCGCCGATTGAGTCACGTTAAGGCGCAGCGCCGCGCGGCTCGCGCTCGATTCCTCGTACAGGGCTTCGAAGACTTTCAGCAGATTGAGGTCGACGTTGGCGATATTCATTTGGCTCATATCATTCAGCAGTGATCGGGGCTTTATTCATGATCCCTTGGCGCCGGAGAATCAGCAACCTCTGAACCTGATGGAGTGATCGCGATGCCCAAGTCAATTGTTGCTGCCCTGCAGATCGGCGCCTTGCCCGGCGGCAAAGGCGAAACCCTGGAACAGATTCTCGCTTGGGAAAACGCAATCATCGAAGCCGGCGCGGCGCTGGTGGTGATGCCGGAAGCCGTGCTCGGCGGTTATCCGAAAGGCGAAAGTTTCGGCACGCAATTGGGCTATCGACTGCCTGAGGGGCGTGAGGCCTATGCGCGTTACTTCGCCAATGCCATCGATGTGCCGGGCGCGGAAACCGCAGCGCTGGCCGGTTTGTCCGCACGCACTGGCGCCAATCTGGTGATCGGTGTCATCGAGCGCGCCGGCAGCACCTTGTATTGCACGGTGCTGTATTTCGACCCGCTAGCCGGATTGCTCGGCAAACACCGCAAATTGATGCCAACCGGCACCGAACGGCTGATCTGGGGCAAGGGCGATGGCTCGACTTTACCGGTGCTCGACAGCCAGGTCGGCAAGCTTGGCGCGGTGGTCTGCTGGGAAAACATGATGCCGCTGCTGCGCACGGCGATGTACGCCAAAGGTATTGAAGTGTGGTGCGCGCCGACTGTGGATGAGCGCGAGATGTGGCAAGTCAGCATGCGGCACATTGCACATGAAGGACGCTGTTTTGTGGTCAGTGCGTGCCAGGTGCAGGCGTCGCCGAACGAGTTGGGGCTGGAGATTGCCAATTGGCCGGCGGATCGGCCATTGATTGCTGGCGGCAGCGTGATCGTCGGGCCGATGGGCGATGTGCTGGCAGGACCGTTGCGCGGCGAGGCCGGACTGTTGACCGCCGAGATCGACACCGATGAACTGGTGCGGGCGCGCTATGACTACGACGTGGTGGGGCACTATGCGCGGCCGGACGTGTTCGAGTTAACTGTGGATGAGCGCGCGAAACCCGGCGTACGCTTCAACATCTGATCGCCAACCCGCAACACCCTGTAGGAGCTGCCGAAGGCTGCGATCTTTTGATCCTGTTTTTACAATCAAGATCAAAAGATCGCAGCCTTCGGCAGCTCCTACAGAGTGAGGGTTTAGCGGCGATGCAGCCATTCTTGGGGAGACTGCGGCATGTTTACCAGGTCGCGGCAGTCGCCTTGGGCAGGCTCAGAGTGCCGCTGTCGACAAAACGCATGGTGCCGAACACGCCACCGGCGAGTTTGCCGCGCAACACGTAAGGCAGGTTGTCGAGGGTTTGCGTCTGGCTCAGGCCGAGTGTCTGGCGCAGTACCGAGAAGGCCGAAACGCTGACCGGGACGCTGACGATGGTTTCCGAGAAACGCCCGATCGAGCCGCCCTGATCGCTGACACCGGATGCCAGTGAATGACCGTTGACCTCCAGATCCAGGGCAATGCCGGTGTAGTCGATCGCGGTTTCATTAGGGTTCTGCACACGAATCTTGATCGCGAAACGCACTTCCAGATCCTGGCTCGGCAGGGGTTCGAGCCCGACTACGTTGATGTTCACCGGATCACGATCGGGAAACAGCGCGCAGGCGCTGAGCGACAACAGCAGTACTGACAGAATGACGGCGTGGAGGCGGCGCATAAACGGTCTCTCAACTAAAAAGGGCTGAACCGTTGCCGGTGCAGCCCTTTCTATTAACAGGCCGGACGTTAACGGTTCAACTGTGCGACAGCCGCCGGCAGGGCAGGTTCAGCTTTGGCCGGCATCTCCGGGTTTTCCATGACCTGAAGAATAGAAGCTTCCGGATCGAAATCGTCTTCTTCCAGCTCGATGAATTCTTCCGGCAGGAAGATGTTCAGCACGATAGCGCACAACGCACCGACGGTGATCGGCGATTCGAAAATGTTGCGCAGCGCTTGCGGCAGCTCACGCAGGACTTCCGGTACCGCCGCGATGCCCAGGCCCATGCCCAGCGAAATGGCGACGATGAGCATGTTGCGTCGATGCAGACCAGCCTCGGCGAGGATCTTGATACCGGCGACGGCGACGGTGCCAAACATCACCAGTTCGGCGCCACCGAGCACCGGTTTTGGCATCAGTTGCAACACCGCGCCGATCATCGGGAACAAGCCCAGCAGCACCAACAGGCCGGCGATGAAGAAGGCGACGTAGCGGCTGGCCACACCGGTCAGCTGAATCACGCCGTTGTTCTGCGCGAAGGTCACCATCGGCATGCTGTTGAACACGGCCGCCATGGCCGAGTTGAGACCGTCGGCGAGCAGGCCGGATTTGATGCGGCGAATGTACAGCGGGCCTTTGACCGGTTGCCGCGAGATCATTGAGTTGGCCGTCAGGTCGCCCGCAGCCTCCAGCGGCGACACGAGGAAAATCACTGCAACCGGGACGAAGGCTACCCAGTCGAAATTGAAGCCGTATTTGAACGGCACCGGCACGCTGACCAGCGGCACCTCGGGCATCGAGGCGAAATCCACGGTGCCCATCATCCAGGCCACCACGTAGCCAAGGGTCAGGCCGATGACGATTGCGCCCAGGCGCAGGAACGGCACGTCGACGCGGTTCAGCACCACAATCGTGCCGATCACCAGCGCGGCGAGAAACAGATGACCGGATGCACCGAGATCCGCTGCGCCAAAACCGCCGGCAATGTCGGTCATCGCCACTTTGATCAGCGACAGGCCCATCAAGGTGATGATGGTGCCGGTCACCACCGGGGTGATCAGCATGCGCAGTTTGCCGATGAATTGGCTGAGCACCACTTCGATGAAGGCGGCGAAGAAGCACACACCGAAGATTGTCGAAAGAATCTCATCGGTACCGCCACCACGGGCCTTGACCATGAAGCCGGCGCTGAGAATCACGCTGATAAAGGAAAAACTGGTGCCTTGCAGGCACAGCAACCCCGATCCGACCGGGCCGAAACGTTTGGCCTGAACGAACGTGCCGAGGCCGGAAACGAACAGCGCCATGCTGATCAGGTAGGGGATTTCGCTGTGCAGGCCGAGGGCGCCGCCCATGATCAGGGTCGGGGTGATGATGCCGACGAAGCTGGCCAGTACGTGTTGCAGCGCGGCAAACACGGTGGCAGTCAGGTGCGGACGGTCGTTGAGGCCGTAGATCAGATCGTTGTTGCGCGGGACTTTTTCAGAGGCGGTCATGGTGATTTGCGCGCCGCGAGGCGGGGCCGGGTCAGAAAATGGAGGCGCAGAATGCCGGAAGAGGGCAGCGAGGGCAACGAGCAATAATTGCCTGAAAGGTCAGGTTTTATTGGGGTGAGGAGCTGAACCGATTCTGTAGGAGCTGCCGAAGGCTGCGATCTTTTGATTTTGTTTTTTGGATCAAGATCAAAAGATCGCAGCCTCCGGCAGCTCCTACACAGGTTTGAAGGCAGCCAATAAGTCCTGTTCAAAGGCTTTCTGCGCGTCACCCGGCACCTGCGCCCGATGCCGGGCCAGATGAAACGCCACCTCGAAACTCAACTCACCCTCACGCACCGGCCGCAGCAGACTTTTCGCCTGCCAGCTGCGCGCATAGTGATCAGGCAGGTAGCCGACGTGTTTGCCGGAGAGAATAAACGCCAGCGTGCCCTCGACCTGCTCCGAGCGCGCCGAACACAGCTTGCCCTGAAACGGCTCGTCGCTACGCAGGAAGCGATACGGATGATCAACCCGGTCGCACGCCTGCAACGCTTCATCACTGGGCGCTGCGTCGGTAAACAGTGGATGCCCCGGCGCGCAATACAAATGCTGGGTTTCACTGAACAACTGGCGATAGTCGAACGCGCTTTGCACCTGCGAAAAATAACCGATCGCCAGGTCGAGTCGCTGTTGCAGAAGCAGGCGCTCCATCTCGCCGGGCATCGCGCTGATTAACTCGATACGGACCGACTCGTCACGCTCGCGAAATCGCCGGATCGCCTCGGCGACGCGTTGCAGCACCGAGGGTTCGACCGCCTCGGAAATGCCCAGGCGCACTTCGCCGATCAGACGCCCGGCCACGCCGTTGGATTGATGGCGGAATATTTCGATCGATTCAAACAGGCTGCGCGCTGCCAGCAGCAACTGCTCGCCCTTCGGCGTGACGCTGAAACCACCCTTGCCACGGCTGCACAAACGATAGCCGAGACGGGTTTCGAGTTTGGCCATTTGCTGGCTGATGCTTGATTGGCTCAGGCCCAGATCACCCTGCGCCGCACTGAAACCACCGCACTCGACCACGCGGACAAACAGACGTAACAACTGCAGATCGACATCGTGGAGTTGACCGAGCATCACATTACTCCGGGGTAAAGTCAGGATAATTATTCAGCTATTTTTCTAATGTATGCGACGGCGCATTCTGCCACCACTTCCTCCGGTCAGGTGTTCATCATGGCTCCCGTGTTCAAGCTGTGTTTCCCCGCGCTGTTGTTGTCCGTGGTCATCAATGCTCAGGCCGAGGACAAAACCCTCAATCTCTATAGCTGGGCCGATTACGTGCCACCGCAAACCCTGCAGCGTTTCGAGCAGGAAACCGGCATTCACGTGCGTTACGACACCTTTGACACCTCCGAGGTTCTGGAAACCAAACTGCTCACTGGCGGCAGCGGTTACGACGTGGTGGTGCCGTCTTCCAGTGTGCTGGCGCGCGGTTTGGCGGCGGGGGCCTTGAAGGAAATCCCCCACGAGGGACTTAAGGGCTACGCCAATCTGGATCCGGACTTGCTGGAAAAACTCGCCGCCGTCGATCCCGGCAACCGTTATGGCGTGCCGTACACCTGGGGCACTTTGGGCCTGGGCATGAACGTTGAAGCAGTGAAGCAGCGTCTGCCCGATGTGCCGCTGAACAGCCTTGATCTGCTGTTCAAGCCCGAATACGCCAGCAAGCTTAAGGACTGCGGGATTGCGATTCTCGATTCGCCGCAAGAGGTCATTGGCCTCGCGCTGCACTACCTCGGCAAAGATCCCTATAGCACCGACAAAAACGATCTCGCCGCCGCCGAAGCCTTGTTGCAGAAACTCCAGCCGTCGGTGCTCTACGTCGCCACCGGCCGACAGATCAATGATCTGGCCAGCGGCAACGTGTGCCTGGCGCTGACCTACAACGGTGACGCGAGCATGGCCGCCGATCAGGCGCGCAAGGCCAACAAGCCGTTCGAAGTGGCGTATCGCATTCCAAGGGAAGGCACGCTGATCTGGCAGGACAATCTGGCGATTCCCAAGGACGCGCCACACCCCGAGGCCGCGCGGGCGTTCATCGAATTCATGTTGCGCGCCGATTCGGTGGCCGAGCTGACCAATACGCTGTTTTTTGCCACCGCCAACCAGGCCGCGATACCGCTGGTGGATGAGGCGGTGCGCAACGATCCGGACATCTACCCACCGGCCGAGGTGCGCGACCTGCTCTACGCGGATCGCAGCATGAGCCTCAAGGACATGCGTCAGCGCACCCGTCTGTGGACCACTTTCCGTAGCCATCAATAACCAAAGGAGCGCGCCGAGATGGACGTGCCAATGCAGAACGATCAGGCGATGACGCGCGACAGCCTCTACGGCACTGCCGCCGAAAGCACCTACGCCGGCATCACCAGTTTCATGCGCCGTCGCTACAGCCGCGATTTGCGCGGAGTCGACGTGGCCGTCAGCGGCGTGCCGTTCGACACCGCCACCAGCAATCGTCCGGGTGCACGCTTCGGGCCACGCGGGATTCGCGCGGCGTCCACCGGGATTGCCTGGGAGCGCCACTGGCCGTGGGCTTTCGATCCGTTCGATCATCTGGCGGTGGTCGATTACGGCGATTGCGACTTCGATTACGGTTCGCCGCAGACCATCCCTGAGAGCATCGAGGCGCATGCCGAGCGGATTCTTGAATCCGGTAGCGCCATG
This sequence comes from Pseudomonas sp. DTU12.3, assembly GCF_004124275.1. GTDB lineage: Bacteria > Pseudomonadota > Gammaproteobacteria > Pseudomonadales > Pseudomonadaceae > Aquipseudomonas > Aquipseudomonas helmanticensis. Next base: position 3,211,580 of record NZ_CP027218.1, read on the forward strand.
CTCACCTTTGGCGGCGACCATTTCATCAGCTACCCGCTGCTCAAGGCCCATGCGCGCAGACATGGCACGCTGTCACTGATCCATTTCGATGCGCACAGCGACACCTGGCCGGACGAGGAGGGCAAACGCGTCGATCACGGCACCATGTTCTGGCATGCCGCGCGGGAAGGGCTGGTTGATCCGGCGCGCTCGGTGCAGATCGGCCTGCGCACCACCAATGATGATCACATGGGCTTTCAGGTGCTCGATGCGCGACAAGTGCACCGGCGTGGCTGCGAGGCGATTGTCGAAGCGATTCGCGCGCGGGTCGGCGATAACCCGGTGTACCTGACGTTCGACATTGACTGCCTCGATCCGGCCTTTGCGCCTGGCACCGGTACGCCGGTATGCGGCGGCTTGAGCACGGTGCAGGCGCTGGAAATTCTCGGTGGCTTGCGTGGGATCAACCTGGTCGGCATGGACGTCGTCGAAGTCGCCCCGGCCTACGATCACGCCGACGTCACCTCGCTGGCCGCCGCCACCCTGGCGATGGAAATGCTTTGCCTCTACGCCGCCAAGCACAAAGTCGACCTCTAACACTCTGTAGGAACTGCCGCAGGCTGCGATCTTTTGATTTTGTTTTTAAAAGACAAGTCAAAAGATCGCAGCCTGCGGCAGCTCCTACGGGGACGATCGTTCCCATGCGCAGTGTTGGAATGATCAGGTACTGAGGCTTTGTGTTTATCCGCAAGATTGGCGTGGCATACTGCCGCGCATGACTTTCGACTCTCCCCTCAGCGCCTGGCAGCATGCCATCGAGCACAAGGGCTTCATCCAGGATGAAGCTCAGGAGCACGCCGTCTGGGCGTTGCAAAAATGCCACGAAGCCTTGCATGCCGGTGCCCGCTCGGTCAGCGGCGTGTATTTGTGGGGGCCGGTCGGGCGCGGCAAGACCTGGCTGATGGATCAGTTCTATCAGAGCCTGCGGGTGCCGGCGCGGCGTCAACACTTTCATCACTTCATGGGCTGGGTGCACCAACGCTCATTCCAGTTGACCGGCATCGCCGATCCATTGCGGGCGCTGGCCAAAGAGCTGGCGGCGGAAGTGCGAGTGCTGTGTTTCGATGAACTGTTCGTCAACGACATCGGCGACGCGATCATTCTTGGCCGGTTGTTTCAGGTGATGTTCGACGAAGGCGTGGTCGTGGTCTGCACCTCGAATCTGCCGCCGGACGAGCTGTACGCCGATGGTTTCAATCGCGACCGCTTTACCCCGGCAATCGCGGCAATCAAGGCGCATATGCAAGTTGTCCCGGTCAATGGTGCCGAGGACCATCGTTTGCATCCGGGCGCCGCCGAGCAACGCTTCTTTGTCGCCACGCCGGACTCGCCGAGCGCCCTGGACGAGGTGTTCCGGACGCTGACACAAGGGCAGGCCTCCAGCTGCGAACCAGTGCCGGTCGGCCATCGGACACTCAACGTGGTGCGGGCCAGTGAATCGGTGCTGTGGTGCCGCTACGCTGATCTGTGCGAACAACCCTTTGCCGCCATGGATTTCATCGCGCTGTGCGATACCTACCGGGCTATCCTGATGAGCGAGGTGCCTAATCTCAGCGCACAGAAACGCGAGGGGCGGATTGCTCGCGGCACTGAAGACGGTGCTGAGCGTGTGATCGCCGGGGATCGCGAGCTGCCGCAGTTGTCAGTGCACGACGATGGCGTGCGCCGGTTCATTGCGCTGGTCGATGAGTGCTACGACCGCAAGGTGCCGCTGTACATCGAGGCACAAGTGCCGATGCCTGCGCTGTATACCGAGGGTTATCTGGAATTCCCGTTCCGCCGCACCCTCAGTCGTTTGCAGGAGATGCAGTTGCAGCGCTTTGCCGAAGCTTGAGTGAAGAGGGCGTTCTTCTGCGCGGGGGAGGCTGGGTTGCGGGCTGGGGATTTTGCTGAATTGGGGTGGACGGAAGAGTTGGTCTGGGGGCATTGATAGATCAAGAGATCGCAGCCTTCGGCAGCTCCTGCATGGGAATTGCCCCTCCAGGGTTGTCGCCAGGGCTGGCGGCGCGCTAAGGTCGAGCTGCCTTTCAGTGCGCACTTTGCGCGCCGGGGTATTTGTGTGTTCGGGGATGGAAATGGATTCCGCAGAGATTCTTGTGCTTCAAGCCAGCTATAGCAATCCGGTGCACGCCGAGGCCATTGGTGTAGTGCTCAATCACTATGCCGAAGATCCCATGGGGGGCGGCCAGCCGATCGACCCCGAATTGCTGCGCCGGGTGCCCGAAGAACTGGCTCGCCGACCGTATGCCTTCAGTGTGCTGGCATTCGTGGGGGGTGAACCGGCGGGGCTGGTGAACTGCTTCGAAGGTTTTTCGACGTTTGCCTGCAAGCCGCTGGTCAACGTGCATGACGTGGCAGTGGTGAGCAAGTTTCGCGGGCTTGGGCTGAGCCAGAAGATGCTCCGTAAGGTCGAGGAGATTGCCCGTCAGCGCGGCTGCTGCAAGATCACCCTAGAAGTCCTCGAAGGTAACGACGTGGCACAGAACGCCTACCGCAAATTCGGCTTCGCCCCGGGCATGTTCAACCCGGATCACGGGCAGATGCTGTTCTGGATCAAGAATCTGCAGGCATAAAAAAAGGCGCCCGGACAGGGCGCCCAACTGTCTCTTCCGGGCCAGAGCGGAGCCACGGAAGGTGCATCGGTTGCTCGATAAACTCAGTTGCGATAAGACTCGGTCACTTGCGCCGTCTGGTCGGCGGGTACGCGGATTTCCTTCGCCTGAGCGTCACTCGTTTGCTCGCTCTGCGCGTGGTGAACCGGGAAGTTGTCGTAGTAATAACGCATGCGTTCGGCGCCGCCTTCAGCGAAAGCACTGGCGGAGCCGAGGGCAAGTAGTGCGGTAAGGATTGCGGTAGTGATTTTCATGGTGCCTCCTACTGAACAAGTCGGAGCCGTTCGTCCATGAAGCAGATCTCGGGGGAGATTTTCTCCCCGCGTAATTAACTCGGGGTTAAGTGCACCTTGTGGTGAGGGCGTTTGCCCCTCTCCACAGGGTTAGCGGTGTGTTGAAGGGATCAGAGCTTCCAGTCCAGGCTCAATGTCACCGTGCGTGGATCGCCCCAGTACACGCCGTTGTAGAAGCCGACGTTGTCGTAATATTTCTTGTCGAACAGGTTGTCGACGTTCAGCGACGCCGACAGGTGCTTGTCGAATTCATAGCGCGACATCAGGTTGACCACGGTGTAGGCGTCCTGATTGATTCGCGTACGTTCGGTGAGGATCCGACCATTGGCGCCGCGCCCGACCGGACGGTTGGCGGTGCCGTAGACATCGCTTTGCCAATTCACCGCACCACCCACGGTCAGGGCGTTCCAGTGGCCCGGCAAGCGATAGGCGGTCGACAACCGCAACATGTTCAGTGGCTGGTTGGTGTTGCTGCGTTGCTTTTCGCCATCGGCCGAGTGGGTGTAGGTGTAACCGGCGGTCATGTTCCAGCCATTGAGGATCTCGCCCGAGACCTCAGCTTCGAAGCCATTGACCTTGTTGCCCTTGCCGCCGCTCTTGTAGAACTCCTCGCCGGTAACCGGATCCGGGGCGACCGAATCGTCGACTTCGGCGACGTTGTCCTGTTTGCTCCAGAACAACGCTGTCGACAGATTCAGACGCTCCTCGAGCAAGCTGCCCTTGAGACCCAACTCGTAATTGCTGCCCACGACCGGATCGAGGTAGTTGCGACTGCTGTCGCGATTGCTCTGCGGTTTGAAAATATCGGTGTAGCTGACGTACGCGGTGTATTCCGGTGTCAGGTCGTAGAGCAGGCCGGCGTAAGGTGTCCATACGTCATTCTGGCTCTGGCTGGTGGCATCAACCTTGGTCAGTTGCAGCTGACTGTCGTAGTAGCTGTCGCGGCTGGATTCTTCCCAACTGCCGTAGCGGCTGCCGATCACGGCATGTAGTTGCTCGGTGAAATTCAGGCGTGTTGCGAGGTAACCAGCCTTTTGTCGGGTCTTGCCCTTGGAGCCGCTCAGGCCAGTGACGGTGTCAGGGAATTTGCCGATGTCGCCCATGTACTTCCAGTCACGGATGTTTTCGTAATCCGCTGCGCGCGGGCCGTCGTAGGCGTAGGGCGAATCGGCGCGGCGTTCGGCCTCGCCGTAGCCAAACATCAGTTCGTGTTCGCGACCGAGCAGCGAGTAGGGGCCGGAGATGTTGAAGTCATAGGCCTTCATGCTCTGTTCGCCGATCATGTGGCCCATGTAGGCGCTCATGCCGCTACGATCAGCTTCGGGGAAGCCGCCACCGCCGTAGTAAGTCTTGCCGTCGCTGTCACTGTTGCGATGGGTATACGCGGCTTTCAGATGCCAGCCCGCCGCCAATTGCTGGTCGAGCGTGGCGAAAGCGGTCTTGTCGCGCAGCGGCCAGGAACTCCATGAGGTCGCCATGTTGGTCGAGCGACCGAGCCCAGCCTTGCTGCCATCGGCATTCCAGTACGGCACGGTGCCCCAGGAACTGCCTTGCACGTGTTTGTCCTGATAGTCGTAACCGACGGCCAGCACGGTGGATTCGGTCAGGTCGGCTTCGAGAATGCCGTAGCCGACTTCGCGTTGCAGTGCGTACTTGTCGCGGATCGACTGGCTGTCGCGGTAAGCCAGCACCGTGCGCCCGCGCAGGCGGCCGTCGAAGGCCAGCGGGCCACCGACGTCGACGTAGCTGTAGTAATCGTCGTAGCTGCCGCCGCTGACCCCGGCCAGCGCCTGTAACTGGGCGGTTGGTCGTTTGCGCACCATGTTGATGGTCGCCGAGGGGTCACCTGCACCGGTGGTCAATCCCGTCGCGCCGCGAACCACTTCGATGCGGTCGTAGATGATGGTGTCGGAATCGGACTTCATCCGATCGAAGGTGTTGAGCATCCCGTCGATCTGGAAATTGTTGATCGAATAGCCGCGCGAGGAATAGTCGACCCGATCGGAATCGAGGTGTTGCACGACAATGCCGGTGGTCTGGCGCATGGCTTCGGACAATGTACCGAGTTTGAAATCATCCATCTGCTGGCGCGTGACCACCGACACCGATTGCGGGGTTTCCTTGATCGACAGGTTCATCCGTGTCGCGGTGCTCATCGCGCCGGTGGTGTAGGCCTCGGTGTTTTCAGTGGTGTTGCCCAGGCCTTGCGCGGTGACGCTGGTCGAAGCCAGTTCCAGCGCGGAGCTGGCGGGTTCGGGCGGTTGTTCAGCGGTGTTTTCAGCCAGCAGTTCGGCGCTGAAAGCAGCGCTGCACAGGCCAAGCGTGAGGGTCATGGAACGGGTGATGGGCGCGAACATCGCAGCCGACTCCTTGTCTTCGAGGGAAAAAATCCGTTTGTTCAAAGACGAAGCGAGAATCTGCGATTTAGTATCAAACGAGAAATATTATTATTTGAAGGTGTGTCCGAACCGGTAGGAGCTGCCGCAGGCTGCGATCTTTTGATCCTGTTTTTTCAGGGGCAAGATCAAAGGATCGCAGCCTGCGGCAGCTCCTACCGGTCGGCGGTGTGCAATAAAAAGGGGCCAGTGACTGGCCCCTTGGTTTTACTGCTCGGCGGTGGCTGCGACCGCCGGATCAGGTTTTTTCGGCTTCATCAGGCTGAAGTCGATCAATGCCCTTTGCTCACGCTCGTAAGGGTTGCCGATCATCAATGGACGCGGCTTGAAGCTGTCGCTGACCAGGCTCTTGCTGCGATCGAGTTCGTCGAAGCTGAGGCCGGCCATGTCGGCCCAGGTGTGGATCAGGTGCGAGCTGCTGTAAGGCCGCCCCAGGTCACCGGCGAAATTCCAATTGTGGTTTTCCTTCCACTTCGGCGATGCCCAGGCCATGAACGGGATGGTGTACATCGGCGCGGTCGGTTTGTTTTCGTTGCGCCCCAGGGTTTTGTGGCCAACCGAATCGAAGACGTCTTCGCCGTGATCCGAGAGGTACAGCAGGAAGCCGTTCGGATCAGACTTGGCGTAATCCTTGATCAGGCTCGACACCACGAAGTCGTTGTACAGCACGGCGTTGTCGTAGCTGTTGTAGGTTGGCACCTGATCATCGCGCAGGGCAGGCGGTACGCCTTCGCGGTCTTGGAACTTGTCGAAGCTCGGCGGATAACGGTACTGATAGCTCATGTGCGTGCCGAGCAGATGCACGACGATCAACTTGCGTGGCGCGGCATCGGCCAGGGCTTTGCTGAACGGCTCGATCACGTCGCCGTCGTACTGCGCGGCGTTCTGGTTGCGGTTGTTGTTCAGGTAGACCTGCTCGTCAGCCTGCTCGGAGAACGTCGTGAGCATGGTGTTGCGCTTGGTCATGGTCTGCTGGTTGGTGATCCAGAAGGTCTTGTAACCCGCCTGTTTCATCATGCTGACCAGCGACGGCGTCGACAGGTACAGATCCGGACTTTCTTCATCGGCAAAGGTCAGCACTTGCTGCAACGCTTCGATCGTATACGGGCGCGGGGTGATGACGTTGTCGAACACCGCCAGTTGATCCTTGAGCTTGTCGAGTTCCGGCGTGGTTTTGCGCGGATAACCGTAAAGGCTCATGCGTTGGCGGTTGGTCGATTCACCGATCACCAGCACCAAAGTCGCAGGCTGATTGGCGCCGGCATCCTTGAGATTGTGCAGCGGCGGGATCTTGCTCGCGCTGTGCAGCATGCCCTGCATTTCGGCGAGGGTGTCTAGGTAACGGTGATAGGCCACAGCCATCTGCCACGGCACGGCCGGTTCGATACGGGTTTCGAACTTCTCGAAGCCGCCGGCGAAACTGCCGGTGCGCATCGTTTGCTTGACCAGCGGATAACCGACCACCGCGATAACGATGGCCAGCGCTGCCACGAACGCGCGGCCACGGGGCATGTACACCGGACGCAGGCGAGTCCACAGGAAATACGAGAACAGCGTGTGTGCGAGGAACGCCGGCACCATCCACCAGGCAAAGTACTGGGTCATGTACTCGCCGGCTTCAGAGATGTTCGACTCGAACATGATGAAGATCACGCTCTGAGAGAATTCCTGCTGATAGATGAAGAAATAACCCAGGCTGGCCATGGAACAGGCCCACAACACCACGCCGATGATCGCCGCGAGCAGTTTGGTGCGCTTGGGAAACAGCAGCATCGGTGCCAGCCAGATCGCGCTCATCACGAACGCCTGGCGGAACCCGGTGAAACCGGAGGTCCCGGTCAGCTGGATCAGCAGTTGGGTAATACCCGAGAAGTACCAGAAAAAAGCGAACAGCCAGAGAACACCGGCCCAGTCGAAACCTGTCGCAGTCGTTTTGCTGCGTTTGAACAATGCCATTCAGCACTCCAGCTCGATCGTCACAACCACCGCCGGAACGCTTCCATGAAACCGACGAACGGAGGCCGAACGCGTACGCCCGGCCAGAATGAGCCGGAGTATCGCCAAGCGAATGTGAAAACTTTGTTAGTTACTGGTTACCGAAAGGGCAGGTTCATGTCGGGAACGACACCGGTCGCTCCCGAAACAGGCGGGGAAATCAGGCGTGCGGGTGGCGCTGGACAACCGGCAGAGGCTTGGGTTGAACGCCCTGATTCAACGCGCGCAATTGCGCCAGCTCCTGCTTGAGTTGGTCGCGCTCGTCTTTCAACTGGCGCAATTCATCGCGACGGATTGTCACGTACAGGGTTTGTGGCGGCATTGCTGTGTGTACTGTGCCCATTGCTCACCTCGCAAATGGCGTGCATCAACTGTAAATAGCCCGCGCTTTTGCGGTGCTGACTTACTATCGGCGCCAATTTTGATTTCTTTTGCCTGTGATTGGAACTTTTTTATTTTTCATGGTCGGTGTGTCTTCGGCAGGATTCGGGGCGTTATCAGTCTGGATCGGGCACAATGCCCGGAAACTTCATCGCAACGCTCTGGACTAACCTCCATCAGCAGCGTTGGGCTATAACCAATGACACACATTTATTTGTAGTAAGGAGCATCAGCACATGCAACTCGGGATTATTGGACTGGGCCGCATGGGCGGCAATATTGCGCGGCGTCTGATGCTCAACGGTCACACCACCGTTGTTTACGACCGCAATACCGCTTTCATCGACACCCTGGTCGCCGAGGGCTCCACTGGCGTCGCCGACTTGCCGGCACTGGTTGCCGGTCTGGCCAAACCGCGTGCGGTCTGGGTCATGCTGCCGGCCGGCGCGCCGACTGAAGACACCATCGCCACTTTGAGCAATCTGCTGGAGGCCGGCGATACCATCATCGACGGCGGCAACACCAACTATAAGGATGATATCCGTCGGGCCAAGAGCCTGGCCGAGAAAGGCCTGCACTACATAGACGTCGGCACCTCCGGCGGCGTCTGGGGCCTGGAGCGCGGCTATTGCATGATGATCGGTGGCGACGCCGAAACCGTGCAGCGCCTCGACCCGCTGTTCGCCGCACTGGCACCGGGCATGGGTGACATCCCGCGCACCAAGGATCGCAAGTCCGACGACCATCGCGCCGAGCACGGCTACATCCACGCCGGTCCTGCCGGTGCCGGGCACTTTGTGAAGATGATTCACAACGGTATCGAGTACGGCATGATGGCCGCGTTCGCCGAGGGCTTCGACATTCTCAAGACCAAATCCAGCGAGCGCCTGCCGGAAGATCAGCGTTTTGATCTGAATGTGGCTGACATCGCTGAAGTGTGGCGTCGTGGCAGCGTGGTGTCGTCGTGGTTGCTCGACTTGACCGCCGACGCACTGGCCAGCGATCCGAAGCTCGACGGCTTCTCCGGTTCCGTCGCCGACAGCGGTGAAGGTCAATGGACCATCGAAGCGGCCATGGAACAAGCGGTGCCGGTTCCGGTGCTGTCGAACTCGCTGTTCTCGCGCTACCGCTCGCGCGGCCAAGGCACCTTTGGCGACAAGATTCTTTCGGCCCAGCGCTTCGGCTTCGGCGGCCACGTGGAGACACCGAAGAAATGACCCATACGATCCGCAGGAAATCCAAGGCAGAACCCGCACCACCTACCACGCTGTTTCTGTTCGGTGCCCACGGCGACCTGGTCAAGCGCTTGCTGATGCCGGCGCTGTACAACCTCAGTCGCGACGGCTTGCTTGACGAAAACCTGCGGATCGTTGGCGTTGACCACAACGCCATCACCGATGAGGCCTTCGCGCAGAAGCTCGAAGACTTCATCCGTACCGAAGTCGCGGCGAAAGTCGGCAAGGGCGATCAGATGCTTGATCCGGCCTTGTGGGCCAAGCTCGCCAAAGGTATCAGCTACGTCCAAGGCGACTTTCTGGACGACAGCACCTATTCCGCGCTGGCGGCGAAAATCGCCGCCAGCGGCACCGGCAATGCGGTGTTCTACCTGGCCACCGCGCCGCGTTTCTTCAGTGAAGTGGTGCGCCGTCTCGGCAGCGCCGGTTTGCTCGAAGAAACCCCCGAAGCTTTCAGAAGGGTGGTGATCGAGAAGCCGTTCGGCTCCGATCTGCACACCGCTGAAGCGTTGAACGCCTGTCTGCTCAAGGTGATGTCCGAGAAGCAGATCTATCGGATCGACCATTACCTGGGCAAGGAAACCGTGCAGAACATTCTGGTCAGCCGGTTCTCCAACAGCCTGTTCGAAGCCTTCTGGAACAACCACTACATCGACCACGTGCAGATCACGGCGGCGGAAACCGTCGGCGTCGAAACCCGTGGCAGTTTTTACGAGCACACCGGCGCGCTGCGTGACATGGTGCCCAATCACCTGTTCCAGTTGCTGGCCATGGTTGCCATGGAACCGCCGGCGGCATTCGGCGCTGACGCGGTGCGGGGCGAGAAGGCCAAGGTGGTCGGCGCGATCCGTCCGTGGACTATCGAAGAGGCGCGGGCCAATTCGGTTCGCGGCCAGTACAGCGCTGGCGAGGTCGACGGCAAAGCGCTGAACGGCTATCGCCAGGAAGCCAACGTTGCCCCCGACAGCAGCACGGAAACCTACGTCGCGCTGAAAGTGATGATCGACAACTGGCGCTGGGTCGGCGTGCCGTTCTACCTGCGCACCGGCAAACGCATGAGCGTGCGCGACACCGAGATCGTCATCTGCTTCAAACCGGCGCCCTATGCGCAGTTCCGTGACACCGAAGTGGATGAGTTGCAGCCGACCTATCTGCGCATCCAGATCCAGCCGAACGAAGGCATGTGGTTCGACCTGCTGGCCAAGCGGCCGGGGCCGGCGCTGAACATGGCCAACATCGAGCTGGGTTTTGCCTACAAGGATTTCTTCGAGATGCAGCCGTCGACGGGGTACGAAACTCTAATCTACGACTGCCTGACCGGCGATCAGACGCTGTTCCAGCGCGCCGACAACATCGAGAATGGCTGGCGCGCCGTACAGCCATTCCTCGACGCCTGGCAGCAGGACGCGAGCGTGCAGACCTATGCCGCCGGCGACGACGGCCCGCAAGCCGCCGAAGATTTGCTGACTCGCGATGGTCGCGTCTGGCATGGCCTCGGATGAGTGAGCTGACGAAACAACCCATCCGTTTTCTGCTCAGCGACATGGACGGCACGCTGTTGCTGCCCGATCACTCGCTGAGCCAGCGCACCATTGATGCGGTTCGCGCCTTGCGTGAGGCGGGCGTGCTGTTCAGTCTCGCCACCGGGCGACCGCCTAAAGCCATGCTGCAGCAGATCGAAGCCTTGGGCGTCGACTTGCCGACTGCGGCGTTCAACGGCGGCACGATCGTCAATCCGGACGGCAGTCTGCTGGTGGCGCATTACCTGCCGGCCACCACCGCGCTGATTACGCTGGCCACCTTTGCCGATCAGCCGGATGTCGAAATCTGGGTGTTCAGCGGCGGCGACTGGCTGCTCAAGGATCCGCACGGGCCGATGGTGTCGCGCGAGCAGCATGGCCTCGGCTATCCGCCAGTGGTGGTCGAGAGTTTCGAGCCGTATCTGGAGCGCATCGACAAGATTGTCGCGACCAGCAACAACACTGAGCTGCTGATCGAACTGGAGGCGCGCCTGTTGCCGAAGGTCAACGGCATGGCGCAGGTTTCACGTTCACAACCGGTGTTTCTCGACGTGACGGCGCTGGAGGCCAACAAGGGCACTGCGCTGGCAACGCTGGCCGAACACTTGGGCATTGCGCTGGAACAGACTGCCGCGATCGGCGATGGCGGCAATGACCCGGCGATGTTTCATTGCGCGGGATTGTCGATCGCCATGGGCCAGGCTGAGGATGCGGTAAAGCGCCAGGCCGACGTAGTCACCGCCTCCAACACCGAAGACGGCGTCGCCGAGGCTATCGAAAAATACATCCTCCCGTAACACCTGTAGGAGCTGCCGCAGGCTGCGATCTTTTGATCTCGTTTTTATAAAGCAAGATCAAAAGATCGCAGCCTCGTTTCACTCGACAGCTCCTACAAAGTTTTGTGGGTTAGAGCCAGTAGCTCACGGCGTACCAGCCGAGCAGGCCCATCACCACGGTGTACGGCAATGCCATCCAGACCATCCGCCCGTACGACAATCGCACCAGCGGTGCAATCGCCGAGGTCAGCAGGAACAGAAACGCCGCCTGACCATTCGGTGTCGCCACGCTCGGCAGGTTGGTGCCGGTGTTGATCGCAATCGCCAGCGTCTCGAAATGCTCGCGGCTCATGTGCCCGGAGAGGAATGCCTGTTTCACTTCGGTGATGTAGATCGTCGCGACGAACACGTTGTCACTGATCGCCGAGAGCAAACCGTTGGCAATGAACAACATGCCCGGTTGCTGATCCGTCGGCAGTGTCAGCACCCACTGGATCAGCGGGGCGAACAGTTGCTGATCGTGAATCACCGCGACCACCGCAAAAAACACCACCAACAGCGCAGTGAACGGCATGGCGTCCTTGAATGCGCTGCCCAGACGATGCTCATCGGTGATGCCGGTAAACGCGGTGATCAACACAATCACCATCAGACCGATCAGGCCGACTTCCGCCACATGGAAGGCCAGGCAGCCAATCAGGATCAATGCGGCAGCGCCCTGCACCAGCAGCGCAGCGCGTTGGCGCGGCGTGCGTTCGGCGTCGTCTTCAGCGGCATAGTTGGCCAGCACGGCGCGCACGTTGTCCGGTAACAGCGTGCCATAACCGAACCAGCGCAGTTTCTCCAGCAGTACGCAGGTCACCAGACCCGCTGCCAGCACCGGCATCGACACCGGTGCGACTTTCTGGAAGAACTCGCCGAAGTGCCAGCCCATTTCATGGCCGATCAGCAGGTTCTGCGGCTCGCCGACCAGCGTGCAGACACCGCCCAGCGCCGTGCCGACCGCACCGTGCATCAGCAGGCTGCGCAGGAACGCGCGGAATTGTTCGAGATCGTCGTGATGCAGTCTGGGCAGGTTCTGATCGTCGCCAAACTCACTGTCCTGGCGCGGATCATTGCCCGAGGCCACCCGGTGGTACACCGAGTAGAAGCCGACAGCGGCGCTGATAATCACCGCCGTCACCGTCAGTGCATCGAGAAACGCCGAGAGGAATGCCGAGAGAAAACAGAACAGCAGCGCCAGGATCGCTTTCGAGCGCACGCCCAACAACAGGCGCGAGAACAGGTACAGCAGCAGATCCTTCATGAAGTAGATGCCGGCCACCATGAACATCAGCAGCAGGATCACCGGAAAGTTGTGCACCAGCTCGTCATAAAGCGCCTGCGGCGTGGTCATCTTCAGCAGCAGCGCTTCGATCAGCAACAGACCGCCGGGCATCAGCGGATAGCATTTGAGCGCCATGGCCAGGGTGAAGATGAATTCGATGACCAGCAGCCAGCCTGCGGCTACTGGGCCGACAGTCCATAACACCAATGCATTGAGGATCAGGAAGCCGACGATGGTCGCCTTGTACCAGCGTGGCGAGTGCCCGAGAAAATTTTGCGCGAACGCCTGAGCCATTGAACCGGACATCGGTTGCTCCTTGTCTTAAGAAGCGCGCAAGTTGCCGGATGTGTCGCGCAAGTTCAAGTTGTTAGTGGGTATTTGTCAGTCATTGAGATACCGCGCGACCATCGCCCGATAATTGCCATCCAGCGAAAACCCGCCAACCAGAATTCCACCGTCCGTTTGCAGGGCCAGTGAATTGGCCGTGTCCAGGCTTCGGCCCAAACGCGTGCGCAGCCAGCCGTGGCCATCACCGAACGTGTGATCGAGGTAGCCGTCAGGCAAATAGCGTGCGACGACGAAGTCCGCCTCGCAGCCGCCAATCGTCGCGCCGACAGCGATAATCCGCCCGTCTTGCAGGCGCTGGGCGGCGTTCCACTGGCAACCACTGGGGCCGATGTCCAGCAGTTGCGGCAAACCAGAGTTACAACGCAGTTCTGCACGGCCATTGTGATGCAGGTTGAGGGTCATGCAGCGCAGCGGATCACGGCTGCTGCCGAAGCAGTGCAAATGCTCCGCCGACTCGATCACCTGATTGACCAGCGCGCCGTGCCCGAGGGCGGTGAAGGCCATGAAGCCATCGATGGCGAAGGTTTCGTCGAGCCGGCCATCCGCCAGGTAGCGCGCCAGCAGACCTTCCTGAGGGAAGCTCATTGAGCCGCCGACCACAATCCGCCCGTCCTCTTGCAACGACAGACTGCTCAGCCATGTGTTGAGCAATAGATGGCGAACCATGACAAAACCACGGCCATTGAAGGTCTTGTCGAGCTGGCCATTGGCGGTAAGGCGAATCAGCATGCCCGCGTGGTCGGCGCATTCGAAGTGGTGATTGGCAATCAACAGGATATGGCCGTCGTCCTGCACCGCGATGTCGCAGGCTTCGGCGCCCGGAATGCCCGGTGGCAGCCAATCGTCGAGCGTGCCCATCGACAGGTCGCCGGGCAGGCGCACCACGAGGTGACCGTTGTCGCCGAACTCCGGGTCCGGGCGACCCTGCTCATCGAAGAGGGCGAGGCCGGGCAGGGTGCAGTGATCGGTTTCGTAGTGCAGGCCGGCGAGCAGGATTCTTCCGTCGGGCAGCACGCGAACGTTGCCGGCCATGCTGCCGAACCCGGACGAGAACTTGCCGATGACGCTACCCATATGACCGAAACTCAGATCGGCCGAACCGTCCGCCAGCAAACGCGCCAGGCCAAAACAACTGCCGTTGGGCATTTTGACTTTCGCTGCGACCAGCACGCGACCCTGTCGGTCAACCGCGACACCCTGGGTCATGCTGGAAAGACTGTCGGCAAAATACACTTGGGCGATGCCGTTACCGGCAAAAGCAGGGTCCAGTTGGCCGGTCTGGTTTATTCGCTCCAATCGGGCGCAAGAGCTCTGGGTAGACATGCACGCGTCTCCTTGCGAGTAGACCAATACCCTAAATTGGGCGGTTTACTGCATGAGCCGAACATTCAATCCCTGAACCGGGAGAAGTACAACTGTTAGAACTAACAGGCGGAGGGTCAGACTGTGCCAGAACAGTGTCTTTTTGAACCAATAGCAAGTGAGCCAAGCAGTTACGCCAAAAAGCGCACGCTGAAAGTTGTACAAAAGTACTGAAGGGTAAATAGATATGGCAACTAACAAGAAGCGGGCGGATGACATGAAGTCATCCGCATTGTCCCGCTATTAGTGCGGCATCGACCAGGATTGCAACCGGTGGCCTTCGTTGCTCAGCTCGGCGCGAGCCTGTTGCAGCAGTTGTTCCAGCTGTGCCGGATCGGAATAGGTACTGCTTGGAATCTGTTTGCGACCAATGTGCGAGTTTGTGCGGTCGACGACGGTCAGGCTCAGTTCGCCATTGCCGTCTTGTGGCGCCCAAGCCACGCATTGAAAAGGTTTGAAGGCGTGCTTGGCAATCAAAAGAGCTTCGTTGATACGGAGCGGGGCGGTCATGGGGTCTTCTCTCTATAGTGCCCAATCAAGTGATCTGCCGTCGGTTGGGCTTACCGTTCGGCTGGTTACTTGTACTGATGCACGCAACCCCGGGGCGGGTCACACTCGCAACAAAGAAATTTCAACTTTCTTTCATTGGCTCAGTGTTTCGACAGTTTCTGAAAGGTTATTGAAAGAAAGCCAGTCGATAGCTAACTAACAAAGAGCGCTCTTATAACTACTTAGCTTGTACACCTATAAGCAATCGATACAAGCTGCCGTCAAATTCTTGCTAATGTTACAGCCAGGTCTGCCAAATGACTGTTTTTACAACCTTTTCCTAAAATTTGGCGCCAAGGAACAGTCATGAGCGAAGCGCCTGCGTTGAGACGTTTATTGGTGGTCGATCCGTGTGACGACTGCCATCGCCTATTACCCGGATTACGCGCGGTAGGTTGGGATGTCGACAGTTGCACCCTGGAAAATGCCGCCGACCGCAGTTGTGATGTCGGCCTGCTGCGCCTGCAACCTTTTCACCTGGAACGACCCGAGGCCGTCAAGGAACTGATCAGCCGCAGCGGCACCGAATGGATTGCGGTACTCAATCAGGAAGTCCTGCGCTTGCAGAACGTCGGTGACTTTGTCTGCGAATGGTTTTTCGATTTCCATACCTTGCCGTTCGATGTGTCGCGCGTGCAGGTCACCCTCGGTCGCGCGTTCGGTATGGCGCGTCTGCGCGGGCAGGGCACGATCCATGTGGATCAGCCTGAACACGAATTGCTCGGTGACAGCAAACCGATCCGCGAGCTGCGCAAATTGCTCAGCAAACTGGCGCCTACCGAGTCGCCGGTACTGATTCGTGGTGAAAGCGGCACCGGTAAAGAGCTGGTCGCGCGCACGCTGCATCGGCAGTCGCAGCGTCACAGCAAGCCTTTCGTGGCGATCAACTGCGGGGCGATCCCCGAACACCTTATCCAGTCCGAGTTATTCGGTCACGAGAAAGGCGCCTTCACCGGCGCTCATCAACGCAAGGTCGGGCGCATTGAAGCGGCCAACGGTGGCACGTTGTTTCTCGATGAAATCGGCGATCTGCCGCTGGAGCTGCAAGCCAATCTGCTGCGCTTTCTCCAGGAAAAACACATTGAGCGGGTCGGCGGCAGTCAGCCGATTCCCGTCGATGTGCGGGTATTGGCGGCGACTCACGTTGATCTTGAAGCCGCCATCGAGAAAAAGCGTTTTCGCGAAGACTTGTACTACCGGCTCAACGTTTTGCAGGTGGTGACGGCACCGTTGCGTGAACGCCATGGCGATCTGTCGATGCTCGCCAACCATTTTTCGCACTTTTACAGCCATGAAACCGGCCGCCGCCCGCGCAGCTTCAGTGAAGATGCGCTGATAGCCATGGGCAAGCATGACTGGCCGGGCAATGTGCGCGAACTCGCCAACCGCGTGCGTCGCGGCCTGGTTCTGGCGGAAGGCCGGCAGATCGAGGCGCGTGATCTCGGGCTGATCAGCCAACACTCGATCGCCACGCCGATGGGCACGCTGGAAGATTACAAAACCCGCGCCGAGCGTCAGGCGTTGTGTGATGTGCTGAATCGGCACAGTGACAATCTGAGTGTTGCGGCCAAAGTCCTTGGGGTTTCACGGCCGACGTTTTACCGTTTGCTGCACAAGCATCAGATTCGCTAGAAGGTCAAAAGATCGCAGCCTGCGGCAGTTCCTACAGGATTACCCATGTAGGAGCTGCCGCAGGCTGCGATCTTTTGCTTTGCTTAGAAGTAGTACGGGAATTTCAGGCTGAAGGAAAAGTCCGGGGCATCGTCGGTCATGCCGATGGACAGGTTGGGCACGATGGTCAGGTTGTCGGTGGCCGCAATGGTCATGCCGACGTTGAAGTAACCGGCGTTGGCGTCACTGGACACCACCGATTCCCAATCACCGCCATCCTGTTTCAGCTTGCTCTTGCGTTGCACCAGGTCCGAGACGGAGAACGACATACTCATCTTCTCGTTCAGCGCAAAGGCGATACCGGCGCCGATCTGGAAGCTGTCGCCGATGCGTACCTTGCCCGGGGTTTTCTGGTTGACGGTCGAGCTGATGTCGTCGAACGACTCCTCGAGGTTGTGGGTGTAGGACAGGCTGCCGAACAGCACGGCCGGGTCAAACGTCTTGACCAGCGAGATACCTGGAGTGACCGACCAGACACCGTTGCCGGTTGGCAGCGTGTCAGGCACGAACAGGTTCGAGTTGGCATCGGTCTGACGCAACTTGATCCCGAACGGATCCTTGCCGGTAGGCGCCTTGACCCGCAAGGTGACCACGGCGTCCGGAGTGTTGACGGATTCGTCGAGGAATTTGTAGGCGATACCGAAGTTGACGTCGCCGATAGTTGGATCGCGCGAGACATCCTGTTCGGTAGTGACGTTGGAGGCGCCACCGTTGCCGCCGCCGGATTGATACGTCGAATCGCGGTACACCACGGGCACGTTCAGGTCGAACTGCCAACGGTTGTCGAAGTTGTAGCGGCCCGTCAGGTCGAGCGTCCAGGTGTCGGCCTTGATCCGGTCAAGGTTGATGTTGCCGAGGAAGATCGAGTCCAGCGCGAGAAAGCCGTTGAGGATCAACTGGCGCGTGTCATAACGCGAATAGGTAATGCCGGTTTCCAGACTGAACTTGCCCCCGCCGAAGAAGCCGCTGGCCTCGTCGTACAGGTTGGACACACTCTGCGCCGGTTGCGAGTCGTCGGCCAGCGATTGCCCGTAGGAAGCGCCACTGCCCCCGGCCGCGCCCCCCGACGCCGCTGCAGCCCCGGTACCGGTGGCCACTTTTGGATTGCCTTTCATATCGGCAGGCGACTTGGCCAGACGCTTGGGTTGCGGAGCCGCCGGTTGATCTTCGACCTGGCGGACCCGTTGCTCGAGTACCGCCAGCGCTTTTTGTTGTACTTCGTATCGTTGCTTAAGGTCCAGAAGCTCCTGTTTCAAGGCTTCTACGTCGGCGTCCGGTGCCGCTTGCAGCATGGCTGCCGGTAGAAGGGTACTCAAACAAATAGCCGCACGCAGTGATACTGATCGATACATGAATAAGCCGTCCCTTTAAGCCCAATGATCGAGACTCAGCGTAGTTCAATATCCAATATTGCGTAGTGCCCTGAGTTGAGTCAGGTTGCAGTCCAGTGCGCCGGCACTCATGCCGTTATTGTTCAGTACGACGTTGAGTTGAGTCATGTTATTGACCACGTTGGCGCTGCCGAGCAAACGGGTGTTCTGCAGCAAACCTCCTTGGGCGACCTGTTGCAGGGCTGTGCCCTGATTGCCGGAGGCCTGAATGGCCATTTGGACGCCGCCGTTGGTGGCTGAAACCGCCACGCTGCCGGCGGCATTGCTGCCACCGATGGTTTGCCCGGCCATTAGCGCCTGCCCTTGCGCGGGCACGATTGCCGGGGCGTGATTGGCTTCGGAAACGTTGATCGCAACGTTGTTGTAGGCGGAGTTGCTATCGCCGGCGGCGCGCACGCTTTGGGTCACGCCTTGGCTGCTATTGAGCCCTGCGCCCCCGGTGATGGTGCCGTTGCCTGTCTGCACAGGATTGCCGTGGCCGGTTTCCTTGATGGTTGAAACGTAGAATTCTGGTTTTACCGTTGCTGCCTGAAGTTGCATCGAGGTGGCTGCCCCGATCAAATCACCGCTGGCATTGCGCCAGGTGCTGCTCATGACAATGCCGAAGCTGATGATTCGCCCCGGCATTACATAACGACCACGTAGTTGGGACAGTTCCTGGTCCTGGATTTCTATAGGTTTGAATCCTGCATTGGCATAGCCTGACGCACTCGCTGCCAGGCAGGCGGCGGCCAGCCAGTATGAGGTTTTCATCTGCTGCTCCCGGGACATCCAGCCCCATTCTTTATAATCGGCGATTAAAAGAAGTCGCTCTGTATGAACCCGAAGTCCATCAATTCAGCATCTCTGACAGGGTTGAAGCCATCCAGCTTGTTCTTGGCGGTCAATGGCACCGGAGGGCTACGCAGGGCATTTGCCTTGTCGTATCCGGGGCCAACGATGGCGAAGACAATGCCGTTCCAACCTTTGACAAAATCATCGTGTTTGTAACGCTTATGGCCGAGAACCGGGTCTCCGATGTAAACCCAATCCTTGTCCGAACGCTGCAAGACCACGAAATGCTTGTAGCCGCGAATTTCCATCAGTACCACCACCGGAATCGTTACTGCGTCGAGCTTCTCCGGCGGAATCTTGTAACCCCTGGCGCGCATGCCGATGCTTTCTATGTAGCGCTTCATGTCGAGCATGGAAAACCCCTGAGTACGAACAAGGTCCTGGTCAGCGTTGACCAGCATGCCTTTGATGATGTGCTCTTCATCGACGTCGAGCCAATAGGCCTGGCGTAACACCGTGGCCAGTGCGGCAGCGCCGCAGCTGAAATCGGTTTTCTGTTCGACGATGTCGGCAAACTTGCGCTCACGAATACTTTGCACGTGCTTGTAGACGAGTACGCCGCCGGGAAGGGCAGCGACTGGCATCTGGGCAGCCTGAGTCAGGCCAGACAGGCAAAGCAGGGCGATGAAGGCAGTCTTACGCATGATCGATACGCCTTTGCGGACTGAGGAAAAGCCCCGTTTCCGGGGCTTTCGTTTCGATCGCGATTACATGCAGGCTTTGCAACCTGCAGCGATGGACAGCGAGTTGCTTTGTTGGTTGCCAACACCTGCGGCGTTGTTGAAGCCAGCGTTGCCGGAGAAGTTGTTGCCAACATTGCTGATGGCAGCGTTGTTGGTCACAGGGTTTTTCCAGCCGTCTGGAGTCATCACTTGTTGAGTGGTCACGCCAGCCAGACCGAAGACACCCACGGCTTCGAAGGTAGCTTTCTGATCTTTGCTACCGCCACTGCCGCCATGCCCTTTGTCGTTGTTGCCATAACCGCCACCGCCGTGACCGTGATCGTCATCTTTGATGGTAGCTTCTCCCACGGCGCCGAACACGCCGACGGCAGCAACAGTGCCAGTGAGGGTATTGGTTTTGTAGGTCTGAGTACCGTAGTTGCCTACGTTAAGACCGGTAGAACTTTGGTTGGCAGCTGCAGCAGCCTGGGCCACACGGCCACCGGATACGGCGATTGCCAGGTTGTTTTTCTGTTGGTTGAAGTTGCCGGCACTGTTGTTGACGCCAATGTTGCCGGAACCGCTGTTGCCGACATTGCTCATGCCAGCAGTGTTGGTGGTGGAGTAGTTGGCAACGGCGTTGCCGGAGTTCACCTGAGTAGCGCTGGAAGCAGAAACGGCTGAACCGAAGATGAAGCTTTCGTCAGCGGTTGCCAGAGCAGCAGCGTTATCTTGCTGGTTGCCGTCACCAGCGGTGTTGTTCATGCCCACGTTGCCGTTCGAGCCATTCGCCGAGTTTTCGATACCTGCACTATTTTTTGTGCCTTGGTTACCGACTACGTTGCCCTGGCTGTTTTGTACGTCGAGTACTGCGGCACCGGCACCTGCGCCGATTTGCAGCAACTCTTCAAGGGTTGGGCCTTGAGGAGGAGGAGGGTTATGGCCGTGACCGCCATTGTTACCATGATCATTGCCGCCTGCTTGAGCCGCCATTGCCATTACCGCTGCAAGTGCGAATACCAGTGGTTTGAGAGCCATTGTAGGTTTCATGGTGTTTCTCCATCGTGCTTATTAGTTGGTTAAGTGTTGGTACTTTCTAATTGCACTGCTCTTGTTGTTTGGGTCAGTCAGCGACCCGGATGCTCAGGGTGTTAGCCATACGGTTCCCCACCCCGGCACTCTGGTTCACCTGGATTACCCCGCGGCTGCCGGTGAAGGCCTGATCACTTGTCGTGACCTGGCGACTGCCGGGTGAGGTACCAGTTGCTCCTGAGCTCGGTAAAAACGCCACGTTCTGTTGCGAAAGGGCGCTGTCGTCAACGCTCTGCGGCCCAGCACTGATGCTGATACGCGTCACGTTGGCCATCTGGTTGTTGGCACCGGCGCCCTGGTTCACGCCCAGGATCCCGTTGCCATTACTGAAAGAGCTGCCGCCAATGGTTGCGCTGGCATTGGTTGCCGGATTGGCCGGCGTGTCGATGTGTTGCCGCACGCTTGTGGTGGCGCTGGCCGAGGTGCCAATGGCAATGGCCTTGGTGTTGGTCTGTTGCATCTGGTCGCCGGCGGCCTGGTTGACGTTGTAGTTGCCGTGGTACTGGATGCCGGTGTCTTGAATGTTCGCGTTGTTCACTGAGCTGGGATCAGCCGCCATGGCGCTGGCGCAACCGAAAAGGGCAAGCAGGAGCAGAGAGCGATTCATCTTATTGGCCTCCAGCCATGCGGGTCAGCGGGGCAAGGCCGGCGCCCATTGCGCGGTTGACGGTGTTGGAGATCGAACTGCCTCCGCCGCCGCCGTGACCGGAGCTCATGCCAGGCAGGCCGTTAGGGTTGGTCAGGACATTGGTCCCCGGCAGGCTGCCGGTCGTCGTCGACATGGTGCTGCGAATGGACGAGCCACTGGCGATCGCGGCAAAGTCACCGTCATCCAGCTCGGTGCTGGCCATCGCTTGGTTGATGCGCGCCGAAGGGTTGGCGTTGACGGTAGTCGGGTAGGGGTCTTTGCCGCCGCTGCGGCCGATAGGAATAGGTTGAACGTCGCGATTGAGGACGATCACACCGTTGCCTTCCGCCTGCACATTGAAACTGATGAATGTGCTGGCTGCTGATCCGATCAGCAGAAGGCAGGTCAAACCTTTTTTGATGTTCCCCACGGCTGCAATTCCTTCTTCAGTGGGCTGGCCCTTGTCAGCGTTGTGAAGGAGAGAGCGAAAGCTGTGCCGCTTTTGAGTTCTTTTGGAATTTCAATGGATTACAGGAAGCCAACGCGCAGGTGATACACAGGTTGTTTCAATCTTGAAACACGGGTGCTGCGGCTATCCTGTCTGTTGCCTGAACAATGCTCTGGAATGGGGGTTTGCGCTGGTGTGTTTCAGTGGCGTAACAGGTTCCATGGCAAAGCGCAGCAGAGCGCTTAAACGGCCACTCTGCACGCGGGCGGGTGTATCAGGATTGGACACTTTACCCCCAGAACAGGGGCAACCGATGGGGCAGGCGCCCCGAAAACCAGGTTAATCGAGCAGCAGTCGTTCAACCCGGTCGAATGCCTGGCGCTGGCGTTCGAGCCAGTTGCCCTGAATGATTTCGTACGGTTGTCCATGCGCTACCAGCCAGTCGCGGGTGGCGTGGAAAAACGCCAGGCGCTCAGCCAGATCCGGTTGGCAACGCTGGCCGTCATCGGTCCAGTCGATCTGCTCCGGTGACAGCAGCAGGTGCAGGTCGTAATGGCGCGCCAGCAACTCAGTTTCCAGCCATTGCGGGCAATCGCCGAAGAGCGTCTGGCTCCAGAGCATATTGCTCAGCAGGTGAGTATCGAGAATCAGCAGCGGCGGTTGTTGCGCGCGCGCCTGATCTTCCCAGTCCAGCTGGCCCCGGGCGATCTCGGGAATATCCGCCAGGCACGTATCACGCGGATTCAATTCGATGAACCGGCGCACGTATTCATCCACGCGCAAGCCACCAAAGCGCTGCTGCAGGCCCGCCGCCAGCCAGCTTTTGCCAGTCGATTCGGGGCCGGTAAGGACAACGACCTTCATGTCCGTAACGCCGGATCGGCGCGCCATTCGCGCCAGCCTTGCACCGCGAGCAGGGTGAACAGGCCGTACAAGGCCGCGGTGAGGTAAAGCCCCTTATAGATGAACAGGCCGACGAAAATCACATCGAGCACGAACCACAATGTCCAGCATTGCAGGCGTTTCTGCGCCATCCACAATTGTGCGACCAGACTGAAACCGGTGAGCGCGGCATCGAGCCAAGGTTGTGCGGCATCGGTCCAGTGAGCCATGGCCGCACCGAGCAGAAAACTGCCGACGGCACCCGCGCTCAGTCCCAGCAGAATCGAACGCTGGTCGAGCCGCGTGACCTCGCGGCCGTCGTGCATCGTTCCGGCCCGGGTCCATTGCCACCAGCCGTAGATCTGCAAAGCGGCGTAAATCACCTGCAACAACATGTCCGAATACAGCTTCACTTCAAAGAAGATCCAGCTGTAGAGCAGCACCATGACCAGACCGATCGGCCAGCACCATGGATTCTGTTTGACCGTCAGCCAGACGGCAATCACACCGAGAGCGGCGGCAAACAGTTCAAGCCCGGACATGTGGGTACCTGGAGGGAGTCGAAGAAGGGAGCGGATTGTACCCAAAAACCTGTAGGAGTGAGCCTGCTCGCGATAACGGTGTGTCAGCAACGCAAATGTTGGCTGACGGACGCTATCGCGAGCAGGCTCACTCCTATAGGGGGTGTCAGACGCGGAACTGGCGCAGCAGGCCGTTCAGTTGTTCGCTCAGTTGGCCGAGCTTCAGACTGGCCGCACTCGACTGTTCGGCAGCGATGGCGGTGCTGTGCGAAAGTCCGGCCGCCTGCGTGACGTTCTGATTGATGTCCTCGACCACATGTGCCTGCTGCAACGTCGCGCTGGCAATCGATGCATTCAATCCATTGAGATTACGCAGGGCCTGTCCGATGGCATTCAGGCTGGCACCGGCCAATCCCGCCTGTTCAATGGTCAGTTGCGAGGCCTTGCTGCTGTCGCCAATCACCCGCACAGCGGCTTCGGAATGATTTTGCAGGCGCTCGATCATCGACTGGATCTCCGCCGTCGACTTCTGTGTGCGCTGGGCAAGCAAACGCACTTCGTCTGCGACCACGGCAAAACCGCGCCCTTGTTCGCCAGCCCGCGCCGCTTCGATAGCCGCGTTGAGCGCGAGCAGATTGGTCTGCTCGGCAATCGAGCGAATCACTTCCAGTACGCTGCCGATCTGCGTGCTTTCCGCCGCCAGCGTGCGAATCACTTCGACGGCTTGATCAATGGTGCCCGAGAGCTTGTCGATCTGTTGCAGGCTGCCGTCGATATTGATCTGGCCCTGTTGCGCCTGCGCCTCGGCATCACGCATTTCGCTGGCGGCATGCTCGGCATTCTTCGCCACATCCTGCACGCCATAGGTCACTTCGTTGATCGCCGTGGCCACCAGCTCCATCTGTTGTGATTGCTGCTGGCTGCGTTGCTGGGCTTGCGTGGCATCGTTGCCCAATTCACTCGAAGACTGCCCGAGGGCGCTGGCGGAAACCTGCAGGTCGCCGATCACCCGGCGCAGTTTCGCCGTGAACGCGTTGAAGTGACGGGCAAGCTCGGTGACTTCGTCCTGGCCATGGGTATCCAGACTACGGGTCAGGTCGCTTTCGCCGCTGGCAATATTGGCCATGGCGTTGACGGTTTCCTGCAGCGGCCGGACGATGCTGCGGGCGATCAGGATCACCAGCAGCGCCATGATCAGCGCAATCACCAGGCCGATGGCTGAGGCCTTGATCACCTGGCCCTGAAACTCAGCCTGGACGTCGTCGATGTAGACGCCGGAGCCGATCACCCAGCCCCACGGTTCGAAGAGTTTCACATAGGACGTCTTCGCCACTGGCTCGCTGGCGCCGGGTTTCGGCCAGCGGTAGTCGACCATGCCGGCGCCTTTTGCTTTGGCAATCGCAACCATCTCGTTGAACACCGCAAAACCGTCCGGATCGCGGATCGCCGAGAGGTTCTGGCCTTCGAGTTTGGGGTTGGTCGGGTGCATGACCATCACGGGCGTGAGGTCGTTGATCCAGAAGTAGTCACTCTGGTCGTAACGCAGCCCGCGAATCGCCGTCAGCGCCTGTTTCTGTGCGACATCCTTGCTCAAGGTGCCGGCGGTTTCCAGGTCGTGGTAATAGCTGAGCAGGCCGCTGGCGGTCTGCACCACGTGCTGGGTTTTCTGTGCTTTGGCGCGATACAGATCATCGTGGATCTGCTTGAGCATCAACGCGCCCAAGGTCAACAACATGACCACCGCCACAATCAAGATGAGCCACAAGCGTCGGCTGATCGACACACTGCGCAAGCTGTTCATAACGCTGTCACTCCGGTTTCTTGTTCTTGTCATAAATCAACGCCAGCATCCAACCACATTCAGGTGATCGGGCATACGCGACCCAAGTCGTATAACGCGGCAGCGCTATTACGGCTTGTCTGATAGGATTTCGGCCCCGCGCCGGAAAACCTGAATCCAGGTTGATATTTCACGGAATTTTGACCGTTTTTTGTGGATCCTTGGCGCGCGGAATCGGTACAGCAATAAACGGCTACGCTGATCGCAGTGAACGTAAGAAAAATACTATCGGGGCATGCCGCCGCGCATCGCTCTCTGGGGGATTGATGGATCTTTGGACCGCCTTGCAGGCACTGATACTAGGAGTTGTAGAAGGGCTGACGGAGTTTTTGCCCATTTCAAGTACAGGACACCAAATCATCGTTGCCGACTTGCTCGACTTCGGTGGTGAGCGGGCCATGGCGTTCAACATCATTATCCAGCTCGGCGCGATCCTCGCGGTGGTCTGGGAGTTTCGCCGCAAGATTTTCGATGTAGTCATCGGTTTGCCGACCCAGCCAAGTGCACGGCGCTTTACCGCCAACTTGCTGATCGCCTTTATGCCGGCGCTGGTGTTGGGCGTGATCTTTGCCGATCTGATCCACGAATACCTGTTCAATCCGATTACCGTGGCAGCCGCGCTGGTGATTGGCGGCATCATCATGTTGTGGGCGGAAAAACGTCAGCATGAGGTGCATGCCGAGACCGTCGACGAGATCACCTGGAAGGACGCCTTGAAGGTCGGTTTCGCCCAGTGCCTGGCGATGATTCCGGGGACTTCACGTTCCGGCTCGACGATCATTGGCGGCTTGCTCTTTGGCCTGTCGCGCAAGACGGCTACCGAATTCTCGTTCTTCCTCGCCATGCCGACCATGGTCGGTGCGGCGGTGTATTCGGGCTTCAAGTACCGCCATCTGTTCGTGCCGGCCGACT
Source organism: Pseudomonas sp. DTU12.3 (assembly GCF_004124275.1). GTDB lineage: Bacteria > Pseudomonadota > Gammaproteobacteria > Pseudomonadales > Pseudomonadaceae > Aquipseudomonas > Aquipseudomonas helmanticensis. The sequence continues at coordinate 3,237,294 of NZ_CP027218.1, forward strand.
TCCCGGTGTTCGCGATCGGTTTCGTCACCGCGTTCATCTTCGCCATGATTGCCGTGCGCGGCTTGCTCAAGTTCATCGCCAGCCACAGCTACGCGGCGTTCGCCTGGTACCGGATTGTGTTCGGTCTGCTGATTCTGGCCACCTGGCAGTTCGGTTGGGTCGACTGGGCGGCGGCCAGGCCATGAGTGATTCCCGCGCGCGCCGACCTGAATGGCGACCTTCAGGGGGCAGTATCCAGAATCTGAAGTTGAAGCTGGTGGTGCTGCTGATCGTCTGTGCGCTGCCGTTGTTCGGCTCACTGTCGATGTGCCTGCGCGGGATTTCGTCGGTGCCGCTGGCCGCTTACGCGATCGTCAGCGTGCTGGCGTTCTTTCTGTATTGGGCAGACAAACGCAAGGCGCGCGTCGATGCCTGGCGCACACCGGAGAACGTTCTGCATGCGGTGGAACTGGCCGGCGGCTGGCCGGGTGCGTTGATTGCCCAGCAGGTGTTCCGGCACAAGACGCGCAAGGTGTCGTTCCAGATTCTGTTCTGGGTTATCGTCGCGTTGCACCAGGTGTTCTGGATCGACCAGCTGTTCCTCGGCTCGAACGTGCTGTCACGATTCTAAACACCCCTGTAGGAGCTGCCGAAGGCTGCGATCTTTTGACTTTGATCTTTTAAAAAGCAAGATCAAAAGATCGCAGCCTTCGGCAGCTCCTACACGGGCGCGTTAAAGCAACAAGCCGATTTGGGTTTTCTTTGGCAGTTTGCTCACCACCAGTTGGTGCGAACGCTCCAACAACCCCTGCAACTCTTCAGCACCCAGCGGGTAAGGCGGGTGCATGATGATCCACTGCGCGCGCGCCAGATACGGTGCCGGGTGAATGCCCGGGCGGTCGCAATGACCGAGAAACAGATCCTTGTCGACCTTGAATGCCAGTGAATCGCCACGCAAACCCTGCAACGCGAACATCTTGTTGCCGGCAATCGAAAACACCCGCACGCCACCCCATTTGTAGTCTTCCCGCGCACCGGGCAATGCCAGGCAGAACGCGGCGACATCCGCTTCGCTCATTTTTCCCTTTTTCATAATAAGCGCTCCCCACAGGCATTGAACGATTCGACCAGGTGATCGATCCACGCGCGCACCGCCGGCATCACTCCACGCCGATGCGGATACACCGCTTGCAGCCAGCCGCCGGGCAGCGACCACTCCGGTAGCATCTGCACCAGCGTGCCGTTTTTCAATTCGCTTTCGCAATACATCATCGGCAGCATTGTGAAGCCCTGACCGGCCAGTACGCAGGCTTTGCGCACGACAAAGTCGTCGATGCCCAGCCGCGCTTCCATGCTCAGTTCGAAGCTTTTGCCCTTTTGATCAAGCAAGCGAACGTGAACCATGCGATCCGCTTCCAGCGCGCCCAGCGCCGGAAGATTCTTCAAGTCCTGCGGATGATTGATTTCTTTGCCTTGAAGAAACGCCGGGCTGGCGATCACCACCATTTGCGCCTGACGCAAGCGCCGGGTGACCAGCAAGGGATCTTCATCACCAAGCTCGCGCACACGCAGCGCAACATCGATGCCTTCGGTGACCAGATCGACCCGGCGATTGAGCAGGACGACTTCCAGCTGTACCTGCGGAAACTTGCCGAGAAAGTCGCTGATGACCATTGGCAGCATTTCGTGGGCCAGACCGGTCGGGCAGGACACGCGCAAGCGGCCGCGCGGCTCGCTGGACATGCTGGCCACGGCTTCGTCGGCCATTTCCGCTTCCAGCAACATCGCCTGACAGTGGCGTAAATAGCGTTCACCGACCGCCGTGAGATTGAGTTGGCGGGTGGTGCGTTGCAGCAAACGGGCACCGAGGCGCTCTTCGAGTTCGGCAATGCGCCGTGACAATCGCGACTTCGGAATGCCGAGCAAACGCCCGGCCGCTGCAAAGCCACCGGCCTCGACGACTTTGGCGAAATAGTAGAGATCGTTGAGATCTTGCATGAGTGAATCCAGATTGTTCTATCAATGGGACAAACTATCGCATTGCAGGCGGCTAATCATCCATTGGTTTCTTGCGTAGGATTGTCTCCATTCCGTCGCCACCGGCGATTCATTCCAGGAGATTCACATGAAACTGCTGCATATCGATTCGAGCATTCTGGGCGACAACTCGGCCTCCCGTCAGTTGAGCAGCCAAGTCGTCAAAGCCTGGCAAGCCGCTGAGCCGAGCGCTGTGGTGACCTACCGCGACCTCGCCGCTGACGCCATCAGCCACTTCTCGTCGACCACCCTGGTGGCCGCAGGCACCACCGCTGAACTGCGCAACGCAGCACAACAGCACGAAGCTGAACTGAGCGCTTCGACCCTGGCTGAGTTCATCGCTGCCGACGCCGTGGTCATCGCCGCGCCAATGTACAACTTCACCGTACCGACCCAACTCAAGGCCTGGATTGACCGCGTTGCCGTTGCTGGCCAGACGTTCCGTTACACCGAAGCCGGCCCTGAAGGCCTGTGCGGTGGCAAGAAAGTGGTCATCGTGTCGACGTCGGGCGGCATCCACGCAGGTCAGGCCAGCGGTATCGCTCACGAGGAATATCTCAAGCTGGTACTGGGCTTCCTCGGCATCACTGACATCGAAATCGTCCGCGCTGAAGGCCTGGCGTATGGCGACGAAGTGCGCAACAACGCCATGACTGCTGCTCAAGCGAAGATCAGCGAGCAATTGTTCGCCGCAGCGTAAGGCTTGCGTAAAGAACAGCTGAGGTTCAGGTAACACCCAAAAAACTCTGTATTCTGGTTCTGCAAGGGCCAAATGCGGAGTTTTTTGTTTCCGACTGTTACATAATCTGGCCCGGGTTATGCAGTCACACAATCAGCGTCTGAATGCATTGTCGTACCGAAACACCGAATCCCCGGCGTTTCAGGCCCGCAACGCAATGGATCTTTCGATTGAGTAACAACAGGGTGGGGCATCCCATGATGCGTCTTTGTGCAACGTTACTGATTTGCCTGCTCGGCAGCCTTAACACAGTGCATGCCGCGCCCGGCCGCCATCCCGTCTGGAGCGTCGGCTACCACGAGATGACGTTCCTCGATCCGCTGGATCTGCAACCGATGCGCGCCATCGCGTTCTATCCCTCGAGCGACCGCGAGCACATGAGCCTGCTCGAAGGTTATTCGGTCGAAGCCGGCGAAGACACGAAAGTCGCCATCGGCCGCTTCCCCATGTTGATGCTGTCCCACGGCAACACCGGCACACCGCTGGCCTTGCACGATCTCGCGACGTCGCTGGCGCGCAAAGGCTTTGTCGTGGTGGCGGTGATTCATCCTGGCGACAACTCCAAGGATCACAGTCGGCTCGGCACCTTGAGCAATCTGTACGGACGGCCGATCCAGATTTCCGAAGCGATTACCGCGACGCTGGGCGACCGTATGCTCGCACCCTTCGTCAATGCCGATCAGGTTGGCGTGATCGGATATTCGGCGGGCGGTGAGACGGCACTGATTCTGTCGGGGGCGCAGCCGGATCTCGATCGTCTGCGGCGCTATTGCCAGGAACGTCCGGACGACCGTGACGCCTGCAACACCCAAGGCGAGCTCATCGTTGACCGCGATGACCTGCAACCTGTCGCCGATCCGCGCGTGCACGCCTTGCTGTTGATGGCGCCGCTCAGCCTCAAATTCGGCCGTCATACGCTGGCCGACGTGCATGTGCCGGTGCTGCTGTATAGCGGCGATGGCGACAAACTCGTCGCGTTCGATAAAAACGCGGCGGCCCTGGCGCGCAAACTGCCGACCGCACCGGACTTCAAGTTACTGGCCGGGGCAGGGCACTTCGTGTTCATGGCGCCGTGCACCGAAGCACAGATTCTTGCCATGCCGGCGTTGTGTACCGATGCCGATGGCGTTGATCGCGAAGACATTCACCGCAACCTCATCTCCGAGGCAGGACGATTCTTCTCCCATGCGCTGGGCCAGCCGACCCGGGCGGGCATGCAAACCGCCGATCAATAATTCAAAAGATCGCAGCATCCGGCAGCGCATGGAGGAGCTGCCGAAGGCTGCGATCTTTTGATCCTGTTTCAAACCGCCGCGCGGCGCCTGAGCAGCAAAGTCAGCCCCAAACCGATCACCGACAACAACGCCGCACAGAAGAATATCCACGAATACCCCAGATTCAACGCCACCGCGCCCATCAATGGCCCGGCAATCGCCAGCGCCAGATCAAAGAACACCGCGTAAGCGCCCAAGCCTGAGCCGCGACTGGAACTCGGCACCTGCTTGATCGCCTCGACACCCAGCGCCGGATACACCAGCGATAAGCCAAATCCCGCCAATCCGGCGCCGACCAGGGCAAAAGCGGTAGTAGGCGCCAGCCACAGCATCACCAGCCCTACGGTTTCGATGGTCATGCAGGCGATGGCCGAGGTGAAGCCGCCGAAGCGACTGATCGCCGAGATAAACAGCAGCCGCGACAGGATGAAGCACACACCAAACACCGTCAGGCAGTACGCCGCGCCGGTCCAGCCGCGATTGAGGTAATAAAGGGTGATGAAGGTGGTCAGCGTGCCGTAGCCGATCGAGGCCAGCGTCAGACTGGCGCCAAACGGTGCAATCCGCCCGAACACGGCCCAAAACGGCAGCCGTTCGCCGCGAATCACCGGCACCGACGGTTTGTTGCGAATCAGCAGCAGCGCGCCGGCCGCCAGTACCACCAGGGCGATGCCGAGACTGGTGAAACCGTAATCGGCAACCATCACCACGCCCAGTGGCGCGCCGATGGCAATCGCACCGTAAGACGCAATGCCGTTCCAGCCAATCGATTTTGCCGTGTGTTCGACACCAACCTGGCCCATGCACCAACTGATGGTGCCGACGCCGATCAGCCCCTGAGCGATACCCAGCAGTAGGCGACCGACAATCAGGATCAACAGACTTGTGAGCGGAAAGCTTTGCAGCAACGTCGAAATCAGCGTCAGCACGCCACTCAGCACGATCCCCCACAAACCGTAAATGATCGCCCGTTTGGTGCCGATGGTGTCCGACATGCGCCCGGCCATCGGCCGGCTGAGCAGGGTGGCAAGGTACTGCGAGCCGATCACCAGCCCGGCGATGATCGCGCTGAAACCCAGTTGTTCATGGACGTAACCCGGCAACACCGCAATCGGCAGGCCGATGCAGAGGAAGGCGACAAACGTGTAGAAAACGATGGAGACGATCTGCAGGGTGATCGCCATGGAGGTTTGCGGGGGCTGTTGCTGCGCAGACATGAGGACTCGTTCGCGGGCGGCGGTGGGAGAGCTTGCATCATGGCGTGGGCGTGAAATAAAAGGAAGCAGGCTAACTATTTTCCTGAAGACTGATGTCGTCACTGATGGCCTCTTCGCGAGCAAGCCCGCTCCCACTTTGGAATGCATTCCCCTGTGGGAGCGGGCTTGCTCGCGAAGGAGTCAGACCAGCAAATCCCTCGCCTTGAATGCAAAAAGCCCTGTCACATGGACAGGGCTTTTTGACTTGCAGCTAGCAGCTCAACTCTTGAAGCTGCTCTTAAAACACCACACCCTGGCTACGCAGGTAGTCATCGTAGGTGCCGCTGAAGTCGGTCACGCCATCCGGAGTCAGCTCGATGATGCGCGTGGCCAGGGACGATACGAACTCACGGTCGTGGCTGACGAAGATCAGCGTGCCCGGGTAGTTTTCCAGCGCCAGGTTCAGCGCCTCGATCGACTCCATGTCCAAGTGGTTGGTCGGTTCGTCCATGATCAGCACGTTCGGCTTTTGCAGGATCAGCTTGCCGAACAGCATGCGACCTTGCTCACCACCGGAAATCACTTTGACCGACTTGAGGATCTCGTCGTTGGAGAACAGCATGCGGCCCAAAGTGCCGCGAATCATCTGTTCGCCCTGAGTCCATTGACCCATCCAGTCGAACAGGCTGACGTCGTCTTCGAAGTCGTGAGCGTGATCCTGGGCGTAGTAGCCCAGCTCGGCGGCGTCGGTCCACTTGATGCTACCCGCGTCCGGGGTCAGTTCATTGACCAGGGTGCGCAGCAGGGTGGTTTTGCCGATACCGTTCGGACCGATGATCGCTACGCGCTCGCCGGCTTCAACCTGGAAGCTGAAGTCCTTGAACAGCGGCTTGCCGTCGAAACCTTTGGCCATCTTCTCGACCATGACAGCCTGGCGGTGCAGCTTCTTGTTCTGATCGAAACGGATGAACGGGCTGACACGGCTCGAAGGCTTGACCTCGGCCAGCTGGATCTTGTCGATCGCTTTGGCGCGGGACGTGGCCTGCTTGGCTTTCGAGGCGTTGGCCGAGAAGCGGCTGACGAACGATTGCAGCTCGGTAATCTGCGCTTTCTTCTTGGCGTTGTCCGACAGCAGTTGCTCGCGGGACTGGGTCGCCACGGTCATGTACTCGTCGTAGTTGCCCGGGAACAGGCGCAGCTCGCCGTAATCCAGGTCAGCCATGTGCGTGCACACGCTGTTCAGGAAGTGACGGTCGTGAGAGATGATGATCATCAGGCTGCTACGCTGGGTCAGGATGTTCTCCAGCCAGCGAATGGTGTTGATGTCCAGGTGGTTGGTCGGTTCGTCGAGCAACAGCACTTCCGGATCGGAAAACAGTGCCTGCGCCAGCAATACACGCAGTTTCCAGCCTGGCGAAACTTCGCTCATCGGACCGAAGTGTTGCTCGATACCGATGCCCAGGCCCAGCAACAGTTCACCGGCACGGGATTCGGCGGTGTAACCGTCCATTTCAGCGAATTCGGTTTCCAGCTCGGCCACGGCCATGCCGTCTTCTTCAGACATTTCCGGCAGCGAGTAGATGCGGTCGCGCTCGGCCTTGACCTTCCACAGCTCTTCGTGACCCATGATCACGGTATCGATCACGGTGAATTCTTCGTAGGCGAACTGATCCTGGCGCAATTTACCCAGACGTACGTTCGGCTCGAGCATGACCTGGCCGCCGGTCGGATCAAGATCGCCACCGAGGATTTTCATGAAGGTCGACTTGCCGCAACCGTTGGCGCCGATCAGGCCGTAGCGGTTGCCCGCGCCGAATTTTACCGAAACGTTTTCGAAGAGCGGCTTGGCGCCGAACTGCATCGTGATGTTAGCTGTAGAGATCAAGTGTTTTTCCTGCGAAGCATTCGAGTAGCGAGGGTGCGGCTGGAGCGCTTGGCCCGAGTCAAAGTGCGCTGAAGCGGGAAAGACCCGTCATCAACCAAGGGGGGCGCGTAAAGTTTGGCGGCGATTGTACTGGTCTGGCTCTTTAAACGATAGGGCGATGACGTCACGATCGCCGATTGGCATGCTCGCGAGACAGATTTTCACAGATGAAGGCTCACCATCGGTTACAAAGTGTGGCTAAAATGCCATCCATTCACCCAGCGCCCCAGAATGGCGCGGGCTCATGGATGTGCCATTTGTAATCAGACCACTGCATCAGACGCTGGGCCTCAGGCCGCCAGGCGCGCAGTTTGTTCACTTCTGACGTGTGACGATTTCCGTGAAACTCATCATTGCTGCTATTTATGTCATTTCGATTGCATACGTTCATCTTCGTGGCCGTGTGCGTCACAAACTGGGTCGCCAACTCAGCGATCATTCGACGTTTCTCGCGCCGATCAACTGCTTCCTTTACCTGTTCTCGAAAAAGCCCAACAAGCCTTTCCTCGATCCGGCGGAATTTCCTGATCTAAGCCCGTTGCAGGCGCATTGGCAGGAGATTCGCGAAGAAGGCCAGAATTTGCTGCGCGCCGGCGAGATCAAGCGCTCGAACCAGTACGATGACGTCGGCTTCAACTCGTTCTTCAAAACCGGTTGGAAGCGTTTCTACCTGAAGTGGTACGGCGAAAGCCATCCGTCCGCCATGAAACTGTGCCCGCGCACCACTGAACTGGTGCAAAGCATCGGTTCGATCAAGGCGGCGATGTTTGCCGAGCTGCCACCGGGTTCAAAACTGGTGCGCCACCGTGATCCGTATGCCGGCTCCTACCGTTATCACCTGGGCCTGGAAACGCCGAACGATGCCGGTTGCTACATCAACGTCGACGGCGAGAACTATCACTGGCGCGACGGCGAAGCGGTGATGTTCGACGAGACCTTCATTCATTACGCGGAAAACACCACCGACCAAAACCGGATCATCCTTTTTTGTGACATCGAGCGTCCGCTGAAGTACCGCTGGGCGGCGGCGTTCAACAGCTGGTTCAGTCGCACCGTGATGTCGGCGGCGGGTGCGCCGAACGATGCCGGTGATCGCACCGGTGGTATCAATCGCCTGTTCACCAAAATCTACAAGATTCGTTTGCGTGGCAAAGAGCTGAAAAAGCGTAATCGCAAGCTGTACTACATGGAAAAGTGGGCGATCTTCGGCAGTTTGCTGGCGATCTTCATTCTGATCTGACGGATCATTTGATTTCTGTAGGAGCTGCCGAGTGCAACGAGGCTGCGATCTTTTGATCTTGCAGCAGAGAGATCAAAGTCAAAAGATCGCAGCGTGCCGCAGCTCCTGCATTGGGTCTGCGTCGCGTCGGAGTGCTACGACTCTCGCAAAAACAACCTGTCAGTTGCCTGACGCTTTCTTCGTTTTCTTCGCCGGCGCAGCCTTGGCTTTCGGCTTCGGCGCCGCTTTCCCGCCCAGACTGCGCTTGAGCAGTTCCGTCAAATCAATCACATCCGCAGACTTGCGCTCTTCCTCGCCACCCACAGTCTCGACATCTTCGATCTTGCCTTCATGGGCCTTTTTCTCGACGAGGGCCATGATCTTGTCTTCAAACTCGTCCTTGTAATCCTCGGGTTTCCAGTCTGCGCTCATGTCCTGCACCAGTCGCTTGGCCATGTCCAGCTCACCTTTTGCCAGTTGCGGCTTGGTCACCTCACTGCCCAGTGCCAGTTCATCGAGGCTGCGCACCTCCTGTGGCCAACGCAGCTTTACCAGCACCAGCGCCGATTCCAGCGGCATCAACGCCGCCAGATACTGGCGGGTATGTAAAACCACACGGGCGAGGGCAACCTTGTTGGTTTTGCTCAGCGTCTCACGCAGCAGCGCATACACCTTGCCGCCGCGCTTGTCGGGTGCCAAGTAATAAGGTGTGTCGATGTTTTGCAGGGGGATTTGCTCGGCATCGACAAAGGAAAAGATATCAATGGTTTGCGTTGAGACCGGGTGCGCTGAACGGATTTCTTCTTCGCTAAGCACCACATAGCGACCCTTTTCGTAGGCCACGCCTTTGACAATGTGCTCTTTGGTCACTTCTTTGCCGGTCACTTTGTTTACGCGTTTATAGCCCACCGGATCCATGCTGCGGCTGTCGAGCCAGTCGAAATCGACGCCTTGCGACGAGGTCGCCGAGACCAGCGCGACGGGGATGTGTACCAGTCCGAAACTGATCGCGCCTTTCCAGATTGCCCGAGCCATGGTGAGTTCTCCGAGTGATGATCAGGTGACCTGTTGCGGCGGGCGAAAGTTTCCAGTGATTGCGGCGGCTGCCGCTGACTTGGTCAAGCCGTGTTACATGTTGTTTAAAGGCTGTGACTTAACAAATCCGAACCCTGGGCGTAGCGTGGACTCGAAGGCACTATCCCTGGCGCATCGAGAGGCCGTCCCATGAACCGATTTTTGTTTGTCATCGCTTTCCTCAGCCTCGGTGCGGGCTGGGCTCATGCGGACGTGCCGTCCTCCACGCTGCTGCTGGCACAAAGTCCGACCGGCAACAGCAACAATCCCTACAACAGTCCGATCCGCCGGGCTAACCCCAACAGCATGCAGGGCACTCAACCCAGTGCACCGCCGATCCGTGGCCCCAACACCGTGCCGGCGCCGCGCCCGCCGACCCTCGAAAACCGTGGTATCGGCAATGGTCAGCCAATCCGCTCGGTGCCGAGTACACCGCCAACCTTCATCCCCAATCCACCTTCACGAAGCACCGGTACTACCCGTTAAACGACAGGACTGAAGCCTGTCAGCCTTGAGACGAACAAAAGGAATCGTGCATGTTGCGTAAAACCCTTCTAGCCAGCCTTTGCGTCGGCGCACTGATCAGTGCTCCAGCGTTTGCCGCAGCGCCCAAAGAATTGCAAAGCGAACAGGGCACTCTTGAAGTCACCACGATTACCCAAGGTCTTGAACATCCATGGGCCTTGGCGTTTCTGCCGGATCGCCAAGGCATGCTGGTGACTGAGCGCCCGGGCAACCTGCGGGTGGTGGGTGTCGATGGCAAGCTGTCAGCACCGATCAGCGGTGTGCCGCAAGTCTGGGCCAAGGGCCAGGGTGGTTTGCTCGACGTAGTGTTGTCGCCGGACTTCAGACAGGATCGCCTGGTGTACTTGTCTTACGCCGAGGGCGGCGGTGCTGGCGACAAGGCTGGCACGGCGGTAGGGCGTGGGCGACTGTCGGATGACCTGAAGTCGCTCAAGGATTTCAAAGTGATCTTCCGCCAGGAACCGAAACTTTCGGTAGGCAATCACTTTGGTTCGCGTCTGGTGTTCGACCGTGACGGCTATCTGTTCATCACCCTCGGCGAAAACAACGACCGGCCAACCGCGCAGGACCTCGACAAACTGCAAGGCAAGGTCGTGCGCATCTATCCCGACGGCAGAGTGCCAGACGACAACCCCTTTGTCGGTCAGTCTGGCGTGCGTCCGGAGATCTGGTCCTACGGCCACCGCAACCCGCAAGGCGCAGCACTGAATCCGTGGAACGGCACGCTTTGGGAAAATGAACACGGCCCGCGCGGTGGCGACGAGGTCAACATCATCGAGCGCGGCAAGAACTACGGCTGGCCGCTGGCGACCCATGGCATCAACTATTCCATGCAGCCGATCCCCGAGGCGCAAGGCAAGGCCGTCGAAGGCACGGTTGCGCCACATCATGTCTGGGAAAAGTCACCGGGTGTCAGCGGTATGGCGTTCTACGACGGTGACCGCTTCAAACCGTGGCAACACAATGCGTTTATCGGCGCGCTGGTGACGCAGGAGCTGATCCGCTTGCAGTTCGATGGCGACAAGGTTGTGCACGAGGAACGCTTGCTCGGCGAACTCAAGCAGCGCATCCGCGACGTACGCCAAGGCCCGGACGGCTACCTCTATGTCCTCACGGATGAGTCGAACGGCTCCCTCTACAAACTAGGCCTCAAACCCAGCCTTTGACCGCCATCCCCCCTGTAGGAGCTGTCGAGTGCAACGAGGCTGCGACCTTTTGATTTTAAAAAACAAGATCAAAAGATCGCAGCCTCGTTGCACTCGGCAGCTCCTACAGATACGGAAGGGGCTTATGTTTCGCGGGAGAACAGGACGACTGCTGCACGCAACTTGCCCCGGCCAAATCGGCACATTTTTTCGAACTCTTCATGACTGACAGGCACGTGCTGGCAGTCAATCGGCTGGCGATGCTGGCTGTGATCGACATCCGGATCATGCAGATAAACAAAGTCCTCATCACAGTCGGTGACCATCACCCAGTGCGGGGACTTGGAACGAGTCAGCCGATAGCTGCTGATCAACACCAGCGGCTGTCCCCCAGCGGCGAGTAACCGCGGGAGGTCCAGAGCAACACCGATCACCTGCTCGACGTCGCACTCCGCCAATTGCGCCATGAACTCCTCGTGCACCAAGCGCATGACGTCTTTTTTATGCCTATTGCGCACGCCATCGAGAAACAACGGCCCGGTCAGACTCAACTGCAGGCGTACCTTAAAACCCCGTCGCCAAGCGGCCAGCGCCAATCCTTGCGGGCTGCATCCGCCATGGCCGGAAGTCATGAACACCGTGGTCGCTTCACGCCAGATCTGCAGCTCCTCGCGACGTTCCATTAAACGCTGGGCCTGTAACGCGCCCATGGCCATCAGCAGGCAGGCCGGGCCGCAGGTGAATTCGGTGGTTTGCGGGTAGTAGGGCACTTTGATGCTGCGCGAGTCGCGATGCTCGAGGATGCGTTTTTCCAGGCGCAGTGCATCGGCATGGTCTTCGTAGTAATCGTGAATCACCGCGAAGCGCCGGTAGCCGTTGCGCTCGTACAGGGCAATCGCAGCCGGGTTGTCAGTGCGTACTTCCAGCCTCAGGTAGGCGCAATCATGCTCAAGGGCAACGGCCTCGATCCGTTGCAGCAGTTGTTTGCCCAATCCGCTGCCCCGTGCCTCGGCGGCAATAGCGATGGAGTACAGCCTCGCCAGTGACGTCCCGTGATGAAACAACACCAGTGCGTAACCCAGCAACTGGCCGCTGGATTCTGCCACCAGCAACTGCCCGTTAGCCCGGGTGATCATCCACTGGAAGCTGCGACTGGTGAGCCGATCGGTGGTGAAGCATTGCATTTCCAATGCCAGCAACGCCGGCAAATCTTCAACTACCGCCAAACGAAAAACAGCACTCATATGACCACCGTAAAAGTTGCGTAACGAAACGAGACTTTCGAAAAACTTCGTGCTTAATAGAAAAGGTCTTGTTCTCCAACGGATCAATCTCTATGTCAGCGGTACAGGGTCATTGGCGCGAAGTATCCGAGCAAAGTTTGCCGACGGCAACTTTTTTAAATTCAACGGTTAGAACTTCCAGTCAGGTGCTGATCATCGTCGAACGCAAGGAAGACTGGGCTTCGTACTTCCCCAGCGAAGACATCATCACGGCGCAGGAATACCTTGAGCAAACCCGTGAAGGCGAGGCGGGCAAACGGGTTCAGGTGATCAATCTGTGCCGCAGTTACAAGTATCTGGGCCACGGCTACTACTGCTCGCTGTTGGCTGAAGCCCGCGGCCACAAGGTTATTCCATCGGTACGTACGATCAGTGAACTGACTAAAAAATCGCTCTACGGCCTGGCCCTGGACGACCTGGATAAAACTCTGGAAAAAGCCCTGAGTCATCATCTCTATAGCGATACGGAAGGCTTCACGCTGACACTTTATTTTGGCCGGACACATATCGAACCCTTGCAGGATCTCGCCCGTCAGTTATTTGAAGTGTTTCCCTGTCCGATCCTGCTAGTTGAGTTTCGCCGAACCAATGGTTGGCACATAGAGGGCATAAAGTCCGGTGCCTTGCACAAGTTACGCGATGATCAGGAAGACCAGTTTGCCAATGCTCTGGACAGTTTCAGTCGTAAAGTCTGGCGTGTGCCGCGTTCACGGCAAGTGGCCCGATATGACCTGGCGATCCTGCATGATCCGCAAGAAGCATTACCCCCTTCGAACGGCAAGGCGCTGGAAAACTTCGTGCGGGTGGGCAAGGGCATGGGCATCGATGTCGAACTGATCGAACGCAAGGACTACGCGCGTCTGGCCGAGTACGATGGTTTACTGATCCGCGAAACCACCAGTGTCGACAACCACACCTACCGTTTTGCGAAAAAAGCTGAAAGCGAAGGGCTGGTGGTGATGGACGACCCGGCGTCGATCCTGCGCTGTACCAACAAGGTCTATCTGACCGACCTGCTCAACAGCCATCAGTTGGGCATGCCCGCCACCGAAATTCTCTACAAGGAGCGACCCGAGGATTTTGAGCGTGTCGGCGAACGTCTGGGCTTTCCGCTGGTACTGAAGATCCCCGACGGTTGTTTTTCGCGTGGCGTGATCAAGGTCGAAAGCCAGCAGGCACTGCTTGAAGCCACCGCTGAACTGTTCGAGCACTCGGTGCTGTTGCTGGCTCAAGAGTTTTTCTACACCGAGTACGACTGGCGTATCGGCGTCCTCAACCGCAAGCCGATCTTCGCCTGCCAATACTTCATGTCCAAGGGCCACTGGCAGATCTACAACCACAAAGCCAAGGGGCAGGACATCAACGGTGAATGTCGCACCTTGGCGGTTCATGAAGCGCCGCGCGCAGTGGTCGAACTCGCGGTAAAGACTGCCAATCTGATCGGCGATGGTCTCTACGGCGTCGACCTGAAACAGGCGGGCGACAAAGTGGTGGTGATCGAGGTCAACGACAATCCCAACCTCGACGCCGGCATCGAAGACGCTTACCTGCAGGACGATTTGTATTCACTGGTGCTCGAAGAGTTTGTGCGACGGCTGGAGCTGAAGCGTCGCGGCCAGGCCTGGTGATCCGCCGATGATCAACAGCTTTGCACTGAGCCACGGCGCGTTGCAGCGGGTCGAACGACTGGACGCCGGGGTGATGCTGTTCAGCAACCCCGATGCGGCCGAGCGTGATCTGCTTCACAGTCATTTCAAGGTCGACGAGCACGCATTGGCCTCGGCACTGGACCCGGACGAAGTGTCGCGGATCGAGTTTCACCCGGATCATCTGTTCCTGATCTGGAAACGTCCGGAAAATTATTCCGGGGGCGGCAGTCTGGCTTTCGAGGTTTCGTCTTGCGGGTTGTTGTTTTCGCCGGTGCAATTGCTGGTGATTGCCACCGATGACACGCCACTGCAGGGCCTCGGCACCCGTCAGCCGTTAAACACACCGCTGGATGTGTTGCTCGATCTGCTGTTCAACAACATTCATCACTACCTCGGCCATTTGAAGGTGATCAAACTGGTCGCCCGTGAGTTGCAGCAGAAATTCAATGCCTCGATGCAGAACCAGCATCTGGTGCAGATGTTCAACCTCAGCGAAAGCCTGATTTATTACATCAACGCCCTGCACAGCAACGGTGCCGTGCTGACACGCCTGCGCAATCATGCCGAGAAGCAACACTTCAGCAGCGAAGCGATCGGCCTGATCGACGATCTGATCATCGAGAACAACCAGTGCTACAAACAGGCGGAAATCTATTCGACGGTGTTTTCCGGGCTGATCGATGCGCGCGGCAATCTGATGAACAACAGCATGAACAACCTGTTGCGCAAGCTGACGTTGATCAACGTAGTGTTTTTGCCGTTGAACCTGATTGCGAGCATCGGCGGCATGTCGGAATTCAGCATGATGACGGCCGGGACGCCGTGGTGGGTGTCGTATCCGTTGTTTCTGACGGTGATGCTGCTAGGGGCGGGCGGGATGCTGTTTGGTCTGCGGCGGCTGGCCAGATGAATCGTATTGTTTGACCCATCGCCATCGCTGGCAAGCCAGCTCCCGCAGGTTCTCGGCAGTTCACATTACTGGCGAACAACCTGAATCCTTGTGGGAGCTGGCTTGCCAGCGATAGCTATCTCGCAATCACTACATAATGTTGATCAGCCCACTTGCGCCACATCCGCCCCTTTGCGCCGTTCCCGTATCCCGCGCACCACCAAATACAACAACGGCCCGATCGAGACAAAAACCGCCGTCAGCAACAAATAGGGCACCACCGACCAAACCGTCTGCCCGCGAGACCGTGCATCCTTGACCATCCATACCCCGGCCAACGTCGCCAGCAGGTACAAATCAATCACCACTTGCGCGGTATCCGGGCGCGACACCAGACTGATACCGAAGTCGATCAACGATTGTTCAGCCTGGAGCATCACCGAAACGGTGTAGCCGGTAAACGCAAGCAAAGCCGTGAGGGGCAGGGCGACAGACATCATGCATTCGTTCCTTGAACTGATGAGCGGAATCGCCAGCCTACAGACGTCAGGCAAAATTGACCATTGACTTGCCGGCGACGCTCAAGCTAATTTCTGCCCATGACTTCCACCGTATTGCGCTGCCAGCCAAGCATTATTACCGCCATTCCTCATCTGGCGGGCTAGCTCACGACTGCAGCACCCAACCCGCCCTAGAGGCGGGTTTTTACTTTCTGTCTCCAGGGTTTTCGAAACACCGCTTATGTAGGAGCCTCCGGCAGCTCCTACATAAGTGAATGAAATCGCTATCAAGGAGATGAACATGACATACACCGATGACCAGCAAGCGTTGCTTGAGCATTACGTGAAAAAGATCCTTGCTGCGCCGGTGTATGACATTGCCGTGCGTACGCTGCTGCAAGCGGCACCAGCGCTGTCCGAAGCGCTGGGTAACCGTATTCTGCTTAAGCGTGAAGACTTGCAACCGACGTTTTCCTTCAAGATCCGCGGCGCTTACAACAAACTCGTGCAGTTGAGTGAAGAGCAGAAAGCGCGCGGAGTGATCACCGCATCTGCCGGCAATCATGCGCAAGGTGTAGCGCTGGCAGCGCGCGAGCTGGGCATCGCCGCCACGATCGTCATGCCGTCCACGACTCCCGAGCTGAAAGTCATCGGCGTGCGCAGTCGCGGCGCCGAAGCGTTGCTGCATGGCGAAAGTTTTCCGTTTGCCCTGGACCATGCGTTGCAACTGGCCGAGCAAACCGGGCGCACCTTCGTGTCTCCTTTCGATGACCCGGATGTCATTGCCGGGCAGGGCACGGTGGCCATGGAAATCCTTCGTCAACACCAGGGCGCGCTGGACGGGATCTTTATCCCGGTAGGCGGTGGCGGCTTGATCGCCGGCATCGCGGCCTATATCAAATACCTGCGGCCGGAAGTCCGGATCATCGGCGTTGAATCCGAGCACTCGGCGTGCCTGAAGGCAGCCATGACGGCGGATCACCGTGTAGTGCTGCCCAACGTCGGCACCTTCGCCGATGGCGTGGCCGTGGCGCAGATCGGCGAGTACGGATTTCAAGTGTGCCGCTTCTGTGTGGACGAGGTGATCACGGTCAGCAACGATGACCTCTGTGCGGCGATCAAGAATATCTACGACGATACCCGCTCGATCACCGAACCTTCTGGCGCGTTGGCGGTTGCGGGAATCAAACAACACGTCGCACGAACCGGCGCTCGTGATCAGACATTCGTCGCCATCGACTCGGGTGCCAATATCAACTTCGACAGTCTGCGCCACGTCGCCGAGCGCGCCGCTGTCTACGGCGCTCCGGCGTAAAGCGGATCAGGGCAGCAATGGGCGCAGGAAACTGCGCTCGTAACTGACGATGAACTTCTTCTCGACCAGACCAGCGACCAGCGCTGTGCTTTCCGGATCTGTCAGCGCGATGTGTCGATAGCTTTCGTAATCTGCCAGCGAAGGAAAACTGAACAGGCAATAAGCAATGTTGCTGGCGCCTTCGGACGGCAGAAAGTAGCCGTGATGGGTGCCACCCAAGCGCTCGACAATGCCGAGCCAGGCCTTGGCGTAGGCCTCGAACTCGGTCAGTTGATAAGGATCGATGACGTATCTGACGTGGCAGGTAATCACGCGCTGCGCTCCTGGCTCAGGTTATTCAGCAAGGGCTGTACCGACTTTGTCCGACGCAGACCAGATGCGATAACGCACCTCAACATCCGCAGGGGCATACACCACGACCGGCAATTTGCTGTTGTAGCGCAGCTTGAAGCCATCACCGACGACGGGCACGAAGGCGCGTTTCTTCTGCGAGCCTGGCGGGCAGGCCATCATCGTGCTCATCGGACCGACGACTTTTTCCAGCCGATAGAACGGATATCCCCAGCCTTCGAGATTCTTCTCGTCGAGCACACCGCCCAGACGCTGGCGGTTGCAATCCACTTCAAGGGTTTTGCCGGCGAGAATTTCTACCTGGAAGTTCTCCTCCTGCTCCTGCTTGGGCAGGTGAATGACCTGACGGGTGAAACCGGCTTCAGCCTTCGGGTAAGGCGCGACGTCTTCAAGTTTGGCAGCGTGGGCGAAGGTGGAGAGGCTGGCGATGATCAGCCCGGTGGTCGCGTGAACGCGTAAAGAACCCATGGAAGCCTCCTTGCGGGTGTAGGGTGGATAACCAGCATTCTTACTGCCAAGGGCGCTGAATGCAAACCCGCAAGAGATTGCAAAATGCAACGCAGAGAAAGGCGTTTCTGGCATTTTGCAACTGGCCCAATACTGGCCAGCGGGCTAAGTCCATGATTTACAAGTAGGTCAGATTGACCCGATGAAAGGCACGCTTTATGCGTCTTTTCAGTGCGGCGCACAGGATTTGGGCGCCTACACTCCAATGGGCATTTCGCAGTACCACCGCTTGCCACACCCAAGGAAACAGCGGGGACACACCCGTGCAGGGGCAGCAAACGGTCAGCGTGAATACTTGATTGGCAATCTCACAGTAAGGAGAGGGTTCGCCATGTTTCTGTCTGCCTTGGAACTACGCAATATCATTGAAAGCAGTTTTCTGCCGAAACGCTGCCAGTGCACGCTGTCGCCGGATCTGTCGATGACCGTCAAGGTGTTTGGTGATCATCAAACCGATCAGGTCGATTTGCTGGTCAGCGGCATCGACGCCAGCCACCTCAATGGCTGTCGTGAAATAAACGAACTGATTGCAGGGCTGCGATCGGATCTGACCCGACAAACTACTCAGCATCACTACAGTCCGCGATCGCGGGCGATTTAACCGACTGTTTCACTCAGTTCGACCGTCACGCGCCGGGCCTGCACAAAACCAAGGCCCAGCGCGAACTCGACCAGCACCGCGAGCAGAATCCCGGGGCCGGCATGGCCATTCAGCCATTCGCCGAAACCCAGCACGGCCAAACCAAAACAACCGATGGTAAAACCGTTGCTCAGTGCACTTCGTGCCACTGACGGCGGCGCATTGCGCGCCAGATAAAACATCATCCCCAACGCTGCAAACAACACCGCGCCACGCCGCGCGACAAACCCGGCGCCTTCGGAATATTCAATACTCCAGATCGCCAGCAGTATGTCCGGGAACAGTCCCCAGGCCAGCGTCAGCACAAAACACAGTGATGAAGTAATGATCGACAACGTGCGAAACGACAACTGCATGGCGAATCCTTGCGGCAGTGAGGAGGGTTGCGAGCATACCTGCCGAAACCACCCCACGCCTACCGCCGACCCGCAAATCAGAGCTTTCCGTCAGTTCTGGAAGTTGCACGCGTCAGACAATTTTCGATAGCTGATTTCCTCAGGCTTACCGGCGTTGTCGATGTACTTCATGTCAGCCGTGACCACCTTGCAGGTTTGTGTTGGCGTCTCGGTCAACGACACCACTTTGGCCACATGCAACGGCATGCCGTACTCATACGGCACGGCTTTGGATGTGGCGGACGTGTCATTGGCCTGGGCCAGCCCGGCGAACGCGGTGCAGGCGAGGGCAGCGGTGAGCAATAAAGGGCGAATGTTCATGAAAGGACTCCCGTGTGGCGGTTCTAGAGTTCGGCGTGATTCACCCGAACCTGCCGCACTGGGCAACAGCCAGAATGGCTGAGGGCGTGCGGTTCAGTAGAGTTTTTGACCGCGGCGTTAAGGGATGGTTAACCAAGCTGAACGCCGGCTGTCAGGGAGTGGGACGATTTCTTTGGGATGTTTGGCCAATTCCTACAAAGGCTGGTGCCTTGTCTGCTTTCGGCGGCTGGAGCGGGGCGGTTATTGTCGGTTGCCGCTGCAAAATCAGTGGTTCGGGTTTGGTCACCTGAGAAAAGTTCGTTGCATTTGTGCCATCATTTGCCCCGCGCGGATCTTCTGGTCCGCGAAGTGCACTGCTGTGGCGGCTGTGTGCAGGACGCCTTCGGGCGAGCTGAGTTTTGAACTGTTCTCGGTTGACCAATCCTGTACACGGCCGCCTCCCACCGTTTGGTCACGGTTATGGCGGTTACTTTCTAATACAGTTGAGTAATCAAAATGCCAATAATTAAACCGCTACAAAGCCGCTATCTCTCCCTCAGCAGCAACGTCACCGAAACCCCGACGCTGCTCATCGACACCCAAGCCAACCCGAAAGACATCCTCGAAGCCGCCGTCCAGCGCATCCGCGCCGCCGCCGACCTGCTCGAAACCTTGCATTGCCTGTGTTTCAAGCACGCCGACGTGCAAGACATTCCACACATCACCCATGCGCTTTACCTGCTGACGCAGGATGGCAATGATTTGCTGCAGGTGGCACAGCAGCAGATGTTGAGTTGGAAGGCGCCGGTTTGATGGGGTAGTGAAAACGGCAGGAGTGAACAGCCGAATTTACGCGGGCTGATTCACTTGCTGCCGGTTAATAACGGTCGGTTGTTGTGCGATTAACAACCGAGACCACGGTCAGTTTCCCAGTTTGTCAGGGAAAAATGAGAGGGGTAGGTGTGATTTTTTCCACTGGGCTGCGAATTCGTCTGCTTCCTTTATCTGGCTCGGGGTCATTTTCGCTGCAATTTCTGGAAGCACTTCTTCAACATAGACTTGCACGTTGCCCCCTCCATCAAGATCCTTCAGTAATGAAGTGATTGCATACCCCTTCACCAAATCGAGTTCGAACCCGAATCGATCGGGAGCATGTGCTAAATAGGCGCCATAGCTGCTTACGCCACTTTCGTACCCTTTCTCCGCAGCCATTTTTATCCAATGGCGAGCTTCTTTGAGATCACCATCGTTTTCATGCAAATAGGCGGCGTACTCCATCATGGCTCGCGGGTTTCCACCTTCTGCTGATGCCCTGAACCATTTGCCTACGGATTCATTACGCTTCCAAAGAAGTAAAAAGCCTTCTCCTTGGCGGTCACCTATGGCCATCCAGTATTGCGCTTCAGCATTGCCAGCATTAGCGGATTTTTCTAGCCAGTCTCGGTTCAGCGTCACCTCGTACATGATGTACATGGCTTCTTCATCGCCTTGTTCTGCTTTGGGTTTGGCTAACGTTTCTACATTGCGTAGCCAGTCGGAAGGAGTTTGCTCGGTCTCGGGGCAGTTACTCATCGTTTTGCAGAGGTCATTTCCGCTTCGGCCAAGTCGAATCATCGCGTATATGGAGCCATTCATCGCAGCCGTTTCATACCAGCGCTGTGCTTCGGGCGTCATGTATCGGTTTCGCTTTCTTAACGCTTCGCCTAGGTAGTATTGCGATTCCGCATTTCCAGATTGCGCTTCTTTTTCTAATACGGGAAAGGCTGCATCAAGCTTTAACTGGTTGTATAAAGTAATGCCTGCAGAGATTTCGTGCGCTGATTGCGACGCAAAAGTAGATGTGGCACTTATTAAAAAAGTTGCGACAAAGAAATACCTGAATAGCCTCACTGGCGTTAATATCCTAGCTTGTCAGGGAAGAACGAGAGAGGCGGGTGGTTTGCCTTCCACGCTTTTGCGAGTTCTTTTGCTTTTTCTATGTGCTCTTTTGACATGTTTTTTTCTATGTCAGGTAATGTGTCATTGACGTCTCGTACTACATTGCCTCCACCATTAAGTTCTAGCAGGTTTGAAAGTAAAGCATATGATTTTATTGGGTCGAATGCGAAACCGTATTTTGAGTTTTCTTCGCCTATGTAGGATGCATATCCAAATACACCTTCTACGTAGCTCGAGTCAGCTGCTTTTTCGTTCCAGTTTCTGAACGAGGCTAAATCATTTTTTTCGATCATGATTGCGGCTAACCCCATCATTGCAAGTGGATAACCATTTTCAGCGGACGCCTTCATCCATCGTTCGATAGCTTGGTTGCGTCTCGAGGGTAGTAAAAATGAACCACTCCCTTCTTGGTACTTCGTCGCCAGACGGAACTGCGCTAATGCGAATCCGTTCTCTGCTGATTTCTCTAATCAGTCATCGTTGCCTGTCATTTCATATAACAGGTACATTGATTCGCTATCTCCCTGCGTTGCGCGTTGAATTGCAAGGCTTTTAGCTTTAATTACCCAGCTGCTAGGAGAGTCTTCACCTGTTGGACAGTTTTTCATAGTTGAACACAAGTCGTCTTCAATTCTCCCAAGGCGAATCATAGAGTAGATATTCCCCTTTTTTGCGGAGCTTTCGTATGCTTTTTTAGCTTCCGGAGTCATGTGGCGGTAATTTTTTTTTTAACGCTTCGCCCAGATAGTAGAGCGCCTCGTCATCTCCGCCGTCAGCGGCGGTTTTCAAAAAATCGATCGCAGAAATGGCTTTGTATTGATTGTAGAGTTCAATGCCCTGGATTTTTGCCTGAAACTGTTCGTGCGTAAGAGCAGATGATTCGGTTGCTATTATAGTTAACAACGTTAACGCCGCAGTCATTGTTTTATTGGTATCTTTGCTGAATTCATGGGTGGTTGTTTCTTCTCTGCGGAAGTAAGGGGGCGGTTAGTCTTCTATTAAAATTCGGCGGTCCGCGCCTCCCTAAAGAAATACCAAAAAATCGGAGTCAGTCGCTAAGTTTTTCGGGGAAAAAAGAAATCGGTGGATGGGTGGCTTTCCACTCTTGCGCAACGATTTTTGACTGTTCAATTTGTTCTGGTGTCATTTTTTCAGCAATCTTTTCAATTTTACGGTCAACATAATCTTGCACTCCACCGCTGTCGCCGAGCTCCTTTAACAAAGAAAAAATAGCGTAGCCTTTAACTAGGTCCAGTGGGTAGCCAACTTTGTCGGGAGTATGTGAAATGTACGCACCATAGTTGCTCAGAGCTGCTTGCTCGCCGGTTGCTGCGGCCACTTCAAGCCAGTGCCGAGTGCTCTCCATTTCTCCTTTTACATACAGTGTTTCTAGATATTCCATCATTGCTTTTGGGTTGCCACCCTCGGAAGAGAGAAGTGGCCACCTTCTTACTGACGCATCACGTCCTCCAGGAATGAAGAAGTAACCTTCACCTTGTCTTTCACTTACAGCCATCCAATATTGCGCGAGTGGATATCCTGCATTTGCAGATTTCTCTAGCCACTTATGATCCAAGGTGATTTCGTACATTAAATACAGAGATTCTGGATCGCCATCATTTGCCTTCGGCAAAGTAATTTTCTTGGCTTCCACGAACCACTCGGCTTAAGTTTTTTTAGACGGTGGGCAGTTTTCCATTATTGCGCAAAGATCGTTTTTTGCTCTGCCCAACTGAATCATAGCGTATATGGAGCCATTCATCGCCGCCGTTTCATACCAGTGCCGTGCTTCTGGCGTCATATATCGGTTGCGCTTTCTTAGCGCTTCGCCTAAGTAGTATTGCGACTCCACATTTCCAGATTGCGCTTCTTTTTCTAATGAGAGAAAGGCTGCGTCAAATTTTAACTGATTATATAACGCAATACCTGCAGAAACTCCGCTCGCTGATTTTGACGCAAAAGCAGGCGTGGTACTTATTAAAAATGTTGCGACAAAGAAATACCTGAATAGCCTCACTGGCGTTAATATCCTAGCTTGTCAGGGAAGAACGAAAGAGGCGGATGGTTGGCCTTCCACGTTTTTGCGAGTTCTTTTGCTTTCCCTATCTGCTCTTTTGACAGGTTTTTTTCCACTTCTGGCAAAACATCGTTAACATTGTTTATTACGTTTCCACCACCATCAAGCTCTAGTAGATTTGATAGTAGCGCATATGACGTCAATGGGTCTGAGGTGAATCCGTATTTTGGTTCAACTTCGCCTATATAAGAAGCATAACCAAAAACCGCTGATACGTAGCCTGAATCTGCAGCTTTTTCATTCCAAGTTCTAAACGATGAAAAGTCGGCTTTTTCAAGCCTGGCAGCGGCAAATCCCATCATAGCTGGAGGATAGCCATTCTCTGCAGACGCTTTCATCCACTTTTCGATTTCATCTGATCTTCTGGAGGGGAGTAGGAATACTCCGCCACCTTCTTGATATTTAGTCGCTAAACGAAATTGCGCCAAAGCGAAATCTTTTTCTGCAGATTTTTCTAACCATTCATCGTTCCCTGTTATTTCCCATAACAAGTACATAGACTCAGCATTTCCATGAGATGCCTGATCAGTTGCAAGCTTTTTAGCTTCATTCATCCAGCCTTCAGGCGATTGCTCAGAGGGGGAACAATTCTTCATGGTTACGCACAAGTCTTGGTCCGCTCCTCCGAGCCGGATCATAGAATAAATATTGCCTTTTTTTGCTGACTCCTCGTAAGCTTTTTGTGCTTCCTGAGTCATGTATCTGTTGTTTTTTCTTATTGATTCACCTAGGTAGTAGAGTGCTTCATCATCTCCACCCTCGGCAGCAATCTTTAAAAACTCGATTGCGGATATTGCTTTGTATTGATTGTAAAGCTCAATGCCTTTTTTCTTTGCTTCTTCTTGCTGTTTTGTGAGAGTTGCGTTCGCGGTGTTGCAGAGTAAAACAAAGCAGACGCAGAAGGTAGTTGCGAATAATTTTATATTTTTCAATTTAATTTTCTCGCTGGAGCTGAGAATTTCACAGAAGGCTTTGGTATGTAGCTGTTTTCATTCATGACAATTTTACAGGAGCCATCAAACGGTTCACCTAATAGTGAAGCGTTTTTCTTGTAACGAACCCTTGTTGTGTTTCCGAATGGCTCGGTTGCTGTAAGCACCGGTTCGCTCATGAAGTTGTCCAGCACGTAACGGTTTTCACAATATTTTTGACCGAGGTCAACCGGTTCCACTCCGAACTTATTCATGCATGCGCAGGCTAGCTGAAATTGTTTTTGAGCTTCTAGTAGACTTCCTTGCTCTTTGGCGTTGGTAGTGATGTGAGTTATTATTATTTCAATGGCTGTTTGTTGTGCTAAATATGCAGTATCTCTGGTGTATTTTTTCTTACCGTCTTTTGAGGTGCTTAGGCTAGTTTGCTTCGTTGTTGCTATGGAGAATTCTTCCGGATTAGACATTAGTGTCATCAAGATCGGCCCTAACGCTGCAGGGGTGGCCTCAATAACCCATTTTTTTAACTCGTCGGGATTTTGGTACTCAATAATCGCATGAGCGATTGGGCCGCCTTTTCCTCCGCTGGTCATTGCGTCATATAAGTCCATGACTAAACTCCAACCCATAAGATAAGACATTTCCACACTAAGCCCAGCTGCTCCTAATGCGTTCAGCGCGGATGCGAACTTACCTGCTTCAGGTTCCATCCACTCTACCTTTCTGCCTTTCGCTTTGTGCAGTTCCTTGCGATACAAGTTGATGAGGTCAACGACTGCCTCATAACCAACTTCAAACTTAAAGCTACCGTTAGCACCAGGACCCAGCACTACCGCCGCTTTCAAGTTCAAAATAAACCGCCCCTTATCCAGAGACACCTGCGCCGTTCCCTGAAAGCCCGCACCTAACGCGACTCCAACGGAGCCGCTCAGCTTGGCCATTGTCAGCCATGGATTCGCGCTTTTCGCGTCTTTAGCGCTGCCAACGCCCATCGTTGGCGCGGTGCGCAGGGCGACGAGTTCTTTGGGCGGTGCCCAGTTCATTACTCCAGTGAGTTCAATCGCGGCTTGCAAGCCTCCAAACACGTTGAAACTGGCTTTTGCACCGTTTTCGACTTGCACTTTGGCGAAGCGGCCGCCTCGCAGTTGATCTGTGCTTTTGGTATCGGCGTAGGTGCCGGATTTCGACTGGTGCTCAAGATCGGGAGTAGGGCTGTTGTCGCCGCTGTCGGCCTTGGCTTGTTTGGCGGCGGCGTGATCGGCACGTTCTTCTTTTGCGGAGGCATCTTCACGCTGTGCGCGTTTTACCGGGCTCAGTGACGCCCCGTACTTGACGTTGCCGAAGATCGGGCTCAGCTCGACGCTGCCGGCTAGCAGCAACGATGCTCCGGCGTAGCCCCATGCCTTCACACCAAAGTGGAAGGAGAAGCGGCCGAAATTCATTTTTTGCGGGCTGCCATCCAGGAAGTAATCAAGCGTGATCTCTGGAGCACTGGCTTTGGCAGGCATGTCGACTTTCATCAACTGAACTTCGCCACGGGCGAGGTCGAGGCTCAGTCCCATCTCGCCAGATATCTGGAAGCCCTCGGCGGCAGACATTTTGGGGCCTTCGAGCTTTACTTCGCCGTGAATGTTTGGCTGTGGAGGTGTCAGGCAACGGACCAATTGCGCCTGAGGGCTGGCATCAAAAAGTCTTACTTTGCCGCGCACACTTTTCTTGAACACCAGTTGCTGAAGGTGTTCGCCCCAGTTGGTCAGGGTCGCGTCGTCTTCCAGTTCAGTGACCTCATAGCCTTGCTTTTTCAAGTAAGCATAAAAGTCTTTGGCTTTGAACCAGCCTTTTCCATCGAAACAGTCTCCGACCTGATCGCTGAATTTTATTGCGCCCTGATCTAGAAGCCATTGGCGGAACGAGTTGATTTCGCTGTTTTTATCGGAGCCTTCGGTAGCGTCCGCGGGCAAACTTTCAGTTACCTTTTTTATTGAACCGACTGCTTTTTTTGAATCCTCTTTCAGGATCTTTTTTGCGTCTTTCAGGTTCGCCATGCTGAACCAGCCCAAGGGCGTACCCTTGGTATCTGAAAGACTGACTTCACGCAGCGGAAAGCCCGGTTTCACCATGCGGTCGACCGGTTTTGGCTGGAACTCTTCCGGGTCCCAAATCAGATAACGCGCAGGCTTGCTGTTGCTGACATTGCTTTGGGCTTTTGCTTGAAGGTCGTCTTTGGTCTTTTGCAGGCTATCCCATTTGGTACGTTCCACATCAACCAGGCCCGCCGGCGCTTGGGCGTTCTGGCCTGTTGCCTCGATCCAGCGTTTGTATTTCTCTTGAAGCTGCGCTGTAACTTCCGCCTGCTCTTTCTCGGTATCCAGATACAGTTTGAACTGCTCGATGCCGGAAGGAAGGCCGTCACTGATCAGCGCGAATTCTGGAAGTGCAATGCCGTATTCAGACGCTTTGATAATGGATTCAGTGTAAGCATGGTAATCAAGCGCATCGGCGTTTTTGTAGAGCGTCAAGACATACCCGACCAGATCGGCGGTGCAGTCATTCATGCCGCTACAGATGTTTTCGTAGCTTTTTTTCTTTTCCGCCAGGGCTTTCGCAACGTCTTCCAGCGGGACTTGCTTGAAGTCTTTGTTGCCGAGGAGTTTCTTGCGGGCTTCCAGATAGGCTTGCACCCGTGCGCGCGCCTCAATCGCCTCTTTGGAGTAGAGCGAGCCGCTTTCGTAGGTGTAGCCTTCCAGCTTCGCAGCCGCTACCGCTTCTTTTTTCAGCGCATGCCACTCAGCCCTCCGCTTGTAAAAATCGGCAAAGGCTTGGTGGACGTCCTGGTCAGTAGCCAGGTCTGCCGTTAGACGGTCCATGCGCGATTGCGCAGTGTCCTCTTGTGGAGACTGTGCAGGGGCCGCTACCGGTTTGTTTCCGTTAACTTCGTTTTGCCTCTTTTTGGCGGTGGCGGGATCGATTTCGATCTCATCCCCCATCGCTTCAAATTCTTCCATACGCGTACGCTTCGCGCCCGTGAGGAAGTTGCTCAACTTGGGCTCAAGGAAGTATTCCAGCAAACCCGATTCCTGCAGCCCGTTCAGGCGTGCATCACGTGGTTTGCTGGGGGCAATCATTTTATCCAGCGCGAACATCGATTCTTTGATGGCGGACTTTGCTCGCTCCGGGAGCAGCCAGAATTCTTGCTCTTCGGTGGCGTAAATCGCGCTGGCAAACTTTTTAGAACACGGAGGCGCGTGGGGTTTGAAGGTCTTTGAACTTTGATCTGGGGTGTCCTTGACCGGATCCAGTTCAACCAGGTCCTCAGCGGAGCACTGAGTGGGCGCTTCCGGGGCTGCCTGCGCAGGCGCTTGCGACGCGGCGGGCGGCTGAG
The DNA here is from genome assembly GCF_004124275.1 of Pseudomonas sp. DTU12.3. Taxonomy (GTDB): domain Bacteria; phylum Pseudomonadota; class Gammaproteobacteria; order Pseudomonadales; family Pseudomonadaceae; genus Aquipseudomonas; species Aquipseudomonas helmanticensis. Next base: position 3,264,561 of record NZ_CP027218.1, read on the forward strand.
CGGCAGGCGCGGCGGTCGCTTGAGCGCTTTTGGGCACGCTCAGGTTCCATCCGACTTTGACGTTATCCGCATTGGTGATGAAGGGGTTGAGCTGGCGAAGTTGCGCCACGGTGCTGTTGTAGCGCGAAGCGATCTGGCCCAGGGTTTCGCCGGGCATGACGGCGTGATTCGTGATTTCCATGGTGATTCCGTTCTGTTGTCGCGTCGCCCTAACGTTGGGCGACGGCGGCTGATTCCAGGAGCCGATCTACTTTGATAAACGACTCGTCCTTAGATTGCAGGATCGCCATGATCTCAGGCTGTGTTGCGAATAGCGGACCGTTCACGGCTTGGCCAAGCTTGAGCAGGTGATCACCGTCATAAATGTTGCTTTTGAGCAGCAGGTCGAGGTTGTCGGCGATGTCGTTCAAGCGCTCATCGTCTGGCTCTTCAAACGCTGCGTATTCCTCATCCACCCAATAAACCCATCCCAGGCGCGCTTGAACTTGCGCGGCAGCCTCAGGAAGATTGAATGCCGCTTTGTCACCAAGCCACGTCGATTCCTCGCTGGCTTTCCAGGCCAACCATGGACCCCGCTGCTGACCGAAATGGATCGGCGCAGGGCAGTAGACAGCGTTCCAGCAACCGAGCAACTGGTCGAAGGTTTTCCCCGCGGTAAACGCCAGCGCTGCCCACAGACTCGGTTTGTGGAAGCTCAACAAGCTTTGCCCACCGGAACCGTCGTTGGCTCTGAGCAGCCAGCGCGCGTGAGCCAATGCTTTTTCGGGATCGGGTGTTGAGATTGCAATTCCCGAAAAGCGTTCCTCACAAAGTTTTGCCGCTACGTTTGCCACTTTGCTGCCCTTGGGGGCCACCAGCCACAATGGGCCATCAGGAATCTCTGCGAAGTCAGTACCGAAAAACAACTCTTGGGAAACCACCGGTTCGCCTACTCGGTAGAGTTGACTCAAGGCTTTTGGCTGGAGCCCTTGGTCGATGATGAAACAGAGCGATTCGCTCGCAGCCGGCAGGTCCGAGAAGTTGTAGCGAGGCTCTGCCAGCAGAGCGTTCAGCGCTTTTACATGCATGTGCAATCCTTACGGCTGCAAGCGCCGTTACTCTGTTTTCCACACAACGGTGTGATACCTGACTCATTCAGACGGGCGGGGAGTGGTGCGTTACCAGCCTTATCCGCATCCGCGACCTTCATCGGCCCCGGCAGCAATGGTGCCGCAGGCGTCCCAACCCCTGGCGAGCCACCGGTATTGACCTTCACCTCAGCACCGCTGATGGTCACGCCCCCGGCATCCACCTTGACGAAACTTCCACCAGCCTTGGCCGTGAGCTCCGTCGCGCCTTCGATCACCACTTTCTGGCCTGCGTAGTAATGGATTTCCGTCCCAGCCTCAACAAACTGCGCAGTCCCGACCTTAAGGTGCTGGGTCACTGCAACCGTCAGGTGATCATTCGCACGCATCTCGCTCTTGCGATCCAGATGCGTAATCCGATGCTCTTCAACCTTAAATTCACTCAGCGTATTGGCTTCAACCGTGTCATGCCGCTCATTGCCGACGCGAATCTTCTGGTCGTGCTCAATGTTCTCGTCCCAATCGCGTTGGGCATGGATGTAGATCTGCTCGACGCCTTTCTTGTCTTCAATGCGAAACTCGTTGTAGCCCTTGCCACCGGGTGAACTCAGGGTCTTGAAGGTGCTGCGGGTCTTGTTCGCCGGCAGGTCGTAAGGGACGACGTTTTCCTTGTGGTACAGGCAACCGGTCACCAGCGGCTGGTCGGGATCGCCTTCGAGGAAGGTGACGAGGACTTCCATGCCGATGCGCGGGATGGCGATGCCGCCGTAGGCTGCGCCAGCCCAGCCGCTGGCGACGCGCATCCAGCAGGTGGTTTTGTCGTTGGACTGGCCTTCGCGGTCCCAGTGGAATTGCACCTTGATGCGGCCGTATTGGTCGCAGTGAATCTCTTCACCGGCCGGCCCGGTGACGACGGCCGTCTGGCTGCCGAGCACTTTCGGTTTCGGGTGTTCAAGGGCAGGGCGGTAGTGCGCGTCCCATGGCGTGGCGAGGAAGCTGTTGCGGTAGCCCTGGTGGAAATCGCTTTTGTGGTCGGTGACGTCGCTGGTGACGTTCTCGCCGAGCACTTGCGGCTGTTTGCCTTCGTGGAAGACTTCCAGCAGCAACCACAGGTCATTCCACTCGGCGCGCGGGTGTTCGGCGAGCGTGAGGAAATGGCCGCTGGTGAGGGTCGGTTCGTCACCTTTGCCTTCGGCGAGTTTGTAGTCGCTGCGATGGCGTTCGAGGGCGCGGGTGGAGAGGAATTTGCCGCGCTCGCGGGTGGTGAAGCGGCCGGGGTAGTCGTAGTCCTCCAGATCCGGGGCGAAGTCGGATTTGACTGCGCCTTCGGGGAGGATCTTCGGTTTTTCGAAGTCGTAATCGCGGCGAGAAACGCGTGTGGTGCGGGTTTCCAGGCGCAGGTTGAAGCGCTTGATCACCGGTTTGTCGGCGCTCATGCCGGAGTCTTGCTGGTAGCTCACGGCTTTGAGTTTGCGGAATACCGTCTGGTCGTCGCCAAACACCAGCTTGTGGCCGCTGCTGCTGTGCTGGAAGTGGAAGTGAATGCCTTCTTCTTCACACAGGCGCTGGATGAAATGCAGGTCGGACTCGTCGTACTGCACGCAGTAATCGCGCGGCGGGTACTCGGCGCTGAGCTGGAAATCGTAGGCGTCAGCGAGAATGCCGCGATCTTCGAGGACCTGGGCGATGATTTTCGGCACGCTCAATTGCTGGAAAATCTGCTGGTCGTGGTTGTGTCGCAGGTAGGCGAGTTGCGGCACCAGGCTGATGCTGTAGCGGGTCAGGGTCTTGCCGGAATCGCCTTGTTCGATGCGATACACCAAGCCATGAATCGTGCCTTCGCCGGTGGCGCCGAAGGTCAGCACGCCGGGCTTGTGCAGGAGTTCTTCGAGCTTCAGGTCGGGGCGGGCGCTGACCAGTTCGAGGTCGAAACGGAACGGTTCATTCAGGGCTTCGCGACCGGTGAAACTGAGGACTTGCAGGTCGGCGTTGGCGCCTTCGAGCGTGAGGGTAATGTGGGTTGCGTTGGCGTCCAGCATGCCTTGAATTCCGTCCTTTGAATAAGCAGGGGGCGGATGATGGAGGATTAAGCCGCCTCGTTCAAGGCGAAAAAGCCGTACGCATGGGCCACACGCGGTATAGGGAAAACCCTTAGAAAGCGCGTTTCGACCAATGAACACGGGCATTTGATAAAGCTTGCCGGGCGCCAGTGGCAACAATTCCTACGAGCAACGGTTGAAGAATCGCCAGTCAGTTTCAGACTAAAGTCGCCTTTGGCCCGTCAAAGCCATCTGCCATCATTGCCGTTCACCCCCGCGTGTTCTCTTCCTCCCGGCCCTTTGACGAGCTGGGACGGGAGCTATTTTTTCTGGCTTGTTGCGCCCTTGCGCAAACGCTGCACTGTTGGAGTTTTTAATGCGTCCCCCATTTCCTCTCATCACCCCGCGCCGGTCACTTGGCTTCGGAGCCTTTGTGCTATGCGCAGGTTTTACCGCGCAAGTTCAGGCCAGCGGTTTACTGGAAGACACCACGGCGAAAATCGAATCGCGCACGGTGTATTTCAACCGCGACTTCCGTGATGGGCACACCTCCAGCGATCAAGGCGCATCCAAGCGTGAAGAGTCGGCGCAGGGCTTTATTCTCAATCTGCAATCGGGCTACACCGACGGCACGGTCGGCTTCGGCATTGATGCGCTGGGCATGCTTGGCTTTCAGCTCGATTCAAGCCCTGACCGCAGCAACAGCGGCTTGCTGCCATCGAGTGGCGAGAATCCGCGCGGCTCGAAAGGCCAATACGCGAAAATGGGCCTGACCGCCAAAGTCAAAGTCTCGGACACCGTGCTGAAATACGGCGCGCTGCTTCCGGATCTGCCACTGCTCAAGTACAACGACGGCCGTCTGCTGCCGACCATGTTCAACGGTGCCATGCTGACCTCTAAAGAGCTCAAGGACCTGACCTTCATGGCCGCGCGCCTGGACAAATACACCGCGCGTGATTCCACCGATTCGCAAGACATCCGCGTGCATTGCAAGAACAAGCGTTACGCGTGCAACACCACCTCCGATCATTTCGACATGTACGGCTTCGAGTACAAGATCAACGATCGCCTGACCGGCCAGTACCACTACGCCGAACTGGAAGACGTTTACCGTCAGCACTTCGTTGGCCTGCTGGCCAATCAACCGTTGGCTGGCGGCGTGTTGAAAGCCGATCTGCGCCTGCTGAAAAGTGCCGACAGCGGTGACGCAAAAGCCGGTTCCATCGATAACCGCGCCTTGAGCGGCATGCTTTCATACGGCATCAGCGGCCACACTTTCAGCGCCGGCTGGCAGCGCATGAACGGTGATAATTCGATGCCGTATCTCGATGGCAGCAATCCGTATCTGGTCAACTACGTACAGGTCAACGATTTTGCCGCCGCGCAGGAACGTTCATGGCAGTTGCGTTATGACTATGACTTCAAAGCAATCGGTATCAACGGCTTGAGCTTCCTGACTCGTTATGTGAACGGTGATCACATCAAAGTGTTGGGCAGTGATCAGGACGGCAAAGAGTGGGAACGCGACAGTGAGTTGAAGTATGTGATTCAGACGGGGACGTTCAAGGATGTCAGTCTGCGTTTGCGTAATGCGACTTACCGGACCAACTACGAGAAGTTTGCCCGGGATGTCGATGAGACGCGGTTGATCGTCAGCTACAACTTCTCCGTCTTGTAACAGCCCCCATTGTAGGAGCTGCCGCAGGCTGCGATCTTTTGACGTTGATGGTTAAAAACCAGCTCAAAAGATCGCAGCCTGCGGCAGCTCCTACAGGGGATTTATTACAACCAGTGCCAGAACCGGCTCCAGAAGCCGCGATTCAAATCTTCCTTGCAGCCGGCATATTGCCGCGCATACACGTCCGAGCGATTCTGCACTTTGCGCGCCGTTGGCATCAGCCAGGCTTTGCTGGCGTAGGTCTTGTTGCGAAACCCGCCCCAGCCTTCGTGGTAGTTGAGGTACTGGTTGTAGGCGTCGTATTTGTAGACGCCGTTGATGGTGGTGGTCTTGTCCATGTACCAGCCAACGAAGTCGATGGCGTCGTCGAAATCTTCGCGGTCGGCGCCGTGTCTGCCGGTACTCTTCTGATAGTCGGACCAGACTTCATCTTTCGCCTGGGCGTAGCCCGACGCAGTGGTGACGCGGCCCCACGGGATCACCCAGAGCAAATATTTGCGCGGCGTCTTGGCGTCGTAGCGGTAGCCGGATTCCTGATACATGATCGCGAAGGGCACCTGAATCGGCACGCCCCAGCGCTTTTGCGTGACTTGCGCAGCGTCGTACCAGTCGCTTTTTTCGCGGAAGATTTCACAGATGTCTTCCGGCGAACGGGGCGGCGAGGTGCCGCACCCGCTCAGTAGCGTTGCCAGTGTCAGTAGTCCAAGCGTCTGCCTGTAATTCAAAAGCCGTTATCCCGTCGTGCGCAAAAAGGCCGACAGTCTACGCGCTCAGCTCAATTGGTGACGATAGGGCAGATCCGGGCCGGTCTTGCTGCAGGTCAGTGCCGCGGCTTGTACGGCGAACTTGAGCATGCCGTCGATCTGCTCACGAGCGAGTTGTTGCACGCCTTCCACCGAATCCAGACCGTGTTCGGTCAGCCAGGCGATCAGCGCGGCCTGAAAGGTATCGCCGGCGCCGACGGTGTCGGCGATCTTCACCGAGGCGGCCGGGATTGACCATGTGCCGTGTTGGCGGCTGAACACAGTAGCGCCGTCGCCACCACGGGTGAGGAAAACGATCTGGCAGCGATGCTCGAGCCAGCCTTCGATCACGCGTTGTGGATCCTGCTCGGGGTAGAGCAGGCTCAAGTCCTCGTCGCTGACCTTGATCAGATCTGCCAGCGGCACCAGCGTCGCGATGCGCTCGCGCCACAGCTGAATATTCGGCTCGGGGTTGAGGCGCACGTTGGGGTCGAGGGTGATCAGGCGCTTGCCGCTTTCACGTTGCACCAGGGCGAGCAAGGTGTCGCCGATCGGCTGCACCACCAGCGAAAACGAGCCGACGTGCAAGCCACGAACCTCAGGATCCAGCGTCGGCAAATGCGCCAGGCTCAACTGGCGATCTGCGCAACCTTCGCCGCGGAAACTGTAATGCGGTGAGCCATTGGCACCGACCGCAACCATCGCCAGCGTCGTCGGCGCGGCGAAGTCCTGCAGATAGTCCGGGCGCACGCCTTCTTCCCGCAACACTTGCTGCAAACGCCGGCCGAGGTAGTCGGTCGACAGTCCACCGAACAACGCCGATTCGACGCCCAAACGGCGTAAACCCACGGCGACGTTGAACGGCGAACCACCAGCAATCGCCTTGAAATTCACTTTCGAGGCCGGACCGCTGGCATCGTCTTCGCTGAAGAAATCAAACAGGGCTTCGCCACACACCAAATACATAATTGTTTGCTCTTTATAGGGTTGCGACATGCTGTTGATAGCGTTCATAAGCCTGCTGGAATGCCGCGACATTCGTGGCAACCGGCAGGGTTTCACTGCTCAGGTCGAGTTTGACGCAGCGTTGGCACAGATCGGCGAGGGTGTCTTCGTGGCCGTTCGACCATGATTTGCACCATGCCGCCTGAATCGCTGCGCCGAGTGCAGCGGCTTCGCTTTGTTCGGTGCAGATCACCGGGGTGTTCATGATGTCGGCGACGATCTGCCGCCACACCGCACTTTTCGAACCGCCGCCGATCAGGCAGATGCTGCGGCTTTGTAAACCATTCTGGCGCAGCAAATCCAGTCCGTAACGCAAACCGAAGGTGGTGCCCTCGACGGCAGCGCGGCACAGATTGGCCTCGGTCAGGTTGTCGAGGGTCAAGCCGTGCAGGCTGCCGGTCGCGTGGGGCAGGGCGGGGACGCGTTCACCATTGAAGAATGGCAGCATGCACACGCCCTCGGCGCCAATCGGCGCTTGCGCGATGAGTTCGTTGAACTGCTCCAGGTCGAGCTTGAACAGGTCACGAATTGCGCCAGTGGCGTTGGTCAGGTTCATCGTGCAGATCAACGGCAGCCAGCCGCCGCTGGAGGAGCAGAACGTGGCGACCGAGGCGTCCGGGCTGACTTTTGGCACTTCGGAATAGGCGTACACCGTGCCGGAGGAACCGAGGCTCATGGTGATTGCGCCGGGCTGAATATTGCCGGTGCCGATCGCGCCCATCATGTTGTCGCCGCCGCCGCTTGCCACCAATGCGCTGGGGTTGATGCCCAGTTGTTCGGCAATCGACGGCAGGATGGTGCCGACGGCTTCGTGGGCGTCGATCAGTTCCGGCAACGCGGCTTGCAGACGCCCGCTGGCGTCGATATCGCGCAGCAACTGCAAGTCCCACTGGCGGCTGCGCACGTTGAAGTAGCCGGTGCCGGAGGCGTCGCCGTACTCGCTGCAACTGCGTCCGGTCAGCCAGAAATTCAGGTAATCGTGGGGCAGGAGGGTTTTCGCGATGCGCGAGAAAACCTCCGGATGTTGCTCCTTGGTCCACAGCAGTTTCGACACGGTGTAGCCCGGCGCGATGACCACGCCGAGGCGTTCCAGCGAGCCTTTTTCGCCGCCCAGATGGTTGAGTAAACGGTCGTTTTCGGCGCTGGATTCGGTGTCGCACCAGAGCTTGGCCGGGCGCAGCACCTGACCTTGATCATCAAGCAATACCAGACCATGTTGCTGACCGGAGACGCCGATGCCGAGGATCGACTGGCCGTCGACATTCGCCGCCAGCAACGCGCGGCGGGTGGCGAGGGCGAAGGCTTCGAGCCATTGCTGAGTGTCTTGCTCGCGACGGCCATTGGCGCCGCTGATCATTGTGTGTGCGGCGGCGCCCTGGCCGAGGACTTGACCGCTGGCGGCGTCGAGGATGATGGCTTTGGTGCCTTGGGTGCCGCAGTCGATGCCCAGGAAGAGTTGTTGTGTTGTCATGTGTGGACCACTCGGGTGTGGTGAAGATCAAGAGCTTACCCCCTCACCCCAGCCCTCTCCCCCAAGGGGGGCGAGGGGGAAGGGAGCCGATCGGGGGCTGTTCAAAACCTGAGTTCGACTGCGGATATCTCAATCAGGGGCTGTTCAAAACTTGAGTTCGACTCCGGTTCTCTCAAACCGGGGCTATTCAATACCTGAGTTCGACTCCGGACGTTCAGGTCGATGTAACTTGCACAAACCACTCGATCAGTCCCCTCTCCCACTGGGAGAGGGCTAGGGTAAGGGGCTTTTCAATCCAGAATCCGCTGCAAAGTCCGCGTCACACCGTCCTCGCGCAAGCTATTGCAGCACCACTCAAACGCCGCCACAAACTCCGCCGAACGCGGTATCGCCGTGCCAAAAATCTCCTCAACCGCCAACAACCGCTCAGTCATCAAACCGTCATCCGCCACCAGCGCCTGAAAAAACGCTGCCCGTGGATCAGGAATCGAATACGTATCCCCATTCTCATCGACCCCCTTCAAATACAGCGCCCAGGCCGCCACCACCAGCGCCGCGCGCCTGGTTTCCTGGCCATCGGCAATCAACCGATTGATCGTCGGGATGGTGAATTTTGGAAATTTCGACGAACCATCGGAACACACCCGCTCAAGCTGATCGGCAATCGCCTGATTGGAGAAGCGCGCAACCAGCGTGTCTTTGTATTCGGTCAAATCGATCCCCGGCACCGGCGCCAGTTGCGGCGTGACATCGAGGTCCATATAGGCGCGCATGTAGCGCACGAACAGCGGGTCGTTCATGGTCTCGTGAACAAACCGATAACCCTTTAAAAAGCCCAGGTACGTCAGCGCCAGATGGCTACCGTTGAGCAGTTTGATTTTCATCTCTTCGTACGGCGAAACGTCGTCGGTGAACTGTACGCCGACCTTTTCCCAGGCGGGCCGACCGTTGACGAACTTGTCTTCCAGCACCCACTGCACAAACGGTTCGCACACCACCGGCCAGGCATCGTCGACGCCGTGTTTGTCGGCCAGTTGCAGGCGGTGCGCGGTGCTGGTCATCGGCGTGATGCGGTCGACCATGGCGTTGGGGAAACTGACGTTGGCGTCGATCCAGCTGCACAGATTGCTATTGCGCAAAGTGGCAAACGCCAGCAGCGCCTTGCGGGTCACCGCGCCGTTGTGCGGCAAGTTATCGCAAGACATCACGGTAAAGGCCGGGATGCCCGCCGCGCGGCGTTTTTCCAGGGCCGCACACAAAAAACCGAAGACGGTTTTCGGAGCCTGCGGGTTGGCCAGATCGTGCTGAATCTGCGGCAGGTGCGCCATGAATTCGCCGTTACTGTCGTCGATGCAGTAACCGCCTTCGGTGATGGTCAGCGAAACGATACGAATCTGCGGATCGGCGAGTTTATCGATCAGCGCCTGAGCACTGTCTTGCGCCAGCAGCATGTCGCGAATCGCGCCGATCACACGGACTTCGGTGTCATCGCTGTCACCAAGTTCGAACAGGGTGAACAGGTAATCCTGCTCCTTGAGATCGTCACGGGCGCGGCGGTCTTCGGCACGTAGGCCGACCCCGCAGATCGCCCAGTCGAGTGCTTCGCCGGTGTTCATCAGCGCATCGGTGTAATACGCCTGATGCGCGCGGTGAAAACCGCCGACGCCGATGTGCGCGATGCCCTGACGGGTGTCGCTGAGACGGTACGCCGGCAGTTTTACTTCAGCTGCGAGGCCATGCAGATTTTGCTGATTGAGTTTCATTGGGCAAGTCTCTTGAAATCAGGCCGCAGCGCGCAGTGGACGCGTCAGCGCCACGCCTTCGGCATCGAATAAATGGCAGTGGGCCGCGTCCAGATGCAGGCTCAGTTGTTCGCCGTAACGACTGGCCAGATCACCGCGCACGCGCATGGTCAGGGCTTCGCCGGCATTAGTGGTGACGTGGCAGAACGTGTCGCTGCCGAGGCGCTCGCTGACGTCGGCGGTGACTTGCAATGTGCAGTCGCCCGATTGCGCCAGTTCCAGGTGTTCCGGGCGAATGCCCAGGGTCACAGCGCTGCCGATGCTGAGGTTGGCTGCGTTGAACGGCAGGGTGACGCGGGTGCCGGCGTCCAGCGAGACTTCGCAGCTCTGGGCATCGACGCGGGCAATCTTGCCCTTGAGAAAACCCATTTTCGGTGTGCCGAGGAAGCCGGCGACGAACAGGTTCGCCGGTTGGTGATACAGATCCAGTGGCGAGCCGACCTGTTCGATCTTGCCGCCGTTGAGCACCACGACTTTGTCGGCCATGGTCATTGCTTCGACCTGATCGTGGGTCACGTAGATCATCGTCGCTTGCAGGTCTTTGTGCAGGCGCAGCAGTTCCAGACGCATTTGCACGCGCAGCGCGGCGTCGAGGTTAGAGAGCGGTTCGTCGAACAGGAAAATTTTTGGATTGCGCACGATCGCGCGGCCGATCGCCACGCGCTGACGCTGGCCACCGGAGAGCTGTTTTGGTTTGCGTTCAAGCATCGGCCCGAGTTCGAGAATGCGTGCGGCTTCGCCGACTTTCTTTTCGACCTCGGCTTTCGGTACGCCGGCCAGGTCGAGGGCGAACGACATGTTCTTTTTCACGGTCATGTGCGGGTACAGCGCGTAGGTCTGGAACACCATCGCCAGATCGCGCTTGGCCGGGCTGACCTCGGTGATGTCGCGACCGTCGAGTTCGATGGTGCCGCCACTGACTTCTTCGAGCCCGGCGATCAGCCGCAGCAGGGTGGATTTGCCGCAGCCCGACGGGCCGACGAAGACCACGAATTCCTTGTCGTTCACCTCAAGGTCGATGCCTTTGATGATGGAGAAGCCTTCGAAGCCTTTTTGCAGATTCTTGATTTTCAGGTTGGCCATGATGAATGGGCCTCCGCGTTGTTGTTTTTTTAAGATCAAAAGATCCCAGCCTGCGGCGCTCCTACAGGGGGACGGCATGCTTTATGTAGGAGCTGCCGAAGGCTGCGATCTTTTGCTTTTCAATATTCATTTCACGGCGCCGAACGAGAGACCGCGCACCAGTTGTTTCTGGCTGATCCAGCCGAAGATCAGGATCGGCGCACACGCCAGGGTCGAGACCGCCGACAACTTGGCCCAGAACAACCCTTCGGGACTTGAGTAGGAGGCGATCAACGCGGTCAGCGGCGCGGCTTTCGACGAGGTCAGGTTCAGCGACCAGAACGCCTCGTTCCAGCACAGGATCAGCGACAGCAGTACGGTCGAGGCGAGGCCACCCTTGGCGATCGGCAACAGCACGCGGACCATTTCCTGCCACAACGTGGCGCCGTCGAGACGGGCAGCTTCGAGGATGTCCTTGGGGATGTCCTTGAAGTAGGTGTAAATCATCCAGACCACGATCGGCAGGTTGATCAGCGTGTAGATCACGATCAGCGCGATACGCGTATCGAGCAGGCCGAAACTCTTCGCCAGCAGGTAGATCGGCATCAGCACGCCCACCGGTGGCAGCATTTTTGTCGAGAGCATCCACAGCAGCGTGCCTTTGGTGCGCTGGGTTTCGTAGAACGCCATGGAGTAGGCGGCCGGCACCGCAATCAGCAGGCACAGCGCGGTGGCGCTGAAGGAAATCACTACCGAGTTCCAGGCGAAACTGAAGTAGTCGCTGCGCTCGTTGATGTGCAGGTAGTTCTCCAGCGTCGGCGTGAAGATGAATTGCGGGGGTGTGGCGAACGCGTCGATTTCGGTCTTGAAACTGGTCATCACCATCCAGAAGATCGGGAAGAAAATCACGATCGCGATGGCCCAGGCCAAGGTGCCGAGCAGCAGGCTTTGCAGCCGGCGGGATTGTTGGAGAGTCATGGCAGGCCTCAGGCTTTGTCAGTCAGGTTTTTGCCGATCATCCGCACCAGAATGATCGCGGCGACGTTGGCGATGACCACGGCAATCAAGCCGCCCGCCGAGGCCATGCCGACGTCGAACTGCACCAGCGCCTGGTTGTAGATCAGGTAGGCGAGGTTGGTCGAGGCGTAGCCGGGGCCACCGTTGGTGGTGGTGAAAATCTCGGCGAACACCGACAGCAGGAAGATCGTTTCGATCATCACCACTACGGCAATCGGCCTGGCCAGATGGGGCAGGGTCAGGTGCCAGAAAATCGCGATCGGGCCGGCACCGTCGAGGCGTGCGGCTTCTTTTTGCTCCTGGTCCAGCGACTGCATGGCGGTCATCAGGATCAGAATCGCGAAGGGCAACCATTGCCACGAAACAATGATGATGATCGACAGCAACGGGTAGTGGGCGAGCCAGTCCACCGGTTGCGCGCCGAACAGTTTCCAGAGGTAGGCAAGGATTCCGGAGACCGGATGGAAAATCAGGTTCTTCCAGATCAGCGCGCCTACGGTCGGCATGATGAAGAACGGCGAGATCAGCATGACCCGCACGATGCCGCGACCGAGGAACTCGCTGGCCTCCAGCAACGCACTGATCAACACGCCGAATACCACGCTGATCAGCAACACGCTGCCGACCAGCAACAATGTATTGGTGGCGCCGGGCAGGAAGCCCGAGTCGGTCAGGAAGTAAGTGAAGTTCTCCAGCCCGACGAACTGGTTTTCGCCAGGGTAGAGCAGGTTGTAGCGGATCATCGAAAAGTAGATGGTCATGCCCAGCGGCACGATCATCCACAGCAGCAACAGGGCGACCGATGGGCTGACCAGAAACCAGCCGGGGTTGCGCACACGGCTTTTGCGCTGTGGCTGGGACAGGTCGAGGTGGGCTTTGGCAGTTGAAGTATTCATGGCGATCACAACCGAGTCATACAGACCTATGGAGATCCCATGTGGGAGCGGGCTTGCTCGCGAAAGCGCTGGATCAGTGCCATGTGTATTGGCTGGCACGAACCCTTCGCGAGCAGGCTCGCTCCCACAGGAGGCAGGAGCAAGTCGTTCAGCGGTTACTTGGGATAACCGGCGCGCTTCATCTCGCGTTCGGTGGTCTGCTGCGCGGCGGCCAGGGCTTGATCCACCGTGGTCTGGCCGATCAGCGCCGCCGAGAACAGCTTGCCAACCTGGGTGCCAACCGCCTGGAACTCAGGAATGGTCACCAATTGAATGCCAATGTACGGCACCGGTTTCAGCGTCGGTTTGCTCGGGTCAACGGCTTTCAGCGATTCCAGCGTGACCTTGGCGAACGGCGCCGCCTTCATGTACGCATCGCTGTAGGTCGACGCGCGAGTGCCCGGTGGCACGTTGGCGATGCCGTCGGTCTTGGCCACCAGTTCGCCGTATTCTTTGGACGTTGCCCAGGCACTGAACTCTTTGGCGGCGTCTTTGGCTTTGGAGCTGGTCGGAATCGCCAGCGCCCACGAATACAGCCAGGCCGAGCCTTTGTCGGTAACCTGATGCGGCGCGAAAGTGAAGCCGACGTGATCGGCAACCTTGCTTTGAGTCTTGTCGGTAACGAACGAGCCGGCGACGCTGGCGTCGACCCAGATCGCGCACTTGCCGCTGTTGAACAGCGCAAGGTTTTCGTTGAAACCGTTGCTCGATGCACCCGGCGGGCCGGATTTCTTCATGGTGTCGACGTAGAAGTTCAGCGCATTTTTCCACTCGGGGCCGTTGAATTCCGGCTGCCATTTTTCATCGAACCAGCGCGCGCCGTAGGCGTTGGCGACGGTACTGATCAGCGCCATGTTCTCGCCCCAGCCCGCCTTGCCACGCAGGCAGATGCCGTACTGTTCTTTGTCTTTGTTGGTAAGTTTCTCTGCGAACCCGGCGATTTCTTCCCAGGTCGGACGCTCCGGCATGCTCAGCCCGGCGTCCTTGAACAGGTCGGTGCGGTAGTAAGTGATCGAGCTTTCCGCGTAGAACGGCAGCGCATACAGCGAACCTTTCACCGACAGGCCTTCACGCACCGACGGAAACACGTCGTCGAGGGCGTAACTGGCCGGCAGATCCTTCATTGGTTCCAGCCAGCCCTTGGCGCCCCACAGTGCCGCTTCGTACATGCCGATGGTCAACACGTCGAACTGGCCGCCCTGAGTGGCGATGTCGGTGGTCAGGCGTTGGCGCAGGACGTTTTCTTCGAGCACCACCCAATTGAGCTTGATGTCCGGATGCTCGGTCTCGAAGGTTTTCGAGAGCTTTTGCATGCGAATCATGTCGCTGTTGTTGACGGTGGCGATGGTCAGGGTCTGGGCGCCAAGGCTGACGCTGCTGAGGGTCATGCAGGTGAGGGCGAGCAGAGCTTTTGCAGTGGGTTGCATCGTGCACTCCTTTTCTGCACCCAGTGAGAGGCAGAAGGACAGTTATTGTTTTTGTGTCTTCCTGTGCAGGAAGAATGTGCACTGATTACAGCCTTCAATCGCAGGACTGACAAATCATCCCTAGCACTTTTATCGATACTTTTTTGCACTGGGGTTTGGCGGGGTAAACGCAGGGAAGGGGTTTTCAGCGGTGCTGGGCGATCGGATGTGTACAGGTTTCAGATGTTGCAATGTACTTTGTGGGAGCGAGCCTGCTCGCGAAAGGGTGGGATCAGTTGACGAATCTGCCGCTGACACACCGCTTTCGCGAGCAGGCTCGCTCCCACAGGTTAGTCGGGGTCAGCCGTGGTTTTGCTCGGTCAGGCGCTGCACCGCCAGGCGACGATAGTGCGACGGCGTCATGCCTTTGAGCTGCTGAAAGCGCCGGTTGAAATTGGAAATATTGTTGAAGCCCGACTCGAAACACACGTCGGTCACCGGTTTGTCGCCATCGGCCAAAAGCTCGCAGGATTTGCTGATACGCAGGCGATTGACGAATTCGATGAAGTTACGCCCGGTGGCTTGCTTGAACACGCGACTGAAATAGGTCGGCGTCATGCCCAGGTGCTCGGCAACTTCCTCCAGCGATATGTCGCCGGCGTAATGGCTGAATATGTAATCGACCGCGCGGTTGGTCCGGTCGATGTTGTGCTCGTCGGCGAGCTGCGGAGTGGTCGCGCCGGACAGAAGCTGAAAATCATCGCTGGCCGCGAGCAGCTCCATCAGGATGAAAAAATGCCCGAGCCGGGTGATGCCTTTTGAGTCGGCAATACGCTGCATCAGCGTCATGGCCTGGCGAATGGTGTGTTTGCAGCGAAACTCGATGCCGTACTGCGCACGCTCCAGCAACGGTGCGAGGGACTTCAGCTCGGCGAAGACCTGATGGCCACCCTCGAACAGTTCATCGGTGAAATTGACCAGCATGTCGCGTTTCTCGACGACCTCATCCTCGGCAACCTGACTGATCCAGTTGTGCGGCAGATTGGGGCCGGTGAGAAACAGCGTTTCCGGATAGAAGTTGCCGATGTAGTCGCCAATGAACACTTTGCCCGAACTCGCGACGATCAGGTGCAGCTCGTACTCCTTATGGAAGTGCCAGCGCACCAGCGGGCACGGGAAACCGTGCTGGCGGTAGATGATGGATAACCCGTTATGGTCATCCATCAACTCGTAAGAGGGGTCGGTTACGCGGGCTGTTCGGCTCATGTCAGGACGCTTTTATTGTTATCGCCTGGTGATCATGCCCCTTTCTGCCCGCGCTGTGCCAGCGTTCGAGGAAGCGTTTCAGCTCGTTTGATACAAAGCGCGTCCATAAACCGCCTTCATGCTGTTGGCGACCCAGCAGTTGCGGACGATCTCGGATTCATCAAAAAAGTCGGTGCTGATGATGCTGCAACGTGTGACCCAGCCTCGGCTCGAGTGAAACCAGTCATTGATTTGTTTCTTGATGCCGCTGGGGCCTCCCAGCAGCGAATAGCAGGTGGCCGGCAACGACCAGATAAACGTTTCATGGGGTGTGCCCTCAAGCGATTTGCCGATATGCAGTTCGAGCGCTGCGGTGTCGGTAAAGACTCTTTTGTTCCACTTGTGCGGGATCTGCGACCAGAAATAGTTTCTGTCCTGCACTGGCGAGTAGGGCGCGGCCATGACGATGCGGCGCTTTTTACTGCTGCGTTTCAGCTGACCTATCGTACTCATCGAATCCATATGGGGAATCAGCCGCGAACCGAGGCGATTGAGCATAAAGTCACTCAGACGTTGCCGATCGAAAGGCTTGTTTCCATCACCCAATTGATGAAAGTCCAGCACGATGAATTCGTCGGGGTTTCGATCAAGGAAGTCGTCGACCGCCTCGACCAATTCCTCGAGGACGCGATGAGACTGGAAGCCATTGTGGTGAAAGTAATACAGCGGGCGCTCTGGCCCGGCGGTGCAGCCGAGGCGTATGTCGAATGCGCGGGCGCCGTTGTCCAGTTGCCAGGCGAATGAATCGTTTTGGCAAGTGGTCCAGTTGCCAACAATGACCTCGTAGTTGGGCGCCTTTTTATCCATGCCGCTGTTATGCGTGCCGGGCCAGACAATATCGGTCAGTTTCAGCTGATCGATATCCAGTACGTGGCTCATCCAGGTCTGCTTGTCGAGTGTTGCGGTGGCGCTGTTCATCGTGACAACTCCTTGTCGTCATTTATCGCCCCATCCTTGGGCGATGTTGAAATATCGGGTGCCGCGTGGGTAGCACCGTCCAGTTTCACCGATTGTCGGGAAATCTCGAATACAGCATACAAACACCGAGGAACATTACCAGTCGCCGCAATATCTGCTAAAAAATAGCCAATGAGTGGCACTCGACAGTAGCACTTAGCCACGTCGCGCTTTACTCAGGTTTGCGCTGATGCAGAACGCAACCAGTCGGGACTCTTCGAGGAAGTCGACGTTGACGACATTGCAGTTTTGTAGCCAGTCACTGTTGGCGGGGTCAAACCAGCGGTCGAGCTCGGTATGAATGTCGACCGGGCCACCCAACGCCGCGTAACTGGTCGCCGACAGCGACCATGGTGCATATCGGAAGGGCGGAGAAGACATTGTTTCGGCGATGAATTTATGCAGGTCGCTGGCACTCGGAGTTTGCGTTCCAATCCATTGATGGTGGAGCTTCGGGTTGAAGTATTTTCGGTCCAGTTCATTGTGCTGTGTTGCGTGAATCAGGATTCTTTGTGTGCGGCTTATGCTCTTTAATTGTTGCAGGTTCAGGCCGTCATTGCTGGTAGGGATGATCCTGTTGCCCAGCAGTTTAATGAACATGTCGTTGAACCATGCAAAGTCAAAGGGGCGGTCTCCGTCTTTCATTTCATGGAAGTCGAGAACAATGAACTCGTCGGGGTACTCTGAGAGGAAACGCTCAATATCGGTGATCAGCTGTACAAGCGAGCGCGAAGACAAGAAGCCATTGTGCTGGAAGCGAAATTTGTTAAGTCCCACACCGCTGTTTTGATAGGTGAGCCGCAAATCCAGGGCTCTGGCGCCATTAGTCAACTGATCATAAAACGACCTGTGCTGACACGCCACCCAGTGCGCTCCCGGAATCAGGGCATACGAAGCCTTCCAGTCGCAACCGGCGTTATGAGTGCCAGGCAGGGTCAGTTTATATAAAGGTAAAACATCAATGGCGGTGTTGGCACTCATCCAGTTAGTGAGTGAATAATTGCTGTTGGTCACGGTGCTCATGATAAACGTCCCTGTGATAATCATTAAATAAGTGGCTTGCGATCTAATTAGGCAAGTCACTTGTTTTTAATTGAAGTCAGGGGCGTTAATCAATGTATTAGTTGATGCTGGATATATGTATTCTGAAATTTCTTATTAGTCAGTCTTTATCCAGGGTGTTGCGATTCTTGGCTTCGATCCATTGCGCCATATACTGAGTACTTTTGTGATGGTGGTGGCGCAACATGCTTCCAGTGAAGTTTGATTTTCTTGACTGAGCCAGGTTTTCCAGACAGTCCCGCAACTTGTCGATCAGTGCCGGGCCGTGTACTGACTTGCGGTAACGCTCGCTCAACAACGACTGACCTGCCTGGCGGGCCTCTTCCCAGCGCTGTTCATCCCGATAAAGTTGCACGGCATTATTGGCGAAGTCCTCTGCGCTGCAGCTGATTGCGCCGGGCCACGGCAGGCCGCCGTGCATGGCTTCCGCACCGATCGGTGTGGTCACGGAGGGTGTTGCGCAGAGCATGGCATCGACAATCTTGCCCTTGATGCCGGCACCAAAGCGTAGCGGCGCCAGGCACACCCGCGCGGCGGACATGACTTGCAAGGCATCTTCGGCCCAGTTCATTACATGAAAACCTTGCGCCGGATTGTGCAGGGCGGTGGCCTTGGGCGGGGTGTAGGCGCCATAGATGTTCAACTGCGCTTGCGGCAGTTGCGCGCGGATCAACGGCCAGATCGTGGTTTTCATCCAGAGCACCGCATCCCAGTTAGGTGCGTGGCGGAAATTGCCGATGCTGAGGAAATGCGCGCGCTCGGCGAAAGTGCGCGGCTCGGCTGTCGGCAGGTCGATCATCAACGGGCACCAATGCAGCAAGGCGCCCGGCAGGCCGAACTCTTCGACCAGCAGTTGGATCTCGACCTGCGAAATCATCAGGTTGAGGTCGCAACGATACAGCGCGGCGATCTCGCGCTTGGCGAGGTCGCTGTCGGCCATCAATTCGAATTCCTCACGCAACGCCGGCGCGAACAATGCGGTGAAATCCTGGTTGTCGGGATCGTCCTTCAAGCGCTGCTTGAGGCGCTGCTGGCGAGCGAATCGCAGGCTTTGCAGATCGGAGGTTTCCAGCACGCGCAGGGCTTGCGGGCAGTGTTTCTCGACCCGCCAGCCAAACTGTTCTTCCATCATGAATTGATCGAACAGCACGATGTCCGGCGCCAGTTCACTGATAAAGGTGTCGAAACTGCTGTTGTTGAGTTCGATCGGCACTTCGCGAATGCCCAGAGCGCTGAGGTCCGCCTTGTGTTCGCCGGGACCTGCCGGGCTGCTGAAAGTGATGTCCCAGCCTTGTTCAAGGAACGTTTCGAGGATTTGCATGACGTGCCCACTGGCTGCCGAAGAGCGTGGTTCGGGCCAGACGTAGCCGATGACCAGGACTTTGGTGACAGGGGATGTGTTCATGAGCAGATGTTCCTTGAAAACGGGCAGGGCAAAACGGGCGCGCAATTAGACCACAAGCCGCAGATCGAACAGTCGATGCAGACTCGTGCAACGGTTAATTATCTGGAGATGTCTCGGTAAAAAAATCAGCTGGCGAGCATGCCTTTGACCTTGTCGCGCAGTTGATCGATGGAAAACGGTTTGCCAATGACTTGCATGTCCGCAGGCACATCAATGCTTTCGGCATAGCCGCTGGCGAACAGGACGGGCAGGGTAGCGCGCAGCTTTCGAGCCTCGGTGGCCAGTTCACGGCCATCCATGCCGGGCAGACCGACATCGGTCATCATCAGGTCGATTGTGTTGGTTTGATCCTTCAAAAACTCTAATGCCTGCTCGCTGCCATCAGCCTCCAGCACCTTGAACTCCAGCTCCTCAAGCACATCGACGATGAGCATGCGCACGATGTCGTCGTCTTCTACTACAAGGATGGTGAACGCTGGGGTGGACATATTGAAGGCTCTCAAGAAATTAACGCAGGGTTTCGGCCGGTCGAATGTGCCGGGCTCTTGCATGAGTAAGTAGCGCATGGCCACAAGTTCCCGAACTGACACAAAAAAGCTTAGCTGCAGTTGGGGCGGGCAAGGATAACTGTTGGCACGTACCGGGGTGCAGGCAAAAGTGGGAAAATCCTGCTAAATCTGTAGGAAAAATGGATCCATGCCGCCATTTTGGGGCAAACTCCCTGTTTTTCACCCGATCGACAAGGCTGCCCCATGTCCTCTTCGTCTTCAGTTGATGAACAGCGGTTTCGTAAACTCCTGAGTCGCAACATCAGTCTGCCCTTGGGCGTAGGCGTGCTCAGTGCCGTGTTCTTTGTGTCGCTGATTACCTATTTGCTGTCGGTGATCCAATGGGTCGAGCACACCGACCGGGTGATCAATAACGCCAATGAAGCAGTGAAACTCACGGTCGATCTGGAAACCGGCATGCGCGGTTTTCTGCTCAGCGGTGACGAGCACTTTCTCGACCCGTACGAAACCGCCAAGCCGCGCATTACCGTCGCGCTCAATACGTTGCTTGAGCTGACTGCCGACAACCCGGTGCAAACCGATCGTCTGCGCCGTCTGCAGGCATTGCAGACCGAGTGGGCGAACTACGCGCAGTCGATGATCGACCTGCAGCGCTCCAGCGGTGACTACAAGGCTGCCGTGAAGGCCGGGCGCGGCAAACGCCTGACGGATGAAATCCGCAAACAGTTCGAAGATGTCATCGAAACCGAGCAAGTGCTGCGCACCACGCGTAACGAAGATGTACGCCGCACGACGATCTGGAGCATCAGCCTGTACCTGCTGTTCATTGCCGGTATCAGCGGTTTGCTCGCCTATATTGGCCGGCGTGATCTGGTCAACCTGTCGCAAAGCTACGGCGCAACGCTCGCCGCCCAAGACGCCAGCGCCCTGCGTCTGGAGCAGCAGGCGTGGCTGCGCAATGGCCAGACGCAATTGGCCGAGCAAGTGCTGGGACAACTGACGCTGAACCTGTTGGGGCGCAACATTCTGCAGTTCTGCGCGCAATACCTCGGCACCGCCGTCGCGGCGTTGTACGTCCGTGAAGAACACGGTGGTCTGAAACGTGTGGCGACTTACGGGTTCTCCCGCGAGCAGGAAGAACAGGATCAGTCGATTTACAGCGGTGAAGGCATCGTCGGCCAGGTCGCGCAGCAGGCACGTCTGATTCGCCTCGATGCGGTTCCGGCGGATTATTTCAAAGTCAGCTCCGGTCTCGGCGAAGGTCTGCCGCACAGTGTGTTGGTGGTGCCGACCAGCGATGACGACCGGGTCAACGGTGTGATCGAACTGGGTTTCCTGCGCCCGCTCAGCGATCGTGATATCGAACTGCTGGAACTGATTGCCGGCAATATCGGCACGTCGATCGAAGCCGCGCGCTACCGCCAGCGGTTGCAGGAAGTGCTCGCTGAAACCCAGCAGCTCAACGAAGAGTTGCAGGTGCAGCAGGAAGAGCTGAAAACCGCCAACGAAGAACTCGAAGAACAGTCGCGGATTCTCAAGGAATCCCAGGCGCATCTGGAAACCCAGCAAGTCGAGCTGGAGCAGACCAACGAACAACTCGCCGAGCAGGCGCAAATCCTCGCCGAACAGCGCGACGCCATGGACGTGAAGAACACCGAACTGAATCAGGTTCAGGTGCAACTTGAGGAACGCGCTGAAGAGTTGCAGCGTTCGAGCAAGTACAAATCCGAATTCCTCGCCAACATGTCGCATGAGCTGCGCACGCCGCTGAACAGCTCGTTGATTCTTGCCAAGCTGCTCGCCGAGAACCCGCAGGACAACCTCAGCGCCGAGCAGGTCAAGTTTGCCGAGTCGATTTATTCCGCCGGTAATGATTTGCTCAACCTGATCAACGACATTCTCGATATCTCCAAGGTCGAGGCCGGCAAGCTTGAGGTGATCGCCGAGAACACCAGCGTGGCGCGTCTGGCCGATGGCTTGCGCGGCGTATTCGAACCGATGGCGGCGGACAAGCGCCTGACCTTCAGTGTCGATTTGCTGCCGGGCACGCCGGCGACGATGTTCACTGACCGCCAGCGCCTTGAGCAGGTGATCAAGAACCTGTTGTCCAACGCGGTCAAGTTCACCGAGCAAGGCACCGTCAGCCTGACCATCAGTGGCCAGCCGAACGACTGCGTGGCGTTCGTCGTGCGCGATTCCGGGATCGGTATTGCCGCCGATCAACAGGAAAGCATCTTCGAAGCCTTCCGTCAGGCCGATGGCACCACCAATCGCAAATACGGCGGAACGGGTCTGGGCCTGTCGATCTCGCGTGATCTGGCGACACTGCTGGGCGGCTCGATCAGCGTCACCAGCACGCCGGGGCAGGGCAGTGTGTTTACGTTGCTGATGCCGCAGCAGTACAACGAGTCCGGTGAGGTATCGACTGCGCCGTTGACGTTTACCCCGCCGCCACAGGCTGCGGCCGTTGTACCTGCGGCGATGGTTTCTCCGCTGGCCCCGGTACACATCCCGCGTTTCGCCGATGACCGCGACAAGGCCCCGTTCGCCACGCGTTGCATCCTCGTGGTGGAAGATGAGCCGAACTTTGCGCACATCCTCTACGATCTGGCGCACGAACTCGGCTATCAATGCCTGGTCGCCCATGGCGCGGACGAAGGTTATGACCTCGCGCGGGAATTCATTCCTGACGCGATCCTGCTCGACATGCGCCTGCCCGACCATTCCGGTCTCACTGTGTTGCAGCGCCTGAAAGAACATGCTGAAACCCGGCACATCCCGGTGCACGTGATTTCGGTCGAAGATCGGGTCGAAGCAGCCATGCACATGGGTGCTATCGGTTACGCGGTCAAACCGACGACGCGCGAGGAGCTCAAGGATGTGTTCGCCCGTCTCGAAGCCAAGCTGACACAGAAGGTCAAACGCATTCTGCTGGTCGAAGACGACGACTTGCAGCGCGAAAGCATCGCGCGTCTGATCGGCGACGAAGACATTGAAATTACCGCAGTCGGTCTCGCCCAGGATGCTCTGGACAAGCTGCGCACGACGATTTACGACTGCATGATCATCGACTTGAAACTGCCTGACATGCTCGGCAACGATCTGCTCAAGCGCATGTCTACCGAAGACATCTGCTCGTTCCCGCCGGTGATCGTTTACACCGGGCGCAACCTGACCCGCGATGAAGAGACCGATCTGCGCAAGTACTCGCGCTCGATCATCATCAAGGGCGCGCGTTCGCCAGAGCGTTTGCTGGACGAGGTCACACTCTTTCTGCACAAAGTCGAATCGCAGTTGTCCCATGAACGGCAGAAGATGCTCAAGACCGCGCGCAGCCGCGACAAGGTCTTCGAGGGTCGCAAAGTGCTGCTGGTTGACGACGATGTGCGCAACATCTTCGCTCTGACCAGTGCACTGGAGACCAAGGGCGCAGTCGTGGTGATCGGCCGGAACGGTCGTGAGGCGATTGAAAAACTCAATGAAGTCGAGGACATCGACCTGGTGCTGATGGACGTGATGATGCCGGAAATGGATGGTTTCGAAGCCACCATCGAAATCCGCAAGGATCCGCGCTGGCGCAAGCTGCCGATCATCGCGGTGACGGCCAAGGCCATGAAGGATGATCAGGAGCGCTGCTTGCAAGCGGGCGCCAACGATTACCTGGCCAAGCCCATCGACCTGGATCGCCTGTTCTCGCTGATTCGCGTGTGGTTACCGAAGATGGAACGCATTTAGTGGAACGCAGTAGTCCCGTTGAACGAAATACCGAAATCGAATTGCGCTTGCTGATCGAGGCTATCTACCTCAAGTACAGCTACGATTTTCGCGATTATTCCGGCGCCTCGATCAAGCGCCGGGTGCAGCATGCGCTGGGGCAGTTTGAGTGCGCGACGATTTCGGCATTGCAGGAGAAAGTCCTGCATGACCCGACCGCGTTCATGCAGCTTCTGCAATTGCTGACGATCCCGGTCAGCGAGATGTTTCGCGATCCGTCGCACTTCCTCGCGATTCGCCAGGAAGTGGTGCCGTTGCTGCGCACGTATCCATCGCTGAAGATCTGGATCGCTGGTTGCAGCACGGGTGAGGAGGTCTATTCGATGGCCATTCTGCTGCGCGAAGAAGGCCTGCTCGACCGCACGATCATCTACGCCACCGACATCAATCCGCGTTCGCTGGACAAGGCGAAACAGGGGATTTTCTCGATGGAGAATGTGCGGGCTTACACTGCCAACTATCAGCAGGCCGGTGGGCAGCGCTCGTTCGCCGACTATTACACGGCGGCTTACGGTTACGCGATTTTCGACAAGAGCCTGTGCGAGAACGTGACGTTCGCCGATCACAGTCTGGCGACCGACAGTGTATTCTCCGAAACAAATTTAATTTCATGTCGTAACGTATTGATTTACTTCAATAAAAAGCTTCAGGATCGCGCCTTCGGACTGTTTCATGAGTCGCTGTGTCATCGCGGCTTTCTGGTGCTTGGCAGCAAAGAGACGCTGGATTTTTCCAGCTATGCCAACCAGTTCGAACCGCTGGTGAAGCAGGAACGGATCTACCGCAAATTATGAACGAGACTGCGGAATTGCCTCGAATCGAGGCCATTGTGATGGGCGCCT
Organism: Pseudomonas sp. DTU12.3; assembly: GCF_004124275.1. GTDB lineage: Bacteria > Pseudomonadota > Gammaproteobacteria > Pseudomonadales > Pseudomonadaceae > Aquipseudomonas > Aquipseudomonas helmanticensis. The sequence continues at coordinate 3,288,640 of NZ_CP027218.1, forward strand.
CAGCCGGTGGCGTCGAGGCCTTGTTGGCGCTGCTGAGTCCGTTGCGCCAGGGCTTTGTGCTGCCGATCATTATCGTTCTGCATTTGCCGGATGATCGCCGCAGTCAGTTGGCCGAAGTGTTCGCGCGCAGGCTGGCATTGCCGGTGGCCGAAGCCTCGGATAAACAGGACATCGAAGCCGGCACCGTGTATTTCGCCACGCCCGGTTATCACCTGTCGGTAGAGCAGGATCGCAGCCTGTCGTTGAGCCTTGAAGACCGCGTGCATTATTCGCGGCCTTCAATCGATTTCCTGTTTGAGTCCGCTGCCCACGTTTACGGATCAGCGTTGGCGGCCATTTTGCTGACCGGTGCCAATCAGGATGGTGCGCGCGGTCTGGCAGAGGTCAAACACTTTGGCGGGTTGACCATAGTGCAGGATCCCGGCGACGCCCAGGTCGCCACCATGCCTCTGGCGGCGCTGAACGTTCAGCAGCCGGATCATGTCTTACCCATTCACGGCATCGGCCGTCTGCTAGTCGAGCTGGAACGAATCGCATGCTGAGTAATATTCAAGCCAAATTGCTGATCGTCGACGATCTGCCCGAGAACCTGCTGGCGCTCGAAGCGCTGATCAAACGCGAAGATCGCACCGTCTATAAGGCGTTGTCGGCGGACGAAGCCCTGTCGCTGCTGTTGCAGCACGAATTCGCCATGGCCATCCTCGACGTACAGATGCCGGGCATGAACGGCTTCGAACTCGCCGAGTTGATGCGTGGCACCGAGAAAACCAAGAACATCCCGATCATCTTCGTCAGCGCCGCCGGCCGTGAACTGAACTACGCGTTCAAGGGTTACGAAAGCGGCGCGGTGGATTTCCTGCACAAGCCGCTGGATATCCACGCGGTGAAGAGCAAGGTCAACGTCTTTGTCGATCTGTTCCGTCAGAGCAAGGCCATGAAGCAACAGGTCGAAGCACTGGAGCAGGCCCGACGCGAGCAGGAAGCGCTGCTGCAACAATTGCAGAGCACCCAGCTGGAGCTGGAGCAAGCGGTGCGTATGCGCGACGACTTCATGTCAATCGTCGCCCACGAAGTGCGCACGCCGCTCAACGGCCTGATACTCGAAACCCAATTGCGCAAGATGCACCTGGCGCGGGATAACGCCGCCGCGTTCACCCTCGACAAGATGCACGCCATGGTCGATCGCGATGAGCGTCAGATCAAAAGCCTGATCCGTCTGATCGAAGACATGCTCGACGTGTCCCGCATTCGCACCGGCAAGCTGTCGATCCGGCCGAGCCGCTTCGATCTGGTGCAACTGGTCAGCCATCTGCTGCAGAACTTTGCGCAACAGATCGAGGCGGCGGAAACCGAAGTTTCCTTTACCGCGACAGAGCCCGTGGAAGGTCATTGGGACGAATTCCGTATCGAACAAGTGATCTCCAACTTGCTGACCAATGCCTTGCGCTATGGCGGCCGGAGCCCGATCCAGGTACGGGTTTATCGCGAAGGCAACGAGGCGCGGGTCGAGGTGCAGGATCGTGGTATCGGCATCAGCGCCGAGAACCAGAAACGTATTTTCCAACAGTTCGAACGGGTTTCCGCCAAGACGGTAGTCGCCGGCCTCGGGCTGGGTCTGTTCATTTCCGAGCAGATCGTCGCCGCCCATGGCGGCTCCATCGTCGTCGAGAGTGAAATCAACGAAGGCGCCCTGTTTCGCGTTTGTCTGCCGATCCAGGAAAACGGCAAATCCGACGCAACCTCTGAGTGACCGCACGGTCGTATCAGCAGCTATTGACCGAACAAAGGCTTCCCATGAGCGTAGATGCGCAAGATGTAGTACTCGTCGTCGAGGACGAACCGGTTATCTTGATGGTCCTGAGCGATTATTTGTCAGGGCAGGGCTATCGTGTGTTGCAGGCGGAAAGCGGCGAGCAGGCTTTCGAAATTCTGGCGAGCAAGCCGCATCTGGACGTGTTGATCACCGACTTCCGCTTGCCTGGCGGCATCTCTGGCGTGCAGATCGCCGAACCTGCGGTGAAGTTGCGACCAGACCTCAAGGTGATTTTCATCAGCGGTTATCCGCAGGAAATCCGCGAGACCGGCAGCCCGATCACCCTCAAGGCGCCGATCCTCGAAAAGCCCTTTGATCTGGACGTGTTGCAGGAAAAAATCCAGGAACTGCTGGCCTGACCCCAACCTGTAGGGGCTGCCGCAGGCTGCGATCTTTTGACTTTTTTTTTAAAAGACAAGATCAAAAGATCGCAGCCTGCGGCAGCTCCTACAGGGTTGTCTGGGGTTAGCTTTTGATCATTTCGCGGACCTTCGCAGTGAGAAGGTCGAAAGTGAAGGGCTTGGTGATCATCTGCATGCCTGGGTCGAGAAAGCCGCCGCGTACCGCCGCATGCTCGGCGTAACCGGTGATGAATAACACCTTCAGACCAGGCCGGTACTGGCGCCCGACTTCAGCCAATTGCCGGCCGTTCATGCCGGGCAGACCGACATCACTGATCAGCAGATCAATCCGTTGCGTCGAGTTGAGAATCGGCACCGCGCCGTCGGCATCACTGGCTTCGACAAACGCATAGCCCAACTCACTGAGCACGCCGCTGACCAGCACGCGCACAGCAGGATCGTCTTCGACAATCAATACGGTTTCGCCATCCATTGCATACGGGGTTTGCCCGCTATCAGCGACCGGTTGCTCATCTTCTTCGCCGCGAAAACGCGGCAGATACAGTCTGACGGTGGTGCCCTGATCGATTTCGCTGTCGATCGACACATGCCCGCGCGACTGCTTGCTGAAACCGTAGATCATCGACAGGCCCAGCCCGGTGCCCTGGCCGATCGGCTTGGTGGTGAAAAATGGATCGAAGGCACGATTGATCACACTTTGCGGCATGCCGCTGCCGTTGTCGGTGACGCTGAGCATCACGTAATCGCCCGGTTCGAGGTTGCTGTAGGCTTCGGTGAATTCGCTTTGCAGCACCTGATTGCTGGTTTCCACCACCAGTTTGCCACCCTCGGGCATGGCGTCGCGGGCGTTGATCACGAGGTTGAGCAGGGCGCTTTCCAATTGATTGGGATCGGCCTCGGCGACCCATAATTTATCGTTCAGGCGCATGTCCAGATGGATGCTTTCATTGAGACTGCGTTCCAGCAGTTCGCCCATCGACAGCACCAGGGTATTCATCTGCACGGCTTTGGAATCGAGCGACTGCCGGCGGGAAAAAGCCAGTAGTCGGTGGGTCAGGCTGGCAGCGCGGTTGGCTGAGGTGACGCCAAGGTCGATCAGGCTATCGAGGTCATCCGTGCGCCCACGAGCCAGACGCCGGCGCAACAATTCCAGGCTGCCGATAATCCCGGTCAGCATGTTGTTGAAGTCGTGTGCGATGCCGCCCGTGAGCTGGCCGACCGCTTCCATTTTCTGCGACTGACGCAATGCTTCTTCGTTATGGCGCAATTGCGCGGTGCGTTCTTCGACTTGTTGCTCAAGGGTTTCCAGCGTCGATTGCAGACGTCGTTCGCTTTCGCTGAGGTCGATCAAACGGTCGCGGGCTTCGTATTGTCGTCGTCGCCCACGCAAGGCAGCGGAGACCAGACTGACCAGTGTCGCCGGGTGAAACGGGCGTTCAAGAAAGGTCACGTTGCCGAGCAGATTGCTCAGTTGCGAGGAGGGACCTTGTTCCTGTCCGCCGTGATGGGTGAGCAGCACGATCGGCAGATCCGACCATGCCGGCTGCTGGTCCAGATGCATAAATAGTGCTTCGAGTTCCGGACCGCGCAAGGCTTCGGCAGCGATCAGCAACAAGCCTGCGCCGAGTTCCAGCTCGGTGCACAACCTGTCCAGCCCTGGCGTGACGAGGCCGCCATAACCGGCCTCGTTGAGAATCATCAGCGCAATCTGGCTGTCGCGACCCACGGGCGCCAGAATCAGCGCCCGTTCGGCCAGCGGCACCGAAACCGTCACAAGGTTTTTTCCTGAAGCAACGGCTTGCTTGCGCCGAGGTAGGTCGGTACACCACGCAACACGCCTTGAAAGGCCTCCAATGGTTCACCGATGGTCATGCCTTGCGTCGAAATGCGGTATTCGCGAATCGTCGATTCGTGGCTGCCGGTGCGTTTCTTGATGATGGAAATGGCCCGGCGAACCTTGCCCAGTGCTTCGAAATAACGCAACAGAATCACCGTGTCAGCCAGATAAGTAATGTCGACCGGCGCCTGCATGTCGCCAACCAGACCATGCTGGGCGACGGTCATGAAAGTCGCCGCGCCTTTGCGGTTAAGGTACAGCAGCAGTTCGTGCATGTGCAGTACGAGGGCGTTTTCTTCCGGCATCGCTGCCTGATAACCGTTGATGCTGTCGATCACCACGGTTTTGATCTGGCCTTCATCGACGCAGCGGCGCACGCGATGCGAGAACTCGCCGGGCGAAAGCTCGGCGGCGTCGACCTGCTCGATCAGCAGATTGCCGGTGTCTTGCAGGGCCTTGAGGTCAATGCCGATGTTCTTCATGCGCTCGAACAGCAAGCCCAGTTCTTCATCGAAAATAAACAGTGCAGCCTTTTCGCCGCGTTGTACGGCGGCAGCGGCGAAGACCATCGAGATCAATGACTTGCCGGTACCAGCTGGGCCGAGAATCAGCGTGCTTGAACCGGTTTCGATGCCGCCGCCGAGCAGCGCATCCATTTCCGGGATGCCGCTGGTCAATTGCAGGCGCGCGTAGTCACCGCGATGTTCCGCCGCCACCAAACGTGGGAACACATGCACGCCGTCGCCCATGATGGTGAAGTCATGGAAACCGCCGCGGTACTTCTGGCCACGGTATTTCACGACCCGCACACGCCGACGTTCGGCGCCGTAGTTGGGCGTCAGTTCTTCGAGGCGGATCACCCCGTGAGCGACGCTGTGTACGGTCTTGTCGAGTGATTCGGTGGTGAGGTCGTCGAGCAGCAGAACCGTGGCGTTGTAGCGTACGAAGTAATGCTTGATCGCCAGAATCTGCCGGCGATAGCGCAGCGAGCTTTGCGCCAGCAGGCGAATCTCCGACAGGCTGTCGAGGACCACGCGGGTCGGTTTGACGCGTTCGACGGCCTCGAAAATCTGCTTGGTCGCTTCACCCAATTCCAGATCGGAAGAGTAGAGCAAGCTCTGCTGATGTTCGGCGTTGAGCAGGCTTTCCGGGGGCGTCAGCTCGAAAATCTCGATATTCTCGTCCAGCTCCCAACCATGCGATGCGGCGCCCTGGCGCAATTCACGCTCGGTTTCCGACAGCGTGATGTACAGGGTGCGTTCGCCGGCAACGGAGCCGGCCCGGAGGAAGTGCAAGGCGACAGTGGTTTTGCCTGTTCCGGGTTCACCCTCAAGCAAAAACACATGCCCGCGAGACAAGCCACCGGCCAGGATGTCGTCAAGACCTATGATGCCGGTGGCCGCTTTCGCACTGATAAACTCGTTGGATGTAGACAAAAAATGCCCTCTCATGACTACGGGAATCGAGGTCGCTGACAAAATTAGCGCGGCCTGAATTACTTGACCCGTTGCCGTGATGGCAGTTCCGCACTTTCTTGCGGAATGTGTCGGGAGAACAGTTGCTTGTGGTTCAGAGGCCTTGCTGCAACGCCGGGTCATCCGGATTCAGCTGTTCGAGCTGCGCCAGCAGAATCTGCACGTTTTGCAGTTGGCCGCTTTCCTTCCAGTAATTGATCAGCAACACCCGCGCCTTGCGGTCGGCCGGATGGCGCTGGACGATGTCCTGCAATTGCTTCTGCGCCGCTTCCAGTTCTTCGGCGCTGTGCAGTGTCGTGGCGAGGTCGTAGCGGTAGTCCTTGTTGTCGGGCTCGAGTTCGACCGCTTTGGACAAACCGAGCAAGGCGTATTCGCGCTGATTATGGTGCAGCAGCCACAGCCCCAAGGCATGTTGCAGATATGCCGAGTCAGGCTGGGCCTTGAGTTGTTGCGCGAGCAATTGCCGGGCGGCATCGCTCTGGCCCTGGCGGTCGAGCACATCAATCTGCATGACCAGCGCCGACAAGTTGCCCGGTTCGACACGCAAGGTGTTGTCCAGTGCTTCCTGCGCCTGCTTGAGTTCGGCGTTGTGTATGTAGAGGCGTGCCAGTTGCGCATAAGCGGCGGCGCTCGGCGGCTGATCCTTCAGCGCCTGTTCCCAGCCATCGATGGCCTGTTGCAACGGCGCAAAATACAAGCCGAGTTCATCTGGAGACAAGCCGAGCAGGGCGTTGATCGCGGCAAATCGCACGGTTTGGTCTTCATCATCGAGCAACGGCCCGAGCAACAGGCTGCGTTGCCCACCCGGCACCAGTCCAACCAGGCTTCTGATCGCCGCCAGGCGTACTTCGGGCGCTTCGTTCTGCAGGTCTGCGTCAGCCAGTTTCAACGCCTGCGGGCTTGGGTAGTTCGGCAGTTCGGCATGCAACCAGACGCGGCGTTTTACCGATAGATCCGGTCGGCCCAATTGCTGATACAACTGACGTGCGGCGCCCGGCTGGCCGGCACGGGCGGCGGCCAATGCTTCGCTATAGCCATGTTTGATCGCTTCGGGCACCACCGGTGCTGTGCTGCGCAGGGACAACCAGCCGACGAGGATGACGAGTACGAGGCCAAGGCCGATGAGCAGAAAGCGGCGGGACTGAGGCATGCAGGGTTCCGGAAGCGTGCGTACTTGAGCAGAGCGGCAAGCTTCGGTCAGCTCGGGCCGCGAGTCAAACTCCGTGCATGCGAATCGCCCTACAAGTCGCGTCGACTCAGTTACCCGTCAGGCTATCGATGCAGTGACTACGCTTGCAGGAGTCGCTTCGATGAGTGTGCCCATGCAAGCCCTGCTCAATTACTTCAAGGCTGTGATCCATCCCGGTCAAGCCGTATTGCTGTTTGCCCTGCGCACCATCGCGGCGGGGCTACTGACGCTGTATCTGGCGTTTCTGTTCGACCTCGACCAGCCCAAGTGGTCGATCATGGCCGTGGTCATCGTCAGCCAGCCTTTGGCGGGAATGGCCTTGGCGCGCAGCTTTGGCCAGATCATCGGCACTACGCTCGGCGCCGCCGTGGCGGTATTGCTCATGGCAATCTTTCCGCAGGCGCCATTGCCCTTCATCACCACGTTGGCGTTATGGCTGGCAGTGTGTACGGCGGGTGGCACGTTGTTGCGTTACACCAGTTCGCAGGCGTTCGTCCTCAGCGGTTATACCGCGGTGGTGGTGGCATTGTTGGCGATCCCGGATCAGGACGGCACGTTTCTGCTGGCCGTCACCCGGGTCACCGAAACCTTGCTCGCCGTGGCCTGCGTCTGCGTGGTGAGCCTGCTCACGGCCCGGCCGGAAGCGGTCGCCAAAGGCTATTTCGCCAAGGTCGATCAGGTGATCAAACTGGTCGCCAGCCACGCGGCGGCGGTCATTCGCACCGAAGAAAGCGAAGCGGATTTCCAGCGCCGGCAAATGCAATTGCTCGGTGAAATCAGCGCATTGGAGGGCTTGCGTCGGCATCTGTATTTCGACGCGCCGCGCCTGCGTAGCGCGAACAATCTGGTGCTGCTACTGGGTAATCAGTTGATGCTGCTGACCTCAAGATTGACAGCGCTGCGTCACCAACGGCAGTTGTTGACCGAGCGCTGGGAAGGGGATTTGCCACTGGATGTACAGCGTCTGCGCGCAGAGGAACTGGCACTGCTCGACCAGTTGGCGCAGCACGGGCGCGCATTGCCGGTCGAAGCACGGCACCAGTTCGTCACGTTGCAGCAGCAATTCGAACAGCTGGCATACAAGTCCGAACAATTGACCGAAGACATGAGCGCAACCCTGCGCTCGCTGGCGTGGGCGCTGCGCTGGGAACAGGCGCGGCTTTTGCGGCAACTCGAGCAGATCCTCGAATTGAGCGAGGCGATCCAGGAGGGACGCGAGGCCAGTTGCATGTATCGCGGTCAGGCCAGCCCGTTGCATCTGGATTTCACCCTGGCCTCGATGAACGCCATCCGGGCCTTTACCGCGCTGCTGGTGGCCGGGCTGATCTGGATCGAGACCGCATGGGACGGCGCTCGGGGCGGGATGATTCTGGTAGGGATTCTGTGTTCGCTGATGGCCACATTTCCGCGCCCGCTAATGGCCGCACAGAGTTATGCACGCGGGCTGGGGCTGGCGCTGCTGGTATCGGCGCTCTATCAGTTCGCGCTGGTACCGGCGGTCAGTGATTTCGAACCCCTGGCCTTGCTGCTCGCGCCGTTGTTGTATGTCATCGCTGTGGGGCTGGCGAGTCCTGCAACGGCGGGCATCGGCATGGGGCTGGGGCTCTCGAGTTTCCTGATGATCGGCCCGCAGAACATCGGTACCGGGCAGAACACCGCGATTCAATGGTTTGAGTTTGCCGGTGCCTATGTCTGCGCAGCGATGCTTGCCTTGATTGTCTACGCGTGGATTTTCCCGTTTCGCCCGGTGTTGCGCATTCGCCGCTTATATAACGAGGCGCGCGAGCAGGTGTATCAGTTGAGCAAGGCCCCCGCCACGGATGAACAACAGTTTGCCTTCGAGAGCCGTATGACTGATCGGCTGACCAGCATGCTTGGGCTGTTGCCAGCAGTGAATGACCGGGCGATGCAGCAACTGTATGAAATCAGTCTGGCCTGCGTCGCATTGGGGGTGGCCACCCACCAATTGCGGCAACAGGCACAAAACAATGCTTTGCTGACTGACGCCTTCAGCCAGCAGCTGTCCTCGGCATTGCGCAAGACCGGGAGGTTTGTCGCCGGGCGTGCGGACGTGCAACTGGCGCCGTTGCTGGGCACGCTGCACACCCTTGGCGAACAACTGGACGAGTTGCACGTGGCCAGTCATGAGCATTTATGGTCGGTGTTTCGCATGCGCGTGGCGTTGCTGATCGTCGAGGCGTTTCTTCAGCGTCATGGTGAACATTTGCAACGAAACGTCGAGGAAGGAGCACCGGCCCTTGCCCATTGATTTCGAGATTGGCGGCGTCTACTTGCCGCCCATTGCCCAGGCGTTGTTGCTGGCCATACCGATTTTCATGCTGCTTGACTGGTTCTTGCGGCGCATGGGCGTATTGCGGCGTGTCTGGCATGAAGCCCTGTTCGAAGGCGCCTTGTATGCCTGCGTCTGCGCCACGCTGATTCTGTTGATGGGAGCCTGATGCCTTGAAAGTGTTAGTTGCGCGGTTAACGACAGTGGCAGTGGTGATTCTGGCCATCGTGCTTGGCTGGTTTGCCTGGGAGCATTACACCCGCGCACCGTGGACGCGGGATGCACGGGTGAGGGCGGACGTGGTGACGTTGTCGGCAGATGTCTCGGGGCGCATTGTCCGCCTGGCGGTGCAGGACAACCAGCATGTCGACAAGGGCCAGTTACTGATGGAGATCGATCCTGCGCGCTACACCCTGGCGGTGGATCATGCACGGCGTTCGGTGGAAGTGGCGAAGGCCACGCTGGGGCAGTCGCAAGCGGCGATCATTTCCAGTGAAGCGTTGCTCAAACAGCGCCAGAGTGAAGAACGCCGCAGGCGTACGCTGAAGCAAGGTTTCGCCATCTCGGGCGAGGAGTGGGAGAAGTCCAGCACTGATGTGGCCGTGGCTCAGGCCGATCTGTTGCGTAATCAGGCCAATCTCGGCCTGGCTGAAGCCAATGTGCAGTTGGCAATTGCCGCGCAGACCCAGGCCGCGCTCGATCTGCAGCGCACTCGCGTCGAGTCACCGGTCAGCGGCTACATCACCAATCTGCTGACCCGCGAGGGTGATTACGCGGTGGCGGGCGGCGCGCTCCTGGCGCTAGTCGACAGCGACTCTTTCTACGTCAGCGGGTATTTCGAAGAAACCAAACTACCGCGGATCGAGGAGGGCGATCGGGTACGCATCCAGTTGATGAGCGGTGAAACCTTCGGCGGCACTGTGCAGAGCATCGCCTTTGCCATCGCCGACCGGGAAAACGCCCCGGGCAGCCGATTGCTGGCCAACATCAACCCGAGTTATACCTGGGTGAAACTGGCGCAACGGGTGCCGGTGCGCATCGCCATCGACGCCGATTACGCGGGAAAAAATCGCCTGCGCGCCGGCACCACCGCGACAGTCACTGTCCAACACCCCTGACAACGCAACCCACTGACACACCTGACACACCCACGACAACGCAGCCCCTTGGCATACCTGACACCACCCCCGTAGGAGCTGCCGCAGGCTGCGATCTTTTGATCTCGTTTTTTACAAAGATCGCAGCCTGCGGCAGCTCCTACAGGGAGAAAGTTCGAGTATTAGGCAGGCACAAAAAAGCCCCGCGACCGAATGATACGCGGGGCAAAGAATTTGGTTGGTTGCGGCCAACCAAAGGAGCTCTTTAACAATCGATTACTTGCTGGCGACCGTCTCCGGTTGCCAGCCGCCACCAAGGGCTTTGTAGATCGCGACAATGCCGCGATACAGATCGACTTCGGCCTGGGCCTGACTGTCTTCGGCGTTCAGACGTTCACGCTGCGCATCGAGCAGCACGAGGAAGTCTGTGGTGCCTTCGCGGTAGCGAATCTCGGCGAGGTCAGCAGCCTTGCGGCTCGATTCGCTCTGACGGATCAGCGAGATCAAGCGTTGCTGACGTTTGCCGTAATCACTGAAGGCGTTTTCCGATTCTTCCAATGCCAGCAGCACTTGTTGCTCGTAGGTCGCCAAGGCGCCTTCGGCATCGGCATCGGCGCCGCGCAAACGCGCTCGCACACTGCCAAGGTCGAATGCAGCCCAAGTGATGCTCGGGCCGAGTGCCCAGGCGTTGGCCGCCGAGGAACCGATCTGCGAGCCACGCCCGGCCGTCCAGCCGAGGAAGCCGCTAAGGCTGACCCGAGGGAACAGATCGGCTTTCGCCACACCGATGCGCGCGGTGGCCGAAGCCAGTTTGCGTTCAGCGCTGAGGATGTCCGGGCGACGCTGCAACAGTTCACCCGGATCACCGATCGGCAAGGCCTTGGCAATCGCCGGCAGGTCTTTCGGGCTGAGATCGACAGTCAGCTTGTCCGGACGCTCGCCCAGCAGGGTAGCGATACGGTTCTTCTGCCGAACCTGTTCCGCCTGCAATTGCGGCACGCTGGCTTCGACCGAGGCCAGGCGTGCATCGGCCCGTTCGACATCGAGCTGATCGCCAACACCGGCATCACGCAGGCTGATGGTGATCTTGCGCGATTCCACCTGGTTGTTCAGGTTGGCCACGGCGATCTTTTCGCGCAGCTGTGCGCCGCGCAATTGGCCGTACGCATCGACCAGCTCGGCAATCATGGTGACTTGCAGCTGGTACAGATCAGCTTCGACAGCTTGCTGTTCCGCATCGGCCGATTCCAGATTGCGCTGGATACGCCCGAACAGATCCAACTCCCAGGCCATGTCCAGACCGAGGTCATAGCGTTCGCTGTTGACCCGCTTGGTGGTCTGGCCAGGGATTTGACCCTTGGCCAGGTCACTGCTGGCGCGGCTGGTGATAGTTGGCATCGCGTCGTTGCTGACGTCGTCGCGGATCGCCCGGGCGGCTTTCCAGCGGGCGAATGCCACGCGCAGTTCACGGTTGCCTTGCAGCGATTGGGTCACCAACTGGTTGAGGGTCGGATCGTCGAACTGCTGCCACCAGATGCCTTCGAATTTCGAACGGTCGAAGTTCTTTTGCCCGGCGGCGCCATCGGTGACGGCCGTGATGTTGGCCGCCTCCGTGGCTGGGGTCTTGTAGTCGGGGCCGACGGCGCAGGCACTGAGGGCCAATACCAGCAGACTCGGCAGGAAGACTTTCAGACTCATTGTTGCGCCTCCAGTTTCAGGGCTTTGGCCGCTTTGCGGGCTTCGCCGCGTTCGACAAAGTTACGGATCAGCACGTAGAACACTGGTGTCAGCAACAGACCAAAGAAGGTCACCCCGAGCATCCCGGAGAACACCGCCACACCCATGGCATGACGCATCTCGGCACCGGCACCGCTGGAGAACACCAGTGGCACCACACCCATGATGAACGCGAAGGAGGTCATCAGGATCGGCCGCAGACGCAGTCGGCAAGCTTCCAGTACCGCAGCGAGCGGGTTGAGGCCTTCTTCCTGTTTATCCTTGGCGAATTCGACGATCAGAATCGCGTTCTTACAGGCAAGTCCCACCAGTACGATCAAACCGATCTGGGTGAAGATGTTGTTGTCACCTCCCGAGATGATCACGCCGGTGATGGCCGACAGCAGGGTCATCGGTACGATCAGGATCACTGCCAGTGGCAGGCTCCAGCTTTCGTATTGAGCCGCGAGCACCAGGAACGCCAGCAGTACGCAGAGCGGGAACACGAACAACGCGGTGTTGCCGGACAGAATCTGCTGATAGGTCAGGTCGGTCCATTCGTAGGTCATGCCGTTCGGAAGTTCATCCTTGAGCAGTTTCTCGATGGCTTTTTCGGCCTGGCCAGAGCTGTAGCCGGGAGCCGCAGCACCGTTGATTTCCGCGGTGATGAAGCCGTTGTAGTGCATCACGCGATCAGGGCCCGAGGTGTCGCTGACCTTGATGAAGGTCGCCAGCGGGATCATTTCGCCCTTGTTGTTACGTACTTTCAGCTGACCGATCTGATCGGATTCGAGGCGGAACTGTTGCTCGGCCTGAACGTTGACCTGATAGGTGCGCCCGAAGCGGTTGAAGTCGTTGGCATACAGCGAACCCAGGTAGATCTGCAGGGTGTCGAAGATGTCGCTGACAGCCACGCCGTGGGTCTTGGCTTTTTCACGGTCGATGGCGGCATCGACCTGCGGCACGTTCACGGTGTAACTGGTGAACAGGCCAGCCAGTTCCGGCACGCTGTGGCTCTTGTTGATGATGTTCATGGTTTCTTTGTACAGCTCGTCGTAGCCCAGGTTGCCCCGGTCTTCGATTTGCAGACGGAAACCACCAATGGTGCCCAGACCTTGTACTGGCGGTGGCGGGAAGATCGCCATGTACGCTTCCTGAATGTTGGCGAACTGGCCGTTCAAGGCACCGGCAATCGCACCGGCGGACATGCTCGGGTCTTTACGTTCGTCGAACGGTTTCAGGGTCACGAACACGATGCCGGCGTTCGGGCTGTTGGTGAAGCCGTTGATCGACAGGCCCGGGAACGCTACGGCGCTTTCCACGCCTGGCTGTTTCAGCGCGAGGTCGGACATGCGCTTGATCACGTCTTCGGTGCGATCCAGGCTCGAAGCGTCTGGCAATTGCGCGAAGGCCACCAGGTATTGCTTATCCTGGCCGGGTACGAAACCGGTCGGGGTGTGTGCGAAGCCGAAGAAGGTCAGCACCATCAGGCCTGCGTACAGTAGAAGGGCGATGCCGCTGCTGCGGATAACCCGGCCCACCGTGCCGACGTAGCCATGGCTGGCGCGGTCGAAGAAACGGTTGAACGGACGGAACAGCCAGCCACCGAAGATCTTGTCGAGCACCTTGGAGAAGCGGTCTTTCGGTGCGTCGTGGCTTTTCAGCAACACAGCGGCCAGCGCTGGCGACAGGGTCAGCGAGTTGAACGCCGAGATCACCGTCGAAATAGCGATGGTCAGTGCAAACTGCTTGTAGAACTGCCCGGTGAGGCCGGAGATGAAAGCGGCCGGGATGAACACCGCGCACAGCACCAGTGCCGTGGCAATGATCGGGCCGGTCACTTCACGCATCGCCCGCTTGGTCGCTTCGACCGGTGTCAATCCGAGTTCAATGTTGCGCTCGACGTTCTCCACCACCACGATGGCGTCGTCGACCACGATACCGATGGCCAGTACCAGACCGAACAGCGACAGCGCGTTGAGCGAGAAACCGAACAGGTGCATGACCGCAAATGTACCGATCAACGATACCGGCACCGCCACCAACGGAATGATCGAAGCGCGCCAGGTCTGCAGGAACAGGATCACCACCAGAACCACGAGAATCAGTGCTTCGAAGAGGGTGTGAACCACCGCCTCGATCGAGCCACGCACGAAGATCGTCGGGTCATAGACGATGCTGTAGTCCATGCCTTGCGGGAAGCCTTTCTTCAGCTCATCCATCTTCGCCCGGACTTCGTTCGAGATTTCGATGGCGTTGGAGCCTGGACGCTGGAAGATCGGGATCGCGACGGCCGGCTGGTTGTTCAGCAACGAACGCAGAGCGTATTGGCTGGAACCGAGTTCGACGCGGGCAATATCCTTGAGGCGAGTGATTTCACCGTTATCGCCTGCGCGAATGATGATGTTCTCGAACTCTTCCTCGGACACCAGACGGCCCTGAGTGTTGACCGACAACTGGAAGCTCTGCGCATTCGGAGCAGGCGGCGCACCGAGTTGACCGGCGGCGACCTGACGGTTCTGTTCACGAATCGCCGTGACCACATCGGTCGCGGTCAGATTGCGCGAAGCAGTCTTGTTCGGATCGAGCCAGACCCGCAGCGAGTAGTCGCCCATACCGAACAACTGCACGTCACCGACACCACCGAGACGAGCGAGCTCATCCTTGATGTTGAGGATTGCGTAGTTGGACAGGTACAGCATGTCGTAGCGCTTGTCCGGCGAGGTCAAGTGCACAACCATGGTCAGGTCGGGCGATGCCTTGTCGACAGTGATACCGATGCGCGTCACTTCCTCGGGAAGCTTCGGCTCGGTACGGGTCACCCGGTTTTGCACCTGCACCTGCGCGTTGTCCAGGTCAGTACCCAGGGCGAAGGTGATGGTCAGGGTGATCTTGCCGTCAGCGGTCGACTGCGAGGACATGTACAGCATGTTCTCAACGCCGGTGATGGCTTGCTCCAGCGGAGCCGCCACGGTTTCACCGATGACTTTAGGGTTGGCACCCGGGAAGTTGGCACGTACCACCACGGTCGGTGGCACGACTTCCGGGTATTCGCTGATCGGCAACTGGAACAGCGAAATCGCACCGGCGATCAGGATCAACAGCGACAGCACCGCTGCGAAGATCGGCCGTGAAATGAAGAATTGGGAAAAATTCATCGGAGTTGTCGTCCCTTAACCGCGTGGGGTCGCAGCCGCGAGCTTCACAACCGCACCAGACGCACCTTTGGCAGGGGCGACTTTGGGCAGGTTGCTGGCTTCCAGCGCTTGACGTTGTTGAGCGAGTGCCGCGATGGTCGTTTCGCTGGCCATCGGCACCACTTCAGGCGTGACCGGCGAGCCAGGACGAACCCGTTGCAGACCCTTGACGATGATCGTGTCGTCCTTGTTCAGGCCGGTACGGACGATGCGCAGGCCTTCGATTTTCGGACCCAGTTCGACGGCGCGGTAAGCGGTCTTGTTGTCGGCATCCATGACCAGCACGAACTTCTTGCCGAGGTCGGTACCGACGGCTTCATCGTTGATCAGCATGGCGTTGTAGGTGCCGCTGCCGACCAGTTTCAGTCGTGCATACAGGCCCGGCGTGTAGGTGCCATCACTGTTGTCGAACACTGCACGACCACGGATGGTGCCGGTTTTCGGGTTGACCTGGTTGTCGACGAAGTTCATCTGACCGAGGTGCGGGTTACCGTCTTCGTTCGACAAGCCCATGTACACCGGAGTGGTCGCGCCACGCTGACCGTTGCGGGCCAACTGGGTGTATTTGAGGAAGACACGTTCGTCAGCGTCGAAGTAGGCGTAAACGCGGTCAGTCGAAACCACGCTGGTCAGCGCGGTAGTGTCGGCAGTCACGAGGTTGCCGGCGGTGATCTCGGCCCGGCTGACGCGGCCACTGATCGGTGCGGTGACGCGAGTGAAGCTGAGGTTCAGTTTGGCCAGATCCAGCTGCGCTTGCAGGGCGCCGACAGCGGCGCGGGCTTCTTGAGCTGCACTGGTACGCGAGTCGGCCAGTTCTGCAGAAATCGCATTGCTGGCACGCAGACGTTCTCCACGACCGGCTTCGTTTTCACTGCGGGTGGCGTTGGCGCGGGACTGGGCTACCAGGGCTTCGAGGCGGCGGACCTCAGCCTGGAACGGACGCGGGTCGATCTGGAACAGCAGGTCGCCTTTCTTGACCAGTGCGCCTTCAGTGAAAGCGACCTCGTCGATCTGGCCGGAGACCCGTGGACGGATTTCAACGGTTTCCGGCGCCTCCAGGCGCCCGGTGAATTCGTCCCACTCGTTGACCGGTTGTTCGATCACCTTGGCCACGCTGACTTTAGCAGCAGGCGCGGTGGCGGCAGTCTCCGGAGTCTTGCCGCAGGCGCTCATCACCAGTACGGCCAACAAGGCCAACGGGAAGCGCAAATGTTTGAGTGACTGTTCCATGGATGCATCCGCCAATGTATTGAAGATGGGCGGATGATGCTCGGCGAGGTGTGATGGCACGAATCGAATGAAGCAAAGGTAACTATCATTCGGAATGATATAAGAACGATTCGAGCCCTCTAGTATGCACCTTTCGTTAGGGTGCTATCAATATCCGTGATGAAAGTTTCATGATGCGTTACGTAGCAAATCACGGTGCAAATCCGCAGGCCAGAAACAAAGAGACGGCCATGAAGGCCGTCTCGATCAGCTAGATGCCGATGTGTATCAGTTGATGCCTTTGCGGTTCGGACCGAAACGGTTCGGGCCCGGCTGGCTGTCTTGCGCCAGGAACACCAGGTTGACGATTGGCAGCAACAACCACCAGCCGCTGCGATCGGTGTCGTGCATACGACGTACACCAACGGCAATGCTCGGCACCAGCAGCGCCAGATTATAGAGAGCTTGCAGAACCCCGCCGGTTTTGAAAAAACCGTCAATGAAGCCCATAACGAACGCGACACCCATGCTGATCAGGAAGAACAACCAGTATTCACGGCGCGTAGCACGACCGTTGAATACCGCGTAATTCTTCAATGCTTCAAGGTAAGGATTGCCCGTCGAAATGGCGGGGCCCTGTGCGTAGGACTGTTGGGTTGCCTGAGGCGCCCCGCACTGTGGGCAAGCCACGGCCAAAGTGCTTATTTCCTTGGCGCAACCGCGGCAGAAAACCATGCTCATATTTTTTCCCTAAAATTATTCAATCGATAGACACAGCAAAACCAACGCGGTGAGGCCAGACAAAATGATGCCGGCGATCGCGAGGTTTCTTCCTGAGTGTTTTTGGTTGATGCAAATGATGCCGCAGGCGAGACCGGCGATGCTGATAAAACCAACACCGAGGATCGTTTCAGCGTCCCATTCGGAATCATCGAAGAGCGTGAGTGCGCAGATAATTCCGAGGATCAT
The DNA here is from genome assembly GCF_004124275.1 of Pseudomonas sp. DTU12.3. GTDB lineage: Bacteria > Pseudomonadota > Gammaproteobacteria > Pseudomonadales > Pseudomonadaceae > Aquipseudomonas > Aquipseudomonas helmanticensis. The sequence goes on from NZ_CP027218.1 coordinate 3,305,794, forward strand.
CGAAACGATGGCTAGCCAAGGTACTTCGGCTTGCGTTTGCGGCACGAAGGCCTGTTGGCTGGCCCCGCACTGGGGGCAAGAGAGCGCCGTTTCGTGAAGCTCCTTGGCGCAAGCACGACAATAGACCATTGCCATCGTTTTCCTTAACTGAGTGCGAAATCCCCGACCTTCCGTAGGCCGAGGCGGCGCTAAGTTAATCTTTATTACCAAATTTGTCATCAGGCACTGTGCCACTAATGGCATTTTTGCCCTTTAGAGTGCGTGACAGGTGGTTGAACGCTCGTTTGAAGGCCTCAAGACCGCGGAGCGTCATCCACCACACTGACTTGCAATCGCAACGTCAGGCCTTGAAGTTGTCTGTTTTTCAGGACGCCCAATTGTGGTCCTTTGCGTTCTTTGCCATTGGCATCCACCCCAAAGCACTGAAGATCATGCACGGTCGAGCCTTCACGCGGAGCGCCTTTCCAGTGACAGCGCACAGCAAGCACTTGTTCGTCGAGTCGAATCGCAGGCTCTTCGTCTTCTCTCAGGAAGGTTTCAACCTCCAACTCGACAGTGGACATGCCAAACTCTTTCGGGTTGGTGCCGTGCTGCCCCTGAATCAAGAAGCTGAAACCGCTGAGTGCGGCGAGGCAATCGGCGACGTTGTAACTCACCCTGACTTCGAATTCGGTGGTGAACGGTTGAGCATGAGCGGGGCTATAGAAGTCTTTCCTTTCAGGCTCGGGGTCGCCGGCGTAATCCTCGGGTAACAGACATACACCACCGAACAAGGGGCTGTAATGCGCGGTCGTAGAGACGCTGAACTGTGCAGGCATTTGCGTTTTCAGCGTGGTGTAATTCGACATCATTGCGCAACCGCTGCCGAGCATTGCCAGGCTGATCAGCAGCAAGGTGCGGAGGGCGCGCACTACGGGGATTGCGTAGACGTGTTGCGAAAAAAGCATTGAGTCCGTCCTTGTGACTTCCTATAAGACAATGGTTTGCTGCGGCGTATTTTAAGTTATTCCTGCGGCGCTATACGCATGATTATTCTGATGCAACGAAGCCCCTGGAGCGGGGCTTTGAAGAAAAAAACAGGGTTTTACGACATCGAATCAAGGCATAGAGGCTGAGGCTCGAACGCCATGGTGCTCGGCTGCTTACGCTCTTGAGATCCGCACTCAATGACTTGCCTGACGGCGTCTGCCTTGAATTTCGGCGTGAGTCGTTGGGTGCTCATGGACTTCCTCCTATGCTCAAAGCAAAGGCCGGAGATGTCTGCGGTGCCGAATTTAGTCGAAAAGAGCTTGCAAGGTGTTTAGAGAGCCCGAGGCGATTCACGGCCTGCAAACTTACTCTTGCGCCTACCGAGTCCGGATGATCTCGGAGCCTACTACTGTGGGCGATTGGTGTTCCCCTCGTTGAAGGGGCACGCACAAACGAAAGACTATTTCGAGTTGCTCTATCCGTCCCTTACAAGTGATGGCACCATGGAATCACTTTCAAAGGATGGGATGACAACACGTGGCGTCAGATTATTTTACCAGCGACCAATTCGATTGTTTAAGTGCATGGCACGACAAGGTCTTTGACAAAGACGACGCATCACATCGGCAAGCCTACAGCCAATTGCGCGAGGCCTATAACGTCACCAAGCAATGGGCGTACGCTTTGCAACGGCGTGTATTTCCGAACAGCATTGCTCCCCAAGTCATCCGCAGGCCCATCGGCCAGTGGAACAAGAAGTTTTTGGGCTACAACTGGGCACGAATCTATCCTCGTGCGGACGCTCCTCAAGGCTTGGCCTACACCGTCGGTATCGATGCCAATTGGGGCTTTGTCGTCAAACTTGACCTAGTCGATAAAAAGATCACGGATATCACGTTGCGGGAGCGCTATGACAAGTTGCGCGGCCCTTATCAATCCTCGCCTATTGTTGCGACCTTGCCCGCTGAAGAAGGATTGGCGCTCGGCTTTCAGGAGATTGTGGATTGGAGTGCCGCGGCCATTGAAAAATTTGAAATCGGATACGACGATATGGCTGAACAGTTTGGATTGAACACTTCGCCCGCCTTGTCCAAATTATTGGAACACTTCCAGATCAGCAAGGACTTCAGACTGCGGCAGCCAAAGTGGAGTCGCGAGATGACGGAGTTATTTGCCCGGTTCGCTGTTGCGATACACGAACTCGGTTTTGACTGGTGGTCAACGAAGTCTACTAATACTCAGTTGGTCTTCGGCAGGAAGCGCAAGGATGCGCTAAAGGGATCATCAACGGGCGTGTTGTTTGTCCAAGCGAATCGTGTTTCGGTCCGGTGGGCATCATTCGGTGGTCTGAAGACGATATCGGTAAACGAGGATCTGAGTGAGGCGCTTGTGGCATCGGTTGAAGAGCTGAAGGCGCAAAATACCAACATCCGGCTTGAACAAGATCAGCAATCCAGTCGCGCAGGTTTCTGGCCGGATGATTACGGCAGCGAAGAAGGTTCGAGTGAGGAGGAGGGGGGACGGCCGGATAGCATCAGAGCCACCGATGCGGCTGTCATTCCACGCAATGAAATCTATTTTGGCCCTCCAGGCACCGGCAAAACCCGCAGGCTGCAGGAGTTGCTTAGCGAGAGCTACACATCCGTCGAAGGGATAAAACGCTATGAATTTGTCACCTTTCACCAATCCTACGGCTACGAAGAGTTCGTCGAAGGTCTGCGTCCGGTGCTTGTGGATCTCGAATACCTGACTCCAGAAAAGGAACAAGCAGACTCTCCAAAGGATGTCCGTTACGAGATCAAAAGGGGTGCATTCCTGCGGCTGTGTGAAGAAGCGCTGAAAAATCCGGATCAGCAGTACGCGATGGTGATTGACGAAATCAATCGCGGCAATATCAGCAAGATTTTCGGCGAGTTGATCACGCTGATCGAAGTCGACAAACGTATGGGCGGCGAATATGAGGTAACCCTCACACTTCCCTACTCAGGCAAGCCATTCAGCGTTCCTTCAAATGTTGATTTGATCGGGACGATGAACACGGCCGACCGATCACTGGCATTGGTTGATACGGCGTTGCGTCGCCGTTTCGAATTCATCGAGTTGATGCCAGAACCGTCTGTGTTGGCCGAAATCGCGATTTCCGAAGGAGGGCATTCCATCTTTCTCGATCAACTGCTGAATGCACTCAACAGGCGTATCGAAGCGTTGTATGACCGTGAACACGCCATTGGGCACGCGTATTTCACGTCGTTGAAAAATCTCGCGTTTGAGGAGCGTTTCAAAGCGCTCGGCGGCATTTTCAAGACGCGCATTATTCCATTGCTGGAAGAGTATTTTTTCGAAGACTGGCAAAAAATTCGATTGGTACTGGGTGATAACCAGAAATCAGCGGACATGCTTCAGTTTGTCCAGGAGTTGAAAACCGACAGTCTCCCCAAGGACCTGTTCGGCGCCAATCACGGCCTGGATGAATACTCGCTGCGGCCTCAGTACCGTTTGAATGCGGGTGCGCTGCTTGAACCGAAAGCTTTTATCGAAATCTACGCGACGCTTGTTTAATGACGGCCATGCAGATTTTCGAGTTCGACACGGTGCTCCCCAAGGCTGAAGGTGTGAATGGTAACACCGTCCCCCCAAAGGTATTTGCCTGGCTTGAAGAACAATGCCTGACCCCTGACGTGCTGGCGCCGGTCTGGATGAAACTGACTAGTCGTCGGGGGCGGCGCGCCATTCAGTTCACCAACTATGTGGGCGTGGTCTGCGCTCCTTGTGGCTATCAAATAGAGATTCTGCCCAAAATTGGTCGCGATACGTCTGTGAAAACGGCACGTAATAATTTGATTGAAATGCTCAAGTGTCTGCGGAGCTTTCGTCATATCAAGACAGCCAATGCTGATCTTCAAAAGCAACAGATGCCATTGCTTGAGGTATTTCTCCAGCAGTTTCTAGCGTCAGCAAGGGATGTGGTAAAGCGAGGTATTCGAAGTGACTACAGCACTCGGCAGGCTAATCTGTCGAGCCTGCGTGGCAAGTTGTTGATAGCGCCTCATCTCTCGAAAAATGTGGTACGTCGTGACCGTTTTTTCAGCGAGTTCGACGAGTTTACTCAAGATCGGGCAGAAAACCGGCTCATTCATACCGCACTGCGAAAAACGCTTGGGATGTGCAAGGCACCGGGCAACCAGCGCTTGGCGCGCGAGTTGAGTTTCGTGTTTGCCGATGTGCCGATTTGCACCGATATTGCCCGGGATCTCAAACGTATCCGGCTGGATCGGGGAATGACCTATTACGAACCTGCGCTTGCTTGGGCACAGTTAATCCTGCAAGGCGACAGCCCGGTGACCGGTGCAGGCGAGCACAACGCACCTTCCATGTTGTTTCCCATGGAGGCTGTATTCGAAGCTTATGTCGCGAAGCACCTTGGGACTCAGGTCCGGCAGGGTTTCAATCTACGGACCCAGACCTGCAAGCACCATTTGGTGAGCCATAAGCAGCAAGACTGGTTCCGTCTCAAACCGGATTTGTTGATTGAGCACGGCACGCAAACTTGCATGGTGCTCGATACGAAATGGAAGCTTCTGGATAGCGCCAAGGGTAACAGTGGTGAGAAGTACCAACTCAGCCAAAGCGACTTCTACCAATTGCACGCGTACGCACACATCTATTTAAAAAGTCCGGGCAGCGTCGTGTTGATCTATCCGTGGACGGAGTCATTTACTCAACCTTTGCCTGTATTCGACTTCAGTAGTTCGAATGACTTGAAGCTCTGGGTTGTGCCGTTTTGCTTTGAAAGCCGCACGTTGTTACTGCCAGAGATATCACCTTTGGGTCTGTGTCTCTATGGCAGTAAAACGTGCGAAACCGTGGAGGGGGAAGCACTTGCTTAGAATGAGTTATTGGTCAGCAGTTGAAGCCAGACAACTTGAACAGTGGAACTGAAATGCGCAGTTAACAGATTGTCAGAACCCAAGCCGAACGACGATAAGGTGAGGTCGGCGGGCGGAATGCTTGCCGTTTTTACACAACCGGTGCAGAGAAGAACTGCCAAGTACATGACACTGCGGAATCTGTTCATTGGCCGAAAATACCGTTGATTGAATCAAAAATCAGATCACAGGCAGACTTCTCCCTTGCACAGGTTCGATAAACATCCAGTCCGCGGAAGCATGGTGCCTATCAATGGTTTTATTGATGGTCGGACCGGCTTCGATCATCCAGCGTTCCCCAAAGTCAGCGACACCGTCAGATTGGTCAGGTGAGCTTGCGTTGGCTCAGATGTTGATCCATGTTTCAGCAACAGGCGTTGGCTCAGAAAAATAGATGTCGGAACTCAGCCATACGAAAAATCCTGCACCTACCGGATCCAGTGTCACCAGAAAGTTTCAAGGGGTCAGGTCGGGCAGTTGTGATGGATAGCAATATCGTAGAGCTCCAAGGCTGTCCGAGGATCGGCAGCCTTAAGCGGTCGTAATTCAGAGCTGCCGACGCGGGTCTCTGATGAGCGTTTTGTTGTTCGTGCATTTACGTGGTGACAGTTGGCTTGAGATGAAAGGGGCTCCGGAGTACCTCTGCAGAAACGCGCCAAGGTCAGGCGCGTCAACTCTTTTAAAGACTATCCGGATCCCCAAAAAACATCTGAATCCGCGACCTCAACCATCTCTCCCCCGGATCATTATCCTGCGACCCACGCCAAGCCATATGCAGCTCAAACGTACGCGTCGGCAACGGCGGATCCTCCGCGCGCACACCGCCGGCCGCCGTCAGCGCATCAGCCGTGTAATCCGGCACGGTCGCGACAATGTCGGTGCCCGCCAGCAACGTACTCAATCCGTTGAACTGCGGCACGGCCAGCACCACATGTCGCTTGCGCCCCAACTTCTCCAGCTCTTCATCAATAAAGCCACTGAGATCACCGGCAAACGACACCAGCGCATGCGGACGCGCGCAATAGTCATCCAGGCTCAGCGGCCCTGGCACGGTATCGGCACGGAGCAATTTCGGCTGGCTGCGGCGCAGGACTTTACGCTTGGCGTTGGCCGGCAGGTCGGTGGTGTAGCTGACACCGATGGATATTTCGCCGGAAGCCAGCAGGCCAGGCATCAATATGTAGTTGACTCGCCGCACCACCAACACAATTCCCGGCGATTCCGCGCGCAGGCGTTTGAGCAGCATTGGCAGCAGGGCGAATTCGACGTCATCGGACAGTCCGATCCGAAATACCGATGTGCTGGTAGCCGGGTCGAACTCCGACGCACGGCTGACTGCCGTGGAAATCGAGTCGAGGGCCGGCGAGAGCAGGGCGAAGATTTCTACCGCGCGGGCAGACGGTTCCATGCTGCGCCCGGTGCGTACAAATAGCGGGTCATCGAACAGGCTACGCAGGCGCGAGAGCGCCGCACTGATCGCTGGCTGACCGAGAAACAGCTTTTCCGCTGCCCGGGTCACGCTGCGTTCGTGCATCAATGTTTCGAATACGATCAACAGGTTCAGGTCGACACGACGCAGGTCATTACGATTCATCTGGAGTCCTGGCAGAGTCATCAAGCTTGACGAGAGCGGCCATATGAGAACAATGACCGGCATGAATATTACGGGGAAAGGCTGGTACTCTGCACCGGAAAATTCAGCTTTACTGAAACGGTGACAGCAGATTTTCCATGGATTTTGCCAATGCCGCCCATACTGCGGAATCAATGACAGGCATGTCGACTATTAATAGCCACTGATAGTCTTGGGTCGAAAGCCCAGATAGAGTTCATGGCATTAGAGGTTACTTTGACGAGGTTTGCGATGTCCCGCACGATCCGTTTTCACAAGTTTGGTCCCGCCGAGGTGCTCAAATGCGAAGAGCATGCGGCCGCTCAGCCAGGTCCTGGCGAAGTGCAGGTGCGTGTCGAAGCGATCGGCATCAGCTGGTATGACACGCTTTGGCGTCAGAACCTGGCCTCGTCTCAGGCTCGTCTGCCTTCGGGCCTTGGCCATGAGATGGCCGGTGTCGTCACCGCAGTCGGTGCCGATGTCGAGGACTTGTCCGTAGGTGACAAGGTCGCCAGTTTTCCGGCTGAAAGCCCGAACGACTACCCGGTCTACGGCGAGCAGATCGTATTGCCACGCACCGCGCTGACCCGCTATCCGGACGTGCTCAGCCCGATCGAAGCCAGCGTGCACTACACGCCACTGCTGATCGCCTACTTTGCCTACGCCGATCTGGCACGGGTCAAGCCGGGACAGTTTGCTCTGGTCACTGACGCCAGCCATTGCGCCGGCCCGTCCTTTGTCCAGTTGGGCAAGGCCATGGGTGTACGAGTGATTGCCGCGACCAAGTCGGCCGAAGAGCGTGAATATCTGCTGTCCCTGGGTGCCGAGAAAGTCATCGTCACCGAGGAAGAAGATCTGCTGATGCGCGTCAACAAGATCACCGACAACCGTGGCGTTGATGTGGTGTTCGACGGTCTGGGTGGCCCGCAGATGTCGTTGCTTGGCGACGTCCTGGCACCGCGCGGCAGTCTTGTCCTGTATGGCCTGCAAGGTGGTAATCAGACGCCATTCCCGGCGTGTGCAGCGTTCCAGAAGAACATTCAGTTCTTCGTCCACTGCATCGGTAACTTCACCGGCAAGCCGGAGCTGGGCATCACTCAGGATCACGTCGCACTGCAACGCGCCCTGCGTGACATCAACCAGCTGACAGCCGATCGAGTGCTGGTGCCGTTGAAGACTCGGGTGTTTCCGTTCAACGAGTTCGTCGAAGCGCACCGCTACATGGACGAATGCCCATGCCGCGAACGGGTCGCACTGCAAGTCGAACCTGCGTAAAACCCTGCTGAACAGAGAGTCCGTGGCCCCACGGACTCTTTTGTGTTTATCCCCCTCCAAAAATGAAAGCTTTTCAGGCAGCGCCTGCGCGACCGTTCAGCAACTGAACTGGTTTTTGCTTTCTATCTGTATCTTCTAATCATCATATAAGCCCTGATAATTGAATGATTACTTTCATCTCAAGGAATGAGCCATGTCTGTGCGTTCTATTTGTCCTGTGCAATATCAAACGGCTACTTCTGTGTGCTCCGGCAATTTCTGTTTAATTGTTGTAGGGCGTTTCCGAGGCAGCGTCTTTTTTTCTTGTACTCAATTGTCGTGGGACGTTGTCGGAAGTTTCCTAGGGCGTTTTTCATCTGGAAAATATCCTTTTATAACAATGCGTTGAAAGCCTTGGCTGGGTGCTGGTCAGTCTTTAATTGCTCATGTGTTTCAAATAACTACGATTGCGTAAGTGTTAGCATTTGAGCGTCTATTACTTATTGATGAATTGTTGTGCCGCTGACACTCTCAGTGTGCGCGGCATGAAACTATTGATACCGGGTAAATACCGATGACTACGATCCATGATCAGGCAATGAATTACGTCTTCCAGCAAGTTCTGCAACGGTTGCTGAGTTTCTTCTCCCGTGCAGAGCGGACGGCTTTGCAGCTGTTGATCCAGCGCTTGCTGGTGGCGGCCGGCGGCATGGAGCACATCGGTAACTTCAAGGTGCTGGTGATCCAGTCAGGCTCAAGGGACAGTTGTTACACGCTGGCCTTGCTGCGAGCCGCACAACTGAGCCTGGCGGGTCGCGCGCCGGCGACCTTTCAATTGCGCGTTGCCTCCTTACGCTTGAATGGCACCAGCCATGGCGCGCTGCAAAACATGCACCGCAGCTACGGCGCGTTGTTTCTAAATGACGATCCACGGGTCGAGTTATTGATGGTGGATCATCGCCAGGTTGGCCCCTTCGATCTCCAGTCGGTGGTCAGCGAAGCCAGTCGCGAGGCGAATCGCATCAATCTGCTGATGTCGGGGCATCGCCGAACGTCGAATGAAACACTCGAATTGTGGGATGACGCCTACCTGGCGACAGCGGAGTTCTACAGCCAGATCGCCCGCTGGAACAACGGTGTCGACGCGATGATCGGCGCTGAGCCACCGCGTCGGCAGAAACTGTTTCTGGAAGGGCTCAATCGGGCCGCACTCAAAGCGGGGCTTGGTGGACTGCCAGCGAATCATGGCGGTTTCGAGATGTTGTTTCCGATGCTTGACGGGCTCGGCAGCGACTACTACCGGCACTTTTACACCGAGGGCGAGCAATTGCCGTGGCGTCCGGAAGAGCAGTTCGAGGCGTGTCGTCGTTCCAGTTTCATCGACATCAACGACATGATTGTCGGCAAGCTCGAAGAGCGCTGGCCATTGCTCAGTGACTTCCTCGGATTTCAGGCTGACGACTTGACGCTGTATCAAGGCGACTTTGAGTTCGTCGAGCCACTGGTGGCCGCGCACCTGCGTGGCTTGCAGGCGAGTGTCATCGAAAGCCAAACCTATGAAAAGGGTGTCGCTGACTACCTGCAAGAGAGCCTGGCAGCATTGCGCCGCAATCAAGTGCCCGAGCCGGTTTGTGAGCATTTGCTGGCAACCTTCGGCAACCTGCTCGATCTTGAACAGCGACGAATACACGCGGCCAATCATTTGCAGGAAACCTTCAATCTCAGTGAAAACCAGCTGACTTGCCTGCTGTTTGCGCCTTTTATCAACAGCGGTGCGGGGCTCGAAATGTTTCTGCGCAGATGTCATCCGGGCATGCTCGTGGCATTGCCGGATTTGCACCGGGCCATGCAAGGCTTGCATGCCCCGGAACAGGTGGTGAAGTGGATGACCGATGTCAGCGGGCTGCCGGTGAAATTGATTGCCCGTTTGTACGCCATGAGCGCAATCCAGATACCGGAATCGCTGGCGCAAGACCCGCAAAAAACCTCGGCTGCCGTAGCACCAACAGTTGCCAATGAGCGGTCGGCGGAAGGTTGAACGTGATTTTTGCCAGAGTCGCTGCGCAATGACTCGCGCAAACACACCCACGAAGCCTCAGCGGGAAAATGATTTCGCCTATCAGGCGGTTTATCGCTACCTGACCGTATTGATCAACGCCTCTGTCAGTGGCTGTGCAGTGCGTTTACCTTCATTGAGGCAACTGGCAGAGCGTTTGAATGTTTCGATCTCGACTATTCAGTACGCCTATTCGTTGCTGGAGAAAGAAGGGCGGGTCTATTCGGTCGCCAAGTCCGGCTATTACGCCCAGGCGTCCGCGCTCATGGTGCCATCCGGTAACGCCAGTGATGTGCTTGAGGCCGTATATGGCAACGCGCGACGACCAGGGATGTGTGTATTGAGTGCGGATGAGCCGGCTTCATTGCAGTCGCTGGACAGTCCCTTGCTGATGCTCGAACGCGAGCTGCTGCGCCAGTATCCACGGCAGCCGCAGTTATTGGCCCAGCCCTGTGGTGAGCTGGAGCTGCGCACGGTGCTGGCCGCGCGATATACCGTTTCGCCGGTTAACTGCTGGCATGCGGATGACGTTTATGTCGGCGCCGATCTGCGTTCGGTACTGGAAATTCTGATCGCCGTGCTGCAATTGCGCGGCGTGACGGTGCTGGTCGAATCACCCTGCGACTGGATGATCCTGCGACTGCTGGAAGCCGCGGAGGTACGCGTTATCGAATTGCCGTTGCAGGCCGATGGCCAACTCGATCCGCAGCAACTGCTGACGCTGCTTCAGTCCGAGCGGGTCGGATTGATCCTGCTGTCTTCGGCATTGAGTTTGCCCCACGGCAGTCTCGCACCCGACGCCAATCGGCAGTTGATTGCGCACCTGCTGGCCAACCATGGCACCTGGGTGCTGGAGAATGACTGCAGCAGCGAGTTGGCTGACGAGCCGTGCGTTCAGCGCCTGCGCGACTGGCTCGATCCTGATCGGCTGCTGGTATTTTCGGCTTTCGACAGACTCATCGGTGTTGAAGCGCCATACGGTTTCGTCCTGTCGCGGCAATGGCGCACCGAGCTGCAACGGCATTTTCTGCTGCGTTCATTTCGATTGTCGGCGACGCGCCAGAAAGCCCTCGCACGGTTGTTTACCAGTGGCCGCATCGACCAGCATTTGCAGGTATTGCGCCGTCTGCTCAAGGAGCGTCGAACGCAGTTGAATCATTTGCTGCGTGAGCGTCTGGGCGATGCGGTGGAGATTGTCGAGCCGCAAGGTGGCGCAACCCTCTGGTTACGTTCGGTTCGCCGGGTCGACATGAGTGAAGTGTTCCAGCACTTGCTCAGGCAACAGATCGTCATTGCTCCCGGCGAGCTGTTCAGCCTCAATGGCCATTATCCACATCACCTGCGCTTGAGCCCGATCAGTCACAGTGATCTCGATCTGCCTGATGTGGTCGGACGGGTGGCTGACGCGCTGCGACTTGCTCCCGGAGACTGACGTTAAAAAACATCTGAGTTGATCCGGATACATCCCATCGCACTGCGGTCAAACTGCCAGTAAACTGCGCTGTATTTCCTGAACCACTCGATCTCAGAGGTTTTGCATGACACTCAGTCCTTTTGCGGGCAAACCGGCACCGGCAGAATTGTTGGTCGATATCCCGCGACTGGTAACGGCCTATTACACGGGCCAGCCTGATGCATCGGTTTCTACTCAGCGAGTGGCGTTCGGCACTTCCGGACACCGCGGCAGTTCCTTCGACTTGAGTTTCAATGAATGGCACGTTCTGGCGATCAGCCAGGCCATCTGCCTGTACCGCGAAGCCCAGGGCATTACCGGCCCATTGTTCGTCGGCATCGACACCCACGCCTTGTCGACCCCGGCCGGCGCCAGTGCGCTGGAAGTGCTGGCGGCCAACGGTGTAACCGTGATGATCGCCGAGGGTGACGAGTACACCCCGACGCCGGCCATTTCCCACGCGATTCTTTGCTACAACCGTGGCCGTACTTCGGGCCTGGCCGACGGCATCGTCATCACCCCGTCGCACAACCCGCCGCAAAGCGGTGGCTACAAATACAACCCAACCAACGGTGGCCCGGCCGATACCCACATCACCAAGTGGATCGAAGCCAAGGCCAACGAACTGCTGGCCAACAAGCTGGCCGGGGTCAAGCGCATCAGCTACGAGCAGGCGCTCAAGGCCAGCACGACCCATCGTCACGATTACCTGAATACCTACGTTGCTGACCTGATCAACGTCATCGATTTCGATGCCATCCGTGACGCCAAATTGCGTCTGGGCGTTGATCCGCTGGGCGGAGCAGGGGTGCGCTACTGGTCGGCGATTGCCGAGCATTACCGTCTGGATCTGGACGTGGTCAACAAGGAGGTCGATTCGACTTTCCGTTTCATGACCGTCGATTGGGATGGGCAGATTCGCATGGACCCATCGTCCAGCCACGCCATGCAAGGCTTGATCGGCTTGAAAGAACGTTTCGACGTCGCGTTTGCCTGCGATCCGGATCACGACCGCCACGGTATCGTCACGCCATCCGGTGGTTTGCTGGCACCGAACAACTACCTGGCCGTGTCGATTGATTACCTGTTCCAGAATCGCCCGCAATGGCGTGCCGACGCTGCCGTGGGTAAAACCGTGGTCAGCAGCGGTCTGATCGATCGCGTAGCCAAGCGTCTGGGCCGTCGCTTGTACGAAGTGCCGGTTGGGTTCAAATGGTTTGCCGAGGGTTTGTTCGACGGCTCGCTGGGTTTTGGCGGGGAAGAGAGCGCCGGCGCTTCGTTCCTGCGCAAGGACGGTGGTGTCTGGAGCACTGACAAGGACGGTCTGATTCCGGCCTTGCTCGCGGCTGAAATGACCGCCCGCACTGGCCGTGACCCAAGCCAGGCTCATCGCGCGCTGACCGATGAACTGGGCGAACCGTTCTCGGTGCGTGTCGACGCCAAGGCCAACCCGGAGCAGAAAGCCCTGCTGAGCAAGCTGTCGCCGGCGCAGGTGACTTCGACTGAACTGGCAGGCGAGAAGATCCAGAGCATCCTCAGCCACGCACCGGGTAACGATCAGGCGATTGGTGGCTTGAAAGTGATGACCGAAAACGGCTGGTTCGCAGCGCGTCCATCCGGCACCGAAGACATCTACAAGATCTACGCCGAAAGCTTCGTCAGCGACGACCACCTCAAGCAACTGGTGGCCGAAGCGCAGACATTGGTGGATGGCGCTATTTCGACCAAATGATCCGAGCCCGCAGATAACCCAGTAGAGAGGGGATAAATCTCCCCAAAATACGAAGTTCGCAAAGCAAAGATAAAAAAGGGGCAACCGTCACGGTTGCCCCTTTTTTGTGGCTCGCGTTCAAGCGATCAAGCCAGATCCACCAAGACGATTTCACTGTCTTCAATCGCCGTGACGGTCAGCACCTGCTCATGCGCTACCGCGACACCGTCTCGAGCTTGTGCACGCAAGCCATTGACTTCAATCACACCGGTTGCAGGCACCAGATAGGCGCGACGCCCTTCATCGAGTCGATACTCTGCGGTTTCCCCAGCCTTGATATTCGCCGCGACCAAACGTGCATCGGCCCGAATGCGCAGGCTCTGGTCATCGCCGTCCTTGCCGCTGGCCAATGTCACGAAGCCTTCCCGCTCGCCCTTTGGAAACGGTTTTGCACCCCACGAAGGTGGCGCGCCGGTTTCGGTGGGCAAAATCCAGATCTGGAAAATCTTGGTGTCATGCGCTTCCAGGTTGTACTCGCTGTGCGCAATGCCGGTACCGGCACTCATTACCTGCACGTCGCCCGCTTCAGTACGGCCCTTGTTGCCAAGATTGTCCTGGTGAGTAATCGCGCCTTCACGGACGTAAGTGATGATTTCCATGTCGCGGTGCGGATGCTGCGGAAAACCGGTACCCGCGGCGATGATGTCGTCGTTCCACACGCGCAGGTTGCCCCAGCTCATGCGCTGCGGATCGTAATACTCGGCGAACGAAAAATGGTGATGGGCATCCAACCAGCCGTGATGGGCGCCGCCCAGCGAGTTGAAAGGTCTGAGTTCAAGCATGATCGTCTCCTCAAAAGGTTCGTCATGGGGCGCGATGCTTGCACCCGACGCGAGACCGTTGGTTTATGACGGCGATCATCTATCAGTTAACCATCGATAAAAAGCGTAAAAAGTGCGGCGTTATTATCTAAATGACTGATGAGAGCGGCGATCAAAATCGTCTTGTCCTACCTTCAATTGATCGTCTAAACCAATGACCTGTAAGCATTTCGCTAGAACTCAACGGCAAATACAGACACCATAGCCGCAACAGCCTCACACACTGGAGCCCGTCAGCGTGGCGCAACACACCCCCGATCTTCCTCCCGAACTTCGCCCCCTGGCCGAGATGCCATGGTTCAAACGTCTGGCCGCGCGCTTTTTCGGCCACGGCTTGACCCGATTGCGTGCGCAGCACCGTGCATCGTGGCTGCACGGTCAGGCGGATGGCTTTCGCAGCGGGCACACCGCTGGCGTCGAATATGGCTATAAAGAAGGCAAGCTCGAAGGTCTGGAAGAGGGCCGGCAAGTCCTGCTGATCCGCGACAGTCGCAACACCGAGCATCGTCCGCCCAGTGTCGACAATCACCTGTTCGACGATTGGCGCCTGCCGCTGACGGCCGAGCTGAAAAAACGCATGAAGGCCGATGTCGCGCGTTTGTTGCCGGAGCATGCGCAGCCGAGCGCAGCGCAATGGAAGATGATCTTCAGCGATACGCCGTCGACCTCCGTGGTCGCTGGCGCTGGCGCCGGCAAATCGACCACGCTGGTGTTGCGCATCCTGCTGCTGAGTCATTACCTCGGATTCGAGCTGGACTCGATGACCGTGGTGACCTTCACCCGCGAGTCGCGCAAGGATTTCATCAATAAGTTGATCGAACTGTTCGCACTCTGGGGTCAGGCACTCAGCCTGAAGCAGGCGCGCGAACTGGTGCGAACCTTTCATTCGCGGATCTTGCCGATGGTTCGCAGTCTGCCCGGGTTCGAGCGTTTGCAGGCATTTGAAAACCTCAGCCTGCGGCCGCAGGGCGGCGAAGAAGAGGTTGATAGCAATCCGTTCGACCTGCGTATCAACGATGCGCAACGCCAACAGTTGAACGCCTGCTATCACCGTTTGTTCAGCGAGGACGAGCGTTTCCGCCAGTTGATTCAACCGCTGTCGCGTGCCGGTTTGCAGCTCAAGGAGCTGGAGCGCGATCATCCTGACGTGCAAAAACGCATGGCAGTGACCGAGCTGGCAGCGAAGCGCGACGACGAGCTGTGCGACGCGATCGAAGATCTGTGGTTGCGCGCCGGTGCCTGGCCAATCAAAGGCATTGAGCCGAAGCGGCAGACCTTTGATATCAATGGCTCGACCTTCCATTGCCACGGCTATATTCCGAGTCTCGATGCCTGGGTAGTGCTTGGCTTCGACCCCCGTGAAAACCCTCAGGTTTGCCGACCCAACGCCAAGCTGTCGGTGCGGGCGGAGTGGGCAGTAAAGCGCACCCTGTTTCAAGCTTTCTGCCGTAAGCCATTGATATGGTTGGATAGTTACGAGTCTTCAAAGCGCGTTTTGGCGACCTTGGCGGGCGATGCCAGTGCGGGGCCAGGGTTCGACTACAAGGTCAAAGGCGAGTTGGCATCGGCGCCTTTACTCGATTGTTTTGTCGCCGCTGCAGGCTTTATCGAGAACCTTGGGCTGGATGTTCCGGACGCTGTCGGGCGCATGAGTTTTGCCAAGGACGACCCGGACCGGTTTTTCTTTGAGGCGCTGAGTCTGTTCTGGCGGGCGTTCGAAGATCATTTGCTCGACCAGAAACCGCCGGTGATGACTTACAACCGCATGTTCGCGCTGTTCAGCGAACAATCGCCAGAGAATCTCAAACTGTTGAGTGATGAGTTGCTACGGCCACTGTCGCACCTGATGATCGATGAATTTCAGGATGTATCGCCCCAGATAGTCTCGTGGATCCGCGCCAGCCTCACGGAAATCCGCAGCCGTGGCCCGGCCATGCACGTCGGTCGCGGAGCGCAGCGTTCGTCGTTGTTGTGCGTGGGTGATGACTGGCAGTCGATCTATGGATGGCGGGGCAGTTCGCCGACGTATTTCATGGAATTCAACAAGGAGTTCCCTTCGCCGAGTACCACACGCGTGATGCTCAGTGATAACTATCGCAGCCATCAACACATCATCGATGCGGCCGAGCATATTGTTCGCGCAGCACCGGCGATTCCCGGCAAGAAGGCCAAGGCCAGCGGCGAGCCGAAATCGTTGCAGCCGGTCAACATCCTGCAGCGTGATGATCAGGCCTTGGGGCAGCGCTTGGCCGAACACTATCGCCAAGGTCATTCAATCTTGATGCTCTATCGAAAAAGCAGCGATAAGCTATTGATTGAAGAGCATATTCAGACTGTAGTTAATGTTGATTCGAGCTTGCCGTATGGCGCTCGCCGCCTCAAGCAACTGACTTACCACAGCGCCAAGGGTCTGCAAGCTGATGCAGTGTTCCTGCTGGGCGATTGTCAGCATCTGACCAGTTCGCCTTACAAGAATCAGGTCTACCGCATGGCCGGGCTGGGCAAAAATGGCGACAACGAGCCCTACGATACCGCGCAGAAGGACGAAATCCTGCGCCTGGCCTATGTCGGTATCACCCGCGCCGTCAGTCACTGCTACTGGTACGTCGAGCCGCAGGAAACCCAAGCCGTGAACATGCCCCGGGCGTCCGACCGGGTGGCCAAAGGCAAAGCGTTCTTCGCCGACCATCGACCGGAAAAACACACCGCCTAGCCACAAAAAAGCCCGCATAAATGCGGGCTTTCTTATTGTAAATCAGTAGCTTATGCGTAACTCCTAAAAGACTCTGGAGGTACAAAGGCGTCCAATTCGTCCTCCACAGCCTCAATAATTCGCTCGACATCAGCGGCATTCATCACCGTGGCGCACGGTATGCCGGCGATGGCGATCATCGTTTCGCCACTGACTCGATCGAACAGGCGGGCAATCATGCTGCCCGGCGCATCCATCGTCGCCTCGAAACCCATGGGATGAAAATGCCAGCGCATCAGCTGGCAAGCGTTGGGGAACGTGACTTTGCTTGACCCTTTATTCATGTGTTGCCCGCCTTCTTCATCGAGCGCTTCCGTTTGCTCATGTTAGGTGGGAAGAGCCTTCATTGGCTCAACCGGTGCTTGCCATTAAAAGTAGCATCCCGGTGTGAAATTCCTGTGAGAATTTTCAGTTCATTTGGCGATTGCTTTGATTTTTTTGATGTAGGTCACGCTCGTTGGCGAGAGCGCCAGATGGCCACTATCGATTAGCCATTGCTGCCGGTGTCGAACTTGGGCAAGCTCGATTCTTTTGCACTGAGCCTTTTATGCACGCCGACGACGACGGCCCCGATCAGACCGAAGCCACGGCCGCCACGGTCATGCGCTACCACTTGAGCTGGAAGCATCGGGACCTGGACAGCGTGATGGCGCTGTATCACCGGGACATTCAGTACAACGATTTCTTCCAGAACCGTGTACTTGGCCTGGATGAGTTGCGCGAGTACGTGCGCGTCAGCATGCCGCGAGAATCCGACGAACTGCTCGAGCATTGCGACCGCATTCGCGTCGACGGCAACACCGCGTTCATTCAATACGAAGTCACGCTGCGGGGCGGGGATGGCCTGGTGTCGTTTCGTTCCAGCGAAGCGATTACGGTCAAGGACGGGCTGATCTGGCGCGTCAACGAATATGCTTCGCTGGTGCGCACGCAAAGCAGTGGCAGCACGGCGGCGAACCAACGCCCGGCAGTCAGTCGCCTGGGCTTGTCGCCACGCCAGTTAAGCTTCATGGCCGAAGATCTGCAGCAGTATTTCGAAAAACAGCAGCCTTACCTTGATCCCGAACTCGACCTGCAACGGGTGGCGAAGGAATGCGGTTACAGTCGCAATCAGATTTCCTACCTGCTCAATCAGGTGCTGGGGCAAAGCTTCTACCGTTACGTCAATCAGGCGCGCCTGCAGCATTTGCTGCGTTCTTTGGACCATGCCGCGCCGCCGTTGCGCATCGATGAGCTGGCGTTCGCCGCCGGATTCAATTCGCTATCAGCGTTCTACAGCTGTTTCCGTCAGCACACCGGCCAGTCACCGAAGGCTTACGCCAAACAAATTTCTTTGCGGACACGCGCGCAAGACATCGGCTGAACTCACGCACTAGGATCGACGCCATCGAAGGTTTTCAGTGGCGGAGTCTTGCATGCCGGCGTGGCGCACTATCAGTTTGTGGATGGATCAACTCGATGAGCCGTTGCTTGCGCGGCCTGAGCTTGAGCGGGACCTGGACGTCGACGTGGCGATCATCGGCGCCGGTTACACCGGGCTGTGGACGGCGTACTACCTGAAGAAACTGGCTCCTGGCCTGGATATCGCCATCGTCGAGGCGCAAACCGCCGGCTTCGGTGCTTCCGGCCGCAATGGCGGCTGGCTGATGGGCAATCTGCTCGGCGAGGATCGGCTGTTGGCCGGTCTGTCGCCGGAACGGCGTCGCGCCTCGTTCGACCTGCTGCACAGCATCCCCGATGAAGTCGAGGTGGTCCTTGAGCGCGAAGGCATTGACTGCGACTACCGCAAGGGCGGTGTTCTTTACTGTGCTGCGCGCTATCCGGAACAGGAAGCCACGCTGCGCGACTACCTGAGCAAACTGCACGCCCAAGGCCTGACCGACAACGATTACCGCTGGCTCAGCCCCGAGCAACTGGCGCAGCAGATCCGCGTGGCCAAGCCTTATGGCGGCATCTATGCGCCGCACGTGGCGACCATCCACCCGGCCAAACTGGTGCGTGGTCTGGCGCGGACCGTGCAGAACATGGGCGTGAAAATCTACGAAAACAGCCCGGTCACCCATTGGCAGGCGGGCAGCTTGCGCACCGCCAAGGCCAGCGTGCGCAGTCGCTGGATTGTGCCGGCGGTCGAAGGTTATTCGGTGACCTTGCCACCGCTGGGTCGCTATCAGTTGCCGGTGCAAAGCCTGATCGTCGCCACCGAGCCGTTATCTGCCGCCACCTGGGACGAGATCGGGCTGAATCGCGGGCAAGCGTTCAGCGAGTTCAGCCGCCAGGTCACCTATGGCCAGCGCAGCGCCGACAATCGCCTGATCTTCGGCGCCCGTGGCGGCTACCAGTTCGCCGGCAAGCTGCGCCACAACTTTGACCTGACCCGCGATGAAGTCGAACTGCGCCGTTATCTGTTTGGCGAGCTGTTCCCGCAACTGAAAACCGTGCAGATCACCCACGCCTGGGGCGGCAACCTCGGCATGTCCCGGCACTTCAAGCCGCACATGCTCTGCGATCGCGCTAACGGCATCGCGTTGTCCGGCGGTTATGGCGGCGAGGGCGTTGGCGCCAGCAATCTTGGCGGTCGCACCCTGGCGGATCTGATTCTGGAGCGCGACAGCGAACTGACTCAGCAGCCATGGGTGCTGCCCGACGGCGGGATTCATGCGCTGCGCGCGTGGGAGCCGGAGCCGTGCCGCTGGCTCGGTTACAACGCGATCATCAAAAGTTTTGTCCACGAAGACCAGACCCTGGCCAACCCGGCGACCGCGCCATGGCGGCGCAAGCTTGCCAGCCAGGTGGCGAGCTTCATGGAAGGTTTCATGCACTGAACGTCGTTTATTGAATAGACAGGTCCGACCATGAGCATTACGCAGTTCAAGAACACCGCGACATTAAAACTCGACGAATCCAATCCGGTGGCCGTGCCGCTGGGCGAACCGGTCGCGGTTGCCTCGACCACCAGCGTCGAGCGCGACGACGGCGTCGAAACCGGCGTCTGGGAATGCACGCCCGGACGCTGGCGCCGGCAGATCACCGCCCAGGAATTCTGCCATTTCATTTCCGGGCGCTGCACGTTCACCCCGGACGGTGGCGGCGAAACCCTGCACATACAAGGTGGCGACGCACTGATGTTGCCAGCCAACTCGCTCGGTATCTGGGATATCCAGGAGACCGTGCGCAAGACCTACGTGCTGATTTTCTGATTGCTTGATCCTTTGATTGCCTGCCAACAAAAAAAACCTCAACAGGAATCGCCCCATGATCCGCAAAACCTTTGCTCTGGCACCGCTGATGCTTGCCGTTTCCCTCGCCCAGGCGGCGGAAACGGTCAAGGTGTACAACTGGTCCGATTACATCGCGCCAGACACCACGAAGAATTTTCAGAAAGAAACCGGCGTCGGCGTCACGTATGACGTCTACGACAGCAACGAAACCCTCGACGGCAAGTTGATGACCGGCAAATCCGGCTACGACGTGGTCTTTCCGTCCAACCATTTCATGGCCCGGCAGATTCAGGGCGGGGCGCTGAAGAAACTCGACAAGAGCCAGTTGCCGAACTGGAAGAACCTCAACCCGGTGCTGCTCAAGGCCTTGCAGGTCAACGACCCGAACAACGAGCATGGTTTCCCGTATCTGTGGGGCAGCACCGGTATCGGCTATAACATCGCCAAAGTCAAAGCGGTGCTGGGCGACAACGCCCCGGTGGACTCTTGGGATTTGATCTTCAAGCCCGAGTACATGGAAAAGCTGCAGAAGTGCGGCGTGGCAATTCTCGACAATGGCCCGGAACTGCTTCCGGCGGCGCTCAACTATCTGGGCTTGCCGCCGCACAGCAAAAATCCTGAGGACTACAAGAAAGCTGAAGCGCTGCTGATGAAGGTGCGGCCATACGTCAGCTATTTCCATTCTTCGAAGTACACCAGCGACCTCGCCAACGGCGACATCTGTGTTGCTGTCGGTTTCTCCGGTGACATCCTGCAAGCGGAAAATCGCGCCAAGGAAGCCAAGAACGGCGTCGACATCGGTTACGCGATTCCCAAGGAGGGCGCCGCGATCTGGTTCGACATGGTGGCGATGCCGGCGGATGCGCCGGACGAGAAGGCCGGTTATGCGTTCATGAACTACCTGCTGCGCCCGGACGTGATGGCTGGGGTCAGCAACTACGTGCACTACGCCAACGGCAACGAGCAGGCCGACAGCCTGATCGACCCGGCAATCAAGAACGACACCAAGGTTTATCCGAGTCCGGAAATGATGGGCAAATTGTTCGCGCTGGAAGCAATGCCGCTGAACATCGACCGCATCCGCACCCGCGTCTGGAACAAAATCCGCACAGGTAGCTGACCCCCGGTAGGAGCTGCCGCAGGCTGCGATCTGTTGATCTGCCGTTAAATGCAAAATCAAAAGATCGCAGCCTCGTTGCACTCGTCAGCTCCTACAGTTTTGAGTGGGGTGGTGGCTGATATCAATACACTGGCATCGCACTATTAAAGTGCAGCAAAGTGAGACGCGCCTAACAAAAAACAACTTACCCATATTTAATAATTAAATAGAAAATCGTCAGACAATTAGGCAGTTCTCTACCGTTTAAAACATTCTTTCGTCGGCGCGCGCTTTGTTTACGGCAGTTCCATCAAACAGTTCAATTTGATCTCAAAAAAATGCTTTACGTCAGATTTCAAATTGTGTCAGGTTTCCGATGCCTTCATTGGGCGAGTGATAGGACTATCTCGCCAGAGATTGTCGCTATCGGACAAAAACTGTTCCATTGCTAAACAAGGAAGTGTGTTTATGTCGAAAGTTAAAGCTAATGCTATTGATACCGCCGAACAGGCTTTTTTGCTGTCCGCGGCGCCGCAACCTCTGGCCGCAGCCAGCTCGGCGTTTAACCAGATCGATAGCTTCAGCCACCAATACGATCGTGGCGGCAACCTCACGGTCAATGGCAAACCCTCCTTTTCCGTCGACCAGGCCGCAACCCAGTTGCTGCGCGACGGCGCTGCCTACCAGGACAAGGATGGCAGCGGCAAGATCGAACTCACCTACACGTTCCTGACCTCGGCATCGTCCAGCACGATGAACAAGCACGGGATCAGCGGGTTCAGTCAGTTCAACGCACAACAACAAGCCCAGGCCAAGCTCGCCATGCAATCCTGGGCCGATGTGGCCAACGTGACCTTCACCGAGAAAGCCTCGGGCGGTGACGGCCACATGACCTTCGGTAACTACAGCGGTGGCCAGGATGGCGCTGCAGCGTTCGCCTACCTGCCAGGCACAGGCGCCGGCTATGACGGCACTTCGTGGTACCTGACCAACAGCAGCTACACGCCGAACAAGACCCCGGATCTGAACAACTACGGTCGTCAGACCCTGACCCACGAAATCGGCCACACCCTGGGCCTTGCTCACCCTGGCGATTACAACGCCGGTAATGGCAACCCGACCTACAACGATGCGTCCTACGGCCAGGACACCCGCGGTTACAGCATCATGAGTTACTGGAGCGAGAGCAACACCAGCCAGAACTTCAGCAAGGGCGGGGTGGAAGCCTATTCGTCCGGCCCGCTGATGGACGATATCGCTGCCATCCAGAAGCTCTACGGCGCCAACATGAACACCCGTACCGGTGATACCACCTACGGCTTCAACTCCAACGCCGGGCGGGATTTCCTCAGTGCCTCGTCGTCGAGCGACAAGGTGGTGTTCTCGGTGTGGGATGCGGGCGGCAAGGATACTCTGGACTTCTCGGGTTTCACCCAGAACCAGAAGATCAACCTCAATGACGCCTCGTTCTCCGACGTTGGCGGCCTGGTGGGCAACGTGTCCATCGCCAAGGGCGCCATTATCGAGAACGCCATCGGTGGTTCTGGCAACGACCTGCTGATCGGCAACAGCGTGGCCAACGAGCTGAAGGGCGGTGCCGGCAACGACATCCTCTACGGCGCTGGTGGTGCTGACAAGCTGTGGGGCGGCGCGGGTTCGGACACGTTTGTGTTCGCGGCCAGCTCCGACTCCAAGCCGGGTGCGATCGATCAGATTCTCGATTTCGTCAGTGGTCTGGACAAAATCGACCTGACCGGCATCACCAAAGGCGCCGGCCTGCACTTCGTCAGCGCCTTCACCGGTGCGGCGGGCGATGCAGTGCTGACTTCGTCGGGCGGCAACAGCCTGCTGGCGGTGGACTTCTCCGGGCACGGCGCGGCTGATTTCCAGGTCAGCACCGTTGGCCAGGCGGCGACCAGCGACATCGTGGCGTGATGTAGAAGTAGAAAGCGGCGTGTAATGCGCCGCTTTCTTCACTTGCATCGGCTGATCCTCTAGGCAAGGCTACGCGCCGGAGCGAATATTCCCATGATCTGTAAAGCTTTTACCTACACGACAATGGCGTGGCTGACGGCGGCGCTCTTCACGATTTCAGGAGAAACCACTATGGCAAGCAGCCTCAGACTTGAAGAACCCACAGTATTTGCCGGCTCATGGCAGGCGACATTGTCCGGCCGTGATGACACGCCTGAAGCACAGGCGCTGCAGGACAAACCCTCGAATACCTGTGTCGTCGAGTTGCAGGTCAATCAGACCCTGGGCAAAGGCGCCGACTGCCTCGGCGCATGGCTTGAGCAGACGCCGATTGGCTGGTTTCCCGATCCGGATGGCTTGTCGATCACCGGCAAGGAAGGCTCAAGAATCCAGTTCTTCAGCCGACAACGTGATGGGTTTTATCTTGCGACTTTGCAGTCGGGCTTGAAGATTACCCTGGAGCGCACTGCGCAATAGTCGTAATGATCAAGTTGGCCGTAGAGTTTCAGTATAAGGCAGTAGCATGTGGTTATAAGTCGCCGAGGGAATGGCAACTGCACCGCAATAAACAATGCAAGTTGTTATGAAAGTGTAATCGGTCGTTCGCTAATTGCGTTGTGGCCAGGCACGAACAATTAATTGAAGTCTTGCCAAAGATTGGCGAGAGATATCTTTCAGGAATAATCAATGAAGATGGCGAAGGCCCCAGCCACCGCTCCCTTATTCAAGGCTTTGGGTGACTATAAAAGCATCCTGATCAGCGTCGGCTGTTTTACCGCACTGATTAACGTGCTGATGCTGGTGCCCTCCATCTACATGCTCCAGGTCTATGACCGGGTGCTGTCCTCGCAGAATGAAACCACCTTGGCGATGTTGTCGCTGATGGTCGTTGGTTTCTTCGCCTTCATTGGCCTGCTGGAGGTGATCCGCAGTTTTATCGTGATCCGCATTGGCAGCCAGTTGGAGCGTCGTTTCAATCTGCGCGTCTATCAGGCTGCATTCGAACGCAATCTGTTCAAGGGCGAGGGCAACGCCGGGCAGTCGCTGGGCGATCTCACCCACATCCGTCAATTCGTTACCGGGCCGGCGCTGTTCGCGTTCTTCGATGCGCCGTGGTTCCCGGTCTATCTGTTCGTCATTTATCTGTTCAACGTCTGGCTCGGCGTGCTCGCCACTGCGGGTGCGTTGCTGTTGATTGCACTGGCGTGCCTCAATGAGTACATGACCAAAAAGCCTCTGGGCGAAGCGGCCGGCTACTCGCAGAAATCCAGCCAGTTGGCCACCAGCCACCTGCACAACGCCGAAACCATTCAGGCGATGGGCATGCTCGGCGCTCTGCGCAAACGCTGGTTTGGCGTGCATTCGCGTTTCCTCGGCCTGCAAAACCAGGCTAGCGATACC
Organism: Pseudomonas sp. DTU12.3; assembly: GCF_004124275.1. Classification (GTDB taxonomy): domain Bacteria; phylum Pseudomonadota; class Gammaproteobacteria; order Pseudomonadales; family Pseudomonadaceae; genus Aquipseudomonas; species Aquipseudomonas helmanticensis. The sequence continues at coordinate 3,330,100 of NZ_CP027218.1, forward strand.
GGGGCAGTGATCAGTTCGGTGAGTAAAACCCTGCGTCTGTGCCTGCAATCGCTGGTGCTGGGGCTTGGTGCGCTGCTGGTGATCAAGGGAGACATGACTGCCGGGATGATGATTGCCGGTTCGATTCTGATGGGCCGCGTACTGAGCCCGATCGATCAGTTGATTGCCGTGTGGAAGCAGTGGAGCGGGGCGAAGCTGGCTTACCGCCGTCTCGACGCCTTGTTGCAAGCGTTTCCGCCAAGCGACGACGCCATGGCGCTGCCGGCACCGAAAGGTCAGATCACTTTCGAACAAGTCAGCGCTGGCCCGCCGGGGCAGCGTGCGGCGACGCTGCATATGGTCAATTTCAATCTGGGGGCGGGCGAAGTGCTTGGCGTGCTTGGCGCTTCCGGCTCCGGCAAATCAACCCTGGCGCGGGTGCTGGTCGGTGTCTGGCAGGCGCTCGGCGGCACCGTACGTCTGGATGGCGCTGATATTCACCGCTGGAACCGCGATCAGCTCGGCCCATATGTCGGTTACCTGCCGCAGGACATCGAACTGTTCAGCGGCAGCATCGCCGAGAACATCGCCCGGTTCAGCGAAACCGATGCGCAGAAAGTCGTCGCCGCGGCGCAACAGGCCGGTGTTCACGAAATGATTCTGCGTTTGCCGCAAGGTTATGACACGCAACTGGGCGAGGACGGCAGCGGTTTGTCCGGTGGCCAGAAGCAGCGCGTGGCACTGGCGCGCGCCATGTATGGCAAGCCGAGCCTGGTGGTGCTGGATGAGCCGAACTCCAATCTCGATACCGTCGGCGAAGCTGCGCTGGCCAGTGCCATTGCGCAATTGAAAGCGCAAGGCACCACCGTGGTACTGGTAACGCACCGTTCTTCGGTACTGGCTCAGGCGGACAAGTTGCTGGTACTCAACGACGGCCGTTTGCAGGCGTTCGGCCCGAGTCAGGATGTGCTCAAGGCGCTTTCCGGCCAGCAGGAACAACAACGTGAAAAACCGGCGCAAGCACCGGGCGGGCTCAGCATGAGCCGGCAGTATCAGCCCACGACAAGGAATTCGGGTGTATGAGCAGCGCCAGCATGAACACTGAAAACGAAGCGAACATGGAACATGCTTACATCACCGAACGCCCGGAGCGCGATGCGAAGTTTTTCGCGCGCATGGGCTGGATCCTGGCCATCGTTGGCGCCGGCAGTTTCTTCACTTGGGCAGCATTGGCGCCACTCGATCAAGGCATCCCGGTGCAGGGCACCGTGGTGGTCTCGGGCAAACGCAAAGCCGTACAGTCGATGAGCAGCGGCGTGGTCAGCCGGATCCTCGTGCGTGAAGGCGAGATCGTCAAACAGGGCCAGCCTTTGTTTCGCCTCGATCAGACGCAAGTCGCCGCCGACGTGCAGTCGCTGCAAGCGCAGTACCGCATGGCCTGGGCCAGCCTCGCACGCTGGCAGGCCGAGCGCGACAACCTCAAGCAAGTGACGTTTCCGGCGGAGTTGAGTACCGACCCGGATCCGCGCCTGGCACTGGTTCTGGAAGGCCAGCGGCAGCTGTTCAGCAGCCGTCGCGAAGCGTTCTATCGGGAGCAATCGGCATTGCGCGCGAGCATCGAAGGCGCCACCGCGCAACTGTCGGGGATGCGCCGCGCACGTACCGATCTGAATGCCCAGGCCGACTCCCTGCAGCAGCAGTTGAGCAATCTGCAACCGCTGGCCGACAACGGCTACATCCCGCGCAACCGCCTGATGGAATACCAGCGCCAACTGTCGCAGGTGCAGCAGCAACTGGCGGAAAACACCGGTGAAAGCGGCCGCGTCGAGCAGGGTATCCTCGAATCGCGCTTGAAGCTGCAACAGCACGGCGAGGAGTATCAGAAAGAAGTCCGCACGCAACTGGCCGACGCGCAACTGAAAAGCGTCACCCTGTCCGAGCAACTGACCTCGGCCGGTTTCGACCTGCAACACAGCGAAATCATCGCCACCGCTGATGGCGTCGCGGTCAATCTTGGCGTGCACACCGAGGGCGCGGTGGTGCGGCAGGGCGAGACTCTGCTGGAGATCGTTCCGCAAGGTACGAGGCTGGAAGTGGAAGGGCACCTGCCGATCAACTTGATCGACAAGGTCGGCACGCATTTGCCGGTCGATATCCTGTTTACCGCGTTCAACCAAAGCAAAACCCCGCGTGTACCGGGCGAAGTCAGCCTGATTTCCGCCGACCAGATGGTCGATGAGAAAACCGGCGTGCCGTACTACGTGTTGCGCAGCAGCGTCAGCGATCAGGCCATGGAAAAACTCAACGGTCTGGTGATCAAGCCCGGCATGCCGGCAGAAATGTTCGTGCGCACCGGTGAACGTTCACTCCTCAACTATCTGTTCAAACCGCTGCTCGACCGGGCCGGCTCCGCGTTGACCGAGGAATAAGGATGTTCGGCTGTATGAATAAGCTTTCCATGCTTACGGCGGCGCTTGCGCTGCTGGCGGGCAACAGTGCACTGGCGGCCATGGGGCCGTTCGATATCTACGAACAAGCGTTGCGCAATGACCCGGTGTTCCTCGGGGCGATCAAGGAGCGTGACGCCGGCCTGGAAAACCGCGCGATTGGCCGCGCCGGGCTGTTGCCGAAAATCGGTTACAACTACAACAAGGGCCGTAACACGTCCAAAGCCACGTCTCTTGATGAGCGTGCACGCAATCGTACCGATGAACGTAACTACAGCAGTTACGGCTCGACCCTGACCGTGCAGCAACCGCTGCTCGACTACGAAGCCTACGCGGCGTATCGCAAGGGTGTGGCGCAGTCGCTGTTTGCCGACGCGAACTTCCGTGGCAAGAGCCAGGAGTTGTTGGTGCGCGTGCTGGACAACTACACCAAGGCCTTGTTTGCCCAGGACCAGATCGACATCGCCCAGGCGAAGAAGAAGGCCTACGAACAGCAGTTCCAGCAGAACGAACACATGTTCAAGCAGGGCGAGGGCACCCGCACCGACATTCTCGAAGCCGAGTCGCGCTATGAACTGGCGACCGCCGAGGAAATCGAGGCGCGCAACGAGCAAGACGCCGCATTGCGTGAACTGGGCGCGCTGGTCGGTGTGCCGGCGGTGGACATCACGGATCTGGCGCCGCTGGATCAGGATTTCCAGACGTTCACCCTGCAACCGGCCAATTACGACACCTGGCACGAACTGGCGATCAGCAACAACCCCAACCTCGCGTCGCAGCGTCAGGCTGTGGAAGTGGCGCGTTACGAGGTTGAGCGCAATCGAGCCGGGCACCTGCCGAAGGTCAATGCCTACGCGTCGGCGCGGCAGAACGAGTCGGAAAGCGGCAACACCTATAACCAGCGTTATGACACCAACACCATCGGCATTGAAATCAACGTGCCGCTGTATGCCGGTGGTGGGGTTTCGGCCTCGACGCGTCAGGCCAGCCGCACCATGGAGCAGGCCGAATACGAACTCGACGGCAAGACTCGCGAGACCTTGATCGAACTGCGTCGGCAGTTCAGTGCCTGCCTCTCGGGGGTCAATAAACTGCGCGCTTACCAAAAAGCGCTGACCTCGGCCGAAGCGCTGGTGGTGTCGACGAAGCAGAGCATTCTTGGCGGCGAGCGGACCAACCTCGATGCGCTGAACGCCGAACAACAGCTGTTCACTACCCGCCGCGATCTGGCGCAGGCGCGGTACGACTATTTGATGGCCTGGACGAAATTGCATTACTACGCCGGAACCTTGAGCGAACAGGACCTTGCCCGAGTGGACGAAGCGTTTGGCCAGGTGCCGAAAACCCAATGACAGCGACCTCCTGATGGCTGTGATCTGTGCAAAGCAAGATCAACGGATCGCAGCCTTCGGCAGCTCCTGCATGACGGTTTGACCATGAGGTTTGGTAGGAGCTGCCGCAGGCTGCGATCTTTTGACTTTGATTGTTCAAAACAGGATCAACGGATCGCAGCCTTCGGCAGCTCCTGCATGGCGGTTTCAACGATGAGGTTTGAGTAGCACAACACATCCCTGTAGGAGCTGCCGCAGGCTGCGATCTTTTGACGTTCGCGGCATGAGTCAGAACCTGCACAACAATAAGAAAGTGAGTGGTGAACATGGACGTACGCATCAAGCCGATTTCGGTCGGTACCCTGCTGCTTGTGATGTCGACAACCCAGGCCCAGGCGCAATACCTGGAAACCGGCAAACCCGGCGATCCGGGCAGTTGGCGCAACGCCGAATTCCTCCGTGACTGGGGCCTCGGTCGTATGCAGGCCGATCAGGCTTACGCGGCGGGCATCACCGGTAAAGGCGTGAAAATCGGCGCCCTCGACTCCGGTTTCGATGCCGCCCATCCAGAGTTCGCGGCCGACCGCTATCACCCGGTATTGGCCAAAGGCACTTACGTCGATGGTTCGCTGTTCAACGTCGACGGCACGCTCAACCCCAACAACGATTCGCACGGCACTCACGTGGTCGGCACCATGGGCGCATCGCGTGATGGCAGCGGCATGCACGGCGTCGCCTACAACGCGCAAATCTACGTCGGCAACACCAACAAGAACGACAGCTTCCTGTTCGGTCCCAACCCCGATCCGCGCTATTTCAAAGCGGTCTACAACGCCTTGGCCGATGCCGGTGTACGTGCGATCAACAACAGCTGGGGCAGCCAGCCGCCGGACGTCAGCTATCGAACCCTCGCCGATCTGCATGCCGCCTACGCGCAGCACTGGAACCAGGGCACCTGGCTCGATGCCGCAGCCGAGGTGTCCTCGCAGCGCGGCGTGATCAATGTGTTCAGCGCCGGCAACAGCGGTTACCCGAACGCCAGCGTGCGCTCGGCGCTGCCGTATTTTCAGCCGGATCTTGAAGGGCATTGGCTCGCGGTGTCCGGGCTCGATCAAAGCAATCAGCAGAAGTACAACCAGTGTGGCATCGCCAAATATTGGTGCATCACCACGCCGGGAGCGAAGATCGACAGCACCATCCCCGGCGGCGGTTACGCCATCAAGTCCGGCACCTCGATGTCGGCACCGCACGCGACCGGCGCCCTCGCACTGGTGATGGAACGCTACCCGTACATGAACAACCAGCAAGCGCTGGAAACCCTGCTGACCACCGCCACGCAACTGGATGGCTCGGTGACCGATGAGCCGAACGAGCAAGTCGGTTGGGGCGTGGCCAACCTCAATCGGGCGATGCGCGGGCCGGGGCAACTGCTCGGCGCGTTCGACGCCAATCTGCCGGCCGGGCAGAGCGATGTCTGGAGCAATGACATCTCCGACAAGGCGTTGATCCAGCGCCAGCGCGAAGACCTCGCCGAGCACAGCGCCTGGCAGCAAACCCTGCAGGCCAACGGTTGGCAAAACGGTATTCCGGCCGGCGCCAGCCAGCAGGATCAGACCGACTATGCGGTCGGCATGGCCCGTGATGCGGCAGCCGCCACACGGGTTTATCAAGGCAGCCTGATCAAGTCCGGTGACGGCCAATTGTTGCTGACCGGGGAGAACAGCTATCGCGGCCCGACCACGGTCAATGGTGGTCTACTGACGGTCAATGGTTCGCTGGCCTCGGCAGTGACCGTCAACGACAGCGGCACCCTCGGCGGCTCCGGGCGGATCAGCGCCTTGCTCGCCAACAGCGGCGCGCGCGTGGCGCCGGGTAATTCCATCGGCACTTTGAATGTGGCCGGCGACGTGACCTTCGCGCCAGGTTCGACCTACGCGGTGGAACTGTCGCCGACCAGCAGCGACCGTATTGTCGCCGGCGGCACAGCGACCATCAGTGGCGCCACCGTGAGCCTGTCGCTGGAAAACAGCCCGACGCTGCTGAGCACCGTCGAAGTGCAAAGTCTGCTCGGTCACCAATACGATATCCTGCAAGCAACCGGTGGTATTCAGGGCCGGTTCGGCGCCGTGCTGCCGAATTACCTGTTTATCGGCGGCAGCCTCGACTACGCCGCCAACGGCATTCAACTGAATATCGAGCGCAACACCAGGTCATTCGCCAGCGTTGGCCTGACGCCGAATCAACGCTCGGCAGGCGCGGCCGTCGAAAGCCTCGGTGCCGGCAATTCGGTCTATGAAAGCCTGTTGTTGTCGCCCTCAGCCACATCGGCACGACAAGCGTTCCAGCAACTGAGCGGTGAGATCTACCCGGCCATGGGGACGATGCTGATCAACGACAGTCGTCAGTTGCGTGATGCGGTCGGCGAGCGTCTGCACGATGCCAACACTGCGCAAAACAACGGCTGGATCAAAGCCCTCGGCGCGTGGGGCACTACCGATTCGGGCCATGACACGGCGGGTTACAGCACTTCGCTCGGTGGCTTGCTGGCCGGTGTCGACGGCGCGCTCGATGAGCAGACACGCATCGGTCTGGTCACGGGTTACAGCGACAGCTCGTTGAGCATGGGGTCGGGCACGCACTCCTCGGCCAAGGTCGACAGCTACCACCTCGGTGCCTACGCCGGTCACGAAATCGGTGCCTGGCGCTTGAGTACCGGCGCGGCCTACAGCTGGCATCGCGCGGATGTGAAACGCGATCTGCAATACGGCGAGGTCAATGCAAAACAGAAAGCCAAAGTAGACGCGGCAACCACGCAAGTCTTTGCCGAGGCGGCGTATCGGCTGCAACTGCAACCGCTGGCACTGGAACCGTTCGCCAATCTGGCCTATGTGCATGTCGACACAGAAGGGTTTACCGAGAAGGGCGACGCTGCCGCATTGAAAAGTTCTGGCGATCAACGCGACGCGGTGTTGAGCACCCTCGGCGTGCGCGCGGTCAAGACTTTCAATTTGTCGAACCGGCAGTCACTCGACGTCAGCGGCCACCTCGGCTGGCAGCACAGCTTGAGCGATATCGATGCCGAACAACACCTGCGCTTTGCCAGCGGCGGCACGCCGTACAGCGTCGAGAGTTCGGCACTGGTGCGCGACGCCGCGCTGGTTGGCGTACAGGCGAGCCTGGCCCTCAGCAAGGAGGTGCGGGTGAACCTCGATTACAACGGACAACTGGCCAATCGCGAGAAGCTGCATGGCGCAGGCTTGAGCCTGAACTGGCAGTTCTAACCCCTTACCCCCCCCCTGTAGGAGCTGCCGCAGGCTGCGATCTTTTGATCTGGCCCTTGATGGATCAAAGGCAAAAGATCGCAGCCTGCGGCAGCTCCTACAGGTTATGTGGGGATGAATTGGATACACGGATTTTTCGCAACATCACTAAGGAAGGTCGCTGGATGAATAACAACAATACCCCCGCGCAAACGGGTGGCCGTTTTGCCCTCAAAACCCTGACGTTCGCCGTACTGTGCGCTATCGGCACGGCACATGCCGCTGGCTACGTGGAAAACGGGCGCAACGGTGATCCTTCAAGTTGGCGCAGCAACGAGTTTCAGGCCGATTGGGGCCTGGGCGCCATCGGTGCCGATCACGCCTACGCCGCGGGCTACACCGGCAAGGGCGTGAAACTGGGCATCTTCGATCAGCCAGTGTATGCCGCGCACCCGGAATTTTCCGGCAGCAATAAAGTCATCACTCTGGTCACCAGCGGTATCCGCGAATACACCGACCCGTACATTCCGGTGAAGGCCGGCGACGCCTTCCGTTATGACGGTTCGCCCTCGGTCGGCTCCGACGGCAAACTCGGCGCCCACGGTACCCACGTTGGCGGCATCGCGGCCGGCAGTCGGGACGGCGGACCGATGCACGGCGTGGCATTCGGCGCGCAAATCATCAGCGCCGACAACGGCGACCCGGGCCCGGAAGACGGCATCGTGCGTGGCAACGACGGCGCGGTGTACAAGGCCGGTTGGGATGCGCTGATTGCCAGTGGCGCACGGATCATCAACAACAGCTGGGGCATCGGCATCACTGACCGCTTCGACCTCGGCGGCCGCGATCCGGCTTACCCGCATTTCACTGTCAACGACGCCCAATTGCAGTTCAACGAAATCCGCACTTTGCTCGGGACCAAACCCGGCGGCGCTTATGACGGCGCTATCGCCGCCGCTCGCAGCGGTATCGTGACAATCTTCGCCGCCGGCAACGACTACAACCTCAATAACCCGGATGCCATCGCCGGCCTCGGCTACTTTGTGCCTGAGATCGCGCCGAACTGGATCACCGTCGCCGCGTTGCAGAAGAACCCGGATCTGGCCAGCGCCAACCCGTACATCATGAGCACGTTCTCCTCGCGATGCGGTTACACCGCGAGCTTCTGCGTCTCGGCGCCGGGCACGAAAATCTTCAGCTCGATCATCGAAGGCACCAACGCCGATAACCTGACCACCGGCTACAAAAATTACAACGGCACCTCGATGGCCGCGCCACACGTCGCTGGCTCCATGGCGGTGTTGATGGAACGCTTCCCGTACATGACCGGCGATCAGGTCGCCACGGTGTTGCGTACCACCGCCACCGACCTCGGCGCACCGGGTATCGACGCCTTGTACGGCTGGGGCATGATCAACCTGCGCAAGGGCATCGATGGCCCGGCGATGTTTGTCACCGAGAAGGACATTCCCGAGGAATTTCGCATTCAGGGCGCCTACGGTTCCGGTCAGTTTGTTGCTGATTTGCCCGGCATCGGCGCGATCCTCGATCAAGGCAAACCGACCGAGCGCGTGTGCAATGACATCATCTGCGGCCTCGACACCTGGCGCAACGACATTTCCGGCCACGGCGGTTTGACCAAGCAAGGTATCGGCACGCTGGTGATGACCGGCAACAACAGCTACAGCGGCCCGACGCTGGTCAATCAGGGCCGCCTGGCAATCAACGGTTCGCTGACCTCGGCGGTCACGGTCAATGACAGCGGCATCCTCGGCGGTAATGGCCGCATCGGCGCGTTGTCGGTGAAAAGCGGCGGTACGGTTGCGCCGGGCAATTCCATCGGCACACTGAATGTTGCCGGGGACGTGACCTTCGAACCGGGTTCGACCTACGCGGTAGAAGTCTCGCCGACCGCCAGCGACAAGATTGTCGCCGGTGGCAAAGCGGTGATTGACGGTGCCACGGTCAGTCTGTCGCTGGAAAACAGCCCGACGCTGCTGACCACCAGCGAAGTGAAAAGCCTGCTCGGTACGCAGTTCAATATCCTGCAAGCGGCGGGCGGTATCGATGGCCAATTCGGTCAGGTGCTGCCCAATTACGCGTTTCTTGGCGGCACCCTGGCGTACTCGGCCAGTGGTGTGCAATTGGAGGTCGGGCGCAACGGTGCATCGTTCGCCAGTGTGGGTGTGACGCCTAACCAGCGTGCGGTCGGTGCGGCTGCCGAGCGCCTCGGCGCGGGCAATGCGTTGTTCGAAACCCTGCTGCTTTCGCCCAATGCGGCCGCGGCGCAACAAGCCTTCCAGCAGTTGTCCGGTGAGATTCATCCGGCGATCGGCACGCTGTTGATCAACGACAGCCGTTACCTGCGTGAGGCAGTCGGCGAACGTCTGCGCGAGCGTGATCTGTTCAATGCCGATGCACCCACTGACGATCGCAGCAATGCCTGGGTCAAGGTATTGGGTTCGTGGGGCACCAGCGATGGCGGCAATAAATACGCCGATTCGACCAGCTCCATCGGTGGTTTGCTGGCCGGTGTCGATGGCTTGATTGCTGAAGATACCCGGCTGGGTTTCGTTACTGGTTATAGCGACAGTTCGTTGAGCATGGGCAGCGGCACGCATTCGTCGGCCTCGGTTGATAGCTACCACTTGGGTGCGTATCTGGGACATCAGATCGATGCCCTGCGCCTGACCGTTGGCGGCGCTTATAGCTGGCACCGCATCGACGCGAAACGTGATCTGCAATTCGCCGACGTCAGCGGCAAGCAGAAGACCAAACGCGACGCGACCACCGCGCAATTGTTCACCGAAGCCGCTTACGATCTGGGCTTGCAACCGATGAACCTTGAGCCGTTCGCCAACCTGTCCTACGTGCACCTGAACACCGAGAGCTTTACCGAAAAAGGTGATGCCGCCGCGCTGAAAGGTGGCGAAGACAACCGCGATGTGTTGTTGTCGACACTCGGCGTACGCGCCAAGCGCAGCTTTGCCCTGTCGGACCAGCATCAACTGGAACTGGGTGCGAGCCTGGGCTGGCAGCACAACCTGAGCAGTGTCGACGCTGACAGTCATCTGGCGTTTGCCAATGGCAACAGCGCGTTCACCGTGCAGAGCGTGTCGATGGATCGCGACGCCGCCGTGGTCGGCGTGCGCGCAGGTCTGGCGCTCAACCGCGATGTGCGGGTCAACCTTGATTACAACGGGCTGATCGGCTCGAACGAGAAGGACCACGGTGTGGGCCTGACGCTCGACTGGCAGTTCTAGGCAGCGCCGGCAGTTCCCTACGGAACTGCCGTTTTTTAAAAGGAAGAGAGAGCACAACATGGGATTGTTCGATTATAAAAATGCCGACGGCAAAGCGTTGTACAGCGACGCCATCGCACTGACGCTGTATGCCTACACGCCAACCGGCCAACCTTTGCCGGCGACTGGCTGGGCACCGGTGGCCGCGACCGCGCTGGGTTATCAAGGCAAGGTCGGGCCGCAGGGCACGTTCTTCGGTGAGAAGGACGGCTTCACCAGCGCCGAAGCCGAGGTGCTCGGTAAATACGACGCTGCCGGCAAGTTGATTGGCATCGGCGTGGCCTTTCGTGGCACCGGTGGGCTGAGTTACAGCGATACCTTTGGCGACATGAAAAACAACTTGCTGGCGGCGATCGGGCCGTCGGATTACGCCAGTAACTACGCGAAAAACGCCTTCGACAATCTGCTCAAGGCCGTCGCCGCGTTTGCCATCGCCAACGGCATCGCCGCCAAGGACGTGTTGATCAGCGGCCACAGTCTCGGCGGGCTTGGGGTCAACAGCGTGGCCGAGCTGAGTGGCAGCAACTGGGGTGGTTTCTTCAAGGACGCCAACTACATCGCGTTCGCCTCGCCAACTCAGAGCAGCACCGGCAACAACGTGCTGAACATCGGTTACGAGAACGACCCGGTGTTTCGCGTGCTCGATGGCACCACGTTCAGCACCGCGTCGATGGGCAAGCACGACAAGCCGCATGATTCGACCACCGACAACATCGTCAACTTCAACGACAATTACGCGTCCACCGCACAGAACCTCGTGCCGTTCAGCATCGTCAATCCGCTGAGCTGGTCGGCGCACGGCTCGCTGGGCTATGCCGATGGCCTGAATCGGGTGATCGATTCGAAGTTCTACAACCTCACCGGCAAGGACTCGACGATCATCGTCTCCAACCTGGAAGCGTCGTCCCGTGGCAAGACTTGGGTCGAGGATCTCGGCCGCAGTGGCGAGCCGCACACCGGCAGCACCTTCATCATCGGCACCGACAGCAACGATTGGCTCAAGGGTGGCGCGGGCAACGACTTCCTTGAAGGTCGCGCGGGCGATGACCGTTTCCGCGATGACGGCGGTTTCAACATCCTCCTCGGTGGCCAGGGCCACAACACCTTCGAGCTGCAGAAGCCATTGCAGAACTTCAGTTTCGCCAATGACGGCGACGGCACGCTGTATGTGCGCGACGCCTACGGCGGCATCAGCATGACCCGCGACATCGGCGCGCTGGTAAGCAAGGAGTCGGGTTCGTGGTGGGGCAGCAAGGAAATCACCTGGGGTGTGACGGCCAAAGGGCTGACCAATGGCAATGAGCTGACGCAGTACAACCATTCGCTGAGCGGTGATGGCTACGGCAACGCGTTGCATGCGACGGCTGATGGCGACTGGCTGTTCGGTCTCGGTGGCGATGACAAGCTGATCAGCGACAAGGGCCACGTGACCTTCGTTGGCGGCGCCGGTAACGACGTGATGACGGCGATTGGTGGCAACAACACGTTCCTGTTCAGCGGCGCGTTTGGCTTCGATGCGATCAATGGCTATCAGGGCAGCGACAAGCTGGTGTTCATGGGCGTCGAAGGCGCGGGGCAGGGCTACGACTACAAGCAGCATGTGGCGCAGACCGGCGGCGATACCGTGCTGAAGATTGGCGACTTTGCCGTGACCCTGATCGGGGTGGGAGTGGCTAACCTGTCGGATTCATCGTTCGTTTTCGCCTAACCCCGATAGCCCCTGTAGGAGCTGCCGCAGGCTGCGATCTTTTGATGTGTTTTTAAAGATCACCAGATCGCAACCTCGTTGCACTCGGCAGCTCCTACAGGGGATTTGATTCGTCGTTTGTTTTCGCCTGACCCCGACAGCCCCTGTAGGAGCTGCCGCAGGCTGCGATCTTTTGATTGTGTTTTTAAAGATCACCAGATCGCAGCCTCGTTGCACTCGGCAGCTCCTACAGGGGATTTGCATGTGGTGTTTGAAATGCTCCGGAGCGCTCTGTGAGGGGCGCCCTGGCTGTGAGCTATCTCTGAACAATTCCAACAAAGAGAGAGGCAATAGCAATGGGTGTGTATGACTACAAGAACTTCGGTACGGCGGATTCCAAGGCGCTGTTCAGCGATGCCATGGCGATCACGCTGTATTCCTATCACAACCTCGATAACGGCTTTGCCGCCGGTTATCAGCACAACGGTTTCGGCATCGGCCTGCCAGCCACACTGGTCACCGCGCTGATTGGCGGCACCGATTCGCAAGGCGTGATTCCCGGCATTCCATGGAATCCCGATTCGGAAAAACTCGCTCTCGATGCGGTAAAAGCGGCCGGCTGGACGCCGATCACTGCCTCGCAACTGGGCTATGACGGCAAGACCGATGCGCGCGGAACCTTTTTCGGCGAGAAGGCCGGCTACACCAGCGCTCAGGTGGAAATCCTCGGCAAGTACGACGCCCAAGGCCATCTCACCGAACTCGGCATTGCCTTTCGCGGCACCAGCGGCCCACGAGAAATCCTCATTGGCGACTCGATCGGCGACGTGATCAACGATCTGCTCGCGGCCTTCGGTCCCAAGGACTACGCGAAAAACTACGTCGGCGAGGCGTTCGGCAATCTGCTCAATGACGTGATGGCCTTCGCCAAGGCCAATGGTCTCACCGGCAAGGACATCCTGGTCAGCGGCCACAGCCTCGGCGGCCTGGCCGTCAACAGCATGGCCGACCTGAGCGGCGGCAAGTGGGGCGGGTTCTTCACCGACGCCAACTACATCGCCTATGCCTCGCCAACCCAGAGCGGCACCGACAAAGTACTCAACGTCGGCTATGAAAACGATCCGGTGTTTCGTGCCCTCGACGGCTCGACCTTCACCGGCGCTTCGGTCGGCGTGCACGACGCGCCGCATGCCTCGACCACTGACAACATCGTCAGCTTCAACGATCACTACGCCTCGACCGCGTGGAATCTGCTGCCGTACTCGATCCTCAATATTCCGACGTGGATTTCACACCTGCCCACCGGTTATGGCGACGGCATGACCCGCGTGCTCGACTCGAAGTTCTACGACCTGACCAGCCGCGACTCGACGATCATCGTCGCCAACCTGTCCGATCCGGCGCGCGCCAATACCTGGGTGCAGGATCTCAACCGCAACGCCGAAACCCACAAGGGCAGCACGTTCATCATCGGCAGCGACGGCAACGATCTGATCCAGGGCGGCAGCGGCAACGACTATCTGGAAGGCCGCGCCGGCAACGACACCTTCCGTGACAGCGGCGGCTACAACATCATCCTTGGCGGGCAGGGCAGCAATACCCTCGACTTGCAGCAGGCGGTGAGCAAGTTCGACTTCGCCAACGACGGCGCTGGCAATCTGTACATCCGCGACGCCAACGGCGGGATCAGCATCACCCGCGACATCGGCAGCATCGTCACCAAGCAGCCGGGTTTCCTCTGGGGCCTGTTCAAGGACGACGTGACTCACAGCGTCACCGCCAGCGGCTTGAAGGTCGGCAACAACCTCACCGCTTACGAGTCCAGCGTCAAAGGCAGCAGCGGTGCCGACACGCTCAAGGCACACGCCGGCGGCGACTGGTTGTTTGGCCTCGACGGCAACGATCACCTGATTGGCGGCACCGGCAATGATGTGTTTGTCGGCGGTGCCGGCAATGACCTGATGGAATCGGGGGGCGGGGCGGATACGTTCCTGTTCAACGGCGCATTCGGCCAGGATCGGGTGGTCGGGTTCACGTCCAACGACAAACTGGTGTTCCTCGGTGTGCAGGGCGTGTTGCCGACCGACGACTTCCGCGCCCATGCCTCGACGGTAGGGCAGGACACGGTGCTGACGTTTGGCAATGATTCGGTGACGCTGGTCGGGGTTTCGCTCAATAGCCTGAGCGCCGACGGCATCGTCATCGCGTGATACAAAGGTAGGCATACAAAACCCTGTGGCGAGGGAGCTTGCTCCCGTTTGAGTGCGCAGCGCTCACAAAATCTTAGAGCCGCTGCGCGCCTCAGCGGGAGCAAGCTCCCTCGCCACAATCAGTATCAAAAGTGACTTGGCAGCCACTGACTGACTCAAACCCCTGCAAAAACAGGAAATGCGGCCTAAAGCGAGCGCGTGCACACACGTTCTACAGCTAGCCGCCATTGAGTACAGGAGATTCACACGTGAAAGGTTTCAAGGGGTATGTCGGTACGCTGGGGCTGGCACTGTTGTCAGCCAATGCCTGGGCCGATCTGCCTCAAAGCTCGATACTGAGCCGTTACGGCGTCACCAGCGAACAATTGCCGGCGCCAGCCAAAACCGAAGTGGTTGAACCGGTTGAAGAGAAAAGCCGCTTTCAGATCCAGCCCGAACAGCCCTTCGTGACCCTGCGTCTGGGCGATGGCAAGCAGCCGCAAACCACCGGCAACCTGAGCATCGACCGCATGGCCCAACAGGACCTTGAACGTTGCCAACGTCTACAGGGTGAAGTGGCTCGTCGTGGCGGCACCTACATGCGCTGCGACAACAGCCTGCCAGGCATGCCCGCCTTCGAATAACCTGTAGGAGCTGCCGAAGGCTGCGATCTTTTGATCTTGTGTTTTAAGATCAAAAGATCGCAGCCTTCGGCAGCTCCTACAGAAGCGGAGTCAGTCTTCTTTGCGCACGGTGGCCACTTCGTCGGAGCGGACTTTCACCTTGGCCCCGGAAATATCCTCGAACTCATAGAAGCCATCCTTGGTTTTGGTCTTCGGCATGTCCTTGGTCAAATACTGGGTGCCGTTCTGCAAGGTCACCACCGTCTGGGTCGAGCAACCGCCCAGCACCAGCAGCGCGGCGACTACCAAGGGAATGCCCAGTTTGTTGATATTCATACCCACCTCTAATTCCTCATGCGATGTGATCCCGAGCATTGTCGGTTCTCTAACGCGGTTGGTGCCACTCAGTCGGGAAAAGTTCGATTACCCGGTTAAAAAATGCCATTGATCCTTTTCCGTTTGCACCGGGCAGGGCTGAACTGGTATCTGTACGCATAACCAGTACTCGCTCGCCATGGCCCTGAATTCCCGTGACTGCCAATCCCCTCGACGATCCGTTCTATTACCTCAACAACTTTCGGCAAGTGCTTGATTGGCTTGAATTGCGCTATGCCGACGTGATGAGCGAAACCGAGCACGGCTTCATCCGCGACTTCAAGGCGTTGCCCAAGGCCTCGCAAGGTCTGCTGGTGCGCATGGTGATGCGCAAGGGCGTGCACTTTCGCGCCGGCAAGCTCAATTACCCTGAAATCGGCGACATCGCCCACGCCGCACAATCGTTGCTGGCTCACGGCTGGCTCGACGAATGCGCGCCGCTGGCAATGGCCGAACTGTTCGATGTATTGCTCAAGGCCGAAATCCTCCAGGCATTCAGCGAATTCATCGAGCAACCCAAGGGGCGCAAGGACGATTGGCTGCCGCTGCTCGCCGAACAGTTCAGCGACGCCCGCAGCCTGCGCGATTGGGCGCCGCAGTTGACCGAGCGACTGTTCAGCCTGACCATCATGGACCTGTGTGATCGCCTGCGCCTGATGTTCTTCGGCAACCTTTATCAGGATTGGTCGGAGTTCGTCCTCGCTGATCTGGGCATCTTTACCTACGAGAAAGTCGAGTTCTGCGCTGATTCGCGCGGCCTGCGCAGCCGTGAAGACGTCGACGCCTGCCTGTTCCTGCACAACTGCCAGTTGCGCTTCGAGGCCGGTGAACCGCTGGACAGCATCGTCGAGCAGGTCAGCGCCGTGCATTTCGATAACCCGTGGCTGCAACGCCGACGTGGCAAGGTGTTGTTCCAGATCGGCCAGTATTGCGAGCGCATCAGCGAGTTTGCGCCGGCCTTGAGCATCTACCGCGACTGCGCCTACCCCGGCGCGCGATTGCGCATGATTCGCGTGCTGGAACGCTGCGGCGAATACGCCCTTGGCCTGCAACTCGGTACGCTGGCCGAACAGGCGCCTGAAAGTGCCGCCGAACAGCAAGGCTTGCAGCGAATAATGCCGCGCTTGCGGCGCAAACTCGGTGGACCGCCACTCAAGCGCACAGTCGCGAAACCGGTCGAACGTCTCGATTTGCAGTTGCTGCGCAGCGATCCTGGGTTGTCGGTGGAGTTTTACGTGCAGGCGCATCTGCATGACGACGACGGCCCGGTGCATTACGTGGAAAACAGCCTGATCAACTCCTTGTTTGGCCTGTTGTGCTGGCCGGCGATCTTTGCGCCGTTGCCGGGGGCATTCTTTCACCCGTTCCAGCGCGGGCCGGTCGATTTGCTCAATGAAGATTTCCAGCCGCGCCGCGCTGCGCTGTTTCAGGCCTGCCTCGATGAACTCGACGATGACCGCTACGCCTCGACCATTCGCCAGCGGTTTGCCGAGAAATGGGGCATTCAGTCGCCATTCGTGTTTTGGGGCGCACTCAGTGAACCGCTGCTGGAGCAGGCGTTGGCCTGCCTGCCGGCTGAACACCTCAAGCACTGGTTCCAGCGTTTGTTGCTCGACATCAAGGCCAACCGCGCCGGCATGCCGGACCTGATCCAGTTCTGGCCGCAAGAAAAAACCTACCGGATGATTGAAGTCAAAGGCCCCGGTGACCGCTTGCAGGACAACCAATTGCGCTGGCTGGAGTTCTGCCACGAACACCAGATGCCGGTGGCTGTGTGTTACGTGCAATGGGCGGAGCAGAGCGCGTGAGCTACAGCATTGCGGTGCGGGCGCTGTGTGAGTTCACCGCCAAGACCGGCGACCTCGACCTGCGTTTCACCCCGTCGCCAACGGCACTCGAGGGCATCGCCGGCCACCGCACCGTGGCCTCACGGCGCAACGACAAATACCAAAGCGAGGTGGCCCTTGAGGGCGAGTTTCGCCAGTTGAAGATCAAGGGCAGGGCGGACGGCTACGATCCGGGGCAAAACTGTCTGGAAGAAGTCAAAACCTACCGCGGCGACCTGAGCAAGCAACCGGCCAATCACCGTCAGTTGCACTGGGCGCAAGCGAAAATCTACGGCTGGCTGATGTGCCGCAAACTCGATCTGCAGCAGATCAACCTGGCGCTGGTGTATTTCGACATCGTCAGCGAAAAGGAAACCTGTCTGGTCGAAGCGTTCAGCGCTGAGGCCCTGCAAGCGTTTTTCGAGCAACAGTGTGGCTTGTTCCTGCACTGGGCCGAAGAGGAAATGGCTCATCGCCAGGCGCGTAATCTCGCTGCGCAGCAACTGCGCTTTCCTCACGTAGAGTTTCGTCCGGGGCAACGACATCTGGCGGAATCGGTGTTCAAGGCGATCAGCACCGGGCGTTGCCTGATGGCTCAGGCGCCGACCGGCATCGGCAAAACCCTCGGCACCTTGTTTCCGATGCTCAAAGCGCTGGCGCCGCAGCAACTGGACAAAGTGTTCTTCCTGACTGCCAAGACGCCGGGGCGCAAACTGGCGCTGGATGCCAGTCAGGTACTGTTCGAGCAATCGGCAAATTTGCCTTTGCGGGTCTTGGAAATGGTCGCCCGGGACAAGGCCTGCGAACATCCGGACAAAGCGTGCCATGGCGAATCCTGCCCGTTGGCGCAAGGTTTCTACGATCGCTTGCCGGCTGCGCGTGAGGCGGCCAGCCGGATCAATCTGCTCGATCAGGCCGCCATGCGCGCCGTCGCCGCGCAGCATGCGGTGTGTCCGTATTACCTGAGCCAGGAAATGGCCCGTTGGGCTGACGTGGTGGTCGCCGACTACAACTATTACTTCGATTTCAGTGCGCTGCTGTTCGGTCTGGCGCAGCTCAATCAGTGGAAAGTCGCGGTGCTCGCCGATGAGGCGCACAACCTCGTCGAGCGCGGGCGTCAGATGTACAGCGCCAGTCTCGACCAGTTCGCCCTCGGTGCGGTGCGCAAAACCGCGCCGGAAGCGCTGAAGAAATCCCTGCAACGCCTCAACCGTGAATGGAACGCGCTGCATGCCCCGCAACTGGCTGCGTATCAGGCCTACGACAAGGCGCCGGAGAAACTGCTGCAAGCAATCTCGCTGTGTTGCGCGGCCATCGGCGATTACCTGAATGATCATCCGCAGGGGCTCGACAGCGCATTGCAGAGCCTCTATTTCGAGCTGCTGCAGTTTGCCCGGGTCGCGGAGTTGTTCGATGAGCATTACTTGTTCGATATCAGCAAACGCGACCTCGACCGCAAGCGGCCGCTGTCGCAACTGTGCCTGCGCAACGTCGTGCCTGCGGCGTTTATTGGCCCGCGCCTGAAGGCGGCGCGCAGCAGCGTGCTGTTTTCCGCGACGCTGAGCCCGCGCAACTATTACGCCGATTTGCTTGGCACTCCGGCCGATACGGTGTGGATCGACGTCGAATCGCCGTTCAGCGCGGCGCAGTTGCAGGTGCAGGTGATCAGCCGGATTTCGACGCGTTTCAATCACCGACAGGCGTCGCTGGAGCCGATAGTCGAGCTGATCGCCAGGCAGTTCGCCGAGCGTCCGGGCAATTACCTGGCGTTCTTCAGCAGCTTCGATTATCTGCAACAGGTCGCAACGTTGCTCGCCGAACGGCATCCGCACATCACCTTGTGGCAGCAATCGCGCGGCATGCTCGAAGGCCAGCGGCAGGCGTTTCTCGACCAGTTCACCGCGCAAAGTCAGGGCGTCGGGTTTGCCGTATTGGGCGGAGCGTTCGGCGAAGGCATCGACTTGCCTGGCGCACGGCTGATCGGCGCGTTCATTGCCACGCTGGGGCTGGCACAACTCAATCCGGTCAATGAACAGTTGAAACGGCGCATGGCGGCGATCTTCGGCGCCGGCTATGACTACACCTATCTGTATCCCGGCGTGCAGAAAGTGGTGCAGGCCGCCGGCCGGGTGATCCGCACGCGCGAAGATCGCGGCGTGGTGATGTTGATCGACGATCGCTTTGCCGAGAGTCGGATCCAGCAACTGTTGCCGCGCTGGTGGTCAATCAAAAACGAGGCGGACGCTTTTCAATTTGGCGGATTGACGCATACTCCAGCACATAACTGTGTGCGGTGAATGTGATGATTGAAAAGAACAAGGCCGCGGCGATCGAGGAAATGCGTTTCAGGCTGTTGATCGATGCGGTCGTCGACTATGCGATCTACATGATCGACCCTGACGGCATCATCACCAGCTGGAACTCGGGCGCCAAACGCTTCAAGGGTTACGAAGAAGCGGAAATTCTCGGCGAACATTTTTCACGCTTCTATACCGCTGACGATCGCGCCGCCGGGCTGCCGCAACGCGCGCTCGATACGGCGATCCGCGAAGGCCGTTTCGAAGGCGAAGGCTGGCGGGTACGCAAGGACGGTACGAACTTCTGGTCGCACGTGGTGATTGATCCGATCATCGACCCGAATGGCCAGCTGCTCGGTTTCGCCAAGATCACCCGTGATCTGACCGACCGCAAGATGGCCGAAGAAACCCTCAAGCAAAGCGAACAGCAGTTCCGCATGCTGGTGCAGGGCGTGACCGATTACGCGATCTACATGCTCAGCCCGGAAGGTCGGGTGAGTAACTGGAACCAGGGCGCACAACGCATCAAAGGTTATTTGCCGGAAGAAATCATCGGCCAGCACTTCTCGATTTTCTACACCCCCGAAGACCGCGAGATCGGTGAGCCGGCGCGCGCGCTGGAGATAGCCACCCGTGAGGGTCGCTTCGAAAACCGCAGTTGGCGGGTGCGCAAGGACGGCACACGCTTTCTCGCCCACGTGGTGGTCGATGCGATTCGCGGCGACACCGGCACGTTGCTCGGTTTCGCCAAGATCACCCGTGACGTGACCGAGGCCCATCAGGCACAAGAGGCGCTGGAGAAAACCCGCGAGGCGTTGTTCCAGGCGCAAAAGATGCAGGCCATCGGCCAGCTCAGCGGCGGCATCGCTCATGACTTCAACAATCTGCTGACGGTGATTCTGGGCAATCTGGAGATTCTGCAAAAGCGCACGGGCGACGATCCAAAGCTCGGCCGTCTGCTCGAAAACGCTACCCAAGGGGCGCTGCGTGGCGTGTCGCTGACCCAGCGCATGCTGGCGTTCGCGCGTCGCCAGGAACTCAAGACCGAATCGGTGAATATTGCGCAACTGGTGCAAGGCATCATGGGCCTTCTGCGCAGCTCGATGGGGCCGGGGATCCGGATCGAAACGCAATTTCCCGAGGATCTGGAAGCGGTGCTCGCCGATACCAATCAACTGGAACTGGCCATTCTCAATCTGGCGACCAACGCCCGCGATGCCATGCCCGACGGCGGCAGCGTATTGTTCACCGCGCAACCGCAAGTGGTACTCGAACAAAGCCAGGCAACGCTGACGGCCGGGCGCTATGTGTGCTTGAGCCTGATCGACAGTGGCGAGGGCATGGACGAGCACACGCTGGCGTCGGCCAGAGACCCGTTTTTCACCACCAAGGGCCTGGGCAAAGGCACCGGGCTGGGGTTGTCGATGGTGCACGGGTTCATCGAGCAACTCGGCGGACGTTTTGTTCTCAAGAGCGAAAAAGGCCGCGGCACCCACGCCGAACTCTGGCTGCCGGTGGCCGCGGCGGGCGCAACGGTGAAACCCTTATATCCCGCGATCGAGCCGATTTCGGTGCCCAGACTCAGCGTTTTGGTGGTGGATGACGACTCGCTGGTCTTGACCAGCACCAGCCTGCTGCTCGAAGACCTCGGCCATCGGGTCGTCAGCGCCACGTCTGGCGCACAGGCGCTGAAACTGCTCGAGCAGAACGAAATCATCGATTTGATGATCACCGACATGGCCATGCCGCAGATGAGCGGCGCGCAACTGGCGCATTCCGTGCGCCTGTTGAAACCCGATCTGCCGATCATCCTCGCCACCGGTTACGCCGAACGCCTGGAAGGCTTCGCTGCGCAGTTGCCACGATTGCCCAAACCCTTCACGCAATTGAATCTGGTGGAGATCATTGCCCAGTCGATGAAATGACAAAACGCGGCAAATCCGCCTGAACTAGTGTGCAACGGGGCGCTTCTAAACGATTTACCTGCCACGGAGCGTGCGTCTTTTGTCTCGCATACTGACCCAGCCGACCGCTGAAGAAAACCTCACCGAACACGACGCCAAGATGTTCGGTTCACCCAAGGAAAGGCTGGATTTCTACCGTCGGGAGATCCAGTACGAAACCAGCATTCTGGCCAATCGCACTGACGCTTACCTGGCGGCGCAATCGTTTCTGGTGATTGCCTTCGCCTCGTGCATGGCCAATCTCAACCCGGAATGGGGCAAGTTGTTCACCCTCGTGGTGCCACCTTTTCTGGCGCTGCTTGGGTTGCTCAGCTCGTTGAACGCCTGGCCGGGCATTCGCGCGGCGTACGACATCATCGATCACTGGCATTTCAAACAGAGTCATTTGCTGCACAGTGAGCCGCTCATGGGTTTGGCGTATGACGAGTCGCCGCTGTTCAGTGAGATGGAGTCGAGCCACAAGGGTTATCGCAAGTCGCTGCTGTTCTCAGTGCGTACCCCATGGATTTTTGCGGCGTTCTGGATGATGTTGGGCAGTTACTCAGTGTTCATCCAGGTGACTAACCCCGGAGGCTGATCGACAGGCAAAGAAAAAGCCCGGCCATACCAGCGCCGGGCTTTTTCTTTAGCTGAATCATTACGCCGTGGTTTCCAGCTCTCGACGCAACTGTACCGAGTTGTGCGAGGACATCGGGATCGGCGGGAAATCTTCGTTGAGCACACACAGATGGTCGATGGCATCTTCAAACATCAGATCGGCTCGTTTGCGCATGGCTCGATAACGCTCGAATTGCTCGAAGTCCAGATTGTCGGTTTCAAGCATTTCGTTGGCCGCACGGTTGAGGGCATGGGCGTTTTCGAACAATTGGCGATTGCGTTCCAGAGCCAGTGCTCTGCAGGCTTTGATTTGCGCAGGAGTCGAGCATTCTTTCATGACCGTAACCTTACTTTTCTGGATTCCTTTTCATAGGCATGAAGCCGCAGGGGAACCGAACCTGCCGGGCCCCACCGAATCGATCCAGCGGGGGTTATGCTTGTGACTGTCGGGAGTTACGCCGCGATCCATTTTTTTTCAAAAGAAAATTCGATGAATTCCTGCAGAAAATTTCGCGATAAAAATCAGTTTTTTCGCTGTTTGCCTTGTTCGTAGCGAGCGAGGATGGGCTGAGTGCTGATGCCATGCAGCAAAATGCTCAGCGCCACCACCGACAGCGTGAGGTCCGTGCACACCGTCGCCAGCGTGTCGCTCAAACCATGGTTCAAGGCGTAGAACAGATAGAACAGGCTGCCGATCCCGCGAATGCCGAACCAGCCGATCAACCCGCGTTGGCGGCGGTCGAGCAGGGTTCCCCACGGCATCAGCGCGATACACGCCGGGCGGATCAGACAGAACAACACACCGCCGACCAACAACGCGCGCCAATCCCAGTGCTCGATCAGTACCACGCCGAGCAGGGTCACCAGAAACACTTCCATGGCGCGTTCGACCAGACCGCCGAACGACAACATATCGCCCATCATGATGCCGGCCGCCACCTGACCGCTCTCCATCTGCTCGGTGTTGCCATGCACGGCATGCTGCGGTTCGACGTTCTGATGCCCGACCACCGGCTGCACCAGGTGTTCGGCGGGCGGTTGGCTGGCGCCGGTGGATTTCACTTCGACCTGGCGCAGGCCCAGGCCGGCGGCAAACACCGACAAAAAGCCGTAGCCACCGATCGCATCGGCGACGACATAAGCCAGGGCGATCAGCGATAACGCCAGATAATCATTCGGGCTCAGCGTGCTGTCGTCATTGAGGATGCGCAGCGACAGCGTCACCCGGCCGATGCCTCGGCCCATCCAGTAACCGGTCAGCAAGCCGGCAGGCACCGCCCAGAATAAACTGCGCAAAACCCAGCCCTGCCATTCGGCAGCACTGCCTTCGCCGTGAATCAGCAACAGCCCGAGGATGACGAACGGGAAGGCGATGCCATCGTTCAGCCCGGCCTCGCCGGACAGGCCAAAACGCACGCTGTCAACATCCCGAGCATCATTGACCTGGACCAGCGCCGCGAGTACCGGATCGGTCGGCGCCAACATCGCCCCGATCAACAGCGACGGCCCCCACGGCAACTGCAACGCCCAGTGCAGCAACAGGCAAACCCCGGCGATGGTCAGCACCATCACCGGCCCGGCCAGCCCGAAAGCGATCCGCCAGCGCTTGTCGCGCAAGGGCAGGCGCAACTTCAGTCCGCAGACAAACAGTGAAAACAGCACGGCGACTTCTGTCAGGTGCTCCATCCACAGCGAAGCGTCCTGCAAGGGCAATTCGAGCAAGTCGAGACCACTGGGACCGATGCCGATGCCCAGCAGCAGGCAGACTGCCGAGGTGGTCACGGGCATCCAGCGCAGGTACGAGGAGGTCAGTGCCAGGGTCAGCAGCACCGCGCCGAGGACCGCCACCCACACGATAAAGCTCATGATGTGCCGCCCTCAGTGATTAATGACGGCCGCCTGCAGAGACCCTTTCGCTTCTGACGCCGCCCCTGTAGGAGCTGCCGCAGGCTGCGATCCTTTGACCTTGTTTTTAGCATCCACATCAAAAGATCGCAGCCTGCGGCAGCTCCTACAGTTCGTTTACTCACAGCATCGGCTTACCGCCGGTCACGCCATAGCGCTGGCCGGTGATGTAACTGGCTTCATCCGAGGCCAGCAGCACGTAGATCGGCGCTACTTCCACTGGTTGTCCGGGGCGGCCGAGCGGGGTTTGTGCGCCGAAGTTCTGTACTTCTTCGTCGGGCATGGTCGAGACGATCAAAGGCGTCCAGATCGGCCCCGGCGCGACGCAGTTCACGCGAATCTCTCGCGGCCCGAGCATCTGCGCGAGGCCGCCGGTGAAGTTGGCGATGGCGCCTTTGGTGGTAGCGTAGGCGAGCAGGGACGGCTTGGGCATGTCCGAGTTGATCGAACTGGTGTTGATGATCGACGCACCGGCGCGCATGTGTTTGATCGCGGCCTGGCACAGCCGGAAAATCGCCGTGATGTTGACGTCGAAAGTCATCACCCACTCCTCGTCGGGGATTTCCTCGAAGGTCTCGTGGGTCATCTGGAACGCGGCGTTGTTGACCAGCACGTCGATGCGTCCGAAACGCTCGACCGTCTTGTCGACCAACGCCTGGCAATGGGCTTTCTGCGCGATGTCACCGGGCAGCAGTAAACACTGGCGACCGGCCTGTTCGACCCAGCGCGCGGTTTCCTTGGCGTCTTCGTGTTCATTCAGATAGGCGACGGCAACGTCGGCACCTTCACGGGCAAAAGCAATCGCCACGGCGCGGCCGATACCGCTGTCGGCGCCGGTGATCAGGGCAATCTTGCCGGCCAGCCGACCGGAGCCGACATAGCTTTGCTCGCCGCAATCGGGATAGGGCTCCATCTTGCGTTGCGAACCGGGCACGGCTTGGGCTTGAGTAGGGAAGGGCGGTTTTGGATAGTCGGTCATCGCGGGTCTCCGAGGTCTCAGGGCAGGTATGGGTGGTTGACCCGGATTTTTTGCCGTGAGTTCGATCGGATTTCCGCTGCATTTTCCGACTTGGAAATGCAAAAACCAATGTGGGAGCGGGCTTGCTCGCGAATGCGGTGTATCAGTCAGTACGTTTAATCACTGACAGACCGCTTTCGCGAGCAAGCCCGCTCCCACAGGGGATCTGCAGGCGCTTCAGGAATGACGATGTGCCAGAGCGCGCTCCATGCGGGCGATGCCTTCTTCGAGCAGCGAGCGCGGGCAGCCGAAGTTCAGGCGCACGAATTGCTGGTGCTGATCGCCGAAGTCGAGGCCGGCGCTGAGGCCGATCTTGCCCTGTTCGAGGAAGAACTGCTGCGGGTTGGCCAGCTCCAGCGCCGAGCAATCAAGCCACGCCAGGTACGTGCCCTGCGGCACATTGAGGGTAACGCCCGGCAAGCGGCTGCGCACGGCTTCAACCAGCCAGTCACGGTTGCCTTGCAGATAGGTTTTCAGCTCGGCCAGCCACGGCGCGCCTTCGCTGTAGGCCACGCGCGTCGCTTCCATGCCCAGCGGATTGACGCTATCGACCATGCCGCAACGGGTGTGGTTGACGCGTTCGCGCAGGGCGGCGTCCTGAATGATCATGAACGAGGTCTTCAGGCCGGCGATGTTGTAGGCCTTGCTCGCCGACATCAGGGTGATGGTACGTTGGGCGATTTCCGCGCTGAGCGAGGCGGTGGGAATATGCACGCGACCGTCGAAGCACAACTCGGCGTGGATCTCGTCGGAGATGATCCAGGCGTCCTGCGCCACACAGATCTCGGCCACGGCTTGCAGCTCATCACGGCCAAAGACCTTGCCGAGCGGGTTGTGCGGATTGCTCAGCAGCAGCGCGCCGCCACCGTTCAACGACGCACGCAGCGCGTCCAGCGGCGTCAGGTAAGTGCCATCCGCCTGCGCGTCGAATTCCAGCTCGACTTTGTTCAAGCCCCAATGCCCCGGTGCATGGCGCAGCGGCGGGTAATTCGGCACTTGCACCACGACGTTCTGTTGCGCCTGCACCAGTGCTTTCAAAGCCATGTTGAAACCGGACTCGACGCCCGGCAGGAAGATCAGCTCTTGCGGTTTGACCTGCCAGGCAAACTTGGCCCATAGGTCGGCGACGATGGCCTCGCGCAGGTTGTCCTGAGCGACGCTGTAACCCACCAGCGGGTGCAGCAGGCGCTGTTGCAACGCCTCGATGATCACCGGTGGCGCGGCGAAATCCATATCAGCGACCCACATCGGCAACACATCGGCCGAATAGCGGCTCCATTTGGTGCTGCCGGTGTCGTGGCGGTCGAATACCTGATCAAAATCGAAAGTCATGCGCGGTCTCGTGAAGGCGGGATTGGTCCTGCCGGCCATGATAAACCCATGACCCGTGTAGGAGCTGCCGAAGGCTGCGATCTTTTGATTTTGTTTTAAAGAGCAACATCAAAAGATCGCAGCCTTCGGCAGCTCCTACACAGATTTGTGTATTGCCCGACAACCGGCCGCCGGTCGGTTTTCACACGGATTGTGTGGTCATTGTCTACAGTGAAAAGGTCGGCAGACGTTTGCCGCAACCGTGTTTGTCCAGACAAAACCCGGCACAAGTACCGGGTTCCACCTGATCAGGAGTGCACGATGGATCTCAGCCGTCGTCAGTTCTTCAAGGTCGCCGGTATCGGCCTTGCAGGCTCGAGCCTGGGCGCGTTGGGCATGGCCCCAACGCTGGCCTTCGCCGAGCAGGTGCGCCACTTCAAGCTTGCCCACACCCATGAAACCCGCAACACCTGTCCGTATTGCTCGGTCGGCTGCGGGTTGATCATGTACAGCCAGGGCGATGGAGCGAAGAACGTAGCGCAGAGCATCATTCACATCGAGGGCGACGCCGACCATCCGGTCAACCGCGGCACCCTCTGCCCGAAAGGCGCCGGCTTGCTCGACTTCATTCACAGCCCCGGCCGTTTGCTCTACCCGCAAACGCGCAAACCGGGCAGCAGTGAATGGACGCGGATCAGTTGGGACGAAGCGCTCGATCGCATTGTCGACCTGATGAAAACCGACCGTGACGCCAACTTCATCGAACAGAATGCCAACGGGCAAACGGTGAATCGCTGGCTGAGCACCGGGTTCCTCGCCGCGTCGGCAGCGTCCAACGAAGCCGGTTACATCACCCAAAAGGTGATTCGCAGTCTCGGCATGCTGGGGTTCGATAACCAGGCGCGTGTCTGACACGGCCCGACGGTGGCAAGTCTTGCCCCGACGTACGGCCGTGGTGCCATGACCAATACCTGGACCGATATCGCCAACGCGAATCTGATCCTGGTGATGGGTGGCAACGCAGCAGAAGCGCATCCGTGCGGCTTCAAATGGGTGACCGAAGCCAAAGCGCATAACGCGGCGCGGCTGATTGTGGTCGATCCGCGTTTTACCCGTACCGCGTCCGTGGCTGACTACTACGCGCCGATCCGCACCGGTACCGACATCGCCTTCATGGGCGGGCTGATCAATTACCTGCTGACCGAGGACAAGATCCAGCACGAGTACGTGCGCAATTACACCGACGTGTCGTTTATCGTCAGAGAAGGCTATGGCTTTGAAGACGGCATCTTCAGCGGCTACGACGTCGCCAAGCGCAGCTACACCGACAAGTCCGGCTGGGGCTACGAAATGGGCGATGACGGTTTCGCCAAAGTCGACCCGACGCTGCAACACCCGCGCTGCGTCTATCAATTGATGAAGCAGCACTACAGCCGCTACAACATCGACCTCGCGAGCCAGATCTGCGGCATGCCGGTCGATGCCATGCAGAAAATCTGGGACGAAATCGCCACCTGCTCGATTCCGGGCAAGACCATGACGATTCTCTACGCCCTCGGCTGGACGCAGCACTCGATCGGTGCGCAGATCATTCGTAGCGCGGCGATGGTGCAACTGCTGCTGGGCAACGTCGGCATGCCGGGTGGCGGGGTCAATGCCTTGCGCGGACACTCCAATATTCAGGGGCTGACCGACCTTGGGTTGCTGTCCAATGCGCTGCCGGGATACCTGACACTGGCCAGCGACAGCGAGCAGGACTACGGTCAGTTCATCCATAAACGCACGCAAGTTCCGCTGCGCCCGGGGCAATTGTCCTACTGGCAGAACTACAGCAAATTCCACGTCAGCCTGATGAAGTCGTGGTACGGCGCCAACGCCACCGCCGAAAACAATTGGTGCTACGACCATTTGCCGAAGCTCGACATTCCCAACTACGACGTTTTGAAGATGTTCGACCTGATGAGCCAGGGCAAGGTCAACGGCTACTTCTGCCAAGGCTTCAACCCGATTGCCGCGTTGCCGGACAAAAACCGCGTGATGGGCGCATTGGCGAAGTTGAAGTGGCTGGTGGTGATGGATCCGCTGGCCACCGAAACCTCGGAGTTCTGGCACAACGTCGGGCCGTACAACGATGTGAAAAGCGACGAAATCCACACCGAAGTCATTCGCCTGCCCACCACTTGTTTCGCCGAAGAGGACGGCTCGCTGGTCAACAGCAGCCGCTGGCTGCAATGGCACTGGAAAGGCGCCGATGGCCCGGGCGAAGCGCAGACCGACATTCGCATCATGGCCGAACTGTTCCTGCGCCTGCGCAAGCGTTATCAGGCCGAGGGCGGAAAATTCCCCGATCCGCTGCTGAAACTGACCTGGCCGTACAAGATCCCCGACGAGCCTTCGCCGGAGGAATTGGCCAAGGAAATCAACGGTAGCGCCGTGGCGGATTTCACCGATGCCACCGGCGTCGCGGTCAAGGCTGGCTCGCAACTGGCAGGCTTTGGCTTGCTCAAGGATGACGGCAGCACCGCGTCGGGTTGCTGGATCTTTGCCGGTAGCTGGACCGAGGCTGGCAACCAGATGGCGCGCCGCGACAACAGCGATCCTTACGGCATGCACCAGCATTTGGGCTGGGCGTGGGCCTGGCCGGCCAACCGGCGGATTCTCTACAACCGTGCTTCGGCGGATGTCGCCGGCAAGCCGTGGGATCCGAAAAAACGTCTGGTCTGGTGGAACGGCAAGGCTTGGGGCGGCACCGACGTCCCGGACTACAAGGCCGACGTGCCACCGGAAGCCGGAATGAACCCGTTCATCATGAACCCCGAGGGCGTCGCGCGGTTCTTCGCCGTCGACAAGATGAACGAAGGGCCATTCCCCGAGCACTACGAGCCGTTCGAAACGCCGATCGGCATCAACCCGCTGCACCCGCAAAACAAGAAAGCCACCAGCAACCCGGCGGCGCGGATCTTCGATTCGGTCTGGGAAACCCTCGGCGAGGCCAAGGACTTCCCGTACGCCGGCACCAGTTACCGGCTGACCGAGCATTTCCACTTCTGGAGCAAGCACTGCAAGTTGAACGCGATTGCTCAACCCGAGCAGTTCGTGGAAATCGGCGAAGTGCTGGCGAAAGAGAAGGGTATAGCTGCCGGCGATCGCGTGCGGGTCAGTTGCAAGCGCGGCTTTATCGAAGCGGTGGCGGTAGTGACGAAAAGGATCCGACCGCTGCAGGTCAACGGCCAGGTCGTGCATCAGATCGGCATTCCGTTGCATTGGGGTTTTACCGGCCTGACGCGTCACGGTTACCTGACCAACACCCTCGTGCCGTTCCTCGGCGATGGCAATACACAGACCCCGGAATCCAAGTCATTCCTGGTCAACGTGGAGAAACTCTAAATGGCCAGCCAAGACATTATTGCCCGCTCGGCCACGACCACGGTGCCACCGTCGGTGAGGAATCAGGAAGAAGTGGCCAAGCTGATCGACACCACCAAGTGCATCGGCTGCAAGGCCTGCCAGGTCGCCTGCTCGGAATGGAACGAGCTGCGCGACGAGGTCGGCCACAACCACGGCACCTACGACAATCCGCAGGACTTGAGCGCTGAAACCTGGACGTTGATGCGCTTCACCGAGCACGAAACCGACGCCGGCAACCTCGAATGGCTGATCCGCAAGGACGGCTGCATGCACTGCGCCGAGCCGGGTTGTCTGGCGGCGTGCCCGAGCCCCGGCGCGATCATCAAGCATGCCAACGGCATCGTCGATTTCGATCAGGATCACTGCATCGGTTGCGGGTATTGCATCACCGGTTGTCCGTTCAACATTCCGCGCATTTCGCAGAAAGATCACAAGGCCTACAAATGCACCTTGTGTTCGGATCGCGTGGCGGTAGGCCTGGAGCCGGCCTGCGTGAAAACCTGTCCGACCGGCGCCATCGTCTTCGGCACCAAGGAAGACATGAAGGAACACGCTGCCGAACGCATCGTCGACCTGAAAAGCCGTGGTTTCGAGAATGCCGGTCTGTATGACCCGGCCGGTGTTGGCGGCACGCATGTGATGTATGTGCTGCACCATGCGGACACGCCGAAAATCTATGCGGGTTTACCGCAGGATCCAGCGATCAGCCCGTTGGTGGGTCTGTGGAAAGGCATCAGCAAACCTTTGGGCCTGTTGGCCATGGGCGCGGCGGTGCTGGCCGGGTTCTTCCATTACGTGCGCATCGGCCCGAATCGCGTCGAAGAAGATGAGCATCCAACGCCACCCGATACCTCGGTGCATGTCGTCGATCCGGCGGTGCACACCTTCGATCCACGCGGGGAGGAGCGGCCATGAGCAACAAAACGATCCTGCGTTACACCGCCAACCAGCGCACCAATCACTGGCTGGTGGCGATCCTGTTTTTCATGGCCGGGCTGTCCGGGCTGGCGTTGTTTCATCCGTCGCTGTTCTGGCTGAGCAACCTGTTCGGCGGCGGGCCGTGGACGCGGATTCTGCACCCGTTCATGGGTGTGGCGATGTTTGTGTTGTTCCTCGGCCTGGTGTTTCGTTTCTGGCGTGCGAATTTCTTTATCGACAATGACTGGAAATGGATGCGCCGCATCGATCGGGTGTTGGTCAACGATGAAGAAAGCGTGCCGCCGGTAGGCAAGTACAACGCCGGGCAGAAGATGCTGTTCTGGACTTTACTGCTGTGCATGCTCGGTTTGTTGTTTACCGGGCTGGTGATCTGGCGCGCCTATTTCAGTGCGTATTTCGGCATCAGCGTGATTCGCTGGGCGATGCTCCTGCATGCGCTGGCCGGGTTTGTGCTGGTGCTGAGCATCATCATTCACATCTACGCCGGGCTGTGGATCAAGGGCTCGGTGGAAGCGATGATGCACGGCTGGGTCAGCCGCGCCTGGGCGAAGAAACACCATGAACTGTGGTATCGCGAGATCACCCGCGATGAACGCAACCCGGACGTGCCGGAGCGACCGATCACCAAAAAGGGCTGACTTTTGCCAACCATTCTGGAACCTGGGGAAATCGAAGCGGCGGCGAGTTCGCCGCCGTTTCTGCATCTGCCGCCTTCGAACCTGTTTGCGCTGCGGGCTGATCGCCTGGAGCAACTGGCCGAAGGGCATGCACTGGCGGAATATTTGCGGCTGATTGCCGGATTGTGTCGGGTGCAGCAGCAGGTATTCGATGATCCGCCGCTGACGGCGCCCTTTGATCAGCAACGGATCGAGGCGTGTCAGCAGCATGGTTTGCCGCCGTTCGCCGCCGATACGCTGATCCGCGAAGACGCGTGGCAGGCGTATCTCGATGCGCTGTTGCAACGTTATGTCCCTGATGAGCAACCCGCCGTGGTTGATGCGCTGACGGCGTTGCGGGTCGCCAGTTCCGGACAGTTGCGTTCGTGGGGCGTGGCGTTGGTCAGTGGTCAATATTCGATGGTGCCGGCGCAACTGGTGCCGTTTCTCGGCGCGGCGCTGCAAACGGCGTGGAGCCATTGGTTGCTCAGCGCACCGAATCTGCAACTGAAACCCGGTGACAGTCTCAGCCAATGCCCGGCTTGCGGTTCACCGGCGATGGCGGGGGTGATCCGCCATCGCGGCAAGCACAACGGTTTGCGTTATCTGGTGTGTTCGCTGTGTGCCTGCGAATGGCATGTGGTGCGGGTCAAGTGCGTGTACTGCGAGTCGAGCAAAGGTCTGGATTATTTCAGCCTTGAGGATGATCGCCACGCCGCCAATCAGGCGCCGCTGCGGGCGGAGGTCTGTCCGGGCTGCAACAGTTATCTGAAGCTGGTTTATCTGGAAAACGATGCCGACGCCGAGGCGTTGTCGGCTGATTTGAGCAGCCTGCTGCTGGACATGCGTCTGGCGCAGGATGGTTATCAGCGTCTGGCACCGAATCTGTTGCTGGCACCGGGAGACGAGTGACGAGAGCAAACCTGTGGGAGGGAGCCTGCTCCCGAAGGGGCCATTTCAGCTACATCAGCTTTGACTGACTTACCGCCTTCGCGAGCAGGGATTGGTTGCGTGCACTCATTTTGCAGGCCGCCCCAAAACAATGTGGGAGCGAGCCTGCTCGCGAAGGCGTGAGGTCAGTCACAACCACCTAACGGGCACACCGCTTTCGCGAGCAGGCTCGCTCCCACAGTGCGTCTACACTTCTGAAACCCTTGTGGGAGGGAGCTTGTTCCCGAAGGGGCTGTTTCAGTGGAATCAGGAGTGGCTGATGTCTTCCAGCGTTGCCCTGCGGTTGCCGTCTATTGACGGGTTGTTGCGTCACCCGGCGTGTGCGCCGTTGGCCGAGCGTTACGGCCGGGATTCGTTACTGACGGGGCTGCGTCAGCTGCTCGACGAGCTGCGGCCCGGCGTGTTGAACGGGCAATTATCAGTCGTGGAAATCAGCCCCGAAGTGCTCGCCGGCCGCGTCGGCGAGCGTCTGGCCCAGCAGCAACGCAGCAACGTGCGTCGAGTGTTCAATCTCACCGGCACCGTTTTGCACACTAATCTGGGTCGTGCATTGTTGCCGGACGAAGCCATCGACGCCGTACAAATGGCCGCGCGTTATCCGCTCAACCTCGAATTCGATCTGGCCAGCGGCAAGCGCGGTGATCGTGATGACTTGATCGAAGGCCTGATCCGCGAACTGACCGGCGCCGAAGCCGTCACCGTGGTCAACAATAATGCCGCCGCCGTGCTGCTGACGCTCAACAGTCTCGGCGCGCGCAAGGAGGGCATTATCTCGCGCGGTGAGCTGATCGAAATCGGCGGCGCCTTTCGCATCCCCGACATCATGGCCCGTGCCGGCGTGCGGCTGCATGAGGTCGGCACGACCAATCGGACCCATGCTCGCGACTATGAAGCAGCGATCAGTCCACGTAGCGGATTGATCATGCGCGTGCATGCGAGCAACTACAGCATCGAAGGGTTTACCACGCGGGTGCCCACCGCCGAACTCGCCGAGTTGGCGCATCGGCATGGCTTGCCGCTGCTGGAGGATCTCGGTAGCGGCAGTCTGCTGGATTTGACGCGTTGGGGCCTGCCGGCGGAACCGACGGTGCGCCAGGCATTGCTGGATGGCGCGGACATCGTCACCTTCAGCGGTGACAAATTGCTCGGCGGACCGCAGGCGGGGTTGATCGTCGGGCGTAAAGAACTGATCGCGAAGATCAAGAAGAACCCGTTGAAGCGCGCGTTGCGCGTGGACAAACTGACTTTGGCGGCGCTGGAAGCGGTGCTCGGTCTGTACCGCGATCCGGATCGGCTGGCCGAACGTCTGCCGAGTTTGCGGTTGCTGACTCGCCCGCAGGCGGACATCTTCGCGCAGGCTTCACGGGTGCAGCCCTTGATGGCTGAGCTGTTGGGTGAAAGCTGGCAAGTCAGTGCAGTCGAGGCTTTGGGCATGATCGGCAGCGGCAGCCAACCAGTGGCGCGCTTGCCGAGTGCGGCATTGTGCATGCGCCCGCAAGTCTCCAAGCGTTTACGCGGTCGTTTTCTGCTTAATCTGGAAGCGGCGCTACGTGCATTACCGATCCCGGTGCTCGGTCGTATCGACGACGATGCGCTGTGGCTCGATCTGCGCCAACTCGATGATGAACCGGCATGGCTCGCGCAATTGCCGCAGTTGCAGGTCGATCAGTGATCGTCGGCACGGCGGGGCACATCGACCACGGCAAGACGTCGCTGCTGCAAGCGCTGACCGGGCAAACCGGCGACCGCCGCCCGCAGGAACGTGAACGCGGGATGACCATCGACCTCGGTTATCTCTATGCCGAACTTGAACCGGGGGCAGGCCTCACCGGGTTTATCGATGTGCCCGGCCACGAGAAATTCACCCACAACATGCTCGCCGGCGCGCAAGGCATCGATCTGGTGTTGTTGGTGGTCGCTGCGGATGACGGCGTGATGCCGCAGACCCGCGAGCATCTGGCGATTGTCGAATTGCTCGGGATTCCCCGCGCCTTGGTGGCGATCAGCAAATGCGACCGGGTCGAGACGGGCAGGGTGGAAGAGGTGCAACGTCAGGTGCTCGATCTGCTGGAGGCCGGGCCGTTTGCCGAGGCGCCGGTTGTGATTGTGTCGAGCGTGACCGGGCAGGGCGTTGATGAACTGCGTGAGACGTTGTTGCACACGCAGCGTGAAGTATTGGAGCGCAGTCGCGAAGGTGGTTTTCGCCTAGCCATTGATCGTGCGTTCAGCGTGGCCGGCGCGGGGATTGTGGTGACCGGCACCGCGCTGTCGGGCGAGGTTTCGGTGGGCGATAAACTCACGCTCGGGCCAATCGGGAAATCGGTGAAAGTGCGTGGATTGCACGCGCAGAATCAGGCTGCCGAGCAAGCCTTCGCTGGGCAACGGGTGGCGCTGAATTTGAGCGGCGAACGCCTTGAGCTGGCGCAGATCCATCGCGGGCAATGGCTGTTGTCGGAGTGGTTGCACGCCCCGACTCAACGCGTGGATATCGAATTTCGATTGCTGCCGGGCGAACGGACTTTCGAGCATTTTCATCCGGTGCATGTGCACCTCGGCACGCAGGACGTGATCGCGCGGGTGGCGCTGCTCGAAGGATCGCGGCTGACTGCTGGCGAGCGCATGTTCGCGCAACTGCTGATCAACGCGCCGGTGCATGCGGTGAGGGGCGATCGGCTGATCCTGCGTGATTCCAGCGCTCAGCGCACCCTTGGCGGTGGGCGCGTACTGGATCCGTTTGCCCCGACCCGACAGCGCCGCAGCCTTGAGCGGTTGGCGCAGTTGCAGGCGTTGGCTGACAGCGAAAGTTTTGAGCAGGCGTTGCCAGCGTTGCTTGATCACAGCGCTGGCGGCCTCGGCCCGCAACGGCTGGAGCGCCAATTCAATCGGCCGCGCGCAACCTGGTCACTGCCTGAGAATGTGCGCCTGATCAACACCCGCCAAGGGCCGGTGCTGTTCAACGTGCAACGCTGGGGGCAGCTGAAATTCACCTTGCTGGAACAACTGGCGAAGTTTCACGAACTGGAGCCCGATCAGATGGGCCCGGACCGCGATCGCTTGCGGCGCTTCAGTGGTCTGGCGCTGGAACGTTCGACGTTTGCCAGTTTGCTCGATGAGTTGCGTGAATCCGGTGCGATCACCGCCAGCGGCCCTTGGCTGCATCTGCCCGATCATCAGGTGCGCCTGAATACCGAAGACGAAACCCTGTGGAAGCAGATGCAACCGTTGTTTGCAAACGCTGGATTCGATCCGCCGTGGGTACGCGATGTGGCAAAAGCGCTCGCTCAGGACGATGCCGTGGTGCGCCTGCTGTTGCGCAAACTGGCGCGCCTGGGGTTGATGCATCAAGTGGTGCGCGACCTGTTCATCAGCGACACCGTGCTCAGGCAAATGGCAACCGTGCTGCTGCAACTGGCCGAGGAAAATCCGCAGATCCAGGTGACAACCTTCCGCGATGCGCTAGGCTTGGGACGCAAACGCAGTATTCAGTACCTCGAATACTTCGACCGCATCGGCCTGACCCGACGCCTCGGCGAATCCCGCCAGATCCGCCCCGACAACGCGCTGGCCAACGCTGATACACACTGAGTTCAAGGAAGGCAATCGCGCCCGGTGGCGCGGCCGGGCTTCAAACCCGGTTGGGGACGGCATCCGTTCCCGGGCAGGTTCGACTCCGGCTGCCTTCCGCCAGTTTCCGAAAAAGCAAAAGATCGCAGCCTTCGGCAGCTCCTACATCGAACTAAGGAGCTTGATCGTTCCCACGCTCCGCGTGGGAATGCCTCAACGGACGCTCCGCGTTCGGATTCGTAAGGGACGCGGAGCGTCCCGGGCTGCATTCCCACGCAGAGCGTGGGAGCGATCTGTAATCCCCTGCAGGCCTTCGCCTGCTCGCGATGGAGATTTTCAAAC
This sequence comes from Pseudomonas sp. DTU12.3, assembly GCF_004124275.1. GTDB lineage: Bacteria > Pseudomonadota > Gammaproteobacteria > Pseudomonadales > Pseudomonadaceae > Aquipseudomonas > Aquipseudomonas helmanticensis. Next base: position 3,366,071 of record NZ_CP027218.1, read on the forward strand.
CCGATTTAGCAGGAGGTAAACCAGGACGAATCAGAGATTACGCTGCGCATCCATTTGATCATGCAGAACCCTGATGATCGCAATTCCGTACGCAGTGATTCGAAAATAAATCATATGCCTCTCCACCCGACAGCGGCGGTAGCCTATCGCGCATCGTCGCAGGCCGGCGTTGTTTTCGGGCGCTCTGCCAACTGTGCAAATGAAGAAATAAGGACGTCAATATAGCTATTGCCTTGATCCACGCCCCACCGGCGAACGGTGTAAATGCAGATTGCCTCAAGGTCAGCTTCGGCAGCGGGCGTCAGACGATATTCACTCATGCGTGATTAACATTCTCTGTTTGAATGCAACAGGATCGAATGGTCGCGGTTTTCCGCTGGACTCACCCTCACGAAGCGCTGCACGAATAGTTTCGATTTCAGCGTTGCGTTCCTGTTCACGGCGGATCAGATCGCGGATGTACTCGCTGTCGTTGATGTAATTACCGGCTTCGATCTGGGCTCTGATCCAGTGGCCTTGCTGGTCAGTCAAGGTGATGGTTTTTCGTACGGTTACCATGAGCAGGCCTCCGGAGGATGGTCGAATGTGCGCGAAAGCAAAAAGCGGAGAACGTGGTCTGGCCCTGTTTAGCTCTGTGGCGAGAGCGGTCGCTCCCTCGCCACAGGATCACCGGGTACAGATCAGCCCGGCAATTCCAGATTATCCATCACCCGATTCACCGCCAGCTCGCCGAGCATGATCAGTTGCGCGATACCCAACAGCGTTCTGCGTTGCGACGCGGGTATGAGGTGGGCGAAGTCATGGGCGATGGCTCTGGCGGAGGCGAGTGTTTCGCTGGCATCGGCCAGCAGCTCCTCATTTTTGAAGTCCGCGGTGACGGCGTACATCCGGCGGGTTTTACGTTGCGGTGGGGTCGAGCCGGGTGGGCAGAGGTAGTGATCGAGGGCGCGTTCGGCAGCGTCATTGAGCTTTTTTGAATCGAGGGATTCGTAGGGCGAGGCGAGATCGGTTTCGGGTGGGTTGGGTGTTGGTTTGATCATGTTTAAAGCTCCTTGATTGCTGGAGCCGCCACATTTCGCTGCGAAACGAAGGGAGGTGGCAGCTGTACGCAGGTTCGCAGACCGGGAATCAAGGTACCCGGCATACCCGAAGGTATCCCGCGCACAGCCGCCATGAAGCACCATTGCCATAAATCGTTGATGGCAACGAACTGGAGCGCTGTGCGCCTTGATTGATCCGGGCTGCGAAACCCGATCGCTGATTCGTCAGCGACCGACCCACAATAGAACCCGCCCCCAAGGCGCACAAGCCGGCGGATTCTGGCGTAGCTGTAGGCAATGGCGCAAGGATGTGTAGCCTGGAAGGCGTGTCTGGAGGTGTCTTTTAAACGCCTGCGTTTAAAAGGCTGGCAAGTGAGCTCCCACACCTGGATTGCGTTTCGGTCAGAATCTCAGCGGATACTGCACCACCACATAAACCCGGTCGATATCATCCCCAGCCTGCGCCTCATTGGCCCGGTGCGAAACGTGCGAGACCTGCACCGACAGATCCTTCGCCGCCCCCGACTGTACGACGTACTTCAGATCAATATCCCGCTCCCAATGTTTGCCGCCATCACCTTGCTGCGGCTGATACCCGCCGCTGTCCGCGTCAAACGGGTTATACGCGCCGCCCTTGGGCGCGTGGGTGCCGTCGATGTGGTTGCCGGTTACGTAGCGGCTCATGAAAGTCAGGCCCGGGATGCCGAAGGCGCCGAGGTCGAGGTCGTAGCGTGCTTGCCAGGAGCGTTCGCCGGCGCCGTTGAAGTCGGCGTATTTGATCGAGTTGGCCAGATAAATCGAATCGCCACCGACGAAATCGAACGGCGTGTCGCCATCGATCCGTTGCCAGCCGAGCATCACGCCGTGGGCACCGAAGGTGTATTTGCCGGACAGGCTGAACGCGGTGGTGTCGATGGCGCCGGCCAGCGCCCGGCCGGTGTCACGGGTGCGGTAGAGGTTAGCGTCGAGCAGCACACCGGATTGCTTGAAGTGCAGATTGGCGTAGTACTGCTGCCAGGTGTCGCTGAGTTCCGAGGCGTACAACGAGCCGCCGACGGGGCTGTCGTCGAACAGATCGGCGCCGAGGAAGCTGATCCCGCCTGCCTCGGTGTTGGCGCCATAGCCGTAAAAATCGCCGTGGCTGGATGAACTGTCCTGATTCTTGAAGGCGGTGAAGTGTCCCGCCGTGAGACTGACGTTGTCGATCTCGTGGCTGGTTAACAGAAAACCACTGGCGTATTCCGGTTGCAGGCGTTTGTCCGAGGTATCGAAAACCGGGGTTTCGACGGTCATTTCACCGAACGCGAACGTGGTCCGTGACAGCTTTAATTTGAATGCACCGCCCGCGTCGGAATAATCCGCTTCGCTGCGACCGTTGCTGTCGACCGGCAGTAAACCGGTGCCGGAATGGCCTTTGCCGCCATCCAGTTTCAAACCGAGAAAAGCATGGGCATCGACACCGAAACCGACACTGCCCGGCGTGAAGCCCGACGTAAATGTGCCGATGAATCCTTGCGTCCATTCCTGCTTGTAGTTTTTGCCGGTGGGCGAGGGCGATCGGTAGTCGTTGCTCAGAAAGAAGTTGCGGCTGAGTACGTCGGTTTTTGCATCGTCGAGCAAACCACTGGCGCTGGCGGTTGCCTGCAGACCGCAGAGCAAAGTGAGCAGGCTGAGACGCGAAGGGGCACGGTCGATCATGGTCAGTGGCCAGCAATTAAGTGGGCTGAATGATCGAGTGATATCCGCTAACAAGATTGAGCCGATGTGCTGAATTGCACTGGCGCCATCGCTGGCAGGCCAGCTCCCACAGGGTTTGGGTCGCTCACCCAATCCGGGGGCAGCCCAAATCATTGTGGGAGCTGGCCTGCCAGCGATAGCGGTGGGTCAGTTAGCGTCTTTGGTACAGGCAGTCCGCAGGGTTGGCTCCCACAGGGATTTGGGTCGCTCACACAATCCCGGGCAACCCAAATCCTTGTGGGAGCTGGCCTGCCAGCGATAGCGGTGGGTCTGCAACATCAATGTCGCAGAACTACTGCTATCGCGAGCAGGCTCACTCCTACATAAGTGACGGGTTACAGGATGCCGTATTCGCGGGCTGTGCGATCCACGGCGATACGGGTCTTGTCGATCAGTTCGTCCAGCTCGGCGCGCGTGGCGATCAACGCCGGGGCCATGATCATCCGGCCCAGCGTAGAACGAATGATCAAACCCTCTTCAAAACCGATCGTGCGGCAACGCCAGGCGATGTCGTTTTCGTTGGCGAAACGCTTGCGCGTTACCTTGTCTTCAGCGAACTGCAACGCGGCCACCAGCCCGATACCCTGAATCTCACCCACCAGCGGGTGGTTGCCAAACACCTCACGCAGGCAGTTTTGCAGATACGGGCCTGTGTCGGTTTTAACCTGCGCGACCACGCCTTCATCGCGCAACGCCTTGAGGTTGGCAATCGCCACAGCGGCAGCGACCGGGTGGCCGGAATAGGTGAGACCGTGCGCGAACACGCCACCTTTTTCCACCAATGCCTCAGCCATGCGCCGCGACAGGATAAGCCCGCCCATGGGGATGTAACCGGAGGTCAGGCCTTTGGCAATCGACAGCGTGTCGGGTTCGAAGCCGAGCGCCTGATGCGCAAACCATTCACCCGTACGGCCAAACCCGCCAATGACTTCGTCAGCGCACAGCAGCACGTCGTACTTGCGGCAGATGCGTTGAATTTCCGGCCAGTAAGTCGCCGGTGGAATGATCATGCCGCCTGCGCCCTGGAACGGTTCGGCAACAAACGCCGCGACCTTGTCGGCTCCCAGTTCGAGAATCTTCTCTTCCAGTTGTTGCGCGGCTTTCAGGCCAAACTCTTCCGGGCTGAGATTGCCTTCGTGGGCAAACCAGTACGGCTCATCAATGTGCGCGACGTCCGGAATGGTGCCGCCCATTTCGTGCATGAACTTCATCCCGCCCAGCGCCGTCGCCGCGAGGGTCGAACCGTGATAGCCGTTCCAGCGGCCGATCATGATTTTCTTCTCGGGCTGGCCCATCACCTGCCAGAACTTGCGCACGGTGCGGATCAGCACCTCGTTGGCTTCGGAACCGGAGTTGGTGTAGATCGCATGGCTGTAGTGCTTGGGCAACAGGCTGAAGAGCAGCTCGGACAGTTCGATCACCGCCGGGTGAGTGGTGTGGAAGAACATGTTGTAGTAGGGCAGTTGTTCCAGCTGTTTCGTCGCCGCGGCGGCGAGATCCTTGCGCCCATAACCGAGGTTGGTGCACCACAGACCCGACATGCCGTCCAGGTAACGATTGCCATCGTTGTCCCACAACGCCAGCCGATCGCCGCTGACCATCACTCGCGGGCCTTCTTCGTTGAGGGCTTTCTGATCGACGAACGCATGAATGTGATGGGCGGCGTCGGCGTCCTGATAATCGCGGGTGCTGCGGGTCGAATCGAATTCGGCGGACATGGCTGATCTCCAGGGAAATGGACAAGGGCGTGCGTTCATTCCAGCGGTGCACGGCTAATATTTGTCACTTAAAAATATTTTTGTAAAGAAAATATTTGTCGGTGCAAAAAGATATCCGTAGGCTGAAGCGCATTGGCAAGGATCATCAGAGGCAACATGAGCGGACTCAGAGAGCGGCAGAAGGAGCAGCGCCGGCAGGTCATTGCAGAGGCGGCGCTTGAACTGTTCAAAAGCAACGGATTCGCGGCTACGACCCTCGATCAGATCGCCGTACAGGCCGGCGTTTCTGCGCCTACGGTGGTGAACTACTTCGGCGGCAAGCAGGAGATTCTGCTGGCGTTGCTCAAACAACCGGATGAACAGGCGATGCGTGAGGCGCGCGCCAATCTTGACGATGACAGCGATCCGCTGGAGGCGTTGTGCGAATTCGAAGGGCTGATGACCCATTACCAACTGCAGGCGATGCCCGCATCGCTGTGGCGCGAGTTGGCGCCATTTCTGTTCACCGGCGAGCTGGCCCGGGCACTTGAGCCGTGGAACGGCGCAGTGATCGAAGAAACCAAAGCGCTGCTGGTGCACTTTCAGCGCAACGGTAAAATCCGCCAGTCAATCGATATCGACGTCGCGGCGACCCTGTTCAATCAATATGCCAATGTCGCTTTCATTCGCCTCGCGACCGAAGCCACACCGGATCGCGAAGCGCATGCCCGGCATATGCGCAGTGTGCTCAGCCTGATCTGCCACGGCATACTGGAGCTGCCCGTCACGACCGCTCCGATAACGTGACGGCGCTATAAATACGCTGTTCATCGAAGCAGGCTGCCGGTGAAACAGTTGATGGCCAGCGGTGCGAAACGCACGACTTCATCGAGGTTCATGCGGCACCTTCCGCGACGGTTTGATGATCGTTGTGCAAACGGTTTTCAGCACCGCGAACGGCCTTGGCGATCCGCCAGAAATAAATCCCGCCGATGGCAAACTCGAACACCGAACCGATGATCCAGCACGTCACCAGCGTCGACGGCGCATCACGGTTGTTCATAGCGAAGTAGTAGATCAACGGGATGCTCATGAACCACATCAGCACCAGCCGCACGATCAGCGAAAACCGCGCCATGCCGATGCTTTCGAGCACGGCCGCTCCCTGCCAGATCTACTCAAAGGCACCCGACTCAAAACCGCCACGTTACGCCGCCGCCAACGATGTGCAGGGCACTGTTGGGGTAGCTGCCCGACAGCGTCTGGCCATTACGCTTGCTCTGCTGCACGTCCATGTCGCCCAGCCAGACCAAGGTGTAATTGAGGTTGAGGTCGGTGTCTTCGGCGAGTTTGTAGCTGATGCCCGTCGCCAGCCGCCAGGTCTCGTTCATCGGATTGTCGACGGTACGGTCCTTGTCTTTGACGGCGGAGCTGTCATAGCCGATGCCCATGTTCCAGCGCAGCTTCGGGCTGATCTGGTTTTGTGCACCAATCGACAGGTGCCAGGTGTCCTGATACTTGCGATCCACCGAACGGGAGACGTCACCGGCTGCCGAATCCACCGACACCCCGATGTCGGCAAAATCGCTCCAGTCCTGCCAGTTCACCGAACTCAACAGCGTCCATTGCTCGTTCAATTGATGGGCGATGCTCAGGGTCGCGCTCTGGGGGATGTTCATGTCGATCTCCAGCTCGTCGACATCCAGCCGCGACAGCGCCAGATTGAGCAGCGGGTTGCGAATGCCGTGGGCCGAGGGTGAGTCCTTGAACTCGAGCTTGACCTTGCTGGTGTAGGCGAAACCGAGCGTAGTGCGCGGGTCCACCTGATAGCGCAGACCGAGGTTGATGCCCATGCCGGTGTCGGTGTCCTTGTATTGCACGTTGCCATCTTGCTGGAACGGCGTGCCCGGCAGGAACGCGTTATTGTCGACCGCCAGTTTCGTGTAGTAGTAGCCGTAGACCAGGCGCGGGCCGATGCCCATCGACAGGTCGTCAGTGATCTTGTAGGCGAACGTCGGCTGCATCGAGATGCCGATCAGTGTCGATTCCTGAGTGAAATAACGCCCGGCCCAATCGTCGTCGTATTTCACGCTCAGGCCGAAATTGCCGTACAGGCCGAAGCCGATGCTGGCGCGATCATTGACCTCATGGCTGATGAAGAAACTACTGCCTGGAAGAATCGGCAGCGGATTGCCGCCCTCGTTGCCGGAAAAGTCATTGTCGCTGTCACGATCGAAGCCCAAGCCACCGAGCACCGCTTGCCCGGTCAGGCTGATCTGCGTGCCCTTGAGCGCAGCAATACCGGCGGGGTTGCTCATCAATACGCTAGGGTCGGTGGCCAGCGCCGCCGAGCCGGCGTTGGCCAGTCCTGCGCCTTCCTGTCCGGCTTCATACAGTTGAATGCCGCCTGCCGACACTTGGCCGGCGCTGCCAGCCAAGGCAAGAATGATCAGCGAATGCGTGGATTTCATCCGTTACTTCCTTATAGATGGACCTGCATCAGTTTTAGACGTGCTTTGGCCAGTACACCAGTCAATGGTCGGTGTTTGTTGCGGACAGCTCTGCGAGTCCGGTTCTGACAACAGGGACAAAATGCCGCTGATACCGCAGATGTGTTCTAGGCTCAGCCAGTCGGTCAATCAACGGCATCGAGTGAACAGTCCTGGTCAGGAGAACCGCTATGGAAGAAAAACCGCTGCTCACCTTCAATAGCTCCAGAGCATTGCTGGACGTGCTGATTCGCGCCGGGTTGATCACCACGCTAGTGCTGTTCTGTTTCGACATCTTCCATCCGTTTCTCAACGTCATGCTGTGGGCGCTGATCCTGGCGATCACCTTGTATCCACTCAATCAGAAACTCGGCGCCAGGCTCGGCAATCGCTACGGTTGGGCCGCCATCGTTCTGGTGTTGCTGGGGCTGCTGATTCTGATGGTGCCGCTGAGCCTGCTCGGGGCGTCCGTTGCCGATTCGGTGAAAGTCGGCATGCACACCATGGAAGCGCAACAGTTCGAGATCCCGCCGCCACCGGCCAGCGTCGAGAACTGGCCGCTGATTGGCGCGCCACTGTTCGGTATCTGGCAACACGCCTCGCAAGACCTGAGCTGGGCGTTCAAGGAACTGGCGCCGCACCTGTCCAGTTGGGGCAAGGTGCTGCTGCATCACGCCGCCGGTGTCGGTGCCGGGATTGTGGTGTTCGTCATTGCCTTGATCGTTGCCGGGGTGATCATGACCCATGGTGAGCGCGGGCATCGCACTGCGGTGGCGATTACCACGCGGATTTCCGGTCCGGTGCGTGGCCCGCAGATCGCCGAACTGTGCACCTCGACCATTCGCGCCGTGGCGCAAGGCGTGGTGGGGATCGCGTTTATTCAGATGCTGCTGATCGGTGTCGCGCTGGTGATCATGGGCATTCCGGCCGCCGGCATTCTGGCCTTGATGGTGCTGCTGCTGGGCATCATGCAGCTGCCAGTTCTGCTGATCACCGTGCCCGTGGTGATCTATGTGTTCGCTCAGGACGGCGTCAGTGCCGGCACGATCATCTTCACCGTCTGGATCATCATTGCCGGGCTTTCCGACAACGTCCTCAAACCGATGCTGCTCGGGCGCGGTGTTGCGGTGCCGATGCCGGTGGTGTTGATCGGTGCGCTCGGTGGCATGGTCACCAGCGGGATCATCGGCTTGTTCACCGGCCCGGTGATTCTCGCCGTCGGTTACGAATTGTTCATCGGCTGGGTGTATCAGCCGGCGGAGGTCACACGGGTGCTGGACGACGGCAACGAAGAAACCCTGCCGTAATCTGACAACCGTTCATCGCTCAACTACGCTGGCTTACGTATCCCTCTCTGACACTTGGGCGTAAGGAACAAGGCGCATGCGAAGCAGGCTGCTGGCGGTTTGGATAGTGGTGTTTGCGGCGCTTTGGAGCGGGCTTGGCTGGGCGGCCGACGAAGCGCCAAAAACTGCGGATGAAGCAGTGGAATTGAAGGTCGCCAACCGCGGCATCATGCTGTTTCGCGCAAGCATTCTGGGCGAGGCGCCGGCGTCACGGGTCAAACGGGCGAAGATGGTCATCAGCGAGGCGCTGGATGAAGACGCCTCGCTGGCGATCACCACGGATGCGATCCAGAACAGCTACATGGTGCTGATCGGCGACAAGCGCGCGTTCATCGTTGCGCCGCAGGATGTCGATGCCCTGGCGTACTCGTCGGTGCAACAGGCCGCCGAGGGCGCGGCGGAAAAACTGCGTCAGGTGGTCACTGAAACCCGTGAAGCGCGCAACCTGCAAATGATCGTGCGCTCGCTGGCGCTGGCGGCCGTGGCCACGCTGATCTATCTGAGCTTGCTCTGGTGCCTGGCGTATCTGCGGCGCAAGTTGCTGGCCAAACTGCCGGCGCTGATGGATCGCCACACCCAGGCGCTGAAAGTCGGGCGCGTGCAACTGATCGATTCGAATTTTCTCTATCCGCTGGTCAGCCGTTTTCTGTTGTTGCTGCGCTGGCTGGTGATCCTGCTGCTGACCTATGAATGGCTCGGCTTCGTCCTGTCGCGATTTCCCTACACGCGGCCATGGGGTGAAAGCCTCAATAACTATCTGTTCGAACTCGCCGGCTACCTGCTGCAGGGCATTGTCGGGGCGATTCCCGGGCTGGGCGTGGCGCTGGCGATATTCTTCATTGCCCGTGGCGTCACGGCGTTTACCCGGCGGATTTTGCGGCGCATGGCGATGCCGGGCACATTCAGTTGGCTGAACCACGAAACCCTGCAACCGACGCAACGCCTGACGGCGCTGGCTATCTGGCTGTTTGCCCTGGCGATGGCTTATCCGTATCTGCCGGGGGCGGGCACCGATGCGTTCAAGGGCCTGTCGGTGCTGATCGGCCTGATGATTTCTCTCGGGGCGACCAGTGTGGTGGGGCAGGCCGCCGCCGGTTTGATCCTGACTTACACGCGTACTTTGCGCCCCGGCGAGTTCGTCAAGATTGGCGAATACGAGGGCACCGTGACTGAGCTAGGCATGTTCACCACGCGCATTCGCACCGGGTTGGGCGAAGTGCTGACGCTGCCCAATTCGATGATCACCGGCACCGTCACCAAAAACTATTCGCGCACCGTGCAAGGCCCGGGTTACGTGGTCGATACGGTGGTGACCATCGGTTACGACACGCCGTGGCGCCAGGTTGAGGCGATGTTGCTGGAGGCGGCGCACCGCACGCCGGGGGTTCTCGAAGATCCGCCGGCGCAGGTGTTCCAGACGGCGTTATCGGATTTCTATCCCGAATACCGCTTGGTGGCGCAGGCGGTTCCGAGCCAGCCGCGACCGCGTGCAGTGCTGTTGAGCATGCTCCACGCCAATATTCAGGACGTGTTCAACGAGTACGGCGTGCAGATCATGTCGCCGCATTACCTGGGCGATCCGCAGCAAGAGAAGTGGGTGCCGAAAGACAAGTGGTACACCGCCCCCGCGCAACCGCCGAAAGACCAGTGACCGCCGCCGCAAGGAGTCCGCGACATGCTCGATTTCATTCTGCACGCGCTACGCACTGACCCGGAAATCGCGGTGTTCCTGGCGATCGCACTGGGCGTCTTCATCGGGCGCATTCATATCGGCAGCTTTCATCTGGGCTCGGTGGCCGGCGCGTTATTGATGGGGCTGCTGATCGGCCAGATCGGCCTGGAAGTCCCGGCGGGATTGAAGTCGGTGTTTTTCGTGATGTTCATCTATGCCGTCGGCTTCAAGAGCGGGCCGGAGTTTTTCGGCAGCCTGAATCGCGGCACGCTGAAACTGGTGCTGCTCTCGGTGGTGCTCTGTGGCACCGCGTTGGGAGCGATTCTGCTGATGTATTCGGTGTTCGATTTCGACGCCGGGTTTACCGCAGGGCTAGGCGCCGGCGCGCTGACCGACACGGCGATCATGGGCACCGCGACCAGTGCAATCAATCAATTGAGCCTCGACGCGGCAGCCAAGGCGCAACTCAACAGCCACATGGCGATCGCCTATGCGATTACTTACCTGTTCGGCACCATCGGCCTGATCGTGTTTGTCGGCAGCATCGCGCCAAAACTGCTCGGGGTGAACCTGCGTGAATCGGCCCGCGAGCTGGAGCTGGAATTGGGTATCGCCAAGGAAGAAGAGGCGATCACCGTGCCCTATACGCGCATTGTCGTCAGGGCGCATCAGGTGGCAAGCAATGGTCAGGCGGATGGCCAACGCATCGTCGATTTTGAAAAGCTGCATGACTCGTTGACGGTCGAACGCGTGGTTCGCGCCGGGCAAGTCATCGAGCGCGATGAAAACTTCGTGCTGATGGCCGGCGATGTCGTCGGTGTGTATGCCTTGCGCGATGCGGTCGGCACGTTGAGCCATTGGGTCGGACCGGAAATCGATCATCCGGAATCCTTGTCCTTTCCGACGCGTGAGGTGGACATCGTGCTGACCTCGGCGGAGTTTGCCGGCAAAACCATTCACCAGGCCAAGACCCGACTGGCGAGCGACGGGCGCCTGGGATGTTTCGTCAATACCATTTCGCGGCAGGGTTACGAGCTGCCGTTGCTGCCCAACACGGTGCTGCGTCGCGGTGATGTGTTGACATTGACCGGGCGTACCGCGAGCGTTGAAGCGGTGGCCAAACGTCTGGGGCGCATCCGTAAAAACAACTACAAGAGTGATATCGCCATGCACACGTTGGGCATGGTTTTCGGGTCGCTGCTGGGATTATTGTCGACGCACATCGGCATGATACCGGTGGAACTAGGCATTGGCGGCGGGGTGTTGGTCGCGGCGCTGGTAATCGGCTGGTACAACTCGCGCCACCCGGAAATCGGCGCGCTGCCACCGGCCGCGCAATGGGCGTTTTCCGAATTTGGTTTGACGGCATTCGGCGCGGTGGTCGGTTTGCTGGCGGGACCGGCAGCATTTGCCGCTATGAAGGAGGAGGGCCTGGCGCTGTTGGTGTCCGGCGCAGTGGTGACGATCTTGCCGCCGTTGGTGGCGTTGTACTTCGGCCGCTACGTGCTGCGCCTGCACCCGATGATTCTGTTTGGCGCGCTGGCCGGGGCACAGACTGAAGCAGCGTCGATGAACAAGATCATCGAACAATCGGGGAGTAACACCCCGGTAATCGGTTTCACCGTGTGCTATGCGATTTCCAACGTCCTGCTGGCCGTGTGCGGGCCGATCATCATCTTCGTCGTCGCCGGCTGAGGTATCGAAAATACAACAACCTCTGTGGCACAGGTTCTCCACTGGCACAGGTTCTTCAGGGTTTCAGGTGCATACCTTTGCGTCAAAAACCGCTTTCGCGCATCAGTACGGCGAGGACGTGTGTTGCGCCATCGCCAAGCAGGCTGCGGCGTTCACCTTCGATCTTCAAATGCCCACGTGTCTCGCACAGGCTCGGCAGTGGCTCGTCCAGTTGAATCAACACCTGAAACAACGCACTGCTCGGAATCAGCGAATGCTCAGCGTTGGTTGTCGGTACCGGCCCACCAAAACGTGACGACAGCATGCGATGCGACAACTGACTGGCGCGGGTGCTGCCGATCTGTAAAACCCGGCCGGACCGCGGTGTGGTCTGGCCGTCGGGATAAAAACGCACGCGATCACCGGCAGCCATACGATGCACTTGATCCTGCGCGACATACGCATCGACTTGCCAACTGCGCGGATCGATCAGCATGCCCAGCGATTCCTGGCGACCGACCCATTGCCCGGGTTTCCAGTCCGGATTGACGTCCAGCCAGATCCCCGCGAATGGCGTTTGCAGGTTCAACCGGGCGATTTCCGAACGAGCGGCGCGGGCTTCTTCGAATTGCACGTTGAGGCGCTGGCGAGTCACCGCATCTTCAGCCAGGCCGCCCGGATCGGCGATCAACCCCGACAGCCGTGCTTCGTAGCTGCGCGCGCTGGCTTCGCTGGTGTGCAGGCGCGACGCGATGTCCGGTTCGTCGAGGGTGATCAACGTCTCGCCGGCCTTGACCGGGCCATCCGGGTGAATCGATTGCAGGCGCGCCGGGTAGGGCGCATACACCCGCAATTGGTGCTCGGCGCGGGCCACGCCGACCGCATCGATCTGCGTGCGCCACGGGATCGCCAGAGCGACGAGGATCGCCAGCAATACAGCGTAGAACGCGACTTTGCGGCGGCTTGCAATGGCCGCGCGGTTTTTCCACCAGTGGCCTAGCTCACGCATCACGGGCAGGGCGATAAACCACGACAGTTCGACCATGAACAGGAAGATCCCCAAGACCTTGAAGAAGAACAGATAGACCGCCAGCGCGATCCCCAGAAACAGCACCAAGCGGTAAACCCAGGTGATGATTGCGAAAGTCACCAGCAAACGCCGTTGTCCGGTCGGGAACGTCTCCGGCCAGTCTTCGCGCAAACCCAACAGATTGCGCCGCAACGTCACCCGCGCCAGCGCCGAGGCGCGCTCGTGCAGGTTAGGGAAATCCAGCAGGTCGGACAGAATGAAATAACCGTCGAAACGCATGAACGGGCTGGCATTCAGGGCCAGCGAGAGCAGCCAGCTGGTGGTCGCCAGATACAGCAGCGCGTTGCGCAACGCACCCGGATCGCAAACCGCCCAGCCCAATGTCGACAGCCCGGCCAGCGACAACTCGGTGACGATGCCTGCCGAGGCAATCGCCAAGCGTTGCCGCGAACGACTGAGCTTCCAGCTCTCGCCGGTGTCGGTGTAGAGCATCGGCCACATCACCACAAAGGCAATGCCCATGTGCCCGACGCGCAAACCCAGGCGGGTGGCGACCAAGGCGTGCCCGAGTTCATGCAGGGTTTTCGCGACGATCAGCGCCAGGGCAAAACTGAACAGGCCTTCGGTGGAAAACGACTCGACCACCGCGCTGGTGAACACGTCCCACTGTTGCAACACCAGAATGATCCCGAGCAGGCTCAGGCTCAGCACGATAATCCCGGTCAGCGGATGAAACAGCCAACTCAGCGCCCGCGCCAGATACTGCAAAGGTTGTTGTGGGCGCAGCAGTGGAATGCGGAAAAACAGGTAGTGGTGCAGCCACCAGCGCCAGGTCAGCCAACTGCCTTCCTCGCTTTTGCTCTTGAGTCGCTCAAGTGCTGCGGGGCCTGCGCGCAGCAACTGATGCTGCTCGAGAAACTGACGAAAATCGAGGACCTGCTCGACGTCCGGTTTCAGCGCGGTGCCCTCGGCAATCTGCTCGCTGATGGTGCGCGGCGATTGCCCCCAGCGCAGCAGGCATTCGAATTCCAGCCAGCCGATGCGGTAGAAACGGTTGATTACCGTGTCCTGAATCACCCATGCCGGCTCACCGTCGCTACCATGCGCCGCTTCGCTCAGGCGCAGGTCTTCACGCAGTGGCGGTACGGGCAGATCGGCCGGGTCGAGCATCACCAACCGCTCCACGCCCGCAGCGTCGCCAATGGCCGGCGCAGCAGGTAATAACCGAGCATCACCCGCCCGCCGTAAATCTTCGCCGTGCCGTGCAGGCCAAGACGCGCATGTTCCGGCACACCGTCGATACTGGCGAGCAAGCGATAGGCGACCACACCTTCATCGCTCGGCCGCGCCTGATAACTGGTTTCGAGGATCTTGCCCTTCAGCGGTGCCAGCGGATACGCAGTGAGGAACAGGGTGACTTCGGCGCCCGTTTCCAGCGCGATGGCATCGGCCACCGCCAGTTGAATCAGCATGGCCGGTTGCGTCGGATCGGCCACTTGCATGATGCGTTCACCCGTCACCACTGGTTTGCCCAGCCAATCGTTGGGGTCGCTGAACACCGCAACGCCGCCGCGCGGGGACAACACTTGCGTACGCTTGAGCTGCGCCTGCACCGCCGCCAGTTCCGCGCGACGTTGTTGTGAACGGCCGGCGAGCAAGGTCAGCTCGCTCTTGCTCTGCGGGTTGTCGAAGGCGCGCTGGCTGGCCGCTTGCAGTTCGGCATCGGCCACCGCGACTTCCTTGCCGAGCACTTCGGCGCGGCTGCGCAGGCTGGTTTCGTCCAGCGAGAACAGCGGTGTGCCGGCGTCCACCGGCTGATTGGGACGAACCTGGATCTTTTCGATCACACCATCGATGGGCGAACTGATGATCTGCGCCTGCCGCGAGACGATCTCGGTCGGTGCCAGCGCGGTTTGCCGCACGGGCAACAACAGCAGGGCAGCGATCACGAGCGCCACGAGCAGCAGTTGTTTGCGATTCGGCCGCCAACGACTGAAGCGCTTGCGCCGGGTCAACGCCGACCAGCAATACGCCCACGTGCCGACCAGCCCTTTCAGGTGCGGCCACAACACGGCGGGCGGTTCCTGCTCAAGCAAGATGATCAGCACGCCGAGGCGTTGATTGTCACGGTCCTGCACCGGCACGCACCACAGCCCTGACGGCCACCATTCGTTCCAGCCTTCGGTGATGTCTGCCGGCGGCTCGGCGCTGTCCTGCGCCAACCATACGGGCTCGTCGCCGGGCACCTGCGCCGCGACCCAACGACTGGCCCGGCGCAGCCACACCAGATAGGGCGAGTCTTCGCTGGGCCGCGACAGGCCCGAGACATTCAACAGCTCCAGCGAATTTTCACGCTGGGCAAACACCAGTGCCTGATGAAACTGCAGCAGCGGGTACAAGTCGTTGGCCATGCTGAACGCCAGGGCATTCAGCGAGTCGGCGGCCAGGGCTTTATCGCGCAGCGCGTCAAGTTCCAGCAGCAGGTGCGGGTGGGGCAATTGCTCGTTCATGGTCATGGGCGCGCGTCTTGATCGAACTGCGCCGTGCCGCTCATGCCCGCCATCAGGTCGGGGTATTTGTTGTCGAGACGGGCTTCCAGTTCAACGGTTTGCGCCACCGCATCGACCCGCGAGTTGATGCCGCTGACATGGGCCGGATAGGTCTTGCCGGTTTCATGGATGCTGACTTGCAGCGGCAGCCCCGGCTTGAGGTCCTTGAGCAGGTTGGACGGCACGTTCAAACGTACTTTCAGCGCGCCGTCGCTGACCAGATCGAACAGCGGCGTACCGGCGGTCACGGTTTGATAAGGCTTGACGTAAACCTTGGCCACCCGCCCGGAAAACGGCGCGAGAACCTGGCAATAACTGCTCTGCGCCGCGCCCATCGCCCGTGCGCCATCAGCCTTTTGCACTTCGGTGTTGGCCATCGACACTTCGATATCACCGACCGCATTGAGCTGACGCAGCTGCTGTTTGGCTTGCAGGTTCTGTTTGGCCATGGCCAGTTCCGCCGCCGCGACTTTCGAGCGTGCTTCGGCTTCGTTGCAGTTGAAGCGAGCGAGCAGTTCGGACTTGCCGACCTGTTCGCCGAACCCGGCTTTCAGTTCACCGAGGGTGCCGGCCATCTGGCTGGAGAGCGTGGTTTCCAGTTCGGCGGCGAGCAGTACACGAATCGCACTGGCACTTTCCAGTGCGGGGGCTTGCGGGTTGTCTTCAGCGTGGACGGACAGGATCAGACTGGCCAACAGCAGAGCCGCGAAACCGGGCTCAAGGGCGATTTTGCGCATTCGGCGTTCCTTGCGAAGTGGCGGCGAGCAGACGTTGTTGTTCTTGTTCGTTCAAGGTGCGCTGGATTTCCCGGGCCAGGGTCTTGATGTCGTGTTGCGAGATTTCCTTGGGCAGCACGTCGAGGCCCACCGAGTTGTACATCCGCCCCCACGCGGCCTGAGCACTGGAGAACGCCGCCTCGCGCTGATAACGCGAGAGCAGATAGCGGCCTTCGGAGCGGATCACTTCCAGTTCCGAGCCTAACGCGCCGGTCTTCGCCGCCTGGGCATAGTCGAGCAGACTGCGATCGACGCGCAGGCTGTCCTCGGCGAATTCCACCTCCTGACGCGCCAATTGATAGCGCAGGGTGCCGACTCGCACTTGCGTGAGAATCGCCATCGACAGCGCCACGCGACGGGTGTCGTCGGTTTCGCTCTGGGATTTTTCCGCCGCGTTCAACGACGGCAATTGCAGCAGACGAATGAGGTTCATCGACACTTGCAGGCCGGTGCTCATCCAGTCGTTGTTGTAGAGGTATTTGTTGGAGTCGTATTTGTAGCCGAAATCGACGCTGACGTTCGGCCACAGCTGCGCCTTGGCGATCTCCAGATCCTTTTGATTGACGCGTTTGCGGTACCACTCTTCCATGATTTCCGGGCGGTTCTCCAGCGACAGCTGTTCCAGCCGCGCCATGCTTTGGCGCACTTCCGGCAGTGCCGGGTCGGGCGCGTCGGCGAGGATCATTTTCGAGCCGGGCGGCAGTGACATCAGCGCCGACAGTTCGGCCTGGGCGAACTCCAGATCCTGACGGCGCACGGTCAACAGGTAGATCGAGTCGAGGAGGGCGCGCTGATAGGCAAGGATCTCCTGACGCGGCAGCAGGCCACGGGTTTCCGCCTCGCGGGCTGAGGTCAGGGCGGTGTGGGTGCGCATCAGCAACTTGTCGACTTCCGGCATCAGACGCTGCGCGCCGAGTGCCCGCCAGTAGGCATTGCGCACGTCCTGCAAGACGTTCTGCGCGACTTTGCGCCGACGCTCTTCGGCCATCAGGATCTGGTCGGATTTTTGCTGGGTGCGGTAATAGGCCACGCCGAAATCCAGCAGGCTCCAGCTCAGACCCAGGCCATAGACTTCACGATAACGCTCTTCGGACGTCGATGGGCGCAAGCTGACCTGACGGTCTTCGATGCCGATCGAGGTGCCGCCGGAATCGTTGTCGCGCCCGGCGTAACCGGCCGAGGCCACCAGGCGCGGGAGCATTTCATGGCTGGAGACGTCGCGCAGGTCCGAGGCCAGCGCGCTTTCCATCAGTTTGAGGCGGTAGTCGAGGTTGTACTTCAGCGCCCGCGCGGCGGCTTCGTAAAAGGTGATCGGCGCGGTGACCGGCTCCTGGCCGGAATACATGCGTGACTGATCAGCGATGATGCGTTGGCGGTTTTCTTCGTCGGTCGAAGGTTTCGGTTCCGTTGACGAGCAAGCACTGAGCAACAGTGCAGAAGCGATGGCGGTACTGAGAAGCCGGGTCGCATGTATACGCATGTTCATTCCTTTGTATTCTTGGAATTGGTTCTGTTCGAGCGCTTTATCGCGGCGCGCGCCGTTGCGCTGCATCGCGCAATTGCGCGCTGAAACCCTTGGCTCGCGGTTTTTCCTGTTGTTTTTCAACATGGGCCGGACTGTGCGTCAGGTCGGCCGGGTCGAGGACGAACAACGATGGATCGCTCAACAGCCCGTCGGCACTCAAGGCGGTACGGCCCTGCCGCCCCTGAACCCACAACTGATCCAGTTCACTTTCCAGACGGCTGCTGCGCACGGCTTGTGAGACGAATTGCCCTGGCACCAGACCCAGACCATTGCCCACCGATTCACTGGTGAACTCACCGACGGCTGCCAGGCGCAGATTGCTGCCATCGACGCCCCACGCCGACAGCTCGGAGATTTCGGCCGCACGCTCGACCACTGGCGTGACGAAGATCGCCGGTTGCGGATCGGGGATGAGGAAGTTGCGATTGAGGGTGTTCGGGTCACGCTCGAAATTGTCGCCGCCCGGCGCCGGAATAAACGGTGTGGCGATGTCGAGAGTGATAGCCAGTTCGGCCTGATCGCTGGCACCGTTACGGTCATTGATTGTGTAGGTGAACACGTCGCGCAGAATTTGCCCCAGGCCCGCGGCGGCAAGGACTGCCGGGTTGTTCTGGTCGATGGTGTAGGTGTAGCTGCCGTCGGCGTTCAGCACCAGCGTGCCGTACAGACCGATGATCGGCTGGCCGATGACACCGGACGTACCGCTATTCGCCTCGGCGCCGGTGCGAATACCGACCACGACGAGGCCGTCGTTGTTATCGACATCGCCATCGTTGGGCAGCACGTTGCCGGTGGTTTGCGGGGCAGGGGACTGGTCGCTGGCGAACCCGCTGTCGTTCTGCGCGACCGGGGCGTCGTTGGCGCCCTGAATCACCACGGTCAGGCGCGCATCCGCAGTCGCGCCGGCAGTATCGACCATGCGGTAGGTAAAGGTTTCGCTAAGGGTTTCACCGGCAGTGCGCAAGGCCTGCACCACGGGATTGTTGTTGTCGATGACGTAGGTGTAGCTGCCATCGGCGTTGAGGGTCAGTTGCCCATAGAGCCCGATCAGCACTTGCCCGGCGCCGGTGGACTGGCCGGCCTGATTGCTCACGCTTTGCACCTGTTTGCTTTCGCCATTGGCCACGCTGTCGACGTCAGTGTCGTTGTCCAGCACATTGCCCGTGGCGTTGCTGCCCGGCGTGCCGTTGTTGACGCCACCGGCCTCGACTGCCGTGGCGCTGTCATCGACGGCAACCGGCGTATCGTTGCGGCCATCGACGGTGATGCGCAGCTCGGCAGTGCTGGTGTCGCCCCAGCGGTCGACGATGGTGTAGGTGAACACTTCGTTGAGCGTCTGGCCGCTCTGGCGCAAGGCCTGGACGGCAGCGAGATTGTTATCGACGGTGTAGCTGTAGCTGCCGTCGGCGTTGATCAGCAGGTCACCATACAACCCGCGCAGTGAAGTGCCTACGCTGCCCACCGTGCCGATGTCAGTGACGGTGCCGGTGTGAATGCCGATCACCGACAGCGGGTCGCTTTCGGCATCGGTGTCGTTGCTCAGGACATTGCCGCCGGGGTTGATGCCGGGTTGATTGTTGTTGCTGCCGCCAGCCTCAACCGCTGTCGCGGTATCGGTATTGGCCACCGGTGCCGAGTTGCGCCCGCGAATGATGATGTGGATCTCCGCCAGATCGGTCTGGCCGCCACGGTCGCTGACCTGGTAGGTGAAAGGCTCGTTGAGAAATTGCAGCGGCCCCAACGCCAGTACCGCCGGATTGTTCGAGTCGAGGTTGTAGGTGTAGCTGCCGTCAGCGCCGATGATCAATTGCCCGTAGAGGCCGTTGATCAGCGCGCCGTTGCTGTTGTCGGTGCCGGCGGTAACGCCGTTGAGGCCGCCGCCAGCGTCTTCGGTGCCAAAGCGGATGCCGGTGACGGTTTTGCTGTCGCCCTGATCGACGTCGGTGTCATTGGGCAACACGTTACCGCTCGGGTTGACGCCATTGCCTTTGCCGTTATCGGCCACGGCCACGGCGGTATCGTTGGCGGCCACCGGGGCATCCCAGGCGCCGTCGATGCGAATGCTCAACTGCGCGGTGTCGGTGGCACCGGCAATGTCGCGCATGCGGTAGGTGAAGGTTTCCACCAGTGAGTCGCCAACTTTCAAGGCCTGCACGGCGGCCAGATTGTTATTGATCACGTAGCTGTAAGTGCCGTCGGCATTGATTGTCAGTGTGCCGTACAAACCGTTGAAGGTTTGCGCGACGCCAACGTTGGTGAAGGTGCCGCCCGCCGCTTCACTGCCGGTGCGGATGCCGGTGAGCACTTTGGCGTCGTTGGCATCGACATCGTTGTCGTTGCTCAGCACATTGCCGCCGGGATTCACCCCAGGCGTACCGTTGAACGTGCCGCCAGCCTCGACGGCCACGGCACTGTCATCACTCGCCAGCGGATTGTCGTTGGCCCCGCGAATGGTCAGGGTCAGCGTTGCGGTACTGGTAGCGCCGGCCAGGTCGCGGATCTGATAAGTGAAGGTTTCCGTCAGGGTGTCGGCATTGGTGCGCAAGGCCTGGACCTGCGGGTTGAGGTTATCGACCAGATAGCTGTAGCTGCCATCGGCGTTCAGGGTCAACCGACCGTAAGTGCCATTGAAGGCGCTGCCGATCAGGCCGACCGAAGAGCCTTGATTGACGCCGATCACACTCAGCACTTCACCGTTGCCATCGACATCGCTGTCATTGCTCAGCACATTGCCGCTCGGATTGCTGCCCGGCGTGGCGTTGTTCAGGCCACCGGCCTCGACAGCGGTGTTGCTGTCGTTCTGCGCGATTGGCGTGTCGTTGCGCCCCTGAATACTGATGTTCAGCGTCGCGCGATCAGTGGCGCCGGCCGCGTCGATGACCTCGTAGCTGAACGCATCGAGTAGCGTGTTACCAACGCGCAATGCCTGCACCGCCGCCATGCTGTTGTCGAGGCGATAGCTGTAGCTGCCGTCGGCGTTCAGGGTCAGCCAGCCATAAGTGCCGCGCAGTTCCGTGCCCAATGTGCCGGCCGTGCCGCTGGCCGCCTCTGGGCCGGTGCGCACCGAGGACACGGCGCGGATTTCGCCATAGTCGTAATTGGGCAGATCGCCGGGGACTTCGCCGCCATCGACATCAGTGTCGTTATCCAGCACGTTGCCGCTCGGGTCTTGTCCGGGCTGGCTGTTGTTGAGGCCACCGGCCTCGATGGCCACACCGGCATCATCATTGGCAATCGGGTTATCGTTCTGCCCGCGAATCAACACGATGATTTCCGCCGTGTCGGTTTGCGGGGTCGCGCCAACGCCATCGCTGACGGTGTAGGTGAAACGTTCCGAGAGCAGATCGGCGCTACGGCGCAGGGCCTGCACGTCGGGGTTGCTGTTGTCGACTTCGTAGACGTAGCTGCCATCGGGGAAAATCGTCAGCGTGCCGTACAGCCCGGCAATCACCGTACCGCCGAGATTGACCGCGATGGGTGTGCCTGGATCCGCGGCCGCGCCGGACTTGATCAGCGTCACCGTCAGTGGGTCGCCATCGGGATCGGTGTCGTTGACCGTGACGTCGCCCGAAGGGTTGACGCCCGGCGTCAGGTTGTTGATCCCGCCCGCTTCGGTAGCGACGGCGATGACGTTTTGCGCCACGGGTGGATCGTTGACGCCGTGGACGGTAATCACCAGTTGCGCGGTGTCGGTCAGGCCTGTGGTGTCGGTCACGCGGTAGGTGAAGAACTCGGTCAATGTCTGCCCTGGCGCCAAGGCCTGGACCGCCGCATTGGTACTGTCGACGTCATAGAAGAACGAGCCATCGGCGCCGATGCGCAAGGTGCCGTAAAGGCCTGCAACCAAGGTTCCATTGGCTGAGGTGGTGCCGGTGGCGACGCCGCTGAGCACGTCGACGGCCGGGTTGTAGGTGGCTTCGCTTTTGTTGATCACGCCATTGACCAGCAACTGGCTGCTCGGTTGGTCATTGGCATCGACATCCTGATCGACGCCATTGCCACCCGGTTGAGTGATCGGCCCCGGACGGCTGGGGAACTGAATCACGTTGCCACTCGGATTGCTTTCTGAAGCCGTGCCGTTGGTTGACGCGGCTTGCGCAGAGGCGGCGTCATCGCTGGCCACCGGGTTGTCGTTGGCGCCCTGGATGACGATACGCAATTGCGCGACATCGTCCAGCCCGCCGGTATCGGTCAGCCGATAGCTGAAGAACTCGACCAGTTGTTGCCCGGCACTCAGGCGCTGAACCGTGGCGTTGCTGTTGTTGACCACGTAGCTGTAAGTGCCGTCGGGGTTGATGGTCAAGGTGCCATAGAGCCCGGCAATCGCCGTGGCGCCACTGACGGCGGTGAAATTGCCGGAGCCAGCCTCGGCTACCGGGCGGATGCCGGTCACCGTGCGGGTTTCGCCGTTGGCCGCGCTGTCGACGTCCAGATCATTGCTCAACACGTTGCCCCTGGCGTCACTGCCCGGTGTGCCGTTGTTGACGCCGCCGGCCTCGATGGCCACGCCGTCGTCGTCGATGCCTTGCGGCGTGTCGTTGGCGCCCTGAATGGTCACGCTCAATGTAGCGGTCGAGGTTTCACCGGCGAGGTCAGCGAGCACGTAATTGAAGTCGTCGCGCAAGGTCTGGCCTAACAGGCGCAGGGCCTGCACGGCGGCGTTGTTGTTATCGACGACATATTGGTAGGAACCGTTGCTGCCAATCACCAATTGGCCGTAAAGACCATTGATTACCGTCACGCCGAGCACCGGCGTCTGAATGCCGGCACCCGGGCCGACCGACACCACGTGCAGTTGATCGGCGTTGGTGGCGATGTCGACGTCGGTGTCGTTGCTCAGCACATTGCCGCGCGGGTCGATACCGGCCGAGCCATTGTTGTTGCCACCGGCTTCAACGGCCGTGGCGCTGTCGTTGACCCCGACCGGGTTGTCATTAACGGCGGCGAGGATGATTTGCAGGGTGTCGGTGTCGGTCAGCGCATCGGCTGCGGTGCCGGGAATCCCATCGCCGTCGGCATCGCCGTAGTTGCCCCGGTCATTGCTGAGCACGGTGAGGGTGTCGGTGCCGTTGAAGTTGGCATTGCCCAGATATTGCAGGCTGGCCAGCGCGGTGTTGATGTCGGCGAGGTTGCCGGTCAGGGTCATGCTCGCGGTGTTGGCGCCGCTGACGGTGACGCCGGGCACGGTCGCGCCGAGGAACAGTGTGCCGTGGGTGACCGTGAGAATTACGCTGATCGCCCGGTCGTTGACGTTCGGATCGCGGTCGGCATCGATATCGGTAACGCTGATTCCGCCGATATTCAGCACCACGTCTTCGAGGCCGTTTTGCGTGCCGGGGAGGGTGTTGACCGGGGCGTCGTTCTGCTCGACATAACCGGCGTTGGCGCTTTGCGTGTCGGCATCGCCCAAGGTGATGGTGATCTGGCCGAGGGTGCCGGCATCGCTGTCGACGCGCACGCGCAAATCACCCAGTGGTTGCGGATAGCTGACCAGCCCGGCCGGCACATCGATGCGGAACACGCCGAGCGGCAACACGCCAAAATGGTACTGGCCGTTGGCGTCGGTGACGGTAGTGAATTGCAGGTTATCCGCTGCGGTTTCCAGCAGGCCGTCGGCACCGGCCCAGGTCAGAGTCACGGTTTGTCCGCCCAGGCCCGCGCCGTCCGGAGTGGTGCTGGCGGTCGGGCTGGCGGTGTCGTTCCACAAGGTGCCGGTGATCACACCGAGGCCGGCGTTGTCGCGCAAAATATACTGGTTGGGGCCGACGGCGCTGCCATCGCGTTCGCCGGTGGTGGTGCCATCGACGCCGACGCTGTTGCCGCCCCAACTGGTGAAGTCTTCCGGCAGGCTGCTCCAGGTCAGTGTCGCGTTGCTGCTGGCGACAATGCTCGAGTTGGGCAGGTCGACCGAGTAGCGCACCTGAATCTGCGCGCCGACATCCAGTTGATCGAAATTGACGCTCAAACCGCCGCTGCTGCTGAAACTGATGCCCGCGGGCAGATTGCCCGGGCCGTAACTCACGCCGTTGATGCTGACGCTGAGAAACGTGTAATTACTGCCGCCAGCAAAGCCGTCGCTGACGCGCGCATCGAACGCCGGCAAACCGCCGTTCTGGGTGAAACTCAGCTGCACTGTGGCATTGCCGGTGCTGCCGCTCGGGTTCGGATTGAACGTGACAATTTGCTTGTCGAGGCCGCTGAAGCTTGGCTCGACCACGCGTTCGAACACCGTGTCACTGACGGCGCGCCCGGCACCGTTGACGATTTCCCGTGCTGTCACGGCCAATTGCGCGCCGGCGATGTTGGCGGCGATGTTGGTGACGCGCACATTGAATTCGATGGAGATGCCTTCGAGGTCATCGTCGTTGCCATTGCCGTTAACCACGTTACCGAGGTTGAACGTCACCACCTGGCTGCCGTCGGGATTGGTGACGATGGTCAAACGGCTCGGATCGAACACGCCTTGTGGCGCCAGACCGGATAGATCGGCGGTGATCGGCAGCGCTTCCGGGCTGTTTTCGTTGCCGTCGATATTCAAGGTGCCGCCGACGATCAGGTTGGCGTCGCTGGTCAGTCCGCCATTGGAAATGAACGCGATGCGCAAGGCATTGATCAGCGCATCCGGCGAGATGAACTGCAAGCCGTTGGCGAGGGTGATTTGCACCTGATAGTTGGGGTTGTTGCCTTCGGGCACCAGCACTACCACGCGATAGCGGATCACTTCCCCGACCGTCACTTGCTCGACGACGGCGTTCGTCGGGTTCGGCGCCGCGGTGTCCGGCAAACCGCCGACGCGGGAAATTTCGATCGCCTGGGCCACCGGAATCAGCAAGGTCGAGAGGTTGCGGTAGTCGTTGAGCGTGCCGCCATTGAGCGTGCCGTCGACACCTGTTCGCTCACCGGCATTGCCGCCGTCGAGGCTGGTCCATTGCACGCTGGCGACGTTGGCGATGTTTGATAGTGCGGCGGCGCTGGCGTTGACGATGCCACTCAGTTGCAAAACGATGCTGCCGCCCTTGGCGATGTCGATGTTGGCCCCCGTGGCCGTGCGCAACTGCCCGCCGACGATTTCGAAGGCAACGCCGCCATTGTTGGTGGCACCGTTCTGATACAGCACGCCGACCAGCGTGACGTTGCTGAGTTGGGTCGGCAGGGTGTCGAGGAAACTGATGTCGAACGCACTGAAATCGGTGCTGCCATTGCCGTTAGTGATGGTGATATTGAAAGTCACCGTGTCGCCCTGGTCATAGCCGCCCAGGCCCGAGGTGGACGTGATCACCTGATTGACCTGCAGGGTCGGTTCGCGCACGGTCACGGTCGGCTGGCCACCCGAAAGGGTGACGGTGCGATCCACGGCGACGGCGCCGTTCGGTGTGTCACTGTCCGGATCGCTGAAAATCAGTTGCGCATTGTTTTGCAGTGAAACGTTGGCCTGGTTGCCGATGACGTTGTTGGCCACCAGTTGCAGGCGAATCACGAAGGTATTGTTGCCGGTCTGGTTGTCCGCCGACACGCTGGAAACGCTGAACGTCCAGCGCCCGTCCACGCCATCGCCGCCCAACGCGCCGCCAATCCCGGCGAAACCACTGACCAGTACGCTGCCGGCGAAATCGGCGCCGAGTGCGCCACTGCCGGCGCGGGTGGTGATGATCTGGTAACCGAGGCCACCGTTGAAACTGGTGTCCAGGCGCATGCCCGGTGGAATCAGGTCTTCGATACGCAGGTTTTGCGTGGTGCCTTCGGGCAGGGTGATGACGATGTCGTAGCGCATGCTTTCGCCGATCACCAGATCGCTGCCGGTGGTGTGCGCGGCACTGGAGTCGCCGGCGTCGAGCGTGCCGTCGGCGAAGACTTTGCTGATCACCGGGGCGGCAATTTGCTGGTTAGCCAAATCGGTGAGGTCGGTCGGGGTGAAGTCGGTGCCGCCATTGACGCTGGCGTAGTTGCTCAGAGTCGCGGTGGATTGCAGGCTGCGGCTGGCCTCGATGGTGGCGCTGACGACCACGTCATAGCTGATCACCACGACGTTGGCGCCGCTGGTATCGGCCGCCGTGCCGCTGCGCCCGGCCAACAGACTGGCCTGGCCACCGGCGTCGAGAAAGTTGATCTGATTGCCGCTGACGCTGTAGTCGGTGCCCAACACCAGCAAGGTGCCGTCGCCGCGATAAATCTGCAGATTGGCCGCCGCCAGACTGCCGCCGACAAAACTCAAACCCGAGGGCAGCGTGATGCTGGTGCTGACGTCAAACGCGCCGCCGCCACCGCTGTTTTCGATCGCCGTGACCAGGCGCAAGCGGTCGGCACCGTCGATGTTGCTGATGTTGCCATCGACCGCAGACAAATCGGTGACGCTGCCGTTGAACGGCACGCCGGTGCTGCCCGGTGGGTTCCAGCTACCGCTGGTGCCGGTGACCGTGCCGTTCGAGCCGGAGACCACGCCATGTTTGATGTTGAGTACCGGCTCGGCGACGGAAACGATCGCGACCACGTCGGAAGAAATCAATGTGCGGTCGGTGAGGGTGGTCTGCTGGCTCGATTGCGCGAGCACGTCCAGCGAGCGCTGATCGGCAAACGGCTGATCGCCGACTTTGACGGTGAAGCGAATGACGATGCGACTGCCGGTGGTGGTATTGGTGGCAAAACTGCCGAAGTCGAATACCACCGAGTTGCCGTTGGCGCTGATCACACTGACCACACCGCCGGCGTTGGTATTGCCCGGGCCAAGTTCCCACTGGCCGATGTCACTGCCCGAACCCCAGGTAATCCCGGTGACATTGAACAGCGGCAACGGCAGATAAGCCGTCAGTTTGAATTGCTCGTAGTCGCCGGTGACCAGGTCGTAACTCAGTTCGAAGGTCACTTCATCGCCGGGGCGCAGTTCGCCGTTGCCTGGTGGCGCGCCATTATTGACCTCGACCAGACTGATATCGACGTTGCTGGTGGGGATCACACTGGTGGTCGCGGAACCGTCGGTTTCACTCTCGCCGGTGAGGTTGAACTGATCGACCAGCAGCGTGCCGTCTACCGTCGCGGTGTTGCCCAGTTCGTCGCCTTCGTTGATGTCCGGTTGCGGATTGCCTGATGGTGGTTTGTAGGTCTGGCCAACGATGGCTGAGTAACTGAGAACCGCGACCACCGCGCCTTGCAAGGTGTCGTCAAAGGCCAGATCGCCGTTGAGCCAGCCACGAATATTGCCGAACGCGTTACGCAGCGACTGCGCAATGTCGAACACCATTGAGGTCGTGCCGTCGGCGTTGTTAACCACACTGGTGACCAGGGTGATGGTCTGCGCAACACCGTTGATGGTCACGGTGAGCGTCGGTGTGCCGCTCAATGTCTGGCCGTCGCTGAGCTGATCGCGAATCACCAGCTGGCCTTCGTTGAAGAAATCCTTACCGAAGGCAAAGTAATCGGAAATCGCCAGATTGAGCGTGTACTGCAACGTGTCGCCGGGGCTGATACCGGTGTGGCCGATGTCGTTCTGCATCGTCGCGGTTTTCAGCAGGGTGATGGACTTGGCGATGAACTGAGTGCCTTGCCCGGTGCCGCTGAAATCGATGGTGGTGTTCGGTGCGGTAAGGTCACGTGGATCAAGCGGCACCCACTGTCCCGAAGCCGTTGGCGGGCCGAGGGTGACGGTGACGGCATCGCCGGTCACCGGGTTGATTACCGGCTGACCATTGGCGTCGGCTTCCGGCACGTAGAAGGCGACCACGGTATCGGTCTTGCCGGTGAGACTGTCGTAGGTGACGGTGAACGAATTGATGTAGACGTCGTTGGCCGCAATCAACACGGCGATTTGTGCGGCATTGGTGACCACGGTGCCGTCGTGCAGAGTGATCGAGGTGACCCGGCCGCCGGGACCGGGGGTGATTGCGTTGACCTGGATGTTGTCGGGCAGCGGCTGGGTGATGACCACGTTGGTCAGCGTCTGCCCAGGTGCCGGTGTCGCCGACAAGGTCAGCGTGCGTACATAGTTGGGGCCGGTAGCGGTTTCTCCCTCGGGGGTATTGATGGTTTCGCTGACCGTAATCACCGTCGGGTGCACGACAAACGCTGCGGTGCCGGCCTGAATCAGGCTTGGGTCGTTGGTCGGGTTGTCCAGCGCATCATTGCCGAATTCGAAGCCGCCACTGGCGCGAATGGTCAGGTCAGGCGTGCCATTGGAGAACGCCGTATCGGCCAGGTTGCTCAGGCTGGCGGTGATCTGCACGCCAATCACCGGTTGCTGATTGGTGACGCTGGCGAAGGGCAACTCGATGACCACCAGTTTGTCGCCAGCGCGCATGCCGTAGGTGGCGGCGTTGATGATCAGGAAGTTGCCGTTGGCGTCTTTCGCCAGCGGGTGCGTAGCGTCGCCGTTGGCATCGAACGTCACCACGTGGCTGATCAGGTTTTGCCCCAGGTAGGTGGCGGAAATGAAATTGACGCCGTCATCGCCATCCTTGCCGGTCGCCGGCATCGCCAGGTTGATGAACGGCGCATAACCCACCTGGGTCGAGGTGTTGCTGAAATTCACGGTAAAGGTGAAGCGGTCGCCGAGCAGCACATCGCTGCCGCCGGTGGCCACCGTGGCTGTCGGCGCCGCGTCGGCGAGCAGGCCGTCGAAATGCGCCATGGCAAGGCCGCTGATGGCGATGTTTTTATCGATGTCGCCGACGCGGGTTTCCAGCGTCCAGTCGCCGCCGGCCTTGCTGCTGCCGGTGTCATTACTCGAAGCGCCGACATCGGCGCCGGTCCAGCGCGCGAGTTCGCTGACCAGGGTTTGCCCGGCCGCACCGGCACCGACATCGCAGCCATACAGCTGGATATCTGCGCCTTGGGTGAGATTGCTGCGCCATTGTTCGAGGGTTTTGCCCAGCGAGTCGATGTTGTCCGAGCTGACCGTGCGATTGCCCAGGGTGAATTGCCCGGCGGCGCCGTGGGACATGATCTGAATCGAATCGACCTTGCCCAGTTGCGCGAGCGCCGCAGAGATCGCCGCGAGGCCATCTTCGCCGACATTCACCACAATCGCAGTGACATTGCCCGGCAACTGCGCGACGAGTTGATCGCGGTTTTCGATGCGACTGTCGATCACCAGCAGGCTGCGCGCGGCCGACGGCGCTTGCTCGGTGGCGGCGCGGCCTTCGGTTGGTGTCGCGTGAGGGACTTGTGCCTCGACCGCAGCAGGCGGCGCGGCGGGGTCACTGTGATGCTGCTCGACAGTCGCCGAAGCGGCGGCGCCGTCGAACAGAATTCTGGGTTCCAGTGACAGTGACTGACGCTGCGGGCGCAAATGTGCCGCAGAAAAACCACCTCGTGAACCTTGCATGATCGGCCCTCGTACTGCGCGCAGAATCCTTCCGGTGAGTGCCGACGCCAGGCGACGGACAAATTCAGCGTAGGAGGTTTCTTACGGTTTGCCACCGAATGGGCCGCAGTTTCAGATGCTTGGAGACGCGCGGCGCCGCAGCCTTTGGCTATCACTGTGACGGGGGATTTGTACGAATTGGCGCACAGCAACACTGGCGTCTAGGCTGGTCAGTCAGTCGCCCGTCCGGGCGCAACGCCCACGCAGGGACAGGAGCGCAACCGATGAAAGCCCCAGTCAGTGTTTTCTGCCTGATGTTCACGTTGGTTCTCGCGCCGGGAGCCTACGCCGAAGACCCACCCGCAGCGGCTGCGCAGCCCACGACCAGCGCGGCGGACGACACGCCGCTGGTCAATCCGCAAGTGATCGACAAACTCATCGATATGGGCAATTACCTGCGCAGCCTGGCGAAATTCCAGGTCGATGCCGAAGTGTCGCGCGACACGGTTCTGGAGTCTGGTCAGAAGATCAAGACCGAGTCGTTCAATACGTTGAAAGTGGTTGGCCACGATCGCCTGTATGCGAAAAGTGAAGGCGATGTGCGCACCCGCGAATTTTTCTACAACGGCAAGAAGCTCACTCAGTACTCGCCATACCTGAAGTACTACACCACCGTCGATGCGCCGGCCAATGTCGCGGAAACCCTGCATATGGTCGAGAACTTCTACGGTGTGCAAGTACCGATGGAGGATCTGTTTCTGTTTGGCAGCGATCAGGCGCAGATTGATGCCTTGAAGGCTGCGCTCTATGTCGGACCGTCAATTATCAAGGGCCAGCTCTGCGACCATTTGGCGTTTCGCCAGGAGGGCATCGACTGGCAATTGTGGCTGACCCGTTCGGACAAGCCCTTGCCGTGCAAACTGGTGATCACCACCACCGACGAAAAGAGTTCTCCCGAGTACAGCGCGGTGTATCAGTGGAACCTCAAGCCAACCATCCCGGACACGCTCTTCACCTTCAAACCGGCCAAGGGCGATGTCGCGATTGCGTTGAAAAAAGCCAGTGGTCAGGGAGGGCAGTGACATGAACAAGTCGATGTCGTGGAGTCTGCTGTTATCGCTGGCCACCGCCACCTTCCTGACTGCCGGGCTGATCGCCGAAGCCGACGCCAGGCCGCAGCGCGCGCAGGGCCATGCCCGCGCCAACGTCAACCGCGCACCCGCGCCCAACGCGCAGCGGGCACAACGCATCAATGCGCCGCAACGGACCAGTCACGTCAACGCCGGAAACCGTGCCAATGCGGGAAATCGGGTAAACGCCGGCAATCAGTTCAATTCCGGCAACCGCGTAAATGCCGGCAACAATGTCGGTAACCGCACCTACGTCAACAACAGCAATCGCAACGTCAACCGCAACGTCAATATCGATAACCATCGCGACGTCGACATCGATGTCGACGGGCATGGTCGCTATGGTTACGACGATCACTATCACCCGATAGCGACTGCGGCGGCGGTGACGGCAACGGTGGCGGTTACCGCAGCTGTCGTCGGTTCGATCATGACCCCGGCGCAAATGCCCAGCAGCTGTGTGCAGGTAATCCGCTACAACGTCGCCTACATGCAATGCGGCTCGACCTGGTACCAGCCGCAGTATCAGGGCAGCGATGTGACGTATGTGGTGGTCAACGCGCCTTGATCAGGCTTTCGGCACCCAGGGTTGCATCAGCGCGAGCATGCCACGGCCGCCACGGCGCAACCCGGTGGCCAGGGTCAGCCACGACAGATCGGTGACGATGACATGGGCGGCCGGCACCAGCCGCACTTCACCGGCGGTGCCGCCGGCGGGCCCACCGTCGGGCATGAAAATCGTCAGCCAGTCATCCACGCTTTCGACGATCAGGCACAGGCGAAAGCCTTCGCCCTCGGCGATCATGCCGACCTTCGAACCATCCTCGTTTTCCAACCCGGCAAACCGCGCGGTGGTGTCCTTGAACAACTGATAACCGGGCAGGTTGCTCAGCAGCTTGTTTTCGGTGGCTTCCAGCGCCCGTGCTGCCGCCGAGGTGCGCGCGAGCAATCCGGCGAGAAAACACAGGACGATCAGGCCCAGCAAGGTGGCAACCGTCACCAGCGTGACGCCGGCGACATCGAAGCCCTTGAACATTGGCAAGAGCTTCTCGACCGGCCCGCGCAGCAGGTGGAGGGCTTTTTCGATCAGCACCACAATCAGCATCAGCGGCAGGATAAACAACAGCCCGCCGATGACGGTGGTCTTGATGAACTTGAACATGACGGCTCCTTGAGTGACGGGCGATCCGCACTCAAGGCTAGCTGAAAAAAAAGTCGAGCCGCACGACTGGCTGCCGATGGCCGCTGTACAGAGGCCACCGGTACCGGGTTTCAGTTGATCCGCGGATGCTGCTGCACCAACTCCTTGCGCTTGGCTTCGAGCGCGGCGATCTCGGCGTCGATGTCTTCGATTTTCTGTTCGATGTTGTCGTGGTGTTCTTGCAGCAGTTCCTTGGCTTCTTCCAGATCGGAAGCTGCCGGGGCGGCGCCACGCAGCGGTTTGTTGGCGGTTTCCTTCATGGTCACGCCGGTGACCAGGCCGACCACGGCGATGACCATCAGGTAATACGCCGGCATGTAGAGATCGTTGGTGCTTTCGACCAGCCAGGCGACGATGGTCGGGGTCAGGCCAGCGATCAATACCGAAACGTTGAAAGCCGCCGCCAGCGCGCTGTAGCGGATGTGCGTGGGGAACATTGCCGGCAGGGTCGACGCCATGACGCCGATGAAGAAGTTCAGCAACACCGCCAGCATCAGCAGACCGGCGAAGATCAAGCCGATCTTGCCACTGTTAATCAGCATGAACGCCGGAATCGCCAAAATGAACAAGCCGATGCTGCCGACGACGATGAAAGGTTTGCGGCCGATCTTGTCGCTGATGAAACCGATCGCTGGCTGCACGAACAGCATGCCGACCATGATCGCGATGATGATAAGCACGCCACGGTTTTCACTGTAATGCAGGTTGTGCGACAGGTAGCTCGGCATGTACGTCAGCAGCATGTAGTAGGTGACGTTGGTCACCGCCACCACGCCGATGCAGGTCATCAGGCTTCGCCAGTGTTTGGTCGCGACCTCCTTGAACGACACTTTCGGGCCACGCGCGAGGCCTTCGCGGTCACCCTCCTCGAGCTTTTCAACGTGCTGCTGGAAAGCGGGAGTTTCTTCGAGGGCGTGACGCAGGTAGAGGCCGATCATGCCAAGGGGCAGGGCGAGGAAGAACGGCAGGCGCCAGCCCCATTCTTCGAACTTGGCTTCGCCCAGCGTCGTCGAGATCAGCACCACGACCCCGGCACCGAGGACGAAGCCGGCGATCGAGCCGAAGTCCAGCCAACTGCCGAGGAAACCACGTTTGCGATCCGGCGCATATTCGGCGACGAAGATCGACGCACCGGTGTACTCACCGCCCACCGAGAAACCCTGGGCCATTTTTGCCAGCAACAACAGGATCGGCGCCCAGATGCCAATCGAGGCATAAGACGGAATCAGGCCGATGGCGAAGGTGCTCAGCGACATGATGACGATGGTTGCAGCGAGGACTTTCTGCCGTCCGTACTTGTCGCCCAGGGCGCCGAAGAACAAGCCGCCCAAAGGCCGGATCAGGAAGGGCACCGAGAACGTCGCGAGCGCGGCGATCATCTGGGTGCCGGGATCGGCGCCGGGGAAGAACACTTTGCCGAGTACATAGGCGACGAAGCCGTAAACACCAAAGTCGAACCATTCCATGGCGTTGCCCAGAGCGGCGGCGGTGATCGCCTTGCGCATCTTGGCATCGTCGACAATGGTGATGTCGTTCAGGCCGATTGGCTTGACGGTTTTCTTGCGTGATTTCATCCGGGTCTTCTCTTTGCTGATCCATCTTGCCGCGTAGATGCCATCGATTTGATGGCGCGTGCTCTTTGGCTCAGATACATGAGGACACGAAATAATTCACTACCTAGCGCATTTTTCCCCAATCACCCCAAAATCTCCCCGTAGGAGCTGCCGCAGGCTGCGATCTTTTGATCTTGGGACGCGGAGCGTCCCGGGCTGCATTCCCACGCAGAGCGTGGGAACGATCAACGCAGAGCGTGGGAGCGATCAACGTCGTCTGTGCGCGGGCTTTACTGCGCCAACCACTCCAACGCAATCCCGACTCTGGACGTCTGCCGGCGATCCGTCGGCTGAACTGCAGTCTGGCCATCCATCTGCCGACGATAACCATTCGGGCTGACCCCCAGATGCTTTTGAAACGCCCGACGCATGCGCTCTTCGCGGCCAAAACCAACGGTTTCGGCAATGCGCTTGATCGGCTCATGGGTGCTTTTCAGCAGTCGACCCGCCGCCTCCAGCCGCACGTGCTCGACCGCTTGCGCGGGTGTCTGCCCAGTGGCAGCAACATACGCACGGGCGAAGTGGCGCGGGCTCATGCCGAATTGCTCGGCCAGCCGTTCGACGCGCAAATCACCCTTCAGGTTAGCGGCAATCCATGCATGCAGACGGGCCAGACGTACGTCTGGGTCGGTGCGCAAGGCGTTGGATTGCGCGTTGAGTGAAGCGCTCAGTTGCGGATGTTCCGCGCCACGCCACAAAAATACGGTGAAATACCGCGCCAATGTCAGCGCTGCTTGCGCGCCGAGGTCCTGTTCCACCAAGCCAAGAGCGAGGTCGATGCCCGCGGTGGCGCCGCCGCACGTCCACAGATTGTCGTCGTGCAGGTACAACGCATCGGTCTGACAGCGCACCGCCGGGTAGCGCGCCTGTAGTTCAGCGGCGAATTTCCAGTGCGTCACCACTTGCCGACCATCGAGCAACCCGGCGGCGGCCAGGGCGAACGTGCCGGTGCCGATCGAGCACAGCCGGCGGATCTGCGCCGAGCGAACGCGCAGCCAGTCACAGGCCTGTTGATCGGCCTCCAGCGCGGCCATGCCCGGACCGCCCGCAACGATCAGGGTGTCGATCACCGGGGCGAGCTGGTCGATCTGCTCAAGCGAGCACGTCGACACCGTAATCCCCGAGATCGACATGACCGCGCCACCCTGCGGCGACGCCATCAGCAACCGATAGGGCGGCTGGCTGCTGAAGTGGCCGCCCAACACGCGCGGTATCGCCGCGAAGACTTCCAGCGGCCCGGCCGCATTGAGTAACAACAGGTCATCGAAGGCCAACACCACGACGGTGCGCAACGGTTGCGGCGCGATGTCCGCCATGGCAGCAAAGGAGGGGTGTTTGGCATGGAGCGGCACGGCGGGCCTCGACATACTGAATTCACTGCAAAAAACGAGGGCACGACAATGCCGGTAAAACCTCTAGCTGCCAAGTATTCGCTGACCCGCCACGTCGCCCTGTACCTGAACGCGCTGGCTGCTACCGCTGAGACCACGCTGACGTTACAGGTCGAGCAAATCTTCGACGACCGCTTCAACAAGCTGCTGCCGAACAACCCGTAACCCACTCAGTTCACCTTGCCGCGTTGCAGGCGGCGGGGATTTTCACGCCTGGAGAAAAGTCATGCCTAATCTCGAAACCACCACCCTCAAGCGGCGCAAAACCGGTCTGATCGCTGTCGATCATGCCCGCAGTGCCGGCGGTTACACGCTATTCGCCCCGCAAACGGCGGACGGCAATGTGTTCCTGATCGACCTCGACGGCGAAGTCGTGCACCGCTGGAAACTGCCGCAACGTCCCGGTCGTGACGCGGTGATTCTGGCCAACGGCAACCTAGGCTACAACGGCAACCATCCCGATTCGCCGGACCTGTTCCCGGGCTGGTCGGTGTGGCACGGCGGTGCTTTCAGCGAAGTTACCCCCGAGGGCGAAGTGGTCTGGCAGCACACCGATCTGCTCCATCACCACGATGCGCAGTGGCTGGATAACGGACATCTGCTCTACACCACGGCCGAGCCGTTGAGCGCAGAGCTGGCCAAACGCGTGGTCGGCGGGATTCCCGGCAGCGAGGCGCCAGGCGGGGTGATTTATGCCGACGTGGTCAAGGAGATAGATCGTCAAGGCAATGTGGTCTGGCAGTGGCGCAGCTGGGAGCACCTGCGACCTGAAGACTATCCGCTGCACTCGGCCTTCGAACGGCATCACTGGCCAATGACCAATGCGGTCACGCCGGGCCGCGACGGCAAGGTGATCCTCAGCCTGCGCAGCGTGTCTTCGGTGATTGCCGTGCAACGTGGCAGCGGTGAAGTGTTGTGGCGTCTGGGCCACGATCTGGTGGCCCAGCAACATTGCCCAAGCGAACTGGAAAACGGCAACGTGCTGGTCTTCGACAACGGCATCTTCCGTCCGCACGTGAGCATGCCGCACTCGCGCATCGTCGAAATCAACCCGCACACGCAACGCATCGAATGGCAATACGCTGACACCCCTGGCTATGCGTTTTTCACCCCGTTCATGGGCGGTGCACAGCGTTTGCACAACGGCAACACGCTGATCACCGAAGCCAATTTCGGTCGACTGTTCGAAGTGACGCCTGCCGGCGAGGTGGTGTGGGAATACGTCAATCCGCACTTCGCGACCTATCCCGATGCCGCCTCCCGACGTTATCTGCCGGGCGAGAACAACGCGATCTTCCGTGCCCACCGTTATCAGCGCGCAGACCTTGCATGGCTGCGTGACTGACGACGCCGCGAACGCTGGGCATGACCGCGCGCTACGATTTTTGAGCGGGCGACGCTATAAGTTGCCGACGCCACCGTCGACCAACAGCTCGCTGCCCACCACGTACGTCGATTCGTCCGAGGCCAGGTAAACCGCAGCTTTCGCCAGTTCCCACGGGGTGCCCATCCGGCCGATGGGCACCAATTGGCGGATTCGTTCACGCAACGCATCCTGCTCGGCGGCGGGCAAGCCAAGCTTGTCCAGCGCCGCCGTTTCAGTAGGGCCGGGGCTGAGTCCGTTGACGCGGATGCCGCGCCCGATCAGCTCGCCGGAAAGCGTCCGCGCCAAGGACAACAGACCCGCCTTGCTCGCGGCATAGGCGTTGCTCTGGGCGAGTCCGATTCTGGCGGCGACCGAACCACAGAGAATCACCGACGATGGATTCGCCAGCAACGGCAGCAGTGCCTTGATCAGGAAGAACGGGCCTTTGAGATTGGTCTGCATGAGCTGATCCCAGCTCGCTTCGTCCCAGTCCTCGATCGAGCGGTGCGTGACGTCACCGGCGTTGATGAACAACACGTCCAGCCGCGACCACTGTTCGCCAATCTGTCGGGCCAATGCCAACTGGCCTGCGACATCACCGGCATCGCTGCGAATGGCGAGGATACGTTCGCCGAATTCTTCCCTGACGGCCGCCAGGGCTTCTTCGCTGCGTCCGGTGACCGCAACGGTTGCACCTTCCTCGAGGAACTGGCGCGCGGTTTCCAGGCCAATGCCCGCCGTGCCGCCGGTGATCAACGCGAATTTGTTTTTCAGTCTCGACATGTGCTGCATCCCTGTAATGAGCTGGAGAGGCCATTCTCAGAGCGTTAGTATCCTTTGACCAGTAGGCACCTTTTGCATACCAAGGCACGGATGTGATCCTCATGAACAAACAATCAGCACTGCAAACTGCGATACCGAGCTGTCCGATGGTGGACTTCGTCAGCCTGATCTCCGGCAAGTGGGCGATTCCGATTCTTTATCGGTTGATCGTGCTCGATTGCCCGGTGCGTTTCAGTGAATTGCAGCGCGCCGTCGCGCCGATTACCCAGAAAGAACTGACCCGGCAACTGCGCCTGTTCGAACAGCGCGGGCTGGTGACGCGCACGGTGTACGCCCAGGTGCCACCGCGCGTGGAGTACCGGATCACGGCGCTGGGCCAGACACTGCGCGAGACATTGGACTCCTTGGCGCAGTGGATGCGCGTGAATGCCGATCAACTGCGAGATCCCGTGGTTCGCAGCGTCTGAGGCTTTTTCATATGCACGGTCAGGTGGGTTGCTCGCGTGAAATTTATTCTG
Organism: Pseudomonas sp. DTU12.3; assembly: GCF_004124275.1. Classification (GTDB taxonomy): domain Bacteria; phylum Pseudomonadota; class Gammaproteobacteria; order Pseudomonadales; family Pseudomonadaceae; genus Aquipseudomonas; species Aquipseudomonas helmanticensis. The sequence goes on from NZ_CP027218.1 coordinate 3,402,901, forward strand.
TAGATTTTCATGAAATTATAAAAAGATAATTTCACGAGGTCGCGAATGTTTCAGCAATCCACGCAGCACGTCGACAGCTATTACGCCCACAGTTGCGCCGATATCCTGTGCACCCGACCTGCGCTGGAAGGCGAACAACAGACTGACGTTGTGATCATCGGCGCAGGCTTCAGTGGCCTGCACACAGCGTTGCGCCTGGCGCTGGCCGGTAAACGCGTGACCTTGTTGGAGGCCAGTCGGGTGGCGTGGGCTGCCTCGGGGCGCAATGGCGGGCAGGCGATTCTCGGCTGGTCGTGCGACATGCCGCCGCTGGAAGCTGCACTGGGTCATGAACGGGCCAGGCGCCTGTGGGATGGCATGCGCTGGGCTGCCGAGGAATTGCGGGCGTTGCCGGCGCGCCATGATTTCGATTGTGATTATCGTCCCGGCCATTTGTGGACGTCGGTCATGCCGCGTCGGGTCAGCCTGCTGCGCGAATGGCAACACGAGGCCAGCCACAAATGGGGCCACGACGCCTTGCAGTTCATCCCTCGTGAAGAGCTGCCGGCGTGGGTCGCCAGTGATCGTTATCAGGCCGGGCTGTACGACCCGGAAGGTGCGCACCTTAATCCTTTGAAACTGGCCCTCGGCCTCACCGCCGCCATCGAGCGTGCCGGCGGCCAGATTCATGAACAAAGCAAAGCGCTCAATTATCAGGAGGAGGGCAGTGGTTTTCGGGTCAACACCGAGCGTGGTTCGGTTCGCGCCGATGTGCTGATCCTCGCCTGCAACGCTTATCTGGATGAACTCGATCCGCAACTGTCCAGCTGCATCTTGCCGGTGGGCACTTATCAAGTCGCCACGGCGCCACTGACAGCCGAACAAGCCTGCACATTGCTGCCGAGTAACGTCTGCGTGACCGACAACCAGTTCGTCCTCGATTACTTCCGGCGTACCCCCGATCACCGTCTGTTGTTCGGCGGCGGCTGCACCTATCTCGGCGGTATGCCCAAGGATATCGCGGCGGCGACCCGGCCATTTCTGCAACGCGTTTTCCCGCAACTGAAAGGCGTCGACGTTGAATTCGCCTGGGGCGGGCACATCGATCTGACCCTCAAACGCACGCCTGATGTCGGACGCGAGGGCAACCGGTACTGGCTGCAAGGTTATTCCGGCCACGGCGTGTTGCCGACGCTGGCCGCCGCCCGCGCGGTATCTGATGCGATTCTCGGCGACGCCGACGAGTTGGCGTTGTACCAAGGCCTGAGCAACGGCCGTTTCCCCGGCGGCAAACACTTCGCGGCGCCGCTGGAAGCCATCGGCAAAGCCTGGTATCGACTGCGCGACAGCGTCTGATGAGACATTTTGCGGAGCCTTTTCTGGAACCCCGACCATGAACAAGCAAGAAGAAATTGCCGCGCTGGCGATCCTCATCCACGACCTGCGCAAACACAAGAAGTGCACCCTTAAGGAACTGGCCGACAGGATCGGGCGCTCGGTGGGTTTTCTCTCGCAAGTCGAGCGCGGCCTGTCACGGCCAACCGTCGCCGACCTGACCGCGATCAGCGAAACCTTTGGCGTGCCGACCACCTACTTCTACAGCCTGCCCAAGCCCAAAGAGTTGCCGTGGGTGACGCGCCCGGACGAGCGCCGCACGTTGTATTACGCCAACGGCATTACCGACATTCTGGTGTCGCCACAGATGCGCGCCTCGTTCTCGATGCTCGAAAGTCATCTGGAAGCAGGCGCCAGCAGTGGCGACCGGCATTTGACGGACAGCTCGGAGCAGGGCGGTTACGTGCTCGAAGGCGAGCTGACGCTGTGGCTCGGCGATGACCCGGAACCGACCACGCTGAAGGCCGGCGACAGCTTTCAGTTCGACAGCCACACCCGTTGCCGCTACGGCAATCTCACCGAACAGCTCACGCGAGTGCTGTGGGTCTACACCTGAGAACAATAAAGGATGAACACGATGGACGCTGTCTGCGCCGACCTGCTGGCTGAAGTGCGTGCGTTTCGCCAACAACACCCTGAAGTGCGTTATGTCGAGCTGATTTCCCTGGACATCCCCGGGCATTTTTACGGCAAGCGCTATCCCGTCGACATGCTCGAAAAAGTCGCGGCGGGCAGTGCACTCAAATTGCCGCAGAACTGCGTGTTGCTGGGCGTGCAGGGCGGGCTGTTCAAGATTGGCGATTACTGCTTCAACGACGGCGATCCGGATGCGCTGCGGCGGTTGGTGCCGGGCACATTGAAACCGGTGACCTGGGAAGCGCAGCCGCTGGGACAGATGTTGATCACCTCGGACGGCACCGAAAAGCCGATTGAATTCGAACCGCGTGAAGTCCTCGCGCAGGTGCTGAACCGGCTGGCACGCAAAGGCATTCATCCGGTGGTGGCGTTTGAGCTGGAGTTTTATCTGTTCGATAAAAAGCTGCGCGACGGTCTGCCGCAATTCCCCCGTGACGAACTGAGCGACGACGCTGATGATCAGCCGAACATGCACATTGAACGCCTGTCGCGGTTTGCCCCGGTGCTGGATGACATGGTCGAGGCGACGCGGGCGCAAGGCATCGATGCCACGGTGATCACTGCGGAGCTTGGGCCGGGTCAGTTCGAAATCAATTTCGGCCACCTCGATGACGGTTTGCGTGCGGCCGATTGGTCGGCGTTGTTCTGCCGCAGTACGCGCGGGGTTGCCCTCAAACACGGCTATCGCGCCAGTTTCATGGCCAAACCTTATTTGCAGCACCCGGGCAGCGGCATGCATGTGCATGTCAGCCTGTACGACGCGGCGGGCAATAATCTGCTCGCGGCGAATCAGCAACAGCCGTTGCGCCATGCCGTGGCGGGGTGCCTGGAATTGTTGCCGCACAGCATGCCGATCTTCGCCCCGAACCAGAACGCCATGCGCCGTTTGGGCGGCACGGTCAATACGGCGACCCAGGCGAGTTGGGGCTTTGAGGATCGCGATGCCTGCTTGCGCATTCCTGAATCGGACGCGAAGAACCTGCGCATCGAATATCGCCTCGCCGGAGCGGATGCCAATCCGTATCTGGTGCTGGCAGCGATTCTGGTGGGCATGGAACATGGGCTGCAAGCACGCAAAGAGCCGATTGCGCCGCTGAATGAGGATCGCAGCAGCGGCATTGATTTCCCCAAGGAGATGTTTGAAGCCGTGCGCGCAATGCAGCATCAGCCGCAGTTGCGTGAAGGCTTGGGTGCCGAGTTTGTCGATGTCTATTGCGAGAACAAACGCCAGGATCATCAGGCGTTCATGCAGGAGATCAATGCGCGGGAGTATCGGTGGTATTTGTGATTGATCTTGTAATATCTTGAAACATTCGACCGAAGGCAGGGGTCAACAGAGTTCATCCCCTGCCAGAAGTCCCCATGAAAACACCTCGTCCCTCCGCACGCCTGGAAACCCTTTCGCAACTGCGAAACTTCAAGATGGCGAGGTCGGCTCATGCTTATGTTCGGGGCAGCACCGTGCAGTTTTATGAATGGCTGCACAGCCAGCCCGGCCGGCGCCTGCCGCACGGACCGGCGGTGTGGATCTGCGGCGATTGTCACGCCGGTAACCTCGGCCCCACTGGCGATTTGAAAGGGCGGATCGACATCCATATTCGTGACCTTGATCAGACTGTCATCGGTAACCCCGCACACGATCTCGTCAGGCTGGCGTTGTCACTGGCCACGGCAGCGCGAGGCTCCGATCTGCCCGGTGTGGCTACCGCACGCATGCTCGAAGAAATGATGCGCGGCTACGAGCAGGCCTTTGTCGACGATGTCGATAAAGAACCGCCGCGCCCGGCGCAAGTGAAGGCGGGCATGCGCAACGCCGTGCAACGCACCTGGAAGCATCTGGCGCAGGAACGCATCGAGAACACCAAACCGACGATTCCCTTGGGCAAACACTTCTGGTCCCTTTCGCGCGCAGAACGTGCGGCGCTGAAGACCCTGTGCTCGACCGATGAAATCCATGGTTTGGTGACTGCATTGAAGGGACGGTCGAAGGATGACCGCGTCAAATTGCTCGACTCGGCGTATTGGGTCAAAGGCTGCAGCTCTTTGGGTTTGAACCGTTACGCGGTGCTTTTGGGCGTGGGCGACGACGATGATCAGGACTTCTGCCTGCTCGATATCAAGGAAGCAGTGGCCGCTGCTGCACCGCGTGCGGCCAGAGCGCGGATGCCGCGGGACAACGGTAAACGGGTGGTCGAAGGGGCGCGGTTTCTATCGCCGGGATTGGGTAACCGGATGATTGCGACACGGGTGCTCGACCATGGTTTTTTTATCCGCGAATTGCTGCCGCAAGACATGAAGCTGGAACTCGATCAGTTGAGCCAACGCGATGCCATGCTGGCGGCGGGTTATCTGGCGCGAGTGGTCGGGATCGCCCATGCGCGGCAAATGGACCTGGCGACGCGGGCTTCATGGATGCGCGATCTGCAGGCGTGCCGTTCAAAGACCCTCGATGCGCCGTCGTGGTTATGGTCGAGCGTTGTGCAGTTGGTCGGAAGTCACGAGAAAGGCTATCTGGAGCATTGCCGCCGGTATGCACTGCAACACTGAACCCAGTGAAACCACTGAAACCACTGAAACCCTTGAAACCCTTGAAACCCTTGAAATCCCTGAAATCCCTGAAACAACTGAAATCCCTGAAACAACTGAAATCCTGAAATCCTGAAATCCCTGTAGGAGCTGCCGAAGGCTGCGATCTTTTGATCTTAAAGAAAGATCAAAAGATCGCAGCCTGCGGCAGCTCCTACACAGGGTTGGGGGTTAGAGGGCGGCTTTTACTTGCAGGCCCACGATCAGGGCGTTGTCGATGTCTTGTCCGGAGAACGCGCCCGGTTCGATGATGTATTGCACGTTCGGGCGCAGGGTCAGCCAAGGTGTGGCTTGATAGCCGTAACCGAGTTCGATCAATTGTTCAGCGCTGTCCAGATTCGGGAACGCGGTGCCATTGGCGAGTGCGGCGTCTTGCTGCACATCGCGGCTGCGCGGGTTGGGTACGGCGCGGCCATAACCCAGCGCGACGGTGTCATGCGGGCGGCCCTCGAACGGTTTGTACAGAACCACGCCGGTGCCGTACCACTTGCTGAACGGCGAGGCTGCATCGCTGGCCGCCGAGTATTGACCGAACGCGTGCAGACTGCGGCCTACAGACGAGGGTGAACTCCACACGGCCTGATCGACCAGCAGGTAATGACCGCCACGACCGGACACGTCTTTGTCGCTGCCGATGCGTTTCACGTCGGAGCTGTCGTAGTAGTAACCGACCTTGTATTCGCCGGGCAGCTCACCGGAGTGCTTGTACACCAACTCGATCGGCACCACGGTGCCCGTCGTGTGTTTCGGGCCAATGTGCCAGGCGCGGCTGGAGTTGCCGTTACTTTCCGGGTCGACGTTGAACGCCGCCACGCGCAATTGCCAGGACGACGACAGGTCGTACTTCACCCGCACGCCCAAGTGCGCGTTGGGGTAGTTGGTCCAGCCGCTGCCGCCGGACATGTTCAGCGGGTGGCCGCAGAATCCGGCGTTCATGAAGTTGCAGAGAATGCCGCTGTCGAGGCCACCGAGGTCGTTGCCCATGGCCATGTAGCCGAGTTTGACGTTGAGCGCGGGCGTGAACAGGCTGCGCTCGTAACTGAGTTCGGTCAGGCGCGTGTACAGGCCACCGTAGTTTTCCTGAATCGGCAGACGGTTGCCGACCAGGTCTTCCGAAGCGCTGTTGCCACGACGGTCGTTGATGGTCAGCTGGACCTTGCCGGCGTTGTCGAAGCCGTACAACTTGCTCAGGTCGAACTGCACACCGAGCTTGATGTTCTGCGAGTAGCGCGCCGAGCGATGCAAGCCACCGTCAGCGTTGTAGGCGGTTTCGCCGCTGTAGTCGCCGGAGAACTTGACGCCTTGTTCATCCATCTGGTGACGCAAGCCACCCCAGTCACCGGTGAGGGTGCTGCGGGCCAACAGATCGGAATCGTCAGCGGCCAGCGCGGGGAGGGCGGTGGTGCAAGTCAGGCCGAGCAACAGGCCTTTGAACAGATCGGAACGAGAGAAACCAACAGCCAAAACCATGTGAATCTTCCTGCTGAAAACATGTGCGCAATAGAACGAAGCGCGGTGCCCTCAGGCACCGCGTTTTTCGATGTGCCCACGCAGTAATCGCGTGGGCCGGTGCCAGCAACGGGTTACGGCAAGGCGTAGGCCATGACGTAATCGCCGCGATCGGTCGACTGACGAGCGCCGCCGGCGGTGATGACGATGTACTGCTTGCCGGTTTTCGGCGAAACGTACGTCATCGGGCCGCCCTGGCTGCCGACTGGCAGACGTGCCTTCCAGATTTCTTCACCGTTGCCGCTGTTGAATGCGCGCAGGTAGAAGTCCTGGGTGCCGGCGATGAAGATCAAGCCACCTTGGGTCGACAGGGTGCCGCCGAGAGTCGGCAGACCGATCTTGATCGGCAGGTGCATGCGGATGCCCAGTGGACCGGTGTCTTCAACCGTGCCGACCGGAACTTGCCAGGCGATTTTCTGGGTTTTCATGTCGATCGCGGTGAGCGTGCCAAAAGGCGGCGCTTGGCACGGAATGCCGGCCACCGACAGGAAGCGGTTTTTGTTCACGGCGTAAGGCGTGCCTTTCAGCGGAACGGCGCCCATGCCGGTGTTCAGCGCTTCGCCACCGCCAGCGGCCTGGCCTTTGTTCTGCGACGGGATCATCTGAATCCACAGACCCAGGCGCATGTCATTGACGAAGATGAAACCGTGCACCGGGTCAGTCGAGATGCTGCCCCAGTTCATGCCGCCCAGCGAACCCGGGAAGCTCAATGATTTGTCCATGCCCGGCGCGGTGTACAGGCCGTCGTAGCGCATGCCTTTGAAGTCGATGCGGCAGAGCAACTGGTCGTACGGTGTTGCGCCCCACATGTCCGCTTCGGTCAGGTGCTGCGCGCCGATCTGCGGCATTCCCAGCGATTTCGGCTGGGTAGGGGAGTACGGTTCGTTCGGGATGTTCGCCGCTTTGACCGGTACTTCTTTAACCTCGGTCAGCGGTTTGCCGGTGGCGCGGTCGAGGACGTAGATCTGCCCGGCCTTGGTGCCGATGACCAGCGCGGGAACGGTTTTGCCGTCTTTGGTGAAGTCGATCAGGCTCGGCTGCATCGGCAGGTCGAAGTCCCAGAGATCGTTGTGCACGGTCTGGAACACCCAGCGCTCGGCGCCGGTCGTGGCGTCCAGCGCGAGGATCGAGGCGCCGTAGGTGTGATCCAGTTTGCTGCGCTCGACACCATAAATGTCGGTGGACGAACTGCCCATCGGCAGGAATACGGTGTTGGTGGCCGGGTCGTACGACATCGGTGCCCAGCTGTTCGGCGTGCTGCGCACGTAAGTGCTGCCGTCTGCCGGGGCCTTTTTATCCTGCGGATTGCCCGGGTCGAACGCCCAGCGCATGGCGCCAGTGATCACGTCGAAACCACGGATCACGCCACCCGGCATGTCGGTCTGCACGTTGTCCGCCACGCGACCGCCAACCACCACGGTGGTGCCGGCCATCAACGGCGCGGAAGACAACTGATAGTAGCTGTCCGGCACATCGCCGAGGCCAGCCTTCAGATCCACCTGGCCATTTTTGCCGAAACCCTGGCAGAACTCGCCGGTGTCAGCATCGACCGCGATCAGGCGGGCATCAATGGTGTTGGTCAGCAGACGACGCTGGCAATTGGCGGCCGGCGCAGGCTTGGCTTCGATGATCGTCGAATTGCTTGGCTGGGCGATAGAAGCGGTGGCATCGAAATACGCCATGCCACGGCAACGCTGCCAGACTTTCGACTGCGCGTTGATCGAGTTCTTCCACAGTTCTTTGCCGGTGTCGGCATCAAGCGCGATCAAATTGTTGTGCGGGGTGCAGATGAACACTTTGTTGCCGATTTGCAGCGGGGTCAGCTGATCCTCAGCACCGTTGCCATCGCTCTCGGCGACGTCACCGGTGTGATAGGTCCAGGCAACTTTCAGCTTGTCGACGTTGTTGCGGTTGATCTGATCCAGCGCAGCGAAGCGGCTGCCACCTTCGGTATTGCCGTAGTGCGCCCAGTCTTTTTGCGCCTTGTCCGGCTCAACCGGAGTAAGACCCGGACCAGTGCCGGTGGCAGCAACGGTCGGATGTGCGACGAACATGTTGCCAGCCGCCACAGCCACGCCAACCGCCAGCACCGCAGCCACGGCGTAAGTGCCGCGACCCGCAACGCCGCCGTTGGCACGTTTGAGTAGCGGATAAACCAGCGCCACGACCAGGCCGATCACACTGAACATGAACAGGCGCGAGAACACTGGCCAGAACACCAGACCTGCATCGCTCACCGCCCAAATCGCGGTGCCTACCAGAAATGCGGCAAACAACCACGCACCGGCCGGCTTGAAGCGCGCGATCAGCAGACCGGAAACGGCCATGACCAAGCCACCCACCAGGAAGTACCACGACCCTCCCAGGCTGACCAACTTCACGCCGCCCGCAGCCAGCGCCAAGCCGAGCAGGGCGATGACGACGCCCAGCCCGACCAGAATGAATTTTGATATGCCCGAGAGGCGTTGACTCTGCTTCACGTTGAGTGTCCCGTTGAAATGAGATGGCCATTATATAGTTAGTTAACTATCCAGTTAAATCATCAATTCGGCGTAAAGCGCAGATCACTGCCGAATGGTCTGTCTTTCAACGGGAAGCGCGCTCTTCAACGGGCGGGATAAATACGAGAAATCTCAAAAAACAGCGTTTTCGCCAAATAAACCGTAAGTTATGACAGCCAACGATTTCCTGTAGGTGCTGCGGCACGCTGCGATCTTTTGATCTTTAAACAATCAACATCAAAAGATCGCAGCGTGCCGCAGCTCCTACAAAGGCTGTGGGGACGCTTCGCTGCGCCGTTCAGTGTCCAAAGAATCACGCTGCATCGACTGCAGGTTTTTCTCGATGGTTTCGCACAACGCTTCCATCTGAATCTGATGCTCGCTGTGGCGAAACGGACTCTGCAGATCCGTGCCAATGCGCTCGATGGCCAACAGCATAAAACCGACCACGGTCGAGGCCAGCGGCGTGAACCAACCCAACGATTCCACCAGTCCCACTGGCACGATCAGGCAGAACAGCGAAATAAACAGGCGCGGAAAATACACATAAGGGTAGGGCAGCGGCGTATTGGCGATCCGCTCCATACCGCCCTGACTGTTCGAAAGATCCACCAGCGTCGACTCCAGCCGTGCCAGACGAATGCTGTCCAGCCGCCCGGCCTTGTATTCCCGCGCCAGGAGCGCAGCGGAGCCGGTGAGGATGTCGTTGGCGAAATTATTGGTCGTGCCACTGCGGGCGAATTCATCAGCGGGAATAAACGCCCGGATTTCATCGGGACAAGGCAAACCTTGCAGATGCGCCGCGAGGCAATTGACGTAAGCAACGTGGCGGCGCAACAACGTCGACTTGACCGGATTCACCTCGCTGCCGGGGTCATCCAGCAACGTCAGCACCTGCCGGGCGAAGCTGCGCGAACTGTTGATCATCGAGCCCCACAATGTCCGCGCTTCCCACCAACGGTTGTAGGCGCTGCTGTTGCGGAAACTGATCAGCACGATCAATGCCGAACCCAATAACGTCAGGGGCATCAGCGGCAAATTCAGCTTGGCGTTGAGAAACAGCATGAAGTCGACCGTGACGGCGATGTCCCAGAGCAACAGCCAGAACAACGCCCAGCCGACATAGCCCAGGGTCTTGATGATCAAACGGTATTTTTTGACGATGGCAGCTTTCAAACGGAAACCTCGTGGCGAGCGGGAAGCATTGATGCCTTAGCTCGGACGGCGGTATGCGGTGAAAGGTTCGGCGCTGCAATGCAGCGATTGTTCGTCCGGATATGTACTCAGGCATTCATGCTTACGCGGGGGGAAACGACAGCCGCTGGCTTTTTTACAACATTTCGATCAACTCAAATTCCTCTGCCACAAGTTCCATGGCCTCGTTGAACGAGCCCTCTCTTTGGAAAAAATCTTTATGACCTTGCATCCAGTACCTGAGGCTGAGATCCCCTTCACCTTCCTTTCTTGCAAGGTTCTGATCCACATCGCAGTAACGAACGATGCGCATCGAAGTAACTCGAGTGACACAGACAGGTTCGCCGTTACCATTTAGAACAATGTTGTAACCGCCGATAGTGGGCGGTTCACTTTCAAGTTTGAATGACGAAAGGGAACTGCATGTCGCCGTTTTTACTCCTTTGGCGACCAGTTCTGCCAGCTCATCTGCCATTTCTGGAGTATCTCCAAACGGCCACGCAATGGCTCCGGGGTACTTGGCCTTTAAATCATCAATAATGCTCATCATTAAGTCCCTTTAAAAATCCCATGGTCATTCGACATGGCCTGCTGCACCGCCGTACTTCAACTTTGCGGCCACGATCGTCTGAGCCGTTCAAACATCCTCACTCTGCGATGGCTTTGACTTGCGAGGCCGCTGAGGTCTCAGCCAACCATCACCTCATCCAGCGCCTGCTCCAGCGTGCTCACCGTACGGTCAATATTCTGCAGCTTTTCCAGCCCAAACAGGCCGATGCGGAAGGTCTGGAAGTCGGCCGGTTCGTCGCATTGCAACGGCACGCCGGCGGCGATCTGCAGACCGTGGTTGGCAAATTTCTTGCCGTTTTTGATGTCGGCATCGTCGGTGTAGCTCACCACCACACCTGGGGCCTGAAAGCCTTCAGCGGCCACGCTTTTGAAACCCTTGCCGGTCAACATGGCGCGTACTTGATCGCCGAGAGCCTGTTGTGCGTCGCGAATCTTGTCGAAACCGTAGGCTTGCGTCTCCTTCATCACGTCGTTAAACCGCGCGAGGGAATCACTCGGCATGGTCGCGTGGTAGGCGTGGCCGCCCTGTTCGTAGGCCTGCATGATTTGCAGCCACTTTTTCAGGTCGCAGGCGAAGCTACTGCTTTGCGTGTGTTCGATGCGCTCAAGGGCCAAAGGGCTGAACATCACCAGCGCGCAGCAAGGGGAGGCGCTCCAGCCTTTTTGCGGGGCGCTGATCAGCAGGTCGACGGCGCATTTGTGCATATCAACCCAAAGCGTGCCCGAGGCGATGCAGTCCAGCACGAACAGGCCACCCACTGCATGCACGGCGTCGCCGACGGCCCGCAGGTATTCGTCGGGCAGGATAATCCCGGAGGACGTTTCAACGTGGGGAGCGAAGACAATTTTCGGCTTAAGCGCAGCGATGGCTGCCAGCACTTCGTCCAGCGGCGGTGGGGCATAGGCAGCCTGGTGACCGGCGTCGACGGGGCGCGCTTTCAGCACCGTGGTGGCCGCCGGGATGTTGCCCATCTCAAGGATCTGGCTCCAGCGATAACTGAACCAGCCATTGCGTATCACCAGGCATTGCTGGCCGGTCGCAAACTGCCGCGCCACCGCTTCCATGCCAAATGTGCCGCTACCCGGCACCACCGCAACCGCCTCGGCGTTGTAGACCTGTTTCAGGGTCTGGGAAATATTCTTCATCACCGCTTGAAAGGACTGCGACATGTGGTTCAGCGAGCGGTCGGTGTAGACCACGGAGTACTCGACCAACCCCTCGGGATCGATACTGGGATAGAGCTTCGACATGGCGTAATTCCTTTGGCAGAGATGTCAGTGGTATCGACCCTGCCTTAAGCGTTGGGAAATGACAAGATTGCTGGCACGGGTCAGCGTGCGTGCCAATCAAATGTCTGGTGCACAGACCAGAGGGATGGAAGTGTAGGCAAGGGCAGGGATGCGCTCATTGAATTTCATAAATGAGATAGAGTGCTCGTCATTCTCTCAATCGTTGTTTGAACAATGAATCGTCCGCTGTTTGTTTCTCTGGATGGGCCAAAAGGCACCGGCAAAACCACACTGTTGGAAGCCGTTACCGCAGCATTAAGGTCAGAAAACCTGAAAGTCATCCGACTTTGCGAGAGAAAAAGCGATCCTTACAGGGGTGAAACCATGGCCCTTATCAACCAACTCGCGAGAAATCCGTCCCGGGATCTGGAGTGGGCTGTGTGTCAGCGACTTGCTGATAGCCGTAGCTGGATCTCGCGAAACGTTCTGCCTAAACAGCCGTTGGACAGCATTATCCTGATCGATCGCTGGTATCCGTCGGATGCTGCGTTTCGGCATACGGTGCCGTTTGCGGAGATTCTTCAGTTGAACCTGGACAGGAATGTGCGAGTGCCAGATCTGCATGTTGGCGTTGTTACCGCTGCGGATATTTCTTGGGCGAGAGCAACGGCACGCTCGCGGGGACTGGGCGGCACGGTGATTCAGAAGCACGCTGAGCATGTCGCGTGTACCGAGATGTTTGAGCGCGCGGTTGCGGATCAGGGGTGGGTGTTGTGTCGTAATGAGGGAACGGTTGAGGATGCTGTGACGCAGGTGGTTGCTGAGATTTATAAAGTGCTTGGGTGATTGTCGAGATGGAGACTGAGTTGTTGTAAGCGTGCGTAGCCTAATACATTATTTAACATAATATACATTACACGTAACAACGTATTTCAAGATGAGCCCTGTGCCTCAGAACATTTCAATCTCCAGCATCACGCCAAAGCCTCTTATCCCAACACCAAGTGCTTCCTTCAAATCCATCCCCCTCAACCATCACCACGCGTCAACTTTTCAATCAGCGCTCGATGCTGTGGAAACTGCGCCGTGAGTTTCTCTCGATCGCCCATCTCCATATCTGCAAAATCAAAACCGGGTGAAACTGCCTCGCTGATCAATCCAAATCCATTTGAGCCGTCCAGCAGTCGCGAAGCTTTCCAGATTCCGCCAGGCACGTGTAATTGCAGATGTTGGCCAGCCAGGACGTCGCTGCCCATGACCAACGTTTGCAATGAGCCGTCAGCGTGAATCAGGTTGTATTCGATGGCGTCGCCCAAATGAAAATAATGCAGGATGTCCGAGCGATTGAAATGGAATTGGCCCACTGGTGATTGTTCTGTCAGCAGGTAATAAATCGAGGTCATCAGGTAGCGTGGACCGCCGGCGGTTTCCAGGCTGTCGCGATGGTCGGATTGGTAGGTTCGGCGAAAATAGCCGCCTTCGACATGAGGCTCAAGATTCAGCGCAGTAATCACGTCCTGCGCGCTGGCTTTAGCTTTAATCATGACCTACTCCATTGTTTTTATTGAATATTATTGATAGCTCTACTAAACGGTCATTTAGTAGAGCTAGCAATCAGCCTCGCCTCAACACACAAACAATGCCCCATCCCGTGCCTTGATTAAAGGGCAAACGTAGGACCCGGCAATCCGCTACACGTTGATTCCCCTGCGTCCGAACGCCACAGCAAACAGCTCTTGGCAAATCCGCCGATGGTCGATCACTGAGCGGCGAGCCTGCGCCGCAGTGAAACGCACTGAGATCCACGCCAGTCTGCGCTCGGCGCAGACACGCTCACCTACCCGGCAGCAATCTGACGGACGTGCGTCGCCAGCTCCGCCTCCCCTCGCCCTGCCCGAACGCCCGTCTATCCGCGGATCATGACCGACCGTTTCAGCGTCTCGCTGGGCAACTCGTTGAACAGCGCCCGGTAGCTGCTGGAAAACCGCCCCAGATGCCAGAACGACCAGTGCATGGCCACTTCGGCGACGGTGGTTTCGGTGGGCTGGCGTTTGAGCAGTTCGCGGTGTGCGCTGTTCAATCGGCGCAGGCGCAACCAGTGGCTCGGCGTCATGCCGGTATACGCCTTGAACGCTTGCTGCAACTGCCGCAGCGACACCCGCGCCACGTGCGAAAGCTCCATCAGATTGACGGTCTCTTCAGGCGAATCCGCAGCCCATTCAGCAACGCGCTTCATGATGATGCGCTCCTCGGTCCTGCGCTGTAACCCGCCGCCGTCCAGGCACACGCGCGCGTTGTCGAGGATGAACAGACAGTCGTCCAGCAGCTGTCGAGTCAAACCATCTTTATCAAGTGGATCAACGGCTTGCGACAACTTCGTGAGAGTCGAGCTTAACCAGCGAGTAAACAAGGCGTTCTGTCCGCAATTGAGCTGGGTCATGAACAAGCCTTCGAGCTTTGCCACATCCAGACCCTGCTGGCGGACAAATTCGGCGCCGAACACCACGGCGATTTCCTGGTAGTTCTCCGGGGTGATCCAGATGTTGCGGCTCTCTTCATTAAGCAGATAAAGCGCGTTGTCGCTGCGATCAAAACAGAACGCCAAGGCACCCGATGGCGCACTGAAATTCTGCTCGACCCGGGTGTTCATCTGCTCTTCGTAAATCTCGACGCCCTGCAGGTCCAGATAGCGGATCTGCCCGGCGAAATGCCCCGGCGACATCTGCTGGTAATGCTGGACCCAGCCAGGTGTCACACGGACTTGCTCAGCCACATCGGCGGTGTTGAACGCTTGAACCTGGAGCGGATTGCACGTTGTCATGGGGTGACCTTGCGCACTCTTTTGGTGCGCTTTGGTGCTGCTTAAAGTGGATAGATGGAACTGCAAGGCTCGCCCAAGATAGTCGTCAACGCGCCACAGGGGAAGGGGCGGAAGATGAAACCCGCCCTCCCCGGCGTCTATAAAACCAATAACGAGGTCTTTATGAATGCCCCTTTCGATCAGCTGTTCACGTGGCTGAAAGATCACAAGATTACCGAAGTCGAATGTGTGGTCAGCGACCTGACCGGCATTGCCCGAGGCAAGATCGCACCGACCAACAAGTTCCTGCATGAGCGAGGCATGCGCCTGCCGGAAAGTGTGCTGCTGCAAACGGTAACCGGGGATTTTGTCGACGACGACATCTACTACGACCTGCTCGATCCTGCCGACATCGACATGGTCTGCAAGCCAGTGGCTGACGCGGTCTACGTGATTCCATGGGCGATCGAACCGACCGCCATCGTCATCCACGACACCTTCGACAAGTTCGGCAACCCGATCGAACTGTCGCCGCGCAACGTCCTCAAGAAAGTCTTGCAGCTCTACACCGACAAGGGCTGGAAGCCGATCGTTGCGCCGGAAATGGAGTTCTACCTGACCCAGCGCTGCGAAGACCCGGACTTGCCGCTCAAAGCACCGCTGGGGCGTTCGGGCCGCGCGGAAAGCGGTCGGCAATCGTTCTCCATCGATGCCGCCAACGAATTCGATCCGCTGTTCGAAGACGTCTACGACTGGTGCGAACTGCAAGGTCTGGATCTCGACACCTTGATCCACGAAGACGGACCGGCGCAGATGGAAATCAACTTCCGTCACGGCGACGCGCTGGACCTGGCTGACCAGATCACCGTGTTCAAACGCACCATGCGTGAGGCCGCGCTCAAGCACAACGTTGCCGCGACGTTCATGGCCAAGCCGATCGGCGATGAACCGGGCAGCGCCATGCACATTCACCAGAGCGTGGTGGACATCGCCACCGGCAAGCCGATCTTCGCCAACGCCGACGGGCAGATGAGCGAGTTGTTCCTGCATTACATCGGCGGTTTGCAGAAATACATCCCGAAAGTGCTGCCGATGTTCGCGCCGAACGTCAACTCGTTCCGCCGCTTCCTGCCGGACACATCAGCGCCAGTCAACGTCGAATGGGGCGAAGAAAACCGCACCGTCGGCCTGCGTGTGCCGACTTCCAGCCCGGAAGCCATGCGCGTCGAAAACCGCTTGCCGGGCGCCGATGCCAACCCGTATCTGGCGATTGCCGCGAGCCTGCTCTGCGGTTACATCGGCATGGTTGACGGCATCGAGCCAAGCGCTGCGGTACAAGGCCGCGCCTACGAACGCCGCAACCTGCGTTTGCCGATCACCATCGAAGAAGCGCTGACGCAGATGGAAGAGTGCGAGACCGTCGCGCACTACCTCGGCGACAAGTTCGTGCGTGGCTACGTCGCAGTGAAGCGCGCCGAGCATGAGAACTTCAAGCGCGTGATCAGCTCGTGGGAGCGTGAGTTCCTGATGATGAGCGTCTAACCCCAAATCTGCACAAATCCCTGTGGGAGGGGGCTTGCTCCCGAAAGCGTCGGCACATTCACTATTGATGTCGACTGACACACCGCTTTCGGGAGCAAGCCCCCTCCCACATGGGGATTAGCGAACCACCTGAAAAATCCAATAACCAGAGGTGTCGATATGCGTCTGTTGAAATCCGTAATCCCGGTCGCCCTGAGCGTGCTGTTCAGTGCAGTAGCCCACGCCCAACCCCAAGTCAGCGTCTACAACTGGACCGACTACATCGGCGAAACCACCCTCGCCGACTTCCAGGCCAAAACCGGAATCAAGGTGATCTACGACGTTTTCGACTCCAACGAAACCCTGGAAGGCAAACTCCTCGCCGGCCGCACTGGCTATGACGTGGTCGTGCCGTCCAACCACTTTCTCGCCCGTCAGGTAAAAGCCGGCGCGTTCCTCAAACTGGATCGCTCGCAACTGCCGAACTTCAAGAACCTCGACCCGAAACTGCTCGAACTGCTGGAGAAAAACGATCCGGGCAACGAGCACTCGGTGCCGTATCTGTGGGGCACCAACGGCATCGGCTACAACGTCGACAAGGTCAAGCAGGTGCTGGGCATCGATCACATCGACTCCTGGGCCGTGCTGTTCGAGCCGGAGAACCTGAAAAAACTCACCCAGTGCGGTGTGTCGATGATGGACTCCGCCGACGAAGTCTTCCCCGCCGTGCTCAACTACATGGGCATGGACCCGCGCAGCGAAAACCCTGAAGACTACAAAAAAGCTGAAGCGAAACTGCTGAGCATTCGTCCGTACATCACCTATTTCCACTCGTCGAAATACGTCTCCGATCTGGCCAACGGTGACATCTGCGTAGCCTTCGGTTATTCCGGCGACGTGTTCCAGGCCGCCAACCGCGCCAAGGAAGCCAAGAACGGCGTGAACATCGCCTACGCCATTCCCAAGGAAGGCGCCAACCTCTGGTTCGACCTGCTGGCGATTCCGGCCGATGCCAGCAACACCAAGGAAGCCCACGCCTTCATTAATTACCTGCTCGATCCGCAAGTGATCGCCAAGGTCAGCGCCTCGGTGGGTTACGCCAACCCGAACCCGGCCGCCAAGCAATACATGGATCAGGCGCTGGTCAACAATCCTGAGGTTTATCCGCCGCAGGAAGTCCTCGACAAACTCTACATCTCTACCACCCCGCCTCAAGCGATCATGCGTCTGATGACCCGGTCCTGGAGCAAAGTGAAGTCGAACAAATGAATCAGTACACCGAAGAACACGCCCGTTCCTATTACGCCGCTTCGGCTCGGGCGACTACACCTTATCCGCTACTGGAAGGTGATCTGAGCGCCGATGTCTGCGTGATCGGCGGCGGGTTCACCGGGGTCAACACGGCTATTGAACTGGCGCAGCGCGGGCTCTCGGTGATTTTGATCGAAGGCCGGCGCATCGGCTGGGGCGCCAGCGGGCGCAATGGCGGACAGTTGATTCGTGGCATCGGCCATGACGTCGACGGCTTCGCCAAGTATGTCGGCCAGGACGGTGTGCGTTATTTGCAGCGCGCCGGCATCGATTCGGTGGATCTGGTGCGCCAGCGCATCGGCGACAACGGCATCGAGTGCGACCTGCGCTGGGGGTTCTGCGACCTGGCCAACACCACCGCGCAGTTCGATGCGTTCAAGGATGAGCTGGTCGATCTCGCTGAGCTCGGTTATTCCCACGCAACCCGCCTGATCGGCCCGGAGCAGATCCGCCAGCAAGTGGTCAACTCCGACATCTACGCCGGCGGGCTGCTGGACATGGGTTCCGGTCATCTGCACCCGCTGGATCTGGTGCAAGGCGAAGCGCGGCTGGCGGCATCACTTGGCGTGCGGATTTTCGAGCAGAGCCAAGTGCGTGAGATCATCCACGGCGCGACGGTGCAGGTGCGTTGCGCCCATGGCACGGTGCGGGCCGGCAGTCTGGTGCTCGGCTGCAATGCGCATCTGGATGAACTCGAACAACAACTCAGTGGCAAAGTACTGCCGGCCGGCAGTTACATCATTGCCACCGAACCGTTGTCCGAGGAGCGCGCCGCGCAACTGATCCCGCAGAATCTGGCGGTGTGCGACCAGAAAGTCGGCCTCGATTACTACCGGCTCTCGGCTGACCGGCGCTTGTTGTTCGGCGGTGCCTGTCATTATTCCGGGCGCGATCCTGCGGACATCGCTGCTTATATGCGGCCGAAGATGCTCAAGGTCTTCCCGCAACTGGCGGACGTGCGCATCGATTACCAGTGGGGCGGCAAGATCGGCATCACCGCCAACCGTTTCCCGCAGGTCGGGCGTCTCAAGCAACACCCGAATGTGTTCTACGCGCAGGGCTATTCCGGGCATGGCCTGAACGTCACGCACTGGTGCGCAAAACTCCTCGGCGAGGCGATTCATGCCGGACACAGCCAAGGCATGGACGTGTTCAGCGGTGTGCCGCACATGACCTTCCCCGGCGGCCCGGCATTGCGTTCGCCGCTGCTGGCACTGGGCATGTTCTGGTATCGCCTGCGCGAAATCCTCGGCTAACCGCAACCCCCTGTAGGAGCTACCGCAGGCTGCGATGATCGTTCCCACGCTCCGCGTGGGAACGATCAATACAGGGAAATCGGGGTGCATGCGCTATACGGATTTGCTCTATCGCCAAGCACTTCTATATTGATGAGGTGCTTTTGCGTTCCTGACGCTCAGTGCCCAATCAATCGAGGAGGACATGGATGAAGTCGTCAGCCACCGACGAGCCGCGAGCACCAGGCCAAGCCCCAGTCAAAACCCGCCGTTTCGGCATTTCGCTCGTGTGGATCGTGCCGATCATTGCCGTGCTCGTGGGTATCTCGCTGGTGGTGCACAACATCCTCCAGGAAGGCCCGACCATCGTTGTCACGTTCAAGACCGGCAGCGGTCTGACGGCGAACAAGACCGAGGTCAAATACCGCAACGTCGTGGTGGGCCAGGTCACCGACGTTGAGTTGAGCGACGACCAGAAAAGCGTCAACGCGACGATCAAACTGGCCAAGCAGGCAGAAACCTTTACCCGCGAAGACTCGCAGTTCTGGGTTGTGCGCCCGCGCATCGGTGCTGGCGGCGTTTCCGGTATCGATACCCTGCTCTCCGGTGACTACATTGGCGCGGACATCGGCCAGGCGAATGGCCGCGCGAAACACTTCAACGGCCTCGAAAACCCGCCACCGATCACTTACGGCGAACCCGGCAAGCGCTTCATGTTGCATGCCTCGGACCTCGGTTCGCTGGACATCGGCTCGCCGGTCTACTATCGCAAGATTCCGGTCGGCCAGGTCGTCACCTACGCCCTTGATCCGGACGGTAAAGGCGTGAATATCGAAGTGTTCATCCATTCGCCGAACGATGCCTTCGTCACGGAAAACACCCGTTTCTGGAACGCCAGCGGCATCGACGTCAACGTCGGCGCCAACGGTTTTGCGGTGAAGACCGAATCGCTCTCGACGTTACTGATCGGTGGCATCGCCTTCCGCGCCCCGGATTACAGCCCCAACGACGTTGCCGCCGCCGATGACAAGGACTTTGACCTGTTCGCCGACCAGACCACCGCCCTCGCCCCGCCCAACGGCAAGGCGCAATACCTCAGTCTGCGTTTCGATCAATCGCTGCGTGGGTTGAAAGTTGATGCACCGGTGGAATTCCTCGGCATGGAAATCGGCCGCGTGGTGGCGATCAATCTGGATTTCGACGCAAAAAAACGCAGCTTCCCGCTCAATGTCGGCATCGTCATTTATCCGCAGCGGCTCGGTATGGCGTACGGCAAGATGCTCACGGCGTTCAAACATGATCCCAATGATGAAGCCGCCGGCATTCGCCTGATCGGCACCTTCATCGACAACGGTCTGCGCGCCCAGGCCCGCAGTGGCAACCTGCTGACCGGGCAATTGTACGTCGCCCTGGATTTTTTCCCGAAAGCCGAGAAAGTCGCTTTCGACCCGACCGCTCGGCCGGTGGTCATTCCAACGGTGCCGGGTAGCCTCGAACAGTTGCAGGAGAAACTCGAGGCGGTGGTCGACAAACTCAACAAGCTGCCGGTGGATCGCATCGCCAGCAACCTCGACAGCAATCTGGTCGAACTGCGCAAAGGCCTCGCTCAGTTCAACGCGAAGACCTTGCCGGGCGTGCAGAACACCCTCGCCGATGTCAGCAAGACCTTGCAGTCCGCCAGTTCGACCCTGGCCGAAGATTCACCGCAGCGCGAGAAACTCACCGAGACCCTCGACGAACTCGGGCGCATGTCGCGCTCGCTGCGTGAACTGTCGGATTACCTCGGTCGCCATCCGGAATCGCTGATTCGCGGCCGGCCAGACAACGCGGCGCCACTGGACCTGAAAGGACCGCCACGCAATTGAGCACAGGAGCTACCCCATGGCTTTACCGCTGAAGATCACCGTGCTCGCTGCGTTCATGTTGCTGGGCGCCTGCCGCAGCGACCCGATCAGCTTTCACACGCTGACCCCGGTGCAACTGGGCAGCACCCGCGCCGGGGTGCAAATCCCGATTGAAGGCATCAGCGTGCCGCCGCAGGTCGACCGCCCGCAAATCGTCATTCGCCAGGGCAACAGTGGCCTGGCGATTCTTGAAACCCAATGGTGGGGCGCGAGTCTGGCGGATGAATTGCGCAGTGCGTTGACCGATCAATTGAATAACAGCAGCGGTCGCGGCAACGTCTCGGTGCGCATCGATGTCCAGCGCTTCGACTCGATTCCCGGCCAGTACGCGCTGATTGATGCCAAATGGCGGCTGCGCCCGCTGGGCGATACCGACAGCGAACTGGTCACGTGCCGTTCGACCTTGCAGACGCCGTCGGGGCCGAGCATCGATGAACTGGTGACGGCTCAGCAGAACAACGTCAAACGACTCGCGGCGCTGATCAGTCAGGCCGCCGGTAATCCGCGCGCTTGCCCGCCCTCCTCCTGAGCCAGGGTCACGGTAAAAATACAACCGTTGGGTTCGCGGGTCGTCAGTTGTACCCGCCACTGTTGCTGGTTGCAGATTCGCTGCACCAGCGACAGTCCGAGACCAAGCCCTTCCCCACGTTGTTCATCGCCGCGCACGAAGGGCTGAAACATTGCGTGGTGTTGCTCCTCGGGAATGCCGATGCCACTGTCCTCGACCACAAAACTGTCGTCACGCAGGGTCAAGCGAACGAAGCCGTGGTCGGTGTAGTGCCAGGCGTTGCGCAACAGATTGCCCAGCACCGACTGCAAAAACGTCAGGTTGTAGCGCGTCGTGCAGGCCAACTGCTCAACGTAGATAAACTCCAGGCCTTTTTCGCGGATCAACCGCCCCCAGACTTCTACTTGGGCATCCGCCACTTCCTTGAGCGTTACCGCCGACTGCACGGAGACTTCATCAGGTTTGCGCGCGAGCATCAGGAAGGTTTCAACCAACTGGCGCATTTCACTGCTGGCGCGGGCAATGCGATTGACCTGCGCCGTTGAACGCGCATCCAGTGACGGGTTGGCCAGCAGCAGTTCGCAAGAGCTGCCGAGCACCATCAGCGGTGTGCGCAGTTCATGGCTGACGTCGCTGGTGAAGAGTTTTTCGCGGCTCAGGGTGGCTTGCAGGCGACCTAGCGTCTGATCGAACGACAACGCCAGTTCGCCGACTTCATCAGCGGCGTAATCCGGGTGCAGGGGTGGCGCCAGTTCGATCAGCTGATCGCGGTGGCGCACCTGTCGCGCCAGGCGGATCACCGGCGCCATCACCCGGCGCGCCAGCAACCGGCCGAGCACAATCGCCAACAGAATGCTGAGAATGAAACCGACAATCACCACGATGAACAACAAGTGTTCACGCTGTTCGAGGCTGCCTTGGTCACGCAGCAGCACGTACTTGCGCCCGGCCACCGATTCGACCATCGCGTAGAAGTCTTCGCCGTGGAACTTGATCTCCTGAAAGCCCAGTGGCAGCGCCGCCAATTGCGTGGTCAACGTCAGCGGGGGCTTGGCGCCTTCAGCGAAAAACAACTCGCTCTTTTCCGGCTTGTGGCTCCAGTGGCTGATGTCTTCCATCGCCAGCAGTCGGTGCAGGCCACCGCTCAACGTGGTGGTGGTCAATTTTCGCTCGACCACATGCACGGTGGCGACGATTCCCAACGCAAATACCCCGGCGACGAAGGCACTCATCAGGGCGAACACGATCACGATCCGCGTCGTCAGGCTGTGCTTGAGATCCATTCGTTCAGTCGGCTCCTATCGGGTTGTCTGGCGTGAGGGCAACAATAGACCAGCGCAACGCCGTTGTCCGCCACAACCGAGCTTCGCCGCAACCCTTGCGCGTTGTTAAGACCTGCGCCAAACAAAAACAGCGTTTGAGTTTATTTATCAAATAGCCGTTTTAGTTAGGCGCTTCAACTTTCCGCAATTTTTTCACATGTTATTCACCGCGCCCCTACGACCCCGAACGTAGTGTTCAGCCAGCATTCAACCAAGTAGTCGTAAAGTTGCTCGCTGCCTGAGCCTTGCGTTGCACTGAATGAAACATCAGGAGTTAGAAGGGGCAATATTGTGGCGCAATTATTTCAATCTGAAACAACATCAAAGTCGCCGCGTACTCCGCGCCTGCGCCTGTTGATAGCGCTTGCTTGCGTTGTGTTCGTAGCGATCCTGGTCAGCGGTTTTGTCTGGTGGCCACGCTCGCCGGTCGACCTCGATCACGCCGATCGCGCCACCACCGCCGAGTGGGTCAAGGCGTGGCAAGCGGGCGAAATCGTCGCATTGGTCCGCCATACCGAACGCTGCGACCGTTCGAGCAACACTTGCCTCGGCCCGGCTGACGGCATCACCCAAGCTGGCAGTCTCGCGGCGGCAGCCGTCGGTCAGGGCTTTGTGCGTCTCGGCATGCAGCAGACGCAAGTATTGAGCAGCCCGTTGACGCGGACAGCACAAACCGCGCACTCGATGTTCGGTCACGACGCCAGCACTGAGGATTGGCTGGCCACCTGCGGACCGACGCTGCGCGATGAAATCGTCGCGAACAAGACACCGCAGCACAATCTGATTCTGGTCACCCACAGCGGTTGTATCAGCGACTTCGAAAAACAGAGCGGTTTTCCTCATGCAATTGCCGCCGAATACGGCAGCGTATTACTGGTGCGAATTAACCATCAGCAGAAACTTAGCGTCCTGGGCATTGTAAATACCCCGTTCTGGCAAACAACAAGTGCCCAGTAACCCGCAAATATCCGAACTTTCGCCCCACATACTTTATCCGCGCCAAGGTCCAGTCATGACGTCTGATAACAAACCGTTGCGCCACGCTGTCCGACATTTATCACAAGCCCACTCGATGGTTGAGCGCTGGGCGATTCCCGGGCTGATCTTCGCCTTCGTGCTGTTTTATCTGCTGCCACTGATGAGCCACGGCTTGTGGATTCCCGACGAAACCCGCTACGGCCAGATCAGCCAGGAAATGCTCCTCAGCGGCAACTGGGTTGCGCCGCATTTCATGGGCATCCGCTACTTCGAGAAGCCGATTGCCGGTTACTGGATGATCGCCATCGGTCAGGCGATTTTCGGTGACAACCTGTTCGGGGTGCGCATCGCCTCGGCATTGAGCAGCGGCGCCAGCGTCTGGCTGGCCTATGTGCTGGCGCGGCGTTTGTGGAACAGCCCGCGCATCAGCGCTGCCTGCGCGTTGCTGTACATGAGTTTTGGTTTGATCGCCGGTCAGGCGGGCTACGCCAACCTCGATCCGCAGTTCACCTTGTGGGTCAATCTGAGTCTGGTCGCGGTGTGGTTTGCCATTGATAGCCGCAGCGTAAAGGCCCGCCTCGGCAGTTGGGCGTTGTTGGGCGCCGCCTGCGGGATGGGCCTGATGACCAAGGGTTTTCTCGCCCTGCTGCTGCCGGTGCTGATCGCCCTGCCCTACATGATCTGGCAACGCCGCTTTGCTGAATTACTGCGTTACGGGCTGGTGGCGGTGCTGGTTGCCGCACTCGTCAGCGTGCCTTGGGCGTTGGCCGTGCAGGCGCGCGAACCGGATTTCTGGCGATTCTTCTTCTGGCATGAACACATTCGCCGTTTTGCTGCCGGCGATGATGCCCAGCACGCGCGGCCATGGTGGTTCTACCTGCCGCTGCTGTTCGCCGCGACGTTGCCGTGGGCCATGTTGTTGCCATCGACGTTGATCCGTACCTGGCGCGAAAAACGCCAGCCGAAAATCGCGTTCCTCGCGTTGTGGTTCCTCCTGCCATTAGCGTTTTTCAGCCTGAGCAGCGGCAAGTTGCCGACTTACCTCATGCCGTGTCTGCTGCCCTTGGCCTTGCTCATGGGGCACAACGTGGTGCACTGGCTGCAGCAGCGCGACAGCCGGATCCTGCGTCTCAATGGGGTAATCAACACAGCACTGGCGAGCGTTGCCCTGATTGCGCTGATCTATCTGCAAACCAGCAAAGAGATCTACACCCACAGCGAAATGTTCAGCCTGTCGCTGGTGTTTATCGTGCTGATCGGCTGGATCATCGCCAACGCCCTGCAGATCATGCGTCCGCTGACACTGTGGGCGATGCCGGCGCTGGGCATCGGCCTGTTGATCGCGCTACTGCCGGCGGCGATGCCCGCGCTGATCGTCGACAGCAAAATGCCTGACCAGTTTATTGCCGAACATCAGCAGGCATTGAGTGAAACGGCGTCACTGTTGAGTAATGACCTGGGCGCGGCGTCGGCGCTGTCGTGGCGTTTGCAGCGACCGCAAGTCGACCTGCTCAACACCGTCGGCGAACTTAAATACGGTCTCGAAGACCCGGCCATGGCGTCGCGCAAAGTCAGCCTGGCCGACGTCGGCGAATGGATGACGCAAGCACGTAAAAAAGGCTCGGTGGCGGTGGTGATGCGCGTCAACAGCACCCAGGACGAACAGGAAATCGGCCTGTTGCCGGCGGATGGCAAGCACTACCAGCGCGGCAATCTGCAAATCTACATCTTCGCCAAGAGCCAGCCATGACCTCGACGGCCAACGACCGCAAGGCTTTATGGATGCTGCTCGCGGCCACGGCGCTGATGCTGCTCTTCGGCCTCGGCCGTCGCGAACTGTGGGGCGCGGAAACCCGCTGGGCCAACATCGCCCTGCAGATGCTGCAAAGCGGCGACTATTTCGATCCGTATCTCAAGGGCGGGCCGTACTACGACAAACCGTTGCTGTCGTATTGGCTGATTACCGCCAGCGCCTGGCTGACCGGCAGCCTCGGGCCTTGGTCACTGCGTTTGTCGTCGGTTGTCGCGGCGTGGTTGAGTGTCTGGCTGGTGTACCTGCTGGGTGAGCAGCTGTTTCGCAAAGGCACCGGACTGATCGCCGGATGGATGCTGGCCACCACGTTCTATTTCGTGTTCTGGGCGCGCGTCGCCACCGCCGACATCCTCACCGTGTGCGGCGTGCTCGCTGCCGTGTGGTGGTATTGGCGCGGACCGGACGATACAAAACTCTGGCGATACGTGGTGTTTTTCGGTTTGCTGGCGCTGACCTCGCTGTTCAAGGGCTTGATCGGCTTCATTCTGCCGGGGCTGGTGCTGCTGCCGCACCTGCTGAGCGACAAGCGCTGGAAGCTGCACCTGAATCTACGTCTGGCCGCAGCGTTGCTGATTGCCGGCACGTTCTACATGGCGCCGTTCCTGCTCTCGCATCTGTATGGCGCGCCGAACTACGGCGAAAGTGGCCTGGGTCTGGTGCTGCGGGAAAACGTCGTGCGGTTTTTCCAGCCGTTCGACAACATCGGACCGATCTACACCTACCTTATCTATCTGCCGGTCTACACCTTGCCTTGGGCACCCTGCTGGTTGATTGCATTGTGGGTGGCGCTGCGGCACTGGCGGCAGATCGAGCCGGACACCCGCTGGCTGATTCAGGGGCTGGCGCTGCTGATGATCTTCTTCACCGCCAGCGGCAGCCGTCGCAGCTATTACGTGCTGCCATTGGTGCCGTTCGCACAACTGCTCGGCGCCTGGTGGATCACCCGGCGCATGGCGGCGCGCAACGTCGAAGGTCGTGGATTGAACATCGGTTTTGGCGTCGCCACTGCGGTGCTGGTGGGCGTACTTGGCGTGCTCTACCCGTGGACCAACAGCGGTGGCGGCGTGATCCGTTTCGGCGAAACCGTGCGCGAACAGGCCAGCCAGCAGGCGCCGCTCGATCAGTGGCGCATGGTCATGGTCGAGGTCGACAACAAAGTGCCGATGTACCTGCAAACCGGCGGAGCGCCGTTCTATTACGTGGCGCAAACCGCAGACTATCCGCGCAACGGCGACAGTGCCGCGCTGATCGCCTGGCTTGAACGCAGCAGCGGTCAGCAATGGAATCCGCAACGTACCATCTTCGTTGCGCAGTACCGCCAGGGCGAGCCTGTGCCGCTCGGTTATCTCGGCGCCGATCACCGGATCATCACCACCACGCCGACACGCGGCGAGCAATTTTTCCATGGCCGCGAGGACCAGAGCGTCGCCTACTTGCCCAATCCCTCCTGAAATCTCATGACGTTGAATGACGCACGGCAATCGTGCGTTTTCGAGTCGCTGCTAATCTGAATGAAAATGACATGTATTAACGGTCTGTTTGACGTTTTTTTCTCATTTGCCTCTCTACATTGCCTGCGACTCAACATATGCAAATCATTCGCATTGAAGTCCGCTCGCGAGTGCCTGCCCATAACGTCTGAAAAACAGGAGCGTTTTCGTCATGAATCCACAGTTTCCGTCCTTCCTGAAACGCGCGTTGCTGGCCACGGCCCTGCTCGCTGCCAGCCAGGCCTACGCCGCCGACGGCGTTGGTCTATTGGTTTACAACGCGCAGCATGAAAGCCTGACCAAGGCCTGGGTCGCCGGCTTTACCGAAGAGACCGGCATTCCGGTGACCATTCGCAATGGCGATGACACCGAAATGGGCAATCAACTGGTACAGGAAGGCGCGGCCTCGCCGGCGGATGTGTTCCTCACCGAAAACTCCCCGGCGATGGTGCTGGTCGACAACGCCAAACTGTTCGCGCCGATCGCGCCCGCCACGCTGGAACAAGTCGATGCGGCGTACCGTCCGGCCCACGGCCAGTGGATCGGCATCGCTGCGCGCTCCACGGTATTCGTCTACAACCCGGCGAAACTTGCCGAAAAAGACCTGCCGAAATCCCTGCTCGACCTGGCCAAACCGGACTGGAAAGGTCGCTGGGCCGCCTCCCCGGCCGGTGCTGATTTCCAGGCCATCGTCGCTGCGGTGCTGGAGCAAAAAGGCGAAGCCGCCACGCTCGACTGGCTCAAAGGCATGAAAACCAACGCTACCGTGTATCGCGGCAACAGCGCCGTGCTCAAAGCAGTCAACGCCGGCCAGATCGACAGCGGCGTGATCTATCACTATTACAGCTTCGTCGATCAGTCCAAGACCGGCGAAAACAGCCAGAACACCAAGCTCTACTATTTCAAACATCAGGACCCGGGCGCGTTCGTCAGTACCTCCGGCGCCGGCGTGCTGGCCTCCAGCAAACACCAGGAAGACGCACAAAAGTTCGTCAAATACATCACCGGCAAGGAAGGCCAGGAAATCCTCCATAGCGGCACCTCGTTTGAGTACGCGGTGGGCAAAGACGCGCCTTCGAATTCGAAACTGACGCCGTTGAAGGAGCTCGATGCGCCAAAAGTCGATGCGTCGAAACTCGACAGCAAGAAAGCCGTCGAGCTGATGACCCAGGCGGGAATCCTGTAAGTGATCCCGGAACCTTTACCGGCGGAAATCGCTGCGGCGTCTTCCGCTCACCTGCCACTGAAAACCCGCGCCCTCACTGGTCGCGGGGGTTCGTGGGTGGTTGCCTTGGCGATCACGGTTTCACTGTTGTCGTTGCTGCCGATTGCGTTTGTGATCGGCGTGTCGTGGGCGACCGGCTGGGCGATGATCGAAGCCTTGGTGTTTCGCCCAAGGGTTGGCGAACTGCTGATCAACACGGTGCTGCTGGTATTGATCACCCTGCCCTTGTGCATTGTGCTCGGCACGACGCTGGCGTGGCTGACCGAACGCAGCAATCTGCCCGGACGGCGTTTGTGGTCGTTGCTTGCAGTGGCGCCGTTGGCGGTGCCGGCGTTCGTGCACAGCTATGCGTGGGTCAGCCTGATTCCATCGATCCATGGATTGCCGGCCGGAGTGCTGGTGTCGGTGATCGCCTATTTCCCGTTCCTTTATCTGCCGGTTGCAGCGACCTTGCGGCGACTCGATCCAGCGATAGAAGACGTTGCCGAATCCCTCGGCCTCAAGCCTTGGGCGGTGTTTTTCCGCGTGGTGCTGCCGCAGTTGCGCCTGGCGATTTGTGGCGGTGCGCTGCTGGTGGGTTTGCATCTGCTGGCCGAGTACGGCCTCTACGCGATGATCCGTTTCGATACGTTCACCACGGCGATTTTCGATCAGTTCAAATCGACCTTCAACGGCCCGGCAGCCAACATGCTCGCCGGCGTTCTGGCCCTGTGCTGTCTGGCGATGCTCACGGTCGAATCCGCCGCCCGTGGCAAGGCGCGTTACGCCCGCGTGGGTTCCGGCAGTGCGCGCGAACAACGCACGGTGTTATTGAGTCGCGGCGCCAAAGCGCTCGGGCTGGGCCTGCAAGTGCTGACGTGCCTGCTCGCTCTCGGCGTACCGTTGCTGACTTTGGGGCGTTGGTTGATCGCCGGAGGTGTGGAGGTCTGGGGCGGCGGCGAGTTATTGCCCGCGCTGTTGCAAACCCTGTCGTTCGGCGTGGCCGGAGCGCTGTTGACGAGCCTGGCGGCGATACCGATTGCCTGGCTGTCGATCCGTGCGCCCGGCAAACTGCAACGTTTGCTGGAAGGCTGCAACTACATCACCAGTTCGTTGCCGGGGATTGTCGTCGCATTGGCGCTGGTGACCGTGACCATCCATTTCGCCCGACCGATCTACCAGACCACCATCACCGTGTTGCTGGCCTACTTGCTGATGTTCCTGCCGCGCGCACTGGTCAGCCTGCGCGCCGGTTTTGCCCAGGCGCCGGTGGAGCTGGAAAACATCGCGCAAAGCCTCGGCCGCTCGCCGTTGCGCGCCTTGTGGCTGATTACCCTGCGCCTCGCCGCACCCGGCGCGGCAGCCGGCGCAGCACTGGTGTTTCTGGCGATCACCAATGAACTGACCGCGACTTTGCTGCTCGCGCCCAACGGCACGCGCACCCTCGCAACCGGATTCTGGGCCATGACCAGCGAAATCGATTACGCCGCTGCGGCGCCTTACGCACTGCTGATGGTGCTGCTATCGCTGCCACTGACGGCCATCCTCTACCACCAATCCAGGCGCACCGCTGGCCGATGAACGCACTTGAACTGATCTCCCTGAGCAAAGCCTTTGGCGCGCAGAAAGCGCTGGATGACATCTGCCTGTCCGTACCGACCGGCAGCCGCACGGTGATTGTCGGCCCTTCGGGTTCCGGTAAAACCACGCTGTTGCGGATGATCGCCGGTTTCGAATTCCCCGACGCCGGCAGCCTGACTCTTAACGGTCAGGTGCTGGTCGACAGCACTCACGCGGTTCCGGCTTATCAGCGCCAGATAGGCTACGTGCCGCAGGACGGCGCGCTGTTCCCGCACATGACGGTGAGCGCCAACATCGGCTTCGGCCTGGCCCTCACCGGCACGGCGCGACACGAGCGCATCGCGCAACTGATGGAAAGCGTTGCGCTGGACGCCAACATGGCCCAGCGCTGGCCGCATGAGTTGTCCGGTGGCCAGCAGCAAAGGGTTTCACTGGCGCGCGCGCTGGCCCAACAACCACGCCTGATGCTGCTCGACGAACCGTTCTCCGCGCTCGACACCGGCCTGCGCAGCGCCATGCGCAAAATGGTCGCGCGCCTGTTGGCGGATGCTGGCGTGACGACCATCCTGGTCACTCACGATCAGGGCGAAGCACTGTCATTTGCCGACCAGTTGGCGGTGATGCGCGGCGGTCGTCTGGTGCAGTCCGGGCATCCGATGGATCTCTATCGTTATCCGGAAGATGAGCAGACCGCGCACTTTCTCGGCGAAGCCGTGGTGATGCCGGCGCGCATCGAATCCGGTTGGGCGCACTGCGATCTCGGCCCGGTGCCAGTCAACAGCAATGGCTTCATTGGCGATGCGCAAATCATGCTGCGACCGGAACAATTGCAGGTCGGCGGCACAGTCATTGGCGCTCCGAGCTACGATGCGGTGGTCACCGAACGTGATTTCGCCGGCAACACCTGCACGCTGACGGTCGAACTGCGCTCCCCCGCCAGTCAGGCGCCGGGTCGTTCGCTACTGGTGCGCAGCTCTGGCATGCACGCGCCGCCGGCCGGCAGCGCGGTGCAATTGTCGGTGCTCGGTGCAGCTCACGTGTTCGCCGCGCTCTGATCAGAGATCGAAGCGATCCACCGCACGCCGCCGCTCGTTGTCATCGCGCACATCGTAGTTGGCGGTGGTCTGGATATTGCTGTGGTGGGCGAGCTTCTGCGCGATCGACAGGTCGTGCTCCTCGATCACCCGGGTGATGAACGAGCGACGGAAATCGTGCGGCATGATCTTCACCCCGACCTGGGTGCCACGTTGGCGCGCGATGTAGTAGATCGCGTGTTTGGTGATGCGCTCACGGGTGATGTGGCTGCCACGGCGGATGCGGTTGAACAGAAAGGCATCGTCGCTCTCGCCTTCCTTGAGCTGCTCGCGGCGGAACTCCAGCCATTTATTGAGCTTGTCGAACGCCCACGTCGGTGCATATTTGATCAGTTGCTTGTTGCCCTTGCCGGTGACGGTCAGGCTGCGTTCGCGGAAAT
Organism: Pseudomonas sp. DTU12.3; assembly: GCF_004124275.1. GTDB lineage: Bacteria > Pseudomonadota > Gammaproteobacteria > Pseudomonadales > Pseudomonadaceae > Aquipseudomonas > Aquipseudomonas helmanticensis. The sequence goes on from NZ_CP027218.1 coordinate 3,433,642, forward strand.
CGACCTGATTCAAATCCAGATCCACCGACTCTGATTTGCGCATGCCGGTGCCATACAACAGTGCGATCACTGCAGCGTCGCGCAGGCCCTGCGGGCGCGGGTCGGCGGCGCAGACTTCCATCAGTTCGTGAATCAAGGTGCGCTTGAGATTGCGCCCCTGCGACAGTCGCGTACCGGCAATGCCTTTTACCGAACGCATCTTTAAAAGATGGTCCTGGCTGATCAGGCTCATGCGCCAGGCTTCATTCATTACACCGCGTATGGCATTGACATAAAGCGAAGAAGTGTTCGGCGCGTAGTTGTCTTCGCGTAAAGCGGCCACCAGCGCGACAACATCTTCAGGTTGTAACGCATGCCAGGGAATCTCTTCGACATTCATCTCGGCAAAGCCGAGGCGATCGGCAGCGTCCTGCAAAACGTAACGCATGGTCAGCTGGCTGGAAGGTGCCAGGCGTGCCAGATACACGGTCATCGGATTGGTTTGGCGGGTTTCCAACGGAACAGCGGGCAAGTCAATCAAACGTAAAGGCCTTGAGTAAAAACAATTCAACACACCAACTAACAACTGCAACACTCCCCGTCTAAGGGGAACACTTCTGTAGGACTTTTCTACTAAAAATGACGATAAACGGTAGAAGTCTGAACAGCGGCTGTATGAGTTTCAGATAAACGATTCGCCGACCGGTTTTTCATGTTCCTTTCACAAAAACGGGCATAACCTTAATTCCAACAGATCCCGTGCCGGCCCTGTCCAAACTGCCGCGCGAAGCCACAAAAGTCAACCAGCCCCCGACGGAAGCCGTTTCAGCAACTTATTGATGCAAAGGTAATTTTTGCGTCTACGCTGAGATTGGATCCTATTGAAAGAGTTGGTTTTCTTCTGATTGTTTGTGATGAGGTGTCCATGAGTCAGGCGTTTCTCCCTTTTTCTCGCCCGAGTATCGGCGAAGAAGAAATTGCAGCCGTAGAGCAAGTATTGCGTTCCGGCTGGATTACCACCGGGCCTAAAAATCAGGCACTCGAAGAACAATTCGCAGACTACGTTGGTTGCCGGCATGCGGTAGCACTTTCCTCGGCAACCGGTGGCATGCACATCGCGCTGCTCGCCTTGGGCATCGGCCCGGGTGACGAAGTCATCACTCCGTCGCAAACCTGGGTCTCGACCGCCAACATGATCTCGCTGCTCGGCGCCAAACCGGTGTTCGTCGATGTCGACCGCGACACCCTGATGACCGATGCTGCGCGTATCGAAGCGGCAATCACCCCACGTACCAAAGCGATCATCCCGGTGCATTACGCCGGCGCCGCATTCGATCTCGATCCGCTGTACGCGCTGGCCGATAAGCACGGCATCGCAGTGATCGAAGACGCCGCCCATGCCGCCGGCACACGCTACAAGGGCCGCCACGTTGGCTCGCAAGGCACGGCGATTTTCTCGTTCCATGCGATCAAGAACATGACCTGTGCCGAAGGCGCGATGTTCGTCACCGACGACGAAGCCCTGGCCAGCCGTGTGCGCATGCTCAAATTCCACGGCCTCGGTGTGGATGCCTACGACCGCCTGACCGGTGGCCGCAAGCCGCAGGCGCAGGTGATGGAACCGGGTTTCAAATACAACCTGGCCGACATCAACGCTGCCATCGCGCTGGTGCAGCTCGAGCGCCTGGATGCAATCAACGCGCGCCGCACTGAACTGGCCGCCGCCTACTGGCAAAAACTCGAAGGCCTGCCGGTGCAACCGCTGGCCGTACCGTCTTACGCACAAACCCACGCTTGGCACCTGTTCATCCTGCGCATCGACAGCGAGCGCTGTGGCATGGACCGCGAAGCCTTCATGAAAGGCTTGCAGGACCAGGGCATCGGCACCGGTATCCATTTCATCGCCACCCACCTGCACACCTGGTATCGCCAGCATGATCCCGACCTGTACCTGCCCAACACCGAATGGAACTCGGCGCGGCTGTGCTCGATTCCGTTGTTCCCCGACATGCGCAATCAAGACCTTGATCGCGTGGTCGGCGCCATCGCCACTCTTATGGACAAACGCCTGTGAAACCCTATCCGATCCGCTGTGTGTCGATCGTCATCCCGGTCTACAACGAACAGGACAGCCTGCCGGAACTGTTGCGCCGCACCGAAGCGGCGTGCCGGATGCTGCGTCACGACTATGAAATCGTCCTCGTCGACGACGGTAGCCGTGACGAATCCGCCAACCTTCTTGAAGAAGCCGCGACCCGCGTCGACAGCCCGTTCGTCGCGGTCATTCTCAACCGCAACTACGGCCAGCACGCGGCAATCATGGCCGGTTTCGAACAGTGCAAGGGCGACGTGGTCATCACCCTCGACGCCGACCTGCAGAACCCGCCGGAAGAAATCCCGCGCCTGGTCGCCGAAGCCGAAAAGGGTTACGACGTGGTCGGCACCGTGCGCGGCAACCGCCAGGATTCGGCGCTGCGCCGCTACCCGTCGAAGCTGATCAACCTCGCCGTGCAACGCTCCACCGGTGTCGCCATGAGCGACTACGGCTGCATGCTCCGCGCTTACCGCCGGACGATCATCGACGCGATGCTCGCCTGCCGCGAACGCAGCACCTTCATCCCGATTCTGGCCAACAGCTTCGCCCGCCACACCACGGAAATCGTCGTCGCCCACGCCGAGCGTGAACACGGCGATTCGAAATACAGCCCGATGCGTTTGATCAACCTGATGTTCGACCTGATCACCTGCATGACCACCACGCCGTTGCGCTTGCTGAGCATCGTCGGCTTCGCCATGGCCGGGCTCGGCTTGTTGTTTGCCGCCGTGCTGATTGTCCTGCGCCTGACGCTCGGCGCCGGCTGGGCGGGCGATGGCTTGTTTGTGCTGTTCGCCGTGTTGTTCGTGTTCACCGGTGGCCAGTTCATCGGCATGGGCCTGCTCGGCGAATACCTTGGGCGCATGTACAGCGACGTGCGCGCCCGCCCGCGTTTCTTCATTGAAAAAGTCTTGCGCAGCCACGCCGCCCACCCGGCGCCTGCGGTCACCGTTGACGGTCTTTCTTCCACTTCCAATTCCACTTCTACTTCCGGTCAGGTTCTCTCATGAGTGCAAAAACTGTTGTCTTCGCTTACCACGACATTGGCTGCGCCGGCATTCAAGCCCTGCTCGACAGCGGCTACGACATCGCTGCCGTGTTCACTCACGCCGATGACCCGAAAGAAACCGCTTTCTATGCCTCGGTTGCGCAACTGTGCGCGCAAAAAGGCATCCCGGTGCACGCCCCGGAAGACGTCAATCACCCACTGTGGATCGAGCGCATTGCCAAGCTCGACCCGGAGTTCATCTTCTCGTTCTACTACCGCAACCTGCTGAGCGAAGCGCTGCTGGCCACTGCCAAAAAAGGCGCGTTCAACCTGCACGGTTCGCTGCTGCCGAGCTACCGTGGTCGCGCCCCGGCCAACTGGGTACTGGTCAACGGCGAGACCGAAACCGGCGTGACCCTGCACCGCATGGTCAAGCGTGCCGACGCCGGCGCCATCGTCGCCCAGCAACGCGTGGCCATCGAGCGCAGCGACACCGCGCTGAGCCTGCACGGCAAACTGCGCATCGCCGCCTCCGACCTGCTGCGCGATACCCTGCCAGCAATGCTCCAAGGCAAGATCAGCGAAACCGCGCAGGACGAATCGAAAGCCACGGTATTCGGTCGTCGCACTGCCGCCGACGGCAAACTGGTCTGGGCGCAACCGGCCGAGCAACTGTTCAATCTGGTGCGTGCCGTAACCCAACCCTATCCGGGTGCTTTCTGCGCCGTGGGCGAACACAAACTGATCGTCTGGAGCGCTGCAGTCGTCAAAGGCAACCACGGTCAGGCACCGGGCCGCGTGATCAGCGTCGATCCGCTGCGCATTGCCTGCGGTGAAGATTCGCTGGTGGTGCTCTCCGGCCAGCGCAACGACAACGGCCTGTTCCTCAGCGGCCCGCAACTGGCCAACGAGTTGGGTCTGGTCGACGGCTCGCTGCTGCGCGGCGCCGAGTCCGGTCGTGCGCCACGTCGTACCCGTGTGTTGATCCTGGGCGTCAACGGCTTTATCGGCAATCACTTGTCCGAGCGTCTGCTGCGTGATGACCGCTACGAAGTCTATGGCCTGGACATCGGTTCCGACGCCATCGACCGTCTGCGCAGCCATCCGCACTTCCATTACGTGGAAGGCGACATCAGCATTCACTCCGAGTGGATCGAGTACCACATCAAGAAGTGCGACGTGGTCCTGCCGCTGGTGGCCATCGCCACGCCGATCGAATACACCCGTAACCCGCTGCGCGTGTTCGAACTCGACTTCGAAGAAAACCTCAAACTGGTGCGCTACTGCGTCAAGTACAACAAGCGCGTGATCTTCCCGTCGACCTCGGAAGTCTACGGCATGTGCCAGGACAAGCATTTCGACGAAGACTCGTCCAACCTGGTGGTTGGCCCGATCAACAAGCAGCGCTGGATCTACTCCGTCTCCAAGCAACTGCTCGACCGGGTGATCTGGGCGTACGGCGCCAAAGGCCTGAATTTCACCCTGTTCCGTCCTTTCAACTGGATGGGCCCGCGTCTCGATCGCCTGGACTCGGCACGTATCGGCAGCTCCCGCGCCATCACCCAGTTGATCCTCAACCTGGTCGAGGGCACGCCGATCCGTCTGTTCGACGGCGGCGAGCAGAAACGCTGCTTCACCGATATCGCTGACGGCGTCGAGGCACTGGCGCGGATCATCGATAACGACAACGACGTCTGCAACGGCCAGATCATCAACATCGGCAACCCGGACAACGAAGCCAGCATCCGTCAGTTGGGCGAAGAGCTGCTGCGCCAGTTCGAAGCGCATCCGCTGCGCAGCAACTTCCCGCCGTTCGCCGGTTTCCGCGACGTCGAGAGCAAAGCGTTCTACGGCGCCGGTTATCAGGACGTCGAGCACCGCAAGCCAAGCATCGCCAACGCCAAGCGCCTGCTCGACTGGACGCCAACCGTGGAAATGCGCGAGACCATCGGCAACACGCTGGATTTCTTCTTGCGCGAGGCCATGCTCGAAATCGCGGACAAGCGCTGATGCAAGCAGGACTTCGTATCGATGTCGACACCTTTCGCGGCACCCGTGAAGGTGTGCCGCGTTTGCTGGAAATACTCGACGAGGCGCAGATCAAGGCGACGTTTTTCTTCAGTGTCGGCCCCGACAACATGGGCCGGCATCTGTGGCGCCTGATCCGCCCGCAGTTCTTCTGGAAGATGCTTCGTTCCAACGCGGCCGGCCTGTATGGCTGGGACATTCTGCTGGCCGGGACTGCCTGGCCGGGCAAACCGATTGGCCGTGACCTAGGGCACCTGATGCGTCAGGCCCGCGATGCCGGTCATGAAGTCGGTTTGCATGCCTGGGATCACCACGGCTGGCAAGCCAATGCCGGGCGCTGGAGCAACGAACAGCTGGTCGAGCAGATCCGTCAGGGCGTCGACACCTTGAGCGACATTCTCGGCGAGAAGATCACCTGTTCAGCCGCCGCCGGCTGGCGCGCGGACGAGCGCGTGATCGAAGCCAAGCAGGCTTTCGGCTTTCGCTACAACAGCGATTGCCGGGGGCAGCGCCTGTTTCGTCCATTGCTCGCCGATGGCACACCGGGGACGCCGCAGATCCCGGTGGACCTGCCGACCTTCGATGAAGTGGTCGGCCCGATCGTCGCCGCGCGGGATTTCAACGGTTTCATCCTTGATCACTTTCGCCCGCAACAGCTCAACGTCTACACCATTCACGCCGAGGTAGAAGGGATTCTGATGGCTGAGGATTTTCGTCAATTGCTGGCCGATGCGCGCCTGCGCAACATCGACTTCGCACCGCTGGGCGACTTGTTGCCCGAGTTCTTCAACACCTTGCCCGTGGGTCGCGTACAACGCGGCGCCCTCGACGGCCGTGAAGGCTGGCTGGGAGTGCAAGGCGCATGACTAAACGCTGGGCATTGCCGCTCTTGTTATTGGGAATCTGCCTGCTGGCTTATCTGCTGCCGCTGGGCAGTCATGGTTTGTGGATTCCCGATGAAACCCGCTACGCACAGATCAGCCAGGACATGCTGCTGAGCGGTAACTGGGTGTCGCCGCATTTCATGAGCCTGCGCTATTTCGAGAAGCCGATTGCCGGCTATTGGATGATTGCGCTGGGTCAGGAATTGTTCGGGCAGAACCTGTTCGGCGTGCGCTTTGCCTCGGCACTGAGCACCGGGTTGAGCGTGTTGCTGTGCTACCTGGTGGCCCGGCGTTTGTGGAACCAGCCGCGCAAGAGCTTTGCCTGCGCCCTGCTCTACATGAGCTTCACGATTGTTGCCGGTCAGGCTGGTTACGCCAACCTTGATCCGCAATTCACCTTTTGGGTCAACCTGAGTCTGGTGGCGCTGTGGTTTGCCGTCGACAGTCACACCAGCGGCAAACGCATGGCCGCGTGGGCGCTGCTCGGGCTGGCGTGCGGCATGGGTTTCATGACCAAGGGTTTTCTCGCCTGGCTGCTGCCGGTGCTGATCGCCCTGCCGTGGATGCTCTGGCAAAAGCGCTGGCGTGAACTGCTGACATACGGCCCGGTGGCGATTGCCGTGGCGATCATTGTCAGTCTGCCGTGGGTGCTGTCGGTGCATGCGCAGGAAGCGGATTACTGGCGGTTTTTCTTCTGGCACGAGCACATTCGCCGCTTCGCCGGTGACGATGCCCAACACGACGCGCCGTGGTGGTTTTACCTGCCGCTGCTGGTGGCGTTCAGTCTGCCGTGGGTCGGTTTGCTGCCGACCGCTTTCAAGCAGGCCTGGCAAAGCCGTGCTCAACCGAAAGTGCTGTTCCTGTTGCTGTGGCTGCTGATGCCACTGGCGTTTTTCAGCCTGAGCAACGGCAAGCTGCCGACTTACATCCTGCCGTGCCTGCTGCCGATGGCGTTGCTGCTGGGTAACGCGCTGGCCGACCGCCTGTACCAGGAACAAGGCCGGGCACTGAGCGTCAACGGTCTGCTCAACCTGGCGCTGGGCATCGTCACGCTGATCGCGTTGGTGTACCTGCAATTGACCAAACCGGTGTATGACCATGAGCTGCACAGCATGGTGCTGGTGTTCATTGCCCTGATCGGCTGGATCATCGCCAACCTGCTGCAAGCCTTCCTGCCCCTGCAATGCTGGGCCGCCCCGGCGTTCGGCAGTCTGCTGCTGATTGCCGTGCTACCGGCGGCGCTGCCGAAATCGGTGGTCGCCAACAAGATGCCTGATCAGTTCATCAAGCATCACATCACCGAACTGGCGCAGACCGAACACCTGTTGAGCAACGATCTCGGCGCTGCGTCCGCGCTGGCCTGGCGGGTCAAACGCCCGCAAGTGGCGTTGTACAACACGATAGGCGAATTGAAATATGGCCTTGCCTATCCTGACGGCATTCAGCAACGGGTCGATCCCGATCAAGTGCAACAGTGGATGCGCGAGGCGCGCCGCAGCGGTTCGGTCGGCGTGGTGATGCGCGTCAAGGGGCAGGACGAACTGGACGAAATCGACCGACTGCCAAAGGACGGCATCCGTTATGAGCAGGGCAACCTGGTGATCATGATTCTGCCCAAGGAGGCGTCATGAGCCTGTTGCTGCTGTTGGCCGCGTGCCTGCTGACCTGTCTCGGCCAGGTTGCACAAAAATACGCCGTGGAAAGTTGGCGCGGCGTCGAGTCGGGCTGGGCCGACAAACTGCGTTCGCCATGGTTATGGCTGGCGCTGCTCGCCCTCGGCTCCGGTCTGCTGGTCTGGTTGCTGGTGTTGCAGCGTCTCGAAGTCGGCATCGCCTACCCGATGCTCAGCCTCAATTTCGTCCTGATCACGCTGATCGCCCGCTTCGTCTTCCATGAACCGATCGACCGCCAGCATTGGCTCGGCGTGGCGTTGGTGATCGGCGGCGTGGTGTTGCTGGGGCAACAATCATGAATCAGCGTCGTGGCATCACCTTCGCCCTCGGCAGCGTGTTGTTGGTCAGTGCTGCGCAACTGGGCATGCGCTGGAGCATGACGCGCCTGCCCGCGCCGGAACAATGGCTGGCCATCGACAGCCTCGATCTGCGCGCCTTGGCCGTGGTGGTTGCGGCGATTTTCGCCTACGCCCTGTCAATGCTCTGCTGGCTCGCCGCCCTGCGCGACCTGCCGTTGGGCCGCGCCTATTCACTGCTGAGCATCAGCTACGCGCTGGTGTACCTGTTGGCGGCCAGTCTGCCGCTGTTCAACGAATCCTTCAGTTTCACTAAATCACTGGGCGTGGCGCTGGTCATGCTCGGGGTCATCACCATTAACACTCGTCCGGCTCGTGCGCCCGAATTCAGGAGTGCTCCATGAAAATCACAGTATTTGGCAGCGGTTACGTCGGTCTGGTGCAAGCGGCCGTATTGGCCGAGGTCGGTCATGACGTCGTGTGCATGGACGTCGACCAGAAGAAGGTCGACCTGTTGCGCCAGGGTCACGTCAGCATCTTCGAACCGGGGCTGGCCAGCCTGGTGCGCGAAGGTCTCGATTCCAAGCGCCTGTTGTTTACCACCGATGAAAAACTCGCCGTGCAGCACGGTCGCGTGGCCTTTATTGCAGTGGGGACGCCATCGCGTGAAGACGGCTCGGCAGATCTGCGCTACGTGCTGTCGGTCGGTGATGCCATCGCCCGCCATCGTGAGCAGCCGCTGATTCTGGTGGAGAAATCCACGGTGCCGGTCGGCACCGGCGATACCTTGCGCACGCACATCGAAAAAGCCCTGATCAAGGTCGGTCGCTTGCTGCAGTTCGACATCGTCTCCAACCCGGAATTTCTCAAGGAAGGTTCGGCAGTTGCCGACTGCCGGCGTCCGGACCGCATCGTCATTGGCTGCGAAGGTGACGAGGTGCGCGACGTGATGCGTGATCTGTATTCGCCGTTCAACCGCAACCACGACCGCATCATGTTCATGGACCTGCGCAGCGCCGAGCTGACCAAGTACGCGGCCAACTGCATGCTGGCGACCAAGATCAGCTTCATCAACCAGATCGCCGAGCTGGCCGAACACCTCGGCGCCGATATCGAATCGGTGCGTCAGGGCATCGGTGCCGACACGCGCATCGGTTATCACTTCATCTATCCGGGCTGTGGTTACGGCGGCTCGTGCTTCCCGAAAGACATGCGTGCACTGATTCACAGCGCCGAGGAAGCGCATTGCTCCAGCGACTTGCTGCAAGCGGTCGAGGCGATCAATCAGCGGCAGAAACACAAATTGTTCGAGCGCATCAACGCGTTCTACAAGGGTGATTTGCGCGGCAAGACCTTCGCCCTCTGGGGCCTGGCGTTCAAGCCGAACACCGATGACATGCGCGACGCGCCAAGCCGCGTCCTGCTGGAAGAGTTGTGGGCCGCCGGCGCCAGCGTGCGCGCGTTCGACCCGGAGGCCATGCAGGAAACGCAAAATCTCTACCCGGACGAATCGAAACTGATGCTGATGGGCACCCCGGAGTCGGTACTGCCCGGCGCCGATGCGTTGATCATCTGCACCGAATGGCAGCAGTTCAAGGCACCGGATTTCGAGCTGATCAAGCAACGCCTGAATACCCCGGTGATCTTCGACGGTCGTAACCTCTACGACGCCGAGCGCCTGGCGCGTAACGGCTTCCATTACTTCCCGATGGGCCGTGGCGAATCGCGCAAGCTGCCGATTCCGCTGCAACAATGGCCGCATGCGTCTGACGTCGCTTGATCACCTTATCGCCTGACATTCGCCGGCAGTCCCTGATTCTCGGGCTGCTGGCGTTTTTATTGTTCATGGCCGGGGTCTACGGGCAGGCTCCGATCGGTTTCGATTCGCGCTTCGTGTTGTTCGCACAAGAAATGCTGCGTCATGGACCGACCTGGTTTCCGACAACGTATGGCCAGCCGTACGCCGATTATTCGGCACTGTCGACGTTGTTCATCTGGCTGCTGTCGCTGCCGTTCGGCACGGTCAACGCCTTTGCCGCGTGGGCGCCGAGCGCAATTGCCGGCGCGGCAATCGTGACGTTGATGTATCGGCTGTTGGCACCCTATTCGCGGCGCTGGGCGTTGATCAGCATTGCGTTGTTGTTGCTCACCAGCACTTTTGTCACTGAAGTGCGTGCGGTGTCGCAGGACTTGATGCTCGCCGCAGTGGCACTTGCGGTGTTTTATCTGGGTTATGCCCATGAGCATTTTGCCCGCGGGCGGCGCTGGCCGTTGATCTTCGCTTTGCTGTTGCTCGGTTTCGGTGTTCGCGGGCCGATCGGCCTGGTGGTGCCGACCGGCATGCTGTGCAGTTATTACCTGCTCAACCGCGAGTGGTCACGGTTGCTGGTGTTTGGTGTGCTCGCCTCGGTGTTGCTGGCCGCCTGTATTGGCCTGTTGTTGTGGCTGGCGCAGGTCAGCGGCGGGCCGGCATTCGTGCAGGACGTGATCCGCATGCAGTTCATGGGACGCATGGACGGCAGCGAAGGCGTCAGCGGTTCGCTGTATTACTTCACCAGCTCGCTGGGCAACTATGCGCTGGCGTACCCGCTGGCATTGCTCGCGTTGGCGGCGACCTGGCTGAGCAAACCACAGCAGCGCGGCCCGGCATTGCGCCTGGTGCAGTATTGCGCGGCCGCCGGCTTGATCGTGATGCTCGGCTTGTCGATTCCGCAGGCGAAAAAGGCGCGCTACCTGCTGCCGATGTTGCCCATGGCGGCGATCATCGCGGCGTATCCGTTTCAGGTGATGCATGGGCGGGTATTCCGCTGGTTGCGCGGTTTGCTCCTGGGTCTGTGGCTGCTGACGCCGGGATTGTTGCTGGTCACGCTGCTGATTGCGCGGCGCAGGTTTCCCGAGCAATTGAGCGACATCACCTTGGTTGCGATCGCGCTGGGTGTGTTGCAACTGGCGGCACTCTCGCGCCTGTTGATCCCGCGCTGGCGTGCAGAGGTGCTCGCGCTGTGTGCCGTGTTGGCATTGTGGACGGTGTATGCGGCAGTGTTCGAACCGGTGGAACGGCGGCTGTATGACACGCAGGCGTTCAGCCGCGCAGTGTTCGCGCAGGTAGAGCAGGCACCGGCGCCGCTGGTACTGCACGGCATGGGCAAAGACGCCAAGGCGATCAAGTTCATGGTCAATCTTGAGCAGGACCTGCAACCGCAGTTCACTGAATCGGTGCCACAACTGGAAGCGCTCAAGGCGCCGGCGTGGCTGATGATGGATCGCGGCGATTTGCAATCGCTCAAGGGCACGCCGCTGGAACAGCTGCAACCGGTGCTCAGCGGCCGTTTCGACAAAAATGATTACGTCCTCCTGCACCTGAAACCCTTGTAGGCGCTGCCGAAGGCTGCGATCTTTTGATCCTTGATCGTTCCCACGCTCGGCGTGGGAATGCAGCCGGGGGACGCTTCGCGTCCCGAAATCAAAAGATCGCAGCCTGCGGCAGCTCCTACATGAATATGCTCATTCGTCTTGCACGGCCCGCTGACGCGGTTGCCCTCCCCGCCATCGAACGTTCGGCTGCCGAACTGTTTCGTCTTGATCCCTCACTGGCCTGGCTGGCCGACGCCGAGGTGCCGGATGTCGCGCAGCACTTATTGGCGATCCAGCACAAACACGTGTGGGTGGCTGAAAACACCGAGGGGCAACTGGCCGGGTTTCTTCGCGCGGTGCAAATCGATGGGCAATTGCACATTGAAGAACTGTCCGTCAGTCAGGGCTTTCAGGGCCAGGGCATCGGTCGTGCACTGGTGACGGCAGCCATTGAGAAGGCCCGCCAGCAACAATTGCAGGCAGTGACATTGACCACGTTTCGCGACCTGCCGTGGAATGCGCCGTTCTATCAACGCATGGGTTTTATCGAGTTGCCGCCCGCACACACCTTTGGCCATCTAGACGACGCACTACAGTCTGAAATCGCCCACCACTTTCCCGCAGAACGCCGCTGCGCCATGCACCTGCCCACCAATCCCCTGTAGGCGCTGCCGCAGGCTGCGATCTTTTGACTGATCGTTCCCTCGCTCCGCGTCCCGAAATCAAAAGATCGCAGCCTGCAACAGCGCCTACCGGATTGTGTTTGACCGGGAATGGCTGCGCGGTGAGGATGGCGTACGCCCGCCAGGCATTTTCAAATAAGGACATTGACCCTTCGTGGCCACCTACTCACGCTTCATCCGCCGGTTGATGATCAGCTCGCTGACCGTCGTCGTCAGCCGCGCCCTGATCGGCCCGCTGCTGACCCTGTTCCTCAGCAACAAACTCGACCTAAACCCGCAAGACGTCGGCCTGCTGCTGGGCATCGCGGTGTTCAGCGCCACGCTGTTGTCGCTGTACGGCGGCTACATCATCGACCGGCTCGATAAGCGCCAGTTGCTGATCCTGACCATGCTCTCCAGCGGTATCGGCCTGATCCTGCTGACCTTTGCGCAAAACCTGTATCTGGTGACGCTGGTACTGATCATCAGCGAAACCGCCTCGGCGCTGTTCATGATCTGCTCCAAGGCGATCCTCAGTGAAAACCTGCCGGTCGGCCAACGGGTCAAGGCGTTTTCGCTGAACTACACGCTGACCAATATCGGCTATGCCGTCGGCCCGATGATCGGCGTGGTGATTGCCGGCATCCAGCCGTCAGCGCCGTTTATCGTCGCCGGGGCGATTGCCATTGGCAGCATTTTTCTCCTGCTCGGGGCCGGCAAAGACGCCAAGCCGATTGCGCCGCCTGGTCAGCCGCAAAGCTTTCTGAAGACCCTGGTCATCCTCAAGAATGACCGCACGATGATCCTGTTTACCCTCGGTTGCCTGCTCAGCACGCTGGTGCACGGACGCTTCACCCTGTACCTGTCGCAATACCTGCTGGTGACCCACACCCAGCAACAGACGCTCGACACCATGGCCGCCCTGCTCGCCTGCAATGCGATCACGGTGATCCTGTTGCAATACCAGATCGGCCGTTTCCTCACGCGCGAACATCTGCGCCGCTGGATTGCCGGCGGCACCGCACTGTTCATCGGCGGGCTGATCGGTTTCAGCGTCGCCGACAGCCTGGTTGGCTGGTGCGTGGCGATGTTCATTTTCACCTTGGGCGAGATGATCATTTACCCGGCAGACTTTCTGTTTGTCGACACGCTGGCCCCAGAGGAACTGCGCGGCAGCTACTACGGCGCGCAGAATCTGGCAGCACTGGGTGGCGCGGTGAGCCCGGTGATGTGCGGCTTTCTGTTGATGCACACACCGGCACCGAGCATGTTCTATGCTTTGAGCGCATTGGCGGCATTGGGCGGTTATTTGTGTTTCGTCAGCTGCCGAAGAGCCGCTTCTGTGCAAAAATAATGCACTGAAGCTGCATTAATATGAATTTGTCAGCATCGAGATAGATCGGCAAACTGTGTGTGTTCCTCCCCCAATGTTGGAACACTTCGAGGGCTTTCCGGATTGCCGGACAAGTCCTTTTTTTTGCCCCGAATTTGTTGCAAGGACTGGATTCACATGCTCGCACGCTGGTTGCCCGCCGCCATCAATACCCGCCCCTCCGAATGGAGCCGCGCCGCCATCGGCATGGCGTTGGGCACGCTGTTCAGCGTGTGGTTCTGCGCGCGGGTGTTCGGGCATGAAGTCGCCTATCACCTGATCGGTCCGCTGGGCGCCTCGGCCGTGTTGCTGTTTGCCGTGTCGTCTGGCGCCCTCGCCCAGCCGTGGTCGATTCTCGGCGGTTATTTGTCTGCCGGTGTCGTCGCCTTGCTCGTGGCCCACGTACTCGGCCGAACCTTGGGCAGCGCTTGCCTGGCGGCGGGCATGGCGCTGATCCTGATGTGCTGGCTGCGTTGCCTGCATCCACCCGCTGGCGCGTTGGCACTGACGCTGGTGCTGGCCGACCCCGCGACCATCGCCCTCGACTGGAAAGCCATGGCACCGGTAATGCTCGGCGCCGCGTGCATGCTGCTCAGCGCCTTGGCCTACAACAACCTGACACGCATCCGTTACCCGAAACGCCCGGCCGAACCGGCGCCGCTGGTGGCGCCCGTCGACACTCAGGCGATCACCGCCGAAGACCTCAAACTCGCCTTGGCGGACATGCAAGCCTTCATCGACATCACCCCCGAAGACCTCGAACAACTGATCCACGCCAGCGAACTGCACGCCAAGCGCCGCAGCATTACCGCCACCTTCACCTGACCCCTTATGTAGGAGCTGCCGCAGGCTGCGATCTTTTGATCCTGTTTTTTAAGATCAAAAGATCGCAGCCTGCGGCAGCTCCTACATGAGTCCGCGTATATTTTTGGGTAAGGTAAAAACGCAGACAGGCCCTGCAGATATCCCCGTTGTACAAGGCAAATTTGCACTGTTACGATCCGGTAACGCTCGCGCGCGAGCTTCTCGAATAAAGACAATAAAAGCAGGGAGTTACTGATGACAGCTCAGGCTTCATCCCCGCGGACACCGTCCATGGATGCCATGCAAAACGAAGTGCTGGCCGAGGTTCGCAATCACATCGGTCACCTGACCCTCAACCGCCCCGCCGGTCTCAATGCCATAACCCTCGACATGGTGCGCTTGCTGCAACAGCAGCTCGATGCCTGGGCGACTGACGCCGATGTGCATGCCCTGGTGCTGCGCGGTGCCGGTGAAAAAGCCTTCTGCGCGGGTGGCGATATTCGTTCCCTGTACGACAGCTTCAAAAGCGGCGACACGCTGCACGAAGATTTCTTCGTCGAAGAATATGCCCTCGACCTGACGATTCATCACTACCGCAAACCAGTGCTGGCGTTGATGGACGGTTTCGTCCTCGGCGGTGGCATGGGTCTGGTGCAAGGCGCGGATCTGCGCGTGGTCACCGAAAAAAGCCGTCTGGCGATGCCGGAAGTGGCCATCGGTTACTTCCCGGATGTCGGCGGCAGCTATTTCCTGCCACGGATTCCCGGTGAGCTGGGGATTTATCTGGGCGTCAGCGGCGTGCAGATTCGCGCGGCGGACGCGCTGTATTGCGGGCTGGCCGACTGGTATCTGGACAGCAGCAAACTGGCGCTGCTCGATGAAAAACTCGACACGATGGAATGGCAGGACACGCCGCTCAAGGCCTTGCAGAACCTGTTGGCCAAACACGCCGTGCAAACCCTGCCCGATGCGCCGCTTGAAGCGTTGCGCCCGGCCATCGACCACTTCTTCGCCCTGCCCGACGTACCGAGCATGGTCGAGCAATTGCGCGCGGTGACTGTCGCCGACAGCCATGAGTGGGCAACCACCACCGCTGGTTTGCTCGAAACCCGTTCGCCACTGGCCATGGCCGTGACCCTGGAAATGCTCCGTCGTGGGCGCCATCTGAGCCTGGAACATTGCTTCGCGCTGGAACTGCACCTGGATCGCCAGTGGTTCGCGCGCGGTGACCTGATCGAAGGCGTGCGCGCCCTTCTGATCGACAAAGACAAGACACCTCGCTGGAACCCGCCAACCCTCGCTGCGCTGGACGCAGCGCATGTCGCGAGTTTCTTCCACGGCTTTGATGAGAGCGGGAGCTGAGCCATGCACGATCTCGAACTGACTGAAGAACAAGTGATGATCCGCGACATGGCCCGGGACTTTGCCCGTGGCGAAATCGCGCCACACGCGCAAGCCTGGGAAAAGGCTGGCTGGATCGACGACGCGCTGATCGCGAAGATGGGCGAGCTGGGTTTGCTCGGCATGGTCGTGCCCGAAGAATGGGGCGGCACCTATGTCGACTACGTGGCCTATGCCTTGGCGGTCGAGGAGATCTCCGCTGGCGACGGCGCGACCGGCGCGTTCATGAGTATTCACAACTCGGTCGGCTGCGGCCCGGTGCTCAATTACGGCAGCGAAGCGCAGAAACAGACCTGGCTGGCGGATCTCGCCAGCGGCCAAGCCATCGGTTGCTTCTGCCTGACCGAACCGCAGGCCGGCTCCGAAGCGCACAACCTGCGCACCCGCGCCGAACTGCGCGATGGCCAATGGGTGATCAACGGCGCCAAGCAATTCGTCAGCAACGGCAAACGGGCGAAACTGGCGATCGTGTTTGCCGTGACCGATCCGGATCTCGGCAAGAAAGGCCTTTCGGCGTTTCTGGTGCCAACCGATACCGCCGGTTTTATCGTTGATCGTACCGAACACAAGATGGGTATTCGTGCGTCGGACACCTGCGCGGTGACGTTGAACAATTGCCGCATTCCCGAAGCCAATCTGCTTGGCGAACGCGGCAAAGGCCTGGCGATTGCCTTGTCCAATCTCGAGGGCGGACGCATCGGCATCGCTGCGCAAGCATTGGGCATTGCCCGTGCGGCGTTTGAAGCGGCGCTGGTTTATTCGCGCGACCGTATTCAGTTCGGCAAACCGATCAACGAGCACCAGAGCATCGCCAACTTGCTGGCCGATATGCACATGCAAATCAACGCGGCGCGCTTGTTGATCCTGCACGCGGCGCGGCTGCGTTCGGCGGGTAAACCGTGTTTGTCTGAGGCGTCGCAGGCCAAGCTGTTTGCTTCGGAAATGGCCGAGAAGGTCTGTTCGTCAGCGATCCAGATTCATGGCGGCTATGGCTATCTGGAAGATTATCCGGTCGAGAAGTACTACCGCGATGCGCGGATCACCCAGATCTATGAAGGCTCGAGCGAGATTCAGCGAATGGTGATTGCGCGCGACCTGAAGAACTACCAGATGTAATGGTGTTGGCCCCTTTCCCTCACCCCAGCCCTCTCCCAGAGGGAGAGGGAGCCGACCGTGGTGTCTGGCGTCATCCATCGACCTGAAAGACCGGGTCGATTATGGACTGGGTAAACCAGGTCGATCAGGGATTCAGTAAAGCTCTATCAAGTCGGCGCAGCTCATCAATATCCCCCAGTCAGTCCCCTCTCCTTCGGGGGGAGGGAGCTGACCGTGGTGTCTGGCGTCATACATCGACCTGAAAGACCCGGTCGATTATGGACTGGGTAAACCAGGTCGATCAGGGATTCAGTACAGCTCTTTCAGGTTGGCGCAGATCATCAATATCCCCCAGTCAGTCCCCTCTCCCTCAGGGGGAGGGAGCCGACCGTGGTGTCTGGCGTCATACATCGACCTGAAAGACCCGGTCGATTATGGACTGGGTAAACCAGGTCGATCAGGGATTCAGTACAGCTCTTTCAGGTCGGCGCAGATCATCAATATCCCCCAGTCAGTCCCCTCTCCCTCGGGGAGAGGGTTAGGGTGAGGGGCTTTTTAAAAGCTTCGCGGGCAGGTTCGCTCCCACAGAGATCTCCAGCGAACACCGGTTTTGTGAACGCCGAGAACCTCATGTGGGAGCGAGCCTGCTCGCGAAGGCGTCAGTCAGCCCCGCGCCTTACTTACCCTTGAACTCCGGCGCCCGCTTGGCCACGAACGCCGCCATCCCTTCCTTCTGATCCTGCGTGGCAAACGCCGCATGGAATACGCGACGCTCAAAACGCACGCCTTCTGTAAGGTTCACTTCGAAGGCACGATTGACGCTTTCCTTGACCATCATCGCAATCGGCAACGATTTGCTGGCAATCACTGCTGCTACTTTCAGCGCTTCATCGAGCAGCTCATCACTCGGCACAATGCGCGCGACAATCCCGCAACGTTCAGCCTCAACTGCATCGATCAAACGCCCGCTCAGGCACATTTCCATGGCCTTGGCCTTGCCCACCGCGCGGGTCAGACGCTGTGTGCCGCCCATGCCCGGCAACACGCCGAGATTGATTTCCGGTTGACCGAATCTGGCATTGTCGCCGGCCAGAATGAAGTCGCACATCAGCGCCAGTTCACAGCCACCGCCGAGGGCGAAACCATTCACCGCCGCGATGATCGGCTTGCGCCGGTTGGCGACGCGATCGCTGTCGCTGAACAGATCATCCATGTAGATCTGCGGGTAGGTCAGCTCGGCCATTTCCTTGATATCGGCGCCGGCGGCGAAGGCTTTTCTCGATCCGGTGATGACGATGCAGCCGATGTTGGCGTCCGCTTCCAGCGCATCGAGCGCCTGGTTCACTTCGCTGACCAGTTGCGCGTTCAGGGCGTTCAGCGCCTGCGGGCGGTTCAGGGTGATCAGGCCAACACGGCCATGGTTTTCCAGCAGAATCGTTTCATAACTCATACATAACTCCTCAATTCGCCTTCTGTAGGAGCTGCCGCAGGCTGCGATCTGTTGATCTTTCTTTCAAAAAATCAACGTCAACAGATCGCAGCCTGCGGCAGCTCCTACAGGGGTTGGGTTTACAGGTTGCGGGAGATGACCATGCGCTGAATGTCGCTGGTGCCTTCGTAGATCTGGCAGACGCGCACGTCGCGGTAGATACGTTCCAGCGGGAAGTCGTTGAGGTAACCGTACCCGCCGAGGGTTTGCAACGCCATCGAACAGACCTTCTCAGCCATCTCCGACGCGAACAGCTTGGCCATCGACGCCTCGACCAGCGCCGTTTGGCCGCTGTCACGCAGCGCTGCAGCGTAGTGGACCATTTGCCGGGCAACGGCAATCTGCGTGGCCATGTCGGCGAGACGGAAGGCCACGGCCTGATGCTCGATGATCGGCTTGCCGAAGGTGTCGCGCTCACGGGCGTAATCACGCGCGGCTTCGAACGCGGCGCGGGCCATGCCCACCGATTGCGAAGCGATGCCGACGCGACCGCCCTCAAGGTTGGCCAGAGCGATCTTGTAGCCCTCGCCCTCCTCGCCCAAACGGTTGGCCACCGGCACTTGCACATCTTCGAAGAGGATCTGGCAGGTATCGGAGGCGTGCTGGCCGAGCTTGTCTTCGACCCGTGCGACTTTGTAGCCCGGTGAGTCGGTCGGCACGATGAATGCCGTGATGCCGCGCTTGCCGGCACCGGGATCGGTGACCGCAAAGACGATGACAATCCCGGCGTTTTGCCCGGAGGTGATGAACTGTTTGCAGCCGTTCAGCACGTAGTGATCGCCTTCGAGGCGTGCGCGGGTTTTCAGGCTGCTGGCGTCCGAGCCGGCTTGCGGTTCAGTCAGTGCAAACGCACCGAGCATCGCGCCGCTGGCCAGCGGTTTGAGGAAGCGTTCACGCTGGTCGTCGTTGCCGAACTTGAGGATCGGCACGCAGCCGACCGAGTTGTGCACGCTCATGATCGTCGAGCAGGCGCCATCGCCAGCGGCGATTTCTTCCAGGGCCATGGCGTAGGCCAGATAGCCGGTGTCGCAACCGCCCCACTGTTCCGGCACGAGCATGCCGAAGAAGCCCAGCTCGGCCATCTCACCAATGGCTTCCTTGGGAAAACGGTGCTCGCGATCCCACTCGGCGGCAAACGGTTTGAGGCGCTCCTCGGCGAACTGCCGGGCCATGTCGCGGATCTGGGTTTGGTCTTCGTTGGGAATCATGCTGAATCCTTAAATCCGGTTTACCACAATCCCCTGTAGGAGCTGCCGCAGGCTGCGATCTTTTGATCTTAAAAAGCAAAATCAATGGATCGCAGCCTTCGGCAGCTCCTACAGAAGTCAACTCATGTAGGAGCTGCCGAGTGCAACGAGGCGGCGATCTTTTGATCTTAAAAAGCAAAGTCAACGGATCGCAGCCTTCGGCAGCTCCTACAGGGGTGGTGTGTTTAGTAGAGGCATTCCACGGCCATGGCCGTGGCTTCGCCGCCGCCGATGCAGATCGCGGCGATGCCGCGTTTGAGCTGGCGCTGGCGCAGCGCCGAAAGCAGCGTGACCAGAATCCGCGCACCGGAAGCACCGATCGGATGGCCCAGCGCACAAGCGCCACCATGCACATTGAGCTTGTCGTGGGGGATTTCCAGGTGCGTCATCGCGGCCATGCCGACCACAGCGAACGCTTCATTGACCTCGAACAGATCGACGTCACCCAGCGACCAGCCGGTTTTCTTGATCAGCTTCTTGATCGCACCAATCGGCGCCACCGGGAACAGGCCCGGGGTGTCGGCGAACGCAGCGTGGCCATGTATAACAGCCAACGGTTTCAACCCCAGTTTCTGTGCCTGCGACTGACGCATCAGCACCAACGCCGCCGCCCCGTCAGAAATCGAGCTGGAGTTCGCCGCCGTCACCGTGCCGCCTTCGCGGAATGCTGGTTTCAGCGAGGCGATCTTGTCCAGCTTGGCTTTTGGCGGCTGCTCGTCGTGGCTGATCAGCACCTGCTCTTTGCCAACCGTCACAGTCAGCGGGACGATCTCGTCCTTGAAGCTGCCGTCCTTGATCGCCTGCTGCGCGCGGGTGGTCGAGGCGATGGCGAAGGCGTCCTGAGCTTCGCGGCTGAAGTGGTTGGTCTCGGCGCAATCCTCAGCGAAGGTACCCATCAGGCGGCCCTTGTCGTAGGCGTCTTCGAGGCCATCGAGGAACATCGAATCGAGCACCCGGCCGTGGCCCATGCGGTAACCGGCGCGGGCGCGATCGAGCAGATACGGCGAGTTGGACATGCTTTCCATGCCGCCGGCAATCACCACATCTGCACTGCCAGCGATCAACATGTCATGAGCGAGAATCGTGGTTTCCATGCCCGAACCGCACATCTTGTTGACGGTGGTGCAACGGGTCGATTTATCCAGCCCGGCGCCCAATGCAGCCTGACGGGCCGGTGCCTGACCGAGCCCCGCCGGCAACACGCAACCGAACAACACCTCATCAACCGAATCGCTGGCGACACCGGCGCGTTCCACCGCAGCCTTGATCGCGGCAGCACCGAGTTGCGGTGCGCTGAGGCTTTTCAGTTCGCCCTGAAAACCGCCCATTGGCGTGCGCACGGCGCTGACGATAACAATCGGATCGTTGGAAATAGTCATGACAAATCCTCCTTACTTGGCGGCCATGCGCAAGGCGCCGTCGAGACGGATCACCTCGCCGTTGAGCATGCTGTTTTCGATGATATGCCGAACCAGTGCAGCGTACTCGGCAGGCTTGCCCAAGCGCGGCGGGAACGGTACGCCGGCGGCCAGCGAGTCACGTACTTCCGGGGTCATTCCAGCCATCATCGGGGTTTCGAAAATGCCCGGGGCGATGGTCATCACACGGATGCCGAAACGCGCCAGTTCACGGGCGGCCGGCAGTGTCAGACTGGCGATGGCGCCTTTGGAGGCAGCGTAAGCCGCCTGACCGATCTGGCCGTCGAATGCTGCCACCGAGGCGGTGTTGATGATTACACCGCGCTCGCCATCAGCATTGGCCTCGGACTCGGCAATCGCTGCAGCAGCCAGACGCAGCATGTTGAAGCTGCCGATCAGATTGACGTTGATCACCTGCGCAAAACTGCTCAGCGCATGCGGGCCATTCTTGCCGAGGATCTTCTCGCCACGAACGATGCCGGCGCAGTTGACCAGGCCATTGAGGTTGCCAAACGCTGCGACCGTTGCCTGCACGGCGGCTTCGGCAGCGGCTTCGTTACTGATGTCGGCCACCACGCTGTGCGCGCCGAGACGCTGAGCCTGCGCGGCGACGGCTTCGGCGTTCATGTCCACCAGCATGACTTTGGCGCCAGCATTCACCAGCAATTCAGCGGTGGCGGCACCGAGGCCGGAGGCGCCGCCGGTAACGATAAAAACCTTGTTCTCGATCTGCATGACTGTAATTCCTGATTCAAGCTGAAACGTTATGCGCCGCGGCCTCTTGAGCCTTGGCGATTTCCTGGTTGCGCAAGATAAAGCGCTGCAATTTGCCACTGGGGGTCTTGGGCAATTCGCTGACAAATTCGATTTCACGCGGGTACGAATGCGCGGCCAGACGCTTGCGCACGTGTTGGCGCAGCTCTTCGGCCAGCTCCGGCGCCGCGCGGTATTGCGCACTGAGCACGACAAAGGCTTTGACCAGTTCGGTGCGCTCCGGGTCCGGTTTGCCGACGACTGCAGCTTCGACCACCGCCGGGTGTTCGATCAACGCGCTTTCCACGTCGAACGGGCCGACCCGGTAGCCGGAAGTGGTGATCACGTCATCGCTGCGACCGACGAAGCTGATGCTGCCGTCCGGATTCCATTCCACGGTGTCGCCGCTCAGGTAGTAATCGCCGACGAACGCCTTGGTTGGCGCGCCTTGGTAGCCGCCGAACCAGCACATCGGCGATTGCGGACGGTCGATGGCGAGAATGCCCGGCTGACCGACGCCGAGTTCGTTGTATTGCTCGTCGAGCACAACAATGCGATGCCCCGGCGAGGTGAAACCGGCGGCACCGATGTGTACCGGGTGTTCGAGGCCGTGGTGGTTGCACAGCACCATGCCCAGTTCGGTCTGGCCGTAGTGATCATGAATGACCACGTCGAGGTTGTCGGCGAACCAGCGAATCACTTCCGGGTTCAACGGTTCGCCGGCGCTGCTGACAATGCGCAGCTTGCCCTTGATCGACTTGGCAAACTCATCACCGCCAGCGATCAGCAGTCGATAAGCCGTCGGCGAACCGGTGAGGTTGGTGATGCCGTACTTGTTGATCACCCGGCAGGTGCTTTCGAGGGTGAACGGGCCATCGTAGAAGGTGATCGGGTGGCCCATCGACAATGGGCCGGTGACGCCGAAATAAATGCCATAGGCCCAACCCGGATCGGCGACGTTCCAGAACGCATCTTCCGGGCGCAGATCGACGGCATCGCGGGTGTAGCTCTGGAACGCGACGATGGCTTTCAGCGGCACCGACAGCGCTTTCGACGGGCCGGTAGTGCCCGAGGTGAACATCAGCAGGAACGGGTCTTCGCCAGTCAGCAGCACCGGCTCGCAGACGTTGGAATAATTGGCCAGTTCGGCCCAGAAGCTGAAATCGCCACGGACGATGCCCTGGCCTTTGGCGCCGCCGACGGTGACGAGGGTCGGGCAATCGGCGACGTCGGCGAGTTTCGGCCGGTTGACCGCGTCGGTGACCACGACTTTGGCGCCGGAGCTGTTGAGGCGATGTTCGAGGGCCTTGGGGCCGAACGCGGTGAACAGTGGCTGATACACCGCGCCGATGCGCCAGGTAGCGAACACGGTGATGAGCAATTCGATGTTGCGCGGCAGCAGGCCGGCGACCTTGTCACCCTTCTGCACGCCTTGGGCGAGGAGGAAATTGGCGAAACGCGCGGCTTTGTCCTGCAGGTCGCTGAAGGTGTATGTCGCACTGGCGCCGTCGCGGCCTTCCCAGAACAGCGCGATGCGCCCCGGCAACGCGTGACGGTCACAGCATTCGACGCAGGCGTTGAGTGCCTCAAGCGAACCGCTGAGCGCGGCTTCCACGGTGTGCTGATAGTTGAACTGTGTGGTGGCAGACAAGTAATCGCGCATTGCCAGAATCCCTCTGTGTTTTTATTAGGCTGGGAAGCGTAAACAACAGAGGGATAGTCGCGCTGTACGGGGCTTGGAGCAATGGTCAAAGCCATCAAAGTGGCTGACTGGTTTGGCCAAGACAGCTCAACATCGCCCCCTGTAGGAGCTGCCGAAGGCTGCGATCTTTTGACGTTGACCTTTTTAAAACAAGATCAAAAGATCGCAGCCTTCGGCAGCTCCTACAGAGGAATGCCTTCCAAATGTAGGAGTGAGCCTGCTCGCGATAGGGCCGGGTCAGACAACCTCATTCAGAATCAGCGTCCGGTAGTGGCCCGGATTCGATCCCGACCACTTGCGAAACGCCTTGTAAAACGAACTGGCATCGGCAAAGCCCAAACGGCTGGCAATCTCGACAAAACTGATCGAAGGCTCCGCCAGCCAGACAATCGCCAACTCCTTGCGCACACTGTCCTTGAGGCCTTGATAGGTCTGCCCTTCCTCCGCCAGACGCCGGCGTAAGGTCGAGGCCGACATGCACAGTTGCTGCGCCAGTGCCTCGGTTTCCGGCCACTGCTCAGCCGGCAACTGCCGCAGATCCTGCTTGATCCGACTGGCCAGACTTTGCGGGTCGCGGTACTTGACCAGAATGTTGGCCGGCGCATGGGCCAGAAAGCGTTTCAGCTCTTCGGCAGAACGCTTGATCGGCAGATCCAGGCAATCCGCCGAGAAAATCATCCGCGTACGCGGCCGGTCGAAACGCAGGTTTTCCGAGAACATTACCCGGTAGTCATCGGTGAAGTCCGGTGCCGGGCAGCGCAGCTCAATCGCCAGAATCGGAATCCGCCGGCCCGCCAGCCAGCAGGCAACGCCGTGGACGATCATCCAATAAGTGAAATAGCTGAAGGCACGGCGCGGCTCAAGGTCATCTTCCAGTAGAACAATCTCGGCCAGACTCTGCTGATGCACCAACTGCGCCGGCATGCGCTCCAGCATCAACGACAGAAAACCCAGGCCGCTGCTCAAACCCGCCGCCAGTGTCGGTTGCGCCATCGCGCTGCGGCAGAGGTATTCCAGGCTGCCAGACCTGAGCTTGCGCGGGTCCATGCCGAAAAACTCGTCATCGCCTCGCCGCGCGAGCAAACGCCAGAGTTTTGCGTACTGCGAGGCCGGCACCCGGCCGCTCGCCGATTGCAGCAGCGCCGGATCGATCCCGATCTTGTTCAGGACTTCGTCCGTGGCCACG
Source organism: Pseudomonas sp. DTU12.3 (assembly GCF_004124275.1). Taxonomy (GTDB): domain Bacteria; phylum Pseudomonadota; class Gammaproteobacteria; order Pseudomonadales; family Pseudomonadaceae; genus Aquipseudomonas; species Aquipseudomonas helmanticensis. Next base: position 3,458,068 of record NZ_CP027218.1, read on the forward strand.
CCCGGAGCACAACTTTGCAGCAGCGCTTCACGCACCAGTTGAACGGCGATGGTGTCTTTTTCCGACATGGAACGCAGTAAGCCCTGTTGTTTTCGAGTGACGCGCATCTTACCGCAACATGTAGGAGCTGCCGCAGGCTGCGATCTTTGATGTTGATTTTACAAAAACCAGATCAAAAGATCGCAGCCTCGTTGCACTCGACAGCGCCTACATGTTTCCGAGCAACGCGGGGATGAGAATGGTTGTTCTTCGAGTTGTTCAGCTTTCGTTCAGGTTCATGTCAATGAATGTCATGTGAGAATGGTTGTCATTATGTTACAACTTGTAACCTCTACGAATGACTTATTGGACACCGAATGCTCGTTCCTTTTCTGATCATGCTGCGCGAAGGCATCGAAGCCGCGCTGATCGTTGGCATCATCGCCAGCTACCTCCAGCAAACCGGCCGTGGCCAGTGGATGCCTGCCGTGTGGATTGGCGTATTCCTTGCGGCTGCTCTGGCGCTGTTGGTCGGCGGTGGCCTGGAACTGGTCAGCGCCGAATTCCCGCAGAAGCAGCAGGAGCTGTTCGAAGGCGTGGTCGGGCTGGTGGCCGTGGGCATTCTCAGTTCCATGGTGTTCTGGATGCGCAAAGTCGCGCGTTCGATCAAACACTCGCTGCAAGCCTCGCTGGATCACGCGCTGACTTCCTCAAAACATCAGGTCATCGCGCTGATCGCCATGGTCTTCTTCGCTGTCGCCCGCGAAGGCCTGGAAACGGTGTTCTTCCTGCTCGCGGTGTTCCAGCAAAGCGAAGGCCCGGGCGCGCCGATCGGTGCCCTGCTCGGCCTGATTCTGGCAATCATCGTCGGTTTCCTGATCTACAGCGGCAGCATGCGCCTCAATCTTTCCGCCTTCTTCAAGTGGACCGGGCTGTTCATTCTGGTGGTGGCTGCGGGGATTCTCGCCAACTCGGTGCAGGCGCTGCATGAAGCCGGGCTGTGGAATCACCTGCAAACCGTGCTCTTCGATTTCAGCGCGACGCTGCCGATGGACGGCCCGTTGGGTTCGGTGCTGGCCGGCATGTTCGGTTACCAGGACACGCCGACCGTCAGCACCCTCGGCGCGTATCTGCTCTATCTGGTGGTGGCGCTGGTGATGTTTTTCTATCCCGCCGCGCCGGCTGCTCCGCTCCCAAATACCAAAGCCGCCGCCAAATCGTCTTCAGCTTCCAGCCAATAAGGGCCTCCATGTCAAAGCCTAATACTCCTCAGGCCTCCCCTCCCCGCGCCTTGCGTTGGGCGGTGGCCGGTTCGGTGGTCATCATGATCGCCGCCGGAGGCCTGTTCTGGTACGCCTCGAAAATGGCTGCGGCCAAGCGTCAGCACAATCACGATGAAGTAGTGGTGAATATCCATCCGGGCAGTTGCGAGCCGAATGCGCTGACGGTGCCGGCCGGTCGCGCCAGTTTCCGCATCGTCAACCGCTCCGAGCGCGCGGTGGAATGGGAAATCCTCGACGGCGTGCTGGTCGTCGAAGAACGCGAAAACATCGCCCCCGGCCTGAGTCAGGTGATCAACGCCAACCTGCAGCCCGGCGACTATGCGATCACCTGTGGCTTGCTCAGCAACCCGCGCGGCACTCTGCACGTCACAGCGACGGCGGCGTCTGATGCCGCCGCCAAAGCCAAACCGTCGATGGTCGCTTTCGTCGGCCCGCTGTCGGAATTTCGCGTGTACCTGGCCAGCCAGAGCAGCGCACTGATCAAAGCCGTGACCGCACTCGATCAGGCAATTGCCAGCGGCGACCTGAGCCAGGCGCAGGCCCTTTACCTGCCAGCCCGTGCGGCTTATCAGCGTCTGGCTCCGGCGGCGCAACGTCTCGCCGAGCTGGACAACAATATCAACGCCCGCGCCGATTACTTCGAAAAGCGCGAGCAGGATCCGGCCTTTGTCGGTTTCCACCGCATCGAATATGCGTTGTTCCAGCAACGCAAACTCGATGACCTGGCCGCCGTTTCCCAGCGCCTGCTGGGCGACGTCACCACGCTCAAGCAGCAATTGCTCGCCCAGACCCTGCCGCCAGAGCAATTGGTCAATATCGTCGTGCGCAACCTCAACACGCTGGCCGACGTGCGCGCCGCCAGCGGTGAAGAAGAACGCTACAGCCACAGCGATCTCAACGGATTCGCCGGCAACGCGCAAACCGCGCACAAAGTCGTCGATCTGCTGCGGCCGATGCTGACCAAATCAGCCGCCGAGCTGCTGCCAAAAATCGATCAGGCACTGGCGGACTTCGACACAGAACTCAACAGCTACAAGATCAAGGACGGCTACGCCAGCTACGACTCCGTCAGCGGCGAACAACGCAAGCAGATCGCCGACAAGGCCCAGGCTCTGGCCGACGCACTTGATGGCATTGATCCCGCCCTCGGCCTCTCCGGCCTGTAAGCAGAAGACGAGTACCGATGAACGATTCAGAACCACTCAACCTGCAACGTCGCCGTGTCCTGATGGGCATGGGCGCCGCCGGTGTCGCCCTCGCAGGTTCAGCGCTGAGCTGCCCGGCGATGGCCGCCGCGCCCGCACAAGTCACTGAAGCACCGAGCAGCGACAAGACCGAAGATCGCCACGACTTCCACGGCACGCACCAGACCGGCATCGTCACCCCGCGTCCGGCCTCGGGCATGCTGGTTTCATTCGACGTGCTGGCCAGTGATCGCGAAGACCTCGAGCGGCTGTTCCGCACTCTCAACGAACGCATCGCCTTCCTGATGAAGGGCGGCCCGGTTGCGCAGATCGACCCGAAACTGCCGCCGCCGGACTCCGGCATCCTCGGCCCGAACGTGACGCCGGACAACCTGACCATCACCGTTTCCGTCGGCGAATCGCTGTTCGACGAACGTTTCGGTCTGGCCGACGCCAAGCCCAAGCGCCTGATCCGCATGGTCGGTTTCCCCAACGATGCGCTGGAAGCCGATTGCTGCCATGGCGACCTGAGTTTGCAGTTCTGCTCGAACACCACCGACACCAACATTCACGCCCTGCGCGACATCGTCAAAAACCTCCCTGACCTGCTGCTGGTGCGCTGGAAGCAGGAAGGCAGCGTGCCGCCGCAAGCCCCGGCGAAACCGGGTGTGCCGGCACAATCGGCGCGTAACTTCCTCGGTTTTCGCGACGGCTCGGCCAACCCGAACTCCAACGACGCGAAAGCCATGGACAGCATCGTCTGGGTGCAACCGGGCAGCGATGAACCGGCCTGGGCTGCTCACGGCAGTTACCAAGCGGTGCGGATCATCCGCAACTTCGTCGAACGCTGGGACCGCACGCCGTTGCAGGAACAGGAAAGCATCATCGGCCGGGTCAAAACCAGCGGCGCGCCGATGGGTGCCCAGCATGAAACCGAGGTCCCGGATTACCACAAAGATCCAGAAGGCAAGCTGACCAAACTCGACGCGCACATTCGTCTGGCCAACCCGCGCACTGCCGCGAGCCAAGCCAACCTGATCCTGCGTCGTCCGTTCAACTATTCGAATGGCGTGAACAAGAACGGCCAACTCGACATGGGCCTGCTGTTCATCTGTTATCAGGCCGATCTGGAAAAAGGCTTCATCACCGTGCAGACCCGCCTCAACGGCGAACCGCTTGAGGAATACCTCAAACCGGTCGGCGGCGGCTACTTCTTCACCCTTCCGGGTATCACGGGCGACAAGGATTTCATCGGTCGCTCGCTGCTCAACGCCACACAACCGAAAACCGCTGCATAAAAACAACATTCAACACTGGAGCCGCCCCCATGAAAAAGACGCCACTCGCGTTATTGCTGACCCTTGGTTTGCTCAACACCCCGCTGTCGGCATTCGCTGCCACAGCACCGCTGGATCTGGTCGGGCCGGTTTCGGACTACAAGATCTACGTCACCGAACAACTCGATGAACTGGGCAGCCACACCCAGCAGTTCACCGATGCAGTGAAGAAAGGCGACCTGGCCACCGCGCAAAAGCTCTACGCACCGACCCGCGTTTACTACGAGTCGATCGAGCCGATTGCCGAGCTGTTCAGTGACCTCGATGCGTCCATCGACTCCCGCGTCGACGACCACGAGAAAGGCGTTAAGGCTGACGACTTCACCGGTTTCCATCGTATCGAATACACGTTGTTCTCGGAGAAAAGCACCCAAGGCCTTAATGAACTGGCGGACAAACTCAACAGCGACGTCAAAGACCTGCAGACCCGCGTCGCCGGCCTGACCTTCCCGCCTGAGAAAGTCGTCGGTGGCGCAGCTGCGCTGCTGGAAGAAGTCGCCGCGACCAAGATCTCCGGTGAAGAAGACCGCTATAGCCACACCGACCTGTATGACTTCCAGGGCAACATCGACGGTGCGAAGAAAATCGTCGATCTGTTCCGTCCGCAAATCGAAAAACAGGACAAGGCTTTCGTAGCCAAGGTCGACAAGAACTTTGCCACCGTCGACAAGATTCTGGCCAAGTACAAGACCAAGGATGGCGGGTTCGAGACGTATGACAAGGTCAAGGACAGCGACCGCAAGGCGCTGGTCGGGCCGGTTAATACTTTGGCGGAAGACCTGTCCACGTTGCGTGGGAAGTTGGGTCTGAATTAACGTTTTGTAGCGCCTGGTCTGGCCCCTTCGCGAGCAAGCCCGCTCCCACATGGGAATGCATTCCAACTGTGGGAGCGGGCTTGCTCGCGAAGGCTTTATCAGCAGCACTAGATCATTTTGATTTTAGAGAATCCGGTAGAGCAACCGCTCGATCCGCACCCGGCTCACGCGCTTGAGAAACTTGGCCACCGCGCCTGGGTACTCCGGCAGCGTCTCCAGATTCTGAAAGCTGTCGATCCGCGTGGTATGGCGGAAAATCTCTTCCAGCTCCTTCGCCCGTGGCGCCAGCCATTCTCCTTTCGGATCATCGATCAGCAAGGCATTTTCCAGATCGAGACGGAACGCCCGGGGATTGAGGTTGTTGCCGGTCAGCAGGGTATAACGCTGGTCGATCCACATGCCTTTGAGGTGATAGGTGTTGTCGCCATCACGCCACAGGTGCAGGTTCAACTGCCCGCTGTCGATCGTGCGCTGATGCCGCTTGGCAAACCGGCGCAGGCTGATTTCGTAGAGATACGGCAACGCCGCGATCACCTTGAACGGCTCGCTTGGCGGGATGTAGAAGTCGTTGGCGGTCTTGTCGCCGACCACGATGTCGATCTTCACGCCACGAGCCAGCGCGCGGTTGATCTCGCGGATCACCCCCAACGGCAGGTTGAAATATGGCGTGCAGATGGTCAGCTGCTTTTGCGCGCTGGCGATCAGTTCGATAATCGCGCGGTTCAGCGGGTTGTTCTTGCCGACACCCAGCAACGGCGTAACCGACAAGCCATCTCTGGCGGTGCTGCCAGTGGCCGTGTCGTAGGTCGCGTATTTGAGGCGACTGCGCAAATCACCGATGTCATTGCGCAGGCTGCGCGTGGTCGGCAGGTTCGGCAGGTCGAGACGATGCACGGCTTTCGATTCAATCAGGCCATGCTTGACCAGGTGATGCATCGAGTCTGCCAGCTCGTGGCTTTGCAGAACGTGATAACGGTCGAAGCGGTACTTGTCGAACTTGTGCAGGTAGACGTTGTTCAGGCTCGCACCGCTGTAGACCACACAATCGTCGATCACAAAGCCTTTCAGGTGCAGGACGCCAAACAGTTCGCGGGTTTGCACCGGGACGCCGTAGACCGGCACTTCGCTCTGGTGCGTGCGGGTCATCTCTTGATACCACGCCGCGTTACCCGGCTGTTTGCCGGCACCGATCAAGCCGCGCTGGGCGCGCAGCCAATCGACGACCACGGCGATTTCCAGCTCGGGGCGCTTGAGCCTGGCAGCGTGCAGGGCATCGAGGATTTCCTGACCGGCTTCGTCTTGCTGCAGATACAGCGCGACGATGTAGATGCGCTGGGTCGCCGTGGCGATTTTCTCCAGCAGGCAACGACGAAACTCGGCGGCGCCGGACAGAATGGTCACGGCCTCGGCGGTCAGCGGAAAGCTGCGCAGTTTGGGCAGCAAGGAACGTTTGAAAAGCAACGGCATAGGGCTCGCAATGGGTCGAATCCGAAGAACCCGAGAGCTTACACCATCACATCCTTCGGGTCTTGTTAGTGTCTGTAATAACCTCTTCGCGAGCAAGCCCGCTCCCACGTTTGAAATGCATTCCCATGTGGGAGCGAGCCTGCTCGCGAAGGCAATTTCACGGCCGATAAAAATGCCAGCTTGACCAAGAAGAACAACCGTTCTACTGTTTGCCGCATGAACGAAACCTCTAGCAACGACACACGTAACATCATCCTCGACGTCACCGAAAAGTTGATCTACAAAAGTGGCATCGCTGCCACCAGCATGGATCTCCTGGTGAAAACCGCCGGCGTCTCGAGAAAAAGCATTTACCGCTACTTCGCCGACAAGGACGCGCTGACCGTCGCCGCCCTGCAACGCCGCGACGAGCGCTGGATGCACTGGTACAGAAATGCTGTCGATCAGGCCGAAACCCCGGCCGGTCGCTTGCTCAACCTGTTTACCGTACTCAAGAGCTGGTTCGCCTCGGAAGGCTTCCGTGGCTGCGCGTTCATCAACACCAGCGGCGAGACCGGTGATCCACAGAACCCGGTACGGCGGGTCGCCAAAGAACACAAACAGAAGCTGCTCGACTACGTGTGCGAGTTGTGTACCGAACATGGCGCCGAAGATCCGCAACAGTTAGCCAGACAGTTGCTGATTCTGATTGACGGGGCCATTACCGTCGCGCTTGTCATGGGTGATCACAGTGCCGCCGATAATGCGCAATGCATGGCGCGTAAGTTATTGGACCTGTAACGCCTGAATAAGCCGGACTTGTTGTTGAATCGAAAATTTTATCGGGAGATCTGACATGTCTACTGCAGCCCAGGTACGTCCGCCATTGCCGCCCTTCAATCGTGAATCGGCCATCGACAAAGTTCGTTTGGCCGAGGATGGCTGGAACTCCCGCGATCCGGAAAAGGTATCGCTGGCTTACACCCTCGACACGAAATGGCGCAACCGCGCCGAGTTCGCCGACAACCGCGAAGAAGCCAAGGCTTTCCTGACGCGCAAATGGGCAAAAGAGCTGGATTACCGTTTGATCAAGGAGCTTTGGGCGTATTCGGACACGCGCATCGCCGTGCGTTACGCCTATGAATGGCACGACGATTCGGGCAACTGGTTCCGCTCCTATGGCAACGAGAATTGGGAGTTTGATGAGCAGGGCTTGATGTTCCAGCGCTATGCCTGCATCAACGACCTGCCGATCAAAGAGAGCGAACGCAAGTTCCGTTGGCCACTGGGCCGCCGCCCGGATGATCACCCGGGCCTGTCCGACCTCGGCCTGTAAGCCAAGCGCATGACCTCACCCTCTGTAGGAGCTGCCGAAGGCTGCGATCTTTTGATGTTGTTTTCAAGATCAAAAGATCGCAGCCTTCGGCAGCTCCTACAGGGGATGTGTTGCGATCAGGCTACTGCTGCGGTTTTTTTGGATTCAAGTTCGCGCACCAATGGCAACACGCGCTGGCCGAAGTATTCCACCTCTTCCTGAAAATGCAGAAAGCCCGCCAACACCAGATCCACCCCCACCGCTTTCAGCGCGACAATCCGCTCGGCAATCTGCAACGGTGTACCGATGAGGTTGGTCTTGAAACCATCGTTGTACTGCACCAGATCCTCGAACGTCGATTTCGCCCAGTTACCCTCTCCCTCCGGTGACGCCCTGCCCGCCTGTTTCGCTGCGTCGCCAAAGGCATTCACCGCTTCCGGATCGGCCTGATCGATGATCTGCGCCAGCACTGCCCGCGCCTCTTCCTCGGTGTCACGGGCGATGACGAACGCGTTGACGCCGATCTTCACCGAATGGTTATTCGCCGCCGCTTTGCCACGAATATCGTCAACCTGCGCCTTGATCCCTTCAACGCTATTGCCGTTGGTGAAATACCAGTCCGAAACCCTTGCGGCCATGTCCCGCGCCGCACGCGAGCTGCCGCCCTGAAAGATTTCCGGACGGCCCAGTGGTTTTGGCTTGAGGGTGTAATTGTCGAAACGGTAGAAGTCGCCGCGAAAGGTGAAGTTGTCCTGACTCCAGACACCCCGCAACGAGCGAATGAACTCCTCGGAACGGCGGTAGCGCTCGTCGTGCTCCAGCCAGTGTTCGCCGATGGCCTGGAACTCACCTTTGAACCAGCCGCTGACGATGTTTACCGCGATGCGCCCGTTGGTGAGTTGATCGATGGTCGCCAATTGTTTCGCCGCCAGCGCCGGTTGCCACGGCCCGGGCAGAATCGCCGCGATCACTTTGAGTTTGCTCGTTGCGGCCAGCAGGGCATGGCTGAACGCAACCGACTCGTGCTGGAACTCGGCGCCGTAACCGGCGGTGAAGCGGATCTGCGTCAGCGCGTATTCGAACCCGGCGGCTTCAGCGATCTGTGCGAGTTTGCGGTTGTAGTCGATGCCCCAGTCGGTGCGCTGTTCAATCTTACTGACCACCAGCCCACCGCTGACGTTCGGCACCCAGTAGGCAAATTTCACGGCTTGCTGACTCATTGGCGTGTCCTCGGGACATTTGGGGGAGATGGGAGTGATAGAGCAGCAAGCGTGCCAAGGCTGGAGTGCCTGATTTTTTTGGGTTTCCCGGCTATCAAGATGTTTTTTTAAGGGGGATTTGTTGGCTGGATGTTGAGTGGGCAACAGTAGGTTTTGCATTGGCTGGGATGCCGCCTTCGCGAGCAAGCCCGCTCCCACAGGGGATTTTTGGTGAATATTGATTTTGTGACCAACCCAAAAACTGTGGGAGCGAGCCTGCTCGCGAAGGCGTCAGACGGGTCGCCGCAAAAGTTGGATACAGGTAACATGACCGCCCTCCCCGCAGCTCCCGTTCTGCGCCCTGCCGAATAAGCCGATTCCATGCCTTTCGAACTCAGCGTTGACCTCACCACCCTGGCCATTCTGGCTATCGTCGCTTTCATTGCCGGTTTCATCGATGCCATCGCCGGCGGTGGCGGTCTGTTGACCACGCCTGCGCTGCTGACCGCCGGCCTGCCACCGCACCTGGTGCTGGGCACCAATAAACTCAGCTCGACGTTCGGCTCGGCCACCGCCAGTTTCACCTTCTACAAACGCAAGCTGTTCCATCCACGCCAGTGGGTGCACGCGATTGTCGGCACGCTGGTCGGGGCATTGACCGGCGCCATCGTCGCCCATTACCTGCCGGCGGAGTGGCTGAACAAGATGCTCCCGGTGATCGTCTTCGCCTGCGGTTTGTATTTGCTCTTCGGCGGTACGCCAAAAGCGCCGCTGGACAGCGACGCGCCGATCAAGAAGAAATGGCAATCGACCCAAGGCTTCAGCCTCGGTTTCTACGACGGTGTGGCCGGCCCCGGCACCGGCGCGTTCTGGACAGTGAGCAGCCTGCTGCTCTACCCGATCGATCTGGTCAAGGCCAGCGGCGTGGCGCGCAGCATGAACTTCGTCAGCAACATTGCGGCGCTGTCGGTGTTCGTGTTTTCCGGGCAGGTGGACTGGATCATCGGCCTGAGCATGGGCCTGTCGGTGATGGTCGGCGCATTCTTTGGCGCGCGCACCGCGATCAGCGGCGGCGCCAAGTTCATTCGCCCGGTGTTCATCACCGTGGTGCTGGGTTTGACCGTACGCTTAGCTTGGCAGCACTGGTTCAGCGTGGCCTAAGCGCCGCGCCACGTAGACGTCGATCAGATAACGGGCAATCGATTTGGACGCCGGCAACGGCGGCAGGTCGTGCACGTTGAACCACTGGGCGTCTTCGATCTCGTCTTCCTGACAGACAATCTCGCCACCGGCGTACTCGGCATGGAAGCCGAGCATCATCGAATGCGGGAAAGGCCAGCACTGGCTGCCGAGGTATTGAATGTTCTGCACCTCGATCTGCACTTCCTCGCGCACTTCGCGAATCAGGCAATCCTCGGCCGACTCGCCAGGTTCGGCGAATCCGGCCAGCGTGCTGTAGACCCCGGTGACGAAACGCGGTGAGCGCGCCAACAGAATCTCGTCGCCACGGGTAATCAGCACGATCATGCTCGGCGAAATCCGCGGATAACTGCGCAAATCACATGGCTGGCAATACATCGCCCGCTCACGTGGCACTTGCGTCATCGCCTGACCGCAATTGCCGCAGAAACGATGTTCGCGCGCCCAAGTGCCAATCTGCGCGGCGTAACCGAGGACTTTGTAGACCGTCTGATCGCCATCGAGCATGAACGCCCGCAGGCCTTTCCAGCTGCAACCCGGCACCTCGCTGGCACTGCGCAACTCCAGCAAATACACCGGCTCGCCATCGAGATGGCCGATGCCATGCTCGGCGAGGACTGACAAGTCCTGACGCTTGAGCCATTCGCGCGGGAACAGCGCGCCGTTGTCATCGAACAGAAAGCCTTCCGGGCCGCGCGCCACGGCCCAGCCGCCCGGTTGATCGGTGTCGAGTACTGCAGTGGTCCAGCGAGCTGTCATGGTTTCTCAGTCCAGAAATTCGGGTTTCTGTTTGCTCATGTGGGCGGCCATGGCCACGCGCAAATCGGTGGATTGCAGCATGGCGGCGTTCCAGGTGGCAACGTATTCGAGGCCGTCGTCGATGCGATGGTCGCGCATGTAGCTGATCATTTCCTTGGTGCCGGTCACCGCGATCGGCGACTTCGAAGCGATCTCGCGAGCGATGTCGATCACCCCTTCGAGCAACGCGTCCTTGTCGCTGTAGACGCGATTGACCAGGCCGATGCTGCGCGCTTCGTCAGCGCCAAAGGTGCGACCGGTGTAAGCCAGTTCACGCAGCATGCCGTCCCCGATGATCCGTGGCAACCGTTGCAAAGTGCCAACATCGGCGGCCATGCCGATATCGATTTCCTTGATCGAGAATTGCGCGTCTTCGGCGGCATAACGCATGTCGCAGGCCGCGATCAGATCGATCGCACCGCCCAGGCAGTAACCCTGAATCGCCGCGAGCACCGGTTTGCGGCAGTTGTCGACGGCATTGAACGAGGCTTGCAGGGTGAGGATCTTGCGGCGCAGCAGGCGCGCGTTGCGGCCGACGTCCTTGCCCAGTTCATTGGCGACGCCGGCGAGCATCATCAGGTCGATGCCCGAGGAGAAATGTTTGCCGTTGCCGCTGAGCACCACCACGCGCACTTCGTCGGTGTCGTCGATCCACTGGAAAATCTCGACGATCTCGCTCCAGAACGCCGCGTTCATCGAGTTGATCTTTTCCGGGCGATTGATCTGCACATGGGCGATGTTATCGGCCAGTTCGACGCTGAAGGCGGAGTATTGAGTCATGGCAGTGATCCTTTACCGGGCTGAAAATGAGGCCCGAACTATAACAAGGCATCACAGTGGCGGTTCAGCCAAATGCGGGACTCTCACACCGCCCCCTGTAGGAGCTGCCGCAGGCTGCGATCTTTTGATTGTGATTTTTAAAAGACCAGATCAAAAGATCGCAGCCTGCGGCAGCTCCTACAGGGATTTTTGCGTGACGAAGGCGGCGGTTTCGTAGGGCACCGTCACCACATCCCTGCCGCGCAGCTGCGGCTCGGACGCGATCAACGCGCGAATCTGCTCATCAACCTTCGCCCGTTGTGCGTCCGGCAGTGCGGCAATGAAACTGGTCGAACGCACTCGATTGAAAATCACGTCCTCCGTTGAGCCGGTATGGCCGTTGTGGAACTGCTGCAATTGCAACGGGCCGAAGCGCGGATGGGGGAACGCCTTGCGCCATTCGCCGGTGTAATAACGCGGCGTATCACCCTCCAGCGCATTGACGATGGCATCGAGTTTCGGCACCCAGCTCGCCTGCGTATCACGCAGGTTCCAGATCAGTCCAAGCTTGCCACCGGGCTTGAGCACCCGGGCGATTTCGGTCAACGCCGCCTGACTGGCAAACCAGTGAAACGCCTGAGCGCAAACCACCACATCGACCGACGCGTCCGGCAATGGCAGATCCGTCGCAGTACCGCTGACGGCCAGCACATCGGGCCATGCCTCATAGAGTTTCTCAAGCATCTGCGGCACCGGTTCGACGGCAATCACCTGCGCGCCCGTCGCCACGAGTCGGCCGGTGAATTTGCCGGTGCCGGCGCCGAGATCAATCACGGTCTTGTGAGCATCCAGCCCCAACGTCGCGGTCAGCCAGTCGGCGACCTGCGGCGGATATTCCGGCCGTCCTTTGACATAGGTGTCGGCAGCAGTCTTGTAGCCGGCGGCGGAGTGATGGAGCTGTTCGTTCATGGCAGTTTCCCCTTATGGCGAAGCATCGGATCGACGGCGGATGTTCACGAGCATAGCGCTTGAATTTACCGCGACCTTGAACAGTCACTGACAATGCAATGAATAAAAATTCACCCTCGGGTGTTAACCCTATATTGCCCACGAGGATGACCCATGAGCGTTACGACCACTGATATGCCCGTCCGTTACGACCGACTGACCATGACCCTGCACTGGCTGACTGCCGCGCTGGTGATCGGCCTGTTTGCCTGCGCGCAGATTTGGGAGCAATTGCCCAAAGGCACGCCATTGCGCAAAGAGCTGCAGGCATTGCACATCTCGTTTGGCATCTTGCTGGCCGTCATTGTTGTCGGCCGGGTGCTCTGGCGTTTGTTCAAGGGGCGGCGCTTGCCGCCGGCGAACAAGGGTGCACTGAACATTCTGGCGAAAACCGCACACCTGGCGCTGTACGCGCTGCTGTTGAGTCAGATCGTGCTGGGGTTCTTCTTGCGCTGGGCGCAGGCCGAACCGTTCAACTTCTTCGGGCTGTTTGATGTCCCAACCCTGATTGCCTTCGATAAAAGCATGAAGTCGGTGTTTGGCGGCCTGCATGAACAAGTAGCGTGGGCCATCATTATCCTCGCCTCTTTGCACGCGATCGTCGCACTGGTGCATCACTACGGCCTGCGTGACAACACCTTGCGGCGCATGTTGCCGGGACGTGTTTCCAACTGAAACGACACTTTCACTCTGGAGCCTTGCCCATGACTATCCGTTCCGTTATGTTCGCCGCCCCGCTGCTACTGGCGGCTGCCATGTCCAGCCATCTGGCCTTCGCCAATGGTGACGACGACGAGCCGGTGCAGAAGCCTGAATGCCCGAAAGGCCAGGTCTGGGACAGCAAAACGCAAAAATGCGTCTTGCAGACCAGCAGCCTGTTGCCCGATGCCGACCGCACCGATTACGCCTATCGTCTGGCCAAGGCTGGCCGCTACGAGGAAGCACTGGCGTTGCTCGACACGCTGAAACAGCCGAACACCGCCAAGGCGCTGAATTATCGCGGGTACGCCACGCGCAAACTCGGACGTACCGACGAAGGCATCAGCTATTACCTGCAATCGGTGAAACTCGATCCGCAGTACGCGCAAGTGCGCGAATACCTCGGCGAAGCCTACGTGATCAAGGGCCGCGTCGACCTCGCGCAAGAACAGTTGCAGCAGATCCGGTCGATCTGCGGCACGGCGTGCGAGGAATACCAGGACCTGGCGCAAGCCATTAACGACTCATCGAAAACCTGACATCAATAGCGGAGGCCATCATCGTCAGCGATCAGGCATTCAGAGCGGAACTCGGACAGCATCTGGCGCGATTGTGGCGCTACGGTCTGCTGCTGTCGCGCAATCGGCATGTCGCCGAGGATCTGGTGCAGGCGACCTGTGTGCGCGCGCTGGAGCGTTCTGCTCAATACATCGCCGGCACGCGCATGGACCGTTGGCTGCTGAGCATTCTGCATTCGATCTGGCTCAATGAAGTACGCGCGCGGCGTGTGCGTCAAGGCGCGGGCCAAGTCGATGCCGACGGCCAGTTGGCGTTCGATGGCGAATACGCCGCGCAAACCCATGTGCTGGCCGCGCAAGTGATACGCCGCGTCGATGCCCTGCCCGAGACCCAGCGTGAAACCGTGTATCTGGCTTATGTCGAAGGCTTGTCCTACCGCGAAGTCGCCGAGGTCCTGCAAGTGCCGATCGGCACGGTGATGAGCCGCCTGGCCACCGCACGCCTGAAACTCGCCGAATACCCGCCGCTGCAAGCGGTGCCGAAAACCACCGAAGGAGACCGGTCATGAACACACCTTCGGATGAACAACTGGTCGCGTACCTGGACAATGAACTCGACCGCGAACAGCGCAGCCAACTCGACAATGCGATCGCCGACGATCCGCTGCTCAGCCTGCGTGTGCAATGGCTCAGTCGCAGCAATCTGCCGTACAAAGCGGCCTACGATGAACTGGCGCAGCAAGCGCCATTGGAACGCTTGCAGGCTCGACTCGACGGCATTGCGTCACCGGAACATCCGGGCCTGAGCCGACGCCGGTTTATCGGCGCGACGGCCGCCACTCTGGTGGCTGGCGGCGTGTTGGCCGATCGACTGTTGCTCGGCTGGCAAGCGCAGCAAGACCACAACTGGCGTGAATTGGTCGGCGACTACATGGCGCTATATGTCCCGCAGACGCTCGATCATCTGCCGGCAGACGAGGCGAGTCAGCGCGCGCAGTTGCGTACGGTGGACGCGCGGCTGGGCCTGAGCCTCGCACCGGCTACGCTAAAGCTGCCCGGCGCCGAGTTCAAGCGCGCGCAAATGCTTGAATACGATGGCGTGCCGATCGCGCAAATAACCTATCTCGATGCCAGGCATGGCCCCATGGCCTTGTGCGTCACCCGTTCCAACAGCGGCAGTCAGCCGCTGGCTCACGAACGGCGGCACGCCATGAACGTGGTGTACTGGACCGAACGCGAGCACGCGTGGATGTTGATCGGGCATAACCCGGCGCCGGAGCTAGAGGTTCTGGCCAGGCATTTGATCGAACGACTGAGCGCATGACGGCCTCTGCCACTATCCTGTGCGGGTGATTATCCAAGGAGGACATACCGATGCAGATTTCCCCACGCAGCGCGCTGCTGGTCATCGACGTACAGAACGACTTCACCCCCGGCGGGCAATTGGCCGTACCTGAAGGCGATCAGATCGTCCCGCTGATCAACCGACTCGCCGGCCTTTTCAAGCAGGTCATCATTGCCCAGGACTGGCACCCTGCCGGGCATGCCTCGTTCGCCTCGAGCCATCCCGGGCGCAAGCCTTACGATGTGATTGAGTTGCCCTACGGCCCGCAGACGCTGTGGCCGGATCATTGCGTACGGGCCACACCCGGCGCCGGGTTCCATCCAGAACTGGACCTGCCCCACGCGCAACTGGTGATTCGCAAAGGCTGCAACCCGGACATCGACAGTTATTCGGCGTTTCTCGAAGCCGACCGCACCACGGTCACCGGGCTCGCCGGCTATCTCAAGGAGCGTGGCATCGACACGGTCTATATGGTCGGACTGGCGCTGGATTTCTGCGTGATGTTTTCCGCGCTGGACGCACGCACGGCGGGCTTCAACGCATTTGTCGTGCTGGATGCCTGTCGGGCGATCGATCTGCAGGGCTCGCTGGCAGCCGCGACCGAGCGCATGCAACTGGCCGGGGTCGGCCTGATCCAGTCAAACGACCTCATCTAACCCGGGTAGGAGCTGCCGCAGGCTGCGATCCTTTGATCTTAAAAACAACATCAACAGATCGTCCGATCGCGGCCCGAGCCTGCGGCAGCTCCTACATGGTTTCAGGGAGTGGGTAGCCATAGCCGGAAGCGGGCGCCGCCCAATGGGGAGGATTCAACGGTCAACGTGCCGCCCTGCGCTTCCAGTGCCCGGCGGCTGATGGCCAGCCCCAGGCCAAACCCACCGGTGGCCCGATCGCGGCTGCGGTCCAGGCGGTAGAACGGCTCGAAAATCCGTTCGCGCTCATCATCCGGGATGCCGATCCCGTCGTCGTCGACCCAGATCTCACACCCTTCGCCATTCACCTGCACGCCAATCTGGATGCGTTTTTCGCAATAACGCATGGCATTGCGCAGCAGGTTCTGGATAGCGCGGGCGGTCAGGCGCGGGTCCAGCGAGAAGCGTTCGAGCTGGCCATGCAGCAACACGTCAATGACGATTTCCGGCGACTCCAGTTCCTCGTCGACGCTGCCGAGAATGCTGTCGATGAATTCGTCCAGCGAGACTTCTATCTGCTCTGGCAATTGCGCCGGGTTTTGCAAGCGGCTGTAGGACAGCAGCTCAAGCACTAGCTCATCGAGTTCACGAATGTGCGCGACCAGACCCTGCAAACGCTCGCGGCTTGCGGTCGGCAAGTCGTCAGACAGCGCCAGCGCAAGGCCGAAATCGAGGCGCGTCAGCGGTGTACGCAGCTCATGGGAGACG
Organism: Pseudomonas sp. DTU12.3; assembly: GCF_004124275.1. Lineage (GTDB taxonomy): Bacteria > Pseudomonadota > Gammaproteobacteria > Pseudomonadales > Pseudomonadaceae > Aquipseudomonas > Aquipseudomonas helmanticensis. The sequence continues at coordinate 3,474,353 of NZ_CP027218.1, forward strand.
GCGTTAAGAAGGTCGCGTTGCTGATTCAGGAGGTTTTCGATGTCGCCGGCCATGGTGTCGAAGACGTTGGCCAGACTGCCGATGTTGGAACTCTGGGCGATTTTCGTGCGTTCGCTCAAATGGCCTTTACCGAAGCGTTCGGCGGTGCCCTTGAGGCGTTCGAGATCGCGCCAGTGCGGGCGCAACCACAGCAGCAGGCACGCCAACAGGCTCGCGCCGATCAGCACGTTGATACTCCAGTACAACAGATTGACGTCCATCGGGTCCGGCGGCACGACCATTTGCACCGCCATGTCGTCATTCAGCGGCGTCACCGCTAACGTGCGCCAGCCCCAGTCACCGATGCGCACCACGTTTTCGCCACGGCGCAGGCGTTGCTGCTCGATCGCAGTGAAGTCGGCGTCGTCGATACGCGCGAGGACGATGTGCAACGGCTGGAAATCCTTGTCCATCGACGCCGCAATCGCCGGCCACTGATCGTGCGGCGCAGCATGGAACTGCTTGGTGATCAGCGATTGCAGGCCGCGCGAATAATCGAGGTTGTAGGTGACGAAACGATCACGGAACGCCATGACCACCAGGTCCGGGACCAGATAGATCGCCGCGCTGTACGAGATAATCGTCACCAGATACAGGCGAAACAGGATGCGAAACATCAGCTCAGCATTCCCACTCGGAACGGCTGAACAGATAACCCTTGCCCCACACGGTCTTGATCTTGCGTGCCTCGCCGGCGTGGTCGTCGAACTTGCGCCGCAGCTTGGAGATCGCGACGTCTACCGAACGGTCGGTGCCGTTGAATTCGATGCCGCGCAAACGTTGCAGAATCTGGTCACGGCTCAGTACTTCGCCGGCATGCCGGGCCAGCACGACCAGCAAGTTGTACTCGCCGCTGGACAGTTCGACCAACTGCTCGCGCCAGGTCACGGTGCGCTCGGACAGATCAATGCACAGGTTGCCCATGACGATGCGATCGTTGACCGTCAACGGCTCGCCGAGGCTGCTGCGGCGCAACAAGGTACGCACCCGCGCCAGCAGGACACGCGGCTCGCAAGGCTTGGTGACGTAATCGTCGGCGCCCATTTCCAGGCCCAGCACCTGATCGTGGCTGTCATCGCGGGCGGTGAGCATCAGGATCGGCAGCGTCGCCGAGTCGGCACGCAGCAAGCGGCACACTTGCAAGCCGTCGAGGCCCGGCAGCATCAGGTCGAGAATCACCAGATCCGGCGGATTGACTCGCGCCCGCTCCCGTACGTGATCGCCACGGCCGATGACGCTGACGGAATAGCCATTGCGCTCCAGATAGCTGGAAATCAGTTCGGCGAGGGCGGTGTCGTCTTCGACCAGGAGGATGTTGGGCATGGAGGTGTTCCAGAAAGTGCGGTGGCGACATTGAAGGCCTCATCGCGGGCAAGCCCGCTCCCACAGTGTTTTCGGTTGTTCACATGATTTGTGTCCACAACCGATCCCTGTGGGAGCGGGCTTGCCCGCGATGGCGATGCAACTGTCGCAATAAATTTCAAGGGCTAAAGGATATACGCCCTCACCCGTCCCTGAGTAAAACCCTTACACAATTTCACACAGCGCCTACAAAGCTTCACCGCTACTCTGCGCGACTGGCCGTAGGATGCGCGCATCAATATTGGGGGTGGTAAATGTCGAACAAACTGTTGGCCGGGCTCGGCCTGATCGCAATGGCGCTGACGCTGAGTGCCTGTGACTCGTCCTCGAAAGCCGAGGAACAGGCGCCACCGGCCACCGTGCGCATCGAAACCATCGAGGCCCATCCCCTGTCGATCAGCAGCGAACTCAGCGGCCGCGTCGCGGCGCCGCGCATTGCCGAAGTGCGCGCACGGGTTGCCGGCGTGGTGCTGCAACGGACCTTTCGCGAAGGCAGCGACGTGAAAAAGGGCGACGTGCTGTTCCGCATCGATCCGGCGCCATTCAAGGCTGACCTCGACAGCGCCGAAGCCGCGCTGCGCAAAGCCGAAGCCAATGCCTTCCAGGCGAAATTGCAGGAACAACGCTACGCGCAATTGATCGACGACAAAGCCATCAGTGCTCAGGACTACGACAACGCGCGCGCCAATGCCCGGCAAACCGCCGCCGATGTCGCGGCGAACAAAGCCGCCGTCGAACGGGCGAAACTCAATCTCGGCTACGCCACCGTCGTCGCGCCGATTTCCGGGCGTGTCGGTCGCGCACTGGTCACCGAAGGCGCGTTGGTCGGGCAGAACGAAACCACGCCGCTGGCGTTGATTCAACAGCTGAACCCGATTCACGCCGACGTCACGCAATCGACCCGCGAGCTCAACGAACTGCGTCGCGCGTTCCGCTCCGGGCAGTTGCAGGAGGTCGGTCAGGATCAGGTCAAGGTCACGCTGATTCAGGATGACGGCAGTCTCTATGCGTTACCGGGCAAACTGCTGTTCAGCGATATCACGGTTGATCCGGGCACCGGCCAGATCATCCTGCGCAGCGAATTCCCAAACCCCGATCTGGACCTGCTGCCAGGCAGTTTCATCCGTGTGCGCATCGAACAGGCGAAGATCCAGAACGGTATTACCGTGCCGCAACGCGCCGTTCAACGTGACAGCGCCGGCATCGCGCAAGTGCTGACCGTCGACGCGCAAATGCGTGTGGCGCAGCAACCGGTGCAACTGGGCGCGGTGCAAAACGATCGCTGGATCGTCACCGGCGGACTCAAGCCCGGCGACCGCATTGTCATTGAAGGCCTGCAGCACGCCCGTGCCGGCGAAAAAGTGCAGATCGACGACACCCCTCTTCCACTTGCCCAGACTTCTGGTCAGTAAGCAGGACGCTTTTCTATGCCGCAGTTCTTTATCGACCGCCCGGTATTTGCCTGGGTCGTCGCGCTGTTCATCCTGTTGGCCGGTGCGCTGGCCATCCCGCAATTGCCGGTGGCGCAATACCCCGATGTCGCGCCGCCGCAGATCGAAATCTATGCCGTGTACCCTGGCGCGTCGGCGCAAACCGTCGATGAAAGCGTGGTCAGCCTGATCGAAGAAGAGCTCAACGGTGCCGATCACCTGCTGTACTTCGAATCGCAGAGCAGCCTTGGCAGCGCGACCATCAAAGCGACCTTCCAGCCCGGCACCCATCCGGAACTGGCGCAGGTCGACGTGCAAAACCGTCTGAAAGTGGTCGAGTCGCGCCTGCCGCAAGCGGTCAATCAGCAAGGCTTGCAGGTGGAGAAGGTCTCTTCCGGTTTCCTCTTGCTGATCACCCTGACGTCCAGTGACGGCAAGCTTGATGACGTCGCGCTCAGCGATTATCTGGCGCGCAACGTGATGAACGAGATCAAGCGTCTGGATGGCGTCGGCAAGGCGCAGCTGTATGGCGCCGAGCGAGCGATGCGCATCTGGATCGATCCGCAGAAACTCATCGGTTTCAACCTGACGCCGGCTGACGTCAACGCCGCCATCGTCGCGCAGAACGCCCAGGTTTCCGCCGGCAGCATTGGCGATTTGCCAAACCCGTCCAGCCAGGAAATCACCGCGACGATTCTGGTCAAGGGCCAGTTGTCGACGCCGGAAGAATTTGCCGACATCGTGCTCAAAGCCAATCCCGACGGCTCGACCGTGCGCATCGGTGACGTCGCCCGGGTCGAGGTTGGCAGTCAGGAATATCAGTTCGGCACGCGCCTCAACGGCAAGCCGTCGACCGCCGTCGGCGTGCAGCTGTCGCCGGGTGCCAACGCGCTGAACACCGCGACGCTGGTGCGGGCGAAGATGGATGAGCTGGCGCGCTACTTCCCGGCGGGCGTGGAATACAAGATCCCGTACGACACTTCACCGTTCGTCAAAGTCTCGATCACCAAAGTGGTCTACACCTTGGGTGAAGCAATGTTGCTGGTGTTCGCAGTGATGTTCCTGTTTCTGCAGAACGTGCGTTACACGCTGATCCCGACACTGGTGGTACCGGTGGCATTGATGGGCACGTTCGCGACCATGCTGGCGCTGGGTTTCTCGATCAACGTGCTGACCATGTTCGGCATGGTTCTGGCCATTGGCATTCTGGTGGACGACGCGATTGTCGTGGTCGAGAACGTCGAGCGGATCATGGCCACCGAGGGTTTGTCGCCCAAGGAAGCCACACGCAAGGCGATGACGCAGATCACTGGCGCTATCATCGGCATCACGCTGGTGCTGGTGGCGGTGTTCATTCCGATGGCGTTCATGCAGGGTTCGGTCGGGGTGATCTACCAGCAGTTCTCGCTGTCGATGGCCACCTCGATTCTGTTCTCGGCGTTCCTCGCCCTGACCTTGACCCCGGCGTTGTGCGCGACACTGCTCAAGCCGATCGCCAAAGGCGAACACCACGAAAAACGCGGGTTTTTCGGTTGGTTCAACCGCCGCTTCGAACAGCTGACCGAGCGCTATCAGGGCTGGGTCGGTTATGCGCTGAAACGCACCGGTCGCTATCTGCTGATCTACGGCGTGTTGCTGGTCGGTCTGGGTCTGCTTTTTGCGCGCCTGCCCTCCTCGTTCCTGCCGGTCGAAGACCAGGGTTACACCATCACCGATATTCAGCTGCCACCCGGCGCGACCAAGAACCGTACGGTGCAGGTGGCCGAACAGTTCGAGGCGCATAACGCTGGCGAACCGGGGATCAGCGACAGCGTGGTGATTCTCGGTTTCAGCTTCTCCGGCAGCGGGCAGAACGCAGCCTTGGCGTTTTCGACCTTGAAGGACTGGTCGCAGCGCGGCAGCGACGACTCGGCAAGCTCGATTGCTGATCGCGCCAATATCGCCCTGAGCCAGATCAAGGACGCCATGGCTTTCGCCGTGCTGCCACCGCCGGTCGACGGCCTGGGCACATCGAGTGGTTTCGAATTCCGCTTGCAGGATCGCGGCGGCCTCGGCCACGCAACATTGATGCAGGCGCGCACCGAGCTGCTAGCCGCCGCCGAGAAAAGCCCGGTGCTGATGAACGTGCGTGAAAGCGCACTGGCCGAAGCACCGCAAGTGCAACTCGAAGTGGACCGCAAACAGGCCAATGCGTTGGGCGTGTCGTTTGCCGACATCGGCAGCGTGCTGTCTACCGCCGTCGGCTCGAGCTACATCAATGACTTCCCCAATCAGGGACGGATGCAGCGCGTGGTCGTACAGGCCGAAGGCAGCCAGCGCAGTCAGGTCGATGACCTGCTGAAGATGCACGTACGCAACAACAACGGAAAAATGGTGCCGCTGTCGGCATTCGTGCAGGCCAAATGGATTCAGGGCCCGGCACAGTTGACCCGTTACAACGGTTATCCGGCGATTGCCATTTCCGGCGAGCCGGCACCGGGGCACAGCACGGGCGAAGCCATGGCCGAGATTGAACGTCTGGTTGCCCAAGGCCCGAAAGGCCTGGGCCAGGAATGGACCGGGTTGTCGTTGCAGGAGCGTTTGTCCGGCAGTCAGGCACCGATTCTGCTCGGGTTGTCGTTGCTGATCGTATTTCTCTGCCTGGCGGCACTGTATGAGAGTTGGTCGATTCCAACTTCGGTGTTGCTGGTGGTGCCATTGGGTGTGCTCGGCGCAGTACTCGCGGTGACACTGCGCGGGATGCCCAACGATGTGTTCTTCAAGGTCGGCCTGATCACCATCATTGGCCTGTCGGCGAAGAACGCGATCCTGATCATCGAGTTCGCCAAGAGCTTGTATGACGAAGGGCACGACCTGATCGATGCGACGTTGCAGGCAGCGCGTCTGCGTCTGCGTCCGATCGTGATGACGTCGCTGGCGTTCATTCTCGGCGTGGTGCCACTGGCCATCGCCACTGGCGCCAGTTCCGCGAGCCAACAAGCCATCGGCACCGGCGTGATCGGCGGAATGATCACCGCGACGCTGGCAGTGATCTTCGTCCCGGTCTTCTTCGTCGTCGTCATGAAGCTCGTACAACGATTCACCAGGCACTGATGCGGCAGCGCCTACAAAAGCAAGGTTGTGTGAGCTATGGTGCTGGGACAGTCCACCAAGTGAGTCGCCATGCGCTTTCTCGCCCGTACCCACCCTCGCCTCTCCGCCGCCGCGCTGGTCGGTCTCGCCACCGGGCTGCTCGCTCCCGCTGACTCGATCGTCAGCAAAATCCTCATCGGCTGGAATGCCGGGGTCTGGACGTACCTGATCCTGATGCTTTGGCTGACCATCCGCGCCAAAGCGCCGGACGTCAAACGCATTGCCGAAGTCGAGGATGAAAATGCCGGACTGGTGCTGTTCGTCGTCTGCATCGCCGCTTTGGCCAGCCTGGCCACCATTACTGTCGAGCTGGCTGGCAGCAAGGACCTGGAGACCACCCGTAAACTGCTTCACTACGGTTTTACCGCGCTGACGGTGATCGGCTCATGGATGCTGATCGGGGTGATTTTCTGCGTCCACTACGCCCGGCTGTTTTACACCTGGGACGGCAAGGAACCAGCGCTGCGCTTTGCCGAAGGTCTGACGACGCCCAACTACTGGGACTTTCTGTACTTCTCGTTCACCATCGGCGTGGCGGTTCAGACGGCGGATGTCGGCGTGGCAACGCGGGATATACGCAAGATCGTGCTGGCGCAGTCGTTGATAGGTTTCGTATTCAACACAGCGATTCTGGGGTTTTCGATCAATATTGCGGCGGGGTTGTTCGGTTAAAAACCCAAGCGTTTCGCGAAGTCAAAAATCACAGAAAAAAGGCGCTGTAAACTGTCAAAGCTGACAGTTTACAGCGCCCCTGAGTTCAGGCTTCCATACAACATCCAGAAGTAGGACGGGTCAGTCTTTGGATGTCCTTAACCATTATGTATGGAGAAAAAACATGAGCTTCGCAGCCCGAGCCTACGCGGCAATCCTTCCGACTTCAGCCCCAGCCTATTTGTCCGCCACGATCAATGGCGATGCCAATCCGAGCTTCAGGTTTGTCAAAATTCCTGAATTCAAGGAGTTTCGCTCAACCTCTATCCCTTCTCTCAAGCTGGAGCACTACCCCGAGGGCAAGTTTTACGTACTGACTGCAGGACAGACCGAAAATGGCAAGACGCAGACGATCCAGTTTGTTTTCGCCACCAGTCCTCAAACAGGCACCTATTCACTGTCGAAGGACATCGACGATGTGAGAAGTACCTACTACTCTGATCCTGCGAATGGAAGTCTTCACGTCTGTGAAAGCGGAAGCATCACAGTGCAATATGACGACATCGAAAAAACCCTGAGCGGAACCTGGACCGGCGCTTATGACCATGGTGGCGCGGATGGCGATCAACTCTTCCCAATCACTGGGGAATTTACCGCTGACGCCGATCTGAATCGAAAATGAATCACCGGTTACAATCAATAAAAAAGGAAGCTGTAAGGCTTCCTTTTCTTTGTAACGCGGATCAGCCTCAGAGGCTAATGCTCAACCCGACACTCCCTCCCAACTCCTGATCAACCTTGCTACCACTGCTGGTTCCAACTTCGGCATACACCTGCCATTTGCTATTGGCTGGAATCCAGTTCAGGCCGCCGGTGAATTCAAGGCTGGTACTGGACAAGTCATTATTGAAATCAGTGTCGTTGACGCTGACGCGGTTGTTATTGACGAACTCGTGGCTGACGGCGGCGCGAAGTCGCGGCTGCAGCTTGCTGCCATTGTCCAGCGTGAGCTCACGTCCCACCGTCATGCCGACCTTGCCAAGTACCGAGCGAGTCTCGTCGCTGTCTACTTGCAAGCCATTGTCCAGGTGGTAACGCTTGCCCTCAACGGCCGCTACACCCAATTGTGCGGAAGGCTCGATGAAATAACCGCGGTTCAAGGGAATGTGCTTGCCGACTTCGACGGACCCACTCAAACCCAGGTTATCGAAATTGCCTTTGGTTCGAGTGTCATCGCTCAAGGTGACTTTGACATCGTTTTTGAATCGGTTGATTTTGCCAACGGTATCCACGTAATACCCTGTCGCTTGATCAAACCAGGTCAAGTAAAGACCTGCATAACCGCTGTCAATCTTACCGGAACTGCCTCGCGCCAGATCCAGACGCGTACTGCTGTACCCGCCAAAGACACCGATCAACCACTGACCATCCCAAAATGGCAATGCTCGATCCAACCCCACCGAGACACCTGTCTGGTTTTGATTGAAGCCGTTACCGTAGGCGCCTTTGACGTTGTACTGATTGCCGTAGGTTCGAACCCAGAGGCCTGATGAAGAATCTTGAGCATTAGAGTTCAGTGCCCCGGCCGATTGTGCCCTTGGCTGAGTGCCGGCCATGCGCCGGTCGCCCAGACGGGTATTGAGGGTGGTCATTTCGGAATAAATGACCGTGGGCGCGGTGCCGGCAATGGCCATTGCTGTTTGTGAACCTGTGCTCGGAGTTGTCGCATCGGGTCGCAGGAAAAGTCCTTCGCCCTCCCTCACCAGTTTGTAGGCCAGAGCGCCAACATCCACCTGCCCGTTCCTCAGGGAAAACTGCGCATCCCCAGCAGCAATGTTGGCCACTCGGACTTGCGTACCGTTGACAGCCTCGCTCGCAGTAGCAGCAACCACCAGTTCGTGCTGGCCGGTGGCGGATTGCGTGACATTAAGAAAGTCAGTTGCGCCCGTGGCTACGTCGGCATCCATGAGGAATCGACCGTTGCCGGAAAGGTTGGCTATATCCAGGCGGGTGTACTCCAACGGCGCACCAAAACGCACGCTGCCCCCCTGCATTGCAAGGTTTGCCAACGAATTGTTGCCGATCATGTGCCATTCCGCACCACGGCTGATGGACATGGCACTCACGCCGGTAACTGCACCGTGCAGGAGCGAGTTGTTGTCCAGCGTCACCACACTGTTTCCGGAACCCTGAATATTACCGGTGAGTGTGCTTTGAGTTTCGAGCGAAACGGAGGCAACGTTGAGCAGATTGCCGTCAAGACTGGCATTATTCCGCAAGAAAACCTCGGCGCTTCCACCGTCAGCGACATCTATGTTGCCAGCCAAAGTACTGTTATCGACCTGAAATCGAGCCGCTGCCCCATCGATGACCTCGAGGATATTGCCGTTGCCGCCGATCAAGCTCGAGCGGTTACTTATTTCAATCAACACGGGTTGACCGGCGGGCGTCGCAAAATCGACATTGATCGCTGCGCCCGTGCGGCCTTGTACGGTTGAACCATCCACCTTCAGTACGCTCTGTGCAGTCACATCGGCGGGGTTCAACAAAGTGTCCTGCCCGAACATGACGCCGTTAAGCTCGCCAATGACCCGACTGCCCGCACTGACGTTGGCGTTGCCGCCGTACAACTCCAGGCCAATCCCATCGGCATCGGTTCCTTCTGCATGGGTACCGACCAGATTCAATGTGCTGAGAGATGTAACCGCTGCACCGGATGCTCCCCCTAGCAGCGTACTCCCCGTAACGGTTGCAGTTGATCCAACCGGAATTTGCAGATCACGAGCCAGCGACATGGCCCGGCCATCGCTGGTCAGCGTACTACCGGTCACGGTCGCTGTGCTGTCGGTCAAGCTAAGCGCGGAGTCGAAATTGCTACCGGTCACCGTGGATCCGTCCAGGGTCACACGGGTATTTGCAGAGGCGTCAATCTGAGAAGTGATGGCGGAAACGGCATTTAATGCGCCACCGCTGGCAACGATGTTCAGTGCGCCAGCACCATCGATGTTGAGAGTGGCGGTAGCAGGAATAAACCAGGCTTCCGGTATGGTGCCGGCGGAGACGGTTTCCACCTCGCCAGGATTAAGATTTCGTGAAAAGGCAGACGCTGAAAGCGCCATTAGCATCGCCGCGTACGAAAGCATGCCAGTAAATTTTAAAACTGTCGGCCTTAGTCTCTTTTCAAACGTCATAGTCACTACTCTTTGAGTTCTATCGGGACGGAAGAAAGAAGGGTTCAAAAATGCACTCCATCGGACGACCGTCGTTCGCGGCGTCGGAGGATACCTACAAACTAGAACCATCTATGTAGGACTAATCCTTTTTATAGGTGGGTTTAATCCTTCACCCTCGAAACACACTGCGTAATTTTATCCAGCAGAGAGATAGCACCGCCGGAGAAAGCCCTTCTCCCCCCGGCGAATGCAGTCAGTTTTTTGACTTTGGATTATGGAGCAGGCTCCCAGCCTGGTTCCGATTCGCAGTACAAGAAGTCCGCGTTGAGCAAGTAAACAATCATCTCCGCGACCTCCGACGTAGGCACGGTCGGTGTAGAGTTCCAGACCTTCACATAACCAGCATAAAACTCGGAGGGATCCGGAGTGGCATCAGGTGGTCGTGGAAGATCGCGGACATTGGGCTTATACGGCACTTTGAAAAGCATACCCGCCGTCAGTTCTGGCCCGGTGATAGCGCGGGTCTCGGTGAATACCGTATTCACAGGTGCATCGATTGTATAAGCAGCGTCATGCCATCCTTGCCAATGGAAGGTGATGTCCATTCCATCGACATAATGGGCATTGGGTAGAACTCGAAATACCGCCTCGTGAGTTGGGCCGGGCAAACTTTCGCAAATAATGAGGTCAGGATCCGAGCCATCGGACGGCGGCCGTACGAATTCCGGCTTTTCAAGAACAATCACTACAGTATTGACAATTAACGGCGTTTTAGCCGCCGCCAGAATATTGTTGCGACCAGGATTCTCATACATCCACCAAACTTGTTTCGTCCCCAGCCCGCCTGGGCCGACAATGCTGTACGGCAAAGGCACTCGAATGACGGTGTTGATATTTGTGTCGTCCAGCGGCGTTGAACTGACAACAATTTCGCCCTGGTCCCCCAGGTACATCAAAGTGGCCAGATCACCCGCTTCGGGATCTGGGAACGTCCCGCCACTAGCAGGCGACAGATCGATAAGAGCCGTGGCCGTTTGATTGACGTCCTGTGGGCCGAGTGTGTTGTCCACTACAGGCGGCTGTCCGCGCACGATCAGTGGCCGGAACTCGGGATTGACCTCAGGGGGTGGCGTAGTAGGGTCGACGGTATAAGGTGGGTGCGTCGAAAAGTCCGTTTTTACGGTAATCAAATTGTCATCGATTGATAACCCGGCACGCATCAAATCAGCTTTGACCAGCGCATCCACCTCATAATCCGTGCCAGTCTGATTGGCGAAATACTCGGTGCTCAGATCCGCCCAGGCAATCTGGAAAACCAGTTTGGTGAGGGCGCCGAATGGCAGATCCCGGGCTGGTTGGGCTCCCCACTTGAGGCTCACGACATCAGTGTTCAGTGTATCCACCAACCTCGTGACTTCCACAGTGACACCTGCGCGCGCGTCCTTTAACTCGATCAGACCATCGGCGTTTGCCGGGACGGTCACTACACCCAGTTTGGGAAGTGGCAGGAAACGTACGTTTCTGAAATTCACAGCCCACGCGCTTACGTTGCCCGCGACATCAGTAATGATGAACCAGATGAATACCCTGCCGGTGACCACTTTACGTAGCTCCACAGTCGGAATGACCACCTCACCGTTGGCGGGCATAGGCCCGTCAAAAAAGGGCGCGACCTGCGGAGGGTTGGTACGCTGACCTGCTACGTACAGGGTCACGTGGTCATCTGGTTGAGGGTTGGCGTAAGACCTATCAATCGCTACTCGCAAGCCGGCTGCATTGCCCGGGAGATTCGCCCACGTGTCGTCAAGGTCCCCGGGGGCATTGGGAAACGTAAATACCGGAGGTGTCTTGGCGCCGGGGGTCTGCCCGGGATTCGTACCCGTCTGCAGAGGCTTCGCCTGCCCGACCGCCGTACGGTCGATGAACAGCTGCTTGACAGGGCCGGTCAAAGGATTGAGCCCGTTCTGGTAAAGCACGGAACGGACCCAGATAGGCGTCGGACCTGCCGGAGTGGCATCTTCGCCTAGAAACTGGGTGGGCACTGTGATCGGGAAGTCCAGAGGTCGGCCACTCACGGCACCGAGAGAAACACGCGGCAGCCGCGTGAATTCAGATGGCTGTGGGTTAGCGGATGGCTGGGTTCGCGTGACATCCAGAGCAATCTGATCCCTGTCGACGGGAGCCGACCAGACGTTGGTCTTGACCGTAAGTGTCAGCGCGCCTCCCACGGGAATTGCAGCAATTGGAATGATATCTGCGTTTGGGCCGCGGCCATCCGGTAACTCGGGAGTTGGCGCCACCAATATTGCACCGACCTGCCCCGCAGTTCCAGCTTGAAAACTTGTCATGTGTGTTCTCCAATACTCTGAAAAATGGATTTGAATACTTCCTTCTTCGACAAGGGCGTTATCGCCGACAACAGTCGCCTTTCTGTTACAGCAACATCGTTATGTAATCCAATTTGCATTCGAACAAAAACCACTACTACCCGGAATCACTCTGTCTATTTTCACCGGGCCTGTAAAAGAGCTGAAAATTCCAACTCCATTTCGCACTAACAAATATTTAGCCGTCGCTGAATCGTTCTCACGCATAGGTTCGATGTGTGCAGCGAACGGTCTTATTACAATCAAGACCGGTCGTTTGTTGGCTACATCCGTTACAGGAGCGGTAAATATAAACTCGGGAGTTAAAGCCGCCCCCGATCCGTTCAGTGAATCCCACCCTTGCCAGGCAAGCCTGATCACATCGCCTGGCTGAAACAGGTCATTGAACGGAATCAGAATACGTACTCCCTCCCAGATGAATAATGAATCAGGATCCAGAGGGTTGTTTTTTTTGCAGCCGATATATCCCCAAAGAGTTGCATCGGGAAACGTTGCCTCTTTCAACAACTGCGGAGGCGGTGTAATCGCAAACGTCAGGCGTCGTGATGGCGAAGTTGTCAGGTTGACCGAGCGTACGGTGTAATTAATTACGAATGTAGCCAGATTGGGAAGCAAACCCGGCCCGATCCGAATACGAAACTCGGGGGCATTGTCGGCAGCACCATATTCGGCCCACGCAACGAAGTTCGGATTTCCGACGATAAAGATCTCGACACGGTCAATACGCGTATTTGGAAGTGCAGGAAACGCTGGCCAGATATCGATGATGCAGACAATTCCGTTTTGCTTCGCATCCGGTGGCAATGTCCCGGCCGGATCCGACGGGTCGACCCCTTCAAATCGCGGCAGATCGAGTAAAATGCCCGCGTTGAAGGCGCTGCTTTTGGCATTGGGGTCATTGGCTGACATGGATAATTTCTCGTTCTTCATTCGCCCTTCACATGCAAGAAATTAAGCGCCCGTATCCAGTAGTTGCCTACTGTCAGATCTGACAGGTAAAACCACCGCTCGTCGGAAACGGTAAGCAGATTCAACTTCCCTCCAAACACACCAGTTGACGACTACCGCAACAATGGTGTTTCCTGAAACCGGTTTCAGACAATAAGAAGACCCAATCGTGAACGATTTCTCCGCCGCCCAGCGCAGCCGCGTCACCATGCTCGACGTCGCCGAACACGCTGGCGTGTCCAAGGCCAGCGTCTCGCGTTTCATAGGCGATGACCGTGCCCTGCTCTCCGATGCCATTGCCCAGCGCATCGAGCAGGCGATCGCCGAACTCGGCTATCGCCCCAATCAGATGGCCCGAGGTTTGAAACGCGGCCGCACGCGTCTGATCGGCATGCTGGTGGCCGATATCCGCAACCCTTATTCGATTGCCGTGATGCACGGGGTGGAGACCGCTTGCCGGCGGCACGGCTACAGCCTGGTGGTGTGCAACACCGACCGCGATGACGAGCAGGAACGCCAGCACCTGGCGCTGTTGCGCTCATACAACATCGAAGGGCTGATCGTGAACACCCTTGGCCATCACCGTGACGAACTGCATGAATTGCACCGCGAAATGCCGCTGGTGCTGGTCGATCGCAAGGTCGATGGCCTCGACAGCGATATGGTCGGACTGAACAACCCGCAAGCCGTTGAGATGGCGTTGACGCACCTTGAACAACGCGGCTATCGCGATGTGCTGTTGGTGACTGAGCCGTATGACGGCACCAGTTCGCGGATCGAGCGGGTCAGTAGTTTTCAGGCGCAGGCAGCTCAACGCTCGCGACTGAGCGGGACTGTGCTGGAAACCAGTGATGATCTGGGCACGCGTCTGCAGAACTTCCTCAACACGCCGGCAGTCGGGTCAAAAGCGTTGTTCTGCGCTAACGGCGTAGCGGCGTTGGCCGCGACCCAGGCGTTGCGCGAGATTGGCTGCCGGTTGTTCGAGGATGTCGGGCTGATAGCCCTGGATGATCTGGATTGGTATCCGCTGGTGGGCAGCGGGATTACCGCGCTGGCGCAGCCGACGCAAGAGATTGGCGCGCGGGCGTTTGAGTGTTTGCTCAGGCGTTTGCGTGGGAATAATGAGGTGGCGCAGGTGGTGGATTTCGCGCCGGTGCTGATTGAGCGTGGGTCGACCCTTGGGGTCGGTGGTTGAACTGACGCCTTCGCGAGCAGGCTCGCTCCCACAGGGTGATCGCATTCCATTGTGGGAGCGAGCCTGCTCGCAAAAGGGCCGGCAAGAACATCGCAGAAACATCGAATATTTTTTTGAACAAAAATGAAACCGGTTTCAGAGGTCAATAACAATGAATAAACCCGCCGTTTCCATCAGCCTTTCCAGCTACGGCGCCGACCTGGTGCGCCAGCGCGGCCAAGGCTCTTTCATCGAAATCCTGGCGAGCGCCGGGGCGAATCGCATCGAATGGCGCGAAGAACTGCTGACGCGCGAAGACCCCGCCCAACTGGCTGAGGCCAGCCAATCCCACGGCTTGCAAAGTATCTATTCGTCACCGACCGAACTGTGGCTCGCCGGTCAGGCGCGGCCCAATCCCGAGTTGATCACTGCCCTGCATCAGGCCGAAGCATTCGGTTCGAAATGGCTGAAGGTCTCTCTCGGGTACTTTACCGACAACAATGATTTACAGGCCTTGGCTGAACGCTTGAAGCTCAGCCCGGTGCAGTTGCTGGTGGAAAACGACCAGACCTTGCACGGCGGACGCATCGAACCGTTTCAGCGCTTCTTCGCGGCTGTCGAGCAGCACAATCTGCCGATCAAAATGACCTTCGACATTGGCAACTGGCAGTGGCAGGACCAGTCCGCCGCCAGTGCCGCACGCCTGCTCGGTCGACATGTCGGCTACGTGCATTGCAAAGCCGTGGCGCGCCGCGAGGACGGCAAACTGGTCGCGGTGCCGCCAGCGGTGAGTGACCTGCATCTGTGGGAACAACTGTTGCGGCACATGGCCCAAGGCGTTATGCGCGCGGCGGAATATCCGTTGCAGGGCGATGACCTGCTGCAACTGACGCGCGAACACGTCGCCGCCCTCGCCCGCCTGGGTCAATCGCGTCTGGAGCCTGCTCATGTCTGAGATCGATATTCTCTCGTTCGGCGAAACCATGGCGATGCTGGTGGCCGAGCAGACCGGTGACCTGGCCCGCGTCGAGCAATTCCACAAACGTATTGCCGGGGCGGACAGCAATGTCGCGATCGGCCTTTCGCGCCTGGGTTTCAACGTCGCGTGGCTGAGCCGGGTCGGCAACGATTCACTGGGTCGCTTTGTGGTCGAGACGTTGATCAAAGAAGGTCTGGATTGCCGCCATGTCGATGTTGATAAACAACATCCGACCGGGTTCCAGTTCAAATCGCGCAATGACGATGGCAGCGACCCGCAGGTCGAGTATTTCCGGCGCGGTTCGGCGGCCAGTCATCTGTCGCCGCAATCAATCAGCGCCAGCCTGCTGAGCGCTCGCCATCTGCACGCCACGGGTATTCCTCCGGCACTCTCGGCCTCGGCGCGGAAGATGTCGTTCGAGCTGATGACCCGCATGCGCAACGCCGGGCGCAGCGTGTCGTTCGATCCCAACTTGCGCCCGAGCCTATGGGCCAGCGAGCGCGAGATGATCACTGAAATCAACCGTCTCGCCGCCCTCGCCCATTGGGTACTGCCGGGTTTGAGCGAAGGCCGTCTGCTGACCGGTTTCGACGACCCGGCAGACATCGCCGCGTTTTATCTCGACCAAGGCGCCGAAGCGGTGGCGATCAAGCTTGGGCCGCAAGGCGCTTACTACCGCACACAACTCGATCAAGGTTTTGTCGCTGGCGTGCCGGTGGCCAGCGTTGTCGATACGGTCGGTGCCGGTGACGGCTTTGCGGTGGGGATGATCAGTGCCCTGCTGGAACATCGGAGTTTTGCCGAAGCGGTGCAGCGCGCGAACTGGATTGGCAGTCGCGCGGTGCAGAGTCGCGGGGATATGGAGGGTTTGCCGACTCGCCTGGAATTATCTGTTGAATTTGAGGCCGCCTTCGCGAGCAAGCCCGCTCCCACTGTTGAATCGCATTTCAATGTGGGATCGGGTTTGTTCGCGAAGAGCTCCGCCTAGGCACCGCAAATAATTGAACCTGCTGCGACAAAAACAACAAGCTCAGGAGCAAAACCATGAAAACCGCAACCCTCGCCAGCCGTCGCTGGTGGTACATCATGCCGATCGTGTTCATCACCTACAGCCTGGCGTATCTCGATCGCGCCAACTACGGCTTCGCCGCCGCATCGGGCATGGCTGCCGACCTGATGATCACACCGGGGCTGTCGTCCCTGCTCGGTGCGCTGTTCTTTCTCGGTTACTTTTTCTTCCAGGTACCCGGCGCGATCTATGCGCAAAAGCACAGCGTGAAAAAGTTGATTTTCGTCAGTCTGATCCTCTGGGGCGGGCTCGCGACGTTAACCGGCGTGGTCTCCAACGCCTATTGGCTGATCGTCATTCGCTTCATGCTCGGCGTGGTCGAAGCGGCGGTGATGCCAGCGATGCTGGTGTATCTGTGCCACTGGTTTACCCGTGCCGAACGCTCGCGGGCCAATACCTTCCTGATCCTCGGCAACCCGGTAACGATGCTGTGGATGTCGGTGGTTTCGGGGTATCTGGTGCAGCATTTCAGCTGGCGCTGGATGTTCATCATCGAAGGTTTGCCGGCGGTGATCTGGGCGTTTATCTGGTGGCGTCTGGCCGATGATCGTCCAGCTCAGGCGAAGTGGCTGAGCGATGAGGAAAAGCACGATCTGGAAAGTGCCCTGGCTGCCGAGCAGGTCGGGATCAAAGCCGTGAAGAACTATGCCGAGGCATTCCGGTCGCCGAAGGTGATCATTCTTGCGCTGCAGTTTTTCTGCTGGAGCATCGGCGTCTATGGCTTTGTCTTGTGGCTGCCATCGATTCTCAAGGCCGGCGCGCAAATGGACATGATCGAGGCTGGCTGGCTGTCGGCGCTGCCGTATCTGGCGGCGGTGATCGGCATGCTCGGCGTGTCGTGGGGCTCGGACAAACTGCAAAAACGCAAACGCTTCGTCTGGCCGCCGCTGCTGATCGCCTCCATTGCGTTCTACGGCTCTTACGCCTTGGGTGCAGAACACTTCTGGTGGTCATACACGTTGCTGGTGATTGCCGGCGCCTGCATGTACGCACCGTACGGGCCGTTCTTCGCGATCGTCCCGGAGATCCTCCCGGCCAACGTCGCCGGCGGCGCCATGGCGTTGATCAACAGCATGGGCGCGCTCGGTTCGTTTGGCGGCTCGTATCTGGTCGGCTACCTGAACAGCTCCACCGGTTCGCCCGGCGCTTCGTATCTGCTGATGAGCGGCGCACTGATGCTCTCGGTGGTGCTGACGATTTTCCTCAAGCCCGGCGCCAGTGATCGCGTCGTGGCCAAAGCCGCTGCCACGCGTGTCGTGCCGGCGCACTCTTGAAGAGACTTTTGCCATGAAAAAACACGTCGTGTTGTACAAGAAACTCTCGCCAGCGTTGATGGCGCGTCTGCAAGACCAGTGCGAGGTGACGCTGATCGAACGCCTCGACGCCGACGGCCTGATGCAATTGCGTGACGCCCTGCCCCGCGCCCACGGTTTGCTCGGCGCCAGTCTGAAACTCGATGCCGCGTTGCTGGATCTCGCACCGCAACTGCAGGCGATTGCCAGTGTGTCGGTGGGCGTCGACAACTACGACAGCGACTATCTGAGCCGGCGCCAAATCGTCCTCACCAACACCCCGGACGTGCTCACCGAGACCACTGCCGACACCGGTTTCGCGCTGATTCTCGCGACTGCGCGCCGTGTCGTGGAACTGGCGAACATGGTGCGTAGCGGTCAATGGAGCCGCAACATCGGCCCGGCACATTTCGGCACCGATGTGCACGGCAAGACCCTGGGGATCATCGGCATGGGCCGGATCGGTGAAGCACTGGCGCAGCGTGGGCATTTCGGTTTCGGCATGCCGGTGCTCTATCACAGCCAGTCGCGCAAACCGGCGGTCGAGGCGCGATTCGCTGCGCAATATCGCAGTCTTGAGGACTTGCTCTCGCAGGCCGACTTCATCTGCCTGACCTTGCCGCTGACGGTGCAGACCGAAGGCTTGATCGGTGCCGAGCAGTTTGCATTGATGCGCCCGGAAAGCATCTTCATCAATATCTCGCGGGGCAAGGTGGTCGATGAGGCGGCGATGATCGATGCGTTGCGCAACAAACGGATTCGCGCGGCCGGGCTGGATGTGTTCGAGCGTGAGCCGCTGAATCATGACTCGTTGTTGTTGCAGCTCGATAATGTCGTGGCGACGCCGCACATGGGTTCGGCAACGTATGAAACGCGTGAGGCGATGGCGCGCTGTGCGGTGGAGAATCTGCTCGCGGCGTTGGCTGGGCAGAAGCCGGCGAATCTGGTGAATCCGGCTGCCTGGCAGGGCTGAGGTTTTGTAGCGTTTTTAAGGCCGCCTTCGCGAGCAAGCCCGCTCCCACATGGGAATGCATTTCAAATGTGGGAGCGGGCTTGCTCGCGAAGAGGCCGGTGAAAACAACACACATCTATCAGGCACTACGCGCCTGCAACAGCTGCGCCGCACACAGCGCAATCCGCGCGCAAGCGTCCGCCAGTTTCACCCGGTCCACCACCAGGCCGATGCGAATATGCCCCGCCGCACTCGGCCCGAAGGCCTCGCCGGCCAACACTGAAACCCCGTAACCTTCCAGCAACTGCTCGGCAAACGCCTGCGCACCCAACCCGGTCTCGCGCACGTCGACCATGACAAACATGCCGCCATCCGGGCGGATCGGGTACAGCCCCGGGCAGCCACGCAAACGTTCGCACACCAGATCCCGACGCAAACGGTATTCCTCGCGCATCTGCGTGACTTCCGGCAGATCCGAGGCCAGCGCGACCTCGGCGGCTTTCTGCACGAAGTCCGGCAGACCAAACAGCATGCTCAACGACAGATTGACCAAGTGTTCCGCCAACGGCTTGGGGCCGATCATCCAGCCGATGCGCCATCCGGTCATGGCGTGGGATTTCGACAGACTGTTGATCGTCGCCGTGCGCTCGGCCATGCCCGGCAGACTCGCCGGGCTGATGTGCTGGCCTTCATAGAGAAGTTCGCTGTAGACCTCGTCGCTGATCAGCCACAGATCATGCCGCACGCACAGCGCCGCCAGTTCCTGCCAGATCAACAACGACAGGCTGGCGCCACAAGGATTGTTCGGACTGTTGAGGAGCATGGCACGGGTCTTCGCAGTGATCCGTGCGGCGACGTCGGCGGGATCGACGCGAAAACCGTTTTCCGGCCGCACCGGCACTGGCACTACCGTCGCGCCGCAAGCGCCAAACACGCCTTCGTAGGTGACATACATCGGCTCGGCGACGATCACTTCATCGCCCGGATCGAGCAGGCATTGCGCCACCGAATACACCGCGCATTGCGCGCCGGGCATAACGATCACATGCTCGGCATCGACCGCATGGCCACTGTGGCGCCGATGCCGTTCGGCAATCAGCTTGCGCAGCGCCGCGCGACCGCGCACTTCGGAGTAATGCGTATCGCCAGCCAACAGGCTGTCGATGGCGCCATGAACAATCGGCAGCGGCGTATCGAAATCCGGATCGCCAACGCTCAGCAGCAGGATATCGACACCCTCGGCGCGCAACTCCAGCGCTCGGTCATGAATCTGCCAGGCTGCGGCTCCGTCCCCGGCGATTCGTTGGGTCAAGGCTGAATAGCGCATGCACGTCTCCTGATTGCGCGGTCTCCAGCCTTCACCCTATCTCAAATCACAAAACGCGCCACCATGGCATTCAAATCTACCGCCAGACGCGACAGTTCATGGGTGGCGGCGCTGGTCTGGTTGGCCCCAGCAGCCGATTGCGTGGCCAGATCGCGAATATTGACCAGGTTGCGGTCAACCTCACGCGACACTTGCGCCTGCTCTTCGGAAGCACTGGCGATGACCAGATTGCGCTCGTTGATCTGATGGATCGACTGGGTAATCTGCTCCAGCGCAACGCCGGCCGCACGGGCCATTTCCAGGGTGGACTGGGTGCGCTGGTTGCTCTGCTGCATCGACGAAACGGCTTCACCGGTGCCGTTTTGAATGCCGGCGACCATTTTTTCGATTTCCTGGGTCGACTGCGCGGTGCGATGAGCCAGCGCGCGAACTTCGTCGGCGACCACGGCAAAACCACGACCGGCCTCACCGGCACGCGCGGCTTCGATGGCGGCGTTGAGTGCGAGCAGGTTGGTCTGTTCGGCGATGGCGCGGATCACGTCGAGCACCTTGCCGATATCACGCCCTTGGGCAGCCAGACCTTCGATCATTTGCGCGGTGTTCTGCACGTCGTGGGTCATGGTCTGGATCGCGTCGACGGTTTTCACCACTTGATCGCGACCTAAACGCGCGGCCTGGGTCGACTGGTTCGACGCTTCGGAAGTGGACACGGCATTGCGTGCGACTTCTTCGACAGCGGCGGTCATTTCGTTGACTGCTGTCGCGGCTTGTTCAATCTCGTTGTTTTGCTGTTGCAGGCCACGGGAAGCCTCTTCGGTCACGGCGCTGAGCTCTTCGGCAGCAGCGCCGAGTTGCGTGGCGGAACCGGCGATCTGTTCAATGGTTTTGCGCAGGTTGGTCTGCATCGCGACCAAGGCTTCAAGCAGGCGGGCCGGCTCGTCGTTGCCGTCGACTTCGATGACTTTGCTCAGGTTGCCATCGGCAATCGTTCGCGCGGCAGCCACTGCACGGTTGAGCGGCGTGACGATGCTGCGGGTCAGCAACCAGGCCAGCAGCACGGTGGCCAGTGCGGCAATCACGGCGACAATGATGATGCCGGTGATAGCGCTGTCGTAGTGTTCACCAGCCTGAATCGACGCAGCTTTGGCATCGGCGGCGTTGATCGCGATCAGTTTGTTGAGCTGTTCGCCCATCTGGTCGGTACCGTCCTTGATCCGCGTGTTGATCAGGGTGCGCATGTCATCGAGCTTGTCCTGACGCGACAGCTCCATCATCTGGTTCTGCGCTTGCAGGTAGTTGTCCAGCGTAGTGGCGAAGCTCTGGTACAAGGCACGCTCTTCAGCGCCGGCCGGCAATGCGGCATAACTGGCCTGGGCGCTGCGGACCTTGTCGACCAGGGCGGCGATGCGGGTCTGCGCTTCCTGCAAACCGGACGGCTCACGGTTGACCAGCACGCGGAACGAGAGGATGCGCAAACGCAAGACGTTTTCCGTCACCACGCTGAGTTGGGTCACGCTGGGCAGTTGCGTCGAATCCATGTCGACGGAGGCCTGACGAATGATCGACATGCGATTGACGGCGAACACGCCGAGCACGATCACCAGCAAGGCGATAAAGGCAAAACCGAGGAAAGCACGGGGCGCGATATTGAGGTTACGCAAGGACATAGTTGGACTCTCGGATGATAAGAACTACGAGCGTCCATGCCGTGATCACTGGCCCATGGGCTGGGCTTCAGTCCGGCGTCACTGTTTTGCGAAGGTTTTGTGCGCGCCTGTTAGCTGTATCGGCCAGGCTTTAGGAAGATTGCGGGTCAAGTGCAATTATTTTTCAAGTTGTTACAACAATGCCCCCCCTCGCCCACCGTAGGAGCTGCCGCAGGCTGCGATCTTTTGATATTGCTGTTAAAAACAAAATCAAAAGATCGCAGCCTGCGGCAGCTCCTACAGGGGTGGGTCATGCTCTGATGGCGAGTTGCCAGACGCGGGCGATGTCGGTCGCACGCTCGCGCAGCAGCCGTGGTGCTTCGGCGCAGGCCTGCTCCAGCGACATCGGGCCGCTGGTCACGGCGAATGCGGCATCGATGCCATGCTCGTAGAGTGCCTGATAACCCTCACCCAGCGTCCCGGCAATGACGATCACCGGCACGCCATGTTGCTTGGCAATCCGCGCTACGCCAAACGGGGTTTTGCCACGCAAGGTCTGGGCATCGAAGCGCCCTTCGCCGGTAATCACCAGATCCGCGCCTTTGACTGCTTCGGCGAGACCGACCAGTTCGGCGACCACTTCAACCCCGGCCTGAAACTGTGCAGCGAGAAACGCCTTCGCAGCGAAACCCAAGCCACCGGCCGCGCCACTGCCCGGCTCGTCGCGAACGTCTTTGTGCAATGCCTGCGCGCACCGTTCGGCGAAATGCCCCAAGGCTTGATCCAGCTGCTGAACCTGGGTTGGCGACGCGCCTTTCTGCGGGCCGAAAATCGCCGAAGCACCGTGCGGGCCACACAACGGATTGTTCACATCGGCGGCAATGTCAAAACGCACCTGCGCCAGACGCGGGTCGAGTTCGCTCAAGTCCAGACGCACGAGTTGCGCCAAAGCCAGGCCACCCGGCACTAACGGCTGACTCTGCGCATCGAGCAACTTCAACCCCAAGGCCTGCATCGCGCCGGCGCCGCCGTCGTTGGTCGCGCTGCCGCCAATCGCCAGAATCACCCGTTGTGCGCCAGCATCGAGCGCGGCGCGGATCAATTCGCCAGTGCCGAACGTGCTGCTGATACAGGCATCGCGTTGCCCCGGCGGCACCAGTTGCAAGCCGCTGGCCTCGGCCATTTCGATGATCGCGGTGTGGTTGTGCGGCAACCAGCCCCACGCGGCGTCGACCGGCGCGCCCAATGGGCCACGCACTCGGGTGCGGCGCAGCTCTCCTTCACAGGCTGCAAGAATCGACTCGACCGTGCCTTCGCCACCATCGGCCATCGGGCATTTGACCAGAGCGGCCTGCGGCCAGACTTGCGCCAGGCCCAGGGCAATGGCTTCGGCAACGCCTTGGGCACTCAGGCTGTCCTTGAACGAATCGGGGGCGATGACGATTTTCATACGAATTCTCCAGTTCCAATGCTCCTCATGCTGCCAGTCGGCATGCGCATTGACGCCGGTCCGTTGCACAAGCGGCGCAGGCGTTTATTGTTCATTTCCACAAAATGGATTGCACCCACAACCCACTTACTACTCCACACTCCATCTGTAGGAGCTGCCGAGTGCAACGAGGCTGCGATCTCTTGATCTTCAAAAACAAAATCAAAAGATCGCAGCCTCGTTGCACTCGGCAGCTGCTACAGGGGCGATGAGGTCATGGCTCGGTTTGCGGCAGGAGTTGCACGCCAAGATACAGCGCCAGCATCCCGTCCAGCCGCAGCGGATCAACCCCGCTCAGCTCGGCAATCCGCTCCATCCGATAACGCAGGCTGTTGCGATGGATCCCCAACGCATCCGCGCACGCCTGACTCTGCCCGTCGTGTTCGCACCAACTGCGCAACGTCGCCAGCAACTGACCGTTGCCGTCCTTGGCGATCACTTTGCGCAACGGCTTGAGCAATTCATCCAGCGCGTCATCGTTGCGATGGCGCCACAACATCACCGGCAGGCGATATCGGTTGAGCGTCAGCAGTCGCGAGTGCGGCAACACCTCACGACCATAGGCGAGCAGATCGCCGACCCGTCGATAACAACGGCGCAACCCGATCAGCCCTTCTGCCTGACCGCCGACGGCAATCCGCAGGATCTTCCAGCCCAGGCCATCGAGTTTCTCCAACAGGCGATCATGCTCGACGTTCTGACTCGCCGGCCGACACCAGAGCAGCGACGACTTCGCCGAACTCACGCACCAGCTATCGGGGTAGCGCGACGTCAGCCAGGCGCTCAGTGCCTCGACGGTTTGCCCCGGCGCATGTTCAAGGCCCAGCTCGAACAGATACGGCACCCGCGTCAATTGCGGTTTAAGCCCAAGCTGCTGCGCCTCGTCGACCAGACGCGGCGAATCCCCGGCCTCGCTCAACAGCAAGGCCAGCAGATCATCACAACGCTGGCGCCGCCATTGCTGCTCGGCCTGCTGATTGCGCTGGCCGACGAGCATTTCGGCGGTCATGCGCACCAGTTCGGCGTAAGTGCGCAATTGCTCAGGCTCGCCGGTGATGCCGAGCACACCGATCAGGCGCTGATCGAGCAGTAGCGGCAGGTTGATCCCCGGCTGCACGCCTTTCAGATGCACCGCCGTCTGTGCGTCGATTTCCACCACCCGACCGTTGGCCAGCACCAGTTGCGCACCCTCATGACGGGTGTTGATGCGCTCCGGTTCGCCGCTGCCGAGGATCAACCCCTGGCTGTCCATGACGTTGACGTTGTAGGGCAAAATGGCCATGGCGCGGTCGACGATGTCCTGGGCGAGGTCGTGATCGAGTTCAAACATAGAGGGCAAAATCCTTGAAAACACGCGCGGGCGGTTGTTCACCCGCACAGGGTCTGGCGGCAAACCCTGTGCTCAGGCACAAAGACAATCCGGCCAAAGGTGGCCGAGACTCTCGGGACGATCAACGTTAACCTTTGGATCGCAAAAAATCATAATAAAGAGAGAGCCGCTATGTCGCAGAGCGCCGCAGCTACCCAGACCATCGAAGACGATAAAAATGCCGTTTACAAACGCATCACCCTGCGTTTGATCCCCTTCATCTTCATCTGCTACTTGTTCAACTACCTCGACCGGGTCAACGTTGGATTCGCCAAACTGCAGATGCTCGACGCACTGAAATTCAGCGAAACCGTGTACGGCCTCGGTGCCGGGATCTTCTTCATCGGCTACGTGCTGTGCGGCGTACCGAGCAACCTGGCGTTGACCAAGTTCGGTCCACGGCGCTGGATTGCGGTGATGATGATCACCTGGGGCACGCTGTCGACCTGCCTGTTGTTCGTCACCACACCGACTGAGTTCTATACCCTGCGGCTGTTTACCGGTGCGGCCGAAGCCGGGTTCTTCCCGGGCGTCGTGCTGTATCTCTCGCAGTGGTTCCCGACCTTCCGTCGTGGCCGGATCATGGCGCTGTTCATGTCGGCGATCCCGGTATCCGGTCTGCTCGGCAGCCCGTTCTCTGGCTGGATCCTCAATCACTTCGCCGCAGGCCAGGGCGGTCTGGCCGGCTGGCAGTGGATGTTCCTGCTGCAGGGCATTCCGACGGTGATCCTCGGCGCCCTCGCCTATTTCCTCCTGAGCGACAGCTTCGCCAACGCCAAGTGGCTGACGCCGCACGAGCGCGCGGTACTTGAGGCCGATCAGGCACAGGACCTGGCGAACAAACCGAAAACCACTTCCGACTCGCTGCTGGCGGTATTCAAGAACCCGGCAATCTGGGCGTTCGGCCTGATCTACTTCTGCATCCAGAGTGGCGTGTACGCGATCAACTTCTGGCTGCCGTCGATCATCAAGAACCTCGGCTTCAGCGACAACCTGGTGATTGGCTGGTTGAGCGGGATCCCTTATCTGCTGGCAGCGGTGTTCATGCTGCTGGTGGGTCGTTCGGCGGATCTGCGCAAGGAACGTCGCTGGCATCTGGTGGTACCGATGTTGATGGGCGCGATCGGCCTGGTGATCGCGGTGAATTTCGCCGCCAACCCGGCGATTGCGATTGTCGGCCTGACCATTGCCACCATGGGTGCGCTGACCGGTCTGCCAATGTTCTGGCCAGTACCAACGGCGATGTTGAGTGCAGGCGCTGCGGCCGGTGGCCTGGCGTTGATCAACTCGATGGGGCAGATGGCGGGTTTCCTTAGTCCGTACCTGGTCGGTTGGGTCAAGGACAGTACTGGCTCGACGGATGCGGCGTTGTATCTGCTGGCGGGGGTGATTGTTGGCGGGAGTCTGTTGGCGTTGCGGATGACGCGAACGTTGCGCGCTTAATAGCAAAGATCGCAGCCTTCGGCAGCTCCTACCTTGGAATGTGTTCCTTGTAGGAGCTGCCGCAGGCTGCGATCTTTTTACGTTTAAACGCCACAATAATTCACTTTGCGCCCCGTTACGCATCTGGTATTTGTTGGGGTTTCCCACCGACAAAAGGATTTCGGCATGAGCTATCGCACACTGGGGCAATCGGGGTTGCAAGTGTCTACCCTCACCCTCGGCACAATGATGTTCGGCGAGCAGACCAGCACCGAAGAGTCGTTGCGCATCATCGACAAGGCCTGGGATCAGGGCATCAACTTCATCGACACCGCCGACGTCTACACCAACGGTCGTTCGGAAGAGATCGTCGGTGAAGCGATTGCCGGCAATCGGCATGAGTGGGTGCTGGCGACCAAGGTCGGTTTCGGCCCGGTGGACGGTGTGCCAAACCGCAGCGGCCTCAGCCGCAAGCATATCTTCAATGGTCTGGACGCCAGCCTGACCCGGTTGGGCACCGACTACCTCGACATCTATTATCTGCACCGCGAAGATCACAACACGCCGCTGGAAGTGACGGTTTCAGCGATTGGCGATCTGATTCGTCAGGGCAAGATCCGTTATTGGGGCTTATCGAACTATCGCGGCTGGCGGATTGCCGAGGTGATTCGTATTGCCGACAAACTGGGCGTCGATCGGCCGGTGATCAGCCAGCCGTTGTACAACATCGTCAACCGTCAGGCCGAGACCGAGCAGATTACCGCCGCGCAAACCTACGGCCTCGGTGTGGTGCCTTACAGCCCGTTGGCCCGTGGCGTGCTCAGTGGCAAGTACGCGCCGGACGTGACACCGGATGCCAACAGCCGCGCCGGGCGTCAGGACAAGCGCATTCTGGAAACCGAATGGCGCGTGGAATCGCTGCGCATTGCCCAGCAGATTCAGCAGTACACCGAGCAACGTGGCGTCGGCATCGTCGAGTTCGCGATTGCCTGGGTGTTGAACAACAGCGCGGTGACCTCGGCAATTGTCGGGCCGCGTACCGAAGCGCAGTGGGATGCCTACACCAAGGCGCAGGCGGTGAAGATCACCGCTGAAGATGAAGCGTTCATCGATTCGCTGGTGACACCGGGGCATGCATCGACACCGGGCTTCAACGATGTCAGTCATTTTGTGTCCGGCCGCAAAACCCACTCAGCCTGACGCCTCCATGTAGGAGCTGCCGCAGGCTGCGATCTTTTGATCTGTTTTTTTAAAATCAAAAGATCGCAGCCTGCGGCAGCTCCTACAGTTGAGTATGTGGTGTGTGTGTGTGGGAGTGTCGGAGTGTGGGAAATAATGAGCATCCGGCCAATATTCAGCACAAAAACCACGTATCCTTCGCGCCCCGTTTGATCACCCACCCGCGAGGACAGTTTGTCTAAAGGTATCGCTTTATCGGTTTCAGCCTCGGTGCTGTTTGCCGTCATGTATTACTACACCTCGCTGCTCACACCCTTGAGCGGCGTGGAAATTTTCGGCTGGCGGATGCTGTTGACGGTACCGTGCATGACCGTGTTCATGCTGGTGTCCGGCGAATGGCGACGCGTGCTGGAGCTGGTTCGGCTGATGGTGGCGAAGCCGAAGCTGATCGCCGGCTTGATCGTCTCGGCCGGATTGCTCGGTGTGCAGTTGTGGCTGTTCATGTGGGCGCCGCTCAACGGCTACAGCCTCGATGTGTCGCTGGGCTATTTCCTGCTGCCGCTGGCGATGGTGCTGACCGGGCGGATTGCCTACGGCGAGAGCCTGTCGTACCTGCAAAAAGTTGCGGTGTTCTTCGCCAGCCTCGGCGTGTTGAACGAGTTGTATCAGGTCGGTGGTTTTTCCTGGGCGACACTGGTGGTGGTCATCGGTTACCCGCTGTACTTCGTCCTGCGCAAATACCTGAAAACCGATCACCTCGGTGGGCTGTGGGTCGACATGACCCTGATGCTGCCGGTCGCCTACTGGTTTGTGCACGGTGGCGAGCAAGGCTTGGGCGTGTTCGATCAATACCCGGGACTGATGTGGCTGATTCCGCTGCTCGGGCTGATCAGTGCATCGGCGTTGGTGGTGTACATCATTGCCAGCCGCTTGCTACCGTTCAGTCTGTTTGGGCTGTTGAGTTACGTTGAGCCGGTGTTGTTGCTCGGGGTCGCGTTGCTGCTCGGTGAGAGCATCAAGTCCGGCGAATGGCTGACGTACATCCCGATCTGGATGGCGGTTATTGTGCTGGTCTTCGAAGGCTTCAAACACCTGATGCGCCAGCGCCGGCCATAAAAGCAAAAGATCGCAGCCTTCGGCAGCTCCTACAGGAAAAATGCATTCCAAATGTAGGAGCTGCCGAAGGCTGCGATCTTTTGATCTTGAATGAAGCCCGACCGGCTTAAACAGGCCGGGCTTTTTACTGGTTACTCGGTAGCCAGTACACCACGACGCACCTGATCGCGCTCGATCGATTCGAACAGCGCCTTGAAGTTGCCCTCGCCGAAACCATCATCGCCTTTACGCTGGATGAATTCGAAGAATACCGGCCCCATCAGGGTTTCCGAGAAAATCTGCAGCAGCAGACGCTTGTCGCCCTGATCCGATGCGCCGTCGAGCAGAATGCCGCGCGATTGCAATTGATCAACTGGCTCGCCGTGGTTCGGCAGGCGGCCTTCGAGCATTTCGTAATAGGTTTCCGGCGGCGCGGTCATGAAGCGCATGCCGATCTTCTTCAACTGATCCCAGGTCTTGATCAGGTCGTCGGTGAGGAACGCAACGTGCTGGATGCCCTCGCCGTTGAACTGCATCAGGAACTCTTCGATCTGACCGGCGCCCTTGGACGACTCTTCGTTCAGCGGGATACGGATCATGCCGTCCGGTGCGGTCATCGCTTTCGAGGTCAGGCCGGTGTATTCGCCCTTGATGTCGAAGTAGCGGATTTCACGGAAGTTGAACAGCTTCTCGTAGAAGTTTGCCCAGTAAGCCATACGACCGCGATAGACGTTGTGGGTCAGGTGGTCGATGATTTTCAGGCCGGCACCGACCGGGTTGCGATCGACGCCTTCGATGAACACGAAGTCGATGTCATAGATCGAACTGCCTTCACCGAAACGGTCGATCAGGTACAGCGGCGCGCCGCCAATGCCTTTGATCGCCGGCAGGTTCAGCTCCATCGGACCGGTTTCGATGTGAATCGGCTGTGCGCCGAGTTCCAGTGCGCGGTTGTAGGCCTTTTGCGAATCCTTGACGCGGAACGCCATGCCACAAACGGACGGGCCGTGCTCGGCCGCGAAGTACGAAGCGACGCTGTTGGGTTCGTTGTTGAGGATCAGGTTGATCGCGCCCTGACGGTACAGGTGCACGTTCTTCGAGCGGTGGGTCGCGACTTTGGTGAAGCCCATGATCTCGAAGATCGGCTCCAGGGTGCCAGGCACCGGCGACGCGAGTTCGATGAATTCAAAGCCCATCAGGCCCATTGGGTTTTCGTATAGATCGGTCATGGTGACGCCTCATCATTCTTATCAAATTAACCAGGGTTATTTGTCAGTCTGCGAGGTCGGTGGGTGGCGCACAGGAGATGCCACGCACACTGCGGGCGAGGAAGTCACCGTAGATCAGTTGAAACCCGAATATCTTCATTGTCGACCCAAGGCTCTTGCGGGCGAGGCTTCTGCTGCCAGAAGACGATTATTATTGTATGCGTAACCCGATTCTACACAGCGTAAATAGGCTTGTCTGCCCTCTCTATAAAATCCGCTTTTTTGCCGACGGCGCAAGGGGTTTGTTGCACAGATAAATGCCCGTCAGGATCAATGCACCGCCCAAGCCCATGGTCAGCGTCAGCTGTTCACCGAGCAGCAGCGCGCCCAGCAGCACCGCCGTCAAAGGGTTCAAGGCGATAAATACCCCTGAGCGCGTCGCGCCGATTTTGCGAATGCCATCGTAATAACCGATGTATGCCAGCGCCGAACCGAGCACGCCTAAATAGACAAGGCTCAACCACTGTGGCGTGCCGAGGTTGAGCAACGCCGCCCAGCTCAGCTCGCCACGCACCGCCGCCAACGTCCACAGCATCAGCGTGCCGATCAGGATCGAATACGTCACGGTCTGCACCGGGCCGAGTGCCCGATTGAGACTGCGGGAAAACAATGAATAAACACCCCAGCCCAGCACGCAACCGAGGATCAGCACGTCACCGAGCCAGGCGTCGGGCGTTGCTGCCAACAGTTGTGGATTGCGGCTGACGATCACCACACCTGCACCGACGATGCACACCGCGATGCCAGCGACTTTCACGCGGCCGAGACGTTCTTTGAACAGCAACCACGACGCGAGGCCGATCACCGCCGGATTCAACGCAACAATCAATGAAGCGCGCGAGGCGTTGATGTATTGCAGGCCATAAAAGAAGCACAGGTTGTAGAAGAAAATCCCGAAGAACCCCAGCATTGCCAGTTGTAGCCATTGCCGTGGCGTCGGCCGTGCCAAGGGAATTCGCGCCAGCCACAGGAACCCGAGCAACGCTGCACTGGCGAGCAGGAATCGCAGACTGGCAGCGAACATCGGGCTCAGGCTGCCGGCGAGAAAACGCCCGGCAACGAAGGTTCCGCCCCACACCATGGTGACTGCCGCCAACGTCAGATAGACCGGCATCTCGGCGGCTGTCGTGTGGGTTTGCTCGATATTACGCATAGGGCATGAGACCGGATGACTGGAGGATGGCTTATCATTCACCTCATTCCTGATCATCGTAAAATGAGCAATTACTCATGACCCTTACACAGCTGGAAATCTTCTCGCTGGTGGCCGAGCTGCGTGGATTCACCCTCGCCGCCCATCGCTTGGGCATTTCCCAGTCGGCGGTATCCCACGCGCTGAAATCTCTGGAGCAGGAACTGGGCGTCGAACTGCTGCGTCGACATCAGTCATCCGTTGAACTCAGCGATATCGGCGAACAACTATTGCTGCGCGCCCGGGCCATGCTCGGTCTGGCCAATACGTTGCGTCAGGAGGCTGCCGATGCCCGTGGCATGAAGCGCGGCACGTTGCGCATCGGCTCGTTCGGTCCGACTTCATCGATCAAACTGTTGCCAGGGATTTTGCAGCGCTATCGCGAGGCGCATCCGGGCATCGAAGTGCATATAGATGAAGGACCGGATCGACAGGTGATCCAGTGGCTGGAAGAGCGGCGGATCGACGTCGGTTTCGTGGTCCTTCCCGAAGAGCGCTTCGACACCTTTGCCTTGATTGAAGATCAGATGCTTGCCCTGCTGCCGATCAACCATTCCTTGGCGACACGCTCGGCGTTGAGCCTCAAGGATTTGTGCAACGACCCGTTCGTGCTCACCGAAGCGGGATCTTCCGAGCTGGTGTCGCGACTGTTCAGCGCGGCTCGGCTGCAACCGAACATTCGATTTCGCTGCTCGCAACTGCTCAGTACCCTCGACACGGTCAGTCGTGGCGATGCGATCACCGTCGTCGCCGAAAGCTCACTACCGCAGGCGCAAAATCCGCAGTATGTGAAAGTCGCGCTGTCGCCACAGGTCAATCGTCAGGTCGGCCTCGCAGTCCTCGATCAGCGCCAGGCCTCACCCGCCACACTGGCCTTTATCGAGTTGGCCACGCAGATGAATCATTCATGAGCGGCGCAAGCGGCATCTGCCATCTATCCTCCCCTCTGGCTCAAGTGTTTTTCAGCGGCGCGCCGTTATCCGGCCTGCATTGCGCAGCCCCACTTCATCGCGACAGGATGCGCCCATGCCGTTAACCGTCAGACCTCGCCGCAAACGCAGCACGCGCATCGCAGTGACCTTGCTCAGCGGGTTGCTGCCAGTGGCGCTCGGGAGTGTGATTCTCTATATGCAGGCCGAGCGCACTTTGCAGCAAAACACCGGGCAGACTGCCACCGAGGCGTTGCGCCAGTTCGAGTTGATGCTCGACAACACCGCGCAGGCGGCCAGGGAATTGCTGCCGCTGGCCGGAAAAACCTGCGAAGACGTCAAACTGGCGTTGCGCGAGCAAGTCACCCGCCGGCCGTTCGTGCGCTCGACCAATCTGGTCTGGGACAACAACCTCTATTGCAGTTCACTGTTCGGCGACTACAAGGAAGCGGTCAATTCCGGCGATTACCACGAGGGTAAGTTGTGGCTCATGAACGGCAACCCGGTGACGCCCGATACCGCGCTGCTGGTGTACCGTTTGAGTGACGGTCGCGGCGGTGCGCTGACCACGCTTGACGGTTATCACTTGAGCAACATTCTGCGCTTGATTGGCCGACAAACTTTGTTGTTGCTGCAGGTCGGCGACAACTGGTTGTCCGCCGACGGCAAAGTGCATCAGGACGCCCTGCCCGCGCCGCCAGTTGCACAAAGCATGCTGCAGTCGTCGCGCTATGCCTTCAGTGTCGCCGCTGGTTATCCGCAAGGCGAAACATGGCGCTATATGGCGAAGGAATATCCGCCACTGTTCAGCCTGTTGATGTTCTTTGGCGTGGTCTCCGGTGCGATCGGTCACGTCCTGCAAAAACGCTCGACGTCTCCCAGCCATGAAATGCTCCGTGCGCTGGACGCCGGCGAGTTCATCCCCTACTTCCAGCCAGTCGTGCATGGCGACAGCAAGAAATGGTCAGGGGCCGAGGTGCTGATGCGCTGGAACCATCCGAAAGAAGGCCTGGTACGCCCGGACCTGTTCATTCCGTTTGCCGAACACTCCGGATTGATCGTGCCGATGACGCGTTCATTGATGCAGCAGACCGCCGCCGTACTGGGGCCGCTGTCATCAACCTTCGCCACGCCCTTTCACCTCGGCATCAACATCACGGCGAGTCATTGTCGCGATCTGGAGCTGGTTGACGGCTGTCGCAAGTTTCTCGCGGCATTCGTCCCTGGCAGCGTCAGCCTGATCCTCGAGCTGACCGAGCGCGAATTGATTGAACCCACCGACATCACGCATCAACTGTTCGACCAGTTGCACACCCTGGGCGTGAAGATTGCCATCGACGACTTCGGTACCGGCCACTCAAGCCTCGGTTACTTGCGCAAGTTCAACGTCGATTTCCTCAAGATCGACCAGAGTTTCGTGGCCATGATCGGCATCGACGCGCTGTCGCGGCATATTCTCGACACGATTATCGAACTCTCGGCCAAGCTTGATCTGGGGATTGTTGCCGAAGGTGTCGAAACTCAAGCACAGGCCGATTATCTGACCGCGCATCACGTCAACTTTCTGCAAGGCTATCTTTTCGGCAAACCAATGCCGGCTGCGGACTTCATCAGCGCATTAAGTCACCATTAACTTGCTGGGGTTAAGCTTGAAACGCCGACCAAGCGCACCAAACTGATACAAAACACCGCTGTTGTTACATGAAGACAAGATCAGGATTTACTCTTGGCGCATTAACTACTACAATTTTTTCAACCTGAGCAAAAATTCGCAGGTGAGCCATTTATCACCGAGTCGTTTCAAGGCTCTTGGCTTATAGCTTTGTTTGCGGTTGGTATCAGCCAAACACACTATTGGAGTAAAGATATTGTCCAGACTCGCTGAATTTCGTGCAGCTGAAAAGGCCCTTCAGGAACAGCTCAAGCAGCTGGAGTCGCTGAAGAACGATGCCGGGCTGAAGAAAGAAATCGAATTCGAAGAAAAGCTCCAGGGGCTGATGAAAACCTACGGCAAAGGCCTGAAAGACATCATCTCCATTCTCGATCCGAATCCGGCAAAATCCGCTCTGCAAACCTCTGCAGCACCGAAAACCCGCCGTGCACGCGTGGTCAAGGTTTATCACAACCCGCACACCGGTGAACTGATCGAGACCAAGGGCGGCAACCACCGCGGCCTTAAAGCCTGGAAGGAACAATACGGTGCTGCCACCGTTGATTCCTGGTTGCGCGGTTAATCTCACGCCAACAAAAAAGCCCTGCTCGATGCAGGGCTTTTTTATTGACAATATCTAACAAATGAAATGAATTTCATCGAACAAGTTAGGAATAGTCTGTAACGTT
Source organism: Pseudomonas sp. DTU12.3 (assembly GCF_004124275.1). Classification (GTDB taxonomy): domain Bacteria; phylum Pseudomonadota; class Gammaproteobacteria; order Pseudomonadales; family Pseudomonadaceae; genus Aquipseudomonas; species Aquipseudomonas helmanticensis. Next base: position 3,508,197 of record NZ_CP027218.1, read on the forward strand.
CGTGAGCGGATTGCTAAACATTTCGCTGCGGGATGTTGCCATTCGCGATCAACGTTTAACTTTGTGCTTAATCCGTTCGGGTATCTAGTCACGTCATGCATAGAACAGACGGCTAAAGTTTCAGACTGTTTCTTACCGCCACTATTTCGTCGGCACTCGCCTTATAAACCTCGGCCTGCCCTGCGTAGGAAAGAACATAAGCCTTGTCCGCCTCGACCGCAGCAACCAGGGTTTGCGACAACACGTGTCGACCGTTTTCAGTGATCGTGCAAGTGGTCTCCAGCGCGGACAAAGAACCCAGCGTTGCCGGATGAATTTTGTTACAGACACTCTGGTAGCCACCCTGGAAGAAATCCTTCTGAATGGACTTGCGCATCTCCAGCAACACCCCCTGCAAGTTGACCTGATGGCCGGTCTCGACCTGCGTCATGGTCAACTCCATCACCATCACCTGATTGCCCTCGGTATCGTTTTTTACCGCTCGTTGCCGGGATACCTGCGGCGACGTTTGCGGCAACGCTTCAACCTCCCAGCCAGCAGGCCAGGTCACGCCCGGTGCGTCCGCCAGCGCGCAAGTTGCGGCAAGCGATAAAGCGGATAAAACAAACAGGGATTTGAACAGTCGGATCATTGCCGGGCGCACTCGCGGATTGAGCCGTAAAGTCTGAGCCTCGCCCACGCGCAGGGCAAGCCCGCCTTTCATTTGGCGATGCCGGCAGGCATGCGTATCATTGCGCCCATTCACTCGCCCATAGTTATTGGAGGGCCCATGAGCCTGCACGAACTGAACACTTTCCCCGGCGTCACCGCCACGCCAGACAGCGCAACCCAGCAATTTGTCTTCAACCACACCATGCTGCGTGTGAAGGACATCACCAAGTCCCTGGACTTCTACACCCGCGTGCTGGGTTTCTCGCTGGTCGAGAAACGTGATTTCGCCGAAGCCGAGTTCAGCCTGTACTTCCTCGCACTGGTCGACAAGGCGCAAATCCCGGCCGACGCTGCTGCGCGCACCCAGTGGATGAAGTCGATCCCGGGCATTCTCGAACTGACGCACAACCACGGCACCGAGAACGACGCGGAATTCGCCTATCACAACGGTAATACCGATCCGCGTGGCTTTGGCCACATCTGCATTTCGGTGCCGGACATCGTCGCTGCCTGCGCACGTTTTGAAGAGTTGGGCTGTGATTTCCAGAAGCGCCTGAGCGATGGCCGCATGAAGAGCCTGGCGTTTATCAAGGATCCGGACGGTTACTGGGTCGAGATCATCCAGCCAGCGCCGCTGTAAAAAGATCGCAGGCTTCGCCAGCTCCTACACAATCTCTGTAGGAGCTGCCGCAGGCTGCGATCTTTTACGTCAGGCATAAAAAACCCGTGATCGCTCACGGGTTTTTTCATTTCTGGCCTGACGTTTACGCCGGGGCCGACGTGCGGATCAGGTGATCGAAAGCACTCAGCGAAGCCTTGGCGCCCTCGCCCACTGCAATCACGATCTGCTTGTACGGCACCGTAGTGACGTCGCCAGCCGCGAAGATCCCCGGGATCGAGGTCTCGCCGCGGTTATCGACAATGATCTCGCCCCGTGGCGACAGCTCGATGGTGCCCTTGAGCCAGTCAGTGTTCGGCAACAAACCGATCTGCACGAAAATCCCTTCCAGCTCGACCGTGCGCAGCTCGTCAGTGTTGCGATCCTTGTAGCGCAGGCCGTTGACCTTCTGCCCATCCCCAGTCACTTCAGTGGTTTGCGCACTGGTGATCACAGTAACGTTCTTGAGGCTGTGCAGTTTACGTTGCAGCACAGCGTCAGCCCGCAGTTGCACATCGAACTCCAGCAGCGTTACGTGAGACACGATGCCAGCCAAGTCGATGGCCGCTTCAACGCCCGAGTTACCGCCGCCGATCACCGCGACACGCTTGCCCTTGAACAGTGGACCATCGCAGTGCGGGCAATACGCCACGCCTTTGTTGCGGTAATCCTGCTCACCCGGCACGTTCATTTCACGCCAGCGCGCACCGGTCGCCAGGATCACGCTCTTGGCTTTGAGGGTCGCGCCGCTCGCGAAGCGCACCTCATGCAGCGCGCCGCTCTTGCCCGGGATCAGCTTGTCGGCACGTTGCAGGTTCATGATGTCGACGTCGTACTGTTTGACGTGTTCTTCCAGCGCCATGGCCAGTTTCGGCCCTTCGGTTTCCTGCACGGAAATGAAGTTTTCGATGGCCATGGTGTCGAGCACCTGACCGCCGAAACGCTCAGCGGCGACGCCGGTGCGAATGCCTTTACGTGCAGCGTAAATCGCTGCCGAAGCACCCGCCGGGCCACCGCCGACCACCAGCACGTCAAAAGCTTGTTTGGCGCTGATCTTTTCGGCCTGACGCTCGATGGCGCCGGTGTCGAGTTTGGCGAGAATTTCTTCCAGGCCCATGCGACCCTGACCGAAGTTTTCCCCGTTCAAGTAAATGCTCGGCACGGCCATGATCTTGCGATCGTTGACTTCGTCCTGGAACAGCGCGCCGTCGATGGCGACGTGGCGGATGTTCGGGTTGAGCACGGCCATCAGGTTCAGCGCCTGGACCACGTCCGGGCAGTTCTGGCAGGACAGCGAGAAGTAAGTCTCGAAGCTGAACTCGCCTTTGAGCGAGCGAATCTGCTCGATCACTTCAACGCTGGCTTTCGACGGGTGGCCGCCGACTTGCAGCAAGGCCAATACCAGCGAAGTGAATTCGTGGCCCATCGGGATGCCGGCGAAACGCAGACTGATGTCAGCGCCCGGGCGGTTGATCGAGAACGATGGCTTGCGGGCATCGTCACCGCTGTCGATCAGAGTAATCTGGCTCGAAAGACTGGCAACGTCTTTCAGCAGTTCCAGCATTTCACGGGATTTCGCACCGTCGTCGAGGGAGGCAACGATCTCGATCGGCTGGGTGACCCGTTCCAGGTACGATTTCAACTGGGCTTTAAGATTGGCGTCCAACATACGGGCGATTTCCTTTATTTGAGGCGAAAAAAAGCCCGAGCGAATCTCGCCCGGGCATTTTTTTGGGCGGTGCAGCGTACTTAAGAAGGTGCGGCGTACCGCCCTGAGTTGCGTGTCACAGACTTAGATCTTGCCGACCAGGTCCAGGGACGGAGCCAGAGTGGCTTCGCCTTCTTTCCACTTGGCTGGGCAAACTTCGCCTGGGTGAGCAGCAACGTACTGAGCAGCCTTGATCTTGCGCAGCAGCTCGGAAGCGTCACGGCCAACGCCGCCATCGTTCAGTTCAACGATTTTGATCTGGCCTTCAGGGTTGATCACGAAGGTGCCACGGTCAGCCAGGCCAACTTCTTCGATCAGTACGTCGAAGTTGCGGGAGATGGCGTGGGTCGGGTCGCCGATCATGGTGTATTCGATTTTGCCGATGGCTGGCGAAGTGTTGTGCCAGGCAGCGTGGGCAAAGTGGGTGTCGGTGGAAACGCTGTAGATCTCTACGCCGAGTTTCTGGAAAGCAGCGTAGTTGTCAGCCAGGTCTTCCAGCTCGGTTGGGCAAACGAAGGTGAAGTCGGCTGGGTAGAAGAACACGACCGACCACTTGCCTTTCAGGTCAGCGTCCGAGACTTGAACGAAGTCGCCGTTTTTGAACGCGGTAGCTTTGAACGGTTTTACTTGGCTGTTGATGATAGGCATTGATGACTCTCCGTCAGGGTTGTGAATTCGATGGGTGAATCCTACCCACTCGTTCGACGGATGGCTCATTGGCAAACCTGATGCTGCTGATTTGTTTTCGCTATTAGCGGACTGTATTAATAGAAGAAAACGATATCTACGACGAAGCCGGGTTATCCGTAATCCGAGCCATCCCTTGGAATGGGCTGGCTTCAACATAGCGCATCGCCGACTTCATATCCTTCCAGCCGACGTAACTCATCAACGATTTCAGGTCCCAGCCACTCTGATGCGCCCACGTGGCAAAGCCTCGGCGCAGGGAATGGCTGGTGTAGTTTTCGGCGGCAATCCCGGCGCGCTCCAGCGCCTGACGCAGCAACGGGATGATGCTGTTGGCGTGCAGCCCCTCCTCGTTCAGATTGCCCCAGCGGTCGATGCTGCGAAAAACCGGGCCACGCACCAGCGCCGCTTCGGTGATCCAGTCGATGTAGGCCTGTACCGGGCAAAGCTTGAGCAGCGCCGGGGCTTGATAGGTCTGCCCGAGGTTTTCCCGGTCCCCTTTACTGCGCGGCAAATACAAGGTGATGCCTTTGCCGGCGTGCGCTTGCACGTGTTCGATCTGCATGCGGCACAACTCGTCGCTACGGAATCCACGCCAGAATCCTAGAAGAATCAGTGCGCGATCACGGTAAGCCTTGAGCAGTAATGGTCGATCCTGCTGCTCCCTCGCGATTTGCGCCTCTTGCTCCAGCCAATCGATGACGCGCTGCAGATCCTGCAACTGCAATGGCTCGGCCTGCTTCTCCTGCGCCGGGTGCAGAGCACGAATGCCTTTGAACACCTTGCGCACTACCGGCGCCTTGGTCGGATCGGCAAACCCTTGGCTGTTGTGCCATTGCGCCAGCGCCGACAGACGCAACTTCAGCGTATTGATCGACAACTCTTCGGCGTGCGCCACCAGATACCGCGCGACGCTGTCGGCCGTGGCCGGCAGGAACCCGCCCCACTTCACTTCGAAATGCTCGATGGCCGCGCGATAGCTACGGCGCGTGTTGTCACGGGTGGCGGCTTGCAGATAGCGATCCAGATCGCTCATGGGCTGTTTTCTCGCTGGTGTACGGATACAGGGATGCAGACGTGCATTTTGCCGTCTGACACTGGGTAATACCAGTATATCCCGCCTCTTGTCCTGCAATCATTTACCTTTATTTTCAGCATGGTACACTGCGTACTTTAGTGGCATGTACCACAGTACGTAATCGTAGGAGTTCACATGGCCCGTGGCGGCATTACCAAAGCACTGGTGCAGATCGCGCGCACAGCGATTCTTGCTCGCGGCGAACACCCAAGCATCGATGCAGTACGCATCGAAATGGGCAACACTGGCTCGAAAACCACGATCCATCGGTATTTGAAAGAGCTGGATGACGGCGCGCAACCGGTAGAAGCCTCGGCAGAACCGATCGATGACGAGCTGACCGCTCTGGTATCACGACTCGCGCAGCGCCTCAAAGAGCAGGCGCAAGAGCCCATCGAGCAAGCTCGCGAGCAGTTTGAGGAGCAGCGCGAGGCGCTGGAATCGGAGCTGAAGCAGATTCGCCAGGCGCTGGAAAAGCTTGAACAGGCGCACGACATTCAAGGCGCAGCGCTGGAGCGCGAGTCCGAAGCCCTGAACAGCACGCGCTCAATGCTGCAGACCGAGCAAACCCGTAATGCCGGTTTGAATCAGGCACTGGCTGACTTTGAGCTGCGACTGCAAGACAAGGACGAACAGATTCGCTCGCTGGAAGAAAAACACCTGCACGCCCGCGACGCGCTGGAACATTACCGCAACGCCAGCAAAGAACAGCGCGAGCAGGAACAGAGCCGTCACGAAGGCCAGGTGCAGCAAATTCAGGCCGAACTGCGTCAGGCACAGCAAAGTGCACTGGTTCGCCAGGACGAAATCACCCAGCTGCACCGTGACAACGAACGCCTGCTCACGGAAAACCGTGGCACCCTGCGCGAACTGAATCTAATGCAGGATCAGCTCAAGCAGAGCAATCAGCGTCAGGATCAGCTGCTGGAACAAGCGACCCGTGTCGATAGCGAACGCACCCTTCTCCAGGAACGTTTACGTGTAGCAGGATTGGAAAGTCAGGCACTCAAACAGAGCGTCGATGAGCAAACGCTGCTGAATCAGTCATTGGAAAAGGAATTGAACAAGGCTCAGGCAAGCCTGGAAGAAAGCCAGCGCCTGGCAGCTACCGTAGCGGCAGCGCCAGACTCGGCCAAATCGAAAGACGCTTAAGCGCCAACTGGCGTACGCATGGTGACAAACTCTTCGGCGGCCGTCGGGTGCACCCCGATCGTGTCGTCGAAGTCACGCTTGGTCGCGCCAGCCTTCAACGCAATCGCCAGACCCTGGACGATTTCGCCGGCGTCCGGGCCAACCATGTGGCAGCCGAGGACTTTGTCGGTCTTGCCGTCGACCACCAGCTTCATCAGGGTTTTCTCCTGACACTCGGTCAAGGTCAGCTTCATCGGGCGGAAGCGGCTCTCGAAAATCACCACATCGTGACCTGCTTCGCGCGCCTCTTCTTCGGTCAAACCCACCGTGCCGATGTTTGGCAGGCTGAACACTGCGGTCGGGATCATCTTGTAATCTACCGGACGATATTGCTCCGGCTTGAACAAGCGTCGTGCCACCGCCATGCCTTCGGCCAATGCCACCGGAGTCAATTGCACGCGACCGATCACATCGCCCAGCGCCAGAATCGATGGCTCGCTGGTCTGGTATTGCTCGTCGACTTTGATGAAGCCCTTGTCGGTGAGTTGTACATCGGTGTTTTCCAGCCCCAGATTGTCGAGCATCGGGCGGCGGCCGGTGGCGTAGAAAATGCAATCCGCCTCCAGTACGCGACCGTCCTTCAGGGTGGCTTTCAGGCTGCCGTCAGCCTGCTTGTCGATGCGCGCGATGTCGGCGTTGAATTGCAGATCGAGGCCACGCTTGGTCAGCTCTTCGTGCAAATGCTTGCGCACCGAACCGTCGAAACCACGCAGGAACAGATCACCGCGATACAGCAGCGTGGTGTTCGCGCCGAGGCCATGGAAAATTCCGGCGAACTCGACCGCGATGTAACCACCACCCACAACCAGCACGCGCTTAGGCAACTCTTTGAGGAAGAACGCCTCGTTCGAACCGATCGCGTGTTCGCACCCCGGAATCTGCGGAATCTGCGGCCAGCCACCGGTGGCAATCAGAATGTTTTTCGCGGTGAAGCGCTCACCGTTCACTTCAACTTCATGCGGGCCGACGATTTTCGCGTGAGCCTCATGCAGGGTGACGCCACTGTTGACCAGCAGATTGCGATAAATGCCGTTGAGGCGATTGATCTCGCGATCCTTGTTGGCAATCAGCGTCGGCCAATCGAAATTCGCTTCGCCCAGGCTCCAGCCGAAACCGGATGCCTGCTCAAAATCTTCGGCAAAATGCGCGCCATACACCAACAGCTTTTTCGGCACGCAGCCGACGTTGACGCAGGTCCCGCCCAGATAACGGCTCTCGGCTACCGCCACTTTCGCGCCGAAACCAGCCGCAAAACGCGCAGCGCGCACACCGCCGGAACCGGCACCAATCACATAAAGGTCAAAATCGTAGGCCATTTCTATCTCCTCGGCAGGGGATCAGCATACCCGGAGTCATCCTTTGGGCAAGCGCTGCTATCCATATAGGGGCGGAAAATGAAAAAGCCACCCGAAGGTGGCTTTTTCATGCAGACCAATCAAGCGCTCTTAATAAGCCTTGCCAGTCTTGTAGAAGTTCTCGAAGCAGAAGTTGGTCGCTTCGATGTAGCCTTCAGCACCACCGCAGTCGAAACGCTTGCCTTTGAACTTGTAGGCCATGACGCAGCCGTTCTGGGCTTGTTTCATCAGCGCGTCGGTGATCTGGATTTCGCCGCCCTTGCCTGGCTCGGTTTGTTCGATCAGGTCGAAAATGTCCGGGGTCAGGATGTAACGACCGATGATCGCCAGGTTCGACGGCGCGTCTTCCGGTTTTGGCTTCTCGACCATGCTGTGCACGCGATAGATGTCGTCGCGGATCATTTCGCCAGCGATAACGCCGTACTTGCTGGTTTCCTGCGGATCGACTTCCTGGATGGCGATGATCGAGCAGCGGAACTGCTTGTACAGCTTGACCATCTGGGTCAATACGCCGTCGCCTTCGAGGTTGACGCACAGGTCGTCCGCCAGAACCACGGCAAACGGTTCGTCACCGATCAGCGGGCGGCCGGTGAGGATCGCGTGGCCGAGGCCTTTCATTTCGGTCTGACGGGTGTAAGAGAACGAACACTCGTCGAGCAGCTTGCGGATGCCGACCAGGTATTTCTCTTTGTCGGTACCCTTGATCTGGTTTTCCAGCTCGTAGCTGATGTCGAAGTGGTCTTCCAGAGCGCGCTTGCCACGACCGGTAACGATGGAGATTTGCGTCAGGCCAGCGTCCAGTGCTTCTTCGACGCCGTACTGGATCAGTGGCTTGTTTACCACCGGCAGCATTTCTTTAGGCATGGCTTTAGTCGCTGGCAGGAAGCGAGTACCGTAACCGGCTGCTGGGAACAAGCATTTCTTGATCATATAAGTCCTTGAAAGGGCTGTGTGTACGAGTTTCGGCGCAGTCTAATCAGGCGGCGTGCACCTTACAATGCCCCGCACTGGCTAACCGATGCCATCATAGAGAAATATTCTCGCCGATAGTTCCCTCGGCTTCTGCGCAGAGTCAGAACAGCGTAGCTCAAAGGCGCCGGCAAACTGCACAACCATACGCTCATCACACCCCAATGGGAGCATTTGCCGGTATCATGACGGCTTTGAACCAGCGAACGAGATAGACAGATGGCTGCGGTAAAAATCGTCAATGGGTATGTGATCGACAAGAAGGACGGCAAGTGGACACTGACCACTACCAATGGCGAACACATCGCCGGGCCTTTCGACAGCGAGCAAATGGCGACTGACGTGGCGTCCGTGTTCACCGACACCCCCGCATCGTCGAAGCGCCGCGGCAAAGATCAGGACTGATCTGCTCCGACACGTGCCGAGCCCTGCCTTTGCGCAGGGCTTTTTTGTACCCGCGCAAAAACAAGTGGCCAATCGCTATAACCTTTTCATACCGGCGCTGTCAGAGCGTCTAGTCCCCCTCGCTGAAGACGAACATAACCATGAACATGAACAGATTGCTGCCCCTTCTCGCGGTATTGGCGCTGAGCGGCTGCGCCACGTCCGAAACCACGTACCTGAACAACGGCGAGCAGGGGTTGAGCATCGATTGCTCCGGCGAAGCCAATTCCTGGGCCACCTGCTATGAAAAAGCCGATGCTTCGTGCGCAGGCACCGGTTATCGCATCGTCGGTACCGACGGCACGCCACAGCCCAAGGAAAGCGACAAGACCCTGGGCGTCGACGTCGGCAACTATAAAAACCGCAGCGTGGTGGTGGTCTGCAAGTAAACCTTACATGTGAATTTCGGCGAACTTGATCCCGAGGCCGCGCACCACTTCGATCAAATCGTCGAGCCGGCCGAAAGATTCGACTTCATCGTTGTCATCCACCAGGAAATAACTGCGCCCGGCGCTTTTCTTGAAAAACACGATCCACTCCCCCGGGTTCGCCGGGTTCTGGATTACATGGGTGGCAGAGATCAGGCCCTCTGCGTGGCGTTCCCGTACTTGCTCTCGCTTCATCGCGACTCCAGAAATGAAAATGCCGCCACAGCATCACTGTGACGGCATCGATACTGATGACTGAACAGTCTATCAGCCGGAAATACACGCGTTGGCCGCGTTACGCACATCTCGTGGACGTACCGGCACGTTGGACATGCGCTCATGCAGCTTGATGCTGCTGCCGCCGGAGCGATCTTCAATATCAAATACGGCGGCCGGGCCTGAGGAAAACTTCCCCGGAACGATCACGCGAACGCCGTCCTTGTGCGGCTGCATCTGCAATGCGCCACGGCTGTCCGCGAGTTTTTCGGCCAGGCATTGAGCATATTCATGGGGCTTCTTGCCGGAGATCACGCTCATGGTCGGCAATGTTTCATTGATTTCGGAAACATTCGCACAACCAGCCATAGCCAAAACCAACGGCACACACACCACACCCCACTTCATACAAAACCTCCGTTAAAGACCGTCCGACAGCACAAATGCCGTTTTTCTCCGGGGCCTTCTGCATTTAACCCGCATCCGATTGCGAATATCTGTTCAAAATTGTCAAACCAACGCCCGACGGCCAGATAATAACCCGTGCGGGCTGATAAACTGCGCCCAATCGACAAGCTATCGTTTTGATTTTGTAGAAAAAGCCCTTCTGGAGGCGCCCATGAAATTCATTCACCAGCGCGAACACCTCAACGAAGACGACATCGTCGTCATCCAATGCTCGCAAATGTGCAACATCCGTCTGATGAACGACGCCAACTTCCGCAGCTTCAAGAACGGCGGTCGTCACACCTATCACGGCGGCGCTTTCGACACCTTCCCGGCACGTATCACGGCGCCGAGCACCGGTTTCTGGAACATCACCATCGACACCGTCAACCGTCGGCCAATCAGCGTCACGCGCAAGCCGACCCTGACCCATTCGATCAAGATCATCCGCCGCTCCAGCACCAAACTCAGCTGAGACGCTCTGCCCATTCAAAAGGAATGCATGACCGTGGCCCAAACGACCAAATACGTCATCAAGTACAAACTCAACGGTGAGCGCCGCTTCGAGTTCGCGCAACTGGTAAACGGCACCGAAGCGGAAGCTCGGGCCGAACTCGACAAAATCCACGGGAAGGAAGACCTGATCAGCGAAATTGCTGTGAGCAAAGCGCTGTAAGACACCGACAGCAATTTGACCGCAAGCGGCGGAGTGTTCTGCCGCCCGTCCTCGCTCAGACTGATCGCCTCGACCTTGCGTCAAGGAGTCAGTATGTCGATGTCACCTTCCCGGCTGGATACCCTCGATTGGGCAGACCTGGAACAACAGCTGGATGAACACGGTTGCGCGGTCATTCGCGCGCTGCTGTCGAGTGAACGCTGTGATCGTTTGAGTGCGCTATATCCGCAGACCGAACCGTTTCGCGCGCAGGTAATCATGGCCCGCCACGGTTTCGGTCGTGGCGAGTACAAATACTTCCGCTATCCGCTGCCCGCAACGGTCGAGCGCCTGCGCACGGCCCTGTATCCGCGCCTGGTGCCACTGGCGAATCGCTGGTACCAACGAATGAATCTACCCGGTCAGTTTCCGCCAACGCACGGCGAATTTTTACAGCGCTGCCATGCGGCTGGGCAGTTGCGCCCTACTCCGCTGTTATTGCAGTACGGCCCGCAGGACTACAATTGCCTGCATCAGGATCTGTACGGCGAATCGGTGTTTCCACTGCAAGTGGCGATTCTTCTGTCAGAACCGGGGCTGGACTTTACCGGCGGTGAATTCGTCTTGACCGAGCAACGCCCGCGCATGCAAACACGCCCGCAAGTGCTGGACCTGAAAAAAGGTGACGCGCTGATCTTTGCCGTGAACCAGCGCCCGGTAAAAGGCACGCGCGGCGACTATCGGGTGACCATGCGTCATGGCGTCAGTCGCCTGCACAGTGGAAAACGGCATACCCTAGGCATCATCTTTCACGACGCGTCATGACTCTCATGCAACCGAGCAATTTCGACTTGTTCGCCGACCACGAACCCGAACAACAACCCCGTGCCGAGCAGATTGGCGAACAGTCATGGCTACTGCGCGGTTTTGCCATGCCGGTGGTCGACCTACTGCTGCCGGAACTGGACAGGATTCTGCTCGCAGCACCGTTGCGCCATATGATGACGCCCGGCGGCTTCAGCATGTCGGTGGGCACCAGCAGCTGCGGAAAACTGGGTTGGATCACCGATCGCAGCGGTTATCGCTATGCAAGCGCCGATCCGCTCAGCGGCTTGCCGTGGCCGGCGATGCCAGCGGTGTTTGCCGATCTGGCACATTCGGCGGCAGCGCGAGCGGGGTTTGCAGATTTCGCGGCAGATTCCTGCCTGATCAACCAATATATCCCCGGTGCGAAGATGTCATTGCATCAGGACAAAGACGAAAACTCCTACGCGGCACCGATTGTTTCGCTGTCGCTCGGGTTGCCGGCAATGTTTCTTTTCGGTGGGTTCAATCGCAGTGACAAAAGCCAGCGGATTGCGCTGTTGCATGGCGACATGGTGATCTGGGGCGGCGTTGATCGGTTGCGCTTTCACGGCGTGTTGCCGATCAAGCACGGTCGACATCCACGTCTGGGCGAACAACGGATCAACCTGACCTTTCGCGTCGCCGGCGAAACTCCGAAAGTTTGACCGCAAGGCCCGGAGTGTTGCGCTTGCTGACTCTGGTTAACCTGAATCAAACAGGTCAACGGAAGAATCCACATGAAAACGCTTGCGCCTCTCAACATCGAAAACGATCCACGCTGGGCTGCCGTGGTTGCGCGTGACCCACGAGCAGACGGGCAGTTTGTCTATGCGGTGAAAACCACGGGCATCTATTGCCGCCCAAGCAGCCTTGCGCGGTTGCCGAAACCGCAGAATGTCGAATTTTTCGAGACTGCCGAACAGGCTGAAGCGGCCGGCTATCGGCCGAGCAAACGCCCCAGCAAGGATCAAACCGAGGTCAGCGCGCAACACGCCGCCACTGTGGCAACAGCCTGTCGGCAGATTGAAGCCGCTGACACGCCACCGGCGCTGAATGAACTCGCCGAAACCGCCGGCTTAAGTCCTTTTCATTTTCATCGGGTATTCAAAGCCGCTACCGGCCTGACTCCCAAAGGCTATGCCGCCGCCCATCGTTCCCGCCGCGTGCGTGAGCGCCTGGCAGATGGCGGTTCGGTCACCGACGCGCTATACGATGCCGGTTTCAACTCCAATAGCCGTTTCTACGAATCAGCCGATCAGGTGCTGGGCATGAAGCCCGGTGATTTCCGCGCGGCCGGGCAGAACAACGATATTCGTTTTGCCGTTGGCCAATGCTCGCTCGGGGCGATTCTGGTAGCGCAGAGCCAACGCGGGGTGTGCGCGATTCTGTTGGGTGACGACCCGCACCAACTGGTCTGTGATCTGCAGGATCAATTTCGCAAAGCCAATCTGATCGGTGCCGATAGCGGCTTTGAGCAATTGATCGCCAAGGTTGTGGGATTTATCGAAGCGCCGGCGATTGGCCTGGATCTGCCCCTGGACGTCAGAGGCACCGCATTTCAAGAACGCGTCTGGCAAGCGCTGCGCGAAATCCCGGCGGGCAGCACAGCCAGTTACGCCGACATTGCCCAACGCATTGGCGCCCCCACCTCGATGCGCGCGGTGGCCCAGGCTTGCGGCGCCAACCGTCTGGCCGTGGCGATCCCTTGCCATCGAGTGGTGCGCAGCGATGGCAATCTCTCGGGTTATCGCTGGGGTGTCGAACGCAAGCGGCAGTTGCTTGAGCGCGAAATGCAGCCTTAACGAATGCCGATGTAGACCGCGACTGATTCGGGGCCGGTATAGGCTTCGAAGTCAGTCGCGTAACGCCGTTCAATCTTCGGATTGGCTTCGAAGAACGTCCAGATTTTCCCCCAGGTCGCAATCACCGCGTCGGGCAACGATCCCTGTGCTTCGAACACCAGATAATCGCCAGCTTCAACCACTACAGCATCGAAACCTTCAGCAGGCTGAGTGACAGCAACGCCGGCGGTCACGTCGAACTGACCCGAAGCATCCGATTCGTAAGCTGAGTACACGCCGTAGACCGGAGAATTCACTTGCTTGGCGGGTATGTTGTCAGCCAGTCCGCAAGCGAAAAACTCACCCCACATCGGACCGATTTTTGCTGTCTCGGCCACATGCTCTGCAGCATTGCCGGTGCGGACACGCAAGCCTGAAACCGTGAACGAGTCGATCTGCTGTCGTTTCAAATCCATCGAAAATGCCACTCCCTGTCAATTGAAGTGCAGCGGGTAAGCGCCGCAATGGCGCCTACTCTGTCAGCGATTGACGTCGACCACAACCCTGCCCCGCAGCTTCCCGGCGAGTAGTTTTGGCGCCGCCTCGATGGCTTCGCTCAAGCCGATTTCGTCACTGATCAACGCCAGTAACGAGAAGTCCAGATCCTTGGCCAGACGATCCCAGGCCTCTAACCGGCGCGCCTTGGGCTGGGTCACGCTGTTGATCCCGGCCAGCGTCACACCGCGCAAAATGAACGGCGCCACCGACGCGGGAAAGTCCATGCCCTGAGCCAGGCCGCAGGCTGCGACCGTGCCTTCCGAGCGGGTGCTGGCGCAGGCATTCGCCAGCGTGTGACTGCCGACCGAATCGACGACCGCTGCCCAACGTTCTTTGGCCAGAGGCTTGCCCGGCTCGGACAACGTCGCGCGATCGATGATTTCGACAGCGCCCAACTGTTGCAGATATTCATGCTCGGAGACCCGGCCCGTGGACGCGACCACGCGATAACCAAGCTTGCTCAGCAAGGCGATGGCAAAACTGCCGACACCGCCGTTGGCGCCTGTCACCAGCACTTCGCCCTGATCCGGCGTCACCCCGTTGCGCTCCAGCGCGAGGATGCACAGCATTGCCGTGTAGCCCGCCGTACCGATCGCCATGGCTTGCGCCGCCGTAAAGGCTTTGGGCAATGGAATCAACCAGTCGCCGTTGAGCCGGGCCTTTTGCGCCAGCCCCCCCCAATGGTTTTCACCGACGCCCCAGCCATTGAGCAACACCTGATCACCGACCTTGTAGTCCGGGTGCGAGCTGACCTCGACAGTGCCCGCCAGATCGATCCCCGGCACCATCGGAAACTTGCGCACCACCGGGCTGCTGCCGGTAATTGCCAGGCCATCCTTGAAGTTCAGCGTGCTGTAGGCAACCCGCACGGTGACATCGCCAGCGGGCAACTGGTCTTCGTTGATCTGCTGCAGGCTGGCGCGGTAACCGCTGTCGTCCTTGTCGATCAATATGGCGTTGAACATGACGGCCTCACTTGACTGGTTTGAAGATTTCATCCCTTGAAATAGCACATCGCAACACGTTGCCACACTCGACTTTCCGCCAATCCAGCAATCCGCCGGGTATTTCCATGGCGGGCGGCTATGCTTTTTCGACGGTCGTACTTTCGCCGTTATTCCTTTTGAAATCGGCCTGTCGATGGAGCTGACGATGTCTTACCCGCGTTCGTTGTTTGTGATGTTGATCCTGTGTCTGCTGGCCTTTGGCAAGGCGTGGGCAGCCGCCGACGCTACGCCAGCGCAAACCGCCCCGGCGGCGCCGTCGTGGCCGCAAGTCATCACCAGCGGCAAGGCCAAATTGACGGTGTATCAACCACAACTCGACAGCTGGGATGGATACACCCTCAATGCCCGCGCGGCCGTTGAAGCCACCGGTGCCGATGGCAAGTCCACTTACGGCATCGTCCAGTTCAGCGCCCACACCCTGGTCGACAAAGCCACACGCTGGGTCGCGCTCGATCAATACAAGATCATCAAAGCGGATTTCCCCGCCGATGCCAGTCAGGCCAACACCTGGCTCGCAGCGCTGCAAAAAGATGCCGAAAGCCGCAAGAAAACCATTTCGCTCGATCAGCTGGAAGCCGCTGTCGGCGTACTCTCGGCCGAACAGAAAGCCGACAGCGCGCCAATCGAAAACACGCCGCCGACGATCATCAGTTCCGAGGTTCCGGCACTGCTCGTCTATATCGATGGCGACGCCGCGTATCGCCCCGTCGACGGCACCGCGCTGCAACGCGTGATCAATACTCGCCCGTTGTTGCTGAAGGATGAACAGGGTAAGCACTACCTGCACGTCTTCGATGGCTGGATGGTCGCTGACCGGTTGAACGGCGATTACACGCGCCTGGCTTCGCCGCCGACCGATCTGGAGAAGGCCAAGCAGGCCGCGATCAAGAGCCGGCAAGTGGATCTGCTGACCGGGCAGAGTGATCCGAAAGACAAGATCCCCAGCCTCGCCAAGCCGCCACAACCAAAGATCGTTGTCGCCACCACGCCCACCGAGTTGCTGGTCACCGATGGCGCGCCGCAGTGGTCACCGATTCAAGGCACGGGCCTGTTGTACGTGAGCAATACCACCGGGCACATCTTCAAGGAAATTGGCGACCAGAACAGCTATGTGCTGATTTCCGGTCGATGGTTTCGCGCCAGCGACATGAACGGCCCGTGGACGTTTACCCCGGCGGACAAATTGCCGGCAGATTTTGCCAACATCCCCGATGACAGCCCGAAAGAGAACGTCAAGGCGTCGGTGGCAGGCACCCCGCAAGCCAAGGAAGCGGCGATTGCCGCGAGCATTCCGCAGACCTCGGCGATCAAGAAAAGCGCGGTCGAAATGACCGCGCCGCAGTTCGACGGCGAACCGCAGCTCAAGGCGATCGACAGCACGCCGCTGCAATATGTGGTCAACAGCGCTACGCCGATAATCCGGGTCGACAACAACAGTTGGTGGGCGGTAGAGAACGGTATCTGGTTTAGCGCGACAACAGTGAATGGCCCTTGGGCCGTGGCCAGCTCGGTGCCGGCGGTGATCTATTCGATTCCGCCGAGCTCGCCCATGCATTACCTCACTTACGTCAAAGTCTATGAGTCCAGCGGCGATACCGTGGTTGTCGGTTACACCCCGGGTTATCAGGGCTCGAACCTCGATCCGGCGACCGGCGTCGTGGTCTACGGCACCGGTTATCCGTATACGCCGTGGGTCGGCAGTGTCTGGTACGGCCCGCCAGTCACCTACGGTTTTGGTGTCGCCATCCGCTACACACCCTGGACCGGCTGGACCTTCGGTTTCGGCTTCGGCTGGAGCTGGGGCGGCAGCACTGTCGCGATGGGCTGGGGCTGGGGCGCGTACCCATGGTGGGGCAATTACGGTTGGGGCTACGCCTGGGGGCCGCACTTGTATCCGGCGCCACTGGCCTGGGGCGGCGCCGCTTACGGTTATCACGGCGGCGCGGTGGCATGGGGACCCGGCGGCTGGGCCGGGACGACCGGCAATATCTATCATCAATGGGGTGACCGGGCGACCGTCAGCCGCTCTGGCGCCGGGTACAACGCCTGGACCGGCAATCGCTGGGCCGGTCAGGTCGGATCGTCCTATAACTCTCGCACCGGTGTTGCCGCCGCCGGCCAACGCGGCGCCGTTCACAACGTCTACAACGGCAACTACGCCGCCGGGCGCAGTGGCGAAGTGGTCGGCCCCAACGGCGGCGCCATTGCCGGCGGGCGTGTCACCGCCGGCAATGCCCGTAATGGCAGCCAGGTCACCGCCAATCGCGGCGCCGTGTACAACCCCAACACCGGCAATACCACGCAGTTCGGCGGCATTCACGGGCGCAACGGTGGCGCCGCGCACGTTGGCGACAACGTCTACGCCGGCCACGATGGCAACGTCTACAAACGCACCGACAGTGGCTGGCAATCAATGGTCGGCGGCAACGCTACGCGCACGGCGCCGATCAACAACAACGCACAACTGCAAAACCTCAATCGTGAATCCGCCGCGCGCAACGTTGGCAATCAGCGCACCAACAACTTTCATAACTCGTCGCAATTCATGAACCATTCGTTCGGGGGCGGCGGAGGTGGTGGATTCCATCGACGCTGAAAAACTGCACAGGCTGTTCTGAATTTCAGACTGGCTGCTGAGACGGTTTTGCTGTTAAAAAACTGCCTCCGTTTCGTTGTTCGGAGAACCGCTGTAATGAGCCAATGGCCAGACACCCGCATTCTTGATCTGCTTGGCATTCAATTGCCGATCATCCAGGGCCCGATGGCCGGGGCGACGAACTCGTCCATGGTGATCGCCGTGTGCGATGCCGGGGGCCTCGGTTCGATGCCGGCCGCCATGCTGAGCATCGAGCAATTGCGCGAAGAGCTGAAAACCATTCGCCAGCACACCGACAAACCGTTCAACGTCAATTTCTTCTGCCACCAGCCTCCGGCCGCCGATGAGCAACGCGCACAGGCGTGGAAAAATTTGCTGGAACCGTATTACCGCGAACTGGGCGCCGATTTCGATGCACCGACACCGGTGTCCAACCGCGCGCCGTTCGATGCGGCTGCGTGTGAAGTGCTGGAAGAGTTTCGTCCTGAGGTGGTGAGCTTCCACTTTGGTCTACCGGAAAAGTCCCTGCTCGATCGGGTCAAGGCCACCGGGGCAAAGATCCTCTCGTCTGCGACCACGGTCGATGAAGCCATCTGGCTGGAAAACAATGGCTGCGACGCGATCATCGCCATGGGTTATGAAGCGGGTGGCCATCGCGGGATGTTTCTCAGCGAAGACTTGAGCAGCCAGGTCGGCACGTTTGCGCTGGTGCCACAGGTGGTCGATGCGGTGAACGTGCCGGTGATTGCTGCCGGCGCAATTGCCGATTCGCGGGGGGTTGCCGCAGCGTTGATGCTTGGCGCGGCGGCGGTGCAGGTCGGCACCGCCTACTTGTTTACACCGGAGGCGAAAGTCAGCGCCGCGCATCACCAGGCATTGCGCACCGCCAAGGAAAGTGAAACCGCGATCACCAATATTTTCACTGGGCGCCCCGCACGGGGTATTCTCAACCGCGTCATGCGTGAGCTGGGACCGATGTCGTTGAAAGCACCGGCATTTCCATTGGCCGGTGGTGCGTTGATGCCGCTGCGAGCCAAGCGTGAGGCAGAGTTTGCCAACCTCTGGGCCGGCCAGGCATTCACGCTAGGCAAAGAGCTCGGCAGCGCTGAATTGACCCGGCAATTGGCGGATGGGGCTTTGGCGAAACTCAAGTAGCGACGGGCTTGAGTCGGCGCCGCTGTCCAGCGGCGCTCACCCGTGTTTGAACCAGTACTTCCCGTTTGGCGGCATTTCGCTATATATTTCGCTATATAGCGAATTCACCCCCTCGCATCGGCGCAGTCCACCTCCAACAATAACTGCCCAGTGCACACGCCAACAACGGAGCTGTTACATGACCATTCGTGCCTCACGTTTTGCCCCTACCTGCCTGGCCGCTTTGCTGGCGACCTTCGCCATTGGCGCTGCCCAGGCAGATGAAGTCCAGGTAGCGGTAGCCGCCAACTTCACTGCACCGATCCAGGCGATCGCTGCCGATTTCGAAAAAGACACCGGGCACAAACTGGTTGCAGCCTATGGCGCTACTGGTCAGTTCTATACCCAAATCAAGAACGGCGCACCGTTCGAAGTGTTCCTCTCGGCTGACGACACGACCCCGGAAAAACTCGAAAAAGAAGGCGACACCGTTAAGGGCTCACGCTTCACCTACGCCATCGGCACCCTTGCGCTGTGGTCGGCAAAAGAAGGTTATGTCGACGCCAAGGGCGAGGTTCTGAAAAAGAACGAATACCAGCATCTGTCCATCGCCAACCCGAAAGCCGCGCCATATGGCCTGGCCGCCACCCAGGTGCTGGAAAAACTCAAACTGACCGAAGCGACCAAAGCCAAGATCGTTGAAGGCCAGAACATCACTCAGGCCTACCAGTTCGTTTCCACCGGCAACGCCGAACTCGGCTTCGTAGCGCTGTCGCAGATTTACAAGGACGGCAAAGTCACCAGCGGTTCGGCGTGGATCGTGCCTGCCAGCATGCACGACCCGATCAAACAGGACGCCGTGATTCTCAACAAAGGCAAGGACAACGCCGCCGCCAAAGCACTGGTTGAATACCTCAAAGGCCCGAAAGCCGCTGCGGTGATCAAGTCCTACGGCTACCAGCTCTAAATGTCGCTGACGAGTGCCGATTTCGCGGCGATCTGGCTGACCCTGAAACTGGCGTCCCTGACCACCGCAATCCTGCTGGTTGTCGGCACTCCGATTGCCCTGTGGTTGTCGCGCAGCCGTTCGTGGTTGCGCGGCCCGATCGGGGCGATCGTCGCCCTGCCCCTCGTGCTGCCTCCCACCGTCATTGGTTTCTATCTGTTGCTGATGATGGGCCCGCACGGTTTTCTCGGCCAGTTCACCCAATGGCTGGGGCTGGGCACTCTGACTTTCAGTTTCACCGGCCTGGTGATCGGTTCGGTGATCTATTCCATGCCGTTCGTGGTGCAACCGTTGCAAAACGCGTTCTCGGCAATCGGCACCCGCCCACTGGAAGTGGCCGCAACATTGCGTGCCAATCCCTGGGACACTTTTTTCAGCGTGATTCTGCCTTTGGCGCGCCCCGGTTTTGTCACCGCGGCGATCCTCGGATTCGCGCATACCGTCGGCGAATTCGGCGTGGTACTGATGATCGGCGGCAACATTCCCGACAAGACCCGCGTGGTCTCGGTGCAGATCTATGACCACGTCGAAGCGATGGAATACGCCCAGGCCCATTGGCTGGCCGGGGCGATGCTGGTGTTCTCGTTCCTCGTATTGCTGGCGTTGTACTCCAGCCGCAAAACCCGCGCAGGCTGGAGCTGATCGATGATTGATGCACGTTTGCAACTCGCCTATTCAGGCTTCAGCCTCGACGTCGATCTGCATCTGCCGGGTCGCGGAGTCAGCGCGTTGTTCGGCCATTCCGGTTCGGGCAAAACCACTTGCCTGCGCTGCATCGCCGGGCTGGAACGCGCCGAGCACGGCTTTGTGCAGATCAACGATGAAATCTGGCAGGACAGCGACAACGGCATTTTTGTCCCGCCGCACAAACGCGCGCTCGGTTATGTGTTTCAGGAAGCCAGCCTGTTTCCGCACCTGTCAGTGCTGGCCAATCTGCAATTCGGTCTCAAACGGATAACCAAGTCGCAACGCCGGGTCGACATGGAGCAAGCCACCGAACTGCTCGGTATCGGTCATCTGCTGGAGCGTCATCCGCAACACCTTTCCGGTGGTGAACGCCAACGGGTCGGCATCGCCCGCGCCTTGTTGACCAGCCCGAAACTGCTGCTGATGGATGAGCCGCTGGCCGCCCTCGACAGCCAGCGTAAAAACGAAATCCTGCCATACCTGCAACGCCTGCATGACGAACTGGATATTCCGGTGTTGTACGTCAGCCATGCGCAGGACGAAGTCGCACGGCTTGCCGATCACCTGGTGCTGCTTAGCGACGGCAAAGCCTTGGCCAGCGGACCGATCGGCGAAACCCTGGCGCGCCTCGACTTGCCAATGGCGCTGGGCGACGACGCCGGGGTGATCATTGAAGGTCAGGTCAGCGACTACGATACCGAGTATCAATTGCTCAGCCTGCAACTGCCGGCCACCGAAATTGCCATTCGTGTGACGCACGCACCGATGGCGGTGGGTCAGGCCTTGCGCTGCAAGGTGCACGCACGCGACATCAGCCTGACCCTGCAAAACAATGAGTTCAGCAGCATCCTCAATCGACTGCCGGTGACGGTGGTCAGCGAGCAGGCAGCGGACAACGCTGCGCATGTGCTGATCCGTCTCGACGCTGCCGGCACACCGTTGCTGGCGCGGATCACGCGGTTCTCGCGGGATCAGTTGGGCGTGCATCCGGGGCAGCGGCTTTGGGCGCAGATCAAGGCAGTCGCGGTCCTCGCCTGAATCATTCGGCACGACGGCAACGGCGTGCGGTCAATCGTTTTACAGACCGCCGCGCCACCGAAGGAAGCCGCCATGCCCGACACTGCACTGACTGACGCATTGCCATCCGACCTGCATTACGTCGACGACACCCAGCCGGGGATTACCCGCAAGAAGCTGCGTGGCAAGTTCAGCTATTTCGAGCCGTCGGGCCAGCGCATCAGCGATCCCGATGAAATCAAACGCATCAACGCCCTCGCCGTGCCGCCGGCCTACACCGACGTGTGGATCTGCCCCGACCCGCGCGGTCACCTGCAAGCCACCGGCCGCGACGCCCGCGGCCGCAAGCAATATCGCTATCACTCGCGCTGGCGCGAAGTACGCGATGCCGACAAGTATTCGCGCCTGCGTGAATTTGGCCTGGCGTTGCCGAAACTGCGCAAACAGCTGGAAGCACTGTTGGCCGCACCCGGTTTCAGCCGGGACAAGGTCATGGCCACGGTAATCACGTTGCTCGACGCGACGTTGATCCGGGTCGGTAACACGCAGTACGCCCGCGACAATCGCTCCTACGGCCTGACCACGTTGCGCAGCCGACATGTCGAGATCAACGGCAGCGCGATTCTGTTTCAGTTTCGGGGCAAGAGCGGCATCGAACACCAGATCACCATCAAAGATCGACGTCTGGCGCGCATCATCAAGCGTTGCCTGGAAATTCCCGGGCAGAACCTGTTCCAGTACCTGGATGAAAACGGTGAGCGGCACACGGTCAGCTCTTCCGACGTCAACACCTACCTGCAAACCCTGACCGGCGCCGACTTTACCGCCAAGGACTACCGCACCTGGGCCGGCAGCGCGCTGGCCTTGGCGGTGCTGCGCCAACTGACCCACGAATCCGAAACCGAAGCCAAGCGCCATGTTGTCGAGATGGTCAAAGGCGTGGCCAAGCAGTTGGGCAACACGCCGGCGGTGTGCCGCAAGTGCTATATCCACCCTGCCGTGGTGGAAAAATTCATGCTCGGTGCCCTCGCCGAACTACCGCGACCCCGCGTGCGCAAAGGGCTGCGTGCCGAGGAAGTGGCGCTGGCGATGTTCCTCGAACAGATGAGCGAAATGACCGACGCACCTTGATCATCGTTTCAGCGTGAACTAGGCTAGCCACCTTTCCCCTCTCAGGACGACCGCAGAAGTGAATAACCCGGCCTTCTAAAAATGCCTTCGCGACACGCCGTTTCTGGCGCTTGTCGGTTTTCACGACATTTTTCTGGAGGTGCCGATGACTCACGTCTGGCGTACGCCCGCACTCGTCTCCCTGAATCAATCGAGCTTTCATTTCGCCAATGGCGAGACGATTTTCGACGCCCTGAATCTCAAGTTCGATCATTTGCCGACCGCTATCGTCGGCCGCAACGGTGTCGGCAAAAGCGTGCTCGCGCGCCTGATTGCCGGACATTTGCAGCCTACCACCGGCACGATCACCCGCTGTGCAACCGTGCATTACGTCGCGCAATCATTCATCGCCACGGCCGGGCAAACCGTGGCCGAGGCGACTGGCACCGCCACGGTGCTGGCGGCGCTGCACAGGCTCAATCAGGGCAGCGCCTCGGCCGAGGATTTTGACCTTGTCGGCGAGCGCTGGGATCTGCCGGATCGCTTGCGCCACAGCCTCGACGACGCCGGCCTCCGCGAGATCGCCGCCAACGATCTGGCCGAGCATCTAAGCGGCGGTCAACAGGCAAAAATCGCCCTGATCGCTGCGTTGTTGAGCGACGCGCAATTGCTGGTGCTGGATGAGCCGAGCAATCACCTCGACAGCAGCGGTCGAGAATGGCTGATGCGCAGCCTTGAACAATGGCGCGGCGGCTTGATTGTCGTCAGCCATGATCGACAGATGCTTGAGCAGATGCAGCGCATCGTCGAACTCACGCCGTTGGGCGCGAACGGATTCAGCGGCAGCTATGCGCAATTCGTCGAGCAGCGTCGAATCCACCAAGCGGCGGCGCAGGCTCATCTCGACCAGACGCGCAACGAGCGCCAGCGCGAGCGATCACGGCTGCAACGCGAGCACGACACGATCCAGCGCCACGCTGCAGGCAGTCGCCGTAACGCCGAAACTGCAAACGTCTCCGGCTTCGAACGAGCGGCGCTGAAAGCCGCCGCGAAAGAGATCATGGGACAGGTGAAAGTCGGCCATCAGGCGCGCAAATCTGATCTGGACGCGCGCGTCCGCGAGGCCTACGCGAAAGTACTGCCTGAGGATGGCGTGCTGATCAACCTGCCGGGAAGCGTGGTGCCGAGTACCCGCCAGGTCTGCACGTTGATCGATGCCTGTCTGCCATGGTTGCCTGAAGATGCGCCGACATCCCGCCTGAATCTTGCCATTCATGGGCCGATGCGCATTGCCGTCAGCGGGCCAAACGGTTGCGGCAAATCGACCCTGTTGCGGATGCTCGCTGGAGAACTGCGCCCGGCGAGCGGTGAGTGCGTCACCCACGTGCCTTTGGCTTTTCTCGATCAGCAATTGCGCCTGCTCGATGAACGAACTGCAATTGTCGAACAGTTGCAGGCGCAGCGATCACCGTTGGACGAAGGCACCTTGCGCAGCTACCTGGCCCATCTGCAACTGGATGCCCGGCGGGTGACCCTGCCCTGCGCGTCACTGAGTGGCGGCGAACGCTTGAAAGCCGCGCTCGCCCTGGCGTTGTGGCGCCAGGTACCGGCGCAATTGCTCTTGCTCGATGAGCCGAGCAATCACCTCGACCTGAAATCGGTGGAAGCTTTCGAACACGCCTTGCAGACTTTTCCCGGAGCAATTGTCGCGGTTTCCCACGACAGGGCATTTCTCAAGGCGTTGAATCCCAGCCATGTCCTGAGCTGGCACCCGACTGGCTGGCAGTGGCAACCGACGAGCTGAGCCGGGTATTTTTTGCACGATTGCCGCGGCCTTCTATAGTTGATGTGACACGAATCAGCTGCGGTGACGCCATGGAAGACATTTTCGTCGTGAAGCGTTGCAACAAGATCATCATTCACGGTCGACGCGCCGGAGAAAGCCAGCATGATCCTGCCGAAGCCCACAGCTGGTTCCGCATCTGCGATACGCGTACCGGCGGTTTCATCGGCGACGGCTATGACGCGCAAGAAGATGCCCGGCGCGAATGCCAGCGCCTCAACGCAGCCAGTTCGCCACTACCGGCCCGCCAGTCCTCCGGCTGATGCCGTGCAAAAGCGGGTCTATACTGAAACCAGCTGACGGAGCAGCACCCCAACGGCACAAGGCTCGCGACTCGCGGGCTTTTTGCTGCAGCTCAGGTTTCATGAAAAACGGAGGTGTCCCATGTCCGAAAAAGAGTCCATCACCACCCTCCTCACCCTGCTCGACGCCCGGCAGGCGCGCCTCGCGGCCGCTTGCAAAGAGATCGCCGACTGGGTCGATCACCAAGGCGGGCACCCGACCGCCCTGCGCATCCGCGATCGTCTGAACGACATCGAGAAAGACGCGCCATTGATCCGCAACACGCTGTCGACGCTCAGGCCTGCCGACCGGCCGCTGCCACGGTTCAGGTAAGCGCTGTACGCGCCAGAGTCGCTTGCGGGTGTTCTACCGGTGGTTCATTTTGCTGAACGCCTGCTGTCGTGCGTGGTCGAAAAAGATACACGTCACGAAGGAGGCGTCTGATGGTTATTCATTTCAGTGTTGAAGGACATCTGGCCTGTGGTCACAAGGGCCAACATCTCACGGCGAGCCGCGAACTGAACCGCGTCAAGTGCCGCAGCTGCCGCAATACCGATGCGTATAAACAAGCCCGCAAGGATCAACGCAACGCCGCACGCCGAGCGTCGCGTCAGCCCAAAACCAGCCACAGCCTGGTGAACTGGCGCACCGAGTGGCAGGAACGCCTCTCTGCGATGGGCGGCCGCCAGCGTTTACCGCGCGGCTTTGCTCAACAACGCTTCGTTTAACGCACAAAAAAGGGTCGATTTTTTCGACCCTTTTTTATTCGCCAACAACCCGCGTACCGTCAGTGCGCAATATCCGCCGCTTACACCGCAATCCTGGGCGCCAGAACGCGTCGGGACAGCCCAGCTTGTAACGCAAACGCGACCAACACCGTCGACGGCGCAGAAAAACTGCTCAGCCCGGCCCCGGCAAACATCAACGCAAGCCCCAGCGCCGTAGCGCCAAACCATGCGGTCAACCCTGCCGGATTGAATGCCGTCACCTCCTCAAGCGTTGCAACGTCGTTGCGCCCGTAGAGAATCTGCGCCAGCGCCACTCCGACCCAGGCCACAACGAAAATCCCCTGATAGGCCAGCGCCTTGAGCAAGTAGGCGAACACGTCCGCAAGCATCAAGCCGTACACAATTACCCCGACTACCAGTGCCCAGAGCAAGTACGAACCGCGCACACCAAAACGCCCGAAGAACGCCTGCATGTTCAACGTCGCCAGGTAGTAATTGGCGGTGTTGATCCGGGTTTGTGTCGCCCAGACAAACAGCAGTCCCCACAAGCCCATCAACTGCAGGATCGCCATCACCACCGACACTTCGTTCAACGCACCTTCGTGGGGAATGCTGCTGACCAGATAGATTCCCGCCGCGCCGTTGAGCAGAAACGTCACCGCGTAGAACGGCATGCCGAAGTTCCAGCGACCGTGATACTCGGCGTCTTCAGCCTTGCCGAAACGGGCGTAATCGAAGGTGAACAGCATCAGCACCCAGACGCCCATGTAGGCGACAAAGCAATGCCACCAGCCGAATGCGTCAGGCGTTTGCGGGCCGAAATCCAGCCACTGCGGCTGGTAGCCATAACGACTGATCGACAGCCCCACCGCCACCAGCAAACCGCCGAGGTAGACCGGCAGCAACACGCCGTTGAGCTTGTCCAGCCAGTGCTGCACGCTGCCGAGGATCATCGGCACGCTGTACAACACCACCGCCAGTGCGGCCAATGGATAGACCAACTGCGGGTACAGATGATGCAGCGCCACGGCGATCACCGAACCTTCGAACACGGCGTAATAGATCGCCGTGGAAAAGAAGATCAACGTCGCCAGACACGCACCCGTGCGGCCAAACAACAGTCGCGAGAACAATGCCACCGACAAGCCGCTGCGGATCGCGAAGCGACTGAGCACACTGTTGACCAGGCCGTAGCTGATCACCGACAGAACCATACCGATCAGCGCATTGCGCGCACCGAACGACAACGCCAGCGAAGCGCCGACAACGATGTAGAACATCGCACTGCACACCGCCCACCAGGCCATGGTCAGCGACAGTCGGCCCATGCGTGCTTGCGCGGGTACGGGATGCTGGGCCGGGTCTTGCCCGGTTTGACTCGATTGCGATAAAGCGGCCATATGCGTGAACTCCAGAACCAGTCAGAGGTTGAAGCGCGGGCAGCCGTCACCGCACCGAAGTGCGGCGTTGGCTCACCGTTTGGCATGGCCCGCGCGATGCGGCGGGCAGAATCAGGAAGGGAACAGCTTGCTCAGGCAGCTGAGTTTTTTCTTGTAGGAACGTCGCGCTTCCAGCGCCTCTTCGAGGGTTACCGCGACAAAGCGGGCCTTCTGGTTGGGTTGCATCTGGCCGATCAAATCGAGGTCGGCGCTGATCACTGTGCCGATCATCGCGTAGCCACCACCGGACACCGCATCGCGGTGCAGGACGATGGGTTCGAGCCCGGCCGGCACCTGGATCGAACCGATCGGGTAGCAACTGTCGACGATGTTCGAGGGATCGGAACCGGCACCGAAAGGCTGCTCACGCGGCTGAAAAGTCAGTGCGCTGCCGCCCTTGAAGCGATAGCCGATACGGTCGGCTTCCGAACCGACCGTCCACGGCTCGGCGAAAAAGCTTTTTGCCGCCGCTTCGCTCAGGCGCTCGTAATACAGGCCTGGTACCACCCGCAGGGTGATTTCACCACCCAGCGATTGCCGTAGCGCCATCGGCAAACTGGCGCCAACGCGACCTTTGCCGCTTGCCGTGCCGATCGGCAATTCATCGCCCGCCATCAGCCGCCGGCCTTGAAAACCGCCGAGTGCACCCAGCGCGTAGGTTGAACGACTGCCGAGCACCAGCGGCACATCAACTCCTCCCGCCACCGCCAGATATGTGCGGGCGCCAGCCTTGGGGAAATCAAAACGCAGCACCTGCCCGGCCTTCACCGTGAAGGCCGTGTCGTGGTGCATTTCCACGCCATCGACCCGCGGCGTCATGTGCGCGCCGCACACCGCCACCAAAGCGTCCTGCTGAAACTTCAGTTCAGGCCCGAGCAGCGTGCATTCCAGCGCGGCAAAACCTGCGGAATTGCCAACCAGTTGATTGGCCGCACTCAACGCGTACTGATCAAGCGCCCCGGAAGGTGGAATGCCCAAGTGGTAATAACCTTCGCGACCCAGATCCTGTACTGAGGTGGCGAGACCGGGTTTGAGTACCTTGATCATGCCAGCACCTCCTGCAGCGACTTGGGATATCCGATAGGGTCGGCGAGAAATGCATCCAGCGAAAACTCCACCGGGCGAATCCGTAGATCAAAGCGCCCTGCCTCCACTTCAGCCACGGCGTGATCGTAGGCTTCACGGTCCATCGGCTTGAACTGCACGATGTCGCCCGGACGGAAAAACACCATGTGTTCTTTTAAATAGGCGAGGTTCTGTTGCGGGTCATAAATGGGCGCCGGCGTGACGCCGAACATCTGATAACCACCGGCACCGCGCACCGAGTAAATGCAGCCAAAGCAACCGCCATGACCGAGGGTCAGCTTCGGCGTGTCGGTGCGTGGCCGCAGGTATTTCGGCACCTGCAACTGACGCTCGCGCTCGACCATCTGGAACATGAAGGGCAGCCCGGCGACGAAGCCGACCATCGAGACAAACCACGGTGCTCCGCTGTGTGCGGCAATAAAGGCGTCGACGTCCGCCAGACCGTTGATCCGCGCGGCGTACTCCAGATCCGTGGCGCTGGGATCTTGATGCCGGTCGCGAAAACGCATCAGGGTTTCATGGGTCCACGGATCGTTGTAGAGCACCGGAATCTCGATGATCCGCGTGTGCAACGTGCGCTCGGCTACCGCTTGCGCCTCGGCCCCTTTCACGGCTTCGAGCAAGGTGTGCGGGGCGATGCGATCCGGGTCGAAACGAATCTGGAACGAAGCGTTGGCCAGGCACACATCGAGCACGCCATCCAGCGCCAGCCGTTCCACCGCGCGCGTGACGGCCAGGCCTTTGAAAAACGCATCGAGGGACATGCTGTCGCTGACTTCGGCAAACAAATGCTCGTCGGCGCCAAAGCTGTAACGGATCGGCGTACTCATGCGGCACCTCCGCTGCGGCGCGTGGCCAGCCAGGTTTCCAGGGTGCCGGTATGAAAATCGGCGCTGTGTAGCCAAGGCTGCGCGAGCAGTTCGCCGTGCAGCGCCAAGGTGCTGGCCATGCCGCTCAGCGTGGTTTGCTCGACCGCGAGCCGCGCCCGGGCCAACGCTTCGGCCCGATCAGCACCGTGCACGATCAGCTTGGCCAGCAGCGAGTCATAGTAAGGCGGCACGCGGTAGCCTTGATACAGGTGAGTGTCGACGCGAATGCCCTCGCCTTGCGGCCAGATCAGTTCCTCGACCAGCCCTGGACTCGGGAAGAAGTCGCGCTGCGGGTCTTCGGCGTTCAGGCGCATTTGCACGGCAGCGCCATTCAGGCAAATGTCACTCTGCTGGAGACCCAGCGGCGCGCCGCCGGCAATGCGCAACATCGCCTGCACCAGATCGATGCCGGTGATCAGCTCGCTGATCGGGTGCTCGACCTGAATCCGCGTGTTCATTTCGATAAAGAAGAACTCACCGGTGGCGTCGTCATACAGGTATTCCAAGGTGCCGGCGCCCTTGTAGCCCAACGATTCGGTCAGGCGCACGGCACTGGCGCAGAGGGTTTCCCGCTGTTGTTGGCTGAGGACCGGCGACGGCGCCTCTTCGAAGATTTTCTGTCGGCGACGCTGCAGTGAACACTCGCGCTCAAACAGATGCACCGCGTGTTCACCGTCACCCAAAACCTGCACTTCAATGTGCCGCGCCCGGCTGATAAACCGCTCCAGATAGACTGCGCCATTGCCGAACGCGGCTTGGGCTTCACGCTGCGAGCGAGGAAATTCTTCTGCTAATTGCTGCGCGTTTTCTGCCAGGCGAATACCGCGTCCACCGCCACCGGCCGAGGCCTTGATCAATAGCGGGTAGCCCACGGTTTCGGCAGCTTTCAGTGCCGATTCAGCGTCAAACAGTTCACCCGGCGAGCCCGGCACCACTGGCACGCCGGCCACCTGCGCGGTGCGGCGGGCTTCGGCTTTATCGCCCATACGCCGGATCGTCTCTGCGTTCGGGCCGACAAAAATTGCCCCGGCGGCAACTACCGCTTCGGCAAAATCAGCGTTCTCCGAGAGAAAGCCATAACCGGGATGCACCGCGTTGGCGCCCGTGGCTTTCAGGGCGCCGAGCAATGCCTCGACGTTCAGGTAACTTTTATCAGCACGGGCCGGGCCGAGAACATGCACCTCGTCGGCCATGCGCGCCGCTTGCGAGTCGACGTCCGCCTCGCTGCACGCGGCAACGGTGGGAATCCCCAGCGCTTTGGCGGCACGGATAATCCGCACCGCGATCTCGCCACGGTTAGCGATCAACAGTTTATGAATGCCTTGAGTCATGATCACGCCCTCACTCGTCGTCGAGTGTTGCGATGACTTGACCCGGCTCCACCGGATCACCGTCTTCTACCAGGAATGCACTGAGACGACCGGCCATCCCGGCGGTCAGTTCGGAAAACTGCTTCATGACCTCGATCAGGCCGATCACCGTGTCGGCACTGACTTGCGCGCCCACCTCGACGAAGTTCGCCGATTCCGGTGTGGCTTTGCGGTAGAAGGTCCCTGGCAACGGGGTGATTACAGTGTGTTCGGCCATGTCTGTTCCTTTTTGGAATAGTTGTAGAAAGGCAGGCAAAAAATCCATCGTGGGTACAACCCTGGCGTCTGTGCGCCAAGTGTTAAGGGCGTGGTGCGCGGACGTTGATCCCCGCGTCATCGAGGGCTTTTCGCGTGGCTTCGACCAACGCGAGTGCGCCCGGTGTGTCGCTGTGCAGGCAAATCGAATCGAACTCGATCGGCAGATCCTCACCTTCAACCGTACGTACAACGCCTTGTTGACAGGCGCGCAGTACGCGCGCAGCGACCTGCGCCGGGTCGTAGGCGCGCACATTGCGGGTGAAGACTATGGAGCCGCTGAGGTCGTATTCGCGGTCGGCGTAGAACTCGCGAATCACCGGTTGACCGAGCTCCGTTGCAACGCGCCAGATCACCGAATCGGGCATGCAATACAGCAACAGTTCCGGTTCCAGACGCTGCAGGTTTTCCACCAGCAAACGGGCGGCCTCTTCGTCTCGGGCCAGGTGCATGTAGAGCGCGCCGTGGGGTTTTATGTGTTGCAGGGCTACACCTTGAACCCGGGCGAGTTCACGCAACGCGCCCAACTGGTAAAGCATGTCGTCGACCAGTTCCTGCGCCGGTGCGTTGATGTGGCGACGACCGAAACCGACCAGATCACGAAACCCTGGATGCGCGCCGATGGCCACGCCCAACCGCTTGGCGTGCTCTACGGTACGGCGCATGGTGCCGGGGTCGCCGGCGTGAAAACCGGTGGCGATGTTGGCGGAACTGATGAAGCCCATCAGCTCATTGTCGACACCGTCGCCGATGGTCCACGGGCCGAAGCCTTCACCCATGTCCGAGTTGAAATCTACTGCTTGCATGACGCTTGCTCCTGACGCTTGTGACTTCATGTAGGCCACGTTAGATTCCTGCCAACCCCTTGGGAAGATCTATTATCAGAGGGGCTATCTTCTGAAAAACAGATACTTCAATGCCCGGAGTCTGCATGTCCCTGACCTTGCGCCAAATCCGTTATTTCGTTGCCACGGCGGAGATCGGGCAAATTTCCCAAGCGGCGATTCATTTGAATATTTCGCAATCGGCCGTGACCACGGCGATCAAGGAACTGGAAGGCATACTCGGCACGCTGTTGTTCCAGCGCTCGGCGCAAGGCATGAGCCTGACCGATGCCGGCCGGCACTTTCTCAATCGCGCCTACGTGATTTTGCGCAGCGTCGATGACGCGCTGAACAGTCCGTTGCCGGACATCCGCGCCAGTGGCGTGTTGCGCCTGGCGGCGAGCTACACGGTGATCGGATATTTCCTGCCCCACCATTTGCAACGCCTGGAACACTGGCACCCCGACGTCACCATCGAAGTCCACGAACAGGAACGCCACGCCATCGAACAAGGTTTGCTGGAAGGTCGATTCGACATGGCGGTGGTCCTCACCGCCAACCTCACCCATGCGGACATCGTCTCGGAAACACTGTTCAACTCCGAACGCCGGCTATGGCTGCCCAGCCACCATCCACTGTGCGAACGCTCGGCCATCAGCCTTGCCGACGTGGCGAAAGAACCCTTCATCCTGCTGACCGTCGACGAGGCCGAACAAAGCGCCATGCGCTACTGGGAAAACGCCCGCCAACAGCCAAACGTAAGGGTCCGCACCAGTTCCGTGGAAGCGGTGCGCAGCATGGTCGCCAATGGCAGCGGCGTGGCCATCCTGTCAGACCTCGTGCATCGCCCGTGGTCGCTGGAAGGCAAACGTATTGAAACGCTGACGATCACCGACAAGGTGACGCCGATGAGCGTGGGTTTGGCGTGGCATCGGGAGCGGGAGTTCAGCCCGGCGATGCAGGCGTTTCGGAATTATTTTCACGATGCGTTTTTGGCGCCGCAGCAGCATATGGCGCGGCGTTGAGGTTTGAGGGGTTGCTACGAGAAGCATCCGAATGTGAGTGAACAATACGAATTACTTCGCCGACACCCTCAATCGCGGCGTACTGATCTAGCTAGAATGATGCCGATCTGCCAAAAACGACTAATGGAGTAGTTTTCACAACATGAAGCTAGAAACGATCAAACAATTTACTCGTAAGGGTTACGTCAGAGCCGGGGGGATAATCACGCTTATCGCGGGCATCGCGACAATTTACGCTGCGTTCCATGACTCAGGCCCAGAACACAATCCAGCTTTCCTCGGGCGCTGGGAAAGCAACTACCAACATCCTGTCCCGGGCGGGTCTGTTGCCTTCAACGGTATTACCGAATACTTCCGTAACGGGCGCTACAACGTGAACGGAACCCTGAAATTCTCGGGTGGCGCTGCCGACAAGCCGTTTTCTGCTGTAGTGCTTACAAAGGGGTCAGGAACCTGGACGGCTGACAATAAATTCCTGACCTTTACACTGACAGGCTTACACACTGAACCCACGAGTTTCAAAAGCGGCGAGCTAGAGATGCCGATTCCACTTCTGGAGAAACTGAGCGGTTACTCACTACCTGACCTGAATAAACAGTATGTTCCTGGCAGTTCAGATGAGTACGAAATCGTGAGCCAGGAACGGCAACGAATCGTGCTCGAAGGAAAGGACCCATTCGGCAATCCATTTACAGTGGTAACTTCCAGACCTCAGTGAGCCACACCGGCAGGCATGAAAAATGTCTGCCGATTTAAATGCCAGCGGCTCAAAACTTCACATTTGCGCCTGCTTCAACGGCACAAAATTTCGATCCAGATGAACGAGAGGTACATCTGCAATCGCATGGGCAAGAAGGTTACTCCCGCCAAGTGAATTGCGGACCAACATCAAAATTG
This sequence comes from Pseudomonas sp. DTU12.3, assembly GCF_004124275.1. GTDB lineage: Bacteria > Pseudomonadota > Gammaproteobacteria > Pseudomonadales > Pseudomonadaceae > Aquipseudomonas > Aquipseudomonas helmanticensis. The sequence goes on from NZ_CP027218.1 coordinate 3,541,044, forward strand.
CGGACCAGAAACAAACAAGGGTTTGCATCAGCTTTCGCTCGCAAACCCTTGATTTAAGATGGTGCCCGAAGCCGGAATCGAACCGGCACGCCCTTACGAGCGGGGGATTTTAAGTCCCATGCGTCTACCAGTTTCGCCATTCGGGCGGTAGCGCGGTGTTGCACTTTCCAGCTGTTGAGTCGCGATCCTGGCAGGATGCAGGCTTGAACAGCCGAGCGGGAAATATATACATCACGTCCCGGTGAAGCAAGTTCGCAATGGCTGAATTCAAGACTAAATTTTGCAGCGCATTGAAAATAAAAAAGCTCCGTAAATCATGGATCTACGGAGCTTGTTTATAGTGGAGGCCGAGGTCGGAATCGAACCGGCGTAGGTGGATTTGCAATCCACTGCATAACCATTTTGCTACTCGGCCTCAAAACATTTGTCATCAGTAGCACAACAACAAACGCGTTTTTAACTTGGAGCGGGAAACGAGACTCGAACTCGCGACCCCGACCTTGGCAAGGTCGTGCTCTACCAACTGAGCTATTCCCGCTTGGTGATGCGCATTCTATAGAATTAAGAAGCTCCGTCAACCCCTTGATTCAAAAAAGTTTTATTTCTTTTCAACATCGGTCTTCAGATGCGGCCAGGCGGCGCGCAGGTACTGAACCATCGACCACAGCGTCAAGCCGGCGGAGACCATCAGCAAGGCATAACCGAGAACAACCCAGAAACTGAAGTCGCGTGGATTGGCCAACAGGATCACCAACGCGAGCATTTGCGCGGCGGTTTTCCATTTGCCCAGGTTCGACACGGCAACATGTGCACGGGCGCCGAGTTCGGCCATCCATTCACGCAAGGCCGAAACGACGATCTCGCGACCAATGATGACAGCGGCTGGCAGTGTCAGCCAAAGATTGCCGTGTTCCTGAACCAGCAGAACCAGTGCGACGGCGACCATCAGCTTGTCGGCGACCGGATCGAGAAACGCTCCGAACGGCGTGCTTTGCTCCAGTCGGCGAGCCAGATAACCATCCAGCCAGTCCGTTGCTGCCGCGAAGGCAAACACCGAGGCGGAGGCCATGTAACTCCATTGGTAAGGCAGATAGAACAGCAAAATGAAGATCGGAATGAGCAGGACGCGTAGAACGGTAATCAGATTAGGGATATTCATCGGCACAACTGGCTACGAGGTGAAGGGGCATTCTACTCGCTATGCAGGTTTGCATAAATCGACTCTGCGAGCTTTTTACTGATCCCCGGGGCTTTGGCGATCTCTTCGATGCTTGCACGAGTCAGCTCCTGCAATCCACCAAAATGTTTCAACAAATCGCGTCGGCGGGTCGGCCCTACTCCCGCAACGCCTTCCAGCGTTGACGTACGGCGGGTTTTGCCACGACGCGCGCGGTGTCCGGTAATTGCAAAACGGTGAGCTTCATCGCGGATCTGCTGAATCAGGTGCAGTGCCGGCGAGTCGCCGCGTAAGGTGAACTCGTGCGCTGCATCATTCAGATACAGAGTTTCGAAGCCAGCCTTGCGCGTCGCCCCCTTTGCCACGCCGAGCAGGATCAGATCCGGCACGGCCAGTTCGTTGAGCACGTCGCGGGCCATCGACAACTGGCCCTTGCCGCCGTCCACCAGCAGAATGTCCGGCAACTTGCCCTCGCCGTCCTTCAGTTTGCTGAAGCGCCGGGTCAAGGCCTGATGCATGGCAGCGTAATCGTCGCCCGCTGTTACACCTTCGATGTTATAGCGACGGTAATCCGACTTGATCGCCCCTTCCGGGCCGAACACCACGCAGGACGCGACAGTCGCTTCGCCGCTGGAGTGACTGATGTCGTAGCATTCAAGGCGCTGTGGCGGTTCATCCAGGTTCAGCACTTCTGCCAAAGCCTCGAAACGTGCAGCAGTGTGCTGACGGTTGGCCAGCCGCGCACCCAGTGCCTGTTCGGCGTTGGTCACAGCCAATTGTTGCCAGCGCGCTCGTGTACCGCGAACCCGGTGACTGATCGCCAGCTCGCGGCCACGCAACCCGTGAATCGCTTCGATCAGCGTCGGGAAATCTTCGTGGACAACGTTGACGATCAACTCGCTTGGCAGGTCGCGCTCCGGACTGCTGATGAAGTATTGGCCGAGAAACGCCGCCATGACTTCCGAGACGTCCTCTTCTATACCCACTTGCGGGAAGAAGTTCTTGCTGCCCAGCACGCGTCCGCCGCGCACGCTGATCAAATGAACGCAGGCGCCGCCCGGGTTGACGAACGCCGCGATGACGTCGATATCGCCGGTGCCGCCTTCCATGCTCTGTTGATCCTGCACCCGGCGCAGCAGTGCGATCTGGTCACGCAATTCAGCGGCGCGCTCGAACTCAAGGTTGATCGCCGCCTCTTCCATTGCCGTTGAAAGCTCGTTGGTCAGTGCATGACTGCGCCCTTCAAGGAACATCACCGAGTGACGCACATCCTCGGCATACACCTCAGGCTCGACCAGCCCGACACAAGGGGCCTTGCAGCGCTTGATCTGATATTGCAGACATGGGCGGGTGCGGTTCTTGTAATAACTGTCTTCACACTGCCGGACAAAAAAGGTCTTTTGCAGCAGGCTCAGGCTTTCACGAATGGCACCAGCGCTCGGATACGGGCCGAAGTATTTGCCTTTGGCCTTCTTGGCGCCGCGATGGATACTCAGACGCGGGAATTGGCCGTCGGACAGAAACACGTAAGGGTAGGATTTATCGTCGCGCAACAGAATGTTGTACGGCGGTCGCCATTCCTTGATCAGCGTCTGCTCAAGCAACAGCGCTTCGGTTTCGTTGGCGGTGATAGTCGTTTCGACCTGAGCGATACGCCCGACGAGTGCCGCGGTCTTCGGCGCCAGCCCGGTCTTGCGAAAATAGCTGGCGAGACGCTTCTTGAGATTCTTGGCTTTGCCGACATACAGCAGGCGCGCGTCGCTATCGAACATACGATAGACGCCGGGGCGCCCACTGACGGTCGACAGAAAGGCGCCGGAATCGAATACTTCAGTCATGATCAGGCGCTGGCATCAACCATGCCGTGACGCACCGCCAGAAGCGTCAACTCGACGTCACTGCTGATCGAGAGCTTCTCGAATATGCGATAACGGTAGGTGTTGACGGTCTTCGGCGACAGACACAACTTGTCGGAAATGATCTGTACCTTCTGACAGCCGACAATCATCAAGGCGATCTGGATCTCCCGTTCGGACAAGGCATCGAACGGCGAATCGTTGGTCGGCTGGAAGGATTTGATCGCCAACTGCTGAGCGATCTGCGGGCTGATATAACGCTGGCCGGCGAATACCAGGCGAATGGCCTGAACCATCTCCGGCAATCCTGCGCCCTTGGTCAGGTAACCCGCGGCGCCAGCCTGCAACAACCGTGTAGGAAAAGGATCTTCTTCACACACGGTAACGGCAACCACCTTGATGTCCGGGTGACTGCGCAACAGTTTGCGCGTGGCTTCCAGGCCACCGATGCCAGGCATCTTGACGTCCATCAGGACCACGTCCGGTTTCAATTCTCGCGCCTTGATCAGGGACTCTTCACCTGACTCGGCCTGCCCCACCACCTGCAAGCCATCGATATCGGCCAGCATCCGTGTAATGCCTGTACGAACGAGATCATGGTCATCGACCACTAGCACCCTAATCAAGCAGACACCTCGCGATATGGTCTTATTGGGATGCCGGACACCTTAGCAAAAACTGCCAGACAGACCTAGCGGCAAGCAGCATTTAAAAAGTTTCAATTCATCATTGAGGGCTTGCAGGCCGTGGGTTTCAGAGCACAGGTGTACTGATATCGAGCTGCATCCTCAGGAAACACTCGTCCTCGCCCTGCACGACGAAGCCTTTTCTCAGATACAAGTTTTTTGCCAGATTATTTTTGAATACCGTTAGACGCACTGCAGGGTTGCCGTCGCGGCGAGCCATGGCAATAACCTGATCAATCGCCCAGGAACCCGCGCCCTGGCCCTGAAATGCCTGCGCCACCTGCAATTCGCGGATATACAGCGCCCGCGCATCGCGACTGAGGCTGAAGAAACCCAACGCCGCCTTATCACTGATCATCAACCAGTTCTCACGCCCGGCCCAGGCAACGTCGAACGCCTCATCCTGCCACAACAATTCGTAATGAATGTAATAGCTCAGCATGTTCTGGCAGGTCAAAGTTCGCACAAATGCCAGGTCATCCTGCGTGGCCCGGCGCATTTGAAAGGTCATTTATCCCCCGCGAGGCTGACGACCTGCCCCTGCCACGCGCCGGCATTACGACGAGCGATCACCAACTCATCACCAGCACCGGGGGCCGCAACGATTAACGCACCCTCTTCAGACCACACGGCGCTGCGCCCGGCCGATTGCCAGCCTCCGGTAAGACCGCCATGGTTGGCCATCAACACCACCATCGCGTGTTGCCGGGCATACCCCCGCAGCAGAGCGGTGTCAGGCTCATAACCTTTCTCGCTGATCAATACGCCCGCCGCGTACAGGCCGGCGCCGAGTTCGGCAGCCGCCGCCGCGTGGCTAGCGTGAGAAAAATCGGCACAGACTGCCAAAGCCACTGTGTCCGCGCCGATTTGCAGTGCCGCACCACCCTTCCCGGCCGTATAAATAAGCTCTTCACCTGAATGCAGGTGCTGTTTGCTGTACACATCCAGCGTACCGTTGGCGCCCAACACCAAAGCACCAATCAATACTGCCGAACTGCCCTCCTGACGAATCGGCATGCCGACGACAGCCGTGACGCCGCGCTTGTGCGCCAGCCTTCTTAAAGGTTGAAGCACGGCGTCTTGCGGATCGATGGCCAATGCCGCCGCCACTTCGCCCTCATAGCCAGTCAGCGACAACTCGGGAAACACCAATAACTCGACACCGTGTAGCGCCGCCAATTCGATGAAATCCATGTGCCGGGCAATGTTCGCGGCGAGATCACCAGCAATGGAGACCGATTGAGCAGCAGCGATGGTCAGAGTTGACATGTTTCATCCTTGGTTTCAGGCAAAGCGCTGAGTGTGTCACAACTGTTGCAGCGCTCAAGCGATAGGCATTCTGCTCTGCACGCGATAGCATTTTCTGATTGCTGATGCGTATCGGCCTCTAGTAAGCTCGGCGCCTTCATCGGAGACAGACCATGTTCAACACCCCAACTCAGCTACGTACCGCAAGCGCCTCGCGCTCGGTTGCGGCTGCCCGGGTGCATGACGCCTGCGCTCCTGCAAGCTTTTATTTTGGGTATTGGTTTAGCCACTAGCGCGCCTGATACCCCACACGGCGCCCATGAAAACGGGTCGCCACCTGAGAAATCTCAACCCCCGGTCGGCCTCCCGACCGGGGGTTTTGTTTTTTCAGGCACAAATTTTCCAGCAACACACCAGACACTTTGAGGATTTAAGACATGAACTACGCCACTTATTACCGTCACGACAGTTTTTCCGCCTGGCGATTTACCAGCCTCCGCTCGGGACAGCCTGCCGCCTCCGATCGGTCACCTACAGGTGGCAAGCACACACACGTAGCCAATACGGCCAACTGTCGAACACCCCAATAGGGCCGTGCGAGCGGGAAGCACCCGCCGCCTGCCCAGGAAGACTGAACATGAACTCGTCCGTTTCTGCTTTGCCACTGTCAACTCTTGATTCTGCCAACGAAACACTGACCCTGCGTCTGCCCAGCTCGTTGCAACTCAAACAGCAATTGCCTCTGACCAACGCCCTGAGTCAGCAGATTGCCGCCCACCGCCAAGCGGTGCGGGCCATTCTTGATGGCGACGACCAGCGCCTGCTGGTGATTGTCGGACCTTGCTCGATCCACGACCCGCAGTCCGCCATTGAATACGCGGACAAACTCGCACGCCTCGCTGACGACGTCAGCGATGAAATGTTGCTGGTCATGCGCGCCTACGTCGAAAAACCGCGCACCACTGTTGGCTGGAAAGGCCTCGCCTACGATCCGCATCTGGATGGCAGTGATGACATGGCTGCAGGCCTGACACTGTCCCGCGAGCTGATGATCGAAATGATCCGCCGCGGGCTGCCAATCGCCACTGAAATACTGCAACCCATGGCGGCCGGGTACTTCGACGATTTGCTCAGCTGGGTCGCGATCGGTGCGCGCACGACCGAGTCGCAGATCCACCGCGAGATGGCCAGCGGCCTGAGCATGCCGGTCGGCTTCAAGAACGGCACCGATGGCGGCGTCACCGTCGCGGTCGACGCGATGCGCTCCGCCTCCCATCCGCACCGACACTTCGGCGTTGATAGCCAGGGCCATCCGGCCGTTGTCCAGACCACCGGCAATCCTGATACCCACCTGGTGCTGCGCGGCGGTCATCAAGGGCCGAACTTCGACCGGGCAAGCGTCGCCCGGATACACGCCGACCTGACTCGCTTGAAGATTCCGAGCCGAATCATGGTCGATTGCAGTCACGCCAACAGCGGTAAAGACCCACTGCGCCAGCCTGGGGTATTCAACGAAGTGCTGGAGCAGCGGCTTCAGGGCGACCGCTCGCTGATCGGCATGATGATCGAATCTCACCTGTTCGAAGGTTGCCAGCCTCTCAGTGCCTCGTTGCGTTATGGCGTATCGGTTACCGACGGCTGCCTGGGTTTCGCCGCAACGGAACATCTGCTGCTTACCGCTGCGGAACGGCTTCGCACGCAACCTCAGGCCTGACCTCGCCAACAGCCTTTGCGGACACCTCTTCCGCAAAGGCTTGATTGCCAATCAGCACATCGTTACTCACGCACACGGATCCGGGTAACGTCGGAGGCCTGACTGACATCATCCAGTCGTTCCACCGTGTACGATACCTGCACCACCGTTTCCCGGTGCTCTCGCCAGAAACGGTACGGCACGATGAACACCAGCGGCTGTCCGGCGGTTTCTCGGGTGATATCGCGATCATCGCGATGATTGAAGTTCTCACCGTCACAACGCAGGTATACCAACTCGCCCTCCTCTGCCTGGGCACCAACGATGACCACAGTCACGCCATCAATCGAGTCAGCGACGTAGAGTTCGTCATCTTTCGCCTCCAGAACTTGTGGTGCTGAAAGCTCGCCTCGAACCAGGGGAGCGATCAGGATTGGCGCAAGTGCGGACTTCCTCAATTCACCAGCCGCTGATTTAACCTGATAGCTGAGACTCACCGTTTGTCCGGTGTGCGCAGCGAAGAGTTCGTGTGCGATCCAGAAAGAAAGCTCGTCGCGTACGGCAAAAGCTTCGACCGTCAACTCGTCACTGAAAGTCTCTTCGCCTGTTTCACCTTGCCAGCGGAGCAAAACATAATCACCCGTTGCCATTCGCGCATAGGGACGCACGATTACGTTGGTACCTTTATCGACACGTGCCGGATCCAGCGTCCCGCCCACGGTCTCCTCAATAAAGGGCGCCAGCAGATCAGGTTCGGGATCACCTACATTCAGTTGCAGGCGATTGGACGAAATCGGCTCCGGCAGATCTACGCTGTAAAGCGTCCAGTGAATTTCCACCGAACCTCCCTCCAGCAACGCGATGTGCACGCCCTTGATGACGAACACAACCTCCTGCCCAACTTGCGCGGAACTGATTACACGAGAAGTCTCATAATCGTAAGTCAGTCCATCGGCATCGAGCCCGCGCCAACTCAACAGCAGTTTGTCGCCACATTTCATCTGCGGATATGGCGCAACCCGGACGAACGCTCTGTCCAGCGAGGAATCGAGCATTCCACCCTCCAACACCGCGAGAGTCGGCGCGATTAACCGCTTGGCGATGAAGGGTTCTGACACGTTACATGGTCGGTAGCTGAACTCGAGACTCTCTCCCTGCACCCTGAATCTCAGCTTTGCGTGCCGACATGAATCGGCCGGCACCATAGAAGTGTCTGTTGCGAGTGCATCGGTATTAGCGTCATACGTAGTCATTCGTGGCTCCATTCCCTGGATATGACGTCGCTGGACAACGACGTCGAATGAGAACAATTGAATACCCTTCCCTGAAACACCGATGTCAGTCCAGGCATCTACCTATTGGAGGCAAATACGCCGGTGAGCGTAGGTTCCCGACAATGAAAAAACAAAAACAGCGCTATAGATTGCTGAATGTTCCGACCATGCCCGCAAACAGAGCTGAAAAATCGTACATCTCTTAGTCCTTTTTCACCTCAATACTGCGGTGTTTTCAGACACCGACTGCATGACGACGTGATTTACAGTGCTCCGCTGGAATCACCTATGAACGTCTGTAAAAAGAGGTAGGAACATGCAACGGAATGCAACAACTCGCCACCCCATCCTGTTGGTCCACGGTCTGTTCGGTTTTGAACGAATAGGCCGTTTCGAGCTGTTCCATGATGTCAAGCAGGCATTGCAAGATGCAGGCAACCGAGTGTTTGTGCCGCAGCTATCGGCGACCCATGACAACGAAGAACGTGGCCAGCAATTATTGATGCAGATCACGCGGGTGTTGAAAGGCACAGGGGCAGACAAGGTCAATTTGATCGGGCACAGCCAGGGCGCCCTCGCGTGCCGTTACGCTGCGGCGCTGGCCCCGGACAGCGTTGCGTCTGTCACCTCGGTCAGCGGCCCCAATCATGGCTCGGAACTGGCCGATCTATTGCGCAAGGCCCTGGTTCCGGGGCAGATACCGGAGCGTCTGGCCGAGGAAATCGCCACGCAGTTCGCGAATTTCCTGTCTTTGCTCAGCGGGCAGCTCGCGTTGCCGCAAAACGCCATTGCGGCACTCAACGCGCTGACCACGGAAGGTGTTGCGCGTTTCAATCGGAAATACCCGCAAGGTCTGCCTTCGACGTGGGGCGGCCAGGGTGCCGAAGAGGTCAACGGCGTTCGGTACTATTCGTGGAGCGGCACGCTGCCGGAAGATCCACTGGCCAATCCTCGTCCGTTCGACGCTTTACATGCGGTGTGCCGTGCCCTCTCCGGAAACTTTGCCACCGACGCCTGGCAAAACGACGGTTTCGTCGGCCGCTACAGCTCGCATCTGGGCAGCGTGATCCGCTCGGACTATCCTTTCGATCACCTCGACAGTCTGCGCAGGCCCACGGTATTGCGACCACTTACGCCTGATCCGGTGGACCTTTATATAGAGCACGCCATGCGTCTGCAGGCCGTGCACCTGTGAACCGAGGCGAACCCACTGAATGGAACTTTGCCGAGAATTCACCCACTGAATCCGGTAGGCTCCACACTTTACTGAAATAGATCGGAGATTTTCCCCATGGCTAAAGCCACTGCCCGCCACATCCTGGTTGCCAGCGAAGACAAGTGCAACGAACTCAAAACCCAGATCGAAGGCGGCGCTGATTTCGCCGAAGTCGCCAAGGCCAATTCCACCTGCCCATCCAGCCGTCAGGGCGGCGACCTGGGTTCGTTCGGTCCTGGCCAGATGGTCAAGGAATTCGACACCGTGGTCTTCAGCGCACCGATCAACGTCGTGCAAGGCCCGGTGAAGACCCAGTTCGGTTATCACCTGCTGGAAGTCACCAGCCGTCAGGACTGATTCGTCGTCCGACTGCTCTGCAACGGCCCGCCTTTTGGTGGGCCGTTGTGTTTCAGTTACACATACGGCTGGCGACTGGCGCGCCTCTCGCGTACAACTTGCGCTTATCGATTACCCGGTTCCAAGGCTGACAATGCGACTGGTTTTCCCCACATTGATGCTCACCGCCCTCGCTCTGTTGTCGGGCGCCGGCGTTGTAAACGCTGCACCGCAACACGCGCTGACCGTATATGGCGAGCCCGCCAAATACCCTGCCGGTTTCAGCCATTTCGACTACACCAACCCGCAAGCGCCGAAAGGCGGGACGATGCGTCGTTCGGCGATTGAAATCGGTCACTTCGACCATTTGCTGCCGTATATCGACAAAGGCATCGGCGTCACGCAGATCGACGGCCTGCTGTACTCGCCGCTGGCCCAGCGTTCGATGGACGAGCCCTACACCGTCTATGGTCTGGTGGCGCAGAAAATCGAGCGCTCGGATGACGGACTGTCGCTGCGCTTCTTCATCAATCCCAAGGCACGCTTCGCCGACGGCAAAGCGATCACCGCCGAAGACGTGCGTTACACCTACGATCTGTTGATGACCCAGGGCAGCCTGCGCTATCGCACCCAGTTTGCCGACGTCAAAGGCGTCGAAGTGGAAGCGCCGCTGACCGTGCGTTTCGACTTCAAGAACAATGAAAACCGTACCCTGCCGCTGGATATCGCGACCCTGCCGGTATTCCCCGAACACTGGTGGAAGAGTCGCGACTTCGCCGGCGGGGGTGGTTATGAACCGCCGCTGGGCAGTGGACCGTACCGTGTCGGCAAGGTCGACTCCGGACGCAGCATCACCTTCGAACGCAATGCCGACTGGTGGGGCAAGGACCTGCCGGTCAGTCGTGGCCTGTACAACTTCGATCACTTCAGCATCGAGTACTTCGGCGACACCGACGTCGCCCGCCAGGTGCTGCGCGGCGGCGCCTATGACTACAACCGCGAGTTCTCCGCCACCGGTTACTCGATCGGCTACGACAGCCCGGCGTTGAGTGACGGGCGCTTGCAAAAAGCCCACCTGGCCACCGAAGCGCCGCAATCGGCCCAGGGTTTTGTATTCAATCTGCAGAAACCGATGTTCCAGGACCGTCGTGTGCGTCAGGCGCTGGCCATGCTCTGGGATTTCGAGTGGAGCAACCGGCAGATGATGCGCAACCTGTACATCCGCCAGCAAAGCTACTTTTCCAACACCGACCTTGCGGCGCGGGAGTTACCCGATGCCGCCGAGTTGAAAATCCTCGAACCGCTGCGTGGGCAGATCCCCGACGAGATCTTCACGAAAGTCTTCGAAGCGCCGAAAACCGATGGCAGCGGCATCATCCGTGACAAGCAACTGCAAGCCCTGGAATTGTTTGAGCAGGCCGGCTGGAAACCGGATGGCGATCGACTGGTGAATGCCGAAGGTGAGCCGCTCAGTTTCACGTTTCTGGTCAGCCAGAACGGCATGGATCGCCTGCTGCTGCCGTACAAGCGCACGCTGAAACAGATCGGCATCGACCTCAACATCCGCCGGATCGACTCCTCGCAGTACGTCAATCGCATGATGAGCCGCGACTACGACATGATCGTCACCGGTTATCCGGTCACCACCTCTCCGGGCGGTGAGTTGCTTAACTATTTCGGCTCCGCGTCGGCCAACGATCCGGGCGCCAACAACTACATGGTGCTGAAAAATCCGGCAGTCGATACGTTGATCAATGGTCTGATTCGCGCCTCGACCCAATCGGACATGCTGCATTACGCGCATGCCCTCGACCGGGTGCTGCAATGGAATTACTACTGGATTCCCAATTACTACCCGCCGGGCACGTCGACCGTCTGGTGGAACCGTTTCGGCATACCGACGGTTCAAGCCAGCAACGACGAGGCCATCGACAGCTGGTGGGAAATCAGCCCCACGGCGCTGACCAATCAACAGATGACCGCTGAAAAAATCAGTCGAAGCAGACCCGGAGGGCCGCGCTGATGTGGGGTTACATACTGCGGCGCCTGCTGCTGATCGTTCCGACGCTGGTGATTATCCTGCTGGTCAATTTCGTCATCATCCAGGCCGCGCCGGGTGGCCCGGTGGAACAGGCGATTGCGCATTTGCAGGGGATCGGCGGTGGCAATGTCGGCGGCGGCTCGAGCGAGACCATGAGCAGCACTTCGCGCGCCAGCCGTGGCCTCGATCCACAACTGATCAAGGACATCGAAAAACAGTACGGTTTCGACAAGCCGGCCCACGAGCGCTTGTGGCTGATGCTGAAAAACTACGCGCAACTGGACTTCGGCAAAAGCTTCTTCAGAGGCGCCACGGTCACCGACCTGATCCTCGAAAAAATGCCGGTGACCATTTCCCTCGGGCTCTGGGCGACGCTGATCACGTATCTGGTGTCGATCCCGCTGGGCATCCGCAAAGCCGTGCACCACGGCAGCCATTTCGACATCTGGAGCAGTACGGCGATCATCATCGGCTACGCGATGCCGGCGTTCCTGTTTGCGATGTTCCTGATCGTGGTGTTTGCCGGCGGTACGTCGTTGAACTGGTTCCCGGTGCGCGGACTGGTCTCGGACAACTTTGATTCGCTGTCGACCCTGGGCAAGATCGCCGACTACTTCTGGCACCTGGTGCTGCCGGTAACCGCGCTGGTCATCGGCGGCTTCGCGACACTGACAATCCTCACCAAAAACTCCTTCCTCAATGAAATCACCCGCCAGTATGTGGTCACGGCGCGCGCCAAAGGCTTGAGCGAGCGCCGCGTGCTGTACGGGCATGTGTTTCGCAACGCGATGTTGCTGGTGGTCTCGGGCATTCCGCAGGCGTTCATCAGCGTGTTCTTTGCCGGCTCGTTGCTGATCGAAGTGATCTTCTCCCTCGACGGCCTCGGACGCATGAGTTACGAGGCGGCGGTATCGCGGGATTACCCGGTGGTGTTCGGTTCGCTATTCATCTTCACTCTGTTCGGGCTGCTGATAAAACTGATCGGCGACCTCTGCTACACCTTCGTCGACCCGCGTATCGACTTCGCCGCGAGGAATGCCTGATGTTCAAGCTCTCGCCGTTGGGCCGCAGGCGTTTTGAACGCTTCAAGAAAAACCGAAGAGGCTGGTGGTCGTTGTGGCTGTTTATCGGTTTGTTCTTGCTGACGCTGGGAGGTGAATTGATCGCCAACGACAGGCCGCTGATGGTCAGTTATCAGGGCCAGTGGTATTTCCCGGTGTTCAAGCGCCACACCGAACAGGAATTCGGCGGGCAACTGCCGTTCCAGGCCGATTACCGCAGCGACTATGTGCAGAACCTGATTCGCAAGGACGGCGGCTGGCTGTTGTTTCCGCCGATCCCGTTCAGTGACGACACGCCGAACTACGACCTCAACAAGCCGGCGCCAAGCCCGCCTACAGGCGTCAACTGGCTGGGCACTGACGATCAGGCGCGCGACGTGTTGGCGCGGGTGATCTTCGGTGCGCGGGTATCGATTCTGTTTGCGTTGATGCTGACGTTTGTCAGTGCGCTGATCGGCATTGCGGCCGGCGCTTTGCAGGGCTATTACGGCGGCTGGGTCGACCTGCTCGGGCAACGATTACTCGAGGTCTGGTCAGGGTTGCCGGTGCTCTACCTGCTGATCATCCTCTCGGGCTTCGTCGAGCCGAATTTCTGGTGGCTGCTGGGGATCATGGCGCTGTTTTCCTGGTTGGCGCTGGTCGATGTGGTGCGCGCCGAATTCCTCCGTGGGCGCAACCTGGAATACGTCAAAGCGGCGCGCGCGTTGGGCCTGACTGACCGCAAAGTGATTGTCCGGCACATCCTGCCGAATGCCATGAACGCGACGCTGAGTTATCTGCCGTTCATCCTCACGGGGGCGATCTCGACCCTGACGGCACTGGATTTCCTTGGTTTCGGCATGCCCGCCGGCAGCGCTTCGCTGGGCGAGCTGATCGGTCAGGGCAAGCAGAACCTGCAGGCACCCTGGCTTGGCTTGACCGCGTTTTTCACCCTGGCGCTGATCCTTTCCTTACTGGTGTTCATCGGCGAAGCGTTGCGCGACGCGTTCGACCCACGATCCTGAAGCGTGACCATGACTGAAAACCTGATTGAAATTCGTAACCTCAATGTCGCTTTCCATGGCCAGAACGTGGTGCGCGACCTGTGCCTGGATATTCGCCCCGGTGAGTGCCTCGCGCTGGTCGGCGAATCAGGTTCGGGCAAATCGGTGACTGCGCATTCGATCCTGCAATTGCTGCCCGAAAGCGACGCGCAAACCACGGGCAGCATTCGTTATCGCGGCCAGGAACTGGTCGGCGCCGATCCGAAAGTGTTGCGTGAATTGCGTGGTAACCGCATCGCGATGATCTTCCAAGAGCCGATGACTTCGCTCAACCCGCTGCACACCATCGAGAAACAGATCGGCGAAACCCTGTTGCTGCACCGTGGCCTCGGCGGCAAGGCGGCGCAGCTGCGCATCCTTGAATTGCTCGGACTGGTCGGTATCCAGAAACCCGAGGAGCGGCTCAAGGCGTATCCGCATCAGCTGTCCGGCGGGCAACGGCAACGCGTGATGATCGCGATGGCGTTGGCCTGCGAACCGGAACTGCTGATTGCCGACGAGCCGACCACCGCACTCGATGTGACGGTGCAGCGCAAGATCCTGCTGCTGCTCAAATCCTTGCAACAGCGCCTGGGCATGTCCCTGCTGTTGATCAGTCACGACCTCAATCTGGTGCGCAGCATTGCTCAGCGGGTGTGCGTGATGAAGGCCGGGCAGATTGTCGAGCAGGCGCCGTGCGAAACGCTGTTTACCGAGCCGAAACACCCTTACAGCTGCGTGCTGCTCAATGCCGAGCCCGAGGGTGAAGCGTTACCCCGCGATGAGCGCGAGAATGTCCTGCAAGTCGAGGACCTTAAGGTCGAGTTTGTCATCGGTGGCGGGCTGTTTCAGCGCAAGCAATACCTGCGTGCGGTCGATGGCATCAGCCTGAGCATCCAGCGCGGCAAGACCTTGGGCATCGTCGGTGAATCCGGTTCGGGAAAATCGACATTGGGTCAGGCGATCCTGCGCCTGCTCGATTCCGAGGGCAGTATCCGTTTCCAGGGCAGCGCACTCGACGGTTTGAACCAGAAACAACTGCGGCCCTGGCGGCGACAGATGCAGGTGGTGTTTCAGGACCCGTTCGGCAGCCTCAGCCCGCGCATGTCGGTGGCGCAAATCATCAGCGAAGGCCTCGAAGTGCATTGCGAATCGACGGCCGATGAGTGTGATGCGCAAGTGATCCGCGTCCTCAAGGAAGTCGGCCTCGACCCGGAAAGCCGCCATCGCTACCCGCACGAATTTTCCGGCGGCCAGCGCCAACGCATTGCAATCGCCCGCGCCCTGGTGCTGAAACCGGCGCTGATCCTGCTCGACGAACCGACTTCGGCGCTCGATCGCACCGTGCAGAAACAAGTGGTCGCCCTGCTCCGTGATCTTCAGGAAAAGCATGGCCTGACGTATCTGTTCATCAGCCACGACCTGGCGGTGGTACGCGCCCTCGCCCACGACATGATCGTGATCAAGGACGGCAAAGTGGTCGAGCGCGGCGCCAGTCACGAGGTGTTCGAGGCGCCACAGCATCCATATACCAAAGAGCTGTTGGCGGCGGCGCATCAGCGGTAGGCATAATCGCTGTTCGACCTGGAACCGAGTCGCGGCCTTCGCGAGCAAGCCCGCTCCCACAGGTTTCCTCAGTGCACGGCACATTTGTGCACAACCGAAACCCCGTAGGTGCTGGCTGCCAGCGATGAATCCCCCATTAACAACCCGAATTCCGGACCTGCCTGCACATGAACACCACCGAAAGCCTCAAGGACTACCAACGGGTGCGCACCCTGGCGATCCGCTCGCTGTTCGAGATCATCGAGCAATCGAGCGAAGGCACGGTGATTGTCGATCGTGACGCCAATATCGTCTGGATGAACGAGCGTTATGCCCGGCGCTTCGGTCTCGAGTCCGCTGCCGGGGCGATCGGCAAACCCTGCGAAAGCGTGATCCCCGGCAGTCTGCTGCGTGACGTGGTGCGTACCGGACGGCCGATTCTGCTGGACATGCAGGACACGCCGAAAGAGCCGCTAGTGGTGATGCGCCTGCCGATCCACGATGATGCCGGCAGCGTCATCGGCGCGATTGGTTTTGCCCTGTTCGATGAATTGCGCACCCTGTCGCCGATGCTTAAACGCTACCTGAGCATGCAGGAAGAACTGGCCTCGACCCGTTCACTGCTGCGCGCCCGCCAGACCAAATACAACTTCGCGCACTTCATCGGCACCAGTGCGGCCAGCCTCGAAGTCAAACGGCGGGCGCGGCGCAGTGCCAGCGCCGATTCGCCGGTTTTGCTGCTCGGGGAAACCGGCACTGGCAAGGAGTTGCTCGCGCAAGCGATCCACAGCGCTTCGCCACGGGCGCACAAGGCCTTCGTCAGCATCAACAGCGCGGCGATTCCCGAGGCATTGCTGGAAGCGGAGTTCTTCGGCACCGCGCCGGGCGCATTTACCGGGGCTGACCGCAAGGGCCGCACCGGCAAACTGCAGATTGCTCAGGGCGGTACGTTGTTTCTCGACGAGATCGGCGACATGCCGCTGCCGCTGCAAAGCAAGCTGCTGCGCGTATTGCAGGAAAAAGAGTTCGAACCGGTCGGCTCCAACGAAGTGATCCAGAGCGATGTACGCGTGATTGCTGCGACATCGACCGACCTGCAAGCCGCGATTAAACGCGGCGAATTCCGCGCTGACCTGTATTACCGCCTCAACGTGCTACCGATCCAGGTGCCGCCGTTGCGCGAGCGCCTCGATGATCTGCCGGCGCTCAGCGAAGCGATCCTCGAAGAACTGCGCAGCCAGCACGAGTTGCACCGCGACGCGCTGGCATTGCTCGGCCAGCATGCCTGGCCGGGGAACATCCGCGAGTTGCGCAATGTACTGGAACGGGCGGCATTGCTCAGTGATGACCTGATGCTGACCGAGAGCGATATTCGCGCGGCGATCGGCACATTGACCCAGGTTGAACGCAGCTCCACGCCGGTGATTGCAGCGGCGCCCGTGGAAACCTATGCGCAGGCGCGAGAGCGCTTTGATCGGCAGTTGATCCAGTCGATGCTGGCGCAGTGCGCGGGGAAAGTGCCGGAAGCGGCGGTGAGGTTGGGGCTTGGGCGGTCGACGCTGTATAAGAAAATGGTTGCGTTGGGGATTGCTGAGTCTCAATAACGAGACCTGATCTCTGATTTGAGATTGAGCATTTCAGGATCAAAAGATCGCAGCCTTCGGCAGCTCCTACACGGCTTCACACATCCCAATGTAGGAGCTGCCGAAGGCTGCGATCTTTTGATCTGAAGCCACAGTCTCAAAACGGAGACAAATCATCAAAACAACCTTCACAAAAATCTATCTAAACCCATATAAATCAGCACGTTAAGCTTCTGGCACAAATCTCGCTATAGCCTCTCCCACACCCGTTTCAACCACAAAAATAACAATTCTGGAGAGACACACCATGAGTGTGATCATTGCCTTGGCAGCCCTCGCGCTGCTGATGCTGGCGGCCTACCGTGGCTACAGCGTTATTCTCTTTGCTCCGATCGCCGCCCTCGGCGCCGTGCTGCTGACCGATCCTTCTGCCGTCGCCCCCGCCTTCACCGGGGTGTTCATGGAGAAAATGGTCGGGTTCATCAAATTGTATTTCCCGGTATTCCTGCTCGGTGCGGTGTTCGGCAAGCTCATTGAGCTGTCGGGTTTCTCGCGCTCGATTGTTGCGGCGGCCATTCGTCTGCTCGGCACCAAACAGGCGATGCTGGTAATCGTGCTGGTTTGCGCCCTGCTTACCTACGGTGGCGTATCGCTGTTTGTCGTGGTGTTTGCGGTGTATCCGTTTGCCGCCGAAATGTTCCGCCAGAGCAATATTCCCAAGCGCCTGATCCCGGCGACCATCGCCCTCGGTGCGTTTTCGTTCACCATGGATGCCCTGCCCGGCACCCCGCAGATCCAGAACATCATCCCCAGCACATTCTTCAACACCACCGCCTGGGCGGCGCCTTGGCTGGGTGTGATCGGCACGATTTTCGTCTTCTGCACTGGCATGCTGTTCCTGCAACGCCAGCGCAACAAGGCGCAGCGTGCCGGTGAAGGCTACGGGACCGAACTGCGCAACGAGCCGGAAACAGCCGAAGACCTGAAGCTGCCGAACCCATGGATTGCGCTGTCGCCGCTGCTGGCAGTGGGCATCATGAACCTGCTGTTCACTCAGTGGATTCCACAGTGGTACGGCAAGACCCACAGCCTCGCGCTACCGGGCATGGCTACGCCGGTTACCACCGAAATCGCCAAACTCACAGCGATCTGGGCGGTGCAGGCAGCGCTGTTGATCGGCATCCTCATGGTGCTGGTGTTTGGCTTCAAGGCGATTCGCAGCAAATTGGCCGAAGGCAGCAAAAGTGCGGTCAGCGGTGCGTTGCTGGCAGCAATGAACACGGCCTCGGAATATGGTTTCGGTGCGGTCATCGCTTCGCTGCCGGGCTTTCTGGTGCTGGCCGACTGGCTCAAGCAAATCCCCAATCCACTGGTCAACGAAGCGATCACCGTGACGCTGCTGGCCGGCATCACCGGTTCGGCATCGGGCGGCATGAGCATTGCGCTGGCGGCGATGTCCGAGCAGTTCATCAGCGCCGCGCACGCCGCGAACATTCCATTGGAAGTGCTGCACCGTGTCGCGGCGATGGCCAGTGGCGGCATGGATACCCTGCCGCATAACGGCGCGGTTATTACTCTGCTCGCGGTCACCGGCCTGACCCACCGCGAAGCCTATAAAGACATTTTCTGTATTACGCTGATCAAGACCCTCGCGGTTTTCGTAGTGATCGGCACTTTCTACGCCACTGGCATTGTGTGAGGTATTCATGACCACTCTTTCCGGCAAGACCGCACTGGTTACCGGCTCCACCAGCGGCATCGGCCTGGGTATCGCATTGAGTCTGGCCAAGGCTGGTGCCAACCTGATCCTCAACGGTTTTGGCGACGCGTCGAGCGTCATCGCCGAAGTTGGCCAGTTCGGCGGCAAGGTCGGCCATCATCCGGCCGATGTCAGCGACCCGGCGCAGATTGCCGAGATGATCGCCTACGCCGAGCGCGAGTTCGGTGGCGTCGACATTCTGGTCAATAACGCCGGCATTCAGCATGTCGCCGCCGTCGAAGAGTTTCCGGTCGAGCGCTGGGATTCGATCATTGCGATCAACCTGTCGTCGGTGTTTCACAGCACGCGCTTGAGTCTGCCGGGCATGCGCGCGAAAGGTTGGGGGCGGATCATCAACATTGCCTCCGTGCACGGTCAGGTCGGTTCGACCGGCAAGGCTGCGTATGTCGCGGCCAAACACGGGGTGATCGGCTTGACCAAAGTGGTCGGCCTGGAAACCGCGACCAGCAATGTCACGTGCAACGCGATCTGTCCGGGCTGGGTGTTGACGCCGCTGGTGCAGAAGCAGATCGATGATCGCGCGGCCAAGGGTGTCGATCCGCAGCAGGCGCAGCATGACCTGCTGGCGGAGAAGCAGCCGTCGCTGGAGTTCGTCACGCCACAGCATTTGGGCGAGCTGGTGTTGTTTCTGTGCAGTGAGGCGGGTAGCCAGGTAAGGGGGGCGGCGTGGAATATTGACGGTGGGTGGTTGGCGCAGTAGTCCATTGAGAGACCGCGTTATCGTTCATCGCGCGCAAGCCACGCGCCCACAGGTACAGGGTGACATCAAAATCTGCTGACAACCTGTGGAGTGTGGCTGCCCGTGTCTGGATCTGAAGCTAAAACAAGAGGCACACAATGTCCGACATCCTCTGGCAACCCGACGCCAACCGTATCGCCCACTCGCGCATGGACACGTTCCGGCGCGCGGTCAATCAGCGTCATGCGCTGAAGCTCGACGACTACCCTGCCCTGCACCAATGGAGCATCGAGCAGCGTGCGCAATTCTGGCAGGACATCGTCGATTTCTTCGACATCCGCTTTCACACTCAACCTGATGCGGTATTGCGTGAAGGCGCACAAATGCCCAGCGCCGAATGGTTTCCCGGCGCCACCTTGAACTTCGCTGAACACCTGCTGCGCCGGCGTGACGATGCCGTGGCAGTCATTTCTGTGGCAGAAAACGGTCAGCGCGAACAACTGAGCTGGGCCGAGCTGGCCGAACACGTCGCCGGCTTCCAGGCCAGTTTGCAGGCTTGCGGCGTCGGCCTCGGCGATCGAGTGGCCGCGTGCATGCCGAATACCTGGCAGACACTGGTGGCCATGCTGGCGACCACCAGCCTCGGCGCCATCTGGTCGTGTTCTTCGCCGGATTTTGGCACGCATGGCGTCATCGACCGTTTCGGTCAGATCGAGCCGAAGGTGCTGATCACCTGCGCCGGCTATCGCTATGCCGGCAAGGAGATCGACCAGACCAGCAAGCTCAATGAAATTCTCCAACGCCTGCCAACACTGAAGCAGTTGATCGTCGTGCCTTACGCCCGCCCGCAAGCGCACATCGCGGATTACCGGACGCGCGCCGAAGTGACGCTGTGGGATGACTTTTATCAACCCGGCGGCGATCCGGATTTCGTCCCGGTGGCGTTCAATCATCCGCTCTACGTGCTGTATTCGAGTGGTACCACCGGCGTGCCGAAATGCATCGTTCACAGCACCGGCGGCGTGTTGTTGCAACACGTCAAGGAGCACGGCCTGCATTGCGATCTTGGCCCCGGCGAGCGGTTGTTCTACTACACCACGTGTGGCTGGATGATGTGGAACTGGCTGGTGTCGGCCCTCGCGGTCGGCAGCGCGATCGTGCTGTACGACGGCTCGCCGTTCTACCCGGATCACCAACGTCTGCTCGATCTGATCGACGATGAACGCATCAGCGTGTTCGGCACCAGTCCGAAGTATCTCGCAACCCTGGAAAGCCACGGCAGCAAACCGCGCGACAGCCATGATCTGCGCAGCCTGAAAACCCTGCTGTGCACCGGTTCGGCGCTGTCGCCGCAAAGTTATGACTTCGTCTACCGCGACGTCAAAGCCGACGTGTGCCTGGCGTCGATGTCCGGCGGCACCGATATCGTCTCGTGCTTCGTCAACGGCAATCCGCTGTCAGCGGTGCGTCGTGGCGAAATCATGGGCAAAAGCCTGGGCATGGCCGTTGAAGTCTGGAACGACGCCGGCCAACCGGTGGTTGGCGAGAAAGGTGAACTGGTCTGCACTCGACATTTCCCGGCGATGCCGATCGGCCTGTGGAATGACCCGGATGGCAGCAAACTGCAGCAATCCTATTTCAGCCTGTTTCCCGGGGTCTGGGCGCAGGGCGATTACGCCGAACAACTGCATCACGGCAGCATGATGATTCACGGCCGCTCGGATGCCGTGCTCAACCCCGGTGGCGTGCGCATCGGCACCGCAGAGATCTATCGTCAGGTCGACAAAGTCTCGCAAGTGCTGGACAGCGTGGCCATTGGTCAACAATGGCAGGATGACGTGCGCGTGGTGTTGTTCGTGCGCCTGGCAGACGGCGTAACCCTCGACGAAACCCTGCAACAGCAGATTCGTCAGGTCATCCGCGCCAACACCACGCCCCGGCATGTGCCGGCGAAGATTGTCGCGGTCAGCGACATTCCGCGCACGATCAGCGGCAAAGTCGTCGAACTGGCGGTACGTAATGTGGTGCACGGCGAGAAGGTCAAGAACACCGACGCGCTGGCCAATCCCGAGGCGCTGGAACAGTTTCGCCAGCGTGCCGAACTCAACGACTGAGTCCACTCAATCCATCAGGCCCCACTCACCCGAGGTGGGTGGCGCCGGGGCGGCATCGGCCTGCAATTTCAAACGCAGGCGCAGGTTGTTCACCGAGTCGGCATGCTTGAGCGCCTCGTCTTCGCTGATCGCGCCCTCCAGCACCAACGCGTGCAGCGCGCCGTCGAACGTCTGCATGCCGAGCTCGGTGGATTTTTCCATGATGCCCTTGAGTTCGCCCAACTCATTGCGCCGGATCAGGTCGCCGATGGTCGGTGTGCCCAGCATCACCTCGACGGCAGCCCGTCGTTGGCCATCCAGCGTGCGCACCAGGCGTTGAGAAACAAAGGCTTTGAGGTTGTTGCCCAAAGCGTGCAACAACTGCGGCCGGCGCTCCTCGGCAAACAGGTTGATGATTCGCTCGAGCGCCTGATTGGCGTTGTTCGCGTGCAGGGTCGACAGCACCAGATGACCGGTTTCGGCAAATGCCAGCGCATGCTCCATGGTGTCGCGGTCGCGGATTTCACCGATCAGCACCACGTCCGGCGCCTGACGCAGGGTGTTTTTCAGTGCTGCATGAAAACTGCGTGTGTCGACACCGACCTCGCGCTGGTTGATGATCGACCGCTGGTGCCGGTGGATGTACTCGATCGGGTCTTCAATGGTCACGATATGCCCGCTGCTGTGACGATTGCGATGATCGATCAGCGCCGCCAGCGACGTCGACTTGCCGGAATCGGTGGCGCCGACGAACAGGATCAGCCCCTGTTTGAGCATCACCGCATCGAGCAGCACCGGCGGCAGCTTGAGTTCCTCAAAACGAGGAATGTCGAGTTTGACATTGCGGATTACAATCGACACGTCATTGCGCTGTTTGAACAGGTTGACCCGAAAACGTCCGATGCCGGTGCGCGAGATCGCCAGGTTCATTTCCAGATCGCGGTCGAACTCCTGGCGCTGCTCGGCGTCCATCAGTGAATTGGCGATGATCGCGACCTCACCGGGTTTGAACGGCTGCTCACTCAGCGGCGTCAGTACTCCCTGGAAACGCGCACTGGGCGGCGCTCCCGTGGACAAGAACAGGTCCGAGCCGTGCTGCCCGGCAAAACGTGTTAACAGTGCATCGATTTCCATGGCCACAAGCACCCGCGAAGCTTCCTGAATTCAGACATGCCCTGCTGCCGTGACGCAGCAGTACATTGAGCGTCTACCGTCCTGAAGGATAGTAGACGCCGCTTAACGAACGACACGCAGGACAGACGTGATGAATGCCGTACCCACCCACGACGATGCGCAGGCACTGATCGCCCGCACCGATTGGAGCCGTAGCCCGCTGGGCGATGCCAGTGCCTGGCCACAAAGCCTGCGCACCGCGGTGGACATCGTGCTGCACTCGCCAATGCCGATGCTGTTGCTCTGGGGCCCGCAGCTCACGCAGATCTACAACAACGGCTTCGCCATGCTCGCCGGCAACAAACATCCGCATGCTTTCGGACAACCGGCGCACCTTGTATGGCCTGAACTTCGAGACTTTACCGACCCGATTTACAGCGCCGTCCTACAAGGTCAGGTGCGCACCTACAGCGAGCGACGCTTTACCCTGCAACGTGAAGGGCAAGAATCCGACTTCTGGCTGGACTTGACCTACAGCCCGATCCGCGATGAAACCGCGCAAGTGGCCGGCATTCTGGTCACCGCCATCGAAACCAATGAACGGCGACGGATCGCCCTCGAACTGAAGCAACGTTCGGAAGACAGCCTCAAGGCCCAGCGCGAATCCGAGGAGCGCCTGCAATTGGCGCTGGCCGCCACTGACGCAGTCGGCACTTGGGATTGGGACATCGGCGAAGACCGTTTCATCGCTGATGCGCACTTCGCGCAGTTGCACGGCGTCGATCCGGCACTCGCCGATCGGTTGCCGATCAGCGACTACCTGCAAGGCGTGCACCCTGAAGACCGCGCGATGATCGCGCGCAGCATCAAACACTGCATCACCCACGGCACCGAGTACGCCGAGGAGTATCGCCTGCTGAGGCCCGATGGTGAGTTGCGCTGGGTATTTGCCCGAGGCCGCTGCTACAAGGATCATCATGGCCGGCCAGTGCGCTTTCTTGGCGCCGCGCTGGACCTGACCGAGCGCAAACACACCGAGCAGGCGTTGCGCCAGAGCCAGACAGAATTGCAGCTGATCATCAACGCGATGCCGATCCTGATCAGCTATGTCGACCGCGAAGAACGCTTCCGGCTGAACAACGCGGCGTATCTGGACTGGTACGGCCTGACCCCGCAAGAACTCTATGGTCGAACCATTCGCGACGTTATCGGCGAGGAAGCCTACTTCCTGCGCGCGCCGTACATTGCCGAAGCGCTGGCCGGCAGATCCTGTTCGTTCAGCCTGTACACCACGCACCGCGACGGCAGCAATCGACACGCCTTGATGAACTACTTGCCGCGCCACGGCGCGGACGGCGCGGTCAATGGTTTCTACATCTTCGTGATCGATGAAACCGAGCGCAAGAAAACCGAAGAAGCCCTGCGCAACCTCAATGAAACCCTCGAAGAACGGGTCAGCGCCCGCACCGAGCAACTGGCGCAGGCCAATCAGCGTTTGCAGAACGAAATGTTCGAACGCGAACGCGCCGAGGATGCCTTGCGCCATGCGCAAAAAATGGAAGCGGTCGGCCAGCTCACCGGCGGCATCGCCCATGACTTCAACAACATGCTCACCGGAATCATCGGCAGCCTCGATTTGATGCAGCGCTACATTGCCGATGGCCGCGCCGACGAGATCGGCCGCTTTACCGAAGCAGCAGTGTCCTCGGCCAATCGTGCCGCGGCCCTGACCCACCGTCTGCTGGCGTTTTCACGACGCCAGTCGCTGGATCGCAAGCAGCTCAACGTCAATGAGCTGATTCATTCACTGGAAGATCTGATCCGCCGGACCAAGGGCGATCCGATCGAACTGAAGTTGCGTCTGGCCGCTGACCTCTGGCCGGTCAGCACCGACGTCAGCCAGTTGGAAAACGCCCTGCTCAACCTGGTGATCAATGCGCGTGACGCGATGCCTGAGGGCGGTGAGCTGTTGATCGAAACCGCCAACGTCTACCTTGATGGCAGCGACATCACCACGCTGGAGCCGGTCAAGGCTGGTGATTACCTGATGCTCGCAGTCAGTGATAACGGCACGGGCATGACACCGTCGGTCAGGGCCAAGGCCTTCGATCCGTTCTTCACCACCAAACCGATTGGTCAGGGCACCGGTCTTGGCTTGTCGATGATTTACGGGTTTGCCCAGCAATCGGGTGGGCATGTGAGCCTCGACAGTCTGCCGGGGCAAGGCACTTGCGTGCGCCTGTACTTGCCGCGCCTGCATAGCCTGGAGCGGGAGCATCCGGCCGTCGCACCGGTCCGGCAGCCAGTGCCGTCGGCGACCGGTGAAACCGTGATGGTGGTCGAGGACGATCCGGCGGTGCGCATGCTGGTGCTCGACCTGCTCCGGGAATTGGGTTATCAGGCCTTTGAGGCCGAAGACGCGAAAAGCGCATTGCCGCTATTGGAGTCGGATCTGCGCGTCGACCTGCTGGTCACGGATGTCGGTCTGCCGGGCATGAATGGCCGGCAACTGGCGGAGATCGCCCGCCAGCATCGCCCAGGCCTGAAAATATTGTTCATGACCGGTTACGCGCAGAAGGCTGCCGAGCGCCAAGGCTTTCTCGAAGACGGCATGGACATGGTCGCCAAACCGTTTGCAATTGAGCTGCTGGCGAACAAGATCCGCACGATGATCAGTCAAAAGCCGTGACTTGAGGCATAATCCGCGCCCCGCCGTCACCCCGTTATCAGGTACCGCAAGATGAAAGCCCAAGCTCGCCACATTCTGGTGAAAACCGCCGAAGAGGCCGAACAGCTCAAACAGCGCATCGCCAAGGGTGAAGCGTTCGATGTCCTCGCCAAGAAATTTTCGACCTGCCCGTCCGGCAAACGCGGCGGCGATCTGGGTGAAGTGCGGCCGGGGCAGATGGTCGGCGCGATTGACGCGGTGATCTTCAAGAAACCCTTGCGCACCGTGCATGGGCCGATCAAGAGCAAGTTCGGTTATCACCTGGTGCAAGTGTTCTACCGCGACTGACAACATGGGTTATTGCTTCGCTTGCTTGGGGATGAGGGCACCGGGGACTTGAATCACTTGGCTGGCCAATTGATGCCCGGCCTCGGCAGCTTCGACCGGGCTGCCGCCGAGTAAACGACTGGCCAGATACGCGGCACTGAACGAATCCCCCGCCGCCGTGGTGTCGACGACTTTTTCGACCTTGTGCGCTGGCACCGCAAACGCTTCGCCATCACAACGAATCAGACACGCCTCGGCGCCACGCTTGAGGACCACTTCCGGCGTGCCGATCTGCGCATACGCCTCGAACACGGCAGCGTCATCGACATAACCGTACAATGCCTGCTCGTCATCGACCGTCAGCAACGCCAGATCGACATACGGCAAGACACTGCGATAAGCCGCCTGCGCGTCTTCCCGTGAGGCCCACAGACGTGGCCGGTAGTTGTTGTCGAAGACGATGCGGGCGTCACGTTGCCGGGCTTCGATCAGCGTCTGAATCAATTTCTCGCGACCGAGCGCACCCAGTACCGCGAGGGTGATGCCGCTGAAATACAGCACGTCATAGTCGGGCAATGCCGCAAGAATCGGCTCGGCGGCCGGGGTGGTGAAGCAATCGCGCACCGCCGCTTCGTTGCGCCAGTAAAGGAAACGCCGCTCGCCATTGGCGTCGGTCTGAATGCAATACAGGCCCGGCAAGCGTCCGGGCAGGCGCTGCACCCGTTCGAGGCCGATGCCTTCGCTGGTCCAGATCGCGCACATGGCATCGCTGAAACTGTCATCGCCCAGCGCGGTGACGTAATCGACCTGCGCCTTGTCGCCCATGGCGCGGGACAGGTAAACCGCCGTGTTGAGCGTGTCGCCGCCGAAGCTCTGTTGCAGGCTGCCATCGGCGCGCTGCTGGAGTTCGATCATGCATTCGCCGATCAGGGCGATGCGCGGGGTGTTCGGGCCCAAGGGGCTGAGGGTGTTCATCTTGTGGTGTCTCTGTTGTTCGATGGTGTCTGGACTGGCGCCTTCGCGAGCAAGCTCGCTCCCACAGGGGAATGCATTCCAAGTGTGGGAGCGAGCTTGCTCGCGAAGGCCGCGACTCGGTCTCACGCCTTAGAAACAGGTTTCCATGCTTTCGATCACCGACAACTGCTCATCCACCAGCAAGCCCACTCGCCACTTGTCAAACGTCAGGCACGGGTGCGAAGTCCCAAAGGAAATGATATCGCCAACACGCAATTCAACGCCCGGCGCCACGCTCATGAACGCATGCTGATCCATCACCGCCGTCACCTTGCAGGCGCCGACATCGTCGCCCACCGCCGGCACAACGCCCGCCTTGTAGCGCAACAACGGCACCGGCAAGCCAGCGTCGTAAGCGACATCACGCTTACCCAGTGCAATCACCGCAAAGCCCGCTTCCGGCAGCGACTGCACATGCGCCCAGACTTCCAGCGCCGGGCGTAAACCTTCGTGCAGATCGCTGCGGCGGTCGAGCACGCAGCACTGCGCTTCCTTATAGATGCCGTGGTCGTGCGCCACATAACTGCCCGGACGCAACACGCTGAGGAACCGCCCGCCGGCGTTCTGCGCTTCGAACGATTCGGCAATCAGGTCGTACCACGCCGAGCCCGACGCGGTAATGATCGGCTTGCCGATGGCAAACGCGCCGCTGTCCTGCAACTGCACCGCCAGACGCACCAGCGACGCGGCAAACTGCCGAATCCCGCTGACCGCGTGATCGCCGTGAATCACCCCTTCGTAACCTTCGATACCGGTCAGGGCCAGCGCCGGCTGTGCGTTGATCGCCTTGGCCAGTTCGATGACTTCCTTCTCGCTGCGGCAACCGCAACGGCCACCGACCACGCCGTACTCGATCATCACGTTCAACTTCACCCCACGCGAAGCGAAGAACGCCCCGAGATCGGCGACGTTGTCCGGGTGATCGACCATGCAATAGAAATCGAACGACGGATCAGCCAGCAGATCGGCAATCAACGCCATGTTCGGCGTGCCGACCAGTTGATTGGCCATCAGCACCCTGCGCACGCCGTGGGCATAGGCCGCTCGGGTCTGCGTGGCGCTGGCCAGAGTGATGCCCCACGCGCCGGCGTCGAGCTGACGCTTGAACAGCGCAGGGGTCATGCTGGTTTTGCCGTGAGGCGCGAGTTGCGCGCCGCTGTCACTGACAAACTTCTGCATCCAGCGGATGTTGTGCTCCAGCGCTTCGCGATGCAGCACCAGCGCCGGCAGGCTGACGTCGCGCGCCAGGTGTGCGCCGATGGCAGCGTCGCCTTTTTCCCCGGCAGTATTGATGGCAGTCGTCATGGTCGAACTCCTCACTTTCGCGGCCGCAGGCAGCCGCGGTTATTCGTTGATGCGCCGGGCGAGGCTATTGGCGCTCTCGATCAGCACCCGGCGATAGTCGTTGTAATTGTTCTTCGCATCGGCCCGTGGAGCGACGATGCACAGGGTGCAAATGGCCACGCCGTTACGGTCTTTGACCGGGGCGGCGAAGCAATGGGTAAAGGTGTCGGCGACACTGTCGAAGGAGAAAAATCCGTCGATGCCGGCCTGACGGATTTCCGCCAGAAAGCGCTCCAGCGGCAGGCGTTCGCCGTCGGGCAGGATGTAATCGCCTTCGTCGATCAGGTCGATGATCTGTTGATCGCTCAAATGCGCGAGCAGCAAGCGCCCGGAAGCGGTCCAAGGAATTGGCGCGTTTTCACCGATATCAGAGGAAATGCGGAAATGCCGCTCGCCCTCCTTCATCAACGCCACCGTGTATTTGCGCCCGTTGAGCAGGCACATCTGCGCGGTTTCATGGGTCTGGCTGACGATTTCCTGCAAGGCGTGATCGGCCTCGCGACTGAGGTCGAAATGACGCAAATGCGCCTGACCGAGGAAGTACAACTGGCGCCCCAGATAGACATGACCGTCCTTGCCCACCGGCTCGAGAATCCGTCGTTCGAGCAGGGATGCGACCAGTTCGTAGACGGTGGATTTCGGGCTGCCGATGCCGTTGGCGATGTCATTCGGACGCAACGGCTGGCCGATCTCTTTGAGGAAATCGAGAATATCGAACGCCCGGTCCAGACCGCGTGCCCGGCGCTTGATGGTGTCTTCGGTCATTTCATTGGTTCCCATTCAAAGTCGCCGGATGGTAACTGGCCCGTGAGGTTGTGTCAGTTGGATTGCTGCCCTCACCCCCCGCCCTCTCCCAGAGGGAGAGGGAGCCTGACTGTATCGATGCACATGTTGTGATCAGCCGCCAAAACCTGCATCGATACAGATCAGTCCCCTCTCCCTTGGGAGAGGGTTAGGGTGAGGGGCTGCGGCCTAAGCAACGCAGCAATTTTCAAGCCTTTTTCTTGTACGCGATGCAGTCGATCTCGACCTTGCAGTCGACCATCATGCTCGCCTGCACACAGGCCCGCGCCGGTGCGTGCTCCGGTTTGAAGTACTCACCAAACACTTTGTTGAAACTGCTGAAATCCCGTGGATCGTCCAGCCACACGCCGGCACGCACGACATCTTCCAGGCCATAACCGGCCTCTTCGAGAATCGCGATCAGGTTCTTCATGGTCTGGTGGGTCTGCTCGACGATGCCGCCAACGATAATCTCGCCATCAACCGCCGGCACCTGCCCGGAAACGTGCAGCCAGCCATCCGCTTCAACAGCGCGCGCGAAGGGACGTGGCTGGCCGCCAGCGGCGGTGCTGCCGGTGCCGTAACGAGTAATGCTCATGGGTATTTCTCCTGATTACAAAAGTGAAAAGTCAGAACCGCGTGCTTTTCAGAAACTCAGCCAGACGCGGCGATTGCGGGCGTTCGAACAAGTCTTTGGGAGGCCCCTGCTCTTCGATCCGCCCCTGATTCATGAAAACGATCTTGTCGGAAACCTCGAAGGCAAACCGCATCTCGTGGGTCACCAGCAACATAGTCATGCCGTCTTCGGCCAGCCCCTTGATGA
The DNA here is from genome assembly GCF_004124275.1 of Pseudomonas sp. DTU12.3. GTDB lineage: Bacteria > Pseudomonadota > Gammaproteobacteria > Pseudomonadales > Pseudomonadaceae > Aquipseudomonas > Aquipseudomonas helmanticensis. The sequence goes on from NZ_CP027218.1 coordinate 3,570,406, forward strand.
CGTTGAGCACTTCGCCGACCAGCTCCGGGTCGAGCGCCGAAGTGACCTCATCGAAAAGCATCAGGCTCGGATTCATTGCGATCGCCCGGGCAATCGCCACGCGCTGTTGCTGACCACCGGACAACTGGCCGGGAAAGTGATTGCGCCGCTCCAGCAGGCCGACGCGCTCCAGCCATTTCTCGGCGAGCACCACGGCTTCGTCCTTGTGCATCTTCTTCACCTTCAGCAAGCCGAGGGTGACGTTCTGCAACGCGGTCAGATGCGGGAACAGATTGAATTGCTGGAAAGCCATGCCCGTCATCGCGCGATGCCGAGCGATGACTTTTTCCGCATGACGCACACGCTTGCCGTTGGCCTCGTCATAGCCGATGGATTCGCCATCGAGCAGAATCTGCCCGCCCTGGAATTCTTCGAGCATGTTCACGCAGCGCAGCAGCGTGGTCTTGCCCGAACCGCTGGAACCGATCAGCGTCACCACGTTGCCGCGCTGCATGCTCAGGTCGACACCCTTGAGCACTTCGACCGCGCCGTACTGTTTGTGCAGGCCACGGATATCCAGCAGCGGCTGGACGTTTTCAACGTTGGAAACTTGAGCTTGAGTCATGGCAAGGCCACCCGCTTTTCAATGTGCCGGCCGAGTAATTCGATGCCGTAGTTGATGACGAAGAACAGAAAACCGGCGAACAGGTAGAACTGCAAAGTCATGAAGTTCCGGGCGATGATCTGTTGGGTGCTGAGGAGCAATTCGGCGACGCCGATCACCGAAAGCAAAGTCGAGGCCTTGACGATTTCGGTGGACGAGTTGACCCAGGTCGGGAGGATCTGCCGCAGCGCCTGAGGCAACAGCACGTAGCCGAGGGATTGATAAAACGTCAGGCCGATGGCTTTGCCCGCTTCCATCTGCCCGCGCGGCAACGCTTGCAACGCACCACGGACAATTTCTGCGACGTGCGAGCCGCAGAACAGCGTCAGCCCCAAAGCGCCCGCCTGAAACGCACTGATCTGCCAACCCAACGCCGGGGCCATATAGAAGCAGGCCAGCACCAGCACAAACACCGGCGTGCCGCGAATCAGATCAACGTAAAAGCGGAACGGCGCGCGCATCCAGAACTTGCCGTAAGTCAGCACCAGGCCGGCGACCACGCCAACCATCGTACCGAGCAGAATCGCCAGGGCCGACACTTGCACGCTGGTCAGGAAACCCTGCCACAGCGGCTCGCGCGCGACCCACAATTCATGTAACCAACTGGGAGATTCGTACATCGCAGGCTCCTATCGGCGAATTGCCAGACGCTGCTCGAGGTAACGCAGCAGCAAGGCAATGAGGTAACAAGCCGCGACATACAGCGCCGTGGTCACCAGCCAGGTTTCGATCACCCGGTAGCTCTCGACGTTGATCTTGCGCGCGTAATAGGTCAGCTCCGGCACCGCAATCGCGGCGGCCAGCGAAGTGTCCTTGAACAGTGAAATAAAGTTGTTCGACAGCGCCGGCAGCACGTTGCGCAGCATCACCGGCACGGTGACGTAAGCCTTGACCTGCCACTCGCCGAGACCGATCGCCAGCCCGGCTTCGCGCTGACCTTTGGGAATGCTCAGCAAACCGCCACGAAACACTTCGGTCAGGTACGCCCCGGCATACAGTGACAACGTAATGATGAACGAGGGGATCTTGTCTAGACGGATCCCCAGGCTCGGCAGTGCAAAGTAGATCAACAGAATCAACACCAGAATCGGCGTGTTACGCACCACCGTGACGTACACCGAGGCCAGCACCCGCAAGGCGCGATGCTTCGAGAGCAAGGCAAACGCCATCAGCAGGCCGATCACGCAGCCGATGGCGATCGACACCAGCGCCAGTTCGAGGCCCAGACCGAGCCCCGCCAGCAAGGTGTCGAAATCGCGCCACACGGCGGCAAAATTCAACTGATAGTTCATGGTCAGCAGTACCTTGAGCGGGGCGACGACAATCGCCCCACTCTCACGGGATCATTTGAATTCGACTGGGAAACCGATGGCTGGCGACGGCAGATCGACGCCGAACCATTGCTTGAAGGAGGCGGCGTAGGTCGGGAACTCAACGCCGGTCATGGCTTCATGCAGCGCGGTGTTGACGAAGTTCAGCCAGTCCTGATCGCCGCGTTTCACCGCACACGCGTAGGTTTGCGGACTCCACGCATAGGTCGGGCTGCGGTAGCGGCCAGGGTTCTGCACCATCAGGTATTTCACCGAAGACTGATCGGTGGCGGCGGCATCGGCGCGGCCGGAGTTCACTGCCTGATACATCAGGTCAACGCTGTCGTACTGATCGACCTTGGCCTTGGGTAGTGCCTGATGCACCAGTTCTTCGGCATACACGTTTTGCAGCACCGCCACGGTCACGCCGTCGCCAGCGGCTTGCAGATCTTCGATTTCCTTGTACTTGCTGTTGTTCGGCAGCAACAGGCCAACGCCTTCGCGGTAGTACGGCAGCGTGAACGCGACTTGCTGCGCACGGCTGGCGGTCACGGTGATGAACTGGCAGCTCATGTCGACCTTGTCGGTGAGCAGATTGGGAATCCGCGCATCGGACGACTGCACCACGAACTCGACCTTGCTCGGGTCGTTGAACAGACCTTTGGCGACGATCCGCGCGATGTCGATATCAAAACCCTGCAACTTGCCATCCGCACCCTGGAAGTGCCACGGCGCATTGGTGCTGCCGGTGCCGACAATCAATTTGCCCCGGGCCAGCACACTGTCGAGCTTGCCGTCAGCCGCCTGGGCGGACATGCCCATGACAGCGGACGAAGCCGCGAGAACAAAAACACACGCTTTGAACAAAGAAGGTCGGCGATGCATGGCAAGCACTCCAGGGTTGTTTTATTCCGCTATACCGGAACACGGTTTGTTACTACGGAATAGACAGCAGAAAGTGTGCCACAGGAATTCAAATAAATCCTGAGGCTTTAAATATTAAGAAAATTCAACGGGTTGGAATTAATCTTTGGTGGGGCAAGGCGATTCGGCTCAAACGGTTTTCAATTTGCGAAGCCTGGTCATGGGAAGTAACGCCACATTGAGGTGCAGCAATGTGCGCATTCGAAGCAGATCATGGCCTGAGCCACTCATCGGATTTTCAGTTTGACCTGTCAGAGTTGACAGTTGTCGATGGCGATTTGAGGGGGCTTACTGACCTGGCTTTGAAAGCTCTCGTACAGCTCATTAACCAGATCAATAAGGATGGATGAAATGGCCAACTTGATAAAAAACGGGGATTTTTCCCAGCAAGGCACCCATTGGACGGCAAGCAATCCTGGGAATGTAAGTTACGACTCCGGCGACTGCGTTATTGCCCAGCCAGGTTCAATCAGTCAGGAAGTCCTCACCGCTAACGGACAGGGGGGCAGTTTCATGGTGTCAGCCAGAATGAAGACCATTCTCGGCTCTGCAGGTCGTGTCACCGTGCAGCCAATTCCTTCGGGAACCCCGGTTTTTCTGGATGTCCCAGGCGCTCAGGAATGGATAGTCAAGAGCACCATTATCACCGCACCAACGGCCACTATCGCGTTCAAGGTGACGTTGGCAGCCAATGATGGTGAAAGCGGCAAACCGGGTTCGTACTTCGCCGACCTAACGCTTTCGAAGTTAAATTGATTCCACGGCGAAGCTGAAGCGCGAGTCAGTACCCAGGTCTGACTCGCTTTTTTTGCCCTGTGAACGAGTGGCCGACGTATGAAAAAGGAGATTTCAATGAATTCGAGCGCCCCTTTCGCTGCCCTGCCCCCGACTTATCGCAAGGCCCTGAAAACCTGGCGCCCGGTGATCCTGTATTTCGCCAATGAGCACTGCCCGGCGTGCGAATGGGCGGGGCCAATATTTCGCCAAACAGCCGAGCCCTATCGGCATCGCGCCAATATCTACATGCTCGACACCTGCCAATCGCCGCGCCACCCGCTGGTCACCGGCACTCCCACAGTGCTGTTCTACAAAAACGGCAAACTGCTGAAAAAGCTCAAAGGCATCGGCAATGAAGATACCCTCGCGCGGGATTTCGCCCTGCACATCGGCAAAACCAAAGCACCGACCGCCCCGCGCAAACCACAGCATGATCTGAACTGGTTGCGCCGCACTTTTCGTTCCCTGTGCACCGTCCCGCGTGCACATCGATGGAACTTTTCCTGAAAGTGCCACCTAAGAGCCATCAACCGATGGCACTTTCGTTCCAAATCATCGGTAACAAACTAGCCTGAGGCCGGATTGGACAAGCTCCCATCCGGCTGCTTTCCTTTATTTCTCAGCAACAGAACACACGTCAAAGGTGCTTTTGCCCTGGCGTTGCCATGTCCCAGGAGGGGTCAATGTCTTTCAAAGTCATGATGGTTTTCGGTACTCGTCCGGAGGCCATCAAAATGGCCCCGCTCGCTCGGGTTCTGCGTCAGTGGCCGGACATCCAACTGAACATCTGTTCTACCGGCCAGCATCGCGAGATGCTCACGCAAGTACTCGATGCCTTCGAACTTTCGGTCGACGAAGACCTGCAAGTGATGACTCAGGGTCAGACCCTCAACGGTCTTTCGCAAAATCTGCTGGCGCAGCTGGATCAAGCCTATGCACGGGTCAAACCCGACATCGTGCTCGTCCACGGCGACACCACCACCAGCTTCATTGCCGCCCTCGCCGCCTTCAATCGGCAACTGCCCATCGGTCACGTTGAAGCAGGCCTGCGTACCGGCAACCTGCGCGCGCCCTGGCCGGAGGAAGCCAATCGGCGCCTGACCGGTGTCATCGCTGACCTGCACTTTCCGCCGACCTCGAAATCCGCCGCCAACCTGCTGCGCGAAGGCGTGCCTGAGGACAACATTGAAATCACCGGTAACACCGTCATTGATGCCTTGCTGTGGATGCGCGCGCAACAGCAGCAAACCGGTTGGCACCCGGCAGCGGATTCGCCGTTGGCCGTACTCGATGATCAGCGCAAGATGATTCTCATCACCAGCCATCGACGGGAAAACCTCGGCGACGGTTTCCGCAACATCTGTGAGGCGCTGGCCGAACTGGCCGAGCGCTATCCGCAGGTGCAATTCGTTTATCCGGTACACCTCAATCCGCTGGTGCAGGAAGTGGTGTACGGCATGCTCGCCAATAAACCGAACATCTATCTGGTTGCGCCGCAGGACTACCCGAATTTCGTCTGGCTGATGGGCCGTGCGCACTTCATCCTCACCGATTCCGGCGGTGTACAGGAAGAAGCGCCGGCGATCGGCAAACCGCTGCTGGTGCTGCGCGATGTCACTGAACGGCCATCGGTGCTGGAAAGCGGCACCATGCTGCTGGTCGGCACCGACAAGGCCCGCATCGTCAAGGAAGCCGCACAACTGCTCGACGACGAAGAGACCTATACGCGCATGAGCCGTGTGCATTTCCCTTATGGCGATGGCCACGCCAGCGAATTGATTGCCACCCGCCTCCACGCCTGGCTGAGCACTCGCTCGGCGGCGGGTGAAGGGGTATGAGTCTGGGTTGGGTCGACTTTTTTGCGTATGTGCTGTTCGGTCTCAAATATGTGGCGATTGCCCTCGCCCTGCTGATGTTCGTCCTCGGTCTCGATGATCTGTTCATCGACCTCGTGTACTGGTCCCGCAAGCTGATCCGGCGCTGGCGGATCTACGAAAAATTCGACCGCGCCGATGAAGAGCGCCTGTACGCAATCCCGGAAAAACCACTGGCGATCATGGTGCCGGCATGGAATGAAGTCGGTGTGGTCGGCGAAATGGCGCGCCTGGCCGCCTCGACCATCGACTATGAGAACTACCAGATTTTTGTCGGCACCTATCCCAACGACGCCGAAACTCAAGCGGACGTCGATGCGGTCTGCCAGCACTACCCCAACGTGCACAAAGTGGTCTGCGCGCGCCCCGGCCCGACCAGCAAGGCCGACTGCCTGAACAACATCATCGACGCGATCCTGCGCTTTGAAAGCGAGGCGAAAATCCAGTTCGCCGGGTTCATCCTGCACGACGCCGAAGACGTGATTTCCCCGATGGAATTGCGCCTGTTCAACTATCTGCTGCCGAACAAGGACCTGATCCAGATCCCGGTCTACCCGTATGCACCGGAGTGGAAAGGCTTCACTGCCGGCCACTATGTCGATGAGTTCGCCGAGAACCACGGCAAGGACGTCATCGTCCGCGAAGCCTTGACCGGTCAGGTGCCCAGCGCTGGCGTCGGCACCTGCTTCAGCCGCAAGGCCATCAGCGCCCTGCTCGAAGACGGCGACGGTATCGCTTTCGATGTGCAAAGTCTCACCGAGGACTACGACATCGGTTTCCGTCTTAAGCAAAAAGGCATGAAGTGCATTTTCGCCCGCTACTCGGTCAGCGATCCGAAACTGGCGCTGGAGCAACCGTGGGTGTTCGGCATGAACCGCGAGTTCTCCCAAGTGATCTGTGTCCGTGAGCATTTCCCCCGGGATTTGCAGCATGCGATCCGGCAGAAATCGCGCTGGATTGTCGGCATCGTGTTTCAAGGCACCAAGAACCTCGGCTGGAGCCGCAAGGGTCTGCTCAACTATTTCCTCTGGCGCGACCGGCGCGGCCTGATCGCCTACATGCTGAGCTTCCTCGTCAACCTGCTGTTCGTGGTCTTGATGGTGATGTGGCTGGTGACGGTGATTTCTCCCGAGTCGTGGCGCTATCCGTCAATTCTTTCCGACAGCTCTCTGCTGCCGATATTGCTTTGGCTGAACGGCTTCATGCTGCTCAACCGGCTGTTTCAGCGCGGCTGGTTCGTCACCCGTTATTACGGACTGGGCGAGGGCCTGCTGTCGGCACCGCGAATGATGTGGAGCAACTTCGTCAACTTCTTCGCCAATCTGCGCGCGCTGAAACAAGTCATGGAGATGGGCGACTCCCGGCGCGTGGCGTGGGACAAGACCACCCATGAATTCCCCGCCCTGACCAAAGCCCAACGCACACCGCTGGGCCATCGTCTGGTGGAAAAAGGCCTGCTGACCGAGGAACAACTGGAAGCGGCGATCACCAGTCCGGTACGTCGACGTCTGGGACGTGAATTGTTGTTGCGCGAATACATCGACAGCACGCAACTGGTGCAGGCACTGGCCGAACAACTTGATCTGGAGTGGGCGCCGCTCAACCCGTTCAAACTCGACAAACGCCTGATCGACGCCGTGCCGCGCCGTGTGGCATCGCATTATGGCGTGCTGCCGGTGGCTGAAGATGGTGAAACCCTGGTCCTGGCGTCGGAAGGTCCGGTCAGCCAGGTGTCGCTCGGTGCGATCAGCCGTCAATTGAAACGCCCGGTACGCTGCCGACTGGCACCGCAGGGCCGTGTGACTTTGGGGATTCGTCACTGGTACGCCAGTCACCGACAGAATGAGGAAGTGCGTCATATGCTTGAAGTGCTTGAGCGTCATCAGGACGATGAAGCCTTGCTGGAACGCGTCAGCCGCCATCAGGTGTTGCTGGGCAATTTGCTGCAGGTACGCGGGATGGTGCCACCCACCCTGTTCAATCAGGCATTGATCGATTTCGACGCCGAAAACATGTCACTCGGCGAACATCTGATTTCCCGGGGCATGATCACCCAGGAAGTACTCGATCAGGCCCTTGCAGATCAGGCCAGCGAACAACAAGCCGCCTACCGCATCGTTCGGGAGGCTGCATGAAGCCTGTGCACCGTCACACCCTGTTGATGGGTAGCCTGCTGCTGGGCATGAGTACGGCGTATCCGCTGCACGCCGCGCCGCTGAGCGATTTCGAACAGTTCCGCAGTTACCCCTACATGGATCGCAGCTACCGCGAAGCGAAAAAGGGCAACTGGAAAGAAGTCGAACGACTGATGCGGCACTTGCTGGAAAAAGTCCCGAAAAACGACGAGGCACGCGCCCTGCTGGTGGAATCGCTGGCCAGACAACGGCGCTATGGCGACGCCGTCCAGGCGCTGCCGAACAATGACAGCGCAGCCGTGCTCGATTTACGCCTGACCTGGATCGAACAGGATCCGCCGAGCAGCACCCAGGTCGAACAATGGATGGCCACCAGTGACCTGAATGACCGCATACGTCTGTGGCAGGCCTACAGCTTGAGTCTGGCCAAGTTCGGCGGCGCGGCCAAGGCCCACGACTGGCTCGCCCAACTGGCGCCCCGAGGGGACGACAACATCCTGCGCCTGGCGCGTGCCAATTGGTCAGAGCAACTGCGCGACTGGACGGGCACCATCGAACAACTGGCGCCGCTGGCGGCGAAAAAACAACTGGATGCCGAAGGCTGGCAGCGCCTGGCCAACGCTTATGTTCAACGCCTCGACGAAAAACCCTTGCAGCAATTGCTGCAACAGGCACCGACAGCGGAAGCCGCGCGCCAAGCGCGTCTGGCGATGGTCAATCGCGCCATCGCCATGGGTCACGATCAGCAGGCACAACGCTGGTTGCAATCGTTGCCCGCCTCCGACCTGGCCGATCCAGTGCAACGCCAGCGTCTTTGGGAACTGGCACGGCAGACCGATGATGTACCCACCGTGCAACGCCTGAGCAACGATTTGCAGCGACCTTGCCTGGAAACTGCCGATTGGCTGTCGCGTCACGACCCGGAAGCCGCGCTGACGCAATTGCGCGGCTGTCAGCCGACGGATGATCCACAAAAATGGCTGGTGCTTGCCCAGCGCCTGCAAGCCACCGATCTGTTGCAAAACACTCGCTTGCCGGCGCCGTGGGACAGCCGTCGTCAGGCGCAGTTGGTGGATGTCTGGCAGGAACAGGGCGACAGCAGCAAAGTCATGGTCTGGCTGGCCGGCCAGACGCAAACGCCCGCCGTGGTCAAACGCCGCGCCGAACTGGCGCAGACCATGGGCCGGCGCACCGAAGAGCAAACCCTGTGGGAATACCATTACCGTCAGACCGGCAACCTGGCGTCGCTGAATCAGGCGAGTTTCCTCGCACTCAATAGCGGCGACCGCCAACACGCACAGCAACTGCTGGAAACCGCTTATGACCGCCATGACGGACGTCTGCCCGGCGCCGCGCTGCAACGACTGGCCGGTCTGTATGCTTCATCCAGCGATATCACGGCACAGCAACAACGGCGTATGGCGTCGCTGCTCGGGCATGTCGACGGCGCCACTCGCGGTCAACTGCTCGCGCAGCTCGCGGAAAAAGGTCAGTGCGATGTCGTGCAACAAGCCGTCGGCGACCACCCGCAAGCCATCGGCGACTATCGCGCCCTTGGCCGCTGTGCGATGCCCGATCGTCCGGGCGAAGCCGTGGTTTATTACCAGCAGGCAGAAAAGCTCGGTGACCGCAGCAGTCGTTTGCCGTTGGCCTACGCGCTGGAAGCCGCTGGCGATTCCACCGCTGCATTGGCCATCTGGCGCAGCATTCCCGCTGCGCAACTCAGCGACAACGCCCGCCTGACCGCGAGTCGCAGCGCGCTGAACGCGGGCGACAATCAAGCCGCCGAACGTTTCTGGCAGCAAAGCAGCACACGCGGCGCCAATGAATGGGCATTGGGTGCGGCAGTCGCCGATGCTCGCGGCGACCATGCACAAGCGTTGCAACGACAACGTCAGGCCCTGCAAACAGCCCCGGATGCCGGGCATTTCTACGCGGCCTCGGTCACGGCACAGAAAGCCGGCGATCTTGCGCAAAGCAATGCATGGCTGGCCGAAGCCGTGCGGCGCGAGCCGGGCAATCCGCGCTATCGCGCCGATTACGGCATGCGCCTTGCGGGCGCCGCCACCCGTGAACAACGCGCCACAGCCATTCCCTATCTGCAGCAGGCTACCCGCGACTTCCCCGAGGATTATCACCTCGGCGAAACCCTCGCCTGGCGTTATGACGAGGTCGAGGACAGCGCTTCGGCGCGCAAAGAACTGCGCCGCGTCATCGATCTCGAACAGAACCCGGTGGCTGCCGACGATGAAGATGGCAGCATGGAAGCCCGGCGTTATCGTCAGCGGCGCGCCCATGAAGCCTTGTCTCGCCGGGACAACTTCACCATCGCCAGCACCTGGTCACCGGCCGGCGTATCGACCAACGACTTCCTGCGCGATGACAAAAGCCAAGGCTCGAATCGCAGCCCGAACTCGCAAAACGTCCAGGTTGCGATGTGGGATCACGCCCTCGGTGAAGAACCGAGTCGCGCCGGCAGTTCGCTGTCGGTCTACGGCCGTGTGCTGCTGGGTGGTCAGAGCCGCTCCAGTTACGCCGAATCCGTCGCGGCGGGCGTCGGTCTGCGCTACAAGCCGTGGGGCACGCAGAACATCAACTTCTATGGCGAAATCTACAAACAGAGCCAGTTCGATGACCAGGACAATCATGGCCTCAGCCTTGGCCAGTTGATCAATCCGGACAAGCTCTCGGATCAACTCGACGATCATCGTCAGGACGGTCACACCACCACCGACTACCTGTTGCGCGCCACTGCATCGTTTCTCGATCAGGGCAAATACCGCAACGACTGGCGCGTCGACGAAAGCGACTGGGATGAACGCTTCCTCTACCTCGATGCCGCATGGTGGACCAAGGCCGGCGATCATCAGTGGCTGTCGCGGTTCCAGCAAGGGCATACATGGAAGCTGCCGTTCAACGGTGCGCAGACGATCATGCCGTATGGCTTTCTCGAGTTTGCCAGCCAGGATCCAAGCAACGACTGGCGGCAGGATCTGCGCACCGGGGTCGGTTTGCGCTGGCAATGGTGGTACGACGATGACCGCTATAACGCCTACCGCTCGAAGCTGACAGTGCGGACCGAGTACCAACAGGCGCTGGGCGGCAATCTGTATGAAGGTGGCAATGGTGTGCTGCTGGGCGTGGAGTGGAATTTCTGATGGCTCGATGGATGCTGTTTTTCTGCCTGCTGCTGGGCACTGTGGTCGCGCGAGCCGATGAGCGCGTGTTCTATCAACCGTTGAATGTCGATGCGGGTCTCACTCAGGCGCAGTGGCTACGAATATGGCAAGACACGGCGAAACAAGGCACGCGCACGCTGATCGTGCAGTGGACCGCATACGGCGACTCAGACTTCGGCGGTGCCAACGGCTGGCTCGCCAACAGTCTGCAACTGGCACAACAACAAGGACTGCAACTGGTACTCGGGTTGAAGATGGATCCGGCCTATTACCAGCGTATCGACGAACTGGACAGCGCTGGTCTCGCTAAATACTGGCAAGCGCAACTGGGCCAATCGCTGGCGCAGCAGCAGAAGCTGCGCGAGGACTGGAAGCTGCCGGTGAGTGGCTGGTATCTGCCGCTGGAGCTGGATGACTTGCACTTCCTCGCGGCGGATCGCCGGGCAACGCTGCAACGTCAGCTCAAAGACCTCGCCGGCAAACTCGACGCACCGCTGCACGTCAGTGCATTCAGCGCCGGTAAGCTCGCGCCGAACATCAACGCGCAATGGCTGGGCGAGTTGAGCGCTGCGGGCGTTCAGGTCTGGTGGCAGGATGGCGCCGGTACCGGGCGCTTGCCGCCCGTGGTGCGCAGCAGCTATGCCAGCGCACTGCCCTGCTCCGTCGGTATCGTGCGAGAAGCGTTCCGCCAGGTCAGTGGTGACGTCCAGCCGTTCCACGCCGAGCCTGCTGCCCCGGATGTGACGTCGAGCGGTTGTCACGCCAGCGCGGTGTTTTCTCTGCGCTATCGCCCGTGGGGCCGGGTGATTCTCGACAACCAGCGCAAGGCCGGCAATGTACAAAATCATTGAAGACGAGGTCCTGAAAAAAACCGCGCCCGCTGAATTGCGGGCCGAGTTTGTCCAGCACGAATTCGAGCGCCTGCATTCCTTCAGCCTGTTGATCTTTATCGTCAGCATCGCCATGTGGCTGATCTTCGACTTGATCGTCAGTCTCCTTGGCGGTCAGGGATTCACCTGGCGATCAATGCTATTCGTGGCGTTTTTCTCTGTGCTGACCATGGTGTTGTGGTTTACCCGCCAGGCCCGACATTTCGATGTTCTGGCGGTGTTGCTGGTAGTGGGCCTGACCGTGGGTATTCGATTGATCGTCAGCGGCTTGCCCCCGGCCGTACACAGTTCCTGGCTGGTGCTCGCTGCGGCCGCCATGCTCTACAGCTTCTCGGTACTGCCGCTGAGTCGCCGGGCATTCTTTATCGTGCAGTTCCTGATCTGGCTGCTGCTCAACCCGTTTATCAACACCACCACCAGCCTGGTTGAACTCAGGGGCGTACTGACCGCCTGCTACAGCGTGTTTCTCTGTGCGTTGACGATTTACACGTTCCTCAAGCTGCGCGAAGCCAAACTGTACAACTACATCATGTCCAGGCTGCTGCTGGATCAGGCCTACAACGACACGCTGACGGAAATCCCCAATCGTCGATCGTTCATGACCCTCGCGGAAAAACACCTGCGGGCAGAGCCTCGCGAGCATGACCACTACCTGTTGATGATCGACATCGACAACTTCAAGAAGGTCAACGATACCTATGGCCACGACATCGGCGATGAGGTGCTGAAACGCATCGCTGCCGATATCAAAAAGGTCATGCAGCAGTTCGATTACGCACGCCTGGGTGGCGAGGAGTTTGCAATTTATCTGGCGGGAGTCCAGCGCGAGGAGGTTGCAGCGCTGGCGGGTGAATTGTGCCGTTTGGTGCGGGAGCAACCGACCCGGTATCCGGTGACGATCAGTATCGGCGTGACCCGGGTGGAAGACGACGATTCGCTGACGCAGGCGTTGGTCAAGGCGGATGCGGCGTTGTATGAGTCAAAGCATACGGGCAAGGATCGCTACACTTTTCATCAGTAAACTGTGTATCGGCAGATCGATTGCCATCGCTGCCAAGCCAGCTCCCACATGATTGATGGTGTAGCCAAAATCGATGGGCACCCGATAAACCTGTGTGAGCTGGCCTGCCAGCGATACGGCCGGAACAGGCGCCGTGATCTTTAAGCGGTATCACGCTCCAACAACACCCGCGTCACGCGTCGCTCTTCAACCGCTTTCACAGTCATCCGCCAGCCTTCGTGCACCAGTCGATCGCCGATCACCGGCAAACGATCCAGCAGGCTCATGACCAGCCCGGCCATGGTTTGATAATCCTCGGTCGGCTCGGCGCCAAACCCGGTGCGCTGACGAACCCGCGCCAGGTTCAATGCGCCGCTGACCAGAAACCCGCCCTGCTCCTCGACGACATCCGGGCCTTCGATTTCGCTGGCATCAGGCAACTCGCCGGCGATCGATTCGAGAATGTCGGTCATGGTCAATACACCGACAAAATCGCCAAACTCGTTGACCACAAAGGCAATGTGCGTCGAGGCCGCGCGCATCTGTTCCAGCGCGTTAAGGATCGAATAGCTGTCGAGCAGGTTGATGGTCTTGCGCGCCAGATGTTCCAGGTTCGGCTCGGTGCCGGCCAGATACTCCTTGAGCAACTCCTTCTTGTGCACGAAACCCAACGGCTCATCCACCGCACCGTCACGAATCAACGGCAGACGCGAGTACGACGAATGCATCAGCTTTGTACGAATTGTCTCAGCGTCGTCTGCCAGATCAATCCAGTCGACATCGGCGCGTACTGTCATCAGGTTGCGAATCGGTCGTTCGGCCAATTGCAGCACGCCGCTGATCATCACCCGCTCGCGACGATCAAACAGCTCCGCATTCGGCGCTTCACCGTTGTCGAGCAGATCGGAAATTTCCTCGCCGACCTCTTCCACCGCCAGTTTACGACCACCAAGCAGACGCATTACCGCGTGTGCCGTGCGTTCACGCATCGGACGCAGGCCTTGCATCGAACGCTTGCGACGGGCGCGGGCGATCTGGTTGAACACCTCGATCAGGATCGAGAAACCGATCGCCGCGTACAAGTAGCCTTTCGGAATGTGGAACCCCAGACCTTCAGCCGTCAGGGCAAAACCGATCATCATCAAAAAGCCCAGGCACAGCATGATCACCGTCGGGTGCGCATTGACGAAGCGCGTCAACGGCTTGCTGGCGACGATCATCAGACCGATGGAAATGATCACCGCGATCATCATCACCGCCAGTTCATCAACCATGCCCACAGCGGTAATCACTGCGTCCAGCGAGAACACCGCGTCGAGCACGACGATCTGCGCGACAATCGGCCAGAACAACGCATAAGCGGTATTGCTCGAGCGCTCGCCGACATGCCCTTCAAGGCGCTCATGCAGTTCCATCGTCGCTTTGAACAACAGGAACACGCCACCGAACAGCATGATCAGGTCACGGCCGGAGAAGCTCTTGTCGAAGATTTCGAACAACGGCTGCGTGAGGGTGACCAGCCATGAAATACTCGCCAACAGGCCCAGGCGCATGATCAGCGCCAAAGACAGGCCGATGATGCGTGCGCGATCACGTTGATGCGGCGGCAGTTTGTCGGCGAGGATTGCGATGAACACCAGGTTGTCGATGCCCAGCACCAGTTCCAGCACGATCAGAGTCAACAAGCCTAACCAGGCTGTGGGATCCGCTAACCATTCCATAAAACGTCTCGATCTCTCTTCAGTGAATTCAGGCTGCCGGACACGGCAAAGCGCAACGCGAAGGCTCAGGAGCCGCGTTATCAACGATAGTCGGGTGTCGGAAAACTGGATGCTGCGAGTGCGTCAAGACCGCGCCATGGCGCGAAAAGGAGGTTCTCTGTGGCAGAGACGGGGGAGGCTCCGAGAGGGTGTTCATGTAATTCCTGAATGAAAAATGGCCTTGAAGCCTACAGGCTCAGGCCACTTTTCCTACAGCAACAAATCATTTCAAAATCTGTACTACAACCCGAAGTCAGTGCTTGAAAGACTTCAGTACCCTTTCCGCATTGGCGTTACAGCCCATACCGTCCGGTCGGCTGCGAATGTCGTCGATCACCGCCAACAGTTGCTCTCTGCTCTGCGCCAGATGTAACTGCATCGCCTCGATCTGCTCGACTTTGTGGCTCAGGCTCGACACCAGATCGTCCTCATTGAACTCCCCGGTCAGCGGGTCTGGCAGTAGCAATTTAAGCTCATCGAGACTGAACCCCGCCTGTTGTGCACGCTGAATGATGTTCAGGGTTTGCAGCACTTGCGGCGGATAGCGCCGATAACCGTTGCCCTGCCGCTCGACCTTGGGGATCAGGCCTTGCGCTTCATAAAAGCGAATGCGCGAAGCGCTCAGCCCACTCATCTGCGCCAATTCACCAATTTTCATTGCAACCCCGTTTGCCCGCTTGACATTAAAGTTAACTTTAAGCTTAGCCTCGCTCCATTACTGATGAGGAGTCAAGCATGTCGCCCTTTCAAATACTTAATCTGCCCAACGGTCAGTCGCTCGATAACCGTATCGCAAAAGCGGCCATGGAAGAAAACCTTGCCGACCGCGAACAGGCGCCTTCTGGCGAACTGTTGCGCTTGTACCAAGCCTGGGCTGAAGGCGGCGCCGGGCTGTTGCTGACCGGCAACGTGATGATTGATCGACGCGCCATGACCGGCCCCGGTGGCGTGGTGCTCGAAGACGAACGCCACCTGCAGCAATTCCGCCAGTGGGCCAGCATCGGTCGCAGTGGCGGCGCGCACTTTTGGGTGCAGCTCAACCACCCGGGGCGGCAGACAATGGCCAACCTCGGCCAGCAAGCGTTGGCACCGTCGGCGGTTGCGCTGGATCTGGGCAAGTTCTCGAAGATGTTTGCCGAGCCCAAACCGATGAGCGAAAGCGACATCGAAGAAGTCATTCAGCGCTTTGCCAACAGTGCGGCGCTCGCCGAGAAAGCCGGTTTTACCGGGGTGCAGATTCACGCAGCGCATGGCTATCTGCTCAGTCAGTTCCTGTCACCGTTGACCAATCGGCGTACCGACCGCTGGGGCGGCTCGCTGGAAAACCGTGCGCGCCTGCTGCTGTCGGTGATCGAGGCGGTGCGCCAGGCTGTTTCGCCGCAGTTTTGCGTGGCGGTGAAGCTCAATTCGGCGGACTTCCAGCGCGGCGGTTTCGACACTGACGATGCGCGCTAGGTGATCGAATGGCTCAACCAATACCCGATTGACCTGCTCGAACTGTCCGGCGGCAGCTATGAGGCTCCGGCGATGCAGGGCGAGGCCCGCGACGGGCGGACGCTGGCGCGTGAAGCGTACTTTCTGGAAATGGCCGGCGAACTGGCCAGTGTCGCGCGCATGCCGGTAATGGTCACTGGCGGCATTCGTCGTCTCGCCGTGGTCGAACAAGTGCTCGACAGCGGCATCGCCATGGCCGGGATCGCCACCGCGCTGACCCTTGAACCGCATCTGGTCAAACACTGGCGCGAAGGCCTGGAACGCAATCCACAACTGCCGCCGATTCGCTGGAAACGCAAGGCTCTGGCATCGCTGGCGAACATGGCGGTGGTGCGTTTTCAGATCGATCGTCTCAGCCGCGGTCGCCAGCCACAACCGCGAGTGCCGGCGATTTGGGCGTTGATACGGGACCAGCTATATCTAGGTCGACGAGCGCGGCAGTATCGCCAGGCGATGGGTGTTTAACGTCCGGCAAAACGCAAACGCGACAACTGACGCAAATCCCCGTCAACGTAATAATCGTGAGTCCAACTGTCATCCACGGCCAACGGCTGCACCTGCTTCAACGCCAGCTTCTTCGCGAAATAGCGAAAGCGGTAGTGCTCGTAGAAGCGCAGCAACTCCAGGCCATAGCGGTCGGCCAGATCGGTATCACCGCGAATGATCAGGTAGTTCTCGTCGTTGCCGTTGCTGGCCGAGGTGCTGAGGTTATGGCTACCGCTGATGATAGTGGGCGCGTCGGTGGTGAAGTCGGTGACCACCGCTTTGGTGTGCACCAGCAGATTGCCTTTCTGGCCTTTCATGTTCTCGCGCAGCCAGCCTTCCAGACCGGTGTTGAGCAACGCGGTGGCGGCAAATTCGGCGCTGCGATCGGCGTGGTATCCGGTGATGCGGCTGGCAGTGTTTTGCAAGCCGAAACGCAGGATGTCGTCGTGCGGCTGGCCGAGCAGCGCGTTGAGAATGGCGTCGGGCAGGCTGAATGCGGTGACAAACAACACGTCCTTCTTGGCCGCCTCGATGATTTCGACGAACTCGCGTAAATCCGCGCCGCCGCTGCGTGGCGAGAAGCCGGCGAACAGTGTTTGGGTCGGATCCATCGGGTTATGTTCGCTGATCCAGGCGCGAGTTGCGCCGACGTCGGTCGGCGTCGCCCAGATTTCTTCAAAGGTTTGCAGATAGCGGCTGCTGACGGCGCCCTCATCGAGAACATGCACGACGTTGGCTTGCCGGTAAACACCGTTGGCAGTGAAGTTGGTACTGCCACACAACACCGCTTGCGGCTGACGCTGGCCAGTCGTATCGAGGCGGCTGAGAACAATGAACTTGTTGTGAAAAATGTTGTGAGTAACACGCCCGCACTTGCTGGCGGCCGGCAGTTTGGCCAGGCTCGCCTGATTGATGGTGGTGTCTTCGTCATCCGCTCGCGCGTGATACAGCACCCGAACCTTGACCCCGCGCTCGAACGCCGCGTTGACCGCATCGACAATAGCCTGCAACTGATACTCGTAGATCGCGATATCCAGCGCCCACTGGCCGTCGACCGCACGCTCGATAAACCCCAGCAATCGCCCGAGCAGACCGTTTTCCAGCCATTGCCGTGCCGCATCGGGCCAGGCCTCGATGGGCATGTTCTTGTTCGCGCTGATCTGCGCGTCGAGGTCGGGAAACTTGCGCTGAAAGGCCTGACTGGCGGCCACGGCGCGATTGAAAATCACGCTTTGATGGGTCGGATGTCCGTCGTCAGAGGTGATGGTCAGTTGCAGTGATTCGCCCAACTCCGGCGCGTCGGCGGTGCCGTAGGCCAAATGAACACGGTATTGAATGGTCATCCCCGGATTGACCGCGTAATCGGCCCAACGGAATTTCTGCAGCGGCGCCTTATCGCTCGGCGTGGCGTGGAATTGCGCGAAGGTGTGAGCTTTGCCGGGAAAGGTCAGGCTGTTGAAGAGGAACAGCCAGGGTTTGTCGCCCTGCTGCTTTTCGATGGCAAACCCGAGCAGGCCCTTGCGCCGCGATTCGGCAAGATCGATGGCGAGCAGCACGCCGTTGGTGCCGGCGTAGGCCTTGACGCGGAAATCGTCTTGAGGGTTTTTGACCAGGATGCGCATCGCTCACTCCTTGTGATTGGGCTGCGCAACAGCATAGTGCAGTGCTGCGGATTATCTTGTGCGGTATCCGCACCGAGTCGATGCCATCGCGGGCAAGCCACGCTCCCACAGGTTTGCGGGTGCAGGAGAAGGCTAGCCCGCGATGTGGTCCGATCAGACCACAGCGACATCATCGATGTGCCGATACTGCAGATCCAGCGCGCTGGCCAACTCCCGCGCCCGCCCCAGCCGAATCGGTCCGCGCTCGATGTCGATCAGCAGCCCTGGGCATTCCAGCGGCGGCGATCCGGACAAATCCTTCAAGCGCCCATCCGTCACCAACAGCATGCGTTGCTGCTCGGCCGGAAAACGTTTACGTCGCAGCGCCAACCATTGCTGCGCCTGCTCTAGCGCCGCGAGCAAGGGTGTGCCGCCCCCCGCTCCTAACGCATCGAGCCAGACGCGCAAACCGCTGGACGCTTTCAAACCTTGCACCTGCCATTGCGGCGTCGTCCCGCTGGCGGTCAACAATGCCAGACGTGCACGTTGCCGATAGGCGTCATCGAACAATTGCGCGAGCAGGCCTTTGGCATCGCTGAGGGCTTGATGCCGGCGAGTCGACGCCGAGGCATCGACGATCACCAGCCACAGTTCATGCGGCGAACGTGTGCGTTGCTGGAACAACAGGTCGGCGCGGGTCCGAGGGCGACCGTTGAGCAAAGTACCGACCCAGTTCAGCGCACCGTTGCGGGCAGCATGACGTTTGCCCTGACGGCCATGATCGAGTTGCCCGGCGCGGGGTCTGGCATTCGCCCCCGCGTCGGATCGGGGGCGAATGCCTAGGGCTTTTTTGGCCAGACCGGCACTTCGCGGCGGGCGCCGGTGG
Organism: Pseudomonas sp. DTU12.3; assembly: GCF_004124275.1. GTDB lineage: Bacteria > Pseudomonadota > Gammaproteobacteria > Pseudomonadales > Pseudomonadaceae > Aquipseudomonas > Aquipseudomonas helmanticensis. The sequence continues at coordinate 3,589,365 of NZ_CP027218.1, forward strand.
TGAGTGCCGGCGTGGGCATGTCGCCCCACTGGCCCTGCCCTTCGCTCGGGCTGGCCTGAGTGTTGGCCGGCGCTTGCGCAGGCGGCTGAGGACTGCCGGCCGGCTGCTCACGGCGCCGATGCCGCAGGGCAAATTCGGCCACCGCGTCGATGTCTGCCGCGCCAATCACCTCGGCGCCGCGCCAGGCGGCATGCGCGCGAGCCGCACGCAGCCAGACCAGATCGGCACGCAAACCGTCGACCCCGGCAGCAAAGCAACGCTCGGTGATTTGCGCCAGTGCGGCATCGTCCAGCGGAATGTTGGCCAAGGCAATGCGCGCGTTTTCACAACGTTCGCGCAGGGCGTGCTGCTGCGTGTCCCATTGCGCACAGAAAGCTTGCGGATCGCTGTCGAAATCCAGTCGACGACGGATGATCTGCCCGCGCTCGGTTGGCACAGTGTTGCCGCTGAGGGCGACGTTCAAACCAAATCGATCGAGCAGCTGCGGACGCAATTCGCCCTCTTCCGGGTTCATCGTGCCGATCAGGACGAACTTCGCCGAATGGCGATGGGAAATGCCGTCGCGCTCGATCAGGTTGGTGCCGCTGGCGGCGACATCGAGCAGCAGATCCACCAGGTGATCGGGAAGCAAATTGACCTCGTCGACGTAGAGCACGCCGCCGTCGGCCTTGGCCAACACCCCAGGCGAGAACTGCGCACGTCCCTCGCTCAGCGCCGCATCGAGGTCGAGGGTGCCGACCAGACGTTCTTCGGTGGCGCCCAATGGCAACGTGACGAATTGGCCGCTGGCGAGCAGATCCGCCAAACCTCGGGCCAGCGTGGATTTGGCCATGCCGCGTGGGCCTTCGATCAGTACGCCGCCGATTTTCGGGTCGATGGCGGTCAGGCACAGGGCGAGTTTCAGGTCATCGGCGCCGACCACGGCGGAAAGCGGGAAATGCGGGGTGTCGGTCATTTGCAATACTCAATCATGGTCGGTGAAATACTTTCAAACTGTGGGAGCCGGCTTGCTCGCGAAGACGGTGTGTCATTCAACGCAATGGGTGCCTGATACGACACTTTCGCGAGCAAGCCCGCTGCCACATTTGGAGTGGGTTGTGTCAGCTGTCTTCTTCTATGTCCAGCAGGAGGTTTTCCAGTGCCTCTTTATAGGCGCCCGGATCCTGCCACATGCCGCGTTGCTGCGCTTCGAGCATGCGCTCGGTCATGTCGCGCAGGGCATGCGGGTTATGTTCGCGGACAAACTCACGTGTCGCCGGGTCGAGCAGATACGCATCGGCAAGCAGCGCGTATTGATGATCGTCGATCAACTGCGTGGTCGCATCGAATGCGAACAGGTTATCGACCGTCGCCGCCAACTCGAATGCGCCTTTATAGCCGTGGCGTTTGACCCCGTCGATCCATTTCGGATTCGCCGCCCGCGAGCGGATCACCCGATTCAGCTCTTCTTTGAGCGTGCGAATCCTTGGCAGATCAGGCTGGCTGTGATCGCCGTGATAACTGGCGGCGGCCTCTCCACGCAGGCTTTCCACGGCGGCGAGCATGCCGCCCTGGAATTGGTAATAGTCGTTGGAATCGAGCAAGTCGTGTTCGCGATTGTCCTGATTCTGCAGGACGGCCTGCACCTGACTCAGGCGCTGGACGAATTGCTCGCGGGCGGCGGTGCCCTCGTCGGCACCGCCATAGGCGTAGGCGCCCCAGTTCAGATACACCTCGGCGAGGTCTTCGCGGGTTTGCCACAGACGCCCATCAATCGCGCCCTGCACGCCCGCGCCGTAAGCACCGGGTTTGGCGCCGAAGATCCGCCAGCCGGCCTGACGCCGCGCAGTGTCTTCGTCGAGGCCCGATTGCAGCAGCGCCTCGCGCTCGGCGCGCACTTTGGCGGCGAGTGGATTGAGATCGTCCGGCTCGTCCAGCGCGGCGACCGCTTGCACGGCGGCATCGAACAGGCGAATCAGGTTGGCGAAGGCATCGCGGAAGAATCCCGAGACTCGCAGCGTGACATCGACGCGTGGACGGTCGAGCAGACTTAGCGGCAGAATCTCGAAATCATCGACACGCTGACTGCCCGTCGCCCACACCGGGCGCACGCCCATCAGGGCCATGGCCTGCGCAATATCGTCGCCGCCGGTGCGCATGGTCGCCGTGCCCCAGACGGACAGCCCGAGCTGGCGCAGGTGATCGCCGTGATCCTGCAAGTGCCGCTCAAGAATCAGCGTCGCCGACTGGAAACCGATGCGCCAGGCGGTGGTGGTCGGCAGGTTGCGCACGTCCACCGAGTAGAAATTGCGCCCGGTCGGCAGCACGTCGAGCCGGCCGCGACTGGGTGCGCCGCTGGGGCCGGCGGGGACGAAACGGCCGCTGAGGGCATCGAGCAAACCGCGCATTTCAGCGGGGCCGCAGGCATCGAGGCGTGGGGCGACGACGTCGCGCAGATTGTCGATGATCGCATTGACCTCCGCCCACTGCGGTCCCAGTGGGAGCGGGCTTGCTCGCGAAGGCGTCGTGTCAGTCGGTATGGATTTATCTGAACCACCGCCTTCGCGAGCAAGCCCGCTCCCACAGGGAGGTTGCAGGGTTTGGGAGATCAGTTCGGTGGCGAACAGTTCGAGGCGTTCGCGGGTGTCGCCGGCGGTGCGCCAGGCTTCCTCGCTTTGCGATTGCAGTTCAACCGGTCGCGGGCCAGTCCAGGGTTCGGCCAGCGCGCAGTCGAGCGGATCGAAGCCGAGTGCGAACGCTTTGGCCAAGGCTCGCAGCACACTCGATTGCGCGCCTTTGCCGTCGCCACGCGGAATGCGTAGCAGCGCCAGCAAGGTATCAATGCGCAAGCGCCCGGTTGGCGATTCACCGAAAATGTGCAAACCATCGCGAATCTGCGATTCCTTCAGATCACACAGATACGTATCCAGACGCGGCAGCCAGATCGCCGCATCGGCGTCACTGTCCAGGCCGGCATCGAGTTGCAGTTCACGATCGATCTGCGTGTCTCGCACCAATTGCAGAATATCGCGCTGTAACTCGCGGGCACGACGCGGATCGAGCAGTTGCGCTTCGTAATATTCGTCGGCGAGCAATTCCAGATTACGCAGCGGGCCGTAGGTCTCGGCGCGGGTCAGCGGCGGCATCAAGTGATCGATGATCACCGCTTGCGTACGTCGCTTGGCCTGAGCGCCCTCGCCCGGGTCGTTGACGATAAACGGATAGATGTTCGGCAGCGGCCCGAGCAGCGCGTCCGGCCAGCAATTCTCCGACAGTCCGACGCCTTTACCCGGCAGCCACTCGAGGTTGCCGTGCTTGCCGACATGGATCACGCCGTGGGCGCCGTAGGTGTTGCGCAACCAGAAATAAAACGCCAGATAAGCGTGCGGCGGCACCAGATCCGGGTCGTGATAGACCGCGCTCGGATCCACCTGATAACCGCGCGCAGGCTGAATCCCGACGAAAGTCAGACCGAATCGCAGCCCGGCGATCATCATTCGCCCGTCGCGATACATCGGGTCGTTTTGCGGCGCGCCCCAACGCTCGAACACGGCGTCACGATTGGCTGGCGGCAGTGCATTGAACATCGTCAGGTAATCGTCCATTGCCAGGCTTTGCTGGCACGGGCGCAGGTCAATCGTGTCGAGATCATTGCTGACGCCACCGAGTAATTGCTCGATCAACGCGGTGCCGCTGTCCGGCAGTTCGGCCGCTAACGGATAACCCTGTTGCTGCAATGCCCGCAGGATATTCAGCGCCGCCGCCGGTGTATCGAGGCCGACGCCGTTGCCGATGCGTCCGTCGCGGGTCGGATAGTTGGCGAGGATCAGCGCGATACGCTTTTCAGCGTTCGGCACCCGTGCCAGCTCGATCCAGCGCCGCGCCAGTTCGGCGACGAAATCCATGCGCTCGGGCTGCGCGCGATAGCAGACCACATCGGACTGACTGCGCTCGCTGCGCCAGGCCAGATCCTTGAAGCTGATCGGCCGGCTGATGATGCGCCCGTCGAGTTCCGGCAAGGCAATGTGCATCGCCAGATCGCGTGGACCGAGGCCCTGTTCGCTGGCGCGCCAGCCGGGTTCGTTGTCCTGCGCGCAAATTGCCTGAATCACCGGGATATTGCGGCGAAACGGCCGCAGATGGGGTGCTTCCGGGCTGGATTGGGCGAAACCGGTGGTGTTGAGAATGACCCCGGCCTCGACTTCGTCCAGCCAGTCCTCGACCACCGCCAGGCAGCTGGGCTCTTTCAGGCTGGCCACGGCGACTGGCAACGGGTTAAGCCCCGCCGCCTGCAAGCGCTGGCAGAAAACATCAATGAATGCGGTGTTCGCCGCTTGCAGGTGCGAGCGGTAAAACAGCACCGCCGCGACCGGATTTTCGGGCAGCCATTCGGCTTGCCAGTCAATCAGTGCAGCGGAGGTTTTGTTCGGGTGATAAATCGCTGTGCGTGGCAGGGTTTGCGGCTCGTCCCACGGGTAATCACGCGCGAGCCAACGGCTGGCCAGACAGCGGAAAAAATCCAGCGCGTTGGCCATGCCGCCCTGACGCAAAAACTGCCAGAGCCGGTCGCGATCCTCGGCGTTGACGGTGCTCAAGTCGCTGAGCTCCGGATCGGGACGGTCATCGCCCGGCACCAGAATCACCTGCACACCTCGCTCGGCCAACTCGACCAGACGCTCGACACCGTAACGCCAATAAGCAATGCCACCGTGCAGCGAAATCAAAATCACCTTGGCGTGGCGCAGCACTTCATCGACGTACAGGTCGACCGACGCGTGATTCTGCACCTGCATCGGATTGGCCAGACGCAGGCTCGGGTAATCCTCGGGCAATTGCTGCGCGGCTTCGGCGAGCAGCGCCAGGCTGGAATCGCCGCTGCACAGGATCACCAGCTCGGCGGGGGTTTGTCCAAGGTCGGCAATGTTGTCATCCGAGACGAATCCGCCGGGCTGGGTCCTGAGCAGGTGCATGGCTTAAACGCTGAGCGCGGCGCGCAGTTGCGCTTCGAGTTGCACCGCGTCGAGTTGCTGACCGATCAACACCAGACGCGTGACGCGCGCTTCATCGGTGCCCCACTGACGGTCGAAATGCTTGTCGAAACGCGTGCCGACACCCTGGATCAGCAGGCGCATTGGCTTGTTCGGAATGGCTGCGAAGCCTTTGACGCGCAGGATGCCGTGCTTGACCACCAGTTGCGTCAGCGCGTCGAGCAGCAGGCTTTCTTCGGCTTGCGGCAGTTCGATGGAGATCGAATCGAAGGCGTCGTGATCGTGGTCATCGTGGTCATCATCGCCTTCACCATGGTGGTGATCGTGATGGCTGTGACGGCTGTCGATGTGTTCCTCGGAACCGGCGCCGAGGCCGATCAGCACGTCGAGTGGCAGACGACCGTTGCTGGCTTCGATGATTTTCACCGCTGGCGGCAGCTCTTCGGCGACTTCTGCACGCACGCGAGCGAGGTCTTCCGGGCTGGTCTGGTCGGCCTTGTTGAGGATCACCAGGTCGGCGCTGGCCAGTTGGTCGGCGAACAGTTCGTGCAGCGGCGACTCATGATCGAGGTTCGGGTCGAGTTTGCGCTGGGCATCGACCTGATCCGGGAACGCGGCGAAAGTGCCAGCGGCCACGGCCGGGCTGTCGACCACGGTAATCACTGCGTCAACGGTGCAGGCGCTGCGGATTTCCGGCCACTGGAAGGCTTGCACCAGAGGTTTTGGCAGGGCCAGGCCCGAGGTTTCGATGAGGATGTGGTCTAGGTCGCCGCGACGCGCGACCAATTCGCGCATCACCGGGAAGAATTCTTCCTGAACGGTGCAGCACAGGCAGCCGTTGGCCAGTTCATAAACGCGGCCAACCGCTTCTTCTTCGGTGCAACCGATGGAGCATTGCTTGAGGATTTCACCGTCGATGCCCAACTCGCCAAACTCGTTGACGATCACCGCGATGCGACGCCCCTGAGCGTTGTCGAGCATGTGCCGCAGCAGCGTGGTTTTGCCCGAGCCGAGGAAGCCGGTAACGATAGTGACGGGGAGTTTGGCCAGTGTTTTCATCGGTATGCCCTTTGGCAAGCGGCGGGCATACGGGACGAGAACCGGCAACGCGCGTGCGTGCCCGGAGAGTTCGCCACCGGATCACCCCGCCCGGTTGAATTGAGAATCTGTGACGAGGCAGGTCTCCTGGCTGACGGCGTTCAGGCGCGGGGCCTGGCGTTTGCTGCGCCTTCCCGCGGGCTCATCGATTGAGCTGGCAGTGGCGTGGCAGCGAACATCGCCGTTCACAGTTGCGGGGGCAGCCGCGGCATTGACCGCGTTCCCTTCTTAGCTTCGACAGGTGTCAAAGAACCTCGAAAGCGCAAGGCTACGCATGGCTTGCTTATGGGTCAATGTTTGGGTTTTTTTGGATTGGGAGCATATCCGTTGCTGCGGGTGCGGCCGCTGGCGGTTTCGCTCTTACAGCGAGTCACCTTTTCCAAACGCCGAAAAGGTAACCCAAAAGGCTTTGCCCCGGCGTACGGCACTTCGCTGAGGCTCAGTGTTCCCTCGCTACGGTGTCCATCCGGGGGCATCGCCTACGGTTTGCTTCGCTGCACCTCCTCTCGATGTGTTCGACTTCGTCGAACGGCGCTGCGCGCCTATCCCCCGGATGAACACCTCCGCTCGGCCTGCCGAAGGGGCAAAAAAGCCAGATCAAAAGCCAGATCAAGAGCCCCTCACCCTAGCCCTCTCCCGGAGGGAGAGGGGACTGACCGAGGTGATTGCGAGAGATACGCCGACGTGCGATACCGCGTTGAACTCAGATTCTGAAAAGCCCACAAATCGGCTCCCTCTCCCTCGGGAGAGGGCTGGGCGGGCGGCGTTCCGATGAGGGGCAGCAACAACGCAAATCAAAAGCCGAACACCCGCGCTCCTCACCACTCAATAGGCCGAGTGTCAGCTCGCCTGCTTTTGATCTTGATCCACGAGCGACGTCGGAAGGCTGAGTGGAGGGATTGATCCGGGGGTGGGAGCGCAGCGACCGTTTGGCGCAGCCAAACACAGCGAGAGGAGGTGCAGCGAAGCAAACCGTAGACGCTGCGCCCGGATCGATCCCGCAGCGAAGGAACCCCGAGCCCCAGCGAGCGGGCCGCACGCAGGAGCAAGCCTTTTTAGTTACTTTTTCGGCGCCTGGAAAAAGTGACCCGCCGTAAGGGCGGAACCCTAAGAAGCCGTTACCGCAGCAACGGATCCACCCACAAAATTGACTAAAATCCCCAACCCATGCTCTCCTACACAACTTGTTACGGGTGCCCTTCACAGGGTGAAACGGGAAACCGGTGAATCATGTGCTTTACTCAAAGCCATGTCAGTCCGGTGCTGCCCCCGCAACGGTAAGCGAGCGAAGCGTCAAATCCACTGTGCCGATACGGCATGGGAAGGTGACGCTTGCAGGTCGGCCTGACGCCAACCCCTCGTGAGCCCGGAGACCGGCCCGCAACACACAGTGCGCATTTTGCGTCGCTGAACATAACAAACCCGCGGTGGGCGGGCGCTGTTCGAACCCCTGCGTGCTCGACCCGCAGGGGTTTTATGCGCTCTATATCACCCGCTGACATTCCAGAGGGAAGCGCCATGTCGATCATCAGCAGCACCGGCAGCAACACGGACAAAATTTCCACCACCACGACCCTGAGCCAGCGTCTGACCGCCGCAGTCTTCGCGTCGATTCTGGGTGCCAGCCTGGTCTATTTCGCCGGTTTCTCGCATATCGAAGCAGTGCACAACGCCGCGCACGATACCCGCCACAGCGCCGCGTTCCCGTGCCACTGAGACCTGCCGACATGATCAAGCGAATTGCCCAAACTGCAGGTTTCACCGGCCTGCTGGCCGCCCTGCTCCTCACCCTGCTGCAAAGCTTCTGGGTTTCACCGCTGATTCTCCAGGCCGAAACCTTCGAGAAATCCGCACCGGTTGCCGAAGTCCACGAACACACCGCTGGCGCCGCCGCGCACACTCATGATGCCGAAGCCTGGGAGCCTGAAGACGGTTGGCAGCGCGTGGTTTCGACCACCGGCGGCAATCTGGTGGTTGCGGTCGGTTTCGCCCTGATTCTCGCGGGTCTGTACACCCTGCGCGCGCCGACCAAAACCTCGCAAGGCCTGCTCTGGGGTCTGGCCGGTTATGCCACTTTCGTCCTCGCGCCGACTTTGGGTCTGCCGCCTGAATTGCCGGGCACCGCTGCCGCTGATCTGGCATCGCGCCAGATGTGGTGGATCGGCACTGCCGCGTCTACGGCTGTCGGCCTGTCGCTGATCGTGTTCAGTCGTCACTGGCTGATGAAAATCCTCGGCGTGGCCATTCTTGCCGTGCCGCACGTGATCGGCGCTCCGCAACCGGAAGTCCATTCGATGCTCGCTCCCGAAGCATTGGAAGCACAGTTCAAAATCGCTTCGCAGTTGACCAACGTGGCGTTCTGGCTGGCCTTGGGCCTGATCAGTGCCTGGTTGTTCCGCCGCAAAAGTGATGGTCAATACCACGCATGACGACTGCCGGCGCAGCGCCGACCCTGGTGGTCGGCCTGGGCTGCCAGCGCGGCTGCCCCGCCAGCACGCTGCGCGCGTTGCTTGACCAGGCGTTGCAAGCCCATCGCATTGAACTGCAAGCGGTCAAAGCCCTGGCCAGTATCGACTTGAAACGCGATGAGCCCGGTTTGCAGGAACTCGCCGCACAACTGGCGCTGCCGCTGCTGTACTTCAGCAGTGCAGAACTGGCCAGTTATCAGCAGCAACTCAGCCACCATTCACAAATCGCCTACGAGCGCACCGGTTGTTACGGTGTGGCAGAAAGCGCGGCGTTGGCACTCGCTGAACAGCTGATCCAGGCGCCGGCAAAACTGCTGATTTCCCGGCAAAAATACGCTCAGGCTACGTTGGCATTGGCCGGTGCAGCGTAAAATCCCGATAATCTCCCCGTTTGATCATGAGCAATCTTCATCTGAAGCATTGCCCTGCCCCGTTTTTCACAGGATTTCTTCATGACCGTCTACTTCATCGGCGCCGGCCCCGGCGACCCGGAATTGATCACCGTCAAAGGCCAGCGGTTGATCCGCAGCTGCCCGGTGATCATCTATGCAGGCTCGCTGGTGCCAGCAGCGGTGCTGGACGGTCATCAGGCGCAAACGCTGGTCAATAGCGCCGAACTGCATCTGGAACAGATCATCGACCTGATCAAGTCTGCCCATGAAAAAGGCCAGGACGTGGCTCGGGTGCATTCCGGCGATCCGAGTCTGTATGGCGCGATTGGCGAGCAGATTCGCTATTTGCGCGAGCTGAACATCCCGTTCGAAATCATTCCCGGGGTAACCGCGACGGCGGCGTGTGCGGCGTTACTGGGTGCCGAACTGACCCTGCCGGATGTCTCGCAAAGCGTGATCCTGACCCGCTACGCGGATAAAACCGCGATGCCAGCCGGCGAAGAACTCGCCAGCCTGGCGCAGCACGGCGCGACCATGGCGATTCATTTGGGGGTGAACCATCTGCAGAAGATTCTGGTAGAGCTGTTGCCGCACTACGGCGCGGATTGCCCGATTGCGGTGATTCACCGGGCGACATGGCCCGATCAGGATTGGGTGGTGGGGACACTGGCGGATATTGCCGGGAAGGTTGAAGCCAAGGGGTTTCGGCGTACGGCGTTGATTCTGGTTGGGCGTGTGCTGGGCAGTGAAGTGTTCAGCGAATCATCGTTGTATCGTGCCGGGCATGCGCACCTTTACAGGCCATGAATTGGAACGCGGAGCGTCCCGGGCTGCATTCCCACGCAGAGCGTGGGAGCGATCAAAAGGTCCCCTTCGCGAGCAGGCTCGCTCCCACATTTGATTGCATTCCAAAGGTGGGAGCGAGCCTGCTCGCGAAGGCGTCGGTGCATTTCACCCATAAAAAAACGGCGCTCACGGGGCGCCGTTTTTCATGTCCGCAGTGAACACCTTACTCAGTAGTAGGCGTTTTCTTTCTGCGTGTGGTCGGTTACGTCGCGAACGCCCTTCAACTCCGGGATGCGCTCAAGCAACGTGCGCTCGATGCCTTCCTTCAGAGTGACGTCGGCCTGACCGCAGCCCTGGCAACCACCGCCGAACTGCAGCACGGCAATGCCGTCTTCAACCACATCGATCAGGCTGACCTGACCGCCGTGGCTAGCGAGCCCCGGGTTGATTTCGGTTTGCAGGTAGTAGTTGATGCGCTCGTTGACCGGGCTGTCGGCGTTGACCATCGGTACTTTGGCGTTTGGCGCCTTGATGGTCAGCTGGCCGCCCATGCGGTCGGTGGCGTAATCGACAACGGCGTCGTCGAGAAACGCTTCGCTGAAGTGATCGATATAGGCGGTGAAGCTTTTCAGCCCCAGCGCGGTGTCTTCAGGTTTTTCTTCGCCCGGCTTGCAGTAGGCAATGCAGGTTTCGGCGTACTGGGTGCCAGGCTGGGTGATGAAGACGCGGATGCCGATGCCCGGGGTGTTCTGCTTGGAGAGCAGATCAGCCAGGTAATCGTGGGCGGCGTCGGTAATGGTAATAGCGGTCATGGAAACTCCTCGCAGGCTTGGGCGCAGTTTACGCCAATCGTTGCGCCGGACAAAGTCCTAGTATTTTTGTCGGGAAAGATTCTCGTCGGCCGCGCCATCGACCCGCGCCTTGAGCCAGCGATAACTGCGCTTTTCCACCCATTCGTAGCTCAGCCACGAGCCAACGCCAATCGCCAGCGCACACACAACAAACATCAGATACGGGTTGATGGCGTAGCGCTGCGCAATGAACCCACCCGCTGACAGCACCAGAACGTGCATCAGATACACCGAATAGGAGCAGTCGCCGAGTAGTTTCAGCACCCGGCTGCGCTCGACATAACGCTCAAGTGAAATGCACGCCATTACCAGCACGGCGCTCGGCACGCCCCAGTTGAACAGCCTTGGTGCCGGTGCCCAGTGGTAGATCGTCAGCAGTGCCGCGCCAATCGCCAGCAGCGGCAACCACAGGCCGGCGCCGATCCAGCCCCGGCGATAAAGCATGCCGATGCCGATCCCCAGCAAGAACTCATAAACAATGTCCGACCGATAGAACTCGCTGATCCAGCCAAACCCGGTCCAGGCTTGCGAAACGGCAAACAGCAATGCCGCAACCACCAACAGGCGTACCTGCAAGCGAAACAGCAGCGCCCAGGCAAACAGCACGTAGAAGAGCATTTCGTAATTGAGTGTCCAGCCGACATTCAGTGTCGGGTAGAACCCGTATCCGCCGGGGTTTTCGGTGGGAATGAACAGCAATGACAGCAGCAGATGCGCCCAGTCCACGCTCTGGTCCGGCAGCAACGGCTGGGCAAACACCACCAGCAGCGCCATCAACAGCGTGTACAGCCAGTACGCCGGGACGATGCGAAACAAGCGGTAGAGCAGAAACCGCGCCGGTGGCAGCGGTTTGTTCTCGGTGGAAAGGAAAATCACCAGACCGCTGATGACGAAGAAAATGTCGACGCCCACCGCGCCTTTGTCGATAAACAGCTGGCCAACCGGCCCACGTGCCTGGAAGTCGAAGAAAATCTGCATGAAGTGGTGGCAGACCACCGTCCACGCCGCAAGCGCACGCAGGGCCTGCACTGAAATCAACATCGCCCGCTCTCCCGGTCTCGACTAACCCCTGTAGGAGCTGCGGCACGCTGCGATCTTTTGATTTTTGGTTTTCAAGATCAAAAGATCGCAGCCTCGTTTCACTCGACAGCTCCTACACGGGGGATTTGTGTTGGTGCTGATAGGTGGGACAGCGGGTGGGTGGCAAAAGATCAAAGATTCTCGTAGCGGTTCATGTCCAGCACACCCTCTTCCACCGGGTCGGTTTCGTGCAGGTACTGGCTCAGGTCATGGAAATAGAACCAGAACTGCGGATGGCTGCGACGAATCCCCCAACGCTCGACGATTTTCTCGAAACGGTTGGCGTCCTTGGCGTTCTCCATCGCATCGACGAACGCAGGCACCTGATCGGCCGGAATGTTGAAAATGAAATTCGGGTAGCTGCTGAGCACGCCCGGGTAAATGGTCAACGTGTCCAGCCCTGGCTGATAACGCAGCGATTCGCCGGTAAGAAACGCGACGTTGCTGTGCGCGCGGTTGCGCAACAGGCTGTACACCTCGCGTTTGCCATCGGCGGTCTCGATGCGCAGCATGGTCGCTTCCGGCAGTTGATCGATCACTTTCAGCCCCGCCGCCGGGCGCGAGGTCAGTCGGCTCAGCGCCTGCTCGGCGTTTTGCAGCGCCGGGGCGATATTCGGCCGCGAGCAATAGGCGCCAGCGCAGCGGTTGATCGGATCCGGTCGCGCATTGAGGTCGCCATAACGCGACAACAGCTGCATGGCGAAGTCGTATTTCGGGTCTTTCTCGTCAAGCTTCAGCGCGCTCGGCTTGTCGTCGTCGATGGATTCGTAATCGAGCCACATCTTGAACTGGCCGCTGCTCTGGTACCAATCGTCGAGGTAATCCTCACGCGAATCGGCGGGCATCAGGCGCAGGAAGTTCTGCTCGGCACCGTTGCGGATCAGGTCGAAGTACAGGCGGGTCTGCGCCTGATGGGAAACGTTGCCGAATACATCGAAGTTGACCGCCAACTGATAATACGTCCGCTCAAGCAACGGATAGTCGAACAGCCACATCGTCTGCGGCACTTCGCCGATCAAACCCTTGGTCACCGAAGCGCTGTCGAAGTGGCGGAAAATGCTCAGCAGCGCGTTGTCATTGCCGGCCCACAGCGTCGACCAGCTCGGCGCCGGTTGATCGGCGTAACTGTCGCGGCGCAGCGCTTCGTATTCATTACGTTTGTCGCGGTAGTTGTGCCACAGGGTCAGCACGCTGCCGACATCGTCGTTCTGCCCCGGCATCGCCAGCAACGGCGTGGCCTGGCCGCGATAGTTCGGGTCGGTGATATAAAGATCGTGTTCCGGCGCCTGGAACAGCGCCCAGAAGTTGTCGCGGATTACGTCAGTCGCGATCTGCCCACGGCATACCGGCCCGCGAATAAAGGTGCGGACGAAGTACTCGGCGTTATCGAGCATGAACTGGTACCGCGCCTGCGCCGGGATCGCCTCGAAGGTGGCGAACGGGTTGGCGCGGCTATTCGGGCCATAACCCGGCAAGGCATTGACCTGCCAATTGCCGCTGTAAAACAGGCTTTTGACCCGTGCCATCTTCGCCGCGCTCAGCGGATAGGTGATGTGGGTTTTATGCACGATCACCCCTTGCACCGGCCACAAGCGGTAATACACCTGGGTGCCCGGATCGTCGTTCGGGCGACGGGTGGCGATCAGGTCGATCGGCTGGCCGCTTGGTGTACGCGAACGCACCCACTGGAAGAAATGCCCCGGCTCGCCGTCCTTGAAATAGATGTGCGCGAGGAACCAGTGTTCGTACAGCCAGCGCCCGACCAGACTGCCACGAGCGCCGGGCATGTTGAGCAGGTTTTCCCACTGGGCGATTTGCAGTGCTTCTTGCGCATTTGGCACCAGGCCTTGCTCGTCAATCGGCGCGCCGGAGGCAAGCCAGCGTTGCAAAGTCTGATATTGCTGATCGGTCAGCCCAGTCACCGCCAGCGGCATGCCTTCTTTCGGATGGGCACCGGCATAGCCTTCAAACTCGGCGGGCAGCGCGCACATGTTTTCGCGGTTCAGACCCAGCACGATGTCTTCCGGCAACTTGGCGTTCGGCGTCAAAGGCGTCTTGTGCCCGAGTTCGAGCATGCGCGCCATCAGCGCCGCCTGACTGCCCTGCGCGTCGAGTACCGAATAGAAGTCTTTTTGCTGCCAGGCACGTTTGCCGAAGGCGTCGTAGAACAGCCGGGTGGTCGGCGCCGCCTGCGTACGCTCGCCGTCATACACCGGCATCTTGCTGGCGCCCCGGGCCGCGCCCTCGCCACTGCCCAGGTTGAGCTGGCAGGCGGAGTCATAGCACGCATGGCAGGCCACGCATTTCTCGGTAAAGATCGGCTGGATATCACGGCTATACGAAATGGCAGGAGAGATCACGGGCTCTTGCGCAACGGCGCCCCAGCTTAAAAACAGCAAGACAATGCTGATGACGCGGTACGACATGCCGGTGATCCCGATCCTGTAAAAACGCCGCGATTCTACAGTATGACGCTCGCACCAACATGAGCGATATTCATGCAAAAGCGCCACATGCTCTAAAAGCGCACAGGTTTGTTATGATCCCGCTCCTTCGTAATGGTCTTTCCGAGTAGTCCAAATGTCCGATCGCAGCGTCCGCCTTCAAGCTCTCAAGCAAGCTCTCAAAGAGCGCATCCTGATACTCGACGGCGGTATGGGCACGATGATCCAGAGCTACAAGCTCGAAGAGCAGGATTATCGCGGCAAACGCTTCGCTGACTGGCCAAGTGACGTCAAGGGCAACAACGACCTGTTGGTGATCACCCGTCCCGATGTGATCGGTGGCATCGAGAAAGCCTACCTGGATGCCGGCGCCGACATTCTGGAAACCAACACCTTCAACGCCACGCGCATTTCCATGGCCGACTACGGCATGGAAGAACTGGCCTACGAGTTAAACGTAGAAGGCGCACGCCTGGCGCGCAAGATTGCCGACGCCAAGACAGCTGAAAACCCGGAAAAACCGCGCTTCGTCGCTGGCGTGCTCGGCCCGACCAGCCGTACCTGCTCGCTGTCGCCGGACGTCAACAACCCGGGCTACCGCAACGTCACCTTTGATGAGCTGGTGGAAAACTACACCGAAGCCACCAAAGGCCTGATCGAGGGCGGCGCCGACCTGATCCTGATCGAAACCATTTTCGACACCCTCAACGCCAAAGCGGCGATCTTCGCCGTGCAAGGCGTGTTCGAAGAGTTGCACATCGAACTGCCGATCATGATTTCCGGCACCATCACCGATGCCTCCGGCCGCACCCTGTCGGGCCAGACCACTGAAGCATTCTGGAACTCCGTCGCGCACGCCAAACCGATCTCGGTCGGCCTCAACTGCGCGCTCGGCGCCAGCGAATTGCGTCCGTATCTGGAAGAGCTGTCGAACAAGGCCAGCACCCACGTTTCCGCGCACCCGAACGCCGGCCTGCCGAACGAGTTCGGCGAGTACGACGAACTGCCGTCGGAAACCGCCAAGGTCATCGAAGAATTTGCCCAGAGCGGCTTCCTCAACATCGTCGGCGGCTGCTGCGGTACCACGCCGGGGCACATCGAAGCCATCGCCAAAGCCGTCGCCGGTTATGCTCCGCGGCAGATTCCGGACATTCCCAAGGCCTGCCGCCTCTCGGGTCTGGAGCCGTTCACCATCGATCGCAGCTCGCTGTTCGTTAACGTCGGCGAGCGCACCAACATTACCGGCTCGGCGAAATTCGCGCGGCTGATCCGTGAAGACAATTACACCGAAGCGCTGGAAGTCGCCCTGCAGCAGGTCGAGGCCGGCGCGCAAGTGATCGACATCAACATGGACGAAGGGATGCTCGATTCGAAGAAGGCCATGGTGACCTTCCTCAATCTGATCGCCGGTGAGCCGGACATCTCCCGCGTACCGATCATGATCGACTCGTCGAAATGGGAAGTCATCGAAGCCGGCCTGAAGTGCATTCAGGGCAAGGGCATCGTCAACTCGATCAGCATGAAAGAAGGCGTCGAGCAGTTCATCCATCACGCCAAACTGTGCAAGCGCTATGGTGCCGCCGTGGTGGTAATGGCGTTCGACGAAGCCGGTCAGGCCGACACCGAAGCGCGCAAGAAAGAAATCTGCAAACGCTCCTACGACATTCTGGTCAACGAAGTCGGCTTCCCGCCGGAAGACATCATCTTCGACCCGAACATCTTCGCGGTTGCCACCGGTATCGAAGAACACAACAACTACGCTGTGGACTTCATCAACGCCTGTGCCTACATCCGCGATGAGCTGCCGTATGCGCTGACGTCGGGCGGCGTGTCCAACGTGTCGTTCTCGTTCCGTGGCAACAACCCGGTGCGTGAAGCCATTCACTCGGTGTTCCTGCTGTACGCGATCCGCAACGGCCTGACCATGGGCATCGTCAACGCCGGTCAGCTGGAGATCTACGACCAGATCCCGGTCGAGTTGCGCGACGCCGTTGAAGACGTGGTGCTCAACCGCACGCCAAACGGCACTGACGCCCTCCTCGCCATTGCCGACAAATACAAGGGCGACGGCAGCGTCAAGGAAGCCGAGACCGAAGAGTGGCGCAGCTGGGAGGTCAACAAGCGCCTCGAGCACGCGCTGGTCAAAGGCATCACCACGCACATCGTTGAAGACACCGAAGAGTCGCGCCAGTCGTTCGCGCGCCCGATCGAAGTGATCGAAGGCCCGTTGATGTCCGGCATGAACATCGTCGGCGACCTGTTTGGCGCCGGTAAAATGTTCCTGCCACAGGTGGTGAAATCCGCCCGTGTGATGAAGCAGGCCGTGGCGCACCTGATCCCGTTCATCGAACTGGAAAAAGGCGACAAACCGGAAGCCAAGGGCAAGATCCTCATGGCCACCGTTAAGGGTGACGTGCACGACATCGGCAAGAACATTGTTGGCGTGGTCCTCGGTTGCAATGGCTACGACATCGTCGACCTCGGCGTGATGGTGCCGGCAGAGAAGATCCTGCAGGTGGCCAAAGAGCAGAAGTGCGACATCATCGGTTTGTCCGGTCTGATCACGCCTTCGCTGGACGAGATGGTCCATGTCGCTCGCGAGATGCAGCGCCAGGATTTCCATCTGCCGCTGATGATCGGTGGCGCCACCACCTCCAAAGCGCACACGGCGGTGAAGATCGAACCGAAGTACAGCAACGATGCGGTGGTTTACGTGACCGATGCCTCGCGTGCGGTCGGCGTGGCGACGCAATTGCTGTCCAAGGAACTGAAGGCCGGTTTCGTCGAAAGAACCCGCGCCGAATACGTTGAAGTACGTGAACGTACCGCCAACCGCAGTGCCCGCACCGAACGCCTGAGCTATGCCGCCGCCATCGCCAAGAAGCCGCAGTTCGACTGGGCGACTTATCAGCCGGTCAAGCCGACCTTCACCGGCAGCAAGGTGCTCGACAACATCGACCTCAAAGTCCTGGCCGAATACATCGACTGGACACCGTTCTTCATCTCCTGGGACCTGGCCGGCAAGTTCCCGCGCATCCTCGAAGACGAAGTGGTCGGTGAGGCCGCTACATCGCTGTACAAAGACGCGCAAGAGATGCTCGCCAAGCTGATCGACGAGAAGCTGATCAGCGCCCGTGCGGTGTTTGGCTTCTGGCCGGCCAACCAGGTGCATGACGACGATATCGAGCTGTACGGCGATGAGGGCCAGCCATTGGCCAAACTGCATCATCTGCGCCAGCAGATCATCAAGACCGACGGCAAGCCGAACTTCTCCCTTGCCGACTTTGTGGCGCCGAAGGACAGCGAAGTGACCGACTACGTCGGTGGTTTCATCACCACCGCCGGCATCGGCGCCGAAGAGGTGGCCAAGGCCTATCAGGACGCTGGCGACGATTACAACTCGATCATGGTCAAAGCCCTCGCCGACCGTCTGGCCGAGGCTTGCGCCGAATGGCTGCACCAGCAAGTGCGTAAAGAGCACTGGGGTTATGCCAAGGACGAAACCCTCGACAACGAAGCGCTGATCAAAGAGCAATACAGCGGCATCCGCCCTGCTCCGGGATATCCGGCCTGCCCGGATCACACCGAGAAAGCTGCGTTGTTTGCGCTGCTCGACCCGGAAGCTGAAGAAATGCGCGCCGGACGCAGCGGCGTGTTCCTCACCGAACACTACGCGATGTTCCCGGCAGCTGCGGTCAGTGGCTGGTACTTCGCCCACCCGCAAGCGCAGTACTTCGCCGTGGGCAAGGTCGACAAGGATCAAGTGCAAAGCTACACCTCGCGCAAAGGCCAGGAGCTGAGCGTAACCGAGCGCTGGCTGGCACCGAACCTCGGCTACGACAACTGATCACACGGGTTATTGCCGACGCCGGTTTAACCGGTGCCGGCAACTGTGATTGCTGTTTTATGTGTTGAGCAGAGGAGCTGAAGAGCCGGCAACAGGTGTTTTTGCAGCATTGATTGCATCGATCTCTTGCTGCGAAAGCTCGATCATCTTCACGTTGCGTTTGGCCGTACGGTCGAACAACCGGTTCAAGTACTCTGGATCGTCGGCGCTCAGGCCGTCATCTTCGCCGTCCTCAAGCAAGTCCGACTCCTCCATTGACCTGAAGTCCTCGGGGTACTTTTCCTGAAGGTATTCCACCCAGTAATCGCGCTGAATCAGATCTTCCAGAAACTTGTCGGAGCGCTCGGCATTGCTGACTTCTGCTCGCGCCTCTAGCAGTTTTTGCGGGCTGACCCCGGACGCATAGGTCATGTTTTTCGGTTGCCCCGGCAACTCCAGGCCATCCTCCCAGCCAGCGGTCAAACCGATTCGATAACCCAGGCGCATCTCGGCTTCATCGAAACCGCTACGTGCTGCCGCCGCTTTCGCCAGTTCGTCGACCTTGTCCAGGCGAAACAGTCGCCGCGACAGACTCAACAATACTTCACCTTTTGCGCCTGACCGATCTGTCGGCAGATCAAGCAACGCGTTATGGATGAACACCTTGGCTTCGAGTCCGCTGAAGGTCAGGATTCGCCCGTCGACGCAGGTACCGTGGGTGGTAGCGCCGGCGAACACCACTTCCCTGAGCTCGGTATCAGCTGCGGCCGCGTCCATGACAGTCCATACCCGTCGCGTCAGGTCTGCGTTAGCCACTCTGAATTCACGAGTGTCCTGCAATCGCTCGAGCAGATGAAAAAACGCCGCGCTGTCCGGTTCGGCAGCCAGCTGCTCCCACAGCGCGTCCCGCGCCGCGGATTGTTCAGGAGCCAGATTGGCGAGCCATGGAGCCTTGTATTGCGCCTGCGACGGATCGATCGGCACGATTTCGTCAGATTCAATGCTGTCAGAGGTTTCGGTCAAGCCGCCGTTGGCGTCGTCAGCCATCTCTTCAAGATCGGCGCGTGAGAAACCCAGTACCCGATGGCGCTCACCCTCCGCCTGGTACGCCCTGAGCCGCTCGAGGCTTTCTTCGGACAAGTTGTAGTTGTCGGTCAAGTCGGTACCGTTCATCAATTGCTCGTGGGTACCATCAAGTGCATCTTCGGGCAACGTGGTGATGTCGTTACGGCTCAGATTCAACATGCGCAGATGCTCCGCCTGCAACGCACCTTCTGGCCATGCGTACAGATTGTTGTTGCGCAAATCGAGGGCTTCCAGTTGCCCGAAATAATTGACGTCGAACGACTCGAGGCTGTTGTAACTCACATCCAGCCAGGTCAGGTGTTCAAGTCCGGAGAGGGATTC
The DNA here is from genome assembly GCF_004124275.1 of Pseudomonas sp. DTU12.3. Lineage (GTDB taxonomy): Bacteria > Pseudomonadota > Gammaproteobacteria > Pseudomonadales > Pseudomonadaceae > Aquipseudomonas > Aquipseudomonas helmanticensis. Next base: position 3,608,684 of record NZ_CP027218.1, read on the forward strand.
GTACAAGAGTTCGGGATCGTAGAAACGGTTACTCGAAAGGCCCAGTCGCTCAAGCGCAGACATGTTGCGGATAGATGGAGGAACAGCCTCCAGTTCATTGCAGCCAAGTTCCAGAATCCGTAACTGAGTAAAGGCACCGAGAAAACCGCTGGCGCCTCCAGCGCTCAGCCGCGTACCTGTCAGGTTGAGGGTTCCGACATGCGCGAAATCTTCCGGCAACGCCGGGATATCGCCCAGTTGCAGACCGTTCAGATCCAGCACGGTTTGCGTCGCACCCTCCATCGCGTGCAACCTTGCCCGCCAACAGGTGAGCATGCGCCAGGCCGCCAGACTGCGGGTTTGCGAAGAGATCACCCAGTCCGTTCCGCGGGTTTCGCGGGTGAACAGCCAGCCATTGAGTTGGCGCACCAGTGTTTCAAAAGTCTGGTTCCATGCGCCGATCCGATCAGCTATTTCAGCACTCGTCGCGCCGCTAACGCGCATCTGCTCAATCAACTGCAATGCTTGCTCGGCACTGAAGGCCGGTTGCATACGTTGAAGACTGTTGATCATCAACGCCTCACCTTCGCCTGCCGCCGCTTGCGGAAGTGGCAGCAATTGTCTGGCAATCGAAAGACCGCTCTCCGATGGTGGAAACGTCAGCGGAACCGGTTCATCGGCAAAGGCTTGCAGCGCCCCCTCGGGCAAGCCGATTTCAAACTCGATCCGCTGTTGCGTGGCACGCAAAGTAGCTGCCGTTGCTGTATCCAAAGGATTACCGGTCAGATTGCTGTGAATCAGCGCGTGGCTGTCCAGTAACGTCTGTGGCAGCGTAGTGATTTTGTTATTACGTAAATCCACCCATGACAATTGGGCCAGATTTTCAGCGCCCGCAGGCCACGTTTGCATATCGGCGTTCCGTAAATTGAGCGCTTTCAAACGCAGCAGGCCACCAACGTTCAATCCGGTTAAAGGGTTGTTACGCAAATCCAGGTGTTCAAGAGCCGGCAATGCCTCCAGGCCCAGCTGCAATCGGGAGCTGTCAGTCAACAGATTGTCGGAGAGATCCAAGCGGTTCAGCCTTGCCAGGCTACCCGGTTCAAACGGCAACGCATGCAGGGCGTTGTCACTCAGGTCGAGCGTTTGTACTTCTTGAAAGGCACCGACGAAGTCGCGCAGTTGCAAGGCATCGACTCGCTGCCCCAGCAGGAGCAAGGTACGCACATGAGAGAAGGCATCGGCAGGCAATTTTGGTAGCTCGCTCAGCATCAACCCCGACAAATCCAGGGTCGAGGCAGAAACCGTCGAGCCGTAGCGTTTGAAAAGCCCTTTGCGCCAACTGGTTCTGATGGCATGGATGGCGTTGGATCGGCCGATTATTTCCCTGAGTGTTTCCTGAGAGGCCATGCCCTTTTGCAGCCACTCGACAAGTTGCTTGTCCAGAGTCGCAAACTGCTCGCTCAGGGCTTCGATTGCGGCGTAGCGCTGCTGTGCATCTGGCCAATGCTCAAAGAAACGATCGAAGATGCCTTGCGGCGCCTGGCTCAGGCCTTCGCCCAGACGCCGCAACTCGCCTTTGCAGTAATCCCTGACCATCGCCTCCTGATCAACGAGGTGCGCGGGCAGTGTCTTGGCGTGTTCGTAGGCAAGCTTGAAGTTTTCGCGGGAGAATCTCGACCAGTCAAGTGACAATCCGGACCACAACTTTTCGTGCCCTTCGAGCAACCCCTCAGGCAGGTTACTGATCCCGGTATCCTTGAGACTCAGTCGTTCGAGATCCGGCAATTCAAGCACCCCAGTCGGCCAGTCGAGCAAGGAGTAGGCAACGATCTCCAGTTTGCGCAGCTTTTGCAGGTGGCTGAAGTCGAAGGCAATCGGCTGATAACTCGAAGAACACACTGTCAGTTCTTCGATCCGGATCAGCATGCCCAACCGTGCAGGCATGTCAGCGGCAAACGGGATAGCGCTATACAGCGTCAGACTGGTCAGGGCCGGCATCTCCTGCAAGACTGACGGTACGTTGCTGAACGTTTCGCCCGTCGCATTGATACGCAGCTTTTCCAGACGCGGGAAAATGCCGAGCAGTGAGTCGGCGTTTGCATCGGTGATGCAGCGGCCGCGAACATTCAACTCACGCACGTGTGAAAAATCCGCCGTCAATGCGGGTAACGCCTCGTCACAGATCAAATCCAGCTGTGCAAAACGCGGATGGACCTGCGCCAGCGGGGAGTTACGCCAACTCTCTTTGATATTGCGCACAACACTCGACTTGCCCCCGATCATCGATTGCAGCGACAGCTCCGGCGCCGATTCGCCCTCCCATTCGGTCAGTACCGACTCGAGCTCCTGCCATTCGCGCATGCGCCTTTGCAGTAGTTCGTAGATTTGCGTGTCATTCTTTCCCGCCGCCAACTGCTGAAGAATGAAGCCGCCCGCCTGCTGATCAGTCAGGGCTGGATAAACATTCTGCACCCGTGGCACCAGCAGTGGATTGACGCCCTGCCCGCGTCCACTGGCGTAATAACCGAGGCCATGACCGGGCACCCGCAATGCCGGTTTGAAGCGCTTGCTGACGCCATGTCGCTTGTCAGCCAACCGGCCAAATTCAGCGCGATGTTGATGGACGTGGTCAATCACCAGCCGACGCAGGGAAGCACTCTGGCTGACATCGGGAAGCCCGATGGCCTGACGGGACTTGTCGGGCAAAGCATGCATCAAAGAGGCAAAAAAATTATCGCCCTGCCGAGGAATGCCATTGAGTTCCTCTGCCTGGTCGTTGAAGGCCTGATAGGAAGGCCCCTGCTTGACCACATATTTCAGATGCTGCGCGTTTTCGCTGCCGACACTATCGATCAACGGCCCGTGAGTGCTGCCCTCGCGCACTTCCAGCCGCACATCGTCTGACCAGTCAGGCAGTCGTTCCAGCACGCGCAAGGCCAGCCACTGGCTTTCGGATGACGCGAGGTTCTCCATGTGTAAACCGGCGATTGCATGATCGAAGCGTCTGCGTTGCGCATAGCCGCGCGACTCTTCAAGCAACCTCAGCGGCAGCCGCCCCCCCGTCTGCAGTCGGGCAAGTTCCTCGGCATTGGCTTGCAAGCACACCCTGATGGCTGCAGCACTGCCGAGTCCGGGCGTGGCTTTTTGCAGTCTGGCAATCCGTGGATCCTGCAATTCCGGTTCGGCATAAAACTGCTCGAACATTGTCGGTTGGCGGGTTTTCAGGAAATCCGCCAACTGCGCTCGGAACTCGGCGGGCCGGGTGTCGCGGACGCGGGCAGCTTCAGGCCCCAGCAAGCGGATTATTTCCGCCTCATCCAGCGCGTCAAGGAGTACGGCGGGCATGTCGGCACTCAGAACGTCGGCGCGAGCGATCTGAATCGGCGCTTTGATCCTGCCATCCGGTAAAAGTGACACTTCACCATGCTTGACGCTTGCGCCGGACAAACCCGGGCCATCGAAAACCTCAAGCACGCGTCCGGCTGGCCATCGAGGCATTTGCGGCAGCAAGGGCAATGTCAGCAGGAAAGCTTCATCGACGGCGGAACCGCCCTCAACATTCTCGATGACCCGGCTCACGGCCTGATCAGCTTCGAACAGGCGCAGTGTATCGGCCAATGCCAGAGGTGCAGGCGAATGGTCCAGATGCATCTGGCGCAGAGCGTCATCACTGACGCCGCTGAGATCGGCGATGCTGAGCAATTGCTCATCGGTAAAGGCATCGGTGCTATGTCCGATGCGCCGTAGCAGCGTCAATCGATCCCAGGTTACCGGCCGCTCCAACGTGTGCCGCCAGGCACCCAGCCGGTTGTGTTCGAGGATCGGCCGATAGGCTGACGCGTCGGTTGGATGAATAATGCGCCATTGCTTCAGTTGCTCGTCAAAAAGCGTTTGATACACCTTGCCCTGCAGGCGTATGTAAGTCTTGCCGTTCAGCCGATGCAGGCCTTGTGCATCAGGGACAGACGCGGACGACGGTCCGACAGTGCTTTCATAAGGAGCAAGATCGGGAGTCCACAAGCAAGGCTTACCGTCGAGTCGCTCGATCGGCTCGGCCTTTTCGATCACCGGTACAGGTTTGGCCGCACTCAGCCTGCCCAGCCCTTTGCCTACACCCGCCATTACTCCGATCAGCGCGAGGTTCTCTGCAACATCGACCAAGTGTTCCTTGGCGGCCTGGCGATCGCCTTCAGTCCATTCGATAGCGCCCTCAAACGACTCGTACAGCAACTGACCTGCCATCACCGTCATCATGATCTCGCCCAACACCGGCACGAACATCGACACCATGTTCAACGCCAGCATGCCGAATTCCAGCAAGTGATTGAGCCGTTTCGCCCGCACGTTCGCGTCGACATCCGCCGTCGGTACCGCGCGGGCGCGGGCATCGGCGATGAGTTTGTCGCAATGCTGTTCATACAAGTACTGCCACAGATCGGTATTGGCGGCCCAAATACCTGCAACGCCATTGCGTACCATACCGAACGGATCGAGATAAGGATCATCCTCCGGTTCACGCTTGCCCTGCTGTTCGGGCGGCAGCTCCTTGATTCGCGTGAGCACAGAGATCGGCGGGATCATCTGGACAACTTTCACCCAGATCGAACGCAACGGGTCTGTCGGTGCATCCGCCGCAGATCGAGTGAATTGACTGAAGTAATAAGGACGGTCGGCATAAGCGAAGAACTGACTGAAAAAACGCTGATAGGCCGTTGCCGGTTCACGAGATGGCAAAGCATCCTGCGCAGTGAACTTGCGTTTGAAGACCTCGCGCATCTGCGCTGAGGTGTAGCGTTTGAGCGGATGCTCCGGATCATGGGGGATGTAGACGATGAAATCGTTGGTGTAGCGATACTTTTCGTTGATGCTGAACACCACGCAGCCAGTCATCCTGCGTTTCATCAGACTGAGGTCGCGAAACCACACGGGCTTGTCGCCCAGGTGTGGATGGACTTCGCCATTTACGACTGACAGGATCATCCGGTAGTCGTCGAGGTCGATGTCCTTCTTCAGTAGCGCCAGCTCGGCCGCCGCGCGCATCGCGGCTTTTTGAGTGTCGATAAAGCGTTCCCGCAACACGTTGGTCGATTGCAAGAACGCTTTCACACGCGCCTGATAGAGAGCGCCGATATCCAGCGTTCGACAGAGCAACAGAAACTGGTTGACGGTAATACCGACTGTTACCGCCTGGAACGTATCAGGGGTCGATGCCGCAACGATAAATCCGGATTCGCGATGAAAAGCGCCCTCTTCACACTCCGCCTCTTCGAAGTTATGCAGAGCTGCTTGCAGCATGGGCAGCTTCAGCACTTCGAAGGTCGACACTTCGATTTCCAGCACGCTGACTTGCAGAGGGCGCCTGAGGCATAGCAGGGTTTTATTGACGTCGAGTTCAACGTTGAATTGGTTTTTAAGCGCCTTTACCAGTTGAGCCTCGGCAAAAACCTCAATGCTTTCAAGCGCTGCCATGCTCTTGTCCAGCCGCGACTGTGCAAGAAAGCCTTCGGTGGCGTGCGTTTGCAAGTCGCGCCGTTGCTCGACAGACAGCTGCTGATACCAGTCGGGTAATTGCGTGCCGGCGTTTTTAATATGAGCGCGGCGCTCGGGGCTGGCGTCGATCAACCAATCGGGGACCATCTGCTCGATACGCTTGCCGTGAAGACTGGCGCTGGCCTGCGTCTGTGTATCGACGCTCAACGGAGGATTGGAAGACTGCGCTGCTGCGGGCAGCGTCGGGGGATGAATGGACATTCTGTCGCTCCTGAAAAGTGGAACGACAGGACACCATTCCTGCCGGGGCGAACTGCGGTACATAGTTATCGCATCGGCGATGAGTTGTTACCAATCGCTTCAGCTGAGCAGCGCACGGCAAGGGCACTCTTCGTTGAATTGACTATGCTGTCTGGCACACACACGCAGACGGGGGATTTATGGACGATCCAGTCGACAACAAGCCACCCAGCTTCTGGCAGATGCTGCACAGCGTCATGGCCGCGGCGTTCGGGGTGCAGAGCGGGAAAAACCGGGCGAGGGATTTCACCCATGGCAAACCCAGCCATTTCGTGATTCTGGGCATTCTGTTCACGGCGGTATTTGCCTTGACGCTGTTGGTCATCGTCAAAGTGGTGCTGCATTTCGCCGGGGTCTGAAGCCCTTCAGTGCATCAGGGTTTGCAGGTCGAACGGATAGCGATACGAGGCCGGGCGGCCCTTGGCCGATAGTTGGCGGAAATTCACGCCGTAGTGCGGCGACTTGCCCATGGCGAGCATTTGTCGGGCGTGGGCCTTGTCGACCAATTGCAGTAATGGAATCTGCCGGTCACGACCGCCGTACTGATCGAGGTCGACACCAAGTTCATGGTCATGCAGCTCGACCAACGCCCAGCCTCCCAAGGTGAAATGGCCACCCACCAGCGCACTCAATCGCCCATCGACGACAGCCTGCAACGCGGCGGGTGAGGTGTTGACTGCGCTGAACAGCACATCTTTGCCGGGGCTTTTGCCGGCCTCGGCAAAAGCGCGCATGGCACCGAAGGCCATTTCATCGTTGGCCGACCACACCAGCGAAACCTCGGGATAACGCTTGACCAGTTGTCTGGCCTGCTCATAGGCGCGTTGCTGAGTCCAGCCGCTGTAAACCAGTTGCCGCAGGCGCACCTGCGGATGTTCGGCCAAGGCACGTTGCATGCCGTGCTCACGCAACTGCGCCGACGGTGTAATTTTCAGACCGGAAAACGCCAGCACTTCGATCTGCCGGTCGCTGGCTATGGGAGGGTGCAGACGAATCAGCTCCTTCATCATCATATAGCCGCCCTCCTCGTCATTCGGCACCAGGCTGCCGATGCGGTCCGCACGCTCACCCAACAGCGCTTGCTGATTGGGCGTCAATGCCGCGTTGACCATGAACAGCTTCACGCCGCTGCCCTGCGCCAGACGCAGAATCTGCGGCGCGATGTACTGCTCGTTGACGAACACCAGGTAATCGGGGCGACTGGGGCCCTGCAAGGCGATTCTGGCCTGGGCCAGGGTGAGTTCAGGCTGGCGCTGGGAATAGAGGATCTGCAGATCGATGCCCAGATTACGCGCGGCCGACTGCATGAACTGCGAATAACTGATCCAGAACGCTTCTTCGGTCGAGCCCGGATTGAGGAACAGCACCGATTCCGCCCGCGCGCTGATGCCGAAGGCTGCGCCGAACACGAGAAGTCCGATATGGAGAAACTTGAACATGAAGCATCCGGGCCCAAGGAAATATGGCCGCGCATTATAGCCATCGATCAACCGGCTATTGACGCTTGATCCCGTTTTTTGTCCGACAATCGTCGGACGCGGGCCCGGATGGGTCGTTTACTGATGACTGACCCAGAATACCGCTGTTCCTACAACCAGAATGATCAGGAACAAAATGGCCCATGCATCGACACTGCTATCGCTTTTTCTTGCCTTGGTCGGATTGCTCATTGCATCGCCTCTTATCGGTTTTATCGGTGATTGCAGAAAGACTCGACCACAGTTAAGACGATGATTGTCCGCACGACAAATGTGGGTTAGTTGACAGCCATTCTCGTTAGGCGATTTGGTTCTTTACATATACTCAAACATCACTTTTGCGCATAACTGCAAACGGGTATATTGCCCCCGGCTCCTCTAGGGAGTGCGCGGCCGTGCGCGCAGAATTGCAGAGGCACAATCGGACTCCGGCAAGCGAAAACGCAGTGCTAATCCGAATGGCCCAAGCCTGAGAACAGGACTTATATGTACGTATATGACGAGTACGATCAGCGGATCATCGAGGACCGCGTCAAGCAGTTCCGTGATCAGACCCGACGCTATCTGGCAGGTGAGCTGAGCGAAGAAGAATTCCGCCCCCTGCGCCTGCAAAATGGCCTCTACATCCAGCGCTTTGCGCCGATGTTGCGTGTGGCGGTGCCTTACGGCCAGCTGACTTCGCGTCAGATGCGCATGATGGCCAAGATTGCCCGCGACTACGACAAGGGCTACGCCCACATCAGTACGCGGCAGAACGTGCAGTTCAACTGGCCGGCGGTGGAAGACATCCCGGACATTCTGGCTGAACTGGCGACCGTGCAGATGCACGCGATCCAGACCAGCGGCAACTGCCTGCGCAACGTCACCACTGACCAGTTCGCCGGTGTTGCCGCCGACGAAGTGATCGATCCGCGCCCATGGTGCGAAATCGTCCGTCAGTGGACCACGTTCCACCCGGAATTCGCCTACCTGCCGCGCAAATTCAAGATCGCCGTCAACGGTTCGACCGCTGACCGTGCCGCTATCGAAGTCCACGACATCGGCCTCGAGCCGGTGCACAACGCCGCTGGCGAACTGGGTTTCCGCGTGCTGGTCGGCGGCGGCCTCGGTCGTACGCCGGTGGTGGGTGCGTTCATCAATGAGTTCCTGCCCTGGCAGGATCTGTTGAGCTACCTCGACGCCATCCTGCGGGTCTACAACCGCTACGGTCGTCGCGACAACAAATACAAGGCGCGGATCAAGATCCTCGTCAAGGCACTCACGCCAGAAGTGTTTGCGCAGAAAGTCGATGCGGAAATGGAGCACCTGCGCGGTGGCCAGACCACACTGACCGAGGCCGAACTGCAGCGTGTGGCCAAGCATTTCGTCGATCCGGACTACAAGGCGCTGGACAACCAGACCGTGCAACTGGCCGATCTGGACAAAGAGCACCCGGGTTTCGCTCGCTGGCGCACCCGTAATACTCTGGCACACAAGAAGCCGGGCTATGTTGCCGTGACTCTGTCGCTGAAACCGACCGGCGTTGCTCCGGGCGATATCACCGACAAGCAGCTGGATGCCGTTGCCGATCTGGCCGACCGCTACAGCTTCGGTCAACTGCGCACCTCGCACGAGCAGAACATCATTCTGGCCGACGTCGAGCAAAGCCAACTGTTCACCTTGTGGGGCGAGTTGCGTGAAGGTGGTTTCGCCACGCCGAACATCGGCCTGCTGACCGACATCATCTGCTGCCCTGGCGGAGACTTCTGCTCGCTGGCCAACGCGAAGTCGATTCCGATCGCCGAATCGATCCAGCGCCGTTTCGACGATCTCGACTACCTGTTCGACATCGGCGAGCTCGACCTGAACATCTCCGGTTGCATGAACGCTTGCGGCCACCACCACGTCGGCCACATCGGCATCCTCGGGGTGGACAAGAAAGGCGAAGAGTTCTACCAGGTTTCCCTCGGCGGCAGTGCCAGCCGTGACGCCAGCCTGGGCAAGATCCTCGGCCCGTCCTTCGCCCAGGAAGTCATGCCTGACGTGATCTCGAAGCTGATCGACGTGTACGTTGAACAACGTACCGAAGACGAGCGCTTCATCGACACTTATCAGCGTATTGGCATCGACCTCTTCAAGGAACGCGTCTATGCAGCGAATCATTAAGAACAACGCGGTTGTCGACGAAACCTGGCACTTGCTGCCAAAGGATTTCAACATCGACGAGATCAGCAACTGTGACGACTTGATCGTTCCACTGCAGTTGTGGCGCGAACACAGCCGCATGCTCAAGGCTCGCGACGGTGGCCTGGGTATCTGGCTGGACGCCGACGAAGAAGCCGAAGAAATCGGTGAAGACGTGGCTGAGTTTCAGGTGATCGCGCTGAATTTCCCGGCGTTCACCGACGGTCGCAACTACTCCAATGCTCGCCTGCTGCGCGACCGTTATGGTTTCAAAGGCGAGCTGCGGGCGATTGGCGATGTGCTGCGCGATCAGCTGTTCTACATGCATCGCTGCGGTTTTGATGCCTTTGCCGTGCGCCCGGATAAAGACCCGTACGAAGCCCTGGAAGGTCTGAAGGATTTCTCGGTGACCTATCAGGCTGCCACTGACGAACCGCTGCCGCTGTTCCGTCGCCGCTAAGCCCGCAGGTTTACGCGATACAAAAAAACGCCGGTCATTTGACCGGCGTTTTTTTATGCCTGCGGTTTACCAGAAACGTTGCTGGGTCAAACGGCTCCACCAGCTCAGCAGCACGCGGTCGACAGAACCGCTGGCGGCCATGCCGATGCGCTCCTGCAGGCTTTTGCGCTCGGCATAGTGCAAGTGATAGACCTCGGCCTTCTTCGCCCGGTCTGCGAGGTACTCGTCACTGGTCTTGAGCTCGTCCACCAGTTGCTTGTCGAGCGCCGCGACGCCGAGCCAGACTTCACCGGTAGCGACGTCATCGATCGCCAGTTGTGGCCGGTAACGCGCGACGAAGTTCTTGAACAGTTGATGGGTGATGTCCAGGTCTTCCTGGAACTTCTCGCGACCTTTCTCGGTGTTTTCGCCAAATACGGTCAGGGTGCGCTTGTATTCACCGGCGGTCAGCACTTCAAAATCGATGTCGTGTTTTTTCAGCAGGCGGTTGACGTTGGGCAACTGCGCAACGACGCCGATCGAGCCGAGAATCGCAAACGGCGCACTGATGATCTTCTCACCGATGCAGGCCATCATGTAGCCGCCGCTGGCCGCGACCTTGTCGATGCAGACCGTCAACGGCACGCCGGCTTCACGGATCCGCGCCAATTGCGATGACGCCAGGCCGTAGCTGTGGACCATACCGCCGCCGCTTTCGAGACGCAGCACGACTTCGTCTTTCGGGGTGGCGAGGGTCAGCAGTGCAGTGATTTCGTGACGCAGGCTCTCGGTAGCCGAGGCCTTGATGTCACCGTCGAAATCCAGCACAAACACCCGCGATTTGACCTCGGGTTTGTTCTTCTGCTTTTTCTCGCTCTTTTCGGTTTTCGCCTGGCCTTTGCGCAAAGCCTTGAGCTGGTCCTTGTCGAGCAAGGTCTGCTCCAGCCGCTCACGCAGGCCTTTGTAGAAATCATTGAGCTTGCTGACCTGCAACTGCCCCGCCGACTTGCGCCGGCCTTTGCTGCGCAATGCGGCAAAACTGGCGAGCACCACCAGAATGGCGATCACCAGGGTGACGGTCTTGGCCAGAAAACTGGCGTACTCGGTGAAAAACTCCACAGCGACTCCTTAAAACAATGCGCGAGTGCAAAACACACGCTCGGGATAAGTCCAGCATACCCATGCGCCGGCCCGTCGGCCAGCCGTGAAACCTCTGGCAACACCCCTGTAACGGGCATTTCAAACAAGCGTATGTTTTTTCATTGACAGCTCGGCGGCATCCTCATAACCTCGCCAAACCTTCAACGTACCGGGATGACGCGGACGTGGGCAGCATCTATTTGATTCGACATGGCCAGGCCTCCTTTGGTGCAGACGACTATGACGTCCTGTCGCCGACTGGTGTGCGCCAGGCAGAAGTACTCGGTCAGCACCTCGCTGAACTGGGCATCCGCTTCGATCGCTGCCTTGCAGGTGACCTGCGTCGCCAGCAACACACCGCTACCAGCGCACTGGAGCAATTCACTGCCAAGGGCCTGCCGGTTCCAATTCTCGAAACCGATTGCGCATTCAACGAATTCGACGCCGACGCGGTGATCCGCGCCTTGCTCCCGGCCATGCTGGAAGACGAACCGGAAGCCCTCGATGTTCTGCGCAATGCCGCGCAAAACCGTGCCGAGTTCCAGCGCATTTTTGCGCTGATCATCGAGCGCTGGCTGGCCGGCACCTACGACACGCCGGGCCTTGAAAGCTGGCTGGGCTTCGTCGAACGCGTCCAGGCCGGGCTGCAGCGAATTCTTGAACAGGCCGGCGATAAACAGAAAATCGCCGTGTTTACTTCCGGCGGCACTATCACCGCCCTGCTCCACCTGATTACCCAAATGCCTGCCAAACAGGCTTTTGAATTGAATTGGCAAATCGTCAACACCTCGCTCAACCAGCTGAAGTTCCGCGGTCGCGAGGTGGCTCTGGCTTCCTTCAACAGTCATGCACACCTGCAGCTGCTGAAGGCTCCGGAACTCATCACTTTTCGCTGAGTCCGGATAACTGTGACCCTTGCTGTAATCACTCAGCTCCTATTACCCAAGAAAGGATCGAACCATGACCTCCGTAGCTGATGCCGTAAAAGCAATGCAAGCCAAGTTCAACCCAGCCGCTGCTGCCGGTCTGGATCTGGTCTTCGGTTTCAACATCACCGACGAAGACAAGCAGTACTCGCTGATCGTCAAAGACGGCACTTGCGACATCCAGGAAGGTGAAAACCCGGACGCCAACTGCACGCTGGTGCTGGACAGCGAAACCCTGAAAGGTATCGTCAGCGGCGAAACCGACGGCATGCAGGCTTTCATGGGCGGCAAGCTGCGCGTTGAAGGCGACATGATGTTGTCGATGAAACTGTCCGAGCTGTTCCCAGCGTAATAGCGCTGTTCAGTGACACAAAAAATCCCGCCCCTGTGGCGGGATTTTGCGTTTCAGCCCATGTAGGAGCTGCGGCACGCTGCGATCTTTTGATCCTGATATTTGCAAACAGGATCAAAAGATCGCAGCGTGCCGCAGCTCCTACAGGATCAACCGCTGAAGGACGCTGCGAGCAATTCGCGGGTATACGGATGTTGCGCCGAATGGAACAACTGCGAAGTTTCCCCCCGCTCCAGCACTTCGCCATCTTTCATCACAATCAAGTCATGCGCCAGCGCGCGCACGACCGCCAGATCATGGCTGATGAACAGATACGTAAGGCCATGCTCCGCCTGCAAGCGCCGCAGCAGCGTGACAATCTGTTTCTGCACCGTGCGATCCAGCGCCGACGTCGGCTCATCCAGCAAGATCAGATCCGGCTTGAGGATCAGCGCCCGGGCAATCGCGATACGTTGGCGCTGGCCACCGGAAAATTCATGCGGATAGCGATGCCGCGTTGCCGGGTCGAGGCCCACCTCACGCAACACATCGATCACTGCCTGCTCGCGCTCGCGAGCGTTGAGATCGCTGTGCACCTGCAAGCCCTCGGCGATGATCTGCTCCACGCACAGGCGCGGGCTGAGGCTGCCGAAAGGATCCTGAAACACCACTTGCAGACGTTTGCGCAAAGGTCGTAGCTGCCTGCCGCTGAGTTGCTCGAGTGCCTCGCCCTGAAAGCGAATGCTGCCCTCGGCATCGATCAAACGCAGGATCGCCTGCCCCAGCGTGGACTTGCCGGAGCCGGACTCACCGACGATGCCGAGGGTCTTCCCGCGCTGCAGGTTCAGATCAATGCCGTTGACGGCTTTCAGATACGACTTGGCTCGCAACCAGCCACCGCTCAGACGAAAGTGCACCTTGAGGTCGCGCACCTCAAGCAAATCCTCCGCAGCATCGCGACACAACGCCTCCCCACCCGGTTCGGCATTGAGCAGTTCGATGCTGTAAGGATGTTGCGGCGCACTGAACAATTGCTCGCAGGACGCCTGTTCAACGATCAACCCGGCGCGCATCACGGCCACGCGCTGGGCGATGTTGCGCACCAGATTCAGGTCATGGCTGATGATCAGCAACGCCATGCCCAGGCGCTCCTGTAGTTCCTTGAGCAGCAGCAGAATCTTGCGTTGTACGGTGACGTCCAGCGCCGTGGTCGGTTCGTCAGCGATCAACAATTGCGGCTCGCAGGCCAGCGCCATGGCAATCATCACCCGTTGACGCTGGCCACCTGAAAGTTGGTGCGGATAGGCCTTGCGCCGCTCACGCGGACGTTGAATGCCGACCAGCTCCAGTAGTTCGACAATGCGTTTGCGCGCCGCCGCACCCGCCAGCCCTTTGTGCAAAACAAGGCTTTCGCCCAGTTGCCGCTCGATCGTGTGCAAGGGATTCAGAGAGCTCATCGGCTCCTGAAAAATCATCGCAATGCGGTTGCCGCGCAGTTGCCGCAGATAGCGCGGGTGCACGCCAAGCAGTTCTTCGCCGGCATAACGGATGCTCCCGTCGATTTGGCTGATGTTCGGGTCGAGCAACTGCAAGATGCTATGCGCGGTCACCGACTTGCCGGAGCCGGACTCACCCACCAGCGCGAGGCACTCACCGGGGCGAATGTCGAGGTCGATGCCGCGCACCACGGGCTGGCCATTGAACGCTACCCGCAAGTCGCGTATTTCGATCAGATGTTCATGCATATCAAGTCCTCGGATCAAACGCATCGCGGCAGGCTTCGCCGATGAATACCAGCAGGGAAAGGATCAACGCCAGGACGAAAAACGCGGTCAGCCCCAACCAGGGTGCTTGCAGGTTGTTTTTGCCCTGGCCGATCAGTTCGCCCAGCGAAGCACTGCCGGCGGGCATGCCGAAACCGAGAAAATCCAGCGCGGACAGGGTCGCAATCGCGCCCGTCAGAATGAACGGCAGATACGTCAGGGTCGCACTCATGGCGTTGGGCAGAATGTGCCGGACGATCACCTGCACATCGCCAACGCCCAGGGCGCGCGCAGCTTTCACGTACTCCAGGCCACGACTGCGCAAAAACTCGGCACGCACCACGTCGACCAGACTCAGCCAGGAAAACAACGCCATGATCCCCAGCAGCCACCAGAAATTCGGTTCGACGAACCCGGACAGAATGATCAGCAGATACAGGACCGGCAGCCCCGACCAGACCTCCAGCAAACGCTGACCGAGCAGGTCGATCCAGCCGCCGTAATAGCCTTGCAAAGCCCCGGCGGCAATACCGATCAACGCGCTCACCGCAGTCAGCGCCAGCGCAAATAGCAGCGACACCCGCGCGCCGAAAATCACCCGCGCCAGGACATCTCGCGCCTGATCGTCAGTGCCCAGCCAGTTTTCGCCGGTCGGTGGACTCGGCGCCGGTTCCGTCAGGTCGTAATTCACCGTATCGAACGCGAACGGGATCGGCGCAAACCACAAGCGCCCGCCCTGCCTCTCGATCAGATCGCGTACTTGTGCACTGCGGTAATCCGGCTGGAACGGCAGTTCTCCGCCGAAATCCTCTTCGGTGTAACGCTTGAATGCCGGGAAGAACCATTCGCCCTGATACGTGACCAGCAACGGTTTGTCATTGGCGATCAGCTCGCCGCCGAGGCTCAGGCCGAACAGTGCGAGGAACAGCCACAGCGACCACCAGCCGCGCCGATGAGCTTTGAAACGCGCCCAACGGCGCTGGCCGATTGGAGATAACGTCAGCATCAGGCAGCCCTCGCGGTGAAGTCGATACGCGGGTCGACCAGCGTGTAACAGAGGTCGCCGAGCAGTTTTATCAAGAGGCCGAACAAGGTGAAGATGAACAGTGAGCCGAATACCACCGGGTAATCGCGTGACACCGCCGCTTCATAGCTGAGGCGGCCGAGGCCATCGAGGGAGAAGATCACTTCGATCAGCAGTGAGCCGCCAAAAAACACCGTCACCAGCGCCTGCGGTAACCCGGCGACCACCAGCAACATGGCGTTGCGAAACACATGGCCGTACAGCACCTGCCGCTCACTCAAGCCTTTGGCGCGCGCCGTTACCACGTACAGCCGTGAAATCTCATTGAGAAAACTGTTCTTGGTGAGGATCGTCAGCGTGGCGAAACCGCCGATCACCAACGCCGTCACCGGTAGCACCAGGTGCCAGAAATAGTCGGCGACCTTGCCCCACAGCGACAGCTCGGCGAAGTTTTCCGAGATCAGCCCGCGCACCGGAAACCAGTCCAGCGCAGTGCCGCCGGCAAACACCACAATCAGCAACAGCGCGAACAGAAACCCCGGCATGGCGTAACCGATGATGATTGCCGCGCTGCTCCAGACATCGAACGCCGAACCGTTGTGCAGCGCTTTGCGAATGCCCAGCGGAATCGACACCAGATAAGTGATCAGCGTCGCCCACAACCCCAGCGACAAGGTCACAGGGAGTTTTTGCCAGATCAGTTCGGTGACGCTGGCGCCGCGAAAGAAACTCTGGCCGAAATCCAGTTGCGCATAGCTCTTGAGCATCAGCCACAGGCGTTCGCTGGCAGGTTTGTCGAAGCCGTACTGACGCTCGATGTCCGCCACCAGTTTCGGGTCCAGCCCGCGCGTCGCACGGGATTCGCCACCGATCGTCTCGACATGGCTGGCGCCCACTGCCGCACCGACGCCGATGCCCTGCAAACGCGCGATGGCCTGTTCCACCGGGCCTCCGGGTGCAGCCTGGACGATGACGAAGTTGACCAGCAAAATGGCGAGCAGGGTTGGCACGATCAGCAGCAGACGCCGCAGGCTATAACCCCACATGGGCGTACTCCTTTGGCTGTTGCTGCATCTGCGCGTGGGTCAATGCGTTGGGGCTGATTTCCCACCAGGTGTCGAGACCGGCGTCATACAGCGGCGCAGTTTTCGGGCGGCCGAACCGGTTCCACCAGACCGTGGAAATACCCGGCGGGTAATAATTGGGAACCCAGTAATAACCCCACTGCAACACCCGATCCAGAGCACGCGCGTGACGCAGCAGGCTCTCGCGACTGTCGGCTTGCGCCAGTCCTTCGAGCAGCGCGTCGACCGCCGGATCCCGCAAGACCATGTAGTTGTTCGAACCCGGATCAGCGGCGCCGTCAGCACCGAAATAATTGAACATCTCGCGCCCCGGCGCCTGACTCACCGGGTAACCGGCGACGATCATGTCGTAGTCGCGGTTACGTACGCGGTTGGTGTATTGCGCGGTGTCGACCTGGCGGATATCGAAGCCGATGCCGATCTGCGCAAGGTTGCGCTTGAACGGCAACAGCAGCCGTTCGAAACCCTTCTGGCCGTTGAGGAAGGTGAAGTGCAGCGGTTCACCGGCAGCATTGACCAATTGATCGCCGCGCGGCGTCCAACCCGCCGCTTCCAGTAACTTCAGCGCCTGCAATTGTTCGGCGCGAACGTTGCCGCTGCCGTCGGTTTTCGGCGCCTGAAACACTTGCGTGAACACCTCTTCCGGTATTTGTCCGCGCAACGGTTCAAGGATTTTCAGCTCTTCGGCGTCGGGCAACTCGGTGGCCGACAAGGCGCTGTGAGAGAAATAGCTGCGCTGGCGCAGGTACATGCTGCGCATCATCTGCCGGTTGCTCCATTCGAAATCCCAGAGCATGGCGATCGCCTGGCGTACGCGACGATCCTGAAATTGCGCTTTCTGCAAATTGAAGACGAAACCCTGTGCACCTTGCGCCGCCCCCGGCGCCAGATGTTCACGCAGCAGTTTGCCTTGTTCCAGCGCCGCGCCGGCATAGCCGATGGTGTAACTGGTGGCCGAGAATTCGCGGTTGTAATCGAAGCCGCCAGCCTTCAGCACCTGACGCGAAACGTCGGTATCGGCGAAAAACTCCACACTCAACTGTTCGAAATTGTACAGCCCACGAGTGATCGGCAGATCCTTGGCCCACCAGTCCTGTACCCGTTGAAATTTGACGCTGCGCCCGGTATCCACGGCGCTGACTCGATAGGGGCCGCTGCCTGGCGGAATCTCGAAACCTGCACCCTCCGCGAAGTTGCGGCTGCGCCACCAATGTTCGGGCAGCACCGGTAATGTCGCCAGGTCCAGGGGCAAGGTACGGCTGTCATTGTTCTTGAAGTTGAAGCGCACTTGCGTCGGCGACTCGACGACTACTTCTGCGACATCGCGAAATTGCTGGCGGTACTTGAGGCTGCCTTGGCTGGTGAACAATTCGAAGGTGTAACGCACGTCTTCAGCGGTGATCGGTGTGCCGTCGTCGAAACGTGCGTTGGGGTTCAGGTAGAAACGCAACCAGCGGCGATCGGGATCAAGCTCCATCTGCTGCGCGACCAGACCGTAGACGCTGTAAGGCTCGTCCTTGCTGCGATAGGCCAACGGCGCGTAAAGCCAACCGTCAATGTCGGCAACGCCGGTGCCTTTGTCGGTGTAGGGAATCAGGTGATCGAAGGGGCCGCTTTCCAGTGAGGAGCGGCGCAGGCTGCCGCCCTTGGGTGCGTCGGGGTTGGCATAGGCGAGGTGCTGGAAGTCAGCGGCGTATTTTGGGCTTTCGCCGTAAACCGTCAGGAACGGTTGCGGCGCCGCCCATGCCATTGGGCTGAACAGCAGGCAAAGGCTCAGAATGGGGTGTCTGGCGAACATTTGGCAGATCCTTTTTACGTGGTGCTGTTACTGGCCCGCGAAGGCGTCCGATCAGTCACCAGAAATTTTTCAGCAGGCCAACCGTGCCCCTGCAGGAGCTGCCGCAGGCTGCGATCTGTTGCTCTTGAAAAAGCAAAAGATCGCAGCCTGCGGCAGCTCCTACAGGGGGGCATTCAGAATTTGTAGGCGACCCGGGTGTACAGCGTCCGCCCGAACGGATCGCCATATTTCGGGTCGTAACCGCTCTGGAACGTGTAGGTCTGGTTGCTGAATGGCGGCTCACGGTCGAACAGGTTTTTCGCGCCGAGGGTCACGCTGAGGGTCTTGCGCCAGGTGTAGGTGCCGGCCAGGTCCCAGACGTTGTAGGAACCGACGTAGTCGTGCGCCTCGCGATCCGAGTCGTGATAACCGCTGGTGTAGCGGTTGGTCAGACTTGCGCCGAACGGGCCGTAGTTCCAGCTACCCGTCAGGCTGTGACGCCAGCGCGCCACTGCGCCCGCCGAAGCGAAGTCGCCGCCACGGAAGTCGCCGAGCTTGTCGATATAGTCGCCCTTGAGCTGTTGCTGGTAGTCATAACGCGTGACGTAAGTGCCTTGCAGACCGATGCCGAAATTGCCGTACGGCGTGCTCGGCAAGCGATAGTCGAAGCTGACATCGACCCCGTTGGTCTTGATCTTGCCGAGGTTGGCCAGACCGGTGACGACATGATCAATGGAACCGTCAGGCTTGCGGATCAGGCGATCCGGGTACAGCTCCGGGTTCTCGAAAACCGCTGACTCGGGGAACTCGGCGATCTGGTTGGCAATGTCGATCCACCAGAAATCCAGACTGGTGGTCAGACGGTCGAACGGCTGATAGACAAACCCCACGGTGACGTTGCGCGCCGTTTCCGGGCTCAGCTCGGTGTTGCCACCGGTGTTGCGATTGAACTGTTGGGCGCAATCGCGGTTGGCGATGCCGCCGTTGCTCGGATTGCCGCCAGCGCACAGACGCGGGTCGTTGTAGTTGGCATTGGTGAAACTGGTGAACGTCGGGTTGTACAGTTCATACAGCGACGGCGCGCGGAAACCTTCGCTGTAAGCGCCACGCACCACCAGTTCCTTGAACGGCTGAAAGCGGAACGAGTATTTCGGGTTGGTGGTGCTGCCAAAATCGCTGTATTTGTCGTGACGCACCGCCGCAGTCAGTTCGAGGCTATCGAGTACCGGCACGTTGACCTCGGCGTATTCGGCCGAGACGCTGCGGTCCCCGGCAACGCTACCGTTGGGGTCGACGCCAAGGCTTTGCACATCGCCGGCAAACTGCGCGAAGTCCTGGTGGAAGTCTTCCTTGCGGTATTCGCCGCCCAACGCCAATGCCGAAGGCCCGGCACCGAACCAGTCACCGATCTCGCGACTGATACGCCCGTCGATGGCCTTCACCCGCCCTACCGCCGTGGCGTAATCGCCGTCCACCGCGTTGGCTGCCAACAGCGCCGAACCTGCCGCTGTCTGCGGGCCAAACGGATTGATCACACCGTTGGCAATGCCGGCGCTGACCGCATGGTCGTTGACGTAGCCGGCTTCAATACTATTGATCACTTTGTTCTGGTTGTACGAGGCACCGAGGTTGTAGTCCCAGCCGACGAGCGTGCCGTCGAAGCTCAGCAATAAGCGCTGACCGGTGTTGTCGTCCTCATGCTGCCGTGCGCCGACAGCGCTTTCACGCCAGTTCACATCCACTGGCTGCGTCGGATCGAGCGCAAAGCCGTTTGGCCCGGGAGTAATGCCGTTGCCTGGGTAGAACGCGGAGCCCGGATTGACCTGATTGCCCATCAACGTGCCGGGGCCGATCTGTGTGCGGTTCTCGTTGCGCGCCCAGAAATACTCGAGACTGACGTTGTGCTCATCCGAAAGCTTGCCGGTGGCTTTGGCGAAGGCCGAGGTCTTTTCGGTTTCCGGCACCAGATCGAGATAATTCCACAGGCTCTGACGGCAGATGCCGTTGCGCGAGAGCAGGCCCGGGGCGTTGCAGCCAGACCCCGCCAGTGGATTCGTCGCGTTGCGCCCCTGACTCCAGTTCGCCGGCGAGGCTGTACCCGAGGTGTAATCAAGACCACGACCGGGCTGATAGTTGTAGGTGTAGCCACGATCATCCGCCGCCAGGCGTTGTTGTTTGTCGTAGCTGACCACGCCGAAAACGTTGAAACGGTCATTCTGCAAATCACCGAAGCCCCAGTTGCCGCTGAAATTGCGGCTTTCACCACCGCCGGAATGCGTTGGCGTGTCGTAGTTGCTGCTGATCTGCCCTTCGGTGAGGCTGGTCTTGGTGATGAAGTTGATCACGCCGCCGATGGCATCGGTACCGTACAGCGCCGAAGCACCATCGCGTAATACTTCAACCCGGTCGATGGCAGCGAACGGAATAGTGTTGAGGTCTACCCCGGAGCCATTGATCGCGTTGGTGGCGTTGTTGCTCAGGCGACGCCCATTGAGCAGCACCAGCGTCTTGTTCGGGCCAATCCCGCGCAAGTCAGCATAAGACGCCCCGCCGCTGCTCGATCCCACCGAACGGCCCGAGCCGACTGAGGACTGGTTGGCGGAAATGCGACTGACCAGCTCTTCAGTGGTGGAAACGCCCTGCTCACGAAGTTCTTCGACACGCAGGATGGTCACCGGCACTGCGGTTTCGGCATCGACGCGGCGGATTGCCGTGCCGGTGACTTCCACCCGTTGCAGTTGGGTAACGGGTTCATTTGCCGTGCTATCAGCGGCGATGGCCGGCGACGTGTTGATAGCCAGCAGCAAGGCCAGGCTCAAAGGCGATTTAACGGGTGAAAACTGAATCATGAACAGCCATCCCTGCGTTTTGGTTTATGCAGGGATGTGCGACGACGCAGAGGGATTTATAGAGCGCGGGTTAGACCGTTGGGTGATGAGGTTATGCAAAAAAAACATGCTCACACATCAGGTCGATGCCATCTCCTTCAACAGCCGGGTATCCAGGCCAAATCGCTCCTGAGAGACCATCTTGAATTGCCCCTCTGCCAGTTCGCAGCTCACCAGCAGATTCCATGAATGACGGGTTGCCACCGAGGGGATCAGCACAAATGGATGCTCGGCCAATAATGCGTCGACAAACAGCTGTTGATTGGGTGACGGTCGTGAGGGGTTCAACCAGTAAGGATTTGGCACTTCTTCTGGCTGTACGATTCTGACCCTTGCATCACTGATGACCTCAAAGCACGTGAGTACATGCGGCTCGCTGTCCAGCGCATCAAAACTGCGATTGGCAGCCACCTCGAGAATGGCCGAAGACGGATCGACCGACGCGTAAACGACTCGCCGACCGGGCGCATTCCATCGTCCACCCTTCAGCTTTGAACCGATCCCGCTGTCCCACGTACCTCCGTAGGCCTCCCGGTCCAGCCGCCAGGCGTACCATTGCTCGTCCCAAGGCAAAGGATTCATGGGTAGCCGCCATACAGAATCTGATTCAGGTATTGCTCGACCATCTGAAAACCCAGTGGATGAAGGGTCAATTCCAATGGCACGTGACCGTTCAGATAAGGGCTCGGCTTCTGCATCCACTCCTCGGCCCGGGACAGTCCCGCAAATGCACGAATGGCCAGCTCAAGTATCAGCGCATACTGATAGGCGATGACGCTCTGCCGGGGATCAAGCCGAACCGAATCACCTTGTTGCAAAAGTCGGCGCACGGTCCTGACAGACTTGCCGGTGATCCGTTTGACCATGTCACCTTGCAGGTACATTTGCGAGGTTGAAAGCATGTTGACGACGTCACTCAGCTCAAAACCATCGTTCGTCAGCTGAACGATCAGCATCGCATCGTCACCCATGTTCTGACCATGCACGAGCAGCTCGACAGGTTTGCCCTCGACCTTCTTCAGCCCCGTAAGCCTGGGCGTTTGAGTTACGGGCATCACGGCATCCTCAATGGGGCATCTGGCGCGATCGTCGCGCCAAAGATGGCGAGGGGAATAAGCAGGCGTTTCATGCTCGATGTGTTGGGTACGCATAATCCATCCTTTGTCTGGGCTCCGAGCGCTCAAGCCGCTCAGCGACTTCAATGTCACGACCGATGCTATAGATCCCGCGTCCGACGACCAACCTGAAAAAGTCGTCGGAAAAATTCCCTGCTTGCCGCAAAACTCGCCGTTTTTCGTAGGACGCCATCGAGAAAAAATCGCGCAATCAGCCACCGAAGTGATAACTCACATCCAGCCACCACTGCCGCCCGTACGGGTCATAGTTGCCGGTCGGGTAGTACGGCCAGCCTGCCGAATCATCGTGTTTAACCTGATTGAGCAGGTTGTTCACGGTCAGCCCGACACTCGCCCGATCATTGAGTTTGTAACGTGCGCTGGCGTTGAACACCGTCCAGGGCGACAAACGCCCGTCCCCTGCGCCATTGGTGACCGAACCGTAACGAATGCCCATCAGCGTCGCCGTGGCTTTTTGATAATCCCAGGTCAGGCTGGCGTTGACCTTGCTGCGCCAGTCGTAGTTGGTGCGCGAGGTACGCCAATCCTGGGTCGGTGCTTCGTCCGACTCCTTGTAGTAATGCGACAGCACCAGGGTGTAACCCAGCGCCGAACTGAAGGCGCCGTATTGCCCGGCGCCCCAGCGGATGTTGCTCTTGAAGTCCAGGCCACTGACACGTTCGCTGGCGGCGTTGATGGCGTTCACTCGCACGCGCTGCAACTGGTTAGGATCGATGGCCGCGTTGCCGGCGTTGCGATCGATGCGTGCCAGGGTCGATTGGCAATTGGCCGAGTTGATGTCCTGGGTGCCATTGCGACATTCGTTTTCTTCTTGCAGCAAACGGTTTTCGTCGACGGTGGTCAGCAAGTCGTCGATCTCGACACGCCAGAAATCAGTAGAAAAATCGAAGTTGCGCGATGGCGACCAGACAAACCCGTACGTCCAGGATTTACCCCGTTCAGACTCCAGATTCGCGGTGCCGCTCTGGGTGTAATCGACCCGCCCGCGATCACAGGCGCCCTCCACGCCCTGGCTGCAACCGTAGTAGTCGATCTGCGCCGGGTAGTAACCGTTGCTGTCGGATTGATAGATGTAGTTGAGGTCCGGCGCGCGGAAACTGGTGCCGTAACTGCCGCGCAGCAACAGGCTGGTCACCGGACGCCACTCCAGACCGAGGTTGTAGGTTTTCTGTTGCTCGGTGCGACCGCTGAACTTGTACTGATCCCAACGCCCCGCCGCCGTGGCCAGCACGGTGTCGGTGACCGGAATGCTGAACTCGCCGCCCGCCGCATAACGCTTGCGCGAGCCACCGGAGCTTTGCGCCGGGCTGACGCCGTAGAAACTGCCGTCGTTGAGGCCGTCATCCGGGTCGACGCGGTATTCCTGCTTGCCCGCCTCGAGCACACCGGCAAAACCCACCGGGCCGGCTGGCAGATCAAACAGATCACCATTGACCGAGGCGTTGTAGCTGGTCGACACCGACTTGCTACTCTGGGTCAGGTTGCCGCGAAACTGCTGCCATTCCTGCGGCGTCAGTGGCCGGTCAAGACGCGATGCATCCGGGGCGAACACCGGATAACCGCCGCTCACGCCCAACTGCGGGCCGAGGTAAAAATCCTGGATCGATGATAGCGGCGTGTAACGGGTGGTTCTGACGCTGCGATATTCCGAGCGATTGGCCGCCAGGTCGTAACTCCAGCCGGTGTCGGCGATCTTGTCGGAGAGGCCGAGGGTGCCGGTCCACGACGTGTCGCGCCACTTGCTGTTATTGCTGGTGCGCCCGCCAATTTCTTCTTCGCCGAATCGACGATACCAGCGCTCCAGGTTGCCGCTGTTCTGGTTGATGAAGTCCGGCGAGGTGAAGGTCGGGCCACGGGTGTTGTTCTGGATGTGGTCGAGGCCGTACATCAAGTCGGCGAAGACCTGGCCGCTGTCGCTGAAATGCCAGGTGCCGCGCGTGTAGCCGTCGTAGTTTTCCTTCTGGGTCTGCACGGTCCAGTAATCGTTGTACATCTGATCGGTGCGGCAACGCCCGCCACTGTTGAACAGCTTGTTGTCGAAGGTGCCCTGATAGGCGCCGCAACCCGGGCCGAGATAGCGACTGTTGCTCAGATCGCGGCGGTAGCCGACATCCGCCAACGGGCCGCTTTGCATGAAGCCACGGTCATCGGCCCAGATCGGGTCACGATTGGTCAGTTCGAGTCCGAACAAGCCGTCGAAATCCCCCCAACTGCCGCCGCCGCTGATCTGCAAGCGCTGGTTATCGCCGCCACCGCGCTCGCTGGTGCCGCCCTTGAGGTTGACGTCGACACCGTTGATCTTGTCTTTGAGGATGATGTTGACCACCCCGGCGATGGCATCCGAACCGTAGATCGCCGAGGCGCCGCTGCTGAGAATTTCGATGCGTTCGATCACCGCCGAAGGAATGTTCGCCAGGTTGGTAAAATTGACCTTGCCGTCGTACGGCGTGGGGTAATCCGCCACACGCCGGCCGTTGATCAGCACCAGCGTATGGTTGGGGCCGAGGCCGCGCAGGTTCAGCGCGCTGGCGGCCGGTTGCCAGGTGTTGCCGTAGTCTTCGCCTTGGGTCATGCCGGTGTTTTGCGTCTGGGTGGCCAAGGCGTCGTAGACGTTCTTGTAGCCGCGCGCTTCCATTTCTTCATGGGTGATGACGTTGACCGGCGTCGCGCCATCGCTCTGTGCTCGGGCGATGCGCGAGCCGGTGACGGTGACTTTTTCCATGCGGTAATCGGCATTGGTGACGGGCACCACCACAGTGACTTTGGCTGGCACTGGTGCGGCAGCGTCAGCTTCACGAATGCTCAAACCCTGATTGCTTTGCTCGACTTGCAGGCCGCTGCCGAGCAAGGCCTTTTCCACCGCTTGCCGGCCGCCCAAAGCACCTCGCACGGCCGCGCTGCGCTTGCCTTGCACGAGGTCCTGACTGAAGGAAATCGGCACGCCGGTCTGCCGCGAGATATCCAGTAGAACTTCGTCGAGCGGGCCGCTGGCAATGTCGAACGTGAATACCGCCGCAGCGGCTTCCTGCGCCAGCGCCGGCAACGGCGCAATACCCATGGCCAGTGCAGCGGCGAGGGTCAGTCGAGGTAATTGTTGTTTGAATGAGAACATCGAGGGGCTTCCCTGTTGAAGGCATCTGCAGGGAATGAGCAGCGGGCCGGCGCTTTTTATAGGCCGGCATTTAGGCCAAGAAGTCATATCCCTATAACCGAATAGAACGCACCGCGCTGCCGCAGATCTCGATCCTTGCTTCCCGTAGGAGCTGCCGCAGGCTGCGATCTTTTGATCTGCAAAAACAACATCAAAAGACCGCAGCAACCTGTAGGAGCTGCCGCAGGCTGCGATCTTTTGATCTTAAAAAAACAACATCAAAAGACCGCTGCAACCTGTAGGAGCTGCCGCAGGCTGCGATCTTTTGATCCTCAAAAACAACATCAAAAGACCGCTGCAACCTGTAGGAGCTGCCGCAGGCTGCGATCTTTTGATCTTAAAAAAACAACATCAAAAGATCGCAGCCTGCGGCAGCTCCTACAGGGGGTTGGGGCGGGGGGCGATGGAGACCCAATAGGGGTTGTGCCAGGTCACGCGGATCGGTAGCGAACGTTCGAGCAATTGCAGCGTGCGGTCACTGTCATCCAGCGGATAGAGACCGCTCAGGCGCAGATCGGCGACCTCCGGACTGACATGCAAAATGCCCCGCCGATAGCGACGCAGGCTGTCGATGACTTCACTGAGCGGACGGTCGCGTACCTCCAGCCGTCCTTGCGTCCAGGCGCCTTCGTGGCCTCTGTTGCGCTCCATGGACAGCACGCCAGCGGCGTTGAAAGTCAGACTCTCACCCGCCCCGACCACCTGCCGCGCGCCACCCGCCGTGAGCACTTCGACCTGCGAATGGAGCATCACCAAACGCGTGGAATCGTCGCCCTGCTGCACCAGAAACTTCGTCCCCAACGCGCGCATGCGACCATGTTCGGTCTCGACCACAAACGGTCGCGACGGATCCTTGGCGACGTCGACCAGCAACTCACCACTGCGCAGTGCCAGCAACCGCTGAGTGCTGTCGAACAACGGCACCACCCGGCTGCGCGCATTGAGGGTCAACGCGCTGCCATCCTGCAGGGTGAAATCGCGGCGCTCTCCGGTGCCGGTCGACAGTTCACCCGCTTCGGGCAGCCAGCCATAACGCCGCCCGAGCAACCCGGCCAACACGGCAACAGCGAGCACGCTCAAACTGCCGCTGATAAAACGCCGACGACTCGACGGCGCATTCAGACTGTGCAGCAGACTGTTGCGTGGCAATCCACTCAGGCTCGGATTGCGCAGCAGATGCAAACCGCCGCCCATTTGCTCGATGATCTGCTGATGCCGTGGATCGGCCGCGCGCCAGGCATCGAACGCCGCCCGCTCGCCGAGGCTGACGTCGCCCGACTGCAACAACGCCATCCATTGCGCCGCCTCATCGACCAGCGTTTCGTCGGGCCTCATGCCTGCATCGCCTGATAGCAACGCTTGAACGCTTCGACCATGTATTGCTGCACGCGACTGGTCGACACGCCGAGGCGCTGGCCGATCTCGCTGTAAGTCAAACCGTCGAGCTGGTGATAGAGAAACGCCGCTTTGGCTTTGGCCGACAGACCGTTAAGCAGGCGATCCACCGCCAGCAACGCCTCGATCACCAGCGCGCGCTCTTCTGGCGATGGATGCACCGGTTGCGGTGCCAGCGCCAGGCTTTCCAGATAAGCACGTTCGAGATCCTGACGACGCCAGCCTTCATAGACCAAGCGCCGGGCAATGGTGGTCAAGAGTGCGCGCGGCTCACGAATGGCCGTTGGATCCGGCAGCGCCAGAACCCGCAGAAACGTTTCCGATGCAATGTCCTGCGCGCCGTGCGGGCAACCCAGCGTGCGGCCGACGGCAGCGCACAGCCAGCGATAGTCCTTTTGGAACATTTGCCCAATGATCTGGTAATGCGGGTTATGCCCACCCATGCCTTGCTCCCTGAAACGGGGTCCACCCGCTGCGAAAAACCATCGTTCTGCCGGGATCGTCCGGCTCTGATCAGGCGCGACTGTGCAATAGCGTCAAGAACATTTGAAGGAATAAAAAATCATCACAAACAAACAATTTTGCATAAGACCCTTCATCGCCGCAGAAACATTGGCCAACACAACGTTGACCCTGGTCACGAGTGCACGCCTGGACACTGATTAATCTTCCGGCTCCATCGAAGGCCAGGGACGGCTCACCGGGAGCCCGCGGCTGATCCCATTCAAGGAAGAACATTCATGCGACCACTCAACATCATCCTGCTGTCGTCGGCGTTCAACGGCCTGACGCAACGCGCCTGGCTGGAATTGCGTCAGGCCGGGCACTCGCCCAGCGTCGTGCTGTTCACCGACGAACCTTCGGTGTGCGAACAGATTGAACACAGCGGCGCGGACCTGGTGATCTGCCCGTTCCTCAAGGACCGCGTACCGCAAGCGTTATGGAGCAACACGCAACGTCCGGTGGTGATCATTCATCCAGGCATCGTCGGCGATCGTGGTGCCAGCGCGCTGGACTGGGCGATCAGCAACGAACTGTCACGCTGGGGCGTCACCGCCCTGCAAGCGGTGGAGGAAATGGACGCTGGCCCGGTCTGGGCGACGTGCGAATTCAATCTGCCGTCGGGGCTGCGCAAATCCGAGCTGTACAACGGTCGGGTCAGCGATGCGGCGATTCGTTGCATTCGCGAGGTGGTGGAGAAATTCGTCGACGGCTTTGTGCCGGTACCGCTGGATTACGCTAATCCGACCGTCCACGGCCGCCTGCAACCGAACATGAAACAGGTCGATCGCAGCTTCAGCTGGCACGACTGCGCGCGTTTCATCAAACGTTGCATCGATGCTGCCGATGGCCAGCCGGGTGTGTTGGCGAGCCTCGCCGGCGGCCAGTACTACGTGTACGACGCGCATCTGGATTCGCGCAGCGGTCTGCCCGGTGAGATTCTCGCCGTGCACGATGATGCGGTGCTGGTGGCGGCAGGTGATCAGAGCGTGTGGCTCGGTTCGCTACGGCGCAAACCGCAACCAGGCGAAGAAACCTTCAAGCAACCGGCGCGGCATTTGCTCGCCGGGCAATTGGCGAATGTGCCGACACTGGACTGGTCGATCGCCAGCCAGCCGTTCAGCGACGAGGCGTATCAACCGCTGCGCTATCGTGAGTCGGGGCATGTCGGCGAGCTGACCTTCGAGTTCTACAACGGCGCGATGAGCACCGAGCAGTGCCAGCGCATGGTCGAAGCGTTGCGTTGGGCCAAGTCGCGCGACACGCGGGTACTGCTGATCAGGGGCGGACGCGGCAGTTTTTCCAACGGTGTGCATCTGAATGTGATTCAGGCAGCTCAGGATCCCGGCGCCGAGGCCTGGGCGAATATTCAGGCGATCGACGATGTCTGTGCAGAGCTGTTGAATGCGCGGCAACTGGTGGTCAGCGGCGTGACCGGCAATGCCGGCGCTGGCGGTGTGATGCTGGCGTTGGCGGCCGATATTGTCTTCGCCCGGGCCGACATCGTGCTCAACCCGCACTACAAGAGCATGGGTTTGTATGGCTCGGAATACTGGACGTACAGCCTGCCCCGCGCAGTCGGCCCGGCAATGGCCGAGCAATTGACCCAGGCGTGCCTGCCGGTCAGCGCCCACCAGGCGCTGCAATTGGGCATGGTTCAGGAAATCGGCCCGCGCTGCCCGGATGAGTTTGCCCTGTGGCTGCTGCAACGCGCCAATGCCGTGCTCAGCGATCCGACCTACGCCGCCGTGCGCGAGCGCAAGTCGCGGACTGATCAAGTGCTGATTCAGCAATGCCGCGACAGTGAGCTGCAAGAGATGCAGGAAGACATGCTCTACAACCGCAGCGGGTTTGCCGAGAAATGCCACCACTTCGTCTACAAGCGCAAGGTGTGCGGGACACCGGCGCGGCTGGTGGCGGATTGGGCGCGGGGGCAGGAAGTCGAGTTGGCGGGTTAAATCGACGGTGAATGGGCTGGACCTATCGCGAGCAGGCTCACTCCTGCAGTTGGAACGCGTCCTCATGCAGGAGTGAGCCCTGCTCGCGATGGTGCCGGTACATTCAGCTTCGTACAAATCGCAGGCATAAAAAAACGCCAGTTCTCGCGAACTGGCGTTTTCTTGAATATGGCAGGGGCGGCTGGATTTGAACCAACGCATGGCAGGATCAAAACCTGCTGCCTTACCGCTTGGCGACGCCCCTGTATCTCACACTGTGTATCTGTCTGTGTGCGAATGCGCGGCAATTTACCAACATTCCTTTCATCTGTGAAGCCCTGAATGAAAAAAAATTTGTTTTAAAACAGCCAGTTATTATTTTTCGGGGACGTAAAGCCGTTCCCGGGGCCATTTTGTCGGCCCGATGGTGGCGAAATCAGCCACTCATTTCGCTGTATTGAGCGCCACCGCCGCCTGGATGGTAGCGACCTGCGGCGCAGCGTCGACTGCATCAATCCTGGCTGGCGAGGAAAAAATTGCCGCGCCCACGGCCAGGTCACTGCACAGCGGAACTGGCCAGCCGCAGTTGCCGGTATGCCGCCACCAATTGCTCCTGCGTAAACGCAAGATTGCGCCCGCTCGGGTTGGGCAGCACCCACACCGCCGCGTTACCAAAGGTTTGCGTCTGCAACCCCCACGCGACGTACTTCTGGCCCGACAGCGCGGCATACGCCACCTTGCCGAGAAACGCCACGTAGCGTGGCCCATGCTGGCGGATCTTGTCCTCGAAAGCTTCCGCCGCCGCGCTGAATTCCGCCAGCGACAACTGATCCGCGCGCGCGGTTGGCCGGTCGACCACCGCCGTCAGGCCACAACCGTATTGCAGGATCGAACGATCCTGCTCCGCCGCCACTTCATGCGGGGTGAACCCGGCCAGATGCAAAGTGCGCCAGAAGCGATTACCGCGCCCGGCAAAGTGATGCCCCTGAGCCGCCGCCAGCAGCCCCGGGTTGATCCCGCAGAAAACCACTGCGAGATTCTCTGCGAGGATGTCTTCGAGTCCTTCGCCGGCCATTCGATCACCTACCCTGAAACGCGATTCGAGCGCCATGAACCGCGTCAAATCAAACTTACAAAACCCGCTTGAGCACCGCCAACGAAACACGCGGCACGATCATCTTCTCGATCAGGGCGACCACTTCCTTAGCGCCAAAACAACGAAACATCACGCACCCTGCATCGGTATCCAGGCGGATGATCCGGGTGATGAAACCGCCGTCGATGCACACGCTTTTGATCATGCCGAGCGGAATCTCGATGTCCAGCGTGCCGTCCTGCACCAAGCGGTTCATGGCGTTGGCGTTGAGTCGCAGTGCGGTTTTGGTCAATTGCATGCTGCCGCCGACCCACAGTCCGCCGTACGCTTGCTGGAACGCGTCCATCACTCCAGCCAGCACGTTCACATTGCCGGCGCCGACGCTGTCGTAGAAATTGCCGACCTCTTCGTAATTGACTTCAACGTCGGCCACCAGAAAGTTGACCAGTTTGGACTTGACGATTTTTTCCGCCATCCGGGTATCTCCATGACGTAATGGTTATTCCATGCAAACGCGGTGCACGCTGATGTGCGCTGGCCGGGACTTATGCCACATTTGAGCAAACCCGGCTAGGCGCCATCCCGGCGCTTTCGCCGATGCTTTGCAGACCGCATCCCAAGGAGACATCATCCAGTGTCCGAACTGCCGACCCCAGTCGCCTACACCCAGCGATTCAACGCGGTACTTGCCTACATCGAGGCCCATCTGGAAGGTGACTTGTCGATCCACGCATTGAGTCAGGTGGCGAACTTTTCGGCGTTTCACTTCCATCGGCAGTTCAGTGCCTTTGTCGGCGTACCGGTTTCGCGTTACGTGCAGTTGATGCGCTTGCGCCGGGCGGCGCACCGGCTGAGTGCGACGGGGCCATATTCGATACTGGATGCCGCAGCCGACGCCGGTTTCGACAGCCCGGAGGCTTTCAGCCGAGCGTTCAAGCGCGACTTTGGCATGGCGCCGAGTGCGTTCAGGAAGGCCGCCAACTGGCAGCACTGGAATGCGGTGTTCGCTATTCCTCATTTTTCCAGGAGCGTCATCATGCAAACAAGAATCGTCGACTTCGCCAGCGTCAGAGTCGCCGCGCTGGAACACCACGGCCCACCAGGACTGGTCAACGAAAGCGTGCGCACATTCATCGAGTGGCGAATGCACAGCGGCCAATCACCGGTGGCGACGAGCCGGACGTTCGGGATTCCCTATGGCAACCCGGACACCACGCCTGCGCAGGATTTCCGTTTTGCCGTGTGCGGCGAAATTGACGAGGCGGTAGCGCCCAACGAATTCGGTGTACACGAACGCGTCATCGCGGCAGGACGTTACGTGGTGGTGCGACACACTGGGTCACCGGATCACATCGGCGAATCGATCTATCCGATCTACCGTGACTGGTTACCCGCCAGTGGCGAGGAACTCAGGGATCAGCCACTGTTTTTCCATTACCTGAGCGTCTATCCCGAGACGCCGCAAGAGCAATGGCAAACGGATATCTACGTGCCGTTGCAGTAAACGCAAAACCCGTGATGAAGACATTCTTCACCACGGGTTTTGATTTTATCGGGCGGTAAAACCGGCCCGCGCCGTGTGCAGCTTCTTGTAGCTCTCGATCAGGCGCAGATGCCGGTCCAGACCTTCGAGCTTCAGGCTGGTCGGCGTCAGGCCGTAGAAGCGTACGCTGCCGTTCACCGAGCCAATCGCCGCGTCCATGCGCTCGTTGCCGAACATGCGGCGGAAGTTGGCTTCGTAGTCTTCCAGCTGCAGATCCTCGTCCAGCTCCATCTCCAGCACCACGTTGACCGCTTGATAGAACAAGCCGCGCTCGACGGTGTTGTCGTTGTATTGCAGGAAGGCTTCGACCAGATCCTTGGCCTGCTCGTACTTTTGCAGGGCCAGACAGATCAGTAGACGCAGTTCGAGAATGGTCAGCTTGCCCCACGCCGTGTTGTCGTCGAACTCGATGCCGATCAGCGTGGTGATTTCGGTGTAGTCGTCCTGCTCGCTGTTTTCCAGGCCTTGGGCGAGGTTGCGCAGGCCGACCTTGCTCAGGGTGTGCAGATTGAGGATGTCGGCACGAAATTGCAGGGCTTTGTTGGTGTTGTCCCAGATCAGGTCTTCGACCGGGTAGATCTCCGAGTAGTCCGGCACCAGAATCCGGCAGGCCTTGGCACCGATGTGCTCGTAGACCGCCATGTAGACTTCCTTGCCCATGTCTTCAAGGATGCCGAACAGGGTCGCGGCCTCTTCGGCGTTGGAGTTTTCACCCTCGCCTGAGAAGTCCCACTCGACGAATTCGAAATCCGCCTTGTCGCTGAAGAAACGCCACGACACCACACCGCTTGAGTCGATGAAGTGCTCGACAAAGTTGTTCGGCTCGGTGACGGCCTGACCGGAGAAGGTCGGCTGCGGCAAGTCGTTGAGGCCTTCGAAACTGCGGCCCTGAAGCAATTCGGTGAGGCTGCGTTCCAGCGCCACTTCCAGGTTCGGATGCGCGCCGAACGAGGCGAACACGCCGCCGGTGCGCGGGTTCATCAGGGTCACGCACATTACTGGGAATTCACCGCCCAGCGACGCGTCCTTGACCAGCACCGGGAAGCCCTGCTCTTCCAGGCCTTTGATGCCGGCGAGGATGCTCGGGTATTTTTCCAGCACGTCCTGCGGCACGTCCGGCAGGGCCATTTCGCCTTCGAGGATTTCGCGTTTGACCGCGCGTTCGAAGATTTCCGACAGGCACTGCACCTGCGCTTCGGCCAAGGTATTGCCGGCGCTCATGCCGTTGCTCAGGTAGAGGTTTTCGATCAGGTTGGACGGGAAGTACACCACTTGATTGTCCGACTGGCGCACAAACGGCAGCGAGCAGATGCCGCGCTGAGTGTTGCCGGAGTTGGTGTCGAACAGGTTCGAGCCGCGCAGCTCGCCGTCGCGGTTGTAAATCTTCAGCGTGTATTCGTCGAGGATCTCAGTCGGCAACTCGTCTTTCGGGCCAGGCTTGAACCATTGTTCGTCCGGGTAATGGACGAACTCGGCGTTGGCGATCTCTTCGCCCCAGAACTGGTCGTTGTAGAAGAAGTTGCAGTTCAGACGCTCGATGAATTCGCCCAGTGCCGAGGCCAGTGCGCCCTCTTTGGTCGCGCCCTTGCCGTTGGTGAAACACATCGGCGAATGCGCATCGCGAATGTGCAGCGACCAGACGTTAGGCACGATGTTGCGCCACGAGGCGATTTCAATCTTCATCCCGAGGTCGGCCAAAATGCCCGACATGTTGGCGATGGTCTGCTCCAGCGGCAGATCCTTGCCGGCAATATAAGTGCCCGCATCGGAACCGGAGGCCGGCATCAACAAAGCCTGCGCATCGGCGTCGAGGTTGTCGACTTCTTCGATGATGAATTCCGGGCCGGTCTGCACGACCTTCTTCACCGTGCAGCGGTCTATCGAGCGCAGGATGCCTTGGCGATCCTTGTCGGAAATGTCTGCCGGCAACTCGACCTGGATCTTGAAGATCTGGTTGTAGCGGTTTTCCGGGTCGACGATGTTGTTCTGCGACAGGCGAATGTTTTCCGTGGGGATGTTGCGGGTGTTGCAGTACAACTTCACAAAGTAAGCCGCGCACAAGGCCGACGACGCGAGGAAGTAGTCGAACGGCCCCGGTGCCGAGCCATCGCCCTTGTAGCGAATGGGCTGATCGGCGATCACCGTGAAGTCGTCGAACTTGGCTTCAAGTCGAAGGTTGTCGAGAAAGTTGACCTTGATTTCCATGCAGGATTACCAGAATACGGCTAAACGAATGGCCGCCATTATCCGGTTTTTCAGCGGGAAGTCTTGTGCTTTCGGGATTCACCGCTGATCGGCAACTGCCCCTTTGACGGGCAAATTGCAGCGGGTTCACTACGCTTTTGAGGGCAGTCGCGCAGAAGAATCGGAACATTACGCCCGCGCCGTGGTTCTAGATTCAACAGACAGCGGATCAAGGACGAGCACATGGACATTTCCAGCTATGCGGCGCCCCTTCCACCCCGGCAAGGTGCCGTCACCCGGCGCCTGGCCTTTGCCGTCGGTGCGCTATTCGTCACCGGGGTCATCGCGGCCACCATCGCTTTACTCGGCATTGCCAACCGCCTCGACCGGGAAGAAATCGAAGAAACCCGGTTTTACTCGGCCCGCGCTCTGGAAAACCGCATCACCGCCTCGAAAAACTACCTCAGCAGCTACGCCTATTGGACCACCGCCTATGAGCATCTCGGCGATCCGGTGGACACAAACTGGGCGTACACCGAGCAGAACATCGGCAAAACCCTGTTCACCAGCGACGGCTATGACGGCGTGTTCGTCCTTGACCGCGAACGCACGCGCTACGCTGTGGTGCGTGGCCAATTAGTCGATGCGGACATCGCCGCGTACTTGCAACTTCCGGCCGCCGCGCTGGTGGATCAGGTGCACGGGCTGGCCGACCTGAGTAAACCCGTCAGCGTTTACGCCTTGTTCGAAGGCTGGCCAGCGCTGGTCTCGGCGGCGGCGATCCTGCCCAACGATGAACGACCGTTGGGCGATCCGCAGAAAACCTCGGTGCTGGTGTTCGTCGACAAACTCACCCCGACCAAATTGCGTGCGATCGGCAGCGGCTATGGCCTGCGCAACCTGACCCTCGCCCCCGATGAAAGCATCGCGCCAGACCGGCCACGGGTGGCGCTGGACAGCACCGGTTTCAGCCTCATTGCTGACCAGGAACGCCCGGGGCAGCAACTGTTGTGGTCGTTGTTGCCGACCCTTGGCGCAACGATGTTGGTGCTGATGCTGTTGACGGCCTACTTTTTTCGGCATGCCCTGCGCTCCTCGCAATACGTCGATAAAAGCTTCGCTGTGATGCAGGCCTCCAACATCGCACTGGAGTCGGTCAACCGTGGTCTGGAAGCCAGTGAAGAACGATTTCGCGCCGTTGCGGAAGCGGCCTCGGACTGGATCTGGGAAGTCGACCGCGATTTGGCGCTGACGTATCTGTCGGCGCGCTTCAGCGAAGTGACCGGTTACCCGCAAACCCTGTGGCTGGGGCAAGACATTGGTCAGTTGCTGTTTTGCGACACCACGCCGCTGCAACTGTGGTTGCGCAAACTGACCGAGGAAGCCAATGCCAGCGATCTGCGCTGCACCTACCGCGATCAGTCTGGCCAGCAACGTCACTGCCGCTTGTCGGCCCGGCCGATTTTCGACAAGGACGCATTGATCGGTTATCGCGGCACCGCCAGCGACATCACCGACGAGGTCGCCGCCCACGCCCAGATCCAGCACCTGTCAATGCATGACGCCCTGACCGGCCTGCCCAACCGCAACAAACTCGCGCGTTATCTCGACGAAGCCCTGCTACTCAAGGAACACGCGCCGGCGCTGTCGCTGCTGATGATCGACCTGGACAACTTCAAGCCGATCAACGATTCCCTCGGCCATCCCGCCGGCGACGCAGTGCTGCAAGAAGTCGCCGCACGCCTGCGCGAGTGCACCCGCGAACACGACATCGTCGCGCGGCTGGGCGGCGACGAGTTCGTGGTGGTGCTCAATGGCATGGACAGCCACAACGAAATCGACAAGTTCTGCACGCGGCTGATCGGCAGCCTGCATCAACCGGTGCTGTTCGAGCAGCATCCGTTGCACGTCGGCGCCAGCATCGGCATTGCCCTCAGCCGCCGCCACGGTTATGTCGCCAGCGATCTGATCCGCTACGCCGACATCGCGCTGTACAAGGCCAAATCCGAAGGCAAGAACACCTGGTGCTATTTCGAAGCGCACATGAGCGATCAGATCCAGACCCGTCGACAACTCGAAGATGACATGCGCCATGCGCTGACGCACAACGAGTTCGTCCTGCATTACCAGCCACGCTACAAGGTTGATGGCAAGCACATCGTGTCCGTCGAAGCGCTGGTGCGCTGGCAGCATCCGATTCAGGGCTTGCTAGCACCGGACGTGTTCATTCCGCTCGCTGAGCAGACTGACCTGATCGTCCCGCTGGGTCGTTGGGTGCTGCGTGAGGCTTGCGAAACCGCGTTGACCTGGCCGGCGGATATCCTGCTCTCGGTGAACCTGTCGCCCGCACAGTTTGCCGTCAGCGACGTGGTCGAGGATGTTCGCGAAGTGCTGGTGCAAACACGTTTCCCGGCCAGCCGCCTGGAGCTGGAGATCACCGAAAACGTCATGCTCAACGACACCGACGGTGCGCTGGCCACCATGAACGCCCTCAAGGAACTCGGCGTGCGGCTGAACATGGATGACTTCGGCACGGGCTATTCGTCCCTCGGCTATCTGCGCGCTTATCCGTTCGACGGCATCAAGATCGACAAGCGCTTCATCGCCTCGATCAGCAGCGGCAGCAACGACCGCGCGGTGGTACAAGCCATCATCGGGCTGGGCAAAGCCATGGGCCTGACCGTGACCGCCGAAGGCGTCGAAACCGAAGAACAACTGGACATTCTCGGCAAGGATCAATGCAACGAGGTGCAGGGTTACTTCATGAGCCGACCGATCGACAAGGCCGCGTTCGCACAGTTGCTGGAAAGCTCGAGAAGCGCGCAGCCCAAGCAAAAGAAAGGTCGCGTGACCTGAGCCGGTTGGCCCGTCACGCTTGCCCGCTTACTCGAACCTTGCCACTGAAAACGCGAAAACCATAGGTGTTGTAAATCAGCGTCACCGGGATCAGTACGGCGAAACCGATGAGCATGAACAACTGGCTTTTCGGGCTCGACGTTGCCGCCTGCAAGGTCAGATCCGGTGGGACGATCAACGGGTAAAGCGCCACCAGCATCAGGGCAAAGGCCAACACAAACACGCCGAGTGCGGCGAACAGCGGTACAAATTGCTGACGTGTGCCAAACCCCAAGGCAAATACCGTCAACAACACCGCAAGCACGACGCCTGCCGACATCCACACGCGTGGATCGCTGAGCCGCTGCGCATATTGCGGCTGTAGCGTCGCCGTCCAGCCGACCAGCACAATCAGCAACAGCACGGTCGCCACCGCCAGTCCTCGCGCTTGCCATGCCGAGCGCAGTTGCAATTGCCCGACGCAACGCCAGTGCAGCCAACATGCGCCGAGCCAGGTGTAGCCGATAACCAGCGCCACTCCGCTGAACAACGGGAACGGGCTGAGCCATTCGCTGCCATTACCGCTGTATTGCCCGCCCTGATGCGCAACACCCTGCACCAGCGTGCCGAGCACTATGCCCTGCGTCACGCCGGTGACCAGCGATCCACACAGCAACAAGCCATCGACCGCGCGTTTGCTGGCTTCGCCGGGGGCGTGATCACGAAACTCCAGGGCAACCGCGCGGACAATCAACGCCAGGAACATCAGGATAAAAGGCCAATACACCGCTGGCAGCAGCACGGCATACGCCAACGGAAACAACGCCATCAGCCCACCGCCGCCGAGTACCAGCCACGTCTCGTTGGCATCCCAGATCGGCAGGATCGTCACCGCCATCGCGCGGCGCTCGTTGGAGTCGCGGGTCATGCCCATCAGCACGCCGACGCCCAGATCGGTGCCGTCGAGCAATACGTAATTCATCACCGAGAACACCAGGGCACCGGCACACAGCAAGGTAATCCAGTCGATGTCCATTGCTGAAGTTCCTCAAGAATGGCCCGTTTCATCTGCCAGGGTTGGCTGTGGCCCCGGCTCATCCTCGTGCGGCGGCTCACGCAGCAGACGCAACAATACCCACAGGCCGATGCCGAAGATCAGCAAGTAAAACAGCAGGATCAACCAGGTCGCCCCCATTACTTGCGCCCGTGACACCGACGACAGGCTGTCCGCCGTGCGCAGCAGACCATAGACGGTAAACGGCTGACGACCGACCTCGGTAACGACCCATCCGCTGAGCATCGCCAGAAAACCCGCCGGGGCCAGCAATACGTTGCTCCATAGCCAGCCGCGTGACGTGTACAGGCGCTGTCGCCAGCGCAGCCGCAAGCTGACAAGGCCTTGTACCAGCATCAGGATTGCCAGCCCGACCATCAGGCGGAAGGCGAAAAACACCGGTGCCACCGGCGGGATGTCAGCGCGCGGAAACTCATCCAGCGCCGCAATCGTGCTACTCAGGTCATGGCGCAAGTACAACGAGCCAATCCGTGGAATCGCCAACTCCCAGTGGTTGCGCCGCTCGCTCATGTCCGGCCAGGCAAACAGCCGCAATGGTTCACCCGCCCCTGGCGCTGGCCGCGTCCATGAGCCCTCGATGGCCGCGACCTTTTGCGGCTGGACCTCAAGCGTGTGCAGGCCATGCAGATCGCCAACCACGATCTGCAGCGGCGTCAACCCAACGATCACCCAGAGCGCCATCGAGAATTGCAGACGCGCTCGCGGATTGTCCGAAGCCTTGAGCAATTGCCAAGCGCTGATACCGCCGACAAAAACGGCGCTGCCGAGCAACGCAGCGATGGTCATGTGCGCTAGTCGATAAGGAAACGACGGATTGAAAATGATTGTCCACCAGTTTTCGGCGATGAAACGACCGTCAGCAGCAATCGAAAAACCGGCGGGCGTGTGCATCCAGGAGTTGGCCGAGAGAATCCAGAACGCGCTGATCAGCGAACCTGTGGCCACCGCGCACGTTGCAAAAAAGTGCAGGCGTGGCCCGACTTTCTTCCTGCCAAAAAGCATGATCCCGAGAAACCCGGCCTCGAGAAAAAACGCCGCCAACACCTCATAAAACATCAACGGGCCGAGCACATCGCCGGCCTGCACCGCCAATCGCGACCAGTTCAGACCGAACTGGTACTCCAGAATCAGTCCCGACGCGGTGCCCACCGCTACATTCAGGGCAAACACCTTCAGCCAGTAGCGATAGACATCCAGATAAACCTTGCGCCCGGTCTTCAGCCACAAGGCTTCCAGCACCATAAGGAAATTCGCCAGGCCAATGGTCAACGCCGCCAGCACGATATGGAAACTGATCGTGATCGCGAACTGTGCACGGGCCGCCATCAGCGCGGAATCGATCGTGTCCATGCAGGCACTCACCCGCTGAAAAATACCGCGATTTTGTTGCCCACCGGATCGCGCAGGCAGGCGATGTAAAAGTCAGCGGATCGCTTGATAAAATCCGAACGAACGCTGCACCTCGTTGGCACCGATAAACAGATATTGAACATGGGATTTTTCTCCGATCACAGTGATCAATGGGTTCCCCCGCTATCGCCGGTGAACACACTCCCCGCATCACGCACCAGTTGCCGCCATTCGGCGCTGGTGATCAGCCCTTGCTCCTCCATTTCATCGGCAGCCTTGAGCAATTCGTCATACTGCTCCTCCGGGTCCAGGTGTTTGTGCGACTGCGTCGCCAGTTCGCGCCATGCCGCCAGTTTTGTCTGCTTTCGCTGATCGAACATAGGGACTACTCCTTGAGGACTCCCCCGGTAGAAAGTCGCCGGATGGCAGTGGTTCAGGACAATCGACGGGTGGAACGCCGATTCGTCCCCGACACTAACGGGGCTCGTGAATCGGGCAACCGTTATGCTCACCGCGAAAACGCGCAGACATTTCATAAGCAGGCTTTCTCACCCGCATCACCCCACCCAAAGGACGATGGCTCGCGAGGCCGTGCCAAGGGCTGAACGACATGCCGTCATCGATTTCCTCAACGTTTTCGGAGGACCACGCGTTCTGTGCATCGACCTCTATGCGAGCGACGGTAATGTAAGGGCTGAGTTTTTCCGGCCATTCGACCGATGCATCCTCAATCGGCATTTTTTCCAGGTCAGTCGCCAGCTGTACGCGAACCTCCCAGATCCCCGGGTTCTGCGCAAAAAAGTCTTTGATCGCCTGG
This sequence comes from Pseudomonas sp. DTU12.3, assembly GCF_004124275.1. GTDB lineage: Bacteria > Pseudomonadota > Gammaproteobacteria > Pseudomonadales > Pseudomonadaceae > Aquipseudomonas > Aquipseudomonas helmanticensis. The sequence continues at coordinate 3,648,487 of NZ_CP027218.1, forward strand.
CGCAGGCCGTCGGGATTGCCGGCAAAATCAACGTGCTGATGGGTCAGATCGGTCAACGCAGGAGAGACCGGCACCACCGCCAGTTTCGCGTAATAGGTGCCATACAGAATCGGCGCAACGGTGCTGAAACTTTCCCCGAGAATATGCGTTTGCGGGTGGCCGCCAAGACTCTTCAACGTGCCACTTTCGCCGCCGACCGATTCGATGGCCGCTTCCACACCGCGCAGCAACGCAGAAAACGCTTTCTTCAGCCCCGGCGCCTTGTCTGTGGTCTTCGCCAACAACTTCAGCGACTTGAGAAAGGCCTTGGGCGTGGCGGAGGTGAAGGCTTTGGCATTGATCATCACAAAATCCTGAGTGACTGCCCCTTCACTGCCCGGCAGGCGCGCCCCCTCGACACCCGTGATCTTCAGCGCCAGGCCTCTTGGGGTCGACACCTTGTCATCGAGAATGTCGCCGGGGTTGGTCGAGAAACGCAAAACCACCGGCAATGTCGCCGGCGTCGCAAAGAGCCCTTGAGCGAGTTCAGCCGGTAAGTTATCGAGCACCGTGATCCGCCCGCGCAGCAAGCCATGGGCTTTGGCATGAACGCTGCGCGTGGCGTGACCGTTGTCCTTGAAGGTGGTCTCCATAATGGAATGCAGGGCCTTGGCCAACTCCTCGCTGGTCTGCGCCTCGTCGTCGGGGATCTGCTCGAAAGAAGGCTCGAACGGCAATGGCCTGATTGCCCTGCTGACGGCTGGAAGGTCGTTCATGAAAGGTATCTCCACTCGGCAATGGAATCACGGATAAGCGACTGTTCTTATGGGTATGGCTTGCGCAAAGCGCTGGAGAAACGCGCCGGCGGGAGTGCCGCCGGCGCTGGCAAGCGACTCAAGCGGCTGGCTTGAGCACGACTTTTGTCCAGCCGTTATCACGCGCATCGAAATGCTTGTAGGCGTCCGGCCCTTCGGCCAGTTTCAGGCGATGCGAAATGATCTGCGCAGGATTGGCCCGGCCGTGATGGATAAGCTCGGCGAGGCGACGGTTGTAGTGTTTGACGTTGGCTTGACCAGTGCGGATCTGCTGGCCCTTGAACCAGAACGAGCCGAAATCGAAGGCCATCTTGCCTTGCTTGGCCAGCTCGCTTTCAGCGCCCGGATCCTGCGGCACAAACACGCCGACCACACCGATACCGCCGGTAGCTTTGGTGGAGGCGACAAGGTTGTTCATGGTCAGGTGATTGGCTTCGTGGCCGTGGCGATCGCAGCACTGATAACCGACGCACTCGCAACCACGGTCCGTGCCTTTGCCGTGGGTCAGATTAAGGATCTGATCCACCGCCTCTTGCTCCAGCGAATTGATCGGTGTCGCGCCCAACTGGGCGGCCAGTTTCAAGCGGTCAGGATGATTGTCGACGACAAAGACTTGCGACGCGCCCTTGATCATCGCCGAGTGCGCCGCCATCAAGCCGACCGGCCCGGCGCCATAAATGGCAATGCTCTCACCTGGCAGCAGACCGGCCAGTTCAGTCGCGTGCCAGCCTGTCGGGAAGATGTCCGAGAGCATGACGTAATCGTCCTCGCGCTCCTCGGCGTCTTCGGGCAGCACCAGACAATTGAAGTCGGCATACGGCACGCGCAGCAATTCAGCCTGGCCGCCCTGATAAGGCCCCATGTCGGCGAAACCATACGCGGCGCCCGCGCTGCCGGGGTTGGCGGTCAGGCAAAAACCGGTCAGGCCTTTTTCGCAGTTCTCGCAGAAGCCGCACCCGATGTTGAAAGGCAGACATACCCGGTCACCGACCTTGACCCGATCAACGCCAGCGCCGACTTCGATCACCTCACCGAGATTCTCGTGGCCAAACACCCGGCCGGTCTCCATCGAGGTGCGCCCTTCATACATGTGCAGATCCGAACCACAGATATTGGTCGTGGTGATTCGCACCAGAACGTCGGTAGGTTTCTCGATTCTGGCATCCGCGACATTCTGCACGCTGACATCACGCGGGCCGTTGTAGACGATTGCTTTCATGGTGTTCTCCCGTTAGCCAGACGACGGGGAAATTTCGTCTGCTCAGACTTATCTGTCAGAGCGGCAAGAACGTATGTTCAATGGATTGCAGCGCGTGTCTGACGGACGGTCTGCAAAAGCACTGAACGTCGAAAACAGTGAATTTTATGAAGGTGCCGCTTTCTATTTGTGAGCTGCGTGCACGGCTGATCAGGTATTGCCGGGAATCGGCAAAGACCTTGATGTGCAACATCCGGGGATGATATTCATCGGATTGGTCGAGCGGCCAGAATGGAATCTCACCCTGAGGACACACGGAAATGAGTACGCGAAAAATCCTGGTCACCGGTGCTGCGGGCAAGATCGGCAACGCTTTCTGGATGGCCTATGGCGATGAACTGGACTTGCGTTTGGCCGATGTCGACGCCAGTCGTTTTCCGGATTCGCTGGAAAGCTGCACTCTCGATATCACCGACCTACCCGGCTGCCTTGCGGCCTGTGAAGGCGTAGACACGGTGATTCACCTCGCGGCGGATCCGAATCCCGACGCGGACTTCATGACCTCTGTCCTGCCGGTGAATATGGTGGGCACCTACAACATGCTGCTCGCCGCGAAGACGCAGGGCTGCAAGCGCTTTATCTTTGCCAGCAGCGCCCAGGCGATTGAAGGCTATCCGAAGGATGTGCAAGTTCACGAATGCATGGCGCCGAGACCCGGCAATCTTTATGGGGTGGGCAAAGCGTTCGGGGAAGCGTTGGCGTCGTTGTATGCCAACGACGGTGAGATGACGACCATCGCCGTGCGCATTGCCAACGTCAACGAATTCCATCCGGGTGAAGTTCACAGCCACAGGGACGTCGCTGCGTTTATCAGTGTGCGGGATGTCGTGGCGTTACTGCGCAACTGCGTTGAAGCCGAGCTGAGCGGATACCATGTGGTCCATGGCGTCTCGAACAACCGCTACAAGCGCCTTGCCATTGACCAGACCAAAGCGATCGTCGGCTACGCGCCGCTGGACGATGCATTCAAAATTCTGGAAGGTCGCACTCAGCAAGATTGATTGAAACCTGTAGGAGTGAGCCTGCTCGCGATTGCGCAATGTCTGTGCCGAAAATGTTGGCTGACACTGCGCCTTCGCGAGCAAGCCCGCTCCCACCTTAATTTGTGGTGTGCGCCGATGTTGCGTACGCCAGCAAGCTTGGCGCCTGCGGTTCTGCTGGCTCAGAATTTTTGCGCGACGCGCTGATAGGGGTAATCCGGATCGCGGTATTTGCCCGGTTTCTGCCGTTTGGGCAGTTCGATCTTCTCGCGTTTCACATCCTCATACGGAATGCGGCTGAGCACATCGGTGATGATGTTCAGCCGTGCCCGGCGCTTGTCGTTCGAGTCCGCCACCAGCCACGGCGCATGCTCGGTGTCGGTGTGTTTGAACATCTCGTCCCGCGCCCGTGAGTAGTCGTACCAGCGGCTGTAGGACTTGAGATCCATCGGCGTCAGTTTCCAGGTCTTGCGGCCGTCGTTGATCCGCGCTTCAAGTCGACGGGTCTGCTCTTCGGGGCTGACTTCGAGCCAATACTTGAGCAGGATCACCCCCGACTGGACGATGGCATGTTCGACCCACGGGATCGACTTGAGGAATTTGTCAGCCTGATCCTCGGTGCAAAAGCCCATCACCCGCTCGACGCCGGCGCGGTTGTACCAACTGCGGTCGAAGATCACCACTTCACCTCCTGCCGGCAAATGAGGCAGGTAGCGCTGAACGTGCATCTGGGTTTTTTCCCGATCCGTCGGTGCCGGCAGCGCCACCACGCGAAAGATTCGAGGGCTGACGCGTTCGGTCAGCGCCTTGATCGTCCCGCCCTTGCCCGCGCCATCACGCCCTTCGAAGACGATGCAGACCTTGACGCCCTTGGCGATCACCCACTCCTGCAGCTTCACCAGCTCAACGTGCAGCTTGCGCAACTGCTCAAGGTAATCCTTGTTTTTCAACTTCGGACTTTCAGGCGCCTTGACGGCCTTCTTTTTGTCTTTTGCCATGACCAAGCCCTCACGAATGATTGCGGAAACAAAGCGTTTATTGACGCGGCAAACCAGACACGTGAGGTTAGCCCACGACTTGCGGTTTGCCATTAACGGGCAAAAAGCCAAATCGCCATGTGTTTCCTTCGTTCTTTGTTACGTCGCACTGTTCATTGTCCGCCCCTTGTTCGCTGGAGTTTCTCGATGCCGTCGCCCAAATCCCTGCCCACTGCCCTGCTGGGCCTGGCCCTTGCCTGCCCGGCGATGGCCGAGACTCAAGGAATGGAACTGGGGCAAGTGCTGATTTCGGCCGACGAGCGCGGCAGTGCAGACGCCAGCGTTGAAGAGGCCAAAACCCGGCTCGATCAGGTGCCAGGCGCCACCAACGTCGTCGACATGCGCCAGCCTTTGCAGGGCCGCGTGGCGAGCAATCAGGACGTACTGGCCTATCAACCGGGTGTTTACGCGCAGTCGGCGGGTAACGAGGGTGTGAAGATTTCCGTGCGCGGTTCCGGCATCAACCGTGCGCCGGGCGCCCATGCCTCGGGGCTGTACACGATGCTCGATGGCCTGCCATTGACCGGCCCCGGCGGCACGCCCTATGAATTGCTCGAACCATTGTGGGTCGATCACGTTGAAGTGTTGCGCGGCGCCAATGGCTTTGACCGTGGCTCGCTGGCACTCGGCGGCGCCATCGATTACGTCAGCCACACCGGCTACAACGCGCCGAAACTGCAAGTGCGCTACGCCACCGGCAGCCACGGTTATCAGCAGCGCCAGGTGAGTTCCGGACAAGTGCTGGGCGACTTCGATTACTACGTGTCGCTGACCGATGCCAACGCCGACGGTTATCAGGATCACACCGCCAGCGAAAGCAAAGGCCTGATTGCCAACTTCGGTTACCGCTTCAACCCGAATCTGGAAACACGCTTCTACATCCGTTACCGCGAAACCGACAACGACCTCGCCGGCCGCGTGACCAAGCATTCCATCGAACATGATCCTCGCGCCGCCAACCCTTCCTACGTGTCGCGCGACGACAGCCGCAAACAGCCCGGCAGCACCTTCATCGGTAACAAGACCACGTTCTACATCGACGACGATTCGAGCATCCAGACCGGTCTGGTCTATCACGATTACCCGATGGACCTGCGCGAAGGCCCGAACCGCCTGAAAGTCGCCTACACCGACGTCAGCGGCACCTTCGACTACAAACGCCGCGACACGATTTTCGGCATGGAAAGCCGCAGTAATGTCGGCCTGCGCGTGACCAAACATTTGCCCAACGACGGCGCCAGCGAAATGGTGCGCATCCCCACCGGCAACACCGCCGGCTACGCGCCGGGCACGCACATGCGCAACTTCACCTATCAGGGTTCGGACACCGTCCTGCACTTGGGCAACGACCTGGAAATCGCCGACGACCTCTGGCTGACCACCGGCCTCGCCGCCCTCTACACCCGCCGTGAAAGTGACGTGACCTACCCGCAAAGCGGCGGCAAAACCAGCATGAACGACTGGGACTACGCCCCGCGCCTCGGCCTGCGCTACCAGATCACGCCAGACCTGCAAGTGTTCGGCAACCTCAGCCGCTCGGTCGAAGCACCGCATCCGTGGTCGCTGATCTACAGCTCCAACGTGCGCTTCCCGGCCGGCAACGGCGCGGCAACCGGCACGCAAAAAGATCCGGTCAAACTGCAAAACCAGACAGCGACCACGCTGGAACTCGGCGGGCGCGGCGACAGTGTCGTCGGCGAATGGAGTCTGGCGTGGTATTACGCGCAAGTGCGGCATGAGTTGTTGTCGGTGCTGCCGGATGCCAATGCCGTCACGCCGTATGAGTTGAATGCCAGCCCGACCGTGCACCAAGGTGTCGAAGCCAGCCTGAACAGCCAACTCTGGTCGGCTGCCGATGGCCGACAGTTGAGCTTGCGCCAGGCGTATACGTTCAGCGATTTCCACTATCGCGACGATGAGCGCTTCGGCGAAAACCGCTTGCCGGGGTTGCCGATGCACTACTACCAGGGCGAATTACGTTATGACTGGCCGCAGGGTTTCTTCGCAGCGGTGAATACCCAGTTGGTTTCCAAAGTTGCCGTGGATTACGCAGACAGTTACTACGCCGATCCTTACGCACTGTTTGGTGCAACGCTGGGCTACAACGCGCCGAAGGGTGACTGGCAAGGCTGGGTGGATATGCGTAATTTGACCAACAAGCACTACGCGGCGACGGTTACTCCGGGCTATGACGACAAAGGAGTGGATGCTGCGCGGTCGACGCCGGGTGAAGGGATGGGGGTTTATGTCGGGGTTTCGTGGAGTTTGCTCTGATACCAGTGTTTAACTGATTTTAACCATGCGCTTTTTGCGGGGGCCATACCTTGTGAACCCGACTCTAAACACGACAGCCAACGGTCGTCTGACGCTCGATTTTTACGAGTTGGCAGAGGCCGAATGGCTAGTACTGACTCAGCGATTGATCACCCACCACGGGTTTGAACAAGAGGGTTTGATCGCCATTGGTCTTAGTGAACAGATTCACCAGGGTTTCCAGTGTGCGGAATTCAGCCTCGCGTCCGGCTGGGATATCTGGTCCGGGTATTACCTGATGTCGAAGTCGCCAGCGGGAGATGTGTTTCTGCGCAGCCTCTATCAAGAACTGCGCGGCTGAGAGGAATTCAGGACCTTTGATCCATTGATGCTGCCTCGCCGGACAGCGGCGCCAAGATATCGCGGCGATAACATCAGGTCTAGCAACCACCCCTGTAGGAGCTGCGGCACGCTGCGATCTTTTGATTTTGCATTCAAAGATCAAAAAATCGCAGCGTGCCGCAGCTCCTACAGGGGCGTGGGGACGGCTTTCGTTGTGTTGGGCCGCTGTGTATCATCGGCGCAGGCTGATGCTGCCTGCCGCTCGCTTCCGAAAGGAAAGGTGAAAGCATTGCTTCTCTCCCCCAAATCCCTGCGCATTTCTTGAAGTCGAGGTTTGGCAACGCGAGCACCAGAATATCTCGACCACAGGAGATACGATGCTTTCAATCGAACAAGCCAAGCAGATGGCCAAACGGCTGCGCGCCGCACTGGCGTCGCGCGATCAAGCGATGACCCATTGCGCAGCACTGGAAACAGTCGCGCAGCAATTGGGCTACAAGGACTGGAATACCGCATCGGCAATGCTGCCTGCGGCAAAACCCGAATCCGCAATCACCTTCGATAAAGCCATTCCGATCCTGCGAATTTTCGACGAAACCAAAGCCCGCGAGTTCTACCTCGACTTTCTCGGTTTCAGTGTCGAATTCGAGCACCGGTTCGAAGCGGATCTGCCGCTCTACCTGGGGATCAGCCGCAATGGCCTGCAACTGCATCTTTCCGAACATCATGGCGATGCAAGTCCAGGCTCGACGGTGTTTGTGCCGATGCATAACATCGAATTGTTCGGCGAAGAATTATTGAACAAGCGCTATGGATACGGACGTCCGAGTGTTGTGCAACAGGACTGGGGCAAGGTCCTGGAAGTGTACGACCCCTTCGGCAACCGCATCCGCTTCTGCCAGAGCTGATCGTAAAATGCGGACCGGATAGTCCGGTCCGCCACAAGGACACGTGAAAAAATGAAAGTACTGCTTATCGCGGCGCTTGGAATTCTGTCAATCGTTCAAACATCTTTGTCCGTTGCCGATAACACCAATGGCAAGAATCTTTTTCTTCAGCGATGTGCGATGTGCCACGGAGCCGATATCAAGGCAACAGGCCCCTTGGCCAATAAAAGCCAGCCGCCGACACCTGACCTGACAACAACCGCCTTCAAGAAACGCCTGAATGATTATCCGGGGGTCATCGTCTCCTCGATCATCCTTCGCCCCAATGGCGACTTGATTCCGAGGACCCTGCGCGAGAACGGCGTAAAAATAGCGCCGCACGCCTGGAGCGTTGAAGACTTTCGCGACTTGAATCAATACATGAGTAGCGTGATTTCAAAAAGTCGCTGATTTGATAAGCGGCATTAATCAGGCATTTCCGGCACGCCTCTCGTCGCCAAACTATTCCCCGCCCCGCAAGGAAGGCACGTTTTTGAATCGCATTAAATCCAACAACCAAAACACCCTTAATCGCACTTTGCCGCTGCTACTGCTGTTGGCATCAACAGTTCTGCTCAACACGGGATGCGCCCATCCTCCGCCACCGGTCGAACGCGACCCGTGCCTGGATGAAGGCCCAAGCCAGAGTGCCGCTTACGAGGACTGTGTGGTTGACCGTAATGACGAAAGAGATGCGGCACTCAAGGCCATTCTTGGCACTGGCCCTGGTCTTTATACACAAGCACGTCTCGCCGATCCGGGGGAGTTCCCTCTACAGGATTCCGACTACCCGGATATCCCCGGTCCCATGATCTACCACACTGCCAACACAATTTCCGCGGCGGAGCAGCAAGCGTTGCCGTTCAAGATGAAAGTCCGCTGGAACTACACTTCCCGGAAGCTCCTGCCGCGACCTCGCGATCTGGTGCGCATGAATGAAATGGAAGTTTTGCTAAAGTCGGCCGCAACGGAAAACGGCCTGGCGAAGTGGGTGTGCACCGTGACCGGTGAGCAACGTCGAGAGTGGGTTTTCTACGCCCGAAGCGACGCTGATTTCATGACTCGCATGCAAACGATACTGGCCGCGACCGGGCCGTATCCCGTCGAATGGACCGGCCGTAAAGATCCTGCGCACAAGGTCGATGGGACAAGCAGCGCCAACGCTTCCGGGGAAATCCTTATTACCCCGAAACTGTGCGTGGAGTGATATTCAGGGGCACTTGCGGCCGGGCCTGAATATCGCGCGCGGGGAGCTTTAAAGTGTGCAAACTGTGTTGCACACTGCCAGCGGATTGCAAATTGCCATCCCCTCCCCCCAATCATGGAAGATCCACTCATTGAAACCAGCTCTCGGTGCCCTGCTTCTAACCTGCCTGACCACCAGCGCGCTCGCTGACGTCAACGCTATCGGTTTCCAGTCCTCGACCCTCGACCCGCACAATGAGCGTGCGCTGGAGATGGTCGTCTGGTATCCGGGTAAAACCACTGTCACACCCCAATTGATCGCCGACGATGTGGTGTTTGTCGGCAATGCCGCCGTGCGCGACGCGCCGCCCACCGCAGGCGAGCATCCACTGGTGGTGCTTTCCCACGGTTATCGGGGCAACTGGAGCAATCAGGGCTGGCTGGCGAGTGCGTTGGCCCAGCAGGGTTACATCGTCGCGGCGGTCAACCACCCCGGCACCACCACCCATGACCGTAGCCCGCAAGCTGCCGAGCAGTTGTGGCAGCGGCCGGGCGACCTGAGCCGGGCGATTGCGGCGGTGACCTCGCAGCCGCAGAAGTTTGGTGCCGTCGCACCGCTAAAGATTGCTGTGGTGGGCCATTCGCTCGGCGGCTGGACGGCCATTGAAATCGCCGGTGCGCGGTTCGATCCGGAGCTGTTTGCGCGTGACTGCAAGGTTCATCCGCAACTGGCCAGTTGCATCAATTACGACAAGATCAATCCGGCCAGCACGCCCGCACTGAAAACTCAATTGGCCAGCGACTTGCGCGACAAACGCGTCACCGCCGTGGTTTCCCTTGACCTCGGTTTTTCGCGCGGGATGACCAGTGAAAGCCTGGCAGCGCTGCCGGTGCCGGCGCTGGTGATCGCTGCCGGTGCGCCGTCGCAGGATCTGCCTGCGCAACTGGAGTCAGCCGACCTCGCCAAACGCCTGCCGCAGGGGTCAACGCAGTATGTCGAGATCCGCGATGCCAGCCATTTCACCTTCCTGGCCATGTGCAAACCGGGTGCCGTGGCACTGCTTGAAGAAGACGTGCCTGGCGATGGAATCATTTGTGGCGATGGCGAGGCTGCGCGTCCTCGGGGGGTTATCCAGCAGCAGGTTGCAACGTTGATCAACGAGTTCTTGCAGCAGGCCTGGAAGCAGCAAGACAATCTGGCGAAGCGCTGACAGCGAGGCTTTTGCAGACAGGAACAACCGGTTTATCAAGCGCTTGCGTCAGTGAAGCTGAGCGGATGAGTGCAGCAATGCCATTGATGTGCCACTACTGAAATAGTATGTTACTCAAAATCCATCCCCAGCTTCACCCCCGCACAAGGAAGACGTCATGTCGCTCAAAGGAAAGATAATCTCCGGTTATCTGGTCATCGGCTTGATCTACGCGCTCTACTCCTGGCTGTTCAGCTCCATCTACTCCCACGCAGGCTTCTTCTACAACCTCGGCCGGGGCCTGATGTGGCCAGCGGCGATGTTCCCGGCGCTCGGCGCATTCATCGGCGGTGTCGTACTGGTGATCATCGCCGGCGCCTACGCGCTGAGTCGCCGCTAAGCCTTCTGCACTTCAAAATCTTTCAAGGACAAATGCTCATGAGCATGAAAAAAATCACCCTGGCCGTGTTGCTGGCAACGGCGCTGGCCGGTTGTGGTGGCAGTAAGGACAAGGCGCAGGAACTGGTCGAGGCCAGTGGCATGACCAAGCAATATGGCAGCATGGTCGAGATGGTATCCACCGCTTACGCCTCGCGCTACCCGATGCTTGAGCGCGAGCAGATTCGCAACGTCGTGCGCGAAAACATTGATCCCGAAGACTTGAAGAACAAGGTCGTCGAGATCTACGCCGACCACTTCGACAACGACGAACTCGACCTGATGATTCGCGCCAACCAGCATCCCGAGCAGGCCATGGCGATCATCCTGACCTCGAAAAAAGGTCGCGATCTGGCTGAAAAAGTCATGACCATCCAGACCACCATCACCAAAGACATGCAAGAAGCGATGGCGGACAGCGATGAGGCGATCATCGACGCGCTGGATGATTTGAAGGATGAAGCGCAGGGCTGAGTCCAAGTCGCCAGCGCGCGGAATGGCGCCGTGCCTGAAGGGCCTGTGACTGGCCCTTCAGGATCATCGATTGAGCACTTGTGTGAGTGAGGGGCAACTGCCGCAAGCGATCAACGCTGCGGCAATCGCCACGGTATTCGACAGTTTTCATCCTGAAACGGCGGGCACGCCCTCTCGACGACAGCATGCCCCCGCTCTCATTGCTTAAGCCTCAGCGGTAACGCCCTTGGCCCGTTCCGGCACAAAAGTCGGATAGTCCGTGTAGCCGCGCGCAGTACCGCCGTAGAAGGTGTCGCGGTCGTAGTCATTGAGCGGCCACTCACGACGCAAACGCTCAGGCAAATCCGGATTGGCGATAAAGTCCCGACCAAACGCCACCATATCGGCATCGCCGGCTTGCAGGATCGCCTCTGCTGACTGCGCGGTGAAACCGCCCGCTGCAACAATCAACCCGCGATAGTGTCGGCGCATCAGCTGCGACGCGACCGGAGCCTGGTCCTTGCTGTCATCGATGACGTTGCCGAGTACGCGCGGTTCGATCAAGTGCAGATAAGCCAGGTCGAGGCTATCCAGCCTTTGCACCACGTAGGTAAACAAGGCCTTTGGATCGCTGTCCTTCATGTCGCCGAAGGTGCCGCTCGGCCCCACGCGCACCGCCACTCGCTGACTGCCCCACACGGAAATCGCAGCCTCGGTGATCTCCAGTAAAAACCGCGCGCGGTTTTCGATGCTGCCACCGTAGCCATCGGTGCGCTGATTGCTGCCGTCCTGCAGGAACTGGTCGATCAGATAACCGTTGGCTCCATGAATTTCCACGCCGTCGAAACCGGCTTGCAGTGCCCGTGCAGAGGCGCTGCGGAAGTCTTCGACCAAGTCTTTGATTTCGGCTGCGGTCAGAGCGCGATGCGGGCTGCTGGTGACCCAACCGTCGGCGGTGTAAGCCACGCCGTTATAAGCCACTTCGGAAGGTGCGACAGGCAATGCGCCGTTGGGCTGCATGTCCTGATGCGATTGTCGGCCGGCATGGAACAGTTGCAGAAAAATCGTCCCGCCCTTGGCGTGCACGGCTTCGGTGATGGCTTTCCAGCCGGGGATCTGTTCGTCGTTGTACAGGCCCGGCGAACCCAGATAACCGTTGCCGGTCGGCGACACCACGGTGGCTTCGGAGACGATAAAGCCGCCCAACGAAGCGCGTTGCGAATAATAGGTTTGCATCAGTTCACCGGGGCGATCGCCCGCTTCGGAACGCATGCGCGTCAGCGGCGCCATGACAACGCGGTGAGACAAGGTGTAAGGCCCAAGATGGATTGCCGAAAACAGTGAGGACATGATCGTGACTCGCTTGAAGGAAGAAGGTTTGCCTGCGTCGCTCGCCAATGCCGTTTCGGCTTGTACGGGGTGCGGGATGAAGCGCACTGTAGGCAAACCGTCGGCAGGGAAAAACGGCCTGCGGGGCCTTTCTTTGCGGACTGGTTGTCCGCAATCACCGCTGTCATCCGATCGTTGAGGAGTGTTGCACCGTGCAGAAAGTGGCCTTAGTGATACGCGAGGATTTCCAGGTGATGAGCCTGGCCGCGTTGTCTGCCTTCGAGTTTGCCAACCGCAGTGCCGGCGAGCCGCTCTACGACATTCATGTGTTGTCCGAACATGGCGGGCCTGTCGCCAGTTCGCTGTTTGCCTCGGTGCACACCGAACCGTTCAGCAATGCCGTGTACGACACGATTCTGGTGGCGGGCGCGATGGATCGCTCATCGACGCCGGCGGGCGTTGTCGCGTTTTTGCGCGAAGTCGAACCGCGTGCGCGTCGGGTTGGGGCGCTGTGTGTCGGCGCGTTTGCCCTGGCCGAAGCCGGTTTGCTCAGTGGTCGACGGGCGACCGTGCACTGGCGGCGTGCGGCGGAGTTGCGCCGCGACTTTCCGCAGATCACCGTCGATGAAGACCGGATTTTTATCGTTGACGGCAAAATCTGGACCTCCGCCGGCATGACCGCCGCGCTCGATTTGACGCTCGGCATGGTCGAAAAGGACCACGGCGCCGCCCTCGCCCGTAGCGTCGCGCAGAGTCTGGTGCTCTATCACCGCCGCGCCGGCGGGCAGTCGCAGCACTCGCAACTGGTCGCGCTCAACCCGACGTCCAACCGCGTCCAGCAAGCCCTCGACTATGCCCGGCGCAACCTGCGCAAAGACCTGCACAGCGAAGATCTGGCCAACGCCGCGTGCCTGAGCCCGCGCCAGTTCAGCCGAGTGTTCCGCACCGAAACCGGCACCTCACCGGCCAAAGCCATCGAAAACCTGCGTCTGGAAAGCGCTCGGCTGTTGGTGGAACAGGGTCGGCACTCGCTCGACAACATCGCCACGGAAACCGGCTTCGGCGACCGCGACCGCATGCGCCGGGCGTTTCTGCGTGCTTTCGGGCAATCGCCGCAATCGCTGCGCAGCGCCGTCGAACCGCTGGAAGAATCGCTGCCCGTGTGAATCGCCAACCTGCATTTGCGGCCAAACGGCTTTGGCCGGAAACGTCGGTTTTACGGCCCATCCGCCGCCCTGCTCACGCATAGCATTGTTCCTGAAGTCACGGCACGGGCAACCCGCCCGCTGCTGACACAGGAGATCAAGCATGAGCAGCATCCAACACGTCATCCTCGTCCACGGCGCCTGGGCCGACAGCACGTCCTGGCACAAGGTCCGCGCTGAACTGACCGCCGCCGGCCTGAGCAGCAGCACCGTCGAACTGCCCCTGACCTCGCTGGCCGCCGATGCCGCCGCCGTCGCCGAAGTCATCGCCGCCAGCCCCGGCCCAGCGCTGCTGGTCGGCCATTCGTACGGCGGCGCAGTCATCAGCGAGGCAGGTGAACACCGCAACGTTGCCGGTCTCGTCTACATCAACGCTTTCACCCCGGACATCGGTGAATCGGCGTTGGGCCTGACCGAACGGGTCGAGCCTTCGCTGATGAGCGCAGAGATCCGTGGCGACGACGCCGGCAACCTGAGCCTGACCTACAACGGCGTCTACCAAGGCTTTGCACAAGACGTCAGCGACGCCGAAAAGCATCAGCTGTTCAGCCATCAGCGCCCGACTTCCGCCGCCGCCCTGACCGCCCCGCTCACCCGCGCCGCTTGGCGCAACAAGCCGAGCTGGTATTTGGTCGGCACCCTCGACAACGCGATTCCACCGGCGCTGCAAGAACTGTTGGCGAAAAAGATTGGCGCCATCAGCACCTTCGTCGATGCCGGTCACTGCTCGATGATTTCCCAACCCGACGCGGTCGCCGAACTGATTATTCGCGCTGCCAAGTAATCCTCTTTCATTCCCTTTGCGAGCACTCATCATGAAACTGACTGAAAACACTATCTTCCTCACTGGCGGCGGTTCAGGCATTGGCCGTGGTCTGGCTGAAGCGCTGCACAAACTGGGCAACCAGGTGATCATTTCCGGCCGCCGCCAAGCCCATCTCGCCGCAGTCGTCGCCGCCAATCCGGGCATGCACGCAGTCGAGCTGGACATCACCGACCCGGCGAGCATCGCCAAGGTCGCCGAGCAACTGATCCGCGACTTTCCGCAGCTCAATGTGCTGATCAACAATGCCGGAATCATGCTTCCCGACAGCGCTGCCAGCGTTATTGACGATGAATTGCTGGTGTCGACCATCACCACCAATCTGATGGGGCCGATTCGCCTGACCTCGGCGCTGATCGAGCATCTCAAGCAAGCCGATAACGCCTACGTGGCCTACACCTCTTCGGTGTTGGGATTTGTGCCGATGGCCTTGACCGCCGTGTATTCGGCAACAAAAGCGGCTCTGCATTCTTACGCCCTGTCGCAACGCTTCATGCTGCGCGACACCTCGGTCAACGTGCTGGAAATCGCGCCGCCATGGGTGCGCACCGAACTGATGGACAGCTCGGAAGCGGAACTGGCCATGCCGCTGGACGAGTTCATCGCCGAAACGATCGCCGCGCTGGGCACCGACGCTGTCGAAATCCTCGTCGAACGGGCCAAGCCTCTGCGCGCCAATGCCGGGCCGGATGAACACGCCTTTGTCACCGCGTTCAACAGCCAACTGGTTGAACTCTACGCCCAGTAAATCCCCCGGCAGCCTACAGCGATGTGGGCTGCCCGACCCGGAGCGTTTCCGCATGCATAACCTCGACAACCTCAGTTCGCTGAAGATCTTCTCCCGCGCGGCTGAAACCCGTAGTTTCACCGAGGCCGGCAATCAACTGAGCCTGTCGGCCTCGGCGGTCGGCAAGGCGATTGCGCGGCTGGAACAACGTTTGGGCGTACGCCTGTTTCATCGCAGCACGCGCAGCATTCAATTGACTGAAGAAGGCCTGCAATTTCTCGACGGCTGTCGACGGATTTTCGACGAGATGGAAGCCATGGAAGCGGGCCTCGCGCTGACCCGATCGGCGCCGCATGGTCGTCTGCGCGTGAGTTTGCCGCTGGCCGGGATGTTGATGACACCGACGCTGACTGCGTTTATGCAGGCGTATCCGGAGATCGAACTGGACCTGCATTTTTCCGACAATCTGGTCGACATCATCAATGATGGTTTTGATGTGGTGGTGCGCACAGGGGATGCTTCGGATTCGCGGCTCATCGCTCGTAGCCTGGGCAACTATCACCTTAAACTGGTGGCCTCACCGGCTTACCTGAAACGCGCAGGTACGCCGTTGAAACCGGCGGATCTGATTGATCACAGCTGCCTGCATCATCGTTTTCCCACCAACGGAAAACTGGAGCGTTGGCCGTTGATTGCGCCGGTCGACAGCGAGGATGTGGTGGTGCCGGTGGCGACCACGTCCAGCACGGTTGAACCGCTGATTGCCTTGGCCGAAGCTGGCCTCGGAATAGTCTGCATTCCAGATTTCGCCTGTCGTCAGCAACTCGCCGCCGGGACGCTGGTGCAGGTGTTGGGCGAGTACACCGAACACACCGGCACCTTTCGCGCGGTGTGGCCGGCCAACCCGTATCGCTCGCCGAAGCTGCGGGCGTTTGTTGATTTCATGGCCGCCCACTTGCTCGCCGCCAAGCCTGCCGCTCCAACCATGCGCCTCAGTGCCTGAAACCCCCACCCCTTGTAGGAGCTGCCGCAGGCTGCGATCTTTTGATCTGTTTTTGTAGAGTCAAAGGCAAGATCAGAAGATCGCAGCCTGCGGCAGCTCCTACATTGGGTGGTGGCCATTCAGGTCTTGCGGGTGTTAACCGCTAACACTAGCAACGCGGCAATACCGGCGACCACGCAATACCCCAAGGCCTGACTCACGCCTAACCCATCCACCAACAACCCGCCGCCCAACGATCCCAGCGCAATCGAGATCTGAAAGTTGGCGACAAACAACGCCATCCCACCCTCTTGGGCATCCGGTGCAGCCTTGGCCATCCAGATCTGCAACACCAACGGCAACGCGCCGTAAGCCAAGCCCCACACCGCCATCAACAGCAACACCCACATCGGCGACGTCGCCCACCACGCCAGCATTCCCAACGCGCCAAACAACAGGCCAATCGTCGCCGCCAGCAGCGTCTTCACATTGAAGCGCTGCAAGCCACCAGCGATAAAATTGCCGCCCAACCCCACCAACGTGTAAGCAAACAAAATCGCCGAGATCGACGCCGCGTCAAAGTGCGCCTGCTGGGCCAAAAATGGCGTGACGTAGGTGTACGCAGCAAACTGCCCGCACAGCGCCAAAAACATCACCAACAAACCGACACGACCGTTGCCCGTCAGCACAATACCGAGCAGATCCCGCGCCGGCATGGCGCGCTCAACCGGCAACTTCGGCAGCCACAACGCTTGCGCAACAAAGCTCAGCACCGACAACCCCAGCGCCAAAGCGAACGCGCCCGTCACACCGAACATCTCACCGATCAACGCCCCGGCAGACCCGCCGAGCAACATGCCAATCGAGACCCCGGCAAAGATGATCGACGTGGCGCGTGCCACCGACCCTTCCTGCACCAGACGACTGCCAATGCCCGCGCCCACCGCCCAGAAACCCCCTAGGCCGATACCAAACAGCACCCGGCCGATCAGCAAAACCGCAAAACTGCTCGCCAGCATCGACAGCAGATTGGCGACCACCAGCAACGCCGCCAGGCTCAGCAACACATAACGACGATCGATCCGGCCAACGCCAATCGCCAACAACGGTGCGGCCAGTGCGGCGAGCAAACCGGGCGCAGTCACCAGCAACCCAGCGGTGCCCTCGCTGACGTTCATGCCGGCGCTGATATAGCGCAGCAAACCAATCGGGAGGAATTCGGTGGTACAGAAAACGATAGCGCTGATGGCCACGGCAAACACCGCCAGCCACGCATTGAGCGGTTGCGCCGAGTCGACGGCAGCAGCAGACACGTCGGCGTCTGCACAGTCAGTCGTTGGAAAAGACATGGGATCACTCCAGAAATGAATGGAACACCGCAGGCGCCAACGTTAGAGCCAGCGACCTCTGCGGTACTGGCGCCAAGGATCCGCGTGCGTCGCCGGCGGAAAAAGAGCCTGGCTTTCCACTCACTTGTGCCGCCGCTGTCCGCAGTCGCTGTTGCGACGAGTCCGCCGATTCACCCCGGCGCAGTCCGCAGAGTGCCGAACGCCACACCCTTTTTCCGCCGGGCACCGCTCAGCACAATCGCTGCCTGCCAATCACGGCTTTTTCGAGGTATGCGATGAACACTTCAACCCCCACGACGCCCCGTATCCGCGTCGGTCTGGTCGGTATCGGCAACTGGGCCAAGCATGGCCACGTACGGGTTCTGCAACTGCTGCCACAGTATGAAATCCGCGCGATCTATTCCCAGCGCGAAGCGGCCGCGAGCGAGGCTGCCGCTCAGTACGGCATCCGCCATGTCGTCGGTTCGCTGGAAGAATTGGTCAACCATTCAGAAGTCGATCTGGTGGTCGTGCTGACCACCGCGCCGCAACATGAAGTGGCGGTGCGCGCTGCCATCGCCGCGAAGAAAGACGTCTATTGCGAATGGCCGCTGACGCCGAGCACAGCAACCTCGCAAGAGCTGCTGCGCCTCGCCGAAGCTGCCGGGGTGCGCACCATCGTCGGCTTGCAGCGACGCCTTGCGCCGCACAATCGTTACCTGCGCGACCTGCTGCAAAGCGGCTACGTCGGCAAATTGCGCTCGGTGCGCATGCACGTCAGCATGAATTATTTCCAGGCCCTGCGCCCCAACGCCCTGCGCTGGACGGCGCCGGCAGAAAACTTCTCCAGCGTGATCGCGATCTACGCCGGGCACTTTCTCGACATGCTGTTGACCGCCACCGGTTGGCCACATCAGGTCAGCGGTTTACTGGTCAACCAGTTTCCGCTGGTGACCATCCGCGAGACCGGGGAAGTACTCGAAAGCGCCGCACCCGATCAACTGGTGCTCAGCGGTATGCTCGGCGACAACGCGGTACTGTCGGTGCATATCGAAGGCGGCAAGCGCAACGGCTCCGGCGTGCAGATCGATATCACCGGTGACGCCGGAGACCTGCGCATCAGCAACCGTTCAGCCTTCGGCGACATCGGTGACGACTACGTGATCGAAGGCGCCCACGGCGACAACCTGCCGCTGCAAGTGCTGCCAGTGCCAGAGGGTTACGACCCGCTGAAATCCACCGAACTGCCGTCGGCGGTGCTGGAACTGGCGTATCTGTATGCCGCTTATGCCGATGACATCAAAAACGGCACCCACAGCGCCGGTACCTTTGCCGATGCGGTGCAGATGCATCAACTGCTCGACGCAGCCCTGCTGTCGCACATAGCCCGCGAACAGATAGCGGGATGATCTGCAGAAGATTTTGGCGTGGTGACAAGATTCTGAGTCAAAGTCTTGAGCTCGACCGTAACGTGTAGGAGCTGCCGCAGGCTGCGATCTTTTGATCTTGTTTTTCAAGATCAATATCAAGATCAAAAGATCGCAGCCTGCGGCAGCTCCTACAGGGGGGCGGCTTCTTATAGGGCCGTCACTGTCGAGACGCCTAGCGTTGTCAAACGGGTGTCCAGTTTCCTCAAGTAGGAGACCGAAGCTTTATCGTATTTCCGAAGCAGGTTTTTCGTTTCATTCATCAAGTCCATTTTTGAATTGAGCGCTTCAACGAGTTCATCCGTTTGCTGGGCGTCCAATCGGCCATTGACTGCATCTTGCTTGACCGTCATAAAACGGGCATGGCACTCGATCTCTGCGGCCAGCTTTTCGATATCAGAGTGTTGGTACTTTGCAGGGCGCGAGCATGGTTTGGACGAGGATCGATTGTCCGTAGGCCGAATGTCGATCTCATCGATATTGATAAGTTCGTTTGCCATATCCTTACCGAAGTATCTGGAAAGCTTGAAGTGCTCAGCGATCAACTGCTGGCGCCAACCTCGGCGAAACTCCATATATTCATCCAGCGGCCCTTTGGAAAAATCTTCCCAACCCTTCTGATCCATCCCTTTCAATAACTTGGCAAGGGCGTTGTATCCGTTATCCATAAGACGACTGGTTTCCTGTGCAGTGGTCTGTGCACCGTCGAGAAAACTTACCTTGTCCGCTCTTTGATCTTGATGTGCCTGCTGGTAGGTCGTACCTCCCAGGGTAATAGCAGCAGTGAGAAGTGAAATTGAAAGAGTTTGCTTCCATGACAAATCAGCCATCAATGAATCCCGAAATTATTTGTTATCGCTCTATATCGGCAACCGAGCAAACTTCGTGAACCACTGACTGGCGTGAAAATCAGGGGTCACTGCGTCACGATAATCTTGCCGATCATCTGCGGATGCAACGCACAGAAATACTCAAACTCCCCCGGCGTATCGAACACCCAGGAAAAACTGTCATCGGTGTCCAGCGCCCCCGAGCGAAACACCTTGTGGGTTTCCGCCACGGTGTGCGGGATCTGATCGTCGTTCACCCACGTCACCTTGGTGCCCACGGCCACGGTCAGATCCTTGGGGCCGAACATGAACTCCTTGATGTCGATCTTCACGTCCTGCGCCCATGTCGGCGTCGACAGCATCAGGCACAGCAGCGCCGCAAATCGCGTTTTCATCGTTGCGCCCTCCCCTTAAACCAATGTCGAATCGATCAGCGCCAACGGGTGATCACCCTGTGTGGCGCGCACATCGGTCAGCCCCAGATAATTGCGCAACTGATCCGCCGCCACGGTCATCGGCCCCGGCGAAGGTGCCGCGCCCGGTGCCGGTTGCGGGTACGCCGTGCCACGGGCGGTGTGGAAGGTGATGTTGCCCTCGACCTTCTGAATCACCTGATGAATGTGCCCGTTCAGCACCGTCACCGAACCGTATTTGCGCAGCATCGCGATCGCCTGATCGCCGTCCTCGGTGCCCCAGCCCCACGGCTGATAGATCGTCCACAGCGGAATGTGCGTGAACACCACGATCGGCGTGCTGCTGGCCACCGCGCGCAAGTCATCGGCCAGCCAGGCGATTTGATCGGCGCCCAGATTGGCCTCACGCCCGGCCTGAAAATTGAAGACATTCACCAACGCAATGAAATGCACACCGTGGTCATCGAAGCTGTACCAGCCATTGCCTTTGGTGCCCTTGCCGTAGCGTTGCAGATACAGCGCACCGCCGCCCGCATCGAGGGTGTCGTGCTCGCCGGGGACGTAATGCACGGTGGCCGGCAGCGCCTTGAGCAACTGCGTCGCCGTGTCGAATTCCTCGGCTTTCGATAAGTGGGTGATGTCTCCGGTGTGGAGGATTAGCGCTGGGGTTTTCGGCAGCGCGATGACCTTGTCGATCGCCACTTGCAAGGTCTTCACCGGCTCCGGATTGGCTTCCTTGTTGAAGCCGATGTGCGAATCGCTGATCTGCACGAAATGGAAGGTGCTGGCCAACGCCTTGGGATCGCTGACGTTGCCCGTCGCATCCAGCGCAAAGGCTTTCGGAATGCCGCCGTGCAAGGCCCAGATAACGCCGGCCCCGGCCCACGCCGAGCACTTGAGCAACGCGCGTCGGTCCGGGTTGAGCAAGCCGTCGGTGCGGCGTTGGGATTTTGTGTGCATGTCCATCGGTGTGTCCTCGCGGGCGAACTACAGTGAGGTAGCTGACACGAGGAAAACCAAACGCGGCGGCGGTTTATTCCGCACAAAAAATAAATAATTTCGCGGGAATAAACGCCCACGCAGCACGGTTATAGAGGTGTGACGGTGCGGAACCAACCATGAAGCAATTTGAGGAACTGATCGCGCCCCATCTGGACGCCGCCTACAACCTCGCGCGCTGGCTGACCGGCAACGACAGCGCCGCGCGCGACGTCGTGCAGGAAAGCGCCTTGCGCGCCTTCAGGTTTTTGCAGCGTTTCGCCGATGGCAACGCCAAAGCGTGGTTCCTGACCATCGTGCGCAACGAAAGCTACACCTGGCTAAAAGCTTCGGCCGGACGGCATTGGGTGCCGATTGACGACGACATCGGCGAACACGAAGGCGCGCTCAGCCACAGCCAGACCCCGGAATTGCTGGCCATTCATAGCGAAAACGCCGCACTGCTCCAGCAAGCCCTGAGCGCCCTGCCGCCAGCGTATCGCGAGGTGATCGTGCTCAAAGAACTCGAAGACCTGCCCTACAAAGACATCGCTTTGGTCGCCGACATCCCGATCGGCACCGTCATGTCGCGCTTGGCCCGGGCCCGCGCGATGCTCAAAGTTGAATTACTGAAGTTGCACGATCATGAATGAACTTGATTGCCCGGTGTGCCGGGTGCGGTTGCAGGGTTATGTGGATCAGGAGCTTGAGCCCGCGTTGGCTGCGGAGGTGGCGGCGCATTTGGCTGCGTGTGCGCAATGCGCGCAGGTGTGTGAAGAGGTGAAAGCGCTAAAGGTCAGCGTGAAGCGCCATGCCGCGTATTACCCGGCGCCGGCATCGTTGGCCGCCAGTCTCTTTCCACCTGAAGCGCCGCCGATTGGCTTGATGGAACGCTGGCGCAAATGGTTCGCCCCAGCTTTTTCCGCGACAGCGTTAGCGTTGGCGGTGATGCTTTACGTCGCCACGCCGGGCAGCGAACAACCGTTGATGGACGAAGCCGTCTCCAGCCACGTGCGCTCGCTGATGGGCGAACACCTCAACGACGTCGTCTCCTCCGACCGCCACACTGTCAAACCGTGGTTCACCGGCAAACTCGACTTCTCGCCGCCAGTGTTCGACTACGCGGCGCAAGGTTTCCCGCTGCTGGGCGGCCGCCTCGACTACCTGCAACACCAAACCGCAGCAGCGCTCAGCTATGGCCACGCCAAGCACATCATCAACGTCTTCATCCTGCCGACTCCCGACGCTGACAAACCGCAGCGAGCCCAATCCATTCGCGGCTTCAACGTCGTCTCGTGGCAAACCAACCACATGCGCTACGTCCTCGTCTCCGACGTAGAAAGAGGCGAACTGCAAACCCTCAGCCAACTCCTGCAACCCCCCCCTTAACCCACATCCCAAACTTTTTTGCGCCGAACCACAAACCCCGAACCAACCCAAATCCCTGTAGGAGTGAGCCTGCTCGCGATAGCGGTGGGACAGTCAAAAAAGAAGTTGGCTGGACGGACGCCATCGCGAGCAGGCTCACTCCTACAGGGGGTTGCGTGTTTGCCCAGGCTCTAAGCACGCAGCGGACACTGTGGGAGCTGGCTTGCCAGCGAAGGCGTCGGCCCAGCTAGCAACGATGTCGATAGACCCACCGTCATCGCTAGCAAGCTAGCTCCCACAGTTTTTGTGCCCGAACCGCAAACCCCGCGCCACCCCAGATCCCTGTAGGAGTGAGCCTGCTCGCGATAGCGGTGGGACAGTCAAAAAAGAGGTTGGCTGGACGGACGCCATCGCGAGCAGGCTCACTCCTACAGGGTTTGCGTGTTTGCCCAGGCTCTAAGCACGCAGCGGACACTGTGGGAGCTGGCTTGCCAGCGAAGGCGTCCGCCCATCCAGCAACGATGTCGATAGACCCACCGCTATCGCTAGCAAGCCAGCTTGTATGCTGGGACTTGAAGGGAGGAGGAGGGACAAAGCCAGATTCTGACTGTTGACGCAGTACAGATCCGTGGGAGATTTCGCCCCTCCTCCTTTCACCCAAGCGCCGATAAAGAATGCATCTGGCCAGGACCGACGATAGGAACAAGCCTGCGCCCCTGGGTGAGCCCTTCAAGTGTTCAAAACCATATCTCGGGGGATGTTCAATGGCAATGCCGGTTTCTGTCGTAAAGCCTATTGTGGGCGTGGATGTCGCCAAGAATGAACTGGTCATCTATCAGGCCGAGCTGGATCTGCTCGAGACTATTTCCAATGACAAGACAGCCATCAAAAAATGGCTGAAAGCCTTGCCTGCACCTGTTGATTTGGCTATCGAATCGACCAACATCTATCACCTGGCGTTCGCCGATCTGGCCCATGAAGCCGGGTGCACGATTTACATGGTCGATGGCTACGCGTTGAGTCATTACCGAATAGGGGTGAAAGTTCGCGCCAAAACCGATGCGCTGGACGCCAAGCTGCTCGCTCGTTATCTAAAAAACGAATACGAAGAGCTTCATCCTTGGATCCCGCCATCGCCTTTATATCGCCGCCTTCTGAGCCTTTTCCGCCGTCGTGCAGCGCTGGTTCAGGCACGGGTTGGTCTGGTGCAAAGCTGGGCGAATGAACCGCTGCTCAAAAGCGCGTTTGCTGAGCAAGTGGCCTCAATGCAGAGGCTCGAAACATTGGTCGAGAAGATGATCAACGATCAATTAAAAGAGGCTGGGCTGCTCGCAGATCTGAAGCGCTGCACAAAAGTTGAAGGTATTGGTTTTTTGACCGGAGCCCGTTTGATCGCAACATTTCAGCGGGGCGACTTCAAAAACGCGGATGCATTTATTGCGTTTTTGGGGATGGATTTGCGCGTGTCGCAGTCAGGACAAAAGGACGGTCGCCGGAGCCTGACCAAACGCGGAGACCCAGAGGCCCGGCGACTGCTCCATAACGCAGCCATGTCGGCCAGCCGTACACCGGCTTGGAAAAGCTTCTACGAGGAGCAAAGAAACCGTGGGTTCAGTACGACACAGGCGCTGGTGATATTGGCTCGCAAGCTTGCGCGAGTCGTATTCGCGCTGCTGAAGGGGCAAAGCGAATACCAGCCGAAGGGAGGTTGAGGGCTTCCCCTCAACCATAGAATCTCCCACAGTGTCCGCTGCGTGCTTAGAGCCTGGGCAAACACGCAACCCCCTGTAGGAGTGAGCCCGCTCGCGATGGCGTCCGTCCAGCCAACTTCTTTTTTGACTGTCCTACCGCTATCGCGAGCAGGCTCACTCCTAAAGGGATCTGGGGTGGCGCGGGGTTTGTGGTTCGGGCACAAAAACTGTGGGAGATTCTATGGTTGAGGGGAAGCCCTCAACCTCCCTTCGGCTGGTATTCGCTTTGCCCCTTCAGCAGCGCGAATACGACTCGCGCAAGCTTGCGAGCCAATATCACCAGCGCCTGTGTCGTACTGAACCCACGGTTTCTTTGCTCCTCGTAGAAGCTTTTCCAAGCCGGTGTACGGCTGGCCGACATGGCTGCGTTATGGAGCAGTCGCCGGGCCTCTGGGTCTCCGCGTTTGGTCAGGCTCCGGCGACCGTCCTTTTGTCCTGACTGCGACACGCGCAAATCCATCCCCAAAAACGCAATAAATGCATCCGCGTTTTTGAAGTCGCCCCGCTGAAATGTTGCGATCAAACGGGCTCCGGTCAAAAAACCAATACCTTCAACTTTTGTGCAGCGCTTCAGATCTGCGAGCAGCCCAGCCTCTTTTAATTGATCGTTGATCATCTTCTCGACCAATGTTTCGAGCCTCTGCATTGAGGCCACTTGCTCAGCAAACGCGCTTTTGAGCAGCGGTTCATTCGCCCAGCTTTGCACCAGACCAACCCGTGCCTGAACCAGCGCTGCACGACGGCGGAAAAGGCTCAGAAGGCGGCGATATAAAGGCGATGGCGGGATCCAAGGATGAAGCTCTTCGTATTCGTTTTTTAGATAACGAGCGAGCAGCTTGGCGTCCAGCGCATCGGTTTTGGCGCGAACTTTCACCCCTATTCGGTAATGACTCAACGCGTAGCCATCGACCATGTAAATCGTGCACCCGGCTTCATGGGCCAGATCGGCGAACGCCAGGTGATAGATGTTGGTCGATTCGATAGCCAAATCAACAGGTGCAGGCAAGGCTTTCAGCCATTTTTTGATGGCTGTCTTGTCATTGGAAATAGTCTCGAGCAGATCCAGCTCGGCCTGATAGATGACCAGTTCATTCTTGGCGACATCCACGCCCACAATAGGCTTTACGACAGAAACCGGCATTGCCATTGAACATCCCCCGAGATATGGTTTTGAACACTTGAAGGGCTCACCCAGGGGCGCAGGCTTGTTCCTATCGTCGGTCCTGGCCAGATGCATTCTTTATCGGCGCTTGGGTGAAAGGAGGAGGGGCGAAATCTCCCACGGATCTGTACTGCGTCAACAGTCAGAATCTGGCTTTGTCCCTCCTCCTCCCTTCAAGTCCCAGCATACAAGCTGGCTTGCCAGCGATGGCGTCGTGTCAGGCAACGGTTGGCTATATGACCCACCGCATTCGCGAGCAAGCCAGCTCCCACAATGATCTCGGCGTTGCTGGAGATCTCGGTCTTCACACAAAAACCTGTAGGAGTGAGCCTGCTCGCGATGGCGTGGTGTCAGGCAACTGGTTGGCTATATGACCCACCGCATTCGCGAGCACGCCCGCTCCCACAGGGATCTCGGAGCTACTGAATATCTCGGTTTTCACACAAAACCTGTGGGAGCGGGCTTGCTCGCGAATGCGCGGGGTCATTCAGCGGTGATGTGACTGATACACCGCTATCGCGAGCAGGCTCGCTCCTACAGGGGATCGTGGGTCGGCAGTTATGTTGATCTGCGGCAATATTTGCCCGCCGCCGCAGCCGTATTCTGGTGTGGCTGGAAACAGCCGTGCTGTGCGCACGTCACAGGCCTTTTGGCCAAGGTGGCGCCATGAACAAAAAACGCATTGTCTGGGGGAGCATTCTCCTGGGCCTTCCGTGTGTCTTGCTTCCGGTACTTTTGATGGGTTACGTCGCCTGGATGTTGAATCTGGCGTCGGCCCAGCAACGTCTGGAAACCCTTGCAGCCGTGGCGTCCAGTCGCGCCAACGGGACGTTTCAGGAAGCCGCAGGGGCGCTGAAAAGCATCGCCGGTTCGCACCTCGCGCCCTGCACGCCCGCGAGCATCGACGAGATGCGTCTGCTGACGATCAATACCTTTTCCGTGAAATCGGTCGGCTATGTCGAAGAAGAGGTGTATGCCTGCGGTTCGTGGGGCCCGGTCGGTCAACACGCAGCGCCTTGGCGCGAGGACTTCACCACGTCCGACGGCGTGCGCGTATCCCTCGGCGTGCAGTCGCGCATCGTCCCGGCGAAACCGATGATGGCGCTGCAATACGCAGCGTTCAATGTGCTGGTCGATCCCGAGCAGTTTCTGCACGTGATGCTCGAAGACGACTTGCACCTGGCGGTCGGCACCGCTGCCGGCCAACTGGTCAGCGTCTCGCGACCGGGCGCGGAACACTTTCTCAGCCGCGTGCATTCCGGTTCGCATTCGGCGCTGGAGGAAGGTTACCTGTATACCCTCGTGCACAGCGGCGACTGGGTGGCCATCGCCGCCCTGTCGCGGCATGAATTGATGCAGGGCCTGTTGCGCCGCGAAATGCTCTTGTTGCCCATCGGCGGGCTGTTCGCCGGGATGTTGGTGTTGATGATCGTCCGGCGCACCCGTCAACGTTTGTCGCCGCTGGCCGAGCTGAAACTGGCGGTGCGCAATCGCGAGTTCGTCGTTCACTATCAACCGATCGTCAGCCTCGACGATGGCGCCTGGGTCGGCGCGGAAGCACTGGTGCGCTGGCAACATCCGGACGGCAGCCTGGTGCGCCCGGATACCTTTATTCCTTTGGCGGAACACAGTGGTCTGATCCTGCCGATCACCGACCAAGTGATCGATTCGGTGATGCGCGACCTCGGCCCGCTACTGGTCAAGGATCGCAGCCTGCACGTGGCGATCAACCTGGCGGCCAAGGACGTCAGCAGCGGCCGTTTCCTGCCGAAACTCGAAGCGGCGCTGCGCCAGGCCAATGTGCAGCAGAAGCAGATCTGGCTGGAAGCGACCGAGCGCGGTTTTGTCGAGATCGACTCGGCGCGCACCACGGTCAATCATGCCCGAGAGCTGGGTTATCTGGCCGCGATCGACGATTTCGGCACCGGTTTCTCCAGCCTTCAGCACTTGCAACAACTGCCGCTGGACGTGCTGAAGATCGACAAGTCGTTCGTCGACAACATCGATCAGGATGCCGCGACCGGTTCGGTGACGTCGCACATCATCGAAATGGCCAAGAGCCTGCGTCTGCAGATTGTCGCCGAAGGCATCGAGACCGAGGCGCAGGCGGATTATCTGCGCGGGCGTGGCGTGCACTTTGGCCAGGGCTGGCTGTTCGGCAAACCGATGGCCGCCGAGGAGTTTCTACGCGTCTATGGGGAACGCATGAGTGTGCTCAGCGAGCAGAATGCGCAGGAACCGGCGGTCTGCTGAGGCGAGCAGATCAAGCACTCAGCATTTTGCGCATCAACACTCGGGCAAACCCATCCTCGGTCGCGAGCAGGCGCACAACATGCGTTACCAACAGCAGCTTAGCGTACCTGGTTTTTCACCTGAATCTGCGTCAGCCCTACCCGCTCAGCCTGTTCGAGGATTTGCTCGGGCGTCGAATCCGCCGTGGGCATGATCAGGCTGTTTTCGGCATCGCCCAGATGCAGCTCTAGCAGATGCATAGCGGCCTCGTGCTGGGCCAATTGTGGTTGCTTGAGTTCGAGCAGATGAGTGCGCGGTTCGTTGTTGAAGCGGTATTCGATCAGGTATTTGTACATGGTCTTCTCCGTGGCTGAAGTTGAAGGCACTGATTATCCTGACGCGTCAGTCAGTTTTTTAGTTCAACTGCATCTCGCCCCGAACAGAGAAAAGCGCGGCGCTGAGGCAAACTTTTCGCGTCGGCCGGCTGTCCTCTTCTTACACTCCCAACAAGCTGATCACAGCTAAGGACTGGCGATGACCTTTTTCATTTTCCTTTTGGCCTGCGCTGCGGCGGCCACCACTGGCGTGATGTTCAAACCGGGGCCTTGGTACGAATCGCTGGTAAAACCGCGCTTCACCCCGCCGAATTGGGCGTTTCCCGTGGCCTGGACGATTATCTACCTGTTGCTGGCGTGGGCCGGTTATCGCTTGAGCCTGATCCCTGGCAGTCAGACCGTGCTGGCGTTATGGGCGGCGCAGATTGCCCTGAACACGCTGTGGACGCCGGTGTTTTTCGGCGCGCATCAGGTGTTCGCCGCGATGGTGATCCTCACGTTGCTGTGGCTGGTGGTGGCCGCGATGGTGGTGCTGGCGTTGCAACTGGACCTGATCACTGGCCTGATCCTGTTTCCGTACCTGGCGTGGTTGTGCGTTGCCGCCGCGTTGAATTTCTCCATCCTGCTCAAGAACCGCTGATGACTGATTCCAACTGGGGTAGCGCAACACCGTGGCCACAGGGCGAGCGCGAGTTGGCGCAGGTGCGCGCGTTCAACAGGAAACTCGCCTGGCTGCCGCGCTTCAAGATCCGCAATCGCCTCACGCCTCGGCTGATCCAGGCGCTGCTGCGCGCCAGCCAGATCGGCGGTGCGGGCAAGTTGCGCAGGCACGGGCTGACAGCTGAGCGGAAAATATACGGCGCGGTGCCCGTGCGGATCATTCGGCCGCAAGGCCAGGCCAAAGGCGTGGTGCTGGATTTTCACGGTGGCGGCTGGGTGATCGGCAATGCGCAGATGAACGACAACTTCAACATTGCCATGGTCAATACCTGCGAGGTCACGGTGGTCTCGGTCGATTACCGGCTGGCCGTGTCGACGCCGATTGAAGGCTTGCTGGACGATTGCCTGTGCGCCGCTCGCGGGTTGTTGAGCGATGCCGAATTTGCCGGTCTGCCGGTGATCGTCGTCGGTGAATCGGCGGGCGGTCATCTGGCCGCAGCGACGTTGCTGGCGCTGAAATCATCGCCCGATCTGCTGCAACGGATCAGCGGGGCGCTGTTGTATTACGGCGTCTACGATCTGAGCGGCACGCCAAGTGTGCACGCCGCACCGCCGCAGACGCTGGTGCTGGACGGCCCCGGCATGGTCACGGCACTGCGTCTGCTCACGCCGGACTTGAGTGATGAACAACGTCAGCAGCCCCCGCTGTCGCCGCTGTATGGCGATTTCAGCGACTTCCCGCCGGCGCTGATGTTTGCTGGCGAACTCGATCCACTGCGCGACGACACCCTCGAACTGGCAGAGCGCTGGCGGCAATCGGCGCCGGTCGAGATGTACCTGCTGCCCTCCTCGCCTCACGGCTTTATCCACTTTCCGACGGCGTTTGCCGAAAGCGTTTTGGCTTACAGTCGCCAGTGGATCACCGCACGCATCGACGCACACGTTCTCAACCGCAAATAACCTTGATGGCATCGCCGGCCAGCCCCGCCAACTCGTCACGGGATTTACCCGCGCGCGCGCGAATCGAGATGCTGTGCAATAGCGAGGAGATCAGCACCGCCAGCGCCGCAGGATTGCTGTCGGTTTTCAGCTCGCCGGCATCAATTGCGGTTTGCAGGCGTTTTTCAAGATCGGCATCGAGCTGGCTCAGCCTGGCTGACAGCACATTACGGATTTCCGGGTCCTCGACGGCTTCGGTTGTTGCCGTGCCGATGGCAAAACAGCCGCGTGGCTGCCCGTCACCGGAAAAATAGATCGCTAACTGCCCTTCATAAAAACCGCTCAGTGCCTGCGCCAACGTCAGGCTGCTGTCAGTCAATGCCGCCTGCATGGCGGCATGCGCGGTAGCCCAATATTGATCGAGCGCCTTTATATAGAGCGCGTGCTTGTCGCCGAACGCGGCGTACAGGCTCGGACGATTCATCCCCGCTGCGCTGGCGATGCTGTCCAGCGACGCACCGGAATAACCGGTATTCCAGAACACTCCCAGTGCCTGTTGCAACGCTGTTTGCGGGTCGTAGGCGCGTGGACGGCCACGCCCTTTTGCTGCTGTCGGTTTATTTTGTGCCATCTCGTATAAATTCCTTGCAAGGGTTGAGCGTCGCTCATATTCTTACACCATCGCACAAAATTAAGGAACCAGAAATTCCTTGATCGGCAGGTTTGTTGTAACACCACTCGAATCGGGTGTGACGACGAAGAAACAGCGGCACGGAGCGATCCTCCCCCACCGCGTACGGATTTGATTTTTTGCAGCATTAATCACGTCGCGGTCACCGGTCATTGTCCGGCTCGGCCCGATTCCCGGTTCAGGTTCCAGCATTTGGAAAGAACAGATCATGACCCAGCCAATTGATCTCACCGCAGAACAAGCGAGCGCCCAGCGAGTACCCGGTTTCACTGACGCGCCGCCGAAAAAGCCACTCAAGCAACGCTTGCGCCCAATATTGATGAGCGGTGTTCCCGCGCTCTTCGCCATCATCGGCTACAGCGAATACGTGGCGAACGAGCCGTTCGTGTCCACCGACAATGCCTACGCTCGCGTGGCCAAGTCTTCGATCAATGCGCGGATTTCCGGGCAAGTGGTCGAGATCGCTGTCGATGATAATCAACGCGTGCACAAGGGTCAGCTGTTGTTCCGGCTCGATCCGCAGCCCTTGCAGATTGCCGTCGACCGCGCCGAAGCGCAGTTGGGCAACGCGCGCCTGCGCATCGACGGGCTCAAGGCCAGCTATCGCCAGCAACAGGCGGAACTGCAATCGGCGAAAGCCTCGGCGGATTACGATCAGAAAGAATTCGCCCGCAAGAAAGCGCTGATCGCCACCGAGTTCGTTTCGCGTGCCCTTTATGAGCGCGCCGAAACCGACTTGAAGGTCTCGCGCCAACGCATCGCCTCGGTCGAACAACAGATCGCCAGCACCGTGGTTGCGCTCAACGGCAATCCGGACATCGCCATAGACCGCCACCCGACCGTGCGCGAGGCCAAGGCACAACTCGACGAGGCGCAGCTTTATCTGTCGTACGCCACCGTCACCGCGCCGGCCGACGGTATCGTCGCCAAAGTCGATGACTTGCAGGTCGGCAACTACCTCAACAACGGCGGCGCGGCCTTCGCATTGATTTCCGACCGGGAGATCTGGGTTGAAGCCAACTTTCGCGAGACCCAGCTCACTCATATGCGCCCGGGCCAGTCCGCGACCATCACCCTCGACACTTACCCGGATCGGCCGTTGCCGGCGCACGTGATCAGCATGAGCCCCGGTGCCGGCGCCGATTTCGCCCTGCTGCCGCCGGAAAACGCCACCGGGAACTGGGTCAAGGTGGTGCAGCGCGTACCGGTGCGGCTCGAGCTCGACGAAACCGACCCGACGCTGCCGTTGTTCTCCGGCACCAGCGCCACGGTCAAGGTCGATACCGGCCACCGCACGCCATGGTGGTATCCGCTGAAGTCGTTGCTCAGCGCAGGTAATTCGTGATGAACGCCGCCGCTGACAAACGCTGGTTGTACGCCGTTGCCCTGCTGGCGACCTATCTGCAATCGGTCAACCTGCCGTTGCCGAATGCCGCGTTGCGGTTAATCCAGGGCAGCCTGTCGATGACTGACGATCAGGCTGGCTGGATCTTCACCGCCTATCTGGCCGCCAGCGCGATCACGTTGCCGATTGCCCAGTGGCTGGCTGCGCGCTTCGGTTTGAAGCGGGTCTATCAACTGGCGCTGCTGGCGTTCGCCATTGGGCTTTGGCTGGGCACGCTGGCAAGCACGCCGCTGGAGTTCATCGCTGCGCGCATTCTGCAAGGCCTGGCCAGTGGCGTACTGGCGCCGCTGTCGATGGCCATTGCGCTGGAAACGCTGCCCGCCGAGCGACGTCCGGCGTTCGCTCCTAAATGGACGGCGCTGGTGCTGTTCGGCATCGTCAGTGGGCCGAGCATCGGCGGTGTCATCTGCGAGTACTTCGACTGGCGGCCGATGTTCTACCTCAGCCTGCCACTGCTCGCGTACATCTTCATGGTGGTGACGCTGCTGCTCGGCGAGAAAAAGGCCGATCAACGCCAAACCTTCGATTTCTTCGGTTTCGCCACCTTCACCCTCGGCATGATCGGCCTGCAAATGTGCCTCGACCGTGGCGAACGGCTGGACTGGTTCGACTCGGCGGAAATATGGATCGAGACGCTGGCCTGTGTGCTCGGGCTGTACCTGTTCGTGGTCCATCGGATGACCAGCAAGGCGCATTTCATCAGCAAGGCGTTGCTGCGCGACCGCAATTTCATGTTGTCGACGGTGATGTTCTTCGCGCTCGGTTTCGTGCTGCTGTCGACCATGGCGCTGACCTCGCCGATGCTCGACGAGATTCTCGGTTATCCACCCGACACCACAGGCGCGCTGACCATCCCGCGCGGTGTCGGCCTGGTCGGTGCGTTTCTGTTGATAGGCCGGGCGCCGGCGTGGGTCGACACCCGCGCGTTCATAGCAGTGGGCATTGCCCTGGTGGTGTACGCCAACTGGCTGATGCTCGGTTACTCGCCGTTGATGGACTGGACGCCCGTGGCGGTGACCGGGTTCATCCAGGGTGTCGGCCTCGGCATTCTCATGCCGGCACTGAGCAAGGCTGCATTCAGCACCATCAACCCGACACTGCGCCCGGAGGCCAGCGGCCTGTTCAACCTGATGCGCGTCTATGGCAGCACCCTCGGCGTGGCAGTAGTGCAGTTGTTTTTCTTCAACAACACCCACGCGATGCACTCGGCGCTGGTCAGTCAGTTGACGCCCTATCGCGTGGCGCTGCCGACCTCGCTGCCGGCGCTGGAAGGTTTGAACCATCTGGTCACCCATCAGGCGGCGTTCGTCGCGGTGATGGGGCAATTCAAGATTCTGATGCTGGCGATGCTCGTGGTGAGCCCGCTGGTGTTGTTCCTGCGCAAACCTGCTGCGGCCAACTGATATTCGTGGAGTCTGCACAATGAAAACGTCTACGCGCTTCACCCGCTCCGCATTCCCCAGTGCACTCAGCGCATTGGCAATAATGGCGATGCTCAGCGCCTGCACCGTCGGCCCGGACTTTCAACGGCCCGCCGCGAGTTCGTCGCAACACTACGATCAGCAAGCCGAACGTCAACCCGCCGAACAGCGTTTCGACATGGGCCAGCGCATCAACGGTGATTGGTGGACGGCCCTGCGTTCGGCAAAACTCGACCAAGTAATGCGTCGCGCCATCGACGGCAATCTGCAACTGCTGGCCGCCGACGCAACCCTCCGCCAAGCTGCCGCCTCTGTGGCAGCGGCGGAAGGTTCGCTGTTTCCGCAGGTGGATTTCGCCGCCGCGGCCGGTCGTCAACGGACCCACACCGGGGCTGACCCGAGCATCGCCAATGTCTACGCGATCGGGCCTCGCGTGGCGTTCGACCTCGACGCCTTCGGTGGCCTCAAGCGCGAGGTCGAAGGGCAACAGGCGCTGACCGATTTGCAGAAGCACCGCTATGAAGCGGCTTACCTGACCCTGACCGGAGATGTCGCTCGCCAGGCGCTGTTGCTCGCGTCGGCCAACGCGCAGATTCAAGCGGTGCAATCACTGTTGGCCAACGACGCGAAAAACCTTGATCTGGTGCAGCGCGCCCAGCAGAGCGGCAGCACCACGCGGATCGATGTGTCCCTCGCCGAAACCCGCCTCGCCGAGGATCGCACCCTGCTGCCACCGCTGGCACAACAACGCGATGCGGCGCGGCATGCGCTGTCGATCCTCGCGGGCAAAGGCCCGGCAGACTGGATCGCGCCAGACTTTGCCCTAGAGGAATTTGCCTTGCCGGCGAACCTCCCGGTCAGCCTGCCCTCGGAAATGGCCCGCAATCGTCCGGACATCCTCCAGGCCGAAGCCGAGCTGCACACGGCCAGCGCGGCGGTGGGAGTCGCGACCGCCAATCTTTATCCGCGCGTCGAATTGTCGGCCTCGCTGGCACAAGCCGCGTCAGGCAATGGCGGCGCCGCACTGTGGGGATTGGCGGCAGGTTTGACCGCGCCGATCTTCAATGGCGGCACGCTCAAGGCTGAACGCCAAGCCTCGGTCGACGGCTACAACGCCTCGCTCGCGCGCTACCGGCAGACAGTGATTCAGTCGTTCGGCCAGGTGGCGGACACCTTGCAGGCGATCAATCACGGCGCTGAGCAAAACCGCGCGCAGGACGACGCCTTGCGCGCCGCCGGCAGCAGCCTGCAGCTCAACCAACAGGCTTACGCCCAAGGCGAAAACAGCCTGTTGCAAGTGCTCGAAGCGCAGCGTGCCTACCAACAGGCGCTGCTCGGGCAGATCCGCGCGAAGACCGATCGCTATCTCGACACCGTGCAATTGTTCGTCGCGCTGGGCGGCAATTCCGTCGGTGTTTTCGAGCAGAAACTCGCCACGCGCGAACACGCTGATCAACAACCGCTGTAACCACCGACACTGGAGAAAATCATGACTTACGAAGCCTTTCACGATGAGCTTCGCGACACTCGCTGGCCGTTGAACAATGGCGCAGGCTCGATGCCGGCCGTTGGTTTCGGCACGCTGTTTCGCGATTTGAGTACCACCACCGCCGCCGTCAAATGCGCCTTGGAGACCGGTTTCCGGCACTTTGACTGTGCCGAGCGCTACCGTAACGAAGCGCAGATCGGCGTGGCGTTCCAGGAGGTTTTCGCCGCCGGCAAGATATGTCGCGAAGACGTCTTCATCACCACCAAGCTGTGGAACACCAACCACCGTCCCGAGCGCGTCCGGCCGGCCTTTGAAGCGAGTTGCCAGCGCCTGCAAACCGACTACATCGACTGCTACCTGATCCACACGCCATTCGCATTCAAGCCGGGCGATGATCAGGACCCTAGAGACGTCTTCGGCCATGTCATCTACGATGGCGAAATCAGCTTGCTCGACACTTGGCGTGCCCTCGAAAGTCTGGTCGATGAAGGTCGCTGCAAGTCCATCGGCCTGTCCGACATCACCCTCGAGGCGCTGAAGGAGATTGTCGCCGCGGCACGCATCAAACCGGCCGTGGTTCAGATCGAAGCGCACCCCTATCTGCCAGAATGGGAGATGCTGGAATTTTGCCAACAGCACGGCATTATTCTTCTCGCGTTCGCCCCGCTGGGGCATGGCATGCAGCCGAACGTACTCGAAGATGCTGTACTGACGAGCATTGCCCGGAACGTGCAGAAAACCCCGGCGCAAGTGGCGCTGGCGTGGGCGGTGCAGCGTGGCACGGCATTTCTGACCACCTCGGCGACGCCGAGCCGTATTCAGGAAAACTTTGCTATCGCCACATTGCCCCAGCGCGCGATGCTTGAGATCAAGGGAGAGATCAGCACGCGAATCCGTTTCAATTCAGTGGTAAAAACCGGCGTACCCGGGTTTATTGCCCGTAAGCCATGACCCGAAAAGCATGACCCGCGAAACATCAGCGGCCTGCTCCAAGGCCGCTTTTTATCATCAACGACTCAACACCGAGACGACCACGATGGACGTTTTCCAGAGCATGCGTTGTTTCATCGCCGTCGCTCAGAGCGGTAGTTTCACCGCCGCCGCCGAACTGCTCGACACCACCACGACCAACGTCTCGAAAGCGGTTTCTGCTCTCGAAGCCCGACTGCACACACGTTTGATTAACCGCACCACCCGCCGCCTCGCGCTCACCGAAGCGGGACTGCGCTACCTGCAACGCTGTGAAAGAATCGTCGATGACGTCCGCGAGGCCGACGAAGAAGCCGGCACTGCGCAGACACTGCCCGTCGGGCGTTTGAAAATCCATG
Source organism: Pseudomonas sp. DTU12.3 (assembly GCF_004124275.1). Taxonomy (GTDB): domain Bacteria; phylum Pseudomonadota; class Gammaproteobacteria; order Pseudomonadales; family Pseudomonadaceae; genus Aquipseudomonas; species Aquipseudomonas helmanticensis. Next base: position 3,684,166 of record NZ_CP027218.1, read on the forward strand.
CGATGTCAGCCATCGGCAACCACTACGTGATCGATGCCATTGCGCGTTACCGCGAGATTCATCCGACGGTGATGTTCGACCTCACCCTGACCAATCGCGTCCCGGACCTGCTCGAAGAAGGTTACGACATGTCCATCGTGCTGGCCCGCGACCTGCCTGACTCAGGCTTCGTCGCGCAGCGCTTGGGCATGACCTACAGCATCCTCTGCGCCTCGCCCGCGTATGTGCAGAAGCTCGGCATGCCGGATTCTCCCGCAGCGCTTAGCGAACATGAGTGCCTGCGGATCGTCAACACGGTGATGCCGGTCGAGCACTGGACGTTCGAAGGACCACAAGGCATGGAAACCATCACCATTCCGCTGTCGCCGTTCCATATCAACACGGCCGACGGCATGACCATCGCGATCAGAAAAGGCATGGGGATTGGTATTCAGCCGATTGCATCGGCCGTGGATGGCCTGAGGGCGGGAACATTGGTGCGGGTGCTGCCGAAGTATCGGCTGGAGGAGTTGAACCTGTTCGCGATCTATCCGTCGCGCAAGTTCGTCGATGCGAAGATCAGAACCTGGGTGGAATTTCTGAAACAGTCGATACCGCAATTACTGGCATCGGATGAATGTGCTGCGCAAACCGCAGAAATCTGAGTGCAGCAGAGGCGGAGTGTCGACCCTCCACGGTCTGCAACGGCTCAACTGGAGCAGCCAGTTCCCATCACTTGATACTGCAGGACATGGCGTTCGCCCTGCGAATCTTCGTAAGTCATCTGCACCGGCACTGGCGCGCATTCGTTGGCCGGCTCGGTGATCGAGATCACGTGTTCGATGTCGAGTTTGCTCGAGTAGCCGTAGGTTTCAACCGGGGTTTCCTGGCCTTGCGAAGAAGCCGCATAAGCCTGCGCACCGAAACTGCCAAGCAGTAAAACCAAGGCGATTTTTTTCATGTTCATGATGTTCACCGTTCTCGTTGAGTGACCGCTTCAGCGTTAGTGCTGGCGGCTTGAGAACGATGCTATGGGATGACGCCGCGTGGAAAAATCGACCGAGGGGACAAACACTGTTGCCAAAATGGCGATGAATGCCCCCGCGACGATTCACGGGCAAACGCTGATTTACTCGTTCAGATCCTTGACCAGATAACTGCCGACAATCTACGAAAACTCGCGCGGGTTGTCGTCCCCGCGAGGAAAATCTGCTGAGCAATTGCGCCAGCCCACCGCTATGATCGTGAACAACCCCGCCGCAACGGAACCACGCCCATGGCTGCTCAAACCCGGCGAGACGGTGGTGTTGTTCGATGGCGTGTGCAAGCTTTGTAATGGCTGGGCAAAGTTCCTGATCCGGCATGATCACCAGCACCGCGTACGCCTGGCGGCGGTGCAGTCACCCGAGGGGCAGGCGCTGCTGGCGTGGGCAGGTTTGCCGATTGATCAGTTCGACACTATGGCGGTGATTCGCGACCGCAATTACTGGGAACGCTCGGATGCATTCCTTGAAGTCGTCAGCCAATTGCCCGCCCGTTGGCAGCCTTTCCAGCTGCTGCGCCTGCTGCCACGTACGCTGCGCGATTGGGCTTACGATCGCATTGCGCTGAATCGTTATCGGCTGTTCGGCAAGTACGACACGTGTCTGTTACCGAGTCCTGATCATGAACAACGCTTCCTGAAGGCTCGCTAACGGCCTTGCGCGCACGCGCTGGGCTTCGGAAATTGCGTTAAAGCAACAACTCGAACAACTGCACCGGCGTCATCTTCGTCACCATCATCAGCACAATCACGAACATCCCGAGAAACCCGGCAACGCCCATCCAGAACCATTTCTGGTACACGTCGTGAAATTGCGCATCAAGGCCCGTCCCCGCCGCTCCCGCGTTCGACGCCATCACATGCAGGCGCTTCTGCAGCAGCAAGACCGGCAGCCACAACGAACCGACGCAGAAGAAAATGATCAGCGAAGTCAGTATCCACTCCGTGGTCATCGGCAGCCCGGACAGCCTCATCAGCCAATAGCCGCTGATGATTTGCACGCAACCGGCAGGTGTGGTGATCCACGTATCGAAGCGCACGACCATGCGCGCCACGTGCGCAATCACATGCGGATTGCCTGTGCGGCTGGCGGCGATCAAGTACAGATAAGAGCCCATGCCGAAGCCGAACAGAAAAATCGCGGCGATCACATGCAGGTATTTCAGGCACAGGTAGAGCATTTCAAATCTGCCCGTCGGAGAACTGCACGGACAAACTCAGGTTGTCGGGATCGTTGATGGCCGCCAGGTATTCAGCGACGCTGACTTCGCCCACGCACGGTCGCGCGCCGGCTGACGGCAGATAACCCTGGGCCATTTTTGCTGCCAGCGCCACGGCAGCACAGCTGGGGATCTCCGGGCCTTTGTCGTTGAGGGCGGTGAGTTGCGCGGTCATCGTCAGCGGTTTGCCCTCGACGCCAATGCCCTGAACGTCGATGTACATCGCGCTTTTGCCGTCGCCGAAACGCTCGAACCACGTCCCTAGCCGATGCAGCCTGGCGGCCCAACTAACGTGGTCGCGGAGCAGACCAATCTTCAATGCCTGAGCCAGCAAGCCGTTGGCGACACCGCCGAGTTTCAGACCCGCGCCGGCCTTGAAGCTCAGGGTTTGCGCGCCATAGCGTCGGGCAAAGATGTCCATGTCCGGGACGTCGACATTGGCCAGCAGACGCGTGCCCAGTTGCGGCATCTTGCGTAAGGTCAGGTCTTGCCAGCCGAGCACTTCATGCACCTTGCCGTTCTTCAATTGTTTGATCGGCTTGCCGGCGTAAGCAAGTACACCCTCGATGGTCGACAGCCCCGGCATCTTCGCCGAAGAAGAAATGCCGTGCTCGATCGAATCGATTCGCGAAAAACGCTGGCGTTGTTCGTCGATGATTGCCGACGACAGCGTTGGCACCGAACTGCAACCACTGAGGATCGCCACGCCGGCTTGCCTAGCCCGAACATCGAGTACGCCAATGCCGTTGACGAACGTTCGGCAGTCGGACAGGTCGCAGTAGTTGACGCCGGCCTCGATGCAGCGCTCGGCCACCGCATAGGATTGCCCCTGAAACGGGCCGCCAGTGTGGATGACCAGTTGAATGTTCAGCAAACGCAAAGCGCAGCCGAACTCGCTACCCATGGCATCGCCGCACCAACCTTCGACGACGCGCCCCGACTGACCATTCAATGCATCGACTTTACGCTGTAACTTGCCTGAATCGCGGCCCGAGATCACCAGCGCCACATTGGCCATTTGCGCCAAATGCCTGGACACGATGCTGCCGAAGTTACCGTAGCCACCGACCACCAACACCCTGAATGCCATGCAACGCTTCCCTGACTGACTTGACCGGCACCTGCGATGCCGTTGCTAGCTTTTGATTATTCACGATAATCCACCGATAGCCCATAAGGATCTCTGCCCATGAACCACCGCAATGTGCGAATCGTAGCCCAGCATCTGCTCTCGGATAACTGGTACATCCTGAAAAAGATCGACTTCGAACTTCAGCGTCGCGACGGCAGTTGGCAGGCTCAGACCCGCGAGGTGTATGACCGCGGCAATGGCGCGACGATCGCGCTCTACAACCTGGCGCAACGCACGGTCATCCTCACCCGACAATTCCGCATCCCGGCCTTCGTCAACGGTCATGACGGTTACCTGATCGAAACCGCTGCCGGGCTGCTCGATAACGCCAGCCCCGAAGAACGTATCCGCCTCGAAGCTGAAGAAGAAACCGGCTACCGCGTCAGGTCAGTGCGCAAAGTCTATGAAGCCTTCATGAGCCCAGGCTCGGTCACCGAGCGCCTGTACTTTTTCATCGGCGAATACCATCCCGAAGATCGCTTCAGCGCCGGCGGCGGCCTCGCCGAAGAAGGTGAAGACATCGAAGTACTGGAGCTGCCATTTGACGAGGCGCTGGCGATGGTCAATGACGGCCGGATCATGGACGGCAAGACCATCATCCTGTTGCTGCACCTCAAGCAACTGATGAGCGTCTGAGTTCGCTCCCGCAATGCTCGGCGTGGCTAGAAGTTGATCTTGAAGCCGAGCATCGCGTCATAGCCATGGCTGTCGCCGTCGAAGCCCTGGCGGTAACCCGTTGAAGCAGTGAACGTGGTGCGTCAAAGGGGTTACGGAACTCAAAACAGCTCAGGTGCCTAACCCCAATTTTGTTCTATTTTGTTTTTTTATTACTCTCCCCTCATCTTGAGTATTACCGCTTCGAGATTCGCATGCGTTGGAAACTTCATTTTTTAATATCATATCCATCACCACAATACGGTGATCACTGATAAACTTTCTATGAAATAACGCGAAAATTTTTGCCTTGCAATTGACCACCTCATGATAGACAACAAGTGCACCACTCAATCGGGCGTCTTCTATTTTTTCCGCCTTCAGTTGTGCACTTAAATTCCGGGACGCCTCAATATATTCATCACCTTTTAACTCATGAGAAAACTTTGCACGACTAGCGGCAGTTAAAAAAACATTTTCCCACCCACTGTAACGTCTAAGCTTGAACAAGTCGGTCACACACGACAACTTCAGAACCAGAAGTTCTAAATACCAGTTCTTGATATGCTCGTTACTGCCCAGAGCCTCATTAAAAACACCATATAGCTGCTCATCAAATGGATAAGAAACACTGGTAAGAAAATCCTCGACGGTATCTTTGCGCTGATAAACCGCATCGTACGGCTGATTAAAATATTCGGAAGGCGCAGCACCAGACTTATACAGTATGGTAGTTTCTGCCTTAAGTGTGGTTTTTACTCCTCCAGACATATAGCCATAGCCCACACCTTTCATCTTTCCGATAGCATCTTCCAAATGACTGGTCGCGATATTGGTATCCCCCATAATAAAAACAGGTGGATATTCAGATTTATTGGCGACATCCGCCTGCGCAATCAACGTCCGGACACGCAATTCATTAAGCGTTTCACTGATGACCTTCCCCTCATCCTCCTCGAGAGCTTGCTCAGGTGCCATTTCGACGTCTTCAGCCACATCAGCATCCATGGCAGTTGGCTCACTCCGTATTTTAGTTGTGGCAATACCAAACATGGAGTGAATCAAATAAGCACTGACCTGTTTCCCTCCTACAGAAATATTGAAAGCCCACGCCTGGCGACTGTTGGTCTTTTCGCCTATTTTCCATACATCGGAATAAACCAGTTTATGGCTAATTGACGACTCAGTCAGCTCAGTGCGAAAAACACATCCATAGCGTTCATAATATCCGTCGATCACCTTGAAATATCGGAGCGCGACAAACAATCCTTCTTCTGGCACAGGGTGAATCGCTTTCAGCGTAAGTTCCAGCGTTCCTCCACGATGCGCAATTGCAATGGCAACCGCCGTATCAGGGGCGACACTGCACGTTCTGTCACAGTCGATTATTTTCTGTTGAATGTTTTTCACATCTGATGGGGCCGCGGTCATAATGCCGGACAACATCTGATGCAACGGCTTATCTTTCTTGACGTTTTGTAAAAACTCTTCAAGCTTCTTGATAGCATCCGCTTCAGCATCAGGCGAAAAGCCCTTAGCGATTTCCTCGATACTTTCCAGCGCTTCCCTCACCTCCGAATTGAAGTCGGCATCGAGTTCTCTATGCCCACGAATACGCATTTCCAAGCCTGCCATCGCACCAGCCTCGAAATGAGTGACATCGTAGTGCTTTAGCGTCAGTCTCAACGAACTCAACTGTCTTTCGTAATCCTTATAAGTATAGATATTGATTTTTATGAGCTTAGGGTATTCAAATCTGGCGCCGCTTTCCAGACTGAAGGTACTGTTCCACACTCCCTCTTTTTCCGCATTCAACTTCTCGGTAATGCCCCTCATCACTGTCTCGCCGTCTGACCCCAACTCCATGAGAGCCAACGCATCCAGATTCAGGGTTTTAATCGCTTTGGCGATAAATTCTATTCGCACCTGATTTCTCGGCGCTGACAGTGGCGTCTTGGTGACGTTCTTGCCATGCCGGATTAAATCTCCAGTGAAATTCTGCACGTTCCAGAATGCGAGCTTTAGCGGCACTCCTTTTTTATAAGGACATATCTCAACCGGCACAACCGCAACGCCGTTTGAATCCTGTGCGGCGGCAGCGGAGAACGCCGGATGCGGCTCACCCACTGTTTTCCTTTTTTGACCCACGATTCCCGACTCCTTTCAAGATTCTTCCTGATCAATAGCCAGCTTTCCAAGCGCCTCGCTTTGCGCCATGTTCATCCTGGCTGACATATCTCCGAACGCTTCATCATTCAATACATCCACCAGCCACTGGCACTGGGCATCGCTCTCGAACTCATTGCCGTACAGGCACAATAGATTCAGCATTTGAAAAGTGGCACGCCTCGACAGCTGCCACTGCCTGGAACGTGCTATCGCAGCCTGCACGATTTGCTTCACGCCGGCTCGTCCATGTTCCTCTGCATAAGAAGGGAGATGCGCATAGACATGCTGCTCCATGTCCTCCGACAGACGCAGATCAGAAGCCGAGGTAAGGGCTTCATATTGTTTTGCAGAAATTTGAATCATCCCGGATCCCCTCCCACACCCCTGCCCTGATGGCGAAAAACCACCACTGCTCTCCGCTGTAGACCTTAGTTGCTCTTGCAAAAAACGCCGCAGATTGTTCTTTCAAGATTTATCGAGGTTCTCTCGGGCAAGTTGACGAACGGTCTTTCGAATGTTCAGATGCCGCCCAGTTTCAGGTGTCCCATGCCGCCGTGCATGGGGTGAAACGGGAAACCGGTACGTTCTTTTCGAACAAGTCCGGTGCTGCCCCCGCAACGGTATGCGCGTGATGCTTTCGATACACCACTGTGGCCAGACGGCCATGGGAAGGTGAAAGCCTCGATACGCGCGAGCCCGGAGACCGGCCCGAAATATCTGTTTGGCAAAATCCTGCGGTGGGCGGGCATGGGCCGGTGTCGGCGTGTGCGCGATGCCTTCTCCTGCATGCTCTTCTGCGAAGTTTCTTTTCGAGAAGACAATGATTCGACCTTTCAACACCTCTGCTCCAACTGTGTTTTTCGGCTGCCTGTTCAGCCCTCTGCTGCTGGCCGACAACGCCCCTCTGGAACTCAATCAGCAAATCGTTTCCGCGCCCTCGGTGGAGTCCACCACTGTCGCCGACATGGCCAGATTCGGCAGCAAGGTCGACATCGTCACCCGCGAGCAGATCGAGCGCGCCGGCCCCAGCGCCGATGTCAGCCGTGTCATGCAGATGTTCATTCCCGGTCTCTACGTGGCGCCGAAAAACGGTCCGTTCGACTACGGCACCTATTCGCTGCTCGGCGGGCGCAACGATGACACGCTGATCCTGCTCGACGGCGTGCGCCTGAACAATCGCCTGTACGGCGGCCTGTATCTGGACACCCTGCCGGCCAACGCGATCGAACGCATCGAAGTGCTCAAGGGCGGGCAAAGCCTGCTGTTCGGCACGCAAGCGGTGTCGGGGGTGATCAACATCGTCACGCGCAGCCCGCAGTCGCGCCAAGCCGCTGGCGAAGTGAACATGGGCATGGATACTTTCGGTGGCACCACCGAGGATGCGCGGGTCGAAAACATCTTCAGCAATGGTTTCGGCGATCTCGGCTTGCTCGCCTATGTCAGCCACAACGTCTCCGACGGTTATCAGCCGTTTCGCAATCGCGACATGAAAAACGATTCTGCGAAGAACCGTGCCTACGAAGTGACCACGTTGGGTGGCAAGGCGATTCAGTCGTTCGGCGATGATTCGCGGCTGGAACTGTTCTACCAATACGCCGACGCCAACCTCGATTTCGCCCGCCCGGTCGACAACCACAAGACCACCAACGACCGCGTCCAGCAAATCGCCACGGCGACCTTCGAACAGAGCGTCAACGAGCGCCTGAGCTACTTCGTCAAAGCTCATATCAACGACTGGGACACGCGCTACACGCGCATCAACAATGTCGCGGGCGGCAGCACCAAAGTCATCAACCACAACGACTATTGGGGCTTCACCGATTGGGGGGTGCAGGCCGAGGGAAAGGCCGAACTGGCGGGCGGCCACGTACTGGTGTTCGGCACCGACAACCAATGGTTCAAGGGCCAGGACGATGTGTTGATCATCGACAACGACAAGGCCGAAGCCCACGCCGTGTACACCCAGCTGCGTCCGCAGATCGACGCCCTGCCCGACTGGCACCCGAGCATCGGCGTTCGCCACGAAGCCATGGCCGGTGGCGACAGCGCCACGGTCGGCATGCTCACTTCGCTGTATGACCTCAACGAGCATTGGGCCGTGCGCGGTCAGTACGGCACCGCGTACAAGCTGCCGAACGCCGAACAATTGTTCGTCAACGAGCCGGGCGACGAGATCGGCAATCGTCACCTCAAACCGGAGAAAAGCCGCAACGCCGAACTCGGCGTCGACTACAAAGGCCTGCTGCTCGATCGCGAATTCAACGCCAGCGTGACGCTGTTCAAGCGCAAGATCGACGATCTGATCACCCTCGACGACATCCAGTGGGTCAACGGCCAGGGCCAGATCCAGATGCGCGGTTTCGAGGCTGACGCCAGACTGGCGCTCAACGCGCAATGGAGCCTGCAAGCGGACATGACCCGCAACCTCACCGAATCGCGCACGGGCGTGACCCTCAACGACATTCCGAGTTTCTTCGCCCGCTCACGCGTCGGCTACGAATCGGAAAACCGCCTGTGGGGTGCCGGCGGTGCGATTCGCTACATCCGCGATGTGATCAGCTCGAAACAGGTCGAGTACGGCAACTACACGGTGGTCGATGCCGACGCCTATCGCTTCCTCGACAGCGCGCATCAGCACCGCGTGAGCCTGCTGGTCGAGAACCTGTTCGACCGCGATTACGTCACCAGCCGCGCAAGCAACGTCGACAACCTCGGCCGGCCGTTCACCTCCGAAGTGCGCTACACGTACCGTTTCTGATGAGTGACATCAAAACCATCGACGGCGTCGACAGCCACCCGGACTGGTCGCAGGTGCCCGCGCACGCGCACCACGTGTTTCTTTGCACCGGCCCGCGCTGCACCCAGCGCGGCGCCCTGCAATTATGGAAGACGCTGCGCCGGCATCTGCTCGAACATCAGCGCATCGAAACGCCGGGCGGTGTGTTGCTGACGCGCACCCACTGTCAGTTTCCGTGCAATCTGGGGCCGATCGTCACGGTGTATCCGCAGCGCTGTTGGTATGGCGTGCACAACAAGGACGACGTGCAGCGCCTGGTTGTCGGGCATCTGGTCGGTGGTGAGGTGGTCGAGGATTTGCTGATCAAGGCGCATCCATGAGCAGGTTGGCGTTACTGCTGTGCGCCCAGCTCTGCTCGGCAGATGTTGTCGCCGAGAGTTATCGCAATTGTGGCGAAGTCTGGCGCGCGGAGCAGCCTTCACGCATCGTCGCGCTCAATCAACATGCGGCGGACATTGTCCTGGCATTGGGTGCCGGCACGTCGCTGGTTGGCGTCGCTTATCTGGATGACACCGGTTCCGCTCAGCGGCAATCCGAGTATGTCGGCGTGCCGGTGATCGCCCGGCAGTACCCGTCCAGTGAGGTGCTTTACGCGCAGAAACCTGATCTGGTGATCGGCGGCTTCGCCACGGCGTTCGGTAACGGCGTGACCTCGCGTTCGGGCCTGGCGAGTAACGGTGTCGGCTCGTATTTGCTGGAATCGGCGTGCAACGGGCATTCGCTGGATTACTTCGGGCATGTGCGCAATGACCTGCTGACCTTGGGCACCGTGCTGCAAAAACAGCAAAAAGCCCGGGCATTGATCGATGCCATGGACACTGATCTGGCCAGTGCCAAGGCGTTGATCGGCAAAGGTAAACCGCTGTCGGTGTTCTACCTCGACAGCGAGGTCAAAGGCCTCGACTCGGAAGGCGCGCGTGGTTTTGTCACGCCGTTACTGGCCGCTGCCGGCGCGCGCAATGTGTTCGCCGAGATCAATCAATACCGGGTCACCGTCAGCAGCGAAGCCCTGTTGGTCAGCGACCCGGACGTGATTCTGCTGGCCGACGCCGAATGGTCGCCCGCCAGCCGCAAACGCTATCTGCTGAACCACGATCCGGTCCTCTCGCAACTGCGCGCCGTGCGCGAAAACCGCCTGCTCGACATCCCCTTCACCCACCTCTTGCCGACGCTGAACAGCGGCCGCGTCGCCCTCGACCTGGCGCGCCAACTCGCGGCACTGGATAAAAAGAAATGAACCCGTCGCACCACACGCCACCTAACGCATAGACCATCAGGAGGTAGCCAATGCAAATCGAAACCGTGTGGATCGTACTGGCGGCAGTTCTTCTGCTCATCGAACTTTGGGCCATCAATCGGGTGCGCAAGAGCGAGGGGAAATCGAGTAACAAGGGCGTGTGGATCGTGTTGATCGTGTTTGTGCCGTTGTTCGGGTTGATTGCGTGGGCGCTGGCGGGGCCCAAGCATGTCGCTCATGGCACGGTGTCGAATTCGGGCCGCTAACAAAAAACCGTGGCGAGGGAGGTTGTTTCTCGCCACGGTTACAGCCTGATTTTTGTCGCGTATTCTCGGCAGGAGCCAACGATCAACGACAGGGAGTCGACAATGACATTTGCAGCCGGCAAGCGCGTCGTAGTGGTCGGTGCCGGTATCGTCGGCGCATCCCTCGCCTATCACCTGTCCCGCAAGGGTGCGCAGGTGACGCTGATTGAAGCGCAGGATATCGCCAGCGGCGTCACGGGACGCTCATTTGCCTGGATCACTGCGGCGCATCAAGGGCCCGACCCGATTGCGCCTCTGCGCAGTGCTGCCATCGAGGCATACCACCGCCTCGAAACCGAGCTGCCCGGTCTGCGGATCGACTGGGCAGGGGCTTTGTCTTATAGCGAAAACACCCGCCAGACCACAGCGCAGCGAAATTCGGCGGCGCTGTTATCACGCGCCGAAATTATTGCTCGCGAACCCAACCTCAAGCATCCCCCACCTTATGCGTTGTACCGCGCGGAAGAAGGCGCGCTGGATACCGTGCAGGCCACTCATGAATTGATTGCCGGCGCCCAGGCGCTAGGGGCGAAATCAGTTACGCAGACGCCGGTGACGGGTTTCGTAACCTGCAACGCTGCGGTTCGCGGCGTTGAGACCGCGACGGGCACCATCGAGGCCGACGTTGTCGTGCTTGCCGCAGGGACTGGCATCAGCAAACTGACCGAAATGCTCAATGTCTCCCTTCCCATCAACGCTTCTCCAGCCATTTTCATCCGCTACAAAACCCAACCGAACCGGGTGCAAGGCATCATCTCCAGCCCTGCGATGGAAGTTCGGCAAGCCGTCGACGGCACGTTGCTGGCCGCTGAAGATTACCTCGGCGATACGCCGGGCAACCTGCCGGCCGACATCGCATTGCGCACCGCCGCAGCCATTCGCAACGAACTTCACGGCGTCGTCGCCATTGAGCCGCAGACAGTAGCTGTCGGGCTCAGGCCCATGCCCGCCGATGGCGTGCCCATCATTGGCTACGTGCCCGGGGTCGCCGGTCTGTATGTTTGCGCGATGCATCCCGGAGTGACTTTGGCGGCGATAGTCGGACGTCTGGCCAGCGAAGAGATCATCGACCACACGATATCCCCTGCCCTCAGCGCCTGTCGCCCCCAGCGCTTTTTTCCGACAGCAGCCAAATCGTGATCCGCCCTCGAAGATGATTTAAGCTCCCGCGCTTGCAGCAAGGGACTTGCACCTGCAGCGCATCGTCATTTTGGGCAACTCGGGCGACGGCAAATCAACCCTCGCCCGTGAGATGGCTGACTATCAAGGAAAACAACGGTGACAGGACACAGGGATACCTCGTTCGCTTATCAGGCGGTCTACCACTACCTCATCGGTCTGATCGAGGCCGCCACCGGCGCCGGCGAGCAGAAACTGCCGTCGTTGCGCCAACTGGCGTTGCGTCTGGGCGTTTCGGTGTCGACGACCAAGCACGCCTATGCGCTTCTCGAAGACGAGGGACGGATTTACGCCAAAGCCAAGTTCGGCTATTTCACCCGCGCTGTCGCGCCAGCGCCGCTGAGCGCCACTTCGGCCAGCCTGCTCGACAGCGTGTTCGCCAGCGCCCGTCAGCTTGGCATGCTCGCGCTGAGCAGCGATGCGCCGGCGATGCTGCTGTCGCTGCAGAGTCCGCTGTTGATGATCGAGCGCGAACTGACTCGCCAATACCCGCAGTCTCACGCGCCGCTTTATCAGCCATTCGGCGAGGCCGAATTGCGCGCTGCCGTGGCCGAACGCTACACCCGCTCCGCTGAAAATTACTGGCAGGCCGAGCACGTGTACATCGGCGCGGATTTGCGCAGCGTGTTCGAATTGTCGCTGACTGCGTTGGATCTCAATGGCAGCGTCGCACTGGTGGAATCGCCCTGCTCGTGGGCGATTTTGCGTCAGTTGCAGGCAGCGAAGATTCGCGTGATCGAAATCCCCCTCGGCGACGACGGGCGCTTTGACCTGCCCGCGCTCAATGAAGTGCTCACGCGCGAACCGGTGCGCCTCGCCGTGCTCTCCTCGACGGTAAATATCCCCCAAGGCGGGCTGATGCCGGCGCAGGAAAAACAGCAGATCTGTCGCTGGCTGGCCGAGCGCGAGATCTGGCTGTTTGAAAACGACACCTGGGGCGAGTTCTGCTTCTCCCCCTCAGCCGCGCGCTATCGCGACTTCGCCGACCCGAACAGACTGTTGGTGTTTTCGACCTTCGATAAGATCATCGGCGCCGAAGCCCCTTACGGCTATGTCCTGTGCCGCCAGCAAGGGCCGCAATTGCAACGATCCTTTCTTGAGCGCGGCTTTCGTCTCTCGACGATCCGACAGAAAGCCATCGCCAGGCTCTACCCGTCCAAGCGCATCGACCCGCACCTGAAAGCGCTGCAAACGCTATTGCTGCAGCGCATGCACCAGATGCAGGCGTTGCTTGAGCAACACGCCAATGGCCGCTGGCAAATGGTCGTCCCGCACGGCGGTGCCAGTTTCTGGCTCAAGGTGTTGCGCCCGATAGAGATGCGGCGAGTGTTCGAGCGTTTGCTGGCTGAGCGCATCGTCATCGCCCCCGGGGAAATCTTCAGCCAGCAAGGAGCCTGGCAGCAGCACCTGCGCCTGAGCTACACCCTCGACTGGGACAAGGACATTGCCCAGGCGCTGACAGCACTGGCTCAGGCTATCGACGCAGAAACCTAGCCGCACTCACAACCCATAACAATGCCGCGCCTCAGGAAATCGGCCATCGCGCACATCGTCGGCAAAACGCGCGCACGCATCCCGAATCACCGCGCCGACATCGGCGTATTGTTTGACGAAGCGCGGCGGCTGCTCACCGCTTAGGCCGAGGACATCTTCGGTGACCAGCACCTGCCCGTCGCAGGCTGGCGAGGCGCCAATGCCGATGGTGGGCATTTTCGACTCCAGAGTGATCTGCCGGGCCACCCCTTCAGCCACGCCTTCGAGCACCAGACTGAAGGCGCCGGCATCGAGATTGGCGCGAGCGTCTTCGGCAATCAGTGCGCCGGTTTCAGCGGTCAGGCCCTGCGCCTTGAAGCCGCCCATGACGTTGACGAACTGCGGCATCAACCCGACGTGCGCCATCACCGGAATACCGCGCGCCACGAGAAATTCAACGGTCGACGCCAAAGCCTTGTTGGCTTCCAGCTTGACCGCATCGCAACCGGTGCGGGCCAGCACCTGCGCGCAATTGCGAAACGCCTGCTCATGGGATTCCTGATAACTGCCAAACGGCATGTCGGCAATCACGCAGGCCAGCCGCGTGCTGTCGACCACCGCGCGGGTGTGGCCGATGATTTCCTCAAGCTGCATGCTCAACGTCGAGGGACGGCCGTAACCGACCATGGCCGTGGAATCACCGACCAGAATGAAGTCGACGATGGGATCGATCAGCTTGGCGATCGCGCTGGAATACGCCGTCAGGGAAACGATTTTTTCCTGGCCTTTCATCGCCACCAATTGCGGCACGGTCAGGCGCTTGGTGCGCAAATGAAGGCTCATGCGCGCCTCCCGAAGTCGATTGCCTGTGAGTCGCGATCAATGCGTAGAGTGTCCATACAGTGCCCAATATCCAAGAATTCGAGCGCTCGATTATTGGTTTATCGCAGCAGGATTCAATGTACAGATTGGCCTGAAAAAGCAACCCAGGTGCAGGTCACCGCGCGTCTGTACCTGCTGACTTGCAACCTTGCTAAAGTGCTGCCAATAAAACAGCTTGAATACGACACAAGCCCCCTGCCCTAGTGAACGAATCCCCTACATTGCCAAGGAGCGTTACCCGTCATGGATGAAGTCATTACCTACCGAACCGCCACCGTCGAAGATGCGCTGTCGATGTGTGAGCTGGGCCAATTGCTCAATTCGGTCCACCACGCCGCGCGCCCCGACATCTACGCCGCCGCCACCGAAGATTTTTCCCGTGACTTGCCGCACTGGTCGGGAATTTTCGAGAAGCCGGGGAGCGTGGCGTTCATCGCCCATGTCGGCGAGCGGGCAGCGGGTTTCATTACTGCGAATCTGTCGGCCAGTGTCGGGCCGTTGATGCAGCCGCAGAACGTCGTGCGTATTGGCTCGGTGTGTGTCGCGGAACAGTTCTGGGGCCAGGGCATCGGTCTGGCGCTGATTCAGCGGGTGAAAGACTGGGCCGTCGAGCACGGGGCCAGCGATTTGCGCCTGACCGTCTGGCCGTTCAATGAGCGCGCGGCACGCATTTATGCCGAGTTCGGCTTCGAGACGCGTGCATTCGAGATGGGCATGCGTCTGGCGTGAACGGGTTTGCCCACTGACCGCTGACTGCACAGGCGCAGATTTTCTGCTTGTCGTGCGCAGCCACAACCCCTTATAAGAGCGACTTTCACTTCCAATACAAGAGTCTGCAACCATGAGCAACGCCTGGAACGAAGGCTATTTCACCGACGAAGGCTACACCTACAGCTATAGCCGGGAGATCAATCCGGTGTTCCAGCGCTACTGCTTGTTGTTGCGTGGTTTTGCCAGTCTGGACAATGCCGACGGTTATCACTGCGAACTCGGTTTTGGTCAGGGGGTGTCGATCAATATCCACGCCACGGCCAATCCGGGCGGCTTTGTCGGCACCGACTTTCATCCGGGCCAGGCCGCCCACGCCGTTGAGCTGGCAAACCTCGGCAACAACGGTGCGCAGCTGTATGACGACAGCTTCGAGCAACTGCTGGCGCGCGATGATCTGCCGCAGTTCGACAGCATCAGCCTGCATGGCATCTGGACCTGGGTCAGCCGTGACAATCAGAAGCTGATTGTCGAATTCGCCCGGCGCCACCTCAAGCCGGGTGGTCATCTGTACGTCAGCTACAACGCCTTCCCGGGCTGGTCGCCTTCAGCGCCGTTGCGCCAACTGTTCAGCCTGCACGACCGCTTTGCCAATCACTCGACGCGCGCCGATCAGCGCATCGATGCCGCGCTGCAATTCTCCGAGGCGCTGCTGGCGGCCAACCCCAAGTACGCCATTGCTGCACCGCACCTTGGCGCCAGGCTGCAGACCATCAAAGGCCAGGACCGCCAATACGTCGCCCACGAATATTTCAATCGTGACTGGAATTGCATGTATTTCGCCGACATGGCCGATGCGTTGGCCCCGGCCAAGCTCGATTACGCTACGACGGCGACGCCGCTGGACTCGGTCGATGCACTCAACCTGAGCGCCGAAGGCCTGGCCTTTCTTGAAGGCATCGAGCATCCGCTGATGCGTGAGCAAGCGCGGGACTACTTCGTCAACCAGTCTTTCCGTCGCGATCTGTATGTGCGCGGCGCCAACCGGCTTAGCACCGTCGAGCGCCGCTCGCGCATGCTCGATACGCGGTTTATCCTGTTGCGCCCGGCAGAAAGCGTCGCGTCCAGCGTCACCGGCCCGGCGGGCGAAGCGTCACTGCAGCCAGAAATTTACGGCCCGCTGCTCGACGCACTGGCGGCGCAGATGTATGAAGCCAAAACCATGCAGCAGTTGCTCGCCGCGGTGGCGCCGATGGCCTATGACGATCTCGAGCAAGCCCTCGCCATTCTGGTCGGCATGGGCGCGGTAGCCCCCTGCCAGAGCGAAGCCGTCGAGGCGCGGGTGTACGAACGCTGCGCCGCGTTCAACCTGCAACTGTGCAAACGCTCGCTGTACAACGCCAACATTCAGGTGCTGAGCAGCCCGGTCACCGGCGGTGGCGTCACGGTCAGCCGCTTCCAGCAACTGTTCCTGATTTCGATCCGGCAGGGCAAACAGCACCCGTCAGAGTGGGCGCAACTGGTGTGGAGCGTCATCGCCGAACAGAACGAAGTGCTGATCAAGGACGGCAAAACGCTGACCACGGCCGAAGAAAACATCGCCGAGCTGATCGAACAGGCCCAAGCCTTTGCCGAGCAATCGCTGATTATTCTCAGTGCGTTGAAAATCGTCTGATCAAGGTGGATTGCGCGGGGACGCTGGCAGGCAAAAAAGCAGCCGCCGTCCCGCCCAGTTGCCGCGATACGACCCTTCTGCCAAGGGACTTCCCATGGACTTGAAGTTCAGCCCTATCGACGTACTGGCCAGCAACCTCGAAAAAGCCTGCGCCTATTACGAAACGGCCAGTGAGCACCCGAAAATACTCACGCCCCCATAATGCGTCTACGCTGATTCTGTCGAAACCTCACCGGCAGCCTGTCGCCCGTGTTTGCGCCGCCGAGAGTTTGTCGAGCCATCGAACGAAACCCACCGCCCTCGCACCGTCCGGAGACGTAACCATGCCCCGTCGCTTGCTGACCGCTGTTGCTCTGCTCGCCTTGAGTATTCAAGCCCACGCAGACGTCACACCATTTCCTTCATCTTTCAAAACCCAGGACATCAAAGTCGAAGGCGCAACAATGCACGTCCGCGTCGGCGGTAAAGGCCCTGCCGTGGTGCTGTTGCATGGTTTCGGCGACACCGGCGACATGTGGGCACCGCTGGCGGCGGATCTGGCGCGTGACCACACGGTGGTAGTGCCGGATCTGCGCGGCATGGGTTTGTCGTCGATTGCGCAGGATGGTTACGACAAAAAGACTCAGGCCGCTGACATTCGCGGGGTGTTGAGCGCGCTGAAAATCGAACACTCAGTGGTGATCGGTCACGACATCGGCACCATGGTCGCCTTCGCCTATGCCGCGCGCTATCCGCAACTCACCGATCGGCTGGTGGTGATGGACGCGCCCGTGCCCGGCATCACGCCGTGGAACGACATCGTGCGTTCGCCGATGCTCTGGCACTTCGACTTCGGCGGCGCCGACATGGAGCGTTTGGTAGCCGGGCGCGAGCGCATCTACCTCGACCGCTTCTGGAACGAGTTCGCCGGCACGCCCGCCAAGGTCGACGAAGGCACCCGTCAGCACTACGCCAAACTCTACGCCCGCCCCGGAGCGATGCACGCCGCGTTCGCCCAGTTCCGCAGCATTCGTCAGGACGCCATCGACAATGCGCCGGTTCTGCAACAGAAACTGACCATGCCGGTGCTGGCTGTCGGCGGTGAGAAGTCCTTCGGCAACAACGAAGCCATCGTCATGCGCAACGCCGCCGACAACGTCACCGAAGTGGTGATCCCGGCCGCCGGACACTGGCTGATGGAAGAAGCACCGACCCCAACCATCAAAGCCGTACGCGACTTTATCGCGATGTGAGCAATTGACGTTGCCTGAACCCGATCCATGCGTCAGGATTCGCCCCTTTTGATCGGAAGGAACACACGTGGAGCATCTATTCGTTTATGGAACCCTGGGGCCGGGGCGACCGAATGAGCACGTCATGTTGAACATCGGCGGCACCTGGCAATCGGCTTCGCTCAAGGGTCGTTTGGCACAAGCGGGCTGGGGCGCACAAATGGGCTTTCCGGGGCTGGTGTTGGCCGACGATGGCAATGTGATTGAGGGCTTCGTGTTTTCTTCCGGGAATTTTCACGCTCATTGGGCGGCGCTTGATGAGTTTGAAGGGGCTGAGTATCAGCGTGTTTTGACGCAGGTGACGTTGGCTGATGGTTCGGTCATGGAAGCTTGTGTTTACGCCCTTCGATAGTTGGTTTTTAAGTTTGCTTACTGAGTAACGTAGATGAATCGTCAGAAGAAATTGAAGCAGTTGTTCAAGGAAAAGGCCAAGAAGGCCAGCGCGAAATTGGCGCCGAAGAAGCCGAAGTATATTAGTAAGGCTGAGCGGGCGAAGATGGAGGCTGAGGGGCTGGTGGTGGAGTCGGGCCAATGATGTAGAAGCAGGCCAGCGCGAATCATCGTCAAGGATCCCGACGGGTATCTCGTCAGTTTGATAGAGCGGTTGGGTGGGAGACCGGCTTGATCAAGCTGAATCTGAGCCGAGCCGCCCCCTGCTTGTCGTGATCGCAGGCAATTACGGCCAGAAACAATGAACCGTCCGAACTTGCATTAATTTATTAGCCAATTCAGCCCGAGCGTTTCAGGGACCTCGGATCGAATGACACATTGGCCATACTTTGAGCATCAGGCACTGGCTGCCACTCAGCAATGCTGGAGTCGATCTCGCGCAGAGTCCATTGCTCGGGGCCTGACCAGGACAGTGCTATGTAGGGGCCTTCAAGTACTGCGTTCGCTATTAACATGTCGACTTCGTCGGCAGGTCCCGGAAGCATGCCGCCGACAGCAATGGGCACGCGCTGACGCAAAAGGCTGTTGAGCATGCACAACAATTCGGCATGTGATGTGTACTGAACTCTGCACTCCCCGACTTCAGTGCAGGCAAACACCAGGCTGCCAGTAACGGAGTCTACGGAGCTGATCAAAGTCAGATGCGTCGGCGGCAGGCCTGCGCCCTTTGAATAACGTAGTTTGATGACTGCACCCCATCATGTATTTCGCTTTATGAGCTCGGCGAGTTTCGCAGTTTCATTGCGTGATTCATCGAATCGTTCGTTCCGTGGGCGGCAGCGATCGGCCAAGTGCGGTCCTTTGAGGCTCAAGTCGAACCTACTTCGAAAGGCCGCGTACGCCGTCGTCGACCTCACACAAAATTCTCTCGAGTTCAGGCCGCGTCCACTTCTCCCAAGGAAATACATCCCGGTCATCGTCGCTGTGCCAATACTCGCCTGCATCAAATGCTTGGTAGATAGAAAATGCCGGCTGGGGCATATCCGTACGCATGGACAAGTCGACGATACCGCCGATGACAATATTCATCACCTCATCACAGTAATGAAAATCGCGAGTACCAGTAAGAAACAGTCTGGCTACTGAGATCGCCAATTGATTGAGAAGATCGCGACTGTCGATTTGCAGCTGTTCACACATCACACTTAATTCCGTGTTTGGGGCATTTTCAATGACCGCAAGTACGTAATCCAGGTTGGCATCATTCAGACCTTTGCTCATGGGATGAAAGTACTCGCCGATTCAACTGTGTGATGAATTCAGGACAGGCTTGTCAAAAAACATAATGCCAGATGTGCTGCCATTCGTGACCGGCAGCTTTCGGCCCAGAGTTTGAAGCCTTGTTTCCCCGCACTCATACCGTCTTGACGTTAGCATCTGCGCCGATAATGCCTCCGGAAACAGATACGATGTAATCGGCCGCTCTTTGGCAGAGGATGGCGTGCGATGAACGGATTACTAGGGTAAGAGGCATGAGCGAGAGCGGGTCAATGTCGATACGTTCTCCTGATGTGCCGCGAAGCGACAATGTCAGTTCCGTCCATTGGCGATCATCTGGACCTGCGCAGTCACCGTCAGAGTCAACATCGCATCCGGTTCCCCATAGATGTTCAGCAATGTAATAAAAGGCCGGTAATGGTCTTTGCGGCGTGATTTGAATGGAATAGCAAGTAGACATGATTTGTTGGCCGGGCCTATCTGTCAGGAGGAGAAAGGGTATCTCGCAGCTTGAGGCTGAGCAATCAGAGTCGCTGCCCCCAGACCGTCTATATAGGCATCCATTGGTGTCTGCGATTGCCCCGGCGTATGTAGAAACGACTCCGTGAGCCCTTGCTATGATTGCTGAGGATTTTATCGCGAAGATTGCCTGTAAAGCGCTTTATCCAAGGTGAACACCGAGACCAAGGCACCTCGAAATGCAGCTCAACGATCTGCAGTTGCCATTCATTCTGGGCGAAAGTTGCCTGTCGTGCTGACCACTTGTTGTTGTCCGAGGTAGGCATTGACGTAAAATCGCCACCCCAAAAAATCAGCTTGCATGGCGAGAAGGAGCTTCGATGCAACGGGTGATGATTGTCGGTCAACCTGGGTCAGGCAAAAGCACTTTGGCACGTGAGCTAGGTCAGCGCACGGGCTTGCCGGTCGTTCATATCGACACCATCCACTGGCAGCCAGGGTGGATCGAACGAAGCCGGGACGAGAAGACGCAGCTTTGTCTGGATGTAGAGGCCCAAGATTTCTGGATATTCGAAGGTGGACATTCAGCCACCTGGGACAACCGGATGGCCCGTGCTGATCTTTTGATCTGGATTGATCGTTCGGCGACGCTTCGATTCCTGCGAGTACTACGTAGAACGCTGCTCCAACGCGGTCATTCTCGGCCCGATTTGCCGGAGAACTGCCCCGAGCGACTGGCGAACCTTCCGGAGTTTTTTAAATTCATGTGGCGGACGAAAAAATCAGCGCGAGAAAAGATGCAGCAACTGGTGGCAACAGCGCCAACAGCTTGTCGCGTGGTTTGTCTGCGGTCTAATCGAGATACAGGCACATTTCTCGCGAGCGTGGGAAATTCGACTGCCCAGGCTCCGCGAGATTGATCGGAACGCTTGAAGGACCGCCCCCCCTTGCTCGGCATTGCCCAAGTAGTGAGGCAGGGGCGCTGGCGGTGAATCAGGCATTCGATATCTAGTGCCAAAGGAGGTTCAATAGGCAGGAATCTGGCGGGATGTGCATCGGCTATTCGGACTAAAACCGTAGCTTTTTACAAGGGCAGCAGCCGATCCTGCACCACGCGTTTCATCACCAGCGTCGACGTCAGTCGTTGCACATTGGGCAAGGTCGAAAGGCTGTCGTCGTAGAGCCGCTGAAACGCCGGCAGATCCTGGGTAATCACGTGCAACAGGTAATCCGGTTCGCCAAACAATCGCTGAGCGTCGACGATTTGCGGGATCTGCACCAGCGCCGCTTCAAAAGCCTCGACCGCCGCATGATCACCCTCGCGCAGGGTGGCAAACACCATCGCCGAGAAATTCAGCCCCAGCGCAACCGGGTCCAGTTGCGCGCGATAGCCGAGCAACACCCCGGAGTCTTCCAGTGCCCGCACCCGACGATGACAGGGCGACAGGCTCAAGCCCACGCGCTCCGCCAGTTCCGTGACGGACAAGCGGCCGTCCTTTTGCAGCTCGGCAAGAATATTCCGGTCAATTCTATCCATTCAGTAAAACCTTCCAATTTCAGGTGCCATAACGACAATCTTTAAAAGAAGATTCTAGCGGACTTTCATCATTCTTCCCTTATCAAACACTGACCGGGGAAAGACATGTTCAAACCAGCCATGATAAATCGCCGACCAAGGGTTACGCCATGAGCTTCAGCACATTGGCTGCGTTCTGGGCGGTATCGATATTGTTCGTCATCACCCCTGGCGCGGATTGGGCCTATGCAATTTCCGCAGGTTTGAAGCATCGTGTGGTTCTGCCCGCCGTGGGCGGATTGTTATCCGGTCATTTACTGGCGACCCTGATCGTTGCCGCTGGCGTCGGCACGTTAGTCGCCAGCCATCCAGTAGCATTGGCGGTACTGACCGTGACTGGCGCGGGTTATCTGCTGTGGCTGGGCGCCAATCTGCTGGCCCGCCCTACGACGCCGCATGCCGATACCAGTCAGGCCAGCGACGCCTGGACACGCTGGGCCTTCAAGGGATTTTGCGTGAGCGGTCTGAACCCGAAAGTCTTTCTGCTGTTTCTCGCATTGCTGCCGCAATTTGCCGACACCCACGCAGCGTGGCCGGTGCCCTTGCAGATGGTTGCGCTCGGGCTGGTGCATACCGTGAGCTGCGCGGTGATTTACCTGCTGGTCGGCTTCGGCTCGCAAGTGGTGTTGCGAGCGCGCCCTGCCGCTGCGCGCCGGGTCAGTCAATGGTCTGGCGGACTGATGATCATCATTGCGTTGGCACTGTTGATCGAACAACTGTGTGCCTGACCTATGCTGTCAGGCAGATATTTCCACTGCGGAGGATCTCTATGAAAGCCGAGGTCAGCGTGATCAATGAAGAAGGCGTTATCGTGCTGCAGGCGACAACCACAGGCGGGTTGCCGGGTGCGGCGGAACGAGAATATCTGAAGCGCCTGCTGACGCAACACCAGGTCAGCTTGCACGCTTCGACGCATATTTTTTATGCCTTCCAGGCATCGTCCTCGCAGCCGTTGATCCATCGGCCATATGCCACAAACGAATAAACAGCATATTTTTAAGTATTTTATTTCTGCATCAACACGCCGCTATACCTGCGTCTTCGATCCGGCACCACGCCGGCATTTGCAGGAGTAGACGCGTGATTCGAACCCCTTCGTTATCCTTCCCAAGAGCGGCGCTCACCCTCGCCGCACTACTGGTCTCCAGCCTGGCACTGGCTGAACCTGTCAAAGAAATCCGCATCGCCGTGCCGGACATCAGTGCCGGCCCCACGCCCAGTGGCGCCGGGATCGTCGATGTGTTGCGTGATCGGCAAACGCTGGAGAAAGAGTTTGAGAAGGACGGCATCAAGATTCGCTGGGACTTCTTCAAAGGCGCAGGGCCGGCGATCAATGAAGCGTTGGCCAACAATCAGGAAGACTTCGCTTACCTCGGCGATTTGCCGGCAATCATCGGCAAGGCCGGTGGTCTCGACACGCGCTTGCTCAGTGCAACCGCCCGTGACGTTAAGCTTTATCTGGCGGTGCAGCCGGGTTCGGGCATCACCACGCTCGAAGCGTTGAAGGGCAAACGTGTGGCGATCTTTCGCGGCACCGCCACCCAGCTGTCGTTTGCTTCGGCGCTGGCCCATCAAGGTTTGCAAGAGAGCGACTACAAGGTGGTCAACCTCGACTACAACGCCGCCAACGCAGCGTTGGCGGCCAAACAAATCGACGCGACCTGGTCCGGAGCCGGGGTGATTGCGCTCAAGGCACGCGGCCTCGCCGAGCTGCCGCTGACCACTGTCGACCTCGATGGCGCCGGCAGCATGCAAGCCGTGCTGTTGGGGCGCGGCGCGTTTGTCGACGCGCATCCGGAACTGGTCGGGCGATTGATCAAGGCACAGCAACCGGCGATCACCTGGTTGCGCAACGACGAGCACAAACAGGACTACATTAATCTGGTGTCGAAACTGGCCAGTTTCCCCGCAGACATTCTCACCACCGATGCCAAAGATCAGTCACTGGTGAAAATCTTCGCGCCGCAGCTCGACGCACCATTCCTCGACAACTTGCAGCGCAGTGTGGATCTGGCGCTCAACGCGAAACTGATCCGCAAAGGTTTCGAGGTGAAGAACTGGGCTCAACCGAGCTTCATCAATGCCGCACTGCAATCAACCGACGCCGCTTCGCAAACCCCACAAGCCAGCCGTTAAAAACAAGGACTACCCATGACCACCCTGTTCATTTTTCCTGGTGCCTGCTCGTTCGCCGCCCATGTCGTGATTCACGAATTGCAACTGCCGATCAGCGTCGAGCGGGTGACGTTCGGCGACCCAGGCTCGCCATACCGGCAGATCAACCCGACCGGCCGCGTGCCCGCGCTATTGCTCGATAACAAAACCCTGCTGACTGAAAACACCGCGATTCTGCCCTTTCTCGCCGATTTGAAACCCGGCACGGAATTGTTTGCGCCGGCGGGTTCAGTCGAGCGTGCGCAGATTCAAGGCTGGCTCGGTTACGTGGCGACCGAGGTGCACGTCGCCGCTTTTAGGCCGATCAATCGGCCCGAGCGTTACAGCGCCGATGAGGCCGCATTCCCCGGGATCCGCGAGCGCGCGTTGCAACAACTGGCAAACGCACTGAAGCCGATTGAGGCGCATCTGGCGCAGGCGGATTATCTGGTCGGCAATCGTTTTACCGTGGCGGACGCCTACCTCGGCGTGTTCCTCGGCTGGAGCGCCCGCGTCGGTGTGTTGGGCGACTTCCCTGCGCTGCAAGCCGCGCTCGGGCGCTTCCGTGCACGCGAATCGGTGGTGCAGACACTGGCTGCCGAAGGCCTCGCCTGAGTCACCCCGAGGACAGATAACCGAGCTAACCGGAGAAACAGCATGCCAGGCACCGATACCATTGCCACCTGGGCCCAAGTCATCGCCCGCACGCTGGAAGCACAGGGCATCGACGCTGCCCCGCTGCTGCGCGAGGCCGGTATCAGTCGTTGTCATCTGCATGATCCCGACCAGCGCATCGCCCTCCCCGTCATGAGTGCATTCTGGCGGGCGGCGCGGCGCGTCAGTGATGACGAATGCTTTGGCTTGCAAGTGGCGCAGCACAGTTATCCGACCGACTTCCATGGGCTGTTTTTCGCCGCGCAAAGCAGCTCGACGGTGAACGAGGCATTGCAGCGTGGCGTGCGTTTTGCGCCGGTGATTACCACCTCGGCGGCGATGAGTCTGGTGCGCGGCCCGCACACCACGTGCATGGTTTACGGGGTGGCCGTCGGCGCCGAGGTGGAGCAGATCGCCACCGAAGCGTCGATTGCCTGCGCGGTACGCTTCACCCGCCAGACCTGGGTCGATCTGCCCATCGTGCACGGCGTGCGTCTGGCTCGCCCGGCGCCACAGGATCCGCAGCGCTGGACGCGATTGCTCGGTTGTCCGATCCGCTTCGATGCCGGCGAAAACGCCATCGAATACAGCAATCGCTGGCTGGATGCACCGCTGACCACGGCCAATCACGCCGTGGCCCAGGGACTGGACAGCGTGCTCAACGCTTACCTTGAACGCCAACGCCGCTTGAACCTGCCGGAGCGGGTGCGCGGTGCGATTATTCGCTACCTGCCGCTGGGCGAAGTGCAGCAAAGTCGAGTCGCCGATGAACTCGGCATGAGCGTGCGCAACCTGCATCGACACTTGCTCAAGCACGACAGCAGTTTCAAGGCATTGCTCGACGATTGCCGCCGACAACTGGCGTTCAGTTACCTGCGGCAGACCGACTGCTCGATCAACGAAATCTGCTATCGGCTGGGCTTCAACGAGCCGAGTAGTTTCAATCGCGCGTTCCGGCGCTGGACAGGCGAAAGCCCCGGTAAATGGCGCCGTGATGATGTGCCGTCGTTACCAGAACGCTATGTGCCACGGCCGACTGTCTCAGCCTCTGAGCGCGCGATCTCGATAGCCGTTTGAATCAATTGTCTGCGGCGGACCACAGGTTGTCCGCGCAGGCCCCTTTTCCCCTCTTCACACGCTCTAGCATGGCCCTCCTACCGAGCCCGACCGATAGCGTCGCGCGGCAAAACAAGGAGCTTTGCGTCCATGCTGTTACGTTACCCGGCCACCACGGCCCATCGCCTCAAGCCCCTGGGTTTTTCCTTATGGCTGGCGCTGCCCGCTGTCCTTTGCTCGACCGTAGGCGTTGCCGCCGATCAAAGCGAAAATCCAACGGCCAACGCCGACGACGCCGCCCCGCGGCTTGAACAGGTCACCGTGACCGCGCGGCGCCGAGAAGAACAGTCGCAGGACGTACCGACACCGATCACCACCCTCAGCGGCGCCAATCTGGAAAGCCAGCGCATCTACAAGATTCAGGACCTGCAACAGGCGTTGCCCAGCGTCAACGTCGCTTACGTTCACGCACGGGTTTCCAGCTTCGCGGTGCGCGGGATCGGCAATAACCCGGCCAGCGATGGACTGGAAGGCAGCGCCGGGATTTATCTGGACAACGTCTATCTGGGCCGTCCCGGCATGGCCGCGTTCGACATGCTCGACGTTGAGCAACTGGAGCTCTTACGCGGGCCGCAAGGCACGTTGTTCGGCAAGAACACCACGGCCGGTGTGCTCAACATCACCACGCGCGGCCCGACCTTTACGCCCGAACGCAGCCTCGAAGTGTCGGGTGGGCAGGACGGCTATTTTCAGGGTAAAGGCACGGTGTCCGGGCCGTTGACCGACACCCTCGCCGGGCGCCTGTCGTTCTACCGCACCCGCGATGACGGTTACTTGAACAACCGGCATGACGATCGCACGCTGCTCGGCGGTGAACGCGAAGGCCTGCGCGGGCAGTTGCTGTTCAAGCCCAACGATGATTTCAGCCTGCGCTGGATCAACGAATACAATACGGAAAACTCCAGCAGCGGCAGCAGCGTGATCTATGGCGCCGGCCCACTGTTCTGGCGCCGGGCGGCATTGGTCGGGGCTAATCCGCAAGTGGGCGAAAGCAACATCGACGGCCGGCAGAATGTCAGCGTCCACCAGAACGCCAGTTCCGTCGAAGCCAACTGGAACCTCGCCGGCGGTTATACCCTGACGTCGATCAGCGCCTATCGTAGCTGGCACTTCAACCCGGCCAACGACGCCGACCAACTGGACGTCCCGGTGATCAACGACTTCGGCTACGAAGTTCATGATCGGCAATTCTCCCAGGAAGTGCGTCTGGCTTCGCCCAAGGGCGAGTTTTTCGACTACGTCGTCGGCGCCTATGCCTTCAAGCAAGACCTCGGCAATCGGATTTTTACCAATCTCGGGCCGCTGGCCGATCTCAACCTGATCGGCGCCAATCTCAATGCGCTGAACAACGTCAACAGCAAGGTCAACGGCAAGATCGACACCGAGAGCTACGCCCTGTTTGCCCAAGGCACCTGGCACTTGAACGAGCGCCTGGATTTCAGCGCCGGCATCCGTGGCACCTATGAAGAAAAAGACGCCAACGTGCAACGCTTCGCCCCCGAAGGCGGTGGCGCGCCGGTGGTGATTCCGGGTGTGGTCAACGGCAACGCGGTGCGCGCGAGTCAGGTCGGCGCCTATGACACTGGCGACCTGCACATGCACAACGCGGCGCCATCGTTCCTGACCAGTTTGAGCTATCACTTCAGCGATGACGTGCTGGGCTACACCTCGCTGTCCCACGGCGAGAAATCCGGTGGCGTCAACCTCGCCGTCGGTTCGGCGCCGAGCGCTGGTGCCGAGTCGTTATTGGTCGGCCCGGAGCGTGCGAACGATGCTGAGCTGGGCATTAAAAGCCAGTTGTTCGACCACCGTTTGCAACTCAACGCAAACGTGTTCTGGACCGGGGTGAATGGCTATCAAGCCACCACTTATTACCAGCCGCCCGGTTCTTTGACCGGCTATCAGTTGCTGACCAACGCCGGCACGGTGCGCTCGCGTGGCGTCGAATTCGAGGCGACCACCGTTCCGGTGCGCGGCCTGACGTTAAACGTCAACGGCTCGTTCAACGACGTGACTTACCTGTCATTCAAAGACGCGCCCTGCCCTTCGGAAAATCCGGGGCAAACCAACTGCGACCTCAGCGGCCAGCGCGTAGCCGGCGCCTCGCGCTGGATCGGCAACGTCAACGGCGAATACAAATGGCCGCGCATCGACGGCATCGAACCCTACGTCACCGGCAGCTATGCCTACCGCTCCGACAGCGAAGGCACGCTGGACAATTCCGACCTGGCGAAGATCGATGGCTACGGCCTCGCCAACTTCTCGCTCGGCGCACGAGTGGACTATGGCGACGGTTTGCTCGACGCCTCGCTGTGGGTCAAAAACGCTTTCGACCGTGAGTATTACCTGGCTGTTGGCAGTGGTTCCAATGGCCTTTACACCGCCTCGCCAGGCCAGCCGCGCACCGCCGGCGTGACCTTGCGTTATGACTTCTGAGGACACTATGAAAACAGCACAAATGAGCCTTGGCGCATTTCTCATGAGCAGCGGCCATCACCTCGCCGCGTGGCGGCATCCGCGCGCATGGTCGGGCGGCGGTCTGGATTTCCAGCACTTCAGGAAACTCGCCACCACCGCCGAGCGCGGCAAGTTCGACGCGATATTCTTCGCCGACAATCTGGCCCTGATGGGCTCGCCGGAACTGGGCCAGTTCACCACGGCCGGTGACGTCTTCGACCCGTTGGTGCTGCTTTCCGGGCTGGCCGCAGTGACCGAACGCATCGGCCTCGTTTCAACGGTGTCGACCAGCTACAACGAACCCTATCTGCTGGCGCGCAAGTTCGCTTCCCTTGACCATTTGAGCGGCGGGCGCAGTGGCTGGAATCTGGTGACCTCAGCGACCGATCTGGAAGCGCTGAACTTTGGTCGCGACAAGCATTTCGAGCACGGTGACCGTTACCAGCGCGCGGAAGAATTCATCGATGTGGTGACCGGTCTGTGGGACAGCTTTGAAGACGACGCCTTCGTCCGCGACAAAACCAGCGGGGTATTTTTTCAGCCGGACAAATTGCATGTGCTCAATCACCACGGCGACAACTACCGGGTGCGCGGGCCACTGAACATTCCTCGCACGCCACAGGGTTATCCGGTGCTGATCCAGGCCGGCTCGTCGGAGCCGGGCAAGGCACTCGCCGCACGCACCGCCGAAGTGGTGTTCACCGCACAGCAGACGCTGGCCAACGCCCAGGCCTTTTATGCCGACGTCAAAGGTCGTCTGGCCGGCTATGGACGCCGCCCTGAGCATTTGAAAGTCATGCCGGGGATTTCGCCGGTCATCGGCCGTACGCAAAGCGAGGCGGAAGATAAATACCAACAACTGCAGGATCTGGTCGAGCCGCGTGTCGGGCTGGCGATGCTGGCAGGCATGGCTGGCGGTTTTGACCTGTCTGAATATGATCTGGACGGCCCGTTGCCGGAGCTGCCACCGAGCAATTCGATGCAGAGTCGTCAGGCCTTGTTCATCGATCTGGCGCGGCGCGAGAACCTCAGCATTCGCCAGCTGTACCTGAAAGTCGCCGGCGCGCGCGGCCATCACACGGTGATCGGCACGCCGAAAACCATCGCCGACACCCTCGAACAATGGTTCGTCGAACAGGCCGCCGATGGCTTCAACATCATGCCGCCGTTCCTGCCTGAAGGCCTGGATGAGTTCGTCGATGGCGTGGTGCCGTTGCTGCAACAGCGCGGGCTGTTCCGCCATGAATACAGCGGCACCACCCTGCGCGATCATCTGGGGCTGGAGCGGCCGGACAGCCGTCACCGGCGTTAACTTCGATCCGGCGCACGCCTTGATTACGGCCCTCAGGGACCACCCATCGGTGGTCCCTGAAACGGTCGCTTTTAGCCCAGGCGCATTGACAGCTCGATGTCGTCGGCAAACGGCACGGACAGGTAACCGTTCTCCGGCGCGCGCACGTACGCCAGGTATTCCGGGCAGTAGTCGGTGTTGTCAGCCACCACCAGTGCGCCGGGTTTCAGGTGCTTTTCGAGCAGGTTCAAGACATCGCCATACAAGGCCTTGGCGCCATCGAGCAGGAGCAGGTCGACAGATTCCGGGAGATCACTGGCCAAGGTGATCAGCGCATCGCCCTCGCGAATTTCCACCAGATCGCTGACACCGCCGGCAACGAAATGCTGGCGCGCCAAGTGGATTTTCGCCGGCTCGAATTCGCTGCCGATCAGCACCCCACCGCCGTTGTCGCGCAGCGCGGCGGCCAGGTGCAAGGTAGACAGACCGAACGATGTGCCGAACTCGACAACCGCCTTGGCCTGGGTATTGCGCGCGAGCATGTAGAGAAGCTTGCCGGTGTCGCGGGAGACCGGCAGCCACAAGTCTTTGAGCAATCCGTAGAGTTTCAGGTAGTCGGTTTTGCTGTGCATCAGGCGGTCGCGTTCTTCGCCAGACACGTCGTTCAGCGCCGGGCTGGTGGCGGCGCTGGCTTGGCTGTAAAGGCGTTCGATCAGGCTCGCCATTGGTTCAGAGGTCAGGGTGGTCATGATTGTTTTCCGTCAGTTGGGGACTAAAATGCGAGTGATTCGTCGCGTTTAAATGATGCGAGTGATTCGCCTCCTCCGCTATTCGCATTCCCCAGGACCTCCGAGACCGCCCATGACCGATCGCCAGACCGCCCGTATTTCCTCGCGAAAACAGCCGCAACAGGCCCGTTCGGCGGATCTGGTCGCAGCGATTTTGCAGGCGGCTATTCAGGTTTTGACCGAGCATGGCGCCACCCGCTTCACCACCGCACGCGTCGCGGAAAAGGCCGGCGTGAGCATCGGTTCGCTGTACCAGTATTTCCCCAACAAAGCGGCGATTCTGTTCCGCTTGCAGAGTGATGAGTGGCTGCACACCACACAAATGCTCCAGCGCATTTTGCAGCATGAACAACCGCCGCTGGATCGCCTGCGCACGCTGGTGCAGGCATTCATTCGTTCGGAGTGCGAGGAAGCGCAGATGCGCGGTGCGCTCAACGATGCCGCGCCGCTCTATCGCGATGCGCCCGAGGCCCATGAAGTACGCGCGGCAGGACGGCAGATCTTCGCTGCCTTCATGCTCGAACTGTTGCCGCACGTCACAGATGCGATTCGCACAGCGGCCTGTGATTTGATCCTGACCACGCTCAGTTCTACCGGAAAAGACTTTTCCCTCAGCCCACGCAGCGAGCAGGAAATCAGCGTGTTTGCCGACGCGCTGGCGGACATGTTCAGCGCTTATGTTGTGTCGCTGAATCCGCCGCAAGCTTGCGATTAGACGGCGCCGCAAGGATGTTTTCGATTCGTTAACACAGCATTTTCAATCAAATGATTGTGTTGTTACGCACGGGTATCGGGGTTTGCAGTGAACGCGCTAGAAAACTAGCTAAGCAAGTTAGCTATATGTTAGTTTGGCCGTTCTCAACCCCGGACTCCCAACAAATGAACTCGCCGCTATCCTCTGCTGAGGATCCTCGCAGCCTGCAAATTGCCAGCGATAACGTCGGCCAGCAGTTGCAACAGATCGCCATCCTGACGCGCAAGGCTGCCAGCCAATTGGGCACTGCCTTGGGCATTAATCAGACCGACGTGGCGGCACTCGAGCACTTGATCACTGACGGCCCATTGGCGCCGACCGAACTCGCTGCGCGTCTTTGCGTGACCACCGCCGGCATCACCCAGGTCATCGACCGACTTGAGCGCGCCGGGCATGTGGTCCGTGAGCGCCAACTCAATGACAAGCGCCGGGTGCTGGTGTGTCCGGTCGCTGACTCGGTGGCCCAGGCTTATCGGCATATCGCGCCGATGCTCAATGGTTTGAGCGCGGTGCTCGGCGCACTCGATGGCCAGGATCGTTCAGTGGTCGAGGCGTTTCTCGGGCAAGTCATCGAGGTCTACCGCAGCACCTTGCCCGGCAGCGCTGGCCCTGCCCTTGAACAGGCAGACGCATGATGAGAGCACAAAAAGTTCTGGTGACCGGTGCCAGCATCGCCGGGCCGACCCTGGCTTACTGGCTGTCGCGGTATGGCATGGACGTCACCGTGGTCGAAAAGGCGCCGGAGTTTCGCGATGGCGGGCAGACCATTGATGTCCGTGGCGCCGGTCGCGTCGTCGTGCAGCGTATGGGCCTGGAGGATCTGATCCGGGCGAACACTACCCATGAGCAAGGCATCGCCTTTGTCGATCAGGACAATCGGACCAAGGCGTTTATCGATGTAAACGCTTTCGACGGTGAGGGGCCGATCGCTGAACTGGAAATTCTCCGTGGCGAACTGGCCAAGCTGTTGATCGAGCACAGTCAGTATCGGGTCACCTATCGATTCGGCGACAGCATTGCAAGCATGGACGACGATGGCGAGCAGGTGCATGTGCGTTTCGAGCAAGGCGCCGAGCAGGTTTACGATCTGGTGATCGTCGCTGAGGGCATTGGTTCGGCCACACGCAATCAAGTCTTCGGCAGCGAAGTGCAGCGCCGTTCTCTCGATCTCTATACTGCCTATTTCACCGTGCCGCGGCAGCCGAGCGATGGCCAGATCATGCGCTGGCACAATATTCCCGGCGGCCGCTGCGTCTGTCTGCGCCCAGATAACCTCGGCACCACGCGGGCCTTTCTGTCTTTTCAACAAGCGCCGAGCGGCTACGAAAAACTCTCGCAGAACGAGCAAAAGTCGTTGCTCAAAAACAAGTTCGCCGACGCCGGCTGGGAAGTCCCCCGCGTGCTGGCCGCGTTAGAGAATGCGCCCGATCTGTATCTGGACGCCGTGGGCCAGGTGCGGATGCCGCGTTGGTCCAAGGGCCGCGTCGCGCTGGTGGGTGACGCCGCCTATTGTGCATCGCCCATCAGCGGCATGGGCACGAGCCTGGGGCTGTGCGGCGCGTATGTGCTGGCTGGAGAACTGAGCCGTCATACCGATCACGTCGAGGCGTTCGCCGCCTACGAAAAACTGATGCGCCCTTTCGTCGCTCAGGCGCAAAGCGTGCCCAAGTTCGCCCCCCGACTGGCATCGCCGCATTCGCGACTGGGTATCGCACTCGGCCATGCGGTGTTGCGGATGGCGACTGCGCCGGGGTTGAAGAAAGTGTTCGGGAAAATCCTTTCGCCGAAGGCTGATGCGATTGAGTTGCCGGGTTATGACAAGAACGCAGGAAGGTGGACAACCACCGGCACAGCGCGATAGCGTCAGCCACTCAAATCGGAGGCTGCGCCATGGATGTGATTACCCACTACTCGGATCAACACCATCGAACCTCTGTGATGGCGCTGTGGGAAGCTGTTTTCGGTTACGAAACCGCGCATAACAGTCCTGGCCTTGCTATCGACAAGAAACTGGCCGTCAACGACGAACTGTTTTTTGTCGCATTGGCAGGAAATGAAGTTGTCGGGACCGTTCTCGCCGGATACGACGGCCATCGTGGCTGGCTGTACTCGGTTGCGGTGCACCCAGCGTTTCGTAGAAAGGGCTTGGGCGCAAGGCTTGTGCAACATGCCGAAGCAGCCTTGACCGAACGGGGTTGCATGAAGATCAACCTGCAAATCGTCAGTACCAATGCAAGCGTCGAAGCCTTCTATCAATCGCTGGGCTACGTGACCGAACCACGCATCAGCATGGGGAAAAAGATCGAGTCAAATATCGAGGCGCCATAAGCTCAGGGCCGTCAAATATAGCAATGGAGTGCGTGATGAAAATGATTGCTGTCGTCGCTATCTATCTCGCCGGAGGGATTGCGCTGTTTCCTTTCATCGAGTTTTTACGCCCGGTCGGTGTTGCTCTCGACAGTCTCTATTCGTGGTTTTCGATGGGCTCCGGCGTTGATACAGCACAACGGTTAAGCCTGAGCTTTATCTACGCAAGCCTGTTCCATCTGTTCTGCTCGGTTTGTTCTTCAGCGTCAGCCAGTCGCTGGGTGTCCGCGATCAGGATCAGAGATCTTTGCACTCGCGCCTTATGGTGCCTGGGTTCATTCTCGATCAGCCTGCTGACGCTCGGACTGGTTGGATTAACCACGTACAAAGTGCCC
This sequence comes from Pseudomonas sp. DTU12.3, assembly GCF_004124275.1. Classification (GTDB taxonomy): domain Bacteria; phylum Pseudomonadota; class Gammaproteobacteria; order Pseudomonadales; family Pseudomonadaceae; genus Aquipseudomonas; species Aquipseudomonas helmanticensis. The sequence goes on from NZ_CP027218.1 coordinate 3,717,508, forward strand.
AAAACGGACTTTGCTCATTACTTTACTTATCTGGTTATCTGGTTATCTGCATGCTGTCGGGTGTCTGGGCGTGGTCGATCAAGGATTTTCTGCTGACTGTCATTCGTTACGCTGAAAGAAAACCCCTATGAGCTACAACGAAAAAGCCCCTGATCTCAGGGGCTTTTTGTTTTGCGGCGCAGTAAACGCGCCCTGCTGAAGTCTCTCAGCGCTTCGGCAGTTTCCAGTCTGGGCGGATGAAGTGGCAGGTGTAGCCATTCGGGATACGTTCGAGGTAATCCTGATGCTCCGGTTCCGCTTCCCAGAACGGTCCGGCCGGTTCGATTTCGGTCACCACTCGGCCTGGCCACAGGCGTGATGCGTCGACGTCGGCGGCGGTGTCCTCGGCGATATCGCGTTGCGCTTCACTGAGGTAATAAATTGCCGAACGATAGCTTGGGCCCTGGTCATTGCCCTGACGGTTGGGCGTGCTCGGATCGTGGATCTGGAAGAAGAACTCGAGGATCCGCCGATAGCTGATCACCGCCGGATCGAAGACGATCTCGATGGCTTCGGCGTGATTGCCATGGTTGCGGTATGTGGCATTCGGCACATCGCCGCCGGTGTAGCCGACGCGGGTTTGCAGCACGCCGGGATAACGGCGCAACAAGTCCTGCATGCCCCAGAAGCAGCCGCCGGCGAGAATGGCAGTTTCGGTTTGACGGGTCATGATCTGTGCTTCCTCTCGGTATGCATTGGCTGTAGGCATTGTAATGAGGGCGTATCCGGAAATTCCAAGGTCGAAATCCCGAGCGAAGCATTTCGCTTTACGGGAGTACGCTATCGTAATCCGATTATTGAAGCAGGAATGCCGGTAGATGACAGAACCTCATACCGCTGAGCAAAACAGTGCCTGGTCGGTGTTTCTGATCTTTCTGCGCCTTGGGTTGACCTCATTCGGAGGGCCGATTGCGCACTTGGGGTACTTCCACAACGAATTCGTCACGCGACGGCGCTGGCTGAGCGAACACAGTTATGCGGATCTGGTCGCGCTCTGCCAATTTCTGCCGGGACCGGCAAGCAGTCAGGTCGGCATGGCCTTGGGTCTTTCGCGAGCAGGATATCGTGGTGCGCTGGCAGCATGGGCGGGTTTTACCCTGCCGTCGGCCACCATCCTGATTGTGCTTGCCCTCGGCATCGCACGTTATGCCAGCGCGATTTCGCCCGGCGCCTTGCATGGCCTCAAAGTGGTCGCTGTCGCAGTGGTGGCGCAAGCCGTGTGGAGCATGGCGCGCAACCTTTGTACCGACGGGCCGCGGGTGGCCCTGATGGCGATTGCCGCCTGTGTCGCGTTGCTTGCACCGTCGGCATGGGGACAGGTTGGCGTGATTGTCATTGCCGCCCTGGCTGGCCTGGTGCTGTTCAAACCCAGGCAACGTGTCGAACCTGACGCCCTGCCGATCACGATCAGCCAACGAAGCGGAGCAATCTGCCTAATACTTTTCCTTGTGCTTCTCGTGGGCCTGCCATTAGTGGCCGAACGGCTCCCCTATCAAAGCGTGGCGCTGGTGGACGCGTTCTACCGCGCGGGCGCCTTGGTATTTGGCGGTGGCCATGTCGTTCTCCCCCTGCTGCAGGCCGAGGTTGTGCCTGCGGGCTGGGTCGGCAACGAAACGTTTCTCGCCGGCTACGGTGCAGCGCAAGCCGTGCCGGGGCCTTTGTTCACGTTTGCCGCGTTTCTCGGTGCCTCGATGACCGTTACGCCCTCAGGCTGGCTGGGTGGCGTAATCTGTTTACTGGCGATTTTTGCCCCTTCGTTTTTGCTGGTCGTGGGAGCCTTGCCGTTCTGGCAGCAGCTGCGCCGCAATACCCGTGCACAGGCCGCTTTGGCCGGGGTGAATGCTGCGGTGGTCGGCTTGCTGTTGGCCGCGCTTTATCAACCAGTCTGGACCAGTGCCATTCTCGTGCCGCAAGACTTGGTTTTGGCACTGGTCGCCCTGATTGCCTTGATGTTCTGGAAGCTGCCACCGTGGCTGGTTGTGCTCGGGACGGCAGTGGCGGGCTGGGCCATTTGTTAAAGAGTGCCCGGCACGTCAGGGTCGGGCCAATGCTCAGGCGATTCGCACACGACGGCGTGACAACAAACCCTGCAAATACCCTGAACCCAATACGATCGCCACCAGCACCAACAGGATCAATCCCCACTCCGCAGGACTCGGGTGTTGGCCAAGAATCGCCATCGAACTGAAGATGCCAAACACCGGAATCAACAGCGACAGCGGGGCCACGCGCGAGATCGGGTATTCGCGCAATAGCAGGTTCCACCCCCAATAACTGAAGTGCGTCGCTGCATACACCTGGAACGCGAGTGAAAACAGGGTCATCGTATTGAGCTGTGCAGGCAGTGCGATGAAAGGTGCCGAGCCGTGCAGTGTCCACGTCAGCAACATCAGCGGGATCGGCGGAAACAGGCTGGCCCACACCACGAACGCGAAGATCTCGCGCACCTTCGATACCTTGATGATGACGTTGCCGACGCTCCAGGCCATTGCGCTGCCAATCACCAGTGCCAGCCCTGCCCTCGACGCGTCGCCGGGGCTGCACAAGACGATGCCCAGTAACCCTGCGGCCGCCAACAGCGCGCCGAGCAATTGCGGGCGCCCGAGACGTTCGCGAAAAAAAATCACGCCCCAGCCCAAAGTGAAAAATGCACTGCACTGGATCAGCAGTGATGCGGTGCCGGGCGGCACTCCCCACGCGATGCCCTGATTGATCAACGCCCACATCGCGACGCCAAAGATCAGTCCGTAAGCGGCTAACCATCGAAACGCTACCCGTGGGCGCTCGACGAAAAACACCCAGGGCAACGCAGCCAGCGTGAAGCGCAAAGCGGTCAGCAACAGCGGATCGATGTCGACCAGACCCAGTTTGGTCACGGGAAAATTCAGTCCCCACACCGCTGTTACCAGGATCGCAAGTAGGAGATGTTTCTTGTGCATGATCGATCGTTCCCATCGCCGAGCGGAAGTGCTCGTGCGGGGAGAATATGCAAGCTATCGAGCTGGCCCGCTTTCAGTCACAGGCCATCTTTCGATAGAATCGGGCCATGCGCACAATCACCGGTCATCCTTACCAGAACATACCCCGCGATGCAGTCGTGACCGCCGTTGATTACGCGGACGGCACGTTATTCCCGCTGCACGACCATCAACGGGGTCAGTTCGCGTATGCCGCCAGCGGCGTCATCACCGTGTTCACCGACGATGGCAACTGGGTCGTTCCGCCCCAGCGTGGCATCTGGGTGCCCGCGCAACTCCCCCACTCCATGCAAATGCGTGGGCCGGTGATCCTGCACAACACCTATATCCGCAAACAGGCGGCGCAGCGACTGGGGTTGTCGGGCCAATGCCAGGTACTCGACGTGTCGCCATTGCTGCGGCAGTTGCTGTTGAAAGCCATCGACGTGCCGGCGCGCTATTCCAGCCAAGGGCGCGACGGTCATTTGATGAGTCTGCTGCTGCACGAGATTGCCGCGATGCCCGCACTGTCGCTGAATGCGCCACTGCCGGCAGAACCGCGTCTGGCGTCGGTGTGTCGCGAGTTCCTGAACCTGCCTTCGCTGGAAGTGGGTATCGATGAGATGGCCGTACGTGCGGGAATGAGCCGGCGCACCTTTACCCGACATTTTCGGCTGCATACCGGCATCAGTTTTATCGAGTGGCGGCAACAGGCTTGTCTGCTCGCAGCGGTGGTGATGCTGGGCAAAGGTCAGTCGGTCACTCAAGTTGCGATGGCGTTGGGGTATAGCAGTTCAAGCGCGTTTGCCACGGTATTCAAGCAATTACTGGGGGAAGTGCCGAGCCGTTATGTCGTCGAGTAGCATTTTTAAAGATCAAAAGATCGCAGCCTTCGGCAGCTCCTACATTGGAATAGGGTTACCTGTAGGAGCTGCCGAAGGCTGCGATCTTTTGATCTTGCAATCCCAAACCGGCAGCACAAGACCGATCTGGATCAGCCGCAGAACCCTGTAAGCCCCGCGCTCAGAGCGTTTTACACACCAGCCAGGCACCCCAGAAAAGACTGCTGAAAAATCGTGTCGCCTGACCAAACCCGGCGTCATGCAGCAATTGCTGAACCGCAGCCTCGGAATGCGGAGGATCAGCGCCCTGCAGAATCTTCCCCAGCTTGGCCTGCACCTCCTGCGCACTCGCTCCCTGCTGCCGCCAGCGCTGCCCCCAAGCCTGAAGCAATAGCGGTTGACTGGCGTAGGCGTAATGATTGCCCGCCACAATCAATGGCGCGCCCGGCTTGAGCCGAGCCTGAACTGCCTGCAGGATTTGCAGCTTGGCCGCATCGCCCGGCAGGTGATGGAGCACGCCTATCAAGGTCGCTGCATCAAAGCTCTCATCCGCCGGCAGATCCTCGACCTGCCCCAGATGCACCTGCGTTCTGTGCAACAGATCGTTTGCCTGTAACTGCTGCGTCGCGGCGTCCAGCATCGGCGCAGAAGGATCGACAGCGGTGAACGTCCAACCCGGCTCCAGCGCGCCCATCGCAATGATCTCCTGCGCCGTACCACCCGCGCCGACCACCAGCACCTTGGCCGATCGAGACTGGCCGAGACTTGCGGCCAACATGCACGCGGCGAGATCGTGGCAGGCGTCATAACCGGCCAGGGCGATGCGACTTTGTTGGGCGTATTCGTTGGCGCGGGCGGTGTCGAATTTTTTTGCAGAGGTCGATTGCATGGCGTTGCTCCTTGTTCTGCGAGCAACTTACGCCCTGAACGGAGACAAGCAAAATTCATTAATTTTATGCGTGGCATTCCCCTGAGGAATGCCGCTCACAAGCGATTGGCGCTTATTCGCGGACTCGCGGTTTTACGCCACGGATAGCGTTGCGGCAGTCCTCCAGTAATTGTTCGCGGAAGGGTTCGAGTTCCTCCCAATCCATCGACTGCATCAACGCTGCAGCGATGGTCCGAAGTGGCTGCCACTCTTCATGATCGAACATGAACCAGTCGTCACAGTGAAAAGCCGCTTCCGTCAGCCCATTACACTGCTCCCAGAGAAATTGCAGGCGCGTTCTGATCTCTGCGGGTAACGCGCTGCCGCAAGCGGTGAGCGTTCTTTCCAGTGGCAACATCACTTCAGACCAGGTTTCACAAGCCGGGCAGTACGGAATCCCAGATCGCTGCAAATCCGCCGTCATGGCCAAAAAATCGAGCGCCTGCAACCCTTCACAAACGGAAAAAACCCGGCCGTACTCATCCTGGCCATACCAGCCCCACAATATTTCTGAAAACTTCATGACGCCCCCCAAAGAACACTCCAGCCGAAACACCGTGCCGCGTGCACTTTATCAGCGTGCTGGCGGCGACAGAATACGTCCGGCCCGGCTAAAATCCGCAGCCTGCTGACCCCGCATCAAGAGGTATTGCTCCGTGTTCAACCGCTTTATCGCCTCTCGTGAAAGGATGGCCGTGGATTTAAGCCAGGCACGCTTACTGGTAGGCCAGCCACTTCGCGCGCTGTTGCACGACCAGTACTCTTTCAACGGTGAACCGTACTCGCAAGATGTTGGTTCACTGCTGTGGCAGTTTGGTGAAAATCAAACCCTTGCGATGTACCTGCTCAGCGATGGTGAAAGTGTCGGCGCCGATCAAGCGGAGCTGCAATTGCCGGCGTCTTTTTGCGTGGGGGAGGATGGCGAGTGTTCGTGGCGTCGTGAAGATTTGCTGGCCGAGTTATCCAGCCTTACGGTGGCAGGCAAGCTCATCACACAGGTTCAAGGCGTTATCGACCAGTGGCCGGATCAGCAGAGCCGGCTGGTCGCTTTCAAAATCACGTTCGAGACCGGCGACTACCTGATCTATCTGAACCGTGGGGATGACGCCGTTGTGTTGATCAACGAAATGCCCCCGGAGGTGGTGGGTGTCGAAACTCGACTTGAAGTGTTTACTGAAGAATTTTCGATTGCAAATCAAAGCCAGGAATAATCTGCAGAGTTCCCCTGTTCTTGGGCAGTCAGCGTCAAAAATTTCGACCACAGGCTGTCATTCACAGCTTTGCCAAACAAGCTTTGCTACTCTGCCGCACCCACTTCATCAGGACAAACGGCAGATGGACATTGACCCGCAGTTCATTGTTCATGAAACCGACCACTGGGTTATCAACCACCACCTGGCGAGCGCCCTCCCCGGGTATCTGATGCTGGGTTCCAAGCTCGAAACCTCTTCATTGGCTGACGTATCGGCTGAAGCCTTGGGCGGAAATGGGTGGCCTGCTGGCCAAGACCCAGCAGCTCATGGAGCGGATATTAACTCCTACGCATCTTTACATTGGCCGCTTTGGGCATCAACCCGGCTGGCCCATTCACTTCCATTTCATTCCGGTTTATCACTGGGTCGAAGACTTGTTCTGGAAGGATGAGCGCTATCGGCAACTGGCAAACTTTGCCTACGCTGAAAACGCCCTCGCGGCGACTGACGGTGCCGAGTTGACGTTGTTTATCTGGAGGGAGTTTGGAGAGAACCCGACACCTCCAGAGGCGCCGGGGCTGTCTGTCGAAGAAGTGATCAACGAACTGCGTATTGCGTTCCGTTGATCAAGAACGCAGTTCGATGCGCCGTCCTTACTTAGATGAAATGGCATCTCCCCCTAATTTCAAAGTATTCGAGAGCGCCCGCCCGCTTGGGAAGTCTGGCGGCGGCTGCGGTGGAGTTGCACGTCACCATCGGCGCGGTCGCATCGCTGAAGGTCGTGATTGTTTAACGTTTTTGCGTTGTGTTTAAGGACACTTGGCGTTACGTCCGAAAGGCTACAACGCCTTGCGCCGTTGCCTACGACTACGCCAGAATCCGCCGGCTTGTGCGCTTGGAGTGCCATCGGTAACTTGATTCGCGTCACTGATTCGCAGTGACCGGGTTTAGTAGCCCGAGGTAAATGAAAGTGCACAAGCGTCTGTCAAAAAAGGTATTCACGTACCTTTACTTGATGGCGGCTGTGCGTAGGGCGCCTCCGGGCGCGCCGGCTTTCTTCTTTTCCCCGGTCTACTAACCTGCGCACCGCTGCCACCCCCTGTTTAGTAGCTCGGCGCGGCGGCCACATAACAGGAAAAAGAAGAACATGTTCAAGATGACGCCGAACCCGCCGGACACTGATCCGGCCTCACCTTATGAATCGCTTGATTCAAGAAAGCTTCACGACGCGGCTGAGCGTGCGCTCGATCATTACCTAAATCCCGCTGCGGCGATCATGGCTACGCCGTATCAGGCGAGCACGATGTTTCTGGTTAACCCGGAAACGGATACCGAGTCATTGCTGGTTAACGCGTGCGAATCGCTGGCCTCGGCCTCCATCATGCTGGGGGATGTTGCGGGGTTGGTGGATGGACCGATTCGCAAGACGTTGCTGGGCATTGCGCAGGTGGTAATGCTTGGGGAGTTGGCGGTGAATAGGGCTTTGGACAGGGTTGAAATTACAGACTAGGTCATTGCATTCAGTGGCGATTTGGCCGTCGCCACTGATTGGATCAGATTCTTTTGAGCGCTTGTGAATGGCTGCTTTCGGCCAGAAGCGGACGTTTGCTAGCGGCCGCTACCGGTCAGAAGTAATAGCGCACTGAAGCCCCTTCTGTACGTCAATTCCTATTCGTCACCTTCCCACACATGACCTTCCGCTCAATCGGTAAGCTCATCAAAGTAAGCTAGGGTGGGGCGTGCATATCATCCATTTTTTGCCTCTCGCGACGGACTGAAACCGGCCAGAATCGGCCTTTCATTCACGGGCTGCTTCTTGCGCTTTACAGATGATCGAAGACGGCTACGAAATCAGGGTCGATTTAGTTCGGTTGATCGAATTGTTCGGACTGCTTAGCTTCCTAAACCCGCTTGATTCCACCTTATCTCAAGGTATTTAGGGTCAGGATCGGAGCCGTCTATACGCGGCCGAAGCTTTCGTCCGGAAAATTTTTGATAATTCGTTTCCGCTAATAGCTGTGATACCACGACTTTGAACGATGTCGGGTCAATGACTATAAGGCTGGCATCAAGCAGACGATGGAGATCAGAGCGCAGTATCAGCCCGTTCCCCGTATGGTTTACCCCTGTCTCAGAATGGCTCGCAATGTGGGCCGCCTCAAGCACCTCCACCACACTCTCGCCGGATATCGCGCACGCGCTATCGTACAACTCCATCATATTCAGTCTGAATCGACTTTGATTACGCCTGGCTTTTCGCTTTGTCTCAACCGTCCGACCGTCATCATCTCTAGCCTCAACAAGTGGCTGACCAGCCTCGTCGTCGGATCTGTGCGCGTCTATCGCTCTGCGCATCAGTTCAAGAAATTGGTCGCAGAGAACGGGCCACTCGGCATCGTCAATGAATCGATAACCTTTGCGGGGCGTATTGATGCCGGACTGCAGGCCGCTCTTTACTCCTCTAACTGAGTCGGAATAGTTTTTATCAAACGGCGCGGGCTCACCCAACCACTCCCCAAGCAGCGCTACGTTATTCTCATGACTCGGTACTTTTAGATGCCACGCGAAACGGCCCCGCTGATGCACAATCATCGACAAGTCAAGCTCAAAAATGTATTTCGTGCCCTTGAATAGAATGATGTAGAAAGGGCCTTCACCCCCACGCCAGCTGGTGAAACGCACATGCATCCCGTTGGGTAGTGCAATTGTCTCGTATGCTCCCGGCGCTCCGCCCGACGTCAACTCGACATCAACATAGGTCCCAGTTAATTCCCTCATCAACTCGTAACCAAGACTCTTATAGAACGCTGTATCTCGTGACACTTTCTCAATTCATCCTATTTGATAACGCCATGGAATTTCCCACGGAAGGCAACGCGGTGATCACTTACCGGGCTAGAGACGAAAAATCACGCAGCGTAATCAACATGCCGCTGTATGCGTCGGTTGGCTGAATCTCAATGTATTTTCCCAATGCGGGAATGAGGCCGTGCAGAAATAGTATGACCTCTTGGCCATCCTTCAAATATGGGTAAAGGACATCGCTGGATCTGACCCTAATCTTGATAGGGAGAACCTTCTCGCCGACCTTAAATCTGGTCTTTGTAGTGACATAGAAGGAATGGTTGTAATCGCTAACAGTGGCATTTCCATAAAGTATTTTACGATCTGAATTCAATGCTCCCTCCTCGCTTACGTGGCTGAGGGGACTGAAGGCATCGAAGTAAGTTTGGGGCTGAGAGGCGATGTAAAGAGGATGGGATTGTCGAGCACTCACACCATCCATTGAGCACCAAGCATTAACTACTTCCTGAAACGTGCCAGGGTGATGCAGGGGCGCTAAGCGGCTTCGCAGTGCGAGAGCGTTCATTTGTGCCTCAGAGGGTCTGATCCCTTTGCGTGGCATTGCGATAGGGCCCAGATGACTTGGAATGGGTAGCGGGGGAACGGTGGATTTTCGGAAGATGGGGGTGGTTGGAACTGGAGATTCTGTGGTTTTTTTCTTTTCGTTTGCACACCCTGGAGCGTGAGAGCCCAGTGCTCTGAAAAATGCGTTGTTAATCTTTGCCGGTACCACTTCGGCTAAGCAGTTAGCTTCCGGGCAGAAGTAGAAAAGATCTTTAGCATGATAGGCAAACTCTACCGATATTTTGGCGCCTATCTCCCAGCAAATTGCCGCCGTCATCAACTCATTTCTCATCTGACCCCTCAAATTAGTTGCGTATTTCCTAGGGATTTTTCCCCTTCTTGCTTGCCAGAAACGCCGCTACCCCACCAACTCACGCAGCGTACAGCCCCCAAAAGTAAATATTGCTTGTATTGTCACGTTGAAGTTCTTCAACCGGCACACCATGGGCTGCCGAGTAGCCTACGATTGCCGCAATGCCAGCAGGTAAGGCGTACTTCAAGCCAAGGGCCGGGCCTAGGTCGTGAACGCCACCGATGAAGTAAAGCGGGTTATATGTTTTGCACTGTTCCTCGAACGCAGGTCGATCTTCGACATCGATATCGATGTAACCGACGAGTTTCGGATGGGCCGGGATCCCGATTTTGAGAGGCAGGCGGTCCGGGTGCGAAATCGCTCCAGCAATGACCTGAGGCATAAGCCGCCTCATTACGACAGCAGTTTCAGGCCAGCAGCCGCCGATGAGCCAAGGTGAGCGAAGTAGTTCGTCAGTAAGGAGAAGGCGGGCTGCGACTTCCGCTCTTCGTATCTTTGGGGATAGGCGCGCTAAATATTCCCGAAGCCCGGACCGTGCCTTACGTGCCTCGGCATCCAGAACCCCTAGGGCCTCGATTTCCGCGACCATCGCAATGGCACTCTGCTCCTCGACATGATCAACAGCGACTACAGCGCTGGGATTGTTCTTCAGCTCCCAACTCGCTTCGGAACAAAATAGGGCGAGTTCTTCATCAGACAGCATGATGTTCAACTCGCGGTCAAGCGGTAGGCGGAGAGCGGGGGGCAGAGGTGCAGTGCCTTTGTCGGTCGTACTGAAGAACTCGGGAAAATACTTGTGAGCGACCCATTGATGATCTTCAAGAATACGCAGCAGGTCGTCCCAGCCATGGTAGGAGACTGAGAACAAGTTCGACTGCTTGTGCTGCCTTGTAAGCGTTTCAGCGTAGCTCACGAGCTTCGCATCGTGGGGCGCTGTGGTAACAACCACCAGATCACTGATTGAAGGCGTGAATTTTTTTGCTCGATCAACCTCGGCTTCTATGGTTATTTGATCCAACTTGCCTACCGCCTTGCACTGTAAGCCGATCAGGCGGTCGCCGCTGCGCACCACGACATCTACACCTTTTTGCCCCTGTCCATTCCTGCCGTACAAAGTCGACTTAGAGCCCGGGTGCTGAGCCCCCCAGAGATCCAGGGCGAATTTTTCAAACATTGTGGAATCTGAAATTACTGGTAGTCGTTTACCTTTAAAACTACTCATCCTAAGTCATTACTCGTTCAGCCAATGTGGGTTTTGCTCAGACGAAGCGGCCCGACATTAGCGGACCAGCAACGGCTGCTAACCGTCCGCCGTGTGCATGCCAATCGTAGCAAAATAATGGCACCGCTCCACTCCCTATTAATCCAGCTATGGAATTGGGCAGAGTTTAATCGCGAACACACTTATCGTGGATGACCGCTTTTGGCCGTTTTCTGCCTTTCGCGACAGGCAGCAATCGGCCAATAGCAGCTGGTGAAGGGTATTGAAGGTATGAGTACGCTGATGTACCCATACCGCTCAAGAACGTCTCAGAATCATTGCTTGTTCAAATCCCCCGGTTTCCAAACTTTGTCGAAGAACGCCTTGGTCGGGCCGTACAAACGCAGAATCACGAAGTAGCCTTCGCCCGGCAGGGTTTTGACCCAGTTTTTACCGGCGCCGGGTGAGTCCGGGCCGAAATGCACATCGATCGTACCATCGGCATTGGCGACAGGTTTGTCCATGGTATTGATCGATGGAAACGGCTGGCCATTGTCCAGGCCGGACGCGGTGATCGAGTCGTACGCAGTGACCGACCAGAACAGTGCAGCGGGAATATCTTTGGGCAGGTTCAGCGTGTAGCTATTGCTGCCGGAGAGGAATTCACCCTTGGCATCGACGAACGTGGCCGGGTACTTGGCGCCAACGTTTTCCATGTTCACGGCCATGCCCGGGCTGGCGGAATAGGCGTTAGTGAAGAAGCCGGTGCGCGGGTCAATGTAGTTGAACGTGTCGGCGGTAAACGTCGCGTTGCCGCAAAAATGGGGACCAAAAATGCACAAAAATGGGGACGGATTTATTTTCAGAAAAAATAAATCCGTCCTCTTATTTTCTTTTTCAGAAAAAATAAATCCGTCCCCTTATTTTGCTAAACCGCAGCTGCCACGACGACTTTGCATGTTTGGCCACCTCGTTTGCTTCAATCGAGTGTCCATAGTGTTTCAACGATAAGTGAACGCACCCAGCGATGGCCTGCGTCTCGCTGAGTTCGTTCATGCCAGGCCAAGATTTTTCTGAAGCCTGGAATTTCAAAAGGCGGCTCTACTGATGTGAGCCCGATGTTGTTCACTGCCAATCGACGCGGCACGACAGCGATTATGTCGCTGTACGCTAGAATCTCTGGAAGTACCAGAAAGCTGGTCACCGACACTGTCACTCCTTAGCGCTGTCAGTGATTTTGCAAAGGTGTTCATCGTAAACGCCCTTGTCTCGTTCAATTGGCTTTGACCACAGCGGGCGGCACCCATTGGCCATTCAGCGCGGCCGGCTCAGGCCAGTACGCGCGAATGTAGAGCGAGAAATCAGCACCTTTGGGCGTCGGCAGCCAGTTGGTTTCCTTGTTCTTGCCCGGCGATTCACTCTGCACGTAAATCGTTAGCGAGCCGTCAGCATTGGCTTGCAGGGATTTGTTTTTGGTGCCGATGGAATAGCGCTTGAGGTCGTTTGGCGAGAAGAAGTGCTGTTCGTTGTACAGCGTCAGCGACCAGAAGCCTTTGACCGGCGGCAACTGCCCTTTGGCGAAGGTCACGGTGTAGCCGTTTTGCCCGTTGAGGCGCGTGCCGGCCTTGTCCAGATCCTGGTAGAAGTACTTGGTCTCTTTCTGCTGATTGACGAAGATGTTCGAGCGCGCGACCGCAGTACGGCTGAAATAGTCGGTGCCGAATGCCGCGCCGTTGCTGATGGTGCTCCAGTGATCCGGCAGTTGCAGGCCGTAGTTACGAAACTGCAACAGCGGGTCGATGACTTCGCTGTCGGCTTTTTTCGCTTCATCGATCATCGCCGCCTTCAGTTGCGGATCAGCCTTGGCGATGGCCGCGAGAGTGGCCATCTGCGCGTAGCGGGCTTCTTCGCCCGGCAACGGTTTGGCGTCCTTGAGTAGCGCCGGCAACTCGTCGAAGAATTTCTCCGGCATCACCCATTTGGTTTCGCCGCTGCCCGCCGCCTGCGCCGGGAGTTTCGGCAGTTTCGCCCAGTCCCGGTGTTTGACCTTGCCGTCGTATTGCGACAACGGGTACATGTCCACGCCCGACAGCGACGCTTGAATGGCCGCGCGGTCGACAGCGCTATCGTCCTGGAACACCCGGGGAATCACGAAACCGGTGTTGGTGCGCGAGCGGAAGACTTTGGTGATCCCGGCCGGGACTTCGCCCTTCCAGTCAGGGCCCACCAGCAGATAGAAACCGGGCTTGGTGTCATACATCTTGCCGAGTTCGGCAAAGCTGTCGGAACGCAAATCCACCACTTGGTACACCCAGAAACGGCTGCCGAAATCCGGCACCTGCAACACCACCGGTTCCAGATCCAACGCGATGCTGCCCGCGCCGTAGACCACGTCCTGATTCGGGCAGGCCACGAGGCGCTCGGCCGGATCAATGTAATCGCTAAGCATCGATAGCCGATTGATTGGCGCGACCGGAACAATTCCGCCCATCAAGCCCGGTTCAGGCAAATCCTTGAACGCTTGGCGACGGTTAAAAATATTGGCCATCGGCCAACCCCAGAAATACGCCTCACGGGCCATCATCCGCACGTAGGGCTCAGTGACCTTGGTGTTGGCGACAGGCCCGGCAACGGAAGCTTCGCCAGCGTAGCTGGGTGGCACCAGCAGGGATGTGGTTGCCAGTGCACCGAGCAGCGTCAGTGCGAACAGGTTCAGGCGATGGGGCGATTGATTCATAAAAGCATCCTTACTTGCGGGATCACCTTTTGCTGGTGAGTCGCAGGAAAGATAGCTCAAGTTTGGTGGAGTGACGCTTGATCGGCTTGAACGTCAGCTTCTGGCCCAGCAGCCATCCAAAAACGCCCTACGCCAACCAAAAACCGCGATCAAAATAAAAACTTTTCCCCCACGCTGCATCCATTCCCGCCCCTGCTCCGTAAATTCATCACCCTCACTCGAAGGGTCGAAGAATTCAGGAGATGCATCATGCACACGCTCATCAAACGCATTGCCCTTACCTGCCTCACAGTGCTGAGCCTTGGCGCTGGACTCGGTTTCGCCGCCGACACCGTCATGGTTGGTGGCGCCGCCATGTATCCGACGAAAACCATCGTCGAAAACGCAGTCAACTCCAAAGATCACACCACGCTCGTTGCCGCAGTCAAAGCTGCCGGACTGGTTGATACGCTCAACAGTAAAGGCCCCTTTACCGTCTTCGCCCCCACCAATGAAGCCTTTGCCAAACTGCCCGCCGGGACTGTCGATACGCTGGTCAAACCGGAACACAAAGCAGACTTGACGAAGATCCTGACCTACCACGTCGTCGCCGGCACCCACACCGCCAAGCAGTTGATGGATGACGCGAAAATGCACAGCGGCAAAGTGATGCTGAAAACCGTTCAGGGCGAACCGCTGACGGTCATGTTGCACGACGGCAAACTGTGGCTGGTGGATGCAAAAGGTGGCAAGGCTGCAATCACTATCGCAGACGTCATGCAATCCAACGGTGTGATTCATGTCATCGATACGGTGCTGATGCCGAATTGATTTCTAACGGCTTGGGCGGGCGTTCTTCAGAGCGTTCGCCATGCTTGGAAGTGGCTCAGCAAACGCGATATAGATTTGAATGACATCCGCGCTCAAACCACTGTCGGAAGTCGCCAGGGCGCAAAGCCCTGGCAGGCAGCAGAGACTACTTTTTCTTTTTCGCAGGCTTTTCTGCCTTGTCTGATTTCTTGGCTTTTTCGGGTTTGCTGTCAGCTTTCTTGGCGGATTTCTTCGGTTCAGGGTCTTTTTTCTTGTCTTTCTTGTCCTTGTCAGAGGATTTCGAAAGCGCCGAGGCCGCCGCAGCTTTCTTCGTCGGTGATGCCTTTTTGTCTTTCAACTCTTTGCTGGCTTTGGAAGCTTCACCTTTGCTTTTCTTCTCGTCTTTAGCCACGTTGATCACCTCTCGGAGCATGCCGGTATTGGCACATCGCCTGTGGGAATACCCATAGGCTAATCATTAGGCGAGCGTGTCCAAGAGCGGTTCAAATTCTTTTGCTGCTACACAAGGACTTAACACTCGATTAGTTCTGACGAGTGGACATGCCCTTCAGTCGCTTCCCCCAATCGCCGCCATGAATGTTTTGACACTCTTGCTCCGAGTCGAAGCGGACATTGCGATCGGTAAGCTTCAGCTCGATACCGGCCTCACTCAACGCTACAGCCGTCAGTTCGAAGATGCGCACTTTCGCCTCAACCTGAGCGAGCTTTCTATCCGCGAGGGTTTCGAACACCCAGATCACGCTCAGGGTTTCAGCCAGTGCGCTCAGGTCAGCCGTGTGGGTGAGCCAGGTGAAGCCTTTGATTTCAGTTTTCGCTGTTTCGCACGCGTCGGTCAGCGTGGTGATCAGCCGGCGCTCCATGCGCGCCAGTTCACGTTTGCCTGCAGGCATTGCAAGTTCCTTGGAAGATCATCAGGGGGAAGCGGCATCTCAGGCTTTTTGAACCCGGTCGCGGATTGCCTCGGCAACGTGCGCGTCTGTTTAGTGGGGGCAGTATACCGGCGGTGTCCCTCATCAAGGTCAATGTTCACTGGCTGACCGCTGCCATGCAGACCAACCCTGCTAATCTCTCCCCCATGAAAATAGCCATCATCTCCGACACCCACGGCCTCCTCCGCCCCGAGGCCCTGACCGCCGTTCAAGGCGTCGACCTGATCATCCACGCCGGCGACATCGGTGCCGCCGAAATCCTCGCGCAACTGGCCGAAGTCGCGCCGGTACAGGCAGTGCGAGGCAACAACGATCTAAATCTCCCTTGGGCCGCCGACCTCCCGGACCACCTCACCCTCGACCTCAATGGCTGGCCAGCCCTGCTGACCCACGACATCGCCGACGTCGCCGCCCTCCTCGACAGCTCCATCAAACTGATCATCACCGGCCATTCCCACAAGCCCTTGATCGAATGGCGCGGCGATCGGCTCTACATAAACCCTGGCAGCGCCGGGCGTCGGCGTTTCAAACTTCCGGTTACTCTCGCCCTGTTAGACGTGGGCGTTGATACTCTGGAGCCGCAGCTCATCCAGCTTCTGCCCTGAAGGTTATCTGGCGCGGGGGCCTGCGGATTTTTGCCTAAATCTCATGATGACTTTCCTACTGTTCCAGCGCCTTCGCCATGATGATCGTGCGCTCCGCATGATGGTATTCATCCCGGACTTTCTTGAAGCCAAGTGCTGCATAAAAGCCTTCGGCGGTAATGGATGAGGGAACGCGCAGCGAGTCGATACCCGCGCTCGAGGCGACTGCTTGAATCTGCTCCATCAAGTGTCTTCCAACACCCAGCCCTTGATGGCGTGGGTCGACGAACACGCTGCGAACCACGTCGTGATCAAGGCTCGCGGTTGCCACGATGTGATCGTCGACCGTGGTTACGAGTACCTGACGCCGGGCCAGCAAATCCAGAACCGCCCGTGGCGAAAAACTCTGCTCAACCTGATCAATGATGTCGGATGAGTAGTCCAGCGCGTTGGACTGGCGAAGGGTATTGATGATGGTCCGGCTGATCGCCGAAGCATCTGCCGGGGTCGCGGTGCGAATCAGGTAATCCATTCTGAAAGCTCCTTGCAATCATTGGCTAAACAAGAGCCGCACAGACAAATAGCAGGAATTACGCCTGTTCAGTCTGCGAACGCAACACCGACGCCAAGTCCGGGTTCCAGCTGATATAGAACAGTTTGGCAGCATTTTCCGTCGTTGCTCACTCTGCGGTTCCAAAGGGCTGCCTGCGACAACAAAAATCCCGGCACGCTCCTGCGGGCCGGGGTTCAACACCATCAGTGCCTTATTTCTTCATCGAAACAATCGTCGCTTTGCCGCCCTCCATCTGGAAAAAAACGTCACGCGGTCGCCTGCCTCAAACCCTGTCAACTGATCTGCCGACGCAGAAAAGGCCATGGTCATCGGCGGCGCATCAAGCGATAAGCCGCCGGGATGACGAACAGGGACAGCAACGGCGCCGTGACCATACCGCCGACCATGGGCGCGGCGATGCGACTCATCACTTCGCTGCCCGTGCCACTGCCCAAAAGAATGGGCAAGAGACCGGCGATGATCACGGCCACCGTCATGGCCTTGGGGCGAACCCGCTGTACCGCGCCTTCACGAATGGCGGCCACCAGTCCGCGCTCAGAGCTGTCGCCAAGGGCTTCACGTTCGGCCCAGGCATTCTTCAGGTAGAGCAGCATGATCACGCCGAACTCGGCAGAAACACCGGCCAATGCGATGAAACCGACACCGGTCGCCACCGACAGGTTGTAGCCCAGCCAGTAGAGAAACCAAGCCCCGCCAGTCAGGGCAAAGGGCAGCGTGGCCATGATCAGCAGCGCTTCATCCAACCGCGAAAAAGTCAGGTAGAGCAGCACGAAAATGATCAACAGCGTGGCCGGCACCACCAGTTTGAGTCGCGCGTTGGCGCGTTCGAGAAACTCGAATTGCCCCGAGTAACTCAGGCTCATGCCCGGTTGCAACGTGACCTGCTCGTTGACGGCCCGGCGCAGATCGGCGACCACCGCCGCAATGTCCCGCCCGCGCACATCGATGTACACCCAGCCGGAAAGCCGGGCATTCTCGCTTTTGAGCATCGGCGGGCCATCGGTGATGCTGATTTTCGCAACAGTGCCGAGGGTGATCTGGCTGCCTGAGCGGGTGTAAATGGGTAATCGCTCCAGGGCCGCAGGCGAGTCGCGCCACTCGCGTGGATAACGCACGTTGATCGGGAAACGCGCTAACCCTTCAATGGTTTCACCGACGTTTTCACCGCCTATTGCCCCGGCCACGATCGATTGCACATCAGCGATGTTCATCCCGTAACGGGCAGCAGCCTTACGGTCGATGTCCACGTCGATATAACGCCCGCCCGTCAGGCGTTCTGCCAAAGCCGAGCTGACACCGGGCACGTCTTTGGCCACGCGTTCAACTGCCTGGGTGACGGCATCGATGTCCATCAGCCGCGTGCCGGCAACTTTCACACCGATCGGACTCTTGATGCCGGTTGCCAACATGTCGATGCGGTTGCGAATCGGCGGAATCCAGATGTTGGTCAGGCCTGGTACACGCACCACACGATCCAGTTCTTCCACCAGTTTTTCCTCGGTCATGCCCGCTCGCCATTGCTCATGGGGCTTGAACTGAATCGTGGTTTCAAACATTTCCAGGGGAGCCGGGTCGGTGGCGGTCTCGGCGCGTCCGGCCTTACCGAAAACGTGCTCGACTTCAGGCACGGTCTTGATCAGGCGATCGGTCTGTTGCAGCAATTGTGCAGCCTTCTGCGTCGACAGTCCCGGTAGCGCCGACGGCATATAGAGCAGATCGCCCTCATCCAGCGGCGGGAGAAACTCGCCGCCCAAACGCGACAGTGGCCACAACGTACTGACAAACACCAAGAGCGCCACCAGCAGAGTGACTTTGGGCCGATGCAGCACCGCATCGAGGGCGGGTTGGTAGATCCGGATCAGCCAGCGGTTCAACGGGTTCTGTTGTTCACCCGGAATTTTCCCGCGAATCCAATACCCCATCAGTACCGGCACCAGCGTCACCGAGAGTCCCGCCGCTGCGGCCATGGCGTAGGTTTTGGTGAACGCCAGCGGGCCGAACAACCGGCCCTCCTGTGCCTCCAGTGTGAACACCGGAATGAATGACAGCGTGATGATCAACAGGCAGAAAAACAGTGCGGGACCGACCTCCGCCGCCGCGTCGGTCATCACTTGCCAGTGTCGCTGTCCGGTCAGTTCCTGCCCAGGATTGGCCGCGTGCCACGCCTCGATTTTCTTGTGCGCGTTCTCGATCATCACCACGGCAGCATCGACCATGGCACCGATGGCGATGGCGATCCCGCCCAAAGACATGATGTTGGCGTTGATGCCTTGGTAGCGCATGACAATGAAAGCAATCAACACGCCCACAGGCAGCGAAATGATTGCCACCAGCGAGGAGCGCAAATGCCAGAGGAAGATCCCGCACACCAGTGCGACAACGATGAACTCTTCAAGCAGTTTGTGGCTGAGGTTGTCTACCGCACGGTCGATCAGTTTGCTGCGATCGTAAGTGGTGACGATTTCCACGCCGGCCGGCAGGCTGTTTTTCAGCTCCTGGAGTTTGCTTTTTACCGCGGCAATGGTCTCGCGGGCATTCTTGCCGCTGCGCAATATCACCACGCCGCCGACGGTCTCGCCTTCGCCATCGAGTTCACTGATGCCTCGGCGCATTTCCGGCCCCAACTGGATCGTCGCGACATCTCCCAAGGTCACCGGCACGCCGCCTGCACCGAGCTTGAGCGCGATTGAGCGGAAATCATCGAGCGACCGCAAATAGCCGGAAGCACGCACTATGTACTCGGCCTCAGCCATCTCAAGCACGGCGCCACCGGTTTCCTGATTGGCTTTGCCGATGGCCTCGCTGACCTCCACCTGAGTGATACCGAGGCTGGCCATTTTCAGCGGATCCAGCTGCACTTGATATTGTTTGACCATGCCGCCGACGGTCGCCACCTCCGCCACATTGGGCAGGGTCTTCAGTTCGAACTTGAGAAACCAGTCCTGAAGTGCACGCAGTTGCGCCAGATCGTGCCCGCCCGTGCGGTCCACCAAGGCATACTGGTAGATCCAGCCGACGCCTGTCGCATCCGGCCCCAGAGCCGGTTTTGCACTCGCGGGCAAACGACTTTGTATCTGGCTCAAGTATTCCAGGACACGTGAGCGCGCCCAGTACAGATCCGTCCCGTCCTCGAACAACACATACACAAAGCTGTCACCGAAGAACGAGTAGCCCCGTACGGTTTTCGCACCCGGGACCGAAAGCATCGTGGTGGCCAACGGATAAGTCACCTGGTTCTCGACGATTTGCGGGGCTTGTCCGGCGAAGGGCGTGCGGATGATGACCTGTACGTCAGACAGATCCGGCAACGCATCGATGGGCGTGTTCTGCACCGACCAGATGCCCCAGGCCGTGACGAACAGTGTTGCCAGCAAGACCAGCAAGCGGTTGGCGACTGACCAGCGAATGAGCGCAGCGATCATGGCTGCACTCCCGACTGTTCTTCGTCTGAGCCTGAGACGATGCCTTTGAGGCTGGCCTCCGAGTCGAGCAGGAATTGCCCCGACGTCACCACTTTCTGGCCCTCCTCCAGACCTGCCACGATGGCTGTCCTGCCATCGCTTTCCTGCCCGATTTGCACTTGCACGGGGCGATAGCGGCCGGCGTCTTCGGCAAGCATCACCAAGGTTCGCCGGCCAGTGCGGATAACCGCCTCGCTGGGCACCCATAACTGACTTGGTCCGGTTGTAGGGTGCAAGCGCACTTGCGCGGTCAAACCGGGCCTCAGGCGTTCCTCCGGATTGGGCAGTTCCACGCGTACTTGCAGGGTGCGGCTATCCGCGTTGGTTTGCGGCAGAATCGCGGAGACTTTGCCGTTGATCTTTATCCCCGCAAAGGCTGGAAATTGCGCCTCGACCGCTTGCCCGACAGAGATTGACCCTGCCTCGGATTCCGGCACGGCCACCGCCAGCCAGACAGAGCTCAAACCGTTGACAGTCGCCAGCGTCTCACCCGCAGCCACGGTCATTCCCGTGCGCACGTTCAACGCTTGCAGCACACCGGCAATGGGGCTGGTCAGCGTCAGATGAGGTTGGACCTTACCGTTGCGCTCGACCTGAGCAATCAGTGCCGCCGGCATGCCTGTAAGCCGTAAACGCTGGCGGGCGGCCGCCAACAATTCGCTATCACCAAAACCTTTGAGGGCAAGGAACTCGGTCTGCGCCGCCGCCCACTCCGGCACCAGAATATCCGCCAGCGCCGCGTTGGCCTTGAGCACATCGCCGGGGGCGTGGGCGTAAACGCGCTCGACAAAGCCTGGAGTGCGCGCCTGGATCACTGCGACATCGCGCTCGTTGAAAGCCAGCACACCGCTCACGTCGAGGCTGGAATCAAACACCCCACGCGTGACCGTCGCGAAGCGCAGGCCGAGATTCTGCGTCAGCCCCGGATCGATGCTCACCGCTGCGCGGTCGCTGGTTGCGCTGGCGTAACGGGGTACCAGTTGCATGTCCATGAAGGGCGATTTGCCCGGTTTGTCGAACTTTTGCTGCGGGTACATCGGGTCATACCAGTACAGCGCTTTACCCGCGTCCGGGGCATTGCGGCTTGGTTCGACGACAGCACCCTCGTCGCTGCCGAGGCGTTGTTGTGCGAACCAATAACCAGCGGTTACACCCAATACCAGCGCAGCGCTCGCCAGCCATACTGCATTCCATGCAAGCTTCATTGGCTCGGCTCCCCGTAGGCAAAGTAGAGTCGCGCACGGGTCAGCGCTTGCTGCTCTTCCACGTCGACCTGTTTCAGTCGGGCTTCGATGAGTTCACGCCGGGCCACGACAAGCGTATTCACATCGCCTTTACCGGCGCGGTAGCTGGCCATGCTCAGTGCGACTTTTTCCCTGGCCAGCGGCACCAGACTTTGTGCATTGCGCTGGACTGCCCGGTTCAGGCGCTCGTAGTCAGCCAACTGACTTTCCAGTTGCTCGGTATGCTCGCGTGACAGGGCTTCGCGCTCGGCCTCCAGCTGGCTGAGTTGCGCTTGCCGGGCGGCGATTTTTGGGTTTTGGCGGGAGTCCGGAAACAGTGGCAGGTCCCAGGAAAACTGCACGCTGAGCATGTCGCCGAACTGACGGTCACGGTGCTGATAGTCCAGCTCCCAACTCCAGTCGGATTTTTTCTCGGCCTCGGCCTCCCGAATCCTGGCTTGTGCCTCCTCGCTCATCGGCCCATACGCTGCCAGCTCGGGGTGGTGTTGTGCTTGATGGGACAGCTTGGCAGGATCGACCGGCCATTGTGGCAAGCTGCCCACGGGCTGTTGATTGGCAGCGGCACCGATCCAGCGTTTCAACGCCGCGCGCGCTTGCGTGCGCTGGCGAATCAAATCGTCCTGCTGCTCTGCCAGTTGCGCCGCTTCCTGCCGGGGAGTCACAGCATCGGCCGGTTGCGCGCGACCACCCGCAATCTGCGCCCGGACGGTATCGGCCAGCAGGCGGTTTTCCGCGTAGAAATCCTGAAACAGCGCGTCTTTGCGCTCGACCGAATAGCTGCTGATCCACGCTAGCGCCGTGGATTGGCGCACGTTCAAGCGTTCGACCCGGCGCTCGGCGGTAGCGCGATCAACGGCGGCGCTGGCCACCTCGATGCGCGCCTTGCGCTTGTCACTGTTGGGCATTTCCTGCCGGACGCCGACCATCTGCATGGTCATGAAGTCGTCGTTGACGCTCCAGCGATCCGGACCGCCAATAGGATAGTTCTGCAAACCTGCGAGCAACTTCGGGTCAGGTAATTCACCCGCTGGAATAGCCGCACTGCTGGTGGCCTGAATTTTTGCATCCTGTGCGGCCAGCGACGGCGCATTGTTTTCGGCCAGCCGTAATGCTTCGTCGAGGGTCAGCGTGGCGGCCAGGCTCGGCAAAGCCAGCATGCTCGCCGCGAGGCCGGCCACGAGGGACCAACCTGTGCAAAAGCACTTGGAGTTCATGTCTACGATTCCTGTGATGATCCACTGCGCGCGTCAAAAGACCTGCGCACAGCTATGCCATCCCGCTAAAACGGGATGAGGCTCAATGGCGATACAGGAATCAGGCGCGCGGCGGTCGCCATACCCCGGACAGGGTTGGCACAGGAACGGAGTCGCTGGAAAAAGACAGTTCTACGGGGCTGAACAAGGTTACTGCTGGCTTGCTGATCGAGACTTGCAACATGCCACCGGTCTTGCATTCCTGACC
The DNA here is from genome assembly GCF_004124275.1 of Pseudomonas sp. DTU12.3. GTDB lineage: Bacteria > Pseudomonadota > Gammaproteobacteria > Pseudomonadales > Pseudomonadaceae > Aquipseudomonas > Aquipseudomonas helmanticensis. The sequence continues at coordinate 3,740,189 of NZ_CP027218.1, forward strand.
AGGCTTGCAGGGTTTGCCATGTTCCATCGGGGCTTGCATGTCGTTGCAACAGTCCATGCCCATATCGTCCATCATCGCCATGCCCAGCGTCTTCATCGGGCACGGTTCTGTCGGTGCCTGAACGCCCGCCATCCCGCTGAGGGGAAGCGCCAGGCTGAGCACGAAGATGAGGAACAACCGCAGATAGCGTTTCATGGCGTTGGAGTGTAGCCGTCGGAATGGGCACTAACAATCAGCTCGCAGCACCGCAAAGCGCTGACTGCGCGCGATATAAACGTTTGAGCATTAAGCCAGCGTTATTGGCCACCGACTCACTGTCCCGATCCTGCTGGCAAAAGCGATGAGCGCGAAAGTGTTCACGACAGTGCGCGCAGCCAACGTTGAGTTCGCCAGAAGCATGGGTGCCGACGTCTGAAGGTATATTTTGTTCGAAGAGCCGACTGTCCATCATGTTGAAGGGCCGGCTTTTGCTGATCCAGTGAATACCGGCGCTGAAACTTTTCCGCCCCATCCGGCCTGATCACCTAACCTCATAGACTGTGTGTCCATCGAGAGTCGGCCCGTCCCATGCGCAACAGCTTGAAGTCGTTGTTTTCAGTGGTATTCGTCTTGCTCATCGGCAGCAGTCCGATGCTGTGGGCCGCCGAATTGCCTGCGCCTTCGGTGGCCGCGGTCGCGCCGCTGCCGGTGATTTCACAAAACGACCTGCAAGCCTTGCAGCAGCGCCTCGACGGCCTCAAGCAACAGATTTCCTCGGCAAACAACTACAACCAGCTCGAAGGCCCGCAGGATCGGGTGCAGGCGTTCATTCTCGATGTCGATAAATTGTCGGCGGCGTTGCTGCCGCAGCAGGCGCAGTTGGCCGTGCAGTTGAGTGTGTTGGGCGCGGCGCCGGCGACTGAGGTCGCGGCCGAGCAGGCGGATATCGTTGCGCAGCGGGCGTCGTTGGCGGAACAGAAGAGCAAGATCGACGCGTCGCTAAAGAGTCTGGCGGCGCTCAAGCAAAGCGCGGCGGATCTGATTACCCAGATCGCCGGTATCCGCCGCTCATTGCTCGAGAGCGAGTTGACCCTGGGCACCCACAGTGTGTTGAGCCCGCATTTCTGGTCGCCGCTGGTCAATCCGACGCCGGACGATCGTCAGCGTTGGCGTTTTTTCATCGCCCAAATCAGCGAAACCTGGGCCACGGTCTGGGCGCCGGGGCAGCGTTTCTATACCAGTTTTTTGGTGTTGCTGGCGCTGGTTATCTGGACGTTCGGACGCCGGCTGGCCGAGCGCGGGCTGACATGGGTATGCATTCATCGCATGCCGGAGGGGCGTTTGCGTCGTAGTGCGCTGGCGTTTGCTTCGGCGCTGGCAACGATTGTTACAACGGGCCTTGCGCTGCAATTGCTGTTCTATGCCTGCACTCGCCACGAGCCGTTGACGCCGGTGCTGGAGACATTTTCCGAGGAGTTCGAAAAAGCGGTTTATGCCTGTGTGCTGATCACCGGGCTGAGCCGCGCGTTGTTGTCGACCCAGCATCCGTCGTGGCGGCTGCCTGCGATTGCCGACCCCGTGGCGCTGGCGATGAAGCCGTATCCGCGCATTTTGTCCGGCACGCTGCTGGTGTTGGTGACGCTGGTGCAGGTGAGCAATTCCACCGGCATGAGCAGCCAGATTGTCGTGGCCGGGCGCGGCGTCATCTCGATTGTGGTCATGGTGATTGTCGTGTCGTTGCTGTTGCGCGTGGGCAAAGTGCGCAAGGCACTGGTCGCAGCGAACGATGCCTCGGCGACGGGCAGTACGTTTTCCGGCGTGGTGTACACCATCGCCAGTATTTCGATGTTGGTCTCGGCGATTGCCCTGCTTACTGGCTATATCTCGTTGAGCCGGTTCATCACCTATGAAGTGGTCTGGGCCTACATCGTGTTGTCGGGTTTCTACTTGCTGATCCAGGTGATCAAGGACGGTTGCGAGTACGCGTTTTCAGCCAAACATGCGAGCGGCAAAGCACTCAAGCAATTGCTCGGCATTGGCGATCGACGACTCGAGCAGATCTCGATTCTGTTGTCCGGGTTCAGCCGCGCAGCGCTGTTGCTGCTGGCGGTGATTGCGCTGTTTGTCGGCGGCATCGGCACCACGCTCGGGCAGTTGGCGACCAATATCATGGCGATCCTCGGCGGCGCCGGCTTGCGCAAGTTCAATATCGTCCCGGCACATCTGCTCAACGCAGTGTTGGCGCTGATGATCGGCATCTGGCTGATCCGCGCCCTGCGCCGCTGGCTCGACAACGAGTTCCTGCCCAAGACCGACATGGACCCGGGCATGTGCGCGTCGCTCAGCACGCTGTTTTCCAATATCGGTTATGCCTTTGTGATCCTCATGACCCTGTCGTCGCTGGGCGTGCAGTGGACCAACCTGGCGTGGATCGTCAGTGCGCTGTCGGTGGGCATCGGTTTCGGTTTGCAGGAGATCGTGAAGAACTTCGTTTCCGGCCTGATTCTGCTGACCGAGCGCCCGGTGAAGGTCGGCGATCTGATCAGCATCAGCGGCGTCGAGGGCGACATCCGCCGGATCAACGTGCGTGCCACGGAAATCCAGCTCAGCGACCGCTCGATCGTGATCGTGCCGAACTCGCAATTGATCTCGCAGAACCTGCGCAACGTCACCCTCGGCGGTAGCGCTCAGGGGGTGGCGTCGCTGGAGTTGATGTTCCCGCTGGATATCGACCCCGAAGAGGTCAAGGACCTGCTGCTCAACACCTACCGCGAGAACGAAACCATCCTCGATAAACCCGCGTCGTTCGTGCGTTTCAGCAAACTGTCGCCGGACGGCATTACTCTGACGGTGACCGGCTATGTCGGCAGCCCGAGAATCGTCGGGGTGACCAAGAGTGACTTGCTGTTCGAGATTCTCAAGCGCCTCGGCGCAGCGGGAATCGCCCTCGCCACTCCCCCACCCAGCAGCCCCTGACACCCCCCGTAGGAGCTGCGGCACGCTGCGATCTCTTGATCTTGCCTTATAAAAACAAGATCAAAAGATCGCAGCCTCGTTGCACTCGTCAGCTCCTACAGGTCATGCGCTGTACCAGACAAAGGGTAAAGTCTTTGTCGTCACTGCCGAAATGTTAATGTGCCATCACTTTTAATCCGACAGTGTGCCCTCTGCATGGATGCCTTGATCCGCCGTTTCAGTTGTTTGTCTTTGCTTGCCCTCGCCCTCTACGGATGCCAGAGCCCCCCGTCCCCCAAACAGACGAGTGCCGATTTCGATGCGCTGGGGCGCATGGAGTTTGACGCGGCAATGCTTGGTCAACCCAACCCGAATACCATCGTGCGCGATGGCGATCACGTCAGCTATTACGTGATTGCCACTGAGGGGCGGCGAATACTTCATCTGGCGAACTTCAACGCCGACTGTCATCTGCCAGATGCGCAAATGGCGCATTTGACCAACAAGGGCATGCTTCAGTTTGCGGCTGTTCGAAACAGTCGCACAGCCGAAGACAAGCAAATGCCTGCCGAACAGAAAAAGCTGTTTCTGCAGAGTCCTCAATTCAAACAGGTTTGTGCTCAGACCCCGGTGGCACAATGGCGGGTCATTTCGGCACCGGAGTTACAGGAATGGCAGCTGATTGATCGTGCCAGCCTGAATCAGAAAGACGGCCAGATCTACTTCTGGTCTGCCCGGGTACCCGCAGGCGAAACGCTTCTGCCCCGCGAAAATGGCCTGTATGCGCAAGAGCGTAGGCGCTGGAGCGCTGATTGCGCTAAACAACAATTGACCTCGCTGAGTACCTTCTACGTAGATAAGCAAAACCGCGTGATAGCCGGCGCGATCAGCGTTGACGCCATCGCCGAGAAAAACCTGAACGCCGACCACCGTCAATTGCTCACAACTGCATGTGCTACACCACAGGTGTTGGCGGCACTGAAACCTTTCTCGGGCCGAGAACAAACGCCATTCGTATTGCCTGATCCAGTGCTGCCGTCCTCCGTAACCAAATCCATTGAAGCGTTGAAATTGCCGGTCCCGGAACACAACATTCAACGCTTGCGCGTGATCTTCAAAGATCCCAACGAGGCTGATCGGCGCAAACAGCTTCAGGAGGCGGGCATGTCGTACCTGCTCTCGAACAACCCCGAACGACTGACGCTGGGACGCTTGGGCAGGGACAGCCGCTACCTCGGATACGAGCCGGGAAAGCAGCTCACAGAACGCTACAACAGTAATTATCATCAATCGGTAAACATCACTTTCCGAGGGCTGATCGACCTCGCCGATATTGATTACAGGAATGACAGTGACGGCATCACCGTGCGTAAAAACGCGATCACCGACCTGCGATTCACCGGTGACTGGACGAACATGCCAGTCGGTGCGCTACTGAGCTACACCGAACAAAGGTCCAGCACCCGCTACCAGAAAGCCGCTGAACTTGAGGACACACGGTTTGACTGCGCCGTGGAAGCACAAGAGCCTGCCAGTGCGTTCTTTCCATCGTTGACGGGCACCGCCAAAGTCATCACTTGTACAGGCAGGCACTACCGCCACGGTGAAAGCACTGCGATGTATGCCTATTTGCAGGCGTACGGGATGTTCGTGCCGATCGACCTCACCCAGAATCGCAGCTACGGCGAGTTCAAGATCGAAGCGGTCGAGTGAGAGCCGCAGGCGTTTCGGGTTATTCCCGAAACGCCTGGCAGCCTGCTTTTTAGGTCTTTATTGACGGTCGAAAGGCACCCTTATACTTCAGCGGTTCACCCACCGCTCAATAAGGATGCTCCATGCCTCAACGTCTTTTACTGGCGGCACTGTTTGTCGCAGTCGCCGGTTGTGCCAGCCCTCCTCCGGTTTCCGTTCACACCCATGATCCCGCCAGTTCGACGTTGCAAGGTGACGCCGCGCGGCCGGCGCAGGCGCAATGGCTGCGCACCGAGCTGTACTTTTCGGTGGGTTCGATCGATGGCAAGGAAGGTGCGGTCAGCCCGGCGCGCTGGCGCGAGTTTCTCGACAAGGAAGTCACGCCGCGTTTCCCGGATGGCTTCAGTGTGCTCGACGCGTATGGTCAATGGCGCGATAAAGGCGCGAAAGAACCTGAGCGCTTGAGCACCAAGGTCATTGTGATCCTGCACGAGAACAGCGTGCAGCGTTCCAGCGACATCGAAGCGATTCGCCTCGCGTACAAACGCATCACCGGCGACTTGTCGGTGCTGCGTTTGTCGCAACCGGCCGAGGTGTCGTTCTAGTCCGAAGTCGGTCCAAGAGCTTGCCGAGGCGTCGACGCCACGCGGCTCAACCCCGCCAGTATCAGCGCCCCCACCAGCAACACGGCGATCCCCAGAAACGCGCCATAGCCGACCACTGTCACGCTGGAATACAGCATGTACAGGCACAACCCGAAAAACAGCAGCGGCAACAGCGGATACAACGGCACCTGCACCGGCCTCGGCACGTCGGGAAAGCGCCGCCGCAGAATGATCAACGCGACGCTGCTCAAGCTCAGAAACAGCCAGTACACCGGAGTCAAATACTCGACCATGGTGTTGAAACCGCTCTGGGTGAAACTGCCGAACAACACCAACAGCAACGCCACCGCGCCTTCCGCGAGCAAGGCTTTGCGCGGCACGCCGTGACGATCGTCCCAGTCGCCGAAACTGCGCAATTGCGGCACATCGCGGGCGGCTGCGTAGGTAGTCCGGGCGCCGACCAGCAATGTCGAGTTGATAGTGGCGATCGCGGCGATACCGACCATCAACAGAATCAGCATGACCCCGGGCGCGCCGAATGCACGGTTCAGCAACTCAACTGCCGGCGCGTTGCTCGCCGCCAGTCCGGCGAATCCCAGACCGGCGACGAACGCCCAATTGAGCGCCAGATAGATGCTCATCAGCACCGCCAGCGCTCCGATCATGGCGATGAAGATGCCCCGTCGACCGTCGCGCACTTCTGCCGATAACGTCGCCGCATCGCTCCAGCCACCGAAGGCCAGAAACACGAAAATCATCGCCGCCGAAAATCCGGCCATACCGCTGTGCTCCGGCGTGACCGAAACGTCCGCTACCGGTGGTTCGATGCCCTGCCACTTGAGCCAGACACCGGCGCTGGCAATGCTCAGAAAACCCAGTGCAAGCAAGCCCACCAACAACGTCTGGGTGATGAAACCAATGTGCTTGCCCGTGAGATTGAGCAGCACCAGCGCGGCAATGATCGCCCCGGCAAACAACCCCGAGCCGTACTGCCCCAACGGCACCACCGCGTTGAAGTAATCGGCAAACATGAATGCCGACAACGCGATCCATCCGGTGTGCATCACCGAAAACCGCGACCAGGCGAACAGCAATCCCATGCGTTCGCCGTAAGCCATGCGCAGAAAATGATAATCGCCACCCGGATGCGGAAATGCCGTGGCCATCTCGGCAAAACACAGCGCGCCGATCATCGACGCCACACCGCCGAGCACCCACACCAGGTAGAAATGTTCTGGCCCGACGTTAAGTGCCACGGTCGGCGCGGTTTTCAGGATGTCGGTCGTGATCACCATGCCCAGCGTGATCAATAACGCCTGAAACACCGGCAGATGCCGTCTCGGCCCGGCGTCAGAAGCCATAAGTGGCGCGGGCGTAGTAATAGGCTCCATTGGTGCCGATTGGCGAGAGCACGTCATACGGCAAGTTGCCGCCGTAGTTGATCGCCGAGCCGGAGCGCTCCGGGTAGTTGTCGGTAAGGTTGTTGCCACCCACGGCGATGTTGAATTTCGGGGTGAATTTGTAGGTCACTTCGGCGTCCAGTTGCCACACCGCGCCATAGGTTTGCTCAGGTTGCGAGTCGCCGAAATCGAACACGCGGGTGGTCTCGCCCTGGCGGGTCAAACGGCCGAGCAAGCCCCAATGTTCGCTGGCCCAGTTGGCGGAAAAGATCAAGCGATCCTTCGGTGCGGCATCGGTCAGGGTGTTGGTTTCTTCAACACCGACCAGCGCGTCGTTGCCGATGCCCAACGCGGTCAGTTGCGACGGCGTGCCTTTGGTGCTGGTGACTTTGGTGTGGTTGTAGGTGTACGCAGTGGTCAGGCCCAATTCCCCGTCATAGAACGGCTGATGGTAGTTGAGCACCAGTTCGGCGCCGTGGGTGCTGGTGTCGGCGGCGTTGGTGAAGAAGTTGACGTCGTGCACACCAGCGACACCGAAGTTGTCGTTGATGTAGTTTTCCAGGGCATCGCTGCCGATACGTTGCGACAGGGTGATGCGGTCTTTGACGTCGATGCGGAACACGTCCAGCGACGCGTCGAAGCGTTCGTTCAACTGGAAAGTCAGGCCGAGGCTGAAGTTCTTCGAGGTTTCCGGATCGAGTTTCTCCGCACCCAGCGCGCGGGCGATCGGGTCGTTGACCGAGAGCACGCGAATATCGGTCAGCGTGCCGCCATCGCCGAAGTTGCTGGTGGTGTTCTGAAAGCCGCTTTGCGCCAGCGAGGGTGCACGGAAGTTGTTCGACACCGCACCGCGCAACGCCCACTGATCGGTCAGTTTGTAGCGGCCGCTGAGTTTGCCGGTGAGCTTGCTGCCGGCATCGTCGTAATGCTCCCAACGCGTGGCGCCGTCGACGAAAAAGCGGTCAGTGAGGTCGCCGGACAATTCGGCGTAAGTGCCAAACACATTGCGGTCCAGGTCCGACTCTTCGCTCGGCCGCAAGCCATTGGCGCCGTCGGCTCCGGAACCAATGTAGGAAGCTTCGTCGCCGGCATAGGTCAGGTAATTTTCGTAGCGATATTCGCCGCCGACGGCCAGCACGAACGAGCGCTCGCCAAGGCGCAATTCACGGCTGAAATCGAGGTTGCTGGTGGTCTGGCGCAGTTCGTAGTCGCCGGTATCGAACCGGGTCGGCGAGTCTTCACCGAGGCTGACGTTGAGGGTGCGTCGGGTCGAACCCTCGAAGCGGTTGCGGCCGTGGGTGACGCTGCTGTCGAAGTCCCAGTCATCGCCGATCATGCCTTTGAAACCGGCCGTGGCGGAGACATCCTTGTTGTCACCGAGCGATTGCGGCAAGTAGCCGTTGGGGTAGAACTGCGGCTGCTCGTACGGATAGCGATAGAACTCGGCGCCGGTGGTGTGGCGCTGGTTGTAGGTGCCGAAGCTGTAGGCCTTGCCGCCGGCCAACGGCAATTCACTGTTGAACCACAGGTTGACGTCACGGGCGAGGCCGTCGCCCATCACGTAATTGCGCTGGTTCGGGGTATCGGCAAAGCCATCGAAACCGGCGCGGTTGGTCGGGTTGCGATCCTTGTATTCGGTGCCACCACGAATGAAGCCGCCCTCCTCGCCAAGCCGCGTGCCGATCTTCGCGGTGGTCACGCTGTTCTGGCCGTCGGTGGTGGTCTTGCCAATCGCGTCCTGATGGGTGTGATAGGCGCCATAACTGGTCGAGACCTCGCCGCCCTCGGGCGCGTCGTCGAGGATGATGTTGATCACCCCGGCAATCGCGTCGGAGCCGTATTGCGCGCCGGCGCCGTCCCGCAGCACTTCGATGCGTTTGATGGCGCTGATCGGGATCGAGTTGAAATCCACCGGCGCGGTGCCACGACCGATTTTCGACGAATCATTGACCACCGCCGAGGTGTGGCGACGCTTGCCGTTGACCAGCACCAGCACCTGATCCGGACTCATGCCGCGCAATTGCGCCGCTCGCACATGGTCGGCACCGCCGGAGTTGGATTGACGCGGCAGGCTGAAGGACGGCAACAGCGTCTGCAACGCGGCGCCCAGTTCGCCATCAGCGGCGCCGGCGGTTTTCAGGTCCTCGGCGGTGAGTACATCGACCGGCACCGGCGAGTCGAGCACCGTGCGCGAAGTGCCGCGCGTGCCGGTCACCAACACGGTGCCGAGGCGCGATTCGTCTTCTGCACTGGAGGCTGTTTCTTCGGCGTTGACGGGAAGTTGCCAGATGGCAGTTACAACAGCAGCGGCCAGTAATGAACGGGAACGGTAATGCATGTAACAGCTCCTTGAATCGCAGTTAATACCCGGCCGTCACCGACAACAAGAAGTCGGCAATCAATGCGCGGCAATGTCTGCTGTAGTTTTGATTTTTAAAGGCAGTTGAAACGAAGAATATTGGTAACGCGCAGAATCCCCAGAGTAAGTCATTGCCCCTTGGAGCCTGATGCTAGACGAGCGGCGGCTTAGCGCAAAAGAACCAATAACACTTAGGTTAGATCGCTCTTAAGGAGTGTTCTTAGTCCAACACAAGTGTTGCTGAGGCAACACTAAAGCCCATTAAAAACAAACTAATCCAACTATAAAACTGCCTTCTGCAAGAGCTGGCTTGCCAGCGATAGCGGAGTGTCATTCAACGAATCTGGTGACTGGCTGAACCGCATCGCTGGCAAGCCAGTTCTCACAGTTGATCGCATTACGAGGCGGGCGCTTAGTCGAACTCTTTGTCCCGCCAGGCATCTTCGGCAATGTCCAGTTCATCACCGCTGAAACGCTGTTCGGCAAACGGATCGGCGTGCAGGTGAAAGCCGTTCTGCTCCCAGAAACCCGGTTGTTCATGCTCGACAAATTCAAGACCGCGCAACCATTTTGCGCTCTTCCAGAAATACCGGCCGGCGACCACCAGACGCAACGGCCAGCCGTGTTGCGCGGTCAGCGGTTGGCCGTGGTAATGGGTGGCCAACAGGCTGTCCGGGTGCAACAGATCGTCGAGTCGCAGATTGGTCTGGTAATCGTGGTCAGCGTGGGCCATGACGAAGGCTGACTTGGGCTGGATGTTCAGTACTTGCAACAGATCCTGCAGATGCACCCCACTCCATTGGGTGTCGAACTTCGACCAGCGCGTGACGCAATGAATGTCGCATTGCAACTGCCGTTGCGGCATTGCCAGCAGGTCGGCATAACGCAACTTGATCGACTGTTCGAGCGTGCCAAACAGGCGTAGCGACCAATCAGCAAGATCGTATTGCGGCACTGCGCCTTCGTGCAGAATCGGAAAGCGCTCCGTCAGCACTTGCCCCGGCGGCAGTCGTGCGCCGAACAGCGGATCGGCACTCGGCGAACGGCTTTTGCGCAGGCGCGCAGCCTTGTTGTGCATGTGTTCTCCAGATTTCGCCAATGCAAATCAGCCGAAAATTCTATGACTCAACCCGCCCTTGTGGGAGCTGGCTTGCCAGCGATGAGGCCTGTCGAGTCAATATCTCTATCGGCTGAAACACCGCTATCGCTGGCAAGCCAGCTCCCACAGGGTGCTGTTTTAGTTAGCCACGGGAATCCATGGCGCCCGTGCGACGTTGGCGGTGTCGCCGAAGGCCGGGAGTTTTTGCGCGAGGTCGCGGACGTTTTTCACGTCCAGGTCCAGCAGTTGCTGGCGAGTGATCAACGTCGGCGGCACCAGCACCTGATGGCCAGGGTTTTCCCCGGCAATCAACATCGCCAGACTGCGCGCACTGATCGCCCCGGCCACTTGCGGATTGACCGCTGCCGTCGCGGCCCAGGCGCTGTCCGGCTCTTTCATGATCTGGATGTCGGCCGTGGAAATATCGGCGCTGTAAATCTTCACCTTGCTCGCCAGCCCGGCTTCGTCCACGGCAATCTTCGCGCCTTTGGCAAACTCGTCGAACGGCGCAAAAATCACGCTGATCCCCGGATTCGCCCGCAGCACCGCACTGGCCTGATCCGCCACCGAATTGGCAATCGGCGGATTCAGCGTGCCGAACCGTGCCTTCTCGATGATTCCCGGATTGGCCTGCTTGACCTGACTCCAGATCTGGTCACGGCGCTCCATCGGCGTGAAACCGCTGATGTACACATAACCGGCATCGAAACGCGTGCCGTTGTCCTTCACCGCTTGATCCAGTGCCAGACGCGCCAAGGCATGGTGATCCTGCTCGACTTGCGTCACTTGCGGCGTGTTCAGATCGACATCGAAGGCGACGACCTTGATGCCTTTGGCGATGGCCCGGTCAATCGGCCCTTTGAGGGTTTCCGCCAGACCCAATTGCACGATGATCCCGTCGACACCGAGATCGGCCGCCTGATCGATCATCTCGCCCTGACTCGCCGCCTGCTGCCGCGCATCGAACACGCGCAAGTTCGCACCCAACGCTTCAGTCTGTTTTTCCACGCCGCGCAGATACGCCTCGGGAAAGTCCCCGGAAAACAGATAACCCACCAGCGCAATCTGCACCTGACCTTTATCGAACGGCGCCGGTGCGCCAGGCAATGCCTTGGCTTGCGCGCCCAGCGCCAACGTCGAAAGCACCGCCGCCGCGAGGCAATGGCGGGCAAACTGTTTGATTGAACCGTGCATACAACTTCCTTGATTGGAGGCGGCTCAGCGCGCTCGATGCGCGAGGCCGAAGGTGAACATCAGGGCCAGCACCAGCACCAGTCCCTTGACGAAATCCTGTGCGTAATACGGCGCGTTGAGCATGGTCAGGCCATTGAGCAACGACGCCACCAGCAGCGCGCCGACGAGGGTGCCAAACGCGTTGGGTTTCTTGGCGCCGAGCACGGCAAAACCGATCAGCGCCGCGCCCAGTGCATCCAGCACCAGGCCGTTACCGGAACTGACATCGCCACGGCCCAGGCGCGCCGCGAGCAACAGTCCACCGAGTGACGCCAGCACTGCCGAGAGCACGTACGCCAGTAACTTGAAGCGCTGCACCGGCGCACCGGCCAGCCGCGCCGCCTGCTCGTTGCCGCCAATCGCATAGAACAACCGGCCAATGCGCGTACGTTCGAGAAACAGCCACACCGCAACAGCCACCACAGCGGTGATCAGCACCGGAATCGGCACCACGTCCCACAGCCGGCCGCGACCCAGAGCGAGGAACGCGGCGCTGAATGTCCCTTCGGTTTCTTCACCGTTGGGCAAAGTCATGCCCACCGCAATCGAGCGCCCGCCCGTGGGAATCAACTGCACACCGATCACCAGAAACATGCTGCCGAGCGTCGCGAGAATGTCCGGCACACGCAGTTTGACGATCAGCCAGCCGTTGAGCAGCCCGACCAGCGCGCCGCCCGCCAGACTGATCAGCACCGCCGGCACGGCGCCCCAGCCGAGTACGACCATCACGTAACTGGCGATCATCAGACTCATCGCCGCCACCGCGCCAATCGACAGGTCGAGGCCGCCGACCGCCATGGTCAGCGTTACACCCAGCGCCAGCAGCGCCACGATCGACACCGATTGCAGGATGCTGAACAGATTGCCGACGCGCAGGAAGGCAGGCTCGGCGAAACTGAAAAACACCACGATCAGCGCCAGCAACCACAACAGGCCATAGCGGATCAGCGCTTGCAGCAGACGTTCGGCAGGTGCCGTGCGGATCGATAACAGTGAACTCGAATCAGGCACTCGCTCTGCTCCTTGGCGTGGCTTGAGGGGGGGGTTCAAAGACATCGCTGCCGGCCAGGGCACTGACCAGCTCGGCGCGATTGAGGCCCGCGCGCGGGTATTCGGCGACCACCGCGTGATCACGTACCAGCAGGATTCGATCGGCAATCTCGAGGGCTTCATCGACATCGGCGCAAATCACCAATGTCGCGCGGCCGTGGGCGCTGTCGCGCAGCAGTTGGCCGATCTCGCGACGCGCACGCACGTCGACGCCCTGGAACGGCTCATCGAGGATCAATACCCGCCCCTCGCCGAGCAACCACCGGCCGAGCACGACTTTTTGTTGATTGCCGCCAGACAGCGCGGTCATCGGCACATCGATGCCGGCGGTCTTGATGCCGAGCGCCACCACCTGCGCCTCGACTGCTGCGGCTTCAGCGCGATTGCGGATGAAGCCACCACGGGTAAAACGCTCAAGAAATGGCAAGGTCAGCGTGCGACGCAGGGAGAAGTCAGGCACCAGCGACTGACTGGCACGGTCTTCGGCGGCAAAGAACACACCGCGCTGAATCGCCTCGCGTGGCGACCTGGCGAACCCTTCAACGCCATCCACTTGCAGCCAGCCCGACGCCGCTTGACGCAGACCGAACAAGACTTCGGCGATCTCGGTTTTACCGGCGCCCAACAACCCGGTCAGCACCACGACTTCGTTTTCATGCAGTTTCAGATCGAAGCTTTTCGTGCGCGGCAGGACTTTCAGTCCGTGCAACTGCACCACTTGCTGCCCCGCCACGCGCGGCGTGTAGGTATGCGCTTGCAGCGCCTGGCCGAGCATGGCGGTGACCGCCTCGGGCAACTGCCGCGCGGTGAACTCACCGGCCAGTCGTCCATCACGCAGGACGATGGCGCGATCCGCCACACGTTGCAGGTCGGACAGGCGATGAGAAATGTAAACAATCGCCACGCCACGATCGCGCAAGGTGTCGATCAGGGCGAACAAGCGCTGCGCTTCGGCATCGGACAACGCCGCCGTCGGTTCATCGAGAATCAGCAGTCGCGGCTGCAAAGCAAAGGCTCGGGCCAGGACGACCAATTGCCGTTCGGCCTGACCGAGGTGTTCGATCGGCTGCTCCAGCGGCAAGGTCAGACCGAGGCCGGCCGCAATGCTCGCGGCGCGTTCCAGCAGGCGTTTGCGGTTGAGCCAGAAATCCGCACCAGGCTTGCACAACTCATCGAGCAGGAGGTTCTCCGCCACACTCAAACCCGGTGCGATGCCTTCGTTGATCTGCTGATGCACGGCGACAATGCCGACCCTGCGCGCAGACAACGGCGAGCTGAAATGTCGAGGCTGACCGTCGACACTGATCTCGCCTGCATCGGCGGTCTGGCTGCCCGCGAGAATCTTCACCAGAGTCGACTTGCCCGCGCCGTTGGCCCCGAGCAACGCCACCACTTCGGCGGGATAAATATTCAGGCTGACGCCGTCCAGCGCCCGGTTCGAAGCAAACGACTTGCTCAGCTCACGCACACGAATCAGCGGCTCGCAGGCCACGACGACAGGCGCACTCATAAAATTCCTTAGCGGCGATGAGCCAGCGAACGCACCAATCGATCGCCCAGGCTCTGCACGCCTTGAACGAGGATGACCAACACCACGACGGTGGCAACCATGACTTCATTGTTGAAGCGCTGATAGCCGTAACGGATTGCCAGATCACCGAGCCCACCGCCACCGATCACCCCGGCCATCGAGGAGAATCCGATCAGCATCACCAACGTCAATGTGATCCCGGCAAGCAACGCCGGCAGTGCTTCGGGCAACAGCACTTTGAAGATCACATGGCCGATGTCGCCGCCCATGGCGAGGATCGCTTCGATGCGGCCCTTGTCGACTTCGTCCAGGGCGTTTTCAACGATGCGGGCGAAAAACGGAAACGCACCGATGGTGATCGGCACCACGGCGGCGGTACTGCCCAAGGTTGTACCGACCACCAAGCGGGTCAGCGGGATCAGCGCAATCAACATCACCACGAACGGCAATGAGCGGCCGAGATTGACCAAGGCACTCAGCGCCGCATTCAGACGTGGCATCGGGTAAAGACCGCTGCGCCGACTGATAAACAGCAAGACGCCTAGTGGCAAGCCGATCAGCAGCGTGAAAAGCCCGGCGAGCAACACCATGTACAGGGTTTCACCGGTGGCGTTGAGCACCAGTTGGAGGATTTCATGCCAGTCGATCGAGCGGTTCATGATTGTGCCGCCCGTACGCCGTACTGTTTGAGGAAACTCAGCCCCGGCGCCGCATGCCCCAGCGGTAACCCGCAGGTCGGGCGCAGCGAACTGCCCAGGCTCGATTGTGGGTCAGCCATCAGCCGCGGTACCGGACCGGCTTCGACCAACCGGCCGTTAGCCATGAGCGCGGCGTGATCGCAGATCGATTTGACCACGTCGAGTTCGTGGGTGATCAGCACAATGGTCAGGCCAAGTTGCCGATTGATATCGCGCAACAGCTCGAGAATCGACGCGGTGGTTTCCGGGTCGAGGGCGCTGGTCGCTTCGTCCGACAGCAAGTACGCCGGCTCCGCGGCCAACGCCCGGGCAATCCCCACGCGCTGTTTCTGGCCGCCGGACAATTGCGAAGGAAAAGCCTGTGCCTTGTCGCTCAAGCCGACCAGTTCCAGCAGCTCGCGCACCCGCACATGGCGCCACGGTTTGCCGACATTGGCGATTTCCAGCGGCACGGCGATGTTGTCGAAGACATTGCGCGAATGCAGCAGGTTGAAGCCCTGGAAGATCATGCCGATGCGTTGGCGTTGCGTGCGCAAGTCGCTGGCGGAGAGCGTCATCAGGTCAACGCCATCCAGCAGAATCCGCCCGCTGTCCGGGCGTTCGAGCAGATTGAGGCAACGCAGCAGCGTCGATTTACCCGCCCCGCTGCGCCCGAGAATCCCGTAGACGGCGCCATCGGGAATACTCAGCGAGACTTGATCGAGCGCCGGTTGCGACGCCGATGGATAGGTCTTGCTCAACTGCTCGACGCTGATCATGGCTTGCCGCCTGCCACCGGAATCACCGAACCGGCGAAGTTATCGGTGATGTATTTGGCCACTTGCGGTGAGGTCAGATCCTTGGCCAGTTGCGCGATGCGTGGGTCGTTTTCCAGCTTTGGCGTGGTCACCAGAATATTCGCGTAAGGATTGTGCTCGGCCTTCTCCAGCCCCAGCGCATCCTTGGCCGGTACCAGCCCGGCATCGAGCGCGTAGTTGCCGTTGATCACCGCCAGATCGACGTCGTCCAGCGAGCGTGGAATCTGCGGCGATTCGATTTCGAGGATCTTCAGCTGTTTCGGGTTTTCGGCGATGTCCTTGGGCGTTGCCTGATCGGCGGCCGGATCGTTGAAGCCGGGTTTGAGTTTGATCAGGCCATTGTCCTGCAGCAGATACAGGGCGCGACTCAGGTTGGTGACGTTGTTGGGGACGGCGACCGTGCCTTTTGCCGGTACGTCGGCGAAGCTCTTGTAGCGGCGCGAGTAAATCCCCAGCGGCTCGATATGCACCGTGGCCGCCACTGCCAATTTCTCACCGAGGGCCTGTTCCTGGGACTTCAGGTACGGCAGATGCTGGAAGTAATTGGCGTCGACATCACCGTGCACCAAAAGCTCGTTGGAGTTCACGCCGTTGGGGATTTCGATGATCTTCAGGTTGAGTTGCGGATCGATTTTCTGGATGTACGCGAGTATCTGCGCGTGGGGCACCGGGTCGGCAGCCACGCGCAACGGTTCCAGCGCCTGCGCACCGAACGATGTCACCAGTGCGCCGAGGACGGCCAGGGTCAAACCTGCTTGTTTCAACATGTCGAGAGTCCTTGAGCGGGTGATCAATCAGGCGGTTTTACGCACCGGCACAGGTGGCAGCAGCGCGTCGGCATAGAAGCGTTGCGCGACATCCGGATGCGAGCGCAAACGCCCCTTGAGGTAGTTCCAGCCGACATCGCGAAACAATGGATTGAGCGGATCACTCGCTGGCCCGCGCGCCTCGCGCAACAACGCCGTCGGCAGCGGATACAGCGGCACTGTGGCGTCGAGTTGTGCGCCGAGGAAGAAGGCGATGGACAGGCGCTCACTGCCTTCGGGCGGTGAAACCACCCGATGCACCGTGGCGCGCAAGTAGCCGTTGCTGGCGAGTTCAAGCAATTCGCCAATATTCACCACCAAAGTGTTTTCCCGAGGCAGCGCATCGATCCAGCGCCCCTCGTCGACCTCGACTTGCAGACCGGCCTGATGGTCTTGCAGCAGAAAGCTGAGGAACCCGGAGTCCTTGTGCGCGCCAACGCCTTGATGGCTTGCCCCGGCGGACTGACCGGGATAACGCATCAGCTTGATGTGTTCGTTGGGCTTGTCGCCGTACAACTGATCAAACGCATCGGCCCGTAACGACAGTGCCTGAGCGAAGGCGCGCAGCAGATGCAAGGACATGCGCGTCATCGCCTGTTGCCAGTCGAGCAGCAAGGGTTTGAGTTCCGGCAATGCCGCCGGCCATTGATTGGGGCCTTGCAACCGCGCCCAAAACGGGCTGTCCGCGTCTAACGGCAAGGCTTCACGTTCGGCGCCCAGATCAAACTGTTCGCGTTGATCGGGTTGGCCACGGGTGATTTCCGAAGCGGCGCGGTTGTAGCCGCGAAAGTGTGGCGAGTTGATCATGCCGACGGCGTTTTTCTCGCTGTCAGGCAAGGCAAAAAATTGCCGGGCGTGATCCTGCACTTGCTTGAGTAAGGTGCTGTCGATGCCATGTCCGGTCAGATAGAAAAAACCGACATCGCGAGCGGCGTGGCGCAGGCTTTCAAGAAATTCGTAGCGCTGTTGCGCGGTGCCGTCGAACAACGAAAGGTCGAGCGTCGGCAACGTGGTGATATCGAGGGCATGCGGCATGATTCACTCCCGTGTGAATCAAACCTGAAGAACCTGTGATCGATTCAGCGTGTGCCGTCATGGCAATCGGGGGTCTATCGGTTTGATGCGTTGATTCGTGGTTGCAGACAAAACTAAACGATCTTAAAAAAACCAATCCAATATCTTTTTCGCATTAGCTTAAGCCGATCCCTGTAGGAGCTGCCGCAGGCTGCGATCTTTTGGTCTTGTCTTTTTAAAAACAACATCAAAAGATCGCAGCCTGCGGCAGCTCCTACAGGGAGGGTCAGGCGCGGGGCGTTGGCTGCGCTGTTCGGCGCTGGCAAAGACTGCGAAAAAGACAATTCCTACTTTTGACAGCTTTATACAATAAAAACCCGTTTCAGCATAAGACTGAAACGGGGTTCCCCACTGGGACGTTCGTTACTTCAGATCGTCAAAGTGGTCTCGCAGGAACTCGTAAAAGCTCAATGCTTTAAACGATCTCCATACGAGGCTCAGCGTACGCAGCAAATGCTTCATACGTTTTGGCCTCCAGGTTAGGAGGCCAGACCTCCAGCAGACTTACCGGATCATGCCTGCTTTCGGCTGCACGTCGGAGCAGCTAGTGAGGCGGCCGGTTGGATCCCCTCCGATCCATCATTCCGGCACGGGTGCAAAACCGTGTCAGAGGGCATGAAATCGTTAAGTGCCAGCCAAGCCTCACCGATACACAAACATGAGAGCGGCGCCATCATACCTCTCAAATCCCAGGTTCCAGGCAGAGTAATTCCCAGCCATTGTAAAATGTTATTTCCGTCAGCTTTTCTTTCGATTAACTCACAACAAATAAACCAGTTGAAAACAAATTCTTCATTGCAAGAACGCACAAAGGCTCATACCATAAGTGCACGTCGGAGCAGCTAGTGAAGCTCCAAACCCCGGCCGCAAACCGAGGTTTACAAAAAGAACCGCCCCGCAAAGGCGGTTTTTTTTCGCCTGCAATTCCGGACGAGAATCTCGCGGCCCAGATCTGTCAGGTGCAACTGGGCCGCGCGGGCGTCGGTGGGCGAAGGGACTTTCTGGATCAGGCTATTTGCACTTGGCCAATACCACCTGACAGGTATTCGGCGTGCCTCCGGAGCGTCCGGCGTAGCGGATGCAGTTGTTCATCGATTTCTGTCGCGCCATGTTCAGGCTGGAGCCCCATGCCAGACCACCCTCGCCAACAGTCGGCAACGCCTTGGCATAACAGCTGTCGCCGACGCCTGAGGGAGGATAATGCTTACGGTTCGAACAGCCTGCGGTCAGCGTCAGGCTAAGGGCAATCAGGGTAGACAGGACCCAGAGCGAGCGTCGGTCGATCATTGTGTTGCACCTGTCGCTAAAGGGTCGTGTGCCGATGAGTCTAGCCGTTTGCCCTGGCCTTTCTGCACAAATCTTCTAAACGTCCACCTGCATTGCGCGGTATTTTATGAGGCCGCATTTTTCAAAGCCGAGCCCTGGAGCCTTCCGTGGATAAACGCAACTGGATCGATCTGTCCCAGGATGTCGATACCGGGATTGAATCGATTCGCGCTCACTTTGAAGGGCATGCCTACGACCCGCACTGGCATGACAGCTTTCTCGTCGGAGTGACTGAGCAAGGCGTTCAGCAGTTCAATTGCCGCCGCGTGCGTCATCGCAGTACGCCGGGCCAGGCGATCTTGCTGGAACCGGGAGAGATTCACGATGGCCATGCGCCAACCGAGGACGGCTTTACCTATTCGATGCTGTACCTCGACCCGCATTGGCTGGAGCGCGAAATGCACGCGCTGTTCGAAGACGCGCCGTCCGACAGCCAGCCCGGTTTTGCCGACACCTTGAGCCAGGACGCGCGTCTGGCCACCGCCATTCATCAGGCCTTCCACGCACTGCATGACGGCGACTTGCGCATCGTTCGCCAAACCGCCATCGATGGCCTGCTGGGCTCGCTCACTGGCCATCTCGCCTGGCGCAAGCGTCAGGATTTCGATCCGCGTCTGCCGATGGTGGCCCAAGTGGCGCGGGATTATCTGCACGCGCATACCTATGAAGACATTGGTCTCGATGACCTCGCGCGCGTTTGCGGGGTGGATCGTTTTCGTCTGAGCCGCGCCTTCAAGGCAGCTTTCGGTCTGGCGCCGCACGCTTACCTGATCCAGCTTCGTTTGGCCAAGGCACGGCAGTTGCTGGCACGCGGTGAAACACCGGCGCAGGTTGCCAGCGTGCTCGGTTTTGCCGATCAAAGTCACTTGGGCCGCTGGTTTCGCCGCGCTTACCAACTGACACCGGCGGACTACCGCAAGCGCTGCTCAAACCTTCCAGACTGACGCCCGCCAACTGACGATCATGGCTCCCTGTTTTGACTCTCAGGGAATCCGAATCATGGCGTCATTGTTGCCCTTCCTGCTGTTTGCTTTCGTTGCTTCGATCACACCGGGGCCGACCAACATCCTCGTGTTGAGCCACAGCTCGCGCCAAGGCTTGCTCGCCACGCTACCGATTATTTTTGGTGCATGCGCGGCAGCTGCATTGATCGTTCTGGTGGTGGGTCTTGGCGCCGGCGAAACATTGCTGCGCTTTCCACGTGTGCAGCAAGCCATGGCCTGGGGCGGTGTGCTCTGGTTGAGTTGGCTGGCATGGCAGATCTTTCGCAGTGCACCGCCATCGCTGAACCCGGCGGATACGCAAGAAAAAGGCATCAGCGTTGTCGGTGCGGCCATGCTGCAACTGGTCAACCCCAAGGTGTGGATGATGGCCGTGGCGGTGGTCAGCGTGTTTCTCGGCGGCGGCGACAAGACGCTGCAGTTGTTGGTGTTGTCACTGGCGTTCCTGTTGGTGTCGTTGCCGTGCATGACGCTCTGGGCCTTGCTTGGCGTGGGCAGCAGACGATTGATCGGAACACCGCAAGCGTTCAAGCGCATGAACGCAGTCCTGGCGCTGTTACTGCTGCTGTCGGCATGGCTCACCATCCTCTGAATCCCCCCTGTAGGAGCTGCCGCAGGCTGCGATCTTTTGATCTTGATCGTAAAAAACAAGATCAAAAGATCGCAGCCTGCGGCAGCTCCTACACGGGTGAGGTGGCTTGGCGATATTGGCGGGGGGTGAAGCCGGTCGAGGCCTTGAACTGGCGAGTGAAGGCACTGTGATCGGTGTAGCCGCACTGCAATGCAACGTCGGTAATCGGCAGGTCAGTGTGCAACAGGCGATGGGCGTGTTCCAGGCGCACTTTCTGGATCATCTGCCGTGGCGTCAGGTGAAACACGCGCTTGCAGTAGCGCTCCAGTTGCGCGACTGAAATACCGGCGATTTTAGTCAGCTCGCCGAGGGTCACGCGCCGATTGAAATGCGCGCGAATGTGCTCGTCGACAGCGGCCAGTCGCTGGAACGCCGGGTGGGTTTCACTGGCCGATTGCAGATCGACCGAAATGCCTGCGAGGCCGATGATCTCGCCATCGCGGTTGTACAGCGGCTGTTTATGAGTCAGGCACCAGCCGGGCTCGCGGCTGCCATACAGGTGCAGTTCAAGCTGATCCTCCAGCACAAACCCTTCCTCCAGCACCTTGCGATCCTGCTCGGTGTAACCAGGCCCCAGTTGCGCCGGGAACACCTGCGCGCTGGTTTTGCCGAGCAACGGGCGCAAGTCCTTCAGGCCGCAACGCTGCACCAGCGTGCGGTTGGCCAACACATAACGTGCCTGCATGTCCTTGATGAAAATCGCCGCATTGGGGATCACGTCGAGCATCGGCAACAGCAGCGCTGCGCCGGCCAACAGCTCTGCAAGCGTCTGAGGACGATGACCGTCATGACCCTGGGCCAGGATCGAAAACGCGCTTTGCATCGAAAGTCTCCCCTGCTGATCAATCGGCCAAGTGTCCGCGCTGCGGCCGTCGCGTGCAGATTGCAGCATCGTCAAAGGCCTGTCGAGCGGCACGTTTGTTCTACGCAATTGTGCTGATTTCGTCATCGATCCCGAAGCAAAACATCAATCGCCGACCTGGCGATCGGTTCAAAGTCTGGCCGTCCCAGTGACACAACTGCCTATCCAATAACTCACAAGAAGGCGATGCCATGTCAGGCCAAGGCAAGTTCAAAAAACAGCTTTCACTGATCGACCTCACATTTATCGGGCTAGGAGCGATTTTCGGTTCCGGCTGGTTGTTCGCGGCCAGTCATGTGTCCGCGATTGCCGGGCCGGCGGGGATTTTCTCTTGGCTGCTGGGCGGTTTTGCCGTGTTGCTGCTGGGCATTGTTTACTGCGAACTGGGCGCGGCATTGCCACGTGCCGGCGGCGTGGTGCGTTACCCGGTCTACTCGCACGGGCCGCTGCTGGGTTACCTGATGGGTTTCATCACGCTGATCGCCTTTTCCAGTCTGGTGGCGATCGAAGTGGTTGCCTCGCGCCAATACGCAGCAGCGTGGTTTCCCGGCCTGACCAAGGCTGGCAGCGGCGACCCGACCATGCTCGGCTGGATGCTCCAGTTCGCCCTGCTTTGTGTGTTTTTCCTGCTCAATTATCGCAGCGTGAAGACCTTCGCCAAGGCCAACAACCTGATCAGCGTGTTCAAGTTCATTGTGCCGCTGCTGGTGATTGGCGTGCTGTTCACCTTCTTCAAACCGGCTAACTTCCAGGTGCAAGGTTTCGCGCCGTTCGGCTTGTCCGGTGTGGAGATGGCAGTGTCGGCAGGTGGCGTCATTTTCGCGTATCTGGGCCTGACGCCGATCATCTCGGTGGCCAGCGAAGTGAAAAATCCGCAGCGCACCATTCCCATCGCGCTGATCCTTTCGGTGCTGCTCTCGACCCTGATCTACGTGCTGCTGCAAATGGCGTTCCTCGGCAGCATTCCGACGGAAATGCTCGCCAACGGCTGGGCTGGCATCAGCAAGGAATTTGCCCTGCCGTATCGCGACATCGCGCTGGCGCTGGGCGTCGGCTGGCTGGCTTATCTGGTGGTCGCCGACGCGGTGATCTCGCCGAGCGGTTGCGGCAACATCTACATGAACGCCACCCCGCGCGTGATCTACGGCTGGGCGCAGACCGGAACCTTCTTCAAAGTCTTCACCCACATCGATGAGAAGTCCGGCATCCCGCGTCCGGCGCTGTGGCTGACCTTCGCCCTGTCGGTGTTCTGGACCCTGCCGTTCCCGTCGTGGGAAGCGTTGATCAATGTGGTTTCCGCCGCACTGGTATTGAGCTATGCGGTAGCGCCGGTTTCCGTGGCCGCGTTGCGCCGCAATGCACCGAACATGCCGCGCCCGTTCCGGGTCAAGTGCATGGGCGTGCTCGGGCCGGTGTCGTTCATCATCGCCGCGCTGATCGTTTACTGGTCGGGCTGGAGCACGGTGTCGTGGCTGCTCGGCCTGCAAATCCTGATGTTCGTCGTGTACCTGCTCTGCGGTCGTTTCGTACCGACTGCTCACCTCAATCTGGCCAGCCAGGTGCGCTCGTCGGCGTGGCTGATCGCCTTCTACGCGGTGACCATCGTGCTGTCGAAACTCGGCACTTTCGGTGGCCTGGGCATCCTCGCTCATCCGTTCGACACAATCGTCGTCGCTGCTTGCGCAACCGGCATCTATTACTGGGGCGCAGCAACTGGCGTGCCGGCGCACCTGGTACGTCTGGAGGAGGACGATGAAGAAAGCGAAGTCACCGCCCCCGCCTCGACCGTGTCTGCGCGCCCTGCCGGCGCCTATTGAAATCACCCAACGGGACACACTCATGAAACGCGTACACGTCATTGATTCCCACACCGGCGGTGAGCCCACGCGCCTGGTAATGAATGGTTTCCCCGATCTGCCCGGCAACAGCATGGTGGAAAAGCGCGATGCCCTGCGCAATCAGCATGACGCCTGGCGCCGCGCCTGCCTGCTGGAACCGCGCGGCAACGACGTGCTGGTCGGTGCGCTGTATTGCGAGCCGGTCTCGGCGGATGCCACGTGCGGAGTGATCTTCTTCAACAACGCCGGTTATCTGGGCATGTGCGGTCACGGCACCATCGGCCTGATCAACTCGCTGCAGTACCTGGGGAAAATCGCCCCGGGCATCCACAAGATCGACACCCCGGTCGGCCCAGTCAGCGCCACGTTGCATGACGACGGATCCGTCACGCTGGGCAACGTTCCGGCTTATCGGTACCGCAAACACGTGCCGGTGGATGTTCCGGGATTCGGCCGGGTATTCGGCGATATCGCCTACGGCGGCAACTGGTTTTTCCTCGTCTCCGAGCACGGCCAGACGCTTTCCATGGACAACGTCGAGCACCTCACCGCCTACACCTGGGCGATGCTCAAAGCCCTTGAAGACCAAGGCATCCATGGTGAAGACGGCGCCGTTATCGACCACATCGAACTGTTCGCCGATGACGCCAACGCCGACAGCCGCAACTTCGTCATGTGCCCCGGCAAAGCCTACGACCGCTCCCCGTGCGGCACCGGCACCAGCGCCAAACTCGCCTGCCTCGCCGCCGACGACAAGCTGCAACCCGGCGCACGCTGGGTGCAGGCAAGCATCACCGGCAGCCAGTTCGAAGGTCGCTACGAATGGCAAGGCGAGCGCATCCGGCCGTTCATCACCGGCCGCGCCTACATGACCGCCGACAGCACCTTGCTGATCGACGAAGCAGATCCGTTCGCGTGGGGCATCTGAGCTGCCGCGCGGACTTTTCACCTCAATTTGAATGATGTGCCAAGGAGTTAAAACAATGAGCGACAACATCTTCACCGGTTGCATGCCGGCCCTGATGACCCCGTGCACCGCCCAGCGCAAACCGGACTTCGATGCGCTGGTGGCCAAGGGTCGCGAGCTGATCGATATCGGCATGAGTGCCGTGGTCTATTGCGGCTCCATGGGTGACTGGCCGCTGCTTACCGAAGCCGAGCGTCAGGAAGGCGTGGCGCGCTTGGTCGCGGCGGGGATTCCAACGATTGTCGGGACCGGCGCAGTCAACACTCGCGAAGCGGTCGCCCATGCAGCGCACGCGGCAAAAGTCGGCGCGCAGGGTCTGATGGTGATTCCCCGCGTACTGTCCCGGGGTGCTTCGGCGGCTGCGCAGAAAGCCCACTTCGCGGCGATCCTGCAAGCGGCGCCGAACTTGCCGGCGGTGATCTACAACAGCCCTTACTACGGCTTCGCCACCCGCGCCGAGCTGTTTTTCGAACTGCGTCGCGAATACCCGAACCTGATTGGTTTCAAGGAATTCGGCGGTGGCGCCGACCTGCGTTACGCCGCTGAAAACATCACCTCCAAGGACGATAGCGTGACCTTGATGGTCGGCGTCGATACGCAAGTGGTGCACGGTTTCGTCAACTGCAACGCCACCGGCGCGATCACCGGGATCGGCAACGCTCTGCCCCGCGAAGTGCTGCAACTGGTAGCACTGAGCAAGAAAGCGGCCCAGGGTGATGCCAAGGCACGACGTCAGGCGCGTGAGCTGGAGTCGGCACTGGCCGTGCTGTCGTCGTTCGATGAAGGCTGCGATCTGGTGCTGTATTACAAGCATCTGATGGTGCTCAACGGCGACAAGGAATACACCCTGCACTTCAACGAAACCGATGCGCTGAGCGATTCGCAACGACGTTATGCCGAGAAGCAGTATTCGCTGTTCCGTCACTGGTACGAGAACTGGTCAGCCGAGCAGAACTTCGCCTGAACCATGCTTTCGCCTGCCGCGAGGTAATTGCCTCACGGCAGGCATCACTTCTTTTATCAGGAACAGACCATGACTCTGACGGGCCATATGTTGATCGGGCAGCACACTGTCGCGGGCAATCGCGAAGCCATTCGAGGGATCAACCCGGCCACCGACGCTGTGTTGGAGCCGGCGTATGCCGGTGGATCGGCCGAGCATGTCGAACAGGCTTGCGCGCTGGCTTCGGCGGCGCTCGACGCTTACCGCGAAACAACCCTCAGTGGCCGTGCCGAATTTCTGCAAAGCATTGCCGAGGAAATCGAAGCCCTCGGCGATGAATTGATCGAGCGTGCACACGCCGAAACCGGCCTGCCGCGCCCGCGTTTGCAGGGTGAACGTGGCCGCACGTGCCAGCAATTGCGCCTGTTCGCGCGCACCGTGCGTGCCGGTGAATGGCTGGACGTGCGCGTCGACACCGCGCAACCGCAACGGCAGCCGCTGCCGCGTTCGGACTTGCGCCAACGGCAGATCCCCTTGGGACCGGTGGCCGTATTTGGCGCGAGCAATTTCCCCCTGGCGTTTTCGGTGGCCGGAGGCGATACCGCTTCGGCATTGGCTGCCGGTTGCCCGGTTGTGGTCAAGGCACACAGCGCGCATCCCGGCACCAGCGAGCTGGTCGGTGGCGCAATCGCCCGGGCGATCAAGGCCTGCGGTTTGCCGGAAGGCGTGTTTTCGTTGCTGTACGGTTCCGGGCGTGAAGTCGGTATTGCGCTGGTCAGCGACCCGCGCATCAAAGCCGTGGGCTTCACCGGTTCGCGCAGTGGTGGTCTGGCGTTGCTGCAAGCGGCGCAGGTTCGGGCCGAACCAATTCCCGTGTACGCGGAAATGAGTTCGATCAATCCGGTGCTGCTGTTCCCGGCGGCGTTGCACAACCGTGCGCCGGCACTGGCCGAAGGATTTGTTGGCTCGCTGACGTTGGGGGCAGGACAGTTCTGTACCAATCCGGGCTTGGTGATTGCACGCAAGGGGCCTGCGCTGGACAGTTTCATTGAGGCCGCCGCTGAGCAGATAAAACGTCAAGCAGCGCAGACGATGCTCACCCCGGGGATCTTCAAGGCCTACGAATCGGCAGTGAATACGCTGGCCGAAAACAGCGCTGCGTATGTTGCCGCGCAGGGGCAGATCGGCAGCGGCCAGAACCAGGGTCAGGCGCATCTATTCGTCACTGATGCCGCCGATTTCCTCGCCGATGACAACCTGCAAGCGGAGGCTTTTGGTGCGGCGGCGTTGATTGTGCAATGCGCCAGCGACGATCAAATCCGTCAGGTCACCGAGCAACTGGAAGGCCAGTTGACCGCCACCCTGCACCTTGATGACGCCGACCTTGAGCAGGCCCGCGCATTGTTGCCGATACTGGAGCGCAAAGCCGGACGGCTGCTGGTCAACGGTTGGCCTACGGGCGTGGAAGTCTGCGATGCGATGGTTCACGGTGGGCCTTTCCCGGCGACGTCAGATGCGCGCACAACGTCGGTCGGCACGGCGGCAATCCTGCGTTTCCTGCGCCCGGTCTGCTATCAGGACTTCCCCGACAGCCTGCTGCCCAGCGCAATGCAACAGGCCAATCCGCTGCATTTGAGCCGCCTGCTCGATGGGCACAGGGAAGCACTTGCACATGCCGAATAACGCTCATGACATCGCCGTAGTCGGTGCCGGGATCATCGGCGTTTCCTGCGCCTTGCGCCTCGCCCGTCAGGGACTGCGCGTGGTGGTGCTCGATCAACAGCAACCGGGCCACGGCGCCTCGTTCGGCAACGCCGGGCATCTGGCGACCGAGCAGGTTTTTCCGATTGCCGACGTGTCGATTCTCAAGCGCTTGCCGGCGATGCTGATGGACCCGATGGGGCCGTTGCGACTGGACTGGAAATACCTGCCACGCGCCCTGCCCTGGTTCACCCGGCTGTTGCTGAATTTGCGTTCAGAACCCTTTGGCAAAACCGTCGCCGGCTTGCGCGCACTCAATGAAAGCAGTCTGGCGGCCTGGCAGCGCCTGCTCGCTGACATCTCGCGGCCCGATCTGTTGAAAGTCGACGGCTCGTTGCTGGTGTTCGAAAAACCCGAATCGCGTCAGGCCATCGCAGCACTCCAGACGCGTCTGCAGCAACAACAAGTGCCCGTAGATTTCTGGCAGGCCGCGGCGGTGCATGAAACCGCGCCGCAACTCAGCGAGCGGATTCAGGGCGGCCTGTTCTTTCCGCGCACCGGGCATTTCATCGATCCGTATCGCGTGGTGACCGAACTGGTCGAAGCGGCCAAGGCCAGCGGCGTGATTTTCGTCAAACAGCAGGTTCAGGGCGGTTATGTGCAGGAGCACGGCGTGTCGTTGATCACCGGCAGCGGAGGTTTCACCGCACGCCGCGTACTGATCGCCTGCGGTGCGCATTCGGCGAAACTCACCGCCGCACTCACCGGCAAAAAAGTGCCGCTGGACACCGAGCGCGGTTATCACCTGATGCTGCCTCACGAACACAACCGCTTGCCCTTCCCAGTCACCTCGCTGGAGCGCAAGTTCATCATGACGCCGATGTCTGAGGGATTGCGGTTGGCGGGCACCGTCGAGTTCGCCGGACTGCAGAAGCCGCCGAGCATGGAGCGCGCGTGGCAACTGCATCGATTGAGTCAGGGTTTGTTCCGCAAGGATTTGAGTGCTGACAACGCCACACCGTGGATGGGTTTTCGGCCATCGTTGCCGGATTCGTTGCCGGTGATCGATCAGGTGTGCGACGGCAAGGTGCTGCTCGCGTTCGGGCATCAGCATCTGGGGCTGACGCAGGCGGCGGTGACGGCGGAGATGATTGTTCAGATGGCTTTACCCGCGCAGACACAAGATACCAACAGGCTGCCAGTCATCGAACCTTACAGGCTGGATCGTTTCTGAAAGGACTTGTTTGATCCGCGAGCCTGCTTTCGAGAGCAGGCTTTTAGTCACTCGCTGGTAGATTTCCCGAAAGTTTAGAGAAGCAGAACGTTACGAGGGCATTAACCAGTGTCGCTCAGTGGTCCACCCCAGAAAAACCCTCGCACCTTCATGCTCCTGGCGACTCAAGGTCAGCCGATACCCCGCGGCTGCGACACGCAGCCCGACCATGGCGGGCTGAAATCTTTCTCGGAACGCACTCGATTGCACCGCAAAATGCGACTCAAGGTCCTCGAGCGTAGAACGCAACAATCCACCATCCAGCATCGACAGGTAAAACACCATCTGGCGCCAGGCATACGCCGTGTTTTTCAACATCACCAAACGACCATGGTAAAGCTCGATGTGCATTTGGTGTCGCTTGCAGATCCATTTGAAACACGCAAGGGCTAGAGTGCTCAAACGGTGATGCAGCAGTGTTTTCAGATCCAGTTCGCCAAACAACAGCGCGAGGTTTTGCGTTGTCAGAATCTGTTGTTGTTCGAGGATCGTACCGTTGACCGCTGTCTGATAGGTACCAAGAGTGGCGTTCGCACGCTGCGCGCACAGCATCGCCAACGCATCACGATTGTTACTTCTGCGCCGTGATCGGCGTTGATCGGGAAGGCCCGCCAGCGCATCGATATCAATGTCGTAATAGCGGGCGTAAAGCGTTCCGTCTATCAGACTGGCCGACTGCTTGGCCGCTCTCGCGAATTTGTTGGAGAACGCGCCCATGAAAATGTCAGCCGCCACCTCTTCGACGAAGGGAAGGTCCAGCTTTGCCGTTTCAGCCAGTGAAACAAACTCCTGTAGCAGTTTGTTCGGAACAATCGCCTGCGGAAACGCAGAGAGGGTCAACGCAGAAACTTCGACCAACACCTGTCGGGCGCCTGTAATGGATATAGTACTGGCCTCCCGTTCACCCTCTAATACCGCGACCCAAGGCAGCTCTGTTATTTTTACCTGCTTTTG
The DNA here is from genome assembly GCF_004124275.1 of Pseudomonas sp. DTU12.3. Classification (GTDB taxonomy): domain Bacteria; phylum Pseudomonadota; class Gammaproteobacteria; order Pseudomonadales; family Pseudomonadaceae; genus Aquipseudomonas; species Aquipseudomonas helmanticensis. Next base: position 3,768,963 of record NZ_CP027218.1, read on the forward strand.
CAGGTTGAGCAGCAACAACGAACGTCGACGGCGGAAGGCACGATACGTTGCACCCGCCAACAATTGCAGTGCCTGTTCCCGATATTCGGTGTTGCAGATTTCAGCCGTCATCGCTGGAAAAACCTTCGCCACCGTGTCTGCGGATGAGATCAAGCCGTGGTCGATCAATTCGGCGATTGTGCCTTTGCGGCAACGTTCAAGGCGTCGGCGAACAGCTGGCGGAATAGTCGCCCCAACGGTTAGCGCGTAACGTTTCGCCTCCTCGTCGGTGATACTTTCCAGCAGCGGTGAAAACTCACGAACGCCGTCCGCATCCGGATAACTTGCCAGACGGTCCGAGACCGCCAGGGCGAACAAATGATGCCCGGGAGACGCCACATGATTGCGCTGCTCTGCTCGCTTAATAGAGTGTGCGACGGATTCGGGATGGCCGTGTTTGGCGACGAAGTCATCGACGATTCGCCGGATGCGACCGACTTCTCGCCCCGTCAGAGATGCTTGATCACGAGAACACTGAGCGAGCATCGCAAACAATTCCGCTGCCCGGGTTTTGAAGGGGCCTTTGCTGTGAAGTTCAGCGTCACAGGTTTTAGCGATCTGCGTACCGAGTAACGTCGCGCGTTCGAACCAGCCTTCAGGGTAGTGCCTGCAAGGCCAGCCATCCTGATACGTCAAAAGAAACAGCGAGACCGCCGCGTCGTAAAGAGGCAGGCGATTTTCAACAACATGCTTTTGAACAGCCAGACGCGGTTGAGCCAATTGTCGGGAGAGCCGCTGCCTGACGCTGCCAGTGTCAAAAACATGCACCTCGGCCGTCGCAATCGGTGGTTCATCAATGGCAGTCGGGAAGAAACGCAGGCGATCGAAAAAAGGCGCGATCTGCTCAATCAGCGTTCTCGCTTCGTCAATACGCTGATGCCGCAGAAGCCAAGACACTGTCAACAGTGCGGCCTCCTCCGGAACATCGATCTGATAGGTGCCTATCGTCAAACGCTCTTGCAGCGCTGCAAGGCCCGCATCCGACAAATGCCAGACATTCAGATCGAACCGTTCATGCCCTGCACGAATGCCGGGGATCGACTCAGCCAACTGGCGCTCATAGGCAGTCAAAACGCCACCAGCCAGGAGTTGTCCGGTGGCAAATCCCCCCGTAGCCACTTCCAGCGTGACCCACTCCGGCAAATCGGCGAACGGTACGCGTGAACCGTATTGTGCGCTGCCCTGCATCAGATGTTCGACAATCCGCAGCCAGCGCTCGATTCGATCGCGTGCCTGCGGACCATCGTCGCTCTGCGAAGCGGTCAACGCTCGGGAGAGCTGGAATACCGCATAGCCGGCATTCACTCCAGCGTGCTCGTCGAATTCACTGTCGTGCCTGGACATACTTCCTTGTGACCCTGCAATGTAATGGGTCCGGGGGCTGGATTCGAACCAGCGCCCACCCGGTTAAGAGCCGAGTGTTCTACCGCTGAACTACCCCGGAGCAGAGCGCGCATTGTCGGCTAGCCAAGAACGGATGTGAAGCAGAGTGTTGAGCTTTCTGTTACGAGCCATCTCCGGAGTAATGGTGTCCGAAACGTGCACTCGATTACAGGCTTTGATCAATAGTAAACGGCTCGACCATCACCCGACTGCCCAAAAAAATATCCACCACCAGCCGCACCGGCTATACATCCAGATTACTGACCTTGCTGCCAATCAACTGCTGAAAATGCCGATATGCCACTGCGTACTCAACCGCCTAAATACTCTGGCACGCACATCGAGACAGCTTGCGTCAGACATGTTGATCGACGCAGCAATCGGCGACTGGCAGTCGCTCAGTACGCGTAATGTCACAACGACTCACAGGATCAGGCAAGCATTGCACAGGATTGCACTACTCCCCGATCCTGAATAACCGCAAGAATGGCCATCCGACACACCGATTGAGGATGTTCCCATGCTTGTAAAAGCCTATGGTGCCCACGCTGGCGACAAACCCCTGGAGCCGATGCAGATCGAGCGCCGCGCGCCAGCAGCGCATGACGTGCAGATCGATATCGCTTTCTGTGGCATCTGCCATTCGGACCTGCACCAGGTGCGCGCCGAGTGGGCAGGCACGCAGTTTCCTTGTGTACCGGGGCACGAGATCGTTGGTCGCGTTGCGGCCGTCGGCGCGCATGTCGCCGATTACAAGGTCGGCGATCTGGTCGGTGTCGGCTGTATCGTCGACAGCTGCAAACATTGCGACGACTGCGAAACCGGTCTGGAAAACTACTGCGACGGCATGATCGGCACCTACAATTTTCCGACCCCGGATGCACCGGGCTGGACGCTCGGCGGCTACGCGCAAAATATCGTCGTGCACGAACGTTACGTCTTGCGCATCCGTCATCCCGAAGCGCAACTGGCCGCCGTCGCGCCGCTGCTGTGCGCGGGCATCACCACTTACTCGCCGCTGCGCCAATGGCACGCCGGCCCCGGCAAGAAGGTCGGCGTGGTCGGCATCGGTGGTTTGGGCCACATGGGCATCAAACTCGCCCACGCGATGGGCGCGCATGTCGTCGCCTTCACCACTTCCGAGTCCAAGCGTGAAGCGGCAAAAGCGCTTGGCGCCGATGAGGTGGTGGTGTCGCGCAATGCCGAGGAAATGGCGGCGCACACCAAGAGCTTCGACCTCATCCTCAACACCGTGGCGGCGCCGCACGATCTCGATGCATTCCTGGTGTTGCTCAAGCGCGATGGTGCGTTGACGCTGGTCGGTGCGCCCGCCTCGCCACACCCGTCGCCGAACGTCTTCAACCTGATCATGAAGCGCCGCACGATTGCCGGCTCGATGATCGGCGGCATTCCCGAGACTCAGGAAATGCTCGATTTCTGTGCCGAGCACGGCATTGTTTCCGACATCGAACTGATCCGCGCCGATCAGATCAACGCGTCTTACGAGCGGATGCTCAAGGGCGATGTGAAGTATCGCTTCGTGATCGATAACGCGACGTTGGCCGGCTGACGCGCAGGCCCATTGGCAGCCATCGGTTGCCCATGGGCCTGGGCAATTCCGTCGCCGGGATTTGACAGGCCGGACGTTGCTCGCCAGAGTCGCACCCCTTTTCCAGCCAAACATGCCGCACGGTTGTGGCGAACAGGGGTTGTCGTTGAACCAGAACACGTTGTCCATGCGCCTGGAGCGCGTCGCCACTCACATACCCAATGGCGCGCGCCTGGCCGATATCGGCTCGGATCATGGCTACCTGCCGGTGGCACTGATGCGCCGTGGCGCAATCACCGCGGCGGTGGCTGGCGAAGTGGCGCTGACGCCGTTTCATGCAGCCCAACGTACCGTTCGCGAGAACCACCTCGACGCGCACATCACCGTGCGCCAGGCCAACGGGCTGGCGGCGATCAAGCCTGAAGACCGGATTAGCGCAATCAGCATCTGCGGCATGGGCGGCGAAACCATCCGCGACATCCTCGAACACGGCAAGGCCCACCTCAGCGGCGGCGAACGCCTGATCCTGCAACCCAATGGTGGCGAACAACCGCTGCGCCTGTGGTTGATGGAAAATGGCTACCGTATTCTCAGCGAGGAAGTGCTGCGCGAAAGCCGTTTCGACTACGAAATCATCGTTGCCGAACGCGTCGGGCCGGTGACTTACACCGACCAGGAACTGTACTTCGGCCCCTTGCAGATGCAGGCCCGCAGCCCCGAGTTCCTGATCAAGTGGCAGCACAAACTTCGCCACAAGCAGAAGACCCTGAGCCAGATCACCGCTGCGCAGCAGGCGCTACCCGAGGACAAAGTGCAGGACATCACGCGACAGGCTCAATGGATCACCGAACTACTGGCCTGAACCGCGCAGCGCGGTCCGTAAACTGATTTCGAACGTTGCCCCGATCTCGTTCAATAAAGCCAGGCTGCCGCTTCGCGCATGAAAATCTCGACGGTCTTTGCACCGATCCCCTCGAATTCGCGCAGGCGCTTCTCAAAATCCTCGCGGTTGGCGCTCGCCGCGACAATGTTCTTCACCCGACCGGCGTACTCATTGTTGAGTTTGTTGGCCAACGCCAATAATCGCGACGCCGTGGATTCGTCGTAACGCACGTAATGTGCCTGGCCGAGCATCTTCACCAACTGCCGATGCGTGCAGCTGGCAAGCTTGTGCGGTGTATCACGCTGATGTTGATCGACGATGACCTGATAGGCCTTCGCGGCAATTGCACCCTGAATTCGCTTGCCCATGAGAAAACTGGCGACAAGCCATTTGAAAAGTCCCGCTTCGTTCGCGTCATCCAGGTTTATGTGCAGATCGCGCGCGTTGATGAGGGTCGGCACTGGGCAATCCTCGAAGGTGGTTTGCGTAGTCACGTCGACCTTTTTCTGCGTTGATACGTTCAATGAATCAACCGGCGAAATAATCGACGGCTGATAAATTGTAAAAAAGAATTTCAAGGCTTGGCTGCGGTCTATCAGAGACTCACCACAAGAGCCCACCATCATGAAATTCGCACGCTTCTGTCAAACCCTGTCCACTTGGTCTGGCAGCTCGAAAACCTTTCTGGTCGCCATTGTCCTGATCGTCGTCTGGGGTCTGACCGGCCCTTACTTTCATTACAACGACACCTGGCAACTCATCATCAATACGTCGACCACGATCATTACCTTCCTGATGGTCTTTCTGATTCAAAACACCCAGAACCGCGACAACGACATTTTGCATCTGAAGATCGATGAGCTGATCCGAGCTACGACCGCCGCGCAGAACGCTTCGTTATGCCTGGATAAAATGGGCACAAGAGATCTGAGGAAGCTGCGCGAGCAATACAGCGCTCTGGCGGAAAACGATCAGGTCGATCTGGCCGCTGCAAAGGATGATTCGCAAACAGATGCCTGATAGGAACAGGCAATGCTCGAAGACGAACCGGCATAGGTAGACTCGTTGTCACTAGCTACCATGGTTGAACACCCAAGCCCTGGAGTTCGTCATGTCGAAAACCCTGTTCATCACCGGTGTCAGCAGCGGCTTCGGCCACGCGCTGGCCAAGGAAGCGCTTGCTGCCGGCCACCGCGTCATCGGCACTGTACGCAATCAGGCCGATCTGCAAGCCTTGCAGTCACTGTCCGCGGAAAACGCTTACGGGGTGATGCTCGACGTCACTGACTTCGAGCGGATCGACAGCGTCGTCGCTGAGGTTGAAGCCACTCACGGCCCGGTCGACGTACTGGTCAACAATGCTGGCTACGGCCACGAAGGCATTTTCGAAGAATCCCCGCTGGAAGAGATGCGCCGGCAATTCGACGTCAACGTCTTCGGTGCAGTCGCCGTCATCAAGGCCTTCTTGCCGTTTTTTCGCCAGCGGCGTGCGGGCCATATTCTCAACATCACGTCCATGGGCGGCACGATCACCATGCCCGGGATCGCCTATTACTGTGGGAGCAAATTTGCCCTTGAAGGGATCTCCGATACCCTCAGCAAAGAGCTGCGCCCGTTTGATATCTTCGTCACCGCGGTGGCGCCGGGGTCGTTTCGTACCGACTGGGCCGGTCGCTCGATGCAGCGCACCGCGCGCAGCATTGCCGATTACGACGCCAGTTTCGATCCGCTCCGCAAAGCGCGCGAAGAGAAGAGCGGCAAGCAACTCGGTGACCCGCAAAAGGCTGCGCGGGCGATGCTGCAGATCATCGCCAGCCCGACGCCTCCAGCCCATCTTCTGCTCGGCAGCGATGCTTTGCAGTTGGTCCGTGACAGGCTGCAACGCGCACTCGCCGAGGTTGATCAGTGGCAAGCGTTGACCCGCTCCACCGATCATTGAGAGAGGATGCAATGACCCAGGCCGATGCAACCACCGCGCGCATGGTCCAGCTCACGGAGGTTCTCGCTCCGGTTGAGGGCTACAACCTCAGTGCGCTCGACGGTGCGGGCGCGCAGGGAGGCTCGCTGCGTGCCGCACTGAATCGCCAGGGGCATTTCGGCAAAGTCAGCCGTGCGATCCGCAAGATCCACAACAGCTATCAGCAGCGCCTCGACGTCGAGCAGCTGGCCGAAGAAGCGCGCATGAGCGTACCGAGTTTCCACTTGCACTTTCGCAGCGTCACCGACACCTCTCCCATGCAATATCTGAAGTCGACGCGCCTGCATCAGGCGCGATTGCTGATGCTGCGCCAGGCCATGAGCGCATCGACCGCAGCGTTCAACGTCGGCTATGCCAGCGCCTCGCAATTCAGCCGCGAATTCAAACGCTTTTTTGGCCGCACACCGCAAGCGGAGATCGGGTGGATGAAGGCGACTTACGCGTTGCCAGCACCGTCGACACCTTCGGAGTACGTTTCTTCGCACTAGCGATTAGTTACAACAGATCACAAATGAAGTACCTCAGCCCTTATTTATCAATCTGCCGCAACTTCTTAAAGTCCACTCCAACAGCAACCTTTCATTCCGACGGGTTAGCGAGCGGAGAGAACCCCAATGCCTTTCATCAGCGTACGCATCACCCGCGACGGCGTGACCCGGGAGCAGAAAGCCCAGGTGATCAAGGAAATCACCGAGACCATGCAACGCGTGCTCAACAAGGATCCGAAGCTCACGCACATCGTCATCGAGGAAGTCGATACGGATAACTGGGGTTATGCGGGCATGACCACCACCGACTACCGCAAACAGTTGTCCAGCCAGTAATTTCGGATCCCTGAGGAAATCATCATGAACACATCGAAAAAAGTTGTAGTGATCACTGGCGCCTCGCAAGGCATCGGCGCTGGCCTGGTCGAAGGCTTTCGCGCACTTGGTCATCACGTGGTGGCGACCTCCCGTTCCATCAAACCGTCGGATGATCCGGATATCCTGAGCGTGGCCGGCGACATCGCCGACCCGCAAACCGCCGAGCGGGTGATCCGTCAAGCCGTCGAACGTTTTGGCCGAGTCGATACGCTGGTGAACAATGCGGGGATTTTTCTCGCCAAACCGTTCACTGCTTACAGCCAGCAAGACTATGCCCTGATCGTGGCGACCAACATGAGCGGCTTCTTTCACATCTCGCAATTGGCGATTGCTGAAATGCAGAAGCACGGCAGCGGACACGTGGTCAGCGTCACCACCAGTCTGGTCGACCATGCGATTGATGGCGTGCCATCGGTGCTGGCTTCGCTGACCAAGGGCGGCATCAACGCAGCGACCAAATCGCTGGCCATCGAGTACGCAAAACGCGGAATTCGGGTCAACGCGGTCTCCCCCGGCATCATCAAAACCCCGATGCACGCTGAGGACACCCACGCAGCGCTTGGCAACCTGCACCCGCTGGGTCACATGGGCGAGATCGATGACATCGTGCAAGCGATTCTCTACCTCGACAGCGCGAAATTCGTCACCGGCGAGATTCTGCACGTCGACGGTGGCCAGAGCGCCGGCCACTGATCTTTGCGCCACTGCACCGGCGGTGTGTACCGGCGGTGCCGTTTCCTGTGGTAAACATCAGGATGAATGATCCTCGGTGTCAGCCAAAATGAAGCGTCACTTTGAAGACTTGCAATTGGGCAGTATCGAACTGTTTTGCCTCGCCGCCGAAGCGGGCAGTTTTACCGCCGCCGCTCAGCTCGCCGGGGTGACACCCGCCGCCGTCAGCCGGTCGATTCTGCGTCTGGAAAAACGCTTGGGTTCACGACTGTTTGCGCGAACCACGCGCAGCATCCGCTTGACCGACGCGGGCAGAATATTTTTCCAACAGTGCAGTCAGGCCCTGACGCAATTGGTTGAAGCCCAACAACAAGTGATGGGCGCGCAGACCACACCGTCGGGACGCTTGCGCATCAGCCTGCCGACCACTTACGGGCACCACCGGATTTTGCCGCTGCTGCCAAAATTTCGTGCGCTGTACCCTGAGGTCAGCGTCGATATTCACTTGGGCAATCGCAATATCGACTTCGTCGGAGAAGGCTACGACCTGGCAATCCGCGTTCGCGCCCAACCGGATTCGACGTTGATTGCGCGCCTGCTCGAAGACGCGAAACTGGTGGTGGTCGCCTCCCCCGAATACCTGAAGAAGGCCGGAACACCGCAGACGCTGGAAGATCTGCTCGACCATGAATGCATCCAGTTCGAACTGCCCAGCAGCGGGCGACGGATCTCATGGTTATTCGAGGAAAACGGCCGCGATCGTGAGGTGATTTCGGACGGCGGCTATTCATGTTCCGACGATGTCTTGGGTGGCGTGACGTTGGCGAAACATGCTGCGGGAGTTTTTCAGACGTACAAATTCATCGTCGAAAAAGAGTTGGCCGATGGCAGTCTGGTCGAGGTGCTACAGACTTATGGCGGGCGCTCCCGACCGTACACCTTGCTGTATCCGCACGGTCGCTATGTGCCGCAACGGGTGCGGGCGTTTGTCGATTTTCTGCTGGAGTATCGGGATGAGTGGGCGGCAGGCCAGTGACACCCACTTGTCAGCGACGGCTTAAACGCTCAGCAGTCGCTTGGTCATTGCCATCGAGGTGTCGAGCGATTGCCCGGTACGCTGCAATTTGTTCAGCAAACTGGCGCCCAGCCACAATTGATACAGCGTCTCCGCCAGTTGCCGGGCATCGCCCTCGGGCAAGCTCTGTTGCGCCTGGCCTTCTTCGATGCAGACAGCGATACGCGACACCACTTGCTCGGCGCCGTCACGCAAGGTGAGGCGCATCGATTCGGACAGGTCGGCGACCTCGGCACTGAGCTTCACTACCAGACACTCATCACCGTGCCCTTCGAGGGTGCAGCGGTTCAGCCAGCCCTGCCAATAATCCATCAGCCGCTCATAAGCATTCAGCTCAGGCAGGGTCAGGCGCCGCTCCATGTCGGCGAGATAGCCGACAAAGTAATCCGCGAGCAAGGCTTGGCCATACAGCTCTTTGGACTTGAAGTAGTGATAGAACGAGCCCTTGGGCACGCCGGCGGTTTGCAGGATTTCGTTGAGGCCAACACTGGTGAAGCCCTTCTCGGCCATCATCCGGTGGCCGGTGTCGAGCAAGTGTTGGCGGGTGTCGTCGTAAGTCGGTTTCATGGGGCGCAAAGTACCAGACAATAGACCAGTCGTATATTTCCGAGGATGAGGAGTTTGCCACAGCCGGTGAGGAAAAACCTGCGTCGAAAAAATTACTAGACGACTGGTCTAATTGGAAACTATGCTGCGCCCCGACAACCTTTCCACCGGGTGTCGTCGCCGGGCAAATTCCTTGTGCCGCGACGCCACTCGAACAATCCAGGGTGCGCTATGAAAATCTTGATGGTTCTGACTTCTCACGATCAACTCGGCAACACCGGCAAGAAAACCGGCTTCTGGCTGGAAGAATTCGCCGCTCCCTACTACGCCTTCAAGGACGCTGGTGCCGAGATCACACTGGTGTCCCCGGCTGGCGGTCAGCCGCCGCTGGACCCGAAAAGCGATGAGCCCGATGCCCAGACCGCCGAGACCGAGCGCTTTCGCAACGACCCGACCGCGCAACAGGCACTGGCCAACACCGGACTTCTGGCCAACGTCAGCGCTGATGATTTCAATGCGGTGTTTTATCCAGGTGGGCACGGCCCGCTGTGGGATCTAGCCGAAGACCAGCACTCGATCGCCTTGATCGAAGCATTCGACCGCAGTAACAAGCCCCACGGTTTTGTCTGCCATGCGCCCGGCGTGCTCCGTCACGTCCTCGCGGCAGACGGCAAACCGCTGATCCAGCATCGCCAGGTCACCGGTTTCACCAATGCCGAAGAAGCTGCAGTCGGCCTGACCGACGTGGTGCCGTTCCTGATCGAGGACGAGTTCCAGCGTCTCGGCGGGCATTACTCGAAAGTCGCTGACTGGCAGGTGCATGTGGTGGTTGACGGGCAACTGGTCACTGGCCAGAACCCGGCCAGTTCCGCCGCTGTCGCCGAAAAGCTGCTGAAAATGTTGGGCTGAAACTGCATCGCAACTCATACCAACGCCGTGCACGGGGTGCCGGCGTTTTTTTTACATTCGACTATTAGTCGACTGGTCTAATAAGCCAAATACAAGGTAACCCATGAATCACAGTAGTTTCTTCAAACCCGCCACACTCGGTCATCACACCCTGAAAAACCGCATCGTCCTGCCGCCCCTCACCCGTCAGCGCAGTACACAACCGGGCAACATCGCCAACGAACTGATGGCCGAGTATTACCAGCAACGTGCCGGCGCCGGTCTGCTGGTCACCGAAGGCACGCAGATCGAACCTCGCGGCCAGGGTTACGCCTGGACGCCGGGCATTCATACCGCTGAACAGATCGCCGGCTGGCGAAAAGTCACTGACGCCGTGCATGCCGTCGACGGCGTGATTTTCGCCCAGCTGTGGCACGTCGGTCGGGTCTCGCATACTGCCTTGCAACCCGACGGCGCAGCGCCCGTATCCGCCTCCGCCGTAGCCACCGATCGAGTCAGCGTGTTCATCGAAACCGAACCCGGCGCAGCTGAACTGGTTGCCCCGTCCGCGCCGCGCGCGCTGGGCACCGTTGAAGTCGAAGAACTGGTCCAGCTCTACATCCAGGCTGCACGCAATGCCATGGACGCGGGCTTCGACGGTATCGAACTGCACTGCGCCAATGGTTATCTGGTCAACCAGTTCATCTCTGCCCACAGCAACCTGCGCGACGATCAATATGGCGGCTCGTTGCACAATCGCCTGCGTTTTCTGCGTGAAGTGGTGGCGGGCGTCGCCGAGTGCATCGGCAAGGAAAAAGTCGGTGTGCGCTTCGCGCCACTGTTCACCACCACCGATGAAGCGCGGACTTACCTGGGCATGGTCGAGGAAGATCCGCACACCACTTACATCGAAGCGATCAAAGTGCTTCAGGATGTCGGCATTGCTTATCTGTCCATCGCCGAAGCCGATTGGGACAACGCCCCGGCGATGCCGCACACGTTTCGTCAGGCCGTGCGCGACACCTTCAGCGGTGCGATTATTTATGCCGGACGCTACACCGCCGAATCCGGCGCGCAATTGCTCGATTGCGGATTGGCCGACTTTGTCGCGTTCGGCCGCCCGTTCATGGCCAACCCCGACCTGCCGGCGCGTATCGCCAATGACTGGCCGCTGAATGCGTTGAATCCGGCTACGGTGTATGGCGGTGACGCCAACGGCTATGTCGATTATCCGGTTTATCGCGGCTAACCGTTAAACATCAGTCCAGCAACCGCGAAGCGCTTCTGAAACATCAGGAGCGCGATTGGCCCATGCGCTGACTTTCGCTCAAGCGCACACAAAAAACCTATACACAAACTACAATCTGTACAACTATCTGGACTTAACGCTCAATTCTCCACCGGTAGCCTGCTGCCGCTCATGACGCTGAATCCGTGCAAATGAACAAAACCAATCGGCTGTGCCTGGTCCTGGGTGACCAGTTGTCTTTTGATCTGGCTTCATTGGCAGATCTGGATTGCGCGCACGACAGTGTGCTGCTGGTCGAGGTCATGGAGGAAGCCAGCCACGTTGCCCATCATCCGCAAAAGATCGCGCTGATCTTCAGCGCCATGCGGCACTTCGCTCAGGCGCTGAGAAACAAGGGCATGCGAGTTCATTACGTCGCCCTCGACGACCCGCACAACAGTGGCTCGGTGCCCGGCGAGTTAAGGCGTTGGCAAGCGCTGTTGCAGGCGAACGAGTTGCACATGACCGAATGCGGCGACTGGCGCCTGGAGCAATCGCTCAGAGACTGCGGTTTACCGATCCATTGGCATGCTGATCGGCGTTTCCTGTGCAGCCGCGAGGAATTTGGTGCGTGGGCAGCTGGCAAAAAGCAGCTGCGCATGGAGTTCTTCTATCGCGAGATGCGCCGCAAAAGTCGCCTGTTGCTCAACGGTGACGGCACGCCGGTCGGCGGTGCGTGGAACTTCGATGAAGACAATCGCAAAACCTTGCCGAAAAACCTGAAGGCGCCCTACCCGCTCCGTTTCGCCAATGATGCAACGACCCTCGCCGTCATCGACCTGGTAAAGGCACGTTTCGCCAGTCACTACGGCAGTCTGGATGATTTCAACTATCCGGTGACCCACGCCGACGCCCAGGCATTGTGGGCGTACTTTCTCGACTATGGCCTGGCGGGCTTCGGCGATTATCAGGACGCCATGGCCAGCGATGAACCCTTCCTGTTCCATGCACGCATCAGCGCCGCGCTGAACATCGGTTTGCTCGACCTGCGCCAGCTGTGCAGTGATGTCGAGGCGGCCTATTGGTCCGGCAGCATTGCATTGAATGCGGCCGAAGGCTTCATCCGTCAACTGATCGGCTGGCGTGAATATGTCCGTGGCGTTTACTGGCTGAAAATGCCCGAGTACGCCGAGGGCAATGCGTTCGCAAACACGCGGCGTCTGCCTGAGTTCTACTGGACCGGCGCAACGCAGATGAACTGCATGCGCCAAGCCATCGGCCAAAGTTTGAAACACGCCTACGCCCATCACATCCAGCGGCTGATGGTGACCGGCAATTTCGCCCTGCTCGCCGGTATTGCGCCGAGCCAGATCTGTGAGTGGTATCTGGCCATTTACATGGACGCTTTCGATTGGGTCGAGCTGCCCAACACCCTCGGCATGGTCATGCACGCCGATGGCGGTTACCTCGGTTCCAAGCCTTACTGCGCCAGCGGCCAGTACATCAACCGGATGTCCGACTATTGTCGCGACTGTGTTTACGCGGTGCGCGAAACCACGACTGACAACGCTTGCCCTTTCAATGCCTTGTACTGGCATTTTCTGATGCGCCACGGTGATCTCCTGCGTGGCAATCAGCGCATGGGCATGATGTACAAAAACCTTGATCGCATGCCGCAAGAAAAGCAGCAGGCACTGTGGCAACGCGGGCAGCGCCTGCTCGACAGGCTGGATAACGGCGAGGCGCTTTGAAGACACCGGCGCGCCTGGCCTGAGTGCAACTTAAATATGCCGCCCCGTGTCAATGGGTGACAAAGCGCATGGGTGTTCGTGTTAAACGCGCCGATTGAATGCACAGCAGATAGCAAATAAGGCATGAGGAGTGGACATCCTGAAACAGCTTACTCGCGAGGAACTCGAGTCCGAGGTCACGCGCCTGCGTCTGGCCGTCAAGGCAACCTGCGATGCCGTCTGGGACTGGGATCTGAAAACCAGCCAGGTTATCTGGAACGATTCGCTGCAACAGGCGTATGGCTATGCGTCAGCAGCCATCGAGCCAACGTGTGACTGGCGCTTTGCACAGATCCACGCGCAGGATCGCGCACGGGTCGAAACCTCGATTCGCGCTGCGATTGATGGCTCTGGCACGACTTGGAGTGCTGAGTACCGGTTTCGCTGCGAGGACGGTTCCTACGCTGAGGTGCTTGACCGCGGCCATCTGATCCGTAACGCCGATGGCCAGGCAGAACGCATGATCGGGGCGATGCTCGACCTGACCCGCTCGCGCAGTGCCGAAACGGCACTGCGCCGGAGCGAAGAACGCTTCAGCACCATTCTGCAAACCATCGAGGCGGCGTTTGCCATCGTCAAGGTCAAATTCGACGCCGACGACCGTCCTATCGATTATTGCTTCGTTGAAGCCAACCCGGCGTTCGAACGTCAGGCTGGCGTCAACCTGCGTGGCAAGTGGGTGACCGAGTTCGCTCCCAACCTGGAGAGTTTCTGGTTCGAGACCTACGGCCATGTCGCCAAGACCGGCGAGCCAGCCAACTTCGAGAACTACGCGAACACGTTCGAACGCTGGTTCGACGTGCGCGCCGTGCGTGTCGGCGACCCGGCCGAACGGCAGATTGCGATCTTCTTCAGCGACGTCACCGAGCGCCGCGACGCGCAGGAACGCTTGCGCGTCAGCGAGGCGGTCGCCCGGGAGAACATCGAGCGCGTGCAACTCGCCCTGGCGGCTGGCGCCATCATCGGCACTTGGCATTGGCACTTGCCCACCGATCGTTTCAGCGTCGACGAAGCCTTCGCAAGGGTTTTCAACCTTGATCCTGCCTTGGGCCGAGACGGTCTGAGCCTTGAGCAAGTGGCGATGACCGTGCATCCCGAGGACCGCGAAGGACTCACCGCGGCCATCAATGAAGTCATCGCCCGGGGCGGCCCCTATTCACACCAGTACCGAGTACGCGGTGCGGATGGCCAATACACCTGGATTGAGGCAAACGGACGCGTCGAATGCGCCGAAGACGGCACGCCTTTGCGCTTCCCCGGCGTGCTCATCGATGTCGAAGACCGGCGCAATGTCGAAGCCGAGCGAGACCGCGTGACCGCCGCTTTAAAAGCGCTTAACGACACACTGGAACAGCGGGTGTCGGCGCGAACGGCGGACTTGATGCAAGCAGAGGAAAAGTTACGTCAATCGCAGAAAATGGAAGCGGTCGGGCAACTCACCGGCGGTCTGGCGCATGACTTCAACAATCTTCTGGCGGGCATCTGCGCAGCCCTTGAGTTGATGGAAAAGCGCACCGCCCAAGGCCGTTTCAACGACCTCGACAAATACATGCTGATCGCCCAGGACGCGGCCAAACGCGCTACCGCCCTGACCCATCGCCTACTGGCCTTCTCCCGGCGACAGACACTCGATCCGCGGCCGACCGAAGTCAACGCGCTGATTGCCGGCATGACCGAGCTGATCCAGCGCACCGTCGGCCCCGGTATTCGCCTGAAGACCGTCGCTGCAGCCGATCTTTGGCCAGCCCTCGTCGATGCCAGCCAGCTGGAAAACGCTCTGCTGAACCTGTGCATCAACGCCCGCGATGCGATGCCCGAGGGCGGCAGCATCACCGTCGAGACTGCCAATCGCGCGGTCGAGGGCGAGTTGGCGCACGCACTGGACATGCCCGAAGGGCAATACCTGTGCCTGTCTGTCACCGACACCGGCACGGGCATGAGCGCAGAAGTGATCGCCAAAGCCTTCGACCCGTTTTTCACCACCAAGCCGTTGGGCCAAGGCACAGGCTTGGGGCTTTCGATGATTTACGGTTTCACCAAGCAATCCGGGGGTCAGGTGCGGGTGCAATCGACTGTGGGACACGGCACCACGATGTTGATTTACCTGCCGCGTTACTGCGGCGAGGCGCAGCACAATCACGATGACGCGCAAAGTACGACCTCGCCTCATGCAAAAGCAGGCGAGACCATCCTGATTGTCGACGACGAGCCCACCGTTCGCTTGCTGCTCAAAGATGTGCTGAGTGACCTCGGCTACCACGTGCTCGAAGCAAGCGACAGCGTTGAAGGGCTCGAAGCATTGCGCTCAAGTGCGCACATCGATTTGCTGATCACCGATGTCGGCTTGCCCGGTGGCATGAATGGCCGGCAGATGGCCGACGCGGGCCGGCAAATAAGACCGAAACTGAAGACCTTGTTCATTACCGGGTACGCCGAAAGCTCGGTGCTCGGTAGCGGTCAACTCGGCCCGAGAATGCAGGTGCTGACCAAACCCTTTGCGGTCGACACACTGGTTTCACGTGTCAGTGGCCTGCTGTCCATCAAGTACACGCCCGAGTTCTGAAGCCTCCCGCGTTCGGCATAAAGCTCATACAAAACGAAAGCCTGCTTTTCAGGGCAGGCTTTGCGTCTTCGCCGTGTCTCGACTTACTTCTGCAACGCCGTCAGCGCCGAGTAGCTGTTCATCAGGTTGCGATAGTTGGGAATCCGCTGTGACAGCAGATTACCCAGCCCTTCGATATCGTTGCGCCAGTCGCGGTGCAGCTCACACGCCACCGAGAACCAGTTCATCAGTTGCGCACCGGCTTGGGTCATGCGGCTCCATGCCGCTTGTTGCACGGTGGTGTTGAAGGTGCCGGAAGCATCGGTTACCACAAACACCTCAAAGCCTTCTGCCAGCGCCGACAAGGTCGGGAACGCTACGCACACATCGGTGACCACACCGGCGATGATGATCTGCTTGCGACCAGTCGCCTTGATTGCCTTGACGAAATCTTCGTTGTCCCAGGCGTTGATCTGGCCAGGGCGAGCGATGTACGGCGCGTCCGGGAACATCTCTTTCAACTCAGGGACCAGCGGGCCGTTCGGGCCTTGTTCGAAACTGGTGGTGAGGATGGTCGGCAGGTTGAAGAACTTGGCCAGATCGGCCAAGGCCAAAACGTTGTTCTTGAACTCGTTCGGCGAGAAGTCCTGCACCAGCGAAATCAGCCCGGTCTGGTGATCGACCAGCAGTACGATGGCGTCGTCTTTGTTCAGGCGGTTGTAGGTTGGAGTGGTCATGGTCTGCGTCCCTTTTGAGTTTTGAAATTGTTGTTGCGTTCAAGTTGGGTACAGATTACTGACGCATTGAAAAGGGATAAATCGGCTGAAAAGCGTTTCACCGTCAACTTCAACAGGACAATCGCCTGACCTCACGTCCAGCCTTCCAGGCGCATCGTCGCGCGCACCAGCCGCTGCTCTTCGCTTTCGATCTCCTTGAGGTTGTCACTGATGCTCTGGATATGCGCGACAGCGGCCTTGCGCGCCTGTTCCGGCAGGCGCCCGGTCACGGCGTTGTAGAGGCGCGCGTGTTGGCGGTCGATCTGGCGTTTCTGCGGTTCGCGGTGATAGAGGTTGTTGACCGAGGCGAACACCGTGTTCAGCAGCAGATCAGTCAACGAGCGCAGCGTCTGCACCAGCACCGGGTTGTGCGAAGCCTCGCAGATCGCCAGATGGAATGCGTGGTCGAGCCGCGCATGTTCGGACGCTTGCAGCTCCCGGCCATGCGCGTCGAGCAGGGCCTGATAGCTGCGGGTGATCAGGACAAAATCCGCTTCAGTGCCGCGCAACGCCGCCAGCCGCGCCGACTCGCCTTCCAGCAGGCTGCGCACTTCGAACAGGTCGTACAGGGTGCGCGGTTGCGAGCTGAACAAGTGCATCAGAGGCGATGCGGCGCTCTGCCCGGAAAGGTCGGCGACGAACGAGCCTTTGCCCTGCTCGGTGTTGATGATCCCGCGGGCGCGGAGCAGTTTCAGGCCTTCACGCAACGCGGTGCGCGAGACACCGAGCTTTTCCGTCAGCCGCCGTTCAGAGGGCAACAGTTGCCCGGTCTTCAAGACACCGTCGACGATCAAGCGCTCGATGCGCTCACAAACCACATCCGCCACCTGCACAGCCCGCCCTTCACTGGTATGACCAGCCATAACCCGTCACCTCCATGGTTAGCGATTGCATCGCATCTTGTTGTTTTAAAAGCCCAGAAAGGCCTTGTACGAAAAACCCGGCGAAAAGAACTGGTTCGACCAGTGCCGGACAACTGGACAGTATTGCCCGTGCGCCCAATGATGCAAGCACGCCCATTTGGCGTCGGCCTGTCAAAAACAATAACCAAGGGTTGCCTGCCCGCGATGAATATTCTCTACGACGAACGCGTTGATGGCGTGCTTCCGGCCTCCGATAAACCCGCATTGCTCAGTGCGCTGCGGGCGCAAATGCCGGAGCTGGAAATCCTCGACAGCGAGGAACAGTTGAAACCGTACGAATGCGACGGTTTGTCGGCCTACCGCACGACGCCAATGCTGGTGGTGCTGCCACGCGAAATCGAACAAGTCGCGACCATCCTCAAGATCTGTCATCAACAACGCGTGCCGGTGGTGCCGCGCGGCGCCGGCACCGGTCTGTCCGGCGGTGCCCTGCCGCTGGAAAAAGGCGTGCTGCTGGTGATGGCGCGCTTCAACCGGATTCTCGAAATCAACCCCGCTGGACGATTTGCCCGCGTGCAGCCGGGCGTGCGCAACCTGGCGATTTCCCAGGCGGCCGCACCGCATGGTTTGTATTACGCGCCGGATCCGTCTTCGCAGATCGCCTGTTCCATCGGCGGCAATGTCGCGGAAAACGCCGGTGGCGTGCACTGCCTGAAATACGGCCTGACCGTGCACAATCTGCTCAAGGTCGAAATGCTCACGGTCGATGGCGAGTGCCTGACGCTCGGTTCCGACGCACTGGACTCACCCGGTTTCGATCTGCTCGCACTGTTCACCGGCTCCGAAGGCATGCTCGGGGTGATCACCGAAGTAACGGTCAAACTGCTGCCGAAACCGCAGACCGCGAAAGTCCTGCTTGCAGCGTTCGACTCGGTGGAAAACGCCGGACGCGCGGTCGCTGACATCATTGCCGCCGGGATCATTCCGGGCGGCCTGGAGATGATGGACAACCTTGCCATCCGCGCTGCCGAGGACTTTATCCATGCCGGTTATCCGGTCGACGCCGCAGCAATCCTGCTGTGCGAACTGGATGGCGTCGAAGCCGATGTCGACGACGACTGCCGGCGCGTGCGTCAGGTGCTGCAACACGCCGGCGCCACCGAACTGCGTCAGGCCAGGGACGAGGCCGAGCGCGTGCGTTTCTGGGCCGGACGCAAAAATGCCTTCCCTGCTGTCGGCCGCCTGTCGCCGGATTATTACTGCATGGACGGCACCATCCCGCGCCGCGAATTGCCCGGCGTGCTGCAGGCGATTGCCGACTTGTCCGCCGAATACGCTTTGCGCGTGGCCAACGTTTTCCATGCCGGTGACGGCAACATGCATCCGCTGATTCTGTTTGATGCCAACCAGCCCGGCGAACTGGATCGCGCGGAAGCCCTCGGCGGCAAGATCCTTGAATTGTGCGTCAAGGTCGGCGGCAGCATCACCGGCGAACACGGTGTCGGCCGCGAGAAAATCAACCAGATGTGCGCGCAGTTCAGCAGTGATGAATTGACCCTGTTCCATGCCGTCAAAGCAGCATTCGATCCCGGCGGCCTGCTCAATCCCGGGAAGAATATTCCGACCCTGCACCGCTGCGCCGAATTCGGTGCGATGCATGTCCACCACGGCCAGTTGCCCTTCCCCGATCTGGAGCGTTTCTGATGATCAGTGAACATGGCCACGACGCTGCCGCCGAGCTGCTGCAACAGGTGGAGCAGGCGCTGCATGACAACCTTGCGTTGCGCATCCAGGGTGGCAACAGCAAATCCCGTCTGGGCCGCGAGAGCCACGGCGAGTTGCTCGATACTCGTGTGCATCGCGGCATCGTCAGCTACGACCCGACTGAACTGGTGATCACCGCACGCGCCGGCACGCCGTTGGCCGAACTGAATGCCGCCCTCGACGCCGCCGGGCAAATGCTGCCATGCGAGCCGCCACACAGCGAGGACGGCGCCACCGTCGGCGGCATGCTCGCTGCCGGATTATCCGGGCCGCGCCGCCCCTGGGCCGGCGCGGTGCGCGATTACGTACTGGGCACGCGGGTCATTACCGGCCACGGCAAACATCTGCGTTTTGGCGGCGAAGTGATGAAAAACGTCGCCGGCTACGATGTCTCGCGGCTGATGGCCGGCAGTTTTGGTTGCTTGGGATTGCTCACCGAAGTCTCGCTGAAAGTGCTGCCGAAACCGCGTCACAGCCTGAGCATTGCCCTGGACATCAGCAGCGAACGCGCACTGCTCAAACTCGCCGAATGGGGCCAGCAACCGATTCCGATCAGCGCCGCCAGCCACGACGGGCAACGCTTGCATCTGCGTCTGGAAGGCGGTGAAGGTTCGGTGACGGCGGCGCATGACCGCCTCGGGGGTGAACTTTTGGACGCGGCGTACTGGGCCGATCTGAATGCTCAGCGCCTGGCCTTTTTTGCCGATCCACGGCCGCTTTGGCGCCTGTCAGTGCCGACTCACACAGGCCCGTTGAGCCTGCCCGGCGAACAACTGATCGATTGGGCCGGAGCACAGCGCTGGCTGAAATCCGCTGCCGACGCCACGACGATCCGCGCCATCGCCATCCAGGCCGGCGGTCACGCCAGTTGCCATGCAAACTGCGCGCAACCGTTCCAGCCGCTCGCACCGGCGTTATTGCGCTACCAGCAAGCGCTGAAGACGCAATTGGACCCGAAGGGGATTTTCAACCCGGGCCGAATGTACGCAGAGATCTGATCATGCAAACCACCCTGAGCGAAAAATCCCTGCGCCTGGAACGCGCCGCAGAAGCCGAAAGCATTCTGCGCAGCTGCGTGCATTGCGGGTTCTGCAACGCCACCTGCCCGACCTATCAACTGCTCGGCGATGAGCTGGATGGCCCGCGCGGGCGGATTTACCTGATCAAGCAAGTGCTCGAAGGCAATGCCGTCAGCGCCACCACCCAACAACATCTCGACCGCTGCCTGTCCTGCCGCAACTGCGAGACCACCTGCCCGTCCGGTGTCGACTATCACAACCTGCTCGACATCGGCCGTGCGCTGGTCGATGCAGCGGCACCGCGCAGTCCCGGCCAGCGTCTGTTGCGCCAGGGTTTGCGCAGCGTGCTGCCCAACCCGTGGTTGTTCAAACCGTTGCTGAGCCTCGGCGAACAACTGCGTCCATTGCTACCACAGACTGTGCAAATGAAGTTGCCGCGACACATTGCGCCGGCCAAACCGAGACCGGCGCCAACGCAAGCCCGCCGCATGCTGATGCTTGAAGGCTGCGTACAGACCAGCCTGTCGCCGAACACCAACGCCGCGACCGCGCGGGTGCTCGACCGTCTCGGCATCAGCATCACGCCGATCAGCGAGGCCGGTTGCTGCGGCGCGATCGACTATCACCTCGACGCCCAACAGGCCGGACTGCAGCGCGCGCGGCGCAATATCGATGCGTGGTGGCCGGCGATCGCAAGCGGTGCCGAGGCGATCGTGCAGACCGCCAGCGGTTGCGGCGCGTTCATCAAGGACTACGCGCACCTGCTCGAACATGATCCGGCCTACGCGATGAAAGCCGCCAAAGTCAGTGCGATCAGTAAGGATCTGGTGGGGATTCTGCTGGCCGAACCACTGGAACAACTGCACGTAGCGCATAACGATCAGCGTCTGGCGTTTCATTGTCCGTGCACGCTTCAGCACGCGCTGAAACTCGGTGGTGCGGTGGAAAGTGTTTTGACCCGGCTGGGATTTCATCTCACACCAGTGCCCGACAGTCATTTGTGCTGTGGTTCCGCCGGCACCTATTCGATCACCCAGCCGGCACTTTCGCGGCAATTGCGCGACAACAAGATCAATGCACTGGAAAGCGCTTCACCGAGCCTTATCGTCACCGCCAACATTGGTTGCCAGGTTCACCTCGACAGCGCTGGCCGCACGCCGGTCAGGCACTGGATCGAAGTGGTTGAAGAATCCCTTCACGCGCAGGAAAAAGCATGAACAGCAAATTCGTCTTGAGCCAGAAAGAAGTGGCGCTGATCCTCGCCGCCGGGCGCACCGAAGCGCAGCGCAACCAATGGCCGGTGAGCATTGCCGTGGTCGACGATGGCGGGCATTTATTGGCGCTTGAGCGCCTCGACGGTTGTGCGCCGATTGGCGCTTACATCTGCATGGAAAAGGCCCGCACTTCAGCCCTCGGCCGCCGCGAATCGAATGTCTATGAAGAGATGGTCAACAACGGCCGTAACGCGTTTCTCTCGGCGCCGCTGCTGACCTCGCTTGAAGGCGGCGTGCCGATCATTGTCGATGGACAAGTGATCGGCGCGGTGGGTGTGTCCGGGGTCAAATCCGCGCAGGACGCGCAGATTGCCAGGGCTGCGGTCCTCGCGCTGCAAGGCTAGTCGTAGAACGGTTCGACCGCTGCGCGACTGCCGACAAAAAAACTGTCCGCGACCAAGCGCAAGGGTTGCAGGTCGAGGTCACTGGCGCGGTCGCCGATCAGCTGTTGGAAGTGCCGGTACACCGCCGCGTATTCTCCCTCCTCCGAGACAGCTTGCGGCACGCCGTCGATGCTCAACAGTGCACCACCATTGTCCAGGCGCAGAACGCCTTCAAGGCAACGGATCTCGATGCTCCAGAGTTCGTCGTGACCGTGGTCGAAATCGAATTCGGCGCGCACCTCTAGCTGACGCGCGTCGGACATCTTGATCGACGCAGCAATCGGCGACTGGCAATTGCCGGGCACGCGCAGTTCGGCGGATTCGACAAACAGCGGCAGCGCCAACAGGTGCGTGGCGATCGACAAGGCGTTGATGCCCGGATCGAACACGCCGAGGCCGCCGGGTTGCCAGATCCAGGCCTGGCCCGGGTGCCATTTGCGCACGTCTTCCTTCCAGTCGATCTGCACGCTTTGCAAAGTGCGCGAGGCGAGCCAGTCACGAGCGGCGGCGATGCCCGGCGCATAACGCGAATGCCAGGCAAACAAGCCGCTGACGCCCTGCGCCGCCACCTGATCAACCAGCGCCATGGCTTCGCCCAGCGTCGCACAGGGCGGTTTTTCCACCAGCACATGTTTGCCGGCCGCCAGCGCTTCTTGCACCAGCGCAAAACGCCCTTGCGGAGGGGTGCAAAACGCAATCGCATCGACCGCCGGGCCGTTAGCCAGCAACTCGCTCAGCGACTGGAAGTTTTCCACCCCGGCGCAAGGCTTGCCCTGGGTGGCGACAGACACCAACTGGAACGCCGGATTGGCGAGAATGGCGGGCACGTGTTGATCCTGGGCAATCTTGCCGTAACCCACCAGACCGAGACGGATCGGTTGCATCGGTAACTCCTGTTGTTGTTCTTGTATTGAAATGCGTGGCGCCAAGAGTACGTGCTTCTGCACCGCGGCTCCATCAGCCAATGGTCGCTGACCGCCTCAATCGAACAGGTCGCGAGGCAGCTCGACCCGCGCCAACAGGCCACCGCCACTGCGATTGTGCAAGGTCAGCTCACCGCCCTGCTCGCGCACGATCGCCTGCGCAGCCGAAAGGCCCAGCCCGACGCCGCCGGTATCACGATTACGCGAGGCTTCAAGGCGATAGAACGGATCGAACACCCGTTGCAACGCTGATTCGGGAATCCCCGGCCCTTGATCGCGCACCTCGATGCGGATCGTATGGTCGTCGCCGCTCAGCGCGATGCTCGGTTGCTGCGCGTATTTGGCGGCGTTTTCCAGCAAATTGACGATCACCCGTTTGATGCCCAGCGGTCTTCCCTCATACACCATATGCGCAGGGCCACTGAAGTCGACTGTCAGATGCTGGTCGCGGTAATCGTCGATGATGGTTTGCAGCAACTCCGACAGGTCGAACGCGGTGGGCTGCTCGCGGTGAGTGTCCTCGCGAAAGAACGCCAGCGCGGCGTTGATCATCGACTGCATTTCTTCGACATCACGGATCAGTTTGTGCTGATGATCGAGGTCTTCCATGAACTCGCTGCGCAAGCGCATGCGGGTCAGCGGCGCGCGCAGATCGTGGGAGATGGCCGCGAGCATGTGCGTGCGCTCGGCGATGAAATGCTGGATCTGCGCCTGCATGGTGTTGAAGGCGATGATCGCCTGACGTATTTCGTCCGGCCCTTCGACGTGGATCGGCGGCGCCCGCAAGTCGCTGCCGAAACGCCGGGCGGCGCTGGCAAAACGCTGCAGCGGAGTGGCCAACTGGCGCGTAGCGAGCCATGCCACCAGCAAGGTGGCGATCAATCCGAGGGCGATGACCACCGCGATTCGCGTGCCAACGCCGAGGCCCCAACTGCGTTGCGGCGGCGTGAACGACAACCAGCTGCCATCGACCAATTGCACCAGCGCGACGTAGTGCGCGCGCGGGCTGTCGCGCGGAAAGTCATCGGGGCTGAACACTTCGATCTCACGGTCGTCGCCGAGCAGTTGTTGCATCACCGGCCCTCTGCCCGCCTCGATTTGCGTGCCAATCGCAGGCAGGTCGAAGTCGGTGCGCCGGGCGTTCCAGACCACCTTCAGCATCGAGTTGCTGGCTGCGCTGGCCAGTTGCGGGCGCAGCGCCGTCGGGCCGGCTTCGATCAGCCGCGTGGTCACGGCAATCTGTTCGAGCAGGCCGGTGCGTTCAATCGGCGGGCGCGCCCAGATCCCGGCGACCTGCACGAACAAGGCATTGAGCGCCAGTGAAGCGAGCATTGCCGCGAGGATGGTCAGGGCTATTCGCCGGCGCAGGGTGTCGCGGCGCAACAGACGGCGGATCACGAGCGGCTGACCTTGGCGGTGAACATGTAGCCGCCATTGCGCACGGTGCGGATCAGGTCCGGGCGTTTGCTGTCGGGTTCGATCTTGCGCCGCAGGCGACTGACCTGGACATCGATGCTGCGATCAAACGCGTCGTGGCCTTCGCCATGCGTCAGGTCGATCAATTGTTCGCGGGTGAGAATGCGTTGCGGATGGTCGAGAAACACCACCAACAGGTCGAACTCGCCAGCGGACAGCGGGATCATCACCTGCTCCGGCGAGCGTAACTCGCGACAGGTGATATCCAGGTGCCAACCGGCGAAGGCAATCACCGGTCGCGGGCGTTCACTGGGCGGACTTGGCTGCTCGCCGGCCCGCCGTTGCAATGCGCGCACCCGGGCGAGCAATTCGCGCGGTGCGAAAGGCTTGGTCAGGTAATCGTCGGCGCCGAGTTCCAGGCCAACAATGCGGTCGCTGAGCTCGGCCATCGCCGTGAGCATGATGATCGGAATGCCCATCTGTGCACGGATTTTCTGGCACAGGCTCAGGCCGCCTTCGCCGGGCAGCATGACGTCGAGGATGATCGTGTCCGGACGCTGCTGCGCGATGGCCGCCCACATCGCCACGCCATCGGGCGCGACATCGACCTCGTAGGCGTGCTGAACGAAGAACTTCTTCAGCAGGGACAGCACTTCCACGTCGTCGTCGACGAACAGCAATCTGCTCACGGTCACAAGATCCAAAGGCCAGAAAAGAGCGCATCTAAAACCATTTCGCCGTCCCGGTCATTTATTTCAATCGCGCAACATTCCTACCGCGCCGACAACAATCGGACATTCCCCGGCAATCCTCCTCGGGCACTCTGCAGGCAATTCATCGCAGGGGGCTCCCATGAAGGAATTCAATCAGAGGTACACCGCCGAGGGCCACGCCAGTCATCGTCCGTTGATCCTCAGCCAGCGCACCACGGCACCCGGGCACGATACGCCGATTCTGTTTCAGGAGGCATGCCTGGGCCTGACCGGCAATCAGGAGCGCATCGTCCTGCGCCGCTACTTCGAACAATTCAGCCCGGACAGCGCGCACTGGGTCGAATACGTGCATTCGATCCCGGTCGCCGACCTGGTGAACTGGATCATGCGCCACGGCCAGTTGCACATCGAGTGCTCGGACAACATTCCGCCAGCCCACAAGGAAAGCCATTGATGCTCGGCAGTTTTTCCAGGTCACTGGTGCTTTCCGCCACCTTGAGCTTGCCGGCCTGCAGCAGTAAAACTGTCGAACCGAAGTTGTACAGCGGATTTCTGCATGACTACAGCGTATTGAGCGAGCGCCAGTCGCCGTCAGGGCAGCCGGTACTCGGCTGGGTCAGCCCGGCATTGGCCCGTGGCCGTTACACCCAGGCCTATCTGGCGCCGAGCCAGTTTTACCCGAACGTTGCGCCGACCGCGCGGATTCCGCTGAGCACGCTGTCCGGCGTGACCGATTGCTACGACGCGGCGCTCAGACAGGAATTGGGAAAAATCATGCGCCTGGTGTCGACACCCGGCCCCGGTACACTGATCGTGCGCCCGGCAATTACCCGGGTTGCCACCCGCACCCAGGGTTTGCGCTTTTATGAATGGCTGCCGGTCACCCTGGTCGCGGCGGGCGTAAGCACTGCCACCGGTATTCGCGATCAGGACAGCGAAATCGCCACCGAAGTGTCATTCGAGGATGGTTCGACCGGTGAGGTGGTCGCCACAGTGATCCGCAAGGGCACCGGCGTGCCGCTGGAGAACGACAAACAAGTGCTGAGCGCCGATGACGTCAAGGTCGTGCTGGACGGCTGGGCCGGCGATCTGGGCAAATCCTACATGGCGTTGCGCAAGTAAACGGCCGTCGGCAAGGCGAGGTGTGCGTCGGTTATGAACTAATAACCCCTTCATTATGCGGTCGCTGAAACGTTGTACTAGGATAGGATCCAATTCCCGAGGCGTTTTTACCGGTCAAGGAGCTTCACCCCGGCGCCTGCGGGACACGAGCCGCCCATTGCAACTCATGGATGAACGACATGAACTCACACCTGTTCCCGCAGATTGGCAAAGTCATTGCCAGCACCGGCAGCCGGCATTTTCCGCGCATGCTGCACGACCTGATCCTCACTCAACTGGCGGTGGACGCCACGCACATCCGCCAGATGCGCGTCGAGCCGGTCAGCCGCGCAACCCATCGCAGCGGCCCCGAGCCGCTGAAAGAGCCAGCCTTGCTCGCCGAAACCCTGTTCTCCGAACACAGCGCAGCGGCCAGCCACGATCTGCCGCCGCCGGAGTCAGCCAACGTCACCGATGCCTCGCAACTGCACCTGACCCGCCGCAAAGACGGTTTTCGCTACGTGATTTCGGTGTACCGCAACGGCCAGTCGCAACGTTTTTCCGCGCAGGAGCGCAACCTGTTGCAGGACATCTCTCCGGTGTTGCTACCGATGGTCGAGAAACACATCAACGCCGTGCAACCCGCCAGCCCTGACGCCGAAAGCCCCAGTGAATCCCCAGAGGGAACCGGCCTGGAAACCCTGCGCCTGCGGTTCACCGAGCGCCTGCAGCAATTGGGCCTGAGCCTGTCGAACCGTGAAAGCGAAGTGTGCATCGGCCTGCTCGCCGGGCGCACGGCCCCGGAACTGGCCGGGCAGTTGCAACTGAAGGTCAACACGGTGGAAAGCTATCTCAAGCGGGCAGCGATCAAATTGGGCATCAGTGGCCGGCATTCGCTGATGCGCTGGATGTATTCACCGCAGGAAACCTCGGCATCGAGCGCTGCCTGATAACCCTGCAAAAACCGCTGTTTGATAACGCCGCAAAAAACCTCGTTATCGACCGCTGGCTGATAACGCCGCTACCCCGTAGGAGCTGCCGCAGGCTGCGATCTGTTGATCTTCAAAACAACATCAACAGATCGCAGCCTGCGGCAGCTCCTACAGGGGTGGTTCGTCAGTCGCGGGCGAGCGCTTCGATCGGGTCGAGGCGCGAGGCGTTGCGCGCCGGGACGAAGCCGAAGACGATGCCGATCAGCGTCGAGCAGATCACCGCCGTGAGCACTGAGGTCAGCGAGAAGACCATCTCCCATTCCTTGATAAACAGCGAAAACAGATGCCCGATGGCATACGACAGCGAAATCCCGATCGCCCCGCCCAACAGGCAGACCATCACCGCCTCGACCAGAAACTGCTGACGAATATCCGACTGCCGCGCCCCCACCGCCATGCGAATGCCGATCTCCCGCGTACGCTCGGTTACCGAAACCAGCATGATGTTCATCACCCCGATACCGCCCACCACCAGTGAAATCACCGCAATCAACGACAACAGCAAGGCCAGCGAACGACTGGTTTTCTGCACCGTCTGCAACACGCTGTCGAGGTTGTTGGTGAAGAAATCCTTGCTGCCGTGGCGTTGCAACAACAGCTGCGTGACATGCTCTTCAACCACCTTGCTCGGCTGGCCGTCCTTCATGCGCACGCTGATGCTGTCCAGATAACGCTGACCCAACACCCGCCCGGCGGCCGTTTCGTAAGGCACCCAGACGTTAAGGGTCTTGCCCGAGGCAAACAGGCTTTTATCCTGTGCGGCGACGCCGATCACCGTGCACGGCAGGTTACCGATCAGGATCACCTGGCCCAACGGATCGACATCCTGGCCGAACAAGCGCTGACGAGTGTTGTGATCGATCACCACCACCTGCGCCTGGCGCCGCGCATCGCTTTCGCTGAACGCAATGCCCGCCGCCATCTTGATCCCGCGCACCTTGAAATACTGATCGCTGACCCCGTTGACCTGCGCATCCAGATCGATATTGCGGTAGCGCAACAACAGACTGCGGCCGATCATCGGCGTGGCGCTGTCGACGTAATACAGCTGATTCAAGGCTGTGACATCGGCCGGCGTCAGGGTTTCGATGGCCGCTGCACGCTTGTCACCGTAGCTGCTGCCGGGATAGACATCGATGGTGTTGCTGCCAATCGCCGCGATGTCCTTGAGCACGTAGTTCTTGGCGCCCTCGCCGACCGCCGAGATCGACACCACCGAGGTGATGCCGATGACAATGCCGAGCATCGTCAGCAAGGTGCGCATGCGGTGCGAGATCAACGCGACCCAGGCCATGCTGAAAGCTTCCTTGAACAGGCCGAGGCTGGCGACCAGACGCCGTGAAGCGGTGGCTTTCGGCGCCACCGGCTCATCGCTGAGCAAGTGCGTGGTGTCGCGTTCGTTGGCGCGGTCGCTGAGGATTTCACCGTCGCTGACTTCGATGATGCGCTCGGCGTTGGCCGCGACTTTCGGGTCGTGGGTCACCAGAATCACCGTGTGCCCGGCCGCGTGCAGCTCCAGCAGGATGCGCATCACCTCTTTGCCGCTGGCGGTGTCGAGTGCGCCGGTGGGCTCGTCGGCGAGGATCACTTCGCCGCCATTCATCAACGCTCGGGCGATACTCACCCGCTGCTGCTGGCCACCGGACAACTGGCTCGGCCGATGCGTCAGGTGGCCTTCCAGGCCCAGCCGCGCCAACAGCTCGCGGGCGCGGGCATGGCGTTGCAGCTGGGGGGTGCCGGCATAAATCGCCGGCATCTCGACGTTGTGCATCGCACTCAGGTGCGGCAGCAAATGGTAGCGCTGGAAGATGAAGCCGAAGTAGTCGCGGCGCAGTTCGGCCAGCGCCTGATTGTCCAGGTCGCGGGTTTCCTGGCCGTTGATTTTGTAGCTGCCGGCGGTGGCGTAATCGAGGCAACCGAGGATGTTCATCAGCGTTGACTTGCCAGAGCCGGAAGCGCCAATGATCGCGACCATTTCCCCGGCATGGATCGTCAGGTTGATGTTGTTCAGCGCGAGAAATTCACGGTCACCAGCGGTGAAACTGCGGGTGATGCCGGTGAGCTGTAACAGTGGCTCAGTCATGTTCAGGCCCCCGCCACATTGGTCAGCGGATCACCGATCACCACCCGATCACCTTCAGCCAGACCGCCATTGATCTGCACTTTGACGTTGTTGTTGATCCCGGTCTGCACATTGCGCGACTGCGCGTGGCCCTTGGCGTCGAGCACGCGCACCGGGAAACTGCCATCGGCATTGCGCGGGCCGAGCGCCGCCACCGGCACGGTCAGCACAGCCTTGGCGGTGTCGAGGACGATGCGCACCTGCGCGGTCATCGAAATGCGCAGGCGATGGTCGGGGTTCGGCACTTCAAACAAAGCGTTGTAGAACACCGCGCTGCTTTGCTTCGGCGTGCCGGCGGGCGGCGTTTCGAGAAAGTTCTGCGGCGCTGGATCGGTGCCGCGCAATTTCGCGTAGTAGCGTTTGTCCTCGCCGAGAATAGTGAAATACACCTCCTGCCCCGGCGCGATATGAATCACATCGGCCTCCGAGACCTGCGCCTTGACCGTCATGGTGTCCAGATCCGCCAGCTTCAGCAGGACCGGCGCCAGTTGGCTGGCGATGACTGTCTGGCCTTCCTGAGTGACCACGCCGACCACGTCGCCATCGATCGGCGCGACAATTCGCGTGTAGGCCAGATTGACCTTGGCGGTGTCGATCTGGATGTGCGCACTTTTGATCTGCGCATCCAGCGACATCAGGTTGGCCTGCTGCACCTGATAGTTCGACTCGGCGGTTTCGAAATCCTGGCGCGAGATCGACGCATCCTCCTGCAGGTTCTGATAGCGCTCGTAAATCGCCTTGGTCTGCTTCAGCTGGGCCTGCGTGGCGCGTTTCTGTGCTTGCAGGTTTTCCTCATCGACCTGAGCCTGGCGCAGGGTGTTCTGCAGCACCAGCGGATCGATCTCCGCCAGCCACTGGCCTTTTTTCACCTTGTCGCCGACCTTGACCTTCAGCGACTTTAGCTGACCCGAGACCTGCGCACCGACGTCAACCTGCTTGATCCCTTCGAGTACGCCGGTGGCCAGCACCGCGTTCTCGATGTCATCGCGCGCGACCGTGGCGGTCAGGTACTGCGGCGCCTCCGCCGGTGCCTGCACCGTGTAGAACACCAACCCCGCCACCACCGCCAACGCCAAACCCATACCGACTTTGCGCCACTTCGACTTTTCCATAAATGCCCACAAGTCCGTTCAGGATCGAGCCCGGCGCGACGCCGGGCTCTGCTAGATAAACAACAATCAGGACAATATTTCGCCCGCCGGCACTTTCCGGCCGTCATGCCACCACGCCGCGAAACTGAAGACGTTGGGCGCCTTGAGAATCGTGAAATGGTTGCCCGGCCCGTACCACACCGCCAGATCCGCGACCTGGCGCTGCCAACCCTCAACCATCGCCGCTTGCTCGCGCTGATTGCCCCACGCATCCAGCGTCGGGTCATCGACCAGCGCCAGCCGCACCGGCCCGGTGTAGGCCAATTGCGGTTGATAGACCGTGCGCAGTGCCGTCGCAAAGGTGCGGACCGGGCCGTGCATCGCCTGCTCCGATGAACGCGCCGACAACACACCGGCGCGCACCATGCCTTGGTGCAACAGGCGCATTTGCGCAGACTCGTCAGCCTCGGCAAACGCTTGCGGATCGATGCCCAGAGACTTGCCGCTGGACAGCTGCAACGTCTCGATCAAACGTTGCAGCGCGGCGGTCGTCGTGTACGGTTTGCCCGCCGTGCCGTTGCCACCGGGGGCTTCGCTGTCGATCAGGGTCAACGACGCCACTTCTCGTCCGGCCGCCTGCAACTGCGCGGCCATGGCATGCACGACCCAGCCGCCGAACGAATGGCCGATCAGGTGCACCGCGCCTTGCGGGTACAACTGCTCGACGGCGTGCAGATAACACCGCGCCGCCGCCTCGACCTGACTGTGCGGCACGCCGCTGCCATCGAGCCCGCGCGGTTGCAGACCGAAAATCGGCCATTCCGGGCCGAGTGCTTCGGTCAGGTGAATGAACCCGGTGACACTGTCACCCGCCCCCGGCACGCAAAAGATCGGCGCATGCCCGGGGTGCCCGCTCTGAATCGTCAACAGTGGCTGATAGGCCTGTGGCTGCGGAGCCTGCGCCGCCGACAGGGCCTGACTCAGGGCATGGCCGAGCGCCTCGATCTCCGGGGTTTTCATCATGCTGCGGTGATCACCCGGCACATCAATGCAGCGCAGCAAACCTGTGGCGACCCTGGTTTCCCAGCCTCGGGTCGGACTCGGTTGTGCCTGCCCCGGCATCAGCCCCTGAGCGCGGAACAGGTGCACCGGCTGACTGGCCGGCGCGAGCCGGTAATGCGCCAGCGCCAGGCCATGGGCGGCCTCACGATCAAAGTAACTCCAGGCCTGCGCTGCGCTCAGTGCAGCCAGTTCCGGGTCCGGCAGTTGCTGTTCGCAGCAGCGCCGAAACAAATCGTCGAAGGCAATAAGTTCGACTTCCGCCTCCAGCGTCTCTACCTCAGTCAACGCTTGCTGCCCTTCTGCACCGCGCATCTGCGAACGCGCACGGCAATGTTCGAGCAATTGACGTTTGTCGCGATGCTCGCCACTCCAGCGGGTTTTATTCTGGCTGACCGGGTGCGGCGCGTAAGTATCGAGCAGGCCGACAAACGCCACGGCCTCATCGAGACCGAGCAGTTGCTGCGCGATTTCATAGGCCAGCAAGCCACCAAACGACCACCCGGCCAGACGGTAAGGGCCGTGCGGCTGCACCGAGCGGATGATCCCGACCATCCGCGCGGCCATGCATTCAAGGGTGCGCAGTTGCGGCTGCCACAGCGGCACACCGGGCAAGCCGTAAATCGGGAACTGCCCGTCGATGTGCAAACCCAATGCCGGGAAATACACATCGCGGCCGCTGAACTCATGGATCAGGAACAGCGCATGACCGCCCTCTCCCGGTCGCACCACGACCAGTCCTTCCGGTTGCTCGGGCACACCACTGCGCTGACTGATCAGCGCCGCCAGTGATTCGATGCTCGGCCGCTGGAACAGCTCCGCCAGCGTCACCTGTTGCCCTGCACGCTGCAGCAGACTGACCAGACGAATCGCCAGCAATGAATGCCCGCCCAATTCAAAGAAATTGTCGTGACGGCCGACCTGCTCGACATTCAGTACCTCGCCCCAGATCCGCGCCAGCACGGTTTCGACCTCGCCTTGGGGCGCTTCGTAGTGGCGGCTGAGCACGGCGTCGAGGCCCGGTGCCGGCAGCGCCTGACGGTCGATCTTGCCGTTGGGACTCAACGGCAAAACATCGAGCGCGACAAACGCGCCCGGCACCATGTACTCGGGCAATTGTTCGAGGATGAACGCGCGCAGCGTGTCGATCGCCGGTACAGCACTGCCATTAACCGTAGTGAAATAGGCGACCAGACGCTCGTCACGCATCAGCACCACCACCTCGCGCACATCCGGGTGCTGGATCAACCGCGCTTCGATTTCACCGAGTTCCAGGCGCAAGCCATGCAGCTTGACCTGGAAGTCATTGCGCCCGAGGAATTCGAGGTTGCCGTCCGCGCGGTAACGCACCAGATCGCCGGTGCGGTACAAGCGATCACCGACCACGAACGGACTGTCGATAAAGCGCTCGGCCTGCATCTGCGGCAGTCCCATATACCCTCGCGCCACGCCGACCCCGCCGATGTGCAACTGGCCGACGACGCCGAGCGGCACAACCTGGTCATGCGCATCGAGTACATACAGGCGGGTGTTGCAGATGGCTTTGCCGATCGGCAACTCCGATGTCGGCACGGCCATGTGCGGCTCCAGCGTCCATGCCGTGCTGTCGACCGTGGCTTCGGTCGGGCCATAGACGTTATGCAGGCGCACCCACGGCAGGTGCTGGCGCACAGCAGCGGCCAGCGCCGCCGTCAGTTCACCGCCGCCACAGAACACATCGGTGAGGCTGGTGCACTCACTGACCTCCTGCAATTCAAGAAATTGCTGCAACAGTGCCGGCACAAACTTGACCACCGTAACCCGTTGCTGACGAATCACTTGCGCCAGATACGCCGGTTCCCGGTGGCCGCCCGGCCGTGCCAATACCAGACGCACACCCGCCGTCAGCGGCCAGAAGAACTCCCACACCGAACCGTCGAAACTGAAAGGCGCCTTCTGCAACAGCGCGCCGTCTGCGGTCGGCGGGCAGATCTTCGACCCCCAATGCACCAGATTGCACAGGCCACGATGCTCGAGCATTACGCCTTTTGGCGTGCCGGTCGAACCCGAGGTGTAGATCATGTAGGCCAGATTCGAAGCACTCAGGCCGGGAACTTGCGGATTGTTTTGCGACTGGTCATGCCAGCTGCATTGGTCGAAATCGATCAACAGCGCATCGGTCGCGGCGAACAGCGATCGGGTGGCGGTGTGTACCAACACCGCCGTCGGCGCGCAGTCCCTGAGCATGAAATCGAGGCGCTCCGCTGGATAAGCCGGATCCAGCGGCACATATGCGCCACCGGCCTTGAGAATGCCAAGCAACCCCACCACCAGATCTAGCCCACGCTCGACACACAGCGCCACCCGCGCATCCGGCCCAACGCCTTGCTCGCGCAGATGATGCGCGAGTCGATTGGCGCGGGCATTCAACTCACGATACGTCAGGCGGTGGTCGCCAGCCTGCACGGCAATGGCGTCCGGCTGACGCTGCACCTGTGCTTCGAACAGGCTTTGAATCGGCTGCTCGACCGGGCAATCGAGCGCAGTCGCATTGAACTCGCCGAGCAGGCGCTGCTGCTCATTCGCCGCCAGCAGATTGACCTGCGCCAGTTTCGCCTGGTCATCGCTGACCAGCGCTGCCAGCAAGCGCTGGAAGTAACCGACAAAACGCTGCACCGTCGACTCATCGAACAACGCCGTGGCGTAGCGCAGCGAGCCGCGAACGCCTTGCGCAGTTTCACCGAGGCTCAGCGACAGGTCGAACTTCACGAAGTGATTTTCCCCAGCGACACCTTCCAGCGTCAGGCCACCCAGTGCCAGGGCCGGCGCGACGCTACTGTCCCAGCTCAGCAGCGTCTGGAACAACGGTGTGTGGGCGAGGCTGCGCAGCGGCCGGGTAATTTCCACCACGTGCTCGAACGGCAGGTCCTGATGCGCCTGCGCCGCCAGCGTTTGCGCTTTGACCCGCGCCAGCAGCGCTGCCCCCGTCAGATCGCCTGAGGTATCGATACGCAGCGCCAGGGTGTTGACGAACATGCCGATCAGCCCCTCGATCTCGGCGCGGGTACGGTTGGCCACCGGCGAGCCGACCACCACATCGGACTGTCCGGACAGGCGAGCGAGCAACATCGCCCACGCGCTCATGATGACCATGTACGGCGTCACGGCGTGACGCTGACACAGCGCCTTGAGAGCGGCGCTGGTCTGTTCGTCCAGCACGATTTCGACACTGCCGCCGTGGTGATCCTGTTGTGCCGGACGCGGACGGTCAGTCGGCAGGCTCAACAAGGCTGGCGCGCCGGCCAGCGTCTGCTGCCAGTAATCGCTCTGGCGTTGTAACACCTCGCCGCTGAGCCAGCGCCGCTGCCACACCGCGTAGTCGGCGTATTGCAGGGCCAACGGTGGTAGCGGATCGTCCTCGCCGTGGCTGAACGCCTGATACAGCGCCATCAATTCGCGGGTCAGCACGCCCATCGACCAGCCGTCGGAGATGATGTGGTGCATGGTCAGCATCAGCACATGGTGATCATCGGCCAGACGTACCAGACGTCCGCGAATCAGCGGTTCATCCTGCAAATTGAAAGGCCCGCGTGCCTCCGTGTCGAGCAATGTGCGCAAGGCTTCCTCGCTCTGCGGGTGTTGGCGCCAATCTTGCTCAATCAGCGGCAAGCCACTGTCGACCGGGGCAATCAGCATCTGTGCTTCGTCGTTGAATTGCGCGAAACGGCTGCGCAGGCTTTCGTGACGCGCGACGATCCGCGCCAATGCCCGTTGCAGGGCCACGGCGTCGAGTCGGCCACGCAGGTGCAGGCCCAGAGGAATGTTGTAGGCGGTGTTGCCGCCGTCCATCTGCGCGAGGAACCACAAACGTTGCTGGGCGAACGACAGCGGCAACGCCTGATCTCGCGGCGCCGGCAGAATCGGCGGCAAGCTGCTGCGTTCGGCCTGACTCAAGACCTCGGCGACCGCCGCCAGCTGCGGATTGGCGAACAGATCGGCCAGCGCCAGTTCCACTCCCAATTGCTCACGCACCCGGGACAGCATGCGCATCGCCAGCAACGAGTGGCCGCCGAGTTCGAAGAAGTTGTCGTGGCGGCCGACCTGTTCGACCTGCAACACCTCGGCCCAGACCTGTGCGAGGCTGATTTCCAGTGGATTGGCCGGCGCCTCGTAAACCCGACTGAGCAGCGCCTCCTGCGTCGGTGCCGGCAGTGCCTTGCGGTCGACCTTGCCGTTGTTGTTCAACGGCAACACATCGAGTTGCACCCACGCCGTCGGCACCATGTATTCCGGCAGTCGTGCGTGCAACTGTGCGTGCAGTTCGGCGCTGTCCAAGACGCCATCGTGCGCGGTGTAGTAAGCCACCAGACGCGTGGCGTCCTGACCGACACGACGCGCCAGCACCACCGCCTCTTTAATCCCCGGGCAGTTCAGCAGGCGATTCTCGATTTCACCCAGTTCGATGCGGAAGCCACGGATCTTCACCTGATCGTCGTTGCGGCCGATGCAATCGAGTTGCCCCGGCGCCAGCCAGCGTACGAGGTCGCCGGTGCGGTAGAGCAACGCGCCAGGCTTATCACTGAACGGATCGCGGAGGAATTTCTCGGCGGTCAGATCCGGTCGGTTCAGGTAACCCAGTGCCACGCCCTCCCCGCCGATGTACAGCTCGCCGGTCACGCCCATCGGCACCGGATGCTGGTACGCGTCGAGTACGTAGACCTGGGTGTTGCCGATTGGCCCGCCAATCGGCACGCTGTCGGCGTGTTCCGCCACTTCGCACACGGCAAAGGTTGTCGCGTAGGTGGTGGTTTCGGTCGGGCCGTAGCAATGCACGATGCGCAATGCGGGGGCCTCGGCCAGCAGGCGCCGGAACGCCGCCGGATCGCCACGCTCACCGCCGCACAGCAGAATCCGCAAGCCTTTGAGCGCCTGCGGGATCAGTTGCACGTACTGGTTGAACAGCGCGGTGGTGACGAACAGGATCGTCGCGCCACTGGCGCTCAGTTCACGGCCGAAGGCATTCGGATCGAGCAGGGTTTGATGGTCGATGATCACCACGCGACCGCCATTGAGCAGCGGCCCCCAAATGTCCATGGTGCTCGCATCGAACGCCGGGTTCGAGGCGAACACCACACGATCCTGCGCAGTGAAATCGGCGTAACCGTTGTTGAGCACCAACCGACCGATGCCCCGATGCGGCACCATCACCCCTTTCGGCGTGCCGGTGGAACCGGAGGTGTACATGATGTACGCCAGTGTTTCGGAAGACTGCACCAGGTTGGGGTTATGCGTCGGCTGGCCGTTAAGGGTCAGCGTGTCGAGATCGATGCGCGGCGCGGCGTAGTCGATGACTTCGCTACTCAAGGTCAGCAGCGCCAGCGCCTGACAGTCCTCGACCATGAACGCCTGACGCTCGCTCGGCGCATTGATGTCCAGCGGCACA
Organism: Pseudomonas sp. DTU12.3; assembly: GCF_004124275.1. GTDB lineage: Bacteria > Pseudomonadota > Gammaproteobacteria > Pseudomonadales > Pseudomonadaceae > Aquipseudomonas > Aquipseudomonas helmanticensis. Next base: position 3,805,320 of record NZ_CP027218.1, read on the forward strand.
TAGGCCGCCGCGCACTTGGCAATGGCCAGTTGCGCCACCAGCAGCTCCAGCGAACGCGGCAACAGGATCGCCACGTGGTCACCCGGTTGTACGCCGTGTGCGATCAGGTGATGGGCCAGGCGGTTGGCCTGCGCGTTCAGCTCGAAGTAGCTCAGCGAATGCGCACCCTGCACCGCCGCCACGGCTTTTGGATGCGCCGCAGCCTGCTGCTGGAAAACCCCGTGCACGGTCAGTGTTTGCGGGTAATCGCGCGCCGTGGCGTTGAAGTCACGCAGCAAGCGCTTGCGCTCATCCGCTGCCAGCAACGGCACCTGCTCCAACACCGTTTGATCGTTGCTGATCATCGCCTCAAGCAAGCACTGCAAGTAGCTGATGTAGCGCTCGATCGTCGATGCATCGAACAGCGCCGTGGCGTAGTTCAGCGAGCCGCGAATCACCCCGTTGACCTCGCCCAGTGTCAGCGTCAGGTCAAACTTGGCGACATCGCCCGGCCCGGCAACGCCTTCCAGCGTCAGCTCGCCCAGCGCCAGTTGCGGGCCGACGCTGCCGTCCCAGTTCAGTGTGGTCTGGAACAGCGGGCTGTGCGCCAGACTGCGCAGCGGTCGGGCGATTTCCACCACTTGTTCGAAGGGCAGATCCTGATGCGCCTGCGCCGCCAGTGTCCGCGCCTTGACCTGTGCCAGCAGCGCTTCGACGCTCGGTGCGCCCGAGGTGTCGATGCGCAAGGCCAGCGTGTTGACGAACATGCCGATCAAGCCTTCGAGTTCCGCGCGGCTGCGGTTGGCCACCGGTGCACCGATCAGCACATCGGTCTGCCCGGACAGGCGACTCATCAGCGATGCCCAGGCGCTCATAACGGTCATGAACAGTGTCACGCCATGACGTTGGCTCAAGGCCTTGAGCCCTGCGCTCAGGCGCGGGTCCAGCAGCACTTCGACGTTGCCGCCGGTGTAATCCTGTTGCGCCGGTCGCGGGCGATCGGTGGGCAGCGTCAACAAGGCCGGCGCGCCATCGAGGGTCTGCTGCCAGTAATGGCTTTGCCGTTGCAATACTTCACCGCTGAGCCAGCGCCGTTGCCATACGGCGTAGTCGCCGTATTGCAGGGTCAGGGCTGGCAGCGGGTCAGGCTGACCCTGGCTGAACGCTTGATACAACGCCATCAACTCAGCGGTCAGCACACCCATCGACCAGCCATCGGCGACGATGTGATGCACGGTCAACAGCAGCACATGATGCTCGTCGGCCAGACGCACCAGTTGTCCGCGAATCAGTTGATCGTTCTGCAGATCGAACGCTGCCGAGGCTTCTTGCGCCATCAATCCCTGCAAGGTGAGTTCACCTTGCAAGTCTTGGCGCAGGTCTTCCATGCGCAAGAGCAAACCGCTGTCGACCGGGGCAATCGACACCTGCGCGGTGTCGTCGATGCGGATGAAACGGCTGCGCAGGGTTTCGTGGCGGGCCACGATCTGCGCCAGCGCCGCTTGCAGGGCATCGACGTCGAGGTGCCCGCGCAAGCGCAAGGCGACAGGGATGTTGTATGCCGAGTTGCCACCGGCCATCTGCGCCAGGAACCACAGGCGTTGTTGGGCGAAAGACATCGGCAGCGCTTGGTCGCGCGGTGCCGGCACAATGTCCGCTAGCGTGCTGCGCCCGGCGCGGTTCAATACTGCGGCGACGGCGCTCAATTGGGCGTCGGCAAACAGCTCACTCAGCGCCAGTTCGACGCCGAGGCGCTGACGGATCAGCGAGACCATGCGCATCGCCAACAGCGAATGACCGCCAAGTTCAAAAAAGTGATCGTGACGGCCGACCTGCCCGACTTGCAGCACTTCGGCCCAGATCTGCGCCAGCGCGGTTTCCAGCTCGCCTTGCGGCGCCACGTATTCACGGGTCGGCAGCGCGGCCAGATCCGGCTTCGGTAAAGCCTTACGGTCGACCTTGCCATTGGCGGTCAACGGCAAAGCCTCGAGCCGGACAAACGCCGCCGGCACCATGTAGTCCGGCAACTGCGCCAACAGATGCTCGCGCAAGTTGCCCACTGCCAGTGGCTCGGCCCCCGTTTGTTCGGTGAAATACGCCACCAGTCGCGGCTGACCGGGCTGGTCCTCGCGGGCCAGCAGCACCGCCTCGTTGATACCGGGGAGCTGATTGAGGCGGGTCTCGATTTCGCCCAACTCGATGCGCATGCCACGGATTTTTACCTGATCGTCGTTACGCCCCAGATAGTCGAGCGAGCCGTCTTCGCGCCAGCGGGCAAGGTCACCGGTGCGGTACATGCGCGCATTCGGCGCGCGGCTGAACGGGTCGTGCAGGAAACGTTCGGCGGTCAGGTCGGCGCGGTTCAGATAACCCCGGGCCACGCCCGCGCCACCGACGTACAACTCGCCCATCACGCCCATTGGCACCGGGCGTTGCTGCTCGTCGAGCAAATAAACCGCCGCGTTCGCCACCGGTTTGCCGATGTGCAACGCCGCGCCCACTTCGACATGCCCGGAGGTGGCGACCACGGTGGCCTCGGTCGGGCCGTAGTTGTTGATCACGGCGAAGCGCTGCTGACGGCTGAACTGACGCAAGCGATCGCCACCGATCAGCAAGGTGCGCAAGGTCGGATGATCAAGGTTCTGGCTGAACGCGTATTCGGCGACCGGTGTCGGCAAAAAGCTCACGTCCAGCGGTTGCGCGCGCCACCAGTCGAGCAACGCATCGATGTCTTCAGCGCCGTCATGGGTCGGTGCCAGGTGCAAAGTCGCGCCCGCGCACAGGGCCGGCCAGACTTCCCACGCCATCGCATCGAAACCGAAGCCAGCAAGACTGGAGGTGTGGTTGCCGGCGCGTAAATCGAACGTTTCACAATGCCAGTCGACCAGGTTGGACAGCGTCTGATGCTCGACCATGACCCCTTTTGGCAGGCCGGTGGAACCCGAGGTGTAGATCACGTACGCCAGGTGCTTGACCGTCAAGTCTGGTACCAGAGGGTTGTGCTGCGCGTGCGCCGGCCATGCGCTCAGGTCGACATCGATCACTGGCACGCTCAGCAACGGCAGTCTCTGGTGCAGATCGCTTTGCGTGAGCACCGCGACCGGTGCGCTGTCGTTCAACAAATAGCTGATCCGCTCGGCGGGATGCGCCGGATCGATCGGCACATAGCCGGCGCCGGCCTTGAGAATGGCGACCAGACCGACCAGCGTATCCAGTCCACGGCGGGCGACGATGGCCACGCGGTCATCCGGTTTCACGCCCAATTCGATCAAGTGATGCGCCAACGCATTGGCCTGGCGATTGAGCTGCAAGTAAGTCAGTGGCTGTCCGCCAAACACCGCGGCCACGGCCTGCGGACGCTCGGCGACCTGCGACTCGAAGCGCTGGGCAATCGTCAGTCCACGCGAGTAATCGGCCTCGGTTGCATTGAAGCGCACCAGCAACTGTTCGCGCTCTGCTGCCGGCAGGATCGACAAGCGATCAAAGCCTGCGTGCGGCGTATGCTCCAGCGCCTCCAGCAAAGTCATCAACGCAGCCTGCATGTAGCCGCAGATACGCAGCGCATCAATGCCGGCCCCGGCCAATACCTTCAGGCGGAAGTCTTCACCGAGATCATCAACGCTGAGGGTCAGGCGATAGTTGCTGTGTTCCTCGGCATCGAGCAGTTGCATGCCGTGCCACGCCGCTTGCACCTCGGCGGATATCGGCCCGATCGGGGTGCTGTGACGATAATTGAGCAGCGTGCTGAACAGCGGCGTGCCCGTCGGCATGGCGCTGCACTGTTGCACCTGTGCCAGTTGCGCATGCTCGTGGGCGAGCAACTGACTCAGGCGTTCATGGGTCGCCAACGCGGCGCCTTTGACGCTGTGCGCATTGAGTTCGATGCACAACGGCAAGGTGTTGATGAACACCCCAAGCGCACGCTCCGAGCCTTCACCACCCTGCAATCGGCCGAGCAACACCGTGCCGAATACCACGGCGTCGCGCCCGGACAATTGCCCCAGCACCTGCGCCCAGGCGAGGTGCATCAGGCTGGCGGCGCTGACACCCAGGCGTCGCGCCTGTTGCCGCACGCTGTGGCTCAGCGAATGTGGCAACGCCAACTGCGCCTCTTGCGCTGGCGCGTCGTCGACCCGTTGCTGACCATACGGCAAAGTCGGTTCATCAACAGCGCCGAGCATCTCGCTGAAAAAGCTTTGGTGCTCTTGTTCGCTCAGCCCGGAGCGGGTGTGCGCCACGTAATTGCGGTACGGCACCGGCTCGCTCAATTGCTCGGCATTGCCCAGCAGAAACGCCTGCATCTCGTGCTGCAGCACTTCGAGCGCGACGTGATCCATCACCAGGTGATGGAACAGCAGCAATGCCACCACACGTTGACGGGCTGCATCGCGGCTGTAGACCATGCGCATCAGCGGAGCTTCGGTAACCGGCATACGGTAGGTATCGACGGTGAATCGCGCATGCAACCGGCTCAGTGCATCGCCTGCTTCGGCGTCCAGTTGCAATGCCTCGCAGCTCAGCGAAGCCTGACGCCAGACCACTTGCACCGGCTCGTCGAGACCTTCCCAGAACAGCGAAGTACGCAGAATGTCGTGGCGCTCGATCACCCGTTGCAGGGCGTCGGTGAAGGCTTGCAAACGCTGTTCATCGGCGAAGGCAAACTGCGCCTGCAACACGTACGGATCGCCCTGCGCGGCTGACAGATGATGGAACAGGATGCCGGTCTGCAACGGCGCCAGCGGATAGATGTCCTGCACGTTGCGCGCACCGCCGGGAACACTCGCGACGATCCGGTCGATCGTCGCTTGATCCAGCGCCACCAGCGGCAGAAGTTCGGGGGTGATGCGCGGGCAATCGGCCGGAATCAGGTTTGCCGGCACCGCCGCTTCAGGCTCCCCGCCCACTGCCGCCGCCAGCGCGGCCAGCGTCGGTTGGCCGAACAGCACGCGAATATCCGCCGACAGCCCGGCGCGGCGCATGCGCGCAACCAGATTGACCGCCAGCAACGAATGGCCGCCCAGTTCGAAGAAATGATCGAAGCGCCCTACTCGCTCGACCTTGAGCAACTCGGCCCAGATCCCTGCAATCACGGTCTCGATTTCACCGACCGGGGCTTCGTACGCGCGGGTCAGCAGCGCCGAATGGTCAGGGGCCGGCAAGGCCTGGCGATCGAGTTTGCCGTTGGGGCTCAGTGGCAAGGCCGGCAGATGCACAAACAGCGCAGGCACCATGTAGTCCGGCAAATGCTTGAGCAGTTGACTGCGCAGCTGATCGATGTCCAGCGGCTCGCCGCTGTAGTACGCGACCAGACGCTGATCGCCCGGCACATCTTCACGGGCCAGCACCGCCGCTTCGCGCACGCCGTCGATGTGCGCCAGATGCGCCTGGATCTCGCCCAGTTCGATGCGCAAACCACGGATCTTGACCTGATCGTCATTGCGCCCCAGGTACTCGATGTTGCCATCGGCCAGGTAACGCGCAACGTCGCCGGTGCGGTACAGACGCGCGCCTGGCTGATCGCTGAACGGGTCGTCGAGGAAGCGTTCGGCCGTCAGCTCAGGCCGATGCAGATAACCCCGCGCCACCTGCACGCCGCCGAGATACATCTCCCCGACCACGCCGAATGGCACCGGTTGCTGATGAGCATCGAGGATATACACGCGGGTATTGCACAGCGGTTTGCCGATCGGCGGCGTGCCTTCCGGTACCGGCGAATCGGGCTCCAGCGTCCACACCGTGCTGTCAACGGTGGCTTCAGTCGGGCCATAAACGTTGTGCAGGCGCACCTGCGGCAGGCGCTCGCGCACGCTGCGCACCAATGCGGCTGTCAGCTCACCGCCACCACAGAACACATCGGTCAGGCTGCGGCATTCACCGACTGCTTGCTCTTCAAGGAACTGCTGCAACAGCGCCGGTACGAACTGGATGACATTGACCTGTTGCTGACGAATCAACTGCACCAGCGCGGCCGGATCGCGGTGCTCGTCCGGGCCGGCGAGGACCAGGCGCATGCCGCTGGTCAACGGCCAGAACAGCTCCCACACCGAGGCATCGAAACTCAACGGGGTTTTCTGCAACAGCGCAGCACCGCTCGCCAGCGGGCACAGGTTGGCGCTCCAGTGCAGAAGATTGCCCAGATTACGATGCTCGACCATCACGCCTTTCGGGGTGCCGGTGGAACCGGAGGTGTAAATCACATAAGCCAGGTTCGCGGCGCTCAGGTCCGGCACCTGCGGATTACTCGGTTCAAGGTCTTGCCAGGTGCACTGGTCGAAATCGACCAACACGCCGGCCCACTCGCCGATCAACACGCGCGTCGGCGCATGCACCAGCGCCGCCACGGGCGCGCTGTCCTCGAGCATGTACGCCAGACGCTCGGCGGGATAACTGGGGTCCAGCGGCACATAAGCGCCGCCGGCCTTGAGAATCGCCAGTAGACCGACCAGCAGTTGCGGCCCGCGCTCGACGCAGATCGCCACCCGCGCATCGCGATCTACACCGCACTGGCGCAGGTGATGGGCGAGTCGGTTGGCGCGGCGGTTCAACTCGGCGTAACTCAAGCGCAGCTCACCGGCTACCACGGCGTCAGCGTCGGGCGTGCGCAACACCTGCGCCTCGAAACGACCGTGAACGGTCTGCTCAAGATCGTGTTTGACGGCGGTGTCGTTCAGATCAACCAGCAGATGCTGACGTTCGTCGTCCGCCAACAACGCGACCTGATCCAGTACCGCTTGATCGTTGCTGACCATCGCCTGCAACAGTCGCTGGAAGTAGCCGACATAACGCTCAATGGTCGATTCGTCGAACAGGGCAATCGCGTACTCCAGCACACCGCGAATCCCGCCCGGCGCGTCTGCCAAAGTCAGCGACAGATCGAATTTGGCGAAGTGGCTCGGTTCGGCGACGCTTTCCAGGGTCAGATCGCCGAGGCTCAGACTGGCGCCATGGCCGCTGTCCCAACTGAACATCACCTGAAACAACGGGCTGTGCGCCATGCTGCGCGCAGGTTTGGTGATTTCCACCACTTGTTCGAACGGCAGGTCCTGATGGGCCTGCGCTTGCAGTGTCCGCGCCTTGACCCGCGCCAGCAGCGCTTCGCTGCTCAACTCACCCGACGTATCGATACGCAGGGCCAGGGTGTTGACGAACATGCCGATCAGGCCTTCGATCTCGGCACGAGTGCGGTTGGCCACCGGCGAGCCGATGACCACTTCCGATTGCCCGGACAAACGACTCAACAGACTCGCCCAGGCACTGAGCATGAGCATGTACATCGTCACACCGTGACGCTGGGCCAAAGCCTTGAGTCCGGCACTCAGGCGTTCATCGAGTACCACGTCGACGGTGCTGCCGGCGTAATCCTGCTGTGCCGGGCGCACGCGGTCGGTCGGCAGCGTCAACAGTGCCGGCGCGCCGGCCAGGGTCTGTTGCCAATATTCACTTTGGCGCTGCAACACCTCGCCACTGAGCCAGCGCCGCTGCCACACCGCGTAGTCGGTGTATTGCAGCGCCAGCGGCGGTAGCGGATCCGGCTGGCCATGGCTGAACGCTTGATACAACGCCATCAGTTCACGGGTCAGAATCCCCATCGACCAGCCATCGGAGATGATGTGGTGCAGGGTCAGCAACAGCACATGATGATCGTCGGCGAGGCGCACCAAGCGACCGCGAATCAGCGCATCGTCCTGCAAATCGAACGGCCCTGAAGCCTCGCCCTGAATCAGCGCCTGCAAGGTTTCGTCGGGTTGCGGATGCTGGCGCAGGTCCTCGACGCGCAGCAGCAGACCGCTGTCGAGCGGGGCGATCAGTACTTGCGCCTGATCATTGAACTGGGCAAAACGGCTGCGCAGGGTTTCATGCCGCGCGACGATGCGCGCCAAGGCTTGTTGCAGCGCAGGCTCATTCAGTTGGCCGCGCAGACGCAGGCCGATGGGAATGTTGTAGGCGGTGTTGGCGCCTTCCATTTGCGCCAGAAACCACAAGCGTTGCTGAGCGAATGACAGCGGCAAGGCGCCGTCACGGGCCACTGCGATAATCTCCGGTTGCGTGCTGCGCCCGGCCTGCGCCACGGCCTCGGCGACCGCCGCCAGTTCGGCGTTGGCAAACAGATCACCCAGCGCCAGTTCGACGCCAAGGCGCTGGCGAACCTGGGACACCATGCGCATGGCCAACAGTGAATGGCCGCCGAGTTCGAAGAAGTGATCCTGACGACCTACTCGCTCGACTTGCAGCACCTGCGCCCAGATCTGCGCCAAGGCACTTTCCAGCTCATTAAGCGGCGCCTCGTATTCGCGGGTGAACAGCGCCGCACGCTCGGGTTTCGGCAGGGCTTTGCGGTCGACCTTGCCATTGGCGGTCAATGGCAGTGCGTCGAGCCGGACGAAGGCCACCGGCACCATGTACTCCGGCAACTGGGTCAGCAGGTGCGCGCGCAACTCGGCCACGGCCAGCGGTTCGACCTGGCTCTGCTCGGTGAAATAGGCCACCAGGCGCGGCTGACCGGGTTGATCTTCGCGCGCCAGCAGCACGGCTTCCTGAATGCCGGGCAACTGATTGAGGCGAGTTTCGATTTCGCCGAGTTCGATGCGCACGCCACGGATTTTCACCTGATCGTCGTTACGCCCCAGGTATTCAATGGTGCCGTCGGCGCGCCACCGTGCGAGGTCGCCGGTGCGATACATGCGCGCGTTCGGCACGGGGCTGAACGGGTCATGCAGGAAGCGCTCGGCGCTCAGATCGGCGCGGTTCAAATAACCGCGCGCGACCCCGGCGCCGCCGACGTACAACTCGCCCATGACGCCAATCGGTACCGGACGCTGCTGTTCATCGAGCAGGTACATCGTGGCGTTGGCCACCGGTTTGCCGATGTGCAAGGCGTCGCCCGCCTCGATTCGCCCTGAGGTCGCGACAACGGTGGCTTCGGTCGGACCGTAGTTGTTGATCACGTCGAATTGCTGATTGCGGCTGAACTGGCGCAAGCGGTCGCCACCGATCAGCAGCGTGCGCAACGTCGGGTGTTCGAGGTTCTGGCTGAAGGCGTATTCGGCGACGGGCGTCGGCAGAAAACTCACGTCCAGCGGTTGCGCGCGCCACCAGTCGAGCAGTGCATCGATGTCCTCGGTGCCTTCGTGAGTCGGGGCCAGGTGCAGGGTCGCGCCGGCACACAACGCCGGCCAGACTTCCCAGGCCATGGCGTCGAAACCGAAGCCGGCAAGACTTGAAGTGTGGCGACCGGCGCACAGGTCAAACGCGCTGCAATGCCAATCGACCAGATTCGACAAGGTGCGGTGTTCGACCATCACCCCTTTGGGCAGGCCGGTGGAACCTGAGGTGTAGATCACGTAGGCCAGGTGCGCGGCAGTCAGGCCCGGGACGTGCGGATCATCGGCTTCGCTGAGCGGCCAGCTCAGTGGATCGAGATCGATCACCGGCACCTGCAACGCCGGCAAGCGCTCACGCAGAGTGTTCTGTGTCAGCACGGCAACCGGCGCACTGTCGCTGAGCAAGTAGTGCAGCCGCTCGGCCGGGTGCGCCGGGTCGACCGGTACATAACCGGCGCCCGCCTTGAGAATTGCCACCAGCCCGACCAGCGTGTCGAGGCCTCGGCGGGCGACGATGGCGACGCGATCGTCGGGCTTCACCCCTAGCGCGATCAGATGATGGGCCAAGACGTTGGCCTGTCGGTTGAGCTCGCCATAGCTCAGTTGCTCACCCAAGAATTGTGCTGCCAGCGCTTCTGGTCGCTGCGCCGCTTGCGCCTCGAAACGTTGGGCAATGGTCAACATCGCCGGAAAATCAGCGTGGCTGGCATTGAACGCCATCAACACTTGCTCGCGCTCGGCCGCCGGCAGAATCGGCAATCGGTTGATCGCGGTATCGGGCGCCTGCTCCAGCGCCAGCACCAGACTTTCCAGCGCGCAGTGCAGGTAATCGCAGAGGCGCTGTGGATCGACCTCGGTGGTCGCCAGCAACGTCAGGCTGAAGGCATCGCCGAAATCATCGACGCTCAGGGTCAGTGGGTAGTTGGTGCGTTCTTCGGAGCTGATCGTGCTGATGCCTTGCCACGCGGCGAGGGTCTCGGCACTCGCGGTCGCCGCCGTGTGGCTGTGACGGTAGTTGAGCAACGCGCTGAACAACGGCGTCGGCGCGACCACGCCGCTGCAACGCTGGGCCAACGCCAGTGGCGCGTGTTCGTGGCGCATCAGCGTGGTCAGGCGTTTGTGGGTCGCCTCCACCGCCGCACGCACGCCCTGCGCATCGACATCGACCCGCAGCGGCAGGGTGTTGATGAAAATCCCCAGTGCACGCTCAGTGGCTTCGGCGCCCTGCATGCGTCCCATCAACACCGTGCCGAAGACCACGTTGTGCTTGCCGGTGAGCACCGCCAATACCTGCGCCCAACCCAAGTGAAACAGGCTCGCGGCACTCACGCCGAGCTGCCGCGCCTGTGCGCGCAGACGCTGGCCAAGCAGCGGTTTGATCGGCAGGCTCAGCTCGGCGATGCCGAGGCCGTCGCCCTGCACATCCTGTAAACCGTACGGCAGCGTCGGCTCGGCAATGTCACCGAGCATCTCGCGGAAAAACGCCTCGTGTTCGGCTTCGCTGATGCCCAGCCGCGCTTGCGCCACGTAATTGCGAAACGGCACCGGGCGCCCGAGCGATTGATCCTGGCCGGTAAGGCAGGCGAGCAGTTCGTGACGCACCACGTCGAGCGCCGAGTGATCCAGCGCCATGTGATGGAACAACAACGTCGCGACCACGCGCTGGCCGTCCTCATCCCACGCGTAGGCCAGTCGCATCATCGGTGCGTACTTGACGTCGAGACGGTAATGCCGCGCATCGAAGCGCTCGTGCAATTGCTGCAGTACAGCGCGTTCGCTGTCGTCCACCGCGACTTCTTCCATCGGCAACTGCGCCTGACGCCAGACCACTTGCAGCGGCACGTCCAGCCCTTCCCAATGCACCGCCGTGCGCAGGATGTCGTGGCGGTCGATGACCTTTTGCAACGCTTGGGCGAAATCCTGCAAACGCTCACGGCTGTTGAACGCGAAGTACGATTGCATGACGTACGGATCGCCCTGCTCGTTGCTCGCGTGGTGATAGAGAATGCCTTCCTGCAACGGCGCCAGTGGGTAGATATCCTGGACATTGGCGGCGCCGCCGGGTACGTCGGCGATCAAGCGGTCGAGGGTCGGCTGATCGACTTCAGCCAGGGTCACCATCGCTGGCGTGATGTGTGTACTGCCGGGAAGAATGCCGTTGGCCGGAACGTCGATCTGGCCTGCTCGATTGGCCGAGTATTGGCCGGCCTTGATCAGTTCGATCAGTGCCGGTTTGTGCTCGCGCAGCGCCGCCAGCAGCGCCGGATCGCTCAACGCCTGTTTGTTGCCATTGACGCGCAATTGTTCATCGGCCACCGCCAACTGAATGTCTTTTGCCTTCAGGGTTGCCAACAGTTCGAGCACATTCACAGGACGATCTCCATTCTTTCCGTATTTGCGGCGTAGCCGGCCAGGGTCGGTTGTTCGAACAACGCCCTGACGTCGGCTTCCATGCCTTCCTGACGCAACCGGCCGATCAGACTGACCGCCAGTAATGAGTGACCACCCAGTTCAAAGAAATGGTCGTGGCGCCCTACCCGCTCGACGTTGAGCAGCTCGGCCCAGAGCCGTGCGAGGGTGATTTCGACGTCGCCGACAGGGGCTTCGTATTCGCGTGTTTGCAGCGATTGCTGATCCGGCGCCGGCAGCGCCTTACGGTCGAGTTTGCCGTTGGGGCTCAGCGGCAAAGCGTCGAGATGCACGAACACGGCGGGCACCATGTAGTCCGGCAAATTTTCCAGCAGATGGGCGCGCAGTACGTCTATTTCCAGCCGCTCACCGGTGTAATACGCGACCAGGCGTTTGTCGCCCGGCACGTCTTCACGGGCCAGCACCGCCGCCTCCTGCACACCAACGATCCGGGTCAGGCGTGCCTGGATTTCACCCAGTTCAATGCGCAGACCGCGAATCTTCACCTGATCATCGTTACGCCCCAGGTACTCGATATTGCCGTCCGCCCGATATCGCGCGACGTCGCCGGTGCGATACATCCGCCCGTTCGGATGGAAAGGATCATCGAGGAAACGTTCGGCACTCAGCTCAGGCCGGTTCAGATAACCGCGCGCCACCTGCACGCCAGCGATGTACAGCTCGCCGATCACGCCTTGCGGCACCGGTTGCTGTTGCGCATCGAGGATGTACATGCGGGTGTTGGCGATGGGTTTGCCGATTGGCGTGTTGTCCGGGGTCTGCTCGATCGGACCGGCGCAGTCCCACGCGGTGACATCGACGGCCGCTTCGGTCGGGCCGTAAAGATTGTGCAAGCCGCTGCCCGGCAATTGCAGTTTGAAGCGCCGCACCAGACTGCCCGGCAACGCCTCGCCGCTGCACATCACCTGACGCAGACCGCTGCAGCGCGCGGTGTCGCTGTTGGCGAGGAACACGTCGAGCATCGATGGCACAAAGTGCAGCGTGGTGATGTTTTCGGCTTCGATCACTTGCGCGAGGTATTGCGGATCCTTGTGCCCGTCCGGCCGCGCCATGACCAGGCGTGCACCGGTCATCAACGGCCAGAAGAACTCCCACACCGACACGTCGAAGCTGAACGGGGTTTTCTGCAACACCGTGTCGGCAGCCGTCAGGCGATAGGCGTCCTGCATCCACAGCAAACGGTTGACCACACTGGCATGCTCGTTGACCACGCCTTTCGGTTGGCCGGTCGAGCCGGAGGTGTAGATCACGTAGGCAGTGTGTTGTGGTGTCAGCGCCGGGATTTGCGGATTGTCGGCGGACAGGGATTGCCAGGTGTTCTGGTCAAGATCGACCGCCTTGATATCCCCCAGCAACTCGCGGGTCGCCCCGTGCACCAACACCACGGCCGGCGCGCTGTCTTCGAGCATGTAGGCGAGGCGTTCCGGCGGATAGGCCGGGTCCAGCGGCACATAACCGGCACCCGCCTTGTTGATCGCCAGCAAACCGATGACCATGTCCAGGCTGCGTTCGACGCAGATTGCTACCCGCGAATCCACTTGCACACCGAGGCTGATCAAGTGCCGGGCCAAGCGGTTGGCGCGCTCGTTCAACTGCGCGTAGCTCAATGCCTGTTCGCCAGCGACGACGGCCACAGCCTGTGGCGTACGCCGCACCTGCGCTTCGAACAAGCCGTGCAGCGTCTGCTGCAAATCGTAATCAACGTCGGTGTCGTTGAGGCCGAACAGCAACGTCTGCCGCTCCTCGTCCGACAACACCGTCAGGCGATTCAACGCTTGCTGTGGTGTGTGCTCCAAGGCTTCAATCAGTGCGATCAGCGCGTTGTGCATGTACTGACCGAGACGTGCCGCACCAATGCGCGACGGGGTCATTACGGTCAGTTCAAAACCGCTGCCCAGATCATCGACGTTGAGGGTCAGCGGGTAGTTGGTGCGCTCCTCACCGGCCAGGGATTCGATGCCCTGCCAAGCCTCACGCTGGGTATTTTGCTGAGTTTCACTGTCGCTATGCCGGTAATTGAGCATCGCGCTGAACAGCGGCGACGGCGCCGCGACACCGCTGCAACGCTGGGCCAGCGCCAGCGACGCATGTTCGTGCGCCAGCAGCGCACTGAGCCGCGCATGGGTCGCCTTGACCCCGGCGCGCACATTGCTTTCGTCAACGTCCACGCGCAACGGCAAGGTGTTGATGAACATGCCCAGCCCGCGATCCGCGCCCGCGCCGCCCTGCATGCGGCCCAGCAGCACCGTGCCAAAGACCACGCGCTCGTGACCGGACGTTGCCGCCAGCACCCGCGCCCAGGCGAGATGAAACAGACTGGCGACGCTGACGCCGAGCAACCGCGCCTGACTGCGCAGACGCTGCGCCACCACGGCAGGCAGCGGCTGGCAGACTTCCTCGATGTCATTGCCGTCGCCCTGCACATCCTGCAAGCCGAACGGCAACGTCGGTTCGTCGATGTCGCCAAGCATCTCGCGGAAGAACACCTCATGCTCTTGTTCGCTGACGCCAAGGCGGGTCTGCGCAACATAATTGCGGTATGGCACAGCGGCCATCGGCAATCGCTCATCACCGCGCAAAATCGCCTGCATTTCTTCGCTGACCACCGCCAGCGCGGTGTGATCCATGGCGATGTGGTGGAACAACAGCATGGCAACCACGCGCTGATTGTCCGGATCGAGGGCATACACCAGACGCAGCAGCGGTGCCTGATCCAGCTGCAGACGCCAGTGCCGCGCATCGAAGCGCGCACGCAACTGATCGATGGCTTCCCCCTGCGCCGGCTCCAGCGCCACAGCGTGTACCGGCAGCTCGGCAAGCCGCCAGACCACTTGCACCGGCGCCGCGAGTCCTTGCCAGACAATCGATGTGCGCAGGATATCGTGGCGTGTCATGACCTGACGCAACGCCGCCGCGAACGCTTGAAAACGCTCGATACTGTCGAATGCCAGACACGATTGCAGTAGGTACGGATCACCCTGCGCGGCGCTGAGGTGGTGATACAGAATCCCTTCCTGCAACGGCGCCAGCGGGTAAATATCCTGCACATTGGCCGCGCCGCCCGGCACCGTCGCAACGATGCGCTCGACACTGGCCTGATCCAGTTGCACCAGCGGCAGCATGTCCGCTGTGATGTGCGTGCAATCGGCAGGAATCAGATTGTCCGGCACGCTGACCTCGCGACCGCTGCCCACCGCTGCGGCCAACGCAGCCAACGTCGGTTGGCTGAACAGCACACGCACGTCGGTGCTCAGATCGACCTGACGCATGCGCTCGATCAGCGTCACCGCCAGCAAGGAATGCCCGCCGAGTTCGAAGAAATTATCGTGACGACCGATCTGCTCGACCTTGAGGACGTCCGCCCAGATCTGCGCCAGCGCGATTTCCACCGCGCCCTGCGGCGCTGCATATTCGCGACTCAGCCAGGCGTTCTGATCAGGCTCCGGCAGCGCTTTGCGATCAAGTTTGCCGTTGGCCGTCAGCGGCAGTGCTTGCAGGCGCACGTAAGCGGCGGGCACCAAGGCTTGTGGCAACTGCACTTGCAGATGCTTGCGCAGATCTTCGATGTCGACGTTCAGGCGTTCGGTAAACCACGCCAGCAACTGGCCGTCGCGCACCAGCACCACGCAATCCTGCACGGCCTCGTGACCGCTTAACGCCGCTTCGATTTCCCCCAGTTCGATGCGCACGCCGCGCAGTTTGACCTGATCGTCGTTGCGCCCCAGGTATTCGACGGTGCCATCCGCGAGCCAGCGTGCGAGGTCGCCGGTGCGGTACATGCGCGCCTGCGGTTCGTCGCTGAACGGGTCGTCGAGGAAGCGTTCGGCAGTCAGCTCGGGACGATGCAGATAACCGCGCGCGACACCGGCACCGCCGACATACAACTCACCCGCCACGCCGACCGGTACCGGGCGCTGCTGGTCGTCGAGCAGATAAATTTTCGCGTTGGCCATCGGCCGACCGATGTGCAGCACCTGCCCGGTTTCAACCGCACCAGACGTCGCGACCACCGTGGCTTCGGTCGGGCCGTAGTTATTGATCACCGCGAAAGTCTGCTGACGGGGGAACTGCCGCAGTTTGTCGCCGCCAATCAACAGCGTGCGCAAGGTCGGATGACCGAGGTCACGACTGAAGGCGTATTCGGCAACCGGCGTTGGCAGGAAGCTCACCTGCAACGGCTGCGCGCGCCACCATTGCAGCAACTCATCGAGGTGCTCGTTGCGCACCGACTCCGGCGGCAGGTGCAGGGTCGCGCCGACACACAGCGCCGGCCAGACCTCCCACGCCATGGCATCAAAACCGCAGCCGGCAACGCTCGACGTGTGACTGCCGGCGCGCAGCTCGAAAGCCTCGCAGTGCCAGTGCACCAGGTTCTCCAGCGTCGCGTGTTCGACCATCACGCCTTTTGGCTGGCCGGTGGAGCCGGAGGTGTAGATCACATAGGCCAGATGCGCCGGGGTCAGCGTCGGCAATTGCGGATTACTCTCGGAGAGCTGTTGCCAGGTCGGATTGTCGAGATCAATCAGCGGCACGCTTCCTAGCAAATCAGCCGTTGAAGCCTGCGCCAGCACCGCCATCGGCGCGCTGTCCTGCAACAGATAGGCGATGCGTTCTGCCGGATACGCCGGATCGACCGGCACATAACCGGCGCCGGCCTTGAGGATCGCCAGCAACGCGACAAGCATGTCCGGGCTGCGGCGCAGACACACGGCGATGCGGTCATCGGGCTGCACGCCGAGCCCGAGCAAGTGATGAGCCAGGCGATTGGCGCGCTGATTGAGCTGGGCGTAGGTCAGATGCTGAGCGCCCTGAACCACTGCCAGTGCATCCGGCTGCTGCTCGGCCTGAACCTCGACCAAGCGCTGAATCGTTGCGCCACGCGGATAGGCCGCGCAATGCGGGTTGAAGCCCACCAGCAGGTGCTCGTATTCCGCCACCGAAAGCACCGGCAAACGGTTGAGCGGACGTTGCGGCGCCTGTTCCAGAGCTGTCACCAGATGTTCGAGTGCGGTGTGCATGTAACGGCAGATCCGTTGCGCACCGATCTCGGCGACCGCGAGTACGTTGAGGGCAAAAGCTTCGCCCAGATCATCCACCGACAACGTCAGCGGATAATTGCTGCGCTCCTCGCCGCCAAGCATGCGCACACCCTGCCAAATGCCTTGGCCGTCGCGCGGCTGCTGGGCGGCAGCGCTGTGCCGGTAGTTGAGCAAGGCGCTGAACAGCGGCGCCGAACCGGCCATGGCCGTGCAACGCTGGGCCAGCGCCAGCGACGCGTGTTCATGGCCGAGCAGCGCCGTCAGCCGTGCATGGGCGGTTTTCACCCCGGCGCGCACACCTTCAGCGAGATCGACGCGCAGCGGCAAGGTATTGATGAACACCCCCAGCGTGCGGTCGGCGCCCTCGCCGCCCTGCATCCGCCCCATCAGCACCGTGCCGAAGACCACGTCGCGGCGCCCGGAAACCACGCCCAGCACCTGCGCCCAGGCCATGTGCATCAGGCTCGCCGGGCTGACGCCCAACTGCCGGGCCTGTTCGCGCAGGCGCAGATTGAGCGCGGCATCGACCGATTGCAGCGCTTCTTCGATGCCACGCCCGTCGCCCTGCACATCCTGCAGACCGAAGGGCAAGGTCGGCTCGTCGATATCGCCGAGCATCTCGCGGAAGAACGCTTCATGTTCCTGCTCGTCGGCGCTTAAGCGTGCCTGCGCCACATAGTTGCGGTAAGGCATCGGCGGCGTCAGCGTGTCGGGCTGATCGAACATCAACGCGTGCATTTCCCGGCCGATCACCTCCATCGCGGTGTGGTCGAGAATCGAGTGATGGAACAGCACGATGGCGACGACTCGCTGTTGCGCCGGATCCTCGGCGTAGACCATGCGGATCAGCGGTGCGAGGGTCAGATCGAGGCGGTAATGCCGTGCATCGAATCGCGCATGCAGCTGTTGCAGAATATCGCCATCCCGAGCGTCCAGCGGCACTTGCTGCACGACCATCTGCGCCTCGCGCCAGACCACTTGCTGCGGGCTGGGCAAGCCTTCCCAGACCACGCTGGTACGCAGAATGTCGTGACGCGCGATGACCTGCTGCAAGTGCTCGGCGAAGGTCTGTAACCGTTCGAGACTGTCGAAGGCCAGACGCGATTGCAGCAAGTACGGATCGCCCTGTTCGGCACTCAGATGGTGATAAAGAATGCCTTCCTGCAACGGCGCCAGCGGATAGATATCCTGCACATTGGCCGCGCCGCCCGGCACCGTGGCGACGATGCGCTCGATGCTGGACTGATCCAGTGTCGTCAGCGTCAGCATGTCGGGCGTGATGTGCGTGCAACCGGCTGGAATCAGGTTGGCCGGCACCTCGATTTCCCGGCCACTGCCCAACGCGCGCGCCAAAGCAGCCAGGCTCGGCTGATTGAACAGCACGCGCACATCGGCGCTCAAACCGACCTGACGCATGCGCTCGATCAGGCTCACCGCCAACAGCGAATGGCCGCCGAGTTCGAAGAAGTTGTCGTGACGGCCGATCAGTTCGATGTTCAGGACATCGGCCCAGATCTGCGCCAACGCGATTTCAACCGGGCCTTGCGGCGCCTCATATTCGCGGCTGAGCCAAGCGTGTTGATCCGGTTCGGGCAAGGCCTTGCGGTCGAGTTTGCCGTGGGCGGTCAGCGGCAGGCTGTCGAGTCGCACGTACGCGGCCGGGACCAATGTGTCCGGCAGTCGCGCTTGGAGATGCCGGTGCAGATCGCTGATGTCGACCGATCTGATTTCGGTAAACCAGGCGACCAAGCGTCCGTCACGCACCAGCACCACACATTCCCGGACCAAATCGTGAGCGTTCAGCGCGGCTTCGATTTCACCCAGTTCAATGCGCACGCCACGCAATTTCACCTGATCGTCATTACGTCCCAGGTATTCGATATTGCCGTCGTCCAGCCAGCGCGCGAGGTCGCCGGTGCGATACATCCGCGCGTGCGGCTCGTCGCTGAACGGGTCGTCGAGGAACTGCGCAGCGGTCAGTTCCGGGCGATTCAGATAGCCGCGCGCAACCCCGGCGCCACCGACATACACCTCGCCCTGCACACCGCTCGGCACTGGCTGTTGCTGACGGTCCAGCAGATAGACTTTGGCATTGGCAATCGGCCGGCCAATGTGCAGAACCCGCCCGGGTTCGATGCGCGCGGAAGTCGCCACCACCGTGGCTTCGGTCGGGCCGTAATTGTTGATCACATCGAAGGTCTGAGCACGCGGAAACTGGCGCAACTTGTCGCCACCGATCAGCAGTGTGCGCAGGGTCGGATGACCCAGCCCGCGACTGAACGCGTATTCGGCCACCGGGGTCGGCAGAAAGCTCACCTGCAACGGCTGCGCGCGCCACCATTCAAGCAGTTCATCGAGGTGTTCGTTGCCGATCAACGCCGGCGGCAGATGCACCGTCGCGCCGACGCACAGCGCCGGCCAGACTTCCCAGGCCATGGCGTCGAAGCCGCAACCGGCGACGCTGGCGGTGTGGCTGCCGGCGTGCAGATCGAAGGCTTCGGCGTGCCAGTGCACGAGGTTTTCCAGGGTGCGGTGCTCGACCATCACGCCTTTCGGTTGCCCGGTAGAACCCGAGGTGTAGATCACGTAGGCGAGATTTTTCGGGGTCAATTCCGGCTGTTGTGGGTTGGTGTCCGGCAGGTCCCGCCAGTCGCTGGCGTCCAGATCGATCAAGGGAACAGCGCCGAGCAAGTCACGCGTCGACGCCTGCGCCACTACCGCGATCGGATCGCTGTCCTGCAACAGATAGGCGATGCGCTCTGGCGGATAATCCGCATCGATCGGCACATAACCGGCGCCGGCCTTGAGAATCGCCAGCATCGCAACGAGCATGTCCGGGCCGCGACGCAGGCACAGCGCGACACGGTCATCGGCTTGCACGCCAAGGCCGATCAAGTGATGCGCGAGGCGATTGGCGCTTTTGTTCAATTCGCCATAGTTCAACCGGTGCTCGCCCTGCACCACCGCCAACGCCTCGGGATGCGCCAGGACTTGCGCTTCAACGAGGCGCGGCACTGTCTGCGCAGGCGGATACTCACGATCACTGATGTTGAAGCCGACCAGCATCCGTTGCCGCTCGCTTGGCGACACGATCGTCAGTTGCTGCAATGGCGTCGTCGGCGTGTATTCCAGCGCCGTGACCAGACTGTGCAACGCGGTTTGCAAGTAATCGCAGACCCGCGCGCCGTCCACTTGCGGCACGGCTTGCACGCTCAAACGGAAACCTTCGCCGAGGTCATCGACACTGACCACCAGCGGATAATTGCTGCGCTCGCGCGAGCTGAGAATCTGCACGCCGTCCCAGGTGACAGCGGCCGATTCCGGCGCACTGTGGCGGTAGTTGAGCAAGGTGCTGAACAGCGCCTGCGAACCGGCGACACCGCTGCAACGCTGGGCCAACGCCAGCGACGCCTGCTCATGGCCGAGCAACTGCGCCAGACGCGCATGGGTGGCACGCACGCCATGCTCTACCGAATCGGCACCCACACTGACGTGCAACGGCAAGGTATTGATGAACATGCCCAACGCCCGATCGGCGCCCTCACCGCCCTGCATGCGCCCGAGCAGCACCGTGCCGAACACCACATCTTGTTGACCGGAGACCTGCGCCAGAACCTGAGACCAGGCTTGATGCACCAGGCTGGCGACGCTGATACCAAGCCGCCGCGCCTGCTCGCGCAGACGTTGGCCAAGGCCGGCGTCCAACTCCGAATGACTGTCGAGGATATCGCTGCCATCGCCGTGCACGTCCTGCAACCCAAAGGCCACGGTCGGTTCGTTGATGTCGCTGAGCATCTCGCGGAAGAACACCTCATGCGCCTGATCATCGACGCCGAGCCGTGCCTGCGCGACAAAGTGGCGGTATTGCACCGGCGGCGGCAGGTCGCTGCTGCGACCGAGCATGACGTCGTTCATTTCCGCGATCAGCACTTCCAGCGCCGTATGATCGAGGACGATGTGGTGCAGCAGGAGCATGCCTATCCAGCGCTTGTTTGGCTGATCTTCGGTGTAGGCGAAACGCATCAGCGGCGCGCGATTGAGGTCGAGGCGATAGTGGCGCGGATCGAAACGCGCCTGCATCTGCTCCAGCACGTCGCCGTCGAGTTCGTCGGCATCGACGCGTTCCAGCGCCAGTGGCGCCTTGCGCCAGACCACTTGCACCGCCTCTTCCAGGCCTTCCCAGACGATGCCGGTGCGCAAAATGTCATGGCGTGCGATCACGCCGTTCAAGGCGCGAACGAAGGTTTTGATCTGCGCCAGACCGTCGAAGGCAAATTGCGCCTGCAACACATACGGATCACCGGCGCGGGTTGCCAGATGGTGATAGAGAATCCCCGCCTGCAACGGCGCCAGGCCATAGATGTCCTGCACATTGGCGACGCCGTCCGGCACGCTGGCGACGACACGGTCGATAGCGGCCTGATCGAGATTGGTCAGCGGCAACATGGCCGGGGTAATGCGCGTGCAACCTGGTTCGATACGGTTTTGCGGGACGATAATCGCGCGTTCGCTGCCCAAGGTTGCCGCCAGCGCCGCCACAATCGGCTGACCGAACAGAACACGCACGTCGCAATGCAGATCCTGTTGGCGCATGCGCTCGATCAGCTTCACCGCCAGCAGCGAATGACCGCCAAGTTCGAAGAAGTTGTCATGGCGGCCGACCTGTTCGACACCGAGCAACGTCTGCCAGAGCCCGGCGATCAGGTTTTCCACGGCACCGACCGGCGCTTCGAAACCACGCCGGGCGAAGGCCTCGCTGTCCGGCGCAGGCAGGGCTTTGCGGTCGAGCTTGCCGTTGCTGGTCAGCGGCAAAGCGTCCAGACGGACGAAAGCGCTCGGCACCATGTATTCCGCCAGCGAAACCAGCAATTGATCGCGCAATTGCGCCACGTCCGGCGCCGCACCTGCGTCGGCCAGCCAATAAGCAACCAGACGCTGATCGCCGGGGCTGTCCTCACGAGCGATCACCACGGCTTCGCGCACACCTGCGCAAGCGGACAGGCGCGCCTCGATCTCGCCCAGTTCGATGCGGAAACCGCGAATTTTCACCTGATCGTCATTGCGGCCCAGGTATTCGAGGCTGCCGTCAGCGGCCCAGCGAGCAAGGTCGCCGGTTTTATACAAACGTGCCTCGGCGTTTTCACTGAATGGATCATTGATAAAGCGTTCGGCCGTCAGCGCTGCGCGATTCAGATAACCGCGCGCCACGCCGGCGCCGCCGACGTACAACTCGCCAATCACGCCGACCGGCACCGGTTCACGCTGCGCATCGAGGACATACAGTTGCAGGTCCGGAATGCGCACGCCAATCGGGCTGACGCCGAGTAACTGCGCGTCGGCGGCTTGCAGCGGCCGATAGGTCACGTGCACCGTGGTTTCGGTGATGCCGTACATGTTCACCAGCCGTGTGCCGGCGTTGCCAACCCGCGCATACCATGGTTTGAGCAAGCCCGGCTCCAGCGCTTCGCCACCGAAAATCACTTCGCGCAAAGAGTGCTGCAACTGACTGCGACCCTGCGCGGCGATCAGTTGGCGGAACGCGCTCGGCGTCTGGTTGAGCACGGTCACGCCGCTTTTGCAGAGCAGTGCATAGCAGTCGTCCGGCGCACGGCTGACAGCTTGCGGGACCAGCAGCAATTGCCCGCCGAACGCCAGCGCGCCCCAGATTTCCCACACCGAGAAGTCGAAGGCGAAAGAATGGAACAGCGCCCAAATGTCCTGCTGATTGAACTGGAACCCGTCATGGGTGGCGGAGAACAGCCGCGCCACGTTGCGGTGCTCGACCATCACGCCTTTGGGCAAACCGGTGGAGCCGGAGGTGTAGATCACGTACGCCAGATGCGCCGGGGTCAGCTCGGGAATCTGCGGATTGCTGTCGAGTTCGGCTTTGAGTTGGCCGCTGTCGAGGTCGATCTGCGGCACGTCGAGATCGGCCACGCAGTCGCGCGTCGCGGCTTGCAGGAGCACCGCTGCCGGGGCACTGTCCTGCAAGGTGAAGTGGATACGTTCCAGTGGATAAGCCGGATCGATCGGCACATAACCAGCGCCGGCCTTGAGTACGCCGAGCAGGCCGATGATCATTTGTGGGCCGCGTTCGACGCAGATGGCCACGCGGTCGTCAGGGCGTATGTGCAGCGCCAGCAAATGGTGGGCGACCTGATTGGCGCGGCGGTTGAGTTCGCCGTAGTTGAGCGTCTGCCCGTCGAAAATCAGCGCTGTGGCGTCAGGTCGGGCCTGCGCGTGGGCTTCGAATTGCTGGTGGATCAGCGGCTTTTTGGGGAACTGCGTCACCGGCGAATTGATGCCGCGCAGCAGTTGTTCGCGTTCGCTGGCAGGGAGGATTTTCAGCGTTTGCAGCGCCACATCGGCGCTGGATCGCAGGGCCGCCACCAAACTCTCCAGCGCCGTTTTCAGATAGCTCGCCATGCGCTCAGCACCCAGCGCCGCATCCGCCAGCGCGGTGATGCGCAAGTCCACGCCGAGGTCATCGATGTTGATGGTCAGCGGATAGTTGGTGCGCTCGCGGGCGCCGAGCACCTGCACACCAGGGGCGATATCGACCACGTCCGCGACTTCTTCGACGCTGCTGTGCCGGTAATTGAGGATCGCGCTGAACAGCGGCGCCGGCACCTCCACGGCGCTGCAGCGTTGCGCCAGGGCCAGCGAAGCTTGCTCGTGCGCCAGCAACGCGGTCAGGCGCCGATGGGTCGCCAGCACGCCGGCACGCACGCTTTGCTCGCCGACATCAACGCGCAGCGGCAAGGTGTTGATGAACATTCCCAGCGCCTGCTCACCACCCTCGCCCGCGTCCATCCGCCCGAGCAGCACAGTGCCGAACACCACCGCCGTGCGCCCGGACAATTGCCCCAGCACGCGGGCCAGGGCCAGATGCGTCAGGCTCGCGACACTCACGCCGAGCTGCCGCGCCTGCTCGCGCAACTGCCGGCTCAAGCGACTGTCGAGCAGCAACGCGGCTTCCTCGATGGCGTGGCCGTCGCCCTGCACATCCTGCAAACCACACGGCAGCGTCGGCTCGTCGATGTCGGCGAGCATCTCGCGGAAAAACGCTTCCTGCGCCTGCTCGTTGCCGGCACTGCGCGCCATCGCCAGGTGATCGCGATACGGCACCGGCGCCGGCACTTGCGCGGTCTGCCCGAGCAGGAAGGCCTGGATTTCCCGGCGCAGCACATCCAGCGCCACGTGATCCATGATCATGTGATGAAACAGCAACAGTGCGACCACGCGGTCCTGAGCGGGATCCAGCGCGTAGACCATGCACAGCAGCGGTGCTTGCTGCATGTCGAGGCGGAAGTGCTGCGGGTCGTGGCGTTCCAGCAGTTGTGTGAGCACATCGCGGTCGCTGTCGACGCTGATGTCTTCACACACCAGCGGCGCCTCGCGCCAGACCACTTGCACCGCTTCGTCGAGGTATTCCCAGACAAACGAGGTGCGCAGGATGTCGTGGCGCTTGACCACCCAGCGCAACGCCTCGGCAAAAGCCTCCAGCCGTTGCGGGCTGTCGAACACGAAGCGCGCCTGAGAGATGTAGGGATCGCCGGCGACGGCCGAGAGATGGTGATAAAGCATGCCTTCCTGCAACGCCGACAACGGATAGATGTCCTGCACGTTGGCAGCGCCGCCCGGCACCGTGGCGACGATGCGGTCAAGGGTGTCTTGACTGAGCTGCACCAGCGGCAGCATGTCCGGGGTGATGCGAAAGGCCGGGCTCAGCCAGTCGCCGCCGTGTTCGGCGACCAGTTCCAGCAGTTGCGCCTTGTGCGCCGAGAGGCTGTCCCACAACGCGTCGTCCAGCGCGTCGTCGCTGCCCAGAATGACCAGGTCTTCATCTTCCTGTTGAAGGCGGATCGCATGGGTGGAAATAACAGCCATCAGTTCGCTGAAATGCATGAGGTAACCTGCTGTAAATGCGGAAAAAAGGAGCGCGCAGCAGCGAGTCCGTGCACGCGGCGCGCAGCCTGGAAAAACTAAAACATCGAGCCGTGGGTGTCTGACATGGGAAGCGGGGACAAGCCGCCCTCCCGCTACTCGCCTCTGTAGGAGCTGCCGCAGGCTGCGATCTGTTGATCTTGCTTTTAAAAACAACATCAAAAGATCGCAGCCTTCGGCAGCTCCTACAGGGAGGGTTCAGATTGCGAGGTCAGAGGCGGCGTTTGCGGTTGAGGTTGGGGATGGTGGTCGGGGCGATCTCGACCTGCTTCGCCTGCCGCGAGGTCTGTGCCGCCAGTGCGGCCAGTGTCGGCTGGCTGAACAGCGTGCGCGCGTCGACATGCAACCCGGCCAGGCGCATGCGCGCGACCAGACTCACCGCCAGCAACGAGTGCCCACCCAGTTCGAAGAAATTGTCGTCGCGCCCCACCTGCTCGACCTTGAGCACCTGCGCCCAGATCTGCGCCAGGGCCGTTTCCACGTCGCCTTCGGGCGCGGCATAAGGCCGGCTGAGCAGCGCCTCCGCCCCCGGTTCCGGTAACGCCCTGCGATCAATTTTGTCGTTGGGCGTCAGGGGCAGCGCCGCCAGCAGCACGTAGGCGCCGGGCACCATGAACTCCGGCAACCGCGCCAACACATGCGCGCGCAACGCTTCAAGTGTCGGTGCAGCCGACTCGGCACGCACGCTGTAATAAGCCACCAGTCGCTCATCGCGCACCAGCACCACCGCCTCACGAATGGCCGGATGCTCCAGCAGACGCGCTTCAATCTCGCCCAGCTCAAGGCGAACCCCGCGCAACTTGACCTGAAAATCATTGCGCCCGAGAAACTCGAGATTGCCATCAGCGCCGTAACGCACCAGATCACCGGTGCGATAGAGGCGATCACCGGCCACGAACGGGTTGTCGATAAAGCGTTCGGCCTGCAATTGCGGCAGCCCCAGATAGCCGCGCGCCACGCCCGCCCCACCAATGTGCAGATGACCGCTGACGCCAAGCGGCACCGGTTGATCGCAGCCATCGAGGACATACAGCCGCGTGTTGCTCAGCGCCTTGCCGATCGGCACCCATGTCGGCGGCACAGGTTCACCGGGTTCCAATGTCCAGCCGCTGCTATCGACCGTGGTTTCGGTCGGCCCGTAGACGTTGTGCAGGCGCACCCACGGCAGGCGCTCGCGCACTTGCCGGGCCAGCGCAACGGTCAATTCGCCGCCACCGTTGAGCACATCGGTGAGGCTGGTGCACTGGCTGACGTCGTCCTGTTCGATGAACTGCTGCAACAACGCCGGCACGAACTTGACCACGGTAATGTTCTGCTCGCGGATCACTTGCGTCACATAGGCCGAATCGCGGTTGCCGTCGGCCCGCGCCAGCACCAGGCGCATGCCCGAGCACAGCGGCCAGAAAATTTCCCACACCGAACTGTCGAAACTGTACGGGGCCTTTTGCAGCAACGCCCCGTGTTCGGTGGGCGGCGCCAGTTGCGAGCCCCAGTGCACCATGTTGCAGGCGCTGCGGTGTTCGATCATCACGCCTTTCGGCGTACCGGTGGAGCCGGAGGTGTAGATCATGTAGGCCAGATTCGTCGCGCCGAGATCCGGCACCTGCGGGTTGTCGTGCGGCTGGTCCTGCCATAAACCGAGGTCGAGATCGATCAACGGCACGCCGGGTTCGCCGAGCAGATCGCGCGTCGCCGCATGCACCAGCAGCGCGACCGGTGCGCTGTCCTGCAACATGTAGTTGAGCCGTTGCAGCGGGTAATCCGGATCGAGCGGCACGTAAGCGCCGCCAGCCTTGAGAATGCCCAGCAGACCGATCACCAGTTCAGGGCCGCGTTCGACGCAGATCGCTACCCGCGAATCCGCTTGTACGCCGAGTCCGCGCAGGTGATGGGCCAAGCGGTTGGCTTGCTCGTTCAGTTCGCGATAGGTCAGGCGCTGCTCGGCAAATTGCACCGCAATCGCATCCGGCTTGCGCAGCACCTGTTGCTCGAACAGCGCCTGCAGCGGCTGGTCCATCGGGCAATCGACGGCCGTATCGTTGAACTCGACCAACAGCTGGTGCAGTTCTTCTTGCGGCAGCAACGCCAGACTGTTCAACGGCCGTTGCGGCGTAGTCTCCAACGCCTCGACCAAACCGTTCAAAGCCGCCTGCACGTAAGCGCAAATCCGCTGCGCGCCAATGTTCGACAAGGTTCTGCTGGTCAGGCGCAAGCCCGTGCCGAAGTCATCGACACTCAAGGTAAACGGGTAGTTTGTGCGTTCCTCGTTGGCCAGGGTCTCGATGCCCTCCCAGGTTTGCCGGGAGTTTTTTTGCTCGACATCATCGCTGTGCCGGTAGTTGAGCAAGGCGCTGAACAGCGGCGCTGGCGCGGCGACGCCACTGCAACGCTGGGCCAGTGCCAACGAGGCATGTTCATGGGCGAGCAAAGCGCTCAGCCGTGCATGGGTGGACTTCACCGCAGCGCGCGCGCCTTCACCGACATCGACCCGTAGCGGCAAGGTGTTGATGAACACCCCCAGCGCGCGATCGGCCCCGGCGCCACCCTGCATGCGGCCCATCAGCACCGTGCCGAACACCACACTTTGCTGAGCGGATGTCGCCGCCAACACCTGCGCCCAGGCGAGGTGGATCAAACTGGCGACACTCACGCCGGCCAGGCGTGCCTGCTGCTGCACGCGTTGATAGAGATCGGACGCCACAGCTTGCTCGGCTTCTTCGATGTTGCTGCCATCGCCCTGAACGTTCTGCAAGGCGAACGGCAAGGTCGGCTCGTCGATGTCGCCGAGCATCTGCCGAAAGAACGTTTCATGTTCCTGCTCACTGACGCCCAGACGCGTCTGCGCCACATAGTTGCGGTATGGCACCGGTGCCGCCAGCGGTTCGGCGCTACCCGAAAGGCAGGCGTGGATTTCTTCGCGCATCGCCTCCAGCGCGATGTGATCCATCGCCAAATGATGGAACAACAAGATGCCGACCACGCGGTTATTTGCCGGGTCAGGGGCAAACATCAGACGCAACAGCGGTGCCTGACTGACATCGAGGCGATAGCGCCGCGCGTCGAAGCGCTCGTGCAATTGATCGATGATCGCGCCGTGGACAGGGTCAAGTTCAACCTCCTGCACCGGCAAAATGGCCTCACGCCAAACCACTTGCACCGGTGACGTCAGCCCTTCCCAGACCACGGCCGTGCGCAGGATGTCGTGGCGTGCCATGACCTGACGCAACGCAGCGGCGAAGGCCTCGACCCGCTCGGTGCTGTCGAACGCCAGCAGTGATTGCAGCAGATACGGATCGCCCTGCGCGGCGGTGATGTGGTGATAGAGAATGCCTTCCTGCAACGGCGCCAACGGGTAGATGTCCTGCACGTTGGCGGCGCCGCCCGGCACTGTCGCGACGATACGTTCGATCATCGCCTGATCCAGTTGCACCAGTGGCAGCAGGTCAGGCGTGATGTGCGTGCAATCGGCAGGAATGCGGTTGGCCGCCACCTCGACTTCGCGACCACTGCCCTCCGCCGCTGCCAGCGCTGCCAGTGTCGGCTGGTTGAACAGCACCCGCACATCACTGCTCATGCCGATCTGGCGCATGCGTTCGATCAGGCCGACCGCCAACAACGAGTGGCCGCCCAGCTCAAAGAAATGGTCGTGACGCCCTACCCGCTCGACCTGTAAGACCTCGGCCCAGATCTGCGCCAAAGCGATTTCGACGTCACCCTGTGGCGCCTCGTACTGACGACGGATCAACGCTTCCGGCCCCGGTGCCGGCAGGGCCTGGCGGTCGAGCTTGCCATTGGCCGTCAGCGGTAACGTCGCCAAACGTACGTAAGCGGCCGGCAGCATGGCGGCCGGCAAGCGCGAGGTCAGGTGCGCGTGCAATTGCAGGATGTCCAGCGCTTCACGCTCGGTGAACCACGCCAACAGTTGGCCGTCGCGCACCAGCACCACGGCCTCCTGCACCGCCGCATGGCTGGCGAGAGCGGCTTCGATTTCGCCCGGCTCGACACGCACACCGCGAACTTTCACCTGATCGTCGTTACGGCCGATGTACTCAAGATTGCCATCGGCGCGCCAACGGGCGAGATCGCCGGTGCGGTACATGCGCGCATCCGGCTGCGTGCTGAACGGGTCGTCAAGGAAGCGTTCGGCGGTCAATTGCGGCCGGTTCAGATAACCGCGGGCGACACCGGCGCCGCCGACATACAACTCGCCGATGATGCCGAGCGGCACCGGGCGCTGCTGCTCGTCGAGCAAGTAAGCCGTGGCATTGCTCAGCGGTTTGCCGATGTGCAACGCCTGCCCCGGGGTGATCAGGCCTGAAGTGGCGACCACCGTGGCTTCGGTCGGGCCATAGTTGTTGACCACCGCAAACGACTGCGCACGATTGAACTGACGCAGGCGATCACCGCCGATCAGCAAGGTGCGCAAGGTCGGGTGATCGAGTTGTTTACTGAAGGCATATTCGGCAATCGGTGTTGGCAGGAAGCTGACGTCCAGCGGTTGCGCACGCCACCAGGCGAGCAGTGCGTCGATGTCTTCGTTGCCTTCGCTCGCGGGTGAAAAATGCACCGTCGCCCCGGCACACAGCGCCGGCCAGATCTCCCACGCCATCGCGTCGAAACCGAACCCGGCGAGGCTCGACGTGTGCTGCCCGGCGCCGAGAGCGAAGGCCGCGCAGTGCCAATCAACCAGATTGGCCAACGTGCGGTGTTCGACCATCACCCCCTTGGGCAGCCCGGTCGAGCCGGAGGTGTAAATCACATAGGCGAGGTTGCCGGTGTTCAGCCCGGGTACGTCGAGATTAGTGATGTTGTCGAGAGACCATTCGCGTCGATCAAGCTCGATCACTGGCAACGCGGTGGCGGGTAAACGCTCGCGCACAGCGCTTTGCGTCAGCACCACCACGGGAGCGCAGTCGCTGAGCAGATAACTCAGGCGCTCGGGCGGATGCGCCGGGTCAATCGGCACATAAGCGGCGCCAGCCTTGAGCGTCGCCAGCAGCCCGACCAGTGTTTCCAGGCCCCTGCGCGCAACAATCGCAACCCGCTCATCAGGCCGTACGCCAAGGCCCAGCAGATGATGGGCCAGCGCATTGGCCTGCCGATTCAGTTCGGCGTAGCTCAGCGTTCGTCCCTGATAAGTGGCGACGACCGCGTCCGGCTGTTCGGCTGCCCGCGACTCGAAGCGCTGATGAATCATCTGGCCTTGCGGATAGCCGACCCCAGTGTCGTTCCACTCATTGATCCGGGCGATTTCTGCCGGCGTGCTCAGGTCGAAATCGGCGACCGCCCGTTCGGGAGATTCCAGGCCTTGCTCAAGGATCAGCAACAAGCGCTCAGTGAACGAGGCGATCTCATCCGCCGCGAAATATGCCGGCGAATACACCAGATGCAACCAGGCCTTGTCGTTGTAACGGTTGCTGCGCAGGTGAATGGCCAGCGGTGTCGCTTCGTGCTGGTTGGAGACCTTGATCACGTGCCCCGGCGCCTCACCGTAGCGATATTCATGGTCATCCTGCTCGTAGGACACCGACAATTCGAACAGCTGCGAACGGTCTTCGCGCAACAGGCCCAGCGCGCGGTTCATCTCGCTCAGCGGGTAGCGCTGATGACGGAAATCCTGCTTCAGGCCAGCGCCGATCGCCTTGATCAATTCGGCAAATGAAAGTGTTCGACCAAAGCCCATGCGCATCGCGCTGACCTGAGTGAACAAGCCCAAAGTGCTTTTGAAAATGGCCCCGGAGCGATTGAGGATCGGCAAGCCGACCACCCACTCGTCACGTTGCGCGGTGCGACTGAAATACACGTGCAGCGCTGCCAGCAGCACATGAAACGCCGAGCCGCCGAGCTGCCGCGCGGTGTCTTTCATGCGTTCGTGCAACAGCGTCGGAAAAGCCTCGACATGGATCAGGCTGGGCGCCGTTTCAGGGTCGAGGGGTTCGTGATGACGCGGCGTCAGCAAGGGTTCGGGAATACTGCGGTACTTGTCCAGCCAGTAGCGTTGATCGAGTTCATAGCGCGATGACTGCCGGTAGCGCGCGTCATCGTCGATGAAGCCGACATAGGACGGCGCCGCCACGGCTGGCTGCTCGCCACGGCACAACGCGCTGTAGATTTCCCCCAGCGATTTGAACAACAGACCGAAACCCCAGCCATCGATGATCAAATGGTGCGCCTGCGCCGCAAGCCAGTGACGGTGCCGATCAAGGCGAATCAGGCTGAAGCGAAACAATGCTTGGCCGCTCAACAGGCACGCCTGCGCCATCTGTTTTTCGATCAACGCCTGTGCCGCTGACTGTGGTGCTGGATGCTCGCTGACATCATGCAGCGGCATGGCCACCGGCAACTGCCGGGCAAATCCCTGCAACGGCAGGCCGTCGTCACCGACCTCGGCGAGCAGCACCGTGCGCAAGCCATCGTGGCCTGCAACCAGTCGCTCAAGTGCCGCTTGCAGCACCTGCGGATCCAGAGGCCCGCTCAGTTCGACGTAACCGCCAATGTTGTACAGCGGCGAATCTCCGCGACACAGTTGGTCCAGCCAGATATCCCGTTGGGCGGCAGTCAGAGGGAACGTCTCGACAGGCGCGGACTGATCGTCCGCCACGTTGGCAGAAATAGGCGGCATAAGATCCATCTCATGTAATTTGCCGGGTATTCAAGCATCGGCCCCGACACCGACATGACACCTGAAACCCGGACAACCACATCGCCTGCACGCGGCTGTTTGGCCGTTCTGGCGTGGCTAGCGTAGGCACTGCCTAGAAGTTCGGAGAGGAAATTCTGAAAAGCTTGTAGGAAAAGAACCACATAGCAGCGCCGCCATTTGCCTGGGCATCGCCGATCAGCCAAAAGCATTACCCCGGTTTTCAGGGTCTTGGCATGACTGAACAGTCACTTGCGACGCCTCGCTGGTGTTGCGCCCCGCCAGAACCCCGGCGCCAAGATTCAGAAATAGTGGCACTTTGTGTCCCTGTTTTCCCCTACAGACGTAGGACAAATCCATAGGCTTAAATCCCCCACCGGATCATGTTCAAGGAGAAATGACTGCGTGGGCGGCTTTTACATAGACGGCAGACGATTCAGTGATGGCTCTGAAACAGGGATGACAAGGATATGAATCTGACCGGCAGCATTCGCAACATGGAAAACCCGCACTTTTACTGGCAACTGGGGGAGCTGATTGCAAGCACGGGCGACGATCACTTCGCCACCAACATGTTCCAGTTGGTCGACACCCTGGTGCCGGTCAACCGCGTCGATCTGAGTGAATGGACGCTGGATGAGCGTCAGGCCAGCGTGGTCGAGATCAAGCC
Organism: Pseudomonas sp. DTU12.3; assembly: GCF_004124275.1. Taxonomy (GTDB): domain Bacteria; phylum Pseudomonadota; class Gammaproteobacteria; order Pseudomonadales; family Pseudomonadaceae; genus Aquipseudomonas; species Aquipseudomonas helmanticensis. The sequence continues at coordinate 3,837,126 of NZ_CP027218.1, forward strand.
GCTGGGCAGCGCCGGGCAGGCGCAGACTTTCCCGCCGCCCGACCCGTTGCAGCGACCGGACGATCATCCGTTGCTACAGAAGATGATCGAGATGAACGACTCGCTGTTGATCCAACTGAAAGCCTCGCTCCAGCCACGCCACCCGCAGCACAGCGCCCACCAGTGCAATCTGGTCTCGCGCACCTCGAACCGCCGATGCGTCATCTCGTTTTACCGACCGCACACCCAACGCGTGTTTTCCCTGCCGGAACTGTCATTTCTCAAGAGCCTTTCCGACACCTTGCTGCCGCTGATCGAGCGCCATGCGCAGATCAGTCGGCAACTCCTCGCCAGACAACCGCGCCAGCCCTTGGCCGAACTGGATCAAGCCCCGCTGGCGCAGGTATTCGATGAACGCCTGGGACTGAGCGGCATCGTTCTCTCGGCACGCGAAAAGGAGGTGTGCCTGGGCCTGTTGACCGGCGGCACGGTGCCGCAAATGGCAGAACAGCTGAGGGTCAAGAACAGCTCGATCGAGACTTATCTCAAGCGCGCCACGGCGAAACTGGGGGTCAGTGGCCGGCATGGGCTGGCGAAATGGATGGCCGGGGCCTGAGCCGGTTCAACTGACTTCCCCCCCTGTAGGAGCTGCGGCACGCTGCGATCTTTTGATTCTGCTTTTTTTGGATCAAAAGATCGCAGCGTGCCGCAGCTCCTACGGGGGGAGTGTCTGGCTTAGGTTATTCACTACAAGCATCTGCTCTTTCATGAACGAGGCTGTTTGATGTCGACGTTGCGATTTTCTCTGCTGTCCATGGCCATGCTGATGGCCGGCTGCTCCTTGATTCCCGACTACCAGCGGCCCGCCTCACCGGTTGCAACGCAATATCCGCTGCCAACGCAGGCCGCCACGTCCAGCGAAGACTGGCGCACGCTGTTCAACGATCCGGCCCTGCAACGACTGATCGAAAGCGCCCTGGTCAACAACCGCGACCTGCGCGTCGCGGCGCTCAACGTCGAAGCGTTTCAGGCGCAATACCGCATTCAACGCGCCGACTTGTACCCGGCAGTGTCGGCCAATGCCAGCGAATCACGCCAGCGCATGCCGCCTAGCGTGACCCAAGGCAAGGCGCTGATCAACTCGACCTACGCGGTCAACCTCGGTATCAGCGCCTACGAACTGGATTTCTTCGGCCGGGTGCGCAGCCTCAGCGAGCAGGCGCTGCAAACCTGGCTGGCGACCGAACAGGCGCGGCGCAGCGCACAATTGAGTCTGGTGGCCAACGTCGCCAATGCCTACCTGACCTGGCGCGCCGATCAGGAACTGCTCGAACTGACCCGCGACACCCTCGCCGCCGACGAGCAAAGCCTGCACCTGACCACGCGCAATCGCGATGCCGGCAAATCCTCGGCGCTGGAGCAGGCGCAGGCGCAAACCAGCGTCGACAGTTCACGGGCCAATCTGGCGCGCTACCAGCGCCAGGTCGCCCAGGACCTGAACAGCCTGACCTTGCTGGTCGGCACGCCGGTGCCGGCGTCCTTGCCCGGGCAACCGCTGGCCAGCGATCTGGTCGAGCAACTGCCGGCCGGCTTGCCCTCGGACTTGCTGCAACGGCGCCCGGACATTCTCCAGGCCGAATACAAACTGAAAGCCGCCAACGCCAATATCGGCGCGGCGCGGGCGGCGTTTTTCCCCAGTGTCAGCCTGACCGCCAATGCCGGCACTTCCAGCCGCGATCTGTCCGGGTTGTTTGGCGGTGGTTCCGGCGCGTGGACCTTTCAACCGCAAATCAACCTGCCGATCTTCAACGCCGGCAGCCTGCGCGCAAGCCTGGATTATTCGAAACTGCAGAAAGACGTTGCCGTCGCCGAATACGAAAAATCGATTCAAACGGCGTTTCAGGAAGTCGCCGACGGGCTCGCCGCGCGCGCCACCTATCAGCAGCAATTGCAGGCGCAACGCGATCTGGTCGAGGCCACGCAAACCTATTACAACCTCGCGCAAAATCGTTACAAGAACGGCGTCGACAGCAGCCTGACGTTCCTCGATGCGCAGCGTTCGCTGTTCAGTTCGCAGCAAGGATTGATCACCGACCGCCTCGCGCAACTGGTCGCCGAGGTCAACCTGTACACCGCGCTGGGCGGCGGCTGGCGGGCCGATGCGGCGCAAGCGCAGTAAGCACTCGTCACTTTTTCTTACACCTTTTGTCGCCAGATCCCACACCGCGCGGCGATCCGCAGCCGTCGTCTGGTCTCAGTTTGGTATCATGCGCCGCTTTTACGGTTAACCCCCCGCCAGTCCTGTCGACTGACGGGCTGCAAAAGGCGGTATTAGATGACGGCTTTGTTGACTCGCCGCAAGGTGCTTGCGGGAATGGGCGTACTCGGGCTCGGCCTGCTCGCCGGCTGCGACACCCGCGGCCAACTGTCGTACAAGTACGGCAAGGATCTGAGTAACAAGATCATGGGACGCACCTTCAAACTGAAGAACACCGATGGCGAAACCATGACGCTGTCGAGCTTTCGCGGCATGATGCCGATGGTGTTCTTCGGTTTCACCCAGTGCCCGGCAGTCTGCCCGACCACCCTCGCCCGCGCGGCGAAAATCAAGAAGCTGATGGGCGCCGATGGCGACCGCTTGCAGGTGATTTTCATCAGCCTCGATCCCGAACGCGACACCCCGGAAATCCTCGACGCCTACATGAAAGCCTTCGACCCGACGTTCGTTGCGCTGTACGGCACGCTTGAGGAAACCGCGGCCACGGCCAAGGAATTCGACGTGTTCTACGAGAAAGTCCCGGCCGGCGACACCTACACCATCTCGCACACTGCCACCAGTTACGTTTACGACTCCAATGGCGGTCTGCGCCTGGGTCTGTCCACATCGCTTTCGGCAGAACAATGCACGGAAGATTTGCTTACTGTTATGGAGGTTTGCTGATGCACCCTGTTCTGAACCACATCAAACGCGCCGCGCTGACCCTGTCGCTGATGGGCCTGGCGTTCCAGGCGTCGGCACAGACCCAAATCGACGACGCCTGGGTCCGCGCCACCGTGCCGACCCAGACCGCCAGTGGCGCGTTCATGACCCTCACCGCCGACAGCGACAGCAAACTGCTCAGCGTCGCCACACCAGTGGCCAAAGACGTGCAGATCCACGAAATGACCATGAAGAACGACGTCATGAGCATGGGCCCGGTGAAGTTCGTCGAACTGCCGGCCGGCAAAGCCGTCAAGCTTGATCCGAACGGCTACCACGTGATGCTGATGGGCCTCAGCGGTCAGTTGAAAGAAGGCGAAACAGTGCCGCTGACCCTGACCGTCGAGAACGCCAAGGGCGAGAAAGAAACCATCGAGGTCAAAGCGCCGGTGCGCGCGCTGACCAACATGGAAGGTCACGATCACAGCAAGATGCATTGATCTGACTGGGCTGTAAAAAAAGGGGCGGCCTGATCGATGATCAGGCCGCCCCTTTTTTGTTTTGGGTATGCACTAACGCTTGCGGGCCAAAGCCCTGCGCACGCTTTCCCGTGACATCCCCGAGGCGGAACGGGTCACGGCTTTATCTACGGGCGCCTTGGCCAACTGTTCCTTGCGCTTCTCAACCTCACTCCACTGGTAACCGAGATATCCGCCTGCCGCCACAATCCCCAGCCAACCAAACACCGAACTGACGAAGAACCACAGCCCGAGGGTGATCCATACGGTTTTCGAGGTGAATAACTTCAAGCTGTCATCGGCAGGCACCGGTTCAACCGGCGTCTGTTGCGTCGCCGTTACTTTTTGCACGCCGTCCAGATCAAAGCGCAGCGCGAAGTCCGCCCCGGGCACCGGAACGTCTAGCTGATTGCCTTCAGCACGATGCACCCGAATCTCGCCATCGACGAGCGACATCGAGCTGAAACTGATCTGCGTTTCACAACGAATCTCGCCGTTGACCAGGGTCACGACCGTTCGTTGCGGATCATTGGGGGTGTCACGCATGTCGATTCCTTGAGCGTTCCACGTCGGACGACGTGCGAAGGGATAATCCGTTGGAATCGAATGCTACTGAGTGGCTATTACGCTGTCCAGAAACAACCCCCGGTGTTCCCACCTTGACCCGGCGTTCCCTCCTTGACCCGGCGTTGTCAGTTCCCCGCGCCGCCATGCGCTTCCTCAAAGAAATAATACTTCCAGCTCTCTGCCTTGTTCTTCAGCACGCCCGGCTCCTGCAATTTCTCGGCATAGATAAAGGTGCGCTGCGGCACCACGGTGAAATCGATTTCCGGGTCTTTGACGATTTGCTCGACCAAGGCCAGCGGATTTGCTAAAAGGCCGGACTGTATCGCTATAAAAAACTTACATTAAATACCTTTATTGCATATCGATAGCACGCGGCTGCTTGGCGGGCAGAAAGCGTCGGGCGGTATCTACAAAGGGCATGACGATCAGGCTGTACAGCGTCAGGTAGCGATCGCGATCCGCCTCACCGGTGCCGAAGCGCAATGGCTCCGGCGTTGAGGTGGTGACGTATAACGTGCCAAACATCCAGTCCCACACCGACAGATTGGTGGCGAAGTTCCTGTTGCGGTGGCGCGCGGCGTCACTGTGATGGATCTGGTGCTGCGCCGGGCTATTCAGTACGTGTTCGATCGCCGGGCCGAACGACAGCCAGACATGGCTGTGGCGCAGGTTCGACGCGAGGCTATTGAGGATCAGCACCAGCCAGGTCACGCCGAACAAGGTGTAGCGGCTGATTTCGCCACCACAGTAGTACCAGACCGCTCCGGCAAACGCAGCGATGCCGACGGTCATCACCAACCGCTCGACCAGGGTTTCGACAATATGAATCCGGCTCGCCGTGGCGGGCACCAGCACCGGCGCCGAATGATGCACCTTGTGAAACTCCCACAGGTAGCGCGAATGAAAGGCGCGATGAATCCAGTAATGCAGGAAGTCCTTGAGCAGAAATACGCCGACGCCGTAGAACAGTGCGATGAAGGGGTGATTCGGCACTTGTTCGCGCGCGCCCCACAGATGGCTGAAAAACTGCTGATAGTCGCCGGAACGCAGGATCCACGGATCGACCAGCGCGACGATCGGCAGCACCCAGATGACTTTGAGAATGGCCTTGATGAAGTAATAGCGATAATCCAGCCATGCCGAGCGATGCCCGAACACGCGGTTGCCGCCGATGAATTGCCAGAACGACGGCGCTGCCGTGAGGTGCCGGGATTTACGATAGCGAAACAGCACGTAGGCGACGCTGTAGGAGGCGACGATAAACCCCACGCCGAGGCGCCCATTCAGATCGAACAGACCGACAAACTGCCCGCTGACCGGGGCGATGATCCACCGATCAAGGTGAACATAGAGTTGTTCGAGAACATCCACGAAGGCTGATCTCCATCAGAGGTCGGCCATTGTAAATCGCAGCGTTTCGCAAATGCAGCTTTAACAGATCAAAGGCCCGTTCAACACCAATCCCCTGTAGGCGCTGACGAGTGCAACGAGGCTGCGATCTTTTGATCGTGTTTTTTAAAAAATCAGGATCAAAAGATCGCAGCGTGCCGCAGCTCCTACACGGATCCGGTGCCGGCTAAACAGCCTGAAACAATAAATCCGCCGTCGGCAATATCGCTGATTACCCGCCGACGCGAGGGCTGGCCGGGGTTACAGGTATTTCATCGGTATCGGAAGCCGCTGCGTCGGCGCATCAGTTGAGCGTTTAAAAGAGCGATCAGACAGCCCACCCTTGGTATCATCGCGCACACTTTTATGACGTTTTAATGGCTGGAAGGTCTTTTTTGTGAACGCTCTTTTTAACCGGTTACGGCAGCCCTCTGCCCGCCTCTTTTCGCTGATCTTTCTCACGCTGATCGTGCCGCTGTGCCTGCGCGCGGCGCTGGGCTGGTCGACCCCGTTGGGTTATCTGTCGGATCTGGCCATCGGCAGCCTGCTGGTCGTGCTGTTGCATCGCCGGGCGTGGTGGCTGGCGCTGCCGCTGCTGCTGTTCTGCGGCCTGCTGGCAGTGGCGACTGCCGAACTGGTCAGCGCCGTCGGCCGCTTGCCGACACCTTCGGACATTCATTACCTGATCGACCCGCAATTCGTCGAAAACTCCACCGGCGGTGGCCTCGCGCATCCGGCGTTGGCCATCACCCTGCTGCTGGCGCTGCTGTTCTGGCTGCTGACGCAATTCACTGCACGTGGTACATCGCGCCCAGCCCTGCCCCGCGTGGTCTGGAGCGCGCCGCTGGTGCTGTTCGCCGCACATTGGGCAGTGCAGAACCTGTGGCCGAGCGAGGCTGATCCATGGCGTGCCTACAACCTGCCGCATCAACTGATGGCCAGCGAGGTCGCGGACCTGCAGATCCGCGCCGAGGAATGGCTGGATGGCGATGTCGAAGAACCCGCGCCGGCCATGGCCGGGCTGACTGACGTCGATCTCAACGGGCAAAAACTGCTGGCCGCGCCGGGTCAGGCGCGCAACGTCTTGATCATCGCCCTGGAAGGCATTCCCGGTGCCTACATCCGCGCCAACCGCGAAGCCATCGGCAGCCATTATCAGGAAGACCTGATGCCCAACCTCAGCCGCTGGGCCGAGCGCGGCATGAACACTCCGGATTACGTGCTGCACACGCACCAGACCATTCGCGGTCTGTACGCGATGCTCTGCGGCGATTACGACAAGCTCAATAACGGCACGCCCAAGGGCGTGGAGATGCTGACCCTTAACGAACGCAATCAGGCTTGTCTGCCGGCGCAACTGCGCGAACACGGCTTCAGCACGCACTACCTGCAAGGTGCCGGCCTGCGCTTCATGGCCAAAGACAAGATCATGCCGCACATTGGTTTCGATGCGACCCATGGCCTGGAATGGTTCACCAACAGCAACTATCTGGAATTCCCCTGGGGCAAGGATGACAAGGCGTTTTTTGAGGGTGCGCTGGATTATGTCGGCCAACTGAAAAAGCAAAAACAACCGTGGATGCTGACGTTGTTGACCGTCGGCACTCACCAGCCCTACTCCGCACCGGAAGACTATCTGCAGCGCTATGAAACGCCCAAGCAAGCCGCCGTCGGTTATCTCGACGATGCGCTGGAGCAGTTCCTCAGCGGGCTGGAACGCCAAGGCGTGTTGAAAGACACGCTGGTGGTGATCACTTCGGATGAATCCCACGGCATCGACGGCGTGCGACTGGCCTCGTCGTGGGGGTTCAATCTGACGCTGGCGCCGGAGCACGAACAGCTGCCACGGCTGAACAAAGGCGTGTATGGCCACGTCGATCTGAGCACCTCGATCCTCGATTATTTCGACCTGCCGGTGCCCTCCGCGCTGAGCGGTCGTTCGTTATTCCGCGATTACGATACCGGGCGCGAGATCATGTCGTTCACCAACGGCAAACTGCGCTACCACAATGGCCAGGGAATCTTTTCCGAATGCGACATGCCGCGCCGCTGTCGTTATTACCAAAGCGCCGGCTTCATCGCCGAAAACGCCACGTACAAAGGCACCTACAGCGGTCACCCCGCCCGGCAGATCGCCGCCCGCGCCAACGCGCTGGACCTGTCGTTGCTGCGCACACCGCTCAATCATCGCTATCAGTTCGGCAGCACCAACGTCATCCCGCTGCAAGCGCAGATCAAGGATGACTGGGCCGACAACCTGATCGGCGCGCAGTATCTGGAAATGCCCAAGGGCTCGCACACCCGCGTGCGCCTGACCGTGCGTTCGGTTGATCCGCAGCAGGCGGCGTACATTCAACTCAAGGCCAAGGAGTTTGAACAGGACGTGCAGATCGGTCTGCCAGCAGAAATGGTGGCAACTGCCGACCAGCCGCTGCAAATGAATTTCAGCTTCGACAACCCGCAAGAGCGCAAAGCGTTTTCCTTTCATTTGCTGGGTTATGGCTTGGGCGCCGTCGAGGTCACGGACTTCAGCGTGATCACTGAACTGCCGGGGCAAGAGGACATGCTCGACGACGTGCCGGACGACGACACCGCGCAATCCACTTGATCACCCATCTGATCATCCACCTGTAGGAGCTGCCGCAGGCTGCGATCTTTTGATGTTGTTTTTAGAAAGACAAGATCAACAGATCGCAGCCTGCGGTAGCTCCTACAGGGATGGGGGTCAGAACGTTGTGCGCAACCCGACCTGAATGCTGCGTCCTTCTGCCGGCGCAATGTCGCGCAGGATCGAACTGGCGTAACGCACGGTTTGATTGGTCAGGTTCTCGGCATTGACGAAGGCCAGCCATTTGCTCTGGCCGACGTCGAAGTGATAACCGAGATTGGCACCCAGCGTGGTGTAGCCATCGGTGCTGCTTTCATTGGCCGGCACGCGATGTTGTGCACTGGCGTGCTCGACATCGATCCGCGCCTGCCATTTGTCCAGTTCCCACAACAACCCGCTGTTCAAGCGCAACGGCGCGATGCGTGGCAAGTCTTCGCCGGTGTCGAGGTTCTTGGCACGGGTGTAGTCGCCGGACAGCTCCAGGGCAAACTTGCCGTAGGCATTTTCGCCAAGCGTCCAGCGATCCTGCGCTTCGATACCGCTGAAGCGTGCACGTACGCCGGAGTAGGTGTATTCAGGGATGCCGTTGGCGTCCACCTCACCTTCGTCATTCAGCGTGCGGCCGGTGCCGAGCAAGCCGATGTAATTGGAGAAATGGCTGTAGAACACGCCGAAGCTGCCCTTGTGCGTGCCGTTGTCGAATCGCAGCGCGAGGTCGCTGGACACGGCTTTTTCTTTCGACAGTCCGGCATCACCGACCTCATAGGTGCCGGTCGCGACGTGGGCACCGTTGGCGTACAGCTCGTAGAAGGTTGGTGCGCGTTCGGTGTAGCCCAGCGTCGCGGCCACCGACCAGATCGGCGTCAGCGTGTACACCGCACCGGAGGAAAGACTGCCGGCGGTGAAACTGCTGGAGCGCTCAGCGTTGGCAAACCGTTCGTTGCCTTTGGCGTCGGGATCGACCGTGGTGTGTTCCAGACGTCCGCCGAGGGTGAACAGCAATCGATCGGTGGCTCGCAGCTCTTCAAGAATGAACAGTGCACCAGCGTCGGTATCGGTCTGCGGCACAAACGCTTCCTCGCCGAGTGCCGAGAATTCATTGCGGCTGACCTGCGCGCCGATCACTCCATTGAACGGCCCCAACGGCTGGTGCCGCGCCTCGATTCGCGCCTCGTAGCCCTTGTTCTTGAACGTCGTCCCGACCTCGCCGCCTTCGATTTCGCGGTGCTGGTAATCGGTGTAACCGGCATCCAGCTTGATCGAACTGAACGGCCCGTCGAGATTGCGCATCTCGGACGCGAAAGCGTAATGCTCCTGTTGCATGCGAATACGCACATCGTCTTCGGCCGGCGAGCCGTAATTCGAATCGTAATTGCTGTAGGACAGCCCGGCATAACCATCATCCCAGGTGTAGGAGCCACCCACCGCACCGCCGTCCTGACGCCCATCGCTGTTGGCCAGGCGATGTTTTTTCGAATCACCGTCGTCTGCACGTTCGCGAGCGGTTTTCGCATATCCGGGGATCTTCAGATCATTGAATTCGCGGGCGCTGGCGTCCAGGTGCAAAGCGAATTCGCCGTTGCCCGCCTCAAGTTTGCCTGCGCTGCTGCGCGTGGTGTCGGCACCGCCATAACGCAATTCGCCGGCACCGTGGATACCGTCGATGGCCTCGGTCGGAATGCGATTGTCGAAGGTGTTGATCACCCCGCCGATGGCGCTGCCGCCATACAGCAAGGCTGCCGGGCCGCGCACGATTTCAATGCGCTCGACGTTGACCGGGTCGAGTGGCACGGCGTGATCGTAAGACAGCGATGAGGCGTCCAGTGCGCCGACACCGTTACGCAGAATACGAATGCGGTCACCGTCCTGCCCTCGAATGATCGGCCGGCTCGCGCCCGGGCCGAAATACGATGACGACACGCCGGGTTGCTTGTTCAGGGTTTCGCCGAGGCTGCCCTTTTGTTGAAACGTCAGGTCGTCGCCGCCCAGCACGGTTGAGGGCGAGGCGAGTGTCTGGCTGCCAAGCGGATTGCCGGTGATGACCTGGGGTTGCAGTTCGAGGGTGTCGGCGGCGAACACCGGCGCGGCAAAAAGCAGCGCGGCGGCCAACGGATTCAGGCGTCGTTGCAGGGGGTGGGAACGGGCAGGCATTGCAGAACTTCCATGAGCTGAAAAGTGACGATCGCTGCCAGCGCTTGTAGAAAACGCCGGCAGAAACAAAATGAAACCGATTTAATGTTATACAATAACATTTCTTTCTACCATCCCGTTTCTTGTTTCATTCATCACAACAGCTGCTCAAGGACACGGCTTTCGGGCTGGCATCGGGTCTGCGGCGAGGCCCGCACCGCACGGTGAAAGCGCTAAAAGACTTTACCTATCGGCGCCCAATAGTCGGCCTATTAGCTGCATCTCCAAGTCGGGTCTAGCCTTACTAGTCCGAAGTCGGCACGAGCCGGCCGTAGCAGACCTGATAAGGACCCGAACATGGCAAACGAATCGAAATGCTCGTTCAACCACGCCGCCGGTGGTGGTACGACGAACCGTGACTGGTGGCCGAATCAACTCAACCTGAAAATCCTCAGCCAGCATTCGCCCAAGTCCGATCCGCTCGGCAAGGATTTCGACTACGCCAAAGCCTTCAAAAGCCTCGATTTTCAAGCGCTGAAACAAGACCTCACGGCGTTGATGACCGACTCTCAGGACTGGTGGCCAGCAGACTTCGGCCACTACGGCCCCCTCTTCATCCGCATGGCCTGGCACAGCGCCGGCACCTATCGAACCGCGGACGGCCGCGGTGGCGCCGGCTCCGGCCAGCAACGGTTTGCTCCGCTAAACAGCTGGCCGGACAACGTCAGCCTCGACAAGGCCCGCCGCCTGCTGTGGCCGATCAAACAGAAATACGGTCGCAATATTTCCTGGGCCGACCTGATTGTCCTCACCGGCAACGTCGCGCTGGAATCGATGGGCTTCAAGACTTTCGGTTTCTCTGGCGGACGGCCGGATGTGTGGGAGCCGGACGAAGATGTCTATTGGGGTTCGGAACACGAATGGCTGGGCGGTGACAGCCGCTACGGCAAAGACAAGTCCGCCATGCAGGAACCCGGTGACGGCACGCTGGTAGCGGAGCCAGATCTGCACGGCAAGGAAGAAAGCCGTACCGATCAGGGCGAACGCAATCTGGAGAATCCGCTGGCTGCGGTGCAGATGGGCCTGATTTATGTCAACCCGGAAGGCCCTGAGGGTAATCCGGATCCCGTGGCCTCGGCGCTGGATATCCGCGAAACCTTCGGCCGCATGGCCATGAACGATGAAGAAACCGTGGCCCTGATCGCAGGCGGCCACGCCTTCGGTAAAACCCACGGCGCCGGCCCCGCCGACAACGTCGGACCTGAGCCGGAAGCTGCCGGACTTGAAGAACAGGGTCTGGGCTGGCGCAACGCCTTTGGTACCGGCAAGGGTGGCGACACCATCACCAGCGGCCTCGAAGTGACCTGGACCACAACGCCCACCCGCTGGAGCAACAACTACCTGGAAAACCTCTTCGGTTTCGAGTGGGAGCTGAGCAAAAGCCCGGCCGGCGCGCATCAGTGGATACCGAAAAATGGCGGCGGTGCCGGCACCGTCCCCCACGCCCACGACCCGAGCAAGAAACTTTCGCCAACCATGCTGACCTCTGACCTGGCGCTGCGTTTCGATCCGGCGTACGAGCAGATTTCGCGGCGCTTCCTGGCCAACCCGGATCAACTGGCCGATGCCTTTGCCCGCGCCTGGTACAAACTCATTCACCGTGACATGGGCCCGTTGTCGCGCTACCTCGGCCCGGAACTGCCCAATGAAGAACTGCTTTGGCAAGACCCGATTCCCCAGGTCACGCATGCACTGATCGACAACAACGACGCTGCAGCACTGAAAAGCAAAATCCTCGCCTCTGGATTGTCGGTAGCGCAATTGGTCTCGACCGCGTGGGCGGCGGTTTCAACGTTCCGTGGTTCGGACAAACGCGGTGGCGCCAACGGTGGTCGTCTGCGCCTGGAGCCACAGCGTTCCTGGCAAGCCAATCAGCCGGAACAATTGGCCAAGGTCCTGCAAACGCTCGAGGGGATTCAGAACGAGTTCAATGGTGGCGCCGCCGGCAAGCAAGTCTCGTTGGCGGATCTGATCGTGCTGGCAGGTAATGCGGGGGTCGAACAGGCGGCGAAAAACGCTGGCCATTCCGTCTCAGTACCGTTCACACCGGGCCGTACCGATGCCACCCAAGCGCAAACCGATGTTGAGTCGTTCGGCTTCCTCGAACCGATTGCCGATGGCTTCCGCAACTACAGCAAAGGCAAATACACCGTTTCGGCCGAAGCACTGCTGATCGACAAGGCGCAACTACTGACGCTCACCGCGCCGCAAATGACTGTGCTGCTGGGTGGCCTGCGGGTGTTGAACACCAACGTCAGGCAAACCCGGCATGGTGTGTTCACTGCGCAAACTGAAGCGCTGAGCAATGACTTCTTCACCAACCTGCTGGACATGGGCGTGGAGTGGAAGCCGACTTCAAGGGATGCGGATGAGTTCGAAGGACGCGACCGTAAAACCGGCAGCGTGAAGTGGACGGCGACGCGGGTTGATCTGGTGTTTGGTTCCAATGCGCAATTGCGCGCATTGGCCGAGGTGTATGCCAGCTCGGATGCCAAGGAGCAGTTCGTCAAAGACTTCGTCGCAGCCTGGACGAAAGTCACCAACCTCGACCGTTTTGACCTGAAGTAACTTTTAGTCAATAAAAAACGCCGCATTGATTAATGCGGCGTTTTTTATGTATATGGCTTGGGCTTAGTAGTGAGGTTTACATCTTACCCCAGCCCTCTCCCCCAGGGGGGCGAGGGGGAAAGGGAGCCGATCTTCGTGCTGTTCAAAACCTGAGTTCGACTCCGGACTTTCAGGTCGGTGTAACTCGAACATGCACCCCGGTCAGTCCCCTCTCCCACTGGGAGAGGGTTAGGGTGAGGGCCGGTCCACAGCTGGAACACCGACTTCAACACATAATCAAGCCAGGCTCTTGCTCACCACCTCAAACACGTCACTCGACAACTGCCCCGACGCCCGAATCCGCTCCAGCTCAGCCTTCATCAACGCCTGACGGGCGCTGTCGTATTTGCGCCAGCGGGTCAGTGGCGCCAGTTGGCGCGAGGCGATCTGCGGGTTGAAGCCGTTCAGCTCGATTACCAGATCCGCGAGGAAGCGATAGCCGGAGCCATCTGCCGCGTGGAAGTTGATCAGGTTCTGCCCGGCAAACGCGCCGACCAGCGCACGCACCTTGTTCGGGTTCTTGATGTTGAACGCCGGGTGCTGCATCAACGCTTTCACGCGTTCCAGACCACCCGGCAAGGTGCTGCCAGCCTGCACACTGAACCACTGATCCATGACCAGCGGGTTGTCCTTGAAGTGTTCGGCGAAACTCGCCAGCGCCGCCGCCTTCTGCTCTTCGAACGGCGAGTTGACCAACACCGCCAGCGCAGTCAGGCGCTCGGTCATGTTGTCGGCCGCTTCGAATTGCTCCAGCGCCGCGGCCAGCACTTCCGGCTTGCCGCTGAGCATCAGGTACGACAGCGCAATGTTCTGCAGCGCGCGACGGGCGAAATGCTCGGCTTCGGCGACGTACGGGGTTTTCTTCGACAGGTCACGGTTGACCTGATAACGCAGCCACAGCGCCTCGAACAAGCCTTCGGCCAATTGCTTGCGGGCGAACTCACGAGCGATATGGATCGCATCGACGTCAGCCACTTCGCTGATTTCGGTGAGGTACGCCTCACCTGGCAGCGAAAGCATTTCCGCGACCATCGCCTGATCCAGCGATTCGTCCGACAGCACCGTGCGCAGCGCCGACACCAGACGCGGGTCAAGCTTCAGACTCTCGCCCTTCTGCTGCTGGCCGATCAGTTCTTGCAGGACTTGTACCGACAGTTGCTGCCCGGCATCCCAGCGGTTGAAACCGTCGCTGTCGTGCTGCATCAGGAACATCAACTGATCGCGGTTGTACGGGAAGCTCAGTTTCACCGGTGCCGAGAAGCCGCGCAGCAGCGATGGCAGCGGCTGTTCAGCGACGTCGACGAAAGTGAAGGTCTGCTCGGCTTCGGTCACCGAAATCACGCGGGTGGTGCCCTGCGCTGATGCTTCGCCAGCCAGACGCAGGGCAATTTCGTTGCCTTTGCTGTCGAGCAGGCCGAGCTCGACCGGGATCACGAACGGCAGTTTTTCAACTTTGTCCGGGGTTTCCGGGCAGCTCTGGCGGAAGGTCAGGCTGTAGGTTTTTGCCGCTGCATCATAAGACTCGCTCACCGCCAGACGCGGTGTACCGGCCTGACTGTACCAGCGCTTGAACTGGGTCAGGTCGACGCCGTTGGCATCTTCCATGGCCTTGATGAAGTCATCGCACGTCACTGCCTGACCATCGTGGCGTTCGAAGTACAGATCGCTGCCCTTACGAAAGCCTTCGGCGCCGAGCAAGGTGTGGATCATGCCGACCACTTCCGAGCCCTTTTCGTACACGGTCAGGGTGTAGAAGTTGGAGATCTCGATGAAGCTGTCCGGGCGCACGGCGTGGGCCATCGGGCCGGCATCTTCGGCGAACTGGTGGGTACGCAGATAAGCCACGTCCTGAATGCGCTTGACCGTGGCCGAGTTCATGTCGGCGGAGAAGCCGGAATCACGGAACACCGTGAAGCCTTCCTTCAGCGACAACTGGAACCAGTCGCGGCAGGTCACGCGGTTGCCCGACCAATTGTGGAAATATTCGTGGGCGACGATCGCCTCGACGCGCTGGTGTGCAGCATCGGTAGCGGTTTCGGCGCGAGCGAGCACGGCGCTGGAGTTGAAGATGTTGAGGCCCTTGTTCTCCATCGCACCCATGTTGAAGTCATTCACGGCGACGATCATGAAGATGTCCAGATCGTACTCGCGACCGTAGACCTCTTCGTCCCAGCGCATCGACTTCTTCAGGCTGGTCATCGCGTGCTGGCACTTGTCGATGTTTTCCGGCTCGACGTAAATGCGCAGCGCGACGTTGCGCTCAGTCATGGTGGTGAAGGTGTCTTCAACGCACCACAAATCACCGGCCACCAGTGCAAACAGGTACGCCGGTTTCATGAACGGATCTTCCCACGTCGCCCAGTGCCGGCCGTCTTCGCCCGGGCCCGAGGCAATCGGGTTGCCGTTGGAGAGCAGCACCGGATAGCTGTGCTGTTCGGCGACCACGGTGGTGGTGAACTTGCTCATCACGTCCGGGCGGTCGAGGTAATAGGTGATCTTGCGGAAACCTTCGGCCTCGCACTGGGTGCAGAACATCGTGCCGGACTTGTACAGGCCTTCCAGTGCGGTGTTGGTTTCCGGGTGGATCTTGACGCTGGTGTCGACCGTGAAGGTTTCGCTGGTCGGTTGCAGGGTCAGGTGGTTCTCGGACAATTGATAATCAGCGGCATCAAGCTCTTTATCGGCCAGGGTCACCGAGAGCAATTCCAGCTGCTGGCCATCAAGTACCAGCGGCGGCAGGCCCGGGCCACGCGCCGGGTTGCGGCGCATCACCAACTGCGCGTGCACCAGGCTGTGATCCTCGAACAACTCGAAGGTCAGGTGTGTTTCGTCGATCAGGTACTCGGGCGCCTGATAGTCCTTCAGGTAAATCATCTTCGGTTGTTCGGTGCGCATGCTGAAGTCCTTATTGATGCACGGCGAGCTGGTAAGCCGTGTATTTACGAATGTTGATCACGCCGGTGTCGAAGATCAGGTACTGGCCCTTGATCCCCAGCAGCGTGCCTTCGGCAATCGGGTTCTTGTCCAGGTTGAAGCTGACAATCTTGGCCGGGTATTGCTCGACTGGATAGCGGATCTCCAGCGGTTCTACATCGGTAATTTTCTGAATTGCCTGTAGGCCGAATCGCTCCTGCAAACCGAGCAAACCTTCGGCGCAGCTGTCGAACAACTGCTCGCGCACCTGCGCCAGATCCACCGCCACGGCATCGCCCTTGAGCAATGCGCGCCAGTTGGTCTTGTCCGCCACCTGGCTGCGGAACAGGTCTTCGACGAAACCCGACTGCTGCCGCGTGGCCACGCGCACGATCGGCAACGCCTGACTGGCGCCCTGATCGAGCCAACGCGTCGGCAATTGCGTAGC
Source organism: Pseudomonas sp. DTU12.3 (assembly GCF_004124275.1). GTDB lineage: Bacteria > Pseudomonadota > Gammaproteobacteria > Pseudomonadales > Pseudomonadaceae > Aquipseudomonas > Aquipseudomonas helmanticensis. The sequence continues at coordinate 3,853,265 of NZ_CP027218.1, forward strand.
ACGGGTGATGCCAACCTTGATCCCCGACGAATTGGCCAGGTAAACCACGTGGTCGGTCATGCAGAACTGCTCGCCCCACACCGGATCGCGGCAGGTGCCGGCATCAAAGTGGCAGCGCTCCGGGCTCATGATGCACAGGTCGCACTGCGCCAGTTTGGTCATGCACGGGTAGCAATAACCCTGACTGAAACTGGTTTTGGTCTTGCGCCCGCAATGGGTGCAGTGGATCGCCCCGAGGTATTCCAGACGCACCGTGGTGCCGATCAATGGATTGACCGGCACCTCGACGTCATCCAGACGAAACGCGTATTGCACGTTCGGCCCGTCCAGGCGCGCCGACATTTTGCTGATTGCACCACGGCCAATCTCGATCAATGGATGGCATCCGACTTGAACAGGATGTTCGGCACTTCGATCGACTTCGATGCACATTCCTGCGGGCCCATGTAACCGGTGCGCTGGTCTTCAGGCAGGTTCTGGATTTCCCAGGCGATCATCGCCTGCAGCGACAGCTCGCGCTGCTCGGCGGTGAGTTTGCCACCGTCGGACCACTTGCCGATTTCGACAGCCAGTTTCAGGCTCTCGTAGATGTCCGGGGTAATGTTGTTGATCATGTCGTTAAAAGAGGACATCAAGGTCTCCGTGCTCTTTATCTACAGTAAAATTTCAGGCCGCCAGTTTACGGCGGTTATACAAACCGCCCAACAAACCGGTGAAGCATCCGATGAGTAACCCGCCGACGTGGGCGGCGTTGGCGATTTCGCCGAAACCGATCATCGAGATCAGCCCGGACATGCACACCAGCAACCACACCAGCATCATCACCAGCACGCCGCGCGGCAGACGATAGGCCGGGTTCGGCGCCAGCAGCTGGAAGATCCAGCAATGCCCGAGCAAACCGTACAGCACGCCGGACAGACCGCCGAACAAGGTCGCGCCGCTCCAGGCAAACTGCGCGTAGTTCGACACCAGGCTGAACAACAGCGTCAAGCCGATCAGGTTGATACTGCCCTGACGCGACTCGATGCGCCGCCCCAGCTCCCAGTACCACATGCCGTTCATGGCCAGATGCAGGATGCCGAAGTGAATCAGCATCGGTGTGACCAGACGCCACCACTGCCCCGCCGCCAGGCTGTCGGCCAATGGCGTGAAATGGATGTACTCGCCGACCACCTGGAAATCGAGGAAGGTCAGCCAGCGCAAGGTTTGCAGGTTTTCACCGAGGTAAGTCAGGCCGCCAACGATCAGGCACAGCAGCAAAATGAACCCGGTGGCCTTGGCGTGTTTCAGCTGTTCGGCGAAGCTCGGGCGCTTGAAGGTTGGTGCGACGGGAATGTCCATTTGCTGGTCGGGATCGCCCGCCGGGAAGCGTTCGTACAGTGAACGCACGTCCTCGCTGATCTCCGCCGGCGCCCACAACACCTGTTCGCCGGCCTCTTCGCTGACCCGATGCGGGACCTGCATGCGTTGCAGCAGTTTGACGAAACCGCTCAAGTCCACCGCCAATGGCAGACGCAATACCACTACCGCACTCATTGCAGCACCTCCGGCCGCTCGACATCGACCCAGACAAATTTATGCGGATCCAGACGTGTTTCCTGATCCAGACGATAGGCGACGAGTTTGCCGTAGAGCACCGCGCTGTAATCCAGGCACGCGAGGTTCGGGCGGATCGGCGCCGGTTTGCCGCTGCGCCAGTAGTGGCCGACGAACAACAAGGGTTCATCGACGCCGTAGCGCAGCAGATTGTTTTTCTCGCTGGAGGTCAGCGGCTTCTGCGCCACCGGTTCCGGCAGTGCGTCAGGCTGGAAGACGATATCGCCGTAGGTTTTCGGGTCGTCTTCCCAGAACTTGGTACGGAAGAACGAGCGCACCAGGCCATCGCCGCTGGTCATGGTCAAACCATCGGGCAGGCGCATGTCGGTGCCGCGCAACAAGCGGTCGAACACGGTGCAGGCAAAACTGCCGGGCACGGCGGACGCCTGAAGAAAATGTTCGTCAATGCAGCCATTCGCAAATTGCGCGCGCAACGGCTCAATCAGACCGGCATCCCAACAGGCATGCACGACACGGAAGCGTCCGGCATCGACAAACAGCGGCAGCTCATAGAACCAGCGCTGGAAATCGTGCCAGTCGCCAGGATGGTCTTCGAACTGGGTCAGGGTTTCATGCAGCAGGCGCGCATGACGCGGCGTGTGTTCACGGACGAACTGCTTGCCGCTGCCCGGTAGTGCTGGCGTGCTCCAGCCGAGGGCGTTGAATTCGTGGTTGCCCATGATGCACAAGGCCTGACCGGCCTCGACCATGTCGTGGACGATGTGCAGCGCCTCGCGGATGCGCGGGCCACGGTCGATGATGTCGCCGACGAACACGGCCATGCGCGATGGATGCCGCCAGACCCCGCCCTGCTTGTGATAACCGAGTCGGTCAAGCAAGTGTTCGAGGGTCAGGGCGCATCCGTGCACGTCACCAATCAGGTCATAACTGCGCGCGGGATCGAGCATCAGTCGCCTCCACCGCCCAGCTTGCTGCCCCAACCGAGCTTGGTGCGGCAGACTTCGTAGTAATTGTGGTCGAGCGGGTGAATCAGCCGCAGCTTCTGCGCTTTCTTGCTGACGGTGATGGTGTCGCCCGGCGCGCAGGTGAAGTGGTTCTGCCCATCGCAGGAGACTTGCGGGTAAATCTGCATGTTTTTCGACACGACGATTTTCAGCTCACTGTTGCCATCGACCACAATTGGCCTGCTCGACAACATATGGGGGTACATCGGCACGATCACAATGGCATCGAGCTTGGGATGCATGATCGGCCCGCCGGCAGACAGCGCGTACGCGGTGGAGCCGGTCGGGGTCGCGACGATCAGGCCGTCGGCCTTCTGGCTGCAGACGAACTGGCCGTCGATGTACAGCTCGAACTCGATCATTCGTGTCGATTTGCCAGGGTGCAGGACCACGTCGTTGAGCGCATCGCCCTGGCCGATGGCCTCAGCGTGGCGGCGAACTTCGGCTTGCAGCAGGAAGCGGTTTTCCACCAGATAGTGGCCGTCGAGCACCTTGGCGACTTCGACTTCCAGCTCGTCCGGGCGAATGTCTGTCAGAAAACCGAGGCTGCCACGGTTGATGCCCAGCACCGGAATATTGTGTTTGGCCAGCGCCCGCGCGGCGCCGAGCAGGCTGCCATCACCGCCGACGACGATGACCATGTCACAGACTTCACCGAGCATCTTGCGCGACGAGGTTTGCAGGCCGTGGCCCGGCAGGACTTCAGCGATGGTGTCTTCGAGGATCACATGCAGGTGACGATCGAGCAGAAACCGTTTCAGTCGGCGGACGGTATCCAGCACCTGGGAACTGCCCAGGCGACCGATGATGCCGATATTACGAAATTGCTCCATGGGACCTCTGCGGACAATCGAAAACGCGAAAAGGACGATTATGGGCGAAAGCGCCGGTTAGACAAAATCCTTTCAGCCTCAAGGGTGTGCTCGTGTTTACAGCTATGCTCGCAAGATGATCCTATTTCCTGACTTGCTGCAGTTGCCCCACCAGTTGCGCCATCCGGAAGTGCGGGATCTGGCGTGGGTGATCCTCGCCCCGCCGATGCTCGCCACCACGCCGTGGCCGCAGCGCCATCCGCTGGCCGGCAGCGATTGGGTGGCTGACCCTCAACGTCTGGAACACTGGCTGCGTCAACTCGATCGTGACAGTTATGGCTTGCTGCACTGGCTGTCGCAGGCCCGCACGCGGCGTCTGGGTCTGTATTACGAGCGGCTGTGGCAGTTCGCCGTACAGCATGCGCCGGGCATTGAACTGCTTGCGGCCAATCTGCCGATCCGTCGCGAGGGCCACACCCTTGGCGAGCTGGACATGCTCCTGCGTGATCGCGATGGCGTGCATCACCTGGAGCTGGCGATCAAACTTTATCTCGGCCCGCAGGATGGCGATGGTCGTGATTCGGCGCAGTGGTTGGGGCCGGGTTGTCATGATCGACTGGACCGTAAACTGGCGCATCTGGCCGAGCATCAATTGCCGATATCGGCGCGCCCGGAAAGCCGCGAGGTATTGGCGGCGCTGGATATCGAGGTGTTCAGCGCACAACTGTGGCTGGGCGGTTATCTGCTGTATCCATGGCCCGGCCAGGCGCAATCGCCGGGCGGCGCGCACCCGCAGCATTTGCGCGGTAGCTGGTTGCATCAGAAGGACTGGCCAGCGTTCGTCGCGCAACGTCCGGCCGGGCGCTGGCAACCGCTGCCCCGCCATGCCTGGCTGGCGCCGGCGCATTATCCGGCGGATCAGACCTGGACTTCAGAGCATCTGCGGATGTGGCTGGAGGATTTGGAACCGCTGGCCCCGGCACAGCTGATGGTGCGCCTGACCGAGAATGCGCGGGGAGAATGGGAAGAGGCCGAGCGGTTGTTTCTGGTCTCGGATCTTTGGCCGAATGTCCCGGGCCAGCCCTGAGAATTTCAGTGCCGGACCCGGCCTCTTCGCGAGCAGGCTCGCTCCCACATTTGGACTGCATTTCAAATTGGGGGAGGCGATACATTCCCCTGTGTGAGCGAGCCTGCTCGCGATGGGGCCGACTCGGTCTAGAGCGAAAGCCGCAAAGCCAATGCCGCCAACGTCACCAACAACACCGGCACCGTCAGCACAATCCCCACCCTGAAATAATACCCCCAGCCAATATGAATCCCCTTGCGCTCCAGCACATGCAGCCACAGCAACGTCGCCAGACTGCCAATCGGCGTGATCTTCGGCCCCAGATCGCTGCCGATCACGTTGGCGTAAATCATCGCCTCCTTGACCACCCCACTCGCCTGGCTCGCATCAATCGACAGCAAGCCGATCAGCACCGTCGGCAAGTTGTTCATGATCGACGACAGCAACGCGGTCAGCACGCCGGTGCCCAGTGCCGCGCCCCACACACCGTGACCGGCGAAAACGTCCAGCCAACCGGCCAGATACCCGGTCAGCCCGGCATTGCGCAGACCGTAGACCACCAGGTACATGCCCAACGAGAAAATCACGATCTGCCACGGCGCTTCTTTCATCACCTTGCGCGTGGAAATCTTGTGGCCGCGCGCAGCGATGCCCAGCAATAACGCGGCACACACAGCGGAAATCGCACTGATCGGAATGCCCAACGGTTCCAGCGCGAAACAGCCGATCAACAGGATCGCCAACACCGCCCAGCCGGCATAGAACGTGGCTTTGTCGTGGATCGCGGTTTGTGGATGCTCAAGCTGTTCGGGATCGTAGGCCTTGGGAATGTCACGGCGAAAGAACCACAGCAACATGCCCAGCGTCGCCGCCACGCTGACGAAGTTCACCGGCACCATCACCGCCGCGTAACGGTTGAAGCCGATGTGGAAGAAGTCTGCGGAAACGATGTTGACCAGGTTCGACACCACCAGCGGCAGGCTTGCGGTGTCGGCGATGAATCCCGCGCCCATCACGAATGCTAACGTCGCCGCCGGGGAAAAGCGCAGCGCCAGCAACATCGAAATCACGATCGGCGTGAGGATCAACGCCGCGCCGTCATTGGCGAACAACGCTGAAACCAGCGCGCCGAGCAGCACCATGAAGGCGAACAACTTGCGGCCGTTGCCGCGCCCCCAACGCGCGACATGCAGCGCAGCCCAGTTGAAGAATCCGGCTTCGTCGAGCAACAGGCTGATGATGATCAGCGCAACGAAAGTGCCGGTGGCGTTCCAGATGATCTGCCACACCAGCGGGATGTCACTCAGATGCACGACGCCGAAGATCAGCGCGAGTACGGCGCCAAGCGTCGCGCTCCAGCCGACGCCGAGGCCTTTGGGTTGCCAGATGACAAGGGTGATGGTCAGCAGGAAAATCAGTGACGCAGCTAGCATCCGCAACAGCCTTAAATTATCAAATCAGTGAAGGTCCAAAGTGGGAGCGGGCTTGCTCGCGAAGGCGTCGGGTCAGTTACTGCATCAGTACCTGACATATCGCCTTCGCGAGCAAGCCCGCTCCCACTTTTTTACCGAGTGCGGTTTATTTTTTGTGTTGCTCGACGAATTGTCCGTACGCATTGATAAAGCTTTGCAGGAAAGGTTTCACCGTCTCGCTCAACTTGCCCGCCTCGTCAAACGCCGAGCCCGCGCCACCCAGATACGCCTCCGGCTGCTGCATGCACGGCACATTGAGAAACACGAACGACTGCCGCAGATGCTGGTTCGCGCCGAAACCACCGATGGCGCCCGGCGACACGCTGATCACCGCGCCAGGCTTGCCGCCCCAGACGCTTTTGCCGTAAGGCCGCGAGCCAACGTCGATGGCATTCTTCAATGGCGCCGGCACCGAACGGTTGTACTCCGGTGTTACAAACAGCACCGCGTCGGATGAACCCACTTTTTGCCGGAAAGTGCTGTAGGCTGCCGGCGGTGAATCACCGTCGATGTCTTCGTTATAAAGTGGCAGCTCGCCAATCTCGACAATTTCCAGCTTGAGGTTCGCCGGGGCCAGCTCCGCCAGTGCCAAGGCGACTTTGCGATTGATCGATGCTTTGCGCAGGCTACCTACTACTACGGCGACGTTGTAGACATTGCTCATGGAAGACTCTCGACTGTCCGTGGGGGGGAGCCTGTAGTTATAGATGATCCGGTGACGATTCCACCAGCAGGCGAGGGAAATTCGCGCGTGCTGATTATTTTTTTCCTGTAGGAAAACTTACAGCGCTCGATGACGGTCTACCAAGCCGAAATCAAGTGTTTTATCTCCAGAGGTTCTAAGCAGATGGCAGCAGTACTCGTCGGTCAGTTCCATGCAAGAGATGCGGAAGGCCGCGTTTATTCCGTGCATGAGTTCCAGGAATCCAACCCGTCGGTAGACGGTATCACCGGCTCGGAGCCCGTTTACAAACTGGCCATCGGCGATCGCATCAGAAAGATCGATGAGCAAACGTTCGAGCTGGTTCAGTCAGGCATCACCCTGACGCGCGAACCTGAGCCAACCGTCGCTTCATAACCGTGCGTTATGAGCAGAAGTCATATGCGCAGAGTTGGGGTAGGATTCAGCCTCTGACCCCACCTGCTGAACATGGACTTCACGCATGCGTTTACGTCATATCGAAGTGATCCAGGCGCTCTTGCAGACCGGTCACCTGGGCACCGCCGCCGAATGGTTGCAGTTGCCGGTGACCGAGGTCGAAGAACGTTTGCGCGAAGCCGAGAGTCAGTTGGGGTTTATGCTCTTTGCCAGCGTTCGCGGGCGCCTGCAATCAACTGCCGAAGCGCGGGCGCTGCAAGTCGAAATCGCTCACGTTTACGAAGCGCTGGAGCCTGTGCAACGTCTGGCCAGCAGCCTCAAGCAATACCTCGCCCCGCCCTTGCGCATCATCGGCACCCCGCCGCTGGCGCAACAATTATTGCCACAAAGCCTTGCCGCCCTGCGCCGACGCCTGCCCGACGCCCCTTGCAGCCTGCTCAGCGCACCGACTCGCGACATCGTTCGCAGCCTGTTATTGCGTGAAAGCGATCTCGGCTTGAGCCTGCACGACCCCGAACATGCCGACATCGATTGCCAGCCGCTGGCCCAGGGCAAACTGCAATTGCTCGCGCCCCACGGCTGGCTGCAACCGAAACAGAAATACATTTCCCTGCAGGATCTCGCCGGTCAGGCGATGCTCGGCCTCGTAGGCCAGGATCCGCTGAGCCCGGCGCTGGAAAACAAACTGCAGGCTTTGCGCCCGGCACCGAGCATCCAGACCCGCGTACAAACCCACCAGATGATGCGCAGCATGGTCGAGGCCGGCGAAGGTCTGGCCATCGTCGACCCGTTCACCGCACTGGGCGCGCGCGCCGGTGGGCTGGATGTCTGCCCGTTGTCGCCAGCGGTGCCGATCAGCCTCTACGCCCTGACCTTCAAGCACGCCGCGCCATCAGCGGCGATTCAAAGCTTGCTGGCGATCATCACGGAACAAGCCGCGGCGATGCTGTCGAGCTGAGTGGATTTTCCAGCGGGTTATCGAACAATCGATACCAGAACAACGCCACTTCAGCGGTGTTCGGGTCGATGCCGCGATAACGTAACTGGTCGATACCGCCGATCACGTAACCGCAGCGCTCATACAATCGACAGGCACCGAGGTTGTTGTTCTGGGTTTCGAGCATGATCCCCGGGAGCTTTTTCTTGCGACTCCAGAACTGCGCGACATCCAGCAACGCCTTGGCCACGCCATGCCGCCGCGCCGGCGCGTGCACCGCCAGTTCATCGATATGGGCGAAGCCGTTCCAGTTGGTACTGATCACCAGATGGCCGACCGGCTCGTCGTCGAGATAGGCCATGAAAATCGCGCTGTCAGCCGCATCACGGAAACTGCTGAACTCCTCGGGATCGATGCCGTAGCACTTGCGATACGGCACGATCGGCGTCACCGGCCAGTGCTCGACCGCTTTGCCGATCACTGCCGCGCCGTACGCAGCGACTTCGAAGCTGAAGTCGCTGCCCCAGATATAAGGCGCAAAACCTTCATCGGCGACACGCACCGACAGCCCTGGGTATTTTGGATTCATGACCGGTTGCATACTCGGAAAAGTCCTCATTCCTTGACGCAATCGACGGTGTAGTGCCGCCCATTGCCTTCGTCTTCATGTTGCAGTCCATGCACATCAGCGACAAAACCGGGGAAGCTGCTATCGAACGTGCGGGCAAATTTCAGGTAATCGATGATCGAGCGGGTCGCCTCAGTGAAGCGTTCACCAGGCATGATCAACGGAATCCCCGGCGGATACGGCACCAGCATCACCGCAGCAATCCGCCCTTCCAGCGCATCGATCGGCACCGCCTCGACTTCGCCGCGTACCAGATGATCGTAGGCATGTGCGGGTTTCATGGCGATCTCGGGCAGCACGGTGTACATGCGTTTGAGGTGCTTGGCCGTGGCATTGCTGCGGTAACAGGCGTGCAGCTGATCGCACAGATCGCGCAGACCCATGCCGCGATAGCGCCCGGCATCTTCTTGGGCGACGCAGGGCAGACAGCTGTCCAGACGCACGTTGGCGTCGTAACTGCGCTTGAACTCGAGCAGTTCGGTCAGCAGCGTGCTCCATTTGCCCTTGGTGATGCCCATCGAGAACAGCACCAGAAATGAATACAGGCCGGTCTTCTCGACCACCAATCCGCGCTCCCAGAGAAACTTGCTGACCACCGCCGCCGGGATGCCCTTCTCGCTCAGCGCACCACCGGCATTCAAGCCCGGCATCACCAGCGTGACCTTGATCGGGTCGAGCAACACGTAGTCGTCACTGACCTCGCCGAAGCCGTGCCAGTCAGCCTCGGGCTTGAGCAACCAGTCTTCGGTTTGCACGCGATCGATGCCTTCGACGCCCGGCGGCTGCCAGATCGAAAACCACCAGTCATCGGCAGCAATGTGCTGGCGCAGATTGGCCAGCGCACGGCGGAAGCTCAGCGCTTCATCAAAGGTTTCCTGCAACAGCGAACGCCCGGCCGGGCCTTCCATCATTGCCGAGGCAACGTCCAGCGAGGCAATGATGCTGTATTGCGGTGAAGTCGAGATGTGCATCATGAACGCTTCGTTGAAACGATCGCGATCCAGCTGCCGCGCGCCGCCGTCCTGCACATGAATCATCGATGCCTGACTGAACGCCGCGAGCAGTTTGTGCGTGGAATGCGTGGTGAACACCAGCGGGCTGTCTTCGCTGCGCGAGGTGGCCATGCCATAGCGCCCGGCGAAGAACTCGTGAAACGCCGCGTAGGCATACCAGGCCTCGTCGAAATGCAGCACTTCGACGCTGTTGCCGAGGCTTTGCTTGATCAGTTCGGCGTTGTAACAGAGGCCGTCGTAGGTCGAATTGGTCACCACGGCGAGTTTGACTTTCGGCGCGCGGCCCTTGGTCAACGGGCTGGCGTCGATCTTCGCCTGGATCGACTCGCGACTGAATTCACTCAACGGGATCGGCCCGATGATGCCCAGCTCATTGCGCTCCGGGCACAGGTACAGCGGGATCGCGCCGGTCATGATGATCGCGTGCAGCACCGACTTGTGGCAGTTGCGATCGACCAGCACCAGGTCATCACGCGCGACCATCGAGTGCCAGACAATCTTGTTGGCGGTCGAGGTGCCATTGATCACGAAAAAGGTGTGATCGGCACCGAAATTACGCGCGGCCCGCGCCTCGGCTTCGGCCAGCGGCCCGGTGTGATCAAGCAGCGAACCGAGTTCCGGCACCGAGACCGACAAGTCCGAACGCAGGGTGTTTTCGCCAAAGAACTGGTGAAACGCCTGGCCTACCGGACTTTTGTGATACGCCACACCGCCGCCATGGCCAGGCGTGTGCCAGGAATAATTGGAATCGGCCGTGTGCTGCACCAGTGCCTTGAAGAACGGTGGCAGCAGACCATCGAGGTATTTACGCGCGGCCCGCGCAACTTGCCGGGCGAGAAACGGCACGGTGTCTTCGAACAGATAGAGAATGCCGCGCAGCTGGTTGAGTTCAGCCATGGCATCGGCCGGCGCGTTTTCCAGGGTGACTTGCTCGCCCAAGGCAAAGATCGGCAGTTCCGGCGCGCGCACCCGTGCCAGGCCGATCAGTTCGGCCATGTTCTGCAACAGGTGGGAATTCGTGCTGGCGTCTTCGGCGGCAATCAGCATGCACGCGAGGCCGTGATGGGTCGACGCGACCAACCGGCCTTCGGCGTAGTCGGTGGCCGAAACAATACTGAAACCTTCCTGCTCCAACTCCCGGGCGATGCCACGGATACGGTCACCGGCGACCGTGTCGGCCTTGATGTCGCGATGGACGATCAATACCGGAAACTTCAAATCTTTGTACATGGGGCTCAGTGTCCTGAGGCGGCAGGTTTGCAACTGCCAATGCACTCAGGGTAGAGGGTTGCAGGCAAAGTGGCGAGGGTGGCCAGTTGTCAGTATTTCCAGAAACAGAAAGATCGCAGCCTCCGGCAGCTCCTTGTATCTCGACTATCGCTCCGCCAGGAGCGATAGTTCTCGACTGATCATCGAGGGAGGGATCTGGAAGCCGTGCAGCTCCTTAGGCTTTTTGCCTGTGATGTATATTGTGCTCCACCCCTCCACACTCACTCGTATAGTTCGAACGGTATCTTGGGCCCGTCTCTGACGAGAGCCCGCATTCGCAAGGTTGGACAGAGTGCAGTGATGATCGAAAACGGATCAATGGAGAAACAGTATGTCCAATTTCATCGGTATCGATGTCGCTAAAAACACCTTTGATATCGCTACTCATCTGCCAAATGGCAAACACAAAACCAAAGCCAAACTGACCAACGACCCCAAGGGCTTCAAAGAGTTTGAAGCCTGGCTGAGCAAGCAGGTCGAGCCTTCGTCCTTGATCGTGATGGAAGCCACCAGCGTTTATCACTTGGAACTCGCCGAGTTTGTTTACAACAAGGGCTATCGGGTCTGCGTCGTCAATCCGGCCACGACCAACGCTTACGCTGGCAGCGAGTTACGCCGGATCAAAACCGATAAAAGCGACGCCAAGCTGATCGCAGACTTTGCTCGGGAAAAGGCAGAAAAGCTTCCACTGTGGGCGCCGGAGCCGCTGAAGTATCGCCAGTTAAAGGCGATGGTACGTCGGCTCGACGACCTTCAGGAAATGGAGCAAATGGAGCTCAATCGGCTGGACGTTTCCGACGAAAAGGTCAAAGACTCGATCAACTCCGTGCTGCGCCACATCGAAAAAGAGATCGTTGAAACGCACAAAGCGATCAAAAAACACATCGATGATGATCCGGACATGCGGCAAATGCGCGACTTGATCGTGACCATCGACGGCATCGGGCAGAAAACGCTCGAGCGGCTACTGGCTGAACTGGGCGACCTGCGCAAATATGACGATCCTCGCAAACTGGTCGCTGCCGCCGGGTTAAACCCCAAGCTACAGGATTCAGGATTGCTGAAGGGCCGAACAGTCATTTCGAAGATCGGCTCAGCGCGGGTGCGGGCAGGTCTGTACATGCCAGGTTTGGTGGCGTTGAAGCACAACAAAGCGATCATCGCCATGAAAGACCGCCTGAAGGCCAATGGCAAAGCTCCCAAGCAGATCATTTGCGCAGCGATGCGCAAGCTGCTGCATTTCGTTCACGCCGTTCTCAAATCAGGACAGCCATTTGACCCAGAATTTGGTCTTGCCCGATGAGGGGCAAGACGGTATCTACATTGGAATGTGATCCTCTGTAGGAGCTGCCGTAGGCTGCGATCTTTTGATCTTCAACCCTGAGCGTCAGCTTCTGCGATCTGTGTCCACATCGCAGGCCCACCCGCCGACTTGGCAATAATCTCCAACCGCACCAGATGCGCCGCCAGTTCATCTTCAGTCGCACGAATGATCCGCGCGGGCTGACGATCCGCCGGCAAACGGCGAATCTCGGTCGCCGAGTTGTCCGCGCCCTCGCCCGAGCCATTACCGTCAGAGGCATTGCCGGCCAGCGACAGGCTGGTCTGGCCACCGGTCATGGTCAGGTAGACGTCGGCGAGAATCTCTGAGTCGAGCAAGGCGCCGTGCAGTTCACGGCCGGAGTTGTCGACGCCATAACGTTTGCACAAGGCATCGAGGCTGTTGCGCTGACCCGGGTGACGTTCCCGGGCCATCATCAGGGTGTCGAGGATCGAGCAATGTTGCGTAATGTCGGCGCGATCCTTCTGCCCCATCAAGGCGAATTCGTTGTTGATGAAGCCAACGTCGAACGCCGCGTTGTGGATGATCAGCTGCGCGCCTTTGATGAATTCAAAAAATTCATCGGCAACTTCGTTGAAACGTGGCTTGCCGACGAGGAATTCGTTGGTGATGCCGTGAACGCCGATGGCGCCTTCGTCACTTTCGCGATCCGGTTGCAGGTAGACGTGAAAATGCCGGCCCGTCAGGCGCCGACCGATCAGTTCGACACAACCGATTTCAATGATCCGGTGACCATCGGTCACCGGCATGCCGGTGGTTTCGGTATCGAGTACAACGGATCTGGTGGCCATCAGTGCTCAGCTCTCAACGGGTCAATCGGGCAAAAACGCGGATGTTAACACGCCCGCGGTTCGCATCGCGCGCGCCGGCTTGAATGACACACCGCCACCTGTAGGAGCTGCCGAAGGCTGCGATCGTTTGATGTTGGTTTTTAAAATCAAGATCAAACGATCGCAGCCTGCGGCAGCTCCTACAGGGGTACGTATTGGAGATCAGGTTTGCTTGTAACCGCGTACGTCATCGACGCCACGGTTGGCCAACTGGTCAGCTCGCTCGTTACCGTGATGACCAATGTGCCCACGCACCCACTTCCACTTGACCTTGTGGCGGTTGACCTGCTCGTCGAGTTCTTTCCACAGGTCAGCGTTCTTCACCGGCTCTTTCGCGGCGGTTTTCCAGCCGCGCTTCTTCCAGTTGACCATCCACTCGTTGATGCCCTTCATCACATACTGCGAGTCGGTTACCAGCAGCACTTCGCACGGCCGCTTCAAGGCTTCGAGGCCGCGAATGGCGCCGAGCAGTTCCATGCGGTTGTTGGTGGTGTTGGCTTCGCCGCCCCACAACTCCTTTTCAACGCCCTTGCACACCAACAAGGCGCCCCAGCCGCCCGGGCCGGGGTTGCCTTTGCAGGCGCCGTCGGTGAACAGTTCTACGGTGTCGACGCTTTCAACGCTTTCGCTCATGCCACTCTATCCAGAATAAATGCCTGCCTCGCCGATCACGGATCGACGATGGCCCGGGCCGGGACATACCCGGCCACAAATAAAACAAGGTTTACGGTTCGATGCGGCGGCGATTGACCTTGGCCATCGGCAGCGGAATCAGCTTGCCCATTGGCTCGCGGCGCTCCTGACGCAATGGCCGCAGGCCCACCACGATCTTGCGCGCCACCAATAAATAGAAGCCGCCGCCCGACAATTGCCAGTCACCGGCCTTGCGTTCCCAGCCGGCCAGTCGGGCCTGCCACTTGGGTGACGCGAGCGGCGGACGATAGCACCCGAAGCGGCGTTTCTCCAGCGCAAAGCCCAGCAGGTTAAGCCAGTCGGCGACCCGTGACGGCGAGATGCAGCGCGCCTGGCGCAAGGCATCGTGGGCGAAGACATGCCGCAATCCCCAGGTGCTCCAAGGATTGATGCCGATGATCAACAGATGCCCGCCGGGGCGCACGCTGCTCGCCGCTTCACGCAGCAAACCGTGGGGCGACAGGCAGAAATCCAGACCGTGCTGCATCACCACCACGTCGGCGGCATGCTCGCTCAAAGGCCAGGCCTGCTCTTCGCAGACAATCTCGACCCCGGGCAACGGCGCACCGAGACGCACGTTACGCTGCACCTGCGGCGCCGACGGTGGGGTTTCGGCCGACGGCCCGTAATGCACCAGATAGCCGCCAAAGAACCGGCCCAGCTCGTCGTCGAGCATGCGCCGTTCTTCATCCAGCAGAAATTGCCCGAGCGGCCCCGACAGCCATTCGCGGGCGGCGCTGATCAACGCCAGCCAGTCCGGATCAGCCTGAGCGAACGCTTTATCGGTCATGTCATTCTCCAACGCGCCAGGAACTACTAAGATGCGCCAATGTTTTCCGCTTGGCGAATTCCGACGATGATACAGATCAGTGCCCTGCCCGCGTTCACCGACAACTACATCTGGTTGTTACAGGATCACCGCACCCAGCGCTGCGCGGTGGTCGACCCAGGCGATGCCGCGCCCGTAATGGCATGGCTCGTGGCCCATCCGGGCTGGGTCTTGAGCGATATCCTGATCACTCACCACCACCATGATCACGTCGGTGGCGTCGAGCGTCTGAAAGCGCTGAGCGGCGCGAAAGTCTACGGCCCGGCCAGCGAAAGCATCCCGGCGCGCGATGTCGCGCTCAAAGACAACGATAGCGTCAGCGTGCTCGGCTGGGACTTCGACGTCTATGCCGTGCCCGGTCACACTCTCGGCCACATCGCCTATTACCATCACGGCCTGCTGTTCTGCGGTGACACCCTGTTCGCCGCCGGTTGCGGCCGTTTGTTCGAAGGCACGCCGGAACAGATGCATCACTCGCTCAGCCGTCTCGCCGCGTTACCGGAAGATACGCTGGTCTACTGCACCCATGAATACACCCTGAGCAATCTCAAGTTTGCCGCCGCCGTCGAACCGACGAACCCGGACATTGCCGCCCGTCTGGAAAAAGTCACCCAGCAACGCCAGAATGGCGTCATGACTTTGCCTTCGACGCTGGCCCTGGAAAAGCTCACCAATCCGTTTTTGCGCACCGGTGAAACATTAGTTACACAAAAAGTGGACGAACGGGCAGGCGCTCAAAACCGGGCGCCGAGTGAGGTTTTTGCGGCTCTGCGGGCATGGAAAGATAAGTTCTAAGCCCCCCTCTGCTTGGTACAAAAATTCTGAATGGTTGACCGCAAGGGGTGCGCTTTCTAGAATCGCCCGACATTTTTGCCCGGAACTTACTTCCAGCCAATGTCGTCATCCATACGTAAGTCCGTCAATTCAGACGCATTGACCCGCTTGGCGCAAGCCATCGCGGTGGCTGTGTCCGCCACGCTGGCGGGCTGTTCCAGCCATGCTCCGCAAACTGAAGCGACCCATACGCCGAACATTGCTGCGCGAGCCAAGCAGAAGCCGATCTGGCTGAGCGAGAAGCCCACCCCACAGGTTCCCCAGGATATCTGGGAACGCATGCGCCAGGGCTTCCAGTTGCAGGAAGGCCTGGGCGTGAACCCGCGCATCGAACAACAGCGCCTGTGGTTCGCCAGCAATCCCTCTTTCCTCGAGAACGCCGGTGAACGCGGCAGTCTCTATATTCACTACATCGTCGAACGCCTCGAAGAACGCAACATGCCGCTGGAACTGGCCCTGCTGCCAGTGATTGAAAGCGCCTACAACCCGATGGCCTATTCGCGGGCCGATGCTGTGGGTCTGTGGCAATTCATTCCCTCCACCGGGCGTTACTTCAACCTGCGCCAGACTCGTTTCTACGATGGCCGTCGCGACATCACCGCCTCGACCACCGCAGCGATGGATTACCTGACCCGTCTGCACGATATGTTCAACGGTGACTGGTTGCTGGCCTTGGCCGCGTACAACGCTGGCGAAGGTACGGTCAGCCGCGCCATCGAACGTAACGAAAAACTCGGTTTGCCTACCGACTACTGGAACCTGCCGCTGCCGGCAGAGACCCAGGCGTACGTGCCGAAACTGCTGGCGCTGTCGCAAGTGGTACTCGCGCCAGAAGCCTATGGCGTGAACCTCAGCCCGATCGCCAACGAACCATACTTCCAGGTCGTCGAAATCAACCAGCGCATGGACCTGTCCAAGGTCGCTGCGGTGGCGAACATCGACGAAGACGAACTGTTCCAGCTCAACCCGGCGTTCAAGCAGCGCACCACCATCGACGGCCCCCAGCATCTGCTGGTGCCGACGTCCAAGGCGCAATTGCTGACTGCCAGCTTGCAGACCATGCGGCCGGAAGAGTTGATCAGCCCGCGTTCGCTGAAACCGGTGTTCGAAGGTTCCGATCCGTCTGAAGTGGCGCAGCTCAAGCGCGCCTATCGCGTCAAGCGTGGCGACAACCTCGGCTCCATCGCCAAGGCCAACAAGGTCGAAGTCAAGGATCTGCAACGCTGGAACAAGCTCACCGGCAAGAACCTCAAGGTCGGCCAGACCCTGGTCATGCAGGACGCTACCAAGCGTAGCCCGGCGCGTAAGTCCGGCCGGGTCAACACGGTGATTGCGTCGAACAGCAAGACCAAAAGCAAGGACGACAGCGCGCAGCAGACTCAGTACAAGGTCAAGCGCGGCGACACGCTGTACGTCGTGGCCAAGCGATTCAACGTTGAGATGCAGCATCTCAAGCGCTGGAATCCGGGTGCAGGCAAGGCTTTGAAGCCGGGGCAGATGCTCACGGTTTACCAGCCGCACTGACAGAAGAGCCCCTGAATTTTCGGGGGCTTTTTTTTGGATGAGACTTTTATGTTGCACTCAGGATCCATCCCCCCTCACCCCAGCCCTCTCCCCCCAGGGGGCGAGGGGGAAAGGGAGCCGATCTCCGTGCTGTTCAAAATCCGAGTTCGACTCGGTATTCCACGTCGGTGCAATTCGTCCAAACACCACGATCAGTCCCCTCTCCCCCCGGGAGAGGGTTAGGGTGAGGGGGCTTCAGGTCGGTGTAGCTCGAAGAAACAACTCGGTCAGTCCCCTCTCCCTCCGGGAGAGGGTTAGGGTGAGGGGCTCTTAAACCCGCATCTTTTTCCTGTCCAGACAAGCTGTTACTGTACGGCCCACAAAGCCCAAGCCGCCTGGATCGGATCTGACTTGAAGCGTCCCCTCCTCCTGCTCCTGATCAGCCTGGCCTTGAGCTCAACCGCAAGCGCGACGATTACCGAAAGTCACGGTTATGCGCAGTTCGGCACGCTCAAGTACCCGGCCAGATTTACCCACTTCGACTGGGTCAACCCGCAAGCGCCCAAGGGCGGTACGTTGCGGGTGATGGCGTTCGGCACCTTCGATACGGTCAACCCGTACACCTTCAAGGGCACCAGCCCGGTGACCACGCCGAATTTCCTCCAGTACGGCATCAACGAGCTGAACGAGCCGTTGATGGTCGGCACCGGTCAGTATTCGCCATCCGGTGACGAGCCGGCGTCGAGTTACGGCTTGATCGCACAATCGGTGGAATACAGCGAAGATCGCAGCTGGGTGGTGTTCAATCTGCGCCCCGAGGCACGTTTTCACGATGGCACGCCGATCACCGCCTACGACGTCGCGTTCTCCTATCGCCTGTTGCTCAAGGAAGGTCATCCGCTATACCGCACCGCGCTGCAGGAAGTATTGCGGGTCGACATCCTCAACAAGCAGCGGATTCGCTTCGTGCTCAAGCGCTCGGGCAATCCTCTGTTGATCCTGCGCCTTGGTGAATTACCGGTACTGCCGCAGCATTACTGGAAAGACCGCGACTTCAAGGCCACCACCTTCGAACCGCCGCTGGGCAGCGGCCCTTACCGCATCACCGCAGTGACGCCGGGCCGGCAGTTGATCTTCGAGCGGGTCAAGGATTACTGGGGCAAGGATCTGGCGGTCAATCGCGGCAAGTACAACTTCGACCGCATGGAAGTCGAGTTCTACCGCGACAGCGATGTCGCCTTCGAAGCGTTCAAGGCCGGCGAGTTCGACATCTACATCGAGCATCAGGCGAAGAACTGGGCCAACGGCTACAACTTCCCGGCCATACGCCGTGGCGATGTGATCAAGGCACAGATCCCGCATCAGATCCCGACGCAGAGTCAGGGCCTGTTCATGAACACCCGCCGCGCCACCTTCGCTGACGTCAAGACCCGCGAAGCGCTGGGCCTGATGTTCGACTTCGAGTGGACCAACCGCGCACTGTTCAGCGATGCCTACAAACGCACGACCAGCTATTACCCCAACAGCGAATTCAGCGCCAGCGGCCTGCCGGTCGGCCACGAATGGCTGATGCTCAAGCCGTATAAAGATCAGTTACCGGCGAAGTTGTTCACCGAGCCATTCACCTTGCCGCAAACCGATGGACGCGGTATTCCTCGCGAGACCATGCGCAAGGCCCTGGCGCTGCTCAACGAGGCCGGCTGGAAGCTCAACGGCCAGCGCCTGCAGAACGCCAATGGCCAGCCGCTGAGCTTCGAACTGTTGCTGGTCAACCCGAATCTGGAGCGCATCCTCCAGCCGTACATCGAGAACCTCAACAGCATCGGCATCGACGCGCGCCTGCGCACGGTCGATCGTGCGCAGTACAAACAACGCCTCGATCAATTCGATTTCGACATGATCCTGATGACGCTCAACCAGACCCTCAGCCCAGGCCTTGAGCAGTGGCAGTACTTCCACTCCAGCCAGGTCGCGGTCAAGGGCAGCAAGAATTACGCGGGCATCGCCAACCCGGTGGTCGATCACCTGCTCGAACAATTGCTCGCCGCGCGCACCCGCGACGAACAGGTCGCCGCCGGCAAGGCTCTCGACCGCGTGTTGCTCTGGCAGCACTACAGCATTCCCAACTGGTACCTCAATTATCACCGCCTGGCCTACCGCAACCGGTTGGCCTTTGTCACCACGCCGCCCTACACCCTGGGCCTGAGCGCATGGTGGCTGAAGTCTTCGGAGAAAGATCAATGACGCCCATCCGCGCCCTGCTCGTCCAGGCCAGCGGCTTGCTGTTCGCCGGGCTGGCCTGTGCCGCCCCGCAACACGCCGTGACCCTGTACAACGAGCCGCCGAAATACCCGGCCGATTTCAAGCAATTCGACTACGTGAACCCCGACGCGCCGAAGGGCGGGATTTTCCGTCAGGCTGGTTTCGGCGGCTTCGACAGCCTCAACCCGTTCATCAGCAAAGGCGTGCCGGCCGATGACATCGGGCAGATCTACGACACCCTGACCAAGCACAGCCTCGACGAACCGTTCACCGAATACGGCCTGATCGCCGCCAGGATCGAAAAGGCCCCGGACAACAGCTGGGTGCGTTTCTACCTGCGCCCGGAAGCGCGTTTCCACGATGGCCATCCAGTACGCGCCGAAGACGTCGTGTTCAGTTTCGACACGCTGACCAAAGAAGGCTCGCCACTGTTTCGCGGCTACTACAGCGACGTGTCCGAAGCGATCGCCGAAGACCCGCTCAAGGTGCTGTTCAAGTTCAAGCACAGCAACAACCGCGAGTTGCCGTTGATCCTCGGGCAGTTGCCGGTGCTGCCGAAACACTGGTGGGCCCATCGCGATTTCAGCAAGGGCAACCTGGAGATTCCGCTGGGCAGCGGCCCGTACAAGGTCGCCCAAGTGAAGGCCGGCCGCTCGGTGCGCTACGAGCGGGTCAAGGACTACTGGGGCAAAGACCTGCCGGTCAATCGTGGCTTCTACAACTTCGACACGATGACCACCGATTACTACCGCGACAACACCGTCGCCCTCGAAGCGTTGAAGGCTGGCCAGTTCGATTACTGGCTGGAAATGACCGCGAAAAACTGGGCCAACGCCTACAACATTCCGGCCGTCACCGAAGGTCGCCTGATCAAGGAACAGATCGCCAACAGCAACCCGACCGGCATGCAGGGTTTCGTTTACAACCTGCGCCGTCCAGTGTTCCAGGACGTGCGGGTGCGTCAGGCGCTCGGTCTGCTGTTCGATTTCGAATGGACCAACAAACAACTGTTCAACGGCGCTTACTTCCGCACCCGCAGTTATTTCGAGAACTCGGAAATGGCCGCCACAGGGCTGCCCGACGCCGATCAACGGGCGATCCTCGAGCCGTTCCGCAGCAAGCTGCCGGCGCAGGTGTTCAGTGAAGCGTTCGACAATCCCAAGACCGACGCCAGCGGCATGATCCGCACCCAGCAGCGCGAGGCCTATCAACTGCTGCAAGAGGCTGGCTGGAAGATCGTCGATGACAAAATGGTCGACGCCACCGGCAAACCGGTAGTGATCGAATTCCTGCTCGCGCAGACCGAATTCGAACGCGTGCTTCTGCCGTTCAAGCGCAACCTCAGCGACCTTGGCATCGATCTGGTGATCCGCCGCGTTGACGTCTCGCAGTACATCAACCGCGTGCGTTCGCGGGATTTCGACATGATGGTCGGCAGCTTCCCGCAGTCCAACTCGCCGGGTAATGAACAGCGCGAATACTGGATGAGCGCCGCCGCCGATAAACCGAGCAGCCGCAACACCATGGGTTTGAAGGATCCGACCGTCGATCAACTGGTCGAAAACCTGATCAACGCCGAGTCGCGCGTAAGCCTGGTGGCCCATGCCCGCGCGCTGGATCGCGTATTGCAATGGGGTTACTACGTGGTTCCCAACTGGCACATCAAGACCTGGCGCGTGGCTTACTGGAATCACATCGGTCACCCAAAGGTCTCACCCAAATACGACATCGGCATCAGCACCTGGTGGGTCAAGCCTGACGCGAAACCTGCGGTAGAAGTCGAAACCAAACTGCAAGCCGACCCTGTGGGCACGGAGTAATCAGATGCTGGCGTATATTTTTCGGCGACTGCTGCTGATCATCCCGACCCTGTTCGGCATCCTGCTGATCAACTTCGTGATCATCCAGGCCGCGCCCGGCGGCCCGGTGGAACAGATGATCGCCAAGCTCGAAGGCTTCGAAGGCGCCACCAGCCGGATTGCCGGCGGCGGTGCCGAAGTGTCGGTCGCCGGCTCGTCGTATCGCGGCGCGCAAGGGCTGGACCCGGCGCTGATCAAGGAAATCGAGCACATGTACGGGTTCGACAAATCGGCCCCGGAACGCCTGTGGATCATGGTCAAGAACTACGCGACGCTGGATTTCGGCGACAGTTTTTTCCGCGACGCCAAGGTCATCGACCTGATCAAGGAAAAGATGCCGGTGTCGATCTCGCTCGGGCTGTGGAGCACGCTGATCATGTACCTGGTGTCGATCCCACTGGGGATCGCCAAGGCCACGCGGCACGGCAGCCACTTCGATGTGTGGACCAGTTCGGCGATCATCGTCGGTTATGCGATTCCGGCGTTCCTCTTTGCAATCCTGCTGATCGTGGTGTTTGCCGGCGGCAGTTATCTCGACTGGTTTCCGCTGAGAGGCCTGACCTCGAACAACTTCGATGAACTGAGCTTCGGCGGCAAGATCCTCGATTACTTCTGGCACCTGGCGCTGCCGGTGACCGCGCTGGTGATCGGCAACTTCGCGACCATGACCCTGCTGACCAAAAACAGCTTCCTCGACGAGATCAACAAACAATACGTGGTCACCGCCAAGGCCAAAGGCCTGACCCGCCATCGCGTGCTCTACGGCCACGTGTTCCGCAACGCCATGCTGCTGGTGATTGCCGGGTTCCCGTCGGCGTTCATCGGCATCTTTTTCACCGGCTCGTTGCTGGTGGAAGTGATCTTCTCCCTCGACGGCCTCGGCCTGATGAGCTTTGAAGCAGCGATCAACCGCGACTACCCGGTGGTGTTCGGCACCCTGTTCATCTTCACCCTGCTGGGGCTGGTGGTGAAACTGATCGGCGACCTCACCTACACCCTGGTCGATCCGCGCATCGACTTCGAAAGCCGGGAGCATTGAGATGAACCTGTCCCCTCTCAACCGCCGCCGCTTCGAACTGTTCAAGGCCAACAAGCGTGGCTGGTGGTCGCTGTGGCTGTTTCTGATCCTGTTCGGCGCAAGCCTCGGCGCCGAGCTGATCGCCAACGACAAACCGCTGGTGGTGCATTACGACAACAACTGGTACTTCCCGGCGATCAAGCGCTACCCGGAAACCGCCTTCGGCGGAGAATTCCCGCTGGAAGCCAACTACAAGAGTCCGTATATCCGCGAACTGCTCAAGGCCAAGGATGCATGGGTGCTGTGGGCGCCGATTCCCTATAGCTACCAAAGCATCAACTACGACCTGAAAGTCCCGGCCCCGGCGCCGCCGTCGGCGGACAACCTGCTGGGCACTGACGATCAGGGCCGTGATGTGTTGGCGCGGGTGATTTACGGTTTCCGCATTTCGGTGCTGTTTGCGCTGACGCTGACCGTGTTGAGTTCGATCATTGGCGTGATTGCCGGCGCGTTGCAGGGATTTTATGGCGGCTGGGTCGATCTGGCCGGGCAGCGTTTCCTGGAGATCTGGTCGGGGTTGCCGGTGCTGTATCTGCTGATCATTCTCGCCAGTTTCGTGCAGCCGAATTTCTGGTGGCTGCTGGGGATCATGCTGCTGTTCTCGTGGATGAGCCTGGTCGACGTGGTGCGCGCCGAGTTCCTCCGTGGCCGCAACCTCGAATACGTCCGAGCAGCACGGGCGCTGGGCATGCAGAACGGCGCGATCATGTTCCGCCATATCCTGCCCAACGCGATGGTCTCGACCATGACGTTCATGCCGTTCATCCTCACCGGCGCCATCGGCACCCTCACCGCGCTCGACTTCCTCGGTTTCGGCTTGCCGGCCGGCAGTCCGTCGCTGGGTGAACTGGTCGCTCAGGGCAAATCCAACCTGCAAGCGCCGTGGCTGGGCATGAGTGCCTTTGCTGTGCTGGCGTTGATGTTGAGTTTGCTGGTGTTTATCGGCGAGTCCGCTCGCGATGCCTTCGACCCGAGGAAGTGAAATGAATCAGGACAATCTGATCGAAGTGCGCGACCTCGCCGTCGAATTCGGTGTCGGTGAGCGCGTGCACCGGGTCGTTGAAGGCGTGAGTTTCGACATCAAGCGTGGCGAAACTCTTGCGCTGGTCGGCGAATCCGGCTCGGGCAAATCGGTGACCGCGCACTCGATCCTGCGCCTGCTGCCCTACCCGATGGCCCGTCATCCGGCCGGCAGCATTAATTACGCCGGGCAAAACCTGCTGGGCCTCAGCGAAAAGACCATCCGCCATATTCGCGGCAACCGCATCGCGATGATTTTTCAGGAGCCGATGACCTCGCTGAACCCGCTGCACTCGATCGAGAAGCAGATCAACGAAGTCCTCGGCATCCACAAGGGCCTGTCCGGCAAAGTCGCAACCAGGCGCACGCTGGAGCTGCTGGAGATGGTCGGCATCCCCGAGCCGCACAAGCGCCTCAAGGCTCTGCCCCACGAATTGTCCGGCGGCCAGCGTCAGCGCGTGATGATCGCCATGGCCCTGGCCAACGAGCCGGAACTGCTGATTGCCGACGAACCGACCACGGCGCTGGACGTGACCGTTCAGCTGAAAATCCTCGATTTGCTTAAAGAATTGCAGGCCCGCTTGGGCATGTCGCTGTTACTGATCAGTCACGATTTGAACCTGGTGCGAAGAATTGCGCATCGTGTATGTGTCATGCAGCGCGGTTGCATCGTCGAACAGGCATCGTGCGAAGAGCTGTTCCGTTCGCCGCAGCATCCGTACACTCGGGAATTGCTCGGCGCGGAGCCCAGCGGAGGCCCGGCGAGCAATAAAATCGGAGCGCCGTTGCTCGAAGTCGAGGACTTGAAAGTCTGGTTCCCGATCAAGAAAGGCCTGCTCAAGCGCACGGTGGATCACGTCAAGGCAGTGGACGGCATCAATTTCAGCCTGCCTCAGGGTCAGACTTTGGGGATTGTCGGGGAAAGCGGTTCCGGCAAATCCACGCTGGGTCTGGCGATTTTGCGGCTGATTGGCAGCAAAGGCGCGATCCGCTTTGAAGGCAAGCAGCTAGACTGCCTGACGCAGAACGAGGTTCGCCCGTTGCGTCGGGAGATGCAGGTGGTATTTCAGGACCCGTTTGGCAGCCTGAGCCCGCGCATGTGCGTCAGCGATATCGTTGGCGAAGGCCTGCGGATTCACAAGATGGGCACCGCTGAGGAACAACAGGCGGCGATTATTGCGGCATTGAAGGAGGTAGGTCTGGATCCGGAAACCCGGCACCGCTACCCCCACGAATTTTCCGGTGGGCAACGGCAACGAATTGCCATTGCCCGGGCCTTGGTGCTGAAACCGGCGCTGATCCTGCTGGACGAGCCGACTTCGGCGCTCGACCGGACGGTGCAGCGGCAAGTGGTGGAGCTGTTGCGTTCACTGCAAGCCAAGTACAACCTGACGTATTTGTTTATCAGCCATGACCTGGCTGTCGTCAAAGCGCTGAGCCACCAGTTGATGGTGGTCAAGCATGGCCAAGTGGTCGAACAGGGAGACGCGCAAAGTATTTTTGCCGCCCCCCAACATCCGTATACACAGCAGTTGCTGGAAGCCGCTTTTTTGGCACCAGCCACTGCGCAATAACCTGAAAGAGGAGCAACACATGGGTTTTCTCGCCGGTAAGCGCGTACTGATCGTCGGTGTCGCCAGCAAGCTGTCCATCGCATCCGGCATCGCTGCCGCCATGCATCGCGAGGGCGCTGAGCTTGCCTTCACTTATCAGAACGACAAACTGAAAGGTCGTGTTGAAGAATTCGCCCAAGGCTGGGGTTCGAGCCCTGAGCTGTGCTTCCCGTGCGACGTGGCCAGCGATGAAGAAATCGCCAAGGTCTTCGAAGCACTGAGCAAGAAGTGGGACGGCCTGGACTGCATCGTGCACTCCGTTGGTTTCGCCCCGGGCGACCAACTGGACGGCGACTTCACCGAAGCCACCACCCGTGACGGTTTCCGCATCGCTCACGACATCAGCGCCTACAGCTTCGTGGCCCTGGCCAAAGCCGGCCGCGAAATGATGAAAGGCCGCAACGGCAGCCTGCTGACCCTGTCGTACCTGGGCGCCGAGCGCACCATGCCGAACTACAACGTAATGGGCATGGCCAAGGCTTCGCTGGAAGCTGGCGTACGTTACCTGGCCGGCTCCCTGGGCCCGGACGGCACCCGCGTCAACTGCGTATCGGCTGGCCCGATCCGTACCCTGGCAGCGTCGGGCATCAAGAACTTCCGTAAAATGCTGGCCGCCAACGAAGCGCAAACTCCGCTGCGTCGCAACGTCACCATTGACGAAGTCGGCAACGCCGGCGCTTTCCTGTGCTCCGACCTGGCGTCGGGCATCAGCGGCGAAATCATGTACGTCGACGGCGGCTTCAACACCACCGCCATGGGCAACATCGAAGAGTGATCTTCGCTTAGCCCATAAAAAAACCCGCCGATCTGGCGGGTTTTTTTATGCCTTTGTGGGAGCGGGCTTGCTCGCGAAGGCGGTGGGTCAGTCAATGACGATGTTGAGTGGACGGACGCTTTCGCGAGCAGGCTCGCTCCCACAGGGGATTTGTGGTGAACCGGGATTTTGAGAACACCCGAGAACCCTGTGGGAGTGAGCCTGCTCGCGAAAGCGGTGGGTCAGCCAGCTAATAATCGATTGAAAAAATGCCTTCGCGAGCAAGCCCGCTCCCACAGGGGATCTGCGGTGCATTCACTAACACCGCTTCAGGGCCTGCTTGTGCGCATACATTGCCCCATCGGCATCCGCCAGTAAGCGATCGACGGTTTCGTGGCGTTTGACGTCGTATTCGATCTGGCCGACGCTGAAGCGAATCGCATAACCCCGATGCAACGTGGCATTGCGCTCTTCGAGAATTTCCTTGAGCCGCGCCATGATCGCTGTGGTTTCGATATGGCTCGACCCCGTCAGCAACGCGACAAACTCATCCCCGCCCAGCCGCCCGACCACATCACTCTCGCGAAAAGCAATGCGCAGCACGTCGGCAAAAGTCTTCAGCGCACTGTCGCCCTCGGCATGCCCGTAAAGATCGTTGATCTGCTTGAAATCATTCAGGTCAAAAAACAGCAATGTCGCCGGCCGCTCCAGCCGAGCGCAGGCGTCCAGCGCATGTTGCGCCAGTTGCTTGAAGCCGCGGCGGTTGGACAGCAACGTCAGCTCGTCCATGCTTGCCATCTGCACGGCGGTCAACTCTTGCTCGGCCATCTCCGCCAGATCACGCAGCAGCGCGCGTTCTTCGTCGTCGAGTTCACGCGGCTTGGTATCAATCAGGCACAGCGTGCCCATTTTGTTGCCATTCGGCACAGTCAGCGGGTAGCCGGCGTAGAAGCGAATATTCGGTGCTCCTGTGACCAGCGGATTGTCATGGAAACGCACGTCCTCGCGGGCATCGGGCACCAGCAACAAATCGTTTTGCAGGATCGCGTGACCGCAGAACGACACATCCCTCGGCGTTTCAGTGGCGTCCAGGCCCACGCAGGACTTGAACCACTGCCGATCCTTGTCCACCAGCGTGACCAGGGCAATCGGCACATTGAACAGGCGTTTGGCCAGCCGCGTCAGCCGGTCGAAACGCTCCTCCGGCGCCGAGTCGAGAAGGTTCAGACCGTGCAGCACTTCAAGCCGCACGGTTTCATTGGCGGGTTTTCCTGGAACCAGCATCAGCACACTCCATTGGCAACAATGCTTGTAAGCGTAGCGTTAATTCGGCAAGCGTTCACCTGATCAGAGGCCTGCCACCGGACACGGCCCGCCCGCATCGGCCCAGAGCTTGAATTGCGCGACAAAAATATCGTGCGGCACCGGCACCGGCGCGCGCCCTGCCCCGGGATTCCAGCCCCACAACACCAGTTTGTCTTCATTGACATGCTTGAGCAGTGCGGCGAAATCACGGTCGCCGTTACTCGAGCGATCCTTGATCAGCGCGCAGAGCTTGTCCGGCGGCAAACCGATCCAGGCCATTTTGTGCGACGCCGGCGGCAGGCTCCAATGCGGCGCACCCGGTGGCGCATGCGGGCCGTAACTGGCCGGCGGATTGCTTTCGGCGTGACAGGTTGCGCACGGCAAACCGGCCGCACCCTTGCCATCCATGCCGCGCACCACGTTCATTGCGTGCGGGATGCCCGCATCGAACTGCAACGGCGAATCACCGGGAATGTGGCAGTTCTGGCAGCGCGGGCTCTGGAAGACTTTCTGCACCGTGCCGAATGCCTTCAACGCTTCCTGATCATCCGCGAACAAGTCCGAGGCATAACCGCCGAGCCCCAACAGAATCACCCCACCCAACAACAGATGTCGTTTCATCTCACACCCCCGACAGTTGCAGTGGCAGTTCACGCAGACGCTGTCCGGTCAGGGCGAACACCGCGTTGGCCACCGCCGGCGCGGTCGGCGGCACACCGGCTTCGCCGATGCCGCCGGGTTTGTCGCTGCTGGGCACGATGTGCACTTCGACCACCGGCATCTCGTTGAGCCGCAGCACCTGATAATCGTGATAGTTGGACTGCAACACCGCGCCGTCCTTGAGCGTCAGTTTGCTGTGCAGCGCCATACCCAGGCCGAAGGTGATGCACGACTCCATCTGCGCAGCGATGCTCTGCGGGTTCACCGCAATTCCGCAGTCCACCGCGCAAACCACGCGATGCACACGAATCACCAGATTGTCCTGCGACACCTCGGCGACCTGCGCCACGTAGCTGCCGAACGACTCGTGTACGGCGACGCCGAGGGCATGACCGTCCGGCAGTGGCGCTTTCCAGTTGGCCTTTTCCACCGCCAGATTGAGTACGCCCAAATGCCGAGGATGATCCTTGAGCAGCGTTCGTCGGTACTCGACCGGATCCTTGCCCGCCGCCGTGGCCATTTCATCGATCAGCGATTCCATGACGAAACCGGTGTGGCTATGGCCCACCGAGCGCAGCCACAGCACATTGATCCCGGTCTGCGGCGAATGCAGATCGACCTGATGATTGGCCAGGCCTTTGACGTAAGGGCTATCGGCAACGCCTTCGACCGAAGTCGGGTCGATGCCGTTCTTGACCATCGTCGCCTCCATCAGCGTGCCGGTCATGATCGACTGCCCGACCAGCACGTGCTGCCAGCTCGACGGCAACCCATCAGCGCCCAAGCCGATTTTCGCCTGATGCAGGAACATCGAACGGTAATAACCGCCACGAATATCGTCTTCGCGCGACCACACGGTTTTCACCGGCATCGCGGCGGCTTTCGCCACTTGCACCGCTTCGGCGACGAAGTCTGAGGTCGGGTTGGCGCGACGGCCAAAACCACCGCCGAGGAATTCAGTGTGGATTTCCACTTGTTCCGGCTTCAGCCCGGTGATCTTGCCGGCGACCATCTGATCCAGCGTCTGAAACTGCGTGCCGGTCCAGATTTCGCATTTTTCAGCGCTGATCTTTACCGTGCAATTGAGCGGTTCCATCGGCGCGTGAGCCAGATACGGCACGCTGTATTCGACGTCGATTTTCTTCGCGGCTTTGCCGAAACTGCCCTTGGCATCGCCGGCCTGACTGGCAGAAGTGCCTTGTGTCGTGGCCAGTTTGCGGAAACTTTCCAGCAGTTTTTCACTGCTCAGATCGGCAAGCGGGCCCAAGTCCCAATCAACTTTCAGCGCATCCCGGCCCAATTTCGCCGCCCAATAATGATCGGCAATCACCGCGACACCGGTCGGCACCTGCACCACTTTATGCACGCCCGGCACGGCCAGTGCTTCGGCGCCTTCGAAGGATTTGACGCTGGCACCGAACACCGGCGCGCGCGCGACCATGGCCGTCATCAAACCTTCAAACTGCACGTCCATGCCGAACTTCGCGCGGCCGGTGATTTTCTCCGGCGTATCGAGGCGCTTGGTCGGTTTGCCGATGACTTTCCAGTCCTTGGCTTCCTTGAACGTGATCGACTTCGGATCCGGCACCGGCAGTTGCCCGGCGGCATCCGCTAATTCACCGTAAGTGGCGCGTTTGTCGCCGGCAATCACCACGCCCGATTCAGTTCGAATGGCCGACGGCGCCACCTCAAAACGTTTCGCCGCCGCCTCGACCAACATCTGCCGCGCCGTCGCGCCCGCCAGTCGATAGCGATCAAATTCCATCCACGTCGACGTCGACCCGCCGGTAATCTGCATGCCGCCAAACCCCGGCATGCCGTAATCCGCCGCCGATGCGGGGGAATGCTCTACGTGGATTTTCGACCAATCGGCGTCCAGCTCTTCAGCAATCAACATGGTCAGGCCGGTCCAGATGCCCTGGCCCATCTCCGAATGCCCAAGCAACACGGTGACACTGTTGTCCGCCGCAATGCGCAAGAAGGCATTCGGCGCAAAGACCTTGCCTTCGTTCTCGGCCGCATAGGCAAACTTGTGCCCGCCGGGGACGACAAACGCCACCACCAGGCCACCGCCCAACACGGCGCTGCCCTTGAGAAAACCCCGACGCGATACAGGACTGTTCATCGTCTATCTCCCCACAAAATCAGCCGATTTCCGAAGCACGCTTTACTGCCGCGCGGATTCGCGGATAGGTGCCGCAGCGGCAGATGTTGCCGGAGAGCGCCTGATCGATATCGCTGTCGGTGGGTTTGGGGATTTTCGCCAGCAAGGCGGCGGCCGACATGATCTGCCCCGACTGGCAGTAACCGCACTGCACCACGTCGAGTTCGGCCCAGGCTTGCTGCACCGGGTGCGAACCGTCGGTGGAGAGGCCTTCGATGGTGAGAATTTTCTGCCCGTGGGCCACGGCGGTCGCGGGCGTGATGCAGGCGCGCAACGGCGCCCCGTCGACATGCACGGTGCAGGCCCCGCACTGGGCCATGCCGCAGCCGAATTTGGTACCGGTCAGGTGCGCGACGTCGCGCAGGACCCAGAGCAACGGCATGTCCGCGGGGACATCGAGCTCCTGATCCTTGCCATTGATATTCAAGGTCAGCATCGGGGGATTTCCTCAGACTCACGGTGTTCTGAAGGGGCGCCGCTGTGGCCATTGATGCCTACGCGCGCCTCGGCTTATCCCTTTCAGCAAAGCCTAATTTGCGCCTGAAGCCAGACGTTGCGACCACCGGTCATGCAGATGTCGACTTTAATCCTACAGTTGATAACGGCTCGCACCCGAGCCATTAGAAGCCACGTCATGAGCGAAACCGGTCCGCGCCCACCGCGCGGGTTATCCATCACATTGGTCTGGAGTAGCGAACATGGGATTTGTCACCACCAAAGACGGCGTCGAAATCTTCTACAAGGATTGGGGCCCGAAAGACGCGCCGGTGATCCACTTCCACCACGGCTGGCCGCTCAGCTCGGACGATTGGGATGCACAGATGCTGTTCTTTCTCGGCAAGGGCTTTCGGGTGATTGCCCATGATCGGCGTGGGCACGGGCGTTCGAGCCAGGTCTGGGACGGGCACGATATGGATCACTACGCGGATGATGCGCTGGCGGTGGTCAATCATCTGGGCTTGAAGAATGTCGTGCATGTCGGTCATTCGACCGGTGGCGGCGAGGTCATTCATTACATCGCCCGGCATGGTCAGGACAACGTCGCCAAGGGCGTGTTGATCAGTGCGGTGCCGCCGCTGATGGTGCAGACCGAGAGCAATCCGGGTGGTCTGCCGAAATCGGTGTTCGATGAGTTTCAGGCGAATTTGGCGGCGAATCGCGCGCAGTTTTATCGGGATATTCCGACCGGACCGTTTTATGGCTACAACCGGCCAGGGGCTACACCTTCAGAGGGGATTATTGCCAACTGGTGGCGTCAGGGCATGATCGGTGGGGCGAAGGCGCATTACGACGGGATCGTCGCGTTCTCGCAGACGGATTTTACTGAGGATCTGAAGAAGGTCACCGTGCCGGTGTTGGTGATGCACGGCGAGGATGATCAGATTGTGCCGTATGCGAACTCGGGGCCGTTGTCGGCGAAGTTGCTGCCCAATGGCACGCTGAAGTCGTATCCGGGGTTCCCGCACGGGATGCCGACGACGGAGGCCGAGACGATCAACGCGGATCTGCTGGCCTTCATTCGCGGTTGAAATCATTGGCAGCCGTACACTTCCCCCCTGTGGGAGCGAGCCTGCTCGCGAAAGCAATCTGTCAGTTGAACTTGAGCTGAATGACCCACCGCTTTCGCGAGCAGGCTCGCTCCCACAAGGGGGATGTGATTGGGCTCACGTCCATTATTCCTCTGTGCGACTTGTACTCTCGCGATCACGTTCGTAATGGTGGGCCAGCGGAAGCGCCGGCAACCACGCCTCGCGGCGAATCGTCCAGAGTTCGTAAGTGGGTTTGAACTGGTCCGGTTCATCCAGCGATCCAACGTTGACTTCCACCTCGTCTGCCGAGCGCGTGAAAACGGGTGAACCGCAGCGTGGGCAGAAAAACCGGCCGTTGTAGTCGCGGGTTTCGCCGCTGACCGTTAGTGCGCTCTCAGGGAATATGGCCGAGGTGTGAAACAGCGCGCCGTGGCGTTTGCGGCAGTCGAGGCAATGGCAGATGCCGACGCGGTAAGGCTGACCTGCCACTTCGAAACGGACATCGCCGCACAGGCAGCCGCCGGTGAATGGATTCATGGTGCACCTCCTCCTTTTTCCTGTGTTTAGCGTAAATAAACACAACTTTGCACGCACGTTTAAATTACACAAACCGTTACGCCACAAGCCCTACAACGCCTTGCGCCGTTACCTACGCTTACGCCAGAATCCGCCGGCATACGCGCTTTGGTGCGGGCTATATCGTTTCCCTGTCACTGCAAAACAGTGATCGGGTTTGGTAGCCCGTTTCTAAGTGTGTGTTGACGCCCTATGCAGTCCCTTTTTTGGGGACGCAGTCTTTATGGCGGCCATGCGTGGGGCTCCTTCGGGAGCGCCGGGGTTTTACTCCGCTTAGACCGGTCTACCAACCTGCGCCTGGCCGCCACCCTCGTTTGGTAGCGAGAGTGATGGCTCCTCATTTTGCTTAGCGGAGTTCCATCAATGTTCAAACCAACACCAAACCCACCGGACGTCGATCCGATCCCGTATGACCCAAATCTCGAACCTCAAAAAATAAAAGAGGCGACTGACCGCGCCATCAACTTCTATCTAAACCCCGGCTCACTGAAGCTCTCAATCCCTTCCCGCAAGACCAGCAAGATCTTCCTCATCGACCCCGCCGTGGACGAAGAAACTCTGCTCGTAGAAGCCTGCGAATCGTTAGCCGCTGCCAGCGACATGGCCCGTGATATCGGCGATGTCGTCGACAACACACAACGCCGGGCCATGCTGATGCTGCATCAGGTGATCATGCTGAGTGAGCTGATGGTCAATCGAGTCCTGGACAGCCGCCGCTTGCCGCACTAGCAAACTCGCCGCAGTCCCCTGTAGGAGCTGCCGCAGGCTGCGATCCTTTGATCTTTAACAATCAAAGGCAAGATCAAAAGATCGCAGCCTGAGGCAGCTCCTACCGGGTGTCATTCTTTCGCAGTGCCTCGAGGAGTTTCAGTTGATGTCCGAAACCACAAAACCGCTGGTCACAGATCCGGCTTCGCCCTACGAATCATTCGATTCGAAGAAGCTTCACGCCGCCGCCGAACGCGCCCTCGATCATTACCTTGCGCCCGCGCAGATCATGGCCACGCCCTACAGCCCCAGCAGCATGTTCATGGTCAACCCGAAAACCGATACCGAATCATTACTGGCGAATGCGTGCGAGTCTTTGGCCTCGGCAACGGTCATGCTTGGCGATTTTGCGGGATCGCTGGACGGCCCCAATCGCAATACGCTGCTGGGCATTGCCCAAGTGGTGATGCTGGGGGAACTGGCGGTGAATCAGGCGCTGGATAACGTCGGCTTGAAGGAGTAAGCGCTGTTGTTCGCCGTCGCCTGCAGAGCCGATTTGAATTCAGCGAACGCGCGCGGTGGCGTCCATACTGTGGGTTTTCAATAATACGGACGCCGACATGCCCTCCCCCGAATCCAGTCTTTTGCAGAGCTGGCACGACAACGCCGATGCCTGGATCGAAGTGATCCGCAGCGGCGGCATCGAAAGCCGTCAACAGGTGACCAATCAGGCGATTCTGCTGGCGATCATGGGCCGCCAGCCGGAGCGTGTGCTTGATCTGGGGTGCGGCGAAGGCTGGTTGTTACGGGCGCTGGCGGACCTGGGGATTGCTGCGGTGGGCGTGGACGGTGATGCGACGCTGGTTGAAGCGGCGCGTCTGGCCGGGTCTTCGACGGTGCATGTTGCCGACTACGACGCGCTGGTCGAGGCCAAGATTGATATCGGCTGTGACTTCGATTTGATCTGCGCGAATTTCGCGCTGCTGCATCAGGACATTATTCCACTACTGGCCGCGATGAATGTGCTGCTGGTTCCCGGCGGTGCGCTGGTGATTCAGACATTGCATCCGTGGGCAGCAGCGGCTGGCGATTATCAGGACGGCTGGCGCGAGGAATCCTTCGCCGGGTTCAAAGGCCAGTGGCAGCCAATGCCGTGGTATTTCCGCACGTTGTCGAGTTGGTTCAATGCGCTGGACATGGCCGGATTCCGCCTGACCGGCATGCAGGAACCCCAACACCCGCAAAGCCCGGTGCCGCAGTCATTGTTGATGGTGGCTGAGCGACGCTGAAATTTCAGTAACACCGTTCCCCCAGGATTTTGCGTTGACTGCAGATTCTGGAAACCCTGCTGCCATTGTGGGAGCGCGCCTGCTCGCGAAAGCGGTGTGTCAGGCAACATAGACTCCGACTGTGCTGACGCCTTCGCGAGCAGGCTCGCTCCCACAGGGATTACGCGGTTTGCGGAATCATCCGTGGGCCGCGCAGGCGATATTGCGCCAGCAGGCGCATGACGTAGCCGATCTTGATCAAGGTCGGGCCGAGGATGGTCAGGGCATGCATCGCCACCAGCAGTGCAATCGGCATGTGACCGTTGTAGAGATAAGCACCGTAGATGCCCGCCAGTAGCATGATCAGGCCGACGACGAGGACTTTGCTCGACAGGTGCAGAACGTGCAGCGGGCTTTCGAAGAAGGTGAACATGGTGGCGTACTCCTGATCGGTTCGTTTAGGTAGGTTGAGTACATCAAGTCTCGTGCCAGATTTTAAATTCAATAGAATCAGTTAGTTGCACGATAACAAGTCAATTTGACACAACCCGGACATAGTCAATTCGACCTGAAACCTTGTCATTACGACTACCGAAAGACACGGTAAGAAAATGCGGTCTGCGGCTCGTTGTCTCCGTCGTCAGGATTTCCAATGCTCGGCAATTGTCGATCTACGGCACCGGCAATCGACCAAGGACTGTCTACGCTGATAGTCCAGCGTGTCTAACCTGCCGAGGATGACTGCCATGCAACGCTTTCAAAAACTCACGCCCTGCCTGTGGTTCGACGATCAGGCCGAAGCGGCGGCGAAATTCTATTGCTCGATCTTCGATCATTCGAAAATCACCGGCCTGACCCACTACAGCAAGGTCGGTCAGGAATTTCATGGCAAGCCCGAAGGTGCGGTGATGACCGTCAGTTTCGAACTCGACGGTCAGACCTTCACCGGCCTCAACGGTGGGCCGATGTTCAAATTCAGCGAGGCGATCTCGTTTCAGGTCAATTGCCAGAATCAGGAAGAAGTCGACCACTTCTGGGGCAACCTGTCCGAGGGTGGCCCGGTCGAGGCCCAGCAGTGCGGTTGGCTCAAGGACAAGTTCGGGGTGTCGTGGCAGATCGTGCCGGTGGCGTTCATGCAGATGATGCTGGACGCCGACACCAGCAAGTCGCAACGGGCGATGCAGGCCATGTTCAAGATGAAAAAACTCGACATTGCCGAACTCGAACGGGCCTTTGCCGGCCAGAGCTAATACACTCGTGCGCTGGCCTGCCGGGAATAATCACAATGAAACACGCTGCCGCCAAAAACCCTGAAAAAGCCCCGCGCTTCTGGCGCGACGATGCCCTGCCCTTCATCGAAGCGCGGGCCATCGCCGATGGCCGCGAAGTCTGTTATGCCCGGCATTCCCACGCGCATTTCTCGATCGGTGCGATCACCGCCGGGCGCAGTACTTATGTGCACGAGCAGGCGCAATTCGAGGTCGCCACGGGCACGGTGGTGTTGATGAATCCCGGCGATGTGCATGCCTGCAATCCGATTGATGATCAGCCATGGTCGTACGTGATGCTGTACGTCGAGACGCCGTGGTTGACGGATTTGCAGCATCAATTGGGCTTTGCCGAGGACTTGGCGTTTCGCCGGTTTTCGGCCACGCATTTGCAGGACACCGGACTGTTTCGCGACTTGATCGCGCTTTACCAGGTGCTGGTCGACGAGCAGCAGGATGCGCTGCGCAAACAGAGTACGGCGGTGGAGTTTTTCAGTGATCTGCAACTACGCCTGAACCCTGCCGGGCAAGCGTTGCGCGAGCCGAATTTCAAGCTGGAACGCGCCGCTGATTTCATCCGCGAACATTGCACCGACCTGCTCAGCCTCGAGGACATCTGCGCCGCGGCGCAGCTGTCACCCTCGTACCTGATCCGCGCCTTCAAACAGCATTACGGCATGACCCCGCATGCGTTTCTGGTCAACCAGCGCATCCAGTTCGCCCGCGAGCGATTGCGCAGCGGACAACTGATTGCCGATGTGGCGCTGGAGGCCGGGTTTGCTGATCAGGCGCATTTCCAACGGGCGTTCAAGCAACACCTGGCCGCAACCCCCGGCCAATATCGCGGCTGACATTTCACCTGAAATTGAACACTTCCCCTTGTGGGAGCGAGCCTGCTCGCGAAAGCGGTGGTTCAGTCGACATATCCAGTGACTGACGCACAGCATTCGCGAGCAGGCTCGCGCCAACAGGGTCAAGTGAACAAAAAGTAGATTGCGCTCAGCGCCAACAACAACGCCATGCTCCGATTGAACAAGCGCATGCCTGCCGCATTGCTCAAATAGCCGCGCAGGAATGTCCCGGCATACACCCAACAGCCGACCGACACATAGCAAATCACCAGATACACCGCCGCAAACTGCCAGACCAGCTGCGCCTCGCCATCCGCCACGAACGCGCCCATCCCCGCCACGCAGGCCAGCCACGCTTTCGGGTTGAGCCACTGCATCACCGCGCCGTACAGCATCGACGGCGCCCGAGCGCAATCCTTGGCGTTCAATTGCCCGTCGTCAGTGGCCAGTTTCCAGGCCATGAACAGCAGAAACGCCACCCCGGCCAGTTGCACCACGCGGGTCATGAACGGCCACAGCTGCAGAACCTCATGCAGGCCCAGGCCCATCAACACCAGCAACAAAACGAACCCCAGCGTCGCCCCGGCGACATGCCGCTGGCTGGCGCGAAAGCCGAATTGCGCCCCCGAACTCAATGCCACGATATTCACCGGTCCCGGCGTGATCGACGCCGCCAAGGCAAACGCCGCCATCGAAACAATCAGACTCATCGCACACCCGCTTCAAATCGAGGAACAAGGTGCTCACGGTATCGAGCGCCCGATCCTGGGTATTGAAGAAAATGCCCCTGTGATCCTGATCGTTCCCACGCTCTGCGTGGGAATGTAGCCCGGGACGCTCCGCGTCCCTTCCAGAGCCGAACGCAGAGCGTCCATTGCGGCATTCCCACGCGGAGCGTGGGAACGATCACATCAACAGATCGCAGCCTGCGGCAGCTCGTACAGGGGGGTCAGTCGAGGCGTGGCACGGTGAAGCGGAACTCGCTGCCCAGCCCTGGCTCGCTCTCGGCGAAAATCCGCCCGCCGTGGGCTTCGACGATGCCTTGGGTGATGTACAAACCCAGGCCCGTGCCGGTCGGGTTGCCTTCTTTTACGGTCCAGTAACGGTCGAACACGTGCGGCAAATGTTCCTTGGGAATGCCTTCGCCACTGTCACGCACGGTGAAGACGATTTCATCGCCGACTGATTTGGCATGCACGCCGACGGTGCCCAGTCGCGGGGTGAACTTGATCGCGTTGCCGACCAGATTCGACAGCACCTGAAACAGCCGCTCAGGGTCGGCGTGAATGCGCAGATCGGGATCGGCGTCGAAGGAAATGCTGATGTCCTTGTCCAGCGCCAGCGGCGCGAGCAGCGCCTGCGCCTCCTCGAACATCTGCCCGACATGCAGTTTCTGCGGGGTGATGGTGTAGCGTCCGGCGTCGATCTTCGAGGTGTCGAGCAAGTCTTCGAGCAGCGTGTTCATCCGCCCGGCGGCCTGCTGCATGGTGTCGATCGCCGTCGAGATGCGCCGCGAGGTGTGCGGCCCATCGGAGCTGAACGCTTTGTGCAGCATGCCGCAGAGCATCGAGATCACGGTCATCGGGTTGCGCAGGTCGTGGGAGACCACCGCCACCAGCTCATCACGAGCGCGCACCGCTTCCTGTTCGCGACGGACCTGGCGGGCCAGATCGTTTTCCAGCGCCGAACGACGCAGGTCGTTGGCGGCAAACAGATCACCGTGGCTCCATTTGGCGGAGATGCCGGCCATCTCGACCTTCCAGATTTCGAACGAGGTACGCGGCCGCAGGCGCAGCCCGGCGTCGGAGTTTTCCAGGTCCAGCGGCTTGCGCGGATCACCGCTCCAATTGATGTTCTCTTTGACCTCGGGGCGAAACCACAGCACACCGTTGTCGACCGGTTTGGGCAGGCTCATGGCGAGCACACCGCTGGCCACCTGCTGAAACTGCGCGGCCTGTGGGTAGACGCTCGCCAAGTGATGGCTGGCGAACACCGGCTCACCGTGGTCCTGCAACCACCGGTGCAGGGCACGGATTTGCGCCGGTTCCGGGCAGTTGCCGTAACGGTGCAACTGGTTGTCTTCAATGATCGCGATGCCGCCGGCATTGGCCAGCGCCATGAGCACTTGCGGCTGGTTCGCCAGGCCGTCGAAGACGTTTTGTGGCGAATCGATCATCGCCTGATTGAGCAAGGCCAGCGCTTCGACTTTCTCTTCACGCTGACGGCTGATTTCCAGCGCTTCCATCGCGCTGATCTGCAACGACAGCACCTGACCGATGGTCTGGCACGCCGCGCGCAATTCATGCGGCACGTGCAGCGGCTGGCGGTTGCCGCAACTGATCAGGCCCCAGAGCTTGTCGCCCTTGAGCAGCGAGATGCTCATCGACGACAGCACGCCCATGTTCTTCATGTACTGGCAGTGGATCGGCGACACGCTGCGCAGGGTGGCGAAACTCAAATCCAGCGGAGCCTGCGTATCGGGCCGCAGCTTCGGCAGCAATGGCACCGGTTGGTAGTCGGCATTGGGGATGATCCGCAGCCAATTGGTCCGATACAACTCGCGGGCCTGCTCGGGAATGTCCGAGGCCGGGAAGAACAGACCGTTGAACACTTCCATCGACGGATCGGACGCTTCGGCGATGACCTGGCCGTGCCCTTCCTCTTCGAAACGGTAGATCAGCACCCGGTCGTAACCGGTCATGGCCTGGATTTCCTTGACGCTGATGTCGTACAGCGCCTGCAACGAAGTGGCCGCTTGCAAGCGCTGGAGCATGCGCCCCAAATGGGTCTGGTTGCCGGCGACATTACGTGGCTGGAAGTTTTCGACGTGGATTTCCAGCTCCAGAATCAGCACGTCCTGATGGCGGTGCAGCAGGCCTTCGAACGCCGTGCCGTTGAGTCGAAAGTGCAGTGGCGGCGTGTCGGACAACGCCGGTTGCGACAAGGCCTCGCGCACTTGCGCAGCCTCGGCGTCGCCAAGCAGTTGCGCCAATGGCTGGCCGATCAGGCTTTGCGGCTCTCGGGCCAGCAAGGTTGCAACGTTGGCGCTGACCTGAATGATCGCCAGCTCAGGCTCACTCAGGGTCAGCAGCAAGCCGTGCGGCTGGATCGCGCCGGGGAAACGGATCGGCTCGTCGGCACAGTTGGCCAGCAGCTCTTCAAAGGCTTCTTTGTCTTGTGGGGTCATGCCAATACCTCCCGGCTTTCGAGCCAGTGCTCGAAACAGCTGAATGTGCTTTGTGCTGCGCCGACAACTGCGGCGCGCTCCTCGGCGCTCATCGGCCGGGAGCTTAGGTATTCAATAAAATCACGCCAGCGGCGGCCGGTGGCGGCGCCGTAGATATCGAGAAACGCCGCGCCGTTATCGGCTTCCAGCCCCAGTCGCGTGGCGATCTCGCGGCGCAGGATCTGCCCGCCGAGTGTCGCGCCTTCAAGTACGTAGAGCGCGCCGAGGCAGGTGGCGCCCGAGTCGATGAAGGGCAGTTGCTCGCATTGCGGCAGACGTTGCAGCGCCTCGGCGCCCAAACCCAACGCTTGCAGGTCGGCGCGTAAGGTTGGTGCCTTGAGACGTGGCTGCAGATCAAAGTCGCCGGGGATCGAACCACTGTTCTGCAAGGCGTTTTCCAACGGCAGATAGAAGCCGTAATAGGCCTGCATCAGCCGCACAAAAGCGTGTTTATCGAGGGTATCGGAGAAAAACGGAAGGCGTTTTTCCAGTGCGATGTGCAGTTCGGCAGTGCCGGCTCGCAGATCTTGCAGCACCGGTGGCACATAAACTTCACGGGCCTTTGCTTGCATGTAGATCGCTCTTGGTGGGGCCGCCTGGGGCCATGCGGGGTGGGTGATACAGAGGGCAATTTCTACCTGACCGGCTGGAGGGTTTTCCGCCGAGGCCATTGCCGTCTGACTGTTTCAGAGTTGCGGCCGGCGCAAAAAGTTCGACCGCGTTGTCCAGCATGGCCGGGCTGTACCGCGACAGCGCTGCCTGACTGTATGGGTCTGACGGCGTGTGGGCTGTGATAAAAATGGCGCACTCGTTTCCGGAGCGCCGTCATGGACCTCGCCACCCTCTCGCTGTTTCTCCCCGCCTGTTTCGCCCTGAACATGGCTCCCGGCCCGAACAACCTGTTGTCGGTCAGCAACGCCACGCGCTATGGCTATCGCCGTGCCTGTGCCGCCGGTATCGGACGGATTCTGGCGTTCGCCGGGATGATCGCAATGGCCGGCGCCGGGTTGTCGGTGGTGCTGCAAACGTCCGAATGGCTGTTTCATGCGATCAAGATTATTGGCGCGGGGTATCTGCTGTATCTGGCCTGGCAATTGTGGCGCGCCAATCCCGAGGCCGAACAGCAGGTGGCGGGAGCGTCGGTGGGCTTGTTCAGGCTGGCGCGTCAGGAGTTTCTGGTGGCGGCCGGCAATCCCAAGGCGATTCTGCTGTTCACTGCATTCCTGCCGCAGTTTGTTGATCCAGCGCGCCCGGTGCCGGCGCAATTTGCCGTGCTCGGCGCACTGTTTCTGTTGCTGGAATGGATCGCCATCGCCGCCTATGCCTGGATGGGCCTGCGCATGCGCCGCTGGTTCGCCGAGCCGCGCGGCAAGCGGATGTTCAACCGCTGCTGCGCGGGGCTGCTGTCGGGGGCGGCTTCAGTGCTGTTGCTGGCCAAACGCGCGTGAGGCTTACGCTTCGGACGGGCCTTTGAGTTCGACCTGATTGCCGTCCGGATCGAAGCAATACAACGACAGGCCATAACCTTCAGCGCCAAAGCGTCGAGCGGCTTTTTTCACGGTCAGTCCGGCCGATTGCAGGTGCGCCGTCAACGCTTGTTCGTCGAACGGCTCGATGCGCAGACAGAAGTGATCGACATTGCGCCGTTCGGCCCCGGCCGCCCCGCCGCCCTTGCGCCCGAGTTCACCGGCCAGGTCGACGAGATCGATCATCGAGGTGCCGGCACGCAAGTGCACCAGCCCCAGCGGTTCGTTGTGCCTGACCACTTCGGCGCCGAACGCCCGAGCGTAGAACTCGATGCTGCGTTGCAGGTCTTTCACGCGCAGCACAATGTGATCAATATGTTGAATGGAAAACGGATGCATAAACCAACACCTCACAATCTCTGTAGGAGCTGCCGCAGGCTGCGATCTTTTGATGACGGGACGCGGAGCGTCCCCGGCTGCATTCCCACGCAGAGCGTGGGAACGATCATCAAAAGATCGCAGCCTTCGGCAGCTCCTACACAGTAGATCAGCAGACGGAAAATTCACTGTCGATTTTCCGGTGGAGCCATCGACAATCTGGTTTTACAGTCATGCCATGAACATACAAACCGCTGTCCTGCCGCCCCACGCCGAGATGGTTCGCGCCATGCTCGAAAGCGACACTGCCTATGAAGGCGTGTTCTTCACGGCCGTGAAAACCACCGGGATTTTCTGCCGCCCCAGTTGCACGGCGCGCAAGCCGAAACCGCAGAACGTCGAGTTCTTTGCCCACGCTGACGAATGCCTGTCCGCCGGTTATCGCGCCTGCCTGCGCTGCAAACCGCTGGACGCCGCCGCCATTGCGCCGGACTGGGTGCAGCGCTTGCTGAAAAGCGTGGATGCCGACCCCGAGATGCGCTGGAGCGATGCGCAATTGCTCGCCGAAGGCATCGAGCCGCTGAAGCTGCGGCGCTGGTTCAAGCAGCATTTCGGCATGACTTTCCATGCCTGGCTGCGTACTCGCCGACTGGGCATGGCGTTGGGCGGGATCAAGCAAGGCACGTCGATCGATCATGCCGCGTTCGATTCGGGTTATGAATCGCTCAGCGGCTTTCGCGATGCTTTCCAGAAGTCGTTCCACATCACCCCGGGCCGCGCCGCCGAGAGCGAGCCGCTGCTATTCACGCGGCTGACCACGCCACTGGGGCCGATGCTGGCGATGGCCGAACGCCGTGGACTGGTGTTGCTGGAGTTTCTCGATCGACCGGCGCTGACCACTGAAATAGAGCAATTGCAGAACCGCCATGGCTACGTCGTCGTACCGGGACACAATACGCACTTGCAGCAGATCGAACAGCAACTGGCGGAGTACTTTGCCGGCACACTCAGCGTGTTCAGCGTGCCATTGCATTTGCCCGGCAGCGAGTTCGCGCAACAGGTCTGGGCGGCCCTGCTGCAAATTCCTTACGGTCACACCAGCACCTACGGCACCATCGCCGCAGGGTTGGGCAAACCCGGCGCGAGTCGCGCGGTCGGGCTGGCCAACGGGCACAATCGGCTGTCGATTGTCGTGCCTTGTCATCGGGTGATTGGCGCGGATGGCTCGCTGACCGGCTATGGTGGAGGACAACCGCGCAAGGCATTCTTGCTGAGGCTGGAAAGCGCCGCGCTACAGCTCAGCCAACCGTTGGCTTTCTGACAAATTTTGCACCATCAACAACAAGGAATTTCGATGAGCACGCTCGACACCCGGTTTCACCAGTTGCATCAGCAAGGCCTGCTGATGCTGACCAACGTCGCCGACGCTACCGGCGCGCGACTGGTCGAACACCTCGGCGGTCAGGCCGTCGCCACCAGCAGTGCGGCGGTGGCCTGGGCCCACGGTTATCCGGACGGCAACACCTTGCCCCTCGAACGCCTGGTATCCACGGTGGAATCGATTGCCCGGGTGATCAGCGTGCCGTTGACCGTGGACGTCGAGGCCGGTTATTCCGATGATCTCGGGCGTGTCGCCGAGGTGCTTGAAGCGGTCATTGCGGCGGGTGCCGTCGGGATCAATATCGAGGACGGTTCCAACGCGCCGGAGTTGCTCGCGCGCAAGATCGAGGTGGCGCGGCAAATCGCCGACAAACGTTCGGTCAAGCTGTTCATCAATGCGCGCACCGATGTCTATCTGAAAAGCCTGGTGCCGGCTGAAGATCGCGTCGCCGAAACCCTGCGGCGCGCCGCGTTGTATCAAGCGGCCGGTGCCGATGGCTTGTTTGCCGCCGGTGTCACCTCGGCCTACGAGATCGAAGCGATCTGCAAAGGCACGACGCTGCCGGTCAACGTACTCGGCTTCGCCTGCCTGCCCTCGCCCGAAGAGCTGCAAGCGCTGGGCGTGCGCCGCTTGAGCGCTGGTTCCGGCATCGCCGAATTCCTTTACGGGGCGATGGGCGGGCTGGTGAAAAGCTTCCTCGCCAGCGGCAAACTCGACACCCACGACCTCAAGGCCTTCACGTATGGCGAAGTCAACGGCTTGCTGAAATAGCATGCCCGGGCACTATCAGGCAGCGAGCGAATTCCTCGCTACGCTCGACCCGCACTGGCAGCAGCACATTGCCGCTGTCGGCCCTTGCCTGCATCAGCCGCATCCGGCGCGCGATCCTTATGAATCGCTGGTGCGGGCCATCGCCTATCAACAACTGCACGCCAAGGCCGGCGACGCGATTATCGGCCGGCTGATGGGTTTATTCCCTGAGCAATCATTCCCGCGCCCGGAACACATCCTCGCGAGCGATTTCGAGCGGATGCGCAGTTGCGGATTTTCCGCCGGCAAGATTGCGACGATTCAGGGCATTGCCCAGGCAACGCTGGATGGTGTGGTGCCGGATTACGCCACGGCGCTGGCGATGGACGATGAAGCGTTGATCGAACGCTTGATCAGCCTGCGCGGAGTGGGCCGATGGACCGTGGAGATGCTGCTGATCTACAGCCTGGAGCGCATGGATATCCTGCCGGCCGATGACTTTGGCGTGCGCGAGGGCTATCGGCGGTTGAAGGGACTGGAAGTGCAACCGACGCGCAAGCAAATGATCGAGATCGGCCTGGCGTGGAGCCCTTATCGAACGGTGGCTGCGTGGTATTTGTGGCGTGTGGCCAAGGGATAGACCGCGTTATCGTTCTTCGTCGCTCGCCCCCACAGGGACATGCGTTCCAAATGTGGGGCTTGCTCGCGAAGGCTGACTCGCAGACAACACACACTCTGCCGACATAAAAAACCCGCCGCCCCCGATCAACCGGGGCGGCGGGTTTTGTATTTTCGGTCAGCGCACTTCGACCGTTTGTCTTAAACCTGTCTGCACCTGTCAGATCTGACAGGTGTACATCCCTCGATAAAACGCTTTGATAGTTCCTGGCCTTTTCCCGCTCAGGAGCCTCCGTCATGAAC
Organism: Pseudomonas sp. DTU12.3; assembly: GCF_004124275.1. Lineage (GTDB taxonomy): Bacteria > Pseudomonadota > Gammaproteobacteria > Pseudomonadales > Pseudomonadaceae > Aquipseudomonas > Aquipseudomonas helmanticensis. The sequence goes on from NZ_CP027218.1 coordinate 3,897,190, forward strand.
ACCCGCGAACGCCCCGAGAACACCGTGTTGGCACTGTCACCACCCCGTGTTCCAGAGGCAACAACACCGGTGATCGGCGCCCACTATGGCGTGCCCAAGCATGTCTATGACCTCAAACCCATGGGCCTGAAAGTCGATATCGATCCGCCGCTCGCGGGTACGCTGCAACCTGGCGATGTCATCACGCTGGTACTGAACGGGCTGTCCGGGAACAGCAAATCCATCAATGCCGGTGAAGAGAACTTCGTCACCACGCTGTACATCAACAAAGGCCTGTTGTTACCGGACAGAATTAACGAACTCGTTTACACCATCACCCGTGGCAGTTCGAATATCGGCACTTCGACGCCGGTGCTGACCGTGTTGTACAACGCAATTCGCCCTGGCATGGAAGACCGCACACCCGGCGATGGCGCGCATTCGGAGCTGGGACTGATCCTGCCGGCAGACGTGCTTGAAGACGGCATCGACGCAGAGCGCGCCAAACAAGGCGTGCTGTGTTGTTTTTCCTACCCCTATTGCCGTGCCCACGACGTGATATGGCTGAACTGCAACGGTCAGGACGTCTACCGCACTGTCAGCGTTTCGGAAGCGCCGGCGACGCCTTCCAGTGAGCCCACCACGCTTTGTGTGATGGTTGAAGAAGAGGTATTTATACGTGCGGGAGATCACCCCAACTTCGTATTCTCCTTCACCGTCACCGACCAGCTCGGCAATGGCCCGGACACCGATTCCCCGTGGTCAGGCATCGTGCCAGTGGATGTAAACCTCACACAACAGCGTCTGGTGGCGCCCGACGTGACGGAAGATCCGGACGACCCCAACGACGATCCGGCGACTATCGATCTGGACAAACTCGGCAGCAAAGACCTGACCGTGCTGGTACATGCCTTTGCCCCGCTGTGGCAGCTCAACGACGTGATCCGTATGCTTTACAGTGCTACCCCACCCAGCGGCCCCGTTGTGCAGCACACCGTGGAAACCAGCGTTGGGCGGATTCCATTCACCTACAAATTGCTGGTGCCCAACGCCAAGGTCATCGCTGACAGCGTGGTGCGGGCCAAGTATGAGTTGGTGAGAACCGGGGCAGTCATTGCCACCTCGAAAACCACCACGGCTCAGGTGACGGGAGGGGACACGATTGATCTGCTACCCCCTTCTCTGGTGTCGCCGGCGCTGAGTCCGATTGATATTCCGGCTTATCCCGACGGCGTGACCGTGCGCATCGAATACCTCGGCGCACAGGCAGACGATCGGGCACGGCTGGTGGAAGTCAATCCGCCAGCGGGTTCGCCGCAGTTTCCATTGGTGGGCTTCAACGCCAATAAACGTGTGAACACCCTTCTGACTCCCGCGTTCCTGACAGCACGGCAGGGCAAGGATATTGAATTACGCTGGAACCTGAATCGTGATGGTGGGCAGGCCGGAAAGTCGCCGCCATTGAATTTGAGCATCTTGCCAATAACAGAAGCCCCGACCATCGCCTCGGTCAAAGGCTCGCCCAGTGGCGTGGAAATTCCGGATGGCGGCACCACCATCGACACCACCGTCATTTTGACAGGCACAGCGACCGCGAACCTCGAGGTCGAAATCTTTGATGGCACCACCTCCAAAGGCCGTAGTCCTGTCAACGCCAGTGGCACCTGGACCCATCGCTTGGAGAACCTGATCGACGGGCTGCACAGTCTGACCGCCAAAGCCCTGTACGGTTTGGAGCCGGTGTCGACCCCACACACTATTACGGTGGCGAAGGCTCCAGAGTTGATTATCGACCCGACGCCGATGGTGCTCGACGGCATAAAACTGATTCAGGACTACGGCTGGCCGACAAAGGAGGTAGTAGGCAACGTCAAGACCCGGGTCCCCAGCGGTGGCGTGGGTCCGTATACTTATTCATCCTCCAACCCGTCCATCGCCAGCGTAGATAGCGGCGGAAAGGTATCGGGGCTTAAACAAGGTTCGGCCACCATCACCGTGAGGGGCGCAGGCGGGAGCACCGGGTCGTACTCAGTTATCGTCACCAACGTGTATCGGATGAGAAGAAACTGGACGTTGATGGAGGCCAACGCCTGCCGAGCATGGATCAGCAGCTCAGGAGGTGAACCGGCCATGCAAGACAAGGGGGCGCGAGCTATCCTGGCGAATTTTCTTAACCTCGACCAAGCTGGTCCGTTTATCCCTAATTTAAGTTTAGCATTCCCAGACCCTTATCAATCCTACGTAGCCCTGGGACCCACCCCCCAGGACCCGAACCGCCATCTATGGGTGATGTTGTACGTCATTGACGGCCAGCCACCCATGATTCATATGGATTCAGGGACAATTCAAAATTCACTCCTACCCGCTTTTGTATTCACCCCCGAGTAGGATGACCTCTGATACGAAAAAACGGTAATCCACGACCGGCACCGCCCTTTAACCCGGTGGTGCTTGTCGCTTGCTCCTGAAGCTGACGTTTTTTCGATAGGCCGACGTTAACCCAGGAGGCTATTGGACGGGGTAACGCTTTCCCAGGAAAGTGAAGCCCCGCTCGATAGGCCGAGTTGGGTTTTGTCCGGGTGTTTCTGCAGTTCGAGTTCCTCAAACAGACGATTGACCACGCATATACCCTGACGCAACTTGTTGCGTGTTGCTGCCAGCACCAACACGTCATCCATATAACGCAAATAAAACAGGTCTGGCCGCGTCATGGCCACGTCCAAACGGTGCAGATAAAAACCACCCAGTAGAGGGCTGAGCGAACACGCCAGCGCGATACCCCGGGTGTAATCCAAAACAAGCCACCGCGCTCAGCGTTGCGCGTCAGCTATTGGATCAGCACGTCACCCCCTTCGCGAGCAAGCCCGCTCCCACCGGTCACCGCGTTCCAATGTGGGAGCGGGCTTGCTCGCGAAGGCGCCAGTCGATTCAACCTCAAATCAGAGACCAGACTTCAACCGGCTGAACGCCCGAATCAAAGCCCGATTGAACGCCTTGCCATTGTCATTCTTGCTGTACAGCGAAGCCCGCACCGCCTCTGACGGGTACGTCCCCGGATCATTGCGGATCGATGCATCGACCAAGCCATCCGCCGCCGTGATCGCATTAGCGTAATGAATGGTGTCGGTGATTGGCGCCATCACTTCCGGCGTCATCAAGTAATCCATCAACGCCAATCCGGCCTGAGGGTGCGGGGCGTCCTTGGGAATGACCATCGCGTCAAACCAGATCAATGTGCCCTCTTTCGGAATCCGGTAACTGAGCTTGAATGGCTTTTTCGCCGCCTGCGCCTGCCCTGCCGCAATCGCCACGTTGCCGTTCCACGACATCGCCACACAGGTGTTGCCATTGGCCAGATCACTGATGTTCAGGTCATTGTCGAAGTAGCGGATGTACGGGCGGATCTTCGCCAATTGCTGCTCGGCGAGTTTCAGGTCATCGAGGTTCTGCCGGTTGATGTCCAGGCCCATATACTTCATGACGGCGGCGAACACTTCGTTCGGGTCATTAAGCAAACTCACCCCGCAGTCGGCAAATTTCGAAACCACCGCCGGATCGAACAGCATCGCCCAACTGTCCGTCGGCGCATCAGGCAAACGTTGCTTGATCGCCTCCTCCTGGTACCCCACGCCAGTGGTACCCCAAGCGTAGATGCCGGCGAAACGATTGCCCGGATCAAACACCGCCATGTGCTGGCGGAACTCCTCGCCGACCCCGGCAAAGTGTGGCACCCGGGCCTTGTCCAGCGGCTGGATCGCACCGCTTTCAATGGCCCGCGACAGGTGCTGGCCAGCGGTCAGCACCAGGTCGTAGCCGCTGCGCCCGGTAAGCAGTTTGGTCTCGACGGTTTCCAGCGAGTCGAAGTGATCGGCGACCACATGAATGCCGGTTTTCGCCTCGAAATTCTTCAAGGTGTCCGGGGCCAGGTACTCGCCCCAGATGTACAGGTTGACCACCGGTTTCGCGGTGTCGGCGGCCTGCACACACAAGGGTGCAAGCACCAGCAATAACGCTTGAGTCAGTTTGTGCAGGCGCATGGTCAGGCTCCCTTCTTGTGGTCAGGCGTGCCGGCGTATTGCGGCATGGTGATGCACGCGACGTTGCCGCCGCCGAGGAGGATTTCCCGGGAGTTTTCGATGCCGACGATTTTGTGCTGCGGAAACAGTTCGGCGAGCGTCGCCAAGGCTGCCTGATCCTGACGATCGCCAAACAGCGGCACTACGATCGAGCTGTTGCCGGCGTAATAGTTGATGTACGACGCGCAGATCTTAGTGCCGGCCTGACGGGTGTGGGTGCTGTCCTGGCGGTCGAGGCCTTCGGCTTCTTCGGCAGTCCATTCGAGCACGTCCGGTTGCGGCAGTTTGTGCACGATCAGCTCGCGGCCACGGCTGTCACGGGTGCTGCGCAGAATATCGTATGCCTCCTGATAGATTTCCCATTGCGGATCGTCGCGATTGTCGGTCCATTGCAGCACCACTTCGCCGGGACGGACGAAACAGGCGAGGTCATCGACGTGGCCATCGGTTTCGTCGAATTTGCAGCCGCGCGGCAGCCAGATCACTTGTTCGGCGCCGAGGTAATCGGTGAGCCTGCGGGTGACTTCATCCTTGCCCAGATGCTGGTTGCGATTGCGATTGAGCAGGCACTGTTCGGTGGTGAGGATGCTGCCCTGGCCGTCGCTCTGGATGCCGCCGAGTTCGGCAATCAATGGCGCGCGGTAGCGGTCGAAACGCTCGATTTCAAGGATCTTGCTGGCGATCTGATCGTCCTTGTCCCACGGGTAGTAGAGGCCGCCGTCGAGACCGCCATAAGCATTGAATTCGAAGTCGACACCACGCACTTCGCCGCTCTGGTCATTGACCACAAAGCACGGGCCGCTGTCGCGGAACCAGGTGTCGTTGCAGGTCATTTCCACGACGCGTACTTGCGGCGGCAACTGTCGGCGCGCGGTGGCAAATTGCGCGGCCGAGGCGCAAACGGTGACCGGTTCGCTGTGGGAGATCGCGGTGACGATCTGCACCCAGACTTTCTGCGCAGGCTTGGCGCCGTTGCGCCAGACGTCGGTGCGCTCCGGCCAGCCGAGCCAGCAGCCGGACTTGCTTTCGAATTCGCCGGGCAGACGGAAGCCGTCGTGTTTGGGGGTGGAGTCGAGCAAACGTGCCATGGTCAAACCTCGTTGTTGGCGATGGGAATGACCACAGGCTACGGTCGCAGGCAGAGCACCCGCCAACGATGATTATTGCGGAACAGTTGAATTCAACTCATCAATCCGTCAGTTGATCGTTGAACCATTCGAGCATTTGCGCGACTGCCGGACGCTCCATGCGCACCCGTTCACAGACCAGCGCGTATTGGCCGAGGGCGGTCATGCTCGAGGCGAACGGCCGCACCAGCCGGCCGTTCTGCAAATCTTCCTGCGCAGTGAGGTTGTCGCCCATCGCAACGCCCTGCCCTTGCGCCGCCGCTTCCAAGGCCAAGCCTGCGTGGGCGAAATACAACTGACGCTGCGGACGTTGATCGCCGGCATGACTGGTCAGCCATGCGGTCCAGGTCTTGCCGTCCTGATCGTCGTGCAGCAAACAATGGCGGGCCAGATCCTTCGGCGTCTTCAGCGTGCCCTGGTTGAACAGGCCGGGGCTGCACACCGGGAAGAATTGCAGCGCCGGCAACGGTCGGACGAAATAGGCGCTGCTGTCGACCGGGCCGGTGCCGTAGGTGATTGCCAGGTCGATGTCTTCGCCAGGGGCGCTGGCGTCGATCGGTTGTTCGTAGAGGTGCAAGGTGATGTGCGGGTAGCGCGCGTAGAAATCGCTGAGACGGCTCATCAACCACTTTTGCGCGAGTTCGGCGGTGACGGCCAGTCGCAATACCGCCAGTGACGATGGATCACGTAACTCATCGCAGGCGTCGCCGATCAGTTCGAAGGCCTGCTGCAGGCTCTGCATCAGCCGTCCGGCGGCGATGGTCGGGCGAATCTGCCGGCCTTCGCGGATGAACAGCGAGACGCCAAGTTGCTCTTCGAGCTGGCGGATCTGATGGCTGACGGCGCTGTCGGTGACGCACAGTTCAGCGGCGGCCCGGCCGAAATGCGCGTGACGGGCGGCGCATTCGAAGGTTCTGAGGGCGGCCAGTGAGGGCAGTCTACGCATGGGTTGAGATCCCTGTTTTTAGGACGACATGCTGACCGCAGCTGTCGCACGAGTCCAGTAGGAGCTGCCGTAGGCTGCGATCTTTTGATGGTGTATTTTGAAGGGCCAGATCAAAAGATCGCAGCCTGCGGCAGCTCCTACAGGGGAAACGCTTGCCAGCGAAGGCGGCAGCATGATCGCCACAAACCTTCTAGGCTGAACCGCACCACTTCAGCCCACCGGAGGCCCCTCATGCACCTCGAAGGCTCCTGCCACTGCGGCGCCGTCACCTTCAGCCTGACCAGCGCCCACCCCTACCCTTATCAACGCTGCTACTGCTCGATCTGCCGCAAGACCCAGGGCGGTGGTGGCTATGCGATCAACCTCGGCGGCGACTCGGCCAGCCTCAAGGTTCAGGGGCGCAAACACATCTCGATCTACCACGCGAAGATGAAGGACGAAGGCGACAAACGTGCACACCGCAGCACCGCCGAACGGCATTTCTGCTCACTGTGCGGCAGCGGTTTATGGCTGTTCAGCCCGGAGTGGCCGGAGCTGATCCACCCCTTCGCCTCGGCCATCGACACGCCGTTGCCGGTGCCGCCGGAGCACACGCACTTGATGCTCGGTTCGAAGGCGCCGTGGGTTGAGGTGAACGCAAAGCCCGCAGACAAGCAGTTTGAGGTTTATCCCCAAGAGTCAATTGCGCAGTGGCATGAGCGGTTGGGGTTGCTCAAATGAGTGGGGAATTGTGGTGTGATTGATGGCCTCTTCGCGAGCAAGCTCGCTCCCACATCTGGAATGCATTCAATCTGTGGGAGCGAGCCTGCTCGCGAAGAGGCCGGGACTGGCAACGCAGATCAATCCAGATGCGCCCAGGTCATCCGAAACGATGCCCCGCCCCATTCCGATTCACCGACTTCGACCTGCCCGCCATGCGACTGCGACACCCGTCGCACCAGCGCCAGGCCCAAACCAAACCCGCCGGTACGCCGATCGCGGCTGGCATCCAGCCGCGAAAATGGCTCGAAAATCTTCTCGCGCCCATCCAGCGGCACCCCCGGCCCGTCGTCGTTGACCCGCACTTCGTAGTATTCGCCATTGCGCTCCAGCGTCACTTCCACGCGCTGCTCGGCATAACGAATGGCATTGCGCAGCAGATTGATCACCGCCCGCGCCATGAACCGCGGTTCGATGCGCACGGTATCGAGCAGGCAATCGCCAATCAGCAACTGCACCCCCGCCGCTTCCGCTTCCAGCGCCACGCTGCCGACGACGCTGTCGAGCCAGTTGGCAGCCTGGATATTCTCGCGTTTGATCACCGTCGCGCCGCGCTCAAGGCTGGCGTAGGTCAACAGTTCGGAGACCATCTCTTCCAGCTCGCCAAGGTCGGCATACATATCGGCAATCAGCTCGCGGTTCTGGCTGGCGCCCGGTTGTTGCTTGAGTTGGTCGAGCTCAAACGACAACCGCGCAATCGGCGTGCGCAGTTCATGGGACACGGCGTTGGTCAGCTCGCGCTGATTGGCGATCAAACCTTCGATACGCGCCGCCATCAGGTTGAAGTGCTCGGCCAGGTCGCGGATGTTCGAGCGTTTCGACAATTGAATGCGAGACGACAAGTCGTTGCCGCCAAAACGCTCGGCGGCCAGCCGCAGTTTTTCCAGATCACGCCAGTGCGGGCGCACCCAGAAAAACAGGACGATACCGATCACCACGGCAATCATCAGGTACGCCGCGACGATGTAGAAAGGCATCAGGCTCGGTTCTGCGGGCAGGCGAATACTCAGCAACTGCGGGCCGCCATCGATGGCGGAAATGTATTGGCTGTATTTGTCGCGGATGACCAGCAAGCCATCGGCCAGCTCGGTTTTTTCCTCGTCGGTCAGGTTCAGTTGGTCGGCATCGACCAGCGTCAGCCCCAGCCCGTAGTGCGGGCGTATCGATTGCAACTGGTTTTCCCGCGCAGGGCCATCGAGTTCACGTAACTGCTGAGTGAGCGTCCAGGCCTGACCGCGTACGGCTTCACGGTTGTAGTCACGTTGCTGATAATCGAGCAGCGCATCGAACGTGTGTTCAACCGTCTGCAACGCCAACACCAGCCCCACCGTCATGACCAGAAACAGCCCGAAAAATAACCGCAGCATCTACAGCTCCCAGGCGAACGGATTGAACAGATAACCTTTGCCCCATACGGTCTTGATGCACACCGGTTCGCGAGGGTTGTCCTTGAGTTTGTTACGCAGTTTGCTGATGTACACGTCGACGCTGCGATTGAGCCCGTCGAAGGCAATGCCGCGCATGCGGTTGAGAATGTCATCGCGCGAGAGCGTCTTGCCCGCCGCGCTGGCGAGCAACCACAACAGCTCGAACTCCATGGTGGTCATTTCGATGACTTCCCCGGCCAGGCGCACTTCGCGGCAACTGCGGTCGATCCTCAAATGGCCGAACTCGAGCAGACTGACCACGTTGCTGTCCGGCACCTGCCGCCGTTGCAACGCCCGCAGGCGGGCCAGCAAGACCGGCGGTTTGATCGGTTTGATCACGTAGTCATCGGCACCCGATTCCAGGCCGAGAATGTGGTCGAGGTCGTCTTCCTTGGCGGTCAGAATCACGATCGGCGTATCCGACACGCTGCGAATTTCGCGGCACACGTGCAGGCCACTCTGCCCCGGCAGCATCAGGTCGAGCACCACCACTTTCGGCTTGAATTCGAGAAACGCGGCCACCGCCAGATCGCCGCGATGCACCGAGCGGACTTCGTAGCCGTGTTGTTCGAGGAAGTGGGCGATCAGCGCGGCAAGACGCTCGTCGTCTTCCACCAGCAGGACTTTGCCAAAACCCAGATTATCCATATCGACCGTGTGCCAACCCATGTGTAAGGGCCGACATTATGGCGGCATTCGCAGGCGAGGACCGTTTTGCGCTGATGTTTCATACTCTTAAGAGTTTTTAACAATCACACGCGCAAAGATCGCAGCCTTCGGCAGCTGCTACATCTTGAATGCGTTTCCCTGTAGGAGCTGCCGAAGGCTGCGATCTTTTGATCTTAACGGTTTACAGGCACACCACTGTGAAAGCGGAATTCTTCATCCGGCGATTCAATCAGCTCCTGCTCGGCAGCGCGGACCCGCTCGATCACCTGCGCAACATCCTTGGCCTCGCCGTACTGATAAGCCAGCTTCAGATAACCCTGAAAATGCCGCGCCTCGCTTTTCAGCAGGCCAAAGTAGAACTTGCCGAGTTCTTCGTCCAGATGCGGCACCAGCGCTTCGAACCGCTCGCAACTGCGCGCTTCGATAAACGCCCCGACCACCAGCGTATCGACCAGCTTCACCGGCTCGTGGCTGCGCACCACCTTGCGCAGGCTCGACGCGTAACGGCCGGCATGCAGCTGGCGCAGCTCGATCTTGCGGCGTTTCATCAGGCGCATGACCTGTTCGTGGTGCACCAGCTCTTCCCGGGCCAGACGCGACATCATGTTGATCAGGTCGACGTGGGAATGGTACTTGGCTATCAGGCTCAGCGCGGTGCTGGCAGCCTTGAACTCGCAGTTCTTGTGGTCGATCAGCAGGGTTTCCTGATCGGCCAGTGCGGCCTGGACCCAGGCGTCGGGGGTGCGGCAGCCAAGGAATTCGTGGATTTCGGGAAGGATCATGGGGCTCACGGTAAAGGTGTTCGAGCGAAGGGCGCCGATTATACCGGCCTGCCCGCAGACCACCAGTCGCCCGCGTTGATATGCATCAAGTCGCAAGCGCATGAGCAGCAACTATAGTTGTGCAACGCCGTGCCTTTTCTTTGCTGGAGACTCCGCTCATGCAAGCCATTCGCAGCATTCTGGTGGTCATCGAACCCGAACATTCGGAAAGTCTGGCGCTCAAGCGCGCCAAGCTGATCGCGGGCGTGACCCAGGCCCATCTGCACCTGCTGGTGTGTGACAAGAAGCACGACCACGCCGGCATGCTCGGCGTACTCAAGGCCGCGCTGTTGGCCGAGGGTTACAGCGTGACCACCGAACAGGCGTGGAACGAGAGCCTGCACGAAACCATCATCGATGTGCAGCAGGCCGAGGGCTGCGGGCTGGTGGTCAAGCAGCACTTCCCTGACAGTCCGCTGAAAAAGGCCCTGCTGACGCCGGCGGACTGGAAACTCTTGCGCCACTGTCCGACCCCGGTGCTGCTGGTGAAAACGTCCACTTCATGGAAAGACCGCGTGATCCTGGCTGCCGTCGATGTCGGCAATGCCGATGGCGAACACCGGCATCTGCACACCACGATCATTGATCACGGCTATGACATTGCCAGGCTGGCCAAAGCGCACCTGCATGTGATTGCGGCGCATCCTTCACCGATGCTGTCGGCGGCGGATCCGACTTTCCAGCTGAGCGAAACCATCGAAGCGCGCTATCGCGAGCAGTGTCGGGCGTTTCAGGCGGAATTTGATGTCGATGACGAACATTTGCACATCGAGGAAGGCCCGGCGGATGTGCTGATCCCGTTCATGGCGCACAAGCTGCAGGCGGCGGTGACCGTGATTGGCACGGTGGCGCGGACCGGTTTGTCAGGAGCGTTGATCGGCAATACCGCAGAAGTGGTGCTGGACGAGCTGGAAAGCGACGTACTGGTGCTCAAGCCGCAGGAGGTCGAGGATCATCTGGTGGAGTTGGCGGTGAAACATTAAGACCTGTGGTGCCTGAGCCGGCCCTTCGCGAGCAAGCCCGCTCCCACATTGGTTTTGTGAACGACACCAATCCAATGTGGGAGCGGGCTTGCTCGCGAAGCTTTTGATCTTCAGGCGCCGAAGGCGTCTTTGAGGAATCCGGGGGCGATGTAGCGCTGATAATGCGCTTCCGACAGCAGGAAGAATTCCCGATCAATGGCATCGCGTAATTCCGGCAGGTTCCACTCGCGAAACTCCGGCAGCAACACCATCCCGTACGCTTCCAGATTAATGATCACCCGCGCACCACGAGCGATCAGCTGATACGCCCAGCAATATTCCGATTGATGCGGCACGAAGCGGATCTTGCGCTGTTCGAGCTGCTCGCGCAGGCGCGCCGAATCGAAAATCTCGACCTTTCCCGCCATCACTTGTGACAGCAATTGTTCCAGACGCAGCCACACCGCGCGTTTTTCCTCCTCGTTGTAACCATTCCAATGGATCACTTCGTGGTGGAAACGCTTGCAGCCACGGCACACCAGATCACCGTAAACAGTGGAGCAGAGGCCGACGCAGGGGGTCTTGATGGTCTGATTGGGCATAAAGTAGGCAAAGGCACTGAAACGCGGAACAGGTCGGCATGTTAGCCCTTTGTCTAACATTCATCACCCCTCAAACTTCAGGGACGAACTTACGTTTAATTTTTTTTTGCCGTAGAATCAGCCAGCCTTTTAAGGCGCCAATGTCCGTTAGAAGCTGTTTTCAAAGCGTCACGAGCACAGTCGTTCCTTCAGAGCGGTGTTGGCGAGGGGTTTTTCCAGCGGGGAAAAGCCCATCGCCAACCCTCATCAGCTCCCCGTTCTGCAGGCGTAAAACTTTGAAAGCAGCTTCTGTAAGGAATGGTCGGTAATTCTGGCTAAGCGGCCCACAACGCCACGCAGCGCATGAGTACGAGCATTTCGGGATGAGCGTCCCGGACACCCATTTGGGACCACTGATGAGGGTAATAACTGTGCTTGAAGCCTACCGCAAACATATCGAAGAGCGTGCAGCCCTGGGTATCGTTCCCCAGCCGCTTAACGCCGAACAAACAGCAGGCCTGGTCGAGCTGCTGAAAAACCCTCCGGCTGGCGAAGAAGAATTTCTCGTTGACCTGATCACCAATCGCATTCCACCCGGCGTGGACGAAGCGGCCTATGTCAAAGCCGGCTTCCTGTCTGCACTGGCCAAGGGCGAAGTTTCCTCCCCGCTGCTGGACAAAAAGCGCGCTGTAGAACTGCTCGGCACCATGCAGGGCGGCTACAACATCGTCACTCTGGTTGACCTGCTGGACGACGCCGAGCTGGCGCCAGTCGCTGCCGCGCAACTCAAGCACACCCTGCTGATGTTCGATGCGTTCCACGACGTCGCGGAAAAAGCCAAGAACGGCAACGCTCACGCTCAAGCCGTGCTGCAATCCTGGGCTGACGGCGAGTGGTTCAAGAACCGTCCGACCCTGGCCGACAAGATCAGCCTGCGCGTATTCAAGGTTACCGGCGAAACCAACACCGACGACCTCTCCCCTGCTCCTGATGCCTGGTCGCGTCCAGACATCCCGCTGCACGCCCTGGCCATGCTGAAAATGGCCCGCGACGGCATCGTTCCTGATCAGCAGGGCGCCATCGGCCCGATGAAGCAGATCGAACAAATGCGCGGTGAAGGCTTCCCGATCGCCTACGTCGGTGACGTGGTCGGTACCGGTTCTTCGCGTAAATCCGCTACCAACTCGGTACTGTGGTTCTTCGGCGATGACGTTCCTTACGTGCCGAACAAGCGCGCTGGCGGTTTCTGCTTCGGCAGCAAAATCGCTCCGATCTTCTACAACACCATGGAAGATGCCGGCGCACTGCCAATCGAGTTCGACGTTTCCAACATGAACATGGGCGACGTGATCGACCTGTACCCGCATGCTGGCAAAGTCTGCAAACACGGCACCGACGAAGTCCTGACCACCTTCGAAATGAAGACTCCGGTGCTGTTGGACGAAGTCCGTGCTGGCGGCCGTATCCCGCTGATCATTGGCCGTGGCCTGACCGAGAAGGCTCGCGCCGAACTGGGTCTGCCGGCGTTCGACCTGTTCAAGAAGCCTGATGCACCGATCGAAAGCACCAAGGGTTACACCCTGGCGCAGAAAATGGTCGGCAAGGCTTGCGGTCTGGCAGAAGGCAAAGGCATCCGTCCTGGCACCTACTGCGAACCGAAAATGACCACTGTGGGTTCTCAGGACACCACCGGTCCAATGACCCGTGACGAACTGAAAGACCTGGCGTGCCTGGGCTTCTCCGCTGATCTGGTGATGCAGTCGTTCTGCCACACCGCGGCCTATCCAAAGCCGATCGACGTGACTACCCACCACACCCTGCCTGACTTCATCATGACCCGCGGCGGCGTTTCCCTGCGTCCGGGCGACGGCATCATCCACTCGTGGCTGAACCGCATGCTGCTGCCAGACACCGTCGGTACCGGTGGTGACTCGCACACCCGTTTCCCGATGGGCATTTCGTTCCCGGCCGGTTCCGGTCTGGTTGCGTTTGCTGCGGCCACCGGCGTCATGCCGCTGGACATGCCGGAATCGATTCTGGTGCGCTTCAAAGGCAAAATGAAACCTGGCATCACCCTGCGTGACCTGGTTCATGCGATTCCTTACTTCGCTATCCAGAACGGTCTGCTGACCGTCGAGAAGAAAGGCAAGAAAAACGCCTTCTCCGGCCGCATCCTGGAAATCGAAGGTCTGGAAGGTCTGACCCTCGAGCAGGCGTTCGAACTGTCCGACGCCTCGGCCGAACGTTCGGCTGCCGGTTGCACCATCAAGCTGTCGAAAGAGTCGATCACCGAGTACCTTAACTCCAACATCACCCTGCTGCGCTGGATGATCGGCGAAGGCTACGGCGATGCGCGTACTCTGGAACGCCGTGCGCAAGCGATGGAAGCCTGGGTGGCCAACCCGGAACTGATGGAAGCCGATGCCGACGCCGAATACGCCGAAATCATCGAAATCGATCTGGCCGACATCAGCGAGCCTGTACTGTGCGCGCCGAACGATCCGGACGACGCCCGTCTGCTGTCCAGCGTTGCTGGCGAGAAGATCGACGAAGTGTTCATCGGTTCGTGCATGACCAACATCGGTCACTTCCGCGCTGCCGGTAAATTGCTGGATCAGGTCAAGGGTCAGCTGCCAACCCGTCTGTGGCTGTCGCCGCCGACCAAGATGGACGCTCACCAGCTGACCGAAGAAGGCTACTACGGCATCTACGGCAAGGCTGGCGCGCGCATGGAAATGCCGGGCTGCTCGCTGTGCATGGGTAACCAGGCACGTGTAGAGCCGAACGCGACTGTTGTGTCGACTTCGACCCGTAACTTCCCGAACCGTCTGGGTGACGGCGCGAACGTCTACCTGGCTTCGGCCGAGCTGGCGTCCGTCGCTTCGATCCTGGGTCGCCTGCCGACCGTCGAGGAGTACATGGAATACGCTGGCAAGATCGACAGCATGGCGGCCGATATCTACCGCTACCTGTCCTTCGACCAGATCGCCGAGTTCCGTGAAGCTGCTGCGAACGCCAACATTCCGGTCGTTCAAGCCTAACGCTGCAACGCAATGAAAAACGCCGCCCATCGAGAGATGTGCGGCGTTTTTTTATCCCTGAAAAACGCGGGGACCTGTGTTCACATACCTTCTGCCCTACATCGGACTCTGTAGGAGCTGCCGCAGGCTGCGATCTTTTGATCTTTGTCTTAAGATCAAAAGATCGCAGCCTTCGGCAGCTCCTACAAAATCGGGTTGAGGTTGAGGGCTTGCTGGACGGCGCCGTCGACGCTCAGGCCGCTGAGGATCACATCATTGGCCGACACCTCCGGCAGTTCCGCCAACGCGCTCAGCGCCTCGTGCTTGAGCCGCGCCAGAATCAACCGTTTGCCCTCCAGGTGCACCCGCAGGAAAAACTCCTGCATCGCCTCAATGCTGGTGCCATCCAGATCCGGCGTTTCTTCCAGACTGAGAATCACCGTGTGCACCGGTACCTGCGAATGCCGCACCAAGCGCAACGCCGCCCCCAGAATCCGTTCGACGTTGGCAAAGAACAACGCCTCGCCCGGCCGAATGATCAAAATGCCGGGTTCCGTCTGCGCAATGGGATGGCGCTGAATATCGACAAAATCGTGCCCGCCGTCGATCCGCCCCAACACCTGGATGTCCGCCGCCGACATCTGCTTGAGCATCAACAAGACACTGATCGCCACCGCTACCAGCAAGCCGTCCAGCACGCCAAGCACCAACACCGCCGCCACCGCACAAATCACCAGCACCCGATCCCGGCGCCAGACGAAATAACGCCCCAGCGGCTGCAAACTCAAACCCCGCCCCAACGCATGCATGACAATCGCGGCGAGGATTGGCTCCGGCGTCAGCGCGATCCATGGCAGAACGGTCAGCACGATGGCCAGCACCACCAGCGCCGCCACCGCGCCAGCCATCCGTGAAGTAGCCCCCGCGGCCTCATTCGCCGAGGTTGCCGAATACCCCGCTCCCGCCGGCATGCCATGGAACAACCCGGACAGCAGATTCGCCGCACCGAGTGCCAGCAAGTCGCGGTTCGAGGTCACACGGTCGCCATGCTTGAGTGCATACGAACTGATCGAGCCGTAGGACTCCGCGTACAGAATCATCACCAGCGCAAATCCCACCTCCCCCAACCGCAGCCAGTCGGCGAACGGCAAGGCCGGTAAATTCGGCACCTCCAGGCTCAGATCAATCACCCCGATCAACTTCACGCCATACGCCGGCAAGTGCAGCCATTGCCCGGCGAGGATGCCGATCACCACCACCAGCAATCCGCCGGGCACCCGCGGGAATCGCGCAAACACGCCGAGCAACACCAGCGCCACGGCAGCGACAGCCGCTGCCGGCCAGTTCCACTGTGGCAGTTGCTCCAGCAGTTGCGGAGCGAAGCGCACCAGATTGGCGTCGGTCAGATGCACGCCGACCACACTGGCAACTTGCTTGAGAATGATCGTCAGCGCCAGACCGAAGGCAAACCCGCGCAAGACCGGTTTGGCGATAAACGAGGTGACGCTGCCGAGGCGAAAGATCCCGGCCAGCAGAAACAACGCGCCGGTGACCAGCACCAGCCCGACCGCCAGCGTCGAGCGCAGTTGCGGATCACCATTGGCCAAGGTCGCCGTGGCTGCCGCGAGCACCGCCGCTGACGATGACGTCGCCGACACAATGGCGAAGCGACTGGTGCCGAACAGCCCGTAACACAGCAACCCGGCAAACAAGGCGATGACCCCGGCCTGAGGCGCCAGTGCGGCGATGGTCGAGTACGCCACGGCTTCAGGCAGCAACAGGCCGGCGATCGACAGGCCCGCGAGGGCGTCCTGCCAGCGATTGGGTTGTTCCACAGGTGGCGGGGCGCTCGACAATCCACTGTCTCCAGACGAAAAAAAGCCGCTACGCATCAGGGATGCGTAGCGGCGTACTGTAGCTTAAAAGCCAAAGATCGCAGCCTGCGGCGGCTCCCGCACGGAGCTATGCGATCTATTGGTCTTTAAACGGCCAGCTTGTAAACCAGCGCCGAAATCGCCACCAGGCCAACCGCCGCGACGAAAACGTTCGACGCCTGGCCACGATAACGCGCCATCGCCGGAATCTTGCGAATCGCGTACATCGGCATCAGGAACAGGATCGCTGCGATGACCGGGCCACCGACGGTTTCGATCATGCCGAGAATGCTTGGGTTCAGGGTCGCGATAATCCAGCAGACCACCAGCATCAACGCTGCAACGATGCGATCCAGTGCCTTGGCGCTCGGACGCTTGCCGCTCTTGATGATCAGGCCTTTGAGGCCTTCGCTGGCACCGATGTAGTGACCGAGGAACGACTTGGAAATCGCCACGAACGCAATCAGCGGAGCGGCAAATTCGATGGTCGGATTGTTGAAGTGGTTGGCCAGGTAAGACAGGATCGACAGATTCTGATCTTTCGCTTCAGCCAATTGCGCGGGTGACAGGGTCAGTACGCAACTGAACACGAAGAACATCACCATCAGCACCATCAGTGCATGGGCGCGGAACAGGATCTGCGAGCTGCGCTCGTCGGCATTCACGCCATAACGACGCTTCTGATCCACCGCGAACGCCGAGATGATCGGCGAGTGGTTGAACGAGAACACCATCACCGGAATCGCCAGCCACAGCGTGTGCAGCAGCGCGGACGGCGCGGGCACCTGCGAAACGGTGGTGAGAATGCCGCCGTTCCAGTGCGGAATCAGGTACACCGCGAGGAACAGCAGCGCGACGATGAATGGATAGACCATCAGGCTCATCGCCTTGACGATCGCCTGCTCGCCGCAACGCACCACCGCCAGCAAACCGAGGATCAGCACGAACGACAGCAGCGCGCGCGGTGGCGGCGTGATGTGCAGTTGATGTTCGAGGAAACTGGCGACCGTGTTGGTCAGGCCGACGCTGTAGATCAGCAGGATCGGGAAGATCGCGAAGAAGTACAGCAAGGTGATCAACGCACCGGCCTTGATGCCGAAATGCTGCTCCACCACTTCAGTGATGTCGGCGCCTTCGCGACCGGACAGCACAAAGCGGGTCAGGCCACGGTGCGCGTAGAACGTCATCGGGAACGCCAGCAGCGTCAGGATCACCAGCGGCCAGAAGCCACCGAGCCCGGCATTGATTGGCAGAAACAGGGTGCCGGCGCCGATGGCCGTCCCAAACAGTCCCAACATCCAGGTGGTGTCCTGGCGATTCCAGCTCGAAAGTTCAGCGGGTGCTGCTGCATCAAAGCGCTCTTCGACGCTATTGGCCTGATCATTCATCCGGTCGGATCTCCGCATTCCGGTCACTTGCCACTCGGTCAGGACGCGTCGGAAAAAACCGACAGACATGCTCCGGCCGAAACAGGGGCGCGATTCTCCGCGATAAATGTGCAGAAGCAAAGACTTAGCTGAGGAATGGTTATGCGGTGCAGATCAACGGGTTGTCGTTTTCGGGAAAATAACTGTCGGCTACGGATACGTACAATGTCGTTTTCCGACAGCCTCCAGCGTCGAACATGAACGGAAAAACCAGATCAGATCGATCGAGCCAATATGAATCCCAATGACATGCAAAAGATGCCGAAAGCCAGCATCCCCCAGATTGGGTACATATCGCCTTTGCCCTGGATACGCATTTTTTCGACCCACTCATCGTGCTCGCGATCTGATTGTTCCATCATGGCCTTGCGGTCAAATGTGTTCATGCTGATTCCTCTCTGGGTCATCGATTTGATGGTTGTCGAACACCTGCTCAGAACTTGAAAAAAACACCCGCGACTCGCCCAAGCTGCCTTGTGCCCTGATGATTTCGCATTCATCGCCTGCCGGATAGCAGATGGATCTTTCAAGTTCGTAGGCAAAATCCGGCATCCCTGTAGGAGCTGCGGCACGCTGCGATCTTTTGATCTTCAGGGTCAGGATCAAAAGATCGCAGCCTCGTTGCACTCGACAGCTCCTACAGGGGTTCAGGATTCAGGGTTGGGTAACGAGGGGCATAAGCTTTCAATTTCGCGCACATGATCTAGCGTGATACCAGTCCCCTGCCCCATGGAGTCATTACTCATGCCGCTCGTCCGCGTCGAAATCAAAAAACACCCCGACCCCACCTTCGCCAAACGCATCGGCGAGCAGATCTACGCCGCCATGCGCAGCGCCATCAATGTGCCGGAGCACGACAATTTCCAGATTCTCAATGAGCACGATGCCGAGCACTTCATCTTCGACCCGCAATATCTGGGCATCCAGCGCAGCGACCAACTGGTGATCATCCAGATCACCCTCAACGAAGGCCGCACCCTGGAGCAGAAAAAAGCCCTGTACCAGACCATCGCGCAAAATCTCAACACGCACCTGTCCGTGCGCCTGGAAGACGTGTTCATCAATCTGGTCGAAGTGAAAAAAGAGAACTGGTCGTTCGGCAACGGCATCGCCCAATACGCCGGTTGACAGCCCGTCGATGCCACCCGCATGATCGGCCGATGAACCTTCGCGCGCTGCACCTCACCCGCACCACCACGACCGCCAATGGCGGGTCGTGGTGTTTCTGTGTGAGTTAACTCCAGCGCAGCAACCCCAGGGCCCCGCCAGCAATGGACGGGGCCTTGTTGTTTCTCCCGTCCGTGCGGCATCCGCAGCACTCAAGGAGAACCACGATGCCCGCAGCACTGTTGATCATCGATATGCAGGTCGGCCTGTTCCATGGCCAGGAAAAGCCCTACCGAGGCGAACAGGTTCTGGCCAACATCCAGCGTCTGGTCGCTCAGGCCCGAGTGAATCAAGTGCCAATCTTCGCCGTGCGCCACACCGGCCCGGACGGCTCACCGATTGCCGCTGGCAGTCCATTCTGGCAATTGTTGCCCGCGCTTGAACTGGACGCTGAAATCGACACCCTCTTCGACAAATCCCGCCCCAATGCTTTCCATGGCACTGACCTAGCGCAGCAACTCAAAGCCGCACAGATCGAAGACCTCTATGTGGTCGGCATGAAAAGCCAGTTCTGCATCGACAGCACCTGTCGCAGCGCTGCCGATCTGGGCTTCAGACCATTGCTGGTCAGCGACGCCCACACTTGCATGGACACCGCTGCGCTATCGGCCGAAGTGATCATCAACCATCACAACACGACTCTCGGTGCCGCTTTCGCACGGTTAATCGACAGCGCTGCAGTGAGGTTCTAAGCAAGCGTCCCGAAATAGACGCAACTTCACTTGCTGCGGTTGCGTCAACCAGAGATTTGTTACGGCATCCCTTGTCCTACAGCATCGTGTAAATAGTTAATGGCGCCAGCGACGTTAACCGCAGAAAACGCCAATAAATAAATGAATCAACCAACAACCCTGCAGAACAATCCTACAAGTTACACAGCCAAAAATACTTACAACAAAACATTACTTAAAATCGAATGCCAGCCATTTGTTACAAGCGACTACCCAGCCATTGAACATTATTCCATGGCAGGTCAATATTTTTATCGCCCCGAATTCGAAGACTGATAATTAAAGTGTGATCGAGAGGACACAGCATGCAAAAGAACATGATGACCGGCCTGTTGTTGGCCGCACTGCTTGCGCCGCTCGCCAACGCCCACGCCGATGTCCGCGAGCTGGCTTCTTCGCCGCGATGGCTGACCACCAAGGTCTATATCGACGGCGCCCCTGAAACCGACGTCAAAGCCAGGTACCCCGGCGTAGTTGGCATATCGACGTGGGATCCCGAGCGTAATCGATACGAGTTCTTTTACACCGATACAGGCGAATCAAAGTACAACAAAGGCGGTGGTGGTTACTTCTTTGTCACCGGCGATCAGCAGCAACACATTCTTGTACCGGATATCGGCCCGACCAAAACATGGGTCAGGCGCCTGGAAACATTGAACAACCGTGAATTCACTTATTCTCGGGAAGTCCCCCGCGACATGGTCGACAACAATCCTCTCGTTCGCATTCATGTCGTTCACGCGCCCTATACCGGAACGATAGAAACCAAGTCTGCCATCAAGCAATAAAACCAGGAGTTCAATATGCAAAAGTCACTAAAAAGCCTGCTGATGTCGACGTTACTGATGTCTTCCGTCTATTGCGCCGGGGTCAGCGCGCAAGCCGCTACCCAACCCGCAAACACTGTCGTCACCACTGCCGACAACGCAATGATGCTGACTGTGTTTCTGAAACATGATCAAACCCGACCGTTAAGTGAACTCAAGGCTCAGCTCGCGAAACAGGGTTTCCATAAAACGTTTCCCCCGGCCGGGGTCGAAGTGGTGAGCTGGAACATCATGATGGGTATCGGCCAAGTCGTTACCGTGCGCTTTCCTGTCACGCGTCTGGCGGAAGTGAACCTCGCCCTGGAAAACACCGCGTGGGGCAGTTATCGCACCGAGTTCTATCCGACCTACGATTTCAAGCCGATTGCCTTGGCTGAACAAGCCAAGGCCCAAGCGGCCCAATGATGTCGACAGCACACCGGATCACCGGTGTGCTGCCTACCTTGCTTCTTGCCCGAAGCCGTCCAGAATCAAAGCACCACTGCGCGAATGACAACGATTGCCAAGTCGGCGCGGATTCAGCACTCTGAAACGACTTTCGCGACCAACTCGCCGACGATCACAGGAGCCGCGCAATGCCCGCAACCGTTCTGGTACTGGTTGAAACCATCAACGATTATTTGCCGATTCTCGAACATCAGGGCTTTCACCTGATCCTCGCGCCGACGCCCGCCGAACGTGCACAAGCCATCGCCAGCCACGGCAGTCGCATCGATGCGGTATTGACCCGTGGCCCGTTGGGCCTGACCGCTGACGAAATCGCTGCCCTGCCCGCGCTGAAAATCATCACCGTGATCGGTGCCGGCTACGAACACGTCGACCTGCAGGCGGCCAGCGATCGCGGGATTACCGTGACCAACGGCGCCGGGGTCAACGCTTCGTCGGTGGCCGACCATGCAATGGCCATGCTGCTGGCGCTGGTGCGTGATATTCCGCGTTGCGATGCTGCCGTGCGTCGGGGCGAATGGCCGAAAATCATGCGTCCGTCGCTGGCCGGAAAACGCTTGGGGATTCTTGGCTTGGGTGCGGTGGGCATGGCCATCGCCAAGCGGGCAGCCCTCGGTTTCGACATGCAGATCAGCTATCACAACCGTCAACTGCGTAACGACGTGCCCTACGCGTTCTGCTCGACGCCGACCGAGCTGGCCCGCGCTTCGGACTTTCTGATCGTCGCCACGCCCGGCGGGATCGGCACGCAGTCGCTGGTAACGCGCCCGGTGCTCGACGCGCTCGGCCCGAACGGGTTTATCGTCAACATTGCCCGCGCCAGTGTGATCGCCACGGCGGATCTGATCACCGCCCTCGAGCAACGCCGCATTGCCGGCGCCGCACTCGATGTATTCGACCACGAACCGCAAGTGCCGGATGCCCTGAAAGCGCTCGGCAATGTGCTGCTCACCCCGCACGTCGCCGGCCTTTCACCGGAAGCCACGCAAGGTACGGTGGAGCTGGTCGGGAAAAACCTGACCGCGTTCTTCTCCGGGCAACCGGTACTGACGCCCATCGCCCTGCCGCCGAAAATCAGCAACCAGCGGGTGCACTAAAGCACCCCGAGCAGCGTCCACAAGCGGCGCGATTCGGCGTCGGCAGAGATCAACTCACCGAGCAGTTCGCTCAGCGGTTTATTGCCCCATTCGACGCCGCGGCGGATCAGATACGGCACCGGGCTGTGGGGTTCGGTGCGGGCCAGGTATTCGGCGATCGACAGCAATTGCCGATAGGCCTCTTCACGGTTGGCCGGCTCGCGAAACACCGCTGCGGCTGGTGCTTGTTGTTCAGGCTGCGTCACCAGCACAGGCGCTTCGATCACGGGCGGTGGCGGCGCCGGTTGTTGTGGGTGCATGGCGATAAACTCCTGAACCAGTGTCAGCAGCGCTTGAATGGTTTCCTGCAACGGACGCAATCCCGGTGCCTGATCGCCCAGGAAGGCATCGCTCCAGCGGTCCAGCCGTTGCAGGTGTTGCAGGCTCAGCAGCAGATTGCCCTGCGTGCGTAACCAGAATGCCAAGGGCGTCGCGCGAATCTGCTCGTTGATTTTCTTCTGTTCGCTGCGCGCGGTTTCTGCCGAGGTCTTGGCATTTTTACTGTCGTTGGCCTGCACTTGCTGAATCTGCAAACGGCGCCAGACTTCCAGGGTGCAAGCCTCGAAATCGCTGTTGCGCGCACCGAACAGCGGCACTCGCGTGAGCAATATTTCACTGTAGCGACGCACCAGCCATTCCAGCGGAATCACCCGCCACGACTGATCGCCATCCTCGGCCTGCGGGTGCAAATGCTCGGGAAAGCGCTCGCACAATCCGGCGATCAGCGCCAGGCTGCCGGGCAGTCCGTCCAGCGCTTGCAGGTGCAGCCAGGCTTCGCCCAGCCAGGCGCTGAGCATCAGGTCCTTGCTGCGTTCGAGCAACAGCGTGGTGGTGAGTTTCTCGACTTCGGGCCAGCTCGCCCGTTTCAACGTCGACTGCCAGACCCCGGTCGGCAGACTGGCGTCGTCCTCGCGGCGCAGGTCGCGCAATTGGTCGAACTCGCGCTCGTAACGCAAATCGACGCCACAGGGCGCGTCCGCGCTGATTGGCGCGAGCAACTGCTCAATCAGGTCCGGCAGTGTGGTCGATGGCAGGCTCACAAGCCCTCCTTCTGCGATTCAATGGCGGCGGTGCTACTGCTCAACTGAAACGGCGAGCGCGGTGCGCGGGTCGGCAACGGCGCAATCGACAGCGGCAGTTTCGAGCCTTGGCTCATCAGCGAGAGGCGCACAAACATCCGCGTGAACTCACTGGTAACGCTGTCGCTGGATGCGGTCACCGGCAGGCGCAAGGCCAGTGGAAACTCGGTGTAATCCATGCTCGGCTGACGCTGCACGGAAAAATGCGTGCGCATCATCCGCAGCAACGACCAAGGGCCGCCGTACTCCCAACCGGCCTCCAGATCACGTACGACCAGATTCGGTTGCAGCGGATCGTTGACCGGGCGCTCCTTGCCATTGCGCGCCCAACGCAGGGTCAGACGAATCGGTTGACCCACCATCCAGCGCAGATTGGCCTGCTCGCCGGGCACCGGATAATTGATCTGCTGGTTACCGGCCAGCAGGCCCCCGGCGATCACTTGATCGGCGCCCTTCTCGTCATCGCGGTCAGTGCGCCAACGCACGTCGAGTTCGACGCCGAGAATGCCGCTCTTGTCGCGCACGAACAGCGGCGCCAGCCAGGTACTGGCCTGTTTCAGCCGATTGAGAAAGTCTGCTGCGGCCACACGTTCCGGGGTCTGATTGGTGGCCAGTCCCGCCTGCGCCACCGGTAGGCGTTTGTCGATCAGCTCCAGTAAATACTGGACCCGCGCCGGGTCGGCATCTTGCGCCTGCACACCATTGGCAAAGGGAAACCGATCCGCCAGATATTGATTGAAGTAGTTAGCCAGCTCATTCCACGCCGCCGCCGCTTGCTGCACCTGGAGCATCTGGCAGCGCTGCATGGCCGTCTGTTGCAGCTCCAGTGCGCGCATCGCCAGGGTTCCACGGCCGCCAGACAGATTGGCGGTCTGCAGCATCTGCAAGCAGGTATCGGTGTCCATCTCGACGAAATCGCGGCTGACCAGTTGCTCGATCTGCGCAGGTGAACTGGCCGGGTTGGCCTCCTTGTACTTGAGCAATTCGTCATTGAGCGCGCTGAACTGCGTCACGCGTTCGTAATCGAGCGCGGACAGATTGGCCTGCTGCGTCATCAACCACTGCAACGATGTCGCCCGTCGCTCGGTGATGCCGAGCATGGTGTTGAACTGCTGCTTGAGGCTCAGTTTCAGGTCCTGTACATCGTTGGCGCCGAACAATTGCAGACCAAGGTTTTTCGAGCCGTCCCACTGGTTGATTTCAGTACGCCCGCCGAACAACGGTTGCGCGGTGATTTCATCCAGACCATTGATGATCTGCGCCAAGGCGCGGCGGTTGAGCGCGGTTTGCAGGCGCGTCGCCAGGTCCGTGCGATGAACTTCGACAAAAGCCTTTTGCAGGTCCATGGCTTGTTCGGCGCGGACATTGAACACGGCGTAAGGATGCGCCTGATCGTTGTGATCCTTGAGGCTTAACCACATGGCCTGAGCGGCGGCGCTCTCGGCGGTTTTCATCAACGCACTGCGATAATCCGGCGGAATGCGCGGCAGTTCTTCGGCGACGTAGCTGTTGTAATCGGCGAAGTATTTCAACGACTCATTGAGGTCATCGCCGTCCACCGTCTGCCCTTGCATATTGACGTTGTCCTGGCTGGCCCGCAGGGCCACCGAGACAAAATCACGCTTGAACAACGCCTGAATCGCGTTGTGCAGCTTCACTACCTGCTCTTGCAACGCCAGTTGCCCGCTGGCCTGTTGCACCAGCAAATTGTCGCGCGAGCCGACCTGGGCGATCCATTGATCGCGAAAGCTCTGCTGCAACTGCGCGGCCTGAGTGTCGAGGTCTTGTCCGACCTGCTGCCCCAACAACGAGCTCTTGCGCACCTTGTCGATAAAGTCGCGATAGCCCGGCACCAGTTCCTGACCCTTGCCGCGACTCCAGGTGGAATTGGTCAGGGCAATCGCCGCTTGCAGATCGTCGATCAGCGCGCTGAGGTCTTCCAGCTCACGCAGGCTATTGCCGCTGCCGGCCTGTAGTTGATCCAGGTGCAGTTTCAGGTAACCGGCGCGGCTGACAAAGTTGTCGGCGAGAAAGTACTGATCGAGCCAGCGCTGCATCAGTCCGGAGAAATTGCTGACGATCTGCGGGCGGTCGACGCTCAGGTCGAGAGCCTGCAAATTGTCGCCGTCGCTGTTACCGGCTACCAGCAATCGGTTGTAGAACGGCGCGTAGGGCAAGATCGCGCTGTTGAGGTTCAGCGACAGCGCGCTGTTGCTCAGCTGCACCAGATCATCCAGCGGCGCGCGCTGATCGGTTTGCACCTGATTGAACAATTGGTTCTGTTGTTCCAGCCGCAACGCGCGATCGACCAGATCGGTAGCTTTTTGATAATTCTGCCACTGCGCCGGGTCTTCGCTCTCGACGCTGCTGCGCCGGTCGGTGCTGCGGATCGCTTTGATTTTCGCCAGATCGGAGATCAGCAATTGATGCAGAGGCAAGAGAATATGCCGTTGCGTCGACTGAAAGACCTCTTGCTCAAGTTGCGTATCGAGCGAAGAAAACCATGAGGTCGGAAACGCCAGCGAGACATAGTTCCAGTGCGGAGCCTTTTCCAGCACCCGCCAAAAAGACTGGACGTTGCGCCGGGTCGGTTCGATGCGATGCGCGTCATCAGTCACCGCCACATAGCTTTTCTGCGCGTTTTGCATCAGCCGCGCCAGCTCGTGCGCGTCCCTGACCGAGACATGCCAGGCCCAGACCATCGCCACCGCCCAGACCACCCCGATCACCAAGGCCACGCCGGCAGTCAGCCGTTGCCAGCGCTGGCGCAGACGCAACAGGCGCGGCACGCTTTGCGCCAATCCGCGCTCACCGACCAATCGCTGCCGCCATAACTGTCGCGCGAACGCGCTGCGCTGCAGGCCGCTGTCGTCGGCGGAAAAACCATCCTGCGCATCTTCGCCGGCAATGTTGGCAGTGAAATACACGCCGCGAAAACACGGCGCTTCGCCCTGTGCGTTGCCCTGAAAAACCGGTTCGAGAACATTCTGCAAACCACGCCGCAATGTCTCCAGACGATCCGGCAAGGCGTACAGATCCGCACTCAATTGCCCGGACAAGGTGCCGATTTCGATCACCGCTTCCGCCACCGCCCGATGCAGGCGATCCAGCGCCTGATCACTCCATTGCCCCTGCCAGACGGCGTCACGCGGGTACGGTGACGACCAGCCCAAAGTGCGTTCGCGCGCCTCTGCCGGCAGCGCGCTGATCAACTCCTGAAACCCCGGCAAATCTTCCAGGCCGGTGACAATCACGTACACCGGCACACTCAGACCGAAGCGTTGCAGCAGATCGATGAAGCGCCGGCGCGCGGCTAAACCAAGGCTGGTGGCTTGTTCGAGATTGCTCAGGCGACTGGCCGGCACCGTCCAGATCACTGCGTCCAGTGGCCGTTTGCTGCGCAGCCGCAGGATCAGCCCGAGCAGGCGCCACCAGCCGCCGCGTTGCAGATGCATGCCGTCATCCGGCAGGAACAGCGCTTGCGGCACCACCAGCACCGCGCCTTCGGGGTCCGACCACCAGCGGCCGAACCAGGCGGGTTTGTCGGTCGGCTGCAAGCGCCATTCGCTGACCAGTTGCGTGCCTTGGGTTTCATCGCCAAGCATCAGCAGCCACGGCATCTGATAACGATCCTGACTGCCCTGCTCCTGCTCCATATGACGCACCGACGCATAAAAACTGCGGATCGCCGCGCCACTCTGGGTGCGCAACCACCACACCGCCACGGTGGTGATCACCAGCAGCAGTAACAGCGCGATCACCCACGCGACAATCGCCAGCGGGCTCATGAGCCTTGCTCCGGTGCGGCGACCACATCGCTGGTTTGCAATACCGGTTGCAACTCCTGAGCGATATCGCGCCACAACCAATGACCCAGACCAGTCAGCAACAGCAGCATCGCCAGAATCCCCAAAGCCAGGCGAAAGCCGTCCGGCAGCGCCGTGCGCACCGGCAACTGCAATGGAGTCGCGAGCGAAGGCTGCACCAGCCGCCGGCTGACATCGTCATACGTGGCTTCGTCCTGCCAGGCAAAGTTGAACAGCGCCAGCCGCCACTTCGCCAATTGCGCGAGGCTGTGCTCACCGCGCAGGCGTCCATGGAAACCCAGAATCAAGCATTGCAAATAGACGTTGGCCAGATCGCGTGTGAGCGGTTGCTGATCATCGAGCAGACTTTGAATTGCCGCCGGCACCTGCTCGCCGGCCTGACGACTGGCATAAAGCCGCGACTCCAGCGGTTTGTCCTGCCACGCCGCTTGCCCCGGCCAGGGTTCGAACAACAGGGTTTCATCAATCAAGGCGACGAAGGCATAAACCAGCGCCTTGACCTGTTCGGTCGCCGAATCGCCAACCCGCGAATACGCCGTGCGCCACAATCGTTGCGAAGCCTGCGTCGACAACTCGACCACGGTCTCGACCAGCGCTGTTTCGTCCTCGCTGTCCTTGGGCAAATGCACCCAGTCGTGTTGCCATTGCTGCCATGCTTCGCGGAACGCGCTGCTCAACGGTGCGTCCTGCAACCCCAGGCTTGCGGCACTTCCTTGCGACATACGGCGTTCCTTGTGTGATCAGGCACTTTCACTGTTCTGGGCAATAAACAGAACCACTTGCCACGGACTGCTGGTCAACTTCGCCGCCGGGGCAGCGATCATCAGCGGCAGCTGCGCATCGAACCAGGCACCTTCGGCAGTGATCACAAACAGCCGCGTGTCGTCGCCGACGCTGTAGGCCACCTGCTCGCTGCGGCTCATGGCCTGATGGCTCAAACCGCTCATGCGCTGACGGCTGAGCAGCGCGATGTGCGGCGCCGAGGCGATGATCGCGCCGCGCAGCCAGTCGTTCGCCGCTTGCTCGCTGGCACCGTTGGGCATGCGTAAACCGATGACCAGACGCTGGCTCGGTTGCTCGTCCGGCAACTGAATCGAGAAGCTCTGTTCACCACGTTCGAAGGCCAGGCTGCGATAGCCGGCGCGGATCAGTTCGAGGGTGGTTTCCAGCCATTGCAGCACGGCGTCGTAACCACGCTGCAATTCGAGAAAATCCAGCGCTGCAAACGCCGGCACACCGGCCAGCGGATCGAGCGCCGACCATGCGCCGGCCAGGCCGAGCAAGTGCACGTAGAGGATCTGCGGCTGCGCGATGCGGCTGTTCAGCAGGCCTTCGATTTCCGGCAGGCGCAGCCACAGCGCGGTCAACTGACGACGGATTTCCAGCGCATCGTCCTGATTGCCGGCCTGCTGCGCCTGACGCAAACGACCACCAAGAAACAGGCACTTCTCCCGCGCCCGCGCGCACAGTCCGGCGATGCGCCGACCAAGCGGCGATTCCGGCAGCAGCAGCGGTGTTGGCGGCGTGTAGGACAACGGCAGAAAACCGCCGCCCTCCTTGCGGATTTTCAGCAGCGGCAAGCAGATCGAATCGGCTTTGTTCAGTTGCGTGCATAACCGTGGATTGGGACGCCAGACGGTGATCGACTCCGGGAATTCGCCGCTGGTGAGATCCGGCAGCGCCTCGCCGACCACCGACTGCAAGCGGCCCTTGAGCGGCAGCAACTGACCGGCACGCCACATCGGGCTGATCGCCAGGTACACGGTGACCGTCGCATCGTCGCTGACATCGATCGCCGCACCGACATCCAGTTCCAGGGTCGGGCCAATGCCGGCCTGCAGGTCCACCGGCAAACCGTCGGGCATTGTCCCTTGCAGCGACAACACCCGCACCACCCCGGCGCTCAACGCCGAAGGATCGATCTCCATGTGGCTGACGCCCCAGAACCACGGGTTGCACGCCAGCGCCAGATGCGCACCGAGTGCTTCGGCACGCAGCCCTTGCAACTGAAAATGCTGTGGCAGCAATTGCATGCCTTCGTGCCAGCAAACCGCGTCAGGTAGCAGACTCATACGACTCCCTTCGACCAGGCCGCGATCCGGCGGCAGCGGTGGCATTTCAGTGCTCGTCGGCGTTGACCAGACTCATCTCGCGGCTGTCGAATTTCAACCACGCTTCGCTCTGATCATCGAGCCGCAAGCGGTGCGCTCCGGGAGTGTTATAGCTGGCGAAGACCAAAAGTCCAGCGGCCTTCTTGCCGCCCAAAGGGAACGGTTGGCGGTCGATGAATTGCCCCGGCACCAGCTCCAGTCCCCAGACGCTCATCAGTTGACGATAGTCGCGCTGATACTGCTCGCGCCCGGCAAACCACTGGCTGGCACTGATCGCCGATAATTGCTTGAGCAGATCGGGGTCGGCGACCGCAATGAAATCCACGGCGATCGGCGTGTCGTCGTTGGCCTTGGGCGCGACATCGAGGGTCAGGCTGTCGAGGTCGACCTTCGGCCCGAAAAAGGAACAGCCCGCCAGCAGCGCAAACAGAAACGCTACAAAAAATCGTCCGTACAAAATGAATTTTCCTTTTCCCGAGCCTGTCCAAAAATGTTTTCGCTTGCATTTTTATAGACCTGTTCTAGCGTCTTGGGTAGTTCGGCAGGCACTGCCGAATGAGGAAGGTTTGTCAAAGGAACGACAGGTCATCTGCTCCCCTTTCTAACCTACGGTCCAGTAAGGGAAAGCGATGAACGGGCCTCCCGATGCATTGCGCCCGCCCATCGCATCGGAGTCCGCCGACATGGCAGAAAGTACTCAGCACAAGCTCGACCGGGTGCGCCCGCCCCGAGTGCAAATCACCTACGACGTCGAAATCGGCAACGCCATCGAGAAAAAGGAACTGCCGCTGGTGGTCGGGATTCTTGCCGACCTCTCCGGCAAGCCGCTTGAACCATTGGCAAAACTGACTGAACGGCGTTTTACCGAAATCGACCGCGACAACTTCAACGAAGTACTCGCCTCGATCGGCCCGCGCGCCACGCTGCAAGTCAACAACACCCTCAGCGGCGACGACAGCAAGCTCAATATCGAACTCAATTTCAAACACATCGACGACTTCGACCCGGTCAAGGTGGTGGAGCAAGTCACCCCGCTGCGCCGTTTGTTCGAGGCCCGCCAGCGTCTGCGCGATCTGCTGACCAAGCTCGACGGCAACGATGATCTGGACAAGCTGTTGCGCGATGTCATCGCCAACACCGAAGGCTTGCAAGAGATCAAATCGGCCCGCCCAGACACCGCTACCCCGGCAGCTGATGCCGAGGCGCCGGCCGAACCGCAAGCCTGATCATCCACCTGATTCGAGGGAGAATTCGTCATGCCCGCTTCTGCTCAGAAACAAGCCAGCGACAGTACGACCGAGACACTGTCCCTGCTCGACCAGATCATTCTCGACGGCCGCATGGCCCACGATGACAGTCAGCAGGATTACGCCCGCGACATGCTCGCGGAATTCGCCACCCAGGTGCTTGACGAAGGCATGGCCATCGACAAGGACACGGTGGCGATGATCAACGACCGCATCAGCCAGATCGACGAACTGATCAGCGCCCAGCTCAACGAAGTGCTGCACCATCCCGACCTGCAGAAACTCGAAGCCTCGTGGCGTGGCCTGCACATGCTGGTGCAGAACACCGAAACCAGCACCCGGCTGAAACTGCGCCTGCTCAACGTCACACAAAAAGAGTTGCAGAACGACCTGGAAAAAGCCGTCGAATTCGACCAGAGCGCGCTGTTCAAGAAGATCTATGAAGAGGAATACGGCACCTTCGGTGGCCATCCTTTCAGCTTGCTGGTCGGTGACTACACCTTCGGCCGTCACCCGCAGGACATTGGCCTGCTGGAAAAACTCTCGAACGTTGCCGCTGCCGCGCACGCACCGTTCATTGCCGCCGCCAGCCCACGCCTGTTCGACATGAACAGCTTCACCGAACTGGCAGTGCCGCGTGATTTGTCGAAAGTCTTCGAGAGCCAGGAGCTGATCAAGTGGCGCTCGTTCCGCGAAAGCGAAGACTCGCGCTACGTCTCTCTGGTGCTGCCGCATTTCCTCCTGCGCCTGCCGTATGGCCCGGACACATCGCCGGTGGAAGGCATCAATTACGTCGAAGACGTCAACGGCACCGATCACAGCAAATACCTCTGGGGCAACGCCGCGTGGGCGCTGTCGCAACGCATCACCGAAGCGTTTGCCAAGTACGGCTGGTGCGCGGCGATTCGCGGTGCCGAAGGCGGAGGTGCGGTGGAAGGTTTGCCGGCGCATACCTTCCGTACCAGCTCTGGCGATCTGTCGTTGAAGTGCCCGACCGAAGTGGCGATCACCGACCGCCGCGAGAAGGAGCTCAACGACCTCGGTTTCATCGCCCTGTGCCACAAGAAGAACAGCGACGTCGCGGTGTTCTTCGGCGGCCAGACCACCAACAAATCCAAGGTCTACAACACCAACGAGGCCAACGCTAACGCGCGGATCTCGGCGATGTTGCCGTACGTGCTCGCGGCATCGCGGTTCGCGCATTACCTGAAGGTGATCATGCGCGACAAGGTCGGTAGCTTCATGACCCGCGACAACGTGCAGACCTACCTCAATAACTGGATCGCCGATTACGTGCTGATCAACGACAACGCGCCGCAGGAAATCAAGGCGCAGTACCCGTTGCGCGAGGCACGCGTGGACGTCACCGAAGTGGCCGGCAAGCCGGGCGCCTATCGCGCGACGGTGTTTCTGCGGCCGCACTTCCAGCTTGAGGAACTGACGGCGTCGATCCGCCTGGTGGCGACGTTGCCGCCGCCGGTTGCTGCCTGACGAAAACAATTTTTTGCGCCAGTGAAGAACCCTGTGGTGAGGGAGCTTGCTCCCGCTGGGTCGCGAACCGGCCCTTCCTTTAAAGGCATGGGCCTGCTGCGCAGTCCAGCGGGAGCAAGCTCCCTCGCCACAGGTTCAATGTTCAGCCCATTTGCCTAATGTGATCTTCTTCAGGAGTTTCAAGCGATGGATGCAATCATTCTCGACCTCGGCGGCGATATCAAAGGCGACAGCCTGCTCGAAGGTTTTGCGGACAAGATCGAAGTCATGTCCTACAGCCACAACGTCGCCATGCAAGTCACCAACGACGTCAGCAACTCGGAGCGCACCTCCGGCAAACCGCACGTCGGCGAGTTCACCCTGACCAAATTCGTCGACAGCTCGACGCCGTCCCTCAACGAATACTGCTGCGCCGGCAAACCGATTCCCGAAGCCATCATCACCATCGGCCGCAACGCCGCCGAGGGCAGCGGGCAATTGATGCCGTTTATCGTCTACACCCTGACCAACGTGGTGATTTCCAACGTCAGCGTCAGCGGCGGTACCGGCGGCAAACCGGTGGAAACCCTGTCGCTGAACTTCACCAAGATCAAATGGGAACTCACCGCACAGAAGGACGATGGCACCAAGGAAGGCACCGCCGCGTCGACCTGGGACATGGCCGCCAACAAGCTTGTCAGTTAACCCGGCGTCGCGGCCATGGCAGGCACCGGCATCCTCCCACCGTTGTTCGAACGCCTCGCTTCCAGCGAGGCGGACGGTGCGCGGGAGTTCGATCGGCAGGATCTGCTCGACTCGGTGCACGCCGAGCTCGGGCGCCTGTTCAATACCCGCCGTGGCCCACGCACGCTGACCCAGCCTCCCAGCGTGATCGACTACGGCATCGCCGACTGGAGCGCTCTGCAACAGCAGCGCAGCGATGACCGGCGGCGACTGGCGCGGGACATCCGCGAAGCCATCAACCACTTCGAACCGCGCCTGCGTCTGGGCGAAGTTCAGGTCAATCCCGTGCCCGAGCAACCGCAGCAGATGAGCATTCGCCTGATCGGCGAGTTGCGCAGCGGCCAGCAGCACTGGCCGGTAGCGTTTGTCATCGAGCCCGGCGGACAAGGACTGGAGGTGCGCCATGAGCGACTCGATTGACCCGCAACTGCTCGACTATTACCAACGCGAACTGACCTGGCTACGGCACGCCGGCGGCCAGTTCGCCGAGCGTTATCCGAAAGTCGCGCGGCGCCTGGAACTGTCGCCCGGCGAATGCCCCGACCCGCATGTCGAGCGTTTGCTCGAAGGTTTTGCGCTGCTCGCCGCACGCCTGCAACGGCGCCTGGATGACGACTACGCCGAGTTCAGCGATGCCCTGCTCGAACAACTCTATCCGCTGGCGATGCGTCCGCTGCCGTCTTGCGCCATCGTCCAGTTCGAACCGGATCCGAGCAAAGGCAACCTCGACGAAGGCTATCCCCTGCCCCGCGACACGCCGTTGTTCGTCACCACTCACAAGGGTGAAAGCCTGCACTTTCGCACCTCTGCCGCCGTGTGCCTGTGGCCGGTTGCAGTGACCGAAGCGCTGTTGCTCGGCAGCGATGAAGCGCAGGCGTTGACCGGCGTGGCGCAATCACGTTCGGCATTGCGCCTGAGCCTGAGCTGCCTGGGTGAAAGCCAGTGGTCCGAGCTGGGCATTCAACAACTGCGCATTCATCTGGCCGCCTCGCCGGTGGTCAATGCCTGCCTGTATGACTTGCTCGGTGCGCATGCCGTGCAGGTGCTCGCGGGATCACCCGGCAGCGTGCCGGCGACGGTGCCGGGTTTACCGAAAGTCGTCGGTTTCAGCGATGACGAAGTGCTGTTGCCCGATGAAGATGGCGTGCACCCGGGCATGCGCCTGTTGGCCGAGTACTTTGCCTTCCCGGACAAATTCCATTTCTTCGACCTGCCGCTGAGCGGTGTCAGCAGCGACAGCCAGACCTTGTATCTGTACATCGTTTTCGACCGTGCACCCACCAGCCGCGTGCATTTGCAGGCCAGTGATATCGCCCTCGGCTGTGCGCCGGTGATCAACCTGTTCCCGCGCACGTCGGAACCACTGCGCCCCGACGGCACGCGCAGCGAATACCGGCTGATCGCCGACAGCCACCGCGAAAACAGTGTCGAGATCCACAGCATTCGCAGCGTGCGCGCCAGTTCCAGCGCCGGCGTGCAACGGCTGCCGGCGTATTACGGCAGCCAGCACAGCGGCGGCGATCAGCAGCGTTACTGGCATGCGCGGCGCGTCAGCGGAATGACCCCGAACCGCCTCGGCAGCGATATCTTGCTCAGTGTGGTCGACACCCGCTTCGACCCACTGACCGATCTGCCCGATTACAGCCTCACCGCCGAATTGCTCTGCACCAATCGTCATCTGGCGCAGAGTTTGCCCGCCGGCACCCCGCTGGGTTTCGAGCGTCCCGGGCCGGTGGCCTGGGCACGCCTGCGCAATCCGCCGAGCCCGCAAAGCCTGCCGCGACTGGACGGTGATTCGCGTTGGCGGCTGGTGTCGCAACTGACCCTCAATCACTTGTCGCTGGTCGAAGGCCCGCAGGCGCTGGACGCGCTGAAGGAGATTCTGCACCTGCACAACCTGCGCGATGAGGCCAGCGCAATCCGCCAGATCGAAGGCCTGCTGAGCCTCGGTTGCGAGCGGGTGATCGGTCATGTCGGCGCCGATGCCTGGCGTGGTTGGCGCAATGGTCTGGAGGTGCAACTGCAGCTCGATCCACAGCATTTTGTCGGCAGTAGCGCGGTGTTGTTTTCCGCCGTGCTGGCGCAGTTCTTCTCGGTGTACGCCACGGCCAATCGCTTTGTGCGCACGGTACTCATGCAGGCTGACAAGGAGGTCAAGGCATGGCAACCCCAAGCCGGCATGCCGCTGTCGCTCTGACCCTGAGCCAGCGTCTGCGCCGTGATCCGCAGGCGTTTGAATTGTTGCAGGCGTTGCTGCTGCTGGAGCGCGAACAACCGCAAGCCGAATCCCTCGGCAGCGGCACAGCGCCCCAAGCGGAAGCGCTGAAACTGCGCGGGCCGTTGACGCCGATGTTTGCCGCCAGCCAGATCGAAGATCTGCGCGAAGAACCCGGTGAGCCGTTGACCATCGACACACCGGTCTTCGGTCTTGGCGGACCGGACGGCCCCCTGCCCTATGCCTACCAGGAATGGCTGCAACAGCGGGCGCGGGCCAAGGATCATGCGCCGGCGGCGTTTCTGGATCTGTTCCAGCATCGCCTGCTCAGCCTGCTCTACAAGGTGATGCGCAAACACCGGATCGCCCTGGGTTTTGTCACGCCCGGTGCTTCGCCCGTGCAGGCACAACTGCGCGCACTGACCGGGTTACTACCGAAATCCTTGCAGGAACGCCAAGCCGTTCCCGATTGTGCAGTGCTGGCCTGTACCGCGCTGTTTGCCGATGGCCGACGTTCGCTGGCCGGGTTTGCGGCGATCGTTCGCGAGCAATTCGCCGTGCCGGTTGAGCTGAGTGCCTACGAAGGTGCGTGGCGCGAAATCCCGCTGGCCAGTCGCAGTTTGATCAAGGCTGGCGGACGCAATCTGCAGCTCGGTCGCACCGCCGTGGCGGGGACTCGGGTCTGGGATGAACACGCCGGCATCCGCTTGACGCTGGGGCCGCTGCCCGCGACGCAAGCCGGGCGTTTTTTGCCGGACGGCGAAGCGCATCCGGCCCTGGCCAACCTCGCCGCGTTGTATTTCGGCCCGGACCTCGACGTCAGGCTGGTGTTGCTGGTGCGTGGCGCCGGGCCGATGAAGCTTGGGCGTCAGGCGCCAGCGCTACTCAGCTGGAATGGCGGTTTGCAACGTCAGGCCAGCCTTGCGGTGCAAACCATTGAAACCCGTCTTCGTCAGCTGGAGATCACCTGAAATGGAACTGGCCAGCCTGATCGGACGCCTCAACCCGGACAATCGCCGGGCGCTCGAACGCGCGGCGCAACGGTGTTTGCAACGCGGGCATCACTTTGTCGAGATTGAGCATTTGCTGCTGGAACTGCTCGACATCGAGGGCGGCGACCTGGCTTTTCTGCTGCCGCGTTTTGGTCTGGAACGTGATGCGCTGACGGCGGAAATCAACAAGGCACTGGACCTTTTCAAGGCTGGCAGTACCCGCACGCCAGCCTTGTCGGGGCATACGCTCGGGTTGCTGGAAGACGCGGTGGTGCAGGCCAGCGTGCTGGGCATCGACAGTATTCGTTCCGGGTTGCTGTTGCTGGCGTTGATTGATCGCGATGAGCGCCGCAGCCTGCTGCTCAACAGTGCGTCGTCGCTGCTGCGTATCCCCAAGGAAGCCCTGCGCGCCAACCTGTTGGAGTGGACGGAAAACTCGCGCGAACATGTCGGTGCGCGAAACGTATCCGCCGGTCATCCTGCGCCACGGCAAGACTCGGTGCTCGATCAATACACTCAGGATCTGACCGCCGACGCCCACGCCGGACGCATCGACCCGATTGTCGGGCGCGACGGCGAGATCCGTCAGTGCATCGACATTCTGTTAAGGCGCCGGCAGAACAACCCGATTCTGGTCGGCGCTCCCGGGGTCGGTAAAACCGCCGTGGTCGAAGGCCTGGCCTTGCGCATCGCCGCCGGCGATGTGCCGCCGTCATTGCAAGACGTCAGCCTGCGCGTGCTCGACCTCGGTTTGTTGCAGGCTGGCGCCGGGGTCAAAGGCGAATTCGAGCAACGTTTGAAAGGCGTGATCGACGCGGTACGCAACGCCGACAAACCGATCATCCTGTTCATCGACGAAGCCCACACGCTGATCGGCGCGGGCGGTGCCGAGGGTGGCAGTGATGCCGCCAACCTGCTGAAACCGGCGCTGGCCCGAGGTGAGTTGCGCACCCTCGCCGCCACGACCTGGATGGAATATAAAAAATACTTCGAGAAAGACCCGGCCCTCGCCCGGCGTTTTCAACTGGTGCAGGTTGAAGAGCCGGACGAAATCACCGCCGTGGAAATGCTCCGTGGCGTCGCCGCCAAACTCGAGCAGCACCACGGCGTGCAGGTACTCGATGCGGCGATTCACGAAGCGGTAAAACTCTCGCACCGCTACATCTCCGGCCGCCAGTTACCGGACAAAGCCATCAGCGTTCTCGACACTGCCTGCGCCCGCGTCGCCCTCGGCCAGCACGACGTGCCGCCGCCACTGGAAAGCCTGCGCCACCGGCAGAACAGCCTGAAAGACGAAGTCGAACGCCTGCGCCGCGAACAGGCCACAGGCCTCGATCACCGTGAGCGCATCACCCTGCTGGAAGATGAATCGAAAACCAATGTGCAAGCCATTCGTGAACTGGAAACCCGCTGGGGCGAGGAACGTGTGGCCGTGCGCGAACTGCTCGTGACCCGCCGCGAATTACTCGATTTGAGTGAGCGCGCCGACAGCGACAAACCCGATGAGGCCACCGACAGCCGCATCGATCATCTGGCCGCCGAACTGCTGCGCCTTGAGGCCGGACTGGACGCGATTCGCCAGGACGATCCGCTGGTGCCGGAACAGGTCGACGCGAAAACCGTCGCCGCCGTTATCGCCGGCTGGACCGGCATTCCCGTGGGCAAGATGCTCGCCGACGAAGCCCACGCCGTGCGCACCCTTGGCACGCGGATGGGCCAGCGCGTCATGGGCCAGAGCACCGCGCTCAACACCATCGCCCAGCGCTTGCAAGCCTACCGCGCCGGCCTCACCGACCCGCAAAAACCGGTCGGGGTGTTCCTGCTGGTCGGCCCCACCGGCGTCGGCAAAACCGAAACCGCCTATGCGCTGGCCGACGCCTTGTATGGCGGCGAGCGCAACCTGATCAGCATCAATCTTTCCGAGTACCAGGAAGCCCACACCGTCAGCCAGCTCAAAGGTGCGCCGCCCGGTTATGTCGGCTACGGCAGCGGCGGCGTGCTGACCGAAGCGGTACGGCGCAAACCCTATTCGGTGGTATTGCTCGATGAAATCGAGAAAGCCCATCCGGATGTTCTCGAAGCGTTCTACAACGTTTTCGACAAAGGCTTGATGGAGGACGGCACCGGGCTGGTGGTGGATTTCAAGAACACCGTAATGCTCGCCACCAGCAATGTCGGCGCGGAACTGTTGCTCGACACCCCGGTCGCGCAACTCGGCAGCGATGCCTTTAACGAAGCGCTGCACAAAGTCCTCCTGCAAGCGTTCCGCCCGGCGTTTCTGGCGCGCATGACCGTGGTCGCGTATCGGCCACTGGACGAGGCGACGCTGGAAGGCATCGTGTTGGCCAAGCTGGAGAAATTGCGTGGCCGCTACAAGGCGGCGACCGGCAAACAGTTCGAATTTGATTCAGGGATTGTTAAAGCGGTGCTCGCCAAGTGCAGCGCAGCGGGCGCGCGCGATGTCGAGAATGTGTTGATGACGCAGGTGACGGGGAAGTTGGCGGAGTGGGTGTTGGAGTAAATGGGTAACTCAATTTACTAACATGTGATCAAGGCATCGAAATGACTACTTACGCAACGCTGTGCACAGCGGAAATGTCCAAGGCAGAAAGCGATAGAAACCATGTAGGAGGCGTGTGCAGAGTCAATAAGGACGATAAATACCTGGTCACCTTCCACAACAATGGTTACAGCACACCTGCCTCCCCGCCGATGATGGGCGAAACGGTTCTGCAACTCGATCCTGCACCACGGATTCCTCCTGTCAGGGCTTCCGTCAAGAAAGACATGGAAATGCTGCACCAACACTCTGCCCAGCGGGAATATGCCTATTGGGAGCAAATGCACAAAGCCGTCTCTACCGGTCAGACAAGCTACGAGTTCGAAGCCATGCAACTGCATCGGGAAAGACTCCAATGCGGGCTGGATGACTATGCAAGGTGCGTAGCGATCGTCAAGGCACGCCAACTGGCCAGTGTGGAGGAAAAGCGCAAGGCCGCGGCTAAAACCATGTCTGATCGATTTGACGCGAGCGCGCATGCCACGATGATTTCGGCAAAAACCGAAGAAGAATATGTTGCCTTGCAGAAAAGATCTTTGACCTACCCCCATGAATACACCACACCACAGATCGCCAATACGATGGGCGGCCATGCGGAAGAAAACTTCATCCGGGCGTGGGCATCCCTGTGCACGCATATTCCTGAAAAAATAACCTTCATCGAACTGTTCATCACTCGCATGCCTTGCCCGGATGATTCATCCGGCTTCTGGATCGGGGCGAATCTTTATAAAGAAGGCTGCATGGGCAAACTCGCCAAGCTGATATCGCTGGCGGATGAGGCCATACACTGGGAAATAACTTACACACAAACCTTGAATGGTCATGACCAGGCGTTTGCGCAGTCGCTTTCAAGATTCTTTCCGCCTGAGCGGGTGGTCTTTGCCGCAATGGGCACCTGATCTCCCGCGAATGAAAGAAGATTTATGACCTGGCCTGTAAGCGACGAAGGTTGCCCCCGATGAGAATTGGTAGTTTCAATATCGAAAAAAATGGCAAGTCCTCGACTTTGGACAAACAGACTCAGGTCG
This sequence comes from Pseudomonas sp. DTU12.3, assembly GCF_004124275.1. Lineage (GTDB taxonomy): Bacteria > Pseudomonadota > Gammaproteobacteria > Pseudomonadales > Pseudomonadaceae > Aquipseudomonas > Aquipseudomonas helmanticensis. The sequence continues at coordinate 3,936,442 of NZ_CP027218.1, forward strand.
AATTCTTTCTCAGCAAGTGCTGTTCCAGCGATGACTGGAACGCCGATATAGTTTTTTTATGCGAAATACATTCGGCGCAAACGGATAACTATTCTTCGTACTTGGCGTCGGTCTATCCCCTCTACAGGGTTTGTGCCTTTACGGGTGGTTATTCAAACGGGTACATCGTCATGGTCAAGGCTTTCGAAAAGCTACAAGTGTGTAGCCAAGGCAGTCTGCATGGACTGAATCGTGATCTGATCGCTATAGAGGTTTCTGGTGTAAACGGCTACACGGGTTATGTTTTTCTCGCGCATTTCAAATCCGGCCAAACCGGGCTGACCAAAAGCCAACTCAAGTCCTGCACCGCGCTGGGAGGCAAGTGGGTCGCCACCGGCGATCTCAACCTGGATTACACCAAAGTCGGCCAGCTCGACACCGCTGGCTTGGCCTATGAATGTTGGGGCGGGCAGCAGACTCAAGCCAAAGGCGGGATTCTCGACTGGGTCCTGGCGTCGGCAGACGTGACCGTCAACGTCGTCGACATCACCGGGCTGGCGCATACCTTCGACATGTCTGGCCCGGATCACCGGCCGATTCTTTTCGACGTCACCGGTTGAAGTGCAATTTCTGCTGACTTTGAGGATGTTCGATGCCGCGTTCCGTCGACAGCAATACTTCGCTCTCCCTCACCGCCACCTCACTGTCGGCGCTTTTCCCTGAATCGCTGTCCGGCGAAGAAGCGCTCAATGCGCTCGGCTCACAAATCCTCAACGGCCTCAATGACGGCACCGCGCTCACCCTGACCAGCGCTGTCGCCAGCCACGTCACCACGACGTTGCACAACGATGCCCTGGTCCGCCCGTTCGATGCGCTGGTCGCCGAGATCCGCCAGCTCCCCGCCGATGCTACCGCTGAGCGCTATCAGCTGTTGTTGAGGCCGTGGCTGTGGTGGCTGACGCTCGGCAGCAACAATCGTATTTTCCAGAACCTTGCCACCTCCGACATCGTCACGACGATTTTCAAGGCGTACGGTTTTACCGATTTCAAACTGTCGCTGACCGACAGCTACACGCCGCGCGAATACTGCGTGCAGTACGGCGAGAGCGATTTCGCCTTCGTCTCGCGGCTGCTCGAAGAGGACGGCATCTTCTGGTTTTTCACCCACGACGCCGGTAAGCACACACTGGTTTTGGGCGACAGCAATGACGCCTTCGTGCAGATTCCCAACGGGCCGAAGGTCAGCTATCTGGGGCAAGGCCTGGGGCTGCGCGAGTTGCACGGGATCCGCTCGGGGCAGGTGTGTTTGCAGGCGGTGGCCGGGGTCTATCGGGCCACCGATTACGAATTCACCACGCCGACCACCTCGCTGTATGGCCAGGCTGAAGCAGTGGCCGGCCCGCTGTCAGTCTATGAGCATCCGGGCGGTTACAACGCCAAAGCCCAAGGTGATGCGCTGACCAAGCAGCGCGTCGACGGTTTGCGCAGTGAAGAGAAACGCTTTGTCGGTGAGAGTGACTGTCGCTGGCTGATTCCCGGGCATTGGTTCACCCTCGACGGGCATGACGACAGCAGTCTGAACATCGATTGGGTGGTGACGCGGGTCACCCATGACGCCAGTCACGAAAGCTATCGCAACCGCTTCGAAGCGATCCCCAAAAGCACCGCGTTTCGCCCGCAGCGCACCACTCCGAAACCACGCATGCATGCGCAAACAGCGATCGTCGTTGGCAAATCCGGCGAGGAAATCTGGACTGACGAATACGGGCGGATCAAGTTGCAGTTCCCCTGGGATCGCGACGGCAAGAACGACGAGACCAGTTCCTGCTGGGTGCGCGTGGTGCTGCCGTGGAGCGGCAAGGGTTTCGGCATGCAGTTTGTGCCGCGCATCGGTCAGGAGGTCATCGTGACCTTTATCGACGGCGATCCGGATCGACCGCTGGTGACCGGTTGCGTCTACAACGGCGACAACGCCCTGCCCTATGCGCTGCCGGCCAATCAGACTCAGTCGGGGATCAAGACCCAGTCGTCCAAGGGGGGTGGCGGCTTCAATGAATTGCGCTTCGAGGACAAGAAAGACGCCGAAGAAGTATTCTTGCAGGCGCAGAAAGATCTGAACATCAACGTGCTCAACGACACCACCGCCACCGTCGGCCACGACGAAACCCTCACGGTACAAAACGCGCGCACGCGCACGGTGAAGGACGGCGACGAAACCGTCACGCTGGAAAAGGGCAAACGCAGCGTCACGATTCAGACCGGCAGCGACAGCCTCGAAGTGAAAGACAGCCGAACGGTGAAAGTCGGCGCCGATCAGAACCACAGCACCGGCGGCAACTACACCGACAAGGTCACCGGCGATTACAGCCTGACCGTGGATGGCAACCTGACCATCAAGGTCAGCGGCACCCTCACCCTGCAAAGCGGCGGCAGTTTCACCATCAAGAGCGGCGCCGATCTGGCAACGTCGGCCAGCACTTCGATCACGCAGAAGGCCGGCACGGCGCTGACCAATCAGGCCGGCACTTCGCTGGACAACAAGGCCGGCACGACGCTGACCAACGACGCCGGCATCAGCCTGACCAACAAGGGCGCGGCCTCACAGACCGTCGACGGTGGCGGCATGCTGACCATCAAGGGCGGCCTGGTGCAGGTCAACTGACAAGGACAAGCCATGGCGATCATACCGCTGGATCTGCAGCAGGCGGACAAGCAGCTCAAGGGACGTTTGCAGGACGGTCAGCTCGACGGGCCGCTGAACATCAAGGATGACGGGCGCAAGCAGGCCGATCTGCATTACCGCGAGGGTGAGTTGCAAGGCACGTCACTGCTGTATCACCCGAATGGCAAGGTCTCGGCGCAAATGCCGTTCGTGCGCGACAAGCTGCAAGGGGTCGCGAGTTTTTACGCACCGGAGGGGTTTCTCCAGCGCAAGGCGACCTATCGGCGGGGGTTGTTGCATGGCGAGGCGTTCAATTACTTCCCGGACGGGCAAGTGGCGGAGGCGGAGTTTTATCGCGATGGCGTACGTGAGGGGCGTTATCAGCGCTTTCATGCCAATGGCAAACCGGCGCTGGAAGCTCGGTATCTGAATGGGCAGTTGATCGAGCCGGAGCAAGGTTATGCCGAGGACGGTCGACCGCTGGGCGCCGATGGCAAGCCGATTTCGCGGGTGCGCTGGTGGTATCAGCGGTGGATGGATCCGCAGCAGGTCTGAAAGCTCAGAAAAGCCCCTCACCCTAGCCCTCTCCCAGAGGGAGAGGGAACTGATCGGGGGAGATTGGCGAATTACGGCGATTTGAAAGACATGCTGTGAATCCGTAATCGACTCGGTCGCCTAGATAGGCACTGTGCTAATAATCGACTCGGTGATTCAGGTCGATGTATAGCGCAAGACATCTCGGTCGGCCCCCTCTCCCTCCGGGAGAGGGCTGGGGTGAGGGTAACGGTTCAGGGAATCAGCATCTGCATCTGCCCCGGCATGACAATCTTGATCACCCCCGCCCACGTGCACATCAGCGTGCTGTTGGCGTCGATCGCCGGCATCCCGCCCAGCAACAGCGTCGGCGCTCCACCGGGGATCCATGGCGCTGCGGTCGCCGGGATGCACGGCATCGGCGTCAACACGCCAAGCGCAGCAGCCGTCGCGGCGGCGACCATCGGATTGGCCAGGCTCATGCATACCCCGAACGGCAGGATGTTGACCAACGGGATGTGGTCCATGATGTTCGCCGCCGGCATGCCGCCAGTCAGCGTGCGATTCACCGGCAGCACGTTGAGCATCGACGGCGCGGCGCCAAAACTGCATTGCAATGTGGCACTGGCACAGACTTGCGGACAGCCCATCTCAAGCCTCCTTGGCGAACACGGCATACCCGCTAAACCTTAGCCTGCGATCGCCCGGCGCGCACATTCCCAAAGGTGATTATCCGGCAACACGCTAACCTATAAGACCGACCCGCGCTTGTGACCGCCCGAGCGCGCCATTAGATTAGCCAATGATGTCTGGCCTCCAAAATAAGCAGAAGGGATAAGCATGGCGCTTACTGACCAGTCCACCCGTATCCGCTCTGGCGAAGAACTCGATGCCAGCCTGATCGATCCGTACCTCAAGGCGCATATTCCGGGCCTGAGCGGCTTACCTGCAATCAGCCAGTTTCCCGGCGGTGCGTCGAACCTGACCTACCTGCTCGAATACCCGGAGCAGGAATTCGTCCTGCGCCGTCCGCCGTTCGGCCACAAGGCCAAATCCGCCCACGACATGGGCCGCGAATTCCGCATTCTCAATCAGCTGCGCGACGGCTTTCCGTATTGCCCGAAAGCCTACGTGCACTGCACCGACGAATCGGTGATCGGCGCCGAGTTCTACGTGATGGAACGGGTCAACGGGATCATTCTGCGCTCGGAACTGCCGTCGGAACTGGGCCTCGATTCGGCGAAAACCGAGGCACTGTGCAAAAGCTTCATCGACCGTTTCGTCGAACTGCACCGCGTTGACTACAACGCTTGCGGCCTCGGCGATCTGGGTAAACCCGAAGGCTACGTCGCCCGCCAGATCAAAGGCTGGAGCGAGCGCTACGAAAAGGCCCTGACCCCGGACGCGCCGCACTGGCAAGCGGTGAAAGCCTGGCTCAACGACAAGATGCCGGCCGACCACCCGACGTCGAGCATCGTCCACAACGACTACCGCTTCGACAACGTCATCCTCGACCCGCATAACCCGATGCAGATCATCGGCGTGCTCGACTGGGAACTGACCACCCTCGGCGATCCGCTGATGGACCTGGGCAACACCCTCGCCTATTGGATTCAGGCCGACGATCCGGCGCCGGTGCAATTGATGCGCCGCCAGCCGAGCCACGCGCCGGGCATGCTCACCCGCCGCGAATTCGTCGATTACTACGCCGAACGTTCGGGCATCCAGATCGACAATTTCGACTTCTACTACACCTACGGCCTGTTCCGCCTGGCCGGCATCGTGCAGCAGATCTACTACCGCTTCTACCATGGCCAGACCCAGGACAAACGCTTCGCGCAGTTCATTCACATGAACAAACTGCTGGAGCAGATGAGCTTGCAGGTCATTGCGAAATCGAGCCTCTGACGGCCCACAACCAGGAACCCTTATGTCCAAGACTCAGTTGTTCGACCTCGACGGTAAAATCGCTTTCGTTTCCGGCGCCAGCCGTGGCATCGGTGAAGCGATCGCCAAACTGTTGGCCCAGCAAGGCGCCCACGTCATCGTCTCGAGCCGCAAACTCGACGGCTGCCAGCACGTCGCCGATGCGATCATCGCGGCTGGCGGCAAAGCCACTGCGGTGGCCTGCCACATCGGTGAAATGGAACAGATTGCCCAGGTGTTCGCCGGGATCAAGGAACAGTTTGGCCGCCTCGACATCCTGGTCAACAATGCTGCGACCAACCCGCAATTCTGCAACGTGCTGGACACTGATCTGAGTGCATTTCAGAAGACCGTTGACGTCAACATTCGCGGCTACTTCTTCATGTCGGTCGAAGCCGGCAAGCTGATGCGCGAAAACGGTGGTGGCAGCATCATCAACGTGGCGTCGATCAACGGTATCTCGCCGGGCATTTTCCAGGGCATCTACTCGGTGACCAAGGCGGCGGTGATCAACATGACCAAAGTCTTCGCCAAGGAATGCGCGCAGTTCGGCATCCGTTGCAACGCCTTGCTGCCAGGCCTGACCGACACCAAGTTCGCCTCGGCGCTGGTGAAGAACGACGCGATCCTCAAGCAGGCGCTAACGCAGATCCCACTCAAGCGCGTGGCCGATCCGAGTGAAATGGCCGGTGCGGTGTTGTACCTGGCGAGTGATGCGTCGAGCTACACCACCGGCGTTGCGCTGAATGTGGACGGTGGTTTCCTGTCCTGACCTCCTGCCACCCCATGTACTGATCGACTGACCTATGTAGGAGCTGCCGCAGGCTGCGATCTTTTGATGTTGTTTTAAAGACAAGATCAACAGATCGCAGCCTGCGGCAGCTCCTACATGGTTTGAATAATTATTCTGAAATTTGCATTAAGGGAATTTTTATTCCATAAATAGCCTTCCTGAAAATAAAAATCCAAAGGAAGACGGCTATGCGCGAACTCGGTATCGGTCTCATCGGCACAGGTTTCATGGGCCGTGCCCATGCCTTGGCGTTTCGCAATGTCAGTGCAGTCTTCGAACTGCCGTTCAAACTCAACCTCGCCGCCCTCGCCGACGCCGATCCACAGCGTGCCCGCCAGTGTGCCGACGCTTGGGGATTTGCCGCCCATCACAGCGACTGGCAACACTTGATCAATGATCCCAAAGTCAATCTGGTCGCCATCACCACCCCCAATCACCTGCACTATCCAATGGCCATGGCCGCCCTGGCTGCCGGCAAAGCGGTGTACTGCGAAAAGCCCCTGGCGGTGAACCTCGAACAAGCCAGCGCGATGCGTCAGGCGGCGAGAGACGCCGGTGTGGTCACGCGTGTCGGCTACAACTATCAGCACAACCCGATGATCACCTTGGCGCATGACTTGATTCGCGACGGCGAACTCGGCGAGATCATCAGCTTTCAGGGCGAGTTCAGCGAAGACTTCATGGCCGACCCCGATTCGCCGTGGTCATGGCGCTGCGACCCGGCGCATGCCGGCGGTGCACTGGCCGATCTTGGCAGTCACTTGCTGTCGATGGCGCGCTATCTGGTCGGCGACGTTGAAGCCGTTTGTGCCGACACTCACACCGTGCACAGCCAACGCCCGGCCGGCACCACGCAAAAACCGATCAACGTCGACGATCAAGTGCACGCCCTGCTGCGTTTCGCCAACGGCGCCCGAGGCACGTTCAGCAGCAGTTGGCTCAAGCACGGCTACAAAAATCACCTGAGCTTTGAAATCAGCGGCACGCGCGGCACCCTGACGTTCGATCAGGAGCGTTTGAATGAACTGCGTCTGTTCCGCGCCGGGCAGGACGGCTTCCAGCGCCTGCTCGCCGGCCCCAACCTGCCGGGCTACGCCGCATTCAGCCCAGCCCCGGGTCATCAATTGGGCTACAACGAACTGAAGACGCTGGAGGTGCATGACGTGCTGATGGCGCTGGCCGGCAACCATCAGGGTGGCACCGACTTCGAACAGGCCTGGGCGGTCGAGCGTCTGGCCACGGCGATTCGCCTCGCTGCGCGCGAGCAGCGTTGGGTCAGCCTGGAAGAGGTTTGAGATTCAGGCGTCAATGACTTTCGGCAACTGCCAGCCGAAATGCACTGACAACAGGCGCAGCAGCAGACACGCTGCGCCTGCCAGCAACGCTGCTGCCACCGGCGACACACCGCAGCGCCGCGCGATGATCAACACCGCGGCACCGGTAAACGCCGAACTGGCATACAGATCCGCCTGCAGCACCACGGGAATCCGCGCCAGCACGATGTCACGAATCACCCCGCCGCCGACGCCGGTAATCGTCCCCATCAGCATCGCCACAAACGGCGTAATCGCGAAATTCAAAGCCTTCTGCGCACCGGCCACGGCAAACAGCGCCAACCCGGCGGCGTCCAGCACAATCAGGGTCGAACCGGACCAGCCCAGCACGTGTTCATGGAACACGAACGCCAGCCCGCCCATGAAAAACGCCAGCGCCGGATAGCGCCAATCGGCCACCGCGTTGGGTGGCGTGGCGCCAATCAGCAAGTCACGCGTCACGCCACCGCCGAGCGCGACGATAAACGCGATGACCATCACCCCGAGCAAGTCGAGCTGACTGCGCATCGCCGCAATGGCGCCTTCCACGGCAAACACCGCCGTGCCGAGCAGATCGGCCACCAGTACAATCCGCTCAACCCGGGACGTGTGCCCCGCCGGCGTTATTGAGTGACGCAACGGGTGGTGGTGGTGTGTCGAGTCACTTGCCCGTCGACGTACATGTCGCCGGCGACCTCAGTGTTTTCGAGGACCTGGCATGTACGTTCCGGCGGTGGGGGTGGAGCAACAGGAGGCGGTGGCGGCGGACTGGCACAGCCCGCCAGTAGCATGGCAAAAAAAGCCAACGGCAACACGCGTTTCCCAGGATTGTTCATAGGACGACCCGCGATAAATGGAAGACAAACTTGCGCGACCCAACCGGCCACGCAAGACCTGACCACTCATTCTTTATAGCCGAGGCCACCGCAAGCGCCAGTAAAGGCGCCAGATCAGCCTGCACGGGCTGTCGATTTCGCGCGCACAACCCGGTTTTGCGCTGACAACCCGGATTTGCGTTCACACCCTGATCTCGCGCTGACAACCTGATTTGCGTTCGCACCCTGTAGGAGCTGCCGCAGGCTGCGATCTTTTGATCTTGATGTTCAGATGCAAGATCAAGATCAGGATCAACAGATCGCAGCCTGCGGCAGCTCCTACATGGGTTATGCCAGGTCGGGGTCTCTTGAGGCGCGCAGGGAGTTGCTTTCGAGTTCGTAGCGCAACTCTTCGATCAACGCCTCCACCGACTCAGGCGTACGCAGCGCATCGAGTTTCAGCCCACTGATCACCAGGTCCACCTGCCCCGACTCCGGGTGGTATAACTTCACGGTCAGCGAATGATCACCATCCACCAGACATTCACACGCCAGCGGCGAAAAACTGCGCTCAAGCTGTGCGCGCAATTGCGCAAGGTTCATCATTGAGTTGTTCCTTTGACGGCTTCGACGGGACACGATCCCAAGCCCGAAAAGGCTCGTATCGCACCCCACCAGACTAGGAACAGCGGCCTCGTCAAGACACCTCAATTTGCACCCCTCGCACTAGTGCATTTGCACCTCATCGCTGGCCCTTGCCGGCCCAGTCGCCGGCAAACAGACCACGCTCCCGCGCCCAGACAATCGCCTCGCTGCGGCTGTGCACATCGAGCTTGGAATACACTGTTGCGACATGATTGCGCACGGTATTTGGCGCGAGTTTCAGCCGTGCGGCGATCTCCTTGTCCGCCAACCCTTCGCAGATCAACCCGAGTACATCGCGTTCACGTGCCGTCAGGTCAGTGAACGACACGCTCGGCAGCTGCGGCGAGTTGACCTTCTTCACATTGGCCAGCTTTTCGATCAGCGTACGGCTGAACCACGAAGCGTCTTTCATCACCTCTTCAATCGCTGCCACCAGCTCAAGCTCGGTGCGCTTGCGCTCGGTGATGTCCATCAATACCAGCAGATAGCAGGGAATGTCCTGGATATTCACAGTGTCGGCAGACAGCGCGAACTCGAGCAGTTCGGCGTCCTTCTTGCGCACGCGCACATCGACCCGATCAACCCGGCCATTTTTCTCCAGCGCTGCCAGCAACCGCGTGCGTGCGCCGTTGTCATCGATGAAATCCAGCTGCGTCACGGTCTTGCCGAGCACCTCGCTGCTGTCGTAGGCGAGGGTTTCGAGGAAGGCTTGATTGACGTCGATGATCTGCTGCTCGTCAGCGCTGCAAATCAGGATCGGCACGGGCGTCAGACGGAACGCCTTGGCAAAGCGCTCTTCGCTTTGGCGCAGCGCCACTTCAGCCTTGTGGCGCAATTCCATATCGACGAAGGAGAACAGCATGCAATCCTCATCGTTGAGCGTCAGCGTTTGCCCGGCAACGATCACTTGCTTGCTGCTGCCATCGGGCAAGCGCAGCTCAGCCTGCATTTGCGGAATGGTCGCAACGTCGCGCAGACGCTGGATCGCCAGATCCCTTTTCTCGGCTCGCTCAAAAATATCGATCTCATAGGCCGAGGTGCCGATCACTTGATCACGGGTGTAGCCGGTCATTTCCAGAAACCCCGGATTGACCTTGATGTAGCGCAGGTCGCTGAGACGGCAGATCACCGCCGGCGCCGGATTGGCGTTGAAGGTCTTTTCGAAGCGCTGCTCGGCGTTGGCCCAGTCGGTGACGTCGCTCATGATCAGCACCAGCGACTCGGGCTGCCCTTCGCGATCGGTGAGGATCATGCTGCGCACGCTGTGTACCCAGATGCGCTCCGGATCATCGGTTGGCGACACTTCGATCAGCACGTCATTAAAACTCTCACAGCGCGCCACGCGGCTGATCGGGTAGTTTTCAGCGGTGATCGAGTGATTGTTGCGATAGCGCAGGTTGAACTGTTTGGCGTATTCATCGGCATTGTGGCCCAGGTCAGTGATCCGGCTGACACCGTGCATGGCCAGCGCGGCTTCGTTGGCCCAAAGAATGCTCTGGTCCAGCTCCAGCAAAATCACCCCGTCCGACAGCCCGGCGATGATTTGCTGCAACTGGCGGCGATTGGTTTCGGTGGTCAGGACTTCCTGGCTCATTGGATCTCCACAAGTGATACGCCCATGTGAAGATTACGACCGCAGCGCCCCGTGATCGTGCCGAACCAATAATTTGCGCAACACCACCTATCCCCTGTAGGAGTGAGCCTGCTCGCGATAGCAGTGTGTCATTTAGCTTATATCTTGACTGACACACCGCTATCGCGAGCAGGCTCACTCCTACAGGGGTTCAGTGTTGGCTTGAGGTTTCGGCCAACTCACGCAACGTGTCGAGGAAGAGTTTCAGGACGGGGGAGGCATCATCTGCGCGGTACGTCGCGTACAACGGCACTTCCGGCAACGCCGGGGTCAGGCGTCGAAACACCAGCCCCGCCGGCGCCAATTGCTCGATGGACGCTGGCAACAGCGCCACGCCGAAACCTGCGCGCACCAGGCTGAGCAAGGTCTGCACCTCGATCACCTGCTGGCGGATCTGCGGCGTAAACCCGGCCTGAATGCAGCACTGATAGAGAAAATTGGCGAACCGCGACTGCTTCAGCTCCAGCGCGACAAACGGCTCCTGCGCCAGGTCCGCCGGCGCCAGCACTTCCCGCTCAGCCAATGGATGATCCGCCGGCATCACCACATGAATCGGTTCATAGATCAGCAGTTCATTGCGCAACAGCGGGTCGTCATAACCGACGCGAAACACGCAGGCATCGATGCGTTTCTCCTTCAATGCCTTGACCTGCGCCGCCGGGGTCATCTCGTGCAAGCGCCAATTGACCTGCGGGTAGCGCTCGCGAAACAGGTGCAAGGCTCGCGGCAGCACGCCGACCATCACCGAACTGATCATGCCGATTTCCAGTTCACCGAGCTGACCACGGCCGGTCTGCCGCGTCAGATCCAGCGCCCGCTCGAGCTGCTCGAAGACCAGCGGCGCCTGCTCCTTGAGCATCTGCCCCGCCGCCGTCAGCTCGACCCGATGATGGCTACGCTCGAACAGCGGCGTGCCGAGTTCTTCTTCCAGCAAACGAATCTGCTGACTCAGCGGCGGCTGGCAGATGTGCAAGCGCTCGGCAGCGCGACCGAAGTGCAACTCATCGGCCAACGCCATGAAGTACCGCAACAGGCGCAAGTCCATGGCGATTTATCCCAGGCTCAGTGGCGTCGAACGCTGGCGTACGCCAGTCAGCGCGAACAAGGCATTGGCGATGGCCGGCACCACCGAAGGGCTGCCCAACTCGCCAACGCCGCCGGGTTTGCTCGGTTCACCGTCAAGCACCAGGATGTCGGTGGCCGGCATATCGGACATGCGCGTGACGCGGTAGTCGTGGAAGTTGCTCTGCACCACCCTGCCCTGTTTGATCTCGAGTCGATCGAACAACGCGTGACCAAAGCCCCACATCAAGCCGCCGTAGATCTGCTCCTCGACACCGCCCGGCGACACGGCCAAACCGCAATCGACCACGCAGGTGAGTTTCTCGATTTTCGGCTTGCCATCCACCGTCGCGACCCGCGCGACTACCGCGATAAAACTGGTGTAGCCCTGATTGGTCGCGATCCCCAGCGCCGTGCCCGCTGGCAACGGCTGCCCCCATCCCGCACGCTCGGCAGCCTGTTTGAGCACCGCGACATGGCGAGGCCGCTCGTGCATGTTGGCCAGCCGGAACGCCAACGGATCTTCGCCCGCCGCATGGGCCAGTTCATCCATGAAACTTTCCACGGCAAACACGTTGGGGATGAAACTCACCGAGCGATACCAACCGCTCGGCACATCGCTTTCGTGCTTGACCCAGTTCAATTCCAGGTGCGGCGGACGATAGGCGAAGTCCCACGCAGTGATCGCTTCGGTGGTGCTGTAATCCATCTTGTCTGGACGTTCGAAATAACCCGGCTCCCACTGCTCCGGCGAGGCTGGCGACACCGCGTGCAGTTGCAGCGCGGTGAGTTTGCCTTGAGCGTCGAGCGCGCCTTTGACCCGATGCAAGGTCGCCGGGTGATTGAACAGCGCATGCATTTCGTCTTCGCGACTGTTGAGCAACTTCACCGGTACGCCGGTTTTCTGCGCCAGATACGCGACCTCGAACAACCAGTATTTGGCCTCCCGCGCACCGAAGCTGCCGCCAGAGACCAACTCATGAATGGTCACGTTGGCCTTGTCGATTCCGCACACGGTTTGCGCCGCTTCCAGCGCCGACGACGGCACCTGCACGCCGCCCCAGTAAGTGATCGCGCGGTCCTTGACCTGCGCGGTGATGCAGATCGGTTCCAGCGGGTTTTGTACTTTGTAGGGCATGGTGTAATCGGCTTCGATCAGCTTCGCCGCGCCCACCCATTGCCCGGCGACATCACCGTGGGTCATGGCTTTGACGGTTTGCGATGCAGGATCGCCGATGGCTTTGGCTTGAGCGCTGGACAACTGTTCACTGTCAAAACCGGCCAGCGGCGAATCGCTCCACTTGATCTCCAGCACTTTGCGGCCCTGCTGCGCCGCCCAGAAGGTATCTGCCAGCACCGCGACGCCTTCCAGATTACCGCCGAGCACATCGGGACGCCCCGGAATCGCCAGCACTTTACGCACGCCCGGCATTTGCAGAGCGGCTGCTGAATCGACGCTGAGCACTTTTGCACCGACCACTGGCGCACGTTGAATCACTGCGACCAGCATGTCCGGCAGTTGCACGTCGATGCTGTACTTGAAGCGCCCGCAGACCTTGGCGGCTGCGTCACGCTTGTGGCGCAGCTTGCCGATGTATTTGAACTGCGCCGGTTCTTTCAGGGTGACGTGGGCCGGCGCCGGCAGATGCGCCGCCACGCCGACCAGTTCGCCGTAGCCGAGGCTGCGTTTGCTCGACGCGTGCACCACCCGACCGTCCTCGGTGGTGCAACTGTCGGGGCTGACTTTCCACTGTTTCGCCGCTGCTGTAATCAATAGCGCCCGCGCTGTGGCGCCGGCCATGCGCAAGCGATCGTATTCGAGGGAAACGCTGGTGCTGCCGCCAGTCGAGAAGACTTTCCAGATCGGATGAATGTAGGTTTCGAAGAATGGATCTTCCGGTGTGATCACCTGCACGGTCATCGGGTTGACGTCGAGCTCTTCGGCCACGCACGCAGCCAATGCCGTTTGTGTGCCGGTGCCGGAATCGTGCTTGTGTACGACCAGTTTCACCGTGCCGTCGGGGAAGATGCGCACCCAGGCATTCGGTTCGAATTCGTTGGCCGGTGCCGGGGCTTTCGGGTCGCTGGTGGCAATACCGCTCGGCAGGTACAGGGCAATCGCCAGGCCTGAAGCCACGGTCGCCGCTTGCTTGAGAAATACCCGGCGCGGCAGTTCGATGCGGGTATCGTCGATGAGGCTCATCAGGCTTCCTTCGGCGCATTCGCCGCGCGTTTGATGGCTTTGTTGATGCGCCCGTAGGTGCCGCAACGGCAGATATTTCCGGACATCGCATTGCGGATCGAATCGTCAGTCACCGCCGCACCGGTGTTGAGCAACGACGCAGCGGACATGATCTGCCCGGATTGACAGTAGCCGCATTGCGGCACATCTTCGGCGACCCAGGCCAGTTGCAGCGGATGGTTTTGTGTCGGCGACAACCCCTCGATAGTGGTGATGCTATGGCCCGCGACGGCGGCCGCCGGCAATTGGCAGGAACGCACCGCGACGCCATCCAGGTGCACGGTGCAGGCACCGCACAGGCCCATGCCGCAACCGAACTTGGTGCCGGTGAGTTTCAGTTGATCACGCAAGACCCATAACAAGGGCATGGAGGAGGACGCTTCATCCAGCTCGCGTCGTTCGCCGTTAACCGTGAATGCAATCATTGTCAGGCTCCAAAAGAGCGGCCCGTCTTTGTGCGGGCCTGGTCACCGATTATTGGAACCCTGAGCAACACGCGGCCAGCGACGATTTCTGCCAACCGCTGTAAGCAGGACTAACAACATGTACAAGCGATACCCGTCGGTACAGTCCATGAGCGCGTTTATCCACGCGGCGCGTAGCGGCAGTTTCTCCAGCGCCGCGCGCAAACTTGATCTGACCCACAGCGCGATCAGTCAGCAGATCCGCGCGCTGGAAGATTTCATCGGCCAGCCGCTGTTCGTGCGTGAAGGCGGCGGCAGCAATCTGACCGATGCAGGGCAGTTGTTTGCCAGTGTCTTGTCGGATGGTCTGGCGCAGATTGACCGGGCGATTTCCTCGGTGAAAAACCGCAGCGTGGCGCAGCGTTTGACCCTGGATGTCGACAGTGAACTGGCACAGAGCTGGCTCAATCCGCGACTGCCGCAGTTGCTCGATGGGTTGCCGGATTACGAGGTGACGTTACTGTCGATGCCGCGCAGTGATCGCTGCACGTTTGAGCGGGTTGATCTGGCGTTGCGCTATGGCTATGGCGATTGGGATGACTGCGAGATGACGCAGATTTGTGGCGATCGGGTGCTGGCGGTGGCTGCGCCGGCGTTGCTGGAGCGCTATGGTTTGCAGGTGCCGTTGAGTCCGGCGCAGATTCTTCAGTTACCGTTGCTGGGATATACGCGGCGCTCGTGGATTCCGTGGCTGGATGCGGCCGGGATGACGCCGACAGAGCCAGCGGCGCGGGTGATTTTTGATAATGCTGCCAACCTTATCGCCGCTGCCGAAGCTGGCGTTGGTGCGGGGCTGGTGCGCGGATTACTCGCCGCCGATGCCTTGCGCAGTGGGCGGTTGGTGGCGTTGAACGAGGCGCAGATTGCGGCGCATTACAACCTCTATGCGGTGTGGCCACATGGGCAGGCTGAGCGTGTGGCGCCGGTGGTTGAGGCGATCAAACTGTTGGCTTTGCAAACACAGTCCTGACGCCTTCGCGAGCAAGCCCGCTCCCACATTGGAATGGGTTCCCCCTGTGGGAGCGAGCTTGCTCGCGAAGAGGCAGCCACAACCACCGAAGATCAAAAGATCGCAGCCTGCGGCAGCTCCTACACCGATCCCCGTAGGAGCTGCCGAAGGCTGCGATCTTTTGATCTTGATGCACCCATATCGAACAAGTATCACCACCCCGCCCAATTAATATTGTACGAACCCAACCCCGCCTTCCAATACTCGCCCTCAGCAGCCACCCACCCGGGCCGGATGCGAACAGGCGAGGGAATGCGCGTGTCTTGCGCATAGCAACGGCCGATTGCCCGGGACGTGGATGCCGAGAGCCGCAAGGCTCCCTTCCCCGCTATCAGGAGATCGACTGCAATGATCATCGATATCAGCTGCTATCCCACGGATCTCGTGGACCTCGCCTGGAGGCATGACGGTGACCCGTTCACCGGCGAGCGTCTGCTGGAGATGATGGATGGCCCGTACATGGTCAATGGCAAGGCTCGCCGCATTGACAAAGCCTTCATCCAGCCGCCGCAAGGCAACACGATTTACACCTGGACCGACGGCGACCTGACCGGCCGTGAATCCATCGACGCTTACATGGCCTACACCCTGAAAATGGTCCAGACCTACCCGGATCGCTTCATCGGCTGCTTCGTCTACAACCCGCGCTGCGGTGTGGAAAACGGCGTCGAAGCGATCGAGCGCTACGTCAAGGAACACGGTTTCGGCATGGTGCAGATGCAGGCCAACATGCACGCCTACCGTCCTGATCGAGCGCTCGACTGGGTGCGCCCATGCTTCGAGAAATGCGCCGAGCTGGGCATTCCGGTCAAGCTGCACACCGGCGACGGCCCTTACAGCATCCCGTCGGAATGGGTGCCGATGATCAAGGAATTCCCCAACGTCAATTTCATCATGGCCCACTTCGGCGTGCAGACCGGCGGCGTCTATGTGTTCGAACCGATGCAATGGGCGATGGAATTGCCCAACGTCTACTGCGAATCCGGCTGGTGTCTGCAATCGCGAATCGTCGAATTCGCCAAGGTCTTGCCGACGCACAAAATCCTCTTCGGCACCGACACGCCGCCGAACGAACCGGGCATGTGGCTGCGCCTGCTCGAAGTGCTCTGCCACGAGCCGCCACAAGGCCTGAATCTCGACGAGGACACTCTTGAAGACTACTTGGGCAACAACACCGCGCGGATGATCGGCCTCGAACCGACCCCGCCACCACGTTCCGTTTCCGAAGCAGAGGCGCAACTCAAGCGTCCCGTCACCACTCAACTGGCCAGGAGCTGAACCGATGATCATCGACACCCATCTGCACCCCACCAACCTGGTCGACGAGGCCTGGCGCCACACCGGCGAACCGTTCACCGGCGAGCGCATGCTCAAGTTGATGGACGGCCCATACATGATCAACGGCAAACCACGCCGCATCGACATGGGTTTCATCCAGCCGCCACCGGGCAACACCGGCTATCGCGACGGCAACCGCCGGGGCCGCGAAGGCGTGCGCGACTACATGTCGTACATCGCCGAACTGTGCATGAAATACCCCGATCGCTTCATCGGCAACTTCAACTTCAACCCGCGCTGGGGACCGGAAAACGGTGCAGCGGAGCTGGAATTCCACATCAAGGAATACGGCTTCAAGATGCTCAAGCTGCACGCCAACATGCACGGCTATCGCCCGGATCGCGCACTCGACTGGCTGCGTCCGGCGATGAAAGTCTGCGCCAAGTACAACATCGTTGTGTTGATCCACACCGGCGATGGCCCATACACGATTCCGACGATGTTCTACCCGATCATCCGCGAGTTCCCGATGGTCAATTTCATCATCGGCCACTTCGGTATCCAGACCGGCGGCAACTACTCGTTCGAAGCGTTCTGGATGGCGATGGACACGCCGAACGTGTATTGCGAATCGGGCTGGTGCTTCCAGTCGCGGATCGTCGAATTCGCCAAGGAACTGCCGCGCAACAAGATCGTGTTCGGCACGGACTCACCGCCGAATGAGCCGGGGATGTGGCTAAGGGAACTGGAGGTGTTGTGCTCGCCGGCGCCGCAGGGCTTGGGGATTGATGAGGATCATCTCGAGGACTACCTGGGCAACAACATCGCCCGGTTGTGCGGGATCGAACCGACGCCACCGCCGAAGGATCTGGCCGAGGCCGACATACGCCTGACCACCACCTATCTGTAGCCACACACAAAACCCAATGTGGGACCGGGCTTGCTCGCGAAAGCGGTGGATCAGTCACCGTAATTGCTGAATGACACACCGCATTCGCGAGCAAGCCCGCTCCCACAGGGGATCCGGGCTCAACCCAGGCACACAGCGACTTTACAGGCACGAAGATGACCCGGCGTTTCGCTCGACCGGCAGGCCAACGGCTGGCCGCGCGAACGCCCTCTCACCCCTGCGTGCCTGCTTTTTACGAGGTGAAACCATGACCCGTTCGACGCTCGGCGATTCTCAGGACTTTCACGTGTTCATCGACGCCTATCGCCGTGAGTACCCGGACGATGTGCTGACCATCACCCAAACCATTTCTGCCGATCAGGACGTTACCGCCCTGGTCGATGCCCTCGCCGCCCAGGGCCGCGATCCACTGCTGATCTGCGAAAATGTCGGCAACCTCGGCGTGCCGGTGGCAAGCAATATGTTCGCCTCGCGGACCCGCATCGCCCGGCTGTTTGGCGTAACGCCGGCGCAGCTGCACGAAACCTTCCAGACCCGCGCCAATAATCCGATCGCACCGCGTTACGTGGAGAGCGGCCCGATTCTCGATGAAGTCTTTGAAGGCGAATCGCTGGATCTGGCGCTGCTGCCGATGCTCAAGCATTTCGACAGCGATCGCGGCCCGTACATCACCAACGCGATCATCATCGCCGAAGACCCGCTGACCGGCATCGCCAACATGAGCTATCACCGCTCGATGCGCCACGCCCGCCAAGCCCTCGCCACCAGCCTGCACTCACGCGGCCACCTGTGGCGGATGCTGCAAACCGCGCGCGAACGTGGCGAAGAATTGCGTGTGGCAATGGTGGTGGGCGCGCACCCGCTGTTCATGCTCGCCGCTGCTGCGCGCTTGCCGTATGGCGCTGATGAACGCGCCGTCGCCGGCGGGCTGTTCGGCGCACCGCTGGAGTTGGTGAAAACCCCGCGCTACGGCATCGGTGTCCCGGCCTCTGCCGAGTTCGTGCTGGAAGGCACTATCGATCCGGCGGCGTATGCCGAGGAAGGTCCGTTCGGCGAGTTCAGCGGTTATTCCTCGGATCGCTCGACCAACAACGTCTTGCGCGTCGATACCCTGTTGCGGCGCAAGGACGCCTGGCTGGTCGACGTGATGGGCGGCCGCTATGCCGAGCATTTGACCCTCGCCCGCCTGCCGCGCGAAGCGGAAATGAGCGAAAAACTCAAGGCACGTTTCCCCGCCGTCACCGCTGTGCATTACCCGAACTCCGGCACGCATTTTCATTGCTATGTGGCGCTGGACCAGAGCCGCGACGGCGAAGCGCGGCAGATCATGCTGGCCCTGCTCGGCTGGGATCCGTACCTGAAAACCGTGATCGCGGTGGACAGCGATATCGACATCAGCGATGACAGCCAGGTGCTGTGGGCGCTGGCCACGCACTTCCAGCCGCATCTGGATATTTTCACCATTGATGGCTTGCCGGGCAGTCCGCTCGATCCTTCGTCCTCGGTCAATGGCACCACTTCGCGGATGGGCCTGGATGCCACACGCGGTTCGGCTTTCGACGGGATCAAGGCGCAGCTCGATCAGGATGTACTCGAACGCGCGCGGCTTTTGCTCAAAGGTCTTGAGTCGTGAACCGGCAACGGATGGTGGTCGGCATCAGCGGCGCGTCCGGCTTCATCTACGGCGTGCGCCTGCTGCAATTGCTCGCCGAGCTGGACATCGAAAGCCACCTGATCATCAGCCGCGCCGCACTGCTGACCATGGCCCACGAGACGGATTACAAACTCGCCGACGTCACCGCGCTGGCCAGTCATTACCACCGCGCCGATGACGTCGCCGCCGGGATTGCCAGCGGCTCGTTTCGCTGCCTCGGGATGGTGGTGGCGCCGTGTTCGATGAGGACGCTTGCAGAGATTGCCACTGGCACCTCATCGGGGCTGATCGGCCGCGCCGCCGACGTCACCCTCAAGGAACGCCGCACGCTGGTGCTGATGGCCCGCGAAACCCCGCTGACCCTCGCCCACCTGCGCAACATGACTGCCGTCACCGAGATGGGCGGGATCATCGCCCCGCCGGTGCCGGCCTTCTACGCCCGGCCGGAAAACCTCGCGCAAATGGTCGACCACAGCCTCGGCCGCGTGCTCGACCTGTTCGGCCTTGATGCCGGCGTCGCCCAACGATGGCGAGAACACCAAGAACCCAGTGGGAGCGAGCCTGCTCGCGAAAGCGGTGAATCAGTCGCCATTACCGCTGGATGACACACCGCATTCGCTAGCAGGCTAGCTCCCACATTTGATCTCACTCCGACAAAAACACCTGAGGAGCTTTAGATGAACACTCCATTCAACGCCCCAACGCGCAACACCAAAATTCCCGTGACCATCCTCACCGGCTTTCTCGGTGCCGGTAAAACCACCCTGCTCAATTACATCCTCAAAGAAAACCACGGTCGCAAAATCGCCGTTATCGAAAACGAATTCGGTGAAGTCGGCATCGACGGCGACCTCGTCCTCAGCTCGGAAACCGAAGAAATCTACGAGATGGTCAACGGCTGCGTATGCTGCACCGCCGAGGTTCGCGAGGATCTGGTGCGCATCGTCCGTGAGCTCGTGGCGCGCCCGGTGCGCCTCGATCACATCCTCATCGAAACCAGCGGCCTGGCCGATCCATACCCGGTGGCGCAAAGCTTTTTCATCAATGATCCGATCGCCGATGAAGTCGAACTCGACGCGATCGTGACCATGGTTGACGCCAAACACATCGCCCAGCACCTGGAGGATCTGCAACTCGATGGCGTCGATAATCAGGCGGTGGATCAGATCGTCTGCGCCGACCGGATCGTCATCAACAAGGTCGATCTGGTCAGCAGCGCCGAAGTGGAAACGCTGCGCAGCAAGATCCGTGGCTTGAATGCCACAGCGGAACTGGTGACCTCGACCCATGCGCAAATCGACCTGACGAAAATCCTCGGTATCGGCGCATTTGAATGCACGCAGAAGCTCATGGAAATCGGCGCGGAGCAGCACGATCACGATCATCACGACCATGAGCATCACGCTGAGCACTCTATTGAAGAGCAGGATCACCAACACGATCCAAGCGTGTCATCGGTAGGCATCGCCGTCGACGGCGCGGTCAACCTGATGGCGTTCCATCGCTGGATCAGCGAACTGCGTTCGTCCCAGGCCGACAACCTCTATCGCATGAAAGGCGTGCTCGCCGTGGCCAACGAGAACCAGCGCTACGTGCTGCAAGGCGTGCACAGCCTGGTGGAGTTCCGCGCCTCGACCGCGTGGGGCACGGAGCCGCGCTCAAGCAAGATCGTCTTCATCGGCCGCGACCTGGACCGCGCGGCTCTGAACCAGGGCTTCGCCGCCTGCCTGGCAGGCTGAAACAAGGCATCGAAGCCGGTGGATGGCGGCTTCGCAGCACGAATGACTGATGCCGATCAGCGAAACGCTGCAAAACCTGTGGGAGCGAGCCTGCTCGCGAATGCGGTGGGCCATTGAACAATGATGTCAACTGGCACAACGCTTTCGCGAGCAGGCTCGCTCCCACAAGGGATCTCAGTGTTTCAGGATTCAAAGGCATCAGACGAATACCCCTCTCTACCGCATAAAAACAGCCAGAGGTGTTTCCCCATGTCGTCAGCCACATCCCCAGCAAAAAACGCATCCATCGTGCATCCCGTCGACCGCATTCTGCCGGTGCGACAGATGCTCACCCTCGGCCTGCAGCACATGGCCGTCTCGTACATCGGCGCCATCGCCGTGCCGTTGATTGTCGCCAGCGCCTTAAAAATGTCCCACGCCGACACGGTGGTGTTGATCAGCACCACGCTGTTCTGCTCAGGCATCGCCACCCTCCTGCAAACCGTCGGTTTCTGGAAATTCGGCGTGCGCCTGCCGATTCTGCAAGGCGTGGCGTTCAGCAGCGTCGGCCCGGTGATCGCCATCGGCAGCAACCCGGACGTAGGGTTTGCCGGGGTTTGCGGGGCGGTGATCGGCGCGGGGATCTTCACCATGCTGATGGCGCCTTTCGTCGG
Organism: Pseudomonas sp. DTU12.3; assembly: GCF_004124275.1. Lineage (GTDB taxonomy): Bacteria > Pseudomonadota > Gammaproteobacteria > Pseudomonadales > Pseudomonadaceae > Aquipseudomonas > Aquipseudomonas helmanticensis. Next base: position 3,957,753 of record NZ_CP027218.1, read on the forward strand.
TCGATTACGGCGCTTCTTCCCGCCCGTAGTGACCGGTTGCATCGTCACTGTGATCGGTTTGCAGCTGTTCCCGATTGCCTATGAATGGGTCGGCGGCGGGCGCAACGCGAGCAACTTTGGCGCGCCGGCATTCCTCGGCGTGGCCGTAGTGGTGTTGCTGACGATTCTGCTGGTCAACCGTTATGGCAGCCCGCTGCTGCGCAACATGGCGGTGTTGATCGGCATGCTGATCGGCGCCGGTCTGGCGTATGGCCTCGGGATGGGCAGTTTTCACAGCGTTGAAGAAGCGCCGTGGCTGACCGTGCCCTACCCGTTCTACTTCGGTTTGCCGACCTTCAGCCTGATCCCCATCGCGACCATGGTGGTGGTGATGATCGTGCAGATGGTCGAGTCGATGGGGCTGTTCGTGGCCATCGGCGACATCGTCGAAAAACCGGTGGAAGACAAACAGGTGATCAACGGCCTGCGCGCCAATGGTCTGGCCAGCACCATCGCCGGGATGTTCGCGGCGTTCCCTTTTATCGCCTTCATGGAAAACGTCGGCCTGGTGATCCTCACCGGCGTGCGCAGCCGTTGGGTGGTCGCGGTCAGCGGCTTGCTGATGTGCTCGATTGCCTTGGTGCCCAAGGCCGGCGCGATCATCGCCTCGATGCCCACCGCCGCCCTCGGTGGCGCTGGCATTGCGATGTTCGGCGTGGTCGCGGCGGCGGGTATTCAGACCCTCGCCAAGGTCGATTACGAGCGCAATCGCTACAACGTTTTGATCGTCGGTTTCACCATCGCCGCCGCGCTGGTGCCGGTGCTCGCCCCCACCCTGTTCAAACAACTTCCCGAGTGGTCGCAGCCGTTCCTGCACAGCAGCGTGGTCATCGCCTGCCTGGTGTCGGTGCTGCTCAACGCCGCGCTGAATGGCGTCAGCGTGGCGGAAACCACCGCCAGCAAATCCGCCTCGCACATCCTTTAGTTTGGAGCTGCCCATGACTCAACTTCAGAACATCCTGATCAAGCACCCGGTCGCGGTGATGACCGGCCTGCGCGGCCCTCGCGCACGGGCCGGCGCTGTGGACATCCGCGTGGTCAATGGCCGCATCGCTGAAATGGCCGCGAACCTCGAGCCGCAACCCGGCGAACGAGTGATCGACGCGCGCAATTGCGTGGTCTATCCGGGCTGGATCAACACTCACCATCACCTGTTCCAGAACCTGCTCAAAGCCGTACCCGAAGGGTTGAATCAGGATCTGCAAGGCTGGCTGGCGAGCGTGCCCTACCCGCGCCTCAACCGCTTTACCCCGCAACTGGCGCGGATCGCCGCACGGCTGGGCATGGTCGAGTTGCTGCTGTCCGGCGTCACCACCTGCGCTGATCACCACTACCTTTACCACGCCCACGGCAGCACCGAGACCGGCGACCTGTTGTTTGATATGGCTGATGAATTTGGCCTGCGTTTTGTGCTGTGCCGTGGCGGCGCACTGGAGTCGGCCAGCGCACATCCGGGCTTCTCGAAAACCGCGCTGCAACCGGAGAGCCTCGAACAGATGGTCGGTGACATCGAGCGGCTGAAATCGCTGTATCACCAGGACACCCCGGACGCGATGCGCCGCGTGGTCGTCGCCCCGACCACACCGACGTTCTCGCTGCCGCCAACGCTGCTGCGCGAACTCGCGCACACCGCACGCGGCCTCGGTTTACGCCTGCACACGCACCTGTCGGAAACGCAGAACTACGTGAATTTCTGCCGCGAAAAATACAACTGCCTGCCGGTGGAGTTCGTCGCCGAACACGAATGGCTCGGCCCCGATGTCTGGTTCGCCCACGCCGTGCACCTGCAACCGGGCGAAATCCGCATGCTGGCGCAAACCGGCACCGGCATCTCCCATTGCCCGGTGAGCAACGCCCGGCTGGGCAGCGGCGTCGCACCGGTGCCGCAGATGTATGAGGCCGGCGTGCCGATTTCCCTGGGTGTGGACGGCGTGGCGTCGAATGAATCCGGGAGCATGGTCGGCGAAGCCAACACCGCGTGGCTGATCCACCGCGCCGAACAAGGCGCCTCGGCGACTACCGCTGAAGATGTCATTCACTGGGGTACGGCGGCTGGCGCGCAGGTGTTGGGCCTTGGCGCCGTCGGCACCCTCGAAGTCGGGCAAGCGGCGGATCTGGTGGTCTACAGCCTCGATCATCCTCGGTTCTACGGCTTCCACGACAGCGCCGTCGCCCCGGTGGTCGCGGGCGAACCGATCAGCGTGAAATACAGCCTGGTGGGCGGCAGAATCGTCGTCGACAACGGCGTGATCCCGGGCCTCGACATCGAACGCATGCGCGCCGAAGCCTGGCAAGGCGTCCAACAACTGATGAACATCGACGACTGACCCAAACCCACCACAACACCCTGTGGGAGCGGGCTTGCTCGGGAATACGGTATTTCATTCAGTAATTGTGCCGACTGAACCACCGCTTTCGCGAGCAAGCCCGCTCCCACAGAAACGCCAGCCATTCGCGCGTCTTGGGTTTGTCGACTAAGGTTATTCCCTCATCGGATTGAGCCCCTGCCAGCAAGATCGGGCTCTTGATCAAGGAGAGACTGATGACGTCGCGTCGCAACATCGAACAGACTTATCGCACCTGGTCCAGCCCCATTCTGCTGGAGCTGAAAAAGCGCGAACACCAAATGGCGCCGTTCGAGCGCCAGGCGCTGGAGAATGTGTTGGTGGAAAGACGGTTGCTGGATATCGGCAATCCGAAGGGCAATGATCGCCGCCAGAGCCCGACGAACAAAAACGACCAACCTGGCTAATCGCATGACTCAACTGCACGCATGAATGACTTGTAGGAGTGAGCCTGCTCGCGATGGCGGTACATCAGACAATATTGCAGTGTCTGACAGCCCGTTATCGCGAGCAGGCTCACTCCTACAAATTCCATATGCGTTTTCAGGATTTGCTACAGGAGGCCACTGAAAGGCTCAGCTTCAGAAGTTCTTTGCGTAACATCGATGGCTCGACAACAGCCATTCCAGAGCACCATCCAAGCTGCATCAGCCTATTGAGCTTTTGTTGACTGAGTTCGGGTTCGACCAGCAAACAACTTTTCCGGTCGCGGATGCTGATGACATTCAGCAGCCAGTCTTCGCCCTGCTCCGCCATCCATTGGCTGATCGTCGGCCGGTATTTCTGCAGTAATACGTCGGCATCCCACACGGTCATTTGCGCGAAAATCTGCGGCAGGTTGCTTTCGGGCTTAATCCGTTTCAAGTCGGCTGCCAAGGCATTGGCGAGGTCTGATTCGATGTCGGCCTGGCATTCGAGGAAGTAGTGCTCGGGCCAGTTCGTTGCGAGTTTCGCCCGAAACGCGAGGTCGGCGTAGGCGTCGATGTCCGCTGGCGTGGTCATCTGGCTGGTGAAATTCAGGGTGTTGTCGAGAATTGCGGTGGCCAACAGAGCGGCGCTTTGCTGACTGATTTTTGGTAGCAAACCTGCGGCCTGCCAGCGTTGAAACACCTGAGTCGCCGCTGCGCCGATCGGGCGAATGTCGGCGGCCGATCCAAGTTTGTCTGCCCAATAATCTTCGTAACCGGGATGATGGTCGATGACTTCCACCACCCTGTCGAGCACCACCATTGGGTCGAAATGGTGATGGTCGGAGACGTCGACCAAGATGAATTCATCGGTCGGCGATGGTTCATGCGTTTGAAAAGCGCAGCCCCAATCAAGCACGGTTTTCGAGACACTGGCGTTGGCTGTTGCGCTGCTGACGGCGCGGGCGGGGATGCCTTGCAGGTTGAGCAGTTCTGCGTAGGCGATGCAGCAAGCGTAGGCGTCGATGTCCAGATAGGACGCGCCGGAGGTGATGATTTTCATGAGGCGGCAACGTCGCATATTTTCATGACATTGGGGTGACAGGAAAAGATCGCAGCCTGCGGCAGCGCCTACACAGGGCTGCGATCTTTTGATGTTTATGCGGCGGCTTTACCGGCCGCCACCATCGCCGAAGCCGCCAGCATCGCCCGCAACAACACCGCACAGCCCGCCGCCAGATCATCCGGTGCGGCGTTTTCGATTTCGTTGTGGCTGATCCCGCCTTCGCACGGCACAAAGATCATCCCCGCTGGGCCAAGCTCAGCGAGGAAAATCGCGTCATGCCCCGCGCCACTGACGATGTCCATGTGCGACAACCCCAATCCTTTCGCCGCACCGCGCACTGCTTCCACGCAGCCTTTTTCGAAGTACAGCGGCGGGAAGTCGGCGGTCGGCGTTAGCTCATAGGTCAGGCCATGTTCCTCACAGGTGGTTTCGATGACTTGCTTCACCTCAGCAATCATCGAGTTCAGCCGCGCCGGTTCCAGATGACGAAAATCGAGGGTCATGCGCACTTCGCCGGGGATGACGTTGCGCGAGCCGGGATAGGCTTGCAGACAGCCGACCGTGCCGCAGGCGTGTGGTTGATGGCCGAGGGCAGCGCGATTGACTGCACCGACGATCACCGAGGCGCCAACCAGTGCGTCCTTGCGCAGGTGCATCGGCGTTGGGCCGGCATGCGCCTCGACGCCGCGCAGTTTGAGGTCGAACCACTTCTGCCCCAGCGCGCCGAGCACCACGCCGATGGTTTTCTGTTCGTCTTCAAGGATCGGGCCTTGCTCGATGTGCGCTTCGAAATAGGCGCCGACCTTGTGCCCGCTGACCTTGCGCGGCCCGGCGTAGCCGATGGCATTCAGCGCTTCGCCAACGGTGATGCCCTCGGCATCGACCTTGGCCAGAGTTTCTTCGAGGGTGAATTTCTCGGCGAACACGCCCGAGCCCATCATGCACGGGGCGAAGCGTGAGCCTTCTTCATTCGTCCAGACCACCACTTCCAGCGGTGCTTCGGTTTCCACTTTGAGGTCGTTGAGGGTGCGCAGCACTTCGACACCGGCGAGCACGCCGAAGCAGCCGTCGAACTTGCCGCCGGTGGGTTGCGTGTCGATGTGGCTGCCGGTCATCACCGGCGGCAGGTCGGGATTGCGTCCCGGGCGACGGGCGAAAATGTTGCCGACTTCATCGACCGTGACGCTGCATCCGGCGTCCTTGCACCATTGCACGAACAGGTCGCGGGCCTGGCGGTCGAGGTCGGTCAGGGCCAGGCGACAGACGCCGCCCTTGACCGTGGCGCCGAGCTTGGCCAGTTCCATGAGCGAGGCCCACAGGCGATCGCGGTTGATGTGCTGATGGGTCGATTGCAGAACGTCTACGGCTGCGTTCATGGGGATCTCCTCAGGCTGCATTTCTTATGGATATTGCTGTGGTGTCTGGTAGATCGCCTTCGCGAGCAGGCTCGCTCCCACAGGGAAATGCATTCCAAATGTGGGAGCGGGCTTGCTCGCGAAGAGGCCATCCGTTACACCGCCGACTTGATTGCAGAAGGCTGTGCGCGCATCACGCACAACCCGTAATAAATCAATCCGCCCAACGCCGAGCCAGTGAACCAGCCGTAGCTGTAAAACCAGCTGAACGCATCGCTGCCCAACGACAACAACGTCAGCACCACCGGCACACCAAACGCGAGAAACCCGGCCCAGTTCCACGCTGGATACACGTCGTCGCGGTACAGCCCGGCCAGGTCCAGTTGCTGTTTCTTGATCAGGAAATAATCCACCACCATGATCCCGGCAATCGGCCCGAGCAGGCTCGAATAACCGAGCAACCAGTTGGAATAGACGCTTTCCAGACTCACGTCGGAAACGATCCAGCCGAGTTTTTTCAGCAGTTCATGGGCCATCAATATCAGCCCGACCAACCCGGTCAGCAACACCGCTTTGGTGCGGTTGATGACCTTCGGCGCGATGTTCTGGAAATCGTTGGTCGGCGACACGATGTTGGCAGCGGTGTTGGTCGACAGCGTGGCGATGATGATCAGCGCCATGGCCACCGCGACCCACACCGGACTCTGGATGTGGCCGATCAACGTGACCGGGTCAGACACCGTGACACCCACCAGTTTCACCGAAGCGGCGGTCATCACCACGCCCAGCGCGGCGAACAGGAACATGGTCAGCGGCAGGCCGATAATCTGCCCGAGGATCTGATCCTTCTGGCTCTTGGCGTAGCGGCTGAAGTCGGGAATGTTCAACGACAAGGTGGCCCAGAAACCGACCATCGCCGTCAGCCCGGCGGCGAAGTAGCCGTACACGCTCGCGCCTTCCGGACGTTTGGCTGGAATTGCCATCAGCTCTGTCATCGACACATTGGGCATCGCCCACACCAGTAACCCCACGCCGACCGCCACCAGCAATGGCGCGGACAAAGTCTCCAGCCACTTGATCGACTCGGCGCCGCGAATCACCACCCACAGGTTGAGCGCCCAGAAGATCATGAAACCGATCACCTCCCCCGTGCCACCGAGGGATTTCCAGCCGTCGAACACCGAGCCGAGAAACAGGTGAATCGCCAATCCGCCAAACATCGTCTGGATGCCGAACCAGCCACACGCCACCAACGCGCGGATCAGACACGGCACGTTGGAGCCGAGAATGCCGAACGACGAACGCAGTAGAACGGGAAAAGGAATACCGTATTTGGTGCCGGGAAAGGCGTTAAGTGTCAGCGGAATCAACACGATGACGTTGGCGAAGAGAATCGCCAGCAGCGCTTCGCCAACGCTCAAACCGAAGTACGCCGTCAGCACACCGCCGAGGGTGTAGGTCGGCACGCAGATCGACATGCCGACCCACAGCGCGGTGATGTGCCATTTGTTCCAGGTTCGTTCGCGCACCTTGGTCGGTGCCATGTCGTGGTTGTAACGGGGACTGTCGAGGACGTCGCTGCCGGCTTCGAGTTCGAACAAGCCGTCGCGCTCGGTCACTTGCGATCTGTTCTGTTGCATGGCCGCTCCACTGTTCTTCTGATTATTTTTTTGCTCATCAGGCGGCTGGCACACGAGGCGCGAGCCGGACGATGGCCGGAGGAACTGACAACTTTCGTGCACCGGCCATGGTGTCAGCGGCGGCATCAATAAACGTGCCGGGTGCCCCGCTTACGCATCGGGCCGAGGGTTAAACGCTTTGCAACTTTCTGATATTCATCAGTTTTAATTATTCACCGGATGAGTTCGCGGAAACTTGTCTGGGTGCTCAGGCTAAACACTTGGCAAGTTGTCCGAACAGACAGGACTCAAACTGGTGCACTGCATTTATTTTCATTGTGAACGAGCAACCGCAGCTCAACTTCAAGCGGCTGATTTCACATAGGAAATCTTGCTCATATTTCCATCCTGTCAAGTGCGTCAAAATGGTGAACGGCCTCACCATTTTGGTGATTCACGTTTTTTATCGTTATTTTTCATACACTTAAAACAGTAATAAGCTTATAAAAAATAATCTTGATCTATTGCAAATCTGCGACTAGCTTCTATTCCTGACAGCGCTGACAGGAATACACCCTGCAACGCCGTACATCAATAAAACATCTAGAACCGGCACAAGTCGGTCATGCCTGCGAGGAACTCGGAATGTCTCTGTTGATCCGTGGCGCCACCGTTGTTACCCATGATGAAAGTTATCGCGCCGACGTCTATTGCGCCGACGGCGTGATCAAAGCCATTGGCGAAAACCTGGATATTCCCGCCGGTGCCGAAGTGCTCGACGGCAGCGGCCAATACCTGATGCCCGGCGGCATCGATCCGCATACGCACATGCAACTGCCGTTCATGGGCACCGTCGCCAGTGAAGACTTTTACAGCGGCACGGCGGCTGGTCTGGCCGGAGGCACCACGTCGATCATCGACTTCGTCATACCCAATCCGCAGCAGTCGTTGATGGAAGCGTTTCATCAATGGCGCGGCTGGGCAGAAAAGTCTGCGTCGGACTATGGCTTCCACGTTGCGATCACCTGGTGGAGCGAGCAGGTGCGTGAGGAAATGGCCGAGCTGGTCAGCCATCACGGGATCAACAGCTTCAAGCATTTCATGGCCTACAAGAACGCGATCATGGCCGCCGACGACACGTTGGTGGCGAGTTTCGAGCGTTGCCTGGAACTCGGCGCGGTGCCGACCGTGCATGCGGAAAACGGCGAACTGGTCTATCACCTGCAACGCAAGTTGATGGCCCAGGGCATCACCGGGCCGGAAGCGCATCCGCTGTCGCGGCCTTCGCAGGTTGAAGGGGAAGCGGCGAGCCGGGCGATTCGTATCGCCGAAACCATTGGTACGCCGTTGTACCTGGTGCACGTCTCGACCAAGGAAGCCCTCGACGAAATCACCTATGCACGGAGCAAGGGCCAGCCGGTTTATGGGGAAGTGCTGGCCGGGCATTTGCTGCTCGACGACAGCGTCTATCAGCACCCGGACTGGCAGACCGCCGCCGGTTACGTGATGAGCCCGCCGTTTCGTCCGCGCGGTCATCAGGAGGCGCTGTGGCACGGATTGCAAAACGGCAATCTGCACACCACCGCCACTGACCATTGCTGTTTCTGCGCTGAGCAGAAAGCCGCCGGGCGTGATGATTTCAGCAAGATTCCCAATGGCACCGCTGGTATCGAAGACCGTATGGCCGTGCTGTGGGATGAAGGGGTCAACTCCGGTCGCTTGTCGATGCAGGATTTCGTCGCCCTCACGTCCACCAACACCGCGAAGATCTTCAATCTCTATCCGCGTAAAGGTGCGATCCGCGTCGGCGCCGATGCCGACCTGGTGCTGTGGGATCCGCAAGGCAGCCGCACCATCTCCGCGAAGACCCACCATCAGCAGGTGGACTTCAACATCTTCGAAGGCAAGACCGTGCGCGGCGTACCGAGCCATACCGTCAGCCAGGGCCGCGTGGTCTGGGCCGATGGCGACCTGCGCGCCGAGCGTGGCGCCGGGCGCTACATCGAAAGGCCGGCGTATCCGGCGGTGTTTGATTTGCTGAGCAAGCGGGCTGAGCAACATAAGCCAGTTGCTGTGAAACGCTGACATCGAGGCCTTCGGCCTTCGCGAGCAAGCCCGCTCCCACATTTGAAATGCATTCCCCTGTAGGAGCTGCCGAAGGCTGCGATCTGTTGATCTTGTTTTTTAAGATCAAGATCAACAGATCGCAGCCTTCGGCAGCTCCTACACGGGGATTTGGCCAATGCCCGATAGAGGCAGTTACTGTGAGGCAAAAAACCGTGATCGAGACCCTGAACCATCTCCCCCACCCGCACGAAAGCGCGGCCGCCCTCGCCGGTCATTTCGCCGATCTGGCGCCGCCGCTCAATGACCGCCAGGCGCATCTGGAAGCCTCGCGCTGCCTGTATTGCTACGACGCGCCATGCGTGAATGCCTGCCCGAGCGAAATCGATATCCCCTCATTCATCCGCAATATCCATCAGGACAACGTGCCCGGCGCCGCGCAGAAAATCCTTTCGGCAAACATCCTCGGCGGCAGTTGCGCGCGAGTCTGTCCAACCGAGATCCTCTGCCAGCAAGCCTGCGTGCGCAACAACGCCCACGAATGCGCGCCGGTGCTGATCGGCCTGCTGCAACGCTATGCCGTCGACAACGCGCACTTCACCGAACACCCATTCCAGCGCGCCGCCGCCAGCGGTAAACGCATCGCCGTGGTCGGTGCCGGGCCGGCGGGGTTGTCCTGTGCACATCGCAGTGCCATGCACGGGCATGAGGTGGTGATTTTCGAGGCGCGCGAGAAGGCTGGCGGACTCAACGAGTACGGGATCGCCAAATACAAACTGGTCGACGATTACGCGCAGAAGGAACTGGATTTCCTCCTGCAGATCGGCGGCATCGAGATTCGCCACGGGCAGAAACTCGGTGAGAATCTGACCCTCAGCGAACTGCATCAGCAGTTCGACGCGGTGTTCCTCGGCCTAGGCCTGAATGCCAGCAAACAACTTGGTTTGGCCCACGAAGATGCGCCCGGCCTGCTCGCCGCCACCGATTACATCCGCGAATTGCGCCAGGCCGATGACCTCACGCAACTGCCGCTGGCCGAGCGCTGCATCGTCCTCGGCGCCGGCAACACGGCGATCGACATGGCTGTGCAAATGGCTCGCCTCGGTGCTCGCGACGTGAATTTGGTGTACCGCCGTGGCGCCGCCGACATGGGCGCTACCGGCCACGAACAAGACATTGCCAAAGCCAATCAGGTACGCCTGCTGACCTGGGCGCAACCGGAAGAAGTCTTGCTCGACGATCAAGGCAACGTGCGCGGCATGCGTTTCGCCCGCACCGATCTGGTCGACGGGCGCCTGCAAACCACCGGCGAAACGTTCGAACTGGCCGCCGACGCGATCTTCAAAGCCATCGGCCAATCCTTCGACAGCTGCGCCCTCGCCGACCCGTTGGCCCGCGAACTCAAGCGCCAGGGCGAACGCATTCAGGTCGACGAAAACCTGCGCACCAGCATCCCCGGCGTGTATGCCGGCGGCGACTGCACCAGCCTCGATCAGGACCTCACCGTGCAAGCCGTGCAGCACGGCAAATGCGCCGCCGAGGCGATCAACGCTCAACTGATGCTCAACGTGGAGGCTGCGTAAATGGCCGATCTTTCGATTGTCTTCGCCGGCATCAAAGCACCGAATCCGTTCTGGCTGGCCTCCGCGCCGCCGACCGATAAAGCCTACAACGTCGTCCGGGCGTTTGAAGCAGGCTGGGGCGGCGTGGTCTGGAAAACCCTTGGCGAGGACCCGGCGGCGGTCAACGTTTCGTCGCGTTACTCGGCGCATTACGGCAACAACCGCGAAGTGCTCGGGATCAACAACATCGAGCTGATCACCGACCGTTCGCTGGAGATCAACCTGCGTGAGATCACTCAGGTGAAGAAGGACTGGCCGGATCGCGCGTTGATCGTGTCGCTGATGGTGCCGTGCGTCGAGGAGTCGTGGAAACACATTCTGCCGCTGGTCGAAGCCACCGGCGCTGACGGTATCGAGCTGAATTTCGGCTGCCCGCACGGCATGCCCGAGCGTGGCATGGGCGCGGCGGTCGGTCAGGTGCCGGAATACGTCGAGCAGGTCACGCGCTGGTGCAAGACCTATTGCTCGCTGCCGGTGATCGTCAAATTGACGCCGAATATCACCGACATCCGCGTCGCTGCCCGCGCGGCGCATCGCGGTGGTGCGGATGCGGTGTCGCTGATCAATACGATCAACTCGATCACCAGCGTCGACCTGGAACACATGGTCGCCCTGCCCACGGTCGGCAGCAAAAGCACGCATGGCGGTTATTGCGGCTCGGCGGTGAAGCCGATTGCGCTGAACATGGTCGCCGAGATCGCCCGCGATCCGCAGACCCAGGGCTTGCCGATCTGCGGCATTGGCGGCATCGGCAGTTGGCGCGATGCGGCGGAATTCATGGCGCTCGGCAGCGGCGCGGTGCAGGTGTGCACAGCGGCGATGCTGCATGGTTTCCGGATTGTCGAGGAGATGAAGGACGGCCTGTCGCGGTGGATGGACAGTCAGGGTTACGCCAATATCAGCGAGTTTGCCGGGCGCGCGGTGGGCAATACCACCGACTGGAAGTACCTCGATATCAACTATCAAGTCATTGCGAAGATTGATCAGGACGCGTGCATCGGTTGCGGGCGCTGCCATATTGCTTGCGAGGACACTTCACACCAGGCGATCGGCAGTTTGAAGCAGGCGGATGGCACGCATAAATACGAAGTGATCGATGAGGAGTGCGTGGGCTGCAATCTGTGCCAGATCACTTGTCCGGTGGCGGATTGCATCGAGATGGTGGCGATGGAGACTGGGAAGCCGTTTCTGGACTGGAATCATGATCCGAGGAATCCGTATCACGTTGCAGTCTGAAAAAGCCCCTCACCCTAGCCCTCTCCCAAAGGGAGAGGGGACTGATTGGGAGATATTGGCGAACTGCACCGACGTGAAAGATCTGCTTCGAATCCATTATCGATACAAGCACAGACTAGAAATGCTTTAAATCCATAATCGACTGGATTTTTCAGGTCGATGTATGACGCAAGACACCTCGGTCGGCCCCCTCTCCCTCCGGGAGAAAAGGGAGAGGGGACTGATTGGGGGATATTGGCGAACTGCACCGACGTGAAAGATCTGCTTCGAATCCATTATCGATACAAGCACAGGCTAGAAATGCTTTAAATCCATAATCGACTGGATTTTACAGGTCGATGTAACCCGCAAGACACCTCGGTCGGCCCCCTCTCCCTCCGGGAGAGGGCTGGGGTGAGGGTCTTCTTTAGGGTTCCAACCCGATCCCGCGCAAGATCACACTCGTCACCGTCTGCACCGCCCGCTCAAACTGCATGTCCGACAACGGCTGATGCTCGTTGAGGATATTCACCTGATGATCAAAGTCGGCATAGTGCTGCGTCGACGCCCAGATCATGTACAGCAAACTTGACGGTTCCACCGGCAAAATCCGCTTGTCCTCGACCCACTGGCGAATCTTCGCTTCCTTCATTTTCGCCCAGTCATACAGGCTGACATCCAGCGCCTCGCCCAGTGTCGGCGCGCCATGGATGATCTCGTTGGCCCAGACTTTCGAGCCGTAAGGGCGACTGCGCGAGTGGTTCATCTTGGCGCGGATGTAGCTGCTCAGGACCACACGCGGGTCATCGAACATCTCGAAGCACAACGCGTCCTGCTTCCACACTTCCAGCAGATCAAACAACACCGCGCTGTACAGCTCGCTCTTGGTGCTGAAGTAATAATGCAGATTGGAACGCGGCAGTTGCACTTCGGCGGCGATGTCGGCCATCGCGGTGCTGCCGAAGCCTTTTTCGGCGAAGACTTTTTCCGCCGCGAGCAGAATTTTCTCGACGTTATTGCGGCGAATTTCGATCTTGTGATTGCCCATGTGGGCTCCCTGACAACAGCGTTGCCCAAGACTAGCATCCGCTCTGGTGCGCGGGCGACCGCTGCAAACAAAACTTCGTACAGCGGCGAGCGGATGGCTAAACTGACGATTCTTTGATCCTGCCCCAGAGGTATCCGCGATGCTGTTCAAGAACGTCATGACCACCACTGCCCTGCTCGCCTCGCTGTTCGCCGCTTCCTCGGTATTTGCCCACGCCCACCTGAAAAGCCAGACCCCGGCGGCCGACAGCACTGTCGCTGCTCCGGCCGATTTGCGCCTGACCTTCTCCGAAGGCGTCGAAGCCAGTTTCACCAAAGTCACCCTGACCCGCGATGGCGCACCGGTCGCCGTCAAAGCGCTGACCACCGAAGGCGAAAAGAAAACCCTCATCGTCACCCCGGCCGCACCACTGACGGCCGGTGAATACAAAGTCGAATGGCACGCGGTGTCGGTCGACACGCACAAGAGCGAAGGCGCCTATCAGTTCAAGGTTGGCCAATAATTCATGAGTGAAGCGCTGGTGCTGTGCCGCTTTGTGCATTTCATCGCGGTGTTGATGTTGTTCGGGGCCTGGCTGTTCAGGCCGTTGCTGCTCAAGGATGAAACGCCGCCAGTGGACCGGCAGCTGGCGCGACTGGCGCGTTGGTGGGTTGCCGTTGCGCTGATCAGCGGGATTGCCTGGGCGCTGTTGATCACGGCGAGCATGGCCGGTTCGGCTGCGGCAGCGTTTGATCCGGACACGGTTGCGCTGGTGCTGGGCAACACGTTTTTTGGTCAGGTATGGCGCTGGCATCTGTTGATCAATGCCGCGCTGTTGGCCTTGCTGTTTACGCCTTGGCGCTCAAGCATGCCTTTGCGCCTGGGCTTGAGTGGCTTGCTTTTGGCGACGCTGGCACCGGTCGGACACGGCGCGATGCTGGATGGTCTGAGCGGGCAACTGCTGATTCTCAATCAGATCGTTCATCTGACCTGCGTCGCCGCGTGGCTTGGCGGGCTGTTGTTGCTGGTGATAATTCTGCGTCAGCCAACGGAACCGATGTCGGTGGTTCTGCGGCGTTTCAGTGGAGTGGGTTATGCGTTGGTCGCGGGGCTGCTGATCACGGGTTTGATCAACGTGCGCGTTCTGACCGGCCAATGGTGGCCGACGCCACTGTTCAGCGGGTTTGCGCTGATTCTGTTGATCAAGGCAATGCTGGTGTTGGCCATGCTCGGATTGGCATTGTTCAACCGCTTGCGCATCGATGACTGCGAACAACGCATGGGCACCCTGCGGCGCAGCGTGATGCTTGAATGGCTGCTCGGCATTGGCGCCGTAGCCGCCGTCTCGCTACTCGGCACCCTACCCCCGATGATCGCCGCCTGAAAAACAAAAGATCGCAGCCTTCGGCAGCTCCTACAGATTACCCATGTAGGAGCTGCCGAAGGCTGCGATCTTTTGATCTTAATGGTGCTGGGTATCACCCGCTGCAGTATCGATGCTGACCACCACCGACATCCCCGGCCGCAACCGCTCCTCCTCCTGCTGATCCGCATCAATAGTGATCCGCACCGGCACCCGCTGGGCAATTTTCACAAAGTTGCCGGTGGCATTGTCCGCCTGCAACAAGGCAAATTCCGACCCGGTCCCCGGTGAAATATGCTGCACATGCCCGGTGAATTTACGGTGGTTCAACGCATCGACGCTGAAGCGCACCGGCTGCCCGACCCGCACGTTGTCCATCTGCGTTTCCTTCATGTTGGCGATCACCCATTTCTGGTTCGGCACCAACGCCATCAACTGCGCCCCCGAGTTGACGTAGGCGCCGAGGCGCACGCCAATTTGCCCGAGCTGGCCGTCGCGCGGGGCAACGATGCGCGTATTCGACAGGTCGATTCGCGCCAGTTGCACCGCCGCTTCAGCGCTGGCCACCGCCGCTTCCAGCGAGCCACGATTGACGATTACTGTTTGCAGATCCTGCCGGGCGATTTCCAGATTGGCCTTGGCCTGCGCCACCGCTGCAACGCTTTGCGCATTGGCCGCCAGCGCTACGTCCATCTCGCGTTTGGACACCGAGCCGTCGCTGACCAATTCCCTGTTGCGGCGCAGATCCGCCTCGCTCTTGCGCAACTGCGCTTCGCTGTCAGCCTGCACCGCCTGGCGTAATTTGATCGTCGCTTCGGCGCTGTTGCGTTGCTGCACGACATTGGCCAATGCGGCTTTCTGCACTGCCAATTGCGCCAGCGACTGGTCGAGGCGTTGCTGATAGATCCGATCATCCAGACGCACCAGCAAATCGCCGGCCTTCACGTACTGAAAATCCTGCACCGGCACTTCAAAAACATAACCGGCGAGCTGCGGGCCGATGATCGTCACCTGCCCGCGAATCAGCGCGTTTTCCGTGGTTTCGACCGCGCTGCTGAACGGCGGCAATTGCCAGGCGTAGAGCACGATCAACACACCAACAATGGCAATCGCGGCAAAGCCCATTGAAGAGATGATGCGCACCCGCAGCGAGCGTGGCTCGGTGTTCGGCGATGACGGCGGCGCCACACCCTCAGGCGTGGCGGCGATGGCATTGGTGGTTGTGGTGGTCGGTTCGGTCATTGAGAAGTGGCACCGCTGGAAGGTGTGGATGGCGCTGGGGCGACGGTTTTGGTGGTGCTCATCAGCCACAGTGCGCGAATGGACAGCCAGATCATGGTCAGCACCGCAATAACGGCGATCAGCATGAACACGTCGTTATAGGCCAGCACGTTGGCCTCACGCGTGGCGGCGTTGGACAGGCTACGAATACCCGCCAGGTTGCGCAGGCTCGGATCGGCGAGCAGCGAACCGTACGCCGACCCGCCGCTCTGTACCCGCGCGGCCACCAATGGATCGGACATCACCAGATGCTCGACGATCTGGCTGGAGTGGAATTTCTCGCGGACGATCTGAAAGGTGCCGAGCAGCGCCGCGCCAAGCAGGCCGCCGAGGTTATTGCAGATCCCGAACAGCACGGAAAAACTCACCAGGTTGCGCGGATTGGTCAGCACGTTGCGCGTGCCTAGAACCATGGTCGGGCCGAGAAAAAACGTGCTGCCGAAGGCCAGCAGGAACTGACTGAAATAGAGGTTTTGCGGGCGGGTCAGGTTGTTGGAAAAACTGTCCATCACCGACCCGGTGGCCATCAGACCCAGCGAGATGATCAACGGCATCAGCAGGTGCTTGGGGTTGATCGTCAGCGCGCTGGTCAACAACCCCGCGACGCTGCCGATCAGCATCACCACGTACAGGCTGTGCAACTGCTCATAACCCATGTTCAGGTTCTGCATGAAACCCACCGCCCCGGTGGACTGCTCCGAGGTAACCATACGAATCAGGGTCACCGCCAGCGCCAGACGGATCATCGTCCCGCTGCCAAGCCAACGAGTCATCAGCATCGGGTTGCTGCGATTATGTTCGATGGCCAGGCCGGCGAGGATCAACGCGATGGACGCGGCCAGCGCAACGCCGATCCAGTCGGCCTCCAGCCACCAATCGATGCGCCCCAACGACAACACCGCGCACAACAATGCGACGCCACTGGCGAGAATGGCGAAGGTCAGGAAGTCGAGTTTTTCGAACGTTTTGAAGCGATCGCCGGGCGGCAACTTGAGCATCAATACACAACCGAGCGAGAGCAGTGCCATGCCCAATTCGAACAGGTACAAGCCGCGCCATTCGGCGATTTGCAGCAAGTCTTCGGAGAACAATCGCGCCAGCGGCAAGGCCAGTTGTGAGGTGCCAAGACCGAGCACCAGCGCCTTCATCCGCCACTTCGCCGGGAATGCCTGGACCATGTAATACAGGCCCAGAGAACTCAACGCCGCACCGACCATGCCGTGCGCCGCACGCACCGCCACGGCCGAATTCAGGTCGTTGACGAACAAGTGGCCGAAGGTCACCAGCGCATACAGCACCAGGAACACTTCGGTGAACGCGCGCAAACCGAACTGCTGACGAAACTTCACCAGCAGCAGGTTCATCGACACGTTGGTCATCACGTACGCGGCCGGCAGCCAGGCCATTTCGGCGGTGGTCGCGCCGAGGGCGCCCTGCAGATACGGCAGGTTGGCGACCACCAGCGAGTTGCCCAAACCACCGGTCAATGCCACCAGCAAACCGACCAGCGCATAGGCCAGGCGCTTGCGGTTGGAGTGCAACGGCGTCGAGGGAGAACCGGGCAGACTGGGCTTCTCGTGGGGCTGCCAGTTGCGCGGGGCGTATTGATCCATTGAAAGGCCTTGTGCGGAAGGTGGATGAAGTTTGCCGCAAATTCACCGGCAACACACATCCCATGGACAACACAAACCCCTGTAGGAGCTGTCGAGTGAAACGAGGCTGCGATCTTTTTATTTTAAAAAAGCTAGAGCAAAAGATCGCAGCGTGCCGCAGCTCCTACAGAGTTATCGTACAACCAAAGGTTGACATTCCCGGAAAACGCAGGAAATATCCGCAACCATGTTGTACGACGACGTATGACAAATAATAAAAACAACAAATGAAACAGGGAGCGTCACAGTGAGCACACTCGTCCGCAATTCCGTCCGCCCTTCGCGTTTTTCCGTTATTCGCCCGCGTTCCACCCTGAGCCTGATTGGCTGCAGCAGCCTGGCCCTCGCCCTACCGATGAGCGCCGATGCCGAAGGCTTTCTCGAAGACAGCAAAGCCACGCTGAACCTGCGCAATGCCTACTTCAATCGCAACTTCGTCAACCCGGCCAATGCCCAGGGCAAAGCCGAAGAGTGGACGCAGAACTTCATTCTCGATGCCAAATCCGGATTCACTCAGGGCACCGTCGGTTTCGGTCTTGATGTGCTGGGGCTGTATTCGCAAAAGCTTGATGGCGGCAAAGGCAGCGGCGGCACGCAACTGTTGCCGATCCACGATGACGGACGTCCGGCGGACAACTTCGGGCGCCTTGGTGTCGCGCTGAAGGCCAAGGTGTCGAAGACTGAACTGAAGGTCGGTGAATGGATGCCGGTGCTGCCGATCCTGCGTTCCGACGATGGCCGCTCCCTGCCGCAGACCTTTCGCGGCGGCCAGATCACTTCCACCGAGATCAATGGCCTGACCGTCTACGGCGGCCAGTTTCGCGGCAACAGCCCGCGCAACGACGCCAGCATGGAAGACATGTCGATGAATGGCCGCGGCGCGTTCACCTCGGACCGCTTCAACTTCGGCGGCGGTGAATACACCTTCAATGACAAGCGCACCCTGATTGGCGTGTGGTACGCCGAACTCAGCGACATCTACCAGCAGCAGTATTTCAACCTCAGCCACAGCCAGCCCTTGGGCGACTGGACGCTGGGCGCCAACCTCGGTTTCTTCACCGGCAAGGAAGACGGCAGTGCCCAGGCTGGCGATCTCGACAACAAAACTGCGTTCGCCATGCTCTCGGCCAAATACGGTGGCAACACCTTCTACGTCGGCCTGCAAAAACTCAGCGGCGACGATGCCTGGATGCGGGTCAACGGCACCAGCGGCGGCACGTTGGCCAACGACAGTTACAACGCCAGTTATGACAACGCCAGGGAGCGCTCCTGGCAACTGCGTCACGACTACAACTTCGTCGCCCTCGGCATTCCCGGTCTGACCCTGATGAACCGCTACATAAGCGGCGATAACGTGCACACCGGGACCATCACCGACGGCAAGGAATGGGGCCGCGAGTCGGAGCTGGCTTACACCGTACAGAGCGGCGCGTTGAAGAACCTCAACGTGAGATGGCGCAACGCGACCATGCGCCGGGACTTCAGCACCAACGAGTTTGACGAGAACCGGATCTTTATCAGTTATCCGATTTCGTTGTTGTAATTGGGCGCTGCACCGCTTCCCTTGTGGGAGCGGGCTTGCTCGCGAAGGCGGTGTGTCTATGAATGATGATTTGACTGAGCCGCCGCATTCGCGAGCAAGCCCGCTCCCACAGGTATCGAAGTTGTTTTCGATGTCTGTGTCCACCACAAAACCCTGTGGGAGCGGGTTTGCTCGCGAAGGCGGTGTGTCAGTCGATGAAAGAGTTGCCTGCACCGGCCTTATCGCTGGCAAGCCAGCTCCCACATGTATCGAAGTTGTTTTCGATGCCTGTGTCCACCACAAAACCTTGTGGGAGCGGGCTTGCTCGCGAAGGCGGTGTGTCAGTCGATGAAAGAGTTGCCTGCACCGGCCTTATCGCTGGCAAGCCAGCTCCCACAGGTATCGAAGTTGTTTTCGATGCCTGTGTCCACCACAAAACCTTGTGGGAGCGGGCTTGCTCGCGAAGGCGGTGTGTCTATGAATGATGATTTGACTGAGCCGCCGCATTCGCGAGCAAGCCCGCTCCCACATGTATCGAAGTTGTTTTCGATGCCTGTGTCCACCACAAAACCCTGTGGGAGGGGGCTTGCTCGCGAAGGCGGTGTGTCAGTCGATGAAAGAGTTGCCTGCACCGGCCTTATCGCTGGCAAGCCAGCTCCCACAGGTATCGAAGTTGTTTTCGATGTCTGTGTCCACCACAAAACCTTGTGGGAGCGGGCTTGCTCGCGAAGGCGGTGTGTCAGTCGATGAAAGAGTTGCCTGCACCGGCCTTATCGCTGGCAAGCCAGCTTGTATGCTGGGACTTGAAGGGAGGAGGAGGGACAAAGCCAGATTCTGACTGTTGACGCAGTACAGATCCGTGGGAGATTTCGCCCCTCCTCCTTTCACCCAAGCGCCGATAAAGAATGCATCTGGCCAGGACCGACGATAGGAACAAGCCTGCGCCCCTGGGTGAGCCCTTCAAGTGTTCAAAACCATATCTCGGGGGATGTTCAATGGCAATGCCGGTTTCTGTCGTAAAGCCTATTGTGGGCGTGGATGTCGCCAAGAATGAACTGGTCATCTATCAGGCCGAGCTGGATCTGCTCGAGACTATTTCCAATGACAAGACAGCCATCAAAAAATGGCTGAAAGCCTTGCCTGCACCTGTTGATTTGGCTATCGAATCGACCAACATCTATCACCTGGCGTTCGCCGATCTGGCCCATGAAGCCGGGTGCACGATTTACATGGTCGATGGCTACGCGTTGAGTCATTACCGAATAGGGGTGAAAGTTCGCGCCAAAACCGATGCGCTGGACGCCAAGCTGCTCGCTCGTTATCTAAAAAACGAATACGAAGAGCTTCATCCTTGGATCCCGCCATCGCCTTTATATCGCCGCCTTCTGAGCCTTTTCCGCCGTCGTGCAGCGCTGGTTCAGGCACGGGTTGGTCTGGTGCAAAGCTGGGCGAATGAACCGCTGCTCAAAAGCGCGTTTGCTGAGCAAGTGGCCTCAATGCAGAGGCTCGAAACATTGGTCGAGAAGATGATCAACGATCAATTAAAAGAGGCTGGGCTGCTCGCAGATCTGAAGCGCTGCACAAAAGTTGAAGGTATTGGTTTTTTGACCGGAGCCCGTTTGATCGCAACATTTCAGCGGGGCGACTTCAAAAACGCGGATGCATTTATTGCGTTTTTGGGGATGGATTTGCGCGTGTCGCAGTCAGGACAAAAGGACGGTCGCCGGAGCCTGACCAAACGCGGAGACCCAGAGGCCCGGCGACTGCTCCATAACGCAGCCATGTCGGCCAGCCGTACACCGGCTTGGAAAAGCTTCTACGAGGAGCAAAGAAACCGTGGGTTCAGTACGACACAGGCGCTGGTGATATTGGCTCGCAAGCTTGCGCGAGTCGTATTCGCGCTGCTGAAGGGGCAAAGCGAATACCAGCCGAAGGGAGGTTGAGGGCTTCCCCTCAACCATAGAATCTCCCACAGGTATCGAAGTTGTTTTCGATGCCTGTGTCCACCACAAAACCTTGTGGGAGCGGGCTTGCTCGCGAAGGCGGTGTGTCTATGAATGATGATTTGACTGAGCCGCCGCATTCGCGAGCAAGCCCGCTCCCACATGTATCGAAGTTGTTTTCGATGCCTGTGTCCACCACAAAACCCTGTGGGAGGGGGCTTGCTCGCGAAGGCGGTGTGTCAGTCGATGAAAGAGTTGCCTGCACCGGCCTTATCGCTGGCAAGCCAGCTCCCACAGGTATCGAAGTTGTTTTCGATGTCTGTGTCCACCACAAAACCTTGTGGGAGCGGGCTTGCTCGCGAAGGCGGTGTGTCTATGAATGATGATTTGACTGAGCCGCCGCATTCGCGAGCAAGCCCGCTCCCACAAGGGGATTGCATTGCAAACACATAATTGTGCGTTTGAAGACTGGACTGGGCCTTCCGTCATTTACACCGAAAGTCGCGTTGACAAGTTCCTGAAACCCTACCGATACTTCACGCAGTCATACGACAACCTACAACAAACCTAATAACAATGTGTCCAGGGATTGCCATGACGTCTACCTCTACTCCCCGCGCCCCTTTCAATCGCCTGCTGCTGACCGGCGCTGCCGGTGGCCTCGGCAAAGTGCTGCGCGAACGCTTGCGCCCGTACGCCAATGTGTTGCGCCTGTCCGATATCGCCGCCCTCGCCCCAGCCGTCGATGATCGCGAAGAAGTGATGCTCTGCGACCTTGCCGACAAACACGCCGTGCACCAACTGGTCGAGGGCGTCGACGCGATCCTGCACTTCGGCGGCGTCTCCGTTGAACGTCCCTTTGAAGAGATCCTCGGCGCCAACATCTGCGGCGTCTTCCATATCTACGAAGCCGCGCGCCGGCATGGTGTGAAGCGGGTGATCTTCGCCAGTTCCAACCATGTCATCGGCTTCTACAAACAGGACGAACACCTCGACGCCAGCTCCGCGCGCCGCCCCGATGGCTACTACGGTTTGTCCAAGTCCTACGGCGAAGACATGGCCAGTTTCTACTTCGATCGCTACGGCATCGAGACCGTCAGCATCCGCATCGGCTCCTCGTTCCCCGAGCCGCAAAACCGCCGAATGATGCACACCTGGCTGAGCTTCGACGACCTCACGCAACTACTCGAACACTCGCTGTACACGCCGAACGTCGGCCACACCATTGTCTACGGCATGTCCGCCAACAAGGACGTGTGGTGGGACAACCGCTTCGCCAGCCACCTCGGTTTTGCCGCCAAGGACAGCTCCGAAATATTCCGCGAAAAAGTCGAAGCACAGCCGCTGCCGGCCGCCGATGACCCGGCGCGGATATACCAGGGCGGCGCCTTCGTCGCAGCCGGTCCGTTTGGCGACTGAACACTCTGACAACGACACAAGGGATTGAGTATGCAAGCCGAATTGATCGTCGATGCTCGCAACGCCGTGGGCGAAAGCCCGGTCTGGGTGCCAGAGGAAAACGCGTTGTACTGGGTCGATATTCCCAACGGCAGCCTGCAACGCTGGAGCGCCGACACTGGGCATGTACAGGCCTGGAAAACCCCGGAAATGCTCGCCTGCATCGCCCGCGACAGCCGTGGCGGCTGGATCGCCGGCATGGAAAGCGGTTTCTTTCATCTGCACCCGCACAGCGACGGCAGCCTCGACAGCGAGCTTCTGGCCAGCGTCGTACACAGCCGCGAAGACATGCGTCTCAACGATGGTCGCTGCGACCGTCAGGGCCGGTTCTGGGCCGGCAGCATGGTCTTGAACATGGGCCTGAATGCGCCCGAGGGCCGGCTCTATCGTTACGGCGCCGGGCAGTCTGGCGTGGTCGACGCGCAACTCGACGGTTTCATCGTGCCCAACGGCCTCGGCTTCAGCCCCGACGGCAAAACGATGTACCTGTCCGACTCGCATCCCGACGTGCAGTTGATCTGGGCGTTCGATTACGACACTGACAGCGGTACACCGTCGAACCGACGCGTTTTCGTCGACATGAACCACTTCCCCGGTCGCCCCGATGGCGCGGCCGTGGACGCTGAAGGTTTTTACTGGATCTGCGCCAATGACGCCGGCCTCATCCACCGTTTCGCACCGGACGGCCGACTCGATTTTTCGCTCGAAGTCCCGGTGAAAAAACCGACCATGTGTGCCTTCGGTGGTAGCGCGATGGACACCTTGTTCGTCGCCTCGATCCGCCCCGGTGACGACCATGATCCGCATTCCCTGGCCGGCGGCGTGTTCGCCCTGAACCCCGGCGTCAAAGGCCTGCCGGAACCGTTATTCGACGCTTTGCTGTAACCCGCCTCTGCTGCACCGCTGCGCCTTGAACACAACAATAACAAGACTGGAGACACCCCCAATGGACTTCAAACGCACCTTGCTCGCCGCTGCACTTCCGCTGATGTTCACCTTCGCCGGTGCCGCGCAGGCACTGGAAATCAAGTTTGCTGATATTCACCCCGCCGGTTATCCGACCGTGGTCGCTGAAGAGAGCATGGGCAAAACCCTGACCAAGGAAACCAATGGCGACCTCACCTTCAAGTATTTCCCCGGCGGCGTGCTCGGTTCGGAGAAAGAAGTCATCGAACAGGCACAGGTCGGCGCGATCCAGATGACCCGCGTCAGCCTCGGCATCGTCGGTCCGGTGGTGCCGGATGTGAACGTGTTCAACATGCCGTTCATTTTCCGTGACCAGGCGCACATGCGCGCAGTGATCGATGGTGAAGTCGGCGATGCGATCCTCGACAAGATCACCAATTCCGAATTCGGCCTGGTCGCGCTGGCCTGGATGGACGGCGGCACGCGCAACATCTACACCAAGAAACCGGTGAGTAAACTCGAAGACCTCAAAGGCATGAAAATCCGCGTGCAAGGCAACCCGATGTTCATCGAGACCATCAACGCCATGGGCGGCAACGGCATTGCCATGGATACCGGGGAAATCTTCAGCGCGCTGCAGACCGGGGTCATCGACGGCGCGGAAAACAACCCGCCGACCCTGCTCGAACACAACCATTTCCAGAACGCCAAGTTCTACAGCCTGACCGGGCACCTGATCCTGCCCGAGCCGATCGTGATGTCGAAAATCACTTGGGAAAAACTCACCCCAGACCAACAGACGCTGGTGAAGAAAGCCGCCAAGGATGCACAGCTTGAAGAGCGCAAGTTGTGGGATGCCAAGTCCGCCAGCAGCGAAGAAAAACTCAAGGCTGCCGGCGTCGAGTTCATCACCGTCGACAAGAAACCCTTCTACGAGGCCACTGCCTCGGTTCGCGAGAAATACGGCGCACCTTATGCCGACCTGATCAAGCGCATCGAAGCCGTGCAATAACCCTCCCAGCCCTCAATGAAAGGCCCGGCAGCGCTGGCGTCCGCAGACGCTTGCGACTGCCCGGTTACGGTGGAACCCGATGAAGAATTCGCTGCTGCGCCTCAATGACAAGCTGTACATGACCTGCATCTGGGTCGCCGGCCTGTCGGTACTGGCCATCGCCCTGATCATTCCCTGGGGCGTGTTTGCCCGCTATGCCCTTGGCACCGGTTCGAGCTGGCCAGAGCCTACCGCGATCCTGCTGATGATGGTCTTCACCTTCATCGGCGCGGCGGCCAGTTATCGCGCCGGCGCACACATGGCGGTGGCGATGGTTACCGACCGGTTGCCACCGAACCTGCGCAAAACCATGAGCATCATTTCTCAACTATTGATGGGCACCATCTGCCTGTTCATGACCATTTGGGGCGCCAAGCTGTGCGCTTCGACCTGGAACCAGTTCATGAGCGCCCTGCCGACCTTGCGCGTCGGTATCACTTATATGCCGATCCCGATTGGCGGCGCGCTGACGCTGGTGTTCGTGCTGGAAAAACTGTTTTTGGGCGACCAGAGCAACCGTCGGGTTGTGCGGTTCGATCTGGTTGAAGAAAACGAAGGGGCTGCCTGATGGACGCATTGATTCTGCTGGGCAGTTTTATCGTATTGATTCTGATCGGCATGCCGGTCGCCTACGCCCTCGGGCTGTCGGCACTGATCGGCGCGTGGTGGATCGACATTCCGTTTCAGGCCTTGATGATTCAGGTCGCCGGCGGAGTCAACAAGTTCTCGCTGCTGGCGATTCCGTTCTTTGTCCTGGCCGGGGCGATCATGGCCGAGGGCGGCATGTCGCGGCGGCTGGTGGCGTTTGCCGGGGTGCTGGTCGGCTTCGTGCGCGGCGGCCTGTCGCTGGTCAACATCATGGCCTCGACGTTTTTTGGCGCGATCTCCGGTTCATCGGTAGCCGACACGGCTTCGGTAGGCTCGGTGTTGATTCCAGAGATGGAGCGCAAAGGTTATCCGCGCGAGTTCTCTACAGCGGTGACCGTCAGCGGTTCAGTGCAGGCCTTGCTGACACCGCCAAGCCACAACTCGGTGCTGTATTCATTGGCGGCCGGTGGCACGGTGTCCATTGCATCGCTGTTCATGGCAGGCGTGGTGCCGGGCCTGTTGATGAGCGCGTGCCTGATGGTGCTGTGCCTGATCTTCGCGCGCAAACGCGACTACCCGAAAGGCGACGTCATTCCGCTGCGTGAGGCGCTGAAAATCTGCGGCGAAGCGCTGTGGGGCATGATGGCGATGGTGATCATCCTCGGCGGCATTCTCTCGGGGATTTTCACCGCAACCGAGTCGGCGGCGATTGCCGTGCTCTGGGCGTTCTTCGTCACCATGTTCATCTACCGCGATTACAAGTGGAGCGAACTGCCAAAACTGATGCACCGCACGGTGCGGACGATTTCGATCGTGATGATCCTGATCGGTTTCGCCGCGAGCTTCGGCTACATCATGACCCTGATGCAGATCCCGGCGAAAATCACCACGCTGTTCCTGACCCTGTCGGACAACCGCTACGTGATTCTGATGTGCATCAACGTCATGCTGCTGTTGCTCGGCACGGTGATGGACATGGCGCCGCTGATCCTGATTCTGACGCCGATCCTGATGCCGGTGATTCTCGGCATTGGCGTAGACCCGGTGCAGTTCGGCATGATCATGCTGGTGAACCTGGGGATCGGATTGATAACACCGCCGGTAGGTGCGGTGCTGTTTGTCGGTTCGGCGGTGGGCAAGGTGAGTATTGAAAGCACGGTGAAGGCGCTCATGCCGTTTTACGCGGTGCTGTTTCTGGTGTTGATGCTGGTGACCTACGTTCCGGCGATTTCGCTGTGGTTGCCGCATCTGGTGTTGTAACAACTTAAAAGATCGCAGCCTTCGGCAGCTCCTACAGAAATCGCATTCCCATGCAGGAGCTGTCGAGTGAAACGAGGCTGCGATCTTTTGATCTTCAAATAATCAAGCCCGCAACAACATATACCCCGCCACCACCAGACAGACACTGGCAAACCCCACCTGCAACGCCCGCGCCGGCACTCGCGCGCACAGCTTGCGCCCGATGATCATGCCAACAATGCTGGCAACGATGAACGCACCACCCTGCCCGTCAATCCGCACACCAGCGTGAAACGAGCCGATCACCCCGATCGCCGAAATCAGACTGATCACCATCAACGACGTCGCGACAATCCCGCGCATCTGCACATCGGTCAGTTGCTTGAACGCCGGCACGATCAAAAAGCCGCCGCCCACCCCCAGCAACCCCGACACCACCCCTGTGACCGCGCCCAATGCGGCGAGGGTCGCGGTGCATTTGGCGGTCCAGTCGAAGCGCCCGGTTTCTGCATCAAGCATGCAGTTTTTCTGGCCCCAACTGCCGTGACCGTGATCGCTCGGGCCTGCTTCCTGACGCTCACGCCGCAGCATGCGCCAGGCGACCATGACCATCAGCAGGCTGAACAGAATCATCAGGATCTTCTCCGGCAACTGATGCGCGAAGTAGATGCCCAACGGCGAGAACACCGCGCCCAACGCGGCAATCAACAGTGCCGCACGATAACGCACCAGACCATGGCGCAAACCGTCGATGGCACCGACCGCCGCCGCACTGCCGACGGCAAACAGCGCCACCGGCGCCGCTTGCGTCATCGTCCAGCCAAGCCCAAGCACCAGCGCCGGCACCGCCAGAATGCCGCCACCGGCCCCGGTCAAGCCGAGGACCAACCCCATCACCACACCAAACAGACTTGCCAGCAACATAGGGTTTTCTCAGTCGACCTTGGACAGGCTGGTCAGCCACTCACGACCCTTGAGCATGCCGTTCCAGTAGAACCACGGCAGCAGCGTCGCCTTGAGAAACCACGCGGAACGTCGCGCCTGCGTCGGGTCTAGCGGAAAGGTCGGCAGCAACTTACCGGCGTAGCCGAACTCGGCGAGGATCACCTTGCCCTTCTCCACCGTCAGCGGGCACGAGCCGTAGCCGTCATACTTCAATGGCAGCGGCTGTTGCTTGCGCAAAGCCAACAGGTTTTCCGCCACCACCACGACTTGCTTGCGCACCGCAGCGGCGGTTTTTGCGTTGCTGGTGCCGCAGATGTCGCCGAGTGCGAACACCTCGGGATAACGCGGGTGCTGCAGGCTGTGTTGATTGACTTCGCACCAGCCAGCGGCGTCGGCCAACAGACTGTTCGCGATGAAATCCGGCGAGACCTGCGGCGGCACGACGTGCAGCAGATCGAAGGTTTTCGCCTCAAGGGTGACGTTGCCGTCGGCGTCCCTGGTCTCGAACCAGGCGGTTTGCGCCGGGCCGTCGACCTTGACCAAGTTCGAGTTGAACGCCAGTTGCGCGTTGTATTTTTTGATGTACTTCATCAGTGGCGGCACGAACGTCGCCACGCCGAACAGTGCGGCGCCGGCGAGGTTGAACTCAACATTGATATTGTTCAGCACAGCGGTTTTGAGCCAGTGGTCGCAGGACAGATACAAGGCCTTTTGCGGCGCGCCGGCGCATTTGATCGGCATCGCCGGCTGGGTGAACAGGGCTTTGCCGCCGCGCAGTTTCTGCACCTGATCCCAGGTGTATTGCGCGTGCTGGTAGCTGTAGTTGGAGGTCACGCCATGTTGGCCGAGGCTTTCTTGCAAGCCTTCGATTTTCTCCCAGGCCAGGCGCAGGCCGGGGCAGACGATCAGATTCTGGTAGCTGACCGTGCGTTGATCGTTGAGGGTCAACTGGCGTGCGTCCGGGTCAACGGCGGCGACGGCGGCCTGCACCCAATTGACCTGTCGCGGCATCACCTTGGCCATCGGCCTGACGGTGTCCTTGACGTCGTACGCACCACCGCCGACCAGCGTCCACGCCGGTTGGTAATAGTGCTGTGAACTTGGTTCGATCACGGTGATTTTCAGGTCCGGATCGCGCTTGAGCAGACTGGCGACGAAGCCGATACCGGCGGTACCGCCGCCGATGACCACGATGTCTGCACTGATGGATGGGCCCCAGTGTTGATCGTTCATTGCTTGTTCCTTTTGCTGCACGCAAGGATTTCAGCCATCACCCAAAACCAATGTGGGAGCGGGCTTGCTCGCGAAGGTGTCGTGTCAGTCGACATTAATGTTGAATAATCTACCGCTTTCGCGAGCAAGCCCGCTCCCACAGGGTAAGTGGTGTGATGGCTGGCATTTATGGGTGTTCCCAGCTCTTGAGCACCGCCCCGCAATAAAGCCCCGACAGGGTCTTCATCACTTGAATCACTTCGTGACTGGCGAGGCCGTAGAAAATGTATTTGCCTTCGCGGCGAGTGGCGACCATGCCTTCGTCACGCAGGATGCCCAGTTGCTGTGACAGCGTCGGCTGACGCACGCCGGTCATCTTTTCCAGTTCGCCGACATTGCGTTCGCCCTGGGTCAGTTGACACAGAATCAACAGGCGATCTTCATTGGCCAATGCCTTGAGCAACGCACAGGCCTTGGAGGCTGAGGCGCGCAGTTGGGCGACTTCACATTCGGTCAGACTGGATTGCATTTGCACGATGCCTTCAACGTCACTTAAGCTGCGAACATTATGTTTTTAGATAAAGTGTTGCAACCCATTTCCCTTGTTCAGGTTGGTGTCCATGCCCGCGCAGATTGAAGCTTTCCTCGACCCCGCCTCCTCGACCTACAGCTATGTGGTCTATGAAGACGACGGCGGGCAATGCGCAATTGTCGATCCCGTGCTCGATTACGACGGCGCCGCCGGCCGCACCTGTACCGCGCAGGCCGACAAAATCATCGCCTTCGTGCGCCAACACAATCTGCAAGTGCAGTGGCTGCTGGAAACCCACGCCCACGCCGATCATCTGTCCGCCGCGCCGTACCTGCGCAGGGAACTGGGCGGCAAGATCGCCATTGGCGAGTCGATCAGCAAAGTGCAGAACGTGTTCAAGGCCCTGTTCAATCTCGAGCCGGAATTCTGCGTCGATGGCTCGCAGTTCGATCAGCTGTTTGCGCCGAACGAGTCGTTCCGCATCGGTAACCTCATGGCCACGGCCCTGCATGTGCCGGGGCATACGCCAGCGGACATGGCCTATTTGATCGATGGCGAGCAGATTCTGGCGGGCGACACGCTGTTCATGCCCGACGTGGGTACGGCACGCTGTGATTTCCCCGGTGGTAATGCGCATCAACTGTTCAACTCGATCCAGAAGCTGTTGGCTTTTCCGGCGAGCGTGAAGCTTTACGTCTGCCACGACTATCCGCCAGAGGGCCGCGAGTCGCAGTGCCAGAGCACGGTTGGCGAGCAGCGTAAAAGCAATATTCATGTGCATGACGGGATTGATGAAGCGGCGTTCGTCGAGATGCGTACCCAGCGTGACGCCGGGTTGGGCATGCCGACGTTGTTGTTGCCGGCGATTCAGGTGAATGTGCGGGCGGGGAATTTGCCGGCGGCTGAGGACAATGGCGTGGTTTATTTGAAGATCCCGATCAACAAGCTTTAACGGCAAAAGATCGCAGCCTGCGGCAGCTCCTACAGGGAATGCATGATGGTTCCCATGCGCCGCGTGCTAATTCCGTGTAGGAGCTGCCGCAGGCTGCGATCTTTTGATCTTCACGTCCCCAGGGTCAGGCCATTCGCCGGCAACGGCAGCGCAGTTTTATAGCGCACCTGCTTCAGCGCAAAGCTTGAGCGGATATTCGCCACCCCCGGTACTTTGGTCAAAAAGTCCATCATGAACCGCTCCAGCGACTGAATCGTCGGCACCAGCACCCGGATCAGATAATCCGGGTCGCCAGCCATCAGATAGCACTCCATCACTTCGGGCCGATCGGAAATCGCTTCCTCGAAATGCTGCAACGCCTCCTCCACCTGTTTCTCCAGGCTGACGTGAATAAACACGTTCACATGCAGCCCAAGCAGATCGGCATCCAGCAGCGTCACCTGCTCGCGAATCAGGCCTAATTCTTCCATCGCTTTAACCCGATTGAAGCACGGCGTCGGCGACAGATTCACCGAGCGTGCGAGGTCGGCGTTGGTGATGCGTGCGTTCTCCTGAAGGCTGTTGAGAATGCCGATGTCGGTACGGTCCAGTTTGCGCATGAGACAAAACCACCTGTTTTTTATGTTTATGCAGAATTTCTATCTGCAAATCGTCTCCAGCGCAACGAAACAGAGATAAATATTCTTCTTGCCCGGGCCTATGATTGTTGTAGGACAAGATTTCCTCTACCGAGGAATGACTGCCAGCTCACTACAAGAAATTCACAAGATCGAGCGTAGAAGCCATGACCCAAGCGTATGAACCGCTGCGTCTGCACGTCCCTGAACCCTCGGGCCGTCCAGGCTGCAAAACCGATTTTTCCTACCTGCATCTGACCGATGCCGGTACGGTGCGCAAACCTTCCATCGACGTCGAACCTGCCGACACCGCCGACCTGGCGCGTGGGCTTATTCGTGTGCTCGACGATCAGGGCAACGCCCTCGGCCCATGGGCCGAGAACGTGCCGGTCGAGATTCTGCGTAAAGGCATGCGCGCCATGCTCAAGACGCGCATCTACGACAACCGTATGGTCGTTGCCCAGCGTCAGAAAAAAATGTCGTTCTACATGCAGAGCCTCGGCGAAGAAGCCATCGGCAGCGCCCAGGCGTTGGCCTTGAACATCGACGACATGTGCTTTCCGACCTACCGTCAGCAAAGCATCCTGATGGCTCGCGAAGTGCCACTGGTCGACCTGATCTGCCAACTGCTGTCCAACGAGCGCGATCCGCTCAAGGGTCGCCAGTTGCCGATCATGTACTCGGTCAAGGAAGCAGGTTTCTTCACCATTTCCGGCAACCTCGCGACCCAGTTCATTCAGGCCGTCGGCTGGGGCATGGCGTCGGCGATCAAGGGCGACACCAAAATCGCCTCGGCGTGGATTGGCGACGGCGCCACCGCCGAATCGGACTTCCACACCGCCCTCACCTTCGCCCACGTTTATCGCGCGCCGGTGATCCTCAACGTGGTCAACAACCAATGGGCAATTTCGACCTTCCAGGCGATTGCCGGCGGTGAAGCCACCACTTTCGCCGGACGCGGCGTCGGTTGCGGCATCGCTTCGCTGCGGGTTGATGGCAACGACTTCTACGCTGTTTATGCGGCATCTGCCTGGGCTGCCGAACGCGCCCGCCGCAACCTCGGCCCGACCATGATCGAATGGGTCACCTACCGCGCCGGCCCGCACTCGACCTCCGACGATCCGTCGAAATACCGTCCGGCCGATGACTGGAGCCACTTCCCGCTCGGCGACCCGATAGCGCGCCTGAAACAGCACCTGATCAAGGTCGGCCACTGGTCGGAAGAAGAGCACGGCGCCGTCAGCGCCGAACTCGAAGCCGAAGTGATTGCTGCGCAGAAACAGGCCGAACAGTACGGCACCCTCGCCGGCGGGCAGATTCCAAGCGCCGCAACCATGTTCGAAGACGTCTACAAAGAGATGCCGGAGCACTTGAAGCGCCAGCGTCAGCAGTTGGGGATCTGACATGAACGATCACAACAACAATATTCAGTTGGAAACCGCCATGACCACGACCACCATGACCATGATCCAGGCCCTGCGCTCGGCCATGGATGTGATGCTTGAGCGTGACGACAACGTGGTGGTGTTCGGTCAGGACGTCGGCTACTTCGGCGGCGTGTTCCGTTGCACCGAAGGCCTGCAGACCAAGTACGGCGCCTCGCGTGTGTTCGATGCGCCGATCTCGGAAAGCGGCATCGTCGGCGTCGCCGTGGGCATGGGTGCCTACGGCCTGCGCCCGGTCGCCGAGATCCAGTTCGCTGACTACGTTTACCCGGCGTCCGACCAGATCATTTCCGAAGCGGCGCGCCTGCGCTATCGCTCGGCCGGAGAGTTCACCGCGCCGATGACCCTGCGCATGCCTTGCGGCGGCGGCATCTACGGCGGGCAGACGCACAGCCAGAGCATCGAGGCGATGTTCACTCAGGTGTGCGGTTTGCGCACCGTAATGCCATCCAACCCGTATGACGCCAAAGGCCTGCTGATCGCCTCCATCGAAAACGATGATCCGGTGATCTTTCTTGAGCCGAAACGCCTGTACAACGGCCCGTTCGACGGCCACCACGACCGCCCGGTAACGCCGTGGTCGAAACACCCGCAAGCGCAGGTTCCGGACGGTTACTACACTGTGCCGCTGGACGTTGCCGCGATCACCCGTCCGGGCAAAGACGTGACGGTGCTGACTTACGGCACCACCGTGTATGTCTCGCAAGTCGCTGCCGAAGAAAGCGGCGTCGATGCCGAAGTCATCGACCTGCGCAGCCTGTGGCCGCTGGACCTGGAAACCATCGTCAAATCGGTGAAGAAAACCGGCCGTTGCGTGGTGGTACACGAAGCCACTCGCACCTGCGGTTTCGGCGCGGAGCTGGTGTCGCTGGTGCAAGAGCATTGCTTCCATCACCTGGAAGCGCCGATCGAACGCGTCACTGGTTGGGACACTCCCTACCCGCACGCGCAGGAGTGGGCGTATTTCCCAGGGCCGTCCCGAGTGGGCGCGGCGTTGAAACGGGTTATGGAGGTCTGAATGGGCACGCACGTTATCAAGATGCCGGACATCGGCGAAGGCATCGCAGAAGTAGAACTGTCGCAATGGCACGTCAAGGTCGGCGATCTGGTGGTTGAAGATCAGGTGCTGGCGGACGTGATGACCGACAAGGCGATGGTCGATATTCCGTCGCCGGTGCACGGCAAGGTGATTGCCCTCGGTGGTCAGCCGGGTGAAGTGATGGCGGTTGGCAGTGTGCTGATCAGCATTGAGGTTGAAGGTGCTGGCAATCTGAAAGAATCCGCTGCGCCGACTGCCGTCAAAGAAGCGCCGGCTGCGCCGAAAGTTGAAGCCGTTGTTGAGAGCAAATCTGCTGCTGCCGCCCCGCGTCCGGCTGCCGTTTGCCAAGGCCCGATGGTTGCTCGCGAAGCAGACGAACGCCCACTCGCCTCCCCGGCCGTGCGCAAACATGCGCTGGATCTGGGCATTCAATTACGTCTGGTGCGCGGTTCCGGCCCGGCCGGTCGTGTGCTGCATGACGACCTTGAAGCCTATCTTGCGCAGGGTCAGTCGAACGCTTCGGCCCCGGTTGCTGCTGCTTACGCCCAGCGTAATGACGAAGAACAGATTCAAGTGATCGGCATGCGCCGCAAAATCGCCCAGCGCATGCAGGACGCGACCCAGCGCGCCGCACACTTCAGTTATGTCGAGGAAATCGACGTCACTGCGATTGAAGAGCTGCGTGCGCACCTGAACGAAAAACACGGCGCCAGCCGTGGCAAGTTGACCTTGCTGCCGTTCCTCGTCCGCGCCTTGGTCGTCGCCCTGCGCGACTTCCCGCAAATGAACGCCCGTTACGACGACGAAGCCCAGGTCATCACTCGCCTCGGCGCCGTGCATGTCGGCGTCGCCACGCAAAGCGATGTCGGCCTGATGGTGCCGGTGGTGCGTCACGCCGAAGCGCGCAGCTTGTGGGACAACGCCGCCGAGATCTCGCGCTTGGCCAACGCCGCGCGCAATGGCAAGGCCAGCCGCGATGAGTTGTCCGGTTCGACCATCACCCTGACCAGCCTCGGTGCACTCGGCGGCATTGTCAGCACGCCGGTGCTGAACCTGCCGGAAGTGGCGATCGTCGGCGTCAACAAAATCGTCGAACGGCCGATGGTCGTCAAAGGCCAGGTGGTGATCCGCAAGATGATGAACCTCTCCAGCTCGTTCGATCACCGCGTGGTCGACGGCATGGACGCGGCACTCTTCATCCAGGCCATTCGTGGCCTGATCGAACAACCTGCCACTTTGTTTGTGGAGTAAGGCGCGCATGCAATCTCTGAACACTACGCTGCTGATCATCGGCGGCGGCCCCGGCGGTTATGTAACGGCGATTCGCGCCGGGCAACTGGGCATTCCGACGATTCTGGTCGAAGGCCAATCGCTGGGCGGCACGTGCCTGAACATCGGCTGCATCCCGTCGAAAGCGCTGATCCATGTCGCTGAGCAGTTTCACCAGACTCAACATCACAGTCAGCATTCGGCGTTGGGTATCAGCGTTTCCGCGCCGACGCTCGACATCACTAAAAGTGTCGAGTGGAAGGACGGCATCGTTGATCGCCTGACCACTGGCGTGGCTGCCCTGCTGAAGAAAAACAAGGTTCAGATCATCAATGGCTGGGCGAAAGTCATCGACGGCAAAACCGTGGATGTCGGCGACACGCGCATTCAGTGCGAGCACTTGGTGCTGGCGACCGGTTCGACCAGCGTCAATCTGCCGATTCTGCCGATTGGCGGGCCGGTGATCTCTTCCACCGAGGCGCTGGCGCCGACATCCGTGCCGAAACGTCTGGTGGTGGTGGGCGGTGGTTACATTGGTCTGGAACTGGGTATCGCGTATCGCAAGCTCGGCGCCGACGTCAGTGTGGTCGAGGCGCAGGATCGTATCCTGCCAGCCTACGACGCCGAACTGACGCAACCGGTGCATGACGCGTTGAAGCAACTCGGCGTGAAGCTGTATTTGAAACACAGCGTGCTGGGTTTCGACGGCACCTTGCAGGTGCGCGATCCCGAGGGCGAAACCCTCAATCTGGAAACCGATCAGGTGCTGGTCGCCGTGGGTCGTAAGCCGAATACCCAGGGCTGGAACCTCGAAGCACTGAATCTGGACATGAACGGTTCGGCGATCAAGATCGACAGCCGCTGCCAGACCAGCATGCGCAACGTCTACGCCATCGGCGACTTGAGCGGCGAGCCGATGCTGGCCCACCGTGCGATGGCTCAGGGCGAGATGGTTGCCGAGTTGATCAGCGGTAAAACCCGCGAATTCAGCCCGACGGCGATTGCTGCGGTGTGCTTTACCGATCCGGAACTGGTGGTGGTCGGCAAGACGCCGGACGAGGCCAAGGCTGCCGGGCTGGACTGCATCGTTTCCAGTTTCCCGTTCGCCGCCAATGGCCGGGCGATGACGCTGGAGTCGAAAAGCGGCTTCGTGCGCGTGGTCGCTCGTCGGGATAACCATGTGATTGTCGGTTGGCAAGCGGTGGGCGTCGGGGTTTCCGAATTGTCCACGGCGTTTGCGCAAAGCCTCGAAATGGGCGCGCGGCTGGAAGACATCGGCGGCACCATTCATGCGCATCCCACCTTGGGTGAAGCGGTGCAGGAAGCAGCGTTGCGTGCCCTCGGGCATGCGTTGCACCTGTAGGCCCCTTCGCGAGCAGGCTCGCTCCCACATTTGAAATGCACTTCCCTGTGGGAGCGACGGTGCGACGATTCGACCTGCTCGCGAATTCTTGAGGTCAACACGAACTATCTGTCTGTCATCCGATAGTCCGGGCTGCGAAACCGCTCAAGAATGAAGTATTGTTGTGCCCATCCAAAAAACGTCAGAAGCCTTGAACCGTTTCGACGGTTGTTCAGTGATAGAGGGTGTCATGGGTAACGAAAGCATCAATTGGGACAAGCTGGGTTTTGACTACATCAAGACCGACAAACGCTATCTGTCGTACTTTCGCGATGGCGAGTGGGACAAAGGCACCCTGACCGAAGACAACGTGCTGCACATCAGCGAAGGCTCGACTGCCCTTCACTATGGCCAGCAGTGCTTCGAAGGCATGAAGGCCTATCGTTGCAAGGACGGCTCGATCAACCTGTTCCGCCCGGACCAGAACGCCCTGCGTATGCAACGCAGCTGCGCGCGTCTGCTGATGCCGACAGTCGACACCGAGCAGTTCATCGAAGCCTGTAAGGAAGTGGTGCGTGCCAACGAGCGCTTCATTCCGCCATACGGCACTGGCGGCGCGCTGTACCTGCGCCCGTTCGTGATCGGCGTCGGTGACAACATCGGCGTGCGCACTGCCCCCGAGTTCATTTTCTCGATCTTCTGCATCCCGGTCGGCGCCTACTTCAAGGGCGGCCTGACCCCGCACAACTTCCAGATCTCCAGCTACGACCGCGCTGCCCCACAAGGCACCGGCGCGGCCAAGGTCGGTGGCAACTACGCGGCCAGCCTGATGCCGGGCTCGAAAGCCAAGAAAGCCAACTTCGCTGACGCGATCTACCTGGACCCGATGACCCACACCAAAATCGAGGAAGTCGGCTCGGCCAACTTCTTCGGGATCACCCACGACAACAAGTTCATTACCCCGAACTCGCCGTCCGTTCTGCCAGGCATCACCCGCCTGTCGCTGATCGAACTGGCGAAATCGCGTCTGGGCCTGGAAGTGGTTGAAGGCGACGTGCTGATCGACAAACTGTCGGACTTCAAGGAAGCCGGCGCTTGCGGTACCGCGGCGGTGATCACGCCGATCGGTGGCATCAGCTACAACGATCATCTGCATGTATTCCACAGCGAGACCGAAGTGGGTCCGGTTACCCAGAAGCTTTATAAAGAGCTGACGGGTGTACAGACCGGCGACATCGAGGCGCCAGCGGGTTGGATCGTCAAGGTTTGATTTGACGGGTGTTGATGTAGAAAAGCCCTCCACCGAGTGATTGGTGGGGGGCTTTTTTGCGTTTGGTGGGGATTTTTGTGTAAGGCTGGAGATCTTTTCCCCCTCACCCCAGCCCTCCCGAAACGTCGGACCGCCCCCAAGGGGGCGAGGGGGAAAGGGGGCCGATCTCGGTTGTTCTCCAGACCGAAGTTCGACGCAAACTTTCAGGTCGATGTAGGTCGGGAGAACACCTCGGTCGGCTCCCTCTCCCTCCGGGAGAGGGCTGGGGTGAGGGTAGGCTTTTCGCTCTTCAAGGCAATTCGTTTGCCAGAACGATCAGCTATCCCACTCGCCTGCCCATTCTGCTGCTTGCCCATCCGCGCCTGTGTAATCAGTCCAGGGATCAACTCGCCCTCCGGCAGATTCTTCCAGAACCGCACCGGCAAATGCCCTTGCATGACTTTCTCGTTCAACCGCGCCGGGTTGAAGATGTGGCGGTAATAGGTCAGCCACAGTTCGCCATGCGGATCGTCGACGTTCTGCGCCAACTGCTGCCATTCCAGCGGGCATTGGCGCTGATGGATCAGTTGTTCGCCATCGTAATAAACCCCGTCACGCGGCGTGGCGATCAGCCAGCGATGCTGGCCCATGCGCCCGACGAAATGCTCGCTGGCGCTGCGCAGGATGTCGTGGGCCGGTTCGTGCCACGCGACATATTGCGGGCCAGCACTGGATGACGGGCGCTCGATGAAACGCACAAAGGCATGCAGGTGATGCGCTTCACGGTTGACTTGTTTGATCCGCCGCTGCAACTCGCTGCCCAGTTTGTCACCGGCCATCATTGCCGTGCGATCGCCGTGGCTGACGCGCCACAACACTTCGTAAAGCAGACTCCAGCGTTGATCGCCTCGATATTGCGCCGCTTGCTCCAATGTATCGAGCAACACGCGCGGGATCTTCGCCATAAACGGCCCCTGCCCTTCCGGCACCGGATCATCATCATTGGCAAACAGATCGCCCACGCCTTCCGATGCCCAACTCACCAGGCTTGGATCGACTTCATGGCTGAGTAGCCAGCGCGCTTGTTGGCGCCAGGTGCCGAACAGGTCGTCGCAATCGAGATTGATCATCCCCACAGTCCCATCTGCTGCGGCATCGGCCGGTCGCGCAATTGCTGATAAAGCAAATGGCTGGTGACTTCGGCCTGCTGCGGATGGTAGTCGCTGGTGATGATGAACGGTTTGGCCTTGGCCAGTACGCAGCGCATGCGCGCGACATCTTCATAGCGGATCTTTCGTTGCCGGCGCAGTTCGACCAGACGTTCGGTGGTGCGCAGGCCGATGCCCGGGATGCGCGCGATCAGCGACGCTTCGGCGCGGTTCAAATCGAGTGGAAACACCTCGCGATTCTGCAACGCCCACGCCAGTTTCGGGTCGATGTCCAAGGCCAGATTGCCTGGCCCCTTGAGCAACTCGTCGGCGCGGTACCCGTAGCTGCGCAGGAGAAAATCGGCCTGGTACAAACGGTGTTCGCGCATCAGCGGCGGCGCGGCCAGCGGCACGCTTTTCGGGCTGTCGGGGATCGGGCTGAACGCGGAATAGTAAACGCGGCGCAAGCGGTAGTTGCCGTACAGCGACTGAGCGCTGTGCAAGATTGTGCTGTCGTCGGTGTCATCGGCGCCGACGATCATTTGCGTACTCTGTCCGGCAGGCGCGAACTTCGCCGAACGGGGTTCGTTAAGCACTGTTTGCACACCGGTGTAGATGGTGTTCATCGCCTGTTTGATCGAGACAATATCTTTCTCCGGCGCCAGGGTTTGCAGGCTGGCATCGGTGGGCAGTTCGATGTTCACGCTCAGGCGATCGGCGTAGCGCCCCGCTTCCTCGATCAGCGCCGGATCCGCGTCGGGAATGGTCTTGAGGTGGATGTAGCCGCGAAATTCATGCACTTCACGCAACAGCTTCGCCACCCGCACCAGTTGCTCCATGGTGTAGTCCGCCGAACGGATGATCCCGGAGCTGAGGAACAGCCCGCTGACGCAGTTGCGCCGGTAGAAATCCAGGGTCAGCGCCACCACTTCTTCAGGCGTGAAGCGCGCGCGGGGAACGTCGCTGGAGCGGCGATTGACGCAGTACTGGCAATCGTAAAGGCAGAAATTGGTCAGCAGGACTTTCAACAACGACACGCAACGCCCGTCCGGCGTGTAGCTGTGGCAGATGCCCATGCCATCAGTCGAGCCCAGCCCGCTCTTGCCCTCGGAGCTGCGCTTGGGCGCGCCGCTGCTTGCGCAGGAGGCGTCGTACTTGGCGGCGTCGGCGAGGATGCTGAGCTTGTCGATGATTTGCATGGCGCGGGCTCTTTACTGTTTGGATATACAGTATAGAGTCGGATGCGGGGTTACAAGGTGGCAGATGCGCACCTCGTCGGGCGGAAGCTCAAGATCAAAAGATCGCAGCGTTCCGCAGCTCCTGCATGGATTCGGTAAAGTCGGGTTTATCCGGTGATCAAACTCCCTGTAGGAGCTGCCGAAGGCTGCGATCTTTTGATCTGGCCGTTTTCACTCGCCAACTCAATGCCAAACCGCGCAGCGATTTCCTTGCGCCCCACCACCGTCAACGCCAGCGCCCGACTGTCCAGATCCTGCGTCACCCATTTACGCTTCAACGCCGCTTGCAACAATGCCGCCCCCAGCGACCCACCGAGATGCGGCCGACGCATGCTCCAGTCCAGGCACGGGCAGGCAAATTTACGCCGCAACGCGCTCAAATCCTCCACCTCAATACCCAAACCTTCGAACAACGCCGCACCACTGTCGCTCAATCGATACGCCTGCTCGTCGGTCTCCAGCAACCACCCCGCGTCAAGCAAACGGTCATGCAGCAACACCGCCAGCGTCCCGGCCATGTGGTCGTAACAGGTGCGGGCGAATTGCAGGCGATCCGGCGTGTGCGGCTTGAACGTCGGCGCGGCGTTCTGCCCAATCACCATCAATGCTTCCAGCGCCTGCGCCACGCGCTTGTCGGCCAGGCTGTAATAACGATGGCGACCCTGCAAGTGCAGGCGCACCAGCGCCAGATCCTTGAGTTTGGCCAAATGCGCGCTGGCGGTGGAGGCGCTGACTTCGGCAATGGCCGCCAATTCGGTGCTGGTACGCGCATGGCCGTCCATCAGCGAGCAGAGGATTTTGGTGCGCGCCGGCTCTGCGATGGCAGCGGCCACCTGCGAGACGCCGATGTCTTGATGTTCTGCGTGCATATTTCGCTCCCCGACGAATCATCGTCGCTGTGGACTGAAGATACTCGCATCACTTTCACGACGACAAGGCTGCGAACCATGGACCCGATCAACGCTGCGACTGCTGCCGATCCCTACCCTTATTACGCCGAACTGCGGGCTCAGGGCGGATTGACCTTCCATCACGAGTTGAAACTGTGGGTCGCCAGCAGTGCGCGCGCGGTGTGTGCAGTGTTGGCTCACGTCGATTGTCGGGTGCGCCCGCTGCAGGAACCAGTGCCCAAAGCGATTGCTTCAGGCCTGGCTGGCGAGGTGTTCGGGCAGTTGATGCGGATGAATGATGGCGAGCGTCAGCGCTGCCCGCGTTCGGCGATCGAGCCGGAACTGGCGCTGATCGATGTTGCTGCAGTGAACGCATTGGTGGCCGCGCGACTGATCACGGTAGACGCCGAAGGGTTGTACAAAGCGATGTTTCGCGGCCCGGTGTGCGTGGTCGCCGCACTGCTTGGGTTTACCCCCGCGCAGGGTCGGGCGATCAGTGAGCTGACCGCTGATTTCGTCGCGTGCCTGTCCCCCTTGAGCAATGACCTGCAATTGGCAGCGGCACACGCGGCGGCTGAGCAGTTGCGCGGATATTTCATCGAGTTGCTGGCCGAGTCGGACAGCGAAATGCTGAGGCGTATTCAGCAGCGATTCGAAGGCGATGAACTGCGGTTGATCGCCAATCTGATCGGCCTCTGTTCACAGACTTACGAGGCCAGCGGCGGTTTGATTGGCAATGCGTTGCTGACGTTGCGCCGTCAGCCTGAGTTGCGCACTGCGTCGATGCCGGCTCTGTTGGCCGAAGTGCAACGCTTCGATCCATCGGTGCAGAATACT
Source organism: Pseudomonas sp. DTU12.3 (assembly GCF_004124275.1). Lineage (GTDB taxonomy): Bacteria > Pseudomonadota > Gammaproteobacteria > Pseudomonadales > Pseudomonadaceae > Aquipseudomonas > Aquipseudomonas helmanticensis. The sequence continues at coordinate 3,998,230 of NZ_CP027218.1, forward strand.
CGGCGATTTGTCGCCGCCGGGTGTGAGATTGACGGTGTGCGGGTCGAGGCCGGAGAGGTCATTCTGTTGTTACTCGCCTCAGCCAATCGCGATCCGGCGCTCAACGAACGGCCTGACGCGTTTTTACTCGAGCGCCCGAATCGGCGCAGTTTCAGTTTTGGCGGTGGTCGGCATCAGTGTCCAGGGCAGTTGCTGGCAATGAGCATCGCCAGCGCTACGGTCAGCGAAATCCTCGCTCACGGCGTCGACCTGGACCCGTTGCACTGGCATTACCGCCCTTCTCTCAACGGGCGCATGCCAGTGTTCACCGAGGCCACGCCTTAAGCGCTACGCAGCTCGATGGTCAGGTGTGACAGCTCATGCACCGGCGCCAGTCGCTCGCGAATCGCCTCTGCCGTGACACCTGCTGCCGCGACCACACTGACGATTGCCGCCCGCGCCTGCGGGCCGACTTGCCAGACGTGCAGGTCGCTGATGCGCACATCGTCAGAGGTTTCCAGCAGTTGGCGAATCTCTGCAGCCACCGGTTCATCGGTGGCGTCGAGCAGCACCGCAGCACTGTCGCGCATCAGGTTGTACGCCCATTTGGCAATGACGATGGCACCGACAATCCCCATCGCCGGGTCCAGCCACACCCAACCCAGATAACGCCCGGCCAGCAACGCGGCAATCGCCAGCACCGAGGTCAAGGCATCGGCCAGCACATGGACGTAGGCCGAACGCAGGTTGTTGTCGTGATGGTGATGATGGCCATCGCCATGATCATGCGAGTGTCCGTGGTCGTGGCCATGCTGGCCCATCAGCAGAACGGCGCTGATCAGATTCACCGCCAACCCCACGATAGCAATCACCGTGGCTTCGCCAAACGCCACCGTGGTCGGCTGGAACAAACGCAAAGCGGATTCACCGGCAATGCCCAGCGACACCAGTCCCAAAATCATCGCCGAGGCAAAACCAGCCAGGTCGCCAACCTTGCCAGTGCCGAAACTGTAGCGGCGGTTGTTGGCGTTACGCCGAGCGAAACCGTAAGCCGCTGCGGCAATGCCCAATGCGCCGGCGTGGGTGGCCATGTGGAAACCGTCGGCCAGCAGCGCCATCGAACCGGTGACGTAACCGGCGGCGATCTCGGCAATCATCATCACGAATGTCAGCACGACGACCCACAACGTGCGGCGGGCATTTTCATCGTGCGAGGCGCCGAGAAACTGGTGATCGTGGCTGAAGCGATCAGCCTTGGGAGTCAGGGTCATGATGTTTGCGCTCTATTTGGAGTAACGGCGGATGGCTTGCAGCAATTCTTCAACGCCCTGTGCGCGTTCGTCGTCGCGCAGGCCCGCAAGGGCAACGTGTTCGCGGGCGTGGGCCTCGATGAATTGCTCCATCAGCCCATTGACCGCACCGCGAATTGCCGCGACCAGGTGCAGCGTCTTGGCGCAATCGGCATCACCCTCCAGCGCTTTCTCGACCGCCTGCACCTGCCCGGCTATCCGCCGTACGCGGTTGAGCAGTTCGTCTTTGTGTTGGTGAATGTGCGACATACCAATACCCCCTACCCCTATATGGTGAGGATGATCATCGATGGCTTCGACAATCGCAAGTTTGGCTTGGTCTGAACGGGATGAATGGGATGCAATGAACGACATCGTCCCCTGTGGGAGCGAGCCTGCTCGCGAAAGCGGTGTGTCAGAGAACGAAGATGCTGATGGTGCCGGCCTCTTCGCGAGCAGGCTCGCTCACACAGTTTTTCAGCGGTGTGATCGAACTCCCCGCCCGACACAAATCCTTGTATGAGCCAGCCTGCTGGCGATGGCGGGCTGAAAAACGCAGCATCATTTCGGCATCATCGGGGAGGCTACAGCGCCTTGCGCCTTTGCCTACAACTACGCCAGAATCCGCCGGCTTGTGCGGTTTGAGGGCTGCCGGTAGCTTGGTTCGCGTCACTGAATGTTCAGTGATCGGGTTTAGTCGCTCGGTGGTTTGACAATTCGTAAAGCGTCCATTCAGTCAGGTAACCCCCTGTACTCAATGGTGGCTGCGCGCGGGGCGCCTCAGGGCGCGCCGGGTATTGTGAGACCACCGGTCGACTAACCTGCGTGCAGCCGCCTCCCTACGTTTAGTCGCGACAGGTTGGCAGCCCTGATTAAAGGTCTCGCAAATGTTAAAAGTAACGCCAAATCCGCCAGAAGCGGATGCCACAAGCGAATCAGATCCAGTATCCCCCTACTCCACGCTCGACCCGACAAAACTCAACGACGCCGCCGAACGCGCCCTCGATCACTACCTCAAACCTCACGCCCGGCCCCAGCGAACACCCAGCACCATGTTCCTCGTCGCCCCGGACATGGACACCGAATCCCTGCTGGCCCACGCCTGCGAATCCATGGCCTCGGCCAGCATCATGCTCAGCGACTTCGCCGCCATGCTCGAAACGCCCTACCGCAACACCCTGCTGGGCATTCAGCAAGTGGTCATGCTTGGCGAACTCGCGGTCAACCGTGCGCTCGACAACCTGGAGCCGGACCTGAGGCAATGACCATGGCCAACAAAACAGATGCACAGGTTGTCGCGGTATTGATGGCCATAGGCTTCAACGAACGAGACGGACGCTGGGCGCAAAACGCCTGCCTGGTGCTGTGCGAAAGTGAGCAAGAAACCATCGTCGCCTGCGCGTCACCGCCTCCGGCCAACTCGATGAACTGGAAGTCGACGCCGTGCTACCCGCACTGCGCCGCGTGACTCGACGATTCCCATCACTGCAAAGGACCGTGGCCGACACACTGGCCGAGATGGCGCACGCAGCCTGATCGATCGCGTAAGCGTTCTTCGCGAGCAGGCTCGCTCCCACAGTTTCGCGGTGGCTCACAGCATTTGAGTACACCGCCATTCCAATGTGGGAGCGAGCCTGCTCGCGAAAGCGTTCTTAAACAGGAGGCTTCAGATGTTTTTATGGATTAGCGGTTTCTTAAAAGGTGACGACGAAGACGACACCTTAAAGTACGAACTGACAATTGGGCTGGAATTTGAATCCGCAGTACTGGCTGCAATGGGCTGGAAAAACCTTGGTAAAAGTCCTGAGGGCGAGTACTTGCTGACTCCCGACCAAGTTCTAAAAATCGGCTTGGCGATTAACCAACAGTTACCATCGGAACTCGATCTTTTTATCGGCATCAGGGGGAACTTCGCCAATGAGCCTCATTTATCAAGACCCATCATTAAGCCAAGACGAGGTTCTAAGACTTCTGGCCAACGGCGCAACCGCAAACGTGGTTGCTGCGCTGACTTCTATCGGCCTGAATGAAGTGGACAGAGCCTGGGCTCAGGACCTCTGCCTGAAACACCTCTTCAACGAAACCGAAGCAATCGTTGCCTCTGCCATTACCGCTCTTGGTCACATCGCTCGCCGACATGGCGAATTGGATACCGACACGGTTCTGCCAGCGCTCGAAATAACCAAGGGGAAATTCCCCTCTCTGGTCGGGTCTATCGAGGACACACTTGACGATATCGGCGCATTCACCGCCGAAAATCCGCCAGGATGAACGGAGTGTGAGCCCTGAGATAAGCTTCGACGTCTTCCAGCGTAGGGAGTAAATCACTGGATTGGGTTTTACCCTCTTCATCGTCGTGCGTCACTTTGACGATGTAGGCGTCATTCTCCTCAAGCAATACGCCAGAGATTTTGACCCGCCGTCCATTTTTCTCGGTAAAGGACATCGCCGTCAGGGCTGCCTTTTTTAAAACTTGCGCAGTGCTGGTTGTGAAGGCTTTGCGTTTTGCCAGGGCACTTTTCGATACGAACATTGCGAAAATACAGCCGAGCCCCATCAACACGATTTCTATGTTGTGAATCGGCCCTCGCCGCCCTTCATGCTCCAGACTCAGCCACGCGACTGCGTTGTAAATAATCTGATCAACATCCATTTATCCGGCCCCCGAACGATACTCTGGTAATCAATCCTCCCGCGTCAAAACCTCCAGCAACTCAATCTCGAACACCAGATTCGAATTCGGCGGAATCTTGCCCATCGTCCGATCGCCATAGCCAAGATGCGCCGGCACCAGCAATTTACGTTTGCCGCCCACCTGCATGCCCATCAGCCCCTGATCCCAGCCCTTGATCACACGGCCTGTGCCAATCACGCACTGAAAAGGTTTGCCACGGCTGTAGGAAGAATCGAACTCGCTGCCGTCTTCCAGCCAGCCAGTGTATTGCGTGGTGATCAGCGCGCCTTTTACGGCGGCTTTGCCCTCGCCCACCTGAAGATCGATTACCTGCAATTCATCATTCATAACAATCACTCTATTGTTCAGCAGGCCGCCGTTTTCCCAGAAATGGCGGTTATTGGCAACCCGCACGCGCAGATCAACGCTGTATCCGAATCGAGTGATGAAGAATTAAGATAGCCAACCGCCATTACTTCACGGATCGATTCGCCATGCTGGCAGCGCCCGAATGATTCAGCTCTGGATCGTCCTTGCCATTGGCATGACCATGCTGGCCGTGATTGCTTTGCTGATCTGGCGCGAACGCGGTTTGCGCCGCCAGCTCGCCGAATACCGCGACTTGTTGAATCGCTCCGCTGAAGGCCGGAACATCCATCAGGACGGCGACGCCGAGCGCTTCAAGCGCAGCCAGTATTTCGCGCGCATCGGTACCTGGGACTGGGAAGTCGACACGGATCGGCTGTACTGGTCGGACGCGATCTACGGCATGTTCGGGTTCAAGATCGGGGAAATCACGCCGTCCTATGCACTCTTTTGCTCCTGCGTGCACCCGGACGATCGCGTCAGGGTGCGCGACGGTGAACTGCGTTGTCTGGAAACCGGCGAAAACCACGACGAGGAATATCGCGTGGTCTGGCCTGACGGCATGATCCGCTGGCTGCGCGAGACCGGCAACGTGGTGCGTAACGATCACGACGCGGTGATCAAAATGATGGGGGTGGTGCGCGACATCACCGAAGAAAAAGCCTCGGCCAGCTACCTCAAGCACCTCGCCCATTTCGACCCGCTGACCGGGTTGCCGAATCGTCTGGTACTGGAAGAACGGCTGTCGGAGGCCCTGGATCAAGCGCGCCAAAGCAGCACGCGGGTTGCGCTGGTGTTCGTCGACCTCAACAGTTTCAAAACCATCAACGATCACTATGGCCACGCCGCCGGCGACCGGGTGCTGATCACCATGGCGTCGCGACTGAAACGCATCCTGCGCAGCACTGACACCGTTGCCCGAATCGGCGGCGACGAATTCGTGGTCATCCTGCAAGACTTGGCACCGGGCCTCGATCTGCAGGACGAAGCCCGGCGCATCTGTCAGAAAATTTTCATCGAGCTATCGCCACCGATCAGCATCGGCAATGACCAGCGCCACATTGGCACCAGTCTTGGGGTTGCAGTGTTTCCGGATCATGCGACGGCGATGGACCGGCTGCTGCACATTGCCGATCTGGCGATGTACGAGGCCAAGCGCAGTGGCAATAATCAGTATCGGCTGGGCGGAGAAAGCCCTGCACGCGTGCATGCGCAGGGCCTTTAAATCCTGGGTTTAACGCGGAACCGGTTTCATCTCGACAATGGTCCCGTTGGTGATCATCACCATGACGTACTGGTCATTGATCTGCACCCACTGCGCCTGATCGACCGGTTGCTTCAGGCCTTTGGTTTTCCAGTCGATAGCTTTTTCACTGCGTTGGTAAATATCCGGGGCGCGGTCGTTGACCTTCAACTCGCGTTCACTGACCGGGGATTGAACGGAGGGTTCGCTTGAGGTTTGCGCCGCTTGAACAAGTGGGCTGATCCCGGCGATGCCGGCAACGAGGGCCAGGCTGGCGATTAGGGTTTTGCTGTTCATCGGTGAACCTCCATTGATGTGTGATACCTGAACTCGGACTGCGGGGTTCGGGAATCATTCCTTGTTTTTTGCCTGGGAGGGCTCGGGGATTGTAGTCGCCAGTCGGGCCGCCATCGCTGGCAAGCCAGCTCCCACAAGGGGCCAGGGTGTTAGCGAAAGTTGCAGGCACCCCGAAAACCTGTGGGAGCGAGCCTGCTCGCGAATGGGCCAGCACAATCGACATTTCATCGCCTGATTCACCGCTTTCGCGAGCAGGCTCGCTCCCACAGGGTTAGTGAGTTGGTTGAGATTTGGGTATTGATCGGCTTTGCACATCAATCCATGCCAATAATGCAATTAACATCCTGTTACACCTAGGCCACCATCCGCCTCAATAACATCCGTGCGCTGACTCTCCGTGGCGCACGTCATAAAAGCGGTGGAGTCCTTTGCTATGACAGCCTCAATCCCACACGGCGGCTCGCGGGCCGGCGCCATTTTCCGGGTGACCTCGGGCAATTTCCTCGAACAGTTCGACTTCTTTCTGTTCGGTTTCTACGCCACGCAGATCGCGTCGGTGTTCTTTCCGGCGAGCAGTGAATTCGCCTCTCTGATGATGACGTTCGCAGTGTTCGGCGCAGGCTTTTTGATGCGTCCGCTGGGGGCCATCGTGCTCGGTGCGTACATCGATGACGTCGGTCGCCGCAAGGGTTTGATCGTCACGTTGTCGATCATGGCCAGCGGCACGATATTGATTGTGCTGGTGCCCGGATACGAAAGTATCGGTCTGTTCGCGCCGGCGCTAGTGTTGCTCGGGCGCTTGTTGCAGGGCTTCTCCGCCGGTGCGGAACTGGGCGGGGTTTCGGTGTATTTGTCCGAGATCGCCACGCCGGGCCGCAAAGGTTTCTTCACCGCTTGGCAGTCGGCCAGTCAACAAGTGGCGATCATCGTTGCTGCGGCGCTGGGCTTTGCCCTGAACGCGTGGATGGCGCCGGAGGTGATTGCCGCGTGGGGCTGGCGGATTCCGTTTTTCGTCGGCTGCATGATCGTGCCGTTCATCTTTCTGCTGCGCCGTAACCTGGCAGAAACCGAAGAGTTCGCTGCGCGCAAACACCGTCCGAGCATGGGCGAAGTGTTCCGCACCCTCGGCCAGAATTGGGTCGTGGTGCTCGGCGGGATGCTGATGGTCGCCCTGACCACCACGGCGTTTTACCTGATCACCGTGTACGCACCGACCTTCGGCAAAACCGTGCTGCACCTGAGCACCTCCGATGCGTTGCTGGTGACGCTGCTGGTCGGCGTGTCGAACTTCTTCTGGCTGCCGATTGGCGGCATGTTGTCGGATCGTATCGGTCGTCGTCCGGTGTTGATTGCGATGTCGTTGCTGGCGCTGGCCACCACCTATCCGGCGCTGTCGTATCTAGTGCAGGCGCCGAGTTTCAGCCACATGTTGCTGTCGCTGCTGTGGCTGTCGTTCATCTATGGCATGTACAACGGCGCAATGATTCCGGCGTTGACCGAAATCATGCCGGTCGAAGTGCGCGTCGCCGGTTTCTCCCTCGCCTACAGCCTGGCGACGGCGATTTTCGGCGGGTTCACCCCGGCGATGTCGACCTTCCTGATTCAGTACACCGGCGACAAAGCCGCGCCAGGTTACTGGATGAGCATCGGCGCGTTGTGCGCGTTGTGCGCGACGCTGTACCTCTATCGCCGCGCGGGCGGTCGACTGCAACCAGTGGCGGCATAAGGAGCGATGACCATGAAAAAACTTTTCAGCTTCACTGCCATCGCCCTCTTCGCTTTCAGCGCTCTGGCACACGCAGAACAACTGAACGTGATGACGTCGGGCGGCTTCACTGCAGCCTATAAAATTCTCGGCCCGAAATTCGCCGCCGCCACCGGCAATACCCTCGACACCCAACTCGGCCCGTCGATGGGCAAGGCACCGGAAGCAATCCCCAATCGTCTCGCGCGCGGTGAGCACGCCGACGTGGTGATCATGGTCGGTTACGCCCTCGATGAGTTGATCAAGCAAGGCAAGGTCGACCCGGCGTCTCGCGTTGAACTGGCGGATTCACGGATCGGTCTGGTGGTGCGTGAAGGCGCGCCGAAACCGGACATCAGCAGCGTCGATGGCCTGAAGCAAACCCTGCTCGACGCACAATCGGTGGCCTACTCCGACAGCGCCAGCGGCGTGTACATCGAAGAGCAGTTGTTCAAAAAACTCGGCATCGAAGAGCAGCTGAAACCGAAGGCGAAGATGATCGCGAAAATCCCGGTGGGCTCGGTGGTTGCCACCGGCGACTATCAACTGGGATTCCAGCAGGTCAGTGAATTGCTGCCGGTGCCTGGGGTGAGTTTTGTCGCGAAGATTCCGGAATCGGTGCAGTCGGTGACGCGTTTTGCTGCCGGCATCCCCGTCGATGCGCAACATCCGCAAGAGGCGAAAGCCCTGCTCGCCTACCTCGCCGCGCCTGCCGCACAAGCGGATGTGCAGGCCACCGGGCTGGATTCGGTCAAGCGTTGATCGTCGGCGGCTGGACTTTCATTTCCACCACCAGCCGCTCCAGTTCCAATGCCGCCGGGGTCAACGTGCGGTCCCGGCGCTTGATGATGCCGACACTGCGCATCACTTGCGGATCGGTCAGCGGTATCCGCGTCAGGATCGGATGATCCGGCCCCGGCATCGCCATCAATGGCACCGCCGCAACGCCTAATCCCGCCTCGACCAGACCAATCATCGTTGTCACATGCTTGGTTTCGCAGATGCTCTGACGCTGCGGCACCACACTGCTCAAGGCCTGATCGAGCAAGAAGCGATTGCCCGAAGTCTTGTCCAGCGAGATGTAATCCTGCTGATAGAACTCGTCCCATGTCACGCTGCTGCGCCCGGCCAACGGGTGATCGCGGCGGCAGGCGACCACGTAGCACTCCTGCACAAGCGCTTCGAAGTCGACTTTGGCATCCTGCGTGCCGAGAAAACTCAAACCGAAATCCGCCTCGCCGTTAACCACCGCGCTCAATACATCGTGGGCGCTGGAATCGAGGACTTTGACTTTGATGCGCGGGAATTGCTGGTGATAGCGGGCGACCACGCGCGGCATGAAGTAGTACGCCGCCGACGGCACGCAAGCCACGGTGACATGGCCCAGACGCGTCGAGGCCACTTCGCTGATGCCCAGCAACGCCACGTCCAGATCATCCAGCAAACGCTCGACACTCGGCATGAAGGCGCGCCCGGCCTGCGTCAGGCTGACCTTGCGCGTGGTGCGTTCGAAGAGTTTCACACCGAGGGCGTCTTCGAGTTTTTCGATGCGTCGGCTCAAGGCCGGCTGCGACAGGCGCACGGTGTCGGCGGCCTTGCGAAAACTGCCCTTCTCGACCACGGCGCGAAAGGCTTGCAGGTCGTTGAGGTCGAAGTTGATGGCCATGGCGGACTCTAGAGATTGATACGCAGAGGTTATGAATGTAACCAATTGATGCCAATTATTACAGAATCCCTGAAAATCCCCCTGTAGGAGCTGCCGCAGGCTGCGATCTTTTGATCTTGCTTTCGATTTCACCGAAGCCAGATCAAAAGATCGCAGCCTGCGGCAGCTCCTACGGGGGATCTTTGGTGGATGTAAAGTCTGTGTAGACCTTATCCTTGTCGCCCCCGCCGTACCGTTGTCAGGAGTCATTCCATGCCCCATGAAGGCAATCTGTTGCAAGCCGCTGTCGTGTTTCTGTTCGCGGCCGTGCTCACCGTGCCTTTGGCCAAACGTCTGCAACTGGGCGCCGTGCTCGGTTACCTGTTTGCCGGGGTGATCATCGGCCCGTCGGTGTTGGGCCTGATCGGTAATCCGCAAAGCGTTGCGCATATCTCCGAGCTGGGCGTGGTGTTGTTGCTGTTTATCATCGGCCTTGAGTTGTCGCCGCGACGGTTGTGGGTGATGCGCAAATCGGTGTTCGGCGTCGGGCTGGCGCAGGTGTTGCTGACCGCTTCGGTGATCGGCGTGCTGGCGCTGTCGGTGTTCGGTCAACCGCTGAACAGTGCGATTGTGCTGGGTCTCGGCCTGGCGCTGTCGTCTACCGCGTTCGGCCTGCAAAGCCTTGCCGAGCGCAAGGAACTGACCAGCCCCCACGGGCGGCTGGCGTTTGCCATTCTGCTGTTCCAGGACATCGCTGCGATCCCGCTGATCGCGCTGGTGCCGATGCTGGCGGGCGGCACCCATGAAAGCAGCAATGCGCAAAGTCTGAATCACGGCTTGCAGGTGCTCGGCGGTATTGCCGTGGTGGTGGTCGGCGGGCGTTATCTGTTGCGCCCGGTGTTTCGCGTGGTGGCAAAAACCGGTCTGCCGGAGGTGTCCACGGCCACCGCGTTGCTGGTGGTGATCGGTACGGCATGGTTGATGGATCTGGTCGGTGTGTCGATGGCGCTCGGGGCATTTCTCGCCGGGCTGCTGCTGGCGGACTCGGAATATCGCCATGAGCTGGAAGCGCAGATCGAGCCGTTCAAGGGCCTGCTGCTCGGGCTGTTTTTCATCAGCGTCGGCATGGGTGCCAATCTCGGCCTCCTGCTCAGCGCGCCGATCACGGTGCTGGGCCTGACGCTGTTGCTGATTGGTCTGAAGTTGCCGCTGCTGTTTGTGGTCGGGCGTCTGGCCGGTGGGTTGAACAAGATCAGTGCGATCCGCCTCGGCATCGTTCTAGCGGCGGGTGGTGAATTTGCCTTTGTGGTGTTCAAGATCGGTCGCGATCAGGGTCTGTTCGAACCACGTTTGTACGACCTTTTGGTACTGACCATTACCCTGTCGATGGCGGTAACGCCGCTGCTGCTGTTGATCTGCGCGCGGCTGGTCAGCCCGAAAGTGCAACCGGTGGAAGTGCCGGAAAAATTCCGCCAGATCGATACGCAAACGCCACGCGTGGTGATTGCCGGCATGGGCCGGATGGGGCAGATCGTCGCGCGTATCCTGCGGGCGCAGAACATCAAGTTCGTCGCGCTGGACACCTCGGTGGAGACCATCGAACTGTCACGCAGTTTTGGCGGTGTGCCGGTGTTCTACGGCGACCCGATGCGCCCGGAGATCCTCAATGCGGCCAAGGCCGGCGAGGCGGAGTATTTCGTGATTGCCACGGACGATCCGGAGACCAACATCAAGACGGCCGAGGTGGTGCGCAAGCTCTATCCGCACATGAAGATCATCGCCCGGGCACGTAACCGTCAGCACGTGCACCGCTTGGTCGATGTCGGCGCTGAAGCGATTCGCGAGACTTATTACTCAAGTCTGGAGATGAGCCGGCGCACGCTGGTCGGCCTCGGTCTGACGCAAGCTCAGGCCGATGCGCGGATCAAGCGCTTCAAGCATCACGACGAACAGGTGCTGGAGGCGCAACACGCGGTCTATGACGACGCGGCGAAAGTCCTGCAAACCGCCCAGGAAGCCCGGGCAGAACTGGCGCGGTTGTTCGAATCGGATCAACTCGAAGAAGAATCCCGCAACACCTGACGTCTTTGCACAGATCCAAATATGAGGTTGGCCGGACTGGCGCCTTCGCGGGCAAGCCCGCTCCCACAGTGGTCGAGTCGTACCCATATTCTGTACACGACCCAGAACCCTGTAGGAGCTGCCGAAGGCTGCGATCTTTTGATCTTGATCTTAAAAACCAGATCAAAAGATCGCAGCCTTCGGCAGCTCCTACAGGGGATTGGGTCAGGCTAGCTCGAGCTCGGGCGCTGGTCGAACCGGGGTGGCTTCAAAGCGGTCCGCCAGGAACGGCGTGATGTCCAGCGGCAGCGGCTCGTCGTTGACCAGTTTGTCGAGCAGCACGCCCGTGATCGCCGAAGTCAGGATGCCAGTGCGGAAATGTCCGCAGGCATTCAGGTAACCCTCCACGCCACGCATCGGTCCGAGGATCGGCAGCTCATCCGGCGAACCCGGACGTAATCCCGCCCAAGTGCGTTTGAGGTTGACGTCTTTCAGCTCCGGCAGACACCGCACCGCACCCTGCACCAGTCCGGCGATTTCCGGGTAGGTGGTGGTCACGTCGAAGCCTTTGTCTTCGGTGGTGCTGCCGATCAGGATCTCGCCATTGTCCTTTTGCGCGACGTAACAATCGCTGGTGGTCAGGCAGCCGTTGAGGATTTTCGGCATGCGTTCGGTCAGCAGGATCTGGCCCTTCACCGGTTTCACCGGGATACGAATGCCGCTGGCCCACTCACTCAGATCCGCCGCCCAGGCGCCCGCCGCGTTGATCAGGGTCTTGCAGTGGAACACGCCCTCCTCGGCTGTCTGCACGCCGGTCACGCGCGAGCCGTGATGCAACACGCCGGTGACGTTGGTGTTGACGTAGAAGTCGACGCCATTTTGCCGGGCACCTTCGGCATAGGCATCGGCGAGGCGAAACGGGCTGACCTGATGGTCGCAGAGAAACTCCAGCGCCCCGCGCGCTTCATGGCTGACGCTTGGTTCGGCCTCGCGCAGCGCCGCCTGATCGAGCCAGCGCACCTGATCGGCCAGATGCGGAATGCAGCTGACGATGTGCTCGGCGTAGAGCCGGTCTTCATCGTCATAAATGACGAATTTCAGCCCGGTTTTTTCGAACTTGAAATCCATGCCGTGCTGTTCTTTCAACTCGCGGTGCAACGCCGGGTACAGCGCGTTGGACTGCAAGGCGAAATCGAAGAACGACTCCGGCAGAATGTGCGGCGTGCTCGCGTCCACGGCCACCGCCGCGCCCTGGGTTTCGCGCTTGCGATTGGCCGACATCATGCGGAAGAAAATCACCCCGCAACCGAGCCCGACCGACTCACCGATCGCCCATAAGCCACCGGCAGAAGCACGGGTCGCGTTGCCCGGGCGCTTGGCATCGATCAGCGCGACCTTGAGGTTTTTGCGCTTGGACAATTGATAGGCGCAGGAGGCCCCGATCACGCCGCCGCCGGCAATGATCACGTCATAGAACTTACTCATGGGCAGCGGCCTCCGTGCCGATGGACTGGAACGCGGAAAAAGGAATCGGATCAATCGGGAAACGCGGACGCAGCCAACCGACATCCTTGCGCCCGGTGGCCTGGCGCAACCTGTCGCTGCAGTAGCCGACGCACATCCGGCCCTGACAATCGCCCATGCTCACGCGGGTGCGCATTTTCAGGCTGGCGATGTCTTGCACGCCCTGCTCCAGCGCCAGATCGATGTCGGCACGGGTGGCATGCTCGCAACGGCAGATCACCGTATCGGCGGCCGGCAAAGCGGTCTGGCCGACGCCACGTTCGGTGTAGCGATCGACGGCCGCGCGGAACCGCACGATCGCACGGAGTTTGCTCAGGTAGCGGTCGCGGCGCACGCCGGCCAGTTCTTCTTCGAGGACACCGCGTTGCAGGAGGATCGAAGTCGCCGCGATCTTGCCCGCCAGCATCGCCGCTTCACCGCCGCGAATCCCGCCCATGTCGCCGGCCAGATGCACGTGAGATTCATTGCTTTGCTGCCAGACATTCGAATTGGCGCGCAGATATCCGTCATCGCTGAAGCCGTGATCGAGGCCCATTTGCTGGCTGAGCTGGGTACGCGGAATAAAGCCGTAACCGACCGCCAGCGTCTTCGCTTCGAAGCGTTCGACCCGGCTCAGATCAGGCTCCCACGTCGCCGAGTACGGGGCGACGCTGACGCTTTTCAGTTCGCCTTCGCCATGCGCTTCGACCACGCCCCAGCCGTAGTTCATCGGGATGCCGTGCAGTTTCAGATAGGCGAGCATGCTCAAGCCATCAAGGAACAGCTGCGGTTTGTTCAGCAATGCCAGGCTCTCGCGGGCGATCTTGCCGAATGCGCAGGCCTCATACACGCCGGCGACACTGACGCCGGACGCATGCAACTGCGTCGCCACCAGTGGCAGCAACGGCCCGGTGCCGGCGATGATCACCGGCCCTTGCGGCTTGACCACACCACTTTTGATTTGCAGTTGCAGACCGCCGAGCATGATCACTCCCGGCAAGGTCCAGCCGGGAAACGGCACGCTGCGTTCGTGGCAACCGGCCGCCAGCAGCAGCTGCGGATACGCGATCTCGTGCAGTTGCTCGTCGCCGTCCAGCACCACCAAGGCGCGGCTGCCTTCGGCGCCGACCACACGATGGTTGAGGCGCACGTCGATCAGCCCGGACTGTTCCTGAAATTCACCGTGCAGTTTGCCCAGTGCTTCGGAGTAGCGCGGCCCCAGGTAATCCAGTTGCACACCGTCCCGCAGCGGCCCGCGATAGACCACGCCGCCGAGGCGCGAGGCCTCTTCAAGCAAGGTGCAGCGCACACCATGACGAGCCAGTTCGATGGCCGCCGCCATTCCCGCCGGGCCACCGCCGACGATCACCGGTTGCAGGTTCATACGACCTCCTGCGCAGTGATGCGGTTGACCTGGGTTTCGATCTGCATGCCGTCGCGCACTACCGTCTGGCAGGCGCGGCGCTTGTGTCGGCCATTGATTTTCACCAGGCAGCACTGGCACACGCCCATGCCGCAGTAAGCGCCGCTGATCTGGTCATGATCGTTACGCGCGATCTGGCGTACGCCGAGGGATTGAATGACGCTGAGGACGGTTTCGCCGATTGCAGCGGTGACCGCTTGGCCGTTGATGTGGACGGTCATATCCGCCTGCGCCAAGGGCTGGATATCGAAGGTTCTTTCTAGGCAGTGCATTGCAATGATCTTCCGTGAAAATTTAGTGGAGTTTTGCGCCAGCTCCTTGCTGCACTACACCGTGTCGACCCGTTTTTCTAATGCATTTTGAAGGTCGGACTACGGTACTCCGTCAGCGCAACCTGGTGCGCGTGCAGGTAATGTAGTCGATCCCGCGGCAAGGGCTTGGATCTTTTAAGTTAGGGGATATCGCCGCGGGAAATATTGATCCAGGCCAGTGAAAGCGGTCGGATTGTCCAACGATCAATTGGAGAAGACGAACTGCCCTTTTATTTTCTTCGCGCCAATCAACCCCAGATCCGGGAACAGCAGCGATTTGACCCAGGCGGCGTAGAACACCATGGCCAGGGTGATGACGACGCCAATCACGGTCGATACCGGATCTTCTTCATAACCCTTGAACATGCGTGAAACCTGACTGATGGTCAGGATAATGTAGACGGTATAAGCCGCCGCCACGTTCTTGTAAAAGCACCATGCAAACAACAACGGAATGCCACCAGCGATCAACAGCATGGTCAATGCCAGGCCGGCGCTCGCGTCATAGAACAGGAAGAAGCCGGCGACTGAGCCGACAAATGCCTGGATGCAGGTCAACACAACCAGCAGGGTGACTTTGAGTGAATGCTTTTCCCTGAGTGCCGGATCCGGACGACCCGCAATCCAGGCCGCCAATACGCGATCTTTAACCGCACCACCCGACAACGCCTTGAAGGTTTCAGTTTTCGAGCGCCCGCCTTCGAGCATTTCAACCAACTGGCGCCTGGTTTCCTTCTTGTCCAACGTGTTCATCCTTAAAGAGAGTTAAAAGCGGCCAATCCACTTCCGGCGCCGATTCTCGCCGCTGTTCCCGCAGAAAGCAAAAAGCCGCTTCCACCCGAAGGTGGAAGCGGCCGAGGCATGGGCCTCAATGGAGCAATCAGTGCACGAACAGAGCAATCAGAATGATGATCGGGATCGGTACGCCGAGGAAAAACAGCAGTAATGAGCGCATGGTCATGCTCCTTGTTTAACGGACTGGAGTGGTCGTGGTGTAGGTATCGACTTCAACGTATTCAACTGCATCGCGACGGCGACCGCCGAAAGTAGCCGCGAAACTGGCGAAGAACGCACCGGCCAGCAGCGAGATGAACATCCACAGCGAAGTCCAGGCAGCGACTTTGGCAGCGGTGTCGGCGGCTTGTTGAGCTTTCAACTTGGCGTCGGCCAGGGCTTTCTGGGTACGGGCGTAGATCTCGTCAACACGACGCTCGGCATCGGCCTGCGTCAGGTTGGTCCGCTGGGCCACCAGTTGTGCGAGGTAGGTGCGGTCTTCGGCGCTGAGCTGACCGTTGGCCAGGCTTTGCGCGAAGATGCGGGTTACGGCGCCATGCGCGGCGTCATCGCTGACGGAAGCCGGACGGTCATCGCGGAACAGGCTGTCGATGTAGTAGCCGTATTGATTGCTGTCGGTGTTCGCCGCAGCGGAACCTGCTGCCTGAGTCATGGCGCTGGCTGCACCGCCAGCGACACTGGCACCGGCCTGTACACCGCCACTGATGACGCTGCTGACCGAGCCAACCACCAAAACCGCGGTGACCAACGTCGCCACACACCAGGCAAGGAAGCCGTGCGCGGTGTCGCGGAAATACACCTCATCGCCGTGCATGTTCGCCCACTTCACCCGCAGGCGACCGGCGATGTAACCGCCCATGCCGGAGGCGATGATTTGCGTCGCCGCCAGCCAGACAATGGTTGAAATGCCCAGGCCCTTGGCGCTGACGCCCTCTCCGGCCCACGGTGAAACGGCAGAGAAACCCAAACCGAAACCGAGCAGGACCAAAATCATCGACAGGGCAGCGGCAGCCGCAGCACCTGCGAAAATCGCGCCCCAGGACACGCCCGAAACGCTGCTCGACTCTTCGAAGGCAGGATATAACCCATCAGAGGATCTATTCATTGTTGTTCTGCTCCAGGCATGAAAAATGGTGTTACAACTCGTCATCAGATGAATTGCAGTGACCGTGCCAGTCGCAGAAATTAAATAAATCGTTTTGTTTCAATAAGTTAGAAAGAATGAACTTCCCAGGACCATGCAAATTGCAACAACAGCCGGATAACAGCGGGTTTTATGCATTGGCACAAATGCCAGCTATTTGCGTTTGTAGCTTTTGTTACCGCTGGGCGTCAGGCAATACACGCCACCGCGTGGGCCAGTGCAGAACGAACCGCTGCCGCAGGCGCAGCCATCGTCGCTCTGCAGGAAGTTTTGCGGTCGGGCCTGCTGGCGCTCGCCAAACATGGCCGCGCAGCTTTTCTTCGAACCGCTGATCGAGCCGTCATTGCACAGGAACAGGTCGCCATCGCAACGAGCAATACCGCCCTTTTTCCCGGAACACGGGGTGTTGGCCGCCCAGGTTGAAGCGCTGAACAGCAACAATAACAACCCGGTGATTGGCATCCAGCCACGGCGAATGGAGATACGCACAGAACCGCTCCTGATTGAATTTATGGCCAGATGATATCAACGTTCTCGCAAATTAATCGCCAAGGCGCGCAAATGACAGCTACAACATGAAAGTTAATTTAAAGCGTCAGCGGATTTTCTTGGCAAAATGCTGCCATTCCGTTTGAACCGATCAGCAGGCCTGCCTATGACTCGTATCTTGACCATCGAAGACGACGCCGTGACCGCTCGGGAAATCGTCGCCGAACTGAGCAGCCACGGGCTGGACGTAGACTGGGTCGACAATGGCCGTGAAGGCCTCGACCGCGCCGTAAGCGGCAACTACGACTTGATCACCCTCGATCGCATGCTCCCCGAACTCGATGGCCTGGCCATCGTCACCACGCTGCGCACCATGGGCGTGGCCACGCCGATTCTGATGATCAGCGCCCTCTCCGATGTCGATGAACGCGTGCGCGGCTTGCGTGCCGGCGGCGATGATTATCTGACCAAGCCGTTCGCCACCGATGAAATGGCGGCGCGGGTGGAAGTGTTGCTGCGTCGGCAGAACAGCGGCGCGACTCAGGCCACCACCTTGCAGGTCGCCGACCTTGAGCTGGACCTGATCAGCCACGAAGCGCGCCGTGCCGAACAGGTGCTGACGCTATTGCCGACCGAATACAAGCTGCTCGAATTCCTCATGCGCAACAGCGGCCAGATCCTTTCGCGGATGATGATTTTCGAAGAAGTCTGGGGTTATCACTTCGACCCGGGCACCAACCTGATCGACGTGCACATCGGCCGTCTGCGCAAGAAGATCGACGCAGTGGGCAACGTTCCGCTGATCCGCACGGTACGAGGCTCGGGTTATGTCATTGCCGAACCCGTCTGACGGCTGGCGCTCCTCCAGCAGCCGTTTGCTGGCGCTGTACAGTTCGCTGTTCGTGGCGTGGAGCGCGATCCTCATGGGGGTCATGTACTACGAAGTCTCCGGTTACCTCGACAACCTCGCCAAACATTCGTTGATGCAACGTCAGCATCTGTTCTCGCACTTTCGCGGTGAGCAACTGGAAGAAGCCCTCGCTGCGAGCATGACCTTCGACATTCGCGGCATCGACGCCTACGGTCTGTTCGACGCGCAGGGCGTCTACCTCGGCGGCGCCTTGCAGCAGATCCCCGAAGGCCTGCCGCTGGACGGCAAGATCCACATGCTCGCCGATTGCGCCGACTCCGATGACCCGACCCTGCCCAATGACAGCTGCGATGCCGTCGCCACGCAAACCCGCGATGGGCGCTGGCTGGTGTTGCTGCGCGACAACGGCTCGCTGTTCGCGGTGACGCGAATCATTTTGCATGCGCTGTTCTGGGGTGTGTCGCTGACGATTCTGCCGGGGATTGCCGGTTGGCATTTGCTGCGGCGCCGCCCGTTGCGGCGGATTCGGGCGATTCAGGCCAGCGCGCAGTCGATCGTTGCCGGTGACCTGACGCACCGTTTGCCGTTGTCCAACCGCCGCGATGAACTGGACATGCTCGCGGCCATCGTTAACGCCATGCTCGAACGCATCGAGCGCTTGATGAATGAGGTCAAAGGCGTCTGCGACAACATCGCCCACGATTTGCGCACCCCGCTGACGCGCCTGCGCGCGCAGTTGTATCGCATGCAGCAACAGGCCGGCGAAGGCTCGCAGGAGGCGGCGCAACTGGATCTGGTGCTGGCGGAAGCGGACACGTTGATGGCGCGTTTTCGCGGCCTGCTGCGGATTTCCGAGCTGGAGGATCGGCAGCGGCGTTCAGGGTTCGTCGAGCTGGATCCGGTGCAACTGCTGGAAGAATTGCATGAGTTCTACCTGCCGCTGGCCGAGGAAGGCGAGCTGTGTTTCGAGCTGAACATGCCGGAGACATTGCCGCCGCTCAATGGTGATCGGGCGTTGTTGTTCGAGGCGTTGGCGAACCTGCTGAGCAACTCGATCAAGTTCACCCCGCCCGGCGGCACGGTGATGTTGCGCGGGGTGAATGCCGGTGGGCAGACGCGGATCGAAGTGCACGACTCAGGACCGGGAATTCCCGAATCGGAGCGTGAGGCGGTGTTCCAGCGCTTCTATCGTGCTGAAGGTGGGCAGCCGCAAAGCGGCTTTGGTCTGGGCTTGTCGATAGTGGCTGCGATTGTCAGCTTGCACGGCTTCAACCTGGAAGTCGGCAGCAGCGATCTGGGCGGGGCGAAACTGCTGCTCGATTGCCGGCAGAGCCTGATCGAAAACTCCTGACCTCCCCCTTGGAATGCAACCCCTGTAGGAGTGAGCCTGCTCGCGATAGCGGTGTGTCAGTCAACTTACTCGTTACTGACAGATTGCTATCGCGAGCAGGCTCACTCCTACATTGGATTGTGGTGTTCTTCAGGTTGGGTAATTGGCGCGCAGGGCTTCGAGGCCACCCTGGTAGATGCCGCTGAACAGCGCTACTACTTCCTCATCGCTCACGCCTTTGGCATTGAAGCGCCCCGACCACGTGACCCGTGCGCCCTGCCCCTGGGCTTCGACCTTGATCGTCGCCAGATAATCCGTG
Source organism: Pseudomonas sp. DTU12.3 (assembly GCF_004124275.1). Taxonomy (GTDB): domain Bacteria; phylum Pseudomonadota; class Gammaproteobacteria; order Pseudomonadales; family Pseudomonadaceae; genus Aquipseudomonas; species Aquipseudomonas helmanticensis. The sequence goes on from NZ_CP027218.1 coordinate 4,017,713, forward strand.
GCCGGGAACGGCGCTTGCTCGATCGAATAGCTGTAGGTCTTCGCTGTGTTATCGAACGCCTGCAGACGCTCGATCACCACGCCGCCATCAGCGGTCTGCAAGGTGCGCACACGGCCACCGTCACTCAGTTCGCTGTTGGGAATGAAGGGTAGCCAATCGGGCAGCGTGTTGAAGCCGCCGATCAATTGCCAGACCTGATCGGCCGAAGCCGGGATTTCGATGGTTGCTGATGCTGTTGGCATAAAAAACAGTTCTCCAGATACTTAGATTGTCAGGCTGTCGACCACGCCGCCATCGACGCGCAAAGCGGCGCCCGTGGTGGCCGAGGACAGCGGCGAAGCGATGTAGGTGACCAGATGCGCGACCTCTTCGACATCCGCGACACGCTGGATGATGGAGGTCGGGCGGGCCTTGAGCACAAAGGCGTCGGCCTCATCACGCAGGTTGCGCCCGGATTCGGCGGCCGCATCCTTGAGCATGTCTTGCAGGCCATCGGTGAAGGTCGGCCCCGGCAGAATCGCATTGACCGTCACGCCGGTGCCAGCCAGACGTTTGGCCAAACCGTGGGACACCGCCAGATTGGCACTTTTGGTCACGCCATAGTTGATCATGTCTGCCGGGGTTGCCACGCCGGATTCCGAAGACAGGAAAATCACCCGGCCCCAGCCCTGCTCGACCATCGCCGGCACATAATGCCGCGCCAGGCGCACGCCGGAAATCACGTTGACCTCGTAGAAGCGCGTCCACTCGCTGTCCGGCGCTTCGAAGAAATCGACAGCGTCGAAGATGCCGAGGTTGTTCACCAGAATGTCCGCACGTGGCTCGGCGGCGAACAGTTTCTGCGCGCCCTCCGCCGTGCCCAGATCGGCAGCCAGACCGCGCAATTGGGCGCCCGGCACTTTCTCCCGGATGCTCGCCAGCGCCTGTTCGACCTTGCCGGCGTCACGGCCAATGACAATCACCGTGGCCCCCGCCTCAGCCAATGACTGGCTGATGCCCAGACCAATGCCCGCCGTACTGCCACTGACAATCGCCAGCTTGCCACCCAAGTCAATCTTCATTACACACCTCCCATGTAGGAGCTGCCGAAGGCTGCGATCTTTTGATCCGGCAACGGCGCCCGTTCAGAAACCAGTTTCGCTTCACGCAATGCCTGCCAGAAACCGGCAGGAATGACCGCCGACAACGCCGCGACATCTTCAGCAATCCGCCCCGGCTTGCTCGCGCCCGGAATCACCGCCGCGACCGCTGGGTTGGCCAGCGAAAACTGCAGCGCGGCGGCTTTTACATCAACGTTGTAGGCTGCGGCGATGCGCTTGATCTGTTCCACTCTGGCGATGATCTCAGGGCTGGCTTTCTGGTATTCGAAGTGCGAGCCACCGGCCAGAATGCCCGAGCTGTAAGGACCTCCGACGACGATTTCAACGTTCTGTGCCAGCGCCGCATCCATCAGGCGTTGCAGCGGCCGTTCGTGGTCGAGCAGCGTGTAGCGTCCGGCGAGGAGAAAGCCGTCAGGCTGCGCCTCGGCCAGATCCAGAGTCAGTTCGCACGGCTCGACTTTGTTCACGCCCAGGCCCCAGGCCTTGATCACGCCTTCTTCACGCAAACGGGTCAGCACCTTGAAAGCGCCGGTGCGCGCCTGATTGAAGTATTCCAGCCATTGATCGCCGTAGAAATCCTGAGCGATGTCATGCACCCAGACGATGTCGAGGCGATCGGTTTGCAGACGCTTGAGGCTGTCTTCGATGGAGCGCAGGGTGGCGTCGGCGCTGTAGTCGTTGACGATCTTGTTCGGCCGGCCGTGTTCGAATACACCGCTTTTTTCACCGAGATCGCGGGCGGCGGCGTCTTCGACTTCGTCGAGAATCACCCGCCCGACTTTGCTGCTGAGTACGTAGTCGTCACGCTGATATTGCTTCAAGGCTTCGCCAAGGCGGATTTCCGACAGGCCCGAGCCGTAAAACGGCGCGGTGTCGAAGTAGCGTACGCCAGCATCCCATGCGGCATGCACGGTGGCTTGCGCTTCGGCTTCCGGGATGGCGCGGAACATGTTGCCCAGTGGTGCGGTGCCGAAGCCCAGTTGGCCGGGCAGTTTGTCTTTCAAGCTCATCGGATTGTCCTCATTCGTTCTGGGTCTGTGTGACCGTTGAGCAGATCCTAGATTGCGACGCTTAGACCGTCCAAGACATAATGTGCAGCACTTGAGTCCCTACAGGTCTGACATGATCGACATCCGCCAATTGCGCTACTTCGTGGTAGTCGCCGAAGAAGAACACGTCGGCCGCGCGGCCGAACGCCTGCACATTTCCCAATCGCCACTGAGCCGGCAGATCGCCCAGCTTGAAGAACGTCTGGGTCTGACCCTGTTCGAACGCAGCCAGCAACGCATTCGCCTGACCCGCGACGGGCAGACGTTTCTCGCCGAAACCCGTGCCCTTCTCACGCACGCCAATCGCCTGGAATCGCTTGGCAAACGTCTCGGCCGTGGCGAAGAAGGCGGCTTGTGCATCGGTTATATCGAGAACGCCATGCATGCCGGGGTGCTGCCGAATGCCTTGCGCGTATTACGCGCGGATCGGCCGAATGTCCACGTCGCCTTGTACAACCTCAGTTCCGCTGAACAACTCGAAGGCCTGCGACAGCGTAGTCTCGATATTGCACTTGTGAGTGAGCCGCCGACCGATGACGATCCGGATTTGCTGGGTTTCCAGGTGCTGGATGACCCGATGTTGCTGGCGCTGCCGGAACAGCATCGGTTGGCGCAGCAGGCGCTGTTGAGTCCGCAGGATCTGGCGGATCAGGAGTGGATTGGCGTACAGCCGCGCCAGGACGCCAGCGATGAGTTTGTCAGCGCGTGCATCCGCGCGGGGTTTACCCCGGATGTGCGCATGCACGCAACCGAACCGTTTACCGCGCTGGGGCTGGTGGCCTCGGGGCTGGGGATTGCGATGATTCAGAAAGGCCTGAGCCATAACGCGCCACCGGGCGTGGTACTGCGAGAAGTGCCGTGGCTGGCGTTCACCACTCCGCTGTGGGCAGCATGGCACCGGATCAATTTGCGACCGCTGGTGGAAACGTTCAGGAAAGTGCTCACCGACGGCGAAATTTGCGCTGACTGAAACGGCCCCTTCGCGAGCAAGCCCGCTCCCACAGGGGTTATGTGTTGCGCCAAAGATCTCCTGCCAAGCCAAATTCCCTGTGTAGGAGTGAGCCTGCTCGCGATGGCGTCGTGTCAATCGCTCTCTTTGTTGGCAGCTACACCGCTATCGCGAGCAGGCTCACTCCCACAGGGGTTATGTGTTGCGCCAAAGTTCTATTGCCACGCCAGCTACCACGATGTTTTGTGGCAATCCTCAAGTCCGTGGCCGGCTCCAATCCCCCACAGGGTTTGTGGCGATCTACACTGAACGGATCAGCCATCTGTCGTGAGATTGCCATGAGAATGTCTGCGCAAATGACCGTCGTCGCTGTGCTCGCCACCCTCGCCTATCTGGGCCTGGCGGTATGGGGCATTGGCGGGGTGGCGATTTTTTTCTCTCACGGTTCGCTGGTGCTGGTGGCGCTGGCCACCGTGGCGATGGTCGTGGCTTCGCTGTTTACCGAGGTCAATCTCAGTTCCGGCGAACGCGAAGACCGGGCCAATCGCTGGGTGCTTCCGGCGTTCGGGGTCATCGGCTTGATCAGTGGTTTTCTGCCGGCCTACTGCGACCGGGTGAATGTCTGGACGTTCGGTGGCGAAGGCGTGCGCTGGCTCGGGGCGTTGCTGTTTATCGTCGGTGGCGCGCTGCGGTTGTGGCCGGTGTTTGTGCTGGGCCGACGCTTCAGCGGGTTGGTGGCGATTCAACCGGGGCATCGGTTGGTCACCGATGGCATCTATCAACGGCTGCGCAACCCGAGTTATCTGGGGCTGGTGATCAACGCCGTGGGCTGGGCGCTGGCCTTCCGCTCAACTGTCGGCCTGCTGCTCGCGGCACTGACGTTGATCCCGCTGATCGCCCGCATTCATTCCGAAGAAGCCTTGCTGCGCACCCAGTTCGGCGCCGAATACGACGCCTATTGCGCCCGCAGCTGGCGCTTGCTGCCAGGCATCTACTGACCCCAATCCCTGTAGGAGCTGCCGCAGGCTGCGATCTTTTGATCTTGTCTTGTTAAAAACAACATCAAAAGATCGCAGCCTTCGGCAGCGCCTACACGACGTCAGTTGGGTTGCAGGTGCAGTTGGCCGGTGCTGTCGATCTTGACGCTGATGTCGGTGTAACTCGCCAGCGTCGCGTGGCTCGTTTGCAGCGGGTGCTGATGCGTCGTGGTGATGATCATCAGCGGCGCGCCAGCAGCTTGCGCAGCCTGGATACCGACGGTGGCATCTTCGAAGATCAGACAATCACGCGGCTCAAGCCCCAAGCGTTTGGCCGCGAGAATATACCCGGCCGGATCAGGCTTACCCGCCTGCACATCCTCGGCAGTAATCATCACCGCTGGCGCCGGAATGCCCGCCGCCGCCATCCGCCGCAACGCCAGATCCCGCGGCGCCGAGGTCACCATCGCCCAGCGATCTTTCGGCAGGCTATCGAGAAACGCCGCCGCACCGGGGATCTCGACGATGCCTTCAACGTCTTCGATCTCCGCCTCAGTGATGAACGCGGCTTGTGCCTCGGCGTCCACCCCCGGCAGGTTCAGACGATTGATGGTGTCGATGGCCCGTGCGCCATGAATGGTCGGCAAAAACTTTTCGACATCAACGCCATGGCGCACCGCCCAGGCAGACCAGATCCGCTCGGCGGCAGCAATGGAGTTGAGGACAGTGCCGTCCATGTCGAACAGAAACGCGCCGAACGCGCGCGCAAAAACAGTTTCGTTAGCAGACAAAGGTTTGCATCCTCTGGCAAAAGACCGGGCCGGCAATGTAGCACTTGCCCGGCCGATCCACCCAGCGTCAGTGCAGGCGCGGGGCCTTGGATTTGAACGCACTCTCGACGCAATCGAGCAACTGACCGATGGCCCACGGCTTTTTGATGAACGCCACCGAATGCTTGACCCCCGAGGTCTCGGGCGTTTCATAACCGGACATGACCATCACCGGTTTTTCCGGCCAGCGCTCGCCAACCAGGTTGGCCAGGTCGGCGCCATTCAAGGTGCCGGGCATGGTGATGTCAGTGAGCAGCAGCGCAACTTCCGGCGCGTGCTGCTCAAGATAAAGTGATGCGGCGTCGGCGCTGGTTTGCGGCTCGACCTTGAAACCTTCCTCCTGAAGAATTTCGCAGAGAAACTCCAGAATCAACGGATCATCTTCAACGACCAGAATCAACCCGCCAGGAAGGTGCGCGCTCGCCGTAGGTGTTGGGCACATGAACTGGCACTCCCGGTTTTTGCATTAACGATTTAGCGGCTTGAATCCGCTGCTTATCTGGTATGAGCAGTACGCCCTGCAGAAATTCATTTTTGATACAGGTCTTTTCCAAAAGGCTTTTTTGGCATTGCCGTGGCAAGCGTTCGCAACGGTCTATTTGTGGTTAAAATGCCGGCCCTTTTGCTTGCCGACCCTGACCGATGAACCCTGAAGCCCTCGCCACCCTCTATGCCCATCTGCTGCCCGCGCTCGCGGCGGCGCCGAGCGAAACCCGTCGCCTGTTTCACGGGCGCGGACGTTGCTGGCCGGGGCTGGAGCAGTTGACCGTGGACTGGCTGCAAGGCGTGGTGCTGGTGTCGCTGTTCAAGGAACCGGCGCCTGAGCAACTGGAAAATCTCAAGGAATTGCTGCTGGACATCAGCACTTCGAATGAATGGCAGCAGTCTGGCGCACACACCTTGCTGATCCAGCATCGCTATCTGCCGCAGAGCACCGCCGAATGGCTGCTCGGTGACGAGATCGACGAAATGACCATCGTCGAGGGCGGTTTGCACTACCTCGTCGATCTGGGTCGCAAGCAGAATACCGGGCTGTTTCTCGACATGCGCTACGGCCGTGACTGGGTTCGTGAACAGGCCAATGGCAAGCGCGTGCTGAATCTGTTCGCCTACACCTGCGGTTTTTCCGTGGCGGCCATCGAGGGTGGTGCCAACCACGTGGTCAATCTGGACATGTCACGCGCGGCGCTCAGCCGGGGCCGCGACAATCACCGCTTGAACGGCCACGACCTGAGCAAAGTCAGCTTCCTGGGGCATGACCTGTTCAAGTCCTGGGGCAAGGTGATCAACAGCGGCCCGTACGATCTGGTGATCATCGATCCACCGTCGTTCCAGAAAGGCAGTTTCCTGCTGACCAAGGATTACCAGCGCGTGCTGCGCCGCTTGCCGGAACTGCTGACCGCCGAGGGGACGGTGCTGGCGTGCATGAATGATCCGGCGTTCGGTTCGGCATTCCTGATTGATGGCGTGACCCAGGAGGCGCCGGAGTTGCGCTTTGAGCAGCGGCTGGAAAACCCACCGGAGTTTCCGGATATCGACCCGCAAAGCGGCCTCAAGGCCCTGGTCTTCCAACGCACAATATAAAGGCAGCCCTGTAGGAGCTGCCGCAGGCTGCGATCTTTTGATGTTGTTTTTAAAAAAGACAAGATCAACAGATCGCAGCCTGCGGCAGCTCCTACACAGGCCTTGGAACAGTTCGCCATGCCCGGTGACGTTGAGCTTGTGATACAGGTTGCGCCGATGGACTTTGACGGTCTCCGGCGAAATGCCCATTTGCTGGGCCATCGCCTTGCTGGAAAAGCCCCGCAGAATCAGCCGTGCCGTGTCGACTTCGCGCACTGTCAGCCGCGCATCGAAGCGATCCAGCAAGGTCGCCAGATCCCCCGCCACTCCTTCCGCCGCCGGCCCTTGCGGCGGCAACAACTGCACATGTCGGCGCATCGCCGCCAACACCCAATCGCGCACGCACAGCAAGCGGCCTTGCTCGGCCATCGCGAACGTCGTCGAGCGTCCCAGTGACAAACCGAGCACGCCGCCCTCAACGTTGATCATGAACTGCAACTCGTCTTCGCCCACCACCGAACGGAAGTAGCTCAGGTAATACTCGCTGTGCAGAAACTGGTCCGGCGCCACGCTGGCGAGGCTGTGCAAGCCATCGGCAATGCCGGTGGACGCGCTCTGATAGAACGGGTCGAGCAGGTACATCCCGGCCGTGTAGCTGGCCAATTCTTCCTGCTCGTCGGATCGGCCTTTGCTGTCGAAGTCGATCAGCAATTGTGGCGCCTGCCCCGCTTTCATCAGCGCCACCAGTGCGTTATCCAGCGGCACCAGCAAGCGCAAGGTGTCGACCAGCGCCCGCCAGAAACCCTCCTGCCCGACGCCGGCAAATACCCGCGCGAGACTTTGATGCACCGGCATTTCCTGCAACAACGCGTCCACGCACTACCCCTTTTGAGTAACCCATGATGGGAATGGGTCCGGCGCGACCGGCCCGATAGGCTGACCACTCCTGTTCATCACCGGCCTGCACAGGCCTGGAGTGCCGCATCATGCGTCGTCACCGTGGCTATATCAACCTGGGCATCAACCTCGGCCTACTCGCCAGTATTGGCGCCGCCGCGACCGTCATGGCCGGCGATGCGCCGAGCGTGCACGTCTACAATTGGTACGACTACATCGGCCCGACCACCCTCCACGATTTTCAGCGCGACAGTGGCATTCAACCGGTCTACGACACCTTCGACAGCGCCGAAGTACTCGAAGGCAAATTGATGACCAGCCACAGCGGCTATGACGTGGTGGTGGCGAGCAATTTCAGCCTGCCGACGCTGATCAAGGCCGGCGCCCTCGCCCCGCTGCCCCGGGCGCAGTTGTCGGGCTGGAACAACCTCGATAGCGATCTGCTGAAAAAACTCGCCAACAATGATCCCGGCAATCAATACGCGGTGCCGTATCTGTGGGGCACCAACGGCATCGGCTACAACGTCGACAAGGTTCGCGCTGCGCTCGGCGAGAGGGCGCCGGTGGATTCGTGGGACCTGGTGTTCAACGAAGACAACCTCGCCAAGCTCGGCCAGTGCGGCGTGGCGATGCTCGATTCGCCGTCGGAAATGCTCCCGGTCGCTCTGCACTATCTCGGTTTGCCACCGAACAGCACCGATCCCGAAGACTATAAAAAAGCCGAGGCGCTGCTGCTGAAACTGCGCCCGCACATTGCCTACTTCAACTCGTCGAAGTTCATCAGCGATCTGTCCAACGGCAACATCTGCGTGGCGGTCGGCTGGTCCGGCGCCATGCTCGAAGCCAAGACCAATGCCGAGCAGGCCAACAACGGCGTGAAGATCGCCTACAGCCTGCCGAAGGAAGGCGCGCCGGTGTGGTTCGACACGCTGGTGCTGCTCAAGGACGCGCCGAACCCGACCCAGGGCCTGGCCTTTATCGACTACCTGCTGCGCCCCGAAGTGATTGCGCCGGTCAGCGATCACCTGTCGTACCCGAACGGCAATCGTGCGGCGACGCCGCTGGTGGCCGAAGCCACCCGCGACAATCCGGCGGTGTACCCCTCCGCCAAGGCGATGTCCACGCTGTACACCCTCGAACCGCTGCCCAAAGCCACCGAACGCGTACGGACGCGGGTGTGGAGCAAGGTCAAGAACGGCCAGTAACGCCACCCGCAGACAACACAAAACCCTGTGGGAGCGTGGCTTGCCCGCGATGACGGTGTGTCAGGCGACACATGCATTGGCTGAACGGACGCCATCGCGGGCAAGCCTCGCTCCCACAGGGTTTTGTGTTCAGCCCCGCTCATTCATTTCTGCCCTTTTATAGAGAGACAAATCATGAAACCCCGTGCCCGTGACCTCAATATCCGCATCGGCCAGATGCTGCCCGGCCCGCTCAATGCGATCACCGATGTGCCCGGCGTGCGCGTCGGCCATAGCAATGTGCGTGGCCGCAGCAGCGCCGGGCGCGATATCTGCACCGGCGTCACCGTGATCGAACCGCGCCGTGGTTCAACCAATCAGCAACCGTGTTTCGCCGGCGTGCATGTGCTCAACGGTAACGGTGACGCCACCGGACTCGAGTGGATTCGTGAAGCCGGTTTGCTCACCAGCCCGATCGCTTTCACCAATACCCACAGCCTCGGCGTGGTGCGCGATGCACTGGTGGCGCTGGACCGTGAGCAGCAACCGGACGATGGTCGCCTCTACTGGAACATGCCGGTGGTGCTGGAAACTTTCGACGGTCTGCTCAACGACATCAACGGTTTTCATGTCCAGCCCGCGCATGTCGCCGAAGCCCTGAGCAACGCGGTCGACGGCGCGGTAGAGGAAGGCGCGGTCGGTGGTGGCAGCGGCATGATCTGCCATGAATTCAAGGGTGGCATCGGCACCGCGTCGCGCCGTTTGAGCAGCGCTCAGGGCGGTTGGACGGTGGGCGCAATCGTCCAGGCGAATCACGGCATTCGCAGCGAATTGCGCGTCGATGGTTATCCGGTCGGACGCTATATGGAGCAGAAGGACTCGCCGTTTTTGCGCGCATCGTTACCGCATCCGGGCATGGGTTCGATTGTCGTCTGCCTGGCCACCGATGCGCCGCTGTTGCCGCATCAATGCACGCGTCTGGCGCAGCGCGCGAGCCTCGGACTGGCGCGTACCGGGGGCGGCAACGAGGACCACAGCGGCGATATTTTCATCGCATTCGCCACGGGTAATCAGGTGCCGCCCGCCGCTTATGAAGGCAAAGGCGCGCCGACCTGCGAGGGCTTGCGCATGGTCAACAACGACCACATCAGCGAGCTGTTTCTGGCGGCGACCGAGGCGGTTGAAGAAGCGATCATCAATGCCTTGCTGGCCAGTGAAAGCACCGCAGGCAACGGGCATTCGGTGCCGGGGCTGGATGCGCAAACGCTGCTTGCCGCACTGGACAAGGCTGGCTGGCCGGGCTCGCGCTAAACCCTGCCTGCCTCAATTACCTCAATTGAACTGTAGGAGCTGACGAGTGAAACGAGGCTGCGATCTTTTGATCTTGAAAAACAACATCAAAAGATCGCAGCCTCGTTTCACTCGTCAGCCCCTACAGGGGTATGTATGAATAGGGGGGAAATGGCTTTTTTTGGGTGCGCGGATCAGTGCACAGTCAGGCGCTGGCGAACGAATTCTTCGGCGTGGCGCGTGGTCTGATCGAGATGCCGATCGCGCTGTTTCTCGGCATCGAGCATGGCGCGCTTGCCGTTTTTTTGCAGCAGATAGGTGTGAATCTGCTGCACTTCCAGCGAACGGTAGATCGGCGTGGTGTCGATAAAACCGCGCAAGCCGTTACTGCGGTAATGCCGGGTGCTCATCAGCACCTGCGTCTCGCGCGAGCCGATCACTTCGAAGCCCATCGCTTCGAAATACGGCACTTTGCCGACCGTGCAGGCCAGTTCGGCATGCGGATAGCGCCCGACCATTTCGCTGATCAGCGCCCGCGCCACGCCCTGACGCCGATGCCCTTCGCGCACCGCCATGTAGGCAACGCTGCACGCCTCCCAATCGCCCTGCACTGGCAGGTACAAGAGGAAACCGGTGACCTGTTCCGGGTCTTCCTCAGCCGTGGCAATCAGCAATTCCACCTCAGTGCCTTTCTCGCCATTCAGCGCTTCCAGATACAGATGCACCTCATAGCCGACCGCGTATTGATAGACGTTGTACAGCAGATTGCTCGGGCCGAGACCGACCGCGCTGATGTCGGTCAGGTAATCGACGACCATTTGCAGAATCTGGCTGTTGACGCCTTCGGGGCATGGGGATTTGAAGTGGGTGACGCGTGGCATGGTGGGTGAGCTCCGACGGAAAACCGCGACATCATACCTTGTGGGTCAGCTGAGCTTGTAACTGTGGTGACGGGACCAGCGTTTGCTCACGAATAACCGAGGGTTTTTAGTTCAAACCGCCCGGCATAAAACCCAAATCACACGCACTGCGTCCCTGACAAAAATTTCATCCGCGCCAGACGCGATCTTTCGCCAATACAGCGTCCAATTGCTCAGCTGCGTTGACTTTTCGACGCAGGCCTCGAGGAGTTGTCATGAGCGTGTTGCGTTCCCTGTCAAAATGGCGGAAATCCCTGTTGCTGGTGCCGTTGACACTTGCCGCGCTGAGCAGCGCGCCGGTGTTTGCGCAACCAGTGGTGATCGTCCAGCAAGCCCCGCCGCCAATGCGCATGGAAGTGATGCCCGGCGCGCGTCCCGGTTATGTCTGGGATCAGGGCCATTGGCGCTGGCAAGGACGCGGTTATGTGTGGATGCCCGGACACTGGCAACCGGTGCGCTATGGCGCCCGCTGGAAACCGGGCCACTGGCAGGCTCGCGGGCCGAACTGGTTCTGGATCGAAGGGCATTGGGTGCGTTGATTTGCCCCAGCGCCTGCTCACCTCATCTGCTGGGAAATCCCTATGTCGAAAAATCTGAAAACACTGCTAGGCGCCACGCTGGTGGCAATCACCCTGTCCGGTTGCGTCGTCGCGCCGGCCCGCCCACACCGGCCTCCGCCACCCGTGGAAGTGGTAACGGTGATGCCGGCGCCGGGTTATCACTGGATCGGCGGCCACTATCGTTGGGCCGGTAATCAGTGGCGTTGGGTGCCGGGGCACTGGCGCGCGTATTGATGGGCGCGCGTGGCGTCACTGTTGTGGCGCCACCACCTTGAACTTGATCGCGATGTCCTTGGACACCACGGTGTCCGCCCACTCCCCCGCGCCGAGACCGAACTCGTCGCGTTTAAGCAACAGTTCGCCGTCGAAGATGCCGATCGCGTTGTCCGGTTTCAATTCCACCGGCACCTGCACCTCGCGGGTAATGCCTTTGAGGGTCAGTTGGCCGGCAATCAGGTAGCGGTTTTGCGCGACCTCGGTGAAGTGGCTCGATTCGAACACGGCCACGGGGAATTTCTCCGTGTCGAACCACGCCGGTTTCACCAGTTCGGTATTGGCATCCTCGCTACCGGCATCGATGCTCGCCAGATCGATGTGCAAGGTGGTGTGGGCGCGGTCGAGATGCTCGCTGTCAAAATCCAGCGTCGCCTCGAACTTGCCGAAGGTGCCGTACATCCGCGAACCCATCTGGTTGTAGGTGAAGCTGATCTGACTGGCGTGGGTGTTGACCCGTGTGTATTCGACGGCTTGCGCAGCGGGAATGGCGCACAGGACAAACGCAGCGGCCAGCAGCAATCGCAACGACATGGGATTCTCCGGGCAGCGCTAGACGTCATGGGCCTCGATTGACTTAAGCAAACATCCACCGGTTACGCCAGTTGCCACCGTGGCGCGCCTGGGATCAGACCAGCGCTTCAGCGCTGCGCGTTTCAGTTGCTCCCGCTCGCACGCCTGCCCGAAGCCGATGGCGCAATTTCAACGCCGGCCGTTCGATGCAGTAGTAAGTCAGGTAGCTGAACGAAAAGGCGACCAGCAACACGCCCAGAATGATTGCGGCGTCGTACGTGCCCGACCAGAAACCGTGCAGCGCGTAAATCAGCACAAAGTGATTGAGAAACACGCCATAACTGAGGTTGCCGAGAAACTCGTCGACCCGGTGATACTTGAGCCGGCTCAGCCAATACACCGCTGGAATTCCCAATGCGGTGCCCAACGTCACCTCGGCGTTGTAGGGCTGACGCTCGATCACGCCCGCCATGATCGCCGCGAACAGCAACCCTGCGCCGATCGTTGTCGCGGCCACCACTACCCGTCCTCTGCTGTTGGCTTTGTACAGATAGCTGCCGCACAGAAACATGAACAGAACGCCCGGCAACAAGCGATAGCCGTAGTAATCGGTGTTGATGTAGCCGAAACACGCCAGCACAAATACGCCGACAGACAAGGCGAACGCCGCGCCGCGCCACTTGAAGATAAGCAGAAAGGGAATCACCAGGTAAAAACACATCTCCAGCCCCAGCGACCACGCGGGCGGCAGAATCCACAGGCTCGAAACCCCGAACATATAGAAACCCAGCGGCACCATGGACAGGCTCGCGGCCACGCGCGGCACCGTCAGTTCGAGGTCAGGCGCCGAACCGGGCATCAGCACGTGCACGACGATGCACGACGCAATGAAGTAGAACAAAAACTGCGGATACAGGCGCAAGGCCCGGTCCAGATAGAACGAGGCGATTTTACCGGTCGAGCTGTAGTTACGCTCGATCAGCGAAGTCATGACGAAACCGCTGATGATCAGAAAGGAAATCACCGCCACCACACCGGGATTGAGCCCGGCGAACGTTACGCCCATATGCGAAACGGCAACCAGCACCGCCAACAGCAGTCGAAAAGCCCCCATTTACACCCTCAAACGTCCTTATCGTTATGGCGCGTAACCTACGATGCTTTCTCCCCGGACAACAGCAAAATATCCATCCCTGTAGGAGCTGCCGCAGGCTGCGATCCGTTGATCTTGCTTTTATTACGCCGGCGCAAGATCAAAAGATCAAAAGATCAAAAGATCAAAAGATCAAAAGATCGCAGCCTTCGGCAGCTCCTACACGAGTCGTTCGATCTTCTGGTGTTGCCAGACCAGTTTGTAATACAGCGTCTGCAAGATCAGCATCCCCAGATACGCCACCGGAAACGCCATCCACACACCCGGCAACCCGTATCGCGCATCCAGCCAGTAAGCCGCCGGCAACTGCACGCCGACCACGCAGATAATCGCGATGGCCACCGGCACCAGCACCGTACCGCTGGCACGCATGATTCCGCCGATGATCGCCTGGAAACCGAACACCAACAGGCTCCACAACATGATGTGCAGCAGATGCTCGGCCATCAACCGGGTCGAGTCCTCGGTGAGGAACAGCCCGAGCAGCCAATGCGAGAGCAGATAGCCCAGCACGATCAGACCGCCGGTCAGGCACACGTTGATCAACAGCCCGGTGCGCAGAATCGGCCCCATGCGTTCCAGGCGCCCGGCACCGATGGCTTGCGCGCCAAGGATCGACGCGGTGATCGCAATCGACAACGCCGGGAACTGCACGTAGTTGACGATCTGTGTCACCGCACCATACGCCGCCGTCGCTTGCGAGCCGTGCTGGTTGACCAGCGCGAGGATCACCAGCTCCGACAACGACAGCACAATCATCTGCACCCCGGTCGGCAGGCCGATGCGCAACACTTTGCCGAGAATCGCTCCGTTGAGTCGCAGTGCGGCAAAGAACTCGCGGTCCGGCGCCAGCGGATGGCCTTTGCGAATCAACCGCCACGCCAACCACGCCATCGCCGCAAGGTTACCGGCCAGGCCGGCATACGCCGCACTCTGAATGCCCAGTTGCGGCAGGCCGAACCAGCCGCGAATCAGTGCCGGCGTCAGCGCCAGGCCAACCGAGGTCGACACGAGTAGCGCCAGCAACGGCGACAGCGTGTCGCTGACCCCGCGCAGCAGTTGCGTGAACAATACGAACACCAGCAACGACGGCAGAATCCACATCATCACATGGGCATACGCCACCGCATCGTCGAGCACATCCGCCGGCGTCCCCAGCCCGCTCAACGCTTGGCGCGCAAACACACTGCCGAACACCGCCGCCACCAGACCGATCAACACCCCGAGCAACAGCGTCGCCCCGGCAATCGCCTTGACCATATGCGGTTCGCGCGCGCCCCACGCCTGACCGATCAACACGCCCGCGCCGGCACCGAGACCGATCACCAGGGCAATGAAAAAGAACACGATGGGAAACATCCCGGACACCGCCGCCAGCGCCTGAGTACCGAGCATCTGGCCGATGTAGATGCTGTTGACCGTGCCCGACATCGATTGCAGGAAGTTGGACAGCACCATGGGGGCCAGGAACAGCAGGTAGGTGTGCCAGAGGGGTTTGACGGCGGTGGCGGTTTGCATTGAATGGAGGTCCATCTCGACGGCGGGAGGGCTATGACAGGATAGCTTCGGCGAGTTGCTCGCGGGGCGCAATTAACATTTCAAATCGGTGTCGGCTGGCTGCTCCATTGCTTGTTTTTTCGGTAAGGGCCGGTAGGTGCGGAGCGGCAGCTGTGATAAACAACACGCCTTGCATTTTTTACTGATTGAGGCCTGATTAATGCCCCACGTTCGCCACCTGCTGAGCTGCGCCTTCCTCGCTTTATTGGCCAGCGGCGCGCACGCCGCCACCGCCACAGCGCCCCCGGAATCGTTGCAGCCATTGCTGGAAACCCTGAACGAACGCCTGAACATCGGCGACCTCGTTGCGCTGACCAAATGGGACAGCGGCAAACCCATCCAGGACAGCCCGCGCGAGGCGCAAGTCATCGCCAATGCGCGCACGTTGGCCGCCGAGCGCAAGCTCGATGCGGAGGAAGTCGCGCAGTTGATCGGGGCGCAGATGGAGGCAAATAAACTGGTGCAGTACGGTCTGCTCGCACAATGGCAGGCGGCCGGTACCGCACCGGAAACGCCGCGCCCGGATCTCGGTCAGCAGATCCGCCCACGCCTCGACGAATTGCAAACCCGGCTGCTGCAGCAATACGCCGCTTTCCTACCGTATCGCCAAGACCCGAACTGCCCGGCGTGGCTGGCCAGGGCACGCAGCGGTCTGACCAAGGATGCGTTGCATGAACTGGCGCTGACGCGTGCCACCGGTGAGTTGTGTATTCGCACGAAGGCCCCGTAAATCGGGGCTGAGGCAACCATCGCTGGCGTCGATAGTCACCATCACGTCAATGAAGTTCTCATAAAAAATCCGCGGCGTAAGATCGGCTCCAGACAAACAAACAACTTCTGGAGCACACGATCATGAAACGCCAAACCCTTCTCAGCATCGCTTTCTCGGTTTTCGCAGTTAACGCTTTTGCCGCTACCCCGGCCCACACCATGATCGCCGAAGGCGGTTCGGACAAGCTGATTGAAAGTCGTGTCGCTGAAGGTGGTTCTGATCGTCTGCTCGAACGCCGTGTTGCCGAAGGTGGCTCCGACCGTCTGCTCGAACGCCGCGTTGCCGAAGGTGGCTCCGATCGTCTGCTCGAACGCCGTGTTGCTGAAGGTGGCTCCGATCGTCTGCTCGAACGCCGTGTTGCCGAAGGTGGCTCCGACCGTCTGCTCGAACGCCGTGTTGCCGAAGGTGGCTCCGACCGTCTGCTCGAACGCCGTGTTGCCGAAGGTGGCTCCGACCGTCTGCTCGAACGCCGTGTTGCTGAAGGTGGCTCCGATCGTCTGCTCGAACGCCGTGTTGCCGAAGGTGGCTCCGACCGTCTGCTCGAACGCCGTGTTGCCGAAGGTGGCTCCGACCGTCTGCTCGAACGCCGTGTTGCTGAAGGTGGCTCCGACCGTCTGCTCGAACGCCGTGTTGCCTGAATCAATCGTTCTACCGCTACACCCACAAAAAAGCCCGGCCTGATCAGCCGGGCTTTTTTGCGTTCAACCGTGGCTTATTGCACGGTCTTCAGCTTGACCACGTCACCGGAAATCTTGGTGGTGTAGCCGGTCAGGACCCATGCCCAGAACCAGTTTTCCTGGACTTGGGTGTTGATCATGGCGTCGCCACCCTTGGCTTTGATCGCGGCAGTCTGGGCGCGGACGAAGCGGTTGTTCTGCTGGATCGGGATCACGCCGAACAGCAGCAGACCGGTGGCGGTGGCTTCACTGTGACCAACCACGGTGTATTGGCTGCTGTCGTAATGCTGGGTGTTCATCGGGGTGCCGGTGCAACCTGCCAGAACCGCACCGAACAGGGCGGCGGCGACTACTTTGCTGAGATACTTCACTGTAAAACTCCATGGAAAACGCCCGGGATCCGTCTCTCGAGCGGCGCACACCTTACCCAAAATAGTGGCTCATTGGTATCAACCTGGGAAAGTTTCATCTTGCGCTTCGCTGGCAGCCCGTTGGCGATGTCGCATACCATGGCGCCACGCCAATCAAGACAGCCATTGCCCATGTTCAAAGCCAGTCTGCGTAGCCATCTCACTCTTTGGTTTGCCGGTTTGTCCCTGCTGACGCTGTTGAGCGTGGGTTTCTATGTCGGCCATATCGCCACCGAACAGATGAAGCAGGCCAGCGGCAATGCGTTGCTCAATACCGCGCGCTCGGCAGCGGCGTTGCTCGGCGAACAATTGCGTGAGCGGCAGTTGGAGGTTTATCTGCTCAGCCGCGCGCCACATCTTGAGCGCGGTGATCTGGATAACCCGGCGATTCTCAAGTCGATGCAATTGCGCACGCAGGCCCGCGCCGAATATGCGTGGATGGGCGTGACCGATGCCGAAGGCAAGGTGCATCAAGCAGTGAACGCTTTGCTGGTCGGTCAATCGGTGCAGCAGCGCCCATGGTTCCAGGCCGGACTGCGTGGCGAATACACCGGCGACCCGCACGAAGCCGTGCTGTTGGCCAAACTGCTGCCGGGTTTGCCGAATGGCGAACCCCTGCGTTTTATCGATTTCGCCGCACCGATTCGTAACGCCGACGGCCAGGTTATTGGCGTACTGGGCGCGCACGCGCACTGGAACTGGGTCACGCACATTGTCGAATCGGCGACGTTTTCGCATAAGAATTCAGCGCCGGACATCGAAGCGTTGATCATCGATCACGACGGAAAAGTGCTGTACCCCGAGGCCTTGATGGGCCAGCAATTACCGGTGAGTGATGCAAAGTCGCCGGGCTGGACGGTGGGCAACGGTTATCTGACCAGCATGGTCACCGTGCCGACTCCGTCAAGCACGCAATTGTCCTGGTCGATTGCCGTGCGCCAGCCACTGGAAACCGCGCTGCAACCGGCGCGTCTGCTGCTGTATAAGTTGCTGATCGCCGGTGTCTTGGCGGCTGTGGTGTTCGGCCTCGTTGCCTATTATCTGGCGCTGTACCTGAGCCGGCCCATCGAGCAACTCGCACGCTCGGCCAAGCAGGTGCAGGACAACCAGCCCGGCGCGCATTTCCCGTTGCAGCATCCGGTGCGTGAAATTGCCCAGCTCGGCCAATCCATCGATGCGATGACGCAATCGCTGCTCGGCAAAGAGCGCGAGTTGCAGGAAGCAAATGCCTCGCTGGAAGCGACCGTGGCGCAACGCACCGCCGCACTGACTCAGGCCAACGCCGAACTGTTGAGCCTGGCAACGCACGATGCCTTGAGCGGCGTCTACAACCGCCGGCGTTTCGACGAAAAGATCAGCGAATACACCCTGCTGTCGCGACGGACGGGACGCCCGTTTGCCCTGCTGTTGATCGATGCCGACCATTTCAAACGCATCAATGACACGTACGGTCATGCCATCGGCGATGAGGTTTTGCAGCAGTTGGCGCAATTGATTGAGAGCAGCCTGCGCACCACCGATTTCGTCGCTCGTTACGGCGGCGAAGAGTTCGCGGTGCTGCTGCCGGAAATTGCCCAGCCCGATACCCCTGAAGTGGTCGCCGAGAAGATTCGCACGGCGATTGCGGCGGCGCACTTCCCGGACGTCGGGCATGTGACGGTGAGTATCGGCGTCGCTCTGGCGGACCCGGCGGACAACAGCCACACGGCGCTGATCAAACGCGCCGATCAACAGCTGTATCAGGCAAAAGCGGCGGGCCGCAATCAAGTCGCCAGCCACCACACCACGCCCACATCCACATCCACATCCACATCCACATCCACGACCCTGTAGGAGCTGCCGCAGGCTGCGATCTTTTGATTGTAAAAAACAAGATCAAAAGATCGCAGCCTGCGGCAGCTCCTACAGGTAACGTCGCGTCACGTCGCATCAGGTTGGGTTGGATTGAATTGGCTCAGGTATTGGTTTTCAGCTTGGTCCACAACCGCGTCGACAGGCGTGCGATCTTCGCCGGCAACTCTTCCACGGTGAACAGTTTCTCCATCACGCTTTTCGGCGGGTAGATCGCCGCGTCCTCCTTCACGTCCGGGTTGAGGAACTCATTGGCCGCCGCGTTAGGGTTGGCGTAGTGAATGCTGTTGCTGATGTTGGCGATCACTTTCGGTTCAAGCAGGTAATTCATATAGGCGTAGCCATTGTGCTCATGCGGTGCGCTTTTTGGCATCACCAGCATGTCGAACCACAAGGTCGTGCCTTCGTCGGGAATCGAATAAGCGATGTCGATGCCGTTTTTCGCTTCCTTGGCGCTCGCCGCTGCCTGAACGATGTCGCCGTTGAAACCAATCACCGCACAGACGTTGCCGTTGGCCAGGTCGCTGATGTATTTCGAGGCGTGGAAGTACTGAATGTACGGACGGATCTTCAGCAATGCCTGTTCGGCCTTTTTGTAATCGTCCGGTTCGTGGCTGTGCGGCGGCAAGCCGAGATAATTAAGGGTGATCGGCAACACCTGCGTCGGGTTGTCAATGATCGCAACGCCGCACTGGCTGAGTTTCTTGATGTTTTCTTCGGCGAAAAACATCTTCCAGGAATGCGTGACATCGGCGTTGCCGAAGATCGCCTTGATCTTCTCGACGTTGTAGCCGATGCCGGCAGTGCCCCACATATACGGATAGCCGTACTGGTTGCCGGGGTCGTTGACTTCAAGTTTCTGCATCAACACCGGATCGAGGTTTTTCCAGTTGGGCAACTGCGACTTGTCGAGTTTCTGGATCGCTCCGGCCTTGATCAACCGTGAGAGAAAATGGTTCGACGGGCTGACCACGTCATAGCCGGTGTTGCCGGTCATCAACTTCGACTCCAGCACTTCGTTGCTGTCGTGGATGTCATAAGTGGTCTTGATGCCAGTGGCCTGGGTGAAATTGGCCAACGTGTCCGGGGCGATGTAGCTGTTCCAGTTGGAGATGTTCACGGTTTCGTCGGCGCAAGCGCTCGCTGTCGTTGCGGCGAGGGCGATTGCCAGGGAAAGTCGGTGGATGCGCATGTTCTGTCACCTGTAGGGAATGGCTTTTGTTCTTGTGTGATAGGCGGAAATTCAGATTTCTGTTCTGGCCCTGACCGCCTCCACGCGCATGCGAAGCATGGCACCGATATCGAAAAAAGGACGTGGCGGCAGCCAGCCCGGTTCGGCCCGTTGCATCACTGATTGCAACAGCGGCGAGTCGACGCCCGACGCCAGCTCCGCCAACAGGCGGCCCCACAACGTGCCGCGCGCAACGCCGGAACCATTGCAGCCGGCCACGGCAAACACGCCCTCCTCGACCCGATCGAAAAACGCCTGGCCGCTGCGGCTCGCGCTCAAGTGACCGGTCCAGGAGTAGTCGATGTCTTGTTCGCCGAGGAACGGAAAACGTCGCTGCAAGCCGCGAACGTGGTGTTGGCGGCGCACCGCCAGTTCGCTGTTGGAGAGATCGCGCGTACGGTATTCGGCGGTGTTGCGGATCATCACCCGACGATCCGGGGTCAAGCGCACCGTGGCCCCGAGCGGCCGCGTCGACAGCACGCCCCAAGGCTCGACGGCGCCGATGGCCCGGAACTCCTGATCGGTGAGCGGCCGCGTCAGGCTGGCACTCAGTTCCATCGGGAACGTGGCGCTGTCAGCGATTCCGACCCGGGGAATGAAAGCGTTGAGGCACACCAGGACTTTTTTCGCTTCAATGCTGCCCTCTACGGCATTGGCGCGCAGACGCCCTTGGCTCAGGCGCTCCAGAGCGCTGATGTCGGTGTTTTCGTACACGGTGATGCTGCCCGGCAAGGCATTGAGCAAGCCCTTCACGTACTTGGCTGGCTGCAACAACGCGTTGCCATTGCCACAGCAGATCGCCGCCTCGTAGTGGCGAGTGCCGAGCTTTTGCGCCAATGCCGCGCCCTGCAGAAATTCCGCACGGGCGCCGAGGGCGCGCAGGGTCGCCAGTTTGGCGTCGACCTGGTCGAGCTTGGCCCGATCGTTGACGGCAAAGTAATAACCGCTGTCGCGAAAGTCGCATTCGATGCCGTGGCGGGCGATGCGTTGGCGCACTTCTTCGCTGGCAGCGCGGGAAATATTCGTGTCGATTTCAAACCCGGCGAAGCCCGGCGCGCCGATCAGTTCGCTGTGCGCCGGATGCTCATGGGCAACGACGAATCCCGAGTTGCGTGCCGATGCGCCTTGCGCCGCCCGCTGCCGATCAACCACGACGATGCGCGCCTGCGGATGCATTTCGGCAAGGGTATGCGCGGCGCTGAGGCCGGTGATGCCGCCACCGATTACCAGCCAGTCGGCCTTCTGCGCACCACTCAGGCGACCACGTTCCGGCGAGCTGCCAGCCTGCGCGATCCAGCCACATACGTTTTCCATGCACCACCTCATTCGACTGTCGTTCTGCGGCTTGCTTCTGCACAGCGGCCATGCGTGAATCGCATGAGCTGCTTGAGAAGATTGCCGCCAGAGCTAAAATCTATAAGGTCTTCGTCGCCCCAACCAACGTTATAAAATCATCGAGCCATTCGGAAAACGCATGGATAAAATCCGCCACGTGCCCTCACTGCAAGCCCTGCAAGCCTTGGTCGAAGTCGCCCGCTGCGGCAGTTTTACCAGCGCGGCACAAAGCCTTTGCCTGACGCAAAGCGCGGTAAGCCGGCAGATCCAGCAACTGGAACATCACTTCAATGTACCGTTGTTCATCCGCACCAGTCGCAGCCTGCGCCTGACCACGGAGGGCGAACAGGTACTGGCCAGCGCCCGCAGCATCCTCGACCAACTGAAAACCCTGGAAGAACGCCTCGCCCCGCAAAAGCGGCCGTTGCGCATTCGCATGCATGTGTCGCTCGCGGTGCGCTGGCTGCTGCCGAAACTCAGCGACTTTTACCTGCGCCATCCCGAGGTGTCGCTGGCGATTGAAACCGTCGCCACCGAGGTGGTCGAGCCGGCGAGCGACAGTGACGCCTACATTGTCTATTTGCCGCAGCCGTCCAGCGATCCCGATTGCCTGACGCTGTTCGAAGAAACGCTGGTGCCGGTGTGTTCACCGAACCTGGCAGACGCGCCTCGATCGGTGGAAGAACTGCGGCGCTTTCCATTACTGCATCGCTCGGCGGATCGTCAGGCATGGATCGAATGGCTGGCAGCAAACGAGGGAAAACCGCTGGAGGAATACCGGCACATCCCGTTCAACCTGGATGAGCTGGCTCTGGATGCGGCGGCGCGGGGATTGGGCGTGGCGGTGACGGACATGACCCTGGCGGCCGAGTCGATCGAACGCGGTTTGCTGGTCGTGCCATTCGGTGAACCGCTGCGCACGGGCGGCGTTTATGCGTTGTGCCTGCAACCGGAAGCTGCATCGCATCCGGCCTGCGCGCTGGTCATGCAATGGTTTGCCAATCAAGCCACAACCAAAATCCCCCTGTAGGCGCTGCCGCAGGCTGCGATCTGTTGATTTTGTTTTTAAGACAAGATCAAAAGATCGCAGCCTGCGGCAGCTCCTACAGTTGTGCCGGGAAGGTTTGCAGATACGCCAGCAGATTATCGAGTTTCTCTTCGTCGCTGAGGCCCCAGAAAATCATCCGCGTGCCCGGCACCACGCCTTTGGGATCTTTCAGATAGGCCGTCAGCGTGTCGCGGCTCCAGGTCACGCCGGAGTTTTTCATCGCCTCGGAATACACGTAGTTCGCCGATGTGCCGGCGGGTCGGCCGAAGATGCCGTTGAGTTGCGGGCCGAACCCCGGACGCGCGGATTCGCCGACCTGATGGCAGCCGCCGCACAGCCGCGGGAAGATTTTCGCACCGGCTTCGGGATCGCCCGCAGCCTGGGCGGTGCTGCTGAACAGGCCTGCGCTGAGCATCAGGGTGAGGAACAGTGACGCGGTGTTTTTCATCGGGCAATCCAGAACGGTGTCATGCAATTGTGCCAAGGCTATCATTTTGTGGCGAAGGCGCTTGCTCTCGGGCTAGAGCGTTTTTTACAGATAAGCGCCGATGACTTTTCTGACCGTGATCAACGCCTGACGCAAAACCTCCATGTCCACCGAGCCCAGCGCCAGACGTATCGCATGCGGCACATGCGCCGACACTGAAAACGGTTCGGCGCTGGTCACCGAAATCTGTGCGTGCATCAACTCGACGACGATCTGATCGGCACGCACGTCTTCCGGGAGCGGCAGCCACACGAAGTACGAGGCCGGATGGCCAATGACCTTCAATCCTTTGAGCAACTTGGCAGCCAACGCCTGACGCGCCCTGGCGTCGTTGCGCTTTTGCTCTTCGAGCACGGTGACAGTGCCGTCATCCAGCCAGCCGCAAGCGATCGCCGTCATCACACCCGGGGTGTTCCAGGTCGTCGCACGAATGATCCGTTCCAGCGCCGGCACCTTCTGCGCCGGCGCGGCGATGAAGCCGACACGCAAGCCGGTGGCGATGTTTTTCGACAGCCCCGACACGTACAGGGTGCGCTCTGGTGCCAGGTCGATCAGCGCGGCTGGCGGGTTGTCGACCAGAAACGCGTAGGCCGCGTCCTCAATGAGGGTCAGATCATGCCGACGGGCAATCGCCACCAGTTGCTCGCGTTGCGCCAATGGCATCACCCAACCCAACGGATTGTGCAGCGTCGGCATGCTGTAGACGGCACGTACCGAGCGGCTGTGGCAGAGCTTGTCCAGCACGGCGAGATCCGGTCCCTGATCGTTGATCGGGATCGCCACGACTTCCAGATGCAGCGCTTCGGCCAGCACTTTGAACCCGGAATAGGTCAGCGCATCCGCCGCAATCACATCGCCAGGCTTGAGCAGCGCCATCAGCGTTACCGCCAACCCTTGCTGGGCGCCGTTGACGATAAGCACCTGCTCGGCGTCGACGTTGACGCCACGGCTCAGCAGATGGCGCGCCACCGAGGCGCGCTCGTGCGAGCGGCCGGCATGCGGTTGATAACGCAACAAGGCTTCGAGGTCACCGGACAACGCCAGTTGGCGCAACGCCGTGCGCAGCAGGTCGGCCTGACCGGGCAATGACGGGTAATTGAAATTAAGGTCGATCATGCCGACCGCCACGTCTTTCTGATCGATGCCCTGCCCCGGCGCCAGCGACGTTTCGCGCACGAACGTGCCGCGCCCGGTTTCGCCGCTAACCAGGCCCATCGCTTCCAGCTCGGCGTAAACCCGGGAAGCGGTGACCAGCGCCAGGCCCTCCTGCGTGGCCAATTGGCGATGCGTCGGCAGGCGCGTTCCTGGCGCCAGCTGCCCCGAACGAATATCTGCCGCAAAGGTGTCAACGAGGGTCTTGTAGCGAGAGCGCGGCATGCCGGGATGTATCCATGACAATTCTTTGATTGTGCTGATTCTCAACCATAGGATTGCGCCAATGCAACCCACCTCTGAGCGCAACCTCGTATGGAACGAACCACCCATCTGACTACCCCGGCGCTGGAAAAAACCAGCGGCTGGATCAATGGCTTCATCGGCGTGGTGATCTTCAGCGGCTCGCTGCCGGCCACGCGCCTGGCGGTGCTGGAGTTCGATCCGGTGTTTCTCACGGTGGTGCGTGCGGCCATCGCCGGCGTCCTCGCGGTGGCGCTGTTGTGGCTGTTTCGCCAACGCCGCCCGGCGCGCCAGCAATGGTTGTCACTGTTTATCGTGGCGATGGGCGTGGTGCTCGGTTTTCCGCTGCTGACCGCGCTGGCCCTGCAACACGTGACGTCGGCGCATTCGATTGTGTTTGTCGGCCTGCTGCCGCTGGCGACGGCGATTTTCGCCGTGCTGCGTGGCGGCGAACGCCCACGGCCAGTGTTCTGGCTGTTTTCACTGCTCGGCAGTGCCCTGGTGGTCGGCTTCGCTCTGTCGCAGGGACTGACCGCCTCGCCCACCGGTGACCTGCTGATGCTCGCGGCCATTGTGGCCTGCGGCCTCGGTTACGCCGAAGGCGCAAAACTGTCGCGAACCCTCGGCGGCTGGCAGGTGATTTGCTGGGCGCTGGTGCTGTCGCTGCCATTGATGGCGCTGCTCAGCCTGTGGCTGGCGCCCGCCTCGTTCAGCCACATCAGCCTGTCGGCGTGGCTGTGTCTGGCTTACGTCTCGCTGTTCAGCATGCTGATCGGCTTCGTGTTCTGGTATCGCGGACTCGCTCAGGGCGGGATCGCCGCTGTCGGGCAATTGCAGTTACTGCAACCGTTTTTTGGCCTGGCGCTGGCGGCGACATTGCTGCACGAGCAGGTCAGCCTCGGCATGCTCGCCGTGACGCTGGGGGTGATTCTGTGTGTGGCCGGGGCGAAGAAATTCGCCCGATAAGCACTCAGGCGCCAGCCTTCCACTCGCGTGGGCTGAGCCCGGTCTTGCGACGAAACGCCCGGGCCAGCGCCGAGGGACTTTCATAGCCGACCTCTTCGGCAATCAGCGCAATCGGCTTGCCCTCGCGCAGACGCTTCTGCGCGAGGCTGACCCGCCAGCTCAGCAGATAATCCGCCGGAGTCTGCCCGACTACACGGCGAAACTGCTCGGCAAAACCTGCGCGCGACAGGTTGGCTGCGGTCGCGAGATCGGCCACGCTCCACGGCTTTTGCGGTTGCTCGTGCATCAGGCTCAAGGCGCGCGACAACCGTGGATCGGCCAGCCCGGCCATCATTCCCGGCTGCTGATCACGACTGCCGATCAGGTGGCGCAACAGCAGAATCACCAACAATTCAAACAGCCGGTCCATCACCGCGACACGTCCGCAATGGCCTTCGAAGGCTTCTTTGAACAACCATTCGAGGGTGCCGCCCAGCTCTGGGATTTCAGTGAGTTTCAGCACCAGATAATCCGGCAGCGCCGCCGCCAGCGCATTGCCTGAACCACCGTCAAACGTCAGCGTGGCGCAGACCACTTGGGTGTTCGTGGCTTCATCGGCAAACATTCGATGGGGAAACGGTCTGGGGAAGAAAATCAGTGAAGGCTCGTTGAGTTTGATCTCACGCTCACTGCCGGGTTTGAGCAGCAACTCACCGGACTGCAACAGATGCACATGGCCGGCCGGCTCGCCTTCATGCACGGCGACACCGCAAAACGCGCCGCTGTGGAAGGTGCCGGCATTGACGCCGAAATGGCTGAGTAATGTAGACAGGCGATCCATGGTCGACTCCGGCTGTATCTGGCTGCTGCTTGTGTAGTTTCACCGCAGATACCGTGGCGCGATCTTCGCGAGCAAGCCCGCTCCCACATTTGAAACGCATTCCCCTGTGGGAGCGGGCTTGTTCCCACATTTGAAACGCATTTCCCCTGTGGGAGCGGGCTTGCTCGCGAAGGCGTCCGCCATGTCAGCATAAATTATCAGGGCGCGGGTATTTTTGGACGATCTGTCGCATATCCTCGACGATTTGCCGCCAAAGCACCATCCGCGATCCCTAACATCCTCTCCATCGCCGGCGCATTTCGCGCCGGACTTTCGGAGAATCACCATGAGCCGCATCAACGCCATCAGCCTCGAAAACGCCACCGACGCCAGCCGCCCAGTGCTGGAGGGTGTGAAGAAGAAAATCGGCTTCCTGCCCAACGTCTTCACGACCTTGGCCAAGGCTCCAGTCGCGCTGGAAACGTACGTGCAAGCCTCGGCGATCCTCGGCAAGACCTCATTGAGCGCCAAGGAAAAAGAAGCCGTGTACCTCGCCACCTCCCAGGTCAACGGCTGCGATTATTGCCTGGCGGCGCACACCCTGTTTGCCGGCAAGGCCGGGCTGTCGGCGCAAGAGATCAGCGCGGCGCGTCAGGGCGAATTGAACGCCTACGCGGCCCTCGCCCGGCAACTGACCGAGACGCGCGGGCACTTGAGCGACGAGCAGATCGCCGCCGCCCGCGCTGCCGGGATCAACGACGTAAAAATCATTGAAGTGATCGCGCTGGTGGCGGTGCAGACACTGACCAACTACCTGAACAACAGCGCCCTGACGGACATCGACTTCCCCGCCATCTAAGCCACCGCGCGCTGACGGACATCGACTTCCCGCCATCTAACCCACCCCCTGTAGGAGCTGCGGCACGCTGCGATCTTTTGACTTGGTTTTTAAAGACCAGATCAACAGATCGCAGCGTGCCGCAGCTCCTACACGGGGGGTGTCAGTCGTGGTTGATGTCGGCGCGTTTCAGCAGTTTTTTGCAGCGTTCCGAGAGATGAAACACTTGCAGGTGCTTGCCGGCCTTGGCGTAGCGCTCGCGCAGGGTTTTCAGTGCGGCAATCGCCGAGTAATCGACGAAGCTCAGATGCCGGCAATCCAGGGTGACCTTTTGCGGGTCGTTGGCCGGGTCGAACTGGTTGAGAAACGGCGTGGTCGAGGCAAAGAACAGCGTGCCATGCAGGCGATAGAGCTTGCTGCCGTCCGCTTCCAGATGTTCATCGGCGTACAGCTCGCGGGCCTGCTGCCAGGCGAAATTCAGTGCGGCAATGATGATCCCGCACAGCACGGCGGTGGCCAGATCGGTGAACACGGTGATGGTAGTCACCGCGATGATCACCAGCACATCGTTGAACGGGACTTTGTTGATCACGCGCAACGACGCCCAGGCGAAGGTCTGCTGCGACACCACGAACATCACACCGACCAACGCCGCCAGCGGAATGCGCTCGATCAGCGGTGACAGAAACAGGATGAACAACAGAATCAGCACGCCCGCGACCACCCCGGACAAACGCCCGCGCCCGCCCGAGCTGAGGTTGATCACGGTCTGGCCGATCATCGCGCAACCGCCCATGCCACCGAATGCACCCGAGACCATGTTCGCCGCGCCCAGCGCCACGCATTCGCGGTCCGGGTAGCCACGGGTTTCGGTGATTTCGTCGGTGAGATTAAGCGTCAGCAGGGTTTCCAGCAGGCCGACCAGCGCCATCAGAATCGCGTACGGGGCGATGATGCGCAGGGTCTCGAAGGTCAACGGGATGTCCGGCAAGGCCAACGTCGGCAAGCCGCCGGCAATGTGCGCCATGTCACCGAGGGTGCGCGTCGGCAGGCCGAACAGGTAGACCAGCAGACCGACGCCGAGGATCGCCACCAGCGCCGGCGGCACCGCTTTGGTCAGGCGCGGCAGGACGTAAACGATGGCCATGGTCAGCGCCACCAACCCGGTCATCCAGTACAACGGCGTACCGCTGAGCCACGCTTCGCCGCTTTTGAAATGCTCCAGTTGCGCCAGCGCGATAATGATCGCCAGGCCGTTGACGAAGCCGAGCATCACCGGATGCGGCACCATCCGCACCAGTTTGCCCAAGCGCAACAGCCCGAACGCCATCATGATCAAGCCGCCAAGCAGCACCGTCGCCAGCAGATATTGCACGCCGTGCTGGACCACCAGCGCAACGATCACCACCGCCATCGAACCGGCCGCGCCGGAGACCATGCCCGGCCGCCCGCCGAACAACGCGGTCAATGTACAAATGATGAAGGCGCCGTACAGGCCCATCAACGGATTGAGGTGCGCCACCAGCGCGAACGCAATGCATTCGGGCAACAGGGCAAACGAGGTGGTGAGTCCGGCCAGGACATCGGCGCGCAGACGAATCGGTTTCATGCTGTACCTGACTGAGCGGCCGCCGTGCGCGGCCGCAGATGTTCGCGGGATTTAAGGGGTGCGGATGTTACGGAAATGTCCGGGATCGGGCCAGTGATCGCTGACACTTGTCGACTTCGGCTTTATGCTGGCGCGCTCTTCTGCTCGTCGAGTTTAAACATGGGCTCTTTTCTTACTGCCCGCGAAGTGTGCCAGCGTTTGCGTGACGCTGCGCTCGGCGTGCTGGCGTTCAACGTCTGCGAGCGGCCGAACGCGGCCGGGATGGTCGCGGTGGACATCGACGGTTGGTCTCTGCTGCTGGATTTCGCAGATGGTCGACTACATCACTGTGAACACGCCCGCACTGCCGATGGCAGGGATGGCGCATTCGACACTTGGCAGCGTTACGGCACTGATCCGGTGAGTTTGCTCAGTACCTGGGAGCTGGCGCAGATCGAAAAATTACTGCACGAACTGACTCAGCCCTGACGCAAATCGAGCAGGTAGGTGTAGTAACCCGTGTCGCGCACGTACCCCAGTGACTCGTACAAACCCTGCGCCGTGACGTTATCGGTGGCGGTTTCCAGCATCAGGCCTTTGGCGCCGGTCTGCAGTGCAAACTCTCGCGCCGTGTTCATCAGCAAGCGACCTACCCCGCGACCACGGGCAGCGGGCGTGGTGAACAAATCGCTGAGCAACCAGGTGCGATGGGCGTCGATCGACGAAAACGTCGGGTACAACTGCACAAATCCCAGCGCCGCGCCGGACTCATCCTGCACCAGAAAAATCGCTGACTCATTGCCGGCCATGCGCTCGGCGATGAACGCGCGTGATTGCTCAAGATTCGGCGGTTGCTGGTAAAAACCTCGATAGGCGTCGAATAACTGCGCCACCGCGTCCAGCTGTGCGGCGCCCGCGCGCAATGCCTGAATGGCCATTTCCCCTCCTTTTTTACGTCAATGATCGAACCAGCATAGCGCTGCGCGTCGAGTATGCTGGATTCACCGCTATATAGTTTTGTATATTGCGAAACCGAAATCGCCAGAAGCTTTCCATGCCGTCCAATCAATTCGTGTCTCCATGAGTGCCATACGCGTACGTAACGAGCAGTTGATCCTCGCCGCCGCCAGCGAAGAATTCGCCGCCAAAGGCTTCGACGCCACCCAGACTCGCGACATCGCGGCCCGTGCCGGGGTGCCCAAGGCCAACCTGTATTACTACTTCCAGACCAAGGAAAACCTCTACGGCAAAGTGCTGCTGGGTTTTGTCGAACCGCTGCTGGAAGCTTCGGCGGTGCTACGTGAAAGCGATGATCCGCTGATTGGTTTGCGTGCCTACGTGGCGGCGCGGATTCGCATCGCCCGGGAACATCCGGCGATTGCCAAGGTGTTCAGCGGCGAACTGTTGCTCGGTGGCCGACAATTGCCCGACGAATGTCGCGACCTGCTGCACGCCGAAGCGCGGCGCAATGTCGAGTGCCTGCGCAGCTGGATCGAGCGCGGCTTGCTCGCGCCGGTGGATCCGCAACATTTGATGCTGTTCATCTGGTCGGCGACGCGCACGTACACCAACATCGGCTGGCAGATGGGCTGCATCACCGGGCGCGCCGAACCGCAGGATGAGGACTATCAGGCAGCGGCGGAAACGATTACGCGAATGGTGCTGGAGGGGGTGGTGTCGGAACCGATGAAAAGTGCGCGCGGATGGTTGTTCGCGACGTGAATGACGCGGGGCTGCTGGGCAGCCCCGACGATGTTCGCCAAGTACCTCGCCGCAGAGTGTCAGGGCATGAAATCCAGCGGCAAAGTTTCACCGTCCGTTTTTGCAACAACGTCTGATAATCGCCTTTGAGCAGCGTGTGCGGTAGCTCGTTTTCCTGCTCAGTCCGCGCCACGCCCAGGCTGAGCAGGTCGTAATCAATCGACAGCGACCGTTTCGACGCTACGTAGCAGAGTTTGCAAGACAACATCGACAGATTCCATTCTTCGGGGCGGCGGCATTATGCCAGCGGAGTGTTGTCAGTGCTGCCGCCTTCGCGAGCAGGCTCGCTCCCACAGGGGAGTTATGCCGGACGCAGGAATCTGTAAACACCCCCATTATTGTGGGAGCGGGCTTGCTCGCGAAGGCGTCGTGTCAGCCAAAACATGCGTTACAGGCACACCGCTTTCGCGAGCAAGCTCGCTCCCACAGGGGAGTTATGCCGGACGCAGGAATCTGTAAACACCCCCATTATTGTGGGAGCGGGCTTGCTCGCGAAGGCGTCGTGTCAGCCAAAACATGCGTTACAGGCACACCGCTTTCGCGAGCAAGCTCGCTCCCACAGGGGAGTTATGCCGGACGCAGGAATCTGTAAACACCCCCATTATTGTGGGAGCGGGCTTGCTCGCGAAGGCGTCGTGTCAGCCAAAACATGCGTTACAGGCACACCGCTTTCGCGAGCACGCGTTGCTCCTACAGTGGCTCGGGGGGTTATTTGAAGGTGATGGCGGCGGCGAGTTCTACGTCGATGCGGGCCACGGAGCCGGTCAGGTGGGCGAGGTCCTTGTTGTATTCGGCAATGATGTCTTCGGCGCTGGTGTTGCCATTATCGATGGTCGAATGTGCATCGGCGGCGAGCACCACGTCATAACCCAGTTGATGGGCCTGGCGCACGGTGGCATTGACGCAGTAATCGGTTTGCAGGCCGCAGATGACCAGTTGCTCGAAATCTTCGCCGGGCAGCAGTTTGCGCAAGTCGGTCTGGTAGAACGAATCCGGGGTGGTCTTGCGCACGCGCAGGTCTTTCGGGCTTGTTTCAAGGCCTTCGGCCAATTGCCAGCCTTCGGCACCATGGGCCAGCGGGCTGTCCTTTTCTTCGTGCTGAACCAGCACCACTGGCACGCCGGCCTTGCGGGCACGGCCGCTAAGAACGTTGATCGCTTCGATCACGCGGGGAATGTCGAAGCACTGGTATTCGCCCGAACAGAGAGCGCGCTGCACGTCGATGATCAGCAATGCGGTGGTCATGGTGTGCCTTCCTTGATCAGTCCTTGAGACAGGGGCGGATATGACTCCGCCCCCTTTTTACGCCTCTCAGTAACCCAGTGACAACCCGGTGTTGCGCCGTGGATCGTTGGCGCCGTAGAAGCGGTTTTTGCCGACCGGTTTACCGCCCAGCGACGGCGCGCCGACCAGAATCGCGGCGATATGGTTAGCATCCTGGGGACCTGCAAACTTGTGACCCCAACTTTCGAGGATCTTCTTCGTATCCGGGCTGGCGGCGAAGTCTTCGAGGTTGGTTTCTTCCGGCATCCACTGCTGGTGGAAGCGTGGCGCATCGACCGCTTCCTGTAAGCCCATGCCGTAGTCGATGACGTTGAGCATGGTCAGCAAGGTCGCGGTGATGATCCGGCTGCCACCCGGTGTGCCCACCACCATCACCACTTTGCCGTCCTTGGTGACGATGGTCGGGCTCATCGACGACAGCGGCGCCTTGCCCGGGGCGATGGCGTTGGCTTCGCCCTGCACCAGGCCGTACATGTTCGGCACGCCGACCTTGGAGGTGAAGTCGTCCATTTCGTCGTTGAGGATCACCCCGGTTTTGCTTGCCATCACGCCGGCGCCGAACCAGTCATTGAGGGTGTAGGTGACCGAGACCGCGTTGCCCCACTTGTCGACGATCGAATAGTGCGTGGTGTTGCTGCCTTCATGCGGTGCGACGCCGGGTTTCAGCTCAGCCGACACACCGGCCTTCTGTGGCTGGATGGCGTCGCGCAGTTTGGTCGCGTAGTTCTTGTCGAGCAGGTGCTCGATCGGGTTCTTGACGAAATCCGGATCGCCGAGGTAGCTGTTGCGATCCACGTAAGCGTGGCGCATCGCTTCGATCTGGTAGTGCATGCCCTGGGCCGAATGGAAGCCCAGATCCTTCATCGGATAGCCTTCAAGAATGTTCATGATCTGGCAGATCACCACACCGCCGGAGCTTGGCGGTGGCGCGGAGACCACGTGATAGCCACGGTAATCGCACTCCACTGGCGCCAGTTCGCGCGTCTTGTACTTGTCGAGGTCGGCCTGGGTGATGATGCCCTTGTTGGCCTGGCTGGAGGTCACGATGGCGTCGGCCACCCAGCCTTTGTAGAACCCGTCGGCGCCTTTTTCCGAAATCGTCCGCAGGGTTTTACCGAGATCCTTTTGCACCAGTTTCTGCCCGACCTGCATCGGCTCGCCGTTGTGCAGGAAAATCGAACCGGAATCGCGCATGTCCTTTTTGAACACATCGGTGGCGTAGTCCAGCAGTTCGACGTCGCCCTGCTCCAGTTCAAAACCGTCTTCAGCCAGTTTGATGGCCGGCGCGATCATTTCCTTGCGCGGTTTAGTGCCGTACTTGCTCAGGGCCAGCTCCATGCCGGACACGGTGCCCGGCACGCCGACGGCCAGATGGCCACGCGTACTCAGATCCGGGACGACGTTGCCGTCCTTGTCGAGGTACATGTTGGCGGTCGCTGCCAGCGGGGCTTTTTCGCGGAAGTCGAGGAAGGTCTTGCGCCCGTCCGCCAATTGAATGGTCATGAAACCGCCACCGCCCAGGTTACCGGCGGCGGGATACACCACCGCCAGCGCATAACCCACTGCAACAGCGGCATCCACGGCATTCCCGCCGCTCTTCAAGACGTCGACGCCAACGTGAGTGGCGAGGTGTTGCGCGGTGACCACCATGCCGTTTTCGGCGGCAACCGGGGCCACCGAGGCGGCGTGAGCCATGAGGCAGCTGAGTGCCAGTGAGGTCGCTATCAGCGATTTGGCAAAAGGTTCGTACTTCATGAGTCGATCTCTTTTTTGTTTTTAGGAGATGGGCAAAACCCAGGGGAACGCTTCAAGAGCAACAAGCAGTATGGTCGGCTTTGCGTATTGCGCCTCCCAGCACGGGCGCTATGCTGGACGCCGTTCACACTTTGCGCCGGAGCCTGTCGTCATGCCCTACACGTTCATCACCCTGCCCTCGCCGGTCGGCGAGCTGAAGCTGGTCGCGAACGGCGCACGACTGGCGGCCATCCTCTGGGAAAACGACAAACCGAACCGCGTGCCCCTCGGGCCGATGAGCGCAGCGCCGGACAATCCGATCCTGCTGAAAACCGCCCGGCAGCTCGAAGAATATTTTGCCGGTACGCGCGATTGCTTCGATCTTGAACTGGACTTCGCCGGCACTGCGTTTCAGAAACAGGTCTGGGCCGCATTGCTGACCATTCCGTTTGGCCAAACACGCACCTACAGCCAGATCGCCGCGCAGATCGGCAATCCTGCTGCGGTAAGAGCGGTGGGTGCGGCGAACGGGCGTAATCCGATCTCCATCGTCGCGCCGTGTCATCGGGTGATTGGCGCATCCGGAAAACTGACCGGGTTTGCCGGAGGCCTTGAGGCAAAAGAGCGGCTGTTGGTGCTTGAAGGTGGGCAGTGGCCAGGAACCACCGGACGTTTGGAAGGCTTCTAAATGTAGGAACTGCCGCAGGCTGCGATCTTTTGATCTTGACCAACCCACAAAAAAGCCCGGCAGCGCTACCGGGCTTTTTGTTCACTTACCGCTGATGCGCAATACCCTCCACGAGCGCATCAAACGCCTGATCAGACAACCGCGCCCCATGAATCAGCGGCCCATAACGCCGGCTGAATTCCCAGTTGTACGGCACGCGATCCTTGCTGACGCCGTTGTCCCAGTTGACCGACCAGGTCATCAAGCCTTTGATCGGATGCCCCTTGATCGCCAGACGCTTCAGCGCATTGCCGACCACGGTGTTATCGATCACGTAACCGGTGGCAGCCGCATCATTGTTCGCTGGCAGACCGATGACGAACTTGTCCGCCGGGATTTTGGTGAAGCCACGCGTGCCGGTTACCAGACTTTCGGTCAGGTAATAGAGGAAGTCCTCCTTCAGCGCATCGTTGTTCTGCGCGATCCACGCGCCCGCACCGTTATTCGCTTCAGGCACCCAGACGCCGTCGCCACCCTGGTTGTAGAACTGCGGCGCGATGAAGTCGTAGTAGCCTTCCAGTGCCTGCAGGTAACCGACGTATTTGCCGTTACTGGTCAGGTAGGGAAACTCCGGGGCCATGCTGATGATGAAGTGCTTGCCCTGACCGGCGTAATGATCCCTGACCAGTTTCAGCGCAGCCGGCAGGACAGTCTTGTTGGCAGCGAAATCAATCGCGCTCTGTTCAAGATCGATGTCCAGACCATCGAAGCCATAGGTTTCCACCAGCCGGATGATCTCGTTGGCCAGCGGTTGTTCCTGGCCGGCGCGCAGCTCGATGTGCGCATCGGCACCGCCGAGGGAAATCAGCACCGCCCGCCCCTGACTGTTGAGCACACCGACCTGGCGGCGAAACTCGGCATCGGAGACATTGAACGGTTTGAAGGTCGGAATCCCGCGGCCCTTCATGAAGGCTACCGCAACCACGTTGTACTCCTTGGGCACCTCTTCAAGCGCGAGGCTGGCGAAACGGCCTTGACGATAACCATCGCTCGGCCCCGCCGGCCAGTTGTGCCAGAAGCCCATGAGGATCTTCTTGCCGGCAATGTCCGGCATCAGAGAGGCAGCATCGCTCGCCGCGTTGTGCATTAAAGAAAAGTCGATGTTTGACATGTTCTAATCCTTCAGAACGTGTGGATTTGGCGTTACGAACGCTATTTGAAGTCGACGTCAAAAGCCTGATAGAAGGCGTTGCCAGTGTTGGCGACGATCCACATCAGCACGATAACGTGATGACCCTTTTTATTGGCCGGTAGTTTCACCGCGTGATTGACCTTGGCCTTCAGCTCGTTCGGATAGCTGTAGTAAGGCACCTGCGGGTAGAAATCCTCGAAGAACGGTTGGGTTTCCAGTTCCGCGCGGGTGATGCGTTGTTTCGGGTCCCAGCCATCCTTGGTGATCAGCCAGCGATAGCCGCGAGTGGTGTGCGGCGCGGTGTATTCCCATTTGATTTCGAGGGTCTGCCCCGGGGTGACGTTAAGCAGCGGCCAGGTGAACGGGCGAGCGAGCTTCTTGCTCATTTCCTCGCTGGTGAAGTTCACGCAGTCACGGGCATCGGTCTTGCCACCGCTGAGAATGTAGCCGTCGGCCGGCGGCGTGACACTGTCAGAGTCAGTCTGATACGGCGCCGGGAAAGGTCCCGCCGTCAGTGCCGGGAAGTTCTTGCCACCTTCCATCTCGTTGACCTGCCAGGCACCGAGCAATCCTTGCTCGATGGCAACCGCACCGCGGCTGGCAGGGGAAATGACACGACCGTGTCGCAGTTGGGTTAGTGCTTGTGGTTGATTCATGTTTTTCACTCCGTTGATTTAAGAACTCTCCTGTCCGAGGAGAGGCCTTCAAGCTAACGGAGGGGTATTTTTTGTCCATCGGCGCTTTTGTCGCAGCACGACGTGCAAAACCACTGAAACGGCGAAAACACTGGATAGATAAACAGTACATTGCAACGATTCGTACCTGACGTGTAGCCAAAGGCGTACACGTCGATGTTACGAAATCTTGCATTCACCCATCACGGCAACTGCGCCTTGAACTCCTTTTCGTATTGCCCGGCGAGCTGCTCTTTCTGCTTTTCGTTGAGCAGTTTGCCGGCCATCTGAAAGAACTTCTGCTCTTCTTCCTTGAGATGGTGATGGACCTTTTCCGAGAGTTTTTTCGCCGTGGCCAGCCACGCGGGGCTGGACATCTCGGTCTCGTCGAGTTCTTCCATCATCTCGTCCATTTCATGGTGTTCGGAAATCGCGTGACGGCTGAGATCGACGCCGTTGTCGAACTCCATCAACGGGATGTAGAAGTGCCGTTCTTCGGCGGTTTCATGAGCTTGCAGTTCAGCCTTGAGCTGTTTGTAGGCCTCGACCCGTTCCGGCGTGTCACCGCTGGTCTCGATCAGGGTTTTGACGTAGCTGCGCTGGCGGTCGTGGCTTTCGCGAAGGGCTTCGAAAATGTTCATGGGATGTCCTCATCAACCGCGTGCTGGAATGACGCTGTAAAGGCTAGACCCCGGCGTGAGAGCGGCAGTTCCACCGAGTTGAAGAAGCGTTTGGAAGATGGCCGTCGGGCGGGATAGGCTGTTGATTCAGACCACAAGGAAGTCATGCATGAACTTGCATATCGAGTTGTCGCAGAACCCCACCGAAGAACAACGCAACGCGATTCTGGCGCCGTTGCGCGCGCATAACATCGCCCAGGCCGGCGCCTCGAAGAAGGAGCCGCTGGCGCTGTTGGTGCGCGACGAGCACGACGCGATTCTCGGCGGCCTGTATGGCCACACGTTCTATCGCTGGTTATTCATTGAGCTGCTGGCAGTGCCGGAGCAAGGGCGCGGCCAGGGCATCGGGTCAAAGTTGATGCAGATGGCCGAGGATTTTGCCCGGGACAACGATTGCGTCGGGATCTGGCTCGACACCTTTTCGTTTCAGGCGCCGGAGTTTTACCGCAAGGTGGGATTTAGCGAGTGTGGCGAGATTGTCGATTATCCGCTGGGACACAAACGGCATTTCTTTCAGAAGCGGCTTATCGGTTGAATTCAAGGGCCTCTTCGCGAGCAGGCTCGCTCCCACAATTGAAATGCATTCCAATGTGGGAGCGAGCCTGCTCGCGAAAGCGGCAAAAGTATCACTGCATCGTTACAGGCAGGTCGCCAACGCCGCCAGGCGCCGCTTGGCAACAAAATCATCCTTCTGCGCGTAGTAATTCAAGGTCGTGCCCGACGCCTCGGTGATCACGTCGACAAACGACTCCGCCGAACGCGTATAGACCGTTGTCCCGCCAAGCTTGCGTGGCTCCAGATAAGCCGCCGCATCGACACCGAACACCGCCTCGTCCTGCCAGCCGAATTGCACGCACTGGGCCACGACTTTCTCGGCTTTGTCCGAGGTCAGTACTTTGTAAGGGGCTTGCGTGCGAGCATCGTTCATCGCCGAACCCGCGCAACCGCCCAGCATCGTCGCGGCCAGCGCTACCATCAGAATTCGCATTGCATTCGC
Organism: Pseudomonas sp. DTU12.3; assembly: GCF_004124275.1. Classification (GTDB taxonomy): domain Bacteria; phylum Pseudomonadota; class Gammaproteobacteria; order Pseudomonadales; family Pseudomonadaceae; genus Aquipseudomonas; species Aquipseudomonas helmanticensis. Next base: position 4,054,914 of record NZ_CP027218.1, read on the forward strand.
TCATTCAGAAAAAAGCGGACTGTATCACTGCAACGCGGGAAATCGTTCTGCTTTACTGCATTTATAGCGCGACACCTGCCCGCCGCTACGGCAACCTAAGGACATCAGCCTCACAAGGAAAACCCATGGCGCCTACCGACCAACGACATGAACACGCCCTGCAAGTATTTCTCGATGCCCGCCCCGAGCTGCGCGAAAGTCTCGATCATCTCAACCCGTTGCTGGCCCAGGCCAAGGGCGAAACCCAGGCGCAGTATCGCGAAGAACGCCTGCATGAAGCGTTTGAGGCCGAGGCGGAAAATCTCGGACTGTTTGCCTGGGAATTGACCTTGCAACTGACGGCTGATTCGCCCGAGGAATATCAGGCGCAACGCTTGGAAGTGCATCGGGAAGTGGCAGAAATGGCCGGGATGGATTGGCTGGAATATTGCGATTTGTATGGGATAGAACCGTAACCGCCGCTCAAGGACACCTGCACCGATGCTGCCATCCGCCTCGACTCATCGCGCCAGCCCTGGCCATCTGCACACGCAAAAGTGGCGCGGCCGCGTGGGTCTGGCACTGGTGGCGAGCCTGTCGGTACTGGCCGGAATGACCGATGCAATCGGCTTCATGGCCAGCGGCGACTTCGTCTCGTTCATGAGCGGAAATACTACCCGACTGGCCGTGGCAATCAGCGTTGGTGACATCGGACTGACCATGCGCCTGGTGATTCTTGTCGCCACGTTCGTGGTCGGTAACACCTTGGGGGTTGTCGTGGCGCGTCTGGCCGGACGACGCGCGCTGCCGCTTTTGCTGTGCATCGCCACCCTGCTCTGTGCGGCGGCAGCCTGGCCGTATGACACGCAACTGCCGGCATTGCTCGCAGCGATCATTGCGATGGGCATGCTCAACGCGTCGGTCGAAGAAGTGAATGGTTTACCGGTCGGACTCACCTATGTCACCGGCGCGTTGTCGCGATTCGGACGCGGACTGGGCCGCTGGATGCTTGGCGAACGGCGCAGCGGCTGGCGGGTGCAACTGGTGCCGTGGAGCGGGATGTTTATCGGCGCGATTCTCGGAGCGGTGCTGGAACATCATTTCGGACTCAAGGCGATGTTTGCCAGCGGTTTGCTGGCCGCGATGATCGGGCTGCTCTCGCTGAAAATCCCGCGGCGCTGGCAACTGGGCTACATGCCCCGCTAACCGCAAATCCCCTGTAGGCGCTGACGAGCGAAACGGGCTGCGATCTTTTGATCTGGTTTTTTAAAATCAAGATCAACAGATCGCAACGTGCCGCAGCGCCTACAGGGATCGGGTTTGCGCGATCCTTTGGCGGCCGCAATGCTTTATCATGGCCGCAGTTTTGCTGATCGAGTCCGTCATGAAGTTCGCCATCGCGCTGTTTTCCGCCGCCCACGCGCCCTCCTCGCGCCGCGCCCTGCTGTTCGCGCAGGCTGCGCTGGCCGGTGGGCATGAAATTGTCCGGTTGTTTTTCTATCAGGACGGCGTCTACAACGCCTCGGACGCGGTGGTCTCGCCGCAGGACGAACTCGACCTGCCCAAGCAGTGGCGCACATTCATCAGTGAGCAAAAGCTCGACGGCGTGGTGTGTATCGCTGCTGCCCTGCGTCGTGGTGTGTTGAACAATGAGGAAGCCAAGCGTTATCAGCGTGAAGCCGTCTCAGTCAGCGCGCCGTGGGAGTTGTCCGGCCTCGGTCAGTTGCACGACGCGGTGCAAGACGCCGACCGTCTGATCTGCTTCGGAGGTGCGTAACATGGCCAAATCCCTGCTGCTCATCAGCCGCCAATCGCCATGGTCCGGCCCGGCTGCCCGCGAAGCGCTGGACATCGTCCTCGCCGGTGGCGCCTTCGATCTGCCGATCGGTCTGCTGTTTCTCGATGACGGTGTGTTGCAACTCGCTGCCGGGCAGAACGCCAAGGCCCTGCAACAGAAAGATCTCAGCGCCAACCTGCAAGCGCTGCCGATGTTTGGTGTAGAAGAGTTGTTCTACTGCGCCGACAGCGCCAGCGCCCGTGGCCTCGACCAGTTGTCGCTGGACGAAGCGCAGGCGCTGGCCGCCGAGCAAATCACCGCCCTTATTGACCGTTACGACCAAGTGATCACCCTCTGATGTCGACTTTGCACGTGTTGTCTCATTCCCCGTTCGGCGACGATCGCTTGAACAGTTGCCTGCGCATCATCGGCAATGCAGACGCGTTGCTGCTGTCCGGCGACGCGGCTTATGCGTTGCAACCCGGCACTGCGCCGTTTAATGCGCTGCAAAGCCGTCAGGTGAAACTGTTCATCCTCGCGGAAGACGCGCAGGCCCGCGCCATCGAGATCCCGGACTGGGCCGACCCCATCGATTACCCGGCCTTCGTCGAGCTGTCGACCCACCACGACAAGGTTAATAGCTGGCTATGAATTCGATCACCGTCGGCGCCCGCGCCATCGAACTGGACAAGGACGGTTTTCTGGTCGACTTGAGCGACTGGTCGGCCGACGTCGCCAGCGCCCTCGCCGCCGCAGAAGAGATCGAGTTGAAGCCTGAACACTGGGAAGTCCTCGAACTGCTGCGCAGCTTCTATGCAGAATTCCAGCTGTCGCCGGCCACACGTCCGCTGATCAAGTACACCGCGCTGAAACTCGGCCCGGATAAAGGCAACAGCCTGCACCTGAACCGACTGTTCAAAGGCACCCCTGCCAAACTCGCCGCGAAACTGGCGGGCCTGCCCAAACCGACGAATTGCTTATGACCGACTTTCCAGCGCTGACCCTCGAAACACCCGCCGAGCACCCGTTCGCCCAATTCGTGCGCATTCTCGGCAAGGGTAAACGCGGCGCTCGCGACCTGACCCGCGAAGAGGCTCGCGAGGCGATGGGCATGGTCCTCGACGACAAGGTCGAAGACACTCAGCTCGGCGCCTTTCTGATGTTGCTGCGGCACAAGGAAGAAAGCGCCGAGGAAATGGCCGGTTTCACCGAAGCCCTGCGCGCACGTTTGCAGGCGCCGGCCTTGAATGTCGATCTGGACTGGCCGACCTATGCCGGCAAGAAGCGCCATCTGCCGTGGTATCTGCTGGCGGCCAAGTGCCTGGCGCAGAACGGCCTGCGCATTTTCATGCACGGCGGCGGCGCGCACACCGCCGGGCGCCTGTATAGCGAACAACTGCTCGGCGAGCTGAACATTGCGTTGTGCCGCAATTGGCAGCAGGTTGGCACGGCGCTGGATAACGGTGGCCTGGCGTTCATGCCGCTGGTGGACTGGGCGCCGCAACTGCAAAAGATGATCGACCTGCGCAATACGCTGGGCCTGCGCTCACCGATTCATTCGCTGGCGCGGATTCTCAATCCGCTGGGCGCACGTTGCGGGCTGCAAAGCATCTTCCACCCGGGCTATCAGGCTGTGCACCGCGATGCCAGCGGTCTGCTTGGCGACACGGCGATTGTGGTCAAGGGCGACGGCGGCGAAATCGAGATCAACCCGGATGCCGACAGTCACCTTTACGGTACTACCGGCGGCGAGAGCTGGGACGAGGAATGGCCGCAACTGTCGGCGCAACGTCACGTCAAACCGGCCTCGCTGGAGGTCGAACACCTGAAGGCCGTGTGGCGCGGCGACGTGGTCGACAGCTACCCGCAAATGGCCCTGATTGCGACCATGGCCCTGGCATTGCGCGGTCTCGGTCAAAACCGTGAACAGGCTTTCGCCACCGCCGAGCAATATTGGGCCGCCCGGGACAAATCGATTTAACCGATCATTCACGCCCGATCTTTGCGCTTTTTGTTCGAACTCATCGGAATAGACTCGACTCCAACGATTATTGGTTTACGGAGTCTTGATCATGGGTTTACTCGTCGACGGCCACTGGCAGGACAAGTGGTACGAAAGCAGCAAGGACGGCGCATTTCAGCGCGAACAGGCCAAGCGCCGCAACTGGGTGACCGCAGACGGCCAGCCCGGCCCGAGCGGTGAAGGTGGCTTCGCCGCCGAAGCCGGGCGTTATCACCTCTACGTTTCTCTCGCCTGTCCATGGGCGCATCGCACGCTGATCCTGCGCAAGCTCAAAGGTCTGGAAAGTCTGATCGACGTTTCGGTGGTCAGTTGGTTGATGCTGGAGAACGGCTGGACTTTCGACAAGTCGCACGGCTCGACCGGCGACAAACTCGATGGTTTCGACTTCATGCACCAACGCTACACCGCCGATACCGCCGACTACACCGGCCGTGTGACCGTGCCGGTGCTGTGGGACAAAAAGCTCAAGCGCATCGTCAGCAACGAATCGGCGGAAATCATCCGCATGTTCAACAGCGCGTTCGATGGCTTGACCGGCAACGATCTGGACTTCTACCCGGCGCCGTTGCGCGGTGAAATCGATGCGCTGAACGAGCGGATCTATCCAGCGGTAAACAACGGTGTCTATCGCGCAGGCTTTGCGACTTCGCAACAGGCTTATGAGGAAGCGTTCGATGAGGTGTTTGCCGAACTCGATCATCTGGAGCGCGTGTTAGGCGCCAACCGTTATCTGAGCGGGGAATTCCTGACTGAAGCGGACGTGCGTCTGTTCACCACCATGATTCGGTTTGACGCGGTGTACCACGGCCACTTCAAGTGCAACCTGCGGCGGATTGCCGATTACCCGAATCTGTCGAACTGGTTGCGTGAGTTGTATCAGTTGCCGGGGATTGGCGAGACGGTGGATTTTCAGCACATCAAAAATCACTACTACGGCAGCCACAAGACCATCAACCCGACGGGAGTTGTGCCGAAGGGACCGGAGCAGGATTTCACTGTGGCCCATGATCGGGCGCGGTTGGCTGGCAAAGGGGTTTGGTTGAAGGGTTAACAACAAAAGATCGCAGCCTTCGGCAGCTCCTACATGAGAATGCGTTCCCCTGTAGGAGCTGCCGAAGGCTGCGATCTTTTGATCTGCTTCAGACCTGCGCCTGAGCGCCCTCGAACCACGCCAGTTTCTCGCGCAGTTGCACCACTTCCCCAACGATCACCAATGTCGGCGCATGCACTTCATGCTCCGCCACCAATCGCGGCAGATCAGCCAGCGTGCCGGTAAAGACCCGTTGATTGACCGTGGTGCCCTGCTGAATCAACGCCGCCGGGGTATCCGCCGAACGACCGTGCTTGATCAGCTGTTCGCAGATAACCGGCAAACCCACCAGACCCATGTAGAACACCAGCGTCTGCGCCGGCGCGACGAGGTCGGCCCACGGCAGATCGGTGGAACCGTCCTTCAAATGCCCGGTAACAAAACGCACTGACTGCGCGTAATCACGATGGGTCAGCGGAATCCCGGCATACGCCGCGCAACCGCTGGCCGCCGTAATTCCCGGCACCACCTGAAACGGAATGCCGTGGGCCGCCAGCTCTTCGATCTCTTCGCCGCCACGGCCGAAGATGAACGGATCACCGCCCTTCAAACGCACCACACGCTTACCGGCCTTGGCCAAATCGACCAGTTGCTGGTTGATCTGATCCTGCGGCACGGCGTGATCGGCACGACGCTTGCCGACATAAATGCGTTCGGCATCGCGACGGCACAGTTCAAGAATCGCCGGCGCGACCAAGCGGTCGTACAGCACCACATCGGCTTGCTGCATCAGGCGCAAGGCCTTGAAGGTCAGCAGATCCGGATCGCCCGGCCCTGCCCCGACCAAATACACTTCACCAGTGGTGACCGTGGCTTCGCCATCGATCTTCGCCTGTAGCAAACGCTCGGCTTCGGCGCCCTGCCCGGCCAGTTGCCGATCGGCAATCGGGCCCTGGAACACGTCTTCCCAAAAGCCACGACGCTGCTGCACATCCGGAAACAAGGTTTTCACCTGATTGCGGAAGCGTGCCGCGAGCCCGGCCAGATGGCCGTAAGTCGATGGAATCCAGGTTTCGATCTTGGCGCGAATCAACCGCGCCAGCACCGGCGCATCGCCGCCGCTGGACACCGCGATGATCAGCGGCGAGCGATCGACAATCGCCGGGAAGATCACGCTGCACAAGGCAGGCGCATCGACCACGTTGACCGGCACGCAGCGCCGATGAGCATCGGTCGAGACTTGTGCGTTCAGCGTTTCGTCGTCGGTGGCGGCGATGATCAGCCCGCAACCGTCCAGATCCGCTTCAACGTAACCGCGCAACAGGCACTCGCCAGCAGAGGCTGTGACCAGTTCGCGCAGTTGCGCTTCGATTTCAGGTGCGACCACCCGCAGCAGCGCACCGGCGTCGGCCAGCAGGCGGGACTTGCGCAAGGCAATTTCCCCCCCACCGACGACCAACACACGACTGCCGCGCAGGTTGTGAAACAGCGGCAGATATTTCATTTAGCCGATGACCTCAAGGCCACCCATGTACGGCTTCAGTACGTCCGGCACGCGGATCGAACCGTCTGCCTGCTGGTAGTTTTCCAGCACGGCCACCAGCGTACGACCGACCGCCAGACCCGAACCGTTCAAAGTGTGCACCAGCTCAGGCTTGCCGGTTTCCGGGTTGCGGAAACGCGCTTGCATGCGGCGGGCCTGGAAGTCGCCGCAGTTCGAGCACGAGGAGATTTCGCGGTACTTGTCCTGGCTCGGGATCCACACTTCCAGATCGTACGTTTTGACCGCGCTGAAGCCCATGTCGCCGGTGCACAGGGCCAGGGTACGGTAAGGCAGACCGAGCAGTTGCAGGACTTTTTCGGCGTTGGCGGTCAGGCCTTCCAGCGCTTCCATCGAGGTCGACGGCTCAACGATCTGGACCATTTCAACTTTGTCGAACTGGTGTTGACGGATCATGCCGCGCGTGTCGCGACCCGACGCACCGGCTTCGCTGCGGAAGCACGGAGTGTGAGCGACGAACTTGATCGGCAGCAGTTTCGAATCGACGATTTCGCCGGCAACGATGTTGGTCAGCGACACTTCGGCGGTCGGGATCAGGTACAGATCGGCTTCGCCTTCGCGGGCGATCTTGAACAGGTCTTCTTCGAACTTCGGCAGCTGACCGGTGCCTTGCAGCGCCGGGGCCTGAACCAGATAAGGCGTATAGGCCTCTTCGTAGCCGTGCTCATTGACGTGCAGGTTGATCATGAACTGCGCCAGTGCGCGGTGCAGACGGGCGATCGGGCCACGCAGCAAGGCGAAACGGGCGCCGGACAGCTTGGCGGCGGTTTCAAAATCCAGCCAGCCGAACTTCTCGCCCAGGGCAACGTGGTCTTTCACTTCGAAATCGAAGGCCGTCGGCGTGCCCCAGCGGCGCACTTCGACGTTGTCGTCTTCGTCTTTGCCGACCGGCACAGATTCGTGTGGCAGGTTAGGAATACCCAGCACGATCGAGTCCAGCTCGGTCTGGATCCCGTCCAGCTCGACTTTACCGGCGCTCAGTTCGCCCGCCATACGCTCGACGTCCGCCATCAACGGAGCGATGTCTTCGCCGCGCTGCTTGGCCTGACCGATGGATTTGGAACGCGCGTTACGCTCAGCCTGCAGTGCTTCGGTGCGGGTCTGGACGGTCTTGCGCTGTTCTTCCAGCGCTTCGATGCGCGCGGTATCCAGGGCAAAGCCACGGGAAGCCAGGCGGTCCGCTACGTCCTGAAGGTTGCTACGTAACAGTTTGGAATCGAGCATGTCGGTTTCTCGTTATCAAAGTTTGGTCAAAGACAGGCCAGCCCACGTTGCGAGCAGCCCGCCGAATACGCTGAGTGCCGCATAGCCCAGGGCCAGCGGTACTTGCCCGCTTTCCAGCAGGCGCACCGTATCCAGTGAAAAGGATGAAAAAGTCGTCAGCCCCCCGAGGAAGCCGACCATCAACCCGGCGCGCACCTCGATCGGCACTTCCGGGCGTATCAAAAACAGGCCGTACAACACGCCAATCAACAGACAGCCCACGATATTAACGGCCAGCGTCGCGGTATAGAAGTGCCGCGGCCAATTGGCGTTGATCCAATTGCCGGTGGCGAAGCGCAACAAGGTGCCGGCAACCCCGCCGACGGAGACCGCAACGATCAATGGAAGCACTATTTTCTCCGCTGCCGAGGGCTTAAACGATCAAGTTGGGCGAGGTGGTTGAGCTTCTCGCCGATCTTCAGCTCAAGGCCGCGCGGCACCGGTTGGTAGAACGGGATCGGCTCGAGATCTTCCGGGAAATAGTCTTCGCCGGCAGCGTAGGCATCCGGTTCGTCGTGGGCGTAGCGGTATTCGTCGCCATAACCCAACTGTTTCATCAGCTTGGTCGGCGCGTTGCGCAAATGCAGCGGCACTTCCAGCGAGCCGTTTTCGGCGGCGGCACGCAGGGCGGTTTTGAAACCCATGTACACCGCGTTGCTTTTTGGCGCACACGCCAGATAAGTGATGGCTTGCGCTACCGCCAACTCGCCTTCCGGGCTGCCGAGGCGTTCCTGCACTTCCCACGCCGCGAGGCACAGGCTCAGTGCGCGCGGGTCGGCGTTGCCGATGTCTTCGCTGGCCATGCGCACCACGCGCCGGGCCAGGTACAGCGGATCGCAACCGCCGTCGATCATCCGCGCGAACCAGTACAACGCGCCGTCGGGGTTGGAGCCGCGTACCGATTTGTGCAGCGCCGATATCTGGTCGTAGAACGCTTCGCCGCCTTTGTCGAAGCGTCGACGGGTGTCGCCGAGCAGGCTTTGCAGCAGCTCGGTGCCAATCTCGCTGTCGTCTTCGGCCAGATCCGAGGCGTTTTCCAGCAGATTAAGCAGGCGCCGACCATCGCCATCGGCGGCGGACAGCAGCATCTGGAAACCTTCATCGTTGAGCGTCAGATTGCGCTTGCCCAGGCCGCGCTCTTCGCTGAGCGCGCGCTGCACCAGTTTGCGCAGCGCTGCTTCGTCGAGGCTTTTCAGCACGTAGACGCGCGCGCGGGACAACAAGGCGTTATTGAGTTCGAACGAAGGGTTTTCGGTGGTGGCGCCGATGAAGATCAGCGTGCCGTCTTCAACGTAGGGCAGGAACGCGTCCTGCTGGGATTTGTTGAAGCGGTGCACTTCATCGACAAACAGAATCGTGCGCTTGCCGTACTGGCCGGCTTGCTGCTTGGCGATTTCAACCGCCTGACGGATCTCCTTGACCCCGGCGAGCACCGCCGAGACCGTTTCGAAGTGCGCATCGGAGACTTCCGCGAGCAACCGCGCCAGGGTGGTTTTGCCCACGCCGGGCGGGCCCCAGAAGATCATCGAATGCAGGGCACCCTGCTCCAGCGCCTCACGCAGAGGCTTGCCGCGAGCGAGCAGGTGTTCCTGGCCGACGTACTCATCCAGATTGGTCGCCCGCAAACGCGCGGCCAGTGGCTGGGCAATCGGTGCACTGCGAAACAGATCCATCACGTAGCGTTGAAACCTCTATTTTTTCGAATACTGTGTGAAACCGTGTGGCGAGGGGATTTATCCCCGTTGGGCTGCGAAGCTGCCCCAAAAGCGACGACTGCTGCGCAGCCCAACGGGGATAAATCCCCTCGCCACAATAGCCCCTCAACAGCAGGCCCTCACCACAAAGGCCCTGACACAAGGGGCCTGGATTTATTCCTGGATCACGTCCGCACCCTTGGGGATGTCGAACTTGAACTTCGAGGCTGGCACTGGCTCGTTGGCCTTGACCCCGGTGAACAGGATGTTGGTGCGCTGGCCGACGCTGTCGATCAGTTGCATGTCGTTAAGCAGACCGTTGCGGAATGACAGACGCAGGTTGTCGAACAGGGTGTCCTTGGTTTTCGGCTTGAGGGTGAAGTCGATCACGCCGCCCGCTTCTTTCGCGCTGATGTCGAAGCTCTGGCTGATCTTCGACACGTCACCGGACAGCAGCAGCGCCGGGGTCTGGGTCAGGCGTTCGTCGAGCTTCTTGATGGTGGCCTGTTCCAGATCCGGGTCCCACAGGGTGACTTTCTTGCCATCGGAAACCATGGTCTGCTCGGCCGGCGCGTTGGTGTGCCAGTAGAACAGGCCCGGACGCTGCAGGGTCATGTCGCCAGTGGTTTCCTGCAACTGCGTGCCGCCGCCGTCGAGGGTCAGCTGCGAGAAGTTCGCGCTCAGGGTCTTGGATGTTTCCAGCAATTGGGTCAGACGTGCCACGTCCTTGTCATCGGCGTGAGCCGTGAGGGTGGTCAACGCCAGTACTGGCAACAGCATGCGGATAAGACGCATGGGAGTCCTCTTGAATACTCGTGGGAGAGCGGCGGAACATCATTGTCCCGCCTCTTGCTTTTGCAATCAGTCGCGAACCGGGCCCGGGGCCAGAACTTCACGCGAACCGTTGGTGTTCATGGAGGTGACGACGCCGGCCATTTCCATGGCTTCGATCATCCGCGCAGCGCGGTTGTAACCGATCTTCAGCTTGCGCTGTACCGCAGAAATCGATGCCCGACGGCTCTCGAGGACGAACTGTACGGCTTCGTCATACAGCGCGTCGGTTTCCGGATCATCGCCATCGCCGCCACCGCTGCTGCCTTCAAAGCCGCTGCCGGCCTCTTCGACACCGTTGAGGATGTCGTCGTTGTATTCCGGTGCGCCGCGCAGTTTCCACGCTTCCACCACGCGATGGACTTCTTCGTCGGAAACGAACGCGCCGTGAACGCGGATCGGCAGGCTGGTGCCCGGCGGCATGTAGAGCATGTCACCGTGGCCGAGCAGTTGTTCGGCGCCGCCCTGGTCGATGATGGTCCGCGAGTCGATCTTGCTCGACACCTGGAACGCCATACGTGTCGGAATGTTGGCCTTGATCAGACCGGTGATCACGTCCACCGACGGTCGCTGGGTCGCGAGGATCAAGTGGATACCCGCCGCACGCGCCTTCTGCGCGATACGGGCGATCAGTTCTTCAACCTTCTTGCCGACGATCATCATCATGTCGGCGAATTCGTCGACGACCACAACAATGGTTGGCAGCTTCTGCAACAGCGGCGCTTCGTCGTGGATGCTTTCGCGCTTGTACAACGGATCACTCAACGGCTCGCCGGCGTCCTGGGCTTCCTTGACCTTGGCGTTGAAGCCGGACAGGTTGCGCACGCCCATCTTCGCCATCAGCTTGTAGCGCCGTTCCATCTCGGCAACGCTCCAGCGCAGGGCGTTGGCGGCGTCTTTCATGTCGGTCACGACCGGGCAGAGCAAGTGCGGAATGCCTTCGTAGATCGACAATTCCAGCATCTTCGGGTCGATCATGATCAGCTTGGCGTCTTCCGGGCCGGACTTGAACAGGATCGACAGGATCATCGCGTTGACACCCACCGATTTACCGGAACCGGTGGTACCGGCCACCAGCAAGTGCGGCATCTTCGCCAGGTCAGTGATCACCGGTTTGCCACCGATATCGTGGCCCAGCGCCAGGGTAACCGGCGATTTGAAGTTGTCGTACTCAGGCGTCGACAGCACTTCGGAGAAGCGCACGATCTGCCGGTCTTCGTTGGGAATCTCGATACCGACGGTGGTCTTGCCCGGAATCACCTCGACCACCCGCACACTGGTCACGGCCAGCGAACGCGCAAGGTCTTTCGCCAGGTTGGCAATGCGGCTGACTTTGACGCCAGCAGCCGGCTGGATTTCGTAACGGGTAATCACCGGGCCGGGATGGATCGAATCCACCGTGACTTCGACGCCGAACTCCTTGAGTTTGATCTCCAGCAAGTGGCCGACCGCTGCCAGGGATTCCGGAGAATAATTGAGTTGTTTCTTTTCCGCAGGATCGAGGATCGAGATCGGCGGCAAGGTGCCTTCCACGGCGCTGTCGACGAACAACGGCACCTGTTTCTCTTTCTGTACGCGCTTGCTTGGCTCCGGGGCCTTGACCGGCGCCGGGGCAATCACTGGCGGCACCTGTTTCTCGCGGTCGGACATGTGCTTGCTCAGGGCTTGCTCACGTTCGATCAGGCGTTCTTTGACTTTGGCTTGCTCGCGCTTGTCGGTGACCGTTGGCGCGACCACGTCATGCACGCGATCGTCGACTTCACGCAGTTGCGCGACCAGTTGTTTGCGCTCGGTACGTGCCGACCACCAGCGGTTGAGTGCGCCCTGGAACAGTTCGAACAGGTCGAGGGTGATCTTGCCGGTGATGTCCATCACCTTGAACCACGACAGGTCGGTGAACACGGTCAGGCCGAACAGGAACAAGGCAATGAACAGCAATGTGCTGCCTTGAATGTTCAGCGCGTTCTTCGCCAGATTGCCGAGGCTTTCGCCCAGCGCACCCCCCGCACCCGCCGGCAGACCCGACGCCGCATGAAAGTGCAGATGCGCCAGCGCAGCGCCGGACAGCACCAGAAACACCAGACCGATCAGGCGCCAGGAGAACAGCCAGCCGCTCCACTGCCACGGCTCGTGACGCTGACGGAATATCTGATAAGCCTTGATCGCCAGCAGCAACGGGAAGATATAGGCGAAATAGCCGAGCACCATAAACAGGATGTCGGCGCTGTAGGAGCCCGCCGGGCCGCCGAAATTCTGCACGTCGTCGATCTTGCTGTTGTGGCTCCAGCCCGGATCGTCCTTGCCGTAGGTCAGCAAGGCCATCATCAGGAACAGGCACAAGGCGCCAATGGCGATCAATGCACCTTCCTTGAGCCGGTAGTGCAACTGTTGGCGCCAGAGCGGAACGACTGTTTTAGGTGCTGCGGTGGATTTCTTCAAAACGCTACTTTTCCTGCGCCCGAGGCGCGTCCATCTATTGAATGACGATAAAAAACTGCCCAATCCAGGCAGGTAACAAAGTGAGCGAGCGCAACTGGGACTACTTTTAACACTGCGCCGAGGCTTTTAAAAACACGGCACAGCGCGAATATTCTGTAACAGCCCGGCATTGTACGGGTTTGTACGTGCGATGCCATGCTTCAAACCCCAGGGTAAAGCATAGTCAAGCACACAAACCTGTGGGCCAATTTGAGCATGCATTACCTTTTGTGACAAAGGCTTATGAGGTGTATTTGATGAACGCAGCGAAGCATTCACGCCTGATCATCCTCGGCTCCGGCCCGGCCGGTTACAGCGCCGCCGTATACGCCGCTCGCGCCAACCTCAAACCGGTGGTCATCACCGGACTGCAGGCCGGTGGCCAGCTCACCACCACGGTCGAAGTCGACAACTGGCCCGGCGACGTCGAAGGCCTTACCGGCCCGGTACTGATGGAACGCATGCAGAAACACGCCGAACGCTTTGCCACAGAGATCGTTTACGACCACATCCACACCGCCAAGTTGCAGCAGCGCCCGTTTGAGCTTGTCGGCGACAGCGGCACCTACACCTGCGACGCGCTGATCATTGCCACCGGCGCCTCGGCGCAGTATCTGGGCCTGCCGTCGGAAGAAGCCTTCGCCGGCAAGGGCGTTTCCGCCTGTGCGACCTGTGACGGATTCTTTTATCGCAATCAGGTGGTCGCGGTCATCGGTGGTGGCAACACTGCCGTGGAGGAAGCGCTGTACTTGTCGAACATCGCCAAAGAAGTGCATTTGGTCCATCGTCGCGACAAGTTGCGCTCAGAGAAAATCCTCCAGGACAAACTCTTCGAAAAAGCCGCCAACGGCAATGTGCGCCTGCACTGGAACCAGAATCTCGACGAAGTGCTCGGTGATGCCAGCGGTGTGACCGGCGCTCGTCTGCGCGACAGCCACACCGGCGAAACCCGCGAGCTGGCGCTGTCCGGCGTGTTCATCGCGATTGGCCACAAACCCAACACCGACCTGTTTCAAGGCCAGTTGCCGATGCGTGACGGTTATTTGCAGGTCAAGGGCGGCAGCGACGGCGATGCCACCGCCACCGCCATCCCCGGCGTGTTTGCCGCCGGCGATGTCGCTGACCATGTTTATCGCCAGGCCGTCACCTCAGCCGGCGCCGGCTGCATGGCCGCGCTCGATGCCGAGAAGTATCTGGACGACATTCCTGTCATTTAACGGCACACTTTATCGCGGGCCGAACGGCCCGCACTGCCCTCCCCTTCTGCAAGCCTGGATGCCATGCTGACTTGGTTACAACGCAATTCCCTGACTTTTCCGCCACTGGAAAAGGCCATGCGCGACCCCAACGGACTGCTCGCCGCTGGCGGAGATCTGTCTGCCGATCGTTTGATCCAGGCGTATCGCCACGGCTGTTTTCCGTGGTTTTCCGAAGGCCAGCCGATTCTCTGGTGGTCGCCGGACCCGCGCACCGTGTTGTTTCCCGACGAACTGCATGTCTCGCGCAGCCTCGGTAAACTGTTGCGCCAGCAACGCTATCAAGTGACGTTCGATCAGGACTTCGATGCGGTGATCCGCGCCTGCGCCGCACCCCGCGATTACGCCGACGGCACCTGGATCACGGAGGCGATGCAAGACGCTTACATCGAACTGCACCGCCGCGGCTTTGCCCACTCGGTCGAGGTTTGGGATCAGGGCGAATTGATCGGTGGCCTGTATGGCCTGGCGATGGGCCAACTGTTTTTCGGCGAGTCAATGTTCAGCCGCGCCGACAATGCCTCGAAATATGGCTTTGCCACGCTGGTACAGCACCTGAAAGACGCGGGATTCGTGCTGATCGATTGCCAGATGCCGACCGATCATCTGCACAGTCTCGGCGCCCGGGCCATTCCCCGCGACGAATTCGCTGATTATCTGGCCCGCCACCTGGATCAACCCAGTCGCGCCACCTGGGTTTGCTGAGCGACTTTTGCGCGCGTGGCTTACACTTAATTCACCAGCTTATCCCGAGGGTTGATCATGACCGAGTTGGCGCGTTTGAAGTTCTATGCCACTCAGCCTCACTCTTGCAGTTATCTGCCCGAGGAGCAGGCCACGACCCTGTTTCTCGACCCGAGTCAGCCCATGGATGTGCACGTCTACGCAGACCTGTCGGAAATGGGCTTTCGTCGCAGCGGCGATCATCTGTACCGGCCGCATTGCCAGAATTGCAATGCGTGCGTGCCTGCGCGCATTCCGGTCGCGCAGTTCACCCCCAATCGTCAGCAGAAACGCATTTTCAAACGCAATGCCGATTTGCAGGTGCGCCCGGCCAAACCGCAGTTCAGCGAAGAATATTTCGATCTGTACCAGCGCTACATCGAACAACGCCATGCCGACGGCGATATGTACCCGCCGAGCCGTGATCAATTCTCGACGTTTCTGGTGCGCGACCTGCCGTTCTCGCGCTTTTACGAGTTCCGACTCGACGGACGGTTGCTGGCTGTGGCGGTGACCGATTTGCTGCCCAACGGTTTGTCGGCGGTGTACACCTTCTACGAACCTGACGAAGAGCGGCGCAGCCTCGGGCGTTTCGCGATCCTGTGGCAGATCGGCGAGAGCCAGCGTCTCGGGCTTGAAGCGGTTTACCTGGGTTACTGGATCAAGAACTGCAAAAAGATGAACTACAAGACGCAATATCGGCCCATCGAATTGCTGATTAATCAGCGCTGGGTCATCCTCAACTAAACCCGCGCCCTAAACCCCTTGGCGTAAACCCCATTTTTCGGGCACAATGCACGCCGCTTTTGCCTGGCGCAGTTGCACCGGGCCATTCATTGGATACCGAGGGCTTTACTGCATGTCGAAAGAAGACAGCTTCGAAATGGAAGGCACTGTCGTCGACACCCTGCCCAACACCATGTTTCGTGTGGAGTTGGAAAATGGGCACGTCGTAACCGCGCATATTTCCGGCAAGATGCGCAAGAACTACATTCGTATTCTTACCGGTGACAAAGTGCGCGTCGAGCTGACGCCCTATGACTTGAGCAAAGGGCGCATTACTTACCGCGCTCGTTAATCAAGTCAATACAGAACGCCCGGTTTATGCCGGGCGTTTTTGTTTGTCCGCGTTTTGGGTTTTAGTCTTGTGTTTATATCCGTTGCTGCGGTAACGGCTTCTTAGGGTTTCGCCCTTACGGCGAGTCACCTTTTCCAAACGCCGAAAAGGTAACCCAAAAGGCTTTGCCCCGGCGTACGGCACTTCGCTGAGGCTCAGTGTTCCCTCGCTACGGTGTCCATCCGGGGGCATCGCCTACGGTTTGCTTCGCTGCACCTCCTCTCGATGTGTGCGGCTGCGCCGCACGGCGCTGCGCGCCTAACCCCCGGATGGACACCTACGCTCGGCCTGCCGATGGGGCAAAAGATCAAAAGCCGAAGCCAAAACAAGATCACAAGCCAGATCAAGAGCCCCTCACCCTAGCCCTCCCGAAACGTCGGACCGCCCGTAGGGAGAGGGGACTGACCGCGGTGTTTGGGGAAGGTACGCCGACATGCGATACCGCGTTGAGCTCAGGTTTTGAAAAGCCCACAAATCGGCTCCCTCTCCCTCGGGAGAGGGTTGGGCGGGCGGCGTTCCGATGAAGGGCAGCTCCAACGCAAATCCAAAGCCGGCCACGCTTTGCCCCTCACCACTCAACAGGATGAGCGTTAGCTCGGCTGCAGCTTTTGATCTGTAAGGCGACGTCGGAAGGCTGAGTGGAGGGATTGATCCGGGCGTGGGAGCGCAGCGACCGTTTGGCGCAGCCAAACACAGCGAGAGGAGGTGCAGCGAAGCAAACCGTAGGCGCTGCGCCCGGATCGATCCCGGAGCGAAGGAACCCCGAGCCCCAGCGAGCGGGCCGCACGCAGGAGCAAGCCTTTTTGGTTACTTTTTCGGCGTCTGGAAAAAGTGACCCGCCGTAAGGGCGGAACCCTAAGCAGCCGTTGCCGCAGCAACGGATATATACCCAAAAGCAAAAGGCACCCGAAGGCGCCTTTAGCTTTACAGCATCAGCCAAAAACCATCAGGCCATCTCTGCGGTGGTCTCGAAGTCAAACGTCAACTCGCCATCCTTGATGTCGATGTGCACCACACCGCCATGCTCGGCCAGCTCGCCAAACAGAATTTCCTCTGCCAGCGGACGCTTGATCTTGTCCTGGA
Source organism: Pseudomonas sp. DTU12.3 (assembly GCF_004124275.1). Lineage (GTDB taxonomy): Bacteria > Pseudomonadota > Gammaproteobacteria > Pseudomonadales > Pseudomonadaceae > Aquipseudomonas > Aquipseudomonas helmanticensis. The sequence goes on from NZ_CP027218.1 coordinate 4,071,729, forward strand.
TCAGACGCGCCATTGGACGTGCGCCCATTGCCGAGTCGTAACCACCAGCCGCGAGCCAACTGCGCGCCGCGTCGGTCACTTCCAGCAACACACGCTTGTCTTCCAGTTGCGCCTGAAGCTCGGTAAGGAACTTGTCCACCACACTTTTGATGACCTCATGACTGAGGCGACCAAACTGGATAATGGTGTCCAGACGGTTACGGAATTCCGGCGTGAAGCTCTTCTTGATCACTTCCATCGCATCGGACGAGTGGTCCTGATGGGTGAAACCGATCGAAGCACGCGCCGCCGTTTCGGCACCGGCGTTGGTGGTCATGATCACGATCACGTTGCGGAAGTCCGCCTTGCGCCCGTTGTTGTCGGTCAGCGTACCGTGGTCCATGACCTGCAACAGCAGGTTGAAGACTTCCGGATGCGCCTTCTCGATCTCATCGAGCAACAATACGCAGTGCGGCTGCTTGGTGATCGCTTCGGTCAACAGACCGCCCTGATCGAAACCGACATAGCCTGGAGGCGCACCGATCAGACGCGATACGGTGTGACGCTCCATGTACTCGGACATGTCGAAGCGAACGAGTTCGATCCCCAACGCCTTGGCCAGTTGCCGCGCGGCTTCGGTTTTACCGACACCGGTCGGCCCTGCGAACAGGAACGATCCGACTGGCTTGTCAGGCGATTTAAGCCCGGCACGCGACAGTTTGATTGCAGTCGACAGCGAATCGATCGCGGCGTCCTGACCAAACACCGTTAGCTTCAGGTCTCGCTCCAGGTTACGCAGCAGTTCCTTGTCGGAGCTGGTGACGTGCTTCGGCGGAATCCGCGCGATTTTCGCGACGATGTCTTCGACATGCGGCACTTCGATACGCTTGGCGCGCTTCTCGACCGGCTGCAAGCGTTGATAGGCGCCCGCCTCGTCAATCACATCAATGGCCTTGTCCGGCATGTGCCGGTCATTGATGTAGCGCGATGCCAGTTCAGCAGCTGCACGCAGCGCTTCGTCGCTGTATTCGATGTTGTGGTGCTGCTCGAAACGCCCTTTCAGGCCGCGCAGGATACCAATGGTGTCTTCCACCGATGGTTCGACGACATCGACCTTCTGGAAGCGACGCGCCAGGGCACGATCCTTCTCGAAGATCCCGCGAAACTCCTGGAACGTGGTCGAACCGATGCAGCGAATGTCGCCAGACGACAGCAGCGGCTTGAGCAGATTCGAAGCGTCCATGACCCCGCCCGACGCAGCGCCCGCACCAATAATGGTGTGGATCTCGTCGATGAAGAGTATGGCTTGCGGACGTTTCTTCAGTTCATTGAGCAGCGCTTTGAAGCGCTTCTCGAAATCACCGCGATACTTGGTGCCCGCGAGCAGAGCACCGAGATCAAGCGAATAAACCACGCTACCGGCCAGCAGATCCGGCACCTGGTTGTCGACAATACGCTTGGCCAGGCCTTCGGCAATCGCGGTTTTACCCACGCCTGCTTCACCGACCAGCAGCGGATTGTTCTTGCGTCGACGCGCGAGAATCTGCGCGACACGCTCGACTTCCGATTCGCGGCCTACCAGCGGATCGATGCGACCCTGGCGTGCGAGTTCGTTGAGGTTGCTGGCATAAGCATCCAGAGGATTGCCTGAAGAAGAAGACTCACCGCCCTCGTCGTCCTGCATATCTTGTTCACCTTCAGAGTGATCGCCATGCCCAGGCACTTTGGAAATGCCGTGAGCGATGTAGTTGACGACATCGATGCGCGCAACGCTCTGCTGTTTCAGCAGGAACACTGCCTGACTCTCTTGCTCACTGAAGATTGCAACCAGCACGTTGGCGCCAGTTACTTCGCGTTTGCCCGAGCTCTGTACGTGGAAAACAGCACGTTGCAATACACGCTGGAAGCCCAGGGTTGGCTGGGTTTCGCGATCTTCGTCATGAACGGGGATCAGTGGCGTGGTGGAGTCGATGAACTCCTGCAGGTCATGCTTGAGTTTGTCGAGGTTCGCGCCGCAGGCACGCAAAACGGTGGCGGCAGCCTCATTGTCCAATAAGGCCAGCAAAAGGTGTTCGACGGTCATGAATTCATGACGCTTCGAACGAGCCTCCTTGAAGGCAAGATTGAGGGTGACTTCGAGCTCGCGGTTTAACATAGCTTCACCTCATACCCAAGTGGTCGGCGATTAACCGTCCTTCTCGATTTCACAGAGTAGCGGATGCTGGCTTTCCCTGGCGTACTGGTTGACCTGCATGGCCTTTGTCTCGGCGATGTCGCGGGTAAACACTCCACATACTGCCCGTCCTTCTGTGTGGACGGCCAGCATGACCTTGGTCGCCAGCTCGCGATTCAGGTTAAAAAACACCTCGAGCACTTCGACGACGAAATCCATCGGTGTGTAGTCATCGTTGAACAAAACCACCTTGTACATCGGCGGCGCCTGTAATGCAGGCTTTGCTTCCTGAACAGCAACGCCCGCCGAATCGTCGTCGTGTTCCTCCGGGTGATCCTTTTGGAGAGTCGGGCGATCCTGATTGAATGTTAGTCGAATCTGGCTGATTGCATGCATGGAAAGAAAGGTTCGTCAGTTGTGCAAATACAGTGGTGGGGGCGGTTGTCCACGTTTTCAACTCCGACTGCCCGGTCACCTTGACTATCGGGAAAACGGTGTTACAACCAATAGAGCCCACAGTGGGTAAAAAAGATCCGCGGAGTCAATCCTTTTAACGGATTAGATTGCGGATGACTTGGATGATACTCCAGCGATGGAGTCTGTTGCAGAGGGATTTGAGCATGGCTGTCGGCAAGGTGAAATGGTTCAACAATGCCAAGGGATTCGGCTTTATCAATACCGACGCCCGCGAAGGCCGCGACGAGGACGGCAAAGAGATCGACTTCTTTGCCCATTACTCCGCCATTGAAATGGACGGGTATAAAACCCTCAAGGCAGGACAAGCCGTGGTTTTCAATATTGTTCAAGGCCCCAAAGGACTGCATGCGGTCGGCATCAATGCTGTCATCGAGAAACCATCCAGTGCCGCTGAAGGCGCTGCTGTCGGCGCCGCTGCTGCTGCCGCTGCCGCGACTGCCAAAGCGATGAGCTGACTGATTTACCTCTGAATACCGGCAACAAAAAAACCGCCTGACTCAATTCATCGAGTCAGGCGGTTTTTGTGTGCCTGCGTTTTACATGTGCGAGATCAACGCATCGCCGAAGCCTGAAGACGAAACCAGTTTGGCGCCGTCCATCAGTCGTTCGAAGTCATAGGTCACTGTCTTGGCCGAGATCGCGCCGTTGGTGCCCGTGATGATCAGATCCGCCGCTTCCGTCCAGCCCATGTGGCGCAGCATCATTTCTGCCGAGAGAATCAGCGAACCCGGGTTGACCTGATCCTTGCCGGCGTACTTCGGCGCGGTACCGTGGGTCGCTTCGAACATGGCCACGGTATCGGACAGGTTGGCGCCCGGCGCGATACCGATACCGCCCACTTCTGCGGCCAAGGCGTCAGAAAGATAATCGCCGTTCAGGTTGAGGGTGGCGATCACATCGTATTCGGCCGGGCGCAGCAGGATCTGCTGGAGCATGGCGTCGGCGATGGCGTCCTTGACCACAACGTTCTTGCCGGTTTTCGGGTTCTTGAACTGCATCCACGGGCCGCCGTCGAGCAGGGTCGCGCCGAATTCTTCGGCGGCCACTTCGTAGGCCCACTCTTTGAAGGCACCTTCGGTGAACTTCATGATGTTGCCTTTGTGCACGATGGTCAGCGAATCGCGGTCATTGTCGACCACATATTGCAGGGCCTTGCGTGCCAGGCGCTTGGTGCCTTCCAGCGAAACCGGCTTGACACCGATGCCGCAGTTTTCGTCGAAACGGATCTTGGTGACGCCCATTTCTTCTTTAAGGAATTTGATGACTTTGGTGGCTTCCGGCGAACCGGCCTTCCACTCAATGCCGGCATAGATGTCTTCGGAGTTCTCGCGGAAGATGGTCATGTCGACGTCGCCAGGCTTTTTCACCGGGCTCGGCACACCTTCGAACCAGCGCACCGGGCGCAGGCAGACGTACAGGTCGAGTTGCTGACGCAGGGCCACGTTCAGCGAACGAATGCCGCCACCGACCGGCGTGGTCAGCGGGCCTTTGATGGAAACCACGTAATCCTTGACTGCGTCGAGGGTTTCCTGCGGCAGCCAGGTGTCCTGATCGTAAACCTGAGTGGCTTTTTCCCCGGCGTAGACTTCCATCCAGGAAATCTTGCGTTTACCGCCGTATGCCTTTTGAACTGCAGCATCGACAACCTTGATCATCACCGGGCTGATGTCGACACCAATGCCGTCACCTTCGATGAAGGGGATGATCGGGTTATCAGGAACATTGAGAGAATGGTCTGCATTGACGGTGATTTTGTCGCCGACGGCTGGAACCTGAATCTTCTTGTAACCCATGCTGAACTCCATTGTTTGGATTGAACATCTGGCTTGGTTCGAGCGTAACCCAGTTAAATCAACACGCAAACCCTCTGTTCCCGGCAATCGCACAACTCGTTTCGTACAAGCCTGAAAGCAAAGGGAAAAGCGCCAAACTCAAGCATCCGCGACGACTCTACGCGCCACCCTGCCCTGCGACCTTTAGACCAATGGACGAGATTGGTTGCATATGAACCATCGGCAGATTGCCAGCTACCTATGTATAATGCCGCCCGCTGACCACAGGGTCACGACGGCTGGCCTCTCTAGTACGAGACTTTCCGCCTGATTGGTCGGGTTGTTACCGCAGCCTGACTGCTTGACGCTCTACTGATGCACCCAACATCACCGCGAAGAATCTCGACATTCGGTTCATGGATGACTTTGAACGAACGCGCTTACCCGGCGCCCCTCGAGTTTCTGCGCACGCTTTAGCAAAGAAGAGAGAGTTAATCCGAATATGCCCACCCGCTCGAAGATCATCTATACCTTCACCGACGAAGCTCCTGCCCTCGCCACCTATTCCCTGCTGCCGATCATCGAGGCTTACACCGCCTCGGCCGATATCGCCGTGGAAACCCGCGATATCTCTCTTGCAGCACGCATCCTGGCAAGCTTCCCCGAGCAACTGGGCGACAAAGCCGTAGCCGACCACCTCGCCGAACTGGGCGACCTGGCCGTTACGCCTGAAGCCAACATCATCAAGCTGCCGAACATCAGCGCTTCGGTTCCACAGCTGCAAGCCGCGATCAAAGAGCTGCAAGCTCAGGGTTACAACCTGCCGGACTACCCGGAAACCGTGACCAGCGACGCCGACAAAGACGCCAAGGCGCGTTACGACAAGATCAAGGGCAGCGCCGTTAACCCGGTTCTGCGCGAAGGCAACTCCGACCGTCGTGCACCGCTGTCGGTGAAGAACTACGCGCGCAAGCACCCGCACAAAATGGGCGCCTGGGCCAAAGACTCCAAGTCCCACGTCGCTCACATGAGCACCGGCGATTTCTACGGCAGCGAAAAAGCTGCCCTGATCGACGCCGCTGACGCTGTGAAGATCGAGCTGATCGCCAAAGACGGCACCGCGACCGTTCTGAAAGAAAAAACCACCGTTCAGGCTGGCGAGATCCTCGACTGCGCCGTGATGAGCAAAAACGCCCTGCGTGCGTTCATCGCTGCTGAAATCGACAACGCCAAGGCTCAAGGCGTGTTGCTCTCGGTTCACTTGAAAGCGACCATGATGAAGGTCTCCGACCCGATCATGTTCGGCCAGATCGTTGCCGAGTTCTATAAAGACGCATTGACCAAGCACGCAGCCGTGCTGGCCGAGATCGGCTTCAACCTGAACAACGGCATTGGCGATCTGTACGCGCGCATCAAAGCCCTGCCGGCCGAGCAGCAAGCACAGATCGAAGCTGACATGGCCGCGGTCTACGCTGCTCGCCCATCGCTGGCGATGGTCAACTCCGACAAAGGCATCACCAACCTGCACGTGCCGAGCGACGTTATCGTCGACGCCTCGATGCCAGCGATGATCCGTGACTCCGGCAAAATGTGGGGCACCGACGGTCAGCTGCACGACACCAAGGCTGTGATCCCGGATCGTTGCTACGCAACCATCTACCAGGCGGTGATCGAAGACTGCAAAGCCAATGGCGCTTTCGACCCGACCACCATGGGCAGCGTGCCAAACGTTGGCCTGATGGCGAAGAAAGCCGAAGAGTACGGCTCGCACGACAAGACCTTCCAGATCAAGGCTGACGGCGTGGTTCGCGTGACCGACAGCAAAGGCACCCTGCTGATGGAACAGGCTGTTGAAGCCGGCGACATCTTCCGCATGTGCCAGACCAAAGACGCGCCGATCCAGGACTGGGTCAAACTGGCTGTCAACCGTGCTCGCGCAAGCAGCACGCCAGCGATCTTCTGGCTCGACCCAATGCGCGCTCACGACGGCGTAGTGATCGAGAAGGTTCAGGCGTACCTGAAGGATCACGACACTGCCGGTCTGGACATCCAGATCATGGCGCCGGTCGACGCAATGAAGTTCACCCTGCAGCGCACCCGCGAAGGCAAGGACACCATTTCGGTGACCGGCAACGTACTGCGCGACTACCTGACCGACCTGTTCCCGATCATGGAACTGGGCACCAGCGCCAAGATGCTGTCGATCGTGCCGCTGATGAACGGCGGTGGCCTGTTCGAAACCGGCGCCGGCGGTTCGGCTCCGAAGCACGTGCAGCAACTGGTTGAAGAGAACTTCCTGCGCTGGGATTCGCTGGGCGAGTTCCTCGCACTGGCAGCGTCCCTCGAGCACTTGGGCGTAAACTACAACAACCCGAAAGCGCTGGTGCTGTCGAAGACTCTGGATCAGGCCACTGGCCAGTTCCTCGACAACAACAAGTCGCCATCGCGCAAAGTCGGCAACATCGACAACCGCGGCAGCCATTTCTACCTGGCGATGTACTGGGCTCAGGCCTTGGCCGCCCAGACTGAAGACGCTGCACTGCAAGCGCAGTTCGCGACCCTGGCAAAAACCCTGACCGAGAACGAAGCAACCATCGTTGCCGAACTCAACGCCGTTCAGGGCAAGCCAGTCGACATCGGCGGTTACTACCACGCCAATGCCGAGCTGATCAGCAAGGCCATGCGCCCAAGCGCAACCCTCAACGCGGCGATTGCTGCGCTGGTTTAAGGTTGTAGCGCGGTAAACAAACCCCGGCCCTGTGCCGGGGTTTGTGTTTCCGGGTTTTATGATCACCACAAAACCCTGTGTGGGAGCGGGCTTGCTCGCGAATGCGGTTTATCATTCAACCTCTTCATTGACTGACCCACCGCTTTCGCGAGCAAGCCCGCTCCCACAGGGGATTGGGTTTCAATTCAATATTTGAGGAAGATTTATGGAATGGCTCCCCCACATCACCGTTGCCACCATCGTCGAAGACAACGGTCGTTTCCTGATGGTCGAGGAACACAAGGCCGGGCGTAACGTGCTCAACCAGCCCGCCGGCCATCTCGACCCGAACGAAACCCTGATCGAAGCTGCCGTGCGTGAAACCCTCGAAGAAACCGGCTGGGACGTCGAACCCACCGGCGTCATCGGCATTTACCTGTACACCGCACCGAGCAACGGCGTGACCTACCAGCGCGTGTGTTTCAGCGCCAAAGCCGTCAAACATCACCCGGATTACCAGCTTGACGACGGCATCGTCGGCGCCAAGTGGCTGACCCGTGACGAATTAATCGCCCAGCGCGACCACTGGCGCAGTGAGCTGATCATCCGTTGCATCGACGATTATCTGGCGGGCAATCACTTCGGCCTCGAACTGATCCGCCCTTCTCTTTAGCCTTGAGGCCGTGAGCCTGATAGAATCGCGTCCTTTTTCAAGACACTCATTGAATCCCTATGCGTGATCCAGCCCCTTCTGACACATCCAAGAAGCGCGTCATTGTCGGCATGTCCGGCGGCGTGGACTCTTCCGTTTCCGCTCTCCTGCTGATCGAGCAGGGTTACGAGGTGGAAGGCCTGTTCATGAAGAACTGGGAAGAAGACGACGGAACGGAATACTGCACCGCCATGGACGACCTGGCGGATGCCCAGGCTGTGTGCGACAAAATCGGCATCAAGCTGCACACCGCCAACTTCGCCGCCGAGTACTGGGACAACGTGTTCGAGCACTTCCTGGCCGAATACAAGGCCGGGCGCACGCCCAACCCGGACATCCTGTGTAACCGCGAAATCAAGTTCAAGGCGTTCCTCGACTACGCCATGATGCTCGGCGCCGACCTGATCGCCACCGGCCATTACGTGCGCCGCCGTGACATCGACGGCCGTACCGAACTGCTCAAAGGCCTCGACCCGAACAAGGATCAGAGCTACTTCCTGCACGCCGTCGGCGGCGAACAGATCGCCAAGACCCTGTTCCCGGTCGGCGAACTGGAAAAGCCCGAAGTTCGCAAAATTGCCGAAAAATACGAACTGGCGACCGCCAAGAAGAAGGATTCCACCGGGATCTGCTTTATCGGCGAACGTCGTTTCAGCGACTTCCTCAAGCAATACCTGCCGGCACAACCGGGCGAGATCAAAACCACCGAAGGCGAAGTCATCGGCCGTCACCACGGTTTGATGTACCACACCATCGGCCAGCGTCAGGGCCTCGGCATCGGCGGTTTGAAAGACGCTGGCGATGAGCCGTGGTACGTGCTGCGCAAGGATCTCGACACCAACGAGCTGATCGTCGGCCAAGGCAACAACCATCCGTGGCTGTTCTCCGGCGCCCTGCTCGCTTCGGAAATCTATTGGGTCAACCCGATCGACCTGAGCCAGCCGCTGCGCCTCACTGCCAAGGTTCGCTATCGCCAGAGCGATCAGGCCTGCATTCTGGAAAAAACCGCCAGCGGCTACCGCGCTGTGTTCGACGAGCCGCAACGCGCGGTGACGCCGGGCCAGTCCGTGGTGTTCTATGACGGTGAAATCTGCCTCGGCGGCGGCGTGATCGAAGTCGCCGAGCCGTGGAGCGGCCAGGCATGAGCCCGACTCAGGAACAACTGACGGCGCTCGGCGGGGTATTTCTCGCCGCCGTGCTGGTCGACCGGATCGCCAAGACCGGGCAGACCAGCGAAGCCGGCCTGACCTGCATGCTCGGCAGCCTGCTGGTGCGCGACCCGAAAGACACGCTGGACGTCTATGGCGGCGACGACCTCAATCTGCGCGAGGGTTACCGCGCGCTGATCGGGGCGCTGGAACGCGACCCGAGCACACTGCAGCGCGAGCCACTGCGCTACGCCCTGTCGATGCTCGGTCTGGAACGTCAACTGGCCAAGCGCAACGACATGCTCGACACCATCGGCAAACGTCTGCCGCAGATCCAGTCGCAGGTCGAGCATTTCGGCCCGGCCCATGAAAACGTGGTTGCGGCTTGCGGTGCTCTGTATCAGGACACCCTGAGTACCCTGCGCCAACGCATTCAGGTGCACGGCGACATGCGCAACCTGCAGCAACCGAGCAACGCCTCGAAAATTCGCGCCCTGCTCCTCGCCGGCATTCGTTCGGCGCGCCTGTGGCGGCAACTCGGCGGCCATCGCTGGCAGTTGGTGATCAGCCGGCGCAAGCTGCTCAAAGAGCTGTATCCGTTGATGCGCAGCGAGTAAACGCCGCGCAATAAAAGCTTTGTAGTCTGTAACGCGTAATACGCCGGTCAGTTGGCAACGGACCGGCGGATTTTTTCATGTATGATACGCGCCCCATTTCGTTGCCCGACTGTCCGAGAACACCCCATGCAGCTTTCTTCGCTCACTGCGGTTTCCCCTGTTGACGGCCGCTACGCCGGCAAAACCCAGGCCCTGCGCCCGATTTTCAGCGAGTACGGTCTGATCCGTGCCCGTGTTCTGGTTGAAGTGCGCTGGCTCCAGCGCCTGGCCGCCCACGCTGGCATCCCTGAAGTGCCAGCCTTCTCCGCCGAGGCCAACGCCGTTCTCAATGAACTGGCTGAAAACTTCTCGCTGGAGCACGCCGAGCGCGTCAAAGAAATCGAGCGCACCACCAACCACGACGTCAAGGCGATCGAATACCTGCTCAAAGAGCAGGCGGCCAAGCTGCCGGAGCTGGCCAATGTCAGTGAGTTCATCCACTTTGCCTGCACCAGCGAAGACATCAACAACCTGTCCCACGCTCTGATGCTGCGCGAAGGCCGTGACGACGTGATGCTGCCACTGATGCGCCAGACTGCCGAAGCCATCCGCGAACTGGCCATCCGTTTCGCTGACGTGCCGATGCTGTCGCGCACTCACGGCCAACCAGCCTCGCCGACCACTCTGGGTAAAGAGCTGGCGAACGTGGTCTACCGTCTTGAGCGTCAAATTGCTCAAGTCGCTGCCGTTCCGCTGCTGGGCAAGATCAACGGCGCTGTCGGCAACTACAACGCACACCTGTCGGCCTACCCGCAGATCGACTGGGAAGCCAACGCCCGCGCCTTCATCGAAGACGAGCTGGGCCTGGGCTTCAACCCGTACACCACGCAGATCGAACCGCACGACTACATCGCCGAGCTGTTCGACGCGATCGCGCGCTTCAACACCATCCTGATCGACTTCGACCGCGACATCTGGGGCTACATCTCCCTGGGTTATTTCAAACAGCGCACTATCGCTGGCGAAATCGGTTCGTCGACCATGCCACACAAGGTCAACCCGATCGACTTCGAAAACTCCGAAGGCAATCTGGGCATCGCCAACGCACTGTTCCAGCACTTGGCGAGCAAACTGCCAATCTCCCGCTGGCAGCGCGACCTGACCGACTCCACCGTACTGCGCAACCTCGGTGTCGGCTTCGCCCACAGCGTTATCGCATACGAAGCCAGCCTCAAAGGCATCAGCAAGCTCGAGCTGAATGCTCAGAAGATTGCTGCCGACCTCGACGCTTGCTGGGAAGTATTGGCCGAGCCGATCCAGACCGTGATGCGCCGTTACAACATCGAAAACCCGTACGAGAAGCTGAAAGAACTGACTCGCGGCAAGGGCATCAGCCCGCAAGCGCTGCAGACTTTCATCGATGGCCTGGACATGCCAGCGCAAGCGAAAGCCGAGCTCAAGCAACTGACCCCGGCCAACTACATCGGTAACGCTGTAGCGCAAGCCAAACGTATCTGATCGACCGCTTGACCCGTTTGAGACGCCCGGCCGCGCCGGGCGTTTTTATTCCCGTCTGAAAAGTGCTTTTTTTCAATAGGTTACATATGAATTCCGATATTCCTCTTCAACTTCTGGGCGGCATCACAGCGCGCGAATTCCTGCGCGACTACTGGCAGAAAAAGCCACTGTTGATCCGTCAGGCAATTCCTGACTTCGAAAGCCCGATCGACGCCGACGAACTGGCCGGCCTGGCCCTGGAAGAAGAAGTCGAATCGCGTCTGGTGATCGAGCACGGCGAGCGCCCATGGGAACTGCGTCGCGGCCCGTTCGCTGAAGACGAGTTCAGCAAACTGCCGGAAAAAGAGTGGACCCTGCTGGTACAAGCGGTTGACCAATTCGTCCCGGAAGTCAGCGAGCTGCTGGAAAACTTCCGCTTCCTTCCGAGCTGGCGCGTCGACGACGTGATGATCAGCTTCGCCGCCCCGGGTGGCAGCGTCGGTCCGCACTTCGACAACTACGACGTGTTCCTGCTGCAAGGCCACGGCAAGCGCAACTGGAAAATCGGCCAGATGTGCGATTCCGAGAGCCCGCTGCTGCAACACGCCGATCTGCGCATCCTCGCTGAATTCCACGAGACCGAAGAGTGGGTGCTGGAACCGGGCGACATGCTCTACCTGCCGCCGCGCCTGGCTCACTGCGGTGTCGCGGTCGACAACTGCATGACCTATTCGGTCGGCTTCCGTGCGCCGAGCGCTTCCGAAGTGCTGACCCACTTCACCGACTTCCTCAGCCAGTTCCTGACTGACGAAGAGCGCTACACCGATGCCGACGCGCAACCGGCAGCCGATCCGCATCAGATTCAGCACGATGCGCTGGACCGCCTGAAAAGCCTGCTCGCCGAACACATGAGCGACGAGCGCCTGCTGCTGACCTGGTTCGGCCAGTACATGACCGAGCCGCGCTATCCGGAGCTGGTGGTTGGCCCGGAAGAAGTCGAAGAAGAAGACTTCCTCAGCGCTCTGCAGGATGGCGCGATCTTGATCCGCAACCCGAGCGCGCGCCTGGCCTGGTCGGAAGTCGATGACGACCTGCTGCTGTTCGCCAGCGGCCAGAGCCGTTACCTGCCGGGCAAACTGCGCGAGCTGCTGAAATTGATCTGCGCCGCTGACGCCCTGCACACCGATAACCTCGGTGAGTGGCTGAACGACGAAGACGGTCGCGGCCTGCTGTGCGAGCTGGTCAAGCAAGGCAGCCTGGGGTTCGCGGATGAATAAGATTCGCGTACGTGTCGCAGATTGGCAGAAGGACATCGCCGAAATCCGGCGCATTCGTGAAACGGTGTTCATCGCCGAACAATCGGTGCCACCCGAGCTTGAATGGGACGCGGATGACGCGACCGCCGTGCATTTTCTGGCGTTTGAAGGCGACTTTCCGATCGGCACTGCACGCCTGCTGCCGGATGGGCACATCGGCCGGGTTTCGGTGCTGAAAGACTGGCGCGGGATGAAGGTCGGTGATGCGCTGATGCAAGCGGTGATTGCCGAAGCGGAAGCGCGCGGCTTGAAAGAGCAAATGCTCAGCGCGCAGGTTCAGGCCACAGCGTTTTACGAGCGCCTGGGCTTTAGCCTGGTCAGCGAGGAATTCCTCGAAGCCGGGATCCCGCATGTCGACATGGTTCGCCATTCGGCCTGAGACCGCGGCGCGGCTTTCGCGAGCAGGCTCGCTCCCACAAGGAATCTCCAGCGGACACGATATTTGTGTCAGGCAGGGATTCAATGTGGGAGCGAGCCTGCTCGCGAAGAGGCCCGCAAGCACAGCACAAAATCCTGTGGCGAGGGAGCTTGCTCCCTCGCCACAAAAAGCAGTATGTGAACATCTCAAAACGCCCCGCCATTTTCGGATGCCGGGGCGTTTTGCTGTCTACGATTCAACTTGCCCCACCCAAGGCCGACAAACTGGCAATATCAAGCCTTTCGAAAGCGGAGATAACGGACATGTCCCTACGCACCCTGCTCACCACCCTGCTGCTCGGCTGCAGTTTTTCGGTGATGGCAGCCACAGAAATCGTGCCTCTCAATTACCGCACCAGCAATGACATGCTGCCGATGGCGCAAGACTTCCTCGGCAAGGACGGTCAGGTCAGCGCCTATGGCAACCAACTGATCATCAAGGCCGAGCCGGACAAGATTCAGGAACTCAAGGCGCTGATCACCCAACTCGACACCGCGCCCAAACGCCTGCTGATCACCGTCGACACCAACGAAAACAACGGCCGCGGCGACGAAGGCTATTCGGTCAACGGCGCACAACCGAGCCAGACCCGCATCATCAGCCGCAGCACCACCAGCCGTAATGGCGGCGTCCAGCAGGTTCAGGCCAGCGAAGGCATGCCGGCGCTGATTCAAGTCGGGCAAAGCGTGCCGATCACCAGCAGCCAGAGCAATTCCTACGGCGATTACAGCAGCCAGACTCAATACCGCAACGTCACCCAGGGTTTCTATGTCACCGCCAGCGTCACCGGCGACATCGTTCACTTGGCGATCAGTACCAACCATGACCGCATGAGCCAGGAACGTCCCGATGTAGTGAACGTGCAAAGCACCGACACAACGGTCAGCGGGCGCCTCGGTGAATGGATCACTCTCGCTGGCGTCAACAGCCAGACCCAGGCCGACAAACAGGGCCTGGCCCGCAGCTACTCGACTCAAGGCCGGGATGACATGACCTTGCGGGTAAAAGTCGACACGCTGGACTAAAGCACCGAAAACTGACTGATTAGTCGTATTAGACGAAAGATGTAGTGCCTGAAAAAAAGCACTACAAAACGTTTGACGAGGCAAAAAAGCGAAGGCATGATGGCCTCGCTCCCGCTAATCAGAGGCCCTGGCAAGGGCCTTCGAAGCGATGTTCGCACCTACCCCGCGAACCGCTTCGTGTCTGTACCGCCCACAAGGTGTGTTTGACGAGGTTGCCGACTGGAACGAAGTTGTCCCGAGGGACGGAAGCGTAATTAGGTAACCCGGCTCCACACTGTAGAACGTATAGAGGCCCACGACGCCCGAATGCGCCCGCAGTCCGCCACTACCTGCTCACTTCCCCTCGAGCCCATCGTTCATCCCGTCGCCTACCCCGCCGAATCCGACTTGACCACCTAAGCTTCTGGTCAGCGAGCGCAGGAATTTTCCACCGCAGAACAACTTTTCATAAAGACGCGACGAGGTTTATCTCCATGGCACTGACACGCGAACAGCAAATTGCAGCCCTCGAAAAAGACTGGGCTGAAAACCCGCGCTGGAAAGGCGTGACACGCGCTTACTCCGCTGCTGACGTCGTCCGCCTGCGTGGCTCGGTTCAACCTGAGCACACTTTTGCAAAACTGGGCGCCGAGAAGCTGTGGAACCTGGTCACCCAGGGTGCCAAGCCGTCCTTCCGTCCTGAGAAAGATTTCGTCAACTGCATGGGCGCCCTGACCGGCGGCCAGGCTGTGCAACAAGTCAAAGCCGGCATCCAGGCGATCTACCTGTCGGGCTGGCAGGTGGCTGCGGACAACAACTCCGCCGAATCGATGTACCCGGACCAGTCGCTGTACCCGGTGGATTCGGTTCCAACCGTGGTCAAGCGCATCAACAACTCGTTCCGTCGTGCTGACCAGATCCAGTGGAAAGCCGGCAAAGGCCCGGGCGACGAAGGCTACATCGACTACTTCGCGCCGATCGTGGCTGACGCTGAAGCCGGTTTCGGTGGCGTACTGAACGCCTACGAGCTGATGAAGAGCATGATCGAAGCAGGCGCCGCCGGCGTTCACTTCGAAGACCAACTGGCTTCCGTGAAAAAATGCGGTCACATGGGCGGTAAAGTACTGGTTCCAACTCAGGAAGCCGTACAGAAGCTGACCGCTGCACGTCTGGCTGCCGACGTTGCCGGTACCCCGACCATCATTCTGGCCCGTACCGACGCGAACGCCGCTGACCTGCTGACCTCCGACTGCGACCCGTACGACCAGCCGTTCGTGACTGGCGAGCGCACTCAGGAAGGTTTCTACAAGGTACGTGCCGGTCTGGACCAGGCCATTGCCCGTGGCCTGGCTTACGCGCCATACGCCGACCTGATCTGGTGCGAAACCGCCAAGCCGGATCTGGACGAGGCTCGTCGCTTCGCCGAAGCGATCAAAAAGGAATACCCGGACCAACTGCTGTCGTACAACTGCTCGCCTTCCTTCAACTGGAAGAAAAACCTCGACGACGCGACCATTGCCAAATTCCAGCGCGAACTGTCCGCCATGGGTTACAAGCACCAGTTCATCACCCTGGCCGGCATTCACAACATGTGGCACAGCATGTTCAACCTGGCGCACGACTACGCCCGCAACGACATGACTGCCTACGTGAAGCTGCAAGAGCAGGAATTCGCTGACGCCGCCAAGGGTTACACCTTCGTGGCTCACCAGCAGGAAGTGGGCACCGGCTACTTCGACGACATGACCACTGTGATTCAAGGTGGCTCGTCCTCGGTAACCGCACTGACCGGTTCGACCGAAGAAGAACAGTTCCACTGATCTGATTCGCCTGAGCAAACGGCCCCTGCGGATCGGATAGAAAGCTAACCGCAGAGCCGCAAAACTGACGCCCCGACTGGTTCGGGGCGTTTTTTTTGCCCCCGGAAAACAAACCCTCCCCGGTAGGAGCTGCCGCAGGCTGCGATCTTTTGATTTTGTTTTTTCAGATTCAACAGCAGGATCAAAGGATCGCAGCCTGCGGCAGCTCCTACATGGGGCATGTGTTGGGCTAAAGAACTCCCAAGCGCCACGAAACCTTGTGGGAGCGAGCCTGCTCGCGAAAGCGTTGTGCCAGCTTGCACACGTGGTGACTGACCCACCGCATTCGCGAGTAGGCTCGCTCCCACGGGAAAGCGTCAGCCTCGAGACAAAACATTGATCCAGAGCGGTACAACCGTCAGAAAAATCGGCTAAAACGGGCGCCGTCGCTACTTGCAGTAACGTGCAAGTAAGACAACTTCCCAACTGGCACCCCGTTAAACAGTTACAAAACCACCTCAAACGATATTAATTATCATTTAGCCGCAACTATGTTCGTTACATTCCCCACAAAACATTATTCGCAGAAAACCGCCTAAAGCCCGCTACGCATGGGCTGCAGGGCATTGGAGATGCGCTATGTGCTTATTCCAATAAATAATTTCGCTATAGGAATTTTACTTGCAGGGTGTTTAGCCATAAAATCAGCGCGATTGATTGCTGCGACATATCGTCACTGCCTTATTTCTTTATCAAGCTCAGAGACCTTTGCTCTCTGTTAAGGATTACCAGCATGCCCGAAGCGACAGGACTCATGGCCCACAACTGGGGCTTTGCCATTTTCCTTCTGGGTGTCGTCGGCCTGTGTGCCTTCATGCTTGGCGTCTCCAGCCTTCTTGGGTCAAAAGCCTGGGGCCGCAGCAAAAACGAACCGTTCGAGTCGGGCATGCTACCTACCGGTGGCGCCCGCTTGCGGCTCTCAGCCAAATTCTATCTGGTCGCGATGCTCTTCGTGATCTTCGATATCGAAGCCCTCTTTCTCTTTGCATGGTCTGTGTCCGTCCGCGAAAGCGGCTGGACCGGATTCGTCGAAGCTCTCGTTTTCATAGCAATTCTGTTGGCAGGTCTTGTCTACCTGTTCCGAGTGGGCGCCCTTGACTGGGCTCCGGAAGCTCGTCGCAAGCGGCAGGCGAAGCTGAAACAATGAGGCTTTGGCAATGCAATACAATCTCACCAGGATCGACCCCGATGCTCCTAACGAGCAATATCCGATTGGCGAACGGGAAACCGTTTCCGATCCGTTAGAAGATCAAGTCCACAAAAACATTTTCATGGGCAAGCTGGAAGACGTGCTGAGTGGCGCGGTCAACTGGGGACGTAAGAACTCCCTGTGGCCGTACAACTTCGGCCTGTCGTGCTGCTACGTGGAAATGACCACTGCCTTCACGGCGCCCCACGACATCGCGCGCTTTGGCGCCGAAGTTATCCGGGCATCGCCGCGTCAGGCCGACTTCATGGTTATCGCCGGTACCTGCTTCATCAAGATGGCGCCGATCATCCAGCGTCTCTACGAGCAAATGCTCGAGCCGAAGTGGGTTATCTCCATGGGTTCGTGCGCTAACTCCGGCGGCATGTACGACATCTACTCTGTGGTTCAAGGGGTGGACAAGTTCCTGCCTGTGGACGTCTACGTACCTGGCTGCCCGCCTCGTCCAGAAGCTTTTCTGCAAGGCTTGATGCTGTTGCAGGAATCGATTGGACAGGAGCGTCGTCCGCTTTCCTGGGTCGTTGGTGATCAAGGCGTTTATCGCGCCGACATGCCTTCGCAGAAGGAACAGCGCCGCGAACAGCGAATCGCAGTCACCAACCTGCGCAGCCCTGACGAAGTCTGATCCAGATCTGTTCTGACAAAGAAACGAGAAGCTGGCTTCATTCTTTACGTTGACCGAAAGCGAAAAAATAACCATGACTACAGGCAGTGCTCTGTACATCCCGCCTTATAAGGCAGACGACCAGGATGTGGTCGTTGAATTGAACAACCGTTTTGGCGCCGAAGCGTTCACCGCTCAGTCGACCCGCACCGGCATGCCGGTGCTGTGGGTCGCTCGCGCCAAACTCGTCGAAGTCCTGACCTTCCTGCGCAACCTGCCCAAGCCGTACGTCATGCTCTATGACCTGCACGGCGTGGACGAGCGCCTGCGCACCAAGCGTCAAGGGTTGCCGAGCGACGCTGAGTTCACTGTGTTCTATCACCTCATGTCGCTGGAGCGTAATAGTGACGTGATGATCAAGGTCGCCTTGTCCGAGAGCGACCTCAGCTTGCCGACCGTCACCGGCATCTGGCCGAACGCCAACTGGTACGAGCGTGAAGTCTGGGACATGTTCGGCATCGACTTCAAAGGTCACCCGCACCTGTCGCGCATCATGATGCCGCCGACCTGGGAAGGTCACCCGCTGCGCAAGGACTTCCCGGCGCGCGCCACCGAATTCGATCCATACAGCCTCAACCTCGCCAAGCAACAGCTCGAGGAAGAAGCCGCGCGCTTCCGTCCTGAAGACTGGGGCATGAAGCGCTCCGGGACGAACGAGGACTACATGTTCCTCAACCTCGGCCCGAACCACCCTTCTGCGCACGGTGCGTTCCGCATCATTCTGCAGCTGGACGGTGAAGAGATCGTCGACTGCGTGCCGGACATCGGTTACCACCACCGTGGTGCCGAGAAGATGGCCGAGCGTCAGTCGTGGCACAGCTTCATCCCGTACACCGACCGTATCGACTACCTCGGCGGCGTGATGAACAACCTGCCGTACGTGCTCTCGGTCGAGAAGCTGGCCGGCATCAAGGTGCCCGAGAAGGTCGACGTCATCCGCATCATGATGGCCGAGTTCTTCCGGATCACCAGCCACCTGCTGTTCCTCGGGACTTACATCCAGGACGTCGGCGCGATGACTCCGGTGTTCTTCACCTTCACCGACCGCCAGAAGGCGTACACGGTGATTGAAGCCATTACCGGTTTCCGTCTGCACCCGGCCTGGTACCGCATCGGTGGCGTTGCCCACGACCTGCCGCGCGGCTGGGAAAAACTGGTGAAAGACTTCGTTGAATGGCTGCCAAAACGCCTCGACGAATACACCAAGGCTGCCCTGCAGAACAGCATCCTCAAGGGCCGTACCATCGGCGTCGCCCAATACAACACCAAAGAGGCCCTGGAATGGGGCGTCACCGGTGCCGGCCTGCGTTCGACCGGTTGCGACTTCGACCTGCGTAAAGCGCGTCCGTACTCCGGCTACGAGAACTTCGAGTTCGAAGTGCCGCTGGCCGCCAATGGCGATGCTTACGACCGCTGCATGGTCCGCGTTGAAGAAATGCGCCAGAGCATCAAGATCATCGACCAGTGCATGCGCAATATGCCGGAAGGCCCGTACAAGGCGGATCACCCGCTGACCACGCCGCCGCCGAAAGAGCGCACGCTGCAGCACATCGAAACCTTGATCACGCACTTCCTGCAAGTTTCGTGGGGCCCGGTCATGCCGGCCAACGAATCCTTCCAGATGATTGAAGCGACCAAGGGCATCAACAGTTATTACCTGACGAGCGACGGCGGCACCATGAGCTACCGTACCCGGATCCGCACTCCAAGCTTCCCGCATCTGCAACAGATCCCTTCGGTGATCAAAGGCAGCATGGTCGCGGACATGATTGCGTACCTGGGTAGTATCGATTTCGTTATGGCCGACGTGGACCGCTAAGCATGAACAGCACGCTTATCCAGACAGACCGTTTCACCCTCAGTGAAACCGAGCGCTCGGCCATCGAGCACGAGCTGCATCACTACGAAGACCCGCGCGCGGCGTCGATCGAAGCCCTGAAGATCGTTCAGAAAGAACGTGGCTGGGTGCCGGATGGCGCCTTGTACGCGATCGGCGAGATCCTCGGCATCCCGGCGAGCGACGTTGAAGGTGTGGCGACGTTCTATAGCCAGATTTTCCGTCAGCCGGTTGGCCGTCACATCATTCGCGTCTGCGACAGCATGGTCTGCTACATCGGCGGCCACGAGTCGGTGGTCAGCGAAATCCAGAACAAGCTGGGCATCGGCCTGGGTCAGACCACCACCGACGGTCGTTTCACCCTGCTGCCGGTCTGCTGCCTCGGCAACTGCGACAAGGCACCGGCGCTGATGATCGACGACGACACCTTTGGTGATGTGCAGCCTGCTGGCGTCGCCAAACTGCTCGAGGGCTACGTATGACCCTGACATCTTTCGGTCCTGCCAACCGCATTCAGCGTTCGGCCGAGACTCACCCGCTGACCTGGCGTCTGCGTGATGACGGCGAAGCCGTGTGGCTCGACGAGTACCAGGCCAAGAACGGTTACGCCGCTGCGCGCAAAGCCTTCGCCGACATGGATCAGGACGCCATCGTCCAGACCGTGAAAGACGCAGGCTTGAAAGGTCGCGGCGGTGCAGGCTTCCCCACGGGCGTGAAGTGGGGCCTGATGCCCAAAGACGAATCCATCAACATCCGCTACCTGCTGTGCAACGCGGATGAGATGGAACCGAACACCTGGAAAGACCGCATGCTGATGGAGCAACTGCCCCATCTGCTGATCGAAGGCATGCTGATCAGTGCACGCGCGCTGAAAACCTACCGTGGCTACATCTTCCTGCGTGGCGAATACACCACCGCCGCCAAGCACCTCAACCGTGCCGTGGAAGAAGCCAAGGCTGCGGGCCTGCTGGGTAAAAACATCCTCGGCAGCGGCTTCGATTTCGAGCTGTTCGTCCACACCGGCGCCGGGCGTTATATCTGCGGTGAAGAAACCGCACTGATCAACTCCCTCGAAGGCCGCCGCGCCAACCCGCGCTCCAAGCCGCCCTTCCCTGCCGCTGTTGGCGTGTGGGGCAAGCCGACCTGCGTGAACAACGTTGAAACCCTGTGCAACGTGCCGGCGATCATTGCCGACGGCGTTGACTGGTACAAATCGTTGTCTCGCGAAGGCAGCGAAGACATGGGCACCAAGCTCATGGGCTTCTCCGGCAAGGTCAAGAACCCCGGCCTGTGGGAGTTGCCATTCGGCGTCACCGGTCGCGAGTTGTTCGAAGACTACGCCGGCGGCATGCGCGACGGCTTCAAGCTTAAGGCCTGGCAGCCAGGTGGCGCCGGTACCGGTTTCCTTCTGCCTGAGCACCTCGACGCACAAATGTACGCCGGCGGCATCGCCAAAGTGGGCACCCGTATGGGTACCGGCCTGGCCATGGCGGTGGACGACAGCGTCAACATGGTCTCGTTGCTGCGCAACATGGAGCAGTTCTTCGCTCGTGAGTCGTGCGGCTTCTGCACCCCGTGCCGTGATGGTTTGCCATGGAGCGTCAAGCTCTTGATGGCCATCGAAGAAGGCCGCGGTCAGCCAGGCGACATCGAGACCCTGCTGGGTCTGGTCAACTTCCTCGGCCCAGGCAAGACCTTCTGTGCTCACGCACCGGGTGCCGTGGAACCGTTGGGCAGCGCCATCAAATACTTCCGTCCAGAGTTCGAAGCCGGTATCGCGCCAGTCAGCGCCGCCGTCCCGCCTCTGGCAAGGCCGATCGTAATCGGCGCGTAAACGCTTAAAAGGTGAAGGGCCCGGGCCTTTCGCCTCCTGCGATGACGCCTTTCGAGGCTGGTTTGATTCGCACGGATAACAAGATTCCATTAGCCACGCCCGCTGACACCGGGCCAACGAAGACCTTTGAACCATGGCCACTATCCACGTAGACGGCAAAGCGCTCGAAGTCGACGGGGCAGACAACCTGTTACAGGCATGTCTGTCGCTGGGCCTCGACATTCCATATTTCTGCTGGCACCCCGCGCTCGGTAGCGTCGGGGCATGCCGCCAGTGCGCGGTCAAGCAGTACACCGACGAGAACGACACCCGTGGTCGCATCGTCATGTCCTGCATGACGCCTGCCACCGACAACACCTGGATCTCCATCGAAGATGAAGAATCCAAGGCGTTCCGCGCCAGTGTTGTCGAATGGCTGATGACCAACCACCCGCACGACTGCCCTGTGTGCGAAGAAGGCGGTCATTGCCACCTGCAAGACATGACAGTGATGACCGGCCACAACGAGCGCCGTTATCGCTTCACCAAACGCACCCACCAGAACCAGCAACTGGGCCCGTTCATTTCCCACGAAATGAACCGCTGCATCGCTTGCTACCGCTGCGTGCGTTTCTACAAGGATTACGCTGGCGGCACCGACCTCGGTGTATTCGGCGCCCACGACAACGTGTACTTCGGTCGCGTTGAAGACGGCACCCTTGAAAGCGAGTTCTCCGGCAACCTCACCGAGGTCTGCCCGACCGGTGTGTTCACCGACAAGACTCACTCCGAGCGCTACAACCGCAAGTGGGACATGCAGTTCTCGCCGAGCATCTGCCATGGCTGCTCGAGCGGTTGCAACATCTCCCCGGGCGAGCGTTACGGTGAACTGCGTCGCATCGAAAACCGTTTCAACGGTTCGGTGAACCAGTACTTCCTGTGCGACCGTGGCCGTTTCGGTTATGGCTACGTCAACCGCACAGACCGTCCACGTCAGCCGCTGCTGGCCGACGGCACCAAGCTCGGTCTCGACGCTGCACTGGATAAAGCTGCTGATCTGCTGCGCGGGCGCAACATCGTCGGTATCGGTTCGCCGCGTGCCAGCCTCGAAAGCAACTACGCGTTGCGCGAACTGGTTGGCGCCGAGCACTTCTACTCGGGTATCGAAGCGTCCGAACTGGAACGCATCCGTCTGGTTCTGCAAGTGCTCAAAGACAGCCCGCTGCCAGTGCCAAACATGCGCGACATCGAAGACCACGACGCGATTTTCGTTCTCGGTGAAGACCTGACCCAGACCGCCGCCCGTATGGCGCTGTCGCTGCGTCAATCGGTCAAAGGCAAAGCCGAAGACATGGCCGAAGCCATGCGCGTCCAGCCTTGGCTCGACGCTGCGGTGAAGAACATCGGTCAGCACGCGCTGAACCCGCTGTTCATCGCCAGCCTGGCGGAAACCAAGCTCGACGACATCGCTGAAGAATGCGTTCACGCCGCTCCGGACGATCTGGCGCGCATCGGTTTCGCCGTTGCCCACGCACTGGATGCCAGCGCGCCTGCCGTTGAAGGTCTGGACGCCGAAGCACTGCAACTGGCCAAGCGCATCGCCGACGCCCTGCTCGCCGCCAAACGTCCGCTGATCATCGCCGGTACGTCGCTGGGCTCCAAAGCCCTGATCGAAGCCGCCGCGAACATCGCCAAGGCGTTGAAGCTGCGCGAGAAGAACGGTTCGATCAGCCTGATCGTGCCGGAAGCCAACAGCCTCGGCCTGGCCATGCTCGGTGGCGAATCGGTGGATGCTGCGCTGCAAGCCGTCATCGACGGCAAGGCTGACGCGATCGTCGTGCTGGAAAACGATCTGTTCACCCGCACCGCCAAAGAAAAAGTCGATGCCGCACTGAACGCTGCGCAAGTAGTGATCGTTGCTGACCATCAGAAGACTGCGACCAGCGACCGCGCGCACCTGGTTCTGCCAGCCGCAAGCTTCGCTGAAGGCGACGGTACGCTGGTCAGCCAGGAAGGTCGCGCCCAGCGCTTCTTCCAGGTTTTCGACCCGCAATACCTCGACGCGAGCATTCTGGTGCACGAAGGCTGGCGCTGGCTGCACGCCCTGCGCGCGACTCTGCTGAATCAGCCGATCGACTGGACACAACTCGACCACGTCACCGCTGCCGTTGCTTCGAGCACCGAGCAACTGGCGCGTATCGTCGACGCTGCACCGTCGGCGGCGTTCCGCATCAAGGGTCTGAAACTGGCGCGTGAGCCGCTGCGTTATTCCGGTCGCACCGCGATGCGCGCCGACATCAGCGTTCACGAACCACGCACCCCGCAAGACAAAGACACCGCGTTCGCCTTCTCCATGGAAGGTTACTCGGGTTCGGTTGAACCGCGTCAGCAGGTGCCATTCGCCTGGTCGCCGGGCTGGAACTCGCCACAAGCGTGGAACAAGTTCCAGGACGAAGTCGGTGGTCACATCCGTGCTGGCGACCCGGGCACCCGCCTGATCGAAAGCACTGGCGATTCGCTGAACTGGTTCGCTGCAGCACCGCGTGCGTTCAACCCGGCGCCGGGTACCTGGCAAGCCGTGCCGTTCTTCCACCTGTTCGGCAGCGAAGAAAACTCTTCGAAAGCCGCACCGGTTCAAGAGCGTATTCCGGCGGCTTACGTGGCACTGGCGAAATCCGAAGCGGATCGTCTGGGCGTCAATGACGGTGCCCTGCTGAGCCTCAACGTGGCCGGCCAGACCCTGCGTCTGCCGCTGCGCATCAATGAAGAACTGGGCGCAGGTCTGGTGGCATTGCCTGCGGGCATCGCCGGCATTCCACCGGCATTCGCCGGCGTATCCGTCGACGGTCTGCAGGAGGCAGCGCAATGACCTGGTTCACCCCTGAAGTGATCGATGTGATCCTCTCGGTCGTCAAAGCCATCGTGATTCTGTTGGCCGTGGTGGTTGCAGGCGCGTTGCTCAGCTTTGTCGAACGTCGCCTGCTGGGCTGGTGGCAGGACCGCTACGGTCCGAACCGCGTTGGCCCGTTCGGTATGTTCCAGATCGCCGCCGACATGCTGAAGATGTTCTTCAAGGAAGACTGGACCCCGCCGTTTGCCGACAAAGTGATCTTCACTTTGGCACCGGTGGTGGCCATGTCCGCCTTGCTGGTCGCGTTTGCGATCATCCCGATCACCCCGACCTGGGGCGTCGCGGACCTGAACATCGGCTTGCTGTTCTTCTTCGCCATGGCCGGTCTGTCGGTCTACGCGGTGTTGTTCGCCGGCTGGTCGAGTAACAACAAGTTCGCCCTGCTCGGCGCGTTGCGTGCTTCGGCGCAGACCGTGTCCTACGAAGTGTTCATGGGCCTGGCCCTGATGGGCATCGTGGTCCAGGTTGGCTCGTTCAACATGCGTGACATCGTCGAGTACCAGGCGCAGAACCTGTGGTTCATCATTCCGCAGTTCTTCGGCTTCTGTACCTTCTTCATCGCTGGCGTCGCCGTGACTCACCGTCACCCGTTCGACCAGCCGGAAGCGGAACAGGAACTGGCCGACGGTTACCACATTGAATACGCCGGTATGAAATGGGGCATGTTCTTCGTCGGTGAATACATCGGCATCATCTTGATCTCGGCGCTGCTGGTCACCCTGTTCTTCGGTGGCTGGCACGGTCCGTTCGGCATCTTGCCGCAACTGGCTTTCCTCTGGTTCGCACTGAAGACCGCGTTCTTCATCATGCTGTTCATCCTGCTGCGCGCATCTATCCCGCGTCCGCGTTATGACCAGGTGATGGATTTCAGCTGGAAATTCTGCCTGCCACTGACCCTGATCAATTTGCTGGTGACCGCTGCGGTCGTGTTGTTGAACACGCCTGCAGTCGCGGTTCAGTGAGGATTTGACCCATGTTCAAATATATTGGCGACATCATTAAGGGTACCGGTACCCAGTTGCGCAGCCTGGTCATGGTCTTCGGCCATGGCTTTCGCAAGCGCGACACCCTGCAATACCCGGAAGAAGCGGTCTACCTGCCACCACGCTACCGTGGTCGCATCGTCCTGACCCGCGACCCCGATGGCGAAGAGCGTTGCGTTGCCTGCAACCTGTGCGCCGTGGCTTGCCCGGTAGGTTGCATCTCGCTGCAGAAAGCTGAAACCGAAGACGGTCGCTGGTACCCGGACTTCTTCCGTATCAACTTCTCGCGCTGCATTTTCTGCGGTCTCTGCGAGGAAGCCTGTCCGACCACCGCAATCCAGCTGACACCGGATTTCGAGATGGCCGAGTTCAAACGTCAGGACCTGGTGTACGAGAAAGAAGATCTGCTGATCTCCGGCCCCGGCAAAAACCCTGATTACAACTTCTATCGTGTTGCAGGTATGGCAATCGCTGGCAAGCCGAAAGGCGCCGCACAGAACGAAGCCGAACCGATCAACGTGAAGAGCTTGCTGCCTTAAGGAAGAACGATGGAATTCGCTTTCTATTTCGCATCGGGTATCGCTGTTGTGGCCACGCTACGTGTGGTCACCAACACCAACCCTGTGCACGCCCTGCTCTACCTGATCATCTCGTTGATCGCCGTGGCCATGACCTTCTTCGCACTCGGCGCCCCGTTCGCCGGCGTGCTGGAAGTGATCGCCTACGCCGGCGCCATCATGGTGCTGTTCGTGTTCGTGGTGATGATGCTCAACCTCGGCCCCGCCGCGGTTCAGCAAGAACGCGCCTGGCTCAAGCCCGGCATCTGGGCCGGGCCGGTGATTCTCGGCGCGCTGCTGCTGGCCGAACTGCTGTATGTGCTGTTCGCTCACCAGAGCGGCCAGTCCATCGGCCACACCACCGTAGACGCAAAAGCCGTGGGCATCAGCCTGTTCGGCCCGTACCTGCTGGTGGTCGAACTCGCCTCGATGCTGCTGCTCGCTGCAGCCGTCACGGCGTTCCATTTGGGCCGTAACGAGGCGAAGGAGTAAGTCATGCCTGCTATCCCTCTCGAACATGGTCTGGCGGTTGCCGGCATCCTGTTCTGCCTTGGTCTGGTCGGCCTGATGGTCCGCCGCAACATTTTGTTCGTGTTGATGAGTCTGGAAGTGATGATGAACGCCTCTGCACTGGCGTTCATTGTCGCGGGCGCCCGTTGGGGCCAGCCGGATGGACAGATCATGTTCATCCTGGTGATCAGCCTTGCAGCTGCCGAGGCCAGTATTGGTCTGGCGATCCTGCTGCAACTGTATCGCCGCTTCCACACGCTCGATATCGACGCTGCCAGTGAGATGCGCGGATGAACCTGATCTTTCTGACTTTCGTATTCCCTCTGCTCGGTTTTCTGCTGCTGTCGTTCTCCCGTGGACGCTGGTCGGAAAACCTCTCGGCGCTGATCGGCGTGGGTTCCATTGGCTTGTCGGCGATTGTCACCGCCTACATCATCTGGCAATTCAACGTCGCGCCACCGGAAGGCGGTCACTACACCCTGGTGCTGTGGCAGTGGATGGCGGTCGAAGGCTTTAAGCCTGACTTCGCCCTCTACGTCGACGGCCTGTCGATCACCATGCTCGGCGTGGTGGTTGGCGTCGGTTTCCTGATCCACCTGTTCGCGTCCTGGTACATGCGCGGCGAAGCGGGCTACTCGCGCTTCTTCTCGTACACCAACCTGTTTATCGCCAGCATGCTGTTCCTGGTGCTCGGCGATAACCTGTTGTTCCTGTACTTCGGCTGGGAAGGCGTGGGCCTGTGCTCGTACCTGTTGATCGGTTTCTACTACAGCAACCGCAACAACGGTAACGCCGCACTCAAGGCGTTCATCGTGACCCGGATCGGCGACGTGTTCATGGCCATCGGCCTGTTCATCCTGTTCCAGCAAGTGGGCACGCTGAACATCCAGGAACTGCTGGTGCTGGCACCGCAGAAATTCCAGGTCGGCGACTTCTGGATCACCCTGGCGACTTTGATGCTGCTGGGTGGTGCGGTCGGTAAATCGGCGCAACTGCCGCTGCAAACCTGGCTCGCGGACGCGATGGCCGGCCCGACCCCGGTTTCGGCACTGATCCACGCTGCAACCATGGTTACTGCGGGTGTTTACCTGATCGCCCGTACCCACGGCCTGTTCACCCTGGCGCCGGACATCCTGCACCTGGTCGGCATCGTCGGTGGTGTGACCCTGGTACTGGCAGGTTTCGCCGCACTGGTACAGACCGACATCAAACGTATCCTCGCCTACTCGACCATGAGCCAGATCGGCTACATGTTCCTGGCGCTGGGCGTGGGCGCATGGGATGGCGCGATTTTCCACCTGATGACCCACGCCTTCTTCAAGGCCCTGCTGTTCCTTGCTTCCGGTGCGGTGATCGTTGCCTGCCACCACGAGCAGAACATCTTCAAGATGGGCGGTCTGTGGAAAAAACTGCCACTGGCCTACGCCAGCTTCATCGTCGGCGGCGCGGCACTGTCGGCCCTGCCACTGGTGACCGCAGGCTTCTACTCCAAGGACGAAATCCTTTGGGAAGCGTTCGCCAGCGGCAACCACGGTCTGCTTTACGCAGGTCTGGTCGGCGCATTCATGACGTCGCTGTACACCTTCCGCCTGATCTTCATCACGTTCCACGGTGAAGCCAAGACTGAAGCCCACGCCGGTCACGGCATCGCTCACTGGCTGCCGCTGTCGGTACTGATCGTGCTGTCGACCTTCGTCGGCGCGATGATCGTTCCACCGCTGCACGGCGTTCTGCCAGAAAGCGTTGGCCATGCTGGCGGCGAAGCCAAGCACAGTCTGGAAATCGCTTCGGGCGCTATCGCCCTGGCCGGTATCCTGCTGGCAGCGCTGCTGTTCCTCGGCAAACGTCGCTTCGTCACGGCGATCGCCAACAGCGGCATCGGCCGTTTCCTTTCGGCCTGGTGGTTCGCTGCCTGGGGCTTCGACTGGATCTACGACAAACTGTTCGTCAAGCCTTACCTGGCGATCAGCCACGTACTGCGCAAAGACCCGCTCGACCAGACCATCGGTCTGATCCCGCGTATGGCCAAGGGTGGTCACACTGCCCTGAGCCGCACCGAGACCGGTCAACTGCGTTGGTACGCTGCTTCGATGGCTGCTGGTGCCGTGCTGGTGATTGGCGCCATCGTGCTGGTAGCGGTCTGATATGAACCTTGCGAATTTGCGAAAGGAAACGAGCCCGTCATGATTCTGCCTTGGCTAATCCTGATCCCCTTCATCGGCGGCCTGCTGTGCTGGATGGGTGAGCGCTTCGGCGCTACCCTCCCCCGCTGGATTGCGCTGTTGACCATGACCCTGGAACTCGCCCTCGGCCTCTGGCTGTGGGCCCACGGTGACTATTCATTTGCTCCGGCGCCTGGCGCCGATCCGACCTGGGCGCTTGAGTTCAAGCATGTCTGGATCCAGCGCTTCGGCATCAACGTGCACCTGGCCCTCGACGGCCTGTCGCTGTTGATGATCCTGCTGACCGGTCTGCTGGGTATCCTCTCGGTACTCTGCTCGTGGAAAGAGATTCAACGTCACGTTGGCTTCTTCCACCTGAACCTGATGTGGATCCTGGGCGGCGTTGTCGGCGTGTTCCTCGCCCTCGACCTGTTCATGTTCTTCTTCTTCTGGGAAATGATGCTGGTGCCGATGTACTTCCTCATCGCGCTCTGGGGTCACAGTTCTTCGGACGGCAAGAAAACCCGGATCTACGCGGCGACCAAGTTCTTCATCTTCACTCAGGCTTCCGGCCTGATCATGCTGGTGGCGATCCTCGGTCTGGTGCTGGTCAACTTCAACAACACTGGCGTGATTACTTTCAACTACGCCGACCTGTTGAAAACCAAGATGTCGATGACCACCGAGTACATCCTCATGCTCGGCTTCTTCATCGCTTTCGCGGTCAAGCTGCCGGTCGTACCGTTCCATTCGTGGTTGCCTGATGCCCACGCCCAGGCGCCGACTGCAGGTTCCGTCGACCTCGCCGGTATTCTGCTGAAAACCGCTGCCTACGGTCTGCTGCGTTTCGCCCTGCCGTTGTTCCCGAATGCTTCGGCCGAGTTCGCGCCGATCGCCATGACCCTCGGTCTGATCGGGATCTTCTACGGTGCGTTCCTCGCGTTCGCGCAAACCGACATCAAGCGCCTGATCGCCTTCTCCTCCGTTTCCCACATGGGCTTCGTGTTGATCGGCATCTACTCCGGCAGCCAACTGGCCCTGCAAGGTGCAGTGATCCAGATGTTGGCGCACGGTGTTTCGGCGGCGGCACTGTTTATCCTCAGCGGTCAGTTGTACGAGCGTCTGCACACTCGTGACATGCGGGAGATGGGCGGTCTGTGGTCGCGTATCGCTTACCTGCCGGCGATCAGCCTGTTCTTTGCGGCCGCGTCCTTGGGTCTGCCGGGTACCGGTAACTTTGTCGGTGAGTTCCTGATCCTGATCGGTACGTTCGCCAGCGCGCCATGGATCACCGCGATTGCTACCTCCGGTCTGGTGTTCGGTTCGGTCTACTCGCTGATCATGATCCACCGTGCCTACTTCGGTCCGTCGAAATCGGATTCGATCCTGCACGGTATGGACGCTCGCGAACTGATCATGGTGCTGGGCCTTGCGGTACTGCTGATTTACCTCGGCGTGTACCCGCAACCGTTCCTCGACACGTCTGCCGCCACGATGCATGGCGTACAGCAGTGGCTCGGCACCGCCTTCACTCAACTCGCTTCGGCCCGGTAAGAGCGCTATGGAATTCACGATTCAACACTTTATTGCGCTTGCGCCACTGTTGATCACCAGCCTCACCATTATCGTGGTGATGCTGGCAATCGCCTGGCGCCGCAACCACTCGCAGACCTTCCTGATCTCGGTCGCCGGTCTGAACCTGGCCTTGCTGTCGATCCTGCCGGCATTGAAAGTCGCGCCTTTGGCCGTGACCCCGTTGCTGCAGATCGACTCGTTTGCCTGCCTGTACATGGCACTGATCCTGGTCGCCACCCTCGCCTGCGTCACCCTCGCCCACGCCTATTTGGGTGATGGCGGTACGGGTTACCCGGGCAACCGTGAAGAACTGTACTTGCTGATCCTGATGGCCGCCGCCGGTGGTCTGGTTCTGGTCAGCGCGCAGCACCTGGCCGGTTTGTTCATCGGTCTGGAACTGCTCTCGGTACCGGTTTACGGTCTGGTGGCTTACGCCTTCTTCAACAAGCGTTCGCTGGAAGCCGGCATCAAATACATGGTGCTGTCGGCCGCCGGTTCCGCGTTCCTGTTGTTCGGTATGGCGCTGCTGTACGCAGACTCGGGTTCGCTGAGCTTCGTCGGTATCGGTCAGGCTCTGGCTGCAACTGGCCTGCCTAGCTCGCTGGCGCAACTGGGCCTGGGCATGATGCTGATCGGTCTGGCGTTCAAGCTGTCGCTGGTACCGTTCCACCTGTGGACGCCGGACGTCTACGAAGGTGCTCCGGCTCCAGTGGCTGCGTTCCTCGCGACCGCGTCGAAAGTGGCAGTGTTTGCGGTGATGGTGCGTCTGTTCCAGATCTCCCCTGCCGCCAGCAGTGGTGTACTGAGCGACGTGCTGACCGTTATCGCCATCGCCTCGATCCTGTTCGGTAACCTGCTGGCCCTGACCCAGAGCAACCTCAAGCGTCTGCTCGGTTACTCGTCCATCGCGCACTTCGGCTACCTGCTGATCGCGCTGGTGGCGAGCAAGGGTCTGGCGGTGGAAGCCATCGGCGTGTACCTGGTCACCTACGTGATCACCAGCCTCGGCGCTTTCGGCGTGATCACCCTGATGTCCTCGCCGTATAACGGTCGTGACGCAGATGCCTTGTACGAATACCGCGGCCTGTTCTGGCGCCGTCCGTACCTGACCGCCGTACTGACCGTGATGATGTTGTCGCTGGCGGGTATCCCGCTGACTGCTGGCTTCATCGGCAAGTTCTACATCATCGCTACCGGTGTTGAATCGCACCAATGGTGGCTGGTCGGTTCGCTGGTGCTGGGCAGCGCCATCGGCGTTTTCTACTACCTGCGCGTGATGGTCACCCTGTACCTGATCGAGCCAAACCTGCGTCGCCACGACGCCCAGCTGCACTGGGAACAGAAGGCAGGCGGCGTAATGCTGCTGGCCATCGCTCTGGTCGCATTCTTCCTGGGTGTGTACCCGCAGCCATTGCTGACACTGGTTCAGCAGGCGGGTCTGGCGGGCTGATTGCTCGGCTGGCTACACATGAAAACGGCACCTTCGGGTGCCGTTTTTTTTTGCAATTTCAAGATCAAAAGATCGCAGCCTGCGGCAGCTCCTACAGGTATTCGTGTAGGAGCTGCCGAAGGCTGCGATCTTTTGATCTCCCCCGCACCATTACATTAATGAGCAAAACACATAACTCTATAGCGCAAATCCGCAAAAACCTTTTCCTCTCTCCAGCAGTCACTCCTTAACGAGACCGGCGCTCACGCCGGCACGCCCGTTTGGGCCATTTGACCCTGCTGCCCTGATTGAGAAAAAAGGAATCGAACCATGACGATTTCCCGACGCAGATTTCTGATCCTTGGCGCCGTCACCGCGACGGCGTTCGCCATGCCGCCGTTTATCAGCCTCAAGGCCTACGCGGCCAACCTGGAGCAACCGGCCATGAGCAAAGTAACGATCAACGTCAACGGCAAACCGCGTGAACTGCATGTCGATACGCGCACGACCCTGCTCGATGCGCTGCGTGAACACCTGCACCTGACCGGCAGTAAAAAAGGCTGCGACCACGGCCAGTGCGGCGCCTGTACAGTGATCGCCGATGGCCGCCGGATCAATTCCTGCCTGACCCTGGCGGTGATGCACGAAGGCAGTGAAATCACCACCATCGAAGGCCTCGGCATGCCCGACAGCCTGCATCCGATGCAAGCGGCGTTCATCAAACACGACGGTTACCAGTGCGGTTATTGCACGCCGGGGCAGATTTGCTCGGCGGTCGCCGTCATCAAGGAAATTCGCGACGGCATCCCCAGCCACGCCAGTGCCAGCCTGACCGAACCGCCGCAACTGATCGCGGCGGAATTTCAGGAGCGCATGAGCGGCAATATCTGCCGTTGCGGCGCCTACTCGAACATCATCGAAGCCATCACTGAAATCGCGGAGGTGCCGGCATGAGACCGTTCAATTACAGCCGCGCCGACTCGCCTGCCGCCGCTGCTGCGCAAGCCGCTCAAGTCGAAGGCGCAAGGTTCATCGCCGGTGGCACCAACCTGCTCGACCTGATGAAACTCGACATCGAAACCCCGCTGCACCTGATCGACGTCAATCACCTCGGCCTGGACCAGATCGAAGCCACACCCGAGGGCGGACTGCGCATCGGCGCGCTGGTGCGCAACACCGATCTGGCTGCCGACGCACGCATCAGAAAGGATTACGCCCTGCTCTCGCGCGCACTGCTTGCCGGGGCTTCCGGGCAATTACGCAACATGGCCAGCACCTCCGGCAACCTGCTGCAGCGCACGCGTTGCCCGTATTTCTACGACACCCATCAAGCCTGCAACAAACGTAATCCCGGCAGCGGCTGCGCAGCGATTGGCGGCGTCAGTCGGCAACTGGGCATCATCGGCGTCAGCGATGCCTGCATCGCCACCCATCCGAGCGACATGGCGATTGCCATGCGCGCACTCGATGCACAGATTGAAACGGTGAAACCCGACGGCAGCACGCGCAGCATCGCAATCGCGGATTTCCACCAATTGCCGGGCACCACGCCGAACATCGAAACCAGCCTGACGCCAAGCGAATTCATCACGGCGGTGACCTTGCCCGCACCGGTTGGCGGCACGCACGTCTATCACAAGGTCCGTGATCGTTCGTCGTACGCCTTTGCGCTGGTCTCGGTGGGTCTGATTCTGCAAAAAGACGGCAGCGGGCGCATCGCCGTCGGCGGTATCGCGCCGAAACCCTGGCGCGTCGAAGCCGCCGAAGCGCTGCTGCCCAAAGGCGCCAAAGCCGTCAGCGAACGCCTGCTCGACGGTGCCACGCCGACGCACGATAACCAATTCAAACTGACCCTGGTCGAGCGCACGCTCGGTTCAGTGTTGGCGCAAGCGAGGGACGAAGCATGAAATTCGACACGCCCGCCACCACCAACCCGATCGACCAGTTGAAAGTCATCGGCAAACCCACCGACCGCGTCGAAGGCTCACTGAAAACCAGTGGCCAGGCGCCGTACGCTTACGAGCAACATGAAGCGGTGGCCAATCAGGCTTACGGCTTCATGGTCGGTTCAGCCATCGCCAAGGGGTGGATCAACAACATCGATCTGGCGGCAGCCAAAGCCGCGCCCGGCGTGTTGGCGATCGTCACCGCCGCCAACGCCGGCAAACTCGGCAAGGGCAAGTACAACGCCGCACATTTGTTGGCGGGGCCAGAGATTCAGCACTATCACCAGGCCGTCGCGCTGGTGGTCGCCGAGACCTTCGAACAGGCCCGTGCTGCTGCGCAAATGGTCAAGGTCGATTATCTCGCCGACAAGGGCGAGTTCGATCTGACCAGCGTGCGTGACAAAGGCGTAGAACCGAAAGACGAGTTGCCCGATGTCAAACACGGCGATTTCGCCAAAGCCTTCGCCGCCGCGCCAGTGCAGTTCGATCAGACCTACACCACGCCGGATCAGTCCCACGCAATGATGGAGCCGCACGCGACACTGGCCGCCTGGAAAGGCGATCAGTTGACCCTGTGGACGTCGAACCAGATGATCGCCTGGAGCGTTGCCGACATCGCCACCACCCTCGGCCTGCCCAAGGAAAAAGTCCGCCTGATCTCGCCGTACATTGGCGGCGGCTTTGGCGGCAAGCTGTTCGTGCGCGCCGACGCAATCCTCGCCGCCCTCGGCGCACGCATGGCCGGCAGACCGGTGAAAGTCGCCCTCGCCCGCCCGCAGATCGCCAACAACACCACCCATCGCCCGGCAACGATCCAGCGCATTCGCATGGGCGCGACGGCGGACGGCAAGCTCACTGCGATTGCCCATGAAGGCTGGTCGGGCAACCTCGCTGAAGGCAAAGTCGAAGTCGCCGCGCAACCCAGTCAGCTGTTGTACGCCGCCGAAAATCGCCTGGTGAGCATGCGCCTCGCACCGCTGGATCTGCCGGAGGGCAACGCCATGCGCGCGCCCGGTGAAACCCCGGGGCTGATGGTGCTGGAAATCGCCATGGACGAAATGGCCGAGCAGCTCAAGCTTGATCCGGTGCAATTGCGCATCCTCAACGACACTCAGGTCGACCCGGTGAAAACCGAGCGGCCGTTTTCCCAGCGACGGCTGATCGAATGCCTGCAAACCGGCGCCGACAAGTTTGGCTGGGACAAACGCAATGCGCAGCCCGGTTCTCGCCGTGAAGGTCGCTGGCTGATCGGCATGGGCGTGGCGGCGGCGATCCGCAACAACCTGCTGGTGAAATCCGCTGCGCGCGTGCGCCTGGAGCGTGACGGCAAGATCACCGTCGAAACCGACATGACCGATATCGGCACTGGTAGCTACACGATCATCGCCCAGACCGCCGCCGAAATGATGGGCGTGAGCCTGAAAGAGGTTACGGTGCATCTGGGCGATTCGAGCTTTCCGGTGTCCTCCGGATCTGGTGGCCAATTCGGTGCCAATTGCTCGACTGCTGGGGTGTACGCCGCGTGCATGAAATTGCGTGAAGCGGTGGCCGGCAAGTTGGGCATGGCGGCTGATCAGGCCGAGTTTGTCGCCGGTCAGGTGCGGGTAGGCAACAAAAGCCTGCCGATGCGCAACGCAGCGCAAAACGGCGCAGTAACGGCGGAGGACAGTATCGAATTCGCCGACCTCGCCAAGCAGTATCAGCAGTCGACATTCGGCGCGCATTTCGTCGAAGTCGCCGTAGATGCGGCGACTGGAGAAGTGCGGGTGCGGCGAATGTTGGCGGTGTGTGCAGCCGGGCGGATTCTCAATCCGAAAGCGGCGCGCAGCCAGGTCATCGGCGCGATGACCATGGGCGTTGGTGCGGCGTTGATGGAAGAACTGGCGGTGGACAAAAAGCTCGGCTTTTTCGTCAACCATGACCTGGCCGGATACGAAGTGCCGGTGCACGCCGACATTCCGCATCAGGAGGTGATTTTCCTCGATGAGACCGACCCGATTTCTTCGCCAATGAAGGCCAAGGGTGTCGGCGAGCTGGGCATTTGCGGCGTCAGTGCGGCCGTCGCCAATGCGATCTACAACGCCACCGGCGCACGGGTTCGCGACTACCCGATCACCCTCGACAAAATCCTCTCCTCCCTACCCCCGATGCTCTAAACATCTCCCCTGTAGGAGCTGCCGCAGGCTGCGATCTTTTGATTCTGTTTTCAAGATCAAAAGATCGCAGCCTGCGGCAGCTCCTACAGGGGTGGGTTAATCGCTCTGCGGATATTCGACTAGAATTCGAAAAAACTTATGCAGGAAAATCATCAATGCTCCGGGAAAACGCCACCGACCTGCTCGCCTTCCTTGCCGTGGCGCGCGAACGCAGTTTCACCAAAGCGGCGGCCAGGCTCGGCGTTTCGCAATCGGCGCTGAGCCATACCATTCGGGCACTGGAAGCGCGCCTTGGCCTGCGTCTGCTGACCCGCACCACCCGTAGCGTTTCCCCCACCGAGGCCGGCGAACACTTGCTGCAAACCATCGGCCCGCGTTTCGAAGAGATCGAACTGGAACTGCAAGCCCTGAGCAATCTGCGCGAAACCCCGGCAGGCAAAATTCGCATCAGCGCCACCGACCATTCGCTGGACTGGTTGCTACGCCCGGTGCTCAAGCAATTCCTGCCCAAGTACCCGGACATCGCCGTCGAAGTCTGTTGCGATTACGGTTTCGTCGACATCGCCGGGCAAGGTTTTGACGCTGGCGTGCGCCTGGGCGAAGACGTCGCGCAAGGCATGATCGCCACCCGCATCGGCCCGGACATGCGCATGGCCGTGGTCGGCTCGCCAGCCTATTTCGCCCGTCGCCCTGCTCCGCAAACCCCGCGCGACCTCACCGCGCACGCCTGCAACAACCTGCGCCTGCCCACCAATGGCGGACTCTATAGCTGGGAGTTCGAGAAGGATGGCGAACGCCTGAAAGTGCGCGTGACCGGGCAAGTCACCTTGAGCGGCGTCTATCCGTTACTGGATGCGGCACTGGATGGTTTCGGTCTGAGCTACATTCCGGAAAACATCGTCGCACCGTATCTGGCCGATGGCCGCTTGCTGCAAGTGCTGGAGGACTGGTGCCCGACGTTTGCCGGTTATCACCTGTATTACCCGAGCCGGCGTCAGGCGGCCCCGGCGTTTGCGTTATTGCTGGAGGCGTTGCGCTATCGCTAGTAACGATCTCTCAACGACATAACTTGCGATCAACCGACCAACGCAATCAACTGATGCCGCTGCGCATCGGTGAGCATCGGCCCGAATCCGGCCTTGACGTTGTCGGCCATGTAGCGCGGATTACTCGTCCCCGGAATCACACAGGTTACCGCCGAATTCGTCAGGAGAAACTTCAATAACAGTTGCGGCCAACTGTTGACCTGAACATCCGAGACCCACGCCGGCAGCGGTTTGCCCTTGACTCTGGCAAGCAGACCACCACCGCCGAACGGCCGATTGCAGATCACCGCGACCCCGCGCTCGCGGCACAGCGGCAAAATGCGTTTCTCCACGCCACGGTCATCGAGGGCGTAATTGATTTGCAGGAAATCCACTTGCTCGGCTTTCAACACCGCTTCGACTTCGTCATAGGCCGAGGGCGTGTAATGGGTGATGCCGATATAGCGAATGCGCCCTTGCTCTTTCCATTCACGCAACGTGGGCAGATGGGTTTGCCAATCGAGCAGGTTGTGGATCTGCATCAGGTCGATGCGCTCGGTGCGTAGCAGGCTGAACGATTGCTCCATTTGCGCGATGCCCTCGTCGCGGCCACGCGTCCACACCTTGGTGGCGAGGAATGCCGGAGAGCTGGGTTCGTGGATCGACAGCAATTCACCAGTGGTCTGTTCTGCGCGGCCATACATCGGCGAGCTGTCGATAACCGTGCCGCCCTTGGCAAACAATTCATCGAGCACCGCCGGCAATTGGCGGTACACCGGGTCGCCCGGGGCCACGTCGAAACCGCGATAAGTGCCGAGCCCCACCATGGGCAG
Organism: Pseudomonas sp. DTU12.3; assembly: GCF_004124275.1. Taxonomy (GTDB): domain Bacteria; phylum Pseudomonadota; class Gammaproteobacteria; order Pseudomonadales; family Pseudomonadaceae; genus Aquipseudomonas; species Aquipseudomonas helmanticensis. The sequence continues at coordinate 4,108,995 of NZ_CP027218.1, forward strand.
CGATTCGGAGCTGGAGGGGATGGCGCGGGTCAGCATGGTCTGGTCTCCTGCGGCACTGGGCAGCGTGACGGCGGACGTGGTGGCAGTGGCCAACGCCCGGTTCAAGGTGCAGACCGCCGAAACCCCGGCAGCCAGCGTGAGCAATCGGCGACGGGAGTAACCCTCAGTGTGGCTCATGCTGGTTCCCCTGCTGCGTGGATCTGTTGCACGTTGTGTGCGCAGGCTGCCTGGCCGAATCGCTGGACTACACTGCGACAGCGAACCTGCTTACCCGTTAAAAGTAGCCGAATGTCCCGAACCCTGATGTCACTCGTCGTTTTGATCGTCGCCGTTTACTTGGTGCTGTGCGCCGCGCTGTTCGTTTTCCAGCGTTCGCTGATCTATTTTCCGCAGCCCGCAGCGCTGGATTCGGCGGATTCACGGTTGAAACTGTCGATGCCGGATGCGCAGGTGTGGGTCAGCACCCGCGAGCGCGTCGGGCAGCGGGCGCTGATCTATTTCGGCGGCAATGCCGAGGATGTGTCGCGCAATCTGCCGGAGTTCAGCGAGGCGTTTCCTGATTACGCGCTGTATTTTCTGCATTACCGGGGCTTTGGTGGCAGTGGCGGTTCGCCGTCCGAAGAGGCGATTGCCGAGGATGCGCTGGCGCTGTTCGATCAGGTCTATGCCCGTCATCCGCAGATTGCCGTGGTCGGCCGCAGCCTTGGCTCCGGCGTCGCGGTGCGTCTGGCCAGCCAGCGGCCGGTGCAGAATCTGATTCTGGTGACGCCTTACAACAGCCTCGAAGAAATCGCCGCGCGGCAGTATCCGTGGGTGCCGGTGCAGTGGTTGCTGAAAGATCGCTACGAGTCGGGCAAATACGCCGCGCACATCCGCGTGCCGACCTTGCTGCTGGCGGCGAGTGATGATGAGGTGATTGCGCGGGCCAGCACCCAGCGTTTGCTGGAGAACTTTCCCAAGGGCGTGGCGGTGCTCAAGGTGGTGCCGGATTCAGGGCATAACTCGATTTCCGACCGTGTGCAGTATTTGCAGTGGATGGGCGATGTGCTGAATCGCTGAGGGTTAGGTATCTGCAATTATCGGTTGTGTGCTCCGGCCTCTTCGCTGGTAAGCCAGCTCCCACAAGGATTGCAGCCGTACTCAAAAACTGTATTCACAAAAAACCTGTGGGAGCTGGCTTGCCAGCGATTGGGCCAAATCAATCGCCATCAATTTTCCCGAAAAAATCAGCAGGTCGTCGCCCCGCAATAAAAGCCCTCACCGAGCCTTGAACCAAGCCCTGAAAACCCAGTCCTACTCGCGCCGCTCGCTGCGGTTCACCTCCTTTTGGCGCTGCCCTCTTCAGAGCTGTCCGTCCCATGCGCCACGCCGTTCGTTCGTCTCGCTTCGTTTCGCTGTGCCTGCTGATCCTTTCACCTTTGTTCGCCGATACCGTCCTGGCTGGAGCGGAACGACAGTTGGTGGCCGCCATCAACGATTACCGCGCCCTCCCGCAACGCTGCGACCGACGTCCCGCGCAGCGCTTGTCACCGCTGGCGCTGAAATCGAACCTGGCATTGCCGATCGGCTATCGCTATGGCGGCGGAATGCGCGAAGCCTTGAAGGCTTCAGGGTATTCAGCGGTGGCGGTGCGCAGCATTCGCATTGTCGGCGCCGAGGATGCCGAGGCAGCGTTCGACCGATTGCAGAGTGATTACTGTGGCGCACTGCTGGACGCCAGCTACGCCGACATCGGCATCAGTCGCGCACGCAATGAATGGCAAGTGGTGCTGGCGCAACCGGTGCTCGACAGCCGTGTCGGCGATAACCGCAGTGTCGGCAAGGCGCTGCTGGCCGAGGTCAACGCCGCCCGCGCACGGCCGCGAATGTGCGGACGCCAACGCTTCGCCGCAGCCCGGCCGTTGAGCTGGAATCCAGCGTTGGGCGCCGCAGCGCAGGGGCACAGTAAAGCCATGGCTTACGGCAATTACTTTGCGCACCGTGATCCCGACGGCGACCTGCCCGCGGATCGCGCCCGGGCAGCCGGTTATCGAGGGCGTCAGGTAGGCGAAAACATCGCGGCCGGACAGAGCTCGCCGGGCAAGGCGATGGCGGGTTGGCTGGCCAGCCCAGGGCACTGCGCCAATTTGATGAACCCGATGTTTACTCAGGTCGGCGCGGGGTTTGCCAGTGAGGCGCGCAGCGATGAAGGGGTTTACTGGACGATGGTGTTGGGTGCGCCTTGATTTTATGGCGACGCGGATGAGTTTTCGCGAGCAGGCTCGCTCCCACAGTGGCTCAGGTATACGCCGAACCACTGTGGGAGCGCGCCCGCCCGCGATGGGGCCTGATCTGGCAGCGTAATTTATTCAGGCCGACGCACAGCCCGCACCTGCCCACTGTCACCGCCACCGCAATAAAACCGCTCAGCGCCGTCCGCCTCCAGCCCGGAAACGCCCTTGCCGTCGGGCATTTTCAGACTTTCCAGCACTTCGCCATCCTGCGGATCGATGCGCCGCAACTCGCTCTCATCCGCCTCCCAGGTGCCATGCCACAGCGCCCCGTCAACCCAGGTCACGCCGGTAACAAAGCGGTTCGATTCCAGCGTGCGCAGGATCTTCCCGGTCTCCGGGTCGATCTGATGAATCTTGCGCTCGCGATACTGGCCGACCCATAACGAACCCTCGGCCCAGGCCATACCGGAATCGCCACCGCCGCCGGGGGCGGGAATCGTGTGCAATACACGCCCGGTGACCGGGTCGATCTTGTGGATCTGCCGGTCGGCGATCTGAAACAGATGCTTGCCGTCGAACGCGGTGCCGCCGTCGGCGCCGACCTTGAGCGTGCGCACAGTCTCACCGCTGTCCGGGTCGAGTGCGTTGAGCTGACCATCGCTGGCAAACCAGACTTGCCGACCATCGAACGTGACGCCATGAATGCCTTTTATATGCTCAAACGGACCATATTCGCGAAGCACTTCTGCCTTTGCCTGTTTCATGCTGACTTCCTCATGGGTGTGTGAGGCCAGACTAACCATTGCCCAGCGACACCGGGAGTAACAAGATCGTCGCGAAACCCGGCACCGGCGGTGTCATCCAGCGCCGCGCGCGACCGAGACCGAAAGCCTGCACCTTGTCTTGCCCCGCGAGATTTTCCAGCGCCCGCTGCACCTGGCGTTGACTGCTGGCGAGAGCGAGCGCCAGTGCCGAACTCGACCAGGCTTCACCATCGGCGAGCAACGCCAGCAGCGCGGCGTGCTTGTCCTCGACGGGCAGCGTCAGCAGCGCCACAGCCGTGGCCTGCAAAACGAAACCCTGGCGGGTCGCAGTCACTTTCGCCAACGGTTGCAACGCCGCACGCAAGCGTCCGATTTCGACGCGCAAACGCGCGCGGTGCGATTCATCGCTGAGCTTCAGGCGAAAGGCTTTGGCAATCAGCACTTCGCGAGTCACCTCTGCCGGCCAGGCTTCGGCCAGCGTACGCAGCAGATTGAACAGCACCGGCCGGGTCGCCAGCGGCACAGTCATGCCGGCGCCACGCACGCTATAGCGACAGGCATCGACGAGCAATTTGTCCGACGTGAACAGTGCCTCGACCTGTGCCAGTGTGACTGCCCGCGACTGACCGGCAAACGTCAAGCGGGCTGCGGGCGCGCAGAGCAATTGACTGGCGTGTTCGATTTCCGCCGTCAGCGAGGCGATGCCGGCCTGTTGCGCCGCCTGCTGCGCTCGGGCCAGCGCCGCTTCGGCCTTGCGCGCCTGCACTCGGCGCAAAGCGATGCCGGCCGATACCAGTTCATGGGCCGCACGCAATGCCGGCGGCAGCGGCGCCGGGTCCAGTTCACCGAGCAGCGCTTCGGCCGCGTCCAGCTCACCGATCAGCAACAACCGGCGAATTTGCAGATAACGCGCGTGAGCGGCGTTTAACCAGTCACCATGACTGTGTAAAACCTGCCGCGCGGTCTCCAGCGCCTTGACCGGCCAACTTAGCTCCCGCACGGCCAATGCCACTTCTGCCTCGGCCACTACACAGCGTGCTCGCGACAACGGTTCATTCGCGCCGAACGCCTTCACCGCCCTCTGCAGCAACGTTCGCGCGCGCGGTAAATCGCCAAGCTGAGCCATGGCAATGCCGCGTAGCGCCAGCGCGGGCGGGTCTTCGCGCAAAGCCACGTAGTTCAACGCGGTCAGTGGATCGCCAGCAGCGAGTGCCCGGCCGGCGGCGGTAATCAGCGAGTCCATGGTGAGTTCATCTTCGCGGCCACTGCGCTTTACAGCGCTGAAATCGAGTTTAATTTCGCTGTTTATGTGCGTTTAAAATCCCTTGATAGCACTTTAGTATTCCTGCACCATCGGCACAGCTTTTCCACGGAAGGAGTCAGGCATGCTGGACGCAAACGCTACCCACATTACCTTTTCGCTCGAAGGCGTTTCCGCCGATCTGCAAGTGTTGAGTTTTGTTGGCCGCGAAGCCATCAACCAACCCTTCTGTTTCGATATCGAACTGGTCAGCGCCCGCCCCGACCTGAAGCTCGAAGAACTCCTGCACAAGCCCGGCGTGCTGACCTTCGGCGCCACCGGCGAAGGCACGATTCATGGCCTGGTGTATCGCATCGAACAAGGCGATTCCGGCAAGACCCTGACCCGCTACAGCATCAGCCTGGTCCCGCAACTCGCCTACCTGCGACACAACCACGACCAGCAGATTTTCCAGCAATTGAGCGTGCCGAAAATCATCGCCCAAGTGCTTGAAGATCGCGGCATTCTCGCTGACGCCTACGATTTCCAGCTCAGCGCCGAGTACCCGCCGCGCGATTACTGCGTGCAGTACGACGAATCCGACCTGCATTTCATCCAGCGCCTGTGTGAAGAAGAAGGCATTCACTTCCACTTCCAGCACAGCAGCAGCGGCCACAAGCTGGTGTTTGGCGACGACCAGACGGTATTCCGCAAACTCAAAGCCGTGAGCTACCAGCAAGACTCCGGCATGAGCGCCGACAAACCGGTGATCAAGCGCTTCAACCTGCGCCTGGAAACCCGCACCACACGCGTTTCTCGCCGCGATTACGACTTCGAAAAACCGAAGATCCTCCCCGAAGGCGCAGTCAAATCCGACTTCGCCCCGGATCTGGAGGACTACGACTACCCCGGCCGCTTCACCACCCGCGAGCGCGGCAAATTCCTCTCCACCCGCGCCCTCGAACGCCATCGCAGCGACTACAAACTCGCCGAAGGCAAAGGTGATGAACCGACCCTCACCAGCGGCCATTTCCTCACGCTCGCCGAACACCCGCGCGGCGAATGGAACGATCTGTGGTTGCTGCTGGAAGTCTTCCACGAAGGCAAACAACCGCAAGTGCTCGGCGAAAACGTCACCAGCGACGTCACCGACCACAAAAGCGATTTCCACCAGGGCTACCGCAACAGCTTCCTCGCCACGCCGTGGGACGCGCACTACCGCCCTGCCCTTGCGCACCCGAAACCAAAAGTCCTCGGCAGCCAGACGGCCGTCGTCACCGGGCCGGCCGGTGAAGAGATTCACTGCGATCAGTACGGCCGGATCAAGGTGCAATTCCACTGGGATCGCGACGGTAAGTCCAACGACAAAACCACCTGCTGGATGCGCGTCGCCAGCGGCTGGGCTGGCGCAGCCTACGGCGGCATCGCCATCCCGCGCATCGGCATGGAAGTCCTCGTCACCTTCCTCGAAGGCGATCCCGATCAGCCGCTGGTGACCGGTTGCCTGTACCACAAGGAAAACGTCGTCCCTTACGACTTGCCGGCGAACAAGACCCGCAGCACCTTCAAGACCCTGAGTTCACCGGGCGGCAAGGGCTACAACGAGTTTCGCATTGAAGACAAGAAAGGCGTCGAGCAGATCTACATCCATGCCCAACGCGATTGGGACGAGAACATTGAGCACGATCAGAAGATTCGCGTCGGCAATGAGCGGCATGACACGGTTGAAGCTAATGCGCTGAGTGAGTTCAAGGTTGAAGAACACCGGATTACCCACCTCGACCGCAAGACGGAAACACGGGTCGATGACCATCTGACGGTGGGCGTCACCCGGCACCTGAAGGTCGGTACCGCGCAATTTGTCGAGGCTGGCACCGAGATCCACTACCACGCCGGCGCCAAGGTCGTGATCGAAGGTGGCATGGAACTCACGGCCAAGGCTGGCGGCAGTTTTGTGAAGGTGGATGCCGGCGGCGTGACCATCAGCGGTGCCGAGGTGAAAACCAACTCCGGCGGATCGCCAGGCTCGGGCACCGGAATCGCGATCAAGCTACCGATCGCCTTGACCCCCGCCGACGCCGATGCTGCCGGCAAACTCCTCAGCGCGGCGCCGATCAACACGCCGACGCCTGCGGAGCTTCTCGCCGCACCATCATCCGGCGCCGCACCCGCTGCGCCAACGGCTGCAGAAACCCGGTTGATCCAACAGAACATGCAGGCGCAAACCCTGGTAGCTGCCGCGAAAAGCGGCGTGCCCTTCTGCGAGATCTGCAACCGATGAGCCAGTTTCGCCCCAGTCTCAACGAATGGTTGACTGCCGAGTTCTGGCCGCAGGGCACGCAGCCTGACGCGCCGAAGGCCTATGCCCTGCTGGACGGTGCCCGCGACCCACGCATCGAACCGCTGGTGCGCAGCAGCGGCGCGGAATTTTCCTGCCTGTACGCGGGCGAACTCGCTCCGAGCCTGTCGGCCGCAGCGCCCTATCTGCTGCAGCTCGACCCGCAACAGCCGTATACATGGCGACTGTTCGAGGAAGGCTGGGGGCAGAGTTGGGGCAGTTTCGTCATCGCCCCGGCGCACGTGTCGCTGGACGACCTGCGCAGCCACTTTCGCACGCTGCTGCGGGTGACCGATCCGGATGGCAACCTGTTGGTGTTCCGTTTCTACGACCCCAGAGTCCTGCGCGTTTACCTGCCGACCTGCACCGCGCAAGAGCGCGCCGCGATGTTTGGCCCGGCGAGCAAGCTCATTGCCGAAACCAGTACGGGTAATTCCTTGATTGTTTACCCGGCGGATCCCGCCGGCGGGCCAGCCGCGCGAGTCAGTGGCTGGCCGTCGGCTGATGCGGTTGGGTAATACGCTCTGGAAAACCCTCGAGCGGCAAAATAACCATCACGGAGTGGCTGATTGAAACGTCTCGCCTGTCTATTGTTTCCGCTGCTCGCCGCCTGTAGCGCTGGCCCGCTGATGTATCCCGAATCGACAGCAGGTCGCCCGACGCTCCTTTATCCGACCTGCCCTGGGCCGCAGACGGCGATGCGCTTCACAACGACATCAAACGAGCTGAACTGGGTTTTCCTGCTGGTTCACGTCTCGTTGCCGGGAGGCGAGACCTGGCCGCCAGGAGCCGCAGTGACGGAAACCGAGGTACGACTTTCCACACAGCTGTATATGGAATATTCGCCTCGCCGTGCACTTCCCCCCCAGGGTCAATCCGAGACACAACCCAAAGTGCCGCTGCGGATCAGCGCCTCATCGCCGATGGCAACCGTGCAGTTGGCCAACGGAAAAACCTATCAAGTCAGCATCGAACGCCTGAAAACCGGCTTCGATCCGCGCGCCCCTGAAATACGCGATGTTCAGCACCCCGGAAGCCCACTTGGCAAAGGGGATCTGGGCGATTTCATCCTGACCTTGCCCGAGCTGTACCTGAACGGTGAGAAAATCAACACCGCGCCGATCCATTTCAAGAAACGTGAAGAGCGCTATTTCCCGATATTCAACTGTTGAAGGCTCAGACCGGAGAAATGGTCGCGAGCAAGCCGATCAGAATGGTCAGTGTCAGAAATCCACCCAGAAAAAACGCCATCTTGTTCATGTTGCTCTCCTCAATGCTGAGCTTGCGGTGCACCGGACGCTTCGGGATGAAGGACTGCCGCGAGTGACCGGACTACGGGGCTATTCTGAGCCGATGACTGCGCCGGTTACAGAGGCAGATCGCACTGAAAAATACATATCAGATGCACATCTGATCCTGTAGGAGCTGTCGAGTGAAACGAGGCTGCGATCTTTTGATCTTAAAAAAAATAAAATCAAAAGATCGCAGCCTCGTTTCACTCGACAGCTCCTACACAGGCTTTTCATGGGGTGATATTCAGGTAGCCACGACAAGGTTGCCCTGCCGGCGCTTTGATCTAGAGTCTTGAACACCGCGAGAACAACTAGAAAAAACCGGAGTGAACATGACCGACCTGAACCTGCAAGCCAACGTCGCCGAATCCCTTAACCGCTGGCACCAGATGATCCGCACCGGCGACCTCAAAGCCCTGCCCGAGCTGCTCGATCCCAAAGCCGTATTCCGTTCGCCAATGGCGCACTCCCCGTATCCCGGCGCGCCAGTGGTGGCGATGATTCTGAATACCGTGTTTGAAGTTTTTGAAGACTTCAAATACCACCGTGAACTGGCGACGGCGGATGGTCTCAACGTGATTCTGGAATTCAGCGCCAGGGTCGGGACGAAGGAGCTGAAGGGCATCGACATGATTCGCTTTGATGAAAGCGGCAAGATCGTCGAATTTGAAGTGATGGTGCGGCCATTGAGCGGGTTGCAGGCCCTCGGCGAAGAAATGGGCCGGCGCCTCGGCGCATACCTGGCAAACGCAAAACCCTAACTACGAACCCCCATGTAGGAGCTGCCGCAGGCTGCGATCTTTTGATCTTTGTATTTAAGATCAGAATCAAAAGATCGTCCGAACGCGGCCCGAGCCTGCGGCAGCTCCTACATGGGTAGATACAACTCGTGCCCACAAAAAAGCCCACTGACCTTTACCGGTTCAGTGGGCTTTGTGTATCCGGCGTCTAGTTACAGAGCCATATCACGTGCAGCGTTTTCCTTCGGCGCTTCAGCTTTTCCAGCGGCCGGTGCAGCCGGAGCAGCAACCTGACCAATCACCGGAGGCGTCGGCAGTTCGAGGATCTTGGCGGTGTAAGCCCATTCTGCAGCCACTTTGGCTGGATCGCTGTTCAGCTGAGTGCCGTAGCTTGGAACGATCTGGTGCAGCTTGGTTTGCCACTCTGGGCTAGCCACTTTGTCTTTGAAGACTTTCTGCAGCACGCTCAGCATGATCGGTGCAGCGGTCGACGCGCCTGGCGATGCGCCCAGCAGGCCGGCGATGGAGCCGTCTTGCGCGGCAACGATTTCGGTGCCCAGTTTCAGCACGCCGCCAGCGGCTTCATCACGCTTGATGATTTGCACGCGTTGGCCGGCTTGCCACAGGCGCCAGTCTTCGGCTTTGGCGTTCGGGAAGTACTCCTTCAGCGCGTTCATGCGGTCTTCATCCGACAGCATCAGTTGGCCAGCAAGGTACTCGACGAGCGGGTATTCCTTGATGCCGACCTTGGTCATAGGCCAGATGTTGTGGGTGGTGGTGCTGGTCAGCAGGTCCAGGTACGAGCCTTCCTTGAGGAACTTGGTGCTGAAGGTCGCGAATGGGCCAAACAGGATCACGCGCTTGCCGTCCAGAACACGGGTGTCCAGGTGCGGAACCGACATCGGCGGTGCGCCAACCGAAGCTTTACCGTAGGCCTTGGCCAGGTGCTGTTCAGCGATGGCCGGGTTATCGGTCACCAGGAACGAACCACCGACCGGGAAGCCAGCGTATTCCTTGGCTTCAGGAATGCCCGACTTCTGCAGCAGGTGCAGTGCACCGCCGCCAGCGCCGATGAACACGAACTTGGCGTCGGTTTCGGTTTTAGTGCCGTCTTTCAGGTTTTTGTAGCTGACGCGCCAGGTGCCGTCGGCGTTCTTGGTGATGTCCTCGACTTCGCTCGACAGTTTCAGATCGAAGTTAGGCTTGGTTTGCAGGTGGGCAGCGAACTGGCGGGTGATTTCGCCGAAGTTCATGTCGGTACCCAGCGGGCTCCAGGTGGCCGCGATTTTCTGGTTCGGGTCACGCCCTTCCATCATCAGCGGAACCCACTTTTTGATCACAGCCGGGTCTTCGGAGTACTGCATGCCGGCGAACAGCGGGCTCGCTTGCAGGGCTTCGTAGCGCTTTTTCAGGAACTTGATGTTGTCATCGCCCCACACGAAGCTCATGTGCGGAGTGGTGTTGATGAACGAGCGAGGGTTCTTCAGAACGCCTTGCTGAACCTGCCACGCCCAGAACTGACGCGACACCTGGAACGCTTCGTTGATCTCGACCGCTTTCGGGATCGTCACGTTGCCTTTGTCGTCTTCCGGGGTGTAGTTCAACTCAGCCAAAGCCGAGTGACCGGTACCGGCGTTGTTCCAGCCGTTGGAGCTTTCGAGGGCGACGCCATCGAGGCGCTCGACCATTTCCATCGACCAGCTTGGCTCCAGCTCATTGATCCACACACCCAGGGTGGTGCTCATGATGCCGCCGCCGATCAGCAGAACGTCGACTTTCTTTGCTTCGTCAGCATTGGCGGATGTCATCCCCATCGCCAAAGCCAGACCCAGCAGGGCTGTGTTCACTTTTTTAAACATCTGTTGCACCTATGATAAAACGCCTTCCGCCCGCCGCTGTTATCTGTATGCGATCCGCTTTGATGACGCTCAGGCTAGCGTCTGGGATTGCGGCACACTTCAATTTTGACGGGTGGGCACACAAGGCCGACGTGCTGCATCGACCTCAGTTAATGTCCCTTCTGAACTGACTTCTTATCATTATTGGCTTCAGCTACTTGAGCGACAGGGATTCCGTCAGCCCGCCCGAAGGCAAGCAAACTGAATTAGGTCAAACCAAGTTGGCGCGAAGAATATCACGTCAGGGCAAACCCGCGCGTCTGTTCCCGACTTGAGAGTCCTTTTCCGCTCAGGGACTTATCGGCCGTCAATCGCCGAACATGACCCCGGCGCAGGCTCTGACTGAAGCCTTTCAGCGTTCCTGCTGGGGTTATGGCCGTTCATGCCCCTGTCAACGCTGCCCAATCAATCAAGAAGCTGCTAAGTTGTACGATGACTGATGAATTCACATCCTGAATCAATCAGTCATCAAACCCATAACAACAAGGAAATACCTTCCATGAATAACACCCGCCTCCTGATCGGTTTTCTCTGCGCCTTCAGCGGTTACACCCTGGCCGCCCCTGCTCCGGCGGAGAATGACGTCGCCCAGGCCGTCGATCATTTGACCCAGGCGATGCTGCACAAGAACATCGCCGAGCTGAACGCCCTGACCGCGCCCAACCTGACTTACGGCCATTCCAGCGGCAAGATTCAGGACAAGAAAGAATTCATTGCGGATATCGAGACCGGCAAGAGCGCGTTCAAAACGCTAGAGATGCAGAAGCAGACCATCACCTTGTCTGGCGATACCGCGTTGGTGCGCCACCACTTTTCTGCGCAGGCATTGAAGGGCGCTGAGGTGGTACCGACCGAGATCGAGAACTTTCAGGTCTGGCAGAAGCAGGATGGCAAGTGGCTGCTGGTGGGGCGGCAGGCGTTCAAGTTTTGATTGAGATTTATCTGGCCTGAATGGATGTTGACTGGGCTGGCGTCATCGCGAGCAGGCTCACTCCTACAAGGAATTGGGGGCGTGTATGGGATATACGTACCGCCGCGCCCCTTGTAGGAGTGAGCCTGCTCGCGATGGCGGCCACCCAGACAATACAAATCTCCGGTCACAACCGAAACCGGTCCACCGATTGCGCCAACTGCCCCGCCAGGCTGGACAGCTCATCGGTAGTATTCGCCGTCTGCCCGATCACCCGGCTGTTGCCCTCGGACATCCCGGCAATCATTTCCACCTGATGGGCGATTTCGTTACTGGCCTGACTCTGCTCGCCAATCGTGCGGGTAATGTCATTGACCAGTTGCGTGGTGCTCAAGGTCGCTTCGAGGATTTCGCGGATGGCGCGTTCGACGTCAGCCGTTACCGCCATGCCCTTGTCGACCTGTGCCACCCCCGCCTCCATACTGCTGACCGCCTCACGGGTGCTGTTTTGAATGCGCGCGACCATCGCCGCGATCTCTTGCGTCGAGGCACTGGTGCGCGCCGCCAGACTGCGCACCTCATCCGCCACCACCGCAAAGCCCCTACCCTGTTCACCGGCGCGAGCCGCCTCGATCGCAGCGTTGAGCGCCAGCAGGTTGGTCTGGTCGGCAATGCTCTTGATCACCTGAATGATGTTGAAGATGCCTTCCGATTCCTGATCCAGCGTGCGAATCACCTGCGCCGACTGTTGCGCCGAGCGAGCGATGTCGTCCATGTCGCTGACCACTTGATGAATCACCCCTCCGCCCTCTTTCGCCAGGGATTCGGCCTGGTTGGCCATGCTCAGGGCGCGCTCGGCGTGACGGGTTATTTCCTCGATGCTCGCGGTCATCTGGCTGGCGGCCGCGGCCATGGTGCTCGCGGCAACGCTTTGTTGCTGGCTGCTGTCGGCGACCTGATGGCAGCCCTGACTGAGCTGTGCACTCATGCCGCTGACGCCGTGGGCATTGCTGCGCACCACGTCGATCATGTTGCGCAGGTCGCGCTGCATGGTCGCCAACGTGCGAATCAGCGCGCTCGCCTCATCCTTGCCGGACGGCTCGATGATCGCTTCGCCAAGGTTGCCGTGGGCAATGCTTTCGGCGATACGGCTGGCGGTTTTCAGTGGCCCCATGATGCTGCGGACCACCCAGCGTCCTTCGACCAATAGCAGCAACAACCCGGCAAGCAACACCACACCGAGCGCGAGGTTGGCATTACGGATCGCGGCTTCGGTGCCAGCGCTGGTCTGCCGGGTATTGGTTTCGATCAGCTCACTCAAAGCCGCCATCTGCTCTTCGAGCTGGCCAAATGCGTTGTTGAAGGTGCCAAGTTCCTGCTGTGCGGTGTCCGGGTTATCCAGCGCCAGGCCGACAATCCGCTCGCCCGCGTTGATGTAGGTGTCGAGGCTCGGCTTTATCTGCTCCAGCGCCGTGCGCAACGCAGGATTGATCGGCAACTTGAGGTTCTCGTCGAGCACTTCGCGAAAATGCCCCGCGTGTTCGTCGATCGACTTGCGCACTTCTGCCGCCGTGCTGGTGCTCTTGCCCAACCCCACCAGCATCGCCGAGTAGACATCGGCGCGCAGGGCGTCGTGCATCATGTCCGCCTCCATGTGGTTGCGCAGCGCGCTCATGCTGACCGCGTTGTCGCTCACCGCGGCGGCCATCCGCTGGTTGCCGACGTAGCTGACCAGGCTGACGATCAAGGCCGTGAGCAGGCTGGTAACAATCAGCAACACTAAACGCAGTTTGATCGACACCGTGTTTTCCTCCTTGGGGTGCGCCCGAAAACGCTCGTCAGACCTTGAGTTAAGCCTATTTGCACCGGTCTGCTGCGCCAGAGCGTGTCAGCAGGTCCGCCGGACGCGGTAACCGCCATAAAACTTTCGGATTGGGCGGCAAGTCTCACTTTGCAACGCACCCGGACATGCCTTCATCGCTGGTTAATACCGCTGGGCTATCAGTCCACCCTTCAAAAAACTCGTTACAGCAAAAGGAAACGCTTATGAAACGCGCACTGTGGTTGGGCTTGCTCGGTACCTTCGCCATCGGCACCGCTCAGGCGGCGGAGGAAAAAGTCGCCATCAATCTGGTCAGCGCCGATGGCGCCCCGCAAGCGATTGGCTCCATCACCATCAGCGAGACGCCGTATGGCCTGTTGTTCACGCCCGAGCTGAAATCGTTGCCGGCCGGCGTGCACGGTTTTCATGTACATGAAAACGGCAGTTGCGAAGCCGGCATGAAGGATGGCGTCAAAGGCGCCGCACTGGCTGCCGGCGGGCACTTCGACCCGCAGAAAACCGGCAAACACCTCGGCCCTTATGCCGATGGCCACTTGGGTGACTTGCCGGCGGTCTATGTCAGCGCTGACGGTAACGCCAACTATCCGGTGCTGGCGCCGCGCCTGAAGAAAATCGCCGAAGTCAAAGGCCACGCGCTGATGATCCATGCCGGTGGCGACAATCATTCGGACATGCCAAAACCTTTGGGTGGCGGCGGCGATCGCATGGCCTGCGGAGTCATCTGATTTCCCCGCGATGAAGACCCGGGCAACCCGCAACGGCGTTGCCCGCATCGGTTTTGCAATCACACGGACTTTTTCACGCCACGGAACTCCGCCCCTGCGCGCCCCTCTCACATTATGTAGTCCTTCCCTTTTTGCTTCGCGCTTGTGGAGGAACACCGTCATGCGCAAGTTAGTGCTCGTTTCTTCTTTACTCTTATGCCTGCCGGTCGGCTCGGCGCTGGCTCGCGTCGACGCGGGCGATGTCGCCACTTCGGCCGGTGTCTCCGCGTCGCTGTACTCGACCTTCAAGGATCACAAAATGGTGATCCCGGCCCGTGACGACTTGTCTGCATTTGTCGCCAGTGGCGGGGCCATCCGTGGGGTTTATCTCGAGTCGGTGCTGCAGCAGGTGCGCCAGGACAACCCTGGCCTCAACGCCAGCGATGAAGACCTCGCCAACGCGATTCTGGTGCATTACGAAGGCCTCAATCAGTAGCGTTCAGGGACCCGGCAGCCGATGGACGGCCGCTGAACGCGCATAGGCAAAACTGTCCGACGGCCTCTATGATGGAGGCCATGACGACCACTGCGCCATTGCGCTCACCCTGCCCGCCCGGCGCCTGCATTTGCGGGCGCGACCCGTTGCTGGAGACGCCCGGTGCGGACTTGCGCATCCTGCGCCTGACCCGCGAGGAAGAAAAACGCTTGCTCGCGCGCCTGGAAATGCTCAAGGATCTCGACGACCTCAAACAACTGCAACAGCGCATGTTTGACCAGTTGGGCATTCGCGTGGAAGTCGCGCCGGGATTCAATGAAGTGCGGACGATGCGCGGCATCGCCATTCAGATCGACGCCTTGCCAGGATTGTGTCGCAAGACCCGCGCGGCGATTCCGGCAGCAATTCGCCGAGGCCTGGAAAATCATCCGCAAATTGCTTTCGAACTGCTCAACGCGCACGACTTGCTGCGCGACACTTGATCACTTCTTCATGCCGACCCGTTTGCGCATCTCGGCGGTGATGCTCTGGCGGGTTTTCTTCATGTCCGCCCACGGCTCATCACCGACTTCGGCCAGACGTTCATGGACGTTGTGCACGTTCCACTGATTACCGCCCTTGATCTCGGCGACTTCCTCACGGAACAACGGCACCGACACTGGCAAACCTTCACGCGTGCGCGCCGAGTAAGCACAAATGGTGGTGGCGCCGAGACCGTTGCGCAGGTAATCGATGAAGATCCGCCCGACACGGTTTTTCGGCCCGGACACCGCCGAAATCCGCTCCGGCAACAGCTTGGCCATGTGGCTGACAATCGCATGGCTGAAGTCTTTGACCTCATCCCAGCCAAGTTTGCGCGTTATTGGCACGACCAGATGAATGCCCTTGCCGCCACTGGTCTTGAGAAACGCCTTGAGCCCCAACTCATCCAGCACGGTCAGGGTCAGCGCGGTGGCTTCGACCATGCTTTTCCAAGGCAGCGCCGGATCCGGGTCGAGGTCGAGAACGAAGCGATCCGGCTTATCCAGATCGACGGTCGTAGCGTTCCAGGTGTGCAACTCGACAGTGCTCATCTGCACCGCGCCGATCAGCGCTTCGGCGTTGTTGATCAACATCACCGGTTGACCGGTGACGTCTTTGTCCAGCGTAGTGATCCCCGGAATCGCCAAACGCTCGGCGTTCTTCTGGAAAAACAGTTCGCCGGCAATACCGTCCGGAGCGCGCACCAGCGCCACCGGGCGCTCTTTGAGTTGCGGCAGAATCCATTCGGCGACACTGGCGTAATACTCGGCCAATTGCATTTTGGTGGTGCCGCTGACGGCATCGATCACGCGATCCGGGTGGGTGATGCGCACTTTGCCGCTGGCCACACCGAGTTGCGACGGCGCACTGCTGGTGTCAGCCGTAGAGGCTTGTTTGGCGGGGGCTTCTTTCGCTGGTTTTTTCGCGGTGGTTTTCTTCTCTGAAGTCTTCACGGGCTTCGCTCGCTCCTCAGTGATGTCCTTGGCCGGTTTGTCATCGCGCAGACCATGGAACACAGCATGGCGCACCGAGCCGTCCTTGGTCATCTCGGCAAAAGCCACTTCTGCCAACAGCTTCGGCTTCAGCCAGTGCACGCCTTTGGCTTCGAAGCCACTCGGGGGATTGACCACTGCCGCTGTCTTCGCCTGCAACGGTTTCAGTTTGGCGAGGATGCTTTTCAACGTCGCTTCGTTGAACCCGGTGCCAACCTTGCCGGCGTATCGCAATTGGCCGCTGTCGCGATCATGCAGCCCCAGCAACAATGCCCCGAAGGCACTGCGCGAGCCTTTCGGTTCGGTGTAGCCGACCACGACGAATTCTTGCCGATGTTTGCACTTGAGCTTGATCCAGTCGCTGCTGCGCCGCGAGAGATAAGGAGAGCCGAGACGCTTGCCGATCAAGCCCTCCATCTGCATCTGGCAGGCGCTGTTGAGCAAGGCGTCCGGGGTTTCGTCAAAGGCTTCGGAGAAGCGCAGCAGCGGATTTTTCTGCGCGCCGAGGATGGTCGCCAGCGCGGCGCGCCGCTCCTCGACCGGCACTTCGCGCAAGTCGACGCCGTTGAGATACGGCAGATCAAACAGGTAGTAGAGAATGTTAGCGCTACGCCCGACTTCGAAGGCGTTTTGCAGCGCCTGAAAGTCCGGCACCCCGTGTTCGTTGGCGACGACCATTTCGCCGTCCAGCCAAGCTGACTCCAGCCCCAGCGCGGCAAGGGCCTCGGCTTGTTGCGGCAGTTTATGCGTCCAGTCGTGGCCGTTGCGGGTGAACAGTTGCACCTGGTCATGATCGATGCGCGCCATGATCCGATAGCCGTCGAACTTGATCTCGTAGCTCCACTGCCCTTGCGGCGCGCTATCGACCAACGTCGCCAGTTCCGGTTTGAGCTGCGCGGGCAGTTTGGCTTTGTGCGCCCCGGTCAGTTTTCCACTGGCCTGCTTGCGGGGCTTGGCCGGGACTTGCTTCGCCGGCTTGCTTTGCTCGGCAGCGAGTTTGGGTTTACCGACAATCGTGCGCTCACTCAACACACTGTCCGGCTCGGCTACCAACACGTCGTAGTCATCCTGCGGCCGCGCAGCGCTGTCCTGATGCTTGATCAGAAACCATTGCTCCTTCTTGCCCGGCATGTGCGTGCGTACCAGGTTCCAGATCCCGCCGAGCTTCTCGCCTTGCAGCTCAAACTTGAGCTTGCCCTTGGCGTAGGCCTTGTGCGGATCTTCCTGCGGGATCCACACGCCGCGATCCCAGACGATCACATCGCCGGCACCGTAATGCCCCTCGGGAATGCTGCCCTCGAAGGTCGCGTAATCGAGTGGATGGTCTTCGACATGCACCGCCAGACGCTTGACCTTGGGATCGAGTGACGGCCCCTTCGGCACCGCCCAACTCTTCAGCGCGCCATCGAGTTCCAGGCGAAAGTCGTAGTGCAGGTGCGAAGCGTCGTGCTTCTGGATACAGAACTGCAAGGCGTGATCCTTGGCGCTTTTGCTGCCGGAGCGCTTGATCGCCGCCGGCTCCGAAGTCGCTGAAAAATCGCGCATGCGGTTGTAATCATCGAGGTTCCTGTTCATCGCGCACCTGCCTTGCTTCAGCCAATTCGGGTTACGGTCAGCGCAACCACGGCGATCCGGTCGACCCGTTGATAGCCGGGATTGAGCAGCTCCTCGCCGAACACATCGGGATCAAGTTCACGGTAAGTCCAGCCGAAGCGCTTGGCGTCCAGCCGTGGCAGCACCGTGTCGAGAAACGGATCGCGGCCGTCGACCATTGCCACCCCGGTATAGAGCAGCAGCGAGCCGCCGGGGGTCAGCCGATTCAGCGCCTGTTCGACGATGCGCAGCGACAGCCCTGCGCCCAGCGTGCCGCCGCCGTGGCGATAGGCGCGAGCTGCCGGATCGGCCATGTACGGCGGGTTGGCGACGATCAGGTCGAACTCGCCATCGACCCCCTGCAACAGATCGCTGGCGCGTGCTTCGACATTGGCCACCTCCGCCAGCGCGGCATTGATCGTGGTCAGGCGCAACGCGGCGGGGTTGATGTCCAGCGCCAGCACTTGCGCCTCGCGGCGGGCACGGCCAATCAGGATCGCACCGACGCCAGCGCCACAACCAATGTCCACCGCACGCCGGATCGGTGCGAAGTTCTGCTGCAGATGCGCCTGGATGAGTTGGGCGAAACGGTAAGTGTCGGGGCCGAAGAACACCGCGTCCGCCGCATCGGTGGGAAACGCCGAATGCACGAACAGCAAGTCATCGAGGCTTGACCAGCGCACGCGACTCTTCAAGCGTCCCTCGCAGGCATCGAGAATCTGCGCGTCCTGCAATTGGCGTTGTTCATCGGCAGACAACAAGCCCGGCTCGAACGGCCGCGACCAACCAAAGACATCGCGCAGGCAGTCAGCCGGCTGGCCCTCGGCGCGTTGGTTGACGCGCTGATGAGTCAGCGGCGTCGGGGTGATGAAACGATAGTTGTCAGCCTGCAAACGCCGGCCCAATTGCAGCAGCGCAAGATCGTTGGCGCACAGCTGTTCTTCCTGATTCATGGGCAAAGTCCTTAAGGCAGTCGCGATTTCAGTTCGATAAACCGGCGGGTGGCGAGCAGCCCGGCCGGATGCGCGTGGCGCGCGGGCGCGAGCCAGGGAATCAGGATCGGCATTTGCGCGATTGCGTCCTTGCCCTCCAGGGCCGAGTTGAGCTGCTGGACATCCGGATCCACATCGCAGACCGGCAATGGCGCCGAGGCCTGGGTGTGACGCCGAGTGAGTCTCGGCGTATTCGGGCTCGTCCAGTCGGCGGCAATCCAGTCGTGGATCAGTTGCTTTTCATAAGCGCTGAAAACCCCGAACATCGCCGCGCCATCGCCGTCGATCAGTTGGAAGAAGCGGCTGCCTTGCGGGTCTTCATTGCGCTTGATCCAGCCCTTGTTTTGCAACGCCTGGAGGAACCCCGGCAATTGCTCCGGAGCGCTCAGCCATTGATTGACGGTCTGCCCTTCGAAGCGGCAATAGTCGGAATGCATGTGCTGGCCGAAGGGGCGCTTGCGCTCGAGCATCGCCAGCAGCTCACGCTCGAGATCAAACCCTTCGATGATCGCGCGGCTGCCCTGCCCCAGGTCATTGAGTCGATAGCCCAACGACACCCGGCGCAGGAAATCGGCGCGATCCGCCTCGATCGGCAGCAGGTCGAGTACCGCCTGCACGGCCTTTTGCGCGTGGCCGGTGCTGGCGTTGTCGATGGTCACATGCAGGGTGAAGTAATACGGATCGATGCCCAGCTCACTGAGTTCATAACTGCTGATCAACAAGTGCAACGGCAGCTGTTCGTAGCCGAGGTTGTAACCGATCACCTCCGGCAGATAATCCGCCGCGCAGGCGCCAAGGGCCAATTGCAACGCACCCTGCAGGTAGCGCTCATCGGCAATCGCAGTGCTGTCCTGCAAATCGTGTTCAGCCAGAAGTTTGCGGTAGATCACCACATGATTCTGCGCAGGATTACCCTCACCCAATTCTTCCAGATAGGTGCACAGCAAGCCCGCGAAGCGTGGATCCTGCCAGTGTGGCAACAGGCCGCAAAGCCACGCGCCGTCGACCAGTTTGGTCGGCGCCACGGCTTGCAGAAAATACAGCGCCTGCGCCTTGCAGGCGAAGAACTGCCGTGGCCCGCCGGCTTTGCGTTGTTGCAGGTATTGGGCGTATTGCCCGGCGACATCAGTGCAATGCGCGGCCACCCAGGCGTGCCACGTGGCGGGGTCTTGCGGCAGCGGGTCGGGCAATTGCGCGGCGTGTTGCAGGTGCTCCTGCAAGAACGCTTGAGCGAGCGGTTGCGGGTTTTCCTCGTGCAACAGGGCTTGATAAATCGGCCGTATGTTCCCCGCGCAATTCATCGATTGCAGTTGGGCCGGCGCAGCTTGCAGGCGTGTCAGGACAGTCATGGCAATGATCTCGGTCGGTTGGCAGGGCGCTGATTCACACGCCTCTACAGCAGCAGAGAGGCTGCGCCTGCGAAAAATTCAATCGACGTGAAAATTGCCCGGACGGACGGCCACCGAATCCCCCCTGTAGGAGCTGCCGCAGGCTGCGATCTTTTGACCCTGTTTTTTAAAATCAGAATCAAGATCAAAAGATCGCAGCCTTCGGCAGCTCCTACAGGGTTACATCGTGCAATGGGTTGGAATGGCGTGGAGGTGACGGATGGCTATGGTTCAGGGACGTTAGGTTTTGGAGGGCAAAGGAATGCCTGTTGCGGCAAAAGCGTGTGGATTGCGCAAAGGACGATATAGCGAGGCTGGACGTATTTATCTGCTCACTGCAGTTGTGCACGAACGTCAGTCGGTGTTTTCAGATTGGAAGTTGGGAAAACTATTGGTTGAACAGATGCGTGCGGCCAATGACGAGGGAATGGTCAAGTCACTGGCGTTCGTTGTGATGCCAGATCATCTGCATTGGCTGGTTGAGCTAAAGCAAGGTTCTTTGGCGCAACTGATGTGCCGTGTGAAGTCGCGAAGCTGTCGGGCGATCAATATTCGACGTGGCAGTCAGGGGCGATTATGGCAGCGCGGTTATCACGAACGGGCGTTGCGTCGGGAGGAAAATCTCAAGAGTGTCGCGCGATATATCGTCATGAACCCTTTGCGGGCCGGGCTGGTGCAGCGGTTGGGGGATTACCCGCTCTGGGATGCGGTTTGGATTTGAAGATCAAAAGATCGCAGCCGCGTTTTGCGCGACCACGCTCCCCTGTAGGAGCTGCCGAAGGCTGCGATCTTTTGACTTTTGACTTTTGACTTTTGACTTCTGACTTTCGCCTCAGGCCTGCCCCTTGGCCTGCTGCTCCAGATGCACCTGCAACTCAGGATCAATCCGCAACGCCGCCGCCAACGCGTCCAGATAACTGCGCTCAGCGTCCTGCTGATCATCCACCAGCATCACACTGGCCAGGTACATTTCAGCGGCGACCGCCGGATCGTCATTCGCTGCCTGAGCCACTTCGCTCGCGTCCAGCGGCTTGGCGACTTCCGCATCGAGCCATTGCTGCAACTGCGGGTCATCGGTGTGCTTGCCGATTTCGCTGCTGATCAGGTGTTTCTCTTTTTCATCGATGCGCCCGTCCGCCTTGGCTGCCGCAATCAACGCGCGCAGCACCGCGTGGCTGTGTTCTTCGACATCGGGACCGGCGAGCAGATTGGCCGTTTGCGGCAGCTGTTGCGGCGCCGCGCTCGCCTGGCTGCGTTGCCAGGCTTGATAAGCCTGGTACGCCATCATCCCCAGTGATGCCAGCGCCGCGTAATTGCTGCCACCGGAGCGACTTTGCGTACCGCCTCCGCCACCCAAGGCGCCGCCCAACCCGCCAGCACCGCCACCCAGCAGGCCGCCGAGCAAACCACCCAGACCGCCAAGCCCACCGCCCGCAGAACCACCGCGCGTGCCGCTGGCGTCGGCGCCACCCAGCAGACCGCCCAGCAAGCCGCCGAGCCCGCCGAGGCCATCACCGGTCGTAGCGCTGGTTTGTTGTCCCGCCGAGGCCTGGCCTCGCAGCAGTTGTTCGAGCAAATCGCTGGTGTTCATGACGTCATCCTCAGGCTAAGGCCGTGACTGCGTCTGGCAACGATAGACCGCTGCGGCAGGAGCGCCAGCACCGTTGGGCTGACGCTGAATCCGCCAGGGTATTTCCCTCGCGTAATTTTTCCGTGGCCAGCTAAGATTCAAGGAGGGTGAACCTTATCCCGGCCAAACCGGTCGATAGCTGCAACCCCGACCCGGTTTGCCGGCGCCCTTGCTGCCCAAGGGTGATACCCGGCCTGCTTCATTTTTCTGGAGAACGCCCCCGTGATATCGACCGTACACATCGCCAGGCTCAAAGCATGGGGCGCCCATGGTTTTACTGCGACTGGCGTGGTCACTGCATTCCTGGCCACCCTCGCCCTGCTGGAAAATCAGCCGACCCACTGCCTGATGTGGCTCGGCGTCGCGCTGATCGTCGACGGCCTCGACGGTGCGTTGGCACGCAAGGTCAACGTGCAATCGGTGCTACCGAGTTTCGACGGTTCGATCCTCGATCTGGTGATCGATTACCTGACGTACGTGTTCATTCCGGCGCTGTTCATCTATCGCTACATTCCCCTGCCCGACTACACCCTGCTGCTGACGGTGTCGCTGATTCTGGTGTCGTCGCTGTTCTGCTTCTGCAACGTCAACATGAAGAGCAAGGACAACTATTTCGTCGGGTTCCCGGCCGCGTGGAATGTCGTTGCCCTGTGCCTGTACATCATCGGCCCGGGGCCGTGGATCACCTTCCTGACCGTGATCGGCCTGGCGCTGCTGACCGTAACGCAAATGAAATTCCTGCACCCCTTCCGCGTGCGCCGCTTCATGCCGATCAACATCGCGGTGACGGCGATCTGGTTGCTGTGCAGCCTGTCGCTGGTGCTCCAGCACCCGGTGATAAACCCGCTGGTGATGGGGCTGTGGTTGCTGATGTCGGCATATTTTCTCGGGATCTGCATCTGGCGCACGGCGCTGGAATGGTTTGAGCGGCCGCCCGTGAAATAGACCTTCACCCCAACTACATTTCCCTTGTGGGAGCGAGCCTGCTCGCGAAGAAGGAGTGTCAGACAACATCTGTGTTGAATGACACAACGCTTTCGCGAGCAGGCTCGCTCCCACAGGGATCTCCACTCAGCGTTTACTGATCACCACCTCCAGATACTCGCTCGGCACCACCAGCGATCCCTCCCCCGCCCGGTTCATGCGATTGAGCAAATCCGCCAGATCGCTTTCCAGCGCCTGCGCGCTTTCCGGCGGCAGCACCGCGAAAGCCTTGTGCACCGGCCCGTACCAATGGCGAAAGATGTCGATGAAGTGCGCCGCCGAGCGATAGCGGAAGTTGAACTCGCGCCGGGTTACGCGCACCAGAAAATCGCGGTCATCGAAGTGTTTGTGCAGCCAAGCGTCCGAGCCCCAGTTCGATGGCGGTTGCGCACCGGCGGGCGGTGGCAGATGGTGGCCGAGGATCTTGAACATCTGGCCGACGAAGCCTTCCGGCGTCCAGTTGGCCAGACCGATACGCCCGCCTCGGCGACAGACTCGTCCCAACTCGCCAGCAGCCTTGGTCTGATCCGGCGCGAACATCACGCCAAACGTCGACAGCACGGCGTCAAAACTGTCATCGGCAAACGGCAAGGCTTCGGCATCGGCGACCTGGAACGTCACGTCCAGATGCTCGGCCCGGGCGCGATCCTGACCCCTTTCCAGCAGGGCTGCGACGTAATCGGTCGAGGTCACCAGACAGCCACGCCGCGCCGCCGCCAGCGTCGCATTGCCATTGCCGGCAGCGACATCCAGCACCGCTTCATCGCACAGCAGGTTGCAGGCTTCGGCGAGGTTTTCGCCGACGATTTGCAGCGTGGTGCCGACCACGGCGTAGTCACCACTGGCCCAGGCGACTTTCTGGCGTTCCTTCAAGGCAGTGAGATCAATCGGTGTACTCATGAGGTCGAGCTCCGCTGCAAGTCGGGACGATGGTCATTCGGCGGTGGTCGGGTCGATGACCGTTATCACCCGCGCCACGCTATTGGCCGGGAATCCTCCGAGCCTGGCGTGCTCACGCACCTGTTCCTCATCAGGGGCGATATAGACGCAGTAGATTTTATCGGCGGTGACGTAACTCTGTAGCCACTGCACCTGTGGGCCAAGTTGGCGCAACGCCTGGCAGGACGTTTGCGACACGGCCTGGAGTTCTGCTTCCGACAGCTTTCCGGCCCCTGGAATCTCGCGTTCAATCACGAATTTCGGCATGGCAACCTCGCGTTCTTGTTATGTGGCAGAGCCGGCAGTGACCCCGCTTCAGCACTATCGCGCCGCAGCCGGCCGGCGTCCTTGCCAATCGTCCGGCAACCGCGCAAAACAGCGGCTTTGCCGATGAGTGGCGGCAATCTGTTAAGCCGCTGCAACACCGTCGGGATTGCCAAGTGCCGGACATTGGTTTTTGATGCGCGTTCGCCACCGCAACGGACTCGACCGATGTCACTGCAACTCGACTGGCTCGCCGGCCACATGCATCACAGCGACACGTATGCCGCCTGGATTCACCAGCAGTTCCACTACGAATATGCCCATCAACCGTTGGCCGAATGGCAGCGCGAATTTGCCGATGGCCAAAGCAATGGCAAGTGGTCGTGCCTGATCGCCTTCGACGGTGACCGATTGATCGGCGGTGCCGCGCTGGCTCGTGATGATCTCGCCCATCGGCCTGACCTCGGCCCGTGGCTGGCCTGCGTTTTCGTCGACCCACAGGCGCGCGGACAAGGTCTGGCGGAACAGTTGATCGAAGGCGTCTGCGATGAAGCGCAAAGGCGCGGACTGAAACGACTGTATCTGCACACGCAGAACAAACGGGACTACTACGCCAAACGCGGCTGGCAGAGGCTGGAAGACTTCCGCGCCTGGGATAATCAACATTGGCTCATGGTGCGCGACCTCTGAGCTTTTGATCAGGCGGATGGTGCTTTGGCCTCTTGCAGCAGTTGCCGGATCATTTGTTCCTGCTCTGCATAACGTCCCTCGCCGAAGTGGCTGTAGCGCACCTGCCCCTTGGCATCAATCAGGTAATGCGCCGGCCAGTACTGGTTGTCGAAGCTGCGCCAGATCGCGTAGTTGTTATCGATGGCCACCGGGTAGGTGATGCCGAGTTTCGCGACCTGATCCCTGACGTTGTCGATGATCCGCTCGTAGCCGTATTCCGGGGTGTGCACGCCGATGACCACCAGGCCATCCTTCTGGTACTTCTGCGCCCAGTCTTTGACATAGGGCAGCGTGTGCTGGCAGTTGATGCAGTCGTAGGTCCAGAAGTCGACCAGCACCACTTTGCCGCGCAGGGATTGCGCGCTCAGCTCAGGCGAGTTGAGCCATTGCACGGCACCGGACAGCGGCGGCATCCCACCCTTGCTTGCGTCAGGCATGGAATCGGCTTTCACTTTGCTGATGAAGTAGTCGAGCACTTTCGGCAGGTTTTCCAGCACGCTGCTCTCGACCGTCGCGACGCCTGCGGAAGAGGTACCGGCGAGCAGGGTTTTGTCCGCTCCCGTGGCAATCAGCACTGCTGCAGCAAGCACCGCAACACCGGCCCCGCGCCGCAACCAACCGGTAAACGGGATCGACGGTTTGAGCCGATTGACCAGGCCGCGACCAGCAAAAATCAGCGTTGCCAACGACAAGGCGCTGCCCGCGCCATAAGCCAGCAACAACAAGCTGGTGTGGGCATTGGCGCCTTGCACCATCGCGCCAGTCAGGATCACCCCAAGAATCGGCCCCGCACAGGGCGCCCACAGCAGACCGGTGGCGACGCCGAGCAGGAGCGATGCCAGCGGCCCGGCGTTTTTGCGCGTGCCTGCATCGAGACGGTTGCCGAGCGCCACAAACGGCCGCGTCAACCAGTCACCGATGCGCGCGGAAATCAACGACAAGGCAAACAACATCATTACGATCAACGCGAGGTGACGACCGCTGTTGCTGGCCTGAATCACCCACTCGCTGCTGACCACGGCCAGGCTGGAAATCAGGGCAAAGGTCAGGGCCATGCCGGCCAAGGTCAGCAGGATCGCCGAGCGCTTGCGATTGGCGCCGGCAAACAGGAACGGCACCACCGGCAGAATGCAGGGACTGAGGACGGTCAGCAGACCGCCAAGAAATGCGATGAGGTACATGGTCGGTCACTCAAGGTGAATGGGCACGGCCTGACTGAGGCCAGGGCTTCAAGCGTTCTGGCTTTCCAGCCAAAGGCTCTGCGGCGTGCGGCTGGCGCCGTTTTCGACAACCAGGTCATCAGCATTGACCGGCGGCGTCAGTTGAAAGCAGCTGCCGCTGTGGCAGCTATGCTGTTCAACCGCAGCGTTGGCATCGGCGGCAAAACCGGCGCAGGCAAAAGCGCTGGCAGTCAATAAACGTGAGAGTTTGTTCATGGTGTTTTCCTCAAGGCTTCAGTGGAGTTGAGTCGAGGCGCTCGGTGGAGGCCTCGATGGCGCTCATTTGAAGCCCGCGAGGTATCACGGATGTGTCGGCAAACGGCGCGGGTAAATCGCTGTGTATCGCTGCCGCGCGGGGATACACAGCGATACAGAACCCTGAAAAAACCCGGTATTTGCGTTTCCGTGTATCGCTTGTCACCGCAGATACACTGCAATACAAAGGCAGGCAGGCGCGCCGGCAAAGGCTCGATAGACTGCAGGGCATTCCCTTTGATAGAGGTTCTGGGCGATGGAACATGTCGATCACATTCTCATCGTTGACGACGATCGCGAGATCCGCGAACTGGTCGGCAACTACCTGAAGAAAAACGGCCTGCGTACCACGGTGGTCGCCGACGGCCGACAGATGCGCAGTTTTCTCGAAGCCAATACCGTCGACCTGATCGTCCTCGACATCATGATGCCGGGCGACGATGGCCTGCAGCTGTGCCGGGAACTACGCGTGGGCAAACACAAAGCCACACCGGTGCTGATGCTGACTGCGCGCAACGATGAAACCGATCGCATCATCGGTCTGGAAATGGGCGCCGATGACTATCTGACCAAACCCTTCGCCGCCCGTGAACTGCTCGCGCGGATCAACGCTGTGCTTCGGCGCACGCGCATGCTGCCGCCCAATCTGGTGGTTACCGAAGCTGGGCGTTTACTGGCGTTCGGTCGTTGGCAACTGGACACCTCGGCGCGCCATCTGCTCGACAAGGACGGCACCATGGTCGCGCTGAGTGGCGCAGAATACCGTTTGCTGCGGGTATTTCTCGATCATCCGCAACGCGTGCTCAGCCGCGATCAGTTGCTCAACCTGACCCAGGGCCGCGACGCCGACCTGTTCGACCGCTCGATCGATTTGCTGGTCAGCCGCTTGCGCCAGCGTCTGCTCGACGATGCGCGCGAGCCGGCCTATATCAAGACCGTGCGCAGCGAAGGTTATGTGTTTTCGCTACCGGTCGAGATCCTCGGTGCCCCGGCATGAAGCTGAACCTGCACTGGCCGCGCACCCTCGCCTCGCGGCTGTCGCTGATTTTCCTGATCGGGCTGATCCTCGCCCAGGCGCTGTCATTCGGCGCGCAGTATTACGAGCGTTACCAGAGCGCGAAGAACACCATGCTCGGCAACCTCGAAACCGACGTTTCGACCTCGATTGCCATCCTCGACCGCTTGCCCGCCGAAGAGCGTCCGGCCTGGCTGCAACGTCTGGCGCGGGCCAATTACGGCTATCTGCTGAGCGAGGGCGAAGTGGGCACGCCGATTGCGTCAGGCAATGTGCCGATTGCCGTCACCTCGATCACCGAGGCCATCGGTGAGCAATACCCGCTGACCTTCAGCGATATTGCCGGCGCGCAAAAACACTTTCAGGGGCATTTGCGCCTGAGCGACGGCAGCCCGGTGACCATCGATGTGCGCCCGGCGATGGTGCCCCTCTCGCCGTGGTTGCCGGTGGTGCTGCTCGGGCAGTTGGCGTTGATGATTGCCTGCACCTGGCTGGCGGTGCGCATCGCCATCCGCCCGCTCACGCGCCTGGCCAATGCGGTGGAAACCCTCGACCCCAATGCGCATCCGATCAATCTGCACGAACAAGGCCCGACTGAAGTGGTGTACGCGGCGCGTGCGTTCAACGCGATGCAGGCGCGGATCGCCGCGTATCTGAAAGAACGCATGCAACTGCTGGCAGCGATTTCCCATGACCTGCAAACCCCGATCACGCGGATGAAACTGCGCGCCGAGTTCATGGACGACTCGGCGGAAAAAGACAAACTGTGCAATGACCTCGGCGAGATGGAGCATCTGGTACGCGAAGGCGTGGCCTATGCCCGCAGCATTCATGGCTCGACCGAAGAAAGCCGGCGCACCAACATGGATTCATTCCTCGAAAGTCTGGTGTTCGACTATCAGGACATGGGCAATAATGTGCAGCTAGTGGGCAAGAGCGAAGTGGTGGTCGACACCCGTCCGCATGCGCTGCGCCGGGTGTTGGTCAATCTCACCGACAACGCGCTGAAATTCGCCGGCAGCGCCGAAGTCTGGGTCGAAGCGAACAAGGGCAGCCTGGCGATTACCGTCATGGATCGCGGCCCGGGCATCGCCGAAACGCAACTGGCGAAAGTGATGGAACCGTTCTATCGCGTGGAAAATTCGCGCAATCGCAGCACTGGCGGCACGGGGCTTGGCCTGGCCATCGCCCAGCAATTGGCGATGGCGCTGGGCGGCTCGTTGACCTTGAGCAATCGCCAGGGTGGCGGCCTCTGCGCCGAGCTGAAATTGCCGCTGCAGCAAAATCTGTAGGAGTGAGGCTGCTCGCGATAGCGTCCCGTCAGTCAATATACATTCGACTGTAGGAACGCTATCGCGAGCAGGCTCACTCCTACAGGGGATCAGGTTGCCAGGCCGATGACCTGATCTGCTTGCAGCTGCTGTAATAACGCCAGGCCAGCGTCGATGAACGAGGTGTTACCGACCTCGCCAGCCTCCTTGGCCAATCCCTGCAACTGCTCATGCCCGGTCAGAGACGCAAACTCGGTGATGCGCTGCAACAAGCGCCAGGCCAACGGGCTGAGTTCGGAAAACTGCACACTGAAATCAGCCGTTCGCCGCACCAGAATCAGCGTCGGCTGTGGTGGCGCAATCGACGGCTGATAATCCGGCGACAGCAGCTGCACCGGCCATGCATAAGCCAATGGCCAGGCCAGCGCCGAAACCTGCAATGGCCGCTGAAGTAAAAATTCCGCATCGCCCACCGGCAATGGTTCAGCGTCGGCCTGCTGCAAGGCCATTTCCACCCATTCGTAATGTGCCAGCTCCAGCACAAATGCCGGCCATTCGCCCGTGCGCAAGATCTCGGGTGCGCTGGCGAGAAAACCGACAAACTCTTCGGCGATCTCGGCAAACTTGGGCGTCTGTGCGCGGTAGTCGCGCAGAAACCCGCGCACCAGCGTTTGCCAGCGTGCCGCACCGATGATACGTATCAGCACCGGAAAGGTCGGACTCAACAACGCCGATACGTTATTCAACAGCAGATCGCGATAGACATTGACCCGCGCCATGTTCATCTCGGCCGGCGGGGACTGGTTGTCAGGATCGCGCAGATATCGGGTCAGCGCCTGTTGTTGCTGCAAGAGGTTAGCCATGGCTGGTGGCCTCCCGGGATTGCAGCTGGCGGATTGTCTGCAGTTCTGCGACCAGCTCGGTAAATGCCGGAAAGTTGAAATCCCGTTCCAACAAGGTCGGCTGCGCACCAAAACGTCTATACGCCTCGGCCAGCAACGCCCAAACCACAGGTTTCACCGCAGCACCGTGGGTGTCGATTTTCAGCGTCGCGGACTCATCGAAGTGCCCGGCGACGTGCATGCCCACCACCCTGCCCGGCTCGATCCCGGCGAGAAATGCCAGCGGATCGAAACCGTGATTGATCGAGTTGACGTAGACGTTGTTGACGTCCAGCAGCAGGTCGCAATCGGCCTCGCGCAACACCGCATTGGTGAACGACACTTCGTCCATGTCCTGGCGCGGAGCGGCGTAATAGGAGACGTTTTCCACCGCCAGACGCCGGCCGAGAATATCCTGAGCATGACGAATCCGCGCCGCGACGTGGTGCACGGCTTCTTCGGTGAATGGCAGCGGCAGCAGGTCATAAAGATGACCGTCATCGCTGCAAAAACTCAGATGTTCGCTGTACAGCGGCACGTGATAATGATCGAGAAACACGCGGACTTCCTGAAGAAATCCAACATCCAGCGGCGCCGAGCCGCCAAGCGACAGTGACAAGCCGTGGCAGGACAACGGATAACGCTCGGCCAACTCGCGCAAAGCCGCACCGTGGGCACCGTGGGCACCGCCGACACCGATCCAGTTTTCCGGGGCGACTTCAAGGAAGTCGAAATCACCTGCGCTGGCGGCTTGCAGATCTTTGAGCAGGCCACGGCGCAGACCGAGTCCGACGCGCGAGGGCATTGATGTTTTGAAGTTTGACATGGGGCACCTCGAGTATTGGCTGACCCCGACAGTAGAAATGCTGGCTGTATCGGAGCTGTGTCCAGCCCGCCGACTTTTGCCACATTGCGTATCACCCGCCCATTGATACACACGGAGATACACGACGCTGACGCCATTTAGCGCAAACGCGATAAAAAGCGACCTTTTTATACCTGTCAAAGTTGACAGTATCGGACGGACAAATGTGCCTCTTATAGTGGTGCTCCAACGGTCGGCATGACCATTGGAGAGGAAGTGCAAACTGCGCACTTGAAATGCCCCCGAATTGCCCAGCAAGACTAGACTCTTAATTACCCTGTTCACACCCAGGGCAACCGGGGCGATGGCACGCAGGACGCGGCTTTCGCTCGAACCCAAGACGACCACACCCCAGAGGTGTATGCCTGGGATAAGCAAGACCTCTGGATCGTGATCCAGGCACAGGAGCATCATCATGGACGAACTCAAACTCAACGAATTCATGGGCAAACTGGTCAACGACATGGGCGGTGCGGCGATGCTCGCCAATGTCATTGTCGGCGAGGAACTCGGACTGTACAGGGCGATGGCCGACAGTCAGTTGATCAGCCCCAAAGCCCTCGCGGAAAAAACCACCTGCAACCCACGGCTGGTACGCGAGTGGCTCAGCGCGCACGCCGCCTCCGGCTACATGGAGCACCGCGACGGCCAGTTTCGCTTGCCGGAAGAACAGGCACTGGCGCTGGCCGTGGAAGATTCCCCGGTGTATGTCGCCGGCGGGCTGGGCGTGGTGGCGTCGTTTTTCCATGACAAGGACAAACTGGTCAAAGCCATGCGCGGCAACGGCGCCCTGCCCTGGGGCGATCACCATCCGTGCATGTTCAGCGGCACCGAACGGTTTTTCCGTCCGGGCTACAAAGGTCACCTGATCGCCGAATGGCTGCCGGCGCTGGAGGGCGTCGTCGACAAACTCGCAAAAGGTGCCAAAGTCGCCGACATTGGCTGCGGCCATGGCGCCTCGACCGTGATCATGGCGCAGGCGTTTCCCAACTCGCGCTTTGTTGGCTTCGACTATCACGCGCCGTCGATCACCGTCGCCACCCAGCGCGCGGAAGAAGGCGGCGTCAGCAGCCGGGCGAAGTTCTTCCAGGGCACAGCGAAAAATTATCCGGACGATGACTATGACCTGATCTGCTATTTCGATTGCCTGCACGACATGGGCGACCCGGTCGGTGCCGCGCGGCATGCCTTCGACTCGTTGAAGGATGACGGCACCGTGTTGCTGGTCGAGCCATTCGCCAACGATAAACTGGACGACAACATCAATCCGGTCGGACGCCTGTTTTATGCCGCGTCGACGTTCATCTGCACGCCGAATTCGCTGTCACAGGAAGTCGGCCTGGGCCTCGGTGCGCAGGCCGGGGAAATGCGCCTGCGCAAAGTCTTCAACGAGGCCGGCTTCAAAACATTCCGCCGCGCGGCGCAAACGCCGTTCAACCTGATACTGGAGGCACGCAAGTAACCCTGCTTAAACCTTTGGTTCTGCAAAACCAGTGGCTCTGCAAAAAACCTGTGGCGAGGGGGCTTGCCCCCGTTGGACTGCAAAGCAGTCCCCTGATTTGGGGACGCTACGCGACCCAACGGGGGCAAGCCCCCTCGCCACAGGGTCAGTGCTAATCTGCATGGCATCCCGCCCCCGGAGCGCTGACCATGCTCGACAGCCCGACCCGCAAACACCTCGACACGTTGCAACAGGCGATGGCCGATGGCGATTTCATCGTGCTGACCGGCGCCGGCATCAGCACGCCCTCCGGCATACCTGATTACCGCGACAGCGACGGCGTGCGCCGTGGTCGCCAACCCATGATGTATCAGGAGTTCCTCGCTGCCGCCGAATCGCGCCGCCGCTACTGGGCGCGGGCGATGCTTGGCTGGCCACGGGTGCGCCAGGCGCAACCGAATGCGGCGCACGAAGCGCTGGCCGGTTTGCAGCGACATGGCTTGCTGCGCGCCTTGATCACGCAGAATGTCGACACCTTGCACGATCAGGCCGGCAGCCATGACGTGATCGAATTGCACGGCAGCCTGCATCGGGTGGTGTGCCTGGATTGCGGTCAGCGCAGTGAGCGCGATTCGATTCAACGCTTGATGGAAATGCACAATCCCTATCTGGCGGGCGTCGATGCGGTGCAGGCACCGGATGGCGATACCTTGCTCGATCCGGCCTTTGAGGCGCGGTTTCAAGTACCGCATTGCCCCTATTGCGCGGGAGAGCGGATGAAACCGGATGTGGTGTTTTTCGGCGAAAACGTCGCGCAGCCCACCGCCGCCCGAGCAATGGCTGCGGCCGAGAATGCCGCCGGGATGCTGGTGGTCGGCTCGTCGTTGATGGCGTATTCAGCATTTCGCCTGTGCCGGGTGATTGCCGATCGCGGCAAACCGTTGATCGCGATCAACCTCGGCAAGACCCGCGCGGATGACCTGCTCGACCTGAAGATCGAAGCCTCCTGCGAACAACTTTTGCCCCTGCTCGCCCACCACCTGAACGTCCCCCTGTAGGAGCTGCCGCAGGCTGCGATCTTTTGATCTGAACAACAACATCAAAAGATCGCAGCCTGCGGCAGCTCCTACACGGTGGGGTGTGTTTCAGGCGTAGTGTTCCTGTTGGAGGATATCGAACAGCGCTTGCGCCGCTGCCGACAGCTCATTGCCCGGTTCGGTCAGCACGCCGATGGCCCGTTCCACCGAGTCGTTGAGTGTCAGGCAGTGCGCGCCGAGTTCCAGCATCTGTTCGGCGCACAACGCTGGCACCGCGCTGACGCCGAGTCCGCTGGCAACCATTCTGCCGACCGTGGCCAATTGATGACTTTCAAACTCCACCGGCAACTTCTTCCCGCGCGCCTGCAAGTGCTCCTCGAGCATCACCCGCACCGTCGACGGTCGTTGCAAGGTAATGAACGGTTCCTGCAACAAGGTCTGCCAATCGATCTCGTTGCGTCCGGCCAGCGGCGAATCCTTTGGCACCACCGCCACAAAGCGATCCATGTACAACGGCGTAAACGTCATCGAGGTGTTCTGCATCGGTTCGAACGCCACGCCGAGTTCAACCTGGCGATCGCGGACCATTTCCAGCACCTGCTCATTGATCACGTCGTTGACCGTGACGTTGACGTTCGGATAGCGCGCGCGAAAGGTTTTCAGAATCGGTGGCAGCAGGTTACCGGCAAATGACGGCATGGCCGCCAGCGTCACCCGCCCGCGTTGCAGGCTGAAGCGCTGGCGCATTTCGTCTTCGGCGTTGTCCCAGTCGGCGATCAGCCGTCGGGCCAATGGCAGCAGCGATTCGCCTTCCGGGGTCAGCGCGACGTTGCGCGTGTTGCGGCTGAACAGGCGCCCGCCCAAACCTTCCTCCAGCGCCTTGATGGTCAGGCTCAAGGCCGATTGCGACAGGTGCAACCGCTCGCAGGCCACGGCGAAACTCAGACTATGCGCGACGGCGAGGAAGGCGCGGATCTGTTTGATGGTCATACTCAAACCTCAGGACATACCTCTGGGCCATGTAGGAGCTGCCGCAGGCTGCGATCTTTTGATGTTGATTTTAAAGATCAAAAGATCGCAGCCTGCGGCAGCTCCTACAGGGATTCGTCGAATTCGTTCGGTTGCGTTGATTTCGGCGATTGTTGAGTTTTATCTATCAATTAACCTTAAAAATCAACTTAACAAATATATCCTCCAGCGAGACACTCCAACCATTCGGCTAGCCAGCCGCCCGCAAATAATAAAAGAGGTGCATATGGCAGGTTTCGACAAGCGCGTGAGTTCCTACGAGGAAGCCCTGGCCGGGCTTGAGGACGGCATGACCGTCATCGCCGGCGGCTTCGGTCTGTGCGGCATTCCGGAAAACCTGATCGCCGAGATCAAGCGCAAAGGCACCCGCGACCTCACTGTCGTGTCCAACAACTGCGGCGTCGACGGCTTTGGCCTCGGGGTGCTGCTCACCGACCGTCAGATCAGCAAAGTCATCGCCTCCTACGTCGGCGAAAACAAGCTGTTCGAAGAGCAACTGCTCAAAGGCGAAATCGAAGTCATCCTGACCCCGCAAGGCACCCTCGCCGAGAAAATGCGCGCGGGTGGCGCCGGCATCCCCGCCTTCTTCACCGCCACCGGCGTCGGCACCCCGGTTGCCGAGGGCAAGGAAGTGCGTGAATTCAAGGGTCGCAAGTACCTGATGGAAGAATCCATCACAGGCGACTTCGCCATCGTCAAAGGCTGGAAAGCCGACCACTTCGGCAACGTCATCTACCGTCACACCGCGCAGAACTTCAATCCGCTGGCCGCCACCGCCGGCAAGATCACCGTGGTTGAAGTCGAAGAAATCGTCGAACCCGGCGAGCTCGACCCGGCGCACATCCACACCCCGGGCATCTACGTCGATCGGGTCATTTGCGGCACGTTCGAAAAACGCATCGAACAGCGCACCATCCGCAAATAATTCAGGCTGACGGAGAATAAAAACATGGCACTTTCCCGCGAACAAATGGCTCAGCGCGTCGCCCGCGAAATGCAGGACGGCTACTACGTGAACCTCGGCATCGGCATTCCGACCCTGGTCGCCAACTACATTCCCGAAGGCATGGAAGTCATGCTGCAATCGGAAAACGGCCTGCTCGGCATGGGCCCGTTTCCGACTGAAGACACCATCGATGCCGACATGATCAACGCCGGCAAACAGACCGTGACCGCACGCATCGGCGCGTCGATTTTCAACTCCGCCGAGTCTTTCGCGATGATCCGCGGTGGCCATGTCGACCTGACCGTGCTCGGCGCGTTCGAAGTCGACGTCGAAGGCAACATCGCTTCGTGGATGATCCCCGGCAAACTGGTCAAGGGCATGGGCGGCGCGATGGATCTGGTGGCTGGCGCGGACAACATCATCGTCATCATGACCCACGCCTCCAAGGACGGTGAGTCGAAACTGTTGGCCAAATGCAGTCTGCCGCTGACCGGCGCCGGTTGCATCAAACGCGTGTTGACCGACCTCGCCTATCTGGAAATCGAAAATGGCGCTTTTGTCCTCAAGGAACGCGCACCTGGCGTCAGCGTCGAGGAAATCGTCGCCAAAACCGCTGGTAAACTGATCGTCCCGGATCACGTGCCGGAAATGCAGTTCGCTGCCGAGTGAGGAATTCGAAAATGCAAGACGTCGTAATTGTTGCCGCCACGCGTACCGCGATCGGCAGTTTCCAGGGATCCCTGGCCAGCGTTTCCGCGGTGGATCTGGGCGCGGCGGTGATCCGCCAGTTGCTTGAGCAGACCGGTCTGGACGGTGCGCAGGTCGATGAAGTGATCATGGGCCAGGTGTTGACCGCCGGCGCCGGTCAGAACCCGGCGCGTCAGTCGGCGATCAAGGCTGGCCTGCCGCACGCGGTACCGGCGATGACCCTGAACAAGGTCTGCGGTTCGGGTCTCAAGGCTCTGCACCTAGGCGCGCAAGCGATCCGCTGCGGCGATGCCGACGTGATCATCGCCGGCGGCCAGGAAAACATGAGCCTCTCCAACTATGTGATGCCGGGCGCCCGCACCGGTTTGCGCATGGGCCACGCGCAAATCGTCGACACCATGATCAGCGATGGTCTGTGGGATGCATTCAACGACTACCACATGGGCATCACCGCCGAGAACCTCGCCGACAAGTACGAGATCAGCCGCGAGCAGCAGGACGCCTTCGCTGCCGCCTCGCAGCAGAAAGCCGCCGCCGCCATCGAGGCCGGTCGCTTTGTCGATGAAATCACCCCGATCCTGATTCCGCAGCGCAAGGGCGATCCAGTTGCGTTCAAGGTCGACGAGCAACCGCGCGGTGACACCAGCGCCGAATCGCTGGCGAAACTGCGCCCGGCGTTCAAAAAGGACGGCAGCGTCACCGCCGGTAATGCTTCGTCGCTGAACGACGGCGCCGCCGCCGTGATTCTGATGAGCGCGGAAAAAGCCAAAGCCCTCGGTTTGCCGGTGCTGGCGAAAATCGCTGCTTACGCCAACGCGGGCGTTGACCCGGCGATCATGGGCATCGGCCCGGTATCGGCGACCCGCCGTTGCCTCGACAAGGCTGGCTGGAACATCGAGCAACTCGACCTGATCGAAGCCAACGAAGCTTTCGCCGCGCAATCGCTGGCGGTGGCCAAGGATCTGCAATGGGATCTGAGCAAGGTCAACGTCAACGGCGGCGCCATTGCGCTGGGCCACCCGATCGGCGCATCGGGCTGCCGCGTGCTGGTGACGCTGCTGCATGAAATGATCAAGCGTGATGCGAAAAAGGGTCTGGCGACCCTGTGCATCGGCGGCGGTCAGGGTGTGGCTTTGGCGCTGGAACGGGCTTAAGCAAAGGGTTCAACGGAGGGCGGCGGATCCACGACATCCGCCGTTTTTCGGCAACAAAAAACCCGGTGCAGCTTGCGTTGCACCGGGTATTTTTTTTTCTGGATTTTATAGGCTGGCCTTGAAGGCCCCTTCGCGAGCAAGCCCGCTCCCACCTTGAAATGCATTTCCCTGTGGGAGCGGGCTTGCTCGCGAAAGGGGCCAGTCCAGTCAGCACAAAATTTTCAGTCAACCAATTGCAGGATCAACCAGGCATTCGCCCCACTGATCACCACAAACAACCCCCACGCCAACATCCGCGTCGGCAGCCGATTCACAAACGGCCCCATCAGCTGTTGGTCATTGGTCATGCGAATCAGCGGATACAACGCAAACGGCAGTTGCAAACTCAACACCACCTGACTCAGCACCAGCAACTTGCCCACCGCGTTATCGCCCATCAGCCACACGCCGATAAACGCCGGAATCAGCGCCAGCCCCCGGGTGATCAGGCGCCGCTGCCAGCATGGAATCCGCAGGTTGAGGTAACCCTCCATGATCACCTGGCCGGCGATGGTGCCGGTGAAGGTTGAACTCTGCCCCGAAGCGAGCAACGCCACGCCGAACAGTACGCTGGCCAATGCCCCACCAACCAGCGGATCGAGCAAGTGATAGGCGTCCTGGATATCGACCACCTCGGTATGCCCCGACTGATGAAACGCCGCTGCCGCGAGAATCAGAATCGCCGCGTTGACCAGCAATGCCAGCGCCAGCGAACCGATGGTGTCGATGCGCGCCAGCTTCACAGCGTCCTGCTTGCTGGCCAGATCCTTGCCGATCATGCGCGTCTGCACGATCGAGGTGTGCAGGTAGAGGTTATGCGGCATCACCGTCGCGCCGAGAATGCCGATGGCCAGGTACAACGGCGCGGCATCGCTGATGGCTGACAGAGAGGGTTTGAAACCTTGAAAGACGTCCGGCCAATAGGGTTTGATCAGCACCAGCTCAACGAAAAAACACACGCCGATGGTCGCGACCAGCACCAGCATGATCGCTTCCAGTCGGCGGAAGCCACGATTCTGCAGGGCTAGTACCAGCAAGGTGTCGAACGCCGTCAGGGCAATGCCGAAGGTCAGCGAACAGCCAAGCAACAAGTGAAACGCCAGCGCACAACCGAGCACTTCGGCAAGGTCGGTGGCGATGATCGAAATCTCCGCCAACACCCACTGCAAGCGGGCGACCGGCGTGCTGTAGCGTTCGCGCGACAGCTGCGCGAGATCGCGTCCGGTGGCGATGCCCAGGCGCGAACACAGACATTGCACGACCATGCCCGCCAGACTCGCCAGCAACACCACGAACAACAGGCTGTAACCGAAACGCGAACCGGCTTCGATGGCGGTCGCCCAATTGCCCGGATCCATGTAGCCGATCGACACCAGCAAACCGGGACCGGCGAAACGCAGCACGCGCTTGAAGAACGCGGCGTTGGGATCAACCTCGACGCTGCCGGCCACTTCCGGCGGACAAAACGGCGCGGTGGCGATTTTGGGCAAACTGAATTTCACGCACACATCCAGAAACAAGTCGGAAAGATGCAGCTTAGACGTTTCAGTCGCTGGCTAGAAGATCAAAAGATCGCAGCCTGCGGCAGCTCCTACATGGTACGCATTTCAAATGTAGGAGCTGCCGGAGGCTCGGGCCGCGTTCGGACGATCTTTTGATCTTAGCGATTCACACCCAACAACTGCTCCCGCAATTCGGGGCTGCGTGTGCGCGGATCAAGCCAGATATTGAAGAACGCCCGGGCAAACAACGGATCATCGATTTCATGCTGCAACTGCTGACCGACAAAAAACCGCGCGCCCTGCCCCGGCAGATACACCCCGGTAATCCGCGTGCCGGCCTGCACATCGATAAACGATTGCTGCATCTGGATCTGCCAGCCGGCCAGTTGCGCGGGGCTGACGTTGGCGCCGGCCAGGCGTTTGATTTCGTCGACGCTGGCTTTCACCAGGTCATCGCGCGAGATGCTGCGGCGATAAATCAGCTCCAGGGCAAACGGCTGCCCCTCGGCCAACGGTCGCGCGGCACTCCACAGCCGCGCGTTGTACACATCGAAACCGAACACGCTGAAGTCGCCGGAACCGATGATCTGCGCACCGGGCACCGCGTCCTGCCAATTGGCCCACGTCGGCGTCAACAACAAGGCCCACAAGCCGATGCCGCAGCATCCACGCAACACCTTGGGTGTTCTGTTCATCGCGGTAACGACTCCGGCAAGCCCTGATAATCAGAGCATAGCCGGCTTCATCGCTATAGCTTTGTATACAATTTTTGTCTGACAATGCAGCAATCTGCCGGCGGCAATGCTAACGTGGCCCTCACTCGTCCGACGGAGATTTGCGCGTGCTGATTCTCAAACTGCTGCTGATTCCTGGTTTTCTGCTGCTGATTTCCCTCGCTGGCAAGCGCTGGGGACCGAGCGTGGCCGGATGGCTGTCGGGACTGCCAGTGGTGGTCGGGCCGATTCTGTTTTTCCTTGCCATTGAACAGGGCCCACAGTTTGCCGCGCAATCGGCCGTGGCGGCGTTGTCGGCGATGTTCGCGATGATTGCCTTCTGCATCACCTACGCGCAGGTCGCGCAACGGGCAAACTGGCCTTGGGCGCTGGTGATTTCGCTGTCGGTCTGGGCGCTGTTGGCCTTGGTATTGTCGTTGCTTCCGACGTCGCTGCCGTTCTCGATAGCCGCCGCAGCGATCGCCCTGCTGGCGGCGCCGTACCTGTTTCCCGACGTGCAGCCGGTGCTCAGTGGCCCGGCGCCGAAGTCGGACAAACTGATCTGGCGAATGATTGCCGGCGCCGCGTTGACGCTGCTGGTGACCCTGCTGGCCAGCACCGTCGGCGAACGCTGGAGCGGCCTGCTCGCGGTGTTCCCGGTGCTCGGCAGCGTGATGGCGGTGTTCTCCCAGCAAACCCGTGGCCCGGCGTTTACTGCCGTGCTGTTACGGGCAACCGCGACGGGGATGTATTCGTTTTCGGCGTTCTGCCTGGTGGCGGCATGGACCCTGCCCACCCTGGGACTGAGCGGATTCGCGGTCGGCGTGGCCGTCTCCGTGGCCATGCTCGGCGTGACCCGCCAACTGCTGGCCCGGCCGGTGGCGAAACAGCAACAGGCACAGTAACCCTGACGAACCGCGCTGGAGTGACAGCGCGCTGCGTGGGATGATCGCCCGCCTAGCGCGTCCATCCCTCGGAGATTCGAATGTCATTGTTGAGCAAGAAAGCCGTCATCGTGTTGCTGGCGGCCGTCGCCGGTCTCGGCGCCATCAACGCTCAGGCTGCCAAAGCCAAGGAAAAAGCCACGACCGAGCAAGTCTCGCTGCTCGGCGGCAAGTTCACGTTCACTCTGCCTAAAGGCTTCGTGGCTGATCCGTTACCGGCCAGCCCCGGCGGCGCCACCGGCACGATGTACACCAACGAGTCCACCAAAACCGTGGTCATCGCCGCCGAAAACCAGATCGCCGAAGGCCAGAACGTCAAGGACAACGACGGCGAATTCCTCGACGGCAGCGTCGCAAGCTTCATCGAAGACCAGCGCAAAGCCCTGCCGGACTTCAACAAACTCAGCGAAAAAAGCCTGACCCAGAAAGGCACTGGCCTCGGCCTGCGCCAGGTCGACAGCACCGCCACCCAAGGCGGCGGCCAGACCCTCAACACCACGTTGATGGCCGGCTCCGGCACAAAAATGGCGCTGGTTCAGGTGATCTCCCGCGCCAGCGACAAGAAAGGTCACGATGCCTTGGTTAAAACCATCCTCAAGGATTGAGCTGCTGCAACCAGCCATTCAAATCCCGCAGTTCGGCCGCACTGATGCTGTGGCCGACGCCGGGATAAGCGTGGAACTCGGGTTTGTAATCAAGCTTTTGCAGCAAGTCATTGGCCGCGGTGCCGTCGTGATACGGCACACGATCATCGGCGGTGCCGTGGCCGATAAAGATGTGCAGCGGCAGCGGCTGTCGCTCAGCCTTCAACTCGTTTTTCAACACCGGCAACACACGCCCACTCAACGCTGCAATCCCGCCCACCGCCACCGGCGCACGCAAACCAACCTCGTACGTCATCATCGCGCCCTGGCTGAAACCGATCAGGTAGACCTTGTCCGGCGCGGCGTGATACTTCTTCGCCGCCTGCGCAATGAAGTCGCGCAGCTTCTGCCCGCTGGCCTGCAAATCATCCGTCTCGCCGTTGTAAGCGCCCTCGCCCTTCTTGCGAAACCACTGATAGCGATCCTCGCCCAACGACAACGGCGCCTGCACTGACAGATAGTTGTACTGCGCCGGAAGCTGGAATTTCATCCCGATCAGATCCGCCTCGTTACTGCCGTAGCCGTGCAGAAAAATCACCAACGGCCGCGGCTCGGCGTCAGGGTTAACCTGCTCGAGATACTTCAGCGGGAGATCGGATTGCAGCGTGGTTTGCGCCTGGACGGCGGTAGACGCCAGCAGCGTCAGTAGAGCGAACACCTTCAACATAAGCCTTCCTTCACAGAATGCAGGGATTGGGGGGAGCCTAACATTCCGGGGTGGAGATCCAAATATTTGGGGAGGTTGGGGTCGTCATTGCTGGCAGGCCGGTTCCCACAGAGGCAGGTATATATGCGAGGGATTGAGTGGTTGTCAGAGCGCCATCGCGAGCAGGCTTTGCTCCTGCAAAGGCAAGATCAAAAGATCGCAGCCTTCGGCAGCTCCTACATGTGAATCCAGTCCATCCGCCAAAACAGGTCGGCTGTCAGGCCGCCATCGCAGGCAAGCCAGCTCCCACAGGA
Organism: Pseudomonas sp. DTU12.3; assembly: GCF_004124275.1. Lineage (GTDB taxonomy): Bacteria > Pseudomonadota > Gammaproteobacteria > Pseudomonadales > Pseudomonadaceae > Aquipseudomonas > Aquipseudomonas helmanticensis. The sequence continues at coordinate 4,150,090 of NZ_CP027218.1, forward strand.
ATTGAGTTCACCCGATAAATTTTCGCATCGCGCCCGCTCTTCACCACTCAACAGGATGAGCGTTAGCTCGGCTGCAGCTCTTGATCTTGATCCATGAGCGACGTCGGAAGGCTTCGTTCCGGGATTGATCCGGGGGGTGGGAGCGCAGCGACCGTTTGGCGCAGCCAAACACAGCGAGAGGAGGTGCAGCGCAGCAAACCGTAGGCGCTGCGCCCGGATCGATCCCGGAGCGAAGGAACCCCGAGCCTTAGCGAGCGGGCCGCACGTAGGAGCAAGCCTTTTTGGTTACTTTTTCGGCGTCTGGAAAAAGTGACCCGCCGTAAGGGCGGAACCCTAAGCAGCCATTACCGCAGCAACGGATATGCACAACGTCAGAAAGAACCCCACCGCCTGACAAAACGCCTTCGCGAGCAGGCTCGCTCCCACATTTGGAACTGGGTACACCCGCCAGAGACTGGTCGGCTATAAGGCCGCCATCGCTGGCAAGCCAGCTCCCACAGGGGTTTGGGGACATTCTCAAAAGCATCAGTCCCGCCGACCTCTACAAGAACCTGGTCGGCCCGAAGGCCGCCACGTTCACTCGGCCTCAGGATCAATCTTGTTCTGAGTCAAATACCGATTCAAAACATCATCCTGCCCAGGCGTAGAAGCGTCCCCCGCCACCTGCCACAAATGCCGCTCGATTCCCTGCGCCACCATATGCCCCACCGCCGCCTCAATCGCCGACAACACACACAACTGCGCCGGCTCATTCGTCGTATAACCAACCTCAGCCTCAAGCAACTTCTTGAACTCGATAAACTTGAAAATCCCCGCACTGCGCGCTACCGAATAAATCGTCTTGCTGGTCATCACATTCGCCAACACCTGCCCGCTACGTACATCCACCGCACGCAAGTTGACGGTCACCTGATCCACCCGATATTCACGCGACAGATCAATCCCCAGATACCGCGCCCCTTCCCCACCGCTGCGAACGTTAGTGTCATAAGCGATGATCCCGCCTTCGAGCATCATGTTCGCCGCCTGCAACGGTGGCAGCTCACCCTGAATATTCACTGGCGTATTCGGCTTCTTCTGCGAGGCGCGAATAATCTTGCGTTCGGTCAACAGGTTCTGCAGCCCTTCGCGTTCCAGCACGACAAACCAGCCACTGGCCTGCATCGCGTCCATCAACATCGACGCCGCGCCCTGGGTCACGCTGGTGGAAAACGAGCTGGCCGGGGTCGGTTTGTACTGCCCGGTCTGGTCACGGAAGCCGTACACCACCGCCATCAGCCGCCCCTTGGGCCGCGGCATCTTCAGCAAGTCGTAATAGGTCGAGGCCCTGGGGGTCAGGGTCGGGGTTTCGGTGTCCTGCTCGGCCGACATCGGCTCACGCAGACTGCACCCTTGTAATGTCGCCAACAGCAGCCCTAGCGCGATTATTCTTTTCATGTCCGTCTCTCCCCGGAACCGTCAGCCCGTCATGGGTTGAGGCCGTTCACCTGAATTTCCGAAACTTCGCCGCTCGCTCGGTCGGTCACCTCAATGGTGAGTGCCCCCGAGTCGTCGACGACGTTGACGATAAAAGCGTCAGTGGACAGGCTCCCCGTGTTGCCGGTGGAGATGTTGTCCAGCAACTGCCCCAGCAGCCGCGATTGCAATTGACTGGTGAAGCGTTCGAGCGCCGACGTGCCGGCCACCGTGGTGCGTTTTTTCAGGTCGGGATCGTCGTAGTCGTTTTGTGCCTGGGCGTTATTGAGCAGCCAGGTGCCGTTCAGCGGGTTGCCGCCGAACGACGGGTTGACCGGCGTGTAGACCAGTTCAGTGGCCTGGACAGCAGTGGCGCTGGCGAGCCCGATCAACAACCCCGAGATCCAGAATCCGCTGCGCCGTGAGAACGTTGTGCTGTTCATAGTTCGTCCTTCTCAAGGTCGGTGGTGTCCTGCAACATGGTTTCCAGCTTGCGCCGGACAACCTCCAGTCGAACCAGATCGGCGGCCTCATAGGCCTCATCCTTCAGTTCCACAGTGTTCGGCGGCAGGAAGCGCCGATAAACCAGGCGTTGCTGATATTCCACGGTCACCAGGCTGCCCCAGCGCGCGTCGGGCCGCTCGCGCACCACCAGGTTGAAATCCATCGGGCTGGTGTCGCGCAGGCGTTCACTGAACGAGTAGTAAAAGTCGTGGCCGATGTGCGAGATCGTGTCGTCGACGATGAAGCCCATCATTTCGTCTTCTTCACCGGCATGGGCGCAGCCCGCCACGACGGTGAGAACCAACGCGCACCACCAGTGGCGAGTCATGGCTGCAACGCCTGCGGCAGATTCGACTGGCCTTTCGCCGGGCCATTGCTGCCTTCGAGAAAGGCTTTCTCGGCGACGAATTGCCAGTCGGAATAACGCTGCATGCCTTCGAAATCCGACCACTGCGTCGGGAAGTCCGCCTGCTTCAACGGCAGCTCGGTCGAAGGGCTATTGAGACCCGTGATGCGCCCATCGAAACCGCGTTGCACTGCCCATTCACCCTGACCGATCGGATCCGGATAGAGCTGACGCAAATGATGTTTCGCCTCGGGAAAACGCTGATCGTCGAGCAGATCGACCAACTCCTTCGGGTACTGCGCCAACCCCGGCGAACTGCGGTAATAGCTGCGCAGCGCCTGAGCGTATTGGGTGCCAACCCAGAGCAACTGACGCTCGCGGTCGCGGCGTGATGCGGTCGACCACAACTCGCCGGCACTGGCCAGGCCCATGCCCATCACCACAATCAGGAACAGCACGCCCAAGTAGGTGAAGCCACCCTGCTGCGCGCGGTTACCACTCGGAATACTGGCTGCCATCACGCGCCCTCCCGGTAGCACCGCTTTTGATGTCGGCCACACCACCGGCAACGCCGTCCGGTGGCGCGATCAGCACCCACTGGTCTTTGCGTTCGGTGATCGGATCGAGTGGCGCGTTGCGCAGATAACGTTGTTCGATCAGTTGCTCGATGGAATCGGGATAACGCCCGGTGTCGCCGTAAAAGTGATCCAGCGCCTCACGCATCGCCGACAGGCTCTGGCGCAAGGTGGTTTCCTTCGACGCTTCGAGGCTGTTGAAGTAGCGCGGCAGCGCGATGGTCATCAGCGTGGCGATGATCGCCATCACCACCATCAACTCCAGCAAGGTAAAACCTTTTTCCCGACGCATGAGATTCACCACTCGCGATAGGCGATGCCGTTGAGGCCCTTGCCACGGGCGTGGGAATAGACGTCGAACACGTCCTCGCCATCGCGCGGGTTCTGAGCCGAACTGTCGTAGGCGCGCACGCCCCAACCCCCACCTTCGTCATTACGTTTGGCCGGCACCAGCGGATCGCGCGGGATACGACGCAAAAAGTAGAACTTGGCGCCTTTGGCACTGCGCACGTCGCGCACGCCTTCGACCAGCACTTTCAGGTTCGGCGGATAGCCGCTGCTGTTCAGTGACTTCTCGATGTAACCGGCATCAAAGGCGCGTTTGTAGGCGTCGATGGCATCGCGAATCTGGTACAGCGCGGCGCGCAACTCCTGCTCCTTGCCACGCCGCACCAGGGTCTCGGTCAGTGGCGCAGCCATGCTCGCCAACAGGCCGATCAGGGCCAGCGTCACCACGACTTCGATCAGGGTGAAACCGCGTTGGCAGGCGTTCATGATCAAGGCTTCTCGACAGTGACGCGGGTGGTGGCCACGGCCGATTCAGCGACGGCACGCGGCTGCGCGGCAGGCGACGGCATCACGTAGCTCTGCGAACGGTCCGGGGCCTGGATGTGCATGCTGGTTTCGGTGCCGGTGGAAAACTCCATGTCCGACGGGCTCTGGTACGGCAGGTTGCGCACAATCCGTGGGGTGATCGACAGCACCAGTTCCGATTTGCCGATGGTGTCTTTGTTGCTGCCGAACAAACGGCCCAACCCGGGAATGTCACCGAGGCCGGGAATCTTGTTGCCGGTGGCGCCGTGATCGTTGCGCACCAGCCCGGCGAGGATTTGCGTTTCGCCATCGTGCAGACGCAGCGAGGTTTGCGCGTTGCGGGTATCGACCTGCACCGGAATCGTGCCCTGGCGGGTCGGTTCGAGCGGCGTGGCGTTACTCACTTCCAGGGCAATCTTGATCGCCACTTCGTTGTTCAGGTGCACGGTCGGGGTTACTTCGAGCTTCAGACCGACATCCAGATACGTCACGCTTTCGGTGATCACCGGCCCCTGTGTCGACGGCACCGAAGTCGCGCTGATGATCGGCACGCGCTGACCGATGTGGATGCGTGCCTGCTCGCGGTTGCTGACGCGAATCACCGGGCTGGCGAGGGTGTTGATGTCGTTGTCCTGCGCGTTGATCTTGGCCTGCGGCGATGGCCCGATCGAGATGCGGTCAGAGTTGATGCCCTTGAGTTGCCCCAGCAGGGTGACCGGAGAACCATCGGTGTTGACCACGCCGAAGGTGCTCGGCCATTGCAGGCCAAGGTCGAGAATGCGCTGGGTGGCGACTTCCATCACCTCCACTTCGAGCACCACTTCGGGGTTGGACTGGTCTTGCGATTGCAGGAGTTTCTCGGCCATGCGCACGGCGTCTTCGGTGTCGCGCATGGTCAGGGTATTGAGTCGTTCGTCGACGAATACGTCGCGGGTCTTGAGCATGGTTTTGACCATGTTCAGCGCGGTGTTGGCGTCGATGCTGGTCAGGTAGAACGTGCGCATCACCAGTTCCTGGTAATCCTTCACTTTCTGCGGCGAATCCGGGTAGATCAGCAAGGTGTTTTCGTTCACCACTTTCTGGTGCAACTGGTTCTGTTGCAGCAGCAGGGTCACCGCGTCTTCGATGCGCACGTCACGCACGAAGATTGTGGCTTTCATGTCCGGGCGCAGGTCTTTGTCGAAGATGAAATTCAGCCCGGCGACCTGCGACAGCACTTCGAAAATGGTCTTCAAGTTGGCGTCACGAAATTCCAGAGTCACTGGCCGATCGAGCTTGGTGCGCAGTTGCGGATACGCAATGACGTTGCGACTCTGCACCAGGCGAATGCTGCCTTGCAGCTCCAGCGCACCTTCGTTGGCCGGATCAAGTTCGAGGATCTGCTTGACCTGACGATCAGCACCGTAGATATCGCCGCGACGCAGGTCGCCACGGGCCAGCTCGAGCTTTTCGTCCATGCTGCGCAGGTATTCCATCTGCTTCAGGGCATCCTGCGCGCGGCGGTTGTTCGGCTCGATGGTCAGCACGCGCATGTACGCGGTGCGCGCCGAAGTAAAATCGCGACGCGAACGGTCGATGTCGCCGGCCGTCAACAACGAAGTGATCGCCTTGGCCCGACCGGTGTTGAGCAACAGGTGCAATTCGGTGTCGCGCGGATTCTCGCGCAGGCCATCTTCGATCCGGGCCAGCCCCGCCTCGTACTGACCCTGATCAATCAGGTCGGCGGCTTCCTTGTTGGCCACTTGCGCGGAACTGCACGCGGCCAGCCCGGCACACAGACCCAGGCTCATCAGCAAACGGCAACGGTTCATTGCGTACTCCCCACAGACAAGGTCTGCGACAAATGCAAAGGCAGGTAGACCAGGCTCAATTCCACATCGGAAATGCCGGTGATCTTCCAGGTGTCGTCGATCACATCCCCGTTGCGCACGACGTAGATCTTTTCGCCGTTCTGCAAAAACACTTGCAGGTCGCTGCGGTCATGCAGCCGCCCGACGAACTGAAACGGCACCGGTGGCAGGCTCGGGGCTTGCACCACTGTTGCGGGATTGACGGCAATTTCGGTGACCGTGGCCAGGGTTGGCGCGGCCTTCCAGCTCTTGGCGGCAAACAGATCGCCGGCCGGGCTCAGGTCCATGATCGGCGCCTCTTTGGCCTTGGCGTTGCTGGCCGGTAGCGCGCCACGGTTGGCGTTTTTTGCCGGCGCGGTCACGCTCACTTCAGCGGAATCGGCGTCTTCGCTCGGCGAGAAATATTCCGGTAACCACGCCAGTGCGGCCGCCACGCCGAAGAACGCTACCCACCCTGTCACGCGCTTGGTATTCATCACGACCTCGACAGGAAAAGGGTCAAACGGATCCGGCCATTGAGGTCGGTGTCGCCAATCTTCTTGCGTTGCAACTCGAGGTCTTCCACCACCACCGCCGGCAACTGGCCGAGCAAGGCGTGCACGAAGCGGCGCAGTTGCGGATAGCTGCCGCGCACTGGCAGGAGGATCTGATAGCGCGCCAGATGGGTTTTCGGGTCGACACCGAGCGCATATTCGCCGCGCGCCAAAGTGATGTGTTCCTGGGCTGCGAGGGCGTAGATGCGGTCGATGGCGACCGTGGCTTGCGGCTGCGCCGGCAGTTTGTTGCGGAAGTCGTCGAGCTGACGTTGCGGCACCACCGGCGGCGCAATGCTGCCGTCTTCAACCTTGGCCAGATACTCGGTAGCTTCCTGAGTTTGCTGGCTGAGGTGCTGCAACGATTGCCAGCCCGGCAGCAAACCGCCAAGCGCCCAAGCCACGGCGATCAGCAGCAGTGCCAGCCCGGCCAGGCCCGGAATGCCGAGGCCTTGCAAGTATTCGTGGACGATCAGTCTAGGGATTCGCATCGCCCATCTCCCAGGTCGCCGACAGGTTGAATTGCACCGGTTGTTCCGGCGATTTGACGACGATCTCGTGGCTCAGCAGCGACACGTCGGACAGCTCGTCGCTGGCTTCCAGACGTTTGTGGAAGTCGAGCATCGCTTGCAGATCCCGCGCTTCGGCGCTGATCCGCACTTGGCCTTTGCGTGCATCCGGAGTGAGGCTCAGCAGTGCGACGTCATCGCGCGGCATCGCTTCGAGCATGGCGAACAGGCGTTCCCACGGCCGGCGCAGTTGCTGCGAAACCTTGCGCATCTCGGCGAGGTTTGCTGCTTGCTCGCGGATTTGCGCCGGGCTCAGGGTGGACTTGGCGCCGCTGTCGCCAGTGAGCTGGCGCTGAGTGGTTTGCAGGTGGCCTTGTTGCTGTTCGGTGTGCGCGTCGAGGTGCTGTTGCACGCCGAAGCACAGCAGCGCCAGCAGCACGCCACCACCGAGCAAACTCCAACCCAATGGGCCGGAACGTGGACGTGGCTGGAAGTCGAGATTGAGCGCACGCATCTCAGGCCACCGCCCGGGACATGACGTACAAGCCGTCACGCACGGTCATCGAGTCGTCTTCAAGGGTGCGCAGTTGCACACCCGCCACGTCCGGATGCGCATCGAGGCGCGCCGGCGCATGCAGATAAACGTTGAAGGCGCGTTCGCTGGTCGAGGCTTGCAGCTGCCGTTCACGACCGATCAGCGCATTTAACGCGGCATCGCTGTCGCTACCGCCCGCAGAGCGCACGCCGGCCCAGCGCCCTTCCCTCGCCAGCAACAACACACTGCGTTGCGGCTCGGCGACGACGAAGAGGAAATCGCCGGCATCGAAGCTTTTATCGAAGCGGTTGAACGCCGCCATCAGGTACGGCTGCACCGAGCGCAGGCGCAAACCGCGAGCGCTGACCAGCGTGCGCAGGCGATCAAGCAAATCTTGCGGCAAGGCGCTGGCGATGCGGTCGTAACCGCCCGGCTCAGCGGACAGCACCAGACGCCACGGCTGGGTTGGCGCACCAAACAAGTCTTCAAAACACAATTGGGCAAAGCCGCGCAGTTCTTCAGGGCTGCTGATCTGCGCGCTCCATGGCACCAGGCAGAAACGGCTGAAGTGCCCGGAGATGACCACGCTCAATTCGCCACCGGCACGGGCGTGTTCACCGAGCAGGCGGTCGAGGGTGTCCAGGGCCACCGCGTAGCTCTGGAAGCCTTCGTCGATGTAACCGACGCTGCCCAGCCACAGGGTGTCGCTGCCACGCCGTTGACCGAGGCCAACACCGCTGGCGCCGAGCACGGCGACAAAACGCTCACGCGATAAAAGTGACACGATTGATCTCCTCCAGCGTGGTGCGACCTTGCTCCACCAGCTCCAGCGCCGATTCGCGCAACAGGCGCAAACCACGGGCGCAGGCCAGGGCTTTGATTTTTGTGATGGGTTGGCGCTCGACGATCATCTGGCGCAGTTCGTCATCGAGGTGCAGCAACTCGGCAATCGCCGTGCGCCCGCGATAGCCACTGCCCCGGCAGTGGCCGCAGCCCTTGCCGTGGACGAAGTGGTAATGGTCGACTTTCTGTGGATCGAGGCCCGAGGCGCGCAGCTCTTCATCGCTCGGATTGACCGGTGCGCTGCAACTGGCGCACACCAGCCGGATCAGGCGCTGGGCGAGAATCGCGTTGAGCGCCGAGACCAGACTGTAGGGGTCGATTTCCATTTGGGTAAAGCGGCCAATCACGTCGAAGACGTTGTTGGCGTGAATGGTGGTGAACACCAGGTGACCGGTGAGCGCCGATTGCACGGCGATCTGCGCGGTGTCCGGGTCACGGATTTCGCCGACCATGATCTTGTCCGGGTCGTGACGCAGGATCGAGCGCAAACCCCGGGCGAAGGTCAGGCCTTTTTTCTCGTTGACCGGGATTTGCAGCACCCCCGGCAATTGATACTCGACCGGGTCTTCGATGGTGATGATCTTGTCCACGCCGTGGTTGATCTCGGTGATCATCGCGTACAGCGTGGTGGTCTTGCCGCTGCCGGTCGGGCCGGTGACCAGCACCATGCCGTAGGGTTCGGCGGCGAGCCGGCGCAACTGGCGCAGGGTTTCGTCTTCAAAGCCCAGCGCCTGCAATTGCACGCCGCAGACCTTGTCGGCCAGATCCTGTTTGTCGAGCACCCGCAGCACCGCGTCTTCGCCAAAGATGCTCGGCATGATCGACACGCGAAAGTCGATCTGCCGGCCACTGATACCGATCTTGAAACGACCGTCCTGCGGTACGCGTTTCTCGCCGATGTCCAGTTCGGCCATGACCTTGACCCGCGAGATCACCTGCTCGGCGAACTCGTTGCCCTGGACTTTGCTGATGTTGTTGAGCACGCCGTCAATGCGGTACTTGATCACCAGACCGTGGCCGGTGGTGCCGAGATGGATGTCGCTGGCGTGCATTTTCAGCGCGTCGTAGAGGGTCGAGTTGACCAGTTTCACCACGCTGCTGGCGTCTTCGCTGATGCTGGTCAGCGACAGGCTTTGCAGGGTGTCGATTTCGTGGTGGGTGTCGCCTTGGGCGTTCAGCGATTCGACGGCGTGGAAGCTTTCTTCGTGGCGGGCCAGATAGGCCTTGAGGTCATCGGCGTGCACTAGATACAGCGGCGCGCCGTGCAGGCAATCGTCGATCCAGGCCAGGCGCGCCGGGTCGAAGGGGTCGGCAAAGACGCCGATGACTTCGTCGTTGTGGCGCAGCAGGATGAATTCACGTTTCAGGCATTGTGCGAGGGTGACCCGGTCGAATACCGGCGTCGCGGCGAACAGGCTGTCGGTGTCGAGCACCGGGTAATGCAGGGTGGCGCCGAGGGTGTGAATGAACGGCATCGGCGCCAGTTCGCACAACACGCCGAGGGCTTCAAGCACGCGTTCCCCGGAAGTGGCGGCCCGCGCCCGGGCCTGGGCAAGCTGTTCACTTGAAAAACGCTCTGGGGCGCTTTCGGCCGGCAGTGGTTCGACGACAACGGACAGACGTTCCATGGCTTGCTCTCCAACCGGGGCTCAGAGCCCTGTCGGCGCGGCAAACCTTGGCGGCAAGTGCCGGAACGTCTGTTCGCGCCATTACTCCCCGGTGAGCATTTGATCGTCGTCCGGTGCCATGGCGTGCAACTGTCGTCGCCGATCCGCCAACACCCAACTGCCATCGTACAACTGCAACGGGAAGCTCTCGGTCCTGCTCTGGCGTCGTTCGACAAAGCCCTCGGAAGGGCTCGCACCGGGTTTCGCTTCGCGCTTGATGCCAAGAAGGTCGCAGACCGCCCGCGCCAGTTCCGCCAAGGGAAACGGTTTGAACAGGATGTGGCTGACCCCCAGTTGCCGCGCCCGCTCACAGACTTCAGCGGTCGGGTGACCCGTTATCAGCACAAAATGACACGCCCTGTTCTGGCGGACCGCGTCGAGCACCTCAAAGCCTTCCATATCGGGCAAGCGGTAATCGAACACCAGCACGTCGGGGGCAAACGTTTCGGCCAAACCGATAGCCGTCGCTCCGTCATGTGCAATCCGGACATCCAGCCCCTGCGCCAACAGATAATCCTGAAGATTCTGTGCAAGCAGCTGTTCGTCTTCGACAACCAGTACTTTGTTAACCAAGGTCGACTCCTTGAAACAGCAGGTCCGATGACCCCGCCCTGAGAGTGCGCCTTACCATCGGTAACGCACACTTCATGCCAGGCAGAGCGCCGGTAATTTTATCTCTTCATGTCCTTGAAATTAATGACAATGCCCGCTCGTCCCGGTACCCCGTTCCCCAGAAACGGGGAAGCACCTGAATGGGCATCGAAGCCATTCCCCACTATTGGGGGGGAACCTTCAGTCGTCGTCAATTCGTTCGATCCTGTTCTGCACCCGTAATTGCGCGAGCACCTGACGACGAGCCTGGGTCTGTTGCTGTCGGGCGAGCTGTGCCCTGACTGAATCCAGCCCCTGTAAATCTGGGACATCGGCGGCCTCCAAGTGGTTCTGCAAATAAATCACATGCCAGCCGAACGGTGAACGCACCGGTTGGCTGGCGAGCGCTGCTCCGCTGATGATCGAGGCGCGCATTTGCATCAAGCGTAGACGCGCTGCGGCCACTGTGGCGGCATCCGCTTGCGCGGGCACACGGATCAGCAAGTGCCGGGGTTGCAAGGTATTGGCGCGGATCAGCTCGGCGAACATCTGCTGCGCCGCCAGTTCGCGACGGGTGTACTCGGTGAAGGACGCCTCATCGAAACCGGCATCCTGCAAGCGACGCACGAATTTATCCGCGCCGCCGATGGCCATGCGGGTTTGCTCGATTTGCTGACGCAGCGCTTGCTCGTCGATCTGCCGGCCATGCTTCTGCGATTCCTGCCACAGCAGTTCTTTGTCGATCAGCATTTGCAACGCCGCATGCCGCAGTTCCTTGTAGGCCTTGGGGCTGCGAATACTCGCCACCGCGCGACCCTGATCTTCCAGGTATTCGGCGAAAAAGCGCTCGAAACGAAACCCGGAGATTTCCTCGCCGTTGACCCGCGCCACGGCCGGTTCGTTATTGGCCCACGCCAGCGGAAACCAGCAGGTCAGCAGCACTATCAGACTTGTGAGCTTCATGATCGGGCCTCCGTTCAGGGGCTGGCAACAATCGGTTTATAGGGCGCGACCAGATAAAAATGCTGATCGGGCAAATCCACGGTGACCACGTGCGCGCCGTTCAAGCCCAGGCGTCGACCGGGACCGAAGCTCAGGCGCGGGGTCAGGCCGGTGTCGAAGTCGTGCAGGCCTTCCAGCGCCGCCACCAGTTTTTCGCGGCTGGCGTCGCGGCCGGCCTGTTTCATGCCTTCGCTGAGCAACAGCATCGAGGCGTAGGCGCCGACTTGCAGCACCGCGTGCTGGGCGCCGAGACCTTGGTGTTCACGCAGCAACGTCAGGGCCATGCGCCCGGCCTGGGTCCAGTCGCTGGGCACAAACGGATAGGCGAGAAACACCCGCCGCGAGAATCCCTCCGGCACTTGCAGCAACTCACCAGCAACCTGGCTCGAAGCGGCGAACAGATACGGCACTTGCCCGGCGCTTTGCAGGCGTGTCGCCAAGCGACCAAAACCACCGCCATTGCCCAGATAAAACACCGAGCGCGAGCCCAACGGCAGTGCCTCCGCCGCCGGGTCGTAGGCTTGCAGATGGACTTTCTGCCAGCCGTGATCCTGCAAGTACTGGCCGAGGTTTTGCGCGGCCAGCGTTTGTGCCGGGTCATCGGGATACGCGATCAATGTCGGCCCTTGCAGCACGCGCAGGCTTGCTATGGCGTAATCGGCCAGCGCGATCAATTGCTCGCGCAAGCCCGGTAAAGGCTCGAAAATCTGCGGACTCGCCTGCATCGAGCCGAGCAACGACAAGGCGCCAATCAGTGGCACGCCGGACTGTTCCAGACGGCTTGCCAATTCACTGTCGAGTGCCGGCGCCAGCGGCGCGATCAGCGCGAACACTTGTTCTTGCTCAATCAACTGCTGCAGGGCTTGCTCGGCGCTGGCGCGATCCGGGCCGGGATCGATCACGGTCAAGCGCAGTTGCCGACCGTGAATACCACCGGCCTGATTGATCCGCGCGACGCTGCCGTTAAGAACTGCCGCGATGGTCATGCCCTCCTCGGCCAGCGGGCCTTGACTGGGCAGCAAGGTGCCGAGGTGCAAGGTTTGCGCCTCAAGGCCCGGGTCGCGTTCATCGGCCAGGCGTTTGAGGTACGCGGTGAGGTTGCGCCGATCCTTCATCGACAGCAGAAAACGCGGCATGCTCGGGTCGAGGCGATTGTGGCCGGGGTCGCATCCTTGCTCGATGACGGTCGCCAGACTGCTCTCGGTGTACGCCGGATAACTGCGGCCGTTGACCTGTTGCTGGCCGTAGGTGCTGGTCAGCCGCGCCCAGTTCAACGGCGGCGGACGCACCCCGCCTTCGGGCCGACCGAGGCCATCGGCGCCGTGGCAATTGGCGCACGGCAAACTCGTCGCCGGCAGCAACACATCCGCCGCGCCGACCCGCGCCATGATCGCCTCGCCGCTGGCCGACAAGCCTTGGCGGTACAGGCGCTTGCCCGCCGCTTCTTCCGGGGTCAGCGGTGCAGCGCCCGCGCCAAGGCTGACGCCAGCGAGCAGGATCAGGGCGAGTACGCGGCAGCGGTTCATGGCGCGGGCTCAGCGATCGGCCACGGGCATTGTCAGCAACTGCAAGCGCTGGGCAATGGCGGCGGCCGGGGCATCGGGGCGGATTTTGCTCCAGCGTTTGTTCGCGACGTCGCCGACGATCAACTGCGTGGAGTGCTGCTCGGGCGTCGGCACGATCTGGCCGATGCGACTCAGCACCAGGTCCATCTGCGCCTTGTCGCCGGTAAGAAAAAGCCAATGAGGGTCATCGGAACCCTGCTTCAAGGTGTAAGCCTTGAGCACCGCCGGCGTATCGCGCAGCGGGTCACTGGTAAGGGAAATGAAGGTGATGTCCTGCGCCTTTTCGCCCAACAGCTCGCGCACCTCTTTGAGCTTTTGCGTGATCAGTGGGCAGGCATCGTTGCAACGGGTGAAAATCACGTTGAGCAGGACGATGCGGTTTTGCAGGGCATCGCTGTAGAAGCGCAGGGTTTCGCCGTTCTGATCCTGCAACAGCGTGTCGGTGAACCAGGTTTTTGCGTCGTGGGTGCCTTGGGCCGGCGCGGCGGCAACCGTTGTCGGGGCTTCGGGGGCATGGCCTTCGTGGGCGAACGTGACGGTGCTGAAGATCCAGAAGCACACGCTCAGGGAGATCCAGTCGAGCATTCTCATGGCTGTTGCTCCATGGCGATGGCGGTGTGTTTGGCGTGGGTGCGCAGGCCGCTGAGTTTCTCGACTTCCTTGGCCAGCAGCGCCGGATCGGTGAAGCCGTAGTAGCGCATCCAGTGGCGGTTGTTGCCGTCGCCGACGAGGATCAACGGCTGATGATTCTTGAAGTCACCGCTGAAACTGCCGAGGCCTTTGAGGGTTTCATTGATCGATTGTGGTGAGCCGGTCAGCCAGCTCCAGCCCGGCCCGCGCTGGAAGGTGCGCGCGTAATCCTGCAGGCGTTTCGGGTCGTCGCGTTGCGGGTCGATACTGATCGACACCAGTTGCACTTCGTTGCCGACGCGCGCGCCGAGTTGTTTCTGCACTTTGCCCATGATCGACGAAACCACCGGGCACACCGTGGTGCAACTGGTGTAGATAAAGCTCATGACGACGATTTTGCCCTGCACCAGGTCTTGTTCGAGGCGCACGGTTTTGCCGTTCTGATCGAGCAGTGGCACGTTGGCGAATTTCACCTGGGTGTGTTCTTGGGTGTTGCTCGCCGGCGCCTTGTGCCCGACGTGTTCGTCTGCCGAATGGGCGTTGGCGTGTTGAATGCCGAGGCTTAACAGGCACAGGATCAGCAGGCCAGTGGATGCAAATCGGTTCATGTCGAAACTCCTCTTCAACGGGCCTGGTCGGGAGTGACCCGGACACTGGCAAAGGTCTTGTTATCGAAACCAGCGCCCAGCGACGCCGCGCGCACATGCAGGTACCAGGCGCCGCTGTGGTCGAGATTGATGGGGGCTTCGTAGACGCCATCGGCAACTTCCAGCGCCGCCACTTCGCGCGGGTGCGAGGTGGGCGCGAGGTAGTAGCGCAGTTGCACGTCTTTGACGCCGCTGCGTTGGGTTTTGTCTTTGCCCTGGACGATGCGGAAACGCACGACGTAGGGGGCGTTGAGCGCCACGGCAGTCTTGTCGAGGAGGAACTCGACTTGCGGCTGGCCGAGGTGTTTTGGCTGTTTGCCGTCAGGATCAATCTGCGCGGTGAAGCAGTGAATGATGTTCGGTTGATTGAGCAGGAACGCCACGTCGAAGCGCCCCGCCGCCGGCAGTTTCACTCTGGCGCTGTAGAGGCCCGGCGAGACTTCGCGCAGGCTGCGGTCGATGACCATGGCGGCGCGGGCGATCTGGCCACGGTTGGGGTAACCGGACATCGGCGCGTTCATGCCTTCGGCGTAGAAGTAGGTGGTGTTGTCGACCGGGTTGACCACGAAGACCGCATTGTCGTCGCGTGATACCGCGAGGCTTGAGGCCAGCGGCAGATCCCCGGCCAGGCGCGGTGCTTGCGGGCCGGCTTCGAAACTTTGGCTGATCGGCTGGCGGCCTTCGCCCAGCGAGGACAGGTTGATCATGGTGACTTTCGGCGAAGCGAGTCCGCGGATGTAGGCGTAGGCGTGGGTGAACACCACCTGGTAAGGCTCGGCGCTGACGTCCAGATCATGGATGGCGCTGTTGGTCGCGGCATCGATGACGCTGGCGCGGTTTTCCACGGTGTTGAGCACCACGCCGAAACGGCCGTCGGCGCTGAAGCCCATCGGGCCGAGGCCTTGTTGCAGCTTGATCACCCGGCGGATGGCGTGGGTGCTGGCGTCGATCACGGTGACGGTGCCGTCCTTGCCATTGGCCACGTAGACTGCGCCGGACAGCGGCGAATAGGCGACTGACAGCGGTTGCGCGCCGGTTTTGATCTGCTGAATGATATTCAGGCTGGCGATGTCGACCACGCTGACGGTACCGTCGTCGCGATTGCTGACGAAGGCGAAGCGGCTGTCTTTGCTGAAGGTGATTTCGTGGTGACCGCGACCGGTCTGCAGATGTTTGAGGGGTTTGAGGCTTTGGCTGTCGACTACGGTGACGCCGGAGTCTGCAGGTTTGCTGGCGTTATTGCCGACCCAGAGCAGGCGTTCGTCCGGTTGCAGGGCGACGCGAAACGGTTGGCTGCCGGCGCTGATCGAGGCGATGACTTTGAATTGTTCACTGTCGATCACCGCCACTTCGCCGGCGGTTGGCATCGAGACGAACACGCGTTTGTTGTCTTTGGGCGTGACCCAATCCATCGGCGGTTGCTTGAGTTCGATGCGCGCGAGGGTGCTGGTGATGCCGCCGACTGATACCGATGGATCGACCACGGCGATGCTCGCGTCGCGGTTCATCACCAGCAGGAAATAGCTGTTGAGGTCGAGCAATGGCCGCGCGCCGATGTTGGACTTGAGGAACACCCCGACCCGGGCTTTGCAGCTCTGGTCGCGGCCCTGGGCCTTATCGGCAGCGAGGGTTTGCGGATCGACCCAGGCACCCGGGGCCACGCCGGACAGAGGCTGGCCGGAAGCGCTGTCGCTGATGCGGAACTGCACATCGGCGAATTCGCCCTCGCGCAGCTTGCCGTCAGCGGCCAATGGCTTGAGGTCGAAATCCACCGCCACGCCATCGCGGGCCAGCGACTGACTCGCGCCGGTTTGCGCCAGCGCAATCTCACTCAGCGTTAGCAACGCCCCGGCCATGGCCAGGGTGCAAATACCGATGATGTTGATGATCCTGTTCATACACCCTCCCCTACTTCCTTTACCTGGCAAAACACCGACCCTGTGGGAGCGAGCCTGCTCGCGAAAGCAATCTGTCAGCCACCACACCTGTTGCCTGTGCCGACCTCTTCGCGAGCAGGCTCGCTCCCACAAAGGTTTTGCATTCATCCCACTTCCTCACTGCCCACCACCGGCCCCCTGTGGGAGCGGGCTTGCTCGCGAAAGCAAACTGTCCGCCACCACACCTGTTGCCTGTGCCGACCTCTTCGCGAGCAAGCCCGCTCCCACAAGGAATTTGCATTCATCCCACTTCCTCACTGCCCACCACCGGCCCCCTGTGGGAGCGGGCTTGCTCGCGAAAGCAATCTGTCAGCCACCACACCTGTTGCCTGTGCCGACCTCTTCGCGAGCAAGCCCGCTCCCACAAAGGTTTTGCATTCATCCCACTTCCTCACTGCCCACCGCAGCCCCTGTGGGAGCGGGCTTGCTCGCGAAAGCAATCTGTCCGCCACCACACCTGTTACTTGTGCCGACCTCTTCGCGAGCAAGCCCGCTCCCACAAAGGTTTTGCATTCATCCCACTTCCTCACTGCCCACCACCGGCCCCCTGTGGGAGCGAGCTTGCTCGCGAAAGCAAACTGTCCGCCACCACACCTGTTGCCTGTGCCGACCTCTTCGCGAGCAAGCTCGCTCCCACAAGGAATTTGCATTCATCCCACTTCCTCACTGCCCACCACCGGCCCCCTGTGGGAGCGGGCTTGCTCGCGAAAGCAATCTGCCAGCCACCACACCCGTTGCCTGTGCCGACCTCTTCGCGAGCAAGCCCGCTCCCACAAAGGTTTTGCATTCATCCCACTTCCTCACTGCCCACCGCTCCCACAAGGGTTTTGCATTTACAGGCATGTCGTTGGGCCTATTGCCCCTGCGGCGCCGGCTCGGGTTCGTTGGTCACGCGCAGCAGTCCCCATAACCCGGAGGTGTTGCCGTAGGCGGCGTAGTCGCGGAACAGGTAGTCGCCGGGTATCGCATTGCTGCCGCCGGCGCTCGGGATCATGAAGCTGAAGTGCGCGGCCGGCAGGATGCTTTCGTGGGCGCCGATGTACATCGACATCGGGTTGTAGCCGAAGCGCACCGAGCCGACGCCCGGCGACCCCATCGGATAACCACCGATATCGCTCTTCTCGGCCTGGAACGGGTTCACCGACCAGACATGCCCATCGAGCTGGAACGTGGTGCCGCGACTGCCACCGCTCGGCATCAGAATGTGCGTACGCAACGGCTGCCCCGGTTTGGCGTAAAGCACCGGCGTCTGCGGATCGCCACCAACCAGCGCATTGCTGTAGGCCATGTGCGCATTGGTCATGTCGCCATAACCCGCGCCATCGGCATGCCCGAACGGTGCGTCCGGGGCAAGGCCGAAGCGGTACCACAGCGGCTCGGTCTTGTAGTTGATCGCCATGCTCGAGTTGTCCTGCGGATCGGTGGGCACGCCGAAGCCTTCAGCAGCGATCCCTTCCACCGGCCGGCCATTGGCCCAACGGGTGTTCAACGCCTTGTGCCAGACCATCGCGAAGTCGCGGTAGCTGGTCTGCCCTGGCGCGGTGACCGTGGCGTTGACCTTGCGCGCATCGTCGACCCAGGTCGCGCCGATCGGCAGAATACTCATCGCCCCGCCAAGACCTTTTTGCGGCTGCTTGATCACGTCCGCCGGGGTGATGTTCAAACCGCCGAACTCGACCGCCGTGGCATTGATGTTGTCGACGTTGCGGCCCAGTTGAGTCACCGGTTTGCCTTCGCGTTCCAGGTGCCCGGCGTAGTACTGATAAGTACGGGTCGGGTACGCGCCGCTGTTGCCGACGCGCGGTGGCACGGTCTGGATCGGGTTGGCGCCGACGTTGGCGCCGTCGGATTTGGTGATGTCATACGCCAGCAATTGTGCGTGCAGGCCGACGTGGCTGGACGGCCGCATCAGGTTGTTGCTGAAGGTGGTCGAACCCAGACCGCTGTTACGATCACGCTTGACCATGCCTTGCATCACAGCGGTCTGGGTCAGGTCCGGCATCACGCTCGGCAGACGGTTTTCCAGGGTGATGTTGAGGCAATCCCCCGCTGCGGCGCGCAGCACCAGCGGTTCGACCGGGATGCCGGGTTTCAATTTGCCGCTGAGCGGATCGAGATCGGATTTACGCACATAGAGGATCGCGGTCGGATCATGCAGCGGCCCGCTCTGCCCGCCGATGGTGATGGTTTCGCCATCCTCAGGATCGGTCACGGTGACTTGTGGAATGCTCACCGTGCGCGAGTTCAGCACCAGGGTGCCACCCGCCGGATTCAGCGGCCCGCCGACATGCTGACCGAGCCCTTCGGGGTCGCCGATGGTCAGGCCCAGCGCATTGCCGAGAATGTCGTTGGCCAGCGCCGCAACCACTTCATAGTTGCGCTGCACCGTCGGCCGGGTACCGATGCCATTGGGGTTGGCGCTGATCCGTGGGCAACTGCCTTCGAACGCCACGGTGTTGCGCATGCCCGCCGGATTCGGGTTGTTGGGGATGGCGAACAGGTCATTGCGTTTGGCAGTGTAGTTGCGCATCACACCCCAGATACCGCTCCAGTAACCTTCAATCGAAGCGTCCATCGAGTACAGATAATCACCCGTGGTCGCCGCCGAACTGGAGAGCATCGACACCGGCGCAATAAAGCCCATCTGCTCGGAAATGCCGATCATCTGCGAAGCACGCCAGCCAGAGTTGGAGCTGTTGCCGAAGCCGGAACCGCTCTGCAGCCATTTCACACCGTGCAGGGTGACGTTGTGCTCCTCTTCATGGCCGCCGGCGTGCACCCGCAACCGCACGTTGTCGCCGGTGTAGGTACGCAGCATCGGCGTGAACGGATCGCCAGGTTCAGCGCCGCCCTTGTTGATGTGCGGCGGAAACAGCGTGGTGCCGCCGGTTGGGCCGGTGGCCGAGGTGAGCAGATTCGGCGCCAGGTTCATCGCCGGAATCGCCCGGTCGGTACGGCTTTGCATGGCGAACGAGAGATCGCCACCGAGGCCGTCGGCCTGCATGCCGCGCTTGCCGTCCGGGCCGACCTTGTTCGGGTCGTACACGCGCAGGGCCAGCGGCTCGTTGCGATAGTTGACGACGAACATGCCCGGATCATCCACCGAGATCGCCTGCGGACATGGCCGGCTCGGGCAGCCGGGGACCTGACCGCCCTGCACTTCCAGCACGCCTTCAAGCAAATTGCTGGCGTTGTTGCGCACTGGCGGATTGATCGCGTAGCGGAAGCTGTCGGCCGTGGCCGGAAACGCTTGTGTATTTGGCACACCGTTGGGACCTGCGCCGACATAGACGCCGGCTTCATAGGCGTGCTGGAAGTCACTGTATTCGAGGAAGAACTCGCGGAAGCTGTCGTTCTTGCCGTCGCCATCGAGGTCGCCGGTATTGATCACCGCTTGCCACGACGTCGGGCCGCCGTCCTGCCGCGCGCCGCTGTACAACGGCTCGCCGGTTTCGGCGTGGAACCAGGTGGAACCGGCCGGTTCGGCCAACACGGTGGCGTACAGACCGATCTGCTGGTGCGTCGATGGGCCCAGGTGGTCGTGGGTGAAGATGGTGCCGAGGCCGCGATCGACGCCTTTGGCGTTGACCACCGGATCGACGAACCAGCGCTGCATCGCCGTGCGCGCACCAACCCAGTCGGCGCGGCCGTACTGGCCGAAGAACGGATGGTTCTTGGCTTTCGGGCAGGTCTGGGTGCCGTCACGCGGATCGGTGCCGGCGCATTGGTTGAACTCGCGGATCGCGTGAACGCGTTCCTGCACGGCGCCGGGCGAGAGCACGCCGTCCTCGTAATTCCAGCCGTTGGACGAGCCGTCCGCCGAGGTCAGATCCCACTTCGGCAAGTGGATGTGCTGGCCGATCACATCGGTCGGCGTGCGCACCTGATAGTCGTCCATCTCATAGGTGGCCGGCACCAGATTGGTTTGCTGGTATTGCACGCAGTCGAAAGTGTTCATGCGCATCACCAGCGGTTCTGGCGGACGCTGCTTGGTGATCACCGGCCAGGCGTCTTCCCACAGCGCCAGAATGCGCGCCTGCGGGAAGTGATAACCGACCTTGTTGTACACCGCGTCGAACTGGATGTTGGCGGCTTTGTAGATCCGTGGGCGGTCGGCGGTGAAGCTCGAGGCGCCAACAAAGGACAGACCGTCGATGCGTTCACCACTATTGAATTCGCCACTGCCAGCGCTGCTGGTCAAGCGTTTTTGCCGGTCGTCCATGCACGGTTCGTAGTACGGCGCACCGGCCATCGGCAAGGCACCGTTGGTGCGGAAGGCCTTGGCCACCACTTGATTGCCGGGCAGCAAGGCATAGCTTGGGTGATCTTTTTTCGCGTGGAAGGCCATCGCGGCTTGTTCGACTTCGGTGCCCTCTTCCGGCAGGTAAATCGGTTTGGCGCGGGTGACTTCCTTGGAGAAGTCCAGCGAGGTGGTCACGGTGTGCGCTTCGCCACCGGCCGCGACGCCGTCGAGGGTATGGCGCTGCAAGCCGCCATCCCAGCCGCCGGATTGCGCCGGGTCAAGGTTGGCCCACAGCGCTTTACCGCTGGCCTTCAAAGTCTGCGCGGTGGCTGAGTCGAGCATGTCCAGCGGCGGGGTTGGCGGACGTTGGCCGACCGAACTTTCCATGCCACCGATCCAGAACGGATAGCCAGGGTTTTTCAGGCTGCCGTCGGCATTGCGGTTGGCTTCGCTGCGATCAACCAGCGCCAGCGAACCGATGGCTTGACCGCCGGCATTGCCGCCGTGATGTTCGCTGTCTTCGTCGCCCTCTTCTTCCTCATCGTCGTCATTACCGGCGATCAGGGTTTCACCGATTTTCGGCACGACCACGACTTTGCCCGGCATGGGTGCCATGGCTTTGCCCGGCAGCGGCACAATCGCCGGAATCGGTGTGCCGGCAACGATCTCGCCGTCCGGCAAGGCGCGTGCCCCGGCGGCAGGTTTACCGCTGCGCAAGGCAAACGGTTCGCTGTGGTAACCGTCGGCGCCCTGCTGGGAAACGTCGAGCCGGGTGCCCTCTTCAAACACATCGTGCACGCGCCACATGGCCCACATGCCTTGGGCAAAGTGCGGATAGAAATGGCAGTGATAGATCGCATCGCCGGCCACGCGGTTGCGGTTGCCGGAACCGCCATTGGCGATCTCATAGGTGTAACCGGCACCCGGGCCAATGCCCTGGGCGTCGACGTAATCGGAGTTGTCGTCGTTGGGGTTGAACAGCCACTGATGGCCGTGCAAGTGAAAGATGTGCTGCTCATGGCCATTGTGGGTGTTGCGGAATTTGACGAAGTCACCGATGTAGCTGTGATTGACGTTCGATGGCTCCGACGGATACAGCGCCATCGTCGCTTTCACACCGATCTGATCGGCGCGCGGTATCTGGCCGGGGGCGATGCTCTCAAGCCCCGCGTTGGCCGGCACATCGACCAGCATCGCCACATCGCCAACGGTGTGCGAGCTGAGAAAGAATTCTTCGTAGGCGCAAGACAGGCAATCGTGCATCGGCCCTACACCCAAACGGTTGGCCACCACTTCGGCGCCCATGCCGCCCGAGCCGTAGTTGATCATGAACGAGTCGCGAGTCGGCTCCAGCACGTGGGCCATCACCGGGTCGGCCCAATAGGCCGGGAATGCTTGAGTGGCGGCGGTTTCGTCCTGGAATTGCGAGGCGAAATCGCGGAACGCTTCCAGTCGATTAGGGATCGCCGGGTTGCGTTTGCCGACCGACTCCAGCGGATAAGTGCTGGGCGGGAAGCTGCCATCGGCGTTGCTGCCCATGACAATCGCATCGCTTTCGCTGGAGATGATTTCGTTGCCGTCGACCATGCCGATTATCGGCGTACCGGCCTTGCCCTCACGCAACCACGGTTCGCGTTGCGGGTAGCGCGCCTGGTAATCAACGATCGGTTGGCCAGTGGGTGCGCGACCGGTGGTGGCCAGGCGCATTTCTTCTTCGGTGAGGGTGTTGCGATAGCTGCGACCGCCCTTGGGCAGGACGACGACCTGGCCGAACAAGCCATTGGCGACGTTGCCGGCCGCGCCCTCGCCACCGAACGTTGCGCCACGGCTGCTGACGGCAAACGCGCCTTCACGCTCGGCGTACAGGGTGTAAGAACGGCTCGCGCCCGGCGGTACCAAGGTGTTGGCGTTACGTCCGGTGAACGAGGAAATGTCATCGATGCTGTTCACTGCTTGCAGGCCGTTGACCTGGAAACCAACGTGACGGTCAGCGACTTGCTCATCGACTTTGAAGTCTTCGCCAGCGTTGGCGTTTTCGACGCCTTCCTCTTCTTCACCTTCATTCTCGAAGTGCTTGTTCGGGTTGGCCTGGTAGTCGAGCAGATTCTGCAAATTGATCGTCAGGCAATCCCCGGCGGCGACCCGCAGTACCAATGGCCGCGGCCGCTTGTCCGGCCGCAGCGAGATCTTGCCCGGCACTGCCGAACCGCCGTAGGCCAGCGACATATTGCGGTCATCAACGACGTCGCGGCGCAGGGCGAACATCATGCCGTTGATGTTCTGCGCGCCGAGGCGGTTGAACATCAGCGGTTGATCGAAGGCGACGACGTTGGCTACCAGGTTGCGCTCGCAACGCACGGCCGCGCTGGCCAGCTCGACGCTGAGCATCGAGGCCAGAATCACTAGCCAGTTCAACAGAGACGGAGCGTGATGAATGCCAACCATGATCAGTAACCTCGTAGTGGGTGCTCTTGGGAACACTTCTCGACAAATACCTCGGAGCAATCCGCGTGCCACAAAAAATTGCATTAGCGTTCAATCAGTTACCGCGACCACTTGAGAACCCGGGGGATATTCCCCACCGGTTTTCCCCACTTTTCGGGTCTGTCCGGTTTACCCCGAAAGTGGGGAAAACCGGTGTAGGGGCTACAACGGCGAATCTGCCGCCAGCCCTTGCAGGCGGCGGTATTGGCGTAACACGTTGGGCACATAACGCTGGGTTTCGGCGAACGGCGGAATCACCCGACCACGGCTGAGCACTGCGTCGGGCCCGGCGTTGTAAGCCGCCACGGCGAGGGCAATGTCGTTGTCGAACAAGGTCATCAGGCGCTTGAGGTATCGAGCGCCGCCCTGGATGTTGGCCTTGGGGTCGTAGACGTCGGTCACACCGAGTTCGCGCGCGGTGTCGGGCATCAATTGCATGAGCCCGCCCGCGCCTTTGGCTGAGGTCGCGCCGGGGTTGTAATGCGACTCGGCGTTGATCACCGCATGCAGCAGCGCTTCAGGCAATTGGTTGACTTTGGCCGCCGCCGAAACCAATTCCGCGTAAGGCTGGTTGGCGATCATCTGCGGCTGCTGATCGAGGCTGACCACAGCGGCTTCAGCCTCGTGGATCACCCGTTCGTAAGTGCGGCCGGGCCGGTGAACGTTGGACAGCACGTAGCTGCCCTTGGCGTCCACGGAGATGAATACATCGGCCTGCGCTGCCCCGCTGAGCAGCACACAACCGAGCAATCCGCTGGCGAGAAATTTCATGTCGGGCCTCCCCGGATCGACCCCGATAAATTGGGGGAAATGCCCCAATGGCCGATCACGCTTGAGCCATACGCAAGCACTGTGCCGACTCGGCAGATGCCCGTATTACAAGGCTTGCAGCCAATCATCAGCTTTTCGACGGGGCTGAGCATGGCAATTGCATAAGCCCTGTTGGCGACACGGCTGCCACTCACGGGAGGTCATCATGAAGCTGCAATTTCGTCCGCGTGGCCAACGCGGTTTTACCCTGCTCGAATTGCTTGTGGTGCTGGTGGTGCTCGGCCTGTTGGCCGGGATCGTCGCGCCGAAATACTTCGCTCAACTCGGCCGCTCGGAAGTCAAAGTGGCCAAGGCGCAGATCGAAGGGCTGAGCAAGGCGCTGGATTTGTATCGACTGGAAGTCGGCCACTACCCGTCCACCGAACAGGGTTTGCAGGCCTTGGTCACCGCACCGAGTGACGAGGCGAAATGGACCGGCCCGTACTTGCAGAAAAAGCTGCCGCAGGATCCGTGGGGGCGTAATTACGCTTACCGTTATCCCGGCGAAAACAGCGAGTACGACTTGCTGTCGATGGGCAAGGACGGCCAGCCCGGTGGCGAAGGCGAAAACGCCGAAGTGACCAACTGGCAGTAAGCGGAGCGCAGCCCATGCGATTTCATTTGAAGGCGGTCGGCAAGGCTGGCGTGGTGTCCTTGAGCGTGGAAGCGCCGGGCGACAGTGAGGCGCGGCGGATTGCCGAGGATCAGGGGTTGCGCGTAGTCAGCCTGCATGCGGAGAAACATTGGCACTCACTGCGCTGGCGTCAGCGCGAGACCTTCAATCTGGTGTTGTTCAGCCAGGAACTGACCACGCTGCTCAACGCCGGCCTACCGTTGATCGATGCACTGGAAAGCCTCGCCGAAAAAGAATCCGCCCCCGCTGCCCGGAAAACCTTGAGTGAGCTGGTGCGCCTGCTGTACGAGGGCAAATCGTTTTCGCAGGCGCTGGGCCAGTTGTCGGCGGTGTTCCCGCCGCTGTACGTCGCGCTGGTACAGTCCAGCGAGAAGACCGGCGCGGTCGGCGATGCGCTGGGCCGCTACGTCAGCTATCGCCAGCGCATGGACGAGGTGCGGCAGAAGATCATCAGCGCCTCGATTTACCCGATGCTGTTGCTGATAGTCGGCGGTGGCGTGGTGCTGTTCTTGATGGGTTACGTGGTGCCGCGTTTCAGCCTGGTGTTTGAAGGTCTGGGCAATAACCTGCCGTGGCTGTCGCAGGTGTTGATGAGCAGCGGCATGTTTCTGCACGCGCATCAGGCGGAATTTTTCGGCGCGCTGGTCGCGTTGGTGACCGCCCTCGCCGTGCTGCAAAAACAACCGGCGTTTCGCCGTGGACTGGACCGGCTGGTGGAGAAATTGCCGGCGGTGCATCAACGGATTTTCATGTACGAGCTGGCGCGGTTTTATCGTTCGTTGGGGATTCTGCTGCAAGGCGGAATTCCGCTGGTGACCGCCATGGCCATGGTCCGTGGCTTGCTCACCGTGGCTTCGCGGACGCGACTGGATCAGGCCTGCGAGCGGGTGCGCGAGGGACAATCGTTGTCCACCGCGCTGGAACTCAATCAACTGGTGACGCCGGTGTCCCTGCGTCTGCTGCGGGCGGGTGAGCAGTCCGGCAACCTCGGGCAGATGATGGAGCGCAGCGCCGACTTCTACGACGAGGAAATCAGCCGCTGGCTGGAGTGGTTCGTGAAATTGTTCGAGCCGCTGCTGATGACGTTTATCGGCCTGCTGATCGGGGTCATCGTGATCCTGATGTACATCCCGATTTTCGAACTGGCTTCAAGTATTCACTGACCCCGGGAACGGGTTGGATCTGTGTCACAACGCTCATCGACGTTCCCAACAAGACCACAAAGACGGAGAACGATATGCACATTAAAAAGCTCGTGCTCGCAATGGCCATCGGCGCAGTTCTGTCGGCGTCCACGGTATTGATTCCGGACAGCCTGTCCGGAGTGTCCAGTGCTCACGCCAAGGATGGGGGGAGTGGCGGCGGAGGTGGTAGCGGTGGCGGTGGCGGAGGGAGCGGCGGTGGTGGTGGCGGCAGTGGTGGCGGTAATGGCGGTGGTGGAAGCCACGGCGGTAATGGCGGAGGGAGCGGCGGAAACGGGGGTGGCGGCGGCAGTGGTGGAAGCGGTGGCGGTGGCAATAGCGGTAACGGCGGCGGCAACAGTGGCCACAGCGGCAGCGACCATGGATCGGGGCACTCCGGCAACAGCGCCTCCTCCGGCCGCAACGGCGCCCATGCCGAACCGGGTGATGACCATGGCGTCCATCGTGCCGGTGAAGTCGGCGATGATCACGGCGTCCACCGTGCCGGTGAAGTCGGCAATAACCGGGGCCTGCACGCAGCAGGTGAACCGGGCGACGATCGCGGTGTACATGTCGGCGGAGAACCGGGCGATGACAAGCGCGCCAACTGATCATTAGACACACCGCAAGCCCTGTGGGAGCGGGCTTGCTCGCGAAGGCGTCATGTCAGTCAATTGTGTTTTAGCTGACCCGACGCTTTCGCGAGCAAGCCCGCTCCCACAGGTCTCGTGGTTTACCCGGATTTCACAGCCATCCATAAAGCCAATGTGGGAGCGAGCCTGCTCGCGAAGGCGTCATGTCAGTCAATTGTGTTTTAGCTGACCCGACGCTTTCGCGAGCAAGCCCGCTCCCACAGGTCTCGTGGTTTACCCGGATTTCACAGCCATCCATAAAGCCAATGTGGGAGCGAGCCTGCTCGCGAAGGCGTCATGTCAGTCAATTGTGTTTTAGCTGACCCGACGCTTTCGCGAGCAAGCCCGCTCCCACAGGTCTCGTGGTTTACCCGGATTTCACAGCCATCCATAAAGCCAATGTGGGAGCGAGCCTGCTCGCGAATGCTGTGGGTCAGCTAATGATGGGTTAACTGACAGTCCGCCTTCGCGAGCAGGCTCGCTCCCACAGGGTTTTGCAGTGTTTGAAAAATCCACTGTAGGGTTTAGAGGGCGACGTGGCTCTGGTTCAGGCGTTCGCGCAGAAATTCGACCAGCGCCTGTACCGGCCGCGATGCCTGCCGATGTTGCGGATATACCGCCGACAACGTCAGCGGCTCCGGGCGCAAATCATCCAGCACCGGCACCAGACGGCCATCCTTCAGCGCCGCGCCGACGATGAACGTCGGCAGATAAGTAATCCCCATCCCCTGCACCGCCGCGTCCCGGAGCAACTCGCCGTTGTTCACGCGCATGCGCCCGGTGACATTCACCAACACCGGTTTGCCCTGCCCCGCATTGAATCGCCATTGCACCGAACGCCCATGCCCGTAAGGCAGGCAGTCATGGCTGTGGAGATCTTCAGGCTTGAGCGGCGTGCCGCGTTCGGCCAGATAGGCCGGGCTGGCGCAATACACCCGTTCGATGGAGGCAATGCGCCGGGCAATCAGTGTCGAATCTTCCAGCACACCGATCCGCAGTGCCAGGTCGTAGCCCTCACCGAGCAAGTCCACCGGCCGATCACTCAGATCCACTTCCACCGTGACGTCGCGATAGCGCTGCAAAAACACCGGCAGCAGACAGCCCAGATGCGCGACGGCAAACGACAACGGCGCACTCAGGCGAATCGTTCCGCGTGGCTCGGCAGTCTGCCCGGCGATGCCCTGCTCGACCTGTTCGACTTCGCCCAGCAGGCGCAAGGCCGACTCGTAATAACTTTGGCCCAGCGGGGTGACGTCGAGGCGCCGGGTCGAGCGATTCAACAACCGCACACCGAGGCGCTCCTCCAACTGCATCAACCGCCGACTGACGAATTGCTTGGACAGCCCCAACTGATCAGCCGCCGACGTGAAGCTGCCGGAGTCCATGACCTGGCAAAAAATACGCATGTCTTCGAACGGGTTCATTGTCACTCTCTGGTAGACAGTTAAACGCTTTATAGCCGCTTTTTCACTTTTCAGCAGCCTATTAATCTGTGTTCACGGTTTGAAAACAACCCCCTACCGGTAGGAGCTGCCGCAGGCTGCGATCTCTTGATCTTGATCTGCGGTGACATCGGGTAAAGGCAAAAACAGGATCAAAAGATCGCAGCCTGCGGCAGCTCCTACCTCACACATTCGAAAATGGAATTGAACATGAACATTAAAAAGACCCTGACCGCTTCCCTTCTCGCACTCTCTATCGGTAACGCTTTCGCCGCCGAGACCTCCGGCGTCGAACACAACACCCAGGCCTTCCTCAATGCCCTCGCCGCCGGCGGTGGCAAACCCCTTGAGCAACTGAGCCCGAAAGACGCCCGTGCGGTGCTGACCGGTGCGCAGGCTTCGGTAAAGGTCGACCTGTCCGGTGTTGAAGTCAGCGACAAGGCAATCAAGGTCGACGGCCAGACGATCAACCTGAAAGTGGTGCGTCCGGACAAGGTCAAAGGCAACTTGCCGGTGTTCATGTTCTTCCACGGTGGCGGCTGGGTGCTCGGCGATTACCCGACGCACCAACGCTTGATCCGTGACCTGGTGGTGGGTTCTGGCGCCGTCGCGGTCTACGTCGACTACACGCCATCGCCGGAAGCGCAGTACCCGACCGCGATCAACCAGGCTTACGCTGCGACGAAATGGGTGGCCGAGCACGGCAAGGACATCGGCGTCGACGGCAAGCGTCTGGCAGTGGCCGGCAACAGCGTCGGCGGCAACATGGCGGCGGTCGTGGCGTTGATGGCCAAGGAGCAGAAAACCCCGGCACTGCGTTTCCAACTGTTGATGTGGCCGGTGACCAACGCGCAGTTCGACGACGGCTCGTACCAGCAATTTGCCGAAGGCCATTTCCTCACCAAAGGCATGATGCAGTGGTTCTGGGACAACTACACCACCAACCCGGCCGAGCGTGCGCAGATCCATGCCTCGCCACTCAACGCCAGCGCCGAACAGCTCAAAGGTTTGCCTGCCGCACTGGTGCAGACCGCCGAGTTCGACGTGTTGCGTGATGAAGGCGAAGGCTATGCGCGGCACCTGGATGCGGCCGGGGTGGCGGTGACCGCGGTGCGTTACAACGGGATGATTCATGATTTTGGTCTGCTCAATCCGTTGAGTCAGATTCCTGAAGTGAAGGCGGCGGTGCGTCAGGCGGCGGCTGAGCTGAAGACGCATTTGAATCCTTAAAAACAAAAGATCGCAGCCTGCGGCAACTCCTACAGAGAACGAGTGCAGTCTGCGATCTTTTTTGTTGATCTTGTGGCGAGGGAGCTTGCTCCCGCTGGGCTGCGCAGCGGCCCCAAAACCGGGTGAGCGCTGCGCACTCAAGCGGGAGCAAGCTCCCTCGCCACAAAAGCTGCTCCGTACGAAGCCTGTGCCTTTCTGGAGTCTTCCATGTCCTTCCTCCTCACCCACCTGCTGTCCCTTAGTGCCGCCCTGCTGCTTCTCGACGCCGTGCTCTGGCACTTCACGCCTTTCACCCATCGTGCGCCAAGAGTGGCTGTGCGGCTGGCGCTGTTTCTGGCCTTCACCGCGCTGGTGATCAACGCCGGCGTCAGTCCGTTGCAAGCACCGCTGTTTGCCGATGATCGCGTCGCACAACTGGGTGCCACTGCGTTGGGCATTCTCTGGTGGCTGTACGCCGCGCGGGTGTTGACCGAGGTGATTGGCCTGGCGCTGATGCGCCGTATCGGTCACAGCGGTCGTTTGTTGCAGGACGTCATCGGTGCGCTGGTGTTTCTCGTCGCCATCGTTGCCGCCGCCGGCTACGTGCTGGAGTTGCCGGTGAAAGGCTTGCTCGCCACCTCCGGCGTGGTCGCGATCGTCGTCGGTCTGGCGCTGCAAAGCACCCTGGCCGATGTGTTTTCCGGGATCGTGCTCAACACCACCAAGCCCTATCAGGTCGATGATCTGGTGATGATCGACGGCGTCGAGGGCAAAGTGTTCGACATCGACTGGCGCGCCACGCATCTGCTGACCAGCGCCGGGACCATGGCCGTGGTGCCGAACTCGGTGGCGGCGAAGGCGAAGATCGTCAACCTCAGCCGTCCGACCAACATGCACGGCGTGTCGATCAGCATTCAGGTGCCCAATCACATTCGCCCACGTCGGGTGCTCGATGCTCTGGATCGTACGCTGCAAGGGAGCAGCTCGCTGTTGCTGACGCCGGCGCCAAAAGCCGTACTGAAAGAGGCCGGTGAAACCATGTCCGAATACGTCGCCAGCGGTTTCATTGCCGAGCTTGGCAAGAAAAGCGAAGTGCGCAATCAGCTGTTCGACCTCGCCCACCGGCATCTGGAAGCGGCAGGTATTTCGCGGCATCCGGACGGCGTGATCGAACCATCGACCCGCGCCCGTGCGTTGCTCGATGAAGTGAAAATCTTCCGTTCGCTGAGTAGCGACGAACGTGATCGCCTGGCCGAATCGATGGTCGCGCAGCAATACGCAGCGGGCCAGGTGGTGCTGGATCTGGATGAAGTGCCGGACAGTTTGTTCGTGATTGCCACGGGCGTGGTCAGTGCCACCGTGCCTGACGGTGACAGCAAGATCGAAGCCGGACGGATGGGACCGAGCGAAGTCATGGGGGAGCAGAGCATTCTCGCCGATACTCCATCGCAAGCCACGTTCACGGCGCTGACGTCGAGCATCATTTATCGTCTCGACAAAAACCTCACTCGCCAGTGCATGGAACAGCGCACTGAAATTGGCCGGGCGTTGAACAAGTTGCAGGCGGTGCGTCAGCAGAACAGTCGCCTCGCATTGATGGCCAAACCGGTGGCGGTGAGGAAAGGTGGGTTTCTGGGTTGGTTGCAAAAGCGTTGAAGCGGCAAGATCAAGATCAAAAGCCTCCCCCTCACCCCAGCCCTCTCCCCCACGGGGGGCGAGGGGAAAGGGAGCCGATCTCCATGTATTTCAAGATCGGAGTTCGGCTCGGTATTGCATGTCGGTGTATCCCGAAAGAACCCCTCGGTCAGTCCCCTCTCCCTCCGGGAGAGGGTTAGGCGGGCGGCGTTCCGATGAGGGGCTCTTCCAGCTGACACAAAATTACTTGGCAGTGAACTTGGTATAGCTATTGATCAGGTTGCGATAGTTAGGCAAACGCTCCGACAACAAATGCGCCAGGCCTTCCATATCGTTGCGCCAGTCACCCTGCAGCTCACACGCCACCGAGAACCAGTTCAACAGGTGTGCACCCGCCGCCGACATCCGCGCCCACGCCGCTTGCTGCACGGTGGTGTTGAAAGTGCCGGAAGAGTCAGTCACGACAAACACTTCATAGCCTTCAGCAATCGCCGACAGGGTCGGGAACGCTACGCAAACGTCCGTCACCACACCGGCGATGATCAGTTGCTTGCGGCCGGTGGCCTTGATCGCCTTGACGAAGTCTTCGTTGTCCCAGGCGTTGATCTGGCCTGGACGCTGAATGAACGGCGCATCCGGGAACTGCTCACGCAATTCAGGCACGATCGGGCCGTTCGGGCCGGCGTCGAAACTGGTGGTCAGAATGGTCGGCAGCTTGAAGAACTTGGCGATGTCGCCCAGTGCCAGCACGTTGTTCTTGAATTCGTTCGGGGTGAAATCCTGTACCAGAGAAATCAGGCCGGTCTGGTGATCGACCAGCAGCACAACCGCATCATCTTTGTTCAGACGTGTGTAAGGAACGCTCATGGGAAAACTCCTGGATGGACGGATGGTTGAAACGTGCAGCGCCGACCGCATGGCCGGCGCTTTGGGGAAAATCAGAAGGCGAAGCAGGAGCAGCCGAACGCGCCCCAGAAACCGGCAAAGTCACTGACCGGCGCGTTCGACATCCGCGCTTTTTCATGGCTGTGGGTGTGCACCGCGCACGGTCCGCTGCACTGGTGAACCTGCGCCTGCAACGGCGAATTCGGCCGCCAGTGGCCCGGTACCTTCACCACCGGCGACCAGTCCGGCAGCACTGGAATCGAGCGCGGGCCGAGGTCTTCGAAGTCGTCGGCGGCGTAGACGATCTTGCCGCCGACCACGGTCAGTACCGACTCGATCCACTTGATCGCTTCTTCTTCGACATGAAAGAAGTCCGCGCTCAACGCCGCCAGATCCGCCAGTTGCCCGACCTTGATCTGGCCCTTTTTGCCCTGCTCCGAAGAGAACCAGGCACTGCCGTGGGTGAACAGTTCCAGCGCGGTGGTGCGTGGCAAACCTTCTTCGTACAAGGCCAGACCGCCGACGGTGCGACCGCTGACCATCCAGTACAGCGACGTCCACGGGTTGTAGCTGGAAACGCGCGTGGCATCGGTGCCGGCGCCGACCGGTACGCCTTCGGCGAGCATGCGTTTGATCGGCGGAGTCGCTTCGGCGGCTTGCTTGCCGTAGCGGTCGACGAAGTACTCGCCCTGGAACGCCATGCGATCCTGGATCGCGATGCCGCCGCCCAGCGCTTTGACCCGTTCGATGTTTTGCGGGGTGATGGTTTCGGCGTGGTCGAAGAACCATGGCAAGCCGTTGAATGGAATGTCTCGGTTGACCTTCTCGAACACGTCGAGCATGCGGCTGATCGATTCGTTGTAAGTCGCATGCAAACGGAACGGCCAGCGCTGTTCAACCAGGTGACGCACCACTGGTTCCAGCTCTTGCTCCATGGTTTGCGGCAGGTCCGGACGCGGCTCGAGGAAATCTTCGAAGTCGGCCGCCGAGAACACCAGCATTTCCCCGGCACCGTTGTGGCGCAGGTAGTCGTCGCCCTGATGCAACTTGACGCTGCCGGTCCAGTTCTGGAAGTCGCTCAGCTCTTCTTTCGGCTTCTGGGTGAACAGGTTGTAGGCGATACGCACGGTTAACTGGTCGTCCTTGGCCAGTTGCTCGATGACCTGATAATCGTCCGGGTAGTTCTGGAAACCGCCACCGGCATCAATCGCACTGGTCAGGCCGAGACGATTGAGTTCGCGCATGAACTGACGGGTCGAGTTGACCTGATATTCCAGCGGCAGCTTCGGCCCCTTGGCCAGCGTCGAGTAGAGAATCATCGCGTTCGGTCGCGCAACGAGCATGCCGGTCGGATTGCCGTTGCTGTCGCGGACGATCTCGCCACCCGGCGGGTTCGGCGTGTCGCGGGTATAACCGGCCACGCGCAACGCGGCGCGGTTGAGCAGCGCGCGGTCATACAAATGCAGGATGAACACCGGCGTGTCCGGCGCGGCCTGGTTGATTTCTTCCAGCGTCGGCATGCGTTTTTCGGCGAACTGGAATTCGTTCCAGCCACCGACCACGCGCACCCATTGCGGGGTCGGCGTGCGGTCAGCCTGATCCTTGAGCATGCGCAACGCATCGGCCAGCGACGGCACGCCTTCCCAACGCAGTTCGAGGTTGTAGTTCAAACCGCCACGGATCAGGTGCAAGTGCGAGTCGTTGAGGCCGGGAATGACGCAGCGGCCATGCATATCGACCACTTGCGTGTTCGGCCCGCGCAGGGCCATGGCCTGATTGTCGTTGCCGACGACGACGAAGCGGCCGTCGGTGATTGCCACCGCACTCGCCAGTGGTTTGGTGCGGTCGACGGTATGAAATTGGCCATTGAACAGAATCAGATCGGCGCTCATCGCAGTTCCTCAAGCAAAGTAAAAAGGAGCAAACCCCGCGCGCTCAGCGTGGCGAGGTTTCTTGGGAATCGAGGTGTTCATGGGCCTGACCGGCTGCGAGCCAAGGTGCGAACAATCGCGTTACGCGAGGCATGAACACGTACACCACCGACACAACGATGGTCAGGGTGATCAGGAACGTCGCGACCACGTAGTTGGAAAGCAATGGGTGCAGCTTGAGCAACGGCCCCCAGATCAGCGGCACCAGCAAGGTGTGCGGCAGAATCACCAGCAACGTGATCACCGCTTGTTTCCAGCGTGGCGGTGGCGAGGCGGCTTCGGCCAGCGGCGAGAACCAGAATTCGTTGACCGGCGCGATTTCGGTCTGGTCGCCATCCGCCAGCATTGGCGCAGCTTCGTCGACCAACGCCTGACGCTCGGATGACTCCAGCCATTGCTGCATCGCCTCGGTCGAACAGAAACGCAGCACGCAGGTATAGAAATCGAGACCGGCACGCTTGCCGCGTACCACGTCCACGCCCAGATGCCCTTCCCGCAGCCCCGCCACCCGCACGATATTGCGCAGCCAGGCTTCATACGCCGACTCGAAACCAGCCTTGACCCGGTGCTTGACGATCAGCGTGACCGTCTCA
Organism: Pseudomonas sp. DTU12.3; assembly: GCF_004124275.1. Classification (GTDB taxonomy): domain Bacteria; phylum Pseudomonadota; class Gammaproteobacteria; order Pseudomonadales; family Pseudomonadaceae; genus Aquipseudomonas; species Aquipseudomonas helmanticensis. The sequence continues at coordinate 4,183,771 of NZ_CP027218.1, forward strand.
TCGGCCCCCGGCGCTTGTGGATTGAGGACTTCAGGCATAACGCAGCACTCCGGGCAGACGAACAGGAATCACCAGCCGTCCCGGCCCGGCGATCAACACAGTGGCAAACAGGATCAACAGCAACCAGCCGAACTGCCCTTCGGCCACACTCCACTGCGGATGCACGACCAACAGCGCCACCAGCAGCACAAAGAGAATAGGCACGCAGGCCAATCGCGCCAGTAATCCGGCGACGATCAGTAACGGACAGACGACTTCGGCGAAGATCGCCAGGATCAACGTGAGGTGGGCACCAAGGTGGAACGGGTCTTCGATCAGTTGCAGCTGGGCGCTGAAATCCAGCAGCTTGGGCAAGCCGTGCACCCATAACAGGAACAGCCCGCCGCTGACCCGCAGGAACAGCAGACCGAGGTCGCGCGCCCGTTCATCCTGTTGCGAAGTGTTCATGACCTCACGCCCTTGAATTATTATCGAACGTAATAATGCCGAGGCCGAAAGGGGAAAACTTGAACGTACGTGCTCTCTTTAGAGTGAAAGCCGTGACCCGCTACTGGCACTGCCGGAAGCTTCGGCAGTGCCTGCGTCGTGAACAGTCTGTTGGCTAACCGAGGTAATAGGAAAGCTGTCGGAGCAACTGATCCTGAACCGCATCACTATCGCCACCGCCGCCCGCCAGTCCGGCGGTCACCACTCGGCGGTCAGCCGTCAGAAAGGCAAATGCCTGGGCGTTGCCGGTTATCGACCTGACGCCGGTCAATTGACCGGCGACTGAACGGACATCGCCCCCCCATAACGGATTGCCAAAAGCATCGGCTGTGCCGTCGGCATACAACACCGCATAGGCACCATTGGTACTGGCGATTTGCACAATGTCGTCACGCAGCGCCACTGCATCGGGAACCCTGCCGCCCTGGTCCTGATCGCCCCACGTATCGATCCTGTTGTCCTTCCGGCGTACTGCAAAACCATAACCGCCGCCAATGATCTCGATGACGTTGGTGTAGGCGGAAATGCGTGACGGCACCAAGCCACCGGCGGCCGGATTGCCCCACGCAGCGACTCGCCCGCTGGACAGCCGCACCGCAAACGACGAACCGGAACTGGTCACGTCTACAATGTTGCTGAGTCGGGCAATGTCAGCAGGGATCTCACCGCCAGATTGCCCTTCCCCCCAACCCACTACAGTGCCATTGGCTCTGAGCGCCACACACGCGTTGTGGTTACAGGTGACTGCGACAATATCGCGCAGCGCGGCGATCTCTGCCGGCAAGGCAGCGCCAAAACGGGCATCGCCCCAAGCGACAATTTGCCCATTGGCCAATAGCGCCACAAAAGCGGAGACCGTGGCAAAAACACTGACGACATTGCGCAGGCCAGCGATGGCCGCCGGTACTGCCCCGCCAAAGCGGGCGTCCCCCCATGCTTGCACCTGACCGTTGGCGCGAACGACCGCAAAGCCATAGCCGCCGGGGGTGACTTTGATGACGTCGGTCAAGCGCGAAACTTCGGCGGACACCACACCACCGAAACCGGCGTCTCCCCAGCCGACGACAGAACCATTAGCGCGCAATGCCGCAATAGCCCGTGCACCACCGAAAACCTCAGTGATATCGCGCAGCGCAGCAATGGCAGGCGGCAGAATCCCCCCGTAGCCGCGATCGCCCCATGCCACCAGACTGGCGGAATCCCGCAGGGCGACAAGCACCGCATGTTCTTCGCGAGGCGTAGCGGGATCACCCCACCCGTTGCCGAAGATATTGGCACGTTGCAACACCACCTGATATCCAGCGCTGCCAACCCGAAGCAAACGCTGGGGTTGTACATCATCGAAGCGCTGACCGCGAAACAGCTGGCTATCGCCTTCGTACTGCCAGACTGTTTCCAGCGGCTGCAGGCTGACCGGATCAAGCGCCGAGAGAAACCGCGAACTGCCTTTATTCGACCAATACCTGACCGTGGTCCCGCGCGAGCCAATGACCAGAGGCACAACGAGACTCGGCGCTTCACTGATGAAAACCGACAACGATGGCGATTCGAATATCCGGCCATTGCGCAGTAACAAGAAATGAAGCTTGACCGATTTACCCCTGTTCGCTGCGATAAAGGCCAGACCCAGAGGAAAGTTCGCCCGGCTGTTGGCGTTCAGTGACTTCGCCTCAAACACTGGCGATCCTGCGCCCGGAGCGCCTTCGACAATCAGCCGAACCGTATCGCCCGGCTGATGTCCGAGAAATTCAACCTGCCCGTTCGCCCCTTGAAGGTTGGCCGGATCCGTTGGATCGAACACGCCGTCAACGGACTTCTGCAATCGCGGCGGTTGCAGCTCCGGCAAGCCTTCGCCCACCACCCGCGCCGTAGCGGTGCTGGAAATGCCAATCAGCACACCGTTGCGCCATACCTCATAATTGGCACTTACCGCATCACCGGAAATCACTTTGTCATTGGCCACTGGCAAGATGACGGGCTTGAGCTGGCCGAAATCGTCGGCTTCGATCTTGCCCTCGACCACCACGTTCGGCTGACCTGCAACCTCGGAAAGAAAAGTCGCCCGAATGATGTCGCCTGAGCGCAGACGATTATCGGTGGTGAATACAATCAACAGCAGCGGGTTTTTACCGAGTTTCTCCAGGTCGACAATTTCCGAGATATCGCCGCTGTCCGTCTGGTTCTCCCGAAAGATCAGGGGCGCGAACCGGGTGCCATCCAGATTCTCGTCGACGATCTGCGAAGCCGACCAGAGCGCGTCGGGATCCACGGTGTTGCCAAGTTGATCGGTGACGGTAAAAACGAACTCCAATGTCTGGTCCGCCCGCTTGGCGCTGTCGAGAAAGGCCCGGGTCACGAGGAAACAAACGGTGATGGGAACGGCCGATCCCGGATTGGGTGGCGGTGGCGCCTCAGTCGGCTTGACGGTGTAGTGCAGAAGGCTGGCGTTGCACTTCAAGGTGATCACGTCGTGAGCCCGGCAATACGGATAACTGACGCAAACCTGAGCACTGGAAAAGTCCGCGCCAACGCCTTTGAGAATTTCATCGGGTAACAACAAGTTCAGTTCGCTATGGCCTTCGACCGTGGGCTGTTTGTCTTTGAGTCCTGGACGAATCTTGTTGTACAGCGCAGTCAGATCCAGCGATCTGGCGATGTTCTGGCTACCGCGCACGATATTGAAGAACAGCAGATTGACCAGGTCGAAAGACAGCCGTCCATTCGGAATGCGCAGAAAAATCACCTCATTGACGTCAGAGATGATTTGACTGTCCAGCAATGCCGACTCACCCACGCGAAACAGTTGAATAACGTCGCCTGGAGTTACCGTACCACTTGCAACCGGGTCAACGCGGACCGTTGCCCCGAGCCCGTCGGCGACTTGATCGGATATTTTCAACGGTATGCCAACGTCTGCGCCCACCACCGAGTGGTCTGCCTCAGGAATGTCGGGTGGATAAATTACCAATACGCCGGCGTCATTGGATCGCGAAGTACTCATGTGCCAGGTTCCTGTGCAGTAAGGTGTGGACAGGTCCTAGCAGATCGCGATTCAAGGCATTGCGCACCTGACAGTTCTGACAGTGTGTGCCAATTCAAGACGAACGGTATCGTCTGGAACATCCCTCTACAGCCGCAGATAATTGGCCGAAACCAAGGAACTGTAGGTGCCGTTGGTAACCCAGGCTCAATGCACCCTATTCGTCCTCCCCACCCATCTCCGCAGATTGTGCGCCCCGGTGTCTTTTTGTCTCTCCAGATCAAGCACGATAGGTTGATTCACTGAAACGTGCGGCCAGACACCAAACAACAGATTTACGCTGGATTGAACATCTTTCAGATCAAGAATATCGCTGCCGTTGGCCACACCGCCTCATCACACACGGTATGTTCCCGACGAACAGCGCAGGTTGATCCGGGGACTATGCACAGCCTCATTTCTGCTCGATATCCAGCGCTGCCGCCATAAACTGCGCAATCCGCGATCTGAGCCATTTCTCGGCCGGATCATTGTCATGCACGCCGCTCCACGCCATCGACAACTGCGCCGCATCAATCGGGAACGGCGGGTCTTCGGCGCGCAACGCACAACCTTCGACCAACGCGCACGCCGCGTAATCCGGCACGGTGGCGATCATCTCGGTGCCGGCGAGCAAGGCCCGCAAACCACTGAATTGCGGCACCCCCAGCACCACGCGGCGCGAGCGGCCGACCTTGGCCAGGTCGACGTCGATATTGCCGCTCAAATCACCGGAGAACGACACCATCGCATGCGGGCGCTGGCAGTATTCGTCGAGGGTCAGTGGCCCCGGACGGTCATCACCACGCAGGACTTTGCACGGAATATCACGCAGCTTCTTGCGCTTGGCATTGGCCGGCAGATCGGTGGTGTAGCTGACGCCGACAGAGATTTCGCCGGACGCCAGCAATGCCGGCATCAGCAGGTAATTGGCGCGACGGACGACCACGACAATGCCCGGTGCTTCCTCCTGAAGCTGGCGCAGCAATGGCGGAAACAGGCCGAATTCAGCGTCATCCGACAGGCCGATGCGAAATACCTCGCAACTGGTTGCCGGGTCGAACTCCTTGGCCCGGCTGACCGCTCCGGAAATCACGTCCATCGCCGGCTGCAGCTCTTCGAGAATCGCCAAAGCCCGCGCTGTCGGCTCCATGCCCCGACCGTTGCGCAGCAACAATGGATCGTCGAACAGATCACGCAGGCGACCGAGTGCCGCGCTCACTGCCGGTTGGCCCATGAACAGCTTTTCGGCGACGCGGGTCAGGTTCTTCTCGAACATCAGTGCTTCGAAAATCACCAGCAGGTTCATGTCGACGCGACGCAGATCGTTACGGTTCATGGGCACGGATTCCTTTTAGCCTGGCAGACGCAAGTGCTCTGCACTGTACGCGATCAGGGGCGTCTGGATGGCGGGTTGGCCCGCAGAATTAACAACGATTAACTCGTCAGTTTCAAGCCCCGAGCCAACAATGAATGCCTCTGCGCAGCGTTGTTTTTTGACCAGAGGGAAAGTGCCGAGCGCGCCTTCCTCACCGACACGGACCTTGGCCATGGCTCACTTACAACCAACCGTCGCCCTCGCCCCTGCCAGCGCACCGCGCAAGAGCGGCATCGGCGGACTCAGTCCGCAGCGCGAACGGCAAGTGAAACAACTGATCCTCGAACGCCTCGGCGACAGCCTCGAAGTCACCGAACTGGCCCGCGCCTGTTCGTTGTCGCGCAGCCATTTCTCTCGCGCCTTCAAGTGCAGCACCGGCCTCTCGCCGCAGGACTGGATCCGCGCCCAGCGGATTGCCCGGGCGAAACTGCTGATCCAGCACACCGACCTGAGCCTGACGCAAATCAGTCTGGAATGCGGCTTTTGCGATCAGGCGCATTTTTGCCACATGTTCACCCGCAGCGAAGGCATCAATCCGTTTGCCTGGCGCTGTCAGGTCATGCGTGAACTGAAGAGCATCCGCTCACTGCCCGCGCTGTTTTGAATCCGCCGCTCACGCCAGCCGTTGCACTGATGCTCAAACCTGAGGATTATGCCCGGGCACCGCGAACCAGAAGGCCTGCACGCGCTTCCAATTCCGCCTGTCCGCCGTCGTATCGCAGGAGTGAGCTGTTGAGTCTTCCGCCGAATCAGGCCCTCGGTTTCGGCCCTTACCGGATTCATCCCGGGCAACGGCTGCTGCTTGAGGGCGACCAGCCGCTGCGACTGGGCCGACGGGCGATGGATATCCTGCTGATTCTGCTGGCCCATGCTGGCGAGGTGGTGAGCAAGCAGCAATTGATGGCCGGGGTCTGGCCGGACAGCGTTGTCGAAGACATCAACCTGCGCGTGCACATGGCGGCGTTGCGCAAGGCACTGGGCGACGGTCAGGCCGGCCAGCGCTTTATCATCACCGTGGCGCATCGCGGCTACAGTTTCGTCGCGCCGGTGCTGCACGAATCCATCGAGCAGCGTCTGCCGGGCGCTACTGCCAGCCGGCACAACCTGCCGCTGCGGCGCACGCGCATGATCGGCCGCCAGCCACTGGTCGACAGCCTGATGAGCCAATTGCCACGCCAGCGCTGCATCACTCTGGTCGGCCCGGGCGGGATCGGCAAGACCACCGTGGCCTTGCGCGTCGCCGAGCAGTTGATCGGCCACTACCGTGACGGCATTCGCCTCGTGGATCTGGCGCCGCTCAACGATCCCCGGCTGATTTGCTCACACCTGGCGACGCTGCTCGATCTGGCGCTGCTCGACGGCGATCCGCTGGCATGCCTGGTCAATGGCCTGCGCGAACGGCAGATGCTGCTGGTGCTCGACAACTGTGAACACTTGATCGATGCCGTGGCGGTACTCAGCGAAGGCATTTTGCGTGGTGCGCCGAAGGTGCATCTCCTCGCCACCAGTCGCGAGAGTCTGCGCGCTGAAGGCGAGTTCGTGCAGCGCCTGGAATCCCTCGACTATCCGCCGCTGCAAACGGTGCTCGACCGTCGGCAAGCGCTGGGTTTTTCTGCCTTGCAGTTGTTTTTCGAGCGGGCGCTGGCGGCGCAGGAAAACTTCGAGCTGAGCGACGCGCAACTGCCGCAGGCCATTGAAATCTGCCACCGACTCGACGGCATGCCCCTGGCACTGGAACTCGCGGCGGCGCAGGTCGCCGAGCTGGGGCTGGAAGGTTTGCTCGCGCAGTTGCAGGGTCGATTGCCACCGTTAGTCGCAGGCAATCAAACCAGTCTGGAGCGACACCTGACCCTGCGCGCTACGCTGGACTGGAGTTTCAATCTGCTCACGGCCTGCGAGCAAACCTGCTTGCGTCGCCTGGGTGTGTTCCGCGGTGGATTTACCCTGGAATCGGCCGCGGCAGTCATCGTCGGCCAACACATCGAACCCGGCGCGGTGTTTGCCTCGATCACCCAATTGGTGGCGAAATCGCTGCTCTGTGTCGAGGTCGGCGATGAAGAAGTGTTTTACCGTCTGCTCGACACCACCCGCCGCTATGCCTTGGAAAAACTCGACCTCGCCGCCGAACTCGACGACACCCGCCGCCGTCATGCCGAGCGCTGCCTGACGTTGATGCAGCAAGCACAGCAAGCGTGGGAAGACACCCCGACAACCTTGTGGATCGAGCGTTATGCACGGGGCCTGGAAGATTTGCGCGGCGCTCTGGACTGGAGCCTGAACGGCTGCACAACCCGCGAACTGGGGATTGATCTGGCCGCGACCTCGGCGCCGTTATGGCAAGAGCTGTCCCTATTGCGCGAATACGGCGGTCATGTGCGCCAGGCATTGCATCTGCTGGAAACCAGCGACAAGCCTTGCCCGCGCCTGCAAATCGCCTTGAATCTGGCGCTCGGCAGCGCTTGTTACCACACCTGGGGCGGTATCCCGGAAACTGTCGAAGCCTTCGTCAACGCCCGTCTGCTCGCGCAACAGCACGGCGATCTTGCCGGGCAATTGCGCGCGGTGTCCGGGCATATGGCGGTCAACCTCAGTTGCGGGCATTACCGGATGGCACTCGAACAAAGCGAGCAATTCGATCGCCTCGGCCTGCACGGCGACCCGCTGTTATCGCTGAGCACACACCGTTTGCGCGTGCTGGCTCTGCACTACGCCGGTGATCAGCCGCAGGCACGCCTGCATGCCGAGCAGGTCATCGAGCGCATGGCCCACAGCGGTCATCTCAACCGTTTTACCCATGGTTTTGGCGTGCAATACGACCAAAGCGTCGCCTCGCTGACCGTGCTCGCCCGGGTGTTGTGGGTGCAGGGTTTTCCAGAACAGGCATGGCGCACGGCGCGCCAGGCGCTGGACATTGCCGTGCAGATCAATCACGGCACTTCGATCTGCTACACATTGGCGCTGGCCAGTTGCCTGATCGCCCATTACAACGGCGACCGGCAGAATGCCCGGGCGTTGTTGCATCTGCTGCTTGAGCAATCGCAGAAGCATTCGGTGCTGCTGTTCCATCACTGGGCGCGGCATTACGCGCAGGTGATCGATGCCGATAACGCCACGCCGATGCCGGCAGATGGTAGCGGTTTGATCCGGGAAATCATGGTCACGCTGGATGAGCGCTTTATGGATGAAGCGCTGCTGGAGCGCGCGCGGCGGGGTGATGCCGGATGGAGCACGGCGGAGATTTTTCGCGCGCGGGCAAATGCCTTGCTGGCTGAAGAATCAGGTGAGACTGGAGGCCGCCATCGCTGGCAAGCCAGCTCCCCCAATGAATCTGTGTTAAATCCAAAAGCTCAACTCAGCACGAAATCCTGTGGGAGCGGGCTCGCCCGCGAAGAGGCCCGCGCTGACAACGCAATTTTCCTCGAAGCTGAAAAAACCCTGCAACAAGCCCTGTCCATCGCCAAGGCCCAAGGTGCGCTGGCCTGGGAACTGCGCAGCGCCACCTCACTGGCCCGACTCTGGCAGCGTCAGTCGCGTTATCGCGAAGCGCTGGATCTGCTCACGCCGATCTACCAGCGCTTTACCGAAGGCTATGCCACCCCGGACCTGCGCAAAGTGCGCCTGCTACTCGACGAACTGCTCTGCCAGCAGCCCGCTTGAAGCACGGCTGCCAGACTGCACATGGCGATAGTCGAAATCGCTGGGGGCTATTTGTGCGCTGGCATAGCTGCGGGTGGTATTGAGCATTCGATAGCGCACCAGCGCACTCCCCTGCTCCACCGCCAGCAACGATTTGCCCGCGAGTTGCGCGATGACCGTGCCCAACGCCGAGGCCGGTAATTGCGCGCAGGTGCTCGCACTCAAGGCGTCTTCCAGCGTGAAAGCCTTCTTGAACATCGACAACCGTTGCAAGGCCAGTTGCTCCTGCTCACCCAGGCATTGATAACTCCAGTCCAGCGCCGCTGTCAGCGTCTGGTGACGCGGCACGGCGGTGCGGCGACCGTGACTCAACAGTTGCAGGCAATTGCCCAGTTGCGCCTGTAACCCGACCAGCGCCAATGCATCGATCTGTGTCACGGCCAGTTCAATCGCCAGCGGCAAACCATCGAGTTTTCGGCAAATGTCGCAGACCGCTGCAAGGTCTTGTTCACGCAGAGTAAAACCCTGCTGACGAGTGCGCGCGCGGCTGACGAACAACTGCACCGCCGAATAGCTCATCGCCTCTTGCACACTGAGCAGTGCCGATGATTTCGGCACTGTCAGAGGTCGTAAGGGTTGCAGTGTTTCCAGACCGAGTTGCAGAGCCTCGCGGCTGGTGGCAAGCACCGACAGCCGTGGCCCGGCATCGAGTAATCGGCGCACCACTGCGCGGCATTGCTCGCGCAAGTGTTCGCAATTGTCGAGCACCAGCAACGCGTGCCGAGAGGTCAATGTCGCGAGGTCGACATCCAGTGTGTCGAGGATGTGTTCGAGCAGCGGCGTGGTGTCGTCGACGAGCGCCAGGTCGACCCGCCACACGCCGTCGCGAAAGTGTTCCAGCAACAGCTCCGCCACACGCAGGGCAACCGTGGTTTTACCCACGCCGGCAGGCCCGGTGACGGTCATCAACCGGCACAGCGGCATTTGCCGCACGAGCCCACCGACCAGCGCGTCACGTCCGGTCACCGGGGTCAGTCGCGCCGGTAAATTGTGTTGCGGCGCCTGCAGGCTTTCGAAGACTACTTGCCCGATGCTGTCGTAATGCACCGGGGCGATAAAGCTGTAACCGCATTGCGGCACATTGACGATGTAGCGCTGACCGTTTTCGCCGTCACGCAGCGCACGCCGCAGCGCAGCAATGTGCACGCGCAGGTTGATCTCCTCGACCACCGACGTCGGCCATACCCAGGCGATCAACTGCTCCTTTGTCACCACCCGTCCCGCGCGTTCGACCAGCAACTGCAGAATGTCGAGGGCACGACCGCCCATGCGCAATTGCCGATCCCCTTCGAGGATCAGGCGTTGACGCAAATGAAACGCATACGGGCCGAAACGCAGCACCGATGCCGGGTTCGAATCGTTGTGATTATCCATGCCAAACATCTTGGCAGCCTTGAGTGACGGTACAACCGCCACACAGGGCGCAACACGGACATAGGAGTGCGCGGTACGGACAGAACCGCTCTAGCTGAACTGTTCGCGGTACTGCGCAGGGGTCAGGCCGAGCCTTTGCGCGAACACCGAGCGCATGTGCCGCACGCTGCCAAAACCACTTTTATAGGCCACGGTTTTCAGCGGCAGGTCGCTGGTTTCCAGCAGGCTTCGCGCAAAATCGATGCGCGCGCTTTGCAGAAACTCCATCGGCGTCATGTTGATGTCGCGGGTGAACACCCGCGCAAAATGCCGCGCGCTCATGTTTGCCAACCCGGCCATGCGTTCTATGGTGAACGCCTCGTCGAGGTGTTCGAGGATGTAATTCTGCGCGCGGGTGATCGGCGTCTCCTGTGGGGCCACGGCTGCCATCAACGGGCTGAACTGCGCCTGCCCACCTTGACGCTTCATCACCACCAGCAGGACTTTCGCCACATCCTGAGCGAGTTTCTTGCCGTGATCCCGAGCGACCACCGCCAACGCCAGATCGATGCCGGCCGTCACCCCGCCCGAAGTGATCAGGTTGCGGTCTTCGACATAGATCTGGTCCGTCGCAACAGTGGCTTTGGGGAATCCCTTGATCAGCCGCTCGGTGTAATTCCAGTGAGTGGTGACCCGATAACCGTCGAGCAGCCCGGCATTACCCAGCACAAAGGCACCGGTACAAATCGAACCGTATTGTCCGGCACGTGACACCGCGCTTTGTAGCCAGGCGAACAGTGCCGGGAATTTTTCGTTGTAGGCACCTGGCCCGCCGGGCACCAGCAACAGGTCATAGCGATCAGAAGCCTCTTCGATGTGCCGGTCGGGCAGCACCGATACGCCGTTGGATGCTCGCAGTGCCCCGCGCTCGGTACCGAGGGTAATCAGTTGATAGTGCGATTCAGCTTTCAGAAAGCGGTTGGCAACCGAAAACACTTCCAGCGGCCCGGCCATGTCGAGCAGGAGAAAGTCGGGAAACAGCACCATTGCCACGGTTTTCATGGGAGGACTTCACAAAATCAAAGAAAGTTGCGCAGGAAACAGACCGCGCATTATGGCCAGAGAGTCGGTTGCCGTTGCAAAAGAAAGCGTGACCGGCGCCACAATACTGTCAACCAGATCAGGACAGTATTTCAATTTCCATCTACTTATTGCGCAGAGCGGTAACCAGTAACCTTCTCCTCACTCGGACGAATTCACGTCCCGCAAGGAGATTTCATCATGCTGACCCTTCGCAAAGCCTCCGATCGTGGCCTCGCCAATCATGGCTGGTTGAAGTCGTTCCACACGTTTTCCTTCGCCAGCTACCGCGACCCGCGTGAACAGGGTTTCTCCGACCTGCTGGTGATCAACGATGACCGTGTTGCAGCCGGCAAAGGCTTCGGCCAGCACCCGCATCGCGACATGGAGATTTTTTCCTACGTGCTTGAGGGTGCGCTGGAACACAAGGACACCCTCGGCACTGGCTCGGTGATCCGCCCCGGCGATGTGCAACTGATGAGCGCCGGCAGCGGCGTCGCGCACAGCGAATTCAACCATTCAGCGAGCAAGCCGGTGCACTTCCTGCAAATCTGGATCGTGCCGGAAGTCAGTGGCGCCAAACCGCGCTATCAACAGGAGCACTTCAGCGCGCAGAAAAAACGCGGTCGCCTGCAGTTGATCATTTCGCCGGACGGCTCCGATGGCTCGCTGAAAGTACGTCAGGATGCACGGGTGTTTGCCGGCCTGTTCGACGGTAAGGAAAGCGCCACGCTGAAACTGGCGGCCGACCGTTATGCCTACGTACATGTGGCGCGTGGCAGTGTTGAACTCAATGGCGTGCAATTGCAGGAAGGCGATGGCGTGCGGGTTCGTGAGGAGCAGGCACTGACCTTGAGCAATGGCGTGGATGCCGAGGTGCTGGTGTTCGACTTGCGGCCGCAGGAGTTGCCGCAGATGCCATGAAGTGGTGCTTTCCAACGGCGATAAAAAAGCGGCCTTCCTTGAAGGCCGCTTTCTATTGGGGCGTTGTAAGCGATGGCAGTAGCAACTGCTTCGGTACACTGATGTCCTTCCCCGCCTGAACCGCAGCGAGCGTCGTTTGTATCGCTACATACATGTTCGCCTGATTCGCGTAATAGGCACCAACGACGATGGCGACCAACCCAAGTAACTGAACAGCCGTTGCAGCCCAGACGTTAGCTTTGACGGTGGCACCTTGCCTGGCGGCTTCCTCTGCGCCTTTGGCGATTCTTTGCATATCCAGCGAGATCAGGTCGTAGCGTTTATCACGCTCGGTCTGCACCGAAATATAGGCATCTATTTTTGCCGACACACCCTCAACCCGAGCATCCATCCGTGCCTCAATGGTCTCGATCCTGGCATTGAATTCTTCGCGGCTGATAGCGTTCATGGCTTGAGTATTCCGACCTTTGCTCGATAAATCACTGACTGGATTCTGACTGAGTTCCGTGGCTTTCATTCGACACCTTCCTGGGTCTACCGAGACCGTCCGTGGTCCATCACCCCGGTGCAAGCCTGAAACCTTTCACCGGGCTGCAGAAACAATAGAACCCATCCCCAACGTCCACAAGCCGGCTGATTCCGACCTGTGTGTAGGCCGTTTCGTCAGCCGATGTAGCCCCGTCAAAACAGACTATCGGGCTATTCATTCTCCTGCGCAAACGCCTCGACGATCTGCGCGATCACCGCTCGCACCCGCGCGGTATGGCGTAAATCCGCATGGGTCACCAACCACACTTCGTAGGGTTGCGGGCGGGTTCGCTCCGGCCAGAGCCTGACCAGACCGTCGCGTTCGCCCATGTAGACGGTCATTTCTCCTACACCGATGCCCGCCGCAATCGAGCGCCGCAACAACAGGCTGGAGCCGAGGCTGGCAACGATTCGCCCGCGACTCACCGGTTCGCACACCAGGGTCAGGTCTTTTTGACTTTGCAGATACGGCTGATAGACCACCAGATCATGGCCTTCGAACGCGGCGCCCTGCTGCGGGATACCTTTGGCGTCGATGTAGGCCTGTGAAGCAAACAACCCCACCGGCCAACGGGCAATGCGTCGAGCGATCAGATCGGGATTGTCCGGACGGGTATTGCGCACGGCGATGTCGGCTTCGCGCTTGGCCAGGCTGAGGATTTGCGTAGAAGCATCCAGTTGCACCCGTATATCGGGATGTAGCTCATGCAGGTGGGCAATCGCCGGGATCAGAAAGTCGATGGCCAGCGAATCGGTGGTACTGATCCGTACGGTGCCGGTAAGGCGGTCATCCAGCCCCTGAATCTGCCGCTCCAGCTCCAACGCCGAATGCTCCATTTTCTCGACGTTTTTCAACGCCGCTTCGCCGACCGCCGTCAGCGCATAGCCGTCGGAAGTTCGCAGGAACAGCGTCGCGCCCAGCGATTTTTCCAGCGCACTGATTCGCCGTCCGACAGTCGCCTGATCAACGCCCAGCACCCGCGCAGCGCCGCGCAGGGTCGACTCGCGGCAGACGGCCAGAAACACCCGTGCATCATCCCAATTCATCCAACCTCCAAGTGATGCAATTACGCATCACAACCATGCCAAATCGCTGCATTAACGCAGCAACCATAGCCGATATGCTGGGCGCCATAAACCATTCACGGGATCGCAATCATGCGTACTTCAACATCCAGCAGGATCTGGCTGCCGATCTTCGCCGGGCTCTGCGCCAGTCTGGTGAGCATCGGCCTGGCGCGCTTTGCTTACACACCGCTGATTCCTGCGCTGATTCAGGCGCAGTGGTTCGCGGCCAACGATGTGGTCTATCTCGGCGCAGCCAATTTGATCGGTTATCTGATCGGTGCGCTGCTCGGTCGACCGCTGGCGCGTCAACTCGGCAATAAAACCGCGCTGCGCGTGATGATGCTGGCCGTGACGGCGGCATTTTTCGCCTGTGCCTACCCGCTCTCGGTAAGCTGGTTCTTCGGCTGGCGGTTGCTGTCGGGGATCGCCGGCGGCGCGATCATGGTACTGGTCGCCGCCACCGTTTTGCCGCATGTGCCGGTGCCTCGTCGAGGGCTGGCGAGTGGGGCAATCTTTCTCGGCATCGGCCTGGGCATCGCCGGTTCCGGGACGATTGTCCCGCCGCTGCTGAGCCTGGGTTTGCCTGCCACCTGGTTGGGGCTCGGCGCATTGTCGCTGTTACTGACGGCGCTGAGCTGGTTCGCTTGGCCAGTTGATCTGCCGCATCCTGTTGCAGCGCAGCACAGCGCGGTGGTTCAGCCGACACCGCCCGGGGTTTATCTGTTGTTCGCCCAATATGCGTTCATGGCCGCCGGTCTGGTGCCAGCCATGGTGTTTCTGGTCGATTACGTGGCGCGCGGACTCGGCGCCGGGGCGCATGTCGGTGCGCTGGTGTGGGTGATGTATGGCTTGGGCGCGATTGTCGGGCCGGTCAGCTATGGCGTTCTGGCGGATCGCTTTGGCGCGCTCTGGAGCATTCGTCTGGTGCTGGTGGTGCAGGCGATCACGCTTGGCTTGCTGGCGGTGAGCCATTCCTTTCTTGCGCTGGCGTTGCTCGCGGTGATTCTCGGTTCCTTCCCGCCAGGCATCGTGCCGCTGGCGCTGGCCCGCGTGCATGAACTGGTGCCGGAGCATCATCGCCAGCAAATTGCCTGGAGCCGCGCGACAGTATCGTTTGCGACGTTTCAGGCGCTGGCCGGATTTGCGTATTCGGCACTGTTCAATGCCTCGGGCGGCCATCACGCGCTGTTGTTCGTGATTGCAGCGGGTGCGATTGGGGTGGCGCTGCTGCTGGAGCAAGCGATGATTTTATGGAATCACGCATCCCCCTGGAGGGAGCGTGCTCGCGATGGCGCTTTCTCTGATAACACAGCAGTGACTGACCCGACGCCTTCGCGAGCAAGCCCGCTCCCACAGCGATTGTCCTGAATTTATCCTGCGATGCACCACTCCCATCTACACACACCCTTATCAGGAGGAACCAACATGTCCCTGCCCAACGAAATGACCCGCATCGAGATCACCGAACCTGGTGGCCCCGAAGTCCTGCAAGCCAGACGTGTGCCACTGCCGGTCGTGGCTGAAGGCGAAGTGCTGATCCGCGTGCACGCCGCCGGTATCAATCGGCCCGACGCGTTGCAGCGCGCCGGGAAATACCCGATGAAACCCGGGATGAACCCGATTCCTGGCCTGGAAGTGGCTGGCGAAGTCGTCGCGCTTGGCAAAGGCGTCAGTCAGTTTGCCGTCGGCGATCGAGTCTGTGCGCTGACCAATGGCGGCGGTTATGCCGAATACTGCAACGTCCCGGCCGGCCAGACCCTGCCGATTCCCGAGGGAATTGACTGGATTCAGGCCGCCGCCATCCCGGAAACCTTCTTCACCGTGTGGGCCAACCTGTTCGGCCTCGGGGGCGCCAGCCGCGGCCAACGCGCGCTGATTCACGGCGGCACCAGCGGCATCGGCACCACCGCGCTGATGCTCTGCAATGAATTCGGCATCGAAGCCTTTGCCACTGCCGGAAGCCCTGACAAATGTGCAGCAATACGCGAGCTGGGTGGCCAGCCGATCAATTATCACGAAGAGGATTTCGCCGGCGTCATCGCCGAGAAAACTGGCGGCCAAGGGGTGAACGTGGTGCTCGATATCATGGGCGGTTCGTACCTCAACAATAATGTGCGCGCCCTGGCGATGGATGGCCGCGTGGTGATGCTTGGTTTCCTTGGCGGCGCCAAGGCCAATGAGTTCGATCTGCTGGCGATGATGGCCAAACGCGCGGTCATCACTGGATCACTGCTGCGCGCCCGCACGGCGGCGGAAAAAGCCGAAATCGCCGAGCAACTGCGCGAACACGTCTCGCCGGTGCTGGCCGCCGGCCGTTGCCTGCCGATCATCGACAAGGTGTACGCGCTGGCCGACGCCGCCCTGGCCCATGCGCACATGGAGGCCGGCGACCACATCGGCAAGATCGTGCTGCGCGTCGACTGAGTCGTTGCAGCATTTTGTAATCGTTGCGCGGGCACGTTGGTCGAATATGTCGCGCGCAACGCAAGGCATCTGTTAAAAAGCATTCTTTGTCTGCGCCTTGGTGAAACGTTTAATGTTCCTTGCCTTCATGACTCGCCTGCGACGCCGCCGTCTGGCGTTCGCCTGCATGGCCGCGCTGATCATCGGCGTGCCGACGAGTTGTGCCGTACTCGAACACACCGAGCGCAAACTGTTGTTTCGCATCGAACCGGGCACGGCTGGCTGGTACCACGGCTTGCCCGGCAGCGTGCAGGAACTCGATCTGCAACCGAAAAGCTTCAAGGCCGGGCAAAACATCCACGCCTGGTGGTGGCCGGCCGAGAAAGCCAATGCCCCGGCCATCCTCTATTTGCATGGCGTGCGCTGGAATCTCACCGGGCAGTTGTTCCGCATCGAACAACTGCGCGCAGCGGGTTATTCGGTTTTGGCCATCGACTATCGCGGCTTCGGCCAGAGCCACGGCGATCTGCCGTCGGAAAGCAGTGTTTACGAGGACGCGCGGGTAGCGTGGGAACGTTTCAAGCTGCTGCAACCGGATCCGGATAAACGCCTGATCTATGGCCATTCACTCGGTGGCGCCGTCGCCATCGATCTGGCCGCTGAACTCGGCCAGGACGCGGCTCGCGAGCACACGCCGTTACCGGTGCGCGGGCTGGTGATCGAATCGACCTTCACCTCGCTCGCCGACGTCGCCGCTGCCGTGGCCAATACTTCGCTGCCGGTGCGCTGGCTGCTGTCGCAGAAATTCGACTCGATCGACAAGATCGCCGACATCCATATGCCGCTGCTGGTGGTGCATGGTTTGGCCGATGCGTTCGTACCGCCGCGTTTCAGCGAGCAACTGTTCAACGCCGCCCAACAACCCAAACGCCTGTTGCTGGTGCCGGGCGCCACGCACAACAACAGCATGGCGCTCGGCGGGCAAAACTACCGCAAGGCACTCGACAGCCTGATGCAGAGCAAACCCGCCCCGAGGGTGGCCGGGCCGGCGACCGTGCACAGCGGGCGCGACACCTAGCGGTAACCGCGCGCCTGCAAGTCGAACAGTTGCGCATAATGCCCGCCAGCGGCGATCAGTTGCTCGTGAGCACCCTGCTCGAGAATCCTCCCCTGTTGCAGCACGATGATGTGGTCGGCGTTGCGCACGCTGGAAAACCGGTGGGAGATCAGCAGCGTCATGCGCCCTTCAGTATGCTGGCTGAAATGCTCGAACACCGCCGCCTCGGCCGCCGGGTCGAGGGCCGAAGTCGGCTCATCGAGGATCAGAATGTCGGCATCACGGCGCATGTACGCGCGCGACAAGGCAATCTTCTGCCACTGCCCACCGGACAATTCCTGGCCACCGGCAAACCAGCGCCCCAACTGCGTGGCATAACCCTTGTCGAGACCTTCGATGAAGGGTGCGGCCATGCCTTGGGCTGCGGCTTCCTGCCAGCGTTGCTGGTCGTTGAACGCCAGGGTATCGCCGACGCCGATATTTTCTCCGACGCTGAACTGATAGCGGATGTAATCCTGAAAAATCACGCCAATGCGCCGACGTAACGCTGTTTCCTGCCAATCCTGCAAATCGCTGCCGTCGAGCAGAATGCGCCCTTGATCAGGACGGTAGAGCCGGGTCAGTAACTTGATCAGGGTGGTCTTGCCGGAACCGTTCTCCCCAACCAACGCAATGCTCTTGCCTGGCAGCAGTTGCAGGTCAATGTTTTCCAGGGCCGGCCGACTGGCCCCCGGATAGCGGAATCCGACGTTCTCGAAACGCAAACCATCGCCCGGGCAGGCGCCAACCGTCAGGAGGCCGGTATCCGCCTGCACCGGTTCGGCGAGGTATTCATAAAGACTGGTCAGGTAGAGGCCATCTTCGTAGAGACCGCTGATCGCACTCAAGCTGCTGCTCACCGCACTTTGGCCTTGCTTGAACAGCACCAGATACATGGTCATCTGGCCGAGGCTGATCTGGCCATGCACGGCATCGATCACCACCCAGGCATAGGCCAGGTAAAACGCCGCAGTACCGAGCAGACCGAGGCCGAAACCCCAGCCATCGCGGCGTAACGTCAGGCGCCGGTCTTCGGCATACAGCCTGGCGAACGTGTCGCGGTAGCGTTGCAGCAACAGCGGGGCGAAGCCGAACAGCTTGACCTCTTTGATATAGGTTTCGTGGGACAGCAAGGTTTCGATGTAGCTCTGCTGACGACTCTCCGGCGCGCGGCGAGTGAACAGGCGGAAGGCGTCACCGGAAAAATGCGCCTCGGCAAAGAACACCGGCAACGCACCCACCACCAACAGCACCAGCGCCCAAGGGGAAAAGTGCACCAGCAACACGCCAAAGCTGATCAGCATGATCAGATTCTGAACCAGGCCCAACGACTTCATGACCAGCGCCAGTGGCCGGGTCGACGCCTCGCGACGCACACGCACCAGCTTGTCGTAGAACTCGGAGTTCTCGAACTGCACCAGCGAGAGGGTCTGCGCTTTCTGCAAGATCAGCGTATTGACCTTCTGCCCCAGCTGCACCCGCAACAGCGACTGCTGCACCGAGAGTGCCCGTTGGGTGCCCGACAACAGCGCCAACACCCCGGCTTCCAGCAACACATAACGCAACACTGGCCACAGCGGCGCACTGCCGTTTTGTGCGTGCAACTGCATCGCTGCCACCGCGGCATCAACAATCCGTTGCCCCAGCCAGGCCGCCAGTGCTGGCAAAAGCCCGGCCACCAATGTCGCCAGCACCAGCCCCAGAAACAAGCCGCGCGATGTCCCCCAGACCAGCCGCATGGCGCGCTGCGCCTGATCGAACAAGGACGTGATACGCGATAGATCAGGCATGGGACACGGGACTCAGCAGGTGATGGCGGTGGCTCATGGTACTCCAGCGCCGCGAGTGAATTTCACACGGCGCATTCATTCAAGAAGGCCTGTTCAGTATTAGGCACAAAGCTTTTTAGAAGTAAAACGTCTGGAGAACTCCAGCCCTTGCGACGTCCAACGCTCTGCTATGTTTTAACCGCCGAACGCGGAACCCGGCGAACACTCGCCACGCTCCGCGCCTGACTGCCAGGAGCAGAGACATGAGAATCAACCCGTACCTGATCTTCAACGGTGACTGCCGCGAGGCTTTCACTTTTTATGAGCAAGCCTTGCAGGGAAAACTCGAGGCGATGATGACCTTCGGCGAAACCCCCGCCGCCGAGCATGTGCCGAAAGAGCATCACCACCTGATCATTCACACCTGCCTGAAAGTCGGCGATCAAATGATCATGGCCTCGGACACCACGCCCGACCGGCCGACCCAAGGCATGAGCGGCTGTTCGATTTCGCTGAACGTCGACAGCATTGCCGAGGCCGAACGGCTGTTCAACGCACTGGCCACAGACGGTCGCGTCGACATGCCGCTGGAAGCAACGTTCTGGGCCGCGCGTTTCGGCATGCTGGTGGATCGTTTCGGCGTGTCGTGGATGGTCAATTGCGAGAGTGAAAAATAGCCTTGAGATTTCCTCGGGCGAAAAAAAGCCCAACCGTTACGGGTTGGGCTTGGGCATTTCAACGCTGCGCCAGTTCGTGCCTGACGCATTGTTCGTAGTACGTCTGCTTGACCGCCGCAGGCTTGAGCTTCGAGGTGCTGTTGTAGGTTTGCTCAGTGATGCCCATCGCGGTCATGCGCATCCACGGCTGCTGGAATTTGCGCACTTGCAATTGCTTGCGCGCGCCATACAGGGAAATGCCCGACAGTTTCGATTGCTGTGCACCGGCGGCCATATCAGAACCCCAGGTGCAGGCAAACCGGTGACTCTTGCTTAACTCTTTCGCCTGAACTCCCGAGGCAAGAACAGCCAGGGAAAGCGTTGCAACGGTTATGACAATCGTCCGCATATGGCCAACCTAACCTTTTGAAAAAAGGCGATTTTGCCGATGAAAACGCGGGTTGGGGGCCAGCAATTTGCCGCTTTTTACAAAGATCTGCCGGCATGACAGGCGAAACAGCGGCGCAGTTCTGCGTGAAGTCGTCGAACACTCGGTGCGTACGGTACTGCTGCCGCTAAAAAAGCCTCGGCGCTTATCAGTCGTTGGTCAGCTTGCCCGTGCGAAATGGCATGCGTCCCGCCACTTTCGCCTGCCAGATCCCGGGTTCGGTGTAGCGCCCACGATCAATCGCGAACAACACGCCACTGGTGCCGGCGTGCACAGTGCTCAGGCGATCCTGTAACGGATCAACCACTTCAAACAAGGCATCGCCCTTTTCTACCCATTCGCCGGCACGGCGCAGAAAACTCACCACGCCATGGTGCGGCGCGAACAGGTATTCGGTGCCTTCGAACGGCATGCCTTCGCAGCATTCGCTCGGTGCCGCCGGCCATTCACCGCTGATGAAACCCTGCTCGGCGAGAAAACCCAGAATCGCCTCGCAATTGGCCTGAGCCTGATCGACGCGGGTGTCGCCCATGCTCCCCAGTTCCAGCGTCGTGGCGAGGTTCGCCGGCGGAATTGCCGCAGCGGGAAAGGCCCGCGCCAGACGCAACCAGGGCGTCGAACAGGATTCATCGAACGAGCTGCCGCCGGAATCCTCGCACAGCAACGCCACGCCAGCCTGCAAACGGGCCGCCAGAGATTGCCACTGCGGCCAGTGTTGCGGCAGCGCATAAAGGTGGATCGCCGCGTCGAAATCACAATGCAGATCGAGGGTGATATCGGCGTCGCAGGCATGGCGCAGCAGCAGTCGATGCAGTGCTTCCAGTTGCGAGGCCGGCGCCGGCAGTTGTTCGAACACCTGCGCCATGGCCTGACGGATCAGGGCGACGTTGGTCTCGGCATCGGCCCCCAGCTGCGCACCGATCATGGCGGCTACCGGCGCACTGAGTTCGACGAACGCGCGGTTGAAGTTCTTGCCGCTGCCCATTTCGAAACGGCCCATGTGATTGCCTTGCAGGTGCTGATCCATCCCGATCGGGTTGGCCACCGGCACCAGCTCGATCACGCCATGCAGGCGGCCCTGCTGTTCGAGGTCGTTGAGGCGTTGCTTGAGTTCCCATGCGGTGCGCATGCCCGGCAGCTCATCGGCGTGCAGGCTGGCCTGGATATACACCTTGCGGTCACCGGCGCCATAGCGGAAGACGCTGAGAGAGCGCTCGCTGCCCAAGTGGCTCCAGGGTAGAACATGGTCGATACGTTGCATGAGAAAACTCCGCTATTTCTGTAGGAGCTGGTGCAGGTTCGGGCCGCGCTCGGACGATCTTTTGATCTTGATACCAAAAACAAGATCAAAAGATCGCAGCCTGCGGCAGCTCCTACATTGGGACGTGTGTCGGCAGGATAAATCATGGGCGTAAAAAAAGTGGCCACCGCGTACACGGGGCCACTTTTTTACGGCGTATTAATGGCCGTAGACGTCAAAGTCGAAGTACTTGTCCTGCACTTGCTTGTACTTGCCGTTCGCGCGGATCTCGGTGATAGCCTGGTTGAATTGCTCGGCCAGCGCGGTATCGCCCTTGCGTACCGCAATGCCGGCGCCGCCGCCGAAGTATTTGGCGTCTTCGTAGGTCGGGCCGACGAATTCAAAACCTTTGCCGGCGTCGGTTTTCAGGAAACCGTCGCTGAGGTTGACCGAGTCGGCCAGCATCGCGTCGATACGTCCGGAGACCATGTCCAGGTTGGCTTCCTGTTGCGAGCCGTAACGCACCAGTTCGATCCCGGCCGGAACCAGCACCTCGGTGGCATAACGGTCGTGGGTACTGGCACGCAGCACGCCGACTTTCTTGCCTTTGAGCTCGGTCAACGGGTCTTTCACGCCCGAGCCTGCCTTCATCACGAAGCGCGCCGGGGTGTGGTAGTACTTGATGGTGAAATCAACGTTCTTTTTGCGATCGTCGGTGATGGTCATCGAGGACAGGATCGCGTCGATCTTCTTCACTTTCAGCGCCGGGATCAGGCCATCGAACTCCTGCTCGACCCAGGTACATTTGACTTTCATCTGCTCACACAGCGCATCGCCGATATCGACGTCGAAACCGGTCAGTTTGCCGTCAGGGGTTTTCATCGAGAATGGCGGGTAACCGGCTTCGATACCGATGCGGATCGGCTTGGCGTCTTCGGCCACAGCGGTCAAGGACAACATCGACAGTGCCAGGGCACCGAACATCACTAGCTTGTTCATTTATAACTCCTGTGTGCGGAGGCTTTTATTGGCAGCTTCGATTCAGCGTTCGGTCATGGCCATTTAGCGGCAAATACCGAAGTGGCCGGCAGTCTATGGCGGCGCGCACAGGGTAAATTGTGTTTAAGCGACAAATACTTACAGAAATTCGGCACCACCATTGACCGGGGTCAAGGGCTGCTCCGTCGTGGTGCAAAGGCTGTAGGACACGCCCTACGCGGGGGCTGCGATCTGGTGCTTTTTTGAAAACAACGGCAAAAGATCGCAGCCTGCGGCAGCTCCTACAAGTGATCAGCAGGCGCAGTTGATGGGGGTGTTTGCAGATTTGGATACGTTGAGTTCGAAGCCTTCATCCAGCCAGCCGGTGATGCCGCCGATCATCTCTTTGACTGGATAACCCAGCGCCGCCAGTTTCACCGCAGCCTTGTTGGCGCCGTTGCAGTGCGGGCCGGCGCAATAGACCACAAACAGCGCGCTCTTTGGGTAGCCAGCCAAGCCTTCTGCCGTCAACAACCGGCCGGGAATATTGATCGCGCCGGGTACATGGCCGCGTTCAAACGCCAGTGGTCCGCGTACGTCCACCAGCACAAAGTCGATCTCACCGCCCTGCTGGCTGCTGAACACGTCGGAACAATCGGTTTCGAAGGTCAGACGATTGCTGAAATGCATCAGCGCAATCGCCGAAGGGGCGGCAGGAATTTCGCGAACCAGGCTCGGCATGGGGTGTTGCTCCTACGTCTTGAGGGGAATGAACAGACTTTATCGAGGCGCCGCAAATCGCTACAGTGGCGCACAAGACACTCATCGGGAGTTTTCCGCCAAATGCCCACCTCACCAGGATTGGTCGCGATTCTGGCCTACGACGGCCTCTGCACCTTCGAGTTCGGCATTGCCGTGGAAATCTTCGGCTTGGCGCGCCCGGAGTTCGAGTTCCCGTGGTACGAGCACGCGATTGCTGCGGTCGATCAAGGCCCGATGCGCGCCATGGGCGGCATTCAGGTATTGGCCGATGGCGGCCTGGAACTGCTCGCCGAGGCACGCACCATCATCATTCCCGGTTGGCGCGACCGTAACGCCGAGGTGCCGCTAGCGTTGCTCGACGCCCTGCGCCAGGCCCACGCCCGGGGTGCGCGGCTATTGTCGATCTGTTCCGGGGTGTTTGTGCTGGCCGCCAGCGGTCTGCTCGACGGCCATGCTGCAACCACGCATTGGCGCTACGCGGCAGAACTGGCGCAACGCTTCCCGATGATTGCCGTCGACGCCGATGTGCTGTACGTCGACGCGGGACAGTTGATCACCTCGGCGGGCAGTGCTGCCGGGATCGATGCCTGCCTGCACCTGGTGGCCCGAGACTTCGGCACTCAGGTTGCCAACACGGTGGCGCGGCGACTGGTGATGTCGCCGCAGCGCACCGGCGGTCAGGCGCAATTCATTCCGACGCCGGTCAGCCCGACGCCGCGCAACGATCTGTCACGGGTCATGCAATGGGCGCGCGAACGCCTGCATGAACCGCTGGAGGTGCGCGAACTGGCCAGCGAAGCGGCGATGAGCGAGCGAACGTTCTTGCGGCGTTTCAGCGAAGCCAGCGGGCAGTCGCCCAAGGCGTGGTTGCAGCATGAGCGACTGGCGCGGGCGCGGGAGTTGCTGGAGAGCACGGCGGACAACACCGAACAGATTGCGCACCGTTGCGGCTATCGCTCGGTGGAGAGTTTTCGCGTGGCGTTTCGTGGCGTGGTGGGCGTGCCGCCGTCGGTGTATCGGGAGCGGTTCGGGCGTGGGGCCATTGCCAGGTCTTGAGGTTTTCTCCAGGGCCTCATCGCTGGCAGCCCGCTTCCACAGGTTTTTTTATGAACGCCTTGCAGCGATGAGGGCAGCGAAAATCTAGGGTTTGCGTAACAGATAGGTGTCCATGATCCAGCCATGCTCGGCCCGGGCAGCCTTGCGCACCCGCTCGATCTCATCGGCGACATCGCCAAGCTTGCCGCTGATCAAAATCTCATCCGCCGTGCCCAGGTACGCCCCCCAGTAAATCGCAGTTTGCGGGTCGGCCACGTGGTGGTAGGAATCCTCGGCATCGAGCATCACCACCACGCTGTCGGCATCACTCACCTGCCCCGCCGCCAGACGCCGGCCCGTGGTGATCTCGACGGAGCGGCCAATACTGTTCAACGGCACTTTATGCTGCGCCGCCAGCGCCTGAACGCTGGTGATGCCGGGGATGACCTCAAATTCGAAATGACAACGACCCGAATCCAGAATCGCCTGAAGAATACGCACAGTGCTGTCGTACAACGCCGGGTCGCCCCACACCAGAAAACCGCCGCACTGGCCGTCAGACAATTCGTCATTGATCAGCCGCTCGAAGGTCGCTTGCTTGGCGCGGTTGAGTTCATCGACGCTGGCGCCGTATTCGACATCACCGCGCTCACGCTCCGGGCTCGCGGCTTCGGCGAAACGGTAGGCGGAATCGGTGATGTAGCGTTCGCAGATCTCGCGGCGCAGATCGAGCAGTTTGTCCTTGCTCTGGCCCTTATCCAGCAGAAAGAACACATCGACGCGATTCAGCGCCTTGACCGCCTGCATCGTGATGTAGTCCGGATTACCGGCACCGATGCCGATCACCAGCAGTTGTTTCATCAGTGTGTTCCCTCGATGTCGATGCCCGGCAAGCGTAGCCGCCAGATCCCGTTGAAGCGCAACTCGATGACAGACAGCGGTTCAACGTCGATTGCATTGAATGCCGCTCCTTGCACCACCTGCATCAGCGCGGCCCGCACGACGTAGGGGTGAGTGATCGCCAGCACATGCCCCGGCGTCGCCTGCAAACCTTGCAGCCATGCCGCGACTCGCGTGGCCAAGTCCGTGACTGATTCGCCGCCGTGGGGCGCTGCGTGCGGATCTGTCAGCCACGCTTGCAAAGCCTGCGCTTGCGTCGTTTGCAAGTCCTTGATCGAGCGCCCGTGCCAATCCCCCCAGTCGCAATCACGCAATGCCTCGTCAACCTGAGCATCCGCGCCGAACCAGGCCGCCGTCTGCCGGGTGCGCAATTCGGGGCCGCAGATCAAACGTCGAGCCGCAGCGAAGCGAGCCGCCAAGCTGTCAGGCGCCAAAGCACTATTTTCAACAGGCTCGTTCGTAGGAAAACGCGCCAATTTCTGTGCGACGGTTCGCGCGTGGCAAATCAGTGTCAAGCGGGTGGTCTGCACGATGAATCACTCTGCCGAAGGTCATGAACAGCAACGGCGTCGCGCCGGGTTGCAGGCAATTGTGCCGTAAACCGAGGGTTGCCGGGTGTATCGATGCGTTGCTGCGCCAACGGTGAATGTTAGAAAAGCGGTGATGTCTGACACAGCTATGGGCAATGGACTACAAGGCTTGTCGACTTCCGTGTAGCCCTTATGACACGGGCGTCCTGCGCCATTTTGGGGCCTTTTAAACACGGTGAAAAATTCACTAGACATGTAGCGTCAGTTACATAAATACTGTTTTAACGGATTATGAAGCGAATTCGACACCCCCCATCCAGCAGGAGCCCGGATGCCCCCTCTTAGAGACCTGATCACCGATCCCGGCCTGGAACTCACGCCGTCGGAGCGCAAAGTCGTTCGCGCTTTGCTCGATCAGTATCCGCGCAATGGACTTGGACCGATGGCGCGCCTGGCTGAACATGCCGGCGTCAGCGATCCGACGATTGTGCGCCTGGTGAAAAAACTCGGTTTCGGCGGTTATGCCGAATTCCAGGAAGCCCTGCTCAGCGACATGGACCACCGCTTGCGTTCGCCGCGCACACTATTGCAGCCACGCGCGCAGCAAAACAAGGACGACGCCTGGGCCCATTACCTCGCTGACAGCCATCGCCTGCTGGTCGACACGCAATCCCTGACCCAGCCCGAAGACGTGCGAATCCTCACTGACTGGCTGCTTGATGCCCGGCATCAGGTGTACTGCTTCGGTGGCCGTTTCAGCAGCCTGATGGCGACTTACCTGCTCAATCATTTGCGCCTGCTGCGCCCCGGCTGTTTTGCTCTGGAAGACAACGCGCTGCTGCCCGACCGCCTGTTCGACCTGCAACGTCAGGACGTCGTCCTCGTATTCGATTACCGTCGTTATCAGACCCAGGCACTGCGTGTCGCCACGGCGGCAAAAAACAACAATGCCCGCGTGGTGCTTTTCACCGACATCTATGCCTCGCCGTTGCGCGAAATGGCCGACCTGATCATCAGCGCTCCGGTCGAATCGGCCTCGCCGTTCGACACCATGGTCCCGGCGCTGGCCCAGGTCGAGGCGCTGATTGCCTGCCTGACCCTGCGCAGCCCGGATCTGGCCGATCGCCTTGAGGGCATCGATGCCCTGCGCAACGACTTCGCCACTCATCTGCTGGAGGACAAATAAGGATGTTCAGCCTTCCCCACCGCTCGCCGCGGGACTTGCCATTTGTCACCGACCACACCGCGTTGCTGTTGGTGGACATGCAGCGCGCCTGGCTCGAACCGCAGTTCGATCCGCACCTCAGTGGCCCGGACGCCGAGTATTTCCTCAACCGCGCGCGCACGCAGGTGGTGCCCAACCAGCAACGGCTGCTCAGCGCCTTTCGCGAGGCCGGGCAAAATGTCCTGCACACCCTGATCGAAAGCCTGACTGCCGATGGTCGCGATCGCTCGCTCGACCACAAACTGTCAGAAATGCACCTGCCCAAGGGCAGTCCGCAGGCACAAGTGATCGCCGAACTGACCCCGGGCGAAAACGAGATCGTCCTGCCGAAAACTTCGTCTGGCGTATTCAACTCGACCGCTATCGATTACGTGCTGCGCAACCTCGAAACCCGTCATCTGATCATCGCCGGTATCGTCACCGACCAATGCGTCGACATGGCCGTGCGCGACGCTGCCGACCGTGGTTATCTGGTGACTCTGGTCGAAGACGCCTGCGCCACCTACAGCGCCGAACGTCATCAGGCCTGCCTCAACGCGATCAAGGGTTATTGCTGGATCACCGACACCGCTACCGTGCTCGGCCGCTTGCGGGAGATGCAGGCATGACTTCGCGCCTGATGCCGCTGCCGATGACCACCATCGTCACCACCGACCTGATCGGTATCACTCGCGGCCGTTCGTTTCCCACCGATGAACTTGAGCATTATCAGGCGGCCGGTTGTGGCTGGGTGCCGGCCAACAGCGCGCTGACCCCACAAGACATCATTGCCTCGAGCAATCCATGGGGCGCCTATGGCGATCTGCGCCTGATTCCGGATCTGGCCAGCCGCGTCACCGTGCCCAACGGCCCGGATCCCGATGCGCCGGCGCTGGACTTCATCCACGGCGATATTCGTGAAACCGATGGCCGTCCGTGGGGCGCCTGCCCACGCACCTTGCTGCGCGATGAAATCGAACGTTATCGCGACGAACTGGGTTTGCAGGTCAACGCGGCGTTCGAACACGAATTCAACCTGCACGCCGGTTTCGCCGAGCATCTGGCGTTTTCGCTGGAGGCCCAGCGCCAAGGCGCAGAATTCGGCGGCTGGTTGCTCAGTGCGTTGCGCGCCGGCGGTGTCGAGCCGGAAATGTTCCTCCCCGAATACGGCAAGCACCAATACGAAATAACCTGTCGGCCGACGCTCGGCGTCGCCGCAGCCGACCGCGCGGTCAACGTGCGCGAAATCACCCGCGAGATCGCCCGGCAGATGGGCCTCGACCTCAGCTTCGCGCCGAAGACCGCCGCCGATGCTGTGTGCAACGGCGTGCACCTGCACGTCAGCCTGCTCGATCTGGCCGGCCAGCCGATGCTTTACGACGCTGGCACGAGTAATGGCCTGTCGAGCCTCGGCCAGCATTGGGCAGCCGGGATTCTCCATTATTTGCCGGCGCTGTGCGCGTTCACTGCGCCAACGCCAGTGTCGTACGAGCGCCTGCAGCCGCACCACTGGAGCGCGTCTTACGCGTGTCTGGGTCAACAGAACCGTGAAGCGGCGCTGCGCATCTGCCCGACGGTGACCCTCGGCGGCAAATCCGTGGCGACGCAGTTCAACCTGGAGTTCCGCGCCATGGATGCCACGGCCTCGCCGCATCTGGCCATGGCCGCGCTGTTGATCGCCGGGCGCCTGGGCATCGAACAGCGCCTGGCGCTGAACGCGATCACCGATGAAGTTCCCGATTCACTCAACGACGAGCAACGCAAGGCTCGGGGCATCGTCGCCCTGCCCGCCTCGCTGGCCCAGGCACTGGATTGCCTGCGCGACAGTGGCGCCTTCAACGATTGGCTGCCCAAGCCGTTGCTCGACACCTATCACGCCCTTAAAACCGAGGAACTGGCGCTGACGGAACAGCTCTCGCCCGCTGACCTGTGTGAGCACTATGCACGCCTGTACTGAATCCGCCGAGCTTGGGTTATACACCCGACCGGTCTACAACCTGAGCCGCGAGGACTCGACAAATCCGTTGATCCTCGTGTGCGAACACGCCAGCCGCTATATCCCCGAGGCCCTCGTCAATCTGGGCCTGGACGATGTCGCTGCCGGCGAACACATCGCCTGGGACATCGGCGCGCTGCAACTGGCAGAACAGTTGTCGGAAAAACTTGGCGCAACGTTGTTGAGCGCCAACTATTCGCGACTGTTGATCGACCTGAATCGCCCACGGCATGCGCCCGACAGCATTCCGGCACAAAGCGAGATCTATCAGATACCGGGCAACCGCGAGCTGAACGAAGTCACTCGCGAGTACCGCCGTCAGACGCTGTTCAAGCCGTTCCATGCGCGCTTGCAGACATTGATCGACGAACGCCTGGCCAAGGGTCAGGCGGTACGGGTGGTGGGGATTCACAGTTTCACTCCGGTGTATTACGGCAAGCCGCGAACACTGGAGGTTGGCGTGCTGTTCGGTCAGGCGAAGGCGTACGCGCAAAGGTTGCTCGACGGTCTCGGCGAACACCCGTTGCAAGTGGCCGGCAATCAGCCGTACAAGATCGACCCGCTGGGTGATATGACCGTACCGGTGCATGGCGATGCCCGGGGCCTGGACTCGGTGCTGGTCGAGGTGCGCAACGATTTGCTGCGCAGCCCGCAAGCGGTTTCGCGCTGGGCCGAATACCTCGCGCCATTGCTGTAATCACTGCTTTATCGACTGCTGACGCTGTAAACGATGGACCGACATAACAACTAAAACAACGATTGGCTGACAAGGAGTTGCGCTTCATGGAAATTGAAGAATTCGGCTACAAGCAGGAGTTGAAACGTAGCCTGACGCTCACCGACCTGGTGGTCTACGGGATGATCTTCATGATCCCCATCGCCCCGTTCGGTGTGTATGGCTACGTCAATGCCGAGGCACCGGGGATGGTGCCGCTGGCGTACATCATTGGCATGGTGGCAATGCTGTTTACCGCGCTGAGCTACGGCAGCATGGCCCGCGCCTTTCCGATTGCCGGCTCGGTGTATTCCTACGCACAACGCGGCCTGAATCCACACGTCGGTTTCATCGCCGGTTGGCTGATGCTGCTCGATTACCTGCTGATTCCGCCGTTGCTTTACGTGTACGCCGCCATGGCACTCAACCATCTGTATCCGGACATTCCGAAGGTCGGCTTCATTCTCGCGTTCCTTGTCAGCGCCACCTTCGTCAACCTGCGCGGCATCACTTTCACTGCGCGGATGAACATCATCTTCCTGCTGGCGCAACTGGTGGTACTGGGGATCTTCCTGTTCTATGCATGGAACGCCCTGCACAACGGTGGCGGTAATGGCGAGCTGACACTCGCGCCGCTGTATCACCCGGAAACCTTCAATTTCGCGCTGCTGATGCAAGCAGTATCGATTGCAGTGCTGTCGTTCCTCGGTTTCGATGCCATTTCTACCCTCGCCGAAGAAATCAAAGGCGACCCGGGCCGCAGCGTCGGCAAAGCCGCATTGATCACCCTGGTGGTGATGGGTGTGATTTTCGTCGTACAAACCTGGATTGCCACCGATCTGGCAGCGGGCATGGGCTTCAATTCCGCCGATACCGCGTTCTATGAAATTGCCGAAATCGCTGCTGGTAGCTGGCTGGCCACGCTGACCGCTGTCGCCACCGCCCTGGCCTGGGGTGTCGCCGTGGCGATCACTTCGCAAGCCGCAGTTTCGCGTCTGCTGTTCGGCATGGCCCGCGACGGCAAACTGCCAAAAGTGCTGGCCAAGGTGCACCCGAAACACAACACGCCGTATCTGAGCATTTATCTGGTGGCGGTGCTGTCACTGATCATCTGCTACCTGTTCATCAACTCGGTCGACACCCTGACGTCGCTGGTCAACTTCGGCGCACTCAGCGGTTTCATGCTGCTGCACCTGACCGTGATCAACTACTACTGGCGTCGGCAAAAGTCCGGTCAGGTTGTGCGTCACCTGATCTGCCCGGTCATTGGCTTCATCATCGTTGCGGCCATCATGTACAACATGGGCGTCGATGCGCAGAAACTCGGCCTGATCTGGATCGTTCTGGGCCTGGTGTACCTGTTCTTTCTCAACAAGCTCGGCGCCAGTACCGCGTTGCCTGACCCGAGCAATGGCTGACAAGAAAAAGAGCGGCGTCTGACAACAAATCAGGCGACCGCCGATTTAACGCGTGGAAACCGACAGTGATAGTCAGGTTCGTGAATTCGCCGAACCCTTTGATACAGGAGTGCATCCATGCTGGTCTTACGCCCAGTCGAGCCAACCGACCTGCCGCAATTGCAACAACTGGCCCGCGACAGCATGGTCGGTGTGACCTCGCTGCCGGATGACAGCGAGCGCCTGTGCGACAAAATCGCCGCGTCCTGCGCCTCGTTCGACAGCGAGGCGCAGACGCAGGGGCCGGAAAACTACTTTTTCGTGCTGGAAGATTGCGCCACGCAACGCTTGGTCGGTTGCTCGGAAATTCTTGCCACGGCGGGTTTTAAAGAGCCGTTCTACAGCCTGCGCAATCGCCACTTCACCAGCGCCTCGCGCGAGCTGAACATCGAGCACGGTGTGCCGGCGTTATCGCTGTGCCATGACCTCAACGACCACACGTTGCTGCGCGGCTTTCACATCGACAAGGCGCTGGTGCGCACGCCATTCTCGGAACTGCTCTCGCGGGCGCGGCTGCTGTTCATTGCCGCCCATGCGCCACGTTTCGCCGAAGCGGTGATTACCGAAATCGTCGGCTACAGCGATGAAGAAGGTCATTCGCCGTTCTGGGATGCGCTGGGCAAGCACTTCTTCGATCTGCCCTACGTTGAGGCTGAGCGTCTATGCGGCTTGCAGAGCCGCTCATTCCTCGCCGAACTGATGCCGCAATATCCGATTTACGTACCGATGCTGCCGCAGGCGGCGCGCGAGTGTATCGGGCGCATTCACCCGGACGGGCAAGAGGCGTTCGATATCCTTGAGCGCGAAGGCTTTGAAACCAACAGCTACATCGACCTGTTCGATGCTGGCCCGACCCTGTACGCGCGTACCTCGAATATCCGCTCGATTGTGCGTAGCCAGACTGCTCCGGTGCAGCAATTGCCGGAGATCGATGCGCGTGGCCGCTATCTGCTGAGCAACGACGCGTGGCGTGGCTACCGGGCCATCGTTGCCGAACTGGATTACCAAGCCGATCAACCGCTGTCCCTCACGCCTGCAATGTGTGCGGCGTTGAACGTGACCGATGGCAGCCAGATCCGGCTGATTGCCCTTTGAACCGCGCCCGGTTCCGCCGCCAACGACAGTGCCCGAGCAGGCGCGCAAAAGGAGTTACAGCATGATTGTCCGCCCGGTCAACGTCAGCGATCTGCCAGCATTGATGACGCTGGTCCAACAAGCCGGCCCAGGGTTCACCACCCTGCCGGCCAACGAAGATCGCCTGGCCCATCGCGTGCGCTGGGCGCAACGTGCATTCGCCGAGCAAGTGGAGCGTGCTGACGCCGATTATCTGTTCGTCCTCGAAGACGATGACACACACGTGGTCGGTGTCAGTGCGTTGGCCGGCGCAGTTGGCTTGCGCGAGCCCTGGTACAACTATCGGGTCGGACTGACGGTGAGTTCGGCGCCGGATCTGGGCATTCAACGGCAGATCCCGACGCTGTTCCTCAACAACGAACTGACCGGGCAATCGGAACTCTGTTCGCTGTTCCTGCGCCACGATCAGCGCACCGGCAGCAACGGCCGCCTGTTGTCGCTCGGGCGTTTGCTGTTCGCTGCCGAGTTCCCGCAGCTGTTTGGCGAGAAGATGATCGCCGAACT
Organism: Pseudomonas sp. DTU12.3; assembly: GCF_004124275.1. Taxonomy (GTDB): domain Bacteria; phylum Pseudomonadota; class Gammaproteobacteria; order Pseudomonadales; family Pseudomonadaceae; genus Aquipseudomonas; species Aquipseudomonas helmanticensis. The sequence continues at coordinate 4,216,130 of NZ_CP027218.1, forward strand.
GCGCGGCAGTGCCGATGAAAAAGGTTGTTCGCCATTCTGGGACAGCCTCGGCCGGCATTTCTTCCAGATGGATTTCAGCCATGCCGATCATCTCTCAGGCCTGGGCAACAAGTCGTTCATCGCCGAGTTGATGCCGCGTCAGCCGCTGTATACCTGCCTGCTCACCGAACAGGCCCAAGCGGCCATCGGTCAGACGCATCCGAATACCGAACCGGCGCTGAAGATTCTTCAGGCCGAAGGCTTTGCCCACAAGGGCTACATCGACATTTTTGACGGCGGCCCGGTCATTGAAGCACCGCTGCGCAGTATCCGCACCGTGCGCGACAGCCTCGAACTGACCCTGAGCCTCGGCACCCCTGATGAACAGGCGCCGCTATGGTTGATTCACAACCGTCGCCTGGAAAACTGCCGCATCACCGTCGCCCGCGCCCGTCGCGTCGGCAGCAGCCTGGCAATCGACCGTGCTACCGCCCAACGCCTGCAATTGCAGCCGGGCAATTCGGTGCGCGCGGTGATGCTGCCCAATCAACAGCGACAGGCGGTGGCGGCCTGAGTGACCGCCCCGCCTCAACCTGTGCAGTCAGGCTGTGTCTCCTTGATACAGCTAAATTTCGCCCGATCAGCTTAATCCTTTCAGCAAAGCGTTCACCGGCAAACACCCGCCTTGCAAATTCGTCATGATCCTTGACCCATTCGCGTGATAGCCTTTTCATTCTTCGGCGTTGACACATTTGCTCAAGCCTTTCCATTCCTTTGTATTGGTGGAACTCGTATGACCAGGCTTTCTCATCAAGATTTGCGCCGTAGTTTCCGTCAGCTACTGGCATCCGACACCTGCTATCACACCGCTTCGGTGTTCGACCCGATGTCCGCCCGCATTGCCGCTGACCTGGGTTTTGAAGTGGGGATTCTCGGCGGCTCCGTCGCTTCGTTGCAGGTACTGGGCGCACCGGATTTTGCCTTGATCACCCTCAGCGAGTTCGCCGAACAGGCCACCCGCATCGGCCGCGTCGCCCAACTGCCGGTGATTGCCGATGCCGACCACGGGTACGGCAACGCTCTCAACGTGATGCGAACCATCGTCGAACTGGAACGCGCCGGCGTCGCCGCGCTGACCATCGAAGACACCTTGCTGCCCGCCCAGTTCGGCCGCAAATCCACCGATCTGATCACGGTCGCCGAAGGTGTCGGCAAGATCCGCGCAGCGCTGGAAGCCCGCGTCGATACGGAAATGGCGATCATTGCCCGGACCAACGCCGGCATTCTGCCGACGCAGGAAATCATCAGCCGTACCCTGCAGTACCAGAATGCCGGGGCAGACGGCATCTGCATGGTCGGCGTACGCGACTTCGATCACCTCGAACAGATTGCCGAAAATCTCAATGTGCCGCTGATGCTGGTGACCTATGGCAACCCGCTGCTGCGTGACGACAAACGCCTGGCGGAACTGGGCGTGCGCGTCACCATCGATGGCCACGGCGCGTACTTTGCGGCGATCAAGGCGACCTATGACAGCCTGCGCGAACAGCGGCAGATTTTCACTCAGGCTGCGGACCTGAATGCAACTGAACTGACGCACACCTACACCCAGCCGGAAGAATATATCCGCTGGGCTGAAGAGTTCATGAGTGTGAAAGAGTGATGTCGCACCTTGTGTAGGAGCTGCCGCAGGCTGCGATCTGTTGATCTTGTGTCATGAAAACAAGATCAACAGATCGCAGCCTCGTTTCACTCGTCAGCTCCTACAGGCGGTTGTGTTCAGATTCAGGGTTTGGAGAGTTCCATGATCATCCGCGAGAGCAGATAGATGCGTGGTGCCACACTCGCCACTTCGGCGTATTCCTCAGGCGTATGGATATTGCCGCCGACAATCCCGAAACCGTCCAGCGTCGGCGTGCCCACTCCGGCAGACAGGCTGGCATCCGCAGCGCCACCGCTGCCCTCTTCAGTCAACTTGCGGCCAATTTCGCCGTAAATCCCCTGCGCCATTGCCATCAACCGATCCGACTCGGGCGTTTGCGGCATCGGCGGCAGACCGCGCTGTAAAGACGTCTTCACTTCGGTATCGGCAATCAGTTTGTTCTGGGAAACTCGCGCCAGATCTTTCTCGATCCGGTCGAATTCTTCTGGCACCGCCGCGCGCACATCAGCCTTGGCCGTAGCTTGATCCGGAATCACGTTGGTACGATCCCCCGCCTTGAGCACGGTGAAATTGATCGTGGTTTTCTTTTCTTCGTCGCCGAGTTTGCCCAGTTGCAGAATCTGGTGCGCAACTTCCATCGCCGCATTGCGCCCAAGCTCCGGGGCGACGCCGGCGTGAGCGGCCTTGCCCTTGACCTCGACCAGCGCGGTCGCGCTGCCCTTGCGCCACACCACCAGACCATCGGCGGGACGGCCCGGCTCAAGGTTGAGGGTGACGTCGTGCAGTTTGGCGGTTTTCTTGATCAGGTCGGTGGCGACGTCCGAGCCGGTTTCCTCGCTGGCATCGAGCAGGAAGGTGATTTGTGCGTAATTCTTGAAGTCGAGATTTTTCAGGACTTTCAGCGCATAGATCCCGGCGACGATACCGCCCTTGTCGTCCATCACTCCCGGCCCGTAGGCGCGGCCATCCTTGATGTGGAATGGCCGTTCGGCGGCGGAGCCTTCCTTGAACACCGTGTCCATGTGCGCCATCAGCAGGATTTTCGCCTTGCCGGTGCCTTTGAACGTGGCCAGTACATGGTTGGATTTTTCCGGCGTATTGGGCACCAGCTCGATGGTTGCACCGAGCTTCTTCAACTCGTCAATGGCGATTTCGCTGACTTGCTTGAGGCCCGGTTCATAACCGGAACCGGAGTCGATGTTGACCAGGCGCTCCAGCAGCTTCAAGGCTTCGGGTTGGTATTGCTCGGCGTCGGCGAGGACTTGTTTGTGCGGCTCGGCGAAGGCATTGGCGGCTGACAGAGCAAGGGCAAGACCGAGGCTGGCGGCGAGAAGAGAGCGAGAGAATGAAAACGTCATGAATCGATCCTTGTTTCGCGTCGGGGGACTTGAACCGTACCCGACATCGACGCAAGGCTCCACACCGAATACGACACTCCCAAAACCCAAAACGAACACCGGACATCGAACGCCGAACACCAAACACCAAACACCAAACACCAAACACCGTAGGAGCTGCCGCAGGCTGCGATCTTTTGATCTTGTTTTTTAAAAAGAGCGAAAAGATCGCAGCCTGCGGCAGCTCCTACAGGGGGGATTAGGTCAGACTGAGTCGAGCAGTTCGCGTCGGGGTTTGTCGCAATTGCAGATCACCCGGTTACGGCCGCTCGCCTTCGCTTCATACAATGCCTGATCGGCATCGTTGAGCCAGCGCGTCGCGTCGGCGTGCGACGGATCGTAAGCCGCCAGACCAATGCTCAAACTGACTTTCAACGCTGGATTCTGCTCATAACCCAGCGTGGCAAAACGCTCGCGTAACGCCTCCATTGCCTGGGCAGCGTTGAACAGCGGCAGCTCTGGAAGAATCACGCAGAATTCATCACCGCCATAACGCCCGGCCACGTCGGTGGCGCGCAGGTTCTGCCGGAGCATCTTGCTCAGTTGTCGCAACACAATGTCGCCGGCGACGTGGCCGTAGGTGTCGTTGATCGACTTGAAGTGATCAATGTCGATCAAGGCAATCGCCGCGCCCTGCTGCTGCCGTTTGCAGCGCTGGAAAGCGATCTCCAACTGATCCTTCCAGGCGCCATGATTGAGCAAACCGGTGAGGCTGTCGGTACGGCTCAACGCCAGCAATTCACGCTTATGCTGGCCAAGGGTGTACGCCTGACGAAAGCAGATCCAGCCCAATGCCAGCGGATACAGCATCAGTAACGGAAGGCAGGCATACAGCTGCAAGGGCGAGGTCTGCGGGATGAATGCCGGGGCAAACACCACCAGCCCGACACCGACGCCGAGAATCTGCGCCGCCGCCCCGGCCAAGAGAAAACGCAGCCCGCCGATGGCAACGTTGTTCATCGCCATCATCGACACAGTCGTGGCACTGGGCAGCGGATTGAAATGCATGGCGGCGACCCAGAAGCCACCGAGAAAGGAGTCGACCAACAGGTTTCGGTGTTCGGCGTGGTAAGGCACGCTTGAACGGCGCGCCCATTGAAAGGCCAGATGCGGCCACACCAGACCGTTGAACAGCATCAGTGCCCACACCCACAGCGGCGGATCGAGCGGGTACATCGCCACGCTCACGCACATGAGCCCCAGAGCCAGCCCGAGGGTCCGCGATGTATAAAGCCTCCTGGCCAATGAAAGTCCCTTTCCTCCCGTGTTTCCCATAAGGGCCTCGACACTCGACGGAACCTGCGCACCGTAGGACGGATGTGTTGGAAGTCTATCAGGGCGACGTTAAATAGCCATCACCGGCCAGCGCCCCCTTAACAACCTCCCCTGTCCCGTAGGAGCTGTCGAGTGAAACGAGGCTGCGATCTTTTGATCTTCAAAATCCAAATCAAAAGATCGCAGCCTCGTTTCACTCGTCAGCTCCTACAGGGCGAATATTTGGCTATACATGAAAGGACTAAAACGGAAAAACAACTATAAGAAGGAGGCCCATGCAGACCTACCAAGTGTTGATCATCGGCAGTGGATTTGGCGGCCAGTGCGCGGCGGTCAACCTGCTCAAGGCCGGTATCGAGGATTTTCGCCTGCTCGAGCGCAGGGACTTCTTCGGCGGCACCTGGTGCCAGAACACCTACCCCGGCGCCGCCGTAGACGTGCCGTCGCCGCTGTATTCGCTGTCGTTCGCGCCATACCGCTGGTCTCAGATGTTTGCCGAGCAGGCCGAACTGCACCGCTACACCGAACATGTGATCGAGCAATTCAACCTGCGTGAGCGCGTGGAACTGCAAGCCAACGTCGAGCGCGTCGAATGGGACGACACGGAAAAACGCTGGGCCGTGCACACCGCCAGCAAAGGCACGTTCTACGCGCAGTTCCTGATCAATGCCAGCGGGCCGCTGAGTCAGCCGGTCATCCCACAGATTCCTGGCCAGGATCGCTTCCAGGGCAAGACATTTCATACCAACAATTGGGATCACAGCTACGACTACCGCGGTAAACGCGTGGCGATTGTCGGTAGCGGCGCCAGCGCCGTGCAGGTCATTCCGACGATTGCGCCGCAGGTCGAGCAGTTGCACGTGTTCCAGCGCACCGCGCATTGGCTGTTGCCGCGTGCCGACCGCCGCTTCGGCGCGTTCCAGCGTTGGCTGCTTGGTTTGAAACCGGCCTACAAACTGCTGCGCTGGTTGATCTACTGGCAATTCGAAACCCGGGTGATCGCCTTCAAATATTCGCGACCGGCGATCCACATGGTGCAACGTCAGGCCATGCGCCTGCTAGAACGTCAGGTACCGGACCCGGTGATGCGGGCCAAACTCACGCCGGACTTCACCATCGGCTGCAAACGGGTCCTGCTCTCGAACACCTATTACCCGGCGCTGACCCGCGCCAATGTGATGCTGCATACCCGCGAACAAGGCATCGCGTCGCTCGATGAAAGTGGAATCAACACCACGGACGGCCAGCACATCGATGTTGACCTGATCGTCTGGTCGACCGGTTACGACGCCACTGACGGGGTAATTTCCTACCCGGTCAGCGGAAAAAACGCCGTGCAACTCAGAGACGTCTGGGCCGAGTATCCGCGTGCCTACCTCGGCACCAGTCTGCCGGGTTTTCCCAATCTGTTTTTCATCACCGGCCCCAACACCGGCATTGGCCACACTTCGGCGCTGTTCATCATCGAATCGCAGATGAACTACATCCTCGACTGCATTCGCACCGTGCAGGCCAAAGGTCTGAGCAGCATCGAAGTACGCCCCGAAGCGGAACGTACCTACACTGCAATGATTCATCGGGAAATGCAGCGCACGGTCTGGAAGTCCGGCGGCTGCCACAGTTGGTACCAAAGCAAGAGCGGTCATGTGATCGCAATGTTTCCCGGCTTCAGTTTCAGTTATCACCGGTTGACCCGGGCGCTGAAACCGGCCGACCACATTTTCTCCTGAACACGTAAAAGGAAGACGTCGATGCTTTTGCTGTTTGTTGCCCTCGCGGTTTTTGTGGCCTGGAGCTGGTTGAGTTATCCGGCGGTCGGTCATTGGCTGTATGACCTGAGCATGGCCGTCGAGGCCAAGCTGTACAAATTGCACAAGATCGAAGTGCCGATCGCCGAAATGACTGTTTCGACCTGGCAAGGCGGGCCTTACGAAGCCGCCAGCGCGATCCTGATGCTGCACGGTTACAGCGCCGAAAAAAACCTCTGGCTGCGATTCTCGCGGCATTTTGTCCGCCAGTATCGGGTGATCATCCCGGACCTCGCCGGCCACGGTGAAACCGGCTTCAAGGCCGGCGGCGGCTACGACATTCCGCTGCAGGCCAAACGCATGATTCAACTGCTCGACGTCTGCGGCGTGGAGAAAGTCCATGTCATCGGCAACTCGATGGGCGGCTACATCGCCGCATGGCTGGCGGCGACTTACCCGGAGCGGATTGCCTCGGTGGCATTGATCGACCCCGCTGGCGTCACGGCGCCGGAAGTCAGCGACATGGAGCGCCATCTGGCACGCGGGCATAACCCGTTCCTGATCAACTCCCGCGAAGAATTCCGGCGTTTTTATGCGATGACCATGGCGTCGCCGCCATGGGTGCCCGGCCTGGTGCTAGACGCCATCGCCCAGCGTTACGAACAACAACGCGATGATCTCGAAGAAATCTTCCGCGACTTTCGCGCCAGCCCGCCGATGGAGCCGAAACTGGCCGACATCAAATGCCCGGCACTCCTGCTCTGGGGGCGCAAAGACCGCTTGATCGACGTCAGCAGTGTGCCGATCTGGAGCAAAGGCATCGCCAATCTGCAGGTGGAAGTCTGGGAAGGCGTGGGGCACATGCCGATGGTCGAACATCCGGCCAGCACTGCGCGCCTGTATCGGCAGTTTCTCGGGCAACAGGTGCACTGACAGGACACGGGATCAGTCATTGGCAGAATGAAGTTCGTAGGATTCTTCGTTTGCCGACGTCAGCGAAGGCTGCGATCTTTTCCAGCATCCTTTACGTGACCGTGGCAGGAATTTTTTTCATGACCGTGCAGCCTTTCGTCAGCCCTGACCTGATCCGCCAACGCTTCTCCAAAGCGATGTCAGACATGTACCGCGAAGAAGTGCCGCTGTATGGCGCGCTACTGCAACTGGTCGAGCAGACCAATCACGACGTGCTCGAACGCGAGCCGCAGATCGCTGCGCAACTGCACAACAGCGGGGAAATCGAACGGCTGGACATGGAACGCCATGGCGCGATTCGCGTCGGCACCGCCAGTGAACTGGCCACCCTCGCCCGCCTGTTTGCAGTGATGGGCATGCAACCGGTGGGTTATTACGACCTCACGCCAGCGGGTGTGCCGGTGCATTCCACGGCATTTCGCGCGGTGCATGAGGACGCGCTGCAAATCAGTCCATTTCGAGTGTTTACCTCGTTACTGCGCCTGGAATTGATTAAAGACCCTGAGCTGCGCGCCTTCGCCGAATCGGTGCTGGCCAAGCGAACGATCTTCACCCCCGCCGCGCTGCACCTGATCGAGCGCGCCGAAACCATCGGAGGCTTGAACGCTGACGAGTCTGAGGAGTTTGTCCTACAGGCACTGGAGACCTTTCGCTGGCATCACAGCGCAACGGTCAGCGCTGCGCAGTATCAGACGCTGAGTGCCCAGCACCGCTTGATCGCCGACGTGGTGGCGTTCAAAGGCCCGCACATCAACCACCTGACGCCGCGCACCCTCGACATCGACATCGTCCAGGCACAGATGCCGGCGCATGGCATTACGCCGAAAGCAGTCATCGAAGGCCCGCCGCGTCGGCAGTGCCCGATCCTGTTGCGCCAGACCAGTTTCAAGGCGCTGGACGAGCCCATCGCCTTCACCGACCAGAACCAGACCCGTGGCAGCCACAGCGCGCGCTTCGGCGAAATCGAACAACGCGGCGCGGCGCTTACACCCAAGGGCCGCGCGTTGTACGACCGTTTGCTGAATGCCGCACGAGATGAACTGGGAGACTTCCCCAACGAAGGCAACGCCGCACGCTACAACGCGCTGATGACGCAGCACTTTGGCGAATTTCCTGACAGCATCGAAGGCATGCGCGAGCAAGGGCTGGCGTATTTTCGCTATTTCGCCACGGAAAAAGGCCTCGCGGCAGGTAGTCTTGCGCAGACCTCGCTGGAGGATTTGCTCCGCGATGGCCATGTGAAAGCGGAGCCGCTGGTGTACGAAGATTTCCTGCCGGTCAGCGCAGCAGGGATTTTTCAATCAAACCTCGGCGACGCTGCCCAAACACACTATGGCGAACACTCCAACCGCCAAGCCTTCGAACAGGCTCTGGGACGAACAACTATTGATGAGCTTCAGTTGTATGCCGAAACACAACAACGCTCACTCGACGAATGCCTTGCCGCCATCTCAAAATAACCACCACAAAGATCGCAGCCAACCGCCTCCTGCAGGAGCTGCCGCAGGCTGCGATCTTTTAATCGCCATCAACGCAACCGCGACAACAACGCCAACGCCGTCTCTTCAGAAGAAGCCGGATTCTGCCCCGTCAGCAGCAACCCATCCTCACGGGTATAATTCGACCAATCCGCACCTTTCGAGAAAATCCCGCCCTTGGCCTTGAGCTCATCTTCCACCAGAAACGGCACGACTTTAGTCAACTGCACCGCCTCTTCCTCGCTGTTGGTAAACCCGGTCACCTGTTTGCCTTTGACCAACGGCTGGCCGTCCGCACCCTTGGCATGGCGCAGCACACCCGGCGCGTGGCACACCGCCGCAACCGGTTTGCCACTGTTGTAGAAAGCCTCGATCAACGCGATCGAATGGCGATCCTCGGCCAGATCCCACAGCGGGCCGTGCCCGCCCGGATAGAACACCGCATCGAAATCCGCAGCTTTTACCGAATCCAGTTTGACCGTCGCAGCCAAAGCCGATTGAGCCGCCGAGTCTTTGCGAAAACGTTCGGTGGCGGCGGTTTGCGCATCCGGCTCGTCACTCTTCGGATCCAGCGGCGGTTGACCGCCCTTGGGCGACGCCAATGTCAGTTGCGCGCCAGCATCCTTGAACACGTAATATGGCGCGGCGAATTCCTCCAGCCAGAAGCCGGTTTTCTTGCCGGTATTGCCCAGTTGATCGTGGGACGTCAGAACCATCAGGATTTTCATGTCGTTCTCACTCGATTTGGGGGGTGTGCAGACGCCAATGGCGCGGGTGTCAGTGATTGACCCTGAGGAGCGACGGATCGTTTCAACCGGATCAAAGCTGGCCTCTGGCCAACTGCGCAAGAAGTTGCGCACTTGTTTTCAAAAAAACCCGGTAAAACGCGCTGGAAGCCTCGCCAGACGTGGCCTGCAGCCAAGTGCGCAAGAAGTTGCGCAGTACTGCGCAACTTCTTGCGCACTTTTAACTTCGCCTCCCTGCTTTTTTCGCAGAATCGCCGGCAAAAAACCGCTATCCCCTTGATCCATAAGGGCGCCGCATTTGTTGGCACGCTCCTTGATAAGAAACAGGCACCCACCGGGCGATTTCGCCCCGGGCACCCTAAATTTATCCGCAAGGAGAGCACCCCATGGCAACACCAGCGTACATGTCGGTTACCGGCGAAAAACAAGGCCTGATCACTGCAGGCGCATTCACCGCTGACTCCGTAGGCAACACCTACCAGGAAGGCCACGAAGACCAGGTCATGGTTCAGGCTTTCAGCCACGACGTGATCATCCCGCGTGACCCGCAATCCGGTCAGCCAACCGGTCAGCGCGTTCACAAGCCAGTTGTGATCACCAAGGTCTACGACAAGGCTTCGCCTCTGCTGCAAGCCGCTCTGACCTCCGGCGAGCGCATGAGCGAAATCGTTATCCAGTGGTTCCGTACTTCGGCTCAAGGTACCCAAGAGCACTACTACACCACCAAACTGGAAGACGCGATCATCGTCGCCATCAACAACAAAATGCACAACTGCCAGGATCCAGGCAACTCGCACTTCACCCACCTGGAAGAAGTGCAGTTCACCTACCGCAAAATCACCTGGACCCACGAAGTATCCGGTACTTCGGGTTCCGATGACTGGCGTGCTCCAGTCGTTTAATTACGGCTGATCGTTACAAGCATCGGCCAGCTCTGCTGGTCGATGTTGTTTTCGCAACTCCAGATTTTTGTGACAGCACGAGGAACAACGGATGTTCGCGCCGGCCAATGAAACCCACTTTGCCCTGACCATCGAAGGCCTTTCCGCCGACTTTCAGGTATTTACCCTGCAAGGCCGGGAAGCCATCAGCCAGCCTTTTGTCTTTGAGGTGGAGCTGGTCAGTGAGCAGCCGTCGCTGGACCTCGAAACCCTGCTGCACAAACCGGCCTTCCTGCAACTGTCGCCCGACGGCAGCGGCATCCACGGCCAGATCTATCGCGCCGCGCAAGGCGATTCGGGCAAACGCCTGACGCGCTATTCGCTGACCCTGCGTCCGCAGCTGTCCTACTTGGCGCACCGCATCAACCAACGCATCTTCCAGAACCTCACGGTGCCGAAAATCATCGGCAAGGTCCTCGAAGAACACGGCATTCAAAGCAACGCCTACGAATTCAAGACCGGTTCGATTTATCCCGAGCGCGTTTACTGCGTGCAATACGATGAGTCGGACCTGCATTTCATCCAGCGCCTGTGCGAAGAAGAAGGTATCCACTACCACTTCGAACACACCGCCACGGCGCACAAACTGATCTTCGGCGATGACCAGACGGTGTTCCCGAAACTGGCGCCCGTGGCCTATCAGCAAGACTCCGGCATGGTCGCCAGCGACCCGGTGATCAAGCGCTTCGACCTGCGCCTGGAAACCCGTACCAGCCGCACCACGCGCCGCGATTACGACTTCGAAAAACCGCGCATCACCCTCGAAAGCGAAAACCGTGGCGACGCCCTGCCCGACCTCGAGGATTACGATTATCCCGGCCGCTTCGTCGACCGCGAGCGCGGCAAACACCTGGCCAAACGTGCCCTCGAACGCCATCGCAGCGACTTCCAGCTGGCCGAAGGCAAGAGCGATCAGCCGTTGCTGGTCAGCGGCCATTTCCTCGCGCTGACCGCGCACCCGAAAGCCAAATGGAACGACCTCTGGCTGCTCACCGAAGTCCTCCACGAAGGCAAACAGCCGCAAGTCCTCGAAGAGTCGGTGACCAGCGACACCACCGCGCTCAAAGACGATTTCCATCAGGGCTACCGCAACCGCTTTCAGGCCACGCCATGGGACGTGCCAAACCGCCCGCCCCTGCGCCACCCGAAACCACGCATTCTCGGCAGCCAGAGCGCCGTGGTCACCGGCCCCAAAGGCGAAGAAATCAACTGCGACGAATACGGCCGCGTCAAAGTCCAGTTCCACTGGGACCGCGAAGGCCAGGCCGACGACAAGACCAGTTGCTGGCTGCGCGTCTCCTCCGCCTGGGCCGGCGCCCAGTACGGCGGCATCGCCATCCCGCGCATCGGTATGGAAGTGCTCGTCACCTTCCTTGAAGGCGACCCCGACCAGCCATTGATCAGCGGCTGCCTGTATCACAAGGAAAACACCGTCCCCTATCCACTGCCGGCAAACAAGACCCGCAGCACCTTCAAGACCCTGAGTTCGATGGGCGGTGGCGGCTACAACGAACTGCGCATCGAGGACAAAAAAGGTCAGGAGCAGATCTACCTGCACGCCCAGCGCGACTGGGACGAAAACATCGAACACGACCAGAAAATTCGCGTCGGCAACGAACGCCACGACACCGTTGAAAAGAACAGCTACAGCGAATTCAAGGCGGAAGAACACCACACCGTCTACGAAGACCGCAAAGTCGAAGCCCGCGCCAACGACCACCTCACCGTGGGCGTGAACCAGCACATCAAGATCGGCACTGGGCAGTTCATCGACGCGGGGCAGGAAATCCATCTCAGCAGCGGCATGAAAGTGGTGATGGAGGCTGGCGCCGAACTGACCCTGATCGGTGGTGGCAGCTTTATCAAGATTGATGCTGGCGGCGTGACCATGAGTGGGCCGGTGATCAACATGAACTCCGGCGGTGGGCCGGGGAGCGGCACCGGTGCGGCGCCATTGATACCCGGCGTACTGAAACAGGCCGACGCTGACAAAGCCGGCCAAGTCCTCACCCCGGCCCAGATCAACACCCTCAAACGCAACGCGCCATTCTGCGAAGAATGCGAAAAATGCAAGGCAGGTGCCTGTGCCATCTGATCGAATTACGCCCAAGGATTGGCTGGCGCAACAGCCGTTGCAGACTGGCGAGCGTTTGTATTTGGTTATTAGTGCGGCGAGTGATTCCGACGCGCTGAAAAACCTCTACCTCACCGAACCCACCGCCCAACTCTTGCCGATCTGGGGCGGCACGCCCTACTCCACCTGGCAACCGGTGATGCCCTACGTCACCGAACTCAAGGGCAACTCGGCATTCTTGCCATGGATCGCCGAAACCGACGCCCTCGATTGGGGTTGGCTGGCGGTATCGCGCTCGGAGCCGAACGAAGTGTTCGAGCATCTGCGCAGCCTGACGCAGGTGAAGATGCCTGACGGGACTGAGGTGTTTTTCCGGTTTTGGGATGGGCGGCATATCTACCCGATTCTGCATGAACTGGGGGACAAGGCTGGGGAGGTGCTGCCGGTGTTTGAGCGGTATCTGATTAATGGGCAGACGCTGGAGGTTGGGACGCGGGTTGTGCCGAAGGTGAAAGATTGGCCTTGGTGGGAAGTGCCCAAGCCGTTATTGGATGGCTTGGCCAAGGAAAATCCGACGACGCTGATCAGCAACTTGATGCAGTGGCTGGAAGAAGACCGCCCGGACATCTACACCGTTTGGCCCGAGAGCAACCTGAGGCTGAAAATCAGCCGTTTCGTGCGCCGGCCAGATGCTCCAAAAAACCTTAAAGAAGCACTGTTAAACCACCTGATTCTGGAGCAAGGCTGATGGATCGCGTTGCCTTTGTTGACAACCAACTGAACACCTTCAAGGACAGTCTGAAGCTGTATCAGGAACAAACCAAAACCTGGTACGCAAGGGTCGCCGACAAGGCCAGTCGGGCCGCTGACCTGCCCTCACTGCTTGGCATGGAGCGAGTGATCAAGGTTGGCGACACCAGCAAAGCGGTGAGCATGACCGACGGCAACTTTACCTCGAACGTGGCGCAGTGCCCGCTCAAGGGTCCGTTGCTGATCGAAAGTAAATTCGAGTCGGTTTACGACATTCCTATCGGCGAAATCGAAGTCGAGATCGTCGCCGTTGAGGGTGGTGCAGTCAGCAAGGTCAAACTCGACGCTCAAGGCAAAGCCGCCTGGACCGGCGGTATTCCAGGCAAGTTCTACGAGATCCGCGTTCATAACGAAGTGACGCCGGCACAAATCGATGCCCTCTTCAGCTCCTACAGCGGCGTGACCGCAGACCTCGAAGGTTTTCTTCGCAAAGAGTGGGCCGGGTTCAAACCGCAATGGTCGAACCTTTCCACCTCGGGCACCGCGATGGCGATTGGCACCGGCATTCTTGAAGGTGGCTGGGAGGCGATAAAGGGTGTGTGGGATGGCATCAATCAGGTGCTCGATATCCTGCAGGATCCGGGCAAGTTCGCGAAGGATCTTGGCGCGGGTGCAGATGAACTGATCAAAGTTGCCAAAAGCTCGCCGGACATCATGAAAAAGGCCATGTTGCTGGCCAGCGACGAAGCCGCGCTGTTCCTGCTGGTACGCAGTGCCGTGATCTGGTTGGCAGCCCTGCCGCCGATGAAGATGGCGGGCGACATCGCGAAAGCCACCACGGCAATGGTGGTCGGTATCGCCATCGACATCGTGATTGGCGTGGTACTCACCATTGCGGCTGAAGGCACCGGCGTTATCTACCTGATCGCCCGCTTGAAGAAGTACGGTGAGCTTGTCCTCAACGCCGTCGTCGGTTTCGTGAAGTCGCTGTTCAAGATCATCAATGGCTTTATGGAGTACGTCGCGAAATACACCGCTGTTGCGGCGCGGGGTGTGACGGCCAAGGTGAGAAATGGCATTTCCGAGTTGCGTTTTGATGGGAAGAAAAACGCGAAACTTGCGGACGGTAAAATAGCTGACGATGCTTCCAAGCAAGCGAAGACACCTGCCGACAAAAGTGCAGAACCTGCCGCCGAGACTTGCACTAACGGGTGCCCGGTTTCGATGGTGACCGGTGAAGAGCTGTTGACGCTCACCGACGGTCAACTCGACGGGCTACTGCCGTTTGAGTGGACGCGTCTCTACAGAACCAGTGCCGTGGAAATTGATTGCGGGCTGGGTTATGGCTGGAGCCATGCCTTGGCTCATCGTATTGATATCAATGGCGATGAAGTCATCTGGACCGACCACGAAAACCGCGCAACGCCCTTCCCGCTCCCGAGTGAACAACGTCCCGCGATTAGCAACAGCCTTTCAAAAGCTGCGATTTTCCTCGGTGACGATCCATCGGAACTGATTCTGGCCCAAGCCGGCAAGCGTCCATCGTTCTACCACTTTCGCTTTAACAGCAAAGGCGCAACGCTGATCGCCATCAGCGACAGCTACGGTAATCGACTGCACGTTACACGCGACATCCACGGTCGCATCAAACGCCTCGACAACGGCGCCGGTCGCGCCCTGCTTCTACGTTACGACCGCAAACACATTGTCGCGGTCGACTATCAGCAGTTCCTGCCCGCGGACAATCTGGAAGACGCCTGGAATACGGTGCAAACGCTGGTCACCTACAGCTACGACGCCCAGCATCGCCTAATCGAAGCGAAGAACGCCGCCGGTGAAGCCGAGCGCTATCGCTACAACGAACAGCACGTCATTCTCGAGCGGCAACTGGCAGGCGGCGCGGCGTTCTACTGGGAGTGGGAAAACGAAGGCAAGCTTTCTCGTTGCACCCGTCACTGGGCCAACTTCTCGCAGATGGAAGCGCAGTACGCGTGGGATGACAAAGGCAGCGTGACCGTCACCAACGCCGACGGCAGCGAAGAGGTGTACACCCACGATGATCAGGCGCGACTGATCAGCAAGATTGACCCGGACGGTGCCCAGCATCTCAAGGCCTACGACGACAAGGGCCGATTGATTGCGGAAAAAGACCCGTTGGGCGCCGTCACCGAATACCGCTATGACGACAACGGGCTGATGACCGCCATCATCCCGCCGGAAGACGAAGCCACTACCTACGAATACGTCAACGGTTTCGTCAGCGATGTTCATCGCGGCAAAGCGAGTTGGAAGTACCAACGCAACCGTCAGGGCGATATCACTCAGCAAACAGATCCGGACGGCAACACCACGCTCTACAGCTACGATTCCCAAGGCCGTCTGTTGGAGATTCGACACCCGGACGGCAGCCGTCATCAACTCGGCTGGAACAACCTCGGCCAGTTGCTGGAAGAACGCCTGCCCGATGGCGGCCAACGCAAGTATCGCTACGACGCACTGGGTCGGCAGATCACCCGCCAGGAAGAGTCCGGCGCCATCACCCAATACCAGTGGGACGCAGCTAATCGCCTCGCACAGGTCACGCTGCCGGGCGGCGTAACACGTACGTTTACCTATAACGCTTACGGTAATGTCACCGCTGAACGCGATGAACTCGGCCGCATCACTCGGTACGAATATGCCGAAAATCTGCATCTGGTCAGTCGTCGTATCAATCCGGACGGCAGCCAACTGCGCTATCGCTATGACAACTCGCGCCTGCTGCTGACTGAAATCGAAAACGAGCGCGGCGAGCAATACCACCTCGACTACTACGCCAACGGCCTGATCCAGCAGGAAACCGGTTTCGACGGTCGTCGCACGGCTTACGAGTATGACCTCAACGGGCAACTGCTGAAGAAAACCGAGTTCGGCGACGATGGCAGCGAACTGGTCACTGAGTATCAGCGCGATGCTGCTGGTCGGCTGCTGGTGAAAACCCTTGCCGATGGCGAAGAAATCCACTACGGCTACGACGCCCTCGGTCGCCTCGTCAACGTCGACGACGATCATTGGCCGCTCGCCTACAAATACGACCTGCAAGACCGCCTCATCGAAGAACACCAAGGTTGGGGCACCCTGCGCTACGAATACGACAGCGTCGGCCAGCTCAAACACTGCCGCCTGCCTGACGGCAGCGAACTCGATTACCGTCACCAACCGGGCGGGCAACTGAGCAGCATCGACCTTAACGGCTCCCGCCTGACCTCTCACCAGTTCAGCGCTGGGCGCGAACAAAAACGTCAGCAAGGTTTGCTGCTCAGCCAATACCAGTACGACGAACAAGGCCGCCTGCAAGCCCACACTGTTGGCCAGCGAGACAAGAACCTGTTCCAGCGTCGTTATAATTACGATGCCAACGGCAACCTCGCTGGCATTGATGACAGCCGCAAAGGCAATCGCAGCTACCACTACGACCCGCTTGATCGACTCATCAGCGTGCGCGGTGCTACTCCGGAAAGCTTCGCCCATGACCCGGCGGGCAACCTGCTGGGACAAAACAATGAAGGCACAGCAAACCTCGCCAACGTCAAAGGTAACCGCCTGCTGATGCAGGGTGATCGTCACTACGAGTACGACGCGTACGGCAACCTGAGTCGCGAACGCCGTGGCACAGGACAGAAACTCGTCACCGAGTATCGTTACGACTGCCAGCACCGCTTGATCGGCGTTAGCCTGCCGGGTGGCAGCACTGCAACCTACAAGTACGATGCCTTCGGTCGACGTATAGAAAAAACCGTCGACGGCCACATCACCGAATTCCTTTGGCAAGGCGAACGCCTGATTGCCGAAAGCGCCGAAAACCGCTACCGCAGCTACATCTACGAACCGGGCAGCTTCCGCCCATTGGCGATGCTCGATGGCGAAGGCCCACGTAAAGCAACGCCGTTCTATTACCAACTCGACCACCTCGGCACACCGCAGGAGCTCACCGACTACAGCGGTGAAATCATGTGGTCGGCGAAGTACCGAGCCTACGGTAATCTCGCCGCGCTGGACGTCAGCGAAATCGATAACCCGTTGCGGTTCCAGGGTCAGTATTTCGATGCCGAGACAGGGTTACATTACAACCGACACCGCTACTACAATCCGAGTACTGGGCGGTTTTTAACGCCGGATCCGATCAAGCTTGCAGGTGGTTTGAATAGCTACCAGTACGTGCCTAACCCTACGGGGTGGGTGGATCCGCTGGGGTTGAATGGGTGCCCACCAGATGGTGAGGGGAAAGGAAACTCCACGGCACCGACTGAAAATGCAAAAATTGACACTAAGGAACCAACTTTACCGGATGTAGACTGGTCAAGTCCTAGCGTTAAAAGAGCCTCGGCGCAGCTTGATCAAGGCGCTAAAGACGTAACCGTCAACAGTCGAGCAGAAGCTGAAGAACTATTCAGAGGGAAATACGTAGGCCAAGGATATAGAAATGCCGAAGAATTCAACTCGGTAACCGCGAAGGATTACTTTCAAACCCCTCAAGGCAAAGAGTCCTATTACCATTGGGATGATACGCCGGTATCAAATTTGGAGACTCGAAAAGTTTATATGGCAAATCATAGCCCTACTGACCCACATGCGGCCATGCCACACTTGCAACTGCACCCGAAAGATGGAAAAGTAATTCGAATCTATTGGCCAAACCCATTTGAAGGTCAAAAATGACAGAACAGAAAAAAATCCCACGAAGTGTATGGTATGGTCTTGATGGAACGGGTTACGACAATATCGCCCAAGAAATGGCATCCGAAGACCCACTAATGAGAAAATGGGTTTCAATATACGCTATTTATAAATATCAATTCACGGAAGATCCACACCAATATTTCGATTTTATTCACAACTCAAAAAACTCCAAATATGCACTAATAATATTTACGATACCCGTCGAAAAAATCAATACAAACGACGGACTTGACGATAGAGACATCATCATATCTGAAATTAAAACCATGGATTCTGAGGAAGAAATCAACACATCTCTAGCCACATTAAAAATCGATCCGGAATTGTTTGCTCCCCCATGGCGATGCGATTATCCACTTTAAACAACAATAGCGTAAATGGGACAGACTATGGTTTATTATTCAGAAAGAATAAAACGGGGATAGACCACGATTCCTTATTTTAAACGGGGCAGACCGCAGTTTTATATCTATGATCTGCCGTCTGGAAACCCCCCTCTTTCTCGCTATTTAACGTGATCCACCCCTGAACAACATGAACAAGATTTTCGAAGAGTACAACTACTGGCTTGGACCGAATGAAGACTCAAATTGGAATGAGTACATTACTGAACAGGTAGCATATGGAGTTTTAAGAAAATTTAACATCATGAACTGGCAACAGCTTAATGAAGCAATTCTTTTAAAAGAGGAATACTGGCAAGAAAGAAGCGCTGCTGCTCTCGGAGAGTTGCGATCGCCCGAAGCGATAGAGGTTTTAAAAAAACTTCTTGACTCTAGGTTCTCCGAGGTAGCAATCGCCGCAGCTTCCGAACTTGATTGGACTGAAGCAGCTATTGAGGAAAAATACTCTAATAAAATTCAGCGAATCATAGACAATCTACCCGATGAAGAAATTGATTGTTACCCTGAACTCAAAAACCTACTAAAAAAATCATAAAACCAAGGTTCCTAATAAAAAACTGAAAGCCTGAGTTTTTAAAACGAGTAAAAAGCCTCTACAAGTGCGAACACCGCTTTAAATTCATCACTTTGCTTGCTAGAAATACCACAACCACAGGATGGCTCTAACACCAAACTGTAGTGATCCGAAAGAGCTGGGAAGAGATCACGGTTTCGCGTTTCAAACGTGGTTCCGTCCTGGATACTGCCCAAATGACAGACTGCTTTATCAATAGCGATCATTACGCCCCCTACTGAAAGTGGAGCAGATTAATATGATAATTCAGCTTGATGGATCATCCATCTCAACCGAGGAAGAATCCCATAAACAGATATCATCTTCTTTTTCGGTCACCCAATACTACGGAAACAACCTTAATGCTCTTTGGGACCTGCTCAGCACCGACATAGAGCGCCCAATTGAATTAATTTGGACAAATTCAAACCATTCAGAAAAATTAATGGGCGACTCATACAAAAAAATATTAATCATTCTTGATCGAGTGAAAATTCAAGATGAAAGCTTTGGACTGAATGATAAGTTCAACTACCAACTTAAATAGCAAAGACGTAACCGGGGAGCAGGCCAAATTTTATTTTGTCCAAAGGTGGTTTTACCCGAACCTTTTCGCGCTCTAAACGTAGTCTTCTCGTGATTAATCACTTATGAAAACCCATCTCAACATCGATGACCTGCCTGACTACCCATACCCTGCGAACTTCATAAAATTTGCATCCATTGAACCAGAAACAGACATCGAGCCTTGGTGGCTGCTGGTATACAACGAAGGTACAATCAACAACTGGTACAAAACACTCAAACAGCTTTATCCAAAACGCACATTGATCCCATTTGCCAAATTCAACGCGAATGATGACATCGCATGTTTTGATGGGGATGATTTTTCTGGGCAGCCCCAGGTGTTGATAATTCATGCTTATGCGTCAGAGAACTGGGAACTTCACGCCACCTACGCTAGCTTCGATAAGTGGCTAGAAGAAGCCATGGTGCAAAATGCCGAGTGGCTCAACGAGGACTAAAAACTTTAATCCCGACAATCCTGGTATTTGCTTTAGAAAAAACGAGAGAAGCGCAGGCAGCTCCTGAGAAATCTCGTTGTTTAACCTCTACTCCCCCCGGACTGAACAATCAAAGGACTGTAGCCTTGAAACGCCTGAATCGCCCATTTTCCATCCTCCTCGCCCTCACCTTCTCCCTCAATGCGACTGCACTGTCCCTTCGCTCCGAACAACGCCCCGACGGCACCACTGCCCTGTTACTTTCAAACGAATCCGCCGCAGAACGCGCGCCAAAGCTCAACCAGGATCCAGCGGTGCGCTCTGCACTGGTCGATTTTTTTGGCTATCAGACCGGTAGCTACACCAACGACAACACAATGATTGTGCAGCAAGTTCTGGAAGCGCTTGATTCGGAAATGTCGACGTTTGCGGACGGCGTGCCTGCCGGCAGCAAAATGATTACTGCCATGGATGATGGCAACAATGGGTTTGAGCGCGGCGCATTGTTGCTTAACGACAAGGGCCAGTTGGTCGCTGTCGGTTTGGTCAATGGCCACTGCGCGGTCAAGTCGCGTGAGGAGGCTTTGACCTGTAACGATGCCCCGCAAACCGTGCTGACCATTTTCCAACCGCAAGGCGCTAAACAACCTGATGCCGAATCTTTGATTGGCTGGAGTAAACAACTGCCTCCGATGATGGCGATATGGGCGGAAAGTGATGATCCGGAGCGCCGAGCCAACGCGCAGAAAATTGCCAGCGTTGAATACGCTGCAACCAAACCGGAACAGGGAGCGTGGACAGCGGCACAGTTACCTTCCGACTTTCCCAAAGCCATGCTGGCGATGCTTCCGCAGCGGGCTCACCTGATAGGTGCTGGCGCACACGGCGTTTTCACGACACCGGGGATGGAGGGCACGCCGATTGAAGGTGACTGGGATAAAATAGCCGGCCGTCCACAACATGAGTTCGAAGTCATTCTCCGGACTTTTACAGAGTACGCGGACGTCATCGACTTCTATCAGCAGCATGCGAAGGATGCCGAAATCAGCGGCAACCAGAGAAAGGCACTCGTTGAAGGCTATATTGGTGGCGGCACCTACAAGATTGAAATCAGTAATAGAAAAGACGAAGGCACAGTGATCACGCTCTCTGCTTGGGGACAGGAAGTCTGATTTATCCAAATAAAAAAAGGGCGATACTATGATCGCCCTCTTTCAAATCAAGATCCCCTTCCTTTGCACATTAAAGCTTTTGCAACTCTTCTTTAGCTCCCGGAGCACCGCGATCAATTGCTTTGAGCATCCAGTACTCGGCCTTGGATTTGCTTTTTGGCAACCCGCCACGTCCTTGTGCGTACATTTTCCCAAGCGCCAACTGCGCGTTGCCAAAATCGGCATCCGCAGACTTGCGGTAAAGCTTGGCTGCTTCACGTTGGTTTTTTACGGTGCCTCGCCCCTGTTCAAGCATTTGCGCCATTTCATACTGCGCGTACTTATTGCCGAGCGCAGCCGACTTGCCGAACCAGGTAAAAGCTAGCGCTTCATCCTTGTCTATACCACGTCCTGCGGCGATCATCTCCGCGAGGTTAAGCTGTCCATAGTCGTCACCAGTTTCAGCCAGTTTGCGATACCACTGAGCGGCAACAACATCATCCTGTGTAACTCCGTCCCCTTTCTCGTAAAGGCTTGCCAGCAGCATGTAGGCTGAGGGATATCCGCCTTCGGCGGATTGGTGGTAGTACGCTAATGCTTTGTCCATGTCCTTGATATTTTTGATCGATCGGCCACCGCGATGGTAGATCTGCGCCAAACTGAACTGCGCTTTGGCGTTCCCCTGCTCCGCAGCTTTCAGATCCCAGTAAACACCTGCGTCTTCACCCTCAACGCTTCGATCCCAACGAAGTTCCTCAGCCAATCCGACTTGCGCTTCGGCATTACCTTGCTCTGCAGCTTTGCGAAACCACACTTCCGGCATACCCGGAGACCACTGCTCAACCACCCCGCAGAGGTTCTCCTGAATGGCTTTGCCAAACTGCGTCTGCGCGTCGAGATCACCTGCGACCGCTTGTTCATGCAGCCGCTCAGAATTTGGTGCGCACTTCCCTGCTTTCATACCATCGTAGTAATCACGTGGCGGTTGTGCCCACGTATTACAGGCGATGAGCATTGAAAAAAGTACCGTGCTCGCCGTACCGACAGTTTTGAAACGATTGCTCATTTGTTACGTCCTTGTGGCTTAAAAAATCCAACGAAAACCTTGCAGAAAATACTAGCTCGCTTCGAACATCAGCTCGTCCACCTCATATTTGACCACCACCCGATTCCGATACAACCTCACCCGCTCCACCAATTCCCCGACCTGCCCCTTCTCCCGCACCTCCCGCCAAATCTCATTCTCCCGATACACCCGCGCCCCCTCCCGCACAAACCGATGCGCCTCTTGAAACACGTGATAGCGATATTCCCTCACCCGATCACACAACAACTCCCCTTCGAGTTGCGTCTCGCCCACGTTCAGCTTCAACTGAAAGCTTCGATCCGTCGGGTTATGCAGCACCAGATCAACATAGTTGTAGAAAATCGCCGCCCCGGACCCGAACGGCAGCACCCGCCCCTCATCCGGAAACGGATCGAAGCTGTGGTTGGAGCGCTCGACCACCACCAGCGGTGAGTGAATCGCCATCCAGTGAATCAGGTTGCTCAGTTGGCAAATTCCACCGCCTACCCCGCGTCGTGCCTCGCCGAAAGACAGTTCCATGCCTTCAACGTAACCGCGCTTCAAAGTCGGGCGGCCGACCAGGCGGCAGAAGGAGAAGTGTTCGCCAGGAGCGATGATGACGCCGTCGATCGCGGCGACGGCGAGTTTGAGGTTGATAACTTTGTTGTGTTGCAGGGCGAGGTCGGAGTCGCCGAGTTTGCGGATGAGTTTCGAGGTGTGTTTGAGGTAGCGAAATGGCAGGCGCTCGGCCGTAGCAACGGGGCGTGCGTAGCGTTTGCTGGAACAGCGCCAGGCAATTTGGCGGAACAGTCTTTTTTGCCACACGCGCAGCCAATACAAGGCTGGGTGGTAGAGGGAGAGTGGTTTCATCCGTGACACAACGGCATGCGCCGTTTCTTCCTTGAACCGTGAGAGTGGCGCGCATTTTATCCGGTAATGACCGCCAGTACTGCCTGCATTTCATGACACCAGCGGTCTCAATTCGACACACTCTGCCGGCCACCCAATCCGCAAATTAAGGTTCGCCTAAGGTTGCCTCGCTACGATCACGGCCACGAAACCCTGTCGCCCTTGAATCGCAGATGAGTCCTTCTGACATGAAATCGTTTGATTTACCAACCCAGCCAGCGTCGAACTTCAGCCTTGTCTTGGTAAATTACAAAACGGCGGACCTCACCCGAATGTGCCTGGAGCTTTTGCGCGAGCACGTTCAGGAGCGGCAAATTCCCGTGTGGGTGGTGGACAACGATTCGGCCGATGCCAGTCTCGATTACTTGCGTTCGCTGGACTGGATCAACTTGATCGAACGGCCTTCACCGGGCAAAGAGGCCGGGCATATTGCCCACGGCAAAGCGCTGGATCTGGCGCTGGACCAAGTTGCCACCGATTACCTGTTTCTGCTGCACACCGACACTTTTGTCTACGACAAGGAAGTGTTTGCCATGATGATGCGCGAGTGCACGAAAACGGCGGATATCGCTGCGGTCGGTTGTGTCGAGCAAATCAATCGTGGGGTTGTGCGAGATACCTGGCGTTTAACTTCGCGCTTCTGCAAACACTATGTTCGCCGGGCAAAGACGCAGTTTGGACTAAAAACCAAAGAGCCGAAACCGTATAGGGAAACCCATCTGAAGAGTTTCTGTACGTTGTGGAACGCGCGGTTGATGAAGTCGCAAGGACTGCACTTTTGTATGGATGATCGAGTACCGGGTTATACGCTGCAAGACCGGATGTCGGCGTTGGGCTACGGCATCAAGTTCCTTTCTCCGCGCAAGATCTTTCATTATCTGGATCACATCCAGTCCGGCACGGTCGCGGCGGCAGGCACGTACGGCAAGGATCACCGCCGCACGAAAATGTATCAGGCGACCCTCAAGCGCATTCAGGCACAGCAAGCGTAGCCGGGCACTGCCTAAATCAAGGGTGAACAAAAAGGGCGACTCTAGAGTCGCCCTTTTTGTTTTCAAATATTGTATACAACCTCCAAAGAGGTGTTCGCCCAGTGTAATGGCCTGGCAATCCATGCACCGGTAAAGAGCCCTGACACTGGGCGAACGAGAGGGATTTTAATAGAAGTTGGCGGTTATGTCGTCATTGATAATGATGAATTTTATGTACTAGAAAGTTAAAAAGTGTGTATCGCCGATATTTACCGAGAAACTTCCGACAACACACTTTTATATGATTGTTCTCATACCTAAACCTGTACAAGAACAATCACCCTGTAGAGTTAATGCTCAACTTTCGTGTTGACTGGTCACTTTCAAGATATCGGTGTAAGTGACGATGACGCTCTGCCCTTCTTTCAAATCTTTCAATTTGGCTTGAATTTCAGGCTTTTTCACGTCGAGGGTTTTCGATACGCCGGCCGGGTTTTCCAGGGTCACCTGATTCTTCTTCAAATCAATTTTGGTGATTTTCAGTTGCACCTGAACCTGACGGAATGCTTCGCCCCCGGGGTTATCGCTACCTTGCGCCTTGCGCAGCTCACCGGTTCGCTCGGTGGAGCCAGGCAAACCTTTATCCACATCGGTATCGAGATAAGCGGCGACCGAACGCTGCACTTCGATGTTGACCTGATCGCCGGCCTTCAGATTGGCGAGGTTTTTCGCTTTATCGCTGAGCTGTACGTGAACCGGCTTACCTTCGGCGCCTTCCAGAACCACCTGATGATTGGCCGCATCGACGGACAACACTTTGGTGGTGACCTGATCCGCCTCAACCGTGGCGGACAACGGGATATCGGCAGCCAGGGCGCCGAAGCTGGTGGCGGACAGTACGGTTGCGAGGGTGATGGCCTTGGCCAGTGCGTCGAGCTTCATAAGCAATACTTTCCCTGTGATGAATGGCAGCGCCCGGCGCCAAAGTGGCTTGGCGGCGGACGTGCCACTGAGCATAGACGCTGTTCAGGGCTTGGCTTTGTTTTGTGACGGCGAGGTGTTTTGCTTGGCGGTGTCTTGCGCAGTGGATTCGCCACTGGGCGTGCCTTTGCCACTGTTTTCACGTTGTTTGGGATCAGTGGGGCGCAGGGCATCGTTGTCGCGTTCGGTTTCGCCCGGTGGCCGGGGTTCATCGGGGTGTTCGCCTTGGGTGATCGGTTTCATGGCGGTAGTCCTCAGGCTTCGGGATCGTCGAGTTCACGGGCGACATTGATGGCGGGGGAATCCTTGTGCAGATCAGCGGCCTTGGCACGCAGGATCTGCCATTGTTCGAGGTCGATGGCGCCTTGGCCGAGCAGGTCGTCGGCGATGCGCTGCAGATCAAAGTAATGCGCGTCGGGCGATTGCTGCCAGTAGCTTTCGTCGTCGAACAAACGCTGCCAGGTATTGAGATCCGGGGGTTGCAGGTCGTCGCTCATGGCAAATCCTCGACGGGTTTCCCTGTAGAGGACAACACCGCAACCCAAGTTCAAACCGATCCTTGTAGGAGCTGCCGAGTGCAACGAGGCTGCGATCTTTTGATCTTGCCCTGAAAAAACACGATCAAAGGATCGCAGCCTTCGGCAGCTCCTACACAGAGGGGGGGGGGGTTAGTAGCCGGTCATTTCCAGGTAGCCCTGGCCGGGATGGCTGCCGGTGATGCGCACCGGGCCTTCCCAGTAGGGGATGCGCAGGTTCATCCAGGCGTTGCGGTTGAGGGCGTTGAGCTGAATGTCGAAGTGTTTGTCGGGAATACTGATCGACCATTTCACCGGCATCGAGCGGCCGGCGACCGTGGCGGTATCTTGCGGAGTCAGTGTGATCTGCTCGCTGCGCAGGGTTTGCGTCTGGCCGTCGGCGGCAATCCAGGTGCCGGTGAGGTACGGAGCGCCGTCCTTCTGCCGGGTGCGAAAGAGCATGACTTTTTCACCGCTGTCGAGGTGCAGCGACAGCCAGTCCCAGCCGGTCTGGTTGACGCTCAGCGGCTGGCTGCTCCACTCGCGGTCGAGCCACGCCGGGCCGCTGACGGTGTAGCTCTGGCCGTCGATCTGCAAGGTGCCGCTGGCCTGAAAAAACGGCTGACTGTAGTAATACGACGCCTGCCCCTCTGCGGATTTGCGGCTGAAACCGTTATCACCTTGCAGCACCAGCGGACGGCTGGAGGTTAGGTGCAGTTGATAGGCGAAGTCTTTGTCGCGGGCACTCAGTTGCAGATCGCTCAAAGGATCCGGTGCCTGACTGGCGAACCGCCAATCGTCGATCCACGCCTCGAACGGCGCCACGCGCGCACCCGCCTGCCCTACGCCCCCCCGGGCATAACGTTCGGCGGCGTGATGTACGTCAGCGGAGGTCACCGCCGCATGCCCCAGCCAGATCGTCTGATTGGCCCAGCCGGCCTGCTCTGCCACAGGCTTCAGCGCACTGCGAAACAACGTCCACTGCACACCGAATTGATTGCCCTGCTGATCCTTCAGATTGGCCGTGACGTACCACCATTCGATGCGAAAACCGGCATGCGCGCCATGATCCGCCGGGAAGCTGAACACTCGCCCGGGCAGCACCGGGGTGAACGCCAAAGCCTGATCGCCCATCCCGGCAAAGCCTTTCTGCTCCGGCGCCGATTGATCGCAGCCGACGAGCAGCAACACAACCAGCAGCAATACAGCGGCGTCAATCCTCATGGGCAAACGTCCTGAGCAAGTCCGCCGGTTGCGTGCGGTACAGCGAATACAGCGGCCACGCCGAAGCCAACAATGTCGCCAGTAGTGCCAAACCCATCAACTGCAAAAGCTGCCAAGGGAATACCCGCAACGGCAGACGCCAGCCAAATGCCTGCACATTGATTACCGCATCCAGGCACCACGCCAATGCGATTCCCAATGGCAGCGCCAAGACCAGCGTCAGCACTGCCAATAGCCAGGTTTGGCCGAGGTTGAGCAGCATCAATTGTTTGCGCGTCACGCCCAACGCCCACAGCGGCGCGAGTTGTCCGAGACGGCTCTGGCTCTGCGTCAGCAGGCTGATAAACAGCGCCACGCCGGCGACTGCCAGCGTCAGGCTGTTCAACGCCGCCGTCGCCGCAAAAGTGCGTTCGAACACTTGCAGCGACCAGCCCTTGAGGCGGGCCTGATCGACGATACGACTGTCATCCAGCTGAAAACGCGCCTGCAACGCGCTCAACAACGGCGGGATATTCGCTGGATCGATGCGCAGGTTAAAACGGTTCGGCGTCAGTTGCGGCCAGCCGCGCAGCAGGTGATTGACGTTGGCCAGCAAGTGTCCCTTGGGATTGCCGTAATCGGCGTAGATGCCGACGATGCGCGGCGACCATGCGCCGTTGGGTGTGGGAATGGTCAGGTGGTCGCCCGCGCGCACCTTCAGGCGCCGGGCGAGTTGTTCACTGAGCATCACCGCATCGTCGGTCGCCAGGTGCCCCCACGGGTCGCCGCCACTGGCATCGAGCAACGGCCAGTGTTGGCGATAATGCGGGTGATCGATCACCCCGAACACTTCGGCGGGCCAGCCTTGCAGCGTTACCGACACTTGCCAGTTGGGCAGCACCGCCGCGACGTTCGGTTGCTGCCTGAGCCAGCTGTACATCTCGCGCGCCTGCGCCGGATTGCTCGGGTTGATGTACAGCTCGGCGCTCAGGCGTTGTTCGAGCCAGTCATTGAAGGTCTGGCGAAAACCGGCGGTCATGCTGCCCGCGCCGATATTCGCAGCAAGGGCCAACAGCAACGCCATCAGCGCCAGACTCAACGCCGGCAATTGTTGCCGGCAATCGGCGAGAAACCACTGCCCGAGCACCGAGCGACTGTGCCCCAGCAACTGATTCAAGATCGCGCTGAGCAACACCGGCAGCGCCAGCGCGGCGCCGAGCAGCAACCCGGCCATCAGCACAAATCCGCTGGCCAGGCTGTCGCCCCACACCAGTGCAGCCAGTGCCAGCGCTCCCAACAGCAAGGCAAGCCAGCATTGGCGGCGCAGCCACAGCGCATATTGCTGGTGCCAGGCTTGCGGGTCCGCCACCGCCAGCAGTGGCAACTTCGCCGCGCGCAGCAAACTGTTGGCCCCGGCGAGCAAGGCGCCGAGCAGGCTCAAACCAATGCCGCTGAACCACCACCATGGGCTCAGCCGCAACTGCCCCGCCACTTCCGCGCCGTACAAACCGCGCAGGCTGGCGGCGACGTCCGGCAACAGCACGCTGGCCAGCCAGTAGCCGCTGATCACACCGAACAATCCGCCAATCAGCGCCAGCACAGCTAATTCGACGATCAGGCAAAAAATCAGCATCCGCGCGCTGACACCGCAGGCCCGCAGGGTGCGCAGCAAGCCTCGGCGCTGTTCCAATGCGAGGCCGATGGCGGCATGGACGATGAACAATCCCACCACAAACGAGAGAAAACCCAAGGCATCGAGATTCAGATGAAAGCTCTCGGTCAGCCGCGCCAGATTGTTTTCCTCGCCGCTGCTTTTCAGCTGTAACTGGCCGTTGAACGCAGACGGCAGCGGCTGGTGAAACTCCTTGGGCAGCAACAGCCGCGACAATTGTCCGGGTTGTTCGAGCAGGGTTTGCGCCACGCCGATATCGACCAGCAAGACACCCGGCGCCATGTCCTTTTGCACGCGCAACGGTGGCAACGTCAGCCCATTGATAGTCTGCGGTGTGGCGCCCTCGGCGAGGTTCAAGGCCTGCAAGGTTTCCGGGGAAACCCAAGTAGTGCCCGGCGGGGTGAAGAATTCAACGATGCGCTCGATCGGCATCGCCTGCCCGGCCACAGCAGAGTCCGCCGGCAACGACACCGGTTCGATGCCGATCAATTGCAGCCGCTGGTTTTCCTCACCCTTGAGGAGCAAACGGCCCTGCAACAGCGGCGACACCGGCCAGCCCTGTCGACGCAGATCGACAAACCACTGTTGGCTGAACGTCGCACCGTTTGGCGTACTCAGACTGGCCTGCGGTTCGCCGCCGATCATTTGGCTAGCGCGGGCGTAGCTGTCGCGGGCCTGACTGTTCAGCGCCTCGACGCCGGTGAGCAGGCTGGTCGCCAGCCACAACCCGGTCAGCACACTGAAAAACTGCACGGGATGACGTCGCCAATGGCTGAGCAGCGCGCGCAGGGTCTGGCGGAAAACGTTCACGTCAGCCGTCCTTTCGACAGCACCAGCCGTTGCGCCAACCGCGCCGCCACCCGGTGGCTGTGGGTGACCATCAGCAAAGTGGTCGACGTGTCGTCGAGCAGTTCCAGCAACAGGCGCAGCACTTCATCACTGGTCGCTTCGTCGAGGCTGCCGGTGGGTTCATCGGCCAGCAACAGTTTCGGTTGCGACGCCAGCGCCCGGCCCAATGCAACCCGCTGTTGCTGACCACCGGAAAGCTGTTCCGGATAACGCTTGAGCAAATCGCCCAGCCCCAGGCGCTGCACCAAATGCGCCTGCCAACGCGGCTCATGACGCCCGGCCAGGCGCGTCTGAAACGCCAGATTGTCCTCGACGCGCAAACTGCCGATCAGGTTGAACTGCTGAAACACCAGACCGATTTCCGTACGCCGCCAGTGCGCCAGTTGCGCTTCGTTCATTTCTTCCAGCCGATGCTCGCCGCTGTGAATGCTGCCGCGATCGACCTTGTCGAGACCGGCGACCAAGTGCAACAAGGTGCTTTTGCCGCTGCCGGATTCGCCCATCAACGCGAGGCTGCTGCCGGCTTGCAGCGTCAGGTCGACGCCTTGCAGCACCGGCAGCGAGCCTTGGGGTGTAACGTAGCTTTTGAAGACGTTTTCAACGCGAAGCATGCCGCCACCTGATCGGTCAGAGTGAGGCAAGGATAGCGGATGCCGATGACAGACCAGAATCTTGCGGTGAATCACACGACCGCTTCGCGAGCAGGCTCGCTCCCACATTTGGAATGCAGGCAACCTGTGGGAGCGAGCCTGCTCGCGAAAGCGTCAGCCCAGCCAACTCAAAATCTACTGTCCCGCCGCCACACTCGTCGCTGCCTGCGCCGGCGTGACGATGCTGCCAAGATCAATATGCTTCCACTCAGGCTTGGCCCCCAGCCGCGCATTGAAGCGATAGTTGAAGGTGAACTCATCCGCCGTCGGCACGCTCAGCGGTTTGCCGTAAAGCGCCTCGATCCCCGCCAGGTCATAACCCATCAACTGCAACAGCGTCGGGAAGATGTTGTAGTGACTGGAGCGGTCCTTGTTCGCCGGCAGTTGCGCCGACCAGTCCAGTGTCTTCAGATCATTGCCCTGAATCACCACCAATGGCACCAGCCCTTCCTCCTCCACCGGGTCGCCACCGCAATGGGTATTGAGCCCGGGATTACCGCGTTCATGCAGATCCTGGCCATGATCGGAGGTGTAGATCAGCAACGCATTATTCAGATGGGCCTGGGCGAACACCCGCGCAAAGAATTCGCCGACGTTCCATAACACGGTGTTCTTGTAGGCGTTGCGATACAGCACCCAGTCATCCGGCTGGCCATTGAAACCGGTGCGTTCGCCCGTGTCGGCGACTTCGGTGAACTGCCCGCGCGGCAGAGTCGGGCGGTAGGCCATGAACGCATCCGGGTATTTATCGTGCACCGGAAAATGCGCGCCAACCTTGTTGATCACCACCAGTTCCGGCTGGTCGTCGTTGAGCAGTTCGATCAGCTTCGCCGCAGCCGCCATGTCGCGGTCACGCACACTGGTCTGGTCGAATTGCACGAACTCATCGATGTCCTTCTTCTCGGTATCGGTCATCAGATTCTGCAGATTGCCGCCGGTACGTTGGGCATCGATGTACACCGTGCGCAGCCCGACCTTTTTCGCGTACTGCCAGATCGACGGCAGCGTGCTGTTGATGCGCATGTAGTCGGCGCGGGTCCCGCCGTAGCGCAACGTGACGTTGGTGTCGGCGCTGCAATTGGCGATGGATGCCGCGTAGCCGTAATTGAAAATGGCGACGCCGGGGTGCGCCTGGTTGAGGTTGCTGTGCACACCGAACGGCGCGTTGATATCGAGATAATTGCCGGAGATGCTTTCGTCGATGATCAGCACGATGTCATGCCCGACCGCCGTCGAAGCGCGCGCCAGCGTCACCGGTTCACGCGGGCCGACGGTGTTGTGCAGCGCTTCGTAGACAAACAGGTTCAGATAGGCCAGCGGCGTGTACATGATCGGCAGGCCACGGGCGCCCTCGCCCGCCCGCAAAAACAGCACCGCGCTGAGCAGCAACACGCCACACACCGGCGCCGCTACGCGCAGGGCATTGGGCACCACCAGTGCATGCCGTGGTTTGAGGCCAACGCCCAACAACAGCAACAAACCGCTGAGCGCACCGTGCAGGATCGCGTCACGGTACTGATACGCCGCTTCCTGGATGAAGCCACCGGAGTAGACCAGCGAGACGAAGCTGCTGTAGCTCAGGTAATCGGCCGTGACCCGCGTATAGACATCAAAAAACACCGCCGAGACAAACATCGCCAATGCGAATAAATGCCGAATGAGTGTCTGCCGTATATACGCCGTTAGATATAACGCTAAAGTCAGCGCCAAAAACATCGCGCCAAAAAGAAGTGCAGCAAAACCGAAGCCGATAGCATTTAACCGATCAATGTAATATTCGCAATAAAGCAGCAAATAAATAACTAAAAGCAGTTCTTTCAAATATCGAAACATGGCAATTCCGCTCGCGCAAAAACGGCAGAGGGTCAAGAGATTGTCGGTCAAAATCTGACACTAGCACCCGGCCATCAAAGCGCAAGAAATGGCTGACTTTTCGTAAAAGCGTCAAAAAACCGATGACTCAAATCTGACACACTCAAGTTGCTGAAAGCCTTTAATTTCGCGGCCTTCGACCGTTTATCGCTTTCTTTTAAATGTGAAAAAGGCGTCAAGGACGGTACAAATCCAGCAATAGCAAGCACTTGATGGCCAATCGCCCCCAAAATTGGGGCTGTTATACAGGTGCAACATGTCATTTTGCTGACACGCTTTTCCCACCCTGCGCTATACCCCTTTTGACAGTCTCATTTCGAACTCTTTCCACCGTCTTACGAGGCACGCCAATATGGACGTGAGCGTATTTGGTACGGGCTATGTTGGCCTGATACAAGCAGCGGCACTTGCCGATGTTGGACATCGTGTTCTTTGCGTGGATATAGACCCGAATAAAATCAAGCAACTGCAACAAGCAGTTCCACCAATCAGTGAACCGGGATTATCCAGCACCCTGGAAGA
Source organism: Pseudomonas sp. DTU12.3 (assembly GCF_004124275.1). Classification (GTDB taxonomy): domain Bacteria; phylum Pseudomonadota; class Gammaproteobacteria; order Pseudomonadales; family Pseudomonadaceae; genus Aquipseudomonas; species Aquipseudomonas helmanticensis. The sequence continues at coordinate 4,248,194 of NZ_CP027218.1, forward strand.
AAACATCAAAGCCGGGCGTTTGTTGTTCAGCACCCAGGCCAGTGATGCCGTCGAGCACGCAGAGCTGATCTTCATCGCCGTGGGCACGCCGGCCGACGAGGATGGCTCTGCCGACCTCAGCCACGTGCTCAACGTTGCTCGCCAGATCGCCTCGCACATGGAAGCCGATCGCACGCTGATCATCAAATCCACGGTGCCGGTCGGCACGGCCGATCAGGTGCTGGCAACGGCCAACAGCGAACTGCTGCGTCGCGGCAAAACCGCGCTGACCGTGCGTGTGGTTTCCAACCCGGAATTCCTCAAGGAAGGCAGCGCCCTCGCCGATTGCATGCGCCCGGACCGGATCATCGTCGGCACCCGCGACGACGAGGCCCGCGAGCAGATGAGCGAGCTGTACGCGCCGTTCTGCCGCAACCACGAAAAACTGATGTTCATGGACAACCGCAGCGCCGAGCTGACCAAGTACGCGGCTAACGCGATGCTCGCCACGCGCATCAGCTTCATGAACGAGCTGGCCAACCTCACCGAGCTGCTTGGCGCCGACATCGAAGCGGTGCGTAAAGGCATCGGCTCTGATCCGCGCATTGGCTACCACTTCATCTATCCGGGCTGCGGCTTCGGTGGCTCGTGCTTTCCCAAAGACCTGCGCGCCTTGCTGCACACTGCCGAACACAACGGCATGCCGCTGAAATTGCTGCGCAGCGTCACCGACGTCAACGACCTGCAGCGGCACATCCTGTTCAGCAAACTGAAAGCGCAATTTCCCCAAGGTCTGGCCGGCAAGTCCATTGCGATCTGGGGCCTGGCGTTCAAACCGAACACCGACGATATGCGCGAAGCCCCCAGCCGTTATCTGATGGATGCGCTCTGGGCCGAAGGCGCCAGCGTGCAGGCCTACGACCCGGAAGCCATGTCCGAATGCCGACGCCTCTACGGCTACCGCAATGACCTGCATCTGTGCGCGACCCGCGACGACACCCTCGAAGACGCCGATGCGCTGGTGATCTGCACCGAATGGAAAAACTTCCGCGTGGTCGATTTCGAACTGCTCGCGCAAAAGCTGCGCTCGAAGGTGATCATCGACGGCCGCAATCTCTACAACCCGGAACAAGTGGCCGCCGCCGGTTTGCACTACAGCGGCATAGGCCTGCGCCACATCGCTCCCGAAGGGCTGCGGCCATGAAGATTCTGGTCACCGGTGCGGCCGGTTTCATTGGTGCCCATTGCGTGTTGCGGCTGATGCGCGATGGCCACGCGGTGGTCGGTCTGGATAATTTCAACGCCTACTACGACCCGCAACTCAAGCACGATCGCGTGCAATGGGTGCGCGAGCGGGTTGGCGATTTCCAGCTCGCCACGGTTGACCTGGCCGATGCCTCGGCCATCGAAGCGCTGTTTGTCCGCGAACGCCCGCAAGTGGTGATTCACCTCGCGGCGCAGGCCGGGGTGCGTTATTCGCTGGAAAATCCACGAGCGTATCTGGACAGCAACCTCAACGGTTTCCTCAACATTCTGGAAAGCTGCCGGCATCACCCGGTCGAGCATCTGATCTACGCCTCGTCGAGTTCGGTGTACGGCGCCAACCAGCACACGCCTTACTCGGTGAAAGATGGCGTCAATCACCCGCTGTCGCTGTACGCGGCGACGAAAAAGGCCAATGAGCTGATGGCGCACAGCTACAGCCACCTGTTCGGCATTCCCAGCACCGGGCTGCGCTTTTTCACCGTGTACGGGCCATGGGGCCGGCCGGACATGTCGCCGATCCAGTTCGCCCGGGCAATCACCGAGGGCACGCCACTGAAGCTGTTCAATTACGGCGAACACCAACGCGACTTCACCTACATCGACGACATCGTCGAGAGCATCGCCCGCCTTGTCGAACATGCGCCGCACGCCCATCCGGAATGGGACCGCGAACATCCCGATGCGGGCACCAGCATGGCGCCGTGGTGCCTGTTCAACATTGGCGGCCACCACCCGGTGGAACTGAAAACCTATCTGGCGCTGATGGAGAAACACCTCGGCCAGAAAGCCCTTGTCGAGCTGTTGCCACTGCAACCGGGCGACGTGCTCAACACCTGTGCCGAGACCGACGATCTGGCCCAGGCCACCGGATTCCAGCCACGCATAGAGCTGGATGAAGGACTTGGACGCTTCATCGCATGGTTTCGCGACTACTACCCGACTGCCTATCGCCCACGCGCCGCTCGCGGCTGAACATCAGCGGAGGACTCCATGACTGGACATGAAAAAGGTGTACCGATCCAACAACTGCAGCGCGACAAGCGCATGGATCCTGAGCAGCGAATGCGCCTCGACGCAGCGATTCATCGCCAGGGTCGCGGTTGGTTCACGGGCCGCGATGGCGGTCGCCCATGGCAACTGTCACGCACCAACCGCGTGGTCGCCTGCCTCGGTGCGCTGATGATTCTGCTGCTGATTTCGCCGCTGCTGCTGGGCCTCGCACTGGCCATCAAATACTCCAGCAAAGGCCCGGTGATGTTTGTGCAGAAACGCACCGGCTACCGTGGCCGCAAGTTCGGCATGTACAAGTTCCGCACCATGGTCGCCAACGCCGAAGAATTGAAAGAGTCGCTGCGCCACCTGAATAAACACGGTGCCGACGCCATCGACTTCAAGATTGATCAGGACCCACGCATCACCGGCATCGGCGGTTTTTTGCGGCGCACCAGCCTCGACGAACTGCCCAACCTGATCAATGTAGTGACCGGCGACATGCGCCTGGTCGGCCCGCGTCCGACCTCGTTCAACGCCTACCGCTACAAGGACAGCCACCTCGCCCGTTTGGCGATTTACCCCGGTATGACCGGCCTCTGGCAGATCTCCGGGCGCAGCAACATCGACTTCGACCAGCGCGTTGAGTTGGACCTCAGCTACATCGCCGAGCAGAGCCTTTTGCTTGATCTGAAGATCCTGTTGAAAACCCCTTTCAAAGTATTCAGCGGCCACGGAGCAAGCTAATGGACGGTTCAACGAATAAAAGCCTGAGCATTGCCAATCCCAGCGAATCGAACCTGACCTCGACCGTGCTGGATCTCGATCTGCGGATCTTGTTCCTGACCGCCGCCAACCCCGGCGCGGGTACCACCACCAGTGCGCTGGCGCTGGCCAGCCAACTGGCGCAAATGAGCAGCGGCCAGGTGCTGCTGGTCGATGCCAGCCAGTCGGCGAGCAACCTCACCCAGCAACTGAACCTGAGCAAGGAGCGCGGCCTGCGCGACTTGCTGTTCAACCCGGACAACCCGCCGCTGTTGCAGGACTGCGTGGTGCAGGTGTCGAGCCTGCCCTTCCACGTGCTGCCCAATGGTCGGCCGATCCGCACCATGGAACACCTGACCGCCGAGCGCCTGAGTCCGTTGCTCGACCAGTTGGGCAGCCAGTACCGCTTCGTGGTGATTGACGGCGACGCGGTGTATTCCGCCGCTGACACGCTGGTCATCAGCACCCAGGTCGACGGCGTGGTGTTTGTCGTGCGCGCTGAGGACACCCGCTGGGAAGTCGCCCAGGCCGCCGTGCAACGCCTGACTCAGGCCGGGGCGAAAGTGGTCGGCAGCGTGTTCAACCGGCGCAAGTACTACATGCCCAAATGGCTTTACAAAAACCTCTAAGCGAACGCGAAGGATGACGCCATGAACGCCAAGATTCTTGTGCTGCTGATGCTGCCGCTTGCAGGTTGCTCCAGCAATTCCGAAACCCAGAACATGCCGGTGAATATCCTCACCGCCACCCCGGCCAACGCCCAGGCCACCGACATGCCGAAGATCGAGCAGACCCTGCGCCCGCAGGATGTGCTGGATGTGATCTTCCATATCAGCACCAGCGGCTCGGACGCTTATCGCGTGCAGTCGGGTGACCAGATCGGCCTCAACTTTACCGCTGCCAGCCAACTCAACGGCAATCAACTGGTGCTGCCCGACGGCACCATAGAACTGCCGGGCGCCAACACTTCGGTGAAAATTGCCGGGCTGACCAGTGATCAGGCGCGCGAGGAAATCCAGCGCGCCTATCAGCGCAAACAGCTGTTCCAGCCCAACCGCAATCAGCTGACCGTGCAGATCATCAGCCCGCTGACCAATGAACAGAACCTGAAAAGCGCGCTGAATCACCCGGCCACCGGCATGAGCCGCGAGATCACCGTCGGCACTGACGGCTACGCGAGTTTCCCGGAAATCGGCGCCGTGCCGCTGCAAGGCATGACCGTCAATCAACTGGAAACCTTCCTCAATAAAAAATACGCGCAACTGCCCGGTCGGATGACCGTGGACGTGCTGCTGAAATCCACCGCTGGTAACGAGATCTATGTGCTCGGCGAAGTCGGCCAACCGGGTTCCTACCCGATCCGCCGGCCGGTCTCAGTACTTGAAGCGCTGACGCTGGCGCGTGGCACCAATGCCAAGGCGCGGCTCGATTCGGTGGTGATCATGCGCCGCAACGGCAATCAGGTGCAGGCGGTGCGTTATGACGTCGAGAAGGCTCTGTCGGGCGAGGCGCCGCAAATCGCCTACCTGCAACCGGACGACATGCTCTACGTGCCGAAAACCAAACTGGCCAGCGCCGGCGAACTCGCCCGGCAATTGGCAGACGTTGTGTTGTTCCAGGGTGTTGGCCTGAGTTTCGGCTATCGCCTGGACAACAAAGACGACAACAGCAACTGACTCTCAGGTGACCGACATGAATCCCAAGGAAAACTACCTGCATGAGTTCTTCAGGATCTTCTTCGCCAACAAGCAACTGGTGAAGCGTGTCTTCCTGATCTTTGCAGTGATCGCCCTGCTCCTGCCGCTGGTGCTCAAACAGAGCTTCGATATCACCGCGCAGGTCATCGTGCAGTCGAAAAAACTCTCCCAGGGTGACGCCACCACGTCGCTCACGGTGGACAACGCCACGTTCATTCCGCCATCGCTGGCGGACATGGAAACCGAGAGCAACATCCTCCGTTCCCCAGCGTTGATCCGCCAGACCATCAGTGAACTGCGCGCCAAGGGTGAATACACACCTTCGCCGGGTATCTTCAGCAAACTGGTGGCCGAACCGTTCAAGCGCTACATCAGTTCGCCGCTGCGCCAGTACGTGATCAATCCAGTGCGCAGCGTGCTCGGGCTGGAGACCGATCCTGTGCGTGACACGGCGCTCGACGCCCTCACCCAACAAGCCATCGACAGCCTGAAAATCGAGACCCTGCCCGGCTCCAACGTGATCTCGATCGTCTACAGCTTCCCCGATCCGCATCAGGGCACGACGTTTGTCAGTGCGCTGCTGCAGAACTATCTGGTCAGCCGTCAGGCGCTGCAATCGATCGACTTGCCGCAGTCCTTCTACGAGACCAAAAAGCATCTGTACCAAGTGCGCATCGATGGTCTGGAAGGCAATCGTCAGGCCTTGCTGGAAAGTGTTGGCGCGTCGGATCCGAAGGAAGAAATCACCTTCCGCCTCAACGCAATCAATACCGAAGAGCAAGCGCTGAACCTCTACCGCGATCGCCTGCTGCAAAGCCAGCGCTGGCTCGAATACCTGAAAACCGCGCTGGCCGCTGCGAGCACTAACAAGCTCAACGACTACACCTTTCCCTACACCTTCACCACCACCGTCGACAACGTCGCGTTCGAGGATCGTGAGATCAAGCAAATGGGCGAACAACTGACCACCCAGGTCAGCCGCTACATGAATGATCTGGCGGTGTTCCAGCCAGGCAGTGAGCCGATGCTGCTGACCCGTGAACAGATTGCCCGCACCCGTGGCCAGTTCCTCAAAGTGGTGAGCAACCGCATTCAGGAACGCACCAACGATCTGGCCGTGGTGCAACAGGTCATCGATCAGAAAACCGCGCGCATCACTGAGTTCAAGAACCGCATCCACGAGTTGCAGCAGACCCAGAGCAAGCTGCGGCAGATGGACACCGAGATCGATGCGATGCACGCCGCGTTCTCGACCTACGCCCAGCGCTTCGCGGAAAGCAGCACCACCCGCTCGCTCAGCGACGATCTGTCCAACGCGCGGGTGCTCAGCCCGCCGTTCGAACCGACCGAAGCGGCGTTCCCGAAACCGGGTCTGATCATTCCGTTCGGCTTGTTCACCGGGTTGTTGCTGGCGATTGCCCTGGTCTACGTGCGTGAGTTCTTTGATCACCGCTTCAAACACCCAGCGCAAATCAGCCACGAGCTGGGCGTACCGGTGCTGTTGGTGATCAACGATCAGAACGTGCTGCCAAGTAATCCGCACAAGAACTGGACGGTGCCGAGCTTCCTGCACTGGGTGCGCAATTGAACACCGCACCCTGCCCTGTTGCCGCGCTGCCGATCATTCATTTGCTCAGCAGCGGCGGTTTCTATGGGGCCGAGCGGATGTTGCTGGATCATTGCCTGGCGACGCCGGGGCAGCATCAGGTGCTGTTCCTCGACGCGCCACCAGATTTGATCCAGCGCTTTCGCGAGGCCGGGGTGGACTGTCGCGGCTGTGCCGGGCTTGGGGAGTTGCTGCGGCACTTGCGTCAGCGTCGCGGTGAAAAGCCGCTGATCAATACGCACAACTTCAAAGGTCTGCTGTTCGGCTGGGTCGGCGCGACGCTGTTGCGCCTGCCGCTGGTGATTACTCAGCACGGTTTTACCCCGCGCAGTCGCAAGCAGAAGTTCTACACCTGGCTGAGCCTGCAACTGTGTCGCACGGCGTCGGTGGATCGGGTGGTCTGCGTGGCGGAAAGCATCGCCACGCTGCACCGTCAGGCCAGCGTCCGGGCGGACAAGTTACAGGTGATCCCCAACGGCTTGCCGGCGGCTGCGGCGCTGGTGCCGGATGCCGATCGGCAACGCTGGCTGGCCGGCTACGTCGGCCGCTTGAGCAGCGAGAAAGGCCCGGATCTGTTTCTCGATGCGTTGATCGCGCTGTGTCATCAACATTCGCAACTGGATGCGGTGATGCTCGGCGATGGCCCGGAACGCGAGGCGTTGCAGGCGCGAATCGACAACGCCGGTCTGCACGAAAGGATTCGTTTGCCCGGTTACCAGATCGCCATGCAACCGTGGTGGCAGCAACTCGATGCGCTGGTGATCAGCTCGCGCACCGAAGGTACACCGATGATTTTGCTCGAAGCCATGCAGGCCGGAGTGCCGGTGGTGGCGTTCGCTGTCGGCGGGATTCCCGACGTGCTGCAAGACCGCCACAACGGTCTGCTCGCCGCACCGGCCGACACCGCCGCCCTCGCCCGGCAGCTCGACACGCTGCTGACCGAGCCGAAGCTGGCCGCACAGCTGCGCGACAACGCAAAACGCACGCAACAGGATCGCTACGACCTCAAGGCCTTGGCCGAACGCTGGTCGCAGCTGTACATCCGCACGGCACGGGAGGCACGCGCATGATTTTCCCGCTCTCGATCGTCAGTTTGCTCGGTCTGGTCTGCATCGCCCTGCTGGCCAGCCCTTATCCGTATCTGGCGCCGGGAGTGGTGCTCGGCCTGGTGGGTTTTGCGGTGCTGTATCGCAAACCGACCTGGGGCCTGCTGGGCATTGCCGCACTGGTGCCGTTCGAAGGTTTCTTCAAGGACAGTTCGTTTTCCGGGAGCAAATTGCTCGGTGCAGGGTTGGCGGTGATCCTGATGCTGCAACTGGCGCTGCACCAGATTCCGTCGGAGCGTCTGCGCAGCAATATCTGGCGCTACCTCATCTGGTTCATGGTTCTGTACTTTCTCAGCCTGCTCAATACCGATGACATGGGCATGTCGCTCGGGCATCTGCGTGAGCTCAGCGTCGGCCTGATTCTGTTTGTCATCACCCTGCTGATCGGCCGCGAGCTCAACCTCGACCTGTTCGCCCGCCTCGTCACCCTCGCCGTCAGTACCACCTGTGCGATGGCGATGTTCTCGACCAAATTCCAGGATCAGGGCCGCGCCGCCGGCCTGCTCGAAGACCCCAACGCCTTCGCCCTGCTGATCGCTTTTGCCGTGCCGATGGGCCTGCTGCTGGTGATTCGCAGCCCGAACCTGCTGCACCGCTTGTTCTGGGGCGGTTGCTGCCTGCTGTTGCTCGGCGGCATGACCAAGACCGAATCGCGCTCGGGTCTGGTGGTGTTGGCCTTGAGCCTGCTGATCGGCTGCTGGCATTACCGCACGCAACTGACGCGGATTCGCCCACGGCATTTGGGCTTTGCCATGCTCGGCGCGGCCATCGTGATTCCGCTGGCGATTTACGCGATGCCCGCCGGTTACCTCGCGCGTATCCAGTCGCTGAGTGTGTTGAGCGCTGGCGCCAAGGGTCACGACGACGAATCCCTCGGCCGTCGTGCGTCGTACATCGTCGTCGGCAGTCAGATGATCCGCGAGAACCCTCTGCTCGGCTCTGGTCCCGGCACCTTCCCGCTGCATTACGCGACTACCGGTTACGCCAAGGCATTCTCCGCCAACCGCAAGATCGGCGACCTGTATCGCCGCGCGCACAACACTTATCTGGAAATTTTCAGTGAACTGGGCATTCCTGCCGGGCTGTTGTTCGTCGGCATGCTCGGCCTCGGTTTGTACAACCTGATTCGCGCACGGGCGGCGTGGATGTTGCGCCGCGATTCGTATCAGGCGGATCTGATGACCCACCTCGGTGTGAGCTTCCTGTCGTTGACGCTGTTCCTGATGTTCCTCAGCGCGCCGAACCAGAAATACGTGTGGATCATGCTCGCGCTGACCAGCGTGCTGCGCCTGAAAGCCGAGCAGGCACCGCTGACCACGGAGGCGAAGGCATGAGCCGGATCAGCATCGTCATCCCGATGTTCAACGAGGCCCGGCACATTGGCCGGACCTTGCTCGCCGCGCAAAAAGCCGCGTTCGCCGCCAATGTCGAGTGCGAGCTGATCGTCGTCGATAACGGCTCAAGCGATGACGGCCCGCACATTGCCCGCCAGTTCGGCGCGCAGGTGCTGGAACTGCCGGGGTTGTTGATCGGTGCGCTGCGCAATCGCGGCACGGCCATCGCCAGCGGTAAGTGGCTGGCGTTCATCGATGCCGACATCGAAATGCCCGAAGACTGGCTCAAGCCGCTGTTCGAACTGGAGGCCAGCGGCCAGGCCGATGTTTTCGCCCTGGATCTGCACACCCCCGCCGAAGCGCCGTGGTACGCCACCGCATGGCAGCGCCGGACCTTGCGCGTGTCGTCACAGACCTCGCACGTCGTCGACTGGCTGCCCAGCGCCAACCTGCTGATGCGTCGGCGCTGGTTCGACAAGGTCGGCGGTTTCAACGAAACCCTGCGCACCGGCGAAGACAAAGAGTTCACCCTGCGCCTGCACGAACAAGGCGCGCGGCTTCTGTCGATCAACAACAGCGTCGCCCTGCACTGGGGCTACGAAATGAACTGGCGCGAGTGGATGGGCAAGGAGATGTGGCGTCAGGGCAGTCATCTGCAACTGCTGCGCACCCACGGTTTCAGTCTGCGCCTGCTGCGTTTCCCGATGCTTTCGCTGGTGGTGTGGTTGCTGGATTTTCTGGCGATTTCGGCGTTATTCAATGGCTTTCCGCATCACGCGGCGATCATGGTCGCGATCACCAGTTTGCCGGGGCTGGTGCTCAGCCTGCGCCAGAGCGCCAAACACCACGATATCGGCCTGACTCTGCAACTGTGGGGCCTGCACTGGGTGCGTCTGCATCTGGCCGGGGCTGCATTCATCTTGAGTCTGTGTCATTGGAACGCCAGGAGGCCTGCCCGTGGCTGAGTTCATTTTCTGGATGTGCCTGTTGCTGCCGGTCTACGCCTACGTCGGCTATCCACTGCTGCTGACGCTGGTGGCGCCGCTGTTCCCGGCCTGGCGCCACACCCCGGCGCCGCCGCTGAACGTCAGCATCGTGATTGCCGCGCACAACGAGGCGCGGCATATCGAGCACAAATTACGCACGTTGTTGGCGCAGGATTATCAGCCAGCAACCCTGCAAATCATTCTCGCCAGCGACGGTTCAACCGATGACACCGTGGCTTGCGCGCACAACGTCGTTGACCCGCGCATCACCGTCCTCGATCTGCCGCGCCAGGGCAAAGCGGCAACGCTGAATGCCGGCGTAGCGCTGAGCAGCGGCGACATTCTGGTGTTCACCGACGCCGACAACCAATGGTCGCGCGAAACCCTCGGCTACTTGCTTGCGCCGCTGAATGATCCGCAGGTCGGCGGTTGCGCCGGGCACATGGTCATCCCGGTCACTGGCGGTGGCTTGAGCGTCGGCGACAGTCTCTATCGGCATTACGAAGGCTGGCTGCGCCGGGTCGAGAACCGCACCGGTTGCATGGTCTCCGCCGATGGCGCCCTGCTCGCCCTGCGCCGCGAGTTGTTCCAGAACGTGCCGGCCGAGGTCAACGACGATTTCTTCATCAGCACCTGCGCACCGGTGGCGCACAAACGCATCGTCTACGTGCCCGAAGCGCAAGTGATCGATCACGGCGTCGATGAAGCGGACAAGCAATTCCGTCGCCGTCAGCGCGTCACCGTGGGCGGTCTGCAAAGCCTCGCCCAGCGTCGCGAGCTGCTCAATCCGTTGAAATATGGTCTGTATTCGATTGCCTTGATCAGCCACAAACTGATCCGCCGACTCGCACCGATCCTCTTGCTGCCGCTGCTGCTGAGCAACTTCTGGCTGTGGGACGACCACGGTTTCTATCGCCTCGCCCTGATCGCGCAACTGTTCGGCTACGCCATCGCGATTGCCGGGCTGCTGGATTCGCAACACCGTTTGCCGAAACCCTTCCGCCTCGCCGCGTTTCTGCTGGTCACCCTTGCCGGGATGAGTCTCGGCCTGTGGCAGTTCCTGCGCGGCCAGCGGTATGCCCAGTGGAATCCTGAACAGAACCGTTAAGAGGACCGAAGCCATGGCGATCAAACAACTGATAAAACGCACCAGTGGCTGGCTCTATCTCAACTCATCCGTGGGCCGCAACCAGTTGCACGGCGCCGGGGTGATTCTGATGCTGCACCGGGTGCTGGCCAACGACCGCGCCGCCGACCTGCCGCATCGCAACGAATTGTGCGTCGGGCCGAAAGCCTTCGAGCATTTGCTGGTGTGGCTGCGCAAACATTTCGATTGCGTGCCGCTGATGGAAATCCTCCAGCCCAACTCGCTGCGCACCGAGCGCCCACGGGTGGCGCTGACCTTCGATGACGGCTGGCGCGACAATGCGGTCAACGCCTTCCCGTCGCTGCAAAAACATCAGGTGCCGGCGAGCATTTTTCTCTCCACCGATTTCATTGGCAGCCGTCAGCGTTTCTGGTGGGAAAGCCTCGGCGAAACCCTCTGGGGCAGCCACGGCGACAAGGCGCGGATGCATTTGATCGAATGCCTGCACAGCCTGCATCACCCGTTGCCGGTATTGCTTGATGACATCGACGTCGACCGGCGCAGCCTGGCGCTGCTGCATTACCTGCAAGGGTTGAAGTCGATTGACCCGCAGGAACTGGAACGGCTGACCGATGAATGCCCACAGGAGTCGCAACCGCAAGCGCTGGATTGGCATCAAGTGCGCGCGCTGGAGGCTTCCGGTCTGGTGCGCTTCGGCCCGCACGGTGCCAGCCACGCGATCCTCACCGGCCTCGACGATGTGCGTTTGGACGAAGAAATCACTCGCAGCCGCGATGCCCTGTACAACGGCTGCAACCGGCCATTGCCGGTGTATTGCTACCCCAATGGCGACAACGACGAACGCGTACGCCAACAGATCGCCAGCCATGACTATGCGTTTGCGTTGGGCACCGGCACCGGCATTTATCGCGGCGAAGGCGATCCGCTGAACCTGCCGCGTTTCGGTGTCAGCCAGCGCACCGCGCGCAATCCCGAACTGCTGTCGTGGCGGATATTTCGCGGGGCGCGGCCATGAGCCGAGGCAACTACCTCAGGCATCTGGCGCTGAGCATGGGCACCAAACTGGCGATGATCGCCCTGCGCTTGTTGCGCAATGTGCTGCTGGCGCGGATTCTCGGGCCGAGTGAGCGCGGGCTGTTTGCGTTGCTCAGCACCTTGCCGGATCTGATCAGCGCGGCCACCAGTGGCGGCTTGAATTCGGCGGTCGGCTATCAAGCGGCCAAGCAACGTCCGATGGGTTTGCTGCTCAGTCAGGTGTTGGTGTTCGGTTGTTTGCTGGCGGCGTTGCTGACCTTGCTGGTAGTGGCGTTGGTGCGCGAATTCGGCACTGAACTGGATATAACGATGCAGCTTGGCTTGCTCGCCTGGCTGTTGCTGCTGGCGGTGCCGCTGACCGTATTGAAAAGTGGTTTGCTGACACTGCACAACGCCTCCGGCGGCGTGGTGGCGTTCAATGCCTTGCGTCTGGTCGAGTCGCTGGCGCCGCTGCTGCTGTTTCTTGCGCTGTTCTGGATGTGGAAAAGCGCTGCCCTCGAAGCGGCGCTGATCAGTTGGCTGGCCGGCATCAGTCTGGTGGTGCTGGTCGGTTGGGTCTGGCTCAAACGTGCGCAGCCGTTGCAGTTGCAATGGGACCGCGCCAGCCAGAAAGAACTGCTGCGCTACAGCGCGCGCAGTCATCCGGATCTGCTCTTCCAGCAAGTGATCCTGCGTTCGGATTATCTGTTTATCGGCGCCCTGCTCGGCAGTACCGCGCTCGGTCATTATGCGATGGCCAGCGCTGCCGCCGAATTGCTGCTGATCGTCCCGGAAGCGGTGACCACGCCACTGATGAAACGCCTGTTGCAACAGGACGAAGGCATGGACAAGGTCACGCCGCTGGCCCTGCGCCTGACCGCGACGGTGATGCTCGGCGCGTGCCTGGCCATGGCGGTGATTGGCGAATGGCTGATCGTCACCTTGTTTGGTGCAGTGTACCAACCTGCGTATCCAGCCCTGCTCGCCTTGCTGCCGGGGCTGTTGGGCCTTTGCTATGCGAGCATTCTGCGTCTGGATCTGCTGGGCAAGAATCGCCCGGGCACGGTGTCGTTGCTGATGGGCTTGGGCGCTCTGCTCAATCTGGCTTTGAACCTGGTGATGATTCCGGCTTACGGGATTGTCGGTGCGGCGGCGGCTTCGTCGATTGCCTATCTGGCGGTGACCGTGGCGATGCTGGTGCTTTATTGCCGTTTGAGCGGCGTGCCGTTCTGGCAAACGCTGATCATTCTGCCGCGCGACGTCATGCCGATGTGGCTGATGCTGCAACGGAAAGCCGCATGAAAGGCCTGGCCCTGCTGCTCGGTCTCGGCCTGTCGCTGGACGCCTTTGCGGCGTCGATGCGCTGGGGCGAGATCCGCGACGGCAGTCTGTATCTGCAAGCCGATCGGCCGGACACGGTGACCGTGCGCTGGACGCCGGCGTGGCAGGCCGAGGCCAATGAAGAGCATCTGTATCTGCTCGATGGTCAGGGCAAACTGGCGGGTGATCGCTTTATAAAGGCCAGCGAAGTGCGTGGCAGTCAGAGCTGGCCGTTGCTGCCCGGCGCGGCCAGTTATCGGCTGGAGATTCCTGGCTACAGCTTCCGCAATTACCGCATCGAACACGACGAGCGCACGGTGGCGTTGTTCGCCCCGGCAAAAGTGCATTTCAGCGCCGACACGCACAATGGCGACGAGTTGTATTTCAAGGTCGCGCCGGGTGAACACGCGGTGCTGGCGGGCAAGTTTCATGGCGGCGTCAGTGGTTTGCAGGCGCAGCGGGTCGGCGATGATCAGCAACTGACGCTGGCGCTGAAACCCTATCGCGCCTATTGGCAGTTCGATCAACTTGCCCTGCCGGTCAGCGAACGCGAACAGATCTGGCGCCTGCGCCTGCAAGGCAGCGGCAAAGCGGCTTTTTGGCTCGATGGCACGGCCAATCTGTTTGCGCAGAATCCGCAGCAACTGAAAGCGCTGCGTGAAGACGCCGGGCAGACCCGCTTGACCCTGCACGATAAAGTTCTCGGGCGCACGCCGGATCTCGGCATCGCCCTGCCCTACGTGATGCCGCCGCCAGCCAGTCATGCTGCGCTGGATACGCTGAAACCGACGGCGGCGAGTTACTACAGTTTTGTCGATGTGATGGCGAAGAATGCACATTTCGAAGATGCGTTTCGTCGGGTGTATCAGGATCGTTTCGGCATCAAGCAGGACATTACCCTGCTGGCCGGCAGTCAGCGTCAGGCCGATTTGCGTGCCGATGTGCAAAGCAACAGCGGCCTCGATGCGTGGCTGGCCGGCACTCGTGCGCTCGGTGGCAAAGGTACGCACTACATCGGCTTTGCCGATGAGCCGAACCTCAACTATTCCAGCTACGCGCAATATCAGGCGATTTTCACCAGCATGGCCCGCCAGGTGCGCAGCGATCCGGCGAATGCCAAGGCTGGCGTACGCATCGCCATGCCGGCCAGTTCGCGCTTGGTCAACGGGCCGTTCGCCGATAACGCGGCTAGCAAGCGCGGCATTGATTGGGCGCGGCGGTTGCTCAGCGAATCGGGCGATCAGGTCGATGCGCTGGCGTGGCACGAATGGATGATCCGCGACCTGCTCGCCACCCGCGTCTACCGCGACAGCGTGCATCGCGCCGCCGAACTGGTCGGCCTCGACGCCAAGGGTCAGCCGCGCAAAGCCTTGCTGCTCGACCAGACCAATATGTCCAGCGGCTCCAGCCTCAGCCCCTACGATCAGGAAACCCACTACGCTTCGCTGTGGTGGGCATCGGTGGTGATCAACGCTTCGCAGGATGGCTTGCTGAGCATGCTCAACTGGTTCCAGGCCGCCGATGAGCCACAGTATCCCAAGGGGATGTTGCGGGTTTTGGGCGACGACCATTTCGAGTTGAAACCGGTCGGTCTGGCCCAGCAATTCATCGCACAGCACTGGCTGCATCAGGTGCTGTGGCTGGAAAACGATGCGTTCGAAGTCGATGTTCTGGCGATGGCCGGCGACGATCAACGCGGCTTGCTCGGGGTGAACAAAGGCACGCGTCTGCAACGTGTCGATTTGAGCGGAGCCAAATGCCCGCTGAACAACGGCGCCCTGCGCTATTTCGGCGCCGACAACCGCAGTCGCGACGCGCCGTTTACCTGCCGCGATGGACGCGTCAGCTTTGAGTTGCCGGGACAAACCCTGTTTGCACTCAGCTGGATCGCGTCATGAAGCCAATTGCGAACATTCATGAGAAAGGCCAGGCGAACATAAAACCTGTGGTGAAGGGATTTGTTGTGGTGAGAGGAATTGTGCTGGGGAGCTTTTGTGGCGAGGGGATTTATCCCCGTTGGGCTGCGAAGCGGCCCCCGCTTTTTCAGGCTAAAGAGCGACGACTGCTTCGCAGCCGAACGGGGATAAATCCCCTCGCCACAAAAGCCCTCCACCACAATCTTCACCACAGTAAACCCCCACAAGGGTTTCGCCGAGGCCAAGGTTCAGGAGCACACACCATGGGCATCGTCAGCAAACTCAACGAACACATCAAGCAAAAAGGCCTGCGCGCGACCCTCGCGAAAGCGTGGAAACATTACATCTTTTCCCATCAGGAATTGCTGTGGATGGAGCGCGATCTGGTCAGCCCGGTGCCACCGCACAGCCTCAAACCCTACCCGCCGCTGCGGGTGGTGAAAATCACACCGGACAACGCCAGTGCCTTCGCGCGCTACTTCGGCGACCGCGTCGGTACCATGGCTGAACTGGCCAACGAGGGCCACACCGGGCACATGCACCTGGACGATCAGGGCGATGCCGTGGCGTTCATCTGGGGCAGCTCGCGGGACTATTTCGACCGGCATTACTACGGCTGCATGTTCCCGGTGAAACCCGGCGAGTTCTTCGAGTTTGGTGGTGAACTGACACGCGCCTATTGGGGCACCGAGCTGTCGGTGGATCTGCAACTGGAGCTGTGGAAAGCCATGGCCGCGCAAGGCTGCGACAAGGTCGTCGACGTCTGCGAATTTCACAACATCCCGGCGCTCAAGCTGCATTTGCGCATGGGCTATACCGAGCAGAACCGCATCATGAATGTCTACACCCTGTTCGGTCGCTGGCGCTTCTACCGCGAAAGCCGCTACAGCGGCTCACGCCTCGATGCGCTGCGCAAACCGTCCCGTCCACCCGTAACAGCCACGGCGGCCTGAGCCTATGCTGACGCGATTCGAATGGCGCACTTCGCTGTGCGCCGCCGACTTCCCGGCAGCTGCGTATGAAGCGCTGCGCCTGCAGGTGACGGATCACACGCCGTTCAACAACCTTGGCTGGTTGTGTGCGGCCGAGCAGGCCCTTGGCGAGGGTGAGCGTCTGCACATCCTGCTGGGTTGGGAGGCGGACGAATTGCGCCTGTGCCTGCCGCTGGTGGCGAGTCGCGAGCGCTTTGCTGGCGTGCCGTTTCGGGTCTTGCATCACTTGGGCTATCCGCTGGCGGATCGCTTGGCGCTGTTGTCTTTGCTGGGCAGTGAGGACATGCGCAAGGCGCTGGTGTTGATTCGCCAACGTCTGCCCCACGCAATGCTGCAACTCAATGAGCTGTCCGAACCTGTCGGTGAAGAAAGTGCGCTGACCGAATGGATGGCGCGCAGCTCGACCGGTGAACGAAGGCTGAGTTGTCGGGTGCCGGTGCACCTGATCAGTGAGGCCGATCATCAGGAAGTCTCCGGTGACCCACGCTACAAGCTGCGGCGGGCGCGCAAGCGAATTGCCGCGTGTGGTGCCGAAGTGCGCCGGATCATTCCCGATGCGATGAGCATGGGGCCGCTGCTGCAGCTCATCAGCGAAGTCGAAGCGGTGAGCTGGAAAGGTGATGAAGGTGTGGGGATTTTCGCCGGTGAACGCAGTCGACAATTGATCGAACGCGCGTTCACCGCCCTCGCCGGTCAAGGCCTGGTGCGCGTGGTGACGCTGGAGTTGAACGGGCGTTGCATCAGCTATCGCCTCGGTCTGCTCGAACAGGGTCGGCTCTACGATTACAACCTCGCCTTCCTGCCGCAATACGCCGATCTGGGCAGCGGTCGGGTGTTGCTGGAAGAGTGGATTCGCTGGGGCCTGGATGACCACTGGCGCTGGATCGATGCCTCGCGGGTCAGTCTGGAAAACTCCAGCCATCAACTGCACGAACGCATGAGCGGACAACTGGAACACTGGCGCTGGAGTTTTTATTCCTGGCAGCCGAGTGGCATCGTCCTCGGTCTGGGCCTGCGCCTGTGGCATCGACTGAAACCGCACGTGCAAGCCTGGCGCGCGCGCCGTGCCGAGCATGCGAAACCCACACTGAAACCTGTCGCGGTCACCACGGAGGGCGAACATGCCTCGCCAAGTCATAGTCAACGCTGACGATTTCGGCCTCAGCCCGAACGAAAACGCGGTGATCTTCGCTGCGTTTCAGGCTGGGGTCATCAGCTCCGCCACGGCCATGGCCAACATGCCAGCGTTTGAAGCAGCCTGCGCGATGGCCCGCCATCCGAGCCTGCAAGGCCGGGTTGGCCTGCACTTCAACCTGACCTACGGACGCCCCTTGAGCCAGGCGATTCTGGCGCGTCGCACCTTCTGCGATGACTTCGGTGTGTTCGACCTGAGCCTGCCGCGTCACAGCTTCTGGCTGGGCCGCGAGGATCGTGAAGCGGTGCGCGAAGAGTTGCAGGCGCAGTGGCAACGTTGCGTCGATCACGGCATGCGCCCCAGCCATATCGACTCTCACCAGCACGTGCACAACATCTGGCCGATTGGCGAGATCGTCGCGCGCTTCGCCGCGCATCAGGGTGTACCGATTCGCCTCGCACGCAATCTGGGCCGCAACCTCAGCCTGCCCAAGCGCGTCTTCAAGGGTTTGCTCAATTGGCGTTTGCAGAGTCTGGCCGGTGTGACGGCCGACTATGTGTGCACGCCGATTGACCTGCGCAACGACACTTTGCCGACCGACGGCGTGCTGGAAATCGTCGCTCATCCGACTCAGCTCGGCAGCGATTTTGGTGATGCCTATCTCAATCCCGGCGAATCCCTGAGCCGCGTGCTAGAGCAGCGGCTGGCCGGGGTTGCACGGGTTTCCTACACCGATCTGAACAAGGATTTTCTACGCGGTGCCGCGGCACTCGATTGAGTTACATACCTTGCAATACTTTCGAAGATGGCACTTTGAAATGAATTTGCACAGGTGATCTATACCCTCAAAAGCACCATCCACAACACCCGGGCTACGGCCACGGAGGGCATCATGAGCGTCATCGAAAAACTACAAGAACGCATCCGGCAAAAAGGCTTGGGCCGCACTTTCGGCACGCTGTGGAAACGCTACGTGTTCTTCCATTGGGAACTGTTGTGGATGGAACGCGACCTGGTCAGCCCGGTGCCGCCGCACAAACTGCGCCCTTACGATGGGCTGCGCAAAGTCGATATCACCACGGAAAATGCCGGGGCGTTCGCCAAACATTTTGGTGATCGCGTGGAGACCATGGCCGAGCTGGCGGCCGAGGGTCACACCGGGCACATGTACCTCGATGCCGATGGGCATGCGGTGGGGTTTATCTGGGGCAGTCTGCGTGATTATCACGACCGTCATTATTACGGCTGCACATTCGCGGTAAAGCCCGGGGAATTCTTTGAGTTTGGCGGTGAAATGACTCGCGCGTATTTCGGCAGCAGCCTGTCGGTAGATGTGCAGGTAGCGCTGTGGGAGGCGATGGCGGCCAAAGGCTGCAACAAGGTGGTGGATGTTTGCGAGACGCACAATATTCCGGCGCTGAAGCTGCATATCCGCATGGGCTATCACGAGCAGGGGCGTGTGATGAACGTGTATTGCCTGTTCGGTCGCTGGAAGTTTTTCCGGGAGACGCGGTATGAGGGTTCACGGCTGGAACCGCTGCGCAAACCAGGGCGGCCGGTGGTGAGTGCGGCGGCGCGGGCTTGATTCAGATCTGAAATGTTGTGGCGATCATGAGGCCTCTTCGCGAGCAAGCTCAGCTCAGCTCCCACAAGGGTGCTGCTGTGCGCCGGAGACCCTTGTAGGAGCTGCCGCAGGCTGCGATCTTTTGACTTTGAAGATCAAAAGATCGCAGCCTGCGGCAGCTCCTACAGGTTTCAGATTTTAGTGACGATGAGGGTGAAGCACATCGGCATCTGCGCTTGCTGATTCAGATACTGGTCATACACCTCTTCCCGATTCGAATGCGCATACTCCTTGAAGTGCGCGATGTTCAGCCCGGCCGCAATCGCACCGCTGAAGATGGCGCCAAGGTTATGCACAAACCAATACGACTTCGCCGCCTGCTGCTCAACTTTGCCGACGTAGACAATCGGCTCTTCCTGCACAAACGGTTCGGCGCGGAAATACGAGCTGGCGAGGCGGTACGGATCTTCGCCATCCGGGTCGACCATTTCCAGGAACGGATGGGTTTCGTAGATCACCAGTTTGCCGCCCGGTTTCAGGGTCTTCGCAACGTGGCCGAAAAACTCGCCGATGTCGGGCATCCAGTTGAGAACACCGATGGTGATCAGCGCCACGTCGAAGCGATTGTGCAAGGACGCTGGCAGGTGATGAATATCGCTTTCAATGAACTCGGCGTTGTGCGGCGAACGCTTGTTCAGCTGCCGCGCCTGTTCGAGAAACGCCGCCGACTGGTCGACACCGACCACACTGCGCGCACCGAGCGCGAACAACGAAAGACTCTCGCGGCCGTTGTTGCAGCCCAGTTGAATCACATCCTTGCCGTCGACCTCAAGCAACCCGCTCAACGTCTCATCGAGGCAAGAGAAATCCGCCTGCGCAACTTCGCCGAGTAATGCCCGCCAGTCAGGCGAATCCTGGTGATGGCGGGCGGAATCGTTCCACGCCTGTCGATTGCTGTCGATGGCGGTTTTTTTGTTGGGCACTTCCATGGCGCACTCCGGACGATGCTCGTGATTGAGCGGATCCGAGTCTAGATCAGCCCGCCAATCCCGGTTGTTACAAACTTGTAAACCACCCCCTGTAGGAGCTGCCGCAGGCTGCGATCTTTTGATCTTGTTTTTAAGATCAAGATCAAAAGATCGCAGCCTGCGGCAGCTCCTACAAATGAAGCGATCGTTGCCTACAAATGCCGACGATTTTTCAAGGTTTGATAGAAGACTTGGCTGACTGCTCGCCTGTATCTACTTGGATACAGTCGGGCAATGAATTATCTTATTCGACAAACAGCGGTATTTCAGGCTTGGCACCAATCGGTTCGAGACCTGCGGGCCAAGGTGGCCATCGCCCGCCGCATTGATCGGGCTTCAACAGGAAATCTCGGCGACGTCAAATCGGTGGGTGATGGCGTCTCTGAAATGCGCGTAGATGTGGGTGCGGGCTTTCGGGTGTATTTCACGATGCGTAACGGTGCAGTCATCGTTCTTTTGGCTGGAGGCGACAAATCTTCACAAAACGCAGACATCCGACGCGCACAAAAAATGGCTAAGGAGGTTTAACCATGAGCCAGACGTTGACGAATTTCGACATGGCAGCACTGCTGGACAGTGACGAAGCCATCAGCGAATACCTGTCTCAGGTACTCGCAGACGGGGATAACGAAGAGTTTCTTCGCGCAATCGGCTATGTGCTCAAGGCGCGCGGGATGACGCAGATAGCCAAAACTTCTGGCATGGGTCGCGAGAGTCTGTACAAGGCGTTCGCACCGGGTGCAAAACCGCGCTTCGACACGGTTTTGAAAGTTATGCATGCCCTTGGCATCGATCTTTACGCACAGCCGGGGCACGTGAGCCACCCGATTTCCTGAGTGTAGGAGCTGCCGGAGGCTCGGGCCGCCGGCTGCTCCTACATTGGTTTCGTGGGGGGCAGCTATAGTTAATAGCCTTGGGGAAAACCGTATTTGCAGGTGCCGCCATGCATAGGCTCGATCGGCTGCTGTTGATGGGTTGTCTGCTTGCTGCCAGTCAGGCGCAAGCGCTGGACAGCAATTTTGTTTACTACGGGCCGAACCAGCCCTTCGCTCACCCTGCCCCGTATTCACTGAGTTCCACGCCGCCCAAGCCTTATGACGATACGGCGCCGCAGGATTTTGTGGTGATCCCGGGTGACCACGAGTTCTCCGATTCGCAATTGCCGACGGTGGCGGATGCGACGGTGCGGGTGTTTATCCGCACGTACGATGCCGAGCGCGGGATTTATGTGAATGACGAGGTACTGGATCCGGGGTGTTTGCTGGAGTGTTTGAGTCGGCAGCAGCGTTGATTCGGGTGACCACATATCTGCAGACACCACAGAACCCTGTGGGAGCGGGCTTGCTCGCGAATGCGGTCTGTCAGCCGACATCAAAATGACTGACACACCGCATTCGCGAGCAAGCCCGCTCCCACATTGGATTTGCGGTGGGGTTACCACTGGCGTTTGTCGGGGCGGGCGAGGCCGAGTTTTTCGATGCGGTAGCGCAGCATGTCGCGGCTCAGGCCCAGCAGGCGCGCGGATTTGGTGACGTTCCAGTCGGTCTTGTCGAGCATCTTGCGCACCATGTCGCGTTCGACTTCCGGCAGGTTCATCGATTCGGTATTGCTCGCCGGCCGTGGTTCGTAATGCAGCGGGGTTTCGTGCAAATGCATCGGCGGTTCATCGACCAGGCTCATGCACACGTTCAACTGATGTGCGGCGATGGTGTCGCTCGGCGCCAGCAACACGGTCTGCTCAAGCATGTTGCGCAGTTCGCGCACGTTGCCCGGCCAGGTGTAACTGAGCAGCAGCTCCTCAGCCTGCTGGCTGAAATGCAGGTTCGGTTTGCCGTAGCGTTTGCCATGGCTGGCAAGGAAGTGCCGCGCCAACAGCAAAATATCCTCGCCCCGGGCATACAAACGCGGCACCTTGATCGAGATGATACGCAAGCGGAAAAACAGATCGCGGCGGAATTTGCCCTGCTGCACCATCTGTTCAAGGTTGCAGTTGGTCGCACTGATCACCCGCAGGTTGACCTTGCGCTCCTTCACCGAACCGACCCGGCGAATCGTTCGATCCTCGAGCAACTTCAAAATCTTCGCCTGCAACAGCAGGTCCATCTCGCCGATCTCGTCAAGAAACAACGTGCCGCCATCCGCCGCTTCCACCAGCCCGACACGGCGATCCTTGGCGTCGGTAAACGCGCCTTTCTCATGACCGAACAGCTCCGACTCGACCAGATTCGACGGGATCGACGCACAGTTGAATTCAATGAACGGGCCTTTGCTGCGCGGGCCGTCGAAGTGCAGCGCACGGGCCACCAATTCTTTACCGGTGCCGGTCTCGCCTTCTACCAGAACCGGCGGCAAATCGGTGTTGGCCATGCGCCGCTCGGCATCGAGCAATTGGCCGATGGTGTTTTTCAAATACTGCATCGGCGCCGAGTCGCCAATCAGCGCCTGCACCCCGGATTTCTGCGCCTCGCGTTCCTGATAGAACGACAGCGTGCGCTCCATGCGCTCGGTGGCCAACGCCTTGTCGAGCAGCAGTTTCAGTTCCGCCAACGCCACCGGTTTGGTCACGTAATGAAAGGCGCCCTCCTTCATCGCCACCACCGCATCTTCGACGTTGCCGTAACCGGTCATCATGATCACTTTCAGATCCGGCGCGCTGATGCGCAGCTTCTGGATCAGGTCATGACCGCTCATGCCCGGCAGCGAGTTGTCGGTCAGCACGATGTCAGGCATGAAGCTGCCCAACTGCTCCAGCGCGTCTTCGGCCGAATGGCAGACCGTCACCTCGAAGTCCTTGCGCTCCAGGTAGGTCTGAATATTTTCGGCCAGCAGTTCGTCATCTTCGACCAGCAGAATGCTGTGCTCCATATTCCCCTCCCGATGCCACTTTGAAGTTGAGACTGACGCGGGTTCCTTCCTGCTCGCGGCTGGTCAGCACGACCGAACCTGCGAAACGCTCCATGATTCTTTTGACCAACGCCAGGCCAACCCCGAGGCCGCCCTGTTTGGTGGTGAAAAACGGTTTGAACACCAGCAGTTGCTGCGGCGCGCTCATGCCCTTGCCGGTGTCGCTCAGGGTCATGCGTACACAGTCTGGCTGCGGCGTGGCGAATTCGACGCTGAGCACACCGCCCTTGGGCATGGCTTCCAGAGCGTTGGCAAACAGGCTATTGAGGATTTGCGTGAGCAGCACCTTCTGACTGACGACTGGCGGGCAGATTTGCGGACTGAATCGCACGTCGACGCGGCTGCGCTGGATCAACGCATCGAAGGCTTCCAAGGTGTCCTCGACCGCCAGCACCAGATCGACCGCCTCGCCGTCGTCATTCATTGGCCGCAGCGACACCAGCAGTTCTCGCACCCAGCGCGACATGCGGTCGACCTGGCTGATGATGTCGCCGATGTTGCGTTGCGCGCCGGAGCTGGCCACTTCCTGGGCCAGTTCGGCGCTGGAGCGAATGGTCGCCAGCGGATTGCGCAGGCTGTGCGCCACCGCCGAAGACATCTCGCCGAGGGCGACAAAGGTTTCGTTGCTGATCAGTTGTTGCTGCTGGCTCTGCAGCAACGTCGCCGCACGGCGGACGATCCAGAACAAGGCGAGAAAGATCGCCGCACCACCAAAAAACGTCGCCGCCCAGATCGAAGCGAAACCACGGTCGATACGATCAACCAGATCCGCCGGTTCCTTGTAGATTTCGACCATGGCGATGACTTTGCTTTTGTCGGCGTTGAACATCGGGATGTAGTTCTCGATGAACAGGTATTTCGGTTCGCGCAGCAGACGTTGTTCTGGGCGTTCGTCGTCGATTTTGTGATAGCTGGAGGAGACCGGTACTCTCATTTCGAACGACTCATCGAGCTCGTCGTCGTCCTCGATGTGCACGCCGATCAGCTCGGCATTGGTCGACCAGATCACCGTGCGATCCAGCGCATACACGGTGGCCAGCAAAATATCCGGCAGATGTTCGACGTGATCGAGAAACTCGCTGCGCGCCGCAGCATGCGCTTCGGGATCGACATCGGGGTATTTGCCGTCCTGACGCATATCGAGCATTTCACCCATGGTGCGCGCCGGGCTGATGCCGGCGTGGCGCACTTCCGCTTCGCCGATGGCCTGGACGAATTGCGCGGTCAGCAGCGCATCGCGCTCGACGCTTTCAGTGACGACAAAACGCGTGGAGATGTAACCGAGCCCCAGCGCCACGGCCGCGATGATGAAAAAACTTGCGAGCGAGAACCAGCGCAGCAGATTGAACTGCTCGCGCCATCCCTTGCTGACTGCTGCCGGTGCGTGCGGCGCAGGTGTTTTTTGTGCTTCCAGTCGCTGCATGGGAGTGCCCTGGAGTATTTGTATCGAGCCGGTTACAGCCATCAGTGTAGGTGGCTCTGACCGCGACACACGGTTCAATGATGCTCTTTCGCCGCTACTGCATCCGACTCACTGTCGCGGCGCTATCGCCCGGTGTTACTGGCGTCAAGCCGCCGTCGGCCATGGCTTTGGCGGCCGTTTGCTGACGCTCGGTTTCGTCACTGAGGAAGTCGATGATCGACTGCGCCGACGCTTCGTCGAGCCGCAGGTTGGGCATCGGGATTCGCTCGAATTGTTCATACAGTTGCAGCGCAATCGGGTCTTTTTCCGCGAGCAGGCGATCCGGTTCGCGAATCCAGCGATTCAGCCATTTGCCGTCGCGATTGCGCGTCACACCGATCAGGTCCGGGCCGATGCTGCGCATGCCGATGCCCTGACCGTCCTGCGGGCCGAGGCTGTGGCACGACGCGCAACGGGTGCGGAACAATTCTTCGCCATTGCTCGGCGGGCGAATGTCCGGGGCGTTGGCGTAGCTTTCTTCGACACTGGGCTGTTTCCAGTTTTGCAGGGTGTTGGCCAGTTGATCGGCGAGGATCCACGGGTTCTCGAACGGCGAGGCTTTCATCCAGCGCCCGGTGGTCTGGTTGCCGACGATCAGGCTGAGGTTGTGGTCTTTGCTGCGACCGTTGTCGACGCCTTCGATGAACAGCCCGAGCTTCTTGCGCAGGTCGGTGACGTCTTCGAATTCACCGGTGAGAAATTTCCAGCCGGGACCGACCTTGAAGCGCTGCGCATAGGCCTTGAGCACTTCGGGCGTATCGCTGAGCGGATCGATGCTGATCGAGTAGAAAAAGATGTCTTGCCCGACGCGATCGCCGAGCAGTTTCTGCACCTGGCGCAAGCGTGCAGTTTCCAGCGGGCAGGAGTCGCTGCACGAGGTGAAGATGAAGTTGATCACCACCACTTTGCCTTTGATCAGATCATCGAAGAAATGCACCTGCCGACCGTCCTGATCGGTCAGCAGGGTATTGGGGAAGTAGTCGCCACCCCACGGGGTGGCGGATTCACTGGCCGCTGGCGGTTCACCGACACTGGCCTGGTGCGCCAGCAGCACGCGGCTGCCGAGCACACAGACCACCAGCATCAGCACCAGGTGCATGCCCAGCGCGCGGGAACGCGGAGTTTGTGTTGGCATGACGGCGCGCTCGCGGTTCATTTTTTCACGGTCACTTGCGGGCCGAAGCCATCGCCGTTGCGGAAGGTTGGCAGCGCGGCGGAGTTGACGTAGCGCACACCGTCCCAGCTTGGCAGAGGCGTCGGCATCAACTGCAATTGCCCGGGCTTCTCAAGGTCCCAGCGCAGCAGCATCGAGTTGTCCTCATGCTGGGTGTTGTGACAGTGCTCCATGTAGGTCCCGGCGAACTCGCGGAAGTTGATCGCCATCTCGACGCTGTCCAGCCCATCGGCTTCGGAGCCGATCCGGTAGACGTCTTTGCGCGCCCATTTTTCCCACTCGGGTGGTGCCTTGCCGCCGCGACTGAGAATGATCCCTTCTTCGAAGTGCACGTGCACCGGATGGCTCCAGCCCTTGCCGCCGGCCTTGATGTTCCACACCTCCAGGGTGCCGAAACCGGTGACACCGGCGTCGGTCGGGCCGCTGGACAGTCGGGTCGAGGCGTTCAGCCGACGTGGGTCCATGTGGAAGCCGAAACCGCCATCGGTCTTGACCGTCCACGGCGCTTCATCGGTGCCGTCGGAACGGCCGAAGGTGAAGGTGCGGTGACGGGCGTTGGCCAGCAGGGCTTTATCGGCAGCGTTGTCGCGATGGATCTTCAGCGGGATCATCACCAGCCCTTCCGCCTTGCCCGGTTTGGCCGGTTCGTAGGCTGCCGGGTCCATGGCCAGATCCTGGCCGGTGTAGGCCTTGACGTTCAGCTGCAAGACCTTGCCCACCGCCGGATCGCCCTTGTCCCACTGCGGGCCTTTGCTGCTCTGCTTGATCACCGCGAGGTATTTCTCGGAGAGCACGTCGGCCAGCGAGATCACTTCTTTGGGGCCTTTGCCGTCGTCGTGGGCCTGCAG
Source organism: Pseudomonas sp. DTU12.3 (assembly GCF_004124275.1). GTDB lineage: Bacteria > Pseudomonadota > Gammaproteobacteria > Pseudomonadales > Pseudomonadaceae > Aquipseudomonas > Aquipseudomonas helmanticensis. The sequence goes on from NZ_CP027218.1 coordinate 4,274,388, forward strand.
GTTGAGGAAGAACACCTTGTCGCCAGGCTTGATGCCGTTTTTGCCGAAGTTGACGATGATGTCGAAGCGCTCGGCGATGCCCTGGGTCGGCAGAATCGCGTTGTGGTTCTGTTTATCGCCATCGGCGTCCAGGTCCATCGTGCCGTCGAACGGCACGCTGTGTTCCATGATATTGCCGTCGTTGGCGATCATGTGGAACGGCACACGGCTGTACGACACGCCGGAGTTTTTCGGCCCCTGGAACTCGCCGCCGCTGCCTTTGATTTCACGCACCAGCGCCAGTTTGAAGTAACGCGACACCGAGCCGTTGAGGATGCGGAAACGGTAGCTGCGCGCGCGCACGTCGAGCGTCGGTTTCCACTGCCAGTTGACCAACACCTGATCGCCAAGGAAGCCATCGGTGTTGAACGGGTTGAACCACAGCTGACCTTCCTGATCCCAGGCCTTGTCGGCGAACACCAGGTTGACGTCATAGTCACGGTTACCCCACGGCAGCGCACTGCCGCTGGGCAGGCGCAGGTTGACGCCGTCGTTTACCGACTCGTTACCGCGATCGAGGGCGCTGTAATAGTTCATCATCGCCGCGTTGCCCTTGTAGACGTTCTGCGCGGTGAAATCGAGCATGTGGTCGTGGAACCAGTGGGTGCTCATGGTTTCGCGCCAGTCGCCACGGATCTTGATGGTGCCGTGGTCGCAGGTCTTTTTCGCCGGCGCCACGTCGTTGACCCACAGGGTTTCGCCCGGTGCGCAGGGAAATGCCGCGCGCGGATCTTCGGCCTTGGTGTTGATGCTGTCGTAACCGGCGAGCTGGATCGGCCAGCGATAGTCGTAGAACTGCCCCGGGAAAAAGAAAGCATTGGCATAGCCGTCGCTTTCCGCCGGCGCGTGGCCATTGTGTTCGTGGGTGCTGATGGTGTGCAGGCCGAAACCACGGTTGGCCGCTGGATCGATCGGCAGGCCGTTGTAGTGGCGCATCATCACCGGCTGGCCGTAACGCACCATCAACAGTTTCGGTGGCAGCGTGCCGTCGAAGGTCCACACCGCGTTGTGGTTCTGCACCGGCATGCTCGGGTGGAAGCGCGGATCGACGCCTTTGGCCGTGCCGTCCGTCAGCGGCACACCCGCGACGTTGTGGTAAAGGCCGCCGGCGCCGAATTCACCCACTGCGTAATGGTGCATCTGCACGCTGTCACGCAGGCCACCATTGAGCCGCGCGCCAGTCTGCGCGGTTTTGTAGGCGACTTGCGGGTAGAACTCGTTCCAGCGCTGGTGCGCCCAGCCTTTTCCTGGCGGCCGCCCTTCTGCCGACGAGCCGATATGGCGGTTGAGGAACACTTCGATCTGCGCCTGCCACGGGTTGCGGTCGACCACGTTGGAAAACTGACTAGGGAATGGTGTCAGCCCAGGCTGCCGCAAGAACGCATCAAGCGCCGTGCCGGGTGGCGCGCTGCGGGCGATGTTGTTCGGGTCTTGTGCGGGCGCCGGGCCGATCGCGGCGGGCGGGAATGGCAGCGGCGCGGCCGGGGTGGTCGGGTCGAGTTTTTCCGGGCCGAACTCTTCGAACAGGGTCAACTGCTGGGTGAACGGTTGCGCGCCATAGAGCGGGCTCGGCTTGCCGTTGGTGGGGTAGTTGAAACTGGTCTGCACGGTCGGCGGCAGAATGTTTTCTGCGCGAGTGGTATTACGCGAGCCTTTCACACCGTCGGGCAAATCGAAGGAATCTTCGTTGGCCTCGGGCATGGTCAGGATAGCGTTGAGCGCCGTCGCCTCGTCCGTCGGCTCGTCGTAGTAAGCCGACGGATCGGACGCTTCCGGCTCGCGCTCGTCATCGATCGGGCTGGCGCGAACGCCGGCCATGGTGCTGAGGGTCAACAGCAGGAAGACGCTCAGCGGCGTCAGCAGGAAGGTGTTACTTGGGTTACGCGTTGTTCTGTCCATCACCAGCCGCCTCATCAAGGAAGGGGTGATGGTGTTTTGCAACTAGTGCGCCAAGAAATCATTTCGAGTTGTAACAGTGACTTGCGATGCCTGTGGTGTCCCCCACTCCCCGGTGACCGGGGCTTGACACCCACTGATGGGGGAAGTTCATAAAAACTTTGGGTCATACAAAACCCCCGTAGGAGCTGCCGAAGGCTGCGATCTTTTGATCTTAAAAACAAAATCAAAAGATCGCAGCCTTCGGCAGCTCCTACAGTGAGTGATGGATTGTCAGATGGGAAATGTGGCTCAGGGGACGAGTTGAAAGGCCAGGCGCACGGTGGTGCCCTCGCCTTCGCGGCTGTCGAGCGTCACGCCGCCGCCGAAGCGTTCCATGATGCGTTTGACCAGCACCAGGCCGACGCCCAGACCACCGGTTTTGGTGGTGAAAAACGGCCGGAACGCCATGGTCCGCTGCTCTTCGTTCATGCCTTTGCCGGTGTCGCTGAGCGCTACGCAGACACCGCCGTCAGCCGCTGGCTCAAGGCTGACGGTCAATGTGCCGCCCTTGTCCATCGCTTCCAGCGCATTGGCCAGCAGGCTGTTGAGGATCTGCGTCAGTTGCACCGGCTGACTGAGCACCATCGGCGTGTGCTGCGGATGGAACACCACTTGCACCCCGGCCCTGGCGATCTGCTGTTCGAAGGCGACAAGACTTTCGTGCAGCGTTGCCACCAGATTCACCGGTTCCGGGTCATCGTTGAGCGGACGCAACGATTGCAGCAACTCGCGCACCCATTTCGACATGCGATCGACCTGGCCGATGATGTCTTTGATGTTCTTCTCGGCCGGGCCGGCATCGAACTCCAGTGCCAACTCGGCGCTGGAGCGGATGGTCGCCAGCGGATTGCGCAGGCTGTGCGCCACGGCGGAGGACATCTCGCCCAGCGCAACATAGGTTTCATTGGCAATCAGTTGCTTTTGCTGGACGGCGAGGAGAATCGCCGCGCGCCGGACGATCCAGTACAGCCCCAGATAAATCAGGCCGCCGCCGAGCGCGGTGGCCAGCCAGATCAGCGTCAACCCACGTTCCATTCGGGCGATGAGGTCTTTCGGTTCCTTGTAGATCTCGACCATCGCGGTGACGTTCTTGCCGTCGGCGTCGAACAGCGGGATGTAGTTTTCGATGAAAATGTAATCCGGCGGGATGATGAACTTCTGTTCTTCACGAGCCTTGTCGACGTCGTGGTAGCTGGCCGACACCGGGATTTTTTCGTTGAAGGCGCGATCGAGGTCTTCGTCGGCTTCGATGGTTTTGTTCATCAACGCCGGGTTGGTCGACCAGATCACCTGGCGGTCCGGTGCATAGATGTTAGCGAGGATCACGTCAGGCAGGTGTTCGATGTGATCAAGAAACTCACCCCGGGCACCTGCGCGGGCCTGCGGATCGACGTCGGGGAAATTCTTGTCCTGGCGCGGGTCGAGCAACTCGCCCATGGTTCGCACATTGGGGATGGAAACGTGGCGCACCTCGGCTGACGCGATGGCCTGAATGAACTGCGCGGTGAGCAAGGCATCGCGCTGCACGCTTTCTTCGATCACAAACCGTGTCGACACCGCCCCGAGCGCTACCGCCACCGTGCCGATCACCGCCATGCTGATCAGCGAAAACCAGCGCAGCAGATTGAACGACTGCTTGCGCGAGCTCAAGCGTAGATTGCCCTCCTCGAGCGCAAGCGATTTCGACTGTATGTTCATGGCGGCGACTTCCCGATACGTCCCTATAGGGTTATAGCCCACGGTTGGGTGTTTGCCCGGTTGCGGGGATATCGCCCCGATGCACCAATCCCAAACCCACCCCAAATCCCTGTAGGAGCTGCCGAAGGCTGCGATCTTTTGATCCTGTTTTTAAATCAAGATCAAAAGATCGCAGCCTTCGGCAGCTCCTACAGGGGTTCTGTGTTCATCCCCATCGTCCCCGATTCTGGGGAATTGCGCCCTTTTCCCGCCTGTCGCGCTCAGCACTTCGCAACGGCGAAAGCACTCTATCCCGGCCCTCTTGCGCCCATTCACCGCACCTTGGCATGGAAGGTGTACAGGCCCTCTGCAACTGACCCACCCCCAAGGGGCAGGTACTTTGATAGAGGGATTAACTCATGCACCCTTTACTGTCCAAAACCGCGACTGTCCTGGTCGTGAGCGCCTTGGCCCAGGGCATTGCCCAGGCCGCTTTGTTTGCTGTTGATCCAGGTCCGTATACGCCGGCCAATGGCGGTTTCGCCAATTGGTATCAGGACACCCACGGTCGCACTCTCGATCTGTGCCTGTCCAAAGCCCTCAGCTCTCGCGTGCCCAGCGCTCCGGGCGCACCTTCGTACATGTGCTCGCTGCTGCCGACCCCCGGCGTGTTCGACGACACCCAGCCGATTGCTTTCCCCAGCAACTTCCCCGATGAAGCGTTCTGGTTCACCGGCGAAACCACCCTCGTCGATGCTGCACGCGGGATCGACCTGACTTATATCAGCGCCGTCGAAGCCGCGTTCGCCGCCGAAGAACCGGTCGAAGGCGATCAAGTCAGCTTCGCGCGGATCCGCATTCGCGTCGATGTGCCCACCGCCGGCACCTACGTCATCACCCACCCATACGGTGTCGACGTGTTCAATATCGACACCCCCGGCCGCCGCGCGATCAACATGACCCGCGACATTGGCATCGGCACGCCGAAAACCTACGACGGCGCGCTTAAGGGTGACATCGGCCCGTTCCTGCGCAGCGTCAACGGCCCCTACACCGAGACCAACCCGGTGACCGGTGCCGCCGAACAATTTGTCGGCGACCCGAACCTCAGCGAGGCGGTCACCGGCAGCCCGTTCAACACCAACTACGTGCGCATCGAAGGCCCCGGCGGGATTGACTTGCGTACGACTGCGTTTGCCGTCTCCGGCAAGCTCTCGACCGTGGTCCGGCCAACGCCAATGATCACCCAGCGCAGCACCTACTCGCGTAAAGCCGGGACTAGCGCGCCGGTCGCCCAGCAGGACGTGTTCGTCCTCGCACCGCCAGCCCCGGGCACCGTCGCCGTGACCAGTTTCACCCCGGTGCTGAACATGACCGAAGCCAACTCCACCGGTGCCTGGTACGCGCAATCGTCGGCCAACCCGACCGTACCGAGCGTCCTGCAGGTGACCGCCGACAACCACCTGGCCATCGCCAGCAGCACGCCGACCACCCTGCCCATGACCCTGACCGACCTGGTGGTGATTTCGCGCGCCGAATACAGCCTCAGCTCCGGGCAACTGACGCTGGTGGCTTCGACCAGTGACGAAACCTCGCCGCCGGTACTCACCGCCACCTCGATCAGCGGCGCCGCGATTGGTGCGCTGAGTGGCGACGGCGCGGTGAAAAGTCTGGCCACCGGGATCTCGCCGATACCGCCGGCCAAGGTCCGCGTGACGTCGTCCAACGGCGGCAGCGATACCGAAGAAGTGGTCATCGTGCAATGAACGCTCACATGCCCAGATCCGCATCAGGAGGCATCATGAACAAGTGGCCACGCTTTGCGCTCAACGCGCTCGGGCTCGCTCTCTCGCTGACCGGCAGTGCCTATGCGCAACTCGCCGCCGTCGACCCCGGCCCCTACACCTTCGCCACCGGGAAATTCCCGATGTGGTACCAGGACAGCAATAACCTGTCGATGGAGCTGTGCCAGTCGCGCGCCGCCAGTTCGCGCGTCGGCGTCACCACGCCACCCGCCTACATGTGCACCCTGCTGGCAGAACCGGGCATCTACGATGACAGCCTGCCGATGGTATTCCCCGACAACTGGCCGCCGGAAGCCTTCTGGTTCCTCGCCGAAACCAATATCCCCAACAACGGCGCCGGGTTTGGCATGGACGCTTATGTCGCCGGGATCGAAGCGGCGTTTGCCTCCGAGAACCCGGTGGATGGCGATCAGCAAAGCTTCGCGCGGATCCGCATTCGGGTGAACGTTCCCGTGGCTGGCACCTACGTCATCACCCACCCGTATGGCGTCGAAACCGTCAATGTCACCACCCCGGGACGGCGCGCGATCAACATCACCAAGGACATCGGCATCGGTGCGCCGGGCGATTTCAGCGGCACGCTCAACGGCGCCATCGGCCCGTTCCTGCGCAGCCTCAACGGCCCCTACACCGAAGTGAACCCGGACACCGGCAGCGTCGAAACTTTCGTCGGCGACCCGAACCTCACCGAAGCGGTGACCGGCAGCCCGTTCAACACTAACTTCGTGCGCATCGTCGGGCCGTCCGGCGCCGGGACCATTCAGACCACCCTGTTCACGGTCGCCGGCAAGGTGCTCGACAGCCGTCAGCAAACCCATGTCGACATCGACCGCGCCACCTATCGCCGGACCTCGGCCGGTGTGCGTGCCGAAGTGTTCGCCAAGGCTGACACCAGCTCGACGCTGTGCTTTCGCGAAACCGTCGCGCTGCTGCCCGGCCCGCCACCAACGCCGTGCCAGACCAGCCTGACGGGTGACAACACTGGTCTGTTTTTCGGCCAGCGCCTGGGCAACGGCACTCTGCCGTCGGTCGTCGTCGTGACCGCGACCAATCCGGCCGGCACCACGCGGCCGACCGCCGTTTCGGCCAAGCTCACCGATGTGGTGAAAATCCAGACCGCACGCTACAGCTGGGCCAATCACAGTCTGTTGATCGAAGCGACATCGACCGATGAAGTAGCGATCCCGGACATGGTTGCCCAAGGCTACGGGCGCCTGTCGAAAACCGGCACGTTGCAACGCATCACCGTTGCCGACCTGACCCAGCCACCGGCTACCGTAACGGTGAAATCCGCCGCCGGCGGCAGTGACACTGAGGCCGTCGTCGTGCTCGGCACCGCGCCGGACACCGGGGAAAACCAGGCGCCAATCAGCAATGCCGACACCGGCAGCACCAGTTTCGGCGTGCCGATCACCCTCAGCCTGCTGACCAACGACAGCGATCCCGACGGCAACACGCCGCTGAGCATCACCGCGTTGACCCAACCGGCTGCCGGCCAAGGCACGGTCGCCCTCAGCGGCACCGCCGCCGTGGTCTACACCCCGCCAGCGGTGGTCAACGCGCCACTGACCACCACCTTCACCTACAAAGCGCAGGACGCCAAAGGCCTGGCCTCGACCACGCCGGCCACCGTGACGATCAGCGTCGCGCCAAACCGGCCACCGACCGCCGTCGCCGACAGCGTCGCCACGTTGGGTGTGGCGATCCCGATCAACGTCCTGGCCAACGACACCGATCCGGAAGGCAACGTGCCGCTCGGCGTCGCCAGCCTGACCCAACCGGCCGCCGGCCGTGGCACGGTCAGCACTGACGGCACGGTGATCACCTACACCCCACCAGCCACCGTGACCACGGCGTTCACCACGACCTTCACCTACATCGCCCGGGACAGCTTCGGCGCCCTGTCGACGCCGGCCACGGTCACCGTGCAAGTGTCGCCACGGCCAGCGGCAGAGACCTTCACCGTCACTGCTTCAACAGTGCAGGCACGAGCAGGTGGACGCTTCAACTGGGACTTCACTGGCACCTCGTCAGTGACCACCGGCAACACCATCACCGTGCAGGTCACCACCCCGACCGGGCTGGTCACCCTCGGCACCACCACCGTACCGGTCACCGGTCGCTGGCGGCTGACGCTGAACAACACGACGGTAGTGCCATCGGCCAACCCGACCGCGACGATCCGCTCCTCCCAGGGCACCGTGCGCACGGTCTCGGTGACCACGCTGTAAGCCTGATCCCCGGCCACTTTCGGGTGGCCGGAACCGACTTCGAACCGGTTAACGCCCGACAGGATGTGAGCCATGAACACGCCGACCGCCGCCCTGCTTTGCCTGCTCCTGTTGTGCAGCAGTGCGGGCGTGCGTGCCGACGACCTGATGGACAACGACGACCTGGCCCCGACCAGCAGCGACCTCGGCGAACTGCCCCCACCGGTGGGTCAGCAAGCCCTGATCGATCAGCTCGGCCAGGCCAACGTCGCCCTGCTGCAACAGAACGGTCAGTCGCTGCTCGGGCAGATCGTGCAGTCGGGCAGCAATCAGGAAGCCTACATCCTGCAACAGGGCAGCGACCTGATGGCGCTGATCAACCAGAACGGTTCCGGCAACGCCGCCTCGATCACCCAGAACGGCAGCCACAACCGCGCGCAGATTTCGCAAAACGGCAACAACAACGACGCCAGCATCGAGCAGGCCGGCACGGGGCTGCAAAGCGCCGTGACCCAGTCGGGCAACGGCATGAGCGTTTCGGTCAAGCAATATCGCTAAGCACTGCAAATCATCGGAGAGATCATCATGTTCAAACTGACGCCCCTCACCGCCGCCCTCCTGGTCATGATCAGTGCCCAGGCCATGGCCGACGACAGCCTGTCCAACCAGAGTCAGGCCGGTACTGCCAACATCGCGGACGTGAAACAGACCCAAGCGCCGTTCAGCACCGCCACCCAGACCCAACTGGGCCAAGGCAACGACGCCGCCGCCGTGCAAGACCACGCCAGCAGCGTGATTACCCAGGACGCGGTCGGCGACTACAACGCCGGTTACGCCGAACAGCTTTACGAAGACAACGCCACCATCACCCAGCAACAGGTCGGCGCCTTCAACACCGCCCACGCCAGCCAGTCGCTGGGTTTCGGCGCACCAAACAGTGCGCTGCAACAGCAGCAAGGCAGCGGTAACTTCTCGTTCATCTATCAGGATTCGCAGAACGGCAGCGAAGGCAAAACCTTCCAGTTCGGCGACAGCAACGAAGCCAACATCGAACAACTCTATGAAGGCAGCGGCAACAGCTCGGTGATCACCCAATACGGCACCGCCAACTACGGCACCGCCGAACAGGTCACTCACAACGGCGGCCAGATCGGCATCAACCAGGCCGGCGAAAACAACTACGCCTACGGCGACCAGCGCAACGGCACCGGCGGCAACATCACCATCAACCAGTTCGGCAACCTCAACGGCAGTGAAATCTGGCAAGACAGCCAACTCGCCAGCCAGGCCACCGTCAACCAATACGGCGACAGCAACGAAACCGTGGTCGACCAAAGCTTCGGCGAAAACAACAACGCCGCCGTCACCCAGGTCGGCAACACCAACGCGATCTACGCCGACCAATTCGAATCGGTCAACTCGACGCTGGCGCTGTACCAGGTGGGCAACGGCAACGTGCACTACACCTATCAAAGCGGCGACGGCCACGTGCTCAGCGCCACCTCCGTAGGCAACGACAACAAGGTCTACGCGAGCAACTGGAAAGGCCCGCAATCGGGCGGCCAGTTCGGCAGCAACCAGCGTGCGACGGTGACTCAGGCGGGGAATGGCAACGTTGCCAGCTTCACTCAGGATGGCGTCGGGCACGTGATGACCACGCATCAGACCGGCACGGGCAACAAAACCACCGTGAGTCAGGCTGAGTCGTATAACGAGCTGTATTTTGATCAGAACGGTAGCGACAACCTCTTGATCTCCGATCAGCGCGGCACCGGCAACCTGGTGCAGGGTTCATCGAACGGCACGGGCAACAGCGCCGAGTTTGATCAGTCGGGGTCCGGCAACCAGGCGTACACCGCGCAGTTGTATGGCAGCGACAACATGATCACGGTGAAACAGGCGGATACAATGAACGTGGCGTACGTGACCCAGGGCGGGACGGGGAACATTGCCAATGTCGATCAGAGCGGGATGACGCAAACGGCGAATATTCAGCAATTTGGCTCGGCTAACCAGGCGACGGTTTTGCAGCAGTAGGGGTTGGGTGTTGATGGGCCGCGATTCTCTGGTGAGGGGGGTCGCGGTTTTTTTTGCGCTGACGCTTGAATTGCGTCCTACGGAAAACGCAACGTTTTCAGAAATTCGGGGAGTTTTCTGACAAGTTCTGGCGGTTGGCCGTCGGAAGTGCAGGCTCTAGGATTTACCGGGACAACTTGATCTTCATGGAGCTTGGCCTACATGCAATTCATCCAGACAGCGACGACAGCGATACCGTTAACGAATAGACTTCGAGGCACCAAACCCGGAGGTTCTATGATCGACCCGTCCTTGATCGACCCACTGTGCCCGCCCGAACTATCTCGTCGTTTATCAAGTGGCGGACCACATTGAGATTGTGAGCATCTTGCATGCGCGTCAGGAGTACCCTCGACGCGACCCCGGTTAAGAACTCTTCCTCGTCTCAACACAAGAAACCGTGCTTCCCGTGGAGGTACGGTTTTTTTGTATCTTGATCGTTCCCACGCTCTGCGTGGGAATGCCTCTCGGGACGCTCCGCGTTCCAGCTCGCGAATTTGTCGCAGAGCTTCAAGGGCTGCATTCCTTTGCTGCGCGTGGGAACGATCAATCAGCCGTCCTTCAACTCGACGTGATCCAGCGCTTGATTCACCGCCAGTTCGCCCAACATGACGACTTGTGCGATGCCCAGTGCAGTTTTGCGCTGTGCGGTTTCCAGCGAGGCGGCGAAGTTGATCAGCATTTCGCTGGCCGAGCCGAGGGTTTCGCTGGCGTTGGCGAGCAGGGATTCGGTGTTGTACCTGGGATTGGCGAGGTACATCGGCTCCGGCTCGTTGCGGCTGGACATGATGCGGGCGGCGGGATTGAGGTAGAAATCGAGGGCGCGGTCGGCGGCTTCGTGGAGTTTCTTGCTGTCGACTGAGGCGTAGGGGGATGTGGAGTCGGTGTCTGGTTCTGGGGGGTTGGGTGTTGGTTTTTTCATAGTGAATCTCTCTCATTGATAGTTTCAGCTGGCCCATTCGACTTCCAGGAAAAATGGGTGGCAGCTGTACGCAGGCTGGAAATCCGGGAGAGAGCAACCCGGCAGACACGAATGTCTCCCGCGCACAACCGCCATAACAGAGTGCACACAATGAAAGTGCGCAAGCATACGTTATGAAAGGCCGATTCGCTCTCTCGTGTCTTCGGGTTTCCATGCCCGATCGCTGATTTGGCAGCGACGAACACAGGCTAGAGGCCGGACGTCCGACGGACAACCTGAAAACATTGTGGGAAGGTTCGACAAATTTGAAACAAGTTTTAAACATTCCGTCACGGACAAGGGCTCCGGGTGGGAGTGGGCTTGCTCACGACAGCAAGCAATTAAGCCCGCAAGATCTTTGCTGACTGACCTGACGCCTTCGCGAGCAAGCCCGCTCCCACAGAGTTTTGTTGTGAACACAGGAACTGAGTACACCCTGCAAACCTGTGGGAGCGGGCTTGCTCGCGAAGGCGTCAGTTCAGTCAATTCATCATTGGCTGAACGAACGCTTTCGCGAGCAAGCTTTGCTCCTGCACTGGTTTTGTTTTTTCAGTTGGAGTGCGTCAGATGAGCGCCCGACGCAAATCGGCGGCGGCCTCGGAGAGCACTTGCGCGGCGCGCTCGACCACCGGCGCCATGCTGATGAACCCGTGAATCATGCCGTCGCAACGCTGTTCACGGACGCTCACGCCAGCCTCGCGCAAGCGCCGGGCAAACGCCTCGCCCTGATCGCGCAGCGGATCGAATTCGGCAGTGATCAACGTGGTCGGTGGCATCTGCGCCAGGCTTGCAGCGCGCAACGGCGAGGCCAGCGGATCATCCCCCTGCCCGGCCTCTGGCAGATATTGCTGCCAGAACCAGTCCATCATGTTCGCCGTGAGGAAATATCCTTCGGCAAACTCCACATAGGAGGGACTGTCGTTACGTGCGTCGGTCACCGGATAAAACAGGCACTGGTAGCGGATCTTCGGCCGTTGGTGCTGCGCCGCCAATTGACTGACCGCGAGCGCCATGTTGCCGCCCGCGCTGTCCCCGGCCAAAGCGAGACGGCTGCCATCGACGCCCAGTTCGGCCGCGTGTTCAACCAGCCAGCATGTCGCCTGATAGCAGTCCAGCGGTGCTGCCGGGAATGGATGCTCCGGCGCCAGACGATAAGCCACCGACACCACCACCGCTTCGGTCTGGCGCGCCAGCGAGCGGCAAAGATTGTCGTGGGTATCGAGGTTGCCAACGACAAAACCGCCACCGTGGAAATACACCAACAGCGGTAAATTGTGTTCTTGCGAGGGTCGATACAGTCGCGCATCGAGTTCACCGACGGAGCCGGCGACCCGCAGATTGCGCACCTCGCTCATCGGTTCACCAGGAATGACCGGCTGCATGTCGTCGAAAAACTGCCGGTATTGCGCGGCATCGAGCTGGCTGTAATCGGGTGCCGGCAGCTCGCTGAATTGCTGGAGGATCGGGGCGATCTGTTTATCGACTGGCATGGACGTCTTCCTTAACATCGGACATTTGAAACTGTGGGTTGGATTCTTCGAGGATGCTTTGTACACGAAGCGGCAGTGCCGCTTCAAAGCCCTTGTGCGACAACACTCAAAAAGAGTTTCGCGGCGATGGCCGCAAACACTTGCGCCGCCAGCTCAGTGGGGGCATGCCTGCGCGAATGCTGCGCTTTGCGTGCCTGAATAGTTGGATCGGGAGATGCCGCCGGTCTGATGACTCGCACGATCAGCTTTTGGGTTCTTCCAATGCAGTACATGCCTTTGCTCGGAAGACCCTCTCATGAACAATAAAATGGCTGTAATCGGGCTGGCTGGCCTGATTTCGATCTGCCCGCTGTTCGCCCTTGCCGTGGAAAAAACCGGCGGATCCTCGGTACCGCCGACGGCGATTCCGGGGGTGAATCAGGGCGGGTCGGAGTCGAAAGAAGAAAAAGCGGACAAAAAGGGAGAAGAAGCTTCGGGTTCCAACTCAGGGGCTGAGTCGCATGAGACGCAGAAGGATGCCGACAGCTCGAGTGATTCAAAAGATGTAAAAAAGTCCGGGCAATGAATCTTCTCTGGGCGTTAACTTGAGCAAACTCGGCAAGTGGTGGCGCTGAGCCATGAATGGTAAAGTTCAGGCTCTAAATCAGGGATGGCGCGTCATGATCAAACGAGTTTTTGTAGCAGCAACGCTAATGTTCACCAGCCTTGCGGCTAACAGCGCCAATGTGCCCAACGAGCTTTTGGAAGAGTGCAAACGAGTAGAAAACTCCGCCGGAGCAATCATGAAGGCCAGACAAGAAGGCCTGCCCCTCAAAACAGCGCTGGACTTGGCCGACAACGCACGAAAAGAAAACGAATATGTGGGGAGCTTGTACCGAAGCCTGATCGGTAAAGCCTATGAGTTTCCACAGCAACCGAACGTCAAGATGCAGAAGGACCTGATCGCTGAGTTTCAGAAGACGTATTACTCGCTCTGCATCGATGCCGCGCAAAAGACCTAGGGCAAAACTACCTGAGGGGTTATGCGGATCAATAGATAGAAAAAACCCGCCGAGGCGGGGTTTTTTGTGAGTCAGGCGATCAAGTCGCTAGACCTCAACGGTGAAAATGGCCCCTGCCGGCGCATCAGCGAAGGCGCTGGAAAAGTCGTTTATTTCGATGCGCTATCCATGCTGCTGAACAAGGTGATGATCCCGCATATAGCGGGATAAAGCAGATATTGGCCGGGATGGACCACCAACCCGACAGCCCAGCCAACGAGCAGCGCAAGACCGACAATGCGTCGGTGGCGAGGCGTGAATCGTCGCTGAATGCGCGCCCGCGGTTGGCGCGAGAATCCTGTTAAATTCCGCATGTTCATACCTTTTGAACAGTTGTGCTGAAGCTGAGGAAGTAGAACGAGATTTTTTCTTCTTCAACATCCCTCAGCTCATATCTGATTCTGTCGAGACCATCGTCGATTCGGGTCACGCTCAGATCCATGAATTGAGTGAGTCCACCGCCGAAACCTTTCAGGTGCAGTGCGCTGACGTCATGGAATTTTATCGGGACAGCGGCTGTTTCTGGATCGCTGGAGGACGACATGGTTAACGATAGGTTGTACTTGAAATCCTGCATCTCGATGTTGATTGAGATGACGCAGTTGTGCGAGGACAGGAGATCGTTCAGGTGGGGAATGCTGTTCATTGTTAGTGAACTCGATACATGTTTTGTCGGCTTGCCTGTACTCAGAAATCGTGGGCTGGAGCGACGTTTCGACGATCCACCTCATACAGGGCATATCTTGGAAACGCGAGTCCGACATTAGCAAGGCCAGACATTTTCGCGCAGATCTTATAAACACGTGGGAAACGCGATCGTGTCTGCTATGAACGTAAAGGGCACTCTATTCTAGCTTTGCAGGAGTTTGGCCTTTTCAGCCTCAAATTCACTCTCAGTGAGCAGGCCCTTTTCCTTCAGGCTACCGATTCTTTCGAGCTTCTGATATTTGTCTTCTTCAGACTGAGACTGAGACTGAGGCTGAACATGGATCGTGTCTGCAGATTGTGTTGAGGAGACGGACCAAACGAGGGAAACAACCCAGCCAATGATGGTCCAGCCGAGAAAAAGATCCAGCATAAAAATAGGCCATCTTTCCGGGTGCTTTCGACTGAAAGCATTGAATGAAGGCAAAAAATATGTGGCGATCATCAAGAAGAGGAGAACTATAGCCATTCCGATGTCCAACATTCCAATACTCACCTCTCTAAATTGATCGCAGCAATTTATCACTATCCAAAGGCAGCGTTATAGATAGTTGCAAGCCCATCGATGAAGCTCTGCATCAAGTGCTTCGCTGTGCGTCAGTCGACTCTTTTCGGGGAGTTGCCGACTCACCTGCAAACGATGGCGCTTTTCAAGGTGAACACCGGCTGTCGCGAGCAGGAAGTTTGCAAGCTGAGGTGGGACTGGGAGATTTCGGTGCCGGAGCTCGGCACCAGCGTATTCCTGATCCCGGCTGACTTTGTCGGCAGACACGAACGGTCTGGCGTGAAGAATGGCGACGAGCGCCTGGTGGTGCTGACGATTTTAAAAAGGAAAATTGGATGAAGTCCCGAAAAACTCCCCACCAATGAAAAAGCCCAACTGGCTAGAGTTGGGCTAAGTCATTGAAAAATATGGTCGGGACGGAGTGATTCGAACACTCGACCCCTAGCACCCCATGCTAGTGCGCTACCGGACTGCGCTACGCCCCGACTGGTCTTTCAACTCGCTCCTCACCTCGAAGAGCGCTCAAGAATATAGCGCAAGCTTTTGAAAACTGGAAGTATTCAAAAGCAGCTTTTTATTTCTTGAGAACCACCAACACGTCTTCCAACTCGGCAATCATCTGCCGGATCATTTGTTTGTATTGGGTGGTGTCGTCTTTGGCTTCGTCGCCGGACAGGCGCAGGCGTGCGCCGCCGATGGTGAAACCTTGATCGTAAAGGAGCGCGCGGATCTGCCGGATCATCAGCACGTCCTGGCGCTGATAATACCGGCGGTTTCCGCGGCGTTTGACGGGGTTGAGTTGAGGAAACTCCTGCTCCCAGTAGCGCAGCACGTGTGGCTTTACGGCACACAGCTCGCTGACTTCACCAATGGTGAAGTAGCGTTTGCCCGGGATGACGGGTAGTTCGTCGTTATGACTTGGTTCCAGCATAAGCCTCAACTCGGGCCTTCAACTTCTGCCCTGGACGAAAGGTGACCACACGGCGAGCCGTGATCGGGATTTCTTCCCCCGTTTTCGGGTTGCGGCCAGGCCGCTGGCGTTTGTCCCGAAGGTCGAAATTGCCGAAACCGGACAATTTGACCTGCTCGTTGTCTTCAAGAGCGTGCCTGATTTCCTCGAAAAACAGTTCTACCAATTCCTTGGCTTCCCGCTTGTTCAGGCCCAGCTCTTCATACAGACGTTCCGCCATCTCAGCTTTCGTCAAAGCCCCCATACGTCACTTCCTTAACGTGGCGTTCAACCTTTGTTCGAGCGAGGTGAGGATATTTTGCGTCGTCGAATTCACCTCATCGTCATTAAGAGTGCGCGATGGATGCTGCCAGGTCAAGCCAACTGCAAGGCTTTTTCTATCAGGATCAATGCCTTTACCCTGATATACGTCAAACAGCCTGAGATCTGTGAGCCATTCGCCTGCATTTTCACGGATTACGTCCAGTACAGCCGAGGCTGCGACGTCTTTGTGCGCGATCAGTGCAAGGTCACGACGCACTTCAGGAAAGCGCGACAACTCGTGGAATTTCGGCATTTTACCGAGTGCCACTTCAGCCAGAACCAGCTCGAAAACGAAGACTGGACGATCCAGACCCAAGGCTTTCGACAATTCCGGGTGAATGGCGCCGATGAAACCGACTTCACGCCCTTCGCGTTCGATGCGCGCGGTTTGACCCGGGTGCAGCGCCGGGTGTTTGCCCGGAGCGAAAGTGAAGGAATCCAGTGCACCGGCAAAGCCCAGTACCGCTTCCACGTCAGCCTTGACGTCGAAGAAGTCCACGGTATCGCGACCCTGCGCCCAACCTTCCGGCAGACGGCTGCCGCAGACAACACCCGACAGCATCGGCTCTTGCTTCAGGCCTTCGAGTTGACCGACGAAGCGCAGACCGCTTTCGAACAGACGCACGCGATCCTGCTGACGGTTGAGGTTGTGCTGCAGCGCCTTGACCAGACCCGGCCACAGCGACGAGCGCATGGCAGCCATGTCGTTGGAGATCGGATTGGCCAGCAACAGCGGCTCGACGCCCGGATTGAACAGTTCGAACTGACGCGGATCGATGAAGCTGTAAGTGATCGCTTCCTGATAACCACGGGCCACCAGCAGGCGACGCAGTTCAGGCAGATCGCTACGTGCTTCAGCCTTGGCTTGCGGTGCCAGGCGCGCTTGCGGGTAACGAACCGGCAGACGGTTGTAGCCGTACAAACGCGCCAGTTCTTCGATCAGATCGACTTCCAGGCTGATGTCGAAGCGATGGCTTGGCACTTCTACGCGCCACTGCCCTGCCCCGTCGGCGGTAATGCCCAGACCCAGGCCGCCGAGCAAACGCTCGACCTGAGCGGAGTCCATTTCCATCCCAAGCATCTGGGTGATGCGCTGGGCACGCAGGGTGATCGGCGCGATCGACGGCAAATGTTGCTCGCTGACGGTCTCGATGATCGGACCGGCTTCGCCGCCAGTGATTTCCAGCAGCAGGCCAGTAGCGCGCTCCATGGCTTCACGGGCCAGTTGCCAGTCAACGCCACGCTCGTAGCGGTGCGAGGCATCGGTGTGCAGGCCGTAGGAACGAGCCTTGCCAGCAACAGCGATCTGGTCGAAAAACGCAGACTCAAGGAAAACGTCGCGAGTGGTTGCGGACACACCGCTGTGCTCGCCACCCATCACACCGGCAATCGCCAGAGCGCGAGTGTGGTCGGCGATCACCAGCGTATCGCTACGCAGGCTGACTTCCTGACCGTCGAGCAGCACCAGCTTCTCGCCCTCTTCCGCCATGCGCACACGGATGCCGCCATTGATTTCGGCGAGATCGAAGGCGTGCAGCGGCTGGCCAAGCTCAAGCATCACGTAGTTGGTGATGTCGACGGCAGCGTCGATGCTGCGCACGTCGCCGCGACGCAGACGCTCAACCATCCACAACGGGGTCGGCTTGGACAGGTCAACGTTACGGATCACTCGACCCAAGTAACGCGGGCATGCCGATGGGGCCAGCACTTCTACCGAACGCACTTCATCGTGCACGGCAGGAATGCTCATGATCACCGGGCGAGTGACTGGCGCGTCGTACAGCGCGCCGACTTCTCGGGCCAGACCGGCCAGGGACAGGCAATCGCCACGGTTCGGGGTCAGGTCGACCTCGATGCTGGCGTCTTCCAGATCCAGATACACGCGGAAATCTTCGCCCACCGGCGCATCGGCTGGCAGCTCCATCAGACCGTCGTTGCCTTCACCGACCTGCAGCTCGGCTTGCGAGCACAGCATGCCGTTGGACTCGACGCCGCGCAGCTTGGCTTTCTTGATCTTGAAGTCGCCCGGCAGTTCGGCACCGATCATGGCAAACGGAATCTTCAGGCCCGGGCGCACGTTTGGCGCTCCGCAAACGACCTGGAAGGTTTCCGCGCCATTACTGACCTGGCACACGCGCAACTTGTCGGCATCAGGGTGTTGCTCGGTGCTCAGCACCTCGCCCACCACTACGCCGCTGAATACGCCGGCGGCCGGCGTAACGCTATCGACCTCAAGACCGGCCATCGACAGGCGAGCAACCAGCTCGTCGCGATTTACCTGCGGGCTAACCCAGCCACGCAGCCATTGTTCACTGAATTTCATCCTGCTCTCCTAAGAATTCGTTACGACTAGCGAAATTGCGCGAGGAACCGCAAGTCGTTGTCGAAGAACAGACGCAAGTCGTTCACGCCGTAACGGAGCATGGCCAGACGCTCGACGCCCATGCCGAAGGCAAAGCCGGAGAATTCTTCCGGGTCGATGCCGGACATGCGCAGCACGTTCGGGTGAACCATGCCGCAGCCCATCACTTCCAGCCAGCCGGTCTGCTTGCAGACGCGGCAGCCTTTACCGCTGCACATCACGCATTCCATATCGACTTCGGCGGATGGCTCGGTGAACGGGAAGTACGAAGGACGGAAACGTACGGCCAGTTCTTTCTCGAAGAACACCCGCAGGAATTCTTCGATGGTGCCTTTGAGATCGGCAAAATTGATGTCGCGATCGACCAGCAGGCCTTCGACCTGGTGGAACATCGGCGAGTGGGTGATATCGGAGTCGCTGCGGTACACACGGCCTGGGCAGACGATGCGGATCGGCGGCTGTTTCGATTCCATGGTGCGGACCTGTACCGGCGAGGTATGGGTGCGCAACAACATGTTGGCATTGAAATAGAAGGTGTCATGCATCGACCGGGCCGGGTGATGGCCTGGGATGTTGAGCGCTTCGAAGTTGTGGTAGTCGTCTTCGACCTCAGGGCCTTCGGCAATGCCGTAGCCGATGTGGGTGAAGAACTGTTCAACACGTTCCAGAGTCCGGGTAACCGGATGCAGACCACCGGAGGTCTGGCCACGGCCCGGCAATGTCACGTCAATGGATTCGGCAGACAGTTTGGCAGCCAGTTCGGCTTCCTCAAACAGAGCCATGCGCGCATTGAGAACGCCTGTTACACGTTCCTTGGCAACGTTGATCAGCGCGCCGACTTGCGGACGCTCTTCTGCCGGCAAATTCCCCAGGGTCTTCATCACCTGAGTCAATTCGCCCTTTTTGCCAAGGTATTGAACCCGGATTTGCTCCAGGGCATTGATATCTTCAGCGCTTTGCACAGCCTCTAGTGCTTGAGAGACCAGCGCATCCAGGTTTTCCATGTACAGACTCCAGATACAAAATAGGGGAAGAGCTTGAAGGCTCTTCCCCTATTTAAGACGTTTACCACCTGGCCCCACGGAAGTGAGGCCGGGTGATTGTCGGGGGTACTTAAGCCAAGGTGGCTTTAGCTTTCTCGACAATCGCAGCAAACACCGCTTTTTCGTTCACTGCCAGATCAGCCAGAACCTTACGGTCGATCTCGATGGACGCTTTTTTCAAGCCAGCGATGAAACGGCTGTAGGACAGACCGTTAACACGAGCACCAGCATTGATACGAGCGATCCACAGAGCGCGGAACTGACGTTTTTTCTGACGACGGTCACGGTAGGCGTATTGGCCTGCCTTGATTACCGCTTGCTTGGCAACACGGAATACGCGCGAACGTGCACCGTAGTAGCCTTTAGCAAGTTTCAGAATTTTTTTGTGACGCTTACGGGCAATGACGCCACGCTTTACACGAGCCATGAGTTACTTCCTCTATTCTTGACTAAAATTAACGAAGGCGCAGCATGCGCTCGACTTTTGCCACGTCAGACGGATGCAGCAAGCTGCTACCGCGCAGTTGACGCTTACGCTTGGTCGACATTTTAGTCAGGATGTGGCTCTTGAAAGCGTGCTTGTGCTTGATACCGTTAGCAGTTTTCAGAAACCGCTTAGCAGCACCACTTTTGGTTTTCATTTTTGGCATGTTCGGATACTCCGCATTCAGTTGATAAACATAATCAGAAGGCCTGCCGTGCCCTGTTGATTACTTCTTCTTTTTCGGGGCGATGACCATGATCAGCTGGCGTCCTTCCATCTTAGGATGCTGTTCGACCGAACCGTACTCGAGCAGGTCAGCTTCAACCCGCTTGAGGAGTTCCATCCCCAGCTCCTGGTGGGCCATCTCACGGCCGCGGAATCGCAAGGATACCTTGGCCCTGTCCCCATCACTCAGGAAACGTACCAGGTTGCGCAGTTTTACCTGGTAATCCCCTTCCTCCGTCCCTGGACGAAACTTGATTTCTTTAACCTGAATCTGCTTCTGGTTTTTCTTGGCTGCGGCAACCTGCTTCTTCTTTTCGAAGATCGATTTGCCGTAGTCCATCAGTTTGCAAACAGGTGGTACTGCATCGGCGGAAATTTCCACCAGATCCAGTTTGGCCTCTTCAGCCTTAAGAAGCGCGTCTTCAATTGACACAATCCCAAGCTGTTCACCTTCAGCACCAATTAACCGAACCTCGCGTGCCGAGATATTCTCGTTGATCGGGGCTTTCGGTGCAGCTCGTTTATCTTGTCTCATTTCACGCTTAATAATAATTACTCCGAATCTGGGCGACCACGCCGGGAAACCGCTTGCGCGAGAAACTCAGCGAACTGGGCGACGGGCATCGAGCCCAGGTCAGCACCTTCACGAGTACGCACAGCGACAGTCTGCATCTCGACTTCCTTATCTCCGATAACCAAGAGATAGGGAACCTTGAGCAAAGTATGCTCGCGGATTTTAAAGCCGATCTTTTCATTTCTCAAGTCGGACTTGGCACGAAATCCGCTTTCGTTGAGAGTTTTTTCAACTTCTGCAACAAAATCTGCCTGTTTATCAGTGATATTCATGATCACCGCCTGGGTTGGCGCCAGCCAGGCAGGGAACGCACCTTCGTAGTGCTCGATCAGGATTCCGACGAAACGCTCGAAGGAACCGAGGATCGCACGGTGCAACATCACCGGGTGTTTGCGGCTGTTGTCTTCAGAGACGTATTCAGCGCCCAAACGGACAGGCAGGTTAAAATCGAGCTGCAAGGTACCACACTGCCAGACGCGACCGAGGCAATCTTTCAGCGAGAATTCGATCTTCGGACCGTAGAACGCACCCTCACCCGGCTGCAGATCGTACGGCAAGCCCGCAGAATCAAGGGCTGCAGCCAATGCAGCTTCGGCGCGATCCCACAGCTCGTCGGAACCGACGCGTTTTTCCGGACGAGTGGACAGCTTCATCTCGACATCGGTGAAGCCGAAGTCACGATAAACGTCCATGGTCAGCTTGATGAACGCAGCGGACTCGGCCTGCATCTGCTCTTCGGTGCAGAAGATGTGGGCGTCATCCTGAGTGAACGCACGTACACGCATGATGCCGTGCAGCGCACCCGACGGCTCGTTACGGTGGCAGGCACCGAACTCGGCCAGACGCATCGGCAACTCGCGGTAGCTCTTCAGGCCTTGGTTGAACACCTGCACGTGGCATGGGCAGTTCATTGGCTTGATGGCGTAGTCGCGGTTTTCAGACTGCGTGGTGAACATGTTGTCGGCGTAGTTGGCCCAGTGCCCGGATTTCTCCCACAGGCTACGGTCAACGACTTGAGGGGTCTTGATCTCAAGGTAGCCGTTGTCGCGCTGGATCTTGCGCATGTACTGCTCGAGCACCTGGTACAGAGTCCAGCCGTTCGGGTGCCAGAACACCATCCCCGGGGATTCTTCCTGGGTGTGGAACAGGCCCAGACGCTTGCCGATCTTGCGGTGATCGCGCTTTTCAGCTTCTTCGATGCGCTGGATGTAAGCCGCCAGCTGCTTCTTGTCTGCCCAGGCAGTGCCGTAAACGCGCTGCAGTTGCTCGTTCTTGGCGTCGCCGCGCCAGTAGGCACCGGACAGCTTGGTCAGCTTGAAGGATTTCAGGAAGCGCGTATTCGGCACGTGCGGACCGCGGCACATGTCGACGTATTCTTCGTGATAGTACAGACCCATGGCCTGCTCGTTCGGCATGTCTTCGACCAGACGCAGCTTGTAGTCTTCGCCGCGAGCCTTGAACACTTCAATCACTTCGGCGCGCGGAGTGACTTTCTTGATCACGTCGTAATCTTTTTCGATCAGCTGTTGCATGCGCTGTTCGATCGCAGCCATGTCGTCCGGAGTAAAAGGACGTTCGAAGGCGATGTCGTAATAGAAGCCTTCGTCGATGACCGGCCCGATGACCATTTTCGCAGTCGGGTACAGCTGCTTGACCGCGTGGCCAACCAGGTGAGCGCAAGAGTGGCGAATGATCTCCAGCCCCTCTTCATCCTTTGGCGTGATGATTTGCAGGGTCGCGTCGCTGCTGATGATGTCGCTGGCGTCGACCAGTTGGCCATTGACCTTGCCGGCCAGGGTGGCTTTGGCCAGACCTGCACCAATGGATGCAGCGACCTCGGCTACGGAAACCGGGTGATCGAATGAACGTTGACTGCCGTCGGGAAGAGTAATAGTTGGCATGGCGCCTCCTCTCCTAGTGGTGACCCCTACCAAAGGTCACGTGGGTTGGGATGAGCCAGTACAAGATCCGATCCAGGCCATTCAATGACGAACGCCTGCCTTACAGCGGCAGGAGCCTTGCGGCCAACCGGAAAACCGAACCAGAGTGACTGGGATTCAAATCGAAATATTCGCACGCTGACCGCTGCCGGGACTGAAGGTCACCGGAGCCTGAGAACGCTTGAGCCCGGCATGCTAGCACAGATGAGCGGTCACTTATGCCTCTGTTTCGCCAGAAGGCAAATCGTCCGTTTTTATGCCAGAGTGCTGAACTTGATCGGCCCTTCAGCCCTCAGATAACAAGACATTGACCCACAAGGAGCATCCTCGCATGCGTCTGAACACCTTATTCGCCGTAGTCGCCCCCATTGTCCTGCTGCTGCCGCTGAGCGCTCACGCCGATTGGCCGAAGGGCGAGCGTGACAAGTACATGGCCCAGTGCACCCAAGCGGCTACCCCACAGATTGGCGCCGCAGCGGCGAAATCCCACTGTGCCTGTGGCGCGGATGCAATCAAGTCTTACCCAGCCAGCGACATTCAGGCATTGATGGACAACAAGGCGACGCCTGAACTGCAGCAGAAAGCCCTGGGCCAAATCGCCAAATGCAAGGCGAATACCCCGGCTAAAAAGTGATGAAAAAGGCCTTCATGATCGGCTAAAGGCTGGAAAAAAGTGCCCGAAATGAGCCTTTTCAGACGATTTATGCAGGTTTTACAGGTTTTTTTACTGTCTTTACTTTTCGCTCAAAGCCTTTTAAACCGGGGCCTCCAGCCGAAATTGGCAGTAAAGAAAACACGACTGATTGGCAAACAGCACGTCCGGGGGGCTACCAAAGCGAACATTTCGACTATGATACTCCGGTGTGCCCAGTTGGCCTGAGCAGCACAGTACTACTGAAAATATATGTTTCTTGGAGATACACCATGTCTAATCGCCAAACCGGCACCGTTAAATGGTTCAACGATGAAAAAGGCTTCGGCTTCATCACTCCTCAAGGTGGCGGTGACGACCTGTTCGTACACTTCAAAGCTATCGAATCCGACGGTTTCAAAAGCCTGAAAGAAGGCCAGACTGTCTCCTTCGTGGCTGAGAAAGGCCAAAAGGGTATGCAAGCTGCACAGGTTCGCCCAGAGTAATTTCTCGGCGCACTAAAAAAACCCCGTCCATGTGACGGGGTTTTTTATGCCTGCAACAAAAGCGTTCTGCGATCAGCCGCAGTTGACGCGAGTGACGACCAGGTTGGTATCAGTGTTCAGGTTCAGGCGATCCGAACGGTATTCCAGGGTGATCATGTCGGTTGGCTTGAGGAAGCGGGCGTTCTGCGCACCGGCCTTGGCTCGCGCTTGCTCAAGCAGCTCCGGAGATGCTTTCTTGCCGATGGCGAATTCCGCTGCCGTCGCTTCACAGCGGCTGTGACCGGACTCGGTCGCCACTGCATCCTTTGCCGACTCGCTGGAGCTCGTACTGCAACCGGCCAACATCGCAGCGGCCATGAGTGCACCCAGTGTCGCGAACTTCAAAGGCATGAAGCCTCCTTGTTTTCAAATAGT
The DNA here is from genome assembly GCF_004124275.1 of Pseudomonas sp. DTU12.3. Taxonomy (GTDB): domain Bacteria; phylum Pseudomonadota; class Gammaproteobacteria; order Pseudomonadales; family Pseudomonadaceae; genus Aquipseudomonas; species Aquipseudomonas helmanticensis. The sequence continues at coordinate 4,298,286 of NZ_CP027218.1, forward strand.
TAAGCTGAGATTGTGCGACCGCCAATCCGGCGTTTGGTTTCATGGCAGATACCATCACCTTGCCGCACCATCGGAAAAACGCCGAGTTTGCCTGAGCGTGGCGCTCCCCTGCGCAATCAATCGTGACTGAATATTAACAATGCTCAGTAGACGTCGATGTAGTCAAACGGCGGATTTGGCCAGTTGTCCTTCAGTGCGTTGAAAATCTGCATCACCCACACCTCGTCGCTGGCTGCGACATTTCCCACATAACCCGAACCCTTGGCCCAAGTCTCAAGGCGAAACAGCAGGCCGTCGATGTCCTGCCCGCCAGTGATGCCCGAAGAAATATAGGCAATACCGCCCTTGGTCACGCGCACTTGCGTGTGCTCGTCATCACTGGCTGACGCGAGCAACTGGCGCACAGCGTCGAGCGTGAGGCCGTCGGGGGTATTCAAATCAATCTGCACAGTACGTTCCCTGCTTCGCCGGAAAAGACCAAGTGTCGCATAGCGTTGCATTCATGCCTAAGTCGCAGTGCCAAACGCCCGACAAAATGGTTAACTCGAAACTCAGACTTCCCGACTTTTCGAGCGCTCTCATGACCACCATCAGCATCGACGCCGACATCAAAGCCAAATGGGCAGACGGACACAGCTCCTACAGCCCGGGGACCACCGAAGAGCTGGCGCTGATTGGTATCGATCTATTGGTCAAAGAGCTGGGCACCGAAGCCGCCCAACAATTCATCAAGCAGATTTTTGAGCGTTACCCGACCGAACAGATCGAGCACGAGCATGCGCAGAAGGGGTAAAAACCCGCAGGCTGGCACCTGCGGGCGGATTGCTTACTTCAAACGCTTCAGGCGTTCGGTGAGCAAATCGAAGAAGCCCTGAGCATCGCCATTTTCCACCCAGAATGCATTCTTCGGTGCTTTGAGGCCGTCATACCAGTCGACGATGGTCTGACCGAAAGTCGGCCCTTCACGACTATCTACTACGACATTCACCGAACGACCGGTGAACAGCTCAGGCTTGAGCAGATAAGCCACGACGGTGGCGTCATGCACCGGACCACCCGGAATACCGTAGTGCTCCATATCGCCCTTGACGTATTCGTTGAGGATGTCGCCAACGATCTTGCCCGCATTGTTGTTGAGCGAGGCAATCTGCTTCAGGCGTGCATCACTGGTGAGAATCTTGTGCGTCACGTCCAGCGGCAGATACGTCAGTTTCACGCCGCTCTTGAGCACCACTTCAGCCGCTTGCGGATCGGCAAAGAGGTTGAATTCAGCCACTGGGGTAATGTTGCCGCCGTTGAAGTGCGCGCCACCCATGATCACCACTTCCTTGATGCCCTGAACAATCTCCGGCTCCTGGATCAGTGCCAGCGCCAGGTTGGTCTGCGGACCGAGCATGGCGATGGTGATGCTGTGTGGCTTGGCTTTTTTCAGGGTATCGATCAGGTAATTGACCGCATTGCCCTCTGCCAGACCTTTTTTCGGCTCATGCACGGTGACACCCGACAGGCCTTCCTTGCCATGAATGTTCTCGGCGTAGATCGGCGTGCGCATCAGCGGCTTCGGCGCACCGGCGTAGACCGGAACGTCCTCGCGCCCTGCCCACTCGCGAGCCAGGCGCGCGTTACGCGATGTCTTGTCGAGACGCACGTTGCCGGCCACGGTGGTCAGTGCACGAATATTCAGTTCATCGGGCGAGGCCAGGGCGAACAGCAAGGCGACCACGTCGTCTGCGCCCGGATCGGTGTCGATGATCAGGTCGATTTTTTCCGCCGCCTGAGCGCCGGTCGCAGTTATCACGGACAAAAGCAGCAAACCCCGGATTAATTGATGCAGTTTGTGAGCATAGCGTTGCATGGCGCATTCCTTGTGCAGGTAGACATCGAAATTTAGAACGTAACCCCGGCAACCAGCACGATGTTGCAGTACGGCTGACATTCGCCTGTACGCACAATCGCCCGTGCCTGGCGGCTGAGGACCTTGAATTGCTCATGACTGAGCAGGTCGCGACGACCCAGTTCGCCTTCACCATTCAGCGCCTCCAGCGTGATCAGCGCCGTCGGTTGCTTGTCGAAGATTTCATTGGCCAGCGCATGGCTTTCCACTTGCATCTCACTGAGCACGACTTTCAGCGTGCTGACGAAATCAGGGACACCGTGGGTCAGCGCCAGATCGATCAGCTCGACACCCGGCGGCACCGGCAATCCGGCATCACCGATGACGACCATGTCGCCATGGCCCAGGGAGGCGATCAGTCGCGACAGCGCGACGTTGAGCAAAGGAGTCTTTTTCATGCGGGTTTAAAAGCCTGTACGTCGGACATGGTTGGAATGGACGGTTGCGCGCCGGCGCGAGTAACCGACAGCGCCGCGGCGATCTGCCCGTAGCGAATGGCCTCGGCTTCGGATTTGCCGCCCGCCAGCGCAGCTGCAAAACCACCGACGAAGGTGTCCCCGGCGGCAGTGGTGTCGACTGCTTTCACCTTCGGCGCGGGAAAGTGCTCAAAGCCCTTGCCACTGGCGAACAGCGAACCTTCAGCACCAAGGGTAATGATGACTTTGCCCGCGCCCATGGCGATCAGATGACTGGCGGCATTTTCCGCCGTTTGCAGCGAATCGACGGGCAGCCCGCTCAATGCGGCCGCTTCGCTCTCGTTGGGAATCAGATAATCGATCGCGGCGAACCAGTCTGCCGGAAGCGGCCGACTGGCCGGCGCCGGATTGAGGATCACGGTCTTGCCCAACGCGCGTGCACGCTTGAGTGCGTGCCCTACGGTTGCATCCGGGATCTCGAGCTGGCAAATCACCACGTCGGCGGCTTGCAACACCGCATCAAAGCGGTCGATCACTGCCGGCGTCATTGCACCGTTGGCACCCGCGACAATGACGATGGCGTTCTGACTGTTGTCATCGACCACGATCAGCGCCACACCACTGGAGTCCTCGACGGTACTCACCGCCTGGCAGTCGATCTGCTCGGCCAGCAACGCGTCACGCAGTTGCACACCATAGTCGTCGTTGCCGACGCAGCCGACCATCGCGACCTGTGCGCCCAGACGTGCAGCCGCCACCGCCTGATTGGCGCCCTTGCCACCGGAAACGGTGGCAAAGGAATGACCGATCAGCGTTTCACCGCCCCGCGGCAGCCGTGGCGCGCGGGTGACCAGATCCATGTTCAGGCTGCCTATTACCACTACATTTGCTGGCATACATCACTACTCGTCAATTCGGTTTCAGCGGTATTCGGTGAACACGCCGGACAGCGGCGCGGTCGATTCGCGCAAGACAATACTCGGGGTCACGATTCGTTGATCGGTGCCCAGATCCGGTGTAGCAATCCTTCGCAGCAGCACTTCGGCCGCCATCTCGCCCAGTTGCAGAATCGACTGGCCGACGGTGGTCAGCGCCGGATACACGTAACGGCTCATCTGGATATCGTCGAAGCCGATCACCGACAGCTCGCTCGGCACCCGCACATTGCGCTCGGCCGCCGCGCGCAGCACACCGATGCCAATCATGTCGTTACCGGCAAAGATCGCGCTCGGCGGATTGCTTTCCAGCAGAACCGCCGCCGCGTTGTAACCGCCGGTGCTGGTGAAATCGCTTTCCAGCATGCGCGCCTGACGCACTTTGATACCCGCCTCTTGCAGCGCCCTGCGATATCCGGCCTGACGCATCTGCGCCACGCTGGTACTGGCCGGGCCGCCGATGGTGGCGATGTCGCGGTGACCCAACTCGAGCAAATGTCGAGTGGCGAGATACGCGCCGTATTCGTGATCGATGCGCACCAGATCGGCGTCCACACCTTCCAGACCGCGGTCGACAATGACCATCGGCGTCTTCACACCTGCCAGCCCTTGCGCCAGACCGCTGTCACCGCCGGCCGAGGCAACGATCAAACCGTCGATGCGTTTTTCCAGCAGAACACGTAAATAGCTGCGCTGTTTTTCCGGATTATCGTCGGAGTTGCAGAGGATCACGCAGTAGCCGTTGCGCTCACAATAATCCTCGATGCCCCGCGCGAGTTCGGCGAAGTACGGGTTGAGACTGTTCGGCACCAGCAGACCGATGGTTGCGGTGGTCTTGGCTTTCAGCGAACGCGCCACCGCACTCGGCACATAATCGAGACTCTTGATTGCCGCTTCGACTTTCAGGCGCACTTCCTGACTGACCGGCCGCGTGTTGTTCACCACATGCGACACGGTCGTGTAGGAGATGCCTGCAAGCGCCGCTACATCCTTGATCGTTGCCATATTGGTATATCAGCCCCGTCGACTGGCGCGTTGACTGCGATAAGTGTCGAGCACCACGGCGATCACAATGACCGCACCGGTGATGATGCGCTTGGTCGGTTCGGTCGCACCAATCTGCGCCAGACCGGCCGCCAGTACGGAAATGATCAACACGCCAAAGAACGTACTGATCACCGAGCCGCGCCCGCCCATCAGGCTGGTACCGCCGATCACCACCGCGGCGATCACTTGCAGTTCAAGGCCGGAGCCGGCGTTCGGGTCGGCAGCTTCAAGACGGGAAATCTGAAACAGCGCAGCGATCCCGGCCAGCAAGCCCATCAGGCTGAACACCAGAATCTTGTAGGGTTTCGGGTTGATCCCGGCCAGGCGCACCGCTTCTTCGTTGGTGCCGATACCGATCAGGTAGCGGCCGAACACCGTGCGGGTCAAAACCGCCTGAGCAATGAAAATCACCAGCAAGGCAATGATGAACGACGGCGAAATACCGAACGCGATCGGGTTTGACAGCCAGGCAAATGAATCACCGATGTAGGCCGTGCGCGACCCCGTCATCTGGTACGCCAGGCCCCGGGCCATTTCCAGCACACCGAGGGAAACGATAAATGAAGGAATTCGCCATGCCACGGTGATCGAACCGGTAACGGTGCCGGCCAGCGCCGCAACCGCCATGCCGAGCAACGCCGCCGGCAATACGCCCCAGCCCCAGCCGAGCATGGCGACGCTGACCGTCGATGCCGCCAGCGCCAGAACCGAACCCACGGACAGATCGATACCGCCGATGATCAGCACGAACGTCATGCCGACCGCCAGCACCATCAGGTCGGGAATCTGGTTGGCCAGGGTGCTGAAGGTGTTATAGGAGAGAAAGTGGCTGCTCAAGACCGAGAACAGCGCAACCATCGCCAACAAGGCACCGGCCAGGCCCAGATAAGTGCCGAGGCCGTAGAAGTTGCCACTACGTTTGCCGGCAGGAGATGCAGTTTTCATGGGAGATCCCTAGGCGCCGCTTCGTTGAGCAACGCATCACGTTTTTGGTAGCCGGCGAACGCGGCGGCAAGCAAATCATCCTGGGTCCAGCTGTCGCGCTCGAAGGTGTCGATCAGGCGCCCTGCCGACAACACGCCGATCCGGTCGCAGATCAGCATCAGTTCACGCAAGTCACTGGACACCACCACCAGCGCTTTGCCCTGGCGCGTCAATTCGCCGAGCAAACCATAGATGTCGAACTTGGCGCCGACGTCGATGCCACGCGTGGGCTCATCGAACAGCAGCACCGAACAATCACGCTCGAGCCAGCGGCCGATCACGACTTTTTGCTGGTTACCGCCAGACAACTCGGAAACCAGCTGTGTCGGACTCGAGCTGCGGATACGCATGGCATCGATCTGCCGCTGCGCCAGGGAGTTCTCATCGTTGCTGTTGACGATGCCGCCACTGGAAATTTCCGGCATGTTGCCCAGCGCGATATTCGCACTGATCGACTGACTGAGCAGCAGGCCCTCGCCCTTGCGGTCTTCGGTGATCAAGGCGATGCCATTGCGCACCGCATCGGCGGGCGAACGCACGCTGACCACTTGCGCAGGCGAGCCAAGGGCAATCGTGCCGCTGTCGGCAACGTCTGCACCAAAGATCAGCCGCAGCAGCTCCGTGCGCCCTGCCCCGATCAGCCCGGAGATCCCGAAGATTTCACCGGCGCGCACTTCAAAGGAAACATCGCGCACTTTGTCCGAACGGCTCAGGCCTTTGACCGTCAACGCCGGAGCGCCAATCTTGCGCGGCCCCATGTCAATGTGTTCGCCGAGCTCGCGACCGACCATCAGCGTCACCAGTTGCTCGCTGTTGTAGTTGGCCATCGGCTCGACGCACACCAGGTTACCGTCACGCAGCACGGCAATGCGCTGGGCAACGCGCGCCAGTTCTTCGAGACGGTGAGAGATGTAAATGATCGAAACGCCACGCGCCTGCAGACGAGTGATCTGCTCGAAGAGCATTTCGACTTCGCGCGCCGTCAGCATCGCGGTCGGCTCGTCGAGAATCAGCACATGGCAATCACCGATCAGGTTGCGGGCGATTTCGACCATCTGCTGATGGCCGATACCCAACTCGCCGACCAGCGTGTCCGGATCGATCGCGTCGAGCCCGACTTGCGCCATGGCTTCGATCGCCGCTTTGCGCAACTGCTTGCGGCTGATCCAGCCACCGTTGCTTGGCAGGTTATCGAGAAACAGGTTCTCCGCCACCGACAGCGTCGGTAACAGATTGAGTTCTTGCATGACCATGCGCACGCCGAGGTCTTCAGCCTGGGTGCGACTGCCAGGGCGATAATCCTTGCCCTGAAACTGCATCTGGCCGGTGGTCGGCGTAACCAGCCCACCAATGATCTTCGACAGGGTGCTTTTGCCGGCGCCATTCTCGCCGGTCAGCGCCAGCACTTCACCGCGCATCAGCGTCAAATCGATGCCGGTGAGCACCGGTTGCGCATAGGTCTTACCGATACCGCTGACCGAGAGGACGGCGTTCGGGGCGGAAACTGACATAAAAAACTCTCCATGCGCTCGCCCGGACGGACGAGCGCCGTTGTGTCGCCAGAAGACTTACTTGGTGACCAGCTCGACCGGTGTTTCGATCACGCCGTTGGCACCGCTGTCGACCTTCTCGCCCTTGATGATTTTCAGCGCAGTTTCGATACCGAACACAGCCTGCCTGGCGGCGAACTGATCGGCAGTCGCCAGCACGCGACCGTCTTTGAGCATTGGCTTGATGGCGTTGATGTTGTCGTAACCGACAACTTGCACCTGACCGGCCTTGCCGGCGGCGCGCACGGCGGAAACGGCGCCTACAGCCATGCTGTCGTTACCGGCCAGCAGAGCCTTGACGTCCGGGTATTCGCTGAGGATCGAAGCGGCAACCTTGTTGCCTTTGTCGATTTCCCAATCACCGGATTGCAGGGAAACGACCTTGATCTGCGCCGCGTCCATCGCGTCCTTGAAGCCAGCGGTACGCTGCTGGGCGTTGGTCGTGGTCGACACGCCTTCGATGATGCCGACCTGATCGCCGGCCTTGAGCTGCTTGGCCAGGTATTCACCGACCAGACGTGCGCCTTTACGGTTATCCGGGCCTACGAATGGCACACTGATGTTCTTGCTTTTGACGATTTGCGGATCGAGCTGGTTGTCGATGTTGATCACGGTAATACCGGCGTCGACGGCCTTCTTGATCACCGGCACCATGGCCTTGGAATCAGATGGCGCGATGACCAGGGCATTGACCTTGGCGAGGATCATTTGCTCGACGATCCGCGTTTGGCCAGCGGTGTCGGTCTCGTCCTTGATGCCGTTGGAGATCAAATCGAAATCGGCGGAATGTTCTTTTTGATAAGCCTTGGCGCCGTCTTCCATGGTCAGGAAGAATTCGTTGGCCAGAGACTTCATAACCAGCGCGACTTTGGGTTTTTCAGGGGATTCGGCGAACGCCGAAGAGACAGGGAGCGTGGCAGCGGCGGCGGCCAGCATAGCGACAGCGAGAAGACGTCCAGCAAATGGCAGCTTCATGGGTTCACTCCGATCTTATGATTATTGTGAGCAACGCTTGCGCTGGCGTAAGCTACGTCGCTTTCAGCCGAGAGACAGTGCATCGGGAAAGCCGCGCAAACGTTTGCGTAGACCGAACTATGCGAATCCCGCCGACATTTGTCAACAATCAGAAATCGTCATTTGTTGTAGGGCGAATCTGCTGACTCGCCCCTCGCTGTTTACGCCGTGGTGCTGACCAGGTTACCGCTGGTGGAATCCTTGGTCATTTCCTTGAGCAGTGCCGCCGCGACCTCCATCATCTCACCGCTGGTTTGCGCCATCTGCCCCTGAATGGACATCACCGCCTGCGACTTCGCTTCCGGCGTCGGATAACTCTGGGCCTGGGCCGCAGCCAAGCGCTGTTGCTGCTCCTGAAGCTGCTTCTGCAATTCCTGCATGCGCTTCAGCAGCATTTTGACCGTGACGCTCAGGTTATCGCCGCTTTCAGCTTTGCTGTCTGCTGGTGCGGCGCCGCCGGTTCTGACCTGGTTGCTTTCACCCTTGTCCGTACCCAACGCCTCAGCGGACGCGTCTGTCTGCCCCTCGCTCAAGGCATTGATGGTTGCTGCGGTTTTGCCGCCGATGGTGACGGCACCGGGGTTTGCCAAACCGATCGTCAGTGACATGTGGACTCCCTACATTTTAGTTTCCTTGAACCAGCATCGGCCTGAGTGAGGGTTTCTTTAGCAGAACAATCGAATCCGGCAAGCGGATACGTTCGACAGGATCGGTAGTCCTTTTCGGTGAACCGAACAAGAAAGTCTCCATTGTTCGGAAACCCGGACAAGCGCTTTGCATCACCTTTTACTCAATCATAAAAACTTGATTTAAATCATCAGGTTAAACATTTCCCTCAAGCAAAGTACGGCTGGTACAGATCCTGCTCTTCCCATAGCACTCCAGGCATTCAGATCAGCCCGGAGCGCATCTAGATGAACCTGCACCAGCACCGTCTCACTACTAGAGAGAAAAATAATGAAATCTGCTTTTAACACTTTGGTTCCGGGCGCTTTGGCCCTTCTCCTGCTCCTGCCCACCGCCCTTCAGGCAAAAGAAGTCGAAACCCAGGCCAAACTCGCCAACGTCGTGGTCCTTGCCACTGGCGGCACCATTGCCGGTGCCGGCGCGAGCGCTGCCAACAGCGCCACCTACCAGGCTGCCAAAGTTGGCATCGAGCAATTGATTGCCGGTATTCCCGAGCTGAACAAACTGGCCAATGTGCGCGGCGAACAGGTCATGCAGATTGCTTCGGAAAGCATCACCAATGACAACCTGCTGCAACTGGGTCGCCGTGTCGCCGAACTGGCTGACAGCAAAGACGTCGACGGCATCGTGATCACCCACGGCACCGACACTCTGGAAGAGACCGCCTACTTCCTCAATCTGGTCGAGAAGACCGACAAGCCGATCATCGTCGTTGGCTCGATGCGTCCGGGCACTGCCATGTCGGCAGATGGCATGCTCAACCTGTACAACGCCGTCGCTGTCGCCAGCAGCAAAGACGCTCGCGGCAAAGGCGTACTGGTGACCATGAACGATGAAATCCAGTCTGGTCGCGACGTCAGCAAAATGATCAACATCAAGACCGAGGCATTCAAAAGCGCCTGGGGTCCATTGGGTATGGTGGTCGAAGGCAAATCCTACTGGTTCCGCTTGCCAGCCAAGCGCCACACCATGGATTCCGAATTCGACATCAAGAACATCAAGAGCCTGCCTGACGTAGAAATCGCCTATTCCTACGGCAACGTAAGCGATACCGCCTACAAAGCACTGGCCCAATCCGGCGCCAAAGCGATTATCCACGCCGGTACTGGCAACGGTTCGGTGTCCTCCCGCGTGGTGCCAACCCTGCAAGCCCTGCGCAAGGATGGCGTACAGATCATTCGTTCGTCCCACGTCAACGCTGGCGGTTTTGTCCTGCGTAACGCCGAACAGCCTGATGACAAGTACGACTGGGTCGTCGCGCACGACCTGAACCCGCAAAAAGCGCGCATCCTGGCGATGGTCGCGCTGACCAAAACCAACGACAGCAAAGAGCTGCAACGGATGTTCTGGGAATACTGATTGACCTTCGCCCGGTCGATTCTCGATCGGGCACTCGGTTCACCACTCGCCTGCCTGGCGGGTGGTGCGTTGCTTACAACCCTTCTGCATTTTTCCTACAAAAAATTCGACACGACCTACACCAAATTAAGAAAACCGCTGTCAGAGGATTTTCTTGAATTTTAAGCAGTTGCGAAAATGCTTACAGTTAAATACTGTATGCACGTACAGCTTAATAAGGATAACCTCGTGGCCACCTCTCCTGATGCTCCTGACGCTTACGAACGCATGGGTATGCGCGTTCAGAAAATCATCAACTCCCCCACCGCACAAAAAGCCAAAGCCGCGCTGATCTTCCGTTTGCCGGATGAGCCGATGGATGAGTGGGAGCGCCTGCTCGAGGAAATCGACGAGAACGACAACGTCACCCTCGCCTACCGAGACGATGGCGGCGTGCAGATTTTTTGGGTTGTGCCGAAGGAAGATTGATTCAATGAGTGTCCGCTGTTTCGCTTTGCTGTTGTTGTTCGTCGCCATGGGGGCCCAGGCCGGCGCACCCCGCACATTCACCGAAGCCAAAAAGGTCGCCTGGAAGCTGTATGCGCCGCAGTCCACCGAGTTCTACTGCGGATGCAAATACACCGGCAACAAGGTCGATTTGAAAGCTTGCGGTTACGTACCGCGCAAAAACGCCAAACGCGCTTCGCGCATCGAGTGGGAGCACATCGTGCCGGCCTGGCAGTTTGGCCATCAGCGCCAATGCTGGCAGGACGGCGGACGCAAGAACTGCACACGCTATGACCCGTCCTACCAGAAAGCCGAGGCCGACCTGCACAACCTGGTGCCAAGCATCGGCGAGGTCAATGGTGACCGCAGCAACTTCAGTTACGGCTGGCTACCGGTGCAATCCGGCCAGTACGGTTCGTGCCTGACCCAGGTCGACTTCAAGGCGAAGAAGGTCATGCCCCGCCCGTCGATTCGCGGCATGATCGCCCGTACTTACTTCTACATGAGCAAGCAATATGGCTTGCGCCTGTCGAAACAGGATCGGCAATTGTACGAGGCGTGGGACAAGACCTACCCCGTGCAAGACTGGGAACGCCAGCGCAATCAGAGCGTGGCGTGTGTGATGGGACGCGGCAATGAGTTTGTCGGGCCAGTCAATCTGAAAGCCTGCGGTTAATCGGCCACACAATACAAAAAGGGCCTCGAACGTTATGTTCGAGGCCCTTTTTCATGCCTAGCTGCCAGACTTGTTGTAGCGCCAGTAACCCATCAGGTTGAGCGCTTCGCGTGGGATGTCGCACTCCTTGATCAGGTATTTGCGCAAACTCATGACCGCCGCACTCTCTCCTGCAATCCAGCCATAGAAACCAGCTGGTGCGGTGTCGGCGACTTCCCAGAGAATGTCTTTATCGATATCGACGTCCGCCAGCTCCACGGCCTGCCCCTCTGAAGATTTATGCACGGGCAAGATCGCTTGCCGCACGGCATCGACCATCAGTGCACCGGCGACCTCAGCATTGGCCTCATCACGGATCAACCATTGCACCGACAACCCAGGCCAGTCAGGCACGGCGAGCATGTCTTGCGCACTGTCGACTTCGAAGAAAGCCTGGGTTTGTGGTGGCTCGGCGAGGACCGCCAGTTCGTCGAGAATGCCCATCGCCGCCGGCAACGCCGTGGAATCGGCGACGAGTAGCAATTGCTTTAGCGCTTGCGGAGGTTTCCACTCGAACCCGCCGGTTTCCTGCGCTGAAAAACGCATGTCAGGGGCAAGAATCTGCATCGAATCGCCTGGTTGCGCGCGCAGGGCCCAACGCGATGCCGGACCGGTTTCACCGTGCAGAACGAAATCGATATCCACTTCGCCCTGTTCGGCGCGCAGGTGGCGAATGGTGTAGGTGCGCATCGCGGGGCGTCGATCGACCAGCATCGACTTGAAGCGCGCGTACCAACCTTCGTCCTGGGCAAGCTTTGAGTGCGAACCGTCAGCAGCAGGGAAAAACAGCTTTACCCGTTGATCCGGCGCCCACGTGGCCATTTCGGTAACGGGCGGGCCCGCCAGAGTGAGGCGCATCATGTGCGGACTCAATCGGGTTTTGCGCTGCAAGGTGACATCGAACAATTTGTAAGGATTGGCGGAGGCCATGGGGAGCTCCTTCTGGAAATCTTCGGCGATTACAAAGGAACGAATCGCGCTTGATGACCTTTAGGCAGCTCCGCCGAATGGAGCGTGTTACGGGGTGATTGGATGCTCGATGATGACCGATTCTACGTTCTGTTTTTTGGCTTTCACCAACGCCGCATCTACCTGCACCTTACGGGCTTCAGCTTCGGCCTGGGAATTGAACGGGCCAATCAGAATGCGCGTTTTGCCGCTGCTGTCCCTGACAACTGTTGGAACAAAAGCGTGTTCGATCAACCAGCCGCTCAGATCGCTGACGGCCTGAGGCGTTTCGCCACGAACTTCGAGATCCCACTGCGGAGCAGATGCCGCGGCAGGAGCTGTCGCGACCACCGTTTTCGGCTTTTGCTCGTCTAAACTCTTGCCTTCACCACACCCTGCCAGTGCCAGTGCCGCGACCAACCAGACCAATTTGCGCACAACGTTTCCCTCGGAATTCTCAAAGCGGCGATCTTAACATTCATAAATACTTCGCGAGCCCCGCAAAATGGGCACAAAACAACGAGATTGATGATTGCAGCCTCTGTATAGTTACGCCCTGGGAATTAATGCCGCATCTGCGCGTCAGAAAGAGGCACCCAAACCGTGAGACTTCGCACTAATCTATACGTACCACCGACCTCTGCACTGTCTGAATCAGGTGCCCTACAAAGCAATCAAGGAGAAGACCATGCTGATACTCACCCGCAAAGTCGGTGAAAGCATAAACATTGGTGATGACATCACTATCACCATTCTGGGCGTAAGCGGCCAACAGGTTCGCATCGGTATCAACGCTCCGAAAAACGTTGCCGTGCACCGCGAGGAGATTTACCAGCGCATTCAGGCAGGCCTGACCGCCCCGGACAAGCCACAAACTCCCTGAGACGCATCGCAGTCAGTAGCCAGTTCGTTTGCCTGCACGCAATGACTGGCTAAAGATTCACGCGCCGTTTTGCCATCCGCTTCCCAAGCTCCTTGGGTACGGCGCCTGACACATGCCCCCGCCGCGTTACCCTCCCGCCCTTTCTGCTGATCGATACTACCGAGCATTCTCAAGGCTGGCTGTCGGACATTTCCGATAGAGCACAGGGAATTCGCCTTCCTATCCGAACGTCACACCACGCGCCATGCCAGTGGCAGCAACCATCATCAGCACCAGCAGCAACGCCTCGACGTGACTGATGCGTGCGAACAGCTTTGCTCGCCCGGTATCGAGTACCGCCCCCCGCGCCTTGGCGATTCGCCATTTGATCAGCGCGACCATCGGCGCAAGCTCTATCAGCAGAATCAGCACGAACAGCGTCATCTTCAGATGAAACAGCGGCTGATGAAGATAATAGTCAGTGCCTTTTTCGTAACCGCCAAAGGCACGCATCCCACCTGTGATCAACAAGATCAGCGCGCAAATCCCCCAGACATTATCAGCCAGCAGAACCCGCCCGGCCTCCCCGGTCCCGGCTGCCAGGCGACTGAACGCTGTCCCACGCGTCAGTACCGCCCAAAAACCCAAGGCAAATGCCAGCAGATGAACAGCTGCAAGAAACCAATGAACCAGCATCGATAAACCCTCATCGCAAAGAGTTGAAAATCGGCCAGTCAGTAGTAGTTGAAAAAACAAGGATTTGCCTGCGGGGGTGTCGCCAGGCATTCAGGAGAGATCGAAACGAGAAATTCGGCCGATTGAGGCAAATCGCAGGCAAAAAAAATCCCAAGCAGCTGATGGAAGCTTGGGATTTAAAAATGCATAAACCGTGGTGGTGAACGCGGGGCGGATCTTACTGAATCATCCTGCACGTAACAACTTATTTTTGATAACCGGTCGGTTAAAAATAATCGTAAGTCGTTAAATATCCGCACTATTTTAAAGGATGCTGGCGACAGACGGTCAAAAATCAACCCTCCAGACATTCCAGGAATTGTTGACCAATACTTCTGCTCCGGAGGATTATTCGAGCGCAAATTTACACGGACAGTAACAATTGGAAAATTCTCGCCCATGGACAGGCAACTCTCTCCCCCTATTCGTCGTGAATGCCTGCGCATTCCATGCGCCACGCGCCCTCAGCCCGACTTCTCCCCCGGAACAGAAGACTTGATTGCGGAGGAAGGGTTAGCCATCTGCAGAAGCTTCAGTGGCGCCAAAAAATCAAACCGAACCGGATTGAGCCTTTTCCGTAAGCCGCGCGTTGCCATGATTCATTTTGCCAACGTCTTGAGCATCTTTGGCTGCTTCAGTTTTTTTGCCTGTGCAGCCGAGTTACCTATTACACAGGGAATGCCATTTCTGAGCGCACGAAAAGCGCTGCTCAAGCAGGGCTGGGAACCAAACTTGACGGATGAAATGGACCCCTACGGCTTAATGAAAACACTTAGAAATATGGGGGTCAGCGAAGTGCAGCGATGCACGGAAGGCGTTCAATACTGCGAGTTAAACTATAAAAGAAACAACGAATGCCTGGTCGTCAGCACAACAGGCGAAAAGGTCAAAGACATGAGAATCAACAATTGGGGCTTCAAATGCCGTGACACCGATTAAGGGCGACTCACAGTGAGATTCGCCCCTTGTGCTTGCATGTTGTTTTATTTTTCCAGCGCCATTGCCTGCGCATCAGATCTTCCAATCAAGCAAGGCATGCCTTTCTTAGCGGCACGGAGCGTATTGCTCCAGCACGACTGGAAGCCAAGTGCGGCGAAAGAGATGCAGCCGGTCGGCACGGCACTGGAACTTGAAAACATTGGAATTGTAGAAATCGAGCGGTGCACCCAAGGAGTGCAGTACTGCGAATTCCATTACAAAAAAGACAACGAATGCCTGGGCATCACGACGACAGGAGAAGAGGTAGAAGACCTGATCATTGATGCCTGGGATTTTGAATGCCAATAATCCTTCCAGACACAATCGCCCACACCGTCCAAGTGAACACACCCGAGACCTTTTGAGCGCTCCGCACAAATCGCAGACAACAAAAAAGGGCCCACCTTTCGGTGAGCCCTTCTAGACCGCCCAGCAGAGCGGATTTTGTTTGGTAGGCGCGATTGGACTCGAACCAACGACCCCCACCATGTCAAGGTGGTGCTCTAACCAACTGAGCTACGTGCCTGCTGTGAGGCGGCATTCTACGGAATTCCGGAGGGGTGTCAACACCTTTTTTTCACCTAACCCTATGAATATGCAAAATATTTAATTTCGGGTCGCTGAGGAAGATTTTCCGGTGGCTGGCGGAGGTTTTTCAACTCGGGTAGGATCGGCGCACTCGTAAAATATATTAAACAGAGGCTGCAGGATGGCGAACACCCCTTACCCAGAGTCTTATTACGCTGCGTCGGCCAACGCCGTACCGCCCCGCCCTGCCTTGCAGGATGATGTGGAGACGGACGTCTGTGTGATCGGCGCCGGGTATACCGGTTTGTCGTCTGCCCTGTTTCTGCTGGAGAACGGTTTTCGGGTGACGGTACTGGAAGCGGCCAAGGTCGGTTTCGGCGCTTCCGGGCGTAATGGCGGGCAGATCGTTAACAGTTATAGCCGTGACATCGACGTGATCGAACGTTCCGTTGGGCCGAAGCAGGCGCAGTTGCTCGGGCAGATGGCTTTCGAGGGCGGTCGGATCATTCGCGAGCGGGTGGCCAAATACAATATCCAGTGCGATCTGAAAGATGGTGGCGTGTTTGCTGCCCTGACTGCCAAGCAAATGGGGCACCTGGAATCGCAGAAGAGTCTCTGGGAGCGCTTTGGTCATACGCAACTGGAACTGCTCGATCAGCGCCGCATTCGCGAAGTGGTCGGGTGCGATCAGTATGTCGGCGGCATGCTCGATATGAGCGGCGGCCATATACATCCGCTGAACCTGGCGCTGGGTGAAGCGGCTGCGGTTGAGTCCCTCGGCGGCACTATCTATGAGCAATCGCCTGCCGTGCGCATCGAGCGCGGCGCCAACCCGGTCGTGCATACGCCGCAAGGCAAGGTCAGGGCCAAGTTCATCATTGTCGCCGGCAACGCTTACCTCGGTAATCTGGTGCCGGAACTGGCGGCCAAATCGATGCCGTGCGGCACGCAGGTGATCACTACCGAGCCGCTGGGTGACGAGTTGGCGAAAGCGTTGCTGCCGCAGGATTATTGCGTCGAAGACTGCAACTACCTGCTCGACTATTACCGCCTGACGGGCGACAAGCGTCTGATCTTCGGCGGCGGTGTCGTCTACGGTGCGCGCGATCCGGCGAACATCGAGGCGATCATCCGCCCGAAAATGCTCAAGGCGTTCCCGCAGCTTAAAGACGTGAAGATTGATTACGCCTGGACAGGAAATTTCCTGCTGACCTTGTCGCGCTTGCCGCAGGTTGGGCGCTTGGGCGACAACATTTATTACTCGCAGGGCTGCAGCGGCCATGGCGTGACGTACACGCATCTGGCAGGCAAGGTGTTGGCGGAGGCGTTGCGCGGTCAGGCCGAGCGTTTTGATGCGTTTGCCGATTTGCCGCATTACCCGTTCCCGGGCGGGCAGATGTTGCGCACGCCGTTTGCGGCGTTGGGGGCCTGGTATTACGGGTTGCGGGACAAGTACGGTTTTTAAATTCGAGCTATAGAAACCAATGTGGCGAGGGGATTTATCCCCGTTGGACTGCGTAGCAGTCCCCTTCTATACAAGAGGGGGCGCTTCGCACCCCAACGGGGCGGTGCGACGTTTCGCTAAATCCCCTCGCCACAAATGCATTTACCACTTAATCAGAGCTGATCGCGAGCAATGCCGCTGCGGATCCGCAGAATATCCGCGAGCACCGCCAAGGCAATCTCCGCCGGCGTCTTGCTGCCCAGGTTCAGACCGATTGGCGCATGAATCCGCGCCAGCTCACCCTCCCCCAGACCACCAATCCGCCGCAGGCGTTCGAAGCGCTTCTGCGAGGTCTGCAGCGAACCCATCACGCCAATGTAGAACGCTTCGGTGCGCACCGCTTCCATCATCGCCAGATCATCGATGCGTGGATCATGGGTCAACGCGACAACGGCGGTATCGCGGTGGCAGCCGCCATCGGCGATAAACACCGAAGGCAATTGCCGACGAATCTCCACGCCATCCAGCACCACGCCTTCTAGCACTTCATCACGCGGATCGCAGAGAATCACTTCAAACCCGAGGCCGACAGCAAACTCGGCACACGCCTGCGCCACGCTGGAATACCCGGCGAGCAGCAGACGCTGCGCCGCGCCAACGCGGATGCGTACCCGATCAATCTCGCGTTCGATCCGCGCACCCTGCTCGCGATCAGCGAACAGACTGCGTGCACCGTTGGCCAGATCGACTTCGCGAATCAGCCGACGCTGACCGAGCAGCGCCGATTCCAGTTCACGCAGATGCGCCTGCACCTCGCAGTCGGCGTCAAATTTCTCTACCAGCACATCGAGAATGCCGCCACAGGGCAGGCTGACCCGCGAACGCGGATCATCACCCTCGCCGTAGCGCACGACATTGACCGCATCGAGAAACGCCCCCTCGGCGACGCGCTCGAGAAAATCTTCCTCGACGCAGCCACCCGACAGCGAGCCGATCCACTGTCCGCCATCGTTCACCGCCAGCAGCGAACCTGGCGCACGCGGTGCCGAGCCGTAAGTCGTCAGCACGGTGCAGAGCCAGATGCGCTGCCCCGCCACCGACCACTCCAGCGCCCTTCGCACCACTTGTAGATCGAGATGCTGCATGTCAGTGGGCCTTGTGCTCGATGGACGGTGCGTCGGCTTGCAGCTTCTGCACCTCGCTCACTGCCAGCTCGGCGGACTGCCCGCCCCAACCTTGGCGCAGGTAGTTGAGCAGATCGGTCAGTTGTTCAGGACTGAGCTTGTCGGCGAAACCCGGCATCGGCTGCATGCGCTCGAACCCGGAAAACTTCTGCTCGCCGATACCATCTTCGATCACGCGCAACAGGTTGCGTGGGTCTTCCAGACGCAACGTGGTGTTGCCGCGCATGGCCACCGCGATGTGCGGTTTGCCTTCGCCACCGACCGCATGGCAACCGGCGCAGACGTTCAGATATGCCTGCTGGCCGCGCTGGGCACTGGCGCCGAGTTTCTCGACTGGCACTTCAACCAACGCCTTGGCTGCCGGCGGCTTGTCGCCGAGCAGGAACGTTGCCATCGCCGCCAGATCGGTATCGCTCAGGCCTTGCGTGCTGTTGTGGAACACCGGGAACATCTCGTTGAACATCGTCCCTTGCGCGCTCATGCCGTGCTTGAGGAACGTGCCCAGATCCTGCTCGTTCCAGCCGCGAGCGGCCAGGTCGGTGGCCAGCAGGCTCGGCGCCAGGTAACCATTGAGAATGCCGCCGGTGAGGCGTTTGTCCAACTGCATCGCGCCAGGCAGGCCGCGTGGCGTGTGGCATTCGCCGCAGTGACCAAGGACTTCGACCATGTACTGGCCGCGCTTCCACGCTTCACTTTTGCCTTCGGCCGGCTGCAGTTTCAGGTCTTTGCCGTACATAATGTTCCAGCCGATCAGGCCCGGACGCACATTGAACGGAAAGCTCAGGCTGGTGACCGGTGCTGCGCGCTCGATCGGCTCGACGGTTTTCAGGTATGCATGGATCGCGTCCGAATCTTCACGCGGCATCAGGTGATACGAGGTGTACGGCATCGCCGGATAAAGGTTCGCACCATCACGACGCTTGCCTTCGGTCAGCGCAGCAAAGAACTCGTCATCGTTGTACAAACCGATGCCATGCTCCTTGCTCGGGGTGATGTTGGTGCCGTAGATCGTGCCGAACGGCGAGACAATCGGCAGGCCGCCCGCAAACGGCGCGCCACCCGGAGCGGTGTGGCAAGCCATGCAATCGGCGGCGCGAGCGAGATACTCGCCGCGCTTGACCTGATCATCGGCGTGAGCGAACAACACCGGCGCGGCGAGGCCGACTGCCAGGGTCAGGCGGGTCAGAAAAAGCTTCATGCTTAACCCTCCTTGACCAGGCCGAGATCGGTCAGCACGTTGCGGGTGGCGTTGTAATAACGCACGTACCCGGTGCAACGGCAGATGTGATGACCGAGGCTGTCCTCGATGACTTTTTCCAACTGACTTTTGACGATCGGCTGGCGCTGCAGTTTCTCCACCAACACGGTCGCGGCGTTGACGAAACCGGGTGCGCAGTAGCTGCACTGGAAGGCGAACTCGTCGACGAAGCGCTGTTGGATCGGGTTCAGCTCGGTGACCTGGCCGCTCTCGTCACGCTTGGCGTGGGATTCGATGGTGCGGACTTTCTTGCCTTCGAAGTAATGCGCGCCGGTGATGCAGGTGCGTACTTCCTCGCTGGTGCCGTCCGGGTTGTCGACGATCACCACGCAAGCGTGGCAGATGCCCTGGCCGCAGCCCAGACGCGAACCGGTGAGGTTTTTGTATTCGTGCAGGTAGTCGATCATCGGCAGGTCATCAGGGATGTCCACCGGGCCGACGGATTGACCATTGAGGGTCAGTTGAAACGGACGGTTAGCCATTGAGGGCCTCCTTGATGCGCGCTGGAGTGATAGGCAGATCGCGAACACGTTTACCGATGGCATGCGCCACGGCGTTACCGATGGCACCGACAATCGGGATCATCACCACTTCGGCGATGCCTTTGGACGGATCGCTTGGCGAAAGCGCCGGGAGAATCTCCGACGTCTGTTTCCACACGGCAACGTGACGCGCCATCGGCAGACGGTAACGGTTGAAGTTCCAGTCACCCTCCCCCGGCCCGCCTTCGTACAACGGCATCTCTTCCATCAGTGCGTGACCGATGCCCATGGCGATACCGCCTTCCATCTGGCCCTTGACCAACTCTTCGACCAGCACACGACCGCACTCCACCCACGAATGGTGGTTGAGCACTTCGACTTCGGCAGAACCCTTGTTGACCTTCAGCTCGACCAGCGTGGCGACCGGACTGTAGTAAGTCACGGCAGCGTTGTTCAACTGAGTTGCCGGGTAGCTGATGTTCTGGCGATCGAGCAGGTGGAAACCGGCCGTGCTCATCAGCGCTTGCTTGGCTTTCGGGGCACCATCGCCGTACTTCACCGCCAGACCGTCGAGCGGCAGACGCTCGCGCACGCCGTCGATGCTGTATTCAGCTTCGGCCCAACTCCAGCGGTTGAAACCGTGGACGGTGGCAGCGGTGACCAGACCCCGCTCGTGAGCGCGTTTGGCCAGCTCTTCGAAGCTCAACGGCTGCATGCCGTTGGCAGTCAGTTTGCCGTCGACCCAATGCGCATCTTCGCGACGCACCACGTAAGGGTTGGCCTGGCCGCCGAACGGGCCCTGACGCCAGATCTCCAGCGCTGCCGGCCACAAACCGTGGTTGAACAACACGCGCGCCGCTTCACGGGTGGCGTGGCTGAAGTAATACGCCGAGTTGGTCGCCGACGAGGCCGAGGCCAATTTGCCGACCCAACGCGGGTTGCGCAGGAAGTTGTCCTGTTCGGCCTGGCTCATGATGTAAGGGTTGCCGCTGGTGATCAGCTGCATTTCCTTCCATTCGGTTTCGCCAGTCTTCACTTCGTGCGCTGGGCTGCCGAGGAAATCAGCGACGACCAGGGCTTGCGAGGTGGACATGCCGGTGCCGATTTCGATACCGATGTGGCGCAGCGTAATGCGCCCGTCAGCGGTGAATTCGATGCTGGCCATCGGCGCTTCGGAACCGGTACCGAAGTCTTTCTGGCAAATGGCGAAACCAACGCCGTACCAGTTGTCCGGGTCGGCGGCTTCGCGTTGTTTCTTGATCGCGTCGCGGTTTTTCCAGACTTCGTGCACCGAGGCTTTGTCGAGAATCTCGTGCAGGCGCAGGGCACCGGCCGGGATCGCGCCCTGGGTGTTTTTCATGCCCGAACGCAGGGCGTTTTTGCGACGCAGGTCGATCGCATCGACACCGAGACGATCAGCAATTTCGTCGACCATCATTTCGGTCGACGCCATGCTTTGCAGAGTGCCGTAACCGCGCATCGAACCGGCTTCAACGCCACGCGAGTGATAGGCAGTAACTTGCAGATCGTTCTGCGGCATGTAGTAGATCGACTGCGCAGCAGTGGCGCCAACCGCAGCTACCGACGGGCTGTAGTTGATCCGGCCACCACCGTCGACGCTCATTTCCGCGCGGAAAATCTTGAAGCTGTAGTCGCTCTTGTCCACGGCCAATTGGTAGCGGATGTCGAACGGGTGACGCTTGATGCCGCTCTGGAACTGCTCGTAGCGGTCGTTCGCCAGACGCACCGGCACACCGGCGCCGTACAGCGCGGCAAGGGCTGCGTAGTAGACGAAAATGTTGTGGTCTTTGGAACCGTAGCCCACGGTATAACCCGGGTGCATGTTGAGGTTGTCCAGGCCGAAGCGCGACGGCGCGATCATTTTCGCGGTCTCGGTCGCAGCTTCCAATGGGCACTGGGTGGCCACGACGAAGTGCAGGGTCTTGGTTTTCGGGTCGTACCAGCCGTTGCCGTTGTCCGGCTCCATCGCGGCAGGCTCGATCGACGGGGTTTTGTAGCGTTCGTCGAACACCAGCCAGTTGTCTGGCGGGGTATCGATCTCTTTCTTCATGCGGTCGGCGTAGAACAGGCCGCGCTCGGTCAGGTTGCCGTGCAGGTTGGGCTGGGAATTCCACACCGGGCGACGGTTTTTCAGCATCGGAAAGAGGATCGAGTCCTTCAGGCTGGCGAACTCATCTTCGTCGGCCGAGGTCGCACCACCCACACGCACGTAGCGGAAACTGCCATAGGGGTCGCCTTCGTAGAACGGCACTTGTGCACCGTAACGAATCGCCTTGTCATTGAATTTGAGTTTGTTCTTGGCCTGACGGAAACGCTCGAAATCGTTCCAGATCAGGATCGCCACCGGATGACCGATGAACATCGGCACTTTGCCTTCCGGCAGCAGCGGATCCGGCGCGTGCTCTTCCGGGAAGACGATGCCGTCCTTGTCCAGATCAGCGGCGGTGACGATACGGTCAGGCTGCAAGTCGGCGCCGAGCCACGACAGGTCGTAGCCGTCGTAGATGCGGTCAGCCTTGATGGTTTTCAGCAACATGGCGTGGCCTTGCTGCTCAGGCCAGCCCGGCATGTCCTTGGAGCGGATGTCGCGGGCAAAGACCTTGCTGCCGCAGACCTTGGACAGTGCATCGTTACGCTGACGCGCCTTGCCGTTGTTGCCGAGCCATTTCTCGGACGGCACGGTGACGCTGTTTTCCATCAAGGCAGCCAGCGCCTGACTGCTGAGCGGCGTGAGCGTGACGCTCACACCCGCCACCAGCCCGCCCTGGAGGAACGAGCGCCGGGATATATCACGGTTGGACATGGATCATCCTCTGGGCGGTTATACGTCCGCCCTTCTGGTTATCTACTGGGGAATCTCGAGTCTTGCAGAAGCCCTTCTTGGCTAAACGAAAGGCGTGATGACAGTGCAAAGCTGACCGAAAGGTTAACTTTAAAGGTTTCTGCGCTCGCAGCAAACAACCAGATACAAATTTCTGACTAAAGAATCAAAAAAGACAATGCGACGTGGTAGCGCATGAGGTCAATTGACACACCCACCACACACCTGAAAATACAAACGTAACTCCCCCTGCAACAGCTGTAACAGGAGCTGTAACAGGAGCTGTTGTAGGAGCTGTTGTAGGAGCTGTCGAGTGAAACGAGGCTGCGATCTTTTGATCTTTTTTTACGATCAAGATCAAAAGATCGCAGCGTGCCGCAGCTCCTACAGGAGCCGGGTTGCGGGATGGGAGCGGAGGTCAAATTTCAGACACAAAAAACCCCGGTCTTTCGACCAGGGTCTTTGCTATCGATTCCGAATCAACCAAAGGTTGCTTTCGGTGCTTCAAGGCGTTCAGTGGTCCTTGAAGCAGATATGGCGCAGCGGACGGGACTCGAACCCGCGACCCCCGGCGTGACAGGCCGGTATTCTAACCGACTGAACTACCGCTGCGTATCGCTTTGAGCTTGCGCTCAAGTAACTCGTTGACTGCTAGCTTCGGTGCTTGGCAATCGCGAACCAGATAAATCTGATTCGTTAAATATGGCGCAGCGGACGGGACTCGAACCCGCGACCCCCGGCGTGACAGGCCGGTATTCTAACCGACTGAACTACCGCTGCGCGTCGGTGCAGGCACTTTCAGCCTACGTTCTTGCTTAAGCAAGTTCTCGGGGAGTGGTGGGTGATGACGGGATCGAACCGCCGACATTCTGCTTGTAAGGCAGACGCTCTCCCAGCTGAGCTAATCACCCGTTTGCATCTCCGAGGCCGCGAAATTTACGCAGGTAGCGAACCTAAGTCAATAGCAGGATTGAAGTTTTTCTAAAAAAGACGAAATTGTTTCCATCCTGCAAGAGCGCCTTCGCGAGCAAGCCCGCTCCCACAGGGGAATGCATTCCAAATGTGGGAGCGAGCCTGCTCGCGAAGGCGCCAGTCCATTCAACGCAAATTCAGAAGAAAGAACGCGATCTATTCGCTGTAAATCATCTTCTTGGTCATGCCGCCATCGACGACGAATTCCTGCCCGGTGACAAACCCGGCATTCCTCGACAACAACCAGGCGACCATCGCCGCCACATCTTCGACCGTCCCTACTCTGCCCGCCGGATGCTGAGCATGATCGGCTTCAGCCAAAGGCTCAGCTCGACGCGCAGACGGATCGCGCGCATCGATCCAGCCCGGACTGACCGCGTTGACGCGAATCTCCGGCCCCAGGCTGATCGCCAGCGCATGCGTCAGCGCCAGTAACCCGCCCTTGCTCGCCGCATACGCCTCGGAGTCGGCCTCCGACTGTCGCGCACGGGTCGAAGCCAGATTGACGATAGAACCGTTATGCGCGCGCAGATACGGCGCACAATGCTTGGCCAGCAACATCGGCCCACTGAGATTCACCGCCAACACGCGATTCCAGTAAGCCAGATCAAGGCTTTCCAGGGTGATGTTGTGCGGATCAGCCACCGCTGCGTTGCACACCAGCGCATCGAGACGACCAAACTGCCCCAACACCTCGGCAACACCCAACGCAACCTGGCCCTCATCGGCAACGTCCATGGCGATGAACCAGGCGTTTTCGCCCAGCACCTTCGCCACTTTCGAACCGCGCGCACGATCCAGATCGGTCAGCACGACTTGCCAGCCTTCGCTGATCAACCACGCCGCGATCCCCAGACCGATACCGCGCGCGGCACCCGTGACCAGCGCAACGCGGCCATGGGTACCGGCTTTCGGGGTCGACAACTCGATCACAGCGCTGCCAGACCGCGCGCCAGGTCGGCTTGCAGGTCAGCAACGTCTTCCAGACCGACCGCGATGCGGATCAGGCTATCGCGAATACCCGCCGCCTCACGCTCCTGCGGCGCCAGACGGCCGTGGGAGGTGGTGCTCGGATGGGTGATGGTGGTTTTGCTGTCGCCAAGGTTAGCGGTGATCGAGATCAGGCGAGTGGCATCGATAAAGCGCCAGGCGCCCTCTTTGCCGCCCTTGACCTCAAAGCTTACGACCGCACCGAAACCCTTCTGCTGACGCTGGGCCAGCTCGTGCTGCGGATGGCTCTTGAGACCGGCGTAATGAACCTTCTCGATACCGTCCTGCTGCTCCAGCCATTCGGCCAGTTGCTGGGCGTTTGCGCAGTGCGCCTTCATCCGCAGGTTTAGGGTTTCCAGGCCTTTGAGGAAGATCCACGCGTTGAACGGGCTCAGGGTCGGCCCGGCGGTGCGCAGGAAGCCGACGATTTCTTTCATCTGCTCGCTGCGACCGGCTACCACACCGCCCATGCAACGGCCCTGGCCGTCGATGAACTTGGTCGCCGAGTGCACGACGATGTCCGCACCCATTTTCAGCGGCTGCTGCAACGCTGGTGTGCAGAAGCAGTTGTCGACCACCAGCATCGCCCCTTTGGCGTGAGCGATTTCCGCCAGCGCGGCGATATCGACCAGTTCAGCCAGAGGGTTGGATGGCGATTCGACGAACAGCAGCTTGGTATTCGACTTGATCGCCGCATCCCAACCCGAAAGGTCGGCCAGTGGCACGTAGTCGACTTCCACGCCGAAACGCTTGAAGTACTTCTCGAACAGGCTGATGGTCGAGCCGAATACGCTGCGCGAGACCAGCACGTGATCGCCGGCACTGCACAGACTCATCACCACCGCCATGATCGCGGCCATGCCGGTTGCGGTCGCAACGGCCTGCTCGGCGCTTTCCAGCGCAGCAATACGCTCTTCGAACGCGCGCACGGTCGGGTTGGTGTAACGCGAGTAAACGTTGCCCGGCACTTCCCCGGCAAACCGCGCAGCCGCGTCGGCGGCGGTGCGGAACACGTAGCTGGAGGTGAAGAACATCGGATCACCGTGTTCACCTTCCGGCGTACGGTGCTGACCGGCACGTACGGCCAGGGTATCGAACGCTACGCCTTCAAGGTCGCTGTCCAGCCGACCGGCATCCCATTCCTGACTCATGCTGTCACTCCTTGCCCTGTTCGCAAAAATTGAAATTCAGATACAAAACCGGCCCCTCAGGGCCGGTAGAAACTCAGTTGTTGTACAGATCGATGATCGCACTGACCGCTTGAGTCTTGATCTTCGAGGAGTCGTTACGCGCCTGTTCGATCTTGTTCAGGTACGCCTCGTCGACGTCGCCGGTGACGTACTTGCCGTCGAACACTGCGCAATCGAAGTTCTCGATCTTGATCTTGCCGCCACCAACCGCTTCGATCAAGTCAGGCAGGTCCTGATAGATCAGCCAGTCAGCGCCGATCAGATCCGCCACGTCCTGGGTCGAACGGTTGTGCGCGATCAGTTCGTGCGCGCTTGGCATGTCGATGCCGTAGACGTTCGGGAAACGCACAGCCGGCGCCGCCGAGCAGAAGTAGACGTTTTTCGCGCCGGCTTCACGAGCCATCTGGATGATCTGCTTGCACGTGGTGCCACGCACGATCGAGTCATCGACCAGCATCACGTTCTTGCCGCGGAACTCCAGCTCGATGGCGTTGAGCTTCTGGCGAACCGACTTCTTGCGAGCCGCCTGGCCCGGCATGATGAAGGTCCGGCCGATGTAACGGTTCTTGACGAAGCCTTCGCGGAATTTCACGCCCAGGTGGTTCGCCAGCTCCAGCGCGGCGGTGCGGCTGGTGTCCGGAATCGGGATGACCACGTCGATATCGTGCTCTGGACGCTCGCGCAGGATCTTCTCGGCGAGTTTTTCACCCATGCGCAGACGCGCCTTGTACACCGACACGCCGTCGATGATCGAATCCGGACGCGCCAGGTAGACGTGTTCGAAGATGCACGGGGTCAGGGACGGATTGGTCGCGCACTGACGGGTGTGCAGCTTGCCGTCTTCAGTGATGTAGACCGCTTCGCCCGGCGCCAGGTCGCGAATCAGGGTGAAACCGAGCACGTCCAGCGAAACGCTTTCCGAGGCGATCATGTACTCGACGCCTTCGTCAGTGTGACGCTGGCCGAACACGATCGGGCGGATGCCGTGCGGGTCGCGGAAACCGACGATGCCGTAACCGGTGACCATCGCCACAACCGCGTAGCCACCCACGCAACGGTTGTGCACGTCGGTCACGGCGGCAAACACGTCTTCTTCGGTCGGCTGCAGCTTGCCGCGCTGGGCCAGCTCGTGAGCGAACACGTTGAGCAACACTTCCGAGTCGGAACTGGTGTTGACGTGACGCAGGTCGGATTCGTAGATCTCTTTGGCCAACTGTTCGACGTTGGTCAGGTTACCGTTGTGCGCCAGGGTGATGCCGTAAGGCGAGTTGACGTAAAACGGTTGGGCTTCGGCCGAAGTCGAGCTGCCCGCAGTCGGGTAACGGACGTGGCCGATACCCATGTGGCCGACCAGACGCTGCATGTGACGCTGTTGAAACACGTCACGCACCAGGCCATTGTCCTTGCGCAGGAACAACCGGCCATCATGGCTGGTCACGATACCGGCAGCGTCCTGGCCGCGGTGCTGGAGCACGGTTAGCGCGTCATACAGCGCCTGATTGACGTTCGACTTACCGACGATACCGACGATGCCACACATGCGACGCAACCCCTACTTAATGGATCTGAACTGAACAACACTCACTGAGGCGTTTTCGCCGACGGCAAGAGCTGCTCCTTGAACGGAATATCAGCGGGTACGCTGATTCCGCTGGCAAGCCACTGACTGCTCCACCCAAGGATCAGGTTTTTGGACCAATCGGCGACCAATAGAAATTTTGGTACGAGCTGTGATTCTTTCCACCACCCGTCCTGCTGTACCGGCCCCAGGCTCAACAGCCCGACCGCCACGACCACCAGCAACACGCCACGCGCTGCGCCGAAGGCCATGCCGAGGAATCGATCGGTCCCGGACAACCCGGTGACGCGAACCAACTCGCCGATAAGATAATTGATCATTGCGCCCACGATCAGTGTGGCGACAAACATGATGGCACAGCCCGCGATCACGCGAGCCGATGGGGTTTCGATGTATCCGGCGAGGTACTCGGACAATGAGCCACCGAACATCCAGGCGACGACTCCTGCGATGATCCAGGTCACCAGCGATAATGCTTCCTTGACGAAGCCGCGGCTCAAACTGATCAAAGCGGAGATGGCGATGATTGCAACGATCGCCCAGTCAACCCAGGTAAATGGCACAGTGCAGCCTACAGACGGATAAGGCGGCGCATTTTAGCAGAGCGCATGCCTCTCGGTAAGCTGCGATTGTCAGTGCATTTCAATCGAGGCGATAGTTTTCAGCCACGCTCAGGCTGGAAGCGCACGACGAAACCCTTGAGGTTCTGCTGCCGACCCAACAGATCACGCAGACGATCGGCTTCGGAGCGCTCGATCAGCGGCCCGACAAACACCCGATTCTTGCCGTCGGCCGAACGGATATACGCGTTATAGCCTTGGCTGCGCAGGGTTTTCTGCAAGCTCTCGGCACTGGCACGACTCGACAGGCTCGCCAGTTGCACCGACCAGCTCACCGACAGGCCGTTGGCATCGACGCGGCTTTGCGTGGTATCAGGCTTGCTCGACGCAGCCGCGATTGGCTGGGCAGGCGCCGGAATCGACTTGGCCACCGCAGGCGGCGCAGCAGGCTTGGTGATCATGATGGGCGCCGTCGGGGTCGCTGCAACGGGCGCAGCAGGCGCCGTGTCTTCGGCGACTTCTTCATCCGTTGGCACTGGCTCTTGCGGCAAGGCTTGCGGTTCAGGCACGGCCACCGTTTCCATTTGCACCTGCGGCACAACGGGCGCCTGTGGTGCGGCCGGGGCTTCGACAGTCACTTGACGCTGCTCATCCTGACGGGAAAACAGCATCGGCAGGAAAATCACCGCCAGCGCCACCAGCACCAACGCGCCAACCATGCGCTGCTTGTACGCTTTATCCAGCAAAGCCATTTGCCGCTTCCTCCGTGGAGCGCCGGGCCAGCCATTGAAGGGCCTCGGCGACACAATAAAATGATCCGAACAACAGAATCTCGTCGTCGCTGGTCGCTACGGCGCACTGCCCTTCCAGCGCAGCCGCGACACTGTCGTAAGACGTGACCGACGCGCCAAGGTTCTGCAATGCCGCCTGCAATTCAGCCACCGGGCGCGCACGCGGCGAATCCAGCGGCGCCACCGCCCAGTGCTCGACACTAGCATTCAATTCACCGACAACACCATCCAGATCCTTGTCGGCGAGCAGACCAAACACCGCCAGGCGTTTGCCCACCGGTGGCCGCGAGGCCAGACGACGGGCCAGATACTCGGCAGCATGCGGATTGTGACCAACATCCAGCAACAAATTCAGGCGCTTGCCGTTCCACTCGAACGAGCGGCGATCGAGACGACCGACCACGCGAGTCGCCTGCAAAGCAGCGACGATCTGCTGCGCATTCCACGGCAAACCAAGCAACAAGTAAGCCTGCAACGCCAGCGCGGCGTTTTCCATCGGCAGATCCAGCAGCGGCAGGTCAACCAGCTCAACTGCCTGTCCTTGCGCATCGGTACCGCGCAATTGCCAGTGCTGATCAGTGATGCCGAGATCGAAATCACGACCCCGCAGGAAAAATGGACAGGCCAGCTCACGCGCCTTGTCGAGCAACGGTTGCGGCGGATTCAGATCGCCACACAGGGCAGGCTTGCCCTGACGGAAGATCCCGGCCTTCTCGAAAGCCACGGATTCACGGGTGTCGCCCAGATAATCGGCGTGATCGACACCAATACTGGTGACCAGCGCGATGTCGGCATCAACCACGTTGACCGTGTCCAGACGCCCGCCCAGACCGACTTCGAGCACCACAGCGTCGAGTTTTGCCTGTTGAAACAGCCAGAACGCCGCCAGGGTGCCCATTTCAAAGTAAGTCAGGGAAGTGTCGCCACGCCCGGCCTCGACCGCAGCAAAGGCTTCGCACAACTGCGCGTCAGTGGCTTCGACGCCATTGAGCTGCACCCGCTCGTTGTAACGCAGCAGGTGCGGAGAATTGTAGACACCAACGCTCAGGCCCTGCGCCCGCAGCAAGGAAGCCACGAATGCGCAGGTCGAACCTTTGCCGTTGGTACCGGTGACCGTAATCACCCGAGGCGCCGGCTGGCCCAGCCCCATACGGGACGCTACCTGTTGCGAACGCTCCAGGCCCATGTCGATGGCCGACGGATGCAACTGCTCAAGGTAGGCGAGCCATTCGCCAAGGGTGCGCTCGGTCATAGGCCAGCAGGTACCGGCGGAACCACGATCGGCTCGATTGGCGCCGCGACGAATTTCGGCGTCGGCTTGCCAGTCATCTGTGCCAGCAGGTTACCCAGACGCGGGCGCAGTTCCTGACGGTGGATGATCATGTCGATTGCACCGTGCTCCAGCAGGAATTCGCTGCGCTGGAAGCCTTCCGGCAGTTTTTCGCGCACGGTTTGCTCGATCACACGCGGACCGGCGAAACCGATCAGGGCTTTCGGCTCGCCGACGATCACGTCGCCGAGCATCGCCAGACTGGCGGAAACGCCGCCGTAGACCGGGTCGGTCAGCACGGAGATGAACGGAATGCCTTCCTCACGCAGACGCGCCAGTACAGCCGAAGTCTTGGCCATCTGCATCAGCGAGATCAGTGCTTCCTGCATGCGTGCACCGCCGGAAGCGGCGAAGCAGATCATCGGGCAACGGTTTTCCAGTGCGTAGTTGGCAGCGCGTACGAAGCGCTCACCGACGATGGCACCCATCGAACCGCCCATGAAGGCGAATTCAAAGGCCGAAACCACAACCGGCATGCCCAGCAGAGTACCGCTGACGGAGATCAGCGCATCTTTTTCGCCGGTCTGCTTCTGTGAAGCGACCAGGCGATCCTTGTACTTCTTGCCGTCGCGGAATTTCAGACGGTCAACCGGCTCCAGATCGGCGCCCAGTTCGTTGCGACCTTCGGCATCGAGGAAAATGTCGATACGCGCACGTGCGCCGATGCGCATGTGGTGGTTGCACTTAGGGCAAACGTCCAGGGTCTTTTCCAGCTCCGGGCGATACAGCACAGCCTCGCAAGACGGGCATTTGTGCCACAGACCTTCAGGCACCGAGCTCTTTTTGACCTCGGAACGCATGATCGAAGGGATCAGTTTGTCTACTAGCCAGTTGCTCATGCTTTCTTTCTCCAGTACCGGCGGTTCGAACGCTCTGGTTCGCAACCCCGCGTATGCCCTTCAGCTAAATTCATGTGTGTGGCGATGGTGTCTGGGTGACCACGGTCAGCGCGAAACATGACCTGCGTGCCCTCCAGAAACCCTCAGCCGCGCCTGCTTTGTGCAAGTGCATTGATGGACGGCGGCAGACTGCCAGCCGTCACATCAATATCGGAACCGGCAGGTTCCTATATTCCTTTTACGGCGTTAATGAATGCGCGAATCTTTGCGTGATCCTTGATGCCCTTGCTCGCTTCTACCCCGCCGCTGACATCTACCGCGTACGGTTTTACCCGCGCCACGGCGCCTGCGACATTCTCCGGCGTCAGACCACCCGCCAGAATCAGCGGTTTGCTCAAGCCTTGCGGAATCAATGACCAGTCGAACGCCTCGCCGGTTCCGCCGGGCACGCCTTCAACGTAGGTATCGAGCAAAACGCCACTGGCGCTCGGGTAAGCATCGACGGCGGCAGCGATATCATCGCCTGCCTTGACCCGCAGCGCCTTGATGTACGGACGATGCCAGCTTTCGCACTCTTCGGCGGTCTCCTCACCATGGAACTGCAGCAAGTCCAGCGGCACGGCGTCGAGGATTTCCCCCAACTCGCAGCGGCTGGCATTGACGAACAGGCCCACCGTGGTCACAAACGGCGGCAGCGCCTTGATGATCGCCCGCGCTTGTTGCACCGACACTGCGCGCGGGCTCTTGGCGTAAAACACGAATCCGATCGCATCCGCCCCGGCCTCGACGGCGGCCAGCGCATCTTCCATGCGGGTAATCCCGCAGATCTTGCTGCGAACGGCTGACATTTCGAGAAAAACTCCAAGGCAAAATCCGGGAAAGTCCCGGATGGTAACAAAAGCGTTCGAGGGCGTCAGCCGTCCAGTTCGGAGAAACCCGTAAGGAAATGTGGCCCGACAAAACGCTCGGGCAACGGGAACTCATCGTGATACTCGACCTGCACCAGATACAAGCCGTACGGATGCGCGGTCACCCCACCGGAGCGGCGCTCACGGCTTTCGAGGACTTCCTTCATCCACTCGACCGGACGCTCACCCGCGCCAATGGTCATCAATACCCCGGCGATGTTGCGCACCATGTGATGCAGGAAGGCATTGGCGCGGATATCGAGCACGATCATCTTGCCGTGACGGGTCACGCGCAGGTGATGCATTTTCTTGATCGGCGACTTGGCCTGGCACTGACCGGCGCGGAACGCACTGAAATCGTGAGTACCGATCAGGTGCTGCGCCGCCTCGGCCATGCGCTCGACATCAAGCGGACGGTGGTTCCAGGTGATTTCTTCGTTGAGATGCGCCGGGCGAATCTGATCGTTGTAGATCACATAGCGATAACGCCGGGCAATGGCTTTGAACCGCGCATGGAAATGCGCCGGCATCACCCGCGCCCAACTGACGCTGATGTCATGGGGCAGATTGATATTGGCGCCCATCACCCAGGCTTTCAGCGAACGATCGACCTGAGTGTCGAAATGCACCACTTGCCCACAGGCATGCACGCCGGCGTCAGTGCGCCCGGCGCACTGCAACGAAACCGGCGAATTGGCGACTTTCGACAAGGCTTTTTCAAGCTCTTCCTGCACCGTCTTCACACCCGTCAGCTGACGCTGCCAGCCGCTGTAGCGCGAGCCTTTGTACTCAACGCCTAGTGCAACGCGGTAAAAGCCGTCGGGGGCCAGTTCGGCGACCGGGTTATCTATGTTTGCCAAGGTGGGACAGCCTGCTGTTTTTGCAAAGGCGGGCATTATAAGGCCTCAGGATCAAAAGATCGCAGCCTTCGGCAGCTCCTGCACAGAAATCCGCATTCCCCTGTAGGAGCTGCCGAAGGCTGCGATCTTTTGACCTTGAAAACCAAAAAAAACGGCAGCCTTTGTGGGCTGCCGTTTCGTTTACCGCTGGACTGATTACAAGCTCGAGAGCATTTCCTTGGCCTCGCCACGCTGCTTCTCGTCACCCTCGGTCAACACCTCGTTGAGGATGTCACGCGCACCGTCGCTGTCGCCCATGTCGATGTAGGCCTGAGCCAGATCGAGCTTGGTCGCCGCTTCATCGGTGCCGGCAAGGAAGTCGAAATCGTCTTCGCCCAGATCGTCACCCATCGCCGCATCGGCTTCGGTGAAGGTCGGCTCGGCAACCGATTGCGACAGGCGATCGAGCTCAGCATTGACGTCATCCAGCTCCGCTGAGAAGGCATCAGGCTCCGCCGCCGGGTTACTGTCCATTTCGTCTGCCAGCGACAGGTCGAAATCGGCCGGCAATTCCAGATCATCCTGCGGCAAGTCGGCCACGACCGGTGGTTCTACCGGCGACAGGTCTTTCACGCCCTCGTCCAGATCCAGCAGGAAATCGTCGTCCGCCAGGTCAACCGCTGGAGCTGGAGCCGGATCAGCACCGAGGTCCAGATCGAGGTCGAAGTCCGACAAATCGTCGAGGTTCTCTTTGATCTCGGTCTGCTGTTGCAGCACCGATTCGAAGCTCAGATCGTCGTCCGACGGGAATTCGTCCAGCTCGACCGGCGCTTCAGGCTCAACAACTGGCGCAGGTTCTACCGGCGTGATGTTGTCGAGATCGTCCAGACTCAGGTCAAACGCGCTGTCCAGATCGTCTTCCACTGGTGCCGGCGCCGGTGCTTCAGGCTCATCCAGCAGCAAGTCCTTGACGTATTGCGCGTCCAGCTCGGCAGCAACGGCGGCAGCGGCCAGACCGGCAGCAGCGACGACGGCCATGGCCGGGAAGCGGCTTTTCAGTTCTTCGACCTTGGCAAAGTTGTCGCCGTTGGCCACCAACTGACGCTCCTGGCCGACGAACGCATCGCGATCGCCTTGCTGGCCGTAGACTTCCATCAGTTTCAGGCGCAGGTCACTGCGTTGTGGCTCAAGGCTGACGCCCTCCTCCAGCAACGCCGCAGCCTGATTCAGGCGACCGGCATTGATGTGCGACTGGGCCTTGTCGAGCACGTCATCAGAACGCTCGGCGGCCGGCGCTACCAGCGGCGCAGCAATCGGTTCGGCCATTACCACGGGTGCCACGACCGGCGCAGGAGCCGGGGCCGGGGTTGGTGCCGGAGTATTGAGTTTGACGCTGGCGGCAGGTGTTTCCAGACCTTCGAAACTGCTTTCCGGCAGATCCTGTTCGGCGGAGAACTCTTGCTCTTCGGCCAGCGCACGCGCCATGCGCACGTGCTTCTCGGCTTCCTGCTGAGCTTTGCGGCGACGTGCCAGCAACAACAGCAGGAGCAGCAGCACCACCGCACCGCCACCGATCAGACCCAGCAGGATCGGGTTGGTCAGCAGTTCGTTGAACGTCTTCTCGTCATCGACCGCAGGTGTCGGCGCGACCACCGGTTCGGCCGGTGTCTCGACCGGTGGTGCGATCGCCGATTCAGGCGTCGGCGATGCCGCCGCAGCGTCTGCCGGCGTCGCAGGTGGCGTGGCAGCCAATTCGGCGGTGATCGCCGGAACCGCTGCTGCCGCACCATTCGCCGCTGGCGCTGCGCCCGAACCTTCGGCCTGCAACTTCGCCAGTTGATTGTTTTTCAGCTCGATCAGCTTTTGCAGTTTGTCCAACTGACTCTGCAGATCGGTCATGCGGCTTTTCAGTTCCTCGTTGTCACGACGGGTCGTGTCGAGGCTTTCCTGGGTGACCGCCAGTTTGTTGCTCAACGCCTTGGCGTCGCCCGCCGCGCCTTTGCCGCGACCTTTAGCGCTTTCGGCAGAGACCAGGCTGAGGTTGTCCTGAGCGTTTGATGCAGCACCAGTGTTCGCCCGGCCGCGATTGGTCGCATCGAGCTGCTGCTGGCCGCTGCCCGGTTTGGCCACATAACGACGGCCCTGACGCCAGGCTTCGTTCTGCGCCGCCACTTCAGCAATGGCTTTGTTCTGCGGCAACGCGGTACTTTGCACCGCGTCCGGCAGTCGCAAAACCTGGCCGGTTTTCAGGCGGTTGATGTTGCCGCCGATGAACGCGTCCGGATTGAGCGCCTGAATCGCCAGCATGGTCTGCTGCACCGAACCGCCGGTGCGCGCCTTCGCGGCGATTTCCCAGAGGGTATCGCGCGGCGTGGTGGTGTATTGCGTCGGGTGCGTGGCGCCCGTGGTCGGCGCAGCGATGGTCTGCGATGGTGCCGGTTGCGCGGCGGCATCAGCGGTCTGCGGCGAGAACTTCGACGGATCGAGCAGCACGCTGTAGTCGCGCAGCAGACGGCCGTTCGGCCACATCACCTGCACGAGGAATTTCACCATCGGTTCCGACAGCGGCTTGCTCGACGTCACGCGCAGCACGCTTTTGCCGCTGGCGTTGAGCACCGGGGTGAAGGTCAGATCGTTGAGGAAGGCCTGGCGATCAACGCCGGCCTTAGCAAAATCTTCGGCTGAAGCCAGGCTCGGCACCACTTCGGCAGCGGTGAGATCCTTGACGTCGAGCAGCTCGATTTCAGCCACCAGCGGCTGGTTCAGGGTCGACTTCAGGGTCAGCTCCCCGAGCCCGAGGGCATGCGCCATACCGGAGGACAGCGCCGAGGCGGCCGCTATTGCTAACACCAGTTTGCGAACTTGAACCATAGCCTCATCCTTTGTTTGAACGTTCCTCGGCCAGCGAGAAGATATTGATTGTCGCTGCCGTAAGGCATTGCGCGCGACGACGACAGATGTCGCGCGCGATCATTTCTTTGATGCCCCGGAAAGTCCCGGAGGGTGACACGTTATCAAGCGCTCCGGGCAAGCATAGCGCTCACCTAGAATCAGTCGACAAATTGTTGCCAAGTATCTTTTACAGCAGGTCTTTTATCAACAATTCAGCCACCTGCACAGCGTTAAGGGCTGCACCTTTGCGTACGTTATCTGACGTCAGCCACAGATTAAGTTCCGCCGGGTCGTCGACGCCACTGCGCACGCGCCCGACGTAGACAACATCCTGACCCACTGCGTCACCGACCGCAGTCGGATAATCACCGGCCTCGACCAGCTCGATACCCGGCGCATCTTCGAGTGCGGCGTTGACCTTTACCAGGTCGACAGCCTGCGTTGACTGCAAGGTCACGCTAAAGCTATCGCCAAAAAACACCGGGGCTTGAACGCAAGTTGCGGAAATCTTTAATGAAGGCAGCGCCAACACCTGGCGCAACTCGCGCACCAGACGTTTTTCCAGCAGCGTGTGGCCCTGCGCGTCAGGCGTACCGACCTGTGCCAGCACGTTGAAAGCCATCTGCCGATCGAAGAAGGTCGGCTCCAGCGGGCGCATGTTCAGCAACTCGGCGGTTTGCCGCGCGAGTTCGGTAACGGCTTCGCGGCCCTGAGCGGAAACGGCCAGATTGGCGGTGACATGCACCGATTGCAGGTCGAGCAGATCAAGCAGCGGCGCCAGCACCACGGCGAGCGAAGTGGCCGACGGGCTTGGGCTGCTGACCTGGAACGGCGCCTTCAAACCGGCGAGCCGGGCGGCATTGGCCTCCGGAACGATTTGTGGCGCCTGATCGGCCGGCAACGCGCCGGACAGGTCGATCAGCGAGCAACCGGCAGCCTGCACGCGGGCGGCATAGCTCAGAGTGATCGCCGGGCCGGCGGCGAAGAACACCAGTTTGACCTTGCTGAAATCGAACTCGTCGACTTCGCGAACGCGCACGTTCTTGTTGCGGAACAGCAGCGAACTGCCGGCGGATTCGCTGCTCGCCAGCAGGTGCAGATTGCTGACCGGAAAGTCGCGCTCTTCGAGAATCTGTACGAGGGTTTCGCCGACAGTACCGGTGGCGCCGATTACGGCAATATCTAGGGTCTGGGTCATGGTGCGAGCCTCTGGCGAAACGGGGGGAGCGGCACTTTACCGGGTGACCGCCGCACAGGCAATTTCTGCCGGGATTTGCGGCGACAGTACCGGCCTCTTCGCGAGCAGGCTCGCTCCCACATTTGAAATGCATTCCCCCTGTGGGAGCGAGCCTGCTCGCGAAGGGGCCACACCAGGCAACCGAGAAATCCAAGGCATAAAAAAACCCGCACCTCTTTCAAGGCGCGGGTTCTTTCATTGCATCAAACGATCAACGCTCAAGCAAAATCCGCAGCATGCGACGCAGCGGCTCGGCCGCGCCCCACAGCAGCTGGTCGCCAACAGTGAACGCGCCGAGGAACTGCGAGCCCATGTTCAGTTTGCGCAGACGACCGACCGGAACATTCAGGGTGCCGGTGACCTTGGTCGGGCTCAGCTCCTGCATGCTGATATCGCGCTGGTTCGGCACCAGTTTGACCCAAGGGTTGTGCTGGCTGATCAGCCCTTCGATGTCGGCGATCGGCACGTCTTTGTTCAACTTGATGGTCAGCGCCTGGCTGTGGCAACGCATGGCACCGATGCGCACGCAGATGCCGTCGACCGGGATCGGGCTCTTGAAGCGACCGAGGATCTTGTTGGTCTCGGCCTGGGCCTTCCACTCTTCGCGGCTCTGGCCGTTCGGCAGTTCCTTGTCGATCCACGGGATCAGGCTGCCGGCCAACGGTACGCCGAAGTTTTCGGTCGGGTACGCGTCGCTGCGCATGGCGTCGGCCACGCGACGGTCGATGTCGAGGATCGCGCTGGCCGGATCGGCCAGTTGATCGGCGACAGCGGCGTGGGTCGCGCCCATTTGCTTGATCAGTTCACGCATGTTCTGCGCGCCGGCACCGGAGGCCGCCTGATAGGTCATGGCGCTCATCCACTCGACCAGACCCGCTTCGAACAGGCCGCCCAGGCCCATCAGCATCAGGCTGACGGTGCAGTTGCCGCCGATGTAGTTCTTGGTGCCCGCGTCGAGCTGCTGGTCGATAACCTTGCGGTTGACCGGATCGAGAATGATCACTGCGTCATCGTTCATGCGCAGGCTCGAGGCCGCGTCGATCCAGTAACCCTGCCAGCCGGCTTCGCGCAGCTTCGGGAACACTTCGCTGGTGTAGTCGCCGCCCTGGCAGGTCAGAATCACGTCGAGGGTCTTCAGCTCGTCAATGCTGTAAGCATCCTTGAGCGGAGCAATGTCCTTGCCCACGGACGGGCCTTGGCCACCGACATTGGAAGTGGTGAAAAACACCGGCTCGATTAGATCGAAATCCTGCTCTTCCAGCATCCGCTGCATGAGCACGGAACCGACCATCCCGCGCCAACCGATCAGACCTACACGTTTCATCGCAACTACACCTTCTTGAAAAGTGGGCCGCTGCTTTGTATTGAATTTCGCAGCGGGCCCGAGAGATTACAGATTCCGCAGCGCGGCGACTACTGCGTCGCCCATTTCCTGCGTACCGACTTTGGTGCAACCGGCCGAATAGATATCACCGGTGCGCAGACCTTGATCGAGCACGACGCTGACGGCTTTTTCGATGGCATCGGCGGCGTCCTGCAGATTGAAGCTGTAACGCAGCATCATCGATACCGACAGAATGGTCGCCAACGGGTTGGCGATGCCTTTACCGGCGATGTCCGGCGCCGAACCGTGGCAAGGCTCGTACATGCCCTTGTTGTTGGTGTCCAGCGAGGCCGACGGCAGCATGCCGATGGAACCGGTGAGCATCGACGCCTGGTCGGACAGAATGTCGCCGAACATATTGTCGGTGACGATCACGTCGAACTGCTTCGGTGCGCGCACCAACTGCATGGCGGCGTTGTCGACGTACATGTGGCTCAGTTCGACCTGCGGGTAATCCTTGGCCACTTCTTCAACGATTTCACGCCACAGTTGGCTGGACGCCAGCACGTTGGCCTTATCCACCGAGCAGAGCTTCTTGCCACGCACCATGGCCATGTCGAAACCGACGCGAGCGATGCGGCGGATTTCGCTTTCGCTGTACGGCAGCGTGTCGTAGGACTGACGTTCGCCGTTCTCCAGGGTGCGGGTGCCGCGCGGTGCGCCGAAGTAGATGCCACCGGTCAGCTCACGGACGATCAGGATATCCAGACCGGCAACGATTTCTGGCTTCAGGCTCGAAGCCTCGGCCAGTTGCGGGTACAGAATCGCCGGACGCAGGTTGCCGAACAGGCCCAGTTGCGCACGGATTTTCAGCAGGCCGCGCTCAGGGCGGATGTCACGTTCGATGGTGTCCCATTTCGGACCACCGACGGCGCCCAGCAGCACGGCGTCGGCAGCACGGGCGCGGTCGAGGGTTTCGTCGGCCAGCGGCACGCCGTGCTTGTCGATGGCAGCGCCACCGATCAGGTCATGGCTCAGCTCGAAACCCAGGCTGTACTTGTCGTTGGCGAGCTCCAGCACCTTGACCGCTTCGGCCATGATTTCCGGACCAATACCGTCACCTGGGAGAATCAGAATCTGCTTGCTCATGCTTTCCTCGTGTCTTCAGTCGGTGCGCCATCTTAGGCGCGCCCGGAAAAATTCTTAGCGCTCAGCCATCAGTACGATCACATCTGTACTGAACGAGCCGTCGGCATCAATCTCAAAATATTCGCGCACTTCGTTGCCCATCGACTGCTGCAACTGACGGATCGCCGCGCGCATCACTTCGGGTGTGCGCATGCGTTCAACCCAGCTTGTGTATTCCAGACGCAGGCGCTGGCGCGTGGTACTGCGCACATGCAAACCGGCCTCGCTGACCTGACGCAACCATTCAGCGCCTGAATAATCGCGCACATGGCTGGTATCGCGCAGCACTTCGACGCTTTGCAGGTAAGTGTCGAACAACGGACTGCCCGGTGACAACACATCAACGAACGCCGCCACACCGCCCGGCTTCAGCACCCGGCGCACTTCGCGCAGGGCCACGCCGAGATCGCTCCAGTGATGCGCCGAATAACGGCTGAACACGAAGTCGAACTCGCCATCGGCAAACGGCAGACGCTCGGCGGCGCCGTTGACCGTGGCGATGTTGCTGATGTTGCGATTAACGGCAGCGGCGGCAACCACATCGAGCATTTGCTGCGACAGGTCGTAAGCGACCACTTCCTTGACCAGCGGTGCGACGTGGAAACTGACGTGACCGGCGCCGCAACCCAGATCCAGCACCCGAGCCTCGCCCTGCCCGGCCAGCTCAGCCTGTAGCAGCGCGAATTCGGTGCCTTGAGCGTGAACGGCGCTGCTCAGGTAGGCGGCGGCCTGTTCACCGAATTGCTTTTGTACGACCTGGGTGTGTTGGGCGGTGCTGGTCATGGTCACATCCTGATATTTGTGCTGTTTGGGCTGCCGCCTTCGCGAGCAGGCTCGCTCCCACCTTGGAATGCATTCCCATGTGGGAGCGAGCCTGCTCGCGAAGGGGCCGGCCCTGACTACATCAATCTCGAATCAATCACGCGTCGCGGAACAACCACGGCTGGCTAACCCGATGCTTGGCCTCAAACGTCGCAATCGCATCACCGTCCTGCAAGGTCAAACCGATATCGTCCAGACCGTTCAACAGGCAATGCTTGCGAAACGCATCGATCTCAAAGCTGTAAACCTTGCCATCCGGACGCGTCACGGTCTGCGCTTGCAGATCGACCTGCAATTGATAGCCCGGCTCGGCCTCGACCTGCTTGAACAACTCATCGACTTCCGCGTCGCTCAAGATGATCGGCAGCAAACCGTTCTTGAAGCTGTTGTTGAAGAAGATATCGGCGTAGCTCGGCGCGATGATGCTGCGGAAACCGTATTCTTCCAGCGCCCACGGCGCGTGTTCACGGCTGGAGCCGCAACCGAAGTTCTCGCGAGCCAGCAACACGCTGGCGCCTTGATAACGCTCGGCGTTGAGGACGAAGTCCTTGTTCAGCGGGCGCTTGGAATTGTCCTGATACGGCTGGCCGACATCGAGGTAACGCCACTCGTCGAACAGGTTCGGGCCGAAACCGGTGCGCTTGATCGACTTCAAAAACTGTTTCGGAATGATCTGATCGGTGTCGACGTTGGCACGATCCAAAGGCGCGACAAGACCAGTGTGCTGAGTAAAAGCTTTCATGCTGCGCTCCTTAAATCAATTCGCGAACGTCGATGAAACGACCGTTCACCGCTGCCGCCGCCGCCATGGCCGGGCTGACGAGGTGGGTACGGCCACCGGCGCCCTGACGGCCTTCGAAGTTACGGTTGGACGTCGAGGCGCAATGTTCGCCGGACTCCAAACGGTCCGGGTTCATCGCCAGGCACATCGAGCAACCCGGCTCACGCCATTCGAAACCGGCCTCGAGGAAAATCTTGTCGAGACCTTCGGCCTCGGCCTGAGCCTTGACCAGACCCGAGCCCGGCACCACGATCGCTTGCTTGATGGTCGAAGCGACTTTACGGCCCTTGGCAATGACTGCCGCAGCGCGCAAATCCTCGATCCGCGAGTTGGTGCAGGAACCGATGAACACGCGATCCAGCTGAATGTCGGTGATCGCCTGATTGGCAGTCAAACCCATGTATTTCAGGGCACGGACGATCGAGTCGCGCTTGACCAGATCCATTTCTTTCGCTGGATCCGGCACGTTTTGGTCAACGGCCAAGACCATCTCGGGCGAAGTGCCCCAACTGACTTGTGGCTTGATCTGCGCAGCGTCGAGTTCAACCACGGTGTCGAACTTGGCGTCGTCGTCGGTCACCAGGTCTTTCCAGGCTTCGACGGCCATGTCCCATTCCGCGCCTTTCGGTGCAAACGGACGGCCTTTCACGTAATCGACGGTCTTCTGGTCCGCTGCCACCAAGCCAACGCGGGCGCCGGCTTCGATGGACATGTTGCAGATGGTCATGCGGCCTTCAACGGACAAGTCGCGGATCGCACTGCCAGCGAATTCGATGGCATGGCCGTTACCGCCGGCGGTGCCGATCTTGCCGATCACCGCGAGGACGATGTCCTTGGCGGTCACGCCGAACGGCAATTGCCCTTCAACGCGCACCAGCATGTTTTTCATTTTCTTCGCGACCAGGCACTGGGTAGCGAGCACGTGCTCGACCTCGGAAGTGCCGATACCGTGGGCCAACGCGCCAAACGCGCCGTGGGTCGAGGTGTGCGAGTCGCCGCAGACCACGGTCATGCCCGGCAAGGTCGCGCCCTGCTCCGGACTGATCACGTGGACGATGCCTTGGCGCACGTCGTTCATCTTGAACTCGACGATGCCGTATTCATCGCAGTTGTCGTCGAGGGTCTGAACCTGCAAACGCGAGACCTGATCGGCAATCGCTGCGATGCCGCCCTTGCGCTCTGGGGTGGTCGGTACGTTGTGGTCCGGAGTCGCGATGTTGGCATCGATGCGCCAAGGCTTGCGCCCGGCCAGACGCAGGCCTTCGAAGGCTTGCGGCGAGGTCACTTCGTGAATGATGTGACGATCGATGTAGATCAGCGCCGAGCCATCGTCGCGCTGCTTGACCAAATGCGAATCCCAGAGCTTGTCGTAGAGCGTTTTGCCGGCCATCAGACGGTTCCTCATCAGCTTGTTTCTATGCCCTGGGCTTTTCAATAACCCTTTGGCTTGTGAGGCCGATCCTATGGGGTTAGATTAAATAACTCAAATTCATATTTT
This sequence comes from Pseudomonas sp. DTU12.3, assembly GCF_004124275.1. Lineage (GTDB taxonomy): Bacteria > Pseudomonadota > Gammaproteobacteria > Pseudomonadales > Pseudomonadaceae > Aquipseudomonas > Aquipseudomonas helmanticensis. The sequence continues at coordinate 4,340,374 of NZ_CP027218.1, forward strand.
TTATGCTTTGGATAACCAACTGGAATACGAACATGGATCTGGCCAACCTCAACGCTTTTATCGCGATTGCCGAGACCGGCAGCTTCTCCAATGCCGGCGAACGCTTGCACCTGACACAGCCGGCAATCAGCAAGCGCATCGCCGGGCTGGAACAACAATTGAAGGTAAGGCTGTTCGACAGGCTCGGCCGTGAAGTCGGTCTGACCGAGGCCGGCCGCGCCCTGCTGCCACGGGCGTATCAGATTCTCAACGTGCTCGACGACACCCGCCGCGCGCTGACCAACCTGACCGGTGAAGTCAGCGGTCGCCTGACCCTGGCCACCAGTCACCACATCGGTTTGCACCGTTTGCCGCCGCTGTTAAGGGAGTTCACCCGCCGTTACCCACAGGTCGCGCTGGATATTCAGTTCCTCGATTCGGAAGTGGCCTACGAGGAAATTCTCCATGGCCGCGCTGAACTGGCGGTCATTACCCTCGCGCCGGAACCTCACGCGCTGGTCAAAGCCACGCCGGTGTGGGATGACCCGCTGGATTTCGTGGTCGCCCCGGAACATTCGCTGATCAATAACGGCGCCGTCAGTCTGGCCGACATTGCCGGTCATCCGGCGGTTTTCCCCGGCGGCAACACCTTCACCCACCATATTGTCCAACGCTTGTTCGAAGCTCAGGGGCTGACGCCCAACATCGCCATGAGCACCAACTATCTGGAAACCATCAAGATGATGGTCTCGATCGGCCTCGCCTGGAGCGTTTTGCCGCGCACCATGCTCGACGATCAAGTGGCGAGCATCGTATTGCCGGGCATACAGCTCAGTCGCCAGCTAGGCTATATCTTGCACACTGAACGGACGCTATCGAATGCGGCAAGAGCGTTTATGGCCTTGCTGGATGCACAAATCGATCTGCCAGGGACTTAAGGCCAACTTGTGCTACTCCTATAGAGCCGCTGCCCCTGTGCCTAATGCCACCATCAGCTCAAGGCCTGTTAACGATGCCGAAATCTGTTGACCGAATTCCGCCGATGCCGCGTATTCAGGCCATTGACCCGCGACGATCCGAGCAGAGCTGGGAGAGTGCGCCGCAATTGCTCGCCGCGCTCAACGGCGCGCGGCTCGGCGCCTGGTATTGGGACATTGAGCGCGGGCAGATCAGTTGGTCACGGGGCACCCAGGCCTTGTTCGGCTTCGATCCGCGCCAACCGTTGCCCGAAGACCTCGAATACCTCGACCTGTTGCCGCCGGAAGACCGCGCAAAAACCGTCCGCGCCTTCCACGCCGTTATCGCCGGCGCCCCGCTGGAACAGGCGATGCACCATCGCATTCGCTGGCCGGATGGCAGCCTGCACTGGCTGGAGATCAATGGCAGCCTGTTACCCGACAAGAACGGCCGCCCCCGAATGATCGGGGTGATTCGTGAAATCACCCACCAGCGTCAGCGCGAGCAAGCCCTGAGCAGCTCGGAGAAACGTTTCGCCACACTGTTTCACCTGTGCCCGAACATGGTTCTGCTGACCCGTCAGGAAGACGGCCTGATCAGCGAAGCCAACCAGTATTTTGAAAGCCTCTTCGGCTGGCCGGTGCAGAGCGCGATTGGCCGCACCACGCTGGAACTGGGGCTGTGGGTGCACCCGGAGCAACGCGCCGAACTGGTCAAGAAAACCAAGGCCAAGGGTGAACTGATCAGCATGGAGGTGCAGTTTCGCGCCAGCAACGGGCAGATTCACGACGGCATTCTCAGCGCACAGAAAGTCGAGCTCGAAGGTCAGCCGTATCTGCTCAGCACCTTCCTCGACACCACCGAACGCAAAGCCGCCGAACATGCATTGAAGGACAGCCAGGAACGTCTCGATCTGGCGCTGGACTCGGCGCAACTCGGCACGTGGGACTGGCATATTCCCAGCGGCATGCTCTACGGCTCGGCGCGGGCCGCGCAATTGCACGGGCTGGAGCCAAAACCGTTCCACGAGTCGTTCGACGAGTTTTTCGAAGGCGTGCCCGGCGAAGAGCGCGACAGCATGCGCGACGCCTACCGCAGCCTGCGCGAAGGCCCGGCAGGCAATTATCAACTGACCTATCGCGTGCAACTGCCGGACGGCAGCTCACGTTATCTGGAAAGCCGCGCCCGCCTCTACCGCGATGAAAGCGGCGCACCGTTGCGCATGGCCGGCACGCTGCTCGACATCACCGACCAGGTCGAGCGCGAACAACGCCTGGTGGCCTCGGAAGAAAAATTCGCCACGCTGTTCCAGGTCAGTCCCGATCCGATTTGCGTCACACGCCAGGACAGCGGCGAATTCATCGAGATCAATTCCAGTTTCAGCCAGACCTTCGGCTGGAGCGCTGCCGACGTCATCGGCCACACCGCCGAAGAAATCGGCCTGTGGGACGCCTCGGCGAAAAGCCTGCAACGCATCGAACGGGTGATCCGCGAACAGGGCTTGAGCAACGTTGCGATCATCGTCCAGCACAAGGACGGCCAATCGCTGACCTGTGTGATTTCCAGTCGGCAGATCAGCGTCGGCGACCAGCCGTGTATCGTCACCACGCTGCGCGACATCACCCAGCAACAACGCTCGGAAGCGGCGCTGAAGGCCAGCGAAGAGAAATTCGCCAAGGCGTTTCACTCCAGCCCCGACGCGATCACCATCACCGAGCGCGACACCGGCCGATATCTTGAGGTCAACGACGGCTTCTGCCGCCTCACTGGCTATCGCGCTGAAGATGTCGTCGGCAAAACGGTTTATCAGGTAGGTATCTGGGCCGAAGAGAAACAGCGTTCGGCGTTACTCGCCGAGTTGCAGATCAAGGGCCGCGTGCATCATCAGGAAATGCTCGGGCGCAACAAACGCGGTGAACTGCTGACCGTGGAAGTCTCTGTCGAGCCGATCACCCTCAATGAAACCGCCTGCCTGCTCCTGACCGCCCGCGACGTCAGCCTGCTGAAAAACGCCGAAGCGCAGATCCGTCACTTGGCGTACCACGACCCGCTGACCAACTTGCCCAATCGCGCCCTGCTGATGGATCGCCTGAGCCAGCAGATCGCCTTGCTCAAGCGCCACAACCTGCGCGGCGCGTTGCTGTTTCTCGACCTCGATCACTTCAAGCACATCAACGATTCGCTCGGCCATCCGGTCGGCGACACGGTGCTGAAGATCATCACCGCGCGGCTCGAAGCCAGCGTGCGCATGGAAGACACGGTCGCGCGCCTCGGCGGCGATGAATTCGTGGTGCTGCTCAGTGGCCTCGAAGGTTCGCGCAACGAAGTCAGCGCGCAAGTCCGCTCGCTGGCCGACACCCTGCGTGAATTGCTCTCGGAGCCGATGTTCCTCGACGGCCAGCGCCTGCAAGTGACGCCGAGCATCGGCGTGGCACTGATTCCCGACCACGGCTCGACCCCGACCGACCTGCTCAAACGCGCCGACATTGCCCTGTACCGGGCCAAAGACTCCGGGCGCAACACCACGCAGATGTACCACAACACCATGCAGAAGGCCGCCAGCGAACGGCTGCGCATGGAGACCGACTTGCGCCTGGCGTTGTCACGCGGCGAATTCAATGTGCACTTCCAGCCGCAGATCGACGCGCGGGATAACCGCATCATCGGCGCCGAAGCGCTGGTGCGCTGGAATCACCCGGAACTTGGCGCGCAATCGCCTACCGAGTTCATCAAAGTGCTGGAAGACAGCGGGCTGATTCTTGAAGTCGGCACATGGATCCTTGATGAAGCCTGCGAAGCGTTCAAGCAACTGATCGCTCTGAAACTGGTCGATCCGTTCAACTTCAGCCTGTGCGTCAACATCAGCCCACGGCAGTTCCGCCAGAACGACTTCGTCGAACGCATCGAACACAGCATGACCAGCCACGGCCTGCCCTGCTCGCTGCTGAAACTGGAAATCACCGAAGGCATCGTCATCCAGAACCTCGAAGACACCATCAGCAAAATGCGTCGTTTGAAAAAGCTTGGCGTGAGTTTCGCCATGGACGATTTCGGCACCGGTTACTCATCGCTGACCTACCTCAAGCGCCTGCCAGTGGACACGCTGAAAATCGATCAGTCGTTTATTCGCGATGCGACGACTGATCCGAACGATGCCGAAATCATCCGCGCCATCGTTGCCATGGCGCGCAGTCTTGAACTGGAGGTGATTGCCGAAGGTGTGGAAACGCCGGAGCAACTGGCGTTCCTGCAAGGTTTGGGCTGCCATTTGTATCAGGGTTATCTGCACAGTCGACCGATGGCACTCGAAGATCTGAAATTGATGCTGGAATAGCGAGCATAAAAAAGGACGCCATTGGCGTCCTTTCTTTGCAGCGGATTTACAGATTTTTTCAGGCCGCTTCAGCGACCGTTAGACCGAGCAAGCGCGAGACATGATCGGGTTCGGTTTCACGGCGCAACACCGTGAACAGCTCGGTCGCTTCGGGATAATTGCGCGTCAGCATCGCCAGCCATTGCTTCAAACGGCCCGGCGATTGCCGCGCGGTCATCTGCGCCTTGGCTTGCAGCCAGAAGTCCTGAATCAACGGCATCAGCTCGGCCCAGCTCATCTCAATGACTTCTTCGCCGGCGCGGGCAGCGGCAATTTGCTTGGCCAGATCCGGGCGCGACACCAGTCCGCGACCGAGCATGATGTCTTCGACACCGCTGATTTCGCGGCAACGGCGCCAGTCTTCGACGCTCCAGATATCGCCGTTGGCGAACACCGGGACTTTGACCACGTCTTGTACGCGCGGAATCCACTCCCAATGTGCGGGCGGTTTGTAGCCGTCCATTTTCGTACGGGCGTGAACCACGATGTGTTCGGCGCCGCCTTCGGCCAACGCCGTAGCGCAGACCAGCGAGCCATCCGGGCTGTCGAAACCGAGGCGCATCTTCGCGGTGACCGGAATGTGCGCCGGTACTGCGCGACGCACGTGCTCGACGATCTGGTTGAGCAGTTCAGGCTCCTTGAGCAGCACCGCCCCGCCACGGGATTTGTTCACGGTCTTGGCCGGGCAACCGAAGTTGAGGTCGATCACTTCAGAGCCGAGTTCGCAGGCCAGTGCCGCGTTTTCCGCCAGACAGACCGGGTCGGAACCGAGCAATTGCACGCGCAATGGCACACCGGATGCGGTACGGGCGCCGTTGAGCAACTCCGGACCGAACTTGTGGAAATAGGCCGGCGTGAGCAACTGGTCGTTGACCCGAATGAATTCGGTCACGCACCAGTCGATGCCGCCAACGCGGGTCAGCACGTCGCGGAGGATGTCGTCGACCAACCCCTCCATGGGTGCCAGAGCAATTTGCATGGGGAAACACTACTTGAAGAAAAAACGTGCCGCAGTTTACTGGATTGCAGCCACAAAGCGGTAACCCCTGTAGGAGCTGCCGCAGGCTGCGATCTTTTGATGTTGTTTTTTAAAGATCAAGATCAAAAGATCGCAGCCTGCGGCAGCTCCTACAGGGATCGGGTCAGGCGGGGATTTGGATCGCCGGGCCGTAGCCTTCAATAAACTCAGCCGGCATGCGCTTGGGCCTGCCAGTGGACAGTTCGATGCAGACGAACGTGGTCTGCGCGCGCAACAGCGTGGTGTTGTCGCTCGGACGCTTGAGCTGGAAGTGCCGGGTCATTTTCAGGCGCTGATCCCAATCGACGATCCAGGTCGCCAATTGCAGTTCGTCGCCTTCATAGGCCGCCGCCAGATAATCGATTTCATGGCGAACTACGGCCATCGCCCGGTCCAGCCGCCGATATTCGACCAGGTCCAGCCCCAGACGCTGCGAGTGGCGCCAGGCGCAGCGTTCGAGCCAGGTCACGTACACCGCGTTGTTCGCGTGGCCCAGACCGTCGATGTCTTCAGCGCCTACTTGCAGATCAATGGTAAACGGCGTTGCCCGATCCCAGCCCATGCCCCACTCCCGGTCAATGTATTCAACCGGGGCAGTGTAACGGAGCTCACGCCGATTGGCGCGCCTGAAGGCTGCGGCCGGCCAGCAGTGATAACACTCCATCAATCACACGAGGGTCGGCGAGTACGCGCTGATGACCGCCGCCTTCGAGGCGCAACAAGCGGCTGTCGAACCACGATTCGTGGATCAGTTGTGACTCTTTGACCGAGACGAAGGTGTCGTCCTCGGCATGTACGATCAGCCCGGGCATATCCAGTTGATAGTGCGCAACGTCCAGCGTGGCGGCACGCATGCCGACATCCTGCTCGACCTGACGAATGAACGCGGAGCGCGCTCGCGGCGGCATGCCCATGTAGCGGGCGAATCCGCGCAGTACACCCAGAATGCGCGCCGGCGCGGCAATACTCACGAGGGTTTCGGTGCGCAAGCCCAATTGCACGGCGAGCATGGCACTGGCGCCGCCCATGGAGTGGCCGATGACGGCTTGCAGTGGCGGTAACTCGGCCGCCGCTTCGAGCATCGCCCGAGCGAACAGCACGACATTGGCCTCACGCCCCGGCGAGCGACCGTGGGCCGGACCATCGAGTGCGACGACGGTGTAGCCGGCTTCGACCAGCGCGGTGATCAACGACGCGAATTGAGTCGGTCGGCCTTCCCAGCCGTGCATCAGCAACACGGTCGGACCTTGGCCCCAGCGCAGCGCCGACAGGCCGAAGCGCAGGGTAATCCGCTCGGAATTGGCCAACAGCGGCAATTCCCAATCGCGCAACGGCAGCGCGCGCGGCGTCATGAATACCGAACGCATTTTGCTCGCTACCCGCTTCGGTGCAATCCAGCCCAAGGTGCCATTAACGCCACGAACCCATTTCAACGTGCTCATCGCTCTCTCCTCAGGCCTGTTGCCTTCAGGTCAACGCACCGCCGACTTGGCAGCGCGCAGCAATCGATCGGATAAATCTCCCGGGCCCAGCGCTCTTGCGAGGGCCAGACCACCCACCATCAAGGCCATGTCGGCCAAAGCTTTATCGGTGTCTTCAGGGCTGGCCGCCAACTGCGCAACCATCAACTCCAGGTGTTCGTTCAGCGCGAGGCGGAACGAATCCGGCAAACGCCCCAGTTCGCCGATGGAAGCAGGAATCGGGCACGCCGCTTCGCTGGAGTCGCGGTGCTTGCGCGACAGGTAGAACGCAGCGACCAGCGCGCGGCGCTCTTCACCAGTCAGTTCGCTGTCCATGTCGGCAATCAGGTCGCGGCGGCGACCGAGCAATTGCTTGAACGCTTCAAGCATCATCGCGTCCTTGCTTTCGAAGTGCGCATAGAAGCCACCGACGGTGAGGCCGGCCGCGCCCATCACTTCGCCCACGCTAGGGTCTGCCGGGCCGCGCTGAATCAGTGCGGAGCTGGCAGCCTTGAGAATGCGTTCGCGGGTTTGAGCTTTTTTATCGTTCATCGTTGCCTCCGAATATTACGACTAGAATATTATTCGCATAATAATATTCCGCAAGTCAAGAATATGACCGCTGGTCTGAAGTACAGTGTAAGGAAAAAGGAGAGTTGGCCAAACGCCAGACAAACAAAAGGGCCATTCAATAATTGAATGACCCTTATAAATCCCGCAGAGCGGGTAATCGTGGCGTCCCCTAGGGGACTCGAACCCCTGTTACCGCCGTGAAAGGGCGGTGTCCTAGGCCACTAGACGAAGGGGACACAAACCTTCTATACAACTGATCAGTGCTGAGAGCTGATCGATTCAAGGCCGGTGTGGCCAGACCTTGAACTTGTAAAATTGGTGGAGCTTAGCGGGATCGAACCGCTGACCTCCTGCATGCCATGCAGGCGCTCTCCCAGCTGAGCTAAAGCCCCGGATTTTTCGCCTCGCGGCGGAGTGACATCTTGCAATATCACTTCTGTAAAACTGGCGTCCCCTAGGGGACTCGAACCCCTGTTACCGCCGTGAAAGGGCGGTGTCCTAGGCCACTAGACGAAGGGGACGCAAACCCTTCTATACAACTGATCAACGCTGAGTGTTGATCGCTTCAAGGCCGGTGTGGCCAGACCTCGAAGTGTAAAATTGGTGGAGCTAAACGGGATCGAACCGTTGACCTCCTGCATGCCATGCAGGCGCTCTCCCAGCTGAGCTATAGCCCCTCATCGTTGATGTCATCGCTGAGGACGGGGCGAATCTTAAGGGTGTATCGAAAGCCTGTCAAACTTATTTTTGAAAAAAATCAAAACTTTTCGTCGGCATAACAACCACTTACCGCCCTCCTCCCGAAAATCCGGGACTTGGGATAAAGCCTGCCCCTGTAGGAGCTGCCGCAGGCTGCGATCTTTTGATCTTGCTTTTAAAGATCAAGATCAAAAGATCGCAGCCTTCGGCAGCTCCTACAGGGGGGTTAAGCTATCAGGCGATGGCGGCCAGGAGCTTTTCCCACTCTTTGTTTTCTTTCTTCGACACGCCGCCCAGCAGGTCGATCGCCTGGCGCAGACGGAAACGGGTCAGGTCCGGGCCGAGGATTTCCATCGCATCGAGCACCGACACCGAACTCGCCTGACCGGTGATCGCAGCAAACATCAGCGGCATCGCGTCACGCAGTTTCAGCTCCAGCGATTCGACCACTGCCTGAATCGTCGCGGTGATGTTGTCCTTCTCCCACTGACGCAGGCTTTCCAGCTTCCACAGGATCAACTGCATCAACTGACGCACCTGATCGCCGGAGAGCTTCTTCGATTCGAACAACTTGGCATCCGGGTTGACACCACCGGCGAAGAAGAACCCGCCCAGCGGAGCAACCTGGCTGAAGGTTTCAACGCGGCCCTGCACCAGCGGTGCGATCTTCATCATGTATTCCGGGTTCAGCGCCCAGGTCTGCAAGCGGCTGGCGAACTCTTCCACCGGCAGATCACGCAGCCACTGACCGTTAAGCCACGAGAGCTTCTCGATGTCGAAGATCGGCCCGCCGAGGGACACACGCTTGAGGTCGAAGTTGTCGACCATTTCCTGCAGCGAGAACTTCTCGCGCTCGTCCGGCATCGACCAGCCCATGCGACCGAGGTAGTTGAGCATCGCTTCCGGCATGAAGCCCATGCGCTCGTAGAACGTTACCGAAGTCGGGTTCTTGCGCTTGGACAGCTTGCTCTTGTCCGGGTTACGCAGCAGCGGCATGTAGCACAGCTCCGGTTGTTCCCAGCCGAAGTATTCGTACAACAGAATCAGTTTCGGTGCCGATGGCAGCCATTCTTCGCCACGCAATACGTGGGTGATCCCCATGAGGTGGTCATCGACCACGTTGGCGAGGAAGTACGTCGGCAGGCCGTCGGTCTTCATCAGCACTTGCATGTCCATGCGATCCCACGGGATCTCGACGTCGCCACGCAACATGTCCGGCACCACGCAGACGCCTTCGCTCGGCACTTTCATGCGGATCACGTGCGGTTCGCCAGCCGCCAGACGGGCCGTGACTTCTTCTTTCGACAACAGCAGTGCGCGACCGTCGTAGCGTGGCGTTTCGCCGCGAGCCATTTGCTCGGCGCGCATCTGATCCAGCTCTTCAGCGGTGCAGAAGCATGGGAACGCGTGGCCCATTTCAACCAGTTGCTGGCAATACTTCTGGTAAATGTCGCCGCGCTCGCTCTGGCGATACGGGCCGTGCGGGCCGCCAACGTCCGGGCCTTCGCTCCAGTCGATACCCAACCAGCGCAAGGCGTCGAAGATCTGCTGTTCGGACTCGCGGGTCGAACGCAACTGGTCGGTGTCTTCGATCCGCAGGATGAACTCACCGCCATGCTGCTTGGCAAAGCAGTAGTTGAACAATGCGATGTAAGCGGTACCTACGTGGGGATCCCCGGTAGGCGATGGCGCGATGCGAGTGCGGACGGTGGTCATGGCATGTCTCGAAAAGAATGAAAAGCAAAACAATCAAGCGGCGAATGGTAACAGGCGACACCCGCCCCGCTCCAGCAGACAGGGCATTTAAGCCAAGTTTGCGTCTGTAACGCGCGTAAGCCGCAGTGAATGGCGGAATATCAACCGTGGGCATTTACCGTTTATCGGCTGTATGCGAGATTCAGCCGCTGATAACTTTCCTTACAATTCCTCGACTACAGTTTGCCCATGCCTGCCCAACTCAAGCGTCGCCTGTTGATTTTCCTGCTGCTCGTCCTGCTGATTGCCGGGGGCTTTTTCGCTCATTGGTTTTTCAAGGGACGCTTTTATGAAAGCACCGACAACGCCTATGTCCAGGGCGAAATCACCCGTGTGTCGAGCCAACTGAGCGCGCGCATCGATGAAGTGCTGGTGCAGGACAATCAACACGTCGAAAAAGGCCAGTTGCTGGTACGCCTTGAGCCGAACGATTTCCATCTGGCCGTGGACCGCGCCAATGCCGCCCTCGCCACCCGCGAAGCCGAACGCCTGCAAGCGCAAAGCAAACTCACCCAGCAATCGAGCCTGATCGCCGCCAGCGATGCGCAAGTGGCGACCACGCAAGCGACGCTGGGCCGTTCGCAAATGGATTTGTCGCGGGCGGAAACCCTGCGCAAACCCGGTTATGTCTCTGAGGAACGCGTGACCACCCTCTCCGCCGACACTCACATTGCCCGCTCGCAAGTGGCCAAGGCGCAGGCTGATGCGCAAGGTCAGCGCCAACAGGTCAACGCCTTGAACGCGGAAATCAAACGCCTCGATGCACAGATCGCCAACGCCCGCGCCGATCTCGCGCAAGCCGAACTCAACCTGACCCGCAGCGAAATCCACGCACCGATCAGCGGCCTCGTCGGCCAGCGTGCCGCGCGCAATGGCCAAGTAGTGCAGGCAGGCGCTTATCTGTTGTCGATCGTCCCGGACGAAGACATCTGGGTGCAGGCCAACTTCAAGGAAACCCAGATCGGTCACATGCAGCCCGGGCAAAAAGCCGAGCTGACCTTCGACGCCTACGGCGACACGCCGATCGAAGCGCGGGTCGACAGTCTGTTCGCCGCGTCCGGCGCACAGTTCAGCCTGCTGCCGCCAGATAACGCCACCGGCAACTTCACCAAAGTCGTGCAGCGGATTCCGGTGAAACTGACCTTCAAGGCCGACAACCCGCTGCACGGCAAAATCCGCCCGGGCATGTCCGCCACCGCCACCGTGAACATCAAAGACGCCCCGGACAATGGCCGGTGATTCGCTAATCCGCCCGATCGGCGAACCGACCCGGCGCGATTGGATCGCAGTGATGAGCGTGATGCTCGGCGCCTTCATGGCCGTGCTCGACATCCAGATCACCAACTCATCGCTCAAAGACATTCAGGGTGCGTTGTCGGCGACGCTGGAAGAAGGCTCGTGGATTTCCACCTCTTACCTGGTCGCGGAAATCATCATGATCCCGCTGACCGCGTGGCTGGTGCAGTTGCTCTCGGCGCGGCGCCTGGCGGTGTGGGTGTCGCTGGGGTTTCTGGTGTCTTCGCTGCTGTGCTCGATGGCCTGGAGCCTGGAGAGCATGATCGTCTTTCGCGCCATGCAGGGTTTCACCGGCGGCGCGCTGATCCCGCTGGCGTTCACCCTGACCCTGATCAAACTCCCTGAACACCACCGCGCCAAAGGCATGGCGATGTTTGCCATGACCGCCACTTTTGCGCCGTCCATCGGCCCGACGCTGGGCGGCTGGCTTACGGAAAACTGGGGTTGGGAATACATCTTCTACATCAACATCCCGCCGGGCCTGATCATGATCGCCGGGTTGATGTACGGGCTGGAGAAGAAAGAAGCGCACTGGGAATTGCTCAAAAGCACCGACTACACCGGCATCCTCACGCTAGGGATTGGCCTCGGCTGCTTGCAGGTATTTCTGGAAGAAGGCCATCGCAAGGACTGGCTCGAATCGAGCCTGATCGTGACGCTGGGCAGCATTGCGCTGGTGAGCCTGATCACCTTTGTGATCGTGCAGATCTCCAAACCGAATCCGCTGATCAACCTCGGCATTCTGCGTAACCGCAACTTCGGTTTATCGAGTATTTCCAGCCTGGGCATGGGTGTCGGGTTGTACGGCTCGATCTACCTGTTGCCGCTGTACCTTGCGCAGATCCAGAACTACAACGCCCTGCAGATCGGTGAAGTGATCATGTGGATGGGCGTGCCGCAGTTGTTCCTGATTCCGCTGGTGCCGAAGCTGATGAAGTTCGTCTCGCCGAAATGGCTGTGCACGCTCGGGTTCGGATTGTTTGGTCTGGCGAGTTTTTCGTCAGGGGTGCTCAACCCGGACTTCGCCGGGCCACAGTTCAATCAGATCCAGATTATTCGGGCGCTGGGGCAGCCATTGATCATGGTGACCATTTCGCTGATCGCCACGGCTTACATCCTGCCGCAGGATGCGGGCTCGGCGTCGAGCCTCTTTAATATCCTGCGTAACCTGGGCGGAGCGATCGGCATTGCCTTGCTCGCGACATTACTGGATGCGCGCACCAAGACTTATTTTGATTATTTGCGTGAAGCGGTAGTGCCGACCAATCCGCAGGTCGCTGAGCGACTGGCGTCGATGACGGATCGGTTTGGCAGTGATACGGCGGCGCTGGGCAAGTTGAGTGAGATCGTCCATCAGCAGGCGGCGATCATGGCTTACAACGATGCGTTTCACTTTGTCGGGATTGCGCTGGGGGTGAGCATGCTGGCGATATTGTTGACCAAGAAATTGCCACAAGGGTTGAAGGCTGGGGAGTCTCATTAAGACCGAGTCGCCCCATTCGCGAGCAGGCTCGCTCCCACAGGGGTTTTGTGAACGACACAGATCCAAAGTGGGAGCGAGCCTGCTCGCGAAGAGGCCCGCTCAGGCAATGAAGATCAAACAGCCAATAGGCGTTCGCGCAATTTGGCAATCTCATCGCGCATTTGCGCCGCCGCTTCAAACTCCAGATCCCGCGCCAGCTGATACATCTTCTCTTCCAGCGCACGAATGCGCTTGGTGATCTCGCTTGGCGAGCGCAATTCGGCTTCGTACTTGGCGTTCTCTTCGGCGGCCTTGGCCATGCCCTTGCGTTTCTTGCTGCGCGAGCCCGGCACGGTGGCGCCTTCCATGATGTCGGCGACATCCTTGAACACGCCTTTCGGGGTGATGCCGTTTTCCAGGTTGTAAGCGATTTGCTTGTCGCGACGACGCTCGGTCTCGCCAATCGCCCGCTCCATCGAACCGGTCATGCGATCGGCATAGAGAATCGCCCGGCCATTGAGGTTACGCGCCGCCCGGCCAATGGTCTGGATCAGCGAGCGTTCGGAACGCAGGAAACCTTCCTTGTCGGCGTCGAGAATCGCCACCAGCGACACTTCCGGCATGTCCAGACCTTCACGCAGCAGGTTGATCCCGACCAGCACATCGAACGTGCCGAGACGCAGGTCACGGATGATCTCCACGCGCTCAACGGTGTCGATGTCCGAGTGCAGATAACGCACACGCACGCCGTGGTCGGCGAGGTAATCAGTGAGGTCTTCGGCCATGCGCTTGGTCAGCGTGGTGACCAGCACGCGCTCTTCGATTGCCACGCGCTTGGAGATTTCCGACAGCAGATCGTCGACCTGCGTCAGCGCCGGGCGCACTTCAATCTGAGGGTCGACCAGACCGGTCGGACGCACCAGTTGCTCGACCACGCGCCCGGCATGTTCGGCTTCGTAGTTACCTGGTGTCGCCGAGACAAAAATGGTCTGCGGGCTGACCCCTTCCCACTCGTCAAAACGCATCGGCCGGTTATCCAGCGCCGAAGGCAGGCGGAAGCCGTATTCAACCAGGGTTTCCTTGCGCGAACGGTCGCCCTTATACATCGCGCCGACCTGCGGCACGCTGACGTGGGACTCGTCGATCACCAGCAACGCATCCGCCGGCAAGTAATCGTAAAGCGTAGGCGGCGCCGCGCCGGCCGGACGGCCGGACAGATAGCGTGAGTAGTTTTCGATGCCGTTGCAGTAACCCAGTTCGAGGATCATCTCGAGGTCAAAACGGGTGCGCTGCTCCAGACGCTGAGCCTCGACCAGCTTGTTGTTGCTGCGCAGGTATTCGAGACGCTCCTGCAATTCGACCTTGATGTGTTCGATGGCATCGAGCAGGGTTTCCCGTGGCGTCACATAGTGGCTCTTCGGGTAAAAAGTGAAACGCGGCATCTTGCGAATGACTTCGCCGGTCAGCGGGTCGAATGCGGAAATGCTTTCGACTTCGTCATCGAACAACTCGATGCGGATCGCTTCAAGATCGGATTCCGCCGGATAAATGTCGATCACATCGCCACGCACGCGGAAGGTCGCGCGGGCAAAATCCATGTCGTTGCGGGTGTATTGCAGGTCGGCCAGACGGCGCAGCAGTGCACGCTGATCGAGCTTGTCGCCGCGATCGACGTGCAGGACCATCTTCAAATAGGTTTCCGGGCTACCGAGACCGTAGATGCACGACACCGTGGTGACGATGATCGCGTCCTTGCGCTCCAGCAGCGCTTTGGTCGCGGACAAACGCATCTGCTCGATGTGGTCGTTGATCGACGCATCCTTCTCGATGAAGGTGTCGGACGACGGCACATAGGCTTCGGGCTGGTAGTAGTCGTAGTAGGAAACGAAATATTCGACGGCGTTGTTCGGGAAAAACGCCTTGAACTCGCCGTACAACTGCGCAGCGAGGGTTTTGTTCGGCGCCAGCACCAGCGTCGGGCGCTGGATCTGCGAGATGACATTGGCGATGCTGAAGGTCTTGCCCGAGCCGGTCACACCGAGCAGCGTCTGGTGCGCCAGCCCGGCTTCGATACCCTCGACCAGTTGGCGAATGGCTTCCGGCTGATCGCCGGCGGGCTCAAAGCGGGTGACGAGCTGGAATTCGGACATATACACCTCTGGGATCGCGGTACTCCGAGCAAAGCGGAGCACCACGGGGACGACCGCAAACGACCGATGTCGCGCAAGAAAAAACCTGGATTGTGCTCAATGTGGTGGCGATTGCCTCACCTTTCAAGGCAAACGTCCTACATCCGGTAAAGACTCTGACATGGCCAATCGACTAACGGTCGAGAAATAATCGGAAAAACTTACCTGAAAAGCCGATTCGCCTGTCGCCATTGCTCGCAGATGGCCTCTATACTAGCTCCCCGTTTGTGCACCGCTCTAGTGCATTCGGCTGGAGCGCCACACGTCCCTCCACTATCCATTCAGAGCCGCCGTAATAATGAGCCTGTTCTCCGCTGTCGAAATGGCACCCCGCGATCCAATCCTGGGCCTCAACGAAGCATTCAACGCCGATACCCGGACCGACAAGGTCAACCTGGGCGTGGGTGTTTACTGCAACGAAGAGGGGCGAATTCCACTTCTGCGCGCCGTTATCGAAGCCGAGACGATTCGCGTCGCTCAACACGCTTCGCGCGGTTACCTGCCGATCGATGGCATCGCTGCCTACGACCAGGCCGTGCAAAAGCTGCTGTTCGGTAACGACTCGCCGCTGATCAGCGCCGGTCGCGTCATCACCACGCAGGCCGTCGGCGGGACCGGCGCCCTGAAAATCGGTGCCGACTTCCTCAAGCAACTGCTGCCCAACGCCGTCGTCGCGATCAGCGACCCGAGCTGGGAAAACCACCGTGCGCTGTTCGAAACCGCCGGTTTCCCGGTGCAGAGCTATCGCTACTACGACGCTGCCACTCACGACGTTAACCGTGCCGGCATGCTCGAAGACCTCAACGCCCTGCCGAACGGCTCGATCGTTATCCTCCACGCTTGCTGCCACAACCCGACCGGCGTCGACCTGACCCCGGCGGACTGGAACAACGTGCTGGAAGTGGTCAAGGCCAAAGGTCACGTGCCGTTCCTCGACATGGCTTACCAGGGTTTCGGCGACGGTATCGACGAAGACGCCGCTGCCGTGCGCCTGTTCGCTGAGTCCGGCCTGACCTTCTTCGTTTCGAGCTCGTTCTCCAAGTCGTTCTCGCTGTACGGCGAGCGCGTGGGTGCGCTGTCGATCATCAGCGAATCGAAAGAAGAAAGCGCGCGCGTACTGTCGCAAGTCAAACGCGTGATCCGCACCAACTACTCCAACCCGCCGACCCACGGTGCAAGCATCGTCGCTGCGGTGTTGAACAGCCCGCAACTGCGTGCGCAGTGGGAAGCCGAGCTGGCCGAAATGCGTCTGCGCATTCGTGGCATGCGTACGCAGATGGTCGATCTGCTGGCAGAGAAAGCCCCGGGCCGCGACTTCAGCTTCGTCGGTCGTCAGCGCGGGATGTTCTCCTACTCGGGCCTGACCACTGAACAAGTGCATCGCCTGCGTAACGAGTTCGGCATCTACGCCCTGGACACCGGCCGCATCTGCGTGGCTGCACTGAACCAGAGCAACATCAAGGCTGTGACGGATGCGATCGTTCAGGTCATCTGATTTCGCTGCGTGTTGAAAAACGGGAAGCCTTGGGCTTCCCGTTTTTTATTTGTCCGAAGGAATGCAACATTCCCTCTAAACTGCACACAAATCAAAACTGTAGGAGTGAGCCTGCTCGCGATAGCGTCGGATCAGTTGACGCTTCACTGCCTGACACACCGCTATCGCGAGCAGGCTCACTCCTACAGGGTTTTGTGTACATCCGAGAATTCTGTGAGAAGCCAAATGAAGAACGACAACCTGCGCGCCGACCGTGACGATCTGGATGACTTCATCCCTCGCGCGTCGGCCAAACGCGAAAAAAGCCTGGTGCTGCAAGTTGCCGCCGGGGTGTTTCTCGGTGGCCTGGCCTTGTGGCTGGTGCAACTGGCGGCGACTGCGGCCTACGCCAAATTGCTGCTCGGCACGATCACCTTCGGCAGTTAAGCCAGTTCGCTCGCGCGCTGACTGGCCGCATCGTCATAGGCGACGTAGAGCGATTCGGCGATCTGACTCTTGATCGCCTTGGCGCTTTCAAGGCCAAGGACAAAACCTTCGGCCTTGCCGCCGGCACGGTTCAATTCTTCAGCGGTGCTGGCCTGAGTGATCGCGTCGAAGAGTTTCTCGGCGTGAGGCCCTACCCCCTTGGGCAGGCTGATTTGCGCGATGCTCATGCGAACACCTGGTTTTTGCGGGTTGTCTGGTTCATGGCGCGTACCTTTTCGGCGAATGGCCGGCAGCGCGTGTTACCACTTCCGGGCGGCCATGGTAGACCTCTGCTACGGTTCTGGTAACCGCCAATCGCTGACAAACCACCGTCTGTCCTGATGAATTGCAGTTTTTTCCACCTCGCGCTTGACTTCTCTTTTTGAATCAGTAACATACGCACCAATTCCGCAATAGCTCAGTTGGTAGAGCAAATGACTGTTAATCATTGGGTCCCTGGTTCGAGTCCAGGTTGTGGAGCCAAATAGCAAAGCCCCTGAATCGAAAGATTCAGGGGCTTTTTTGTGGGCGCCTGAAAAAGATCAGAAGATCGCAGCCTTCGGCAGCTCCTACAGGGATTGGTGATCTCATGTAGGAGCTGCCGAAGGCTGCGATCTTTTGATCTACCAACGAAAAGGGCCGATCTGTGTGTAACAGATCGGCCCTTTTCTATTCAGACACAGCGGTCAGACATGCTCGCTGCTCTTCACCTGCGCTTTCGGCGCGCCATGTCCGTGGTCGTGATCATCCGGCTCGATCACCGGCACTTCCTTGCCATCGCAGTCATGCAGTTTGCCGTCGCTGAAGTAGTCGCCTTCACGCAGCGCATCCAGATCGCGATAACGCAGGGTGCGCTCCTCCGCTGCCGCAAACACCGACTGCTGATCGGAGTTACCGGTGGTGAAGTGGTTGAACGCGAGGTTAAGCAGGATCGCCATGATCGCCGACGAGCTGATGCCCGAATGGAAAATGGTCGCGAACCAGCTCGGGAAGTGATCGTAGAAGTTCGGCGCGGCAATCGGGATCATGCCGAAACCGATCGACGTCGCCACGATGATCAGGTTGACGTTGTTGCGGTAATCAACCTTCGACAGTGTACGAATCCCACTCGCTGCAACCGTGCCGAACAGCACGATACCGGCGCCGCCGAGTACCGAAGTCGGCACTGCCGCGATGACCCGACCCATGAATGGCAGCAGGCCAAGGATCACCAGGAACACACCGCCAGTAGCAACCACGAAACGGCTCTTGATCCCGGTCACTGCCACCAGCCCGACGTTCTGGGCGAAGGCACTCTGGGTGAAAGAGCCGAAGATCGGCGCGAACATGCTCGACAGCATGTCGGCACGCAGGCCGTTGCCCAGACGCTTGGAATCAACCTTGGTGCCGATGATTTCACCGACCGCCAGGATATCCGCCGAGGTTTCCACCAGCGTCACCATGACCACGATGCACATCGACAGGATCGCGGCGAAGTGGAATGTCGGCATGCCGAAGTGGAACGGTGTCGGGAAGCCGAACATCGGGCCAGTGGTGACACTGGAGAAGTCCGCCATGCCGAGGAACACCGCCAGCACCGTACCGATTACCATGGCCAACAGGATCGACAGACGCGAGATGGTCGAGCTGCCGACCTTGCTCAGCAGCAACACCAGCACCAGCGTGACCGCCGCCAGACCGATGTTCTGCATGCTGCCGAAGTCCGGCGCGTGGCTATTGCCACCCATGGCCCAGCGTGCGGCCACCGGCATCAGCGTCAGGCCGATGGTGGTGATCACAATGCCGGTGACCAGTGGCGGGAAGAACTTGGTGATTCGCGAGAACACCGGCGTAATCAGCAAGCCGATCAATGATGCGGCAATCACCGCGCCCAGCACCGACTGGAAGCCGCCCTCCCCGCCACTGCTGACGATCGCGACCATGGTCGCTACGCCGGAGAACGACACGCCCTGTACCAGCGGCAACTGACAGCCAAAAAACGGCAGACCCAGGGTTTGCAGCAGTGTTGCCAGCCCCCCCGCAAACAATGAAGCAGCAATCAGCAAACCAATGTCTGCCGGCGACAGGCCGGCCGCCTGGCCGATGATCAGTGGCACCGCAACGATACCGCCGTACATGGTCAGAACATGTTGCAGGCCGTAAGCCATATTCGCGCCGACCCCGAGATTTTCGTCCTCGGGCCGTTGGTGTGAAACATGGGGCGTTTTCATGGTGGGGGGTTCCCTGGTTTTTGTTATGCGCACACTGTATTCAATACTCGGGACAAATGTCCATAGAGTTGTATACAACTTATCAGTCACATAATGGATAGGTAGCCACCCAACCTTCTAGCCCGCGGCTTGCATCCCCCACAAATCCGGCAACACATCCCTTCCTGCGTCTTCGCTCGCCCCCACTAGGCTGAACTGTTCATGGCGACCGACGGTACGGTCGCATCGTTTTTTATACATATAAAGTATGCATAATGAAGTCATTGGACATTCAGTACGACAAAAGCAAGAACGCAGCCAACAAACTCAAGCACAAAGGCGTCAGCCTCGCCGAGACCGAACCGGTCTTTCACGACGAACGAGCACTGACGATCGAGGACAACGATCACGATGAACAACGCTGGATCACCCTTGGTCTCGACGGCAAGGGACGTTTGTTGGTCGTTGCTTACAGTTATCGCGGCGCGAATGTCGTACGAATCATTTCTGCACGTATCGCCACACCGAGCGAACGTTGCGCGTATTTTCCGGAGGCTTGACCGATGAAAGATGAATATGACTTCTCCCAAGGCAAACGCGGCGCACTGGCGCCGGCCAAGGGTAAAACCCGCATCACCATCATGCTCGACGATGCCGTCATCGAGGCGGCGCGCAACGTCGCGGAAAACGAAGGTTTCGGTTATCAGACAGTGATCAACAACACGCTGCGCCAGGTGTTGCTGGAGGATGCCGGAAAGCCGGCCGATGACCCGGCCCTTTCCGGGCAGTTCAAACAAGGCATTACCGCCGCCGACCTCAAGAGCCTCGAGAAAAAACTGTCGGCGGCCGTCGGTGAGATCCGCCGCGTACTCGAGCCGGACGCAAAACCCTGACCGTCAGACAGGCACAAGCATTCGCGCCAGCGACTGGCGCACATGTGGCTGATCCGGCAGACGCAAACCGAACTCCTGTTGCAGCACTTCGATCAGCTCATCGACGTCGCAGACTTCCCGGCGCTCACTGTCACCGCCCATGCGATGCAGGGCGAAACTGCCGTTGTTCAAGGTTTTGCGCCAGCCGTCGCCAGTGCGCGCAGCCATCAGACGCTTGGCGAAAGGAGATTCCGGGTGAGTCGAGACGTACCAGTTACCGACGGTGTAGTCGGTGTCTTCCTGGCGCTGCAGATCGAACAGGTACATCGACCGCCACTCGCCGGCGACCTTGGCGCGCAGCATGTAGCCATCGACCTGCTTTTCGATGCGATAGGGTTCGTGGGGGGTGATTTGCTCGGCTTCGGAGTCGAGCAGTAACGGTGCGGTCGGCACCATGCCGCCAAACCCGACGTCAGTGATGTAACGCACATCATCGATGGTCACCAGACTCAAACGGTGAGTGCGCGTGGTCCAGGTGCCTTCAGGCTGGTTCATGACCACTCGACCGCTGATGGCACGCGCGTCGAAGCCCAGTTCGAGCAACAGGGCAAAAAACAGGTGATTGAGTTCGTAGCAGTAACCGCCGCGCCCGTCATGCAGGACTTTCTGCTCGATGGACGGCAGATCGATCAGTACCGGCGCGCCAGTAATGGTCGAGAGGTTTTCGAAGGTAAAGGCACCGGTGTGACGCCATTGCAATTCGCGCAGGGTGGCCAGGGTCGGCGCCGGCGGCTCAGCGAAACCCAGGCGTTGCAGATACAGTTTCACATCGTTCAGGCGGGGCTCACTCATTGCTCGATCCTTATGCATTGGGCCGCAGGTCACTGCGTTGATGGTCGCCATGTATACGGGATCGAGCAGCTGTTTCGATAATTGATTTCGCCAATCGCCCGCTAGCGCTTCTTGCGCGAAGCGATACGAATCCACGTCGGCGCATGATCGCTGGCATGCGGCTCGTTGCGCACCCAGGCGTCTACCCCGGCCTCATGCAAATACGGACTCAGTGCCGGATTGAGCAGCAGATGATCGATGCGCAAACCGGAGTTGGTTTGCCAATGCTGACGAAAATAATCCCAGAAGGTATAGAGGCGATCCTCGGGATACAGATGGCGCAATGAATCGGTCCAGCCCTGATCCAGTAAACGCTGGTAACACTCGCGGCTTTCGGGTTGCAGCAACGCGTCCTTGAGCCAGGAACGGGTGTTGTAGATGTCCATGTCGGTGGGCACGACGTTGTAGTCACCGGCCAGCACCACCGGGTGATCGCTCTGTTGCAGATCTTTCGCGTAGCTGATCAGCCGTTCGAACCAGGCCAGTTTGTAATCGAATTTCGGTCCCGGCTGCGGATTGCCATTGGGCAGGTACAGGCAGCCAACCAACACCCCGTGCACCGCCGCTTCCAGATAACGGCTGTGCTTGTCATCAGGGTCGCCGGGTAGCCCGCGCCGACTCTCCAGCGGTTGCGCATCGCGGGCCAGAATCGCCACCCCGTTCCAAGCCGCCTGCCCTTGCCAGATCGCCCCGTAACCGGCGGCTTCCAGTTCGGCAGCGGGGAAGGCACTGTCGAGTGACTTGAGTTCTTGCAGGCAAGCGATGTCCGGTTGCTCGCGTTTGAGCCACTCCAGCAGGTTCGGCAATCGGGCGCGCAAACCGTTGACGTTGTAGGTGGCGATCCGCAGGTTTTTCATCGGCTGAGGCTCCTGCCCATGGGCTGTAAAAATACTGACCCCACGACACTCGCGCCGGTTGCATCGGATCGGCCCGCTGCGGCGTAATAGGCGCTCGTCATTCGCCCGCACTGCCGAGAACCGAATCCATGCCCACCACGCTGCAAGGCCAGCGCATCGTTCTGCGCCCGCTTCAGTATGCCGACGCCGACGCCCTGCTCCATGCCGCCGCTGACGGCGAATTGTGGAACCTCACCGTCACCGTCGTGCCGTCGCCTGACACCATCGACAATTACCTGAAAAAAGCCCTCGATGGCCGCGACGCCGGCACGGTCATGCCGTTTGTCATCGTCTTGAAGGACAGCGGCGAAGTGATCGGCTCAACGCGGTTCTGGAAGATCGATCCGCTCAATCGCAAACTGGAAATCGGCAGCAGCTGGATCGCCGCGCGCTGGCAGAAATCCTTCGTCAACACCGAAGCCAAATACCTGATGCTGCGTCATGCCTTCGACGTACTCGACTGTGTGCGCGTGCAGTTCACCACCGATGAGAACAATCAGAAATCACGAAACGCGATCCTGCGTCTCGGCGCGCAACAGGAGGGCATCGTCCGTCATGAACGGATCATGCCGGATGGCCGCAAGCGCAACTCGGTGCGCTTCAGCATCATCGATGACGAGTGGCCACTGGTGCGCCAGCGCCTTGAGCAAAAGTTGGCGGCGTACGACTGAAGCGACCGCTCGTCACCCGGCAGGCACCAAGTGTGGCGCGTCTCAGACCAACGTCAGGTAACCAGCCCTATTCTGGAGACCTACCATGACTACCCGCACCCTGACTTCACTCGTGCTCGCCGGCCTGCTGGCAGCCACTTCCGCCGCAGCCTTCGCCGCCAACGATGGCGCGGACGCTACCGGCACCAAGTCCGGCGCCACCAGCGGCACAAACATGCCGCCCAACAGTACGCCCGGCGCACCTTCCGGCAGCACCGGCAATGGCAATGACGGCTCCGTTTCGGGGTCCGGCACCGGCACCAACGGTGGCGCCAGCGGCTCGGGCTCAGGTGCCGGCGGTGGCACCGGAGCAGCGGGCGGCGGCACCGGCGGCGCGGGTGGTGGCACTGGCGGCTGAACGAACAAGAGCAGGCCATGGTGAGCGCCATGGCCTGTTTGTTTACGCGCAGATCAACGATCCGAGCGCAACAGCTCCCCGATCACGGTGTCCATCGACAACACGGCGGCGCGATTGCGTCCGGCGTTTTTCGCCTGATACAGCGCCGCATCGGCACGCTGAATAAACACCTCGGGGCTGTCATTGCCCAGCGGAATGAACGAGTAGCAGCCGAGGCTCACGGTGAGATATTCCGAAGGTGATCCGCTGTGGGCGATGCGTTTGTCCATCACGCTACGGCGGATTTGCCCGGCAATCGCCAGTGCGCCGTTGATGTCGGTGTCCGGCAGCAACACCGCAAATTCCTCACCGCCATAACGCACGGCCAGATCAGCCTTGCGCTGACAGCAACTCTTCACCACCTGCGCCACCTGAGTCAGGCAATGATCTCCCGCGACATGGCCATAGGCGTCGTTGTAGCGCTTGAAAAAATCGATGTCGAGCATGATCAGGCTGACCGGACTCGACTGCCGCGCGCCTCGGGCAAATTCGATTTCCAGCGAACGCTCGAACAACCGCCGGTTGGCCAGCCCGGTGAGGCTGTCATGGGTAGCAATCTGTTCCAGCGCCCGTTGCGCCCGGAGCAGGTTCTTCTCGATCCGTTCGCCGTCGCGCACTTGATGGATGAACACCCAGCCGAACAAACCGACCCCAAGAATCACCAACGCGATGATCACACTGGACTGAAACGCGCGCTCGTACCAACCTTTGAGAATTGCGTCACGCGACGTCGCTGCCGCCACCACCAACGGATACGACGCCAGTTGCCGGTAGCCATACAAACGCACGACGCCATCGACCACCGAGTTGATCATCGCCGTACCGGCTGAAGCCTCAGGCAACAACGTCTTGTAAATCCGGCCCTGCGCCAGCGAAGAACCGATCAGGCCCTCATCGAAAGGTCGACGCGCCAACAGCGTGCCGTCAGTCAGGCCGAGGAACATGTTGCCGTTGTTGTCCAGGCTGAAGCTTTCGAAGAACTTGTCGAAGTAGGACATCTTGATCCCGGCCATCAACACGCCCTGGAAGTTGCCGGCGCGGTCGCTGATGCGTTTCGAGATGGGGATGATCCATTCGCCATTCTCACGGCTGCGAATCGCCGGGCCGATGTGCGCCAGCGTCGAAGCGTTCTGCTGGTGGAACTTGAAATACTCGCGATCCGCCACGCCGTTGCCACGTGGCAGATCGGTAAACGAGGTGATCACCCACTGACCGTCGCGATCGAACAGGAACATGCCGTGCAGCTGATCCAGTTGCTGCACCCGTCGGGCAAAGGTTTTCTGCAAGCGCGGCTTCTGGCCGGCACCGTAGCCATCGTCCTCGATCCAGTCGACCAGGCTGGTCAGCACCAGATCAGCGGCCAGAAAGGTGTCCTCGGCCTGTTGCGCCATGGCGCGGGTCAGGTTGCTCGACGCCATCTTCGCCATCGCCAGATCCTGGCGGCGCGACTGCTCCAGTTGCAGATACAACAAACCGAACAGGCACAGGCATATCGCAACGATAAACAGCGCCGCCGCTTTGCGCAGCGGCAATCGTTTGAGTGCGCCGGGAGCCTGATGAGGATCGTGAATGGGGATTGGCAAAAGCGTGTCCTGGGCAGGTACGACAGGGGCAAACGCCCGAAACCCTTGTGTTGGTGAGCGTAGCCCACCGGGATACACCGGGCAAACGCCCTGATCCCGCCCAGTAGTATCGGCGCACAGCGAGTTTCGATGATCGCTGTTCGCAGATTTATTTTCGATTGTTCTTTGCGGTTAGTCCGTTGTGAAGAGCCAGCCGGCGCATCGCACTGTGCAGTGAAGCGCTGACCAGCGACCTCGATCTGGCAATCCTGCGCATCGGTATGCTGGAAAACTTCGATGCCCGCCGCAGGGCGCTGATCCTCGCCGGCTTCACCCGCAACCACCCGCACGCACGCCTGGAAACCATCAGCGGCATGAGCCTGGACCTGCGCCAACGGCTCGACGCTGGCGACATCGACATCGCCCTGATCAAACGCGAACCGGACAGCGGCCCGGCGTGGGCAACCTGGCCGGAACGGCTGGTGTGGGTCAAAGGCGCGGATTTCGATTCGTCCAGTGGCGTGCTGCCGCTGGCGCTGTTTCCGCAAGGTTGCCTGTATCGGCAGCGGGCGATCCGCTTGCTCGATGTTGCGCAACGGCCGTGGCGGGTGGCGTTTGGCAGACACAGTTTGACCGGAATTCAAGCGGCGGTGGCTTCAGGATTTGGGGTTCGGTGTTGCCGGCTTCGGCGGTATTGTCGGAGCATCAAGTGTGTACGGACTTGCCTGAACTGGCGCCGACGGAGTTGGCGTTGGTCAGCCGTGAAGGGGTTTTGAGTGGGTTGCAGCGGGGGGTTGGTGGAGTTTTTGCGTGGGGAGTTGGGGGTGGATGCCAGGGGATTTGCCTGACAGGTCAAGGTCGACATCAAGCCTTTTGTGGCGAGGGGATTTATCCCCGCTGGATCGCGCAGCGGCCCCAAAAAAGGGTCTGCTGCGCAGCCCAACGGGGATAAATCCCCTCGCCACAGTCATGTGTACTTGATATTTAGCTAGCGTGTCAGCGCGACGGCGGCACCCGAATATCCCCCGCCCGGCATTGCGTCTTCACGCCCTTGCCACACGCGCCAAACTGCAGATCCTTGCCCATGCACACGCGCACTTCCGACAGTTCCGGGCCGCTGCAAATCACCGCAATGCCGTTTGCCGGAATCCCCGGGTTGGCCTTGCGGAACAGGTCGGCGATCTCCTGGGCTTCGAAGTAATACGAGGAGCTGAGCGGTTGCAGTTCGTCCGGGACCTTCACTGCCGCGACGGCTTTATCCGCTTCATCCAGATAGCCCATCGCACCAAGGCCGCTGCAAGTGCCGTGCTTGGACCATTCGTGATCGAGCAGTTTTTTCGTCGGGAACAGTGTCAGGCCTTTAGCGGTTTCTGCTGCCGACAATGTCGTCAGCGGCGGGCAGGATTCCGGCCAGCCGCCGTTGGCGTATTGTGGCCACAGACCGTGCAGCACGAAGCCGTAACCCTTGCCGGTGCACTGTGAATCATCCTTGTGGGTCAAGCAGAACGTCGGCGACCAGGACAACGTCAGCAGGTAGTAATCGAACACCCCCGCCACTGCTTCTGCCTGCACCTTGCTCGATTGCGACTGACGCGCCGAACTCAAGCCGATGCTACCGGCCGTCAGCGCAATCACTGCCAAAATTGTAAACAGCTTTTTCATCTACCCGCTCCTTGGGACGCCTGCGTCCGTGGTTTTCGATCCTGGCCAGACTTGGCCAGTGCTGATTTCGACACGCTTGTGTTGCAAGTGCATGACGCAAGGCAAGGCCGTACGCCGTTGAAAGGTCTACGATTAACAGGCAGACATCAAACCAAGGGATCCGAAATGAGTAAAGCAGACGAACTCGCCGCCAAACTCAAGCAAACCCGGCACACCCACGCGGATGCGGCGCTGGAGATCGATTGCTGGCCGGCGCAGGTCTACGACCTGTACCACCGCATCGAGGCGTGGCTGCAACCGGTCACCGAGGTCGGCCTGAAAATTCGGCGTAATCCGACCCACGTTTGCGAAACTTCGCCCGATGGCGAAAGTCACGATTACGCCATCGACCAATTGGTGATCGAGGCCAATCATCAAAGCCTGACATTTGATCCCATTGCCCGGTTTACCGAGGATGGCGCCGGACGGGTACAGATCAATCCGTCAGCCACGGACACCTATTTGCTGCGTACCGTGGATGAGCATGGCGAAAGCCATTGGTGGATGCAGTCGATTGAAACCGGGCAGCAGCTGGACGCCATCGCGCTGACGGAAAACAATCTTTTGCTGGCGGTACAGGCAGGTCTCGGCCTATAGCACTGACTATTGCCGCCGCGCCGCACAGAAATCGAAGATCGCCTGAGACACCGCTTCGATCATCTGCGGATCGGCATCAGCCGCGGTGAACAAGCGGAACTGCGCATCCGGCAACGCCGGCAAGCCATGTTCCGCATCCAGCGCCGCCAGCCCTTGGCCCAATTGACTCAATGGCATCGGTGCCACGGCAAATCCCGCCAGCGCCGCTGCGCGCAAACCGGCATTGCTGGAGCAAAGCATGGCGGTGCGCTGCGCGATCCCGGACTGGGCCAAACGGGTCAGCGCCGCTTCACGATACGGACACGGCTCAGGGAACAGCGCCAGCGGCAATGGCGCCGGCAGTTGCGTAAGCGGTTGCGCGGCCCACGCCCACACCAGCGGCTCCTGCCAGAGCAAGCGCCCCGACTCGCCGGTTTCACACAGCGAGCCGATGACCATTTCCAGGTTGCCCTGCTGCATCTGGCTGAGCAAAGTCCCCGGAATGTTTACCTGTATATCGATCTCCATTCCCGGGTGCTGCGCCGCGCAATCCTGCAATGCGCGCAACAACCGCGCCTCGACAAAATCCTCGGAAACACCGATCCGCACTCGCCCCTGAAACGGCGTGCGCGTGAGTTGCGTCCAGGCATCGCGGTGCAACGCCAGAATCGTCCGCGCATAAGCGATCAGGCGTTCGCCGTCAGCCGTGAGCTGTTGCGAGCGCGTGGTGCGCTTGAGCAGCGGTTTGCCGACTTGCTCTTCCAGCCTGCGCAGATGACCGCTGACCGCCGATTGGGTCAGGTGCAGTTTTTCGGCGGCACGACTGAAGCCGTCCTCATCGACAACCGTGACAAACGTCTTGAGCAACAGTGCGTCAAACATAGTGAGATACGTGATCAATGGCGGATTTATTCACGATTTATAGTTTGATGCGCGCTATGTTGCAATGCCTCGCACTGTCCACCCGAACTGTCGAGGCTTAACGTGACCACCCTTCTGCACATCGAATGCTCACCGCGCAAACAACGCTCCGCGTCCCTGCAAGTGGCCCGCAGCTTCATTGATCGCCATCTCCAGCACCATCCGCAGACGCACGTCGAAACCCTCGATCTGTGGAGCTTGCAGCTGCCAGAGTTCGGTGAAGAGGCGATGAATGCCAAGTACGCAGGCCTCAGCGGAATAGCGCGTACAGCGGCCCAACAATCGGCCTGGGAAGAACTCGAGACGCTCGCCGCCCACTTGCACCGTGCCGATATTCTGGTGATGTCAGTGCCGCTGTGGAATTACAGCATTCCCTACAAACTCAAGCACTACATTGACCTGGTGTCGCAGAAAGACATCCTCTTCAGCTTCGACCCCGAGCGTGGCCCGCAAGGTTTGCTGCACGGCAAAACCGCTGTTGTGGCGTATGCCCGTGGCCTGGATTTTTCGGCGCAATCGACCACGCCCGCCGAGCGGTTCGACTTTCAGAAACCGTACATGGAAGCGTGGCTCGACTTTGTCGGGATCACCGATGTGCACGCGTTGATCGTCGAAAAGACCATTCTCGGTGAAGACCTCGACCGCGATTCGCGACTGCTCGCCTCACAACAGGCGCGGGATCTGGCTGATCGTCTCGCGCGGGCCGGGTGACACCCACAAAAGCCTTTCACTACACTGGGCCACCTTCCTTCTCGGAAACCCGATCGCAATGACAATTCTAAAAAGCACGATGATCCTCTGCGGTGCGCTCACTTTGGCCACCGCCGTTCAGGCGCAGGAAAGCACTTCACACCTCGACAGCATCCAGCAACAAGGCCAGTTGCGCGTCTGCACCACCGGCGACTACAAGCCCTACACCTTCAAACGCACCGACGGCGACTTCGAAGGCATCGACATCGCCATGGCCCGTTCGCTGGCCGATAGCCTCGGAGTCAAGGTCGAATGGGTGCCGACCACCTGGAAAACCCTGATGCCGGACATGCTGGCCGGTAAATGCGACATCGGCATGGGCGGTATTTCGGTGACGCTGGAGCGACAGAAAAAAGCCTACTTCAGCAACACCCTCGACACCGACGGCAAGATCCCGCTGGTGCGCTGCGCCGACGTCAGCAAGTACCAGAGCGTCGAGCAAATCAACCAGTCCAACGTGCGCCTGGTCGAACCTGCCGGCGGCACCAACGAAGCCTTCGTCCACGCTTTCCTGCCCAAGGCGCAACTGGCCTTGCACGACAACGTGACGATCTTCCAGCAACTGCTCGACAACAAGGCCGACGTGATGATCACCGACGCCTCGGAAGCGCTGTATCAGCAGAAACTCAAACCGGGGCTGTGCGCGGTGAATCCGCATCAGTACATGCAGTATGGGGAGAAGGCTTACTTGCTGCCGCGCGATGACATCAGCTGGAAACTGTATGTCGATCAGTGGCTGCATTTGAGCAAGGTCACTGGCAAATATCAGCAGGTCATTGGTCAGTGGCTGGCCGTACCGCAGTAAGTTTTTCCAGTGCTCGGCTGGCTTCACTGTCCGCTGCGGCGGTCATGACGATGATCGCCTGATCGAGACTCTCGGTGCAGGAGAGCATTTGCCAATCGAGGCTGAGCTTGCCCACCTGCGGGTGCAGGAACGTTTTGCTGCCGCAGGTCGGGCTGGCTACCAGATGCGTCGCCCACCAGCGGCGAAAATCCTCGTCGCGCAACGACAGTTCGCCGATCAATGAGGCTAGTCGCGGATCGTCCGGGAAACGCGCCGTATCCATGCGCAGAAACGCCACGCAGTTGCGGCCGTTGTTCTCCCAATCGACGTACAGACGGCGAAACCTCGGGTCGAGAAACGACAGGCGAATCAGGTTGCGTTGCTCGATCGGCATCTCGGCGAAATCAACGTAAAGCGCCGCTGCCAATGGGTTCCACGCCAACACATCCATATAGCGGCCAATGACAATCGCCGGAATACCTTGCAGGCTGTCGAGCAGACGCTGCGTCTGCACGCCCACCGTTTGCCGCCGCTGCCGATCAACCGTGGTGCGGCCCAATCGCGCCAGTCGATAGAGATAATCCAGATCGTCTTCTTGCAGGCGCAATGAACGCGCGACCGCCGCCAGCGCCGACTTCGACGGCGACAAACGCCCCTGCTCCAGACGCGTGTAGTAATCGACGCTGATGCCCGCGAGCAGCGCCACTTCTTCACGGCGCAAACCAGCAACGCGACGTGCACGCCCGGCGTCGGCGGGCAAACCGACTTGTGTCGGTTCGAGTTCAGATCGACGAGCACGGAGAAATTCGCCGAGGTCGTTAGGATGGGTTTGTGTATTCATGGGCCGATCATGGCGCGCGGGCGCGAATCAGGGAAGACACTCCTTATCATAGGAAAAACTTTCCCAGGAACCGCGCTCTCTTTTTGCCCCTCACCCAGCGGTTCACTCTTTGCCTCGTCAGCCGCCAGACGCGGCATCGCATCTACCCCGTGGAGTGCACCCATGAAAACCAACGTCAGCTTCCTCAGCAACGGCCTCAAACTCGCCGGCCACCTTTACCTGCCGGCCGACTTGCAGCCCGGCGAACAGCGCCCGGCCATCGTCGTCGCTCACCCGTTCGGCGGCGTCAAAGAGCAGACCGCCGGCCTCTACGCACAGAAGCTCGCCGAAAAAGGCCTGATCGCCCTCGCCTATGACGCCAGCTACCAAGGCGAAAGCGCAGGTGAGCCGCGTTATCTGGAAGATCCGTTCGTGCGCGCCGAAGACATCAAAAGCGCCGTCGACTTCCTCGCCAAGCACGCCTCGGTCAACCCTGAACGCATCGGCGCCCTCGGCATCTGCGCCTCCGGTGGCTACGTGCCTTTCGCAGCACAGACCGAACGCCGCATTCGCGCCGTCGCCACCGTCAGCGCCGCCGACATCGGTCTGCTCTACCGCGAAGGCCTCGGCGGCACTGGCAGCCCTGGACAACTCAAGCAACTGTTAGAAGAAGTCGGCCAGCAACGCACTCGCGAAGCCCGTGGCGAACCGGTGCGCATCGACCCGATCGTCCCGGAAACCGCCGACATCAGCGCAGACACCCCGACCCTGTTCCGCGAAGGCAGCGACTACTACCGCACCACACGGGCACAGCATCCGCACTCGCCGAACAAATATGTGTTCACCAGCATTGGCCGGATCGCAGCGTACTCGTCCTTCGATCACATAGATCTGATCTCGCCGCACCCGCTGCTGATGATTGCCGGCACCGAGGCCGACACCCGCTACTTCAGCGAAATGGCCATTGAGAAAGCAATGGAGCCTAAAGAGTTGGTGCTGATCGAAGGCGCAACCCACATCGACCTGTACGACAAGGAACAGTTTGTCGGACCAGCCGTGGAGAAACTGGCCGGATTCTTCAAGCACTACCTGTAACGTCGTGTGATGAAAAAAAGGGCGCCAGCAATGGGCGCCCTTCTTGTTTTTCCACACAAATTTTTTGCCTCTACCAACCCTGAACAGCCCACCCACCTGTGGCGAGGGAATTCATCCCCGATGGACTGCGCAGCAGTCCCCGCTTTTAACCAAAACCATAGCCCCCAACATCAGCCTCAAACTCAAACTCAATCAATCGTCATGCAACATGCCAGAGCTGTACTGATTCAAGCTGCTGCCAATACTGTTCCCGCCAAACTTCAGCGTATTGGCATTACTACGCCCTTCCGGCGACTGACAATCCGAGGAAAAACAACTCGTAGTCGTTAGCCCACCCGCCCCCGAACATGCACTCAACACCGATACAGCTGCAGCAATCAACAGCACTTTGACGACATTGGCGCTCATGGCACGATACCCCTCAGGATGAAAAGCGACGATCTTGTGCCAACATCCTAGGCCTGCGCCGCACGCGGCAACATGAAACTTTGCGGATCGACAGCGCGGGTTCAGAATCGCCTCCCTGCCAGACAAGGACATCCCATGCAATTGCTCCCTCTCACCGACGCCAGCCCCGCCATTCAGGCCCACGTCCGCACCCTGCGAAACCAGCCCGACGTGCGCAAATACATGTACACCTCGCACGAAATATCCGAGCAGGAACATGCGAACTGGCTGAACTCGTTAAAGGGCAATCCACGCCAGCAAGTGTTTGTGGTGATCAAGGATGAGCAAGCGGTGGGGGTTGTTTCGTTGAATGCGATCAATGTTTTGCACAAGAGCGCGGATTGGGCGTTTTATCTGGATGTCGGGTTGCAGGGTAAGGGCTTGGGCAGTGTGGTCGAGTTCTGGATGCTCGATTACGCGTTTGGCGTGGCGGGGTTGGAGAAGCTGAATTGTGAAGTGCTGGCGATGAATTCGGCGGTGGTGAAGATGCATCAGAAGTTTGGGTTTGAAGTTGAGGGGGTGAGGCGGCAAAACGTGGTGAAGGATGGGGTTCGGGTCGACGTGGTTTTGCTCGGTATTAGCAAAAACGAATGGCAGAACAAGCGCCCGGCCTTACAAAGCGTGATTACCCGACTTGAGAGCCGCGCTGTCGGCAGCCCTTAAACACGAGGCGGATATCCTCTCACTCGCACAGCACGTGAATGGAAGTCAGAAATGGTAGAGCCGGCGCCGCGAATAATCGACCCCGTCAAACGTGACTGGGCGTCGGCGACTGAACAGCAGCGATTCGACGTCCATTGGGCGCTGTCAGATGCGTTTGTCGACAATGAGGTCAACTACGCATTTATCGCACGCGAAACCGAAGACTACGACCCACAAGAGATAAAGCGAATCCTCTACGAAGAGGTCGCACCTGTTTGCCATACGAATCTGGAAACCGTGATTCCAATGATCTGGTCTGCCTTCAACTCGGAGCAGTTGAAGGCAGACATAGCAGAGACTTTGAAAGCCCGGGAAAACAGCCGCTTTCGACGGCAGATAGACAAACTGCTGATACGTTGGCTGACGTTTCGATACAAATACATTTGGAAAGAGATCTCCAGGCATTATCGAAAGTGACCGACCCCATCGCTAGCTAATAGTTGGCGACCGCCGCAGCCTCCAGGCCATACCAAAAACTGTTTTTGATGGGCGCTTGGACTTTCGCTCAAGGACAAGTCAACAGCCACCACAACCCACCCTTCAGGATTGGACTCATCAGTGAAAGACGGTGCCAATCCTCGATCGATCTTCTGAAAACCAGATCCCGGTGACCTTACCGACAATGTCCTCAACGGCGACCTGCCCCATAAAACGGCTGTCGTTACTGCTATCGCGGTTATCGCCGAGCAGATACACGTGGCCTTTCTCGATCACCGTCTGCGGCGTTTGCAGATAACGACGATCCTTCACGCGCTCTGGCGGTGCAAAGAACAACCCCATGTTTTCACCGTTGCGAATGACCTTACCGTCAACGATCGACAAGGTATCGCCACCCACTGCGGCGACACGTTTGACCGCCTCCGTGCCGTTGTAGCGATAAACCACAATGTCGCCAACCTGCGGCGCGTCGATACGCGTTTTGGTGACGATGTAGTCCCCGATCGAGAGAGTCGGAACCATCGAGCCAGAGGGAATGAAGTAAGTCTTGAACCCGAGAATCGGCCCTCTCAACGGCCCCAACAGAACCAACGAAACGATGATCAGCGCTACCACGTAAAGCACATGAAAACGGCTGCTGGGACTGTCCACCGAGCTGTCTTCTTTGCGCGCCAACATTGCTGCCGCCGTCGCCGATCCCAGTTTCACCAGCACGATAAAAATGCCGAAGACATACAAACCGATTGGCGTCGTCGTTACTCCGCACACGCCAAGCAAAATTACGCCGACGTAGAGCAGCGCTGCCACGCGCACCGCCCATTTAACGCGACCGACATAAACCAGACCCCAGCCAGCCACCAGGCACGACATCACGAACGCTTGCAGCGGATTTTTACGAGTATTCATAAACTCTCATCGACGAGGTTGAAAGCGATCAGTGCTTCCGTGGAATTGCGGCGTTTTTAAACGCGGCGCGCGCGAAATGCTACTGAATGGCCATCATTCTGTCCATGTGGGCAAATGGGCTGATTCCAGCGCTTTCCCCTCATGGCGACGGACTGACCGCCGTCGCCACGAAGGTCAGGATTTACGCCTTCAACTCGACGTTATCCAACGCCTGATTCACCGCCAACTCACCTAGCATCACCACCTGCGCAATGCCCAGCGCGGTTTTGCGGTGCGCGGGGTCGAGTGCTGCGGCGAAGTTGTTGAGCATTTCGGAGGCTGAACCGAGGGTTTCGCTGGCGTTGGCCAGGAGGGATTCGGTGTCGTACTTCGGATTGGCGAAGTACATGCGCTCGGGTTCGTTGGTGCTGGCCATGATTTGGCCGGGCGGGAGGAGATAGTGATCGAGGGCGCGTTCGGCGGCTTCGTGGAGTTTGCGCGAATCGAGGGATTCGTAGGGGGATGCGGGATCGGTTTCTGGTGGATTCGGTGTTGGTTTGAACATGGTGTAACTCCTGACGGATAAACGAAAAGGAGCCATCACTCTCGCTACCAAACGAAGGGTGGAGGCCATACGCAGGTTGGTAGACCGGTCGTCAGGAACCCCGGCGCATCCGCAGACGCCCCGCGCATGACCACCATAAAACGAAGACGAGAAACGCCCTCGCAAGACAGTAGTCTTGTGCTTCTGACGGAGACGGGCTACCAAACCCGATCACTGGTTCTCAGTGACCTAGGAACAATAGAACCCGCTAGCTAGACGCACAAGCCGGCGGATTCTGTCTTAGGTGTAGGGGGTGGCGCAAGGTGGTGTAGGCTGAGGACTGCAGGAACAGGCTTCATTTAAACAGACACGTTTTTTCCGTTTGGAAGGCTTTTCTGGCACGCTGATTGATCCAAATACTGTGTAACATCACAGAGTATCGCGATCCTTTTTCAAGAGCTGTCCGTCGCTCCGATGATGGATCGGACTGATCCCTCTTTTACCTTCCGTAAATAAAGGCCCAAACGCCTTGCCGCTAACCCGCGTACCAGTTGCGTACCACCCCTGTTTCCCTCCCTCTTCTTCCCTTCAAAAATTTTCACTCTGTGAAATCGCCGATCACCTGCAGCCCCCCATGCCCCGCCTGGTCTGCAGGTTCGATTGAACTCCCTCGGCGTTTGCACAAAAAACAGACGCGAAGCCCGTCGGCGGGAGGGGAATAAGTGCTTTTTCAGGAAGTTTTTTGGTGGTGACAAAATTTCGGCCGATCACCGATGATGGCGATCCGCCCCCGACTGCTTCAGAATTCGGGACAACGGTTTACGGGTTACGCTACACGAACAAGGTATCTCGGCAGTTGGGTCTGTCTGTACCGGCACTTGAGACAATCGGCTTCAGCACACCGGATGTTTCTGAAGTAGTCACAAGTTATGGGATGCGCTAGATATCTTGGATCGTAAGGATGAGCGGAATGATTAGATTGCGAGCTACACCAACAGCATTAATACTCAAGCTTATTAAATACTAATTGCAATGGAGTGTGTAACTCATGACAGAACCAGAAACAGCGATCCAAAGCGGCGATAAATTTCTTCTAAACATATTCGGAAAAGTTTTAACAACAGATCAAGACATCGCCATAGATCTAAAATCACGCAACTTGATAATAATTGGAAAAAATGGTTCAGGAAAAACATCCTTTCTTAAGTCGCTACACACAATGCTACTACGCAACATATCTGAAGGCCATGCAGAAAAACTGACAGAGTATCGCGAACACTTAGCGAACTTTAAACGCAGACTGGCCAAAGAACCTAATCTCGAAGGAACCATCGATCACTATAACAAATTGATTGAAAATAACACCACTCCATTATTCGCAACCTATAATACGCTTTCAGAATTCATAAAAAAAACCAAGGACGGTACGGCACTAATTAGATATTATGAAGCAACACGAAAAATCGCCATAACCAAGGTCACATCTGCGTCACCACTCACCCAAGAAATATCTGAGCACAAAAGAAAAGAAAACCTCGGCCCAAATCTAGAGCAACACTTAGTAAACTTGGAAATCGTTATGGCATTAGCCATGCGGAAAAACAATCTAGTAAAAACTCAAAAAATTGAGAGCTGGTTTAATAAATTCGAAGAAGACCTTAAATTTCTATTCGAAGATGAAACCGTTCATTTGGTTTTTGACGACGAGAAATTGGCTTTTTCGTTAAAGCAAGAAAGCCGCCCCCCTTATTCCTTTCAAAACCTCTCTTCTGGCTATCTCGCCATTTTCGATATTTATGCTGATTTATTAGTCAGAAGCGAGTACTTTGATATATTGCCCACTGACCTATCGGGCATTATATTGATCGACGAACTTGACGCACACTTACATATATCTCTTCAGCGAAAAATATTGCCCTTCTTCACTCGGTCCTTCCCCAGAATCCAATTCATCGTAACAACACACTCTCCTTTTGTCGTCAGTTCCACTGACGACTCTCTTATATATGACATATCTACAGGCAAAGAATGTGAAGACGTTTCTCTTTTCTCAATAGAACATATTATCGAAGGGGTTCTAGGAGTCCCCCCAATATCTCAAAAAATGCAGGGTTTGATTTCAGAACTCACTGCTTCCAGCAACAACCCAGACGCATCTATTGACGAAACTAAAAAGCTACTAAATACGTTAGCGCCTTATGCCGACACCTTGGACGACGAATCAAGGATGTTTTATGAAATCGCCCAAAACAGATATCTAAAAAAGAAGAGAGACGATCGCAATGTTTAATGTAGCTCGTCCAAAAGTCATCCCCACCTCACTATCCGCCCAAAAAAGCTATAGCGAAAGAGATGTAGTTGAATCGTTAGAAATAACTTTCCATGGCAAATGCTACATATGCGAGACAAAGGAACTGCTTGCCCTTAACGTAGAGCACTTCAGTGCTCACAAGGGCTGCGTACAGAAAAAATTCGCGTGGGACAATCTATTTTATGCGTGCGCACGCTGCAATAACTTCAAGCGACACACCTATGATGACATATTGAACTGCACTGACCTTAATATCGACGTATTAAGATTGATTCGCCACACTCCACCATTGACGCCTTATTCGGACATTATTATCGAACCAATGGATACAGACCCAAAAACAATTCGCACCGCGGACTTAATATCTAGAATATTCAACGAAGATGATACGGGCAATAAGTCCGTAGTTAGAGTACAGCTAAGGAAACGAGTATACAAACGATATGCAAAAATATTGCAGCACATCAATACTTATATAGACGAGGACGAACTGCCAGCCTCAAAACTTTTAGCAGTAGAACATTTAAAAGCGTTAATGGATGTTACACAAGAGTACTCGGCTTTTCTAAGATGGCCTATCTTGGACTCTCCGGAATTATACAAACTTCTTGGAGAGTCAATCAATCAATACAAAATGGTGGATTAAAGCGTAATTTTGCGGAGAGCCGCTGACAAATACTCGGCATCACTTGCGTTACTCAAAAAATCCGCTGAATATTCCGGGCTTGGCGGCGAACCCGGAATATGCGTATGAGCTGACATTTTGGCATTCATTCGCTGTAGTAGATCAAGTATTTCGCACATTACGTGAAACAGATTTACAGTTTCTGAACCGACCCAGTTTTTTGGCGCCTGTAGGCGCTGCTCTTGGCCAGCCACGCTTCGGCGCAGGCCTTCAATCCGCTCATGCATACCGCCACCCACCGTAGCGTTGTGCTTTTGACCCACCACCAGATTCAGATCCCGGCCCGAAGCCTGGTGCAGATCGTCCACCGCCGCCAAGCTCGCGGATCCGCCCGACATCAGCTTGAGCGCGCCCAGCGCCTCGATCTTTTTCACACCACCCACAGTCTCGGCTGAGTGGTCATCAATCGTCTGCGTGTGGCTCTGGAACTGCTCACGGTTGTCGAGGGCTTCGACTTCGCGCTCGATCGCCTGATCTCGGATCTTGACATCGGTCTGGCGCAGCCAATTGCCGTCGGCGTCGACGCGCTGCTGGGTGGCCTCGCTGTGCTGCCACACCTGATCACCTTTAGGCACCTTCGGCATGCTCAGCCCATGCGGTAAGATCGATTGAATGTAGGGCTTGTTTGGCAGGCCGTAGGCAAAGCACACCACGACCCGCGTGCCCTCCTCCGGAAAGGCGTAAATGCCCATTTCCTCGCCACCGGTGGGCAGCGGTAAAGGAACACCAGTGAGCGGCGGCATGGCCGGATCTGGCTCGTCATCCGGGCCGAGTACGACAATATCCACGGCGTAATGCGGGCGGAAGTCGTCGCACAGTCTGGCGTCCGCGTCTGCGGGCCGGTCGGCCACGGTGACAACCCGGGCAAATCGTGGCAGGTAATATCCTCCGGTGAGTTCGGGGAATTGGCGCTCTACAGCGCGGCGGATTGCGTCGTCCATCGGATGGCCATCTGGTCATTGGTGAGCGCCACCGTGGTGACGCGCTCGCCGTTGTTGATCGATGCACCTGGTCGCCCCCCCCCCGGAAGGGCCGCAATCATTGCGCTCTGGTTGCCCTGGTAGCCGTCGAACAGCTCCGTGGGGATTTGCAGCGGCGCACGTGCGCCGAAAAAACTGTCGGCCCAACTGCCGGCGAACACTTCACCGTTGCCCAGCTGGTGCCAGGTGAAGTCGGGAATGCTGAACACTCGGGCCAAACTGTCCATAGCCTGGTAACCGGCAACTAAGGCTGTAGAAATAAGGCGCCTTCACGTTGGCATAAGGCCGATCGGGCACACGAAAGCGCAGCCCGGTTTGTTCGCTGATCTCGGCCAGCACGGCGCG
This sequence comes from Pseudomonas sp. DTU12.3, assembly GCF_004124275.1. Classification (GTDB taxonomy): domain Bacteria; phylum Pseudomonadota; class Gammaproteobacteria; order Pseudomonadales; family Pseudomonadaceae; genus Aquipseudomonas; species Aquipseudomonas helmanticensis. The sequence goes on from NZ_CP027218.1 coordinate 4,378,596, forward strand.
CAGATCCACATGACGCAGGTTCAACGGCAGCGGGTTGGCCAGCACGGCGGCCAGCTCCCGGCAGAACAACACCTGTTCGACCGCGTTGGCGGCGGTGCAGTGCTCGATGTAACCGATGAAGTACCTTTGCAGCGCGCCCTCGTTGTAGCCGATATCCAGCGTCACCATCCCTTCAGTTGCACAGGGGATTGAGCTGTGAAGTTCGCCCGGCCGGGGCTGGTAGCGTCCAGCCTGACGTCTTCTTTGATCAGCCGGATCGGCGCGCCATTGATGGCCAATACCTTGTGCAGCTTCACTTCTGCTCACTCCCACCAAACCGTGTATCCATCGCCCGTGCACTTTTTCAAAATCGCATATCGCTGGACTGTGGCAGGTTTGGTCGCAATCGTCGGGTTGACCGACCAGCGCGCCTGGGCCCCATAGATCAATCGGGCAAACCACTCAACTTATACGACCTTAAACACCGCCTATCATCGACCGGGCACACATGAATCCCAGTGCGTAAAGCTCTGCCCACCTCATTCCTGATAAACTCTCCCACCTTCGCCCCTCTGATCCAGATTCCCCCAATGCCTCTACAACCCGCCCCACTCTCCCGCCGCTTCTCCGTCGCCCCCATGATGGATTGGACTGACCGCCATTGCCGTTTCTTCCTACGCCTCCTATCGAAGAACGCCCTGCTCTACACCGAAATGGTCACCACCGGCGCGCTCCTCAACGGCGATCACGAACGTTTCCTCCGTCACAACGAAGCCGAGCACCCTCTCGCGCTGCAGTTGGGCGGTAGTGTTCCGTTGGATCTGGCCGCCTGCGCCCGCATGGCCCAGGAACACGGTTACGACGAAGTAAACCTGAACGTCGGCTGCCCCAGCGATCGTGTGCAGAACAATATGATCGGCGCGTGCCTGATGGGTCACCCGCAACTGGTGGCGGATTGTGTGAAGGCGATGCAAGACGCGGTGTCGATTCCTGTGACGGTAAAGCACCGCATCGGCATCAACGGTCGGGACAGTTACGCCGAGCTGTGCGATTTCGTCGGCACCGTCCGCGATGCCGGGTGCACCAGTTTCACCGTGCACGCACGAATTGCGATTCTCGAGGGGTTGTCGCCGAAGGAGAATCGCGACATTCCGCCGTTGCGCTATGACGTGGCGGCGCAGCTGAAGGCGGATTTTCCGGCGTTGGAGATTGTGCTGAATGGCGGGATCAAGACGATGGAGGCTTGCCATGAGCATTTGCAGACGTTCGACGGTGTGATGTTGGGGCGTGAGGCTTATCACAATCCGTATGTGCTGGCGGAGGTGGATCAGCAGTTGTTTGGCAGTTCGGCGCCGGTGATCAGTCGGGCTGAGGCGTTGGCGCAGTTGCGTCCTTATATAGCCGAGCATTTGCTGGCGGGTGGTGCGATGCATCACATCACGCGCCATGTGCTGGGCTTGGGCACGGGGTTCCCGGGGGCGCGGAAATTCCGTCAGTTGTTGTCGGTGGATATTCACAAGGCCAAGGATCCGCTGGCGTTGCTGGATCAGGCGGCTGAGTTGCTTGAAGGTCGTTGATTGAAATTTTGAGTATGCGGGCGACGCATGAGCGTTGCCCGCTGTTTTGTTGTACCGACAGGATGTCTTTTGTTTATGCCCGCGTTTACTTTTTCTGCTTTCAAGCGTTTCACCCTCCTCGCCTTGTTCAGCTTCACTTGCGACGTTTATGCGCACTGCGATGGCTTTTGCATGGGCCGTACCGATACGCCGTGGGAAGTGACGCAGTTTTCCGGCTTCACTTTGGTGTCTTTAATCCTCGCACCTATTTCGTCTAGCCAGGAAACGACCGACAGCCATAAACGCGTTTACTCCGCCGAGGAGCAGGAAGACGCGCGACTCTATCTAGCCAGCGACGGCATGCTGCAGGCCGCGTATTTCACGTCGGCCTTGCAGCGCTACCGTCAAGAGTCGCCGGATTCGGCGCTAAACGATCTGGCCATTGCGGCGTTGATCAGCAGCCAGTGATCAGGCGGCCGCTGCTGCGGTCCAGTTGACCCAGCCAAACAGCCACGTCGCCAGAATCAACAAACCAAAGCCGATCCGATACCAGGCGAACGCGGCGTAGCTGTGGTTGGCGATAAACTTCAGCAGCCCACGCACGGCAATCATCGCGAAGACGAACGCGGTGACGAAGCCGAGGGCGAAGACTGGCAGGTCGTTGGGCTGGAACAGGTCGCGGTATTTGTAGCCGGAGTAGACGGCGGCGCCGACCATGGTCGGCATGGCGAGGAAGAACGAGAACTCGGTGGCGGCTTTGCGCGAGAGGCCGAAGAGCAGGCCGCCGATGATGGTCGAGCCGGAGCGCGAGGTGCCCGGAATCATCGCCAGGCATTGTACGAAACCTATCTTCAGCGCGTCGGACCAGCGCATGTCGTCGACGTGCTCGACGCTGATCACGTGATTGCGCTGTTCGGCCCACAACATGATGACGCCGCCCACCACCAATGCCACGGCGACGGTGATCGGGTTGAACAGGTATTGGTGGATTTTGTCAGCAAACAGTACGCCGAGTACCACGGCTGGCAGAAACGCAATCAGCAGATTGAGGGTGAAGCGTTGTGCGTTGCGTTGGGTGGGCAGGCCTTTGACGATATCGAAGATCTTCGTTCGAAACTCCCAGACGACGGCAAGAATGGCACCCAGTTGAATAATAATGTTGAACGCCATGGCGCGTTCGCCGCCGAAATCGAGCAAGTCGGCTACGATGATTTGGTGGCCGGTACTTGAGATTGGCAGGAATTCAGTCAGACCTTCTACCGCACCTAATATCAACACCTGGAAAAGGGTCCAGAAATCCATTAATCCTCCGTCAGAGCGCTCTTGATGAGCGACCGGGTAGTAACACTCAGGGGTTGAGTATCTGAAGTTACACAATTGGTTTGTTCTTGAAGAATAGGTCTTATGAATTGCCACACTCAAGCCATGTTAGTAATCGTCGGCCGACGAACTAAGAGGAAAATATTTAGGCCCTTCCTGGAAAAAAACTTGCCCAACCAACAAAGTGTGATCAATATCACACAATCCCGAGATGGCCAGACAGTGGCAAAAGGACATAGACAAAGCCATCGCAATAGACTCAAAATAGTGGCACCATTGCATATCGCCACTATCTAATCACTAATTCACAGCTCCGCGAAAATCAACTAAAAGCTTGAAAAGCTTATTTATTGTTAGAAAACTCGCGAGACACGTCTAAAATCCGCGCAAATGTTACCAATTGTCAGTCACAGATGAGAACCGGTGCTTTAACATCCCGATGTCAGCACTAATTCGAGTCAATGCATGATGCTCTCAGGGAACTTAGCGACTAGAAGCCCGCGCCCGACAAATGACGAACCTGGTGTTCTCACTCTGGGTCGTACCCGTGGCGTGGCTGAACATTTTAGTGCGCTGGTCGCCAAGCATGTGCAGACTGATATGGCACTTGAGGCTAGTTCCTACACTAGTTCATATCAGCTAAATGAATATTGCGGCTCTTATCGGGCCATCTTCCTGGTCATCGACAATCCACAGGCGCTTGAAGACAATCTGGCGCTGGTGCAGAACCTGCGCTCGGGTAATTTGAAACCGATCATTTGCGCGGTCATCACCGGTCGCGGCGCCTTCAACAAGATCAAATATTATCTTGCCGGCGCGGACGCTTGTATCAAGCTCAATACCCTTGCCGACGAGGGCGCCGACTTGCTCAGCGAATTCTTCAGCAGTGAAGAGTGGCAGCGCGATACCAATCTCACGCTTGATCCGACGCGGATCTGCCTGATGGACACCAGCAAGAAACTCGACATCTCGTTCGCCGAGATGAAGATCCTGGAAGCCTTTGCGCAAACCAGCAACCACATTCTCAGCCATGATGAAATCGCCAGCATCATGGGCCTGAACAGCAATTTCTACGACCCTCGAGCGCTGGAAAAATCGATCAGCCGCTTGCGTGGAAAAATCAAGGACATGTATGGTACAAACGCGATTCAGAGCATTCGCGGCTATGGCTATCGCCTGCTGCGGGGTCTGATATCGACTGCCTGAGTCACGGGCAGCCAATCCCTTTTGCAACGTACGAAGGATCGTCCAATGCAACCATATCGTTCTATCTGCATCTCACGCCTATTAGAAATCAAGCAATTGAATGAGCGCGGCAACACGACCCATAAAAATAAAACTCCATAACATAGCAGCAGTTCGAGTGGAATTTATCGAGGGCCATTATTGGGCCCAGACCCTGCCTATCGATTACTTCCAAGGAAGTCATTGCTCGCCTGCCGATTTATCTTTTAGCCAATTTTGGTGTGTATTTAGGAGAGAGACATGGAAACTAGTACAACCCTCCCAAGGAAATATTTTGTTGTCGTGACTCACAGCACAACGTCGCAACGTGAACTCGAGAGTATCCTCGCCAGCGAACGCTTCAATTCGTTTGGCAACTCTGAAGGTGTTGCGTCGCCCTCCTCCGCGCCAATGGTGATGGAGTTCACATATCCAAGCGTTAGTCGAAAGAATGTTGCTCGCAGCATTGAATATGACACCCAGCGAATTCTCGCGACTCTTGAGTCCGAATGGCTGGCAGCGCAAACCGCCAATCCTTTTCAAAGTATCCCGGCACTGACCGGCGAAAGCAGCAATATGCCACCGGCCATTGAAGGCGATCTGCCTTGCAGCGAAACCTGGCATCTCGACAATGATCAAGGTGCACTGGTCAAGGACGGTATCGAGATCAGTCTGACTGGCCTGGAAACAGCTTTGGTCAGGAAAATGCTCAATCATGAAGAGCGCGTTGTCAGCCGAGACGAGTTGATCCTCAGTATCGGTCGAGAGCCGGAGCAATACCGCGGCCTGGAAATGTGCCTGAGTCGCCTGCAGGACAAATTCAAAAGCGCCAGTAATGGCGAGCGCCTGTTTCGTGCCGTAAGAAATCGCGGTTATTGCCTCATTCAGGAAATCGTCGCGTAAACACGCAGCCGACACCGAACAAAACAAACAGATTCAAGTGCGATTACAAAAACAACAAGAGCACTCTGTTTGGGTTCACCTCCCTTTGATAATAGAAACTCCCTGCCTCCACCCCTCCAACAGTAACAAATACGACAACACTTATTCACCCCCCGCTCTGCGACCTTTTCTAACACTCTTCTATTTAATTATTAAAAAGTTGGCACTGTGCCATCTTGTTAGAACTCGTCAGACACCATTCCCGTCGATAACTTAGTCTATTGACTGACGACAGTTCGGCATATCGATGTTGTTATCTCAAGACACTCGCTAGAACAAAAACAATAAGTCTGCATAACAACTCGGCTTTCAACTGTTGAAACCTGAATGGACGTCTTTTGGGGATATCGTATGGATCTTTCTCTTAGTATCAATCGAAGCGCAGGCCTCAAGGGACTGACCTTTTGGGGCCAATGGGCGCTGGCGCAGGGCTTTGTTGTAACGCTGTTGTTTATCCTCGCCGAGCAGCACACCGGGACGGTCGCGTTTTACTACCGTATGTGTGCAACGCTGGCGGTGCTGGCTTCGGTGCCGGCGTATACGTTCAGCGGTGTTTATCGCAAGCGTGACAACTACCTGACCGGGCTGGGCCGGCTGTTCATGGGTTGGTCGATGACCATGGCAGCGCTGGCTTGCATCGCGTTTGTCTGCCAGGCCGATGAGCTGTTTTCGCGGCAGGTGATCCTGAGCTGGGCGGTGTATGGCTTCCTCGGCCAGGCGTTTTTGTATGCGCCGCTGCATGCGTTTTCGAAGTTCTATCAGCGCTCGCGCAAAAGTGAGCACAAGACGCTGATTGTCGGCACCGGTGAACTGGCGTTGGGTCTGGCGAAGAAGCTCAGCCAGCTGGAGAATCTGCCGCTGGTGGGTCTGGTCAGCAACGGCGACGTGTCCGCGCTAGGTAAAGATGCACCGCGCGTAGTCGGCGCTCAGGAACAGTTGCTGGAGCTGATCGAAGCACACGACATCCGCCGTTTGTACATCACCCTGCCACTGTGCGAAGCGGCGAAAATCGAAGCGATGTATGTCGATTTGCTCGGGGCCAACGTCGATGTGGTCTGGGTACCGGATCTGAACGCGCTGACGCTGCTCAATCACTCGGTAAAAGTCGTGGATGGCCTGCCGGCGATCTACTTGAACGAGAGCCCGCTGACCAGTCGCCCGACCGCTGCCTTGAGCAAGAGTCTGGTGGAGAAAACCGTAGCGTTGCTGGCGATCATCGCGCTGAGTCCGATCCTGTTGATCATCGCTCTGGCGGTGAAATTCAACTCGCCTGGCCCGGTGTTCTTCAAGCAGGATCGCCATGGCTGGAACGGCAAGGTGATCAAGGTCTGGAAGTTTCGCTCGATGAGCGTGCACGATGACCGCGATGTGAAACAGGCCAGCCGCAATGACTCGCGCATTACATCGGTCGGGCGCTTTATCCGTCGCACTTCACTGGACGAGTTGCCGCAATTGTTCAACGTGCTGCAAGGGCATATGGCCCTGGTTGGCCCGCGCCCGCACGCTGTCGCGCACAACCATTTCTACTCGGGGAAAATCCTCGCCTATATGGCGCGCCACCGGATTAAGCCGGGCATCACCGGGCTCGCACAAATCAGCGGCTGCCGCGGTGAGACGGACACCCTCGACAAGATGCAGAAGCGTGTGGAGATTGACCTGCAGTACATCAACAGCTGGTCGTTGTGGCTGGATCTGAAGATCCTGGTGAAGACACCGTTTACGTTGCTGTCGAAGGATATTTACTGAGGCTCGACGCTACACACCGCAAGGGGACGAAAGTCCCCTTTTTTGTGCGTGGGATTTGGTGGTTGGCAGTGGATCTGTGGCTCAACACATAACCCCTGTAGGTGCGAGCCTGCTCGCGATCGCGGTGGGCCAGGCAAAGACGATGTCGGCCGTTCTGACGCCTTCGCGAGCAGGCTCGCTCCCACAGAGGAATGGGGTTGCGCACAGGGAGCGGGATGGACACAAAACATTGTGGGAGAATCTCCCACAGGGATCTGGGTGTGGCAGTGGATCTGTGGCTCGGCACATAACCCCTGTAGGAGTGAGCCTGCTCGCGATGGCGGTGGGTCAGCAACGGGGATGTCGGCTGGTCTGGCGCTATCGCGAGCAAGCTTTGCTCCCACGGGTTATGCGGGGGTCGTGGGATCAGCGCTTACTCGGTGATTTTCTCGAAGTTGCGGTAGAACATGTCCCCTTCCCGGCTATCGGTCATCGAGTGCAGCTGGAAGCTGCGGTTGAGTCGTGCACCACCGTCACGGGTCAGCGGCGCCCAGACCAGGTTGGCGCGGCGCATGGTCGACATGCTCATCATTTCGTCGAACGGAATCGACAGGTAGAGACCTTTGTCGAAACTACCCTCGCCATACTCGGCACTGCTCGCGGTGGTGATCGTCGCCCACGCGCCAAAGCGCACACCGTTGAAAAACTCCCGCGAGATATCCAACGTGCCACCCCAATCCCCGGCCAGATAACGACCGACGCTGACAGCCGCCAACGTATCGAACGGCAAATCCGTATACCCGGTGATATGCCCGGTCACCACCGAGTAATCACGCAGGGCAAAACCCTGATCGAAATCACGCTGGCGCACCCAGTTGATATCCGCGCCCACCGACCAGCGCTCGCCCGTCGGACGGAACAACACCTCGCCGCCCACACCGGCAAACATCGACTCCAGATAGCCGCCGTAAACCATGCCATACAGGTCTTTATCCAACTGCTCGGCATGGCTGACCTGGAACAGCGGCATCGTCGTGTTGGACGTGGTCAGGTACTGACGCAAATCCGTGCGCACGCGCGGCAAACCGCTCGGCGCATCGTAGGTGAATTTGTCGAAGTTGTTCACCAGGTTGGCGCTGAGCAAACCGTTCCACCAGGTGTTGCGATTGAAGCGATATTCGGCGTCCGCATCGGCAGTGAATTGATAGAGCAAACCATCCGGACCGCCGACGTTCTGTTTGAAGCCCAGCCCGACGCCATAACTGAAATGCTGCGGCGCTTCGGTGTAGAGGGTTTTCTCGTTGTGCGGCATCGCCGGGTTGATCTCGGTGGTGCGGTGCAACGACTGCAGCGGTTCCTCGTTGTTGATCACTTCGCGGAAAGTCTGGCGCGGCACACTGGTTTCTTCCAGCGGCAAGTCATAGCGCTTGTTGACCACAGTGAACCAGTCGATATCGTCATTGACGCTGTTGTCGAGAATCCGGCTCGCACGCCCGACTGCCTTCGAAGAATGGAAGTATCGCTGCTGCTCGCCATAGACGATCAGCTCGGAATCACGCTGGGCAATACGCTCGACTTTATAGCCGGCGTTCTGCTGCAAACGCTGCGATACGTTGGCCCAATCGACCTGTTCCATCGACGCGGTCGGCGCCTTCGCCGGCAGTGGTTCTGGCGTTGGGTCGTAGGTCTTGGCCGGCGCCTTGCGGCTGACGAAATTGGTATGCAACGTCACACCAAACATCGCCGTGTTGCCGCGTTCCCACGCTGCGCTGAGGTCGATCGAATCGGTGACCTTGAACACCGCGCCGAGGTTGATCGGCGAGTCCTGCTTGATCTCGTTGTCCTTCGGCTCGTGCTTGTAATCGTTGCCATCGAATTCGAGTTTCAGACTCAGGCGATCCCACGGCGTCTGATAGCTCACACCGCCGAAAAACGAAGGCCGTCCACGAAAATATGAACCGGCGTTGACGTCACCGGTGCCTTCCACTGCCGGGCGGGTCTTGAAGCGATCATCCAGATAGCCCAGCGGGTTATCGATGTCGCCACGATTACCGATGTAGCCCCAGGCAATCCCCGCGCTGAAATCGAAATTGTCATAGCGCTTGTTGGCGACGAAAAACTCACTGGCGAACAAACCCGTACCACCGATATCTCGGAAGCCCAGCGCCACTTCCGGCGCCCAATGGCTTTCCTGCCAGAGTCGGACTTTGGCATCGACCGCCTTGTCCTTATAGCTTTGACTACCGCTCAGGGCCTCCGAGCCGTACGGCCGGTTGGTGATCGCGGTGTAGCGAAACGAGCCTTCAAGCCAGTCCAGCGGCTGCAACGAAACGCTGTAGCGACTGTACGGTTCGGTGCGGTTGGCGTTGACGCTCAACTCGCCGGCCGGGGCCATGCGCGCCGTTGGCGTCTGCAACAGACCGGTGCCACCGAAGTCATTCTGGGTAATGCGCGGCTCTGCATGAGCCAAACCACACGGCAATAACAACACAGCTGCAAAACGTAACTTCAACGAACCACCTCGGCCAGCTGCGTGGCAATAAATTCAGCCAACTGCTGATTCAGCTCAGGGATAGGCGGATCAAGATCATCATTTTTAACCGGCACCAGAATCTTGCTGCCAGCCACTGGAAAGTGCCCGCTCTCGCGATTCCAGTGGGCAATGCCGACGCGCTGCGAAGCGCCGTCGGGCTGGATCAGCCACAGGTAATCGGCCTCGGCGTCACTCAGAATTGTGCAGCCTTGCAGGTATTCACGCGCCTCCAGCAACGGCTGATACGGCAAGTGGCACGGCTCGGCGACGGCACCGATTACTTGCACTTCATCGACGCGTTTCGGGTAGATCAGGCGATCACCATCGCCGAGACGAATGTTGCGTGCAAAGCCGACTTCCAGTGCGACCGGATCGAGATCGGCGATCTGCCGTCCGGTGACCGGCATCTGCCGCACTTCTTCAGCCATGCGCTGCGCCAGCGCCGCACGACTCGGCCGGTCGAAAAGCATCGACATGCGCTGCAGCACGTCCAGATCGAACAGCACGCCGACCTTCAGCCGTGTCTGCTCCTCAACCAGCGACTGACGCAGCAATCCGCCAGCCAGCCAATAGCCTTCGGCATTCGGCACCGCGACGCTGATCACATCGAGCAAACGCCCGCCCGGCGGCAGTTCAACAGGCCCCGGGTTGGCCACGTCACCGGTGACAGTGACGGCTGCGTGGCTCATGCCAGCGATCAACATCAGGCACGCCGATAGCAAACCCCGGCGCGTCACGGCAGGTGCCTGCGATCAGGAGTCAGTTGCACAATTTTCACGCGCAGTTGCGAAGTCAGTTGCTGCTCGCTCTGCAAGATGAAACCGTCACGCGGATCGACCCAGTAACGATTCGTCGCGTTCAAGCCGATGGCCGGCGCGTCAATCTGTTCATCGACACGCAGCACGGTGTATTGCTTGTCGAGAATCTGCAGGGTTTGTTCCGATCGCCGGGAGAAACGACTGTTGACGATCACCCCGACTTCCTGGCCCTTGTACAGATCGATCCAGCGCCGCGTGGTGAAACCATCGGCGACCCGATGCAGGCCTTGCTTGAACGGCGCGTCATCGGCCAGCCGCGTGCCATCCAGATCGCCTTCCAGCCCGAGGCCGACACTGCGTACGGCGAGGCCATCGCGCAGGAGCAATACCTGTTTGCCGGAAGCGACCCAGAACTGCAGATCCTCGCGCTCGCGCATCAGCGCGAGCACACCGGAACCGGACGGCGTGGTCAGTTTCAGTTGCGGGTAGTTGACCGCAGCCACTTCGGCCGCCGTCACGTCCGCCTCATCCGGGCCGACGACCGCTGCCTTCAGGTTGTTCAACGAAGCGCTCATCAACGGGTTACAGCCACAGAGCAACGAGGCCGCCATCAGGCAGACGCCAACTTTCAAGATGTTCAAAGTCGGCAACCTTATTTGCTGTTGTTACTGAATTCGCTCCAGTTCTTCGCAGCGGAAGCGCCTGTACCGACAATCGATGCCGACGGCACCAACTGACTGATGAAGCGGTTCCAGCGAGTCACGTTGGCAGGCCCGACATAGACGACGTCCTGAGGACGCACTTCGAAGTGCGAAGCGAGCGCCATGGCGGTCGGCGATTCGGCTTCCAGTTGATAGATTTTCGCCGGCTCGACATCGAGGTTTTCCACACCGCGAATCACGTACACCGCATTGCCATTGGAAGTGGTCTGGCTCAAGCCACCGACCGAACCGAGTACGTCGGACAGGTTCATCGTCGCCGTCTTGAAGCTCAATGCACGCGGCTGGTTGACTTCGCCCATCACATAGATGCGCTTGTTGTCGTTGTATGGCAGGTACAGCTGATCGCCGCCCTTGAGGTAGACGTTCTGCAACTCGGAATCCGGTTGGTTGAGCGAGTCCAGGTTCAGCGGATAAACCCGTCCCTTGCGGGTCAGCAGCAGTCCGGACAAATCGGCGTTATTGGTGTCGATGCCGGCCGACCCCAAGGCTTCGACGACGCTCAGCGGATTGGTCGAAATCGCTTGTGGACCAGCCTTGGTCACCGCGCCGGTGACCACGACTTTCTGACTGGCGAAACGCAACACCGCGACATCCACTTGCGGCTCGGCGATGAACGCCGACAGCCGCTGTTCAATGTCAGAGCGCAGTTGCTGGATGGTCCGGCCGGTGGCCTGGACTTCCTTGATGAACGGGTAATAGAGCGTGCCATCGGAGCGCACCAGGCGGCCGTTGGCATCGATCTGTTGCTGCGCGCCGGACGGGGCCGTCAGCTCCGGGTGATCCCACACGGTGATGTACAGAACATCGTTGTTGCCGATGCGGTATTCGGCGGGTGTCGCCAACAGTTCCGCAGGCACTGACTCACGCTTTTGCGTGGCACGGTTCATGGAGATCAGTTTGGGGGTGATCGGGATCAGCTCGACCCGGCTGCTTTCACTGGCGCCTTGGCGAGTGATGCTGCCGGTGCTCAGATACTGACCGGGGGAAAACATGCAACCTTGCAAAGCGAGACTTGCCAACATTAAAAGATAAACACTACGAGTCATAATGGCACTACGCTATTCAAGGGCGAATCCAAAAACAAAGTCACCCGACTTGCGTCGGGCGACCTTGTACTGCACTAACAGAACTTCCTGTTAGTTATGCGTGCCGGTTGTACCGGTGGTACCCGTCGTACCGGTGGTACCGCCGTTGGCACTGCCACCACTGTTGGACGCCGCTACAGCACTGGCAACCATTGCAGTACTGGCTGCAGGCGCTTGAGAAGCCGCTACATTGCCACCTACATTGGTTACCGCTGTCAGCGGCGCTTCAGCAGCGGCAGCCCAGTTGCTCAACATCGTCAACAGGGCAATTGCCATCACTTTCTTCATATCAACTCCTTTCTAACATTCGACCTGTTAAAAAACCGGTCTGTGTTAGCGGTGGTAGAGTTCAAGCCCGCAAAAAGCGCGAACAAGATCCGTTGTTCTTTCACAGTCTTACCCAACTGATAAAAGTCGAACGGCAGGTTTATATCTACGGACTTGCAAAAGGCATTGCCAGTGTAATTTCCCGACGTAATCTAACAACCTGACTGAAAATAACATTGGACTAAATGGCCATCATTGCAGATAGCCTTTGGGATGATTCGACTGCCAGCGCCAAGTATCGGTGACCATGTCCTGCAAGTTGCGCGTGGCCGTCCAGCCGAGTTCTCGCGCCGCCTTGGAAGCATCCGCCCAACTCTCGGCGATATCCCCGGAACGTCGCGGCATCACTCGATACGGCACCGGCTGCCCGCAAGCCTGTTCGAAGGCGCGCAGGACTTGCAACACGCTGTAGCCATCGCCAGTGCCGAGATTCCAGGTGTGGATGCCGGTGCGCCCGCTGATCGCCTGCAACGCCTTTAAATGGCCGTCCGCCAGATCGACGACATGGATGTAATCGCGCACGCCGGTGCCGTCCACGGTTGGATAATCATCGCCAAAGATCGACAGCTCTTGCAGGCTGCCCACCGCGACCTGGCTGATGTAAGGCAGTAGATTGTTGGGGATGCCATTGGGGTCTTCGCCCATATGCCCGCTGTCGTGCGCACCAATCGGGTTGAAGTAGCGCAGCAAGGCGATGCTCCAGCGCGGCTCGGACTGACACAGGTCGCGCAGCACGTTTTCGACGATCAGTTTCGACTGGCCGTAAGGATTGGTCGGCGTGCCCGTGGGGAAATCCTCGCGAATCGGCATCTGCTCAGGCTCGCCATACACCGTCGCTGACGAGCTGAACACCAGCCGGAACACCCCCGCCGCTGCCATCGCCTGACACAGCGTGATGCTGCCGCTGACGTTGGTTTCGTAGTACTCAAGCGGCTTGCGCACGCTCTCGCCCACCGCTTTCAGCCCGGCGAAATGCAGGACGGCTTCAATGCTGTGCTCGCGGAAAATCCGGTCGAGCAAGGCGCGATCGCAGACGTCGCCACGAATCATCTGCGCGCTCTTGCCGCAGATGGCTTCAACGGCGTGCAGTGCCGCATCGCTGCTGTTACAAAGATTATCCAGTACGACAACTTCATAACCTGCTTCAAGCAGTGCAAGTGTGGTGTGCGAGCCGATATAGCCAGCACCACCCGTTACCAGAATCTTCATAGCGCGGTCCGTCAATGGATAAGTACCCGGTAGCGTGTCAAGCCTGATTTATTGGAGTTGTGCTGCAATCCACATAAACAAGCCGACAACAACCTCAAACAAAATAAGTTCAGCGACTGACAATAAATATTTTTCCAGTTCAAACTGTATTGCAAGGTACTTATTAGCACTTCAAGTGCGCCCATCACTATCAACAGATACCGACTAAAAATAACTAAAAAGGCTCTAACCGACATCTCATAACATTGTCATGCTTTATCCTTACGATTAATTGCCATGAACAACCTGACTCAGGTATTAAAGCAATCGTTCAATACTATTGAAACTTGCCCACTTGCATGAGTGCGCGCATTCGTCGCCTGTGTTCCATGACTGTCCAGGATACTTTTATGATTCGTAAATGTTTGTTCCCCGCTGCCGGCTATGGCACACGTTTCTTGCCGGCAACTAAAGCGATGCCCAAGGAAATGTTGCCGATCGTCAACAAGCCGTTGATCGAATACGCCGTTGAAGAAGCACGGGACGCCGGCCTGCAACACATGGCCATCGTCACCGGCCGGGGCAAACGCGCGCTGGAAGACCATTTCGACATCAGTTACGAGCTGGAACATCAGATCCGCGGTACCGAGAAAGAGAAGTTCCTCGCCGGCACCCGCGAACTGATCGACACCTGCACCTTCTCCTACACCCGTCAGGTCGAAATGAAAGGCCTCGGCCACGCGATCCTCAGCGGCCGTCCGTTGATCGGCGACGAGCCGTTTGCCGTGGTGCTGGCCGATGACCTGTGCCTGAACCTGGAAGGTGACGGCGTGCTCACGCAGATGATCCAGCTGTACAAGAAATTCCGCTGCTCGATCGTCGCCATCCAGGAAGTCCCGGCCGATCAGACGCACAAGTACGGAGTGATCGCCGGCGAGCTGATGTCCGACGGCATCTACCGGGTCAACAACATGGTGGAAAAACCGGCACCACAAGACGCGCCATCGAACCTGGCGATCATCGGCCGCTACATCCTCACGCCGGATATTTTCGACCTCATCGCCGATACCGAACCGGGCAAGGGCGGCGAAATCCAGATCACCGACGCGCTGATGAAACAGGCGCAGAACGGTTGCGTGCTGGCCTACAAATTCAAAGGCATGCGCTTTGATTGCGGCGACGCCGAGGGTTATCTGCAAGCGACCAACTTCTGCTACGAGAACGTTTACCTCAAGGGTCGCTGAGACGGCCCCAACGCCACCTCACGCCCACTCTTCACTTCAGGCAGGCCACCATGAACATTGCACAACATTCCGTAGAGATTGAACGCGAGGTGGGTAACCTCGGGGTGATGAGCTGGTTGTCCCGCCATCAGCCATTGCCCAGCGCCAATGAAACCTGGCTGGGGACGATCTTGCTGGTCGAACGCATTGGCGTGTTTCCCGCGTCCGGCGATATCCGCCGTCCGATGCGCGATCCCTATCCCCTGCTCACGCACTTGAAAAAGCGCTACGACGGGCAGGCGCTGGAAATCGATGACAGCGATGGTCTGAAAGTGATCTTCAGTGACTGGCGTTTCCGCGTGCGTCTTTGCTGCAACGATCCGGCGATCATCATCAACGTGGAAACCCGCTGCGATACGCGGTTGATGCCGCAAAAGCTCACGGAATTGCTCGATCAAGTCGACACGTTCACCGACGCCTGAACTGTCCCCTGTAGGAGCTGCCGAAGGCTGCGATCTTTTGATCCTGTTTTTAAAAGACAAGATCAAAAGATCGCAGCCTTCGGCAGCTCCTACAGGGGCTAGTTATTGCAGCGTATGTGGGTGCCGGTGATCCAGCCGTAGAAGTAATCGGCAATCACCTTGCCACCCGTGGCCGGCACGGGGTGAATCTTGTCCGGGCCGATCATCGCCGCCGCGTAGCGTTTGACGTCGGGCCCGAACGCGCATTGCAGGTTGGTGTAACCCAGATGCTGCTCGCGTGCCCACGGCTCAAGCACCTGCGCATACGCCGCCATCGGATAAGCACTCGAGCGAGTGGTGTCCTGACGCATGATCAGGTTGATGCTCGCCTGCGGTTGGATCTCGCGCAGCATCCCCACCAAGCCCTGAACATTCTGCAGATACTGCGCCGGTTTCACGCCGAAACCCTGATCGTTGCCACCGAGCATGATCAGATAAACATCCGCAGGAATCTTCGACACAGCGGCTTTCCACTGCACCTGCCATTGCGGATCCTGGTGATAGAAATCCGCAGAAGCCGCACCCGATGCCGCCAGTTTCGACACCCGAACGCCTTTCTGATCGTTGCTCATCCATAAGCCGAACAACGTCGGCGCGCCCTTCACAACTTCCAGTTTGAAGGACCAGTCTTTCGCTGTTGAGAGGCCTGTCAGTGGCACTTCCTGAACGCCCGAACCCTCAAGCTTCAACGGTTGCCAGTCTTGCGATGGCGCCCAGCGGTAACGGATTTCGCTGGCTTCGCCGTTGCCCAGATAAAGCAGTTTCGCCTCAGTGACCGCCGTATCGATGCGTGGCGAGGGATTGGCATCCACTTGCAGCCAGGCACCGGGGCGGCCTGTGACTGTGCGACTGTCCGGACTCGCCTGCCCCAGGCCAGACACCTTCCAGTCTCCGCCAAAATACTTTTCACTGCTGCGGGTGTATTTGAAATGCGTCCCGCCAAGCGCCGCGCCGTGGTTGAAGCCGACATAACCCGGCCCGGAAAAACCCACCTCGCCAGCCACGCGCTGCACCAGTTTGTTCAGATAAAAATCCTGTCCGGCGCTGTAGCTGTCGCCGATCACCGAGACCGACAACACCGCGCCGGCCTTGCCTTCGCGCCACTGCGCAAAACGCTCGCGGGCATCGCCCACCTCAACCACCGACGCTGCTACGGGTTGCGCGTCATCTACTGCCAACATGCAAAATTTCCTCAGTCTGGAATGGTCCTTCGCGAGCAGGCTCGCTCCCACAGGGATTGTGGTCATCGGCGAAACCCTTGTGCGCCGGGAAATTTGTGGGAGCTGGCTTGCCAGCGATGGCGGTGGCTCTGGCAATGACGCTACATCTTCCACAGGGATTGTGCGGCTGGCAAAGATCCATGTAGGAGCTGTCGAGTGAAACGAGGCTGCGATCTTTTGATCCTGACATTCAAAGACAAGATCAAAAGATCGCAGCGTGCCGCAGCTCCTACAGATCAGGTTTGCGGCACTGGGGTGATCGGCGCCAATGGTTTCTTCTTCGCCGCACGCTCGCCAAGGAACAGCACGGAAGTGAAATTGAACCGACTGAAAATCATCGACAACACCACCGGCCCGAGCAAGCCAAAGCTCAATCCACCCAGCACCAGCAGGCTTTCATCCTTCACCCCCAACCGCCCCAGCACAAACCGCGACGTCGCTGCGAACAGCACATGGAACAGGAAGATCGCATAGGAATAACCGCCCAACCACGTCAGCGCCTTCGAGCGCATATCACTCGACAGCAAAGCGATACACGACACGCAACCCACAGTCAGACCCACCAGGCTACGACGATCAACAATCAACTCACGATCAATCGCCGCCACATACAGCAGCGTCAGCGAGATCAACACAAACACCAGCGGCCCGATCACCTTGAAGCGCTGCTTCAACGCATCGACGTTCTCTTGGCCAATCATCCCCGCGACAAAAAACGGCAGCAGATAAATCGCGCCGTTAATCCCGAAAGCATCGAACGTGAACGGCGGCAGTAAAAACAATACGGCGGCAAACGCGAACAACCCATACAAGCGCGTCGCCGAACGCAACATCCCGCGCCACTCCAGTAGCCCGACGAACATGAAAATGATGAACACCGCCTGCAAGAACCAGAAGTGGTTGATCGGTACCCAGAACGACAACAACGCGTCGATCACCCCGACGTCCTTGTTCACCCCAGGCCCCACCGCTTGCAGCACCGAGAACGGCACGCCGACGCAAAACAGCGGCACGATCAAGCGGCGCACCTTGCCGGAGAAAAACGCCGAAAAGTCATTGCCGCGGATTTTGTAGATGGAATAGATGTACCCGGAAATGAACGTGAACAGCGGCATGCGCACGTACACCATCGAATCGGCAATCACCCGGAACGGCGAGCCGATATCGATCTTCAACCCACCGCCCAATGGCCCGATGACGTGATAGAGCACCAGCAGCAGGCACGCCAGGCCACGCAGGGTTTCGATCTCCAGGGACTTTTTCTTGCTCGACATAAAGCACCCGCCTCAATTCAGAATTCTTGATTCAACCTGCACCGGTTTGTTTGCCCGCAGCATCAATCCGAGGCCGACGAACAACACTGGCACCACCATTGAAAAGTGCCGGGCGAAGGAGCCGAAGTCCGGTTCGAACAAACCTTGCACCAGCAGAAACGCCAGCGGAATCGCGATCAGTTCCTTGGGTTTGGTCTGGATCGGCGCGCCCTTGTAATCGGTCGAGGTGATGACTTTGAACAGCAGCAACGCGGTCATGATCATCAACGCGACGAAGATCACCTGGCCTGGTCCGGACAGCAGAATCAGTTCCACCGGGAACGACAGCCGGAAGAAAATGATCATCGAGTCCAGCGCTTGCGAGACGAAATCGCTGCCGCTGAGCCACGAGACGATCAACGACTTCGAGCCCTCCTCGCCCGCCGTGCGCAGTTCGTTATTGCTGGCACGAATCGACGACACCGGGAAGCCCAGCGCAAGCTGGATCGACATCGCCACGGCCAGATAGAACAGGAACAGCATCAGGAAGAAGGTCGTACGCGACACGTACTTTTTCATCACGCAGACACCGACCCACGACAGCGAAAACAGGATCCAGTAAGGCCGAATCAGCACGCCGTAGATCACCGCCGAGAGGAAAAAACCACCACGGTATTTGCGCGATAACGAGCTGAGCAAAATGCTCAACACCGCCACCGAGACGATGATTTCCTTGGTCAGGTTTTCCAGAAAAAACGAACGAACAATGCCCCACAGACACAGGGTTCCGAAGATCGCCAACGGCATGCGGCGGAACACCACCACTGGAATCGCCGTGAGGAAAAAATTGCAGAACATGCCGTAGGCCCAGGCATTGGTCAGGTTGATCCCGGTGGGCCGCAACAGGAACGCCGAACACTCGTAGGAGGAGCGATCCGGTGAGAACGGATTCCAGAAATTGCAGTTGTCAGCCCGCGCATACGACGACCACAAGGTCATCGCATCCGGCCCCGGATCGCGAGGAATCAACAACGGCATGGCCACCGACAGAAACAGCCCGGTGAAGAGGATCAGGAACGACAGCGAAGAGTCGAGTTTCTTGCCGCGAAACTCAATGCACGGCAACTTCAGGCCCATGACAACGCAGCCTTTTTCGCAGCGGTCACGCGGGTCAGCAAAGCAATCACGCCGAGCTGCACGACGATCGCAAAAACGTTGCCACACGCGGCGCCATAGATCGAGTAATGCTTGATCAGCACATAGCTGACCGGCACTGAAACCAGCAGGCAGATCGCCGCACTGGCGAGCGAGACGCGACTGTTTTTCGAGGCGATCAAACCACCCCAGACGATGTCGCCAATCGCACGCAAGGCAAAGGAGAAGATCAACACGCCGAGGATCGCATTGTCCGGACGCGGCACACTGGTGGCGACGTAATCGAGCGCCACGTTGAAGAACAGATAAATCGCCACCGCCACCGCCGCCGAGACCACCAGCGAACGCATGACCCACTTGTTGACGAACAATTGCTTGACCGTGAAGGCCTGCTGGTCGGCCTGAAAACGCTTGGCCAACACTGGAATCCCGACCACCGCCACCACCGCATACGACAAGGCTTGCAAGGTGTTGGCCGCCGACCACGCGTAGACGTATTTACCGAGGCTGGCGTAGGGCTCCAGATCGATGATCAGAAAGCGTTCGGCGTATTGACTCAACGCGATCAGACCGGTACCGAGATAGAACGGCAAGCCGGCCTTCCACACCGTCGCCGTGGCCAAGGTCCCGGCGACTCGGCCCTTGTGCACGTTCACCACAATCAGGTAACCGGCGATGATCACCAACACGTTGGCCGCCACCCACAACCACAAAACACTAGCGACGCTCGACACCCAGCCGAGCATCATTCCGGCCACGGCCAACACCGCCCACAAACCGGTCTTGATGAAGAACAACAACGCGCCGGCCGTGGCTTTCTGCGCAGAAAACACGAAGGAGTTGATCTCGAACGACAGGTGTTCGGTGAGCAACACCAGGGTCACACAGAGGATCAGCGCAGCCGTCGCTTCCACTTGCTGGAACAGTGAATAGATCAGCACCGTCACCACCGACAACAGCAGCCCGACGGTCAGGTACAGCAACAGCACTTTGTCGACGACACGACGCGAGCTGCCGCCGACGCTGATCAGCCGATTGATCTCGGAACTGAAACCGACGCTGTAGAACTTCGACGCGATCAACGACGCGGCAACCACCACGCCGTAAAAACCCAGCGCCTCGTAACCGAGGTAATGGGTGAGCGCCAACACCAGCAAAAACTTCGCGCCCAAGGCTCCGCCGCGAAGCAGCAGCCGAAATATCATCGAACGACACCCTTGATGATGTCGTCCATGGCCACGGTTTTCGCTTCGATTTCACGACAGGTGTCGGTCAGGCGCTTGCCGAAATTCGTCAGCGCGTCCGGTGCGTAAACCGTGTCGATGATTTTATCGACATCAATGTCGCCGCCATTGATCACCCAGTCTTCCACGCCCATGTCCTGATAGGCGCCAAAGCCTTTGCGCTCATAGCTGATGTGGTACGCCGGCACGCCAGAGAGCAGCGATTCGATGGCACCGTGCAAGCGCACGGAAATCACCAGGTCCGGTTGATATTTGGCAATCGTCGCCTTCAACGACAACAGGTCTTCAGTGATGCCCAGTTCGCGATAGAAAGCGCCGTCATCGTTGCCGCGCACCGCGCTCTGTACGGCGCAGACCACTTTGCTTTTGTTCTTCAGGCGCTGCAGCAGCAACTTCAGATTGGCCACGTAAGCGACTTTCTTTTCCTTGCTCCACTCCGGCGGCTTGCGCAGCACCACACAGACGGTGGCGGGCGAAGCAGCGCAGCGGGTGAACTTCGGCTGTTGGAGGATTTTGCTCGCCAGCGACTGCACTGCCAGATCCGGCGCACGGTAGACGTTTTCACAGGCGTCGAAGATCGCTGAGGAACGGTTATCGCGCACGAACACCGCGTCGGCGCTGGCGTAATGCTCGACGATCTGGCTGCTCTCGCCGTGGAACGGGCCGATGCTTTGCGGCAGGTACACCGACGGCACTTTGCTGAGGATCGCGGTTTCCAGTTGCTTGGCATGGCCGAGCTTCAACTTGATGTGTTCGAAAGCGCTTTTCGAGCGCATGTAGCCGCCACCGACGCCGACGATCAGATCGGTTTTGCGCAACAGGTCGGCCAGCCCCGCGTAGGACTGGTTGAGAAACACTGCCTGCTTGACCCGGCCCAGGCCCTTGGCCGCCATCACCGGCGCATCGAAACGCGGGTGCGGCAAGTAGCTGAAAGAGTCCGGATCGGAGGCGACCACGCTGATCGCCGTGTCATCGCCAAAGTTGCGCTGCACCAGGGCAATGGCCAGATCGACGAGCAGGCCGTCACCGGAGTTGGACGCACTGTAGCCATGCAAAATCGTTACGTTCATAAGCTGAGTTCTACTTAATAAGTGGGAGCGCAATACACGTCGTAGGTCTGGCGGATCATCAACGCGGCGCTGAAGCGCTCGCGGACAATGCTGCGCCCTTCGGTGCCGAGGTCGAGTAACCGCGGCTTCTGGATTTGCGCCAGCACATCGGCCAGCGCCTGGTGATCACCAGAGGGGAAGACATAGCCCGACACGCCGTGCGTAACCAGTTCCGGCAGCGAGGTGCAATTGCTCGCAATCACCGGCAGCCCCATGGCCATGCCTTCCAGCGGCACCATGGCAAACCCTTCCCAGCGACTCGGCACGATCAGCGCATCGGCTTTTTGATATAGCGCCTGCACTTCGCCCGGGGTGACCCAAGGCAAATATTCGACGGCGTCCATCGGCGGGCACTCGACCGAGTCCTCGTTCACCGCGCTGCCGACCACCGTCAGTTTCAGGTCATTGCGCTGCACCTTGGCGAACGCCTTGAGCAACACATCGAAGCCTTTCTGGTAGTCGAGACGGCCGACGAACAGCAGGTGAATCGGCTCGGGACTCGCCGCTTTCGGTGCGTCGTCCTT
The DNA here is from genome assembly GCF_004124275.1 of Pseudomonas sp. DTU12.3. Taxonomy (GTDB): domain Bacteria; phylum Pseudomonadota; class Gammaproteobacteria; order Pseudomonadales; family Pseudomonadaceae; genus Aquipseudomonas; species Aquipseudomonas helmanticensis. The sequence goes on from NZ_CP027218.1 coordinate 4,400,204, forward strand.
GTGATGAATGCCGTTGTAGATCAGCTTCATCCGTTTGCGCTCGATGCCGAAGCGCGCGGCTTTATCCAGTTCGTACTGGCTGACGCAAATGATCACGTCGGTGACCTTTTGCAGCACCCGCTCGATCCACGCATAGACTTTCTGTTTGATCGGCGAGCTTTCCATCAGGAACGAAAACGCATGCGGGCAATAGACGATTTTCGGCTTGCGCCACGGTCGCAACAGCACGCACACACAACGGCCGATCACCCCGGAAAAGGTGCTGTGCAAATGCACCACATCGGGTTTTTCCTTGAGCAGCACCTGGCTCAGGCGCCAGGCGAAGCGCAGCAACGACGGCACATTGCGGCCGGTACGGGCGAACGTGCGAATCTGCTCTGCGCCGATCCCGTGCAGCTCTTTTGCCTGATCGTCCGGCACCAGATACACCAGCTCGTAGTTCGCCGCATCATCCTCGGGGGATGCCGAAATCGTGCGGATAACGGTCGCGACGCCACCTTTGATCGTCTCTGCCACGTGCAGTATTTTCTTCACAACTCACCCACTTAAAACAGGAAAGAACAATCGCTGACAGTCAGGATTTGTCGGACGCATATTCGTAGTTGTAATAGCCGTAGCCGCCGTTGCCGTAGTAACTGGCCGCGCGCTTCTCGACACCGTTGAATACCGCGCCCTTCAACTCGATACCGTTCTGTGCGAAACGGCGAATGGTCAGTTCGATCTCCTTGGCCGGGTTCACCCCGAAACGCGTGACGATCAGGCTGATCCCGGCTTCACGGCCGACAATTGCCGCATCGGTCACAGCCAGCAGCGGCGGCGTATCGATGATCACCAGGTCGTAGCGCTCGCTCAGTTCGGCGAGCAGCTCGCGGAAGTTGGCGTGCATCAACAGTTCCGAAGGATTCGGCGGCACCTGGCCGCGACTGATGAAGTGCAGGTTGTCGACTTCGACCCGGTTGATCGCCTGCTCGATGCTGCAGCGTTTGACCAGCAGGTCCGAGAGGCCATTGGTGATCGGTGTGTTGAGGGTTTTGTGCAAATGCCCTTTGCGCATGTCGGCATCGATCAGCACCACGCGCTGGCCGCTCAGCGCCATGACGGCAGCGAGGTTGGACGAGACGAAGGTCTTGCCGACCTGCGGGCTCGGCCCGGAAATCATGATGCGGTTGTTGGTTGAATCGAGGCCGGCGAAGTGCAGACAGGTGCGCAGGCTGCGAATCGATTCGATCGACAGATCGGTCGGGTTGCGCAAGGCCAACAGGTAAGCAGGCTTATCGACGCCGTCGCGCGCACGACCTTTTTTGCTGTCCTCTTCCTGCTGCAAGGCGCTGTAGGGAATCGATGCGTACACCGGCAGGCCAAGCTGCTCGATGGCTTCGGGACCTTCCAGACCACGACTGAGGGATTTACGCAGCAGCACCAGCGCCACGCCGACGAAGGCACCGAGGAATGTGGCGATGATAACGATCAGGGCTTTTTTCGGTTTGACCGGGCTGGTCAGGTCGACATCCGCCGCATCGACCAAACGCACGTTACCCACGGCACCGGCGCGAACGATGTCCAGCTCTTGGGATTTGTTCAGCAACTGCGTGTAGATCTGCGAGGCCACTTCGACATCGCGGGTCAGGTTGAGCAGCTCTTGTTGGGTCGCGGGCAGATCGCCGACCTTGCCTTCCAGCGACTTCTGTTGCTGGGTCAGTTCGCCAATCTGGCTCATCAACGCACGATAGGCCGGGTGTTGTTTGGTGAACTTGCGGTCCATCTCCGCCTGCTGCATTTTCAGCTCGGAAATCCGCGTTTCCAATGCGACGGACTGACCGAGCACCGATTGCGTTTCCAGCGAGATGTTCACGGTTTTGCCGTGGGTCTGATAGGCGTTCAGCGCGTCACTGGCCTTGGCCAGATCACGCTTGACCTGGGGCAACTGGCTTTGCAGGAAAGCCAGGCTCTGCGCGGCTTCCGCGGAGGTGCGGCGCACATTCTGATCGACGTACAGCGCGGCGATCTTGTTGAGGATTTTCACCGCTTCAGCGGCGTCGCTGCTGGCCAGCGCCAGTTTGATAATCCCCGATTCCTTGCCCTGCTCGGAGATATCCAGTGCGTCCTGATAACCCTGGATGGTCACGATCCGTGGATTGCGCACCACTTCGAAACGCGTGCCGGGGTTGGCCTGCAATTGCGCGATCTGCCCTTCCACACCGTCCTGCGCGAAGGCTTCACCGGCAACGCCGTCGACCAGCAGGTTGTCGTTGTCATCGAGCAACTGGAAGCGCTTTTGTTCACCAGCGATGAGGGTGAGTTTCTTGCCGAGCAGCTCTTTCGGCAGATTGAGCCGGGCAAACTCCAGGCGCTCGCCGCCCCAGGCATAACTGTTCAAGCCGAAACGCGGCGCAGCGACGCTGGTCTCGGTCTCGCCGCGATAACGACGGGCCAGAAAACCGCCAATCACCGGGAAGGTATTCGGCGTGACATCGATATCCAGACGCAGATCGTCAACGGTTTTGCCGATCACCGCGCGGGACTTGATGATGCCGATTTCGGTCACTGACGGCGATTGCCCACCGAGCATGCTGTTGAGGTCGGAGAAGCCAAGCATGTCGTTCTTTTTCGGCTCGACCTGCACCAGCGCATTCGCCAGGTACACCGGGGTGGCCAGAACCGCATAGGCCACGCCGGTGACCATGAAGGCACCGGTAAGCGCGCCGATCAGCCATTTCTGGTCGATCAGGCTGCCGAATATGCCGAGCAGATCAATACTGTCTTGATCGTTGTCACGGGTGCCGATTACTGACGGTAACTGCATAAGTCTGTTCTTACCATTCACTGTTCTGAAGAATATTGATCAATGCCCGAGGCGCTGCGCCCATGAACTAACAGCATCTTCAATCAATGCATGAGCATGAATAAAAGCGGCCTGGCCTTGACGATACGGGTCTTGTATTTCGCGCTCGCTCTGCCATTTGCCGAGTAGAAACACTTTGCCCCTCGCGTGAGAGGCAATCTTCAGTACTTGATTTACATGTTGTTTTTCCATCACCAGAATCAAGTCTGATTCGTTGACGATGTCCGAAGTCAGTTGCCGCGCCTTGAACGCTTCGGCACTGTGCCCATGGTTTTCCAGGACCTCGCGGGCCGAAGGCTCGACGCCCTCGCCAACCCTGGCGGACAAGCCCGCAGAGGACACGGTGATCGCTGAAGAGGCCAGCGCGTTACGCAGCAACAGTTCTGCCGTCGGACTCCGGCAAATATTGCCCACGCAGACAACTAGGATCTTTCTGAACAAGATTTTACTTTCCCGTGTAATGTCAAACGGCCAACATGCGAGAGAACTTTAGTGAACCCTCAAGATCTTCCTGCACTCAGAAATAGATTCGCCGTGTTAGTACCGGAGCATTAAGTACCACAGCGTTTTATAGCGCCCCAACCACAATTAGCGGACTAAAAATAACTGTGATTTTCAGCCGATTGATTTCCGACAAAAAATAACATTCGCGCACTAAGTGCCATCATCCTTATCGAAAATTGAGAAACGAGATAAATATTCGCTGTTGTCACTTCTCTTCGGGAGAGCAGACATGAAATCCGTACATCTCAAAAAACTCGGCGCCCTGGCGCTACTGATGCTGGGTGCCACTCAGGTTCACGCCAGCGAACTGTTCCCTAACCTTCCAGCCAAGAACATCGGCGTTCAGGTGAAAATCCAGAACTTCACGGCGGCCGACGCCGCGCAGATCAAAACGGCAGGCTTCGGTTTTGTCCGCTTTGGCGTATGGAGCGAGAGCCTGACTGCCAAGGCTTATCAACAACAAGTCAGCGACGCTTTTGCGGCGGCCAAGTCGGCGGGGCTGGAAGTCTTGCTGACGGTGCGGGCGATCAAGCCATTGCCTGCCACATCAAACGCCGAACTGGCCAGCGCCGGTGAAGGCTTCGCCAAAGCGGTGACCGGCCTGGAACAGACGTACGGCTCGCAAATGGTCGCGATTGAGTTATGGAATGAGCCGGATCTGGAAACTTACTGGCCGACGGGCAAGTTCGACACCACGTTTGTGCCGTTCATGAGCGCCGTGTGTAAGACGCTGCAAGGTCAACCGCCATCGACGCCGGTAATCGGTTACGGCTTCGCCCGGCCACCCAGCGCAGGCTCGGCCTCTACCGTGGCGCTTAATCGTATCGTCAGCGAATACCCGAAATGCCTGAGCGCCGTGTCCTACCACCCCTACGGCATGACGGCCACGCAGATCAGCAATGCGCAGGCGTTTATCCAGCAGAACTTCCATCTGCCGGGGGTCATCAGTGAATGGGGCATCTCGGCACTCGCCTCCAATGGCGGGCCTGAAGGGCAAGCGAGCAAGATCAACGCGTTTATCGGCGATGTTAAAAGACTCAACATCCCGCTGACCTCCATCTACGAATGGAAGAACAGCGATACCGGCAGCAATGAACGCGAGAAGAACTTCGGCCTGCTGACGTCCGACGGGCAACCGAAACCGGCGCGCATGTCGGTCGAAGCCCTGTTGAACGCCCAATAGCGCCTGCACAACCGACCTGTACGCAGGTCGGTTGCTTTGAACCTGTTGGCTGTTTTGGCATCGTATTCATCGATAGCCGCCCCGACCTTTCAAACAATCGTTTTCAGGTTGTTGCCGCAGGGGCCATCGATACACGCACGCGCCCTTGAGTGACTGTCAGCGCTCGGGTAATGTCATCAGACCCATAGGATAGAGCACGCCCATGACTTCCAAGCTGGAACAACTCAAACAGTTCACCACCGTAGTTGCCGACACTGGCGACTTCGAAGCGATCGCCCGGGTCAAGCCGGTAGACGCCACCACCAACCCTTCGCTCCTGCTCAAGGCCGCGGCCATTCCGGCGTATGCCGAGCTGCTGAATGCCTGTGTCAGCGACTGCAAGGGTGATGTCGGCCTGGCCAGCGACCGTTTCGGCGTTGCGGTCGGCCAGGAAATTCTCAAAGTGATCCCGGGCCGTATTTCCACCGAAGTGGATGCGCGCCTGTCGTTCGACAAGGATGCCGTGCTGAAACGCGCGCATCGCCTGATCGAGCTGTATGACAAGGCCGGCATTGGCCGCGACCGCGTCCTGATCAAGATCGCCTCGACCTGGGAAGGCATCCGCGCCGCCGAGGTGCTGGAAAAGGAAGGCATCCAGACCAACCTGACCCTGCTGTTCTCCTTCGCCCAGGCAGCCGCATGCGCTGACGCCGGGGTGTTCCTGATTTCGCCGTTCGTGGGCCGCATCTACGACTGGTACAAAAAGGCTAACGGCAACGACTACACCGGCGCTGATGATCCGGGCGTACAGTCGGTAACGCGCATCTACAACTACTACAAGGCCAATGACTACAAGACCGTGGTCATGGGCGCGAGCTTCCGCAACCTGAATCAGATCGAGCAGTTGGCCGGCTGCGACCGCCTGACCATCAGCCCGGACCTGATCGACAAGCTGGCAGCCGACACGGGCAAGCTGGAGCGCAAATTGGCTCCGGGCCACGCCGGAGAAGCGCGTCTGAACCTCAACGAAGCGCAATTCCGCTGGTTGTCCAACGAAGACGCGATGGCTACCGAGAAACTGGCTGAGGGTATTCGTCAGTTTGCCCGCGACCAGGAGAAGCTTGAGGCGTTGTTGCAGGCCAAGCTGTGATCTGAGTTAGCGAAATGCAAAAAGGGCGAACCTTCACGGGTTCGCCCTTTTTTGTGGCTGCGGGAAAATTCGTGGTGATCTTGCGGCCGCTTTCGCGAGCAGGCTCGCTCCCACAGGGGGATTTGTGATCGACGCCACGTCAGTGTGGGAGCGAGCCTGCTCGCGAAGAGGCCCGTCCGGTCGGCATCACTTAATGCCGCTCGAGGGCATTCACCAGATCATGGAACGCTTCACGATTGGAATCGTTCAGCCCCATGAGGATCTTGTGCGCTTCGAGCACCTTGATCCGCACCACTTCTTCCGACTGGTCCTGATCCGGCAGGTCGTCCAGGCACTCGGGGCATGGCACCGGGTGATTGACGATGTTGAACACCTGCTCGAAGCCCATCGATTGCAGCAGACGGGTGATGTCATCGTGGGTGGTGACGACGGTCGGCAACAAGCCGACCTTCTGCCGCGACAGGATCGACAGTTTGGCCAACAGGCCCAACGTCGTGCTGTCGATGCTGCGGGTTTCGGTCAAATCGATCACGATCGCGTTGAAATTCAACGCGGTGAAGATTTTCTCAATAGTCGCATCCAACGCCGAACACAGGGTCAGGCGAACTTCACCGACGAACTTCAGGACGAAGGTGCCGTCCTGCTCGGCGAACTGGATTCTACCGGTACTCATTAAAGATTCCTGCTCAACACCAACAGGGCGATATCATCCGGCATCTCCCCTAGCGTGGCCAATCCAAACACTTGCCGCAGACCATCCAGGCTGCCGCCCGCCGACTTCACCCGTTGAGGCAAAGCGGCTTCTTTTTCTTTGAGCGTAGGTTCTGGCAAAAGATCCAGAATGCCATCCGACATCAGCGTCAGACTGAACGTCGGCGGCAGCTCAAGCACGTGATCTTCGTAGGTGGCTTCATTGAAGAGGCCAACCGGCAGACCGCGTCCTTCGAGATAACGAACACTGTCAGGCGTGTACAACACTGGCAACGGCAGATGGCCGCCGATGCTATAGGTCAACAAACCGGTCTCCTCGTCGATGACTCCACCGACCATTGTGACGTGTTTACCCAGCTTACAACTGATCAGCCCCCGGTTGATATGACCAAGGACTTCCGAAGGCTTGAATTCCGGCAAAGTGCCGTTGCGCTTGGATTCGAACAGCAAGCGCGTGGTCATGAACTTCAGCAGCACGGTGACAAAGGCTGAAGAGGCGCCATGACCGGATACATCCGCCAGGTAGAACGCGACCCGGCGCTCGTCGACACGGAAATAGTCGACAAAATCACCCGACAGGTACAACGACGGGATGATCTGGTGCGCAAACTTGAACTCGTCGATGCTCCACGGGCTTTCCGGCAGCATGTTCATCTGCACCTGGCGACCGGCGTTCTGGTCTTCCTGGAGCAGGTTCAGGCTCGCCTCAAGCTCGCGGTTGGCCTTTTCCAGCTTCTCGCGGTAGCGCTGGTTTTCCAGCAGCAGGCGCGCACGATCCAGGGCCCGGCGCACGGAGTGCTCGAGCACGGCCAGATCTTCGAGAGGCTTGATCAGGTAGTCCGCCGCGCCCAGGCGCAGGGCCTCGACCGCGTCGTTCATTACGCCGGCACCCGAAACCACGATCACCGGCGTTTGCGGCGACAGCTCGGTGACCTGACGGATGAGTTCGAGACCGCCCATCTGCGGCATGCGCAGATCGCAGATGACCAAGTCGGGCTTGTCTTGCTCGAATACCTGAAGACCCTGTTGGCCGTTGCTGGCCTGCAGGACACTGAAACCACTGTCTTCCAAATAGGCCGCGAGACTCGCGCGCACTACTTCGTCATCATCGATTATCAGCAGCGTGGCACTGGTTTTTGGCATGTGGGCAAACGGCGCCAGAATTAGGTTGGCGTAGTTGGCTGGGCATTTTGGCCCTGCGCAGACTACTGGATTCGCTTTCTAGCCACTCTGTTGCACCGCTTTCGAGCGTTCGCCCTGCACACGGTTACACCAGAGGTGCCCTTCTAAGGCGCAGACGGTACTCCCATCCGCAGAGCGTTTCAAGCATGCGCCGATGGTCGCTTGACGACTTTACTTGTCAAATCACCGAGAGTTATAAGAACAGCTCAAACCGTAACCCAATGGAAGGACGGAACCATGAGTCAAACCGGTCGGGACTACAGCGAAAAGCGCGATTTCATCCGCATGCGGGTCGATGCCGATGTCGTGTTGATTCATGCAGGCGATCAGGTTTCAGCGACCTGCATCGATCTGTCCAGCAGCGGCATGCAGGTCGAAGCACCGCGCCAGTTCAAGGTTGGCGACCGTTTGCGGGTGTGCATCGACTCCGATCACGCGGCGCTCAGCGGCCTCGAAGCGGAGACCGAAGTGGTCTGGGTCAAGGCGCAGGATGGCGACAGCCAGAGGCTCGGGCTGAGCATTCTTGCGATGAAATAGCTGCACACAAAAAAGGCGACCCTGAGGTCGCCTTTGTTTTTACCGGTCGAGATTAAAAATCGTCTTCGACCTGGCCATCCTTCACCTTGAACTCGCGGTTCTGCAGGTAAGCGTTGCGGATGAAGGTGTATTTGTCGCCGCTGATCAGCTTCTCGCTCGACAGCAGGCTGGCGCGGGTGTCGACGATGTTCAGGCCGAAGATCGAGTTACGCACTGGCACATCGTTGATGTAGTGGTACATGCCGGTGTAGCTGTCGACGTATTTCGACGGTGCATCACGCAGGGTGCTTGGGCCGAGCAATGGCAGCATCACGTACGGACCGCTGCCGACACCCCAGTAGCCGAGGGTCTGGCCGAAGTCTTCGTCGCTACGGTTCAGGCCCATTTTGGTGCCGACGTCGAAGAAACCGAGCAGACCGAAAGTGGTGTTGAAGATCAGGCGTGCCGTGTCGACGCCAGCGGCGGCCGGTTTGCCCTGCAGAACGTTGTTCGCCAGGTTGGTGACATCACCGACGTTGCGGAACATGTTGTGGATGCCGTCTTCGACAAACTGCGGCGTGACAAACTCATAACCCTGCGCCAGAGGCTTCAGCGCGTAGGTATCAACGAAGTCGTTGAACTGGAAGATCGGGCGGTTGACGCTTTCCCAAGGGTCTTCTTCCGTTGCGGCCTGAGTGGCGAACGGAGCCAGCAACAGGCCGGCATAGACACAAAGCTGAGCGAGCGGATGGCTCCAGCGCATAGAAAAACTCCTTGGATTTGTACTGTCGCGGGCAACTTGGCTCACGCATTAAGGCCGCTAGTATAAGCGCAAAAGCCCATTTGGGCAGTCCGGGAATGCACTGACTTGTAGGACATTTCCTGCACGCCCTTTCACGCGGCTGTCATCCAACTGTCACCGACAAACCCTAGCCTTGTGGCTATTTCAGGGACGTTGCCATGTCACATGCCGAAACCTTGCCTATCGCTGCGCCCAGTCTGACCGCCGTGCTGTTCGGACTCAGCGGTTGCCTGGTGGATTTCGGCGCCCGCGCCCGGCAACAGACTCCCGCCGCGTCCGCACACGCCGATGCCACACCGGGTGCGCTCGAAAGCTTGCACAGCTTGCAGCGCCAGCAGATTCCCTGTGCCTGGCTCGATGACTTGCCCCCTGCCCTCGCACAACCGCTGTCGGCTGCGCTGCCGGCCTGGATCAAATCACCGCAACATTCGGCAACAATCAATCCATGGCCGGCGCCCAACGCCTGCTGGCAAGCCTTGATGGATCTCAACGTTAGCAGTCTCGATGGCTGCGTCTTGGTCAGCGGCGAACCGCGCCTGCTGCAATCGGGCCTGAATGCCGGGCTGTGGACCATTGGCCTGGCGTCGTGCGGTTCGCTGTGCGGCCTGGCGCCAAACGAATGGCAGGCCCTGAGCCAGAAAGAACGCGAACAACTGCGCGGCAAGGCCACGATGCAGCTGTTCGGGCTCGGCGTACATTCGGTGATCGATCATCTGGGCGAGCTCGACAACTGCCTCGCCGACATCCGCCTGCGCCGCCTCAAAGGCGAAAAGCCCTGATCGGGATCATGCACACCTGACGAGAGTGGATTAATCTAAAGGTCAGCCATAGACCTTTGGCGCGCGGCTGCGGTCAATGCCAGTGCCTCTCGATAAAAGGAAAACACCATGCCCGCCCAAGAACTGCAAAAACAGCTCGAAACCCTGCGCGAGCAGCTGGAGCAGAATCCGCCGCTGTCGGAAGCTGAACGGGAAGATTTGCACGCGCTGATGGCGCAGATCGAATCGGAAATTCAACTGGAGAATGCTACTCAGGACGCTAGCATTGCCGACGGCGTGAACCTTGCGGTCGAACGGTTTGAAGTCGAACACCCGGCCATTGCCGGCACCCTGCGCAACATCGTCAATGCGCTGGGCAGCATGGGGATCTGATTCCCCAAACTCAAAAGATCGCAGCCTGCGGCAGCTCCTACATTGATCAACTGTAGGAGCTGCCGCAGGCTGCGATCTTTTGATCTTACTGACGTACCAACCGATGGTTCGGCAGTTGTACGCTTTCGGTGCTGCGGTACGGGTTGATGTCCAGACCACCGCGACGCACGTAACGTGCAAACACGGTCAGCTTTTCCGGTTTCAGCAACCGCTGCAGGTCGAGGAAAATCCGCTCCACACACTGCTCATGGAAATCCGAGTGCTGGCGGAAGCTGACGATGTATTCGAGCAAGCTCGCATGATCCAGCGCCGATCCGCGATATTCCACCACGACACTGCCCCAGTCCGGCTGACTGGTCACCGGGCAGTTGGATTTGAGCAAATGGCTGTGCACGCTCTCTTCAACGATCCGTGAGTCATCGCAACGCAGCAGCTCCGGACGCGGATGCTCATAGTTGCTGACGCTGATATCCAGATCGTCGATGCACACGCCCGGCAATGCCACGACGCCTTCCGCTTCAACATCCTTCAGACTACGCACGCGCACGCCTACCGGTTTGCCGGCGGCGGCGGACAGGTCCTTGACCAGCGTCGCTTCCAGCGCGGCGGTGTCGGCAAACGGCGTCTGGTTCAGCGAGTTCAGGTACAGCTTGAACGACTTCGATTCGATGATGTTCGGCGAATCCGCCGGGATGCTGAACTCAGCGATCGCCACCACCGGTTTGCCGGAAGGCAGCAGCCACGACAGCTCGAAGCAGTTCCAGAAATCCACGCCTTTATACGGCAGGGTTTCGGCGGTCAGCCCCAGTTCGGCCCACTTCGCGGTGCGCGGAATCGGGAACAGCAGGGACGGCGTGTACGTGGCGATGTATTCGCTGGATTTGCCCAGCGGCGAGTGTTCGGCTGCGGGATGCATGGCGGAAACCTGACTGAAGAATCAGCGGATTCTACCAGCCTTTGCGCGCGCCTTTGAGTGCTTACTGACTGACAGTCAATTTGCCGACCATGCCCGCCTGGTAATGCCCGGGAATATTGCAGGCGAATTCCAGGCTCGTGGCTTTGCTGAACGTCCAGGTCAGCTCGGCGGTCTTGCCCGGTTCGACCAGCACACTGTTCGGGTCATCGTGCTTCATGGTGTGGCCCATCGCGGCGTGATCCATGCCCGCCATGTCGTGGGACATTTCCTTCATGCCAGTAGGCGTGAGCATGCCGCTTTGCTGCATCTGCAACATTTCCTGCTGGTGTTGGGCGTGCATTGCCGCGTCACCGAGGTTGAATTCGTGCAACAACTGGCCTTTATTCACCAGCACAAAACGCACGGTCTCACCGGCCTTGACCTGAATCGCCTTCGGGTCGAACGACATGTCGTTCAGCACCACTTCAACGCTACGCGTGGCTTGGGCGGCGGGAGCCGGCTGGCCGAAGTCGTAGGTGTGCGCGGGGGCTGCCCACACCGGCGAACTCAACGCCAACAAACACAAGGCCAGGGATTTACGCAAAAACATGGTCGTACTCCAACAAGATAAGGTTCAGCTTGTGGGAAACTTTAGCCGGCCTGCGCTGGCATCAAGCTGACAGGCAGATTACAACTTTGTCAGGTTGGCGCCTGTCGTCTGCTGTCACGCTATAAAGCTTTCGTTACCAGAACCCGAATCACCCCGGACAACCCGAGTCGCCCATGAAACTGTTGATCGTCGAAGACCAAGCGAAAACCGGCCAATACCTGCGTCAGGGCCTGACTGAGGCCGGGTTCAACACCGAGCTGGTGGCCGACGGCAACAGCGGCCAGCAATTGGCCTTGAGCGGTGAGTATGCCTTGTTGATCCTCGATGTGATGTTGCCGGGGCGCAATGGCTGGCAGATTCTGCACGCGGTGCGCAGTGCCGGGCTGGATACGCCGGTACTTTTTCTGACCGCCAAAGACGCGGTGGAGGACCGGGTTCACGGCCTCGAACTGGGCGCCGACGACTATCTGGTCAAACCGTTCGCCTTCTCCGAACTGTTGGCGCGGGTACGCAGCCTGTTGCGTCGCGGCAGTGGCACGCCGCAGGAGACCAGTCTGCAACTGGCCGATCTGCGCCTGGATCTGATCCGTCGCCGGGTCGAACGCAGTGGCCAGCGCATCGACCTGACCGCCAAGGAATTCGCCCTGTTGGAAATGCTCTTGCGTCGCCAGGGCGAAGTGCTGCCGAAATCGCTGATCGCCTCACAGGTCTGGGACATGAATTTCGACAGCGACACCAATGTCATCGAAGTGGCAATCCGCCGCTTGCGTCTGAAGATCGACGACGACTTCCCCAACAAACTGATACACACCGTGCGCGGCATGGGCTACGTGCTTGAAGAGCGCGCAGTCTGATGCGCCGACTGTCCTTGAGTTCACGCCTGGCCTTGTTGTTTGCCGCTTGCACCGCCGTGGTTTCGTTGTTCGCCGGGGTGTTGTTCAACCGTGCCAGCGAGGCGCATTTCATCGAACTCGACCAGCAACAACTGGATGGCAAACTGATTGGCCTGCGCCGCGCCCTGCAGGATCTTCAGCCTGCTCAGCGTGAAGTGCGACTCGCGGATGAGCTCAGTCGTCAGGCCGATTTGTCGCTACGTATCACCGGCGCTGATGGCCAGCGCTGGTATGACAGTTCGACGCAGATTCCCAGAAATTTGCCCCAACAAACTGGCTTGTCGACGATCAGCAATGACGGCACCGATTACCGCGTGCTCAACGCCCCGCTCTATCCCGATAAAACCGATTCGCCACAACTGAGCCTGTTGCTCGACATCACCCATCACCAACACTTCCTGCAACGCATGCAGCACTTGATCTGGCTCACGGTCGGGCTCTCGGCATTGGCGACGGCGCTGCTCGGTGCCTGGGCGGCACGCAGCGGTTTGCGCCCGTTGCGGCGCATGAGCGCGGTGGCCCGTGGGATTTCCGCACAGTCGCTGAATGCGCGCCTGCCGCAAGAGCAAATGCCGCCAGAGCTTGCGGAAATGGCCCACAGCTTCAACGCCATGCTCGCACGACTCGACGACTCGTTTCAGCGCCTCTCGGCGTTCTCCGCTGACATTGCCCATGAACTGCGCACGCCACTGTCGAACTTGCTGACCCACACGCAAGTCACCCTCACCCGGCCACGGCCGATCGAGGATTACCGCGAAGCGCTGCACAGCAACCTTGAAGAACTGCAATGGATGGCGCAACTGGTCAACGACATGCTGTACCTGGCCAAGGCTGACCACGGTTTGCTGATGCCCAAGCGTGAACCGCTGGAACTGGCGGATGAGGCTGATGTGTTGCTGGAGTTTTTCGCACCGTTGGCGGAGGACGCCGGGGTGACGTTGACGCGCGAGGGTCATTCGCGAATTGAAGGTGATCGCAGTATGTTGCGGCGGGCCTTATCGAATCTACTGGATAACGCTCTGCGCTTTACCCCGGCTGAGGGCGAAGTGAATGTGCGGATCGTTGATCAACCGAGCGCCGTGCGCATTTCGGTCGAGAACAGTGGTGAGGGGGTTTCAACTGAGTTGTTGCCACGGTTGTTTGACCGGTTTTATCGGGCGGACCCGGCGCGACAGGAAGGCAGCAGCGAGCATGCGGGGCTGGGGTTGGCGATTACACAGTCGATCGTCCGGGCCCATGGTGGGCAGATTCATTGCGAATCAGAGGCGGGATCGACGCGCTTTGTGATTGAGTTACCCAAGAAGGATTGAGGCCAGTAGTTCCGGCCTCTTCGCGAGCAAGCCCGCTCCCACATTGGAGTGTTGATCAGGAATCTGTGATCCAACTCATCCTGTGTGAGAGATAGCTGCCACACATTGGATCTAGGTCGTTCACAAATCCAATGTGGGAACGGGCTTGCTCGCGAAAGCGGTGTACCAGATTACGAATATCTGAGTGCGTGAGCTGGCTCGATCTTCGCCGCTCGCCACGCCGGGTACACTGTTGCCAAGAAGCTTAGAATGAACCCCGCCGAGCAGATCAACAGCACATCCCCAGCCTGCAATTCCGACGGCAAGTTGCTGACGAAGTACACGTCAGAACTGAAGATATGCTGCCCGCTCACGCGCTCGATCCAGCCAACCATCTCGCTGACATTCAGCGCAGCAATCACGCCCAGTACGCCGCCAATAATGGTGCCGACAATGCCGATCACCGTGCCTTGCACCATGAAGATCGCCATGATCTGCCGTGGCGTGGCACCGATGGTACGGAGGATCGCGATGTCCGCGCCCTTGTCGTTCACCACCATGATCAGCGTCGCGATGATGTTGAACGCCGCCACCGCGACGATCATCAGCAACAGCAGGCCGATCATGGTTTTTTCCATTTTCATCGCGCTGAACAGACTGCCTTGGGTGTGAGTCCAGTCGTCAGCCTTGAAATCCGCGCCCAAGCCGGCGGCGATGTCCGAAGAAACCTTCGGCGCGGCATACAGATCCTTGACCGCCAGACGCACGCTCTGCACCTGATTCGGCTGCCAGTGCTGCATGGTCGCGGCGTCAGCCACGTGGATCAGGCCCATGGAGCCGTCCAGTTCGGCGCCGACCTTGAACACGCCCACCACGTTCAGCCGCTGCATACGCGGGGTGATGCCACCCGGTGCGGTGCTGACTTCGGGGACGATCAGGGTGATTTTGTCGCCGACGTTGAGACGAAAACGACGCGCAGTAATCTCACCGATCACCACACCGAACTCGCCCGGTTTCAAGGCATCGAGGCGGCCCTGCACGATGTGCTGGGCAACGATCGACACCTTGCCTTCCTGGGCCGGATCGACGCCGCTGATCTGGATCGGCTGCATCAACCCTTTATAGGAGAGCATGCCTTCCATTTCAGTGAACGGCACGGCGGCGGTCACTTCGGGATTCTTCATCGCGGCGGCGGCAACCGGCTGCCAGTCATCGATCGGCTTTACGCCAACGATGGTCGCGTGCGGCACCATGCCGAGGATGCGCGAGCTCATCTCGCGCTGGAAGCCGTTCATTACCGACAACACCACGATCATCGCCAGCACGCCGAGGGCGAGACCGATCATCGAGGTCATCGAAATGAACGAAACAAAGCGATTGCGGCGCTTGGCGCGGGTATAGCGCGTGCCGATAAAGATCGATAACGGTCTGAACATTCGCTGGGGCACCGTATAAAAATAAAAGACCCGACGCCTTTGCAGACGTCGGGTTGCAGCCAATCAGACAGGCGTGAGGCAACCTTCTTGCAGGTGCAGCACGCGGTCCATCTGGCGGGCCAGGTTCATGTCGTGAGTCACCACCAGAAACGCGGTGCGCATTGAGGTGCTGAGTTCCAGCATCAAATCCTGAATGCCTTGCGCGGTGTGGGAGTCGAGGTTGCCGGTCGGCTCGTCGAGCATCACCAGGCCTGGCTTGTTCACCAGCGCGCGGGCGATGGCGACACGCTGACGCTCACCACCGGACAGTTCGGATGGCTTGTGCTCAAGGCGATGGCCGAGACCGACGCGTTCCAGCAAAGCAGTCGCACGCTGACGCGCTTCAGGGATCGGCGTCTTGCCGATCAGCAGCGGCATGCACACATTTTCCAGCGCAGTGAATTCCGGCAGCAAATGGTGGAACTGGTAAACGAAACCGAGCGAACGGTTACGCAGCAGGCCACGCTTCTTTTCGCTCAGCGCCGACAACTCTTCGCCGTCGAGCCAGACACTGCCCTTGGTTGGCGTATCGAGACCACCGAGCAGATTGAGCAAAGTACTTTTGCCCGAACCCGAGGTGCCAACGATTGCCACGCGCTCACCCGGGTGCAATTCCAGTTGCAGGCCGGCCAGTACTTCTACCGATTCCGGGCCTTCCTCGTAGGATTTGCCCAGGTTGCGGCAGCTCAAGATTGCTTGTTCACTCATGCCCGACTCACTCATAACGTAACGCCTCCGCCGGCTGGGTGCGCGCGGCACGCCAGGCTGGATACAGGGTGGCGAGGAAACTCAGGACCAACGCCGCTGCGCAGACCATGACCACATCCTGGCTCTGCACCTGCGACGGAAGATAATCAATGAAATACACGTCAGCATTAAGGAATTTATGGCCGATCAGGCCTTCCAGTGCCGCGATGGCTGCGCTGACGTTAAGCGCGGCGAAAATCCCGACCACCGCACCGATGGCCGTGCCGACCACGCCGATCACCGTGCCTTGCACCATGAACGTGCGCATGATCGTGCCCGGCGTTGCGCCCAACGTACGCAGAATGGCGATGTCGCCCTTCTTGTCGTTGACCACCATCACCAGCGTGGAAATGATGTTGAACGCGGCAACAGCGACGATCAGCAGCAACAGCAGGCCGATCATGGCTTTTTCCATGCGGATCGCCTGATACAGATTGCCGTGGGTGCGCGTCCAGTCGCGGGCGTAATAATGGTCTTCGCCAAGTTGCTGGGCGATGTTCCATGCCACGCGCGGCGCCTGGAACAAGTCATCGAACTTCAGGCGGATGCCCTGCACCTGATCAGGCTTCCAGCGGTGCATCTTCGCCAGATCCTGCAGATTGGTCACGCCCAGATAGCCGTCGAGTTCGCCAGCGCCGACATGGAAAATGCCGACCACGGTGAAGCGCTTCATGCGCGGGAACATCCCGGCCGGGGTCACGCTGACCTCCGGCGCGACGAAGGTGATCTTGTCACCGATGCCCACGCCCAGCTTGGTCGCGGCCTTGTCGCCGATGACGATGCCGAAACTGCCCGGCGTCAAATCGTCGAGTTTGCCCTGCTTCATGAAGTTGTCGATGATCGACACATTGCGTTCGAGCGCAGGGTCGATGGCATTGAGCAACACCTTGGAGACCTGACCGTTGTTGGTCAGCAGCCCCTGCATCTGGGTGAACGGCGCAACGGCCGTCACCTGCGGGTTCTGCTTGACCTTGGTGGCCAGGCTTTGCCAATCGTTGATCGGCTCAGTGGATTCAATGGTCGCGTGGGGCACCATGCCCAACACGCGGGTGCGCATCTCATGATCGAAGCCATTCATCACCGACAGCACGACGATCATCACGACCACGCCAAGGGCGAGCCCGATCATCGAAGTCAGGGAAATGAATGACACAAAATGATTGCGACGCTTTGCACGGGTATAACGCGTGCCGATAAATACGAAGAGAGGTCTGAACATGTCGGGGCTTGTTCGGAGGGAAAAGGAACGTCCTTGTGGCGGGGGTCGATAACCAGCTTTACACTCAGACCACCGCCGCTACCATGGGTTCGCCATGTCGACATTAGATGAAGAAGATCGCCGCGAATACTACCGTATCGAGGACACGATCGCACTGGAAATTCGGCCCCTGTCTGCTCCCGAAGCCGCAGGCCAGGAAGTGTTGCAGGATGCTTCCCCGCTGTTCAACCTGCTCAGCGAACTGCACCTGAGCGAATTCGAGTCGCAACACCTGTTGCGCCAGATCAGCGAGCGCGACCGGGCTATCGCCGCGTTCCTGAAATCGCAGAACAAACGCATCGACCTGCTCAGCCAGGTGGTCGCCCTGACCGTGCTCGGCCAGATCGGCGAGCCGCAGCCGGTGATCATCTCCGAGGGCGGGATCGACTTCCAGCACCCGACGCCGATTGCCACCGGCGCACACCTGTCGGTGAAACTGGTGCTGATGCCGCAGGCGCTGGGCCTGTTGCTGCGCGCGCGCGTCACCCATTGCGACCGCAAGGGCGACGGTTATGACGTCGGCACCGAGTTCGAACACCTGACCGATGCCCAGCGTCAGTTGCTCGCCCGCTATATCTTGCAGAAGCAGGCCCAGGAACGACGCCTGGCCCGCGAACAAAACGAATCAGGCATTTAATTTAAGGAAGAACCGTGACCCTCATCTACGGCCACCGCGGCGCCAAGGGCGAAGCACCGGAAAATACCCTGAGCAGTTTTCAGGAATGTCTCAAGCACGGCGTGCGCCGCTGCGAACTCGATCTGCACCTGTCCAAGGACGGCGAGTTGATGGTCATCCACGACCCGACCCTCAAGCGCACCACCGACCGCCGTGGCAAAGTCGTTGAGCACACCGCCGCCGATCTGGTGACCTACGACGCGCGCAAGGGTGGCCCGGGCTGGATCAAACCGTGTCCGATTCCGACGCTGGAAGAGTTGTTCGAAAAGTGTGATTTCGAGCACTGGCAACTGGAAGTCAAAAGCGCTTCACGCACCCGCGCCGCCACCACGGTGCTGGCGATTCGTGAAATGGCCCAGCGACATGGCCTGCTCGACAAGGTGACGATCACCTCGAGTTCACGGGAAGTATTGAAAGCGGCGCTGGATCTGGTGCCGGATGTGTCGCGCGGACTGGTTGCCGAGTACGCCTGGCTAGACCCGTTGAAGGTCGCGGCCAGTTATGGCTGTGAGATTCTCGCGCTGAACTGGACCCTGTGTACGCCGGAACGCCTGCAGAAGGCGCAGCGTCAGGGGCTGCATGTGTCGGTGTGGACCGTCAACGAGCCTGCGCTGATGCGCAGACTCGCCGACTTCGGCGTTGACAGCCTGATTACAGACTTTCCCGGTTTGGCCACTGCCACGCTCGAGAATTGCTGAAATCGGTCTCCCCGGCCGGCTCAGGCCACCGGCCGGAGCCCGTCAAAAAAGCCGGTTGAGGCCGTCGTACGCCGCTACCCGATAGGCTTCAGCCATGGTCGGGTAGTTGAACGTGGTGTTGACGAAGTACTTCAGCGTGTTCAGCTCGCCCGGCTGGCTCATGATCGCCTGACCGATGTGCACGATCTCCGACGCCTGATAACCGAAGCAGTGAACGCCCAGCACTTCCAGGGTTTCACGGTGGAACAGGATCTTCAGCATGCCTTGCGGCTCGCCGGCGATCTGCGCACGCGCCATGCTCTTGAAGAACGCTTTGCCGACTTCGTACGGCACTTTGGCCTGGGTCAGCTCCTGCTCGTTCTTGCCGATCGAGCTGATCTCCGGAATGGTGTAGATGCCGGTCGGCACGTCATTCACAAAGCGCCAGCTACCGTTATCGACAATACTGCCAGCAGCCGAACGACCTTGGTCGTGGGCGGCACTGGCCAGGCTTGGCCAGCCAATCACGTCACCGGCACCGTAGATGTTCGGTACGCAGGTGCGGTAAGCCTCGTCGACTTCGATCTGGCCACGGCTGTTGACCTTGACGCCGATGTTTTCCAGACCCAACTGGTCAGTGTTACCGGTACGACCGTTGCACCAGAGCAAGGCGTCGGCCTTGATCTTCTTGCCGGACTTCAGGTGCAGGATCACACCGTTGTCGACGCCTTCAACGCGATCGTAATCTTCGTTGTGGCGCACGGTGATGTTGTTGTTGCTGAAGTGGTAGCTCAACGCCTGGGAGATTTCCGAGTCGAGGAAGCTCAGCAACTGACCACGGTTATCGACCAGCTCGACCAGCACACCCAGTCCGCTGAAGATCGACGCGTATTCGCAACCGATCACGCCGGCGCCGTAAACGATCAGCTTGCGCGGGGTATGGCCGAGGCTGAGGATGGTGTCGCTATCGTAGATACGCGGGTGGTGGAAATCGATGTCCGCCGGACGATAAGGACGCGAACCGGTGGCGATGATGATGTGCTTGGCCACCAGTTTTTCGACCACGCCGTTGGCGCAGACCACTTCGATGGTTTGCTCGTCGGCGAAGCTGCCGGTACCGAAGAACACGTCGACGCGGTTACGGGCGTAGTAGCCGGTACGCGAAGCGACTTGTTTGGAAATGACTTTCTCGGCGCTTTTCAACACGTCCGGGAAGGAGAACCAGCGTGGCTCGCCGATCGCCCGGAACATAGGATTGGTGTTGAACTGCATGATCTGCCGCACCGAGTGACGCAGTGCCTTGGACGGGATGGTACCGAGGTGGGTGCAGTTGCCGCCGACCTGGCGACGGCTGTCGACCATCGCGACCTTGCGCCCTGCTTTGGCGGCGTTCATTGCCGCGCCTTCTCCCGCCGGGCCGGAACCCAGCACCACCACGTCGTAGTTGTAGACAGCCATGCGTACTCCTCAGAACAGGCCGCGGTGCCAGCAGCACCTACGGCTAAATCACGCCGAACGGCGGCGCGAAGGAACAATTGGGGGTCAATCAAGAACCCGGACACAGTCTATAGAAGCGTCAACGCCGCGCACATTAACCCTTGGTCGCGTCGTAGGCTACTTTTGCCTGCACTACAACGCCAGCTTTCGTATTGTTCTCAGTCAGTTTTTTCGCCACTGAGGCGCTCGAAAGCCTTGTTGGTGCGGACGATAAAACCTGTATCGGCACGAATCACAAAGAATGCACCAACGTCATGTTTTTCGGCATAGTCCCACGCCCTTTCGGGGCCGAGAATAAGCAACAGCGTCGATAGTCCATCAGCCATCAACGCTGAAGGATGAATCACCGTGACTGACGCCAGGTCGTGTAGGACGGGGGCGCCTGTGCGGGCATCAAAGGTGTGGGAATAGCGCCGACCGTCCTGCAGGAAATAGTTGCGGTAGTCGCCGGAGGTCGAGACGCCATAGCCATCGACATTGATGATGCGCTCGGCGATTTGTTGATCGTCGCGGGGTTCTTCCAATGCAACGCGCCAAGGGGAGCCATCGAGTTTTTTGCCTTTGGCCTTTAACTCGCCCGTGGCTTCAGCCAGGTAATCGTGGATGCCCAGCGCGTCGAGCCTGGCGGCGATGGTGTCGACGGCATAACCGGCGGCGATGCTGTTGAAGTCGACTTCGACAGCGGCGTCTTTACACAACTGATCGCCGTTGATGCGCAGATGCTGATGGCCAACCCGTGGCATCACCTTTGCCAGTATGGCGGCATCAGGGACTTTCTCTTCACGACCTTGCGGACCGAAACCCCAGAGATTCATCAGCGGCTCGACGCTGAGGTCGTAGGAACCGTCGCTTTGCACTGACAGTTGTTCGCCGACGCGGATCAATTCGAGTATCGATGCAGGCATTTTCTGACAGCTATTGGCGGGCAAAGCGTTGAAGCGTTCGATGTCCGAATCGTCGCGGTAGGTGGACAGCTGCCGATCGACTTCGCCGAGGATGCCCTCCACTTCACTGCGAACCTGCGTTGATTCAGGCATGCCAGCGTGGCGCAGGTACTTGATCGAATACGTGCTGCCCATGGTTGGCCCGCCAAAGCTTTCCATGGAATCGCCATTGCCGCAGCCAGCCAATATGCCAGCCAGCATCACAAGCCCAAGCAACCGTCCAGTGAACAATTATTCATCTCTCCGTAAACCACGGCGGCCATTATGAATTAACGGACCTGCAACATCTTTATACAAAATCCAATAGTGAGTACCTGAACATGTCCACCACCACGGGCAAAGGCAAAGCGATCTTCCGCGTTGTCAGCGGCAACTTTCTCGAAATGTTCGACTTCATGGTTTATGGCTTTTACGCCACGGCCATCGCCAAAACCTTCTTCCCCACGGACAGTGCCTTCGCTTCGCTGATGCTTTCATTGGCCACTTTTGGTGCCGGTTTTCTGATGCGTCCGTTGGGGGCGATTTTCCTCGGCGCCTACATTGACCGTCATGGCCGTCGCCAGGGCCTGATCATTACTCTGGCGTTGATGGCTGCCGGCACGGTGCTGATCGCCTGCGTTCCGGGCTACGCCACTCTCGGCGTTGCCGCACCGCTGATCGTACTGTTTGGCCGCTTGCTGCAAGGTTTCTCGGCGGGCGTGGAGCTGGGCGGCGTGTCGGTGTACCTGGCAGAGATCGCCACACCAGGACGCAAGGGCTTTTTCGTCAGTTGGCAGTCCGCCAGCCAGCAAGCGGCCGTGGTGTTCGCTGGATTGCTCGGGGTTGGCCTCAACCATTGGCTGAGTCCGGAACAGATGGGCGACTGGGGCTGGCGCGTGCCGTTCCTGATCGGCTGCATGATTGTGCCGGTGATCTTCGTTATTCGCCGTTCGCTGGAAGAAACCCCGGAATTTCAGGCGCGGAAACATCGCCCTACCCTGCGGGAAATTGTCCGTTCGATCGGTCAGAACTTTGGCATCGTCATCGCCGGCATGGCGCTGGTGGTGATGACCACGGTGTCCTTCTACTTGATTACCGCGTACACCCCGACGTTCGGCAAGGCTGAGCTGCACTTGTCTGACTTCGATGCGTTGCTGGTGACTGTGTGTATCGGCCTGTCGAACTTCTTCTGGCTGCCGGTGATGGGCGCGGTGTCCGACAAGATCGGGCGCAAACCCCTACTGCTGGCGGCGACGATTCTGGCGATTCTTACCGCTTACCCTGCCCTGTCGTGGCTGGTGGCGAATCCGAGCTTCAGCCATTTGCTGATCGTCGAGTTATGGCTGTCGTTCCTCTACGGCTCGTACAACGGCGCGATGGTGGTGGCACTGACCGAGATCATGCCGGTGGAAGTGCGAACGACCGGGTTCTCGCTGGCCTATAGCCTGGCGACGGCAACCTTCGGCGGGTTTACGCCGGCGGCGTGTACTTATCTGATCCATGTGCTGGATAACAAGGCTGCGCCGGGGATCTGGCTGAGTGGCGCGGCGGTGTTGGGGTTGATTGCGACGCTGGTGTTGTTCCGCGGCAATAAGCATGAACTGCGCACCGCGCAAGCGGCCATACCCGGCGGCGCTCGATAGAACGCTTTCGCGAGCAGGCTCGCTCCCACAGGGAATTTTCTGAGCGACACAGATCCAGTGTGGGAGCGAGCCTGCTCGCGAAGAGGCCGGTACTGACAACACAGCTCTAAAAGGCACACAAACAAAAACGCCCCGACCAAAGTCGGGGCGTTTTCATGTGCAGCTAAGGCTTAGCGCGGGAATGCTGGCGGGTTTACCCCGGCCATGTCTTCCATAACGCGGATCACCTGGCAGCTGTAACCGAACTCGTTGTCGTACCAGACGTACAGAACAACGCGGTTATCCTGGGTGATGGTCGCTTCAGCGTCGACCACACCGGCGTGGCGCGAACCAACGAAGTCGGTCGAAACCACTTCCTGCGAGTTAACGAAGTCGATTTGCTTGTGCAGATCGGAGTGCAGCGCCATGTAGCGCAGGTACTCGTTCATCTCTTCACGGGTAGCGGCTTTCTCAAGGTTGAGGTTGAGAATGGCCATCGACACGTTTGGCGTCGGCACACGGATCGCGTTACCGGTCAGCTTGCCGGCCAGCTCAGGCAGGGCCTTGGCAGCGGCGGTGGCAGCACCGGTCTCGGTGATCACCATGTTCAGCGCGGCGCTACGACCACGGCGATCGCCCTTGTGGAAGTTGTCGATCAGGTTCTGGTCGTTGGTGTACGAGTGAACGGTTTCGACGTGACCGTTGATGATGCCGAACTTGTCATTCACAGCTTTCAGCACCGGCACGATGGCGTTGGTGGTGCAGGAAGCGGCGGAGACGATCTTGTCGTCAGCGGTGATTTCGCTGTGGTTGATACCGTGAACGATGTTCTTCAGCTTGCCTTTGCCTGGCGCGGTCAGAACAACGCGGTCGATACCCGGGCACTGCAAGTGCTGGCCCAGGCCATCGGCGTCACGCCATACACCGGTATTGTCCACCAGCAGCGCGTCTTTGATGCCGTACTGGGTGTAATCCACTTCAGTCGGGTTCTTCGCGTAGATCACCTGGATCAGGTTACCGTTGGCGGTGATGGTGTTATTTTCTTCGTCGATGGTGATGGTGCCGTTGAACGAACCATGCACCGAATCGCGACGCAGCAGGCTGGCGCGCTTGGTCAGGTCGTTGTCGGCGCCTTTGCGCACGACGATGGCACGCAGACGCAGACCGTCGCCACCACCGGTTTTCTCGATCAGGATACGCGCCAGCAGACGACCGATACGACCGAAGCCGTACAGCACAACGTCGGTGCCTTTACGGGCCGAAGCGTTTTGCTGGCCAACCACGTCAGCCATTTCTTCACGCACGAACTGCTCGGCGGTACGGCCGTTGCCTTCGTTGCGGAATTTGAACGCCAACTTGCCCAGATCTACCGAAGCCGCGCCGAGCTTGAGCTCGCTCATGGCTTTAAGCAGTGGGAATGTTTCGTGGACGGAGAGTTCGCTGTCGTCGGAAGAACGGTGACGCGCAAAGCGGTGAGCTTTGAGAATCGCGATGACAGACTGGTTGATCAGGCTGCGGCCATAGATCGAGCTCACCACGTTGTTATTGCGGTAGAGCTGACCGATAAGCGGAATCATCGCTTCTGCGAGAGCTTCACGGTCGATCCATTCACCAAGACACTGGTCGGGCTTCTGAGTCACGGTAACCTTCCACATGTAGGGGCAGAAAAAAGGGGCTACATTATGCCGCCGACAACCTCATTCAGCAATGCGCGCTTGTCGCGAAATCGGTAACAAAATTCCTTTCAAAAAAATCACGCCTCGCGCCAGCCCAGTAAATACGCGGCTTCCAGCGCAGTCAATTTTTCGTCGACTGTTAGACGATGTCTGTAACCCTCCGTAACACGAGCCAATTTCGGCACTACATAATCGCTAAAAAACGCCTGCTTTTTATGGTTACCACTACATTTCGCCGAAACAGCGAAGATAGACACAGTCTGCAACTGACAGGTGACACCGGACGCCGCTACAATTACCGACTTTGTCGCAAAGCCTGGAGCTCAACCTTCCGTGCCCGTTCTGCGTCTACCGCTACTCCCTGCCGAGGCAGGTAAACAGCATTGGGGCAATTTGCCCGGTGCTGCCCTCAGTCTGGCGATTGCCGAGGCTGCCAGCGCTGCCAAGCGCTTCACCCTGCTACTGACCGCCGACAGCCAGAGCGCTGAACGACTGGAACAGGAGCTGAGTTTCTTCGCCCCGGATTTGCCCGTTCTGCATTTCCCCGACTGGGAAACCCTGCCGTACGACCTGTTCTCGCCGCACCAGGACATCATTTCCCAGCGCATCGCCAGCTTATATAGGCTGCCGGAACTGGCGCATGGCGTACTGGTGGTGCCGATCACCACCGCCCTGCATCGTCTGGCGCCGACCAAATTCCTGCTCGGCAGCAGTCTGGTACTCGATGTCGGCCAGAAACTCGACGTTGAACAGATGCGCTCGCGGCTCGAAGCCAGCGGCTACCGCTACGTCGACACGGTTTATGAGCACGGCGAGTTCACCGTGCGTGGCGCATTGATCGACCTGTTCCCGATGGGCAGCAAACTGCCCTATCGCATCGACCTGTTCGATGACGAAATCGAAACCCTGCGTACATTCGATCCGGAAAACCAGCGCTCGATCGACAAGGTCGAATCGGTCAAGCTGCTACCGGCACGCGAATTTCCGTTGCAGAAAGACGCAGTCACCCGTTTCAAGGCACGTTTCCGCGAGCGTTTCGACGTCGACTTCCGGCGCTGCCCGATCTTTCAGGATCTGAGCAGCGGGATTACCCCGGCCGGCATCGAGTACTACCTGCCGCTGTTCTTCGACGAAACCTCGACCCTGTTCGATTACCTGCCGCAGGACACGCAAGTGTTCTCGCTGCCGGGCATCGAGCAAGCGGCCGAAAATTTCTGGAACGATGTGCGTAATCGCTATGAAGAGCGCCGCGTCGATCCATCGCGTCCTTTATTGCCACCCGCTGAATTGTTCCTGCCGGTGGAAGACTGCTTCGCGCGCTTGAAGAGCTGGCCGCGCGTGGTCGCCAGCCAACAGGACGTCGAAAGCGGTGCCGGGCGCGAGCGCTTCCCGGCGCAAGCCCTGCCGAATCTGGCGATCGAGGCCAAAGCCACGCAACCGCTGGCGGCACTGGCCGGATTCCTCGACGAATTCCCTGGGCGCGTGCTGTTCACCGCCGAATCCGCTGGGCGTCGCGAAGTGCTGCTGGAGTTGCTCGAGCGCCTGAAGCTGCGGCCGAAAACCGTCGACAGCTGGCCGGACTTCGTTGCGAGCAAGGATCGCCTGGCGATCACTATTGCGCCGCTCGACGAAGGCCTGATGCTCGACGAACCGGCGCTGGCACTGGTCGCCGAAAGTCCGCTGTTCGGCCAGCGCGTGATGCAGCGTCGCCGTCGCGAGAAGCGTGCCGATGGCAACAACGATGCGGTGATCAAGAACCTGACCGAGTTGCGCGAAGGCGCGCCGGTGGTGCATATCGATCACGGCGTCGGCCGCTACCTCGGCCTGACCATTCTGGAAATCGACGATCAGGCCGCCGAATTCCTCACCCTCGAATACGCCGAGAACGCCAAGCTCTACGTGCCGGTGGCCAACCTGCATCTGATCGCGCGCTACACCGGCAGCGACGATGCACTGGCGCCGCTGCACCGCCTCGGCTCCGAGACCTGGCAGAAAGCCAAGCGCAAAGCCGCCGAACAAGTGCGTGACGTTGCCGCTGAACTGCTTGACATCTATGCCCGTCGTGCCGCTCGCGAAGGTTATGCGTTCGCCGACCCGAAAGCCGATTACGCAACGTTCAGCGCTGGTTTCCCGTTCGAAGAAACCCCGGATCAACAAACCACCATCGAAGCCGTGCGCGCCGACATGCTCGCGCCGAAACCGATGGATCGACTGGTCTGCGGCGACGTCGGTTTCGGCAAGACCGAAGTGGCCATGCGCGCGGCGTTTATTGCCGTGCACGGCGGTCGTCAGGTAGCGATTCTGGTGCCGACCACCCTGCTCGCCCAGCAGCACTACAACAGTTTCCGCGACCGCTTCGCCGACTGGCCGGTGACTGTCGAAGTGATGAGCCGCTTCAAGTCGACCAAGGAAGTCAATGCGGCGATCGCCGACCTGGCGGAAGGCAAGATCGACATCGTCATCGGCACGCACAAACTGCTGTCCGACGATGTGAAGATCAAAAACCTCGGGCTGGTGATCATCGACGAAGAACACCGCTTCGGTGTGCGTCAGAAAGAACAGCTCAAGGCCCTGCGCAGCGAAGTAGACATCCTCACGCTGACCGCCACACCGATTCCGCGCACGCTGAACATGGCGGTGTCGGGCATGCGCGATCTGTCGATCATTGCCACGCCGCCAGCGCGACGCCTGTCGGTGCGCACTTTCGTCATGGAGCAGAACAAGAGCACGGTCAAAGAGGCTCTGCTCCGCGAACTGCTGCGCGGCGGTCAGGTTTACTACTTGCACAACGATGTGAAAACCATCGAGAAATGCGCCGCCGATCTCGCCGAGCTGGTGCCGGAAGCCCGCATCGGCATCGGTCACGGACAGATGCGCGAACGCGAACTCGAACAGGTGATGAGCGACTTCTATCACAAGCGTTTCAACGTGCTGATCGCCTCGACCATCATCGAGACCGGCATCGACGTGCCGAGCGCCAACACCATCATCATCGAGCGCGCCGACAAGTTTGGCCTGGCACAACTGCACCAATTGCGTGGTCGTGTCGGCCGCAGTCACCACCAGGCTTACGCGTACCTGCTGACGCCGCCGCGCCAGCAAATCACTTCGGACGCAGAAAAACGTCTGGAGGCGATCGCCAATACCCAGGATCTCGGGGCGGGTTTCGTGCTCGCGACCAACGACCTGGAAATCCGTGGCGCCGGCGAACTGCTCGGCGATGGCCAGAGCGGTCAGATTCAGGCTGTGGGCTTCACGCTGTACATGGAAATGCTCGAACGCGCGGTGAAATCAATCCGTAAGGGCGAGCAGCCGAACCTCGACCAGCCGCTCGGCGGTGGCCCGGAAGTCAACCTGCGGGTGCCGGCACTGATTCCGGAAGACTATCTGCCTGACGTTCACGCGCGCCTGATCCTGTACAAGCGCATCGCTTCGGCCACCGACGAGGAAGGCCTGAAGGATCTGCAAGTCGAGATGATCGACCGTTTCGGCCTGCTGCCTGAGCCGACCAAAAACCTGGTGCGCATCACTGCATTGAAGTTGCAGGCTGAACAGTTGGGTATCAAGAAGGTCGACGGAGGGCCGCAAGGTGGACGAATCGAGTTCGCGGCGCAGACGCCGGTCGACCCGATGACCCTGATCAAACTGATCCAGAGCCAGCCAAAACGCTACAAATTCGAAGGCGCCACGATGTTTAAATTCCAGGTGCCGATGGAACGCCCGGAAGAGCGCTTTAATACTGTAGAGGCGCTGTTCGAGCGCCTCATCCCGAAAACTGTTTGAAGGACGCCGCATGCGCCTGTTTCGCTCACTGACTTTGCTACTGACTTTGGTAGCACCTACGGCGTTTGCCGATGACCTGTATCAGGTCGAGATGATTCTGGTGCGCCAGAACGCTGTGCCGGCGATTGTCAGCCGCGCAGCACCGGAAGACTGGGCCGTCGGCGCCCAGCGCTTGGCTGAGAACAGCACGCGGACACCGGCGCTCAATGATGTCGCCAGCAAACTCACCGCCAGCGGCGAGTACAGCGTGCTGATGCACAAGGCCTGGCAACAGACCCTCGGCGAAGCACCGGCGAAAGTCGCGGTCAGTGACGGCAAGGAGCAGTTCGGCCAGTTCCCGATCGAAGGCACGCTGGAGCTGAAGCTCGGACGCTTCACCGATGTCGCCGCCGACTTCTGGGTCAATCAGCTCGACGCCAATGGCCTGGTCACCGCCAGTGAACGCCTGAAACAGGACAGCCACACCAAGAATGGCCAGCTCAACTACCTCGACAACGGCCACCTGGCGTTGCTGATCAAGATCACTTCCCTGACCGCACCTGCGCCACGGGAAGCGCCTGAAGCGATTCCGGACTGATCGAAGTCCTTATGAACCCGCCGCTGAGTAAACCGTTGGCACCCTCCTGGGTCAGCCGATTCAAGGAACAGAGCCTGGAGCGTGGCCGCCGCTACGCCCTGGAAAACCGGGTACGCATCGCTCAGGTCGGCGATGCAACCATCACCGCCAGTTGCGAAGGCTCTGGCGGTAACGTTTACCGCCAGACCATTCACCTGCGCGAGTCAGCCAAAGGCACTCTGCTGTTGGTCGATGCCGGTTGCACCTGCCCGGTTCGCACCAATTGCAAACACTGCGCAGCGGTGTTGCTGAAAGTTCAGGAAACCCTCGACTACCCCGCCGCCGCCAAAGATGCCGAACTGCTGGAAAAACTCCAGGCAGTGCTGGAAAATCGCGGCCCGAAAGCACCGCCGCAAGTGCTGGTCGATAACGTTCAGCCAATGCCGCGCCTGTGGCTGGCCAGTGTCGAGTTCAGCGCTTTCGAACCGCGCAACGGCAAGATGCAGCGCTACATCCAGCATCGTGCGGCGCTATCGTTCAGTTATCTGGACGAATACGTCAGCGGGCAGAAGAACAGTGACATCCTGATCCGCCAGGAAACCCAGACGCTGCGGATAAAACGTCACCCGGATGTCGAACAGTCCTACCGCGAACAGTTACGAATCCTTGGCTTTCGCATCGCTACGCGACAGAGCAAAGCCCTGCCGGAAAGTGCCGGCGAGCTGTATGAGATGGTCAACGACAGCGCGTGGCTGACGTTCACTCTCAACGATCTGCCGAAGCTGCGCACCCAAGGCTGGGAATTGCAGATTGACGAAGAGTTCGGCTTTGACCTGACCGCTGTGGATGACTGGTACGCCACAGTCGAACAGGCACCGGAACGTGACTGGTTCGATCTGGAGTTGGGGATCATCGTCAACGGTGAACGCCTGAGTTTGCTGCCGATCCTGCTCAACCTGATGCGCTCGCACGCGGAGATTCTCAACCCGGAACGTCTTGCGCGCCGTCGTGATGACGAGCTGATTCTGGTCAACGTCCCGCAACGCAACAGCGAGCACGGGCCATTGCAGGTGGCATTGCCGTTGGGCCGGTTGAAACCGGTGCTGATGACCCTCGGCGAGTTCTATTTGCAGGAGCCGGGCGAAACCACTTTGCGCCTGAGCAAGGCCGACGCCATACGCCTGAACTCGCTGGAAGGCATTCCGCTCCTGTGGGAGGGTGGCGAGCAGATTCGCACCTTCGCCCAACGCCTGCGCGACATTCGTGATTTCAGCGTTGAAGCGCCGGAAGGCTTGAATGCGACGCTGCGCCCGTATCAGCTTGAAGGCTTGAGCTGGATGCAGTCGCTGCGGCAACTGGAAGTCGGCGGGATTCTCGCGGATGACATGGGTCTGGGCAAAACCCTACAGACCCTGGCGCATATTCTCAGTGAGAAAATCGCCGGTCGCCTCGATCGCCCTTGCATGGTGGTGATGCCGACCAGTCTGATTCCGAACTGGCTGGATGAAGCGGCGCATTTCACACCGCAGTTGAACGTGGTCGCGCTGTACGGCGCCACTCGCAAGAAGCACTTCGACAATCTGGCTGATTTCGACCTGATTCTCACCACCTACGCGCTGCTGCCCAAGGACGTCGAACGTTTGGCAAAGCAGCCGCTGCATGTGCTGGTGCTGGATGAGGCGCAGTACATCAAGAACCCGAACAGCAAAGCGGCGCAGGCAGCGCGCGAGCTGAATGCGCGTCAGCGCCTGTGCCTGAGTGGTACACCGCTGGAAAACCACCTGGGTGAGCTGTGGTCGCTGTTTCACTTCCTGCTGCCGGGCTGGCTTGGCGACGTAAAAAGCTTCAACGCCGATTACCGCGTGCCGATTGAAAAGCGCGGCAGCGAAGTCCGGCTTCAGCACCTCAACGGCCGGATCAAACCGTTTCTGCTACGTCGCACCAAGGAACAGGTCGCTACCGAGTTGCCGCCGAAAACCGAGATCATCCACTGGGTCGATCTCAACGAAGCGCAGCGCGACGTGTACGAAACCATGCGCCTGGCGATGGACAAGAAAGTCCGCGACGAGATCACCCGCAAGGGTGTCGCGCGCAGCCAGATCATCATTCTTGAAGCGCTGTTGAAACTGCGTCAGGTCTGCTGCGATCTGCGCCTGGTCAACGACGCCACCCTGCCCGCGCGCGGCAGTACGTCCGGCAAGCTCGACAGTTTGATGGAGATGCTTGAAGAGTTATTCGAGGAAGGCCGAAGGATTCTGCTGTTTTCGCAGTTCACCTCGATGCTGTCATTGATTGAAGACGAGCTGAAAAAGCGCAATGTCTCCTACGCGTTGCTGACCGGCCAAACCCGCGATCGGCGTACGCCGGTGAAGGAATTCCAGAGCGGCAAGCGTCAGATATTTCTGATCAGTCTGAAGGCCGGTGGTGTTGGCCTGAATCTGACCGAAGCGGATACGGTGATTCACTACGACCCGTGGTGGAACCCGGCGACCGAGAATCAGGCGACGGACCGCGCTTACCGAATTGGTCAGGAGAAACCGGTGTTCGTCTACAAGATGATTGCCCGGGGCACGGTGGAAGAGAAGATTCAGCATCTGCAGAAGGAAAAATCCGACTTGGCGGCGGGCGTGCTGGATGGGCGCAAGGCCGGGGACTGGAAGTTGCAGAGTGATGATATTGAAGCGTTGTTTGCGCCGTTGCCGGACAAGCTCGAGAAGCGTTGAGATCTTTTTCGTCTGTTAGATAGCTATCGCTGGCAAGCCAGCTCCCACAGGTTATGAGTCGTACACAAAAATGTGATTCAACTCGATTCTTGTGGAAGCTGGCTTGCCAGCGATGGGGTCAACTCGGTCTCGGCAGGACTCAGCCCTTGAGTACCCGCGCCAACGCCGACTTCACCTTGCCCATGCCGTCATGCAAAGCCTGCTCGATCTCGGCCATGGTAATCACTTCAGTGGTCTTGCCCGCAGCAGGGTTCACCACCAGCGCCAGACAGGCGTAATCCAGCTCCAGCTCACGTGCCAGCGCCGCTTCCGGCATACCGGTCATGCCGACGATGTCGCAGCCATCACGCTCCAGACGCACGATCTCGGCCACGGTCTCCAGACGCGGGCCTTGAGTGCAGGCATACACGCCCTGATCGCTGTACTCGCAACCTTCGGCAGCCACGGCGGCAATCAATTGCTGACGCAGCGGTTCGCTGTAAGGAAAGCTGAAGTCGATGTGGGTGACATGCTCCAGATCATCTGCGAAATAGGTGTGTTCACGCCCGCTGGTGTAGTCGACGATCTGATGCGGCACGCAGAAATGCCCGGTGCCCATCGCCGAATGAATCCCGCCCACGGCGTTCACCGCGATGATCGCCTCGGCACCCGCCTGCTTCAACGCCCACAGATTGGCGCGGTAGTTGACCTTGTGCGGCGGAAAGCGGTGCGGGTGGCCGTGACGGGCGAGGAACAGCACTTCCTTGCCAGCGTATTCGCCGATCTGTACTTCGGCTGAGGGTGCGCCGTAGGGCGTGTCGACTGCCAGCGACTGACGAATGCTCAGGCCTTCGAGCTGGGTCAGGCCGGTGCCACCGATGATTGCGTAAACGGTCATAGCGAAAAATCCTTAATCGATCAGTTGAGCGTCTTTGAGCGCGCCGATAGCGGTGAGCCAGCGCGGATCCTGGCGATAATCGGTGCTGGCGAATGCCTGACCGCGCATCCGCGCGATTCGCGCCGATGGCTTGACCTTCATCCGTTGCGCCGCACTGAGGGCCAGTTCGGCAGCGGCGCGGTCGTTGCACACCAGGCCCATGTCGCAGCCGGCAGTGAGCGCGGCCTCGATGCGGCTCGCGGCGTCGCCGACCACGTGCGCACCGGCCATCGACAGGTCATCGCTGAAGATCACACCGTCGAACTGCAATTCGCCGCGCAAGATGTCCTGCAACCAGCGCCGCGAGAAGCCGGCAGGCTGTGAATCGACCTGCGGATAGATGACGTGCGCCGGCATGATTGCGGCCAGTTGCTTGCTGAGTTTGGCGAAGGGCACAAGGTCGTTGGCGCGGATTTCGTCGAGGCTGCGTTCGTCATTCGGGATCGCGACGTGGGAATCGGCTTCGGCCCAGCCATGACCGGGGAAGTGCTTGCCGGTGGCCGCCATGCCCGCGCTGTTCATGCCGCGAATGAATGCCCCGGCGAGCAGTGCGGCACGCTCGGGGTCACCTTCAAATGAACGGGTGCCGACCACGGCGCTGCGCTGGTAATCCAGATCAAGCACTGGGGCAAAGCTCAGGTCGAGGCCGACGGCCAGCACTTCGGTGGCCATGATCCAGCCGCATTGCTCGGCGAGGTATTCGGCATTCGGGTTGTCGGCAATGGCGCGCATCGCTGGCAGGCGTACGAAGCCTTGGCGCAGGCGCTGCACGCGACCGCCCTCTTGATCGACGGCCAACAGCAAATCCGGGCGAATCGCGCGAATCGCTGCGCTGAGCTCGCGCACCTGACGCGGATGCTCAATGTTGCGCGCAAAAATGATCAGGCCGCCCACTTCGGGCTGACGCAACAATTGGCGATCTTCAGCCGTCAGCCAAGTACCGGCGACGTCCACCATCAACGAGCCTTGCAGGCCAGCAGTCATAGAAATTCCTTGAAAACGAAAAACCCGATGCGCAGAAAATCGCTACCGTGAGCAATGCTCGGCAGGTCGGCAATTTCTGTTTGGATCGGGTTCAGAACGAGAGTCGGCATGGGCGGCTAGCTTAGCGGATACCAGCTGCCGCGCCCACCCGTGCGCGGTTAAACCTTGGCGGCGACCGGCGTTGATTTGCTGCGCGGACGCAGTTGTGCGGTGGCCATCGCCGTGTCAGTGACACCAGTTTCGGCGCGCATGCCTGCGGCAAGGAACGGCACCATCAGGCGCATGACTTGTTCGATGGAGGTGTTGACGCCGAAATCGGTCTCGGCGATTGCGCGCAACGCCTTGATACCGGACATGCTGAATGCGGCGGCGCCGAGCATGAAGTGCACACGCCAGAACAGCTCGATCGGAGGAATACGTGGCGCGGCCTCGTTGACCAGCAGCATGTAGCGGCGGAACACCTTGCCGTACATGTCTTCCAGATAACGGCGCAAGTGGCCCTGGCTCTGACTGAATGCGAGGCCGAGCAAGCGCATGAAGATCGACAGATCGTTGCCGCTGCGAGGCTGAACCACGAGGGCCTGCTCGACGAGGATTTCCAGCAGTTCTTCGAGCGTCGGCTTGTTTTCAGGCTTGGCCTGGCGACGCTCCAGCTCTTTGTCGAGGCTGATGCAGAACGGCCCGAGGAAGCGCGAGAACACCGCCTGAATCAGGGCTTTTTTCGAGCCGAAATGATAGTTGACTGCTGCCAGGTTGACGCCAGCCTTGCTGGTGATCAAACGCAATGAGGTTTCAGCGAAACCTTTCTCCGCGAACAACTGCTCGGCAGCATCAAGAATGCGTTCAACGGTTTCCGACTGGGCCATGGCTACTCCGCCTGACAAACACTTGTTTGAAACATACGTTTCAGCCTGTGCGTTGTCAAGCCTGCCGGTTCGTTTTGGGAATGGTCGGTCAGCTATTTAACCACACAACCCCGGCGCTTTTATAAGCAGCGCTGCCGACCGTCCGGCGGCGGGCAAAAAAACGGGCATTGCCAAGACCGTTTCACTGTATATAATCCCAGTCACTGTATAAAAAGACAGAGCGATCATTATGCTAAAGCTGACGCCACGCCAAGCCGAGATTCTGGCCTTTATCAAACGTTGCCTCGAAGACAATGGTTATCCGCCAACCCGTGCGGAAATCGCTCAGGAACTGGGCTTCAAGTCGCCGAACGCGGCAGAAGAACACCTCAAGGCCCTGGCCCGCAAAGGCGCCATCGAGATGACCCCGGGCGCCTCGCGAGGCATTCGCATTCCTGGCTTCGAAGCCAAGGCTGACGACTCTACCCTGCCGATCATTGGCCGTGTCGCTGCCGGCGCGCCGATCCTCGCTCAGCAGCACATCGAAGAATCCTGCAACATCAATCCCGCCTTCTTCCACCCGCGCGCCGACTATCTGTTGCGCGTGCACGGTATGAGCATGAAGGACATCGGCATTTTCGATGGTGACCTGCTGGCCGTCCACACTACTCGCGAAGCGCGCAATGGCCAGGTTGTCGTCGCCCGCATCGGCGATGAAGTGACCGTCAAACGCTTCAAGCGTGAAGGCAGCAAGGTCTGGCTGATGGCCGAAAACCCTGAGTTCGCCCCTATCGAAGTCGACCTGAAAGATCAGGAACTGGTGATCGAAGGCTTGAGTGTCGGCGTAATCCGCCGCTAAAGGAGGCTTTATGCAGTTCCCACACATACCTCAGCAAACACAACTGCCTTTATTCGAAGCGTTTCTGGCGCAACCAATGGCACCGACCCTAAAAGAAGTGGTCGAGCGCCCCTGGAATGCCGAACCTGAAGTATTCAGTGAGCTGTCACTGCGCGGTGCGGCCGGGAACTGCCTGAACCTGCTTGCCCCGATCCTTCGCGAACTGAGCGAAGATCAGGACGCCCGCTGGCTGACGCTGATTGCACCGCCAGCGAGCCTGACGCAAACCTGGCTGCGGGATGCCGGCCTGAATCGTGAACGCATTCTACTGCTGCAACCGCGAGGCACTCAGAGCGCCCAGCAACTGGCGTGCGAAGCATTGCGCCTGGGCCGCAGCCACACAGTGGTCACCTGGCTCAATCCGTTGAACAGCAGTTCGCGGCAACAGCTGATCAGCGCTGCACGTACGGGCGACGCTCAAAGCCTGAATATTCGTTTGGGCTGATTAGCGATTAAAAAGCGCTGTGTGAAGCGCAGGGCTTCTCCAGGGACAGAGAAGCCGATCTGAAGCGGCAATGACAAAAAGCTGAAAATAGGCGGGGATCAATGAAGAACCCGCGGCCCCTCGTCCTTATCAAATTCGCCTTCAATCATTCGACCTGCCATCTGCACGCCGACGCTCAACATCGCCTTGGCGATTTCCACGTGCTGGCCCTGCAGGAAGGTCTTGGCATCCTCGGAGAAATCCAGAGTCACCAGAGAACCTTCGTCCTCAGCCCTGCGCAGTTCGATTCGGCCGTCTGGTAACTCGACAATTTCTAGAAAGGACGTTGGCATATAGGTCTGTTCTCCACGAAAGGCAGGGATTATATAGACATCATTCAGGCTTCGCTCGGGATCTTGACCAGCAGCATGTTTCAGATTGCCACCGAGTCAATACCTGTCAGCACTCGTTCAAACCTTCGCGAAACCGGATGGCCAGACCCTTGAGGTTCTGCCGCCAGCTCTCCAGCTCTTCCCGGCTCAATTCCCGCGGCGCCTCTGCTTCATCCAGATTAACCGCCTGAATCAACGGCTGTGTCACATCACCCTTGGGCTTGTGCGGAACCCGTGGTGGCTGGAACAGCGCCGAGTGCGCCGCCAACAGCTTCGCCAGCCAGGTTTCCGGATTACCCGCCAACTCGACCATTTCAGCCAGTTCGGGAATCGCGATCGACTCCAGCACTTCACGCGTCAATAACGCCTCCGCTCGTGGCGCGCTAGCCTGAGGCAGGCGATAGAATCCGGCAATCTCATGACACAGCCCCAACAGCGCGCCGTAGAGATGAAACAACGCCGATTCACGACCAGCCTGAATCAGCGCCAGAGAATTCATCGCCCGCCCTTCTTCAGCGCGAGCCAAGGCTTCCAGCGAAAGGCCGGCGAAATAGATCTTCTGGTTGGTACGGGTATAGAGTTCGTGGGCCATGAAGGCAGTCTCCACAACGAAATAATTGCTTCACACAGGCCGGACAGTGTCGTGGATCAGTTGATCCAACCGCAAGCACAAAACAAAAAGGCCGCATGAGAACCCGAGGGTTCTCATGCGGCCTTTGCAGTATCGGACTAACGCTTACTCAGCCTTGGCCTTTGTACGTTTGTCTTCAACCGTCCACTTGCCGCCGTCGTAGAAAGCCTTCCAACCGGTAGGCTTGCCGTCGACTTCGGTCTGCACATATTGCTCCTTGGTCTTGCGGCTGTAGCGGATGACCGCTGGCAGGCCGTCAGGATCCTTCTTCGGAGCGTCGCAGAGGAAGTGGTACTTCGGATCGATTTCGTCCTTGTGCGGCACAATCTCGATCACCAACGGAGCACGGGTCTCGCGGTTTTTCGGGAACTGGCTGGCCGCCAGGAACAGGCCGGAGGCACCGTCGCGCAGGATATAGGTGTCGTTGACCTTTTCGCATTTCAGCTCAGGCATCTTCACCGGGTCCATCTTCGGCGGCGCCGCGTCACCACTCTTCAGCAGTTTGCGGGTGTTCTTGCAGGTCGGGTTGGTGCAGCCGAAGAACTTGCCGAAGCGGCCGGTCTTGAGTTGCATCTCGCTGCCGCACTTGTCGCATTCCAGGCTCGGACCTTCGTAGCCTTTGATGCGATAGCTGCCCTCTTCGATTTCGTAGCCGGCGCAGTCCGGGTTGTTACCGCAGATGTGCAGCTTGCGTTTCTCGTCGAGCAGGTAAGCGTCCATCGCCGTGCTGCAGATCGGGCAGCGATGCTTGCCGCGCAGCACCAGCGATTCCGATTCGCCCTCGTCGTCCGCAGCGATTTCATCGCCCGGCACCAGATTGACGGTGGCCTTGCAGCGCTCTTTCGGCGGCAGGCTGTAGCCCGAGCAACCGAGGAACACGCCGGTCGATGCGGTACGAATCTGCATCGGACGGCCGCAAGTGGTGCACGGAATATCGGTCATGACCGGCTGGTTGGCACGCATGCCGCTGTCCGGGTTTTCGGCCACTTCGAGTTTCTTTTTGAAGTCGCCGTAGAACTCGTCCAGCACGTTTTTCCAGTCGCGCTCGCCCTGCGCCACGTCATCGAGGTTCTCTTCCATGCCGGCGGTAAAGCCGTAATCCATCAGGTTCGAGAAGCTTTCGGACAGACGCTCGGTAACAATGTCGCCCATCTTTTCCGAATAGAAACGACGGTTATGCAGGGTCACGTAACCGCGATCCTGAATGGTAGAAATGATCGCGGCGTACGTCGAAGGACGACCGATGCCGCGTTTTTCCATTTCTTTAACCAGGCTCGCTTCCGAATAACGCGCCGGCGGCTTGGTGAAATGCTGGGACGGATCAAGCTTGATCAGCTTCATCACGTCGCCCTGCGCCATATCTGGCAGAACGTCGTCATCGCCTGGTTTGGCGATCTGCGGCATGACACGGGTGTAACCGTCGAACTTGAGGATGCGGCCTTTGGCACGCAGCTCGAAATCGCCAGCGCCGACGCTGACAGTAGTCGACAGATATTGTGCCGGCAGCATCTGGCAAGCGAGGAACTGGCGCCAGATCAGCTCGTAGAGACGCTCAGCATCACGTTCCATGCCCGCCAGCTTGCTTGGAATGGTATTGGCGTCGGACGGACGAATCGCTTCGTGAGCCTCTTGTGCGCCTTCCTTGCTGCTGTAGACGTTCGGCGTTTCCGGCAGGTACTTCTTGCCGAACTCGTCTTCAATATAGGCACGCGCCATCGTCACGGCATCAGCCGAGAGGTTGGTCGAGTCGGTACGCATATAAGTGATGTAGCCGGCTTCGTACAGACGCTGGGCCATCATCATGGTTTTCTTCACGCCGAAGCCCAGGCGGTTACTGGCAGCCTGTTGCAGGGTCGAGGTGATGAACGGTGCCGACGGCTTGCTGCTGGTCGGTTTGTCTTCGCGCTTAACGATGCTGTAGCTGGAAGACTTGAGCTTCTCCAGCGCCGCCATGGCCTGGGTTTCATTAAGCGGCTTGAAGGCTTCGCCTTTCTCGCGAGCCACTTCGAAACGCACGGTCGAGCCTTTGGTGGTGCCGAGATCGGCATGCACTTCCCAGTATTCTTCCGGGTTGAACGCACGAATCTCGCGCTCACGCTCAACTACCAGTTTCACGGCAACCGATTGCACGCGACCGGCAGACAGGCCACGGGCGATCTTTGCCCACAGCAACGGCGAAACCATGTAGCCAACAACGCGGTCGAGGAAGCGACGCGCCTGTTGAGCGTTGACACGATCGATGTCCAGCTCGCCCGGCTTGGAGAACGCTTCCTGAATCGCCTTCTTGGTGATTTCGTTGAACACCACGCGCTTGTAGCGGCTGTCGTCACCACCGATGGCTTCGCGCAGGTGCCAGGCAATGGCTTCCCCCTCGCGATCCAAGTCGGTTGCGAGATAGATGGTGTCAGCATCTTTGGCGAGCCGGCGCAGCTCTTCGATGACTTTCTCTTTGCCCGGGAGGATCTCGTACTTGGCTTTCCAGCCATGATCGGGATCGACACCCATACGCGAGACCAGCTGCTTGCGCGCTTTCTCTTTCGGCGTGAGCACCGGACCTTCGCCCGCAGCAGCCTTGCCGCGCTTGGCGGCTGGCTCTTTGCTGGCGCTAGCCGAACCGCTGGTGGGCAGGTCTCGGATATGGCCGATACTCGACTTCACCACGTATTGGTTACCCAGATACTTGTTGATGGTCTTGGCCTTAGCCGGGGATTCCACAATGACCAGCGATTTGCCCATGGATCAGAAAATTCCTGAATTCTAGAAGTGAAAGGCGGTTGGCGCCTGACGCGGCACCGCTATATATAGTTGATACAAGGTGAGGTCAAGCACAGGGTTCTGTGCGCACTCCCCTTACGCCTTGGAAAAAAGGCTCGGTTCGGCTTGCACCAAAGCAAAGCGTGGCACCTGCTCGCCGTCAACCTCGACCGACTCGAGAAACATGCTCAGAGGGCGCACCCAAAAGCCGTAATCCCCATACAGGGCTTGGTAAAAGACCACTTCTTCTTCGGTCTCGGAATGCCGCGCAACACTGAATACGCGGTACTGCGGACCTTTGTAATGTTGATAGAGCCCAGGTTGTATCGGCATGCTTTGGCCCTCACTCAAATTTTTTCAAAATAAAAACAAAAATAAATCCACAAAAACAAAAACCGGGGCACTTGGCCCCGGCTTCCATCGACGAGACGCTTAAACGCGTTCGAAGACGGTGGAGATGCCTTGGCCGAGACCAATGCACATAGTGGCCACCCCGAAGGTGCCGCTATTCTGCTTCATCACGTTCAGCAAGGTGCCGGAAATACGGGCACCGGAGCAACCGAACGGGTGACCCAGGGCGATCGCGCCGCCGTGCAGGTTAACCTTCTCGTTCATCTTGTCGAGTACTTTCAGATCTTTCAGCACTGGCAAGGCCTGTGCGGCGAAAGCTTCGTTGAGCTCGAAGAAGTCGATATCGTTGATGCCAAGACCCGCGCGTTTCAGCGCTTTTTGTGTCGCCGGAACTGGACCATAGCCCATGATCGCCGGATCCACACCCGCCACTGCCATCGAACGGATAACCGCCATTGGCTGGATACCCAGGTCCTGTGCGCGCTGCGCCGACATCACGATCATGCACGAAGCACCGTCAGTGATCTGCGACGAAGTACCGGCAGTCACGGTGCCGCCCTTTGGATTGAAGGCAGGCTTCAGGGCCGCCAGACTTTCCAGGGTGGTTTCCGGACGAATGGTTTCATCGTAGTCGAACAGTTTCAGGAAACCGTTCTCGTCGTAGCCCTGCATCGGGATGATTTCGTCTTTGAACTTGCCTTCCACGGTTGCCTTGTGGGCCAACTGGTGGGAGCGCACGCCGAAAGCGTCCTGCTGTTCGCGAGTGATGCCGTGCATTTTGCCAAGCATTTCAGCGGTCAGACCCATCATGCCCGAGGCTTTCGCCGCATACAGCGACATGTGCGGGTTCGGATCGACACCGTGCATCATGCTCACGTGCCCCATATGCTCGACGCCGCCAACCACGAATACGTCACCGTTACCGGTCATGATCGCTTGCGCAGCAGTGTGCAGCGCGCTCATCGACGAGCCACACAGGCGGCTGACGGTCTGGCCGGCAGCAGTGTGCGGGATCTGGGTCATCAGCGACGCCATGCGCGCGATGTTCCAGCCCTGCTCCAGGGTCTGGTTTACGCAGCCCCAGATCACGTCTTCGACTTCGTTCGGATCTACCTTGACGTTGCGTTCCAGCAGTTTGCTGATCAGGTGCGCCGACATGTCTTCAGCGCGGGTGTTGCGGTGCATGCCGCCCTTGGAGCGGCCCATCGGAGTACGACCGAAGTCGACAATCACGACGTCTCTTGGATTCAAGCTCATAAAATTTCACTCTCGCTCAAAAGTTGGGACGCTTAACCGAAGAACCGTTGGCCGGTTTTGGCCATTTCACGCAGTTTCGCGGTCGGGTGGTACAGCGCGCCCAAATCAGCGTACTGGTCAGCCAGGGCAACGAACTCGGCAACACCGATCGAGTCGATGTAGCGCAGCGCACCGCCACGGAATGGAGGGAAACCGATACCGTAGACCAGACCCATGTCGGCTTCAGCGGCGGTTTCAACGATGCCGTCTTCCAGGCAACGCACGGTTTCCAGGCACAGCGGGATCATCATCCAGTTGATGATGTCTTCGTCAGTGACTTCGCGCTGCTCGTAAACGATCGGCTTGAGCACTTCGAGTACCGACGGATCGGCGACTTTCTTCTGCTTGCCTTTCTTGTCGGCCTCGTAGGCGTAGAAGCCCTTGCCGTTCTTCTGACCCAGGCGCTTGGCTTCGTACAGTACGTCAATGGCCGAACGACGGTCATCCTTCATGCGGTCCGGGAAACCTTCAGCCATCACGTCACGACCGTGGTGACCGGTGTCGATGCCGACCACGTCCATCAGGTACGCCGGGCCCATCGGCCAGCCGAATTTTTCCATGACCTTGTCGATACGGACGAAGTCCACACCGGCGCTGACCAGCTTGGCGAAACCGCCGAAGTACGGGAACAGTACGCGGTTGACCAGGAAGCCCGGGCAGTCGTTGACGACGATCGGGTTCTTGCCCATTTTCTTGGCGTAGGCAACGGTGGTGGCAACCGCCAGCTCACTCGACTTCTCGCCACGGATCACTTCCACCAGCGGCATCATGTGCACCGGGTTGAAGAAGTGCATGCCGACGAAGTTTTCCGGACGCTTGAGGGCTTTCGCCAGCAGGCTGATGGAAATGGTCGAAGTGTTGGACGCGAGGATGGTGTCCTCTTTGACCTGGCCTTCAACTTCCGCCAATACGGCTTGCTTGACCTTCGGGTTCTCGACGACAGCTTCGACCACCAGATCAACGTGACCGAAGTCGCCGTAGGACAGGGTTGGACGAATGGCGTTGAGCACTTCAGCCATTTTCGCGGCGGTCATGCGACCTTTATCAACGCGGCCAACCAGCAGTTTGGCGGCTTCGGCCAGACCCTGCTCGATACCGTGCTCGTTGATGTCCTTCATCAGGATCGGCGTGCCTTTGGAAGCCGACTGATAAGCGATACCACCACCCATGATGCCGGCGCCGAGTACGGCAGCCTGCTTCACGTCTTTGGCGATTTCGTCGTAGGCCTTGGCCTTTTTCTTCAGTTCCTGGTCGTTCAGGAACAGACCGATCAAGCTCTGCGCGGCAGAGGTCTTGGCCAGTTTGACGAAACCGGCGGCTTCCACTTCCAGCGCCTTGTCACGACCGAAGTTCGCGGCTTTCTGGATGGTCTTGATCGCTTCAACCGGCGCCGGGTAGTTCGGGCCAGCTTGCCCTGCGACGAAACCTTTGGCGGTTTCGAAAGCCATCATTTGTTCAATGGCGTTCAACTTGATTTTTTCAAGTTTCGGCTGACGCTTGGCCTTGTAATCGAACTCGCCGGAGATGGCGCGCTTGATCAGTTCAAGGGCAGCTTCCTGCAACTTCTCTGGAGCAACCACAGCGTCGACGGCGCTTACTTTTAGCGCGTCTTCAGGACGGTTTTCCTTGCCGGAGGCAATCCACTCGATAGCGTTGTCGACACCGATCAGGCGCGGCAGACGCACGGTGCCGCCGAAGCCCGGGTAGATCCCCAGTTTGACTTCCGGCAGACCGATCTTGGCCTTGGTGGACATGACGCGATAGTCAGCTGCGAGGCACATTTCCAGACCGCCGCCCAGGGCGATGCCGTTGATGGCCGCTACGGTTGGAACGTTGAGGTCTTCGAAATCGCTGAAGATCTTGTTGGCTTCGAGATTGCCAGCAACCAGCTCGGCATCCGGCAGCTTGAAGTTCTCGACAAATTCGGTGATGTCGGCGCCGACGATGAAGACGTCCTTGCCACTGCTGACGATCACGCCCTTGATCGAAGCATCTGCCTTGATGGTGTCTACGGCCTGACGCAGTTCGTTCAGGGTTAGACGGTTGAACTTGTTGACGGACTCACCCTTGAGGTCGAATTTCAATTCGACGATGCCACTTTCAAGAGCTTTAACCGTGATGGCTTTACCTTCGTAAATCATCAACTGATCTCCACGATATGGAAGCTGAACAGTACACGTCGGACGCAGGCGAATGGCTCGGCAGGACGCTTTTTCGTCGATGCTAACGCCAATCCACCCGGCACACCCGCCAACGCGATAGTCGGGATTCTGTAGGAGCGGTCAGTAAGACAAACGCTCAATTCATACGCCCGTTTGATTTGGGTACGTCACCTTCACGGAATTTCCGACAATTGTCAATCGCCCAAAATACGGGTTGAAATACGACTTTGCGGTCATTTCCGTAACACGCAGACCTGCAACACGCGCCTGCATGCAAAGCCATTCATAGAATCAATAGTTAGAAAATTCGCCCTAATTCGCGTCGAGCCTTGTTTAACGGGCTACGCTGGCTGGACTACAGGGAAAGGCACCGATCATTCGAAGCCTGATCAGTGGAAAAGTTTACCGGCCTGCCTGGCCAACCCAGCCCGATGAATCATGTCGGGCTTTTTATTGCGCGTCTGCCGGACGTTCCCCACCGTTGCAGTGGGAAAAATCCGCGCGTCATGCCAGAGCTTTCAGTGTCGCGTCGATATCCAACAGCACTGTCGCTTCGCCTTTCTCGCCCCAATACAAGGCGATCATCTGCTTGTCGGCCTCGATCTTGAAGACGTTGTCCGGCAACTTCTCGAAATGATTGAGCAGCGCCCGATCCTCACAGATTTCCTGCCACTGATTGACCCACACGCCCGGTGATTTCTGCCAGTAGGTCCAGCACAGCGGTTTACTGCTGCGGCGCGGTCGATGGTACTGCGCGCACGGACTCGGCGGCTCTTGCGCCAGCCAGTGCGGCCACTCCTGAGGCGCCAGTTGCATGGCCAGGCCAATGCGCCGCGCCTCCATGCGCAGGGCGATTCGGCCACTTTGCGCACGCGATGGACGCAACCATGCCAGCGGACTCAAAACCACCAGCAGGATTGACACCACCAACCAGACCGTCATATCAGTACTCCCGTTTTTTGATGAGCGCATTGTGTCACTTTGGAACCAATGCGCTTGAAACCAGCCATACTTACCAATATTGAACCGTCACGAGGAGCACCTCATGCCCTACACCCATATCCTGGTCGCCGTAGATCTGACTGAAGAGTGCGACCCTGTGATCCACCGCGCCCGCGAGCTGTCGGTGAGCAACGGCGCCAAGCTGTCGCTGGTGCATATCGTCGAGCCGATGGCCATGGCATTCGGCGGCGACGTGCCGATGGATCTGTCACAACTGCAACAACAGCAGTTCGATCAGGCCAAGGAACGCCTGGAGCGCCTGAAGCTCAAGTACTCCGAGCTCGAAGGCGCCAACTGCCACCTGACCTACGGCCAGCCACGT
This sequence comes from Pseudomonas sp. DTU12.3, assembly GCF_004124275.1. Taxonomy (GTDB): domain Bacteria; phylum Pseudomonadota; class Gammaproteobacteria; order Pseudomonadales; family Pseudomonadaceae; genus Aquipseudomonas; species Aquipseudomonas helmanticensis. The sequence goes on from NZ_CP027218.1 coordinate 4,444,501, forward strand.
CAGGAAATCCACCACTTCGCCAAAGAACAGCAATGCGATCTGATTGTGGTTGGCAGCCATGGTCGTCATGGTCTGGCGCTGTTGCTCGGCTCGACTGCCAATGACGTACTGCACGGCGCGCCGTGCGATGTGCTCGCTGTCCACCTGGTCAAACGCTAACCCGTGTAGGAGCTGCCGAAGGCTGCGATCTTTTGATCTTGTTCTTTTAAAACAAAGTCAAAAGATCGCAGCCTTCGGCAGCTCCTACAAAAAGCCCGGCCTCACGCAAATGAGGCCGGGCTTTTTTATTGCCGGATCAATCAGGCATCCAGCTCGGCCCAACGCTCCATCAACGCATCCAGTTCAGCCTGCAACTGCTCAAGCGATGCAATCACCTTGGCCGTTTCTGCCGCAGGACGCTGATAGAAGCCGGCGTCAGCCATTTCGGCCTCCACGGCAGCGATCTGCTGTTCCTTGGCATCGATGTCACCCGGCAACGCTTCCAGCTCGCGCTGCAGCTTGTAGCTCAGCTTCTTTTTGGCCGCCGGGGCGGCAACGGCAGGTTCAGCCACCACAGCCGGCTCAGCGGTCACTACAGCCGAATTCAGGTCAGCCTTACCGGATTTGCTTTCAGTCACGCCCAGCAGGCGCGGCGAACCGCCCTGACGGATCCAGTCCTGATAGCCGCCGACGTACTCACGGACCTTGCCTTCGCCTTCGAAGACCAGCGTGCTGGTCACCACGTTGTCGAGGAATGCCCGGTCGTGACTGACCATCAGCACAGTGCCGTTGAAAGTCAGCAGCACTTCTTCAAGCAACTCCAGCGTTTCCACGTCGAGGTCGTTGGTCGGTTCGTCGAGGACCAGCAGGTTTGCTGGCTTGCTGAACAACTTGGCCAGCAACAGACGCGCACGCTCACCACCCGACAGCGCCTTGACCGGCGTGCGGGCACGCTGCGGGCTGAACAGGAAGTCGCCGAGGTAGCTGAGGACGTGGCGGCTCTGGCCGTCGATATCGATGAAGTCGCGACCTTCGGCGACGTTATCGATCACGGTTTTTTCCAGATCGAGCTGATGACGCAACTGGTCGAAGTAGGCCACGTCGATGCGCGTGCCCTCTTCCACTTTGCCGCTGGTCGGTTGCAGACCGCTGAGCATCAGTTTCAGCAGAGTGGTCTTGCCGGTACCGTTAGCGCCGAGCAGACCAATACGGTCGCCGCGCGTCAGCACCATCGAGAAATCCTTGATCAGGAACGGGCCGCCCGGGTGAGCGAAACTCACATTCTCGAGCACCATCACCTGCTTGCCGGACTTGTCGGCAGTGTCCAGCTGAATGTTGGCTTTGCCGGTGCGCTCGCGACGCTCGCTACGCTCAACGCGCAGGGCTTTCAGCGCGCGGACGCGGCCTTCGTTACGGGTGCGGCGCGCCTTGATGCCCTGGCGAATCCAGACTTCTTCCTGGGCCAGTTTCTTGTCGAACAGCGCGTTGGCGGTTTCTTCCGCGGCCAGCGCAGCTTCTTTATGCACGAGGAAACTGGCGTAGTCGCCGTTCCAGTCGATCAGGCCGCCGCGGTCCAGTTCGAGGATGCGCGTGGCAAGGTTTTGCAGGAAGGAACGGTCGTGCGTGATGAACAGCACAGCGCCCTGGAAGTCTTTCAACGCTTCTTCGAGCCAGGCAATCGCACCGATGTCGAGGTGGTTGGTTGGTTCGTCGAGCAGCAGCAGATCCGGCTCGGACACCAGCGCCTGTGCCAGCAGCACGCGACGGCGCCAGCCGCCAGACAACTGGGCGAGGGTCTTGTCGGCCGGCAGTTGCAGGCGGCTCAGAGTGCTGTCGACCAGAGTCTGCAAGCGCCAGCCGTCACGGGCTTCGAGGTCTTGCTGAACGTGCATCAGCTTGTTCAGGTCTTCTTCAGTGACGCAGTTTTGCGCCAGGTGATGGTACTCGGCGAGCAACGCGCCCACGCCATCAAGGCCTTCAGCGACCACGTCGAACACCGTCCGATCGTCGGCCACTGGCAATTCCTGCGGCAGCTCGCCGATTTTCAGACCGGGGGCACGCCACACCGAGCCGTCATCGGGCTTCTGGTCGCCCTTGACCAGTTTCATCATGCTGGACTTGCCAGTGCCGTTGCGGCCGATGATGCACACCCGCTCACCACGGGCGATCTGCCAGGACACCTTGTCCAACAACGGCATAGCGCCGAACGCAAGGGACACATCGCTGAATTTGAGCAGGGTCATGAGCTTCTCCAAAAACCGGGCGCGCATTCTACCTGAGTTAGGGCTTGAGCAGGCCGGCAATTTGTCTGTCGAAGCACTCTGCACAACATTTGTTGCGAACTTGTGCTGCAAGGCCGGCAAAGCTTTCGCCCCTTGCTGGCAAAAGGCTAAGCTACAGACAATTCAGTGCTGACCGAGGTCGGTACTTGTCATGATTTCTCTGCCCGGATGTCTCATGCGCAGTCGCCTTTTCAGTGTTTTGTCCTGTTTGCTACTTACCGCCGCTGCCGTTCAATCCGCCCAGGCGGTGGACCTGTCCACCCAACGCCAGTATTACGATGAAGCCAAGCGCGCGCTGGCCAAAGGCGATACCGGCCCGTATTTCCGTTACAGCCAGGCCTTGGCCGATTATCCGCTGGAGCCGTACCTGGCTTACGACGAGCTGACCGCGCGCCTGAAGTCCGCGAGCAATCCGGAAATCGAGAAATTTCTCGCCGAACACGGTGACCTGCCCCAGGCCAACTGGATGAAGCTGCGCTGGTTGCGCTGGCTCGCCGACCGTGGCGACTGGGCAACTTTCGTCAAGTATTACGACCCGAAACTCAACTTCACCGAACTGGACTGCCTGAATGCGCAGTACCAGATCACCCACGACAAGAAAGCCGAGGGTTACGCCAACACCGAAAAGCTCTGGCTGACCGGTAAATCGCAGCCCGCCGCGTGTGACGCGCTGTTCGGCATTTGGGCCGCTGATGGCCAGCTCACCGAACAGAAACGCTGGGAGCGCACCAAACTCGCCGCTCAGGCGCGCAACTATCCGCTGGCCAACAGCCTGGTCAACGGCCTGACCACCCTCGCCCCGCGCGGCCGCTTGCTGGTCGATGTAGCGCAGAAACCCGAGTTGCTCAACCAGCCGTCGCGCTTCACCCCGGCCGACGAACCAATGTCCGACGTGGTCAGCCTCGGCCTGCGCCGCCTCGCCCGTCAGGATCCGGACAAGGCCATGGCCCTGCTCGACGGTTACGCCAGCAGCATGCATTTCTCCCGCGATGAAAAAGTCGCGATTGCCCGGGAAATTGGCCTGACTCTGGCTCGGCGTTTCGACAGCCGCGCGCTGGACGTAATGACCAAATACGACCCGGAGCTGCGTGATAACACGGTTTCCGAATGGCGCCTGCGCCTGTTGTTGCGTCTGGCCCGTTGGGACGACGCTTATCAACTGACCAAACGGCTGCCGCAAGACCTCGCCACCACCAACCGTTGGCGCTACTGGCAGGCGCGCAGCCTCGAACTCGCACAGCCGCAGAACCCGGAAGCGCAGACGCTGTACAAGAGCCTTGCGCGCGAACGTGATTTCTACGGCTTTCTCGCTGCCGACCGTTCCCAGTCGCCTTACTCGCTGGTGAACAAACCGCTGGTTCTCAGCCAGGCAACCATCAACAAAGTGCGTAATACACCGGGCGTACGTCGTGCGCTGGAATTCCACGCGCGCGGGCAGATCGTCGACGGTCGCCGCGAGTGGTATCACGTCAGCCGTCATTTCAACCGCGACGAAATGGTCGCCCAAGCCAAACTGGCCTATGACCTGAAATGGTACTTCCCGGCGATCCGCACCATCAGCCAGGCGCAGTATTGGGACGACCTGGATATTCGTTTCCCGATGGCCCATCGCGACACCCTGGTGCGTGAAGCCAAGGTTCGCGGCCTGCACTCGAGCTGGGTGTTTGCCATCACCCGTCAGGAAAGCGCGTTCATGGATGATGCCCGCTCCGGCGTCGGCGCCAGCGGCCTGATGCAACTGATGCCCGGCACCGCCAAGGAAACCGCGCGCAAGTTCAGCATTCCACTGGCCTCGCCCCAACAAGTGCTCGATCCGGACAAGAACATCCAGCTCGGCGCCGCTTACCTGAGCCAGGTGCACAGCCAGTTCAACGGCAACCGCGTGCTCGCCTCCGCCGCCTACAACGCTGGCCCCGGTCGCGTGCGCCAATGGCTACGTGGCGCCGATCACCTGAGCTTCGACGTCTGGGTGGAAAGCATCCCGTTCGACGAAACCCGTCAGTACGTGCAGAACGTGCTGTCGTACTCGGTGATCTACGGTCAGAAGCTCAACTCGCCGCAACCGCTGGTGGATTGGCATGAGCGCTACTTCGACGACCAATGACCTGTAGAAGCTGCCGCCGGCTGCGATCTTTTGATCTTGCTCCAAATAAAATGCCCGCATTTTCATGCGGGCATTTTTAGATCAAAAGATCGCAGCCTTCGGCAGCTCCTACAGGTGCCTATAGCTGACCGACCGCTAGCGACTCATGCCCGATGCGAGCACTGCCCATCAGTGTTGATCAGCCGTGACTTTGCCATCATTGAACTGCAACGCCGCCAGCCGCGCATACAGCGGATTGCTCGCAATCAGCTCCTGATGGGTGCCAATCGCGACGAGTTGGCCCTGATCCATCACCGCGATGCGGTCAGCGTTTTTCACCGTCGCCAGACGATGTGCAATCACCAGCGTGGTGCGGTTTTGCATCAGGCTCGGCAGGGCTTCCTGAATCAGGTGTTCGCTCTGTGCATCGAGGGCGCTGGTGGCTTCGTCGAGTAGCAGGATCGGTGCGTCAACCAGCAACGCGCGGGCTATCGCCAGGCGTTGGCGCTGGCCGCCCGAGAGTCCCAGGCCGCCGTCGCCCAGATGAGTCTGGTAGCCGTTGGGCATTTTTTCGATGAAGTCGTGGGCATGCGCAATTTTCGCGGCGTCCATGACTTGCGCCAGCGTCGCCTCTGGATTGCCGTAGCGAATATTCTCTTCAACGCTGCCGAAAAACAGCGCCGGCGATTGTGATACCAAAGCAAAGTGGCGGCGCAGATCCAGCGGATCGAGGCGGGTCAGCAGCACTCCATCAATGAGAATCTGCCCTTCCTGGGGGTCGTAAAAACGCAGCAACAGATCATAGACTGTGGACTTGCCAGCGCCGGACGGCCCCACCAATGCCAGTGTTTCACCGGGCCTGATGGTCAGATTCAGGCCGTTTACCGCATAGCTTTCCGGGCGCGACGGATAGGAGAAGCGCACATCCTGCAATTGCAGTTCGCCTCTGACGCGCTCCGGCAGGGTCATCAGCCCCGTGCTTGGCGGCTGGATGATATTTTGCGAACCAAGCAGCTCCGCAATTCGCTCCGCCGCGCCTGCAGCACGCTGCAATTCGCCGATGACCTCGCTCAGGGTGCCAATGGCGCTACCGACGATGAGGCTGTAAAAGACAAACGCAGCCAGTTCACCCCCGGTGATGCGCCCGGCGATCACGTCCATGCCACCGACCCACAACATCACCGCCACGGCGCCCAGCACCAGCACAATCACCATGGTGATCATCCACGAGCGCTGGAAGATGCGTTTGCGCGCGGTGTCGAAAGCCTCCTCGACCGTTGCCGCAAAACGCCGCTCGTCCTGAACCTGATGGTTGTAGGCCTGCACGGTTTTGATCTGGCCAAGGGTTTCGGAGACATAGCTGCCGATATCGGCGACCCTATCCTGGCTCAACCGCGAAAGATTGCGCACCCGCCGGCCGAAAATCAGGATCGGGGCGACCACGAACGGCAAGGCAATCACCACGATGCTGGTGAGTTTGGCATTGGTGACGAACAGCAGAATGACGCCGCCGATGACCATCAACAAATTGCGCAGGAACATCGACAGCGACGAGCCGATCACCGATTGCAGCAAGGTGGTATCGGCCGTCAGCCGCGACTGAATCTCCGAACTACGGTTGTTCTCGTAGAAGCCGGGGTGCAGATACACCAGATGGTTGAACACCTCGCGGCGAATATCCGCGACGCAGCGCTCGCCAATCCACGACACCCAGTAAAATCGCGCGAACGTGCCCACCGCCAGGCCCAACACCATCAACATGAAGATGCCGATGCTCTGGTTGAGCTGGTGCGGCGACTGGGTCATGAATCCGCGGTCGACCAGCAGCTTGATCCCCTGCCCCATCGACAAAGTGACGGCAGCGGTGACAATCAACGCCAGCAGCGCACCGATGACTTGCCAGCGGTAAGGGGCCAGAAATCGACTGGTCAGGCGCAAGGCGCGACGGTGCCTTGAGGAAAGCTTCGGGGTCATTCAGGTACACATCCGTGTTGATGAAAGGATTAGCGTAAACCTTCTATGGGGTGGAACTCTGTAAATCACAATGAGTCAGGTTAAATATGCCCCCAAAGACTAGGCCATAGTTGCTATTGGTCTAATGTCCGGGTTGAGACGAGCGGTCATTTCTGGTTGAGTGGAGTTGCCACCACCGACAGACCGCAGGGAGTTGTCACAGCCCGGTCACGTGGCGGTTTTAACGTAGGCGTACAACCTGATGAGGAGACAGGCCATGTCCTTGCAACACAGCAGCGATGACAAGATTGAAGTGATCCGCACCAAGCCCGGCCAGCCTCTGGGTTGCTCGATTATCGATAAGGATGGGCGCGAAGTACCGATCACTGAAGACATGATCCAGGACGCTTGCCGCGAACTGGAAAAGCGATTGGTCAAGCCTGCCGAAGAAAAGTGATATAGCCACCGTCTTCCTGACCCGGCTCTTTTTGGCCGGGTTTTTTCTGTCCGTAATTCGCCGAGTAACCGTGTAGGAGCTGCCGAAGGCTGCGATCTTTTGATCTTGCTTGTAAAAAACAACATCAAAAGATCGCAGCCTTCGGCAGCTCCTACACGGGGTTGTGTGGTTACGGGATTGCGATTGCACCCAGCGCCGCCACAATCTGCTGCAACTCTGGCGACTCCCCTTCAATCCGCACCTTCAGTCCTTCAATCTCACGACGCACCGGATACTGCTTGCGCAACACATCGAACGCCGCACGCTGCTCGCCGACATTGCCTACAAGACTGCGACGAAAATCCGCATCATCGCGGCGCGGGTCGTACACGCCTCGGCACAACATCGCCAGCGCCCAGGCTGGATCGCTGTCGGCATGCAGGGAAACTGCCGACAACCACGGCGCCGGCAGCAAGTCACTGAGCTGGATACTCGCGGGTTGCCCGATGAATTCGCAGTACGCCTGATAGATCTGCGCCGTCCCGCGCTGTTTGCCGTCGAGGCTGTATCCGGCAATGTGCGGAGTCGCCAACACACAGAGTTCAGCCAGTGCGACATCGACTTCCGGCTCGGCTTCCCAGACATCGAGCACTGCTTGCAGGTCTTCACGCTCCAGCAGCACATTGCGCAGCGCGGCGTTATCCACTACCGGACCACGCGCCGCGTTGATCAACCACGCGCCGGGCTTGAGTTGCTGCAAGCGCTGCTGATCGAACAGATGCCAGGTGGCGCCATCGCCGTTGCGCGTCAACGGCGTGTGCAGGCTGATCACATCGCACTGCTCGATGATCTGTTCGAGGCTGACGTAATCGCCGCTCTCGGCAGCCTGACGCGGCGGATCGCAGACTTTTACGTTCCAGCCCAGGCCCTTCAAAACCTTGATCAGTCGACCGCCCACTTCGCCGGCACCGACAACGCCGAAAGTACGCCGGGGCAGATCGACACCCTCGATTTCAGCGAGGGTCATCAGGCTGCCCAGCACATAATCGACCACGCCCCGGGCATTGCAGCCGGGGGCGCTGGACCAGGTGATACCCGCCTCGCTGAAATAGTCGAGATCCAGATGATCAGTACCGATGGTGCAGGTCCCGACAAAGCGCACCTTGCTGCCTTCGAGCAATGCGCGGTTGACGTTGGTCACCGAACGCACCAGCAACACGTCGGCCTGCTCGACCGTCGCACGGTCGATGGAACGGCCCGGCACCCGGCGAATCTCGCCGAAACCGGCAAAAAAAGCATCGAGCAGCGGAATATTTTCGTCGGCAACAATCAGCATAGGGGGCTCCTTTGGCGAATCGGCAGTCTAACTGTAGGAGCTGCCGCAGGCTGCGATCTTTTGATCTTGTTTTTAACAATCACCAGCAAAAAGATCGCAGCCTGCGGCAGCTCCCACAGTTTACAAATCCGCAACAGAGGATTTTTCCTGACCAAGGCGTCAGCGGCGTAGAATGCGCCGCCCTGCGCATCAATCTCTGTGGACGCTTTGCCTGTGAATTCTGTAACTGACCAACCTGTCGCCGTCTCCCTGACCCGCCCTGCGCGGATTCGACTGGAGTTCAAGAACCTGCTCGCCCTCGCGCTGCCGATCATCATCGCGCAGCTGGCGACCACGGCCATGGGCTTCGTCGATGCGGTGATGGCCGGGCGCGTAGGGCCAAAAGATCTTGCAGCAGTGGCACTGGGCAACTCGATCTGGGTGCCGGTGTTTCTGTTGATGACCGGCACGTTGCTGGCAACCACACCGAAAGTCGCCCAGCGTTTCGGCGCCGGCACCCACAGCGAAATCGGCCCAATCGTGCGTCAGGCATTGTGGCTGGCGCTGGTGGTCGGTCTGATTGCGACCGCGATGCTGGTCGCCGCCGAACCGGTGCTGCACTTGATGAAGGTCGATCCCGAACTGATCGGCCCGTGCATGCAGTACCTGCACGGCATCGCCAGCGGCTTGCCGGCAGTAGCGTTCTATCACGTGCTGCGCTGCACCAGTGACGGCATCGGCCGCACCCGCCCGGCGATGGTGCTGGGCCTGTGCGGTCTGGCGCTGAATATTCCGCTGAACTACATCTTCATTTATGGCCACTTCGGCGTGCCGGCCATGGGCGGCGTCGGTTGCGGTTGGGCCACGGCGATCGTCATGTGGGTGATGGCGCTGGGCCTGGCCGGTTATGAGCGCTGGGCCCCGGCCTATCGTTCGAGCGAGATTTTCAGCCGTTTCGACTGGCCACAATGGACGGTAATCAAGCGGCTGCTGGCGATCGGCCTGCCGATTGGCATCGCGGTGTTTGCCGAGTCGAGCATTTTCGCGGTGATCGCTCTGCTGATCGGCAGCCTCGGCGCCACCGTGGTCGCCGGGCACCAGATTGCACTGAACGTCAGCTCGCTGGTGTTCATGATTCCGTATTCGCTGGGCATGGCAGTGACCGTGCGCGTCGGCCAGGCACTGGGCCGTGAAGAACCGCGCGAGGCACGTTTTGCGGCCGGCGTCGGCATGGGCACTGCGCTGGCTTACGCTTGCCTGTCGGCGAGCATGATGCTGTTGCTGCGTGAACCGATTGCGGCGATCTATACCGCTGACCCGACGGTGATTCACATTGCGGCGATGCTGATTGTGTACTCGGCGCTGTTCCAGTTTTCTGACGCGATTCAGGTTACCGCCGCAGGTGCGTTGCGTGGTTATCAGGACACTCGGGTGACGATGATCCTGACCCTGTTCGCGTATTGGGGCATCGGCCTGCCGGTGGGTTACGCCCTCGGCCTGACCGATTGGCTCGGCGCGCCACGCGGCCCGAGCGGCTTGTGGCAGGGCTTGATCGTTGGTTTGAGCTGCGCGGCGTTCATGTTGTCGATCCGCCTGACGCGCAGTGCGCGCAAGCGTATTCGGATCAGTCGCTCGGCGGGCTAAATCCTGGCGCAGGACAAAAAATGTGGGAGCGGGCTTGCTCGCGAAAGCGGTGTATCAGTCGACATTTATAGTGACTGACACACCGCTTTCGCGAGCAAGCCCGCTCCCACATTTGGTTTTGCGTGTGCCTGGAGGTCAGGCGTGTTTCTTGCGGATCCAGTACAGGTATGTACCGGCCTCTTCGTGCTGGCCCACCAGTTCGTGGTCGAGAAACACACAGAACTTGGGAATGTCGCGGCGGGTCGACGGGTCGGTGGCGATCACCTTGAGCAGGCCACCGGGCACCAGGTCACGAATGTGCTGATGCAGCATCATCACCGGTTCCGGGCAATTGAGGCCGGTGGCATCGAGCGTGCCGTCGACCGGGGTATCGATCATTTCACTCATGATTCACTCCTGAAACTGGCCGGCATTGTCGCGCATTGCCGGGTATTCGGTCACCTGCGGCTTTAAGCCACACCCCCTGTAGGAGCTGCCGCAGGCTGCGATCTTTTGATGTTGATCTTCAAAAACAAGATCAAGAGATCGCAGCCTGCGGCAGCTCCTACACAGGGTTTTGTGGGGTTTCAGCGCGATTTTGGTTTCTTGATATCGTGACGGCGCAGGTGGCAGGTCACTTCCTCGCGATCGTGATAGAGCTGCTTGCAGCCGATATCGACCTTGATCCCGCGTGCCTTGAAGCCATCGGCAATGCGTTCGAGCAGGCGCTTCACTTCGGCGTAACGCTGTTTCATCGGCAGCTTCAGGTTGACCACCGCTTCGCGGCAGTGCCCCTCGCCGATCCACTCTTCGAGCATCGCGGCGTTGCGCGCCGGTTTCTCGACGATGTCGCAGACCATCCAGTCCACCGGCTGACGCGGTTTGAAGGTAAAACCATCCGCCATCAAATGCTGCACCAACCCGGTGTCCATCAGGCTTTCGGCCATCGGGCCGTTGTCGATGGCGGTCACCAGCATGCCGCGGTTGACCAGTTGCCAGGTCCAGCCGCCCGGCGCGGCGCCAAGGTCGACGCCCGTCATGTCGCTGTGCAGGCGATCATCCCACTGATCACGCGGGATGAAATGGTGCCACGCCTCTTCCAGCTTCAAGGTCGAGCGGCTCGGTGCCTCGCGCGGAAACTTCAGGCGCGGAATGCCCATCGGCCACATCGCCGAGTTACCGGCATCGGCCATACCGAGAAACACTTCACGACCACTTTTGAATGTCAGCAACAGACGCGGCTTGCTGGCGTCCTCCACCAGTTTGCCGGCGCCGGTCAGCGCCTTGCGCAGCGGGCCTTCGAATTTCTTGCAGAAATTCGACAGTTCCTTGCCGTCATTGGTGTCGACGACTTCCAGCCACAGGCTGCCGCACACCGGGAAATCCGCCATGTGCGCGAGGATCACGCTGATGCGATCGTTTTCCGGCAGATCGATGAAGACGCCACGCGCCCATTGGCGCGGGAAGATCAGCTCGGCGAAACGCTGACCGCGCATCAGGCGCTCGGCGCCGTCTTCTTCGGTGCAGACAAACTCGGCGCACGCGGTGGCCGCTTTCGCCTTGGCGTAACCGGCCACGTTGAGTTGGGCAGCGAGATCGGAAATTTCCGAACAGACTTCGCCTTCGAAACCTGGCCGGCAATGCATGAATAGGGTGTTCATTCTTACTCCTGGGCAGCGGGCGATCATTCGGCCCCTGCGCGATGTCCAGACTTTGCGTTGCAGCAAAGCCTGTCACGAAAACCGGCGCATGATAGCCGATGTCGGAACCTTGGTTCCGCTCATAGAGTCCAGTTATTAGCCAGCTACCTGAAACAGGGCTAGGTTTAAAGCTCTATTCGTCCCCCGATCCGTAGCCGTGCGGATTCAAAGGAGTGATCGTAATGCCGTCCCTCGATAGCCTGAAGACCCTCAAAACACTGCAGATAGACCAAAAGACCTACCACTATTTCAGCCTGCCGGATGCCGCCAAAAGCCTGGGCGACCTCGACAAGCTGCCGATGTCGCTGAAAGTCCTGCTGGAAAACCTGCTGCGCTGGGAAGACGAAAAAACTGTCACCGGCGCCGACCTCAAAGCGCTTGCCGCCTGGCTCAAGGAGCGTCGCTCCGATCGGGAAATCCAGTACCGCCCGGCCCGCGTCCTGATGCAGGACTTTACCGGCGTCCCCGCCGTGGTCGACCTTGCTGCCATGCGCGCAGCAATGGCCAAGGCCGGCGGCGATCCGCAGCGAATCAATCCGTTGTCGCCGGTGGATCTGGTGATCGACCACTCGGTAATGGTCGACAAGTTCGCCACAGCCAGTGCGTTCGAGCAGAACGTCGACATCGAAATGCAGCGCAACGGCGAGCGTTATGCATTTTTACGCTGGGGCCAAAGCGCCTTCGACAACTTCAGCGTAGTGCCGCCGGGCACCGGCATCTGCCACCAGGTCAACCTTGAATACCTCGGCCGCACCGTGTGGACCAAAGAGGAAGACGGCCGCATCTATGCCTTCCCTGACACTCTGGTCGGCACCGACTCCCACACCACCATGATCAACGGCCTCGGCGTGCTCGGCTGGGGTGTCGGCGGGATCGAGGCGGAAGCAGCGATGCTCGGGCAACCGGTGTCGATGCTGATTCCAGAGGTGATCGGTTTTAAACTCACCGGCAAACTCAAGGAAGGCATCACCGCCACCGACCTGGTGCTGACGGTCACGCAGATGCTGCGCAAGAAAGGCGTGGTGGGCAAATTCGTCGAATTCTACGGTGACGGTCTCGCCGACCTGCCGCTGGCCGACCGCGCGACCATCGCCAACATGGCTCCGGAATATGGCGCGACGTGCGGTTTCTTCCCGGTCGATGACGTGACGCTGGAATACCTGCGTCTGTCCGGTCGTCCACCGGAAACGGTAAAACTGGTCGAGGCCTACACCAAAGCTCAGGGCCTGTGGCGTCTGCCCGGTCAGGAACCGGTGTTCACCGACAGTCTGGCGCTAGACATGGGCAGCGTCGAAGCGAGCCTCGCCGGGCCAAAACGCCCACAGGATCGCGTATCGCTGCCGAATGTGCCGCAGGCCTTCAGCGACTTCATCGATCTGCAATTCAAACCCACCAGCAAAGAAGAAGGACGCCTGGAAAGTGAGGGCGGTGGTGGCGTCGCGGTGGGCAATGCCGATCTGGTCGGCGAAACCGATTACGAATACGAAGGCCACACTTATCGCCTGAAAAACGGCGCCGTGGTCATTGCTGCGATCACTTCCTGCACCAACACCTCCAACCCGAGCGTGATGATGGCGGCCGGGTTGCTGGCGAAAAAAGCCGTTGAGAAAGGCCTGACCCGCAAGCCGTGGGTGAAGAGCTCGCTGGCCCCTGGCTCGAAAGTGGTCACAGACTATTACAAGGCTGCGGGGCTGACGCAGTACCTCGACCAGCTCGGGTTTTCGCTGGTCGGTTACGGCTGCACCACCTGCATCGGCAACTCCGGGCCGTTGCCCGAGCCCATCGAGAAAGCCATTCAGAAAGCTGATCTCACCGTCGCTTCGGTCCTGTCCGGCAATCGCAACTTTGAAGGTCGCGTGCATCCACTGGTGAAAACCAATTGGCTGGCCTCGCCGCCGCTGGTGGTCGCCTATGCCCTGGCCGGCAGCGTGCGCAGCGATATCAGCAGCGAACCGCTGGGCGAGGATCAGCAAGGCAACCCGGTGTATCTACGGGATATCTGGCCTTCGAGCAAAGAGATCGCCGACGCGGTGAGTCAGGTCAACACGGCGATGTTCCACAAGGAATACGCCGAAGTATTTGCCGGTGATGAACAATGGCAGGCCATCGAGGTGCCGCAAGCGGCGACTTACGTGTGGCAGGACGATTCGACCTACATCCAGCATCCGCCGTTCTTCGACGATATTTCCGGACCGCTGCCGGAAATCAAGGATGTCAAAGGTGCGCGGGTATTGGCCCTGCTCGGCGACTCGGTGACCACCGACCACATCTCCCCCGCCGGCAACATCAAGGCCGACAGCCCGGCCGGGCGTTATCTGCGTGAAAAAGGTGTCGAGCCACGAGACTTCAACTCCTACGGCTCACGCCGTGGCAACCACGAAGTGATGATGCGCGGCACCTTCGCCAACATCCGTATCCGCAATGAAATGCTCGGGGGCGAAGAAGGCGGCAACACGATCTATATTCCGACCGGCGAAAAACTGGCGATTTACGATGCGGCGATGAAGTATCAGGCCTCGGACACGCCGCTGGTGGTGATTGCCGGCCAAGAATACGGAACCGGTTCCAGTCGCGACTGGGCGGCCAAGGGCACTAACCTGCTGGGGGTGAAAGCGGTGATTGCCGAAAGCTTCGAGCGAATCCACCGCTCCAACCTGGTGGGCATGGGCGTGCTGCCATTGCAGTTCAAGCTCGATCAGAACCGCAAGAGCCTCAACCTGACGGGCAAGGAGACTTTTGAGATCCAGGGTCTGACCGGCGTCGAACTGACGCCGCGGATGAACTTGCCGCTGGTGATCACTCGTGAGGATGGGCGCCAGGAGAAAATCGAGGTGCTCTGCCGGATCGATACGTTGAACGAGGTGGAGTACTTCAAGTCGGGCGGGATCCTGCATTACGTCCTGCGCCAACTGATCGCCTCGTAACGCATGCCCCCTGTAGGAGCTGCCGCAGGCTGCGATCTTTTGATCCAGATCTTGGTTTAAAAAAACAAGATCAAAAGATCGCAGCCTGCGGCAGCTCCTACAGGGGGACTGTGCTTTTCTGGGGGCGAAAAAAAACCCGCCGAAGCGGGTTTTTCCCAAGACCATTATCGACTCCCTGTCGGCAGCGATCCTTGCAAATGGTCGATCATCCTTGATCCTGAAACACTCCCTGTGTCTCAGTTGATGGGTGTAGATTACGCAGTGGATCCAATCGACAAAAGTCGAAAAAGCTACCAACGCGTGTAAGACATTCGCTATACCTGCCCTTCCGAAAACCCTTAGATGTTTCAGCCATCAAGCATGGAAGCCGCGATCTGCGCGACTTTCAGCTGCCCTGAGGCTTGTTCCAGAGCGTCATCCTCCAGAAACCATGCAGCCGACAAGCCGGCGAACGCCAGCACCCATTGCAGCAATCGTTGACGATCCAGGCCGGCAGCTTCGCTGATCACTTCAAGCTGGCGACGCAAACGCTTGGGATCCGTCGCCGTGGGCAAATCCGGGTTACAAATCAGATTGGCGTAGTCGTAACCACGCTCTCCCCTCACCCGTTTGGGATCAATCGCCAGCCAGCCGCGCACGCCGAAATCTAGAACATTGTCGTGATGCATGTCGCCGTGCAGCACCACCACGTCCTGCGGGGTAGCGAGCAAGGCTTCGGCGGTTTGCAGGCAAAGTGCATAGAGTCCGGCATGTTGCGCGGCAGCGCTTTGTAGCGAGGCAAACCATGGCGCCAATTCCACCAATGGCGGTGGTGGCGTTGCACGCGCTACGTGCAGCCGCGCCAGCGCCGTGCACAAAATGCGGCTGGCCTCATCATCTTCGCCATTGAGCGCCATGTGCATCAGCGAACGCTGACCCATGGCTCGCTCCATCAGCAGCCCATCGCCGTGGTGCGCCAACACCCGCGCAGCACCCTCGCCGTCCCACCACGTCATCAGCAGGTTGCCGTACTTTTCCTCGGCATCTTCCGCCAGCTTCAGCATGGCCGGGGTGTCGCCCATGCGCACCGGCAGCAAACGGCTGCCCGGGGTGATGATCGGCGCGCCGTCCGCTATCAATGACCAGCGTTTCAGCCACGGTTCAAAGCGCTCAGCCACCGTCACGCTCGCGAGCCTTGGCGCTTTCGGCGAGAAACTGTTCGAGCCGGCTCAACTGTTCTTCCCAGCCGCGACTGTCCATGAAATACGCCTCTTTCTGACGCACATCGGGGATATGCGCGAAACCCGACTCGGAAACCTTGAGCAGCGTACCGTCCTCGTAATCCTGCAGCTCGAACCTGACCAGCGTCGTCGGTTCCTGGGAATAGTCGATCTTCGGATTGACCGCATAAGGATGCCAACGGAACGAGAACAACTGCTGCGGCTCGACCCGCTCGATCAGCACATTCCACAACACATGTTCATAACCCGGATACGTGACCTGCCCTTGCGTCCATTCACCGGCAATGAACCGCCTGCCCTCCAGCGCCACACCAAACCACTGGCCAAACGCCTCGGCATCGACCAATGCACGCCAGACATGAGAACGCGGCGCCTTGAGCGTGATTTTGCGTTCGAAACTATTGGGTACTGGTTTCATACGTCACCTCCTGTTCTGAACACTAGGCCTGTATGACCACATGTCCAATGTGAAGTTGTATCAAGGAGCTATTTGGTCATCCGCAACAGAAGAAGTTACGTCTAGACTCAAGGGTCTATCCAATGGGCGGTGGGAGAAAGACATGCGGCTATCGAACCTCGGTCTGTGGGCAGCACTGCTGACGCTGTCCGCTTGCGTCACCTCCGTCGATCACTGGAACAAGCCCGGTGCGAGCCAGGCGACGATCGATCACGACAAAGCCGAGTGCCAGTATCAGGCCAAGTCGGCAACCGCCAGCTACAACAGCACGCCGTCGGACAAAAGCATGTCAGCGGCCGTCGGCGCCGGAGTCGGGGATGGCATCGTGGTAGCCGAGAAACAGATTGACCTGACCAATGACTGCATGCGCCTGCGCGGCTACAGCGGCAGTTGAACCTGCTCGCTACAATGGCTGCTATTTCCGACATTCACTGCGAGACCTGACCATGTCCCCACGTTTGCTCCTGGCCCTGACCCCTTTTCTGTTCACTCCCCTCGCCCACGCCGCCGTCGACTGCGCCAACGCCAGCGATCAGGCGACGATGAACCAGTGCGCCGGGCAGGACTTCAAAGCGGCGGACAAGGAGTTGAATACCGTGTATCAGCAGATCACCGGGCGGTTGAAGGATAATCCGGAGGGCAAGAAGCTGTTGGTCGGTGCGCAGCGGGCGTGGGTCGGGTTTCGTGATGCCGAGTGCAAGTTTTCGGCATCCGGGGTGACGGGCGGGAGTGTTTACCCGTTGATTTACAGCAATTGCCTGACTGGGGTGACCAAGGTGCGTGTCGAGGCACTGAAGGAGTATTTGAAGTGTGAGGAAGGTGACATGAGTTGCCCGGTGCCGGGGGCCTGATTTTGCGGGGGTTTTGAGGGCATCTTCGCGAGCAAGCCCGCTCCCACATTGGAATGCATTTCAAAATGTGGGAGCGGGCTTGCTCGCGAAGGCGTCAGAACAGCCGCGACAAATTACCGGACAAATATCTGCGCAGTCGTGATCGCCATATCCCCCCCAGGCAGTTTGATGCTCCCCGTCTGCTTCATCGTCTCGGCATCGAAAATCGCCACATCATTGAACGTCCCGGCCAGATAGATCTTGCTGCCCTCCTTGTTGAACGAAATGCAGTAGTAGGAATGCTCCAGCGTCGCCGCTTGGATCAGTTTCTTCTGCTTGATGTCGTACTTGGCCAGCCGGTTGAGCACGCCAAACATCAGGTTCGGGTCCTTCGGCGAGCGCATGCCGCTGAAGTAGATTTCAGTCAGAGGCCCGAAGTCGGTGGTTTCGGTCTTGCCGGTTTTCAGGTCGATGCTGAACAGTCCATACAGATATTCGGCGGTCGCTGGATCCTGCTTCTTGTCCTTGAATTTCGCCGTGGTATAGAGCAGCGAAAAATCATGGCGGAAGGTCTGCTGATTCCACACATACAGAACGTCCGGCGCACTGTAGTTCGCGCGTTTCCAATGGCGGCTGGGGATCAGCACGTCGAACTTGCCGCTCTGCACATCGACCTTGTACACATCGGCGCCCGCCACATAGAGCGTGCCGTCATCGCCACTTTGCATGATCGTCAGTTGCCGTGGCGCGGGAAAACTGCGCACAGGCTTGGCGTTCATCCCGGCATCCGTCGCGTAGACATCCAGACGCGGCTGTTTCACCTCATAACGGTCGTTGAGCATCTGCGTCGGGTTGGCGATGGTGTACAGCTCTTTGCCGTCGTGGCTGACAGTAAACGCAAACATCGAGCGCGCCTTCTCCCCCGGTTGCTGGGTGATGCTGGCGTGGAACACCTGTTTGCAGGTGTCGAGTTCGACACCGTAGACATCGGCGTAATGATTGTTCAGCACATAGGCGGTTTTGCGATCCGGCGACAGCTGCACAGTGCCGGGGCCAAACGCATCAGGCATCTTGCAGGTCTTGTACAGGCTGTCGGTGGCCAGATCGAGGACGTGCAGGTTATTCGGATAATTGGTGGTCACCATGTACTCGTGACCGTCTTGCAGCACGGTGTTTTCATCGGCCAGAACACTGAACGAGCAGACGCTCAGCGCGGCGAACGCGGCCAGGCCGCAGGCTTTTATGCTACGCATACTGGAATCCTTCTTCTTGTCCGGGGCGATCACTTGTCTTTCGGGAAGACCGTGCCGAGGTTGCGCCAGTTGTCATTGGACGCCTGGGCATCCTTGTTCCAGTCCGGATAGGTGCTCATCATGTCCGGCACCTGCGCCGGCCACCAGCACGGGTCGGAGCAGCCATACAGGTCAGCTTCCATCGGCTGGCACAGCGACGACACGCCGCCAAACGCATCGATCTCCCAGCCCGGATCGGTAGTCGATGCACAGCCCGCCACCGAACTCATCGCCACCACTTCTTCGATGCGGTTTTCCGCCGCGGCCTGATCGAGCTTCAACGCTTTGTTATTGATTGCCTTGAGATGTTTCATATCAGTGAGCCTTGCGCGGAGTGATGTAGCTGCTGATAAACGCAGGGTTATTGGCCATGATCCGGGTGTAGACCTCGATGCCGAAGTCGACCCAGTCACGCATCAGTTCGCAGTAGTGATAGGTCGGGTGAGTCGGGTCGCCGTAGCGCGCGTAGCTCTCGTGATAGCAGCCGCCGGAACACAGGTTGCGGATCTGGCAATCCTCACAACCGGTGTTGCTGCGATCCAGACGTTGGGACAGAAAGTCGTTCAATTCGACCTGCTTCACGCCGCTGTGCACGTTGCCGAAAGTCGGCAGCGTTGAACCGGTGAAGCGGTGGCACAGGTTCAGTTCGCCCTTGTGATCGACCGCCAGCATCTTCAGCCCGGCGCCGCACGGCAGGGCCTTTTTGTGGCCTTCGTGGATGTCAGTGATCAGTTGGTGCAGATTGGAGAAACCGATGTTGCGGTGCTCCAGCGCCGCTTGCAGATAACGCCGACCGAGGCGTTTCATGCTGGCGAACACTTCGATCAGTTCGTCGCTGCTGAGGTTGAAGCTGCTGATATCTCCCGAGGTCACCGGGGCGAAACCGACCTCGGCGAAACCCAGTTCATTGAACAGGTGATCCCAGATGGTTTCGACATCGGTGACGCCGGTGGTCAGCGTCACACGCGCACCGACCGGGCGACTGTTGTAGCGCGACAGGAGCATTTCGGCCTTGCGCCGCACCACGTCGTAAGTGCCCTGCCCGCCCACGGTGATGCGGTTGCGGTCGTGCACGGTTTTTGGCCCGTCGATACTCACTGACAAGCCGAAACGGTGGGCGTTGAGGTAGTCGACGGTGTCTTCGGTCAGCAGCGTGGCGTTGGTGGTCATGACGAATTCGACAAACTTGCCAGCCTCGCTGAAACGCTTCTCGCAGTAGTCGACCATGTACTCGATCAGCTTGCGATTGCTCAGCGGTTCGCCACCGAAAAACACCACGGTGAAACGCTCTTCATCCGGCGATTCACGCAAAAGCATTTCCACTGAAGCGATGGCGGTTTCGACGTCCATCTTCTTCCCGGCCGATGGCTTGTCGAGGTCTTCCTTGTAGCAATAGGTGCAGCTCAGGTTGCAGCCGGTATTGACGTTGAGCACCACGGTATTGATGGCCGTGCGCTCGACGCGTTTGACCGCGATATCGGGGGTCAGTGGCGAGCCGTCGCTGACCAGTTCCAGCGAGATCAGCTCGCGCAGGGTCTCGTTGATTTCCTCGCCGTTGAATCGGGCGGCTAGGCGCTCGATCAAGTCTTCCGAAGAGCAGCCGGGGCCGCGCAAGGTGTCGATGATGGTGCCGGTCAGCTCATCGCTGGCAAACAGCGAACTGCTGGGAATGTGAAACAGCATGCGGTCGGCGTCGACGTGCACTTCGTGCAGATTGCGTTCGACCAGATTCAAGATAGCGCCCATTGCAAACCTCCTGTGCAGGCCCCGCTTGGCGAGGCTTGCGGTCATTCCGAAAAGTGTCTGAAGCGTGTCCGTTCAAGGCAACTCAAGGAATGGGTGGATTGTTCCAGCGTTGCACGGTGACGATCAGGTGGCCTTCGCCGGTGAGGGATTTCCCTGCATCGTCGACGGCGGCAATCACCTTGAGGTTGCCGGCGTTGTTGGTGGACATTTTGCGCGCCGGATTCGGCCCGGCATCGCCCGGGGTGAACACGCCCGCGTCGGCCTGCATGGTGCCGGCGAACTTGACGTCTTCGTCCGCTTTGGCGCGATCGTCGAAGGCTTCGACCTTCCACTGCGCCGGGAACACGCCGATGCGATACGGTTTGCCATCGGTGCCCTTGCCCCACGCTTCGGCGTCGAAACGGCCCTGGACTTTCGGCGTGGAACCACCGCCCTCGCCGATCCGCGCCACGGAGAATTCCGGCACCACTTTGACCGAGGCGATGCTGTTGTAAACCGACAGGCTCGGGCCTTTCAGCGCACCAACGCTGACGGCGCGCATTCCCGGCTGGGCATTGGCGGCGGCTTTGACTTTGACCTTGATCCGCTCGGCGTTTTGCTCAAGCACTTCGACGACTTCCACGCCTTTGCCGAAGTTCGGTTTACCGCTCAGACCTGTGCCAATCAGGGTCACTTCGGTTTCGCTGCCGGTCTTCACGTAACCCGGCTGCACGGCGAGCAAACGTTGCGAGCCTTGTTTGGCGGCGACGAAATCGAGACCGCGTTCATCGTGCTCGGCGTCGAACATGCGTCCTTGCATGGCATTACCCTGCGCGGCGAATACCTGGCGCATGGTCACGCCATCGACGCTGACGTTGCCGCGCCATTCATAGCCGCTGTAGAGGATTGCGCTGCCGTCGCCATTGAAGGCGCTGCCATCGGCGTATTGACCTTTGACGCTGACCTTGAAGGTGTCGTTGCCATCGGCGGTCACGCTCATCACGCCGGCCAGTTCACCTTTGCCCGGCAGGTGGCCGCTGAAACTCCAGTCGCCAACCAGCGCTGCGGCTTTCGGCGCAGTTTTCAGCCATTGCTGCCACGCCGGATTGTCCAGCGGATAACGCTTGGCCAACAACGGCACCATCTCTTTACGAGCGATATCGAACCAGTCGCGATCACGCGCCAGCGCCTGATACTCCAGCGACGGCCATTGGCCGAGGTGGAAGTTGACCAAACGCTCCCACTCCTGCGCCGGACGCCGTTGCAGCGCAACCCGCGCGCCGGAGTGGCAGCGGCCGCACATCTGACTGGTTTTCTCATCGAGCTGCTCGACCGTGTTCAACCGGCGTTCCAGCGCATAACGCACGCCATCGGTTTCGCTCGGCGCCAGACCTTGGGTGTCAGCCAGGTATTTG
The DNA here is from genome assembly GCF_004124275.1 of Pseudomonas sp. DTU12.3. Taxonomy (GTDB): domain Bacteria; phylum Pseudomonadota; class Gammaproteobacteria; order Pseudomonadales; family Pseudomonadaceae; genus Aquipseudomonas; species Aquipseudomonas helmanticensis. Next base: position 4,465,735 of record NZ_CP027218.1, read on the forward strand.
ACCAGGGTGCGGCGGTCGTCATCGCTGATCTGCAAACCGTGCATGGTCTGCATGCGGGCGATGCTCATCAGCCAGCCTTCCGGGGTCTTGCGCTGGTGGCTGATGCGGCTCAAGGCGTTATCAGCCTCGGGGGTGTGACAGCCCTGACAGGTTTCTTTCAGGATGGTCTGGGCATCGCGGGCAGCCAGGCTGTGCGGCGAATGCAGGGCCACGCAAGCGGCCACGGCCAGCAGGCTGGCGCTCATGCCTGATCGGAGTCTTCTCTTCATCAACGTCGAACCTCGCACGGTGCTTTCTTATTGTTGTCGCTTATCGTTTTTATGGTTTCTGCCGTCGATGGTGTAGCGCCGACGGAGGCAAGAGAAACGTCTGTGATGAGCAATACACGGAGCGTGCCAGCTTGCGGATAAGCTTTTCAATCAAGCATTTACGTGAAGATCACTGCGTTGCAGGGGTGGCGTGGGTGTCGACTGGCGTCCAATTTCGCGACAACTGTTGCAGTGTGAGACAAGCATAGTTGTCGCGGGGTTGGGGGCGTTGGGTCAGCGGACGGGATGCTCTGAATGGACTTGATATCGCCCGCAAAACTCGCAACACCTCGGGCACGCTCCTGGTGGGCGCTCTTTGGCCGCTGATTCCCTGGATTTGCGCTTGGTGGCTTCGACCCAGTGCCCCCACCACAGCGCGAACGCTGCAAGCAAAATCATGCTGAGCGACCATAAGATAATGATTAGCGGATCAAGATTTATCCTCCAGCAGAGCCAGGCCAAAAGAGGCGAAAATTATAAAAAAACTGCTGACGGCCATCGCTGCACTTGTTCGGATCGTATGAGCATCGCTCCACTGGCCAATCACCAGCGCAGCGAGAAGCGCGTATCGCTCATGGATACGCCACTGGATAAAGAACTTAACTCGAACCCCTTCAATCCACCAGACGGGTTAAACCGACTGTTCAGCGACTCTTCCTACAGCAGTTCGGCCACCGTTTCGTCCGGCGCCTGCCAGGCCTGATCCGATCCGTATCTTGCATCTCAACGACTGTCGCTTTTTGCGACAAATTCACCGTACCGCACGCCTCAACGTCCACCTCTCACGCCTAGCACAACAGGCTCGCAAGCCTTCCTGAAGCATTTGGCACAGCCATTGCGAAAGCCCTCTGAACGACAACGAACAACAAGAGGCTGTGCCATGTCCCTCCCGTATTTGCTCCCTGCCACTTCTGCCTTCATCCAGCGCAAGCCGCGCATGTTGATCGGCGGCGATTGGGTCGAGGCCGCCGACGGCCAGACCATGCCATTACACAATCCGGCCACCGGTGAAATCCTCTGCGTGGTGCCCCGCGCCACACCGGAAGATGTCGACCGCGCGGTGCTCGCCGCACGTCAGGCCTTCGACGATTCCGCCTGGAGCCGCACCCGCCCGCGCGAGCGGCAGAATCTGTTGTGGAAACTCGCCGAGCTGATGCAGCGCGATGCTGAAATGCTCGCGCAACTGGAATGCCTGAACAACGGCAAGAGCGCAGCAGTGGCGCAGGTGATGGACGTGCAATTGGCCGTCGACTTCCTGCGTTACATGGCCGGTTGGGCGACAAAAATCGAAGGATCCAGCGTCGAGGTGTCGCTGCCGCTGATGCCGAATGATCAGTTCCACAGTTTCATTCGCCGCGAAGCCGTCGGTGTGGTCGGCGCCATCGTCGCCTGGAATTTCCCGCTGCTGCTGGCCTGCTGGAAACTCGGCCCGGCGCTGGCCACCGGTTGCACCGTGGTGCTCAAGCCTGCGGATGAAACCCCTCTGACTGCGCTGAAACTGGCGGAGCTGGTACTCGAAGCCGGTTACCCGGAAGGCGTGTTCAACGTGGTCACTGGCACCGGGATCACTGCCGGTTCGGCGCTGACACATAACCCTTTGGTCGACAAACTGACCTTCACTGGCTCCACCGCTGTCGGCAAGCAGATCGGCAAGACCGCCATGGATTCGATGACCCGCGTGACCCTTGAACTGGGCGGCAAATCGCCGACCATCGTGATGGCCGACGCTGATCTGAAAACTGCTGCGGCGGGTGCCGCCGGCGCGATTTTCTTTAATCAGGGTCAGGTCTGCTGCGCAGGTTCGCGGCTGTATGTGCAGCGCAAGCATTTCGACAATGTCGTCGCCGATATCAGCGATATCGCCAACGCAATGAAGATGGGCAACGGCCTCGACCCGAGCGTGGAAATGGGCCCGCTGATTTCCGCGCGCCAACAAGAGCGCGTCTACAACTACATCGAGATGGGCCGGGAAAGTGGCGCGACCATCGCTTGTGGTGGCGAACAGTTCGGGCCGGGATTCTTCGTCAAACCGACGGTGATTGTCGACGTCGATCAAAAGCATTCGCTGGTGCAGGAAGAGATTTTCGGCCCGGTGCTGGTGGCGATTCCGTTTGATGACGAAGCCGATGCATTGCGCATGGCCAACGACAGCCCTTACGGCTTGGGCGCGAGCATCTGGTCGAATGATCTGGCGGCGGTGCACCGGATGATTCCACGGATCAAGTCAGGCTCGGTGTGGGTCAACTGCCACAGTGCGCTGGATCCGGCGCTGCCGTTTGGCGGGTACAAGATGTCCGGGGTTGGCCGGGAGATGGGGTATGCGGCGATTGAGCATTACACCGAGCTGAAGTCGGTGTTGATCAAGTTGTAATAGCGGCAACCTTCAGGCCGCCTTCACGAGCAAGCCCGCTCCCACAGTTGATCGCATTCCAAAGTGGGAGCGGGCTTGCTCGCGAAGGCGTCAGCCCAGTCAAGGACTGAACCCCTGAGCCAGCAACCACCCCCGGATCACCCTGCCCTGTTCTTCACTCAACCCCGCCAACACCTGCTCCGCCGATTCTGTGCGCAACCGCCGCACCAGCGGCGCCACCTCGACACCCTGCACATGCCAGATCCCCAACGGCTGATCCGCGCTAATCACCACCTCAGCCTCATCGACAAAGCCGTCACGCAGCACTGGCATACGCTCGATCCGCAACGCTGCGAAATTCGCCTCAGCATGCGCGACCTGAGCATCCGGCCACTGCCGCCGCACCCGCCAGAATGGCTGTTCAGCCCAACGTTGCTCGTCAGCATAAAAGTCCCGGCCGATCCGCGCAAAGCGCAAAAACAATTGCTCCACCCGTTGCTGATGAAAGCGTTGCGCCAATGCCGCTCGCTCGGGTTTGCGCAGCAAAGTGTTGATCACCACCGGCGCCTGTAACGCCGAAGACAGCGACTGAAAAATCCCGTTGCCTGACAGCGGATCTACTGCCATAGCGGCATCGCCGACCCGAATCCAGTTAGCGCCACACACCTGATTTGAAAGAATCGCCGTACTGCTGCGCGCGTGCAGTTGCAGCTCGGCTTCGGCTGCATCGGCAAAAAAACTCCGAGCGAAAGCCGAGACGTGTCGCCGTTGACGACAGTAATCGAGCAACTGGGCCTTGGCCGGCAGATCAGCGCTGGCCACGTCCACCGTCCACTGCCAGTAGCATTGTCCGTCGACCCGGCGCGCCATCCACGCCCAACCGTCCTCAAGGCTTTCCACCGCGCTGGCGGTCGTGCCTGGCGCGCCTTGCCAGCGGTTGAGCAAACTGACGGTCTCTGGCCCGCGCAAGCCTTTGCCGAGCGTCGGTGCCTGGCGCCCGCGTGCTTCCACCAGAAAATCGGCGTGCAACGTCGCACCGCCATCCAGTTCGATTCGATGGGGGCTTACTGAAGCCTGTACGTTGAGCACGCGTTTTTCGATCAGCACCACTCCGGCGGCGTGCAAGGCCTCACGCAAACCGCGATCGAAGGTCGGCCGATCGAGGAGAAATTCGATGTTCTGCGCATGCTGCTGTCCGTTCCAGTTCACCTGCCGTTGCGAAGGCAATATCGCCTCCGCCAGCGCCTGGTGCAGGCCCGCACCACGCAAGGCTTCCAGTACCCGCTGCGAGACGCCTTCGAGGGCTGAAAAGCGCCGCCATTCGCTGACCAGTGTCACGTCGTAGCTCAACCGCCGCAGCCCCAACGCCACTGCGGCACCTGCCGGGCCGGCACCGAGAATCACAATGGCAGTCATGGCCCAAGCCGCCGTTCAGGCCCGCGATAACGCGCGTTGTGTTTTAACCACTCGATAATTTCAAGGTTGCTCGCCTGCGGATGTTCCAGCAGAAACCCGGCGATATGCCCGCTCAACGCCGCGCAGCCGAGACTCGCGCCGGATTGCCCCGGATACGTCCCGTGCACGCACGCGGCAAAATCCGCCTGTGCACTGTCGAGCCAAGACCATTGCTCCTCGGTGCAACGCGCATCTCCTGTCACCCGTAGCACCTGCGGATAACTCGCCGGAAACACCGCCGCGCCCTGCGCCGGACTTGACGCGCAAAGCAGAACGCCACGTGCCACTGCCGCCGCACAAGCCTCGCGCAACAGGCTGCGATCCTGGCGTAATCCCAGACTCAAATTGATCAAGCGAACGTCCTGCTTCACCAGCCAATCAATCGCCGTGGCAATCTGCAAAGCACTGGTCACGCCACGCTGATCAAACACCTGTGCCACGCAAATCTGCGCGGCCGGCGCACGACGACTGATCACCTCGATCACCGCGCTGCCATGCCCCAGCGGATCCTCGCGCAAATCACTCTGCGCCAGGCCGTCCTCCAGCAACGAGAACCGCTGCCCGGCAATCACCTGCACCCGTTGCGCCGCCGAGTGCCCGCTGTCGACCACGCCGATCCGCAACTCAGGCTTCATGCAGCACCGTTTTCGAGGTCAGCACGCCGTCGAGCAATTCGAAGCGCAGATCGGCATCGGCCAGGGTCGACGGCCGGTGGCTGATGAGGATGCGCGTACGCCCGGCAAACAAGCGGTCGATGGCTTCGATCACTTCGCGCTCGGTGGCTTCGTCGACAGCCGACGTGGCTTCGTCGAGCACCAGAATCAAGGGATCCTGCAACAGCGCCCGGGCAATCGCGATGCGTTGTTTCTGCCCGCCGGACAACTGCTGGCCGCGCTCGCCCAACGGACTGTCGAGCCCTTCGGGTAGTGAGCCGATCAGGCTGTCGAGCTGCGCCAGCCGCGCGACTTCGGCAATCGATTCGCGACTGGCGTCCGGCACTGCGTAGGCAAGGTTGTCGGCGAGGCTGCCACGAAACAGCACGATGTCCTGACTGACCACCGCAATGCGTCGACGCAGCTCGAACAGGTCGAGTTCGCGCAGATCGACTTCGCCAAGCAGCACCCGCCCCGATTGCGGATCGTGATGACGTTGCAACAGGTCGATCAAGGTCGATTTGCCAACGCCGGAGCCACCGCTCAGGGCGACTTTCAAACCGTAGGGAATCGTCGCTTCAATGCCGCTCAAGGTGCTCGGCCGGCCAGGATGACTGAAGTGCACATTGTCAAAACGCAGCTCGCCCGAGGCCGGCAAAGGTTGCGGCGCAAGCGGCGAGCGCACGGTAGGTTCTTCGCCGCGCAATTCCATCACCCGACCGAGGCTGACGGTCATCCGTTGAATCGCCACATACAATCCCAACAGGCTCTGCACCGGGCCAACCGCCATGCCCAGATAGGTGGAAAACGCGATCAATGCGCCGAGCTGCCAAGTGCCCTGCACCACCCAATAACCGCCGATCAAAAACGCGCAAGCGCGGGACAACGAGGTCAGCGTACCCGGCACCGCCTGGGTGAAAAACTCGGTGACTTGCAGCCGCAGCAACTGATTCATGTAACCCTGGCCGAGATTCTCCAGGCGCCGCGCTTCTCGCTGTTGTTGCCCGGCGGACTGGATGAACTTCATCACCGGCAGCGTCTCGACCATGAACGACGACATGTCTGCCGAACGCTCGCGCAACTGCCGCACATCACGCTCGACCTTGCGCCGCATCCAGCGCAGCCACAACACATCGAGAGGGATCAGCACCAGCGCCAGCAACGACAGCTTCCAAGACAAGGTCAAGAGCATGGCAATCGCCACCACCAGACCAATCACACTGGAGACTGCGGAGAACAGCGAGTCCACGGCAAAGCGCTGAATCTCCGCGACATCGCCATCGAGCCGCGACATCAGATCGCCAATCCGCCGCTGCCCATAGAAGCTCGGCGACAAGGTTTGCAAATGCCGATAGAGGTCATCGCGCAAGGCGAACAGAATCCGCCCGGACAAGCGCGTGTGCAGATAACGGTTGATCCCTGATAACGCGGTACCGAGCAATCCGGCGATGATCATCAGCACCGCGATCAGCACCAGCATCGGGAAATTACGCGCCAGCAGACCATCGTCGATCAGCAGCTTGACCAGCCATGGCTGCACCAGCACCAGCAACGAAGCGCACACCGACAGCCCGAGCAAACCGGCAATCGCCAGACGTTGCGGGCGGACGAAGCCGTACAGCCAGCGCAACGCCGCTTGCAGCGTGGCAGGGTCACGGCTGTCGATCAGCCGAACAATAAAACGCAACATCACGAACGCAACTGTTTGAGTTTGCGATACAGCGTCGCGCGGCTGATACCCAAGGCGTCGGCAGCAGCCGAGACGTTGCCCTGATGGCTATCGAGGGACTGGCGGATCATCTCCAATTCATTCTCGCGAATACTGCCAGCCGGCGGTTTTTCACTGGCGCTCAGTTCGTCGAGCATGCTGTCAGGCAAGTGCTCGAGGGTCAGCACGCTGTCGCCCGGTTCGCGCATGGCCAGCGCGGTGCGCAGGACCATTTCCAATTGGCGGATATTACCCGGCCAGTGATAGCCGGCGAGCAAGCGGTCGAGGTCGTCATGCAGCACTACGTTCGGCGCTTCGAGCTTGCTTAAAAGTCTTGCCACCAGTGCGGCGAAATCATCACGCTCGCGCAGCGCCGGGAGCATCACGCTGATGCCGTTGACGCGATAGAACAGGTCTTCGCGAAACTGCTTGTCGGCGACCAGGATTTTCAGGTCGCGATGGGTGGCGCAGATCAGTGCGACGTCGATGTCCTGCTCTTCACCGGCACCGAGCGGCGCGACTTTGCGATCCTGCAACACCCGCAATAGGCGCGCTTGCAACGCCAGTGGCATGTCGCCGATTTCATCGAGAAATAACGTGCCGCCATGGGCCTGTTGCAAGCGGCCGATCATGCCGCCACGACGTGATCCGGTGAACGCGCCTTCGCGGTAGCCGAACAGTTCCGATTCGATCAGACCTTCGGGAATGGCCGCGCAGTTCACCGCGACAAAGGGTTTGTCGCAACGGCTGCCGGCCGTGTGCAAGGCGCGGGCGATGACTTCCTTGCCGGTGCCGGTTTCGCCGAGCAGCAACACCGGCAGCTCATTGGCCAGACCTTGCCTTGCCATGCGCAAGGCGCGGGCATAGCGGGCATTGCTGCCGGCCAGCGCATCGAGATCCGCTGGCGCTTTAAGGGTTTTCGCCACACTGCGTGGCGCGCCGCCAACGTTGACCGAGCGCGCCGGCGCACGCAGGGTTTTGTAGAAAAACTCGCCCTTGGCCGTTTGCAGACTGCCGACGCCGCCCTGCTGCAAACGACTGAGCAGTTGTACGCCATCGACACCGAGAAACTCTTCGCAGCGGCGTCCGACCAATGCCGAACGTTCGGCCCGCAGCAACTGACAGGCTTGCGCGCTGACCGCGAGGATCTGTCCGCCGAGACTGACTGCGAGCAAGCCCTGCCACGGCGATTCCAGATACTGCCGGCGACTGTGAAACGCCAGGACGATCTGATCAGGGAAACTGTTATTGAACACCCGGCTTTCGATCTGACTGACCGCCATGCTCAATAGCGCGGTGCTGTCATGCACCCGACCGAGCGGGCCTTCGCGGGTCAGATCGAGGACACCGAGAATCTCGCCTTGCGGGCAATGGATTGGCACCGAGGTGCAGGAAAAATCAGTCAGGCGATCGAGGTAATGTTCGCCGCAATCGATCAGCGTCGGTCGGGCTTCGACCAGTGCAGTGCCGAGGGCATTGGTGCCTCGGGCGGCCTCGCTCCAGCAGGCGCCAAGGGTTATGTCCTGCAGGCCACTGCCCTTGAGCCGGTCAGCGCGGCCCTCGACGGCAAGAATGGTTGCGTCGGAGTTGGCGAGGATGATCAAGCCTTCCTTGCCCTGACGTTCGGCAAGGTAATCGATGGCGGGCATCGCGGCGTCGATCAGCAGGCGATTACTCGCCAGCAGCACGTCGAGGCTGGCGCTCGATTCCAGCATCAGCTCGTGTTTGCCGTTGAAGAGCACGCCGTGGCTGAGACTGCGTCGCCAAGAAGCATCGATTTCCGCACGCAGCACACCGTCGGGCACTTGCCCTTCCTGGTGCAACTTTTCCCGGGCGAGCCGGGCTTCGTGGGGTGACTTGGGATCAGTTGTTTTTATAAGAGTCATCAAGCGCTCCGCAGCGGTCCGCTTGGCGCTTTCAGTATTTCAGCGCCCTGACGGCAATCTTTACGTTAACGTCAGGGCGATGGCAAGCACCGTAGGGCGCTATCACCTACTGGCCGGCTGCTCAGGCAATGCGCTTCGCGGGGCGAGGCTCTGTTCATGCCGATACGATTCGGCCCGGTGCCCGCTCGCGCAAACGGGAGGAACGCCGGTGCGCAGACTTTCTTCAAGTGTATGCCGCAGCCTCAGCAGCCCCTGACTTTGCAGCGCCAGGTTGGCCTCGATCTGCCGAATCTCATCCAGACGGATATCGATTTGCGCAATGGTCAGCGATTTCGAACAACTGCCATCCTGCAGGAACAGACCGCGAATGGTGTCGAGAGAAAAACCCAGTCGCTGGGCATCGCGCACCAGGATCAATCGCGCAACAGCCGCCTCGCCATAGTGCCGATATCCATTGGCGTCACGGGTAGAAGGCTCAACCAAACCTTGCTCCTCGTAATAGCGTATCGCCGACGCGGCAACACCTGTGCGCTTGGAAACCTCTCCGATCTTCATAAAAAGTGCTTGACCTTCAAGTTGGCTTTAATCGTTAGCATAAGCCCAGGTTCAGCACGACAGCCAGTCGTTATTGACCCACCTGAACATCTTTCACCTTTACGGAATTTAGTGATGAGCAAACTGACAGAACTGCTGAAATGGCGCTACGCAACGAAGAAGTTCGATTCTTCCAGGACTGTGCCCGATGAGAAAATCGAACGCATCCTGGAAGCGGTCCGGTTAACGCCAACATCCAGTGGGTTGCAGCCCTTTGAATTGCTCGTAGTGACCAATGCCGAGGTTCGCGAAAAGATCAAAGCTGTCAGCTGGAATCAGGAGCAGGTCACCGACTGCTCGCATTTGCTGGTGTTCGCCGCGTGGGACGACATCACGGCGGAGCGGGTCAACATGATGTTCGACCTGACTAACCAAGTGCGCGGCAGCGTTAACGAAGGATGGGAAAACTACCGTCAAATGCTCTTGGGCATCGTCGCTGCACGTGGCAAGGAAGCCAACTATCAGGCGGCGGCGCGACAGGCTTATATTGGTCTTGGCTCGGCGCTGATTGCCGCAGCATTTGAAGAAGTAGATGCGACACCTATGGAAGGCTTCGACCCGGCTGCCATCGACGAAATCCTCGGCCTCGCGGCCCGCAACTTGCGTAGCGTGGTGATTCTGCCATTGGGCCATCGAGCCGCTGAAGGTGACTGGCTGGTGAACTTGAAGAAGGTTCGTCGATCGCGGGAAAACTTCGTCACCGAGATCAAGTAAGCCTTATCAGAGCGGGGGACTGAAGCATGCCTGTGGTGTGTGTCCCCCGCTCCCATCATTCCCTGAACCCGTCACCGATACCGGCGACCACCCAGTGGCTCAGGTCCCTCCCTGCTCTCGACTTGCTACGAATCCGAGAGCCTGTCGACATTGCAAATCCCCGAAAATCGATTGAATTGAAGAATCATTCTATGGCCCCAGCACCTCGATGCCGCCGGGGACCTTCACAAAACAAGAACAATTTATTATTGCCATTAGATAATTAAACATCGAGAATCCGTCACTCCCAATGACACCGCAAGGAATTTTCATGAGTACTCGTATCAACGGATTGGCACTGCAACGCATGCATTGGGTGGGATTGTTGGCGGCGCTTCTGGTCTGGGTTCTAGCGGTCACCGAGGTCGGCAGTACCGCTTCGATCTGGTTCTTCAAAACCGATGAAATGCTCGCGGCGCTGCTCTACGCCTTTGCGGAAAACTCACCGCAACTGCTTGACCCGTTTGTCGAAGGTGCGCTGCTTGCACCCGACACATGGCTGTCGCCACTGGTCACTGCATTGTTGGTGGTGTTGGATTTCCTGCCCGTTCTACTTTCGACTTACGTACTTTGCCTGACCGGGTTGTTTTTTCTGCGCTTGTCCCGCGGTGAAACCTGGACCGAGCGCAACATCAAGGTTCTGTGGCGAGTAGGGATTCTGTGCATCATTTCTCCGGCGGCCTACCCACTGGTGGAGACTTTGCAGGGTTTGACCCTGTCTATCGATCTGCCGCCCGGGGATCGCATTTTTCAATTCTCGATCGGCCTGTCTTCCTCTTCTGCATACGAGATTGTCAAAGGCGTATTGCTCTGTTTATTTTCAATTATCATGCGCGATGCAAAAGTACTCAGCGATGAGCAAAGCCAATACATATAGAACAATACAATGACCATTATCGTCCGCCTTGACGTTGTCATGGCCACGCAAAAAATTCGCTCGAAAGAGTTAGCCAGCCTGCTGGGCATCACCGAGGCCAACCTGTCGTTACTGAAGAATGGCAAGGTCAAGGGCGTGAAGATGGCCACGCTGGACAAACTCTGTGCAGCACTCGATTGCCAGCCTGGCGATCTGCTGGAATACCAGAAAGACTGAACCTTGCGCAGCAGCGCGAGTTAATTGTCGCCAGTCCCCAGCGTTTAACTCTTATTCAATCCTTAGTTGCAAGGCGGCTTTTTCATGACCCGGTTTTTATTCTCCGCGCTGTTTTTACTGACCGCGTTGATCAGCGGCTGCGCCACGCAAATGGACGTAGCGCTGAATGCCACACCAGATCCGGATTATCATTTTGACCGAAAGGCGACGGTACTCGTGACGTCTGCGGGTGGCAGCGACGAAAACGCACTTAACGCTCGCTACTATCTCCGCGACATGGTGAGCGCACTGAAAGACATGGGCTACCAGCAGGTCTATACCGATGTCAGTCTGCCGAAGAACCACGCGCCGATAAAAATGACCATCAGCCTCGACATTGGTAGCCGACAAGTGACCTACCGCTATACCGCTACCGATTACGGGCAGGTGCCGACCAGCACCTCTACCGTGTGCAAGAACAGCAAGAAAAAAGACGACCGGCTGAACTGCACGAGTACACCCAACACCACCTATGGCCCGATAGGTAGCTCGGAGCGCACCGGTTACACCACGCTCAGTACGTTCATTGCCACCGCCCGGGATGAAGTCAGCAAGCGCCCGGTCTACCTGCTTCGCGCGTCGTCCTATAACGAAGACTGCCAGGCAGCCAAGGTCGAAGCTTTTCTGGTGGAGCAAGGCTTGCAGAACCTGAACTTCGAGGACCGTGTGCAGCGCACCTACACCGTCACGATGCCCGAGGGTTATCGTTGCAAATAGGCATTTCACAGCACCGGCCGAGCTTGCATGAGCCGGTGCTGGAAAGCTGTTGACGATTAAACGTGCGGGTCACCCGGCGCTTTGGTCGGCGCCGCGTATTGCGGCTTGAGATGGCCGTCCTGATCGAGTAACCAGGCGTCCATGATCTGCCGCACCACCGGACCAGCAACACGGCCACCGGCCTCGCCGTTTTCGATCATTACCGAAATCGCGATCTTCGGATGCTCCGCCGGAGCGAAACCGACGAACAAGGCGTTGTCGCGGTGCCGTTCCAGGGTTTTCTCGCGGTTGTAACGCTCGCCCTGCTTGATCGCCACCACCTGCGCCGTGCCGCTCTTGCCGGCGATGCGATATTGCGCACCCACCGCTGCCGCGCGGGCAATACCACGCGCGTCGTGCATCACCATCTGCATGCCATGGTTGACCTGCTCCCAATCGCGCGGATCCTTGAGCAGAATATTTGGCATCGGATTCTCATCAACCGGAGCTATGCCGTCGACCGTCTTGGCCAGGTGCGGACGGTTCCACACGCCTTTGTTGGCGATCAGTGCGGTGGCCTGGGCCAGTTGCAGCGGCGTGACCTGCATGTAGCCTTGGCCAATACCGAGAATCACGGTTTCGCCCGGGAACCAGGCCTGTCGACGCGTGGCACGTTTCCACGCCTGAGATGGCATCAGGCCGGGCGACTCTTCGAACATGTCCAGCGAGACTTTCTCACCGAGGCCGAACATCGCCATGTAGTCGTGCAGGCGATCGATGCCGAGCTTGTGCGCGAGGTCATAGAAGTACGTGTCGTTGGATCGCATGATCGCTGCGTCCATATCTACCCAGCCGTCGCCACTGTGGTTCCAGTTGCGGTACTTGTGATCGAAGTCCGGAAGTTGGTAGTAACCCGGGTCGAAGACGCGAGTCTGCGGCGTTACAACACCGGCATCGAGACCAGCAATCGCAACCTCCGGCTTGATCGTCGAACCCGGTGCGTAGAGGCCACGCAGGACGCGGTTGAACAGCGGCCGGTCAATCGAGTCGCGTAGCGCCGAATACTCCTTGGAGCTGATGCCGGTGACGAACAGGTTCGGGTCGAAACTCGGGTTGCTGACCATCGCCAGCACTTCGCCGGTAGACGGATCGAGCGCGACCACCGAACCGCGACGATCACCGAGTGCCGCCTCCGCCGCTTCCTGCAGTTTGACGTCGAGGCTCAGAACGATGTTTTTGCCGGGTACCGGATCGGTGTGTTTGAGCACACGCAGTACACGACCTTGGGCGTTGGTCTCGACCTCTTCATATCCGACGTGGCCGTGCAACTGCGCCTCGTAGAAACGTTCGATACCGGTTTTGCCGATGGATTGCGTGCCGCGGTATTCAACCGAGTCGAGGCTCTTGGATTCTTTTTCGTTGATCCGGCCGACGTAGCCGATCGAGTGGGCGAAATGTGCGCCCAGCGGATAGTGACGAACGAATTGGGGTTCGACATCGAGACCGGGCAAGCGGAACTCGTTGACCGCGAGGACGGCGATCTGCTCTTCCGTCAGCTCGTAGAACAGCGTAACTGGCGTGAACGGATGGCGAGACTGCTTCATCGCCTTATCGAAGACTGTGCGGTCTTCTGCGGGTAAATGCAGCAGATTGATCACCTCGTCCAGCTCCTGATTGACGTCAGTCGCTCGTTCACGGGTGAAGATCAGGTTGTAACTGGGACGGTTATCGGCCAGCAACACGCCATTGCGGTCGTAGATCAGCCCACGTGTCGGCGCAATAGGCAGGACATGAACACGGTTGTTTTCGGAGATGGTCGAGTGGTAGTCGAATTCCACCACTTGCAGGATGTACAGGCGCACCACCAGCGCACAGCTGACGGCGAAGACGAACAAGGCGCAGGCGATCAACCGCTTGTTGACCAGGCGCGTCTCTTTTTCGTGATCCTTGATCGGGATTGGTTCAGGCATTTCTACAGCAACTCTTTGACATAAATGAGTGCCGATCCGTGGGCATGACATCAGTCCATTAAAAAACGAGCTGCACCATACCAAAAACTGCCCGGTCACTTCAGAAGGTTTTTCCCCAATGGCCGCTCTTGCGACGGTTGGGATGCTCTACAAGCGTTCAAAACTTTTTCGCAGGCAAAACAAAACCCCAACTGCTTTCGCAATTGGGGTTTCGGAATTTAATCTTGACGATGACCTACTCTCACATGGGGAAACCCCACACTACCATCGGCGATGCATCGTTTCACTGCTGAGTTCGGGATGGGATCAGGTGGTTCCAACGCTCTATGGTCGTCAAGAAATTCGGGTACTGAGTCGTGGCCGGACGGCCTCGCTTCAGCAAATTGGGTATGTGATAGCTTTCGGTGTTTGTGAACATCGAACTTTCGGTTCGTTTCGTCTTCACACACCGCAATCTGGTCTCTCTCGCTTTTCAGCTTGGAGCATGCAAATTGCTTGGGTGTTATATGGTCAAGCCTCACGGGCAATTAGTATTGGTTAGCTCAACGCCTCACAGCGCTTACACACCCAACCTATCAACGTCGTAGTCTTCGACGGCCCTTCAGGGAACTCAAGGTTCCAGTGAGATCTCATCTTGAGGCAAGTTTCCCGCTTAGATGCTTTCAGCGGTTATCTTTCCCGAACATAGCTACCCGGCAATGCCACTGGCGTGACAACCGGAACACCAGAGGTTCGTCCACTCCGGTCCTCTCGTACTAGGAGCAGCCCCTCTCAAATCTCAAACGTCCACGGCAGATAGGGACCGAACTGTCTCACGACGTTCTAAACCCAGCTCGCGTACCACTTTAAATGGCGAACAGCCATACCCTTGGGACCGGCTTCAGCCCCAGGATGTGATGAGCCGACATCGAGGTGCCAAACACCGCCGTCGATATGAACTCTTGGGCGGTATCAGCCTGTTATCCCCGGAGTACCTTTTATCCGTTGAGCGATGGCCCTTCCATACAGAACCACCGGATCACTAAGACCTACTTTCGTACCTGCTCGACGTGTCTGTCTCGCAGTCAAGCGCGCTTTTGCCTTTATACTCTACGACCGATTTCCGACCGGTCTGAGCGCACCTTCGTACTCCTCCGTTACTCTTTAGGAGGAGACCGCCCCAGTCAAACTACCCACCATACACTGTCCTCGATCCGGATAACGGACCTGAGTTAGAACCTCAAAGTTGCCAGGGTGGTATTTCAAGGTTGGCTCCACGCGAACTGGCGTCCACGCTTCAAAGCCTCCCACCTATCCTACACAAGCAAATTCAAAGTCCAGTGCAAAGCTATAGTAAAGGTTCACGGGGTCTTTCCGTCTAGCCGCGGATACACTGCATCTTCACAGCGATTTCAATTTCACTGAGTCTCGGGTGGAGACAGCGCCGCCATCGTTACGCCATTCGTGCAGGTCGGAACTTACCCGACAAGGAATTTCGCTACCTTAGGACCGTTATAGTTACGGCCGCCGTTTACCGGGGCTTCGATCAAGAGCTTCGCGTTAGCTAACCCCATCAATTAACCTTCCGGCACCGGGCAGGCGTCACACCCTATACGTCCACTTTCGTGTTTGCAGAGTGCTGTGTTTTTAATAAACAGTCGCAGCGGCCTGGTATCTTCGACCGGCATGAGCTTACGGAGCAAGTCCTTCACCCTCACCGGCGCACCTTCTCCCGAAGTTACGGTGCCATTTTGCCTAGTTCCTTCACCCGAGTTCTCTCAAGCGCCTTGGTATTCTCTACCCAACCACCTGTGTCGGTTTGGGGTACGGTTCCTGGTTACCTGAAGCTTAGAAGCTTTTCTTGGAAGCATGGCATCAACCACTTCGTGTT
The DNA here is from genome assembly GCF_004124275.1 of Pseudomonas sp. DTU12.3. Lineage (GTDB taxonomy): Bacteria > Pseudomonadota > Gammaproteobacteria > Pseudomonadales > Pseudomonadaceae > Aquipseudomonas > Aquipseudomonas helmanticensis. The sequence continues at coordinate 4,481,110 of NZ_CP027218.1, forward strand.
CTAAAAGAACACTCGTCATCAGCTCTCGGCCTTAGAATCCCGGATTTACCTAAGATTCCAGCCTACCACCTTAAACTTGGACAACCAACGCCAAGCTGGCCTAGCCTTCTCCGTCCCTCCATCGCAATAACCAGAAGTACAGGAATATTAACCTGTTTTCCATCGACTACGCTTTTCAGCCTCGCCTTAGGGACCGACTAACCCTGCGTCGATTAACGTTGCGCAGGAAACCTTGGTCTTTCGGCGTGGGTGTTTTTCACACCCATTGTCGTTACTCATGTCAGCATTCGCACTTCTGATACCTCCAGCAAGCTTCTCAACTCACCTTCACAGGCTTACAGAACGCTCCTCTACCGCATCATCCGAAGATGATACCCGTAGCTTCGGTGTATGGTTTGAGCCCCGTTACATCTTCCGCGCAGGCCGACTCGACTAGTGAGCTATTACGCTTTCTTTAAAGGGTGGCTGCTTCTAAGCCAACCTCCTAGCTGTCTAAGCCTTCCCACATCGTTTCCCACTTAACCATAACTTTGGGACCTTAGCTGACGGTCTGGGTTGTTTCCCTTTTCACGACGGACGTTAGCACCCGCCGTGTGTCTCCCATGCTCGGCACTTGTAGGTATTCGGAGTTTGCATCGGTTTGGTAAGTCGGGATGACCCCCTAGCCGAAACAGTGCTCTACCCCCTACAGTGATACATGAGGCGCTACCTAAATAGCTTTCGAGGAGAACCAGCTATCTCCGAGCTTGATTAGCCTTTCACTCCGATCCACAGGTCATCCGCTAACTTTTCAACGGTAGTCGGTTCGGTCCTCCAGTTAGTGTTACCCAACCTTCAACCTGCCCATGGATAGATCGCCCGGTTTCGGGTCTATTCCCAGCGACTAGACGCCCTATTAAGACTCGCTTTCGCTACGCCTCCCCTATTCGGTTAAGCTCGCCACTGAAAATAAGTCGCTGACCCATTATACAAAAGGTACGCAGTCACCCAACAAAGTGGGCTCCCACTGCTTGTACGCATACGGTTTCAGGATCTATTTCACTCCCCTCTCCGGGGTTCTTTTCGCCTTTCCCTCACGGTACTAGTTCACTATCGGTCAGTCAGTAGTATTTAGCCTTGGAGGATGGTCCCCCCATATTCAGACAAAGTTTCTCGTGCTCCGTCCTACTCGATTTCATGACTAAGAGATTTTCGCGTACAGGGCTATCACCCACTATGGCCGCACTTTCCAGAGCGTTCCGCTAATCTCAAAGCCACTTAAGGGCTAGTCCCCGTTCGCTCGCCACTACTAAGGGAATCTCGGTTGATTTCTTTTCCTCAGGGTACTTAGATGTTTCAGTTCCCCTGGTTCGCCTCTTGCACCTATGTATTCAGTACAAGATAACCATCTT
>NZ_CP027218.1:4485000-5460000 GCF_004124275.1 Pseudomonas sp. DTU12.3
CAGCGTTACACGCTGCTGTCAACACCTCTTTTTCTCCGCTTTCGACCGAGAAGATCGAAACGTTAAAAGAGCCAAACATCATCACTCTTTCAACTCCTTCCAGGCTTCGATGATCTGAAGCAAGTCGCTGTCGAAAACTGCATAACTCATTGAATCTCAAGGAGTTTTCCGTTTCGACTGCGCCGGAAGTGGGGCGAATTATAGACGTCCAGAATCTGCCGTCAACCGTTAATTTCGCTTTTCTATCGATACGTCAGAAAAGCTGCCTATATATAGACGCAACGGCAGCGAATGCGCAATATATTGCCCAACAGCTATAAAAATGCCCGCTCCTACCTTGGATGATGCCTAGTAATGAATGACCAGCCTCGCTCCCTTGCCTCCATGCTGTTTCCGGTTGGCCTGCTATTAATAGCCATGGCATCCATCCAGTCCGGAGCCTCTCTGGCAAAAAGCATGTTCCCGGTCGTAGGCGCACAAGGAACTACAACACTTCGGCTGATCTTTGCCAGCGTGATCATGCTGATTTTGCTGCGTCCATGGCGCGCCAGGCTCACAGCTAAATCCCTGCGGACGGTGATCGTTTACGGGATGGCGCTGGGCGGCATGAACTTCCTCTTCTATATGTCCCTGCGCACCGTTCCTCTGGGAATCGCCGTGGCCCTGGAATTCACCGGGCCATTGGCCGTTGCCATTTATGCGTCGCGGCGTGCCATCGACTTTCTCTGGATCGCCCTGGCCGCAGCCGGACTGATGCTGTTGATACCTATCGGGGCAACGACTGCCGGGATCGATCTGGTGGGCGCTGGTTATGCACTGGGCGCCGGCGTTTGCTGGGCACTGTACATTCTGTTCGGGCAGAAGGCCGGCGCAGACAATGGCGTAACGACTGCGGCGCTGGGCGTAATGATCGCAGCGCTGTTCGTGGCGCCCATTGGCATTGTGCATGCCGGCGCTGCACTGCTGACGCCCTCGTTGATTCCGATTGCCATCGGCGTCGCGATTCTCTCTACCGCCCTACCCTACACCCTGGAAATGGTCGCCCTGACTCGCATGCCCGCGCGCACCTTCGGCACACTGATGAGCATCGAGCCGGCATTCGGCGCCCTGTCAGGTCTGTTTTTTCTCCAGGAATACCTGTCGCTGTCACAATGGATGGCGATCATGTGCATTATTCTGGCTTCTGTCGGGGCGACCCTGACCATGGGCAGCAACGCGAAGCCCGCCATCGCGGCAGATTGAAACAGGATTTGACCGGGGTCTGGTAATTGGCGCTCATTTAGGCCATGTTTAGATCCCGTAACCCATCGCCAGACATGGATTTTTTCGCAAAGGGACGTAGAAACGCTGCAGAAGCGAGCGAACACAGGCAGACCCGAGCATCAGACTCGCGGCCGCTATTAAGGACGGTAATGAAACGAATTTTGATACTGATCGCCGTACTGGCGATTGCGGGTTGTGCTGCGACTTCGGAAACCCAGGTCAAACGCGGCAAGAAGGGTTTGCATATCAACTGTTCAGGACTCTCGTCCTCTTGGGACAAGTGCTACACCAGTGCCGCCAATTCCTGCGCGCCAAAGGGTTACAAGGTCATTGCCAAATCCGGCGATGCCGTCGAGGAGCCGGGTGATTATCCGTTCGGCCTGAATCCCGCCGGCTACACCAGCCGCAGCATGATCGTCATCTGCAAATGACCCTCCGCCCTACTCCGCTCGCTGAACTGCGAGCTGACGGGCGATCTCTTCGTGACTGGATTTCAACACGGTGCGCTGGACGTCCGGTGTCGCCAACATCCGCGCAACCACCAAAGCACCGACGCATTGCGACAGTATCGCCCACGCCAGGCTCTCGCTTTGCAGTATCTGCGCCCAACTCTCCTGAAGACGGCAAATCCAGATTTCTGCCTGCTCGCGCACCTGCACATCCGAGCGGGCAATCTCCGCCCCCAATGTCGGCAACGCACACCCCGACTCAGGCTGCTCGACATGCGCCATGCTCAGGTATTGCTTGAGACAACGCTCCAGCCGCTCGCGGTCTTCATTGCCTTGCCCGCTCAGGCGCTCAAGGCTTTGCCCGAGCTCACGTTCGACGATGGCAGAGAACAAAGCATCCTTTGAGGAAAAGTGGCTGTAAAACGCTGCACCACTCAGCCCGATGGCTTTCATCAGCCCATCCACCCCTACCGTGGAAAACCCCGAGCGCTTTGCCGACAACGCACTGCTTTGCAGCAATCGTTCGCGGGTTTCCAACTTGTGACCGGCCGAATAACGCATGTGTTTACCCTGTAATTCACCGCCTTGACGTTGTTCGGATCCTAGCATAACGTTCGTTAACTAAACGATCGTTAACCAAAAGGATTCACCATGAATAACAACAAGGTCGTACTGGTGGTCGGTGCAGGCGACGCCACGGGCGGTGCAATTGCCAAGCGTTTTGCCCATGAAGGTTTTGTCGCCTGTGTCACTCGACGCAGCGCCGACAAACTCCAGCCGCTGGTAGACGCGATCAAGGCCGAAGGCGGCGAGGCTCACGGCTTTGCCTGCGATGCGCGCAAGGAAGAGGACGTCATTGCCCTGATTGAGGACATCGAAACCCGCCTCGGCCCGATTGAGGCATTCGTCTTCAATATCGGCGCCAACGTACCCTGCAGCATCCTCGAAGAGACCGCGCGCAAGTACTTCAAGATTTGGGAGATGGCCTGTTTCTCCGGTTTCCTCAATGCCCGCGAAGTGGCCAAGCGCATGGTCACTCGTCAGCGCGGCACAATATTGTTCACCGGCGCCACCGCCGGTCTTCGCGGCGCGTCGGGATTTGCCGCATTCGCCGGCGCCAAACACGGTATCCGCGCACTGGCGCAAAGCATGGCGCGAGAATTGGGGCCGATGAATATCCACGTCGCCCATGTGGTGGTCGATGGCGCAATCGATACCGACTTCATCCGTAACAGTTTTCCCGAGAAATACGCCACCAAGGATCAGGACGGTATTCTCGACCCCGAGCATATCGCCGAGAACTATTGGTATCTGCACAGCCAGCCACGGGATGCGTGGACCTTTGAGCTGGATCTGCGCCCATGGAATGAACGCTGGTAAGCCTGCCCCCATAACAATAAACAGAGAGCCGTGAGCATGAGCAAAACCGTTGAGTTCTACTTTGACCTGGGCAGCCCTGCCACTTACCTGGCCTACACCCAACTGCCAAGGATCTGCGCTGAAAACGACAGCGCGCTGATCTACATCCCGATGCTGCTCGGTGGTGTTTTCAAAGCCACGGGCAATGCTTCACCGGCGATGATTCCGGCGAAGGGCCGCTACATGTTTGAGGATCTGGACCGCTACGCCAAACGCTACGGCGTCCCGCTGAAATTCAATCCGCACTTCCCGATCAATACACTGATGCTGATGCGCGCCGTAACAGGCATGCAACTGCGCCACCCGGAACGCTTCCCGGCATTTATCGATTGCCTGTTCAAGGCACTTTGGGTTGACGGCCGCAGCCTCGATGAACCGGCAACCGTCGCAGCCGTGCTGACTGAGCACGGTTTTGCTCCAGAGGATGTACTGGCATTGACCAACGACGAGACCGTCAAAGCCGCACTCAAAGACAACACCGAAACCGCGGTTAAACGCGGTGTTTTCGGCGCACCGAGCATGTTTGTTGGCGGGCAATTGTTCTTCGGCCAGGATCGGCTGGATTTTATCGAGGAAGCCTTGCGCTAAACCTCGAGTTACCGGCTGCCAGGGCGACTCTCAAAAGGGTCGCCCTGGCGTTGCACGGCAACAGATCAGATCGCTGCAGTGCGCGTTTCGAGCCACTCCAGCGCCGCGCCGTCAAGCAGCGGGCTCAAGCGTTCGCGTACTTCGGCGTGATAGGCGTTGAACCATTGTTTCTCTTCCTGACTGAGCAATGACGGCACCAGGCAACGCGTGTCGATCGGGCACAGCGTCAGGGTTTCGAACTTGAGGAACTCGCCAAACTCGCTGCTGCCGGCCTCGCGGTTCATCGCCAGGTTCTCGATACGCACGCCCCAACGGCCCGGACGGTAAGTACCCGGTTCGATCGACGTGATCATCCCCACCTGCATCGCAGTCTGCGGCGCCGGCGCAGCCTGATAGGCAATCACCTGCGGGCCTTCATGGACGTTGAGGAAATAGCCGACGCCGTGACCGGTACCGTGACCGTAATCGACGTTATCCGCCCAGATCGGCGCACGGGCGATGGCATCAAGCAGCGGCGACAGAATGCCTTTCGGGAAATGCGCCCGGGACAGGGCAATCACACCTTTGAGCACGCGCGTGCAGTCGCGCTTTTGCTCTTCAGTCGGCGTTCCCACCGGTACCATCCGCGTGATGTCGGTTGTGCCGCCGAGGTATTGACCGCCCGAGTCGATCAGCAACAAACCATCGCCCTCGATCACCGCGTGCTCTTCTTCGGTGGCGTGGTAGTGCGGCATTGCGCCATTGGCGTTGAACGCGGCAATGGTGTTGAAACTCAGCGAAACATAATCCGGACGACGTTCACGGGCAGCCGTGAGTTTTTCATCGATGGTCAGTTCGGTGATGCGCTCGCGCCCCCAAGCCGATTCCAGCCAGGCGAAGAATTCGCACAACGCTGCGCCGTCCTGCTCCATCGCTTTACGGATGTGCCCAGCGTCGGCTTCGCTTTTCTGCGACTTGGCCAACGTGGTCGGGTTCAAGCCCTCGACCAGTTTCACGCCGCCGTCGAGATTGTCCAGCAAACCACTGGTGACCCGCGCCGGATCGACCAGCAAGCTCGCGCCACCCGGCACGGCCCGCAGCGCATCAGCCACTTCAGTGTAATCGCGCAGCGTCACGCCATCCTGTTCCAGCACGGCGCGCAGATCAGCGTCAACCTTGCTCAGTGCGACGAACAGCGTGGCTTGTTGTTGATTGATCAAGGCAAACGAAACAAACACCGGGTTGAACGACACGTCGCCGCCACGCAGGTTGAACAACCAGGCGATGTCGTCGAGGGTGGCGATGAAGTGCCAGTCGGCGCCGCGTTCCTGCAGGGTTTCGCGCAGCTTGGCGAGTTTCTCGCCACGGCTGACGGTCGCTTGCGGCGGCAGATGTTGATAGATCGCTGCATTCGGCAGGCCCGGGCGATCGCTCCAGACTTCCTGCAACAGATCGATGTCGGTCCGCAGACGTGCACCGCGCGCCTCAAGCTTGCTGCTCAGTGTGCGTGCCGAAGCCACCGCCATCACGGCGCCATCGACGGCAACGACGCCACCTTGCGGGGTCTGTTCGGCCAGCCAGTCGAGCGGACTCGGTTGACCCGGTTGTAATTTGACCAGTTCGATGCCGCTGCCTTTGAGTTCCTTGCTTGCCTGTTCCCAGTAACGACTGTCAGCCCAGACACCGGCGAAATCAGCGGTGACAATCAGAGTACCGACCGAACCATGGAACCCCGACAGCCATTGCCGCCCCTGCCAGTAACCCGGCAGATATTCCGACAAGTGCGGGTCAGCGGACGGCACCAGCAAGGCATGGATGCCTTCGCGGTGCATCAGTTCTCGGGTGTGCGCCAGGCGCTGGGGCACCGATCCTTCGGTCGAGGTCTGGGTACTCATCATGTCTCCTGCTAATCACTTCTTCGTTATTGTTCGTAGCCGTAGATTCGGCTCGTTTAAAGCCCGGTCGCCCAGAATGCCGGAGCACTGGCGCAGGCGGTCTTGATCAGTTCAACAGCCTTGTCGACGTCTTCGGCGGTGGTAAAACGCCCGAGACTCAAACGGATGGTGCGGCTGGCCAGATGCGCATCGTGCCCGAGGGCCAGCAGCACATGGGACGGCGCGTTGCTGGCGGAATTGCAGGCCGACGTCGCGGAAAACGCAATCGAGTGACTGAGTGCGGCACTGTTGAATTCGCCTTCGCTGAACGTCAGGCTCAGGGTGTGCGCAATGCGCTGTACAGGGCTGCCATTCAGGCGCACGCCCGGCAGGCTCAGCAGTTGCTCAAGCAAGCGCTCGCGCAGGGCCGCGATGGACTTTTTCTCCTCGTCGAACGCAGCCGCCGCCAAGGCAAACGCTGCGCCCATGCCGGCAATCTGGTGCGTCGCCAAGGTTCCGGAACGCAAGCCACCTTCGTGACCGCCGCCGTGAATCTGCGCCTGCAAACGCTGTTGCGCGCGCGGGCCGACGTACAACGCGCCGATCCCTTTGGGGCCGTAGAGTTTGTGTGCCGAGAACGACATCAGATCAACCGGCAACTGCGCCAGATCGATCGCCACCTTGCCGGCGCCTTGAGCGGCATCGACATGGAACAGCGCTTCGCGGCTGCGCACGACCTCGCCAATCGCCTGAATGTCGTTGAGCGTACCGAGTTCGTTGTTAACCAGCATCAGTGACACCAGAAAGGTGTCCTCGCGCATCGCTTCGCTGACCGCCTGCGGCGTGATCAGCCCGTCGGCGTCCGGCACCAGATAGGTCACGGCAATACCGGCGTCCTGCAACTGGCGGGCGGTATCGAGGATGGCTTTGTGTTCGATCTGACTGGTGATGATGTGGCCGCCAGGCACACCGCGCGCCTGCGCCACGCCCTTGAGGGCGAGGTTGTTGGACTCGGTCGCACCGGACGTCCAGACAATCTGCTCGGCACTGGCACCGACCAGCTCGGCGACTTGCCGCCGGGCCAGTTCGACTGTCTGCCGGGCCTGCTGGCCGAAGGCGTGGGAGCTGGAGGCCGGGTTGCCGAAGTTACCGTGAAACCCCAGACATTCGATCATCACCTGGATGACCCGCTCGTCCACCGGGGTGGTGGCGGCGTAATCGAAATACAACGGACGTGTGTTCATAAAAGACTCGCAGAGCGTGTTCCGGGATCAGGAGGCTCGTGTCTGCAAACGGCACCGCGCAGCCTTGTGAGCTGCGCGTCGGTTCGAGAGCGTCATCAATACCTGATCGGATGCCGTTAAAGAAGAACAACTTCATTTAAAAGTGCGTAGGAACGCTCCTGAAGTCGAGCTTAACAGGCATCGGGCCGGCGGTTGAAGCAATGCATCAGCTAAAGCTTTCGAGAAGTAACGGATACAGCGAAATCACCAACAACACCGCCATGCCCCAGTTGAACACGCGCAACCAGCGCGGCTCCTTCAGGACATTGCGCAACAATGTGCCGCAAGCTGCCCAGAGGCCGACACTCGGCAGGTTGATGATGGCGAACACCGCTGCGATCACCAGCACATTGGTGAAATAACCCTGCATCGGCGTGTACGTGCTGATAGCACCGATGGCCATGATCCACGCTTTGGGGTTGACCCACTGAAACGCCGCCGCGCCGAGGTAACTGATCGGCTTGGCTTCGCCTTCAACGCTGTCACCGACAGGTCCCGAGTGGGCGATTTTCCACGCCAGATACAAAAGATAAGCGGCGCCGACGTAGCGCAGAACTGTATAGAGCAGCGGATATGTCTGAAACACCGCGCCCAGACCGAAGCCCACCGCCACCACCAGCACAAAGAACCCGCAGGTGATGCCGAGCATGTGAGGAATGGTCCGGTTAAAACCGAAGTTGACACCCGATGCGAGCAACATGGTGTTGTTCGGCCCCGGGGTGATCGAGGTGACAAGGGCAAACAGGGCAAAGCCCAGCAGCAGATCGAGCGAGAGGTTCATGGTGCGGCAATCCATCAGGGTCATTCAGGTGTTGACCCTATCCCACGCAGCCCGGCAAGCCCACGGACAGTTAGGCAAAACTTCAAGCGGTACAGTTGGTTTTCAGCTGGAGCGACCGTGCAGCTGTACGGCACGTTCGGCGCTCATCTCACCCTGTTTGTCGAAACCGTATGTCTGCTGTGGCTGACCGAGCAACTGAGCTTTTTTCGAGTGGTATTCGTCGAAGGACAAACCGCTGCGATTCAGTGCCTCCATCGCCAGTTCACGGGATTCTTCGGCGCTGTAAGGACGCAATTCCGGAGCGACGTGGCTGGCGCATCCGGCCAGTACAGAGACAGCGAGCAGCAGCGAAACAGTCAGTAAATGATTCATGGGAGCGTCCTGGCGAGCAATGTGGGAGTCGATGAAGAAAGGCTACGCCCGCCCACGCTCATGCAGAAATCAACGCTCTCAATAGTGGCTATCAGGAATTCAACAGCGACTCCACATATCTCCAAAAGATCTATAAATATCGATTAACGTTCTTTTACGGAATAACAATCAGCCTTTATAAATCCCTTCATGCGCTCATCACTGTTGCTCCAGCAACTGTTGCTCAGCCAACAGCGTTTCAACAAACCGCACCGATACCCACACAGCCGATCGCTGGCGGAACGCTCAACGCCCCGTAAACCGGGTTCTCCAGGAATTGGTACAGCACTTGCTCCAGTGCAGTGACTTACTCACTGCTCGCTGAGCAACTGTTGAAAAAGGAACTGATCATGTCGCGTCCCCTGAAAGTCGTCGCCCTGTCCGGCGGCACCTGGCGTCCATCGCGCACCTTGGTGCTGACTCAAGCCTTGCTGGCTGAGCTGGCCGCGCATCTGCCGATCGAGAGCCACTTGATCGAACTCGGCGACATTGCCCGGCCGCTCGGCGGCGCGCTTTCGCGCCAGGAACTCAGCGCGGAAGTCGAAGCCGAGTTGCAAGCCATCGAACAGGCCGACCTGCTGATCGTCGCCGCGCCGGTGTATCGCGGCTCCTACCCGGGGTTGCTCAAGCATCTGTTCGACCTGATCGATCTCAACGCACTGATCGATACGCCGGTATTGCTCGCCGCCACCGGTGGCAGCGAACGCCATGCGCTGGTGCTCGATCATCAATTGCGGCCGCTGTTCAGCTTCTTCCAGGCCGTTACGTTGCCGATCGGCGTGTACGCCACCGAGGCGGATTTTGCCGACTACCAGATCACCAGCGAAACCCTGAAAGCACGCATCCGTCTGGCGGCCGAACGCGCTGCGCCGCTGTTCGCCACACAAATCAAACCGTTGCTGAAAATCGCCTGAGGAGCTGTTCATGGATGTTTTCTGGTTTCTCCCGACCCACGGCGACGGGCATTATCTGGGCACCACCCAAGGCGCGCGCCCGGTCACGCTCAACTATCTGAAACAAGTCGCGCAGGCGGCCGACAGCCTCGGTTATCACGGCGTGCTGATTCCCACCGGGAGATCTTGCGAGGACTCGTGGGTGATCGCGTCGGCACTGGTGCCGTTGACCGAACGCCTGCGCTATCTGGTGGCGATCCGTCCGGGGATCATTTCACCGACCGTTTCGGCGCGCATGGCGGCGACCCTCGACCGCTTGTCCAATGGCCGCTTGCTGATCAACGTGGTGACCGGCGGCGACCCGGATGAAAACCGTGGCGACGGCAGCTTCCTCAGCCATAGCGAACGCTACGAAGTCACCGATGAATTCCTGAAAATCTGGCGCCGGGTGCTGCAAGGCGAGGCCGTGGATTTCGACGGCAAACACCTGAAGGTGCAGAACGCCAAAGCGCTTTACCCACCCGTGCAGAAACCTTATCCACCGTTGTACTTCGGCGGTTCCTCCGACGCTGCGCATGATCTCGCTGCCGAACAGGTTGACGTCTACCTGACCTGGGGCGAAGCACCGGCCGCCGTCGCCGAAAAACTCGCCGATGTACGTGAACGTGCGGCTCGCCATGGGCGCAAAGTGAAGTTCGGTATCCGTCTGCATGTGATCGTCCGCGAAACCGCCGAAGAGGCGTGGAAAGCTGCAGACAAGCTGATCGAACACATCAGCGACGAGACCATCGAGGCGGCGCAGAAATCCTTTTCACGCTTCGACTCTGAAGGGCAGCGGCGCATGGCCGCGCTGCACGATGGTCGGCGCGACAACCTGGAAATCGCCCCCAACCTGTGGGCCGGCGTCGGCCTGGTGCGCGGCGGTGCCGGCACGGCATTGGTCGGCGATCCGCAGCAAGTGGCGGCGCGGATCAAGGAGTACACCGATCTGGGGATCGAGAGTTTCATCCTCTCCGGCTACCCGCATCTGGAAGAGGCTTATCGCTTTGCCGAGCTGGTGTTCCCGCTGCTGCCCGAGCCTTACGCGAGTCTGGCCGGGCGCGGCGTGACCAACCTCACCGGACCGTTTGGCGAAATGATCGCCAACGACGTCCTGCCGACAAAAGCCACGGCATAACCAAATCCCCTGTAGGAGCTGCCGCAGGCTGCGATCTTTTGATCTGGTGTTTAAAAATCAACGTCAACAGATCGCAGCCTGCGGCAGCTCCTACACGGGCAGTTTGAATTCAGGAGTGTTGGTGTGACTGCCAAACCGCAAAGTAGCCTTTTATCGCCGTTGCAGACTGCCCGCCAGCTGGCTGCCGAATTTGCTTTGACCGCCGTCGAGCGCGACGAACGTGGCGGCACGCCCAAGGCCGAACGCGATGCCCTGCGCGACAGCGGCCTGCTCGCCCTGAGCATTCCCGGCCGTTACGGCGGCCTCGGCGCGAGCTGGAGCGAAACCCTGCAAGTGGTGCGCGAGTTCGCCAAGGTAGACAGTTCGATCGCCCACGTTTTCGGTTTTCATCACCTGATGCTGGCCACCGTGCGCCTGTTCTCTCGCCCGGAACAATGGCAGCCGTGGTTCGAACAGACCGCCCGGCAGAACTGGTTCTGGGGCAACGCGCTGAACCCGCTCGACACCCGCACCGTGGTCAAGAACCTCGGTGGCTGGCGCGAGTTTTCCGGCAAGAAAAGCTTCTGCTCCGGCGCCAGCGACTCGCAAATGCTGATCGCCTCGGCGGTGGACGAAAGCGCCGGCGGCAAGCTGTTGATCGCGGCGATTCCCAGCGGCCGCAGCGGCATCACCCTGCACAACGACTGGAACAACATCGGCCAGCGCCAGACCGACAGCGGTAGCGCGACGTTCGAACGAGTCCGCGTCGAAGAATCGGAACTGCTGCTCGATCCCGGCCCGCTCAGCACGCCGTTCGCCTGCCTGCGGCCGCTGATCGCGCAACTGACCTTCACGCATATGTTTCTCGGGATTGCCGAAGGCGCATTCGCCGAGGCGCGGCAATACACCCTCAACGAAACCCGGCCGTGGCACAAATCCTCGGCGCGCGATGTCCGTGAAGATCCGTACGTGCTCGCGCATTACGGCGAGTTCTGGGTGGCCCTCGAAGGTATTCGTCTGCTGGTCGAACGGGCGGCGGCATTGCTCGATGCTGCCTGGGCCAAAGGCCCGACTCTCAGCGCCGAAGAACGCGGTCATGTCGCCACAGCGATTGCCACGGCGAAAGTCGCCGCCAGCCGTCAGGGCCTGGATATCTGCAGTCGTCTGTTCGAAGTCACCGGTGCGCGCTCGACCCACGCCTCGCTGCGCCTTGATCGGCATTGGCGCAACCTGCGCACGCAAACCCTGCACGACCCGCTGGATTACAAACTTCATGAGCTGGGCGACTGGGCGCTGAATCAGGCGCTGCCGGTGCCGACGTTCTATTCCTGATCTGCCTATATTTGAACTGAAGAAAAGGACGCGCCCATGCAACTGCTGACACTACCGCCCTCACCCGCGCTGGCGACGTCGATCCGCGCCACCGCGCAGGTGTTCGAAGACCCGAAGTCCCAAGCGCTGCTCGCACATTTGCAACAGGTCGCACCGAGCGAAGCCAGCGTGCTGATCATCGGCGAGACCGGCACCGGCAAGGAGCTGGTCGCGCGACATATTCACAACCTGAGCAATCGCCGCCATCGGCCGTTTGTCGCGGTGAACTGCGGCGCCTTCTCTGAATCGCTGGTGGAGGCGGAATTGTTCGGCCATGAAAAAGGCGCGTTTACCGGTGCGCTGAGCGCCAAGGCGGGATGGTTCGAGGAGGCGGATGGCGGCACGCTGTTTCTCGATGAGATCGGTGATCTGCCGATTGCGATTCAGGTGAAGCTGTTGCGGGTCTTGCAGGAGCGCGAAGTGGTGCGGCTCGGTTCGCGCAAAAGCATCCCCATCGATGTGCGAGTGCTGGCGGCGACCAACGTACAACTGGAAAAAGCCATCAATGCCGGGAATTTTCGCGAGGATCTGTATTACCGCCTCAACGTGGTCAATCTGGAACTCAGCCCGCTGCGCGAGCGTCCCGGCGACATCCTGCCGCTGACCCGCCACTTCATCGAGGCTTATAGCCAGCGCCTCGGTTATGGCCGCGTCAGCATCAGCCTTGGCGCCGAGCACAAACTGCGCGCCTACAGCTGGCCGGGGAATATTCGCGAGCTGGAAAACGTCATCCATCACACGCTGTTGATCTGCCGCAATGGCGTGATCGAACGTGATGATCTGCGCTTGTCGAACCTGCGCATCGACCGCCCGGACGATCATCACGCCAGCGCCGACGACTCACCGGAAGCGTTGCTCGAACAGGCTTTCCAAAAGCTCTTCGCGCAACAGGCCGGCGCCCTGCACGAGAAAGTTGAAGACGCTTTGCTGCGCGCCGCTTATCGCTTCTGCCATTACAACCAGGTGCACACCGCTGCGTTGCTTGGCCTGAGCCGCAACGTCACCCGTACGCGGTTGATCAAGATCGGCGAACTGGCGGTGAACAAGCGGCGGATGAGCGAGAACCTGCGAGGCGAGCGCCTGATCCAGTTGTCGATCTAGCCCACCAGATTGCAGTGCAAGGCATCGTCGTGACTGCGGGCGATGCTGCTCAGCACCTGGAAGGAATTGAAAGTGACGGTTTTCGCCTGATGCGTGCGGATCAGTTGCCAGAAATCCTGTTCGCCACGCTCAAAACCGCAAAACGCCGCCTCCCCCGCCTCGCGGGTCTGCCATTGCAGAAAACTCAACACCCGGCGTCCATCGTCGCTGACCTGCACGCTGGCGCTGAGGAAACCGTCATAGCGCTGGGCCAGGCGTTCGGTCTGTACCGAAAGCGCAGTGACCAAGGACGTTTGCTGACGCGGCTCGATTTCGAATTCGATCAATTGGGTAAAGCTGCGGTTGTTCATGAAATGCCCCCACTCATCGTAAGACGAGTCTTGCGACTCGAAGGCCTGCAGGGTAAAACCTCTAGTTAAGTCAAGGTCAAGAGTCTTTTTCCAATGATCACCCGGGAAAACCTGCACAAGCAGCTTACGGTCGGTGAAGTCGCGGCGCGCAGTGGTGTCGCGGTGACAGCGCTGCATTTCTACGAAGCCAAAGGCTTGCTCAAGAGCCAGCGCAATGCCGGCAACCAACGGCGTTATCCGCGCGAAGTGCTGCGCCGGGTGGCGTTGATCAAGGTCGCGCAGCGATTGGGGATTCCACTGGCGGAGATTGGCGAGGCGCTGAAAATCCTCCCGGATGATCGCGCGCCGACGGCAGCGGACTGGAAGGTTTTGTCCGAGCAATGGCGACGCGAGCTGGATGAACGGATCGAGCAACTGACGCTGTTGCGCGACCGGCTCAATGGCTGTATCGGCTGTGGCTGTCTGTCGATGGAAGCCTGCCCGCTACGCAACCAGGGCGACGTACTCGGCGAACAGGGCCCGGGCGCGCACTTCCCCAAAGACTAATGGAAACCCCTGTGGCGAGGGGATTTATCCCCGTTGGGCTGCGAAGCAGACCCTAAGCCAGTCAATGAGGTTTGTCTGAAGGAATGAGGATTGAGGTTTTGGGGCTGCTCCGCAGCCCAACGGGGATAAATCCCCTCGCCACAGGTCAGTGTGTACCCCTGCTGCTCGTCGGGTGAAAATCTGGACTGCGTGGACAGTTCTATAGTGATTCTTCATCTCGCAAAACAACAATCAGGGAGAACGTCATGAGCGTCAAACCCATTCCCGAGGGGTATCACAGCATTACCCCGTATCTCGGCATCCACAAGGCCGCCGAGGCCATCGACTTCTACAAAAAAGCCTTCGGCGCCACCGAAGTCATGCGCCTGGCCATGCCCGACGGCGGTATCGGCCACGCCGAACTGCGCATCGGCGACAGCGCCATCATGCTCGGCTCGCCGTGCGATCAGGGGCCATTGAGCAACCCGGACAATGCAGTGTCGGTCGGTTTGCATCTGTACGTGACCGATGTCGACAAATCCTTCCAGCGGGCACTGGATGCCGGCGCGACCACGGTGTCCGAGGTCAAGGATCAGTTTTACGGTGATCGCAGCGGGACGTTGAAGGATCCCTATGGACACCTGTGGTTTCTGGCCTCGCGCAAGGAGGATCTGACCGAAGAGCAGATCAGGCAGAGGGCGATGGAGATGTTTCAGCAGGGTTGAGTATTTCGGTGTCTGGATTGGCCTCTTCGCGAGCAGGCTCGCTCCCACAGGGTTTTGTGGTTTGACACAGGTAATGGTCACACCGGAAATTCATGTGGGAGCGAGCCTGCTCGCGAAGGGGCCGGGACTGACAACACACATCACACTTCATGAACCGGCCCATCACGCTTTGCGCCTTGCCCCGAACGCCAGACAATTTCAGGATGCATGCAACAAGAACCCTGAGAAAGGATCAGTCTGATGTTTGCCGGATTCCTCAAAGACCAGCGTCACGTCAACGGCGTTGACATTGCCTACCGCCTCGGCGGCAGCGGGCCGGGCCTGCTGTTGCTGCATGGCCACCCGCAGACCCACGTGATCTGGCACAAGATTGCCGAACAACTGGCCGAGCATTTCACCGTGGTCGCCGCCGACCTGCGCGGCTACGGTGACAGCGGCCGCCCGGCTGCCGATGACCAGCACCGCAACTACTCGAAACGCGAAATGGCCCGCGATGGCGCCGAACTGATGCAGGCGCTGGGTTTCGAGCAATTCTCGATCCTCGCCCACGATCGCGGCGCACGGGTCGCACATCGCCTGGCGCTCGATCACCCCGCCGCCGTGCAGCGCATGATGCTGCTCGACATCGCCCCGACCCTGTCGATGTACGCGCAAACCAACGAAGCCTTCGCCCGCGCCTACTGGCACTGGTTTTTCCTGATTCGTCCGGCGCCGCTGCCGGAAACCCTGATCGAGGCCAATCCAGAAGCCTATCTGCGCAGCGTAATGGGCAGCCGCAGCGCCGGCCTCAAACCCTTCACCGACGAAGCCTTCGGCGAGTACCTGCGCTGCCTGCAACAGCCGGGCAGCGCATGTGGCATCTGCGAAGACTATCGGGCCAGCGCCGGCATCGATCTGGAGCATGATCGCGCCGACATCGCCGCCCAACATCATTTGAATCTGCCGCTGCGCGTGCTGTGGGGCGCCGAAGGTACGGTCGGGCGCTGTTTCGATCCACTGAGGGAATGGCAGCAAGTGGCGACGAACGTCTCCGGCCAGGCCCTGCCCGCCGGCCATTACCTTGCCGAAGAAGTCCCCGAACTGTTGCTCGCCGAAGCGCTGGCGTTCCTGCGCTGACCGCCGTTTCGCACTGACCTGAACCGTTTCCTGCCACGGGCCGTGACTGGCCCGTGCGGGATCGTCATGCCCGAAAACCGTCTCGAGATAATAACAATGACTATTCGAAAACTGCTGGGAACCCTCTATGTGCAGGTGCTCATCGCCATCGCCCTCGGCGTGCTGATCGGCCATTACTGGCCGCAGGTCGGCGTCGATCTCAAGCCGTTGGGCGACGGTTTTATCAAGCTGATCAAGATGATCATCGGCCCGATCATCTTCTGCACGGTGGTCAGCGGGATCACCAGCATGCACGACGTCAAGCAGGTCGGCCGGGTCGGCGGCAAAGCGCTGCTGTATTTCGAAGTGGTGTCGAGCATCGCGCTGGTCATCGGCATTCTCGCCGCGCACCTGCTGCACCCCGGCGCCGGTTTCAACATTGATGTGAAGACCCTCGACTCCTCGGCAATCGCCGGATTTGTCGGTCAGGCCGAACATGGCGAAGGCGTCACCGGGTTTCTCCTGCATGTGATCCCGACGACGTTTTTCGACGCGTTTTCCAAAGGTGAAATTCTCCCGGTGCTGTTCGTTTCGGTGCTGTTTGGCGTGGCACTGGTGATGGTCGGTGAAAAGGGCCGGCCACTGGTGGGCATCATCAATCAGGCCAGCGAAGTGTTTTTCCGCATCGTCGGCATGATCGCTCGGGTGGCGCCGATTGGCGCGTTCGGCGCGATTGCTTTCACCATCGGCAAATACGGGGTCGGCTCGCTGCTGCCGCTGTTGAAGTTGATCGGCACGTTTTACCTGACGGCATTTATCTTCGTCGCTTGCGTACTCGGCGGGATCGCGCGGTACGCCGGTTTCAGCATTTTCAAATTGCTCGGCTATATAAAAGCCGAACTGTTGATCGTGCTTGGCACCAGCTCTTCGGAATCAGCACTGCCGCAACTGATCCAGAAACTCGAAAGCCTCGGCGCCTCGAAAGGTGTGGTCGGCATCGTTGTGCCGACTGGCTACACCTTCAATCTCGACGGCACCAACATCTATATGACCCTGGCGGTGCTGTTTCTCGCGCAGGCGACCAACATCGACCTGACGCTGGAACAGCAGCTGACGTTGCTCGCGGTGGCGATGCTCACCTCAAAAGGTGCCGGCGCCGTGGTCGGTGCCGGGTTTGTCGCGCTGGCCGCGAGCCTCGCCGTAGTGCCGACCGTGCCGGTAGCGGCGATGGTGCTGATCCTCGGCGTCGACCGTTTCATGGCGGAATGCCGTTCGCTGACCAACATCATCGGCAATGCTGTCGCCGCCTTGGTGATAGCCGCATGGGAGGGCGAACTGGATCGCGACAAACTCGCCCCGATCGCCCTCAAGACCGGTCGTCACGCCCGCGCCGCTGCAGCCAGACTCAGCGCCGAGTAATCGCCCCCGACGGCAATGCTATGCTGGCGGCTTCTGCCGCCAGTGTTCGTTTTAGACATGTCCCAGAAGAAAGACACCGTGCCCCTGCCCGAAGACCTGCGTGTGCTGCTCACCGTGATCCGCAAGAACGGCTTTGCTGCCGCAGCGGATGAACTGGGCCTGTCCCCGGCCTACGTCAGCAAACGCATCCAGATTCTCGAAAGCACCCTCGGCACGCGCCTGCTGCACCGTACCAGTCGCCGCGTCTCGCTGACCGAGGATGGCGAACGCGTGCAGCGTTGGGCGTTGCGCATTCTCGATGACTTCCAGCAACTGCACGACGAACTCTGCGACGCCCACGATAGCCCGCGTGGGCGTTTGCACATCTGCAGCAGTTTCGGTTTCGGCCGCAATCACGTGGCGCCAGCGGTGTCGCTGTTGGCCGAACGTTATCCCGAGCTGGAAATCCGCCTCGACCTGTTTGACCGTGTGGTCGACATCATCAATGAAGGTTTCGATCTGGAGATCCGCGTCGGCGATGATATTCCCGGCCAGCACATCGGCCGGCGCCTGGTGAGCAACCGGCGAGTGTTGTGCGCCGCGCCAGGCTATCTGCAACGCCGTGGCATGCCGCGAACCCTGGAAGAACTGCAACAGCACGATTGCCTGGTGATCAAGGAGCGCGACAACGCCTTCGGCATCTGGAGTCTGGATCGCGATGGCGCACAGGAAAGCGTGCGGGTCAGTGGGCCGTTGTCGTCGAACAATGGCGAGATCGTCCTGCAATGGGCGCTGGATGGGCGGGGAATGTTGCTGCGTTCATTGTGGGACGTGAAGCCGTTGCTGGAGCAAGGACGGCTGGTGCAGGTGCTGGAGGATTACAGCCAGAGCGCGAATGTCTGGGCGGTGTACCCGACACGGCTGGCGCATTCGGGGAAGTTGCGAGCGTGTGTGGAGTTTTTGCAGGAACACTTCAAAAGCCTGTCCGTTTAGAAGATCAAAAGATCGCAGCCTGCGGCAGCTCCTACCTGTATCCCTGTAGGAGCTGCCGCAGGCTGCGATCTTTTCGTCAGGAGAGCCAGGGATTGTCGGCCAGATGTTGGCGTTCGAAGGCTTTGATCTGTTCGCGCCGTTGCAAGGTGCTGCCGATCGCATCCAGACCGAGCAGCAAGGCAGTTTTACGCAGCGTATCGATCTCGAACTCAATGATAGAGCCGTCCGCCAGAGCAATCTGCTGCGCCTCCAGATCAAGGCTGATCCGCGCACTTTCAGGCTGACCAACCCACTGCCCGAGCCGTTGCACCTGCGCTTCTTCCAGCGTGATCAACAACACGCCGTTGCGCTGGCAGTTGTCGAAAAAGATCCCGGCGAAGCTGCTGCCGATCAGCGCGCGAATGCCCATCTGCTGCAAGCCCCATACAGCGTGCTCACGGCTGGAACCACAACCGAAGTTAGGCCCGACGACGAGGAAACTTGCGCCCTGCCACGCAGGCTGATTGAGCACGAAATCAGGGTTGGGCGTGCCGTCGGGCAAAAACCGCAGATCGAAAAACAGGCCGCGATCCAGGCCCTGGCGATCGATGCCTTTGAGAAACTGCTTGGGCATGATCACGTCGGTGTCGACGTTGGCCGCGAGCAACGGCGCGGCCTGGCCGCTGACCTGAGTGAAGGGTTGCAGGCTCATGGGCGTTCTCCAAAATGGCGGATGTCAGTGAGTCGGCCACTGATCGCGGCCGCGGCAACCATCGCCGGACTCATCAGATGGGTGCGCGCGCCGGCGCCCTGCCGACCTTCGAAATTGCGGTTGGTGCTGGACGCGCAGCGGTCGCCGGGGGCCAGCACGTCGTCGTTCATCGCCAGGCACATCGAGCAACCCGACTGCCGCCACTCAAAACCGGCGTCGATAAAGATCTGCGCCAGCCCTTCAGCCTCGGCCTGCGCGCGCACTTCGCTGGAACCCGGGACGATCATCGCTCGCACATGCGCAGCCACCTGCTGGCCACGCACGACGCTGGCGGCGTCGCGCAAGTCTTCGATTCGCGCATTGGTGCAGGAGCCGATAAACGCATGGCTGATGACGATATCGCTAAGTGCCATGCCCGCTTCGAGGCCCATGTAATTGAGCGCGCGGCGCATGTCCTGACGCAGGATCGGGTCGCTGACCGCTTGCGGGTCGGGCACTCGCGCGCCAATCGGTGCGGCCTGATCCGGGCTGGTGCCCCAGGTCACCATCGGCTCCAGCAGGCTGGCGTCGAGATGAATCTCGCGGTCGAACAGTGCGCCGGGATCGCTGCGCAAATCGCGCCATTTTT
This sequence comes from Pseudomonas sp. DTU12.3, assembly GCF_004124275.1. Classification (GTDB taxonomy): domain Bacteria; phylum Pseudomonadota; class Gammaproteobacteria; order Pseudomonadales; family Pseudomonadaceae; genus Aquipseudomonas; species Aquipseudomonas helmanticensis. The sequence continues at coordinate 4,503,974 of NZ_CP027218.1, forward strand.
GCAATCCGCGCTCCCACAACTCACCGGTGGGCGCACGCGGTTTGCCTTTGAGATAGATGAAAACTTTTTCGTCCGGCGCCATGAACGCGCCGCGCGCACCGGCCTCGACCGCCATGTTGCAAATGGTCATGCGCGCCTCGACGCTCAGCGCATCAATGGTCGAACCGCAGAACTCGATGGCATAACCGGTGGCGCCGGACGCGCCAATCTGGCCGATCAGCGCCATGATCACGTCTTTCGAAGTCAGGCCCGGTGCCAGCTCGCCGGCAACGGTCACGCGCATGCTTTTCAGGCGTTTGTAGACCAGCGTCTGCGAGGCTAGCAAGTGCTCGATTTCGGAGGTACCGATACCAAAACCGAAGGCGCCAAGTGCGCCGTAAGTGGTGGTGTGGCTGTCACCGGCGGCGATGACCATGCCCGGCAGGATGAAGCCCTGTTCCGGGGCAATCACGTGTTCGATGCCCTGGCGTTTGTCGAGGATGTCCAGCAACTCGATGCCGAAGTCGCGGCAATTTTCCGCCAGATACGACACTTGACGGGCACCGCCGGCATCCGGCATCGCCGCCACACGCAGCGGTGTGGTCGGGTTGACGTGATCGACCACCGCCAGCGCCGTGCCCGGGCGCCAGACCTCGCGCCCGGCCGCGCGCAGGCCGCTGAACGCCTGCGGGCTGGTGTATTCGTTGATCACCTGACGATCGATATACAACAGGACATGGCCCTGATCGTCGAGGCGGCACACCGTGTGCGAATCGATGTGTTTGTCGTAAAGGGTTCTGGGGCTCATCAAGCACTACTCAGGCAATCACTGGTGATTTCCATCATAGGCAGCGGCCCGCCGCCATCAATTGGCAGAGAGTGATGGCATCCTCCATGAATCGTGTTCGATCCGAAGACCGGTAGGAGCTGCGGCACGCTGCGATCTTTTGATCTTGTTCTGAAGATCAAAAGATCGCAGCCTCGTTTTACTCGTCAGCTCCTACAGGGGCATTGGGGTGGGGGATTGAGGGGGGAGAGTTGGCGGTGAGGGAAGTGCGAAACATTTACTTTCATATCCCTTATCGGGATTCGTCACGCTCATCCGTCTTATAGAGATGCGGGCTGGTCGCGTAGGCAACAGCCACGACCAGACCTTCCAGGGATACATGGACTGCGAAGCCCGTAGTCACGCTCCCTTCCATCGAAATCAAGACGCGCAATCATGTCGAAGAAGTCCCGCTCCAAACTGTGGTTCCTGGTACATAGCTGGCTCGCGTTACCGATCTGGTTTTTTGTCCTGATCGTCTGTGTCACCGGCACTCTGGCGGTGGTCAGCCAGGAAATCGTCTGGCTGGCCAACCCGCAGATGCGCGCCAGCCAGCCCACCGATGACGCGCCCCTGCTCAGCTATGACGAGATTCTCGCCGCGATCAAAAAGGCCGAGCCGCAGACGCTGGTCGAAAGCATCAGCCGACCGGATGAAGCGCATTTTGCCCTCGATGTCGAAGTGAGTTACCCGGACGGGCGCTCGCTGACCGTCTACGTCAACCCCTACACCGGCGCCATCCAGGGCACCGCCCCCGAATTCAATTTCAAGGCCTTCACCCGCGCCTTGCATGGCTGGTGGCTGGTGCCGTTTACCAATGGCTACAGCTGGGGCTGGTATCTGGTGTCGTTCCTCGGCTTGCCGATGCTCGTCTCGCTGGTCACCGGCCTGGTGGTTTACAAGCGTTTCTGGAAAGGCTTTCTGCGTCCGACCCTGCGCATTCGCCACGGCGCACGGATTTTCTGGGGCGACTTCCATCGCCTGAGCGGCATCTGGTCGATCTGGTTTATCGCGGTGATTTCCATCACCGGCACCTGGTTCCTGATTCAGGCACTGCTCTCGGACAACCATATTTCCTGGTCCAGCGAGCCGATCATTCCGGCGCTCGCCCGTGAAAGCGTGCCGGTGTCGAGCGATGCCGCGCCACCGGCGAAGATCAGCCTGGCGCGCGCCATCGAAATCACCGAACAGAAGATCCCCGGCCTCGAAGTCAGTTTCGTCAGCATGCCGGGCAACGCCTACAGCCATTTGAGCCTTGGCGGACGTGGCTGGTATCCGTTGATGTTCCAGACGGCGACGCTCAATCCGTATAACGGCGACCTGGCGGCGACTCGCCTGCTTTCCGATCGCAACTCGCTGGAGTTCGTCACCGAATCCATGCGCCCGTTGCACACCGGTGACTTTGGCGGTTTGTGGATCAAGCTGATCTGGTTCTTCTTCGGCCTGCTGCTGAGCATGATGGTGCTCAGCGGTCTGTTGATCTGGACCAAGCGCACCGCGCTGGCCACCGCCAACGCCCTTAAACGCGAAAGCAAGAAAGCCCGCAGCGCCGCCATGCAGCCCGCGACCACCCGCGAGACTTCGGAGGCCAGCCTGTGAGCCAGACGACGAGCATTGCCCAACCTTCACGCCTGAGCCGCTTCTGGCACAAATGGCGCTTCCACATCAACGTACTGCTACTGCTGATTCCGCTGGGTTTCATGCCGAAATACTTTGCCGACGTCGCGTTGTTCCGTGGCGACAGCGGCCTTGGCGAACGCGAGATCGGTGAAGTCCAGGTCGGCCCGTGGAGCCTGCGCCTGGCCGAGCTGCGCAACGAAGCGCCGCTCAATGGTCCCGCCGGTTTCATGAAGGACTTCAACGCTGCCTTGTGTGATGCCTGTATCGAACAGGTCAAGGCGACTTACCTGCGCATCGGCAAACCCCGCAGCCTGCGCGCCGCCGGGGTGATTTTCTTCGGTACGCCGTACCGCATGGGCACGCAATTGCTGATCCCGGAAAAGACCAAAACCGACGCCGAACTGTGGATCACCATGGAAGGCTGGGACGGCAACATGCATCAGGCCTCGATTCCCCTGAGCCAGGCCTCCCCCGCCACGATCGCCTGGCTGAACAAACAAGGAGCCAAACCATGAGCCACACCAAACGCCCTTCCCGCCTGGGGCTGAGTACTGCGCTGCTGGTGCTGTGCACTGGTTTCAGCGCCAGCGCCCTCGCGCACAACCCGATGTGCGAATGCAAAGCCGTCGATGCCGAGCAGATCAAATGCACCGGTGGTTTCTCCGACGGCAGCGGTGCCCCGGGAGTGACCCTCGATGTGATCGGCTACGACGAAACGATTCTGTTGCCGGGCAAGCTCGGCAGCGATTCGACCCTGACCTTCAAGAAGCCCGGCGCCGAGTTCTATGTATTGTTCGACGCCGGCCCGGGCCACGTCGTGGAAATCGATCAAGCGGATATCGAGACCCCATGAGTACGCCCACCACACAAATCGTGCGCCCGGCGGGTGCCGGCCATGAAACCCTCAATGTGCTGCTGTTGTGCCTGCTGATCCTGGCAATTGCCGGTTCCGTGGTGGCGTGGCGCGGCGTATCGCATGAACCGGAGCCGGTCGCCAGCAACCAGCTCGACGCCCGTCGTGACCTCAGCGCCGCCGAGCAAGGCATCTATGCCGACCTGCGGGTCACCCTCGACGAAATCCACTTGCTGCGCGAAGAGCAGAAAGCCCTGCCGACCCCGCAAAACCTCGCGGACGAAGGTTTCGCACCGTTTGCCCAGGACGCCAGTTCGGTCAGCCGTGGCGGGCATGTCTGGCAAATGCTCGCAGGCACTGCCTATTACGGGCACAGCCAGACGCCCGCCGTCGCCGGTTCGTTTCTGATGCGCGTCAGCGCCGACGACAAGGCTGCGCCGGACATCTGGCTCAGCCGCGATGCCGACCTCAAGCCGGCTGCCGATCTGTCGGATGCCGCACTGTCCGCTGCCGGCTGGAAACAAATCGTCGCGCAATACGATGCCGGGGTTACCCGCGAACATCGTCATTGAACCCTCGCCCCATTCGAGAGAAGACCGCTTGCCCATGTCTATTTCATCGCCTCGCCGTCCCTTGCTGCGCCTGTTTCTAGTCGGCCTTTGCGCCTGCCTGCTGAGCCCGCTGGCCAGTGCCGATCCGGCCAAACGCCTGCGCATCGGCATCACCCTGCACCCTTATTACAGCTACGTGGCCAACATCGTCGGCGACAAGGCCGACGTCGTGCCGCTGATTCCCGCCGGCTTCAACCCGCACGCCTACGAGCCTCGGGCCGAGGACATCAAGCGCATCAGCGGGCTGGACGTGATCGTGCTGAATGGTGTCGGCCATGACGATTTCGCCGACCGCATGATCGCCGCCAGCGAAACGCCGAACATCAAGACCATCGAAGCCAACGAGAACGTGCCGCTGCTGGCCGCCACCGGGGTCGCCGCGCGCGGTGCCGGCAAAGTGGTCAACCCGCACACGTTCCTGTCGATCAGCGCCTCGATCGCGCAGGTCAACAATATCGCCCGCGAGCTGGGCAAACTCGACCCGGACAACGCCAGGACCTACACGCAGAACGCCCGCGCCTACGGCAAACGCCTGCGGCAGATGCGGGCCGACGCCTTGGCCAAACTGACCCAGGCGCCGAATGCCGAACTGCGCGTGGCCACGGTTCACGCAGCGTATGACTATCTGCTGCGCGAATTCGGCCTGGAAGTGACGGCAGTGGTCGAGCCGGCACACGGTATCGAGCCAAGCCCGAGCCAGTTGAAAAAGACCATCGATCAACTGCGCGAGCTGGATGTGAAAGTGATCTTCTCGGAGATGGATTTCCCCTCCACGTATGTCGAAACCATCCAGCGTGAGTCCGGCGTCAAGCTCTACCCGCTGTCGCACATTTCCTATGGCGAATACACCGCCGACAAATATGAAAAGGAAATGACCGGCAACCTCAATACCGTGGTGCGGGCGATTCAGGAGTCGGGCGCATGACCTCAAAAGAAACGATCTCGGACGAACTCCAATCCCCTGTGGGAGCGGGCTTGCTCGCGAATGCGGTGAGTCATTCTCCTCAAGTAGCGCCTGACACGACGCCTTCGCGAGCAAGCCCGCTCCCACAGGTTTCGGGGCCGACTTTGGATTTTTCGGAGGTTTGTCTGACCCTGGGCCGCACGACGATTCTCGACAAAGTCACTTTCCAGGTGCGGCCCGGCAGCGTGCATGCGCTGGTCGGCCCGAACGGTGGCGGCAAGAGTTCGCTGATCAAGACGCTGCTCGGGCAGATGCCGCATCAGGGCCAGCTCAGCCTGCAATGGCCCGGCGCCCCCGGCACCATCGGTTATGTGCCGCAGGCGCTGGAGTTCGATCGTGGTTTACCGATGACCGTCGACGATTTCATGGCCGCGATGTGCCAGCGCCGTCCGGCGTTTCTCGGCTTGAGCAAACACTACGCCGGCGCCATCGGCGAAGCGCTGGAGCGCGTCGGCATGCAGGACAAGCGCAAGCGCCGCATGGGCGCGCTGTCGGGCGGTGAACGGCAGCGGGTGCTCCTCGCGCAAGGGCTGATTCCGGCGCCGCAACTGCTGGTGCTCGACGAACCGATGTCGGCCCTCGACGAAGCCGGGATTCAAGTCTTTGAACGACTGCTGAATGACTGGCGCGCAGCGGGCATTACCGTGCTGTGGATCGAACACGATCTGGAAGCCGTCGGGCGTCTGGCCAATCACGTCACCGGTCTCAACCGTCGCGTGCTGTTCGATGCCACGCCGCAACAGGCGCTGACCCCGGAACGCCTGCTGACCTTGTTCTCGACCCATCCGCGGAGCGCTGTCTGATGAGTTACGAAGCTTTTCGCCTGATGGTACAGGGCTGGGCCTCCTCTGGTTATCTGCCGGAAGCGCTGGCCTATGGATTTGTGGTCAACGCGTTGCTCGCCGGCCTGCTGATCGGCCCGGTGCTCGGTGGTCTCGGTACGCTGGTGGTGGTCAAGCGCTTCGCGTTTTTCTCCGAAGCGGTCGGGCATGCGGCGCTGACCGGCGTGGCCATCGGCATTCTGCTCGGCGAACCCTACACCGGCCCATATGGCAGCCTGTTCGGTTATTGCCTGCTGTTCGGCATCCTGCTCAATTACCTGCGCAACCGCACTGGTCTGGCGCCGGACACCTTGATCGGCGTGTTCCTGTCGGTGTCGTTGGCATTGGGTGCAAGCCTGCTGCTGATTCTCGCGGGCAAGATCAACGTGCACATTCTCGAAAACGTGCTGTTCGGCTCGGTGCTCACGGTGAACGGCAATGATCTGGCGGTGCTGGCGATCGTCGGTTCGCTGGTCATGGCGTTGGCGCTGCCGCTGTACAACCGCATCATGCTCGCCAGTTTCAACCCGCAACTGGCGGCGGTGCGCGGCGTGGCGGTGAAGACCCTGGATTATCTGTTCGTGATTCTGGTGACGCTGATCACCGTCGCGGCGGTGAAGGTGATTGGGGCAATTCTGGTCGGCGCGCTGCTGGTGATTCCGGCCGCTGCTGCACGTTTGCTCAGTCAATCGCTCAAGGGCTTTTTCTGGTGTTCGGTGCTGATCGCCACCGTCAGCACGTTGTGCGGAATTCTCGCGCCCATCGTCTTCGACCTGCCGATCCCGTCCGGCGCCGCGATCATTCTGGTCGCCGGCATCGCCTTCGCCCTCGCCGCCATCGCGCGCGGGGTTGTCCCGAGTCTGAAAGGGAATCTTGGATAAATGACTTTTTCACTGCGTAAGCTGAGCTTGGCCATGGCCCTGTGCGGCGTGATGGGTACACCGTTGCTGGCCGCCGAAAACACCAAGCCATTGCGGGTGCTGGCGTCGTTGCCGATCACCTACGGCCTGGGCGAAGTGCTGCTCAAGGGCACCGACGTCAACCTCGAACGTGCGGCGCCAGCGAATCTGCCCGGCAGTCGCCAGACCGCCTACTTCACCGGTCGCGGCGCGCCGGCGCTGAGCAAACTGGCGACCGGAGCCGACGCGGTGATCGGCGTGCGCTCGCTGTGGGCTGATGATCCGCTGTACCCGATCGCCCGCCGCAGCAACATTCGTATCGTCGAGGTCGATGCCGCACGTCCGGTCGACGGTGCCCTGCCCGGCATTGCCGTGCAACCCGAGCTGAAAGTCGATGGCCTGAACAGCCAGCCATGGCTGGCGAGCAACAACATGGGGCGCATGGCGGACGTGATGGCGGCAGATCTGGTGCGGCTGGCACCGAGCGCCAAACCAAAGATCGAGGCCAATCTGGCGGCGTTGAAGCAGCGTCTGCTGAAACTCAGCGCCGACAGCGAGGCGCGTCTGGCCAGTGCCGACAATCTGAGTGTGATGAGCCTGAGCGATCACTTCGGCTATCTGATCGGCAGCCTCAATCTCGAGCTGATCGGCGAGGATCCCCGCCCCGATGCCGAGTGGACGCCAGAAGACCTGAAAAAACTGACGGCAACGCTCAAGGACAATGATGTCGCCGTTGTGCTGCATCATCGTCAGCCTTCGGAAGCGGTGAAAGCGGCGATTGCCGAGTCGGGTAGTCATCTGGTGGTGCTGAGCACCGATGCGGCGGATCCGGTGGCGGAGCTGGAGGGGAACGTGGATTTGCTGCTCAAAGGTTTGAGCGGGGCGTAGTTTCAGCCGGAACCGCGTTATCGTTCTTCGCTGGCAAGCCAGCTCCCACAGAGATTGATGCACGATACAGCCCTCCTGTGGGAGCGAGCCTGCTCGCGAAGAGGCCTGACCTGACAACACCTATTTCCAGGCATGAAAAAACCCGCTGACCGTCTCCGGTTCAGCGGGTTTCTTTTTGCCAATGAGCTTATTGAGCGGCGACCTGCGCTTCCATCTTCTGACGCAGGCTCAATGGACGCATGTCAGTCCAGGTCTCTTCGATGTAGGCAAGGCATTCCTTTTTCAGGCCACTCTTGCCCACGGTGCGCCAGCCTTCCGGCACGGCTTTGTAGTCGGGCCAGATCGAGTATTGCTCTTCGTGGTTGACCACGACCTGAAAGAGGATGTCCTCGCGGTCGAATACTGACGTCATGCTGGTTCTCCATCGATGTAAGGGTGGGCCGCACAACGGGTGCGGCCGGGTATGTAGAAAGAACGTTCGGCGCGGCGAAAAATTTACAGCGCGGCAGTCGCGGCAATCAGGGCGCGACCGAAGATCTCGGCAACGCGGTCGATCTCGGTTGCGGTGATCACCAGCGGCGGCAGGAAACGCACCACCGCGCCGTGTCGACCGCCCAGCTCCAGAATCAGCCCACGCTTGAGGCATTCGCGCTGCACCAGCGGCGCCAGACGGGCAAACGCTGGCGGATGCCCCAGCGCATCCGGCGCTCCGGCCGGATCGACCAACTCGACACCGAGCATCAGGCCACGCCCCCGAATGTCGCCGAGTTGCGGGAAGTCACGCTGCAGAATGCGCAGGTGTTCGCTGAGACGTTCACCCATGGCTGCAGCGTGTTCGCAGACCTTGTGTTCGACCAGGTAACGCATCACCGCCGAACCGGCAGCCATCGCCATCTGATTGCCACGGAAAGTGCCGGCGTGTGCGCCCGGTTGCCAGGTGTCGAGCCAGTCGCGATAAACCACCACCGCCAGCGGCAGGCTGCCGCCAATGGCTTTGGACAGCACCACCACATCCGGGATGATCCCGGCGTGTTCAAAGGCAAACATTTTGCCGGTGCGGGCGAAACCGCTCTGGATCTCATCGACGATCAGCGCGACCCCCGCCTTCTCGGTGATCCGGCGCAAACCGCGCAGCCACTCGATATCGGCAGGAATCACGCCGCCCTCGCCCTGCACCGCTTCAACGATCACCGCCGCTGGCAGTTGCACACCGGCTTCAGGATCGTTGAGCAGGTTTTCCAGGTAGCTCAAGTTGGCCTTGACGCCGGCGGCGCCACCGAGGCCGAACGGGCAGCGATAGTCATACGGGAACGGCATGAACTGCACACCGTTGCTGAGCAAGGCACCCAACGGCTTTTTCGGCCCCAGGCTGCCCATCAGGCTTAACGCGCCCTGGCTCATGCCGTGGTAACCGCCGGAAAACGACAGCACGGTGCTGCGGCCAGTGGCGGTGCGCACCAGTTTCAGCGCAGCTTCCACGGCGTCGGTACCGGTCGGGCCGCAGAACTGGATTTTGGCTTGCGCCGCCAGCTCACGTGGTAACAAGCCGAACAGATCCTGGACGAACTGATCCTTGACCGGCGTGGTCAGGTCCAGCGTGTGCAGCGGCAGCTCGTCGGCAAGCACCTGCTGGATCGCTTCGATCACCACCGGGTGGTTATGCCCCAATGCCAGCGTGCCGGCACCGGCCAGGCAGTCGATGAAGGTGCGCCCTTCGACGTCCTCGACATACAGACCCTTGGCCCGCTTGAGTGCCAGCGGAATACGCCGCGGATAACTGCGAGCGTTGGATTCCTGCTGGCTCTGCCGAGCCAGCAGCGGCGATTCATTGAACTGGTACAACGTTTCCGCTGGCGCCGAGCTGACCCGGGCCGACGACTCTTCGATAAGGCTGGTGGCGACTGACATCTCTCGACCCCTCAATTCGCTATGGATTGTGACCAAAACAGCACACCAGACAGGTGCGCGTTCCGGTCGCGGGGCGCACTTGCAGGTTTTCCTGTTCTGGAAACGCTTAAGCGCGGCGAGGATTTAGACCCTTGATCGAGATGTCAGGCAGGAACCGCCAGCGACTTGTGCATGGGCGTGGCTTTTACCCCGTGATGGAGCAACGCCGGTGCCGACTCGCGATAACCCAGGTGCCGATAAAACGCTTCGCCGGTGCGTGTACTTTTCAGGGCCACGCCCGGCCTGCCCCGGATTCGCAGCCAGCCTTCGAGATCCGCCATCAACGCCCGACCGGCGCCGCGGCGAAACCATTCCGGCTGCACATGGCAGAAGGTCACGTCGCCACTGGACGCCGCCATGCCGACGCCGACCGGTTTGTCCGCTAGCAACGCGATGTTGAGGTAGAAGTGCGGATCGACCAGCCACGCAGTGATGCGCTCTGCCGATTGCTGGCGTACCCAGGTGTTGACGAGTCGCGGGTCGTTACGGTGATCAAGCGCGCAACCGACGCGAATCGAGCGTTCGATGATACGGCTGATGATGCCGGAGTCGGCGGGTGTGGCGGCGTAAATGTAGATGGGGGCATCCATGGCGCTGTTCTCTCAATCCGTTGAGTCAAGGCTGCGCAGACCATAACGTCAGGGCCGGCGGATAGCCAACGCCCAGAAGTTACATTTGATGTGCCGATGCACCAATCCCCGTAGGAGCTGCCGCAGGCTGCGATCTTTTGATGTTGTTTTAAAAAGACAAGACCAAGAGATCGCAGCCTTCACCAATCCCTGTAGGAGCTGCCGCAGGCTGCGATCTTTTGATCTTGTTTTAAAAAGACGAGATCAAGAGATCGCAGCCTTCGGCAGCTCCTGCATAGGGGGTGAGATCAGACGGGTTGCAGTGGCATGCTCAGTTCGACACGCAAGCCGTCCGGACGGCTGTCGAAATGCAGGGCGCATTCGCAGCGCTGGACGATCGCCTGGACAATCGCCAGACCCAGGCCACAACCGGTGCTCTGGCCGTTGCGCCAGAAGCGTTGGGTCAGATGTTGCAGATCATCCGTCGCAATGCCCGGACCATGATCGCGCACGACATAACGGACGCGGTTGCCAAGGGTCTCCAGGCTCAACTCCACCGCGCAATCCTCGGGCGTATGGCGCAGGGCGTTATCGAGCAGATTGCGCAGCGCGGCAATCGACAACACGGCCGGCATTTGCAACGCTGCTGTGGAGAGGTCGTCCGGCAGCTGCAACTTGATCCGCAGACGTTCGCCACCGGTGGCGTCCTGAATCGCCAGCCGTGCGACTTGCTCGGCACTGCATTGCACGCCATCGTCAAACGACAGACTGCCTTCGACACGCGCCAGCAACAGCAGTTGCTCAAGGGTGCGATGCATGCGATCGGCACCTTCCTCGGCCCGCGCCAGCGATTGATCGCGCGCATTGCCTTCGGTCATGCGCGCCACTTGCAGGTGGGTCTTGATCGCGGTCAGCGGGCTGCGCAGTTCATGCGCCGCATCACCGGTCAGCCGACGCTCTCGTTCGATGGTCTTGGCGATGCGCTGGAACAGCTGGTTCTGGGTGTCGAGCAATGGCTTCAGCTCGCTGGGAAACGCCTGCAATTGCAGCGGTTCCAGCGAGTCGGCATTACGCCGCATCAGCGCTTCCCGCAGGCGATTGAGCGGCGCCAGCCCCTGGCCGATGCCCAGCCACAACAGGCACAGGCAACCGAGCAATGCGACACCCACCGGCACCGACGCAGCCAGCAGAATCGACATGTTCAGGGCTTCGCGTTCGATTTGCCGATCGGCCGTGGTAATCCGTACATCACCGCGAGCAAGGGTGAAACTGCGCCACGGCGCGCCGTCGATCATCTGGTCGTGGAAGCCCATTTTCTCGGCTTCCAGCGCTTGCTCGGGATTGTTGTGACTGCGGGCGAGAATTTCCCCGCGCAACGAGCTGACCTGACAAGCCATGCCACCGGGAATGTTCAACTGCTCGGCGCTGAAATGGGTGCCCTCGCCTTTGCTCGGCAATGTCGGCAACTGCTCCAGCAGGCCGGCGACCATGCGCGCGGAAGCGACCAGGCGCTGGTCGAGGGAAAACATCATCTGATTGCGCAGATCGCTGAGCATCCAGGCTGCCGCCAGCGCCCAGATCAACGCGAACGCGGCGCCGAGCGTCAGGCTCAGGCGCAGTCGCAGGCTCATCACTTGCCTTGATCTCCACCATCGGCCGGGCCCAGGCGATAGCCGAGGCCGCGCACGGTTTCAACGATGCCTTTACCGAGTTTGCTGCGCAGGTGATGGATATGCACGTTGAGCGCATTGCTTTCCAGCTCATCGTTGAAGCCATAGACGCTGTCTTTCAACTGCTCGGTAGACAACACGCGACCGCGGTTATGCAACAACGCCTGCAACAACGACTGTTCGCGGCGCGACAAGTCCACGGCTTGACCACCCAGGCGGGTTTCACGGCTGCTCGGGTCGTAGGTCAGCGCACCGTGTTCGATGAGGTTGACACTGCGGCCCGCCACGCGACGCAGCAGGGTTTGCAACCGCGCGAACAACTCACGCAGGTCGAAGGGTTTGAGCAGGTAATCGTCAGCACCGGCCTGCAAGCCATCGACGCGGTCGGTGACCGAATCCCGCGCAGTGAGGATCAGCACGGGGATTTCCAGGCCGCCCTGGCGCAATTGCTGCAGCAACTTGAGGCCATCTTCGTCGGGCAAGCCGAGGTCGAGCACCATCACATCAAACTCAGCGACCTTGAGCATCGCCCGAGCCTTCGACGCCGTGTTGACGTGCTCGACGGTCAGACCCTGCGCCGTGAGACCGGCAACGATGCCGCTGGCGATCAACTCATCGTCTTCGCAAACCAGTACGTGCATGGTGAGTCCCGTAGAAAAAAGCGGATTAGGCAGTTCGCCGATTAAGCTGACATTATGCCCCGAACGTCACAGCGACAAGGGCGTGGCGGTTAATCATCGGTTAATCGCCAACGGCCATTGTGCACCTCACTTGCACAGGGACAAGGCTTCCTCCATGCGTCATTTTTTTCTTTTGTTTGCCCTCTTGCTCTCGGGCCTGGCCCAGGCAGGAAACAATCCATTCGAGACAAAACCTGAGTTTCTTCCGGTCGACAAGGCGTTCGTCCTCACGTCCGAACGCCTGGAGTCCGGTGAAACCCAGCTGTTCTGGCAAATCACCGATGGCTATTACCTGTATCAGAAACGCCTGAAATTCGATGGCCTGACGGCGCAGCAACAACCAGCGTTGCCCGAAGGCGAATCGCACAGTGATGAGTACTTCGGTGAGCAACCGGTTTATCGCCAAGGCCTCGAGGTGAAGATCCCGGCCTCGGCCAGCGGGCAGATCAAGGTCAGCTATCAAGGCTGCGCGGATGCCGGCCTGTGTTATCCGCCGCAAACCCGGGTCATCGACCTGGGCGGAAAAGCGCCGTCGACGACCGCCACTGAAGCACCGGATCAAGCCCTTGCCAGCGGCCTGCAACAGCACGCGCTGGGCTGGAGCCTGCTAGTGTTTTTCGGCTTGGGTCTGCTGTTGGCATTTACCCCTTGCACGTTGCCGATGCTGCCGATTCTGGCCGGTATGGTGGTGGGCAGCGGCGCCACGCCTCGACGCGGTTTTGCCTTGGCCAGCAGTTATGTGATCTGCATGGCGCTGGTGTACGCGGCGATGGGCGTGATTGCTGCGCTGCTCGGCGCGAACTTGCAGGCGTGGTTGCAGAACCCTTGGTTGCTCGGCACCTTTGCCGCGATTTTTGTTGTGCTGGCGCTGCCGATGTTTGGCTTCTTCGAGCTGCAATTACCGGTGGCCCTGCGCGATCGGCTGGAACACGCTTCGCGCAGCCGCAGCGGTGGCAGCCTGATCGGCGCCGGCGTCCTCGGTGCCTTGTCAGGATTGTTGGTCGGCCCGTGCATGACCGCACCGCTGGCCGGCGCCTTGCTGTATATCGCGCAGAGTGGCAACGCCCTGCACGGCGGGTTGATCCTGTTTGCGCTGGGCATCGGCATCGGTGTGCCGCTGTTGCTGCTGGTGACGGTCGGCAATCGCTTCCTGCCCAAACCCGGCGCGTGGATGAACCTGCTCAAAGGCGTGTTCGGTTTCCTCTTTCTCGCCACCGCGCTGTTGATGCTGCGTCCGGTGCTGGATCCGTCGTTGTGGCTGGGCCTGTGCGGTGCGCTGCTGCTGATCGCGGCCTTCTGTGCCTGGAAGCAATCGGAAGGATTTGGCCGGGTGGCGCAACTGTTTGGCGCGACTTCGCTGTTGCTGGGTGTGTGGGGCAGTGTGCTGGTGATCGGCGCGGCGGGCGGCAGCGATGATCCGTATCAGCCATTGCAGGTCTATAGCGCTGGCCGAACTGTCAGCGCGGCACCCAACGGTCACGAGGCATTCACCACGATCAAGGAACCGGCGGCGCTGCAACGCGAACTGGATGCCGCCAAGGCTCAGGGCCAGTGGGTGCTGCTCGATTACTACGCCGACTGGTGCGTGTCATGCAAAGTCATGGAGAAACAGGTGTTCGGCCAGGACAAGGTCATGCAGGGCTTGAGTGATGTGCGCCTGCTGCGCCTCGATGTCACTGCCGACAATGCCGCCAGCCGCGAACTGCTCGGCCGCTACAAAGTGCCGGGGCCACCGAGTTTCGTATGGATCGGCACTGATGGCGAAGAGCGCCGCAGCCAGCGCATCACCGGCGAAGTCGATGCCGATACGTTCTTGCAACGCTGGACCGCCACCCGAGACGCCAATTAATGCTGACCTTCACCCTCGGCACCTTTGCCATCGCGCTCAACCACCTGCTGCTGATCAGTGCATTGGCACTGGCAACCTTTGTCGGCTGGCGGGTGGCCAAGCGCGGCGGCGATAACCCCGAGTCGGCACTGTTCAGCCTGTTTCTGCTGGGCATGCTGGCGGCGCGTATTGCCTTTGTCGGCGTGTACTGGAGCCACTATCGCAACGATCCGTGGCAGATCATCGACCTGCGCGATGGCGGTTTTCTCGCATGGCCTGGAGTGATCGTATTGCTGCTGGCGGCGCTGTATCGCGGCTGGCGCCGGCCCGGTTTGCGCCGACCGCTGGGCTTTGGCGTGGTCAGCGGCGTGGCGTTCTGGTTGCTCGCAACCCTGTCACTGAATATCTATGAACAAGGCACGCGCCTGCCGGAAATCTCCCTGCGCAATGCGGCCGGGGAAACCATCCAGCTCAGCGACTATCAGGGCGGCCCGCTGGTCATCAACCTGTGGGCGACCTGGTGCCCGCCATGCCGTCGCGAAATGCCAGTACTGGAAAACGCCCAACAGCAACGACCGGATCTGACCTTCCTGTTCGTCAATCAGGCCGAAAGCATGCAAAGCGTGGCGACGTTTCTCGAAACCCAAGGCCTGAGCCTCAATAACGTACTGTTCGACCGCAGTGGCCGACTCGGCCAGGCCGTGGGTTCCATGGCATTGCCGACTACGCTGTTCTATAGCCCTGACGGTCGATTGCTGAGCAGTCATCTGGGCGAATTGTCGAATGCCAGTCTGGCGCGCGCCCTGGAAAACTTCGGCGACCCCAATTCGCTTTCGAACCCGGCCGCAAACCCGGCCACCTCTGCAAGGAAACTGCCATGCCCCGCCTCCGCCACCTGCTGACGCTAACCCTGGGCACTGCCCTGCTGCACTTGCCGTCGGTGCAGGCTGCTGAAGAATTGCCGGCGGCGATCAAGCAGATCGAAGCCAAAGGCGCGAAAATCGTTGGTCAGTTCGATGCTCCCGATGGTTTGCGCGGCTACGCGGCGCAATATCAGAACCGTGGCATGGCGCTGTACCTGACCCCGGATGGCAAACACGTCCTGCTGGGTAATCTGTATGACGCCGACGGCAAGGACCTGAGCAGCGAACCGTTGCAAAAACTGGTCTACGCGCCGATGGCCAAGGAAGTCTGGGCCAAGTTCGAAGCAAGCAACTGGATTCAGGACGGCAACAAGGATGCACCGCGCACGGTGTACCTGTTCAGTGATCCGAACTGCCCTTACTGCAACATGTTCTGGGAACAGGCGCGGCCTTGGGTCAAGTCCGGCAAGGTGCAGTTGCGGCACATCATGGTCGGCATCATTCGCGAAGACAGCCCGGGCAAATCGGCGGCGCTGCTGGCGGCGAAAGACCCGGCCAAGGCGCTGGAAGATCATGAGAAGGCTGGCAAGGCCAGTTCACTCAAGGCGCTCAAAGATATTCCGGCAGCCGTGCAGAGCAAGCTGGGGGCGAACATGCAGTTGATGGAAGACCTCGATTTGCAGGCGACGCCGGCGATTTTCTACATGGATGCCAAGGGTGAGTTGCAACAGCAGCAAGGTGCGCCTTCGCCGGAGAAACTGGCGCAGATTCTCGGGCCTAAGTAACCCTTCTATCTTTATTGCCTGATCTGGCCTCTTCGCGAGCAAGCCCGCTCCCACATTTAGATTTGTGTACGCAGAACCAATGTGGGAGCGGGCTTGCTCGCGAAGAACGATTACTCGGTATGTCGGTTGCGCTCGCTGAGGAAGGCGAACAACACCTCGGTGACAAACTCGGGGTTCTCCAGATTGGAGATATGCCCCGCCTGCGGTACCAGCACCCACGGGCAACCGATCAGCTCGGCCATTTCCTGCGCTTCCGAGGGTGGTCGTGGTTTGTCCTGATCGCCGCACAGTACCAGCGTGGTTGCGGCATTCAACTCACCGAGACGTGGCAATAAATCATCACGGCCAAAGGTGATGCGCCCCATCGGCACGATGCTGTCGCGCAAGCGGTCAGACGAATACGCTGCCAGTTTTGCACGGAAATCCTGATACAGCGCCGACTGCGAATCGATGCCCGGGCGGAAGAAGATTGGCACGACGATGTCGAGCAGTTGCTCGGAGATTTCGCCGCTGTCTTCAATCTGCTTGAACAGCGAGAAGTAATACTGACGGGTCGGCTCCGGCTCGACGCCGACGTAGGTGTCCATCAGCGCCAGGCCGTTGATCCGCTGCGGAGCCGCCAGCGCCAGACGCACGCCCCACATGCCGCCGACCGACAAGCCAACGAGCGTGACCTGATCGATGTCCAGATGATCGAGCAAGGCCTGCGCCTGACGTGCGATGTCGTCCAGCGAGGTGGTGTTTTCGGGTAACCGCCCCGACTCGCCGTGGCCCCACAGGTCCAGCGCAATCACCCGATAGTGCGGCGACAACGCGGCAACCTGCGGCGCCCACATGGCCTGATCCCACAGATAGCTGCCGGCCAGCAGGACTGCCGGGCCGGTGCCTTGATCAATGTAATGCAGTGCTTGTCCGTCAACCGTGAAGAAGGGCATCGATTCACCTGCGCGGTAAAAAACAGAACCGGCAGACTGAGCTGCCGGTTGCTGATCGTCAACCTTGGAAATGATGCGGTTTGTGTTGACGTCCGATGTCAGAAAAGCAAAAAGATCGCAGCCTGCGGCAGCTCCTACAGGGAAACGCGATGTTCTCTGTAGGAGCTGCCGCAGGCTGCGATCTTTTGATCTTTACAGCCCCTCCAGCTCCGCCATCAGATCATTCAACCGGTCAACCTTCTCCTCGGTGATATCACTCGCCGCCAGCCCATCGATGTACTCGGCCAGTTCCTCCACCGTGCTGCACTCGAACATCGCCCGCAACGGCACGTCGCGCTGCAGCGACTTCTGTACCCGCGAAGCGATCTGCGTGGCCAGCAACGAATGCCCGCCCAGCTCAAAGAAGTTGTCACGCACACCGACCTGCTCGACCTTCAACACCTCGGCCCAAATGTCGGCCAGCGTCTGCTCCAGTTCATTGCGCGGGGCCAGATAGTCCTGGCTCTGCAACTGACCGATCTCCAGCGCCGGCAGGGCTTTGCGGTCGAGTTTGCCGTTGGCATTCAGCGGCAACTGATCGAGCCACAACCAGTGCAGCGGCACCATGTACTCCGGCAACTCGGCACGCAGGCGCTGTTTGATCCGCTCCAGACGTTCGCTTGGGTTGAGTGCCGAATCGGCCGCAACCAGATAGCCGACCAAGTGCTTACCGTTGACACCTTCCTGCACACCAACCGCGCCATCGCGCACTTCCGGCTGTTCATGCAGGCGCGCTTCGATCTCGCCCAGTTCGATGCGGTAACCGCGAATCTTCACCTGATGGTCAACGCGGCCAACGTACTCGAGCACACCGTCGCTGCGACGCCGCGCCAGATCCCCGGTGCGGTACAGACGTTCGCCCGGCGCACCGAACGGGTTCGGCACAAACACCGGCGCGGTGCGCAACGGATCGCTGACATAACCGCGACCGACGCCCGTGCCCGCCACGCACAACTCACCCACCGCACCCAGAGGCACCAGTTCCAGCGCGCCATCGACCAGATAGAGCAAGTTGTTGTCGGTCGGTGTACCGATCGGCAAATAGCTGCCGCGCGTCGACGCCATGTCGACACGGAAGAACGCCACGTCATCCGAGCATTCCGCCGGGCCATAAGCGTTGACCAGACCGATGTCCGGGTAACGCAGCAACCATTGATGCGCCAGCTCCGGCGGCATTGCTTCACCGGTCGGCAACATCCAGCGCAAGCCATCGAGGCTCAGGCGCTCCGAGGCGAGCATGCCCTGAATCAGCGACGGCACGCTCTCCAGCACGGTGATGCCCTGCGCTTGCACGTGCACCAGCAACCCTTGCGGATCGTGGGCGATGGTATTCGGCACGATGTCCACCCGCGCGCCGAACAGCGGCGCGGCGAGGAACTGCCAGACCGAAATATCGAAGCTTTGCGAAGCGGTCTGGGCGATGACGTCGGCGTCGCTCAGATTCAAGTACGGCACCTTGCTCAACTGGTTATTAAGCATGCCGCGCTGCTCGACCATCACGCCTTTCGGCAGGCCAGTGGAGCCCGAGGTGTAGATCACGTAGGCGAGGTTGTCCGGGGCGCTGTAAATGCCCAGGTCCTGCGCCGACGTTGCCGCCGCCTGAATCTCTTCCCAGACCAGCAACTTTGGACGATTGGCGCAGCTGAACTCATCCAGCAACGTCTGCGCCTGTTCAAAGCATGCTTTAGAGCAGACGAGAACCGGCGTGCGGCTCAGCTCGATGATGCGTTGCAGACGCTGGCTCGGCAGGCCCGGATCCAGTGGCAGATAACCCGCGCCAGCTTTGAAGCTGCCGATGATCATGCCGAGCAGATCGAGATTTCGTTCGCCGAGCAAGGCCACCGGTTGATCCATCTGCACCCCGGCCGCGACCAGTGCATGGCCGAGACGGTTGGCGTTGTGGTTCAGTTCAGCGTAGCTCTGTTGCTGATCCAGGCACGTCGCGGCGATGCGCTGCGGATGCGCCGTCACCTGTGCTTCGAACAGCGCCACATAGCTCTGCTCCAGCGGATAATCGTGGCCACTCTGGTTGCAACCGTGCAGCAGGAAGTCCTGTTCCTCGGTACCCAGCAGCGGCAGATCGGCCATGTCACCATGGAAGCCATCGACCAGCGCCAGCAGCAGACGCTTGAACTCGCCGAGCATGCGCTCGATGGTCGATTCGTCGAAATAACGCTGGTCATACGACAGGTGCAAACCAAGGTCATCGCCCGGGTAGCACACCGCCGTCAACGGGAAGTTAGTGTGCGTGCGGCCGGAGTCCGAGGTCGCATTCAGGCTCTGCGCCCGATCCAGCACCGAGACTTCAACCGGGGCGTTTTCGAAGACAAACAAGCTGTCGAACAACGGCTGGCCTTTCGGCAATTCGCTTTGTTCCTGGATGTTCACCAGCGGCAGGTATTCGTATTCGCGCAGTTGCATGTTGCTGTCGAGCAAACCACTGAGCCACTGACGCACGCTGCTACGCTGATCGTCAGCCGGCATCTGCACCCGCAGCGCGATGCTGTTGATGAACAGACCAACGGTGCGCTGCATCTCCGGCATTTCCACCGGCCGCCCGGCCACGGTCACGCCGAACAGCACATCACGATCGCCGCTCATACGGCGCAGCACCAAGGCCCACGCTGCTTGAGCAAACGTGTTGATCGTCAGTTGATGCGCCTGCGCCAGTTCACGCAGACGCGCACCGTCCTCGACATTCAGGCGGGTGTAGCGATCGCCGACGATCATCCCGCCGCTTTCACCGGCATGTTCACGCAGGAACGGCCGGTCACTCGGAATCGGCGTGGTGCGCTCAAAGCCTTGCAGATTGCTCTGCCACCACTGCCGCGCTTCGTCGAGGCTCTGGCGTTGCAGCCAGCCAATATAGTCGCGATAACGCGGCGGCACGGCGAGTTGCGCTTCACGACCCTCACCGAGGGCGGTGTAGATCTCGAAGAAGTCATTCATCAGCAACGAGCGGCACCAGGCATCGATGAGGATGTGGTGGTTGCTCATCATGAACCAGTAGCGCGCCGCGCCGACCTTGATCAGGCGCAGGTGGAACGGTGCCTGATTGAGCAGATCGAAACCGGCCTTTCGCTCGTTTTTCAGCAGCGCTTGCAGCTTCGGTTCCTGCTCGGTTTCGGCGATGGCGCTCCAGTCCAGATACTCGATTGGCGTGCGACCCGGGGTGTGAATCACTTGCAGCATGTCTTCGCCGACGTTCCAGCAGAACGACGCGCGCAACGCTTCATGACGGGCGAT
The DNA here is from genome assembly GCF_004124275.1 of Pseudomonas sp. DTU12.3. GTDB lineage: Bacteria > Pseudomonadota > Gammaproteobacteria > Pseudomonadales > Pseudomonadaceae > Aquipseudomonas > Aquipseudomonas helmanticensis. The sequence goes on from NZ_CP027218.1 coordinate 4,523,997, forward strand.
CACCGCTTGCCAGGCCTGAGCGAAACGCTCGGCGTCGAGTTCACTGTTGATGCGGTAGCGATCCTGCATGTAGTACAGACCGGTGCCCGGCTCGAGCAAGGTGTGCAGGAGCATGCCTTCCTGCATCGGCGTCAGCGGATAGACGTCTTCGATGTGCGCGGCCGGCACCGGCAAGGCATCGAGTTGCGCCTGAGTCAGCTTGGCCAATGGGAAGTCCGAAGGCGTCAGTCCACCGGCGTCGTCTTGCAGGCAATGGTCGATCAGGCTTTGCAGCTCACCGAGGTACGCGTCGGCCAGATCGTTGATGGTCTGTGCGTCGTAACGCTCGGCGCTGAAGGTCCAGCGCAAGAGCAATTCACCGCCATAAACCTGGCTGTCGACGCTCAATTCATTCGGCAAAGGTGCCTGCGGATCGTGGGCGGCACCGACCGGCTCGTCCAGCGGACGGAACAGCGCATCGCTGCCAAAACTCTGATCGAACTGGCCGAGGTAGTTGAAGGTGATCGGCGCCTGCGGCAACGCGGCCATGCTGCGCTGGCTGAGGTCGTCGGCGAGATAACGCAGCACTCCATAACCGAGGCCTTTGTGCGGTACCGCGCGCAGTTGCTCCTTGATCGCCTTGATCGAAGCGCCCTGCCCGGCGGCCTCTTCGATGTTGTGCGGGGTCAGGCGTAATGGATAGGCGCTGGTGAACCAGCCGACGGTGCGGGTCAGGTCGATCTCGTCGAACAGGGTTTCGCGGCCGTGGCCTTCCAGTTGAATGAGCGCCGACGGCTGACCGCTCCAGCGGCACAGCACGCGGGCCAATGCGGTCAGCAGCAGATCGTTGACCTGCGTGCGGTAAGCGGCCGGCGCCTGTTGTAGCAACTGTCTGGTGTGTTCGGCATCGAGACGCACGTTGACGGTTTGTGCGTGACGATTCTGCTGGCCGCCCTGCGGGTTTTCGCAAGGCAGATCGGCGTTCGGGCCGGCCAATTGCGTCTGCCACCAGTCGAGTTCTTCGCGCAGGGATTCGCTGCCGGCGTAGGCCTGCAAGCGTGCGGCCCAGTCTTTGAAGGCACTGGTTTTTGCCGGCAGTTTCACCGCTTGTTCGGCGTCGAGTTGGCGGTACACGGTTTGCAAATCGTCGAGCAACACGCGCCACGACACGCCATCGACCACCAAGTGATGGATCGCGATAAACAGGCGTTGCTGACCGTGCGGGCCATCGACCAGCACGCCACGCAGCAGCGGGCCTTGCGCAAGATCGAGGCTGCGCTGGGCATCGGCGAACAGTGCTGCGCACTTGTCCATCGACGGCACGCGCACTTGCCACAACACCGCCGCATCGGACACCGGTTGATGGCTGGCTTGCCACCGGCTGTCGGACTCGGTGAAGCGCAGACGCAGGGCGTCATGTTGCTCGATCACCGCCAGCAACGCTTGCTCCAGACGATGTGGTTCCAGCGCCACGGTTGGCTCCAGCAACAGCGCCTGATTCCAGTGCTGACGCTCAGGGATATCGGTGTCGAAGAACCAATGCTGAATCGGCGTCAGAGGCGATTCACCAACCACCAGACCTTGCTCGGCCGTCACTTGTTCGGTGCGGCTGGCCACGGCGGCGAGGGTCTGCACAGTCTGATGCTGGAACAGGTCACGCGGGCTGAAATGAATGCCTTGCTGACGTGCGCGGCTGACCACTTGAATCGACAGAATCGAGTCGCCACCGAGTTCGAAGAAGTTGTCGTTGAGGCCAACCTGTTCGACGTTGAGCACTGCGCACCAGATCTGCGCCAGGGTCTGCTCCAGCTCGTTACTTGGCGCGACGTAGTCCTGACGATTCGCCTCAGGATTCGGCGCCGGCAACGCACGACGATCGAGTTTGCCGTTGTCCGTCAGTGGCATGCTCGCCAGCAGAATCAGGTGCGTCGGCACCATGTAATCCGGCAGTTGCGCCTTGAGCTGCGACTTGAGAGCGTCGCGCAGCTCGGCCTGTTTGGCTTCGCTTTGCTCGGCAACTTCGGTGACCAGATAGCCGACCAGTTGTTTGCCGCTTGGCGCATCGAGGGCGAGCACCACGGCTTCGCGGATCGAATCGTGATCGAGCAAACGGGTTTCGATTTCGCCCAGTTCGATACGGAAACCACGGATTTTCACCTGATGGTCGATCCGGCCCAGGTATTCCACCAGGCCATCGGCACGCTGGCGCACGAGGTCGCCGGTGCGGTACATGCGCCCGCCATCAGTGGCAAACGGGTCCGCGATAAAACGCTCGGCGGTGATCCCCGGACGATCGTGATAAGCCTGGGCCAGACCGGCGCCGCCGACGAACAATTCACCGGTCGCGCCCTGTGGCACCAGCGCCAGATCGGCGTCGAGAATGTACGCAACACGCGCGCCAATCACGCTGCCGATCGGCACGCTGCCGGCGCCCTCTTCCAGCACCTCCGGCGCCAGACTGGCCAGTGGCATGACCACGGTTTCCGTCGGGCCATAGGCGTTGAAAAACATCGCCGGTTTGAACGTCGCCCGGATGCGTTGCAGATGCTCGCCGGTCAGCGCTTCACCGCCGGTGATGATCATCCGCACCGGCAGGATCTCGTTTTGCGTCGAGAGGAACTGCGCCAACTGGCTGCCGTAGCTCGGGGTGAAACCGAGCACGTTGATTTTATGCGAACGGATCAAACCGCAGATTTCTTCGGCGTCCCACTGACCTTGCGCACGCAACACCACTTGCGCGCCGCTGAGCAGCGGCACCAGCAGACGCTCGGTCGCCGCGTCGAAGTTGATCGAATAGAAGTGCAGTTCGCAATCGTCCGGGCGCATGCCGAAACGCTCGATCACGGCTTGGCAGTGCATGGCGATTTCGCCGTGGGAGACCACCACGCCTTTCGGTTTGCCGGTCGAACCCGAGGTGTAAATCAGGTACGCCTGATGCTGCGGCAGGCTGATAAACGGCAGCTCGCTGGCCGGATAATCAGCGAGTGCCGCGCTGTCGTCTTCCAGGCACCAGCGCGCCACACTCGACGGCAGATCGCCAAGGGCATTGAACATCGCGCGATCACTGAGCAGCAGGCCGATGCGGCTGTCTTCGATCATGTAATGCAGACGGTCGAGCGGGTACTCCGGGTCCAGCGGCACATACGCACCGCCAGCCTTGAGAATCGCCAGCAGGCCGATGACCATTTCCAGCGAACGCTCCAGCGCCAGACCGACGCGCACTTGCGGCCCGACGCCACGCTCACGCAAAGCCCAGGCCAGGCGATTGGCGTGGGCATCGAGTTCGGCGTAGCTCAGGGTCTGCCCGGCGAAGGTCAGCGCAGGGGCGTCTTTACGCGCCAGTGCCTGCTCGGCGAACAGGTGATGGATGCACTGATCGAGACGATGCTCGCCCGGCTCGATACCGAGGCTGTCGAGCAGTTGCTGTTGCTCCGGCGAATCGAGCAGCGGCAATTCACTGAGGCGCTGTTGCGGATCGGCGATCAGTGCTTCGAGCAAGTTGCGCCAATGTCTGGCCATGCGCGCGATGGTCGGCTCGTCGAACAGATCGGTGCTGTAAGTCAGGCAGCAACCGAGGCGATGATCGAGGTCGGTGACTTCCAGGTTGAGGTCGAACTTGGTCGCCCGCGCATCGTTGGCCAGATATTCGACGGTCATGCCGGCGAGCATGCGGCTCTGCTGGAATTCCCAGCGCTGCACGTTACACATCACCTGGAACAGCGGGTTGTACGCGGCGCTGCGTGGCGGCTGCAAGGTTTCAACCAGATGATCGAATGGCAGATCCTGATGCGACTGGCCTTCGATCACGGTGTGGCGCATCTGCTCGAACAACTCGCCGACCGACATCATCCCGTCGAGCTGGCAACGCAGCACTTGAGTGTTGAGGAACGCACCGATCAGCCCTTCGCTTTCCGGACGAATGCGGTTGGCCACCGGCGCGCCGATGCGCAGATCGGTCTGGCCGCTGTAGCGGTAGAGCAGCGTGGCCAGTGCGGCAGTCATGGTCATGAACAGGGTCAGACCGTTTTGCGCATTGAATGCACGAACGCGCGCGGCGAGGTCGTCGCTGAGGTCGAAACGGAACAGCTCGCCCTGGTGGCTTTGCACCGGCGGACGCGGGCGGTCGCCGGGCAATTCCAGCAGCGGATGTTCGCGACCGAGTTGCGCGGTCCAGTAATCGAGTTGGCGCTGACGCTCGCCGGACTCCAGCCAGTTACGCTGCCAGACGCTGTAGTCGAGGTACTGCACCGGCAACGGTTCCAGCGGCGAATCGCGATCATCGACAAACGCTTCGTACAGCGCACTGAGTTCACGGGCGAAGATGTCCATCGCCCAACCTTCGGTGACGATGTGGTGCAGGGTCAGGACGAAGTAATGTTCGTGCTCGGCAGTCTTGACCAGGCAGGCGCGCAGCAGCGGACCGGTTTCCAGGTCGAACGGCAGATGCGCTTCTTCATCGGCCAGTTGCTGAACCTTTTGTTCACGCACGTCGGCGGCGAATTTGGAGAAATCCTTCCAGCCCATGCGCACGCCGGTTTCGGCATGCACCTGCTGACGGGCGACGCCATCAACGCTCGGGAACGTGGTGCGCAGGGTTTCGTGACGCAAGATCAGCGCTTGCAACGCCGACTCGAAACGCTCGACATGCAACACGCCACGCAGGCGCGCCATGCCGCCGACGTTATACGCCGGGCTGTCCGGTTCCATCTGCCAGAGGAACCACATGCGCTGTTGCGAGTACGACAGCGGCACCGGTTTGCTGCGATCAACCTTGTCGATCGGTGGCTGCTTGTTGGTGCGGCCGCTGACCTGGATCAGGCGAATCTGTTCGGCGAAATCACCGAGTTCACTGTGCTCGAACAACGCGCGCAACGGCAGTTCGACGTCGCAGGCCTGACGGCTGCGCGAGATGATTTGCGTGGCCAGCAGCGAGTGACCGCCGAGGGCGAAGAAGTCGTCGCGCAGACCGACTTGTGCCAGACCCAGCACTTCGCGCCAGATCGCGGCGATCTGCTGTTGCAGTTCAGTGACCGGCTCGACGTGTTCACGAACCTGCCATTGCGGCTCGGGCAAGCCGCGGCGGTCGAGTTTGCCGCTGGGGCTGAGGGGCATTGCGTCGAGGCGCATCAGTTGCGCCGGGACCATGTATTCCGGCAGCTCGGCGGCCAGTGCAGTTTTCAGCCGGGTGGTTTGCTCGTCTGCATCAACGCTGGCATCGGTGGCGGTGAAGTAGCCAATCAGTTGCGCGCCGGCAGCGGTTTCACGCACCAGCACCACGGCTTGGGCGACGCCGTCCTGCGCGAGCAAACGCGCTTCGATTTCTTCCGGCTCGACGCGGAAACCACGCAGTTTGACCTGCTGATCGAGACGACCGAGGTACTCGATCACGCCGTCCGACGTCCAGCGTGCACGGTCGCCGGTACGGTACAAACGCGCGCCCTGCTCGCCCAATGGATCGACGACAAAGCGTTCAGCGGTCAACGCTGGACGACCGAGGTAACCGCGAGCCAGACCGATGCCGCTGATGCACAACTCTCCCGGCACACCGGCCGGCACGGGATTGAGATCGGCGTCGAGTACGCGGCAAATCACGTTGCCCAGCGGCCGGCCGATCGGTGAGCGCTCGCCATCGGCCGTGGTGCAATGCCAATGGGTGACGTTGATCGCGGTTTCGGTCGGGCCGTAACGGTTGTGCAATTGCACCGCTGGCAATTGCGCCAGCACGCGATTACGCAGTTCGGCCGGTAGTGCTTCACCACCGGAGAAGACCCGGCGCAGACTGGTGCATTCGGCGCTCAGCGGTTCGTCGATGAACAGCGAAAGCAGCGGCGGGACAAAGTGCAGCGTGGTCACGCCATGCTCTTGAACAAGCTGGGCGATTCGATGCGGATCGCGGTGTTCACCGGGACCTGCAATCAGCAGACGTGCGCCAGTGATCAACGGCCAGAAGCATTCCCACACCGACACGTCGAAACTGATCGGTGCTTTTTGCATCAACACATCGGTTTCATTCAGCGCGTAAGCGTTCTGCATCCATTGCAGGCGCTCAGCTAATGCCGCGTGGGTGTTGCCGACGCCTTTCGGCTGGCCGGTAGAACCGGAGGTGTAAATCACGTAGGCGAGGTTGTCGCCGTGCAGGTGCAAGCCCGGCGCCTGGCTCGGCCAGTTTTCCAGGTGCAGCGCGTCCATGGCGATGACGCTAACGCCGTCGCTGGCCGGCAAACGGTCAAGCAATTCGGTCTGGGTCAGCAGCAGCTCGACGCCGCTGTCGCTGAGCATGTAGGCGAGACGCTCGGCCGGGTAATCCGGATCCAGCGGCACGTAGGCGCCGCCAGCCTTGATGATCGCCAGCAGACCGATCAACAGTTGCGGCGAACGCTCGGCGGCGATAGCCACGCAGACATCCGGACCGACACCTTTGTCGCGCAAATAGTGCGCGAGGCGGTTGGCCTGATTGTGCAGTTCGGCGAAGTCGAGGCTGCCGCCCTCCCACACCAGTGCGGTGCGTTCCGGCGTTTGTCGCGCCTGCTCATTGAGCAGTTCCGGCAGCCATTGTTGTGCCGGGGCGCACGGCGCGACGCTCCAGTTTTTTTGCTGATCGTGCTCGTTGATGGTGAGCAGTTGCAGGTCGCCGATGGCTTGCTGCGGGCGCTCGCAGACATCGCGCAACAGGTTGCTGAAATGCTCGCACAGCCGCTCGATAGTCGCCGCGTCGAACAGTTCGCTGGCGTAGTCAAACGACAGCGTCAGGCGACCGTTACGGTCTTCTTCGCTGTGCAGTTGCAGGTCGAACTTGGCTTCGCGGCTGTGCCACGGCAGCTCTTCGGCAAGCAGACCCGGCAGGCGTTTCAGCGCACTGAGGTCGCGTTGCTGATGGTTGAACATGACTTGGAACAGGCCTTGTTCACGGGCCTGCGGGAAGGCTTCGAGGAGTTGCTCGAATGGTAGATCCTGATTGGCCTGCGCACCGAGTGCGGCCTCGCGAGTCTGGCCCAGCAGATCGACGAACGAAAGGCGCGAATCGATCTTTGCGCGCAGCACCTGGGTGTTGATGAAGAAGCCAATCAGGCCCTGGGTTTCCAGGCGCGGACGGTTGGCATTCGGCACGCCGATGCGGATGTCGCGCTGACCGCTGTAGCGATGCAGCAGGCTCTGGAATGCCGAGAGCAGCAGCATGAACGGTGTCGCTTGGTGCGCCTGCGCGGTATTGCGGATCGCATCGCTGAGGCTCACGCCCAGACGTACGGTGTGGCGTGCTGCACTGTGAGTTTGCTTGGCGGATCGTGGGTAATCGGTGGCCAGTTCCAGCGCTGGATGCTCGTCGCCCAACTGGTTTTTCCAGTAGGCCAGTTGCCGCTCGCCCTCACCTTGCGCCAGCCATTGGCGCTGCCAGCTGCCGTAGTCGGCGTACTGGGTTGGCAGTGGCGCGAGGCTGGCCGTCGCGCCTTGCGAAGCGGCGGCGTACAGGCGCGAAAACTCGTCGATCAAGATATTCAGCGACCAGCCATCGGCGATGATGTGGTGCAGCGTCACCAGCAACTGGTGATCTTCGTCGTCGAGACGCACCAGCGTCACCCACAGCAGCGGGCCTTTTTCCAGGTCGAACTGGCTGCGCGCTTCGTCTTCGCGGATCTGCTGCCCGCGGGCTTCACGCTCATGCGCTGGCAGGTCGCTGATGTCGATCAGTTGCAGGTTGAATTCGGCGGCGGCATCGACTTGTTGCAGAGCCACGCCGTCGCGTTCGAAGAAGCGTGTGCGCAGGGATTCGTGGCGCTCGATCAGCTGCTGGAAGCTCGCGCGCAAGGCGTCTTCGTCGAGTTCGCCGCGCAGGCGAAGGGCACCGGGAATGTTGTAGGCGCTGCTTTGCGGGTCGAGTTGCCAAGTGATCCACAAACGGTTTTGCGCCAGCGATTGCGGCATCGGCTCGCTGCGCGACAGTGCGGTGATTGCACCTTGGGCGCTGCCGCCGTCTTGCTGCTGTTGCGCCACGGCTGCGGCGAATGCGGACAGCGTCGGCGCTTCGAAGAGCAGGCGCAGGTTCAGCTCAAGAGCGAGTTCTTCACGCACGCGGGCGATCACTTGCGTGGCGGCGATCGAGTTGCCGCCAAGCAGGAAGAAGTGATCGTCGGCGTTGACCTGTTTGACGTTGAGTTGCTCGGCCCAGATCTTGCCGATCAGGGCTTCGAGTTCAGAGACGCTGGTGGTCGCTTGTTGGGTTTCAGACGTGGTTGACGGGAACACCGCGTAGCTGTCGAGGCTGCCATCGGCCAGGCGATTGCGGCAGGACGAGCGTTGCAACTTGCCGCTGGAGGTTTTCGGCAACGCGCCCGGATTAAGCAACACCACCACGCTCGGCGCTTCCTGATACGCCTCGGCCACGGCTTGGCGAATGGCTTTGATCAGCGCTTCCGGCGGCAGGATTTTCTGCACGCTGCGGCTGATTTCCGCAGCGATGCCGATGCCTTCTGCGCCATTCTGATTGACCGCGAATGCAGCGACGCGGCCCTTGCGCACCACTTCCACTTCGTTCTCGACAGTCTTCTCGATGTCCTGCGGATACAGGTTGTGGCCGCGCACGATGAGCATGTCTTTCAAGCGGCCGGTGACGAACAACTCGCCGTCGCGGATAAAACCGAGGTCGCCGGTGCGTAGCCAGGTGCGGCCGGCGTGCTCGACGAAGGTCTTGGCGCTGGCCTCGGGGTTGCGCCAGTAACCGAGGGCGATGCTCGGCCCGGCCGCCCAGACTTCGCCGATGGCGTTGTCGGCGAGTTCTACCAGCGTATTCGGCTCGACGATCAGCACCGCATGCTCAGGCTGGCTGATCCCGCAGCTCATGATCGGGCTGCCCTCGCCCGGCTCGGCACGGTTTTGTGCCAGAGCCTGATCGTCCACGCGCAGTGCCGGAATGCCAGTGCCGCGCGGCGTGCCGGCGACGAACAGCGTGGCCTCGGCCAGACCGTACGAAGCCATGAAACTGTCGTCGCTGAAACCGCTCGCGGCGAACTTTTCGGCGAAGCGCTCAAGGGTGTCGAGACGGATCGGCTCGGAACCGGAATAGGCCACGCGCCAACGGCTCAGATCAAGGCGTTCAAGCGCCGATTCGCTGACCCGTTCGCTGCACAGGCGATAGGCAAAATCCGGCCCGCCGCTGATGGTGCCGCCGTATTGGCTGATTGCTTCGAGCCAGCGCAATGGCCGACCGAGGAAGTACGCCGGCGACATCAGGATGCACGGCACACCGCTGAAGATCGGCTGCAGCAAGCCACCGATCAAACCCATGTCGTGGTACAGCGGCAACCAGCTGACGATGACGTCGTCCGGGTTCACGTCAATGCCGAAACCATGGCGGATCAGCATTTCGTTGGCGACCAGATTGCCGTGGCTGACCTGCACGCCTTTGGGCAAAGCGGTAGAGCCGGAGGTGTATTGCAGGAAGGCGATGTGATCTTGCGGCAGGTTCGGCTCGACCCAGTTTTCGGCCTGTGCACTGTCGAGGGTATCGACGCACAGCAGCGGCGGCGCGCCTTCGATCTGCTGCAAGGCGTCGCGCAGGTCAGCGCTGGTCAGCAGCAGGCGCGGTTCGGCGTCGGCAATGATCGACAGCAGACGCTCCTGATGGTGACGACGGGCGGATTCCGGCGGATAGGCCGGCACCGCGATCACGCCTGCGTACAGGCAACCAAAGAAGGCCGCGACGTAATCCGGGCCGCTGGGAAACAACAAGACTGCACGATCGCCGTATTCGGCTTCGGCCTGCAACGCGGCCGCAATGGTGCGCGCGCGTTGATCCAGTTCGCGATAGCTGAGTACCACAGCCTGCTCTGCGTTTTCGGCGAGAAAACGCAGGGCCAATTGGTCCGGTGTCAGGGCCGCACGGCGCTGGAGGGCTTGGACCAGAGTGCTGGGGATTTCGAACGCGTCGGTCATGAGGTTTCCTGCCTGAATTCGGCTTGCGAGTGGAATCGGGTTGCTGTGTCACGCCCCTCTTGGGCATGCAGGGCGCGGTCTGTGCCGACCGCGCAAGGCTTGGGAATGCTGTCTGGCCGGGGCTCGATACCCGGAACCATTCACCAATGAGAACGGATGACGTCTTGAAATAATTAGTCGGCAGGCTGGATCGCCAATGGGGCCGGGATGCGGCGGCGTGTCGCAGTTCTCACAACGCACCGATTTGGATCATTAGTTCTTTTTCTCATTTGACAATCATTATCATTCAACATAATTTGTCGCTCGATGTGTAGGACGGCCCCGTCCCCCCAAGGCGTCCCACTAACCTATTTGGCAGCAAGGTGATTTCCATGACGGAACAAGTATCCACAAGCAGGTGCGATTCACCGCTACTTCAGGCATTCGTCGACAATCGACTGATTCTGGTCAAAATTGCAGCCCGCATTACCGGCTGCCGGTCACGTGCCGAAGATGTGGTGCAGGATGCGTTTTTCCGACTGCAGTCGGCGCCGCCGATCACATCGTCGATCAAGGCTCAACTGAGTTATCTGTTCCAGATCGTGCGCAACCTCGCCATCGATCACTACCGCAAACAGGCGCTGGAACAGAAATACTCCGGCCCTGAAGAGGAAGGGCTGAACGTGGTCATTCAGGGTGCTTCGCCGGAAACCTCGCACATCAATTTCTCCACCCTGGAACACATCGCCGACGCGCTGACCGAGCTGCCAAGCCGGACCCGTTATGCGTTTGAGATGTATCGCCTGCACGGTGTGCCGCAGAAAGACATTGCCAAGGAACTGGGCGTATCGCCGACCCTGGTCAACTTCATGATTCGTGATGCGCTGGTGCACTGCCGCAAGGTCTCGGGCAGCCGTCGGGATGCGGTGATTGCCGGTCGCCGCTGAGACCGCATCTGCAGATAGAAAAAGATCGCAGCCTGCGGCAGCTCCTACATGAGGACCCGGTCGCAGGCTGCGATCTTTTGCTTTCAGGTCACTTCAAGCCAACTTGCACCGATCAAAAAACCGCTCACGCCCCAGAATCATCAACGCCGCGCGCTTGTGCGGGAAGTCGAATTCCTTCTCGCAGTGGAAGCACTGGTTCTGCATGTGGCCAATCATCTTGGCGTTATCGGCCCGTGGCTCGGCGACCACGCGTTGCGTGCGCGGATCATCCAGAAACAGGTAATGCACCAGCGCCGACAACCAGCTCGCCACTTTGTGCGGGCCGCGATGATCTTCCTCGCCGACCAGCATGTGAATGCCACGGTCGAAGTTATCGGCATCGTAGAACGGCGCGATGCGATCTTCCTTGGCCCAATAAGCCTCGAAATAGGCAAACGGCTGATCATCGAAACAGCCGATCAGCGTCAGCGTGTGTGGATCGGTGTCGAGTTTGCTCAGGTACTCACGATGCTTTTCGATACTGCCCTCCTCCTGCCAGAAACTGGCGACACGAGGGCTGTTCTGCCAGCGATTGAATCGCGGCAAATCTTCTTCGATCTCCACGGTTCGCAGGGAAATCCACGCACCAAGGCGCGCATCGAAACGCCGATAGACTTCACCACGCGGCTTCACCGGTCGCAGCGGATGGCGCTTGCCTTGGCTGATGACCATTTGCTGCGGGTAGCTGCCGGTCAGCGAAGTGCCGAGCCACGGTTGCGGCAATTGCCAGAACAGCGTGCGTTCGCAGCAGTATTCACCGGCCACTTCAGTGCTTACCAGCAAACCGCTGAGCAACGCTTCGGTCGGCGGCTGATCCAGTTGCCAGGTCAATTGCTGGCAGTCAGGATCGCGGGCGAACAGCCAATAACAGGCGGCCCACAGCGCTTGTCCGGGCGGCAAGGCAAAACGCTCATCGATCTGAATCGGCCCTTTGGCCTCACGATCAAGGCGCAGGCGAATCAGCGGCTGCCCGTCCAGGCTCAGGCTCAGACGGCTTTCGGTGGCATCAGCGATCAGTTGACTGCCCGAAGGCAACGCAAGGGCAGTCAGTTCATTCAGATTGGACATGGGTCGGGCTCACGATAATCGTCGACAGTTCAACGATGGGACGTGATCCGCGCAGGGAAATTTAGCCTTTGCCGGGAAATCACTGCCTCAGTGGTGAGGCACTGGCACCACGGCAATCTTGTACGGATCGAAAATCTTCAGCATTTCACCGTTGTCGCGCAAACCCTGCAGCAGTCTGGAAAATGCCTCGCCGGTGATCGGCGCGGTCGGCCGCAGGATCGCGTAATGGTGATAGACCTGATCGATACGCTGCGAAACCAGCAGCTCATCACGGACTTTTTCATTGCGCAGCAGATAATCGAACAGATAGGAGCGCGTCACCAGCGCAATATCGGCGCGCCCGCGCAGGACCATCAGCAAGTTGCTGTCGTGGGAATAGGTCAACGTCGCGTTGAAGTTCTGCGCAAGGAACTTGGGATCTGCGTTGAAGCTGGCGAATTCATAGTGATAGCCGCTGAACAACGCCAGACGCTTGCCGGTCAGGCTGGCAAAATAATTTTGCTGGCGCCCGTCTTCACGTTGCGCGACGAAAATCTCGGCGTCTTCCAGGCCCATATCGACATCGGTGTGAGGAATATCCTTCCAGCCCCATTCCGGATTCTCGAAGATCGCCATGTCGATCCGGCCCTGCTTGAAATCACCAAAGCGCCGTGGAATCGACGTCGGCACGAGGACGAACTGGTAGTCGCTTTGCTGCGCGTTCAGGGCCTCGACCAATTGCGGCAGCAGGCCGGTGTCGGCACCGTTTTCCGGGCGAACGGTGTAAGGCGGAAAATGCGCCGCGCCGACCCGAACCAGTTGCGCTGCCTGAGCGGGCAATACCCATATTGCAGCCAGCGCTGCGAGCATCAACCCCGCAGCCGTCCGAATTGGCGAAGACTTCAAAACACCCCACTCCCCGAAAAAATACCGATCATTGCATTCAAGCTAGGCGGTTTCGCCCAGTTAGCCAGTTTCCCGGCTCGATAGAAAGTCGCTCAACGCTCTTCGAGGACCAGAATCAACGCCTCTTCAGCCAGCTGTTCGAGGCTCAAACCACCGCCAGCACGGAACCAGGTGGTGGTCCAGGACAGTGCGCCCGTGAGGAAACGTCGGGTAATAAATACGTCGCCGCGAATAAAACCTTGCGCCTTGGCTTCGCCGAGCACTTGCAGCCACAACTCTTCATAAACATCGCGCAACGCCAGCACTTTGGCCTGGCCGTCTTCGGACAACGAGCGCCATTCGTAAACCAGCACCGCCATCGCTTCGCCACTGCCGCCCATGATCGACTGCAATTCACAGCGGATCAGCGCCAGCACCCGCTCGCGCACATTGCCGGCTTCGGCGAGTGCCGCGCGCATCAATGCAGTGTTGTAACGGATGGTTTCTTCCATCACCGCACGGAGAATTTCATCCTTGCTTTTGAAGTGATGAAAAATGCTCCCCGACTGAATGCCGACTGCACCGGCCAGATCACGCACCGTGGTGCGTTCGTAACCTTTGTTACGGAACAGGTGAGCCGCCACTTGCAGCAATTTGCCGCGGGCGCTGTCCGGGTCGGTCAACTGACCTTCGTCGACCAATTCGCGCATGACCCTCAGGGCTTTTTGCTCGTCCACCCGTTCTCTCCTACAGTCGATCTGTCTGTTGCCCCCTGAAACCGCAGGGTTGCGCGCAATTTAAGCCGCCAGCGACGACCAAGCAAGCGCTTGGGCAGAAGATAATCTTAGCCATTTACAAACCAAGCGCTTGCTTGGTAGCCTCAAGGCACTTCTGTCGCAGGTTCCTGAGTCGGAGATAAAAATGCCAAACACCGTCCGCATCGGATGCGCCAGTGCATTCTGGGGTGACACGTCTACCGCCGCCGCGCAGCTTGTGGCCGGAGGGCGCCTGGATTATCTGGTGTTCGATTACCTGGCCGAGATCACCCTGTCGATCATGGCCGGCGCACGCATGAAAGATCCGCAGGCGGGTTTCGCCGGTGACTTCATCGAAGTCCTGACGCCGCTGCTGCCACAACTGGCAGAACAGAACATCCGCGTCATCAGCAACGCCGGCGGGGTCAATCCGCTCGCCTGCGCCGCCGCATTGCAAGCGGCCTGCGACAAGTCCGGAATCAAACTGAAAATCGCTGTACTGCTCGGCGATGACCTGCAACCGCAATTCAAACAGCTCAGTGGCATCCGCGAGATGTTCAGCGGCGCACCGCTGCCGCCGCTGTGCGTGTCGACCAACGCCTACCTCGGCGCACCGGGCATCGTCGAAGCCCTGCGCCTGGGCGCCGACATCGTCATCACCGGGCGAGTGGTCGACAGCGCCGTGGTCAGCGCCGCACTGGTGCACGAATTCGGCTGGGCATGGCACGACTACGACAAACTTGCGCAAGCCGCGCTGGCCGGGCACATCATCGAATGTGGTGCGCAATGCACCGGCGGCAATTTCACCGACTGGCGCGACGTGCCGGATTACGAACACATCGGCTTTCCGATCGTTGAAGTCAGCGCCGACAGCCAATTCACCGTCAGCAAACCCGAGGGCTCCGGCGGACTGGTCACACCGCTGACCGTCGGCGAACAGATGCTCTATGAAATTGGTGACCCACAGGCGTATCTGTTACCCGATGTGGTCTGCGATTTCACTGAAGTCAGGCTTCAGCAGCAAGGCAAGAACATCGTCCATGTGCATGGCGCCAAAGGCTTGCCGCCGAGTGACAAATACAAGGTCAGCGCGACCTCGCCGGATGGTTTCCGCTGCACCGCCAGTTGCCTGATTGCCGGCATCGATGCGGTGGAAAAGGCTCAGCGCGTCAGTCAGGCGATCATCGATAAAACCGCAGAGATGTTCAGCCAGCGCGGCTGGGCGCCTTACAGCGAAATCAGTATCGAACTGCTCGGCAGCGAAGCCACCTACGGCCCCCACGGTCAGCGCCGCGACAGCCGTGAAGTGGTGATCAAACTCGCCGTGCGGCATCCGCACAAACAGGCGTTGGTACTGTTCTCGCGGGAAATCGCCCAGGCCGCGACCGGCATGGCGCCGGGGCTGACCGGCATCGTCGGTGGACGGCCAACGGTGTACCCGTTGATCCGGCTGTTCTCTTTCCTGATCGAAAAAAGCGCCTGCACCCTGCAAATCGAGATGGCCGGTGAGCGCCATCCTTGCGCCCTGCCCGCACAGGTGGCGCTCGACAGCGAAGACTTGCCGATTGCTCATCAACCGCCGAAACCACAGGGCCGCGCCGATGCCAGCGTAGCGCTGGTAAAACTGGCCGTGGCGCGCTCCGGTGACAAGGGCAATCACAGCAACATCGGCGTGATGCCGCGCCAGCCTGAATATCTGCCGTGGATTGCCGAAGCGCTGACCCCGGCCGTGATCGTCGAATGGATGAGCCATGTGCTCGATCCGATCCACGGCCGCGTCGAACGCTGGTATCTGCCCGGCACCCACAGCCTCAATTTTCTCCTGGAAAACGCTCTCGGCGGTGGCGGCGTGGCCAGTCTGCGCATCGACCCGCAGGGCAAAGCCTTCGCCCAGCAATTATTGGAAATCCAGATCCCGGTGCCGCAGAGCATCGCCGAACAGCTCGACTAGAGGATGGTTTGCATGGCTTACGCGTCGATTTTCAACGCCGATCTGTTCAGCGGCCAGACCATCATTGTCACCGGTGGTGGCAGCGGCATTGGCCGCTGCACCGCGCATGAACTGGCAGCACTCGGCGCCAATGTGCTGCTGGTCGGGCGCAAACCGGAAAAGCTCGAAAAGGTCGCCGCCGAAATCGCCGAGGACGGTGGCCGTGCGCACTGGCAGGCCTGCGATATCCGCGATGAAGAAGCGGTGAAACAACTGGTCAGGGAGCTGATCTCCGCGCACGGGCCAATTCATGGACTGGTCAACAATGCGGGCGGCCAATACCCGTCGCCGCTGGCCTCGATCAATCAGAAAGGTTTCGAAACCGTGCTGCGCACCAATCTGGTCGGCGGCTTTCTGATGGCGCGGGAAGTGTTCAACCAGTCAATGAGCAAACACGGCGGCAACATCGTCAACATGCTCGCCGACATGTGGGGCGGCATGCCCGGCATGGGTCATTCGGGCGCGGCGCGTGCGGGCATGGATAACTTCACCAAGACCGCCGCGTTCGAGTGGGGTTATGCCGGCGTGCGGGTCAACGCCGTGGCGCCGGGCTGGATCGCCTCAAGCGGCATGGACACTTATGAAGGTGCGTTCAAAGCGGTGATTCCGACCCTGCGCGAGCATGTGCCACTCAAGCGCATCGGTACCGAATCGGAAGTCAGCGCGGCGATCGTGTTTCTGCTCAGCCCGGCGGCGGCATTCATCAGCGGCAGCACCTTGAAAATTGATGGTGCAGCCAGCCTTGGCAGTCGCGCGTGGCCGCTGCACAAGGCGACTCACAGCGAGTCGTTCAATGGGTTTCACCGGGCGTACCTTCCGGATGTCCTCAAGGACAAGGAATAAGCCATGCCGCAGATCCAGTCCCAACTCGACCCGCACAGTGAGGCCTTCACCCGTAACCGGACGGCGATGCTTGCGGCCATCGAGCAAGTGCAGCAGCTCGAACAAAACCTGCTGAACAAAGCAGCCGAAGCGAAGGAGAAGTTCGACAAGCGCGGGCAATTGCTCCCGCGCGAACGCCTGAACCTACTGCTCGATCCCGGCGCGCCGTTTCTGGAACTGGCCAGCCTCGCCGGTTACAAGCTGCATGACGACAAGGACGGCAGCGCGGCCGGTGGCGGACTGATCGCCGGCATCGGTTATGTCTCCGGTATCCGTGCAATGGTCGTGGCGAACAACAGCGCGATCAAGGGCGGCACGATCTCGCCGAGTGGTCTGAAAAAATCCCTGCGCCTGCAACAGATCGCCCAGGAAAACAAACTGCCGGTGATCACTCTCGCCGAAAGCGGCGGCGCCAACCTCAATTACGCCGCCGAGATTTTTGTCGAAGGCGCGCGCAGTTTTGCCAATCAGGCGCGCATGTCGGCGCTGGGTTTGCCACAAATCACCGTGGTCCATGGCTCGGCCACGGCCGGCGGCGCCTATCAGCCAGGCCTGTCGGATTACGTGGTGGTGGTGCGCGGCAAGGCCAAGCTGTTTCTCGCCGGGCCGCCGCTGCTCAAAGCGGCGACCGGCGAAGTCGCCACCGATGAAGAACTCGGTGGCGCCGAGATGCACGCGCAGGTCGCCGGCACGGCTGAATACCTGGCTGAAAACGATGCCGATGGCGTGCGCCAGGTGCGTGAAATCCTCCGCATGCTGCCGTGGAACGAGCAACTGCCATGGCTGCCGGAGCCGCAATACAAAGAGCCGCTCTACCCGATCGAAGAACTGCTCGGCTTGATCCCGGACGATCCGAAAAAGCCTTACGACGTGCGCGAAATCATCGCGCGGATTGCCGATGAATCGTGCTTTCTCGAATTCAAGGGCGAGTTCGATCAGCAAACCATCTGCGGCCAATTGAAGATCCAGGGTCGCGCCTGCGGTTTCATCGGCAACAACGGACCGATCACCCCGAACGGCGCGAGCAAGGCAGCGCAGTTCATTCAACTGTGCGATCAAAGCCAGACACCGCTGCTGTTTTTCCACAACACCACTGGCTTCATGGTCGGCACCGAATCCGAGCAACAAGGCGTGATCAAACACGGTTCGAAACTGATTCAGGCGGTGGCGAATGCGCGAGTGCCTAAACTGACCATCGTCGTCGGCGGTTCCTACGGTGCCGGCAACTATGCGATGTGCGGACGCGGACTCGATCCGCGCTTTATCTTTGCCTGGCCAAACAGCCGCACGGCGGTGATGGGCGGCGCGCAGGCCGGCAAGGTTTTGCGCATCGTTACCGAGGCCAAACAACTCAAGGACGGCCTGGTGCCGGACCCGAAAATGCTCGACATGCTCGAACAAGTCACCGCGCAGAAACTCGACAGCCAGTCCACCGCGCTCTATGGCAGCGCCAATCTGTGGGATGACGGGCTGATCGATCCACGCGACACGCGCACCCTGCTGGGCTATTTGCTGGACATCTGCCACGAAGCCGACATTCGCACGCTGCAACCCAACAGCTTCGGCGTCAGCCGGTTCTGACCGCCACGGATCCTACGGAGAACAATAACAATGATCTTCACCCCGGAACACGAAGCCCTGCGCCGTACCGTCCGCCAGTTCGTCGAACACGAGATCAATCCGCACGTCGACGAATGGGAAAAGGCCGGCCGCTTTCCGATCCACGAGATTTTCCGCAAGGCCGGCGATCTGGGTTTACTGGGCATTTCCAAACCGGAAAAATTCGGCGGCATGGGCCTCGATTACAGCTATTCGATTGTCGCCGCCGAAGAGTTCGGCACCATTCATTGCGGCGGCATTCCGATGTCGATCGGCGTACAGACCGACATGTGCACCCCCGCCCTCGCCCGCTTCGGCTCCGATGAATTGCGCGACGAATTCCTGCGCCCGGCCATCACCGGCGAGCAGGTCGGCTGCATCGGCGTTTCCGAAGTCGGTGCCGGCTCCGACGTCGCCGGGCTGAAAACCACTGCGCGCAAGGACGGTGACGACTACGTGATCAACGGCAGCAAGATGTGGATCACCAACTCGCCAAGCGCCGACTTCATCTGCCTGCTGGCGAACACTTCGGACGACAAACCGCACATCAACAAGTCGCTGATCATGGTGCCGATGAACACAGCGGGGATCAGCCTCAGCTCGCACCTGGACAAACTCGGCATGCGCAGCTCGGAAACTGCCCAGGTGTTTTTCGACGACGTGCGCGTGCCGCAGCGCAATCGTATCGGCCACGAAGGCGCCGGGTTCATGATGCAGATGTTGCAGTTTCAGGAAGAACGTCTGTTCGGCGCGGCGAACATGATCAAGGGCCTGGAATATTGCGTCGACAGCACCATCGAGTACTGCAAGGAGCGCAAGACCTTCGGCAATGCGCTGATCGACAACCAGGTGATCCACTTCCGCCTCGCCGAATTGCAGACCGAAATCGAATGCCTGCGCGCGCTGGTCTATCAGGCGACCGAGCAGTACGTGAAGGGTCAGGACGTCACGCGCCTGGCATCGATGGCCAAGCTCAAGGCCGGGCGCCTCGGCCGCGAAGTCAGCGACAGCTGCCTGCAATATTGGGGCGGCATGGGTTTCATGTGGGACAACCCGGTGGCCCGCGCCTATCGCGATGTGCGGCTGGTATCGATCGGCGGCGGTGCCGACGAAATCATGCTGGGGATCATCTGCAAACTGATGGGCATTCTGCCGGGGAAAAAGAAATGAGCAACCTGCCCGACTGCCAGACGCTGCTGCTGGAAACGCATGGCGGCGTGTTGCACATCACCCTCAATCGCCCGGACAGCCGCAATGCGATGAGCCTGCAAATGGTCGCCGAATTGCGCGCGGTGTTCGCGGCAGTACGTGACGACCGCACGGTTCGCGCCTTGGTCCTCAGCGGCGCCGGCGGGCATTTCTGCGCGGGTGGTGACATCAAGGACATGGCCAATGCGCGCGCGCAGGGCGCCGACGCCTACCGAGAGTTGAATCGCGCGTTCGGCGCCTTGCTCGAAGAAGCGCAGCACGCGCCGCAAGTATTGATCACGCTGTTGCAGGGCGCCGTGCTCGGTGGCGGCTTCGGTCTGGCGTGTGTCAGCGACATCGCCATCGCCGATCATCAGGCGCAATTCGGTTTGCCGGAAACCAGTCTTGGTCTGTTGCCGGCGCAGATCGCGCCATTTGTCGTGCAGCGCATCGGCCTGACCGAGACCCGCCGGCTGGCGCTCACCGCTGCGCGTTTCGATGGTCACCAGGCGCGGCGTCTGGACCTGGTGCATTTTGTCGAGCAGGATGCGCAGGCATTGGCCGAGCGCCTCGATGAGGTACTGCAACATGTGCTGTGTTGTGCGCCGGAGGCGAATGCAATGACCAAGAAATTGTTGTTGGCGAGTGCCGGGCAGCCGTCGAGTGAATTGCTCGATGAAGCGGCTCGATGGTTCAGCGAAGCGGTAACGGGGGACGAAGGAATCGAGGGCACGATGGCTTTTGTGCAAAAACGCAGACCGCGGTGGGCCACCTGAAAAGCTTCGCGAGCAAGCCCGCTCCCACATTGGATCTGTATCGTGCACAAATCTCCTGTGGGAGCGGGCTTGCTCGCGAAGAGGCCTGTAAATCCACCGCCAAAACCTCAGGAAACTCACCATGCCCGCCATCCAGAAAATCCTGATCGCCAACCGCGGTGAAATCGCCTGCCGCATCCAGCGCACCGCTCAGGCTCTCGGCTACCGCACCGTCGCCGTCTACAGCGATGCCGACGCCGATGCCCTGCACGTAAAAATGGCTGATCAAGCCGTGCACATCGGCCCGGCGCCCGTGCAAGAGTCCTACCTGAACATCCCGGCAATCCTCGATGCCGCCCGCCGCAGCGGTGCCGACGCGATCCATCCCGGTTACGGCTTTCTCTCGGAAAACGCCGGGTTCGCCCGCGCCTGCCAACAGGCCGGCCTGACGTTCATCGGCCCCAGCGCTGCAGCCATCGAACTGATGGGCAGCAAACGCCTGTCGAAAATCGCCATGCTCGACGCTGGCGTGCCGTGCATCGCCGGCTATCAAGGCGCCGAACAGGACGACGCAACCCTGTTGCGCGAAGCCGCACGCATCGGTTATCCGCTGATGATCAAGGCCAGCGCCGGCGGTGGTGGACGCGGCATGCGCCTGGTGCACGACGCATCCGAGTTGCCCGCGCAACTTCGCACTGCGCGCTCCGAAGCCCTGAACGGTTTTGGCAGCGACGAATTGATTCTCGAACAGGCATTGATCGAACCGCGCCACGTTGAAGTGCAACTGTTCGGCGATCAACACGGCAATCTGATTTACCTCGGCGAACGCGATTGCTCGATCCAGCGCCGCCACCAGAAGGTCATTGAAGAAGCGCCCTGCCCGGTGATGACTGCCGAACTGCGCCAGGCGATGGGCGAAGCGGCGTTGCAGGCCGGGCGCGCAGTGAACTACGTGGGCGCCGGCACCGTGGAGTTTCTGCTCGATGCGCGTGGACAGTTCTACTTTCTGGAGATGAATACCCGTCTGCAGGTCGAACACCCGGTGACTGAACTCATCACCGGGCTGGATCTGGTCGCCTGGCAACTGCTCGTTGCCGAAGGGCAGCCGTTGCCACTGACGCAAGATCAAGTGCAGCTCAGTGGCCATGCGATGGAGGTACGCCTTTACGCTGAAGATCCGGCGGCAGGTTTCCTCCCGCAAACCGGTCGCATACACGCCTGGGAACCCGCGCAGCAGCATGGTGTGCGCATCGACCATGGCTTGCTTGAAGGTCAGGCTGTCAGCCCGTTCTACGACCCGATGCTGGGAAAACTGATTGCCCATGGCGCGACCCGCGAGGAGGCGCGGCGCAAACTTCTGCGCGCAGTGCAGGACACGGTGTTGCTGGGTGTACAAAGCAATCAGCGTCTGTTGGTCAGCTTGTTGCAGCATCCGCAATTCGTCAGTGGCGAATTCAGTACAGCGTTCATCGCGCAACACTTCAGCGAGCATCCCTGCTTGCAGGCGCATGTGCCAAGTGCCGAGGCGCTGACCGTGGCGGCCATATTGTTCTACCAGACCGGCGCCCAGATGCATCGGCCCGCATTGAACGGATGGCGCAATAACGCCAGTGTTGCGCTGCATTATCGCCTCGGACTGGACGAACAGAATTGGCCCTTGCAACTGCTCGCGCGCGCCGATGGCAACGTTCAGGTGCAGGTGGCAGAACAACGTTTCGAAGTGCGGATCATCGACTGCAGCCCCTACGCGGTGACACTCGAAATCGACGGCCTGCGCCAGCGTCACGCCTACCGTATCGAAGGCGAGCAACTGTGGCTGTTCACCCATCCTGGCAACTTGCGGCTGGAGGACCGAACTCACGCCATCATCAGCAGTCAGACCAGCGTCAGTTCCGGCACCTTGAAAGCGCCAATGGACGGTGCCATCGTCGACGTGCTGGTCAGCGAAGGCAGCCCGGTCAGCAAAGGTCAGTTGCTGGTGGTACTGGAGGCAATGAAAATGGAGCACCCGCTCAAGGCCGGCATCGATGGCGTGCTCAAGCGGGTGCAGGTCAAGGTTGGCGATCAGGTAAAAAATCGTCAGGTTCTGTTGCAGGTCGAGTAGTCACCCACACACAAGCGCTGGGTTTGACTACGCTCTGAATAATCAGGACGCGGAAATCAGGAACCCTGCGATGCCACATTGGCTGGTCATAGATCTGGAAGCCACCACCGACGAGGGTGGCTGGCCGGTCACGGAAATGGAAATAATCGAGATCGGCGCGACGCTGGTCGATCGTGCCGGGCGCGAGCAGGATCACTTTCAACGCTTCGTCAAACCGACGCGGCGCCCATTGCTGACACCGTTTTGTCGTGAACTCACGCACATCACCCAGGCCAATATCGATTCGGCGCAGCCGTTGAGTGAGGTCTGGCCGGCGTTCGAGCGTTGGCTTGCCCAGCATCAGAGCCGCCTCGAAGGCTGGGCCAGTTGGGGCGATTACGATCGCAAGCAGTTGTTGCAGGAATGGCAACGCCTGCACATCGACAGCGGTTTGAGCAAAGTGGCGCACATGAATCTCAAGCAGCGCTTCGCCAAGGCCCGACGCCTGGAGCGACCGTTGGGGCTGAACGGCGCGTTGCAACTCGCCGGGATGCAATTCAGCGGTCAGCAACACCGGGCGCTGGAGGATGCGCGCAATACGGCGCGGTTACTGCCACTGGTTCTGCCACTTTAGGCGCGTGACGGCGCCAAAAGCCTTGTGCATACTGGCCGCCCCCTTTTTAGCCCTTTTCGAGGAATCGCCCATGTTTAAAGTCAACGAGTACTTCGACGGCACCGTCAAGTCGATCGCCTTTGGCACTGCTGAAGGCCCTGCGACCATCGGCGTCATGGCCCCGGGCGAATACGAATTCGGCACCAGCCAACGTGAAATCATGCACGTGGTGTCCGGCGCACTGACGGTCAAACTGCCGGACAGCAGCGACTGGGAAACCTTCGCCGCCGGCAGCCAGTTCAACGTTCCGGCCAACAGCAAGTTCCAGCTGAAAGTCGCGGTCGAAACCGCTTACCTGTGCGAATACCGCGGCTAAACCCGCGGGTTCCACAGCGCAAAAAAATGCCCGTGGCGTAAAGACACGGGCATTTTTTATGGCAACGACGTTTACTCGAGCACTTCCACCGACATGCCCACTTCAAGTCGGCCATTACTGTCATTCACCAGGTTCTGACCGAACATCGCGCCATCGGCCTGAGCACGGTACTTCTGCAGCGTCGCCAGCGGCTCGCGGTCAGCACTGCGCTCGCCGGTTTGCGGATCAATGGTGGTGAGAATGCAGCGCGAGCAGGATTTGACGATGCGGAACTCGACATCGCCAATGCGAATACGCTTCCAGCCATCTTCGGCGTAAGCCTCGCTGCCTTCGATCACCAGATTCGGTCGGAAACGCAGCATTTCCAACGGTCGCCCGACCTTTTGCGCAAGGTCCTGCAGTGACGCCTCGCCGATCAGAAGCAGCGGAAAGCCGTCGGCGAACGCGACCTGATCGTCATCCTTGCCGAAACCTGCCTGCGTCATCCGCGCGCGCGCCATCGGCACTTGAACCAGACGAGTTGGCTTGCCGATGAAATCACTGACCCAGCGCGCAGCCTCATCGCCAGCGTCTGGCACGCGCAGGGTGTCACGCCAAATGGTCACGCCGCGCAGTTCGGCGTCATCGCCGGGCAAGGCAATGTCGATGGCAGACTGTTCAGGAGCGCGCAGGGTCAGCCCACCCTGAGCATTCCACAGGGCCGACAACTGGCTCATTTTCGCTTCAGCGCGCTGGGTCAGGAAGCGGCCGCTGGCTTCATCCACGAGCATCCAGCGTCGGTCGCCATCAAGCCCCAGCTTGTCGAGATCGACGCTTTGCAGCACATCGACTTTGCCGGATTTCAACGGGTAACGATAAAGCGCGCTCAGACGCAGCATGGCCAGCTCCCTGGAGGATAAAGACGCCACCCTATACGAGCTGGTTCAGGGAATCAAAGAGCAAAGACTGTAGGAGTGAGCCCGCTCGCGATAGCGGTGTAGCAAGCAATGACTGGGGGCTGACACCCCGCTATCGCGAGCAGGCTCACTCCTGCACAGTGTGTGTCAGGCCGGGACTTCGTCGAGCATCAGGCGCTGGCGCACCACGTCGACCAGTTTGTCCGGCTGGAACTTGGAGAGGAAATTGTCGCAACCGACCTTCTTCACCATCGAGTCGTTGAAGCTGCCGGACAGCGAGGTATGCAACACCACATACAGGCCGCGCAGACGCGGATCGTTGCGAATTTCGGTGGTCAGACGGTAACCGTCCATTTCCGGCATTTCCGCGTCGGTGAAGATCATCAGCAGCTTGTCGGTCATGTTCACGCCGGTGTCGGCCCAGGCCTTGAGCATGTTCAACGCCTTCAGGCCGTCGCTGGCGATGTGCATTTTCACCCCGAGCTGGCCAAGGGTGTCGCGCAATTGCGAAAGCGCCACATTGGAATCGTCCACCAACAGCACTTCGCGGCCACGGGCACGCTCCAGCACTGGATCTTCGAGCTTTTCGCGGGAGACTTTGGCGTTGTACGGAACGATCTCGGCGAGAACTTTTTCGACGTCGATGATTTCCACCAGTTGATCGTCAACCTTGCTGATCGCGGTCAGGTAGTGCTGACGGCCAGCGCTGGTTGGCGGCGGCAGAATGGCTTCCCAGTTCATGTTGACGATGCGATCCACACCACCGACCAGGAAAGCCTGCACCGAGCGGTTGTATTCGGTGACGATGATCGTGCTGTTCGGCCCCGGCACCAGCGGGCGCATGCCGATCGCCTGAGACAGGTCAATCACCGGCAACGTCTGCCCGCGCAGATTGACCACACCACAGACAAACGGGTGCCGCTGAGGCATCAGGGTCAGTTTCGGCAACTGCAGCACTTCCTGCACCTTGAACACGTTGATCGCGAACAATTGGCGCCCGGCCAGTCGAAACATGAGAATTTCCAGGCGATTCTCACCCACCAGTTGCGTGCGTTGGTCTACCGTGTCGAGAATGCCGGCCATCAATGACTCCTGGGCTTGTTCTGTTGAATTCACTAAGAGGGTTTATCGGCTGCGTGCGGCGAATCTTGATGACTGCTAAATTCGCATAGCAAAATGCCACAACCGGCCATTGATGTCACATTAACATCATGGTTTACTGGCCCCCGTGATTTCATCTGCTACAGTCCTTGCGGCGCGACCTCGGTTTGCGTCCCAGGTTCCCGCGTCTAGGGGATTCCCCTACCCACAATCAGGCCCAACCTGATATTCGCGATATCCAATAGCCATTAATGTGACGCCATTCTCATTGCATGAACGGAGTCAGGCTATTGTGTGCGATCGCAGTTCAGTGGAAACACATCCTCTTGAAACCCCGAACTTGTGCACCTGCGCACCGGGGCGCGATCTCGCGACGGTTCATCATCGTCGACACACACGGCATTCCCTCATCAGACATGACGTGGTGGAGATAAGCATGCCAATCGACCGTAAAGAGTGGGCCCAGCGGTTCCCCGAATTTCTCGTCGAGGCTGAAACGCTGCTGGCCAAGTCCGAAGAGTGCCTCAGCCACCTGCAATTGATCAGCAACGACAAAGATGCCATCGATTGCATGCTTACTACCCTCCTCAAGCTCGCGGGCAGAGCCCAGGCCTTGGCCCTGGAAGCTGTTTCCGAGTTTTCCCTGCACATTTACGGCTTGCTCAACCTCGCGCAGGATCATGTCGACCTGCACGAACAGGCGCTCGCGGCCTTGAAAGACTGCTTCACGCTGATGGCCTGGCAGCTCGAACTGGTTGATCAGAACACCGGGCAACTGGGCCTGGATGACAGTGAACAGACCTCGTTGCTCGAGGCCTTTGCCTTTCAGGTCGGCCAGACTCGTTTTCAACCGGTACCCGCGTCACAGCCTTTGTCACTTATGTCCTATTCAGAGCGACAGGCCTGACGAACGCGCATGTCGTAATTGAAATGTTCATACCTGCCAGCGACAAGACCCATTAAATAACCCACCTGACCAGAGCGGATATTTTCCAGCAGGCCTCAGGGTTTTCCTGTGTCCAGGTAACCCAACTTCGGACACGTAACGATATCTATCGAACTCGATAAACTGACTTTTTCCATTATGGAACTTACGTCCAACATGTCGTATTTCCTGA
Organism: Pseudomonas sp. DTU12.3; assembly: GCF_004124275.1. Classification (GTDB taxonomy): domain Bacteria; phylum Pseudomonadota; class Gammaproteobacteria; order Pseudomonadales; family Pseudomonadaceae; genus Aquipseudomonas; species Aquipseudomonas helmanticensis. The sequence goes on from NZ_CP027218.1 coordinate 4,550,156, forward strand.
CTTATTGGACATATATGGCAAACGCGACCAACGGTATCTTAAGTGGTATTATGCCGACCGTTAGTTGCTTTCAATTTAATGGCACTGTGACTTCAGAGATCGACATCCAGCGAAGTTGACGGTCAATACCGCGCACTGAAGCCTGTTGAAATCAATAATATATTTGTCAGCATTTCCAGACAGAGACCCGTCAGCCTTCGGCAGGTCTACCCGCAGCGAACATCCATTGGCTCCATCCGTTATGTACGCCAGCCTCAAGTCAATCTCTACATGGCCACCCTCCCGGGAAAATGCCCGCCGGTTCACCCTCATATTGTGTGTGCTCGCGGCACTGGGCAGTCTGCTGACCTATGGTTTTTCCCTGCCACTTTACTTCGGGTTGCTGTCGCTCAACATCGCGGCCACGGCTTGTGTATGGGTGCAATATCGGCTGTCGCGCAAATCGATCAAGTTTCAGCCGCAAGAACTCGCTGATCGCTTGCTCGAAGTCCAGGAAAACGAGCGCCATCGCCTCAGCCGCGAATTGCACGACGACATTGGCCAGTTGCTGACCGCCGCCAAACTGCAAAGCGAGTGGCTCAAGCGGCGCCTGCCGGAAGATTTGCAAGAGCACTGCACAACGCTCTGCGACACGCTCGAAGAAACCCTCAACAAGGTGCGCGATGTTTCGGCGATCCTTAACCCGCGCCAATTGACCAGCCTTGGCCTGGAGGCCAGCCTGCGCGCGCACCTGCTCAAGACACTGGCCAACACCCCGGTGCACTGGAGCCTCGATTGCCAGCAGCGCCTCAACGGTATTCCTGAAGAAATGGCGGTCGCCGCGTTCCGTATCGCGCAGGAAGCCGTAACCAATATCCTGCGTCACGCCCAGGCGAAGAACCTGCTGATACGCGTGCAGCGACTGCCTCAGGGACTGACGCTGATGATCACCGATGATGGCCAGGGATTTGCGCCAGCCGCCAATCCGGGGCGAGAAGGACAACGGGGCATGGCCGGGATGGCCGAACGTATCGAGCAATTGGGTGGCACGCTGAGCGTCACCAGTGAGCCTGGCAATGGCACTCGGATCGAAGCACTTTTCCCCTGGGCGCCCCGGGCACTCGAGCGGGCCAGTACGAATAAGGTTATGCGTTGACTTGTAACTTACTTCTGGTGGATGACCACTCGCTGATCAGGGCCGGCGTTCGCGCTCTGGTATTGGATATTCCCGGTTACGCAGTAATCGGCGAAGCCAATGACGGCTCGCAACTGCTCGAAATGGTCGAGCAGTTGAGTCCCGACATCGTGCTTCTGGATATTTCCATGAAGGAAACCGGCGGCCTCGAAGCCCTGCAACGGCTCAAACGTGTGCGCCCACAAAGCAAAGTGCTGATCCTGTCGATGCACACCGATCCTGCGCTGATCATGCAGGCACTGGAGTCCGGCGCCCACGGTTATCTTCTGAAGGACACCACTGCCACCGAACTCGAACACGCGCTGGAAGCCTTGCGCAACGGCGAGCGTTATTTGAGTCCGGCGATCGCCCACACGGTGATCACCCAGGCGCTGACCCGGAATCAGAAGCAGCAACCGGAAGTGGCCGACTCGCATAATCTGACGGCGCGTCAGCTGGAAATTCTCCGGCTGATCGTGCGCGGCAAATCCACCCGGGAAATTGCCAACGGCCTCGGCCTGAGCATCAAGACTGTCGAGACCCACCGCTCGCAGATCATGAAACGCCTGCAAATCTACGATGTGGCGGGCCTGGTGCTGTTCGCCGTGCGCGAGCAGATCATCAGCCTTGATGATTGACCGACGGTTTGCCGCCCAACAGCGGTGAACCCTTGGGCAAATGCACCCGCAACGCCGCCCGACGCGCTTCAAAGCGCATGCTGTCGCCCTCCAGCGGTTCGCCGTCAAGATTGATATAAAGCCCCTCGGCCACCTTGATCTCGACCCACGGCAAGCGAGTGCGGACGAACATGTTGTCGATGCCGAAGCCGTCGCTGAGCAGGTTCTTCAATGTCCCGACCAACTCCTGTGGCGCCGGCAGGATACTGATATCGAGCATCCCGTCATCGACCAACGCCTGGGGACACAACACGTGCCCGCCACCGGCCTGGCGACCGTTACCGATGCCCAACGCCAGCAGGTCGCCACGCCAGTGGAAATCCGGCCCTTGCAGCTCACCATGGGCGGCGTGCAGCTCACTGAATCGCGACAATCCGGTGAACAGGTAGGCAGCGCCACCCAAGACCTTTTTCAGGTCTTCCGAGGTGTTGGCGGTGACCTGACTACCGAAACCGCCCGTGGCCATATTAAGGAAGATCTGCCCGCCCACTTCGCCCAGATCGATAGCCGATGGCGGTGTATCGAGCAGTTCAAGCGCCTCGGCCGGTTCCAGCGGAATACCCGCCGCACGAGAAAAATCGTTGGCCGTGCCCAGCGGCAATAGCACCAGGCTGGCCTTATGGGGTTGTTGCGCAAGGGCTTCGGCGATGTCGCGCAAGGTGCCATCACCGCCGCCGGCAATAATTTGCGTGTACCCCGCCTCCAGCGCCTCCGTCACCAGACGTTGCGCATCGCCGGCTTCCCAGGTCAGTCGAACCGCCAGCTCCCAGCCTTTCTCGCGCTTGGCCTCGACGGCGGCACGTACGGACTCGTTGAGTGCCTGCTTGCCATGCAGAATCAATAGCGCCCTTTGCTCACTCATAACAGTCACTCCGACAATGGTTGGGTCATGAGATATCCGACCCTCGAAGCGCACAAAAAAGTCGCGGGAGTCGCAATTAATTCAGGCGTCTGGCCGCGACGTCCTACAGGGTGGTATTTATTCTTACAAAAAATGCGGAAACGGCTTAATTGACCAGACTTTGTGTCTAGTCCACCGTGTGTCGGCGCTATCAATCTGCAACCCAACAATACACAAGGATGTGCATGTAATGAGTGGATACACCTTCACGACTATCGACAATCAATCGGGCGACATCCGTTGCCAACGTCAACTCGAAGCAGAAGGCGGATGCGCTCATGCAAAGCGTTGATGCCAGAAAGCCAGTGAGTCAGACCGTACCCGCCAGTGACTGTCACCTGTTGCATAAAACCGATACCAAAGACCGCGCCAAAACCACTGGAGACATTGCTATGGAACCTCGATTTGCCGAGCTTGAAACCCATCTCAAGTACATTCGACGCGACATGGACGAAGTCAGAGGTGACGTCAAATCGATCAAGCATCGTCTTGCCTATGCGGCAGGGGCAACCGCAGTGGTATTGGGTCTGCTGGGCTGGGTGGCCAACAGCCGTTTTGATCAGTTGGTGACGCTCGTGGGCTGAATGTCCGGAGTGCTGGCGCCGGTTGTTTGCAACCGGCACGGCACTCACAACAGCGAGTTTCAACCGAGAAGATCACTCAACGGGATGAAACTCACCTCATCACCGGCCACCAACGTTCTTCCTTCCAGCACCTCTACAAGACCATCGGCCCAGGCAGCACTGCGCAGAACACCGGAGCTTTGATTGCGGTAAATGATTGCCCGCCCCTGCTCAAGACGACCGCGCAAATATTCCCGCCGGTTGCCGGCTTGCGGCCAGTCGAAGCCCGCAGGCACCTTGAACTTCAGCGGTTCGAGATCCTGCACACCTTGCCGGCGCAACAGATAAGGGCGAGTCAGCAAGGCGAACGTCACCAGCGTCGACGCCGGATTCCCTGGCAAACCGATCACTGGCACATTGCGAAAATGGCCGACGGTCAATGGTTTGCCTGGCTTGATCGCGAGCTTCCACAACGCCAGCTCTCCCTCCTCCCGCAACGCGATGCCAAGAAAGTCGGCCTCGCCGACCGACACGCCACCGGTGGAAAGAATCAGGTCAACGTCCTGCAGTTCGCCCAGGCGGGTTCGGGTGGTGGCCAGATCATCCGGAAGAATGCCGGCATCGATCACCTCGCACCCAAGCCGCTGCAGCCAGCTGCACAGCACCACGCGATTGCTGTTGTAGATCTGCCCCGGGCCTAACGCCTGCCCCGGTTCGACCAGCTCATCCCCGGTCGAGAGCACCGCCACACGGACCTTGCGCACGACATTGAGTCCGGCACAACCCAACGATGCAGACAAGCCCTGCTCGATCGGGCCGAGCCGGGTTCCAGCCTCAAGGATCAATTCACCAACGGTGGTTTCCTGACCTTGCGGGCGGATGTTCTGTCCTGCGGCCATCGTCTCGATGAAACGTACCCGGCCATCGGCCTGGACCTCGGCGTTTTCTTGCATCTCGACGCAATCTGCACCCGCTGGAACCGGCGCACCGGTAAAAATCCGCGCGCAGGTTCCCCGCTGCAAAGGCTCGGGCGCCTGACCGGCAAAAACTTTCTGGCTGACCGGCAGCGGTGCGCCCGTCCAGTCCGCCAGATTCAGGGCATAGCCATCCATGGCGCTGTTCGGCCACGGTGGCAGATCAAGGGTCGAAATCAGATCCTCGGCCAGCACCCGTCCCTGAACCTCGGCCAGCGGCAAGTATTCACGCTCGCTGATGGGTGAGGCCGTGGCCAGTTCCAGCAAGCGCGCCAGCGCCGCCTCGACGGGCATCAGGCTAGCGGTCTTGCCCGGCTTACCCACGGGATTCACAAGGTGCCGCCTGTTTCAGATGCGTAACGAAATTGCACGGACGGTGCCGAGCATCGAGCTGTTCGCCAAGAATGCCGTCCCAACCTGTACGCACCGCGTTGGTCGAGCCCGGCAAGCAGCAAACCAGCGTACCGTTGGCCAGCCCGGCCAGTGCGCGCGATTGCACGGTCGAAGTGCCGATGTCGGCTACCGAAATCTGCCGGAACAGTTCGCCGAAACCATCCACTTGCTTGTCGAGCAGGCACGCTACCGCTTCCGGCGTGCTGTCGCGGCCGGTGAAACCGGTGCCGCCAGTGATCAGCACCACTTGCACGACATCGTCGGCAATCCAGTTGGCGACTTGCGCACGAATTTTGTAGAGATCATCTTTGAGCAAGACCCGCTCCGCCAGAAGGTGACCAGCCGCCGTCAAGCGGTCGACGAAGACCTGGCCTGAGGTGTCGGTTTCCAGGGTACGGGTATCACTGACAGTCAGTACCGCTATATTGAGCGGCACGAAAGGTACATCAGCCTTGGCTTTCATAGGCTCGTCCAGTTGTAGGAGAAACAGCCCGGTGTTATATCACAGCGCCCCATTTTTTCGCCGCCCCCGTGGAGAGCTGCCATGACCCTGAATACGCAATTGCCACCCTGCTCCATTCTGCTCCTGGCAGGCGGACGCGGCCAACGCATGGGCGGCCAGGACAAAGGACTGGTGGAGTGGCTGGGCGAACCGTTGATTGCCCATCTGCACCGCAAGGTGCGGGCGCTGACTGATGACCTGATCATCTCGTGCAACCGCAATAGTGAGCGTTATGCACCGTTTGCCGATCAGTTGGTCACAGATGACGAAGGCGATTTTCCCGGGCCGTTGGCCGGTATCCTTGCGGGCCTGAACGCCGCCCGCCATTCGCACCTGCTGGTGTTGCCGTGCGATGTTCCGCGGATTGACGCAGCACTGCTGCAAAGCATGCGCGAGACCGCCAGGCAGAATCCTGAAAAACCTTTAATGTTGCGCCATGACGGCCATTGGGAACCGCTGCTGTGTGTTATTCCGGCCGCCCTTTTGCCTGCATTCGAAGAGGCCTGGAACAGCGGTGAGCGCAGCCCTGGCCGGGTCATGCGCAACCTTGGCGCCTGTGCACTGGAATGCCCTGACAATGACTCGCGACTGGCCAACCTCAATACCCCCGAACTGTTAAATTCGCACAACACTGTGTCAGACTGACAGCACTCAAGGAACTCTCACGCCTTGTATACGTCTCAAGCTCAGTAACCAAAAGAATTCCCATTCGGAGACACACCCATGACTCAACGGACCCTCGCCACTTTCATGCTCGCACTGGGCCTGGCTACCCTCGCTGGTTGCTCGTCGCCTACAGTGATCACCTTGAATGACGGTCGCGAAATCCAGGCCGTCGACACCCCGAAATACGATGACGATTCGGGCTTCTACGAGTTCAAACAGCTGGACGGCAAAGAAACTCGCATCAACAAGGATCAGGTTCGTACCGTTAAAGAGCTGTAAGCTCTGGGTCGACACCGGATACAGAAAAGCCCGCATTATTGCGGGCTTTTTCATGGGCGCTGAAAAATGGACTCACCTCACCACTGCAAAGTGATCCGGCTCTCGAATTGCCGTTCTTCACCCGTCACCGGATCGATAAATCGTAGCCCCTGCGCCAATAGTTTGAGCGGATTGGCGTAGTCATCCTCGACGTCTTTCAGCACATCCGGATAAAACGGATCGTTGCAGATGCTCGCGCCAAGGGCGGTCATGTGCACACGCAGTTGATGCTTCTTGCCGGTCACCGGGAACAGCCCATAACGCCAGAGTTCACCGTTTTTTTCACGGACTTCCACCGCTGTTTCGGTATTGCTGACACCCGGCCCTTCCTGCATGCGAAAGAACGGCTGGCCATCGACCAGGCGGCTTTTGTGGATCAGTGGAAAATCAAGATCGGGCAAGGCCGGGGCAATCGCCTCGTAACGCTTGTCGATCTGCCGTGTCGGGAACAGCGACTGGTAGGCCGAGCGGGTTTGCGGATTGGCCGAGAAAATCACCAACCCCGCCGTGTGCCGATCGATCCGGTGCAGCGGCACCAGATGGGGGTTGTCCAACCGCCGAATCAAGCGCCGCAGCAGGGTTTGCTCGACATACTCGCCGGCGGGTGTCACCGGCAGAAAATGCGGCTTGTCGGCGACCACCAGATGTTCATCGGCATAGAGAATCGACTCGACCACCGGAATCGGTTTTTCGTCCGGCACTTCGCGGAAGTAGTGAATCCGCAGACCTTCCTTGTACGGCAGATCCAGCGCGATCGGCTGGCCCTGACCATCGAGTACCCGACCGCGGGCAATCCGGTCCAGCCATTGCTCGCGGCCAATCGCACTGAAATGCTCGCACAGGCAATCGAGTACGGTCAGCCAGGAACCGGGCGGCAGGTACAGCGTGCTGGCCTGATTGTGAGCAGCAGAGAAAGTAGAGGTGGACATACGCGAATTCGAATCCTCAAGACAGGGCGGCATTATCCAACACCGACGGAAACGAACCTAGCGCAGAATCCTCAGGCGGGAATCGATTTGAGCGCCGCGGCCTCGGTGAACTCCTTGAGCCAGCGCAGCACATCGACGGCCTCCCAGCGTCCCGGATCATACAAGGCGTACAGCAAACCCTGATAGCCGACCACATCGAGTTGCCGGTGGTAACCGGCACGCTGAAACAAGGCTTCGATCTCGGCAAAACAGGTGTTGAAATGCAGCTTGTTGAACGGCGTCTTGCCTTCCGTGACCAGCCCGTCCAGGCGCAATTCGAGGACGGCCTCGCGCACCACGTCAACCGACATCCGGTTCACGCTGTTCTTCAACTGTTCGACATTGACCACGGTTCATCCCTCTGACGCAATTACTGTATGAACATACAGTAACCGAATAAACCGCAAAGTGCCAAGGGATGGATGCACGGTGACGACCAGCGGGGCAACGTTGCGAAAATCGCTCAGCGCAGGAACGCCACGACTTGATCGGCGCTGAACGGCCAGTCCAGTTCCGCACCGGTATCGACCCGACGCAGTACCGGGATGCGCAGGCTGTAAGCCTCGAACCAGCGCTCGTCTTCAGCGATGTCTACCAGCTCGACCAGCAGACCATGCTCGACAAAAGGCATCAGCTCGGCTTCAGCCACTTCACAGAGATGGCACCCCAGGGTGCCGAACAGCTGACATTCAGGAGGCATGTGCGCTCAACCAACAATTAATTCGCCCATTCTAGGCCCCCCTCCAAAAGCCGTCGACCCGCTACTGCCCAAAGGCTCGAGCGCTGCACGCGCAAAACCCTGACGCACATCAGTTGGCAGAAATGGCAATTACGCGATCCTCCCGGACTTTTTGCCTCTACGCTTGAGAAGCTTGAGCCTGACATCGGAGTGTCCCGTGTTTGCCAATCTGTTGATCATCCTCGCCTCGTCCCTCGTGGTGATTGCCCTGTTCCGGCGCCTGCGCCTGCCACCGGTTCTGGGTTACCTGTGCGTCGGATTACTGGTCGGGCCGAGTGCCTTCGACTGGGTCAATGAGAGTGAACACCTGCCCGATGTGGCTGAACTGGGCGTGGTGTTCCTGCTGTTTTCGCTGGGGTTGGAGTTCTCCCTGTCGAAGATGATTGCACTGCGTCAGGTGGTGTTTCGTCTGGGCAGTCAGCAGGTGTTGATCAGCACCGCGTTGCTGGGTTCGCTGCTGATGCTGCTGGGCATGCCGCTGACGCCTGCGCTGTTGCTGGGCGCAGGGCTGTCGTTGTCGTCCACGGCCATCGTCACCAAGGAATTGGGTAGCCTTGGTGAGGTGTTCAGCAGTCACGGCCAGAATGCGGTCGGCGTTTTACTGTTTCAGGATGTCGTCGCCGTGTTGCTGCTGACGCTGGTCCCGGTATTCGCCGGCAGCAGCGACCAGGCCTGGTATTGGGCTTTACCGCTGACCCTGGCAAAAACCGTGGTGCTGTTTGTCGGGCTGCTGCTGGCCAGTCGCTGGTTGCTACCACGGCTGTTCCATGAAGTTGCCGCGTCGCGCTCGGCGGAGTTGTTCGTGCTGCTGGCGTTGGTGATCGTACTGCTGACAGCATGGCTCACGCATTTGCTGGGTTTGTCGCCTGCTCTGGGGGCCTTCCTCGCTGGCATGTTGCTGGGTGAAAGCCACTATCGGCATCAGATCGAGGCGGACATTCGGCCGTTCCGCGACATTCTGCTCGGGGTGTTTTTTGTCAGCATCGGCATGCTGATCGATCTGCAATTGTTCGTCAGCCACAGTCTGTTGATCCTCGGCCTCACGCTGGGACTGATGATCATCAAGGGCATCGTCGTCGCGCTGCTGGTGAAGTGGCGCGGCAGTGACAGTGAAACGGCATGGCGCAGTGGCCTGGCGTTGGCGCAGGGTGGCGAATTCTGTTTTGCCTTGATGGCACAGATGCAGCAGAACAGCCTGATGCCCAATGAACTGGGCGCGCTGCTGCTCGCAGCGACATTCTGCTCGATGCTGCTGACCCCGCTGTTATTGCGCGCCGCGCCACGCCTCGCTGCGGCCTTGCACCGCAAGCCCAATCAGGAAGCGCAGATCGAGGAGATCAGCGCGCTCAATGCTGGCCTCGATAAACATGTGGTTATTTGCGGGTACGGCCGGGTCGGCCAATCCATCGGCCGTTTCATGCGCAACGCCAGCCAACCTTTCATTGCGCTGGACAATGATCCGGTACGAATACAGGAAGCCGCCTCGGGCGAAAGCGACGTGCACTACGGCGACTCATCGCGCGGCGATCTGTTGACCGCCGTCGGCCTGTTGCGCGCGAGGTTACTGGTGATCGCCGTCGACCAGAGTGATGTGGCCCTGCGCATCCTCAAGGAGGCGCGCCGGCTCAACGCGCACGTGCCGATTCTGGTGCGCACCCGCGACGACAGCCAATGGGCTGAACTGAAAGCCGCCGGCGCCACCGAAGTGGTGCCGGAGCTGCTGGAATCGAGCCTGATGCTCGCCTCTCACGCGCTGATCATGCTCGGACTGCCGGCGCATCAGGTGCAGGAGAAAGTCGATCAGGTGCGTATCGATCGCTATCGCCTGCTGCACGGCTTCTACCCGGGAGCCGTCGATGAGGAGACTTAATCCTGGCTCACCGCGCCGATCTTGTGCAGTGAAAGATCGGCGCCGTAATACTCTTGTTCCTGACTCAGGCGCAGCCCGTGCAGCGCCTTGATCGCGCCGTAGACCACGAACCCGCCGAGCAGCGCCACGGCGACACCCAGCGCGGTGCCGAGCAACTGGCTGATGAGGCTGACGCCGCCGATGCCACCCAGCGCAGTCTGGCCGAAGATACCGCAGGCAATCCCGCCCCACACGCCACACAAACCGTGCAATGGCCAGACACCCAGCACATCGTCGATGCGCCATTTGACCTGCGCAGCGGTAAAGCACCAGACGAACAATGCACCGGCAATCGCTCCGGTCACCAAGGCGCCGACCGGGTGCATCAAATCAGAACCGGCACAGATCGCCACCAGGCCAGCCAACGGGCCGTTGTGCAGAAAACCCGGGTCATTGCGCCCGACGAGCAATGCCGCCATGGTGCCGCCGACCATCGCCATCAACGAGTTGACCGCGACCAGACCACTGACGCCTTGCAACGTCTGCGCACTCATCACGTTGAAACCGAACCAGCCGACAATCAGAATCCACGAACCGAGCGCCAGAAACGGAATGCTCGACGGCGCGAATGCGACCAGTCGTCCATCGCGATAGCGGCCATTGCGCGGGCCCAGCAACAGCACGGCAGCCAGCGCCAGCCAGCCGCCCATGGCGTGCACCACCACCGATCCGGCGAAATCATGGAAGGCAGCACCGAACTGCAACGTCAGCCAGGCTTGCAGGCCATAGTTGCCATTCCAGATCATGCCTTCGAAAAACGGGTAGATGAAGGCCACGATCAATGCCGTGGCGCACAGCTGCGGAACGAAGCGCGCTCGTTCGGCAATGCCGCCGGAAATGATCGCCGGAATCGCCGCAGCAAAGGTCAGCAGGAAGAAAAACTTCACCAACCCGTAACCATGATCGGCACTCAGTACAGCCGCCGGCTGCATGAACGTCACGCCGTAGGAGATCCAATAGCCTATAAAGAAATAGGCCAGCGTCGAGACGGCGAAATCACTGAGGATTTTCGACAATGCGTTGACCTGGTTCTTCTGCCGGACGGTTCCGACCTCGAGAAAGGCGAAGCCGGCATGCATGGCCAGGACCATCACCGCGCCGATCAGAATGAACAACGTATTGGAGCTGTGAACCAGCGTGTCCACAGCGCTTTGCAGATTTTCCATGAATAGGCAGACCTGAAGGCTAAAAAGGCACCAAAGCGGTTCGTGCGCACATTTCATGCACCAAGTTGCGACCGCGCGGTCACCGAATGGAATTTCGGCTGAACCGTTTTGGCGCACGAGGTCGATGTGCTGACACCCACCGGGATTATTTGAGTTAAGGTTTTCCTGCATGCGCGCCCGGCAACAGCGCACGACTTGCGAGCGACGCACCACGACACAGCAAAAGTTGTACCAGTCATTTCTACTGAACCTTCGCGCAAGGCTCATACTCGAACGCTTCAGACGTCACTTACGGAGATCCACCCATGGCCAGCATCAAGGCAAAGACTGCTCAAGAAATCCTCATGAACGACTTCCAGACCCTGGTCGCCGACACCGAACGGTTGCTCGAGCACACCGCCACCCTGGCCGGCGATCAGGCGGATGAACTGCGCGAACAGATTCACGACAGCCTGCTGCGTGCCCGGGAAACTTTGAAGTTGACCGAAGACACCTTGCGCGAACGCGGTCAGGCTGCTGTCAGCGCCACTGAAGATTATGTCTCGGCCAATCCATGGCAATCGGTGGGCATCGCGGCCGGTGTCGGCTTTCTGATTGGCCTGCTGGCCACGCGGCGCTGATCATGTCGATCGGTGAATCCGGCCCGACTGCGGGCACCGCCTCCTCCACCCGGCGCCTGGGCGCAGCCGTTCTCGGTCTGCTGCACAGCCATGTCGAATTGTTCGGCATCGAATTACAGGAGCAAAAATCACGCACCGTCAGCCTGTTGCTGTTCGCAGGCCTGGCGCTGGTGTTTGCTCTGCTGTTGCTGGTGGGTTTATCGACACTGGTCATGATCATCTTCTGGGACACTTATCGCCTTGCCGCGATCATCGGCCTGTGCGTGTTTTATACCCTGGCTTCGATCTTCTGCGGGCTGCGCCTCAAGGCTGCGATTTTCGATGAGTCCTCGCCCTTCCACGGCACGCTCGAAGAGCTCGCCAACGACCGGGAGCGCCTGCTGCCATGAGCCTGCCTGAACTTCCACACAACAGCTCACGCCGGGAAATGCGCAAGGCACTGATTCGCTTGCGCATGGAAATGCATCGCCAGGAAATCCGTCATGAAGTCGGGCAAGTGCTGCAGCCATTGCAGCGCGTGCGCGGCATGACGCAGAACCTGCACGACGGTTTTGGTATCAAGCACGCGCCGTTGTGGGGCGTGGCCGCTGTCACGCTACTGGGCTTTCTCACCGGCAAAGGCGCAAAAAGCGGCGGCGTCGGTGGTCTGACCCGGTTGGTTCGACTGGGCACCAGCCTTGGCCCGTTGATCAAACTGGTGATGCAGAGTTCAAGCAAACGCTAAGCCGATACATCTGGCTACATTCTTGCACTGTCGCTGGGATGAACCTCTTTACCCGGAGGTTCAATCCCGCGCGCCTACCCGGTCGGCGGGGTTCAACCAGAACAAGAACGACTAAGGAGGCCTCGTGATCGACGGGCAACCGCTCGCCTGCTTTCAGCCTTTCATCGATACCGCCACCGGACGTATTGCAGGCGTCGAAGCATTGGGCCGCCTGCGCCAGCCTGATGGTCAACTGACGTCGGTCGGGCCGCTGTTCGCCGACCCGCGCATGCCAGCCATCGCCTTACGCCGCCTCGACCGGCAGATCCGCGCCAATGCCATAAGCCGTCTGCATGAAGCGCCGGCAGACTGGTTTCTCAGCCTCAACATGTCGCCGCGCTGGATCAGCCGTCTGCGCCCGGACCAGGCCCTGCCCAGTCTCAAGCAACTGGCGCGACACAACGTCGATCCGCAACGCATCGTGTTCGAAATCACTGAACTGGGCGGCAACGGCCAACGTCTGGCCGAGGTCGTTGCGCGTTATCGCGATGCTGGCGCGAGAATCGCCATTGACGATTTTGGTGCCGGCTATTCACAACTTGATCGCGTACTGGCGCTGCAACCGGACATCCTCAAACTCGACATGCGCCTGTTCCAGGCCGCCGCCCTTGGCGGGCCGAGCAGTGAGGTGGTCAAGGCACTCGCGCAGATGGCCGAGAAAACCGGCTGCTGGATCATCGCCGAAGGGGTAGAGACCGAAGCGCAACTGAATTTCGCCCTCGAATGCGGATCACGTTACGTGCAGGGTTTTCTCTTCGCCCGCGCGCAGGAAGCGTTCTTTGCCACCGATGCTTTCGTGCCGCGCTTCGCCGAACTGCGCCAGCGCTATGTGCAACAGAAACTCGCCGAGCGCGGACGTTTGATGCAGATGCGCCAGCAACTCGGCGAATTGATGGCCATCCTGCAAGGCTGGGCCGGGGCGCATGCACCGCTCAGTGCACTGCCGCAACTGGAAGCCTTTCCCTGGCTGCTGCGCTTTTACCAGTGCGACCGCCACGGCACGCAACTGACCCCAAACCTGGAGTGGCGACACAACGGCTGGGTCGCCGATAACCGCTATCTGGGCCACAACTGGTCATGGCGTCCGTACTTCTATCACCTGCTCGCCGAGGGCTGGGAGGAGCGGCGCCTGACGCTGTCCAACACCTACCGCGACGCCACCAGCAATCAGTATTGCCTGACGGCCGGGCAGTTTTTCGATAACGGCGAGCGGCTGCTGTTGATCGACATTGACGCCGCAGGGTTGTAGTTCCGCTTGCAGGCATGCGCACGAACCGGGAAGCTAGGGCAACAGTCATCCTGACGGAGAGAATCAGCCTTGGATTGGCAAACCCTGCTCAACCGCGAACGCCTCGGCAAGCCGCTGCACAGCCCGCAAGAACTCGGCCGCAGCCCTTTTCACAAAGACCACGACCGCATCATCTTCTCCGGTGCCTTCCGCCGCCTGGGCCGCAAGACCCAAGTGCACCCGGTGTCGAGCAACGACCATATTCACACGCGTCTGACCCACTCGCTGGAAGTCAGTTGCGTGGGTCGTTCGCTGGGCATGCGGGTCGGCGAAACCCTGCGCAGCGCCCTGCCCGACTGGTGCGACCCGAGTGATCTGGGCATGGTGGTGCAATCGGCGTGTCTGGCCCACGACATCGGCAACCCGCCCTTCGGTCACTCCGGTGAAGATGCCATTCGCCACTGGTTCCAACAGGCGGCCGGGCGTGGCTGGCTCGATGCAATGAGCGAAGCCGAGCGCGGTGACTTCCTCAATTTCGAAGGCAACGCTCAAGGCTTTCGGGTACTGACTCAACTGGAATATCACCAGTTCGACGGTGGCACTCGCCTGACCTACGCGACCCTCGGCACGTATTTGAAGTATCCGTGGACGGCACGTCACGCTGACTCGCTCGGTTACAAGAAGCACAAGTTCGGCTGCTACCAGAGCGAGCTGCCGCTGCTCGAACAGATCGCCCACAAACTGGGTCTGCCGCAACTGGAAGATCAACGTTGGGCACGCCATCCGCTGGTTTATCTGATGGAGGCCGCCGACGACATCTGCTATGCGCTGATCGATCTGGAAGACGGTCTGGAAATGGAGTTGCTCGAGTACGCCGAAGTCGAGTCGCTGCTGCTCGGGCTGGTCGGCGATGACCTGCCGGAGACTTACCGTCAGCTCGGCCCGCAGGATTCCCGCCGGCGCAAACTGGCGATTCTGCGCGGCAAGGCCATCGAGCATTTGACCAATGCGGCGGCGCGAGCATTCGTCGAGCAACAAGACGCACTGCTCGCCGGTACTCTGCACGGCGATCTGGTCGAACACATGCACGGTCCGGCCAAACGCTGCGTGTTGAACGCCAAGGACATTGCCCGCAAGAAGATCTTTCAGGATAAACGCAAGACGCTGCATGAAATCGGCGCCTACACCACGCTGGAGATCCTCCTCAACGCGTTTTGCGGTGCGGCACTCGAGCAGCACAATGGTCGTACGCCGTCGTTCAAGAGCCGCCGCATCCTCGACCTGCTGGGAAACAACGCACCTGACCCGCATGGGCCGCTGCACGCGTCGTTCCTGCGCATGATCGATTTCATCGCCGGCATGACCGACAGTTACGCCAGCGACATGGCGCTGGAAATGACCGGTCGCTCCAGTCACTGACAATGTTCGTCTCGACCGTCCAGCCTGCGCTGGTCGGTTGAGTGCGGGTGTCGTGAGTAGTCATCGCCCGCCCAGGAACCCATGTGTCTCTCAAAAAGCTTTCAAAAACTTTCCTGAAACATTAATAAACATCTACCCGATATCTTTAAACAATTTAGAACAGCCCTATAAACATACAAACCCCACACTTCCTAATGCTACACCTAGTTCAACCGTAGTCGAATTCCCTTAAGTGTGTAGGAATAATCCTATATTGCCGCTAGAGCCACCTCAGTTCATGCGAGCGCTCATTCATCTGAGCTAAGGTGCGCGCTTTATTCGCGTACGTATGGGATTTGATTATGAACTCCGTTTTTATTGTCGATGATCACCCCGTCATCCGACTTGCCGTTCGAATGCTGCTGGAGCACGAAGGCTACAAGGTCGTTGGCGAAACCGATAATGGGGTCGATGCCATGCAAATGGTCCGCGAATGCATGCCCGATCTGGTCATTCTCGACATCAGTATCCCCAAGCTCGATGGGCTGGAGGTTCTCGCTCGTTTCAACGCCATGAGCACCCCGCTCAAGACCCTCGTACTGACCGCCCAGTGCCCGACTCTCTTCGGTATTCGCTGCATGCAGTCCGGCGCATCCGGTTACGTGTGCAAGGAAGAAGACCTCAGTGAACTGGTCAGCGCCATCAAGGCAGTTCTTTCCGGTTACAACTATTTCCCCAGCCAGGCACTCAATCCGGTACGCAGCGACGATATACGTTATGCCGAACTTGAACTGTTCAAATCCGTCAATGACCGCGAACTTATGGTCTTGCAGTTATTTGCCCAAGGCCGTACTAACAAGGAAATTGCCAAAGGCATGTTCCTCAGTAACAAGACCGTCAGCACTTACAAAAAACGCCTGATGCAAAAACTCAAAGCCAAGTCTCTGGTGGAACTTATCGAGATGGCCAAACGTAACGCATTAGTGTGAGAGCCCGCATGCCCATTCGCTTTGTCCATCTTGCCGGACTGATTGCAGGCCTGTTTCTGAGTACACAGGTTCTGGCCTCCCTCCTCACCCCGCACAGCTATGTCCTGCGGAGCCGGTCGACGTTCGAATTGATGCCAGTGCCCCTCGATGCCTCACAACGGCAATGGTTGCAGGGACGGCATGAACTGATCCTGGGCACCTCCGCCCCGGATTATCCACCGTTCGACATGACATCAAGCGGGCGCGACTACGAGGGCTTCACCGCGGACTACGCCGGTTTCCTCGGCCAGGCCACCGGCCTGCCGATCCGCATCGAGCGCTTCGCCTCCCGGGATGCGGCCCTGGAGGCGCTGCTGGCGGGCCAGGTCGACATGCTCGGCAGCGCCAACGGATTCGAAGCGAGCAACCCCGACATCGTCCTTTCCATCCCCTACGCCATCGATCAACCGGTGCTGGTGACCCGGGAAGACGAGACCCGTTCGCTGACCGAAGGGCTGGCCGGATTGCGTCTGAGCATGGTCTATCACTACTTGCCGCAAGAAGAAGTCAAAGCCCTGTACCCGAAGGCCATTCTCACTTCCTACCCGTCCTATCAGAATGCGATCAACGCGGTAGCATTTGACCAGGCCGACGTGTTTCTCGGCGACACCATTTCCACCCACTACATGATCAACAAGGGTTACCTGAACAACATTCGCATGGCCAACTTCGGCAAACAGGAAGCCCATGGCTTCAGCTTTGCCGTACACACTGGCAACGGGCAACTGCTGAACATCATCAACACCGTACTCAATGCTGTTCCGCGCAGTGAACGCGACAGTATTGCGAAACGCTGGAGTGCCGGCAGCGATATCCTGCTGACCGACCAGAAGTTGCAATTGACCCGTAATGAAGAAGAATGGCTCAAACAGCACCCGGTGATTCGAGTGGTGGTGAACGACGCCCTCGCTCCGCTGACATTTTTCGACAGCGACGGCAATTTCCGGGGCATCACCGCCGACCTGCTCGAACTGCTGCGCCTGCGCACCGGACTACGCTTCGACATTCGCCGCAGTCGCAGCGACGACGCAATGATCGAGCAGGTCAGGCTGCATCAAGCCGATCTGATCGCTGCCCTGCTACCGAGTCCGCAACGTGAGAAGCGCCTGCAATTCAGCCGCCCCTACCTGGAAAACTCCTATGTTTTACTGACGCGCAAAGCCGCTGACAGCCCTTCGCATCTGAGTCAGCTCAAGGATAAGTACCTGGCGATCGCCCAGGGCAGTCCCTTGACCGATTACCTGCGCCGCGAGTTTCCACACATCGAAGTCATTGAAACGTCCGATACCTTCAGCGCCGCGACCTTGCTTGCCGAGGGCAAGGTTGATGGCGCCGTCAGTTCGCTGGTGATTGCCAACTATCTGATTTCATCGCGCATCTTCGAACACCCCTTGCAGATCACTACCACCCTTGGCACACGTCAGGCAGCGTTTTCACTGGCCATCGCGCGAGGCAATACCGAGCTGGGATCGATCCTCGACAAGGCACTGCTGAGCATCACGCCCGAAGAACTGGGCGTGATCAACAGTCGCTGGCGGGGTTTCTCGACAGCGGCGCAAAGTAACTGGCGGCATTACCAGCGCCTGTTCTATCAAGTGATTGGTGGTGCCTGCCTGCTGCTGTTGTTGTCATTGCTCTGGAACGCTTACATGCGTCGACAGATCAAGCAACGCAAGATGGCCGAACGGGCCTTGAATGATCAATTCGAATTCATGAGTTCGCTGGTCAACGGCACGCCCCATCCCATCTATGTGCGTGATTGCCAGGGTTTGCTGCAGAGCTGCAACGACAGCTACCTTGATGCGTTCAATGCCAAACGCGAAGACGTCATCGGCAAAAATGTCATGCAAGGCACGCTGAGCAACGCGTTCGAAGCCCAGACATATCAGGCGGACTACCAACGGGTGGTAGCTGAAGGTACGCCGCTGGTACTTGATCGTCCGTTGCATATCGGTACCCGACGCTTGACGATCTATCACTGGATATTGCCCTACCGCGACTCCAGCGGCGAAGTCAAAGGCATCATCGGTGGCTGGATCGACATCAGCGAGCGCCGCCAACTGTTCGATGAACTGCGCCTGGCCAAGGAACAGGCGGATGACGCCAATCGCGCCAAAAGCACCTTTCTGGCGACCATGAGCCACGAGATCCGCACGCCGATGAATGCGGTGATCGGCATGCTCGAACTGACCCTCAAGCGCATGGACCAACAGCACCCGGACCGATCGTCAATCGATACCGCCTACCACTCGGCCAAGGATCTGCTGGGACTGATCGGCGATATCCTCGATATCGCCAGAATCGAGTCTGGCCGCCTGAGCCTGAGCCCGGAACGGGTCAACCTGGTTGAAACGGTGGCGTCGGTGGCGAGAATCTTCGATGGCCTCGCCCGACAGAAAAACCTCCCCCTGACACTGACCGTCAATCCACCCGAACTGGACGTCGACGTTCATCTGGACCCGATGCGCTTCAAGCAGGTGCTGTCGAACCTGATCAGCAACGCCATCAAGTTCACCGAACACGGACGCATCCGTATCGACCTCGACATACTGCCCGGCGGCACACCCGAACTCTCACTGATCCAGTTGACGATTCAGGACACCGGCGTCGGTATCAGCGCCGAAGACCAGCAACGACTGTTCGAACCTTTTTCCCAGGCCGACAACGCTCAACAGCAAAGCCGTGGCGGCGCAGGCCTCGGCCTGTTCATCAGTCGCAGCCTCTGCGAAATGATGGGTGGCCGGTTGCAATTGTGCAGTCAGCCCGGCATCGGCACCCAGGTCTGCCTGTCCATGCCGCTACAGACGCTACCCAGCGAAGTGAGCACCGCACGGCGCGAGCCGCCGATCCGGGTGACTTTCGCGCCGTTGAACATATTGGTGGTCGATGACCATCCGGCCAATCGCCTATTGATGTGCCAGCAACTGGAGTACCTGGGGCACCGCTTCAGCCTGGCCGAAGAGGGTCGAAGCGGTCTGGAGAAATGGCAGACCGGCAATTTCGATCTGGTCATCGCCGACTGCAATATGCCGGTAATGAACGGCTATGAGCTGACCCGAGCGATTCGCCAGCAGGAGCAACTGACCGGGAAACCACCGTGTACCGTGCTGGGTTTCACGGCCAACGCGCAACCCGAGGAAATCCAGCGCTGCAAACAGGCCGGCATGAACGACTGCCTGTTCAAACCGCTGAGCCTTAGCGCGCTGAGCCACTGGGTCAACGAACTCAAGCCGGCCTTCCCGGCACCAACCTTCAACCTTGAAGGCTTCAGTCAGCTCACGGGGGATAACCCGGTGCAGATCCAGCGTCTGCTCCGCGAACTGCTCAACAGCAGCCGGCTTGATCGCCAGGAACTGCTGGCCTTGTCGCCGCACTCCGACCGCGAGGCGTTGATCGTGACGGCGCACAAGATCAAGGGCGCCGCGCGGATCGCCCAGGCCTCGCGCCTGATCGCCTGTTGCGAAGCACTGGAGCAAGCCTGCGTACAAGTGCAGTCCGCAGCCACCATCGCTCAACACTGCAAAACCACCGACGCGGCGATACTTGAACTGGAGCAGGCATTGCAGCAACAGCTGGAGCAGAACCATAAAAGCAGAATGACCGAGCCTTAACTATGCTTGGGCGCTGAGCAGTGTGTTTATCCCCCATGGAGAGTCAGCAATGCCCAGCCCACTGCGCACGGATCAACGCCGGTTCCCTCTGCACGTGCATATCAGCGTGATGTTCACCTTCCTGATGTTGCTGACCGCAGTGGTGCTGGGGCTGTTCAATTACAGCCAGACGACCCGCATCATTCTTTCGAGCAGTGAGCATCTGTTCAATCGCATCGAACAGGATGTGCGCCTGGATCTGCACGCCACGTACCAGCCGATCCGCCACTTGTTGAGCCTTTTGGCCGACTACCCCGCGGCCCAGGCAACTGATCTGCAACAGCGTCTGACTCTGCTCAAACCCTTCAGCCAGTCGCTCAAGGACAACCCTGACCTCGCCTCGCTTTACCTCGGCTATGGCAATGGCGACTTCTTCATGGTGCGGGCCTTGCGCAGCGAGGCCTTGAAGACCCAGCTCAAGGCGCCGCCGGCAGCGGTGTATCAAGTCTGGAGCATCGAGCACGACGGCAGCGCCGGCACCCGCTCGCAGTCATTGTTTTTCGATCAGGGCCTGTCGCTCCTCGCCCGCCAGGACAACCCCGATGACAGTTACGATCCACGCAGCCGCGATTGGTACAGCAACGCCCGGGAAAGTGGCGACCAGATCACCACCGAACCCTATGTGTTTTTCTCCACTCACAATGTCGGTACCACCCTGGCCCGGCGCAGCGCTGACACGACGGTCATCGGCGCCGACCTGACCCTCGCCGCGCTCTCGGCGACGCTGATCAAGCACGTGGTGACGCCGAACACCGAGATCATCCTGTTCGACGCCGAAGGCAATGCCGTGGCCTGGCCGGACAGCAGCCGACTGATCGTCGACGACCGCACCGCGCGCCTGGCCAAGGCTGCCGACTTGAGCCCGCGCCTGCGTGCCTTGTTGTCCGGCGAGCAGCACGGCAATCGCATAAAAGTCGATGGCCGCCCCTGGATCGTCGCCCGCAGCAGCTTGCAGGAGGGCGGGCCGCAAGGCCTGCAAATGGCCTTGCTGGTGCCGGAGGATGAATTGCTCGTCGACGCTTATCGCATGCGCTGGCAAGGCGCGCTGATAACCCTGGCAACGTTGCTGTTGTGCCTGCCGTTGGGCTGGCTGATTTCGCGCACACTGGTCAAACCCTTGCACGCTCTGGTCAAGGAAGCCGATGCGATTCGCAGTTTCGACTTCAATTTCCCGGTGACCCGGCGCTCGCCCGTGCTGGAAGTTGACCAACTGAGTCTGTCGATGGCGCGCATGAAGGACACCCTGGCGAGCTTCTTCCGCATCACCGACAGTCTGTGCGCCGAAACCCGCTTCGCGCCGTTGCTGCAACGGGTGCTGTTCGAGACGGTGCAGATCGCCCAGGCACAGGCGGGCCTGATTTATTTGCGCGAGAGCGATGGCAGCCGCATGGAGCCTTACGGATTGGTGATCGATGACACCCCGCAAACCCTGGAAACTTTCGACATTCAGGGCCACGACCTGCAAACGAGCCAGGGCCCGGCATGGTTCGAGGAACTGGTGCACGCCGACAATGTGGTCACCAACCTCGGTTTCGAGCAGGCCAGAGACCTGCAAAAAGTATTGCTCGCGATGACGTCCCCGCGCGTGCATCTGATCGGCATACGCCTGCGCAACCGCCACAACGAAACGATTGGCCTGTTGATTTTGCTGGTCAATGACAGCGGCACGCCTGCCGATCTGGAAAAACTGCGCCCCGACCGTATCGCCTTCCTGCAAGCGGTATCCGGCGCGGCGGCAGTGAGTATCGAAAGCCAGCGCCTGCAAGCGAAACAGAAACAGTTGCTGGACGCTTTCATTCAATTGCTCGCCGGCGCTATCGATGCCAAAAGTCCGTACACCGGCGGCCACTGTCAGCGCGTGCCGGAGCTGACCCTGATGCTCGCCCAGGCTGCGGCGGCCAGCCAGGCACCGGCGTTCAGCACCTACCAGCCCACCGAGGATGACTGGGAAGCCTTGCACATTGCGGCGTGGCTGCACGATTGCGGCAAGGTCACGACGCCGGAATACGTGGTCGACAAAGCCACCAAGCTGGAAACCATCAACGACCGCATCCACGAGATTCGCACCCGCTTCGAGGTGCTCAAGCGCGATGCCTGGATCGATTACTGGCAAGCGCTGGCCAAGGGCGCAGACGAGGTGGCATTGCGCGACCTGCGGGATGCCACACTGGCTGCGCTGGACGCAGACTTCGCCTTTGTCGCCCGTTGCAATCTGGGCGGCGAAGCCATGGCCGAAGCCGATCTGCAACGCCTCGATAAGCTTGCCCGACGGACCTGGACGCGCACGCTGGATGATCGATTGGGCGTGTCGTGGGACGAAAACCGCCGTCAGGCCCGCACGCCTGCGCCGACCCTGCCGGTCAGCGAATCGCTGCTGGCAGACAAGCCCGAACATCTGCTTGAACGAGACAAGAACGAGTTGATACCCGAAGACAATCCATGGGGTTTCAAACTGGATGTACCGCGCTACAAATACAATCGTGGCGAGCTGTACAACCTGAGCATCACCCGTGGCACGCTGACCCGCGAAGAGCGCTACATCATCAATCACCACATGGTGCAGACGATCATGATGCTCAGTCACTTGCCCTTCCCCGGCCACCTCGAGAGCATCGCCGAAATCGCCGGCGGCCATCATGAAAAGATGGACGGCAGTGGTTACCCGAAACGCTTGAAACGCGAAGAAATGAGCCTGCCGGCAAGGATGATGGCGATCGCCGATATTTTCGAAGCGCTGACCGCAGCCGATCGGCCCTACAAGAAGGCCAAGTCGCTGAGCGAAGCGTTAGGGATCATGGCGACGATGTGCCGCGAGGCGCACATCGATGCACAACTGTTCGGCTTGTTCGTCAACGAGGGTGTGTACCTGCAATACGCCGCACGTTTTCTCGACCCACAGCAAATCGACGCAGTGGATCCGGCCAGCCTGTTGCACAAGGCTGGCCTCACCGCATGATCAGCAGTCGGTCAGACGCAGGAAGATCGACGCCAGTTGTTCGATGCCGGCCTGATCGTCGGCGCCGAAACGCGCCAGTTTCGGGCTGTCCAGATCGAGAACAGCGACCAGGCGGCCGTCCTTGACCAACGGCACGACCAACTCACTGTTCGACGCGCTGTCGCAGGCGATGTGCCCGGGAAACGCGTGCACATCTTCGACCCGCTGGGTTTGCCGAGTGGCCGCCGCCGCGCCGCACACGCCACGACCGAATGGAATGCGCACGCAGGCGATTTGCCCCTGAAACGGGCCGAGCACCAGTTCTTCGTTGCGATTGAGGTAGAAACCGGCCCAGTTCAGATCATCGAGCTGGTTGAACAGGAACGCCGAAAACTGCGCAGCGTTGGCGATAAAATCGCGCTCGTCAGCCAGCAGCGACTCCAGTTGAGCGGCCAACATGCCATAGCCTTCGAGGCCCTGGCCGCTTTGTTGCAAATCAATCATGCCTTGTGCTCCAACAATTTCAGTCCCACCCAGTATCGGGCGAATTGATACGCGCAACGTCCGTTGCGATTACCGCGGCCGGTGGCCCAACGCACGGCAAGGATGTCCAGCTCTTCGTCGCGCTGCCAGCTCAGGCCGGCCTTGGCGGCCAGTTGGCCGATCCAGTGTTCGACGACGTCGAGGAAGTGTTCTTGAGTAAACGGGTAAAACGACAGCCACAAGCCGAATCGATCCGACAGGGCGATCTTGTCTTCGACGGCTTCGCTTGGGTGCAGCTCGCCATCTACACGTTTCCAGTTTTCGTTGTCGCTTTCCTTTTCCGGCACCAGATGGCGGCGGTTGGAGGTCGCGTAGAGCAAAACGTTATCCGGCGCCTGCTCGAGCGAACCGTCGAGCACGCTTTTCAGGACGCGGTAATCGCCTTCACCGGACTCGAACGACAAGTCATCGCAAAACAGCACGAAGCGTTGTGGCAGTTTACCGATCTGCTCGACCACGCGGGGCAGGTCAGCCAGATGGTCGCGCTCGATTTCGATCAGGCGCAGGCCGGATTTGGCGTGTTCGGCGAGCAGCGCCCGTACCAGCGAGGATTTGCCGGTACCGCGCGAGCCCCAGAGCAATGCGTGGTTGGCCGGCATGCCGTCAAGGAATTGCTGAGTGTTGCGGCCCAATTGCTCAAGTTGACGGTCGACACCAATCAGGTCGGACAGACGCATGTCGAGGCTGACTTCCAGCGGCAGCAGATACCCGCTGCGCCCGTCACGCTGCCAGCGCGCAGCCAGGCAGGTGCCCCAGTCAATGACGGGACGCGATGCCGGCAACAGCGGTTCGATTCGCGCCAGAACCGATTCGGCGCGCTCAAGAAAAGCATTCAATCGGGAATCCACGTCTTCTCCTCGGGCATTTTCAAAGTGATGATGGTAACCCTGCGACGGCAAACGGATTTAAACCCCCGCGCCGGGCCTTGTTACAAGGCGATTCGGGAACCTCGGTATCCATACATGATCGACTATGCTTGAGCAGCGAAGGGAAACGGAAGTGGTTCAACACCCCATGGATATCAAATTCACCCACCGGCTGTCTTACAAGCAAGCCAGGCTTACTGTGCTGGTCGGGTTCATTTTGGGCACGCTGCTCAGCCTGCTGCAAATCGGCATCGATTATGCCAGTGAAGACGCCTCCATCAATCGTGAAATCCTGTCTTTGCTGGAAATCAGCCATAACCCGGCATCGCGCATTGCCTACAACATCGACGCCGAACTGGCACAGGAACTCACGCTGGGTTTGCTACGTTCGCCGGCGATCATCTCTGCGCAACTGACCGACAACAACGGTACGGTGCTGGCCAGTGTCAAACGCCCCGAACTGCAGAGCAGCTATCGGGTGATCAGCGACTTCCTGTTTGGCGCCAAGCGGCAGTTCGAAGACCGCCTCTATCTTGATCACTTGCCCAACGAATCTCTGGGTGTCTTGAGCCTTGAAGTCGACACTTATGCTTTCGGCAGCCGTTTTCTGCGCCGCGCGGAAATCACCCTCCTCAACGGTTTTGCCCGCAGCCTGATCCTGACCGGAATCCTGCTCGCGCTGTTTTACGTCATGTTGACCAAACCACTGGTGCGGGTGATCCGCGAACTCAGCGGGCGTGACCCTCGCTCCGCCGAGCCAACAACTCTGGAGTGTCCGGCCGGGCACGGCAATGACGAGATCGGCGTGCTGGTCAAAGTTGCCAACCAGCAGTTCGAAAACATTGCCACCGAGATCCAGCAACGCCGCAACGCCGAAAATCGCCTGACCGACTATCTCGGCCAACTGGAAAACATCGTCTCGGCGCGCACCGCTGAACTCAAGGCGATCAACGCCCGGCTCAGCCAGTCCAACCAGGAACTCGAAGTTGCGCGCAGCACCGCGCTGGAAATGGCCGAAGCGCGCTCGGCCTTCCTCGCCAACATGAGCCATGAAATCCGCACGCCGCTCAACGGTTTACTGGGGATGATCGCGCTGTCGCTCGACGGCCCGCTGAACGCCGAGCAACAGCAACAGCTGTCGATTGCCCATGACTCCGGCAAGGTGCTGGTGGAGTTGCTCAACGATATTCTCGACCTGTCCAAGTTCGACGCCGGGCAACTGGAGCTGGAAAATATTCCGTTCGATCTCGGCTCACTGATCGAAGACACGGCCAACCTGCTGTCGCAGAATGCCGCGCCGAGCGTTGAGCTGACTTGCCTGATCGATCCGCACTTCCCCGCTCTGGTACTGGGCGATCCGACCCGGGTTCGGCAGATTGTCAGCAACCTGCTGTCCAACGCGCTGAAGTTCACCCGTTTCGGCCGCGTCGATGTGCGCCTGTCGGCATACAAGGACGGCGTGCGCATCGAAGTCTGCGACACCGGGATCGGCATCGCCCAGGATGCGCAGGTGAAAATATTCCAGCCGTTCACCCAGGCCGGCGCCGGGATTACCCGCCAGTACGGCGGCACCGGGCTGGGACTGGCGCTGACCTACAACCTCTGCGAGGCCATGCAGGGACGTCTGACCATCAGCTCCGAGACCGGTTTTGGCAGTCAGTTCTGCGCCGAGTTGCCACTTCCCTGCCACACCCGCGCGCTGGCCCCGGCGCCACTGCACGGCAAAGTACTGGCAATCACGGCGGGCAGCAGCGGCCTGGCCGAGTTGCTGCAAAGCGTGCTGCCGGTTTGGGGCCTCGAGTATGAACAGCGGACCATCGACGATTCGCTCCTGGGCCTGACGCCAGACGTGCTGATTACCGACTGTCCGGAATGTCTGTTCGGCTTGCGACCGACCCTCGTCGCGCCGATTCTGCTGGTGACCGCCTACGGCAGTTTCCTGCCCAGCGAAGAGGCTGCCGCCCTCGCGCCTTTGCAGCAACAGGCACGACCGTTGGCGCGTAATGCGCTCTATCAGAATCTGCGTCGCACCCTGCAACCGGACACCACCACGATCAACGATGCGCGTCTGGAGTCTTCACCCAGCGTGCGGCGTGGGCGGGTGTTGCTGGTCGAGGACAACCCGGTCAATCAATTGGTGGCCAAGGGCATGCTCGGCAAGCTCGGCTGCGAGGTCGTGGTCGCCGCGCATGGCGCCGAAGCGCTGGATCAGTTGGAGTATCACGAGTTCGACATGGTCCTGATGGACTGCAACATGCCGGTCATGGACGGCTACGAAGCCAGCCGGCAGATTCGCCAGAGCGGACGCTGGCCGAGTCTGCCGATTGTCGCCCTGACCGCCAACGCCATGTCCGAAGAGCGCGAACGCTGCCGGGCGGCGGGCATGAGCGACTATCTGGCGAAACCGTTCCGCCGCGAGGAACTGGCGGCACTGCTGGATCAATGGATTCCGTCTACGACAGCGCTTTGATCTGCCCCAACAGTTGATCGAGGCCGTTGCGCAGGTCATTGAGCCGGTCCAGATCCACACCGCTGTCGCACAGCAGCCGGGCTTTCAGCGGCCCGACCTGCTCGCGCAACGCCTGGCCGGCAGACGTCAGACTCAAATGCACTTCCCGCTCATCACGGGCCGAGCGCCGCCGTTGCACCAGTTGCAACTGCTCAAGGCGCTTGAGCAATGGCGTCAGTGTGCCGGAGTCGAGCGCCAGGCGTTCGCCCAAAGCCTTGACCGTCGGTTGCTCCGGCGCGGCGTCCTGCCACTCCCACAACACCAGCATCGCCAGATATTGCGGATAGGTCAGGCCGAGTTGATCGAGCATCGGCTTGTACGCACGAATCACTGCCCGGGACGCGGCATACAATTTGAAGCACAACTGACTGTCGAGCTTCAGCGAATCGACCGACAGATTGTTCATTTGAGCAGGGCTTCGATCTCGCGGCTCAGGTCCTGCGGCTTGGTTGCCGGGGCGAAGCGCTTGACCAACTGGCCGTCCTTGCCGATCAGGAACTTGGTGAAATTCCACTTGATGCCTTGAGAGCCGAGTACGCCCGGCGCACGTTTCTTCAACTGCACGAACAGCGGATGGGCTCCGGCACCGTTGACGTCGATCTTCTTGAACAGCGGGAAGCTGACACCGAAGTTCAACTCGCAGAATTCGCTGATTGCGCCTTCGTTGCCCGGCTCCTGCTTGCCGAACTGGTTGCAAGGAAAGCCCAGCACCACCAGACCCTGATCCTTGTAGGTCTGCCAGAGTTGTTCAAGGCCTTTGTACTGTGGGGTGAAACCGCATTTGCTCGCCGTGTTGACCACCAGCACGGCTTTGCCGGCGAAATCGGCCAGGGTCTTTTGCTCGCCTTTGATGGTGGTGCACGGAATATTCAGCAGGTTGTCGCTCATGAGACAGGCTCCGCAGATAATCGGGAAAGGCCAAACATAGCGAGCAATTAAATTGTGTGCAATTTAATTAATAGGAACACCCTCGTGTAGGAGCTGCCGAAGGCTGCGATCTTTTGATCCTGTCTTTAAAAAGCAAATCAAAAGATCGCAGCCTTCGGCAGCTCCTACAGGGGTCGATCGAACGGTCCGACAGGCGTGCGATCGTCGAATTGATCGCACCGTCCGAAAGGCGTGCGATCGTGGAGTTGATCGCACCGTCCGGCGGAATGCGATGGTGGGATTGATCGGACCGCCCGACAGGCGTGCGATTGTGGGTTTATTCGCGCGGTTCGAGGTTCAGGCACACCGAGTTGATGCAATAACGCAGGCCGGTGGGCGGCGGGCCGTCCGGGAACACATGACCCAGATGCGCGTCGCAGCGGGCGCACTTCACTTCGGTACGGATCATGCCGTGGCTGACATCGCGGATTTCGGTCATCGCGCTTTTGCCGATCGGCTCATAAAAGCTCGGCCAGCCACAACCGGAGTCGAATTTGGCTTTGGAGTCGAACAATGCTTCGTTGCAGCAGACGCAGTGGTAAACACCGTCGGTTTTGGTGGCGTTGTATTTGCCGGAGAACGGTCGCTCGGTCGCACTGAGGCGGCAAACCTCGTACTGCTGCGGATCGAGCATGGCTTTCCATTCTTCCAGGGTTTTTTCCAACTTTTCCATCATCACACCTCAGCGGCTGAAAAAGCCCGATCTGTACCTTTTCCACGGATCGGGTGGCACGTATGATTGCGCCTTGTTTTGACGCCAGTCTGGCAGCCACGTTACACGCACTCAAACGGATTTTTTGCAGCGTTGAGTGCCGGCAACCGATTGGCGTGCATATGCAGGATTCCCAGTACGGTAGTTCATACAGCGTCTGGATCGTTCATTTTCGGGATCACATCGCCATGCAGTTCAGCAAATCGAACAAGCTCGCCAACGTCTGCTACGACATTCGCGGCCCGGTGCTCAAGCACGCCAAACGACTGGAAGAGGAAGGCCAGCGCATCCTCAAGCTGAACATCGGCAACCCGGCGCCGTTTGGTTTCGAGGCGCCGGACGAAATTCTTCAGGATGTGATCCGCAACCTGCCGACCGCGCAAGGCTACAGCGACTCCAAAGGTCTGTTCAGCGCGCGCAAGGCGGTGATGCAGTATTACCAGCAAAAGAATGTTGAAGGTGTCGGCATCGAAGACATCTATCTGGGCAACGGCGTGTCCGAGCTGATCGTGATGTCGTTGCAGGCGCTGCTCAACAACGGCGACGAAGTGCTGGTTCCGGCGCCGGATTATCCACTGTGGACCGCCGCCGTCAGTCTGGCCGGTGGTAATGCCGTGCATTACCTGTGCGACGAAGGCGCCGACTGGTTCCCGGATCTGGCCGACATCAAGGCCAAGATCACCCCGAACACCAAAGCCATGGTGATCATCAACCCGAACAACCCGACCGGTGCGGTGTATTCCAAGGAAGTGCTGCTGGGCATGCTGGAAATCGCCCGTGCGCACAACCTGGTGGTGTTCTCCGACGAGATCTACGACAAGATCCTCTATGACGATGCCGTGCACATCTGCACCGCGTCGTTGGCGCCCGACCTGCTCTGCCTGACCTTCAACGGTCTGTCGAAGTCCTACCGTGTGGCCGGTTTCCGCTCCGGCTGGATCGCCATCTCCGGGCCGAAACACAACGCCCAGAGCTACATCGAAGGCATCGACATGCTAGCCAACATGCGCCTGTGCGCCAACGTGCCAAGCCAGCATGCCATCCAGACCGCACTCGGTGGCTATCAGAGCATCAACGATCTGGTGCTGCCGCAAGGTCGTTTGCTGGAACAGCGCAACCGTACTTGGGAGCTGCTCAACGACATTCCGGGCGTCAGCTGCGTCAAGCCGATGGGTGCGCTCTACGCCTTCCCGCGCATTGACCCGAAGGTCTGCCCGATCCACAACGACGAGAAGTTCGTTCTCGACCTGCTGCTTTCCGAGAAGCTGCTGGTCGTTCAGGGCACCGCGTTCAACTGGCCGTGGCCGGATCACTTCCGTGTGGTCACCCTGCCCCGCGTCGACGACCTGGAAATGGCCATCGGCCGCATCGGCAACTTCCTCAAGTCCTACCGCCAGTAACTGGCCAGCAGTGCGCGACGTCCCGAACGTCGCGCACTGTCTGATTCAGCAACACTTCTGTGATCCGCGCCTGCACAGGCCTTCTACACTTGCGATTCGAACCGGTCACCCGCGTCTGAGGTAATGGCGACGGGTCGCCGCCATGCGTCATCGGTAGCAATATTGGCAGTGGGAATTGTCCTGCACGCCTGCGAATTCGCTGTAGGACACAGTTTGAAATAGTCACTCGGTTGAATAGCCCCGTGCCGCACCTTATATACCCCGCAGTACGCTACATCTTTAGCTTGAGGAGATTTCTACAACCATGATGCGCATCCTGCTGTTTTTGGCCACTAACCTGGCGGTCGTGCTGATAGCCAGCATCACCCTGAGCCTTTTCGGCTTCAACGGGTTCATGGCGGCCAACGGGGTTGATCTCAACCTTAGTCAGCTGCTGGTTTTCTGTGCGGTCTTTGGTTTCGCCGGTTCGCTGTTCTCGCTGTTCATCTCCAAGTGGATGGCAAAGATGAGCACCGGTACCCAGATCATCAGCCAGCCACGTACCCGTCATGAGCAATGGCTGCTGCAAACCGTCGAGCAACTGTCCCGTGAAGCCGGGATCAAGATGCCCGAAGTCGGTATTTTCCCGGCCTACGAAGCGAACGCTTTCGCCACCGGCTGGAACAAGAACGACGCGCTGGTCGCGGTCAGCCAGGGTTTGCTGGAGCGTTTTTCGCCCGATGAAGTGAAAGCCGTACTGGCCCACGAAATCGGCCACGTTGCCAACGGCGACATGGTCACCCTGGCACTGATCCAGGGCGTGGTGAACACCTTTGTGATGTTCTTCGCGCGGATCATCGGCAACTTCGTCGACAAAGTGATCTTCAAGAACGAAGAAGGCCAGGGCATTGCCTACTACGTGGCAACCATCTTCGCCGAACTGGTTCTGGGCATTCTCGCCAGCTCGATCGTCATGTGGTTCTCGCGCAAGCGCGAATTCCGTGCCGACGAAGCCGGTGCGCGCCTGGCCGGTACCAGCGCGATGATTGGCGCCCTGCAACGCCTTCGTGCCGAACAGGGCTTGCCGGTGCACATGCCGGACACCCTGAACGCCTTTGGTATCAACGGTGGCATCAAACAGGGCTTTGCCCGCATGTTCATGAGCCACCCGCCGCTGGAAGAGCGTATTGACGCACTGCGTCGTCGCGGCTGATCAGATTGGCGTAAAAACAAAAGGCCCGCAGTGATGCGGGCCTTTTTTTGTTGCCTGACAAATGGGTTGCTCCCAATGGCCTCATCGCTGGCAAGCCAGCTCCCACAATGATTTGTGGGCGCTGAAGATTTTGATGAACACCCGAAACCCTGTGGGAGCTGGCTTGCCAGCGATGGGGCCAGCCCTACTGGCGCAGAACTATTGGCTGGAAATCCGGTACACCCGCTCCTCCAGGCGCGTCACCCCCGCCTGCAAGAACTTCCAGCTCTCGCGCAACACATCCTGCTCTTCCAGCATCTGCACCTGCCAGACATCCCCCAGCAACCGCTGCACTTCATCATCCGCCACCGCAAATGGCGGCCCCGGCATCTGCGCTTGATCGTAATCCAGCGTAATCAACAGCCCTTGCACACCCTGCGCAAGGATCTGCTGAAGATGCGCCGCATAACGCTCACGCATCGGCGGCGGCAAGGCGATCAGTGCCGCCCGGTCGTACAGCGCCGTGCAGTCAGCCACATCGTTCGCCGTCAACGCGAAGAAGTCACCACACCACAACTCGATGGCATCACCGCGATAGACCTTGAACGCGCCCTTCTGACTGATCTGCGGCTGAATCTGATGCTCGGTGAAGAAGTCTTCGATCGCCTTTTCCGACAGTTCGATCCCGAGCACCGAATGACCGCGCCCAGCAAGCCACGCCAGATCCAGACTTTTCCCGCACAAAGGTACGAGCACCCGCGCCGATGCCGGGACCGCCCAGTGCCGCTGCAAATACGGGTTCACGTCAGGCAGATGAAAACCGATCTGGCCCGACGCCCATTTCTTGTGCCAAAACTCAGGCTGCATGTATCACTCCCAAAAAATCGATCAAAAAGCGCTAAAACTTATATTAGATTTAGATCAAACAACTGACTGAAGATGGCTCATCTTAACGCTCAGGATCCTTTCCATGTTTCCCAGCCTGTATATCTCCCATGGCTCGCCCATGCTCGCGCTCGAACCCGGTGCCAGTGGCCCGGCACTGGCGCGACTGGCAGCCGAACTGCCCCGGCCGAAAGCCATCGTGATCGTCTCCGCACACTGGGAGAGCCACGAATTGCTGGTCAGCAGCCATCCGCAACCGGAAACCTGGCACGACTTCGGCGGCTTCCCCCGTGCACTGTTTGAAGTGCAGTACCCGGCGCCCGGCGACCCACAACTGGCCGCCGAAGTCGCCGCGCTGCTGAACAGTCACAACCTGCCCGCGCGCCTTGATTCACAACGTCCGTTTGATCACGGGGTGTGGGTACCGTTGTCGCTGATGTATCCGCAAGCCGATATTCCGGTAGTGCAGGTCTCGCTGCCAAGCCGCGCCGGCCCGGCGTTACAGACCCGCGTCGGCCGAGCGCTGGCCAGCTTGCGTGATCAGGGTATTTTGCTGATCGGCTCCGGCAGCATCACTCACAACCTGCGCGAACTGGACTGGCATGCCGGCCCGGAAAGTGTCGAACCGTGGGCGCGGGATTTCCGTGACTGGATGATCGACAAGCTGGCGGCCGACGATGAGCCGGCGCTGCATGACTACCGTCAACAGGCGCCAAATGCCGTGCGCAACCACCCGAGTGATGAGCATTTGTTGCCGTTGTATTTTGCACGGGGTGCGGGGGGTGAGTTCAGCGTGGCGCACAAGGGCTTCACGATGGGTGCGCTGGGGATGGATATTTATCGTTTTGGTTGACGCCTTCGCAAGCAGACTCGCTCCCACAAAGGCAAAAAGCAGGCAAAAAAAATCCCCGAACCAGTCGGGGATTTTTTATCTGCGATCAATCAGCTCAGGGGCCGATCAATCTTCGCGATAGCGACGCAGTTTCAGCTGCTTACCGGCAACGCGAGTGTCCTTCAGTTTGGTCAGGAGTTTGTCCAGACCATCTTCCGGCAGCTCGACGAGGCTGAAGCTGTCACGCACCTGGATGCGACCGATCGCTTCACGGGCCAGACCGCCTTCGTTGAGGATGGCGCCCAGCAGGTTTTTCGCAGCGATACCGTCACGCGCACCCAGCGCGGTACGGCAACGAGCACGGCCTTCGCCCAAAGGCATTGGCGCGCGACGCTCGCGGTCACCACGATCAGGACGATCACCGGTGCGCTCAGGACGGTCGCCACGCGGTGCGTTGTTCGGCACCAGTGGACGTTCCTTCTCGATCGCTGCCAGGGTCAGCGCTTGGCCATTGGTAGCCTTGCGCAGCAGCGCAGCAGCCAGAGCACGCGGAGTGCAACCGATGTCAGCAGTCAGACGATCGAGCAGCTCACCGTGAGTCGATTCGGCATCAGCAACCAGCGGCGACAGGCTGTTGGTCAGTTTCTTGATGCGTGCATCGAGAACAGCTTGAGCGTCCGGCAGGCGTACTTCAGCCACTTTCTGACCAGTTACACGCTCGATCACTTGCAGCATGCGGCGCTCACGTGGAGTCACCAGCAGCAGTGCACGACCTTCGCGACCGGCACGGCCAGTACGGCCGATACGGTGAACGTAGGATTCCGGATCGTACGGCATGTCAACGTTGAATACGTGAGTGATGCGCGGAACATCCAGACCACGAGCAGCAACGTCGGTCGCAACAACGATGTCCAGACGGCCATCTTTCAGCGAGTCGATGACACGCTCACGCTGGTTCTGGGCGATGTCACCGTTCAGCGCCGCGGCTTTGTAGCCTTTGGCGTCGAGGGCACTTGCCAGATCCAGGGTCGCTTGCTTGGTGCGTACGAACATGATCAGGGCGTCGAAATCTTCCACTTCCAGCAAGCTGAGAACGGCCGAAGTCTTCTGGTCAGCGTGAACCAACAGGTGAGCCTGTTCGATCGCGGTAACGGTCTGGGTCTTGGTCTGGATCTTCACGTGTTGCGGATCGCGCAGATGGCGTTCGGCAATGGCACGGATCGACTGCGGCAGGGTAGCCGAGAACAAAACGGTCTGACGGGTAGCTGGCAGAGCCTTGAAGATGACTTCCAGGTCATCCATGAAGCCCAGCTTCAACATTTCGTCAGCTTCGTCGAGAACCAGGTGGTTCACGGTCGACAGAACTTTTTCGTCACGACGCAGGTGGTCGCACAGACGGCCCGGAGTGGCGACAACGATCTGTGCACCATTACGGATTGCTTTCAGTTGCGGGCCCATCGGCGCGCCGCCGTAAACGGCCACAACAGTAACGCCCGGCATTTGCTTGGCGTAGGTTTCGAAAGCGGTTGCTACTTGCAGCGCCAACTCACGAGTTGGCGCCAGGATCAGGGCTTGCGGTTCGCGCTTGGCAGGATCGATGCGGTGCAGGATAGGCAGTGCGAACGCGGCGGTTTTACCGGTACCGGTTTGCGCCTGGCCAATCATGTCCTGGCCGGCCATGATGATCGGGATCGATTGCTGCTGAATCGCCGAAGGCTCTTCGTAGCCAGTCGCTGCGACGGCTGCAAGAATATTCGGGTTAAGATTAAAAGCGGCGAATCCGCCGGTTTCCTGGGTCATGGGTCTGCCTCTAAGTGCATCCGCAAAGACCCATGCTCCAAAGCTGCGCATGCCGTGTTGAGACTCAAGAGTCGCCCTGGCAGCTTTGTCGGCGGGGATTTGCGAAAACGAATGAATGAAAAAAAAGAATCGTCCGGGAAGAGCCCGCAATGCGGACGTGCAGCCGAAGCTGACTTCGGGAAATTGCGCTACCTAAACGCGGCCCGGTTAAAGGCCGGCGCGCACTATACCGGATTTTGCCCAAAAAGGGAGCTTTTTTTATCGGCAAAATACCTGTGTCACCGCTGTGTAACGGGGTTTTGCGGATAATCGCGCCAAGGTCTATTTTTCAAAGGCCCGGCCCTGCGGGCGATGACGCTTAAACGATTCATCGACATGCGGCATTCCGTCGCTGCACCCGCCCTTCCCGCCCGAGGATCCAGCCATGAATCAGCCCTGCCCCGGCCGCGTCAGCCGAGAACGCCGTGGTCACGTCCACCTGATCGGCCTCGATCGGGCGGCCAAACGCAATGCTTTCGACCTCGACCTGCTGAATGACCTGAGCCTGGCCTATGGCGAGTTCGAGGCCGACAGCGAGGCACGAGTCGCGGTGGTGTTCGGCCATGGCGAACACTTTACCGCCGGTCTGGATCTGGTGAATGCAAGCAGCGCACTTGCCGAAGGCTGGCAGGTTCCGACCGGCGGTTGCGATCCGTGGGGCGTTTTCGTCGGAC
Organism: Pseudomonas sp. DTU12.3; assembly: GCF_004124275.1. Lineage (GTDB taxonomy): Bacteria > Pseudomonadota > Gammaproteobacteria > Pseudomonadales > Pseudomonadaceae > Aquipseudomonas > Aquipseudomonas helmanticensis. The sequence goes on from NZ_CP027218.1 coordinate 4,585,065, forward strand.
CACGGGTGAGCAAACCGGTGATTGTCGCCGCCCAGGGCTATTGCCTGACCATTGGCATCGAGTTGATGCTGGCCGCCGACATCAACCTGTGCGCGAGCAATACGCGCTTCGCGCAAATGGAAGTGCAGCGTGGGATCTTTCCTTTTGGTGGCGCGACTTTACGTTTTCATCAAGTCGCCGGCTGGGGCAATGCGATGCGCTGGTTGCTGACCGGCGATGAGTTTGATGCGCACGATGCGTTGCACCTGGGATTGGTGCAGGAAGTGATGGCCAGTGAAGACCTGCTGCCACGGGCGATTGAACTGGCCGAGCGAATTGCCCGGCAGGCGCCGCTGGGGGTGCAGGCGACGCTGATGTCGGCGCGACAGGCACGGTATGAAGGTGAGACGGCGGCGGCGCAAGGGTTGCCGGCGTTGGTGAAGAAGTTGCTGGCCAGCGAGGATGCCAAGGAGGGCGTGCGGTCTTTGGTTGAGCGCCGACCTGGCATCTTCAAAGGAATCTAACCCCCCCTGTAGGAACTGCCGAAGGCTGCGATCTTTTGATGTTGTTTTTCATAGGATCAAGATCAAAAGATCGCAGCCTGCGGCAGCTCCTACAGGGGGCGGTGATCAGGTCGCCGGGCGGATGGCGTTGATCAACGACTGCAACGAATAGCCCAACCGTGGCGCCAGCGCTGCGGCCCGCGCGGTCAACGCTTGCATGTCCAGCTCCTGATCGAGGTCTGCCGGCACCAGCAGAATCACATTGCCCTCCTTCACCGGCAGCTCCCAATAATGCCGGTGATAGAGCCCGCGCAACAGCGCCGCGCCCAGCGGCTGACCATCATCGGTGGCCCACTGATTGATCACCAGCCAGCCACCCGGATTCAGACGCTTCTGGCAATCACCGAGAAAACCCCAGGCCAGATGCCCGACACCCGGGCCGACGTCAGTGTAGAGGTCGACGAAGATCAGATCCGCAGGCTCTGCGGTCGGCAACAACTCCAGCGCATCGCCGACACGGATGTACAGGCGAGGATCATCATCCAGCCCAAGGTATTCGATAGCCAGACGCGGCACGTCCGGGCGCAGCTCGATCGCTTCAACGTCTTCCAGCGGCAGAAACTTGAGGCATGCCTGGGTCAACGTGCCCGCACCAAGCCCTAGAAACAGCGCACTTTCCGGCAGCTCATGGCACAACGCGCCAATCAGCATCGCGCGGGTATAGTCGTACTCCAGCCAGCTCGGATCAGCGGTGAACACACAGCTCTGCTCGATGGCATCGCCGAATTCGAGAAACCGGTAGTCAGCCACTTCCAGCACGCGAATCACGCCGAACTCATCCTGTACTTCGGCGAGCAGATGCTCGACGCGCTCCTCAGTCATTTCGTCTCCTGATGGTCACCGGGCGCGGTGACGCGATGGCACCGCTGTGGCGCCGTGGCAAAGCGGCGATTGTCGGCGATGGGGCGGGAGCAGGTCACGCACTAATTGCTGCTAACATGGCCTTCCGTGCGTAGAACCTTAGAGACCGTGATGAGCCAACCGTGGAGCCCTGATAGCTGGCGCGCCTTGCCGATCCAGCAACAACCCCAATACCCCGACGCCGCGCACCTGCGCCAGGTCGAGCAAACCCTGGCCAGTTATCCGCCACTGGTGTTTGCCGGTGAAGCGCGCGAACTGCGTCGGCAGTTTGCCGAAGTCACTCAGGGCCGGGCATTCCTGCTGCAGGGCGGCGATTGCGCGGAAAGCTTCGCCGAGTTCTCCGCCGCGAAGATTCGCGACACCTTTAAAGTGTTGCTGCAAATGGCGATCGTCATGACCTTCGCGGCCGGTTGCCCGGTGGTCAAGGTCGGGCGCATGGCCGGTCAGTTCGCCAAGCCGCGTTCGGCCAACGACGAGACCATCGATGGCGTGACACTGCCGGCTTATCGCGGCGACATCGTCAACGGCATCGGCTTTGACGAAAAGAGCCGCGTGCCGGATCCGGAGCGTCTGCTGCAGTCCTATCATCAATCCACCGCGACGCTGAACCTGTTGCGCGCCTTCGCCCAGGGCGGCTTTGCCGATCTGCACCAGGTGCACAAATGGAACCTCGATTTCATCGCCAACTCGGCGCTGGCCGAGAAGTACAGCCACCTCGCCGACCGCATCGATGAAACCCTGGCGTTCATGCGCGCCTGCGGCATGGACAGCTCGCCGCAACTGCGCGAAACCAGTTTCTTCACCGCCCACGAAGCGTTGCTGCTGAACTACGAAGAAGCCTTCGTGCGCCGCGACAGCCTGACCAACGATTACTACGATTGCTCAGCGCACATGCTGTGGATCGGCGACCGTACCCGTCAGCTCGACGGCGCGCATGTAGAATTCCTCCGTGGCGTGAACAACCCGATCGGGGTGAAAGTCGGCCCGAGCATGAACCCGGACGATCTGATCCGCCTGATCGACGTGCTCAACCCGGACAACGATCCGGGTCGCCTCAACCTGATCGCACGGATGGGCGCTAACAAGGTCGGCGACCACCTGCCGGCGCTGATTCGCGCGGTGCAGCGTGAAGGCAAGCAAGTGCTGTGGAGTTCCGACCCGATGCACGGCAACACCATCAAGGCGAGCAGCGGCTACAAGACCCGCGACTTTGCGCAGATTCTTGGCGAGGTGAAGCAGTTCTTCCAGGTGCACGAAGCGGAAGGCAGCTACGCCGGCGGGATTCACATCGAGATGACCGGGCAGAACGTCACCGAGTGTATCGGTGGCGCGCGGCCGATTACTGAAGATGGCTTGTCGGATCGCTATCACACGCATTGTGATCCGCGGATGAATGCTGATCAGTCGCTGGAGTTGGCGTTCCTGATTGCTGAAACCCTGAAGCAAGTCCGCCGCTAAGGTTCGACATCTCTATCGCTTGAACGGGCCTCATCGCTGGCAAGCCAGGCTCCCACAGTGATCGCGTCGGTCACAAGACCCGTGTACGACACGGACACTGTAGGAGCTGCCGAAGGCTGCGATCTTTTGATCTTGATCTGATAAAAACAACATCAAAAGATCGCAGCCTGCGGCAGCTCCTACAGGGGTCAGTCCAGTTGCGCCAATGCGACTCGCAACCGTGCGGCACTCTCGCGCTGACAATTAAGCTGCACCCGCGCAAGCCCGAGCCAATCCGCCATCCGCCGCAAATTCAGCGCCAGCGCCACCATCCCGTCCTCATCCAGCCCCGGCACCTCTTCGTGCAGCGCATGCACCGCCAACCGCCCCGCCGCTCGCTCGGCACGCACATCCACCCGCGCCGCAATCCGCTCGTTGTGCAAGAACGGCAGCACGTAATAGCCGTAAACCCGTTTGTCCTGCGGCGTATAGATTTCCAGCCGATAGCGGAAGTCGAACAACCGCTCGGTGCGGCTGCGCTCCCAGATCAACGAGTCGAACGGCGACAACAACGCACTGGCAACCACCTTGCGCGGGACTTTTGGCTCCGGCAGGCAATAAGCAATCTGCCGCCAACCGGCGACTTCGCACTTCTGCAACTGCCCGGCCTCGACCAGTTCTGCCAGACGTGGTCGCGCATCCGCCGGGTTCAGCCGAAAGTAATCACGCAGGTCTTTTTCCGTGCCGAGGCCCAACGCGTGCGCCGCATGCAAGAGCAATCCACGCTGCGCCTCGGCCTCATCAGGCAACGCCTGTTGCAGAATCGATGACGGAATCACCCGCTCCGGCAAGTCATACAAACGTTCAAACCCACGCCGCCCCGCCACCGTCACTTCACCGGCGGCGAACAACCACTCCAGTGCATGTTTTTCAGCGCTCCAGTCCCACCACGGCCCGGCTTTGTCTTCACGGGTTGAAAGGCTGCCGGCACCCAGCGCGCCCTGCTCTTCAACCGAACTCAATACTCGACGAACTACGTCCTGCTGCTCACGGCCGAACTTTGCCAGTTGCTGATAGATGTCCTCGCCACGTTTGGCCCGCTGCATGCGCCAGCCCATCAACGGGAACATCGACAGCGGCAACAACGACGCCTCATGGCCCCAATATTCAAACAATGAACGACGACGCCCCGAACTCCAGGCAGCCTGGTCGAGCAAATCAGCGGAATAGGAACCGAGACGGGAAAACAGCGGCAGGTAGTGCGAGCGCACCACGGCGTTGACGGAGTCGATCTGCAACAGACCCAGCCGTTCGATCAGCCGGTTGAGGTGTGGCGCCTTGACGGTCGGCGGCTGGCGCCCGTTGAACCCTTGGGCAGCCAGCGCCAGACGTCGTGCCTGTTTGAGGGAAAAGGATACTGTTGCGGGCATGAGCATCTCCTTGTCTGCTCGCAACCTACCTCACCTGAAAGTGGTTTGTGTAGCACTGGCGCCATCATTTATGCATCGGGTCATCCCAGAACGGCCGCACGGCTTCGTGTTCGACGTCGGCACGACTGACCCCGATGTCCTTCAACGCTTCGTCACTCAGACTGGCGAGCAACTCGCGTTCACGGTGCAATTCATACCAGCGGCTAAACTTGTGCAGCAGATCGGAAACGATATGGCCGTGGCCGGAAAATTTGTCTTCGTCTACATACTCTCTTTGACCTTTCATCGTCTTGCCCTCCTTGTGGATGGCTCAAGTCTCGCCCTGGCGTTAAGATCAATCCAACGAATGTTTCTGATGGCATGCATCACGGAGATTCATCAATTGTCGGCCTACCCCAGTATCGATACCGATGTTCTGCGCACCTTTGTCGCGATTGCCGATCAGGGCGGTTTCACCCGCGCCGGCGAGATGGTCAACCGCACGCAGTCGGCGGTGAGCATGCAGATGAAACGTCTGGAAGAAGACGTGTTGCAGCGCCAGTTGTTCGAGCGCGACGGGCGCCAGGTGCGCCTGACTGCCGAAGGCCAGGTGCTGCTCGGTTACGCGCGGCGCATCCTCAAGTTACACAGCGAAGTGTTCAACACCCTGCGCGAGCCACACATGGTCGGCACGGTGCGCATCGGTACGCCGGACGATTACGTCATGCGCTTTCTGCCAGGGATCCTTTCGCGATTCGCGCAGTTCTATCCGCTGATCCAGATCGAAGTGCATTGCGAGTCGACCAAGCAGCTGTTGCAGCGCACCGATCTCGATCTGTCGATCGTCACCCGCGAGCCGGGCAACGAGATCGGCCAGTTGTTGCGCAAGGAGCGTTTCGTCTGGGCCGAGGCGCAGAATTTCAGCGCCCATGAGCAAACGCCGCTGCCGCTGGCGATGTTCAACAGTGATTGTTTCTGCCGTTTGTGGGCGTGCAATGCGCTGGATGCCATGGGCCGCGATTACCGCATTGCCTACAACAGCACCAGTTTGTCGGCGCTGATGGCCGTGGTCAGCGCTGGTCTGGCGATCACCGCGCAACTTGAAAGCCTGATCACCCCGGACATGCGCATCCTCGGTGCCGATGAAGACCTGCCGCTGTTGCCGGAAGCCAGCATCATGCTGATCCGCAACCTCAACAACCCTTCGCCGATTACCGAATGCCTGGCCGAGCATATTGTCGAAGGCTTCAAACTTTAAACGCGAGCATCACCGCACACAGCACCAGAAAACCGCAGAACAGCCCACGCAGCAGCCGTTCCGGCATGGCGTGGGCGACCTTGACGCCCCAACTGATGCTGACCAGACCACCGATGGCCAGCGGCAGACCGATCATCCAGTCAACTTCGTGATGCACGGCGTAGGTCACCAGGGTCACGCCGGTACTTGGCAGCGCCAGCGCCAGCGACAAGCCTTGCGCGACGACCTGCGTGGTGCCGAACAGGCTGGTCAGCACGGGCGTCGCCACCACCGCCCCGCCGACCCCGAACAAACCGCCCATGGTCCCGGACGCCGCACCGAGCACACCCAGCCACGGCCATGAATAACGCATCTCGGACGTCGCTGCCGGTTGGCGGCCGAACATCTTCAACAGGTTGTACGCCGACAACACCACAAGGAACGCGACGAAACCGATACGCATGGTTTGCGCATCGATGCCGACCGCCCAGATCGAACCGATCCAGGCAAAGCAGAACCCCATCAGCGCCAGCGGCAGCGCGTGACGCAACTCGATGCGATTGCGCTGGTGATACCGCCACAGCGCCAGCATCACGTTAGGCACGACCATGACCAGCGCGGTGCCTTGGGCGATCTGTTGATCCAGGCCGAACCACACGCCCAGCAACGGAATGGCGATCAAGCCGCCGCCGATACCGAAGATGCCACCGAGTGTGCCGAGCGCAGCGCCGAACAACAGGTACAACAAAAACTCCATCACAGCCGAATTCCTCTCACGTCAGGCGACTCATCCTACGCAGTCATGGCTGGCGGGGAAACGCACAGCAACGCACAATGGCTATGCCAATTTCGCACAAGCGCAGAACTCAACATGAACCCTACTCAGTTGACCGATCAACTCGGGCTGTTTCTCGATGTTTTGGAGAGTGGCAGCTTTTCCGCCGCTTCGCGCCGTCATCCGCTGACACCTTCGGCGGTCGCGCGACGTATCGATAGCCTGGAAAGCGCGGTCGGCAGCCAGTTGTTCATTCGCAGCACTCACGCCGTGCTCGCCACGCCGGCCGGTCTCGCGTTTGCCGAGCGGGCACGACGCATCGTTGCCGAACTGCAACTGGCCCGCGCTGAAGCGGTGTCGCTGAGTAGTGCGCCGGAGGGCCTGATTCGCATCGATGCTCCGGCAGCATTCGGGCGGCGACATTTGGCGCCGGTGATTGCCGATTTCCTCGTTCTGTATCCGGGCCTGGATGTGCAATTGCACTTGATCGATAGCTTCGTCGATATGGCCGGTTCCAATCTTGGCAAAGTCGATCTGGTCCTGCGCGCAGGGCAAATGGCCGACACCCGGTTGGTCGCGACACCGCTGGCAAGCATGGTGCGGATCGCTTGCGCCAGCCCCGACTACCTCAAGCGCCGTGGTGTGCCGGTCCATCCTGCGCAATTGAGTGAACACGACGGTCTCGACTGGGACGGACTCGCCCCACCGTTCGCCTGGCGTTTTGAATTGAACGGGCAAATGCAACTGCATCGCCCGGCGCGGATCCGCATGAGCGCCAATAACGCCGAAGCACTGGTCTGCGGCGCTCTCGCCGGATTGGGCATTGCGCATCTGCCGACGTGGCTGGCCAGTGAATACCTGTTACGCGGCGAACTGCTGCCGCTGTTTTGCGAAAGCGGCCTGCCCAACCCGGAGTCCACCGGTATTTATGCATTGCGCATGGAACAGCAGACGAATTCGCGCAGCCGCTTGTTGCTCGAGTATCTGAAAAGCCGTTTCAGCCCGGTGCCGCCGTGGGATCTGGCGCTACAGCGAGATTTGGGCCGGCACTGACGCTGGAGAATTATCTGGCGCATTAAACATTCGGGCGCTAGATTCATGACCATCACCGATCAAGGCTTTGCTATGACCTCCGAACGCAACACCCCCGACATTTGCGAAGAACTGCTGCTGGACAACCAGGCTTGCTTCGCCCTGCATTCCACTTCGCTGATGATGACCAAAGTCTACAAGCCGCTGTTGCAGGCGCTGGGCCTGACGTATCCGCAGTACCTGGCGATGATGGTGTTGTGGGAAAAGGATGGTTTGACGGTCGGAGAGATCAGCACAAAGCTGCTGACTGATCCGGGTTCGCTGACGCCGCTGCTGAAACGCCTGGAAGCTGAAGGTTTGCTGAGCCGCACGCGCAGTCGCGAGGATGAGCGGGTAGTCATCGTCGAATTGACCGAACAGGGCCGAGCGCTAAAAGACCAGGCGCGCACTGTTCCCCCTTGCATCCTCGGCGCCAGCGGTTTCTCCATCGAGCGCCTGCAAAACCTGCAAGCAGAACTCCAGGCACTGCGCAGCCACCTGCAAAACAGCCTTACCTGAATCCACCCTCTCCTCTGTAGGAGCTGCGGCACGCTGCGATCTTTTGATTTTGGCTTCTTCAAGATCAAAAGATCGCAGCGTGCCGCAGCTCCTACAAGTGTTTCAGTGCACCTATCACGAATCATTTTTCAAAATTTATCTTGCGCACTAAATATTGGCGCGATACATTTGCCTCGTACTTACTTAGCGCGCAAACAGTTAGCGCGAAATATGACACTCAACGAGGCTCACACCATGCAAACTCTCTACACCGCAATCGCAACCTCCACCGGTGGCCGTGATGGTCGTGCGATCTCCAGCGACAACATTCTCGACGTCAAACTCGCCACTCCCAAAGAACTCGGCGGTGCTGGCGGCGCGGCGACCAACCCAGAGCAGCTGTTCGCAGCCGGTTACTCGGCCTGCTTCATCGGCGCGCTGAAATTCGTTGCCAGCCAGACCCAACGCAAAATCCCCGACAATGCCTCGATCACCGCCCACGTCGGGATTGGTCAAATCCCTGGCGGCTTTGGTCTGGACATCGATCTGCACATCAGCCTGCCTGGCCTGGAACAAGCCGACGCGCAGTCGCTGGTCGACGCCGCTCACCAGGTTTGCCCGTACTCCAACGCCACCCGTGGCAACGTCGACGTACGCCTGCACGTCACCGTTTAAAGTCACACCCAAATCCCCTGTGGGAGCGGGCTTGCTCGCGAAAGCGGTGGTTCAGTCAGCGATGATGTCGGCTGACATGACGCCTTCGCGAGCAAGCCCGCTCCCACAAGGGGTCGGTGTTGAATGTGAAATCACAGGTACAAAAAAGCCCGACTCAATGGTCGGGCTTTTTCTTTCCGCAAAAAGCAGTGCTTATTTGGCACGGCCTTTGTAGGAACCGCCTTCGCGGGTGTCGATTTCGATCTTGTCACCGATTTCGATGAAGTCAGCAACTTGCAGCTCAGTACCGTTGGCCAGCTTGGCTGGCTTCATGACTTTGCCGGAAGTGTCGCCGCGAGCCGAACCTTCGGTGTAGTCAACTACGCGCACGATGGTGGTCGGCAGCTCTACGGAAACCAGACGCTCTTCGAAGAAGATCGCTTCGCAAACATCGGTCATGCCTTCTTCAACGAAAGGCAGAACGGCTTCGATGTCTTCAGCGTTCAGCTCGTACATGGTGTAGTCGGTGGTGTCCATGAACGTGTAGGTGTCGCCGCTGATGAAGGACAGGGTCGCTTCTTTGCGGTCGAGGATCACGTCGTCCAGTTTGTCGTCAGCGCTGTAAACGATCTCGGTCTTGTAACCGGTCAGCAGGTTTTTCAGCTTGGTCTTCATGATCGCGCTGTTACGGCCCGACTTGGTGAATTCAGCTTTCTGAACCAGCCAAGGATCGTTCTCGAGACGGATCACGGTACCGGGTTTCAGTTCTTTACCAGTTTTCATTGCGAATATCCGAATTTGGATGGGATTTACAAAAATCTAGGCCGCGTATCATATCCAATTTAGGTAAAACTGTACCAGCGCTGCGGCAAGATCGGCCTGCAAGCCTTGTTCCAGACACCATGCTTCGGCATTTTTGTGCAGTTCTGGCCAATGATTACGGGCTGCGAGCCATTGTTCAGCAATCGGCAGACCGGCATTCCATGCGCGCCACAAACCGTTCGTCGCCTCGGCAGCGGCCGGGGACAGGCCTTTTGTGTAAAGCGCGAGGAACGCGTCGAGCTTGTCCAGATGGATGTCTTCGTCCTGCTGATAGATGTGCCAGAGCATCGGCCGCCCTGCCCACTGCGCGCGGACAAACGAATCTTCGCCGCGCACCGCGTTGAAATCGCAGCACCAGAGCAAATGATCGTATTGATCCTGTCGGACGAACGGCAGCACTTGCACGGTCAATGCCTGACGCACATGAAGCGCCCCGACGCTCAGGGTTTCCACCCCGAGCCACCGCGCTACATCACCGAGGATCCGCCCTTCCGGCACCAGCAGGTGAGTCGGCATGGCATCCGCCGCCAAGACATCCAGCCAACTGGCCAGCCCGGCATTCTCGTAGGCAAACAGCGAAATCAGCTGTGCATTGGCCGCGCGATCGATCCCCAGCCCTTGCAGGAATTGTCGCTGCGCTGCGGGATCGCGCTGAAACTGCCGACGCTGATCGAGCAATCCTCGCTCGCGCAGCAGGCCTCCGGTACCCGGCTGGAATCCCGGGAAGAAGAAAAACTTCTGCACCGATTTGTATTTGACCGACGGCAAACCGTGACAACCAATCACCCAGTCTTCGGCACTCAGGTAGTCAAGGTTCATCCACAGCGGCGGTTTTTCCCGCTCGGCCATGACGTCCATGTAATCACTCGGCAACTGACAGGCAAATGCAGCAATCACCACATCAGCAGCCTCGGTGTGCACCCAGTCACTTGGCCAATGGCGAACTTCAACGCCCTGCTGCCATTGTTGCGCGACATCGATGTCGATCTCGGGGCAGAGACGCTCGAATGCGCGCAGGTCATCGACCCACAAACGCACCTCCAGTGCGTGTTCGGCGACCAGTTGCCGGGCCAGGCGCCAGGTCACACCGATGTCGCCGTAGTTGTCGACCACCGTGCAGAAAATATCCCAGCGGGTTTTCGGTTGCAGCATTCAAGACTCCCGTTGGCAAAAGCACCGATTGTCCGCATAAATGACCTCGTGCAGAAGAGCCGACGAGGATTAATCTTCGTGCGACAATCGCCACTTGCCCGCAATCATCCGCCAGGAGGCAGCCATGCCCTACCGTCCCAATCCGCGTCGCCCCTTGCCTGTTCAGCTTAGCGCGCTGCACCTGACCGGCAGCATTGCCTTGGGCATGTGGCTGGGTTTCCTCGCCATCGCGCTGACCTGCTGGCTGCTTTCCCGCTTTCTGTTCACTGAACAACTGGCGCCTGTCGCTCAGGCGGTGCAACAACTGGCCAAGCCGCCGGCGGCCGCGCAAGTGCAGCCGGACATTCCGCCGCAGAGCCCGCTGTTCGATCAGTACGAAGAAAACCTGCGCAAGAACGAACAACAGGCTCGACTCGATCAGGCGCGCAGCAGCTCGCGCAATCAGTCGAACCCGAAATGCCAGTTCTGGTTGCAACAGGATCAGACGGCTCCGAGCGAAAAAAGCCGCGCCAACGTTTTACAATTCTGCGATTGATCATGAACAAGCACAGCGTCCACCAACTGATTCTCGACAAACTGCGCGTTGACCTCGACATCGCCGAGCGTGCCGCGCAGACCGCCTACGAAACCGCGACTCACGAAGAGAACATTGCCGAAAACAAATACGACACGCTGGGCCTGGAAGCGTCTTATCTGGCAGCGGGGCAAGCAAAACGGGTCGAGGAAATTCGGCAGTCACTGGCGCTGTGCCAGAACCTGACGCTGCGCGCCTATGACGAAAACCGCGGAATCGAGATCGGCGCCCTGCTCGGTCTTGAAGACGAAAAGGGTCGCGAGCAATGGCTGTTTCTGGCGCCGGATGCGGCAGGCCTGAAAGTCGATGTGGTGGGTCAGCCGATTACCGTCATCACCCCACGCTCGCCGCTGGGCAAAAGCCTGCTGGGCAAGTTCGAAGGCGATGAGGTGGAGATTCTGGTGGCAGGCACCCGGCAACAGTTCGCTGTCACCGAGGTGCTCTGAAACAAGTGCTTAGTGAACCGGCAGTTCGACGCCGTCGAACAGCTCTTCCAGCTCTTGCTTGTTGTGGCACTGAATGGCTTTGGCCATCACTTCGCGGGTCAGGTGCGGGGCGAACTTCTCGATGAAGTCGCACATGAAACCACGCAGGAAGGTGCCGCGACGGAAACCGATCTTGGTGATGCTCGACTCGAACAGTTCGCTGGCATCCAGCACCACCAGGTCGCTATCGAGTTTGGTGTCGACTGCCATTTTCGCCACGATGCCCACACCCAGGCCCAGGCGCACGTAGGTTTTGATTACGTCGGCGTCGGCGGCGGTGAACACCACTTTCGGCGTCAGGCCGCGATGGCTGAAGGCTTCGTCGAGTTTCGAGCGGCCGGTAAAACCGAACACGTAAGTCACGATCGGGTATTCGGCCAGCGCTTCGAGGGTCAGCTTCGGCAACTTGGTCAGCGGATGCCCCTGCGGCACGACCACGCAGCGGTTCCAGCGGTAGCACGGCATCATCACCAGATCGCCGAACAGTTCCAGCGCTTCGGTGGCGATGGCGAAATCGACGGTGCCATCAGCGGCCATTTCAGCGATCTGCATCGGCGAACCCTGGTGCATGTGCAGCGCGACGTCAGGGTATTGCTTGATGAAATTGCTGATCACCGGCGGCAATGCATAACGCGCCTGGGTATGCGTGGTGGCGATCGACAGGGTGCCTTTCTTCTCGTTGGAGAATTCCTGGGCGATCTGCTTGATGCTTTCGACCTTGCGCAGAATCTCGCCAGCGGTGGTGATGATGCGCTCGCCGGCCGGCGTGACGCGGGTCAGGTGCTTGCCGCTGCGGGCAAATACTTCGACGCCGAGTTCGTCTTCGAGCAGACGGATTTGTTTACTGATGCCCGGTTGCGAGGTGTAAAGGCTTTGGGCTGTAGCGGAAACGTTGAGGTCGTGGTGCGCCACTTCCCAGATGTAGCGCAATTGTTGAAGCTTCATATGAATCCCTCAAAGCAGGTAGACGCCACGGGCATCAGCGACGGTATATAACTATATTAATGGTTTGAAGAATAAATCTAGAACTTTTTTATCAAAGTGCCATTATTCTGCTTCAGCGATCCTCACTGCGCCGACGCTCAATCAGTGGCACCAGATAAACCGGCACCTTCGATAACTGCAGAACCCGCGCCGCCGTACGCCCCAACGGCGTTTCCGCGCCCACCCCGTGGCTATGACTGCCAACGATCAGCAAGTCGACAGAGAGCTTCTGCACCTGGTCGAGAATCACCTGCGACGGATCGCCCTGCAGCACGCGCACCGCGCGAATGCGCTGCAAGTCTTGTTCGCCTTCATCACCCAATTCTTCACGAAAGCTTTCCAGCACCCGTTGCTCAATATTGGCGATGACTGTTTTCAGACCCTGGCTATGAAATTCGTTCAATGCCTGCTCATCGAGATAGCTCTGCAACACCGATTCGGCGAACAGCCCCATCGGCTCCACCGCGTGCACCACGTACAGGTCAGCATTGAACGTTCGCGCCAACGCCAAGGCATGCTGCATCACTAACGGTGCGTACAGACCGAGGTCAGTGGCATACAGCATCGAACGAATCATATGACCTCCTCGCAAGCCAACATGGCGGAGATTTGATTCAGCTTAGCAGTGCCTTGGCGAGTACGACGTGCGGCGCAACGTCTTGAACCACAGGGCTTTAGACCGACGGTTCGTTGCTGATGCCGTGCGGTACATGACCCGTGGCGACCACTTCACGCGCCAGTTCGCAGTGGCCGGCCTGATCATCGAAGAACACGTCAGCGGCGAACGCTTCGAGAAACGCCGATTTGGTCAGGCCGCCAAGGAACAGTGACTCGTCGAGACGGATGTCCCACTCGCGCAAGGTGCGGATCACCCGCTCATGTGCCGGTGCCGAACGCGCGGTGACCAGCGCCGTGCGGATCGGGCAGTCATCGTCGGGGAATTCGCGCTGCAACAGATTAAGTGCTGCGAGAAAGCCTTTGAACGGCCCACCACGCAACGGCTCGCGCGCCGCTTCACGCTCCTTGGCCTGGAACGCTTCGAGCCCGCCTGACTGATAGACACGCTCCGACTCGTCGGAAAAAATCACCGCATCACCGTCGAAAGCGATACGCAATTCGTCACTCGCGGCACGGCTGGCGCCACCGGAGAGAATGGTTGCCGCAGCGAAGCCGGCGTCCAGCGCCGCGCGCACATCTTCCGCATGGGTGGAAAGAAACAGGTCGCAACCAAAGGCTTTCAAATAAGGATAAGGACTGCGCCCGCCAACGAACGCCGCACGGGAAATCGCCAGGCCGTAATGGTGAATCGAGTTGAACACGCGCAGCCCGGTGTCGGCGCTGTTGCGCGAGACCAAAATCACTTCGACCCGCGCGCGACCGAGGCGACTGTTAAGGCTCAGGAGTTTTTCCACCAGCGGGAAGGCATCGCCGGGCGCGAGAATTTCGTCTTCGTGCTCGATCTGATATTGCCGATAGGCTTCGACGCCGCTCGACAGGTAGACCTTGTGGCTCTCGCTCAGGTCGAACAAGGCGCGCGACGAAATCGCCAGCACCAGTTTGTCATCGATGTTCTTGGCCATGCTTTCCCCCAGAGCGACCGACTCAAACGTTGCGTCGGTCGATAAAACACAAATTGCGGTACAACGCTTCAATACGCGGCAGCTCACAGCCCGCCGCTTTCGCCGCCGCCAGTGGCCGGGCGTAAATCGCCTCCAGCTCAAGCGGTCGTTTATGCAACAAATCGTGGTACATGCTCGGCCAGTAGTCGGGCATTTTTTCAGTCATCGTGAACAGAAATTCGGCATAGCCGGGCGGCACCTCCAGACCACAGGCCTTGGCGCCCTGCACCACCTCGGCCATCAATGCCTGGATCGATGCGCGGCTGTCGGCATCGGCCATCAACGGTGTGGTGCTGGCACCGAGCAACACCGATAGACCGTTGTAGGGAATATTCCAGACCAGTTTTTGCCAGCGTGCCTGATGCAGATCGGGCATTGCCTGGGAGTCGAGACCGGCACTGCGGAACAGCGCGGAACCTTGCTCGACAATCGCCATGCGCGCGGCGTCATCGGCGGCCGGGCCGCTGTGATAACCGACATTGACTGCGCCGAGCGCCTGATGGGTGATCAGGCCCGGGCCATCGCGATGCACGCAGATCAGGCACAGCCCGCCGAGCAAATGCAGGGAATCGGGCAACAGCGCGCGCAGACTGTCTTCGACATCCAGACCGTTCTGCAGTAACAGCACTTTCGCATCCGGCTTGGCTGCTTGAATGATTGCCGGCGCCAGATCAGCGTTGCTGGTGGTTTTTGCGCCGACCAGCAGCCAGTCACACTTGGGCATGTCCTCGGCTGCCGAATAGGCTTGCGCCGGATTCAGCGTCAGTTGGCCATGCACCGCGCTGTTGACCTGCAAACCGCGCTCGGCGACTGCCGAGAACTCGCTGCGCAACAGAAAGTGCACATCGAAGCCGGCACGCGCCAGCATCACCCCGTAAAACCCGCCAATTGCCCCGGTACCAATAATCCCCACCACCGGTTTATGCACTGCCCCCATCATGGCAACTCCTCTGCAATTCGACCCAGTGCCTGCGCCAGCGCCGCGTTCAGCGCATCGGCCGTCAGGCGTGTGTGCAATGCCCCAAAGAACTCGCCGTCGCGCACCACAAACAGCGCCGGCAAATGAAAGACCTGATAACGCTCGACCAGCCCGCCGTTGTCGCCGGCATCGATCCAGCACAGGCGATCGATGGCCAGTTCAAGCCCCGGCAACACCTCGCGGGCATAACGACAACTGGCGCAGCCGACGCTGGTGAAAATCACCAGGGAAACGCCGCTCATCGCCAACAGCCGTTGGTCGGCGTCGAAATCGGTCAGTGCGGATTCGACCACTATACTGGGGGAAACAATGTCAAATGGCCGACACAGGGAGTCTGTGCTCATGGGACGTTTCATTCCTCATCCGGACGAGGTGCCGGTTGAATTAACCTTGCTCAAGCCTGAGTGTATTTCCAGGCAACAGCTGCACACTATCAGCCTCGGCGGCATCGCTTGCAATTACCACCGTGCCTGGCGTCATGGCACGGCGCTGCAAGTGCGCATGCCGACGCTGAATGCCGACATCTGTTATCCGGGCTACGTGGCGTGGTGTCTGCGGCGTAAAAAAGGTTATCTGGTGGGCATCGCCTTCACCGATGAGCAGACGCTGTTCAGCGCGCGAATGGGTGAGCAGGTGTGTCAGATCGAGCGCTTCTGCCGCATGAATGACGCCCACGATGACCTGCACGATATTCAGGCGCTGGCCCTGCAATGGGTCGAGCAACACGCCGACGAGTTCTCCCATGACAGCGTGCGCAAGGCTTTCGCCCAGCCGGTGCTGGACTGACGCTGTTCTTTAAACAATTACATGCCCATTGTCGAGCAGGCGCCTAACGCGCTAAGGTTCCGCTCCCCGACGCGCTTAAATCTGCTGTGCTCCGCCGCGCGGGGATCGCTGGCGGCCGGCACCCGTGACCTGACGAGTAAACGATGGCTGATTTACCGATCAACGACCTAAACGTCGCCTCTAACGAGACCCTGATCACTCCTGATCAGCTCAAGCGTGATATCCCTCTGAGCGACGCCGCCCTGCGCACCGTCACCAAGGGCCGCGAAGTCATTCGCAACATTCTTGATGGCACCGACCACCGTCTGTTCGTAGTGATCGGCCCGTGCTCGATCCACGACATCAAGGCTGCCCACGAATACGCCGATCGCCTGAAGGTGCTGGCGGAGGAAGTCTCCGACACCCTGTATCTGGTCATGCGCGTGTATTTCGAGAAGCCGCGCACCACCGTCGGCTGGAAAGGCCTGATCAACGATCCGTATCTGGACGACTCGTTCAAGATCCAGGACGGCCTGCACATCGGTCGCCAGTTGCTGCTGGATCTGGCCGAAAAAGGCCTGCCGACCGCCACCGAAGCCCTCGATCCGATCTCCCCGCAGTATCTGCAGGACCTGATCAGCTGGTCGGCGATCGGCGCGCGTACCACTGAATCGCAGACGCACCGTGAAATGGCTTCCGGCCTGTCCTCGGCTGTCGGCTTCAAGAACGGCACCGATGGCGGCCTGACCGTGGCGATCAACGCTCTGCAGTCGGTGTCCAGTCCGCACCGTTTCCTCGGTATCAACCAGGAAGGTGGCGTGTCGATCGTCACCACCAAAGGCAACGCCTACGGTCACGTGGTGCTGCGTGGCGGTAACGGCAAGCCGAACTACGATTCGGTCAGCGTTGCCCTGTGCGAGCAGGCGCTGAACAAGGCCAAGATCAAGCCGAACGTGATGGTCGATTGCAGCCACGCCAACTCCAACAAGGATCCGGCCCTGCAACCGCTGGTGATGGAAAACGTCGCCAACCAGATCCTCGAAGGCAATCAGTCGATCATCGGCCTGATGGTCGAGAGCCACTTGAACTGGGGCTGCCAGGCGATTCCAAAAGACCTCGCCGACCTGCAATACGGCGTGTCGATCACCGATGCCTGCATCGACTGGTCTGCTACCGAGACGACGCTGCGCAGCATGCACGCCAAGCTCAAGGATGTGCTGCCGAAACGTCAGCGCAGTTGATCGACGTTTCGCAGGCATAAAAAAACGCCGGGCATTGCCCGGCGTTTTTGTGTGCGCGATTCAGATCTTCGCGGCGCGGCGCTGATGGCGCTCCATGTAGCGCTCGACGTAGGAGCACGACGGGATCACCGTGTAGCCCATTTCTTCGGCGTATTGCAGCGCGCTTTCGGTCAGCGCGGCGGCAATGCCACGGCCACGCAGGGCGTTGGGCACAAACGTACGATAGATATCCAGGGTCTGTTTCCCCAGATCCATATAGGTCAGGTAGGCACGATGACCGTCCACATTGGTCTCGAACTGATGACCAGCCTGGTCATGGTGGATGGACAACGCCTCGCTCATCACTACTCCTCGCGGGTCTTGGATTCTGACCCCTACCTTACCGATGTTTTTCCGGCGAAGGAACATCTACGCCACCCCGTGCCTGTTGGACACCGAGAAGAGCCACACCGATCTCGCGCAACCGAGCACCTGATAAATAGTAGGCACCATTGGCGAAAATGCTCAAGGTGCGCTCGTCATCAAGCGAGTTGACGGGGGGTTGCTCCGATGGACGCAGGGGTGGCGTGGGAGAAGATCTTCCCGGGCCGCTCACCTGAACATTGCCGGATGTTGAGACTTAAGACGTGCGACCTTTTTTAAAGTCACCTCAACATGGACAAAGATAAGCGAAGCAGCGCGCAAAATCGGAACAAAAGTATGGACGAATTCATTTAGACAGACTTTAGCCAAGACGGCAAAAACAGCACGCCACAACGGGAACTTTTTCTCATTAACTCGCTCTGCGCGGGCCTTGCAGCTGGGTATTTTTTAAACAACCCAGTTAAAAGTTGCTCGAAAAAGAATCAGCAACTACAATTTTTTTTGCTTCTTGCGCTACGTCAGTTTACTTACTACAAGTAATGGGTAGTATGTACGCCGGCTATTTCCTCAATCGGAGGAGACAGCCACTTAATTGAAAGTCCTTGAAGGGGAACACGATGAACAACGTTCTGAAATTCTCTGCTCTGGCTCTGGCCGCAGTTCTGGCTACCGGTTGCAGCAGCGCATCGAAAGAAACCGAAGCACGTCTGACCGCTACTGAAGACGCAGCTGCTCGCTCCCAGGCTCGTGCAGACGAAGCTTACCGTAAAGCTGATGAAGCTCTGGCTGCTGCTCAAAAAGCACAACAGACTGCTGACGAAGCTAACGAGCGTGCACTGCGCATGCTGGACAAAGCTAGCCGCAAGTAATAATCCCTCGGGATTGTTATCAAGCCGACCCGATTTTCGGGTCGGCTTTTTTATTGCCCGCAGCTTTTGTTCAGGCAATAAAAAACCCGCCGATGCCTGACGCATCGACGGGTTCTGTACCGCGACTTACTGCTGCAAGTCGACCGGCGTATTCGAAACCATCGGTGCCGAAGTATTCGGCGTGCCGATTTCAGTTGGCAGGCCATCTTCGGCCGCGACCACATCACGCACCACATCCCAGTTCACGCGCAGGTTGCTAGTGACGTCTTCACGCTTGAGCATCGCATTGATCACCGCAGTGTGCTTGTCGACCACCGACGGGTTGCCCTTGTCGTCGATCGGCGTGTGCGCTTCCAGATAGACCTTGCCACCACTGCTGCCGAACTTGTACGCATCGTTGAGGATGCGCACCGAAGTCCCGACCGGAACCATGCTGGCCATTTCCAGCACGTTGTTGTTGAACATGCGGAAGCAACCGTGGCTGGTGCGCATGCCGATACCGAACTTCTTGTTCGAACCGTGGATCAGGTAGCCCGGCGTGCCAAGGGTGAACTTGAACGGCCCCAGCGGGTTGTCAGGGCCGGCCGGCACCACGTTTGGCAACGGATCACCGTCAGCGGCGTGCTCAGCCTTGATCGACGCAGGAGGCGTCCAGGTCGGGTTTGGCGTTTTGGCGGTGATCGAGGTGTGCGCGATTGGCGAACCCCAACCCTCACGGCCGATACCCAGCGGGAAGGTGTACACCACGTTCCGGCCTTTCGGGTAGTAATAGAGGCGGTATTCGGCAAGGTTGATAACGATGCCTTCACGCGGACCCGGCGGCAGAATGAAGCGGGTCGGCAGGACGATTTCGGTACCGGCGCCCGGCAACCAGGCATCGACGCCCGGGTTGGCCGCGACCATTTCCGAATAGCCCAGATCGTAGGTCGTGCCGAGGTCGGCGAACGTGTCCTCGTACTTGGCCTTGATCACCTGCACCTGGCCGATGATGTCCTCACCGGGCGGTGGCAGGGGAAACTCCAATGCAGCAACGGGACCGGCCACACACAGGGCGGCAAGTGACAGGCAGCGGGTGACGGCAGGAAAGCGCGGCAACATCCGGAAAATCCTTCGCATGATCAACAAGGGTATAAGAGCGCGATTGTACACCGCACTTTGAATATTCGGGGAGCCACGCCGATGGACCGCGTCAGGCCTTGAAAAGATCGCAGCCTGCGGCAGCTCCTACAGGTGTACCCCCTTGTAGGAGCTGCCGAAGGCTCGGGCCGCGATCGGACGATCTTTTGACCTTAAAGCTCGAAACGCAGCTCCGGCCAGATCGGCGACGTGCCACGCTTCTGCGACTCCAGAATCGCCCGGCACAGCGAACACAGGCGCTGATCCTGGAACACCCGCCGATCCACACTCGACCAGCGTGGCTGCGCCGGCAGCAGGCTGCCGCACAGGGTGCGATCCGCCGAACCACCGAGTTCCAGCTGACGCGTCACCAGATGCACCCGCACTTCCTGGCAGGCGAACAGATCCAGCTGCTCGTCAGGCTCGATCAGTTGGTAGGCAAACAGGGACCAGGCAGAACGCGACATCTGGGGCTCCAAATAAGGGGGCGCCACATTAGCCGAAAGCCTGCCCTTAGAAAAGCCTCATAACAGCGGTTTTAGCGTCGGCCAGACATTTTCCAGCAACTTGCCCTGAGCCCCGGCTGCCGGGTGCAGACCATCGGCCTGCATCAAGTCCGGATGCCCGCCCACGCCGTCGAGGAAAAACGGTACCAGCGGGATCTTTTTAGCGTCGGCCAGTTTGCCGTAGACCTCGGCGAAAGCGTCGGTGTAACGCTTGCCGTAATTAGGTGGTAACTGCATGCCGAGCAACAACACCTTGGCGCCACTCTGGCGCGAACTGTCGATCATCGAGGCAAGATTTTGTTGCAATTGAATTGGCGGCATTCCGCGCAGGCCATCGTTACCCCCAAGCTCGAGGATCACCAGCTCAGGCTTATGCTCTGCAAGCAGCGCCGGCAGGCGCGCCTGGCCTCCGGCACTGGTGTCGCCGCTGATCGAGGCATTGACCACTTTATCGTCGAAACCCTCCTGTTTGAGCCGTTGCTCAAGCAACGACACCCACCCCAAGCGGGTATCCAGTCCGAAACCGGCGCTGATACTATCGCCAACGATCAGGACAGTACCCGCCGCTGCGTTCTGGGCCATGCACATCAAGGCCAGGCCAGCACTCAAAAACCACACACGCATCGGATTCTCCATGGGCGCAAGCATTCTCACCGCGAAGAACCTCAGCAAAGTGGTTCCCAGCGCGGAAGGTGAACTGACTATCCTGCACGAACTCAGCCTGGAACTGAACAAGGGCGACAGCCTGGCCATCGTCGGCGCGTCCGGTTCCGGCAAATCCACCCTCCTCGGCCTGCTCGCCGGTCTCGACTTGCCGAGCAACGGCGAAGTCATCCTCGCCGGCCAAAGCCTGAGCAATCTCGATGAAGACCAGCGCGCGCGCATCCGTGCCGAGCACGTCGGTTTCGTCTTTCAGTCCTTCCAGTTGCTCGACAGCCTCAATGCGCTGGAAAACGTCATGCTGCCGCTGGAACTCGATGGCCGCAAAGACGCCCGCGAGCGCGCCACCGAATTGTTACAGCGTGTTGGCCTCGGCCAGCGCCTGACCCACTCGCCGCGCCAGCTCTCCGGTGGCGAGCAGCAACGTGTGGCGATAGCCCGCGCGTTTGCCGCCGAACCTGACGTGCTGTTCGCCGACGAGCCGACCGGCAACCTCGACAGCCACACCGGCGAGCGCATCAGTGATTTGCTCTTCGAATTGAACAAGGAACGCGGCACCACCCTGGTGCTGGTGACCCACGACGAACGCCTGGCCCATCGCTGCCGGCGCCTGATCCGTCTTGAAGCCGGGCTGTTGGTCGCCCCTCTGGAGCCTTGATGGCACGTTTGCCGCTGTTGCGTCTGTTCAGTCTCGCCATCCGCCAGCTCATGCGCGATGCCCGCGCCGGAGAATTGCGCGTGTTGTTCTTCGCGCTGGTGGTCGCCGTGGCGGCGAGCACTGCCATCGGTTATTTCGGTGCTCGCCTCAACGGCGCCATGACCCTGCGCGCCACCGAGTTTCTTGGCGCCGACCTGGTGCTTGAAGGCAGCTCGCCGGCCCGCGAAGAACAGATCAAGAGCGGCACCGAGCTGCGTCTGGCTCACGCACAAGTGGTCGAGTTCTCCAGCGTGATTGCCACCGACAACGGCATTCAGCTGTCGAGCATCAAAGCCGTCGACCGCGCGTATCCATTGCGCGGCGAACTGAAAAGCGCGCCCGCACCTTTTGCCGCTGAAGACATAGGCGGCGAGCCGCAACCCGGTGAAGCCTGGGTCGAGGCACGCCTGCTGACGGCGCTGGATCTGAAGATCGGCGACAGCATCGACGTCGGCATGAAGACGGTGAAGCTGACCCGGATTCTGACCTACGAGCCGGATCGCGCCGGCAACTTCTACAGCCTGACGCCACGAGTCATGATCAACCTCGACGACCTCGCCGCGACCGGCGTGGTGCAACCGGGCAGCCGGGTGAGTTACCGGGAACTCTGGCGCGGCGAACCGCAGGCGCTGGAAACCTATCGACAACTGATCAAACCGGGGCTGGCGGCAAATCAACGGATTCAGGATGCCCGCGATGGCAACCGGCAGATAGGCGGTGCGCTGGGCAAGGCCGAGCGTTACCTGAACATGGCCAGTCTGGTCGCCGTATTGTTGGCCGGTGTGGCCGTGGCATTGTCAGCGAATCGTTTTGCCAGTCGGCGCTTCGACGCCAGTGCCTTGTTGCGCTGCCTCGGCTTGTCGCGTCGGGAAACCATGCTGCTGTTCAGCATCCAGCTGACCGTACTCGGGCTGTTCGCCGCGCTCAGCGGTGCGTTGCTCGGCTGGTTGGCGCAGCTGGGTTTGTTCGCGCTGCTGCATGATCTGCTGCCAAGCGATGTGCCTCCGGGCGGTCTGTTTCCGGCCATCGCCGGCATCGGCACCGGGCTGGTGGCATTGGCCGGATTTGCCTTGCCACCCCTCGCTGCGCTCGGTCGCGTACCACCGCTGCGTGTGCTGCGCCGCGACATGCTGCCAATTCCATCGAGTACCTGGATGGTTTACGGCGCGGCACTCGGCGCGCTCGGCCTGATCATGTGGCGCCTGAGCCTGGATCTGCTGCTGACGTTTGCCCTGCTCGGCGGTGGCGTGGTCGCTGCGTTGCTACTGGGTGGCTTGCTGTTGTTGTTGCTGCAAAGTCTGCGGCGGATGCTCGCCAAGGCATCGTTGCCGTGGCGCCTGGGTCTTGGGCAGTTGTTGCGTCATCCACTGGCGGCGGCCGGACAGTCGCTGGCATTCGGCCTGATTCTGTTGTCGATGGCATTGATCGCCCTGCTGCGCGGTGAATTGCTCGACACCTGGCAAAACCAGTTGCCGAAAAACGCGCCCAACTATTTCGCCCTGAATATTCTGCCGGCCGACAAACAGGCCTTCAGCGATCACTTGATCAACGTGTCAGCACAAGCCGCGCCGCTCTACCCGGTTGTGCCGGGACGACTGATCAGTATCAACGGCGATCCAGTGCAGCAAATCGTCAGCAAGGATTCAGCCGGAGATCGAGCGATTCAACGGGATCTGAGCCTGACCTGGGCGGCGGATTTACCGGCGGGCAACAAGCTCACCGCAGGTGAGTGGTGGAAGGATCAGCCAAGCGACGCTGTACCCGGTGTCTCGGTGGAAGGCAAAGTCGCCGAAAGCCTCAAGCTCAAACTCGGCGATCACCTGGTGTTCAGTGTCGGCGGGGTCAACCGCGAGGCGAAGGTCACCAGCCTGCGCGAGATCAACTGGGACAACTTCCAGCCGAACTTCTTCATGATCTTCCAGCCTGGCACCCTCAAGGATCTGCCGGCGACCTACCTGACCAGCTTCTATCTGGCGCCCGGTCATGACCAGCAGATCGTTGAACTGTCGCGAGCCTTTCCGGCCGTGACCATCCTGCAGGTCGAAGCCTTGCTCGAACAGCTGCGCAGCATCCTCGCCCAGGTCACCCTGGCCGTCGAATATGTGTTGTTGTTTGTCCTCGCGGCGGGGATGGCGGTGTTGTTCTCAGGCTTGCAGGCGACGCTGGATGAGCGCATTCGCCAAGGTGCGCTGTTGCGTGCCTTGGGGGCCGAACGCAAGTTGCTGGTCAAGGCACGACGCATCGAGTTCGGCTTGCTGGGTGCGGTCAGCGGTCTGCTCGCGGCCATCGGTTCGGAAGTGGTGAGTCTGGTGTTGTATCGCTACGCCTTCGATCTGCCATGGCATCCGCACCCGTGGTTGCTGGTGCTGCCATTGATTGGCGCGGTGCTGATTGGCGGTGCCGGCGTGTTCGGCACACGGCGGGCACTGAATGCCAGCCCACTGACAGTGTTGCGCGAGGGTTGATAGACTCAGGCGCTCTTAACCACAAGAAGTTGCCATGAGCCGTTATCGCCCTCCTCGCACCGCTGGCACCGCGCTGATCACCCCTGAAGGTGAAGCGCGGATGCGCGCCGAATTCCATGAGCTGTGGCACGTGCGTCGCCCGCAGGTGACGCAATCGGTCAGCGAGGCGGCGGCTCAGGGCGATCGCTCGGAAAACGCCGAGTACACCTACGGTAAAAAGATGCTGCGCGAGATCGACAGTCGCGTACGCTTCCTCACCAAACGCCTGGAAGCACTCAAGGTGGTCAGCGAAAAGCCCAGCGATCCGAACAAGGTCTACTTCGGCGCTTGGGTGACCATCGAAGACGAAGACGGCAAGCAATCGCGCTACCGCATCGTCGGCCCGGATGAACTGGATCTGAAACTGGGCCTGATCAGCATCGACTCGCCTCTGGCCCGCGCCCTGATCGGTAAGGCGCTGGACGCCGAAGTGCGGGTGCAGACGCCGACCGGTGAGCAACTCGTCTACATCGTGGCGATCGATTACCCGTAAAGCCTGTCAGCGGCGGGTGATCAACCCCTGCCGCGCGACGCGGACCAGTTGCTTGATCATTTCCGGGGCGTCTTCAGTGTTGGGTGCCTGAATCACCGCCAGATCGAAACTGTCACTGGCAAAACGCGCCAGCGATTCACCGTGTTCAACGAACTGGATCAGGAAGGCCGCAGGGCCGCCGCTGCGACGTGGCCAGCCATCCAGATAACGCAACAGCGTCGGCTGGTGTTTGCCGCCAAGCAGGATTTTCGGGTTGCGCTGGGTGATATGTGCCGTGATCGGCGCGGGACGTGCTGGAGGGCGTAGTGCATTCATCGTGTCGTGTCTCTGCCTCAAAAGTCTGCATGGCAGGTGAGAGGCAACACCGAACCAGCGCTTTAGCGGTATTTCGAAGCCCTGTTCCGGCTTCTGACGGCAACTGTTCTAGTCACCTGGCGCCCCGCAAGTAGCTGTTTAAATCGGCGCATGAGCAACATCCTAGAGAACGTGACCGATCAGTGTCAAGAATCAGCCGCAACAAAAAAGGCCCGCACAATGCGGGCCTTTTGCTTGAGCCAGAGCGCTTAACCGGCGATGGCGCGATCCACCGAAAGCTTGCCGGCACCTTCGATCAGCACCGCGAGGCTGCCACCGAGCAGGGCCAGAGCGAACTCGTAACCGTTGTTGGCCATGAACAGACCGTTGCCGATGTGCACGGTGAAGATTGCCACCAGCGACAGGAAGGTCAGGCCCAACGCCGCCGGGCGTACCAGCAGACCGATGATCAAGGCCAGACCGGCGAAGAACTCGGTACCGCCGGCCAAAGTGGCCATGACATAACCCGGGTGCAGACCGATGCTGTCCATGTATTGCGCGGTGCCCGCCAGACCGTACCCACCAAACAGACCGAAGAGTTTCTGCGAACCGTGAGCGGCGAAGATCACGCCGACGGCGATGCGCAGAATGGTCAGACCGTAACCGGCGCGGGTGAACAGTACCTTGTTGATCAGAGAGCTCATGGTGCATTCCTTGTTTTGCGAGAAGTTATGTGTGTTGGTTGGCCGCTATATTAATCAGTAAACCAAATGTTAAAAGCGCAATTATTTCGCCATAA
The DNA here is from genome assembly GCF_004124275.1 of Pseudomonas sp. DTU12.3. Classification (GTDB taxonomy): domain Bacteria; phylum Pseudomonadota; class Gammaproteobacteria; order Pseudomonadales; family Pseudomonadaceae; genus Aquipseudomonas; species Aquipseudomonas helmanticensis. The sequence goes on from NZ_CP027218.1 coordinate 4,610,471, forward strand.
CAATCAGTTTAGTTGATCATTTGCGCGAGACCACTTTCTGGCCTCCGGGCTCCAACGACTCCCGCTCCCGGTCGAACGCCAGGAAATACTTGTTCACGCTATTAACATAGCTGACGGGCCCCATTCCCACCTGCTCCATGGCAATACGCTCAACCTGGAAGAACCACTGGTTCGGATTCAGCCCACGCCGCCGGGCTTCAGCGCGCATGCCCTGGACGCGTTCCGGGCCGATGTTGTAGGCGGCCAGCGTGAAGGCCATGCGCTCGCGCTCGTTGAGTTTGGGGCTGTTGAAAAACTTGCGGCGGATCATCGCCAGATACTTGGCCCCGGCCTGCACGTTCGCATCGAGATTCTGGATGTTATTGACGCCGACACGCTGCGCGGCGGACGGTGTGATTTGCATCAGCCCGGTCGGGCCGCTGCCGCTGCGGGTACTGGGTTGCAGCGCGGATTCCTTGAACGCCAGCGCCGCCAGGTTCAGCCAATCCATGTTCTGCGCAGCGGCATGTTTCTGCAGGGTCGGACGCAGTTTTTCCAGGCGCTGGCGGTCGGCCTTGGCCAATGGATAGTGGACTTGATAGAGACGGCGGTAGATGCGCAGAAACGCTACATCCTCGTTCGAGGGCTTCTTGTAACCGCTGAGAAAGCGATCAATGCTCGCTCGCAGCATCGACGCATCACGACGCACGAACCAGTATTCCTCGCCCGGCTCGCTGATTATCAACTGCCGGTCGAAACGCAACTTCGGCAGGATCTTGCCCCATCGTTCGGCGATCGGTTGCTCGACAATCGTCAGATGAAAAATCCCGCCCTGGACCATCTCCAGCACGTCTTCGACGGCCAGTGTCGGATCGACCCATTCGATTTTGATCGGCGCCAGTTTGTGCAACGCCAGTTTCTGGTTGAGCTGACTGACCGCCTCCCCCGCCGCACTGCCGGTCGGCAACGCGAGGGTTTTACCGGAGAGTTGTTCGACCTTGGTGTAGCGTCGCTCGCCCTTGATGCCGACCAGCACCAGCGGCACGTTGCTGGCAATCGGTTCGCTGCTGGCGACCGCATGGCCCGCCTGCAGTTCGAGCAACTCGCCCGGCGCCACCAGATCACCCTCGCCGCGCTGCAAGGCGCCGAGCAATTGATCCTTGGCTTTGGGAATGATCTTGAGGGTGATTTCCTGGCCATCGCGGGCATGGCCATTGAGGTATTGCTCGAAGGCGCGCAGGCGATGGTATTCGACGCCGATGGCCTGGCCCTGGACTTCGCCGGAGCTGTTGCGGCTCTGATTGACCAGCACGCGCAGCACGCGGCTGCTGCGAATCTCCGAGAGGTCGCGCACCTTGGCGGCCGGCACCGCTTGCAGTGGCCCGGGCAGGCGCGCAACCGCCGTCATCGGCAGTAGCAACGAGGCACACAACAACAGCAAAATCGAGGGACGAATCATCCACTCTCCGGAAAGAATACGGGGCAATTTCACCGCTGAACGGTCGAAATCACCGACGAAAACAGAGCGCCTGGAGCGCTGGCAACGTGCGAGAGACTGGCACAGTGATGGCATCGTTGCCAGACCGGCTTGCCTCGCGGCATCAAGAGACAGCTATAACTCGTTGTAGTTCTTGGCTTTTCTTCTGAATCTACAGCTCTGGTATGCTTTCCGGCCTTCGGCCCGAGGTAGCAACCATGCAACTCATCGATATCGGCGTCAACCTGACCAACCCAAGTTTCGCCGACAAACACCAGGCCGTACTCGACCGCGCCTACGCCGCCGGGGTCTGCCAACTGGTGCTGACCGGCACCAGCGTCGAGGGTAGCGAGCAGGCCCTGGAGCTGTGCCAGCGACTCGATGAGAGCGGCCAGCGCCTGTTCGCCACCGCCGGTATTCACCCGCATTCGGCCAGTGACTGGAACGCCGACAGCGCCCGTCGCCTGCGCAGCCTGCTGAAGGAGTCCAGCGTCGTCGCCGTGGGTGAATGCGGGCTGGATTTCAATCGTGATTTCTCCCCGCGCCCGCAGCAGGAAAAAGTGCTCGAAGAGCATTTGGCGTTAGCCGTTGAACTGCAATTGCCGGTGTTTTTGCACGAGCGCGATGCCAGTCAGCGCCTGCTGGAAATCCTCAAGGACTACCGCGATCAACTGCCCGCTGCGGTGGTGCACTGCTTCACCGGCGAGCAAAAGGCCTTGTTCAGCTACCTCGATCTGGATCTGCACATCGGCATTACCGGCTGGATCTGTGACGAGCGTCGCGGCACGCATTTGCATCCGCTGGTCAAGGAGATCAAGCGTGGACGGCTGATGCTGGAAAGCGACGCGCCCTATCTGCTGCCGCGCACCTTGCGGCCGAAGCCGAAGAACGGGCGTAACGAGCCGGCGTATCTGACAGAAGTGCTGCGTGAGGTGGCGTTGCATCGTGGCGAAAGCGAAGACGATCTGGCAGCGCACACGACGGCTTGCGCTCGCGCATTCTTCAATCTGCCGACATTGGTGTAATTCGTAAAAGATCGCAGCCTTCGGCAGCTCCTACATTGGGATGGCGTACCCCTGTAGGAGCTGCCGCAGGCTGCGATCTTTTAATCTCTTGACCCACATCACCCCCCCCCTTCCTGCATAGCGGCACAATGCTGGCACCTTGCCGAAACTGTTTCCGCTATCAGAGAAGACCTCCATGGGTGCCTGGCTTAGCAATATCTCGCTGAAGTACAAATTCTGGGCGGTCAATGCCGTCGCCTTCGTCACTACCCTGCTGCTGGTGTTGTACGCCGTACAACTCGAGCAACAGGCACGCAGCCACGCCTCGCAGGCATCTGCGCAAGCGCAGGCGCAATTGCTCAAGGCCTGGCCAGGCAGTCAGGCCCTGCCCAAAACTGATCAGGTGTTGACCTTCAAACGCGGTGAAGCGCCGCGCCTCAACGATCAACCGCTGCTGGAGATCACCGACAGCAACGGCTGGATCGAGATCAATCACATGCCGCTGTTTGGCGATAACCCATTGATGGGCGCCGAAGTGTTCAGCCGCGCCGATGGCCAACAGGTCGCCGTGATTGCTCATGGCCCGAGCCTGAGCCAGGTGTTCAGCGAGCGTTTTGCCAACTACGCGGTCGCGGTGTTTATTCTGATGCTGGCGATGCTCGGTGCTTCGCAACTGCTGATCCGTTTTCTGCTCAGTCAGCTCAACACCTTGAAGGACGTGATGCTCCACGTCGAGAAAAGCGGCGATCTTTCGGCCCGCGTGCCGTTGGCCGGTAGAGACGAAGTCGGGCAGATGGCCAATGCGTTCAACGCGATGCAGGCTGGTTATCAGCGCGTGGTCAGCACCGTGGCCAACACCGCCCGGCAACTGGATATCGGCGCGGCGCGGCTGGCGTCGAGCATGAACGAGGTGCGCCACGGCATGCTCGGCCAGCAAAGCGAAACCGATCAGGCCGCCACCGCGATCAATGAAATGACCGCCACCGTCTACCACATCGCCCAACACGCCGGCGCCACCCGCGATCTGTCGCAGACTGCCGACGGCCTCGCCGGCAGCGGTCAGCAAGTGGTCGCCCGCGTGCAGCAGTCGATCGCCGGCCTGTCCAGCGGTGTGCAGCAGACAGCTGAGATGATTCAGCGTTTGGCCGAGGACAGCCAGAAGATCAACGGTGTGGTCAGCGTCATTCACAGCATTGCCGAGCAGACCAATCTGCTGGCCTTGAACGCTGCCATCGAAGCCGCTCGCGCCGGTGAGATGGGTCGGGGTTTTGCGGTGGTCGCCGATGAAGTGCGCAACCTCGCCAAACGAGTGCAGGCCTCGACCGACGAGATCACCACCATGGTTTCGGCGTTACAGGCCGGCACCCGCGACGCGGTGGATTTCATGCAGGAAAGTTCGTACAAGGCTGACGATTGCGTGCAGCAAGCGCAGGAGGCCGGCGCAGCGCTGGCGGAAATCACCGGGGCGGTGGCGCAGATGCGCGAGAGCAACACGCAGATTGCCGTGGCGGCAGAGCAGCAGAGTCAGGTTGCGGAAGAGATGAACCGGGCGGTGGTGAGCATTCGCGATGTGACAGAGAACACTGTGCAGCAGACGGTGGACTCGGCGACGACGAGTAATGAGCTGGCGACGTTGGCTGGAGAATTGAGCAAGGCGATTGGGCAGTTGAAGCTTTGAAGATCAAAAGATCGCAGCCTTCGGCAGCTCCTACAGGTGTACGCATTTCAATGTAGGAGCTGCCGAAGGCTGCGATCTTTTTTGCTCATCACACCTATCAGGCCAATAGCCAAGCTTGATTCGCCGCCCTCCGCGCCCCGGCCTATTCTTCAACCATGTGTTCAACATGGATCGAGGAGTAGTCATCATGGGCAAACGTCACCCCAACCTTCCCGCGTGGCAATGGCGCGCGTACCCGAACAACCATCAGCACCCGACCAATCTGGTATTGCACCTGCTTGCCGTGCCGCTGTTCATCGTGGCGTTTTTGCTGATCGTTTCCGGCGTGTTCAGCCTGAGCCTGGCCAGCGTCGCCATCGGTGTGATCGGCATCATCGCCGCGTTGGGTCTGCAGCGTCACGGTCACAGCCTGGAGGCGCAAGCCTCCGAGCCGTTCAGTGATCGCAAAGATGCCGTGTCACGTTTGCTGGTCGAGCAGTTCCTGACCTTTCCAAGGTTTTTTCTCAGTGGCGGCTGGTGGCGCGCCTGGCGTGAGCGCCACCGTCGGCATTGATTCAGGCAAAGATCGTGACAGTCTGACGGCTCATGGCGATCAGCTCACCTTCCGCGCTCCACAGCTTGGCGGCGGCATGCCCGTAGCCGTCGGCGGCGTATTCGGTTTCCACGCGATATTTGCACCAGTCCAGCGTACTCAATGGCCGCAACGGCTGAACGAATTCGATGGTCCAGGTCAGCGTGCTGCCCATGGCCGGTTTCTTCAGGTGCGGCAACAGCGACGGCGGCCAGGCGTCGACCAGCGCGAGAATATGCGCCTCGCTCACCGGTTCTTCCTTGACGTCGCCGCGCAGGCGCACCCAACCGCCCATCTCCCGCGAATCGTTGCCGCTGAATGGCAGGCCACCGATGCTCCAGCGCATCGCCAGATGACGCATGAACTCCGGCAGAACACCTTTGATAAACGGCAGTTCCTGACATTCGTCCCAGTGTTTCATCTGCGGGGCCGGCAGCGCTGCGACCGCCACCTCCGAGGCGCGCGAGGCACCGAAACTGCCTTGCACCAACGTCACGACCTGACCGTTCTGCACCGCCCGCCCCAGCACTTGGCTGACCGCTTTGCCTTCGCGCAGCACGTCGACTTCAAAGCGCACCGGCACGTCTGGCTCGACCGGGCCGACAAAGGTGATCGCCAGCGAACGCACGAGGCGATCGGCGGGCACCTTGGCGCGCATGGCTTCATATTGCAGCGCGGCGACCAGGCCACCGAAACTGGCGCGACCTTGAGCCCATTCGGCAGGAATGGTCAGTTCGGGATCGCGGCGGACGGCATCGAGCAGATCGCAAAAGCGCATGGCAACCTCAGAAAACGAAAAGTGGATGCAGGGATCTTAACCAGCTCAAGACGGGGCCGCAGCGTCTATTCCGGTCAAAGAGACTGACAGATCAGACACCACGTCCGTGTAGGAGCTGCGGCAGGCTGCGATCTTTTGATGTTGATCTGTTTAAAAACAGGATCAACAGATCGCAGCCTGCGGCAGTTCCTACAGGGGATGTGTGGTTTTCAGGATTTGAAGCAGGTTGAGCTGAGTTTTTCGAGTACGCGATCAGCCTTGATTTCGGCTTTGATCATGGTCGCCTGCCACGTCGCCACGCAGGGCTGCAGATCTGTTTCGAGCTCGGCTTTCGCCAGCCATTGCCAGCAATCATGCCAGTCGCCCAGCGCGCCTTGCGCAGACTTCAAACGCGCCAATGCCGCTTGCGGCAGGCGATCCAGTTCGGGATAGGCTTCGATGCCATAGCGCACCCGTTTGATCAGCAGACGCAGACGATGGCGGTCGTGCGCCGGATCACGCAGCGCTGCGCCGAGATTGTGCCATTGTTTGCCCAGGCGCTTTTCGATGCGCCGGTCCAGGCCCTTGAGCAGGCCTTGACGCTGAGAGGCACGCAGAAAGCGCGGGAAGGCGTCGAGAATCATCAGCAGCGAGGCCACTTCCGCACTCGCCGCCAGTGCCGGATAAGCTTCGGCCATCTGCGCCATGCGCCGTTGCGCAGCTTCCGGTTGCTGATGTTTCAGCAGATAGTCCGCAAGCACTTCGCAATCGCGCCACGGCGTAGTCAATTGGCCGACAGCGGACGCTGCGTCTTCGAGTTGCTCGACCCCCGGCAAACCGCGCAATGGCCGCAACAGGCTACGCAAGCGGCGTACCGTGGTGCGCAAATCGTGCAGCGCCTCGGGATCGGTGCGCGCGGTCAACCGCGCCTGACAGGCCAGCAAGCGCACCTCAAGGCTCAGGACATGAGCCACCAAGCGGTCAACTAACGCAGACATCTCTTGCTCCCGTATCAAATGGCCTGGGGGATGAGTCTGGCGCTTTGCCAAGCCTGCATCCTTGCTTCAGGTCAGCAGCTTAGCGCCCGGCGCGGGATTCGCGAATGTAGAAGCGCGCCTTCTCGGCTTTGCTGCTGCAGCCTTCGAACCCTTCAAATTGCTGTTGGGTTTTGGCTGCGGTCAACAGCGACAGCGCTTTGGAATAACTGACGGTGCCGGCAAAACCTTCGGCCTTGGCCAGATCCAGTTCATGCCAGGCGGCGTCGAGCTGGCTGCCACAACTGTCGCGGTAAGCGGTTTTACCGGCGCAACCGGCCAATGCCAGGGCAATCAACGGCACACAGATCCAGGCTTTCATCACTCACACCTCAAAGATTGGTCAACAGTCGTGCAGGTAAGACGGTCAGGCCGGGGAAAAGTGCCTTGCCGGCGGGTAAATCTGCGCTGGCGAAAAGGATAGCGCCGAAGGGTCACTGAGTATCGAAAAAACGACGTCAGCGGCGCACCCGACGACTTCGACGATTGAGCCGCCTGCCCGATGGGTGCATTGTGCAACCTTGTCGGGAGGAAGTTTGATGAAAAAGCGTGTCGCACTGGTGCTGGGCTCCGGTGGCGCCCGGGGCTACGCCCATATCGGGGTCATTGAAGAGATTGAACGACGCGGTTATGACATCGCCTGCATTGCCGGATGTTCGATGGGCGCGGTGGTCGGCGGGATCTATGCGGCTGGCAAGCTCGATGACTATCGCCGCTGGATCGAAAGCCTCGACTACCTCGATGTGTTGCGTCTGGTCGATGTCAGTTTTCGCCTCGGCGCGATTCGCGGCGAGAAGGTCTTCGGGCAGATTCGCAAGATCGTCGGCGAGATCAATATCGAAGACCTGCGCATCCCCTACACCGCCGTCGCTGCCGACCTCACCAATCAACAGGAAATCTGGTTCCAGGAAGGTTGCCTGCATCAGGCGATGCGCGCCTCGGCAGCGATTCCAAGCCTGTTCACACCGGTGATGCAAGGCAATCGCATGCTGGTCGATGGCGGCATTCTCAATCCGTTGCCGATCGTGCCGGTGGTCTCCAGTCACTGCGATCTGATCATTGCGGTCAATCTCAACTCGACCAACCAGCGCCATTACAAATTGCCGGTGATCGAACGTCCGCCGGCATTCCGTTCGCGCTTCGACAGCCTGATCAACTCGCTGGGTTCGAAGATGCCGTTCCGCCGCAAACAGGCCGAGCAGTTACTGAAACTGGAGCAGGAAGCCTTGCGTGCCGAGGCCGCTGAGATCAATCCGTGGCTCGAAGGTGCAGAGCCGGAGAACCAGCAACCGGCGGCAGCTCCGGAGCGTGAAGGCGCGCCGAAATCCGCGACCGGTTCGTTCATCATCGATAACGTCGGGCCGGCGTCGCTGCTGGACTTGATCAACCAGAGTTTCGAGGTGATGCAGACCTCGCTGGCGCAGTACAAGATTGCCGGTTATCCACCGGACATCCTGATCAACGTGCCGAAGCGGGTTTGCCGGTTTTTCGAGTTTTACAAGGCGCCGGAGTTGATCGCGCTGGGCCGCGAGATTGCGCGCGATACGCTGGATCGGTATGAGAGTGAGCAGCAGCAATAAGATCAAAAGATCGCAGCCTTCGGCAGCTCCTACATTGGAGAAGATTCCAACAACCGATAACCAACACCTGCCTCGGTCACGATAAACCGTGGCCGGGTCGGATCGTCCGCCAGTTTCTGGCGTAAATGCCCCACCACAATCCGCAGATAATGACTGTCCTCGGTGTGGGTCGGCCCCCAGATATCCTTGAGCAGTTGCTGCTGGGTGATCACTCGCCCCGGATGCCGCGCCAGTTGCGCCAGCACCGCATATTCCTTGCGGGTCAGCGCTACTTCGACGCCGTCGAGCAACACCCGCCGATACGCCAGATCAACCGTCAGCGGGCCGAAATTCAGTGCCGCTTGCTGCGCCTCTCCTGCTGGCGCCTGGCGCAACAATGCCCGCACCCGCGCCAGAAATTCCTGAATCCCGAACGGCTTGGTCACGTAGTCGTTGGCGCCGCCATCCAGTGCCTGGACTTTCTGCCCTTCGCTGGCACGCACCGACAGCACCAGCACTGGCGCCGTGGCCCATTCGCGAAACTCACGGAGCACTTGCTGGCCGTCCATGTCCGGCAGGCCGAGGTCGAGCACCAACAAGTCCGGTTTATTCAGCGCCGCTTGCGCGAGGCCTTCGGCACCGGTGCCGGCCTCAAGCACTTTGTAGCCTTGCGAAGCGAGGCTGATGCGCAGGAACTTGCGGATTTGCGGTTCGTCGTCGATGACCAAAATGGTCGCGGTCTGGCTCATGGATTCACATCAACAGAAAAGATTGGCAAGAGAGTAGCGCAGGCGAATTCAGGCTTCATCATCCATCCCCGGTTGCGCCTGCAAGGGCAAGTGCAAGGTGATGCAGGTGCCGCGCCCTTCGATGCCATCGGCAACGCTGATCCGCCCACCGTGCGCGCCGACCATACCCTGACAGATCGCCAACCCGAGACCGGTGCCCTGGCCGCCGCGATCACCGCGTGCAGCGGTGTAGAACATGTCGAAAATCTTCGCCCGCTCGTCTTCGGGAATCCCCGGCCCTTCGTCGCTGACCGAGAAGAAAATCTCTTGGTCATCGGCGCCAGCGCGCAATTCCAGACGACCGTGAGGCGGCGAGAACCGTGCGGCGTTTTCCATGACATTGACCAGCGCCTGTTCTATCAGCGCGGCATGCACGAACAGCAGCGGCAACTCGGCCGGCACCTCGGTACTGACCTGCAACGGCGCGAGCACCGCGCGCAGGCGATTGAGCGAACTGCCGACAATGTCGGCGGGTGATACCCAGTCCCGCGCCAGTTTCAGAGCACCGTGGCCGAGACGAGTCATGTCGAGCAGATTCTGAATGTAGCGATCAAGACGTTCGGCTTCATCGCGGGTGCCTTCGAGCAGCTCGCGGCGATCCTCCAGCGGAATGGCTTCGCCAAGTGCGAGCAAGCTGTCGATGCTGCCGCGCATGGCCGTCAGTGGCGTGCGCAAATCATGCGACACCGAGGCCAGCAAGGCGCTACGTAATTGTTCGGTTTCGCCATGCAGGCGTGCAGCCTCCAGATCATCCGCCAGTTGCGCACGGGCCAGCGCTTGCGCCAACGGTTGACTCAGCGCGGTGAGCAAACGCCGACGCTGACCGCTCAAGGTCTGGCCCTCTTTGGCGCAGACACCGAGCAATGCCAGCGGCCCGTCCTCAACCGACAATGGCCACCACCACCAACGCCCGAGCGGCAGCGTGCCGGTGCCCATGCCCGCCGGTTGATCGTGTTGCCAGGCCCAGTCGGCGGCGGCGCGTTCGGACTCGGTAAATTGCAGCGGGCCACCGGTCTCGACTTTCCAGCCGTTCTGGCCATCGCGATTGAGCAGGCACAGTTGCAGATCGCTCCAGCCATTGAGGTGTTGCGCGGCGGCGCTAACCACAGCCTGACGGTCGGTGGCGGCCGTCAATTTGCGCGACAGGTCGAGCAACTCGGTGGTCTCTTCCTGAGTGTCGCGCAACGCCTGCAATTGTCGTCGCTGACGCGCCGCGAGATTGCCGGTGAGCGCCGCCATCAGCAGGAAAAACAGCAAGGTCAGCACGTCTTCTTCGCGCTGGATGCTGAAGGAAAAATTCGGCGGAATGAACAGAAAATCGTAGGTCAGAAACGACAGCGCCGCACAGGCCAGCGCCGGGCCGAGGCTGCTGCGCACCGCGACCAGCAACACCGCCGCGAGGAACACCAGCGAGATGTTCGGCAACGGCAGCACACTCGACACGGCCCACGCCAAGGCACTGGCCAGCACCGTCGCGACCAGCGCCAGGGCATAGTCAAACCACACCAGTGTCAGCGGGCTTCGCGGACGCGATTGCGGGTGTTGATGATCGTTGTCGAGGACGTTGATTTCCAGGCCATGGGCCTGACGCAAAAGGCGCGCAGCCAAGCCACCGCCAAACAGGCGACGGCGCAGACTCGGGCGGGACTGGCCGACCAGCACCAGGCTCGCACGACGCTCGGCGGCATGCTGGATCAGGGTTTTCGCCACTTCACCGGCGCGCAGTAATACCACTTCACCGCCGAGGCGTTCGGCCAACTGTTGCGCATTTTGCAGGCGTAAACGCGATTGCTCGTCACGCACGCTGCCGTTGTCGACATGCACCAGACTCCACGGCAGATGCCGACGCTGCGCTACACGACTGGCATGCCGCACCAGACGTTCGGCCTGGGCATCGCCGTCGACGCCGACCAGCAGGCGCCCGCGCACTGCCGGCGCGGCCTGACCGAGCTGGCGATAACCTTGTGCAAGATCGTTATCGACCTGCGCAGCGGCGGTTTGCATCGCCAGTTCGCGCAATGCCGTGAGGTTGGTCTGGGTGAAAAACGCATCGATGGCCGCCCGCGCCTGCTCCGGCACATAGACCTTGCCCTCGCGCAGACGCTCGAGCAACTCGCGTGGCGGCAGGTCGATCAGCAACAGTTCATAGGCTTCTTGCAGGACCCAGTCCGGCAGGGTTTCGCGCACTTGTACGCCGGTAATGCCGCGCACCTGATCGTTGAGGCTTTCGAGGTGCTGGACGTTGACCGTGGTGAATACGTCGATGCCGGCGGCGAGCAATTCCTGAATATCTTGCCAGCGTTTCGTGTGACGACTGCCGGGGGCGTTGCTGTGCGCCAGTTCATCCACCAGCACCAGCTTCGGTCTGGCCGCGAGAATGCCGTCGAGGTCCATTTCTTCGAGCATCACCCCGCGGTATTCCGAACGCACCAGCGGTTGCTGCGGCAAGCCGCCAAGCAACGCTTCGGTTTCGGCGCGGCCATGGGTTTCAACCACGCCGGCGATGACTTTGACGCCCTGACGCAGTTGCGTGTGGGCGGCCTGGAGCATCGCGTAAGTCTTGCCGACACCGGGGGCGGCGCCGAGGAATACTTTGAGCCGGCCACGGCCGTCGCGGGGCAGGTCTGCTAACAGCGCGTCGGCGCGGCCGGAGTCGCTCATGCTTGATGCTCTCTCTTCCTGATGTTTATGCGGTGACTGTGATGGCCTCTTCGCGAGCAAGCCCGCTCCCACATTTGGAACGCGTACTCCTGTGGGAGCGGGCTTGCTCGCGAATGGCCGCGCCGCCGATTCAGAGTTTTTCCAGTGCCATGTTCAGCTCCAGCACATTGACCACCGGCGGCCCCACCAACGGCTGTTCGATGTGCGCATCGAGCAGTTGCTGCAAGGTCGCCACCGGCAGGTTTCGCGCCGTCGCGACTCGCGCCAGTTGATAGGCAATTGCCGCCGGTGGCAAGTGCGGATCGAGGCCGCTGCCGGAGGTGGTCAACAGTGCCAGTGGCACCGGGCCCTGGCCAGGCACCTGAAGCTTGTTGGCGTCATCGATCACTCGCGTGGCAAGGGCCGGATTACTCGGCGCCAGGTTACTTGCGCTACTGGAAACGGTGGCAAACGCACCGGCGGATGGACGCGGATGGAACCACGCATCGCCGACAAAATCCTGGGCGATCAGCGACGAGCCACGGACCTTGCCGTCGGCGTCATGGACCAGACTGCCATTGGCCTGTGCGGGAAACGCGACTTGCGCAACACCGGTCACCACCAGGGGGTAGGCAACGCCAGTGATCAAGGTCATCAGCACCAGCAGGCTCAGGGCCGGACGTATCATTGTGGACATTTCATAATCCTCGAATTCGTTGGGCAAACTTTTGTGGGGTGTCAGGGGGATCGTTTCCCCCTCACCCCAGCCCTCTCCCACAAGGGGGCGAGGGGAAAGGGAGCCGATCTTTGTGCTTTTGGAGACCTGAGTTCGACTCGATAGCTCAGGTCGACGTACCTCTGATAAACCACTCGGTCAGTCCCCTCTCCCTCCGGGAGAGGGCTAGGGTGAGGGGCTCTTAAAACTCAAACCAAATGCAAAGCCGTGAGCAACATGTCGATCGCCTTGATCCCCACGAACGGCACCAGAATCCCGCCCAGCCCATAGATCAGCAGATTGCGCCGCAGCAACGCCGCCGCACTCGCCGCCTGCACGCGCACACCGCGCAGCGCCAGCGGAATCAGCACGACGATGATCAAGGCGTTGAAGACGATCGCCGAGAGGATCGCGCTCTGCGGACTGCTCAGGTGCATGATGTTCAGCACGCCCAGTTGCGGATAGATCGAGGCGAACAGCGCCGGCAGGATCGCGAAGTATTTGGCGATGTCGTTGGCGATGGAAAACGTCGTCAGCGCGCCACGCGTCACCAGCAATTCCTTGCCGATCTGCACCACGTCCAGCAGCTTGGTCGGATCGCTGTCGAGGTCGACCATGTTCGCCGCTTCGCGTGCGGCCTGGGTGCCGTCGTTCATCGCCATACCGACGTCAGCCTGGGCCAGCGCCGGAGCATCGTTGGCGCCGTCGCCGCACATTGCAACCAGACGACCGTCGTTCTGCTCGTGGCGAATGCGTGCGAGTTTTTTCTCCGGCGTGGCTTCGGCGAGCACATCGTCAACCCCCGCTTCGGCAGCAATCGCCGCAGCGGTCAGCGGGTTGTCGCCGGTGACCATTACCGTGCGAATCCCCAGTTTGCGCAGCTCGGCAAAGCGCTCACGAATACCTGGCTTGACCACGTCCTTGAGGTGAATCGCGCCGAGCAATTTACCGTCCGCGCAAACCAGCAACGGGGTGCCGCCGCTCTGCGCGATCTTGTCGATTTCCCGCGCCAGCGCCGGGGCCAGATCAGCACGTTTCTGACCAAGGAAGGCCAGCAGCGAATCCACCGCACCTTTGCGATAAACCCGGCCCTGATAGTCGACGCCGGACAGGCGGGTTTCAGCGCTGAACGGCACGGCGGTGAGGGTTTCCAGCGCCGGTTCCGCTTGCGGATGCAGACCGCGCAGGTACTCGACGATGGACTTGCCTTCAGCGGTGTCGTCGGCCAGCGAAGCAAACAGTGCACCCTCGGCCAAATCGCGACCACTCACACCGGGCGCGGCATACACGGCGCTGCAACGACGGTTACCGAAGGTGATGGTGCCAGTCTTGTCGAGCAGCAGCACATGCACATCGCCCGCCGCTTCTACGGCGCGACCGGATTTGGCGATCACGTTGAGGCGTACCAGACGGTCCATGCCGGCAATGCCGATGGCCGACAGCAGACCGCCGATGGTGGTCGGAATCAGCGTGACCAGCAGCGCCACCAGAAACACCAGCGGCAGGCTGCCGTTGGCGAAATGGGCGAACGGTTGCAGGGTCACCACCACCAGCAAGAAGATCAACGTCAGGCCGATCAGCAGAATGTCCAGCGCGACTTCGTTCGGGGTCTTCTGGCGTTTCGCGCCTTCGACCAGCGCGATCATGCGGTCGAGAGTCGACTCACCGGGATTGACGGTGATTTTCACCAGCAACCAGTCGGACACCAGTCGCGTGTTGCCGGTGACCGCCGAACGGTCGCCGCCGGACTCGCGAATCACTGGCGCAGATTCACCGGTAATCGCCGCTTCGTTGACTGCGGCGATACCTTCGATGACTTCGCCGTCACCGGGGATCATCTCCCCCGCTTCGACACGCACCACATCACCTTTGCGCAGACTCGCGGCAGGCACCACTTGAAAGCTGCCATTGGCCAGTTTGCGCCGCGCACTGAGACCTTCGCTGCCCGCCTTGAGGCTGTCGGCGCGAGCCTTGCCGCGACCTTCAGCCAAGGCTTCGGCGAAGTTGGCGAACAGCACGGTGAACCACAGCCACAGCGCGATTTGTGCAGCAACAAAGGTCGGCACATCGGCGTCGGGAATGAAGCACAGCACGGTGGTGAAAATCGCCGTCAGTTCGACCACCAGCATCACCGGCGAACGCTTCAACTGCCGAGGGTCGAGCTTGACGAAAGCTTGCACCAGCGCCGGACGCCAGAGGGCCGAAATCGCGGTTTTCGCTTGTTCCGGCGCTTTGACGGCGGCCGGTTTGATTGCGGGCATATTCATCATCCAGCTCCTAAAATGAAAGGCTTAGAAGCCCATACTCAGATGTTCTGCGATTGGCCCCAATGCGAGGGTCGGCAGAAAGGTCAGGCCGCCGACCAGCAAAATGGTCACGGTCAACAGGGTCACGAACAGCGGGCCATGAGTCGGGAAGCTGTTTTGGCCGATCGGTGCGGTTTTTTTCATTGCCAAGCTGCCGGCCAGGGCCAGCACCGGCAGGATGTAGCCGAAGCGACCGATCAACATGCCCAGCCCGAGCATCAGGTTGTGGAACGGCGTATTCGCGCTCAGGCCACCGAACGCCGAACCGTTGTTGGCACTCGCCGAGGTATAGGCGTAAAGCAACTGGCTGAAACCGTGCGGGCCGGGGTTGCTGATAGTGGCTGCCGCACTGGGAACCGTGGCAGCAATTGCACCGAGCACCAGCACGCCGACCGGCATCACCAGCAAGGTCACCACCAACAATTGCACTTCGCGCGCCTGGAGTTTCTTGCCGAGGTATTCCGGGGTACGGCCGATCATCAAGCCGGCGAGGAACACCGCGATCAGCACGTTGAGCAACATGCCGTAGAGGCCGGCACCGACGCCGCCGAAGATCACTTCGCCGACCATCATGTTGACCAGCGCGACCATGCCACTGAGCGGGTTGAGGCTGTCATGCATGCCGTTGACCGAACCGTTCGATGCCGCCGTCGTCGTCACCGACCAGAGCACCGTGGCGGTGGTGCCGAAGCGTGCTTCTTTACCTTCCAGCGGCGCGGTCTGTTCGACGGCGGCGTTGTTCAGGGTCGGGTTCGGTTGGTACTCGGCCCACAGCGACGTCGCGCCACCGATCAGGAACAGCGCCAGCATGCAGGCGATGATCGCGCGGCTCTGACGCAGGTCTTTGACGTAATGGCCGAAGGTGAACACCAGCGCCACCGGGATCAGGATGATCGAAGCGACTTCGAACAGGTTGCTCCACGCGCTCGGGTTCTCGAACGGGTGCGCCGAGTTGACGCCGAAGAATCCGCCACCGTTGGTGCCCAGTTGCTTGATCGCAATCTGGCTGGCCGCAGGACCCAGCGGAATCACTTGATCAACACCTTGCATCGTCACTGCGTTGACATACTGCGCGAAGGTTTGCGGCACGCCCTGCCAGACCAGATACAGCGCCAGCAGCAGGCACAGCGGAAGCAAGCCGTAAAGGGTGGCGCGGGTCATGTCGACCCAGAAGTTGCCCAGCGTCTTGGTCGATTTGCGACCGATACCACGGCACAACGCAACCAGCACGGCGAGGCCGGTGGCGGCGCTGACGAAGTTCTGCACGGTGAGGCCGACCATCTGGCTCAGATAGCTGAGGGTCGCTTCGCCACTGTAGGACTGCCAGTTGGTATTGGTCATGAAACTGACCGCGGTATTGAACGCCTGGGTCCATTCCTGGCCCGGCAAGTTCTGCGGGTTCAGTGGCAAGTGATCCTGGAACAGCAGGATCGCGAACAGCAGCAGGAACCCGGCGAGATTGAACGCCAGCAGTGCCAGCGTGTATTTCTGCCAGCTCTGTTCAGCCTGCGGATCGACCCCGGCAACGCGGTAACAACCGCGCTCGACCGGGCCGAGAATCGGTGTCAGCCAGGTGCGCTGACCTTCCATCACTTTGTAGTAGAAGCGCCCGAGCAGCGGCGCCGGCAGCAGGACCAACGCGAAAAACGCGAGGATCAGCCAATAGTCATAACTGTGCATAGCCGCTCCTAGTTCCGATCCGCGCGCAACAGCGCAACCAACAGATAAATGAACAGCCCCACTGCCAGCAGCAGGGACACCCCGTCCAGAACGCTCATGGAAGATCTCCGTGTTACGGCGTATTGCCGCGTGTGGGGTGATTGTCGGAAAAGAGGCTGTAAAGGAGCGAGGCCGAGGGGGTTGGCTGGGCATAAAGAAAGCGTAAAGAGTGGGTTTATACGGGCGTTACAGGAGGTTTTGTGGCGTTTGGGCCGGCCTCTTCGCGAGCAGGCTCGCTCCCACATTTTCAAATGCATTCCCCTGTGGGAGCGAGCCTGCTCGCGAAGACGGCAGCACAGGCAACATCGCACCCAACTGGCGCACAAATGTGTGCCATCCATCTGCGAATATCCCCGATACGACACCTTTCAACTCATTACGACTTGTTTCACCGCAATGGCACGCCCACTGCACGCGCCCTCCCCCGAGCTTTCCAAACCGTTCAGGGAGCAACCGCATGAACACACAACTCAAACCCACGCTGGGCACTTTGCACCTGTGGGGTATTGCCGTGGGGCTGGTGATTTCCGGGGAGTATTTCGGCTGGAGTTACGGCTGGGGCGTTGCCGGGACGCTGGGCTTTCTGGTGACTTCGTTCATGGTCGCGACCATGTACACCTGCTTCATCTTCAGCTTCACCGAACTGACCACCGCGATCCCACACGCGGGCGGGCCGTTTGCCTACAGCCGTCGTGCGTTCGGTGAAAAAGGAGGATTGATCGCCGGGCTGGCGACGCTGATCGAATTCGTCTTCGCCCCGCCAGCGATTGCTCTGGCCATTGGCGCTTACCTGAATGTGCAGTTTCCGGCGCTCGATCCGAAACACGCCGCGGTCGGCGCGTACATCGTGTTCATGGGGTTGAACATTCTCGGCGTGAAGCTGGCGGCGACGTTCGAATTGATCGTCTGCGTACTGGCTGTGGCTGAATTACTGGTGTTCATGGGCGTGGTCGCGCCAGCGTTCAGCTTCAGCAATTTCGCGCTTAATGGTTGGGCCGGCTCGGACGTATTCGGCGCGCCGGCGATTGCCGGGATGTTCGCCGCCATTCCATTCGCGATCTGGTTCTTCCTCGCCATCGAAGGCGCGGCCATGGCCGCCGAAGAAGCCAAGGACCCGAAACGCACGATTCCCAAGGCTTATATCAGTGGGATCCTGACATTGGTGTTACTGGCGATGGGCGTGATGTTCTTTGCTGGCGGCGTCGGCGACTGGCGCACCCTGGCCAACATCAACGACCCGTTGCCCCAAGCGATGAAAACCGTGGTCGGCGACAACTCCGGCTGGCTGCACATGCTGGTCTGGATCGGCTTGTTCGGTCTGGTCGCCAGTTTCCACGGAATCATTCTCGGCTATTCGCGGCAGTTCTTCGCCCTGGCCCGCGCAGGCTATCTGCCCGCATCGCTGGCGAAACTGTCGCGCTTCCAGACGCCGCACCGGGCAATCATCGTCGGCGGCATCATCGGCATCGCGGCGATCTACAGCGACGGCCTGATCAACCTCGGCGGAATGACTCTCACCGCCGCGATGATCACCATGGCAGTGTTTGGCGCCATCGTGATGTACATCATGAGCATGCTCAGCCTGTTCAAACTGCGTAAGTCGGAGCCGAACCTCGAACGCACATTTCGCGCGCCGTGCTATCCGTTGATCCCACTGATCGCGCTGGTGCTGGCAGTGGTGTGCCTGATCGCCATGGCGTGGTTCAACGCGTTGATCGGGCTGATCTTCCTCGGCTTCATGGCCGTCGGGTTCACCTACTTCCTGCTTACCGGCCAGTTGCGCGCCAATGCTCCGGCCGACGCCATGCTCACGGGCCAGTGATCCCCTGTAGGCGGCACGCTGCGATCTTTTGACTTTGCTTTGCCAAAAGATCAAAAGATCGCAGCGTGCCGCGGCTCCTACAGGGATTTCGGGTGCAGCAGGGATAACCGGCCTAGAATGGAACCACTGCGAAGTCACTTCGCTCAAAAGTGGTAAGCAGCGTTGCACGGCGAAATCCTCGTCCGTCACGCTGACATTAAGGAGAGCCGTTATGCCCTGGTATGCCTGGTTGATTCTGGTCGTTGCAATCGGCTCGATCGTCGGCGGTTTGATGATGTTGCGTGACACCGCCAACAAGGTCGAACTGACCGATGAAGAACGCAAACGCGTCGCCGCCCGCAATGCCGAAGCGGACGCCAAAGAAGCGCAAGACCGCTGACAAAAACCCCGCCTGATTGGCGGGGTTTTTCGTTCGGGTTCCTTTCGGACTTATCCGCATGCTTTTTAGAAGTAGAAGTACAGTCACCATTTAATTTTCCTTGGTTAAGATGGTGGCATTGTTGCGGAGAGTTCCACATGCGTTACTCGCAGGACCATAAAGCCCAGACCCATCAGCGCATCATCAAGGAAGCCTCGGCACGATTCCGCAAGGACGGCATCGGCGCGACTGGCTTGCAGCCGTTGATGAAAGCACTGGGGCTGACCCATGGTGGCTTTTATTCGCACTTCAAGTCCAAGGACGAGTTGGTCGAGAAGGCTTTGCAAGAGGCCGGCGATCAGGTCGATGGTCTATGCGCTGAACTGTTTTCCCAGGAACACCCTCGCGAAGCATTCATCGAAACCTATCTGTCTGAATGGCACCTGACGTCGCCCCATGAGGGATGCCCGCTGTTGACCATTTCCTCTGAACTTGGCTTGCGTGGTCAGGCAAGTCCCACCAGCGACAAAATTCTCAATGCGCGGCTGGAGCAAATAGAGGAAACCCTGAGCGGCGAAAACAGCGCTGACCGTGCCATTGTCATCATGTCGACATTGGTTGGCGCGCTGCTGCTGTCACGCAGTGTCGCGGATGCCGATTTTGCGCAACGCATTCTCGATGTCGCCCGCGAACACCTCAAACAGTCCGAAGGTTAAGCCTGCCAGCGCTTGAACAGCACGCTGGCATTCACCCCGCCAAAACCGAAGCCGTTGGACAATGCATATTCGATCGGCATCGACCGCGCTTGCCCATGGACGATGTCTACGCCTTCGCTCGCCGGATCAGGGTTCTCGAAGTTGAGTGTTGGTGGAACCACCTGATCGCGAATCGCCAATAACGTGAAGATCGCCTCGAGCCCACCCGCCGCGCCCAGCAAGTGCCCCGTGGACGATTTGGTCGAGGTCACGGCAACTTTCTTCTCGGTGCCAAAGAGCGACTTGATCGCCGCCAATTCGCCAAGATCGCCGACCGGGGTGGAAGTGGCATGAGCATTAAGATGCTGGACCTGATCCGGGGTTACTCCGGCCTGCGCCAACGCCAAAGTCATTGCCCTGCGCGCGCCGCTACCGTCTTCCGGCCCGGCGGTCAGGTGATAAGCGTCGGCACTGGTGCCATAACCGACCAGCTCGGCCAAAGGCTGAGCGCCACGAGCCAAGGCATGTTCCAGAGATTCGATCACCAGCAGGCCGGCGCCCTCGCCCATTACGAAGCCATCGCGACCGCTGTCAAAGGGACGTGATGCGCGCTCGGGAGTGTCGTTGTAGCCACTGGACAATGCACGGGCAGCAGCAAACCCGGCAAGGCTGACCCGATCAATCGCCGCTTCCGCCCCTCCGCACACGGCAATATCCGCCTCACCGGCGCGAATCAGGCGTGCCGCATCACCAATCGCCTGAACCCCGGCAGCACAAGCCGTCACCGGCGCGCCCAAGGGACCTTTCAAGCCGTGCTGGATCGACACGTGGCCGGCCGCCAGATTGACCAGAAACGACGGAATGGTGAATGGCGACAAACGTCGCGGGCCACGGCTATCGGTGGTGCGCACGGCGTCGGCAATGGCGCCGAAGCCGCCGACACCGGAGCCGATGATGGTCGCGGTGCGTTCCTGATCAACGCTGTCGGTCGGCTGCCACCCCGCCTGCTCAAGTGCCTGACGGGCGGCCTCCATGGCGAACTGAATGAAGCGGTCCATTTTCTTCTGTTCTTTCGGTGGCGTGGCGCGATCCGGATCGAATCCCGCCTCGGCATCCTCCTCAAGGGTCAAAACTCTGCCGCCAACGCTGGTCGGCAAGTCGGCGACCACTGCATCGGGCAAATTACGCAGACCCGAGCGTCCGGCCAGCAACCGCTGCCAGACGATTTCGACATCACTGCCCAACGGCGAAACCAAGCCCATCCCTGTGACGACAACTCGACGCTGATCCATACCGTGGTTACCCCTGATCAATTGAATGGCCTTACTTGTAGCGTTGGGCTGCCGAACTGTGCGAAAGGTTCGGCGCAAGGACATGACGCGCAGCAACGAACGCCTGCCAATCACCGGCATCGGGCAACGACGGGATGGTAATCAACTCACCCTGATCCAGACCGGCCAGTGCCGCGTCGACCATCTCGCCAGCTTCCATGACCATCGCGGCCGGAATGCCACTGGCATCGATCCCGGAACGCTCCCAGATTTCAGTGCGAGTTACGCCGGGCAATACCGCCTGGACTTGAACGCCGGTGCCTTCAAGTTCGGCATTCAGCGATTGGCTCAGGCTCAGCACATAGGCTTTGCTGGCGCTGTAGGTTGCATTGAAGCGCTCTGGAAACAGCGCCACCACCGAAGCGATATTGATGATCGCGCCACGTCTAGCCTTGGTGAAACTCGCGGCGGCCGCCGATGCCAGGCGCGTGACAGCGGTGATGTTCAACTGGATCAAGCGCTCCAACTGATCGAGGTCTGCATTGGCCAGCAGACCGTCAGCGGCAACCCCGGCATTGTTCACCAGCAGACTGATGCCCGAATCGCTGCGCAAGCGTTGTTCAAGTTTCAGCACGTCGTCCTTTTGCGTGAGATCCGCTTTGAGCACCTCAACCTGAATGCCATGCGCATCGCGTAATTTGGTCGCGGCGATCTCCAGACGTTCCTGATCTCGGGCAACCAACAGCAAATCGAAACCGCGTGCTGCCAGCCGCTCGGCGTAAATCGCACCGATGCCGGATGAAGCGCCAGTGACGAGAGCTACGCCTTGGTGTTTTGCGGAATTCATGCCAGTACTCCTGAAAATGCTCGAAATGAAAAGGCCCACTGAGGCAACACGCGATCAGAGGCGGCGATTTATTATAGGCATAATCTTAACAGGATATGATAGCCGTAATTTTTTATCACCCGACGAACGTATTCATGACCTTGTGGCCCGTCCGTGTACTGATGAAACAAAAAAGGCCGGTCAATGACCGGCCTCACGGCTTGGAAAACCCAGCTTAGTTCACTTCCAGCTTTTCACGATTGCGATCCAGAATCGCTTTGCCAATACCCTTTACTTCCAGCAACTCATCCACTGACGCGAACGGCCCATTTGTTTCTCGATATGCAACAATCGCCTTGGCCTTGGCTTCACCTACGCCGGACAGCTCTTTCTGCAAGGTCGGCGCGTCTGCGTCGTTGAGATCGATTTTTTCCTTTGAGGACGCGGCTGACACCTCCATCACCAGAGGCGCCTTTGGCAGCTCCGGCGTAGCAACTGGCGCCGCAATCGCCGTAATAGAGGCGCTGGTGAGCAGGGTAAAAATCAGCGAGTAGAAGTAACCGGTACGCATAAAGTGACGCTCCATCATCATTTGAGAAAGCAGCTTTTCCGAAGCTGCTCCCCAAACTTAGGTCACGATGGGCATAAGTCAAAAATGCGTACGTTACAGGATGTGAAACAATCAGGGCTCGAGACGGCGCTGCTGGTAGATCCAGTCGACGATCTCGCCGTCGGGGGTGTAACCGCTGACGGTTTCACGCAGCAGTTGGCGGACGCGGGAGTAATCATCCTTTTCGACCGCAACCAGCAATTCGCTCAGCCTGGCCTTCAGCACATCCCAAGGCAGGTGATCTTCGTTTGCGGTCATGATCATCGGGTGCGGTGTCGCTGCAACGTTGTCGCCGATCAGCAGCTCCTCGTAGAGTTTTTCGCCAGGGCGCAGCCCCGTGAACTCAATGGCCAGATCACCCTGTGGATTGCGATCCGAACGAATGCTCAAACCGGAGAGATGAATCATTTTCTCCGCCAGTTCGACGATTTTTACCGGCTCGCCCATATCCAGAACAAAGACATCACCTCCCTGCCCCATCGAACCGGCCTGGATCACCAGTTGCGCAGCTTCGGGGATGGTCATGAAGTAGCGGGTGATCTTGGGGTGAGTGACTGTCAGCGGACCGCCTGATTTGATCTGGCTGTGAAACAGCGGGATCACCGAACCGGACGAACCCAGTACGTTACCAAAACGCACCATGGTGAAGCGCGTCTTGTTGACTCGGGAAACGTTGGAGTTGTCGCCAAACAAAACCGGGGCAATCTCACGGCTCAAAGCCTGAAGGGTCAACTCGGCCAAACGTTTGGTACTGCCCATGACATTAGTCGGACGTACAGCCTTGTCGGTAGAAATCAATACGAAGTTCGCTACTCCGGATTTCAATGCGGCCTGAGCGGTATTGAGGGTGCCGATAACATTATTCAGCACGCCTTCAGCGATATTGTGTTCGACCATAGGCACATGTTTATAGGCGGCCGCATGGTAAACCGTATCGACCTTCCATGTTTTCATCACATCGAGCAGCTTGTCCTGATGACGGATCGATCCGAGTATCGGCAGCAGCTTCACCGGTACCGATTCACGACAGCCACGCTGCTCCAGCTCCGAAAGAATGCTGTAGAGATTGAACTCGCTGTGTTCAAACAACAACAGCGTGGTCGGCTGCAGGGAAAAGATCTGTCGGCACAGCTCGGATCCAATGGATCCTCCCGCCCCGGTGACCATCACAATCTTGCCTTTGATACAGCGCTCCAGTAGATCTGCCTGCGCTGGCACCGCGTCGCGCCCCAGCAGGTCAGCAATATCGACTTCCTGAATGTCTTCGACCTTCACCCGACCGCTGGCGAGATCGGTGAAGTTCGGCACGCTGCGCACATGCAGGGGGAAACCTTCGAGGAGGTGCAGAATTTCCCGGCGTCGGGCACGCGTTGACGATGGAAGGGCCAGGAGAATTTCCTGCGCCCCGGTGACATCGATCATCTGTTGGATATGTTTGGGTTTGTAGACCTGCAGCCCGGAAATTGCCCGATCGGCGATGCTTGAATCATCATCGATGAACGCAACAGGCCGCATTACCCGGCCCATGCGCAATGCCGCCACCAACTGATTACCTGCCACACCGGCACCGTAGATGGCCACTTTCGTCAGCCCGTCATCGCGATTGGTGAACGGTACGTGCTGTGCCGCGTTGAACCAGTCACCCATGAAGTACTGGCGCATCAACAAGCGCAGCCCACCGATGATGACCAGACTCAGCCACCAGTAGTTGAAAATGATCGAGCGAGGAACGACGGTTTCGTGGTTGCTGTACCAATAGACCACCAATGCAAGAATCAGCGAAGACAAACTGACCGCTTTGATGATTGCAACGAGTGCGTCATTGCCAAAATAACGCATGACGGCACGGTACATGCCGAAACGAATGAACAAGGGAATAGCCACGACCGGGGCGCAAACAAACAGCCACAGATGCACCTTTATCGGGTTGACCATCTCATCAACGCCAAGACGCACGATAAACGCCATCCACAGTGCGGCCCACACAAGGACAATATCCGTCAGCACTTGAATCAACCGTTTCTGCCTGCGCGGCAGCGCCAGCAAAAATACGCGTAGTTTTCCCATATTCCCTCGTACCAATCTGACCTACTCCGTTGGTTGAACCGGCTGACGCATTGTACGGAGTAAAAGATCCGGGTTACAGAAAAAACACTAGCAAAACCAGACCGGCAAATCGCCACAAGGCACGGTGTCCTTCGCTTTTGCGAAGACTAATGCTCTGCGAGGGGCAAATCGGGCTGAACAGCGATTTTTCTGATGAGAGGCATTTTATGATGCCGTTGATCGGAATAAAAACGCCTGCGGGTAGATTGACACCCCGCAGGCGTAAAAATCAGGCAAATGGAATAGAACGGGCTATTTTTTACGGAACATGAGTAAACAGGCGACACTCAACAAATACGCCAGCAGTCCGAAAACAGCCAGAAAAACAGCCGTTCGGAAATATGGCATATTAAATTTTGCCACAGCCTTGTATGTCCCGGCGGGCATATCCCAGTATCGGAAACCATGAACATCTTTCGCGGTTACCTGTATTCCGTCATTGACATTCATGGTCCAACCAGGGAAGTAAGTCTCATTTTCCAGGAAACCAAACCCGGACGTGGATTTAACGTCATATTCAATCTGATTGGGCTTATACAACGACAGCTGTACCCGATCACTCGCTGCATCTGCGCCGGTCTGAATAGCTTCGATTGCTTCCTGTGCATCGGGCTGCGCCTTGAAAAAAATCGGCGTCCAGGCTCTTTTGGCAAAACTCAACAAGTCAGGGTTGCCAACTATGTATCTCTGCCGGAGAAACTGCATTGGCCCTGAATAATCACCCACCATATAAATGCCGGTCAAATAGCCTTGGTAACCGAAGTCCTGACCCGTGAACGCATCGCTGCGCTCTGCACGCGAATCAACCCCTTTGATTCTCTGCACAAGCAGTGGCGCGGGCGTTTGCAAGGATCCGAACTTTTCCGCATGCACAGCGGAAATGGAAGGGTTGTCCCAGTATGCTTGTCCGTCTTCGACACGGATGA
Organism: Pseudomonas sp. DTU12.3; assembly: GCF_004124275.1. Lineage (GTDB taxonomy): Bacteria > Pseudomonadota > Gammaproteobacteria > Pseudomonadales > Pseudomonadaceae > Aquipseudomonas > Aquipseudomonas helmanticensis. The sequence continues at coordinate 4,635,312 of NZ_CP027218.1, forward strand.
AATCAATTACCTGAATTGAGAAAAACAAAACGAACACAACCGCAGGATTCAATCTGAATCGATGAACGCACAGCGCCACGATCACCATAAGGATGGTAATCAGCGAAAAGACAAAAGCGTCCTGATTCAACAATAGCGGGTCAACAGCGAAGTAACTCAACACGGCAAACAGGGTAAACCTGACCAAACGGTCTTTAACCACACCGACACTGCTGTTTTTGTATTCCTGGTAACCGAGCATGGCGAAATATATCAGCGCCAGGGCGATGAACCCGCGATAGTCCGCACTTGGAAACCGGCTATAACCGAGCGGCGGAAACACCTTGGTAACCGCGTCGAAAAACCATCCTCCCATGCCCATAAATAAGGCACAGGCGGCAACAGCCGTCATACCCACATTACGCTTGAAAACTTTCACGCTCATGAAAAAAACGAACACAAAAGGAATGATCAAGACGTGCAACGAGCGCATCGATACGTCACCCGGTAGCCCGGGAAAATCAATTCGTTGAATCAGGCTGAGCAAATTCACGGGAGCGATAAACGTCTTCGCCAGATTGCCCGCTTCGGCCGACCTGGCTATCTCACCCTTTAACATCAGAACCGGGAAGAAGGCCGGGGATGCCATCAGCACCCCACTCATCATGAGCCCTCCGCCAATGATGAAATGTTTCCATGAGCATTCTTTGGCGATAGCTGACCCAAAAATGAACACACAGGAAATAAAGACGATGCTGATTGACGAACCCGGGTATCCCCCTGTCCATTGAAACAGCAACAGAACAGGTAGCACAATCAACGGGAAGGGCTTCACCCCATTGCGCATCAGGTCCACCAGCCCTGCAAAAATCCACGGCAGGAATGCGAAACTGCGCACGATATCCAGATGTTCAGAGTTGCAGAAAAAGCCGCCGAACAAGTTGTAGGCAACACTTCCGATTACCGAGGCAAGAACATCATGTCCCGACTTTCGCAATAGAACGTAAGCGCCAAGTCCAGCAAAAAACACATGCATGACTTGAAAGACAACTGCCGCATGCAATGTATAAGGAATGTTAAAAACATAGAAAATATAATTCGGCGGATAAAACAGGCCGGATTGCATGTTCATCAACAGCGGATAGCCCATCCCCTGGAATGGTACCCACGACGGGAATTGCCCCGCCTGCAAGGAAGTCAACCAGTAATTCGGTATTGCATGATAGGTCAAAGAGAAGTCCCAAGGGAAAACGCTCTGCCCAAATAGCTGATCATAAAACACGTACAAGTTTAAAAACGCTAACAGACAAACCACATACAACCACGCTGGAAGCCTGCTGAACAGCGCCTTGATGTCACTGGCAAAGTGAAGCAGCACCAGAAAAAGAAGCGAAACTGCAAACCCAATGAGCACGCTGAGCATTATTCTGACCCGACTCACCTGCTCGGCATCGAAGGTCAATTCAAGTTCAGGATCGAAAGCACTTTCCTGCATGCGAATCACAGACTTGTCGGAAAGATTGTTTATGCTTTCAATCTGATTAAGAGCCTTGAAGCTCATCGCTCCCGGCAGAAAACCCAGGCCAAACACAGAGACGCGCGTATCAAGCACCTCGATAGTACCGGGAGAGTTCAGCGGATCCCAACGAACGGGAGATGCCTGAATCGAAAGCGGATACGCCAGACTATTTCTACCGGCAATGACAACTTCCTTCATGGAGTTATCTTCACTGTAGCCATTTCCATCATTAAAAAACAATTGAGACGTTCCGGAAACACTGGAAACCATCTCTATATTTAAGACAGGCCTGCTGATCGGAGTAAAGAAACCCACTAGACTAAAAAATATTGTCAAGATCAGGAGACTGCGAAAATACTCTGCAAATGATTTTTTCTGGAATATGTTAGAACGGAAAAAAACATTCATAAACAAAGACAAACTCTTAATTTTTAGGAATTTGGAAAAAAGCGCTTGCAAAATACAGTAGACGTCTAAAAAAAGCGAGATGCACTGGCACCCAGGAGGCCACGCCAATCAACAGCATTACACCTCCCTGCCGCTCGTCAAGCCGAGAAAAAGACCACGATCAAGCAGCCGGAAACAGCTGAAAACCGACTTTTTTGCATGTCTGGTTATCGGCTCAGGAACTCGCTGGCTGCATAGCCAATTGTGTAATAAACCTTTGACCTTTATCATGCGCGCAGCCAAAAAATTCTGGATAAACCATGGACGCCAAACAACAAATCCCTCTCTTTTCAGCGGTCGCCGCCAACGCAGGCATCGACTTTTCCGAACCACTCATGCGTGTTGTCAACCGTCATTGGTACATCATGGGTGAGGAGGTAAAAGCGTTCGAGCGCGAATTCGCCGACTACGTTGGCGTAGATCACTGCATTTCCGTTGCCAATGGTTCTGAGGCACTGGAAATCGCGTTGCTCGGCATGGGCGTGGGGCCTGGCGATCGCGTCGTTACCGTCGCTAACGCAGGCTTCTATAGCAGCACTGCAATCAGAGCGGTTGGCGCCGAACCTGTATACGTCGACGTCGACGACAATTCCCTTACCATGTGCCCGGAGTCACTGAAGCGAGCATTGGCGAAACCCGCCAAGGTTGTCATCGTCACCCATCTTTATGGGCAACTGGCGGATATCCAGACACTCGCATCGATCGCCCGCGCGTCTGGCGCTGCGGTACTGGAAGACTGCGCTCAATCGCATGGTGCTCGCTCGGAACAAGGCCAGTGCGGCTCCTTTGGAGACTTGGCCTGCTTCAGCTTTTACCCGACCAAAAATCTCGGGGCTCTGGGTGATGGCGGCGCGATAGTTACCTCGTCGCCGGCGATTGCCGAACGCTTGCTGAAGCTGCGGCAATATGGCTGGTCGACCAAATATCATGTCACCGTACCTTTGGGACGCAACAGCCGCCTGGATGAAATGCAGGCTGCAATATTGCGTGTGAAGCTACCCATGCTCGACCAATGGAACGCGGAACGTCGGGACATCGCAAAAAAATATTGCGAAGCTTTTGCGGCGCTACCGGTAAAACTGCCAGCTAGCCTGGGTGATGACTTTGTCGCACACCTGTTCGTGTTGCGCGTAGAAAACAGAGATGCCTTTACGCTGTACCTGAAAGATCAAGGCGTCAGCACTGACATTCACTACCCTGTTCCCGATCACTGGCAAACAGCCTACACATTAAATGACACCTTTGATCTTCCGGTTACTGAAACCGCAAGTTCAAAACTGGTTTCGCTTCCGTGCTTCCCGGGCCTGACCACTGAACAAGTAAACCGTGTTATCGAAGTCGTCTGCCACTTCTTCAAACAGGGGATTTAGTGTGTTATCGCTTGTAATTCCAGTTTATCGCAACGAAGAATCGATTCCTTCTTTGTTACAGGCTATAGATGATCTTAATGTTCAACTACAGGGTGAACTGGAAGTAGTATTTGTTGTAGACGGCAGCCCTGACAAATCATTCGAACTGCTGCGAGAGAATCTGCCAATGCGGCAGTTCTCTTCGCAGCTGATCCTGTTATCGAAGAACTTTGGGTCGTTCATGGCGATTCGCACCGGGCTGCAGCATGCCAAAGGGCGCACATTTGCAGTTATGGCTGCGGATCTCCAAGAACCACCGAGCCTCGTACTGACGATGAACAAGGTTCTGAACAATGAACCTGTCGATGTCGTGGTGGGTGTTCGTGAAAGCCGGCAAGATCCATTTCTCTCCAAACTTGCTTCGAAGATGTTCTGGGGCCTGTACAAGCGCTACGTCATTCCGGAAATGCCGGCCGGCGGTGTGGATATGTTCGGCTGCAACCTGGCGTTTCGCGACAATCTCCTCAAGCTCGAGGAACGGCACAGCTCGCTGATTGCGCAAATTTTCTGGCTGGGATTCCGTCGAGAGGTGGTGCTCTACTCTCGCGTGGCCAGGGAGCATGGAAAATCGGCATGGACACTCAGGAAAAAAATCAATTACCTGATGGACAGTGTGTTTTCCTTCACTGACCTGCCTATCCGCTTGTTGATCAGGGTAGGCGCTGCAGGATCGATATTTTCGTCGTTATATGGCATCAGTGTGATTTTTTCGAAACTGGCGGGCCTTATCGAAGTCCCGGGCTATGCGATGACGCTATTCATGATCACGCTTCTTGGCAGCCTCAATTTATTAGGCCTCGGCGTTGTCGGTTCGTATGCTTGGCGGACCTATGAAAATACAAAAGGACGCCCATTGGCGATTCCGATGAAAGTCCTTGATTTTGGAGTCAACAAATGACCGATCCACGAAATTTTTTTGTTCATGAGCACGCTATTTGCGAATCCCCAAACATCGGCGCAGGGTCGCGTATCTGGGCGTTCGCGCATGTACTTCCTAATGCAAACATCGGTAATGACTGCAATATTTGCGACCACGTTTTTGTAGAGAATGATGTCATCATCGGATCGCGCGTCACACTTAAATGCGGCGTGCAGGTGTGGGACGGGATTACCATCGAGGATGATGTATTCGTCGGGCCGAACGTTACGTTCACCAATGATATTTTCCCTCGCAGCAAGGTTTACCCGACCGAATTCGCCAGGACGATCATCCGGAAAGGTGCCTCGCTCGGTGCGAACTCCACTATTTTGCCAGGCATAACAATCGGCTCGGCGGCAATGGTCGGCGCGGGTTCGGTCGTCACCAAATCAGTTCCGCCTAACGCTATAGTTGTCGGAAACCCCGCAAAGATTATTGGCTACGTTGACGCGAAAGCCACCGGCACGACGACAGTCGAAAGCCCAGGCAACGTTGGCAAGTCTGAGGTCTATCCCTGCGGCGTAACGCTTCATCGCATGCTTGAAGCTGTCGATATTCGAGGCAGCCTCAGTGTCGGCGAATTCGAACGGGATATTCCGTTCTCAGTGAAGCGCTACTTCCTCGTTTCCAACGTACCGACCGCTGAAACTCGCGGCGAACACGCCCATCGCGAATGCCATCAGTTTCTGATCGCAGTCAAAGGGACAGTTCACGTCGTCGCTGATAACGGCACGAACAGACAGGAATTCGTTCTAGACTCACATACCCTCGGTTTGTTTCTGCCTGCAATGACATGGGGCATCCAGTACAAATACTCGGCCGATGCAGTATTGCTGGTCTTCGCCTCCGAGCATTATGAGGCCGGCGACTATATCCGCGATTACGACCAGTTCCTGCTGGAAAAAAATAACGCCGGGCAAGTTTGAGGTGAAATTAAAACAACTGAGCGAGATAAAATTCCTCCGTTTTCTGCTGACTGGCGGCTTCAACACCGCCGTCACCTACGGGCTTTATCTGATCCTCTTAAACTTCTTTGCCTACACGACCAGCTATTCGATCAGCTATGTATGCGGGATCCTATTGGCGTTTCTTCTAAGTCGCTACGTCGTCTTCAAAGAACACCAAGGCATAAAGTCAGTGGTTTTTTTCCCTCTGATTTATCTCGCGCAATACTTGTTCGGCTTATTGGTAGTCTGGTTTTGGGTCAGGATTCTATCGCTACCGGAATTTCTCGCACCGCTGGCAGCAATCATTCTGTCACTGCCGTTGACCTACACATTGAGCAAGCTCGTTTTCACAAACCCAAAACGATCTGAACCCTGAATCCGGTCACGCGTAAAGTTGATCACTGATCTTCACCCACAAAAAAAGGAGCAGGCCCTTAGAGCCCGCTCCTTTTTTTGTCGGTGAAGATCGACAGCGACGGCTGCTGCGGCTTTATCGCAATAAATCCTGCCGGCGTATCCCGCACCAAAGTTTTCCAGGGTAACGCGCTCAACGGTGAGTCAAGCGCGATACTCAACGGAGATCAGACAGGCTGCAGCGGCTTACCCACGACAGCGTCAATCCGGCCTCTAGCGCTTGCAACAGCGATATCGTAGGCGCCGTGCAGCAACGCATGGCGCTCGGCGCGTACGTTCTGATCAGCCGGTGTACGGAACAATGAGGTGGTTTTTTCTACGTAATGGAAATTTCCTTCGAAGCCGTAGCACAACCACAGACTCCAGTCTTCGAGCTGGTCCAGTTCGAGATCAAATCCGCCCCAACGCGAGTACAGCTCTTTCTTGAAAATAATGGACTGAATCGGAATGAAGTTGTGGCGCTGCATCACTTCATAATCCCACTCCTGACGAAAGACAGCCGGGGTATGGAACAACTCTTCAACGTAAGACGTTTTGTCTTCATTGACGTGGGTCGTTACCTCGAATGCCAAACTGTAGGCGGCGTCGATTGAAGTATCGGCATTGAGGCATTGCATCAACGTTTCAACATGGTCGGAAAACAATAGATCATCGTCATCCAGGAACATGAAATAAGCACCGCTCGCATTGGCCATTGCAGCGTTACCAACACCCGATCGGCCTATCTTTTCATTTGCCAGAAATCGCACGGAAACGTGTGCCGGAGCCGCTTCCGCCGCCGAGTCTACCAAGGCGCGCTGAGTGTCACCGCCGTCTTCCGCGACCAGTAGCTCAATGTTCAGGTAGGTCTGATTGAAGACACTCTGCATGGCTTGCTTCAAAAACATGCCACGACCTCTATAGGTACGCGTAATAACCGTTACTTTCGGAATTTCTGCTGATTCAGCAACGGCTTCGGCGGACCAGAATGCCCCTTCTCTTATCAGCTCATAGTCATATCCGCGAAACGGAAACTTCACCGGGGCAGGCCCCTTACCCTTCAAAAAGTGCGGAATGTTCTTCAACAACTTCGGAACATTCTGACGCAGCATTTTCTTCGAACCGGGAAATTGCGACGGGTATATAAACAGGGCTGCGTACAGAACGAAAGCAATGAAACGGTCGGAAAACGAACCGTATCGGAGTCGAATGTATGTGTTACCCAACACACTTCCGGCAAACTGCAGCGGCTTTATCTCTCCTGCCTCTTCATAAGTGTGATGAAGCACTGTTGCACCCGGAAGGTACTTCAACGAATAACCAAAGGAGCGCAACCGATAAGAAAGTTCTACGTCTTCGCCATACATGAAAATCGCATGGTCGTAACCACCGCAGCGCAAATAGGCTTCGCGCTTGAGCAGCACACAGGCGTGAGACGACCAGTTCACTTCAAGCGTAACCGGGTCGTAATACTTTGGATGCTCATAAGGGATCTGGCGAAATTCCCAACTTGCCGCCGGTGTGCCGCGATCATTAACCGCAGCAGTAACAGCCTTGACGATAGACTCAGGAAGAAACTCGAGATCGAGATTTACGATCAGGCAAAATTCTGCAGTGCCTTTTTGTATCGCGCGGTCGTGTCCAGCACCAAAACCGAGGTTTTGCTGACGAATCACTTCTGCACTTGCGAATCTGCCTGCCTGTGCACTCAAGTACTCTTCGAACAAAGCCACCGTATTGTCGGTAGAACCGTTATCAACCACCCGCAGGTTAATCTTTGCAAGCGGATAGTTTTGCGATTCTAGCGAGGCAACGAAATTGGCGACCCATCGAGCACTATTATAAGCAACGACCGAGACGTCGATCTCAGGAAAATCTTCTAGCTTCTTTAATACATCAACACGGCCATTTTCAATAAAACGATTATTGGACAGCGCATTCAAGGCCAGAAGATTATCAGCCGAGAAAGTCTTGTCCTGAATAATCTGTGCAAGCCTCATTTTTCTGTAGGAATAAAAAGACCAGACAAATTTCAGGCCAGGAACTCTCAGGTAAATGGCACGCGCCACACCTCTCAGTGTCAGTCTTGGCTTGCGCACGAATGCACGGGCGAGGTCTTTTGCCCTTGATAACTTACGACGAAAACCGCGCAGAGGCCGGGTCAACGTCCAGGACTTGCTAATGACAATCTCATTCAGTTGTTGATCAATATCGCTCAACTGCAGTTGCAATTCAGCATTGGCTCGCTCGAGAGTTTGATTATCAAATTCAATCACACTGTTTCGCTCGGAAAGCTTTTGCAATTCCGCAAAGAACTCACCTGCCCACGTATCGGAACGAACGATATACGCGCTGGCCACCGGATCGGTAAAGACCAGAGAGAATGCAGCCGCTCGATCCATGGGCAATGCCGAGACTGGCTGAACCGTAGAGAATTCAACGGCCACACGGCTTATTCCGCAGGCAAGGGCTGCGCGCCTCGCAAAACCCTGCCAACCCTCATCGCCGTGCAAGAATGCAAAATCGCCAAACCGCCCAGCGTAATCAGCCGGAATCATGACGTGCCATGAGGCGTGAGTACTGAAGGAGGCAAACATCTGATACTGACTGAAATCACCCACGTCCTCCGCCTCTACCAATTCAAGGAGAGGGGTTCCACGGGTATCCTCGAAGTTATCAATCATGGCGCTGAGCGCATTGACACACACTTCTTGCGGATTTTTGACAAAGGACCAGTAACGGGTTTTCAACGATGTCGCAATGAAGCGCTCCAGCCCGTTTTCCATGTAAAAGAAAACAGCTAGAGCGCCGTCAAACTTCCCGACAAATTTTTCAGGCAGCACCAGTACGATTGACGCACTGTTTGTCAGCTCTGACAGAGCGGCATACAGCGCCGAAACTTTCGCTTCAATAACGTCTTCCTGGATAACCAGCGAAACCGAAACGTCCACTGAACTAGCGCTTTCCTGAGATTCGACGATAACGCTAGCATCCGGCACATAAGCGCGCACAAATTGATATACGTCACTGGCTGGGTCAAGAATGGCCTTTAATTTTCTCAGGTCCCCACCAATCCCTACGTCTCTGTTCAGGATAACGGAGGACTGCTTTGAAAATTGCTCACTAAATTCAAGGTGATAGTCACGAGCAGCGACTTCTCTCCAGCCATTCTTTCGAGTGACCTCAGACAAGTTTTTCTCTGTGTACACAACCGTGTGGGTCTTATCTAGCAAACCCGTATCCAGATAATCGTAATCACCGGCCAACAGCTTGATAGCGACATCGATGTGGGAGGAGTTCGGAACAGAGATTATCAACGAAACTTTCTGTTCGGAGGAAAATGCCTCTTTGATACGGCTCAGTAGCACACAGTCATAGTCGAGATGTTCAATAACATCCAGAATGGAAATAGTTACAGTCGGGTACTTTTCGCAAAGCGAAGCCAGCTGAGCGACGACCGCGTCATGATCTCTCAGGTCTAGCTCATAGGCTTCAATGCCATGGTTTTGCAGGGTTTTGACGCTTTCCTGGTTGGCATCAAAACCTATGTATCTGACATCTCCACTTTCGATCTGACGAGCAATCGCCGCGTAGCCGCACCCCAAGTCGATATGTATGGCGCCGGCATCGGAGCATTTTCGTACAAGATCAACTGCACAGGCGTAAACACTGACAGGCTCATACGAAAAATTGTACTTTTTATCCATTTTTCTGCAACTCGATATCGATCATGGGAATCCCGACCAATCCTGTGGACACACTTGTGCTGTGGGACTTGAAGGCGATTGCGTCGTGAACCCAACTATGAATAACGTGATTATCCTGAGTGCCATTTGCGATCGCTACACCGATTGTGTAGTCGCCAGCGGGCATCATCGGCATTCTGAATTTAAAAGTGGCAGCAAAGTCACTGCCACTGCTGACGCTTACAGCGTCATCGACATAGGTAAGGTAAGTGTTGTCACCAAACAAATGCTGGCCATTTTTATCCTTGACCAGGAAACCTACAATCGGTTGATCCAACTCAATTTCTGCGTGAATTTTAACCACAAGCGCAACCAATTCTCCGCCAACAAACCATGAGATCGGTGCACCGGATTCACTGCCAAGATAAACATCAACAACATGGGCCTTGCTCAGGCCGAATTTTTCCCCGGTGTCGGAGAACCTGAAAATTTCCAGGTCGTTTCTGATCACCGAAGCGTTGATAAAATCCTGACGAACATCTCGGTAATCCTCAACTGCCCGGACTGCATGGACTTTGGTTTCCGCAACTGCCTGGGTTGACCCAGAAGAAGCGTAATACTCGGCGAGGTAGGATTGGCAGACGGTCTTCGAATCGCTATACGCTTTGCGATCCCCAGCCTGCAACCAGACTGCACGCTCACAAAGACTCATGACACTGTTCGTGTCATGGGTTACGAACAGGATTGTTCCGCGCTTTTTGAATTCCGCGAGAAAACGCATACATTTTTGCGTGAAGAATATGTCGCCGACGGCCAGCGCCTCGTCGATGACCAGAATATCGGCATCAACGTTGGCGATGACTGCGAATGCCAGGCGTACATACATGCCGCTTGAGTAAGTCTTGACGGGCTGTTCGATAAATTCGCCGATCTCTGCAAACTCCAGAATCGCGTCATATCGTGCGTCAATCTCACTTTTACTCAAGCCAAGAATGCCGGCGTTCATGTAGACGTTTTCGCGGCCGCTGAACTCTGGGTTGAAACCAGAGCCGAGTTCCAGCAGCGCCGCGATACGGCCAGAAGTCGTCACACTGCCGCTGGTCGGTTGCAGCGTGCCACAGATCATTTGCAGAAGTGTCGACTTGCCGCTGCCATTCCGGCCGATGATCCCGACGGTTTCGCCTTTTCTCACTTCGAACGAAACGTCTTTAAGTGCCCAGAACTCCCGGAAGTACTGTTTCGCAGCTTGCCCCATGGCGCGCTGCAAAGGGGGCATCACAAATTGCTTGAGACGATCACGAGGTTGTTCATAAATTTGATAGCACTTACTCAAACTTTCGACTTTTATAGAAATTTCAGAGGACATCAGCAAACCCCTTACGCGTCTTCTGGAACCAGGCAAAGCCTAACCATGCAACGAATACAGTGACGATCAAATAAAGCCCAAGCATGGCGAAGTCCGGAGCCTTGCCCCAATACAGAGCGTCCCGAGCCTGCTCAATCACAGGTGTCATCGGATTAAGATAAAGCAATCCGCGATAGCGTTCAGGCAGTGCGGTGACCGGATAGAAGATTGGTGAAAGGAACATCAGCGTACTAGTGACAATTCCGACAAACTGCGCGGCATCACGCAGGTATACGCCCAACGATGCCAAAGCCCAGCTCAGCCCCATGATGAAGAAGATCAAGGGGAGCAGGATCAGAGGCAAAAACAATGCCGTCGCATGCGGGATGCCAAAGAAGATGACATAAGCCAGCATCCAGACAGTAAGGCTGATAGCGCCATGAAAAAGCGCAGAGCCCAAATTGACCCATGGAAGAATCTCCAAAGGAAATACGACCTTTTTTACATAATTCGGATTGCCGAGGATTAATCCGGGAGCACGGTTTACGCATTCGGCAAACAGGCTGAAGACCATCAGTCCGGCAAACAGGATCAGGGCGAACTCGGTTTTCGAGTCACTGCCAGTTCCCCAGCGCGCCTTGAAAATGACGCTGAACACAAACGTATACACAACGAGCATAAACAAGGGGTTCAGGAAGGACCAAAGAATCCCCATGAACGAGCCACGATATCGACCGAGAACATCCCGCTGTACAAACGACTTGATCAGGTTTCTATGCCGCCAGAGGCTTGCGATCATTTCCCTGGGACTTGCTGAAAAATTTTGCATCAAGCAAACACCTTACAAATAAAAATTCCTGAACGACTCATAACATCTTCCCTACGTGATGACCTTTCTGATGTATCAATTTCTTGATCCCGCGACACCCTGACTTTCAGCATCGACAGGCTGTGTGTCCTGTCGAGCCACGAGCGATTGATCGGTTGAACGTGCCGGCTCTTTCGGTTTGAATTTCAAAGCTCTTTTTTCAATCAAATGCCAAGAGCAATATCCCAAGGCCAACGAAATCAAAATCGTCGTAAACAGATAAGTACCGAAAGAAATTTCCGGATATTTAAGCAAGACAATCTGCTGTACCGGGAAAGCATAGATGTAGACACCGTAGGAACAGTCACCCACTTTATTGACAAAGCTGCCCAACCAACTACTGGACAACCCATATGCCAAAACGATGTAGGGCACGGTAATCCATGGCAGGAAATTGGTAAATTCGGGATAAGGCGCAAGCAAAATGGTCGCCATCAGCATGACAAAAACACCTGACAGGCTAAACCAGCGCTCTAGACGAAATTTTGCAAAACAGGCACCGATCATGAAATAGATACCGGTCAGGAATACTTGCCGGATATCGGTGCCGTAGATCACCACCATTGGCGCATCTCGCCAACACCAAAACACTACTACCGCTGCGAATAGTGCTGCGGCTACGGCATAGACCACACGCCCACCCTTGAACAGCATGCCTAGCCCCATGATCACCAGATACATGAAGAACTCAACAGGCAGGCTCCACAACGAGCCATTCACGGCGCCCGGCACCTTTGACTGTTCAAATACACCCGGCAAATAAAATACCGGCTTCAGAATGATGTTCTTCAGGTAACCGGGAAACAGCGGGTGTAGAAAATATTCTTTCAAACTGAGCGTCGAAAAAATCGGTCCGAGCACAAACATACTGACCAATACGACAACGATCAGCGCAGGAAAAATTCGTAACGCCCGCTTCATCAGAAAATTGCGAGGCGCCGGATTGGAACCCCAGCTCTTCGTAATCAGGTAACCGCTGATCACAAAAAATATATCAATCCCAAGCCCGCCATAGGAACTAAGCCCCAAAAAGCCGACGGCCGGTTTTCCATAGAACATGAAAGAGTGCGCATAAAGAACCATCAACGCGGCTATTAGCCGTAACAAATTTAAATTATTGTCTTTATGCAGCATTTCCTGCTCCCGAGCCAATCAACTTCGCATGTATCGAAGAGCATGCGTATATAACCTGTAAATGAAACCTGCAGAGCGCCTTTCCAGCCCAAGCCCGGGCGCCCCGCTCTCCCGGTGGCGGCTGCAAATCATATCATCATCTGCAACCTTTCATTGCCGAACCCATCCACCATCCTCACGCTTTCCCTTGGCTCGTGGAACGCGTGACGAGGGAGATAATCGTTGACCGCTTGGATGATCGAAGCTGAACGCCCGCACGTCATGAGAGGCTATACAGACGCCTCTTCCCGCTTGCCCGCGCCATACAGACAGGCCAGCACGACCAGAGGACAGTAGGCGATTGCCACGCCGACGAAGGCGGGAACGAGGCCCATTCCAACTGCTATCGACAGTGGCAGCAGCCACGCGACGTTAATGCCGATGACGGCGAATACCACGGCCTTATGACTGCGGTATTGCCGAGATGCATATTGGTAGGCGTGACTGCGGTGAGCCTGATAGACCTTGTCACCGTTGATTAAACGTCGGCACAGTGTCCACGTCGCATCAACGATGAATACGCCCAGTAGAATCACCCAACTCCAAAGCAACTCGGCCCCCGACCATGCGGCGTGCAGACTGAGCACTCCCAGCACAAACCCGAGGAAGCCGCTTCCAGCATCTCCCATAAAAATACGGGCAGGTGGAAAATTCCAGCATAAAAAACCACCGACCGCGGCGGCCAGGGCCAGCGCGACCCAGATGAAATCGATGTGCCCCGTCAATCCATAAACCAGGCAGACGCCGACACACGCGCAAATCGCTTCAATACTGGCAATTCCATCGATACCGTCCATGAAATTGTACAGATTGAGCATCCAGACCAAGTAAATCAGCGCCAGTACCGTACCTGCCATACCGAGATCTATCGGTGCGCCAAATAAAACTACGGGAGCCATGCCGCCAAGCCAGAAAAGCGCCCATGCGGCCGCGGTAAAATGCCCCAACAGCCGCCAACGTGCTGCGATATGTCCGTGATCATCGGCAAAACCCAACACCGCAACCAATATGCCAGCACCTGACAGTGCATACATCAACGCCGGACTCATCAGGCCCGACACAGTCATCAACGGTAAAGCCGCAAGAAAGGTGACAACAATTGCCACCCCTCCTCCGCGCGGCGTCGGAACGCTATGGGAGCTGCGCTCATTCGGCACATCCATCAGACTTTTCGCCAATGCATATCGACGCAAAATCAGGGTCAACACCCAGGAAGCCAGGAATACCCCGAGCATCTGCCAGCAAAAAATCATTTCGATTGCTCTTTAAAATAATGGCTCGCAGTTTTAAGCATGGCGTCATCCAAGTTCACGGGTGGCTTCCAACTCAACAACTCGCGAGTCTTGTGGATATCCACTTGCAGCGACCCGCAAATACGCTGAGCGAACGCACGTCTACCCAGCATCGACGCGACGGCCACCAACAACCCCTGTGGAAACTTCAACAACCACGGCTTTTTACCGAGCGCACGCGCCAGGCGCCGCAATAGGCCAGTCGTTGACAAGTCCTCGCCATCGCTGACCAGAAAAGTTTGACCCGCCGCTGCCGAGTGGCTGATACAAGTGATGATCAGATCCACCAGATTGCCAATGGCGACAAAGCTTCGTTGATTGGAGATCGACCCCAGTGGCAACGGCACTCCTCTGTCCAGCCAACGCATCATGTTGAGAAAGTTGGCTTTGACGCCCGGCCCATAGACCAACGGTGGTCGAATGATCACGACCTCCATGCCGGTTTCCCGACTGAGACGCTTCAAACTTTCCTCAGCTTCGTATTTGGATACGCCATAGGCATCGGACGGAGCTGGCGCGTCATCTGCCTTGAACGGTTGCCCCTCAGCAGTACTTTCGCCATTGACCTTGATTGAACTTATGAAGATGAAGCGCGTTACGCCAGAGTCGGCGGCGTGTCGCGCTAACCTGAGAGTGCCTTCAACGTTGATCTTGCGAAACTCTGCCAATGCATCTGCGGCTGTTTCTTTCATGACGTGCACGCGTGCCGCAGCATGGATAACAACGTCTACGTCAGCAAGCGAAGGCAAGGATGCGGAATCAATGAGATCGAAAGACACAACCGGACATAATCCGTTTAGCCGGGTTGAGCCGCGTGCGGCCGCAATCGGAGAAAAGCGCTTGTTCAGCAATAAGCTGAAAACCACGGCTTCGCCGACAAAGCCATTAGCGCCCGTCACCAATACTCGCGGAGCGCTCATGAATGCTTATTCCCCAACAAGGCGGCTGCCCAGCAAATGCAAAAGAAAAAGATTTTATCCCGGACACGGCGCCGACACTTCCAGGCACTGAATGACAACTTCATCAATTGCCGACGTCGCAGTTGTAGCCAGCTTTTGACAAACGGATCGTCGCCTAGCCCGACCAGCAAGGTAATCATGCGTACTTGGGCAAACCACCAGCCGTCGTGAATCGTTTTGTAGCGGGAAACCAACGAGCTCAGCCCGGTATTAGCGCCAACCTGATTGCTTTCGTGTTGACGGTATTCCATGGTTGGTAGCGGATCGATATACCAACGATACCCATGGCTACGGGCATACGCATAGAAGTACCAATCGTGCAGAGTGACTTTCTGCAACTCCAGCCAATGATCGGCCATCGATGTTTTCAGGGCTTGAGAAAATTGCTTGTTGAACACATAAGTACAACCCGGCCCGGCGGCCTCGAACAGGAAGTCCCAGGAGACCTGGGACTGCGCCTTGTCCAGAAGGGAAGTCTTGCCGTTCGGCCAAAAAGCCGTAACGTTGCTTGAGTACGCTTCAACCTGACGATCCTGAATCGCAGTGATTGCGCGGTGCAGTTTTTCAACGTGCCAGACATCGTCCTGATCGGCAAACGCTACGAAATCGTAAGGCTCAAAATCCACATCACGGATCAATCGAAAGAAATTGCGTGATGCACCGCCGAACGTCCCAGCATCTGGAAGCAGCGTGACACAGGGATGGTCGACCGCGTAAGCCGCACACCAGGCTTGCGTACCATCAGTAGAGCGATCGACGCTGATATAAACAGCTACGTCGACGCCCGACTGCTTGATAAGCGAATCAAGTTGCTCTTCGATCCACTGCATTCCATTGTAGGCAGCCAGCAAAACTGCAACCTTGGGAGATCTGACTGGCATGCCTTTCCTGTTTGCATGATGGTTACGCTAATGGCAAAAGAAAACACTCGAATCAGCGAGCGCTCAAGTCCAGAAGTTTACGCAAATACTGTCCATAACCGGTTTTTTTCAGGGCATTTGCCTGAGCTTCCAGTTCGGCGGCGGTGATCCAGCCGTTGTGATAGGCAATCTCTTCCAGGCAGGCGACTTTCAGGCCTTGACGCTGTTCGATGGTATGAACGAAGTGACTGGCCTCCAGCAATGAATCGTGAGTGCCGGTATCCAGCCAGGCAAAACCACGGCCGAGCATTTCAACGTTGAGCGTCTTGCGCTCGAGATACGCACGATTCACGTCGGTAATTTCCAGCTCACCACGCTCCGAAGGCGTGATGTTCTTAGCGATCTCGACAACATCGTTATCGTAGAAATACAGGCCTGTTACCGCATAGTTGGACTTTGGCTTCAACGGCTTTTCTTCGATGCTCAGCGCTCGCCCGTTCTGGTCGAACTCCACGACACCAAAGCGTTCCGGGTCGGAGACGTGGTAGCCAAAGACGGTAGCGCCCTGCTGCTGCGAGCTGGCAGAACGCAAATTGTCCGAGAAGTGCTGACCGTAGAAGATGTTGTCACCCAGGATCAGGCAGCATGGATCCTTACCGATAAAATCTTCACCAATGATGAACGCTTGCGCCAGGCCATCCGGACTAGGCTGTTCGGCATAAGTGAGCTTGATGCCGTACAGACTGCCATCGCCAAGCAGCTTGCGGAAACACGGCAGATCATCCGGAGTGGAAATGATCAATATTTCGCGCATTCCCGCCAGCATCAGTACCGAAAGCGGATAAAAAATCATCGGTTTGTCGTAAATCGGCAACATTTGTTTCGACACACCCAGGGTCAAGGGGTGCAGGCGCGTACCCGAGCCACCAGCGAGGATGATGCCTTTACGATTTGTCGTGGTCATTTGTTCAAAACTTCCCTAAGCATTCGGGTTACACCACTTTGCCAATCCGGCAAGTGTAGAGAAAAATTGTCGCGCAGCTTCTGAGTATTCAAGCGTGAATTCAGTGGGCGACGTGCGGGTGTAGGATAAGCAGTGGTATCGATCGGATTCACGGCCTGCACGGCAAGCTGTTCGCCATTGGCCTTGGCAAATGCGATCACATGGCTTGCATAGCCGTGCCATGACACCTCACCGCTGGCTGCCAAGTGATACAACCCCGATAATTCCGGGTGCCGAAAGGCCTGGCGAATGGCCAGCGCGGTAACGTCCGCAATCAGATCTGCACCAGTTGGTGCACCGATCTGATCGGCGATCACGTTCAAGCTTTCCCGATCCGTGGCAAGACGCAACATAGTCTTGGCGAAGTTGTTACCTCGTGCGCCATAGACCCAACTCGTGCGAAAGATCAGATGCTTGCAACCCGACGCGGTGATGAGCTGCTCGCCGGCCAGTTTGGTTGCACCGTACTTGTTGACCGGCGCTACGCTATCCGTTTCCTGCCAGGGCACCACACCTTGTCCGCTGAAGACATAGTCTGTCGAGTAATGAACCAACCAGGCGCCAAGGGCAGCGCCTTCCTCAGCCAGAACCCCGCTCGCCTGAGCATTGACGCGCTCTGCCAACTCGACTTCTGACTCGGCCTTGTCAACGGCAGTGTAAGCCGCTGCGTTGATAATGACATCAGGCTTTATCTGGCGGATCGTCGAACGCAGACCATCAAGATTCGACAAGTCGCCACACAATCCATTAACCAAATGGCGATCCAGTGCAATCAGCTCGCCAAGCGGAGCCAGGGAGCGTTGCAGCTCCCAGCCGACTTGGCCGTTCTTACCCAGCAGGAGGATTTTCATGCCTTGTTCGAGCGATCCGCATAATTTTGATCAATCCACTGTTGGTAACTGCCGCTCTTCACATGAGCGACCCAATCAGTATTGTTCAAATACCATTCGACGGTCTTGCGGATGCCGGTTTCGAAAGTTTCTTCTGGAGTCCAGCCCAGCTCGCGCTGAATCTTGCTTGCATCGATCGCGTAGCGCTGGTCGTGACCAGGGCGGTCTTGCACGTAAGTGATAAGGCTTGCGTGCGGACGATGTGCGGAGTCTGGACGCAGTTCATCGAGGAGTGCGCAAAGCGTGTTCACAACTTCAATATTCTGCTTTTCGTTATGACCGCCAATGTTGTACGTCTCACCAACGACACCTTCGGTGACGACTTTGTACAGTGCACGCGCGTGGTCTTCGACATACAACCAGTCACGAACCTGATTGCCTTTGCCATACACCGGCAGCGCCTTGCCTTCCAGTGCATTGAGAATGATCAGCGGGATCAATTTCTCAGGGAAGTGGCAAGGGCCGTAGTTGTTCGAGCAGTTGGTGACCAACGTCGGCAGGCCATAAGTACGGGCCCATGCGCGAACGAGGTGATCGGAGCTGGCCTTGCTGGCCGAATAAGGCGAGCTTGGCTGATAAGGCGTGGTTTCGGTGAAGAGGTCCTCCGGACCTTCGAGGTCTCCGTAAACTTCGTCAGTCGAAATATGATGGAAGCGGAAGTTGGCTTTACGCGCATCATCCAGTGCAGCCCAATAATGACGTGCAGCTTCCAGCAGAGTGTAAGTACCGATGATGTTGGTCTGGATGAACTCGGAAGGACCGGTAATCGAGCGATCGACGTGAGACTCTGCGGCCAAGTGCATGATGGCATCTGGCTGGTGCTCACGCAGAACACGATCGACCTGATCACGGTCGCAGATATCAACGCGCTCAAACACGTAGCGCGAATCACCGCTAACTTCAGCCAGCGACTCGAGGTTACCGGCATACGTCAGCTTGTCGACGTTGATCACGGCGTCGGAGGTATTGGAAATGATGTGACGGATGACTGCCGAGCCGATGAACCCGGCGCCGCCGGTAACTAGAATTTTCACGCGAAACCATACCCTTGAGCTGCGGACAGTGACACCAACGAGCACTGTCTAATCCATGAATGCAGAAGCCATCAACCGGAGGCTTCCGTCAGAGTCAGTCTGAATCGAAGTGGGAATAGGCCACTATCGAACAAGGGACGCATTTTACAGCTTAATGAATCTTTTACTAATGGATATAGACAGGCAGAGGCGCAATTTCGACAGACGCCATGCACTTGTCGTTTTCAGACAAGACGCTTGCGTGCCGCTCTGGACGAGCGCCCCAGAAACAGGCTGAGTATAGGGCCGATAAACATACCGACCAGCAATGCCAGCACCACGACCAGAGACACTGGAAGCTCAGGGCCTGCCCAACCCAAAAACAACAACGAAACCGATTGCTGGTTTTCAAGCACAAACGCAAGAATCGCCAAAACCAGCAATAGAATAAAAACGCCAAGAAGTATGCGCTTGAGATTACGCATGAGCATCTCCCTGATAGTGAGCAGCGAGGATCAAACGCCCTCCTCCTCTTCCTCGTTTACGCGATCACGCAGTTCTTTGCCCGGCTTGAAATGTGGAACAAATTTGCCGTCAAGGCTGACCGACTGGCCGGTTTTCGGATTGCGCCCGACACGCGGAGCGCGATAGTGCAGAGAAAAACTGCCAAACCCACGGATCTCGATACGATCACCGGTGGCCAGACATTGAGACATTTGTTCAAGCATGGTCTTGATGGCCAGCTCCACATCCTTGGATGAGAGCAGCCCTTGATGGGTGACAATTCGTTCGATCAACTCCGACTTCGTCATATTTTTCCCTTCTTTTTCAAGCAGCTAGATCAGCGCTTGAAAGGTTTTAGCACGCCCGGAAGATTTTGAACAGCCCAGGGATTGACATATCTTCACCAGCGTCAAAACGCCCATTTTCAGAGCATCAGGCACCACACCGACTTACCACGAACTCAACGACACATCACCAGCATGGTGCGAGTCAGATACCCCGCAGGATTGAAGCCAAATGGATACTCGTCCTCATCCTTCGCGCTGTCGGACCGTGTAATCACCTTATAGCCGGAACCCTTACATTCCTTCGCCGCACGCCTTTGGCACTTCTCCCAGCCCGACCCCAATCCCGAACAGTCGATCTCTACACCACTGACACCGCGCACCACATGGGTCTTGGCGCTGGTGGTACAGCCCGCCAATGTCAGTACCGCAATGAGGACAATAAACTTGTTCATCCACTTCCTTATGCCAGGCAAAGCCCGACGACTACATACCTGAAATCAAGCTTAGTCGCGAATAGGCGATTGATCCGATTAAAGAAACAGACAACCCGGGAAATAGTTTGGTTTCACCAACACCCCTTGATTCAACAAATGCCAATCACCGCTCGCCAAATTGCAGGCACAAAAAAGGGCGACCGAAGTCGCCCTTTTTAATGATCAAGCAGAACTCAGTTCTGTTTGGCCATTGCTTGACGCAGCAGTGCAGCCATAGTGGTATCGGCAGCAACGCCTTCCGGAGCATTTTCTTTCAGGCTCTGGATAGCTTCTTTCTCTTCAGCATCGTCTTTCGATTTGATCGACAGCTGGATTACGCGGCTCTTACGATCAACGCTGATGATCTTGGCTTCTACTTGCTGGCCTTCTTTCAGAACGTTGCGCGCATCTTCAACGCGGTCACGGCTGATTTCGGAGGCTTTCAGAGTCGCTTCGATATCGTCGGCCAGAACGATGATGGCGCCTTTGGCGTCAACTTCTTTCACGGTGCCAGTAACGATTGCGCCTTTGTCGTTAACCGAGACGTACTCGGAGAACGGATCGCTTTCCAGTTGCTTGATACCCAGGGAGATACGCTCGCGCTCTGGGTCAACCGACAGGATAACGGTGTCCAGCTCGTCGCCCTTCTTGAAACGACGAACAGCTTCTTCGCCAACTTCGTTCCAGGAGATGTCGGACAGGTGAACCAGACCGTCGATGCCGCCGTCCAGACCAATGAAGATACCGAAATCGGTGATCGACTTGATGGTGCCGGAGATTTTATCGCCCTTGTTGAACTGGCCAGAGAAATCTTCCCATGGGTTAGATTTGCACTGCTTGATGCCGAGGGAGATACGACGACGCTCTTCGTCGATGTCCAGAACCATAACTTCCACTTCGTCGCCGACTTGTACGACTTTCGAAGGGTGGATGTTCTTGTTGGTCCAGTCCATTTCCGAAACGTGTACCAGACCTTCAACGCCTTCTTCCAGCTCAGCGAAGCAGCCGTAGTCGGTCAGGTTGGTTACACGAGCGGTAACGCGAGTGCTTTCTGGGTAACGGGCTTTGATAGCAACCCATGGATCTTCGCCCAGCTGCTTCAGGCCCAGGGAAACACGGTTGCGTTCGCGATCGTATTTCAGAACCTTGACGTCGATTTCGTCACCAACGTTGACGATCTCGGAAGGATGCTTGATGCGCTTCCAGGCCATGTCGGTGATGTGCAGCAGGCCGTCCACGCCACCCAGATCGACGAATGCGCCGTAATCGGTGAGGTTTTTGACGATACCTTTGACTTGCTGGCCTTCCTGCAGGGATTCCAGCAGAGCTTCACGCTCGGCGGAGTTCTCGGCTTCCAGGACGCTGCGACGGGAAACGACAACGTTGTTGCGCTTCTGGTCCAGCTTGATGACCTTGAATTCCAGCTCTTTGCCTTCCAGGTGCGTGGTGTCGCGCACTGGACGGACGTCAACCAGGGAACCTGGCAGGAACGCACGGATGCCGTTAACGTCGACAGTGAAGCCGCCTTTAACCTTACCGTTGATAACGCCCTTGACCACTTCCTCAGCTGCGAAGGCTGCTTCCAGAACGATCCAGCACTCAGCGCGCTTGGCTTTTTCACGGGACAGCTTGGTTTCACCGAAACCGTCTTCAACCGAGTCCAGAGCAACGTGAACTTCGTCACCGACATTGATAGTCAGATCGCCAGCGTCGTTGTAGAACTGCTCAAGCGGGATGAGTGCTTCAGACTTCAGGCCAGCGTGAACGGTTACCCAGCGAGCTTGGTAATCGATATCAACGATAACACCGGTGATGATGGAGCCTGCCTGAAGGTTCAGGGTTTTTAGGCTTTCTTCAAAGAGTTCCGCAAAGCTTTCGCTCATTTTAATTCCTGTAAATGAGGGCGAAGGATACGCCCATCTCCACACCCCAGACGGTGTGGGTTAGTTTCATATAAAAGAAGCGCTGCAGGACTATGACTGGTCCCCTGTAGCCTTCTTGGTCATCCGGCGATATCGCGAATGGCGATCTCGCTCATGATGCGTTCAAGCACCTGATCGATGGACAACTCCGTGGAATCCAGCTGTATGGCGTCAGCCGCCGGCTTAAGCGGGGCTACCGCTCGCTGGGTATCACGCTCATCGCGTGCACGGATCTCATCTAGCAGACTCGACAGACTAACACCCTCGACTTTGCCCTTCAACTGCAAATATCGACGGCGAGCCCTCTCCTCGGCACTGGCGGTCAGGAAAATCTTCAGCGGCGCATCGGGAAACACCACCGTACCCATGTCGCGACCGTCCGCTACCAGCCCCGGCGCTTCCTGGAATGCACGCTGGCGTTGCAGCAGCGCCTCGCGCACGGCGGGCAATGCAGCCACTTGCGAAGCACCGGAACCGACGCTTTCGGTACGAATGACGTCGCTGACTTCATCGCCTTCCAGAATGATCCGCTGCAACTGACCATCGGTCGCTGCAATGAACTGAACATCCAGATGAGCGGCGAGTTTTTTCAATAACTCTTCATTGGTCAGGTCGACACCATGATTGTGTGCAGCAAACGCCAGCAAACGGTAGAGCGCACCGGAATCCAGCAGGTTCCAGCCCAGACGCTTGGCCAGAATCCCGGCTACGGTGCCTTTGCCCGAGCCGCTTGGCCCATCAATGGTGATGACCGGTGCAATGTTCTTCACGACTGAGCCTCTTGTGCCACACGAATACCGACCTGCCCGCACAGCGCGAGGAAGTTCGGGAACGACGTCGCGACGTTGGCGCAATCATGGATGCGGATCGGTGCACTAGCGCGCAACGATGCCACGCTGAAGGCCATCGCGATGCGGTGATCGCCATGACCATGTACTTCGCCGCCGCCGATCTGGCCGCCGTCGATGATGATGCCGTCCGGGGTCGGCTGGCATTTGACGCCCAGCGCCAGCAGACCGTCCGCCATCACCTGGATACGATCCGACTCCTTGACCCGCAGCTCTTCGGCGCCGGTCAGCACGGTGCGTCCTTCGGCACAGGCAGCAGCGACGAACAGCACCGGGAATTCATCGATGGCCAGTGGAACCAACGCCTCGGGAATCTCGATACCTTTGAGTTTAGCTGCTCGTACGCGCAGGTCAGCCACTGGCTCGCCGCCGACTTCACGCTGGTTTTCCAGGGTGATGTCCGCGCCCATCAGACGCAGGATGTCGATCACGCCAGTACGGGTCGGGTTGATGCCAACGTGCTCAAGCACCAACTCCGAACCTTCAGCGATCGATGCCGCGACCAGGAAGAACGCCGACGACGAGATGTCGCCCGGTACTTCAATGTGGGTTGCGGTCAGTTTGCCGCCGGATTCAACTGAAGCCGTAGCGCCTTCAACGCTCACCGGGTAGCCAAAACCGCGCAACATACGCTCAGTGTGGTCGCGAGTCGGCGCAGGCTCGGTCACGGCGGTCTTGCCTTCAGCGTACAGACCGGCCAGCAGCAGGCAGGACTTCACCTGAGCGCTGGCCATCGGCATGGTGTAAGTCAGGCCTTTGAGTTTGTGCCCGCCACGAATGATCATCGGCGGACGACCTTCGGCAGCGGTTTCGATCACGGCGCCCATTTCACGCAACGGACTGGCCACGCGATTCATCGGACGCTTGGACAGCGACGCATCGCCGGTCAAGGTGCTATCGAAGTTCTGCGCAGCCAGCAGGCCGGACAGCAGACGCATCGAAGTACCGGAGTTGCCCAGATAGATCGGGCCAGGCGCAGGTTTCAGGCCGTGCAGGCCAACACCATGAATGGTCACGCGGCCGTGGTGCGGGCCTTCGATGACCACGCCCATGTCGCGGAACGCCTGCAAGGTCGCCAGAGCGTCTTCGCCCTCAAGGAAGCCTTCGACTTCGGTGACGCCTTCGGCCAGCGAACCGAGCATGATCGAACGGTGGGAAATGGATTTGTCGCCCGGTACGCGAATCCGACCGGACAGGCGGCCACCAGGTTGAGCCAGGAAGATCAGATCGTTGGAATTCATAGCGTCCACATAGGCCCTGCGGGCCAGGATTTTACTGAAATGCTCGCGGGCAACCCGGGCGCGAGTGAAAACGCCCAACAATTGGTGCCCATCCCCTGCATCGACCGCGTCGCGCAAGGCGTCGAGGTCGCTGCGAAATGTATCGAGTGTGCGCAGGACAGCCTCGCGGTTGGCGAGGAAGATGTCGTGCCACATCACCGGGTCGCTTCCGGCGATTCTTGTGAAATCGCGGAAACCGCCCGCAGCGTAACGGAAGATCTCAAGATTTTCATTGCGCTTGGCCAACGAATCGACCAGACCAAAAGCCAACAGATGCGGCAGATGACTGGTTGCAGCCAACACTTCATCATGACGCTCGACCTGCATGTGCTCGACGTCAGCGCCCAATTCGCGCCACAGACGATCGACCACCGCCAACGCGGCCGGATCGGTTTGCTCAAGCGGCGTGAGAATCACTTTGTGACGACGGAACAGTTCAGCATTGGAGGCTTCTACCCCGCTCTGCTCGGAACCGGCAATCGGATGGCCCGGCACGAAACGCGGCGGCATAGCGCCGAACGCTGCGGTTGCCGCGCGCACCACGTTGCCTTTGGCGCTGCCGACGTCGGTCAGAATCGCCTGCCCGAGATCCATGCTCGCCAACCGCGCGAGCACTTTCTCCATGGCCAGGATCGGCACCGCCAGTTGAATCACATCAGCGCCCTGACAGGCAGCCGCCAAGTCATCCTCACAACGGTCGACGACACCCAACTCGACCGCCAGCTTGCGCGATTGCGGATCGAGATCGACCCCGACCACTTCGCGGCACACACCGCTTTCACGCAAGCCTTTGGCAAACGAACCACCGATCAATCCCAGACCGACTACCACAAGGCGCCCGATCATAGGTGCAGCAGATTGCAGTGCAGTGACATCACCCACGAGCCAGAACCTTGCGCAGCGCTTCAAGGAAACGGCTGTTTTCCGCCGGCAGACCGATGGTCACCCGCAGGTGGTTCGGCATGCCGTAATTGGCCACCGGGCGCACGATCACGCCTTCGCGCAGCAAGCCCTGGAATACCGGAGCCGCAACTTGAGCGAGATCGACGCAGATGAAGTTGCCTTTGGACTCGATCCAGCTCAGACCCAGCTCAAGGAAACCGGCTTGCAACTGCTGCATGCCCGACTCGTTGAGCTGACGGCTTTGCGCCAGATACTCCTCGTCTTTCAGCGCTGCGCAGGCTGCTGCCAACGCGAGGCTGTTGACGTTGAACGGCTGGCGAACGCGGTTCAGCACGTCAGCAACAACCGGAGTCGACAGGCCGTAGCCAACGCGCAATGCCGCCAGGCCGTAGGCCTTGGAGAAGGTGCGCGAGACCAGCAGGTTCGGGTAAGCCGCGAGGAAATCCAGACCATCCGGCAGATCGCTGCCTTCGGCGTATTCGATATACGCCTCGTCCAGCACCACCAGCACGTGCTCGGGAACATCTTGCAGGAACTCGTCCAGCGCTTCGGCGCCGAACCAGGTACCGGTCGGGTTGTTCGGGTTGGCGATAAACACTACGCGGGTGTTGGCATCGATGGCCGCGAGCATGGCTGGCAGGTCATGCCCCCAATCCTTGGCCGGCACGACCTTGGCTTGCGCACCGACCGCCTGAGTAGCAATCGGATACACCGCGAACGCGTGCTCGCTGAAAACCGCATTGAGGCCCGGCGCCAGATAGGCACGCGCGACCAGCTCGAGAATGTCGTTGGAACCGTTGCCCAGCGTCACCTGGTTCAGGTCAACGAGGCATTGCTCGGCGAGCAAGGATTTCAGCGCAAAACCATTGCCATCCGGATAACGGGTCAGCTCGGCCAGCTCTTCACGGATCGCCGCCAAGGCTTTCGGACTGGCGCCCAACGGGTTTTCGTTGCTGGCCAGTTTGACGATTTTTGCCGGATCCAGATCCAGCTCACGCGCCAGTTCGTCCACAGGTTTGCCTGGAACGTACGGCGAAAGTTGTTGCACGCCCGGCTGTGCCAGAGCGAGGAAATTGCCACTCATTTGCTACCACCCCTTAGAGAACTGCTTTCGGGTAGGAACCCAGCACTTTGAGTGCTACTGCTTCCTGACTGATCTTTTCCAGCACACCTTTGATCAACGGATCACGGTGATGGCCGACAAAGTCGATGAAGAACACGTAGGTCCATTTGCCGCTGCGCGACGGACGCGTTTCGATACGGGTCAGGTCGATCCCGTTGTCGTGGAACGGCACCAGCAGCTCATGGAGCGCGCCGGGCTTGTTGCTCATCGACACGATGATCGACGTCTTGTCGTCGCCGGTCGGCGGCACTTCCTGGTTACCGATCATCAGGAAGCGCGTCGAGTTGTCCGGACGGTCTTCGATCTTCTCCGCCAGACGGGTCAGGCCATACAGCCCGGCCGCCATGTCGCCGGCAATCGCCGCCGAATTCCACTCGCCTTTGACCCGCTTGGCCGCTTCGGCGTTGCTCGATACCGCCACGCGCTCAACATTCGGGTAATGCGCGTCCAGCCACTTGCGGCACTGGGCCAGCGACTGCGCGTGGGAATAGATGCGGCTGATGCTGTCGGTCTTGGTGTTTTCACCGACCAACAAGTGATGGTGAATGCGCAACTCGACTTCGCCACAGATGACCATGTCGTGTTCGAGGAAGCTGTCGAGCGTGTGGTTGACCGCGCCTTCGGTGGAGTTTTCCACCGGCACCACGCCAAAATTCACCGCACCGGCCGCCACTTCACGGAACACTTCGTCGATCGCCGCCATCGGCTTGCTGATCACCGCGTGACCGAAGTGTTTCATGGCCGCCGCTTGGGTGAAGGTGCCTTCAGGGCCAAGGTAAGCCACTTTCAGCGGCTGCTCGAGCGCCAGGCACGACGACATGATTTCGCGGAACAACCGCGCCATCTCTTCGTTGCCCAGCGGCCCCTGATTACGCTCCATCACACGCTTGAGCACCTGAGCCTCACGCTCAGGACGATAGAACACCGGCACTTCGCCTTCGGCCAGCGAGGCCATCTTTACTCGCGCGACTTCCTGGGCGCAACGCGCACGCTCACTGATCAGCTCCATGACTTTGGTGTCCAGAGCGTCAATGCGAACGCGCAGTGCCTTGAGTTCTTGCTCGGACATCAGCCGTGTTCCTTCTCGAATTCAGCCATGTACGCCACCAGCGCGTTGACCGCGGTGATGTCGACAGCGTTGTAGATGGAGGCGCGCATGCCGCCCACGGAGCGGTGGCCCTTGAGATTGAGCAAGCCGCGCGCTTCGGCACCGACGAGGAACGGCTTGTCGAGACGATCGTCAGCCAGACGGAACGGCACGTTCATCCACGAGCGGTCCGACTTGTTGATCGGGTTGCTGTAGAGGCCGCTGGCGTCGATGAAGTCATACAGCGTGCGCTGCTTGACGTCGTTGAGCCTGGCGATCGCATCAACGCCGCCCTGCTCTTTCAGCCACTGGAACACCAGACCGGACAGGTACCAGGCCAGGGTCGGCGGGGTGTTGTACATCGAGCCGTTATCTGCGGCGACTTTGTAGTCGAGCATGGTCGGGCACAGCGCGCGCGCCTTGCCGAGCAGGTCTTCACGGATGATGTTGACGACGATGCCGCTCGGTCCGATGTTCTTTTGCGCGCCGGCGTAGATCATGCCGAAACGCGAAATGTCGACCGGGCGCGACAGAATGTCCGAAGACATGTCAGCCACCAGCGGCACGTCACCGGTTTCCGGGATCCACTGGAATTCCAGACCGCCGATGGTTTCGTTCGGCGCGTAGTGAACGTAAGCAGCGTCTTTCGACAGGTTCCACTCGTTCTGGCCCGGGATGGCGAAATAGTCGTAAGGCTTGGCGGTGGCGGCAACGTTGACGTGACCGTAACGCGAAGCTTCTTCGATGGCTTTCTGCGACCAGATACCGGTGTCGATATAGTCGGCCGAGCCGCCTTCAGGCAGCAGGTTCAGTGGAATCTGCGCGAATTGCTGGCTGGCGCCACCTTGCAGAAACAGCACTTTGTAGTTCGACGGGATATTCAGCAGGTCACGCAGATCCTGCTCAGCCTGGGTGGCGATGGACACGAACTCATCGCTGCGATGGCTCATTTCCATGACCGAAAGGCCCTTGCCGTGCCAATCAAGGAGTTCACCTTGGGCGCGTTGCAGGACAGCTTCAGGAAGCGCCGCAGGACCGGCGCAGAAGTTATAGGCTCGCTTGCTCACATCCAATCTCGCTCTGATTTGGTGGTATCACGCAATAAATCACACTACCGATCAACACGGTCCTGTGGGAGCGAGCCTGCTCGCGAATGCATCACCGCGGTGCGTCAGAGGTACCGCAGCGTCTGCATTCGCGAGCAGACTCGCTCCCACAGGGGATCTCCATGATGTCGAAATTTCATACCGGACAAATAATAAGGGGGCGAATTTTCATCCACCCCCTTGGTTGCCCGCTTATTCCTGCGGTTCTTCGTCTGCTGCGGCGTCGAGTTGCTGGTCTTCGCCAGCATCGTCGATCACGACATTGCCTTCGAATTCCTCACCCTCTTCACCTTCAAGCTCTTCACCTTCGATTTCCGATGGCTCCTGAACCCGCTCCAGCCCGACCAGGGTTTCATCCTTGGCCAGCTTGATCAACGTCACACCTTGCGTGTTACGACCCAGGCTCGACACTTCGTCGACGCGGGTACGCACCAGTGTGCCCTGATCGGAGATCAGCATGATCTCTTCACCGTCCTGCACCTGAACCGCGCCGACCAGACGGCCGTTACGCTCGTTGCTGACCATGGCGATAACGCCCTGACCGCCACGCTTGTACTCAGGGAATTCGGTGATCGCCGTGCGCTTGCCGTAGCCGCGCGCGGAGGCGGTGAGAATCTCGCTGCCTACTTCCGGAATCAGCATGGAGATCAGCTTCTGCCCTTCTGGCAGACGCATGCCACGCACACCGCGGGCGGTACGGCCCATGGCGCGAACTTCGGATTCCTTGAAGCGCGTCACTTTGCCGCCGTCGGAGAACAGCATGATTTCCTGCTCGCCATCGGTAATGGCGGCGGAGATCAGGATGTCGCCTTCGTCCAGCTCCAGTGCGATCAGACCGACGCTGCGCTGACGGCTGAACGCCACCAGCGGGGTCTTCTTCACAGTACCGTTGGCGGTCGACATGAAGATGAACGGCGCCTTCTTGCGGTCAGCAGCCTTGATCCGGGCACGACGCTCTTCGTCGGTCTCGTTGCTGTTTTCGATTTCTTCTACATCAGCTTCAACGCCTTCAGCCTCTTCCTCTTCAGCCTGACGCTTCATGGCTTCGAGATCGACCGGCAACATCGTGGTGATGTATTCACCTTCGCTCAACGGCAACAGGTTGACCAGCGGACGACCACGGGCAGCGCGGGACGCTTCCGGAATCTCGTAGGTCTTGAGCCAGTACACCTTGCCCTTGCTGGAGAACAGCAGAAGCGTGGTGTGGCTGTTGGCGACCAGCAGGTGAGCGATGTAGTCCTCATCCTTGACGCCGGTAGCCGACTTGCCTTTACCGCCACGACGCTGAGCCTGGTACGCAGCCAATGGCTGGGTCTTGGCATAGCCACCGTGAGAGATGGTTACGACGCGCTCTTCTTCCGGGATCATGTCGCCCAGGGTCAGGTCGAGACGTGCATCGAGAATTTCGGTGCGACGCACATCGCCGTATTCGGCGCGGATCACTTCCAGTTCTTCGCGGATCACTTCCATCAGACGTACAGCGCTGTTGAGGATGCGGATCAGCTCACCGATCTGGTTGAGGATCTCTTGGTACTCGGCCAGCAGTTTTTCGTGTTCCAGACCGGTCAGGCGGTGCAGACGCAGTTCCAGAATGGCTTGCGCCTGTTCTGGCGACAGGAAGTACTTGCCTTCGCGCAGACCGTATTGCGGATCCAGTGTCTCCGGACGGCAGGAATCAGCACCGGCACGCTCAACCATCGCAACCACGGCGGAAGATTCCCACGCGGTGCTGATCAGCGCTTCCTTGGCTTCCGACGGCGTTGGCGAAGCCTTGATCAGGGCGATGACCGGGTCGATGTTCGACAGGGCAACGGCTTGACCTTCAAGGATGTGACCACGTTCGCGCGCCTTGCGCAGTTCGAACACGGTACGGCGGGTGACCACTTCGCGACGGTGACGGACGAAGGCTTCCAGCAGATCCTTGAGGTTCAGAATGCGTGGACGGCCGTCGATCAGCGCAACGATGTTGATGCCGAATACCGATTGCAGCTGGGTCTGGGCGTAGAGGTTGTTGAGGATCACCTCAGGCACTTCGCCGCGACGCAGTTCAATCACGACGCGCATACCGTCCTTGTCGGACTCGTCGCGCAGTTCGGTGATGCCTTCGAGCTTCTTCTCTTTGACCAGCTCGGCGATCTTCTCGATCAGACGCGCCTTGTTCAACTGGTAAGGGAGTTCGGTGATGACGATCTGCTGACGACCACCGACCTTGTCGATGTCTTCGATGATCGAGCGGGCACGCATGTAAATACGCCCGCGACCGGTGCGGTAGGCTTCGATGATGCCGGCGCGACCGTTGATGATCGCAGCGGTCGGGAAGTCCGGACCGGGGATGTATTGCATCAGTTCATCGACGGTCAGCTCAGGGTTGTCGATGAGCGCCAGGCAACCGTCGATGACTTCACCGAGGTTGTGCGGCGGGATGTTGGTCGCCATGCCCACGGCGATACCGCTGGAGCCGTTGACCAGCAGGTTGGGGATACGGGTCGGCATGACCGCCGGGATCATTTCGGTGCCGTCGTAGTTCGGCACCCAGTCCACGGTTTCTTTGTGCAGGTCAGCCAGCAGCTCGTGCGCCAGCTTGGTCATGCGTACTTCGGTGTATCGCATGGCCGCAGCGTTGTCGCCGTCGACCGAACCGAAGTTGCCCTGACCGTCTACCAGCAGGTAGCGCAGGGAGAAAGGCTGGGCCATACGAACGATGGTGTCGTACACGGCAGTGTCACCGTGCGGGTGATACTTACCGATCACGTCGCCGACAACACGGGCAGATTTCTTGTACGGCTTGTTGTAGTCGTTACCCAGCTCGCTCATCGCGAACAGTACGCGACGGTGCACGGGCTTGAGGCCATCGCGCGCATCCGGCAGTGCACGGCCGACGATTACGCTCATCGCGTAGTCGAGGTAGGACTGCTTCAGCTCGTCTTCGATATTGACCGGGAGGATTTCTTTGGCCAGTTCGCCCATGAGAAGCCTGATTCCTTTTTCTGGTGAAACTTCGTCATATCCATATGGGACCAACGAAGCTCGTCGGGGCCGGCCGAGTGCCATGCGCCGACTTACGACAAATCAACACTGGATCGCGGATTTGCGCAGTAAAGACAGCTTCGTGAAGCTGCCTCGGAAAACGCCGGATGTTATCACAAAGGCCGCCACGCACCTATCCCCCAGATGCGCATGGAGCATAGTTAGTTGACCGGTGACAGGCTTAAAGGGGACGAGAGAGGCTTAGAGCTTCTTTGAGCGCAGATTTGTGGTGTGGATTAGCGATGTTTATTGACTTTTAAGGGCATGCACACATGTAGGAGCTGCCGAAGGCTGCGATCTTTTGACTTTATCTTCTAAAAACAAAATCAAAAGATCGCAGCCTTCGGCAGCTCCTACATTGAGTACAGCGCCATCAATGCAGGCGTTTGCGGCACATCAGCTGGGCCATTTTCGCGGTATCCGGGCGCTCGACGATGCCTTTCTCGGTAACGATCGCGTCGATCAGATCGGCCGGCGTCACGTCAAACACCGGATTGAACGCTTCAACGTCGGCACCGACACGCTTGCCGCCGACTTCCAGCAACTCGGCGCCATCACGTTCTTCGATCGGGATGTCGTCACCGCTGGCCAGGTTCATGTCGATGGTCGAACTCGGCGCCACGACCATGAAACGCACGCCATGGTGCATGGCGTTGACAGCCAGTTGATAGGTGCCGATCTTGTTGGCCACGTCACCGTTGGCGGTGATGCGGTCTGCACCGACGATCACCCAGGTCACACCTTTGGTTTTCATGATGTGTGCTGCGGCAGAGTCGGCATTCAGCGTTACCGGGATGCCTTCGTTGGCCAGTTCCCACGCGGTCAAGCGCGAGCCTTGCAGCCACGGACGGGTTTCGTCGGCGTAAACGCGCTCGACCATGCCTTCCAGAAAAGCCGCGCGAATCACCCCCAGCGCGGTGCCGAAACCGCCAGTGGCCAGCGCACCGGTATTGCAGTGGGTCAGGATCGCCTGGGCATTGCCCTGATGTTTGCGAATCAGGTCGACACCGAGCTGCGCCATGGTCAGGTTGGCTTCGCGGTCGCTTTCATGAATGGCGATGGCTTCAGCTTCCAGCGCCGCCAGCGGATCGGCATTGTCTTTCAGGCGATCGAGGCGATCGTGCATACGCCCCAACGCCCAGAACAGATTGACAGCGGTCGGGCGAGCATCGGCCAACAGGGCGAAATCCTCCTCCAGCGCCGCGTACCAGTCGCCACCTTCGGCGATCCGCGCCCGC
Source organism: Pseudomonas sp. DTU12.3 (assembly GCF_004124275.1). Taxonomy (GTDB): domain Bacteria; phylum Pseudomonadota; class Gammaproteobacteria; order Pseudomonadales; family Pseudomonadaceae; genus Aquipseudomonas; species Aquipseudomonas helmanticensis. The sequence goes on from NZ_CP027218.1 coordinate 4,667,812, forward strand.
GCCGCGAGGACGATGCCGTACGCCGCACTGATGCCGATAGCCGGTGCGCCGCGCACTACCATCGAGCGAATTGCCTCGGCCACGCCGGCGGCGCTGGTGTAGGCAATCCAGGTTTCCTCGAACGGCAAAATACGCTGATCCAGCAGGTGCAGCGCGCCATCTCGCCAATCGATGGCCTTCACTTTCTCCGCAGCCAACAGTCGATCGCGCATCCCACACCCCGCACTCATGAACAAAAGCCGCCGATTATAGCGATCCCCCCGCGAAGACGCTCGGGTATACTTCGCCATCCTTTACAAAAGCACTGGAACCGACCCTCGATGCCGAAACCTGCCATTGCGCTCGACTTATTATTGCTGCCGACCTGGCTGGTACCCGTCGAACCTGCAGGCGTTGTGCTCAAGGAGCATGGCCTGGGCATCCGCGACGGTCGCATCGTGTTTATCGGCCCGCGTGCCGAAGCATTGAAGTGTAACGCCACGGAAATCCGTGAACTGCCGGATGTGCTGCTCGCCCCCGGCCTGATCAATGCCCACGGCCACGCAGCGATGACGCTGTTCCGTGGCCTGGCCGATGATCTGCCGCTGATGACCTGGCTGGAAAACCACATCTGGCCAGCCGAAGCCAAATGGGTCGATGAAGATTTTGTCCGCGATGGCACCGATCTGGCGATCGCCGAGCAGATCAAGGGTGGCATCACCTGCTTCTCGGATATGTATTTCTTCCCGAAAGTCGCCAGCGAACGCGTTCACAACAGTGGCATTCGCGCGCAGATCGCGATTCCGATTCTGGATTTCCCGATCCCGGGCGCCAGCAGCGCCGATGAGGCCATTCGTCAGGGCGTCGAGCTGTTTGGCGACCTCAAGCATCACGAGCGGATCAAGATCACGTTTGGCCCTCATGCACCGTACACCGTCGGTGATGAGAACCTCGAAAAAATCCGTGTGATTGCCGAGGAGCTCGATGCCTCGATCCATATGCATGTCCACGAAACCGCTTTCGAGGTTCAGCAATCGCTGGAGCAGCGCGGTGAACGGCCACTGGCGCGCCTTGGTCGCCTAGGCCTGCTCGGCCCGCGCTTCCAGGCCGTGCACATGACCCAGATCAGCGATGACGATCTGGCATTGCTGGTAGAAAGCAACACCAGCGTGATTCATTGCCCGGAATCCAACCTGAAACTCGCCAGCGGCTTCTGCCCGGTCGAGCGTTTGTGGCAGGCTGGGGTGAATGTCGCGATCGGCACCGACGGCGCGGCCAGCAACAATGACCTCGACCTGCTCGGCGAAACCCGCACCGCCGCGCTGTTGGCGAAAGCCGTCGCCGGTTCGGCCACCGCGCTGGACGCCCACCGCGCGCTGCGCATGGCCACGCTGAATGGCGCGCGCGCACTGGGCATCGAAGCGCAAGTCGGCTCGCTGGAAATCGGCAAAGCCGCCGACATCGTCGCTTTCGATCTGTCCGGCCTGGCCCAGCAACCGGTGTACGACCCGGTTTCGCAGCTTATATATGCCACCGGTCGCGATTGCGTGAAACACCTGTGGGTCGCCGGCAAACAACTGCTCGACGACCGCCGTCTGACCCGACTGGACGAAGCACAACTGGGCGCCACCGCCCGGGCCTGGGGCCAACGCATCAGCGGCCACAAAGAATCGTAAAAACCCCGGAATACACTTCGGGGCTACAGCCTTTTTCAAGTTTTAGAGGATTCAACATGAGTAACGTCGACCACGCCGAAATCGCCAAATTCGAAGCCCTGGCCCATCGCTGGTGGGACCGTGAAAGCGAATTCAAACCGCTGCACGACATCAACCCACTGCGGGTCAACTGGATCGACGAACGCGTCAATCTGGCTGGCAAAAAAGTCCTCGACGTCGGTTGCGGCGGCGGCATCCTCAGCGAAGCCATGGCGCAACGCGGCGCGACCGTGATGGGCATCGACATGGGTGAAGCGCCACTGGCAGTCGCGCAACTGCATCAGCTGGAATCCGGCGTCAGCGTCGAATACCGTCAGATCACTGCCGAAGATCTCGCCGAAGAAATGCCTGAGCAGTTTGACGTCGTCACTTGCCTCGAGATGCTTGAGCACGTGCCGGACCCATCCTCGGTGATCCGCGCCTGTTTCCGCATGGTCAAACCGGGCGGCCAGGTGTTCTTCTCGACCATCAACCGCAACCCGAAGGCCTACCTGTTCGCCATCGTCGGCGCCGAATACATCATGAAGTTGCTGCCGCGCGGCACCCACGACTTCAAGAAATTCATCCGCCCGTCCGAGCTCGGCGCCTGGAGCCGCATGGCCGGCCTGACCGTCAAGGACATCATCGGCCTGACCTACAACCCGCTGACCAAGCACTACAAACTGGCCAGCGACGTTGACGTCAACTACATGATCCAGACCCTGCGCGAGGAATAAGCCGATGGCCATCAGAGCAGTTCTTTTCGACATGGACGGCACGCTGCTCGACACCGCGCCGGACTTCATCGCCATCTGCCAGGCGATGCGTGCGGATCGTGGTTTGCCGCCGATGAACGACAAGCACATTCGCGACGAGATTTCCGGCGGCGCGAAAGCGATGGTCGCGGTGACGTTTTCGATGGACCCGGAATCGCCGGGCTTCGAGGAGCTGCGTCTGGAATTTCTCGAGCGCTATCTGGTCGGTTGCGCGGTGCACAGCAAACTGTTCGACGGCATGGGCGAACTGCTCGCCGACATCGAGAAGGCCAACCTGGTCTGGGGCGTGGTCACCAACAAGCCGTTGCGCTTTGCCGAGCCGATCATGCAACAACTGGGGCTGGCCGAGCGTTCGGCGCTGCTGATCTGCCCGGATCACGTGAAGAACAGCAAGCCGGATCCGGAACCGTTGATCCTTGCCTGCAAGATGCTTGATCTGGATCCATCGACGGTTCTGTTTGTAGGCGACGATCTGCGTGATATCGAATCGGGACGCGATGCCGGTACGAAAACGGCGGCGGTGACGTTTGGCTACATTCATCCGGATGACAACCCTCGGCATTGGGGGGCGGACGTGGTGGTGGATCATCCGTCGGAGTTGCGCAAGGTGCTCGATAGCGCGCTCTGCAGCTGCTGAAACCTGACGCAGAGCGTCATTGGCTGCATTCCCACGCGGAGCGTGGGAACGATCTGACTCTTAATGAGGTTTTTATGTTTGATTACTCCGCTCGTCCCGAATTGCTCAAGGATCGGGTCATTCTGGTCACCGGTGCCGGTCGCGGCATTGGTGCGGCCGCTGCAAAAACCTACGCAGCGCATGGCGCCACCGTTCTGTTGCTGGGCAAGACCGAAGCCAATCTGACTCAGGTCTACGACGACATCGAAGCCGCCGGCCATCCGCAACCGGCAGTGATTCCGTTCAATCTGGAAACCGCCCTGCCGCATCAATACGATGAGCTGGCGGCGATGATCGAGACCGAGTTCGGCCATCTCGACGGCTTGCTGCACAATGCCTCGATCATTGGCCCGCGCACGCCGATCGAACAGTTGTCCGGGGAAAACTTCATGCGCGTCATGCAGATCAACGTCAATGCGATGTTCATGCTGACCAGCACCTTGCTGCCGCTGCTGAAACTGTCGCAGGACGCCTCCGTGGTGTTCACCTCCAGCAGCGTCGGCCGCAAGGGCCGCGCTTACTGGGGCGCTTATGGCGTGTCGAAGTTTGCCACCGAAGGCCTGATGCAAACCCTCGCCGATGAGGTCGACACCGTCGCACCGGTGCGCTCCAACAGCATCAACCCTGGCGCAACCCGCACCAGCATGCGCGCGCAGGCCTATCCGGGGGAAAACCCGCTGAACAACCCGACGCCGGAGGAAATCATGCCGGTGTACCTGTACTTGATGGGTCCGGACAGCACTGGCATCAATGGCCAGGCGTTCAACGCGCAATAACTGCCATACGTCGCTTTTGTTGCCGCGGCAGATTCCTGTCGCGGCATGCATTTGCCGCTGTCGACCGTCATAATTCAGTCAATTTCCCAGCGCCTCTATCCCCTCTAAATCGACAAACCATTGATTCTTAACGGTTTAAATAAATACGAACCGAATGGCACGACTTTCGCTCTAAATATCCTCAAAGCATGCCGTGTGAAGGCAGTGGGGCAAGGCCTGATTCGATAGCTTACTAATCGTCTTCAAGCAGACTAAACTTACGCCAAACGTCCTACGGGACTGATGGATCAGTATGACGCGCAGCCCATAGCCGCTCTCACCCAGCCTGTAAGACAGACTTACTGCTTAGGGGCTCACGCCATATGAAATCACCCTCCCAGACCAATGCAATTGACTTTGACAGTGCCAAATTGCAACGCCTGGGCTTTGGTCAGCTGCCTCCCCTTCTGGAGCGACCGGCCAGTCTTGCGCAATTGCGCCAGCAAATGAGCCTGCAACTGCAAACCAGTCTTGAGCCGCAACGAATCCTCGGTCTGTTTTTCCGCGAAGTTCAGCGCCTTGTGCCGCTGGATGCCTTGAGCTATGTGCACCAGGGCAGCGACCTGCGCCTGGAGTTCGGCACTCGCGGTCACCATTCGGTCAGCTACAGCCTCAGCCATGAAGGCCAGCACATGGGTGAACTGGTGTTTCGCCGCAATCAGCGTTTCAGCGACAAAGAGCAGGGCAACCTTGAGTCATTGTTGTCGTCCCTGCTGTTTCCGATGCGCAACGCCCTGCTCTACCGTGAAGCCACCCAGAGCGCCCTGCGCGATCCATTGACCGGGGCCGGAAATCGCATCGCCATGGAGCAGACACTGCAACGCGAGATCGAAATGTCGCGTCGGCATCTGCAACCGTTGTCGGTGTTGATGCTCGATATCGATCACTTCAAACGGGTCAACGACAGTCACGGCCACAGCGCCGGTGACGACGTACTGAAAGCGGTGGCGGCATCGATCAAGGGCCAGCTGCGTAACGTCGACATGGTCTTTCGTTATGGTGGCGAAGAGTTTCTGATCCTGCTGTCGAACACCAGCCGGGAAGCGGCGGCGATGGTCGGCGAACGGCTGCGGCATGCCGCGCAGGCCGCAGAGTATTTTGCCGATGGCCAGTTGATCGAGCTGACGGTGAGTTTGGGCTGTTCGACGCTGCTGCCTGGCGAGTCGGCAGAAAGCCTGCTGCGTCGTGCGGACAGTGCGCTGTATGTGGCCAAGCGCGAAGGTCGTAACCGCTTGGCAATGGCGGGCTAGGATTTTCCATACACCACAAAACAACTGTGGGAGCGGGCTTGCTCGCGAAGGCGTTGTGTCAGTCAGCAAATAAGTTGACTGATACAGCGCTTTCGCGAGCAAGCCCGCTCCCACATTTTTTATTGCGTGACTACCGCCCTGCGTTCACGACTGACCAGCAATCGTTCGGACGTTTCCAGTTGCATGCAACGTTCGAGGAACAGGTACATATAGTCGTAGCTCTTGCACACCGCCTGGCGCAGCTCCGTTTGCAGCGCCTTGCTCGGGTTCATCCCCGCCAACGTGCAGATGATTTCCAGCGCTTCCCAGGGATGGGCATCGTCGTACTGCGCATGCATCTTCAACCACTTCATGGCGCGCTTGCGCTCCTCTTCGGGAAACGCTGCGGCATAAACACCTGTGGAACAGACCAGCGCCGACCACTCCCCGGTCGCGCCTTCGATGGCATAGTTGGTGGCAGCAATGGCGACGATCAATGAATCGGCGGAACTGGTGTGCCAGCACCAGTGGCTCAGCGCGTGCAGTTCCGGTGGAACTTGCTGTGCCTGCAAGTCTTCAAGGCTCACGCCGTGCGCCCGACTCCAGTTCAGCCAGTAATCGGCGTGGTTGAGTTCGACGCGGATATTGCGCATCAACCAGCGGCGCGCCATGTCCTCGCCGGGGTGACGGGCAAACTTGGTTTTGGTCAGGTTCTGCGCCATGTACAAGGCAAACTGTTCAACGACCGGCCAGCCGCCGATCAAGTACTGACGCATGGTTTTGGCACTGAGTTTGTTATCACGCATGCGCATGTACAACTCATGTTCGACAACCCGGCGTTTGCTCTCGCTGCAATCCTGGATCAACTGTTGTGCCCAGGCAGGATAACTTGCAGCTTCCATGAGTGGTCCGGTTCGGTTGAATGTGTCGATCACTGTTCGGCTCCTTTTGATTTGTGATTGTAAGGATCGGCAAGAGACTTCAACGGAACGTGCCAGGCGCCTTGAACAACAGCGGCTGCGGTCTGGCGGGCCGTATCTGCAAACTGTCACAGGTAAACAATTGCGGGCGTTCGATAACGTAACCCTGAGCGTAATCCACCCCGATTTCAAGCAATGCCTGCTCGATCTGGGCGGTCTCAACAAACTCGGCAATTGTTTTCTTACCCATGACATGCCCGATGTGATTGATCACTTCGACCATTGCGCGGTTAATCGGGTCGTCCAGCATATCCTTTACGAAACTCCCGTCGATCTTCAGGAAGTCTACAGGCAAATGTTTCAGATAAGCGAATGAAGACATCCCGGCACAAAAATCATCAAGTGAGAAGTAACACCCTAAACCTTTGAGTTCATTAATAAATCTAATTGCACTCCCGAGATTCGAAATCGCACTGGTTTCAGTAATTTCAAAACAAATCATTTCAGGCGGAATGGCATAACTAACAAACTGTTCACGCAGAAAGTGCAAGAACGCGTCATCTCCGATAGTAATGCCTGAAAGATTAATCGCACACATTGCCAAAGGCCCTTCACGCTCTTCGGCAATACACTCCGCTATTAGCTTGAAAACATTCTGCACCACCCAACGATCAAGTTGATTCATCAGGCCATAACGCTCGGCGGCCGGAATAAAGCTGTCCGGGAGAATCATGCGCCCGGCTTCGTCATGCAATCGCAGCAGAATCTCGATGTGCCCGCCGCGCCCCTCCGCCGATCCCAGCGGGGCGATTTCCTGGGCGTACAGACAGAAGCGGTTTTCTTCCAGCGCCATGTGCAGTCGCTGCACCCAAGCCATTTCACCGAAACGCACGGACAGTTCCGAGTCGTCGGCGTGATAGACCTGCACGCGGTTGCGGCCCTTTTCCTTGGCCATGTAGCAAGCCATGTCAGCGGCACGCAATGAAGTTTCAAGGGTCGTCGGGGTCTGGGCGATATGCACCAGGCCGATGCTGACGGTGGTCAAAAACGGCCGACCCTTCCAGACGAAATGCAGATTCTGCACGGTCTGGCGCAAGACTTCGGCGATTTTTTCCGCCGCCTCCGGCGCGCAATTCTCCAGGAGGATGCCGAACTCGTCGCCGCCCAGCCGCGCCAGCGTGTCGCTCTCGCGCAACCCCGATTGCAGCAGTGCGCAGATGTGCCGCAACAGCTCATCGCCCGCCGCATGGCCGCAGGTGTCGTTGACCAGTTTGAACTGATCGAGATCGAGGAACATCAGCGCATGCCGTCCGGGCTGACGCGTGAGGTTGTGCAATGCCTGCTCAAGGCGATATTCGAATTCGCGACGGTTGGCCAGCCCGGTCAGTGCGTCGTGCGTGGCCTGCCAGGACAGATTGGCGATGTACTGCCGCTCCTGAGTCATGTCGTGCAGCACCAGCACCGTGCCGCTGACCTTGCCGGCGTTGCGGATCGGCGCGCCGACCAGCGTCACCGAGACTGTGCTGCCGTCGAGGCGCTGGATCAGCTTGGAATGCTCACTGCCACCACTGAGTTTGCCGCTGAGAATGTGTTCGATCAGCGTCAGGCCCTCAGCCTGGGCGTTATCGTCGAGCAGATTGAACAGCGCCGCCAGCGGCAATCCGGCAGCCTGCTCGGCTTTCCAGTGGGTCATCGCTTCGGCGGCGGGGTTCATGTAATCGATCGCACCGCTGACGTCGGTGGTGATGACGCCGTCGCCAATCGAATGCAGCGTGACGTGTGCGCGATCTTTCTCCAGTTGCAGTGCCTGGGCAAAGGCATGGCGCTGCTTGAGCAATTTATGCGTACGCAGCAACGCCAGCACAATCAGGCCCAGCGCCGTGGCCAGATTGGTGAACAAGAGCAAACGCAGGATCATCCGCGAGCCTTCGCCCAACGCATCGCTAAAAGCTTTCGCTGCCGGCGTGACGCCGTCATTGATGGCGAAAATCCGCGCCTTCCAGCGCTGGATGTCGGCCGGTGTCGCACTGTTCTCGCTGATGCTCTGGTGCATTTCGCTGGCGACATTGTCCAGTTCGACCAGATACGCATCGCCCAGCGTCCAGCGATCAATGGCGGTTTCCAGATAGCTGAAATGACGAAAATTGAGGTACAGCCAGATCAGGCTCGAAACGTCATCCGGGTGATTGCCGCCCTTGAGGATGCCATCGCGCGCAGCCTGTAAATCCGGTGGCTGATGATCCAGCGCCAGGCGCAACTGATGCCCGCCCTGCGGCACGGCAATCGCATTCTGATACTTGAGGTAAATCGCTTCGTCGCGACTGTCTGCATACAGATTGAGGTAATAGATGGCGTCTTTCTGGCCCTTGGACCACAGGCTCTCGCCAGCGACATAACCGCGAACGGCCGACAGGACGTAAAGACTTACGCCCCCCAATAACGCCTGAAATAGCACAACGGCAATAAATGGCCAGACGATGCCTAACAACCGTGGCGTTCCGAGAGTCCTTTTTTGCTTCATGAGGTCCTTTGCGCACGCACTGCCATCATCAAAGAGGAGACCGCTAACCTAGCCTAGGGGGCGATCCCCCTTCCGGCAAGCAGGACACTTCAACTCGCGATACATATGTACCGCACCGAGAGCACAGGAAACTTCAACACTGACGGCTTCCGATCACTTCCGAGCCGCTCTCCATGAACTTACCGGTAACCCCGCAGCAACGCCACACCGCTCAACAGGCCGAATACCGCGCAATGATCGCGGCAATGCGGGCGGTGCACAGCGCAGCCACCTCGCTGGAGCAATTTTACCTGTCGCCGCAAGCCAATTCTCGCCTCGGCACGGCACACGATCATGCCCAGAGCCTTTTTCTTGCGCTGTTCGAGGACACCGGCGACCCACTGCTGACACGACAACTGCAAGCATCGAAGGGATTGCTCACCTACGTCAGCGCCGCGGCCGATCATTGCCGCTTCACCAGCTCCCGGGGCGATGCCGATGATGCGGTGTACACCATCAAGAATGTGACCAACACGACTGGCAAGATTCGTCAGTTCCAGCGCGCGTTGCTGAGTATAGGTGGACACCTGCGTTCCGACAGGCTGCTGCCATTGGCGCAGCTTGCGAGTTTTTCCGGCTTTACGCTACCCGCCGAAAAAGATGCCTCGGGCTTGGCCCGGCTGATCGACGAGGTCGAGGAAAAACGTGCCGACCATCGATTGAACCTGCCAAACAGCCCGCAGCTGACAGCATTGATGAGCGACGACGACATCGCGGCGACTCACCAATTGATCGGGACGTTTCTCACCGGTAAAGAGCTATCGCTGATCAACTACCTGGCCAGAGAAGTCACGCCGCCCTACACGCTCAAGCAACTGCAAACCCAGCCTGCAACCTGTCTGGAACGCCTGCTCGACTCGCCATTGGCCCGAGACCTTGGCCAGCGTCTGCTGCAAACACTGGGTTGGTACGGCGCCCTCCCCGATGAGCAGACGATTCCCGACATCGCTGCGCATCTGTTACTGGCAGCGTTGCGCCTGTGGTACGACGTCCCCCGTCAGGGTCATTCGATGCAGGTTGCCGGGTATGTACTGGAACCACGTAGCCACTACGGGAAAAGCTACGCAGACATTCGCGAGGACTTTGTCCAGCATCTGGAAGAATCGCAACGAGCCTCGACACAGGCTGAAAAGGCTTTATTGGGGTGGGTGTGCCTGGCGCAGTTTCCCTTAGATTTTCAGGTTCGCGGCATTCCCGATGATCTGCGATACGGGGCTTCCGCGGTCTGGGTCAATTTCATGCACGGCGTGCAACTAGCGCATGTTCTCGATCCTGAATCGTTGCGACAACTGACCTTTCAACAGTTGATCGACCTGCCGCTGAAAAAAAGCGCAACCGCCAGCGCCGAGCTGATGGCCGTGATTACCATGACCCGAGTTGCGGCTGCACAGACCTGGGCCATGGCAACCGGCGCACTGCCAGCGGCTGAGACTGACGACGATCAACCCTTCGCGCACATCGCCCTGCAGGCGCTGGAGGATCATAAAGCGCAACTGAACGACGCGATTCTGTGTCTGGATATCGAACCGCCGCAACGGCTGCCTCTGGCAACAAAGGAGCTGGAACGAGCGATTGACTCACAGATTTACAAGCACACAAAGACCAACCTCAAGCGCCATCACCATCAACCGCACAGCCGCCGCCAACGCAGCATCATTGATACCCCGGACGTGGCGCTGCCTGTGTGGCCGCTATTGGAGGTTTATGCATCCGGCGGCCTGAAGCCCGACACTCGATGGTATGTCAGCGATAACGGCAAGACCTCCATTCAATGGATCAGCCTGACGGCAGACCGAACGCTGAAAAGCGGCTATCTCGACAACAGAAACCCGAGCGGGATGCTTTCCCGCTTCCCGGAAAATTGCACCTTGCCCGATATCAAATCGTTGTTCGACAAGCAATTCAACGATTACCTGAGCAAACTCCAAAATGCTTATGGGTACCTGATCAAAACACAACTGGTCACGCTGCCATGGTCAGACCGACAAGCGCTGGAGCATGGCGAAGTGAGGGCTTACTGTCTCAGGGATCAGGCCCACAACATCGCTGGTCGTTCAGAAGCGCCCGAAACCATGCAACTGCAGCGGGCGCGCATGGGCTTTATTCTGCGCGCGACCTATCAGGATTCGGAGCATTTTTACGAATGCCTGCCGCGCGCCGGTGTAATACGCAAACGCGGGGATGTGTCCGTCTCGCATCTCGACGGACTGCTTTCACGAAGGCCTCCGCCAAAAGACGGAAAAATCCAGGACGAAGGCCTCGCCAGGGTTCACCTGCACCGCCCGCCATTCGATCTGGACGCACATAAAAAGGGTTCGGTACCCAAACGTGGCGCTTTTTGCCTCGCCGTTCTCGAGCCGCTAGGCGACGTGCTTGCCGCTTCTGCAATTCCTCCGGCACACCACAATATCTCGGCGAACCTGACTTTGACCTCGGCGAGAACCGCGCAGATCAGCTCGCTCATCGCTACTGAACATTTCTATGCCGATGAAAAGGCGTTGTACAGCGAAGCATGGGGAGAAACCCGCTTCGAGCGAGAGGGCAACAACGAACACTGGATCCATGCACTGAAGGGGTTCATTCCGTTCTGGGGCAGCCTCGAAGACCTGCAGTCGAACGATCCCGGCAAACGTGCGCTGGGCATCTTCGGATTAATCCTCGATATCGTGTCGTTTGCGATTCCGCTGGGCAAATTCGTGGCTGGCAGCATCCGCCTCGCCGCCGTGGCCGGCAAAATGGCCATACGCGTCGCCCTGCCAAGCATGGCGCAATTGTCAAAAACGCTATTGCTGTCCAGCCTGAAAAACCTCAATCCCCTGGATGCCGCGCCTGCCCTGCTCAGACTCGGTGGCAGGGGATTGGCCAAAACCTTGCGGGCCGTGGTTTATCTGGAAAAAAAGGCGTTAGCGCGGTTTAAACGCCTGGCCGGCACGAGCGATAAATATGACCTGTTGCACAGTCTTCCCCAGGCACTCGACGTCGGTCGCTGGAAACCCTTGAGCCACTCCGACCAATTGGCCGCGGTCAAAGGCATCGATGACGTTCCGGTGCGCAACGTTGCCATCAGCGAATCCCGTTATCACGTACTGGACCCGCTGTCGGAGCGTCCATTTGGCCCACCGCTGACGCCCCAGGATCACGATTTGGCTTTGGGGCACTCCAGCTACGCTGGCGTGGACAAAACGGGCAATCAGATCACCATCAAGCTACCCGAAAAAACCCGTGTGCAGCACTTGCCTGAAGCTGACGGACACCACACGGTGCTGATCGACGACGCGCCGTATCGGCTCGACGGCGAAGAACTGCGGCGGGTTGATCTGATCGATGACAGCCGAAACTGGACGTTACTACCCTGCCGGCCACGACGGGCACCGGGGCGCCAGGACGACTGCCGCGTCAGCTACACCACCGGCGAACCGGCACCGACACCACCCCTTGGCGAGGTGGTAAAAGACAAAGGCTACGCCCCATGGTTTGGCGACAGGATCTCGGAGCCGGCCGCGTTGGCCAGGCAAAATGGTACTTTTCTGGCGATCGACGCGAAGCTGTACCGAATCCTCGATAACCGCCCGACGCTGTTCAGAGGTGATCTCGCCCGCCTTGGATTCAAAAATGGCCGGCTGATACCCAGACAGCAGATCCAGGCAACATTGCAGTTTCGCAAAGGGATTTTCGCCCGTGTAAAGACTGGCGGGAGTTATGACGGGATCAATGACACGCATCAGGTCGGAGCGATTCTGGTCCCTGCCATCGACGATTCGGCTGCTTACGTTTTCCTGCGGATCAACAGTCATGAGTATTATCTGGCAAGCATTCGCAAAGGGGAAAAAACGAACGACCTGTTGACACTCAATCGCCTGGCGCCCGCCGACATGGTCGAGGGTTCGCTGGGCGCGGAACTGCTGACTGTTTATACCGGTTCGCTGCATGCCAACAACGTCGTGCGCATCCATGGTCTCGAAGCGGTACAGCGCGCCATGCGCACCATGGAAGAAATCGCCATTCCCATTGGTACCAGCGCCCTTCCGGCGAACAATATGAAATGGCTGAAAGTCGACACCAGTCCGGGCGAAGCTTTGATGTTCGATCACTCCACCCGAATGATCGTCACCCGACTGCCCGAGGGCGCCGCGACGTGGGCACGCAGTAAGGAAGCGCCGGAAGCGTTTCGATTAAAAACCGCAGAAATATTCGATACGCTGTTTCTGTCACCAACCATCAACCCGGCCAACAGCAACGCGGCACTGCGCATAGATGGCTCCATGCAGAAGTTGCAGAACCTGCTGCCCGTACGCGAGCGCCCGCTCAATGCACGCAACATAGCGTTCGCCGAGGTCACCACCACCGGCGGCCAACGGGAAATTTACGTCAGCGTCTCCGGCGCGCAGGGCAGCACCCAGCGCCTGCCGCTGTTTCGGCACATGGGCAGCGAACATGTGCGAATCGGAGAGACCACCTACATCAATATCGACTACAACTCCGCCTTCCCGCGCACGTCCCTTGAGGTGACGGAACAAGGCCAACTGCTGGCGGTGCCGCTGACCATCAAAGAGCTGAAAACCTACCAACCGACACAGACCAGCCGCCCCACTTCACTGGACAGTGAAAGCAAGTTGATCAGCGTGATTCGCGAAAAATACCCGGACCCGAAGGAAATCCGCGCAGTCGACGTCGCAACGACCATGCGCCCGTGCGAATCGTGTTCAGTGGTGATGAAGCAGTTTGGTCATGACGGCGTGGATACTGCGCTGCAGGTACTCTGGGGTTGATCAGATGCGCTGCAGATGCCCGTAAAGTTTGGCGTACAGGCCGCCATCGGCAATCAGTTGCTGATGGTCGCCATCCTCGGCAACCTGGCCGCCATCGAACACCAGCACTCGGTCCGCCTGCTTCACCGCTGACAATCGGTGAGCAATGATCAACGTGGTGCGGCCGTTGAGAAAGCGTGCCATGGCCTGATGCAGGTTGTACTCGGTGGCAGCGTCGAGCGCTGAGGTGGCTTCGTCGAGGATCACTACTTTCGGCTCGGCGAGGATCATTCGCGCAATCGCCAGGCGTTGCCGTTGACCACCGGAAAGGCGCACACCGGAGCGGCCGACAATGCTGTCGAGCCCCTGCGGCAAGCCACGGATGGTCGCCTCCATCTGGGCGATTTCCAACGCCTGCCAGCAGGCTTCGTCGCTGCGGGTGCGGCCCATGGTCAGGTTGGCACGCACGGTGTCATTGAACAGCGCCGGATGCTGCAGCACCACGGCGACGTTTTCCCTGACCAGTTCCAGGCCGATTTCCTGCTGGGTCGAACCACCGAAGCGGATAGTCCCGGACACCGGCGTATACAGCCCCAACAGCAACTGCACCAGTGTACTTTTGCCGCCGCCACTGGCGCCGACAATCGCGACTTTCTCGCCGGGCGCGATGGACAGGTTCATCTGGTCCAGCACCAGTTCATCGCCGTAGCCAAAACTCAGGCCTTGCACCTCGATGCCGACGGTCTCACGGCCCTTGAATGGATCGACGCCGCCGGGATATTGCGGCTCGTCGGCGCGCGCCAGCAGTTCGTTGATCCGCGTCAGCGCACCGCCGGCCGCGTAATAGGCATATTGCAGATTGAGCAGTTGTTCGACCGGACCGATCATGAACCACAGGTAACTGAACACCGCGAGCATCTGCCCGATCGACAGATCGGAAAACAACACCGTGAGCATCGCTGCCGCGCGAAAGATGTCGATGCCGAACTGGAACAGCAAGCCACTGGCGCGATTGGAGGCGTCGGTTTTCCACTGCGAATTGACCGCGTAGTTGCGCACTTCCTGCGCACGCAGACCGAGGCGTCCAAGAAAGTAACCCTGCCGGTTGCCGGCGCGCACTTCCTGGATCGCATCGAGGGTTTCGCTCAACGCCTGAGTGAAGCGCGAAGTGCTGTCGTTCTCGAGTTTCTTCAGGTGTTTGACGCGCTTGCCCAGTTGCACCGTGGCGTAGATCACCAACGGGTTGAACAGCAGAATCAGCAGCGCCAGTTTCCAGTGCATCCACATCAGGATGCTCGCGGTGCCAACCAGCGTCAGCATCGCCACCAGAAAACGGCTGAGGGTTTCGCCGACAAACTTGTCGAGGGTGTCCAGATCGGTGACCAGGTGTGTGGTCACTGTACCGCTGCCAAGGCTTTCGTATTCGCCGAGGGAAATCCGTTTCAACCGGTCGATCAGGCGCACGCGGATGCGATAGACAATGTCCTTGGCCAAGCGTGCAAACAGCCGCGCCTGCAACACGCCAAAACACAGGGCGCTGCAACGCAGAGTCAGCGTGACCACCAGCATCAGGCCGATATAGCCCGCCGCTTGCTGCCACATGCCCGGCAGCACGTGGTTCATGACTTTCAGTGCCGCGTCGCCATGACCGAGCAGGACTTCGTCGACCAGCAACGGCAACAGCAACGGAATCGGCACGCTGCACAGCGTCGCCAGTACGGCGACGCCGTTGGCAATCCACAGGGATTTTTTGTGATGCAGTGCCAGACGCCGGACTTCTGCCCAGCTCAGCCGGTCGACACGCTTTACGGCTGGCGTGTCATCGGCCGGATCATGCACAGGCAGCGCGCTCCAGCCAGCGGCCGAGCAACGGCGACAGCTCGCTGAGCGGTTGATAGCCGTTGGTCAGCAACGCCAGTTGGCCGTTGCGCTCGGCGAGCAGGGTCGGGAATCCGGCGATGCCCAGATCCTGCACCCAGCTGAAATCGGCCTGAGTCGCCTTGTGTTGATCGGCATGATCGAACAATGCGGCAAATTCGATACGCGGTACGCCGGCCTGCTCTGCCAGTTCCACCAGCACACTGGCCTGGGTCACGTCGCGACCTTCAGCGTAAAACGCCTGCTGGATCAGGCCAACCAGTGTCCACGCGCAATCCGGCGCGAGGCTGCGCGCGGTGACGATCGCGCGGCAGGCAGGCTCAGTGTCGTAGACAAAACCCTCGGGCAACGCGCCCTCAAGCTTGAACGGCTGGCCGGTGGCTTCGGTGACCGCTTGCCAGTGTTCAAGAATGTAGCGCCGCGTGGTCGGCTCCAGCGCAGCACCGCTGCCGGTGCGCAACCCGCCGACTACCAGATGCAACTCGACCCCGGCTGCCTGCGCCTGCTCGACCAATGCCTTGGCCACCGGAGCGAACCCCCAGCACCATGAACACATCGGGTCCATCACATAGAGCAGGCGTGCAGACATGGTTAAGCCTCGGTGGATGCTTGCTTATAGTTGTAGCCGATCGGGTGCGGCATGTTGCGCGCCTTGGCCAGTTCGATCTGCTTCTGCCGATCGATGGCGCTGCGGCGGGTCTTCTCGCTCAGCTTGTCCCAGCAATGCGGGCAACTGATTCCGGCCACATAGTGCTCGGATGCACGATCTTCAACACTGACCGGTGTGCGACAGGCATGACATTGATCGTAGTCGCCTTCGCTGAGGTCGTGACGCACGGTCACGCGGTTGTCGAACACAAAGCAGTCGCCCTGCCACTTGGTCTCTTCCTGCGGCACCTCTTCGAGGTACTTCAGAATGCCGCCCTTGAGGTGGTAGACCTCTTCATAACCTTCGCCGAGCATGTAGCTCGATGCCTTTTCGCAGCGGATCCCACCGGTGCAGAACATCGCGACCTTCTTGTGCACGGCCGGGTTGAAGTGTTCTTTGATGTAGTCGGGAAATTCGCGAAAACTGGTGGTTTTCGGATCGATGGCGCCTTCGAAGGTGCCGATCGACACTTCGTAATCGTTGCGCGTATCGATCAACAGCACTTCGGGGTCGCTGATCAACGCGTTCCAGTCTTGCGGATCAACGTAGGTACCGACCTTTTTGTTCGGGTCGACGCCGTCGACACCGAGGGTGACGATCTCTTTCTTCAGCTTGACCTTGGTGCGATAGAACGGCTGCTCGTCGCAGTACGACTCTTTGTGATCGATATCGATCATGCGTGGATCGTTCTTGAGCCAGGCGAGCAGGCCGTCGATGCCTTCGCGAGTGCCGGACACCGTGCCATTGATGCCTTCTTCGGCGATCAGCAGGGTGCCTTTGATCTGGTTGTCGACCATCGCTTGCAGCAGTGGCTCGCGCAGGTTGACGTAATCTTCGAGGGTGACGAACTTATACAGTGCCGCCACGACAATCGGTTGTGTCATGGGTATTTCTCCAGGTGGCTACCCTCGCAAAGGGTGAACCGGATTCAAAAAAAAACGCGCCGCTTGAGCGGCGCGTTGCGGATTCTAGCAAAAACATCACCAACAGCGGCAGTCTCCTGTAGGAGCTGCCGCAGGCTGCGATCTTTTGATCTTAATTTTTGCTACCGCCGGCACAGGTCGGCGACGCCGGAGCGGCGCCGGTCTCTGCCCATTCCTGCGGCGTGTAGGTGTGCAGCGCCAACGCATGGAACTCGCCCATCAGCTCGCCAAGCGTGCCGTAGACTTTCTGGTGGCGCTTGACCCGATTGAGGCCGTCGAACTGCGCGCTGACCACCACAGCCTTGAAGTGGGTCTGTAACCCGCGACTGTGCATGTGGCTTTCATCCAGCACTTGCAGATGCTCAGGCTGCAGCAGGCCCAGCGTCGATTCGATGCGTTGTTGCATGGTCATCACGAACTCCGCTTACTTCTTCTTGGCCGGTGCAGCGCCTTTCGGTGCCAGCTCGTTGGTCATGTCGTCGAGCAGCTTGTTGACGACAGGCACGGCGCTTTCCAGTTTGGCCTGGGTCATCTGGGCCGATTGCTGAGTCAGCTGCGGCATTTTTTCGAGGACTTTCTTGCCCAGTGGCGACTGGTAGAACGCGACCAGGTCTTTCAGCTCGGATTCGCTGAAGTTGCTGGTGTAGAGCTTGACCATGTCCGGCTTCAGCTTGTTCCAGCCAATGGCCTGGTCCAGCGCGGCGTTGGCCTTGGCCTGGTAGGTTTCCAGTACGGCTTTCTTGGCTTCCGGGGCTTTGGTCTGCTCAAAACGCTGAGCGAACATTTGCTGCACTTGCATGTACACCGGAGTGCCCAGCTTGTCAGCGTGCGCCAGGGTCAGAAAAGCTTCAGCACTGGCGTTGTGGCTGGCGGTATCGGCAAGCACCTGGCCGCTGGCGCAAACCAGTGCAACCGCGGTGCAGATGGCACGAAGACGAGTCATCGAGTTTCCTTTTCAGCTAGGCGAGGTAAAACCCCAAGGGCGACCATTCTGCGCCTAAAAAACGCCACGGCTCAACCCCCCGAGCCTTGCGGCGCTTGATTGGCCGGGTTTTACCGGTCAACAATCGGTTCGATGGAACCACCTGGGCCGATGCCGGCCTAAACTGCGCAAACAGACCAACAGGAGTGTGCACGATGAGCCGTATCGAAACCGACAGCCTGGGCCAGATCGAAGTCCCGGACGACGCCTACTGGGGTGCTCAGACGCAACGCTCGCTGATCAACTTCGCCATCGGTCAGGAACGCATGCCGCTGCCGGTGCTACATGCCCTGGCCCTGATCAAGAAAGCCGCCGCCCGGGTTAATGACCGCAATGGCGACCTGCCTGCCGACATCGCCCGCCTGATCGAGCAGGCCGCCGACGAAGTGCTCGACGGCCAGCACGACGACCAGTTCCCGCTGGTGGTCTGGCAGACCGGCAGCGGCACCCAGAGCAACATGAACGTCAACGAAGTGATCGCTGGTCGCGCCAACGAACTGGCCGGCAATCCGCGCGGCGGCAAAACGCCGGTGCACCCCAACGATCACGTCAATCGCTCGCAAAGCTCCAACGATTGCTTCCCGACCGCGATGAGCATCGCTACCGCGCAAGCCGTGCAGGAACAACTGCTCCCAGCGATTGCCGAGTTGTCCGGCGGCCTCGCGGAACTGGCCGCACGGCACATGAAACTGGTGAAAACCGGGCGCACGCACATGATGGACGCGACGCCGATCACCTTTGGCCAGGAGTTGTCGGGTTTCATAGCGCAACTCGATTATGCCGAACGGGCGATCCGCGCGGCGCTGCCGGCGGTGTGTGAACTGGCGCAGGGCGGCACCGCCGTCGGTACCGGGCTGAATTCGCCGCACGGTTTTGGCGAAGCGATCGCCGCCGAGCTGGCCGCGTTGTCCGGCCTGCCGTTCGTCACCGCACCGAACAAATTCGCCGCCCTCGCCGGCCACGAACCGCTGACCAGCCTCTCCGGCGCGCTGAAAACCCTCGCCGTGGCGCTGATGAAAATCGCCAACGACCTGCGTCTGCTCGGCTCCGGCCCACGCGCAGGTTTTGCCGAAGTGCGCCTGCCGGCCAACGAGCCGGGCAGCTCGATCATGCCGGGCAAGGTCAACCCGACCCAGTGCGAAGCGTTGTCGATGCTGGCCTGTCAGGTACTGGGCAACGACGTGACGATCGGCATTGCTGCCAGTCAGGGTCACTTGCAACTGAACGTGTTCAAACCGGTGATCATCCACAACCTGCTGCAATCGATCCGCCTGCTCGGCGACGGCTGCAGCAACTTCCAGCAGCATTGCATTGCCGGGCTTGAGCCGGATGCGGAAGTCATGGCGCGACATCTGGAACGCGGGCTGATGCTGGTGACGGCGCTGAATCCGCACATCGGTTATGACAAGTCGGCAGAGATCGCGAAGAAGGCTTACAGCGAGGGGCTGACGTTGCGCGAAGCGGCGCTGCAATTGGGCTATCTGACCGATGAAGAGTTTGATGCGTGGGTGCGGCCGGAGAACATGATTGAGGCTGGGGCCAAGGGCTGAGGTTTGTAGCGACTGAAAGTCAGTCTTCGCGAGCAAGCCCGCTCCCACAGTTGAATGCAATCCCATGAGAGGGATGCGTTCGAATGTGGGAGCGGGCTTGCTCGCGAAGAACGATGACGCGGTCTAACTGGCTGCCATCTTCATTCGCCGTGCTTTCAATCCGGCAATCAACGAAGGCCCCAACGCCACCAGCGCCGACCCCAACACCACCAGCACCGCCCCGCCATACCCAAGCCCATTGATCTGCTCGGCATGCACATATTCGGGCCAGATCCCCGCCGCAATCGCCACCGCGCCAAACGTCACCAACGGCGTGATCGCCAATGTCGCACTGACCCGCGAAGCTTCCCAATGCGCCAGCGCCTCGGCAAATGCGCCATAGGCAATCAGCGTGTTCATGCAGCACGCCAGCAGCAACCAACCCTGCAGCGGATTGAGATCGAGGGCTTCCAGCGGATGCACCCACGGTGTCAGCAACAGCGCACAGAACAGGTAGATCACCATCATCACCTGCAGCGAATTCCACACCGTGAGCAATTGCTTCTGGCCCAGCGCATAGAAAGTCCACACCGTCGACGCCAACAACACCAGCAAAACACCAGCGGTGTAATCCGACAATGAGGTCAGCAGCTCCGCCAGCCGCTGATTGAAGAACAGCACAAAACCGATCAGCAGCACCGCCAGACCGATCCCCTGACCGATGCTGAAACGCTCCTTGAACACGAACAGGCTGGCGATCAGCAACATGATCGGCCCCATCTGCACCACCAATTGCGCGGTGCCGGGGCTGAGCAGATTGAGGCCCATCAGGTACAGCACGTAATTGCCCACCAGCCCGAGCACCGCCATCAGCACCAGCCAGCCACCCTTCGGCCCGAGCACTTGACGACTCGGCAGGCGTTTGACCGCGGCCAGATAAATAAACAGGCAACTGCCGGAGACCATCAAGCGAAACCAGGTCACTGTGACCGGGTCCATCACCAGTAACACCTGTTTGAGTTTGATCGGCAGGATGCCCCACAGAAAAGCGGTCAGCAGCGCCAGGAACAAGCCGTAGACCCAGCGCCCGGATGAAATGTGCATGCGAACCCCACTGCTGACGAGTGCGCTCATTCTAGGCCCGCCATCGTATGCGACACAGGGACAGTTGAGGCCAGGACGCGAATGAAACTGTGCAGGTCGCAGCAGTAAATTGACGCGCTGCCGTTGATCGGCTCACCGCGCGCGGCAAGTGCTTCAGGCATAAGCTGATTGGATCCGTTTCAATACCCGGCCAAGGAGACCGATCATGTTAGCAATGCGCGCCCACGACAGCGCCCCCGCCACGCACTTTCGCAGCGACCGCCTGTGCCGGGTCAATGGCGAACTGTTTTTCAGCACTCGGGAAAATACCCTAGAGGGGCCGTTTGACAGTCCCGAGCAGGCTGAGCAGGAAATCCGGGCTTACATTGCGCGGATGCAGGTACAGGATTCCATCCGCTAGACCTTGGCGCTGCCTTCGCGAGCAAGCCCGCTCCCACATTCGATCGCATTCCGCGCATGGAATCGCAGTCTACTGTGGGAGCGGGCTTGCTCGCGAAGAAGCCCGCACATGCAGCGCAGATTCAGGGCTTTAACGCACCGCCTCAAACAACCCGGTCGCCCCCATCCCGCCGCCCACACACATGGTGACGATGCCGTAACGCAAATTGCGCCGCTGCAACTCGCGCACCAGATGCCCGACCTGCCGCGACCCGGTCATGCCAAACGGGTGACCAATCGAAATCGAGCCGCCGTTGACGTTGTATTTGTCGTTTTCAATCTCCAGCCGATCACGGCTGTACAGGCACTGCGAAGCAAACGCCTCGTTCAATTCCCACAGATCGATATCCGCCACCTGCAAGCCCTTGGCCTTGAGCAGTTTCGGCACCGAGAACACCGGGCCGATGCCCATCTCGTCCGGCTCGCATCCGGCGACGGTGAAACCACGGAAAAACGCTTTTGGCTTGAGGCCCAGTTGCAGGGCTTTCTCCAGGCTCATCACCAGCGTCATCGACGCCCCGTCAGACAGTTGCGAGGAGTTACCCGCCGTCACCGAACCGTCTTCGGCAAACACCGGTTTCAACCCGGCGAGGCTTTCGTAGGTGGTGTCCGGGCGGTTGCAGTCGTCGCGATCAACCACGCCATCGAGAATCTGCACTTCACCGCTGTTCTTGTCCTCGACCCGGTATTTCACCGCCATCGGCACGATTTCATCGTTGAACAGGCCGGCGGCCTGCGCCTGCGCGGTACGGATCTGGCTCTGCAGGGAGTAACGATCCAGCGCTTCACGGCTGACGCCATAACGCCGCGCGACCACTTCGGCCGTCTGGCCCATCGTGTAATAGATGCCCGGCGACTGCTGTTTGAGCAGCGGGTTGATCAGGTGATCGGTGTTGACGCTTTTCATCGTCAGGCTGATCGACTCGACGCCGCCGGCAACGATGATGTCGCTGCACCCCGAGGCAATCTGGTTGGCGGCAATCGCAATCGCCTGCAAACCCGAGGAGCAGAAACGGTTGAGGGTCATGCCGGCGGTGCCGGTGCCCAAGCGCGACAGCACCGCGACATTGCGGCCGATGTTGTAGCCCTGCGCGCCCTCGTTGGAGCCAGCGCCAACGATACAATCCTCGACGCTGGTCGGGTCGATGTCGTTGCGCTCAAGCAGCGCGTTGACGCAATGAGCCGCCATGTCATCGGGGCGGGTCTGGTTGAACTTGCCGCGAAAGGATTTGGCCAGGCCAGTCCGCACGCTGTCGACGATCACCACTTCACGCATGGCATACCTCATTGTTGTAGTCGGTTGAGAGTGAACCTGAGCATAAGTCCGCCCGATTACCGACCGCGACAATCATTCACCCCGCGTATGCATGTCCATCGACTCAGTCCTTGTGTTTCTTCGCATGCTTGTCGGATTTTTCGAAGGCGTCTTCGAGCGCGCGATTGATCGTGCGCAACACCTTCACCCGCGCCCAGCGCTTGTCATTGGCCTCGACCAGCGTCCACGGCGAGATTTCACTGCTGGTGCGATCGACCATGTCGCCGACGGCGGCGCGATAGGCGTCCCACTTGTCGCGGTTGCGCCAGTCGTCCTCGGTGATCTTGAAGCGCTTGAAGGGGATTTCCTCACGCGCCTGGAAGCGCTCCATTTGCGTGTCCTTGTCGATGGCCAGCCAGAACTTGACGACGATCACACCGGCATCGGCCAGCTGCTCTTCGAAGTCATTGATCTCGCTGTAGGCGCGCAGCCAGTCGGCCGGCGTACAAAAACCCTCGATCCGCTCGACCAGCACCCGGCCGTACCACGAGCGATCAAACACGGTGAATTTGCCGCGCGCCGGAATATGCCGCCAGAAACGCCACAAGTACGGTTGCGCCCGCTCCTCTTCGGTCGGCGCGGCAATCGGCACGATGTTGTACTGACGCGGGTCCAGCGCTGCCGCGACCCGACGAATCGCTCCGCCCTTGCCAGCCGCATCGTTGCCTTCGAACACCGCGACCAGCGCGTGGCGGCGCATGCGCTTGTCGCGCATCAGCCCGGACAGCCGCGCCTGCTCGGTGATCAGTTGTTCTTCGTAGTCTTTCTTGTCGAGGCGCCGGGTCAGGTCGAGGCTGTCGAGCAGGTTCAACTGATCGACCGGCGTGCCCAACGGCGCGGCGCTGACATCGTGAGGATGAATGTCCGGGCGCTTCAGCGCATTCTGCAAACCTTCGAGCAGAATCCTGCCGACCGCGAGGCTGCGATAGTGCGCGTCGACACCTTCGATGATGTGCCATGGCGCGTAATCGCGGCTGGTACGACGCAATACGCGCTCGCCATATTTGACGAACTTGTCGTAGGTTGCCGATTGCTGCCAGTCGAGCGGACTGATGCGCCAGCTGTGCAGCGGATCGTCGGCCAGTGCCTTGAGCCGCGCTTTCATCTGTTTTTTCGACAGGTGAAACCAGAACTTGAAGATCAGCGCGCCTTCATCGCACAACATCTTTTCCAGACGTTCGGCTCCGGCAATCGCCTGATCCAGACGCGGATCCTTGAACAGCCCATGCACCCGCCCCTGAAGCATCTGGCTGTACCAGTTGCCGAAGAAAATGCCCATCCGCCCCTTCGCCGGGAGCATCCGCCAATAGCGCCACGCCGGTGGCCGCGCAAGTTCCTCGTCGGTCTGCTGATCGAAGGTGCGCACCTCGATCAGGCGCGGGTCCATCCACTCGTTGAGCAACTTGACCGTCTCGCCCTTGCCCGCACCTTCGATGCCATTGATCAGGATGATCACCGGGAAGCGTTTCTGTTGCTGCAATTCGAACTGGGCTTCGAGCAAGGCTTCGCGCAATGCCGGGACGGCCGCCTCATAGGTGTCTTTGTCGATGGCGTGACCGATTTCAGCGGATTCAAACATGGGACGGCTCCTTCCAGGGTTCAGCAAGACTAGCGGATTGGGCACAGCAGCGGCGCAGAAATCCCCACGAATTCAGAGCCGCATAGAAACCTTGTGGTGAGGGGATTTATCCCCGTTGGGTTGCGAAGCAGCCCCAAAACCATTCAACCCGGTTACTCCAGTTAAACCGTGTGTGCAGGTTTGACGACTGCTGCGCAGCCGAGCGGGGATAAATCCCCTCGCCACAGGGGATCGCGTTGCTGCAAAAGTCGGTGATCTTGCTTGATACCATCGAACGGCCACTTGCTATGGATCAAGCAGCCCTCGCCCAATCGGCTAGAATGGCCGCCTTGTCGTTGCCGAGCCAGCCATGAAACCCGTATTGCCCCACGCCCAACTCGATTGGGATGACCAGGGACGCCCGCGTTCGCGAGTGTTCGATGACGTGTATTTTTCCGACAAGTCAGGTCTGGATGAAACCCGTTACGTGTTCCTCGAACAGAATCGCCTGGCCGAGCGTTTTGCTGGGTTGCCGGCGAGCGGCCGGCTGGTCATCGGCGAAACCGGCTTCGGCACTGGGCTGAATTTTCTCTGCGCCTGGCAGTTGTTCGAACAACACGCGGTGAGCGGTGCGCGGCTGCATTTCGTCAGCGTCGAAAAGTACCCGTTGAGCCCGGCCGATCTGCAACGGGCACTGGCACTGTGGCCGGAACTCAAGCCGCTGGCCGATCAGTTGCTCAAGCATTATGTGGCGATCCATCAGGGTTTTCAGCGCATCACATTGGCCAACGGTCGCGTCACGCTGACCCTGCTGATCGGCGATGCGCTGGAACAACTGCCGCAGCTCGACGCCCAGATCGACGCATGGTTTCTCGACGGCTTCGCCCCGGCAAAAAACCCGGACATGTGGACCGCCGAGCTGTTCGTCGAACTGGCGCGACTGGCGGCACCGGGTTCGACCATCAGCACCTTCACCAGCACTGGCTGGGTGCGACGCTTGCTGAATGCCGCCGGGTTCAAAATGAAGCGCACGCCGGGCATCGGCCACAAATGGGAAATCCTCCGTGGCGAGTTTCTTGGCTGGCCGCCGCAAGTCGCGCCGCCCGCTCCTGAAAAGCCGTGGTTCGCCCGCCCGGCCCCACTGACCGCTGAGCGTCGGGCGCTGGTGATCGGCGCCGGTCTGGCCGGTTGCGCCACGGCATCGAGCCTCGCCGCGCGCGGTTGGCAGGTGAGTTTGCTTGAACGTCACGCGGACGTGGCGCAAGAGGCTTCGGGCAATCCGCAAGGCGTGCTCTACCTGAAGTTGTCTGCGCACGGCACGGCGTTGTCGCAGTTGATCGTCAGCGGTTTCGGCTACACCCGCCGTCTGCTGGAAAGCCTGCAACGCGGCACCGACTGGGACGATTGCGGCGTGCTGCAACTGGCGTTCAATGCAAAGGAAGCCGAGCGTCATGCGCAATTGGCAGCCGCGTTCCCGGAAGATTTGCTGCAATGGCTTGAGCAACCCGAGGCGCAAAAACGCGCCGGGATCGGTCTGGCCCACGGCGGTTTGTATTATCCCGAAGGCGGCTGGGTGCATCCGCCCGCGTTGTGTCACGCACAAGCGGCGCAGGCGAATATCGAACTGCTCAGCCATCGCGAAGCGCTGGAACTGCGCAAGGTCGGTGAGCAATGGCAAGCATTCGACGGCGAGCGCTTGCTCGCCAGCGCACCGGTGGTGGTGTTGGCCGGCGCTGCCGAGATCAAGCGTTTTACGCAAAGCGCCGAGCTGCCGCTCAAACGCATTCGCGGGCAGATCACCCGCCTCGCCGAAACTCCGCAAAGTCAGGCGTTGACCACGGTGGTCTGCGCCGAAGGCTACGTCGCCCCTGCACGTTTGGGTGAACACACCCTCGGCGCCAGTTTCGATTTCAACAGCGACGACCTGACCCCGACCACCGCGGAACACGTCGGCAATCTGGCGATGCTCGAAGAGATCTCCAGCGACCTCGTTGCGCGCCTGCGCATCAGCGAACAACCTGTCGAAGACCTTCAGGGTCGCGCAGCCTTCCGTTGCACCAGCCCGGATTACCTGCCGATCGTTGGCCCGCTCGCCGACTGCGAGGCGTTCCTCGATGCGTACGCGGTGCTGAGCAAAGACGCCCGCCAGGTTCCGGACATTGCCTGCCCATGGCTTGATGGTCTGTACGTCAACAGCGGCCACGGTTCGCGCGGCCTGATCACTGCGCCGCTGTCGGCGGAACTGCTCGCCGCCTGGCTAGAAAATGAACCGCTGCCGCTACCGCGAAGTGTCGCCGAAGCCTGCCATCCAAACCGCTTTGCCTTGCGCCGACTGATTCGCGGCAAGTGAGCCTGAACCGGGGCACCGCAACGCTGCCCCGTCGGTCTGACTCTGTCACTTATAACTTATCGTTCTAAAACTCCCACAACCGCACCGGGTCAGTTTCTGAGTACCGGCCATGTCGGCCGCTAAAGAAACACCCTCCCCAACGGAAAAACCGGTAAGGATTTTATGTGCGGATTAGCTGGCGAGTTACGTTTTGATCAACAACCTGCAGACCTTGCAGCCATCGAGCGAATCACCCATCACCTGGCGCCTCGCGGCCCCGACGCGTGGGGCTTTCATGCCCAAGGGCCGATTGCCCTGGGCCATCGTCGCCTGAAAATCATGGACCTGTCGGACGGCTCGGCGCAGCCGATGATCGACAGCCAATTGGGCTTGTCGCTGGCCTTCAACGGCGCGATCTACAACTTCCCGGAATTGCGCGCCGAACTCGAAGCGCTGGGTTATGCCTTTTATTCCGGTGGCGACACCGAAGTGTTGCTCAAGGGCTACCACGCCTGGGGCGAAGCGCTGCTGCCGAAACTCAACGGCATGTTTGCGTTTGCCATTTGGGAGCGCGATGCCAAGCGTCTGTTTATCGCCCGCGACCGTCTCGGCGTAAAGCCGCTGTACCTGTCGCGCACCGGTCAGCGTTTGCGCTTCGCCTCCGCCCTGCCGGCGCTGCTCAAGGGTGGCGACATCAACCCGATCCTCGATCCGGTGGCGCTCAATCACTACTTGAATTTCCACGCCGTGGTACCGGCGCCGCGCACCCTGCTGGCGGGCATTGAAAAGCTGCCGCCAGCCACCTGGATGCGCGTTGAAGCCGACGGCACAACCGAGCAGAAAACCTGGTGGACGCTGCCCTACGGCCCACACGATGACGAGAAAAATCTGACGCTGGAAGACTGGGTCGATCGCGTCCTCGACAGCACTCGCGAGGCGGTGGCGATTCGTCAACGCGCGGCAGTCGATGTTGGCGTGCTGCTGTCCGGCGGTGTCGATTCGAGCATGCTCGTCGGCCTGTTGCGCGAAGTCGGCGTCGAGAACCTCTCGACCTTCTCCATCGGTTTTCAGGATGCCGGCGGCGAGCGCGGCGACGAGTTCCAGTATTCCGATCTGATCGCCAAGCATTACGGCACGCAGCATCACCAACTGCGCATCGACGAGAAAGAAATCATCGAGCAACTGCCCGCCGCGTTCCGTGCGATGAGCGAGCCGATGGTCAGCCACGACTGCATCGCCTTCTATTTGCTGTCGCGCGAAGTGGCCAAGCACTGCAAGGTGGTGCAGAGCGGCCAAGGCGCCGACGAGTTGTTTGCCGGCTATCACTGGTATCCGCAAGTGGACGGCGCCGCCGATCCTTACGCGGCTTATCGCAACGCGTTTTTCGATCGCAGCTACGACGACTACGCCGCCACCGTACAACCGAAGTGGCTGACCGCGAATGACGCGGCCGGCGACTTCGTCAAAGAACATTTCGCCATGCCCGGCGCCGATGCGGCAGTGGACAAAGCCCTGCGTCTGGACAGCACGGTGATGTTGGTCGACGACCCGGTCAAACGCGTCGACAACATGACCATGGCCTGGGGCCTGGAAGCGCGCACGCCGTTTCTCGACTATCGACTGGTTGAACTGTCGGCCCGTGTGCCGGGTAAATTCAAGCTGCCCGATGGCGGTAAACAAGTCTTGAAAGAAGCCGCGCGTCGTGTGATTCCGAGCGAAGTGATCGACCGCAAGAAAGGCTATTTCCCGGTGCCCGGCCTCAAGCATTTGCAAGGCGACACGCTGAACTGGGTGCGCGAGCTGCTGCTCGATCCGAGTCAGGATCGCGGCCTGTTCAACCCGGCCATGCTCGACAAACTGCTGACTGATCCGCAAGGCCAACTGACGCCGTTGCGCGGTTCGAAACTGTGGCAACTGGCGGCCCTGAACCTGTGGCTCAGTGAACAAGGAATCTGATCGATGAAACCTCACGCCACGGCCATCAACCAACGCCTGATTCGCGGCCAGACGCCGTCCTACGAACGCTTGCAGGCGCGTCTGGCCGAAGATGGCAGCGCCTTGGCCGCCGACCCGATTGCGGTGCATTGCGGCTGGGGCCGGTTGTTGATCGGCCATACCTTTCCCGACCCGGCTTCGCTGGCGCAGGAACTGCTCAACGAGCAACCCGGCGAGCGCGATATCGCTTTGTACGTTGCCGCGCCGCAGCAGATTCTCGGGCTGGAACCGACGCAGTTGTTCCTTGATCCCTCCGACACCTTGCGCCTGTGGTTCAGCGATTACCGCCAGGCCACGCGGGTGTTTCGTGGCTTCCGGATTCGTCGCGCGCAAAGCGAGGCGGACTGGCAGGCAATCAATCAGCTGTATTCGGCACGCGGCATGTTGCCGATCGATGCCACGCTGCTGACCCCGCATCATCAGGGCGGCCCGGTGTACTGGCTGGCCGAGGACGAAGACAGCGGCGCGGTGATCGGCAGCGTCATGGGCCTGAATCATCACAAGGCCTTCAACGATCCGGAAAACGGCAGCAGCCTGTGGTGCCTGGCGGTTGACCCGCAGTGTTCGCGGCCGGGCGTTGGTGAAGTGCTGGTGCGGCACTTGGTCGAACACTTCATGAGTCGCGGGTTGAGCTATCTGGACCTGTCGGTGTTGCACGACAACCGGCAGGCGAAAAGCCTCTATGCCAAGCTCGGTTTCCGCAACCTGTCGACCTTTGCCATCAAGCGCAAGAACGGCATTAACCAGCCGCTGTTTCTTGGCCCCGGCCCGGAGGCGCAGTTCAATCCGTATGCGCGGATCATCGTTGAAGAAGCGCATCGACGCGGCATCGATGTGCAGGTCGATGACGCCGACGCCGGCCTGTTCACTCTCAGCCATGGTGGACGCCGCGTGCGCTGCCGGGAATCGCTGAGCGACCTGACCAGCGCAATCAGCATGAGCCTGTGCCAGGACAAAAGCCTGACGCACAAGGTGCTCAAAGGCGCTGGCCTGAATCTGCCCTCACAACAACTGGCGGGCAATGCCGACGACAATCTGGCGTTTCTCGATGAGCATCAACGGCTGGTGGTCAAGCCGCTCGACGGTGAACAGGGCCAAGGCGTTGCCGTGGATTTGCAGAGCATCGAAGAGGTGCAACAGGCGATCGAAGCGGCCAAGCAATTCGACACTCACGTGTTGTTGGAGAGCTTCCACGAAGGGCTTGATCTGCGGATTCTGGTGATTGGTTTTGACGTGGTCGCGGCGGCGATTCGCAAGCCTGCGGAAGTGGTGGGCGATGGTCAGCATTCGATTGGCGCGTTGATCGAGGCGCAGAGCCGGCGTCGTCAGGCGGCCACCAGCGGCGAGAGCAAGATTCCGCTGGACCACGAAACCCAGCGCACTCTGCATGCAGCGGGTTACGACTACAGCAGCATTCTGCCGGCCGGCGAGCATCTGTTTGTGCGCCGAACGGCTAATTTGCATACCGGCGGGACGCTGGAGGATGTCACGGCGATTCTGCATCCGACGCTGGTCGATGCCGCTGTGCGCGCGGCGCGGGCGCTGGACATTCCGATGGTTGGCCTGGACTTGATGGTGCCGGCGGCGGATCAGCCGGAGTACGTGTTTATCGAGGCCAACGAACGCGCCGGATTGGCCAATCATGAGCCGCAGCCGACGGCGGAGCGCTTTGTCGATTTGTTGTTTCCGCACAGTCAGCCGGCCATTTAACCCTTTCCTGATCGTTCCCACGCTCTGCGTGGGAACGCCTCACTGGACGCTCTGCGTCCGCTCTTGGGACGCAGAGCGTCCCTGGCTGCATTCCCACGCAGAGCGTGGGAACGATCAGTGCTCAACCCATCAGGAGTTTCCATGACCACGCAAATCCCCGAACCGGATCTCAACTACCTGCAAAAAGTCCTCCTGGAAATGCTCGCCATTCCCAGCCCCACCGGCTTCACTGACACCATCGTGCGCTACGTCGCCGAGCGTCTGGAAGAACTCGGCATTCCCTTTGAAATGACCCGGCGCGGCACCATTCGCGCCACACTCAAGGGCAAGAAAAACAGCCCCGACCGCGCGGTCTCGGCGCACCTCGACACCATCGGCGCCGCCGTCCGCGCAATCAAAGACAACGGCCGCCTGACCCTCGCGCCAGTCGGTTGCTGGTCGAGCCGGTTCGCCGAGGGCAGCCGTGTCAGCCTGTTCACCGACAACGGCGTAATTCGCGGCAGTGTGTTGCCGTTGATGGCGTCCGGGCATGCGTTCAACACAGCCGTCGACGAGATGCCGATCAGCTGGGATCACGTCGAACTGCGTCTGGACGCTTACTGCGCGACCAAGGCCGATTGCGATTCGCTGGGCATCAGCGTCGGCGACGTGGTGGCGTTCGATCCGCTGCCGGAGTTCACCGAAAGCGGCCATATCAGCGCCCGGCATCTGGATGACAAGGCTGGCGTTGCCGCGCTGCTCGCGTCACTCAAAGCCATCGTCGACAGTGGCCAGGAACTGATGATCGATTGCCATCCGCTGTTCACCATCACCGAGGAAACCGGCAGTGGCGCGGCGGCGGCTTTACCGTGGGATGTCAGCGAGTTTGTCGGTATCGACATTGCGCCGGTCGCGCCGGGGCAGCATTCCAGCGAACACGCGGTGAGCGTGGCGATGCAGGATTCCGGCGGGCCGTACGACTATCACCTGTCGCGGCATCTGCTGCGTCTGGCCGGTGAAAACGAACTGCCGGTGCGACGTGATCTGTTTCGCTACTACTTCAGCGATGCGCACTCGGCGGTGACCGCCGGGCACGATATTCGTACGGCGCTGCTGGCGTTTGGTTGTGATGCAACCCATGGCTATGAGCGCACGCACATCGACAGTCTGGCGGCGTTGAGCCGGTTGTTGGGCGCCTACATTTTGAGTCCGCCGGTGTTTGCCAGCGATGCAGCGCCGGCGAATGCTTCGCTGGATCGCTTCAGTCATCAGATTGAACACGACACGCAGATGGAGAGCGATACGCGGGTGCCGCCGGTGGACAGTCTGGTCGGGCAGCGTTCCGACTAGAGAGATAATTGTTGTCTGTACCGGCCTCTTCGCGAGCAAGCCCGCTCCCACCTGGGAACGCATTCCAAATGTGGGAGCGGGCTTGCTCGCGAAGGCGTCGGTGCGGTCAACACAAAACTGGCAGGCAACCGGCAATCGCCGTAGCATCCCGACATTGATTCCGCCGAGGTGCCCATGCTCATTCCCTACGAAGCTCTTGAAGTCGACACCCTCACCCGCCTCATCGAAGATTTCGTCACCCGCGACGGCACCGACAATGGCGATGACACGCCGCTGGAAACCCGCGTGCTGCGCGTGCGCCAGGCATTGACCAAAGGCCAGGCGTTGATCGTCTTCGATCCGGAAAGCGAACAGTGCCAACTGATGCTCAAGCACGACGTGCCCAAGCATCTGTTCGACTGAAACCGTCAACGAACCTTTTCCACAGCCTGCTTGCGCTGGATCCGTTCATAGACCTCGGCACGGTGCACATTAACCTTTGGCGGGGCCTCGACGCCGAAGCGCACGCTGGCGCCGTTCACTGACAGTACGCGCAAGGTGATGTCGTCACCAATTGAAATCAACTCACCGACAACACGGCTGAGTACAAGCATGAGGGTCGTCCTCCAGGGTTAGCGAACCCTGAAGATGCGCGGCTTGCGGCGGCTGTTCAATCCATGCAGGGCA
The DNA here is from genome assembly GCF_004124275.1 of Pseudomonas sp. DTU12.3. GTDB lineage: Bacteria > Pseudomonadota > Gammaproteobacteria > Pseudomonadales > Pseudomonadaceae > Aquipseudomonas > Aquipseudomonas helmanticensis. The sequence continues at coordinate 4,699,614 of NZ_CP027218.1, forward strand.
AATCAGTAATGCCCTACATCGCCATGCGCAACGTCCTTCAGACCTTTCCTGCAAATCGTTAAACAACCTTCGCCTCAAGCGGCTGAAAAGCGCGGCCCGAACAGAATCACGCTGGCGCCGATCACGCACAACGCCACGCCGATCCAGTCCGACCCCAACGGACGCACGCGCTCGACCACCGCCAGCCAGCCTATCGAAGCAACGATGTAAATCCCGCCGTATGCGGCATAGGCGCGACCGGCATACGCCGCTTCGACACGCGTCAACAACAGCGCAAACAGGGTCAGGCTGAGCAGCGCCGGGATCACCCACAAGGCACTTTTGCCTTGGCGCAGCCACAGGTAAAAAGCGAAACAACCGGCGATCTCAAACAGCGCCGCGAGGAAAAACCACAGGTAATTGAGCATTGGTGCGTCTCGACAGGGTGACCAGTGCGGCCACCCTAACGACAGCGTCGGCAACGGGCAAGGTCAGCCGTTGTTCTGCTTGGCCTTGGCGCGCATTTTCTCGGCCATCGAGGTCATTTCGTTGTAAAGCAGTTGCGGGTTCTTCTGTTTGATTGCCCAGGCCATGCGCCCTTGTTCGTGGGGCAGGATCATGAACTCGCCGGCTGCCACTTGCTGATAGATGTAGTCAGCAATATCCGCTGCGGTGATCGGCGAGCTTTCCAGCAACTTGCCGACCTGCGCTTTCATCGCCGGGGTCGGGCCTCGGAAAGAGTCGAGCAAGTTGGTCTGGAAGAACGACGGGCACACCACATGCACACCGACTTCCTGCTGCGCCAGTTCGATCAACAGGCTTTCCGACAAGGCCACGACACCGGCCTTGGCGACGTTGTAGTTGCTCATCGCCGGCCCTTGCATCAGCGCCGCCATGGAGGCGATGTTGATGATCTTGCCTTTGCTCTGTTCGAGTAATGGCAGGAACGCCTTGCAGCCTTTGACCACGCCCATCAGATTGATCGCGATCTGCCAATCCCAGTCTTCCAGCGACAGTTCACTGAAGAACCCGCCCGAGGCAACACCGGCGTTGTTGACGATGATGTCGATGCCGCCGAGTTTCTCTTCGCAGGCCTGGGCGAACGCGGTGAGCTGGCTGTAGTCACGCACATCGCAGCGCTGAGTGAAGCCGTCGCCGCCCGCCTCGCGAACCATTTTCAGGGTTTCCTGCAGGCCAGGTTCGCTGACGTCGGACAAAGCCAGTTGCCAGCCTTCACGCGCCCAGCGCAGCGCGATTTCGCGACCCAAACCCGAGCCCGCGCCAGTGATCATCATGCGATTTTGCATAGCAGACAGCCTTGTTGTTCCGGGGAAGTTGGGCGAAGTGTAGCGAAGGTTCTGCGCGCGCCCACGCTCAATCAAGTTGCTGAATGGAGGATCAAAAGATCGCAGCCTTCGGCAGCTCCTACACCGATTCCTGTAGGAGCTGCCGAAGGCTGCGATCTTTTGATCTTTCGCTTTAAAGGAAATAAGCCTGAAATCCAAATACATTAAAAAAACATTGAATTTTCTTTCACTCGCGCCAGTCGGAATTTGTAAGCCGTCTGGAATTACTTAGTCTCCAGTCGCCCCTTGAACATCAAGACTTCTCGAACACTATCAACAAAGGAAATCGACATGGGCACAATTCTAATCATTATCCTGATCCTGTTGCTGATCGGTGGTCTGCCGGTCTTCCCACACTCCAGAAGTTGGGGTTATGGCCCATCGGGCATTATCGGCGTGGTCTTGGTCGTGCTGTTGGTGCTGTTGTTACTCGGCCGCATATAACGATTTAGTCGGCAAAAAAAGAGGCCCTGTTGAGGGCCTCTTTTTTATTGCGCGGAGTTTATTGCAGGAGCAATCAGTCCGGCTTGCCGTTAACCACACCGGCGGTGTTGTCCATCAGGCTCTTGGTCGCTGTTTGCAGGAACGCCTCCAGCTTGAGTTTCAACTCGGCGGTGCGCGGAGCATCCGGGATGATCTCGGCCGAAGGGTTGGCGCCCAGTTGGTACTGATAGATCTTCGGTGCCATTTCCTTCTCTTTCGGCAGCACCAGGATCTGGTCAGCGGTGACGATCGCGGTGGTCTGCTCGCTGCCCGACGGCTTGATTACGCCGAAACCGGTGTCGCCTTCCGGCAGGTTGAGCAGGTCACGGCCCCAGCACTGGTGGCGCACTTCGCCACCGAGGCGACCCATGATGGTCGGCACGATGTCGATCTGCGTACCCACGGTGTGGTCACGCGTACCAAACTTCTCCTGGATGCCCGGCGCGATCATCAGCATCGGCACGTTGAAGCGGCCCAGGTCCATTTCGGTGATCTGACGCTCGTTACCGAAACCGTGGTCGCCGACGATGACGAACAGGGTTTCCTTGAAGTACGGCTCTTTGCGCGCCTTCTCGAAGAACTGACCCAGTGCCCAGTCGGAGTAACGCATGGCCGTCAGGTGTTCGTTGAGGCTGCCACGGTCAGTCACGCGCTCGACCGGCAATGGCGTCGGCAAGGCGTACGGCGTGTGGTTGGACAGGGTTTGCAGCAAGGCATAGAACGGCTTGCCGTTTTCCCGCGCCTTCAGTTCGACCAGACCACGGTCGAACATGTCCTGGTCGGACACGCCCCAGGTCGGATCGGAGAACACCGGGTTGACGAAGTCGTTACGGCCGACGAAGTTGGTCATGCCCTGATTGCTGAAGAAGCCCGACTGGTTGTCCCAGGCGAAGTCGCCGTTGTACACGTAGACGTCGTCATACTTGCGCGCGCTGAGCAACTGCGGCAGGCCGGACAGCTTGTGGCTGCCTTCCGGGGTCTGCATCAGGTATTCGAAGCCCGGCAGGTTCGGGAAGCAGGCCATGGTCGCGAACATGCCCTGGTGGGTGTGTGTGCCGTTGGAGAAGAAGCGGTCGAACAGCAGGCCTTCCTTCGACAGTTTGTCCAGGTACGGCGTGATGTTGCCCGGCGCGCCCAATGCACCGACCGAGTGACCGGCCATGCTTTCCATCAGGATCACCACGACGTTCTTGATCGGCAGCGTCTTGTCGGCGGGCGGCGTGTAGTCACGGCGCACGGCGGCGATATCGGCATCGACCAGTTTGTCGTCCGGCATCACCAGCATCTCGCGCACCACTTTCTGCGCTTGTTCTTGCGGCAGTGTGGCTTTCCAGATGTTGTCGCGGTCCTCGCCCATGCGGTCCTTGGCGGCCGCGATCAGCGACAGCGTGCCGTTGAGGCCGAGCTGGTTGGCGAAGTTCGATTCGGTAGTGTAGACGTCACCCCAACGCAGCGGCGGGCCTTGACGCAGGGTGCCACGCGCGGCAACCACGCAGATCAGCAGGCAAACCACGAACACCGCCAGACGGGTGTACCACGGCGCAACCTGACGGGTACCGACGCTGCCACCACTGAACGGCCCGCGCGGACGCGTGGCACGATCGGCGCCTTTGAACGCCAGGGTCAGGATCACCGTGCCGACGACCCACGCCAGCAGATAACGTACTACCGGAAAACCGTACCAGAGCATGCTCATCACGGTTTTCGGGTCTTCTTTCACGTACTGGAACACCAGGCCGTTGAGGCGCTGGTGAAACTCGCGGTAGAAGTCCATCTCCATCAGGCCGAGGAACAGCGCGATGCTCGAGGCGATGGTCAGCCACAGACGGAAGAAACCGCGCGCGGCCATGGCGCGGGCACTGAACAGCGCCAGCACCAGCGGAATGCACACATAAACCACCAGGCGCAGGTCGAAACGCAGGCCGTTGGCGAAAGCTTCGAGGAAGGTCGAAGCCGGGGTGTCGAGGATCATCTCGCGGTTGTAGACCAGCAGCGCGAGGCGCAGCACGGAAAACATCACCATCATGACCAGAGCACACAACAGCGTGTAGGCCAGATGCGATTTGACGGTCGGTTGCAGCAGGCGACTGGAAGATCGCTGCTGATTCAGGGCGTCCGGGTTTGCCATGTCGTTTTAGGACCCATTGGAAGTTGAAGTTGCAAAAATACAGCGGCGCCATGCCCTCTATTGGTCATTCCAGACCCCGGGGCGTGCGCGGTGCGCAAATGTTGCACGATCATCCGCACCATTGCCATTGATTACTGCCCCGCCACCAGACACTTTCATTTAGTGCAGCGGCAGACCAGGACAGCGTGCAATCAGCGCGGGCGAATTGTCTGGAACACTTTGTGAAAATTTCGTGCAACGCATATCTGGAAACACAATATAGATACAAAACAAAACGCCCCGAATCGATCGGGGCGTTTTGTTTGAGCGCGAGATTACTTCTCGGCGCGTTCTTTCAGGGCTTTGAGGGTGTTGAACGGGGCATCGACGACAAACTTGTTGGCAATCATCGACGGCACGCTGCCGCCCGGCTCGGTGTGCACCTGATAGGTCACTTCGACCTGATCACCTTTGGGCACGAACTTCCAGAAGCCTTTGACCTGCGCTACACGAACGAAGCCTTTCTCTTCCGGAATGTACTTGGGCAGACCTTCGAGGTTACGGGTCAGGCTGCCGTCGGCACCTTCGACGGTGGTCACGAGCAGTACCGAATCACGCGGGGTGACTGGCCAAGGCGTGTTGAACTGGGTGTAAGTCCAGCTCTGGGCGCCTTCGTGCTTGAGCAGTTTCTGGGTCTTGCACTCGTGAATCCAGGCGCAGGCGCCGGAGACGTCTTCCTGCAATGCGCGCAGTTTGGCGACGGTGGTCTTCATCAGCGCGACGCCCTGATAGGACTTGTAGTCCGAACCCGGCACTTCACTCAGGGAGACCTTGATGCCGTCTTCGTTCTTGGCAACCTTCCAGTCTTCAGCCTGAGCGACCGAGGTGGCCAGCACAGCGGTCAAACCACACAACACAGCGATACGATGCAGCGAACCCATAGTCTTATTCCTTATTGTTTAAGTTCCGTTCGTTAGACACATCACGCCGCCGTCATCTGCTCCCACCAGCCGAGCAATCTGATCGCTTCTTGCGAGCTGTCGCCACAGACTTCGACATCGGCGGCAAACCCCGAACAGACTGCCGGGCGCTCGGGGCGGCCGAAAATGCTGCACAGGTTTTCGACCGAGAGTTGCACGCAACGTTCGCCGGCAGGTTTGCCATCAGGCATGCCGGGAATCGGCGAACTGATGGACGGGGCAATGCAGCAAGCGCCACAGCCTTCACGGCATTTCATGACGAACAATTCCTCGCGACGGGCGATGTGTTAAAGAGACGCGGAACAGAGTAACCGCTAAAACGGCTGTTTAAAATTCCCTGAACCGGGGTTTTTAGCGATATCCGAATGTGACTGACCAGTCTCCGACAAAGCGTCTGGTCTGCGGGTCACAGCCGAGTCGAATTTACTGCTTGAATTCGAAATCGAGCGCCGCGCCTTCCACTTCGCGGCGCTCTTCGTTGCGCAGTTGCAACTGCATTTCGTTGCTGAGCAAACGGCCATTGAGCTGGAACCCGCTGTTTTTCTCGCCAAACATCTGCGGCAGGATCGGCTCGCGCTTGGGCAATTGAACAGTGCCCTTGGGTTTCAATTCCTGGACCATGTCCTTGGGCAGGCTCAAATCGAGCCTGGCCGGTGGCAGGCGGGTTTTCGCCACTTCGCTGGCAGGTTTCGACTTGCTGGCAACCGGGGGGCGTTTTTTCACGACCTTCTGCTGGGTTTTCTTCGCCGCGGCAGCTTTTTTTGCGACCGGCGCTTTCTTGGCTGTCGTCGTCGCTGCCGGCTTTTCGGCAACTGCGGCGGCCATGACCGCCGGCGCATGACCGAGCATCAACAAGCAGAGGCAAACCCAGGCGGCAGGAAAAATCGCTTTCATGGACCCAACGAGACTAACGGCAGAGGGCCATATGCTCGCTTGTTGGACGCCACAAGACAAGCATGACCCTCTGCTCGTTCAGAATCCGCCGGCCGTTTCCTGACACAGTTGCGTGGCCAGCAGACCGAGAGTCATCAACGCTCGCTCCGCCTCGCGGTTCCATGGAATGCCGCAGTTCAGGCGGATGCAGTGGTTGAACTGCTCGGTATTACTGAAGATCAACCCCGGCGCGATGCTGATGCCCTGCTGCAAGGCACGGACATGTAATTCCTGGGTATTGACCCTTCCTGGCAGACTCACCCAGAGGATGAAACCGCCCGTGGGCCGGGACATTTGCGTGCCTTCGGGGAAGTACTGCTGCACCGCCAATTGAAAGGCGCTGAGGTTTTTCCGGTATTCCTGGCGGATGTACCGTAAATGCCGGTCATAGCCACCGTTTTCCAGATAGGCGGCGATGGCCATCTGCGTCACGCTGCACGCTGAATGCGTACTGAAGGTCTGCAAGCGCTGGATTTCCTGCTGATACTTGCCGGCAATCATCCAGCCGATGCGCACCCCAGGCGACAACGTCTTGGAAAAGCTCGAACAGTAGATCACCCGATCCAGTCGGTCATAGGCCTTGAGCGCTTTGGTGCGACCCTGCTCGAACATCAACTCGCCATAGATATCGTCTTCGACGATCTGGATATCGAAGTCCGAGGCCAGGCGCAGCAACTGCTTTTGCCGCTCTTCGGGCATGGTGCCGCCCAAGGGATTGCTCAGGCGCGTGGTCAACACCAACGCCTTGATCGACCATTGATTGGCCGCCAGTTGCAGGGCTTCGAGGCTCATGCCGGTAGCGGGGTCGCTGGGGATCTCGATGACTTTCAGGCCGAGCAGGTCAGCCAGTTGCAGCAATCCGTAATAGGTCGGCGATTCCGCAGCGATCAGATCGCCCGGCCGCGTGAGTACTCGCAACGACATCTGCAAGGCGTCGACACAACCGTGGGTGATCACCACCTCCGAGGGGTCGACCACCACGCCGGCGTCACGCATGCGAATCGCCACTTGCCGACGCAGCGGTTCAAAACCGGGGCTGAACATATAGCTGAAGGCGCGCGGGCTATGGAAACGGGTGACCTTGGCCAGTTGCTGATGCAGCGCGCGCACCGGCAAGTAATCGACGCTCGGTACCGCCGCGCCCAGCGGGAAGACACCTTCGCGGCGCGATTCGACCAGAACCTGCTGAATGATGCTGCTACGGGTGACCAGTCCTGGCCGTTCGACCCGCGCGATGTCCGGTGTCGGCGCCGTCAGCGCTGGCGTCTGGTGCACGTAATAACCGGACTGCGGCCGTGCCCGAATCAGCCCCTGATCTTCGAGATTGGCATACGCCTGCAACACCGTCGCATGGCTGACGTTGAGCTGCGAGCTCATCTTGCGCACCGAAGGCACGCGCTCCCCCGGTTGATAGACACCACGGCGGATGTCTTCGGCCAGTTGCTGAGCAATACGTTGGTAGAGCAAAAGATTGGTCATGACGCAGCACTCGATTTCACGGGCATTTTATTCTTGTGTGAAACAATACCGGAACAGTTTAGAAGTGTACTGGGACAGTTACCACTTTAGTCGACCATACAGTGCGGTGTCTGCCCCCGACTGTACTGATTTGCGAGCTATTCGACAGACGTAAAAAAGCCCGGAACTGCATGACAGGCCGGGCTTTGTAGGAGCCGTGTAGGAGCTGACGAGTGGAACGAGGCTGCGATCTTTTGATCTTGTTTTTAAAACCAAGATCAAAAGATCGCAGCCTTCGGCAGCTCCTACAGGGTTTTGCGTTGCTTAACGGGCGGCGCCGAGCTGACCTTTTTCGTCGGAGAAGACGATTTCCACCCGACGGTTCTGTGCACGCCCGCGCTCGGAAGCGTTGACGTCTACCGGGTATTCATCGCCGTAACCTTCGACCTGAATGCGTTTGTCATCGATGCCCAGGTCCATCAGCACGTCAGCCACGGCTTGCGCGCGGTCGCGGGACAGCTTGAGGTTTTCCTGCTTGCCGCCGGTGCTGTCGGTGTAACCCTCGATACGCACCACGCGTTTCGGATTCAATTGCAGGAACTGGACGATCTTCAGCACCACGCGGTTGGCCGAGTTTTTCAGCTCAGCTTCACCGGTGTCGAACAATACGTCACCCAGGGTCATCACCAGACCACGGTCAGTCTGCGTGGTGGCCAGCGCGACGATCTGTTCTTCCAGCCACTTGCCCTGCTGCTGGACGCTGAGCAGCTTCGATTCACGCAGGGCCAATTGCAGGCGCTGACGCTCCAGTTCGAGCTTGGCCGCGCGCTCCTCATTGAGCACCTGATTGGTGTGCTGGCGCGCGATCTCGCTGTAGCGCTGGCTCAGGTAGGCGTAATGCACCACGTCCGAACCGCTGCCCCAATAGGTCGACAAGCGATCGGCACGGGCCAGGGATTCACCGGCGCGGATCACGTCTTTCGGCGCGATGCGCAGCACGTTGGAGTCTTCCTTGACCTTCTGGAAGTCGGCGCCCGCCTCTTGCAGAGCCGATTCGCTGTGTTGACCGGCGCAGCCGTAAAGGCTCGCGCAACCGGTGAGGATCAGCGCACCGATGGCTTTGGACTTGAGGCTCATTGGGCATCTCCCAGTTGCTTGCGCAGTCGGACGATGCGGGTGTTGAGTACGTTCACCTGTTCTTCGCTTTTCTGCGTCAGCACCTTGGCTTCCGCCAGACGTGCGTCGAGTTCAGCCTGTTCAGAACGCATGCGCGCGTTCCGGTAGGACTCGTCAGCCATGTTGCCTTTGGCGCGGTTGTACTTGGTTTCGGCCAGTTTCATTTCCGGCACTTCGTCGGCGGTGGCGCCGACGGCCTTGGCCTGGGTGATGGCCTGCTCGGTCAGACGCATTTGTTCAATCGGTGCCGGATCGGTTGCGCAACCGGCCAGGGCCAGAACGGCCACAGCCGCGAAAAGAGGTCGAATACTCACTAAGAATCCCTACTGTTTTGGGGCACTGACAGGTTGTTGCGGCTGTTGCTGCTGCGCCTTCCAGCGCTCGATATTGCGTTGCAGCGCGGCTTCCGTCAGTCCGGACGCGGGCAATTCTGTCATCTTTTTGGCTAGCTGTCCGCGCAACCACGGATCGTTGCAGGCCGAGTTGTGGGAAACCGCAAGGAACAACCCCGGGCGGTCGATGGGTTGTTCGAACGCCAGCAGATCATTGGCCATGCCCAACGCCTGTGCGGCGGCCATGCCCGAGTAACGCCCGGCGAGTACATATTCCACTTCGCCCAAGAGCAATTTCTGCAGGGCCAGGGTGAGGTTGGCTGTCTTGGTCAGGGTCAGATTCTGCTCGGCGAAAGTGCCAAATGCCTGGGTCATTCGAGACTTTTCCGACAAGGCACCGGCATGGCCGTGCAGGTCTTTGGCTTCGCTGTAGGCCAGTGTCGAGCCTTTGCGCGTCCACACCAGGTAGTCGTTTTCCAGCAGCGGCGGATAGATGTAGTCGAGGTTTTCCAGCTCAGTGAAGGTCAGCGGCGCGTCGGCGAGCATGTCCATGCGCCCGCTGCGCACTTCGTCGAGGGCTTGCGCGCGTTTGCCGGCGTAGAGCAACTCGACTTTGATGCCGAGATCCTTGGCCACTTGCTGCAACAGGTCGGCACTGGCACCGATCAATTGTTTCGGATTTTGCGGATCCTGCCACAGATACGGCGGCGCATCCGGGCTGCCGGTGACGACGAGGCGTTCGCACTTGCCAGCGGCTGTCGCCAAACCTGGCAACAGGGCCAATCCCAACAACAATCCGCAGCGCAGATCCATGGCAAAACGCTCCCACTCAAATCCGAGACAAAAAAAGCCCGACCAAAAGGTCGGGCTCTTTATAAGTGAAGCCGCTGGATTAGACCAGCTTCTCCAGCTCGGGTACTGCTTCGAACAGATCCGCCACGAGACCGTAATCGGCCACCTGGAAGATCGGCGCTTCTTCGTCCTTGTTGATCGCAACGATCACCTTGGAGTCTTTCATGCCGGCCAGATGCTGGATCGCGCCGGAGATACCGACGGCGATGTACAGCTGTGGCGCAACGATCTTGCCGGTCTGACCGACCTGCATGTCGTTCGGTACGAAACCTGCGTCAACCGCAGCGCGCGAAGCACCGACGGCAGCGCCCAGCTTGTCGGCCAGGGCGTACAGATGCTTGAAGTTGTCGCCGTTCTGCATGCCACGGCCGCCGGAAACGACGATCTTGGCAGCGGTCAGCTCTGGACGATCGGACTTGGCCAGCTCTTCGCCAACGAAGCTCGAAGTGCCAGCGTTGTGCGCAGCAGCAACCGCTTCAACGGCAGCCGAACCACCTTCAGCAGCAACCGGGTCGAAACCGGTGGCACGCACGGTGATCACTTTGATCGCAGCGGTCGATTGCACGGTAGCGATGGCGTTACCGGCGTAGATCGGACGCTTGAACGTGTCAGCGCTTTCGACCGAGATGATCTCGGAGATCTGGTCAACGTCGAGCTGCGCGGCAACGCGCGGCAGGATGTTTTTGCCGTTGGAGGTCGCGGCAGCCAGGATGTGGCTGTAGCCAGCGCCCAGCTCTGCAACCAATGGCGCAACGTTTTCCGGCAGCTGATGCGCGTAAGCGGCATTGTCAGCGTTGAGGACTTTGCTCACGCCAGCGATTTTCGCAGCGGCTTCAGCCACGGCGCCAGCGCCTTGGCCGGCAACCAGAACGTGGATGTCGCCGCCGATTTTGGCAGCAGCAGCCACGGTGTTCAGCGTGGCCGGGGCCAGCACTTTGTTGTCGTGTTCAGCAATAACCAAGATAGTCATTTAGATTACCTTCGCTTCGTTCTTGAGTTTTTCAACCAGTTCAGCCACCGACTTGACCTTGATGCCTGCGCTGCGTGCAGCCGGCGCTTCGACTTTCAGGGTCTTGTTGGTGGAGGCGGTGGAAACGCCCAAAGCGTCCGGAGTCAGCACTTCAAGAGGCTTCTTCTTGGCTTTCATGATGTTTGGCAGAGACGCGTAGCGCGGCTCGTTCAAACGCAGGTCGGTGGTGACGATCGCTGGCAGTTTCAGGGAAACCGTCTGCGCGCCGCCGTCGATTTCGCGGGTCACGGCAACGCTGTCGCCAGAGACTTCGACTTTCGAAGCGAACGTGCCCTGACCGTAGCCGCTCAGTGCAGCAAGCATCTGGCCGGTCTGGTTGTTATCGCTGTCGATGGCCTGTTTGCCAAGGATCACCAGTTGAGGCTGTTCCTTGTCGACCACAGCCTTGAGCAGCTTGGCCACGGCGAGCGAGGTCAGATCTTCAGCGGATTCGACGAGGATGGCACGGTCGGCACCCAGAGCCAGTGCGGTACGCAGCTGCTCCTGAGCGGTGGTCGGGCCGATGGAGACGACGACGATTTCAGTCGCAACACCTTTCTCTTTCAGGCGTACGGCTTCTTCCACTGCGATTTCGCAGAACGGGTTCATCGACATCTTGACGTTGGCGAGATCGACGCCGGAATTGTCCGCCTTGACGCGAACCTTGACGTTGTAATCCACAACGCGTTTGACAGCTACAAGAACCTTCATGGATTCCTCGTTACTCTCCGGTGAAAAGAAAGTCGCCTAGGCGAACCTGGCGGTTGATGCTCATCGTGCCTACAAGGGCACCTCTAAAAACGCCGGCTTGTACTCGGGATGATGACACGCTGCAAAGTGCTGGACCGTTCGTCAGTGGTGACCAATCAGTCATTCAACTTCACGCTGTGTAAACTGCGCGCCAGACCTGCGCTGCGCATCACCCTTTCTGCCTACGCCCTGTCTTTAGAGGTGCTCTTGAAACCGCCAGTCTGCCTACGGCGAGCGCAAAACCGCCCGTATCTTGACCGGAACGCCTATTCCGGTCAATACAGCAAAATGACCATTCATAAGCCGCGCTTCTTTGATTTCTCTGGCCTGGAGCCGATTCAAACAAACGTTTGTATTGGACGCTAGGAGTGGTGTAGATATAATGCGCCGCCTAGAGAGAAAGGTCTGTTCTCCAATATTCCCCTTGACGTTAACGTAAAGGAATAGCGGATGCGACATCAAACCTCCAAATTAGAAAAAAAACTGTTGAGCCTTGAGTAGGAGATAGCCTGTGGAACGCGAATACATGGAATTCGACGTGGTCATCGTCGGTGCCGGCCCCGCTGGCCTGTCCGCCGCCTGCCGTCTGAAGCAGAAGGCCGCCGAAGCCGGTAAGGAAATCAGCGTCTGCGTGGTCGAAAAAGGCTCCGAAGTCGGTGCACACATCCTCTCCGGCGCCGTGTTCGAACCACGCGCTCTGAACGAACTTTTCCCGAACTGGAAAGAACTCGGCGCGCCGCTGAACACGCCGGTCACGCGCGATGACATTTTCGTGCTGAAAAACGCCGACAGCGCGCAGAAAATTCCCGACCTCTTTGTGCCGAAGACCATGCACAACGAAGGCAACTACATTATTTCCCTTGGCAACCTGTGCCGGTGGCTGGCCCAGCAGGCAGAGAACCTCGGCGTAGAAATCTACCCAGGCTTTGCCGCTCAGGAAGCGCTGATCGACGAGCAAGGCGTGGTTCGCGGGATCATCACCGGTGATCTGGGCGTCGACCGCGAAGGCAACCCGAAAGAAGGCCTGTACACCCCGGGCATGGAACTGCGTGGCAAATACACGCTGTTCGCCGAAGGCTGCCGTGGCCACATCGGCAAGCAACTGATCAAGCGCTACAACCTCGACAGCGATGCCGACGCCCAGCACTACGGCATCGGCCTGAAAGAAATCTGGGAAATCGACCCGGCCAAACATCAGCCTGGCCTCGTAGTCCACACCGCCGGTTGGCCGCTGGATATCATGGGCACCGAGAACACCGGCGGCTCGTTCCTCTATCACCTGGAAAACAACCAGGTCGTAGTCGGTCTGATCGTCGACCTGTCTTACAGCAACACTTACCTGTCGCCGTTCGACGAGTTCCAGCGCCTCAAGCATCACCCGGTGCTGGCGCAGTATCTGGAAGGCGGCAAGCGCATCAGCTACGGCGCCCGCGCGATTTGCAAAGGTGGCCTGAACTCGCTGCCGAAAATGGTCTTCAAGGGCGGCGCGCTGATCGGTTGCGACCTCGGCACCCTGAACTTCGCCAAGATCAAAGGCAGCCACACCGCGATGAAATCGGGCATGCTCGCCGCAGAATCGGTGGCTGACGCGTTGTTCGCTGAGAAGGACGGCACCGAAGAACTGACCACTTACGTCGACGCGTTCAAGAAGAGCTGGCTCTACGACGAGCTGTTTGCCAGCCGAAACTTCGGCCCGGCGATCCACAAGTTCGGCGCTATCGTCGGCGGTGGTTTCAACTGGCTCGACCAGAACATCTTCGGCGGCAAACTGCCGTTCACCCTGCACGACACCAAGCCGGATTACGCTTGCCTCAAGCTCGCGGCCGACTGCAAGAAGATCGACTATCCGAAGCCGGACGGCAAACTCAGCTTCGACAAGCTCAGCTCGGTGTTCATCTCCGGTACCAACCATGAAGAAGAACAGCCGTGCCATTTGAAGCTGACCGATCCAAGCATCCCGATCAGCAAGAACCTGCCGCTGTACGACGAACCGGCGCAGCGCTACTGCCCGGCCGGCGTGTACGAAGTGATTACCAAGGAAGACGGCGAGAAGCGCTTCCAGATCAACGCCCAGAACTGCGTGCACTGCAAGACCTGTGACATCAAGGACCCTTCGCAGAACATCACCTGGGTGACGCCGGAAGGCGCTGGCGGCCCGACTTATCCAAATATGTAAGCCGAACCGCTGAACAACAAGGCTCCCGAATCGGGGGCCTTTTTGTTGCCCAAAATTCCTCTCACACCACAAAACAACTGTGGGAGCGAGCCTGCTCGCGAAGGCGGTGTATCATTAACAATGATGTCGACTGATACACCGCCTTCGCGAGCAGGCTCGCTCCCACAGGGGATTATCGTCGGATCAGGCGGCGCGCTCGTCGCCCGGGTTGCGTTCGAAGTAGCGCTTGTACTCACGGCTGAACTGCGACGTACTCTGATACCCCACCCGATGCGCCACCTGCGCCACACCCAGCCCTTCCGCGATCAGCAATGTCTGCGCCTTCAACAACCGCAAGCGCTTCAGATACTGCACCGGCGACAACAACGTGCTGCGTTTGAAATGCTCATGAAACGTCGACACGCTCATGTTCGCGCAACCGGCCAGCGTCTCGACATTCAATGGCTCGGTGTAATGCGCATGCAGATGACTGATCGACGCCGCCACCCGAGCAAACTGCCCCTGCTGCTCAACCAACGCGCGCAACACATCCGCCTGCGGCCCGCGCAACGCGACGAACAACAACTCACGCACCCGCGCCGGCCCGAGAATCTGACATTCCAGCGGATCGTGCAGACAACTGAGCAATCTTTCGACACAACCACGCATGTCATCGTCGAGCACCACCGAGGTCATCGACTCCGGTGTCTGCGCCGGAATATGCCGACCCGGCGCCAGGCCCATGGCCAACACCAACTCGCCGAGCAACACCCGATCAATCGCCACCGACACACCGAGCAACGGCGCATTCGGCAAGGCAAAGGTCTCGCACTCGAACGGCACCGGCAGCGCCTGGATCAGATAGTGCCCGGCGCCATATTCCATGGTGCGCGGCCCGAGGAACGCCAGTTTGCTGCCCTGGGCGATGATCATCAGGCTCGGTTCATAAATATGCGGGCCACGGGCGACGTCACAACTGGCGCGCAACACTTGCACACCGGGCAACCCGGTCGGGGAGTAACCATCGCGCAGCGCCAGCGGTTCGATCAACGAAACCAGGCGGGCGTTGGCATCAAGATGACGGGTTAATTGCATCAAAACTCTTCACTGAAAATATTGCGAAAAAAGGGCATGGAAGCATCATCGCAGATCCTTTTGCCAATGCGACCGATCAAACCCGCATGCCGGAGGATTAGGCATGAGACCCGGAGGAATCGTCATGGCCGGACCGTCAGTCGACGCCCAGAATGCGCCGCCTCACTTGTTCCTGCTATTGCGAGGTTTCACATGTACACCGCCATCGGCTATGCCGCCCAATCGGCCACCACGCCCCTCGCCCCGATGAAATTCGAACGTCGCAGCCCGCGCGCCGACGACGTCGCGATCGAAATCCTCTACTGCGGCGTCTGCCATTCCGACATCCATCAGGCACGCAACGAATGGGGCATTGCCGTTTACCCGTTGATGCCCGGCCACGAGATCGTCGGAAAAGTCACCGCCATCGGTGCGAATGTCACCCGACACAAAGTAGGCGATCTGGTCGGTGTCGGCTGCATGGTCGACTCGTGCCGCAGCTGCGAAGCCTGCCAGCAGAACCTCGAGCAATACTGCCTCGAAGGTCCGACCATGACCTACGCCACCCCGGACCGGGTCGACGGCAGCAACACCATGGGCGGTTATTCGGACAGCATCGTCGTCAGCGAACACTTCGTCGTGCGCATCCCGGAAAAACTGGCTCTGGCCAGCGCTGCGCCGATCCTTTGCGCCGGCATCACCACCTATTCGCCGCTCAAGCACTACGGCGTCAAGGCTGGCGACAAGGTCGGGATTCTCGGCATGGGCGGTTTGGGCCACATGGGCATCAAGTTCGCCAAAGCCATGGGCGCTGAAGTGACGTTGTTCACCCGTTCGGCGAGCAAGGCTGAAGAAGGTCGTCGTCAGGGCGCCGATCACGTGATCGTTTCCACCGACGCCGAGCAGATGAAAGCGGCCGCCGGTTACTTCGACTTCCTGCTCGACACCATTCCGGTGCAGCACGATCTGAACCCGTACCTCGACACCCTGCGTTTCGACGGCGTGCACATTCTGGTCGGCCTGATCGAGCCGATTGATCCGCCAGTGCACGCGGCGAAACTGGTACTGGGTCGCCGGGTATTGGCCGGTTCCTTGATCGGTGGCGTCGCCGAAACCCAGGAAGTGCTGGATTTCTGCGCCGAACACAACATCACCTGCGACATCGAAATGCTCGACATCCGCCAGATCAACGAGGCTTACGCCCGGATGATCGCCGGCGACGTGAAATACCGTTTCGTCATCGACATGGCGACGCTCAAGGTTTAAATCCGCCCTTATACCTTCAAGCCGAGCTCCGCCGATAGCCGGGCTGTGACCCCTTTGATCAGGGGAATCAGCTCGGCCATTTTTTCCAGCGGCATGTACGGCACGGTGCTGGCGATACTGATCGCCGCCACAATGCCTTTGCTCGCATCGCGAATCGGCGCCGCCACGCAGCGGATCGACGGTTCGTTGTCCTCCAGATCGAAGGCGTAGCCACCGGCGACATATTCGGCCATGCGCTGTTCGAGCTGTTCCCACGACTGCTGGGGATGCTGCGGCCAGAACTGACTTTTCCCACCTACCGGCAGGCTGATGTCGTACAGCCGTTGCCAGTCTTTCGGCGAGTCATCGAGCATCAACGCCTTGCCGATCCCGGTACGCGCCAGCGGCATGCGATGGCCGACCCGTGAACGCATTTCCGGACCGTTGCGCCCCGGATTCTTCAGCAGATACAACACCTCATCGCCTTCACGAATGCCCAAGTGCACGGTGTCACCGGTCAGTGCCGACAACTCGTCCAGATACGGTCCGGCCAAGGTCACCAGCGGCAACTCTTCACGCGCCTGAAATCCCAGCTCGATCAGCTTCGGCCCCAACAGGTAACCGACTTGCGGCACCACACGCAGATAGCGTTCATCAACCAGGCAACTGGCCAGACGATGGGTGGTGCTGCGCGTGGTGCCGATCAGCCGGGCAATTTCCTTGAGATCGCGGGCGCCACTGGCCACCGCTTGCACCACCCCCAAGCCGCGCAACAGCGTCTGGGTGCCGGTGGGTGCGGCGTCCTTGGTTTTTTCCGGAGCGTCTTCCTGCATATCCAGCCTTTACCGTTGAGCGAGGGAACGGGCGGCATTATGGTCGCCCGACGCAGACCACTACAACTCGATACGCTCGACCTTGCCGACCAGCAGCACGTAGGACAATGCACCGATCAATGCGAGAACCGCGATATAGGTGATCGCCGGCGCGAACGAATCGCCGCTGGCAAGGAAGCCGATCACGATCGGCGTGGCAATCGCCGACAAGTTACCGATGAAGTTGAACACCCCGCCGGTCAGCCCGAGCAAGCGTGCCGGCGCCAACGTCGAGACCAGCGACCAAGTGATCGAGGCCAGACCGTTGCCGAAAAACGCCAGCGCCAGGAAAGCAATCACCAACGGCGTCGACTCAACGAAATTCGCGCCGATGATGGAAGTGGAAATCAGCAGCCCGCCAATGATTGGCAACTTGCGCGCAAACCCGACGGTGCAGCCGCGCCGAATCAAAAAGTCGGAAAAGAACCCCGAACACAGCACGCCGATGAACGCGGCCAAAAACGGCAACGACGCCAGCAGGCCGGACTTGATGAAGTCCATGCCGCGATATTTCACCAGATAAGTCGGGAACCACGTGAGGAAAAACCACAGCGTCGAATTCAGGCAAAACTGGCCGAGGTAGATGCCCCACAACTTGCGTTTGGTCAGGACGATACCGAGATCGGTCCAGCTGAATCTGGCCTTGACCTTGGCGGTCTCCCGCTGAATATCGACCAGACCACCGCCCTCGCGGATCAGGTCGATTTCGGCGTCGTTGGCGCCTTTGAAATCCCGTGGCTCGCGATACACCGCGTACCAGATCGCCGCCCAAATGATGCCGACTGCGCCGGTCGCGACGAACACCATGTGCCAGCCGAATTCGTGTTGCAGCCAAGCGAGTACCGGGGTCAGGAATGCCAGACCGACGAACTGCCCCGATGTGTAGAAACCAATGGCCGTGGCACGTTCGCGCTCGGGAAACCATGTCGTTACTACGCGGCTATTGATTGGATACGCCGGCGCTTCCAGCGCGCCGACCGCCATGCGCAACACGAACAACGCGATGAAACTGGCAGCGAAACCGAGCATCACCGTGGCAATCGACCACAGCAGGAGCGCGACACTGTAAAGGATGCGCGGCGGCACGCGATCAACCAGCCAGCCGCCGGGGATTTGCATGGCGGCGTAGGTCCAGCCGAACGCTGAGAAGATCAGGCCGACGTGAATCGGATCGATACCCAGCTCACTGGTCAGGGCCGGCGCGGCAATCGACAGGTTGCTGCGGTCGAGGTAGTTGATGACCACGGTGATGAACAGCAACACCATGATGAAAAACCGCTTGCGACTGGGCGTGACTAAAGACGCCTGCCCGGTGAGGGTTTGCGGTTGCATGGGGAGAGCCTCTTTTTATGTTTATTGAGGTCATGACGCAAATCTCCCATCCATGGAGATCACAACTGTGGGAGCGAGCCTGCTCGCGAAGGCGTCGGATCAGTCACATCAATGTCGGATGTGACATAGCATTCGCGAGCAGGCTCGCTCCCACAAGGGATTGGTGTTGAGTCAGGCAGGACTCACCACTCGGCAAAGCTGCCATCGGCATGGCGCCAGATCGGGTTGCGCCAGCGATGCCCGACCGCCGCACGCTCAATCACGTATTCCTCGTTGATCTCAATACCCAGCCCCGGCCCGTTCGGAATCTTCACGAAACCTTTGTCGTAATCGAACACCCGTGGATCCTTCACGTAGTCGAGCAAGTCATTGCTCTCGTTGTAATGGATGCCCAGGCTTTGCTCCTGGATAAACGCGTTGTAACAAACCGCGTCCAGTTGCAAACACGCCGCCAGCGCAATCGGCCCCAGCGGGCAATGCAGCGCCAGCGCCACGTCGTAGGCCTCGGCCATGTTGGCGATCTTGCGGGTTTCGGTGATGCCGCCGGCGTGCGAGGCATCCGGCTGGATGATGTCGACGTAACCTTCGCTCAACACGCGTTTAAAGTCCCAACGCGAGAACAGGCGCTCGCCGAGGGCAATCGGCGTGCTGGTCAGCGGTGCCAGTTCTTTCAGCGCTTCGTAGTTTTCGCTGAGCACTGGCTCCTCGATGAACATCAGTTTGTACGGATCGAGTTCCTTCATCAGCACTTTGGCCATTGGCTTGTGCACGCGGCCATGGAAGTCGACGCCGATGCCGACATTCGGCCCGACCGCATCACGCACGGCGGCAACGTTGGCCAGCGCCAGATCGACTTTCTCGAAGGAGTCGAGGAATTGCAGCTCTTCGGTGCCGTTCATTTTCACCGCGGTGAAACCACGGCTCACCGCCTCTTTCGCCGCACGCGCGGTGTCGGCCGGACGGTCGCCACCGATCCACGAATACACGCGAATCTTGTCGCGCACCTGCCCACCCAGCAGATCACTCACCGACACACCGAGCGCCTTGCCCTTGATGTCCCACAGCGCTTGATCGATCCCGGCCAGCGCACTCATGTGGATCGCACCGCCACGGTAGAAACCGCCGCGATACAGCACGGTCCAGATGTCTTCGATATTGCGTGGGTCTTTGCCGATCAGGTAGTCGGACAATTCTTCGACGGCAGCGGCGACGGTGTGCGCGCGGCCCTCGACCACAGGCTCGCCCCAACCCGTCACGCCCTCATCGGTTTCGACCTTGAGGAAGCACCAGCGCGGCGGCACGATGAAGGTGGTGAGTTTGGTGATTTTCATCTTTTGTCTCTCTTATAGATGTAGCGCACGCAGCGCCAAAAAGTCTTAGCGAAGGGCCTTCCACGCGGCCACGTAGGCCTTGGCATTCACCGCCACTTGCTCCGGCGTCATGCCCGGCTTGAACAGGCCAGAACCGAGACCGAAACCTTTCACACCGGCGTCGATAAACGCCTGCATGTTGTCCGGCGTGATGCCGCCAACGGGCGCCAGCACCGTCCCGGACGGCAACACCGCAAGCCAGGCTTTGACGACCGCCGGGCCCATCTGCTCGGCCGGGAACAGCTTGAGAATGTCCGCACCCTCCTCCAGCGCCGCGAACGCTTCGGTCGGCGTCGCAACACCCGGCGACAGAAACAGCCCCGCCGCTTTTGCTGCGCGCAACACTTTGGCATCGCTGTGCGGCATGACGATCACCTGGCCACCGGCGTCTTTCACCAAGTCGACCTGCTCCGGCGTCAGCACCGTGCCGGCACCGATCAGGCAATCGGCGGGGAGAGCCTTACGCAGGATGCGGATACTTTCGTACGGCGAAGGGGAATTGAGCGGTACTTCGATGACGCGAAATCCGGCCGCGTACAGGACTTCTCCGACAGCGGCGGCTTCCTGCGGATGCAGGCCACGCAGAATCGCGATCAGACCGTTTTGCGCCAGTGCTTGCTTGAGCATGTCAGGCCTCCAGTCAGGGTTAACGGGATGAGGAATCGATCAGTCCGGCGGCCAGCGCCAGTTGCCACAGACCACGCTCAGTGGCCTGCTCGGCCAGCGTCACGTCGGCGAAACCGCAGGCATCGAGGGCACGGCTGTAGCGCGCACAGAGTTGCGCGTTGCCGATGAGGATGATCGAAGGAAGATTGCTGTTGTTGCGGCGACGTCGCTGAACCGTGGCGAGCGCCACCAGTTCATGGCCGATCATCAGGCCGGACAGATAGTCTGCCTGCGCCGTCGGGCTGAGTTCGCCGGTCAGGCCCAGGGTGCGGGCGCTGAACAAGGTCGACAGCACGCCGAGTTCGCCGTCCGCCGACTGCGCACTCTGCACGCCACGGTCAAACGCCTGAGCATCGAACGCTGCGCCTTGCTGTTGAGTGCGACCGAGAATGCTGTGTTCGCTGAGCACGGCGAATACTTCGCCGGTCATGAACGTATCGAAATGAGTGATGCAGCCATCGACCACCTCCACCCACTTGGAGTGGCTGCCCGGCAGACCGATCAGCAGATCATTGCCCGCTTCGACCGGCAGATTCTGCAGAACGCCAAGCACCTGGGTTTCTTCACCACGCATCACGTTCGGCAGCGTCGAGCGCTGAATCACGCCCGGCACGATATGCACGAGTTTGCCGCGAAGACTGACAACTGTTTGTAGGGAGTTTCCGAGATTGGCGACATCTGCCGGCGTCTCGCAATAGGCCGCTTCACGCCAGCCCTGCGCACTGCCGACCATGCCGCAAGCGATCACCGGCAGATCCGGCTGCGCCTCGAGCCAGTCGCCGCACGCTTCATCGAAGGCCAGTTCAAAACCATCGGCGCATTCGCGACCGTTGATGACTCGCGCGGTCTTGGGCAACTGCATGATCCCGGACGACAGCGCGCGCTGCTCCAGCACCACACCGTCCGCCGCGAGTTTGTAAGCACGTAATGAGGTCGTCCCCCAGTCGAGCGCGATCAATTGCGCCAGCATCGCTTCACCTGTTTTGTTTTTGGCAGTGAGTGCGACGGACTATAGACCTCTCAGACGGGAAATCTCAATATGTAATTTTGCATCCCATATTTTGGGATTTTGATTTCTGCCCACCTTCCTCGAACAAATCCGTGATTCACCGTTATCAAGATCCTTACTGACGCTCTATCGCCTGCACGAAAACACTGGCAGGAATACTCATCGATTTTGAGTAATACGGACCGTAAGCGTAGGCCGCAGTCCTGAACTTACATGCCACGACCTGACGCGCGCTCAATACCCTCAACAGTTGTTTGTTATTGAAGTACGTACTCAGCGTTCCGCCGTCCGGCGTATGCACCGCAGAGACCTCAGCCGAATACACATATGGCCCCGCAGCAGATTCATTTAATACCGCTACGACCTCCCCTTCGAGATACCGGGTCAGGTCCTGTTTTGTTTCGAAGAAGCCACTCTCATCCAATGAACAGATCAAGACATTGCCAACCTGATGTTGGCCGGCATTGATTTCGAAAAATCGCAACAGATCAGTCATTGAACTGAAGCGAATATCCAGAAGAGCACTGTCTCCAGGCTTGGCAACAGAAACAAATTCAATTTCGGACTCTGGGACTGGCACTCTTTTTGCGCACGAAGCACACAAACAGAGGACAAGAATTGCAAACAACATTCGCATATCAAGACTCCAGATATTTGATCATTTTTTCAGCGATGAGATCACATGCGGACTGTTCGCCAAGAATCCTCGCCTTGAACATTACGCCTGCATCTTCGTGGTTGGTGTCTACCGCTTTATTGATATCAGGACCCGAAGTCATCATCCAGCGTTCTCCCATCTCGGCGACGTCATCGGACTGATTGGGTTTGGCCGGTGCAGCCAATATATTGATCCAGTACTCTGCACCAGGCTTCGGGGTGGTGGCGTAGATGTCTGAAATCAGCCAGACACCCAATCCGCCGCCCACTGGATCAAGAGTGACCAAGGACTTCACCGTAAATCCCTGTTCTTTGAGTATGGCTGCCAGATGGGCGCCGTTCCATCCTCCCAGACTGTGACCAACGATACTTATATAAATTGATTTATCACCTTTCAGATAACTCAGCACATACTTTTCTATGTCCTTCTTGCCGCGCACATCCTTATAACTAAGGTACACCGACTTCACTTTTTCAATTTGCGCGTCGTTGAATTTCTTAGGCAATAGAACCTGCGCACTGGTTACGTTACCGTGAGGTGGTTGATCTTGATAATACTGTTCCTTGTCTCCAGCCCCGCCAATGAAAAACACCACGATTTTTTTGATTTTGATTGCTACAGATTTTACTGTCTGGTCGGTTTTGCAAGTCAACTCATGACTCGCCACCTCGTTTTTGCAATCTTTGAGTGCAGGGTTTGCAACTTCCATTTCGATCACTCTACAAACAGTTTTATAGTTTCGGCCAAATGAGAGCTGACCATATGAGTAAAGCCCTGCTCATTGGTGATCCCGTGTTCCATGCTCCCATCGCCCCGCTGAATCACATAAGGGTGGTCGGGCACAGGCTCGCCAGTTGCTTCATTCACTACTTGCAAACTGTCCGTAAAATGCACCGGCATCGGCAATAACCCACTAAACGCCGCGCCTCCGCCACTCTGTCCAATAATCACCGTCCCCGAACCACCGACCACGACATTGCCATGGCCGCCGGTACTGTCGAGCATTGCGGCATTCAAGCCGTTGATGAAAACCGTGCCGGAAACTGCCCCGGTAATCGGGCTGCCGCACGCCGATTTATCGGTCATGCGCGCAGCCGCAAGGCCATCGAAGAAGACGTCGGGCGAGCCGGAGACGATCGGGTTGGTGCCATGGCCTGGCAACGGGCAGGCGGTCGGGTCGGTGACGCGTGCAGCGGGTTTACCACTCAATTCAAAGCTCCTTGCTTCGGGGATTCCGGGTGTGGCTGATGGATATCGATGTCGGTTACGGCGAAGCGCCAGCGGTTGTCGACGGGGTCGCACAGGGCGTGGCAATGCTCACGGTTATCAGGGGATGTAGCCGATTGCAGATGTTGCCAGGCTTCCTCGACATGCCACGCCAGCTCGGCAGGCGTCGCGTCGTCCAAATCGTTGAGCCAGGCGTTGTAGTTGCGCAGGTGATTGCGTTCGTAAGTCGATTGCAGCAAATCGGCCATTTGTGTGCCGAGGTGCAGATGATGTTCGGCCGTCCAGTGACCGATCTCGGAATAGGCGTACCAGCCCATCGGCATCAACCCGCCGTCCTTGATCAGCGAATGCCCGGCAGGGGCGACGAAACCGCAACAGATGTGCAGCGTCAGCCAGCCTTGTTGGGCGTCGATAAACGCCGTTGGATCGAAGGTGCGCAGCGGTATCACACGGTACTCGGCGAGCCCGGCGCTGCGCGTCATCAACTCGGCATCAAGGCGTGACACGAACGCACGAATGGCTGTACCGCCTGTGCGATTGACGACGCAGAGAATATCTACCGGTTGACGTTGGGGGTTGTCGGTCGAGCCTGAGTTTTTCACCAGGCCATACAAACGCATTGACGCCCGTAGTCCGCTCATCGCCAGTCACTCGTTGACGCAGCGAAGGCTCCACGGGCGTGGAGGAATTGTGCCAGAGGCATTGCAGGTGTCATCCATGAGCGCGCAAAAATGGCGCGTAGAATGCCGGACTAGAGCGCTGGCGACAATCGAATTAGCATTGGATTGCCATCATTGTTTTCAGCCCTCGGCGAACTCGCGGAGAATCTTGCCATCCATGCGGTAGCGCACCCATTCCTCTTGGGGTTGCGCACCGAGGGATTTGTAGAAATCGATCGCTGGCGTGTTCCAGTCGAGCACGCTCCATTCGAAGCGGCCGCAGTCGTTGTCGCAGGCGATTTTCGCCAGGTGGCGCAGCAGGGTTTTGCCGGCGCCGCCGCCGCGTTGTTCGGGGGTGATGTAGAGGTCTTCAAGGTACAGGCAGTTGCTGCCCAGCCAGGTCGAATAGCTGAAGAAAAACACCGCAAAACCGATCGGCAGACCGTCGCGCAGGCAAATCAGGCCGTGGGCGGTGGCACCTTCGCCGAACAGGCTGCGCTCGATGTCGGCGACGCTGGCGATAACTTCGTGGCGGGCCTTTTCGAAATCGGCGAGTTCAGTGATGAAGGCGAGGATTTGCGGGGCATCGCTGGGGGTCGCCGGGCGGATTTCGATCGTCATGAACGGGCCTTGTCGGAAAAGGAAAACACCATACTAAGGCTGTGGACGGCGCTCGTCACACTCCAAACCTGATGAGGAACCCTGTGGCGAGGGGATTTATCCCCGTTGGACTGCGCAGCAGTCCCATTTTTTAGGGCCGCTTCGCGCCCCAACGGGGATAAATCCCCTCACCACAGAAATATCATCAACTGAAAATCTACGACAGCCAGTAAGGATGCTTATGAACGATGCTGCTTTCGCACCACTGATTTCACTCGCCGCCGAGTTACTGCCCCACGCTCTGGAAATATCGGACGACGGTGCGCACGACCTCGCGCATTTGCAGCGTGTCTGGCACAACGTGCGCACGTTGCACGAAGAAGAAGGTGGCGATCTCCAGATATTGCTCGCGGCCGTGCTGCTGCACGATTGCGTGGCCGTCGAAAAGAACTCGCCGCTGCGCTCACAAGCCTCGCGTCTGGCCGCAGAAAAAGCGTCGTCAGTGCTCGCCGGGCAGGACTGGCCCGGCGAAAAAATCGCCAGCGTCGCCCACGCCATCGAAGCGCACAGTTTCTCCGCCAGCATCACCCCGCTCACCCTTGAAGCAAAAATCGTCCAGGACGCCGACCGTCTCGACTCGCTCGGCATGCTCGGTGTCGCGCGCACGTTCTACATCGCCGGGCGCATGGGTTCGGCGCTGTACGACCCGCAGGATCCCCAAGCGAAGCAACGCGACTACGACGACAAGCGTTTTTGCCTCGATCATTTCCAGACCAAACTGCTGCACCTCGCCGACGGTTTCCAGACCGCTGCCGGCCAGCGTCTTGCGCAAATTCGGCATCAGCGGCTGAAGGGCTTCATGGAGCAATTCATGGAAGAAATCGGCAGCGTCTGATCGTTTACTCCGGTCAATGCTGAAGCTAACTTCGCCAACCTCAGACCTAACCCGCGCAGGCGACGTGTTAAACAGATGACGCTCATTTTTCCGGTCAAGGAACCGCGTCATGTCGCAAGCAACACCCCAGGTCTCAGGCAAGCTGTTCGGCCTGTTCTGCCTCGCCAGTTATCTGTTGTCGCTGTCGTATGGCTCGACGTTTTTGCTGTCGCTGCTGATCGGTTCACGCGGTGGCAATGAACACGATGCTGGCAGCGTGATTTCGGCGGCGATGGTCAGTACGTTTGTCGCGGTGCTGGTGTCCGGGCACTTGTCCGACATGCTCGGCGCAGCGCGTTCGATTGCGCTGTTCGGGCTGCTGCTGATGGCGGCGAGCCTGGGTTTTGCGATGACGCCGGGGTTCGGTCCTCTGCTGCTGTTGTCTGGATTGCTGCTGGGTTTGGGCTGGGGTGTTTTCTACACCTTGGGGCCGATCATCGTCGCCAGTCTGGTGACCCCAGCGCAGCGCGCGAAATATTTCGCCTTGCTCTCCGGCAGCATGATGACCGGCATCGGCAGCGGACCATTGCTCGGGCGCGCAGCCAGCGCGTTGGGCTTGCCGGTGACATCGGCGTTCTATCTGGCGGCGCTGGCCAGCCTGATCGGTGTGCTGCTGTTCTGGCGTCTTGGCGCACGATTGCAAAGTACCCAAGCGACATCAGCCGCGAAAATCAGCTGGCAGGCGACCACGCAAGTACTCGGCTCGCGCGCGGTGTTCCCCATCATCATGGTTGCTCTCGGTGGGTGCGTGTTTGGTGGTCTGTCGAGCTTTCAAACAAGCTACGCCGCCGCCCGCTCGCTGGATTATTCGTTGTTCTTTCTGGGTTTCATGAGCGCGGCCATCAGCAGCCGTATGTTGATCGCAGGCTATGTGGTCAAGCGTGATCCGCTACGTGCATCGTGCCTGTTGTCGGGATTGATGCTCGCCGCCATCGTGCTGTTCGCCTTCGGTGTGCACAGTGGATTCACCTACCTGCTGGCGGCGCTGATGCTCGGTGTCGGTTATGGCCTGACGTATTCGGTGATCAATGGCCTCGCCGCCAATGAAGCACCAACCGGCACCACTTCGCAGGCATTGCTGCTGTTCAGTCTCGCGTACTTTATCGGCGTGTTCGGCTTTCCGTTGCTGGCCGGGAAAATCATCGTTGAACAGGGCATGGCGACGCTGCTGCTCACGGTATTGGCCGTGGCGCTGGCGAACTGGCTGATCACCGTGGGTCGTCTGCTCTGGCGTCGACTCAACGTCAAAACGGCGACGGCGCTCTAGACCGTTCGTCGTTCATCAGGCACCAATCCGATCACCGGGCAGACCAACGACAGGTAAGGATTCCAATCACTGGAGAAGCCCTATGATCTCGTCAAGGTTGACCGCTTTCGTATTCAGCGCCCTGCTCTGCCCTGCGGTTTTCGCCGCATCCGCCACCGCTGCGGGCACCGGCCCTACCGATCCGACCCCGCCCCGCGCGCCCGCCATCAACAGTGCTCCCGGTATGAATACCGATGGCTCCGGCGTGCCCTTGATCAATCAGCCGCCCGCCACCGGTACTGATCCGCGCACCCAGGGCAGTGACCCGGGCCGCCAGGGCGGGATGAACACCCCCGACGCCCCGGCAACGCCAGACAACGCTGGCCCCGGCATCGGCTCGAAAACCACCACAGGTGGGTCCGGTTCCGAAGGCTCCGGGCAGTAGTTCGCCGACGCGAGCGTCCTATTCACATCAATGAAGAGGTAACCATGAACGTCGATAAAAACCTGGAAAAAGAAGTCCTCACCCGCCTGCTGCACGCCCACCCGAGTGGACTGGGCAAGGAGGTGCTGGACAATTACCGGGGCGAAAAGCTCGTGGCCAGCGCCCTCGCCGCCTTGCAGGATCGCGGACTGATTCACCACGGTCATGTGACCTGCAACGAGGCCGGCGAACACTCGTTAAACCTGCCGATCAAGCTCAGCGCGGCCGGAGTTGAAGCGGCGCGAAAACTCGATAGCTGAGCAATGTGATCGTGTGATCGTGTGATCGTGTGATCGTAAATCATGCAGGAGCTGCCGCAGGCTGCGATCTTTTGACTTTGAAGATCAACAGATCGCAGCCTTCGGCAGCTCCTACAGTAAATTTATGTGCGACACAGATCCACTGTGGGAGCGGGCTTGCTCGCGAAGACGGTTGATCAGACGCCGCCGGACTCGCGGATAAACGCATCCACCTCAGCCGCCCCCGGCGAGGTCGCCGGCCCCCAGCGCGTCACCGCCAAAGCCGCCGCCGCATTCGCCCGCCGCGCTGCTGCGTACGCCGTCAAGCCCTGCGCCAACCCGGCGACAAACACCCCGGCATGCGCATCGCCAGCACCATTGCTGTCCAGTGCTTTCACGGCAAACCCCGGCACATGCCGACGCTCGTCGCGCTGATCAATCCAGCAGCCCTGCGGCCCGTCACGCACCACCATCAGCACCTCTTTGGACAGATGCTCCGCGAGTCGATCCAGCGCCACCGCGATGTCTTCAGCACCGGTAAACCGCAGTGCTTCAACACTGTTGCTGGTCCACACATCGATGCGCGGCAGCAACGCCTGCATCATCGGCGAATCCGGTGATTCCACCAACGGGCCCGGATCGAACACCACGTTGATCGAGTCCGGCAGCGCCAGCGTCCAGTCGAGCAGCGCCTGCGCCTTGCCTGCGTGCAGCAGGCTGTAGCCGCTGAGATAAACGTAATCGCCCGCCTCGGCCGCGACACTGTTCAAATCCTCCTCGGTCACCTCACCTTCAGCGCCGATGTAGGAAATGAAACTGCGCTCGGCCGAGGCATCCGTCAGCGCTACGCACAAACCGGTGTCACGCGACGCCGGTTCACCGATGCCGATGTGAATGCCTTCAACATTCATCGCCTCCCGCGCCAGATCGCCGAAACGCCCAGTGCCATGCCGACCGAGATACACCACCGGCAAGCCATTACGCACCGCCGCCGCCATCACGTTGAAACCGCCACCGGCTTCGAAACCCGCCGATTGCGCGAGCACATCGCCACCAATCTGCGGCAATTTTTCCACGGCCATGACCAGGTCGATGATGACCTGGCCGGTGTGCAACATCTTAGGCATGAGCATTCTCGGTTTGCGCGGCGCGGCGATCTTTCGCCCCGCCGAGGACGAAGTAAATGCCACCGGCCACAACGAAGGTCACGATCCAGCCGAGGCCGTTGTGCCCAAGCCACGAGTCGGACAGGAAGCCTTTGAACCAGACGTTTTGCGCCGTGGTGCCGATGGTGGTGAAACTGAAACCGAGCACGATGGCAATCGCCCACGCGCCGAACGCACGCCACTCGATGCCGCCGCGATACCAGTAGGCGCTGCTCGGGCTGACGTCGAGCAGGTCTTTCGGGCTGTAGTAGTGACGGTGAATCAGGTCGACGATGAAGATCCCGACCCACGCGGTAATCGGCACCGCGAGCAGCGAAATGAACGTGATGAACGGACCATAGAAGCTGTCGGCGATCAGCATGAAGTAGATCGAGCCAGCGAAGATCGCGACGATATCGACCACCACCGCATAGACGCGTTTGACCTTCAGGCCCAGCGTCAGCGTGGTCAAACCGGCGGAGTACACCGACAGGTTGTTCGACAGCAGCAGACCACCGAACGCGGTGATCAGGTACGGCACCGCCATCCAGGTTGGCAGCATGTCGCGAATCGCCACGATCGGATCAGTCGCCGAAGCGAGATCGTTGTTGCCAACCGACAGCAGTCCGCCGAGGGTGATCAGCAACACCAGTGGTATGCCCGCGCCGAATGCCGCTGAAGCAACCAGGCGCACGGCTTTGACGCTGCGATGCTGATAGCGCGACATGTCAGCGCCAGCGTTGGCCCAACCGATGCCGGTGCCGGCGGCCATGGTGCCGATGCCGATGATCATTGCGCTCATCGGCGCGGGCGTGGCGTTGAACACCGCGCTCCAATCGATGGTTGCGCAGAGGAAGCCACCGACCAGAAGGTTCAGCGCGCCGAACACGTAGGTCGCCCACTTCTGGATCACCAGCAGCGTCGCGTGGCCGAGGCCGGAGACGGACAGCGTCAGCAGCACGAAAATCGCGATGAAGATCAGCGTCAGCACCGGCGCACTTTTCGCTTCGACCGGCGAACCGAACAGGATCGAGCACAACGACAACAGCACGAATGCGGCGGTGGTGGTGTTGACCGTTTCCCAACCGAGACGCGACATCAGCGAGACCAGGGTCGGGCCGATATTGCCGCGCACGCCGAAGATTGCGCGCGACAACGTCAGGCTCGGCGCGCGACCACGGCGACCGGCAATCGAGATGATCCCGACCACCGCAAACGAACCGGCGGCGCCGATGATCGCGACGATGATTGCCTGCCAGATCGCCAGCCCGCGAAACGCGACCAGCGTGGCGCCCAGCGGCAGACCGAGAATGGAAATATTGGCGGCGAACCAGACCCAGAACAATTGCAGCGGATGACCGTTGCACTCGGCTTCCGGCACCGGTTCGATGCCACGGGTTTCCAGTTGCCCGGCGCTTTGCCCGGCGTTTGCTGAACTCATGAAAAATGCTCCTGTTGCCATTCTTGTGTTTATGGGCAATTCATTAACCTGCACCTCTCCCCTGTAGGAGCTGCCGCAGGCTGCGATCTTTTGATCTTGATTTTGTGGCGCCCCGAAGTCTGCTGAAGATCAACAGATCGCAGCCTTCGGCAGCTCCTACACATGGGTGTCCTCAGCGCAGGGTGAGGAGTCCTTTCACAAGGGGTTCCAGCTCCAGATCATTGACGGTTTTGACTGTCTCGATCATCTCGGCAGGCCAACACTCAAGCCCCAGGCAGGCCCCGAGCATTGCGCCGAGAATCGCCGCGATGGTGTCAGTGTCGCCACCCAGGCTTGCCGCCATGCACAACGCCTCGAACGCGTTCATCTCACCGATCGCCACTTGCTGCGCCAGCGCGAACGAGACCACCACCGACTCCTGCGACGCCACCGATGTACCGATCACGTCGTAGAGCAAATCTGCGAGCAGCGCTTTGTCGCTGTCGACACTGATGCTGCGCGCCCAACTGATGCGCGAACCGATGCGCCCACCGGCGACCCAGTGCCCGTGCGCTTCGGCTTGCTGAGCGATTTGCTGACCGAGGTTCAACGCCTCGCCCAGGTCCACGCCGTTGATACCGGCGGACACCACCGCCGCCACCGCCGCCGCGCTGGAAATGCCCAACGTGGTGTTGTGAGTCACTTGACAGGCCTGCACCACCGCCGCAATAAAACGCTGCGGTTCGGCCACGTCTGCCGCGATACCTACCGGTGTGATGCGCATTGCCGCGCCGTTGGTGGTGCCGTAGCGCCCGGCCTCTTCCGGCGAATGGCCGGCGAGGATCATTTCGATGGCACGCTTGGTCGACGGCCCGAGCAAATCCTGCGAGCCCTTGGCCTGCATCGCGGCTTCCCACTCGATCAGGCGTTGCGCGAGGATCGCCGGTTCGATGCGGCCCTGGCCTTCGACCAGCAACTCGCCGACCAGAATCGCCTGTTCGGTGTCATCGGTGATCGAGCCTTTGGGCATGTTCGCGGCGATCGGTTGCAAGGGACCGGCGTCCTGCAGATCGGTGATCTTGCCGAAACGAACCTTGATGGTTTCGCGATTCAGCGATTGCGTCGGCATGCCCAGCGCATCACCGAGGGCCAGGCCATAAAACGCACCAAGGGCACGGTTGAGCTGGGTCATTTCGATTCTCCAAATTGCAGGTGCAGACGGAAATGCACCGGGTCGAGCAGGCTTTCAACCTGTTCCATGAAACGGTTCTGCCGGTCGTAAGTGGTGCGCAAGGCTTTGAGGAACACCGTGCCTTCCGGACGTCCGAGCAGTTCAGCGTCGATGGCGTTCAACGGCTCGGCGCCGATCCATTGATCACCGCGCTCGCCGATATAACCGTAAGCGGCCAGGGTGATGGTCAGGGAATTGTCGATCAGACCGACGCGCGGCAAGCTTTCCAGGCCTCCGGTCGCCGGCATCAAAGAACGTTCAAGGGACACCAGCGTGCCTTCGGTGGAGCGGCGACGACGGTCGAGGGTGATGAATTGGTCGGTGCCAAAACGCGACAGCAAGTCGGGCCGGGTCACGGCTTCCAGGCGCAACACTTCGGTGTTGATCATCGCGCCGCTGTCGGCCAGCGCCTGCGCCCAGCCGCTGCGTTGATCGAGGGCGACACCGTCAAACGTGACGATCGAGCCAACTCCGCTTTGCGTGGCGATGTATTTACGCCGCTTCAGTTCGGCCAATGCTTCGCGCAACGTGCCACGGCTGACGTTGAATTCTTGAGCCAACTGATGCTCGCCGGGCAACAGAAAGCCGTCCTCCATGAGGCCGCTTTCGATGCGCCGGACGAGTTCGTCGACCACCCGTTGTTTCTTGTCAAATCGTACCTGTCTAATCATGTACAAAGTGATAACCGAAACACACGCGGGCGGGCAAGGAAAATTTGGGGGATCGGACGGAAGGCGGGAAGATCAACAGCACCCTCACCCTAGCCCTCTCCCGGAGGGAGAGGGGACTGAATGGGGGATATTTGGGATATACATCGACCTGAAAGTGCTTCACCGAATCCACAATCGACTCGAAAGTGCTTTGCCGAATCCATAATCGACCCGGTCTTCCAGGTCGATGCAGGAAGCAAGACACCTCGGTCGGCCCCCTCTCCCTCCGGGAGAGGGCTGGGGTGAGGGGCTCTTGATCTCAGCGTTGCTTGAGGCGGTCGATGACCACGGCCAGCAGCAAAATCGAACCGCGAATAACGTACTGGTAGAAGGTATCGATATTCTTCAGGTTCATCGCATTCTCGATGATCGCCAGAATCAACACCCCGGCAATCACATGCCGAATCATGCCAATCCCGCCGCTCAGCGACACCCCGCCCAACACGCAAGCAGAGATCACCGTCAGCTCGAAACCCTGGCCAATCATCGGCTGCCCGGAGGTCATCCGCGACGCCAGAATCACCCCGGCCAACGCACCGATCACCCCATGCACGGCGAAGATAATGATCTTGGTCCTGTCAACGTTCACCCCGGCCAGCAACGCTGCTTCCTGGTTGCCGCCGATGGCCATGGTGTTGCGCCCATAGGTGGTGTAATTCAGCAGCCAGCCGAAAAACAGAAAGCAGACAATGGTGATCAGGATCGGTACCGGCACGCCGAACAACTGGCCGTTACCGAAGACGAAGAACGATTCCTGCGACACGCCCACCGCTTTGCCGTTGGCAAAAATGTACGCCAGACCGCGAACGATCTGCATGGTCGCCAAGGTGGTGATCAACGCATTGACCCGCAACTTGGCGATCACGATGCCGTTGATCAGCCCGACAATCAGGCCCATCACCAATGCCGCGCACACGCCAAGAAACACGCTATTGGTGTCACGCATCACTACGGCTGCGACCACCCCGGCGCAGGCAATCACCGAGCCAACCGACAAGTCGAAATGCCCCGACGCGAGGCAGTACAGCATCGTGCACGCGGCAATCCCGGTAGTGGAAATCGCCAGGCCCAGACCGCGCATGTTCAGCGGCGAAAGGAAGTTGTCGATCAGCAGCGTGCAGGCGATGAAGATGCCGATCGCCGCCAGCAACATCACCCAGTCATCGAGGAAGCGGCGCATGTCCAGTGGTTTGCGCTCGGTCGGCAGGGTTTCTTTCTGGGTTGTCATCATAGTCACCTCTCAGTTCGCCACGCCGTCAGCGCGGTGGCGCGGCAAAGCCATTTGCAGCAAGTTGGATTCATTGGCCTGGTCACGGCTGATTTCGCCGCGCAGGGCGCCTTCGCAGAGCACCAGAATGCGGTCGGAAATGCCCATTACTTCCATCAGGTCGCTAGACACCACGATCACCGAAATGCCCTCGGCGGCGAGGTTATGGATGATCTGGTAGATCTCGGCCTTGGCGCCGATGTCGATGCCGCGCGTTGGTTCGTCGAGCAGCAGGACCTTCATCGGCATCGACAGCCAGCGGCCGAGAATGGCCTTCTGCTGATTACCGCCGGAAAGGAATTTGATCTGCTGGCCGGCGTGCGGTGTTTTCACTTTCAGCGCTTTGATTTGCTTGTCGGCGTTGCCCTTTTCCCAGATGCCGCGCAGCAGGCAACCGAGACCGGAATTGGCCCCGCGCGCACTGATATTGATGTTCTCGGCAACGCTGGCCAGCGGGATGATGCCTTCCTTCTTGCGATCCTCCGGACACAGCAGAATCCCGGCGGCAATCGCGTCGCGCGGAGAGCGCAGCTTCAGTTCATGGCCGCGCAGTTCAAGGCGCCCGGCACTGTGACGTTCCAGTCCGCTGAGCAGGCGAAACAGCTCGGTGCGCCCTGCCCCGACCAGTCCGAACAGGCCAAGGATTTCACCTTTGTGCGCTTCGAAACTGATCGGCTCACGCAGGCCCGGACCGAGCAAACCGTCGACCTTCAGCGCCACGGCGCCGCGTGGGCGATGGCGGTAATCGTAGATGTCCTGAATGTCGCGGCCGACCATGCAGGTCACCAGTTGATCGTGGCTCAACTGGCTCATGTCGTCGAAGGTGCGCACGTAGCGACCGTCCTTGAACACGGTGACGGCGTCGCAGATGCGGAACACTTCTTCCATCCGGTGCGAGACATAAAGCACCACTTTGCCCTCGTCGCGCAGACGGCCGATGATCGCCATCAAACGGTCGATTTCGCGGGCCGAGAGGCTGCTGGTCGGTTCGTCGAATGCGATGACATGAGCGCCACGCGAAAGAGCCTTGGCGATTTCCACCAATTGCCGCTGACCGAGAGACAGGCGTCCGACCTTGGTCTGCGGATCGATTTCGTCGGCCAGGCCTTTCAGGCAATTCAACGCTTGCTGGCGCAGTGCGCCGCGATTGATCAGACCGAAACTGGCCGGCAGGTGGCCGAGAAACAGGTTTTCGGCGACGGTCATTTCCGGCACCAGATGCAGCTCCTGGTGGATCACCGCGACGCCGCTGCCAATGCTGTCGGCGGTCGACTTGAACGCCATGGTCTGCTCGCCGATCTGCAACTCGCCGCTGCTCGGAATGTAAGCGCCACCGAGGATTTTCAGCAGGGTTGATTTGCCGGCACCGTTTTCGCCCATCAAGGCATGAACCTGGCCCGGATGCGCGACGAAGCTGATGGCGTCCAGCGCCTTCACCCCAGGAAAGGTTTTACCGATCCCGTTGAAGCGCAGGCTGCCGCTGGAGCTGTGTTGTTGGGTCTGTACTTGCGCATGCATAAAGCCACCTCTTCACACCGAAAAACGGCCCGGCTGCCCGGGCCGTCGCTGCATCAGTTCCACAAGCCGATTTTTTCCAGCTCTTGCTTGAAGTTCTCGCGGGTGATCAGGGTGACGTCGTCCATCGCGGTGTACTTCGGCGGTTCTTTACCGGTGGTGACCCACTCGAACATCATGCTCGCGGTGTTGTAGCCCTCGATGTGCGGGCTCGGCAGCATCGAACCGAAAAAGCCACTGTTAGGCTTTTTCAGTTCGCCGATGGCGTCGGTGCCGTTGATACCGATACCGATCACATTCGCCGCAGCAAAACCGGCGGCTTCGGTAGCGCGTACGCCGCCGAGTACGGTGTTGTCGTTCATGCCGCCGATGATCAGGTTTTTCGCAGCGCCCGGCAGTTTCACCAGTGCCGAGTTGGTGGCGTCCATGCTGCCCGGTACGTCGAGGGTTTTCAGCGCAGCGAAGAGGATGTGGTCTTTCGGCAGGCCGGCGTCTTCAAGGGATTTCACCGAGCCGTCGGTGCGCTTCTTGCCGGTGTCGAGTTCGTTGTAGGTGTTGACCACAGCGTAAGTGTCTTTCCAGTCCCAGTTACGCTTCTTCGCTTCGGCAACCATCGCGTTGCCCTGCTTCTGGCCAACTTCGAACGCAGCCATGCCGAGGTACGGCACGTCTTCCATGAACTTGCCGTTGGCGTCGACGAAACGGTCATCGACGGCAATTACTTTCAGGTCATTGAGTTTGGCTTTGGCCATGATTGCCGGGCCGAGCGACACGTCCGGCGGGCAGATCACGAAGCCCTTGGCGCCATTGGCAGCGAGGCTGTCGATGGCCGAGAGGGTTTTCTCGCCATCCGGCACGGCGATCTTGATCAGTTCGAAGCCCTTGTCCTTGGCGGCTTTCTCGGCGAAGGCCCACTCGGTCTGGAACCACGGTTCTTCCGCCTGCTTGACCAGAAAACCGATCTTCACGGTGTCGGCAGCGAGCAGCGAACTGCTCAGGCTGAACGCGGTAACCGCGAGTGCGGCACCGCACAGGGTACGAATCCCGAAACGACGTTTCATAAGCTGACTCCTTGTTATTTTTTTTGAGCAATGTTTGAAAAGCGTTAAAGCGTGTTCCTGCAAAGCCTGTTGAAAATAGTCATATCGTATGATGATTGGATTTCAAGCGGACTCATCCACACAAAACCCGTTCAATCAGTCGTGGTACATCACCGAGCGACCACCATCGATGGTGATGCATGACGCGTTGATGAACGGTGCTTCGTCGCTGGCCAGAAATACCGCAGTCATCGCCACTTCGAGCGGCTGGCCGATACGCTTCGGCGGGTGCAGATCGAAGGCGCGCTGGCGCTCAGCGTGCGGGTTGGCGAACCCGTTCCAGTAGTCGACGTTCAGTTGCGTTTCGACATAGCCCGGCGCGATGGCGTTCACGCGAATGCCCTTGGCGGCGTACTCGATCCCGAGCGCGCGGGTCAGGCCGAGCAAACCGTGCTTGGCCACCGGGTACGGAAAGCAGCCGGGGATAATGTGGCTGGAATGGGTCGAAGCGATGTTGATGATGCTGCCAACGCCCTGTTCGATCATTTGCGGCAGCACGGCTTTGCAGCCAAACCAGGCGCCATCGAGGTCGATGGCAAAACAGCGATGCCAGTCTTCATCGGTCATTTGCAACGGATCACGGAATACGTTGACCCCGGCGCAGTTGACCAGCACGTCGATGCGCCCGTGCAACTCGACGGCGCGTTTGGCCATGGTGTGCAGATCGTGCTGACGCGAGACATCCGCCTTCAGCGCCTGCACATCAAAGCCCTGCCCGCGCCAATGCGCGGCAACCTTCTCGACCTTTTCGGCCTGGATATCGCTGATCACCAATTTCGCTTGCTGCGAGGCGAACGCCGCAACGATCGCTTCACCGATGCCTTGCGCAGCGCCGGTCAGCAATACCACCTTGTTTTTCAGACGCTCGCCCTTCGGCGGTGCGGGCACCGGCGGCAGGGAAAGAGGTTCAACCATGGATCTGGACTCCTGTTTCGCAGGCACAAAAAAACCGGGCATCTGACGATGTCCGGTCTGGCAGGCGTTTGAAACAAAACAGGCAGGCGCGACCGACAGCCTGGGGCTGTTGCGAGACGCGGACTCCACACGGGAGTGCGATAGAGATTCGCTGCATCACTTCACCTGTTTTGTTCTTTTTAAGTGTGAGTGCGTGTTACTGCTGGAGCCGACTATAAACCCGACCGCCAAATAATCTCAATATATAATTTTGCATCCCATATTTTGGGATTATCCGGCGAAGCGTGTGCAGAGCTTTCCTGGCCCATCGACGCGCATCGACAGCACTGCACCGTCGAGCGGATGCTCATACGGACTCTTGGCGCTGGTGATGTACAGGGTTTTCAAGTCTTCACCGCCGAAAACACAACTGGTCGGGCGGCTGATCGGCAGGTCGATTTTGCGATCGACCTTACCGTCAGGCGTCAGCCGTAGCAGGCAACTGCCATCCCAGCGCGCATTCCAGATATAGCCCTCGGCGTCCATCGCCGAACCGTCCGGACCACCCTGCTGATCGGGGCCGTACCAGACTTGTGCAGCATCGAGATTGCCATCGGTGTGAATGAAATAACGGTGCAGCGTGCTGTCGAGACTGTCGCCGAACAGCAACGTGGTGCCGTCGTCGCTCCACAACAGCGTGTTGGGAATGCCCAGGCCGCGCAGTAATGGCGTGACGCGCTTGTCCGGATCAACCCGGAACAGGCCACCGGAGCGGCGAGTGATCGGCAGATCCTCGCCGTTTTCGCCGATGTTGTTTTGCATGGTGCCGAGCCACAGGCGACCTTGGCCATCGCAACGCGCTTCGTTTGGACGGTTGCCGGGTTGCGGGTCGGCGACGCAGAACAACGTCAGACGCGGTTCGAGGCCGGGAGAGTCGAGGTCGAGGCGGTAGACGCCGCTGCTCAGGGTCACCAGTGCATCGCCGCCGGCGCAGGGGATGAACGCGGAAACGTGCTCGGGCATCTGCCAGATCTGCACGTTCTGGCCGATCAGGCGCAGGGCCTGCTTGCCGGCGATATCAACCCAGTACAGCGCCTGGGTCGGCGCGTCCCAGAACGGGCCTTCGCCGAGTTGGGCGCGGTGTTGGGTCAGGGCGGTCCACGTCATATCCATTCCTTCTTTGTTGTTGTTTTACTGTGGGAGCGAGCCTGCTCGCGAAAGCGTCGTGTCAGTCGATGCATGAGTTGCCTGATACACCGCCTTCGCGAGCAGGCTCGCTCGCACAGGGAAATTTGTATTAACCGGCTTTTTTGTCGGCCATGACTTTCGGGTAGAAACGTTTGATCGCCAGGTCTGCGTTGTCGATCAGGGTCATGCACGCCCACACGCCGCGAGCGGAATCGCGGGCGACGATGGCGTCGGCCATGTCTTTGTGGATCGGCAACGTGCGGCGCAGTTCATCCGGGTCGGCGGCAGAGACTTCGAACGACACCGCGAGC
Organism: Pseudomonas sp. DTU12.3; assembly: GCF_004124275.1. Taxonomy (GTDB): domain Bacteria; phylum Pseudomonadota; class Gammaproteobacteria; order Pseudomonadales; family Pseudomonadaceae; genus Aquipseudomonas; species Aquipseudomonas helmanticensis. The sequence goes on from NZ_CP027218.1 coordinate 4,737,570, forward strand.
AATGCGCCGAGCGCCGGGACCATTTGTTCGATGAATTGATTGTGGCTCGCGGCGAGAATGCATTCGTGGAAGGCCTGATCCGCGCGGTTGTAATCGATGCCGCTGTCGACGGCGCGCTCAAGGGCGTTGTAAGCCAGTTGCACCGCTTCGATCTGTTCGAGGGTTGCCCGCTCACAGGCCCAGCGCACGGCCATCGGCTCGATGGTGCGACGCAGGTCGAGCAAGTCATCGACGAAGTTCTCCGGCAAACCGTTGCGCGACAGCCAACCGACGACTTGCGGATCGAACAGGTTCCAGCGCCGCACCGGCAGCACGCGGGTGCCGACTTTCGGCCCGACTTCGAGCATGCCTTTGGCAACGAGGGTTTTGATCGCTTCACGGATGACGGTGCGGCTCACCCCGAGTTGCTCACCGAGGTCGGCCTCGACCTTGATGGTCTGCCCCGGTTTGACCTGGCCGGCGGCGATCCAGCTGCCGAGCCAGTCGACCGTGGATGCATGAAAGCTGCTGGACATGAACACCTCAAAGCGGAACGCGATGGGTGATCAAGCTAATCATCATATGATTAACAGTCAACACAAAACCCAATGTGGGAGGGGGCTTGCTCCCGAAGGCGGCGTGACAGTCACCCAAAATATTGACTGATACAACGCATTCGGGAGCAAGCCCCCTCCCACATTTAATTCTTTATCAGGGTTCGAGGCCGATGCGGAAGAACTCGCCGCCGCTCCACACGCCCAACCAGCGCTGGCCATCAATCTCACGACTGACCGCCAGCTCCACCAGTTGGTAGAAGACATTGCGGTGAATCAGCGCTTCAAGGTTGCTGCGCACATGCACGTAGGGCGCAGGCTCTTGGGTCGCCGGATCGATCTCGACGCGAATCGGATGCTCAGTCCCGGCTTCGGCGGTTTCTTCAACGTTGGTGGTAAAGCGCAACAACTGCGCCTCCCCCTCGCCTTCAACCTCGACGGCAACCGCCACAAACGGCGCATCGTCAACCTTGATCCCAACCTTCTCGACCGGTGTGATCAGGAAATAGTCATCGCCATCGCGGCGCATGATCGTCGAGAACAACTTGACCATCGGCTTGCGTCCGATCGGCGTGCCCTGGTAATACCAGGTGCCGTCGCGGGCGATGCGCATGTCGATGTCGCCGCAGAAGTCCGGGTTCCACAAGTGCACCGGCGGCAAGCCTTTGGTTTTCGGGATCTGTCCCAACAGGTCATTGGCTTTTTGCGGGCCACTCATGGCGTACTCCTTGAAATTACTGGTCGCCGATGCCCAGCAGACTGCGCGCGTATTGCGCCAGCGGCGGGCCGATCAGGTCTTCGGGTTTGCTGTCGTGGAACGTCAGTAAACCGCCACGACTCTTGATCCGTGCAGTATCAATCAAATACTGGGTGCTGGTCTCGATCAACATGATCTGAATCACCCCGCCGTCGATACCGAGACGATCAACTGCCTCCTGATCGAGCCACTCATCGGAGTTGCCGATACGGTCGTCTGCCTTGGCGAAACGGGTGTACAGCAGATAATGCGCACCGGCATCGCGGGCTTCGCCCATCGCCTGGTCGAGGCCTTCCGGCGCACGGGCGCGGCGAACCATCGGGAAGTATTCGACGAAGCCCTTGAAGGCTTCTTCGGCCACTACGTTGGGACGCGGGTAAGAACCGCCCGGCGGGGCAAACGCGCCTTGGGCGATGTAGATGAACGAATCCGGCTGAATGCGGAAGTTGTTCACGCGACGGCTGTCGCTATGGTCCAGCAACCCTGCATCGCTCATCTGGTAGCGAGTGCCCTCGGCCATATCGCTGACAGTCATACAGCCGCCAAGCGCCAAAACGGCCAGCAGCAAAACCAGGCTACGCATCCTATTCCTCCAGAGGCCGGTGACGGAAAACCGGCGAATGGCCATTGGATGCAGCTTTTGCGCCAGCTCTGTTTTTTCGTTGTTAGTTAGATCGTATTCGCGAGCAAGCCCGCTCCCACACGGGAACACATTCCAACGTGGGAGCGGGCTTGCTCGCGAAAGCGGTTTTTCAACCGCCGATGATCTTCATTACTGTGGCGCCGCCGGAAAACGCCACTTCCTGCTTGTCCCCCAACGCTTTGACCAGCAAGCGCTGGAGCGCCGGCAACGCCTGATGGCGCGGCTTATCAAGCAGATCGCCGACGTAATGGCGGTTGCTCGACGACAGGCAACCGTGCAGCCACCCGGTCGACGACAAACGCAACCGCGAGCACGTCCGGCAAAACGGCACGCTCTCGTTGGCGATCACCCCAAAATTGCCCAGGCCGGAAATCGCATAGCGCACGGCGGTGGCGTCAACGGGCGCGTCGGTTTGCGCATACTCATAACGCTCGCCAATCAGCGCCAGCAACTGCTGGAGGCTGACGAACTGTTGCAGGAACGCGTTGTTGTCCTTGGCCAGGTGGCCCATGCGCATCAACTCGATAAAGCGCAGTTCGAATCCGCGCTCCAGGCAGTAATCGAGCAACGGCATGACCTGATCGAGGTTCTGTCCGCGCAACGGCACCATGTTGACCTTGATCTTCATCCCCGCCGCTGCCGCCTGATCCATGCCATCGAGCACAGTGGCCAGATCGCCGCCGCGAGCGATGCTGCGGAACGCGCTGGCGTCGAGGGTATCGAGGGAAACGTTGATGCGGCGCAGACCGGCATTCACCAGCAGCGGGAGTTTTTTCGCGAGGAGCTGACCGTTGGTGGTCAGGCTGATGTCTTCCAGGCCCATCTTGCCGACAGCGGTCATGAACGATTCGAGCTTGGGACTGACCAGCGGTTCACCGCCAGTGATGCGCAGCCGTTCGATACCGGCAGCTTCGATCAGGTACGCCACGCCACGCGCCATGGCTTCGGCCGACAATTCATCCTGCGCAGCCACCAGCCGCTTGCCGTTGGGCACGCAGTAGGTACACGCGTAATTGCAGGCTGAGGTCAGGCTGATGCGCAAATTGCGAAAACGCCTGCCTTGACGGTCAACGATCATGATCACTCCGGCGATAGAATTTCGAGCCGCTAAAACTTGACTCACAAATCAAGTTTTAGCAAGCCCTATGCCTGAGTATATTCCTGCGGTACTGCGTCATGTAGCGAAATCATGGCGCAATAAGGCAGCTGAATGGCTCAGCTGCTCGGGGTTTCCGGGTCGCGCTTGCGCTTGTTGCCCATGCGCACGCCGATGTCCATCAGGAACTGGAAGAAACCTTCCTGATCTTCCAGCACATTGCTCCAGAACGGCGAGTGATACAGCGCAACAGCGCCGTGCACCAGCGCCCAGGATGCGCAGTAATGGAAATACGGCGGCACGTCTTCAAGCTTGCCTTCGCTGATGCGGCCCTTGATCAGCAAGGTCAGACGTTCAAAGTTCGAGGCACGGATCTTGTGCAGTTCCTCGACCATCTCCGGCACCTGATTGCCCTTGACCACCTTCTCTTCGAGACGGTCGAACAGGCGATAGCGTTGCGGATCGCGCATGCGGAATTCGAAGTAGGCGCGGGACAGCGCTTCCTTGTCCTTGTCGACATCCGCCGAATGCAGCAGCTCGTTCAAATCGCGCTCGTAGTCGAGCATCAGGCGCAGATAGATCTCCGCCTTGGATTTGAAGTGCTTGTAGATCGTGCCTTTGCCGATACCCACGGCATCAGCAATCATCTCGACGGTGACACTGTCTTCACCTTGGTCGAGGAACAGCTTGAGCGCGGTATCGAGAATTTCTTGCTCGCGGCGACGAAACTCACGGACCTTACGAGGTTCTTTGTGCATAAGAAAAGGTCTGAAGGGTCAAAATTCGAAGCCGCGTATTATGCCTAACTTGCGCAAAAATGCACGGATCATCCGACCATATCTGTGTTTCTTGTTCGTTTTGAGAACGTTTTGGGCGCAATGAGAACTCAACTGAAGCGAACGTATTCCAAATTTGTTTAAAAACCCCGACCGGCTCACTGGACTGCACGCCAGACTGATCAATACTTGAACTGTCGGGCGACATCTCCCCCAAGTGTCGCGCCGATAAAGGTACCAAGGGACCGCGTGCCTTTGTTTTACTCCTAATGGTCTTAACCCGGATTCACCCCCCAGAACCCGGGTTTTTTTTGCCTGCGATTTGACTTCTCACGCAGCTCGCCCCTGTAGGAGCTGCCGCAGGCTGCGATCTTTTGATCTTGCCTGTCAAAATCAAGAACAAAAGATCGCAGCCTTCGGCAGCTCCTACACGGCAGATTTAACGGAGGCCAGCGGGAACAGGCGCTTGAAGTTCTCAGTGGTCTGCTCGGCAAAGCGCTCGTAGTTTTCACCACGCAGCATCGCCAGGAATTCCGCCACCTCGCGCACATACTGCGGCAGGTTCGGCTTGCCGCGATAAGGGATCGGCGCCAGATACGGCGAGTCGGTTTCCACCAGCAGGCGATCGGCCGGCACCTTGCTCGCGACATCGCGCAACGCATCGGCATTGCGGAACGTGACGATACCCGACAGGGAAATGTAATAACCCATGTCCAATGCCGCTTTGGCCATGTCCCAGTCCTCGGTGAAGCAATGCAGCACACCGGCCTGAGGTAACGCCGCCTCACGCAGCAACTCAAGGGTGTCGGCACGCGCGCCGCGGGTGTGGATGATCACCGGTTTGCCCGTCTGCTGCGCCGCTTGCAGGTGCAGACGAAACGACGCCTGCTGCAATTCGGCAGCTTCGGGTTCGTAGTGATAGTCGAGACCGGTTTCACCGATTGCCACCACTTTCGGATGATCAAGCTCGTGCAACAGCCAATCCAGCGCTGGCGCTGCGCCCGGCTGCACATCCAGCGGATGCACGCCCACCGAGCAATCGACGTCGTCATAACGTTCAGCCAGGGCTTTGACGTCGGCGGCGTTGTCGGCACTCACGCCGATGCACAGAAAGTGCCCTACTCCGCGCTGCCGGGCGGCATCGAGTGCGGCATCCAGCGAGCCGTCATGGGCGGCGAGGTCGAGACGATCAAGGTGACAATGGGAATCTACGAGCATAAAAAAGACGGCTACTTACATCGTATGAGTGGGACGGTCGGACTTCAGCGCTCCGGCCAGATGGGTTTCGATGCGACTGCGCGCGGTGTTGTCGCCATCGTTGAACTGCACGCCGACACCGGCGGCGCGGTTGCCTTGCGCACCTTTCGGAGTGATCCAGGTGACTTTGCCGGCGACCGGAATCTTCTCTGCCTCGTCCATCAGATTGAGCAGCATGAACACCTCATCGCCCAACTTGTAGCTCTTGTTGGTCGGGATGAACAGACCGCCGTTCTTGATGAACGGCATGTAAGCGGCGTAGAGCACCGACTTGTCCTTGATGGCCAGGGACAAAATGCCGTTGCGCGGCCCGGGACTGACAGGCTCATTCATGCTGACCTCCACTGCTGATGTTCAGAGTCTAGGTACACATTGTCATCTTTGGCCAGGCAAACTCGCCCATTGCACCAACAACGCTTCCAGCAGCAACGCCGGATTGAGGTTGGCCTTGCTCATGACCTTCTGCCGCTGGGCGAGAATCCAGTCCTGAATGTCGAGGACTTTGCCCTGCGCGCTTTTCTGCGCCAGATACTGCACGACCTTGCGCATGTCGGTCAGACCCAGGCCTGCCTCGTCCTGAGTCAATTGATAACGCAGGATCAGGCTCGACCAGTCACAGAACCAATCGAACAGACGCAGCATCGGAATGCTTTTCCATTCTTCGGCCAATTGCGTCGGCGATTGCTGCTGCTTGAGCAACTTCTTCACGCCTTCGACCACTTGCGCGCGCTGTTCGCGCACGCCTTGGGATTGCAGATTGACCGCCATCAATGGCGAACCGGCGGCCAGCGTGAGCAATTCGACACGTTCGTCCTGCGAACACTCCGGCAGGGCCTGAGCCAGCCATTGCAGGCTCATCGCCTCACCCGGTAACGGACAGGCCTGTTGCACGCAGCGGCTCTTGATCGTCGGCAACAAACGACTGGTCTGGTGACTGACCAGCAACAAAACGGTATTGCCAGAAGGCTCTTCAAGGCTTTTGAGCAAGGCGTTGGCGGCGTTGATGTTCATCGCCTCGACCGGCTCGATCAGCACCACTTTGCGCCCGCCTAGCTGCGCCGTCTGCACGACGAAACTGACCAGATCACGCACCTGATCGACCTTGATCGCCTTGTCGGCTTCTTCAGGTTCGAGGATGTAGTTATCCGGATGACTGCCGGCCCTGAGCAGCAGGCAGGATTTGCACTCGCCGCAGGCTTGCGGTGTCGGCCGCTGGCACAACAGGCTGGCCATCAGACGCTCTGCCAGCGCACGTTTGCCGATCCCGGCCGGGCCGTGCAGCAAATAGGCGTGGGCGTGCTGTTTACGCCCGGCCAGTTGCTGCCAGAGACTGTCTTGCCACGGATAGGCCTCAGCCACGGGCCAGCTCCAGCAAGTTCGGCAACAAGGTATCCAGCGATTGTTGAACCTTGGCCAAAGGCTGACCGGCGTCGATGCGCACATAGCGCGCGGGATCGGCTTCGGCGCGCTTGAGGAACGCGTTGCGCACGGCTTCGAAAAACGCCCGGCCTTCCAGCTCGAAGCGATCCAGACGGCCACGGGCACTGGCACGCGCCAGGCCGATTTCCACCGGCAGATCGAAAATCAGCGTCAGGTCAGGTCGCAGATCGCCCTGGACAAAGGTCTCCAGCGCCGCGATACGCTCCAGCGACAAACCGCGGCCACCGCCCTGATAGGCGTAAGTCGAATCGGTAAAACGATCGCACAGCACCACCGCGCCACGCGCCAGCGCCGGGCGGATCACTTCGGCCAGATGCTGCGCGCGTGCGGCGAATACCAACAGCAGCTCGGCATCCGGGGTCATGACTTCGTCTGCCGGCGCCAACAGCACCTCGCGAATTCGCTCGGCCAGCGGCGTACCGCCCGGCTCACGGGTCAGCACCACCTCGATACCGGCGGCGCGCAGGCGCTCGGCGAGGTATTCGCGGTTGGTGCTTTTGCCGGCGCCTTCCGGGCCTTCCAGGGTAATAAACAAGCCAGTCACAGGCAGTCCTTAATCAAAGTCATTGCGCGTTTTGTGGAGCGGCGGCTGCCGGTTCCGGAGTCGGCGCTGGCTCCTGCGGCGGAACTTGCGGCAACGCTTCCGGCGCAGTATCCGGAGAGGCCGCAGGAATCGCTTCCTCGGCAGCCGGCGCCGCTTCGGGCGCTGCTGCCGGGGCCGGACTGGAACGGTAATCCGCCCGTCGTTTGAGCTGGAATTCACGCACCGCACTGTTGTGCGCATCCAGGTCATCGGAGAACACATGGCTGCCATCGCCACGCGCGACGAAGTACAGGCTCGTCCCTTCCACCGGGTTCAGCGCTGCGTGAATCGCTTCACGGCCGACCATCGCGATCGGCGTCGGCGGCAGGCCGGGAATCACGTAAGTGTTATACGCCGTCGGCTCCTTCAAATGCGCGCGAGTCAACTTGCCGGTGTAGCGATCACCCAGGCCATAGATAACGGTCGGATCGGTCTGCAACTGCATGCCAAGAGCCATGCGCCGCACGAAGACGCCAGCGATTTGCCCGCGCTCCTGTGGCACACCGGTTTCCTTTTCGACCAGCGAGGCCATGATCAACGCCTGATAGGGTTCCTTGTACGGCGCATCGGCCGAACGTTTTTCCCACTCATTAGCCAACACTTCGTCGAGACGTTCGAAGGCTTTCTTCAGCAGCTCGGCGTCGGACATGCCACGCACGAAACGGTAGGTGTCAGGGAAGAAACGCCCTTCAGGAAACAGGCCCTTATGGCCAATCTTGGCCATGACATCGGTGTCACTCAAACCATTGAGGGTCTGAGTGAGTTTTTCGTCTTTGGCCAACGCCGCGCGCACTTGATGGAAATTCCAGCCTTCGACCAATGTCAGGCTGTACTGAACTACATCGCCACGCTTCCACAAGTCGATCAGACCGTTGACGTTCATGCCCGGCTGCATGCGGTATTCACCGCTGTGGATCGGCGTGCCGGCGAGGTTGAAGCGCCAGTAGACCCGAAGCCAGAACGCGTCCTTGATGACGCCATCGGTTTCGAGTTCGAGGAAAGTACGGGTCGGCGTCGAGCCTTTCGGCACATCCAGCAGTTCTTCCTGCGTGATGTTCAGGGGCTGTTCCAGCGCGGAGTGAATCTTCCAGGCGCTGGCGCCCAACAGCAGCCCTGCCAGAACCAGTCCGGTTTCCAGCAGCAGCAAAAGTTTACGTCTCACGAATCAGGCATCCAGTAGGGCGCGGGCAATGGTTTGCAGTTTACGGGTGAGCGGGCCAACCGGCCAGCTCAGTGCAGCGTAGGCGCGTACCGGCCAGACGCCATAAACGCTGTTGCAGACAAATACTTCATCGGCCCATTGCAGCTGTTCGAGGCTGATGTCGGCGATTTGCGTGGGGATAGCCAATGACTCGGCCTGAAACAATATTTCGGCGCGCATCACCCCGGCCACGCCGCAACGCTTCAAGTCCGGCGTGAGCAACACACCGTCACGCAGCAGAAACAGATTGCTGAAGACACCTTCGATGACTCGACCGGCCTGATCGAGCATCAAGCCTTCGGCGTGCTCGCTGTCCTGCCATTCGGCACGGGCAAGAACCTGTTCCAGTCGATTGAGGTGTTTGAGTCCGGCGAGCAATGGCTGATGAGACAACCGCGTGCTGCACGGAAACAGGCGAATGCCTTGCTCCGCGTTTACAGCGGGATAAGCCGCCGCAGGGTTGCCTTGCAGAATGCGTCGGCCCGGCGCCGTAGGATCGGGCGCATAACCGCGCAAACCGTCGCCACGGGTGAGTATCAGCTTGAGCACGCCCTCACCCATCGCTGCCGCGTAGCTCAGCAGTTCATGGCGAACCAATTGGATATCGGCGGCGATGGCCAGACGCGAGCAGCCATCGGCCAGTCGCGTCAGGTGTCGATCGAGCAGAACGGGCTGGCCGTCATGCACAGCGATGGTCTCGAACAGACCATCGCCGTAAGCCAGGCCGCGATCTTTCAGCGACAGACTGTCAGCCGGTTGACCGTCGACCCAGCTGTCCATCAGCCTGCAAACCGGCGGAATGCCAGGGTGCCGTTGGTGCCGCCAAACCCGAAGGAGTTGGACAGCACGACGTCGATGTCCATGTTGCGCGCAGTGTGCGGCACAAAATCGAGATCGCAGCCTTCGTCCGGCTCGTCGAGGTTGATGGTCGGCGGTGCGACCTGGCTGTTGATCGCCAGCACACTGAAAATCGCTTCGACCGCGCCCGCCGCACCCAGCAAGTGACCGGTCATCGACTTGGTCGAGCTGACGGCCAGTTTGTAGGCGTGCTCACCGAACACCGACTTGATCGCGTTGGCTTCGGCAAGGTCGCCGGCCGGAGTCGAAGTACCGTGGGCGTTGATGTACTGCACCTGATCGACGTTGATTTTCGCATCGCGCAGCGCATTGGTGATGCAGCGTGCGGCACCGGCGCCGTCGGCGGGTGGCGAAGTCATGTGGAACGCATCGCCGCTGGTACCGAAGCCGATCAGCTCGGCGTAGATGGTCGCACCGCGCGCCTTGGCGTGTTCCAGCTCTTCGAGAACCAGTGCACCGGCGCCGTCGGAGAGTACGAAGCCGTCACGGCCCTTGTCCCACGGACGGCTGGCGCGGGTCGGTTCGTCGTTGCGCGTCGACAGCGCACGGGATGCGCCGAAGCCACCCATGCCGAGACCGCACGCGGCCATTTCGGCACCGCCGGCAATCATCACGTCGGCTTCGTCGTACATGATGTTGCGCGCCGCCATGCCGATGCAGTGCGTACCGGTGGTACATGCGGTGGCGATGGCGTAGTTAGGTCCCTGTGCGCCCAGATGGATCGACAGGAAACCGGAAATCATATTGATGATCGAGCCTGGCACGAAGAATGGCGAGATTCGCCGCGGGCCCGTCTCATGCAGGGTACGGCTGGTTTCTTCGATGTTGGTCAGCCCGCCGATCCCCGAACCCATGGCCACGCCAATGCGTTCACGGTTGGCGTCGGTGACTTCCAGGCCGGAATTGCGCACGGCCTGAAAGCCGGCAGCGAGACCGTACTGAATGAACAGGTCGAGCTTGCGCGCTTCCTTGACCGACAGGTATTCCTCGACATTGAAGCCCTTTACCGAGCCGCCAAAGCGGGTGGAATAGGCAGAAAGGTCGGTGTGTTCGATCAGACCAATGCCACTGCGGCCAGCCAGAATGCCCTGCCAACTGCTCGGCACATCCGTGCCCAGTGGCGACAACATACCCATACCGGTGACTACGACGCGTCTACGCGACACAGCACTCTCCTTTTTCAAATGACGACGACTTTGCATCAGACCTAAAGAAAAAACCGCACGCCATGATGGCAGTGCGGTTTTTCCATGACAGCAAACAACGATTACAAGCTATTACGCCTGATGGTTAGTAACGTAATCGATTGCAGCTTGTACAGTAGTGATCTTCTCAGCTTCTTCGTCAGGGATTTCGGTCTCGAATTCCTCTTCCAGAGCCATCACCAGCTCAACGGTGTCAAGGGAGTCGGCACCCAGGTCTTCTACGAAGGAAGCGGTGTTAACCACTTCTTCTTCTTTAACACCCAGTTGCTCGGCAACGATTTTCTTGACGCGCTCTTCGATGGTGCTCATACCTTGTTTTCACTCCTAATGGACAAATTCAGGCAGCTGGCCAGTGGGTAAGTGTATAGAAAGACTTTTCAGTTTTTCAACTGAAAGCTTCACTCCTCAAACCCTGCGGCCCTCTGCCTATAAATAGATTGCAGCTTTATAACGGATTTTAGACAGCTCGTATGACATTTTTTTGAAGCAATCCGTCACATTTTACTTACATGTACATCCCACCGTTCACCGGGATTGTAGCCCCAGTGACGTATGCCGCACCGTCGGATGCAAGAAAAGCGACCACAGACGCGATCTCTTGAGCTTGCCCCAGACGACCCAGCGGAATCTGCGTCTGCAAGGCTTCACGCTGTGCTTCAGGCAGCTCGCGGGTCATATCGGTGTCGATAAACCCTGGGGTTACCGAGTTGACCGTAATCGAACGCGAACCGACTTCACGCGCCATTGCACGGCTGAAACCTTCCAGACCGGCCTTGGCGGCTGCATAGTTTACTTGGCCAGCGTTGCCCATGGCACCCACCACCGAGCCAATACTGATAATTCGACCCCAACGTGCCTTGGTCATACCGCGCAAAACGCCCTTGGACAGGCGGAATAGACTGTTCAGGTTGGTATCGATCACGTCGTACCACTCATCGTCTTTCATGCGCATCATCAGGTTATCGCGGGTGATACCGGCATTATTGACCAGGATCGCCACCGGCGCACCGAACTGCTCCTGAATGCTCGCCAGCACTGCGCTGACCGATTCATCGCTGGTAACGTTCAGCTCAAGGCCAGTGCCCTGAATACCGTTTTCCTTCAGGGTTGCCGCAATGCGCTCAGCGCCCGAAGCGGAAGTCGCGGTGCCAATAACGATGGCGCCCTGACGACCCAGTTCCAGCGCGATAGCCTGGCCGATACCGCGGCTTGCGCCGGTGACCAGTGCAACTTTACCTTGCAGACTCATGCAAGTTTCTCCTGATTCAGGCTTGCGCTGCACGGGCGGCAGCGAAAGCGTCTGGGGTATTGAGGTTGGAAGTCGCGACGCCTTCGGCGCAACGTTTGTTCAGACCGGCCAGCACTTTGCCCGGGCCGCATTCGACCAGATCGGTCGCGCCTTTGGCAGCGAGAGTCTGTACCGACTCGACCCAGCGCACTGGCTTGTAGAGTTGTTCGAGCAGATCGCGCTTGAGGGTTTCCAGATCAGCCGGCACTTGCGCGCTGACGTTCTGTACGACCGGGATCTGCGGCGCCTGCCAGTCGATGGCGGCGATGGACTCGGCAAAACGCTCAGCGGCCGGACGCATCAGTTCGCAGTGCGACGGCACGCTGACTGGCAACGGCATGGCACGCTTGGCGCCACGCGTCTTACAGCCTTCAATGGCGCGCTCGACAGCAGCCTTGGCGCCGGCGATCACTACCTGGCCCGGGGAGTTGAAGTTCACTGCACTGACCACTTCGCCTTGTGCAGCTTCTGCGCAGGCTGCCAGCACGTCAGCATCTTCCAGACCGAGAATGGCAGCCATGCCACCCTGCCCGGCCGGAACGGCTTCCTGCATCAGTTGACCACGACGCTCAACGAGCTTGACCGCGTCAGCCAGTGTCAGGCTGCCAGCGGCAACCAGCGCGCTGTATTCACCCAGGCTGTGACCGGCAACAAAAGCCGGACGCGCGCCACCTTCAGCCAGCCACAGACGCCACAGGGCGATCGAAGCGGTCAGAATGGCCGGTTGGGTCTTGTCGGTTTGATTGAGCAGCTCTTCCGGACCCTGCTGGGTCAGCGCCCACAGGTCGTAACCCAGAGCATCGGATGCTTCTTTGAAAGTTTCGAGGATCAACGGGTATTGCGCGCCCAGCTCGGCCAGCATGCCGAGGGACTGCGAACCCTGTCCTGGAAAGACGAATGCGAGGGAAGCAGACATGTAACAAGCCCCTAATGATCTTGTCGTCGGAAAATGACGCCCCACTTGGGGACGCAAGAAACTGACAGTTGGATGGCCCTTTGAACCGGGCGGTCACATTTAAGCATTGTCCGACGAAAACGCCTAAGACAACAAATCCTCCAGGCGACCGTGGAGGCGCTCGGGCAGATTCTCCTGAATCTCGATCAGCGCCCGCTGGATCGCACTTTGAAAGCCCTGAACCCCGGCCGAACCGTGACTTTTCACGACGATGCCCTGCAAGCCGAGAAAGCTTGCGCCATTATGTCGCGCCGGCGCCAGGTCCGCCTGCAAGCGCTTCATCAATGGCAGCGCCAAAGCACCGACAACACGTGAGGCGAAGTTCTTTTTGAACAGCGCCTCGATACGCGCAGCAATCATCGTCGCCAGACCTTCGCTGGACTTGAGCAGGATGTTGCCGACAAAACCGTCGCACACCACAACATCGGCCTCACCACGATACAGGCCATCGCCTTCGATGAAGCCGATGTAGTTGATGCCACGAGCAGCCTGCAACAACGTCGCCGCGAGCTTGACCTGCTGATTGCCCTTGATGTCTTCAGTGCCGATGTTCAGCAGCGCCACACGCGGGCGGTGGATACCCAGCGTCTGCGCCGCCACCGAGCCCATCACCGCAAACTGCAGCAGATGCTCGGCACTGCAATCGACATTCGCGCCCAGATCGAGCAACTGACAAAAACCCTTCTGTGTCGGAATCGCCGCCACCATCGCCGGGCGATCAATACCCGGCAAGGTTTTCAGCACAAATCGCGACAGCGCCATCAGCGCACCGGTGTTACCGGCACTGACACACGCCTGAGCCTTGCCGTCACGCACCAGTTCGAGAGCGACACGCATCGACGAATCCGGCTTGCCACGCAGGGCCTGGGCAGGTTTTTCGTCCATGGTGATGACTTCGCTGGCCGCAACAATCGTCAGGCGCGCGCGATCGGCAGCCGATTGGCCGTGGATCAGTTCTTCAAGAAGGGAGGGTTGACCGACGAGGGTCAGGTGCAGCGAGGGCGTAGCAGACAGGCAAGCAAGGCTGGCCTGAACAATGCTGCGGGGACCGAAGTCCCCGCCCATTGCGTCAATCGCGATGACTTGAGCAGACAAGTGATTACTCGTCAGCGCCCTTGTCGATCACTTTACGGCCACGGTATACGCCTTCTGGCGATACGTGGTGACGCAGGTGAATTTCACCGGTGGTTTTTTCTACAGACAGAGTGCTTGCCGTCAGGGCATCGTGCGAACGACGCATGTCACGGGCAGAGCGGGATTTTTTGTTCTGCTGAACAGCCATAATTGATTAACTCCTAAACGTTTGGGTCACGCTTTAACTGCGCCAATACACTGAACGGGTTGGACCGCGTTGACTCGTCCTCGCTCGGTTCGGGCTCATCGAGACCCGCCGGCTGCTGGCATTCTTCCGGATGATGAGCAGGCACAATGGGCAAGGCGAGCAGAAGCTCCTCCTCGATCAGTGACTGCAGATCCAATGGATCTTCGCCCAGTTCCAGCACGTCATAACCTTTCGGCAACGACTGGGTATTCGCACCCTCTTTCACCACAGCATAACTGCATTCGCTGTGGATCGGCAGGGTGACCAGCTCAAGACAACGCTGGCAAACCATTTTGACCTCGGTGTCGATAAAGCTGTGGATAACCACAGATTTACGTTCATCTCGTTCAAAAACGAATTTCGCCTGCACCGTACCGACATTGTCGGAAAGCGGGTCGCAGAGTCTCTCCAAATCGGCCAGCAGCATTTCACCTTGAAGGGTGGTGCCACGATCAGCCAATTTGCGCGGGTCAACGTGAGGTGGAATCGGGTCATTCAACATAGGCGCAGCATTATAGGGATGCACCCACCCATGTCAAAGGAAATTGTGCCCTGTCCGTCACTTGCGTGCCTCCGCTAGAATTCGCACCTGCCTCAGGAGACGCGAATGCTGCCTTTATTACTCGCTTCAAGCTCGACCTATCGTCGCGAATTGCTCGCCCGCCTGCACCTGCCGTTCGTCTGCAGCTCGCCGGATATCGATGAAAGTCATCGCCCGGGCGAGTCCGCCATCGAACTGGTCAAACGCCTTGCCGAGCAAAAAGCCCGGGCATTGGCTGACAGTCACCCCGCCCACCTGATCATCGGCTCGGACCAGGTGGCCGTGCTCGGCAAGCAGATCATCGGCAAGCCGCATACCTTCGAGAAAGCTCGCGAGCAACTGATGGCGGCCAGCGGCGCCAGCGTGACCTTCCTGACCGGCCTGGCCCTGCTCAACAGCCAGACAGGCGAGTGCCGGGTCGATTGCGTGCCGTTTACCGTGCATATGCGCCAACTCGACCAGGCGCGCATTGAGCGCTATCTGCGCATCGAGCAGCCGTATGACTGCGCAGGCAGCTTCAAGGCGGAAGGACTGGGGGTGAGCCTGTTTCAGTCGACCGAAGGCCCGGACGCGACCAGCCTGATCGGTTTGCCGCTGATTCGCCTGATCGACATGTTGCTGGCTGAAGGTGTGCAGATCCCTTAAAGCAAAAGATCGCAGCCTGCGGCAGCTCCTACAGGGATTTACCTTCCCATGCAGGAGCTGCCGCAGGCTGCGATCTTTTGACCTTTACAACGAATCAGCGCAACGAAGGCCCGTGGAAACCCATCCACATCGCCAACTGCTCAGCCACACTGGCACCGAGCTTCTTCGAGAACCGATCAAACGGCGATTCCTGAACGGTGAAGTCCACCAGCTCCTTCTCGCCAATCACATCGCGCGCCACCGAGCTGGCATTGCCCAGCCCGTCGATCAAGCCCAGCGGCAGCGCCTGCTCGCCTGACCAGACCAGCCCGGAGAACAACTCCGGATGTTCTTTGTCCTTCAAGCGATCGCCACGCCCCTGCTTGACGCTGTTGATGAACTGCTTGTGCGTCGTATCCAGCACACTCTGCCAGAAGGCCGTCTCTTCAGGCTTCTGCGGCTGGAACGGATCGAGGAACGACTTGTGCTCGCCCGAGGTGTAGGTGCGACGCTCAACGCCTAGCTTCTCCATGGTGCCGACAAAACCATAACCCGCCGCCGTCACACCAATGGAGCCGACCAGACTCGCCTTGTCGGCGTAGATCTGATCCGCTGCGCTGGCGATGTAATAGGCACCGGACGCACCGAGATCGGAAATCACCGCATACACTTTGATATCCGGATGCAGGCCACGCAGACGCTTGATCTCGTCATAGACATAACCCGACTGCACCGGACTGCCGCCAGGGCTGTTGATGCGCAGGATGACGCCCTTGACCTTCTTGTCCTCGAACGCGGCACGCAGGCTGCCGACGATGTTGTCGGCACTGGCCGGTTCCTTGTCGGCGATCATTCCAGTGATGTCGATCAACGCGGTGTAGTTCGGCCCGCGCGTGGCGCTTTTTTCCATATCCATCAGCGGCGTGAACAGAATCAACGCCACAAACAGATAAACAAACGTCAGCAGCTTGAAGAAAATCCCCCAGCGACGCGAACGACGCTGCTCCTGCACGCCAGCCAGCAGCGTTTTTTCCAACAGCTTCCAGCTTTTCTGGTCACCGTCGTCGGCACTTGCCTTGGCCGGTGCTTTCCATTCGTCGGTCATGCCATCCACCCCAGCAAAAACGTATTAAGCCCGCTGCGCCAGCCAGGCATGCAATTCAGAAAAACGGTCGATCGACAGGCGCGGTTCGAACTGCTGCAGCGATTCGATCGATTGCGCGCCGTAACTGACCGCCACCGAATCCATCCCGGCGTTACGCGCCATCAGCAGATCGAACGACGAGTCACCAACCATCAATGCCTGCTCCGCACGCACACCACAATGCGCAAGGATCTGTTCCAGCATCAGAGGGTGCGGCTTGCTCGCAGTTTCATCGGCAGCACGGGTGATATCGAAATATTCTTCCCAGCCATTGGCCTTGAGCACGCGATCCAGCCCGCGACGATTTTTGCCGGTCGCCACAGCCAGGTGATAACCCTGCTCGCGAAAGGACGCCATCGACTCGACGACGCCTTCGAACAACGGCGAAGGCACGGCTTCGGCGGCGATGTAGTGATCGGCGTAATACTCGCGAAACAAGGTCATTTCAGCGTCGCTGATTTGCGGATACAAGGTGCGGATCGCCTCGGGCAGACCCAGGCCGATGATGCCTTTTACGGCGAAATCATCACGCAACTCGAAGCCGGAACGCCCGGATGCAGAGTGCATCGCCTCGACGATCCGATGAATTGAATCGGCCAGCGTGCCGTCCCAATCGAAAATCAGTAGCTTGTAATCAGATGGGCGCACTCAATCGCTCCACGGTCTTGGCCCACATTTCGTCGACCGGTGCTTGCAAGGTCAGCTTGCCACCGTCCGGCAGCGGCACGGTCAGCATGTAGGCGTGCAGAAACAGACGCTTGCCGCCCAGGTCGCGAATTTCCTTGGTGAAACCTTCATCGCCATACTTGCTGTCGCCAGCGATGCAATGGCCGGCATGCAGAGTGTGCACGCGAATCTGGTGGGTACGACCGGTAACCGGTTTGGCCTCGACCATGGTGGCGAAATCACCGAAGCGGCGCAGCACCTTGAACATCGTCAGGGCTTCTTTGCCTTCTTCGTTGACCTCAACCATCCGCTCGCCAGAACGCAAATTGCTCTTGAGCAATGGCGCGCTGACTTTCTTGATCGAGGTCGCCCAGTTGCCGCGCACCAGCGCCATGTAGCGCTTGTCGACGCCGTCGCCACGCAATTGTTCGTGCAAGTGGCGCAACATGCTGCGCTTTTTCGCGATCATCAGCAGGCCGGAGGTGTCACGATCGAGACGGTGCACCAGTTCCAGCTCTTTGGTATCGGGGCGCAACTGACGAAAGGCTTCGATGACGCCGAAATTCAAGCCGCTGCCACCGTGAACCGCAATGCCTGCGGGCTTGTTGATCACGATCAGGGCTTTGTCTTCGAAGACAATCGAGGCTTCCAGGCGCTGCAACAGGCCTTGGGCCAGTGGCACCGGTTCGTCGCGCTCAGGCACGCGAACGGGCGGCACGCGCACGATATCGCCGGCCTGCAGCTTGTATTCGGGCTTGATCCGACCTTTGTTCACACGCACTTCGCCTTTACGCAAAATCCGGTAAATCAAGGTCTTGGGCACGCCTTTGAGCCGGGCGAGGAGAAAATTGTCGATTCGTTGGCCGGCATACTCCGGCGAGACTTCAAGCAATTGAACGCCTGGAGTCGAAGGGGCAGTAGTTGTCATGCCGCGGATGATAACAATTTTTATGGAATTGAAGCACTTAATCATTGCTGCTATAGTCGCGAACGCCGCCAAAAGCGGCCTGGACAGAGGAATAACGGTCAAAAACCGGCCCTGACCAACGCAATTCACCAGGACGCGAGGCCGTCCTACGGGGCTTTCGCTACGTAACGGTGGAGTTTGCAGTTGTAACAAGCGCAGGTGACATGAGGCCTGAATTACACCGTCGAGCAGAGTTTTTACTCGCCTGACAGGCACACATTCAAGGCCAGTTCACAAAGTGCAGTCAGCTGCAGATGACCCCGAGCGAAAGCTTCGGAAACATCGCCTGAATTAGCCATGATGCGTGACCTCCCCTATCGGAGCTCACGGTAAATGCCAACCCGCTGCGGATTCTGCGCGCGGCAGCACCCGAATTATCAGGGATACGTGTAGGGTGGAGATGCACAACCGCTGGACTGTGTAGCAATAGGCTTTATCAAGACGCTTCATCTCGTCCACAGCCGCTGGTTGATTCCTCCTCCTGACTGAGTGCTTAAGTAGCCACAGCAAGCAGGACGCGTACGTCGCGATATCGGCCCAATTGGTCGCACATCGCTGGACACGGGAATGGCCAACCACTCCCGACGCACCTGACACCGACCGTGAGAAGTCGTGTGTGCCGAACGCCGTTTCCGGCAGCCCGGAAACCGACGGTACTACATGAAAAGAATGCTGATTAACGCAACTCAACCCGAAGAGTTGCGTGTTGCACTGGTAGATGGCCAGCGCCTCTACGACCTGGACATCGAATCCGGTGCACGCGAGCAGAAGAAGGCCAACATTTATAAAGGCCGCATCACTCGCATCGAACCAAGCCTTGAGGCTGCCTTTGTCGATTTCGGCTCTGAGCGCCATGGCTTCCTGCCCCTCAAAGAAATCTCCCGCGAATACTTCAAGAAAGCCCCTGAAGGCCGCGTCAACATCAAAGACGTCCTGAGCGAAGGCCAGGAAGTCATCGTTCAGGTCGAAAAAGAAGAACGTGGCAACAAGGGCGCAGCCCTGACCACCTTCATCAGCCTGGCCGGTCGTTACCTCGTGCTGATGCCGAACAACCCGCGTGCCGGCGGTATCTCCCGTCGCATCGAAGGCGAAGAGCGCAATGAACTGCGTGAAGCGCTGAACGGCCTGGTTGCACCGGCCGACATGGGTCTGATCGTGCGCACTGCAGGCCTTGGCCGCAGCAGCGAAGAAATGCAGTGGGACCTCGATTACCTGCTGCAACTGTGGACCGCTATCAAAGAAGCATCGCTGGATCGTTCCGCGCCATTCCTGATCTACCAGGAAAGTAACGTGATCATCCGCGCCATCCGCGATTACCTGCGCCAGGACATCGGCGAAGTGCTGATCGACAGCGTTGAAGCTCAGGACGAAGCCCTGACCTTCATCCGCCAGGTAATGCCGCAGTACGCCAGCAAGATCAAGCTGTACGAAGACAGCGTGCCGCTGTTCAACCGTTTCCAGATCGAAAGCCAGATCGAGACCGCTTTCCAGCGCGTCGTTGAACTGCCTTCCGGCGGCTCCATCGTTATCGATCCGACCGAAGCCCTGGTGTCCATCGACATCAACTCGGCGCGCGCCACCAAAGGCAGCGACATCGAAGAAACCGCTCTGCAGACCAACCTTGAAGCCGCCGAAGAAATCGCCCGTCAGTTGCGCCTGCGCGACATCGGCGGCCTGATCGTCATCGACTTCATCGACATGACCCCTGCCAAGAACCAGCGCGCCGTGGAAGAGAAAGTCCGCGAATGCCTGGAAGCCGACCGCGCTCGCGTGCAGATCGGCCGTATCTCGCGCTTCGGCCTGCTGGAAATGTCGCGTCAGCGCCTGCGTCCATCGCTTGGCGAAAGCAGCGGCATCGTCTGCCCGCGTTGCAACGGCACCGGCATCATCCGTGACGTTGAATCGCTGTCGCTGGCGATCCTGCGCCTGATCGAAGAAGAAGCCCTGAAAGACCGCACCGCCGAAGTTCGCGCACAAGTGCCGATCCCGGTGGCCGCGTTCCTGCTCAACGAAAAACGCAACTCGATCACCAAGATCGAACTGCGCACCCGTGCTCGCATCGTCATTCTGCCGAACGATCACCTCGAAACGCCGCACTTCGAAGTGCAGCGTCTGCGTGACGACAGCCCGGAAGCCGCGACCAACCAGTCCAGCTACGAAATCGCTGCTGCCGCTGCCGAAGTCGAAGAAGTCCAGCCAGCCGCTGCGACCCGCACCCTGGTTCGCCAGGAAGCCGCGGTCAAGACTGCACCGGCCCGCGCCAACGCTCCGGTTCCAACCGAAGCCGCCGCCGCTCCGGCTGCACCGGCACCGGCGCCAGTGGCCGTGCCAGAGCCAAGCCTGTTCAAAGGCCTGGTGAAATCGCTGGTCAGCCTGTTCGCCACCAAAGAAGAGCCAGCCGCTCCGGTTGCCGTTGAAAAACCGGCTGCCGAGCGTCCGGCCCGCAACGAAGAGCGTCGCAACGGTCGTCAGCAGAGCCGCAACCGTAACGGTCGCCGCGATGAAGAGCGCAAGCCGCGCGAAGAACGAGCACCACGTGAAGAACGTGCACCGCGCGAGCCGCGTGAAGAGCGCGCGCCACGTGAAGCCCGTGAGCCGCGTGAAACTCGCACCGAAGCACCGGTAGCCCGCGAAGAGCGCGCACCACGTGCCCCACGTGAAGAACGTGCACCACGCGCTCCGCGTGAAGATCGCAAGCCACGTGGCGAGCGTGAAGAACGCGTACGTGAACTGCGCGAGCCACTGGACGCCGTTCCAGTTGCTGCAGCTGCCGTTGCCGTAACTGCTGAAGAGCGTCCAGCCCGTCAGCCACGTGAAGAGCGCGCACCGCGTCCGCCGCGTGAAGAGCGTCAACCACGCGCCGAGCAGGCCGTTGCTGCCGTTGCTGAAGAAGAAGTGATCACTGCTGAAGAGCAACTGCCGGAAGACGGTTCGGAGAACGCCGAAGGCGATCGTCCACGTCGTCGCTCGCGCGGCCAGCGTCGTCGCAGCAACCGTCGTGAGCGTCAGCGTGATGCCAACGGCAACGTGATCGAAGGTTCGGAAGAATCCGAATCCGAGTCCGAAAATGCTGAAGAGCCAAGCACTGCCGATCTGGCTGCCGGCCTCGCAGTAACTGCCGCGGTTGCCAGCAGCGTGATCAGCGCTCCGGCTGAAGCACAGGCCCACGAGCAAGCTGAACGCGCCACTGCCGCTGTGCAGGAAACTGCGCCAGTGGAAGCGCCGGTTGTTGAAGCGACCACTCCGGTAGAAGTGATTGCTGCTCCGGAAGTCGAAGTGGCACCGGTTCAGGAAACCCTGCCTCAGGTCGAGCCAGCACCCGTTGTGGTTGCCGAGTCGACGGTTGAAACCGTTGCTGAAACCGTGACCGAAACCGTGCGTGAAGTTCGTGAAGAACAGACCGCCTTCAACTGGGTTGCCGAGCCGGCTGTGACCGAAGCACCAGCACCTGTTGCTGAAGCTGAAGTCCCGCAAGCCATGGTTTCCGAGCCAGTGGTTGCGGCCGCCGAACCTGCTCCAGCGCCAGTCGTTGAAGCTCCGGTGGTTGAAGCGCCTGCAGTTGAAGCGCCGGTAGTTGCCGAAGCCCCAGCTCCAGCAGTTGAAGCACCGGCTCCGGTCAGCGCCCTGGCAGCAAACGGCCGCGCGCCAAACGATCCACGTGAAGTGCGTCGTCGCAAGCGTGAAGAAGAGCGTCTGCAGAAGGAAGCCGAACAGGCTGCCGCTGCTGCTCCGGTTGCTGAAGTGGTCGAGGCAGCTCCTGCCCCGGTCGCTGAAGAGGCGGTTGTTGAAGCGGTCATCGCTGAAGCACCACGCTCCGTTCAGGACGCGGTAGAGCATCACCAAGAGGCCGAGGAAAAACAACACGAGCCTAAACCTCTCGTGTAATTCCCGAAGCCGTTAAAAAGCCCCGCCCGGTGAAAACCTGGCGGGGCTTTTTTATGCCTCAACTTTAAGCCAAAGCGCTATCCAATGTGGGAGCGGGCTTGCTCGCGAATGCGGTGTATCATCCACCATTATTGTTACCGGCAGACCGCATTCGCGAGCAAGCCCGCTCCCACAGGGAATTTGTGTGAAAGTTCAGGTATGGGGGAAAACCAATGCCTGCGGTACATCGATATCCCACAACACCCCGGGATCATCCACCGTCACCTCAATCACCCGGCCCTGCTCGAACAACGGCCGAGCCCCGCGATCACCGCTCAGCGCCAGCAACCCCGCACCAAACGACCGGCCAAACCCCACTGGATGCCCAAATTCGCCATCCTGCACCGGCACGCTCACCGCATCATCAGCTATGGCTGCGATCACCCGCTCAATACTCGACGGCAAGATAAACGGCATATCCCCCAGCACAATCAGCCAGCCATCCGCCTGAGGACAAGCCGCGACACCGGCCGCAATGCTGTCGCCCATCCCGGTCGATTCAATCGAGACGACATCGCAACCATAAGCCTGCGCCATGCGCATCGCCTGCGGTCGCGCCTCGGTCGTCACCAGCACCCGCTTGTCGAGAGCGGCCGGCAGATTCACCAGCACCTGCTCGATCACTGAACGCACCGCGCCGTCGCGACCGGTGCAATCGGCCAGCAACTTGTCCTTGTCAGCACCCGCCACCTGACGAAAGCGACTGCCCTCGCCCGCCGCCAGCACAATCACTGCGATGGATCGACTCATGCGTCCTCCATTGATTTTTTCTGTTTCAACTCGACGCCGTTCTTGATTGCGACGATTTCCGCCAGCAAGGACAAGGCGATCTCCGCCGGCGAATGACTGCCGATATGCAAACCGATGGGGCCGTGCAATCGATCAATCGCCTCCACCGACAAGCCTAGCTGAGCGAGATTCTCCCGGCGCTTCAGACTGTTGACCCGCGAACCGAGCGCGCCGACATAAAAGGCTGGCGAATCCAGCGCCGTGAGCAGTGCCATGTCATCCAGCCGTGGGTCATGCGTCAACGCGACAATCGCCGTACGTTCGTCGGTCTGAATGCTCAGCACCGCTTCATCCGGCATGCCTGCAACGAAACGTCCGTGATGCTCTTCCCAGCCATAGACGAACTCGGTACGCGGATCACAGATCAGCACTTCAAAATCCAGCAGTCGCGCCATGTCCGCCACATAGCGCGACAATTGCCCGGCACCGATCAACAACAATCGCCAGCGCGGGCCGTAGATCGCGCGTAAGGTCTTGCCGTCGAATTCGAGCGAATCGGTTTTGCTCGCCGCCGACAGCGCAACCTCACCGGTTTCGATGTTCAGCTCACGGGCGACGATTTCATGCGCCTCGCAACGCGCCAGCAACTCGGCGACCCAATGGGGATCGCCGACCCGCTCCTCGGTTAAACGCAATGTACCGCCACACGGCAAACCAAACCGCGCAGCTTCTTCACGGGTGACACCGTAGGTGATCAGTTGCACCGGCGGCCCGTCGACAGCAATCCGCCCGTCGTGCAGACGCGCGATCAAATCATCTTCGACACACCCACCCGACACCGAGCCGATCACCACGCCATCCTCGCGCAATGCCAGCGTCGCACCGGGCGCCCGGGGCGCGGTGCCCCAGGTCTGCACGACACTGAACAGCACCACCCGTTGCCCGGCGCGGCGCCATTCGAGAACGCTGCGCAGGACATTGAGGTCGACGCTGTCCATTACGCCTCTGCCTTCTGCCAGCCTTGCAACTGATAACGCACCGGCAGATTGCGGATGCGCTTGCCGGTAGCGGCGAAGATCGCATTGCACAGCGCCGGCGCAATCGGCGGCACACCGGGTTCACCAACACCGCCCAGCGGCACGTCGCCCGGTGGCGTCACCAGGTGCACCGCGACCTCCTTCGGCGCCAGCGACATGCGCGCTACTTCGTACATGTGGAAGTTGTCCTGCTGGACCTTGCCGTCCTTGAAGCTGATTTCACCCAGCACCGCATTACCCAGGCCCATTACGCAAGCGCCTTCGAACTGCGAGCGAATGCGCTCAGGGTTGATCTGCGGCCCGCAATCCACGGCGATATCTGCCTTGTGCACGATCAGCGTGCCGTCGTCTTTAACTTCGACTTCGATCACCGCCGCCACGTAAGTAACGAAGCTGTAATGCACTGCCAGCCCGAGACCACGGCCCTTGGCCAGTTTGCGCCCCCAACCGGCAGCTTTCGCGGCAGTTTCCAGCACGGCGCGCATACGCCCGGTATCGATCGGATAACGCTCGGGAGATTCACCGTAGTTCCACTCCTCGCTCAGCGTGCGCGGGTCGATCTGGCGATCAGGGCCAAGGAGTTTGATCTGGTACTTGAGTGGATCTTCACCGGCCTTGTGCGCCAGTTCATCGACAAAACTCTGGATCGCGAAACCATGGGGAATGTTCGACACCGAGCGATACCAGCCAACCCGCGTGTGCACGCTAGCCTCGGGATTTTCCAGGCGCACATTGGGGATCGCATAAGCCATGTTGGTGAAGCCCATGCCCAGCTCGAATGCCGCTTCATGGTTCATGCCCGGCGCGAACAGCGCGGTGATGCTCGGCGCCACGGTGCGATGCAACCAGCCGGACGGCATACCGTCCTTGCCGACGCCAGCCTTCAGGTACTCGGCAGACACGGTATGAAAATACGAGTTGTGGATGTCGTCCTCGCGCGTCCACTGCACCCGCACGGCTTTGCCGGGAAACTCCTTGGCGAGGACCGCCGCTTCGACAACGAAATCGGGTTTCGACTTACGCCCGAAACCACCGCCAAGCAGCGTGACATTAAAGGTGACGTTGTCGAACGGCAGGCCAAGGCGCTCGGCAATTCGCTCGCGGGTGACTTGCGGCGCCTGACTCGGCGCCCACGCTTCACAGACGCCGTCCTTGTAGCGGGCGATAGCAACCATCGGCTCCATCGGTGCCTGCGCCAGATGCGGCAAATAGTAGGACGCTTCGAGGGTGCTGGCCGCGCTGCTCAAGGCCTTGTCGATATCACCGGTGTTGCGCACCACTTTGCCGGGTTTCAGCGAAGCGGCTTCCAGCTCCTTGCGATAGGCAATCGAGTCGTAACTGGCATTCGGGCCGTCATCCCATTCGATCTTCAGCGCCTCACGGCCCTTGATCGCTGCCCAAGTGTTGCTGGCCACCACGGCCACACCACCTAGCGGCTGAAACTCGGAAGGTAACGGACGGCTTTCGATCTGGATAACTTTGAGCACGCCGGGGACTTTCAGCGCGGCGCTGTCGTCGAGCGATTTGACCTTGCCGCCATACACCGCCGGACGGGCAATGGTCGCGTACAACATGCCGTCGAAATGCACGTCGGCGCCATAGACCGCGCGCCCATTGACGATGTCTGCACCGTCGATGGCCTTGGTGCCTTCTTTGCCGATGTAGCGAAATTCCGACGGCTGCTTGAGGCGCAGACTGTCACGCGCTGGAACCGCCAATGCGCTGGCTGCAGCGGCCAGTTCGCCATAACCCAGCTCGCGCCCGGACGGTGTATGAAGGACTTTGTGCAATTGCGCGCGGCATTCGCCGACAGGGACTTGCCACTGCGCAGCCGCAGCCTGCTCGAGCATCGTCCGCGCTGCTGCGCCACATCGCCGCATCGGTTCGTACCAGTGACGCATGCTGCGCGAACCGTCGGTGTCCTGGTTGCCGAAACGCACTTCATCGCCCGGCGCCTGCTGCACTTTGACCTTGGCCCAATCGGCGTCCAGCTCATCGGCGACAACCATGCTCAGACTGGTGCGCACGCCCTGACCCATCTCCGAGCGGTTGCACACGACGGTAACGCTGCCGTCGGCGGCAATGCTCACATAGACTTTCGGATCGTCGATCCAGCCATTGGGCATGCCATCGGCGCCGAACTGCTTCGGCTTGTCTTCGGCCAATGCGTCCTGCCAGCCCCAACTTGCGGCCAGCACCAATGCGCCCGTCGCGCCGACGCCCTTGAGGAAACCCCGGCGACTGAGATTGCTCAGGGCGAAATCATTCGGCAGACGGCTCATGCCTTGGCCTCCTTCAGATGCGTGGAAGCCTGGCGGATCGCGGTTTTGATGCGGTTATAGGTGCCGCAGCGGCAGATGTTACCGACCATCGCTTCTTCGATCTGCTCGTCGCTCGGGTTCGGGTTGGTCTTGAGCAACGCCGTGGCCGACATGATCTGGCCGCCCTGACAGAAACCACATTGCGCGACCGCCGTGTCGAGCCAGGCTTGCTGAACGACTTGCCCGATCGGGTCGGCATGCAGGTTGTCGATGGTGGTGACGTTCTGCCCGATCACCGAGCCGATCGGCGTGATGCAACTGCGCGCCGGCAAGCCGTCGATGTGGATGGTGCAGGCGCCGCACAGGCCCATGCCGCAGCCGAATTTGGTGCCGTTGTAGCCGGCGACGTCACGGATTGCCCAGAGCAGCGGCATGTCTTCCGTGACATCGAGTGGATGGTCCTGGCCATTGAGTTTCAGGGTAATCATGGGCACGCCCGCATATTTTTGGTGGTTATGGGGTCGAGCAATCTGCCGCCGTTGAATCAGCGGTGGTTCACGCAGATCGACTCAGGCTAATCGGCCGATACACATCAGTGAAGCTGAACACTGAACCTGTGGCGAGGGAACTTGCTCGCGCTGAACTGCGCAGCAGTTCTCTGCTTTGAGCGAGGGGCGCTACGCGTCCCAGCGGGAGCAAGCTCCCTCGCCAAAGAATTCATTGCTTGCTGATCTGCATCTGACCGGAGGCTCTCTTGTGCCGACGCGAACGTCTGCAACGGGCCTTTGGTGGAGCAAATGACGGTTATCGTTAGCTCGCTAAGTTAACCCAGCGTTAACAAAAAAGCCCTGCACTTTTTAATCAGTGCAGGGCTTTGGATGGCGCCTTGAAAGCGTAGCCTCAATACCGATTGGGCTCCATCTCCAGGTCGACATTGAAACGTTCGGCAATGTCTTTCTGGATACGCTGCGCCAGATCGAGCAATTGCAGGCCGGTTGCCGCGCCGTAATTGACGAGCACCAGCGCCTGCAATTTATGCACGCCGGCGTCGGCTTCGCGGAAACCTTTCCAGCCAGCACGCTCGATCAGCCAGCCGGCGGCAAGCTTCATCCGCCCGTCCGCTTGTGCATAGGCCACCACGTCCGGGTGCTGCTGTTTGATCTGCGCGACGATGGCCGGCGACACCAGCGGGTTCTTGAAGAAGCTGCCGGCATTGCCGAGTACCGCCGGATCCGGCAGTTTTTCGCTGCGGATGCTGCAAATGGCACGGCTGACGTCGGTCGGCGTCGGTTGTTCGATGCCCTGCTCGGTCAGGCGCTGACGCACCGGGCCGTATTCCAGGTGCAGATGAGCGACGCGATCCAGTTTGAAACGCACGCGCAGAATCAACCAACGCCCCGGCTGCTGTTTGAACAGGCTGTCGCGGTAGGCGAAGTTGCATTCTTCGAGCGTAAAATCGCGCAGCTCGCCAGTCTGGCGATCCAGTGCAGTCAGCCCGGCGAACACATCCTTGATCTCGACACCGTAGGCACCGATATTCTGCATCGGCGCAGCGCCAACGGTGCCGGGAATCAGGCTGAGGTTTTCCAGTCCGGAAAATCCTAGCGCCAGCGTGTGCTGCACAAACCCATGCCACGGCTCGCCCGCTTCTGCCTCGATCACCACGCGGTTGCCGTCATCGCTGACAACACGAATGCCACGGGTGGCCATGCGCAGCACCAGCGCCGCAATGTCGGCAGTCAGCAGCAAATTACTGCCGCCGCCGATCACCAGCAACGGCACGTCGTGAGCAGTGGCATAGGCCAGTGCTTCACGGACATCGGCGTCGCTATGGGCTTCGGCGAACAGTTGCGCGCGAACATCCACGCCAAAACTGTTGAACGGTTTCAGGGAAACCTGCGGTTGCACCTGCAAACTCATAACCGGCCCTTCACTTCGATCAACAATTGGTCACACGCAGCTTCAATCAGATCGAGCACCTGCTCGAAACCTTGATCGCCGTCGTAATACGGGTCCGGCACTTCATCGACCAGACCGGCATAGCGACGCAAGAACAAATCCAGTTCGGCCTTGCCGGTGGAAGGCTGCAAAGCCTTGAGGTTGCGCAGGTTGCTGTTGTCCATCGCCAGAATCAGATCGTAACTGGCGAAATCGGCGCGAGTGACCTGCTGCGCGCGTTGCGCCGACAGGTCATAGCCGCGCACCTTGGCCGCGGCCTGGCTGCGTTTGTCCGGCGGATTGCCGACGTGCCAGTCACCGGTGCCGGCGGAAGCCACTTCGACCTGATCCGCCAGCCCCGCAGCGCGCAGCTTGTGGCGCAACACACCTTCGGCCGTGGGCGAACGGCAAATATTGCCCAGGCACACAAACAGAACGCGCATCAGGCCTCCAGCAGGCGACGAACGCGCTCGAGGTCTTCAACCGTGTCGACACCGGTCGGCGGCGCGATCAACGCATCGGCGACATGAATACGCACGCCGTGCCACAGGGCACGCAATTGCTCCAGCGATTCGGTGTTTTCCAGCCAGCACGGGCCCCAGCTCACGAAGTCCTGGAGGAAACCGGCGCGGTAGGCATAAATGCCGATGTGACGACGGTACGGCACGCCTTGCGGCAATTGCTCGCGGCTCTTGGCGAACGCATCGCGCGCCCACGGCAAGGTCGCGCGGCTGAAGGTCAGCGCCAGACCGTTGATGTCGCTGACCACCTTGACCACGTTCGGATTGAACAGAGTGTCGACGTCCTCGATCGGCTCGGCCAGCGTGGCCATGCGCGCTTCGGTGTGGGCGGCCAGATTGGCGGCGACCTGATCGATCACGCTCGGCGGGATGAGCGGCTCGTCACCCTGCACGTTGACCACGATCGCATCCGGCGCAAGGCCCAGTTTCGTCGCGACCTCGGCCAGACGATCAGTGCCGGAATTGTGATCTTCACGGGTCAGCACCACTTCGGCGCCAAAAGCCTTGCAGGCTTCGACGATGCGCGCGTCGTCAGTGGCGACCACCACACGACTGGCGCTGCTTTTGCTCGCCTGTTCCCAGACATGCTGGATCATCGGCTTGCCGGCGATGTCCAGCAGCGGTTTGCCCGGCAGACGGGTCGAGGCGAAACGCGACGGGATGACAACGGTGAAGGCGGTGGTCATTTATCCAGACGCTCGTCGGTGGTCAAGGTGCGCGCTTCGCTTTCGAGCATCACCGGGATGCCGTCGCGGATCGGGTACGCCAGGCCGGCACCCTTGCTGATCAGTTCGGTCTTGTCGGCGCTGAGCTTGAGCGGGCCTTTGCAGATCGGGCACGCGAGGATGTCGAGCAATTTGGTGTCCATGAACATTCCCTGGATAAAAGAGTTAAGGCAAAAGCCGATCCGGCAGCAGGCGCATCAACTGTGTGTCGAACCAGGCCACGAAGGCCGGCGACGGCACGGCATCGACCGCCAGATACCACCAGTCGGCAGCAGCGAAGGCACGGCACTTCACCGCGTCCTTTTCGGTCATCACCAACGGCAACGACGGTGTGAAATTCAAGGCCTGCACGCTGTATTCGGCGTGGTCGGCAAACGCATGCGGGACTGCTCGCCAGTCTAGCGCTTCGAGGGTATTGAAGAAACGTTGCGGATTGCCGATCCCGGCGACCGCGTGTACGGCCTGACCCGACGGAAAATGCTCGAGCGGCTGGCGCTCGCCACTGCGCAAATTGACCAGCGCGGTGGGTTGCAGGCGGAAAGCGAAGCCGTCGTCGCGGTCTTCAGTGGCACCGTTGAACAGTACGCCGTCGACGCTTTGCAGACGTTCGATCGGCTCACGCAACGGCCCGGCCGGCAGGCAGCGTTTGTTGCCGAGACCACGGGCGGCGTCGATCAGCACCAGCTCCAGATCCCGCGCCAGACGATAATGCTGCATACCGTCATCAGAGAGGATCAGATCCAGCGGTTCGCTGGCGAGCAAGGCTTTGACGGCGGCGCTGCGATCGGGGTCGATCATCAACGGCACGCCGGTGCGCTGGACGATCAGCAGCGGCTCGTCACCAGCGATGTCAGCGGTTTGCTCGGCTTCAACGCGCCATGGCAATTGCGGCGGCTTGGCGCCGTAGCCACGACTGACCACACCGACGCGCAAACCGCTGCGTCGGCAGTGTTCGATCAGCCACAGAATCATCGGTGTCTTGCCGGTGCCGCCAACAGTGATGTTACCGACCACAATCAAAGGCACCGGTGGCTGATAGATCTCACCCTCACCGTCGAGAAAACGCTGACGTTTGTTGACCACCACGCGGCGATACAACAGTTCCAGCGGCCGCAGCAGCGCCAGGGCCGGGTGCCCCTGATACCACGCGGCGAGCAAACGATCGGCCAGGCTCATCAGGATTTCGGCGCCGCCTCAACCGTGGTCATGCGCAGATGGCTGAAACCGAGCTTGCCGGCCGCGTCCATGGCGGTGATCACTGATTGATGCTGAGTCTTGCCATCGGCACTGATCGACAACGGCATGTTGGTGTCACCGTTGGATTCTTTCTGCATCGCGTCCATCAGGGTCGCCAGATCGTTTTTCGGCAGAACCTTGTTGTTCACCGAAAACACGCCTTCAGCGCTGATGGCCACGTCGATCTGCTTGAGTTGCTGATCTTCGGCCGGCGAGCCGCTGACCGCTTCCGGCAGATCAACGCGCAGCTGGGTTTCGCGGGTAAAAGTCGTGGTCACGACGAAAAACAGCAACAGGATAAACACCACGTCGATCAGCGACGCGAGGTTGATGTCTATCGTTTCCCGAGGTTTGCGACGGAATTTCACGCGCGCCCCTCGGTCAGGTCGACGTCACGGTCGCCCTGCACCACTTCAACCAGTTTGATCGCTTCCTGTTCCATGCCCACCACCAGCTCATCGATGCGGCGTTGCAGGAACCGATGGAAGAACACCGCTGGAATACCGACCATCAGGCCTGCAGCGGTGGTAATCAGTGCCTTGGAGATACCACCGGCCAAAACCGAAGCGTTGGTGGTCATGCCGGAACCGGTGAAGGCGCTGAAAATATCGATCATGCCCAGCACGGTGCCGAGCAGTCCGAGCAACGGCGACATGGCGGCGATGGTGCCCAGCGCGCTGACGTAGCGCTCGAGTTCATGAATCACCCGCGCGGCGGCCTCTTCAATGCACTCTTTCATGATCTCGCGACCATGCTTGGAGTTGGCCAGACCGGCGGCGAGGATTTCCCCCAGCGGCGAGTTGGCGCGCAATTCCTTGAGTTTTTCTTTATTGAGCTGTTTGTCCTTGATCCAGACCCAGACCTGACCCAACAGGTGCTCGGGGGTGACGCGACTGGCGCGCAGGGTCCACAGGCGTTCGGCGACAATCGCCATCGCCGCGATGGAACTCAGAATGATCGGCAACATCATCCAGCCGCCGGATTTGACCAATTCCCACACAGTGACAGTCCCCTCGAAAAAGTGCGCCACTTTACCATACCGGTCAGCGATTAAGACCCGCCGCCCCGACGACCGTGACGGGGTATTCGCCGGCGCCCCGATCAACGGGCGACTGCGGGCGGATCTCGCCAGAAACGCCGCTGTTGACGCATCGTCCACGGCGGTTTGAAGCGGCCCAATTGCAGATGAATGGCGCCTTGTTCAGCGCTGTCATAAATGCGCAGACCCTGTTTGCGATAACGCGCGAGCACGGTCGGGTGCGGATGGCCGAAGGAGTTGCCGTGGCCCCGGGAAATCAGCACCGACTCGGGCTGCAACGTTTTCAGCAGGGCCATGGATGAAGAGCTGCGGCTGCCATGATGCGGCGATTGCAACCATTGCGTCGGCACCGCCAGCGGGCTGTCGAGCAGGCTACGTTCCGCGTGGGTATCGATGTCGCCGGTCAGCAGGATGCGCTCGCCATTGGCTTCGATCTGCAATACGCAAGAACGCTGATTGCTGTCCTCGGCATCCGACCATTGCCAGAGCTGAAAATGGACGCCGTCCCATTGCCATTGCCGGCCGGTTTCACACTCTTCGGCACGCAATGCGGCGGGCAATCCCGGAGGATCGCCGCTGACCACCCGACGCAGGTTGATCCCGCGCATCAGCACCAGCGCGCCTCCGGCATGATCGGCGTCCGCGTGGCTGAGCAACATCAGATCAAGTTTTGCCACGCCCAGCTTGTGCAAGGCTGGCAATACCACGCGCTCGCCGAGGTCGAACTCGCCAAAGCGCGGGCCTGCGTCGTAGAGCACGGTGTGATGACGGGTACGGATCAGGATCGCCAAGCCCTGGCCGACATCGAGTTGCCAGATGTCGGCCATTCCTTCGGCGAGCCGTTCGCGCGGCGGCATCAGCAGGATCAGCAGCAACGGCCAGCCCAATACACGCATCGGCACACCGCGCGGCAACAGCAACAGCAAGGCGCCGAGACTGCCCAGCGCCCAGACCCACACCGGCAATGACGGACCAATCCAAGCGGGCCATTGCCCGGCGATCACAGCCAGGCCGCGAAACAGCCAATCGACTAAGCCACCGGCCAGCCACAACAAGCCTTCGCCGACATAAGGCACCGGCAACAACAGCGTCCCGAGCAATGCCGGAGGCAGTACCACGAGACTGACCCAAGGCACCGCGAAAAGATTGGCCAGCGGTCCGCTCACGCTGATCGGCAAATTCAGCGCCAGCAACACCGGGCACAGGCCGATCGCAATCAACCATTGCGCCCGCGTCCAGGTCTGCCACCAGCGCCACGCGCCCAGCCGCGCGCCAAACGTAAAAATCAGCACCGCCACCGCAGCGAAGGACAACCAGAAGCCGGGACGCAGACTCGCCAGCGGATCGAACAGCAGCACCGCGTTGAATGCGAGCAACAATGGCCACCACGCACCGAGATGGCGAAAACGCAGACGCCACAGCAGCACCAGCGCGACCATCACGCAGGCGCGCTGCACCGGCACGTCGAACCCGGCGAGCAATCCGTAACCGAGCGCTGCCGCCAATGCCAGACCACAGGCCCACGGCAGCCAGGGCCAACGCAATGGCCATATTCCTAGGCGCGCCAGCCCGGCAATCAATCCGTACATCAGCGCCGCCAGCAAACCGATGTGCTGGCCGGAAATAACCAGCAAATGCACAGTGCCGGTGTCCTGCAGAACTTGCCAGTCTTCGCGACTGAGGCCCGAACCGTCCCCCAGCACCAGCGCGGCCAGTGCGCCGCCGCGCCCTTGCGCATCCACCTCAAGCAAGCGCTGCCGGATGCTGTCCCGCCAGGCGCCGCGAGCCGGCGCCAGACGCTGGCCATCCTTGATCGTCCCGGTCGCACCGATGCGTTGCGCCAACAGCCACGCTTCATAATCGAAGGCGTCCGGATTGAGCAAACCCACGGGACGTTTCAGCTTCACCGCCAGTCGCCAACGCTCGCCGCTGTTGACCGCAGGCCCGGCGTACCACGCCAGACGCATTAATCTCGGCAGCTTGTCGTGACGCGAGCGTGCATCA
Source organism: Pseudomonas sp. DTU12.3 (assembly GCF_004124275.1). Taxonomy (GTDB): domain Bacteria; phylum Pseudomonadota; class Gammaproteobacteria; order Pseudomonadales; family Pseudomonadaceae; genus Aquipseudomonas; species Aquipseudomonas helmanticensis. Next base: position 4,770,839 of record NZ_CP027218.1, read on the forward strand.
GCCAACTCGAAACGCACCACGCCGTCGCCGTTCTGCGGCAGCCCGACCACTCGTCCTTCCAGCCAACGGGTCTCGCCATCCAGTGCGACGGGCAAACTATCGTCCAGCGCCCACTGCGCGCTGACGCACGTCCACGTCAAACCAAACAACAGAAAGGCCAATGGATAGCTGCGAAATTGCAGCACCAGCAAACCTGCGACCGGCAACGCCAGCATCAACCAGACCGGCGGTAAGGCCGGCATAAAAACCGGGGCCAGCAAACCGACTGCCAGCGCCATCATCCCTGTGCGCATAAGCCCGTCCTTGAGAGTCCCGCACTTAGGCATAGCGGGTGTTCGGCAGGAGCGTCGTCAACAATTGTCACAAAGTCTGAATGGGCCGCTCGTAGAATCCAGACATACTGCCGCCTTAACCGACCGAGAAGCCTTATGCCCCGGCGCTTATTCAAACGTTACATGCCCGACCCGACGAGCATCAGGGAACACAAATCCTTACGCTTTCTCGGCAAGTTGCTGCATGACCCGAACCTCTGGCACCTCAATCGCCACTCGGTCGCGCGGGCGATGGCGGTTGGCCTGTTTGCCGCGTTCCTGCCGATTCCCGCGCAGATGCTGGTGGCTGCAGCGCTGGCCATCACGGTGCGGGGGAACATGCCGATTGCCGTCAGCCTGGTCTGGCTGACCAACCCGATCACCATGCCGGCGGTATTCTTTTGCACCTATCAGGCCGGGGCGTGGTTGATGGATGTACCCGCGAGGCATCTGCCCGATGAGTTGACCTGGGAATGGATCAGCAGTCAGCTGTCGACGCTGTGGCAGCCGTTTTTGCTCGGTTCGGTGGTGTGCGGCCTGGTACTCGGTGCGCTGGCCTACTTCGTGGTGATGATGTATTGGCGCTGGTGGGTGGCGCGGCAGTGGGCGCGGCGCAAGAAAAACCGAAAGCCCTGAACGCAAAACGGCCTCCGCAAGGGAGGCCGTTTTGTTTTGTGGCGTCTGCATTCGCGAGCAGGCTCGCTCCCACAGAAGATCTTCAGCACAACATAGATCTAATGTGGGAGATTCTATGGTTGAGGGGAAGCCCTCAACCTCCCTTCGGCTGGTATTCGCTTTGCCCCTTCAGCAGCGCGAATACGACTCGCGCAAGCTTGCGAGCCAATATCACCAGCGCCTGTGTCGTACTGAACCCACGGTTTCTTTGCTCCTCGTAGAAGCTTTTCCAAGCCGGTGTACGGCTGGCCGACATGGCTGCGTTATGGAGCAGTCGCCGGGCCTCTGGGTCTCCGCGTTTGGTCAGGCTCCGGCGACCGTCCTTTTGTCCTGACTGCGACACGCGCAAATCCATCCCCAAAAACGCAATAAATGCATCCGCGTTTTTGAAGTCGCCCCGCTGAAATGTTGCGATCAAACGGGCTCCGGTCAAAAAACCAATACCTTCAACTTTTGTGCAGCGCTTCAGATCTGCGAGCAGCCCAGCCTCTTTTAATTGATCGTTGATCATCTTCTCGACCAATGTTTCGAGCCTCTGCATTGAGGCCACTTGCTCAGCAAACGCGCTTTTGAGCAGCGGTTCATTCGCCCAGCTTTGCACCAGACCAACCCGTGCCTGAACCAGCGCTGCACGACGGCGGAAAAGGCTCAGAAGGCGGCGATATAAAGGCGATGGCGGGATCCAAGGATGAAGCTCTTCGTATTCGTTTTTTAGATAACGAGCGAGCAGCTTGGCGTCCAGCGCATCGGTTTTGGCGCGAACTTTCACCCCTATTCGGTAATGACTCAACGCGTAGCCATCGACCATGTAAATCGTGCACCCGGCTTCATGGGCCAGATCGGCGAACGCCAGGTGATAGATGTTGGTCGATTCGATAGCCAAATCAACAGGTGCAGGCAAGGCTTTCAGCCATTTTTTGATGGCTGTCTTGTCATTGGAAATAGTCTCGAGCAGATCCAGCTCGGCCTGATAGATGACCAGTTCATTCTTGGCGACATCCACGCCCACAATAGGCTTTACGACAGAAACCGGCATTGCCATTGAACATCCCCCGAGATATGGTTTTGAACACTTGAAGGGCTCACCCAGGGGCGCAGGCTTGTTCCTATCGTCGGTCCTGGCCAGATGCATTCTTTATCGGCGCTTGGGTGAAAGGAGGAGGGGCGAAATCTCCCACGGATCTGTACTGCGTCAACAGTCAGAATCTGGCTTTGTCCCTCCTCCTCCCTTCAAGTCCCAGCATACAAGCGAGCCTGCTCGCGAAGAAGTCGACGCGGTTTTGGATCAGGTACGCATCCCGCGCCCACTCACCAGCAGCCGTGCACAACCGAGATACAGCACCACCGTCGCCACCAGCATGAAGGTGATCGCAATGCCGATCTTGATATCCGACACACCGAGAATGCCGTAGCGGAAAGCGTTGACCATGTGCAATACCGGGTTGGCCAGCGACACGGTCTGCCAGAACGGTGGCAGCAAGGTGATCGAGTAGAACACGCCACCCAGGTACGTCAGCGGGGTCAACACGAACGTCGGGATGATCGAGATATCATCGAAATTGCGCGCAAACACCGCGTTGATGAAGCCCAGCAACGAGAAAATCGTCGCCGTCAGCACCACTACCAGAATGGTCACACCGAGGTGATGCACCTGCAAATCGGTGAAGAACATCGACAGAATCGTCACGATCACGCCGACCATCAAACCGCGCAGCACGCCGCCACAGGTGTAGCCGATCAGAATCGTGTGCGGCGACACCGGCGAGACCATCAACTCTTCGATAGAACGCTGGAACTTGCTGCCGAAGAAACTCGAGACCACGTTGCCGTAGGAGTTGGTGATCACCGACATCATGATCAGCCCCGGCACGATGTACTGCATGTAGGTGAAGCCACCCATGTCGCCGATCTGCCGACCGATCAGGTTACCGAAAATCACGAAGTACAGAACCATGGTGATCGCCGGCGGCAGCAGGGTCTGCGGCCAGATCCGCGTGAAGCGTTTGACCTCGCGGTAAACAATGGTCTGCAGGGCGACGAGGTTGGGACGGAATTCGGAACTCATACCGCCACCTTCGACAGATTTTTCTCCACCAGGGACACGAACAGCTCCTCGAGGCGATTGGTTTTGTTACGCAGGCTCAGCACTTCAATATTCTGCTGCGCCAACTGGGTGAACAACGCCGTGATGCCCATGGATTTGTCGACCTGGACTTCGAGGGTATGGCCATCGATCAACCGCGCAGGGTAGCCGAGCAATTGCGGCGTGGCGCTCAGGTCGTTTTTAAGGTCGAGCAAGAAGGTTTCCACGTGCAACTGGCCCAGCAATTGTTTCATGCTGGTGTTCTCGACGATGGTGCCGTGGTCGATGATGCCGATGTTGCGGCACAACTGCTCAGCCTCTTCCAGATAGTGCGTGGTGAGGATGATGGTGATGCCTTTCTGGTTCAGCTCGGTGAGGAACGTCCACATCGAACGGCGTAGCTCGATGTCGACGCCTGCGGTCGGTTCATCGAGGATCAGCAGGCGCGGTTCATGTACCAACGCGCGGGCGATCATCAAGCGCCGCTTCATGCCGCCGGACAGCGAACGCGATGGCACGTCGCGCTTGTCCCACAAGCCCAGTTGGGTCAGGTACTGCTCGGCGCGTTCCTTGGCGATTTTCGCCGGAATGCCGTAGTAACCGGCCTGGGTCACGACGATGTCGAAGGTCTTTTCAAACTGGTTGAAGTTGAATTCCTGCGGCACCACGCCGATCGAGCGCTTGAGCTGCGCAGGATTCTTGTCCAGGTCATGACCGAAGATATTCACCGTGCCGCTGGTCTTGTTGACCAGGGTCGAGAGGATGCCGATGGTGGTGGATTTGCCGGCGCCGTTAGGGCCGAGCAAGGCGAAAAAGTCACCTTCGGCGACGTCCAGATCGATACCACTCAAGGCCTGGAACCCGTTGCCGTAGGTTTTGGTTAGCTGCCGGATGGACAGAGCGGAACTCATATCTGATTTACGCACCATTGAAGGGATAAAAGGAGACGGCGGCGATGAATCGAACCGCAGCGCAAGTGCGCAATGGTGCTTGCCGCCGCCGCACAAGTACAGTCAAGTGTGTCGATAGTAGGTATTAAGTCAACGCGGTCATGACCGCTTTTTCGTAGGCCGGGCGTTGCTTCAGGCGCTCGTACCAGGCTTGCAGATGCGGTTGCGGCGCGCGCTCGATAGGCATCTCGAACCAGGCATAAATGAAACTGCCCAATGGAATGTCGCCCATGCCGATGTCTTGACCGGAGAGATACGCTTGGCTGACCAACGCCTCGTCGGCCATGCTCAGCAACTCGTTGCATTCCTTGATCGCGGCATTGATGGCCGGCCAGTCCTGCTTGTCTGCCGGCGTGCGCAGAACACCCCAGAATACGGTGCGGAACGGACCGGCAAAACTCGACGTGGTCCAGTCCATCCACTTGTCAGCGATGGCGCGGGCTTGCGGATCCGCCGGATACCAGGCGCTGTCGGGCGCATGTTTGGCCAGCAGGTAACGAACGATGGCATTCGATTCCCACAGCACGAAGCCGTCATCCTCGATCACCGGCACCCGACCGTTCGGGTTCATCGCCCGGTACTCTGGCGTGTCGACTACACCGAAGGCGCCACCGGCATCGATCGCTTCGTAAGCCAGACCGAGCTCTTCGGCAGCCCACAACGGCTTCCTGACATTCGATGAGTTTTTCCGTCCCCAGATCTTCAGCATGACCGGCTCTTTTCAAATGAGTGGGCAGGCAGCATACGCCGGATCAGGCACCGCTCAAATCACTCTGCATATCGCCGAGCAATTGCGGCTGCAGATCGGTGAACAGATGCGGATAGCACTTTTGCAGATGTTCGAAGAAGAAGGTTTCCGGGACATCGGCGAATTGCCCGTGATCGACCAGATATTCCATCAATGGCGCACCGTCGCGGTTGAACGGATGGAAAACGCTGTGGTTGACGCCGTCGAATTCCAGCGGCGCAACGTTGAACAATTCGCAGAGTTTCTGGTTGAACGCGGGTGTCGCTTTTACCCAGCGTTCATTGAGGAAAAACTCGGTATAGCCGTGCATGGCGAACATATCGCTTTTCAACAATTCGAGCAGACGTGGCGTCGATAAATGATTCTTCACGTCGGCCAGACCGATGCGCGCCGGGATCCCGCAATGCCGTGCACAACCCGCGAGCAGCGTGGCTTTCGGTACGCAATAACTCTCCCGTGTCGCCAGCGCATAACTGCCGCGCAAGGTCTGCGGATCACGGCTGAAGGTGTAGGGGTTGTAGCGCACTGCCTCACGCACCGCGTAATAAAGATTGATCGCCTGCGCGAGCGGATCGCGGCTGGCCCCACGGTGCTGTTCGGCGAACTCCACCACCGCCGGGTGGTCACTATCGATGAAGCGGCCGGGACTCAGATACTCGTGCATGACGACAATCTCCTGAATGAGTCTGGAGTCTAGCGACAGCTTCAGCACAGAGATAACGACGTTTCGGCCAAACTTGGACGCAAAGACGCGGATCGACCGAACGATTTCTTACACGTGTTGCCCACCGAACCTACGAAAACCATCCGGGGTTTCCCACGATTTCAATCACCTTGGTCTGACCACCCGGTTTTGCAGATGCCGTCTAAGCTCTGGAGGGTCGATTTGCCTTGGTTCACGGAGGACTGAATATGCTGTTGTTGTGGATACTGGTTTTGATTGTCGGCGTGGCCTATCTCGCCCACCGGCGTATTTCGCCTCTGCCTGCATTGGGCATCGTCGCGGTCTACCTTTTGGCGATGGGTATTTTCAGTCACGCGCCGGGCTGGCTGTTGCTGGTGTTGTGGGTCGTGCTGGCGGTGATCGCCGCGCCGTTGTTGCTACCTGACCTGCGCCGCAGACATTTCAGCGCGCCACTGTTCAACTGGTTCCAGAAAACCCTGCCGCCGATGTCGCAGACCGAACGCGACGCGATCGATGCCGGCACTGTCTGGTGGGATGGCGAGCTGTTCAGCGGCCGTCCGGACTGGGAAAAACTGCTGGCCTATCCGAAGGCGCAACTGAGCGAAGAAGAACAGGCGTTCATCGACGGCCCGACCGAAGAACTCTGCGCGATGGTCACCGACTGGCAAATTGGCCAGTCGATGGACCTGCCGCCCGAAGCCTGGGCGCATATCAAGGAACATGGTTTTTTTGCCCTGATCATCCCGAAGGAGTTTGGCGGTAAAGGCTTCTCTGCCTATGCCCACTCGCAGGTGGCGATGAAACTCGCCACCCGCAGCGGCGACCTCGCCTCCACGGTCATGGTGCCAAACTCCCTAGGCCCGGCCGAACTGCTGCTGCATTACGGCACCGACGAACAACGCAATCACTACCTGCCCCGTCTGGCCCGTGGCGATGACATTCCGTGCTTCGCCCTCACCGGCCCACTCGCCGGTTCCGATGCCGGCGCGATGCCCGACACCGGAATCATCTGCAAAGGCGAATGGGAAGGTCAGGAAGTCATCGGCCTGCGCCTGAACTGGGAAAAACGCTACATCACCCTCGGCCCTGTCGCCACCCTCCTCGGCCTCGCGTTCAAGGCGTATGACCCGGAACATTTATTGGGTGACAAGGAAGATCTCGGCATCAGCCTCGCGCTGATCCCGACCGATACCGCCGGTGTCGAAATCGGTCGTCGTCACTTGCCACTGGGCGCGGCATTCATGAACGGCCCGAACTCCGGCAAGGACGTGTTCATCCCGCTGGACTTCCTCATCGGAGGTCAGGAGATGCTCGGCAAAGGCTGGATGATGCTGATGAACTGCCTGTCGGTGGGGCGCTCGATCTCGTTGCCGGCCGTCGGCACTGGCGCAGCCAAATTCACCAGCCTGGTGACCGGCCAGTACGCGCAGATTCGTGAACAGTTCAACGTGCCACTGTCGGCGTTCGAAGGCATTCAGGAAGCCATGGCACGCATCGGCGGCAACGCGTGGATGATGGACGCCGCGCGCATGCTCACCGCCAACGCGGTGGACCTCGGCGAAAAACCGTCGGTACTGTCGGCGATCCTCAAATACCACCTGACCGAACGCGGTCGCGAATGCATCAGCCACGCCATGGACGTGCACGGCGGCAAGGCGATCATCATGGGCCCGAACAATTACCTCGGGCGCAGCTGGAACGGTGCACCGATCTTCATCACCGTGGAAGGCGCGAACATTCTTTCACGCAACCTGATGATCTTCGGTCAAGGGGCGATTCGTTGCCATCCGTTCGTGCTCAAGGAAATGGCCTTGGCCGGTCGCGAGGACAAGGACCAGGCGCTGAAAGAGTTCGACGGCCTTCTGCTCAAACACATCGGTTTCGCCGTGAGCAACGCCGCCAGCACGCTGGTGTTGAACCTCGGCTTCGGCCATTTCGAGCACGCACCGGGCGACAAGATCAGCCAAGGCTACTTCCGTGCACTCAATCGTCAGGCAGCGGCATTTGCCATGCTGGCTGATTTCAGCATGATGCTGCTCGGTGGCGAGCTGAAACGCCGCGAACGCCTATCGGCGCGTCTGGGTGACGTGTTGAGCAACCTGTATCTGGCCTCCGCTGCGCTCAAGCGTTATCACGATCTGGATTCGCCGGCGTACATGGAGCCACTGTTCCGCTGGGCGATGGAGGAAAGCCTCGGTCAATCGGAACGTGCGCTGGATGAATTGCTGCGCAACTTCCCGAACAAGGTCTTCGGCTGTCTTCTGCGCGTTATCGTCTTCCCGTTCGGTCGTCGCCACACCGGGCCCTCAGACAAACTCGGTGCCGAAGTGGCAGGCGTGATCGGTCGGGCCAAGGGCGATCCGGCGCTGGAAGAGCTGCTCGCCGGCTGTTACCGCCCGCAATCGGCAGACGATGCGGTCGGTGCGTTGCAACACGCCAGTGATCTGCTGAATGCTGCGCAACCGCTGCACAAAAAACTGCATACCTCGCTGAAAAGCGGTCAGGTCAAACCGGCCGCAGGCGAACACGCCATCGATGCAGCGCTGGAGGCTGGCGTGTTGCAACCGGTGGAAGCGCAGAGCCTGCGCGATGCCGAAGCGGCGCGGCGCAAGGTCATCGATGTCGATGATTTCGACAAAGAGGAACTGAAACAGGCAGAGGGCAAAGTCCGCTGATCCTGAGACCCATGTCCAAGCGGGCGCAGGAGCTTTATACTCCCGCGCCCGTTTTGCTCTTGAGGACTTATCTCGTGTCCAACGTCGTTGCCGATCATCTTGTGTTGCTCGACCACCTGCGCAGTATCCTGGTCGCCGTAGGTGAGGCCGAACAGGTTCCCGAAGAAAGCCATGCCCTGTTCCTGGAGCGCTTCGACGAACTGCTGGCGTCGCTACCGATCGAACCGATCGAAAGCCAATACCTGGGCCAGGACATCCTGACTCAAGTGATTACCCGTTACCCGCAAATTGCCCACCTGATCCCGCGCGATCTGTTGTGGTTCTTCGCCGGTGATTGCCTGCACTACCTGTCCGATGAAGAAATCGACATGTATCAGGCGCTGGAAGAACGTCGCTACGAAGCCGAACAGAACGATGAACCGTTCGACTGGAACCAGGAAAAGCAGTTGCTGGCGATGTCTGCTCAGGACAGCAAGCACTGATTCATTCGTTGATTGAAGTCAAAAGATCGCAGCCTTCGGCAGCTCCTGCAGGGGGCTGCGATTTTTTGCTTTTGCGTTACAACAATCCCTCGCTTTCCGGCAGCTCGTACGCCATCGCGGCGTTACTCGCACTGCCCGACTTCCCCGGCTTGCTAAGCGTCGGTTCTTTCTCCAGACACTCCACCAGATAGTCGATAAACACCCGCAGTTTCGGCGGCAGATAGCGCGTCGGCGAATGCAGCAGCCAGAGCCCGCCGTGGTAGGAAGCCAGGAACGTCCAGTCCGGCAACACCTGCACGACCAACTTCTGCTCCAAGGCATAACGCGCGGTGAAATACGGCAGGCTGCCAATACCGATGTGCTGCAACACCGCGCCCAAGCGGACGCCGGTGTGGTTGGCGGCGTAACGACCGCGCACCCCGACCGTGACGGCTTTGCTGCCTTTCTTGAATTTCCAGCGCGCATCGCTCGGCGTTTCGCCCAGATAAATGCAGCTGTGGTTAAGCAAGTCATGAGGATGAGTCGGTGTGCCGTGTTCAGCCAGATATTGCGGTGTGGCGCAGAGCAAATGGTCGATGGTCAGCAGCTGACGACCCACCAGACCCGCCGGTGGTCTATCGGTGATGCGGATCGCCAGGTCGACATGGTCGTCAATCAGATCAATTTGCCGATCTTCCAGCAACAACTCGACGTCGACCTTGGGGTAGCGCCGCAGAAACTCGGGCATGTGCGGATGAACCACAAAACGCCCCACCGCTTTCGGCACACTGACGCGCACCAGCCCTTCCGCTTCATGGGTGAACTGGCCGCTGATTTCCATCACGGACTTGGCGGCGCTGACCATCTCCTGGCAGCGCTTGAATACCTCTTCGCCACCATCACTCAAACGCAACTTGCGCGTCGTGCGTTGCAGCAACCGCGTGGCCAAGGCTTTTTCCAGTCGAGAAATGCTGCGACTGACCGCTGAGGGTGACGAACCGAGCTGTCGGGCGGCTTCTGAAAAGCTGCCGGTCTCCACGACCTTGACGAAAATCGCCATTTCACCGAGTAGTGGCAGCGGTAGATTTATGCTCACAGCGCACAAGTCCTTTGATGTTTGAACGGATTATCACGTTATTACACGATTCATATAATAAAAATAGAAACTTTAATAAGGGCATGGAATATGACGCTTCGCCTCTTTTTCCATAGTGATGACCTCAAGGCCAATGTGGAAGTCCTCGACTGCACGCCCCACGAGAACGAATTTGCCGTAGTGCTGCGCGCCACGCTGTTCCATCCGCAAGGCGGCGGCCAGCCATGCGATACCGGCTGGATCGGTGAAGCCCAGGTGCTGCGCGTGGTCCAGGATCCAGACCGGATCATTCACTTTGTCGACCGACCGGTTGCGCTGGGCATGACTGCTATTCGGGTTGATGAAGAGCGCCGCCGCTTCAACACCCGCATGCATTCGGCCGGGCATCTGATCGGGCATTTCGTCCAGGCCATGGGCTGGATGCCGATCAAGGCGCACCACTGGCCGGACGAAGGGCGGGTGCAATTCAAACCCGGCGATGGTGCTCAGGAAGTCGACGCCCAAACCCTTCAGATCGGCATCGAGCAATGGATCGCACACGATCTGCCACGCCTGACGTCCCTACGCGAAGGCGCGCGGGAAATCGGCTTCGGTGAACTCCCGGCTTATGGCTGCGGCGGCACCCACGTACGTAGCCTGAAGGATCTTGGCACAGTCACGATCGCGTCCCTTTCGCAGAAGAAAGGCACGTTGTCCGTCCACTACAGCGTGGATTGAGCATTTTCGGACGCTGCCCTCGCGCAGCGTCCGGCGCCGGGGAACCGCACTCGCAGGTTCCGTTGACTATCGATAGATGGACCTAAATAACATGATGCTAGACGTCGAGCGTCTCGATGAGACGTGCATAAAAAAACTGGCCAACGAAGAAGTCCTCGCCATCCGCGTCAAAGGCTTTCTGCCCGAGCCGCTGGCGATCGAGATTGGCGACAAGATCCTTGCTCCAGGCTTTGAGGGCTACATCAACGCACCCAGCATCGGCCGCATCGGCATGGCGTTTTACGAGGCGGAAAACCAGCCGCTGCTGATCGAAGACTACTTCGAGCGTGCCACCAGCAACATCGCCGAACTGCGCAATCGCTGTGCGCCCTACTCGTCGCCGGTAGACACCTTGCGCTGCATGTTCGACGAATCATGGCCGGCCGGTGCGCATCTGGAAAACCTCTACGGACGCAAGATGTACGTCGGCCTTTCACGCGTGGTGAAGCCCGGCGTGTGCTTTCTCGCCCACCACGACATCTTTGCCAAAGATGCGCCGGACAGTTTCCAGGCCCGCAGCCTCGAGGCGCAGTTCGCCTGCAACGTTTACCTGAACATGCCGACTGACGGCGGCGCATTGCAGATGTGGGACGACGACATCACCCCGGACCAGTTCGACGAGATGCGTGGCGACAGTTACGGCATCGACCCGGCGCTGCTCGGCCCGCCAACCCTTGAGGTGCGGCCGCAGCCCGGCGACTTCATCATGTTCAATTCGCGCTGCATGCACTCGGTGACCCCGGGCGTGGCGGATCCGCGCTTGAGCCTTTCCTTCTTTGTCGGCTATCGCGGCAATGCTTCACCCCTGACCTTCTGGAGCTGAGATGTATTCGAATTACCTGGGCGAGTTTCTGGCGCTGGCTACTATCCACTTTCTCGCCGTGGTTGCTCCCGGCCCGGACTTCGCCGTGACCATCCGCCAGAGCGTGCGCTTCGGGCGGCTGGTGGGGATTTGCACGGCATTGGGCATCGGTGCGGGGATTTCCGTGCACGTGCTGTACACCCTGCTCGGCGTTGGCGCGCTGATGCACACCACCCCGTGGTTGCTGACCGTGGCCAAAGTGGTGGGCGCTGCCTACATTGTCTACCTCGGTGTCAGCCTGATCCGCAGCAAACCGAAAACCAGCCTTGAAGGTGAAAAAGCTGCGGAAGAACCGCTGGTTGAGCAATCGTTGTTCAAGGCGTTCAGTACCGGTTTCCTGACTAACGCCACCAACCCCAAGGCCACGCTGTTCTTCCTGGCGATCTTCACCACGATCATCAGCGCCAGCACACCCCTGCAAATCCAGGCGTTCTATGGCTTGTGGATGTGTTTTGTAAACGCCTTGTGGTTTGTGATCGTCGCGCTGTTTTTCTCCAGCAACAAGGTGCGACTGCTGTTCATGCGCATGGGCCACTGGTTCGAACGCAGCATGGGGGTGATCCTGATTCTGTTCGCCGGGCGCTTGATGCTGTCGATGTAAATCACCAAAAAAGTCCCGGCACACTCTGCCGGGACTTTTTCATTTCTGCGCCTCTTTTGCATTTCTGTGCGACAGATCCCGTTTCGAGACTCCCTCGGCACTCCCTCACGGTGTTAGTTTGCAAAACGTTTCAGACGCTTCCGTCAGAAACTTCTTATCAACTGCCTGCCAAGGAATGCCTCCGTAATGGATTTCTCCCTCAAGCAACTGGCCGCCGCTACCCTGATGCTGGCCAGCCTCGCGTCATTTACCACCGCCGCTCAAGCCAACATCACGCCACAGCAAAGCGCGGTCATCCTGAAATCCTTCGACGATAAAAGCGTGACGGATTTCCGCGAGTTTCTGGGCAGCCTGGCCAAGAGCGACATCGCCAAAAGCGACAATCTCGGCCCGGCCATCAGCGCTTTCCTCGACAATAAAACCCTGACCGCTGAACAGCAGAACGAAATCCATCGCCTGCTGGGCATCTACACCCGCGTCAAATACGGCAAGGCCGCGCTGGAAACCTTGCGTGAACTGGTCGAGATTCCAACCTTCCAGAAGGAAGGCGTGGCGCAGCACGACAATCCTGAGTTCATCAAGATTGCCGGCAAGATCCAGAGCCTTGCCGAATCGTTCAACCTGAACTTCCGCAACATCGACAACCGCGTCTACGAAATCTCCCTCGAAGGCCAAGGTGATGAAGTCGTCGGCATTCACGCGCACGCCGACGTGGTGCCGGTGACTCCGGAAAACTGGGTGCTCAAGGACGGCACCAAGCTTGATCCGTTCAAAGTCACCCTGATTGGCGATCGCATGTACGGTCGTGGCACCGAGGATGACAAGAACGGCATCGTCGTTGCGATGTACGCGATGAAAGTGATCAAGGAAGAAAAACTGCCGCTGGCGCGCAACTTCAAGCTGCTGGTCGACACCACTGAAGAAACCAGCGGTGACGCGATCCCTTATTACTTCGAAAAAAACCCGACGCCGGCCTACAACATGGCGCTGGACGGTGGTTACCCGGTAGTGATTGCCGAGAAAGGCTACGGCACCGTGATGGCCAAATTTGTCAAACGCCCAGCTGAAGGCAAAGGCGCTGAAATCACTTCGATGACCGGCGGCCTGGCGACCAACCAGATTCCGTCGGCCTCGGTCGTCACCTTGCTGACCGACAAGCCTGCCGAACTGGCTGCCAGCCTGCAAAAGGCCGGCAACGAGTTTGTCAAACACAATGGCGGCAACTTCGAAGTGGCAGCCAAGGTTGACGGTAAAGACGTCAAACTGACGGTGACCGGCGTTTCCGCGCACTCCTCCGAACCGGAATCGGGGGTTAACCCGGTGGCGCGCATGCTGGTGTTTATCAATAGCCTGAACGGTAAGGTGGCGCTCAAGCACAACCAGTTCACCGACGCAGCCCGTTACGCTGCCGAGAACTGGGGCCTGGATTACCTCGGTAACACCTTGAAGGTGGGCTTCTCCGACAGTTTCATGGGGCCGCTGACTACGTCGCTCACCTACGTCGGTGAGGATGACAAAGCCTTCAAACTGGCGGTGAACCTGCGCGTTCCGAAGGGCAAGTCGCCGGAAAAACTCAAGGCTGAAATCGCTGACAAACTCAGCGCCTGGACCAAGAAAACTCACGTCGCCGTGGACTTCGATTACTCGGTCGCCGAACCGATGTTCCGCAACCCGGAAGGTGAATGGGTCAAGGCTTTGCTGGCCGTGTCGACAGAAAACCTCGGCATGAAGCACGAGTTCGGCACCTCTGCCGGTGCGACGTCGGTGCATGAACTGCCTAACGGCGTGCAATTCGGCCTGGCGCGTCCCGAGGTGAAATACACCGGGCACACCGATGGCGAGTTCAAGACCGTTGACCAGTTCTTGCTGGACCTGCAAATCGTCACCGAAATGATGGGCCGCATCGGGCAACTGCCAAAGCTGTGATCGATCGCTGGAACCCGGTCAGCGCATGACCGGGATCTGGCACATACAAAAAAGGACCGTGAGGTCCTTTTTTATGGGCGACGACAAATCGCGCACAAACAAAAACGCCGATCATCACTGATCGGCGTTTTTGTTGAATATGGAGCGGGAAACGAGACTCGAACTCGCGACCCCGACCTTGGCAAGGTCGTGCTCTACCAACTGAGCTATTCCCGCAATGGCGTCCCCTAGGGGACTCGAACCCCTGTTACCGCCGTGAAAGGGCGGTGTCCTAGGCCACTAGACGAAGGGGACACAGGCTACAACTTTCACTAATAAAAACGCCGCTCACTGAGCGGCGTCTTTAGAATTTGGAGCGGGAAACGAGACTCGAACTCGCGACCCCGACCTTGGCAAGGTCGTGCTCTACCAACTGAGCTATTCCCGCAAATGGCGTCCCCTAGGGGACTCGAACCCCTGTTACCGCCGTGAAAGGGCGGTGTCCTAGGCCACTAGACGAAGGGGACACGCTACCCGGAACACATGGTGTGTGTTTCGGTGTCCAGATCCGCGTCCGAAGACTTGGTTCCGGTTTCACTCAGCACCGCCCGAAAGCACTGCTGTTTAAAAATGGAGCGGGAAACGAGACTCGAACTCGCGACCCCGACCTTGGCAAGGTCGTGCTCTACCAACTGAGCTATTCCCGCAATGGCGTCCCCTAGGGGACTCGAACCCCTGTTACCGCCGTGAAAGGGCGGTGTCCTAGGCCACTAGACGAAGGGGACACGCTACAACATTCACTCCCTGCCGCGCTTCGCTGTGTGCTTTACGCTGCAAGTGGCGCGCATTCTATGGATGGATTGAGAGGTCGTCAACCCCCAGATATAAATTTATTTAAATCAATGACTTCGACCTGCTTTACGGGAGCAATCGGGCTTTTCCGTCGCCCGAGTCCTGACGCCTATATTCCGCCACTCGCCAAGGCGTTATAGTCCACCGCACGGTGATGGCATTCTGCACATCAAGCGCCAGCATTCATATAAACAGCCGGCGGCCGATACAGATTGAACCAGCCGATCCAACTCGTCGAGCCGCGCTAGGCGCATGAAAGCCCAGCCACTACACTCGCATGCGAACCCTATAAAGAGGTCTTACCGGTGACACCACTCATGATCACCCTGCTTGTCATAGCCGGGATCGCAATTCTGATCGCCATTGGCTACATGAACCATGTGGTGGAAAACAACAAACTGGAGAAGGCCCGCACCAAAGTCGAACTCAACGACCGCCTGCGTCGTTGCGGCGAGCTGACCGAGACTTTCCCCGGCCAATTCATGACCCCGGCCCTGAAGCTGTTGTTGACGCGCCTGGAACTCAACGTTTGCCAGCGCCTGTTGAACCTGGAAAAGACCAGCGCAACCACCAAGGCGCGCATCACCGAACTAAGTGCTCTGGTCGCCCAAGGCGAGTCGATCCCGGTCAACAACCCACCTGCACCGATCATGACCGAAGCCAAGGCCAAAGACGTACGCTTCCTCCTCGAAGCCCTCCACGGCCAAATCACCCGCGCTGCCCACGACGGCTTCCTGCCACCGAACGAAGCCAAGCACTGGGTGCGTGAAGTCCGGCACATTCTGGTGTTGCTGCACATCGAATTCTTCAACAACCTCGGTCAACAGTCGCTGCAACAAAACCAGCCCGGCCAGGCCCGCCTCGCCTTCGAACGCGGCGTGCAATACCTGCGCAAGCAGCAGAACCCGCAGATCTACTCCGAACAGCTGCAGTACCTGGAAAAATTGCTGGCCCGCGCCAACGCCCAGGTCATGGACAAGATCGCCCCGGTTGAAGGCGAAGAAAACCAGCTGACCGCCGGGCTGAAGGATGTCGAGGCTGATGCGGACTGGAAGAAGAAAGTGATTTACGACTGATTGTCGATGCTGAGAGAGGAGCCACCGAGAGGTGGCTTTTTTGTGGGGTGCGATCTAGTAAATCAAAAGATCGCAGCCTTCGGCAGCTCCTGCATGAGGTGGGGTGGCCGGATCTGAAGATCGTCGCCGAGGCTCAAAGTCGGAAATGCCCAACCATCCCACGCAACTCTCCCCCCAACTGCGCCAGTTCAACGCTCGAAGCGGCATTCCCGCGCATCGCAATCGACGACTGATCCGCACTCGCGCGAATACTCGTGACACTGCGATTGATCTCCTCCGCCACCGAACTCTGCTGCTCCGCCGCCGCCGCAATCTGTTGATTCATCTGCTGAATCAACGAAACCGCTGCCGCAATACTGCCCAAGGCACTTTCGGTCTGCAGCGCATCACAGACCGCCAGCTTCACCAACTCTCCACTGCTCTGAATCTGCTGCACCGACGCCTGCGCCGCCGCGCGCAATGCACTGACCAACCGTTCGATTTCCTCGGTCGACTGCTGCGTACGCCGCGCCAGCGCGCGTACCTCATCGGCCACCACCGCAAAGCCCCTGCCCTGCTCGCCGGCGCGCGCCGCTTCGATTGCCGCGTTGAGCGCGAGCAGATTGGTCTGTTCGGCAACACTCTTGATCACTTCAAGCACCGTGCCGATATTCTGAATCTCGGCACTGAGGCTCTCGATACTGCTACTCGCCGACGTCGCCGAATCCGCCAGTTGCTCGATGCGCGCCATGCTCTGACGCACGACCTGCTGACCCGTCTCGACCTTGCCATCCGCCGTCTGCGCCGCCAGTGCGGCCTCTTCGGCATTGCGCGCGACATCGTGCACAGTCGCGGTCATCTGATTCATCGCGGTGGCTACCTGTTCGGTCTCCTCCTTCTGACTGCTGACCTCAAGATTGGTCTGCTCGGTCACCGCCGAGAGCGACTGCGCGGAACTGGCCAGCTGCTCGATACCGGCCTGCAAGCCGCTGACAATCGTGCTCAACCCTGCGCCCATCTGCTGCATCGCCGACATCAACTGACCGATTTCATCCCGGCGCGTCACAGCAATCGTCGCGCTCAAATCACCGGCAGCAATCTGTTGGGCAACCAGGATCACACTGCGCAACGGCGCAACGATCAATCGAGTGATCACCCAGGCCGCGATCAACCCGACCAACAGCGCCAATGCCGAAGAGCCGATAATCAGCAATGAATTCTTCTTCAGTTCTGCCTGCATCGCGCCATCTTCGGCGACATAGGCCTGATCCACCCGCGCCACCACTTGCGCGGCACGCTGGTGCAATTGTTCGTAAACGGTTTTTTCCTGCGCCAGCAACCCGGTGTATTCAGCCAGTTTGTCGTTGAAACCGGCGATGTGCCCGGACACCTCATTAAGCACCGTCAGATAACCCTCATCCTTGACCGTGGACTTCAGCTCTTCCGCCTGTGCCTGCGCCTGCGCGGCCTGCTCGATATTGCCTTTGCCGGCGCTGTCGGCATCGCCCTTGCGACTCTGATCCAGACGAATCCGCGCTTCGTTCATGGCCTGCAACATCAAGCGCGACACCTGGCTGACCTGACTGGCCTGCTCGATGAACTGTGCACCGTCCTTGCCCTCGGTCTCTTTCAAGGTATAAGCGCCGTCATCGGCCAGCCCGGCCTGCAACACGTCAAGGTTGTTGGCCACGCTGGACACCGACCAACTGGCCATTTCCAGCGCGAGATCCTTGGCCTGGGTCAACGAGACAAACTCGTCGAACGCCTTGCGGTAGGCGTCAAGCGACTGCTCGACATCGCTCATCACCGGCACATTCGCCGGCGATTGCGCCTTGAGTTCGTTGGCCAGGGCAATCAGGCCAACTACGCCTTCACGCAAGGCATCGGCGGTTTTCGGATCACCACGCAAGGCGTACTCCTGCTCCAGCAGGCGCACGTTGAGCAGGCCACTGTTGAGCGAAGACATCTGCTTGAGCCCATCAAAACGCTGACTGATGGTTTGCAGGGACCAGACACCAATCGCCGCCACCAGCGCAGTCAACAGCAGTACGAGCACAAACCCGATAGCCAGTTTTTTTGCCATACCGAGGTTGGCAAAACGTCCTTGCACGGCCGAAATCATTGCGCGAAGCCCTCTGCCAAAGTGTGTGGACGAAGATTCGCAATGGCCATGCACCCGCACAAGTCTCTGGCGTCGGAATAATGGCAAAAAGCTACGCCCGCGTCGTTTTCAGAACGCTTGAGGTCGATCCACGCGGGTGCTGCGGAAAAACTGCCGGGCACGGGGGTCGCAGGCGTACGCGACATTGATCCGCTGCCACTCGCAGACTTCGCCACTGGGACTGAATGCCCCCGCCGCAGCAAGCGCTACACCGTTGCCGAGCGCCTGACGACGCAAACGGGCGGGATCGGCAACTGGCGAACGCGCCCAGATGAACAAGCCACCGCACGGCTTGCCGAATACCTCCCATTCGGCGTCTTCGAGTACTTGCAACGCGGCGGCACGGTCGACATTCAAGCGCTGGCGCTGCCGATGCACCAGCTTGCGGTAGGCGCCGCTGGCCAAGAGGTTGGCCAACACCGCCTCGTTGAAACCTGAACAGCCGGAACTGCTGATCATCTTGACCCGCGCCAGCCGAGCGATCAGTTCAAGGTCGGCAAATACGAAACCCACACGCAATGAGCTGCTCAGGGTTTTCGAAAAACTGCCGATGTAAATCACTCGTTGATCCAGTGCCGCCAACCGAGTGCCGTTGCCATTGTGCAAGTCGGCGTAGACATCGTCTTCGATCAGCCGCACATCACTGGCATTGCACAACTGCAGGATCCGCTCGGCCACGGACGGACTCAGACAGGAGCCGGTGGGATTGTGATGATGACTGTTGATGAACATTGCCACGGGGCGGAACTGCTCCAGCACGCTTGCCAGTGCAGCCGTGTCAGGCCCGTTCGGGGTGCGGCGGACTTCGAGCAGATGTACACCGTGCAATCGCAGAAGATCGAACAGTGGCGCATACCCAGGGTTCTCGACCACCACGTAATCACCGGCCTTGAGCAGCGTGCGCACGATCAGATCAAGGGCTTGGGTCGCGCCGCCAGTGGTCATGATCTGCGCTTCGCCGGCCTGGACACTGATCATTTTCAGGCGCTTGACGATCTGTTCGCGCAGCGCCGGCAGACCGAGTGACGTGCTGTAGTTGAACAGGCTGCTCATGTCCGTGCGAGCGACCTGACCAATCGCATAGCTCAAGTCGTCGGACTCACGCCAGCTTTCAGGCAAGCCGCCATCACCGAGATTCAGCTTTTGCGCTAAACCATAAGCCTTTGCCGCCTCTGGTCGAACCCGATCAAGACTCGCCGGCAGCGGCGCATTGACTGCACAACGCGGCGCAGCAGCGACCATGAATCCCGAGCCATGTCGAGGCGCCAGAACCCCTTGTGCCACCAGGCGTTCACAGGCCTGAGCGACGCACGACTGACTGAGCAGATTGCTGCGTGCAATTTCCCGTACCGAAGGCAAGCGTGTAGCGGGTGGCACGGTACTTCGCGCGATCCAGTCGATCACTCCGTCAACAATCTGCTGTACGACTGGCACCATTGCCTGTCGGTCAATTCTCAATTCCATGAGCACGCAAACTCCTGTCCGTTTTGCTGGCGGCAGTAAATCACAGCCATGCCACACAGCCTGTGCGACAAAGCCGTCAAAAGCGACCTTTCTAACCATTTGATACACATTGCTTGGCGGATTCACGGAACTGAACGACAGGCATGAAAAAGCCCGCACGAATGCGGGCTTTTTCCTTGCATAAATGCTCAGAACGCAGTGACGCCACCGTCCACCGCCAGCGAATGACCGGTGGTGAATGCCGCGCCATCGCTGCACAGATACAGCACGGCGCTGGCGATCTCCTCGACCTTGCCGATGCGGCCGACCGGGTGCATGGCATTGGCGAACTCAGCCTTCTTCGGATCAGCCTCGTAGGCGCGGCGGAACATATCGGTATCAATCACCGCCGGGCACACCGCGTTGACGCGAATTTTCTTCTTCGCGTACTCGATCGCCGCAGATTTGGTCAGGCCAATCACCGCGTGCTTCGACGCCGCGTAGATACTCATCTTCGGCGCCGCGCCCAGGCCGGCCACCGACGCGGTGTTGACGATCGCGCCACCGCCCTGGGCCAGCAACAGCGGCAACTGATACTTCATGCACAGCCAGACGCCTTTGACGTTGACGCCGATGATCGCGTCAAACTCGTCCATCGAACCTTCGGCCAGTTTGCCTTTCTCGATTTCGATGCCGGCATTGTTGAAGGCGTAGTCGAGACGGCCGTAGGTATTGATCACCTCGTCCATCAGATTTTTCACTTCGCTCTCGACGGTAACGTTGCAACGGACGAAGGTCGCTTCGCCGCCGGCTGTACGAATCAGCGCCACCGTGCCCTCGCCCCCTGCGGTATCGAGATCGGCGACCACCACCTTCAGACCTTCGGCAGCAAACGCCTGGGCGGTTGCTCGGCCGATGCCGTTAGCCGCGCCTGTGACTACGGCAACCTGACCGGAAAACGTCATGCTCATTGTTGTGTCCTCGAACGCAAAGATGCAGGGGATGCTTAGCGTTGCAGCATAGCCACAGCGGGTTGTCCGGCGTCAGCACTATCAAAAGGCTGTTTATGTGCCCATGCGTGGCGGTGATAAACCGGTGGTGGTGATCATCACTGCACTGGATCGGCGTGCATTCGCCTCATCAGCCAACCTTGCGACATCGGCGCTTAGGGTCTATCAACAAGGCTTCATTCAATTCGAGTGCCTGCCATGACCTCCCAGACCAATCGCCAGTTCCTGCTCGCCAAACGCCCGGTGGGCGCCGCGACCCGCGAGACCTTTACCTATCAGGAAGTACCGGTCGGCGAACCGGCGGCGGGACAGATTCTGGTCAAGAACGAATACCTGTCCCTCGACCCGGCCATGCGTGGCTGGATGAACGAGGGCAAGTCCTACATCCCGCCGGTCGGTATCGGAGAGGTCATGCGCGCCTTGGGTGTAGGCAAAGTCGTCGCGTCGAACAATCCGGGCTTTGCGGTCGGCGACTACGTCAACGGCGCCATCGGCGTGCAGGATTATTTCCTCGGCGAGCCAAGAGGCTTCTATAAAGTCGACCCGAAACTGGCACCGTTGCCGGTGTATCTGTCGGCATTGGGCATGACTGGCATGACCGCCTACTTCGCCCTGCTCGATGTCGGCGCACCGAAGGCTGGCGACACCGTGGTGCTGTCCGGGGCGGCGGGTGCGGTGGGCAGCATTGCCGGGCAGATCGCCAAGATCAAAGGCTGCCGCGTGGTGGGGATCGCCGGCGGTGCCGACAAGTGCAAGTTCCTCATCGATGAGCTGGGTTTCGACGGCGCCATCGACTACAAGCACGAAGACGTAATCGCCGGCCTCAAGCGCGAATGCCCGAAAGGCGTGGACGTGTATTTCGACAACGTCGGCGGTGACATCCTCGATGCAGTCCTGAGTCGCCTGAACATGAAGGCACGCGTGGTGATCTGCGGCGCCATCAGCCAGTACAACAACAACAAAGAGGCGGTCAAGGGCCCGGCCAATTACCTGTCGCTGCTGGTCAATCGTGCGCGCATGGAAGGCTTTGTGGTGATGGACTACGCGGCGCAATACGCGAGCGCGGCGCAGGAAATGGCCGGCTGGATGGCCAAGGGGCAGCTCAAGAGCAAGGAAGACATCGTCGAAGGCCTGGAGACCTTCCCGGAGACGCTGATGAAATTGTTCAGCGGGGAGAATTTTGGCAAGTTGGTGCTGAAGGTTTAAAGCCACCACAAAACCAAGGTGGGAGTGAGCCTGCTCGCGATAGCGGAGTGTCAGTCAACATTAACGTTGTTTGACACACCGCTATCGCGAGCAGGCTCACTCCCACAGGGTTATGCGGTGCTTGCTTAGGCGATTTCGGCTACGACCGAAGCCAGCGCCTTGGCCGGATCGGCCGCCTGGCTGATCGGACGGCCGATCACCAGGTAATCGGAACCGGCGTCCAGCGCCTGACGCGGGGTCAGGATGCGGCGCTGATCGTCCTGCGCACTGCCCGCCGGGCGAATCCCCGGAGTCACCAGTTGCAGCGACGGGTGCGCGGTTTTCAGTGCCGTGGCTTCCAGCGCCGAACACACCAGACCATCCATCCCGGCCTTCTCGGCCAGTGCCGCCAGACGCAAGACTTGTTCCTGCGGCTCGATATCCAGACCGATCCCGGCGAGGTCTTCACGCTCCATCGAGGTCAGCACGGTGACGCCGATCAGCAGTGGCTGCGGGCCGCTGCGCTTGTCCAGCTCTTCACGGCAGGCAGCCATCATGCGCATGCCGCCGGAGCAATGCACGTTGACCATCCACACGCCCATCTCGGCAGCGGCTTTCACGGCCATCGCGGTGGTGTTGGGAATGTCGTGGAATTTCAGGTCGAGGAATACTTCAAAACCCTTGTCACGCAGGGTGCCGACGATTTCCGCGGCGCAACTGGTGAACAGTTCCTTGCCCACTTTGACCCGGCACAGTTTTGGGTCCAACTGGTCGGCCAGCTTCAGTGCGGCGTCACGGGTGGGGAAATCCAGGGCGACGATGATAGGAGTCTGGCAGGCGGACATGAATGGGCTCTCAGGCAGGTCGAAATCGGCGCGCATTGTAGCGGAACCGGCGGCGGCGCGGCACCCGATGATCGGTAAATCGTCGCACCAACCGTGATCAGCATAGCGCCCGCTGCTATTGTGTCGACTCCGATACACAACCGACATGCCAGCAACAAGCACCGGCGCTAGCCTCGCCAGCCGCAACACGTCCTTACATCAGCACTTCCCGCCTCACGGCCGGACGCCTATGCTGAAACCACAACCTCGCAGCCCATCTTTGTGGTTGGCGGCCTACTGGCAGATGAACAGCCCCATGCACAACACCCAAACGACCGCGACTGATGAGCCTAAAGACGACAAGCGCTGGAGCATTCGTGCGCTGATCGTCGACGATGACGTGCCGATCCGCGAGCTGATGATCGACTACCTCGCGCGCTTCAACATCCACGCCAGCGGCGTCACCGATGGCGCAGCGATGCGTCAGGCGATGCAGGCCGAACATTTCGACGTTGTCGTGCTCGACCTGATGCTGCCGGGCGAAGACGGCCTCTCGCTGTGCCGCTGGCTGCGCGCCGAATCGGACATCCCGATCCTGATGCTCACCGCCCGCTGCGAACCCACCGACCGCATCATCGGCCTCGAACTCGGCGCCGATGACTACATGGCCAAACCGTTCGAGCCGCGCGAGCTGGTGGCGCGCATCCAGACCATCCTGCGGCGGGTGCGTGACGACCGTACCGAGCAACGGGCGAACATTCGCTTCGACAACTGGCGCCTGAACAGCGTGCTGCGCCAATTGATCGCCGACAACGGCCTGGTGGTGCCGCTGTCCAACGCCGAATTCCGCCTGCTCTGGGTGTTTATCGAACGCCCGCGCCGGGTACTCAGCCGCGAACAACTGCTCGACGCCGCCCGAGGTCGCTCGATCGAGGCCTTCGACCGCAGCATCGATCTGCTGGTCTCGCGCCTGCGCCAGAAGCTCGGCGACGATCCGAAAGCCCCGCAGTTGATCAAGACCGTGCGCGGTGAAGGTTACTTGTTCGACGCAAGAGACATTGGCTGATGCGAGCGCGCTTCGACACGCTGTTCGGCCGCCTGTTTGGCATGCTGTTCGCGGCGATCGTCCTGGCGCACTTGCTCGCGTTCACCTGGTTTCACCTCTACGGCCCGCCCCCGCCGCCACCGCCGCCGGAGTTTTCCCAAGGTGTCGAAGGGCAACGGCCGATGCCGGATCCGCGTTACCCGCAACGACCTCCGCGGCCATGGTTCGGTGGCCCGGTGGTGCCGCTGACGTTTCAGTTCATCTCGCTGATGATCGCCGCGTGGTACGGCGCCAAACTGTTGAGTCGACCCATCCAGCGCCTGAGCGACGCCGCCGAACGCCTGAGTGAAAACCTCGACAGTGCACCGCTCGACGAGTCTGGTCCGAAAGAAGCCCGGCAAGCGGCGCACACTTTCAATCTGATGCAGCAACGTATCCGCGAACAGGTGCAGCAGCGTGCGCGCATGCTCGGTGCGGTATCGCACGACCTGCGCACGCCCCTGTCACGCCTGAAACTGCGCCTGGAAAACATCAGCGATGAAAAGCTGCAAGGCCAGATGCGTCAGGATCTGGACGACATGATCGGCATGCTCGACGCCACCCTCACCTACCTGCACGAACAACGCACCAGCGAAGCCTTGCAGTTGATGGACGTGCAGGCGTTGGTCGAGTCGCTGTGCGAAAACGCTCAGGATCAGAACGCAGACGTGCAAGTCAGCGGCCATTGCGCCCCGCTGCCGGTACAGCCGATGGCGCTGCGTTCGTGCATCAACAACCTGATGGACAACGCTCTGCGCTATGCCGGGCAGGCACGGATTGAACTGCTGGATCAGCGCGAACAACTGCTGATCCGCGTGATCGACCACGGCCCGGGGATTGCCGAGGACAAGCGTGAAGCCGTGTTCGAGCCGTTTTATCGCCTGGAAGGTTCGCGTAATCGCAATTCCGGTGGCGTGGGCCTGGGCATGACCATTGCCCGCGAGGCGGCGCAACGACTGGGCGGACAACTGAACCTGGAAGAAACCCCCGGCGGCGGTCTCACGGCCATCATCCGCCTGCCACGATCCTGAGAACACCACTACCCCCTTGTGGGAGCGGGCTTGCTCGCGAAGGCGATGGGTCAGGCCACAATGATTTGACTGACACACCGCCTTCGCGAGCAAGCCCGCTCCCACAGAGTTGTGGTGGTCCGGCTGTCTGTGTACCAACCGGTACAAATCTCACATACCGCCGACAACTTGCGCCCTGACGCTGCATAAGCCGGTACACCCACCGGTTTTCCATTCCAGGGAGTGAGTCCGATGATCGGTAGCGTCAGCAACTACACGAGCTATACCAGCACCAGCAGCAACGCCACGCAAAACTCGCGCAGCCAGCAACTGCAAAAAGAACTGTTCGCCAAGCTCGACAGTAACGGCGATGGCGCAGTGGATCAGGACGAACTGAAAAGCGCCCTGTCGCAGAAGTCCGACGACGGCCTGCTGGTCAATCTGAGCAAACAATTTGGCGATCTCGACAGCGACGACAGCGGCAGCCTCAGCGCCGAAGAAATGACCGCCATGGCGCCGCCACCGCCGCCGCCACAAGATCAAGCACCGAACACCGACCTCGCTGACGCCCTGATCAGCGCCCTCGACACTGACGGCGACGGCGCCATCAGTAGCGACGAACTGAGCAGCGGCCTGACCAGCGCCGGCAGCACCGCCGACAGCAACGAAATCTTTTCCGCCCTCGACAAGAACAAGGACGGCACCGTCAGCCAGGACGAACTCACCGCCAGCCTGACCCCGCCACCGCCGCCACCGCCACAAATCAACAGCGGCGAACTGTTCAGCCAACTCGACGCCGACGGTGATGGCAACGTAACCGCCACCGAACTGAACAGCGCGCTGCAGGCCAGCGACAGCAGCACTGCAACGACCAGCACCGATACCAGCGCAGCATTGCTCAAGGTTCTGGATAGCGACAGCAGCGGTGGCGTCAGCAGCGACGAATTGAAAGCCGCTTTACACGCCGGCCGCGAACGCCCGGATGAAGAACAGACCGCCGCGACCCAAAGCACCACCGAAGCGCTGAATCGCATGATCGCCAACCTGAGCAAACAGTACTCACTCGACAACACTGCCTCGGTCGGCAAATACCTCAACGTCGCCACGTAAAATCTGCCCCTGTAGGCGCTGCCGAAGGCTGCGATCTTTTGCTCTTGCTATTGAAAACCAGGATCAAAAGATCGCAGCCTTCGGCAGCGCCTACAGGGAGGGATGTGCAAATGCCGTGTTCCCAACCTGGTTATCGGTTACCGCCGTTCCTCGACCCGCCCCTGGCTCTTGCTCCAGTCCGTCAACAAGCTATAAGCCACCGCCAATAACGTAGGCCCGATAAACAGCCCGATAAAGCCAAACGCAATCAACCCGCCGAACACCCCAAGCAACACAATCACCAACGGCAAATTGCCCCCGCGGCTGATCAGATACGGCTTGAGCACGTTATCCACGCCACTGATGACAAACGTCCCCCAGATCCCGAGAAACACCGCCATTCCATATTCACCTTTCCACGCCAGCCAGGCCGTAGCGGGCACCCACACCAACGGCGGGCCCATCGGAATCAGGCTCAGCAGAAACGTCACGATCCCCAACACCAGCGCACCCGGCACCCCGGCAATCAAAAACCCGATCAATGCCAGAATCGCCTGCGCCGCTGCCGTGCCGATGACCCCGTTGACCACCCGCTGCACCGTACCGGCCACCAGTTCGATGTAATAGCCGGCGCGTTCACCGATCAGGCGCTGCAGCAGGCTGTGCACGAAAGCGGCCAGGCGCGGACCGTCACGGTAGAAAAAGAACACGAAGACAATGCTCAGCGTCAGCTCGAGAATCCCGCCGCCGATCTGCGCACTGCGCGCCAGCAGCCAGTTGCCGACCTGCCCCAGATACGGTTTGACCGAGACCATCAGTGCCGCGCCCTGCTGATCGATGCTGTTCCAGAGGCCGACCAGCCGCTCGCCGACAAACGGCACAGTCCCCAGCCATACCGGCGCTTCCGGCAAGCCATCGACCTGCACATCCTTGATGAACGCTGTGGCATCGCGCACATGGTCGGCCAGGTTGAACCCCAGCCAGACCAGGGGTGCCGCCACCAGCAGCATCCAGCCCAAGGTCAAAATCGCCGCCGCCAACGATTCGCGACCATTCAGCCAGCGGGTCAACAGGCGCATCAGTGGCCAACTGGCGAACGCCAGCACCGCGCCCCAGAACAGCGCCGACCAGAACGGCGCCATCACCCACAGGCTGGCGCCGAACAACACCAGAAGCAGGATCTGCACCAGCAGGCGATCGTTATTGAGCATGTAGGATTCCGAAAAAGTCAGTCAGGCCAAGAGTAGGCGAACACGCCGCGCGTGCTCGCCCGGCAGAGCTTACCGCAACAGGTCGATGCGCAGACCGGCACCGTCGACACTGGCGGTTTCCATCCGCGCAGCACGCACGCCCTGATTGATCAGGGCCTGGCGCCAGGCTTCGGCCTTGGGCCCGGAAACCGTCACGCGCAATGTCGTGTCGAGGTTCAGGCCACGGGAAATCAGGCGCAACCAGGTGTCGTCGGGATCATTCACCAATTTCGGGAAATCCAGTTCGCCGGTACTTTTGAGTTGGCGCAACAGGGTCGCCGAGGTCGGCAGCAACTCGCCCAGCGGTGCCACCGCTTCGAACTGCTCGACATGCAGATAGGCTTTGCGATTGCCGCGAGTGATGCTGTAGAGCGCCACCAGCGTGTTGTCTTTCGGCGCCGCCAACCTCAGCAACAGATACGCCTGCTGCTCGTCGGCGCCGTACAGCTTGGAATTACCGAACACTTCGTTGGCCCACAGGCTGCTTTCGCCACAATCGCGGGCCTGACACCAGAACAGCAACTCGGCGTCCTGCTTTTGCAAGGCTTCGCGGGCAGCGGTAAAGGCCTCGGTGGCGGAATGTTCGGGTGGCAACTCGTAGGTCACCGAGGTGGTCTGGCCACGCGCAGTGACCTGGCCGTCGAAGCGTAACTGGCCGCTGATCTTGCGGATCGCGCCCAACGGATAGATACGCTCCAGCTCGGCCGGAGGGCGATAGTCGACGATTTGCGCATCGGCCAGACGTGGCACGATCTGCAAATCCTGGCTGCCCGACACATCGGCAGCGAACGGAAGGGAACTGAAACAGCACAGCGCCAGCAGACTGAGTGACCGCATGGGCAGCCTCATCGGATCGGCATGGCTTGGCTAGGCGGGGTCGTAGCGGTATAGATATCCATCGTGGTTGTCTCCCATTTCAACCCGCCCAGCCTCGACAGTTGCCAACGGCAAGTCAAGGAATGGCGAAGAAGCGATTGAAACAGTCTGCGACAAGACTCGCGCCGGCCTCATCGTTCAGGTGCAAATGGTGCCCGCCCGGCAGCTGTTCCCTGCTAAAGGGTAGACGTTCCAGCAGCTGTGGATGTTTGGCCAGCATGCCGTCGGCCGCGACCACCAATTGCGCCGGACAACCGATGCGCGCCACGAACGCCATCGCCTGTTCCTCGGTCAGCCGCAGCGGGGATGCCAGGGTCAGGCGATTGTCGCTGCGCCAGGTGTAGCCGCCAGGTACCGGCATCAATCCGCGCTGCGCCAACAGTTCCGCCGCCTCACGACTGACCGCGACCAGCCCTTTCATCCGCGCTTCGATGGCGCGGTCGAGGGTGCTGTAGACCGGTTTGCGTTTCTCACGCAGATCCAGCTGCGCCTGTAGGGCCATGCCCATGCGCTCGGCAGCGTTTTCGCCTTTGTCTGTAGGAGGAATCACGCCGTCGATCAACGCCAGATGGCTGATGCGCTCCGGCATCGATCCCGCCAACACCATGGACACGATCGCGCCCATTGAATGCCCAAGCAGGCCGAAACGCTTCCAGCCGAGTTGTTCGGCGACTTGCAGGACGTCATGGGCGTAATCCCACAACGCATAACCGGCGCCCTTTGGCCGATGCGCGGAATGCCCGTGTCCGGCCATGTCCAGGGCGATGATGCGCAAGCCTTTGAGCTTCGGCGCCAACCGCGCGAAGCTGTTGGCGTTGTCGAGCCAGCCATGCAGGGCAATGACCGGCAAACCGTCCTCGGGGCCGAACAAATGCGCCGCCAGCTCGATATGCGGCAGGCTCAGGCGCACTTCTTCGAAGGTCGGGCTCATGCGCAATCCTTGTCCAGACGGTTTTCCCAACGGGCAAACAGGTTCTTCAACAGCCGCGCGGTGTCCTGCGGACGCTCCAGCGGGAACATGTGCCCGCCGGGCATGCTCAACGCCTCGCCTTGTGCCAGACGCGAAACGAAGCGGGTGTGATGACGCATGACCACGCGGCTCTTGTGCCCGCGCACCACCGCCAGTGGCACCTGCAATTGTCGGGTGCGGCCTGGGCTGGTGTGTGGCACGCCACGATAGATGCTGATTTCAGTGGCTGGATCGAAACGCAGGCGCAGCTTGTCGCCGACCTGGTGCAAGCCGTGTTGCAGGTAGGCATCGAAGCATTCCGGATCGAATCCCCGAAACAGCGTTTTACCGGCAAAGTAGCTGCGCGCACTGTCGAGATCGGCGAACTCTTCACGCCGGCCCAATGTGCGCCCGGCCGGCGTCAGTTTGTCGATGAAACCAAAGCGCTTGGCGGCACGGATCACCCATTGATCGGTACGGGTCAGCACTGGCGAATCGAGCATCACCACGCCGCGATACAGCTCAGGGCAACGCAGCGCCGCGTGCAGATGCAGCACACCGCCGAAGGAATGGCCGACACCCCACACCGGTTGATCCTGCTGTTGCAGGTGATGGATCAACTCATCCACCAGGTTGTACCAGTTGTCGTCCGCCGGAAAACGCGGGTCATGGGCGTGTTGCTCCAGATGCGCGACCCGGTACTCGGGCGCCAGCGCCGCGAACAACTTGCCATAGGTGCCCGAAGGAAACCCGTTGGCGTGGGCGAAAAAGATCGGTTGCGACATACCGGAGAATCCATGAGCGGAGAACGTGGCGTTGATTGTCCGTAAGACCGCGTCCCACAGCAACGACCGTAACTGCCAGGAATGATGACAGTCCGGTCAGCGTGATGGTGTGTCAGGGAGATTGCTTCCCCCCTCACCCCAACCCTCTCCCCCAAGGGGGCGAGGGGGAAAGGGAGCAGATCTGCATGAATTTCAAAACCTGAGTTCGGCTCGATAACTCAGGTCGGCACAACTCGAACATCCAGCCCGTTCAGTCCCCTCTCCCTCTGGGAGAGGGTTAGGGTGAGGGTGGCTGCTCACCCAGCGGCACCACAGCCATGGTCAACCGCGACACACAACTGGCCTTGCCCTCATCGCTGGTCAAGCGGATATCCCACACGTGCGTGGTCCGCCCGATATGAATCGGCTTAGCCACCGCCGTCACCCGCCCACTGCGCAAGCCGCGCAAATGGTTGGCATTGATCTCAAGCCCCACGCAATAAAACTTGCTGGCATCGATGCACAGGTAACTGGCCATGGAGCCGACGGTTTCCGCCAGCACCACCGACGCGCCGCCGTGCAGCAAGCCGTAAGGCTGGTGTGTGCGATGGTCGATGACCATGCTCGCGGTCAGCGATTCTTCGTCGAACGCTTCGAAGCGGATGTCCAGCACTTCACCGATGGTGTTCTTCTGGATCGCGTTCAACTGCTCGATGTTGGGAGTGGTACGCCACAAGCTCATCGCAGACTTCCTTGGTTGTTTTGGTCGTCGCTCAATCCTGCCACAGCACCGCCTCACTGCGCTCGCTCCATTCCTCGAAGCGGGCGCCGTAAGTGTCTTCAATGACGTTGCGTTTGATTTTCAGGGTCGGCGTGAGAAAGCCGTTCTCCACTGCCCAGCTGTCCTTGACCACCACCAGCCGGCGCAGGCGTTCGTGCTTGTCGAGCACGGCATTGACCTCTTCCAGGAGTTTTTCCAGGCTCGAATGCAGGCTCGCCCGGCCCTCCTCCTGACTGACCGTCGACAGCACGCACAGCCCCAGCGGCGCGCTCAGGCCATCGCCGACCACGCACACTTGTTCGATTCGCGAATGCACCGCCAGCCGATTCTCGATCGGCGCCGGGGCGACGTATTTGCCTTTGCTGGTCTTGAAGATTTCCTTGAGCCGTCCGGTCAGGCGCAGACTCCCTTCGGCATCCTGCTCGCCCTTGTCGCCAGTGCGCAGAAAGCCGTCGCTGGTCAGGGTCTCGGCGGTTTTCTGCGGCTCCTTGAAGTAGCCGAGCATGTTCGCCTGACTGCGCACCTGCACCTCTCCGGACTCATCGATGCGTACCTCGACATCCGGGCACGGTTTACCGATCCAGCCTTGTTTGTATTGCCCCGGCAGGCAGATGTGCGAATAACCGCAGCTCTCGGTCATGCCGTAGACCTCTAGCACGTCGAGCCCGAGTTTCTGATACCAACCGAGCAAGGTCTGCGGCACCGGCGCCGCGCCGGACAACGCCACGCGCAAAGCGTCCAGCCCCAGACCGGCGAGTACTTTGTGCCCTACCCGTTTGCCGATGAAAGGCAGGCCAAGCAGAAAATCCAGGCGCTTTGCCGGGATCTTGCTGTACACGCCCATCTGGAATTTGGTCCAGATTCGCGGCACGCCAAACATCGCCGTCGGCCGTGCACGCTTCAGGTCAGTGATGAAGGTGTCGAGGCTCTCGGCAAAGAATACGGTCTGTCCGGTGTAGATCGACGCCAATTCAACGAACATGCGTTCGGCGACGTGGCACAGCGGCAGGTACGACAGCAGCCGGTCATTCTCATTGAGCCCGAACAATTGCGTACCGCGCGTGGTGGCAAAACCGAGATTGGCAAAGCTGTGCATCACGCCTTTCGGCAAGCCTGTGGTGCCGGAGGTATAGATGATGGTCGCCAGTTGCTCGGCGGCAGGACGCGGATCGTCCTGAATCGGCGAGCTGCGTTGCAAGTCCGCCCAGTTGAAATCGAAATCGCCCGGTGGGTGCAGCGGCAGGCTGATGGTCGGCAGATCGGCCGGCACGCCTTTGGACATGCTCGGCCAATCATCAAGCTTGCCAATAAACGCCAGCACGCTTTCCGAGTGCGTGAGCACTTGCGCCACGGACTCGGCGGTGAGGTTGGGATACAGCGGCACCGAGACATGCCCGGCCATCCAGATCGCGAGGTCGGCGATGATCCAGTGTGCGCAGTTTTTCGAGATCAGGGCGATATGGCTGCCTTGCGGCAACTCCCGCGCGCGCAACCAGTGTGCGGCGCAACGGGCCTGGTGACCGACATCCGCCCAAGTCAACGTCTCGACCTGCCCGCCGCCGATCGGTTGCACGAGAAAGCGCTGACGCGGGTGCCGCGCTTCACGTTCGTAGAACACGTCCAGCGGCAAACGGAATGCGGCAGACATGCGACTCGCTCCTGTTTTTTGGGTCTGGAGCAAGCGTAGTCAACCAAGCAAGTGCTTGGTTGGATTTTTTTACCTGTGGAAATAAAGTCAAAAGATCGCAGCCTGCGGCAGCTCCTACATTGGAATGCATTTTCCTGTAGGAGCTGCCGAAGGCTGCGATCTTTGCTTTAAGGGTGTTTGAGGCTGTTAAGGGTCATCGAGCCAATCAGCAATTCAGGGCTTTCCAGCTCCGCCAACCCGGCAGTGCTGACCTTCTCCGGCGGATACCCGGCGCCATGTTGCAGATAGCTCAGCAGATTGCCCACCAGCGGGTTATGGCTGACCAGCAGCACATTGCTCACCGAGACCAGTTGATCGGTGACCTTGTCCGGATCAACCTCCGGCGTCAGCCACTCGACCGTACGGATCTCCGGCTCGAACCCCAGCGCCTCGCGAACAATCTGCGCGGTCTGTTGTGCGCGCAGATAAGGGCTGGCGTAAATCGCCGTGAGCGGCTGGCCGATCAAGCGCGCCGCGCTGCTCAAGGCTTCTTTGCGACCGTGATCGGTCAGCTCCCGTTCGGAGTCGGGGCACGAGCCGTAAGGCACGGCCTCACCGTGACGCAATACCCAGAGTTTCATAGCTTGGGTTCCTCATCTCGAACCGGATGCGGCGCTGGCGGCACGGCGTGCGGCGCTTCACCTTCCGGTGTACGCGGCGCTGGCCAGTCGGCGAACGGCCAGGGTTTCTGGTCGCTGTGAAAGCTGCCGAAACGGCCGATCTGCGCCAGGAACTGGCTCAGACTGTCGCCGAAATTCATCAAGCTGGCGCTCGGCGCGCCATAGATCAAACGATAGATCAGTTGCACCAGCACCACCGCGCCGAGGATGAACTGCGCCACTTGCCAGACCAGCACGTAGACGATCATCCACAGCACACGCAGGAGGATGGATTCGTACTTGGCTTCGGTTTTCGGATCGTTCATGGCTTGCTCCCCTGTCCGTAGATAAACGCTGAATCAGTTGAAACCGCTGGTGGAAATAAAGTCGACGTCGGTTTTCGGTTCGGCCCGCATCAGTAGACCGATGACCTGCTCCAGCGTGCGTCCTTCGAACAGGATCGCATGCAGCCCGGCGACCAGCGGCATGTACACGCCGACCTCTTGGGATTTTGCCTTGAGCACTTTCAGGGTGTTAACCCCTTCGGCGACTTCACCGAGGCGCGACACCGCCTCGTCAAGGCTCAAGCCCTGACCGAGGGCGAAACCGACCTGATAGTTGCGGCTCTTCGGCGACGAGCAGGTGACGATCAGATCGCCGACGCCGGCCAGCCCGAGGAAAGTCATCGGGTTCGCGCCCTGATTCACCGCAAACCGGGTCATCTCGGCCAACGCGCGGGTGATCAGCATGCTCTTGGTGTTCTCGCCCATCTCCAGTGCGACGGCCATGCCGGCGATGATCGCGTAAACGTTTTTCAACGCCCCGCCCAACTCGACGCCGAAGCGGTCGGAGCTCGCGTAAACGCGGAAGGTGCGACCGTGCAAAGCGGCTTGCACTTGCTTGCAGAGTTCTTCGTCTTCGCTGGCGACCACCGTCGCGGTCAGCGCATGTTCGGCGATCTCGCGCGCCAGGTTCGGCCCGGACAACACGCCGATGCGTGCCTGCGGGGCGATCTCTTCGAGGATCTGGCTCATCAGTTTGAAGGTCTGCGCTTCGATGCCCTTGGTCAGGCTGACCAGCATCTTGCCGCGCAAGCGCTCGGCGTGAGCGGCCAATACCGTGCGCAACGCGCTGGACGGCAGCGCGACAAAGCACAAATCGCAGGCGTCGAGGGTCGCTTGCAGGTCAGTGACAGCGGTCACGCCTGGCAGAATCTTGATGCCTTTGAGGTAACGCGGGTTTTCGCGATTGACGCGGATGGCCTCGGCCTGCTCCGGGTCACGCATCCACTGCAGGACTTGATGGCCGTTCTCGGCCAACAGGTTGGCCACGGCGGTACCAAAACTTCCGCCTCCCAGGACCGCAATCGGGCGCTGTTCAGTCATATGCAATCCGTTAATCCATACCAGTGGCGATGCCGGCATTATACGGGGCGACCGAGTCGCGGCCAGCCCCAGCAACAATTACCGACACTTGTAGGCAGAAGACCAATAAAACCGAGGAAAATGCCTGCAACGTGACTGGAAAAGTCGCTGCCCTCGGTTAACATGCGCGCCAAATCTTTACGATCAAGGCTGCGTTGTGTTTTTTGCTCCTCCCCCACCGCGTTCGTCCCTGCTGCTGGCGCTGCTGTTCAGCCCGCTGGTGCAGGCGGACGATCTGTTTGTCGACAGCGAAACGTTGCCGCAAGTGCTGACGGCCACGCGCCTGAAACAGACACCGGCAGAAGTGCCCGGGAGCATGACCGTCATCGACAGCGAATTGATCAACGCCAGCGGCGCCCGCGACATCAGCGAATTGCTCCGGCTGGTACCGGGGATGATGGTCGGCAACATCAGCGGCAATCAGGCGGCGGTCAATTACCACGGCACCAACGCCACTGAAGCGCGGCGCATGCAGGTACTGATCGACGGCCGCTCTGTGTACCGCGCAGGGTTGGCCACGGTGGACTGGAGTGACATCCCGGTGGCCATGGAAGACATCGAGCGCATCGAAGTCTTTCGCGGCCCGAACACCGTCAGCTATGGCGCCAACGCGCTGATGGCGGTGGTCAACATCATCACCCGCAACCCGGCGGACAGCCACGGCACACGCCTGAAATACAGCCGTGGCCAACGTGGCATCAACGATTTCTACGCCAGTCAGGGCACTGGCTGGGATGGCGGCGATTTACGCCTGTCGCTGTCCGGTCAGGAAGACGACGGTTTCGATACTGATCGCAGCGGCGCCGATTATCGTGACAGCCGCCGTCTGAACCGTTTCAGTCTTGCGGTCAGCCACAGCCTCAACGACGACCAGAGTCTCGACTGGCAGGTCAACGCCAAAGATGGCAGCAACCAGCGGCCCTACACCTACCGTCCAGTGTTCTCGGGGATTACCGCCGCTGGCAACAATTCCGACGTGGTGGCCAAGGATTACGCCGGATCGGTGCGCTGGAATCTCGACATCAACCCTGAACACAGCCTTTATATACAAGGCTCGGCGCAACACTGGGATCGCCAGCAAACCTGGCGCGCCTGTGACGCCGAGGTGTCGTTCAGCCCGGAGTTGACCCAACTGTGGCAACTCGATCCGAATTACACCGAACGCCTGGCGCGCAACATTACCCGGTTTACTGGCCCCGGCGCGGCGCCCGGCACGCCGCAGGAAATGGCCCTGGCGAATCAGGTGCTCGATCAATGGCGCAACGGTGCCAGCCAGACCCTGTGCGGCGACATCGACCAGAGCGCCCGCGAATCGCGCTACGACCTGGAATTGCAGGACACCCTCAGCCTGTCCGACAGCCTGCGTCTGGTCAGCGGCATGAACTATCGTTACGACCGCGCCGACTCCGAAACCTATTTCAATGGCACGCTGGACGACACCACGTGGCGCGCGTTCGGCCAACTGGAATGGCGCGCCACTGAACACTGGCTGTTACAGGGCGGGGCGATGTTCGAAGACACGCAACTGATCGGCAGTTCGCTGACGCCGCGCTTTGCCGTCAACTATCTGATCAATCCGCGCCATGGCCTGCGCGCGGTGTACTCGGAAGCGATCCGCTCACCAGACATGTTCGAGAACAATGTCAACTGGAGCTATCAGGTCAACAACCTGCGGCCCTCGGCCTACGGACAGTCTTCGGCGCGTTACTTCGTCAAGACGCGCGGCCCGGGCGATCTTGATCAGGAACACATGCGCTCGCGCGAGCTGGGCTACAACGGCTATTTTGCCGAACTCGGCCTGGCACTCGACGTAAAGCTGTTCTACGACGAAATAACCGGGATGATCAGCGAGCCATTGCGCAATAACCAGTACATCGCCAGCAACGCCAACAGCTCACGTTTTCGCGGTACTGAAACCCAGCTCGACTGGCGCGTGAGCCGGGCCGACCGCTTGCGTTTCACTTACGCCTTTGTCGATGCCGAGGCGAGCAATCCGCTGGATCAGCAATTCACTTCACGCAACAGCGGTTCCGCCGGCTGGCTGCGCGACTGGGGCCACGGCTGGAACAGCGCTCTCTTCTATTACGGTGACAACGCGCTCAATGGCTACCGCTTCGAACGCGTCGACACACGCATCGCCAAACGCATCCCGCTGGGCAAGGCACAGTTGCAATTGGCCGGAGTGCTGCAACAGCGCCTCGACCACGAGCCGACCACCTTCGTCGATAACAACTACGACGAACGCCGGGTGATGTACTTCAGCGCCGAGCTGGAGTTCTAGGATGCGCAACGGCCTGTCACGGAAGACGCCAACCCTGGGCCACTGGCTGGCCGGGGTCTGTCTGTTTTTGACCGCGTGGCTGCACGGTGTCGCGGTGCAGGCTGCGGACATTCTGCTGACCGGCGCCGAGGAAAGCCCCGGCGTGCAAGCGTTCGTTCAGGCACTGAGCGAATTGCGTCCGACCGACAACGTGCGTTTCCAGCCGCTGGCCAGTCTGCCGGCACCGGGCAAGCTGCCGGCCAGCCTGCGCCTGATCCTGCTCGATCTGCCGAGCCTCGATTGGCGCCTGCAGGATTCCAAAGGCCCGGCAACGCTGGTGCTGCGCATCAGTCGCCTGCAAGCCCGCCAGCGTTTTGGTGACGCCGAACCTGCACACTTGAGCCTGCTGTGGAGCGATCCGCCGCTGAGCCGGCAACTGCAATTGATCCGAAGGATTTTGCCGCAGGCACGGCGGGTCGGCGTGCTGTTCGATCAGCACAGCGAGTTTCTGCTGAAAGAACTGAATCTGGCCGCACAACCGCTGAATCTGCAGATCGTCAGCCAGCGCTGGGACAACACCCTCGACAGTCGTCCGCTGCAAGCCGTGCTGAAAAACAGCGACGTGTTGCTGGGCCTCGACGATCCCGATCTGTACAACCCGAAGACCGCGAAAAACCTCTTGCTCAGCAGCTATTCGCGGCAAGTCGCGCTGGTCGGGCCCAACGTCGCCTTCGTCCGTGCCGGCAGCCTGGCCAGCAGCTACAGCGATCAGAACGATTGGCTGGCGATCCTCGATCAATTGCTCGACCAGCCCTCGGCTACATGGCCGCGATCGCTCTACCCCGCACGTTTTAACGTTTCAAGTAATGCGCAGGTGGCTCGTTCACTAGGTATCGAACCGCTGAACGATGCGTCTGTCGCCAGAGCGCTGGCTGAAGGAGAACGCCGCCCATGAGTTTCCGTCGCCGTTGGGACATCAACACCCGCACTCAGCTGATCAGCCTGGGCCCGGCGTTGTTGCTGACCTTGCTGTTGATCAGCTTCTTCACCTTTGTGCGCATCCAGGATTTGCGCCAGGAGCTGAATCACACCGGCCAACTGATCGCCAACCAACTCGCGCCCGCCACCGAGTACGGGGTGATTTCCGGCAACAACGAAGTGCTGGAGAGTCTGCTCAAAGCCACGCTGGCCACGCCCAATGTGCGTTTTCTCGAAGTGCAGGACAGCGCCAACCGGATTCTGGTGTACGTTGAGCAACCAGCGGACACGCACAATCGCCCGCATCAGGTCGAAGTGTTTCAGGCGCCGGTACGGCTGCAGCGAATCTCCCTGCACAATGATTTCTTTCAGGACGGCAAAGTCAGCAATGGAGCGGCCGCCGAGGATTATCTGGGACGCGTGATTGTCGGTCTGTCCAACGATGCCTTCAGTCAGCGCCAACAGGAAATTCTGCTCAAGGCCGGGATTCTGGCGCTGTTCGCCCTGCTCTTTACCTTTGTCCTGGCGCGGCGTCTGGCCGGCAGCCTGTCGCAGCCGATTCGCGACATCGGTAATGCGGTCAAGGCGATTCAGGACGGCGACTATAAAACCCCGCTGCCGATTGTCGATGACACCGAACTGGGCGCCTTGTCGCAGCACATCAACAACCTCGCCCAGGCGCTGGAGCAGGCCAGCCGCGAACAGCATCAGGCCATGGCGCAATTGATCCAGACCCGCGAAGAAGCGGAAAAGGCCAACAACGCCAAATCCGATTTCCTCGCGATGATGAGCCATGAACTGCGCACCCCCATGAACGGCGTACTGGGCATGCTGCAATTGCTCGAAACCACTGAGATGACCGAGGAGCAGATCGAGTATGCCGCTCTCGCGTCGGAGTCCACCGAGCACTTGCTGAAGGTCATCAACGACATTCTCGACTTCTCGCGGATCGAGCGTTCGGAACTGGAACTGGAGCACATACCTTTCAACCTCACCGAGCTGATTGGTGCCTGCGCGCAGTCGTTCCAGCACAGTGCGGTGCAACGCGGCCTGGCATTGCACCTGCAAATTCCCGACGACATGCGCGGTTTGCAGGTGCAGGGCGATCCGACACGGATCCGGCAGATTCTGGTCAACCTGGTCGGCAACGCGCTGAAGTTCACCGAACAGGGCCGGGTCAGCATCGAGGCGCAATGGCAATCGCTGGACCACGAGTTGCTGTGGTTCACCTGCTCGGTGCGCGACAGCGGCATTGGTATCTCGTCGGCAAGCCTGGAGCTGATGTTCAACGCCTTCCAGCAGGCCGACAGCTCGATTTCGCGGCGTTACGGCGGCACCGGCCTCGGCCTGCCGATCGCGCGCACCCTCGCGGAACGCATGGGCGGCACCTTGCGCGCGCAAAGCGAGGAAGGTCGCGGCTCGGTGTTCACCCTGGAAATCCCGCTGGCCCTCTATAAGCAGGCGCTGCCGCCACTGGCCGCGCCACGCGCGCTCAACGGCAAGGCCCATGGCGAAGGTCGCAATGTCTTGCTGGTGGAAGACAATCCGGTCAATCAGACCGTTATCGAAGCGATGCTGCGCAGTCTGGGCTTTACTGTCAGCGTCGCCACCGATGGCGCGCAGGCCGTGAGCAGCGCTGCAGACAATGATTTCGAAGTGATTCTGATGGATTGCCGCTTGCCGATCATCGACGGCTACGAAGCCACGCGACAGATCCGGCGCCTGCCGGGACGCAGCGAAGTGCCGATCATCGCCCTGACCGCCAACGCCTTGCAGGGCGACCGCGAAACCTGCCTGGCGGCGGGCATGAACGATTATCTGGCGAAGCCGTTCAAACGTAATGATCTGCAGCAGATTCTGCAGCGCTGGGTGTCGTAGTGTGGGCCTTTCGACCATCTGCGACTGGCGTGAAAAGCGAAAGTGCGGCAGTCTTAGGCACCCGAACAAGCCTCAAAAGGGGCTTGAATAAAAATTTCAGTGCACAAGTGTACATTCATGTCCTTGGTGCTGTGACTTTCACCACAACGCAATAGTCTATGAGTAGGCTGCCGGTTCGAGGCATGAACGCGTCGATCGGTCGGGAAGATTTGCCCCACCTGCCGCATGGGATTATTGAGGAGCTCGCATGACCAAACAAAACGCCTTTACTCGGGAAGATCTGCTGCGCTGCAGTCGCGGTGAGCTGTTCGGCCCAGGTAACGCGCAACTGCCCGCCCCGAACATGCTGATGGTGGATCGCATCACCCATATCAGCGAAGAAGGTGGCAAGTACGGCAAAGGTGAATTGGTCGCCGAGCTGGATATCACCCCTGACCTGTGGTTCTTCGCCTGCCATTTCGAAGGCGATCCGGTGATGCCGGGCTGCCTGGGTCTGGACGCCATGTGGCAACTGGTCGGCTTCTTCCTGGGCTGGCAAGGCCTGCCGGGCCGTGGCCGTGCGCTGGGTTCGGGCGAAGTGAAATTCTTCGGTCAGGTGCTGCCGACCGCCAAGAAAGTCACCTACAACATTCAAATCAAGCGCGTCCTCAA
Source organism: Pseudomonas sp. DTU12.3 (assembly GCF_004124275.1). Lineage (GTDB taxonomy): Bacteria > Pseudomonadota > Gammaproteobacteria > Pseudomonadales > Pseudomonadaceae > Aquipseudomonas > Aquipseudomonas helmanticensis. Next base: position 4,810,457 of record NZ_CP027218.1, read on the forward strand.
GGGCAAGCTGAACCTGGCCATTGCCGACGGTTCGGTGTCTGTTGACGGTCGCGAAATCTACACCGCCGAAGGCCTTCGCGTCGGCGTGTTCACCTCCACTGACAACTTCTAAGGGTTATTCGCATGCGCCGCGTCGTTATCACTGGTCTGGGCATTGTTTCGTGCCTGGGCAATGACAAAGAGACCGTCTCCGCTAACCTGCGTGCAAGCCGCCCTGGCATCCGGTTCAACCCGGAATATGCTGAAATGGGTCTGCGTAGCCAGGTTTCCGGCTCCATCGACCTCAACCTTGAAGAGCTGATCGATCGCAAGATCTATCGCTTTGTCGGCCACGCAGCGGCTTACGCCTACCTGGCCATGAAAGACGCCATTGCTGACTCCGGCCTGACCGAAGAGCAAGTGTCCAACCCGCGTACCGGCCTTGTTGCTGGCTCCGGTGGTGCTTCCACGCTGAACCAGATGGAAGCGCTGGACATCCTGCGCGAGAAAGGCGTGAAACGCGTTGGCCCATACCGTGTAACGCGGACCATGAGCAGCACCGTTTCCGCTTGCCTGGCCACGCCATTCAAGATCAAGGGCCTGAACTACTCCATCGCTTCTGCCTGCGCCACCAGTGCTCACTGCATCGGTACCGCCATGGAACAGATCCAGATGGGCAAGCAGGACATCGTCTTCGCCGGTGGCGGTGAAGAAGAGCACTGGAGCCAGTCGTTCCTGTTCGACGCCATGGGCGCTCTGTCCAGCAAGCGTAACGACACCCCGGAACAGGCTTCCCGTGCCTACGACAAAGACCGTGACGGTTTCGTCATCGCTGGTGGTGGCGGCATGGTCGTGGTTGAAGAGCTGGAACACGCTCTGGCCCGTGGCGCCAAGATCTACGCCGAAATCGTTGGCTACGGCGCTACGTCCGATGGCTACGACATGGTTGCCCCAAGCGGCGAAGGCGCGATCCGCTGCATGCAGATGGCGATGTCCACCGTTGATACCCCGATCGACTACCTGAACACCCACGGCACCTCGACTCCGGTCGGCGACGTCGCGGAAATGAAAGGTGTGCGTGAAGTGTTCGGCGACAAGGCTCCAGCGATCAGCTCGACCAAAAGCCTGTCCGGTCACTCCCTGGGCGCTGCCGGCGTTCACGAAGCGATCTACTGCATGCTGATGATGGAAGGCAACTTCATTGCCGGTTCCGCCAACATCGACGAGCTGGACCCTGAAGTGGCCGATCTGCCAGTGCTGACCAAGACCCGCGAGAACGCCACCATCAACACCGTGATGAGCAACAGCTTCGGCTTCGGCGGCACCAACGCCACGCTGGTACTGAAGCGCTGGGAAGGCAAGTAATTCCCCCCGCTTGAGCCACACATGAAAACGCCCCGACTGGTTCGGGGCGTTTTTTTTCGTCTGCAGAAAACTCACGGCCGACACAAACTCCTTATGTAGGAGCTGCCGAAGGCTGCGATCTGTTGATCTGATCGTTCCCACGCTCTGCGTGGGAACGATCAAGATCGCAGCCTTCGGCAGCTCCTACAGGGGGATTGGGTGTTCTGGAGATGAAACTTCTGTCATGAAACTTAGCGGCCTGCGACCGAATGTCGCGGATTCCGTGGGCTGTAGCACTGTTGCGGTTTTCGCAAAAATACATTGCACAAACTGAGCGTTTACTTAGCAAGCTAACAAATCATATAAAAGAGTCCTGCACACGCCTTGCTGCAGATAACTTGAGATTTGGAGCTAGCAGATGACTGTAAAAGTAACTGAACGCGACGATTCACACATGTCCCACGAAGGCGTAGCCGCCGGTATCCGCATCTGGGATGTGCATCAACAAGACTTGCTGGTCGGCATGTTCCACAACGAGATCGATGCCCACAACTACAAGGCCGAACTGGAAGTGCAAGAACAACAGCGAGACACCCGCTCCTCCTGATTCAACCACAGCATTGAAAACGACAAACCCCGCCATGAGCGGGGTTTGTCGTTGTTACGGCTTTATCGATTTACCACATCAGATCATCAGGGATCTGGTAGGCCGCGTACGGATCGTCCTCGGCGTTGACCTCTTCGGTCTGCACGTTGAGCTGGACGATGCGCTGCGGATCACGCTCCTGGATCTTCAGAGCCGCTTCACGCGGGATCACTTCGTAGCCGCCGGCATGGTGCACGATCGCCAGCGAACCGCTGCTGAGCTTGTTGCGCATCAGCGTGTTGACCGAGAGGCGCTTGACCTTCTTGTCGTCGACGAAGTTGTAGTAGTCCTCGGTCGTCAGCTTCGGCAGACGCGAGACCTCGATCAGTTGCTTGACCTGCGCCGCACGCGCCTTGGCATCCGCCTTCTCTTTCTGCTGGCGGTTCAGCTCCTGATCACGCTTGACCTTCTCGGCCATGGCTTCCTGAGCGGCGCGTTGTTGCGAGTCATCCAGTTCGACCTGACCTTTGTGGGCCAGGCGTTGCTGCTTCTGCTTGTCTTTGCTGACCTGCTTGGCCTGCTTTTGGTTGACCAGACCTGCTTTGAGCAACTGGTCGCGAAGGGAAATACTCATCGGGCTTACTCACTAGGGCAGTTGCTCAGCCGCAGCTGGGCGCATTCTTTTCCTGACGTTTGGCTTCGCCCCACAGGGCGTCCAACTCTTCGAGGGTGCAATCTTCTATGGGACGGTGGGTGTCGCGCAATGCCTGTTCGATAAAACGGAAACGTCTTTCAAACTTGCCGTTGGCGCCACGCAGTGCGGTTTCCGGATCAACCTTCAGATGCCGGGCCAGATTGACCACGGAAAACAGCAGGTCGCCGATCTCGTCAGCCACGGCCACCGGATCGTTTTCAGCCATCGCTTCGAGCACTTCATCGAGCTCTTCGCGCACCTTGTCGAGCACCGGCAAGGCGTGCGGCCAATCGAACCCGACCTGCCCGGCACGCTTCTGCAACTTGGCTGAACGGGATAATGCCGGCAACGTTGCCGGCACATCATCGAGCAGTGACAGTTGCTCGGGCGCGGCGGATTTCTCCGCGCGCTCTTCGGCCTTGATCTCTTCCCAACGCTGCTTGACCTGTTCTTCGGTCAAGCGCGGTACATCCAGTGGCGCGTAAAGATCGCCAGTGGGGAACACGTGCGGATGACGACGGATCAGTTTGCGGGTGATGCTGTCGATCACCCCGGCAAATTCGAAGCGCCCTTCTTCCCGCGCCAGTTGGCTGTAATACACCACCTGGAACAGCAGATCACCGAGTTCACCCTGCAAATGATCGAAGTCACCGCGCTCGATGGCATCGGCCACTTCGTAGGCTTCTTCGAGGGTGTGCGGGACGATGGTCGCGTAGGTTTGCTTGATGTCCCACGGGCAACCGTATTGCGGATCGCGCAGACGGCTCATGAGGTGGAGCAGGTCTTCAAGGCTGTACATCATTTCTCTGTCTCACACAAAACCATTGTGGGAGCGAGCCTGCTCGCGAAGCGGTGTGCCTGCAACTATGTTGTCGACTGACACGCCCTCTTCGCGAGCAGGCTCGCTCCCACAGTGAAGCCACATCACGGGGTACGGTTACGCCGCGTTTCGATGATGTTCGGCAACTGCGATATACGCCCGAGCAACCGCCCCAGTGCATCCAGGCCCGGGATCTCGATGGTCAGGGACATCAACGCGGTGTTGTCCTCTTTGTTCGAGCGGGTGTTGACCGCCAGCACGTTGATGCGCTCGTTGAGCAGCACCTGCGAAACGTCACGCAGCAGACCGGAACGGTCGTAGGCGCGGATGACGATGTCCACCGGATAGGTGAGCACCGGCACCGGCCCCCAGCTGACCTGAATGATCCGCTCCGGCTCACGCCCGCCCAGCTGCAGCACCGAGGCGCAGTCCTGGCGGTGAATGCTCACGCCACGACCCTGAGTGATGTAGCCGACGATCGCATCGCCCGGCAACGGCTGGCAGCAGCCGGCCATCTGCGTCATCAGGTTGCCGACACCCTGGATCTGAATGTCGCCGCGCTTGCCCGGTTTGTACCCCGTAGCCTTGCGCGGAATCAGCTCCAGCTGTTCGTTGCCGCGTTCCGGCTCGACCAGCTGCTGCGCGAGGTTGACCAGTTGCGCCAGACGCAAGTCGCCGGCACCGAGGGCGGCGAACATGTCCTCGGCGGTTTTCATGTTGGCCTTGTCGGCCAGCTTGTCGAAATCCACCGCTGGCAGACCGAGGCGCGTCAGTTCGCGTTCGATCAGGGTTTTACCGGCGGCAACGTTCTGGTCGCGCGCCTGCAACTTGAACCAGTGAACGATCTTCGCCCGCGCCCGCGAGGTGGTGACGTAACCGAGGTTCGAGTTCAGCCAGTCGCGGCTTGGCGTACCGTGCTTGCTGGTGATGATCTCGACCTGCTCACCGGTCTGCAGGCTGTAGTTGAGCGGCACGATGCGCCCATTGATCTTGGCGCCACGGCAGTTGTGGCCGATCTCGGTGTGCACGCGGTAGGCGAAGTCCAGCGGCGTCGCGCCTTTCGGCAAGTCGATGGCGTGACCGTCGGGAGTGAAGATGTAGACCCGATCCGGCTCGATATCAACGCGCAGCTGTTCCGCCAGACCACCGATATCGCCCAGCTCTTCGTGCCACTCGAGGACCTGACGCAGCCAGGAGATTTTCTCTTCGTAGTGATTCGAACCGGATTTGACGTCGGTGCCCTTGTAGCGCCAGTGCGCGCAGACGCCGAGCTCGGCTTCTTCGTGCATCGAGTGCGTACGGATCTGTACCTCAAGCACTTTACCCTCAGGGCCGATTACCGCCGTGTGCAGCGAGCGGTAGCCGTTCTCTTTCGGGTTGGCGATGTAGTCGTCGAATTCTTTCGGGATGTGCCGCCACAAGGTGTGGACGATGCCCAGCGCGGTGTAGCAGTCGCGCATTTCCGGGACCAGCACGCGCACCGCACGCACGTCGTAGATCTGGCTGAATTCCAGACCCTTGCGCTGCATTTTGCGCCAGATCGAATAGATGTGTTTGGCCCGGCCGCTGATGTCGGCATCAACCCCGGTGGCCTGCAATTCGTCCTTGAGCTGGGTCATCACGTCGGCGATGAACCGCTCACGATCGAGCCGTCGCTCGTGGAGCAACTTGGCGATCTGCTTGTACTGATCCGGCTCCAGGTAACGGAAGGACAAGTCCTCCAGTTCCCATTTGATATGACCGATGCCGAGCCGGTGCGCGAGCGGCGCATAGATGTCGAAGACTTCCCGGGCGACACGGTTACGCTTCTCGTCGTCAGCGGTTTTCACTGCACGGATCGCGCAGGTGCGTTCAGCGAGTTTGATCAGCGCGACACGCACGTCGTCAACCATCGCCACGAGCATCTTGCGCAGGTTCTCGACCTGCCCTTGCGTGCCCATGACCATCGACTGACGCGGGCTGAGGCTGTCACTGATAGCCGCCATGCGCTGCACGCCGTCGATCAGCTTGGCCACCACCGGACCGAAGCGCTGGCCGACGGCCGCGAGTTCGATCTGGCCCTCGCGTACGCCGCGATACAGGACCGCCGCGACCAGCGAATCCTGATCGAGCTTGAGGTCGGCGAGGATCTCGGCGATTTCCAGACCGGTACTGAAACTGCCCGAGCCTTCGGCCCACAGATTCTTCTTGGCATTGGACTGTTGTTCGGCCTCGCGAGCGAACTCGCAGGCTTCTTTCAAGGCTTCGCGATCCAGTGCCAGATCGACACTGACCGCGTGATCGAGCCAAGCCTCGAGATTGATACTGCCGTCAGTGTTGATCGGCTGGTGTGCTCTCACCTGTACCATCTTGCTTTACCTTCCCTACGACGCAGATTCAATGCGTCAAATCGCTGACCTTCAGTGTCCGTTTGCGCTCGCGGGGCTAATGCGAGCGCTGCGCGGACAGATCAGACGGATTCAGACGAGCCATCCTGGCTCGCTTCAAATAACGCCATGGCCTCGACATGTGCCGTCTGAGGAAACATATCGAGAATCCCGGCACGTTTTAACCGGTAGCCCTGCTTGATCAATTCGACCGTATCGCGCGCCAGCGTTGCCGGGTTACACGACACATACACCAACCGTTTGGCACCCAGGGTCGCCAGCTTGCGCACCACCTCGAAAGCACCGTCACGCGGTGGGTCCAAGAGTACCGCAGAAAAGCCGTTTCCGATCCATTGGGCATCGCTCAAAGGCTGGGATAAATCGGCTTGAAAAAACTTTGTGTTATGCAAATTGTTACTAGCGGCGTTGGCTGCGGCGCGCTCGACCATGGTCTGCACACCTTCGACCGCCACCACTTCGCGCACGGCTTTGGCCAACGGCAAAGCGAAGTTGCCCAGGCCGCAGAACAGATCCAGCACGCGCTCCTCGCTACGTGGCTTCAGCCAGTCCAGCGCCTGTGCCACCATCGCTTCGTTGACGCCGGCATTGACCTGGATAAAGTCGCCCGGCCGATACGCCAGATCGAGATCCCATTGCTCCAGGCGATAGCCCAGCGACTGGGTGGCATCGACCGGTTGCGGTTCGCCTTCGCCATGCAGCCACAATTGCGCTTCATGGAATTGGCAGAAGTCCTTGAGGATGGTCAGATCCGCTTCGGACAACGGCGCCATGTGCCGCAGCAACACCGCCAGCGACGAGCCGCTGAACAGCTCGACATGACCCAGCGCTTGCGGCTTGCTCAACCGACGGAGCATCTCCGGCAAACGGGTCATGATCGGTTGCAAGGGCTGTACCAGCACCGGGCATTCGCTGATCGCGACAATGTCCTGGCTGCCGGCCGCGCGGAAACCGACTTCGAGTTTCTTCGCCTTCATGTCCCAGCGCACCGCGATCCGCGCGCGACGGCGATAGCCGAACTCGGGGCCGGTCAACGGCGCTGCCCACTCTTCCGGTTCGACACCGGCAACGCGCGACAATTGCTCGGCGAGCATGCGCTGTTTCAGGGCGAGTTGTTCGTCATGGGGCAAATGCTGAACGCTACAACCGCCGCAGCGGCCAGCTTGCTGACACGGTGCCGGGCGACGCAATTCGCTGGCCTTGAACACACGTTCGGTGCGCGCCTCGACCACTTTGCCGTGGGCGCCGAGCACCCGCGCTTCGACCTCTTCACCGGCAAGGGCGCCAAGGACGAACCAGGTTTTGCCTTCGAAAAACGCGATACCGCGACCGTCATTGGCCAGGCGTTCGATAGTCAAACGCTGCTTCTTGCCGGTCGGAATTTGCGCGGCCTTGCTGCCGCCGGTGGGCTGGAAGCGCAGGCCTCTCTCGTGCTTGGCCATCAGTTTGGCGCGTCGAAAATGCCGGTCGACAGGTAACGGTCGCCACGGTCACAGATGATCGCGACGATCACCGCGTTTTCAACTTCTTTGGACAGGCGCAGCATCGCTGCCACCGCACCGCCCGAGGACACGCCACAGAAGATGCCTTCTTCGCGGGCCAGACGACGGGTGACGTCCTCGGCCTCGCTTTGTGCCATGTCGACGATGCGATCAACGCGGTCGGCCTGATAAATCTTCGGCAGGTATTCCTGCGGCCAGCGGCGGATACCGGGAATGGCCGAGCCTTCCATCGGTTGCAGACCGACGATCTGCACGCTGTCGCTCTGCTCTTTCAAGTAGCGCGAAACGCCCATGATGGTGCCGGTGGTGCCCATCGAACTGACGAAGTGAGTGATGGTGCCCTGGGTCTGACGCCAGATTTCCGGGCCGGTGGTGGTGTAGTGCGCTTCAGGATTATCGCCGTTGGCGAACTGATCGAGCACCTTGCCACGGCCTTCGGCTTCCATACGCTGCGCGAGATCGCGCGCGCCTTCCATGCCTTCTTCCTGGCTGACCAGAATCAGCTCGGCACCGTAAGCGGTCATCGCCGCTTTGCGCTCGGCGCTGGAGTTGTCCGGCATGATCAGGATCATCTTGTAACCCTTGATCGCGGCAGCCATGGCCAGGGCGATTCCGGTGTTGCCCGAGGTCGCTTCAATCAGCGTATCGCCGGCATGGATCTGCCCACGCAATTCGGCCCGGGTGATCATCGACAGCGCCGGCCGGTCCTTGACCGAACCCGCCGGGTTATTCCCTTCGAGCTTGAGCAATAGGGTGTTGCTGGTAGCACCGGGCAGGCGCTGCAAACGCACCAGCGGAGTGTTGCCGACGCAATCGGCGATGGTTGGGTACTGCAGGGTCATGGCGTATTCGCAATCCAGACGTGCGGGGGCGCCTATCATACCGGCAAACCCGCGCAGGCCATATCACGCAAAGTGCGGTGCTTATGGTTTATAGGAATAAGCAAACAAAAGTCGCACCAGTGGTGCGACTTTTGATGTGTACCTTTGAATTTCTATGTAATGCAGATGGCCTCTTCGCGAGCAAGCCCGCTCCCACAGGGGACGGTATCGCTCAAAAAAAAGTGTCAGCAGTGCTGACACTATTTTCAGTGTTGCTCACACGATCTGCGGTGTACGCAAATCCAATGTGGGAGCGGGCTTGCTCGCGAAAGCGTCTGTCGCTGCACCGCAATCATCCGCCAACAACCGCAAATTCAGCCGCAACCCCGCCCCGCCATTCTCCGCCCAAATGCTCCCGCCCTGGCGCTGCACGGCATTGCGCGCAATGCTCAGCCCCAAGCCAAACCCGCCGTCGCCAGGCCGCGAGCCGTCGAGGCGGGTGAACGGCAGGAAGATCCGCTGCAGATCGGACTCAGCCACGCCGCCGCCCTGGTCTTCCAGCCACAGGTGCCAGTAATCACCATCGCGGCGCCCGTCGAGCTGGACGAAGCCGCCTTCCGGCGAATGACGAATGGCATTGCGCAAAATGTTTTCCAGGGCCTGCGCCAAAGTATTCAGATTGCCGCGCACCCAGCACGACGCTTCCACCGAGCACTGCAAGCGCTGGCTCGGCCAGCCGCTTTCGTAACAGGCATTGTCCGTAAGCATTTCCCACAGTGCCTGAACTTCGATCGCCTCGTCGGGAAGTGGCGTGCGTTCAGTGTCGAGCCAGGCCAGTTGCAGGGTTTCTTCAACCAGCCGCTGCATGCCGTCGACTTCCCGGCCGATACGCTCGCGCAATTGCGCCAGGCCTTGTTCGCTTTCGCTGGCCACGCGCAAGCGGCTCAGCGGCGTGCGCAATTCGTGGGACAGGTCACGCAGTAGTTGCTGTTGCAGGGCGACGGTCGATTGCAGGCGCTCGGACATCGAGTCGAACGCCCGGGCCAGTTCACCGAGCTCATCCGGGCGCTGGGTAATGCCGCTCGACAGCCGCACATTCAGTTGATCGGCGCGCCAGGCGTTGGCCTGTTCGCGCAGGTTGTTCAACGGCACCACCAACAGACGATAGAGACCGACGCACAACAAAAACGTGAACAGCCCCGGAATCACCCCGTTGGTGATCACGCGCCAGAACAGGCGATATTTACCCGGCAAAAAACGCTCGGGCAATTCGATCACCAGACTGCCGGCGGAAGGATCTTTGGGGAACGGAATGCGCAACCACGGCCGCCCCTGTTTGTGAATCGGCCAATCGAGCCCGCGCAAAAAGGTCAGGTGCTGGATTTCCTGCTCGCTCAGCGGATCACTGCCCAGCGATTGCAAATTGCCGCCGATCACCCCAACCCAACTGGCTTCGCGCAACTCCATGCTCTGCAACCAGTCATCAATTCCATTGCGCCCACCGCGCTGCCAGGCACGCTCGGCCTCGCCGGCATAACGCGCCAGCGTGCCGCGCGCCTCGTCGGAGAGGAACTGATTGCGCTCCTCCATATAACGGCCCCACGACCAGCTCAGCCAGATCATCAGCAGGCAGAACGCGACCAGCAAACAGGCGAGTTTCCAGAACAGCGAATGCCGCCCCGGCAGTTCAGACAGTTTCATCGGCAGCGCTCAAGACATAGCCCTTGCCCCACACCGTGCGCACTTCCCGCTCGGTGTAACCGATGGCTTTGAGTTTGCGGCGAATCTGGCTGATGTGCATGTCGAGGCTGCGATCGTGCGCGGCATAACCGCGTTGCAGGACATGCTGATAAAGGAAGGCTTTGCTCAGCACTTCCTCGTCATTGCGATTGAGGGTTTCCAGCAGACGAAATTCGCTGCGGGTCAGCCCGGCCGATAGATCGCGAAAGAACACGTCGCACTGTTCATCGTCGAAGCGCAGCGTGCCTGTCGCCACAGTCGGGGCAGTGGCAGACGGCCGACGATCAAGCGCCACTCGCCGCAGGATCGCTTCGATGCGCACATGCAGCTCAGCCATGCTGAAGGGTTTTGGCAAATAGTCGTCGGCGCCCAGGCGGAAACCGCTAATGCGATCCGCCTCGGCCCCCAGGGCTGACATCAGCAGCACCGGCGTCGAATGACTCTGGCGCAATTGTGTCAGCACGTTCAAACCGTCCATGCCCGGCAACAGAATATCCATCAGCACTACATCGAACGGCTGGCGCTTGGCGATGTTCAGGCCTTCCTGACCGTTCTGGCACCAGGTCACCTGAAACCCGCTGCGACCCAGATGCTCGTGCACATAGGCGCCGAGCACCGGATCGTCTTCGATGGAAAGTATGCGTGGCTGGCCAGCGGAAACAGGAGTCATGAGTATCTGCAAGTAATTCTCAGTTGAGAGTGATTATTCAAGATTGCCGGGCATCGGGCAACCCAAGGTTGACCCAACAGACAAACGCACACCTGCGCCCTGACCCACCGCGAGCGCATTTTTCCGGAGATTGCCCGCGAGCAAATCGCTACACTGCGCCAATGTCGCGTGCCGGATGCACGTATGAGTCAACAGTTCAGCGGGATGCAGGAGATAGGTGTGCTCAAGAAACTGGGAATCAAAGGTCGTGTGTTATTGCTGACCTTGTTGCCGACCAGCCTGATGGCGCTGGTGCTGGGTGGATATTTCACTTGGGCGCAGCAGTCCGACTTGCAGACCCAGTTGATGCAGCGCGGCGAAATGATCGCCGAGCAACTGGCGCCGCTGGTGGCACCTGCAATGGGCCACGGCAACAATGAGCTGCTCGAACGCATCGCCACGCAATCCCTCGAGCAACCGGACGTGCGCGCCGTCACGTTTCTTGCGCCGGATCGCTCGCCGCTGGCCCACGCCGGCCCGACCATGCTCAATCAGGCACCGAGTGGCGACAGCGCGCAATTGCAACGGCGCAGCGGCAATGACGCGACTCGCTACCTGATGCCGGTGTTCGGCAAGCACCGCAATCTTGCCGGTGAACTGATCCCGGAAGAATCCGATCGCCTGCTCGGCTGGGTCGAACTGGAGCTGTCGCACAACGGCATGTTGCTGCGCGGTTACCGCAGTCTGTTTGCCAGTCTGTTGCTGATCGCCGCCGGTCTTGCCGGGGCGGCGTTGCTCGCGTTACGCATGGGCCGCACCATCAACCGCCCGCTGAGCCAGATCAAACAAGCCGTCGCGCAACTCAAGGACGGCCACCTCGAAACCCGTCTGCCGCCGCTCGGCAGTCAGGAGCTGGATGAGCTGGCGTCGGGCATCAACCGCATGGCCGGAACGTTGCAGAACGCTCGCGAAGAACTGCAGCACAGCGTCGATCAGGCCACCGAAGACGTCCGGCAGAATCTGGAAACCATCGAGATCCAGAACATCGAACTGGACCTGGCGCGCAAAGAGGCGCTGGAAGCCAGCCGGATCAAATCCGAATTCCTCGCCAACATGAGCCACGAGATCCGTACGCCGCTCAACGGCATTCTCGGTTTCACCCATCTCTTGCAGAAAAGCGAGCTGACCCCGCGCCAGCTCGACTATCTGGGCACCATCGAAAAGTCCGCCGACAGTTTGCTGGGGATCATCAACGAGATCCTCGACTTCTCGAAAATCGAGGCCGGTAAATTGGTGCTCGACCATATTCCGTTCAACCTGCGTGATTTGCTGCAGGACACCCTGACCATTCTTGCGCCCGCCGCGCACGCCAAACAGCTGGAGCTGGTCAGCCTGGTCTATCGCGACACGCCGCTGTCGCTGGTCGGTGATCCGCTGCGCCTCAAGCAGATCCTTACCAACCTGGTCAGCAACGCGATCAAGTTCACTCGCGAAGGCACCATCGTTGCCCGCGCGATGCTCGAAGAAGACCACGAAGACAGCGTGCAATTGCGTATCAGCATTCAGGACACCGGCATCGGTCTGTCCAGTCAGGATGTCCGCGCGTTGTTCCAGGCTTTCAGTCAGGCCGATAATTCGTTATCGCGCCAACCGGGTGGCACCGGCCTCGGGCTGGTGATTTCCAAGCGCCTGATCGAGCAGATGGGCGGCGAAATCGGCGTCGACAGCACGCCGGGCGAGGGCTCCGAATTCTGGATCAGCCTGAGCCTGCCGAAGACCCGCGACGATGCCGAAGACCTGCCTTCGGCGCCGCTGCTCGGACGCCGCGTGGCGGTGCTGGAAAACCACGAACTGGCGCGCCAGGCCTTGCAGCATCAACTGGAAGACTGCGGCCTCGACGTCACCACCTTCAATACCCTCGAAAGCCTGACCAATGGCGTCACCGCCGCGCATCAGACCGATCAGGCGATTGATCTGGCGGTGCTTGGCATCACCAGCAACGACATGCTCCCGGAACGTTTGAACCAGCACATCTGGGACCTCGAACATCTCGGCTGCAAAGTGCTGGTGCTGTGCCCGACCACCGAGCAGACGCTGTTCCATCTGTCGGTGCCGAACCCGCACAGCCAGCTCCAGGCCAAACCGGCATGCACGCGCAAATTGCGCCGCGCGCTGTCGGATCTGGCCAACCCGCGCCAGCCGCGCAATGAGCCCGGCGAACCGCTGTCGAGCCGTGCACCGAAAGTACTTTGCGTCGACGACAACCCGGCCAACCTGCTGCTGGTGCAAACCCTGCTCGAAGACATGGGCGCCAAGGTTCTCGCTGTGGAAAGCGGTTACGCCGCCGTCAAAGCGGTGCAGAGCGAATCTTTCGATCTGGTGCTGATGGACGTGCAGATGCCGGGCATGGACGGCCGCCAGAGCACCGAAACCATCCGCCAGTGGGAAAGCGAACGGCATTGCACACCGCTGCCGATTGTCGCCCTCACCGCCCACGCCATGGCCAACGAAAAACGCGCGCTGCTGCAAAGCGGCATGGACGATTACCTGACCAAGCCGATCAGTGAACGGCAACTGGCGCAGGTGGTGCTGAAATGGACCGGGCTGGCCTTGCGCAATCAAGGCCCGGAGCGCAGCAGCGACAGCGCCTTGGGCAATCATGAATTGCCGGTGCTCGACCACGAAGAAGGTCTGCGTCTTGCTGCCGGCAAGGCCGATCTGGCGGCGGACATGCTGGCGATGCTGCTCGCGTCACTGGAAGCCGATCGCGAAGCCATCCGCACGGCACGCGACAATCACGACCAGAATGCCCTGCTCGAACGCGTTCATCGCCTGCACGGCGCGACTCGTTACTGTGGCGTGCCGCAGTTGCGCGCCGCCTGCCAACGCAGTGAAACCCTGCTCAAACAGGATGATCCGAAAGCGTTGATGGCGCTCGATGAACTGGAGCGGGCAATCAATCGTCTGGCCACGCAGGCGAAGATCAGCGCCTGATCCACGGCAATGCCGGCAACGCTGCCGGACGCTACAGTTGTCGCGGGTGATGGGGGCCCGCGTCGATGCTCCAGGAGGATTTCATGCGCACGATCGTTTTCAGCAGTCAGACCTACGACCGCGACAGCTTCCTCGGCGCCGCTTGCCCGGCCGGGATCGAACTGCATTTCCAGCCCGCTCGGCTCAGTCTTGACACTGCTGCGCTGGCCGATGGTCATGCAGTGGTTTGCGCGTTTATCAATGATGACCTCAGCGCGCCGGTGCTGGAACGCCTGGCCGCTGGCGGCACGCGCCTGATCGCCCTGCGTTCGGCGGGTTACAACCATGTTGATCTGGTCGCGGCAAAACGCCTGGGGCTGGGTGTCGTGCGCGTCCCGGCCTACTCGCCGCATGCCGTGGCCGAACATGCTGTCGCGCTGATTCTGGCGCTCAATCGCCGTTTGCATCGCGCCTATAACCGCACCCGCGAAGGCGACTTCAGCCTGCACGGTCTGACTGGATTCGATCTGGTCGGGAAAACCGTCGGCATCGTCGGGACCGGACAGATCGGCGCGACGTTCGCCAAAATCATGCACGGCTTTGGCTGTCAGTTGCTCGCTTACGATCCGTATCCGAACCCGGATGTCGTAGCCTTGGGCGCGCGTTATCTGAGCCTGCCCGAACTGCTCGCGCAATCGCGCATCATCAGCCTGCACTGCCCGCTCAACGAACACAGTAAGCACTTGATCAACCGCGATTCGCTGGCGCACATGCAGCGGGGGGCGATGCTGATCAACACCGGGCGCGGTGGTCTGGTCGACACGCCGGCGCTGATCGACGCGCTGAAAGAGGGACAACTCGGTTATCTGGGGCTGGATGTCTACGAGGAGGAGGCACAGCTGTTTTTCGAGGATCGCTCCGACCTGCCGTTGCAGGACGATGTGCTGGCGCGCTTGCTGACTTTTCCTAACGTGATCGTCACTGCGCATCAGGCCTTTCTGACCCATGAAGCATTGGGCGCGATTGCCGCGACCACCCTGCACAACATCGCGACCTGGGCGGCAGGTGCGCCGCAGAACCAGGTCGAGGGTTGATCGCCAGACGGTTTACTTTGGTGACAGCGTCGACGCGAGGATCAACAGCGCCAGCCAGCCAAAGCCGAAAAAGCGCTGCTTCATCGAGTGACCGCTGCGCAGCAGAAACCAGACGAACATCATCGGCAACAGAAACACCATGATCTTCAGCCAGCCCTCTACCGGGCGGCTGCCATCGGCGTTGGCCTGCGTTTGAAACGCTGGTGCCGATTGCTCGCTTGCCTGCCGGCGCCGACGCCCCGCCGCTGCCGGCATGACTTTCGGCAGAGGCTCCGGCGCAGGGGCTGGCGCCACGACCTCGGGGACTGACTTGTTGCGCGGCAGGCTGCCGAAAGAAATCGTCGAAGACTGAGCCGTTGCCGGTGCCGCGACTTTCTGTGCGTGAGCGTGAGCGATATGCTCGGCCATCGGCGCCCCACAATGAATGCACACCAAGGCTTCGGAGCTGATGCTCCGCTTGCATTCATAACATTCGATCAGCGCCATGTTCCGTTCCTTCAGAGTCGAGGCCGGCAGTTTGCCATGAGCGCCTGTCGATTTGAACCGGATCGAAGGTCGCAAGCGCGCATCATCCTGCAATCGAGCCCGTGCTAGCATGTCGCGCATATTTGGAGGACCCATGGTCGAACACGATTTCCGCTACACCCTGATGAACCCGCAACACACCCTCACCGAATGCCGCGCCCTCGTTCCGGGCCGCTATCAGGTCACCGGCAACGGTGGTTCGATTCGCATCGGTGACGCTCTGCTGGTGACCCTTAAAGGCAGCAAGGATTTGTCCATGCGCCTGACCGTCGAAACCGTCCGCCACCTGATCAACCCGCCGGGCCAATGGACCGCGATGACCACCGGCCCGGTATTCGGCGAACTGGCGATCCACACCTGGCAGGTCAACTGCGACAGCTGCGCCAAAGAGCTGAGCTTTGAATTTGCGGTCGATGCCAAACTGGGCAAAACCGCAGAAAAACCGGCGGCCACTGCGCGCATCGCCGAGCTGGGCTGGAAAGCACTTGGCGACAAGCACCTGTGCCCGAAATGCCAGGAGCCGGCATGATGAAACGCCTTGCCCTGACCGCTTTGGTCAGTGTCGGTCTGGTCGGTTGCGCGGCGGAGCCTGTGCAACTGCAACAGAACCGCAGCTACATTCTGGAGTGGATTGGCGAACGGCCATTGATGGATTACAGCCATCTGACCGTGACCCTCGGCGATGATGGTCGCGCCTACGGCAACGGCGGTTGCAACCACTGGTTCGCGCCGTACACGCTGGACGGTGACAAACTGACCTTCGGCAAGATCGGCAAGACCCGCAAGCTCTGCGCACCGGCGCTGATGGAGCAGGAGCAGCGTTTCCTGCAGGCGCTGGAACATGTCGAGCGCTGGGACATCTCGCCGATCGAGCAGATGCGCTTCTGGCCGGCTGAAGGCAAGCCGCTGCGCTGGTGGCTGGAAGAGGGTTGAACCGCAAAAGATCGCAGCCTTCGGCAGCTCCTACATGGATCGTGTATACCCTGTAGGAGCTGCCGAAGGCTGCGATCTTTTCTTCCACTAACGACCTATTGGGTCGCCTGCAACGCTTCGAGTTTGGCCAGCACTCCCGCCGCCGTCTGTTCACCCATCAACTGTTCACGCACCTTGCCCTTGTTGTCGATGATGTAGGTCACCGGCAAGGCCTCACTGCGCGGCACGTCAAACAGCTCCGCCGGATCTTGCGCCAGCACGGTGAACTTGATGCCGAGTTTTTCGCTGGCCTCCTTCAGTTCCGCACCCTGCACGTTGTCGAAATTGACCCCGAACACCCCGACATTCTTGCTCTTCAGCTCATCCGCCAGATGGTTGAGCTCGGGAATTTCCGTGCGGCACGGGCCACACCATTCGGCCCAGTAGTTGAGCACCACCCATTGCTTGTCCAGACGCTCGGACGCCACTTTCTGGCCGTTCTGGTCGATCCCGTAATCGTTGCCGCAGCCCCCCAGCATCAACGCCCCGATAATCGTCAATGCCGCTGCCAATCGCCGTGTCATGTCGTGTCCCTTGTGAAAATTTGAAAGCGCCTGCGACCCATCGCCTCTGACGGTTCTGGATTGCGCGCTGCACAGTTAGAATAGCCGCCACTTTACGCCAGAAGCGACCCGCCATGACCGATCTGACGCTTTATCACAATCCGCGCTGCTCGAAATCCCGCGGTGCGCTGGAACTTCTTGAAGCCCGCGGCCTGACGCCAAACGTCGTGCGTTACCTCGAAACCCCACTGAGCGCGGGGCAAATCAAGGCCCTGCTGGGCAAACTCGGGATCAGCGCACGTCAGCTGCTGCGCAGCGGAGAAGATGAATACAAAATGCTTCAACTCGCTGACGACAGCCTCAGCGAAGCGCAATTGATCGACGCCATCGCCGCGCATCCAAAACTGATGGAGCGACCGATTCTCGAAGTCGGCGACAAAGCCGTGATCGGTCGTCCGCCGGAAAACATCCTGGAGTTGCTGCCGTGAGCGCGCCGTACATTCTGGTGCTGTATTACAGCCGCAGCGGCTCGACCAACGAGATGGCGCGGCAGATTGCGCGCGGCGTCGAACAGGCTGGCTTCGAGGCGCGCCTGCGCACCGTACCGGCGATCTCCACCGAGTGCGAAGCGGTAGCGCCAGAGATTCCGGATGAAGGCGCCTTGTACGCCACCCTCGACGACCTGAAGAACTGCGCCGGCCTGGCACTCGGCAGCCCGACACGTTTCGGCAACATGGCGGCGCCGCTGAAATACTTTCTCGATGGCACCAGCAACCTGTGGCTGACCGGCGCTCTGGTCGGCAAACCGGCCGGCGTGTTCACTTCCACCGCCAGCCTGCACGGCGGCCAGGAAACCACCCTGCTGTCGATGATGCTGCCGCTGCTGCACCACGGCATGCTGATCACCGGCCTGCCCTACAGCGAATCGGCGCTGCTGGAAACCCAGGGTGGCGGCACGCCTTATGGCGCCAGTCATCACGCCGGGGCTGACGGTAAAAAAGGTCTGGATCAGCACGAAGTGGCGCTGTGTCGCGCCCTCGGCCTGCGCTTGGCCAAGACTGCGCAAAAACTGGAGGGCTGACAGTGGCGAAGAAGCCGAAGATTTTGCCTTCCGTCGAATGGCTGGAGCCACGCGTCAAGGCCATGCGGGTAATCAGCCTGCTGAGTTTTTTCGCCTTGGCCGGTTTGCTCGCCGCTTATTACCTGGTCTTCGCCGACCTGCACGGCGCGCGGCCGTGGGTGATTCTGCTGGTCGAACTGATCCCGTGGATTGTCCTCGCTCCGGCGATGATCATGGGCAGCGCGCGCGGGCATTCGTGGATGTGTTTTGTGGTGAACCTGTATTTCATCAAAGGCGCACTGGCGGCGTATGACCCGAATCGACAGTTGTTTGGGGTGCTGGAGATGGTCGCGAGTCTGGCGGTGTTCTGCTCGGCGCTGTTGTATGTGCGGTGGCGGTATCAGTTGAATCGCAAATTGGCGGGTGAAGGCGAAATCTCTATCGCCTGAACGGACGCCTTCGCGAGCAAGCCCGCTCCCACAGGGGAACGCATTCCAAAATGTGGGAGCGGGCTTGCTCGCGAATGGGGCGACGCGGTCTTAATGGTTGACGGTGTACGCGAGCATCATCGAAATCTGGCTCATCGCCCGCCCGCCGCTCTGTTCATGCCACTGATTGAAGGCGTCCTGCACAATCGCCAGATCACGCTGGCTGGTCGGCACCTTGTCGACGATCTTCTGCGCATTCAGCGCCGCGACCACGTCGTAGCTCGGCACGAATGTGTCCTTGCCGACCATGCGCAAAAAGCGTGGTGCCGACAGCCCGCCGAGTTGATGGCCGTGCTTTTTCAGGTAGGTCCACAAACCGACGATATCGGTCACCGGCCAGTCAGCAATCAGCGCGCCGAAACTGCCTTTGTCCTTCTCGACATCGAGAATGAACTGCGCATTGCGCGGCACACTCTTGAGCTTGCCCAGATGACGGATGATCCGTGCATCCTGCATCAGGCGTTCGAGATGCTCGGCACTCATCAGCACGACTTTTTCCGGATCGAACTTGAAGAACACTTCTTCGAAGGCCGGCCACTTGGCGTCGACCAGACTGTGCTTGAGGCCGGCACGAAACACGCGCAGGGCCATGGTCGAGAGGTAGCGGTCGTCGCTGATCTTGCGCAGTTGCGCAGGGGTCTTGGGAACGGGCAGATGGGCTTCCAGTTCAGCTGCCGAACCGAAGCGGTTCAGACAGTATTCGTGCAGCCACTTGTAATCGCGCATGCCCTCTCCTATCGAATGAAACAAAAAACCAATGTGGGGCCCTTGTGGCGAGGGGATTTATCCCCGTTGGGCTGCGCAGCAGCCTCAGACTATTCTGGGAGCGCTTCGCGCTCCAACGGGGATAAATCCCCTCGCCACAAAAGCGCGGCCACATAAAAATGGGGTTTACAGATTGACGATGTTGACGAAGCGCGAAGCTGCGGTCTCGTCGATCTTCAGGCTGGTGAAGTCGAACAGGTTGCGGTCAGCCAGTTGCGACGGGATGACGTTCTGCAGACTGCGGAAGATGCTTTCAGTTCGGCCCGGGGTCTTGCGCTCCCAGTCCTGGAGCATGTCCTTGACCACCTGACGCTGCAGGTTTTCCTGCGAGCCGCAGAGGTTGCACGGGATGATCGGGAATTCCTTGAGGTCCGAATACGCCTGAATGTCTTTCTCGTTGCAGTACGCCAGCGGACGGATCACCACGTTGCGGCCGTCATCGGCGCGCAGCTTCGGCGGCATCGCTTTCAGGCTGCCATTGAAGAACATGTTGAGGAAGAACGTCTCGACGATATCGTCACGGTGGTGACCGAGGGCCATCTTGGTCGCGCCGATTTCGTCGGCGAAGGTGTACAACGTGCCGCGACGCAGGCGCGAGCACAGCGAGCAGGTGGTCTTGCCTTCCGGAATCAATTCCTTGACCACCGAGTAGGTGTCTTTCTCGACGATGTGGTACTCGACGCCCAGCTCTTTCAGATAGGCCGGCAGCACGTGCTCGGGGAAGCCCGGCTGCTTCTGGTCCATGTTCACCGCGACGATCTCGAACTTGATCGGTGCAACCTTCTGCAGGTGCAGCAGCACGTCGAGCATGGTGTAGCTGTCCTTGCCCCCGGACAGGCAGACCATGACCTTGTCGCCGTCTTCGATCATGTTGAAATCAGCGACCGCTTCGCCGGCCAGGCGGCGCAGGCGCTTTTGCAGTTTGTTCTGGTTGACCGTAAGAGTGCCCATGACGCGAAATCCGTGAGGTGTGACGAAAGGCCGGCATTTTACGCAAAAACCCCGAATGCGCGAAGTGTGCATCCCGACCGTCCGTAATCTGGAATGCCGCCTTCAATGTAGGAGCTGCCGAAGGCTGCGATCTTTTGACGGTAAAAAACAGGATCAAAAGATCGCAGCCTTCGGCAGCTCCTACAGGGGCTCGTCAAGACTGTACGGCGATTAAGCCCCGTGTTTACAGCGCGATTTGCTCTAAGCCCCTAATACCTGTGCGGTTAAGTCCTTTCTATACTGCGACATAAGGTCGCACACAT
Source organism: Pseudomonas sp. DTU12.3 (assembly GCF_004124275.1). Classification (GTDB taxonomy): domain Bacteria; phylum Pseudomonadota; class Gammaproteobacteria; order Pseudomonadales; family Pseudomonadaceae; genus Aquipseudomonas; species Aquipseudomonas helmanticensis. The sequence continues at coordinate 4,830,609 of NZ_CP027218.1, forward strand.
CCAAGACCTGAATTTGCTCGGCCTCATTGGCCCGTAGGCGCTCCGTTGGGGGGCGATGGCAATAACAAGAGGAGTGACTGGCATGATCCATCACGTAGTGGGACTTTTTACCCACCCCGATCAGGAATGGAAGGAAATCCGTGGCGACCAAGAGGAAAGCATCAGCCACATGTACCTGACACACACGCTGATTCTGGCGGCGATCCCCGCTGTCTCGGCGTTCATTGGCACCACGCAGGTCGGCTGGGTGATCGGTAGTCGCTCGCCAGTGATGCTCACTGTTGAAAGCGCAGTCTGGATGACCGTCATGTCCTACCTGGCGATGCTCGGCGGCGTCGCGGTGATGGGCGCTTTCGTGCACTGGATGGCGCGCACTTATGACGCCAACCCAAGCCTGGCGCGTTGCGTCGCGTTCGCTACCTACACCGCGACACCGTTGTTCGTCGGTGGGCTGGCGGCGCTGTATCCACATATGTGGCTGGGGATGATCGTCGGCACGGCGGCCATCTGTTACACGGTTTATCTGCTGTACGTGGGGCTGCCGACGTTCATGAACATTCCATCGGACGAAGGCTTTCTGTTTTCCAGCTCGGTGCTGGCGGTGGGCCTGGTAGTGCTGGTCGCGATCATGGCGTTTACCGTGATTGTCTGGGGCCTGGGCGTAGGCCCTGTGTATACGAACTGACCGGCCGAGAAAAACCACATCTGCCCATTCAGGCCGCCGCAAGGCGGCCTTCTCGTTTTCCGGATGACCATTCGGCAGCTCGACGATTCGCAAGTCCGGGGCGTTGCGGCATACTCATGGTCTCTGGAGATCCATCAAGCATGCCCGAGCAACTCAATACCCGCGTCGAAGACTGTTACCAACTCGCTGAAGCCTTTTTCAAACGTTCCTTCCCACGTCCTGTCGTCAGCCTCAAGCTGCGCGGGCAAAAAGCCGGTGTCGCGCATTTGCACGAGAACCTGCTGCGCTTCAATTTGCAGCTGTACCGGGAAAACACCGAGCACTTCCTCAAGCAGACCGTGGCCCACGAAGTCGCGCACCTGATCGCTCATCAATTGTTCGGCGAGCGCATTCAGCCGCATGGCGAAGAATGGCAATTGATCATGCGCGGGGTGTATGAACTGCCGCCGGATCGCTGCCACACCTACGCAATCAAGCGCCGCAGCGTGACGCGCTATATCTACAAATGCCCGTGCGCGGACAGTGATTTTCCCTTTTCGGCGCAGCGCCATGGACTGGTGCGGCAGGGACGGCGGTATTTGTGCCGCAGCTGCCGCAATACCTTGGTCTTTAGTGGTGAGATGCGGGTGGAATAAAGATCAAAAGATCGCAGCCTTCGGCAGCTCCTACATGAGATTGCATACCCCTGTAGGAGCTGCCGAAGGCTGCGATCTTTTGCATCTACCCCACCACTTTTGCCGCACGCAATTCAGCAACCCGCTCAACACTAAATCCCAACTCTGCCAACACCTCATCCGTATGCTGCCCCAACACCACCCCGACATGCCGTGGCGCCGGTAAATCCTCGGAAAATTTCAACGGACACGCCATCTGCGCCTGCGTCGTGCCATCCCCGCGCGGCACCTGCGTCACCAGTTCACGCGCCTGCAATTGCGGATGGCGCACGGCCTCACTCAAATTCAACACCGGCTCGACACACGCATCGATCCCGGCAAACATCTCGCACAGTTCAGCAAAGTCATGCCGTTCAAACTCGATCTTCAACGCCTCCTTCAGCGCCCGCTGTTGCTCAGGTTTCGGCGACAACCCTTGCGCCGCCAATTCCGGCCGACCGAGCGCCGCACACAGCGGCTGCATGAATGCCGGCTCAAGGCTGCCGACAGACATCCAGCGTCCATCACGCGAACGGTAATAATCGTAGAAGCTGCCGCCATTGAGCATCTGGTCTTCCCAGCCAGGCTCCGCGCCGCAGGCCAGATAGCCGGCGCCGGCCATGGCATTCAGACTGAACGCGCAGTCGGTCATGCTCACGTCCAGATGGGTGCCCTGCCCGGTTTGCTGACGGGCAATCACTGCCGCTAGCAAGCCGATCACGCCGTGCAACGAACCACCGGCAATATCCGCCACCTGCATGCCCAACGGCAACGGCCCACTGTCGGCGCGGCCGGTGTAACTGGAGAGGCCCGCCAGCGCCAGATAGTTGATGTCATGCCCGGCGCGATCCTTGTACGGGCCGGTCTGCCCATAGCCGGTGATCGACACGTAAATCAGCTTCGGGTTGATCGCCTTCAGCGCCTCATACCCCAGGCCCAATCGCTCCATTACCCCGGGGCGAAACTGTTCCAGAACGATGTCGTAATCAGCGAGCAACTGCTTGACCACTGCCAGCGCCTCGGGCTGTTTCAGGTCCAGCGCCAGGCTGCGCTTGTTGCGATTGAGGTAGGCGTGACTGGCCGACATCCCGCCATCGTGCGGCGGCAACACGCGCAACAAATCCATGCGCGTCGGCGATTCGATGCGCAGCACGTCGGCGCCCATGTCCGCCAGCAACAGCGAAGCGAACGGCCCCGGCAACAGGATCGAAAAATCGAGGATCTTCAGTGAGGCCAGCGGTGCGGACATGGGCAAACTCCTTGAGCGATGCAAGCAGCCTAGGCAGCCGTGCCGCATACAGCAATCACCCGATGTGTCAGCAACAGTGACCGTAACGCTCAAATCGCAGGCAATAAAAAACCCTGTGGTGAGGGGATTTATCCCCGTTGGACTGCGCAGCAGGCCCCTTCTCTTATCTTCAGAAGGGGCCGCTTCGCGACCCAACGGGGATAAATCCCCTCGCCACAAGGGCTTTTTTACTTACTTGACGCTGCTCGGAGTTGGGCCTTCAGCCACACCCAGGTCATCTTCCGGACGGGTATCAGCAATACCGCGACCGCCCGAGGCCAGCTCGGCTTGCAGCGTGTCGGTGTCCAGCTCTTTCACCCACTTGGCAACCACGATGGTCGCAACGGCGTTGCCCACCAGGTTGGTCAGTGCGCGTGCTTCGGACATGAAGCGGTCGATACCGAGGATCAGCGCCAGACCGGCCACCGGCAGGTGACCTACCGCCGACAGGGTCGCTGCCAGCACGATGAAGCCCGAACCGGTGACACCGGCTGCGCCTTTGGAGGACAGCAACAACACCACCAGCAGCGTGATCTGGTGAGTGATGTCCATGTGCGTGTCAGTTGCCTGAGCAATGAACACGGCGGCCATGGTCAGGTAGATCGCGGTACCGTCGAGGTTGAACGAGTAACCGGTCGGGATCACCAGACCCACTACCGATTTCTTCGCACCCAGACGCTCCATCTTGATCAGCATGCGTGGCAGAACCGATTCCGACGACGAAGTGCCGAGGACGATCAGCAGTTCTTCACGGATGTAACGGATCATCTTCAGCACGCTGAAGCCGTGCATGCGTGCAATACCGCCAAGCACGATCAGCACGAACAACAGGCAAGTGATGTAGAAGCAGATCATCAGTTGACCCAGCTGCACCAGCGAGCCGACACCGTAGGCACCGATGGTGAAGGCCATGGCACCGAAGGCACCGATTGGCGCGAGCTTCATGATCATGTTGATGATGTTGAACATCACGTGGGCAAAGCGATCGATGAAGTCGAGGATCGGCTTGCCGTAAGCACCCAGGCGATGCAGGGCGAAACCGAAGATCACCGAGAACATCAGCACTTGCAGGATGTCACCGGTGGCGAACGCGCCGACGATGGTGGTCGGGATCACGTTGAGCAGGAAACCGACCACGCTTTGGTCAGCACCAGCCGCTACATAAGAAGCGACTTTCGAAGCATCAAGGGTGGCGACGTCGATGTGCATGCCGGCGCCCGGTTGCACAACGTTGACCACAACCAGACCGACCAGCAGCGCGATGGTCGAAACGATTTCGAAGTACAGGAGTGCGTAGCCGCCGGTCTTGCCGACCGACTTCATGCTTTGCATGCCGGCGATGCCGCTGACCACGGTGCAGAAAATGATCGGGGCGATGATCATTTTGATCAGTTTGATGAACCCGTCACCCAGCGGCTTTACGGCCACACCGAACTGCGGGTAGTAGTGACCGAGCGCGATACCGATAACGATTGCGACGATCACCTGTAAATACAGGGATTTGTACAGTGGCTGACGAGTCGTCATTGCAAGTTTCCTCAAGAGCCCCGCGTAGCAACATCCATCTGTTGGCCGCGAAACCTGAATTGCGAACCCTCCTGCACTGGAGGGATTTGTTGTTGGAGCGGCGCTGTCCGGACAGGATCAACGCACGCTTCTGTCGCTCATATCGCAAACGCCGTGCCACTTTGGTGCATTTCGCTGCAAGCCTTTTGATATCAAGGCCTGCAGGTTTTTTTCCGTCACCCCCTGGTGACTTGAGTGTGGCGGATTTCCGCCAAGTTGCTCGATCTCGTCCTACAATTTGGCGGAAATCCGCCTTGTTGCGCCTGTCACCCCCGGCTACCATCCAGCGCCTGAGGAAGGATCTGCCGCTTATGCGCGAACGCACCATTGCCAGTCATTTCGCCCGTGCTGCACTCGGTGGCGCGCGGCGCCTGCAGTTCGACTACTCAAAGATGCTGCTGCAACTGGGCATCAGCCCGGAGTTACTTGACGAGCCGCGCGCGCGCCTCGCTCCGGAACAATTCACCCGCTTGATCCAGGGCCTGTGGCTGGCGCTGGACGACGAGTATCTGGGTTTCGGCAATGCACCGAGCAAACCCGGCAGCTTCGCGATGATGTGCCACGCCTCGATTCACTGCCGCAATCTGGAGAAGGCACTGCAACGCGGTTTATTGTTTTATAGCCTATTCCCCGCAGCCCCGCGCCTGACCCTGAGCCGCGAAGACGAATGGGTGCGTTTGAGTCTCGACGATTCGCCATTGTGGGATCCGGATCACTTTTTGACGGAAAGCCTGCTGGTGATCTGGCATCGCCTCGGCAGTTGGCTGATCGGCCAGCGGATTCGCCTCGAACAGGCGACATTCAGTTACCCGCGCCCGGAGCATGGCGCCGAGTACGATCTGCTGTTCCCCTGCCCGACGACCTTCGGCACCGAGCAGAGCAGCCTGCTGTTTCACAGTCGCTATCTGCACATGCCGCTGCTGCAGGATGAACGCACACTCAAGCATTTCCTCGAACGCTCTCCCGCCGACCTGCTTTCTCGCCCGGACGACGGCGACAGCCTCAGCAGTCGCCTGCGCCGTTTGCTCAGCCGCGACAGTGCGCGCTGGCCGGATCTGGAAGCGGTCGCGGCGCATATGCACATCAGCCCGCAGACGCTGCGCCGGCATTTGCGCGAGGAAGGCACGAGTTTTCAGGAGTTGAAGGATCAGCTGCGGCGGGATATCGCCATCTACCATCTGGGGCGGGCGGATCTGTCGTTGCAACAGATTGCCGAGCAGTTGGGGTTCTCTGAACCGTCGGCGTTTCACCGGGCGTTCAAGAAGTGGACGGGGCTGACGCCGGGGGCTTATCGGGCGCAGGAGCAGTGAGGCGCTGAATCAAAAGCCCCTCACCCTAACCCTATCCCTATCCCTATCCCCGAGGGAGAGGGGACTGATTGGGGGATGTTCAGAGTTTCCGCCGACCTGAACGCTCTCTACTGAATCCATAATCGACTGGCTATTTCAGGTCGATGTATAACGCCAGACACTTCGGTCGGTCCCCTCTACCTCTGGGAGAGGGTTAGGGTGAGGGCAGCTTTTAATCACACCGCCGGAAAATGAATCCGGAACGCCGCCCCGCCCATCGGTGAATCCCCCAGCGCCAGTTTGGCGCTGTAACTTTCGATGATGTCCTTGACCACCGCCAACCCGATCCCCTGCCCCGGATGCTGGGCATCCAGGCGTTCGCCGCGCTCGAGAATCCGCGCGCGCTGATCCGGCGGCACGCCTGGGCCGTCGTCTTCGATGCACAGCTCAATCCCGGCCAGAGATTCACGCACACTGATGCGCACTTCACCCAGACACAGGCGATAGGCGTTTTCCAGCAGGTTGCCCATCATCTCCAGCAAGGCGCCCTGCTCGATCGGCACATAGCAATGCTCGGGCAGATCAAACGCCACGCGCACACGTTTGTCGCGGTAGACCTTGTCCAGCGTGTCACAGAGGCTTTTCAGCACCGGTTGCAAACGCACCTGATGGCGCACCAGACCACTTTTACGCAAGCTCGCGCGTTGCAGTTGATAGCTGATCTGCTGGCTCATGCGCTCGATCTGACTTTGCAGCACCCACGCCTGATCGCGGTCTTCGGGGCGCTGGGCCATGTCTTCACTGACGCCTTGCAACACCGCCAACGGGGTTTTCAGGCTGTGCGCCAGATCATCGAGCGAGTCGCGATAACGGCTGCGCTGCTGGCGTTCGCTGAGCAGCAAACGGTTGAGCGAGCCGGTCAGGCGCAGCAGTTCACGCGGGTGTTGCTCGGTGAGGCTTTCGCGGGTGCCGCCTTCGATTTCGTCGAGTTCCTGACTGAGTTGGCGCAAGGCCTTGAGGCCCCAGGTCAGGCCGATCCACAACAGCGCCAGCAACACCAGCAAAGCTGCGCCAAACCCGAGGTAGAGGTTTTCGCGCAGGCCTTCGAGGGTGGTTTCGTACTCGCGCACCGGTTGCAGGGCGACGATGCTGAACGCCGCGCTTTTGCCGCCAAGCAGTTTGACTTCAACGTCGTAAACGAAGAATTCCTGACCGTTGACCTCGCGGATCCGCGCGAACTCGTTGCCGAGGCCGTCGTAGCGCGGTTTGTAATTGATCTGCTCTTCCTGGGTGGCTTTCGAGCGCCAGACCAGATGCCCTTCACGGTCGTAGATGTAGCCGAGCAGGCGGAAGTCAGTGAGGTTGAAACGCTCATCCGGCAACTGATTGGGCATCACCAGCCGGCCGTTTTCTATACGTGCGGCAGAGATCAGCGTGGTGACGTCCGAGGCCAGCCGCTGTTCGATCGAGTCCTGCAACGCGAGGCTGAACGCGCCCTGCATCGCCGGGAGCAAGGCGAGCATGAACAACACCGCCAACGTGGTGGCGGCGAGCATCAGCCGAACGCGTAACGAACGAATCAAGTGCAGCGCTCATTGAACAGATAACCGAGACCGCGCACGGTGTCGATCGGTTTGAACCCGGCCGGACCTTCGAGCTTGCGGCGCAGACGCCCGACCAACACTTCGATGACGTTTGGATCGCGCTCGTCGTCGTCCGGGTAGAGCTGCTCCATCAAGCGATCCTTGGGCACCACTTGTTGATGGTGGCGCATCAGGTATTCGAGGATGCGGTATTCGTAGGCGGTCAGCGCCAGCGGTTGTTCGTCGAGGGTCGCCTGTTTGCGATTGAGGTCGAGCAGCAGCGGGCCGGCGACGATGGTCGACTGGGTGAAACCGCTGGAGCGGCGCAGCAAGGCATTCAGGCGCGCGTCGAGCTCTTCGAACTGGAACGGCTTGACCACGTAGTCGTCGGCGCCGGCGGCGAGGCCTTCGACCTTGTCCTGCCAGTTGCCGCGCGCGGTGAGGATCAATATCGGGAAGGTCTTGCCGCCCGAGCGCAGCTGGCGAATCAGGTCGAGGCCGCCCATGCCCGGCAAGCCAAGATCGATCACCGCCAGGTCAAAGTTGAACTGCCCGGTCTGGTACAGCGCCTCTTCGGCATTGGCCACGGACTCGACCACGTGACCGCTTTCCGTCAGGCGGGTTTGCAGGTGATGGCGCAACAGCGCTTCATCTTCGACGACCAACAGTTTCATAACACTCTCCCGGGTAAATCAGCATCTCCAAAAACACACCTGTGGGAGCGAGCCTGCTCGCGAAGGCTATGTGTCAGTCGATAAATTGATCGACTGATTCACCGCTTTCGCGAGCAGGCTCGCTCCCACAATGATTTCGCTGTCGCTCCTTAGAAATAGTAGTTGGCCGACAGGTAAGTCTGCGCGCTGCTGGTCAAATCCAGCGAGCCTTGTTTGCTGCCACCGCTCTCTTTCATCTCGGTGCTGGCGTTGCTCATCAGGTAACGGTAACCGAGTTCGACCGAAGTGCTCTGCGAGACTTGCTGCAACACACCGAACTGGCCGCCGACGGCGTAACCGATGTCACTGTCGCGGCTGTAGCCTGGCGAATCCTGCGTCAATTTGGTCAAACCGGCCGTGGCGCCACCGAACAGCTTGGTGCTGCCGCCCACCGGATAGAACAGATCGTAGCTGCCCAGCAGGTTTTCCTGGCGCAGTTTAATGCCATTGTGCGAGCCCGACACATTATCGTAGGTGGCGTAGTAGCGACCCTGGCTGTTTTGCTGACCGAGGCGTACGCCGTAGGTGTTGTTGCCGTCGATGGCGCCGGTGGCATTCGGGTGACCGAGGTTGCCATTCAGTGCGCGGGACTTATCGATCTTGTCGCTGGTCTGGCCGAAAGTCAGGCCGGCGAAATTGGTGGTGTCGTCGGCGTTGGCCGCGATGCTGGAGCCTAACAGGGTAAATGCCAGCAGCAGTTTGTTAAAACGAGTCATGAGTATTTCCTCTTTCACAGTGCTGTTTGGGTATGGCGCAAGGTTACTGACCTGCCCCTGTACCTCCCCTGAACGCTCTCTGAACCTGACCTGAATCAAATCGACTAGGCTGTTTTGAACACTTTTCAATAAGGACACCCGACCATGCGCCTGTTCCTCGCCCTCACGTTGCTGGCGGTCAGCAGCCTCACCCAGGCTGCGATCAAGACTGAAGAAATCCCCTATCAGAGTGCCGACGGTACGAAACTGATCGGTTACTACGCCTATGACGACGCCATAAAAGGCGCGCGCCCCGGCGTGGTCGTGGTGCACGAATGGTGGGGCCTGAACGATTACGCCAAACGCCGCGCGCGCGATCTCGCCGGGCTCGGCTACAGCGCGCTGGCAATCGATATGTACGGCGAAGGCAAGAACACTGAACACCCGAAAGATGCGATGGCGTTCATGCAGGCGGCGACGGCGGACACGGCCGCCTCCAGCAAACGGTTTGACGCCGGGCTGAATTTGCTGAAGAAACAGCCACAGACCGACGTCAATAAAATCGCCGCTATCGGTTACTGCTTTGGCGGTGGCGTGGTGTTGAATGCGGCGCGTCAGGGTGAGCCGCTGGCCGGCGTGGTGAGTTTCCACGGTGCGCTGGCGACCAATACCCCGGCGACGCCTGGCAGCGTCAAGGCGAAAGTTCTGGTCGAGCATGGCGCGCTGGACAGCATGGTCACCCCGGCCAACGTCAGCGCATTCAAGGCGGAGATGGACAAGGCTGGCGTTGACTACACGTTCGTCAGCCTCGATGGCGCCAAGCACGGGTTTACCAATCCGGACGCCGATCGCCTGAGCCATGGCGACCACGGCGGTCCAGACATCGGTTACAACAAGGCGGCCGATGAAAAATCCTGGGCGGACATGAAAGCGTTCTTCCAGAAAATCTTTAGCTGATCAGCGACACCGCGGCGCGGCCTTCGCGAGCAGGCTCGCTCCCACAGGGGATCTTCTGGGTGACATAGATCCAGTGTGGGAGCGAGCCTGCTCGCGAAAGCTTCACCGCCAATCTCGACCTCGGCTCGACTAAACGGCAAAATGCCCGCCATGAATCTCACCCCCGCCCTGCCCGCCTGCTGCACCGCGCTCGACAGCCACTGGCCGTTACCGACGGTGTTGCCTGATACCGTGCTGCTCAGCACCCACTTCGATCCGGCTCAATTGCTGGGCGATGACTTTCGCCGAAGCGCCATCGAACCGCCGCCGAGCATTCAACGTTCGGTGGCCAAGCGACAGGCCGAGTTTCTCGCCGGACGTATCTGCGCCCGTGCAGCATTGCAGCAACTGGAAGGTTCGAGCGTGGTGCCGGCGATCGGTGAAGATCGCGCGCCGGTCTGGCCATCGCACATCTGCGGCTCGATCACCCACAGCACCGGGCGTGCGGCGGCGATTGTCGCCAACAAAGAGCATTGGCGCGGTTTGGGTATGGACCTGGAGAATATTCTCGGCAGCGAACGCGCCGAGCGTCTCGCCGGGGAAATTCTCACCCCGGCAGAAATGCAGCGCATGGCTGCCGGCTCGCCGGAGCAACTGGCACTTTGCGTGACGCTGACGTTTTCGGTGAAAGAGAGCTTGTTCAAGGCGCTGTACCCGATTGTGCAGCAGCGCTTTTATTTCGAGCACGCTGAAGTGCTGGAGTGGACTGAGGCGGGTCAGGTGCGCTTGCGGCTGCTGACGGATTTGTCTGCGCAGTGGAGCAACGGGACGGAGCTGGACGCGCAGTTTGGAGTGCAGGATGGGCAGTTGTTGAGTCTGGTCAGCATTAAAGCCTGAGGATTTTCGGCGCCTGTTCGGTCGCCTTCGCGAGCAAGCCCGCTCCCACATTTTGCAATGCATTCCCCTGTGGGAGCGGGCTTGCTCGCGAAGAAGCCAGCAAAACCACCACACCTCTCAACGGCGTTCCTGATTCCGCGGCCAACTCAGGCTGAAACACGCCCCACCCAAACTCTTGCTCTTGCCAATGATCGCCCGGCCGTCATGCCAGTGAATGATCCGCCGTACAATCGACAACCCCAGACCATGCCCGCCCGACGCGCGTGTGCGGCTGTCATCCAGACGCAGAAACGGCGTAAAGATCCGTTCCCACGCCACCTCCGGCACACCCGGGCCGTCATCTTCAACATCGACCCGGCAGCGCAACTGCCCGACCTGATAACTCACCGTCACGTTCGAGCGCGCATGACGCATCGCGTTGCTCACCAGGTTCTGCAACGCCCGGTGCAGATAACGCGGCTCGGCTTCGACCCAGGCATCGTCGTTATCTGCGGCAGACAAACACAAACCGCGCAGCACCGTGACCTCGGCGCGCAACGGCGCCAGCTCTTCGATCACCTGATTGACCAGCGCATCGAGGTCTATTCGCTGGAACGTCAGCGCCGGCGAGCCCTGCTCCAGTCGCGCATAGGTGAGCATTTCGTCGACCAGTTTATCGAGGTCTTCGATGTCGTGGTCCATGCCTTCGCGGTACTTCTCCAGCGCTTGCGGGGTGGTCGCCGAGCCGATCATCTCGAGGCCGAAACGCAGGCGCGCTACCGGCGTGCGTAACTCGTGCGACACCGCGCGCACCAGTTCACGCTGGATCGCCAGCAACTGCTGCAAGTGTTCGGCCATGCCGTTGAACGCCGAGGCCAGACGCCCGACCGAGTCGGCACCGCGCGCCGGCACGCGGGTTTCCAGACTGCCTTTGGCGATCCGCGTGGCCGCCGCTTCGAGGCCGCGCAAACGTCGTTCGAGCTGGCGCACCAATAGATAAACGATCAGGCCGATCAAGCTCAGCCCCAACGCAGCAATCAGCACCAGCCATTCCGGCGGGTACGGATTCATCTGGTACAGCGGGCCGATCTCAAGCACCCACGGCGTGCCGACCATGCCGGCAAACACGCGGATCGAGTCGCCGCCCTTGCCCAACGCCATCACCGTGTCGCCTTCTGCCACGCGACGGCTCTGGTCTTCGTCCATGTCGGCATCGTTCACCGTGACCAGCCGCAGGTCGAAACCAAAACCTTTTTCTTCCTTTATCTGCGCAAGACGTTTCGGCTGTTCGGAGACCGGCACGCGCACCAGCTCATCGGCCAGCAGATAAATAGTCGCGCGGGCCAACTGCTCACTGATCTGCTGCACCTCGCCCGTGAGAACAAGTTGTTCCTTGTCGCTGACCATTCGATAGACCTTGGCCGCGTGCGGCCCGGTCTGCTCGACCAGCGCCTGACCACGCTGCACGCGGGTGCGCTGGGACAGATCAAGATCGGTCTCGGAAATTTTCTTCAGCGCCAGCGGAATCCCCAGCAGACGTTCCCACACCAGCAGCGCGCGATGGCGCTCGGTCTCGTTCATCGGTTGCAGGTTGCCCGCCATCAGCGAAAACGTGCCGTGGGCCAGGCGCTCGCGGTATTGCTCGCTGCGCACCTGATTGAGCAGGTTCAACGCCAGTACGCCGAGCACCGCCACCAGAATCAGCGCTGCGCACATGCCGCCGTAGATGCGCAGGAAGATCGAATTCACAGCGACAGGTCTACGCAGGCTTCAGGGACGAACAGATAACCTTTGCTGCGAATGGTCTTGATCAGGCGCGGATGATCGGGATCGTCACCGATTTTCGGGCGGATCCGCGAGATGCGTACATCGATCGAGCGGTCCTGGCCGTCGTAGCCAATGCCGCGCAGGGCGGTGAAGATTTCTTCGCGCGAAAGAATCCGCCCGGCGTTGGACACCAGCAGCCAGAGCAGGTCGAATTCAGCGCTGGTCAACTCGATGCCGTTGTCGCTCAGCCAGGCTTCGCGCAGGGCGTTGTCGACCACCAACGGGCCGAATTGCAACCGGCGAGATTTTTCCGCGACCGGCTCGGCACTGTCACTGCGGCGCAGCAACGCCTGAATTCGCGCCAGCAGCAATCGTGGACGCACCGGTTTGCAGACGTAATCGTCGGCGCCGAGGTCGAGGCCCTGAATCTGGTCGGCATCGTCGGTGCGCGCGGTGAGCATCAGGATCGGCCCGTCGAATTGGTTGCGTACCTTGCGGCAAATGCTCAGGCCGTCTTCACCGGGCAACATCAGGTCGAGGATCACCAGATCCGGTTGTTCCTTGATGATGCGTGCCGCCGCCAGCGCGCCGTTGCCTTCGATGTCGACGCGCAGTCCATTGGCTTGCAGGTAGTCGCGCGTCAGTTCGGCCAGTCGCTGGTCATCCTCGACGATCAAAACCTGAAAGGCTTGTTGCTCCACCGGTGACCTCTGCTTTCTGTTTTTATTAATAAAGGATGGCCCAGACACACACGATCCCCTGTAGGAGCTGACGAGTGAAACGAGGCTGCGATCTTTTGATTTTTTTTCAAGATCAAAAGATCGCAGCCTTCGGCAGCTCCTACAGGGATCCTCCCGTCTTTTTGTCATGTTTCGGGAGGATAAGAATGCGTTCACATGGGCCGATTGTATAAACGGCGTACAGCCAGAACACAAGTCGGTAAATGCGTTCGGACACGGCGGTTTTTTGTGGTAGGGTTCGCGCCCTTAAAAATCCGCTGAAGCGTTTTTCCCGGTGAGAAATCGGTGACAAACGGTCTAGCTCAGCAGGTTCGCGGCCTACACGAGAATTCGACCTTTCTTACACAATTTACGCACAGGTTTATCCACAGGTAGTACGTTGCAACACCCCTCAAAACGCATTATCTTGTAGCACGGCGCAAAAAAAACCCTACATATAGGGTTTTCGACTCAAACGCCCAACCACATTTCAGACCTGAAACTCAAGCGATTTATTGCCGGTTTCCGGTTGAACCAAGCAAGTTTTCTGAAGCCCAAACCGCACTTGCGGATGGCACCGTTTTTTAGCTCGGAAACGACCGAAACGGTACGGGTGTTGCAGTCATTACTGTCACCCGGGATGGAACCAGGCTCGAGCCTTGGCTCGCAGCCAAAACTTCGGCAGGGACGCGGCGTCATTAGCCTTTTTCCTACTGGTCCGAAGTTGTTATGCCCGACGCCCGTCGGTTGTAGTGCTTCTGGCCAGAACGGTGGGCACCATGATGGTGCCCAAACAAACATAGAGAATGTGGAGATCACCCCCCATGCAAACCGACACAACTCGCGAGAACCCGCAGGGAACCTTGCCGCAGGCCGCCGATTCGACTTCGGATCTGGCAGCCACCGCGCCTGGTCAACTGCGCGTGATCAAGCGTAATGGCACTGTCGTTCCTTACACCGATGACAAGATCACCGTCGCTATCACCAAAGCGTTTCTCGCAGTTGAGGGCGGCACTGCTGCCGCTTCGTCGCGAATCCACGACACCGTTGCCCGCCTGACCGAACAAGTCACCGCGACCTTCAAGCGTCGCATGCCTTCGGGCGGCACCATCCACATCGAAGAAATCCAGGACCAGGTTGAACTGGCCCTGATGCGTGCCGGCGAGCAGAAAGTGGCGCGCGACTACGTGATCTACCGTGACGGCCGTTCGAAAGAACGCGCTGCCCACGCCCCGGCGGAAGAGGCGGTCAACGCTCACCCGTCGATCCGCATCACCCGTGCCGATGGCAGCCTGGCGCCGCTGGACATGGGCCGCCTGAACACCATCGTCACCGAAGCATGCGAAGGCCTGGCCGAAGTCGACGGCGACCTGATCCAGCGCGAAACCCTGAAAAACCTCTACGACGGCGTAGCGCTGACCGACGTCAACACCGCTCTGGTGATGACCGCGCGCACCCTGGTTGAGCGCGAGCCGAACTACTCGTTCGTGACCGCCCGCCTGCTGATGGACACCCTGCGTGCCGAAGGCCTGGGCTTCCTCGGTGTGGCCGAAAGCGCCACTCACCACGAAATGGTCGACCTGTACGCCAAGGCGCTGCCGGCCTACATCGCCAAAGGTATCGAGTTCGAACTGCTGAACCCTGTGCTGGCCTCCTTCGACCTGGAAAAACTGGGCAAGGCGATCAACCACGAGCGCGATCAGCAATTCACCTACCTGGGCCTGCAAACCCTGTACGACCGTTACTTCATCCACAAGGATGGCGTGCGTTTCGAACTGCCGCAGATCTTCTTCATGCGCGTGGCCATGGGCCTGGCGATCGAAGAGAAGAACAAAGAAGACCGTGCGATCGAGTTCTACAACCTGCTGTCGTCCTTCGACTACATGTCTTCGACGCCAACACTGTTCAACGCCGGTACTCTGCGTCCACAGCTGTCGAGCTGCTACCTGACCACCGTGCCGGATGACCTGTCGGGCATCTACCACGCGATCCACGACAACGCCATGTTGTCGAAATTCGCTGGCGGCCTGGGCAATGACTGGACGCCGGTGCGTGCACTGGGTTCGTACATCAAGGGCACCAACGGCAAGTCGCAAGGCGTGGTTCCGTTCCTCAAGGTAGTGAACGACACCGCTGTAGCCGTCAACCAGGGTGGCAAGCGCAAAGGCGCTGTTTGTGCCTACCTGGAAACCTGGCACATGGACATCGAAGAGTTCATCGAGCTGCGCAAGAACACCGGTGATGATCGTCGTCGTACCCACGACATGAACACCGCCAACTGGATTCCTGACCTGTTCATGAAGCGTGTCTTCGATGACGGCAAGTGGACCCTGTTCTCGCCATCCGAAGTTCCGGACCTGCACGACCTGACCGGTAAAGCCTTCGAAGAGCGCTACGAGTACTACGAAGCCCTGACCGAATACCCGGGCAAGGTCAAACTGTTCAAGACCATCCAGGCCAAAGACCTGTGGCGCAAAATGCTTTCCATGCTGTTTGAAACCGGCCACCCATGGCTGACTTTCAAAGACCCGTGCAACCTGCGCAGCCCGCAGCAGCACGTCGGCGTGGTTCACAGCTCGAACCTGTGCACCGAAATCACCTTGAACACCAACAAGGACGAGATCGCCGTTTGCAACCTGGGCTCGATCAACCTGCCGAACCACATCGTCAACGGCAAGCTGGACACCGCCAAGCTGGAACGCACCGTGAACACCGCAGTACGCATGCTCGATAACGTTATCGACATCAACTACTACTCGGTGCCACAAGCGAAGAACTCCAACTTCAAGCACCGTCCGGTCGGTCTGGGCATCATGGGCTTCCAGGACGCGCTGTACCTGCAGCACATCCCTTACGGTTCCGACGCTGCCGTCGAGTTCGCCGACAAGTCGATGGAAGCGGTCAGCTACTACGCGATCCAGGCTTCCTGCGACCTGGCTGATGAGCGCGGTGCGTACGAGACGTTCCAGGGTTCGCTGTGGTCCAAAGGCATCCTGCCGCTGGATTCGCAACAGATCCTGATCGAGCAGCGTGGCCAGAAGTACATCGATGTCGACCTGAACGAATCCCTCGACTGGGCACCGGTTCGCGCCCGTGTACAGAAAGGCATTCGTAACTCGAACATCATGGCCATCGCACCGACCGCGACCATCGCCAACATCACTGGCGTATCGCAGTCGATCGAACCGACTTATCAGAACCTGTATGTGAAATCGAACCTGTCGGGCGAATTCACCGTGATCAACCCGTACCTGGTTCGCGACCTCAAGGCTCGCGGTCTGTGGGACTCGGTCATGATCAACGACCTGAAGTACTACGACGGTTCGGTTCAGCAGATCGAGCGCATCCCGCAAGAACTCAAAGAGCTCTACGCGACCGCGTTCGAAGTGGACACCAAGTGGATCGTTGACGCGGCCAGCCGTCGTCAGAAGTGGATCGACCAGGCCCAATCGCTGAACCTGTACATCGCTGGTGCATCGGGCAAGAAGCTCGACGTGACCTACCGCATGGCCTGGTACCGTGGTCTGAAAACCACTTACTACCTCCGTGCCCTGGCCGCGACCAGCACCGAGAAGTCGACCATCAACACCGGCAAGCTGAACGCTGTATCCAGCGGCGGCAACCACGGCGACGATTCGGTTCTGGCAGCTCCTGCCGGTCCGGCGCCAGTGCCAAAGGCTTGCGCCATTGACGAGCCGGATTGCGAAGCTTGCCAATAAGCTGAGCTGAGTCAGGCGTTGCGAGACGCCTGAACGAAAAAGCCCCTGACAGGCCTCTGGTTTGTCGGGGTTTTTTTTGCCTGAGTGTTGAGCCGGGGAGAAATGGGCCGGCTTTCAGGACGCCATCGCGGGCAGGCTCAGCCCCTAAAAGATCAGGATCGGGATCGGAATCAAAAGATCGCAGCCTGCGGCAGCTCCTACATGGAATTCGAGCAGTGCTCCTCACCACTCAACAGGACGAACCCAAGCCCCACAAAAAAGCCCCTCTAAAAAGAGGGGCTCCTTTACACATCTCAAACCAGCATCAAGTCATCTGAATGATGGTTTGCATGATGGTGCTCTGAGTGGAAATGGTCTTGGCGTTCGCCTGATAGTTGCTCTGGCCCTTGATCAGGTCTACCAGCTCATTGGTCAGGTTAACGTTCGACTCTTCCAGCGAGTTGGAAGCGATCGAACCCAAGGTACCGGTTTCCGGTGCGTCGTAGCCCGGGATACCCGAAGCGAACGTCTCTTTCCAGCTGGTACCACCGATTGCCTGCAGGCCTTGTTCGTTGGTGAAGCTGGCCAGTGCAACCTGGCCGATGGCCTTGCTCTGGTTGTTGCTGAAGTTGGCGAACAGGGTACCGGTGCCGTCGATGGTCAGGTTGGTGATCTGGCCAGTCGCGTAACCGTCCTGAGTCGGGATCGAACGCGCGGTGTCAGCGTTGTACTGAGTGGTACTGGCCATCGAAATGGTGATGCCGGCAGGGTTGGCAGCTGCACCGTTAGCCTTGAAGGTACCGTTGACCACGTTACCTGGCACCCAGCCAGTGATTTTCAGGTCACTGCTGATCACCGGACCCGGCAGAGTGCTGACCTGCGTCAGCTTGCCCGCGGAGTCAAAGCTCATGGTCGAAGCGACTGGCGCGGTGGTTTTCGGATCGCTGCCGGTAGCGTCCGGGTTACGGCCGTCTACCAGGGTGTAGACCTTCCAAGTGTTGGCACCGGTCTTGACCACGTACTGATCCATCGGGTGCATGTTGCCCTGACTGTCATAGATCGGCGTGCTGAACGACTTGGTGTAGGTCGCGAGGTTGGTCGGGTCGAATTTGCCGGCAGCCACTGTGTCGTCGATCACCGGAGCGGTCGAGTTCAGGTTGATGGTCGACGTCACCAGAGAGGTGGACTTCGGCGCCAGGTTCGAAGTGTCGATCTTCAGGTCGGTCAGTACGCCGTTGATGATCTTGCCGTTGGCATCCACACCGTAGCCTTGCAGACGCGAGGTGTAATCGGTGTTGGTGATGTAACCGGCGTTGTCGACCTTGAACGTACCGGCACGGGTGTAGGACACCGAGCCGTTGTTGCTCATGGTGAAGAAACCGGAGCCGTTGATGCCCATGTCCAACACGTTACCGGTGTTGTTGATGTCACCCTGGGTGAACTGCTGGGAAACGTTGGCCAGGCGCACGCCGTTGCCGATCACTTTGCTGCCGCTGCCCAGACGAGTCGCCGAGTAGACGTCTTCGAATTCTGCGCGCGAGGATTTGAAACCGGTGGTCGCGACGTTGGCGATGTTGTTGCCGGTCACGTCCAGTTGTTTGTTGGCTGCATAGAGACCGCTAAGGCCGATATTGAAAGACATATTCCACTCCTTTGTGCCGGTTAGTCGGCTCTATATACCAATGGTTTGTACTTTGGACAGGGCAACGGTGCCCTTGCCGGACAGGTTGAGCATCAGCTCGCCACCGGTCTGGCTGATCGTCACGCTGTTGACGGTCGCTGGCAGGTAAGTCGCCAGGTCTGTCGCGGTGCCGTTGATCGATGCGTTGGCCTTGAAGGTGTAAGTACCGACGGGCACCACGTTGCCGGACGCATCTTTGCCGTCCCAGGTGAAGCTGGCACTGCCGGCAGCGCGGCTGCCCAGATCAATGCTGCGCACGGTCGCGCCGCTGCTGTCGGTGATGGTCACCGTGCCGCCGGCAATCGACGCAGGCACAGTCGCCGAACCGGTCAGGCCTTTGCTCGGGTCGTCGAGCTGGGCGGTGTTGGTCTGCACAATCACGTTGCGGCCAACCAGTGACGATGCCTGCAAGGCTTGCGACGAGTTGTAGTTGCCGGCCAGCGAGCTGACGGTGCTGTTGAGCGTGGTGATGCCTTCCAGGCTGCTGAACTGCGCCAACTGGGCAACGAATGCGCTGTTGTCCTGCGGATCGAGCGGGTTCTGGTTTTTCAGCTGGGTAACCAGCAGTTGCAGGAACGCATCCTTGCCCAGTGCCTGACCGCCAGTGGCGCTGTTGGTCGCCGAAGCGATGCCGCCGGTGGTCGAACTGCTGGCCTTCTTCGATGAGTTGGCCAGAATGTCGTTCATGCTCAGGGAGCTGGTGGTATCGGAAACACTCATGGCATTCGCCCCTTATTACTGACCGAGGGTCAGTACCTTCTGCATCATGGTTTTCGCGGTGTTCATCATTTCGGCGTTGGTCTGGAAGGACCGGCTCGCGGAAATCATGTCAGCCATTTCTTCAACCACGTTGACGTTCGGGTAGTAGACGTAGCCTTTGGCATCAGCGGCCGGATGGTTCGGCTCGTAGCGCGCTTCGAGGTTGCTCTGGTCTTCGACCACGCCCAACACCTGTACGCCTTGACCTGCGGCATCCTGGCTCTGGAACAGCGAGTTGCTGCCGCTGTTCTGACCGCCCTGGAACATGGTGGCGAATACCGGGTGACGGGCGCGATAGGTCTGGTCGATGCTCGACGAAACGGTTTCGGCGTTGGCGATGTTCGAAGCCACGGTGTTCAGACGCGTGGTTTGTGCGCTCATGCCGCTGCCGGCAATGTTGAAAACGCTGGACAGGGACATGGATTACTCTCCGCGCAGGGCTGACACCAGCCCTTTGAATTTGCTGTTGAGCAGCGTGAAGCTGGCCTGGAAGCCGACGGCGTTTTCCGCGTAGTTCGACTGTTCCAGTTGGGCGTCCACGGTGTTCTGGTCGATCGACGGTTGCATCGGCGTGCGATACAGCAACGATTCGTCGCCATTGCCCACGCCTTCAGCTTCGATGTGACGGCTGTTGGTCATGTTCAGGGCGATGGTGCCGTTGGCGTTCTTCTGGGTCTGTGCTTCAAGCACTTTGGAGAAGTCCAGATCCCGAGCCTTGTAGTTCGGGGTATCGGCGTTGGCGATGTTGTTGGCCAGGACTTCGGCACGCTGGGCGCGGAAGCCCAAGGCTTTTTCGTGAATTCCGAGCGCTTTATCGAAGCTGATGCTCATGTCGGGACCTTCAGGTGACCGGTTTTTCGTAACTGAGCTTTAGCAAGCCGCGTGCCAATGCGAAAAAACCCCGTAAACCGGGGCTTTGCGAGGAGCCGGCAAAGCGGCAATGCCAGAAAAGCGGCAACCGGTTTCCGCCGAATGCCGCTTTTCTGCCGCTTGCCGTCCCATCACTATCACCGCCGGACAACTGTGGGAGCGAGCCTGCTCGCGAAGGCGGCGTGTCAGTCGCCAACTGTCTTACCGACAGACCGCTTTCGCGAGCAGGCTCGCTCCCACAGGGGGTTGTGGTGGTTTGGGAGATAATTCAGGCATAAAAAAACGGCAGGCCTTTGCGGGCCTGCCGTTTTTTGTGTTGCCGATGCAATCATTTCGCTTGGTAAATGATCCCCGGGCTGCACTGCACCATCTGATAATGGTCCGGCAAACCGTTCAGCGCTTCGGAAGCGCCAAGGAACAGATAACCGCCCGGCTTCAACGTGCTGTGAATGCGCAACAGGATGTCTTTCTTCACTTCGGCAGAGAAGTAGATCAACACGTTACGGCAAAACACGATGTCGAACTTGCCCAGCGCTGCATAGCTGTCGAGCAGGTTGAACGAGCGGAACTCCACACGGTTCTTGATCGGCGCCTTGATCACCCAGCGACCCGGCCCTTTCGGGTCGAAGTAACGCTGCAGACGTTCCGGCGACAAACCGCGACCGATCGCCAGGCTGTCGTACTCGCCGGTCTTGCAGTTGTTGAGCATGAGGCCGGACAGATCAGTGGCAACGATCTGCACGCCCATTTTCAACTGACCGAGGTTGGTCCGCTCGAACTCGTCGATCGACATCGACAGCGAGTACGGTTCCTGGCCCGACGAGCACGCCGCCGACCAGATCCGCAGACGCTGGTTGGGGCTGGCCTTGATCGCTTCAGGCAGGACCTTGTTCTTCAAGACTTCAAACGGATAGGTGTCCCGAAACCACAAGGTTTCGTTGGTCGTCATGGCATCGACCACTTGCTCGCGCAAACCGCTGCGCGGCTGGGTCTGGATGCGCTGGACCAGCTCACCCAGGGATTTGATGCCTTGCTGCTCCATCAGTTTGTTGAGACGGCTCGAGACCAGGTACTGCTTGTTTTCACCGAGCAAAATGCCACAGGCTTTTTCCAGGAAGACCCGGAACTGTTCGAAATCCAAATTACCCGTAGACAATGATGCCGCCTCTTAAATCGTGTTGACCGCCAAGGGCAAAACGCCCTTAGCTGATATCTGCTGCTTTGATCCGGTCGACTACCCGGGATGCCAGGTCATCAGGACGGAATTTGGCCAGGAAGTCATCGGCACCGACTTTCTTGACCATCGCCTGATTGAATACCCCGGACAACGAAGTATGCAGGATGATATGAAGCTTTTGCATGCGTGGATCAGCGCGGATTTCCGCCGTCAGGGTGTACCCGTCCATCTCCGGCATCTCGATGTCGGAGATCATCATCAGGAACTCTTCTTCCGGCTTCTTGCCCTCATCGACCAGCTTGCGCAGGTAATCCAGCGCCTGCTTGCCGTCGTTCAGCGCCACCACTTCGACACCGATCGTCTGCAGGCAACGCGTGACCTGTTTGCGCGCCACCGACGAGTCATCGACCGTCAAGACCCGCAGCGACAACGCTTTGGTCTGGGTCTCGACATCGACCACACCCACCGAAATCGCTTCCGGTGTCGGCGCAACTTCCGCCAGCACTTTCTCGACGTCGATGATTTCGACTAACTGATTGTCCACCCGAGTCACAGCGGTCAGGTAATGATCGCGACCCGTGCCCTTGGGCGGCGGATGAATCTCTTCCCAGTTCATGTTGACGATGCGCTCCACCGAGCGAACCAGGAAACCCTGGGTCTTGGTGTTGTACTCCGTGATGATCACGAACGGGTTTTTCTTGTCTTTCAACGCTCCGGAACCGGTCGCCATTGCCAGATCGAGGATCGGAATGGTTGCCCCCCGGATATTTGCCACCCCGCACACGACAGGACTGGACTTGGGCATCAACGTCAGCGACGGGCACTGCAACACTTCCCGCACCTTGAACACGTTGATTCCGTAGAGCTGCTGACCGTCGAGACGGAACAACAACAGCTCCAGGCGATTCTGCCCCACCAGTTGCGTGCGCTGGTTCACCGAATCCATTACACCAGCCATGCCCAGACTCCTACACCAACGCCAAGTGTTGTTGCGACGCACATTCATTGCTAAACGGCACGGCGCTTGCTTTTTAACTCGTATGAACGCTCAAACGACATTTTTCCGACACCTGACATCCCGCACTCGCAAAAGCCTGTGCGCGATGTCTGCCGTCTGCTTCTTCTTCGCTGGCAGCCCTGCCGTTGCTGATACGGTTACCTTGCCTGACATGCTTATCGGCGTCACTCAGGGCTTTCTTGAGTTCACCGTAGAAGACTATCTGGCTACCAGTCAAACCGAAGGCCGCTACGAAATCGAGGTCAAGCAGCTCGATCCACGCATGCGCATGCCTATGTGCGACAAGGAATTGACAGCCTCGCTGGAGAGTCCGGCACGCCCATTGGGCCGGGTAACCGTCAAGGTTCGCTGTGAGGGCGCATCGCCCTGGACGGTCTTCGTGCCCGCTCAAGTCCGCCTGTTTCGCGAGATTGTGACGACCACCCGCCCGCTCAAGCGCGCCGGCATAATCGAGCCGCAGGACGTGACCTTGCGTGAGCGTGACGTCAGTGTGATCAATCAAGGCTTCCTGACCTCGGTAGACGAAGCGATCGGGCAGAAATTAACCCGACCAACGGTAGCCGATCAGGTGATTACCCTGGTTCATCTGGAGCAGGCGGAAGTTGTGCGCAAAGGTGATCAGGTGGTCATTACCGCCCGCAGCGGCACGCTCGCCGTGCGCATGCCCGGTGAAGCCCTGGCCAATGGCGGTTTGAAAGAACAGATCCGCGTGAAAAACCTCAACTCGCAACGGGTCATCAAGGCGCAAGTCATCGCGCCGGGCCAAGTGGAAGTGGCGATGTAGAAAACTGGCGCTGACCACGGCTGTTCCCTAAACTGTGCCGCAGCAGGACACGCGTCGGCGCATGCAAGGCCCATTGGTAAATGTGCCTAAAGTTTTCCAGGGGATGGCCGAAAACATGGCAAGCGTCCAAATTCCCAGAGGTTTTTAACATGGTCATCGATTTCAGCCGTTTGAACAGCTCCTCGTCACTTACGGGCAGTACACGTACCAGCAACGCCAAGGAAACCGCCGAAACCGGCACCTCCGCGCCGCTGAATACCCCGGCCGAACAGGCCAGTACCGCAAAAAGCGGGGAATCGGTACACCTCAGCAATGAGGCTCAACAGTTGCAGAAGGTCACTGACAAGCTGCGCGATCAGCCTGCTGTCGACAAAGCCCGTGTGGCCGAGTTGAAAGCGGCGATTGCCGATGGCAGCTACAAAGTCGACAGCAACCGTGTAGCCAGCAAACTGCTCAACTTCGAAGCCCAGCGCTAGGCTTTTGCCGGCGCGAGGCTTTTGGACGCTTAACACCCAAGGCCAGCCATGCACGACACTAATTTATTGCAACTGATCAACGACGACTTTGCTCCAGCTCAACAATTGCTGGAGTTGTTGCAAACCGAATCCCTCGCGTTGCACGGTCGCGACATGCCGTTGCTGGAAGAAATTCTGGCGCACAAACAGGCATTGATCATTCTGCTTGAACAGCATGGCCGCAAGCGCAGCGAAATCCTCGCCAGCCTCAACCTGCCGACTGATCGTTCAGGTCTTGAGCAACTGGCAGGCCAGTCGAGCATTGGCGATCAATTGCTCAGCCAGGGCGATGCCCTGACCGATCTGATCGCTCAATGCCAGGCTGCCAACGTCAAAAATGGCCAGTCCATTCAGATCCAGCAGGCCGCCACGGCCAATCAGCTGAAGATCCTCACCGGTGGTGAAGCGCCAGCGTTGTATAACGCCAGCGGTACTTTTGCCAAACCCGCCGTACCGCGTCCGCTCAGCCAGGCATGAGTCGTTGATGCGCCAGCTCTATCAACCCGCGAAACATGCTGGCAAAATGCTGGCTAGTCGTCATATTTTGTCTGGAGATTGATAAACCGTGTCCAACGCCCTCAGCGCGGATGATGCTCCGCAGCCCCCTAAGGTGCTCACCACGCCACTGGAAATCTCCAGCAACCTGCGTCAGCTGCAAGACAGCCATGATCCGCTGATTATCACGTTCCACGAACGCAGCCAGCGTTTTCAGAGCTACCTGATCAAAGTCGACCGCGACAGCGCAACGATCGCCCTCGACGAAATGATCCCGCGCGATGGCGAGCGTTTCCTGCTGGCCGGCGAGCCGTTCAAGGTTGAAGGTTTTCACGAAGGTGTGCGTATCGCCTGGGATTGCACCGGCACGCTGAACATCGAAGAGTCCGACGGCGACCGCTTCTACACCGGTGACTTGCCGACCGAGGTGGTTTACCACCAGCGCCGCAACGCCTTCCGCGCGGCGCTGAAACTCACCGATCTGGTCAGTGTTGAACTGGGTGGCGAAAAGCTCAAGGCGCCGATCAACGGCAAATTGCTGGATATCTCCGCAACCGGCTGCAAGCTACGGTTCGAAGGCGACATCACTGACCGCCTGCAACTGGGCCAGGTCTACGACCGCCTGATCGCCCCGCCGCTGTTCGGCAATCAGCCGACCGCCGTCGAACTGCGTTACCTGCACTTCGAAGAAAAACTTAACATCACCTTCGCCGGCCTGCGCTTCCATAACATCAGTGGCCCGGCCGCACGCAACGTTGAACGCTTCGTTTATCAATTGCAGCGTGAAGCACGGCGCTTCGATAAAGACGATATGTGATTTGTTTGCGTAAACAAGAAGGGCAGTCCTTGGCGGGACTGCCCTTTTTTGTGCCTGCGGAAAAACTCTAGGCAGGAGATCCTTGTGGCGAGGGGATTTATCCCCGATGGGCTGCGAAGCGGCCCCAATTACTGACCGGGAATTTTTCCTGACAGACCGCATTGAATGGCTTGGCGGCTGCTGCGCAACCGATCGGGGATAAATCCCCTCGCCACAGATAGTCTGTCCACTACAAAGACTCTGTTTACTTCAGAGCTATCTGCTGACTACTGATGACTGTATCGCCAGATATTATGGCCTGCCACCGCTGATGTCCGGGGTCGGCTTATCGCTGCCATCATCCGGCTCACCCTCTGACACTGGTTCGGGTTGCACTTCAGGTTCTGGATCAAGTTGCGGTCCTGGTTCTGGCTCGGGCGTAACCGTCGTCTGCATCTGCTCCTGCACCACGTGCTCGTCGACCCTAGGGTCAAGGGCTGCCACCAACGGCGAACTGGACATGCTGTCGGGCATTGCTACGTGATGCAGCGGTGCGTCGTCGACTTGATGCAGATTGGTCACGGCTTTCGGGCGGATCCGCCACACCAGCACCAGCGCGAAGAAGCTGAAGAACGCATACAGGCTCTGGCTGCCAAACAGCTTCATCAGCACACCGGCGAGCAGCGGCCCGATGCTGGCGCCGACACCGTAAGTCACCAATAGCATCGCGGTCAGCGACACCCGACGATCACCTTCGACGTGGTCATTGGAGAACGCCACCGCCAGCGGGTACAGACAGAACTGCACCAGCGAACACATGAACCCGACGACGAACAAAACCTCCAGCGGCACCTGCGGCAGGATTGCCAGCGGCAACGCTGCCACCGCGAGGAACCCGGCAAAGCAGCGGATCAACAACGCCCGGTCGTAGCGGTCGGATAACCAGCCCAGCGGCCACTGCACCAGCAATCCGGCAAAAATGCAGCTACCCATGAACAGACCGACCTGCTCGGTCGACAGGCCCTGCTGAGACGCATACAGCGGTGCCAGACCATAGAACGAGCCGATGATCAAACCGGCACCGAGCACCGTACTCAGCGACTGTGGCACGCGCTTGATAAAGAAGCGCGGCTCCATCGGTGCAGGGTGCAGCGGCGCCGGGTGAATGCGTCGGGTCAAAGCCACCGGCACCAGACACAGCGCAAAGCACAGGGCCACCAGCATCAGCAACTCGAGACCGAGGCCCGGGTGCATCACCAGAATCAACTGACCCAGCACCAGGCCAAGATACGAAGCAATCATGTAGCCGCTGAACACCAGGCCGCGCTGATTGGCCTCGGCCTGCTCGTTGAGCCAGCTCTCGATCACCATGTATTGGCACATCATGCCCAGGCCGACGATGGTCCGCAGCACCAGCCACGCCGGCAGCCAATCGACCAGGCCATGGCCAAGCACCGCCGCGCCGACAATCCCGGCACACGCCGAATACGCACGGATATGCCCGACGCGGGCGATCAGCCGGTGGCCGATCTTGCCGCCCAGCACCAGGCCGAAATAGTTGCAGGCCATCAACGCACCGACCCACAGCCCATCGACATGGTCAGCGGCCAGGCGCAAGGCCAGATAAGTAGATAGAAGGCCCGAGCCGATCAACATCATCAGCGAGGCGAAATACAGCGCTCGAAAGGATTTCCAGATTTGGCGCATCGGCGTTCCGAGCGGCTCCTTGCAGTGAATATCGGGCTTTCAAAACGATAGCCCGATGGCGACAATTCGTCAGGCCTGGGCTGCTAGAACACGCCGTTCCCAGGGAGTGATTTCATCAAAGAAGCTGGTCAACTCCATGGTCTTCGAAGCGATGTAGCCTTCGATGAACTCCTGTCCGAACAGTTCCCTCGCCAGCTGGCTACGTTTCAGACGTTCGAGGGCGGCATGCAAGGTACATGGCAGCGAAAGGTTGTCCGGCACTTCGAACTCGCCCTGAATGGCTGCCGTCGGCTCAAGCTCATGCTCGATACCATGCAAACCCGCGGCCAGACTGGCGGCGATCGCCAGATACGGATTGGCGTCCGCGCCCGGCAAGCGGTTTTCGACCCGACGGGCGACCGGCGAACTGGCGGGAATACGCAAGCCAGCGGCGCGATTGTCATGGGACCAGCACGCGTTGTTCGGTGAAGCGTAGGGATGGCACAGACGCTGATAGGAGTTCACGTTGGGCGCAAACAGTGCGGTGAACTCCGCCATGCCAGCCTGCTGACCACCGATGAAGTGACGGAACATCGCGGTTGGCTGGCCATTTTCGTCGCTGAAGACATTCTTGCCGCTGTCGCTGGCAACGATGCTCTGGTGAATGTGCATCGAACTTCCCGGCGTGTGCGCCAGAGGCTTGGCCATGCACACCACGGTCAGGCCGTGCTTGAGCGCGACTTCCTTGAGCAGGTGCTTGAACAGGAAGGTCTGGTCGGCCAGCAGCAACGGATCACCGTGGAGCAGGTTGATCTCGAACTGGCTGACACCCATTTCGTGCATGAAGGTATCGCGCGGCAGATCGAGGGCCGCCATGCATTTGTACACTTCGCTGAAGAAGGGGCGCAGGCCGTTGTTGGAGCTGACGCTGAAGGCTGACTGGCCCTCCTCGCGTCGACCGTCGAGGCCAACAGGCGGACGGAATGGTTGGGTCGGATCGGTATTCGGCGCGAAGACAAAGAATTCCAGCTCGGTCGCCACCACTGGCGCCAGGCCGCGCGCTGCGTAACGGGCAATGACCTTTTTCAGCTGGCCACGAGTCGACAGATTGGAGCTTTCGCCGGTCAGCTCATCGGCATCACAAATGGCCAATGCCCGCGGCTCATCACTCCATGGCAGCGGATGAATCATGGATGGTTCGGCAACCAGTGCCAGATCACCGTCATCGCTGCCGTAAAAGCGCGCCGCCGGATAACCGCCCATGATGCATTGCAGCAGCACACCCCGCGCCATCTGCAAACGCCGCCCTTCGAGGAAACCCTCGGCGGTCATCACTTTGCCTCGCGGCACGCCGTTCAAATCCGGCGTGACACATTCAATCTCATCAATGCCCGTCAGTCGCTGAGCGAGTGAACGCTGGCCATCGGTTGTCATGACGCAATCCTTGTTATTGTGCGAGCCGCGAACGGCGACCCGTACAAAATAGGCTTCGGCTGTTCGGAATATCAAGCAGCGTCAAAACAAAAAACCAAACTATGCGAATTCCCCCCTGGAGCTGCCGAAGGCTGCGATCTTTTGATCTTTAAAACAACATCAAAAGATCGCAGCCTTCGGCAGCTCCTACAAAGGGCATGCGTTCAGGGCAGGTAGAGGCTGAACACGCCGCCGCCCAATGGGCCGCCGTTGCGGATTTCGGTGCGACCTTCAACGCCATTGCGCTGATGCAGGGCCGCGATGCGGTTGGCGAAATACAGGCCCAGTCCGGTGCTGCCGCTGCTGTGGTTGATGCCTTGCACGTAATCTGCCTGGCGCTCGAGCATCTCGGGCGGATAGCCAGCGCCGTCATCATTGATGGTCAGCACCAATTGCCCGGCTTCGTCACTGACGGTAATCAGCAGCGATTCGCGGGCATAACGAATCGCATTGTTGATGCAGTTACCGAGCACCGAGGCAATCAGTTCACGGTCGAAGAAGCCAAGCGGGCTCAGCGGGTCGACTTCATAGGTCGCGATGATGCCGCGACTGGCGAACACCTCTTGATGCGCCGCCAGTTGTGCCTCGATGAAGTCGTCCAGTTCGTGATACGCAGGTTGCAGTGGCAGCTGATTGACGCCGAGTTTGTACAGCCCGAGCAACTGCACCAGCATGCCGTTGAGGTGGGCGAACTCGAAGTCGATGACGCCCTGTTCCGAACCTTCGCGCTGCGCCCGCGGTAACCGCGCCAGCCATTGGCTGTGGGCCTGCATGAGCATGGCCAGCGAGTTCTTCATGTCGTGAACGGTGGAGGCAATCACCGTGGAAAAATCCAGTGCCTGCTTGTCGTTGCTCATTCGCCAAATGCCTTGCTTTTCAGCTTCTGATAACGCGCATGACGCGCGTCGGTGTCGGGCATCAGGCCAACCAGTTTCAGGCAGGCCCGACACTCTTCCAGCTCCGCCGACGGCACACTGGTGTCGGTGCCGTGCAACAGCGACTGGGCCATGTTCAGCGCAATACTGATGTTCTTCGGTTGCATCTTCAGCGCCTTGCGGAACACCTCGCGGGCCTCCACCAGATTACCGGTCTTGTACACGCGCACGCCCTGACGGTTGAGGTCGGCAGCAGCGTTGCTGGAACTGAGGATAGTCGGGTCGTCAGTGAGCTTGGCGATGTCTTTCATCACCGCCGGATCATCACCGTAGATCTCTGCGCAACTCTTGAGCATCGAAGTGCCCGCCTCGGCCTGACCGAGCATTTGCAATTGCTTAGCCACCAGCAGCGCCGCTTCGGGGCTCATGAACTGCTCCATGCCGTCGAGGCGCATCAGTGCCTGCTCGGTGAGCTTGTCGGCGGTTTCGGCATCGTTGAGCAGCAGGCTGGTGGCCTTCATCAGGCGCGCACGGATCTGCAGACCCGGGTCGCTCGGGTTTTCCTTGGCGACGGCGCTGAGGGTGGTGTTGATCTCAAGTCGTGTGCGCGTATCGAGGCCGCGCTCACTGCCTTTGCTGATCAGCGCATGGGCCAGCCCGAGGTTGCTTTCCGGATCCTTGAAGCGCGACTGCGCGCCCTGCGCCACAGCTTGGCGATAGGCGCGCGAGGCGGTGTCGAAATCTTCGTTGGCCATCGCCAGTTTGCCCAGCAACGCCTGGCGACGCACCGCCAGCGGCGAGAGACGGATCGCCTCTTCGAGCACCCGTTGCGCGCCTTTACTGTCGCCCTCGGAAACCAGCACGTCGGCCATACCGTCGTACAACGACGGCATCATCGGGAACACCTTCAAGGCTTTTTCGTAGACACCTTTGGCCTGTGCCACCTGGCCCCGCTTGAAGAGCAATTTGCCCAACCCGGCAAATGCCCACGGCAATGGCCGGTCGGCGATGATGCTGTCGTAGAGACGCTCCAGCGCTTCGTTCTGGTTCATGTCGCGCAGCGCATCAGCGCGGTAACGCAGGCACAGCGGCGAATAACGAATGTCCTGCTTGCACAGGGCGATGCAGGCGTTGAGCACCTCGACCGGTTTGCCGCGGTCGAGGGCTTGCAGAATCGGTTTGAGCAGCGTCTTGCGCTGTTCCAGACGCTCCAGGCGCTGGGCCAGACCGGAGCGGTTGAACGGTTTCGTCAGGTACGCGTCCGGCTCGTGTTCCAGGGCACTGAGCACCATCGCCTGACTGGTCTCGGCGGTGACCATGACGAACACCGCTTCATGGCTGATGAGCTTTTCCAGCATCAGGTCTTCAAGCACCTGCTGGCCATTCTTCTTGCCGTCGCCGAGATGGAAATCCTGCAGGATGAAATTGTAGGATTTCTGCGCGCACATCTTCAGCGCCTGCTCGCCACTGTCGGCGGTGTCGACGTCCTTGACCCCAAGCTCCCGCAGCATCGAACGAACGGAACTGCGGAAATCCGAGAAATCATCGACGATCAGAAAACTCTTTTGGTGATACGACAGCATCGAAGATTTCCAGGCAATTGAAGTGAGGGCAATTTCAGGCGCGCAGATGATAGCTGGCGGCTAAATGCTATCAAGCGATTTCGCGCGACTTTGAAGTCACCGAGTGGGTTATCGGCCACAAGTGGCGTTCTCTGAAGGCGCAGGTTCAAGATTCCTTACAGAACATGTTGTCGGTGTCTGCACCGTAATTAACGCCGGCTATGGGCATGAAAAAGCCCCGCCAGGTGATCCTGATCGGGGCTTTATGTGTAAATGTTTTTCTTGCAGGCAAAACAAAACCCCAATTGCTTTCGCAATTGGGGTTTTGGAATTTAATCTTGACGATGACCTACTCTCACATGGGGAAACCCCACACTACCATCGGCGATGCATCGTTTCACTGCTGAGTTCGGGATGGGATCAGGTGGTTCCAACGCTCTATGGTCGTCAAGAAATTCGGGTACTGAGTCGTGGCCGGACGGCCTCGCTTCAGCAAATTGGGTATGTGATAGCTTTCGGTGTTTGTGAACATCGAACTTTCGGTTCGTTTCGTCTTCACACACCGCAATCTGGTCTCTCTCGCTTTTCAGCTTGGAGCATGCAAATTGCTTGGGTGTTATATGGTCAAGCCTCACGGGCAATTAGTATTGGTTAGCTCAACGCCTCACAGCGCTTACACACCCAACCTATCAACGTCGTAGTCTTCGACGGCCCTTCAGGGAACTCAAGGTTCCAGTGAGATCTCATCTTGAGGCAAGTTTCCCGCTTAGATGCTTTCAGCGGTTATCTTTCCCGAACATAGCTACCCGGCAATGCCACTGGCGTGACAACCGGAACACCAGAGGTTCGTCCACTCCGGTCCTCTCGTACTAGGAGCAGCCCCTCTCAAATCTCAAACGTCCACGGCAGATAGGGACCGAACTGTCTCACGACGTTCTAAACCCAGCTCGCGTACCACTTTAAATGGCGAACAGCCATACCCTTGGGACCGGCTTCAGCCCCAGGATGTGATGAGCCGACATCGAGGTGCCAAACACCGCCGTCGATATGAACTCTTGGGCGGTATCAGCCTGTTATCCCCGGAGTACCTTTTATCCGTTGAGCGATGGCCCTTCCATACAGAACCACCGGATCACTAAGACCTACTTTCGTACCTGCTCGACGTGTCTGTCTCGCAGTCAAGCGCGCTTTTGCCTTTATACTCTACGACCGATTTCCGACCGGTCTGAGCGCACCTTCGTACTCCTCCGTTACTCTTTAGGAGGAGACCGCCCCAGTCAAACTACCCACCATACACTGTCCTCGATCCGGATAACGGACCTGAGTTAGAACCTCAAAGTTGCCAGGGTGGTATTTCAAGGTTGGCTCCACGCGAACTGGCGTCCACGCTTCAAAGCCTCCCACCTATCCTACACAAGCAAATTCAAAGTCCAGTGCAAAGCTATAGTAAAGGTTCACGGGGTCTTTCCGTCTAGCCGCGGATACACTGCATCTTCACAGCGATTTCAATTTCACTGAGTCTCGGGTGGAGACAGCGCCGCCATCGTTACGCCATTCGTGCAGGTCGGAACTTACCCGACAAGGAATTTCGCTACCTTAGGACCGTTATAGTTACGGCCGCCGTTTACCGGGGCTTCGATCAAGAGCTTCGCGTTAGCTAACCCCATCAATTAACCTTCCGGCACCGGGCAGGCGTCACACCCTATACGTCCACTTTCGTGTTTGCAGAGTGCTGTGTTTTTAATAAACAGTCGCAGCGGCCTGGTATCTTCGACCGGCATGAGCTTACGGAGCAAGTCCTTCACCCTCACCGGCGCACCTTCTCCCGAAGTTACGGTGCCATTTTGCCTAGTTCCTTCACCCGAGTTCTCTCAAGCGCCTTGGTATTCTCTACCCAACCACCTGTGTCGGTTTGGGGTACGGTTCCTGGTTACCTGAAGCTTAGAAGCTTTTCTTGGAAGCATGGCATCAACCACTTCGTGTTCTAAAAGAACACTCGTCATCAGCTCTCGGCCTTAGAATCCCGGATTTACCTAAGATTCCAGCCTACCACCTTAAACTTGGACAACCAACGCCAAGCTGGCCTAGCCTTCTCCGTCCCTCCATCGCAATAACCAGAAGTACAGGAATATTAACCTGTTTTCCATCGACTACGCTTTTCAGCCTCGCCTTAGGGACCGACTAACCCTGCGTCGATTAACGTTGCGCAGGAAACCTTGGTCTTTCGGCGTGGGTGTTTTTCACACCCATTGTCGTTACTCATGTCAGCATTCGCACTTCTGATACCTCCAGCAAGCTTCTCAACTCACCTTCACAGGCTTACAGAACGCTCCTCTACCGC
The DNA here is from genome assembly GCF_004124275.1 of Pseudomonas sp. DTU12.3. Lineage (GTDB taxonomy): Bacteria > Pseudomonadota > Gammaproteobacteria > Pseudomonadales > Pseudomonadaceae > Aquipseudomonas > Aquipseudomonas helmanticensis. The sequence goes on from NZ_CP027218.1 coordinate 4,863,109, forward strand.
ATCATCCGAAGATGATACCCGTAGCTTCGGTGTATGGTTTGAGCCCCGTTACATCTTCCGCGCAGGCCGACTCGACTAGTGAGCTATTACGCTTTCTTTAAAGGGTGGCTGCTTCTAAGCCAACCTCCTAGCTGTCTAAGCCTTCCCACATCGTTTCCCACTTAACCATAACTTTGGGACCTTAGCTGACGGTCTGGGTTGTTTCCCTTTTCACGACGGACGTTAGCACCCGCCGTGTGTCTCCCATGCTCGGCACTTGTAGGTATTCGGAGTTTGCATCGGTTTGGTAAGTCGGGATGACCCCCTAGCCGAAACAGTGCTCTACCCCCTACAGTGATACATGAGGCGCTACCTAAATAGCTTTCGAGGAGAACCAGCTATCTCCGAGCTTGATTAGCCTTTCACTCCGATCCACAGGTCATCCGCTAACTTTTCAACGGTAGTCGGTTCGGTCCTCCAGTTAGTGTTACCCAACCTTCAACCTGCCCATGGATAGATCGCCCGGTTTCGGGTCTATTCCCAGCGACTAGACGCCCTATTAAGACTCGCTTTCGCTACGCCTCCCCTATTCGGTTAAGCTCGCCACTGAAAATAAGTCGCTGACCCATTATACAAAAGGTACGCAGTCACCCAACAAAGTGGGCTCCCACTGCTTGTACGCATACGGTTTCAGGATCTATTTCACTCCCCTCTCCGGGGTTCTTTTCGCCTTTCCCTCACGGTACTAGTTCACTATCGGTCAGTCAGTAGTATTTAGCCTTGGAGGATGGTCCCCCCATATTCAGACAAAGTTTCTCGTGCTCCGTCCTACTCGATTTCATGACTAAGAGATTTTCGCGTACAGGGCTATCACCCACTATGGCCGCACTTTCCAGAGCGTTCCGCTAATCTCAAAGCCACTTAAGGGCTAGTCCCCGTTCGCTCGCCACTACTAAGGGAATCTCGGTTGATTTCTTTTCCTCAGGGTACTTAGATGTTTCAGTTCCCCTGGTTCGCCTCTTGCACCTATGTATTCAGTACAAGATAACCATCTTATGATGGCTGGGTTCCCCCATTCAGACATCTCCGGATCAAAGTCTGTTTGCCGACTCCCCGAAGCTTTTCGCAGGCTACCACGTCTTTCATCGCCTCTGACTGCCAAGGCATCCACCGTATGCGCTTCTTCACTTGACCATATAACCCCAAGCAATCTGGTTATACTGTGAAGACGACATTCGCCGAAAATTCGAATTTCTCAACTAAGAGAACTCACAAATTTTACCTTAGCCTGATCCGTTACCAGTGAAAGTAACGTTCAGTCTATCTTTCTATCACATACCCAAATTTTTAAAGAACGAACTAGTCAAAGACTAGAAATCAACATTCATCATCACAACGATGGAATGCTCATTTCTAAGCTTTCAAACTTCAGAAGCAGTAGTGGTGGAGCCAAACGGGATCGAACCGTTGACCTCCTGCGTGCAAGGCAGGCGCTCTCCCAGCTGAGCTATGGCCCCGTATTTCTACAGGCGTTTCCCACACAAAATTGGTGGGTCTGGGCAGATTCGAACTGCCGACCTCACCCTTATCAGGGGTGCGCTCTAACCAACTGAGCTACAGACCCAATTTCGGGCTGCTTCTTTCGTCTTCTTCAATGAATCAAGCAATTCGTGTGGGAACTTATGGAGCAGCTGATGTCGTCGATTAAGGAGGTGATCCAGCCGCAGGTTCCCCTACGGCTACCTTGTTACGACTTCACCCCAGTCATGAATCACACCGTGGTAACCGTCCTCCCGAAGGTTAGACTAGCTACTTCTGGTGCAACCCACTCCCATGGTGTGACGGGCGGTGTGTACAAGGCCCGGGAACGTATTCACCGTGACATTCTGATTCACGATTACTAGCGATTCCGACTTCACGCAGTCGAGTTGCAGACTGCGATCCGGACTACGATCGGTTTTATGGGATTAGCTCCACCTCGCGGCTTGGCAACCCTTTGTACCGACCATTGTAGCACGTGTGTAGCCCAGGCCGTAAGGGCCATGATGACTTGACGTCATCCCCACCTTCCTCCGGTTTGTCACCGGCAGTCTCCTTAGAGTGCCCACCATTACGTGCTGGTAACTAAGGACAAGGGTTGCGCTCGTTACGGGACTTAACCCAACATCTCACGACACGAGCTGACGACAGCCATGCAGCACCTGTCTCAATGTTCCCGAAGGCACCAATCCATCTCTGGAAAGTTCATTGGATGTCAAGGCCTGGTAAGGTTCTTCGCGTTGCTTCGAATTAAACCACATGCTCCACCGCTTGTGCGGGCCCCCGTCAATTCATTTGAGTTTTAACCTTGCGGCCGTACTCCCCAGGCGGTCAACTTAATGCGTTAGCTGCGCCACTAAGAGCTCAAGGCTCCCAACGGCTAGTTGACATCGTTTACGGCGTGGACTACCAGGGTATCTAATCCTGTTTGCTCCCCACGCTTTCGCACCTCAGTGTCAGTATCAGTCCAGGTGGTCGCCTTCGCCACTGGTGTTCCTTCCTATATCTACGCATTTCACCGCTACACAGGAAATTCCACCACCCTCTACCATACTCTAGCTCGACAGTTTTGAATGCAGTTCCCAGGTTGAGCCCGGGGATTTCACATCCAACTTAACGAACCACCTACGCGCGCTTTACGCCCAGTAATTCCGATTAACGCTTGCACCCTCTGTATTACCGCGGCTGCTGGCACAGAGTTAGCCGGTGCTTATTCTGTCGGTAACGTCAAAACAGCAAAGTATTAATTTACTGCCCTTCCTCCCAACTTAAAGTGCTTTACAATCCGAAGACCTTCTTCACACACGCGGCATGGCTGGATCAGGCTTTCGCCCATTGTCCAATATTCCCCACTGCTGCCTCCCGTAGGAGTCTGGACCGTGTCTCAGTTCCAGTGTGACTGATCATCCTCTCAGACCAGTTACGGATCGTCGCCTTGGTGAGCCATTACCTCACCAACTAGCTAATCCGACCTAGGCTCATCTGATAGCGCAAGGCCCGAAGGTCCCCTGCTTTCTCCCGTAGGACGTATGCGGTATTAGCGTTCCTTTCGAAACGTTGTCCCCCACTACCAGGCAGATTCCTAGGCATTACTCACCCGTCCGCCGCTGAATCCAGGAGCAAGCTCCTCTCATCCGCTCGACTTGCATGTGTTAGGCCTGCCGCCAGCGTTCAATCTGAGCCATGATCAAACTCTTCAGTTCAAACATCTTTGGGTTTTTAAGAAACCCTAAACTTGGCTCAGCAATCGTTGGTTACATCTTTGATTTCTCGCGGAGTAACTTGTGATGCTGATAATCTTGTTGACTATCAGTCTGACTCCACAAGCACCCACACGAATTGCTTGATTCAGTTGTTAAAGAGCGGTTGGTTAAGATCTTTCGTCTCAACCGAGGCGCGCATTCTACAGCAGCCTCATTTGCTGTCAAGTGATTATTTTCAGAAGTTTTCGAAGAATTCTTCAACAACTTCAACCACTTGCGCTTCCGATCTCTCGTCAGCGGGAGGCGAATTCTACAGCGTTACACGCTGCTGTCAACACCTCTTTTTCTCCGCTTTCGACCGAGAAGATCGAAACGTTAAAAGAGCCAAACATCATCACTCTTTCAACTCCTTCCAGGCTTCGATGATCTGAAGCAAGTCGCTGTCGAAAACTGCGCAACTCATTGAATCTCAAGGAGTTTTCCGTTTCGACTGCGCCGGAAGTGGGGCGAATTATAGACGTCCAGAATCTGCCGTCAACCGTTAATTTCGCTTTTCTATCGAAACACCCGAAAACGCCTTCTTTCTATATAGAAGCATTGCACCAGCCCCGAAAACATCTACTGGTTGTCCGCCGATAATCGCCGGGCGAGACCAGTCCATCCACGCTAAGGATCATCAAGCTGCACAAATGGAACAAGGGTACCGAGCGACCTCGGAAGCGGCGAGTACTACTAATAGAAGGGAATTCAAACAATAGATGGTGTCCCAGGGCAGGTTCGAACTGCCAACCTTCCCCTTAGGAGGGGGATGCTCTATCCAATTGAGCTACTGAGACACACGATTGTCGCGAGCAGAGGCAGCGCGACGGACGGCGAGCATGTTAACGGTCACGCCCCGGTTTGTCATGTCATCCGTAGGCATATTAAGTGTAGGCATGCGTACTGCAACGCTGCGGGAAGATTTACCGTGCATTTTGCACCCTTCCAAAAAGCCATCATTGCAGATTGCAACCCGAGCGATCCGACTCTTCCTCCCAAATCGTTGTTTTTAAAGGACTTAACAGCGGTTAGACTGTTGGCATGACGGCTGCTTTGCCTGTTCCTTAGAAGAACAATCGGAGCGCCGCCCCATGAACACCAACCTCTTGCTTGCAAACGCGACTGCACTGGCGATTTTGCTGAGTTTTCACTTTGCCCCTGCGAGCAATGCCCCGGAATCGGTGGCCCAGCGCATGCCGCATTATCTGCAGGTGCAGAAACAGCCCCAACTGGCGATTCTGACCGATAAGAGCAGCTTTGCCCCAAGGACTGTCAGCGCCCCCGATCAGGCCCTGCCAGCTCAACTTACAGAACGTCTGGTTTTTTGAAATATCTTCAGGAGTACAGCATGTCCAAATCAGCAGCAGGATTTCTGATCCTCGCCTTATTGAGTGGCGTAATGCATCTTTCGCTGTTCGAGGAAACCACAGTCACCCTGCCCCTGATTGTCTGCGGCGTATTTTCGGTGCTGTTTGTGCTGGCACTGGCTGCCGGGCGCAAGATCAAGTTTGATCCAGTGCTGCGCTGAGCCGAATCAGATCCAGCAACTGTTCCACCGCCCCCGCCAGCTCACCTGAGTTATCGATCAGAAGCACCGGCTCGTCACTCGATCTGCGATCCTTGAATAAAGCGTTACGAGCAAGCCGAGCCTCGATCTGCTCAAGCGTCTCTCTCCCCCGCCTGAGCAGGCGGCCACGTAGAACCTCATCACTTACCGTTAACAGTACCGGCACCAACGCTGGGTAACGGCCCATCGCTTGTCGCAGATTGGCGCGCGAGCCGTTAACCAGCACATGGCGCCCTGCAGCCAAAAACCGATCCATCTGCGCCGGGATTCCATAGGCAAGACCGTTCGCGTGCCATGCCAAGGCAAAATCACCCTTTTGCGCACGTCGCTCGAACTCCTCAGGTGTCACGCCCATCGCATCCTCACCCACCGATTCAGCTGATCGCGTGATGACTCGCCGCATGACTTCACAGCCCATCGCCCGCAGTGGTTCGCGCGCAGCCTCAATCAGACTGTCCTTGCCTGACCCTGAGGGGCCCATCAGATAAATAAGCTTGCCATCCATCCTGAAAACGCCCTCCAGACCACCTTAGCCACTAGTAAATCGGCAATTTGCCACTATCCTGTAAAGACAAGGAAACAAGGATAGAAAGCCGCATAGCATGCACGCTCTGACGTCTTCGGACATCAACTGATATGCACCAGGACGCGAGCAGCGATGCAGACCAGGGCGAAGTTTTCAAACCAGTCCGCATTTCTGATAATTGGTGCTGGCATTACGCCTTTACCCAGCTCAATATTTGTCACAGAATTGACGCCAATGATCTGGCAATTTTGAGGCATGATGCGGGCCTCTTAACAATTCAGGTTGAACCATTTGGCGCGGATGCTTGTCCTACCACACATCCTGCGGCCAATCCCGAGAACCGCTCCCCTGAACTAACCGGTTAAATATATGCGCCCATTGAAACAGGCAATTTATTCCAGCCGTACGGCTGACAAGTTCGTCGTACGTCTGCCAGACGGAATGCGTGAACGCATTGCCGAGGTGGCTCGCAATCATCATCGCAGCATGAACTCCGAGATCATTGCGCGCCTTGAGCAGAGTCTTATTCAGGAAGGCGCACTGGGCGAAGAGCTGAGCATGCGCCTCGACAGCCCGGAGCTGTCGTTGCACGAGCGCGAGCTTTTGCAACGATTCCGCCAACTGTCTCACCGCCAGCAGAACGCTTTGGTATCTCTGATCGCTCATGACGCCGAAATGGCAGCAGACGCGTCCTGAGACATACCGAACATCTCAAGCCAGCTTAATTGCTGGCTTTTTTTTGCGCGCAATTTGAGTTTTTGCAGACACAAAAAAGCCCGCCAATTTGGCGGGCTGTTTCGATGCAGCAATTTAGAGCAGGAAGATTGTCGCCAACCCCAGAAAAATGAAGAAGCCCCCGCTATCGGTCATCGCGGTAATCATCACACTCGCCCCCATTGCCGGGTCGCGCCCCATTTTCGCAAGGGTCATCGGGATCAATACGCCCATCAGGGCAGCCAGCAGCAGGTTGAGCGTCATTGCCGCAGTCATTACCACGCCCAATGACCAACTGCCATAGAGCAGATAAGCAACCACACCGATCACCCCGCCCCAGACCAGGCCATTGATCAGGCCCACCGCCAATTCCTTGCGCATCAGTCGCGAAGTGTTACCGGTGCTCACCTGGTCGAGCGCCATCGCGCGAACGATCATGGTGATCGTCTGGTTACCGGAGTTACCCCCAATACCCGCCACAATCGGCATCAACGCCGCGAGGGCTACCAGTTTCTCGATCGAACCCTCGAACAGGCCGATCACACGGGATGCGATGAACGCGGTAATCAGATTGATCGCCAGCCAGGCCCAACGGTTGCGCAGTGACTTCCAGACGGAAGCAAAGATGTCTTCCTCTTCACGCAGACCGGCCATGTTGAGAACTTCGTTTTCGCTCTCTTCACGAATCAGGTCGACCATTTCGTCGATGGTCAGACGGCCGATCAGCTTGCCGTTCTTGTCGACCACCGGGGCCGAGATCAAGTCATAACGTTCGAACGCCTGCGCGGCGTCGTAAGCATCTTCGTCCGGGTGAAAACTCACCGGATCGCTGGCCATTACTTCGGCAACCTGCTTGTCCGGGTCGTTGACCAGCAAACGCTTGATCGGCAGCACGCCCTTGAGCACACCGTCGTAATCAACCACGAACAGTTTGTCGGTGTGACCAGGAAGCTCTTTGAGGCGACGCAAATAGCGCAGAACCACTTCGAGACTGACGTCCTCGCGGATGGTCACCATCTCGAAGTCCATCAGCGCACCGACCTGCTCATCGTCATAAGACAGGGCCGAACGCACACGCTCGCGTTGCTGGTTATCCAGACTCTCCATCAGCTCATGGACGACGTCTCGCGGCAGCTCTGAAGCCAGGTCAGCAAGTTCGTCGGCGTCCATGTCCTTGGCCGCAGCCAGGAGCTCGTGATCATCCATGTCGGCGATCAGCGTTTCACGAACGGAGTCGGATACTTCGAGAAGAATGTCGCCGTCGCGGTCGGCCTTGACCAATTGCCAGAGCGTCAGACGATCGTCCAGCGGCAAGGCTTCAAGGATGTAGGCAACGTCGGCGGAGTGCAGATCATCGAGCTTGCGTTGCAGCTCGACAAGGTTCTGCCGGTGAACCAGGTTTTCAACCCGGTCGTGATGCGCGCCTTCCTGGCGATGAGTCAGGTCTTCGACGACCCGCTGACGCTGCAGCAGCTCGACGACTTGAGCCAGGCGATCCTGCAGGCTTTCCTGTGTTTTCTTTACTTCGATTTCAGACATAGGCGAACTCCACTCCCAGCAGCGGGGCACGCCGGAAGGATCAATCAGTCAATTCATGATTGGTGAAACTGTTTACTGAGTAACTACTGGGTAAGTCCATGGAGGTTTTCCACAAGCCCCGGCGGGGCTGACGGGCGCAATGATACACCGCCTGACGGTTTTAAACGTTAAAAAATCACGGCCGAAACAAGCGCTTGCGAAACAAACCTGAGCACCGTCCTGATCCGTGCAAATGCGACGACTCATCCTGAAAAGAAAACACACCGGCAATGGAAAATGTAGCGACTACCCTTCAGCGTAGATCGTCATGGAGGACGTCGAATGCCATTGAACACATCACACCTGATACTCACCACCCTGCTCTACCTGCCGCCTGCCGGGGCTGCCACCACCCTTCATCGTTGCGAAGCTGCGGATGGCAGCATCACCTTTACCAGCATGAGTTGCGCACACGGCGAACTGCGCTCCACCCACGAGGTTCACCCCTATTCGCCCGGCTCGGTTGTAGCCGTGATGCCGGAAGCCAACCACGAAGAAACATCCAGTATGAAAGCCAAGGGTCGGGAACCGGGCATCATTGGCCGCGCGGAACATCGATGCGGAAATCTGATCGATGCCAGGCAGCGTCGCGAGGCAATCATCAATCGGCGCGTGATTGCCGGCATGAGCCAGCAAGATGTCGAAAGCGCGCTTGGCAAACCAGACAAGGTAAATATTCGGACATCGACAACCAGCTATCGTTACGACCTCAAGCGAGGTCGCAGTGCTCAAGTCGATTTTGATGAGAGAGGATGCGTGAAGGAAAAAACCAAATCCCGGACAGCAAAAAGCCCGCGTTAAACGCGGGCTTTTCGGTATATGGTGCACTCGACAGGATTCGAACCTGTGACCGCTCGGTTCGTAGCCGAGTACTCTATCCAGCTGAGCTACGAGTGCATTTTGTGTTTTTAGCCCAGACCACAACTGGATGAAGCCAAGTTATCTGCATTACTGCAACTAACTCTTAAATGGTGCACTCGACAGGATTCGAACCTGTGACCGCTCGGTTCGTAGCCGAGTACTCTATCCAGCTGAGCTACGAGTGCATTTGTGTTTTTAGACCAGATCACATCTGGTTGAAGCCAAGTCATTTACATTGCTGTAACTGACTCTTAAATGGTGCACTCGACAGGATTCGAACCTGTGACCGCTCGGTTCGTAGCCGAGTACTCTATCCAGCTGAGCTACGAGTGCATTTGTTGCGCCGCATTATAGCCCGTCTAATCTCTATTCCAACCACTTTTTCTATTAATTTCAACAACTTACAGAAAAAGCCAGATTACGACGTACTAAGCAAATAATGGCGGAGAACGGGGGATTCGAACCCCCGACACCCTTTTGAGGTGTACTCCCTTAGCAGGGGAGCGCCTTCGGCCACTCGGCCAGCTCTCCGCAACACGGGGCGTATCTTAACCAACCTTTTCCCCGTTTGCAAACATAAAAATCGATAAAAATTAATGGCTTGGTTCTTCGTCCTTCTCTTTCTTTATACGCAGGTAAATTTCCTCACGGTGCACGGCAACCTCTTTCGGGGCGTTGACGCCGATACGCACCTGGTTTCCTTTAACGCCGAGCACGGTCACGGTGATTTCGCCGTCACCGATAATCAGGCTTTCTGCGCACCGACGGGTCAGAATCAGCATACCTTTCTCCTTACGCAATTCAGTTCAGGGACAACAGTCTGCAAAAAAAAGGCACCCGACCTACAACCGGAGCGATCGTAGCCCTACATGCCTGAGTATTGACCAGCGCGAGCAAAAGAACAGTTCAGGGCTCGCGCCATTCAAAAAATAAAGGGCGCGGTCAGACCGCGCCCTTCAAGAAATGGAATTACTCGCCTTGACGGGCAGGCGCATCCAGTTCGAAAGCCGTGTGCAGGGCGCGCACGGCCAGTTCCAGGTACTTCTCTTCAATCACTACGGAAACCTTGATTTCCGAAGTCGAGATCATCTGGATGTTGATGCTTTCTTTTGCCAGGGATTCGAACATGCGGCTGGCCACGCCTGCGTGGGAACGCATGCCGACGCCGACGATCGAGACCTTGGCGATCTTGATGTCGCCAACCACTTCACGGGCACCAATCTCGCGAGCGGTGTTTTCCAGCACGTTCTGTGCGGCCTGGAAGTCGTTGCGGTGTACGGTGAAGGTGAAGTCGGTGGTGTTATCGTGCGCAACGTTCTGCACGATCATGTCGACTTCGATGTTCGCGGCACTGATCGGGCCGAGAATCTTGAACGCCACGCCCGGGGTGTCTGGCACGCCACGGATGGTCAGCTTGGCTTCATCGCGGTTGAAAGCGATGCCGGAAATGATCGGCTGTTCCATGGTTTCCTCTTCATCAATAGTAATGAGGGTGCCCGGACCCTCCTTGAAGCTGTGCAGTACGCGCAGCGGAACGTTGTACTTGCCGGCGAATTCCACCGCCCGGATCTGCAACACCTTGGAACCGAGGCTGGCCATTTCCAGCATCTCTTCAAAGGTAATCTTGTCGAGACGCTGAGCGACCGGCACCACACGCGGGTCAGTGGTGTAGACACCATCGACGTCGGTGTAGATCTGGCACTCGTCAGCCTTCAAAGCAGCAGCCAATGCCACACCGGTAGTGTCGGAACCGCCACGGCCGAGAGTGGTGATGTTGCCGTGCTCGTCGACGCCCTGGAAACCGGCGACAACGACGACGCGACCGGCTTTCAGATCACCGCGAATCTTCTGGTCATCAATCTGCAAGATACGCGCTTTATTGTGCGCACTGTCGGTCAGGATCCGTACCTGATTGCCGGTGTACGAAACCGCTGGCACACCGCGCTTGATCAGCGCCATGGCCAACAGGGCAATCGTCACCTGCTCACCGGTAGACACGATCACGTCCAGCTCACGCGGAACCGGTTGACCGTCACCACTGATTTGCTTGGCCAGATCGATCAGACGGTTGGTTTCGCCGCTCATTGCAGACAGCACAACCACCAGGTCATCGCCGGCATCGCGGAATTTCTTAACCTTGTCGGCGACCTGCTCGATTCTCTCGACAGTACCGACCGAGGTGCCTCCAAATTTCTGTACGATCAAAGCCATTTCAAAGCCGCCTCTGCCCATGAAGGGCGCCCAATAATCACTCGAACAGCCACCGCGCCCGCCACTAGACTGCGAGCGCGATGGACCGTCTTATAAACCCTGCTCGACGAATGGAACGGTCAGCGCCAGTGCACCATCCAGCGCGCCGGCATCAACACCGCCGCCCTGCGCCATGTCCGGACGACCACCGCCCTTCCCGCCCACTGCCGCAGCAGCCTGTTTCATCAAATCACCGGCTTTGAGTTGGCCAGTCAGGTCCTTGGTTACGCCTGCAACCAGAACGACCTTTTCCTCATGGACACTGCCGAGCAGGATCACTGCGCGGCCGAGTTTGTTCTTCAACTGATCAACCAGCGCCAGCAACGCTTTGGCGTCCTGACCATCCAGACGTGCAGCCAGAACCTTCACGCCTTTGACGTCCAGTGCCGAGGACGACAGATCGTCGCCCGCCGCGCTGGCTGCTTTGGCTTGCAACTGTTCGAGCTGCTTCTCCAGTTGGCGATTGCGCTCCAGCACAGCCGACAGCTTGTCGATCAGGTTGTCGCGGCTGCCCTTGACCAGGCTGGCCGCTTCCTTGAGTTGTTCTTCTGCAGCATTCAAGTACGCCAGTGCCTGTGCACCGGTGACCGCTTCGATACGACGTACGCCCGAAGCCACACCACCTTCGCTGATGATTTTCAGCAGGCCAATGTCGCCGGTACGGTTGGCGTGGATACCGCCGCACAGCTCGACGGAGAAATCACCGCCCATGCTCAGCACGCGCACGTTGTCGCCGTACTTCTCGCCGAACAGCGCCATCGCGCCTTTGTTCTTGGCGGTCTCGATGTCGGTTTCTTCGGTTTCGACAGCGGAGTTCTTGCGAATCTCGGCGTTGACGATGTCTTCCAGCGCTTTGATCTGCTCAGGCTTGATCGCTTCAAAGTGGCTGAAGTCGAAACGCAGACGCTGGCTATCCACCAACGAACCTTTCTGCTGAACATGCTCACCCAGTACTTGGCGCAATGCAGCGTGCAGCAAGTGCGTGGCCGAGTGGTTCAGCGAAGTCGCATGACGCACTTCAGCATCAACGTGAGTTTCCACTGGCGCGCCGATGGTCAGGCTGCCCGAATCCAGCACACCGTGGTGCAGGAAGGCGCCGCCGGTCTTGGTGGTGTCACGCACGTCGAAACGGCTGCTGCCGGCCTGCAGATAACCGCAGTCGCCGATCTGGCCGCCGGATTCAGCGTAGAACGGCGTCTGGTTCAGCACGATCACCGCCTCTTCGCCTTCATTCAAGACGTCGACCGACTGGCCATCTTTATAGATAGCGACGATTTTTGCCGAACCGCTGGTGTCTTTGTAACCGGTGAACTCGGTGGCAACGTCAACCTTGACCAGCGTGTTGTAGTCCAGACCGAACGAGCTGGCCGAGCGCGCACGAACACGCTGGGCTTCCATCTCACGTTCGAAACCGGCTTCGTCGACGGTCAGACTGCGCTCACGCGCGATGTCGGCGGTCAGGTCCATCGGGAAACCGTAGGTGTCGTAGAGTTTGAACACCACGTCGCCCGGCACCACGGTGCCTTTGAGTTCCAGCAGATCCTGCTCGAGAATTTTCAGGCCGTGCTCCAGAGTCTTGGAGAACTGCTCCTCTTCGGCCTTGAGCACGCGCTCGATGTTGCTCTGCTGCTTTTTCAGTTCCGGGAAGGCTTCGCCCATCTCGGCAACCAGCGCAGCAACGATCTTGTAGAAGAAGCTGCCAGTGGCGCCCAGCTTGTTACCGTGACGGCAAGCGCGACGGATGATCCGCCGCAGCACATAACCGCGACCTTCGTTGGACGGCAGCACGCCGTCGGCGATCAGGAAACCGCACGAACGAATGTGGTCGGAGACTACTTTCAGCGAAGACTGATCGCCGTTTTCGCAGCCGATGGCTTCAGCCGAAGCCTTCAGCAGGTTCTTGAACAGGTCGATGTCGTAGTTGGAATTGACGTGCTGCATTACCGCACTGATCCGCTCCAGGCCCATGCCGGTGTCGACCGACGGTGCTGGCAACGGATGCAACACGCCATCGGCGGTGCGGTTGAACTGCATGAACACGTTGTTCCAGATCTCGATGTAACGGTCGCCGTCTTCTTCCGGCGAGCCCGGTGGGCCGCCCCAGATGTGGTCGCCGTGATCGTAGAAAATCTCGGTGCACGGGCCGCACGGGCCGGTGTCACCCATGGTCCAGAAGTTGTCGGAGGCGTAAGGCGCGCCCTTGTTGTCGCCGATGCGGATCATGCGCTCGACCGGCACACCGATTTCTTTGGTCCAGATGTCATACGCTTCGTCGTCGGAGGCGTAGACGGTGACCCAGAGTTTTTCCTTCGGCAGTTTCAGAACGCCGGTCAGGAAGGTCCAGGCAAAGGTAATCGCGTCGTGCTTGAAATAGTCACCGAAGCTGAAGTTACCGAGCATTTCGAAGAACGTGTGGTGACGAGCGGTATACCCGACGTTTTCCAGGTCGCTGTTCTTGCCACCGGCACGTACGCATTTCTGGCTGCTGGTCGCGCGGGTGTACGCACGTTTTTCCTGGCCCAGGAAGCAGTCCTTGAACTGGTTCATCCCCGCGTTAGTGAACAGCAGGGTTGGGTCGTTGCCCGGAATCAAAGAGCTGGAGGCTACACGGGTGTGGCCTTGATCTTCGAAGAAGCGAAGGAAGGCTTCACGGATTTCTGCGCTTTTCATTAGGTTCTTCCACGGAGGCTGCGGCCAAAGGCCTGTTCGAAACGTCAACAGACGAAGCGACGGCAAAGGGCCGCATTATATCGGCCCTGCGCGCGGGGTACAGCGTGTTTATACGATAGAAACGGTCAATTGGACGGCGAACGCTGTCACTTGCGCGAAAACTCGACGAATGTCGCGATCACTTGCTCGATTTGCGAGCGATTGACGTCCATGTGCGTGACCATGCGCAGACGCGCGGCGGCGCTCAACTTGATCCCACGTTCAGCAGCAAAGGCCTTGATCGCTTCGGCTTTGTTGCCCATTTGCACATAAACCATGTTGGTTTGCACCGGTTCGACAGTGAAACCGGCTTCACGCAGACCGTCGGCCAAAAACTGCGCGTTGGCGTGGTCATCCGCCAGACGCTCGACGTTGTTATCCAGCGCATACAGCCCCGCCGCTGCCAGCAACCCGGCCTGACGCATGCCGCCACCGACCATTTTGCGCAAACGGCGGGCCTTGCCGATCAGCTGCTCAGAACCGCACAAAACCGAGCCCACCGGTGCGCCGAGGCCTTTGGACAGGCACACCGACACCGAATCGAAATGTTTCGTGATTTCCCGCGCATCAACCCCGAGTTTGACCGCCGCGTTGTAAAGACGCGCGCCATCCAGATGCAACTGCAGACCGTGCTCTTGGGTAAATTGGCGCGCCCGGGCTAGATATTCCAGCGGCAGCACTTTGCCTTGCATGGTGTTTTCCAGCGCCAGCAATCGAGTGCGGGCGAAGTGGAAATCGTCCGGTTTGATCGCCGCCGCGACCTGATCCAGGTCCAGCGAACCGTCGACCTGCACTTCCAGCGGTTGCGGCTGGATCGATCCGAGCACTGCCGCGCCTCCGCCCTCGTACTTGTAGGTGTGCGCCTGCTGGCCAACGACGTATTCGTCGCCGCGCTCGCAGTGCGCCATCAAGCCCAGCAGGTTGCTCATGGTGCCGGTCGGCACGAACAGCGCGGCGGCAAAGCCCAAACGTTTGGCCAGTTCGGCTTCCAGACGATTGACGGTTGGATCTTCGCCATACACATCATCACCGGTGCCTGCCGCGGTCATCGCGTCGAGCATGGCGGGGGTCGGTTGGGTGACGGTGTCGCTGCGAAGATCGATAACGCTCATAAACCTGGCCTCTGGTCAGCGGGAAAATCCCTTTACGAAGGTCAATTACTGCGGTCATGAGGCAGATTATTCAAGCCTTTAATGAGAAAAGGCCACGTTACGCCCCTAGAAAGCGCAATCCATGTGGGAGCGGACTTGCTCGCTAAGGCAGATTGCCAGCCAACATTTGCGTTGAAGGTTAAATCGCTTTCGCGAGCAAGCCCGCTCCCACAGGTTCTGTATTTCGCTGGCCGGTATTGAGTATGCAAGGCCTGAAAATATATGTTAAAAACGCTGCGCCGCCCGAGAAAGGGCGGCAAAAACGTTCTCAGGGCGGGGTGTAATTCCCCACCGGCGGTAATTGCGCGCAATGCGCATAGCCCGCGAGCGCTTGGGTGCTGAACACGGCTTTGGTTGTGAGCGGCGGCAAGGTCAGCAGACCCGGTGTGATTCCGGGGCCGACGGTCATAGTCCGGATGAAGAGAGAACGGGATTAACGCCAAAGGGCCGTCCGCGCAATGTTGTGCGTGTGCGCACCCTTGAATCCCTTTCGATTCATAACGCCCTGTTTTTCACACAAACAGGAGTCAGAACATGCAACCCACCGCTATCGACAGCAAAAGCAAACACCCACACGGCGAGCGCGTAGCGTTCATCCAGGCCTGCTGGCACAAGGAAATCGTCGATCAGAGCCGTAAAGGCTTCGTCGCCGAAATGATTGCCCTGGGTTATCAGGAATCGGACATCGACATCTTCGAAGTCGGCGGCGCCTTTGAAATGCCTCTGCACGCCAAATTGCTGGCCAAGACCGGACGATATGCCGGCATCGTCGCGGCAGCCTTGGTCGTCGACGGCGGCATCTACCGTCACGAGTTCGTCGCCCAGTCGGTGGTCAGCGGCCTGATGCAGGTGCAGCTGGAAACTGAAGTGCCGGTGTTCTCGGTGTCACTGACCCCGCATCATTTCCATGCTGGCGACGAGCATCAGAAGTTCTTCTTTGAGCACTTTGTGCACAAAGGTCAGGAAGCGGCGCGGACTTGCGCGGATACGCTGCAAAAAATCCGCTCCCTGCGCCGTACCGAGCCACGTGCTGTAGCGGTCTGACGTCACGCAAATCAAATGTGGGAGCGGGCTTGCTCGCGAAGGCGGAGTGTCAGTCGGCAAAAGTGCTACTGACAGACCGCATTCGCGAGCAAGCCCGCTCCCACAATGGTTTTATGGCGACCTCGGGATGGGGTCAGGCGAGGTTTGCATCGCCGGTCGGGACGATCAGAATGCCCGCGCGCAAGCCGTTCTTGACCTTCGGATTGGGGAAGATGATCCGCGCGCCCTCTTCCTCAATGATCCAGCGGGTATTGGCCAGATCTTCGGCCAGCACGTAACCCAGCTCCAACTCGGAAAAGTTCTCGATGTCCTGCGGCAGGTTCAAGCGAAAGGCATCGCTGTGCTTGATGATTTCTCGCGCGACGCTGAACAGCTGGAGACCGTCCAGGCCTTCCTCAGCCATCTCTGGCTCCGTACCTTCGATGATCTGCTTCAGACGGGTTTCCAGCAGCGAGACGTTTACGCCGTCGTTCTGCCCGAACGGCCGCGCCTTGCCCAGCTCCAGCGTGAAAGCCTCGGCACCGAGCTTGTCGTAGGTGTAGGAACTGAACACGATTGACGGCTTGTTCTGCAACAGCACCGCTTCCATCCCGGCGGCGCGCAAACGGGCCAGCTCAAGACGCGAATGCTGACGACCTTCCTTCCATGGATACAAAGCGAACTGTTCGATCTTCGAACCGCGAATCGCCGTGTGCAAGTCGTAGTGCAGGCGCTGACGATCCGGCAGGCTGAAGAAACTCGCCGCCAGACGCTCCAGCTCACAGGCACGCAGCGCTTCGCTGCCACTGCTTTGTTCATGACGGCCGTTGAACAGCCGATTGACGTCCTGCTCGACGAAGCGCTCGCCTTTGCGAATCGCTTCCGGGTTGCCGAACAGAAACAGAATGCGTGCGCGCGGCTTCAGATCGCCGCGAGCGATGTCATGCAGCAGCCGATCAAGCAACTCGATCGGCGCTGTTTCGTTGCCATGAATCCCTGCCGACAGCAGCAGGTCCAGGCCATTGTCGCGCGCTTGCGGTGGCCGGACTTCCAGCGCACCTTCGCTCAACCAGCGCATCCGCACGCCTTCGACAGTCAGTTGAGTCTTCTCCGCCGGTTCGCGGCCGGCGAGGGTCAGTTCAAGCAGTTTGCCGAGGGCGAGCATAGAGCGGTTTCCTTAGTGATCGTGGTTGCAATCCGGGCCGTGCACGTGGTCTTCGTCGTCGCCGACGTCAGCCGGTTCCATTTCCAGTTGCAGACTTACCAGATTAGTCGCCAATGGGCGCAGCAGCAGGTTGGCGTACTCGGCATCACCTTCTTCAACGTCCACGCCGATCAGCAACTGGCCACGGCCGTCCTGCTGGATCCACAGCTCCTTGCCTTGCCACATGACCGCGACGCGGGTGCACGAGGTTTGCAGTTGCGTGCCGTCGGTGTCTTCAAGGATCAGCTGCAGGGAATCGCTCATGTTTTTACTCTCTTGGGGGAGACAAGCCGCGCGCCGCGTTCAGGCGACGCGCCGGCCATCAATTGATCTGGAATGGATAAACCGCGCCCAGTTTAAGGATTTGCGTCAGTTCATCCAGTGCCGTCCGGCATTCAAGCAGCAATTGCGGATCCGCCAGATCGGTTTCGCTCAGGCGGTCGCGGTAGTGCTTTTCAACCCATGCGGTCAACGAACCGTACAACGGTGCGGTCATGATAACCCCTGGGTTGACCGCCGCCAGTTCAGTTTCGTTAAGCGCGACGCGCAGTCGCAGGCAGGCCGGGCCGCCGCCGTTCTGCATGCTCTGCTTGAGATCGAAGACTTTCACTTCACGAATCAGACCGCCGGAGTTGGTCAGGCTTTGCAGGTAAGCCCAGACACGCTCGTTGGCCTGGCACTCTTGCGGCACGATCAGCAACATCGAGCCATCAGGGCGCGACAGCAACTGGCTGTTGAACAGATAGGAACGAACCGCGTCATCCACGGTAACTGCCGAGCGCGGCACACACACCGACTGGAAGTTGCCGCCAACCTTGGCGAGTTTTCCTTGCAGCTCGGCCAGCATCTGCTCGGTCTCAAGGAACGCGTCCTCGTGATAGAACAGCACCTCGCCATTGCCCACGGCGATCACGTCGTTGTGGAACACGCCTTGATCGATCACGTTCGGATTTTGCTGGGCGTAGACCACGCCTTCGTCACGCAGACCGTGCAGACGCGCGACGGCTTGCGAGGCTTCGAGGGTCTGCCGTGCCGGGTACTTTTGCGGCGCCGGGAAACGATTGTCGAACGCGCTGCGACCGAACACGAAAAACTCGACGCCGGCCTCACCATATTCACGACAGAAACGCGTGTGGTTGGCCGCACCTTCGTCGCCGAACTGCGCCACTGCCGGCAATGCGGCGTGATGGGCGAAGTGCTGCTGATTGGCGAACATCGCACCCAGCACGCGGCTGGTGGTCGGGTGCTCGATGCTGCGGTGATATTTGCAGTTGAGGTTGGCGGCGGTGAAATGCACGCGGCCATCAGCGGTGTCGGCACTCGGGCTGACCGTGGCCGCGTTGGCCACCCACATGCTCGACGCCGAGCAACTGGCAACCAGCAGCGGCATGGCTTCTTTGGCGGCGCGCTCGATGACTTGCGCATCAGTGCCACTGAAACCCAGACGGCGCAAAGCTGCCACGTCCGGACGTTCCTGCGGTGCCAGCACGCCTTGCTGAAAGCCCATTTCCATCAGCGCTTTCATCTTCGCCAGGCCTTGCAGCGCCGCTTCCTTCGGATTCGAGGATTGCTGGCTGTTGCTCTGGGAGGCAACGTTGCCGTAGGACAGACCACCGTAGTTATGGGTCGGCCCCACTAGACCGTCAAAATTGACTTCATAGGATTTCATCAGCGAGGCTCCACGAGAATCTGTTGTTATAGGCATCGAGTAACAATTAGGTAAGACCGAGGCGCGGCTATCGCGAGCAGGCTCGCTCCCACATTGGAATGCATTTCCTTGTGGGAGCGAGCCTGCTCGCGAAAGGGCATCACGCCATCTTCACGCCTGGCGTGAGGGCCGATGGCAACACCAGGCTCGGCGTTTCCAGCGACGCTACCGGGTACGCGCAATAATCCGCCGCGTAATAGGCGCTGGCGCGATGGTTGCCCGAGGCACCGACACCACCAAACGGCGCGCTACTCGCAGCACCGGTCAGCTGTTTGTTCCAGTTGACGATACCGGCGCGGCTTTCCAGCCAGAACTGCTGATAACGCGCTTCGGAATCCGACAACAGACCAGCAGCCAAGCCGTAAGCGGTGTCATTGGCTTCGGCGATCGCCGCTTCAAAATCGGTGTAGCGAATAACTTGCAGCAACGGGCCGAACAGTTCTTCGTCCGGACGCTCGGCAACGGCGGTCACATCAACAATGCCCGGCGTCAACAGCGCGGCTTGCGCCTGTGGCTGAGTCATTTCCAGCAGCGACACAGCGCCGTTGGCCAGCAGATGTTCTTGAGCGTCCATCAGCGCTTTCGCCGCGCCGAGGGAAATCACCGAACCCATGAACGGCGCCGGTTGTTGATCGAACGCACCGACTTCAATAGTCGAGCTGACTTCAACCAGACGCTTGAGCAGGCTGTCGCCCCACGCGCCTTGCGGTACCAGCAGACGACGTGCACAGGTGCAACGCTGACCGGCAGAGATGAACGCCGACTGAATGATCGTGTAAACCGCTGCATCCAGATCCGCGACCTGATCGACCACCAGCGGATTGTTGCCGCCCATCTCCAGCGCCAGAATCTTGTCCGGACGCCCGGCGAATTGCTGGTGCAGATGGTTGCCGGTGCGACTCGAACCGGTGAAGAACAGACCGTCGATGCCCGGATTCGCTGCCAGCGCAATGCCGGTTTCGCGAGCGCCTTGCAGCAGGTTCAGGACACCGGCCGGCAGACCGGCTTCGATCCAGCACTTAACCGTCAGCTCGGCGACTTTCGGGGTCAACTCGCTTGGCTTGAACAACACACTGTTACCCGCCAGCAGCGCTGGAACGATATGACCGTTCGGCAAGTGCCCTGGGAAATTGTAAGGGCCGAATACCGCCACCACACCGTGTGGCTTGTGGCGCAACACGGCAGTGGCGTCGCCCAACGGGCCGCTCTTTTCGCCGGTACGCTCGCGGTAGCTCTGCACCGAGATCGCGATCTTGTTGACCATGCTGGTCACTTCCGTCGCCGATTCCCACAGCGGTTTGCCGGTCTCTTCACCGATGGTGCGAGCCAGTTCGTCGGCATGGTTCTTCAATGCGGCGGCGAATGCCTCAAGCACACCAATGCGCTCTTCCAGCGAACGACGCGCCCAGCCCGGAAACGCCTGACGTGCAGCCTGCACAGCCGATTCAACCTGGGCGGTGGTAGCGCCCTCCCCCGACCACAGCACTTGCTGGGTCACCGGGTTCAGCGATTGAAAGGCTTCGCCCTGACCGGCTAGCCACTCACCTGCGATGTATAGCGAATTCATTATTTCGACTCCCGTGCAGCGGACAACGCCACGGCGCGCACTTGATCGCCAGCGTTGAGTTGAAGACGTTTGGCGGTCTGCGGATCGACCACCAGCGTGCCGGCAGCGAGACGCGCCGGCGCAGCGGTGATGCGGCAGTCTTCGCGCTTGCGGTTATGGATGATGAACGGCGTGGCGTCATCGCCCGGCGTACCCACAGCCAGCACCAGTGCTTCGCTGTCACGCACTGCGCGGATCTTGCCGGTTTCGCATTCGATGGCCGGGCCGGCGTCGAAGATGTCGACGTACCCCTGATAGCTGAAGCCTTCGCCCTTGAGCATCGCCAATGCCGGCTCGGTGTCCGGATGAACCTGACCAATGACGTTACGGGCATCTTCGGACAAGAAGCAGGTGTACAGCGGGAACTTCGGCATCAGCTCGGCGATGAACGCCTTGTTACCGACACCGGTGAGGTAATCGGCCTGACTGAATTCCATCTTGAAGAAGTGACGACCGAGGCTTTCCCAGAACGGCGAACGGCCGGCGTCATCGGAGACACCGCGCATTTCGGCGATGATCTTGTTGCCGAACAACTCAGGGAATTCGGCGATGAACAGCATCCGCGCCTTCGACAGCATGCGACCGTTGAGGCCACTGCGATAATCGGCGTGCAGGAACAGCGAGCACAGCTCGGAATTACCGGTCAGGTCGTTGGCCAGAAACAGTGTCGGAATTTCGCGATAGATGTTCAGTTCTTGCGAAGCACTGACAGTCAGACCAACACGGAAGTTGTACCAGGGTTCACGCATGCCAACGGCACCCGCGATGGCGGAAATCCCCACCACGCGACCGTCATCGTCTTCGAGCACGAACAGGTAGTCCGCATCGCCACGGCCAGCTTCGCCGCGAAAGGTCTTCTCGGCCCAGCCAACCCGATGGGCCAGACGTTCTTCGTTGGCCGGCAAAGTCGTGAGGCCAGTGCCGGTGCTGCGGGCCAGGTCGATCAGAGCGGATAAATCGCTGCTGCGTACGGGACGAACAATCATGCTATCTCCTCAAACGGGCCGCCTTCGCCACCCGTGAAACTCGCTAAGGCGTTAAACCGCCACCAGGCGCACGCTGGCACCTTCACCGACGCCCAGGGCTTCGGCTGCTTCCAGATCCAGAGTCACCGGCTTGCCCGGCGCGTAATCCAGCTCCAGCAGCACCGCTCGGTAATCCTGCAACTGCGCGTTGGCCACCAGATACTGGCGCCCGGCACCTTTGACCGGCTCGCCGATCTTCACTGGCACCACACGGCTCTGGGCGATCGAGCGGATCCCCGAAACACGTGCATGCAGGGTCGGGCCACCGTCGAAAATGTCGATGTAGTGATCGGTCTCGAAGCCTTCGCGCATCAGGATGTCGAAGGTGATCTGCGCACGCGGGTGCACCTGGCCCATCGCCTCTTGAGCGGAGTCCGGCAGCAACGGCACGTAGATCGGGTAATGCGGCATCAGCTCGGCGAGGAACGTACGGCTTTTCAGCCCGCACAGGCGCTCGGCTTCGGCGTAGTTGAGATCAAAGAAGTTGCGACCGATCGCATCCCAGAATGGCGAGTCGCCGTTTTCATCGCTGTAACCGACGATCTCGGTGACCACCGAATCAGCGAACCGCTCAGGGTGGCTGGCGACGAACAGCAGACGGCCACGGGAATTGAGCTCCGACCACGGCGAACCAACCAGCTCGCGCTGCACGTAGAAACTGGTCAGCAAACTGTTGCCGGTCAGGTCGTGGCATTGCGAAAGCACGTGGATCTTGTTGTGGATCTTCAGCTCGCGCGAGGCGTGCACGAAAGTCTCGTTGCGGAAGCTGTAGAACGGCTCCGAATAGCCGGCCGAAGCGACAATCGCCGAGCAGCCGACCAGTTTGCCGGTGGTGGAATCTTCGAGGACGAAGAAATAGCTTTCTTCACCGTTAAAACTCACTTCGGCGGAGAACGAAGCTTCGCTCGCGGCGATTTTGTCGCTCAGACGTTCCACGTCATCCGGCAAGGACGTGACACCAATCGGGCTGTCCGCAGCCAGACGCTGTACCTCGCCCAGATCAGCCATTTGCGCAGGGCGCATCACCAGCATGGTGTCACTCCTTAATCTCAGTACTTACAGAAAAAAATAACCAGGCCTACACAGAGATCAATATAGGAGTGAGCCTGCTCGCGATTGCGGTCTGTCAGAAACCAATGAGTCGACTGACACAACGCAATCGCGAGCAGGCTCACTCCTACAGTTGATCGGGTCCGGCATAAAATTTTGATCGGCGCCTGAAAAACTCCAGGCGTCGAAGGGTCTATCAGGCTTGCGTCAGTGCTGCCGCAGCGCGCTCGAAACGATCCAGGCCAGCATCGATATCGGCGTCTTCCACCACCAGGCTCGGGGCGAAACGAATCACGTCCGGGCCGGCCTGCAGAATCATCAGGCCTTCTTTTTCAGCGGCGTTGAAGATGTCTTTGGCTTTGCCTTTCCAGGCATCGCTGAGCACGCAACCGATCAACAGACCGAGGCCTCGCACCTGTGTGAACAGGCCGTACTTCTCGCCGATCTGCTCAAGGCGCGCCTTGAACTTGTCGTGCTTGGCATTCACGCCGTTCAGCACTTCAGGGGTGTTGATCACGTCGATCACGGCTTCGGCGACCGCGCACGCCAGCGGGTTACCGCCATAAGTGGTGCCGTGGGTACCGACGACCAGATGTTTGGCCAGCGCTTCAGTCGTCAACATGGCTGCGATCGGGAAACCACCGCCCAGGCTCTTGGCACTGGTGAGGATGTCCGGGGTCACGCCGTAATGCTGATAGGCAAACAGCTTGCCGCTGCGGCCCATGCCGGTTTGCACTTCGTCGAACACCAGCAGCGCGTTGTTCGCGTCGCAGAGTTCGCGGGCACCTTGCAGATAAGCCAGTTCGGCCGGCAGTACGCCACCTTCGCCCTGGATCGGTTCCAGCACGACCGCACAGGTCTTGTCGGAAACCGCTGCCTTCAATGCAGCCAGGTCGTTGTAAGGGACGTGGGTGATGCCGGTGATTTTCGGACCGAAACCGTCGGAGTACTTCGACTGGCCACCGACGTTGACGGTGAACAGGGTACGGCCGTGGAAGCTGTTCAGCGCAGCGATGATTTCGTACTTCTCAGTGCCGAAACGGTCGAATGCAACACGACGGGCCAGCTTGAACGCGGCCTCGTTGGCTTCAGCGCCGGAGTTGCAGAAGAACACGCGCTCAGCGAACGTGGCGTCGATCAGCTTGTGCGCCAGGCGCAGAGCTGGTTCGTTGGTGAACACGTTGGACACGTGCCACAGCTTGTTCGCCTGTTCGGTCAATGCACCGACCAGCGCCGGATGCGCATGGCCCAATACGTTAACGGCAATCCCGCCGGCGAAGTCGATCAGCTCGCGGCCGGCCTGATCCCAGACACGGGAACCGGCGCCACGCACCGGAATGAAAGCGGCAGGCGCGTAGTTGGGAACCATTACCTGGTCGAAATCGGCGCGTTGTACCGCAGCGTGCTCAACGGACATCGGAGTCTCCTGATGAGAAACACCCGCCTGAAACTGGCGAGCGATGGGGGGATTGTAAGGACAGTTTTCAGCCCGGCCTTGCCGCCAAGCGACAACTTCTTATAACGCAAACCCCGGATTTTCCCGGGTTTACGGCAATGCGACATATAGCGTCGCAAAGGCGCAGTTTAAACCGCACGCCGCTGTTTGCGCAGGACTGCTGGAGATCTTACTCAAGAGTGTTTTTCGTTGTGCGGTATATATGTACCGCACATCAATGCGTTTCACAGGGTTTGCTATGGAACTTTCCAAGGCAAACGGCCGCTCCCATGATTGATGAAAATCCAGCCCTCCACGCATCGCCATCCGACTCAGCCTTGCTGCCCAAGCCCGACGGGCACTATCAACCTCTGCTCGATGCCATTGCGCCGTGGCTCAGCCAGGCGCCGACCCACAGGCGCGATGCGCTGAAAAAAACCACGCCAGAGCTTTCCGCCCCGCTCCTGCAAGCGCCACGCAAAGAGCATGAGAAATTGCGCGCGCTCAATGCATTGCAGTGGGCTGCGCAAAACCGCGTCGAGCAAAACCTCGCACGCCTGCTGGATGCCCAGTCCTTCGCCGAACTACTGCTAGGCGCCGAGATAGAAAAACGTTTCGGGCTGAACCTCGATGTCAGGCAAATCTTCATGCGCCTTTACGTCCCTGCGCATGCGCCGTTGCCTGGGCTCAAGTCGGGCGCCGCGCGCACCTGGACGGTCGCCTTGGTGGACGCCGCACTGCATAACTTTGAAAGCCGCGAAACCACGGTCGACGCCTTCGAAACCACCTCCGCCTATATCAGCCGCCCTACACCCGAGGGACAGTTCAGCGCGTTGCCAAAGATTCGCGAAAAAATGCCTATCCCGGCCTTTACGAAACTGTGCCGTGATCTGGACATCGGCCAGCGCTACAAAAGCTATCTGGAAGACAACCTCGGCATCAGCAATCCCGTAGTCGCAGCGCTCCTGCAAACCAATGTCAAAGCCAGTGACAAAGCGGCCCTGATAACGGCGCTGCAAATGGCCTACATGCAAAAACTGCTGAGCGGCGATATCCATCGGCTGATTCTCGGCTTGCTCGATGGCTTGAAGTATCTGCGCCTGAATCGCCAATCCTGGCAATGCCATGCGCTGACAATCATGAACGCCCGACTGACCGGTATCGTGCTTTTCGCTCCTGGTCTCGAGGGTACGCACACGACATCAAGAGTCGTGGCCTACATTCCGGATGACCCGGAACACCCGATCAGGGAGTACGCCAGCACCGGCGAGTTTGCCCGGCACCTGACACAACGCCTGCGAGATCCGGACTATCAATCTTTTTTCAGTCGGTTCATCGATCATGAGGATCGTGGGCATTTCTTCGGCCAGTTGAACAATCGCCTTCTGCCGATCACCTGGCAACCGGTTTCCAACGGTGATCCGCGCCCCACCTGGCGCGAGAATCCAGTCGAACGCGCGCCTCTGCAAATGGCCGCGACAACGATCAAAGGCAACTTGTGGGTTTATCTCTACCAACGAAAACTCGACAAAATTCTCAACGATGCACGGGTTGTCGCCGTCTCCACAGCAGCGGTCGACTGTCAGGCTCGCTGGGCGCTCTGGGATTCGTTCAGCGAAGTGGCTGCGTCCCTGCTCAACATTGTCGCCTTCATCGCGTTGCCATTCGTGCCATTTCTCGGCGAGCTGATGTTGGCGTATACCGCCTATCAACTGCTCGACGAAACCTTTGAAGGCATCGTCGATTGGGCGCAAGGCGCGTCCCGCGAGGCATTCGAACACTTCATGGGCGCCGTGGAATCCGTCGTTCAGGTAGGTGCTTTCGCAGCAGGCGGGGTCATCGCGGCAAGCCAGTTTCGCGCGCTACTGCCGGAATCAGTGGTTGCGTTCATTGACCGGCTCACCCCGGCGAAACTGCCGAATGGCACCTCACGGTACTGGAAACCCGACCTGCACCTTTACGAGCAGACCACCTCCCTGCCCAAGGATGCAAAACCCGATGCGCTGGGTTTGCATGCTCATCAAGGTAAAACCCTGCTGGCTCTGGAAGACAAACTTTACGCGGTCAGCCAGGACAGCCCGTCAGCGCAATACCGCATCGACCACCCCGTTCGCCCCGAAGCCTATAAACCCGGACTCCAGCACAACCAGGCCGGGGTCTGGCAAACCGAACTCGATCAGCCGCTGGACTGGGAACGCAAGACGCTGTTGAGCCGTAGCGATCCGCACATGCGCCAACTGCCGCTCAGTGTGCAGGAGCGCCTGTTGGACATCAGTGGCTGCGAGGAAAATGCCTTGCGCAAAATGCACGTCGAACTTGGGCAGATGCCGCCTCTGCTGGCCGACACCCTGCTGCGCTGGCGGCTGGACGCTGACATTCAGACATTCATCGAGCAAATCGGTAGCGAACGCGCGGAAGATTACCTCCAGGCCGATCCGGCCATCCAGTTGCAACTACTGCATGAGAGCGGCGACTGGCCAGCCAACAAAGGTGTGCACTTGGTTGGTCGCAAAGGAAAGGTACTTTGGCAAACGCCCACGGCGGACGTGCCGCTTCTACAGATTGATACCTCAAGACTCGACGCCGGCGATCTGCTCAAGACCTGTCTGCTGCGCTTGTCGGAAGTCGATGCAAAAACGTTACTGAACGAAAAACCCCATATCACGCCGCCGACGCTTGAGAGCCGCACCCGGACTTTGCGTCGACGGATCGTCGAACTGGCACAAACCAAAAGACAAAGCCTGTTCGAGGATAAATATCGCAGCCTGCAACGTAACGCTGCCCCACTGGTTCAGGTACTGATGGATGCCGAACCGGACCTGCCCAAGACACTGGCGCAATCGATACTGGAAACGACGAACGAGCTCGAACGCGAACAGCTCCAGCGCACAGTATTGCCCCGTCGGCTTGCCGAACTGACCCGCGAAATCGGCCTACAGGTGCGTGCGACTCGTGCACTGGAAGGGCTGGAGCTGAAAGCCACGCAGAACAATCTGGATACCGATCGCCTGATACTGCACTCGCTGCCGAGGCTGCCAGGCTGGTCGCAATCTTTGCGCTTGGAAGTCAGACACTACGCACATACCGGCCCCCTGATCGACAGCATCGGGCCGCTGGATGCCACCACTCGCAAAGTCCTGGTGCTGAATGAGCTGGGGCAATATCAGCCCTTTGACGATGCCGGCGAACAGCTTAGCGCTCTCGGCCCCCTGCTTTTCAATCTGCTGCAAGCCTTGCCTGATGCCGAGCGCCTGGCACTGAACGTCGGCATCGGCGAAAGTGAAAAACTCAATCTGCTGATTCGCCAACACCCCCTGAGCCGAGAAGAACTGCTGGCGCTGCTCTCGCAAAACCCGAACCGCAAACCCGCCTACGACCCGAGCGTCATGCGCCTGCTCGGCGGCACGACCGGTTTTCAACGCATGCCCACTAACACTCCGACTTTGCAATCCCATGCTCACCGGCTGCTGCCGCATCTGTTGCCCGAAGAACTGGAGGCTTTTGTCGAGCGCTTGCAACGCCATCCAAGCGGGCCACGCGGGGAGTTGAACCGATTGATCATCGAGCGAGGTCGACTCGACGAGGTTCTAAATCCCTGGGTGAATGCGATTCCTGTTGTTCACCCCGAAACCGGCACCCCACTCACTACCGAGCAATATGCCATTCAGCGACACCGGCGCCGGCAGATGCGGGTCGACTTACTGGATTGCTGGAAACAACAAGTCTCGCTGCCAACGGACTCCGAGCAAATGATTGATTTGCGTCTGGCTCAACCGATCATCGGCGAACTGCCGGCGCTCGAAGTCAACTTCAGCCATGTCGACCACCTGACCATGGAGGGCGCCGAGAACACTCAAGGCCTGCATCAATTCCTCCGCTGCTTTACGGATCTGCATCGACTGGCCCTGCGCGGCTTTCGCCTCGGCAGCCTGCCGGAGGCAATCAATCAGTCACCTCAGCTGCACGAACTGATACTCGCCGATTGCGGCATAACCCTGACACCGCAAAGCCTGGAAAGCCTGGGCAAGCAGACGAAGCTGAAAACTCTCGACCTGTTCCGCAACCCGCTCGGACTCATACCCAATGTAGAAAAGATGCCGAAGCTGAATTACATCGACGTCTCGGAAACCGGCATTGAGCAATTGCCCATTGGCCTGCTGAGCCGCCCACAATTGCGAACCGCCTTGCTCAATGACAACCAGATTCACGCATTGCCCGCAGTGCTCTTCGAACTGCCCGGCAGTGTGCCGGAAGGTTTCGATCTTGGCGGCAATCCAATTAATGTGACCGACCGCGAACGAATCAAACGCCACTTCAACCAGACACGGCAGGACTTTGGCGTTTTGGCCGAACCGGCCGACCTGCAACGCGTGCAAGCTTTGTACATGCACCTGGATCAGGAGCAGGCCAGCGAGTTTTTTTACCTGTTGCCCGGGACGTTGGCCGAAGGACGAATCGAAGTCGCGCGCCTAGAGCACGAATTCAGCAGCTTGAGCTCCGGGCTGGCAACCTGGGTAACCGATCTGCCTGCGCTCCATCCGATCAGCGGTGAACCCTTCACCCTGGACGAAGTGCTGAGCGAGCACGCAGCGCGGCATGAATTCAAAAGCATTCTGGAGCAGAGCTGGCAACGGGAGATGGATGAAGATGACTTCGATCAGGACAACGAGCCGACCCATGACTTGAACCTGACCTCCACCATCAACGGCGAGCTACCCGAACTCGACGCCGACTTCAGCCATGTATCACATCTCTACATGACAAGCCGTCCCGGGCGGACATCCGGCATCGAGAGATTTCTACAGACGTTTCCCAAACTCAAAGGCCTGACACTTCGTCAGTACCAACTTGAGCACATCCCCGACGCGGTATTTCGAATGGCCGATCTGACTCATCTGTCGCTCTCGGAGTGCCACATCACGCTCACGCCACAGGCCGTTGTCGAGCTTGCGCAGATGCATCGGCTGGATCATCTCGACTTGAGCGACAACCCCTTGGGCGAAACACCGGACGTCAGTCAGATGACGGAAATGACCCGGCTGCTGCTGGACAACACCGGGATCACCACGCTGCCATCGGGCCTGCTGCAGCTTGAGCAATTGGACCTGGCGGCACTGAACGACAACGCAATCACTGACGTCCCCAGTGATATCCTCGAACTGCCAGCGGAACGCGGCGAGAAGATCAACCTGCGCAACAACCCGTTCTCCGAAACGAGCGTGCAGCGCCTGCTCGCTTACTTCCGGAACTATCGTGTGGACTTTGGGGTGGAGGTGGTCATCAACCGGGCAGAACTCGAAGTGTCGACGTCGGAGGATTCCGAGATCGACGAGTGATCAACCTGCTCGCCGACCAAGGCCTGTCAACCGCGCTCTGGCGGCACCGACGACAATTCGAACGGGCTGCTGCTGCGCCGCTGGTTGCGATCTTCCCGCGGCGTGGCGCCAAAGAAGTTGCGATAGGCACTGGAGAAATGCGGCCCCGAAGAGAAGCCACACGAGAGGCCGATCTGGATGATCGACTTGCTGGTTTGCATCAACATCTGCCGGGCCTTGTTCAGGCGCAGTTCCAGGTAGTACTGGCTCGGCACGCGGTTGAGGTATTGCTTGAAGATCCGCTCCAGCTGTCGACGCGACACGCACACGTGCTGGGCGATTTCGTCGGTGGTCAGCGGTTCTTCGATGTTGGCTTCCATCAGCAACACCGCTTGGGTGAGCTTCGGATGGCTGGAGCCGAGACGGTTCTGCAACGGGATGCGCTGACGCTCGCCCCCTTCGCGGATACGCTCGACCACCAGTTCTTCCGACACTGCGCCGGCCAGTTCCGCACCATGATCGCGGGCCAGCACCGCCAGCAACAGGTCGAGAACGGACATGCCACCGCACGCGGTCAGGCGATCACGGTCCCAGTCGAACAAATGGCTGGTGGCAATGACTTTCGGGAAACGCTCGGCGAAATCGTCCTGCCAGCGCCAATGAACGGCAGCGCGATAACCGTCGAGCAAACCGAGTTGCGCCAATGGATAAACGCCAGCGGACAAACCGCCAATGACCGTGC
The DNA here is from genome assembly GCF_004124275.1 of Pseudomonas sp. DTU12.3. Classification (GTDB taxonomy): domain Bacteria; phylum Pseudomonadota; class Gammaproteobacteria; order Pseudomonadales; family Pseudomonadaceae; genus Aquipseudomonas; species Aquipseudomonas helmanticensis. Next base: position 4,892,833 of record NZ_CP027218.1, read on the forward strand.
CGGCACGTACCAGTTGCTTCAGTGCACTGCTGAGTGCCGGGGCCAGAGTGGTCGGCGGTTCATCGGCGAGCAGGAACAGTTTCTGGAAGTTTTCGAGCTTGCCGGTCCAGGCTTCACCGGGCAATTGCCAGGATCCTTCGGCCGAGGCTCCGGTAATGGCTTCGGCCTGCAGGAACGACAGTTCGTAAACCACGTCCGGATGCACACGCTGAGCAACACGCAAGGCCTCCTCCGCCAGCGCCAGCGTCAACGCTTTAGTGCTGGGCCAAATCAGGAAACCAATTCGATGGGCAGTCATGGGCGGGCAATCCGAAGCGAAGAACAGTGATGAAGGCAAGGGCCAATGCTAGCCCGAAAATGAACACAAATCTTGAGGCTGGCGCAGATCTCCTATCGGGACTGCAATACCTGTCCCAATGTAGGAGCTGACGAGTGAAACGAGGCTGCGATCTTTTGATCCTCAAAAACAGATCAAAAAATCGCAGCCTTCGGCACGCTCCTACAGTGGATTGGAGCCAGCCATCAGGTTGCGAAGCATGCACTATTCCGGTGCATACCGGCAGCTCTGAATTACTTGAGGCTGCCCGATAGGAATTGCTGCAGACGCTCCGATTGCGGATTGACCAGCACTTCACGCGGGTTGCCGCTCTCTTCCACCACGCCTTTGTGCAGGAACACCAGTTGATTCGACACTTCACGGGCAAAGCCCATTTCGTGGGTGACCACAACCATGGTGCGACCTTCCTGAGCCAGCGCCTGCATCACCTTCAGCACGTCGCCAACCAGTTCCGGATCGAGGGCCGAGGTCGGCTCGTCGAACAGCATCACCTCTGGCTCCATCGCCAGCGCACGAGCAATCGCCACACGCTGCTGCTCGCCACCGGACATGTGCCCAGGGAAGGCGTCTTTGCGATGCGCCACGCCGACCTTGTTCAGGTAGTGCTCGGCTTTCTCGCGGGCTTCGGCCTTGGATACGCCAAGCACATGCACCGGCGCTTCCATGATGTTTTCCAGCGCGGTCATGTGCGACCACAGGTTGAAATGCTGGAACACCATCGACAGGCGCGAACGCATGCGTTGCAGCTGTTTCGGATCAGCGGCTTTCAGCGCGCCGTCCTTGTTCGCTACCAGCTTCAGCTCTTCGTTGTTGAGCAGAATCTTGCCCGCGTGCGGCTGCTCGAGCAGGTTGATGCAGCGCAGGAAAGTACTTTTGCCGGAGCCACTGGAGCCGATGATGCTGATCACATCGCCGGCTGCCGCTTTCAGGGACACGCCCTTGAGCACTTCGTGACTGCCATAGCGTTTATGCAGGTCTTGGACTTCAAGTTTGTACATGCGGTCGGTTCTCACAAAAACAGTCAGTCAGTCGTTGAGCAAGCGCCCGTGACGCAGCGCTTCGCGCCCCGCCACCTTGGCCAGCCAGAAACCGGGTTGGGCATAACGCAGCCGTTCAATGGCAAACAGCACCCCGGAGGTACCAGCACATACCGTGCTGACCCGATCGGACACAGGATCAATCACTTCAAAAATCTCATCGCCCGCCTCGACCCATTCGCCGGGCTTGCGCAGAAAACTCACCACGCCAGGGTGAGGCGCCAGGAGCAATTCGGTGCCCTCGAACGGCATGCCTTCGCACGGTTCGTTCGCTGGGTTCGGCCACTCGCCGGTGATTAAACCTTGCTCGGCGAGGAACGCGAGAATGCCTTCAGCATACGCCTCGGCCTCAGCGCGACCGGTGTCGGCCTGACCGCCAAGTTCGATTGTGGTCGCCAGACACGCCAGCGGAATCTGCGCATCGGGGAACTGCCGCGACAGACGCAACCACGGCAGCGAGCAAGCTTCATCGAACGAGCTGCCGCCGGAATCTTCCGCGAGCAAACCCACGCGCACATTCAGATGCGCGGCCAGCGAACGCCACTGCGGCCAGTGCTGCGGCAACGCGTACATGTGCAGCGCGGCTTCGGCATCGCAATGCAGATCGAGCACCACATCGGCGGTGCAGGCATGGCTGAGCAACACGCGTTGCATGCCTTGCAACTGGCTGCTCGCTTCCGGCATTGCGGCCAAATGATCGGCCATCGCCTGACGAATCAGGCGCACATTGGCGTGCGGATCATCACCGAGACTGTCGGCCAATGCCGCCGCAACCGGCGCGCTCAACTCAACGAAATCACGGTTGAAATTCTTGCCGCTACCGGCCTCGAAACGGCCCTGATGATTGCCTTGCAGCAACTGCCCGAGACCCAACGGGTTGGCGACCGGCACCAGTTCGATGACACCGTTGAGCAAGCCTTGGGCTTCGAGTTCGCCGAGGCGCTTTTTCAGCTCCCAGGCAGTGCGCATGCCCGGCAATTCGTCAGCGTGCAGGCTGGCCTGAATATAGGCCTTGCGCTCGCCATGTCCGAAACGGAACACCGAAATCTTGCGCTCGCTGCCCAGATGGCTCCACGGCAATACGTGATCGATGCGTTCCATATCAGTGCTTCCGCGGGGCCAGGTAGCTCAACCAGCGACGCTCGGCCAGCTTGAACAGCTTGACCAGAATGAACGTCAGGCACAGATAGAACACGCCGGCGGTGATGTACGCCTCGAACGGCAGATAGAACTGCGCGTTGACGGTACGCGCCGCACCGGTGATGTCGATCAAGGTCACGATGGACGCCAGACTGGTGGTCTGCAGCATCATGATCACTTCGTTACTGTACTGCGGCAGCGCCCGGCGCAGGGCCGATGGCAGCAGAATGCGCTTGTACAGTTTGAAGCGCGACATGCCCATGGCCTTGGCCGCTTCGATCTCACCGTTCGGCGTGGCCCTGAGGCTGCCGGCAATGATCTCCGCGGTGTAAGCGCTGGTGTTGACCGCAAACGCCAGGCACGCACAGAACGTCGCGCTGGACAGCCATGGCCAGAAGATACTTTCGCGTACCGCTTCGAACTGCGCCAGACCGTAGTAGATAAGGAACAGTTGAACCAGCATCGGCGTGCCACGGATCACGTAGGTGTAAAGCCACGCGGCGCCGTTGACGACCGGGTTCTTCGAGACGCGCATCAGCCCCAGCGGCAAAGCCCCCAGCAGACCAAAAAACAGCGACAGCGCGAGCAATTTGAGGGTGGTCACCAGGCCGCCGAGGTACAGCGGCAGAGCCTCCCAAATGACGTTGTAGTCGAAGATCATAGATCAGCCGCCCTTACGCCTACCGAGTAGCGCTTCTCAAGTTGACGCAGGATCAGCAACGAAACACTGGTGATGACCAGGTACATCGCCGCCACTGCGAGGAAGAAGGTGAAAGGCTCGCGAGTGGCATCTGCCGCCTGCTTGGCCTTGAACATCATGTCTTGCAGACCGACCACGGAAATCAGCGCGGTGGCCTTGGTCAGTACCAGCCAGTTGTTGGTGAAGCCCGGAATCGCCAGGCGAATCATCTGCGGCACCATCACCCGGAAGAACACCTGAAAACTGCTCATGCCGTACGCCATGCCCGCTTCGGCCTGCCCCTTCGGAATCGCCATGAACGCGCCACGGAAGGTTTCCGACAGGTACGCACCGAAGATGAAACCGAGGGTGCCGATACCGGCGGCCAGCGGATTCAGATCGATGTAGTCGTCATAGCCGAGCAACGGTGCAACGCGGTTGAGCAAATCCTGACCGCCGTAGAAGATCAGCAGGATCAGCACCAGATCGGGAATCCCGCGAATGACCGTGGAATACAGATCGCCCAGCCAGGCCAGCCAGCGCACCGGCGACAGGCGCAACGCGACACCGATCAGCCCGAGAACGATGGCCAGAGCCATGGACGACAAGGCGAGCTGAAGCGTCAGCCATGCGCCATCGAGGATGACAGCCCCGTAGCCTTTCAACATGATTCAGGTCCTCGAAAGTTGGGATGAAAAAATGGCGCAAACCGCAGAGATCCTGTTGCTTGCGCCATTTCGGACTTGTCGCAGAGACGGGTTACTTGCCGTAGATATCGAAGGCGAAGTATTTGTCCTGGATTGCTTTGTATTTGCCGTTTTCGCGAATAGCCGCGATGGCGGTGTTGATCTTGTCTTTCAGGGCGTCGCCCTTGCGCACTGCAATGCCTACGCCGTCGCCGAAGTATTTGACGTCGGTGAACGCAGGACCTGCGAACGCGAAGCCTTTGCCGGCGTCGGTGTTCAGGAAGCCGTCTTGCAGCAGGGTGGCGTCAGCCACGGTACCGTCGAGGCGACCGGCAGCCACGTCGAGGTAGATTTCGTTCTGCGAGCCGTACGGTTTGATCTCGGCACCCAGTGGCGCGAGGACTTCGCGGGCGAAACGTTCGTGGATCGAACCACGTTGTACGCCGATGTTCTTGCCCTTCAGCTCGCTCAGGTTTTCGCTGACCTGAGTGCCGGCCTTCATCACCAGACGTGCCGGGGTGTTGTAGTACTTGTTGGTGAAGTCGACCGACTTCTTGCGGTCTTCAGTGATCGACATCGACGACAGGATCGCGTCGATCTTGCGCACTTTCAGTGCCGGGATCAGACCGTCGAACTCTTGCTCGACCCAAACGCACTTGACCTGCATCTGCTCGCACAAGGCGTTGCCGATGTCGTAGTCGAAACCGACGATGCTGCCATCCGGTGCTTTCGAGGCGAACGGAGGGTAAGCCGCTTCGATACCGATCTTCAGAGGTTTTTCGTCAGCGAAGGCATTCAGCGACAGCACGGACAGTGCCAGGGCGCCAAGCAGCACAAGTTTCTTCATCTTGGGACTCCATCGGTAAAGGGCAAAAACGGCAGAGTGAGCGACAGCCCAATATGCGAATGGGTGAATCGGGAAATCGGTTGCTGCATCGGTAGGAAATTTCCCATTGAAACCTGGGGAGATTTCAACATCAGCCACGATGAGCGAGTGATCGGCATTCTAACGACAGGCCGGAAGCCGATATTTCTTCAATGCGACAACTAATTACAGATGCACAGAGAAAGCGACTTTGGCACATTGACAGCCCTGCAATTTCATGCAAGAGCGAAAGACAGTGAACCGATCTATGCTGCAAATTGCGGGCCTATTATTCGCAAACCCTTCTAATCCGGCAAGCGCAGCGTTGTGTCTTATTTTTCACCGGGGTTTTTAAGGCTCTAAAACGGGGCGATGCGTTTCCCTTCGCCCCGTCGCGGGGCGGGCGGTTACACATTCGGTTACGTGGAAGGCAGCGGGTAACAGTGGGAAAGGGCTTACGGCACAGGTCGATAATTATTGGTTGGGTGAGTCCGCGTTCCGACAGCGGACCGCCCCGGCGTCTGACAAATTGCTTTCGCGAGCAAGCCCGCTCCCACAGTTTTGATCGCATTCCAACTGAAGAAACCCGATTCAAACTGTGGGAGCGGGCTTGCTCGCGAAGGGACCGGCACGAACACCACAAACCCTGCAGACACAAAAAAGCCCCACCCGGCAAACCCGGACAGGGCTCCTATGCTTCTAACGCTTAAGCCACATTCATCGTCTTGTGCGTATCAATCAAATGCTGCACTACACCCGGATCCGCCAGCGTCGAGATATCCCCCAACCCGTCGTATTCCGCCGTGGCAATCTTGCGCAGAATGCGGCGCATGATCTTGCCCGAGCGTGTCTTCGGCAGCCCCGGCGCCCACTGGATCACGTCCGGCGAAGCAATCGGCCCGATCTCCTTGCGCACCCAGTTTTTCAGCTCCAGACGCAATTGCTCGGTCGGCTCCTCACCATTTTTCAACGTGACATAGACATAAATGCCCTGCCCCTTGATGTCATGCGGCACCCCAACCACCGCCGCCTCAGCGACTTTCGGATGCGCAACCATCGCGCTCTCGATCTCGGCCGTGCCCATACGGTGACCGGACACGTTGAGCACGTCATCGACACGCCCAGTGATCCAATAGTAACCATCGGCATCACGGCGCGCGCCGTCACCGGTGAAGTACATGCCACGGAACGTCTTGAAGTAGGTATCGACGAAACGATCGTGATCGCCATACAGCGTCCGCGCTTGACCCGGCCACGAATCGAGAATCACCAGATTGCCTTCGGCCTCGCCCTCGATGATGTTACCGAGGTTGTCGACCAGCGCCGGCACCACACCAAAGAACGGACGCGCCGCCGAACCCGGCTTCAGCGCGTGCGCACCCGGCAGCGGGCTCATCATGTTGCCGCCGGTTTCGGTCTGCCACCAGGTATCGACGATCGGGCAACGCGATTTGCCGACATTCTTGTAGTACCAGTCCCAGGCTTCCGGGTTGATCGGCTCACCGACCGAACCGAGCAGACGCAGGCTGCTGCCATCCGCGCCTTCAACCGCAGCCTGACCCGAGGCCATCATCGCGCGGATCGCGGTCGGCGCGGTGTAGAGGATGTTGACCTTGTGCTTGTCGACGATCTTCGCCACCCGGGTGATGTCCGGATAGTTCGGCACGCCTTCGAACAACAACGTGGTCGCGCCATTGGCCAGCGGGCCGTAGACGATGTAGCTGTGGCCAGTGACCCAGCCGACGTCGGCGGTGCACCAGTAGACTTCGCCCGGACGGTAATCGAACACGCGCTCGTGGGTCATCGCCGCATACAGCAAATAACCGCCGGTGGTGTGCTGCACGCCCTTCGGCTTGCCGGTGGAGCCCGAGGTATAAAGGATGAACAGCGCTTCTTCGGCGCCCATCTCTTTCGGCGCGCAAACGGTGCCCGCCACTTTCATCAGGTCTTCGTACCAGATGTCGCGATGCTGGTTCCACTTGATGTCGCCACCGGTGCGCTTGCAGACGATGACTTTCTGGATGCTGCTGGTTTCCGGGTTGGTCAGCGCGTCGTCGACGTTGGCCTTGAGCGGAATCTTCTTGCCGGCGCGAATGCCTTCGTCAGCGGTGATCACCACTTTCGATTTGCAGTCGATGATGCGACCGGCCAGGGCTTCCGGCGAGAAACCGCCGAACACCACCGAGTGAATCGCGCCGATCCGGGTGCAGGCCAGCATGGCGACCACGGCTTCGGGAATCATCGGCATATAAATGGTCACCACGTCGCCACGGTGCACGTCCTGACCACGCAGGGCGTTGGCGAGTTTGCACACTTGCTCGTGCAGTTCGCGGTAGGTGATGTTGCGGCTCTCGGCAGGATCGTCGCCTTCCCAGATGATCGCGACTTGATCGCCACGCTCGGCCAGATGACGGTCGAGGCAGTTGTAGGAAACATTCAGGGTGCCGTCGGCAAACCACTTGATGTCGACATGGTGATCGTCGAAGGAAGTCTGTTTCACCGTGGTGAAAGGTTTGATCCAGTCGAGACGCTGAGCTTGCTCGCGCCAGAAACCGTCAGGGTTGACGACCGACTGCTGGTACATGGCTTTGTAGGTCGCCTCGTCAGTCAGCGTGTTAGCCAGAACCTCGGGACGAACGGGATACAGAGAAGCCGCACTCATCTTTCCTACCTCGGTGTAATAGTTGTTTTTGTATGACCCCGTTGTAGCCGGGCCGGCCCCATAGAACCATTCGACGATGGTAGTAACAACCCCTCCCCCACCATAGCCCCCCCGTGTAGGAGCTGCCGAAGGCTGCGATCTTTTGATCTGGATGTTTAAAGATCGCAGCCTTCGGCAGCTCCTACACGGGGATTGAGATGATTTCGGGGATTGTTACCAAATCTGCCAAAGGTGTTTATCAAAACCCGCTCTGTTTACCCCCGCCCCATCTCCCTAAAATCCACCTCGCCGACAAGGCAAACGCGATTAACAACGATACAGCCCCCACGAAGGCCGTTAATCCAGCTCTCAAGTAACAACCGCAAACGATGAAGTTCCACACGCAACCCTAAAAAGGTTGCGTGACCCCACTCGACCTCAAAAAGGTAAAATTGAAATGAAAGCTTTATTGGTTCTGGCCCTCAGCAGTCTGTGCGCAACCGCCATGGCAAACGAGGTCCCGACTGATGTCGCACAGCAACAACCGGCCATCGAGGAATACACTTACTCGACCCACCTGGACATCGCCAACGTTGTATCAATGAGCGAAGTACCAAATGTCTGCGAAGTTGTCCCAATGAAAATGGAATACGACGACTCCACCGGCCAGCGCCACATCCTGCGCTACAGCGTCATGGGCAACGGCTGCACCAATTGATGATTCGAGACTGCACCGAATTGGATCTCTCAGCGCCTCATTGAGGGTCGATTCCAGCCCGACTTCGGTCGGGCTCAGTTGTGTCTGGAGTCGTGCAAAAGGCTTGCAAAACACAAGATATAGTGAAAAACGCAGCTTTCTGCTCAATTCTTGAGCAACCGAACCCCGGCGAAAAAATTAATCAAAAAAAATTCTCACGGGCCAACATCCGCGAAAGCCCTGTAAACCCTCGCTCCGACTCAAATCCCCTTCCTGATCGACCGCCCTGCGCTCATTCGCCTCCCCCACGAGCCTGTTTTTTTCCCTATAATGCCGCCCTAATCGGGTCAGCAATATTCCCTTACAGGGATCAAAGCCATTCTGAAGCCCCGCAGACGCGTTCAACGCGAACTGCGCCCGTCAGAGGCTCTCGGAAACCCGTACAAAATTCTGTTTGATGCCTGCGTTTAGCTGCTGCAAAGAACGATTCCTTTAGATCCAACGCGGTCTGTACGACCGTGTGAAAAACCAACCAATCAGGTTTCACACGGGCGACAGGCCCTCACGCAGGAGACGACACGTCATGCTGAGCTGGGACGAATTCGACAAAGAAGACAGTGAAGTAGCAACAGTGAAAGGCGCTAACGCCGGCCACGCTACTGAAGCCAACATGGACCGCCTCGACAACGCTGGCGGTGCCGCCGCGATCGAAGCCCGCGCCGTGACCGCCGACGACTCGGCCGCTGTCGCCCGCGCCAAGGCTGCACTGAACTCCCTCGACGTCGCCGAAGGCCTCGCCGAACTCGAAGGCGCCTCCGCCCGTGTCGCCGTTGACGAAAAGCGCATGATCAACTGCCGCGCCGACCTCAACCAACTCGTACCATTCAAGTACGACTGGGCCTGGCAGAAATATCTGGACGGTTGCGCAAACCACTGGATGCCGCAAGAAGTCAACATGACCGCCGACATCGCCCTCTGGAAAGACCCGGAAGGCCTGACCGACGACGAGCGCCGCATCGTCATGCGCAACCTCGGCTTCTTCTCCACCGCCGACTCCCTGGTTGCCAACAACCTGGTCTTGGCCGTGTACCGCCTGATCACCAACCCGGAATGCCGCCAGTACATCCTGCGCCAGGCTTTCGAAGAAGCGATCCACACCCACGCCTACCAGTACTGCATCGAATCACTGGCCATGGATGAAGGCGAAATCTTCAACATGTACCACGAGATCCCATCGGTCGCGAAAAAAGCCGCCTGGGGCCTGAAGTACACCCGCTCGATCTCCGATCCGAAGTTCGAAACCGGCACCCCGGACACCGACAAAGAGCTGCTGCGCAACCTGATCGCCTACTACTGCGTTCTGGAAGGCATCTTCTTCTACTGCGGCTTCACCCAGATCCTCTCCATGGGCCGCCGCAACAAAATGACCGGCGTCGCCGAGCAGTTCCAATACATCCTGCGCGACGAATCCATGCACCTGAACTTCGGCATCGACGTGATCAACCAGATCAAAATCGAAAACCCGCATTTGTGGGATGCTGAGATGAAGGAAGAAGCGACCCAGATGATTCTGCAGGGTACGCAGCTGGAGATCGAATACGCACGTGACACCATGCCTCGCGGGGTGTTGGGTATGAATGCGGCGATGATGGAGGACTACCTGAAGTTCATCGCTAACCGTCGTTTGTCGCAGATTGGTTTGAAGGAAGAGTATCCGGGGACTACGAATCCGTTCCCTTGGATGAGCGAGATTATGGACTTGAAGAAAGAGAAGAATTTCTTTGAGACGAGAGTGATTGAGTATCAGACTGGTGGTGCGTTGAGCTGGGATTGATAGCCCATCTATAAATTATTAATTATAAGACCCTGAATATGTTCAGGGTTTTTTTTGCCAAAAAGCCTACGACGAAATCAGAAAAATTGATGCTCAGCTACAAATATCGCGCAATAAACAAATACTCACTGGACATCCTGAATCACAACAGCGTGTACTTCTCCAAGTACACCGACTTTAATGATCCATTTGAACTATCCACGCCATTCCCCAATTTAGCAAGAATGTATACAAGAGCATCCGCCGAATTAGATCAGTTACATAAAAGCGGAATTTTTAGTTCAGAGATATATCAAGAGCTAAAAAATATATGTGCAAAAATAATAAAAAACGGCAATCCTAAACTAGATGAAACGCACAAAAAAATCAGGGAAAGAATGTCAAGAGTTGGGATTTATAGCCTCAGCCAAGTTAATAATGAGATACTCATGTGGAGCCATTATGCAGACAACCATAAAGGATTCTGTATTGGCTTCGAAAGCCTACACTTAAATACCATCCCACTAACAAAAAAACTTCCCGTAAACTATAAAACTACTTTCACAGATCTTGACGACCCCAAAATAATCATAAATTTTTACACAGAAGTATTCCACAATCTATTACATCTGCCAGAGAATGAATGGCAAGCCAAGAGAGAGAAACTGGCAAAAAAACTAAAACATGAAGATGACCAGCGAGGAGGTCTCTCCGTTTTAACAGACAAGTATGAAAAATGGTCATATGAACAAGAAGTGAGACTTATTGACCAGAAAAACTTCGGATTAAAACAATTCGACCCTAAATGCATAAAATCCATAACATTCGGCTTAAGAGCAGATCCAAAAGACGTTAAAGAAATCCAAAAAATCTGCAGAGAGACTAACAAAGAACACATTACTTTTTACAAAACCGAAAAACATGATGAAAAATTCGAGTTAAATATAGTCGAATTACACACTTAAAATTCGGCTCATACCCCTCAAGACAACCGCTCATTTACACCATAAGTCTCGCAGATTGCAACGGGAAGCATATGAGCTTCCCGGCGAATAAACCCCTTATTTAGACATAAATTATCTTCGCATAGATAAAATAAGGTTAGCGGCAACCGCCTCAAAATCCAGATCCGGAACTCCAAACCGACCATAGTAGCGTGCAAACTTTGCCTGCACTCCCTCAGCAAAGGGAGTGTCTAATGTCGCAATCCTATCAAATTTCCCACCCTCTAAAAACTCACCAATTGGAACCTGCGATAAAGATTGAAAATCGGTTATAAGATGTGGAATAAATGATGTCCCGGGAAGATACTTATATCTATCAGGCTGTCCACCAGCCGCCTTTCTGTTATCACCAACTAGCGAAACAAGCTCTTTCCTCTTAGCCCCGCTGATCTCTAAATCCCCTTCGACCAAATTTTTTACTTGATTAAACTCGGGAAACTCCTCAATAGCCCGACACCTCACAAGCAGAACAATCTCAGCCTTACCCTGTTCAAAATCACAAGCCGGATTGATGACCAAATAAAAACCGCCATTCTCAGCACTCTGATAGATATCCCCCAGATTGACCCCGGGATTAATTGACGGCCAAATATAGTACTCGACCGGATGTATCTTTGCCTGAGCATCATGCTCGGGATTAAAAAAACGCCTTATTGAAAGAGAACTTAAAGAATTAGCCAATCGACGAGCAAGAAGATAAGCGATTTCACCATCCGCGTTCAGCTCAGAGTTACTATTCCACTGTTCCTCTACATGCCCCCAAAGATACTTTCTCTGCTCATCCTGAATGTAACGTATCAAACTAGGCAATTTAGTCTGAAAAGTATCCACGACAACACGCATAAGCTCATCCGTCGCCCCTTTTCGAACCACTTTCACAAAGTGGCTTTCAAGGTGCACGATTTTATCAGCGTAACCGGTGTGAAAAATCACTGGAATAAACTGATTTTCCTTTAGGACGCATAGAATCCTTTCTCCGCTCAACTGCTCAGCGTCCGCAGCTCTGATACCCGCGTCAGCAATTCCATCTTGCAGGTCCAGAACCACAAGATCAAAATTACCCGTTTTTACATATTGTTGTGCTTCTGCAAAATTATTAACGGTCTTACAGCGGACAATGTCATCACCTAAAAGACCTGGTTCCTCTAATAGCTCAACGAGGAGATCAAGTATCCCTTGATCATCATCAAAAACCAAAAAATTCCATATATTAGCCATCAGACCCTCCTTTTCAATGTAATCCTGAATGCAGCACCACCAAGAGGATTAGAATCCATCAACTCCAAGTTCCCACCATAATAATCCGTCACTATATCGCCTACAATTGAGAGCCCCAAACCTACACCATCACTTTTGGTAGTGAAATATGGTTCAAAAATCAATTCTCGGATATTAGATGGCACGCCAGGACCACTATCGGCAACTATTATTTCCACCGCACCGTCACTATTTCTCTTCACTGTCACGGCCACAATGCGGTTATCACCATCAACCAGTTTCAGCCAATAAAGACTATTTTGGAAAAGGTTGACTATGATTTCCTGAAACTCTGCTGGATCAATACTTACTAGCGTTTCAGAATCGGGAGAACTGAATACTACATTTAACCTTTGGAATTCCTCTGCGAGGATATCGTGTGCATCTCTTATTAACTGCTCCAAATAGAGCTGTGCAGGTTTTCCCCTTCTGCGACCACCGAATGGTTCAATACGCCGAAACACCCCATCCAAGACCCCGCCTTGGCCTAGAATATTTGAAAAACGCTCGACGAGCTTTGAAACAAAAGGACTGTCACCACCTTCCTCTTTTAGGCGAGTAACACTATTTAAACCTAATCTGGCATATCCAACTATCTTGGCCAAAGGATGACGCCCTTGATGTAGCAAGCCATCTATTAGCTGACCTAAAGTTGCCAACCCATGATATCGAGCGACGACGAGCTTTATCTCTTCAATCCTCCGAACATAGTCTTTTTCAACTTTATCCACCATATCTAATGCCGCCTTGTCATCAGGATGCTTCTGAGACAAGTGCGTTTTGATATCGTCAAAGTCTATTAAATCAAATAAACCTGGACGTCCCCCCTCTTCTTTCTTTTTTTGCGTATCATCTTTTCGCTTGTACTGTCGGCGATACACTTCCATCCTTGAAAGAATAGCAATCATTATCTCTCTTAGATCATAGTAAGCCTGATTCTCTCTCAAGCCTTCCCGGTTGGACTGATCTTTCAACTCGGGATTTCTGTCCGCCGCAATCTGGACATATCCAAAAATTTGGTTATTGGAAATTCTAAGAGTAGGATTTTGCACTCGACGAAGATCCAATCGGAGCCAGTCATTATTTGGCTCACCATAAGGCAAAACTCTAAATCCATCTCGGTATATATTAACACCAGCAAAAGCATCAAGATCTTTTCGCACATTTGATATTGAACTTTTAATCATCTGAACTATGTTGCCCAGATCATCTCGATCCCAAATTCTAAGTTCGACATCCAGAGCTCCGCACGCTGGACTGCGGAAATTACTCTCATCCGATTCGATATTTGAATCCAAAAACTCCCAGCGACCGTCATCTCCTACTGGAACAATTTTACCTAACACTCGAACGGGATCCCCTCCAGCGTGAACAATATACTTCAAATCGACCAAGCCAGTTTCAGAAATCGTTCCTGAAACGGTGTAGTGGGGATATTTAACGGTCTGCGGAGGTTCTATGCTTTTTGAGAATTTTTGAAAAGGAGCTGGTGCCGAAATTTTTATATCAAACCCATCAACTTTTGAGAAGGGAGAAACAAGCCGCGACAAACCTCTCTGCAAAGCAAGAAAGCTCATCTCCTCCCATGAATTTCTTAATCCAATCATCTTCAAAATAGTGCCATGTGTTCCACTTGCACTTTCGAAAAAGCCCTTCGAAACAACATCATTATTTGAAGATATCTCTATAGCGTCGCGCTGGAGAGTTCTGATTTTTATCTCATCTAGATATAGCTCTTCGTCGTCAAACTGAGTCCAATCAAAAATCGCATAAGACTCCAATGGACTCCCTTGCTGACGGCTAATCAACTCTAACGAAACAGCCAACCTTGATGCTGCAAATCTTCCTACACCTTTTTCACCTAATACTCTCCGGGTACCATCCAAGCTTTTTTTATTTTGTTTTTTTGTAGGTGTCGCGGGCTCCATCCAAGCTCCGCGAATTACATCCAACCCCATACCCGAGCCATTATCAATTACTTTAATACAACCGCCACCGGCACGCAGATCATCATCAAACTTAATGAGAACGTTACGCGCACCAGCATCATATGCATTCTTTACTAACTCGATAATTGCAACAGTATCACTACTAATGAGTTCCTCACCCAAGGTCTTCATTATTCTTGCCCGAGGCCGAAATGCTGAAGGCCTGTTCTCGTCATTATCTTCCATAGATCCCCCGGACAGACTTAGTTATTTTTTATCTAAGCGGCCTTTATTACTTTACGGCCTGACACAACAAAAAGAGACCTTACGATCTCCTCCATTACTGGAGAACAAACCGCGTTACCCATCAACTTTACCTTATCACGCCTAGTTACATCCGGAAAAATATAGTTATCCGGAAATCCCATGGCTCGTCGAAGCTCCTCGGGCTGCAGCATCCTCATCATATGCCCTTCAGCTGTAGGCATAACAAAAGCGAACCTGTCTACTGTTGTGACAGTGCGCAATGGGTCATCCATCCGCTGCCATCCACCAGAACCATCCGTTCCATAATAAACAATAAGAAATGCTTTATCGCTACCCAATTCAGCTATAGCTCTTTCCGCCCGTGCCAACGTATCTTTTGCTCGGCGAGGTATACGTAGCGGGGTCATTTTGTATTTCCCGCTACAATCCAAAATATCCCAAACATTCTTGTACGTTGTGTTAGATGGCATTACTACTTCGGGAGACTCTTGACGATCGGCAATCATAAACAATCTACGTCGACGCTGAGCAACACCAAACTTCGACGCATCAATAACTTGCTCTCGGACGTTGTATTTCAGTAGTTTTAGTTCCGCCATTAACTCATCGTAACGGGACCATGGTTTCATATGAATAACATTCTCTAGAGTTATCCAACGTGGCTTCATAGCCTTAGCGTAGCGAATTACTTGGAAAGCGGTGTCTTTACTATCGTCAGAGCGGGGCTTCGCCCCCCGTGCGCAGGTGTGATGCGTACACTCAGGAGACGAGATAAGAAGATCGATAGGCCCTGTTTCTTTTAAGATTTTTTTTGGGCTTAGCTTCCGAAGATCTCCTTGATAAACTTGCGCCTCAGGGAAATTGAGCTTAAACGATTGGACTGCAGGCCCCCAAAGATCTACTCCTCCGACAATCGTCGCGCCTCCCTCCCGAGCCCCCAAACTACTACCTCCGGCCCCGCAGAACATGTCAAACGCGCGAATCTGATCCATTTCAAAGCCTTTAAATTAATCTTCTAGCCAGGTTACCAGGTTCCCGGCACCATTCAACACTAATGGCACTAGGACACCACCATGACAGACAACCTGGTTTACTCTGTTGACGAGCTGTCAAGCTCAGATTTGATGATTGACGCCCGCTACGCCGGTAGCCGCAATGGCAATTCCAGCGACGATCCGCTGACGAAGCTATTGAACCTTAGCAATCAAGGTGGCTTCAGGATCCGAGGAAAACGAAATGACCCACGCCTCATAGCCCTGTTATCGAGCATGGAGGATCTTGATTGGCCCGACGAATTGGACCTCTCTACGGGTGTGTTCACCTACTACGGCGATAACAAGAAGCCTGGGCGTAAATTGGACGAAACCCATCGCTATGGCAACAATCTTTTAGAGCTAATTTTCGAGCGACAACACTCAGGCGACAGGGCAGATATCCCACCCATTTTCGTTTTCACCAAAGCAGGGATCTATCGAGATGTGATTTTCAGGGGGCTTGCCGTCCCGGGTCGGATCGGAAGCACTCACAACGATGATTTGGTAGCTGTGTGGCATGCCAGCAAAGGTCAGCGCTTTCAGAACTACAGGGCGACTTTCACAATTCTTGACTTGCCAGAGATTTCACGGGATTGGCTGACGGACATCATCAATGGCATGCGAGCAAGCGATAGCGAACACGCACCGCTTGAGTGGATGAAATGGGTTCGCTCCGGGCAATACACTCCTCTGATTGCCAAGCGATCTCAGCCTATCCGCTCAAAAAAGGAACAGCTGCCATCTTCGAAAGAAGACATGAAAATGCTTTCGATCCTACACAAGCACTTCGAGTCAGATCCGTATGCATTTGAGGCATGCGCAGCACATCTGGTGAGGGTTTGTTTGCCTGATACGGTTGCACTCGATCTGACGAGGCGGTATCGCGATGGTGGTCGAGATGGTACGGGAAAACTCAGAATTGGAAGGCCAGAAACGTCAGTTCTAGTAGATTTTGCAATCGAAGCTAAATGCTACGGGATTGCTAACTCGGTAGGCGTTCGTGAAGTATCCAGGTTGATTTCTCGCCTGCGGCACCGGCAATTTGGCGTGATCATCACCACCTCCTGGCTTCATGACCAAGCCTACAAGGAGATAGTAGAAGACGGCCATCCTGTGATGATCCTTGCAGGAAGAGACATTGTTGAGCTTCTTCGCGAAACTGGACTTCAGGACAGCAACGCACTGACGGCTTGGTTGAACATGAGCTTCCCCTTGAACGAGGTGTAAATGAGTGCAGACATAGTCCCCCCGAGCATCGCTCCAGGATCATGTCCAAAATCCGGGGAAAGAACACAAAGCCAGAAATGGTCGTGCGTTCACTATGTCACCAGATGGGGCTCCGATTCCGCCTGCATAGAAGAGACCTGCCGGGAACACCTGATCTGGTGTTCCCGAAATATCGCCTATGTATGTTCGTTCACGGCTGTTTTTGGCACCGACATCCCGAGTGTAAATATGCATATATGCCAAAAAGCAGGGTCGATTTTTGGCAAACCAAATTTACGAAAAATGTTGAAAGAGATCTCAATGCTCAACAGGCTCTGATCAGTCTGGGATGGCAGGTGGTAACGATCTGGGAGTGCCACACAAAAAACAGAGATCTCCTACGCGTTGCAATCCAAAAGGCATTCAACGTTGAAGCTTAAGGACTACATGCCTCTTTACCTCAAAATAGTTGGCGTTTTTGAAGGCTTGACCACGCAGCGCTGAGCCCCTAGGCTCACAACTCGGCGCCTAAGAAACGCCTTAAACCAGAGCGGTTCTCCGCACCCGAGAGTCATGCGGCTTTTTTTCGTCTGCGGTTTCTCTGCGCCTGCGAAAAATCCCGTTATGTCGGGAGTGGGCGAATACAAGACCCGAAAGGGGAATATGTCCGGCCCGTCTCTGGTGGGTTTCTTAGCTCCCGACACCCTAACGAATGCCCTAAGAAAGCAGCCAGAGGTAAATGGAAATGCCTGGATATCAAACCTTCATGATGAAGGTGAATCACTGTACCCGTAGAACGCCCTCGTCGCTTCCGACCCCGGAGGCCCGCCATGTCTGAGCCACTGCTACCGACTCGATTTACCCGAAACAAAACACACATACATGCCCTTCTGGTTGAGAACCAAGCGTGGTTCTGTGTCCATGAACTGGGCCGGTTGATGGGCAAACATCTTGATGAGCGCCAATTGCGTAAACTCGACGCTGATCAGCAGCAGATGATGCACGTGAAGACCTATGGCGAAGCGGAGGACCACATGATGGTGAGTGAGTCCGGCGTGTATGCGCTGCTGGTTTATCACTACTGTCCTGAGCATCGGCAGCTCCGCGAGTGGCTGACGCATCTGGTTGTGCCCGCCCTGCGTGATGCTCGTCCGGCGCGCTCTGTTGAGCGTCCGACGTTGAGTGTTTTGAGCTGGCCGCAGATGTCGCTGAGTACGTTGCACTGGCAGGACGAGCCGTGGATTCGATTGCGGGATATGCCTTGTTTGTTGGCGAATGATCCGTTCACCAGGAAGAAGTCACGATGGCGTAATGCGCTACGGTTCTTCCGAGGAAGGTAGTAGTTGGCAAATTAATTGATCCGCCGTCGTTTGCCGGCGGCGGATTAGATCGAGCAAAATACAGACGAAAAACTTCCAGTATTGAACGAGTCAGAGGAATTCAAAACGGGATAAAAATTCGCCTTCACCAAATGGAAAATGCGCGTGCGAGATGCTCCACGAGTGTATAAACGCAAAACAAAACAGAAAATATTATGGGCAGAAGTCTACCCATCACCATCGGACTGAAACCCTCCCAGATATCGTATTGCCGGATTTCTTTCAGAATCACACCTCCATCAACCTTACCTTTGTACTTATCCTCCAACTCTCTCATAACTCTCCACAGAGCACTATTTTTTCTATTGCCAAATTCCCGCAACAAGACGCACAAGAAAAAAAACAAGACACAAACCATTACCACCAAATTAAAACCTGGAGATATCTTCGTGACAGACAGAGTAGCCAGGGAAAACCCAACCAAAATAACAATCAAACCACTTACTCCGGAAAGTCGTCTTTCGACGTAATCCGTATATGCCTCGAGCAGCCTCTTCCTTTCATAGTTGGTCATAACAATCACTACCTAATATCGAATAATTAAAAGCTTTTCGTAAACTCATCCAGCTCAAAACTTTAGCGTGCCTAGACACCTCATGCGGGCAGAAAAATACGCCTCTCCTACTAAAAAAGAGCATTCTACCCCAACACCCACACGAAGTATCACTTCACATTGAATCATGTATTGTATAAATCAATACTTAGAGCGATCGTACCCTGACCCATCAGTGCAGCGAAGGAATGCGTCATAATAGGCATGGAGATTTGTATTCTTCTCATAAAGAATTTTCGCAAACTCTTCTTCAGATACATTACCGCCCTCCCAAAACCTATTCATTTCACCAGAAAAAAGATACCCTTTATAGTCCTCTCCGACTTCATTATAGTGAATATGGGAACGACCAAAGTACAATGCAGATATAAGCGCTACTTGATCACCAGTCTCATACCCGTCAAGAAAAATCTGAGCTTCCGCCTCAGAACCAAACGGAATTAAAGGCCGAACAGCAAAAATCAAATCATCAATATGCATAATAACGCTCCTAGCGCTTATTAATAGAAACACCACCAAACAACCAACTTTCCATTCACTTCCTAAAAGCCGATACCGCCTTACGCTCACTCAACCAAAACACCATTTTAAATGCATGTGTTTTTTTTACGAAGGCAGTCGCATCGTAAAATGTTTTTTTAAAAAAAACATCCCATACCAAGGTATCAAAAAGGCGTATTGACACAGGTTATTCATTAGCCCAAATTCCGCATCATCCTGAAAACAATCAGTGCAACCCACCCCGCCTCCCGCTATTAATACCCCTCCCCCACTCAAGGATCCGAGCCCCACCATGAAATTCGATCTCGCCTACTGCCTCAGCCTCGACGACAAGTTGTCGATCTATGACGTTCGCGATCTCAATTTCGATGAGACGGTTGCCTTCGACTCTGCGAAGGAACTCTTCCAGTGCCCCAACGATGCCTGTCGTTCGGCGTTCGAGGCTTCCAATGAGTTGGGTACGTTCAACGCCAAGAATGTGAATTACGTTCGCACGCCGCACTTCAAAAACCTGCCCACTACGCAGCATGTGGCGGGTTGTCCGTATGTGAGTTTGAAGGCGTCGGCGTCGGGCGTTGAGACGGCGGATGGCGAGGTGGGTGACGGGCGCGAGGAACATTTCCCATCAGAGTTGTTACTGACCCGGCGTGAGTATGTGCGCAAGCCTGTCGCGCCAGCGGGGGTAGCGGATGTGTTGCGCGATGATCCGGTGCGGGTGGTGGCGGACGGTGGTAAAGAGTCGGCGGGTCGTGAGTCGGCGCCGGACAAGACCAGTGTGTTTGCGCATCCGGTGGAGTGTTTTGTTTCGAACTTCGCCGACAAGGAGTTGCTCAAGCGGATGCCGTTGAAGGTCGGCGAGCATTCGGCGCCGTACAGTTCGTTCTTCAAAAAGATTGAGTATCTGACGGACAACAAGGGGCTGATTTACTGGGGGCGGATCAAGAAGATCGAGGACTTCCACAGTGCCAGTTTTCGTATCGATTTCGAGGACAAGGTCTGGTTCAAGAAGCTCGAGGACAGTAAGAAGAAGCCGTATCCGGTCAGCGTTTATCTGAACAAGAAGCTGATCGACAACTACCGCAAGCGCAAGGCGTTTCTGCAAGAGATAAAGCACGCGGCGGATAGCGACAAGGCGTTGTTCTGTTTCTTCTATGGGGTGACGCCGGAGTTGAAGCAGGTGCCCGGCAAGAAGAACCCCGAAAAGCCTTTCGAGGTCTTCAATGCCAATATCGAGAACCTGGATCACTTCATTATTCGTGAAGCGCCGGGTCTGGAGTGACGGTCAGCCCTGGGGCAGTTGCAGTTTGACGGCGCCGGGGTGTTGTTTGACGACGGAGTACGGCAGGATCGACCAGTCAGGACTGTCGCAAGAGCGTTGCACGCGAGCGAAGTAGGCGCCGAGGTACAAGCCCTTCTCGGTGAAGTACCAAGGTGAAGTGCCCCAGATGCTCTCATCCTGGAAGTTGCAGTCGTCATCTCCCGACGGTTTCTTCATTTCTGTGGGGTACAGGGCGGTGAATTGCTTGATCACCCAAGGTACGAACTCTTTGCTTTCATACTGATAACGCGCGTCACTTTCGGCCTTGCTCAGCGGTTTGTCGCCTTGGCTATCGCGCTCGGCATGTAGCAGCGGTTTGCCGTCTCCGACCCACAGCACATCTTCGAGTGACAATGGGTGGCCGGTTTTTACATCAATGTTGAGGGGTGAATCGCCGAAGTCGGGATGCGCGCCGCCGCAGTAATAGCTGGTCGAGATGTTCAGGCTGACCACGGCTGGCGAGATCATTTTCGGTTCTGCCTGTTGCATGAACTCCACGTTCTCCCCGCCCTGTAACTGGCAGCTGTGGTAACTGATGACTTCATTCCAGAGGCGCCCGAGCAACTGCTGGTTAACCCGTTGCTGATCATCTTTCGATAATCCGGACTCCACGCTGAACAGCGAAATCTTTGTCTCAGGCTCCGTCCACCACTGCAGGTCGTAGCCCATGAAGTTTTCTTTCTTCGCCGGTTTGAGCTTGAGTCCCTGCAGGCGCAAATACTCGTAAGGCTCGCCGTATGGCAGTGCGGCAATGAAAGGTAAAGTTGCTGAGGTGGGCGCGGGAAGTCTGGCCTCGGTGAGTTTCACCGGCAGCTTTTTGCCCTGCGGACTTTGCCATTCACCCTGCCAGCCGCTGCGGGTTTCTTCCAGCTTCAAGGTCGGCAGCGGCTTGTCGTCACCGTAGCGGTTATTGCCTTCGACGAGGCTCAGCGTGCTGTCCTGCAGCGAACCGCTGAGTGCCAGGTCGCGGTGATATTTCTCGTAGAAATAGCGTCCAGTGACTTCGTCCTGCTGTGTGGTGTTGAGTTCAACAACAATCGCCGTCTTGCCCAATGTGCCGGTAAACACGCGCCGGCCCTCTTCGGCATGGGCAGTGGAAATCAGTGTGAACAGCGCTGCGGCATATGGTGCCAGGCGCATCAGTCCCTTGAGCATGAATCAATCCTTGAAGGAGTGGAGGTCGCGTCGGCACACAGGCGCCGGCGCTGAAAAATACGCTACGGATTATGGCGGGGGCGGCTTAACTATTCGAGTTTTCTTGCTCGTACTTTTCAAGCCAGGCTTCGCGCTCGAGGGCAGCAATTTCCCGAACCATTTGTTGCCGACGCTCCTTGGCAGCATGAAGCTGGACGTCATCAAGAAAGCAGTAATGACGCAGCCAGTGAAGCGCCATTTCCTCATTCGGAAAGTAGTAAGACTTGGCGCCCTTGCTGTTCCTGGGCGTGTCATTCATTTGCTCGTCAAATACCATCGCGGTGATTTCATCCGGTGGCAAAGACCCCGTATGGGCGACCTTGTCCTGGAAAATCCATGCAATCTCATCAATGTGTTTTTGCGCGCTGCGATGGCTACGTCGATAGAACCGTTGATGCTCACAAGTCTGTTTCAGCCGCGCCAACATCAACTCAGGGTTAAGCCACTGCCCGAGGTCATGATGATGTGCGTTGATCACTATCCCCTTGACCCAACGATCCACAAATCGATCAACAAAGTCTTCTGTGTCAGCCTTTTTCGCATCAGCGAAAATCAGGCAATAGCGGGTCTGGACGTGAATGACCAGCAACACATGCTTGCGTTGTACCGTTATCGCGTGCACCAGCCACTGCTCGTCAGCGCCACTCAGCTCATCATCTTCAATGATGGAGGACGGCGGATTAGTGTCCACCGGCGTGATCTTTTTGCCCTTGTGGACACGACTGAAAAACTTGCTGGCGGCTTCGGTGCAATTGAAGATCAACATTCTGATTCTCTGGAAAGTGCTGGGGAGAATGGTCAGTCATCATGAGCAATTTCATCGACCCACTCAATTTCATAATGCCGACGCTCAATATCAGAAAGTAACTTGCGCGCATCATCGCTCAAGATTGATAACTCCGCGTCAGTCAAAAGGTCATGCGAGACCATCAAGGTCAACTTCCATAGTGCGGAGGATCGAGCGAGGTCATCGAACATGCGGGCCATGTCGTGGTTCCGATCATTGATCAGTCCGTAGATCATGCCGTAGCGCGCATGCGCCGAAAGGGCTCCGTGCTGAGTGATGGTTCTGGTGTCGGTGATAACGCCTTGGCAAAACCGGTCGAGTGCGATTTTGCGCAGCTCCTTGAACTTCTTCCAGTCACTTTCAATGATCGACATGGTTTCTCTCCGCGCTTTTTTCTTGAGGCGTTCGAATTTTTCGTCTGGACTTCCAAAGATACAAAGCAGCAGTTCATTTCGTCCACATACTCAGCATCACCAAGACCAGCAAACCAATATAGACCCAGGCATGCACCCGATCCGGGATCCGCCCAATCCATGGCGCGGCCAATCGAATCCCGATGAGCGAGCCAACCGTCAGCACCGCAAACGCGAGCAGATCCACATACCCGACAAACCATGTGCCCAGGTCAGCCTGACTGAACCCGGCCAACGCCATGTACGTCAGCGTCCCAGCCACTGCGACCGGCACGCTCAGCGGATTGGCCATGGACGTCGCTTGCGACATGCTCAAGCCACAGCGGCGCAGCAACGGCACGGTCATGACGCTGCCTCCTACGCCGAGAAACGTCGCGATGGCGCCGATGCCTACACCCCCTGCGGAAGTTTCCGTGCTGCCAAGTCGGCGCGGGATGACGTTTGCGTTCTGAGTGAGAAATCCGCGTCTGAGCAGGCAGTCGACAATGGTCACGCCGAGGTAGGCGATGAACGCGTAGCGAATCACCTCGCCACTGACCCACACCGCCGCTATCGCGCCGACCACTGAGCCCACTGCAATAAACCCACCCAATGGCCACAGGTAATGGCGGATGAGGTTGCCGGCGCGGCGATGTTTGTCGGTGGCGATCAGGGCGTTGACGATCATTACGCAGGTCGAGGTGGCGACGGCGATGTGCATTGCCGATTGGCCGATCGGGTCGTCGGCGCCGTGGCTGGCGGTGAGCAGGCGATAGAGCAGCGGCACAACGACGAAACCGCCGCCGAAGCCGAACAGCACGGCGGTGATGCCGGTCAGGCAGCCGAAGAGTGTGAGCAAGAGGTAGAACATTTCGCGGCGTCCTTTTAGGGAAAGCTCACGAAGATAGAGCGGCACGACTTGGCCTGCTTCAGCAATTCAGCCAATAATGTTTGCGTTTACGCCAACCCTTGAGAATCGTTCGATGCGCAATGTTTCGATCAATCTGCTGGATGACACGCCGCGCGCGGTGGTGGCGATCGGTACGGATTATTCCTACGGTCATCTGTTACCGCGTCATACGCACCGACGCGCGCAATTGCTCTACGGCGCGACCGGGGTGATGCAGGTCAGCACCCATGACGGCAACTGGGTGGTGCCGCCGCAGCGGGCGGTGTGGATTCCGCCGGGAGTGGCGCATGAGGTGTTGATGCTTGGGGTCAGCACTCGCAGTGTGTACATCGAACCGGAAGCGGTGGATCTGGGTGAGCGTTGCCAAGTGATCAGTGTGTCGCCACTGCTGCGGCATTTGCTGATGGAGGCGGTGGAGTTGCCGTTGGAATACGACGAGTCGGGCCGCGATGGTGTGTTGATCGATTTGCTCCTGCATGAACTGGCGCGCAGTGCGCCGCTGCCCTTGCACATTCCGCTGCCGGCTGACGGAAAGCTGCTCGCGCTGTGTCAGAGTTTTCTGCATCAACCGAATGCGCATCAAACACCGCAACAGTGGGCGGAGCAGTTGCACGTAAGCTTGCGCACCTTCAATCGACTCTTCCGCCAACAGACCGGGCTGAGTTTCAGCCAGTGGCGTCAGCGTGCCTGCGTGGTACTCGCGCTGGCCAGGCTGGCGGCGGGCGAAGCGGTGACGCGGATTGCATTGGACTTCGGTTATGAAAGCCCGGCGGCGTTCTCGACGATGTTCCGGCGGATCCTCGGTCAGGCACCGTCCGTCTGGTTGCAGGCGGCGAACTAGGGCAAATCAAAAAATGCGTTTGATCCCGGCCGAAAACAACTGTACAAAAACACAGTACATTTTCAATCAGCACTCTTGAGCCCGGAGCACACCATGGCCTCTCTTGCGATGAACCACATCCTCGAACGCATTGCCCTTTTCCAGTTCACCCCGACGCATTGCGTCCAGGCCCGAGCGATGCTGGGCTGGAGCGCGGAACAACTGTCGCGCGAGACTGAGGTTGCGGTGGAAGACATTCAACGGTTCGAAGCGCAGCAGGAGGTCGCGGATGCGGCGCGGCTGGCGTTGGCTTACCGGTTTGAGGCGCAGGGGTTGGTGTTCTTTCCGGGGTTTGCACCGGGCCGTAGTGCGAGTGGTCAGTGCGCTTCATCGGAATCGGTGGGGCGTGGGGATTATGCGATGGCTGATTGAGAGAATGAGTTGATCTTTATTCCTAAATAGGTATATTTTCGCATGAGTGCAAGGAAGCCGCTCTTGTGGATCTGGACCATGCGAAAGGATCAGAAAATGATAGAAATTGAAGAAGGTAGCGGGAACGTCTACCAGGATCTCGGCTTGCCTGATTCCAGCGAAATGCAGGTCAAAGCCCAGTTGGCGGCAAAGATCGGCGAGATCATCAAGGCACGCCATCTCACTCAAATTCAAGCCTCGGAGATTTTGGGACTTTCACAACCCAAACTATCCGAAATGCTGCGCGGGAAATTTCGCGGTATCAGCGAGGCCAAAATGATGGAGTGCCTTTCTCATCTCGGACGAGATGTGCAAATCGTCGTTAAGGCGGCCCCCCGTTCCCGAAAAGAGGGCCGAATTGAAGTGGTGTTTGCTTGACGCGAAAGGTCGTCAGGCGCTCTGTACCACCGCCTCGCTCTCCCCTTCAACCGCCAACCACCACGCCTCTCCACGTTGCGGCTGCGCCAGGTTAAACGCCTCACCCATCCGTGGCGTGGTAATGGAAACGCTACGTTCCCAGGCCAACGCGAGAATCCGGTCGAACGGTTCATGCCAGGCGTGCATCGCCAGATCGAACGTGCCGTTGTGGATCGGAAACAGCCAGCGCCCCTTGAGGTCGATGTGCGCCTGCAAAGTTTCTTCCGGTTGCATGTGCACGTGCGGCCATTCGACGTTGTAGGCGCCGGTTTCCATCAAGGTCAGGTCGAACGGGCCGTATTGTTCGCCGATGCGTTTGAAGCCGTCGAAGTAACCGCTGTCACCGCTGAAGAAGATTCGGGTGTCGCCGTCGATCATCACCCACGACGCCCACAACGTGCTGTTGCCGTCGAACAGACCGCGGCCGGAAAAGTGTTGTGATGGCGTGGCAACGAAGCGAATGCCGGCAATTTCGGTGCCCTGCCACCAGTCGTACTGGCGGACTTTGCTGGCGTCGATGCCCCATTTGATCAAGGTGTCGCCGACGCTCAACGGGGTCAGGAAGTAATTGGTCTTGGCGGCAAGTTTGAGCACCGCTTCGTAGTCGAGGTGGTCGTAGTGATTGTGCGAGAGGATCACCGCTTCGATC
This sequence comes from Pseudomonas sp. DTU12.3, assembly GCF_004124275.1. Classification (GTDB taxonomy): domain Bacteria; phylum Pseudomonadota; class Gammaproteobacteria; order Pseudomonadales; family Pseudomonadaceae; genus Aquipseudomonas; species Aquipseudomonas helmanticensis. The sequence goes on from NZ_CP027218.1 coordinate 4,918,815, forward strand.
GGCGGCAACTGGTCAATGCTGATTGGAGGTTGATGGAAACGTTTCGGTCCGGCCCACTGCACCGGCGATGCGCGCTCGGCGAAGACCGGGTCGGTGATAAAGAATTTGTCGCGCAGCTTCAGCAGCAGGGTCGAATGACCGAGGCGAAAGACGCTGTGGTTTGGCGCCGCCAGCAGCTCTTCGCGGGTCAGTGGTTGTACTGGAATCGCTGCAGCCGGGCGGGTGTTGCGTGGCTTGTGGAAAATCATCTTCCACATGATCCGCAGCATTTTGCGCAGGCCTTCACGCTGCACTGGCGCGTGGTTGCGGAACAGCCCTTGATCCTGGCGAGAGGCTTCAGGCGTGGATGTGTGATCCGGGAGAGAAACTGGATTGGCCATGACTGAATGACTCCAGAAACACCGTGTAATTCACGGTGTTTCGCGGTGGGACGATAAATGGCCAAGGCTGCACGCACAGGCCGAACTTTCTGTTTTTTAGGTTGCGAGGATTAACGCAACATTACACTGATCGGTGTAGTTTCTAGGTTGCATCAAAGTGGATGACAAGTAAACTACCAAGTGTAATTTCAACTTTTCTCTGCCGAAGCGTACTTATGACAGCTCCACAGCGACTCACCGACCGTAAACGCGAAGCCATTATTCAGGCGGCGATTGCCGAATTCCGTGACAACGGTTTCGAGATCACCAGCATGGACAGGATCGCCGCCACCGCCGGTGTGTCGAAGCGCACGGTGTACAACCACTTTCCCAGCAAGGAAGAGCTGTTCGCCGAAATTCTCAACCAGTTATGGACGCGAATCAGCGCCGAGCAGGCGGTGACGTACAACCCTGAGCAGCCACTGCGCGAGCAATTGCGGCAGATGCTCCAGGCCAAGGTGCAGATGATGGCTGACGAAAACTTCCTGACCCTGGCGCGAGTGGCGATTGCCGCGACCATTCATTCGCCGGAACGCGCGCAAAACATGGTCGAGCGCATGGGTGAGCGCGAGGAAGGCCTGACCGTGTGGATTCGTGCCGCGCAGGCCGATGGCCGCCTGAAACCGGTCGACCCGCAATTCGCTGCGCATCAGGTGCAGGGCTTGCTCAAGACCTTTGGTTTCTGGCCGCAGATGTCGATGGGCCGCGCGGCGCTTGATGTCGAGATGCAGAACACGGTGGCGGAGTCGGCGCTGGAGATGTTCCTCGCGCACTATCAACGGTAAAACCCTCTCCCCTGCACCTGCCTTCGCGTAAATGGCTCGGAAGGACACTGATTATTCCCGTTGGAATAAATGACAATGTCCGACAATCGACCGACGGACGGTCGACCTGAAGAAATATACTGCAAAGTATTTCAGGATGAATTTCGCGCAGGGCACCATGGAAAACCAACGCGGCAAAGGCTTGTCATTCGCCAGACGCATTTACCTGCCACGGGCCATTGGGCTGGGTATCGGTTTTTTCAGCGTCGGGGCCGCGTTGTATCCACTGAACCTGCCGGGCTGGCTCTGGGCATTGCTGGTGTTCAACGGCTTTTTCTGGCCGCATCTGGCCTATCAAGTGTCGGCGCGCTCGGCATTCCCCTATCAGGCCGAACGCCGCAACCTGTTGTATGACTCGCTGTGCGGGGGATTCTGGGCGGCGAGTTTTCAGTTCAGTCCGCTGACCACCGTAACCATCCTGTCGATGATGACCATGAACAACGTCGCCGCCGGCGGCTATCGACTGTTTGTGTTCGGCGCCCTCGCCCAGCTCGCCGGCGTGCTGCTCGGCTGGTCGATCTTCGGCGTCAAATTCAACCTGACCATGACGCAGACACAAGTCTGGGCCTGTCTGCCGATGCTCACCCTGTATCCATTGGCGTTGGGCATGGTCTGCTATCGCCTGGCGATCAAACTCTCTCAACACAAACGCGCTCTCAGTGCCCTGAGCCGTACCGACAGCCTGACCGGCCTGCTCAATCACGGCGCCTGGAAAGACCTGCTGCACCTGAAGTTTCAACAGTGTCGCCAACACAACACTCAAGCGATGCTCGCGCTGATCGACATCGATCACTTCAAGATGATCAACGACAGCTACGGGCATATCGTCGGCGATGCCGCGTTGCGGCAGATGAGCAAGGAACTCAGAAACCTGCTCGATGAGCATGAATTGGCGGGGCGCTATGGCGGTGACGAGTTCTGCGTGATTCTGCCGAACCTGGCGCTGAACAAGGCCGAAACGCTGATGGAGCAGTTGCGCAATGCCCTGCAACAGTATCGTCACCCCGATGTTCCCGAGTTGCGAGTGAGCCTGAGTATCGGTCTGGCGGGTTATCAAAACGTCTACACCGATGCACTCGAATGGCTCGACGATGCCGATAAAGCGCTCTACACCGCCAAACACACGGGTCGCAATACTGTCAGCGTCGCCTTGACGCGCACTGCGTCCAATCATGCTAGCGTCTGAAAACTTGTACAAAAACGCAGAAAATGACTTTCTTGTACAAGTTTCTGAAGTTTTGTATAAGTAGCTAACTGCCAGCAAGGAACACTGGCATTGAGCCGTCACCGCCGAATGCCAGCTGTGCATTCGGTCTGCCAGCGCGGAAATAGGGACTGAATCCTCCATCTTCCCTACTTCCAGAGTACTGCACGCATGTTCTTCAATCGCCAGAAGTCCGCCCTCGACAATCTCCAACACACCGTTACCGAGCAAAACGGTCTGCTTGATGCGATCAATCGCTCGATGGCGGTGATTGAATTCGACCTCGACGGCGTGGTGCTGCGCGCCAATGACAACTTTCTCAAGACCATGGGCTACACGGCGGAACAGGCGATTGGTCAGGCGCACCGGCATTTCTGTGCGCCGGCGTTCGGGCGCAGCGCGCAATACACCGAGATGTGGTCACGCTTGAAAAACGGCCAGTTCCTGTCCGGCACGTTTGAACGGGTCAACAGCAAGGGACAACCGATCTGGCTTGAGGCCAGCTACAACCCGATCAAGGATGCTTCGGGACGCGTAGTCAAAGTGGTCAAGTACGCCATGGACGTGACCGCAAAGATGCAGCAGGAAAGCGAATCCAACGCCAAGCTGCAGGCCATCGACCGGGCGATGGCGGTCATCGAATTCAACCTCGACGGCAGTATTCTTACGGCCAATCAGAATTTTCTCACACGCATGGGTTACACCCTCGCCGAGCTCAAGGGCAAACATCACCGATTGTTCTGTACCGCTGAACTGACGAACAGCGGTGCCTATGAGGATTTCTGGCGGCGCTTGAATCAGGGCGAGTTCTTCCATGGGCAATTCGAACGTGTCGATAAACGTGGGCAAACGGTGTGGCTGGAGGCCAATTACAACCCGGTTTACGATGCTGCCGGGCGGTTGTGCAAAGTGGTCAAGTTTGCCTCGGACGTCACCGCGCGGGTCGAGCAACATGAACAGGACGCGCGCAGTGCCAGCGCCGCTTATCACATCTCGGTGGCGACCCGAAAAGTCGCCGAACAAGGCACGCAGGTGATTCAGCAAGCCGCCAGTGAAATGCGCGACATCGCCGAAGACATCGCGCAGTCTTCAACCTTGATCGCCCAGCTTGGCGAACGGTCCGAACAGATCACCGCGATCGTCAACACCATCCGCGCGATTGCCGATCAGACCAATCTGCTCGCGCTCAACGCCGCCATCGAAGCCGCGCGCGCCGGTGAGCAAGGTCGCGGGTTTGCCGTGGTGGCGGATGAGGTGCGGCAATTGGCGGCGCGCACCAGCGGTTCGACGGCGGAGATTTCCAGCATGATCGGCTTGATCCAGAGCGAGACCCGCCAGGCGATCAAGAGCATGGAGGGCACTCGTGGGCGTGCTGCGCAGGGTGTTGAATTGGCGGATCAGGCAGGCACGGTGATTCTGCAGATTCGCGACGGCGCCAGTGAAGCGGTGGATGCCGTGAGCATGTTTGCCAATGAGCGGGCGCCGGGTTAAGGGCAGGTAGACCGCGTCGGCGCCATCGCGGGCAAGCCCGGCTCCCACAGGAATCGAGTCAACCACACATTTTGTGTACGACCGCTGAACCTGTGGGAGCGGGCTTGCCCGCGAAGAGGCCGGCCGCCACAACGCAGAGCTATAGTGACTACACGTCCTACGTCCTGCCGAGTGCACCATGACCACAGAAAAACCCGCCACACCTGAAACCGCCCCCGTCGATCACCTGCGCTTCCACCGTCCTCACGCCCATCTGGCCACAACCTTCGGCAACGACACCTTCGCCCTGCGCGCCGAGGCGTTTGCACGATTCTTCGGCACGCCGACCTTTCTCGGCGCGCAAACCCTGATCGTGGTGTTGTGGGTCTGCCTCAACGTGTTCGGCGTGACCACCTTCGACGTGTATCCGTTCATTCTGCTGAACCTCGCGTTCAGCCTGCAATCAGCCTACGCTGCGCCGTTGATCCTGCTCGCGCAAACCCGTCAGGCGGCGCGCGACAAGGCGCAGGCAGATGCCGATGCGCTACACCGCGAGGCCTTGGCCCAGGCCAACACCGAGCGCCAGGCCCAAGCGGCGAAAAACACCGCGCAGTTGCTCGAACTGCTGGAGCAGAACACTCGCCTGACCGAGATGACCAAAAGCCTGACCGAGCGCATCGAAAGCCTGACCAGCGAGTTGCACGATCACATGCGGCAAAACCCGCAGCGCTGATCACGGCAAGCGCAACGCCCGGCCGAGTTCATCGAACAGCGTCACCACCGAACGTAATGCCCGGCAATCCGGGCGAGTCAGTAGCCACAGCGCCGTGTCGTAACCGTGCAACGGTTCGCTCAAAGCCTGTAAACCATCGCTGATCAGAAAGTCCGGCAACGCCGCCACACCCAGCCCGGCGCGTACCAGTTCGGTCACCGACAGCATGCTGTTGCAGCGATAGCCCGGAGTTACGCCGGGCAAGTGCTGGCGACGCCAGGCGATGGTCGGGTGATCGGGCAAAAAGTCGTCGGGGGCGATCCAGGTCAGGGCGGTCAGGTCGGCGGGATCAACACTCTGCAGATAACGCGTACTGGCGCAGACCCGGTAGGAAATCTTCGCCAGTTGCCGTCCGACCAGATGCTCCGGCGGTGTGCGCGTCAGGCGCAAAGCGATGTCGGCATCGCGGCGGCTGAGGTTGGCAAAATCGTTGGAGGTGCTCAGCTCGATCGTCAGCGCCGGGTAATTGGGCATGAATTGCGCCAGCGCTGGCAGCAGCAAACCTTGCAACACCGAATCGGTGCAGGTCAGGCGCACCGTGCCGCTGACCACAGCACCGCCCTGCTCCACGCCAATCCGCGCCGCTTCCAATGCCTGTTCGGCGCGTTCGGCTTGCTCGGCCAGCGTCTGCGCGAGCGTCGTCGGCAAGTAACCGGCGCGGCTTTTTTCAAATAGTTGCTGGCCGAGGGCGGTTTCGAGCCGGCGCACGGCGCGAAATACCGTGGAGACGTCTACTTTCAAAAGCTGCGCCGCCCGGGCCAGCGAGCCGCCACGCACGAGGGCGAGGATCAGCGCCAGATCCGCATGGTCGAGTTGATAGTGCGTCGCTGCATTGATCACTTGGAGAAACGCCCATATTGAGTGCGTGAGCGCCAATCTATAGTGAGGCGCGTCAACCAACAATCATCAAAAGTAAATCACCACCCTGTGGCGAGGGGGCTTGCCCCCGTTGGGTTGCGAAGCGGCCCTTGAAGCGGCGACTGCTGCGCAGCCGAACGGGGGCAAGCCCCCTCGCCACAAGTTCATCAACATTGAGGAAATTCCATGGACGCCATTTCCATCGCCCTGATCGGCGATTACGACCCGCAGGTCACTGCTCATCAAGCCATTCCGCTGGCTCTTGGCCTGATCGCCGAACACCTCGGCCAGACGGTGCAGTTCGAATGGCTGCCCACCGAGCAGATCCACGCCGATACGTCACTCGAGCACTTCGATGGTTTCTGGTGCGTACCGGCCAGCCCCTACAACAGTGAAGACGGTGCTCTGCGCGCGATTCGTTTTGCCCGCGAACAACAGCGCCCTTTCCTCGGCACCTGCGGTGGTTTTCAACATGCGGTGCTGGAGTATTCCCGCAACGTACTGGGCTGGAGCGATGCCGAACATGGCGAGACTTCGCCCGAGTCCGAGCGTGCAGTGCTGACGCCCTTGAGCTGTTCGCTGGTCGAGGCCGTAGACAGCATTCATCTGTTGCCCGGTTCGATCATTGCCAAGGCGTACGAAACTTCGCAAATCCGTGAAGGCTATCGCTGCCGCTTCGGGGTGAATCCGCTGTTCGCACAGGAATTGTTGAGGGATCGGCTACAGGCGGTGGGTCATGATTCAGCGGGGGATTTACGCGCGATCGAACTCAAGGATCACCGGTTCTTTGTTGCAACGCTGTTTCAACCGGAACGCGCCGCGCTCAAGGGCCAGATGCCGCCGCTGGTTCGCGCGTTTGTTGAAGCCTGCGTGGAGCCACGCAGATGACGTCTTGTTATGCGGTGATTTTCACCTCGACCCGTACCGAAGGTGACAACGGTTACGCCGAGGCGGCTGAGCGCATGGAGGCGCTGGTGCACGAACAACCGGGGTTTCTGGGCGTGGAGTCGGTTCGCGGGGCGGATGGCGTCGGGATTACCGTGTCGTATTGGCAAAGCGAAGCGGCGATTCTGGCGTGGCGGCAACATCCTGAGCATCGCTTGATTCAGCAGCGAGGGCGGGCGCAGTGGTATTCGGCGTTTCATACGCGGGTGTGCAAAGTCGAACGCGAGTATCGGTTCGGGCAATAAAATGGCGGCGCATTGACGGCCGCTTTCGCGAGCAGGCTCGCTCCCACAGGGGATTTGTGAACACCACTGTTCCCATGTGGGAGCGAGCCTGCTCGCGAAGAGGCCCTCACCCTCACAGCAAAACTTCAGCCGCGCACCAGACTGCGCACCGCAACAATCTCCGGCACTTCAACCTTGCTCATGTACACCCGCAACGGCTCGCTGATGTTGATCCGCTCATCAATGTGCTGATCCAGCAGCAGCTGAATCAACTCGCGTTTAAGCGTCATGGTTTGCTCGGTCGTCGGCGCCCAGACGAATTCACTGGTGGGAATAATGCCGTCATCGGCCACGTCCATACCGAACGAATCTTCGCTGAATCGCACGATGTACTGACCGGTCTTGCGGTTGAGGCCGACAAAGCCTTTGAGGTCGTCGGCCGCCTGGCAGATGAGTTGGGAGGTGATGCGCATGGTAAACCTCACGAAAAATGATCGATGGTTTACACGCAGGGCAACTGTACGGCGCGCCCTCTGCCGGGACGTCTGCCGAGAGCAAGCGTACTGCAAACCGCGCCACAAAAGTGCAGGAAAAAACCCTTTTAATACGTTTATGTCGGTCCTGCGATAGCACGCAATCGATTCAGTTGTTAAAAGGTACGTCTTTGAAAAACCCTGCGAAAGGATCTCGAACATGTCCGCCACTTTCACCAAAAGCGCCCTCATGCTGAGCCTGTTGCTCGGCCTCGGTCAGGCGCACGCTGCCACTCACAGCGATCCCGACGCTGTGGCCGCGGCACATGGCATCCCGCACCCGGCGGTGATCGCCCACCGTGGCGCTTCCTTCGATGCACCGGAATCTACCGCTGCGTCGTACAAACTGGCCCGTGATCTCGGTGCCGATTACCTGGAAATGGACTTGCAGCGCAGCAAGGACGGCGTGCTGTTCGCCCTCCACGACAACAATCTGCAACGCACCACCGACGTCGCGACCAAGTTCCCGGATCGCAAGGACAGCCCGGCCAATGCCTTCACCATGGCCGAGCTGAAAACCCTCGATGCCGGCAGTTGGTACAACACGGCTTACCCGGATCGTGCCCGCCCGACCTACGCCGGGCTGAAAATCCTCACCCTCGATGAAATCATCGACATCGCCCAGGCCAACCCGCAACACAAGCCGGGCCTGTACATCGAGACCAAAGAGCCGCAACTGTTCCCGGGGATCGAGAAAGACCTCAAGAATAAACTGCAGGATCGTGGCTGGCTGAGCCCGGCCGGCTCGAAACTGGCGAAAAGCGCACTGGGCGTTGGCCAGGGCAAAGGCAAGGTGATCCTGCAGACGTTCGAGAAGAACAGCCTCGAACTGCTGCAAAAGGAAATGCCGCAAGTGCCGAAAATCCTCCTGCTGTGGGTCGGTGAAGGCAGCATTGAGCCGAAGTCGAAAGTGACCTTTGCCGAATCCGGCGAGAAGGACAAAAACGTTTTCTACGGTAAACAGGAGCCGAAGTCCGAAGCTGAGTTCAAGCAATGGATCGACTACGCCAAGGCCCAGGGTGCAATCGGCACCGGCCCTTCGGCGAAGCTGACGCACGACGGCGATCAGAGCTATTCGGATCTGGTGCAACCGTGGATGAATAAATACACCCACGATCAGGGCATGCTGGTGCACGTCTACACCGTTGATGAGCCGGTGGACTTCGAGAAAGTCATGGCCGCAGGCGTCGATGGCATCTTCACCAACCGTGCCAGCGAACTGTTGAAATTCTATAAACGCCCAGCGGCTGCCAGTGTCGATCAGGTGTTGAAGAACAACGGTTTCTGATCTGAAATCGAGGCGCCTTCATCGCGGGCAAGCCACGCTCCCACACGTTTTGTGCAGGTGCATGGCATGCCCGTTTTGTTTGAGTAAGGGGTTTTAAGGATGAGTTAAGTTGCGCCGGTTAACCTGAGGCCACTTAAACGAATCACCTAAAGGATTGAACCGATGAAAACCTTGACTGCCCTGTTTACCGCCGCTGCCCTGACCCTCACCGCTGGCCTGGCTCAAGCCGATATCCGCGTCGACCAGATTCCGCAACTGGTCAAGGAAGGCAAGATCAAGTCGCTGGAATCGATGAACGCCGAAGCGCTGAAACTGCACCCGGGCGCGACCATCACCGACACCGATCTGGATAACCACTTCAACGGTTACGAGTATGAAGTTGAACTGAAAACCGCTGACGGCAAAGAGTTCGATGTGGACTTTGATGCCACCACCGGCAAAGTGCTGAGCAACAAGCAAGACACCTGATACCGCGAATATGGAAAGCCGCACGATTGAGAAATCGTGCGGCTTTTTTGTGTTCGGCTTTTTTGATGTGTTGTCAGTGAGATTTTCTCCCCCTCACCCCAGCCCTCTCCCCCAATGGGCGAGGGGGAAAGGGAGCAGATCGGGGGCTATTTAAAACCTGAGTTCGACTCGCAATCTTGCAGCCGACAAGGAAACACCAAGGACCCGAGTGCCCCTCGATATTTCAGGTCGGCGTAGCTCGAATAGTCACCGCGGTCAATTCCCTCTCCCTTGGGAGAGGGCTAGGGTGAGGGGAAAAGGCATCACACCGAGGTGCTGACCAGCGAGCCGGAGGTGCTGCTGTCGGAATCCTGCAACGCCTGCAACAGCGAGGCGGTGGCGGTGGACAGGGAGGCCGAGGTGGCGGTGATCTGCGCTTGCGCTGCGGCGACTTCAGCAGCTTTGGCATCAGAACTTTCCTGCTTCGCCTGGGCCGCTTGCAGCGCTTGCTGTTGCTCCTGCAATTGCTTCTGCAGTTCGGCGATCTGCTTGCGCAGTTCTTTCACCGAATCCGATTCTTCGCTGCTGCTGGAACTGCTGTCACCCGCCGGCGCCGCACCGCCACCCGCAGCGACTTTGCTGGAGTCAGCGGTCGAGCCAGTGCTGGCGGTTGAGCTGGTCGAGGTGTCGTCGCCGACGTCGGTGATCAATGTTTTGCTGGTGGGTGCGGTGACAGTCTGGTTGATCGAAACAGAGGTGATGCTGACCATGGGAGTGCTCCAATGACGATTATGGATAACCGGTCATCGACCATGGCCGCGTCAATTTGAGATCGACTGTGTACCGACTCGGTATCCGAACCGGTACACGTCTACTTGCGTCAGGCGCTCAGGCGCGCGGTGACCTCATTCAGTTGCCCGGACAAACCATGCAGATTCTGGCTGGCACTTTCGGTGCGCTGCACGTTGTCGAGGTTGGTGCTGGCGATCGACGTGATCTCGGTGAGGTTGCGCGAGATATCCTCGGCCACCGACGTCTGCTCTTCGGCCGCGGTCGCGATCTGACGGTTCATGTCGCGAATCGCCTCCACCGCGTGAGTAATGCGCTCCAGCATCGCGCCGGCCTGAGTTACCTGCTCGACACTTTCATCGCTACGCGTCTGGCCGCTGTCGATGGCTTGCGCGGCATCCACCGCACCGGTCTGCACGCTCTGAATGATCTGATTGATCTCGATGATCGACTCGGCAGTGCGCTGGGCGAGGTTGCGCACTTCATCGGCGACCACTGCAAAACCACGCCCGGCTTCACCGGCACGCGCCGCTTCGATCGCCGCGTTGAGCGCCAACAGGTTGGTCTGCTCGGCAATCCCGCGAATCACTTCCAGCACCTTACCGATACGCCCGCTGTCGGCTTCCAGACGACGGATGACCGTGGCAGTGTTGGCAATCTCGCCACGCATCTGCGTGATTGAGTGGATGGTGCTCTGCATGACCTTTTCGCCCTGCTGGGCGGACTGGTCGGCATCGTCCGCAGCACGCGCGGCATCGGCGGCGTGACGCGCCACTTCCTGCGCGGTGGCGGACATTTCGTTCATTGCCGTGGCCACCTGATCGGTGCGGTTGAACTGCTCGTTGGTGCCGCCGGCCATGGTCGTGGCAATCGCGTTCAACTCGCCGCTGGCACTGTCCAGATCACTGGCGCTGCGCTGCAGACGGGTGAAGGTGTCGGCGAGGAAATCGCGCAGAGTATTGGCGGCTGCGGCGAGGTTGCCCAGCTCGTCCTGACGGTCGCTGACCACACGTTCAGCGAGTTTACCGCGACTCAACTGAGTGACGTAGTCGATGAGCTTGCGAATCGGCTCGACCAGATTGCGATTGACCAGCCACAGGCTCAGCAGACCAATCAGCAAGCCCGAGGCGAGCATCACCAGCAAACCGAACAGCACCGTGCGGTCGGCCTCGGCACTGATCAGCAAAGACTGATCGTTACCCTGTTTGCGCAATTCACTGACCAGTTCGCTCATCTGGTCGCTAGTAGCACGGTCGACACCTTTAACGGCATTGTCGCCTGCGGTCGGATCGCCCCCGGCAGCCACATAGGCATCGCGGCCCTTCTGATAAGCGCTACCCAGTTGACGATGCTCATCACGCAGGCGTTCGATGCGCGATTTAAGGCTCGGCTCGATGCCTTTCTGGCTGGCCAGTTCACCGAGGATATTCTGCACATCACGCTGACGGTCTTCGAACTGGCTCCAGTACTTGGCCAGGTCCGCCGGTTGCTTGCCACGCAGCAGAACGTTTTTCCATTCCTGCACCTGCACCTTGAATTGCAGGTTGGCCTCATCGATCAATTGCGAAGTGTGCAACGGGCCGGCGATCAACTGGCTGTAGCTTTGCACGCCGTTGGACAGAAAGTGAAAACAGGCCAGCGCGATCAACAGCATCGCCAACAGACTGCCGCTCAGCAGGGCGAGAATTTGCGCTCTCAGGGATTTTTGCAGCATCGCAGGTACTCAGGACAGGGATGAGGCACGCCCGAAACGAGCGTGAAAAGTGGCCGGACTTCCCTGTCGGCGAACCTAGGCTCAAGGCCAATGGCGCGCAACCTAACTCACCTGTGATCGGCGCGCCAGAGCGCTTCTTGAGAATCTCTCCGACCGCCGGTAACGCTTTGTTTTGACGTCATTTTGCTGTCACACAAACGTCATGTGACATTGCGAAGATGCGGCTCAGTGAACCTGCCATTTGCGCGCCCGGCGCACCCTCTTCGCAGCGAGCCTCCATGAACCACAGCCTCGATATCAGCCATCGCGATCCTGACCTGTTTGGCTTGCTCTACGGCTTTCGTTTTCTGCCCGGCGAGCGCGGCCGCGAAGTCGATTCGGCGACGGCGTTGCGCTGTTTGCAGGACGACAACGACAGCGGCGAATTCCTCTGGCTGCACCTCAACCTCGCTCACGCTGCGTGCGAGCGCTGGATGAAAAGTCATCTGCAATTGCCCGAAGAATTTTTCGAAGCGCTGCATGAAGGCTCGCGTTCGACGCGCATCGAACATGTCGATTCGGCGTTGCTGGCGGTGGTCAACGACGTGGTGTTCAACCTCAGCAGCATGGTCTCCTCAGACGTGTCGACGCTGTGGGTCTGTGTGCGCAGTAAATTGATCGTCAGTGCGCGCCTGCAACCGCTGCACTCGGTGGACAAATTGCGCTCGTCGGTGAAGGCCGGCGAGCGCTTTCGATCGCCCTCGGAACTGCTCGTGCACCTGCTGCGTGATCAAGGTGAAGTGCTCACGCAGATCGTGCGCAAGACCAGCCTCAGCGTTGATCAGGTCGAGGATCAATTGCTGTCCTCGCGGCTGTCGACCAACCGCGCCGAACTCGGTGCCAACCGCCGGGTGCTGGTGCGCTTGCAACGGCTGCTGGCGCTGGAGCCGGGTTCGTTGCTGCGCCTGCTCAATCGCCCGCCGCCATGGTTGCAGAAGGAGGACGTCAAGGAGCTGCGCAAATCCACCGAGGAGTTTGCGCTGATCATCAACGACCTCACCGCCCTCGGCGAGCGGATCAAGTTGTTGCAGGAAGAGATTGCCGCCAACCTCAACGAACAGAGCAACCGCACGCTGTTCACCCTGACCGTGGTGACGGTGCTGGCGTTGCCGATCAACATCATTGCCGGTTTTTTCGGGATGAATGTGGGCGGCGTGCCGTTGTCGCAGGACCCGGAAGGGTTCTGGATACTGGTCGCGCTGGTGGCGACGTTTACCGTGATTGCCGGGCGTTGGGCTTTTCGTAAACGCGGGGATTACTAAGAGCAAAGATCGCAGCCTTCGGCAGCTCCTACCTTGGATTGAGTTCCCCCTGTAGGAGCTGCCGAAGGCTGCGATCTTTTGATTTTGCCTCCAGATCAACGGTCAGGCTATTCAGCCAAACACTGACATGGCGCAGTCTCTCTGTAACATTCTGCAATGATCATGGGCGACACTCCTTCCCTCGCTCAGGATTGTCCGCTCATGGCTACTCCCTCCCTGACCGCCAGCCCCGCGTCCGCCGCCAGCGGCAGGCCGGCCCTCGACAAGAAAACCGGCCCGTTCACCTACGTGATCTTTTTCGCCGTGCTGGCGATGGGGATGCTCTTCACCGCCTACAGCCTGATGCACGACATGCACGAACTCGGCACGGTGGTGACCACCTGGACGCCGTTCCTGCTGCTCGGCGTGGCGCTGTTGATTGCGCTGGGCTTTGAGTTCGTCAACGGTTTCCACGACACCGCCAATGCCGTGGCGACGGTGATCTACACCCACTCGCTGCCGCCGAATGTCGCGGTGGTCTGGTCGGGCTTTTTCAACTTTCTCGGCGTGCTGCTGTCGAGCGGCGCAGTAGCGTTCGGCATCATCGCTTTGCTACCGGTGGAGCTGATTCTGCAAGTCGGTTCGTCTGCCGGTTTCGCGATGATCTTCGCCCTGTTGATCGCGGCGATCCTGTGGAACCTCGGCACCTGGTGGCTGGGTTTGCCGGCGTCGTCGTCGCACACGCTGATCGGCTCGATCATCGGCGTCGGTGTGGCCAATGCCCTGATGCACGGCCGCGACGGCACCAGCGGTGTCGACTGGGCGCAGGCGACCAAGATCGGTTACGCGTTGCTGCTGTCGCCGCTGGTGGGGTTCGGTTGTGCGGCGCTGTTGCTGCTGGCGTTGCGCGCGTTCGTGAAGAACCGCTCGTTGTATAAAGCACCGGAAGGCAACGCGCCGCCGCCATGGTGGATTCGCGGTTTGCTGATCGCCACGTGCACCGGCGTGTCCTTCGCTCACGGCTCCAATGACGGGCAGAAAGGCATGGGCCTGATCATGCTGATTCTGGTCGGCACACTGCCGATGGCCTACGCGCTGAACCGCACCATGCCGGAAGAACAATCGCTGCAATTCGCCGCCGTGGCGCAAGTCACCCAGCAAGCGCTGGTGAAAAGTGCGCCGCTGCCGACGCCGGCCGATCCGCGTGCAGTGCTCTCCGATTACGTGCGCAGCAAGGAAGCCACGCCGCAACTGATCCCCGCCCTCGCCGCCCTCACCGGGCACATTGGTGAAGAGGTCAAAGGCTACGGCTCGCTGGCGAAAGTCCCGGCTGAAGCCATGGGCAACGTGCGTAACGACATGTACCTGGCCAGCGAAAGCATTCGTTTGATGGACAAGAACAAGGTCGGCAATTTCGACGCCGACACCAGCGGCAAACTGCAACTGTTCAAGCAACAGATCGACAACGCCACGCGGTTCATTCCGCTGTGGGTGAAGATCGCCGTGGCCATCGCGCTGGGGCTGGGCACCATGGTTGGCTGGAAGCGGATTGTGGTGACGGTCGGCGAGAAGATCGGCAAGACTCATCTGACGTATGCGCAAGGAGCCTCGGCGGAAACCGTGGCGATGCTGACCATTGGTGCGGCGGACATGTTCGGTTTGCCGGTGTCGACCACGCATGTGTTGTCGTCCGGCGTGGCCGGGACCATGGTCGCCAACGGCGGCGGTTTGCAGATGAAGACCATCCGCAATCTGCTGATGGCGTGGGTGCTGACACTGCCGGCGGCGATCCTGCTGTCAGGCAGCCTCTACTGGCTGTTCACCCAAATCTTCTGATGATTCCTATGTAGGAGCTGCCGCAGGCTGCGATCTTTTGATCCTGTTTTTAAAGATCAAAAGATCGCAGCCTGCGGCAGCTCCTACAGTTGGATGTGGGGTATTGGTTAGAGCGCGCAGCGAATCAGATCGCCGAGCCAGTCCATGAATACCCGTACTCGTAGAGGTAAATGTCGCTGCCTGGCATAGAGCAATGAAATGCCCATCGCCGGCGCCGTGAATTGTGGCAACACCGTCACCAGTTCGCCGTTGTCCAGATGCGGCTGCATGCCGGTGCGTGGCACCTGCGTCAGACCAAATCCACCCAGACACGCCGACTCATAAGCGTCAGTGCTGTTGACCGTCACGCTGCCAGCCATCGGCAAGCGTTTCACCTGACCGCCCTCCTCGTACACAAACCCTTCCGAACGCGAACCCAATACGCCGACGTAATGCACCAGCCGATGCTGCGCCAAATCCTCCAGCGTCTGCGGCACGCCATAGCGCGCGAGGTACGCAGGGCTCGCGCAATTGACCATCGGGAAATCGCCGAGATGCCGTGCGACCACCGATTGATCCGGCTGCGCGCCAATGCGCACCACACAATCGAAACCTTCGCTGAGCAGATCGACGCGGCGATCAGTGCTGCTGATTTCCAGTTCAAGGTTCGGGTGGCGATCCATGAACTGCGGCAGGCTCGGCATCACCAGGCGCCGCGCGAGAATGTTCGGCAGGTCGACCCGAATGCGCCCGGTCAGCGACGCCTCGTCCTGGCGGAACAAACCTTCGATCTCGTCCATGTGCGAGAGCAGGTCCTTGCTGCGCTCGTACAACACCAGACCATCCTGCGTCGCCTGCACCTTGCGCGTGGTGCGTTGCAGCAGACGCGTGCCGAGCAATGCTTCCAGCGCCTGCACATGCTCGGACACGGTCGAGCGCGGCAAGCCGAGATTTTCCCCGGCGAGGGTGAAACTCGACAGTTCGCTGACACGGACGAAGGTGCGCAGCAGTTCCAGTTTGTTCATGGCAGGCCTTTGATTGTTCGACTGAGCCGATCAGTGATTCCGATTTCAGCCTGTTTATCACCTCCCGGCGGATAAATAAACTGAGTTCCATCACCACCACTTACCGCAATCGAGGAAGTCCTATGAACCGCAAAATCGCATTGATCACCGGCGCCAGTCGTGGCCTCGGCAAAAACGCCGCCCTGCACCTCGCCGCCCAAGGCGTCGACATCATCGGCACTTACCACAGCCGCGCCGATGAAGCGCAGGCGCTGGTCCTGGAGCTGGAAAAACTCGGCGCCAAAGCAGTGATGCTGCAACTGGACGTTGGCCGCAGCGAAAGCTTTGCCGATTTCGGTACTCGGGTTGAACAGGCGTTACAGCAAATCTTCGAACGTCAGCGTTTTGATTTCCTGATCAACAACGCAGGGGTCGGACTGCATGTGAGCTTCGCGGAAACCAGCGTTGAGCAATTCGACATGCTGATGAACGTGCATTTCAAAGGGCCGTTCTTCCTGACTCAGCAGTTGCTGCCGCTGATCAACGATGGCGGGCGGATCATCAACATCTCCAGCGGCCTCGCCCGCTTCACCATCCCGGGCGCCAGTGCTTACGCGGCGATGAAAGGCGCGATTGAAGTCCTGACCCGCTATCAGGCGAAAGAGCTCGGCGCACGGCAGATTGCCGTGAATACCCTGGCGCCCGGCGCGATTGAAACCGACTTCGGTGGCGGTACCGTGCGCGACAATGCGGCGGTGAATGCGATGGTCGCCGACAACACCGCGCTGGGCCGCGCCGGTCAGCCGGATGACATTGGCGGGGCATTGGCATTGTTGCTGTCGCCGGGAGCGCAGTGGATCAATGGCCAACGGGTTGAAGCGTCCGGCGGCATGTTCCTCTAACTCACCGCACACACCTCCCCCTGTAGGAGCTGCCGAAGGCTGCGATCTTTTGATCTTGTCTTTAAAAACAAAATCAAAAGATCGCAGCCTTCGGCAGCTCCTACAGGGGATTAGGTTAGTTCTGGCAGGCGCGGCGGGTCGTGAAGCGTTCACGAAGCACGTCGTAGCCCCAGTGATAAACATAGGTGTACGGCAGGAAGAACAGCAGCACGCCGATGTCGAGTAAAAACGCCTGCCACAGGCTGACCGACAACCACCAGGCAATCAGCGGCACGCCCATCACGATCAAACCACCTTCGAACAGCAAGGCGTGCAGCACGCGCACCCAAGCGCTATGGGCGATATTCATGCGGGCAAGCATGCGGTCGAAGTAACGGTTGAACACCACGTTCCAGCCCAGCGCCAGCAGCGCGATCAACACTGTCACAGCGCCCATTTCAAGCATCGGTTTTTTCATTAACCACGCCAGCAACGGCGTGCAGATCAGAATGGCCAGCAGTTCGAAACCAACGGCCTGGAAAATACGTTCAGTGATGGACTTATTGGTAGTCATGGTCTGACTCCTTAGTGAAGATGGTTGCCATGATCTATCCTCAAACCGATACTTCATAATCAATAACCATCGATCAAGGCGATAGTTGATGATCTCGCAAGAAGTGCTGTTGGCATTTGTCCAGGCGGCCACGCAAGGTTCTTTTTCGGCGGCGGCGCGCAAACTCGGGCGCAGTCAGTCGACCATCAGCGCGGCGGTGGCAAGCATGGAGATTGATCTGGACCTGGTACTGTTCGATCGCAGCAGCCGCAAACCGACGCTGACGCCGGCGGGTCATGTGATGCTGCAACGCGCCGAAGCGATTCTGGCGGCCAGCAGTCGACTGGAAATGACGGCGCGGCAACTGTCGCAAGGCGTCGAGCCGAAGCTGACGGTGGCGATTTCCGATACCTATCAGTCGTACCGATTCGAAGCGGCATTGGCGGGTTTCGAGCAGCGTTACCCGGATCTGGAACTGGAGTGTTTGATTGCCGAATGTGAAGACCTGATCGAACTGGTCCAGCGCGGCCGCGCGCATCTGGCCTTCGCCGAAATGCAGGAGAACTACCCGCCGGATCTGGTGACGTCGACGGTGGCCGAGCGCACGGAAATCGCCTTGTTCGTTAATCGCGACCATGCGCTGGCCAAGCTTGAGCACGTTGATCAGCACATCCTGGAACAGCATCGCGAGTTGCGCCTGGCGACCATCGTCAATCCGTATGACAGTCGCGGCAAAGGCCGGGTGTGGTCGGCGCCGAGTTATCTGATGCTGCTGGAAATGGCCGAGAAAGGTTTTGGCTGGGCGCCGCTGCCGCGCTGGCTGGCCCAGCGGTTTGGCAATGATTTGCTGGTGGAATTGAAGGTGCGAGGCTGGCCGAAACCGGTGTTTGTCGATGCCTTGTGGTCGCGGCTGTATCCGCCGGGGCCGGCGGGGAGTTGGCTGTTGAGCAAGATGCTGGAATAGCGGCGCTGCCAATCGCTGGCAAGCCAGCTCCCACACGTACCGAGGCGTTTATTGATTTTGTGTGCGACTCGGACACTGTGGAGCTGGCTTGCCTGCCCCCACAAATACCGAGGTGTTCATTGATTTTGTGTGCGACTCGGACACTGTGGGAGCGGGCTTGCTCGCGAAGGCGTCACCCCAGACACCCCATCAAGCCGCTTCGATCACCACCGGTCGATTTCTGCAAAAAATACTCATGCAACCCACGCATCGCCGGCATCTCCAGCGCCTGCGCCGCATAACACAACCCCACCCGCCGGGTCGGTGCCGGCAAGTGCAACGCGCGCACCACTACCCGCGCATGCCCGCTCACCAATGACTGCGGCAACATCGCCACACCAAGACCCGCCGCGACCATGTGCAACGCCTGTTGCAACGACCCGGCATGCCCCGCCACCGCTTCCGGCGAACGCCCGTACAACGCCATCAAGCGCTGATGCGACGGCTGCTGCGGGCAAGTGATCCAGTCTTCGATCGGCGCCCAATTCGCTTGCACCGCCGCCATCGGATGATTCACCGGCAGCGCCATCACATAGGATTCTTCCCACAGCGGCAGGAACAATTCGTCCTCGCAGCACATTTCCTCAACCGCCAATCGACCCTCGCCGTGGCAGCCCTCCTCCAGCGTCAACAGCAAGTTCGGCAGCGCCAGATGCGCCATGCGCACAAAAGCCTCGATGTGACTGGCGGCAATATCGCCCTCGATGCCCAGCGTCAGCGGCACACGGTTTTCGCGTCCGCGAAACATCCGGCTCAACGCCTCCGCCTCGGCGACCATCCGTCGTGCCTGCGGATACAGCAACCGCGCTTCATCGCTGACCTCGACACCGCGCGGCAGACGCACAAACAACGTCGCTCCCAACTCTTCTTCAAGCTGTTTGATCGTCACCGACAAGGTCGGCTGGCTGATGAACAGTCGCTGCGCCGCCGCGGTGATGTTGCGCTCCTCGAACACGGCGAGGAAGGCTTTGAGATGACGGATATCCATAGGAGATTCCGATAGCTGACAGAGGAATAAGGCATTTTTCAGCCTTCATCGAGCTAAATATACTGCGTTCATCGTTCAGTCATTTGAAATTCTTATTTCAGGAGTTCCTCCATGAGCAAGCCATTGATCATCATCACCGGCGCCAGTTCGGGCATCGGCGCAGCCACCGCCCGTCGTTTGAGCGCGGCCGGTCACCCATTGTTGTTGCTGGCGCGGCGCATTGAACGCCTGGAAGCGCTGGAGTTGCCGAATACTCTCAGCCGAGAAGTCGACATTACTGATCGCGCCACTTTGCTCGCCGCCGTGGCAGAAGCCGAAGCGCAATTCGGCCCGGCCGATGCGTTGATCAACAACGCTGGCGTAATGCTGCTCGGCGCGATGAGCGAGCAGGATCCGGCGCAGTGGGACCGGATGCTTGACGTCAATGTGAAAGGTTTGCTCAACGGCGTGCACGCGGTGGTCGCCGGGATGATCGAGCGCAAACGCGGAACGATCATCAACGTCAGTTCGGTGGCCGGGCGCAAGACCTTCCCCAACCATGTCGCGTATGTCGGCACCAAGTTTGCCGTGCATGGTTTGTCGGAGAATCTGCGCGAGGAACTGGCGCCGCATAACGTACGCGTGACGACGATTGCGCCGGGTGCGGTGGAGACTGAGCTGTTGAGCCACACCACGGATGAGGCGATCAAGACCGGGTATCAGGCGTGGAAGCAGGACATGGGCGGCACGGTGTTGAGTGCCGAAGATGTGGCGACGGCGATTGAGTATGCGTATGGGCAGCCGCAGGGGGTGTGTATTCGCGAGATAGTGATGGCCGCGACCCGCCAGCAGGCCTGAGGCCAAAAGCCTACCCTCACCCCAGCCCTCTCCCGGAGGGAGAGGGGGCCGACCGTGGTGTCTTGCGGTTTACATCGACCTGAAATATCGAGTTGATTATGGATTCACCGTTGATTTTTCAGGTCGGTGTACTTCTACAGCATCCCCCAATCAGTCCCCTCTCCCTCCGGGAGAGGGCTAGGGTGAGGGCAATTTCAACGCCAAAAGCCGCCCCTCGATAAACCGCCGTTCCGGCTCCTGCCGCGTCAATTCAAGCGCCCGCAAATACGCCGCCCGCGCCTCCGCCACCCTGCCCAACTGCCGACAAAACTCCGCCCGCGCCGAATGCGCCAGGTGGTAATCCTGCAACTCACCGCGATCCAGAATCCCTTCAATCAACGCCAACCCCGCCAACGCGCCATCCCGCTTGGCCACCGCCACCGCCCTGTTCAACTCGATCACCGGCGAAGGCACCGCCCGCAACAGCACGTCATACAAGCCAACGATCTGCTCCCAATCGGTTTCTGCCGCTGACGGCGCCTCGGCATGCACCGCCGCAATCGCCGCCTGCAAACAATAAGGCCCAAACCGCCGCGTGGTCAGCGCGCGCTCGACCAGCGCGCAACCTTCGGCGATCAACTCGCTATCCCACAATGAGCGATCCTGATCATCCAGCAGAACCAATTCGCCGTCCGGCGAGGTACGCGCCGAGCGACGTGATTCATGCAGCAACATCATCGCCAACAGCCCCATGACTTCCGGCTCCGGCAGCAACTCCATCAACAAGCGCCCCAACCTGATCGCCTCACGCGTCAGATCCTCACGGGTCAACTCCGCGCCAACCGACGCCGAATAGCCTTCGTTGAACACCAGATAAATGACCCGCAACACGCTGTCGAGGCGCTCGGGCAATTCGCTCAGGCTCGGTACTTGATAAGGAATCTTCGCGTCACGAATCTTGGCCTTCGCCCGGACGATGCGCTGGGCTATCGCCGCCGGTGCAGAGAGAAAGGCGCGAGCGATTTCCTCGGTGGTCAGGTCGCAGACCTCACGCAACGTCAGCGGCACTTGCGCATCCGCCGCCAACGCTGGGTGACAACAGGTGAAGATCAGTCGCAGGCGATCGTCTTCCACGTCCTCGCCACTCCAGTCGGCCTGTTCCAGTTCTTCCAGTTGCGCCAACAGCAACGGCTGCGAAGCCTTGAACCGGGCGCGGCGGCGCAACACATCAATCGCCTTGAAGCGCCCGGTCGACACCAGCCAGGTGCGCGGATTGTCTGGCACGCCGTCGCGCTGCCAGCGCTCGACCGCGATGAAGAACGCCTCGTGCAAGGCTTCTTCGGCGAGGTCGAAATCCCCCAGCAGGCGAATCAGTGTCGCCAGAATCCGCCGCGAGTCTTCGCGATAGACCTGCTCGACCCGCGCCCTGACCTCAGACATTCAGCTGTCGCACCGGGCGTACTTCAACGCTGCCGACCCGCGCCGCCGGAATGTTGCCGGCGACCTGAATCGCTTCGTTGAGGTCCTTGGCGTCGATCAGGTAGAAACCGGCCAGTTGCTCCTTGGTTTCGGCGAATGGGCCATCGGTGATCGACAGTTTGCCGTTGCGCATCCGTACCGTGGTGGCGGTCTGCACCGACTCCAATGCTTCGGCGGCAACCATCCGCCCGCTGCCCTGAATCGACTCGGCGTAGGCCCAGCATTCGGCGTCTTCCGGACTGTCGGGCGACGAATGCAGCAGGCGCTCATCGCTGTAGACCAGGCATAAATACTTCATGGCGTTCTCCTGAATCGGACGGATCAACTATGGCTGAAGATCAGGGAGTCACATCGAACAGGGTCGCGCCGCTCATCGGATCGAACGGCGCCGACCAGTGTTCATGAGCGATTTTCCACGTCCCGCCGACCTGCCGATAGCAGGCGGTGACGCGCATCCAGCAGCTCTGGGTTTCGCCCTTGTCATTGGTGCCGCCGCAGTTGGCCACCCAGTGGGCGAAGGCGATGTTGTCGGCGCTTTCGATAGCGATTTCGTGGAACTCGAAAATGTGCGGGCCGGGGCACATTTCCATGCACGCCACCCAGTGTTCGCGGTAGGCGGTTTTGCCCTTGAATTGCAGGGCCTTGATCGCGTCGAAGGAGACGATGTCGTCGGCGTACAGCGCCATGACTTTCTCCACGTCCTTTTTCATCACGGCTTCGCGGTAGGTGTTGATCAGGGTCTGGATTTCAGTGTGTGCGCTCATGGTGTTCTCCGTGTTTTTTTTGTGAAGACACCCTTAGTCGTTCGGCAAATCCGCAGATCGACAGACGCAACAAAAAAATTCCACGAAGAACAAAATCGCTAGAATCGGCGACTTACCTTGTAGGAAAAAGGAAATTCCCGTGTCAGCGCAACTCGTGCCGTACGACAGCCTTAACACCTTGCAGCGTGAGCAAGTCGAGGCGATTGAAATCCATGCCGAACAGATCAAGTTTTCCGGCGATATCCACGGCGCCCTGCACACGCTGCTGTCGAAACCCGGCCCCGGCGTAAAGGGTTTTGCGCTGCTGGCGGATGAAGTGCCGGTGGCGTTTCTGCTGCTCAAGCGTCCGCCAGTGTTGCCAGCCTGGGCCGATGAACACAGCGCCACTTTGCATGCATTGCAGGTCGATCGACGCGCGCAAGGCAAGGGTTACGGCAAGGCATGTCTGCAAGCGCTGCCCGAGGTTGCGCGGCAGGCCTGGCCGGAGATCAAGGGACTGGAATTGTCGGTGGATGCCGATAACGACGCAGCCATCGCGCTGTACGCCAAGCATGGCTACGTCGACAGCGGCGAAGCGTACAAGGGCCGGATCGGTTATGAACGGCGCATGGGGCTGTTTTTCTAAGTCAGCGGGAGAGCAAGGATGATCGACTCAATCGAAGCGCTGGAAGCGATTTACGGACTACCCCACGACCGCGCGGTGCGTAAGCAGATCGGTTTTCTCAACGAGGACTATCAGGCGATGGTGCGGGTTTCGCCGCTGGTGATCGTCAGCTCGGTGGGCGCCGATGGCCTGGATAATTCTCCGCGCGGGGATGCGCCGGGTTTTGTGCGGATCATTGATCAAAACACCTTGGCCCTGCCGGATCGCCCGGGCAACAACCGCATCGATACCTTGCGCAATGTGCTGCAGGATTCGCGGGTGTCGTTGTTGTTCATCATTCCCGGGATTGGCGAGACGTTGCGCGTCAACGGTACGGCGACGATCAGCGCCGATCCGCAGTTGCTGGAGAGTTTTGCGGTGAATGGCAAACCAGCGAAAACGGTGTTGCTGGTGACGGTGGAAGCGGCGTTCTTTCATTGCTCGAAAGCCTTCGTCCGCTCCGATGCGTGGAATCCTGAAACGCACCTGCCACGCTCGGCATTGCCAAGTGCCGGCGCCTTCCACAAACGTCTGAACGACGGCGAATTCGACGCCGACACTTACGACCGTGAAGCCCCCAAACGAGTAACCGACACCTTGTACTGACACATTTCCGGAACCCACCACTGTTCCCCTGTGGGAGCGGGCTTGCTCGCGAAGGCGTAGTGTCAGCTAGAAGATATTTGCCTGACACATCGCTTTCGCGAGCAAGCCCGCTCCCACATGGGTTTTGCAGTGGTGCTCAGAGTGTCAGGATCATCTCGTGCCACGCCATCCCGCCGTGGTCGGACTCAGACGGTTTGATGTAGGCGAAGCCAAAGCCGGCATACAACGGGATGTGTATTTCTTTGCACATCAAATGAATCGTCGCTTTATCCATCCCGCGCATACGCTCGATGAATTCGGCCATCAAGCGCTTCGCCAAACCCTGCCCCTGATAATCCGGATGCACCACCACCGACATGATCACCACGTTCGGCCCTTTCGGATCGTGGCCGATCAGTTCCTTGAACGCCTCGTCCGACATCTGCACATCAAACGCCGCACCGGAATTGACGAAACCGGCGACCACGCCGTCCACTTCAGCAACGATAAAACCTTCCGGCCATGTGGCAATACGCTTGGCGATTTTCTCGTGGGTGGCCGCTTCGTCGCCTTCGTAGGCAACGGTTTCGATGGCGTAGCAACGATCCAGATCGGCGGCAGTGACGTTGCGGATGATGGTGTTCATGGCAGCTCGCAAATCAGCAGAAGAAAGTGCCGAAAGGATAAAGGAATAAGCGCGGCATATCGATGCGCACGGGCTGCGTAAAGCCTGCGTATAAGCGCTTTTCTTCGGGTTCGCGGGCGGCTATTGCTGTGAGCTGTCTCTGATCACCCATGGGGGAAACAACTAATGAGCAGCGTTCAGATTGGTCTGTTGATGGTGTTGGGCATCAGTACTTTCGGCTTTATCACGCTGGCTGTGGATTTGCTGCGCACGCGGCGCAAACAGCGCTGAAAGCATGAGGCGGATCATTGATCCGCCGCATTGTTGTCTGCTCAGGCTTGTCTGGTATCGACCGGCACGCAGATTTCCAGTTTGCCGGTGTGCAGCCGCGGATTGAAATCGGCGCTGTAACGCTCCAGCTCCGGGGCGTTGAGCTCCACGTAGTGGGAGGTCGGCAACCAGGTTTTGTAGATGTATTGCAGGGTCTGCGGCAACTGATCGAGCGGCCCTTTATGTTCAAACACCGCGTACTGGCGAGGCAGCACTTCGACCCACTGGTAGACCTTCTGGTCGAGGTCATCGAGCTTGCTGATTTCCACCCCGGCGATGTAATCGAAGCCACCCTTGCCGTCGAAATTACTGCAGACGCCGTAAGTCACTTCGTTCTTTTGCCCCTGTATCTTCCCCAGGTGCGGCAAGAATTTTTCCCACAGCGCCGGGATGTCCTTTGCGGTGTCTTGGGTAAATCGACCACGAAAACCTGCAATCAGCAGGAAGTGTCCATGTTCGAAGCGAGGTTCAGCCACTTCGACGCGTGTTTGCTCATCCATGACTCGACTCCTGGCACAAAAAAGGGGTTCGGCTGGGAGTATAGAAAGCCCAATCCAATTCGCACGTTTACAGCGCGTGCAACTGCTCGACGGCACCTGAACCGACGAACTCGTTATAACCAGATACGATCACGTATACCGCGAAATAGCAGAAGATCGCCGCAGATGCCATGTAGGAATAGCGCAACAGCTTGTCGCCCAGCAGCTTGCCACCGTGGCTGGCGGCGAAGCACAAACCGGCCGACCACAGCAGTCCGGCGCACAGGAAACCGCCGAGGAACAGCGCCGAACTGAGCGGACCGCCACCGCCGGAACGGGCGATCAACGTGCCGCCCACCGCAGCGAACCAAAGAATCGCGCTCGGCGACGACATGGCGAGGAAAATCCCCCGGAAGAACTCCTTGCGATGGGAGTTCTGCCCTACTTCCGGCGTGGCCGCCAACTGCGCCTCGTGGTGAATCGCCGAGTAAATCATCTTCGCCGCGAAGTAGATCAGCAGCGCCGAACCACCGATCCACAGCACCCAGCGCACGCTTTCGTATTGCAGCAACACGGTCATTCCGGCCAGCGCCAGCACCGCATAAATCAGGTCGCCGACACAGGTGCCGAGGCCCAGCGCGAAGCCCTGAAAGTAACCACGCTGCATCGCCAATGTGATCATTGCGATGTTGGCGACGCCGATATCCAGGCACAGCGAAAGGCTCAGCAAGAAGCCGCTGGTGAATTCCATCTACCGATTTCCTTGGGCAAATATGTTTGAAAAACGCGCTGGACAGTATGCCATCACTGCCCTTATCTTCCGCCACAGGTCACCGCAGTGACCAGCGTCGCTCGGACGGTTCCGGGCGCTTACGTTATCCGAGGCAACAATGGCTGAACAAGGTTCGCCGCGCCGCTTTGCGCGCATAGATCGACTCCCCCCTTACGTTTTCAACATCACCGCCGAGCTGAAGATGGCCGCGCGTCGTCGTGGTGAAGACATCATCGACTTGAGCATGGGCAACCCCGACGGGGCCACGCCGCCGCACATTGTTGAAAAACTCGTACAGGTTGCCCAACGCGAAGACACCCACGGTTACTCGACGTCCAAGGGCATTCCGCGCCTGCGCCGTGCGATTTCCAACTGGTACAAGGATCGCTACGCGGTCGATATCGATCCGGAAAGCGAAGCCATCGTCACCATCGGTTCCAAGGAAGGCCTGGCACATTTGATGCTGGCGACCCTCGATCAGGGCGACACCGTGCTGGTGCCGAACCCGAGCTATCCGATTCACATCTACGGCGCGGTGATTGCCGGCGCGCAGGTGCGTTCGGTGCCGCTGGTGCCCGGCGTGGACTTCTTCGATGAGCTGGAACGGGCGATTCGTGGCTCGATTCCGAAACCGAAAATGATGATCCTCGGCTTCCCGTCGAACCCGACTGCGCAGTGCGTGGAACTGGATTTCTTTGAACGAGTGATCGCCCTCGCCAAACAGTACGACGTGCTGGTGATTCACGATCTGGCTTACGCCGACATCGTCTATGACGGCTGGAAAGCGCCATCGATCATGCAAGTGCCGGGCGCCAAGGATATCGCGGTGGAGTTTTTCACCCTGTCCAAGAGCTACAACATGGCCGGCTGGCGCATCGGTTTCATGGTCGGTAATCCGGAACTGGTCAACGCCCTCGCGCGGATCAAGAGCTACCACGACTACGGCACTTTCACTCCGCTGCAAGTGGCGGCAATTGCCGCGCTGGAAGGCGATCAGCAATGCGTGCGCGACATCGCCGAGCAGTATCGCCAGCGTCGTAATGTGTTGGTCAAAGGCCTGCATGAACTGGGCTGGATGGTCGAGAACCCGAAGGCTTCGATGTATGTCTGGGCGAAGATTCCCGAGGCGTATGCGCATCTGGGGTCGCTGGAGTTCGCCAAGAAACTGCTGGCCGAGGCCAAGGTCTGCGTCTCGCCGGGCGTCGGTTTTGGTGAGTATGGCGATGATCACGTGCGCTTTGCGCTGATCGAAAACCAGGACCGCATTCGTCAGGCGGTACGCGGCATTCGCGGCATGTTCCGGGCCGATGGCCTAGTTGCAAAAACTGGCGGCTAACACCTATCCCCTGTGGGAGCGAGCCTGCTCGCGAAAGCGGTATGTCAGGCAGCATATTGTCTGGCTGACATGGCCTCTTCGCGAGCAGGCTCGCTCCCACATTGGTTTTGGGTGAACCACGAAATCCACCCACAAAAAAACCGCATCGCTGCGGTTTTTTTGTGCCTGCAAGACGCTGTTTAAACGAACAGCGACAGCAGCAGGATAAAGCCCAGCGCAACCACCGACAGGATGGTTTCCATCGCCGTCCAGGTCTTGAACGTCTCGGCCACGGTCATGTTGAAGTACTGCTTCACCAACCAGAAACCGGCATCGTTGACGTGCGACAGAATCAACGAACCGGCGCCGGTAGCCAGCACCAGCAGCTCACGGTTAACACCCGGGATCATCCCCACCACCGGCACCACAATGCCCGCGCCAGTGATGGTCGCGACCGTTGCCGAACCGGTCGCGATACGAATCACCGCCGCCACCAGCCACGCCAGCAGGATCGGCGAGATCTGCGCACTCACGGCCATGTGGCCGATCACGTCGCCCACACCGCTGGTGACCAGCATTTGCTTGAAGCCACCGCCAGCACCGATGATCAGGATGATCGCGGCGGTTGGCGCCAGACTCGCGTCGAGCCACTTGAGGATCTGCTGCGAACCGATGCCCTGCTTGTGTCCGAAGGTGTACAGCGACAACAGCAATGCCAGCAGCAGCGCCGAGATCGGGTGACCGATCATGTCCATCCACGTGCGGAAGAAGTGCCCGTCCGGCAGCGCGACGTCAGCGAAGGTTTTCAGCAGCATCAGGAACACCGGCAACAGCACGGTGATCAGGGTGATGCTGAAGCTCGGCAGTTTGCTCGAATCGGTTTCACGGGCCAGTTGATCGACCAGTTCCTGATTCGGATGACCAGGAATGTGCTTGGCGATAAAGGTACCGAAGATCGGCCCGGCAATGATGGCGGTCGGCAGCGCAACGATCAGACCGTAGAGAATGGTCTTGCCGATGTCCGCGCCAAACACGCCGATGGCCAGCAGCGGGCCAGGGTGCGGCGGCACCAGGCCGTGCACGGCGGAGAGGCCGGCGAGCAGCGGGATACCGATCTTGATGATCGAAACGCCAGTGCGGCGCGCAACGATGAACACCAGCGGAATCAGCAACACAAAGCCGATTTCGAAGAACAGCGGAATGCCCACCAGGAACGCAGCGAACATCATCGCCCACTGCACTCTTTCTTTACCGAACGCGCGGATCAGGGTCTGGGCGATCTGATCGGCCCCGCCCGATTCGGCCATCATCTTGCCGAGCATGGTGCCCAGCGCGAGGATGATGCCGACAAAGCCAAGCACACCACCGAAGCCGTCCTGGAACGCCTTGATGATGGTGCCGATCGGCATGCCCGAGGTCAGACCGAGGAACGCGGCTGCGATGGTCAGGGAGATAAACGGGTGAATCTTGAATTTGGTAATCAGGATAATCAGGCCGATTACCGTGACCACTGCATCGAGCAGCAGGAAGGCGTCGTGGGACATGCCAAACATTGGGGGTGTCTCCTGGATTGTTGTTGTTATTAAAGCGGGTTAAACAGAAGTCGTGAGGACCGCGCTAGCTCTTTCAACACACTCATACCGCCTGCTTCAGACCGTGGGCTTGCCACCAGACATGAGCCTGGGACGCCAGTTCTTCAACACTGTGAATCGAGGCATTCAACGCCAACGTCAGCGGCTCGCCCTTGGGCGATTCGAGGGTGGCGAACTGGCTTTCGATCAACGTGGCCGGCATGAAGTGGCCCGGACGATGGGAGACACGTTCAGCGGCGACTTCAGGGGTCAATTCAAGAAACACGAAACCCAGGCCCGGCAAGGCACTGCGCAACACTTCGCGATAACTGTGTTTAAGCGCCGAGCAGGTCAGCACCGGGCGTTTGCCCGACGCATCGACGCGACGCAGTTCATCGCACAGGCTGTCGAGCCAGCCAGCACGGTCGTCGTCGTTCAGGGGGATCCCCGCGCTCATCTTTTCGATGTTCGCGGCCGGATGGAAAGTATCGCCTTCAATGGCAGTGGCGCCGCTCAATTGGCACAGGGCCTCGCTGACGCACGTCTTGCCGCAACCGGCAACGCCCATGATGACCAGGGCGGTGATGGGATGACTCATATAACACCTCAGCGCGCAGACAGCGCTACCTTTGCTAGCTATGACTCTAGTGCACAGGCAGAAGTTGCCGACGCCTTCTTGTCGTTTTTTTGGGTTGCAGCAGGTTTGCGCCCAACGCCAAAAAGCGAAGATCAGGCAGGACCTCGCTTACGCATTTACAGCTGCATCAGGACAGCGCTACCTTAGTGCCTTGATTTTTGTTTGGCAAGCCGTCGATGACCACCCCTAAAAACGATAAAAATACCCGCACCACCGGCCGTCCCACCCTCAATGAAGTTGCCCGCCTGGCCGGTGTCAGTCCGATTACCGCCTCCCGCGCCTTGCGTGGCGTCAGCACCGTGGCCACCGAACTGGTGGAAAAAGTGCAGAAAGCCGCCAGTGAACTCAACTACGTGGTCAACCCGGCCGCTCGCGCTTTAGCCTCGGCGCAGAGCCATTCGGTTGTGGTGTTAGTGCCTTCGCTGTCGAACCTTTTGTTCATCGATACGCTGGAAGCCATTCATCGCGTGCTGACGCCCAAGGGCTTTGAAGTGCTGATCGGCAACTTCCACTATTCGCGTGACGAAGAAGAAAACCTGCTGCGCAACTACATGGCTTATCAGCCGCGCGGCTTGTTGCTGACCGGGTTTGACCGCACCGAAAGTTCGCGGCGGATGATCGAGGCCAGCAACATTCCCTGCGTGTACATGATGGAACTGGACAGCGCCGCCGGGGTGAACTGCGTTGGCTTCTCGCAGCTCAGTGCCGGTGAAACGGCGGCCGAGCATTTGCTCTCGCGTGGACGCAAGCGCCTGGCGTATATCGGCGCGCAACTTGATCAACGTACTTTGCTGCGCGGTGAAGGTTTCCGCAAAGCGCTGCAGAAGGCCGGGCGCTATGACCCGGATCTGGAAGTGCTGACGCCGCGTTCGTCGTCCGTGGGTTTGGGTGGCGAGTTGTTCCTGCAACTGCTGGCGGCGCATCCGGATGTCGATGCGATCTTCTTTGGTAACGACGATCTGGCGCAGGGCGCGCTGCTCGAAGCGTTGCGCCACGGCATCAAAATTCCCGAGCAGGTGGCGATTCTCGGCTTCAACGACTTGCCGATGTCCGAGCACATGGTGCCGCGCCTGAGCAGCATCAACACGCCGCGTGAAGCGATCGGCCGACGTGCAGCGGAACAGATGCTGACGCTGATGGCGGGTAACAACGTTACGCGTCCAGTAGAAGACATGGGCTTCGAACTGAAAATCCGCGAAAGCACCTGACCCCTGCCATCCCGGGGCACAAATTCCGGGTTGAAAAACGATCCCTGTAGGAGCTGCCGCAGGCTGCGATCTTTTGATCTGATCTTTTAAAATCAACATCAAAGATCGCAGCCTTCGGCAGCTCCTACAGTTTTAGGTGAAGCTCACAAATACAGCGTTGAAACACAACCCTGTGGGAGCGGGCTTGCTCGCGAAGGCGTCGTGTCAGTTGGCATTTGCTTATCTGGCGCACCGCTTTCGCGAGCAAGCCCGCTCCCACAGGGGGAATATGTGTTGGGTTTAGTGGCTGAGCAGGTCGACGAGGGCCAGTGCGCCTTTCTGTAGTGGCTGGCTCTTCAGCCACACCGCGTGCACCGGCATCACCAGACCGTTTTCGATGTTGCGGAAATTCAGGCGTTTCAGCCTTCCGTTGTCCAGGCGCGGCTGCACCACCGACAACGGAAAATTGCCCCAGCCCAAACCCGCCTCGACCATTTCCATCGCGGTCTCAAGACTGTCCGTGCGCCAATACGACTGCGCCACCAACGGCCGCGTTTCGCTGATCGGCAAATCACGACTGGCGACGATGATCTGCCGCACATGCACCAGGTCCTCGAGAAACAGATCCTGCCCCTGCAACAACGGACTGTCCGCTGCCAGCGTGGCGATCATCCGTTCGCTGCCCACGAACTGGAAGCGCTCCAGCACGTTGACGCTCAAACCGGCGAACGTCAGGCAAACACTGACGCGACCACTGTGCAAGAGCGCCAGCACGTCATCCTGTGGCGCGGTCAGCACTTCGATGTCGAGCAGCGGATGACGTTCGGCGATCACCTTGATCGCCGCCAGCAAGCGCCGCCGGTCGATGTCGGCCACCACACCGATCGACAACTTGCTCTCCAGTCCCAGCGACAACTCCACCGCATGCACTTGCAGTTGCTTGAGTTGTTCGGCAATCAGTCGCGCGTGCGGCACCAGTGCCAATGCCATCGCCGTGGGTTGCGGTTCGCGATGGCTGCGGTCGAACAACAGATAACCGAGTTCAGCCTCAAGGTTGCCAATGCCCATGCTCACCGCCGAGGGGACTTTTCCTAATGCTCGCGCTGCCGCAGAAAAAGAACCGCGTTCAATGACGGCAAGGAACAGCTCGATACTGTCACTGTTGAAATTCACTTCTCACACCTATCAATAAATCTGAAAGCTACCGACTTTTTCTGTCAGCCCTATTGAAGCTATCTTTCGTCGCCTTCGCCAGTCCCGCTGGCCAACAAACGGCAACAAAGAGGCAATTCCCATGCAAGGCGTCAAACGCAAACTGGTCTACGTGTCGCTTTACGAAGTGATCGGCATGACCTTCTCCGCCCTCGGCCTGGCACTGTTGTCCGGCACTTCGCCGGGCAGTACCGGGCCATTGGCAGTGATCATCACCACCATCGCCGTGACCTGGAATTTCATCTACACCTCGATGTTCGAACACTGGGAAAGCCGCCAGGTCTCGCGCACCCGCACGGTCAAACGCCGTATCGCTCACGCTATCGGCTTTCAACTGACGTTGATCGTATTCCTGATCCCGTTGATTGCCTGGTGGATGAACATCAGTCTGGTGCAGGCATTTTTGCTGGATCTGGCGTTGATCATTTTCATCCCGTGCTACACGTTCGCCTTCAACTGGCTGTTTGACCGGATTTTCGGTTTGCCGGCCTCGGCGCTGCCAGATTCGGCGGCTGCGGCATAAATCATTAATTGGTAAGGAGATATTGCAAGAAATCAGCGCTTTCCCGGCGCAAATCGCTGATCTTCACAATCCGTGAACTCCGATAGCAGGCTAAGCTTTTCCATCAATAAAAAAATGGATCTGCCCATGACTGCACACGCCCCCGCCGCCGCGCAAAGCGACGGCATCGACCCGATCCGCGCCGCCCAGGTGTCCGCCCGCATCGACCGCCTCCCTGCGGTCGCGACGATCTGGCGGCTGGTGGCGCTGTTGTCGATCGGTGGTTTTTTCGAACTCTACGACTTGTTCCAGACCGCCTACATCAGCCCCGGCCTGATCCGCGACGGCATCTTCGCCACCGGTAATCAGGGTGTGTTCGGTTTCTCCGATCAGGCGGCGTTTGCCTCGGCAACATTTCTTGGCCTGTTCCTCGGCGCCAGTCTGCTCAGCCCGTTGGCGGATCGTTTCGGCCGTCGTGCGATCTTCACTTTCGCGCTGATCTGGTACACGGTCGCGACGGTGTTGATGGGCGTTCAGAGTTCGGCGCTGGGGATTATCTGCATGCGCTTTCTGGTCGGCATCGGTTTGGGCATCGAGCTGGTGACCATCGACGCCTACCTCTCGGAACTTGTGCCCAAACGCATGCGCAGTTCGGCGTTTGCCTTCGCGTTTTTCGTGCAGTTTCTGTCGGTGCCGGCGGTGGCGTTGATGTCCTGGTGGCTGGTGCCGCAAGCGCCGTTCGGCATCAGCGGCTGGCGCTGGGTGGTGCTGGCCAGTGCGGTGTTTGCGCTGTTTATCTGGTGGCTGCGCAAACGCCTGCCGGAGTCGCCGCGCTGGTTGGCGCAGCATGGCCGCTTCGATGAGGCGAACCGGATTCTCGACCACATCGAGGCACGTTGCGCGAAGGATCACGGCAAGCCGCTGGACACTCCCGAAGCCGTTGCCGTCGACGTCGAAGGCAAGGGCCGCTTCGCCGATATCTGGCAGCCACCGTATCGCCGTCGCGCGTTGATGCTGATCGTTTTCCACATCTTCCAGGCCATCGGTTTCTTCGGTTTCGGCAACTGGTTGCCAGCGCTGTTATCGGGCCAGGGCGTCAGCGTCACCCACAGCCTGATGTATGCCTTCATCATCACCCTCGCCTACCCGCTCGGGCCGTTGCTGTTCGTCAAGTTCGCCAACCGCTTCGAGAACAAATGGCAGATCGTCGGTTCGGCCCTCGGCGCGATGACCTTCGGTACCTTGTTCGCCCTGCAGACCAGCGCATTCGGGCTGATCTTCTGCGGGGTGATGATCACCTTCTGCAACGCCTGGCTGAGCTTCAGTTATCACTCGTACCAGAGCGAACTGTTCCCGACCAACATCCGCGCACGGGCGGTGGGGTTCTGTTATTCGTTCAGTCGCTTGTCGACGGTATTCAGCAGCCTGTTGATTGGTTTTTTCCTCGACAGCTTCGGCACGCCGGGCGTCTTGGCATTCATCGCCAGCAGCATGCTGATCGTGATGCTGACCATCGGTTACTTCGGCCCGCGCACTCGTAATCTGGCGCTGGAGAACATTGCCCATCGCTGAGCAGGCAGCGGTCATCGTCTGCCGCGCAACGGCAAGGGATGACCGCTTCACTTCTGAGCAAAGACAACAAACAATTGAAATACGAGGACTTATCCGCAAGGCACGGTAATTGCTGCGTAACCGACGTCAGCAATTACCCACAGGCCCAGTCATCATGTTGGTCAACGCCAAACAACCGCTAATCATCCACCTGCCCAAGCAGGTCAATGACGACGCAACGGCCACTGCGGCCGCCGGTCTGCAGAGCGGCCTGCACGGCGCCATGCTGCAAACCCTGCAGAATCAGACTCAACTGCAATCCACGCAGACCGCCTCCACCGTGCAGGCGTCGGCCACCCAGATCGCCACGCAGCAAGTCAGCGCAGCGACGCGCATCAGCGATAACGTCGACGAGGCTTTCGCCAAGACGCGCGTCAGCCTGCAATCTACCGATACCTCCGATGCCACCAAGACCACCGGCACTTCGGCCACCGACCAGTTCAAGGACTACATGAGCAAGTCGCCGGAACAGCGCCTGCGCGACAGTATCCTCCAGAGCATGGGCATCACCGAAGACGACATCAAAGCCATGCCGCCGGAGAAACAACTGGCCATCGGTAAAGAGATCGCCGAGCGTTTGCAGGACAAAATGAAGTTGGCGGAATCGGAGAAAAACAACGACGTGAAGGACAGCGATAAAGCGGCGGACAAGTTCCTCGCCGCCCTCTGATCGCCTGATCTGTAGGAGCTGCGGCACGCTGCGATCTTTTGATCTCGATTGGAAAAAAATCAGGATCAAAAGATCGCAGCGTGCCGCAGCTCCTACAGGGCCAGTCAGTTCAGTTGCAGGGTTTCATTGAACTGACTGATCGCATCCACCACATGCCGCGATCCCTGCTGAATTTCCTGAATCACCGCCCCCGCCTCGTTCGCCAGTTCCACGCCAAGCCCGGTGCGGCTCAAACTCGATTGCATGCTCGACACCGCACTCAACGACAAATCATGGTTCTTGCGCACCACGTCGACGATCTCCAGGGTTGCCTGACTGGTCCGTGCCGCGAGACTGCGCACCTCATCCGCGACCACCGCAAAACCACGTCCATGTTCACCGGCCCGCGCCGCTTCAATCGCCGCGTTCAGTGCCAGCAAGTTGGTTTGATCGGCAATTCCGCGAATGGTCTGGACGATGGTGCCGATGATGTCCGATTGCTTGCTCACCGCATCGATACTCACCGCCGCCTCGTTGAGGTCGCGTGAGATGTCCTGAATGATCTGCACGGTTTGTTGCACGACTTGCGAGCCCTTTTGCGCGCAGGCGTCGTTTTGCACCGAAGTGCTGTGGGCGGATTCAGCAGCATTCTGCAAGGTGGTCATCTGATGGGTGATGTCGCTGGCGAACTTGACCACTTTGTACAAGCGGCCCTTGGCGTCGAACAGCGGATTGTACGAGGCTTCGAGATAAACCATCTGCCCGGACTTGTTCTTGCGCTCGAAACGATGGGAGTGATATTCGCCGCGATTGAGCGAGGCCCAGAATGCCTTGTACTGCGCCGATTCGGATTCGGCTCGATGGCAGAACAGGCTGTGATGATGCCCGACGATTTCGTTCAGCGAGTACTGCATGGTTTGCAGAAAGTTGTCGTTGGCGCTGATTACATTGCCTTCAGGAGTGAACTCGATCACCGCCATGGAACGGCTGATCGCCGCCAGCATGCTTTCTTCTTCGTGTTCTTTGTTAACCCGTGCGGTGATGTCCGCGGCTACCTTGATCACACTTTTGACCTGCTTGTCGGCGCCATACACCGGCATGTAACTGGCTTCGAGCCAGATCTCCTTACCGCTCTTGTTCAAGCGCAGAAACGTCCCGCTGATCGGCTCTCCCCGGGCCAGGTCGCGCCACAACCGGGAGTAATCCTCGCTGCGATAGAACGCTTCTTCACAAAAGATCCGGTGATGTTTGCCACGGACTTCTTCGGCGCTGTAGCCCATGGTTTTGCAGAAGTTTTCATTGGCATCGAGAACGATACCCTCGGGGGTGAACTCGATCATTGCCATTGAACGGCTGATCGCTGCCAACTTGGCATTGGCCTCGGTCAGGGCACAGCTGAATCGCTCGATTTCCTGCAGGTCAGCCTTGTGATGTAGGTTGAACATGGTTGAATCACCTTCTGCGCGGTCTTTTGATTTGATGAAAGTTCAGTTCTTTCAAGATCTACCACTACGTTCCACAGAACAGGCGCACGCATTCCTCCACGAGAGGAAGTTGTCAGGTGATAAATGATGGTCAATCGGAGAGT
The DNA here is from genome assembly GCF_004124275.1 of Pseudomonas sp. DTU12.3. Lineage (GTDB taxonomy): Bacteria > Pseudomonadota > Gammaproteobacteria > Pseudomonadales > Pseudomonadaceae > Aquipseudomonas > Aquipseudomonas helmanticensis. The sequence continues at coordinate 4,954,591 of NZ_CP027218.1, forward strand.
CCATATAGCGACGCTCTAATCAAGACATCCTTCTCTTGATAGCCCGCACCGGGGCCAGCCCTAACGCGTTGAAGAACTTCCATGTACAAAATGCTCCTTGTCGGTTCAGTGTCGGTGCCTTGGCTTGCGCACTCTGGCAGCATGAATTCACTCACTAACCGTGCACGGTCGACATAGTTAGTTACAGGTGAGCATAGACAGCGCAAGGCCTTGCGCAAGGCCATTAGTCGGCCAGTATCTGGCACTTTTTGCACAAGAAACGGTTCAGCTAGAAATGAATTCCCCCGTGTAGGAGCTGCCGGAGGCTCGGGCCGCGATCGGACGATCTTTTGATTTTGTTTTTAAAGACAAGATCAAAAGATCGCAGCCTGCGGCAGCTCCTACACGGGGGAGTTGTGGTTAGAGGTTGTTGCTGACTTGGCTGGCGATTTCTGCGGGCACCCAGGCTTTCCAGATTTGTGGCTGATCACGCAGGAAGGCTTCGGCCACCACTCTTGGCTGCAGGCGTTTTTCGCTCATCCCGGCCAAGGTCTGGTTCAACAGATCGATCGGCAGATCGACCTTTTCAAAGAATGTCACCAACTGCGGGTATTGCGCCTTGAACGACGCTGACACGCCAATCGCCAGGCTCGCCGGCATCGAGCGTGTGCCTTTGGGATTGGGATTATTGGCATCGGCGAGGGTCTTCCAGGCCTCGGCGTCGAACGGCGGTTCATCCAGTTTTACCAGTTTGAATCGGCCCAGCAGCGGCGTCGGCGACCAGTAGTAGAACAACACCGGTTTGCCACGCTTGATCGACGACGCCACCTCGGCATCCAGTGCCGCGCCGGAACCGGTGCGGAAGTTGACGAAGCTGTCATTCAGCGCATAGGCCTTGAGCTTCTGACTGTTGACGATCTCCGAAGTCCAGCCGGTCGGACTGTTGAGGAAACGCCCGCGAGTCGGGTCTTCCGGGTCACGGAAAACGTCCTTGTAGCGCGGTAGATCGGCCACCGATTTCAGCTCCGGTGCGAGCGCTTTGATCCCGCGTTCCGGGTCGCCCTTGATCACATATTCCGGTACCCACCAACCTTCGGTGGCGCCTTTGACGGTGTCACCCAAGCCAAACACCTTGCCCTCGGCGGCGGCCTTGACCCACGCCGGACTGCGCCCGGCCCATTCTTCGCCGATCACCTGAATGTCGTTTTTCGCCAACGCCGCTTCGAGGCTGACGGTACTGCCCGGCAGCGTGTCGGTGGGGTAGCCGTAACCTTTTTCAACGATCAGGCGCAACACTTCGGTGATGAAGCTGCCGCTCTCCCAGGTGATGTCGCCAAAGTGGATCGGTGCGCTTTTCTCCGCCGCTGAAACGGCGCCGACGCTCAGGCTCAGCGCCAGCAGCGAACGGCCAAGCAGGGTCTTGATCGATCTCATGCGGACCTCTTGTCTGTCAAAAATTGATTGGCGCTGTGGCGATCGCACAACGCTTGGGAACGGTTCATGTACACGCTGACCGAACGCTGGGAGATCCCCAGTTCGGCGGCGATTTGCGGGTAGGTCAGGCCATCGATGCGCGCCAGCAGAAAGGTCGAGCGAACCTTGCCGGGCAGTCGTTGCAGGCTGTGGTCGAGGCGCTTCAGGGCTTGCGTCAGTTGGGCGAATTCTTCGGGCGAATTGGCCACGTCTGTGTCGATCTGCTGCGCATGACGGCGCTCCAGATCGGCACGCCGCCAGCGTTGATAAAGCAGACGCTGGGCGATGGTGGTGAGCAAGGCACGAGGTTCGCGAATCGCCGTCAGGCTGGGCGCTTCGAGCAGTTGCGCGAAGGTTTCGGCGGCGATGTCTTCGACGCTCGCGGTGTCGTGCAGATGACGCCGCAGATAATTGCAGAGCCAGCGGTGATGGGCGCGGAACAGGCCGTCAACCGAGTGATGATGGGAAAAGTCGGCGCCGGACATAGGGGCTCCTTGATGAGGGGTCGCTGAATGTCCGGTGTTCCGGTGGCGCGATCGTAGCAAGGCGCTTTATGCATTAATAATATTTAAATTTCATTCAGTTATTCGATTTGGAGATATAAGATCAAAAGATCGCAGCCTTCGGCAGCTCCTACAGGGGTTGCGATCTTTTAACGTAAACGGCCGTAACCTAAATCTTCCGCTTCATGTTCATAGTCGAGTACAACCTGGTAATCGCTTTCGTTGGCCGGCAACACTTCTGGCAACCCCAACGTCTGCGCAACATCGGGAAGCTCAGCGAGGCTCTGGTTCATCACCTGACGCAGCCTTTCAATCTGTTCATCCGTGGCGCTGGCAACGGTGATAAAGGGCAAGGTCGGGCTGAACGCACTGCGCGCCACCACTCGCAAACCGCGAACTTCTTCCGGCGCATATTGCGCGAGGCAGGCATACGTCACGCTGTCGATGGCGGCCACGTCGGCGCGTTTGCTACGTAACCAGCGCAGGCTTTCGCGGTGACCGCCGCTGATGCCAAGGGTGGCGAAAAACTGCCCGTCGCGATGCAACGGCGCCAGGCGCTGGCGCAACAGATTCATGCCGCTGTTGGAGTCTTCGCTGTTGATCACCGCGCGGCTGTTGCGAAACGCTGCCAGGGTTTTGCGTGGATCATCGGCGCGGCTGAGAATCAGGCTGCAATGGTTGCCGCCGCTGGCATCGGGGAGTTCGTAACGCGGGCGGCCGATGATGCGCACTTTGCCACGCAGCACGGTCATCAGCGGGTAGCCGCAGGTATGCGTGAGCAGCAGATCAGGGGATAACCACAGTTGTGGCAATGACAGTTGTTCGGCATTCAGGCGGGTGTGGCCGAGGTGTTCGAGGATGCGCGCGAGCCAGCGTTCATTGGCCACGCGGATCGGTTCGGGGGCGACGTACATCAACAGCTCGGCGTGGTGTTGGGTCATACACATATTCCCTGACAACTGATTTCCAATGTGGGAGTGAGGCTGCTCGCGAATGCGCTGTGTCATTCGAAACATTTTTTTCTGAAACAACGCATTCGCGAGCAAGCCCGCTCCCACAGGGATTAACGCGGCGTTCCTCGGTTAATGGTAGGGATGCTCGGGGCTGTCGATGGATTTGAAGCCATTCTGGCGCCACAACTGCCCGTACCCTTGCACCACAAACCCGCCGCTACGAGCCACCCATTGCGCGCGATTCGCTCGATAAACCCTGGGCAAGTCGTACCATGCAAGCTTGGGCAAGTCGTGATGCACCAGATGAAAATTCAGATTGAGAAACAGCCAGCGCCATGGCCAGCCCGCTTCGTTGAGCACCGTGCGCTGCTCCGGTTGCGCGTGCGGACGGTGTTCATAGTAGGAGCGAATCATCGCGATCGACAGCGCCGGCACGCTGATCAGCAGCAGGTAATGCCACACCGGTAACGCACTGTATTGCGCGATGAACCCGAGCATCAGCAAGGTGCAAAAACCGTGGGTCAACCACATCAGCCAGGCCTGGCGCTCACGGTTTTTCAAGCGTTGCAGCTCTTGCGCAGCCAGCGCCAACAGCGCCAGTGGTGCGCCAATCAGGAACCGGCCGAGCACGGTTTTATTCAGCCGATGCAGACTGCGTTCGAACAACGAACTGCCCTGCCAGCTCGCGCGGGTCAGGTAACGGCTTTCCGGATCGACGCCGGGCACTGTCAGATCCTCATCGCGGTGATGCAGCAAATGGCTGTCGCGATAGAGCGTGTATGGATACCACACGGCAAACGGCGCATAGCCCAGCACTTTGTTGAAAGCAATCCAGCGCGTCGGATGCCCATGGAGCAATTCGTGTTGCACCGACAACCACAGCACCAACAAAGGAATCAGCAGCAATGTGCTCCAGCCGAGGCCGAGCCATGCACTGTTGAGTACGATGGCAAACCAGCCGCCATACACACCGATCAACAACAGCCAGGTCGGCCATTCGGTGCGGGCAGTCAGGCGTTGGCGCAGGGCTTCGATGTGCTGGCGGTGGGCGGCGTCGAAATAATGGGACATGGCTGTACTCACAGCAGGGATCTTCTCCTGCTGTGCAACGACGTCGCTGAATCTTGCAGATTATTTTCAGGTTCAGGCAGGAGCCCGAGAACCGGGCTCCGGAAAGGCGTGATCAGTGGCCGAAGATGTCGACTTTCTTGGCTTTCTTCTCCGCGCGTTTTTCAATCGCGGTCTTGGCCGGTTTCTTCTTCGCGGCTTTCTTTGAATCCATACCTTTGGACATGATGCGTACTCCACTCACAGGGGATGTGAGGTCAGGTATACACCTATCCGTCGGCGCGCGTTCTTTTATAATCGGCGCTTTTCCCACCGACAGTCCAAACCCATGCCCGACACCCGATACAGCCTGCTCGACGAGTCTTTATGGCCGTTGATGAACAAGTTTTACCGCAGCCATCAATCGTCGATGAAAGCCGTGCGTGACGCGCAATTGTGGGTGGCGCGCCGTGGCGAAATTGTCGCCGCATTGTGTTTGCGGCCGGTGGCGGGCGGGCATTGGTTGACCGGATTGTTCGTTGATCCGGGGTGTCGCGAACAAGGGCTTGCTGCGCAGTTGATCGCGGCGGCGGTGCAGGAAGTGCATGAGCCGGTGTGGCTGTTCTGTCATCCGGATTTGCGCGGTTTTTATGAGCGGCGCGGGTTCAGTTTCAACCCGGCCCTGCCCCAGGCGATGGCGGAGCGGTTGAGCCGGTATGCGCGGAGCAAGCCGATGATTGCGATGGAAAGGGTTCCCGCTCAATCCTGAAGGACATGCAAAAACCAATGTGGGAGCGAGCCTGCTCGCGAAAGCGGTGTGTCAGTCACAGAATCTGTCACTGATATTGCGCATTCGCGAGCAGGCTCGCTCCCACAGGGTATGTACTGGGTCTTGGATCAATCGTCAGCTGTGGGATCAAGATCCGGGAACATCACTTCTGTATAACCGAACTTGCTGAAATCGGTGATGCGCGACGGGTACAACCGGCCGATCAGGTGATCGCACTCGTGCTGCACAACGCGCGCATGGAAACCCGCAGCAACGCGCACCACCGGCTCGCCCTTCGGATCAAAACCCTCGTAGCGAATCTGCTGATAGCGATCCACCGCACCGCGCAGACCCGGCACCGACAGACACCCTTCAAAGCCCTCTTCCGTCAACGGACTCAGCGGTGTGATCAGCGGATTGATCAGGATCGTCTGCGGCACGGCTTCGGCGTCCGGATAACGCTCGCTGTGCTCGAAACCGAAGATCACCAGTTGCAGGTCAACGCCGATCTGCGGCGCGGCAAGCCCAACGCCACCGACGCTTTCCATGGTCTGGAACATGTCGTCGATCAGTTGCCACAGCTCGGGACTGTCGAACATTTCGGCCGGCACCGGCGGCGCAATGCGCAGCAGGCGCTCGTCACCCATTTTCAGAATTTCACGGATCATGATCAGGCTTCGTCAGTGTCCGGCTTGAGCGAATGATCGCGGCCCAGGCCCGAGACATGTTGTTTGGGTTGTTCATCGAGTTCGCCGGGGACTTTCTCGCCCGGGTCCTTGCCCTCGCTGGACATGTGCTCGATCACCGCGTTCATTTCCGCACCGAGCAACAGCACCGCAGCGGAAATGTAGAAGTACAGCAACAGCACGATGATTGCGCCGATGCTGCCATACATCGCGTTGTAGTTGGCGAAGGTTTTCACATAAAACGCGAAGCCCAACGAGGCGATGATCCACACCACCACCGCGAGTACCGAGCCGGGGGTGATGAAGCGGAATTCCTGTTTGACGTCAGGCATCACGTAATAGATCAGCGCCACCGCGACCATCATCAGGATGACGATCACCGGCCAGCGCGCGATGGTCCAGACGGTGACGATGACTTCCTCCAGCCCGACCTGCGCGGCGATCCAGCCCATCACCTGCGGCCCGAGCACCATCAGCGCGGCGGCCATCAGCAACATGCCGGCAATGCCGACCGTGTAGAAAACCGACAACGGGAAGCGCTTCCAGACAGGCCGCCCTTCGACCACATCGTACGCTGCGTTCATCGCGCTCATCATCAAGCGCACGCCGGCAGACGCAGTGTAGAGGGCGATGACGATACCGACTGAAAGCAAGCCGCCCTTGGACTGCTGCAACTGGTCGATTACCGGGTTGACCGATTCCAGCGCCTGCGGCGGCAGAACCAGTTCCGATTGCAGGCGCAGCCAGGAAAAGAAGTCCGGCAGGTGCAGGAAGCCGATCAGCGCGATCAGGAACAGGATGAACGGGAACAGCGAGAACAGCATCTGGTAGGCCAGCGCCGAGGCGTAGGTCGACATCTCGTCGTCGACGAACTCTGTGACCGTGCGCACCATCACGCGGTGCAGGGGCAGACCTTTCATGTCCGGGAATATCATTCGCGTCTCCTTTCGCCGCTATACAGGTTTGAAGTCGTGGCGACTCAGGGGCCGTTTTTTACATCAAGGTAGCTTACTTGGCGAACCTTGATGGGCGTCAGCAGAATTTCGACACAAAAACGGCCATCCTTGGATGGCCGCTCGTGTAATTCGTTCAAGGCTGAATTACGCCTTGTCGACGCCTTTCTTGATAGCGTCTTTGGCTTTGCCGACCGCTTGTTGGGCTTCGCCTTTTTTCTCTTGAACCTTGCCTTCGGCTTGCAGCTTGGTGTTGTCGGTGGCTTTACCGACGCCTTGCTTGACGTTGCCGACCGCTTCGTTGGCCATGCCTTTTACTTTATCGCCTGTGCTACTCATGGTGTTTCTCCTTGGTGCATTAAGGGGGAAAAGTCAGTACGTAATGATTGACTGGCCGGGTTTGCGCCAAGTTTCATTTATTTTTCGCAGGCTCATTTCGTCGCGGCGTGCAGGTTGGGCTTTATGTTTGTGTGCATTGCCCCGAGAATGCGCAACATATGGGCGCCGTGCGCCAATGAACCGATCCCGCAGGAATGTTATGAAACTCGATAAAACGCTCGCCATCGCCCGTCGAAACAAGGAACTGGGCGGCGCCGTGCTCGGCACCAACAACTGCCACTTCGCCGAACTGAACCGCAACCGCAACATCTGGTGGTTCGATCTGCCGGTGTCGCGTCTGGCGATTGGTCAGTACGAGTGGATTCACCTGTTGATGCACACACCGGCCACCGACGAACTGCTGCACCTGAAGGTGCCGACGGTGTTTCTGCGTGAGAAGCTCGAGGGGCTGGTGATTCGCAACGAGGGCAAACGCAAGGCGGCATTGAGCCTGGAATTGAGTGCGGACAAGGATTCGTATCTGCAGGACATGCGTCCGGCGGGCACCAACGTGAATTTCGCGCCGTTCCGTCAATAGGATTTGTGCAGCCCCCTTCCCCTCACCCTAGCCCTCTCCCAAGGGAGAGGGAACTGACCTAGGTGTCTGAACGAGGTACACCGACCTGAAATATCGAGTCGAACTCAGATTCTGAAAAGCCCCCGATCAGCTCCCTCTCCTTCGGGAGAGGGCTGGGCGGGCGGCGCTCCGATGAGGGGCAGGTTCACCGCATAACTCAAGCCTTGCTCGCCCCAACAAAAAGCCCCGCATCTGCGGGGCTTTTTGGTTTAAGCGGCGTTCTTCGCCTTGATCTTCTTCAGCTCTTCATCGCGCAATTCACGGCGCAGGATCTTGCCGACGTTGGTCGTCGGCAGCGCATCGCGGAACTCCACCGAACGCGGCACCTTGTAGCCGGTGACGTTAGCGCGCATGTGTTCCATCACCGTTTCCTTGGTCAGCGTAACGCCAGGTTTCGCGACGATGAAAATCTTGATCGCCTCGCCCGACTTCTCGTCCGGCACGCCGATGGCCGCGCACTGCAATACGCCTGGCAGGGTCGCCAGCACGTCTTCCAGTTCGTTCGGATAAACGTTGAAACCGGAGACCAGAATCATGTCTTTCTTCCGATCGACAATGCGCATGTAGCCGTCCGGCTGGATCAGCGCGATGTCACCGGTCTTCAACCAGCCTTCGCTGTCGAGCATTTCATCGGTGGCTTCCTGACGCTGCCAGTAACCTTTCATCACTTGCGGGCCTTTGATGCACAGCTCGCCGATCGCGCCCAGCGGCTGCTCGACACCAGCATCGTCGATGACTTTGCACAGGGTCGACGGCACTGGAATGCCGATGGTGCCGATCTGGATGTGCTGGATCGGGTTGACCGTGGCCACCGGGCTGGTTTCGGTCATGCCGTAACCTTCGCAGATCGAGCAGCCGGTCACTGCTTTCCAGCGCTCGGCAGCGGCCAGTTGCAGGGCCATGCCGCCGGACAGAGTGACTTTCAGTGCCGAGAAATCCAGCTTGCGGAAACCTTCGTTATTGCACAGCGCCACGAACAACGTGTTCAGGCCGACAAAACCGCTGAACTTCCACTTCGACAGTTCCTTGACCATTGCCGGCAAGTCGCGCGGGTTGCTGATCAGGATGTTGTGGTTGCCGATCAGCATCATCGCCATGCAATGAAAGGTGAACGCATAAATGTGATACAGCGGCAGCGGGGTGATCAGGATCTCGCAACCTTCGTTGAGGTTGGAGCCCATCAGAGCCTTGCACTGCAGCATGTTGGCGACGAGGTTGCGGTGGGTCAGCATCGCGCCCTTGGCCACGCCGGTGGTGCCGCCGGTGTATTGCAGCACCGCGACGTCGCCGCTGTCCGGGTTGGCTTCAGCCACAGGCTGGCCCAGGCCCTTGCTCAGCACGTCGTTGAACTTGACGGCTTTAGGCAAGTGATAAGCCGGCACCATCTTCTTCACGTACTTGATGACGCTGTTGATCAGCAGGCGCTTGATCGGCGGCAGCAGGTCGGCAACTTCAGTGACGATAACGTGTTTGACGCCGGTTTTCGGCACCACGGCTTCGGCCAGGTGCGCCATGTTTGCCAGGCAAACGAGGGCTTTGGCACCGGAGTCGTTGAATTGGTGTTCCATTTCCCGCGCGGTATACAGCGGGTTGGTATTGACCACGATCAGCCCGGCACGGATCGCACCGAAGACGGCCACCGGGTATTGCAGAACGTTGGGCAATTGCACGGCGATTCGATCACCGGGCTGCAAGTCGGTATGCTGTTGCAAATACGCGGCAAACGCACCGGACAATTCGTACAGTTCACCGTAGGTGATTGTCTTGCCCAGGTTGCTGAAAGCCGGTTTGTTGGCGAAGCGTTGGCAGGATTGCTTCAACACTGCCTGAATGTTCGGATACTCGTCTGGATTGATGTCGGCAGCAATTCCAGCCGGGTATTTATCCTTCCAAAAGTCTTCGATCATGGAAGCCCACTCCTCAGCAACGCGAATTCTTCACCGCATTTGATGCGATTATTATTGGTGTGTGTTTTGTATTGGTGAATCTGGCTTTCAGATAGGCCGAGAAGTCACAAAGCGCGCCGAGAGTAGCAGCTTTGCCGAGGGTCGACTAGAGCCAAAAGCGGCCCATACAGTCATATTTGTGACTCAAGACTTGCCAGCAGTCATTTTAGAGCAAAAATCCTATAACACCCTGAAAGCCCCGGAATCTGGGGCTTTAAAGCAAAAGATCGCAGCCTGCGGCAGCTCCTACATGGGAATGGGTTTCCTGTAGGAGCTGCCGCAGGCTGCGATCTTTTCGTTTTCAGACGTTAAGCGATATCGCGCAACTCACGGCGCAGGATCTTGCCGACCGGCGTCATCGGCAACGACTCGCGCAACACAATGTGTTTCGGCACTTTGTACGCAGTGAAATTCTCCTTGCAGTAGGCCTTCAGCTCTTCAAGGCTGACGCCGGTTTCCCGCGCCACCACAAACAACTTCACCGCCTCGCCCGAACGTTCATCCGGCACGCCGATCACCGCACAGTTGGCGACTTTCGGGTGGGCCATGACCACGTCTTCGATCTCGTTCGGGTACACGTTGAAACCGGAGACGATGATCATGTCCTTCTTGCGGTCGACGATGCGCACAAACCCATCCGGATCGATCACCGCAATGTCGCCGGACTTGAACCAGCCCTCGGCATCCAGCACTTCGGCGGTGGCCTCGGGCTTATGCCAGTAGCCCTTCATGATCTGCGGGCCTTTGATGCACAACTCGCCCCGCTCGCCCATCGGCTGCTCGACGCCATCATCGTTGATGACCTTGAGCAACGTGCCCGGTACCGGCAGGCCGACCGTACCGAGGCGCGACTGGTCGCCGTACGGATTGGTGCAGGCCACCGGAGAGGTTTCGGTCAGGCCGTAACCTTCGGTGATGCGGCAACCGGTCATCTGCTCCCAACGCTCGGCGGTGGCCTTGACCAGCGCGGTGCCACCAGAGTTGGTGAGCTTCAGGCTGGAGAAATCGAGGGTCTTGAAATCCGGGTGATCCATCAGTGCGACAAACAACGTGTTCAAGCCGAGCAACGCCGAGAAACGCCAGTTCTTCAACTCTTTGATGAAGCCGGCAATGTCGCGCGGATTAGTGATCAGCACGTTGTGGTTGCCGGACACCATCATGCACATGCAATTCGCGGTGAAGGCATAGATATGGTAGAGCGGCAGCGGCGCAATCATCACTTCCTGGCCTTCGCGCAGCAGTGGCTGACCGTCCGGGCCGAGCTGCGCCAGACAGGCGCGCACTTGCTGCATGTTCGCCACCAGATTGCCGTGGGTGAGCATCGCGCCCTTCGCCAAGCCGGTGGTGCCGCCGGTGTATTGCAGCACGGCGATGTCGTCGAGGCTGACCTTCAACGGCTTGATGCCCAGGCCCCGGCCCATGCGCAGCGCGCTCTTGAAGGAAATCGCCTGCGGCAGCGAATACGCCGGGACCATTTTCTTCACTTTGCTGACCACGGTGTTGACCAGCCAGCCCTTGGCGGTGGGCATCAGGTCGCCCATTTTCGCTTCGATCAGGTACTGGATGTCGGTGTCGGGCAGCACTTCCTGGACTTTCTGACCGAACATGTTCAGGTACACCAACGCGCGGGCGCCGGAATCCTTGAACTGGTGGCGCATCTCCCGCGCGGTGTACAACGGGTTGGTGTTGACCACGATGAGTCCGGCACGCAAGGCGCCGAACACGGCAATCGGGTAATGCAGGACGTTGGGCATCTGCACGGCGATGCGGTCGCCCGGCACCAGATCGGTGTGCGCTTGCAGGTAACCGGCGAAGGCCGCGCTGTGGCGCTCCAGTTCGGCGTAGGTCAACGTGACGCCCATGTTGCTGAAGGCCGGGCGGTCAGCGAACTTCTTGCAGGAACGCTCGAACACCTCGATCACCGACTTGAACTCGCCCATGTCGATGTCCAGCGGTACGCCGGCCGGGCGTTTGTCGTTCCAGAAATCAGGTTGCATTGTTCTTGTCCTCTTTACCTGAGCCGATCCGGGCCGCTTTCTGTCATTTCTGAAAAAGCGGAGCTTCACGGACACTAGCAGTTATGGCCATTCAGGCAAATAAGGGCAAAGCCGTCATTGATCGTGTGAATCTTCCTGCCGTGGCGTGGGCTGATCAGACGCGCTATACAATGTTCCGACTCTGAGCAAAGGAATCGCCATGACCCACGACACCCTATGGCTGGACGCGAGTGACCGCAGCCGCCTGTTCATCAATCGCTGGTTGCCGCTGGCACCGTTGAAAGCGGTGATTCTGCTGGCCCATGGCATGGCCGAACACAGCGCTCGTTATGCACGTTTGGCCGACACGTTTTGCGACAAAGGTTATGGCGTTTACGCCGCCGATTTGCGTGGCCATGGCAAAACTGCCGATCACGGTACCCTCGGACATTTCGCCGACGATGACGGCTGGTGCAAAGTGCTCGGCGACCTGGCCAGTATCAATCAGCACATCGGCCAGCAACATCCCGGCGTGCCGATCATCCTGCTCGGTCACAGCATGGGCAGCTACCTCGCCCAGGCGTACCTGCTGCACCACAGCGCCAGCCTGCACGGGGCGATTCTCAGTGGTTCAAATTTCCAGCCGGTGGCGCTTTATCGGGCCGCGCGGCAGATCGCTCGCCTGGAAAAACTGCGCCAGGGTGGCAAGGGTCGCAGTGCGCTGATCGAGTGGCTGTCGTTCGGCTCGTTCAACAACAAATTCAAACCGGTGCGCACACCGTTCGACTGGTTGAGCCGCGATCCGGCCGAAGTCGACAAGTACGCTGCCGACCCACTGTGCGGCTTTCGCTGCACCAATCAGCTATGGATCGATCTGCTCGGCGGCTTGCAGCAAATCAGCAAAGCGTCCAATCTCGCCCAGATCGACCCGGGCCTGCCATTGCTGGTGATCGGCGGCGAATGTGATCCGGTGAGTGACGGCAAGCGTCTGACAGATCTGGCCAATGCCTTGCGCACGGCCGGCAGCCACAACCTGCAACTGAAGATCTACCCGCAGGCCCGGCACGAATTGTTCAACGAAACCAATCGCGATGAAGTGATCGCCGATGTGCTGGCCTGGATCGACCAGGCCCTGAGCCATCCGCGCCCTCAGCGCAGCGAGTAATTTTTTGTGGATTCATTTAATCCGTCACAGGAACCGAGACCGATGACCCAGGTTACCAACATCCCTTACGAAGCCCTCGAAGTCGGCCAGACCGCCAGCTACAGCAAGACTGTCGAAGAGCGTGACATTCAGCTGTTCGCCGCGATGTCCGGCGACCATAACCCGGTGCATCTGGATGCCGAGTTCGCGGCGGCCAGCATGTTCAAGGAGCGTATTGCTCACGGCATGTTCAGCGGCGCGTTGATCAGTGCCGCCGTAGCTTGCGAGTTGCCTGGGCCGGGCACTATTTATATCGGCCAGCAGATGAGTTTTCAGAAGCCGGTGAAGATTGGCGACACGCTGACCGTGCGCCTGGAAATTCTCGAGAAGCTGCCGAAGTTCCGTGTGCGCATTGCGACGCGCGTGTTCAACCAGCGTGATGAGTTGGTGGTAGATGGCGAGGCTGAGATTCTGGCACCGCGCAAGCAGCAGACGGTGACGTTGCCTACTTTGCCAGCGATCAGCATTGGCTGATTGATTGGTGGTGTGTCAGTGAGAGCTTTTCCCCCTCACCCCAGCCCTCTCCCCCAGGGGGGCGAGGGGGAAGGGAGCCGATCTCTTTGGGTTTCAAATCCTGAGTTCACCTCAGATCGCTCAAGTCGGTGTATCTCAAACAGCCACCTCGGTAAGTCCCCTCTCCCTCCGGGAGAGGGCTAGGGTGAGGGGCTCTTGCTTTTGCTTTTCCCTGCCCCATAAAAAAACGCCAGACTAGCTGGCGTTTTGTGTAATCGTCGAACGCTTACGAACGGGCGCGAGCCTGGTTACGCAGGGCTTTCACCTGATCGTGGTTGCGTTGCACGCCGTGGTATTGGCGTTCAACCAGATCACGAATACCTACCAGGTTGTGCTTGTTGATTTTCTCGATGGCTTCACGATAAGCCTTCAGTGCGTGATCTTCACCACGCTCGGCTTCGTTCAGCACAGCCTCTTCGTCCTTGCCGGTGAACATGGCTTTGACGTCGACCCAGCGACGGTGCAGATCACCGCTGACGCTGGTAGAAGTTTCCGGATCGCCGCCCATCGAGCGCACGGCGGCTTGCAGTTCAGCAGCGGCGGTGGCGCAATCGGCAGAGCGCGTGACAAACAGGGTTTTCAGTTCTGGATGCTTGATGTCTTCAGCGCAAGTCTTGAACCCTTCCTGACCGTCCTTGCTGGTTTCAATCAGGTCATTGAGTACAGAGATGGCTTCTTTATTCATGTCGGTCATTTTTCAATTCCTTGCGATCGGTGGAAGATGCAAGGGATATTGCAGTGTGCGTGCCAGCTTTTTCTCAACAATCAAAGTGTTATAAATCAACAACTTAAAGTTAAGTGAACTATCTGTATCGCGGTTATTTGCATGATCTGTCATTTGGCCTGCATGCAGAATGCCTGTATTTTCCAATCTGATTTGAAGCCAGACGATCTCACTGATGAATCCCGAAAAACTCGAACTGCTGATCACCCGCGAAATGCCTTTCGGCAAATACAAGGGCCGGATCATTGCGGACCTGCCGGGGCCGTACCTGAACTGGTTTGCCCGGGAAGGTTTCCCCCACGGCGAACTCGGCGGCCTGCTCGCGCTGATGCAGGAGATCGACCACAACGGCTTGTCGGACTTGCTCGAACCGCTGCGCGCCAAACATGGCAAACCTGCCCCGCGCCACTGAAGCGCCCTCCTCTTATAGAGCCAGCCGCCATGCCCGATAACACCCGCCGCGCCCGTGACGAAGCCTTCTGGCAGACGTTCGCCGATCGTTACGATGTTCAACCCGGCCCCGTAAATCTGGAAAACGGTTACTTCGGGCGTATGTCGCGCACGGTGATCGAGGAGTACCAGCGCAACATCGAGCTGATCAACACCAGCAACTCGGTGTATGTGCGCCAGCGTTTCGAGCAGCACGACAATCTGGACATTCGCGCGCAGCTGGCAGAGCAGATTGGCGTGCGCGCGCAAAGCGTTGCTTTCACCCGCAACGCCACCGAAGGCCTGCAATCGCTGATCCGCAATTACAACCGCCTGCAACCGGGCGACCAGGTGCTGATCTGCGACCTTGAGTACGACACGGTCAAGGGCGCCATGCGCTGGCTGGCGAGGCATCGCGGCGTCGAGGTCATCGAGATTGCCCACTCGCACCCGGCGAGCTTCGACAGCCTGCTGGAGACTTACCGCGAAACCTTTGTCCGCCATCCCAAACTGAAACTGATGGCCCTGACCCACGTCACCCATCGCACCGGTCTGGTGATGCCGGTACAGGCCATCGCCGCACTGGCCAGGGAGTATGGGGTCGACATCATTCTTGATGGGGCGCACGCCCTCGGCCAGATCGAGTTCGACTTTGAAGCCCTTGGCATCGCGTTCGCCGGCTACAACCTGCACAAATGGATCGGTGCGCCGCTGACACTTGGCTTCATCTACATCGCCCCGCAGCGCTTGGCCGACATCGATCCGGACATGGGCGAGATGCACTATCCGGTCAATGACATCCGCGTGCGCACGTCCTACAGCACACCCAACATTCCGGCGTTGATGACCCTGCCGCTGGTGTTCGAGGAACATCGCTCGCTCGGCGGCGCAGCGGCAAAAGGTGCACGCCTGAATTACCTGCGTAATCTGTGGGTCAGCGCGGTACGCCACTTGCCGGGTATCGAAGTGATGACGCCGGACGATCAGCGACTGTATTGCGGGATCACCGCGTTGCGGTTCACCCGTCACGACGACCAACAGGCCATGGCCGAGCGTCTGCTCAATGAGTTCAACCTGTTCACCGTGGTGCGCAATGGCGCGGCGTGCGGGCCGTGCATCCGCATTACGCCGGGGCTGACCACTACCGCTGGCGACATGCAACTGCTGACCCGCGCGCTGAACGAGCTGCGCTGACGGGCTAAACAGTAAACTTGTCAAAGTCCTCGGGCTTGATCTGCGACGACGCCGCAAAGGTATCGATACCGATCGTCAGCTGGCCGAAAAAGCCATCTTCGTGGGTGTCGCGACCGATCGGCCACACCGTCAGCGTCGAGGCTTCGCCCTTCATGTCGGCGTAAAAGCTGTCCTCGGCATTGTTCAGTACCTTCGCCGAGCGTCCGCGATAGGCTTTGGCATTGAGTACCGAACGGGAAACGACTTCGGGGAAATACAGCTGGCCAACCCAGGCGACATTGCGCGCTTCGAGAAATTCGCTACCGGCAACGATGCGTACCGCCATGTGAATGTGCAGTGCGCGACCGGCGTAGAAACCTGGGTAAATCGTGGTAAAGCGCACCCGTCCCTTGGAATCACAGAACTGGCTGCCACGCAGGTAGGTGTCATCGTCGGTGCGCGGGATTGAACCGATGGCCTCGGCATCGACTTCAACATCCGGATTGATCCGGCTCCAGCCCGAATACGCGCCGCGTGCGTTGCAATGCCAGATATCCACCAACGCGCCATTGACCGGTTCACCGGTCATTGCATCGACGATGGTCAGGCGCAGCAGTAGCGGCAAACCTTCTGCGCCCTCGCTGATGTTGCGCCGCAGCAATTGCGGGTTGCGAAAGTACGGCCCGGCGATTTGCTCGGGAGCCAGTTGATACACCTGGTTCGGGGAGGATGCAGCAGAGTCTTGGTCCATGACGCGTTCTCTCTTCCATAAGATGAAAGCAGATTAGCGCCAAGCAACAGCCTGTGTGCGGTAACTATGTATCGCGTCGTAACTCGTGGGTTCTGATCTTTTGACGTAGCCATTTGAGAGCAAGATCAAAAGATCGCAGCCTCGTTGCGCTCGACAGCTCCTGCATCGCATCCCGTATCGCCCCTGTAGGAGCTGCCGCAGGCTGCGATCTTTTGATGTTGGCTTTTCTGCGGGCAAAAAAAAACGGTGCGCCGACCGAGCGCACCGTAAAGCCGTAGAACACACAACGAAGTGTTTGGTAACAATCAGTCCAGCAGCGCCAAAGCCTCAGCGGTGCATTCCTGAATACGAGCCCAGTCGCCGTTCTTGATCCATTCCGGATCGAGCATCCAGCTACCGCCCACGCACATGACGTTTTTCAGCGCCATGTAGCTCTTGATATTGGCTGGGCCGACGCCGCCAGTCGGGCAGAATTTAACTTCGCCGAACGGGCCGCCGAGGGCCTTGATTGCCGCGACGCCACCGCTGACTTCAGCCGGGAACAGCTTGAAGCGGCGATAACCCAGACCGTAGCCTTCCATGATGCCGGAGGCGTTGCTGATGCCCGGCAACAGCGGAATCGGGCTGTCGACGCTGGCTTCCAGCAAATCACGGGTGATGCCCGGGGTGACGATGAATTGCGAACCGGCCGCTTCTGCCGCCGCGAGCATGTTGCGATCGAGCACGGTGCCGGCACCGGTCATCAGTTCCGGACGCTGGTCGCGCAGGATCTGGATGGCCTTGAGGCCGAACTGCGAACGCAGGGTCACTTCCAGCGCGGTCAGACCACCGGCGGCCAAGGCGTCGGCCAATGGCAGCACGTCCTGTTCGCGAGCGATGGTGATCACCGGCAGGATCCGCGCCTTGGCGCAGAGGCTGTCGATCAGGGCAACTTTGTCCGCCATGGAAACGGTCGGGGATGGGGTTGTCATAGCGGCTGTTCCTTGGCTCATGGGCACCAGTAAATCTCTAACGTAGGTTGCAGAAACGCGCGCACCGGCATGGCGGCGACGTCATCGGATGCCAGCGCGGCATTCAGGGTGGTCAGTTTCGACTGACCGGAAATCGACAGAATCTTGTGTTTCGCCGAGGCCAGCAGCGCACGGCTCATGGTCAGGCGCTGACGCGGCACACTTGGCGCCAGCATCGGCCAGCAACGGCGGGTGCCATCGGCTTGCAGCGCTTCGGTGAGATTCGGGCTGTTGGGAAACAGCGACGCGGTGTGGCCGTCATCGCCCATGCCCAGCACCAGCACGTCAATCGCCGGCAATTCGGCGAGCAAACGGTCAGCCTGTTCGGCAGCCTGTTCGACGTTTGCCGCAGCGCTGTAAAGACTGAGGAACTGCGCTTTCGCCGCCGGGCCTTTGAGCAGGTATTGCTTGAGCAGGCCGGCATTGCTGTCGGCGTGTTCAACCGGTACCCAGCGCTCGTCGGCGAGGGTCACGACGACCTTCGACCAGTCCAGTTCCTGCTTGGCCAGATGCTGGAAAAACGCCACCGGGCTACGTCCGCCAGACACCACCAACACCGCATTGCCGCGCGCCGCAATGGCTTCGCTCAATTGCTTGGCAACGTTCAGCGCCAGACCTTCGGCCAACAGCGCCGGGCTCTTGAATGCGTGAGCATTTACGCCCGCAGGCAGTTGCACATCAGATATCGCCATACCACGACCTCCCGTCCCGCGTGATCAATGCAATGGAGCTCATCGGCCCCCACGACCCGGCCGCATACGGCTTGGGCGCGTCACCGGATTTTTTCCACCCGGCGATCAACTGGTCACACCATTTCCACGCGGCTTCGATTTCATCTTTACGGACAAACAGGTTCTGATTGCCGTTCATCACTTCCAGCAACAACCGCTCGTAGGCATCGGGGATCCGCGCGCTACGCCAGGTGTCGGAGAAATTCAGTTGCAGCGGCCCGCTGCGCAGTTGCATGCCCTTGTCCAGGCCCTGCTCTTTGGTCATCACGCGCAAGGAAATACCTTCGTCCGGTTGCAGGCGAATGATCAGTTTGTTGCTGATCTGCAAGCGCTGCTCAGGGGCGAAGATGTAGTGCGACGGTTCCTTGAAGTGGATGACGATCTGCGACAGCTTTTGCGGCATGCGCTTGCCGGTACGCAGGTAGAACGGCACGCCCGCCCAGCGCCAGTTGCGGATGTCGGCACGCAGGGCGACGAAAGTTTCGGTGTCGCTCTGGGTATTGGAATTCGGTTCTTCGAGGTAACCCGGGACGGATTTGCCTTCGCTGTGGCCGGCGATGTACTGGCCGCGCACCACTTGCGTGGTCAGGCCTTCCGGGCTGATCGGCGCCAGCGCCTTGAGGACTTTTACTTTCTCGTCACGGATGCTGTCGGCGGACAGGTCGGCCGGCGGGTCCATGGCGATCAGGCAGAGCAGCTGCAACAGGTGATTCTGGATCATGTCGCGCAGCTGGCCGGCCTTGTCGAAGTAGCCCCAACGGCCTTCGATACCGACCTTCTCGGCCACGGTGATTTCCACGTGGGAGATGTAATTCTGGTTCCACTGGGTTTCAAACAGGCTGTTGGCGAAACGCAGGGCGATCAGGTTCTGAACGGTTTCTTTGCCCAGATAGTGGTCGATACGGTAGGTGCGGTTCTCCGGGAAGAACTGCGCCACGGCGTCATTCACTTTGCGCGACGATTCGAGGTCGGAACCGATCGGCTTTTCCAGCACCACCCGGGTGTTTTCTGCCAGACCGACTTTCGCCAGGTTCTCGCAGATCGCGCCGTACACCGCCGCCGGTGTGGCGAAGTAGGCAATCATGCGTTGCGTGCTGCCGGCCAGTTCGGCCAGCGCGACGTAATCTTCAGCCTTGAGAAAGTCGACGTGCAGGTAGGTCAGGCGCGCCAGAAAGCGCTCGGCCACGGCTTCGTCCAGCTCTTTGCCGACGTAGCGGCGCAATTCGGCGGCGATAAACGCCAGGTGCTGCTGCTCGGTGCCGTCTTCACGGGCCAGCGCGATGATGCGCGTGTCCTCGTGCAACAGATCGGCGCCATCGAGGTGATAAAGGGCAGGAAACAGCTTGCGCAGAGCCAGATCGCCAAGCGCGCCGAACAAGGCAAAGGTGCACGGTTCAACCGTAATCGAAGGCATGATGTTTGTTCTTTTATCAAGTTAAGCTACAAATACCTTTTTTCAAGGCATCACTCAAGGGAAAATGTAGTAATAACCACAACATTTTCGCAAAATACAGATTCCGAGTGGTGGTCGCTCGGACGCATCAGTAGGATAGGCCACCGTTACGGGCCATATCAAAGGCCCAATTTGCATAGCCCGGCGCACCTTTGCGCAGGTGAATTAGGAATTCCATATGGACCGCGTGCGAAATTTACTGGAACAGATCCAGAGTCGCCTTGAAGACCTGAACAAGGCCGAACGCAAAGTCGCCGAGGTGATCCTGCTCAACCCGCAGCAGGCCACCCGCTTCAGCATCGCCGCCCTCGCCCAGGCGGCGTCGGTGAGCGAACCGACGGTCAACCGCTTCTGCCGTTCGTTCGGTGTCAGCGGCTATCCCGAACTCAAGCTGCAACTGGCGCAAAGCCTGGCCAGCGGCGCGGCGTACGTCAGCCGCGCGGTCGAGGCCGATGACAACCCCGAGGCGTACACGCAAAAGATTTTCGGCAGCGCCATCGCGTCGCTGGACAGCGCTTGCCAGGCGCTCGATCCGAATCTGATCAGCCGCGCCGTTGACCTGTTGATTCAGGCGCGGCAGATCCACTTCTTCGGCCTCGGGGCTTCGGCGCCGGTGGCGCTGGATGCGCAGCACAAGTTCTTCCGCTTCAACCTCGCGGTCACCGCGCACGCCGATGTGCTGATGCAGCGGATGATTGCGTCGGTGGCGCACACCGGTGAGTTGTTCGTGATCATTTCCTACACCGGCCGCACCCGTGAGCTGGTCGAGGTGGCGCGCATTGCTCGCGAGAACGGCGCTTCGGTGCTGGGTTTGACGGCGGAGAATTCGCCGCTGGCCAAGGCGAGTACCTTGAGCCTGAACATCCCGCTGCCGGAAGACACCGACATCTATATGCCGATGACGTCGCGGATCATTCAGTTGACCGTGCTGGATGTGTTGGCGACCGGGATGACCTTGCGTCGCGGGGTGGATTTCCAGCCGCATCTGCGCAAGATCAAAGAGAGCTTGAATGCCAGCCGGTATCCGGTTGGGGATGAATTCAACTAAAGATCAAAAGCACCCTCACCCCAGCCCTCTCCCTCCGGGAGAGGGGGCCTACCGAAGTGTCTTGCGCTGTACATCGACCTGAATGATCGAGTCGATTATGGATTCAGCACTGCACTTTCACGTCGGCGTAACTCTTCAGCATCCCGCAATCAGTCCCCTCTCCCTCCGGGAGAGGGCTAGGGTGAGGGTAGCGGTGTACTTGGCACACTCAAGCTGCCGTCCACGCCTGCAAGCTCAAATGGGCCTTCTCCCCCGGCGCCAGATGCAGACTGTCCGTCCCGCCCGCCGCCGCTTCCACGCAGACAAACTCCGAAATCTCATCCCACGTCACCCCCAACAACGGCCGCGCCCCCGGATGCCAGACCACCGTGTCAGCACTGTCACCGGTATCGATACACAACTCGCGCTGCCAGGCGTGATCCTTGAGCTGCAATTCGCCGTCGTGCTGGAACACCCGCTGACACCCGCCATCCACCCGCAACTCGCCTTCCTGCTGGCAAGACTGGCGGCTCAACTGGTCGTAACCCTGCGCTCCTTCGAGCCCAGACAGCGCTATCTCACCAACGTCGCCAATACGCCAGTAAGCGTGCAAAGCCTGGCTCAACTGGCACGGCATGTCGTCCTGATGCTCGGTGCTCAGGCGTAATTCCATGCGTTCGCCAAGGTGCGCATGCAGGTCAACCTGCCAGTCGCACAGCTGCAATTGCCAGTGCAGACGCACGCCATCGTCGGCGCTGCTGCTGTCGAGCAACTTCCAGTCGAGCAATCGCGCCCAACCATGTGAAGGCCACGCGTTTTCGCTGGGATGACGGCCGTACCACGGCCAGCACACCGGCACGCCACCACGGATCGCGCCGACATGCGGCCACTTCGCCGCACACCACAACCACGGCTTTTGCCCACGCGGCTGAAAGTGCAGCAACTGCGCGCCCTGACGACTGAACACCGCCTGACACAGCGGATGATCGATCACCAACACGTCGCGCATCTGATAGCGCTCCCAGGCGAAGATCGGCTGTTCGCGCAGGGATTTGAAGAAGCGTTGTAGCGGATGCTCATGCATTTGCCACGGTCCCGAATTCATTTGTTACGGGGATTACTGCCCCTCAAAAAAAAGCGGACAGCCTTGGCTGTCCGCAAATATGCGCACATAGAGAGGAGCTTATCGCAGACGCGTTAGAACGTAGACTGAATTTTCAGGCCAGCGACCAATGCGTTGTCCACTGCATCCACACCGCCCGGGTGAGTGATGTATTGCAGGTTAGGACGTACGGTCAGCCAGTTGGTGACGTGGAAGCCGTAGTTGATCTCGTAGTTGTATTCGGTTTCACGAATCGGCGAGAACACCGGATTGTCGTAATCCGATACACCGTTGGAAACGTTGAGCAGCTCGGCGTTTTTCTTCACGTCATCGTTGACGTGGATACGTGCTGCGCCGATACCGACGTCATCCTTCGGACGCGCGTCGAACGGGCCTTTGTAGACAAACATCACCGACTGGTAGTTGTCGATGAAGTTGGTGTCCTTGTCGTGGAAGGTCGCGTTGGCAGCGATGTTCAGACCGCGGGTCGCATCACCGTTGTGGCTGGTGAGTTGCTGTTGCGCCACGAACCAGTAGCCGCTTTTGCTGCTGTGGGTCTTGTAGGCGTTGCCAGTGGTGGCTGCATCGAAACCGTTGACGTCTTCACGAACGTCGTCGGCATCAGCCGTGCTCTTGTAGTAACCGACGCGGTATTCGCCCGGCAGGCTGTTGACCTTCGGAGACCAGACCAACTCGACTGGCAACACAGTACCGGCGGTGCCACTGCCGCTGAGCTTGAAGCCGTTGCCGTGTTCCAACTGCGACGGGTTCTGGTTGTACGCGCCGATTTGCGCGTAGAGTTCGTCGTTGATGTTGTACTTGACGCGGATCGCGGCCTGGCTGACTGGCCAGTTGTACCAGATGTTGGTTGCCCAGTTACCCACTTGCGAACCGCAGAACGCGAGGTTCTGGAAGTCGCACGGGAAGGTGTTGAAGTCTTCGCCTTCACCGAAGTAACCGGCCTTGACGTCGAGTTTGTTGTCGAAGAACTGGTGCTGAATCCACAACTGGGTCAGACGCACCATGTGGCCACGGCCGTAAACTTCTTGCGAAGAACTCAGGGTGCCAGCACGCGGATCGCCAACGCGGTCGTTGGAGATGTTGTAACCGTTACGGTTGGTCAGCTGGATCTTCGCCTGGGTGTTATCCCAGCCCCACAGCTTTTGCAGATCGAGTGCCACGCCCAGACCGAACTGGTCAGCGTAACGCGCGGTCTTGTCGTCGTTGTAGCCACCGTGCAGGTTGCCACCGACTTCCCCAACGTAGTCGGCCTTGATGTCGATACCCTGCTCGATCAGCTTGGTCCGCTCGCCACCCCAGTCACCGGTCATCCATTTCGAATCGGAGCTGAAGGCATCCGCCGCCATGGCGTTACCGGCCAGCACCAACGCCGCCGCAGCTGACACTTGGCAGATCAACCGGACATTGACGTGTTTCTTTTTCATCCCTACATCCTCGTCTTTATTGTTATTAACTGTTTTTATCTAACGCGGTTTACATAAATTGCGATGGATTACAGGCAATCCGCCGCGTGCTCCTTGTGGAATCCAATCCCTGTGGGAGCTGGCTTGCCAGCGATGGCATCGACTCTGTTCCACTGTGAACCGAGTTGCCTGCATCGCTGGCAAGCCAGCTCCCACATGACTGCATTCCTACATTGATTTTCAGCGGCCTTTGAATTGGGCCACGTTCGCAGACCGCGCATCGGTCTGTGGTTGGCCGGCAGTGCCCAGACGCTCACCCGTTTTGGCATCAAACAGCAGCACTTTCGACGGATCGAATTGCAGCGTCAGGCTTTCGCCCACCTGCGGTGCCACGTCCGGCGCCAGTCGGCAGCAGACTTTGGTTTCATTCAAATTGACGAACACCAGGGTGTCCGGACCGGTCGGCTCAGTGACCTGCACTTCGGCACGAATGCTTGGCAGGCCATTGCCCTCGCCGTTCGCCAGAACGATCTGTTCCGGGCGCAGGCCGAGGATCACTTCGCGATCTTCGAGGCCAGCGTCCTGCATGCTCATCGGCAGCTCGCAACGGGCCTGGCCGCTGTCGAGCAGCGCCAGCAAACGGCCGTCCTTGCGTTGCAGACGCAGCGGAATGAAATTCATCGGCGGCGAACCGATGAAGCTCGCCACGAACAGGTTGGCCGGGTCGTTGTAGATCTCTTTCGGCGTGCCGAACTGCTGAATGATGCCGTCCTTCATCACCGCCACTTTGTCGCCCAGGGTCATCGCTTCGATCTGGTCGTGGGTCACGTAGACCGTGGTGGTCTTCAGGCGCTGGTGCATCAGTTTCATTTCGGTACGCATCTCGACGCGAAGCTTGGCGTCGAGGTTGGACAGCGGTTCGTCGAACAGATAAATCTTCGGACGACGCGCCAGCGCACGGCCCATCGCCACACGCTGTTGTTGGCCACCGGAGAGCTGACCCGGCTTGCGATTGAGCAAATGTTCGATCTGCAGAAGTTTTGCCACGCGCGCGACTTCTTCGTCGATCGCCGCCTGAGGCATCTTGCGAATCTTCAGGCCGAATTCGATATTCTCGCGCACGCTCATGGTCGGGTACAGCGCGTAGGACTGGAACACCATGGCGATGTCACGATCCTTCGGGCTCATGCCGCTGACGTCCTGGTCACCGATCATGATCGCGCCGCCGGTGATGGTTTCCAGACCGGCGATGCAGTTCATCAACGTCGATTTGCCGCAGCCCGACGGGCCAACGAGAATCAGGAATTCGCCTTCCTTGATCGACAGTTCGATGTTCTTCAGGGTGTCCGGCAGGCCGGCACCGTAGGTCTTGTTTACGTTGCGAAGTTCGAGCGTTGCCATGATTACCCCTTGACTGCGCCGGCCGTCAGCCCGCGCACGAAATACTTGCCTGCGACCACATAGACCAGCAGGGTCGGCAGGCCGGCGATCATCGCCGCTGCCATATCAACGTTGTATTCCTTGGCGCCGGTGCTGGTGTTGACCAGGTTGTTCAGCGCCACCGTAATCGGCTGCGAATCACCGCTGGAGAACACCACACCGAACAGGAAGTCGTTCCAGATCTGGGTGAACTGCCAGATCAGGCAGACCATGATGATCGGCGTCGACATCGGCAGAATGATCCGCCGGAAAATCGTGAAGAAACCCGCGCCATCCAGGCGTGCAGCTTTCACCAGCGCATCCGGAATGCTCACGTAGTAGTTACGGAAGAACAGTGTGGTGAACGCCAGACCGTAAACCACGTGGATAAACACCAGGCCGGTGGTGGTGCTCGCCAGGCCCATCTTGCCGAGGGTGAACGAGGCCGGCAGCAGCACGGTCTGGAACGGCAGGAAGCAGCCGAACAACAGCAGACCGAAGAACAACTGCGAACCACGGAAGCGCCAGAACGACAGCACATAACCGTTCAACGCACCGATGGCGGTGGAGATGGCTACCGCTGGCACAGTGATCTTGATCGAGTTCCAGAAGTAGCCGTCAACGGTGGCCCAGGCCTTGACCCAGCCGATGCCGCTGACCACGGTCGGCCAGCTCAGCAGGTTGCCGGTGCTGATGTCTTCCGGGGTCTTGAAGCTGGTCAGCAACATGACCACCAGCGGCACCAGGTACAGCAGGACGGCGAGGATCAGCACCGCGTAGATCGCGATGCGACTCAGGCTGATAGCAGGTTTGGCAGCGAGACTAGTCATTGCGCTTGGTCCTCAGCTCGGAATACAGGTAAGGCACGATGATCGCGAGGATCGCACCGAGCATCAGAATCGCACTGGCCGAGCCCATGCCCATCTGGCCGCGACTGAAGGTGAAGGAATACATGAACATCGCGGGCAGGTCGGAGGAATAACCCGGACCACCGGCGGTCATCGCCGCGACCAGGTCGAAGCTCTTGATCGCAATGTGCGCGAGGATCATCACCGCACTGAAGAACACCGGACGCAGGCTTGGCAGCACCACTTTCCAGTAGATCATCGGCATGCTCGCGCCATCGATCTGCGCGGCACGGATGATCGATTGATCAACGCCACGCAGGCCGGCGAGAAACATCGCCATGATGAAGCCCGAGGCTTGCCAGACAGCGGCGATCACCAGGCAATAGACCACGCGATCCGGGTCGATCAGCCAGTCGAGACGGAAGCCTTCCCAGCCCCAGTCACGCAACAATTTGTCCAGGCCCATGCCCGGGTTGAGCAGCCATTTCCACGCAGTACCGGTGACGATCATCGAGAGCGCCATCGGGTACAGGTAAATGGTGCGGATAAAGCCTTCGCGACGGATGCGCTGGTCGAGGAACACCGCCAGCAACACGCCGATCACCAGAGTGATACCGATGAACATGCCACCGAACACCGCGAGATTTTTGCTCGCGACCCACCAGCGATCGTTGTCGAACAACCGCGCGTATTGCGCCAGACCAGCCCACTTGTAATTAGGCAGGAACGTCGAGGTGGTGAACGACAGCACGAACGTCCACAGGATGTAGCCATAGAAGCCCACCAGCACGATGAACATGCTCGGCGCCAGCACCAGTTTGGGTAGCCAGCGTTGCAATGCATCGAACGGCGAGGCCTTGCTGAACACAGCAACAGAACTCATGGGGAAATCCAGTACAGGTAATAAAAACTACAGTGAGATCCCTTGTGGGAGCGGGCCCTGTGGCGAGGGGATTTATCCCCGTCCGGCTGCGAAGCAGTCGCAAAACCATTGCACGCGGTATTTCTGAAACTGCGCCGCTGCAATTTTCTGGGGCCGCTACGCAGCCCAACGGGGATAAATCCCCTCGCTACAAAGGCCCGCTCCCCCAGGAGAAGCCTGTGCTACTGACGCTTATTTGGACGACTTGATCGCTGCGCCAAGTTTCTTGGCGGTGTCGGCCGGGTCGGCTTTCGGGTCGTTGATGTAGTTGGTCACGACATCAAAGAACGCGCCTTGCACGGCCAGCGTGGTCGCCATGTTGTGCGCCATGCTTGGTTGCAGGCCGCCGGACTTGGCGTCAGCCAGGAAGTCTTTGGCAGCAGTCTGTGCGCAGGAGTCGAAGCCCAGCGATTCCATGTTGTTCAACATGTCGTTGCGAACCGGGATCGAGCCTTTGTTGATGCTGAAGACTTTCTGGAAGTTTTCACCCAACACGACTTTGGCGATGTCTTTCTGTCCAGCCGCAGTGCCTGCGTCTTTCTGCTTGAACACAGCCAGCGAGTCGATGTTGTAGGTGAACGCCTTGTCGGTGCCCGGGAAGGCTACGCACTCGTAATCCTTGCCAGCGACTTTCTTCGCGGCGGTCCATTCGGACTTGGCCCAGTCACCCATGATCTGCATGCCGGCCTTGCCGTTGATGACTTTGGCCGCTTCCAGGTTCCAGTCCTGACCTTTGCCGTCGACGTCCATGTAGGTCGCGACTTTCTTCAGCTCGGTCAGTGCCTTGACCATTTCCGGACCGGTCAGTGCGCCGTTGTCCAGATCAACCAGGGCTTTCTTGTAACCATCGACACCCATGACCGAAAGCACCACGGCTTCGAACACGGTGCTGTCCTGCCAAGGCTGACCGCCGTGGGCCAGCGGAATGAAGCCCGCAGCCTTCAGCTTGTCGCCGGCGGCATAGAATTCTTCGAGGGTGGTCGGGTTCTTGGTGATACCGGCTTTCTTGAAGACTTCCGGGTTGATCCACAGCCAGTTCACACGGTGAATGTTCACCGGCACGGCCACGTAATCACCGTCGTACTTCACGGTATCGGAGACTTTCTTGTCGAGCAGGCTATCCCACTTTTCCGACTTGGCGACGTCTTTCAGTACGTCGGTGTCAAGCAGGCCGGTCGACGCCCATTCCTGGATGTCCGGGCCTTTGATCTGAGCAACGCCAGGTGGGTTGCCGGCGACTGCGCGGCTTTTCAGCACGGTCATGGCAGTTGCACCGCCACCACCGGCGACAGCGCCGTCTTTCCAGGTGAAACCGTCTTTTTCGACTTGCGCCTTGAGCACATCAACAGCAGCTTTTTCGCCACCGGACGTCCACCAGTGCACGACTTCGACCGAACCTTTGGATTCGGCAGCGGAAACACTGAGAGGCAGAATTGCGAGCGGGAACAGGGAGGCGACAGAAATGACAGTAGCGAGGCGAGAAATCGCATTCATCTGAGATGTACCTTTCTTGTTGTTATGCATGCAAGTCTGGTGCTTGCGCTGCACAGGAGTTTAAACAGGGCGATTCCCTTCGCAGGTAACGAAGGGACGCGCGAATGTCACCACATGGTTACACAGGAGTGCCCTGGAACAACTGCGCCAAGGCAGTCGCCATACTGGGTGACAAGGGTAGACGAGGGATCAGCACCGCTTGCCATGCGTGATACAGATCGGGTTTGCCCGCCCAGATATCGGCACTTGGCACGTTTTGCGGATTGAGTTCGTGATGCCAGCTGCCGTCGCAACGGTCGATGAAATTCTCTTCGCAGAATTCC
Organism: Pseudomonas sp. DTU12.3; assembly: GCF_004124275.1. Lineage (GTDB taxonomy): Bacteria > Pseudomonadota > Gammaproteobacteria > Pseudomonadales > Pseudomonadaceae > Aquipseudomonas > Aquipseudomonas helmanticensis. Next base: position 4,982,378 of record NZ_CP027218.1, read on the forward strand.
CAGAACAGCCGGTACCAGGTTTCGTATTGCTCATCGCCGGTGCGTTTGAGCAAGGCGCTGGCAGCGGCGCTGGCTTCGGCGTGCGTCCAGTGCAGGCGGTGGCGGACAACGGCTTGGTTGCCCCAGTCGAGGGTGTAGACAATGCCCGGCAAACCATCGACGTTCCAGCCGTTGCGGCAGTTGTTCTCGAAGAGTTTCTGCGCATCGGTCGCGAGCCAACCCGGTGTGAGCATGCCCGCCTGAACCCGCGCCGCTTCGAGGTGCAGCAACAGCCGCGCCCACTCGAAACCGTGGCCCGGCGTGGTGCCGTAGGGGCGGAAACCATCAGCAGGATTGTCGTGGTTGTATTCGCGCAACGGCTGCCAGTCGCGGTCGAAATGCTCGATGACCATGTAACCGTTGGCGGCGGCGTGGCCGTGAATGACTCGCTCGACAATGCGTTGCGCACGCACCAGCCAGCGCGAGTCTTCAGTGACATCGGCCAGGGCGAGGAACGCTTCGGTGGCGTGCATGTTGCTGTTGGCACCGCGATAGGCTTCTTCTTCGCTCCAATCGCGATTGAAGAACTCGCGCATGGCGCCCTCTTCTTCGCTCCAGAAATAGGTGTCGATGATGTCGATGGCATCATCCAGCAACGCTTGTGCATCGGGGCGTTTGGCGACCACGGCAGAACTCGCGGCCAGCGCAACGAATGCATGCAGATAGGCGTTCTTGCCGGTGTTGTCGTCACGGTGTTCGGCGATGGCGAACCAACCGCCGTGCAATGCATCACGCAATGGCCCGCGCAGGGCGGCAATGCCGTGATCGATCAGTTCGGCGAAACCCGGCAAGCCCTGGATATGGGCCATGGCGAAGCTGTGGGTCATGCGCGCGGTGTTCATGGTTTCGGCTTGCGCGTTGGCTGGCAGACGCCCGCGTTCGTCGAGGTTGCCGAAGCCATCGGGGAATTTTGCTGCCTTGGCGAAATCCAGCAGGCGCAGGCCTTCGTTGGCGAGCCATTGCTGATGGGCAGGGGCATTCAGCCAACTGCTGAAGCCGGGTTGGAAGAGATCCATGGTTGGCCTTTTTTGTTGTTATGACTGCGGGGAGTCTAAACAACGGGCCGGGATGGGCTTGTAACGAAGGGGGCGGGTTTTGTCACCAGCCCGTGACATTTGTGTTGTTGGGTCGGACGCCTTCGCGAGCAAGCCCGCTCCCACAGGTGACCGCATTCTTCCCGATGGAATGCGGTCACCTGTGGGAGCGGGCTTGCTCGCGAAGAACGATAACGCGGTCTACCTAGTCAGCACTGCGCGGCAGTTGCAGGGTCACCCGCAACCCACCCTCACGCAAATTCTGCAACGTCACTTCGCCGCCATGACTGTGAGCAATATTGCGCGCAATACCCAACCCCAGCCCATACCCCTGCTGCTGCCCCGCCAACCGGAAGTGCGGCTCGAACACCTGCTCCAGCCGCTGCTCCGGCACGCCCGGCCCTTCATCGTCGACATGCAAGACAAACGCACTGTCATCGTCATCAATGTGCAGATGCGCGTTCTGCCCATACTTCAAGGCGTTGTCGATCAAATTGCCGATGCAGCGCTTCAACGCCAACGGCTTGCCCGAATACGCCGCCAGCGCCCGGCCCTGCTGAGTCACGCGACCATTGCCGTTCGGCGCCAGGTACGGCTCGACCAGACAATCGAGCACATGGTTGAGATCCACCGGCTCGATGTTCTCGTGGATGTCGGTGTCTTTCACGCATTGCAGCGCGCCTTTGACCAGCAGTTCCAGCTCGTCCAGATCACGGCCGAACTTGGCTTGCAGGGTTTCGTCTTCGAGCAATTCGACGCGTAGGCGCAAGCGCGTGATCGGTGTGCGCAGGTCGTGAGAAATCGCACTGAACAACTGACTGCGTTCGGTCAGGTAACGGCTGATGCGTTCGCGCATGGTGTTGAACGCACGGCCCACTTCGACCACTTCACTGCCGCCGCCCTCGGCCACTGGCTCAACGTCGGCGCCCAGCGACATGTCCCGCGCTGCCCGTGCCAGACGCTTGAGTGGCCGACTCTGCCAGTGCACCAATACGCCGATGAACAGCAGCAGAAAGCCGCTGGTGAGGACGATGAACCACACCTGCTGCGACGGCAGGCCTTGCTCTTCAAGACTGGTGTACGGCTCGGGCAGCAACGAGGCGATGTACAGCCATTCGCCCGGCGCCATCTGGATTTGCGTGACCAGCACTGGCGGGTTCACCGGCTCCAGGGTCAGCGCGTAATGCGCCCAGGAGCGTGGCAACTCATCGAGTTTCAGCCCGGCGTTGAAAATCCGCAGGTCCTCAGGGCTGACGAACGTCACTGAAATATCCGTGTCATGGCCGAGGGTCTGGCGCAGTACTTCGTCGACCGCTTTCATCACCGCCGCTTTACGCGGCGTAACCGGTAGCACGTCCATGCCCAGCGGTTTGTCGTTGAGCGTCACGACAAAACGGGTGCCGCCCATGCTGCGCAACTGATCGAGCACCAATGGCCGGTAAGCCACCGGCAATGAGCGGAAGTAACTGACGCTGGCGGTCATCGAATGCGCAAGGCTGCGGGCGCTGGTGACCAGGCCTTCGAGCTGCGTGGCGCGCAGTTGCGAAACCCAGATTACGCTCGACAGCGTTTGCGCGAACAACACCGCCAACAGCGTCAACAGCAGCATTCGCCCAAGCAACGAGCGCGGCACCGGCACCCTGGCGGCGATTTTGCGCAGCGACTCAGTGACCATTGCCGGCAACCACGTTGGCTGCCAGTTGATAACCGCTGCCGCGCACGGTGCGAATCAGTCGTGGCGGTTTTTCAGTGTCGCGCAGGCGCTGGCGCAAACGGCTGACAGCCATGTCGACGATGCGATCGAGCGGCATCAGGTCGCGGCCACGGGTGGCGTTGCCGATGGTGTCGCGGTCGAGGATTTCCTGCGGGTGATCAAGGAACAGTTTCAGCAGGGCGAAGTCGGCACCGGAGAGGATTACTTCCTCGCCGTCGGTGTGAAACAGCCGATGGCTGACCATGTCCAGCCGCCACTCGTCGAACGCCAGCACTTCACTGCCGCTGCGCTCCTGGCCAAATTGCGCGCGGCGCAGCAGGGCTTTGATCCGCGCTTGCAGTTCGCGTGGGCTGAAGGGTTTGCCGAGGTAGTCGTCGGCGCCGAGTTCCAGCCCGATCACGCGGTCGGCTTCGTCGGAGCTGGCGGTGAGCATGATGATCGGCACCTGCGCCTGACGCGGATGCTGACGTACCCAACGGCACAGGCTGAAGCCGTCCTCGTCAGGCAGCATGACATCGAGGATCACCAGATCGCTCGGCGCTTCGTTGAGTGCCTGACGGAAACTGGCGCCATCGGCGGTGGCCCGCACCTGAAACCCGGCGCGGGTCAGGTAGGTTTCCAGCAACTCGCGTATTTCCTGGTCGTCATCGACCAACAATATCGACTTGTTGACTGAGCTCACTTCGAAGGCATCCTTGTTGTTGGAATTGGGGCGGATTATGCCTTAAGCATCGAACTTACAAACACCACAGAGCCACTGTGGAAGATAAACCTGTGGCGAGGGGATTTATCCCCGATGGGTTGCGCAGCAGCCCTCGCTTTTTTGGGGCCGCTGCGCGACCCATCGGGGATAAATCCCCTCGCCACAAAGGCTCGCTCTTATAGGTGATCGTATTTTCAAGCAGGGATTGATTGATCCAGGGCCACACCGGCGCCAACGAGGCCGGAATACGGCGCTGTCACCAGCCACACCGGTATGCCTTTGAAGTAATCGCTCATGCACCCTTTGTCAGCGAAGCTACGGGCAAAACCGCTTTCGAGGAAGAAATCGGCAAAACGTGGAATCACACCACCGACGATAAACACCCCGCCACGCCCGCCCGTTGTCAGCACGTTGTTGCCGGCCACTCGGCCGAGCCAGCAGCAGAACTGCTCGAGCACTTCCAGTGCAATCGGATCGCCCGCCAGCCCGGCCGCAGTAATCGCTTCCGGCGTATCGAGTGTCGGCTCATGCCCATCGACCGCGCAGATCGCCCGGTAAACCCGTGGCAATCCACCTCCGCTCAACGCGGTTTCCGCGCTGACATGGCCAATCTCATTGTGAATGTGCTGCCACAATTGCGTTTCACGCGGGCTGCTCAGCGGCAGATCGACGTGACCGCCCTCGCCCGGCAACGCCGCAAAACGACCTTCACCCAGATCAAGCAAAGTACCGACGCCAAGACCAGTGCCCGGGCCGATCACCACCGCCGGGCGCAACGGCTCCGGCGTACCTTCGCAGACCACGCGAAATTCGCCCGGCTGCAAACGGGTCATGCCCAGCGCCATCGCCGAGAAGTCGTTGACCAGCAATAACTGCTCGACCTGCAAGGTTTGGCAGAACGCCGTGCGGCTCAGCCGCCAGTGATTGTTGGTGAATTTAAATTCATCACCACTGACCGGGCCGGCCACCGACAGGCACACCGAACCGATCGAACCCGGCGCCAGACCGAGCCCGCTCAGGTAGAGGCTGATCGCCTCTTCCGGGTTGGCGTGGTCGGCGGTGGCCAAGACCTGAACCGATTCCAGTTGCTGGTTTTTCCACAACGCAAATCGCGCGTTGGTGCCTCCGATGTCACCGACCAAAGCCAGTTTCAATTAAGCGTCTCCAGGGCAGAAGTGAAGGCGCTGGCGCCCTGCTCCGCCGAGCTGAAGGCCATGCGCATGAAGCCGAACAGCTCACGTCCGCTGCCGATGTTGTTGGCCAACAGGCCCTTGGCGGGTTCGCGCGCTGCAAATTCTGCGGCGTCGACCTTGAGCTCCAAGGTGCCTTTGACGCCATCGACGCGGATGATATCGCCCTCTTGCACGCGTGCCAAAGCGCCACCGACATAAGCTTCGGGGCTGACGTGAATCGCCGCCGGGATTTTCCCCGAGGCGCCGGACATGCGTCCGTCCGTCACCAGCGCGACTTTGAAGCCGCGATCCTGCAGCACGCCGAGGAACGGCGTCATCTTGTGCAATTCGGGCATGCCGTTGGAGCGCGGGCCCTGGAAGCGCATCACCGCGACGAAATCTTTTTCCAGCAGACCGGCCTTGAACGCGTCCGCCAGATCCTGTTGATCCTGGAACACCATCGCCGGTGCTTCGACGATCTGGTTTTCCAGCGCGACGGCGGACACTTTCATCACACCGCGACCGAGGTTGCCTTCCATCACCCGCAGACCGCCCTCTTGGGAGAACGCACGGGCGACCGGGCGCAGGATGTTTTCGTCGAGGCTGTCGACCGGGCCTTCGCGCCAGACCAGTTCACCGTTATCAAGGAACGGTTCTTTGGTGTAATTGCTCAAGCCGTGGCCGAGCACGGTGTTGACGTCTTCGTGCAGCAGACCGGCGCCGAGCAGTTCGCGGATCAGGAACGACATGCCGCCCGCTGCCTGGAAGTGGTTGATGTCGGCTTTACCGTTCGGGTAGACGTGGCTCAGGGTCGGCACGACTTCGGAGAGGTCAGCCATGTCCTGCCAGGTCAGTTGAATGCCGGCGGCCATGGCGATGGCCGGCATGTGCAGAGTGTGGTTGGTCGAACCGCCGGTGGCGTGCAACGCAACAATGGAGTTGACCAGCGACTTCTCGTCGACGATTTCGCCGATCGGCATGAAGTTGCCGTTCTGCTTGGTCAGGCGCGTGACCTGGTGCGCGGCTTCGCGGGTCAGCGCGTCACGCAGCGGCGTGTTCGGGTTGACGAACGAGGCGCCCGGCAAGTGCAGACCCATGACTTCCATCAGCAACTGGTTGGTGTTGGCGGTGCCGTAGAAGGTGCAGGTGCCCGGGCTGTGGTAGGACTTCATCTCCGATTCCAGAAGCTCTTCGCGGGTGGCTTTGCCTTCGGCGTACTTCTGGCGGACGTCGGCTTTTTCCTTGTTGGAAATCCCCGAGACCATCGGCCCGCCCGGCACAAAGATTGTTGGCAGGTGACCGAAACGCAGCGACCCCATCATCAGGCCCGGGACGATCTTGTCGCAGATGCCGAGCATCAACGCGCCGTCGAACATGTTGTGCGACAACGCCACCGCCGTGGACAACGCGATCACTTCGCGGCTCGGCAGGCTCAGTTCCATGCCCGGCTCGCCTTGGGTGACGCCGTCGCACATTGCCGGTGTACCACCAGCGAACTGGCCGACCGAGCCGATTTCGCGCAGGGCGTTCTTGATCTGTTCCGGGAACACTTCATACGGCTGGTGCGCTGAGAGCATGTCGTTATACGAAGAAACAATGGCGATGTTCGCCGAGTTCATCATCCGCAAGCTGTGCTTGTCTTCAGTGCCGCAACCGGCCACGCCGTGGGCGAAGTTGGCGCATTGCAGCTTGCCGCGCATCGGCCCGTCAGTGGCGGCGCCGCGAATCAGTGCAAGGTAAGCCTGACGCGTGGCGCGGCTGCGGGCGATAAGCCGTTCGGTGACCTCAAGAACGCGGGGATGCATGTGTAGAACTCCAGGCTAACGGATGTGGCGACCTGATTGTCTATGCTGATCAAACGCCGTTGTTGTTGGAATGACAGACGGCTTTTTTGACCAATCGGACCAGTTGATTCAGGTCACTCGTTGTAGATAAAACAAAATATTGCCACTAAAAAGGCTTGTTTTCTATTTTTATGCGAATAATCTTGTAATTCCAACAACAAAACGACGGCGGCGCTGTTCCATGACTCTTCGAATCGCAATCAATGGTTTTGGCCGCATTGGCCGTAATGTCCTGCGCGCACTGTATACCCAAGGCTATCGACAGGATTTGCAGATCGTCGCCATCAACGATCTGGGCGACAGCTCGATCAACGCCCATCTGCTCAAATACGACACCGTTCATGGCACGTTCGACGCGCAAGTCGAGCATGATAACGAGAGCCTGACGGTCAACGGCGACCGCATTGCCGTCAGCGCGATCCGCAACCCGGCAGAACTGCCATGGGCCGCGGAAAAAATCGACGTAGTTTTCGAATGCACCGGTCTGTTTACCGACCGAGCCAAAGCCGCCGCGCATCTTACTGCCGGCGCACGCAAAGTGATCATCTCGGCCCCGGCCAAAGGCGCCGACGCCACCGTCGTTTATGGTGTGAACCACGACATTCTGCGCCAATCGCACCAGATCATCTCCAATGCTTCGTGCACCACCAACTGCCTGGCGCCGGTTGCCCAGGTGCTGCACCGTGAGCTGGGCATCGAAAGCGGTCTGATGACCACGATTCACGCCTACACCAACGACCAGAACCTCACCGACGTTTATCACACCGACCCGTACCGTGCGCGTTCAGCCACGCAGAACATGATCCCGAGCAAGACCGGCGCCGCTGAAGCGGTGGGCCTGGTGTTGCCGGAACTGGCGGGCAAACTGACCGGCATGGCCGTGCGCGTACCGGTGATCAATGTGTCGCTGGTGGATTTGACCGTGCAGTTGAAAAAAGAAGCCAGCGCCGAGGAAGTCAACGCGCTGCTCAAGGCTGCCAGCCAACACTCGAAGATATTGGGTTACAACACGTTGCCGCTGGTTTCCAGCGACTTCAACCACAACCCGCTGTCGTCGATCTTCGACGCCAACCACACCAAATCCAGCGGCAAACTGCTGAAAGTGCTGGCCTGGTACGACAACGAATGGGGCTTCTCGAACCGCATGCTGGATAACTGCCTGGCGCTGTGTAACGCCGAGTAATCCCAGGCTATCCCCTGCCCTTGTGGGAGCGAGCCTGCTCGCGAATACGATGTGTCATTCAACATTTATGTGGCTGATACACCGCTTTCGCGAGCAGACTCGCTCCCACAGGTTTCGATCTCAATTTGAAATCAACACTTGACCATTCGACTAGATGATAAGCATTATCATTCGCTTAAAATGGATCAGGTCCTCCCGTGAGTCAATCGCGCTTCAACCACGTCTTCCTTACTCAGCGCACATCCTTGCTGCGGACGCTGGAACGGATGGTCAACAATCACAGCACCGCTGAAGACCTGTTGCAGGAGACCTACCTGCGCGTGACGCGGGCGCTGAGCGAGCGGGCCATCGATCATCTTGAACCCTTTGTTTTCCAGACCGCGCGCAATCTGGCGCTGGACCATTTGCGTGCGCGCAAGATCCACTCACGGACGATGGTCGATGACGTGCCGCAGGACATCGTGCACAGCATCGCCGCCCCCGCCAGCAGCGCCGAAGACGCCGCCCACGCCGAACAAATGCTGGAGCGCCTGAACGTGAGCCTCAGTCAACTCAGCCCGCGTCAGCAACAGATTTTCATCCTCAGCCGCTTGCACGGGCACAGCTATCAGGAAATTGCTGACGAACTGAGCGTTTCCCTCAGTACCGTGCAGAAGGAATTGAAACTGATCATGACCATTTGCATCGGCGTCGCCGAACGACACGACAGCAGCGGCAAGCTGTAAGCTTCAAGCTCCAAGTAAAAACGAAAAGCAGTGCACGCATCTGGCTTGCAGCTTGCAGCTTGCAGCTTGAAGCTTGAAACTGCTTCGCCAGAAGCCCGAGGAAACACCGTGACGGACACCCACCGCTCGCCTTCGCCAGATTCGGCGCAGGACGCTGCAACCGCAATGGACCAGGCTTTGGACTGGCTCATCGTGCTCGGCAGCCCGGACGAGGAACAGAGCCGGCAATTCCATGCGTGGCTGGCGGCCGATCCGTTGAATGCCGAGGCGTTTGCCAAGGCGCAGGCGATCTGGGACGGCCCGCAAATCGCTCAATGTGCGCAAAGCCTCGCCGCAAAACCGGCGAAAGTCACCGTCCTCAAGCGTTTGCGTCCGCACTGGAAACCATTAGCCACTGCGGCGGTGCTGTTGCTCGGGTTGTTCAGTTTCAGCAATTTGCCGATGCGCATTCAGGCCGATCACCTGACCGTGGTCGGCGAGCGTCAGCGCCTGCAACTGGAGGACGGTTCGAAAGTCCTGCTCAACACCAATTCGGCGTTCTCCAGCACCATCGACGATCAGCAGCGCGTGGCCCGGCTGTATCAGGGCGAGGCGTATTTCGAGATTGCCGGCGGGCGCAACCAGCCACTGGAAATCGATGCCGGCCCGGTCAAGGCCAGCGTCCGTGACACGGCGTTTGCCGTGCGTTATCTCGATGGCGTGGCGCAAGTCAACGTGCAGCGTGGCGATGTCGATCTGCGCGCGACCCATGACGATGCACGGGTGCGTTTGTCGGCCGGTGAGAGTATTCGCATCGGCCCCAACGGTTTCGACCGCCCGGCGAAACTCGATGCCAACACCGATCTGGCCTGGGTCCAGGGCCGACTGGTGTTCGAGAACTGCCCGTTGAATCAGGTGCTGGCCGAACTGCGTCGTTACTATCCCGGCTGGATCATCAATACCAATGAACAGCTGGCCGACGTTAACGTCACTGGCAACTACCGGCTCGATCAGCCGCTCGACGTGGTTCGCTCACTCGCCCACATCACCTCGGCGCGCCTGCAGGAATTTCCGGCGCTGGTGATCTTGAACTAAATGAGAATTATTTTTACTCGATAGCGAAAGCCCGTTCGTCTCGTTATAGCCAATGCAATTGATTCGCATCACGATGCCAATCAGCAACTATAAAGATTCGTGCGACACGGAGCGCTATCGATGTCCTCACGCCTTACCCGCCAGACCTCCCCTTCCCGCGTATTGTCGCTGCTGACCGCCGCCATTCTCATGGCCGGCACCGCACCGCTGATGGCTGCCACCGAGCAGCCGGCGCGCAACATGGGTGATTACGCGTTCTCCATCAGCCAGCAACCGCTGGTGTCGGCACTCAATGCCTTCACTGCTGTGACGGGTTGGCAGGTCGGCTTGCCGGCAGAGTTGGGGCAGAACGTATCGTCGCCGGGCGTGCGCGGCTCGCTGCCACCGGAAAAAGCCCTCGAGCGTCTGTTGGTGGGGACCAACCTGAGCTTCCGCAAGCTGAGCAACAACAACGTCGTGCTGGAAAAACGCAACGCCAGCGGTTCCCTCAATCTTGATCAGGTGACCATCAGCGCCACCCGTCAGGAACAGTCGGTGAGCAGCGTGCCGGCCACCGTCAGCGTGCAGACCCGCGAAGATCTGGATCGCAACAACGTCAACTCGATCAAGGATCTGGTGCGTTACGAGCCGGGCGTTTCGGTGGGCGGTGCCGGTCAACGTGCCGGCATCACTGGCTACAACATCCGTGGTATTGACGGTGACCGCGTCCTGACTCAGGTCGACGGCGTGCAAGTACCAGACAGTTTCTTCAACGGTCCGTACGCGCAGACCAACCGCAATTACGTCGACCCGGAAATCGTCAAACGCGTCGAAATTCTCCGTGGCCCGGCCTCGGTGCTGTACGGCAGCAACGCCATTGGCGGCGCCGTCAGCTATTACACCCTCGACCCGGACGACATCATCAAGCCTGGCCAGGACGTCGGCGCACGGCTGAAAACCGGTTACAGCTCGGCCGATGACAGCTGGCTGACCTCCGGCACCGTCGCTGGCCGCACTGGCGACTTCGACGGTTTGCTGCACCTGAGCCAGCGCAACGGTCATGAAACCGAATCCTACGGCGAAACCGGTGGCACCGGCCTGAACCGCACCGAGGCCAATCCGCAAGACGTGCGCACCACCAACGTGCTGGCCAAACTCGGCTGGAACTACGCTGACGACGCGCGCTTCGGTCTCACCTACGAACACTACAAAGACGATCGCGACACCAATCAGTTGAGCGCCGTCGGTGGCCCGTTCAACGCTGGACGCGGGTTTGGTTTCTACAAGGCGCGCACCGGCAACGACACCGTCACCCGCGAGCGTTTTGGTCTTGAGCACCGTTTCGCGCTGGACACTGCGCTGGCCGACAACATCAAGTGGTCGCTCAACTACCAGATCGCCAAGACCGACCAAACCACCCAGGAAATCTACGCGCCGTCGCGCACCGTGTTGCGCAACCGCGACACCAATTACAAGGATCGCCAGTGGGTGTTCGATGCGCAGGCTGACAAGTCGTTTGCCATCGCCGACACCGACCACACCATCACCTACGGCACGACCATCAAGCAGGACAAAGTCACCGGACTGCGCACCGGCAACGGCACCTGCCTGACTGTCAGCGGCGCCTGCCGGGTGATCGGTGCGCCAAGCGCCGCCGACACCCTGAAACCGGCCAGCGACTTCCCGGATCCGACCATCAACAGCTACAGCCTGTTCGCGCAGGATCAGATCAGCTGGGGTAACTGGACGTTCCTCCCGGGCGCACGTTACGACTACACCCAACTCAAGCCGCACATCACCGATGAGTTCCTCGCCACTGCCGACCAGAGCGGTAATGGTCAAGTCAGCGACAAGGAAAAAACCTGGCATCGTCTGTCGCCGAAGTTCGGCACGACCTACAGCTTCAACGATAACTACACCTGGTACGGTCAGTACGCCGAAGGCTTCCGCACGCCGACCGCCAAGGCCTTGTACGGTCGCTTTGAAAACCTCGCGGGCGGCTACCAGGTCGCGCCGAACCCGGATCTTGAACCGGAAAAAAGCAAAAGCTATGAAACCGGCCTGCGTGGCCAATTTGAAGCGGGCACCTTCGACGTTGCGGTGTTCTACAACAAGTACCGTGATTTCATCGATGAAAACGCGATCACTCCGGGCTACTCCGAGACCACGTTCCAGAGCAACAACATCAAACACGCCACCATCAAAGGCGTGGAGCTCAAAGGTCGCCTGAACCTTGACACCTTTGGCGCGCCGACCGGCCTCTACACCCAAGGCTCGATGGCGTATCTGTATGGCCGCAATGACGACAGCGGTCAGCCGCTGAACAGCGTCAATCCGCTGACCGGCGTGTTCGGTCTCGGTTATGACCAGGATAAATACGGTGCGTTGCTGAGCTGGACACTGGTCAAGCGCAAGGATCGTGTCGACAGCACCATGTTCAAGACGCCGGACGGCACCAGCACCCAGTTCAAGACCCCGGGTTATGGCGTGCTCGACCTGGCCGGCTTCTACAAAGTCACCGACGATGTGACCGTCAATGCCGGTCTCTACAACCTGACCGACAAGAAATACTGGCAGTGGGATGACGTGCGCGGTTACGACAGCGTCGGCGAAGCCTCGGTCACGCAGCCGGCCAACCTTGATCGCCTGACCCAACCGGGCCGCAACTTCGCGATCAATCTGGTCTGGGACATCTGATCCGGCAAACCTCACGGCGCGAGTTCACGCACCGCCCCGTGAGGTTTTTTTACGCTCGCGCGCTTGCTGGTTCGTCTCGTTAGCAAGCGCCTCAATTTCTCAAGGATTTGTCATGACCGCTCAAGACACCGAACAACGCCCTGCCCTGCGTTCGCAACGCTTGAACCAGATCACCAACGAGCCGCACAGCAAACTCGATGCGTTGGTCAAAGCGCATGCACCGTTCGAGACCCGTGCCAACTTCGCCCGTTTCGTCGTTGCTCAATACCTGTTCCAGTCGGAACTGGTCGATCTGTACAACGATGCCGAACTGACCGCAATCGTCGCTGACCTGCCAGCGCGTTGCCGCGCCGAAGCCGCCAAGGCAGACCTCGCGGATCTCGACACCGAAGTCCCTGCACCGGTCGCCGGCGCGGTGAAAAACCCGAGCAAGGCCCGTGCACTGGGCTGGATCTTCGTGTCTGAAGGCTCGAAGCTCGGCGCTGCGTTCCTGATCAAACGCGCGGTGGCGCTGGAGCTGAGCGAAACCTTCGGTGCCCGTCACCTCGGTGAGCCAGAAGGTGGCCGTGCCGAAGGCTGGAAGAGTTTCGTGCGCACCCTCGACTCGCTGCAGTTCAGTGCTGAAGAAGAAGCCGAAGTGGAGCAAGGCGCGATCGATGCGTTCAACCGCTTCACCGTGCTGCTGGAACAGGCCTACGCCACCGAAGCCGAACTCGCCTGAGCCACAAAAATCCCCCTGTAGGAGCTGCCGCAGGCTGCGATCTTTTGATCTTGAAAACAACATCAACAGATCGCAGCCTGCGGCAGCTCCTACAGGGGAGGCGCGTAAGCCTGTAAGATCTCCATTCCGCTTCAGAAGCAATTCGCTGAGCCCATGCCGCAACCAGCCTCCTCGAAAATCGCCCGCCTGCTGTTCGGCCTGCTGGCCTACGTCAGCCTCGGCATCGGCCTGATCGCCATTGTCGTGCCCGGCCTGCCGACCACCGAGTTCATCCTCCTCGCCGCCTGGGCTGCGACCCGCAGTTCGCCGCGCCTGAGTGCCTGGCTGGAAAACCATCGGCTGTTCGGGCCGATTCTGAGTAACTGGCGCAACGGCAAGATCATCGCGCGCAAAGCCAAAGTCAGTGCAACGGTGAGCATGTTGCTCTGTGCGACGTTGATGCTGGTGATGCTCGATCATGGCTGGCCGGTTTATCTGGCGATTGCCGGGATGAGTCTGGGTAACTTGTGGATCTGGTCGCGCCCGGAAACCATTCCTGTTTAAGCCACACCGAGTTTCTGTGCGAAGAACTCTTGTGGTGAGGGGATTCTGTGGTGAGGGGATTTATCCCCGATTGGCTGCGAAGCAGCCACAGTGCAGATAACCCGGATCTGTCAGACAGAACCCAATCTCAGGATTTGGGCCTGCTTCGCAGGCCATCGGGGATAAATCCCCTCGCCACAAAAGCACTCCCTCCTCACACTCAGACACAGCGTATTCACCCCAATGAAACATCCCTGTAATTAATCCATTTTTCAGCACTTTCCCCTGCGCAAACGTTTAGCGATGACCGTTCGTCGGCAACCGCCTCATGCCCTCTCGCCTCGCGCCGATGAGCATTGAATGGCGCTGAATGGATTTGGCGAACCGGATAGTTCATATCCGCCTGCCACCCGTTTATTCATTCGCGAGATCGCCCCATGTTCGACTCTCTGTCCATTCGCCTGAAAATCGTCCTGCTCTCCGGTCTGTGCCTGCTCGGTGTGGTCGCGCTGATCGTCGGCATGAACATGTACCAGACCAACCAGAACGACGAACTGGTCAGCAATTCCAGCAATCAGCTGCTCACCGCCAGTGTGCAGAACCTGCTGCAAGCCAAAGCCGCCGAACAAGCGGTGCGGGTGCAGAAAACCTTCGGCGAAAGCCTGACGGTGATCACCGCCCTGGCCGACCAGATCAAGGACATGCGGGTGATGGCCACCAAGCGCTCGCTGGACGCCGGCGCCCTGCGCGAAGAGTTGAACCTGAGCCTGAAAACCGCCTTCGAGCGCAACGACAAAGTGCTCGGCATCTGGCTCGCCTTTGAACCGAACGGCCTCGATGGCAAGGACAGTGAATTCGTTAACGACTCCGCGCGCCAGTCCAACGAAGCCGGGCGCTTCGCGACTTACTGGAGTCGCGCCGCCGGTTCCTCGCTGAACACCATCATGGTCGAAGAAGACCTGACCAAAACCACCCTCAGCGTCAGCGGCACGCCGTACAACAGCTGGTACACCTGCCCTCGCGACAACAAGCGCACCTGCTTGCTTGACCCGTATGCCGACACCGTGGGCAACAAGGAAATGCTCATGACGACCATTTCCGTACCGCTGATCATCGACGGCAAGGCCATCGGCGTGGTCGGTGTCGACATTGCCCTCGACGCCTTGCAAGCGGCCGCCGTGGATTCCCAGCGCAACCTGTTCAACAACGCCGGGCACATGCTGATTGTCTCCGGCAGCGGCGTGCTCGGTGCCGACAGTTCCGACGCCACCAAAGTCGGCAAAAAAATCAGCGACACCCTCGGTGCCGATGGCAAGGATGTCTTGCAACTGCTGACCTCCGGCACACCGAAGATTCTCGAACAGGGCGAGCTGATTCGTGCCGTGTACCCGGTCGACCCAATCGGCAACTCGCGTGCCTGGGGCGTGGTCATCGACCTGCCGAAACACGTGTTGCTGGCCGATTCGGTCAAGCTGCAAGCAGTGCTCGACGACGCCCAGGAAACCGGCGTGATCACCGCACTGCTGGTCGCCGTCGCCGCCGGTCTTGTTGGCCTGTTGCTGATCTGGCTCACGGCGTCCGGTGTGACCCGGCCGATCAACAGCGTCGCCGAAATGCTCAAGAACATCGCCAGCGGTGAAGGTGATTTGACCCAACGCCTGAACTACACCAAGAAGGATGAGCTGGGCGAACTGGTGAACTGGTTCAACCGTTTCCTCGACAAGCTGCAACCGACCATCGCGCAGATCAAGCAGAGCATCACCGAAGCGCGCGGCACTGCCGACCAGTCTTCGGAAATCGCCCGTCAGACCAGTGAAGGCATGCAGGTGCAGTTCCGCGAGATCGATCAGGTTGCGACCGCCTCCAACGAAATGAGCGCCACTGCCCACGACGTCGCCAACAGCGCATCCAATGCCGCGAATGCCGCGAAAGGTGCCGATCAGTCGGCCAGGGACGGCATGTCGATCATCGAGCGCAGCACCCGCGACATCAACCAACTGGCCGATGAAGTCAGCAAAGCGGTGACCGAGGTCGAAGCGTTGGCGGTCAATAGCGAGCAGATCGGCTCGGTGCTGGAAGTGATCCGCAGCATCGCCGAACAGACCAACCTGCTGGCGCTCAACGCGGCGATTGAAGCGGCACGTGCCGGTGAGAGCGGGCGTGGTTTCGCGGTGGTCGCCGACGAAGTGCGTAACCTCGCCAAACGCACGCAGGATTCGGTGGAAGAGATTCGGGTGGTGATCGAGCGCATTCAGACCGGCACCCGTGGCGTGGTCGCGACCATGCATTCGAGCCAGACTCAGGCGCACAACAACGCCGGGCAGATTCGTCAGGCGGTCGATGCGTTGGGCAAGATCAGCGACGCGGTAACGGTGATCAGCGACATGAACCTGCAAATCGCCAGCGCCGCCGAGCAGCAGAGCGCGGTGGCCGAGGAGGTTAACCGCAACGTTTCGGCAATTCGTACCGTGACCGAAACCCTGACCGGGCAAGCCACTGAATCGGCAGCGATCAGCAGCCAGCTCAATGCCTTGGCCAGCCAACAGATGAAATTGATGGACCAGTTCCGCGTATAAACCACACCGCATTTCCCTTGTAGGAGTGAGCCTGCTCGCGATCGCGGTGGATCAGTGGAACATGTGTCGACTGATCTACCGCGATCGCGAGCAGGCTCACTCCTACAGGAGCTTTCATTTAATCTAATAATGTTTTGCACTATCATCGCCCTCTCGCTCCGGAGGGCCTTCGATGACTGATTTACTCACGTTCATTCAAGCCGCACTCGGCTTGCCGCACACGCCGATTCCGTTCACCGATCACGGCGCCCTGCCCTCGGCGTTCGCCGTCACTGACCTTGCGTGCGCGAGCATCGCCGCTGCCGCTCAGGCCGTCAGCGAATTGATCCAGCAGCAGACCGGTCATTTGCCCGCCATTGCAGTCGACCGTCGATTGGCTTCATTCTGGTTCTCCAGTTCGCTCCGCCCGAGCGGCTGGCAAGTGCCACCGCTGTGGGATCCGATTGCCGGTGACTATGCAACGAAAGACGGCTGGATCCGCCTGCACACCAACGCCCCGCACCATCGCGCCGCTGCCGAAAGCGTGCTCGGCGCCTGCGCTGACCGAACGGTGATGGCGGCGAAAGTCGCGCAATGGGCGAGCACGGATCTGGAGCACGCGGTGGTCGAGGCCAAGGGTTGCGCCGCCGAAATGCGCAGTTGGGCGCAGTGGCAACATCATCCGCAAGGGTTGGCGGTGAATGCCGAGCCGCTGGTGCATTTTCTCGATTCGCCGGATGAAAACGCGCAACCGTGGCAAGGCTCGGTCGAGCGACCATTGGCCGGGATCAAGGTGCTGGATCTGACGCGCGTTCTGGCTGGCCCCACCGCCAGTCGCTTTCTCGCCGGCCTTGGCGCTGACGTATTGCGCCTCGATCCGCCGACCTGGAACGAGCCCGGTGTGGTGCCGGAAATGACCCTCGGCAAACGCTGTGCACGGCTGGATTTGCATAATCCGGCGGATCGCGCGGTGTTCGAAAACCTCCTCAAGCAAGCCGATATTCTGCTCCACGGCTACCGCGCCGACGCACTGGAACACCTTGGTTTCGGCGCCGAACGCCGCCGGCAACTGGCACCGGGTCTGATCGACGTCAGCCTCAACGCCTACGGCTGGAGCGGCCCATGGCAGAACCGCCGTGGCTTCGACAGTCTGGTGCAGATGAGCAGCGGCATCGCCGAGGCCGGGCAGCGTTGGCAGCAAGCTGACAAACCGACGCCGTTGCCGGTGCAGGCGTTGGATCATGCGACCGGGTATTTGATGGCGGCGAGTGCGATCCGACTTTTGACCGAGCGTTTGGAGACCGGTCGCGGTAGCTCGGCGCGGTTGTCGCTGGCGCGGACGGCGAAGTTGTTGATTGAATCTGGGCCTGGCACGAGTGAAGTTTTACGCGCCGAGGATAAGCAGGATCAGGATTCCTTTCTGGAGCAGACACCGTGGGGGTCGGCGCATCGGTTGCAGGTGCCGGTGAAGATCGGTGGTACGCCGATTCAGTGGGCGTTGCCGGCTACAGACCTGGGATCACACCAACCTCAGTGGTGACTATCACGGCCCCTTCGCGAGCAAGCCCGCTCCCACATTGGTTTTGTGCACGACACAGACCTAATGTGGGAGCGGGCTTGCTCGCGAAGAGGCCAGATCAACGAATAGACGATTCGGATCAATCACCACGACTCAAAGACGCCCACAACACCTGCGCCGCATACCCGCGATAAGGCCGCCAAACCTCCGCCCGCACAGCCAACTCCCGCGCCGTCGGCCGCTGTCCTTCCAACACTTCCAGCGCGCGCAACAAGCCGACATCGCCATGGGGAAAACCATCCATATCGCGCAGCTGCCGCAACGCAATGTACTGCGCCGTCCACTCACCTATCCCGTGCAACGCCAGCAGCCGTGCCACGCCGTCCTCGCGATTCGGCTCGAACAATGAAGGTTCTTCCAGCAACGCCTGCGCCACCCCTGACAGCGTCCGACCGCGACTCTTCGGCATGCCCAGCGCCGCCAGATCTGCCACCGCCAATACGTGCGTCTCGGGAAACACATGCGTCAATCCAGGCACTGTGGATTCCAGCGGCGCGCCATATTGCGCCACCAGTTTTCCAGCCAGACGAATCGCCGCCACCACCGTAATCTGCTGCCCGAGCACGGCACGAAACGCCAACTCCAAGCCATCCCACGCTCCGGGAATCCGCAATCCCGGACTCTCGGCGATCAACCGCGTCAGCAGCGGATCATTCGCCAGATGCGCTTGCATCAGCGCCAGATCTGCATCCAGATCAAACATCCGCCGTAATCTGGCAACGATCTCGGGCAGTGCCGCCGGATCAGGGAAATCCAGCTCTACCTGCAACGCATCACCCGCTTCCTGCCAGATCGATACCGTCCCGTGAACACCCTTCAAGCCAATGCTGCGCGAATAAACACCGTCGACGACCGACTCCATTCCGACCACCGCCCGCGCCGCAAGAAACCCCAACATCGCCGCCCAGTCATACGGCGGCTGATACTCAAGCGCCAACCTCACAACGACAGTAATCCGCTATACAAACCATAAGCCGCCAGCCCCGCGCCGATGACCACGCAGGTAAAAATGCCCTTCTCGACATGGGTGAACAACGGCTCACCCGCCTCATGCTTGGCCTTGGCAAACAGAATCACCCCCGGTGCATACAGCAACGCCGACAGCAGCAGATACTTCACCCCGCCGGCGTACAGCAACCACACCGCGTAACCGAGGGCGATGCCGCCGATCAGCAGATCCTTGGTGCGCTCGGCCGAAGCGTGTTCGTAGGTTTCGCCGCGCCCGCTAAGCAACACCGCGTAGGCCGCCGACCACAAGTACGGCACCAGAATCATCGACGAGGCCAGATAAATCAGGCTGGTGTAGGTGCCCGCCGAAAACAGCGTGATCAGCAGGAAAATCTGGATCATCGCGTTGGTCAGCCACAACGCATTGACCGGCACGTGATTGTTGTTTTCCTTTTTCAGAAACGCCGGCATGGTCTTGTCCTTCGCCGTGGCGAAGAGAATCTCCGCGCAGAGCAATGCCCACGACAACAACGCACCGAGCAGCGAAATCGCCAGACCGATGCTGATCAACAACGCGCCCCACGGCCCGACGATGTGTTCGAGCACCGCCGCCAGCGACGGGTTCTGCAGGTTGGCCAGTTCCGGCTGGCTCATGATCCCCAGCGACAGCACATTGACCAGTACCAGCAGCGCCAGCACGCCGACAAAACCGATCACCGTGGCGCGGCCAACGTCGCTGCGTTTTTCCGCCCGCGCCGAGTACACGCTGGCGCCTTCGATACCGATGAACACGAACACGGTGACCAGCATCATATTGCGCACCTGATCCATCACCCCGCCGAAATTCGGGTTGCTGGTGCCCCAGATGTCGCGGGTAAAAATGTCAGCCTTGAACGCCACCGCCGCGATGACGATGAACATGATCAGCGGCACGACCTTGGCCACGGTGGTCAGCTGATTGATCAGCGCCGCCTCCTTGATCCCGCGCATCACCAGAAAATGCACCGCCCACAGCAGCACCGAGGCGCAGGCGATGGCGATTGGCGTGTTGCCCTGACCGAATACCGGAAAGAAGTAACCCAGCGTGCTGAACAGCAGAACGAAATAGCCGACGTTGCCCAGCCACGCGCTGATCCAATAACCCCACGCCGACGAGAAACCCATGTAGTCGCCAAACCCGGCCTTGGCGTAGGCATACACGCCTGAATCCAGTTCGGGCTTGCGGTTGGCCAAGGTCTGAAAAACGAACGCCAGGGTCAGCATGCCGATCGCGGTAATGCCCCAACCGATCAGGATCGCCCCGGCATCGGCGCGCGCCGCCATGTTCTGCGGCAGCGAGAAAATCCCCCCGCCAATCATCGAACCCACCACCAGGGCGATCAACGCGCCTAATCGCAGCTTTTGCGTCGGTTGCGACATTCAAATCTCCCTTGTCCTGACAACGGTTCTCGAAACCTGTTTATACCTGTGGCGAAGGGATTTATCCCCGTTGGGGTGGCGCAGCCGCCCCAGATCCAGTCAGCGCGGTGTATCAGACAGACCGAGTTCTCAGGTTTTGGGGCGGCTTCGCCACCCAACGGGGATAAATCCCCTCGCCACAGGTTTATGTCTTAACTAACTAAATGGGTAAAGAGTAAATACGTTTATTAGATAACGCCAACAAACGCCCATTTATATATAGCCGATGACGCTAACGCCTAGCACGGTAAGTCGGTTTTGTGCGCGAATCCTGATAAATCAATTCTGTACTGAAAACAGATGCGGAAAATTTGCCAAAAGCTGAAAAAGAACTAGCGTGATAATTCGAAAGTAATAATAGCCATTCCCAAGCACTTCACCAGAAAGCCTCTAGGACGGGCATTTCAGAAGATAGCTTTATGCCTGCTGTGGTTTCCTAAGTCATTCATTAACAATGGAATGTGGCCATGCACTGATCTAAGTCAGCTGTTTGAACAGACAACAGAACTACGCTGTGATCTCTTCTCTCCTGCAATGGAGTCATGCAATGTCTGAAGCTCCCGGAAAACTACGACTAGGTGCACTGGTTGCATTGGTAGTCGGCTCGATGATCGGTGGCGGGATATTCTCTTTGCCACAAAACATGGCCGCCAGCGCCGACGTCGGTGCGGTACTGATCGGTTGGGCCATTACCGCTGTCGGCATGCTCACCCTCGCTTTTGTCTTTCAAACCCTCGCCAATCGCAAGCCTGACCTCGACGGCGGTGTCTACGCCTACGCCAAGGCCGGATTCGGCGACTACATGGGTTTCTCGTCCGCCTGGGGTTACTGGATCAGTGCCTGGCTGGGCAACGTCGGCTACTTCGTTCTGTTGTTCAGTACCCTCGGCTACTTCTTCCCGATTTTCGGTGAGGGCAACACGGTTGCTGCGGTGATTGGCGCTTCGGTGCTGTTGTGGGCCGTGCACTTCCTAGTGCTGCGCGGGATCAAGGAAGCGGCGTTCATCAACCTCGTAACCACGGTCGCCAAGGTCGTACCGCTGGTGCTGTTCGTGTTGATCGCGGTGTTCGCCTTCAAACTGGACATCTTCACCGCTGACATCTGGGGCATCAAAAACCCGGATCTGGGCAGCGTGATGAACCAGGTGCGCAACATGATGCTGGTCACCGTGTGGGTGTTCATCGGCATCGAAGGCGCGAGCATCTTTTCCGCCCGCGCCGAAAAACGCTCGGACGTCGGTAAAGCCACCGTGATCGGTTTCATCACCGTGCTGCTGTTTTTGGTGCTGGTGAACGTGCTGTCGCTGGGCATCATGACTCAGCCGGAACTGGCGAAACTGCAGAACCCGTCGATGGCGGCCGTGCTTGAGCACGTGGTCGGTCACTGGGGCGCGGTACTGATCAGCGTTGGTCTGATCATCTCGCTGCTGGGTGCGCTGCTGTCGTGGGTGCTGCTGTGTGCGGAGATCATGTTTGCCGCCGCCAAAGACCACACCATGCCGGAGTTCCTGCGCAAGGAAAACGCCAACCACGTGCCGGTCAACGCCCTGTGGCTGACCAACGCGATGGTGCAGATTTTTCTGATCATTACGCTGTTCTCGGCGAGTACTTACCTGTCGCTGATCTACCTCGCCACTTCGATGATTCTGGTGCCGTACCTGTGGTCGGCGGCTTACGCCCTGCTGCTGGCGGTGCGCGGCGAAAGCTACGAAGGCTTTGCGGCCGAACGGCGCAAGGATCTGATTATCGGCGGCATCGCGCTGGTCTACGCGGTGTGGCTGCTGTATGCCGGCGGGGTCAAGTACTTGCTGCTCTCGGCCCTGCTCTACGCACCTGGCGCGATCCTGTTCGCCAAAGCCAAGCTGGAACTCAAACAACCGATTTTCACTAACGTCGAGAAGCTGCTTTTCGCCGCAGTGGTCGTGGGTGCCCTAGTGGCAGCCTACGGTCTCTACGACGGTTTCCTGACTCTGTAACCCTTGATTTGTAATCTGGAGGATCACTGCAATGACCACGGAAAAAGTTAAGTACGGCGTCCATTCCGAAGCCGGCAAACTGCGCAAAGTCATGGTTTGCTCCCCAGGTCTGGCCCATCAGCGGCTGACCCCGAACAACTGCGACGAACTGCTGTTCGATGACGTGCTCTGGGTGGCCCAGGCCAAGCGCGACCACTTCGACTTCGTCACCAAAATGCGCGAGCGCGGCATCGATGTGCTGGAAATGCACAACCTGCTGACCGACATCGTCGCCATTCCCGAAGCGCTGGACTGGATTCTCGAGCGCAAGGTCACCGCCGACTCGGTGGGCCTGGGCCTGATCAACGAAGTCAAATCCTGGCTGAAGAGCCTCGAACCACGGCACATCGCCGAATTCCTGATTGGCGGCGTGTCCGCCGATGATCTGCCGGACAGCTTCGGTGGCAAGACCATCCAGATGTTCCGCGATTTCCTCGGCCATTCGAGCTTCATTTTGCCGCCGCTGCCGAACACCCAGTTCACCCGCGACACGACCTGCTGGATTTACGGCGGCGTGACGCTGAATCCGATGTACTGGCCGGCGCGTCGTCAGGAAACCCTGCTGGCCACCGCCATCTACAAATTCCATCCACAGTTCACCAATGCCGAATTCGAAATCTGGTACGGCGACCCGGACAAGGAACACGGCAGCTCCACCCTTGAAGGTGGCGACGTCATGCCAATCGGCAACGGCGTGGTGTTGATCGGTATGGGCGAGCGCTCGTCTCGTCAGGCCATCGGCCAACTGGCGCTGAACCTGTTCAAGAACAAAGCCGTGGAAAAAGTCATCGTTGCCGGCCTGCCAAAATCCCGCGCGGCGATGCACCTCGACACCGTGTTCAGCTTCTGCGACCGCGACCTGGTGACGATTTTCCCTGAGTTGGTCAATCAGATCGTCGCCTTCACCCTGCGCCCAGACGAGAGCAAACAGGGCGGCATCGACATCCGCCGCGAAGAAGGCACCTTCCTCGACACCGTGGCCAAGGCCCTCAACCTGCCAAAACTGCGCGTGGTGGAAACCGGCGGCAACAGCTTCGCCGCCGAACGCGAACAGTGGGACGACGGCAACAACGTGGTGGCCGTGGAGCCGGGCGTGGTCATCGGCTACGACCGCAACACCTACACCAACACCCTGCTGCGCAAGGCCGGCGTGGAAGTCATCACCATCAGCGCCGGTGAATTGGGCCGTGGCCGTGGCGGCGGCCACTGCATGACCTGCCCGATCATCCGCGACCCAATCGACTATTAATTTTTTGACTAATGACGACCCGACGCTGTGAAAGCGTAGCGAGCGCAGGAAAGACAAGGCAAAAACAGGCGAGGAAGCGGAGTCTACTGCTTGTAAATGAGCATTCCGAGCCTGTTTTTAACGCAGTATTTCCAAGCGCAGTAGCTTTCACAGTGTCGGGCAAGGAGATCCATCATGGCTTTTAACATGCGCAACCGCAGCTTGCTGAGCTTGATGCACCACACTACTCGCGAGCTCAATTACCTGATCGACCTGTCCCGCGACCTCAAACGCGCCAAGTACACCGGCACCGAGCGTCCACACCTGCAAGGCAAGAACATCGCGCTGATTTTCGAAAAGACTTCGACCCGCACCCGCTGCGCCTTCGAAGTGGCGGCCCACGATCAGGGTGCCCACGTCACCTACATCGACCCGGTGTCGTCGCAGATCGGCCACAAAGAAAGCATGAAAGACACCGCCCGCGTTTTGGGTCGGATGTTTGACGCCATCGAGTACCGTGGCTTCGAGCAGGAAATCGTCGAAGAGCTGGCCAAATTCGCCGGCGTGCCGGTATTCAACGGTCTGACCGCTGAATTCCACCCGACGCAAATGATCGCCGACGTGCTGACCATGCGCGAACACAGCGACAAACCGATGCACGACATCAGCTACGCCTATTTGGGCGACGCCCGCTACAACATGGGTAAATCGCTGCTGATGATCGGCGCCAAACTCGGCATGGACGTGCGCATCGCCGCACCGAAAGCGCTGTGGCCGGATGCCGGGTTCATCACCGAATGCAAAGCCTTCGCGCAAGAAAGTGGCGCGCGCATCACCCTCACCGAAGACCCGCAAGAAGCGGTCAAAGGCGTGGACTTCATCCACACCGATATCTGGGTGTCGATGGGGGAGCCGGTGGAAGCGTGGGATGAACGCATCGAGCAGCTGCTGCCGTACCAGGTCAATACCAAGATGATGAAAGCCTCGGGCAACCCGCGCGTGAAATTCATGCACTGCCTGCCGGCGTTCCACAACAGCGAAACCAAGGTCGGCAAAGACATCGCCGCGCGCTATCCGCACCTGGCCAATGGCGTCGAAGTGACCGAAGAGGTTTTTGAATCCCCGGCCAACATCGCCTTCGAGCAAGCGGAAAACCGCATGCACACCATCAAGGCGATTCTGGTGTCGGCGTTGGCGGATATCTGACTGAAACAGCTCCCACTGAAGGAACCGCTTCCAAAGGTGGGAGCGGGCGTGCTCGCGAAAGCGGTGTGTCATTCAACAGTGATGCTGATTGACCCACCGCCTTCGGGAGCAAGCCCCCTCCCACAGGAAATCCTACGGAGCCGTTAACCATCACCTGTAGGAGCCGCCGAAGGCTGCGATCTTTTGATCTTGTTTTTGACGATCAGGATCAAAAGATCGCAGCCTTCGGCAGCTCCTACATGAAAAAGGACAAACACCATGCGTATCGTCGTAGCGCTGGGCGGTAACGCCCTGCTCCGCCGTGGTGAGCCGATGACCGCTGACAATCAGCGCGCCAACATCCGCATCGCCACCGAGCAAATCGCCAAGATCCATCCCGGCAACCAACTGGTCATCGCCCACGGCAATGGCCCGCAAGTCGGTCTGCTGTCGCTGCAAGCGGCGGCCTACACTTCCGTCACCCCTTACCCGCTGGACGTGCTCGGTGCCGAAACCGAAGGCATGATCGGCTACATCATCGAACAGGAACTGGGCAACCTGCTCGACTTCGAAGTGCCGTTCGCGACCCTGCTGACCCAGGTTGAGGTCGACGCCAACGACCCCGCCTTCAAGAACCCGACCAAGCCGATCGGCCCGGTCTACGACAAGGCCGAAGCGGAAAAACTCGCCGCCGACAAAGGCTGGGCAATTGCCCCGGACGGCGATAAATACCGTCGTGTGGTGGCCAGTCCACGACCAAAACGCATCTTCGAAATCCGCCCGATCAAGTGGTTGCTGGACAAGGGCAGCATCGTGATTTGCGCTGGTGGCGGCGGGATTCCGACCATGTACGACGAGAACCGCAACCTCAAAGGCATCGAGGCGGTGATCGATAAAGATCTGTGCTCGTCGCTGCTCGCCGAGCAACTGGAAGCCGACCTGTTGGTGATCGCCACGGACGTCAACGCGGCGTTCATCGACTACGGCAAGCCAACCCAGAAAGCCATCGCTGAAGCGCACCCGGATGAACTCGAACGCCTCGGTTTCGCCGCCGGTTCCATGGGACCGAAGGTGCAGGCAGCCTGCGAGTTCGCGCGCCATACTGGCAAAGTTGCGGTGATCGGTTCGCTGGCAGATATCGAAGCCATCGTCCAGGGCACCGCCGGTACTCGTGTGACCACGGCGAAGCCCGGCATCACCTACCGATAAGAAGAAACTGCGGGGGCAGGCTCCAGGTCTGCCCTTCTCCCATGCCTTGAAAGGAGAAACCCATGGCCCAATTCGAACCTGGTCATTTGCATATCGAGCGGCATGCGTTGACGGACGATGACGTCAATTACAACGTGCACCTCGACTATGAAGTGTTCACCGACCCGCAAAAAGGCAAAGGGATACAGTTCACCCTGCACGGCAATATGCAGGGCAAGGACATGAAGGAAACGTTTTTCCTGCCCAAGGAAGAGGCTTATAACTTCGCCCGTGACGTGACCCGGATCGCCGAGAAGTACGGAATTCCCAAGGCGCACAGCCAGATCGGTTCGGTGCACAAGCATTACGATTTGATGTTTGAAGACATTCGGCAGAAGTTGAATATGCAGTCCGGGGATCCGGTCAATCTTGAGCATTTCGAGTAAACCTCAAAAGCCCCTCACCCTAGCCCTCTCCCAGAGGGAGAGGGGACTGACCGAAGTGTCTGACGGAAAATATCGACCTGAAAGACCGAGTCGCTTATGGATTCACAGCCGTATTTCAGGTCGGCGTACCTCGTGAGCATTCCACAATCGACCCCCCTCTCCCAGAGGGAGAGGGGACTGACCGAAGTGTCTGACGGAAAATATCGACCTGAAAGACCGAGTCGCTTATGGATTCACAGCCGTATTTTCAGGTCGGCGTACCTCGTGAGCATTCCACAATCGACCCCCCTCTCCCAGAGGGAGAGGGGACTGACCGAAGTGTCTGACGGAAAATATCGACCTGAAAGACCGAGTCGCTTATGGATTCACAGCCGTATTTCAGATCGGCGTACCTCGTGAGCATTCCACAATCGACCCCCTCTCCCAGAGGGAGAGGGGACTGACCGAAGTGTCTGACGGAAAATATCGACCTGAAAGACCGAGTCGCTTATGGATTCACAGCCGTATTTCAGGTCGGCGTACCTCGTGAGCATTCCACAATCGGCCCCCTCTCCCTCCGGGAGAGGGCTGGGGTGAGGGTGCTTTTGCTTTCACCTCTCTCCAAGCCCAAGGCATACTTGCCACCCTCCGCTCTGCAGATCACTGAACCGCCCCATGCGTATCCACGTCAGTTTCATCGACCGCGTCGGCATCACCCAGGAAGTCCTGGCTATCCTCGGTGGGCGCAATCTCAATCTGGATGCGGTGGAGATGATCCCGCCGAACGTCTACATCGACGCGCCGACCCTGAGCCCGCAAGTGCTCGAAGAGCTGAAAGATGCGTTGTTTCGTGTGCTCGGCGTGGAAGCGGTGACCGTGGTCGACATCCTCCCCGGCCAGCGCCGGCACTTGCAGCTCGATGCCTTGCTCGCGGCGATGACCGACCCGGTACTGGCGCTCGACAGCGCCGGCAAGGTGCTGCTGGCCAACCCGGCGTTGATCGCGTTGTACGGTCGCGAGCCTGCGGGTGAAAGCGTCTCTGAACTATTCAACGATCCAGCCCTGCTCGATACTTTGCTCGAACACGGCTTCCGCCTGCCGCTGCGCGAAATCACCGTCAACGGCCAGACACTGTTGCTCGACGCCACGCCGATCACCGACGCTGGCGCCCTGCTCACTTTGTATCAACCGAACCGCATCGGTGAACAACTCTCGGCGTTGCACCACGACCACGCCGAAGGTTTCGATGCGCTGCTCGGCGAATCCCCGGCGATCCGCACGCTCAAGGCCCGCGCGCAAAGAGTTGCTGCCCTTGATGCGCCACTGTTGATCCAGGGCGAAACCGGCACCGGCAAAGAACTTGTGGCCCGCGCCTGCCACGCGATCAGTGCGCGGCACAGCGCGCCTTTTCTGGCGTTGAACTGCGCAGCGCTGCCGGAGAACCTCGCCGAGAGCGAACTGTTCGGCTACGCCCCCGGCGCCTTCACCGGTGCGGCGCGTGGTGGCAAACCGGGGCTGATGGAACTGGCCAATCAGGGCACGGTGTTTCTCGATGAGATCGGCGAGATGTCGCCGTACTTGCAGGCCAAGTTGCTGCGCTTCTTGAACGACGGCAGCTTCCGCCGCGTTGGCGGTGATCGCGAGGTGAAGGTCAACGTGCGCATCCTCAGCGCGACCCACCGTGACCTGGAGAAAATGGTCAGCGAAGGCCTGTTCCGCGAAGACCTGTTCTATCGCCTCAACGTACTTAACGTTGAAGTGCCGCCGCTGCGGGAACGCGGCCAGGACATTCTGCTGTTGGCGCGGTATTTCATGCAGCAGGCTTGCGCGCAGATCCAGCGCCCGGTCTGCCGCCTCGCACCGGGGACTTATCCTGCACTGCTCGGTAATCGCTGGCCGGGCAACGTGCGGCAATTGCAGAACGTGATCTTCCGCGCCGCAGCGATTTGCGAGAGCAGCCTGGTGGATATCGGCGACCTCGACATCGCCGGCACTTCCGTCGCACGTCAGGCCGACAGCGACGTCGACAGCCTCGAACAAGCGGTCGAATCCTTCGAGAAAGCGCTGCTGGAAAAACTCTACGTCAGCTACCCCTCGACCCGCCAACTGGCCAGCCGCCTGCAAACCTCGCACACCGCGATTGCCCATCGCCTGCGCAAATACGGCATCCCCAACAAACCCTGAACACACCAAAAATCCCCTGTAGGAGCTGCCGAAGGCTGCGATCTTTTGATTTTGTTTTTAAGGACCAAAGTCAAAAGATCGCAGCCTTCGGCAGCTCCTACATTTGAGATTCGCTTTCTGCGCTAAAAACGACCTTCATCTGTACTGAAAGCGCTACAGCGGAACGATATCGCTACACCCTCCTCTGATCACTGCTGTGCAAGGCTTTGATCCCGTTCAGCTTTTCTTCCCGCTTTAGCCTGTAGCGATTTCGCTACACGCCACAGTTCAAACCGCCTCACCAAAACAATTAACTTATTGATTTATAACGATAAATCAACATTGGCCGCGTTCTTGCTAATCAACCCATCATAAATAAGGGCCTTCGCGCCCGACTATTCCACCGCGTCCACCAGACGAGTCTGGCCCCCTGAGGAGTTCCCATGAGCGAGTTGCGTTTTACTGAAGATCACGAATGGCTGCGCACCGAAGCTGATGGCAGCGTTACTGTCGGCATCACCGCATTCGCGCAGAACGCCCTCGGCGACGTGGTATTCGTGCAACTGCCTGAGCTGCAGGCTTACGAAAAAGGTGCCGAAGCCGCCACCGTGGAATCGGTAAAAGCCGCCAGCGGCGTGTACATGCCGCTCGACGGCGACGTACTGGAAGTCAATCCGGCGCTGGAAGACGCCCCGGAACTGGTCAACGAAGATCCGCTGGGCCAAGGCTGGTTCTTCCGCTTCCAGCCAAGCGACGCCGCCGCTGTCGGCAAACTGCTCGACCAGGACGCGTACGACCGCCTGATCAAAGCCCAAGCCGAAGCCTGAGGAACACCGACATGACTCAAGTAAACCTTGGCACCGCCAACGAATTCATCGCCCGTCATATCGGCCCGCGCGCCGGTGACGAGCAAGCCATGCTCAACAGCCTCGGCTTCGACTCGCTTGAAGCCCTGAGCGCCAGTGTCATCCCGGAAAGCATCAAGGGCACCAGCGTGCTTGGCCTGGACGACGGTCTCAGCGAAGCCGATGCCCTGGCGATGATTAAAGGCATCGCCGGCAAGAATCAGCTGTTCAAGACTTACATCGGCCAGGGCTACTACAACTGCCACACGCCGTCGCCGATCCTGCGTAACCTGCTGGAAAACCCGGCCTGGTACACCGCTTACACCCCGTACCAACCGGAAATTTCCCAGGGCCGTCTCGAAGCGCTGCTGAACTTCCAGACCCTGATCAGCGACCTCACCGGCCTGCCAATCGCCAACGCCTCCTTGCTCGACGAAGCCACCGCCGCTGCCGAAGCCATGACCTTCTGCAAACGCCTGAGCAAGAACAAAGGCAGCCACCAATTCTTCGCCTCGATCCACAGCCACCCGCAAACCCTCGACGTGCTGCGCACCCGTGCCGAGCCGCTGGGTATTGAAGTTGTAGTGGGCGATGAGCGTGAACTGACTGACGTGACGCCGTTCTTCGGCGCACTGCTGCAATACCCAGCCAGCAACGGTGACGTGTTCGACTACCGCGAACTAACCGAACGCTTCCACGCCGCCAACGCGTTGGTGGCCGTGGCCGCTGACCTGTTGGCCCTGACCCTGCTGACCGCCCCGGGCGAATTCGGCGCCGACGTCGCTATCGGTTCGGCACAACGCTTCGGCGTGCCGCTGGGCTTCGGTGGCCCGCACGCCGCTTATTTCTCCACCAAGGATGCGTTCAAGCGCGACATGCCGGGCCGTCTGGTCGGTGTTTCGGTTGACCGTTTCGGCAAGCCGGCGCTGCGTCTGGCGATGCAGACTCGCGAGCAACACATCCGTCGCGAGAAGGCCACGTCGAACATCTGCACCGCGCAAGTGCTGCTGGCCAACATCGCCAGCATGTACGCCGTCTACCACGGCCCGAAAGGCCTGACCCAGATCGCCAACCGCGTGCATCACCTGACCGCCATTCTGGCCAAGGGCCTGACCGCGCTGGGCGCGAAAGTCGAACAAGCCAGCTTCTTCGACACCCTGACCGTGGCCACCGGCGCGCAAACCGCCGCGCTGCACGACAAGGCGCATGCTGCGCAGATCAACCTGCGCGTGATCGACGCTCAGCGTCTGGGCCTGTCGGTCGATGAAACCACCACGCAGGCAGATATCGAAACCCTGTGGGGCCTGTTCGCCGACGGCAAGACCCTGCCGGACTTCGCTGCTCTCGCCGCTTCCGTTCAGAGCACTATTCCTGCTGCGCTGGTACGTCAGTCGCCGATCCTCAGCCACCCGGTGTTCAACCGTTATCACTCGGAAACCGAGCTGATGCGCTACCTGCGCAAACTGGCGGACAAGGACCTGGCACTGGATCGCACCATGATCCCGCTGGGCTCGTGCACCATGAAACTCAACGCCGCCAGCGAAATGATCCCGGTGACCTGGGCTGAATTCGGTGCGCTGCACCCATTCGCCCCGGCCGCACAAAGCGCCGGTTATCAGCAACTGACCTTTGAGCTGGAAGCGATGCTCTGCGCCGCCACCGGTTACGACGCGATCTCGCTGCAACCGAACGCCGGTTCGCAAGGTGAATACGCTGGTCTGCTGGCGATTCGTGCTTATCACCAGAGCCGTGGCGATGAGCGTCGCGACATCTGCCTGATCCCGTCGTCCGCCCACGGCACCAACCCGGCCACCGCCAACATGGCCGGCATGCGCGTTGTCGTCACCGCGTGCGATGCGCGCGGCAACGTCGATATCGAAGACCTGCGCGCCAAAGCCATCGAGCACCGCGAACACCTCGCCGCGCTGATGATCACCTACCCGTCGACCCACGGCGTGTTCGAAGAAGGCATCCGCGAAATCTGCGGGATCATTCATGACAACGGCGGCCAGGTGTACATCGACGGCGCCAACATGAACGCAATGGTCGGCCTCTGCGCACCGGGCAAGTTCGGCGGCGACGTCTCGCACCTGAACCTGCACAAAACCTTCTGCATCCCGCATGGCGGTGGTGGACCGGGCGTCGGCCCGATTGGCGTGAAGTCGCACCTGACGCCGTTCCTGCCAGGCCACGGCCAGATGGAACGCAAGGAAGGCGCGGTCTGCGCGGCACCGTTCGGCAGCGCGAGCATTTTGCCGATCACCTGGATGTACATTCGGATGATGGGTGGCGCCGGTCTGAAGCGCGCTTCGCAGCTGGCGATCCTCAATGCCAACTACATCTCCCGTCGCCTCGAAGAGCACTACCCAGTGCTGTACACCGGCAGCAACGGTCTGGTGGCGCACGAATGCATTCTGGATCTGCGTCCGTTGAAAGACAGCAGCGGCATCAGCGTTGATGACGTCGCCAAGCGCCTGATCGACTTCGGTTTCCACGCGCCGACCATGTCGTTCCCGGTCGCCGGCACGCTGATGATCGAGCCGACCGAAAGTGAATCCAAGGAAGAACTCGATCGCTTCTGCGACGCCATGATCCGCATCCGCGAAGAAATCCGCGCAGTGGAAAACGGCACGCTGGACAAGGACGACAACCCGCTGAAAAACGCTCCGCACACCGCAGCGGAACTGGTTGGCGAGTGGACGCACCCGTACAGCCGCGAGCAGGCCGTGTATCCGGTAGCGTCGCTGATCGAAGGCAAATACTGGCCACCGGTCGGTCGCGTCGACAACGTCTTCGGTGACCGCAACCTGGTCTGCGCCTGCCCGTCGATCGAAAGCTACGCTTAAAAGTGTAAGGGGCGAGCCACTCGCCCCCATCGATTCACCTGTAGGAGCTGCCGAAGGCTGCGATCTTTTGATCTTGCTGTTGAAAGATCAGGATCAAAAGATCGCAGCCTTCGGCAGCTCCTACAGGGGGATTTAACCAGCCTGATGTTTCGCCAATTCCTATAACAAGAAACCGGAGAACCACTCATGTCGTTAAGCGTGTTCGACCTGTTCAAGATTGGCATCGGCCCCTCCAGTTCCCACACCGTCGGCCCGATGCGCGCTGCCGCGCGTTTCGCTGAAGGCCTGCGACGTGAAAACCTGCTGACAACCACCGCCAGCGTGCGCATTGAACTCTACGGCTCCCTCGGCGCCACCGGTAAAGGTCACGGCAGCGACAAAGCCGTGCTGCTCGGCCTCGAAGGCGAACACCCGGACACCGTCGATACCGAAACCGTCGCCGCGCGCCTGCAAGAAATTCGCGGCAATGGCCGTTTGAATCTGCTCGGCGAGCACAGCATTGCGTTCAACGAGAAGGAACATCTGGCGATGATTCGCAAGCCGCTGGCCTATCACCCCAACGGCATGATCTTTCGCGCCTTTGATGCAGCGGGCCTGCAGATCCGCAGCCGTGAGTACTACTCGGTCGGCGGCGGTTTTGTCGTCGATGAAGACGCGGCCGGTGCCGACCGCATCGTCGAAGACGCCACACCACTGACCTTCCCGTTCAAAAGTGCCAAGGACTTGCTCGGCCATTGCGCCACTTACGGTCTGTCGATCAGCCAGGTGATGCTGACCAACGAAAGTGCCTGGCGCCCGGAAGCGGAAACCCGCGCCGGGCTGCTGAAAATCTGGCAGGTGATGCAGGACTGCGTGGCTGCGGGTTGCCGCAACGAAGGCATCTTGCCCGGCGGTTTGAAGGTCAAGCGCCGTGCGGCAGCGCTGCATCGGCAACTGTGCAAAAACCCGGAATCGGCACTGCGCGATCCGTTGTCGGTACTCGACTGGGTCAACCTTTACGCACTCGCCGTCAACGAAGAAAACGCCAACGGCGGGCGCGTGGTCACCGCACCTACCAACGGCGCAGCCGGGATCGTGCCGGCGGTGCTGCATTACTACATGCGTTTTATCCCCGGTGCGACTGACGACGGCGTCGTACGGTTTCTGCTGACAGCGGCGGCCATCGGCATTCTTTACAAGGAAAACGCCTCGATCTCCGGCGCCGAAGTCGGCTGCCAGGGTGAAGTCGGCGTGGCCTGTTCGATGGCGGCAGGTGCGCTGTGTGAAGTGCTCGGCGGCAGCGTGCAGCAAGTCGAGAACGCTGCGGAAATCGGTATGGAACACAACCTCGGCCTGACCTGCGACCCGATTGGCGGGCTGGTGCAAGTGCCGTGTATCGAGCGCAACGCGATGGGCTCGGTGAAAGCCATCAACGCGGTGCGCATGGCCATGCGCGGCGACGGCCAGCATTTCGTCTCCCTCGACAAAGTCATCCGCACCATGCGCCAGACCGGCGCCGACATGAAAAGCAAATACAAGGAGACTGCCCGCGGCGGTCTGGCGGTCAACATTATCGAATGCTGAGCCTTATTTAACTCCGCCTCCCTCAGGGAGACGATCGCATTTAGCCCCCTCTCCCTCCGGGAGAGCAACGTAACTAACTCCCTCTCCCTCCGGGAGAGGGCTGGGGTGAGGGGCTTTTGATCTTGATCTCAATCTTGCCCTTTACCTCAAACCCAAATTTCCAAGGAGCCAAGCATGTCCACCGAACAACTGTCGAAAACTCCACTTCACGCTCTGCACATCGAACTCGGTGCCCGCATGGTGCCGTTCGCCGGCTATGACATGCCCGTGCAATACCCGCTCGGCGTGATGAAAGAACACCAGCACACCCGTGAGCAGGCCGGGCTGTTCGATGTTTCGCACATGGGCCAGATTCGCCTGACCGGCGCCAATGCCGCCAAAGCCCTGGAAACCCTGGTGCCGGTGGACATCATCGACCTGCCAGTCGGCATGCAGCGCTATGCGATGTTCACCAACGAGGCCGGCGGCATTCTCGATGACCTGATGGTCGCCAACCTCGGCAACGATGAACTGTTCCTGGTGGTCAACGCCGCGTGCAAGGATCAGGATCTGGCTCATTTGCAAAAACACCTTGGCGATCAGTGCACCATTACGGCGCTGTTCGAAGAGCGCGCGCTGTTGGCGTTGCAAGGTCCGGCAGCCGTTACCGTGCTGGCGCGTCTTGCGCCAGAAGTAGCGAAGATGACCTTCATGCAGTTCAACCGCGTGTCGTTGTTGGGCGTGGATTGCTTTGTCAGCCGTTCGGGTTACACCGGTGAAGACGGTTTCGAAATCTCGGTACCGGCCGCGGACGCGGAAAAACTTGCGCGCGCTCTGCTCGCCGAACCGGAAGTCCAGGCCATTGGCCTTGGTGCCCGCGACTCGCTGCGCCTGGAAGCCGGGCTGTGCCTGTACGGCCACGACATGAACACCGAGACCACACCGATCGAGGCGAGCCTGTTGTGGGCGATCTCCAAGCCACGCCGCGCCGATGGTGCCCGCGCCGGTGGTTTCCCGGGGGCGGAAAACATTTTTGCCCAGCAACAGAATGGCATCGCCCGCAAACGCGTCGGCCTGCTGCCGCAAGAACGCACCCCGGTGCGTGAAGGCGCAGAAATGGTCAACGAAGCCGGCGAAATCGTCGGTAGCGTGTGCAGCGGCGGTTTCGGTCCGACTCTGGGCGGTCCGTTGGCAATGGGTTACCTCGACAGCGCTTATGTCACGCTCGATACAACCGTTTGGGCAATCGTGCGTGGAAAAAAGGTAGCAATGCTTGTAAGCAAAATGCCATTTGTTGCACAACGCTACTATCGTGGTTGATTGACTGTTTCTATAAGTAACGCGATTGCGTAATGCGTGCACTAATGTGTCACGCAATCGCCACAAAAAAGTGCATTTTCTATCAACTGATTCGAATATGAACTTTGCTTATAACGATCGAAAACAATTGAACAAGCGAATCGTCCAAGCCCGCACTAGTGGGCTACCTAACTACCTGAAGCGCAGTAAAACCGGGCCATTTACGGGGCTTGTTTTTTCTCCCGTAGTTGGCGTAGAGTTTGTCCACTGTGTTTGCATGGGTCAGCTTGGAATCGTGACCTGGGCAGTAGCCTACAAGTTAGCTACATCCCGTTCGACGTCTTCTTACTCTCCTGCAACCAGCCCCAGTACTCTTTCATGAGAAAGAGGCTGTCATTAATTTTTTGCGTCAAAGGAAATAAGAAATGTCCACACGTCAGAGCGGTACCGTCAAGTGGTTTAACGACGAGAAAGGTTTTGGTTTTATCACTCCAGAAAGCGGTCCGGATCTGTTCGTGCATTTCCGCGCCATTCAGGGCAACGGCTTCAAAAGCCTGAAAGAAGGCCAGAAAGTGACTTTCGTTGCTGTGCAAGGCCAGAAAGGCATGCAGGCTGACGAAGTACAAGCAGAAGCCTGATCTTCTGTAACGAAAAAGCCCCTGATATTGATATCAGGGGCTTTTTTGTGCGCGCGAATCCGTAAAATGGCGCTTCATTTTGCGCCCAGAGGCTGCCATGTCGAAAAACCTGCTCACGCCCCAAGGGGACTTTCCTCCCGTTGGCCTTGGCCGTCGTCTGGCAGCGATGTTCTATGACTTCCTGTTGTGCACTGCCCTGTTGATCGTGACCGGTGGCATCTACAAGATGATCCAGGCGGCAATCATCGGCGAAGAGCGACTGCGGATCATGACCGATGCCGGCAAGCTCGATGGCGATCCTCTGTATTCGACAGTGCTGCTGCTGGTGCTGTTTGGATTTTTCGCCAAGTTCTGGACCCATGGCGGGCAGACACTGGGCATGCAGGTGTGGGGCATTCGCGTGCAGAACGCCAACGGCACGGCAATCAGCCTGTGGCAGGCGCTGCTGCGCTTCATGGTGTCGATTGCGTCGTGGTTGTGCGTGGGGCTGGGATTCTTCTGGTCGCTGTATGACAAGCAGAAGCGCACGTGGCATGACATCTATTCGGATACGCGCGTGGTGCGAGTCCCGAAGAAACAAAAGTAAGCGCCCATAAAAAAAGATCGCAGCCTGCGGCAGCTCCTACACCGAACTATGTAGGAGCTGCCGCAGGCTGCGATCTTTTGCTTTCAGGCGTTACCGGCCAGCTTCATCCGCGCCGCCTGAGTGAAATCGAGCATGCGCTTCAATGGCCGAATCGCCTGCGGAATCAGCGCCGGATCAACAAAGATCTCGTTCGTGCCTTCCTTCAAGCTCTTCAGCGTGCGCTCAAGGGTATTCATGGCCATCCACGGGCAATGTGCGCAACTGCGGCAGGCAGCGCCGTTACCGGCGGTTGGCGCCTCGATGAAGACCTTGTCCGGACACAGCTGCTGCATCTTGTAGAAGATGCCACGGTCGGTCGCGACGATCAGGGTCTTGTTCGGCAGGCTCTGCGCGGCAGCGATCAACTGACTGGTGGAGCCGACAGCGTCCGCCAGCTCGATCACCGATGTCGGCGACTCCGGGTGCACCAGAATGGCAGCGTCCGGGTACAGCGCTTTCATGTCCTCAAGCTGCTTGGACTTGAACTCTTCGTGAACGATGCAGGCGCCGTCCCAGAGCAACATGTCAGCGCCGGTCTTGCGCTGGATGTAGGTGCCCAGGTGCTTGTCCGGCCCCCAGATGATCGTCTCGCCGTTGTCCATCAGGCTTTCGACGATCTCCAGCGCACAACTCGATGTCACCACCCAGTCAGCGCGTGCTTTAACCGCTGCGGAGGTGTTGGCGTAAACCACCACCGTACGCTCCGGGTGCTGATCACAGAACGCCGAGAACTCATCGACCGGGCAACCGAGGTCGAGCGAGCAGGTCGCGTCCAGCGTCGGCATCAGCACGCGTTTTTCCGGGTTGAGAATCTTCGCGGTCTCGCCCATGAACTTCACGCCGGCGACTACTACAGTCTTGGCCGGATGGGCGTTGCCGAAGCGCGCCATTTCCAGGGAGTCGGACACGCAACCGCCGGTTTCTTCGGCCAAGGCCTGAATCACCGGGTCGCAATAAAAGTGGGCTACCAGCACCGCGTCCTGAGCCTTGAGCTCGGCGGCAATGGCAGAACGGTAATAAGCCTCTTCCTCGGCCGTCAGCGGTTTGGGCTGTTTGGCATCGAGGTGGGCTTGAACCAGAAGGCGTTCGGAAATCTGCGTCATGTTCGCAAGACCTGCAGGCGCATTCGCGCGAAAGTCGAGTATACACCCGGCTCCGGACCGCTTGAGGGTACCGCCGGGAGAGTGAGTATTATCAGGCACGGACAGCGTTGAAGCTGCGCAAGGCTACAGAATATCCCGTTGATAAAAAAGATGATTCTGACCTGCGTCAGCGCCGCCGGCACTGAAATAACGCATGGCCGAATTGCAGGCAAAAAAAAACCCGGAAATCCTCACTTTCGTGGGCCTTCCGGATTTTCTAAACCGCCAAATATGGTGGGTCGTGTGGGATTCGAACCTACGACCAATTGGTTAAAAGCCAACTGCTCTACCAACTGAGCTAACGACCCGCTGTGTGGTGGCGCGTATAATACTGATTTTTAAGGACTATTCAACACCTTTTTGAAAATAATCAAAAATAAGGTGTTGGGTCGTCCACACCAGCGGCCGCAAAGCCTTCTGCACGCAGGCGGCAGCTGTCGCATTTGGCGCACGCGCGGCCGTCATCGTCGGCCTGATAGCAGGAAACGGTCAGGCCATAATCAACGCCGAGCTTCACGCCTGCCTGGACGATTTGGGCTTTGCTCAGGTTCTGCAACGGCGCCTGGATACGGAAGCCATTGCCTTCCACGCCAGCCTTGGTCGCCAGATTGGCCATGCGCTCGAACGACTCAATGAACTCCGGACGGCAATCCGGGTAACCGGAGTAGTCCACCGCGTTTACACCAATAAAGATGTCACGTGCGCCAAGCACTTCTGCCCAGCCCAATGCCAGCGACAGGAACACCGTGTTACGCGCTGGCACGTAGGTCACTGGAATGCCTTCGCCCAACTCTTCAGGAATGTCGATGCGGGTGTCGGTCAGGGCCGAGCCGCCCATGCCGTCGAGGTTCAGCCCAATCACCTTGTGCTCAACCACGCCCAGGTCGCGGGCGACGCGTGCAGCGGCGTGCAATTCGGCGCGGGAGCGCTGACCGTAGTCGAAACTCATTGTGTAGCAGGCGTAGCCTTCAGCACGGGCCATCGCTACGACGGTGGCCGAGTCCAAGCCACCGGACAGCAGGATTACTGCACGTTTTTCGCTAGTGTTCAGTTGTTCAGTCATATCAGCGCCCCGGCTCATCATTCCATAGATATTTATGCAGCTGCAGTTGCAGGCGCACTGGCAGGTTGTCTGCCACCACCCAATCCGCCAGATCCCTGGCATTGAGGTCATGATGACTTGGGGAGAACAGCACTTCACCCGCACGTCGATCAAGCCCGTACTGGATCAATTTCGATACCGCCCAGTCATAGTCTTCCCGCGAACAGATGACAAACTTCACCTGATCGTTGGGGGTCAGCAATTCGATATTTTCGTAACGGTTGCGATGAGCTTCTTTAGAGCCCGGTGTTTTCAGGTCGACCACACGACTGACGCGCGGATCGACAGCCGAAATATCGAGGGCACCGCTGGTTTCCAGCGAGACCTCGTAACCGGCATCACACAACTGTTTAATTAAAGGAATGGCATTGGGCTGTGCCAACGGCTCACCGCCGGTGACACAGACGTAGCGCGGGCGAAACCCGGCCACTTGCTCGAGGATATCGTCGAGGGTGCGCACAGTGCCGCCACTGAAGGCATAGGCGCTGTCGCAGTATTGGCAACGCAATGGGCAACCGGTCAGGCGCACAAAAACAGTGGGCAGCCCGGCAGTCCGCGTTTCCCCCTGCAAAGAGTAGAAAACTTCGGTGATTCTCAATGTGTCTTGCATAGTCGCCACGGGCGTAACAGCTAAACAGGCTGTCCGCCTCCGTCAGGCACTTCAGGTAATCCCGCCAACGCGCGAACCACAAGAAGCGTGTTTCAGAAAAAGGGCGTGAATTCTAACGAAAAAACCCGCGACAAGCGCGGGTTTCTTCCAAACGGGTCGAGCTTGCTTACATGCGTTGCAGATCGCGTTGCGCCAACTGAGCGGCGGAGGTACCCGGATATTGGGCCACCACCTGCTGCAGAATACCTTTGACCTTGTCGGTGTGACCGAGGCGGCGTTCTACATCAGCCAGCTTGTACAGCGAATCCGGCACTTTGGCGTGCTTGGGATACAGCTGCGAAACCTTGGCAAAAGCCTGACCTGCACCTTGCAGATCGCCTTTGGCCAGATTGACTTCGCCCAACCAGTACTGGGCATTGCCCGCGTATTGGCTGTTCGGGTATTTGCGCAGGAATGCCGAGAAAGCCTGGCTGGCCTTGTCGAAATCCTTGGCTTTGATCAGGTCGAAAGCCGCATCGTAATACAGCTTTTCCTTGGCCGGATCACCCGGTTCGCTGCTTGCAGCAGGTGCCTGAGCAGCAGTAGCAGCCCCGGCGCCAGCAGCACCGGCAGCAGCGCTTGCATCGCCACCGGCAGAAGAATTCTCAGGAGTCGCGGCAGGTGCAACGCCGGATCCTATGCGCCGATCAAGATCCTGGTATCGCTCCAGGGATTCCTGCTTCATGCGCGCAACCTGATTCTGCAGTTCTTCGATCACACCTTGCTGGCGCGATATCTGATCCTGCATCTGTTGCAATTGGTTGAACAGCATGCCTTGTGCCGAGGCAGGGGCCGAAGCCGCTCCCCCGGCATAGGCGCCGTTCGTACCGTAACCTGCAGGCGGATAACTGCTCCCGCTATTGTTATAACCGGAGTTGTCATCGACCACAGGAACCGCAGCCCACACCGCAAGCGGCGCGAGGCTGAGAGCCAGAACAGTTACAGCACGACGGCACGTTCGCATATCGAATTACTTACGCAGTTCGACGCGACGGTTTTGAGCCCAGGACTGCTCGTCGTTGCCGGTAGCAACTGGACGCTCTTCGCCGTAGGAAACCAGTTCCAGCTGAGCTGGGGAAACACCTTGCAGTACCAGGTAGCGCTGAACGGCTTTCGCACGACGCTCGCCCAGTGCCATGTTGTACTCACGAGTACCACGTTCGTCGGTGTTGCCTTCCAGAACAACGCGAGCGCCGTTTGCTTTCAGGTCTTTGGCGTGAACGTCCAGAGCGCGCATGGCTTCTGGCTTCAGGTCCGAGCTGTCGTATTCGAAGTAGAAGGTGGTGATTGCGCGCAGAGCAGCTTCTTCGCTCAGGGAACCGTCAACGGCACCAGTGTTTGCGCCGTAACCAGCGTTTGGATCAACAGCGCCTTCACCGGCGTTGTCGCCGCCTTTGGACGAGCAACCTACAGCTACAGCCATGGCCAGAGCCAGCGCAGCAAATTTACCAAACTTCAGCATTTCCATCGTGAAACTCCTAATGAACCCCAGTGTGTTAAGTAAAACGTGTAGCGCCCGCTCACTTCAGGTAAGGGGACCAGGACGGTTCTCTGACTTCGCCTTGAGCGGTAGGAAGCGGGAGCCTAACGCGTCCATTAATGGACACGAGCATCAAGACTCCCCGGCCCTGCTGGCGGGTGGCGTAGATTACCATGGTGCCGTTGGGCGCAACAGTGGGTGACTCGTCCAGAGTGCTATCAGTGAGGATCTTTACACTCCCTCGCTGCAAATCCTGGGCCGCCACCTTGAA
This sequence comes from Pseudomonas sp. DTU12.3, assembly GCF_004124275.1. GTDB lineage: Bacteria > Pseudomonadota > Gammaproteobacteria > Pseudomonadales > Pseudomonadaceae > Aquipseudomonas > Aquipseudomonas helmanticensis. The sequence continues at coordinate 5,022,967 of NZ_CP027218.1, forward strand.
ATTGGTGAAGCCGTCCTGGCGATGGATCATCACCAGAGTCTTTTCATCCGCCGACAATTTCGGGTTGGCGTTGTAGTTACCGATAAAGGTCACTCGCTCCGCACCGCCGCCACTGGCGCTGGTTTTGTAGATCTGTGGCTTGCCGCCGCGGTCCGAGGTGAAGTAGATGGTCGAACCATCCTTGCCCCAGTACGGTTCGGTGTTGATGCCAGGGCCTGCGGTCACACGGGTGATCTGACGCGAAGCCAGGTTCATCACGTAAATGTCCGGGTTACCGTCTTTCGACAGTACGAACGCCAGGCGATCACCGTTCGGCGACCACGCGGGTGCACCGTTCAGGCCTTCGAAGTTGGTGATTTGCTCACGGCGACCGGTGTCGATGTTCTGCATGAAGATGCGCGGACGCTTCTGCTCGAACGACACGTAGGCGATGCGCTTGCCATCCGGTGCAAAACGCGGCGACAGGATCGGCTCACGCGATTGCAGCAGAGTCACTGCGCGGGCGCCGTCGTAGTCCGAGCGTTGCAGGGTGTAACGGGTGTTCTTCTCGGAGAAGCGTTCAGCCGTCACGTACAGCAGGCGAGTCGAAAACGCACCTTCGATACCGGTCAGCTTCTGGAACGACTGGTCGGAGATGAAGTGCGCCATGTCGCGCAGCTGCTCCGGGGTACCGGAAACACTGCCATCAGCCACTTTCTGTTCGGTGGCAACGTTGAACAGTGCCCATTGCACCTGCAGGCGGCCGCCGGCAGGGGCAATGCTGCCCACCATGATGAACTGAGCATTTACCGCCTTCCAGTCACGGAAGATGATTTCGCTCGGCTGGCTTGGCTGGCTGATCATGTTCTGCTTTGGAATCGGCGCGTAATAACCCGAGTTACGCAAATCGTTACCAATGATTTCAGCCATGTCGTCCGGCAGCACCGAACCGCCCTGGACACCAAATGGCACTACGGCAATTGGAGTCGCCTGGGAGCTGCCACTGCTGACCAGGATATTTTTTTCATCCGCTGTAGCCAGGCCTGCAAAGCAGACCATGACGACAAGCAGTCCTCGAAGAAGGTTTCTCACAAGGCTAGATCCTCAGGTGTGAATGTCATCTTGAATGAACGATAGGGAGCGAAATCAGCTGGCTTCAAACCCTGCATTTCGGTCAATCGACCAATGTTTTTTACTGCCGCGACCGCAGAACTGTCGAAAGGCACGTCACCGCTGGAATGAGCCACCGAAACACCGGAGATCGTTCCGTCAGGCAGCATGTTGATCTGCAGGATCACCTTCATGCCCTTGCGGGCCGATGGCGGCTGCGCCCAACCTTCCGATGCCCGTGAACGAATCAGATCATCGAAGTTACCTGCGGTTTCATCACCCACTTCATCCGCCAGAGCCTGCTGACGCTCGGTCTTGTCGGAAAGCAAATCGGCCAGTGCCTGCGCCTTCTTCTCTTCGACAGACTTGCGCGCTGCATCCTGCGATTTCTTCTTCGCAGCATCGGCAGCAGCTTTCTTCTTGGCGTCCTCGGCGATTTTCTTCTTCGCCTCGTCAGCCTCAGCTTTCTTCTTGGCGTCTTCGGCGGCTTTCTTCTTCGCGTCTTCGACGATTTTCTTCTTGGCTTCTTCAGCGGCCTCTTTCTTGGCCTCTTCTTTAGCCTCTTCTTCGGCTTTCTTCTTGGCTATATCAGCCAATTGTTTCTCTTCGGCCTTCTTGGCTTCGGCTTTCTTCGCGTCGTCGGCTTTTTTGGCGTCATCGGCCTTTTTCGCTTCGTCCGCTTTCTTGGCCTCATCGGCCTTCTTGGCTTCCTCGGCCTTTTGAGCCGCTTCTTCTTTCTTTTGTTCCGCAGCTTTCACCGCTTCCTGCTCGACCTTTTTCTGTTCCATCTGCTCGACTTCGGTCTGGCGCGCGGCGGATTTCTTCGCCTCACCCGCAATCTTCTGATTGGTCTGGGTGGTTGCCTGACTTTTCGATTTCAGTTGGTACAGGGTCGCTTGGACAATCGGCTTGGCCGGCGGCAGCTCCGGTGTGAAGGCGAAACTGACGAACAGCATGCCGAAGACCAGCACGTGCAAGACAATCGCCCAGACACTAGGCCAGAAGAAGCTTTCCGAGGCGGACGGCTCTCTCTGTTGCTGCATCAGGGGGCCTCGGTGATCAGACCAACGTTACCGACGCCGGCTTTCTGCAACCCGCCCATGGCGCCCATGACCGAACCGTAGTCGACGGTCTTGTCACCACGGATAAAGACCTGGGTACGCTTGCCGCCTTCGGTGCCGGCGCGAATGATCTTGGTCACCGCATCCGTCATCTGTGGCAGGGTCATGGCCCTGTCCTGTTGCTTCTCGGTGTCGACTTCGCTGCCAAGGTTCCAGTAATAGGTCTTGTCAGCCTTGATCGAAATGGTCAGGACCTGGGTGTTGTTGTCCTGCGGCAAGGCTTCGCTGGAAACCTTGGGCAGATCAACTTTCACGCCCTGATTGAGCATCGGCGCGGTCACCATGAAAATGACCAGCAGTACCAGCATCACGTCGATGTAAGGCACTACGTTCATTTCGGCGACCGGCTTGCGCTTTTTGCGAGCTCGAGCGATTAAAGCCATTGGAAAATACCTGCTTATTCTTCGCTGGTGTGCACTTTGCGGTGCAGGATCGCCTGGAATTCATCGGCGAAGGTGTAGTAGCGGCTCAGCAAGGTTTCGCTGCGAGCGGCGAAACGGTTGTAAGCGATTACTGCAGGGATTGCAGCGAACAGGCCGATCGCGGTGGCGATCAGGGCTTCGGCGATACCCGGGGCGACAGTGGCCAGGGTCGCTTGCTGGGCGCTGGCCAGACCGCGGAAAGAGTTCATGATGCCCCACACGGTACCGAACAGACCGATGTACGGGCTGACCGAACCGACAGTGGCGAGGAACGGCAGGCTCTGCTCCAGTTTCTCTTCTTCGCGCGAGATGGCTACGCGCATGGCCCGGGCCACACCTTCCATCACCGCCTCAGGATCGACGCCTGGCTGCTGACGCAGACGCGAGAATTCCTTGAAACCGGCACGGAAGATTTGCTCCACGCCCGAATCCGGGTCCGGGTTGCTGCCCGCCTGACGGTACAACTTGGACAGGTCGATACCCGACCAGAAGCGCTCTTCGAAGCTCTCCAGGGCGCGTCGACCGGCACGCAGCAGATTGCTGCGCTGAAAGATCATGATCCATGAGGTCACCGATGCGGCCACCAGGGTCAACATTACCAACTGCACCACGATGCTGGCATTGCTGACCAGGCTCCACATGGAGGAATGGTCGACGACGTTAGCTTCCACGCTTTATCTCCTGCTTTGAGTGTGTACCCGGGCCGACCGCGTCGGCGAAGGCCGCACGCAAGTCTTCGGGAAGGGCCCGGGGTTTCAAACTGTCAGTGCGCACACAGGCCACCAAAAACTGCCCTTCACAGAGCAGCACATTATCCGTAGCCCGCCTGACCTGCTGTTTAAAGCGCAGGCTGGCACGGTTCAATTCGATTACTTCAGCGCTTACCAGCAGTTCGTCGTCCAGTCGCGCCGGCGCGTGATAGCGCGCTTCGCTGGAATGCACGACGAACAACAGGTCCTCCCCAGCAAGCTGCGATTGGGCAAAGCCCAGTTCGCGGAGCCGCTCGGTTCGAGCCCGTTCCATAAACTTGAGGTAATTAACGTAATACACGATGCCGCCCGCATCGGTGTCCTCGTAATAAACGCGACAACGATGTGCGAACGGCTCAAGCCCGTTTTGCGCGCGCATACTCTAGTGCTTACTCCTCAGGTTGCCAATCCGGCCAGGCAACTGTTTTTCATGGTTTCAGGGCTTTACTGCAAAAGTACCGTCGTCTGACAGTACAAACCCTGAATAAATCGACAACAAATGTGTATTAATCGTCCACGGCATCGAGAAACTCGTCTACCACGGGCATCTCGCCCATTCGTGACGGAATGTTTAATCCGAAATGCAGGTAGGCATGTCGCGTCACCACCCTGCCCCGTGGCGTGCGCATGATGTAACCCTGCTGAATCAGGTACGGTTCCAGCACGTCTTCAATGGTGTGACGCTCTTCGCTGATCGCCGCCGCCAGGCTGTCGATACCGACCGGCCCGCCGTCAAACTTTTCGATCATGGTCAACAGCAAACGCCGGTCCTGGTGATCAAAGCCGTGCTCATCGACATCGAGCAGGTTCAACGCCAGATCCGCCACCGCTTTGGTGATATGCCCCTTGGCGCGGACTTCGGCGAAATCGCGCACCCGCCGCAACAGACGGTTGGCGATCCGCGGCGTACCCCGGGCACGTCGGGCGATTTCGAAAGAACCTTCAGGATCCAGCGGCAGACCGAGAATCGCTGCCGAACGACTGACAATCGTCGCCAGATCGGCCGTGCTGTAGAACTCAAGACGCTGGACGATACCGAAGCGGTCACGCAACGGATTAGTCAGCATGCCGGCGCGAGTGGTCGCACCAACAAGGGTAAACGGCGGCAGATCAAGCTTGATCGAGCGCGCTGCCGGCCCTTCGCCGATCATGATGTCGAGCTGGAAATCTTCCATCGCCGGGTACAGTACTTCTTCAACGATCGGCGACAGACGATGGATTTCGTCGATGAACAGCACATCGTGCGGTTCAAGATTGGTCAGCAATGCGGCCAGGTCACCCGGACGTTCAAGCACCGGGCCCGAGGTGCTTTTGATCGACACGCCCATTTCCTGGGCGATGATGTTCGCCAAGGTGGTTTTACCCAACCCCGGCGGGCCGAAGATCAGCGTGTGATCGAGGGATTCATTGCGACCACGGGCGGCCTGGATGAACAGCTCCATCTGCTCGCGCACGGTCGGCTGGCCAATGTAGTCAGCCAGACTGACCGGACGGATGGCCCGGTCCTGGACTTCTTCGCGTTCGCGCGGGACGTGCGCGGCGGCGATCAGACGATCAGCTTCAATCACTTAAATCATTCCCTTCAGGGCGCGGCGGATCAGGTCTTCACTGCTCAAATTCTTGTCCTTGATGGCGGTAATCGCCTTGCTCGCTTCCTGCGGCTTGTAGCCCAGGGAAATCAGTGCACTGACCGCATCGTTTTCAGCGGTGTTGACCGGCGCAGGGCCGTCTGGCTGATTCGGCACCAAGGCAAACATCGCCGGCGAAGTTTCCCAGGCCTTGAATCGATCTTTCAGTTCGACCAACAGACGCTCGGCGGTTTTCTTGCCAACGCCCGGGACTTTGGTCAGGGCCGACGTGTCCTGGGATTGCACGCAACGGACCAGTTCGTCGACTTCCAGGCTCGACATCAGTGCCAGCGCCAGTTTTGGCCCGACACCATTGAGACGGATCAACTCGCGAAAAAAGTCTCGCTCACGCTTGCCGGAAAAACCATAGAGTAATTGCGCGTCTTCGCGTACGACCAAATGGGTGTGCAGGGTCAGCGGTTCACCGACCGACGGCAGGCGATAAAGGGTGGTCATGGGCACTTCCAGCTCATACCCGAGGCCGTTTACATCCAGAATCAGGTGCGGCGGCTGTTTCTCAGCCAAGGTGCCGCGCAAGCGTCCAATCACGTTTCAGATCCTTGAGCATTGGCCAGCCGTGGGCTGGCGACTATCAGAGCGAAGGACTCGGGCCGACAACACAGGCGCGCAAGTCCACACTCCGCAAATTTGATGCTGATGCTATCAGAGACGCAGGCGCCCGCCACGACTGCGTGCCGTTCCCAAACCGTGCGGCAGCAGACTCGAGCGGGTATGCGCATGGCAAATGGCGATGGCCAGGGCATCCGAGGCATCGATTTGCGGTTTGGCGGTCAGTTTGAGCATGTGCATGACCATCATCTGCACCTGCTCTTTATTGGCGGCGCCAGTGCCGACCACGGCCTGTTTGACCTGAGTGGCCGTGTACTCGGCGATCTCGAGGCATTCTTCGGCACCGGCGACAATCGCTGCGCCGCGGGCCTGGCCGAGCTTGAGCGCCGAATCGGCGTTTTTCGCCATGAACACTTTTTCGATGCCCATGGTCACCGGGCCATAAGTCTGGATGATCTCGCGTACGCCGCGATAGACGATTTGCAGACGCTCGTGCAGCTCGCCGGCGCCGGTGCGGATACAGCCCGAGGCCACATAGATGCAGCCACCACGCCCGGTATCACGAACAATGCCGTAACCGGTAATGCGCGAACCGGGGTCGATACCAAGAATTAAAGTCATAACGCCTGCGGTTTTGAATAAACACGATTTACATAACAACGAAAAACAATTGTGGGAGCGGGCTTGCTCGCGAAAGCGGTGTGTCATTCAGCATTGATGTTTGCTGATACGCCGCCTTCGCGAGCAAGCCCGCTCCCACATTGAATCGTAGCCGTTCTTAACCGAGCTGAGCGGCCACGTCTTCCGGAATGTCCGCATTGGAATAGACGTTCTGCACATCATCCAGGTCCTCGAGCATATCGATCAGCTTGAGGACTTTCTCCGCACCTTCCAGATCCAGCTCGGCGCTGGTGGTCGGCTGCATGACGATTTCCGCGTCATCACCCTTGAAACCAGCGGCCTCCAGCGCATTACGCACCGCATAGAAGCTGGTGAACGAGGTGAACACGTCGATCGAGCCGTCTTCGTGAGTGACCACGTCATCGGCATCGGCTTCCAGCGCCGCTTCGGTCAGTGCGTCTTCATCGACGCCCGGCGCGAAGCTGATCTGGCCCTTGCGTTCGAACAGGTACGCCACAGAACCGTCGGTGCCGAGGTTGCCGCCGCACTTGCTGAACGCATGGCGCACGGCTGCGGCGGTACGGTTGCGGTTATCGGTCATGCACTCGACCATCACCGCCACACCGCCCGGGCCGTAACCTTCGTAGGTCAGTTCTTCAACGTTGTCCGCTTCGGTGGCACCGGCGCCGCGCGCAACGGCACGGTCGATGATGTCGCGGCTCATGTTCGCGCTCAGCGCCTTGTCCAGGGCCAGGCGCAGACGCGGGTTGGAACCCGGATCACCGCCACCCTGACGGGCCGCAACGGTCAGCTCACGGATCCACTTGGTGAAGATCTTGCCCCTCTTGGCATCCTGACGTTCTTTGCGGTGCTTGATGTTCGCCCACTTGGAATGACCTGCCATAACTCGCTCCGAATTCTCTTTGAAACGTTGCCCGCCCTGCTCATGCAGCGGCCAGCAAACAAAAAAATCTCGACCTGCTCTCTATAGATAGAAAAAAGGCGCATCCGAAGATGCGCCTTCAGGCCCGTCTTACTCAGCCTTTGGCGTTTCGCGCAAACGAATGTGCAGCTCGCGCAATGCCTTGGCATCCACCACACCCGGTGCTTGCGTCATCACGTCGGCAGCACTCTGGGTTTTCGGGAAGGCGATCACTTCACGGATCGACTGGGCGCCGGTCATCAGCATCACCAGACGGTCCAGACCGAAAGCCAGACCACCGTGCGGCGGTGCACCGTACTTCAGCGCATCAAGCAGGAAGCCGAACTTTTCTTCCTGTTCCGCTTCGTTGATGCCCAGCAGACGGAATACCGACTGTTGCATCTCTTTACGGTGGATACGGATCGAACCGCCGCCCAGCTCAGTGCCGTTCAGGACCATGTCGTACGCGCGGGACAGAGCGCCAGCCGGGTTGGCTTCGAGCTCTTGCGGCGTGCACTTCGGTGCGGTGAACGGGTGGTGCAGCGCAGAGAAGCTGCCGTCGTCGTTTTCTTCGAACATCGGGAAGTCGACGACCCACATTGGCGCCCACTCGCAGGTCAGCAGCTTGAGGTCGTGACCGAGCTTGATGCGCAGTGCGCCCAAGGCTTCGCTGACGATCTTGGCCTTGTCGGCGCCGAAGAACACGATGTCGCCATCGACTGCGCCAACGCGATCGAGGATGGCGTTGAGGTTTTCCAGCGGAATGTTCTTCACGATCGGCGATTGCAGACCGTCAACACCGGCAGCACGCTCGTTGACCTTGATGTACGCCAGGCCCTTGGCACCGTAGATGCCGACGAACTTGGTGTAATCGTCGATCTGCTTGCGTGGCATGCTCGCCCCGCCTGGAACGCGCAGTGCGGCGATACGGCATTTCGGATCGTTGGCCGGGCCGCTGAAGACTTTGAAATCGACCTCTTTCAGTTGATCGGCAACGTCGACCAGTTCCAGCGGGTTACGCAGGTCTGGCTTGTCGGAACCGTAACGGCGCATGGCTTCTTCGAAAGTCATGTGCGGGAAATCGCCGAATTCCAGACCCAGCACTTCCTTGAACAGGTTGCGGATCATTTGCTCGGTCAGGCCCATGATCTCTTTTTCATCGAGGAAGCTGGTCTCGATGTCGATCTGGGTGAATTCCGGCTGACGGTCAGCGCGCAGGTCTTCGTCGCGGAAGCACTTGGCGATCTGGTAGTAACGGTCGAAGCCGGCGACCATCAGCAGTTGCTTGAACAGCTGCGGCGATTGCGGCAGAGCAAAGAACGAACCGGCGTGAGTACGGCTCGGCACCAGATAGTCACGCGCACCTTCAGGGGTGGCACGGGTCAGGATCGGAGTTTCGACGTCGAGGAAGCCGTTCTCGTCGAGGAAGCGACGGATGCTGGTGGTCATGCGCGAACGCAGACGCAGCTTCTCGGCCATTTCCGGACGACGCAGGTCGAGGAAGCGGTAACGCAGGCGGGTTTCTTCGCCGACGTCGGAGAACTCGTTCAGCGGGAACGGCGGGGTTTCCGACTCGTTCAGCACTTCCAGCTCGTAGCCCAGCACTTCGATCATGCCCGACGCCATGTTGGCGTTGGTCGCGCCGGCCGGACGCAGACGCACCTTACCGGTGATCTTCACCACGTATTCGCTGCGCACGCGGTCGGCAGCAGCGAAGCTTTCGGCGCGATCCGGATCGAATACCACTTGGGCCAGACCGTCACGATCACGGATATCGAGGAAAATCACCCCGCCGTGGTCGCGGCGACGGTGAACCCATCCGCAAAGGGTAATTTCCTGGCCTTCCAGGCTTTCGTTCAGTTGGCCGCAATAGTGGCTGCGCATCATGGTAGTGGTTCGCTTCTCGTAATTCGAAATTCGGTGGAGATCCCGTTGCGTTCAAACAAAACGGAAACTCGCGCGTGTCGTTCGACCTGGGTTTGAACCCTAGTCAGATTTGTCGCCACCGGCCAGATTCTTCTTGGCGCCGGTCTTGAAATCAGTCTCGTACCAACCACCGCCACTGAGGCGAAAGCCGGGCATGGACAGCTGTTTCTTGAGCTCTGGTGCCTGGCAGGCAGGGCAGTCGACCAGCGGTGCCTCGCTGATCTTTTGAATGGCTTCCAACTGATGACCACAGGAAGCGCATTGGTAATCGTACATCGGCATGGGTGTGTCTCGGCGATCAGATTGCCACCGCGCGCAGGGCTTTGCGGCGAAAGGGCGGGATTATATCCATTAAATGCGGCCTGTGCAGCCGGAAGACTGCACAGGCGGCAACGTCATTTCAACTGCCCGTCACAGCGTGATGGCCTGCGGGACTTCCTTGAGACCATTCATCACGCAGACCACCCGCACCAGACCGCTGAAGTTTTTTACCCCGCCGTGGCGCAAGTGCACTTGCCGATCCACATGGGACAGCAACGTACTGATCGAACAACCGCAATCCTCGGCCATGCGCCCGAGAATGTTCCAGTAGACCTGCTCGAGCCGCAGGCAAGTCGCAAAACCATTCAGGCGCACGGACCTGGACAACGGCTGAATCAATGCAATATCGAACTCGCTGACCAGCGGATCGACCCTTCCTTCCTGTCGCGAACCGAAGTTTTCGGTTTGCCTGTCTCCATCGACCATATCGCTGACACTCCTTTGCCATCGCTGCTTTTTATAAAGACAACATCCTGTGCCTTCATAAAAGCGCAGACGCAAAGTTATATCCAGATGACTAATTGCCCATCTGCGTAGGATAAGCCGACATCAAAAGTAAGACTTTGGAAGCTCGCGGGTATTGGCCTGCTATAAATACCCGCACCTGGCGCTGATTACCCTTCCAGCAGCGCTCGCAGCATCCACGCGGTTTTCTCGTGCACCTGCATGCGCTGGGTCAGCAGGTCGGCGGTAGGTTCGTCACTGACTTTGTCGAGCAACGGGAAGATGCCACGCGCGGTACGCGTCACTGCTTCCTGGCCGGCAACCAGTTGCTTGATCATGTCTTCGGCGCTCGGCACACCCTCCTCCTCCTTGATAGAAGAAAGACGTGCATAGGTCGCGTAAGCGCCCGGCGCCGGAAACCCCAGCGCCCGGATACGTTCGGCGATCAAGTCCACGGCCAGCGCCAGTTCGTTGTATTGCTCTTCGAACATCAGGTGCAGCGTACGGAACATCGGACCGGTGACATTCCAGTGGAAGTTATGGGTTTTCAGATACAGCACATAGGTGTCCGACAGCAGACGGGACAGCCCTTCGACGATGGACTTGCGATCTTCTTCACTGATACCGATATCGATTGCCATGTTTACCCCCTAACGGCGATTGAATTCATCCAGCAGGTGCCAACCCACTCTAGCAAGCCTGTCGCCACCCCGCAGCCCTGATCGGCCGCCCATGCTGCGACAAAATCGCCCAGCCGGATGCCACTGGCCGGGCTGATTTGAGTAGCTGAAGGCTTTGCTGTTAAATAGGCAGTGTGTCGCCATGCCCCATTTTCCGGGGCGTCGCGCATAGGCTGATGCCGTGTACGTGCCTACCGCCTCTTATTTTTGTTCCGAAGCGAACCGTGCGCCTTCAGCTCTTCCTTGTGAGCCGTCATAACGTGAGCCAATCAAAATGTTGAAAATCGTCCACCTGTTAATGGGCGCAGCGGCATTGCTGCTGTCGTTCATACCCAGCTTGAAATCTGAAGCCGTTCCCTACCTGCAACAACCCGATGCACTTTACCTGGCCTTTTTCGGCCTGCTGAACCTGGTCATCGCTCCAGTGATTCCTTACTGGAACAAAGGCCCGCGCCAGCATCTGCAAAATCTGGTCAGCGCACTTCTGGTGCTGACTGTCGTCCTGCAAACCTTGACCCTTATCGCCCCGATGCCGGTCATCGCCGGCCAGCCAGCTGTGCTGTTCAGCCTGGTGATTGCGCTGGTTGCCGTCGTTCTGCACCTGGCTGTCAGCTTCTACAAATCGTCACCTGCCGCCGCGCCAACCAGCTATGACATGAGCAATCGCGATACCGGCACCGTCAAGTGGTTCAACACCTCCAAAGGCTTCGGCTTTATCTCCCGGGATTCCGGCGATGATATTTTCGTGCACTTTCGCGCCATCCGTGGTGAAGGCCACCGCGTTCTGGTCGAAGGCCAGCGCGTGGAATTTTCGGTGATGAACCGGGACAAGGGCCTGCAAGCCGAGGACGTGATCGCCGCATTGCCGCGTCGCTGATCCAAGGCATAAAAAAACCGCGAGCAGCCTGGCTGTTCGCGGTTTTTTTACGCCTGAAGAAAAGGACTCAATAGTGCGGTGGCGGCGCATCTTCCTCGAAAGAGCCGAACTGGCCGACCATTTCTTCCTGACGCTTGAGCAACGCAGCCATCTGCAATTGCAGACGGTCGACCACTCGTTGCTGCGCTACCAGCACGTCGTTCAATGCCTGAATAGTGTCGTCCTGAAACGCCATACGGCTTTCCAGATCGTTAACGCGCTCTTCCAGGCTCATGCTTCAACCCTCCACAAAGGTGAAATGCTCGCTCAGGACCAGACGCAACTTTTCGCGAATGGCAGCAACCTGCTCGGCACTATACGGCTTGGCCGCAAGCTTGCCCCATACCGGCGCTGGCCAGGCCGCGTCATCGCGTTTGCGCACGATCACGTGCATGTGCAGCTGACTGACGACGTTACCCAGGGTCGCGACATTCATTTTGTCAGCATCGAATAAATCCTTGAGCAACTCCGCCAGCGCCGTGGTTTCTTGCCACAGTTGCTGCTGGTCGGCGACATCCAACTGAAACAACTCGCTGATATCGTCGCGACGAGGCACAAGGATGAACCAGGGGTAGTTGGCATCGTTGGACAGCAGCAGGCGACTGAGCGGGAAATCGCCGATGACCAGCGTGTCCTGTTGAAGTCGTGGATCTAAAGCAAACACTGCGCGCACTCCCGGCTGATCTACAGAATTCAGCTTAGCGGCCATCCCTATCGACGGCGCGCCAAGCGACAGGACGGCAGCATACCTGCGAATGCCGCAGCCTTCACGGTCGCAGTGCCGAGAACTTGCGCTGTCGCTGCCCCGAGATGTGACATTTATGCACCACGCGCACCACCACGGAACCAGCAGCGCCTGAAAGACCGAAGAAATGACCGAAATTGCTGCTCTCGTTCCATTTGCTGTGCCGCGCCAACTGTATGAATACTGAACATCTGTAAAATTTTTTGCACCAAAACCGTACAGCGCGACTACGCTCACTGCGTCGGGCATCCGCCGAATACTCACTGGCGGGGTGAACCGGTAACGTTTTTGGTTGTCACGCGCGATTTCCGGTGTGGCAACACCATCGCAAGAATCGCGTCAAGCCCTGATAAAAAGGGGCTTGGCGCCCAGTATTCATGCGGTTTTTACAGGCACAGGCGGGTGTTCGAAAAAATAACCGCAAGAGAAACGCGGTTTGTGCACGCTTGTTGCATTCGTACCCATATGGACTATAAGCGCACCACTGGAAGTGGATGCCTTAAGCCCCATAAGAACAGTGGCAGGGTTGCCCGATGGAGATTCAAGTGTTTTGCCAGGGACTCTTTTTTACCGATGCAAAAAGGCCCAGAAACAGCGATAAAGTTGTCAGTCCGGCTGCATTGGTACTGTGAATTTGCGACATCCACAACGCCGTTTGCGACAGTGTCGTAAAGAAGCTGAAAGGTTGGATTAGCAAGTATCGCCAACATTGTCGGCGTGATATAAGTTTGCGCCGACACAAAAAGAAAGAGCCGCCCAGATAATAAAACAGGTGGGACGGCAGTACTCTTCTAAAACCAAAGGAGCAAATCACGATGCGCGTGATGAAGTGGAGCATGATCGCACTGGCAGTTGCAGCAGCAGCCAGTACTCAAATGGCTACAGCCGCCCCGTTTGTTAGTGACCAGGCAGAAGCCAAAGGTTTTGTTGAAGGCGCGGCACTGACCGAGACGTTGAAGAACTATTACTTCAACCGGGACAACAAGAACGGCGGCCACGACCAGAAAGACTGGACCCAGGGCTTCCTCGGCAACTTCACTTCCGGTTACACCCAAGGCACCGTCGGCGTCGGTATCGATGCATACGGTTACCTGGCGTTGAAACTGGATGGCGGTGATGGTACTTCCGGTACTGGCAACATGAGCCGTAGCGACACCGTCAAAGCAAACGGTTATGCCCATGACGTTAATGACAGCCAAGGCAAAGCCGGCGCCGCCATTAAGTTCCGCATCTCCAAAACCGAACTGAAATTCGGCGAAATGCAGCCAAGCACTGCTCCAGTGTTCGCTGTTGGCGGTTCCCGCATCCTTCCGCAAACTGCCACTGGCTTCCAGTTGCAGAGCAGTGAAGTCAAAGACCTCGACCTCGAAGCCGGTCACTTCTACTCGGCGACCAGCCAAGACAAAAACGCCAGTGATGGCGGCCTTTACGCCACCTACGCTGGTGTTGAAGCGAAAAACATCGACTACTTCGGTGGCAAATACGGCATCACTGATAACCTGACTGCATCGCTGTACGGCGCCAAACTGGAAGACATCTGGAACCAGTACTACGCGAACGTGAACCTCACCACTCCATTCGGTGGTGATACTTCGTTGAACACTGACTTCAACATCTACCGCACCACCGATACCGGCAGCGCCAAAGCGGGCGACATCAGCAACACCGCCTTCTCGCTGGCAACCGCGCTGTCGTTCCTGAAGGCACACACCTTCACTCTGGCCTTCCAGAAGGTCAACGGCGACACTCCGTTCGACTACATCGGTGTTGGCAAGAACAACCGTGGTGGCGACTCGATTTTCCTCGCCAACTCCATCCAGTACTCCGACTTTAACGGTGCAGGCGAGAAATCCCTCCAAGCCCGTTACGACCTGAAAATGGCCGAGTACGGCGTTCCTGGCCTGAGCTTCATGGTTCGTTACGTTAAAGGCTGGGATATTGACGGCACCCACACTCCAGCGGGTAGCTCTTACGCCGGTCTTTACGGTGAAGATGGCAAACACCACGAAACCAACTTCGAAGCCAAATACGTTGTACAGACTGGTCCGGCTAAAGACCTGTCGTTCCGTATTCGTCAAGCGTGGCACACTGCTAACGCCGACGAAGGTGAAGGCGACGTGAAGGAATTCCGCCTGATCACCGAATACCCACTGAACATCTTGTAATTGTCAGTGGTTAGTTTCGAAGCATAAAAAAAGGCCCATCTTGCGATGGGCCTTTTTTATTGCCTGTCACTTCAGTGAATTGCCTGACCGAGAAGTCAGGCAATTAATTAGCAACCTATCATTGTGTTGCCGATTCCTGCACCACGCGAATCACGCGTTGCGGAAAAGGAATATCAATGCCGGCAGTCTTTAAACGATCACGCGATTGTTCGTTAAACATGAACATCACATCCCAATAATCTGCGGTTTTAACCCACACACGCAGGGAAACAGTGATCGAACTGTCACCCAAAGTCGAAATGACCGCCTGGGGTGCAGGATCCTGCAATACGCGATCATCCTTGGCCAGATCCAGCAGCACCTGACGGGCCTTCTGCAGATCAGCTTCGTAATCGACACCGACATCGAACACAACCTTGCGGGTTGGCTGACGATTGGTGTTGGTGATGATCCCGTTCGACAGATTGCCGTTCGGCACAATGATGGTCTTGTTGTCGCCGGTACGCAGCACCGTATGGAAAATCTGGATGCTGTCGACAGTCCCCGAGACACCTTGCGCTTCGATCCAGTCACCGATACGGAACGGACGGAACAGCAGAATCAGCACGCCGCCAGCGAAGTTCGCCAGGCTGCCTTGCAAAGCCAGACCGATGGCCAGACCGGCAGCACCGATGGCTGCCACGAACGAGGTGGTTTCAACACCGATCATCGACGCGACGCTGACAATCAGCAGCACCTTGAGAATGATGTTGGCCAGGCTGCTGATAAAACCTTGCAGCGCCAGATCGGCATTGCGCAGGGCCAGCAGACCGCCGAGCTTTTGCGTGACCTTGTTGATCAGCCACCAGCCGATGGCCAGGGTGATCACCGCCAGCAGCACGCGGCTGCCGTATTCCATGATCATCGGGATCCACGCCTGGGACGCCTTGACCAGGTTGTCTACCTCAGCATTCAAATCCATGTTCTATCTCCTGATTTCCGGCTTTCCGGGGTGTATTCAAAACAAATGTGGGAGCGAGCCTGCTCGCGAAAGCGGTGGGTCATTCAGCCAATGAGTTGACTGACACATCGCTTTCGCGAGCAAGCTCGCTCCCACAGGTCATCTGACCGAGCTTAGTCGCGGAAGTTGTTGAACTGCAGAGGCATGCCGAATTCCTTGGCACGCAGTGCCGCGATGGCTTCTTGCAAGTCATCACGCTTCTTGCCGGTGACACGGACCTGCTCGCCCTGAATGGCAGCCTGGACCTTGAGCTTGGCGTCCTTGATGTGGCCGACGATCTTCTTCGCCAGCTCTTTGTCGATACCTTCCTTGAGCACGGCATCCTGTTTCATCAACTTGCCCGAAGCGTACTCGTCCTTGACCTCAAGGCACTGCACGTCGATCTTGCGCTTGACCAGTGCCAGCTTGAGGATTTCGATCATCGCTTCCAGCTGGAACCCGGCTTCAGCGGTCAGGCTGACGGTGAGGTCTTTTTCCTTGAACTCGAAGCTGCCTTTGCCTTTCAGGTCATAACGACGATCGAGTTCCTTCACGGCGTTCTCGACCGCGTTGGTGAGTTCGTGTTTGTCCAGTTCGGATACCACGTCGAACGACGGCATGTAATCTCTCCAATAAAAAGGCGCGCTCGATGAGGATGGAGCGCGCTTGGCTTGCGGTTAAAATCGGGCTCATTATAACGGGTCTTTTCCTGACGACACGGCGAGCCTCACATGCCTGCAACCATTCGAGCAAAAAACTGATGTCGACCCCCTGGCATATTCTCGGCGCCGGCAGTCTCGGCACCTTATGGGCCACGCGCCTGGCACGCGCAGGCATACCGGTCAGGCTGATCGTGCGCAATAGCGAACGCCTGCGCAGTTACCAGGCCGCGGGCGGCCTGACCCTGGTCGAACAAGGCCAGGCCAGCACCTATGCGGTGCCGGGTGAAACGCCGGACAGCCCCGAGCCGATCCGGCGCTTGTTGGTAGCCTGCAAGGCCTACGACGCCGAAAGTGCAGTCGCCCGCCTCGCCCCGCGTCTGTCGCCGGATGCCGAACTGATCCTGCTGCAGAATGGCCTCGGCAGTCAGGATGCCGTCGCCACGCAAATTCCGCATGCACGCTGCATCAGCGCTTCCAGCACCGAAGGCGCGTTCCGCGATGGCGACTGGCGTGTGGTGTTCGCCGGCCACGGTTTCACTTGGCTCGGCGATGCCGGTCATCCGGTCGCGCCGATCTGGCTGGATGATCTGCACGCGGCGAAAATCCCCCACGAGTGGAGCACCGACATCCTCACCCGCCTGTGGCGCAAGCTCGCACTCAACTGCGCCATCAACCCGCTGACCGTATTGCATGGCTGCCGCAACGGTGGCCTGCAACAACACCAATGCGAAGTCGCGACGTTGTGCGCTGAGCTGGCGGAATTGCTGCAGCGTTGCGGCCAGCCGGCAGCGGCGGACAACCTGCAAGCGGAAGTCGAACGCGTCATTCACGCTACCGCCGCCAATTACTCCTCGATGTATCAGGACGTCGCCAACGGGCGCCGCACCGAAATCAGTTATCTGCTGGGGCACGCCTGCGCAGTCGCCGCGCGCCACCAACTGAACCTGCCGCACCTCAAGCAATTGCAGCAACGGCTGATCGCTCATCTGCACAGCCTTGGATTGCCCAGCGACTGAGCAGCGGCTACGCTGGCCACTTGTTCCTTTGCTGCGATAAACCTGATGCCATTGCGCCAGCGCCTCGAAAACCTGCCGGTCGGCCAGAAACTGCTGGCCGCCCTGTTGGTGTTGTTGACCACGGTTTTACTGGTCGCCAACCTGACCTTTATCAGCGCCGCCTACTACATCTCACAGGAAAGCATGGCGCCACAAGCCTTGCAGACCATCGGCCGACTGATCGCCAACCCGAGTCTGGTCAGCGAAGCCCTGCAATCGCCGCAAAGCGCCGAACGCCTGCTCAAGGAACTCGACAGTTATTCACCGCTGCGCGCCGCCGCCCTGTACGACGGCAAAGGCGAACGGCTGGCGCAGGTGCAGCGCGGCGACAAGCTCAAACTGCCGGAACGCTATCGGCATATCGAAGCCTGGCAACTGACCGAGTTTCGCAGCAACCAGTTGATCACCCTGCCCCGCCCCGGCACCGCGCCGGGACATTTGTTGCTGGTGGCCAGCAGCGAACTGCCGATGGCGTTCTACACCGGCACCCTGACCGCGAGCCTCGGCATCCTGATTTTCAGTGTGTTGCTGTGGCTGGTGATTGCCCGGCAGATCAAACGCCTGATCACCCGGCCGATCCATGAACTGGAAGAACTCTCGCGCCAGGTCACCCGCGAAGAGAACTATGCCCTGCGCGCCTCGCGCGGCAACCACGACGAAATCGGCAGCCTCGCCGAGGCGTTCAACACCATGCTTTCGCGCATCGAGGCGCGTGAGCAGCAGCTCAAGCGCGCCCGCGATGACTCGCAAGCGGCTTACGATCAGGCACAAGGGCTGGCCGAGGAGACCCGCCACACCAACCGCAAGCTGGAACTCGAAGTCCAGGTGCGCAGCAAGATCGAGAAGAAACTCACCGGTTTCCAGAACTACCTCAACAGCATCATCGACTCGATGCCCTCGGCGCTGATCGCCCTCGACGAGCAGCTCTACGTCACCCAATGGAATCAGGAAGCCAGCGCGCTCTCCGGCACGCGCCTGGACGAAGCGCTGAACCAGCCGATCTTCCTCGCCTTCGAGCCGCTGAAGCCGTTTCTGCCGCAGCTCAAGCAGACCGTCGAACAGCACACCGTGGCGAAGATCGAGCGAGTGACGTGGTTCAAGGACGATGAACCGAAGCATTACGCACTGACGTTTTATCCACTGATGGGCGGTGCCGGGCGCGGCGTGGTGATCCGTATCGACGACATCACCCAGCGCCTGTCGCTGGAAGAAATGATGGTGCAGTCGGAGAAAATGCTTTCGGTCGGCGGCCTCGCCGCCGGCATGGCCCACGAGATCAACAACCCGTTGGGGGCGATTCTGCATAACGTGCAGAACATTCGTCGGCGGTTGTCCGCCGAGCTGCCGAAGAACCTCGAAACCGCCGAGCAACTGGGCATTGAAATCGACACGGTCAACCGTTACCTGCAAGGCCGCGAAGTGCCGCAGTTGCTCGATGGCATTCAGCAGGCTGGCGCCCGGGCGGCGAAAATCGTCACGCACATGCTCAGTTTCAGTCGCCGCAGCACACGCCAGATGGCCCCGTGCGATCTGCCGGCATTGATTGATCAAGCGGTCGATATTGCGGGCAACGACTTCGATCTGGCCATCGGCTTCGACTTCAAGGGACAGGCGATCGTCCGCCAGTTTGATCCGACACTTGGCCCGGTGCCGGGCACCGCCAACGAACTTGAGCAAGTGCTGCTCAATCTGCTGAAAAACGCTGCGCAGGCGATTCACCAGCGCGAGGACGACAGTGAGCCGGGGCGGATCATCCTGCGAACCAAACTCAATCCGCCGTGGGCCGAGATTCAGGTTGAAGACAACGGCATCGGCATGAGCGAGAACGTGCGCAAACGCACCTTCGAGCCGTTCTTCACCACCAAGGAAATCGGTCAGGGCACCGGGCTGGGCTTGTCGGTGTCGTATTTCATCATTACCAATAATCACAAAGGCCAGATGGAAGTGCAGTCCGCGCCCGGCCAGGGCACCTGTTTCACCTTGCGCCTGCCGTTGACGCAGCCTGCCGCCATCGCCGCCGAAACCAATCAACTACCGAGGTAACCCATGGGCTTTCGCTTGTCGAAGATCTACACCCGCACCGGCGACAAAGGCGAAACCGGCCTGGGCGACGGCCGTCGCGTGCCAAAGGATCACCCGCGCATCGAGGCGATTGGCGAAGTCGATACGCTGAACAGTCAGGTCGGCGTGCTGTTGGCCGGATTGATTGCCGAGCGAGAGGAGTTTCCGGGGCTGAACGAATTGATCGAGGTGCTGACGCCTTGTCAGCATCGGCTGTTCGATCTCGGTGGCGAGCTGGCGATGCCGGAGTATCAGGCGCTGAACGCGGCGGAAATCGAACGGCTGGAAGCAGCGATCGATGTCTGGAATGAAGAGCTGGGGCCGCTGGAGAATTTCATTTTGCCGGGTGGATCAATGCTGATTGCACAGGCGCATGTGTGCCGCAGCCTGGCGAGGAGTGCCGAGCGGCGCTGTCAGCATTTGAATGCGCTTGAACCGCTGGCCGGGGTTGGCCTGGCGTATATCAATCGGTTGTCGGATTTGTTGTTTGTGGCGGCGCGGTTGATTGCGCGGCGACAAGGTATTGCCGAGATTCTTTGGCAACCGGCGGTAAAACCTGCAGTAATCTAGCGCCTGAAAGATCGCCTTCGCGAGCAGGCTCGCTCCCACATTTGATTGCATTCCAATTGAAGAAATCCGATCAACTGTGGGAGCGAGCCTGCTCGCGAAGGGGCCGATAGCCTTTACAAGGAATCAGGCCAGAACGCGCGAATCCCGGCTACACCTTGAGCGCCATGATTCCAGGCCTTCTCACACTCCACCGGGCCAACCCCGCCCAACAGAAACACCGGTTTACTGAAGCCTTCAATCAACGTCCCGGCCTGCTCCCAGCCCAACGGCTGCGCATCCGGGTGCGTCAGGGTCGGCTGCACCGGCGACAGGGTTACAAAATCCACGCCCATCTGTTCCGCCAACGCCAATTCCTCAGCGTTGTGACACGACGCCGCCAACCAGCGTTCCGCCGGCAACGGACGCCCCGCCGCTGCGTATTTACGCAACTGTGCAGAGGTGATGTGCCAACCAGCCGAAGGGAAATCGCCGAGCCACTCGAACGGCCCCTTGATCATCAGTTGCGCCTTGCCTGCACACAGACCCGCAGCATCCACCGCCAGATCACGGTACTTGGGGTCGTAACCGTTCGGGGCGCGCAGCTGGATCAATTTGATCCCGCCAGCGATCGCCTTCTGGATACCGCGCAGCAACGCCGGGGTTTCCAGATCTTCCGGGGTGATCAGGTATTGCGCCGGTAAGCGCGCTGCCGCCACGATCGGCTGATTGGCTGCCGGGAACTCGTAGCTCACCAGTTCCTTCGCCGTGACCCAGGCCAATGGCTGACCTTCGGCACCGTGGGGTTCGCCGGTGAATGCCGAGACTTCCCAGACATCCAGCAACACCTGCTTGTCGGGGTAATCGTGACGCACCTTGATCAGCGGTCGGGCAGCACCAACGACGATGCCCAACTCTTCGTGCAGCTCGCGGGCCAGCGCGGTTTCGACTGACTCGTCAGCCTCGACCTTGCCACCGGGAAATTCCCACAAACCGCCCTGATGCTGGGTATCGGCACGGCGGGCGATGAGGATTTTGCCACTCTCGTCACGAATGACGGCAGCGGCGACGTGTACGCGTTTCACGGGTTCAATTCCTCCAGTCCAGCCTTTTGCCACGCCTTGAAGGCCGGCCATTGGTAGACGGTTTCAACATAGGCTTGATCGGCGGCCGGCAGCTGTACCTGATAGGTGCGCAGGCGCACGGCGATCGGTGCGAAAAATGCGTCGGCCAGACTCACGCGACCAAACAGGTACGGCCCGGCTTCGGTGGCCGCAGCACGGCATTCGGCCCACAGCGTCAGCATGCGTTCGATATCGACCTTCACCTCCGGCGGCACCGGGCTAAGCGGCGCGTCGTGGCTGAGGTTGAACGCCATGTGATTACGCATGGCGAAAAAGCCGCTGTGCATTTGTGCGCAGGCGGATCGTGCCTGGGCACGGGCGAAGATATCGCTCGGCCAGAGCTGCTCGGACGGAAATTGTTCGGCGAGGTATTCGGCGATGGCCAACGAGTCGGCAATGGTCCCGCGTGCGGTTTGCAGCAGCGGCACCTTGGCGGTCGGTGAATGTTTGAGCAAAAGCTCGCGGGTGTCGGGCTTGCCGAGTTTGATCAGCTCTTCCGTGTAGGGAGCACCGGTCAGTTCCACCGCCAGTGCCGCGCGCAGGGACCAGGAGGAAAGCAGTTTGTCGCCGATGATCAGGTGCAAGGACATGGTGTGGCGCCTTTTCGTCAGAGGAAAGCTTCAAAACTTGCTGTGTCTGAACCATCGCTTTCGCGAGCAAGCCCGCTCCCACAGGTTTTATGGGTGTACACAAAGTTTGTGAACGATCTCAATCACTGTGGGAGCGGGCTTGCTCGCGAAGAGGCCGGCCCATTCAACATCGATGTTTGCCTGAATGTCCGCCATCGCGACTCGGTCTCAGGTTAGATCAAGTGCGGTATTCGGCGTTGATCTTCACATATTCATGCGACAGGTCGGTGGTCCAGATGGTTTCGCTGCAATCGCCGCGACCCAACTCGATACGGATGGTGATTTCTTCCTGCTGCATCACCGCCGAACCCTGCGCTTCAGTGTAGGTCGCCGCACGCGCGCCACGGCTGGCGATGCACACGTCACCGAGGAACACGTCGATCTTGCTCACGTCCAGATCCGGAACGCCGGCACGGCCTACGGCCGCGAGGATACGGCCCCAGTTCGGGTCGGAAGCAAACAGCGCAGTCTTGATCAACGGCGAGTGCGCCACGGTGTAGCCGACGTCCAGGCATTCCTGATGATTGCCGCCGCCATTCACTTCAACGGTGACGAACTTGGTTGCGCCTTCGCCGTCACGCACGATGGCCTGGGCGACATCCATGCACACTTCAAACACCGCCTGCTTCAGTTTGGCGAACAACTCGCCTTCAGCGCGGGTGATTTGCGGCAATGCAGCCTTGCCGGTGGCAATCAGCATGCAGCAGTCGTTGGTCGAGGTGTCGCCGTCGATGGTGATGCGGTTGAACGACTTGTTGGCGCCGTCGAGCATCAAATTGTGCAGCACGTCGCGGGAGACTTTGGCGTCAGTGGCAATGTAACCGAGCATGGTCGCCATGTTCGGGCGGATCATGCCCGCGCCTTTGCTGATGCCGGTCACGGTGATGGTCACGCCGTCATGCTCGAACTGGCGGCTGGCGCCCTTCGGCAAGGTGTCGGTGGTCATGATCCCGGTGGCGGCCGCTGCCCAGTTGTTTTCCGAGAGGTCGTCCAGCGCGGCTTGCAACGCGCCTTCGATCTTCTCGACCGGCAGTGGCTCGCCGATCACACCGGTGGAGTACGGCAGAATCTGCTCGGCAGCAACGCCGGTCAGCTCAGCCAGTTTCGCCGTGGTGCGCTCAGCGGCGGCCAGACCCGGCTCGCCGGTGCCGGCATTGGCGTTACCGGTGTTGGTCAGCAGGTAACGCACAGCGTTCTGCACGCGCTTCTTGGCCAGAATCACCGGTGCTGCACAAAAGGCGTTCAACGTGAACACGCCCGCCACGGTCGAGCCTTCGGCGCAGCGCATTACGACGACATCTTTGCGCCCAGGACGCTTGATGCCGGCCGAGGCGATACCGAGTTCAAAACCGGCAACCGGGTGCAACGTTGGCAAAGGACCAAGACCAACAGCCATGAATGCGCTCCTTACTCAATGATGTCAGCACCGCCGCTCGCAGCGACGGTGGTTTAAATGGCAAAACGCCGCGACGGCAGGAGCCGGTCGCGGCGCGGGTATTTCAGCGATTGAAACGGGTTTTACTGGATCTGCCCGTGGCAATGCTTGAATTTCTTGCCCGAACCGCAGTAGCACAGTTCGTTGCGGCCCAGCTTCTGTTCATTGCGAACCGGGGCAGCGGCGAGGGCCACATCGACCTCTTCACCGAGCAGTTCCGGTTGCTCCAGACCTGGCGCTTCAGCGTGTTCGAACTGCATGCGGGCGGCCAGTGCTTCGGCTTCCTGACGCAGGCGCTGCTCTTCGGCTTCCGGATCTTCGCGGCGAACCTGAACGTGCGACAGCACACGGATCGAGTCGCGCTTGATCGAATCGAGCAGCTCGGAGAACAGCGTGAACGACTCGCGCTTGTATTCCTGCTTCGGGTTCTTCTGCGCGTAGCCACGCAAGTGGATGCCGTGACGCAGGTGATCCATGGTCGACAGGTGGTCTTTCCACAGGTCGTCCAGCACGCGCAGAACGATTTGCTTCTCGAAGGAGCGCAGTGCCTCGGCACCCGCCTGGTCTTCTTTCTCGTTGTACGCGGCAATCAGCTCGGCCATCAGCTTCTCGCGCAGGGTTTCTTCGTATAGGTGATCGTCTTCGTCGAGCCATTGCTGGATCGGCAGTTTCACGCCGAAGTCGCTGGCAATCGTCGCTTCCAGACCGGCCACGTCCCACTGCTCTGGCAGCGATTGCGGTGGAATGTGCGCGCTGACGGTGGCGTTGAGCACGTCCTGACGGAAGTCGGCGATGGTCTCGCCGATGTTGTCAGCGGCCAGCAACGTGTTACGCATGTGATAGATCACTTTACGCTGTTCGTTGTTGACGTCGTCGAACTCGAGCAGTTGCTTGCGAATGTCGAAGTTGCGGCCTTCAACCTTGCGCTGGGCCTTCTCGATCGCGTTGGTCACCATGCGGTGCTCGATCGCTTCGCCCGGCTGCATGCCCAGGGCTTTCATGAAGTTCTTCACTCGATCAGAGGCGAAGATGCGCATCAGGCTGTCTTCCAGCGACAGGTAGAAGCGGCTCGAACCGGCATCGCCCTGACGGCCGGCACGGCCACGCAGCTGGTTGTCGATACGGCGCGATTCGTGACGCTCGGACGCGATCACTTGCAAACCGCCGGATTCCAGCACTTGCTGGTGACGCTTCTGCCAGTCGGCCTTGATCTGGGCAATCTGCTCGGGGGTCGGGTCTTCCAGCGAAGCGACTTCAACTTCCCAGTTACCGCCCAAGAGGATGTCGGTACCACGACCGGCCATGTTGGTGGCGATGGTCAGCGCGCCCGGACGACCGGCCTGCGCAATGATCTCGGCTTCTTTTTCGTGGAACTTGGCGTTGAGAACCTTGTGTTCGATGCCTTCCTTCACGAGCAATGCGGACATGTGCTCGGAAGTTTCGATGGTGGCAGTACCCACCAGCACCGGACGGCCAGCGGCCATGCTTTCCTTGATGTCCGCGACAATCGCCGTGTACTTCTCTTCGGCGGTCAGGAACACCAGGTCATTGAAGTCTTTACGCGCCAACGGTTTGTTCGGCGGAATGACCATGACTTCCAGACCATAGATCTGGTGGAATTCGAACGCTTCGGTGTCGGCGGTACCGGTCATGCCGGACAGCTTGGTGTACAGACGGAAGTAGTTCTGGAACGTGGTCGATGCCAGGGTCTGGCTCTCAGCCTGAATATTCAGGCCTTCCTTGGCTTCGATGGCCTGGTGCAGGCCTTCGGACAGACGACGGCCCGGCATGGTACGGCCGGTGTGTTCGTCGACCAGGACAACCTGGCCGTCCTGCACGATGTATTCAATGTTGCGATTGAACAGCTTGTGCGCACGCAGACCGGCATAAACGTGGGTCAACAGACCGAGGTTATGCGCCGAGTACAGGCTCTCGCCTTCGGCCAGCAGGCCGACGCCGGTGAGCATGTCTTCGATGAACTGGTGACCGGCTTCGTTGAGTTCGACCTGACGGGTCTTCTCGTCAACGGTGTAGTGGCCTGCCTTGGTGACTTCGCCTTCGACTTCTTCGATGTGCAGTTCCAGCTGCGGGATCAGTTTATTGATCTCCATGTACAGCTTGGAGCTGTCCTCGGCCTGACCGGAAATGATCAGCGGGGTACGCGCTTCGTCGATGAGGATGGAGTCGACTTCGTCGATCACGGCAAAATTGAGTTCGCGCTGGAATTTTTCTTCCATGCTGAACGCCATGTTGTCGCGCAGGTAGTCGAAACCGAATTCGTTGTTGGTGCCGTAGGTGATGTCGGCGGCGTAGGCGATACGCTTCTCTTCCGGCGGCTGGAACGGCGTCACGACGCCGACGGTCAGGCCGAGGAATTCATACAGCGGACGCATCCAGTTGGCGTCACGACGGGCCAGGTAGTCGTTCACCGTCACAACGTGCACGCCCTTGCCGGACAGCGCGTTGAGGTAAACACCCAGGGTCGCCACGAGGGTTTTACCCTCACCGGTGCGCATTTCGGCGATCTTGCCTTCGTGCAAGGTCATGCCACCGACGAGTTGTACGTCGAAGTGGCGCATACCCATGATGCGCTTGCCGGCTTCGCGGGCGACCGCAAAGGCTTCTGGCAACAGCTTGTCGAGGGTTTCCCCTTTGGCGATGCGGGCCTTGAACTCATCGGTCTTGGCGCGCAATTGATCGTCCGAAAGGGCCACCATTTGCTCTTCGAAGGCATTGACGAGCTGCACCGTCTTGAGCATGCGTTTGACTTCACGCTCGTTCTTGCTTCCAAAAAGTTTCTTTAACAAAGGCGCAAACATATCGGCAGGATCTTCCACACTAAAGGGATGGAGGGCGGCCCCGTGAGCGTCGCCCGTGCAGCCCTCATGGCCGCATGCGAACGAGCATTCTACCCGGAAACGGAAGTGAGGAAAGTGGCGATATTCCACGATGCTGGCACTGCGCTTTGACGGGGCTCACTTAAAATAGGGGCGTTTTGCTCAACTTCAAGTCATACAAGGCAGAAGTTAGTCGTTGATTTAATGGGTAAAGCGGGGGCAAAAGCAATGGGCGAGTGAGTTTGGCCTTTCTGCTACCATGGCGATTCTGTTACTTCAGGTGTTCGATCATGGCATTTCGCCCTCTTACGGCCAAAGCACCCGCCGTTCTCTTGCGCGAAGCCAAGCCGCTCAAAGCCATCCTCGGCCATGCTCAGCGCCTGGGGCATTTGCAGCGTCTGCTCGAAAGCCAACTGCAGCCTGCCGCCCGTGAACATTGCCATGTTGCCTCGTGGCGTGAGGGCAGTTTGTTGCTGATTGTCACCGATGGCCACTGGGCCACCCGCCTGCGCTATCAGCAAAAACGTTTGCAGCGGCAACTGCAGATGTTCGATGAGTTCGCCAGCCTGACGCGGATCCTGTTCAAGGTGCAACCGCCAACAGTGCAACGCGGCGCGGCCGGGCACACGATGGATTTGTCGACGGATGCGGCGGCGACGATTCAGGCGACGGCGGACGGGATCAGTGATCCGGGATTGCGTGCCGCACTTGAGCGTCTTGCGGCGCACGCAAAAGACAAAACCTGAGCGCTATCCGAACGTGAATAATTATTTAATGTGGGAGCGAGCCTGCTCGCGAAGAGGTTGTGTCAGATAACATCAAAGTTGAATGACACACCGCTTTCGCGAGCAGGCTCGCTCCCACATTCTGATCTCCAATACTTCAGGATTAGCGGCGTTTGCTGCCGCCCAGTAGTGAGCCCATCAAACCGCGCACCAATTGTTTGCCGAGGTTATTCGCGGCCTGGCGCATGGCGGATTTCAGCGCCTGGCCAGCGGCGGTGCCGAGAAACTCTCCGGCCCTGTCAGCCAAACTTGGCTCTTCAACCGCAGGCTTGCCGGCGGGTGCCCCGGCTTCCGGCGCCAGGCCCTTACGGCCCATGAGAATTTCATACGCCGATTCACGATCGATCGGCTTGTCGTAGCGGCCCTTGAACGGCGACCCGGCGATCAGCACTGTGCGCTCGGTGGCGGTCAACGGCCCGATCCGTGATTGCGGTGGCGCCACCAACACGCGCTGGACCATTTCCGGCGTGCCCTTCTCGGCGAGAGTTCCGACCAACGCCTCGCCGATCCCCAGTTCGGTCAACACCGACAACGTATCGAACGCCGGATTGGACCGGAAGCCGTCCGCCACCGCGCGCAGGGATTTCTGCTCTTTGGCGGTGAAGGCGCGCAAGCCGTGCTGGATACGCAAACCCAACTGCGCGAGCACGTCATCCGGCAGGTCCGCCGGTGACTGGGTGACGAAATACACGCCAACGCCTTTCGAACGAATCAGCCGCACCACTTGTTCCAGACGCTCCTGCAAAGCCTTGGGCGTGTCGCCGAACAACAAGTGCGCCTCATCGAAAAACAACGCCAGCAGCGGTTTGTCGGCATCGCCGCGCTCGGGCAGTTGCTCGAACAGTTCGGCCAGCAGCCACAACAGAAACGTCGCGTAGACCTTCGGCGCCTCGTGCACCAGACGACTGGCGTCCAACAGATGAATGCGCCCACGGCCATCGGCGGTCGGTTGCAGGATGTCTTCCAGTTGCAGCGCCGGCTCGCCGAACAAGGCTTCAGCGCCTTGCTGTTCCAGCGTCGCCAGACGGCGCAACAACGCCTGACTGGAACCGGTGGTCATCAGCGCGGCGTCGTCGCCGAGCATCTGCGGATTGTCTTTGAGGTGATTGAGCAGCGCCTTCAGATCCTTCAGATCGAGCAGCAACAAGCCTTCGCGATCGGCGACTTTGAACGCGGCGTACAGGGCCGACTGCTGACTGTCGGTCAGTTCCAGCAGGCTGCCGATCAATAACGGGCCCATTTCACTCAACGTCGTGCGCAATGGATGACCGGACTCACCGTGGATATCCCACAACGTCACCGGATAAGCCTGCGCCTGGTAGTTGAGCCACGGCATCCCGGCGATGCGCTCGGCGACCTTGCCCTGCGGGTTGCCAGCGGCACCGAGGCCGCACAGGTCGCCCTTGATGTCGGCGGCGAATACCGCGACGCCGGCGTCACTGAAGGCTTCGGCGAGACGCTGCAAGGTCACGGTCTTGCCAGTACCGGTGGCACCGGCGACCAGCCCGTGCCGGTTCGCCAGGCGCATGGCCTGGCCAATTTCCTGCCCCGCGAAGTCGGCGCCGATAACGAGTTGCGATGAGTCAGGCATTTTGTCACCCGTTGGTTAATCTTTGATTCTGCATGGCCGATAAAGAGAGGTGTAAGACCTGACCAAAAGTCAGGACGGACATTTCCCTAAGGAGAGACGGAAATATCAGCTTACTTTCAACCTTGCCCATTTTGCGCGCTTCTATAAAAGCACGCCCTGGACATTAAGACCTTAGCGGAACCCCAAGCCATGAACAAAAATCTGCGCTTCAGCCATAAAATTTTGCTTGCCGCCGCCCTCATCGTCATCGCCGCCTTCGCCTCGTTTACCTTGTATAACGACTGGCTACAGCGCAACGCGATCCGCGCTGACCTGAACAGCTATCTCAACGAGATGGGCGAGGTCACTGCCGGGAATATCCAGACCTGGCTCAACGGTCGCATTCTGTTGATCGAGAACGCCGCCCAGAACATCGCCATCAACCCGGAACCGGCCAACGTCGCCAGCCTGCTGGAACAGAAAACCCTGACCTCGACGTTCATGGCCACCTATCTGGGCGATGCCACCGGGCACTTCACCATCCGCCCGGACACGAAAATGCCCGACGGTTTCGATCCGCGCGTGCGCCCTTGGTACAAAGGTGCCGAGAGCAGCAGCACCTCGACCCTGACCGAACCGTACATCGACGCCGCCACCGGTCAGTTGATCATCTCGATTGCCACCGCCTCGAAAAAGGCCGGGCAGAGCGTCGGCGTAGTAGGCGGCGACTTGAGCCTGCAATCGCTGGTCGACACCCTCGCCGCGCGTGATTTCGACGGCATGGGTTATGTGTTCCTGGTCAGCGCCGACGGCAAGATTCTGGTGCACCCGGACAAAGCCCTGGTGATGAAGTCACTGAAGGAAGCCTATCCACAGGACACCCCGCGCATCAGCAGCGACTTCAGTGAAGTCACCGTCGATGGCAAGACCCGCATCGTCACCTTCGCGCCGATCAAAGGCCTGCCGTCGGTGAACTGGTACATCGGTCTGTCGGTTGATAAAGATCAGGCCTTCGCAATGCTCAGCCAGTTCCGCACCTCGGCGGTAATTGCCACCGTGATTGCCGTGGCGATCATCCTCGCGCTGCTGGGCATGCTGATCCGCATCCTGATCCAGCCGTTGCACGTGATGACCCGCGCCATGGAAGACATTGCCGACGGCGAAGGTGACCTGACCAAACGCCTGACCATCGTCAATAATGATGAATTCGGTGTTCTGGGGACGGCGTTCAACCGCTTCGTCGAGCGTATCCACGGCTCGATCCGCGAAGTCTCGTCCGCCACCGGCCAGGTCAACGAAGTCGCCCTGCGTGTGGTCGCCGCGTCGAACTCGTCGATGTACAACTCCGATCAACAGGCTTCGCGCACCAGCAGCGTGGCTGCCGCGATCAATCAGCTCGGCGCCGCCGCTCAGGAAATCGCCCGCAACGCCGCGCAAGCTTCCAGTCAGGCCAGTGACGCGCGCGGCCTCGCCGAAGACGGCCAGCAAGTGGTGGATCGCAGCATCAAGGCGATGAATCAGCTGTCGAGCATGCTCAGCGCGTCGAGCAGCAACATCGAGTCGCTGAACAGCAAAACCGTGAACATCGGCCAGATTCTCGAAGTGATCACCAGCATTTCCCAGCAAACCAACCTGCTGGCACTCAATGCCGCGATCGAAGCGGCGCGGGCCGGTGAGGCCGGACGCGGGTTTGCCGTGGTTGCGGACGAGGTACGCAACCTCGCGCATCGCACTCAGGAATCGGCGCAGCAGGTGCAAACGATGATCGAGGAGCTGCAGGTCGGCGCGCGTGAATCGGTCAGTACCATGAGCGACAGCCAGCGCCACAGCCAGGACAGCGTAGAAATCGCCAACCTTGCCGGGGAGCGTTTGAACAGCGTGACTCAGCGCATTGGCGAGATCGACGGGATGAACCAGTCGGTGGCGACCGCGACCGAGGAACAGACGGCCGTGGTCGAGTCGATCAATGTCGATATCACCGAGATCAACACGCTGAACCAGGAAGGTGTGGAGAACTTGCAGGCGACGTTGCGCGCTTGCTCGGATCTCGAGCAGCAGGCTTCGCGCCTGAAACAATTGGTTGGCAGCTTCCGCATCTAAGAGCAAAAGATCGCAGCCTGCGGCAGCTCCTACAGGGATACACAGGTAGGAGCTGCCGCAGGCTGCGATCTTTTTGCTTCTGCCCGCACCGCAGTAATCCCGACCGAACATCTATTCTTGATAAAGGTCAACCAAGGGAGAACACAGCTGCGGAGGGTTGATCACCGTGCATATCGCCGACATCACCATGTTCTACGCCCCGGCCAGCGGTGGCGTACGGACGTATCTGGATGCCAAACATCGTCGTCTGGGCGTCAAACCCGGCATTCGTCACAGCCTGCTGATCCCCGGCGCGGATTTCGGCGAACACGACGGCGTTTACACGGTTCCCGCCCCTGCCCTGCCCTTCGGCAAGGGTTATCGCTTTCCTCTACGCCTCGCGCCCTGGCGAAACGTCCTGCAGGATTTACAGCCTGATCTGATCGAAGTTGGCGATCCGTACCTCACGGCGTGGGCCGCACTGGACGCCCGGCGACAACTGGATGTGCCGGTGATCGGCTTCTATCACTCCGATCTGCCGCTGCTGGTCGGCAATCGCATGGGCCATTGGCTCACGCCGAATGTCGAGGCTTACGTCACCAAACTGTACGGCAACTTCGACCGCGTGCTCGCGCCGAGCCAGGTCATGGCGGACAAGCTCAGCGGCCTCGGTGTGCGCAATGTATTTGTGCAACCGCTGGGAGTGGATCTGCAGACCTTTCACCCTGATGCTCGCGATCCGGATCTGCGCACCCAACTGGGCATCAGCGAAGACACACGGCTGCTGATCTATGCCGGGCGCGGTTCAAAAGAGAAAAACCTCCCCGTGCTGCTCCGATGCATGCAGCGTCTGGGCGCGCGTTATCACCTGCTGCTGGTCGGCCCGTCGATGCCGGCGGTGGTCCCGGACAACGTCAGTGTGATCGATGAATTCCGTCCCGCCGCCCAAGTCGCACGATTGATGGCCAGTGCCGATGTGCTGGTGCATGCCGGTGATCAGGAAACCTTCGGCCTGGTGATCCTTGAAGCCATGGCGTGCGGCATTCCGGTGGTGGCAGTGGCGGCCGGGGCTTTCGAGGAAATCATCAACGAGTCCTGCGGCCTGTTGTGTACGCCGAACCATCCGCAGGCCATGGCCAATGCCGTGCGCGAGGTGTTCAGTCGCGGCTGCGCGACATTGGGTGGGCAGGCGCGTCAGCATGTCGAACAGCATTACGCCTGGGACAGCGTGGTCGATAGCTTGTTGGGCCACTATCACGCGGTGCTCGGCCATTCGCTGCACAAGGTTGCCAATGGCTGAGACACCGAACGACTTCGCCCTGTTATTGGTGCTGCATGACGTGGCGCCGAGCACGTGGGCGGATTACCAGCCGTTTGTCGAAGCCGTCGACGCCCTCGGCGATGTACCAATGACCTGGCTCGTGGTGCCCGATTTCCATCGCCACAATGCCCTCCAGGCACATCCGCAGTTTTGCCGACTACTGAGTGAGCGCGTCGCCCGGGGTGACGAACTGGCGTTGCACGGCTATTTCCACGACGACCGGGAAGCGCCTCCGACCACGCCACGCGACTGGTTCATGCGCCGGGTTTACACCCATGAAGGCGAGTTCTATCGCTTGTCCCGAGAAAGCGCCCTCGCCCGCCTGCGCGCCGGCATCGACGTATTTCAGCAGCACAACTGGTCGCTGCACGGTTTCGTCGCCCCGGCCTGGTTGATGAGTGACGGCACCCGGCAAGCCCTGCGCGAATTGCCGTTGAGCTACACCAGTGATCCGCAGCACCTTTATCGTTTGCCGGATTTCACTGCCATTGGTGCCCCCGGACTGGTCTGGAGCGCCCGCAGTGCCTGGCGTCGAGGCTTGTCGAAAATGCTCAGCGAGCAGCGTGAGCAGCGCTGGCGTCAGGCGCCGGTGATTCGTCTAGGCTTGCACCCTGTGGACATGCGCCACGAGTTCTCCCGCCATTACTGGCTGCACACCCTTGAACGCTTGCTGGCCGAAGGACGCGTACCGATGACCAAAATGCACTGGCTGGCACAACAGCGCGGTCAAGCGGAACGCGCCGCATGAGCCGCGGCATTCTCCTGCTGGTCGGCCTGCTCGCGGCAGTGCTGATCCCGGTCGTGCTCGGCGGTGGTGAAACCTGGGCGCGCCTGCAACGTTTTCCGCTGTCATGGCTGTTGATCATGTTCGCCATGATCCTGCTGTGCTGGGGCATCAATACCCTGCGTTTGCGTTTATTGCTCGGCGATCAGCGCGACCGGGTCACGCCGCTGCACAGTCTCGGCGTGGTCATGGCGGCGGAATTCGCTTATT
The DNA here is from genome assembly GCF_004124275.1 of Pseudomonas sp. DTU12.3. Lineage (GTDB taxonomy): Bacteria > Pseudomonadota > Gammaproteobacteria > Pseudomonadales > Pseudomonadaceae > Aquipseudomonas > Aquipseudomonas helmanticensis. Next base: position 5,055,363 of record NZ_CP027218.1, read on the forward strand.
GCGCCACACCCGGCGGCAGCGGCGGGCCGCTGACGATCATGGCCTTGCTGGCGCGCAATGGCGTGCGTCCGGCGCGCGGCAGCGCAGTATTTGCCATGGATCAGTTGAGCGATTTGCTGTTCTTCCTGTGTGCGCTGAGCGGTATTTTGATTTACGCACTGTTTCAGCACCTCAGCGATCGACTGGAATGGCTGCTGATGGTCAGCGCGATATCGTTGTTTGGCGGCTTGTTCAGTTGCGTGCTGATCGCGCGTTATCACCGCGCCTTGATTCGTTTGAGCGGGCGCCTGCTGGCACGGATGAACGTCGAGGCCAGCACCCGGCGGCGCTGGACGCGCAAGTTGCTGCACTTTCTCGCAGCGTTCACCGATACCTTGAAGCTACCCTGGCAGACCTTGATTAAAGTCTTCGCGTTGACGTGCGTGCACTGGCTGCTGCGTTACAGCGTGCTGTATCTGGCGTTACGCGGGCTGGGTGCGGACTTGCAGTGGGCGTGGAGTTTCCTCGTGCAGATGCTCTCGCTGGGCGCCGGGCAGTTCAGCCTGTTGCCGGGCGGTGCGGGAGCGGCAGAGTTGACCTCAGCGGCGCTGTTGGCTCCGATGGTGGGGAAATCCACCGCAGCGGCGGCGATTCTGATTTGGCGGGTAGTGACGTATTACTTCTATCTGCTGGTGGGTGGCCCGGTGTTTTTGTTGATGCTGGGTCGGCCGTTGTTGCGCAAATTGATGAAGGTGCCGCAGACGTAAAAGATCGCAGCCTGCGGCAGCTCCTACATTAAAACCCGATCCCTGTAGGAGCTGCCGCAGGCTCGGGCCGCGATCGGACGATCTTTTCAGGCATCCACTGTTTCATCATCAGACTCCGGTTTGAGTTGTTCCCACAACTCGGCCGCACCGGGAAACTCGGTGCCATCCTCCGGGCTCATGTCCTCCGGGTCGTAGCGACTCAAACAGCCCTCGCCCAATGTTGCCGGGGCTTTGGACGTGGCTTTGTCCAGTGGATCACTCATGAGCTTTTCCTCGGGGCTTAAATCACAGCGGCTTAAATGACAAAGGGCCTGGACGATTGAACGCCCAGACCCTTCGTTTTTCAAGCCTGTGTGGGTTCGATCAGAACACCACGGTCTTGTTGCCATGCACCAGCACGCGATCTTCGAGGTGATAACGCAGACCGCGCGCCAACACCATCTTCTCGACGTCACGGCCGAAACGCACCATGTCTTCGATGCTGTCGCTGTGGCTGACGCGCACCACGTCCTGCTCGATGATCGGGCCGGCGTCCAGCTCTTCGGTCACGTAGTGGCAGGTCGCACCGATCAGTTTCACGCCACGCAGGGAAGCCTGGTGGTACGGCTTGGCGCCCACGAACGACGGCAGGAAGCTGTGGTGAATGTTGATGACCTTGTGCGCGTATTCGCGGCACATGTCCGGCGGCAGGATTTGCATGTAGCGCGCCAGCACTACCACTTCGGCGTCGTGCTGTTTGACCAGGCGCGACACTTCGTCGAAGGCCGGTTGCTTGTCCTGCGGATTGACCGGGACATGGTAATAAGGAATGCCGTGCCACTCGACCATGCTGCGCAGATCGTCATGGTTGGAAATAACACAGGAGATGTCGCAGTCCAGTTCGTCGCTGTGCCAGCGGTGCAGCAAGTCGGCCAGGCAGTGGGATTCGCGGCTGGCCATCAGCACCACGCGCTTTTTCTGCTCGGTATCGGTAATACGCCAGTCCATCGAGAACTCTTCGGCGATTGGCGCAAACTTCTCGCGCAATACTTCAATACCGAATGGCAGCGAATCGGCACGAATCTCGTGACGCATGAAGAACCAGCCGACCTGATTATCCGAGTGGTGGCTCGCTTCGGTGATCCAGCCATTGTGGGCTGCCAGAAAATTACTGACTTTGGCAACGATGCCAACGCGGTCCGGGCAAGATATCACCAGCCGAAAAGTGCGCATGAGGGGAAACTCCAGAACTTCGCAAAGGCCGCCATTCTAGCGACTGCGCAGGAAAACTGCAGTATTGATCAGCGCTGGCGTGGGCGCCGCCACGGCGTAAGGCGTTTTCACAGGGACAGTCGCCGGCATGATGGCGTGCTAATGGCGCTGCTTGATCAGACAAGTGTGAATATCTGTGATGACTGCATCACACTATTTAACTGAATATTCAATTTGCCGCTAATTCCCCGTAACTAATTCAAATAAAAACTCCGGTTAAATGTTTACTTGATGAAACAGCCTGACTATTATTGCGCCACTGTCCCTGCCATTCAGCACTCTACTAAGGTAGTAATCATGTCCTTGATCAACGAATACCGCGCCACCGAAGAAGCTATCAAAGAGCTGCAAGCCCGTTTGAAGAACCTGTCGCAAGACGACAAACTGCAAGCCGAGCTGGAATTCGAAGGCAAACTGCGCACCCTGATGGGCGAATACTCCAAGTCCCTGCGTGACATCATTGCCCTGCTGGATCCGGATGCAAAATCCAAAGCTCCACGTGGCGGCGCAGTAAAAACTACCGGCACCAAGCGTGCTCGCAAAGTTAAACAATACAAAAACCCGCACAACGGCGAAGTCATCGAAACCAAAGGTGGCAACCACAAAACTCTGAAAGAGTGGAAAGCCAAGTGGGGCGGTGACGTGGTTGAAGGCTGGGCTACCCTGCTGGGCTAAGCCGCAACGCCTTCGCAGAGCGATCTGCGATAAAAACAAACGCCAGCTTGCGCTGGCGTTTTTTTATGCCCGCCATTTGTGCGGCGGACATGTTCGATTTCAAAGATTCAAACGTTTGCGTAATGCCTCGACATAATTCTGCCATTCACCGAGTACCTGGTTTTGCATCGGCGTAGCATTTGGCAGCCATTGCTCCAGCGCCTGCGCAAAAGAATCGAGGGTATTCGGCGCGCCCATTTCGGCTTGCGACAAACGCTGCTGGCAAAATATTCTCCAGCGTTCCTGCTCTGCAAAATTCAAGGTATCGGGAAAGTTGCGTGCTCGATATCGAAAGAGCAACTCAGGCAAACGTTCATCATCGAAAGGCCATTGCTCTTGCGCTAATTGCGCAGGGTCTGCGGTTCTCACTTGCTCACATAGACGTCGATCGCGGTCACCGATAAATCCGTCGTACAACTGTTGTTCCGGATCCTCGCTCGGGGTGAAGTCTTCGCTGGCATAAATCGTCGCAACTTTATCTTTCCAGACTAGTTGTGCGTCAGTTAGCCGCAGTGCCCGTTCCTGATAAAGCGCCATGTCCAGGCCCAGGCGTTGCTGATCTGCCGGACGCAACACCGCCAGCGGTGCCACCACCGGGCAACGGTTGACGTGAATCAACTTCAGCGGCACCGGCAACTCACCTTCCAGCAAGTCATCGCGGCGGGTGTACAGGCGCTGGCGCAGGGTTTGTGCGTCGAGGTCGAGCAAACCCTGCGGGTCGAGGTGCAGGTCGCAGACGATCAAGGCGTTACGGTTTTTCGGGTGCCAGGCCAGTGGTAGCACCACTCCGATGTAATTGCGCGCCGCTGAAAAACGCCCGGAAACATGCACCATCGGCTGCAAAAGACGAATCTGGTCCATGACTTTCTGCTTGCTGCGCAACTGGAACAGCCAGTCATATAACTTGGGTTGTTTCTCGCGGATCAGCCGCGCCAGTGCGATGGTTGCGCGTACGTCCGACAACGCTTCGTGGGCATGGCCATGGTCAATATTGTTGGCGGCGGTCAGGCGTTCGAGCTTGAGGGTGACGCGGCCTTCGTCATCGGTCGGCCAGACCAGCCCGTCGGGGCGCAGTGCGTAGGCGGCGCGCACCACATCGATCAAATCCCAGCGGCTGTTACCGCCTTGCCACTCGCGAGCGTAGGGATCGAAGAAATTGCGATACAGGCTGTAGCGGGTCATCTCGTCGTCGAAACGCAAGGTGTTGTAACCGGCGCCGCAGGTACCGGGCGCCGCCAGTTGCGCATGCACCCGGGTCATGAAATCGGCCTCGCTCAAACCCTTGTCGGCGAGCTGGCTCGGGGTGATGCCGGTAATCGCGCACGCCGCCGGATGCGGCAGGATGTCTTCGCTGGGCTGGCAATAGAGATTGACCGGCGCGTCGATTTCGTTGAGGTCGTGGTCGGTGCGAATCCCGGCGACCTGCAACGGGCGGTCGCTACGGGGATTGATGCCAGTGGTTTCGTAGTCGTACCAGAAGATGGAAGTCACGGGCGGTTCCTGAACTGAAGATCGGCGAAGTCTAGGCGTTCAACCGCGGTCGCGGCCAGCCTCGCGTCATTCAAGCACCTTGTGCCACACGATGTGCAATACATAGTTATGTCGTTTTCCCCCGAGAGGCTGCTAGCATCGGAGGCACTTGCACCCCGAACAGGCGAACATCAGGTAGCCCATGCTCGAGACCACAGCACCGCCAAGGAAAGCACCGCTGACCCCGCCGCTCGATACGCGGCACCAGGTCGAAACGCCGGAAGGCATCGACCTGCCATTGCGTCCGGCCGGGCTGATGGTGCGTGCGCTGGCTTTCACGATCGACCTGGGCCTGCGCGGGGTGATCCTCGGCGTGTTGTTCATTGCTCTCGCCTTTCTTGGCAAACTCGGCATGGGCCTCGGCTCGCTGCTGCTGTTTGCCGTGAGCTGGTGGTACATGGTGCTGTTCGAAGTGCTGCGCCAGGGACGCTCGCCGGGCAAACAGTGGATGGGCTTGCGGGTGGTCCACGATGACGGCACAGCGGTCGGCTGGTCAGCCTCGCTGCTGCGCAACCTCCTGCGATTCGTCGACTTGCTGCCCTTCGGCTATTTCTTCGGCGCCATCAGTTGCCTGCAACACCCGACGTTCAAACGCCTCGGCGACATCGCTGCCGGCACCCTGGTGGTTTACACCGAACGCCCCCTCAAGCGTCCGCAGTTGCCCGTCGCCGAACCTCGGCGCGCACCGGTCCCGCTGACCCTCAGCGAACAACGCGCGGTGCTCGGTTTTGCCGAGCGTCAGGGCGAGTTGTCGCCAGCACGGGTCAATGAGCTGGCGGCACTGCTCGCCCAGCCTCTACATATCTCCGCGCCGATAGCGGTCACGGAACTCAACGGTATCGCACGCGGATTGTTGGGCCCGACATGAAACAGAGCCTTTTCGAAAGTCGTCACAAGGCCGAATGGGAGCGTTTTGCGCTGGCACTCGAACGCCTTGAGCGTGGCAAGCAAACCTCGCAGGTCAGCGGTTTCCCCAAGGCGTATCGCCGGCTGTGCCAGCACCTGGCGCTGGCGCAGGAGCGTGGCTACAGCAGTTTTCTGATCGACTCGTTGCAACAACAGGCGCTGCGCGGGCATCAGCAACTTTATCGCCATCGCAGTCGACTCGGCGCCAATCTGCTCAGTTTTGTCCTCGCGGACTTCCCGCGACTGGTGCGCGCCGAATGGCCCTTCGTACTGATTGCCGGCCTGTTGTTTTTCGGCAGCCTGATAGGTGTCGGCGTGCTGGTTTATGCATTTCCCGAACTGGTCTACAACCTGATTCCCGCCGATCAGGTGCGCGAGATGCAAGGCATGTACGACCCTGTCGCCGGGCACCTCGGGCGCACCGTCGAACGGGCGGCCAGCGAAGACTGGGTGATGTTCGGTTACTACGTGATGCACAACATCGGCATTGCTTTTCAGACCTTCGCCAGCGGATTGCTCGCCGGTGTCGGCAGTGCGTTCTTTCTGTTCTACAACGGTCTGGTGATCGGAGCCGTGGCCGGTCACTTGAGCGAAATCGGTTTCGGCCAGACCTTCTGGCCGTTTGTGATCGGCCATGGTGCCTTTGAACTCAGCGCCATTGCCCTGGCCGGCGCCGCTGGCTTGAAACTGGGTTGGGCACTGATTGCACCAGGGCGTCTGACGCGCGGCGAAGCGTTGCGCCTGGCCGCGCGCAAGAGCGTGTTGCTGATCTGCGGGGTCATGCTGTTCCTGCTGATCGCGGCGTTCATCGAGGCCTATTGGTCGTCGAAAACCGCTGTCACGCCGCTGACCAAATATGCCGTTGGCGCAGCGCTATGGGCGTTGGTGGCGATGTACCTGCTGTTCGCCGGAAGGACCCGCCATGCGCCTGAGTGACGCCACTGTGGTGATCCGCCCGCGCACCACCTGGGAAGCCATGGATCTCGGCGTGCTCATGAGCCAGCGCCATCGACGCCTGCTGATGACCAGTTGGGCGATTGTCACCCTGCCGCTGTTTGTCCTGCTCAGTCTGCTGCTGTGGGACTCGCCGTCGCTGGCGATCTTCATTTTCTGGTGGCTGAAACCTGCTTATGAACGCCTGCCGCTGTACATCCTGTCGAAAGCCCTGTTCGGCGAAACGCCCACACTCAAACAAGCCCTGCGCGAATGGCCGCGCCTGCTCAAGCCGCAACTGCTGGCCAGCCTGACCTGGCGACGGCTGAGTTTCAGCCGCAGCTTTCTGCTGCCGGTGATGCAGCTCGAGGGCCTCGACGGCACTGCTCGTCAACAACGCCTGCAAGTGTTGTTGCAACGCAATGCGGGGGCCGCGCAATGGCTGACCATCATCGGCGTGCACCTGGAAACCGCGCTGTGGATCGGTTTGATGGTGCTGTTCTACATGCTGCTGCCCCAGCAGATCGAAACCGACTGGGACTGGCAGACGCTGGTCCTCTCCGCCGATCATCACTGGCGTTGGCTGGAACATCTGACCAACGCTTTTTACGCGCTGATCCTCGTGGTCTGGGAACCGGTCTACGTCGCCTGCGGCTTCAGCCTTTACCTCAACCGCCGCACGCAACTGGAAGCCTGGGACATTGAACTGGTGTTCCGCCGCTTGCGCCAACGCCTGAACAACGGCGTACTCGGTGTGCTGTTGGCGATCTGTCTGGTGCTGCCGAATCTGCAACCGGCATGGGCCGCTGAAAACGCCAACGCTGACGATGCCCCGAGCGCTCCACGCCTGCTCAATCAGCCAGTGACCAGCCAGGCCGCGCACGACAGCATCAAGGCCCTGCTGGAACAGGCACCGTTCAAGAACAAGCAATCCGTCACCCGCTACCGGTTTGGCGATGACCCGGCCGCACCGGCCACGGAGAACAAACCCGGTGAAGCTCCACAGTGGCTGAAAACCTTGCTGGGCTGGCTCGAGGGTCAGCATTTCAACGTTCTCGCCAAGGTCATTGAAGTGCTGCTGTGGGCCACGCTGATCGCCGCATTCGGCTGGCTGATCTGGCGCTATCGCGAGTTTCTGCGCACCTTCGTCAGTCGCCGGCCGAGTCTGCCAACACGCATCAAGCGAGCGCAGCCCCAACAAGCGTTTGGCCTGGACCTGAACCGAGAAACCCTGCCTGATGACATCGCCGGCAGCGCCGAACAACTCTGGCTGAGCGATCCGCGAGCAGCGTTGGGTCTGCTCTATCGAGGCTTGCTCAGCCATCTGCTGCATGACTATGCCCTGACGCTAAAACCCGCCGACACGGAAAACCAGGTACTGGCGCGTATCGAACAAATGCAACGTCCAGAATTGCTGCTGTACAGCCGCAGCCTGACCCGGCACTGGCAAAACATGGCTTACGGGAATCGAATTCCGCCGGTACAGCTGCAACAAGAGCTGTGCAGCGGCTGGCGCGTGCTGTTCGACCGGGAATTGGCCCGTTGAACCGGCGCACGCTGTGGCTGGTTGGCGCCTTGATTGTCGTGCTGCTGGGCACGTTGAGCGTCTATCTGTTCCTCAAGGCGCGGCCTTATCAGGAAGTCGTCGATCACGGCCCTTCGCCAGCCGCGCAGGCCAATCCTTATCTGGCGGCAGAAATGTTCCTGCGTGAGCGCGGCCTCAACGTCAGCCATGCCGAGAGCCAGTCGGTGCTCGCCGATATCGATCCGCGCGGGCATACGCTGTTGCTGTTCGGGGAGCGTTCGAAGATGCCACCGCGCCAGATCGATCAAGTCCTCAACTGGACCCGCGCGGGTGGCCGACTGGTGTTCGTCGCCGAATCGCTGTGGGATGAACGCAGCAAACAGAGCAACGACTTGCTGCTTGATCGCGTGCAGTTGCATCAGTCCCTGAGCAAGGACTTGAAGGATCCACCCGAAGATCAGGAACAAGACCGCTATCCGCAACTGACCAAGCTGTATCTGGAGGACGAAGACGCACCGGCCTACGCCGGTTTCGATACTGACTTTCACCTCGAAGACCCGAACAATATCGCGCAGGCCTGGGCCAATAGCGCCAAGGCCACGCACATGATGCAACTGACCTATGGCCTCGGCACCGTCACCGTGGTCACCGATGCCGACCTGTGGAAAACCCCGTCGATTGGCGAATACGACAACGCCTGGCTGCTCTGGTATCTGAGCGCCGAGACTGACGTCACCCTGATCTACAACACTGAACACGAGGGTCTGTTGTCGCTGCTCTGGCGTTATTTCCCGCAGGCCATCGTCGCCCTGCTGGCGCTGATCGGCCTGTGGCTCTGGCACGTTGCTGTCCGCCACGGGCCTGTTCAGGCACCAGCGCCGACGGGCCGTCGCCAGTTGCAGGAACACCTGCGCGCCAGTGCCGATTTCATCCTGCGTCACAACGGCCAGCACACGCTGTTGCAAGCCTTGCAACAGGATGTACTGCGCCGCGCGCGACGCCGGCATCCCGGCTTCGACCAATTGAACGTTGCCGAACAATGGCTGGCGCTGTCGCGCCTGACCCGGCAACCGACCCGCGCCATCAGCCAGGCGCTGAGCCCGCCGCCGAAACAGCGCATGTCCGCCGCTGACTTCAGCCGTCAGGTCGCCCGCCTGCAAACCTTGAGGAACACGCTATGAGTGAACAGATCGAGCCCGGCAGCGCCAGCCACGCTGCCCAGCAACGCCAGCGTGCCAGCCAGTTGGCGCAAGCGTTGCGCAGCGAATTGCACAAGGCCGTGATCGGCCAGGAAGCAGTGATTGAAGATGTGCTGACTGCGCTGATTGCCGGCGGTCATGTGCTGCTCGAAGGCGTGCCCGGTTTGGGCAAGACCTTGCTGGTACGGGCGCTGGCGCGTTGCTTTGGCGGTGAGTTTGCGCGCATCCAGTTCACCCCCGACCTGATGCCCAGCGACGTCACCGGGCACGCGGTGTATGACCTGCACACCGAGCAGTTCAAGCTGCGCAAGGGACCGCTGTTCACCAACCTGCTGCTGGCCGACGAGATCAACCGGGCGCCGGCAAAAACCCAGGCGGCGTTGCTCGAAGCCATGCAGGAGCGCCAGGTCACCCTCGAAGGTCGCGCCCTGCCGATCGCTCAACCGTTCATGGTGCTGGCCACGCAGAACCCGATCGAACAGGAAGGCACTTATCCGTTGCCGGAGGCCGAACTCGATCGCTTCATGCTCAAGGTGCGCATGGATTACCCCGATGCCGATCAGGAGTTGAACATGGCGCGCCAGGTCAGCCGCTCGACTCGCGCCGACATGCTCGATGTGCAGCCGTTGCGCACGGTGTTGCAAGCCAAGGATGTGCAGGCCCTGCAACGGATTGCCAGTGATTTACCGCTGGACGATCAGGTGCTCGACTATGCCGTGCGTCTGGCGCGCAGCACCCGCAGCTGGCCCGGCCTGACTCTCGGCGCCGGGCCTCGGGCGTCTATCGCTCTGGTGCGTTGCGGCCGGGCTCGTGCGTTGTTGCGCGGTGGTGAATTTGTGCTTCCCGACGACATCAAGGGCTGTGCACTGGCGGTGCTGCGTCATCGCGTGCGCATTGCGCCGGAGCTGGACATCGAAGGTCTGCAGGTTGATCAGGTGCTGCAGCAACTGCTCGACCAAGTGCCGGCGCCGCGCCTGTGAAACCGTCACGCCTGCTGCTGATGTGGCTGGCCGTTCTGCTGGCCGTCGGCACGCTGCTGGGCACCGTGCAGGCACTCGACATCCCGACACCCGCCAGCCTGTCGGCGATCAGTTGGGGGTTGCTGCTGGCCCTGCTGGTACTGGCGCTGCTCGACGCCATCCGCCTCCGGCGCCTGCCCTCGCCCCGGGTGCAACGGCAGATGCCCGGGAGCCTCGCACTCGGCCGTTGGAGCGAGGTACGGTTGCAGGTCAGTCACGACTTCGGTGATCCCGTAACGGTAGAGGTCTTCGATCACGTGCCGCAGGGTCTGAGTGTCGAAAACCTGCCGCTGTCGGTCGAGCTGCAACCCGGTCAGTTCAGCGAGGTCGGCTATCGCCTGCGCCCGCTCAAGCGCGGTCATTTCACCTTCGAATTTTGCGAAATCAACCTGCCCAGCCCGCTGGGGCTGTGGTCCGGCAAACGCCTGCTCGCCGTGAGCGACGACATTCGCGTCTATCCGGACTTTGCAAAGCTCTACGACGGGCAGTTGCTGGCGGTGGACAACTGGCTCAGCCAGCTCGGGGTGCGCCAGCGCCAGCGTCGCGGGCAAGGCCTGGAATTTCATCAACTGCGCGAATTTCGCGAGGGCGACAGCCTGCGCCAGATCGACTGGAAGGCGACTGCCCGGCAGCGCACGCCGATTGCCCGCGAGTACCAGGACGAGCGTGATCAGCAGATCATCTTCATGCTCGATTGCGGTCGACAAATGCGCAGCCAGGATGGTGAGCTGTCGCATTTCGACCATGCGCTGAATGCGTGTCTGCTGCTGAGTTATGTGGCGTTGCGCCAAGGCGACGCTGTCGGCCTGTTTACATTTGCCGGCGATCAATCGCGTTATCTGGTGCCAGCCAAAGGCTCGCGGCAACTTACCAACCTGCTCAACTCGGTCTACGATCTCGATAGCAGCCAACGGCCAGCCGACTACCGGGCGGCGGTTAGCCAGTTGCTGGCCAGGCAAAAACGCAGGGCATTGGTGATACTGGTCACTAATTTGCGTGACGCCGGCGATGAAGAACTGCTCGACACCGTCAAACACCTGAGCAGCCAGCATCGGGTGCTGGTTGCCAGCCTTCAGGAAGGGTTGCTGGATCAATTGCGTCAGCAGGCGGTGCAAAGCCTCGATGAAGCGCTGACCTATTGCGCCACGGTCGACTATTTGAATGCCAATGCACAATGCCATGAGCAGTTGACCGCGCATGGCATCACGGTCCTGCAAACCCGGCCCGAGACATTCGGGCCAAGTCTGGTGACGCAGTACCTGACCTTGAAAAAAGCTGCGCTGTTCTAGTCCTCACTCTGCCCGGCCGACGGCACCGGCCCCAAAGACATCGGATTGAGCGGCGACTGCTTGAGCAGGCGCGAGGCTTCCAGTTGCAGGGCATAAGCCCCACCAATGGTTCCCGTGCATTGCCAACTCAAGCCTGCGCTGGTCAGTTGTCGATACGTGCCCAATGCCGGTTGCACACTGGTCAATCCAAGTTCCCTGGCGGTTGAGTAGCCTTTCAATCCAAGGCAGATATCGCGATTGAGCAGGTGACTGGCGGCTTTATCAACCGATAACCGGATGGTGTGCACCTGTGAGATTCGGGGAAACAGGGTTTTCTCGCCCCAGACCGTTTTCCCCAGATCGTTCAACTGAATCAGCGCATCGTTCCAGACACCGGCATTCAGCGATGTGAACTTGAACACATGCGAGCGAGCCGGATTGAGCGCCTCATCGAGCTGATCCAGTGTCGCGAGCACCTCAATGTCCCCCGCCGAGACCACCTTCCAGGAAAAAAATGCCCAGCCTTCGCTGTCCGTCACCACCCGAACCGGGGTTTGCCCGGCCCAGAACGTCACCTCGATACCGGAGGCGGCGTGGCGAGTCTGCGACAGGCGAATCTTCAGGCCCATCACAACGTTTTCCCCTACCTGCGGGTCGAACGTCGGCTCGCGGACCTCGACAATCTCGGCCTCTACCTCGTCCTGTACGTTCAAGTCCGGCAGCGTCGTTGCGGTATCCGATGCAACGACCGCCGCCAGGACGGTGAACTCGAAGGTGAATGAAGGCGCGGCGTCAGGCCCGTCGTACGGGCTCGGCACCGTAGCAACTACCGTGATGGTGCCCGGTTGCGTGGCGGTGAATGCAAAACGGGCCCAGCCATTGTCTCCAGTCGGCACGGGGGTTGCAGTTCCCTGATACACAAAGCTGACTTCCGTTCCCGGCACAGAGCGACGGGTGTAGTAAGAGCGACTCTTGACCTCCAGAAAAGTGCTTTCACCGATAAACAGGTCAAACGTCGGCCCGCGCACTTCGGCGATTTCGTTGCGATTGTGGGCCAGCAACATCGTCATTGCCGGGTAGGCGAAATGCGCCTGCGGCAGCGTTACCGCCAGTGCCAACGCTGCGCTTTCAGTGCTATTGACTGCGTCGAGCGTCCACTCCAGGCCACTGCTGGGCAATTCACGCGCATAGTCAGGAACAAGCCTGGCATCGAGCGATCGTTCCCCGTCGTCCTTCCATCGGACAGTGACATCCAGACCAGTCAACACGCTTTCGGCATTGGGCATGAACTGCAGGCGATGTTCACCGCCCAGGCAGGGATAGGCAGTACTCGCACCATCCAATGGTCGTTCATCAAAGCTGAATGTCCCCTCGTCTTCCAGGATCGAGGAGAACAATCTGCCCGGCAACTCATAGGGAGTGATCTCGTCATGACACAAGTACAACAGGAAACGGCTACTGGTAGTGGACTGGGAACTGAACTGCCAGGGCAAACCTTCTTTCGGTAAAGGTCGGCGAATGCCCGGATCAGGCTCAATATGAAAATCCACAGCGGAGCCATCTTCACCCACCAGTTTCAAATAAAACGACTCGCCGATCAAAGTCTCTCCCACCGGTTTGACCAGCAACTCAACCGGTTCGGCATTGCGCGCGCAGAGCAGGCCAACCGTCCCGGCGCCCTCTCCTGCCAACGTGACTGCGGTCAATTGAGCCAGAGGATTCTCCGGCAATACCGTGATCTCGAACCGATACTCGAGCACCTCGCTGTCATAGCGACTGTCGATCCTGGCCGTGACGGTGAAGGAGCCTTCCTCCTGGGGGTTGAAGGCATACTGCGACCAACCGTCGTCGCCCGTCGAAAGCGTCTGGTCTGGCGTGCCATCAAGAAGCCACAACACGTCGACCCCGCTCACTGGCCCCACATCCGGGACCCTCGACAGCACTTGAATCTGCACTGGCAACACCGCCCCGCCCACCGAAGGAAAACGGGTCGGCAGCTTTACTTCACCCAGCTCCAGCCAGTTGTGCGCCAGCGCCAGCGCCTGCGGGGGTGAAGGCAGCTGCAACTTTGAACAACTGGCAGTGAATGTGAAAAAGCTGTCGCGCAGATTGCCACACTCCATTGTCCAGACCTGACCTGGCTCCTGCAGCGGATTGCCGTCGTCAAGCAGCGGCATAAAGCTCATGCCCAGTCCGTCCGGAGTGTCTTCCCCTGCCCAATGCAGCGCCAGTTCGGTCTCGGCCAGCAAGTGTTCCGCTGCAAACGCCAGTGACACTGCATGGCTCGCGCCTCGGCAGGGATGGGCCGTCTCGCTGCCCCAGACCCCATCGCGTGAAGGCCCGTCGAGGGCAAACCGGGCGCTCAGCCAAGGGTCCTCTTTCAGTACTTTGACCGCAAACACATGTCGGGCATTTTCCTGCTTGTAATAGCTGTCGACCGACGCTTCGATCAGCCAATCACCAGAGAGGCCCGGCGCCCAGCTCAAAAGCGACTCGCCGTTCGGATCCGAAGGCTGACTGGCCAACACGACATCATCCTCACCATTGGTGCCCTTGAGCGTCCAGGTGACCTCTCGGTTGGCCAGAGGTGTTTCGGTGTAATGCGATTGCACACGGATTCGAAGATCTACCTGCTGCGCGAGGTCGATCACCGGATACCACTTGGCCTCCTGCAATGCCACGACATCGAGCTGGAAATGCCCGCAGACTGTCGGCAACTCGCAGGTCTCGGCGGTGTACTGACTGCGCACGCCCAAGGTGCGTTCGATCTGTATGTCCTGAGTAATCCCGGCGCAGTTAATCCTCCAGGGATCAGCTACGGGATGCTCCCGCCCCCAGACCGGACCGGCATTCAGAATATTCTCAGGATCCTGCTCCTCATCGTTGACGAGCAGACCCGCCTGCGTGGCGAGCCAGACACTGTCGTCAGCCAGTTGCAGAGTCAGCTCATGCACGGCGCCAAAGCACAAGTGCAGCCTGACGTCGGGCGGTTGTGCTGCACCGTCGATAGAAACACTGTCCAGTCGCAGGGGTTCGAGCAACAACTCTACGTGCGCCAAAGTGAAACGAACGGCCCCCGGGCGACCCGGCCCGCCATTGTCCGGACTGATGACGGTAAAGATGACCGTCTGCTCAGCAGCCCCCAGCGCGAGCATGTGCGAATACTCGACCAGATAAAGATCCAGTAGCAGGCCGTCCGGACCGACTGGCGGCTCGGCCGTCTTCAGCCGCGAAGGCACCAAACGCAAATCCACCTCCTCGCCGAGCCCGGGATTGATCCGCAACGTACCTACAGCGCCCTGGACTGCCTCGTAGGAAAACAGCAATTTGTATTCGGCCCTGCCCGGTGTCGGGCGCGGCAGTGTCGCCAGTGAGATGGACTGCGAACCTTCGCCCATATTCGTGGTGTTCATGAAACCGATCGTTTGGCCCTGCCACAACCCTTCCTGGCGGGTGACCTTGCGCTCGTCATCAATTTTCCAGCCGTCCAGGCCATTGCGGAAGTCGCCGTTAACGATGAAGTTGTCGCGGGCATGGATATCTTGTTCGCTCATGGCAGTTGTTTCCCTGCCCGCTGGGCGCGCATGGCCGCACCGGGCAAATCATTGACGGGGCTGGATTTGAGTAACTCTTCGACCTGAACCGCGAACGCCTGCCCGCCATCCCGCGCCAGGTACACCAGCGTCAAAATGACGTCCGTCAACGAGTCCAGAAGACTTGCCTGAGCGGTTTGGTCATGGCGTGGCAGGGTCAGTACATATTCGGCGTGCGCGCCGGTGCCTTCGAATGGCAGGTAACGCTCATCGTCGATCCGAGTGGCGATACCGTTGTCGTCCAGCCCCAGCGACAGGCCTATCTGCTGGTATGGACGCAGGTTCTGCACCAGCGCACCGGGCGGGGGATTGCCACTGGCCGGGTCATGCAGATACTTGACCGCCTCAAGGTTCGGTTCCAGCAACGTGGAACTGCTGATTTGCACCAGCGTCGCGCAGATATTCTGATATGGTCCCAGGAGACCGGGAAAGGTCAGTGACAAGCCTTTGACCTGCCGGCAGTAATGTCCCGGATAGTCTTCGTTGAAGAGTTTTTCATTGAGCTTGATCGCCAGCGTTCCCGAGCTTTTGAAGAGTTCCCAGGCGGTTGCATCCAGAGTGCGCAGGGATATCGTCTTGACCAGTTGCAGCCGGTGTTCGTCACGTTTGATGCGCGCTGCGGCCATACGCAGCAGATCGAGTTTCAACGACTGGCCGGTGGTGAATCCGTGGCAGGCGTCCATCCATACATCGGGGCGGACAAACCGGCTCTGGTAATCGCCCAATTCATACTGCCAACAGGTTTCAGCGCACAGGCACAGTCCGGCGACGACATCGTAGACCTGGTAAATCAAGGTCTTGACCTGGCCGACCACCCAGTTGGTCAGCGCCAGGCCCGTCGCGCGACTCTGATAGAACGCATACACCGCCAAGACCTGTTTGTTGACGATCTGGCTCTGCTGCAAACTGGCACGGGCCGCATCAAGGCTATGTTCCTGCGCCAGCAACTGTTCGCGCAGCACCCGCAATTCGGCCAACGATTGATCGCGGGCCAACTCCCATTCCTGCTGGCGGCGTCGGTACTGCTCGATGACGCCGAGCTCTTCGGCCTCGCCGCGCAAGTTGTCAGCACCGATCTGAAAGACATCGGCCAACGCATAGAGCGGGCCGGCAAGACGGAAGCCGCCGAAAGAGGTCCCGCCAATATTGGGCGCCGTATCCAGTGCCCCACCCAATACCCGGCTGACCTGGGCGCCCATCGCCCAGTCCCGGGCCGATCGGCTTTTTTGCAGAACAAGATTCTCGGCCTCGGAAACACCTTCCCTGGCCAGCGTCTCATAATGCTGCGCGCGGGCGTTGACCATGCTCTCGCTTTGACGCAACGACGCGGCAGTCGCCTCGATCTGGGCAATCGTCGCCTCATGGATCGCCATGGTGTAATCGGCCAGCTCGATCAGGTGATTTTGCTGCAGCGTTTCCAGCTCACCGCGATCGCGCAATTCCAGCCAGGTACGCAACTGATCTTCCTGCTGGATCAGAAACTCCACGCCCTGCAGCGCCAAGCTGTAAACGGTTTGCCATTTGTACGGCACCACCTGCACCTGGCCTCCCGGATTGCGCGCCACGCCCTGACTGCCATTGGCCTGGGCGCGCAATAACTCCAGCGGATCCATCGTCCGGCTGAACAAGGGGATCGACAGGGGCTGGCCATCGATCGAACGATTGTTGCGCAAGTTGTGCTGCCGCGAATTGAGCAGATCCCACAGCGCTTTGGGCCGTTCATTGATTCCGGGACGAAATGCCCCCGAACCCAGCAGATCAAAATAAGGCGTAATCGACATCGACGTCGGTACATCGGCCGGAGTGAGTGCAAGGCTCGCTTCAAATGCTTTGAGCGGATCGCGCTCGCTGACCAGACTCAGGACGTCACGGAGCTTTTTCGCCTGCCATTTGCTCGCTGTACGCGTGATCGGCTCCTCACCGAGCAAGGTCAGCGCTCTGCTGTAATTGAGCCCCGCATGCACCATGCTGTCGTAATCCAGATGGCGATAAAGCGCATCGCCCCACGCGATCAGGTTTTCCACATAACGCAGGAAAATCGCGATCTTGAAGTGTACCGGCGCGCAATAGCCGATGGCATCCGGGTCTGAGGGCGCCGCGCTTTCATACGAACACTCGATGTTTTCGTTCTGCAGGGGACGGCAACGCCAGTAGGCCGGTGCCAGGATCTTCGGTGGGCCTTCGGGGTCAGGATATACGCCAGCCACCTCCTTGCGCGCCAGCGGGTCGAACACGTATTCGTACCAGCCTTGCGCCTCGCGCTGGCGACCTTCTGCCGACAAGCGCGCACCGACCAGATCCGGCGTATGAAAGAACAGCTCCCAGAAGCACAAACCGTTGCAGCCATCGAACGGCCCGTTCTCCTCGATACTGCCATCAGGCATGCGCGGCTCCTCGACATGCTGGGTATCCCAGGAGAGCAGCGCATCCGCCGAGACCGCCGCGCGACTGGTCAACACTGGGCCGAACGTGGAGTTCAAGCGCGAAAACCTGAGCGCCTGAGCACTGTTGTTGAAACTCAGGAACTGCGCGCCCTCGCTGCTGCTCTTGTCGATGGAAGGCGTCAGGTACAACCGCGGCCGCTCCTTGAGCGTGACGGCAAACTTGTTGCGACCATGACCTTTTTGCCCTTCGGCCACCTCACCGAAAGCAAATCCGATCGGCGTGTCGATCGGAAAATTGTTGATGCCCAGCGATGGCGCTTGACGACGATAGGTACGCCAAGGTGTCGCGTAGTGACCATCCAGAACGCCGGTTGAAACCCAGTCCGCAGGATCGTCCTGAGTCCGGGCGCCGAACACCAGGCTGAACATCACCGGGGTATAAAGGATCCTGGGCAGCAGTTGGTTCTGCTCATTCAAAACCGCATCGCCCAGCCCGGTGATGGAAAAACCGGCGCCGGCGCGCACTTCGTCCTGGGTTCTGTTCAGCAGGACAGCGAGCAATTCATTGGTCAGTGGGGCGACCGCGTCGGCCAGCCAAATGCCGTCGCCGGGTGTCGTCTCAACGAAATCAGTGATGGCAAAAGAGTGGACATTTTTGTTATCCGAACCCGCCATCAACTGAACGGTGTGAGTCTGCACCGGTAGCCGGCGTGTCGACAGGCTGATCCGCAGTTGCTGCTCGCCGGCCTCGACGATGCGGATGTCGAAGGAGGTATCGGCTGTGGTCGCTCGCCAACCGAGCGACAGGCGTTCAAGCACTCGCCCCTGCTCCCTGACCGCATCGCAGCGCCCGCGCACTCTGAGCACTTCATAAAAGTTGCCGTCCGTTGCACGCTCACGGGTATAGATCGCGTCAAACTCAAGGTTACCGTTAATGCTGCCCGGCGTTTCCACTGTGCTGCTGACCTTGACTGTCGAGTAGTCGGCCGGCACCACCTTTTGTTGCAGGCTGGCCACATCACTGAAACGCCCGAATGTCATTGCCAGCAAAGTCGCCGTATCATCGTTGATCTTACGAAACAGCGCGTCGCGGGTTTCATGGATCTCGATGTCGTGCAGCGGCATCTGCCCGTCCAGGCTGTGCCGATTGGTGTAACAGACGGCCAGTCGATCATCTCGGGGATCACCGTCGCCCAGCGACACGACCGTCAGCCGTCCGTTGGACACGTCGTACTCGCAATCGCGTTGATGCAGCGACAGCGGCGCTGACCACTGGCCGTTCAGGGTGCTGAACGCAAGTTTGATCTCCAGCGACCACGGGGCCTGCACCACACCGTTACTGTCGATCTGACGATCACGCCACTCGCACCAGACCATTGCCGGCAGCCCGAGCCAGTTCACACAGCGGATATCGACGACGCTACCGGTTGTGGCAAGTTCGACCTTCTGCCACTCGCCCCAGGCGGCGGGATTGATCTTGCGGGTGTCTTTGTCCAGCTCGACCTTCACACTGCGCAGGAAATAGGCGAATGGCGCCGTCCGTTCCTGGCCCACCAGGTAATAGCGGGCGTCCTGAACATTCTCGCCATCGATGTAGCCGCTGAGCACATCCAGATCGCACAGGCGCTGGAAAGCCTGGGTGTACTCCATCAAACCCTGTTGCACCGACGCACTCGTCAAACGCATCTGGTTCAGGCTGTTTTCAAGGGCACGGAACAAGGTGGTTTTTTTCAGACGCAGCGAAGGCACGATATAGTTTTCCGCCTGATCCTTGAGCAGCACATTGGCCGACCAGGTGCTGTAGTGGCTGAGAAACTGATACCAGTACTGCAAGTCATCGTCTTCGAAATGGCTGTCTTCGTAACCCTTCTCCATGCCGCTGTAGACCGACTGGATATGCTCTTGCAGACAGCGCACGGTCGAGGACGTCCGGGTGGCTTGCAGTTGTGCGCTGTCACGGGTGTCGAGCATCAGATAGCGGCTCAAATCATCGGCGGTTTTCAAAGTCACTGCACCGGACCAGAGTTTCTGTCCCAGCACCGCTTCCACCATGGCCGCCGTGTAGCGTTCTGTCAGTTCATTGATCTGCAGGTTTTGCATGGTTATCTCCCTGTCTCGACGCGATTGCGGGTAAGGCGGGTGACGGGGCGTTTGCCCAGCGTGCCTTCCAGCACCAGCGCCTCGTTCAGGCGATCACTGAAAAGACTCAGTTGAAAGCGGCCATTGCGGATGTTGGCGGTGCGGATATCCACCTGATAAGGGTTGTCCCCGAAGGGGAAACGCGTGGCCAGCGGTGGCGTGAAGGTCATGCCCAGTGCCTGGCTGGTGTACTCGGAACTCCAGCCCATCGCCCCCTCGCTGTCCCTGAGTTGCGAGGTGTCGAGCGGAGAAATCTCCAGGCGATAATGACTGTCCCTGAACAGGGTGAGTTCGTCGCTTCCCGGGATGATCGGCGTGCGGATTTCCCTACCGGCCTCGATGACGACCAGCTCCACCTTCCATTGAAACGCTTGCAGTACCTTCAGCGTGAATGCCTGTCGTTTCCCGGCATGCAGCGTCAAGTCGGCGGTCACAATGAAGTCGCCTGCGCTTGCTGAATTGAAGGGGAACACCGAACGCCCCTGAGCATCGGTGACAATCGTCAGAACTTGTGCAGGGTTGCTGTTGACCGTCCACAGGACCGGATAATTGGGCACCGGCTGCGCGTTCGCTGCTGCGGACTCCTTCACATCGACCCAGAGCAAAGTCGGGCGCGAAGCATTGGCGATCGGGTAGCGAATCACCTGCGAGAAGTTGTGGATCAATGCATCACTGGCCACCCACACGCTGACTTCGACCACCGGGTCGCTACCCAACTGCGCGTAGACCGTTAATGCACCCACCGGCGGTTGCGCCACGGAAAACACCGAGTAGCCGTCGCCGTCACTCGGCACCTCAACCTTGTCCGCCGCCGCGCTGGTCCACCACATCACCTTTTCACCGTCCAGAGGTGCATCGTCCAGCGCGACCACCCGGCAGCGTACCGGCAATGCACGATTGACCAACGCCACCCCAGAGATGACCGGAGCGCTGAAAATCCGCGGTTTATCGGCAAACACGATCGGCCGACTGAAGGTGAAACTGTGATTGCCCTCGACATTGCCGACTGTAATGGACGCATCCCCCGGGCTCAGGCTGGAGATCCACACCCGACTCAGGCCATCCTTGTCGGTAAAGGTCTGGCTCGGACGAATGTCGCCAAGCGTCGTCGACCATACCACTGGCCGATGAGCGCCGCGGTTGCCGTAATCGTCGATCAGCACCGCGTATATCGGCTGTTCCCACAGGCGCCCGGCCAGAACCGGATCGCGTGGCGGCAAATCGCTCAACTCGGAGTTGAACTTCAGCGTCGCCTTATCACAGTCGATGATCACCGACGGGGCGTACACCGGTTCATACAACGGCACGCTGTAATGCAGATGCGCGGTGCCGACCCTGGCCCCGGCCTGCAATTGCGCCCGGGCGCGCCCCATGTCATCCGTGCGGATAACTGGCGTGAGCACCGCGCCCAGGTCGGTTGCCACATTGAGAACCACCCCCTTGAGTGGCTCGCCGTAGAGATCGAGCAGGGTAATTTCGAACTCCGCGACCTCCTGTGACAGATTGGCAATCAGTTGCGGATTGTCCACTACACAGCGAGAAGTGAAACTCTGGCCGACTTCCGCCGAATCGAGCGACATACCCGTGGTGTTGAACCGGGCCAGACTTTCCAGGGCATTTTGCGCCGCCTCTGCGTACAGCGCCTCCGGATCCAGCGGGTTCAACGATCCCAGCCTGAGGGCGGCGGTGATGTCCATTCCGCGTCGAGCCAGGTCGAACGTGCGGTCAAGCAAATCCAGCTGCGCCAGATTGCGCAGGATCGGCCAGGCCGGTTCGTCGTTGTCGTCGCTCTCATGACTGATGTGCCCGGCGCACTCGAGTACGTGACGGATACCGCAGCCCAGGTAGCTGGCCAGTTTGTCGGCCGCCGCGTCACGCACCAGGCGCAAGCCGTCTTCACTCATGTCAGCGGGCAATTGATTGACCTGGGTAAGGTAATCCAGGATTTTTTCTTCGGGCTGTCGGGCCCACGATACCAGGCGCCGATAGAACGTCAGGTAATACACCGTACGGATCGAAATCTGGTACGGGTTCTCCAGGCTGAACCATTGATACTGCTCACCCGTAAGCAACGTCCCGAGCAGGGTTGGCGTCAGTTGCAGTTTTTCCGCAATCCGCCCGCGCCGTTCTAGCTCGGCGAGCATCTGCAGAAACGAATCCGGTTGGTCCAGCACCTGCGCGTTTTTCAGGTTCGGCAGGCCCATGGCTTCTTTCAGGAAGTCATAGGCCTGACCTTGAGCCCATGCCAGCACTTGCGCGGTCAGCAACGCATCGAGCTTCAAATAAACCGAGAGAGCGCTCTCCACCACCACCCGTTGCTCGTCGCGAATACGCAGCACAATCGTGCGCAGGAGGGTTTCCAACGGTTCACGCAGCGGTTCGTTTTCCGGTAGCGAATAGATCGTAAGCACGACATCCTTGATCAAGCGAGTGGCGCGCTCTAGGTACTCGGCCTGGGTTTCGCCAATAAGGCCGATCACCAGACCATCGCTGTCCACCAGGTTTACCAGCGCCGCTAGCCAGTCGATGAGCTGTTGCTTGTCATCGCGCTGCGGCGCACCTTCCTCGAGCAATGTCGCCGGCTCCAGCCGCACAGCCTGCACCTTGCTGCGCATCTGGCGCAGCAACTGTTCCTGGGACTCGCTCCAGACCGTCGGCACGTAGACCGGATAGAGGTTCTGCACCAGCCACAGCGGCGACAGATCCTGCTCTTGGCACCATTTGGAACAGGTCATCAAACCACGGATGGCACTGAGGGCGTCGGCACCATCCGTCGAGCCGTAACTGGATACTTGCGGTTTGCCCGCCAGTTGCGCCGCCAGGCCTTCTCCCGCGCTCAGGGTCTGCAGCAGTGCCGTCGACTCGATCGGCGTCAGGTCGAACATTCGACCGAGGAACACCAGGCGCCAGAAACTCGAGAGAATCTCCAGGCTGCGGCTCAAGTGAGTCTTCAGACCAAACGCCTCGGCAATCACCGTGGCCAGATAACGATAGGTTTCGAAATTGATCTCCAGCGCGCTGCAGATCTGATGCACCGTTTGTTGTTCGGCCGAGGTGCGTGGCACGATTGCAAACTCGCCGTTGTCGATGCACAGCGGCTCTTCATATAACGCTGCGCGGTTGTACACGCGGTCATAGTGCGACAGTTGCCCGTCCTGACCGTAGACCGACAGCACGTCGATCAGCGCCGCAAACTCTTCGGCCTTGCACCCGTAAGCACGATTGAGATCCTTGTACAGGCCAAGACAGCGCAAGGTATTGGGGCGGATCCACACAGACGGCTCGCCAGTGCCACGCTGCTCGGCGCGCATCGCGGCGCTGAGCAACTGATCGACGTGATGTGAGAGCAGTCCCAGCATGCGGTCCAGCCGACACTTGCGATTGATCCGGTCCATGCGGTGTTCCAACTGTGTGAACCCGGTCTCCCCCACATGCACCAGTTCAAACAACCCACCGATCGTCGCCGGCACCAATTCGATAGCCGGTCCTTGCGCGCCATGGATATAGCGGGCGCCGGCCACCTCTCCCGTCAGCGGCGTATCCGGGTCACCCAGCGCGGGCGCGTTGGCCGACAATTTCGGCGTGAAGACGCCGCGCCCCAGCAAACAATCGACCTGATGCTGATCCAGGCGCGTTGCATCCCTGAAGATCCACAGCTTGCGCAGACTTTCAAGGTAACTCGCCATACTGCCAAAGTTGACAAGATAAAAATCCTCCGCAGAACGCAGTGGATGTGGATCGACACGCCGCGTCAACGGATCCACTCTGCGCAGGGGCGCCGCGGCCATTTCCGCATTGAGCGGGAAATACGGATCTTCCAGCAATAACGACAGATGCAGTGGCCCGATGTCGCTGTCGAGCTGCATCGCGACATCGGCGCGCGCCCCCCGGGCGCCGTCATTCTTGAAATACGGATAATCGACATCGACCCGGCGAATGATGCCGCCCAAAGCACCATCCTTCAGCGCGGTACCGACGACATGGGCAATGCTCGCCGAGTCATGGTCGTACGGCAGGCTGTTATGAAAGCGTATTGTGCGCAGGTACGATTTGACGTCGGGAAAAGGTCCGATCGGGCTGGCCAGGATCTGCGCTTCCAGCACCGAATTGACGATTTCCAGACGCGGTTGCACGCGGGCAATTGCCATTTCATCGATCAGCAATTCATCCACATCAGGCCGCCGCTCGGTCAACTTGATGGTCTGCGCCGAGTCACCGTATGGCTCGATGTTGTCGCGTATCCATTCACGTAACGCCACCATGTAGGCGGTGGTCGAAGCGCTGTGTTCGGGACTGCCTGGCGGCGCGGCGCCGCCGACGTCCGGCTGGAATAGATCCATGTAGGAAGGCAAGGGCACCAAGGTATCTGCCACAGGCAGCGCCGGTTGCGGACGCAGGCTTTGCTCGCGAAACAGCCGGGCCATGTACAACGCCAGAGCGTTGCCACGGGTCCGCAATGTGCGTGTTTCTTCGCGTGTCAGGCCGAGGTCGTGCAATTGCGCCGGCCGCAGCTTGATCAGTTCGAATACGCTGGGATGCCGGTCGAGGTAGTCATCAAAGGGACGGGGCACGCTCGGGTCTTTCTCACCCAGTACTGCCTTGACCAACAAATCGATCGGACGATCGTCAGATGCACTCATCGCAGCACTTCCCCCAGGCAAAAAATCATGCAACAGATCGCCCAGACGAAAACGTCGATGGCGCCAGGTCGATTTAACGCTTGCCGTGAGCTGCTTTCTACTGTCATATCTGACAGGTATTTTGACCGTTGGTCGGAATACCCTGCACGGTAGAATGGCAAGAAAAAGCCCCCGAAGGGGCCTGTGTCATTGTCTGAATCTGTCAGTCGCCGTTGATGACGTTCAATTCGAATTCGGGAAGCGATGGCGATACAACCGTGCCCTTGCAGATGTACCCGCCTATCACAAAGCGCCCCGCCGATAAGGCATCGGTCACGATCACCCAATGTCCTTTGGAATCGACGATACCTTGCCCACGAATTCTGGCAGGGTCTGCCCATCGGTAAAGGCGCACTTCGCCACCAGGCAGTCCCGTTCCGTGGAACACCGCATATGACGACACCTCGGCGCCGCGCTGCGGGCTACTGACAACGAATAGCGCCAGCCTGTCATCGACCTTGAAGCTGATCGTGGATGACGATTGCGACACTTGGCCATCCATGCTTTGCTGAGCCGAGATTCGGTATGGGGCCTCCCGTGGAGGTAAGGAGATTCGGCCGCGAACCGACCACTTACCCTCGGCATTTACTTGTGTAACCGCCAGCAGGGTGACTTCGCCTTCATAGGCGATATAGAGGTCTGCGCCTGGTACTCCCCTCCCAGCAAACAGCGGTTGGCCTTCCAATATCTGATTGGCATCGTCGTAAGGCTCGTCGATGAGCGGTTTTTCGAATCCTGCTTCAACCTGTGTCACCACCAGACTGCGATGCGGCAACAACCAGGCCGAAATGGCGCCATCGCGCGACTGGCGCACCGAATAGAAATAGAGCGCAGCAGAAACGGGCAACTGGATCTGCGCGCGCAGGGCCCAGCGCCCGTCGCGACCAACCCGGGTCCTGCCGAGTTCAG
Organism: Pseudomonas sp. DTU12.3; assembly: GCF_004124275.1. Taxonomy (GTDB): domain Bacteria; phylum Pseudomonadota; class Gammaproteobacteria; order Pseudomonadales; family Pseudomonadaceae; genus Aquipseudomonas; species Aquipseudomonas helmanticensis. The sequence continues at coordinate 5,080,158 of NZ_CP027218.1, forward strand.
TTGCCACCGAACCTTCCTTGACGATCAAGACTTCAGCGCCCGGTTCTCCGGAACCTGAAAACATCGGATAGCGCCCGACCGACTGGCCGGCGAGCGGGTAATTCACACTGGGCGCCTCGAATCCGGCCGTCTTGCGCTCCACAATGAAGCGGGCACTCTCGAACCCTTCCGATCGGACACCGTTAAAGTTCTGACTTACCACCACACGCATGGGGCCTTCAGGTAGATCCTTGTTACCGACAACCGACCAGCGTCCATCGGTATCCGCAATCGCCGCCGGGGCCAGCACGTCATCGGCGTTAGACCATGAGGCCACAGTGATGGTTGCCCCAGGTGTTGCCAGGCCGCAGAAAAGTGGGCGTACGCCAACCCAGTCGCCGGACAGTGGTTCGGTGAGGGACGGACGAGTGCCTAGCAAAGTGTAAGTGACGACCGGCGAAAGGGCAGAATCCAGACCTTGACCGGCAGAGGCCGACACATTGATGCCGTCCGTAGCAAGCAAGTTGTGAGCAACCGTTGCCGACCACGTTCCATCTGCCAATACCAGGGTCTGCCGCAACGTACTCGACACACTCCCGCGCCGATAGATGAGTGTCGTGTCTCCTGCAAATCCGAATCCGGAAATTCGCAACTCACGCCCCAGATTCTCACCTGCCCGCGGTGTGTCGACCGAAGGTATGGCGGGCACCACAGTAACCACACGCTCAAACGGATCACTGGCGTAGCCGCGCTGCCGCTGCCTCGCCTCCAGTGCCCGTGGCCCGCCGGCAGTCAACGTCACCTGCACCTCCCAAGTGCCGTCGTCTCGCACGTTGATGTCTTTGAGAAAAGGTGCAGTCTGCCCTTTGATCGACAACTCGACGGTACCGGGATACTGCCCGGTTCCGGAGAACAGCGACTCGCGCGCCGGTCTGCCACTTTGCGCCGGCACCGTTATCAACGGTTTCGGCACCCGTACCCTGACCGTGCGCACGGCAGTTGCCTGAGACCGGTTGTCGCTGGTTCGGGACTCTTGCTGTACAGCATAAAAAGTCAGACTGGACGGTGACTGATCATTCAGTGTCACGCGCCATTTACTCTCCCCGTCCACCGGCCCAGCCCCGATGGATTGGTGGGTGACGTTGGAGAAAATCACCACCCAGCAACCTGGATAACCCGTGCCTTCGATGATCGGCGACAGATCAACTTCGGCATTGGCGGGTGTGCTGATGAATGGCTTCGGGGTTCCAACCGTGAAAGTCCGCCTTTCTACCAAAGAGGTCTGCCCGCCAAAAGTTGCCGTTGCGGTAATGGTGTACGTGGCAGGCGCCCACTCTTCAGCGGCGTTCCTTTCGAAGATCCCACCATTGGCTGTCAGTGGCACATCGGGTTTGCCCGGAATCTTCAAAATGACTTGCGAACCGGGCCACGCCATACCACTGATTCGTGGACACTGTCCGGAGGGCGTATCCGTCGCGGGTTCGGAAAACGACGGGGCCGGACACGCCACCGTCATGGAGAACACGGCGCTGTCGGCGGACCACTGTTGGTTTGCCCCCTGCCTGGCCGTCAGTTGGGTGTAATTGCCTGGAGCAAGGTCAGCGGTGGCAGACGTTTCCCAGTTCAGGTTGGTCTGTACCTCGGCCTTGGGCACATTCGCAAGGACAACACCGTTGTTGAAGATGGTGACATCGACTGCGTTCGTCCCCCATTGATTACCCCGGCCCCTGAAAGTAGCTCGTTGCCCGTTGACCGAGACGGTGACTGACAGGGGTATCGGGGTCGGGATGTTGACTCGGATTTCACTCGCCCAGCTTGAGCTGTAGATCCGCCCGCTGCCACCATCGGAAACGCTTTGTCGCCCGCTGAAACGATAAGTGCCCGGCAACAATTCCTGAGGAATCTCCTTGGACCAGGCCCCCGCACTTACAACGGCGTCGAGGTATGGCGACGCTACGTTGCCATCGAGATGAATGTCCATGCGCACACCGGTTCCGTTATACCCGGTGCCTGACAACCTGACCCTGCCACCGACGAGCTCGGACTTGAGGGTCGGTTGAGGCGGTCGGACCAGCAGCCTGACGGGCACGCTACGCACTGACGGCACCGACGAATAAACATGACTGGCCGTCACGGTGTCTGGCCCCGGATTCAATGTGATGGCTGCCGACCAACTCCCGCTGGCCGCCACGTCCCCGCCTCCGAGTAATGTGTTGGTACTGTCTCTGTAGACGGAGACCCTCCCAGCCTTGAATGGATCGGCCAACGTGCCGCCTACGGCAATCTGCCGCTCCACCTGTTGATTGTCGGAGTGAGAGGTGAGGGGCGGGGCGCCAAGCAACTTGAAAAACTGTTCGACAGACCAGTCATACCTGTTGATGTGGCCGGCGGTCATCCAGACCAGACCGCCGCGCGGGTAGTTGCCCTGGTCGAACGGAGCCTCCCATGTACCGTTGGGACCAACGACGGCCGTCGCGTGCAGCTGACCTCCGTCAGGCGTAAAAACCTCGATGGTTTCGCCAGAAATCCCCTGCCCTTTCAACAACAATGGGCTACCGGCAGCAACAACCGCATTGTTGGCAGGTGAGTCGATGCGTGGTGCCACATACCATTTGATGGAGACGGGATCCGACCTCCCGGAGTTTTCACTGCCGATGACTTGTTCGGCATAAAAGGACGTGACGCCAGATGGCAGAGAGATGGAAGTATTCCAGGTACCGTCGGCTCTGGCATTGACGGAGCCGAGCGAGTGCGCATTGCCATTGTACGAACATGACAAATGGATCCTGCCGTTGAGAAGTCCGTTTTTTCCGGAAACGGCAAATGGCATCGTTTGCACTGAACCGGGCAGCGGTGTTTGTATGAGTGGCTTCTGTGCGGGGCGAATGTGCACTCCCCATCCCTCATGGTCACCAACATCATTATTCGCCCCGTCATAATTGACACGAATAACCAAGTACATATTGAAACTGGGGGCAGCAAGAGAGGACTCGAGGTAAATCTCATAGTTGTGCCACTGGGCGTCTTGCAACATGGAGTCGGGAGAATTCCTGCGCACATAAGCGGCGGCTGAAAGGGCTATATCGATGTTGGCCCTGTCCTTGTTTGCACCGCGAGTAGTCATCTTGTAGCGCAACGTCCTGACCTTAATCTGGCCTCCCTCGAACTTGTACTGCAACACCAGCTCGGTTTTCAGTTCCGAGACGCGCGGATGGGTCTGGTGTAGCCTGGTGGTGATCGCGTCACTCCAGAACAGCTCGGAAAATTGCTTACCCTCGCCCAGCTCTCGCAACGAGCCGTCTGCCTGTTCAGTGAGCTGCGCAGTGCTGATCTGGACGTCTTCGAAATCGAGCCCGTCCCTGCCTGTTTCGTCATTTTCAACGGAATCTTTCATGTCAGCGACGCCCTACGCGATGTATGAGTCAAGTTGTGAATCAACATACGTAGCAGGAACATGCGCAACCACTGTCATAACTGACAGTTTTAAAGATCAGTTCCGTCTAACACAATAGTTGTTAATTACTAAAACATCTCAGGTCTCAGGCTCTGCGCCTGCAAATGAGAAAGCCGAAACCAGCCACTGCATCGGTTATATGACGATTTATCAATCGAGCGGGCGGGCTTTTTGGATTTGCCGAGAAGGGGTTGGCGAGTGAGCGGACGGTTGCCGTAAGCGGATGAAGATCAAGAGATCGCAGCCTGCGGCAGCTCCTGCAGGGGGAGTTCTCAGGCCGAGGCCGGCAATGGTTGAAAACTGAAGTACTGGCGCAACGCCTCGATCAGTTGCGCATATTCCGCAGGCGGTCGCTGCACGCTGAAACCGGCGTCGTAATGCAGAGGTGTGGCGTCTTCGTGGCACCACAGGCAACAGGCATCGAGATCGATCACCTGCTGGCAACCATCAATGGCGGGGATTTTCAGGCGCAAATGAAATTCAGCACCAATCATCATCGGCAACTGGCTGATCAGCATCAGTCCATCTTCGGACACGTTGCCGAGAAAACCGATGGGTTTGTCAGTGACGCTGTTGAACACTCTGAGGAAATACGGCAATTGATGCCGTTCGATCCGGCGGTCGGTAAACATGCGCAGTTCGCCATGCAAGGCTCCATCACAGAGCCGCGCTGTGCTTCGGAACAAACCTGTGGGGCAGGCTCGCTCTCCCCGCTTCCGGTGTGCCGGTCGCTACGTCGCCGTCACTTGACCACTTGCCAGTCGCAGGTGTTGCCCCGGATCAGCGCCAATGCGCTGGAACCGGATCATTCGACTATAGCTCAGCCTGTACAGTCGGCCAGAGTTTGTATGACAACTGTCATCAGAAACGTGTCGGGCGTACCACGGCTGCGGCGCTACGCGTGGGGTAATGGCCCAGGCTTTCCAGGGTTTCCAGACGGGCGCGGGCGCGGTAGGCGTATTCGCTGTTCGGGTAAGAGGCCATGATGAACTGATAGGTCTGCGCGGCATCGACAAACATCTTCTGCCGTTCCAGGCACTGGCCGCGCATCATCGACACTTCCGGCCACACGTACGGGCGGGCGCGGCTGGAACGCTCGACCTTGGACAGTTCGAGCATCACTTGCTCGCAATTGCCGCGATCATAGGCGCTGTAGGCGTTGTTCAAATGATGGTTCATCGACCAACGGGTGCAGCCCGTGACGGCGAGGGCGCTGAGGGCAAGGGCGGCAATGGGTACGAATCGCATGAGGGTTCTCCTGTCTTGAGCAATGTATCGACCCAGGGTCGGAAATCTTCAGGCGCGTTTGTCCCAAAGTTGTCGCGTTCAATAAAGAAAGCATTAAGTAGTGCATTCGAACAATGACTACACCCCAAGAGCATAGTAGCCTTCGCTAGCGCTTGAACTCAGGAGTCTTTGCATGTCCGTCCGTCGTACCAAAATCGTCGCTACCCTTGGCCCGGCCAGTAACTCGCCGGAAGTTCTCGAACAGCTGATTCTGGCTGGCCTGGACGTTGCCCGTCTGAACTTCTCCCACGGCACCCCCGACGAGCACAAGGCTCGCGCGAAGCTGGTGCGTGACCTGGCTGCCAAGCACGGTCGCTTCGTCGCCCTGCTGGGTGACCTGCAAGGCCCGAAAATCCGTATCGCCAAATTCGCCAACAAGAAGATCGAGCTGAAGATCGGTGACCAGTTCACCTTCTCCACCAGCCATCCGTTGACCGAAGGCAACCAGCAAGTGGTCGGCATCGACTACCCGGACCTGGTCAAGGACTGCGGCGTGGGCGACGAGCTGCTGCTCGACGACGGCCGCGTGGTGATGCGCGTTGATACCGCCACCGCAACAGAATTGCATTGCACCGTGACCATCGGCGGCCCGCTGTCCGACCACAAAGGCATCAACCGTCGCGGTGGCGGCCTGACCGCTCCGGCCCTGACTGAAAAAGACAAGGCCGACATCAAGCTCGCTGCAGAAATGGAAGTCGACTACCTCGCGGTGTCCTTCCCGCGTGACGCTGCCGACATGAACTACGCCCGTCAACTGCGCGACGAAGCCGGCGGTACTGCCTGGCTGGTGGCGAAGATCGAACGCGCCGAAGCCGTGGCCGACGACGAAACCCTCGATGGTCTGATCCAGGCTTCCGACGCGGTGATGGTTGCTCGTGGTGACTTGGGTGTGGAAATCGGCGACGCCGAGCTGGTGGGCATTCAGAAGAAAATCATTCTGCACGCACGCCGCCACAACAAGGCTGTGATCGTCGCGACCCAGATGATGGAGTCGATGATCCAGAACCCGATGCCGACCCGCGCCGAAGTGTCCGACGTGGCCAACGCCGTGCTCGACTACACCGACGCCGTGATGCTGTCTGCCGAATCCGCTGCAGGTCTGTATCCGCTGGAAGCCGTGCAGGCGATGGCGCGCATCTGCGTCGGCGCTGAAAAGCACCCGACCGGCAAGACTTCGGGACACCGCATCGGCACCGAATTCACTCGCTGCGACGAAAGCATCGCTCTGGCGACCATGTACACCGCCAACCACTTCCCGGGCGTTAAAGCGATCATCGCGCTGACCGAAAGCGGCTACACCCCGCTGATCATGTCGCGCATCCGTTCTTCGGTGCCGATCTACGCGTTCTCGCCGCACCGTGAAACCCAGGCGCGTGCAGCCATGTTCCGTGGCGTGTACACCGTACCGTTCGATCCGGCTTCGCTGGAACCGCACGAAGTCAGCCAGAAGGCCATCGACGAGTTGGTCAAGCGCGGCGTTGTGGAAAAAGGCGACTGGGTCATCCTGACCAAGGGCGACAGCTACCACACCACCGGCGGCACCAACGGCATGAAGATCCTGCACGTGGGCGACCCGCAGGTCTGAGTGATCGGTTGTTCGAAAAACAAAAGCCCCGGCATGTGAGTGCCGGGGCTTTTTTGTTCAGGAAGATCAAAAGATCGCAGCCTTCGGCAGCTCCTACAGGGAGAGCGCCACGCAATGCAGGAGCTGCCGAAGGCTGCGATCTTTTAATGCCGTTTGATGAATCCGCTCAACGCCGCCAATGCTTCCGGCGAACGCAGGCGCTGGGTGAACAGCTTGCCCTCCTCCTCGATCACCTTGCGGATCAACTCGCGATCCGGTGCTTTCATCAATTGTTTGCTGATGCGCACCGCTTCGGCCGGCAGCTCGTCGAAGCGCAAGGCCATCTCTCGCGCCTTGCTCAGCGCCGCAGCGCCGCTGCCCAGCGCCTCGGTGGCAATGCCCCACTGCGCCGCCTGCTCGCCACTAAAACCCTCGCCCAGCAACAACAATTCCGCCGCTTTGGCTTGCCCGAGCAAGCGCGGCAGGATCAGGCTGGAACCGAACTCCGGGCACAGGCCAAGGTTTACGAATGGCATGCGCAGGCGTGCATCGCGGCTGACGTAGACCAGATCGCAGTGCAGCAACAGCGTAGTGCCGATACCCACCGCTGCACCGGCCACGGCGGCGATCACCGGTTTGCGGCATTCGAGCAGGTTGAGCATGAAGTGAAACACCGGGCTGTCGAGATCGCTCGGCGGTTGCTGGATGAAGTCGGCGATGTCGTTGCCGGCGGTGAAGCACTCGGCGCTGCCGGTGATCAGCACGGCATTGATTTGTGGATCGACATCCGCCTGCTGCAACGCCTCTGCCAGACGACTGTACATCGCCCGGGTCAGGGCATTTTTCTTGTCCGGGCGATTGAGGCGCAAAGTCAGTAAACCGCGCTCGCGTTCCAGCAGGATGGCTTCGGTCATGGCGTGTCTCGACGATGTCGGGCTAACGAAGATCAACTGTGGCGAGGGAGCTTGCTCCCGCCGGGCTACGCAGCGGCCCTAAAAATGTATCAGCGCTGCGCACTCAAGCGGGAGCAAGCGCCCTTGTCACAGGAAACGTCGCCGCCCTGGAAAAAGTCAGCGCTCAACCACGGGACAAAAATACGTCGGCCAGCAGTTGATTGCGCGGTAATCCGGCCAGATACAGACGCCGGGCGAAAGCGTCGACACTGACCGTCGAGCCGCAGACTAAGGCCACGGTTTGCCGCGAGACAAGACGCAGTTGTGCCAAAGCGGCGGCTGACTCGGCCGTCGTCCACAGTTCGACGCTGAGGTTTTCGCGCTGTGCAGCCAGCGCTGCCAGGGGTTTGGCCAGATAGTGTTCGCGATCGTCATGGGCCAGGTGAATGATGCGGATCGCGCCTTGATGATCCTGCCGCAACGCTTCGCGCAGTACACCGAACAACGGGCCGAGACCGGTACCGGCGGCCAGCAGCCACAACGGTCGATCGTGCCAGTCGGGGTCGTAATGCAGCGCACCGCCACGCAGTTCGCCGAGACGGATCGAGTCGCCGATCTGCAAGCGCCGCGCGGCATCGCTGAATTCGCCGGGTTGCCGGCAATCGAGGTGGAATTCGAGAAAGCGCTCTTCTTCCGGCAGGCTCGCCAGCGAATACGGCCGGGCGATGTGCTCGAGCCACAGCACCAGATGCTGCCCGGCGCTGTAGCGCAAGGGCCGTTGCGGGGTCAGGCGCAAACGCAAAACGTTGTCGCTGAGCCAGTCCAGCGCCTCGACCACTGCCGGCCGCCCATCGGCGATCGGGTCAAAGGTGTGCACCTGCAAATCTTCGGTCACTTGGCACTGACAGGCCAGCCGCCAGCCTTGTTGACGCTGCTCTGCACTCAGCGCATCCGGCCGGCTATCGGCGGGCAGGCCTTTCACGCATTGCACCAGGCAGGCATGGCAACTGCCGGCGCGGCAACTGTAGGGCACGGCGACACCGTTCTGGTTAAGGGCATCGAGCAGATTGCTCCCCGGCGCCACCGACCAGTGCCGCTCACCGACGCGCAGTTCAGGCATCGACGCTCTCCCAGGCTGCCGCGCAGCGATTGCGTCCATCACGTTTGGCCCGGTACAGCGCCTGATCGGCACGCTGCAAGGCGTCGTCGAGATCATCGCCCAGTTCCAGCAGGGTCATGCCCGCCGACAGACTGAGGTCGCGCACATTCAGGCCGATCAGTTCGACATCGGTGAACGCGATGCGCAGACGCTCACAACAGGCGGTCAGGCGTTCAGCGTCGCAATCGGGCAGCAGCACGACAAACTCCTCACCCCCATAGCGCGCCAGCACATCGCCGTCGCGCAGGCAGGCGCCAGCGACGCCGGCGAACGCCTGCAACACCTGATCGCCAGCGGCGTGGCCGTGCAGGTCATTGATGCGTTTGAAGTGATCAAGGTCGATCAACGCCAGGCCGTGCATCACACCCGCGTCCATCGCGCCCAGTTCACGTGAGGCCAGACGCAGGAAATGCCGACGATTGAACAGCCCGGTCAGCTCATCGGTGGCCACCAGGTCTTCGAGCTGGCGCATCATCCCGCGCAGGGTGTCCTGATGCGCCTGCAAAGCAAAGCGGCGTTGACGCATGCGTTGGCGCGAGACCTGGACAAAGCGTGCGTAAAGCACCAGCCACGCCAGCACCATCGCCAGAATGCACACCTGCAAAGCGGCGAGCGCAGGCTCGGGCAAAAGGAAGTGGTAGCCGTCCCACAGGGTGATTGCGCAGAAACTGAAGAACACCAGCAGTGCGCAGCGAATGAACGCGCGTCGACTGAGGTGGAACAGGCCGAACAGCAGGATCAACACGTAGAAGACCAGAAACGCCCCGCGCGCTTCATCCAGATGGGCGATCAGCCAGGTTTGCCAGCCAAGCCCCAGCAGCACTTGCACTTCGGTCAGGCTGGGGTCGGCGAAGCGTTGGTTACGCCCGGTCCAGAACAGCAGGAACAGGCTCGCCTGGCTGATCACCACGAGGGCGCTGCCAATGGCCACAGAGCTCAGAGTCTGGTCGTAATGCCCGGTAAAAAACGCCAGCCACAGCAGCAGCAAAGCCAATCCGTAGGTGGCTGCAGCGAGGGCAAAACGTTTCAGTAAAAGACGTTGAATGGCGTTATGGGTCAATCGTTGACTCACCGTGCGATAGGAGGCTGACCGAGTGTCCTACTCTACAGACCGGCTGCCACTTTAGAGGCCCGGTCGATAAATGACCACCGATTTTCAGGCTCGAAAATTGACGTCAAAAACCCACATATTCAGTGTAGGAGCTACCGCAGGCTGCGATCTTCTGATCTTGACCTAAAAAACAAAATCAAAAGATCGCAGCCTGCGGCAGCTCCTACCGGAATATGCGAAAGACATGCGACCAACGAATGACTGCCGGCGCGTGTATGCCCCACCGAGGCGCGGTATACTGCCGCGCCTTTTTAGCGTCGCGCCAGCAGCCCCGGCGTGCCTTGAAAGGTGTCTGCGACCGACCGATGCACCCAAGCCGCAGGCACCTTATTGAATGTTCCCGTCTTTTAGAGGAGCGCGACTCATGACCGTGATCAAGCAAGACGACCTGATTCAGAGCGTTGCCGACGCCCTGCAGTTCATTTCCTATTACCACCCCGTGGATTTCATCCAGGCGATGCACGAAGCCTACCTGCGCGAAGAATCGCCAGCGGCCCGTGACTCGATGGCACAGATCCTGATCAACTCGCGCATGTGCGCCACTGGCCACCGCCCGATCTGCCAGGACACCGGTATCGTCACCGTGTTCGTGCGCGTCGGCATGGACGTGCGTTGGGATGGCGCCACCATGGGCCTGGACGACATGATCAACGAAGGCGTGCGTCGCGCCTACAACCTGCCGGAAAACGTCTTGCGTGCCTCGATCCTCGCCGACCCGGCGGGCGCTCGTAAAAACACCAAGGACAACACCCCGGCCGTGATTCACTACTCCATCGTCCCGGGCAACACCGTGGAAGTGGACGTGGCGGCCAAGGGCGGCGGTTCCGAGAACAAGTCGAAAATGGCCATGCTCAACCCGTCCGACTCGATCGTTGACTGGGTGCTCAAGACCGTTCCGACCATGGGCGCCGGCTGGTGCCCACCGGGCATGCTCGGTATCGGCATCGGCGGCACCGCCGAGAAAGCTGCGGTGATGGCCAAGGAAGTGTTGATGGAATCCATCGACATCCACGAGCTGAAAGCCCGTGGCCCACAGAACCGCATCGAAGAAATGCGCCTGGAGCTGTTCGAGAAGGTCAACCAGTTGGGCATCGGCGCCCAGGGCCTCGGTGGCCTGACCACCGTGCTCGACGTGAAGATCATGGACTACCCGACCCACGCAGCCTCGCTGCCGGTGTGCATGATTCCGAACTGCGCCGCCACCCGTCACGCACACTTCGTACTCGACGGTACAGGTCCAGCCTCCCTGGAAGCGCCACCGCTGGACGCTTACCCGGAAATCGTCTGGGAAGCCGGCCCGTCGGCCCGTCGCGTCAACCTCGACACCCTGACCCCGGAAGACGTGCAGAGCTGGAAGCCGGGCGAAACCGTCCTGCTCAACGGCAAAATGCTCACCGGTCGCGACGCCGCGCACAAGCGCATGGTCGAGATGCTCAACAAGGGTGAAACCCTGCCGGTCGACCTCAAGGGTCGCTTCATCTACTACGTCGGCCCGGTTGATCCGGTCGGTGACGAAGTGGTTGGCCCGGCCGGCCCGACCACCGCGACGCGGATGGACAAGTTCACCCGGCAGATCCTTGAGCAAACCGGCCTGTTGGGCATGATCGGCAAGTCCGAGCGCGGCCCTACCGCGATCGAAGCGATCAAGGACAACAAAGCCGTGTACCTGATGGCTGTCGGCGGTGCTGCTTATTTGGTTGCTCAGGCGATCAAGAAGTCGCAAGTGCTGGCGTTCGCCGAGCTGGGCATGGAAGCGATCTACGAGTTCGAGGTCAAGGACATGCCGGTCACCGTAGCGGTGGACAGCAAAGGTGAGTCGGTACACATCACCGGTCCGGCGATCTGGCAGCAGAAGATCAGCGAAAGCCTGGCGGTAGAAGTGCAGTAAGCGCTTCGCTGTTGTAAAAAGGGCCGGCCTGTCACACGACAGGTCGGCCCTTTTTTGTATTCATCAGCAAAAAGATCGGCGATAACACCTGCTGAAAGTCATACTTTTCGGCATAAAGCACCTGTCAGATCTGACAGGTTACCCATTCCCTTTATCTTGATAGCGTCTATCCACCTGCGCCCCCGCATTGTGCATTGGATCAGATCATGGCCGATCAAGAGTTGAGCATCGTTACCCCATCGATCGAGAAGAGTTCGACGATCGCCACCATTGGAAAAAGCTGGGGCGCGGTAGGTCCGACCGGTGCGGCGTCGTTTGAGCTGCCTGTCCCTGCGTCCGCCGGGCGTGGTTGGGACCCACAACTGTCATTGACCTACAGCAGCCAGGCCGGGAACGGGCCATTCGGTATCGGCTGGAACCTGGGCGTCGGCCAAATCAGCCGTCGCACCCATAAAGGTGTGCCGCGTTATACCGATCACGACGAAATCATCGGCCACGACGGCGAAGTGTGGATGCCCGAACTGGACGCTGCGGGTGAACTGAAGTCGCGCACCGAGTCGAGTTACAACGGGGTCGACATCGGCCCGCACTCGGTCGTGCGTTACTGGCCTCGGGTCGAAAGCGACTTCGCTCTGCGCGAACGCTGGCAAGCGGATCCAGATCTGCCGCCGTTCTGGTTGATACACGGCGCTGACGGCTCATTGCATGTTTATGGAAAAACCGCGGCCAGCCGCCGTGCGGATCCGGATCCGCACCCCGACAAAGCACTGCGAGTCAGCAGTTGGTTACTCTGCGAAAGCATGAATGCGCGCGGCGAGCACATCTGCTTTGAATACCTGAGTGACCATGATGACGCCGACCCAGTGCATGACTACCGCGCCCAGCGCTATCTGCACCGGGTGCTCTACGGTAACGCCAGCGCCAGTGCAGACTTGTACGCGTGGAGCAACGACAATCCTGCTGACTTGCACTGGCATTTCCACCTGTTGTTCGACTACGGCGAGCGCAGTCGCGACCTGAGCGAAAAACCCGTGTATGACGGCATCGAGTTGCAACCCTGGCTGCAACGCGGTGATCCGTTCTCGACATACGGCCAGGGATTTGAAATCGGCACCCGCAGGACTTGCCAACAAGTGTTGATGTTTCATCACTTCACGCAAGAAACCGGTTCCCGCCCGACACTCGTCCGGCGCTTGCTGCTGGAGTACCGCAACGTCGAACCGGCCTGGACGTACAGCCAGATCAGCGCCGCTCACTATCAGGCCTGGGATGCCGATGGCAGAGTGGAAAACAGCCCACCGGTCGAGTTCGATTACACACCGTTCGACATCAATAAAACCCCGGTACGGCTGTTTGAAACAGACACCATGCCCGCCATCGATGATGGCAATACTTATCAAGTTGTCGACTTGTACGGTGAAGGCATTCCAGGGTTTCTCGCACGGTTCGATCAGTGCTGGTACTACCGCGAACCTCAACGCGGCGAATCCGCGCCAGAAACCATCGATTACGGCCCGTGGACAGCGCTGCCGGCAGTGCCTGTCGCCAATCGCCGGCAGCCGGCGCAGCAATGGCTGACCGACCTGACGGGTGACGGACGTCTGGACTGGATCAGCGCGCAACCCGGCAACAGCGGTTTTCGCTCGTTGAAGGCTGATCGCAGCTGGGGCCCGTTCGTTCAGTTCGAAGCGATTCCAGTGGAACTGTTCAATACCCTTGCACAGCTGGGCGATCTGGTCGGCGACGGACTCAGTTCACTCGCGTTGATCGGCCCACGCGCCGTGCGCCTGTACGCCAATCAACGTGAGGGCGGCTTTGCCCACGCCGAAGACGTCGACCATAAAATCGATGACGACCGCCTGCCAGTGTTCAGTGACTCACCCACCGAGCTGGTGTTTCTGGGCAACATGCTCGGCAGTGACATGAGTGAGCTGTGCCGCATTCGGCATGACGAAATCAAATGCTGGCCCAATCTGGGACACGGCGAATTCGGCAAAGGCCAGGTGATCAGCGCCCTGCGTTTCACGTATGCCGAATTCAATGCGGCGCAGGTGCGTATCGCCGACCTCGACGGCTCTGGCGCACCGGCGCTGATCTACCTGAAATCCGACACTTTCGAGATTTACCGTAATCACGGTGGTAATGGCCTGGAACAGACACCGGTGGTTGTGCCATGGCCGGCGGGTATTCGTTACGACCAATTGTCCCGCGTGACACTGGCCGATGCTCAAGGCCTGGGCTGTGCCAGCCTGATTCTCAGCGTTACGCACATTGAGCCGCAGCACTGGCGTTATGACTTCGTCGCGGCCAAGCCTTACCTGCTGAATGTCACCAACAACAATATGGGCTGCAGCACTCGCGTCAGCTATCGCAGCTCTGCGCAAGCATGGCTTGATGAAAAGCACGAGCGGCTCGCACAACAACCGTTGGTCGCTCCCGCCTGTTATCTGCCTTTTCCGGTGCAGGTGGTCAGTCAGCAAGTGCAGGAAGATGAGGTCACCGGCAACCGCACAACGCAAATGAGCGAATACCGTCACGGCGTCTATGACGGGCGCGAGCGCGAGTTTCGCGGCTTCGGCCGGATCCAGCACACCGACAGCGAAAGTGCCACGGGTAATGATGAGATTGGCTTCACGGCACCCGTTCGGGTCTGTACCTGGTTTCATACCGGGCAATCCATGACTGCACCCCGCGAAGGTTACTTCAGCGAAGATTCCGATGCCGTGGCACTCGGTGGCACCTTGTACAGCCACTATCACCTCGGTGATGAATACGATGAGGCGGTGCCCCCATGCGACGCCGATACCGAATATGAAATTGCCCGGGCATTGGTGGGGTCGGTCATCCGTAGCGAAACCTATGCCGCCGACGATGATGCGCCCCTGCCGTATGCAGTCGAAGAGTTTCGCTATCTAGTGCGTGAAGTACGCTGCCGAGGTGAGCATGATCCCGCGACCGTGCTGTTGCCGCTGGCACTGGAACACATCAGTTATGCCTACGATCGCTTCATCGACGACCCGCAATGCCGGCACGAGATCACCTTGCGGCGTAACCGTTACGGTCTGCCGACTCACGCGCTGACGGTCAGTTATGCACGTCGCCGCAACGCAGCGGATACGCCGCCCTTTACTGATCCCGATGAACAGCAATGGTGGCTCGATGCGCATGATCAGGCCCAACAGTCCTACTACCTGAGCGAGGCCCGCGCTCGCTACATCGACCTCGATGCAAACCAGCAAATGTGGCGCTTGGGGCTGCCATGGCAGCAACGCAACAATGCGCTGGTATTGCCCAAAGGCGATCTACCCGCAGGCCTCGATCCAAAACAGATCGGTTACGAAGCGTTGAACGCCCATCAGGATTCCGCCCACTGGAATACCGCGCGAGTACTGACGATGCAGTCAATACAGCGTTATCTGAAGAGCACAGACATGTCGCCGCTGCCCGAGGGGCAGAGTGATTTCCAAGCGCTGGTCGCACCGATGGAACTGGCACAGATGGACAAGACCGCACTGGACGCCTACGGCGATCTGCCAGGTTTCGACATTCGCGCGGCGCTGAAGGAAATCGGCTATACGGCGATGCCACCCCTGTTCGAACCGGCGCCCCTGCCAGACGCCGAAGAGAATCTCTGGTCCTCGTCTTATGGCTACGCGCAATACGCTGGCCCCGAACGTTTCTACAACGTCCTCAAGTACCGTGAAACCTTGAGTCACGGCTGGACCACGGCGCAATACGATGATTACTGCCTGGCAATCAACCGCGTCGAACTGCCGGACCAGTGCACCACCCACATCGTCTACGACTATCACGCGTTGCAGCCGACCCGCATCGTCGATGCCAATGAAAACATTTACGAGGCCCTTTACGAACCGTCCGGGCAACCACTGGCAACCAGTTTTCATGGTACCGAAAACGGCATTGCCGCCGGTTTCGAGTCCCTGAGTGAATACCTGCGCCCAGTGGATTATCGCCCGGATGCAGCGATCGACAACCCGGCGGCCGCCGTGCAAAAAGCCGCCAGCACTTTGCGCAAGGATCTGTTCAGCTGGATGGGCCAGCTCCCGCCTGGCACAGACGAGGACCTCCAATGGATTGGGCAACGTTACATTCTGCCCAGTGGACATATTCGTGCCAGCGCACGCCAGCGCCTGCAACACAGCGCATCCCTGGCCCCTGCAGAACACGCGTTGCGCCAGCTCGTTGCCAGTGCTCACCGTGAACCGGTGCACAGCGTCTTGCTGAGTGCCGACCGCTATCCCCATGACGACGTCCCGGCACAGATACAGATCATCAAGGCTTGTGTGGACGGTTTCGGCCGCGCGCTGCAAACCCAGCAGCTTGTAGCTCCCGGTCAGGCGTATGAGGTGACCGCCGACGGCTCGCTGACCCTTGATCGCGGCGAGTTGCGCGAAATCTTCGCCGAGTCGCGCTGGCGCATCAGCGAACGGGTCGAATACAACAACAAAGGCCTGGCAGTGCGACAA
Source organism: Pseudomonas sp. DTU12.3 (assembly GCF_004124275.1). Taxonomy (GTDB): domain Bacteria; phylum Pseudomonadota; class Gammaproteobacteria; order Pseudomonadales; family Pseudomonadaceae; genus Aquipseudomonas; species Aquipseudomonas helmanticensis. The sequence goes on from NZ_CP027218.1 coordinate 5,095,980, forward strand.
TTCCGGCCGTTCTTCGCTGATAGCCATGGCTACGTCAACGATATTTCCCTGCGCGAGCATGGCTATTTCGATCAGCAGTTCTATGACCCCATGGGCCGGCCAATCAAACTGATCAATGCCAAGGGCGATTTTTCCCGTGAGACCTATCATCCTTGGTATCACACCAGTGAAGACTTCAACGACACCGACGAGTCCGGTGCATGAACGCCAGCGTCGCCTGGCGTACGCCATCACTCGTCGTCAGTGATGGCCGCGGCTTGCCGGTGCGGCAGGTTGCCTATTTGCGCACGTTTGCCGGTGACGCGGCCGAAGTACTGGTTTCACGTTTCCAGCATGACCCGGCAGGCAGAGCGGTAGCGCAGTGGGATCCGCGCCTGCCAATGGCCAGTCAAGAGACCTTGTATGGTTTGAGTGGCGAGCCGCTCGCTGTCCACAGCGTCGATGCCGGCTGGCGTCTGACGTTGCCCGGGCTGGCCGGTGAGGCGTTCGAGCGTTGGGATGAGCGCGGCAGCCATTGGCGAACCACCTTCGATGAGCAATTGCGCCTGTTGACGCAGGAAAACCTCACACAGGCAGATATCGAAACCTGCATCTATGCCGACGCGAACGCCGACCCTGCCCTCAACCTGCGTGGGCGATTGATCACGTTGAGGGACGCGTCGGGCTCCAGCGACTTCGAAAGTTTCAGCCTCGCCGGTCAGTCGCTGCGCGAGACCCGCACCTTTCATGACGACATGGCGTTTGTCAGTCAACGGGTCTACAGCCCGGCAGGCCGCCTGCTGGAACAGACCGATGCCGGCGGACATCGCCAGCGACTGCGCTACGACGTTGCCGGGCAACTCAACTTCAGCCAATTGCGAATCAACCCCCAGCCCGACTGGAAAGTGGTTTTGCGCTACGCCCAATACGACGCCGCAGGGCAGATCACCGAACAACAGACCGCCAACGGAGTGGTCAGCCAATGGCTCTATGAACCTGAGAACGGCCGCCTGCGTCGGCAATCCTCTGCCATCGGCACGCAGCCGGCTCTGCAGGATCTTGAATACGCGTATGACGCGAAAGGCAATTGCACGCGCATCCTCGATCACGTTTTCAGTGTCAGCCATTTCGCCAACCAACGGGTCGACGGCGAACGTCTGTTCAGCTATGACTCGCTGGACCGCTTGCACAGCGCGAGTGGTTACGACGACGGTCCGCCCTCGGACATTCCCGGCTTGCCGCAGCCAACCGACCCGCACAACCGCCTCAATTACACACAGACTTATACCTACGACCACAGCGGCAACCTGATCAGGCTCCGCCATGTCCGCGCGGGTACCAGCCATACGCGCGAGATGAGCATCGACCCCGCCAGCAATCGTGGCGTGCGCTGGAAGGCGGGCGATCCGCTACCGGACTTCGCCAGCCTGTTCGACCGCCACGGTAATCTGCTGGCCTTGCAACCCGGCCAGCCGCTGCAATGGAACACCCGCGACCAACTGGCTCGAATCACTCTGATCCATCGCGACAACAGCGCCGATGATCAAGAGCAGTACCGTTACAGCCAGGGCGTGCGGGTCTACAAGCGCCATGAGCGGCACACAACGTCCGTCAGCCACTTTGACGAAGTCCGTTATCTGCCCGGCCTGGAAATCCGCACCCGCGACAATGCCGAGGAACTGCACGTCATCACTGTCGCCAGCGGCTTCGGCGACGCGCGTTGCCTGCACTGGACAGGCGAACCGCCGACAATCGATAACGATCAATTGCGTTACACCCTCAACGATCATTGCGGTTCCAGCCTGATGGAACTGGATCAGCAGGCGCGTCTGATCAGTCACGAAGGTTATTACCCGTTTGGGGCGACCGCGTGGTTGCGCGCCCGCTCGGGGCTGGAGGTCAGTTACAAGACCGTACGTTATTCAGGCCGGGAAATGGACGTCAGCGGCCTTTATTACTACGGCGCAAGATATTACGCGCCGTGGTTGCAACGCTGGATCAGCGCCGACCCGGGAGGCGATGTCGACGGGCTGAACCTGTACGCATTCGTCGGCAATAACCCGATGAACTATTTCGATGACGCCGGGCTCAATCGCTCGCCCAACGAACTCAAGCGACTGATCAGCTGGAACATGCAGGCGTTGTCTTCCATAGATCAAAAAATGAGTAACCTTCAGGGCCAACTGATCAACCTGCAACATCCAGGGAAATGGCGCAAGACGCTGGCCAGGAACGTTGCTTATCAAGTCGGCAGCGCCGTCGCCGGCTGGTTTACCTCGTTCAATGCCGCCACGTTTGCCTCCGAAGCCATACCCGGGCTTTCCGCTGATTTGATCGGCTTGACCCTGGGCAACAACGTCGCCGACCGGAGCGTTGGCACTTATGACACGCTGGTGGATCAACTGACGTTGAACTCGCCGATTGTCCCCCGCACCTCTACCTTCAACCGTGATGCCATTGCGGCAGAGCTGCAGCCACCATCCGCGCTCCCCTCCCGCGAAAAGTACGACGTGCGCAGCCGTGAGGGTTTGCAACAATTGGCGGTGGATGGCATCAGTAAAGTCGTCGGCGCCTATGTGCCCGGTGTGGGTGAGGCCATGGCCCTGGGCAGCCTTGCACAGCAAGCCAATGAGGCCGAGGAAGGCCTGTCATCGCTGAAACTGGCAAAAATCCACAGCACTCTCGATGAACTCGATGCGATGGTCACGCGATTGACCGCATCGACCAACACCGCGTTTGCAGAACTGGGAATAAACGAGTTTTACGATAAAAAAAACGCAATGCGCGGCTACCTGGTTGACCTGGCACTCAATCGGGTAGGCACGGCCAAGGCGAAAATGTTACGCCAGTCTGATGTGAAGCAGCTTGCAGGATTCGCCCGTAATAATATCGGGACCACCCGAGGACTCCTCAACATTTATCAGCAAAAAGTCCCGACCATTCGCCATCGGTATCGGGGCAAATGAATTGCACAGACCTGAGGTCACCCCAGGTAATGGAGCGTCGGACATGAGCGCCAACCTCCACTTTCGAACGCCTCGGTTGCAGGTGATCGATAACCGCGGATTGCCCGTGCGTGTCGTCGACTACTTGCGCACTGCGGCGGGCCAAACCAGTGAATCGCTCATCACTCGCCAAGTGTACGACTCCAACGCACGGTTAACGGCACAATGGGATCCGCGTCTGTTCGGCGCATCGCCGAAAGCCAACATCAACACCGTTCACGGTTTGGCCGGCACCCCGCTGAAAATCGACAGCGTCGATGCTGGCTGGCGCGTGACCCTGCCTGGGCTGGCAGATGAAGTGCTGCAACGCTGGGACCAGCGCGGCAACCACTGGCGCTATCACTACGACGCGTTGTTGCGGCCGATTGAAATTGTCGAGAATGAACAAACCCGGCATGAACAATTCACCTATGGCGATAACGACGCCAACGCCGGAGATAATCTGCGTGGGCAGTTGCTGACGTTGCAGGACTCTTGCGGTATTTCCAACTGGCCGAACTTCAGCCTGCTCGGCCAACCACTGGTTCAGATACGGGTCTTCGACGATGGCATCAGTCATCGGAGCGCACAAACCTACAGCCCGCTCAACCAGACATTGACGCAAACCGATGCCGGTGGTCATCGACAAAACCTGCACTTTGACCTCGCCGGGCAACTCAGGCAGGTGACGCTTATGTGCCACGGCGCCAGCCAGTTGCAACCTGTCTGGCTGGATATGCAGTACAACGCCGCCGGACAGCTTATCGAGCAGCACGCCGCCAATGACATGCGCAGCCGCTGGCATTACGACCCGCGAGATGGCCGGCTGAGCCGTTCACAAGCGTCGATTCCCGGACAGGCTGCGCAGCAGCATCTGGTGTATGGCTATGACCGTATCGGAAACGTATTGCATATCCAGGACCTGACCTTTCAGCCTGTGTACTTCGCCAACCAGCTCATCGATGGCGAGCGGCATTTCGAATATGACTCACTCTACCGGCTGACCCGCGCCAGCGGCCATGACGCCTCCCCGACCAGTGACCTGCCCGGTCGTCCGCTGCCGAGTGACCCGCAAAACCTGCGCAATTACACCCAGCACTTTGCTTACGATCAGGGCAATAACCTGACTCGACTGGTGCACGCGCGCGAAGTCGGCGGCTACACGCGGCAGATGCTCGTCGACCCTGCGAGCAACCGTGCGCTGCACTGGAAAGAGGCAGATCCGCTACCCGATTTCGCGGCATTTTTTGACGCCCACGGCAATCAGCGCAAACTCCAGCACGGTGCTGCTCTGTTCTGGAACGCGCACGACCAGTTGCGTCAGGTGACATTGCTCGAACATGACAACGGCCTGGCGGATGACTGCGAAGTCTATGTCTACAGTCAGGGCGAGCGCGTCGGCAAACGCCACGAAACCCATACCGCCAGTGCAACGCATTATCTTCAGGTGCGTTATTTGCCAGGTCTGGAAATTCGCACCCGCGATAACGGCGAAGAACTGCATGTCATCACCCTGCCCGGCAGCGTGCGTTGTCTGCACTGGCGGGAAAAACCTCCCGCGCATGTCGAAAACAATCAGCTGCGTTACAGCCTCGATGATCATCTCGGCTCAAGCCTGATCGAGGTCGATCAACTCGGCCGGCTCATCAGCCGCGAAACCTACTATCCGTTCGGCGGCACGGCGCTGTGGCTCCCCAGCTCAAGCACGCTGGTGGACTACAAGACCGTGCGCTACAGCGGCAAGGAAATGGACGTCAGCGGTTTGTACTACTACGGCATGCGCTATTACGCGCCCTGGCTGCAGCGCTGGATCAGTGCCGATCCGGCGGGGGATGTCGACGGGCTTAATTTTTATGCATTCGTGGGCAACGATCCGCTTGGCAATATTGACCTTGGGGGCACTGAAACCCTAAGGCTCAAAGGCTTGGATGCGATCATCGCCAGTAGCCTCAGGGGCGACGAACGCCGGCGCCAACGCAACGCTCCCGGCCTGGCCAGGCAATCACTTTCACAAGCGATCGATCGGCACCTGAATATCCTCGCCATCTCGCTGCGGCGTGGCATCGATGCGCAACAGCAGATTCTCAATCACCGTTCGAGCACCGACTTCGCGGTGTCTTCCTTGCGCCGAGGCGGTGTTCACCTTACCGGGCAAATCGTTTCCTACGGTGCCGGAATAGCCGTCGGCATCGGCGCCCAGGCCTTGGGGGCCGTCGCTCCGGGGGCGGGCAATGTGGTGGGGATCGCCATGGGATTCGCCGCGAAAAAAACCGTCAGTGCCTTATGGGATTACGCTGCGGAACGCACCGGAGCCAGTGCTTCGATCAAGTTCAAGGCCAGCCGGGTATCGATGGAAAAAATCATCCTGAAAGCCGAGTACAAAACCATGTCGCCCATCAACTACATCCAGCAGAAATATTCAAAAATGCTTCCCGACACACAAAAGGGTGCATTGAAGGGCATCAAGGAAGGAGCCAGCACGGCCGTCGGACTGGCAGCCAAATCATTTGCTCCCGACATGGCGAGTGAAGTCAGCGCTACAGCCAGTGGCTTGCTCGGCGCGGTGGAAATAGTTCATGAAATGGTGGGTGGGAGCGGTGAACTTTCGGCAGAGAAAATCGCCAAGGGCGATCGCAACCTGACAAACCTGATCGGCGCATTGAACAGCAATCTGGCCGCGATCACCGCGCAGTTTGAGATGACTGGCGTCAGCGCCATGAACACCTTCAGTTTCTTTGGCGAGAACGCTGGCGACTCGGTCGAAAGCCTGACCCAGGCCACTCGCTCAGTGATCGGCGAACTGACCTACGCGCGCACCATGCTGCGTTCCCACTCGCGCAAATTCACTCAGGTCTGATCGGGTAACGAGTCATTCGAGAAGGATCGCCGGACCCATGCTATCGTGCCGGCCCGTCCCTTTATCCATTAGCCCAGCATGCTGCCGACTTCCCGTACCTTGCGTCTGTCGTTGTATACCCTGCTGATTGTCGCCGGTGCGGCGCTTGCCGCGACGCTTGCCATTCGCCACGCCGAACGTCAGGCGCTGGAGGAGGACGCGGCCCGCGCCAATCAGCAACTGGCGTTGTATGCCAATTCTCTGCACACCCTGATCGATCGCTATCGCGCCCTCCCCGCCGTGTTGGCGCTGGATCCGCAATTGCGCTCGGCACTGGCAGGTTCCGTCGATGCCGACGAACAGGCGGGGCTAAATCTCAAGCTGGAAAAGATCAACGGTGCGGCGCAGTCGTCGACCCTTGAGTTGCTCGATCACACTGGCCTCGCTGTCGCGGCGAGTAACTGGCGCCTGCCCAGCAGTTATGTTGGCCACAACTACGGTTTCCGCCCTTACTTCAGCCAGACCCGCACCCAAGGCACTGGACGTTTTTATGCGGTGGGCGTGACCAGTGGCATCCCCGGTTATTTCCTTTCCAGCGCGGTGCTCGGCGACCACGACGAGTTCCTCGGGGCGATGGTGGTCAAGCTGGAATTTCCGGAACTGGAACGCGAATGGGGCCAGGGCAACGACACGCTGCTGGTCAGCGATGCACGCGGAATCATCTTCATCGCCAATCAACCGGGCTGGCGTTACCGCGCCTTGCGTCCGCTGAGCGCCAGCGACATGGCCGAGATCCACAGCACGCGTCAGTACGACAAACAGGCACTGCTGCCGCTGACCTACCTGTCGCTGCGCAGCTTCGATGAAAACAGCGATCTGACTCGCGTCGAAGGCCCGCAAGGCACGGCGGATTACCTGTGGGAATCGCTGCCGCTGACCACCGAGGGCTGGACCCTGCATTTGCTCCGCCATCCACAGGTCGCCTTCGAAGATTTGCGCAACGCCGGGCTCGCTGCCGCCGGCGTATGGCTGGCGTTGGTGTTTCTGTTGCTGTTCCTCAATCAGCGCTGGCGCCTGGCGAAAATGCGCCAGCGCAGCCGCGCAGAACTCGAGCAACTGGTCGAGGAACGCACCCGCGATTTGCGCACGGCGCAGGACGGTCTGGTGCAGTCGGCCAAACTCGCCGCTCTGGGGCAGATGTCTGCGGCGCTGGCCCACGAAATCAATCAACCGCTGACCGCTCAGCGCATGCAACTGGCGACACTGCGTCTGCTGCTCGACCATGGCCGCGTCGACGATGCCTATAAAGCCCTGAAACCAGTGGACGAAATGCTCACGCGCATGGCCTCCCTCACCGGTCACTTGAAAACCTTTGCGCGCAAAAGCCCCAGCGGCCTGCGCGAGCGTCTGGACCTGGCGACGGTGGTCGATCAATCCCTGCAACTGCTCGATGCCCGGCTGCGCGATGAACAGGTCAGTCTGGTGCTCCACCTGGCGCGTCCGGCCTGGGTGCGCGGCGATGCGATTCGCCTCGAACAGGTGCTGATCAATCTGCTGCGCAACGCCCTCGATGCCATGCACGGCAAACCGTGCAAACGCCTGGAAATTCGCCTGGAAGCCGACGAACAACTGTGGCGCCTGAGCGTCAGCGACAATGGCGGCGGGATCGCCGAAGAACACCTGGGCCAGGTCTTCGACCCGTTCTTCACCACTAAACCGGTGGGTGACGGACTGGGCCTCGGGCTGGCGGTATCCTTTGCCATCGTGCATGAATCCGGCGGTCGCCTGAGCGCCGAGAATGGCGACAGCGGCGCAGTGTTCAGCCTGACTCTACCGATCGATCTGGAGGCGCATATCTGATGCTCAATTCGGTGATGGTGGTCGATGACGAAAGCAGCATTCGCAGCGCCGTCGAACAGTGGTTGAGCCTGTCGGGATTCGCGGTGCAATTGTTCAGTCGCGCCGAAGAATGCCTCGCCGCCCTGCCCGCGCATTTCCCCGGGGTGATTCTCAGCGACGTGCGCATGCCCGGCATGGGCGGGCTGCAACTGCTCGCCGAAGTGCAGCGCCGCGACGCCGATCTGCCGGTGATTCTGCTCACCGGGCATGGCGATGTCCCCATGGCGGTCGAAGCGATGCGCGACGGCGCCTACGATTTCCTCGAAAAGCCGTTCAGCCCGGAAAGCCTGCTCGGCAGTTTGCGCCGGGCCCTGGATAAACGACGCCTGGTCCTCGAAAACCGCGCGCTGCACGAACAGGCCGATCACCGCGCGAAACTCGATGCAACGTTGCTCGGCGTGTCGAAAGGCTTGCAAACCTTGCGTCGACAAGTGCTGGATCTGGCGGCGCTGCCGGTCAACGTATTGATCCGTGGCGAAACCGGCAGCGGCAAAGAACTGGTTGCACGTTGCCTGCACGATTTCGGACCACGTGCCGACAAGCCCTTCGTGGCGCTGAACTGCGCAGCGATCCCCGAGCAGTTGTTCGAAGCCGAGTTGTTCGGGCATGAGAGCGGCGCCTTCACCGGCGCCTCCGGCAAGCGCATCGGCAAACTGGAATACGCCGATGGCGGCACGCTGTTTCTCGATGAAATCGAAAGCATGCCGCTCGCCCAGCAAGTGAAATTGCTGCGGGTGTTGCAGGAGCAGAAACTGGAACGCCTGGGTTCGAACCAGAGCATTCGCGTCGACTTGCGCATCGTTGCGGCAACCAAACCCGACTTGCTCGACGAAGCCCGTGCCGGTCGCTTTCGGGAAGACCTGGCGTATCGCCTGAATGTCGCCGAACTGCGTTTACCGCCGTTGCGTGAGCGCCGCGAGGACATTCCGTTGTTGTTCGAAACCTTCGCACAGAGTGCGGCGCAGCGCCTGGGCCGAACCTTCCCGCCGCTGAGCGGTGCACAGTTGAGTCATCTGCTCAGTCATGACTGGCCGGGCAATGTCCGCGAGCTGGCGAACGTTGCCGAACGGCAGGTGCTGGGGCTGGACGAGCCGGCACCGGGGATCGATCCGGGGCAATCGCTGGCGGCGCAGCAGGAAGCGTTCGAGGCGCAGTGTTTGCGTGCAGCGCTGACCCGGCACAAGGGCGACGTCAAAGCGGTGCTTGAAGAACTGCAACTGCCACGCCGCACGTTCAATGAAAAGCTGCAGCGGCATGGGTTGAGTCGGGAGATGTTTGTTTCAGGCAGTTGAGTTTTGTTGCGCCTGTAATGCCGTCTTCGCGAGCAAGCCCGCTCCCACAGTGGACCGTATTTCTCCTGATGAAATGCGGTTCACTGTGGGAGCGGGCTTGCTCGCGAAGAGGCCCGACCCAACACACAAAACCCATCCTGCGTAAGCGTTTTTCCGCTCATCCCATTCCAACAATAAGCGGATTTCCGCTCACCAAACCGCCCTGCCCCCTCTAAACCGGCTCTCTCGCCGTTGGCACAGCTCCTGCTATAGCCCACGCAGGCTGCGTTTTAACGCGCTCCACAAAAACAATTAAACGAAGGATCCTTCAATGGATAACTCCAACGCCCTGCCTCTTGGGTCGGCTGCCGCGCCCGCCAAAGAAAGAACCACCGCCAGCCGGATCAAATCGATCTTCAGCGGTTCCGTCGGCAACATGGTCGAGTGGTACGACTGGTACGTGTATGCCGCCTTCTCGCTGTACTTCGCTAAATCATTTTTCCCTGCCGGCTCCTCCACCGCACAACTGATGAACACCGCTGCGATCTTCGCCGTGGGATTCCTCATGCGTCCGATCGGTGGCTGGCTGATGGGCCTCTACGCTGACAAGGTCGGACGCAAAAAAGCGCTGATGGCCTCGGTCTACCTGATGTGCTTCGGCTCCCTGCTGATCGCCCTCAGCCCGAACTACGAAACCATCGGCATCGGCGCGCCGATCCTGCTGATCTTCGCCCGTCTGCTGCAAGGCCTGTCGGTCGGTGGCGAATACGGCACCTCGGCGACCTACCTGTCCGAGATGGCGACCAAGCAACGTCGCGGCTTCTTCTCCAGCTTCCAGTACGTGACCCTGATTTCGGGCCAGCTCATCGCGCTGGGTGTATTGATCGTTCTGCAAAACGTTCTGACCACTGAACAGCTGTACGCGTGGGGCTGGCGCATCCCGTTCGCCATCGGCGCACTGTGCGCAGTCGTTGCGCTGTACCTGCGTCGCGGCATGGAAGAAACCGAGTCGTTTACCAAGAAAGAAAAGTCCAAGGAAAGCGCCATGCGCACCTTGATGCGTCATCCAAAGGAATTGATGACCGTGGTCGGCCTGACCATGGGCGGTACGCTGGCGTTCTACACCTACACCACCTACATGCAGAAGTACCTGGTGAACACCGTCGGCATGAGCATCTCCGACTCGACCACGATTTCGGCGGCCACGCTGTTCCTGTTCATGTGCCTGCAACCGATCATCGGCGGCCTCTCGGACAAGATCGGTCGTCGTCCGATCCTGATCGCCTTCGGCGTGCTGGGGACGATTTTCACCGTGCCGATTCTGATGACCCTGCACACCATCCAGACCTGGTGGGGCGCGTTCTTCCTGATCATGGCGGCGCTGATCATCGTCAGCGGCTACACCTCGATCAACGCGGTGGTGAAAGCCGAGCTGTTCCCGACTGAAATCCGCGCCCTCGGCGTCGGCCTGCCGTATGCACTGACCGTGTCGATCTTCGGCGGTACCGCTGAATACATCGCACTGTGGTTCAAGAGCATCGGCATGGAAACCGGTTACTACTGGTATGTGACGGCGTGCATTGCGGTGTCGTTGCTGGTCTACGTGACCATGAAAGACACCCAGAAACATTCGCGCATCGTCACTGACTGATCGGGTTTTCACAGCCACTGCAACGGTGGCTGTGATGGCCTCATCGCTGGCAAGCCAGCTCCCACATTGGAATGCGTTCCTCTGTGGGAGCGGGCTTGCTCGCGAATGCCGCGACTCGGTATCAAGTCAACTCGCCAACATGCGGCCTGCCATAGCGCTTCTGCGCATACGAAGCGCCGACAATCATCACCAGCAGAATCCCCGCCAATACCGCCGACGAACCGATGGTGCCGAAATCCAGCCCGCCCTTCTCATGGGGTTTGGTCATCAAGTCACCCAAGGTCGCGCCGAACGGCCTGGTCAACACGAACGCCACCCAGAACAACACCACCGTCGAAATCTTCGTGAAATATTTCAGCAGCACGACCACCGCGATGGTCGAGCCGATCAGCAGCGCGCCACCGGCAAAACCCAACCCTGAATCGTCGGCAAGGTAATCGCCCAGCGCCGTGCCGAGGGTGTTGGAAAACAGAATCGCCATCCAGTAGAACATCTCGCCACGGAAGGTCTGCACCTTGCTGACGTTAAGCGAATCACCGCTCAGACGCCACGCGGCAAAGATCGCCAGTAGAATCGCGATGAGGATCATCGAGCCAGTGGCATAACCGAGCCCGAGGGTGCGATCCATGAAGTCCGACATGGTCGTGCCGGCGGTGCTGGTCGACAGGATCACCAGCCAGTACAACAGAGGCTTGTAAGTCTTGGCCATCAACTGCGTGATCAGCGTCAGCACAAAGACGCTAATCAAAATCAGCGAGCTCAGCGCATAACCGACGTTGAGCGTCATCGACAGCAAATCCCCCGCGGTTTCCCCCAGGGTCGTCGCGCAGATTTTCATGACCCAGAAAGCCAAGGTGATTTGAGGAAGTTTGTTCATTGCAAGGAAAGCTCCAGTGTGTGACGGCCGGTTCTTGGTTTTCTGGCCGCAGGCAGACTGGCGTTGCGGTGGTGAAAAAGCGGTCGGCAAAGTATGAAAAATCTGTCACACACGGCAAAACAGCGATTAATCGCTGATTAATGCTGCCCCCTCATTCTGCAATCACCTGATCGATGACCTGCGCGACGCTCGCCCCGACGACGAAAGCGAATTAAATGCGCCGCCCTTAACATCAAGTTAATCGATTGTTTTTAGCATTAATTTGCGCTTTTTAATCAATTTAGTTGGCGTAGCATTAAACCCATGCAAGACACACCGCCAACGAATCTGGAGTAACAATCATGAAAACCCGACTGATCCTCGCCCTGACCCTGTCCGTACTGGCCGCCAACACTTTCGCCGCCGACGGCTCGGATAAAACCAAATCCGCTGACTTCATTAACGGCGCCAGCGCTGCCATCGAAACCAGCCACACCGGCACCTACGCCGCTGACGGTTTTGATAAAACCAATATTGGCAAAGCCGTGGCTGCCGATGGCTTCGACAAGACTGGCACTGCCGCAGCCATCAGCTGATCTACACGCTCCCCCTGTAGGAGCTGCCGAAGGCTGCGATCTTTTGATCTTGCTTTAAAAGACAGGATCAACAGATCGCAGCCTGCGGCAGCTCCTACAGGGGATTTGTATGGGTGGAAATATGCGGGGCGTCCTTGCACTATGGCTGCATTCGAAATGCAGCCTCAGGATCTTCTACCATGCCCGATGACATCCACTTCTACGAACCCGCCAATGGCCACGGCCTGCCCCATGATCCGTTCAACGCCATCGTCGGCCCGCGCCCCATCGGCTGGATTTCCTCGCAGGATGCCCAAGGTCAGTTGAACCTCGCGCCGTACAGTTTCTTCAACGCCTTCAACTACATTCCGCCGATCATTGGCTTTTCCAGCGTCGGGCGCAAAGACAGCCTGAACAACATCGAGCAGACCGGCGAATTCGCCTGGAACCTCGCTACCCGCCCGCTGGCCGAGCAGATGAACCAGAGCTGCGCGATGGTCGCGCCGCAGGTCAACGAATTTGATTTGGCGGGATTGACCACCGTGGCGTCGAAGGTGATTTCGGTGCCGCGCGTGGCCGAAAGCCCGGTGTCCTTCGAATGCAAGGTCACGCAGATCATTCAGTTGCAGCGCGCCGATGGCGAAACCGTGCCGAGCTGGCTGATCCTCGGCGAAGTGGTCGCCGTACACATCGCCAAGTGGCTGTTGAAGGATGGCATCTACGACACCGCCGCGGCAGAACCGATTCTACGCGGCGGCGGGCCGGCGGATTATTTCCAGCTGGGGCCTGAAGCCCTGTTCAAGATGTGGCGTCCGGGCGCAAACAAATAACGCGTTACCAGATCAACTCGGCGTCGTCGGTGACGCCTTTGAGTTTATCCAGCTCATTGATGGCCGCGTCATCAGCAGCAATGGCGCCGGGAAAAACCTGATCATTCAGCAGTTTGTGAAAGCGTGGTGCACCGCCATCGACCAAGGCCTTGACCGCGATTGCCGCGTGGTAACCCTTGTTGCCGCCCAACTCGACGGGAACGACTGCGGAGACTGCTTCGAAGTGTTCGAACTCTTTACGTGCCATGTCACACATCCCGGCTCAGACAAATTAAGCCGGACATTAAACCCTCAACCGGCGAGTTTGTGTACCGGTGCCGGGCATTGACCGAGGGCTTGCGCGACCGACACGTCTTTGAAAGTGTGGAAGTCGAGGCTGTTGACCACCAGCTCCTGCACCAGCTCGGCGAAGATTTCCATCGACGGGCTGTTGAAGTAGTTGGTCATCATTTGCTGGCTGCTCCAGAACCCGCAGACCAGCCACAACTCGGGATCACACTGTGAATGCTGCAAGGCAAAGCTCAGGCAACCGGGGGCAGCGCGGGACGGATCGATCAACGCGCTCAGGCGCACACCGAGTTCCGCCGAACGCCCGGCGCGCGCTCGAACGAAGGCCATATGACTGACGGGAATCTGCTTGGACATGTTCAACCCTCCCAGGGAGTCGCGTGGCAGCCGGGGGACGGGCTGCGACAGGATCCAAGGTTAAGGGCCATGTGCCAGATGCCGTTAGTCGATTCCTGCCGCCGCGTTGCACAATCCTGCGAGACTTGTCTGAACCGTCGTTGATGCGCGCTCCCCTGTAGGAGCTGCCGCAGGCTGCGATCTTTTGACCTTAAAGACAACAATCAAAAGATCGCAGCCTTCGGCAGCTCCTACAGGTCAGCATTCGTCCAGCGTTGATGGATAGCGCGGTGCAGAATCAGGCAAGCATTTCGCAGGATGTGTCTACCGCTCGCGCTTGCACAAACATATGCTCTGCTCCATTCCACCTCCCTTGCCGAGGATGCCGTGCATGACGTCATTCGATCGTTTCCAAGCCCAACCCACCGCTGACATGGAAAAGCAGCGCGCGGAACTGGCGGCGATCATCCGCCGCAACACCACGGACGATGGCAGCTACGCCACGGCCGTCGGTTCGCTGTTCATGTCGCGCCACACCCAATCCCACGACTTTGCCCCGGTGCTCGCGCAACCGGCGCTGTGCATCATGGCGCAGGGGCGTAAAGAGGTGCGGCTGGCGGATGAATACTTCAATTACGACCCGCTGAATTATCTGGTGGTCTCGGTTTCGATGCCGCTGAGTGGGCGTGTGGTCAACGTGTCGCCGGAGAACCCGATCCTCGCCGTGCGCCTCGATATCGATCCGGCCGAAATCACCGCGCTGATCGCCGACGCTGGCCCGATGGGTGTGCCGACGCGGCCGACCGGTCGCGGTTTGTATGTCGAGCAAATCGACAGTTCGATGCTCGATGCCGTGCTGCGTCTGGCGCGTCTGCTCGATGCGCCGAAAGACATCGCCATGCTCGCGCCGCTGATTCGTCGGGAGATTCTTTATCGCCTGTTGCGCAGTCCGCAGGGTCATCGTTTGTATGAGATCGCGATTGCCAACAGCCAGAGCCACCGCATCAGCCAGGCGATCAAATGGCTCAACGGCAACTTCGAGCAGCCGTTGCGCATCGATGATCTGGCCAAGGAAGTGAATCTGAGCGTGTCGACCCTGCATCACCGCTTCAAGGCGATGACGGCGATGAGTCCGCTGCAGTATCAGAAGCAACTGCGTTTGCAGGAGGCGCGACGGTTGATGCTGGCCGAAGGGCTGGAAGCGTCGGCGGCGGGGTATCGCGTAGGGTATGAGAGTCCGTCGCAGTTCAGCCGCGAGTACAGCCGCTTGTTTGGGGCGCCGCCGTTGCGGGATTTGGCGCGGTTGCGGCTGTCTGTCTGATCCGGAATTTTTATTGCGGCTGAGGGCCTCTTCGCGAGCAAGCCCGCTCCCACAGGGAAATGCATTCCAAATGTGGGAGCGGGCTTGCTCGCGAAGGCGTCAGTCCAGTCAGTAAATGTCTATGATCAGGTCGCGCGAATCACATGCTTGATCTCTTGAAACGCCGCCAATCCCCACGGCCCTAATTCTCGACCGATGCTGCTCTGCTTGTACCCGCCCCACGCCGCCTGCGGGAAAATCACCTGCGGCGCATTGATCCAGACCATCCCCGCCTGCAACGCATTGGCGACGCGATCCGCCGCAACCGCATCGCTCGTCACCACGCTTGCGACCAAGCCAAACTGCGTGTCGTTGGCCAGTGAAATTGCCTCGGTTTCACTGCTGAAGCTGCGCACGCAAACCACCGGCCCGAAAATCTCTTCACGCCACAGCGCGCTGTCCAGCGGCACGTCGGTGAACACCGTCGGCTGCAAGAAGTAGCCACGCGGCAGATCCGCCGGACGATTGCCGCCGCAGAGCAAACGCGCACCGGCACTCAGTCCACGATCGATATGGCCGAGCACTCGCTGGTACTGCGCCTGATTGACCAGCGCGCCCATTTCCACTTCAGGATCGAACGGATCCGCCACTCGAATCCCCTGCGCACGCTTGTGCAAACGGCGGAGAAACTCCTCCTCCAGTTCCTCAGCGACCAGCACGCGACTGGTGGCCGAACACATCTGCCCGGCATTGAAAAACGCGCCGCCACAGGCCAGCTCAACCGCCAGATCGAGATCAGCATCCGCCAACACCAGCAGCGAAGATTTGCCGCCCAATTCCAGGCTAACGCCCTTCACCGTTTCCGCCGCGCGCTGCATGACCTGCACGCCAACCGCGTTGCTGCCGGTAAAGGAAATCTTGGCGATACGCGGATCCGCCGACAACGGCGCACCGACCGCCAGACCGGTACCGCAGACCAGATTGAACACGCCGTTGGGTAAACCCGATTCAGCAATGATCGCCGCCAGTTCCAGCTCCGGCAGCGGCGTCACTTCCGAAGGCTTCAGCACCACGCAGCAACCCGCTGCCAACGCTGGCGCAAGCTTCCACGCGGTGGTGACCATGGGGAAATTCCACGGCACGATCAGCCCGACCACACCACACGGTTCGCGGCGCAGGCGTGCGCTGAAATCATCGCTGGGCAGCGGCACGTTGCTGTCCTGTTGCGCGTCGAAGGCTTCGGCGAGTTCGGCGTAATACTCGAAGGTAGCGATCACGTCATCGACGTCGATGGCCGCTTCGAATTGCGGTTTGCCGTTGTTGCTCGACTGCAGTTTCATCAAATGCTCGCGGCCATTGCGCACGCCATTGGCGATGTTGCGCAGGATCGCCCCACGTTCGGCGCCGCTGGTTTGCGACCAGCGCTTGAACGCTTCACTGGCTGCGGCGACGGCTTGATCGACCGCGCTTTCATCTCCGCCATTGACCGTGGTCAGCAACGCTTCGGTGGCCGGGTTGATCACCCGCAGATGTTCACGCCCTGCCGACCATTGGCCGTTGATGTAGAGGCCGTCGAGTGTGGTTGGGAAATTGTTCATTGCGCCACCGCCTTCATCCATTGGCTCTGGTCGATTTCGATCAGGGTCGGGCCCTGACGATCAGTTGCACAACGCAGTGCGCTACGCAGTTGTTCGATGCTGCTGATGGCTTCGGCCGCGCAACCGAGGCCCTTGGCCACGGCGACAAAGTCCGGGGTGTAGATGTCCACGCCGACCGGTTCGATGGCGCGGTTGACCATGTATTTCTTGATCTCTTCGTAACCCTGGTTATTCCACAGCAGAACGATCACCGGCACCCGCGCTTCGACGGCGCTGGCCAGTTCCGGCAGGGTGAATTGCAAGCCGCCGTCGCCGATCAGGCACACCACCGGAGGCCGCGCACCTTTGTCGAGTTGACCACCGAGCCACGCGCCAATCGCTGCCGGCAAGGCGTAGCCGAGGGTGCCGTAACCGGTCGAGGCATTGAACCAGCGGCGTGGGTGATCGGGGTTGAACGTGAGGTTGCCGGTGTACACCGGTTGCGTGGAGTCGCCGACGAACACGGCGTTTGGCAGCTCATCGAGAACGGTGTCGAGGAAACGGGTTTGCGCCAGCGTCGGTGCATCCCAGCTCGCCGCCAGTTCGGCGCGCAGTTTGCCGGCGCGGACCTGACCCCAATCGCTGCTGCGCTCGTCGAGTTTTTCCTGCGACAAGACGTTAAGCAAGGCTTGTGCAGCGTTGCGCGCGTCGGCCACCAACGCCAGGTGCGGCGGGTAGTTGCGCACGGTCTGGTCGGCGTCGATATCGATGCGCAGCAGTTTGCCGGGAATCTCGAAACCGCCGGCGAAGGTCACGTCGTAATCGGTCTCGGCGAGTTCAGTGCCGATGGCCAAAACCACATCGGCATCAGCGACCAGCGCGCGGGTGGCGACCAGCGTCTGGGTCGAACCGATGAGCAGCGGATGGTTGCCCGGCAGCATGCCTTTGGCGTTGATGGTCAGCGCCACCGGAGCGTCGAGCAACTCGGCGAGTTTGGTCAGTTCCGGCGCGGCGTCGATGGCACCGCCACCGGCCAGAATCAGCGGACGTTTGGCTTCGGCGAGCAATTCGCTCATGCGCTTCACGGCACTTGGCGCAGCCCCGGCGCGGTCGATATTGACCGGCACACTGGCGAGCAAGTCGTCGGCGTTTTCTACAAGCACGTCCAACGGAATTTCGATGTGCACCGGACGCGGACGCCCGGCCTGAAACAATGCGAATGCACGCGCCAGTACCACCGGCAATTCAGCCGCCGACATCAAGGTATGCGAGAACGCCGCAACACCTGAAACCAGTGCGCTCTGGTTCGGCAGCTCATGCAGCTTGCCGCGCCCGCCACCCAACTGACTGCGCGACTGCACGCTGGAAATCACCAGCATCGGGATCGAATCGGCATACGCCTGGCCCATGGCGGTGGTGATGTTGGTCATGCCCGGGCCGGTGATGATGAAGCACACACCCGGTTTGCCAGCGATGCGCGCGTAGCCGTCAGCCATGAAACCGGCGCCCTGCTCATGCCGAGGGGTGACGTGACGAATGTTCGAACGCGCGAGCCCGCGATACAACTCCACGGTGTGCACGCCGGGAATGCCGAACACCTGCTCGACCCCGTAACCTTCGAGTAACTTGACCAGTACTTCACCACACGTCGCCATGTCGATTGCCCTTCTTGTTCGCTGAATACACAAGGCTTTTCTGTAGGAGTGAGCCTGCTCGCGATGGCGTCTTTTCATTCACCATTGCGGTGACTGATTCACCCCAATCGCGAGCAGGCTCACTCCTACATAAAAACCCTTCATGGCTTCATTGAACGGTCGGCAGGTAGCCGCAACAATCGATTAAAAGTCATACTAGCCATGCCCTCACGTCATACCTTGGATCCCCATGAAGCGCCTGCCTCCCCTGCCCGCCCTGCACACATTTCTGATCACTGCGCAGTGCTGCAACTTCACCCGTGCCGCTGAGCAGTTGCATATCACCCAAGGCGCGGTGAGCCGGCAGATCGCCGGACTTGAAGAACATCTCGGTTATCCGCTGTTCATCCGTCTGGCCCGCGGCCTGGCGCTGACCGCTGAAGGACGTGAATGGCTACCGCGCGTGGAAAAAGTCTTCGGATTGATCAGCGAAGCGAGCGAACAGATCGGCCTGCAACGTCAAACCCTGCAACTCAAGGCACCCAGCTGCGTGATGCGCTGGCTGTTGCCGCGCTTGCTTCAGTGGCAGAAGGAACGCCCGGACGTGCCGGTGAAACTCACGGCGTCGCTGCAACACGGCGTGGATTTTCAGCGTGAGCAATTCGACGCAGCGGTAATTTACGGCCCGCCACCGGACAACTCGCCGGGCGCCTTGCACCTGTTCGATGAACAACTGACGCCAGTGTGCTCGCCGCTGTTGCTCAAGGGTTCACCGGCACTGAATGCTCCGGCGGATCTGCAACAGCATCTGCTGCTGCACCCGACGCACGATATTCAGGATTGGTCGGTGTGGCTGAACGCCGCGCGGCTGCAACTGGACAACATCAGCAGCGGCCAGCATTTCGAAACGCTGGATCAGGCGATGTCGATGGCGTCGCACGGGACGGGCGTGGCGATTGGGGACTGGTCGTTGATCGGCGACGACTTGCGCGCCGGACGGCTGGTGATGCCGTTTGATTTGAAAGTGAAAACGGGATTGGCGTACTACGTGGTGTTACCACCAGGAACCAAGCCGTCGCCACCGCTCGAAGAACTAATGATCTGGCTCACAGAACAAGCCCACACCCGCTGAACACAAATCCCCTGTAGGAGCTGCCGCAGGCTGCGATCTTTTGATCTTGTTTTTGATTCTAAAAAACCATGATCAAAAGATCGCAGCCTGCGGCAGCTCCTACACGGGATGTATCAGTAGCCGACGGTGTAGCGTTGGCGTGAGTGCTTTGGTGTTTCCACCTCGTCGATCAGCGCGATCGCGTAGTCGGCAAAGGTGATCCAGCTACGGCCTTCTGCGCTCACCAGCAAGTGCTCCTGGCCGACGCGAAATGTGCCAGTGCGCTCACCCTCAACGAACTCTGCCGATGGCGACAAAAACGTCCAGTCCAGTTCTTTCTCCTGACGCAATGCATCAAGAAACGCCGCACCGGCATTGGCCTCGGTTTTGTACTCGGCCGGGAAACCGGCGCTGTCGATCACTCGGGTGTCGTCCGGCAGCAACAACGAACCGGCACCGCCGACCACCAGCAAACGCTTGACCCCGGCCTGCTTCACCGGCCCGACAATCGCCGACGCCGGCACCGTGGCGAAATGCGCGGCGGTGATCACCACGTCGTGACCGGCCACCGCTTCCTGCAATGCCGCCGAATCGAGCACGTCGACATTCTTGCTGACTACACCGGCACGCGCGCCGATCTTCGAGGTACCGCGAGCGATGGCGGTAACGCTGTGACCGCGACGCAGGGCTTCTTCCAGCAGTTGGCTACCGGCACGGCCGGTGGCACCAATGATTGCGATCTTGCTCATGACGTTCTCCAGTTGGCTTGAGTGTTTCAAATGAGGCACATATCTATTGAGTGAAGATATTCCCTGTGCTGAGGAAACTTTGTGGCGAGGGGATTTATCCCCGATGGAGTGCGAAGCGCTCCCCTGCTTTTTCCTGTGAAACCGCATTCTCAGGATTTGCGACTGCTGCGCAGCCGATCGGGGCGGTGCGACGATTCGCTAAATCCCCTCGCCACAAAGGCAATCAGCAATCCTTGAGACCTCAGTATTCAGATAGAGCGGGTTACCACTTCATCTCACCCTTGGCGACTTTCGCGCTCAGTTCCAGCGAGCTTTCTTCACCCAGTTTCGGGTAGCGCTTTTTCATCGCGGCGATCAGGGCGGTGGAGTCTTTGGCCTTCGCGGTTTCTTCGTCGAATGCCTTAATGTAGTCGGCGGTGAATTTCACGCTGGCCAGCGAACGGCGGCTATCACCCAGATAGTGACCCGGCACCACGGTGTTCGGTTTCAGGGTTTCGATCGAGTGCAGGGTCTCCAGCCAATCAGCGTGGGATTGCGCGGTCTGGGTATCGGCCATCCACACGTGAATATTCTCGGCAACCACTACGCCGCCGACCACGGCTTTGAGCGACGGAATCCACACGAAACTGCGATCCGGTTGTTTGCCTTCAAGACCGACCACCTGCAATTTCTGCCCTTCGAGCATCAGGCTGTCGCCCTTGAGCACACCCGGCACGATGGTTTTTGCCGGTACATCGGTGCCCATTTTCGGCCCCCAGAACGCCAGTTTGCCGGCAACGGTTTTGTTGATGTGATCGACGGTCGGCTGCGAGGCCAATACCTTGGCGTCCGGGAAAGCTTTGGTCAGGGTGTCGAGGCCGAAGTAGTAATCCGGGTCACCGTGGCTGATGTAGATGGTGGTCAGGTGCTTGCCGCTGGCGCGGATCTTTTCCACGACCTGCTCAGCCTGGGACTTGCCGAATTGTGCGTCGACCAGCACCGCATCTTTTTCACCGCTGACCAGGACCGAAGTCACCGGGAAGATGGCGTTAGTGCCCGGATTGTAGACATCGAGGGTCAGATTGGCAGCGGCAGCGTGGGCTGTAAAACCCAGTGCAGTGATGGCGAGCAGAATGCGTTTGAATGGGGTGACGCCGATCATGTGTTGCTCCAGTGTCCGAATGCCGTGTTTGGCGATGGGACAGAGCTTAGTTGCCTGACTCAGTACAAAAAATGCGATGCTTGAACATAGTTTGTTTCTGAAAGCGGGCAAATCATGGATCGTCTCCAAGCAATGCGGGTGTTTGTCACCGTGGTGGATCTGGGCAGCCAGTCGGCGGCCGCCGATCATCTCGACCTGTCACGGCCGGTGGTGTCGCGTTATCTGGCGGAGCTGGAAGACTGGGTCGGCGCACGGCTGATGCACCGCACCACGCGCAAGTTGAGCCTGACCGCCGCCGGCAGTGAAATTCTGCCGCGTTGTCGGCAGATGATCGAACTGTCGAGCGACATGCAGGCCGCCGTCAGCGAACCGCACGATGCGCCGCGCGGCCTGCTGCGAATCAGCGTCAGCACTTCGTTCGGCCAGGCGCAATTGGCCGACGCGATGGCCGCGTATGTAAAACGCTATCCGGGTGTGAGCATCGATCTGCAAATGCTCGATCGCACGGTGAATCTGGTCGATGAGCGCATCGATCTGGCGATTCGCACCAGCAATGATCTCGATCCAAACCTGATCGCGCGGCGCTTGACCGTGTGTCGCTCGGTGGTGTGTGCGGCCCCGGAATATCTACGCGACAACCCGCCGCCGCAGCGGGTCGAAGACCTCAGCCGGCATAACTGCCTGACCCACTCGTATTTCGGCAAGAGCCTGTGGCATTTCGAAGAGGATGGCGAACCGGTATCGGTGCCGGTGCAGGGCAATATCAGCGCCAACGAGGCCAGTACATTGTTGCGCGCAACGCTGGCCGGCGCGGGGGTGGCGATGCTGCCGACTTATCAGGCCGGGGGGCATATTCACAACGGTGAACTGATCCGACTGCTGCCTCATGCCGAGCCACGGCAAATGAACATCTACGCGGTATACGCCTCGCGCAAGCACATGCCGGCGGCGCTGCGCAGCATGCTGGATTTTCTGGTGCAGCGGTTTCCCGAGAACCCGCAATGGGATGTTGATTTGTAAACCCGATCACCTGTGGGAGCGGGCTTGCTCGCGAATGCGGTTTGTCATTCAGCAATGATGTCGGCTGACAGGATGCCTTCGCGAGCAAGCCCGCTGCCACAGGGTTTATCAATATGCTGAATGGCGGGTTACAACCTCGAACGTACTGGCTGGCAACTCTCCGCCGCTGACCTATGCTGAAAGTAATACCGCAGGGTATTTCGTTCAGAGGTGAACGCCATGAACATCAAAACAAGAAGGTACTTCGCGATTTTCATCACCTGCGCCGCCACGCTGGCGCTGTACGGCACCGCTGCCTGGCGGGTCGAGCAACTGCGCCAGTTGCCGCGTGAATACGCGAGCTGCAATTTCGAGCGCTGCATTCCGCACAATGCTTCGCTGAACGCACTGCGCTGACCTTGAGGCTGACCAATAACCTGTGGGAGCGGGCTTGCTCGCGAAAGCGGTGTGTCATTCAACCTTGATGTCGGCTGTCAGGACGCCTTCGCGAGCAAGCCCGCTCCCACAGGGGGGTGTGGTGTTTTCGGGCTACTGTTCGGTCTTCAAGCGATCGCGGAAGGCTTTTGGTGAGATCCCGACCCTGCGGCGGAACAGGCGCGTGAAGTTGGTCGGATCGGAAAACCCCAACAATTCCGACATCTCGTAAATCGTCATGCTGGTGTACGTCAGCAAACGCTTGGCTTCCAGCAACTGCCGCTCGTGCATGATCTGCAACGCCGGTTGCCCGGCCAGCTCACGGCACGTGCCGTTGAGGTGCGACACCGAAATCCCCAGGCGATGCGCCAGGTCTTCGACCTTGACGTGTTGGCGATAAGTCTCCTCGACCAACTGAATGAAGCCATTGAGGTATTCGCGCTGACGTTGCGGCCGCTGGCTGGCTTTGTGGCGGACGATCGCCTGGCGGCTGACCCAGACCATGATCACGCTGACCAGCGAATGCATGAGCATTTCCCGCGCCGGTTGATGGCCGTTGTACTCGGCCTGCAACGCCGAAAACAGACTGTTGAGATAATCGCCGTCGTGGCCGGCCGGGTAGCTGTCCGCGCAGGCCAGTGCCTGCACCGAATCACCCAATTGCGCCTGCAAGTGACTGATCAATGGCGTGGCCAGGGTGACGATGAAGCCTTCGACGTCCTCGGAAAAACGAAAGCCATGCACCGACAGCGGTGGCAGGACCTGAATGGCGGGAGTATCGAGTTGCGTGCGCTGACCTTCGATCTCAAGCTCTGCCTGACCTTTGAAGACGAAGAGCAACTGGCACAAATCGGCGTGGCGGTGGGGTTTGATTTCCCAATGATGTTCGCGGCTGCGTGAGGAAATGGTTTCACAGTGCAGCAAGTCAGGGGTCGGCCAGTCCAGGCTTTCACCGTAGAGCTTGAACACCGGAATCGAGGACAGCTCAGGCTTGTTCATCACTTCAATCCAGCCTCGGGGTTGTGGGGCGATAATCGCACCGATTGGCAGAATGTACAGGTATCGGCTCAGTTTTCACCTTCAATTGACAGACCCGCAAGGGAAAAATGCAAGCACTCGATCCATAAAAAACATTCGCCGGCATTTGCCGCGTGAAGCTTGCGAGTCATAAAAACAATGAAAACCCTGAAAACCCAACTCGTCATCATCGGCGCCGGTCCGTCCGGTTTGCTCCTCGGTCAATTGCTGCACAACGCCGGCATCGACACCCTGATCCTCGAACGTCAGACGCCTGATTATGTCCTCGGCCGCATCCGCGCCGGCGTCCTTGAACAAGGCATGGTAGAGCTGTTGCGTCAGGCCGGCGTGAGTCAGCGGATGGACGCCGAAGGTCTGGTTCACGGAGGCTTCGATCTGGCGCTGGACGGACGTCAGGTGCATATCGATCTGCAGGCACTGACGGGCGGCAAGACCGTGATGATCTATGGCCAGACCGAAGTCACCCGGGACCTGATGGCCGCTCGTCGGGAGGCGGGAGCCGCGACGATTTACCAGGCGAGCAATGTCGTTCCCCACGGCATGAAAAGCGACGAAGCCTTCGTCACCTTCGAAAAGGACGGTGAAACCTGGCGTGTCGATTGCGATTACATCGCCGGTTGCGACGGTTTCCACGGTGTGGCCCGGCAGTCGATTCCGCCTGAATGTTTGAAGATCTTCGAGCGGGTTTATCCATTTGGCTGGCTGGGCATTCTTGCCGACACACCGCCAGTGCATGACGAATTGGTCTATGCCCGCCATGAGCGCGGTTTCGCTTTGTGCAGCATGCGTTCGGCGACACGCACGCGCTATTACCTGCAAGTGCCGGCCGATGAAAACGTCGAAGACTGGAGCGACCAGCGCTTCTGGGACGAACTGAAAAGCCGCCTGCCTGCGCCTCTCGCGGAGAAACTGGTCAGCGGCCCGTCAATTGAAAAAAGCATCGCGCCGCTGCGTAGTTTTGTCGTCGAGCCAATGCAATACGGGCGGATGTTTCTGGTCGGCGACGCCGCGCATATCGTCCCGCCAACCGGCGCCAAAGGCTTGAACCTCGCCGCCAGCGATGTCAGCACACTGTTCAATATTCTGCTGAAGGTTTACCGCGACGGTCGCACTGATCTGCTCGATAAGTATTCGCAAATCTGTCTGCGCCGAGTGTGGAAGGCCGAGCGGTTTTCCTGGTGGATGACTTCGATGCTGCATCGTTTCGACGACCACGATGACTTCAGCCAGCGCATCAGCGCCTCGGAACTGGACTACTTTGTCAGTTCAGAAGCGGGACGAAAAACCATTGCAGAAAATTACGTCGGACTTCCTTATGAGGCTATCGAATAGCTTCCTACCGACTTACACTGGCGAGCATCCCCGCTCGCCTGACGATCTGCGGGACCTCAACTGCCCGCAGGTTCTGTCCGTGACCAATCTCAATCACCCCGAAACGCCCAAACCGGCCATTCGCAGCGTTCTCGTTGCCTTGATGATGGCGATCTTTCTGGGTGCTCTCGACCAGACCATCGTCGCGGTGTCGATGCCGGCCATCTCCGCCCAGTTCAAGGACGTCAGCCTGCTGGCCTGGGTGATTTCCGGCTACATGGTCGCGATGACCGTGGCCGTGCCGATCTACGGCAAGCTGGGTGATTTGTACGGGCGGCGCAAATTGATGCTGTTCGGCATGGGCCTGTTCACCCTCGCCTCGCTGTTCTGCGGCATGGCGCAAAGCATGGAGCAACTGGTGCTGGCGCGGATCCTTCAGGGTATCGGCGCCGGCGGGATGATTTCGGTGAGTCAGGCGATCATCGGCGACATCGTCCCGCCGCGCGAACGCGGACGTTACCAGGGTTACTTCAGCAGCATGTACGCGGTGGCCAGCGTCGCCGGCCCGGTGCTTGGCGGCTACATGACCGAATACCTGTCGTGGCGCTGGGTGTTTCTGATTAACCTGCCACTGGGCCTTGGCGCCTACTGGGTGGCGCGGCGCAATCTGCGCGGGCTACCGATTCCGCAACGCAAACCGATCATCGACTACCTCGGCACGCTGTTGATGATCATCGGCCTGACCGCGCTGCTATTGGGCATCACTCAGGTCGGTCAGGGTCATGCCTGGCGCAGCAGCGAAGTGCTTGGCCTGTTCGCTTGTGCGGTAGTCGTGCTGGCGATGTTTGTCTGGCACGAGCGGCGGGCGCGGGAGCCGTTGCTGCCGATGCACCTGTTCGCCAACCGCAACGCCTTGCTGTGCTGGTGCACGATTTTCTTCACCAGTTTCCAGGCGATCTCCTTGATTGTGCTGATGCCGTTGCGCTTTCAGAGCGTCACCGGCGCCGGGGCTGATAGCGCAGCATTGCATTTGCTGCCGTTGGCAATGGGGCTGCCGATCGGTGCCTATTTCGCCGGGCGTCGCACGTCGATCACCGGGCGCTACAAACCGCAGATTCTGACCGGCGCGATGCTCATGCCGATGTCGATTCTTGGCATGGCGTTCAGCCCGCCCGAGGCGACCGTGATCAGCGGTTTGTTCATGCTGCTTTGCGGCATTTCCAGCGGCATGCAGTTTCCGACGTCGCTGGTCGGCACGCAAAATTCGGTGGAACAACGCGACATCGGCGTAGCCACCAGCACCACCAACCTGTTCCGCTCGCTGGGCGGCGCGGTGGGTGTGGCGTTGATGTCGGCGCTGTTGCTGGCGTTGCTGCAGGATTCCACTTTCGCGCACCTGGCGAGCAGTTCGCTGATCAGCGAGGGGCATTCGGGCAACGTCTTGCTCGATGGCCTGAACGCCGCTCCGGGGGATGCACAGAATGCCTTGCGCGCGGAGTTGCTGGTAACGTTCCGGCATTTGTTGTGGGTGAGTGCGGCGGTGTCTTTGCTCGGGCTGGCGGCGGCGATTGCGATGCCCAACAGCCTGCTGCGCGGCCGCGAGCACGGCGCCAAATAAAACAGCAAAAGATCGCAGCCTGCGGCAGCTCCTACAGGGGGAACAATCATGTAGGAGCTGCCGCAGGCTGCGATCTTCTGATCTTCAAGGGCTGTAGTAACCGACGGCCACGAGGAAATGCCCGGCCTTTTTCAGATAGGCATGTTTGTCCTCGACTTTGCCGGTCACCGGGTTCTTCCAGCGGTACTCGTATTCACCGTCATCCTGCTTGCCGATCAGCGCCAGAATCGGCTCGCCGACCGGTTTGCCCTCCGGATCCCTGACCTTGCCGAAATCGGTATTGACCAGCCGCAGGTTGGTGCCGTGGGCAACGTAGCGCTGCGTGGTCAGGTCGACCACGAAGACATACAAGTCATCCTGCAAATAGCCGCCCTTGAGCGAATTGATCGCTGTCAGCGTGCCCTTCTCGTCTTTACCCAGATCAGCTGCCGCTTTATCCAGCAGGGCTTTGGCCTGCTCGGCCGACGCGCGCGGCAAGTAGTAACCGACCGCCAGAATGCGCTGGCCGATGCGCTGATAAAACACATGCTTGCGTTCGACCTTGCCGTCCGCCTGGTTCTGCCAACGGTATTCGGCTTGCTGGATGCCGTTGCCTTCAGGCACCAGCAACGCCTGCTTGAACGCCTTCTGCAAGTCCGGCCCGAGCACTTCGCTGACATCCCGCCCGATCAGCGCTGACGACGGCCCGCCGCTGGCGAGCATCACGCCTTTGGTGTCGACCACGAATACATAGCGATCCTTGTCGACAAACTCGCCCTGGCGGCTGAACGCGGCGAACGCCTTGTCGCCATTGTCGTGGTAATAGGCCAAGGCCTTTTCCAGCAAAGCGATGGCGGCCTGGCTGTCATCCTTGGCGGCGGTCGCGGCGCTGGCCTGGCCGAAACCGGCCAATAACAGCAAACAGAGACAGGCGAATTTATGCACAAACCCCATGACGCATCCCTCGTTCTTGTTGGTGTTTCAAGAGCGTAGACGGCTTGGGGTGATGTATGGATATTCAGAATGATGCAGGGGATTTCAAACCCCTATGGCTAATCGCTTCCCTGTGGCGAGGGAGCTTGCTCCCGCTGGAGTGCGAAGCGCTCCCTTGCATACTTTCAGGGGAAGCGGCTGCTGCGCAGCCGAGCGGGAGCAAGCTCCCTCGCCACAAAAGCCCACTCGGCGACAGATTGGTGTTTACGGGCGGGAATTGATCTGCTGCTGCAAGTTCTGGATCTGCGCCTGCAAGGTGTTGAGGTTGCGGGTCATCTGACCGCGAAACGCATCAAACTCAGCGGTATTCGCGGCGCCGACCTGAGGCGCTGCCGGCCGGTTGTCCTGCTCGCTTTTGAGTACGACGATTTCCTGCTCCAGCCGATCGATCGCGGCGCTCGGATTACCTTGCTTCTTCAACGCCGCGATATCGGCGCCGAGGCTTTTGAACTGCGCATCGAAAGCCTTCAACTGTGCGTCGACCTTGCTGGTATCGGCCGGGGTGCTTTTCAGCGTCGCCAATTCTGCATTCAAGGCTTTGACCTGCGCCTGCAACTGGCTGTTGGCGTTCTGCTGCTCGGTGGTCTGCGCGGTCATCTGCGCCAGGCGCTTGTCGAGATCACTGGCCTGACCGGCCACGCCTTGCTGCTCTTTGCTCTGATCGAGCAACTTGCCTTCCAGCTGTTTGATCTGCAGTTTCAACGCTTCGCTGTCGCTGGTGACGTTGCTCTGACTGGCGACCACTTTGCCGGAAATATCCTGCAGGCGCCCTGCCGCTTCTTCACTGATGCGGGCAAAACTTTCCTGGGTCGCCACCAGTTGCTGCTCCATCAGGGAAATCTGCTGGAAACTCCACCAGGCCAGACCGATAAAGGCAAAAAACAACGCGCCGACCAGTGCCCACAGCGGTCCGGTGCTGGCCGCCTTGACCTTGACCACAGGCGGCGTGCGCGAATGCACGGAAGTGCGCGCGGTGGTCGGAATGTCATCGTCGTCGAAAGTGTCGGCACGCAGGCTGGGCACATCATCGAAATCGTCGTGGGCATCATTACGCATGGACATTGAGGCAACCTTTGTGAAACGCGGTAATGGCTAAATGCTGCGAAGTATAACCGGCGCAGCCGCAGGCATTGACCCTCAACCTGCGGTGCGGTTCATTGCCGGCCGGCCGATTCATTTCAACGCGTTTCAGCGAATGTCCTGCGCTTTCCACCATGCGCAGAACTCATCCAGCGCCGACCACAGGCTGACTTTTGGATCGTAGTCCAGATAATGCCGGGCGCGGCTGATGTCGAGGGTGAAATTTTTTTTCATCACTTGCATGCCCAAGCGCGACAGCGTCGGCTCTGGCCGGCCCGGCCAGAGTTTGCACGCACCTTCATTGAGCGCAGCAACACTGTAGGCCAGTCCGTAGGAACGGTACTTGGTGACCTGTGGGACTTCCATCTTGCGCATCACGTAATTGACCACATCCCACAGCGGCACAGGCGCGCCGTTGCTGATGTTGTAGGCCTTGCCCAGCGCAGACCCCGCCGCCAGCAGACTGCTGAGCATGGCTTCGTTGAGGTTCTGCACGCTGGTGAAATCGACCTTGTTGAGACCGTTGCCGATGATCGCCAGCCGACCCTTGCGCTGCATGTTGAGCAGACGCGGGAAGATACTCATGTCGCCGGCACCGGTGACGAAACGCGGGCGCAGGGCGATGGTTTCGAGACCGAATTCCTGCGCACCGAAGACTTTTTGCTCAGCCAGGTACTTGGTCGCGGCGTAGTGATGCTTGAAACGTTTGGGCACTTGCTCTTCGGTCAGGCCCAAATGGTCGCGGCCATCGAAGTAAATCGATGGCGACGACAGGTGCACCAAACGGCGGACACGCTGCTTGAGGCTGGCTTCGACGACGTTTTCGGTGACCTGCACGTTGCCCTGATGGAAGTCCTGATAACGTCCCCACAGCCCGACGGCGCCAGCGCAATGCACCACAGCTTCGACGTCGGAACACAGTTCGCGGACCAACTCGGGATCGGTCAGATCGCCGGGCACAAATTCGGCACCACGGCGTACCAGATGCTCGACGCTCTCGGCCCGGCGACCGTTGACCCGCACGTCCAGGCCCTGCTCCAGGGCGAAACGCGCAAAGCGTCCGCCAATGAAGCCGCTTGCGCCGGTGACCAGAATTTTCATGCAAAACTCCAACAAAAAGCAGCTGCAAGCATCAAGCCTTCATCTGCAAGTAAAAACGGTGCGCAAGCCCACAACTTGCCGCTTGCAGCTTGACGCTTATGGCTGTTTTAAAGGCACTAGCCATTGCGCCGATGAACGCACCAATTGCTCGGTCAGCAAGCCGAGCAACTGACCGCCATTGCGCCAATGATGCCAGTACAACGGCACGTCGATCGGTTTATCTGGCAACAACTCGCGCAACACCCCGCGTTGCAACTGATCGCGAACTTGCAGCTCCGGCACCAGGCCCCAGCCGAGTCCGGCTTCAGTCAGACGGATAAAACCTTCCGAGGACGGGCATAAGTGGTGCTCGAAACCACCATCGACACCCAGCGATGCCAGATAGCGATGCTGGAGGAAGTCGTCCGGGCCGAACACCAGCGCCGGGGTACGCGGCAATTGTTCGGCGCGCACGCCATCCGGGAAATGCCGTTCGATGAACGCCGGACTGGCCAGTGCGCGATAACGCATCGCGCCGAGCAGCACACTGCGCGCGCCGGCCACCGGCCGTTCACTGGCGCAGAGGCATGCGGCCACTTCTCCGGCGCGCATGCGTTTGAGGCCGACGGTCTGGTCTTCGACGATCAGATCCAGCAACAAATGCTGTTCGGCGCAAAAACCGCCTACCGCTTGCGCCCACCACGTGGCGAGGCTGTCGGCGTTGAGCGCGATACGCAAACGCTCCGGCACACCCTCTTCGTCCAACGCTGGCACCAGCGTTTGCAAGTCACGCTCAAGCAATCGCACCTGCTGCACATGGTTAAGCAGCCGCCGGCCAATCTCGGTCGGCGACGGCGGTGTGCCGCGCACCAGCACCGGTTGGCCGACCCGTGCCTCAAGCAATTTGATCCGCTGCGAGATCGCCGATTGCGACAAACCCAGCACCTGCGCGGCACGTTCGAATCCAGCCTGCTCAACCACGGCGGCCAGAGCAGAAAGTAATTTGTAGTCGAACATCAGTTTTCCTAATGAGCGATCAGCACTATTGGTTTTTCTTATACAGCGTTCGACCGGAGAATAGCCAGCAAGCACTCTTTATCAAGGAACACCTCAATGGCTGGCGAAACCTCACTCACAACCCTGTTGCGCAGCATGAGCCCGCAACTCAATGCCGGCGAATACGTGTTCTGCACCCTGCGCGACGGCCAGTTGCCCAGTGGCCTGGAGATTGTCGGCAGCTTCCGCGAACAGGAAGGCCTGACGGTGATTGTCGAACGCGCCCACGCCGAGCAGGCCGGATTCAGCTTCGACTATGTCGCCGCGTGGATCACCCTCAACGTCCATTCGGCGCTGGAGGCGGTTGGCCTCACTGCTGCATTCGCCACGGCATTGGGCAAGGCCGGGATCAGTTGCAACGTGATCGCCGGTTACTACCACGACCATTTGTTCGTCGGCCAGGCCGATGCCGAACGCGCCATGCAAGTGCTGCGCGACCTGGCAGCCAACGCGGAGTAATTCTTATGTGGCAAAGCTATGTGAACGGATTGCTGGTGGCGTTCGGGCTGATCATGGCGATCGGTACGCAGAATGCCTTTGTATTGGCGCAAAGCCTGCGTCGTGAGCACCATTTGCCAGTGGCGGCACTGTGCGTGGTCTGCGATGCGCTGTTGGTTGCGGCCGGGGTATTCGGCCTGGCGACGGTTCTGGCGCAGAACCCGACGCTGCTGGCGATTGCCCGTTGGGGTGGCGCGACATTTTTGATCTGGTACGGCAGTCAGGCGCTGCGCCGGGCCTGTTCGAAACAGAGCATGAACCAAGGTGAGAACCAGACCGTGCGTTCGCTGCGTGCGGTGATGCTCAGCGCTTTGGCGGTCACGCTGCTCAACCCCCACGTTTATCTCGATACGGTGTTGCTGATCGGTTCACTCGGCGCGCAGCAATCGGTGCCGGGGGCCTACGTGGTCGGTGCTGCGAGTGCTTCGCTGTTGTGGTTTTTCACCTTGGCATTGGGTGCAGCGTGGTTGGCGCCGTGGCTGGCCCGGCCGAGTACCTGGCGGATCCTTGATCTGGTGGTGGCGCTGATGATGTTCACGGTCGCCGGACAACTGATATTGGCGTCGTGATTTATTCCAAACAGCTCTGGAACCTCTATCCCACACAGTTGTTGCGTGGTTATGCCGCAACCCCGGTGCTATGATCGAAACCCTGCGCCGCAAAGAGTAAAAACTCGCCGGTGCATTTTCTGGCCGCCCGTGATCGGCCTTGCGCTCACCGCAACAGACCTGATTAGGAGAATCATCATGGCTTTCGAATTGCCGCCGCTGCCTTACGCACACGATGCCCTGCAGCCGCACATTTCCAAGGAAACCCTGGAATACCACCACGACAAGCACCACAACACCTACGTCGTGAACCTGAACAACCTGGTGCCAGGCACCGAGTTCGAAGGCAAGACCCTGGAAGAAATCGTCAAGACTTCCTCGGGCGGTATCTTCAACAACGCCGCTCAGGTCTGGAACCACACTTTCTACTGGAACTGCCTGGCGCCAAACGCCGGCGGTCAACCAACCGGCGCGCTGGCTGAAGCCATCAACGCAGCCTTCGGTTCGTTCGACAAGTTCAAGGAAGAGTTCAGCAAAACCTCGATCGGCACCTTCGGTTCCGGCTGGGGCTGGCTGGTGAAAAAGGCTGACGGTTCCCTAGCCCTGGCCAGCACCATCGGCGCCGGCAACCCGCTGACCAGCGGCGACACCCCGCTGCTGACCTGCGACGTCTGGGAACACGCTTACTACATCGACTACCGCAACGTTCGTCCGAAGTATGTCGAAGCGTTCTGGAATCTGGTCAACTGGAAGTTCGTTGCTGAGCAGTTCGAAGGCAAAACCTTCACCGCTTAAGCTGCGCGCCAGTCAAAAAACCCGGCTTTTGGCCGGGTTTTTTTTATGCCTGTGATTCATACGCACGGCCGAAATCTGCGGACACTCAACGCTTTTGACTTCCTGTAGGAGCTGCCGAAGGCTGCGATCTTTGGCGTATTCAAGTACGCCGAAGATCAAAAGATCGCAGCCTTCGGCAGCTCCTGCATTGGGGTCGGTTTTTTCCCACTGCCTTGGCTTGCTGCCGCCGTACAGAGGGCTAACATCAAAAAGAGGAAAAAATGCTGCAAACCGCTCAAGTTGAGGGGCGAAACTACCGACATAGTACAAATTAGGGCTAATACTCCAGACAGCAGCATTTCGGCCAACGCCACAGGCAATTCATCCTGGGCCTGATTGTCCCTTTGACTGCCAACACGGGATTGCCAATACTCATGGCAACTTGACGCTACCCGCACGGATTAAGGAATAACCCTTTGAAGCTGGAACTCAAGAACAGCTTGTCGGTGAAGTTGCTCCGGGTCGTGCTCCTGTCGGCATTGATCGTCGGCGTAGTCTTGAGCTGCGCGCAGATTGTTTTCGATGCCTATAAAACCCGTCAGGCGGTTGCCGGCGACGCCGAACGCATCCTCGACATGTTCCGCGACCCCTCGACCCAGGCGGTTTACAGCCTCGATCGGGAGATGGGCATGCAGGTGATCGAAGGCCTGTTCCAGGACGACGCCGTGCGCCAGGCCTCCATCGGCCATCCCAACGAAGCCATGCTCGCGCAGAAATCCCGCGATCTGCAGCATTCCAACAGCCGCTGGCTGACCGACCTGATCCTCGGCCAGGAGCGCACCTTCACCACCCAACTGGTGGGGCGCGGCCCGTACAGCGAGTATTACGGCGACCTGAGCATCACCCTCGATACCGCGACCTATGGCGAAGGCTTTATCGTCAGCTCGGTGATCATCTTTATCTCCGGCGTGCTGCGTGCCCTGGCCATGGGCCTGGTGTTGTATCTGGTCTATCACTGGCTGCTGACCAAACCGCTGTCGCGGATCATCGAGCATCTCACCGAGATCAATCCGGACCGGCCCAGCGAACACAAGATTCCGCAACTGAAGGGCCACGAGAAAAACGAGTTGGGGATCTGGATCAACACCGCCAATCAGTTGCTCGAATCGATCGAACGCAACACCCATCTGCGCCACGAAGCGGAAAACAGCCTGCTGCGCATGGCCCAGTACGATTTCCTCACCGGTCTGCCCAACCGCCAGCAATTGCAGCAGCAACTGGACAAGATTCTGGTCGACGCCGGCAAGCTGCAACGCCGGGTCGCGGTGTTGTGCGTGGGGCTGGATGATTTCAAAGGCATCAACGAACAGTTCAGCTACCAGACCGGCGACCAACTGTTGCTGGCACTGGCCGATCGCCTGCGCGCGCATAGCGGTCGTCTCGGCGCCCTCGCCCGTCTGGGTGGCGACCAGTTCGCGCTGGTGCAGGCCGATATCGAACAACCCTACGAAGCGGCGGAACTGGCGCAAAGCATCCTTGATGACCTCGAGGCGGCGTTCGCCCTCGATCATCAGGAAATCCGCCTGCGCGCGACCATCGGCATCACCCTGTTCCCGGAGGATGGCGACAGCACCGAGAAGCTGTTGCAGAAGGCCGAGCAGACCATGACCCTGGCCAAGACCCGTTCGCGCAACCGTTATCAGTTCTACATCGCCAGCGTCGACAGCGAGATGCGTCGCCGCCGCGAACTGGAAAAAGACCTGCGCGATGCCTTGTTGCGCGACCAGTTCTACCTCGTCTATCAGCCGCAGATCAGCTATCGCGACCACCGCGTGGTCGGCGTCGAAGCGCTGATTCGCTGGCAACATCCGGAGCACGGTCTGGTGCCGCCAGACCTGTTCATCCCGCTGGCGGAACAAAACGGCACGATCATCGCCATCGGCGAATGGGTGCTCGATCAGGCCTGCAAGCAATTGCGCGAATGGCACGATCAGGGCTTTGCCGATCTGCGCATGGCGGTCAACCTGTCGACGGTGCAACTGCACCACGCCGAGTTGCCACGGGTGGTCAACAACCTGATGCAGATGTACCGCCTGCCGCCGCGCAGCCTGGAGTTGGAAGTCACTGAAACCGGCCTGATGGAAGACATCAGCACCGCCGCCCAGCACTTGCTGAGCCTGCGTCGCTCCGGCGCGCTGATTGCCATCGATGACTTCGGTACCGGCTATTCGTCGCTGAGTTATCTGAAAAGCCTGCCGCTGGACAAGATCAAGATCGATAAGAGCTTCGTGCAGGATCTGCTCGATGACGACGACGATGCGACCATCGTTCGCGCGATCATCCAACTGGGCAAGAGCCTCGGCATGCAGGTGATTGCCGAGGGCGTGGAGACAGCCGAGCAGGAGACCTACATCATCTCCGAAGGCTGCCACGAAGGTCAGGGTTACCACTACAGCAAACCGCTGCCGGCGCGCGAGTTGAGTGCTTATCTCAAGCAGGCGCAGCGCACTAACGCAGCCATTTTATAAAAGCAAAAGATCGCAGCCTGCGGCAGCTCCTACATTTGTAATGCGCTCCCTGTAGGAGCTGCCGCAGGCTGCGATCTTTTGATCTGCGTAAATAAGAAATATTTCCAGCCACAACCCTTTACACATAATGCGAAAGATTTGCATTATGTCGCAGTTTTGCGCACCCCCGCGCCTGTCCATTCAACTACCGAAGCAGGATGTTCGCCATGATTCGTATGCCTCTGGCTACCGCCAGTCTGCTGGCCATCGCTATTTCCCTCGCCGGTTGCGGCGAAGGCAAAGACAAGGCTGCCGCTCCGGCCGCACCGACACAAGCCGCCAGCACCACCGCACCTGCGGCTGCGCCTGCCGCTGCCGGTAAAGTCGACGAAGCCGCCGCCAAGGCTGTGGTCGCGCATTACGCCGACATGGTCTTTGCCGTCTACAGCGATGCCGAATCCACCGCGAAAACCCTGCAGACCGCCGTCGATGCCTTCCTCGCCAAGCCGAACGCCGACACCCTGAAAGCCGCCAAGGCTGCCTGGGTCGCCGCACGCGTTCCGTACCTGCAGAGCGAAGTGTTCCGCTTCGGCAACACCATCATCGACGATTGGGAAGGTCAGGTTAACGCCTGGCCACTGGACGAGGGTCTGATCGACTACGTCGACAAATCCTACGAGCACGCACTGGGTAACCCGGGCGCCACCGCCAACATCATCGCCAACACCGAAGTTCAGGTCGGCGAAGACAAGGTCGACGTCAAGGACATCACCCCGGAAAAACTCGCCAGCCTCAACGAGCTGGGCGGCTCCGAAGCCAACGTCGCCACCGGCTACCACGCCATCGAATTCCTGCT
Source organism: Pseudomonas sp. DTU12.3 (assembly GCF_004124275.1). GTDB lineage: Bacteria > Pseudomonadota > Gammaproteobacteria > Pseudomonadales > Pseudomonadaceae > Aquipseudomonas > Aquipseudomonas helmanticensis. The sequence continues at coordinate 5,131,769 of NZ_CP027218.1, forward strand.
GTGGGGCCAAGACCTCAACGGCACCGGCCCGGGCGCTGGCAACCGTCAGGCTTCCGACTATCTGGAAGGCGCCGGCGCTACTGGCGGGCACAACGACCGTCGTCGCGCGTACCTGAAGTCCGTGACCCAACTGCTGGTCAGCGACCTCGAAGAAATGGTCGGCAACTGGAAGCCGAACGTGGCTGACAACTACCGCGCCACCCTGGAAGCCGAGCCGGGCGAAACCGGTCTGCGCAAAATGCTCTTCGGCATGGGCAGCCTGTCGCTGGGCGAACTGGCGGGCGAGCGCATGAAGGTTTCGCTGGAAGCCAACTCCCCTGAAGACGAGCAGGATTGCTTTAGCGACAACACGCACAATTCGCACTTCTACGATGCCAAAGGCATTCGTAACGTCTATCTGGGCGAGTACACCCGCACTGACGGCACCAAAATGACCGGCGCCAGCCTGTCGTCGCTGGTGGCCAAGGCCGATCCGGCTGCCGACACCGCACTGAAAGCCGATCTGGCCGCGACCGAAGCGAAGATCCAGGTCATGGTCGATCACGCCAACAAGGGTGAGCACTACGACCAGTTGATCGCTGCGGGCAACACCGCTGGCAACCAGATCGTCCGCGACGCCATCGCATCCTTGGTCAAGCAGACCGGTTCGATCGAAGCCGCTGCCGGCAAACTAGGCATCAGCGACCTGAACCCGGACAACGCTGATCACGAGTTCTGATCACGTACATCCGCTTCAAAAAAAGGCGACCTTCGGGTCGCCTTTTTCATACCTGCCCTACACAAAACCCTGCTCCATGGTGTGTTCGATATCAGGTACACCACCCATCCCTGTGGGAGCGAGCCTGCTCGCGAAGGCTGTATCGGCCGCCACATTTTCAGCGCGTCGGACACCGCTTTCGCGAGCAGGCTCGCTCCCACAGGGTTTCCATGGGGTTCAAGGTTTGCGCTGTATCAAGCAAACGATAATTCCTCTTATTCAAACCCCCTCGCCCTGTTAGACTTTGCGCCTTTATTTTTGCCCGTCCGCAGGATGTCTGATGCCCTCGCTGCCTCTTCGCTTGTCCGCACTGTTGCTGGCCCTGGGCCTGAGTGCCTGCGATGACGCCCCGCGTTTCACCAAGGCCGAGCCCGGTGAAGCGCGTTCCGGCGGTGCGGCGACCGTGCGCAAGACTGATCAGAATGCGTTCTCGCTGCCCTCGGCGAACCTGCCACCGTCGCGGCGGGTGGACTTCAGCGTCGGTAACAGCTTCTTCCGCAGCCCGTGGGTGATCGCGCCGTCGACCACCACCGCACGCGATGGCCTCGGCCCGTTGTTCAACACCAACGCCTGCCAAAACTGCCACATCAAGGACGGACGCGGTCATCCGCCAACGCCGGATGCGGCCAACGCGGTGTCGATGCTGGTCCGGTTGTCGATTCCCGATGCGCCGGAATTTGCCAAAGTCATCGAGCAAGTCGGCGTGGTGCCAGAGCCGGTCTACGGTGGCCAGTTCCAGGACATGGCCGTGCCCGGCGTCGCGCCGGAAGGCAAAGTGCGCGTCGACTACACGCCGGTGCCGGTACGGTTCAAGGATGGCAGTGAAGTCGAACTGCGCAAACCGGTATTGCAGATCACTCAGCTCGGCTACGGCCCGATGCACCCGGACACGCGTTTTTCCGCACGCGTCGCGCCGCCGATGATTGGCCTCGGCCTGCTCGAAGCGATCCCCGAAGAAGCGATCCTCGCCAACGCCGCCGCACAGGCCAAAGCGAAAAACGGTATCAATGGTCGCCCCAATCAGGTCTGGGATGACGCATTGCAAAAAACCGTCATGGGCAGATTTGGCTGGAAGGCCGGGCAACCGAACCTCAATCAACAGAATGTTCACGCGTTTTCGGGTGATATGGGCCTCACGACCAGCCTGAGACCGTTCGATGACTGCACCGACGCGCAAATCGCCTGCAAACAGGCGCCGAACGGCAATGGCCCGAACGGTGAGCCGGAAGTCAGCGATAACATTTTGCGTCTGGTGCTGTTCTACAGCCGTAACCTCGCCGTACCTGCACGTCGTGGCATCAACGATGAACAGGTACTGGCCGGCAAGAACCTGTTTTTCCAGGCCGGCTGCGATTCGTGTCACACACCCAAATACACCACCGCCGCCAACGCGGCCGAACCTGAACTGGCCAATCAAGTGATTCGCCCGTACAGCGATCTGCTGCTGCATGACATGGGCGACGGTCTGGCCGACAACCGCTCGGAATTCCAGGCCTCCGGCCGCGATTGGCGCACGCCGCCGTTGTGGGGGATTGGCCTGACACAAGCAGTCAGCGGTCACACCCAGTTTTTGCATGACGGTCGCGCGCGCAATCTGCTCGAAGCGGTGCTCTGGCACGGCGGCGAAGCACAAGCCGCGCAGCAGCAGGTTTTAGCTTTCAACGCCGAGCAGCGTGCCGCGCTGCTGGCGTTTTTGAACTCACTTTAAACACTGATAAAGAATCGGGAGCCCGACATGTTCCGTCCCAAGCTACTGTTCACCAGCCTTGCCGCGCTCGCCCTCGGCGCCTGCTCGCCGCAGGATCCGCAAGCGGTCACCTCGGCGGCCATCGCCAAATCGGTGATCCTGCCGACCTATACCCGTTGGGTCGAGGCCGACAAGCAACTGGCGGTCAGCGCCCTCGCCTACTGCCAGGGCAAAGAAACCCTGGAGACCGCCCGCGCCGACTTCCTGCACGCGCAGAAAGCCTGGGCCGAGCTGCAGCCGTTGCTGATCGGGCCGCTCGCTGAAGGCAACCGCTCGTGGCAAGTGCAGTTCTGGCCGGACAAGAAAAACCTCGTCGGCCGTCAGGTCGAGCAACTGGTCGTTGCGCAGCCGCAAATCGATGCCGCCGGTCTGGCCAAATCGAGCGTCGTCGTGCAAGGCCTGTCGGCGTACGAATACATCCTCTTCGACGCCAAGCCTGACGTCGCCAACGCCGAGCAGAAAGCCAAGTACTGCCCTCTGCTGATCGCCATCGGCGAACGTCAGAAGCAACTCGCCGAAGAGATTCTGGCGAGCTGGAACAACAGCGACGGCATGCTTGCGCAGATGACCAAGTTCCCCAACCAGCGTTACGCCGATTCCCACGAAGCGATCGCCGATCTGCTGCGTGTGCAAGTGACCGCGCTGGACACCCTGAAGAAAAAACTCGGCACGCCAATGGGCCGCCAGAGCAAGGGCGTGCCGCAGCCGTTCCAGGCTGATGCCTGGCGCAGCCAGTCTTCGTTGACCGCGCTGGAAGCCAGCCTCGCCGCCGCCAAAACCGTGTGGGAAGGCGTCGACAACAAAGGCCTGCGCGGTCTGTTGCCGGCTGAGCAAAAGCCGTTGGCTGACAAGATCGATGCCGCTTATGCCGCTTCGCTGAAACTGTTCGGCAGCACTCAGCGTTCGCTCGGCGAAATGCTTGAAGACGACGCCGGTCGTCAGCAACTGAACGACATCTACGACAGCCTCAACGTCGTCCATCGCCTGCACGAAGGCGAACTGGCCAAGGCGCTGGGTATCCAACTGGGCTTCAACGCCAACGACGGTGACTGATGAGGGCAAGTGCCATGCTGCGACGCCAGGCTTTGGCTTTAGGTAGTGCGCTGCTGGGAGCAGTGACGCTGGGCGGCTGGACGCTGTTCAAACGCAAGGATCAGACCCCGCTGCTGCTGTCGGCGCGCGACGACACCGACGGCAAGCACTACGCCGTCGGTTATCGGCTGGACGGCACGCGCGTGTTCGCCACCGAAGTCGGCCAGCGTTGCCACGACATCATCAACCACCCGACGCAGCCGATTGCACTGTTCGTCGCGCGTCGTCCGGGTACCGAGAGTTACCTGATCGATCTGCGCGACGGCACGTTGCTGCAGACGCTGACCTCGCAGCCAAACCGGCATTTCTACGGGCACGCCGTGGTGCACAAGGACGGCGAATACCTGTACGCCACCGAGAACGACACGACCGATCCTGGGCGTGGATTGCTCGGCGTGTACAAGTTCGAAGGCGAGCGGCTGGTGCACAGCGGTGAGATTTCCACCCACGGCCTCGGCCCGCATCAGGTGTCGTGGATGCCCGACGGCGAGACGCTGGTGGTGGCCAATGGCGGGATTCGTACCGAGGCGGAAAGCCGCGTCGACATGAACCTCAGTGCCATGGAGCCGAGTCTGGTGCTGATGCAGCGCGACGGTACGTTGCTGAGCAAGGAAACCCTCGCCCAGCAGATGAACAGCGTGCGCCATCTGGGTATCGCCAGCGACGGCACCATCGTCGCCGGCCAGCAATTCATGGGCGCGTCGCATGAGCGCTCGGAGTTACTGGCGATCAAGCGTCCGGGGCAACCATTCGTGGCGTTCCCGGTACCGGAGCAGCAGTTGCAGTCGATGGGGCATTACACCGCCAGTGTGGCGGTGCACAGCGATTTGCGCCTGGTCGCGCTGACGGCGCCGCGTGGCAACCGCTTCTTTATCTGGGATCTGGACAGCGGCGAAGTACGCCTTGATGCGCCGTTGCCGGATTGCGCCGGTGTCGGTGCGGTGCAGGACGGTTTCGTTGTGACGTCCGGCCAAGGCCGTTGCCGCTACTACGATTGCCGTCAGGATGAGCTGCTGGCCAAGCCGCTGGAATTGCCGGCGGGGCTCTGGGACAACCATCTACACCTGATGGCCTGAACCGCTAGTCAAAGTTGACACCGTCCCTGTGGCGAGGGGATTTATCCCCGTTCGGCTGCGCAGCAGTCGCAAAACCATCCGACGCGGTTTAGCAGACAGACCGCGTTCGCAGGTTTTGGGGCGGCTTCGCCACCCAACGGGGATAAATCCCCTCGCCACAGGGGTCATGTCGTCTGAAGTGTAATAAGTGGCAGTTGGATTCCCTGCCTGTCTCGGAGTAATGTTCGCGCCTGTCTCACCTGATTTATCCAAGGAACTGGAAATATGCTGCGTCGCCGCATGCTGATCATGTTGGGTGTTGTTTTGCTGATCGTCCTCGTGCTGGGCGGGTACAAAGCCTTTTCGATCTACACGATGATCCAGGGCTTTTCCAAGCCGAAACCGCCGATCAGCGTCGCCGTGGCCCATGCCACCGAGCAACCGTGGCAGATGCGCTTGCCTACCGTCGGCACACTGAAGGCGCTGCAAGGCGTCGAGCTGAGCCTGGAAGTGGCCGGCACCGTCACCGAACTCAAGTTCGAATCCGGACAGAAGGTCAAGGCCGGCCAGCCGCTGCTGCAACTCGACAGCGCCGTCGAGACCGCCCTGCTCGAAACCGCAAAAGCCGACCTCGGTCTGGCGCAACTGGACTTCGGCCGTGGCGCGCAACTGGTCGACAGCCGCGCCATTTCCAAGGGTGAATACGACCGTCTCTCCGCCGTGCTGCAAAAGAACAAGGCTACGGTCAATCAGCTCAACGCCTCGCTGGCGAAAAAACGCATCGTCGCGCCGTTCAGCGGCACCATCGGCATCCGTCAGGTCGACATCGGCGACTACCTCGCCAGCGGTACCAAAATCGCCACGCTGCAGGATTTGAGCAGCCTCTACGCCGACTTCTACCTGCCCGAACAATCGGTGCCGAAACTGGCCATCGGCCAACCCGTACAGATCTCGGTTTCGGCCTACCCCGGGCAAAACTTCGCCGGCAAGATCAGCGCGATCAACCCGATCGTCGAAAGCACCACGCGCAACATTCTGATCCGCGCCACCCTGGGCAACCCCGACGGCAAACTGCTGCCGGGCATGTTCACCAGCCTTGAAGTGCTGCTGCCCGATCCGCAGAAACACATCGTCGTGCCGGAAAGCGCGATCACCTACACCCTCTACGGCAACTCGATCTACGTGGTCGGGCAGAAGAAGGCCGAGGACGGCAGCGTCGAAAAGGATGACAAGGGCCAACCGGTGCTGATCGCTGAACGCCGCTTCATCGAAACCGGTGAACGCCGTGATGGCCTGGTGATGATCAACAAGGGCGTGCAGAGCGGCGAACAAGTGGTGACGGCCGGCCAGATCAAACTGGACAACGGCGCGCACATTGCCATCAGCGACGACAAGACCCTCGGCGAGCAGAACAGTCCGCCTCGCGCCGACTGATCAAGGAATCCCCATGGCTTTTACTGATCCGTTCATCCGCCGCCCGGTGCTCGCCACTGTGGTCAGCCTGTTGATTGTGTTGCTCGGCTTTCAGGCCTGGAGCAAGTTGCCGCTGCGCCAATACCCGCAAATGGAAAACGCCCTGATCACGGTGACCACCGCTTACCCCGGGGCCAACGCCGAAACCATTCAGGGCTACATCACCCAGCCGATGCAGCAGAGTCTGGCCAGCGCCGAGGGCATCGATTACATGACCTCGGTCAGCCGGCAGAACTTCTCGGTGATTTCGATCTACGCGCGCATCGGCTCCAACACCGACCGCTTGTTCACCGAGTTGCTGGCCAAGGCCAACGAGGTCAAAAACAAGCTGCCGCAGGACGCCGAAGACCCGGTGCTGAGCAAGGAATCCGCTGACGCTTCGGCGCTGATGTACATCAGTTTCTTCAGCAAGGATTTAAGCAACCCGCAGATCACCGACTACCTGTCGCGGGTGATCCAGCCAAAACTGGCGACCCTGCCGGGTATGGCCGAAGCGGAGATTCTCGGCAATCAGGTGTTCGCCATGCGCCTGTGGCTCGACCCGATAAAACTCGCCGGTTTCGGTCTCAGCGCCAGCGACGTGACCAACGCCGTGCGCCAGTACAACTTCCTCTCCGCCGCTGGCGAAGTAAAAGGCGAGTACGTCGTCACCAGCATCAACGCCAACACCGAGCTGAAGTCGGCCGAGGCCTTTGCGGCGATTCCGCTCAAGGTCAGTGGCGACAGCCGCGTGCTGCTCAGCGATGTCGCGCGGGTGGAAATGGGCGCGGAAAACTACGATTCGATCAGCTCGTTCGGCGGCACGCCGTCGGTGTACATCGGCATCAAGGCGACACCGGGCGCCAACCCGCTGGACGTGATCAAGGAAGTGCGCAAGCTGATGCCCGAGCTGGAAGCGCAACTGCCGCCGAACCTGAAAAGCGAGATTGCCTACGACGCCACGCTGTTCATTCAGGCCTCTATCGATGAAGTGGTGAAAACCCTGTTCGAAGCGGTGCTGATCGTCATCGTCGTGGTGTTCCTGTTCCTCGGTGCGCTGCGTTCTGTGGTGATCCCGGTGGTGACCATTCCGCTGTCGATGATCGGCGTGATGTTCTTCATGCAGATCATGGGTTACTCGATCAACCTGCTGACGTTGCTGGCGATGGTGCTGGCCATCGGGCTGGTGGTGGACGATGCGATTGTCGTGGTGGAGAACATCCATCGGCATATCGAGGAAGGCAAGACGCCATTCGAGGCCGCGCTTGAGGGCGCGCGGGAAATCGCCATGCCGGTGGTGTCGATGACCATCACGCTGGCGGCGGTGTACGCGCCGATCGGCTTTCTCACCGGGCTGACCGGGGCGCTGTTCAAGGAGTTCGCGCTGACCCTGGCCGGTGCGGTGGTGATCTCCGGGATCGTCGCCCTGACCCTGTCGCCGATGATGTGCGCCTACTTGCTGCGCCACGAACAAAACCCCACAGGCCTGGCGCATCGCCTCGACCGGATCTTCGACAGCCTCAAGCGCCGCTACCAGAGCATGCTCCACGGCACGCTGAACACGCGGCCGGTGGTGCTGGTGTTTGCGGTGATCGTGTTGTGCCTGATCCCGGTGTTCCTCAAATTCACCAAATCGGAGCTGGCGCCGGACGAAGACCAAGGCATCATTTTCATGATGGCCAACGCGCCGCAGCCGACCAACCTCGATTACCTGAGCACCTACACCGACGAATTCATCAAGATCTTCAAGGAATTCCCGGAGTACTACTCCTCGTTCCAGATCAACGGCTACAACGGTGTGCAGGCGGGCATCGGTGGTTTCCTGCTGAAACCCTGGAACGAGCGCAGCCGCACGCAGATGCAGATCCTTCCCGAGGTGCAAGGCAAACTGGGGAACATCCCGGGCCTGCAGATTTTCGGTTTCAACCTGCCCTCCCTGCCCGGCACCGGTGAAGGTTTGCCGTTCGAATTCGTGATCAATACGGCCAACGATTACGAACTGCTGCTGCAAGTGGCCGACCGGATCAAGAAACGTGCGATGGAGTCGGGCAAGTTCGCCTTCGTCGACCTTGATCTGGCGTTCGACAAACCGGAAGTGGTGGTCGATATCGACCGCGCCAAGGCTGCGCAGATGGGCGTGTCAATGCAGGATCTCGGCGGCACGCTGGCGACGCTGCTCGGTGAGGCGGAAATCAATCGTTTCACCATTGAAGGGCGCAGCTACAAGGTTATCGCCCAGGTCGAACGGCCGTACCGCGACAACCCGGACTGGCTGAACAATTATTACGTGAAAAACACTCAGGGCGAATTGCTGCCGCTGTCGACGCTGATCAAGGTCAGCGACCGCGCCCGACCGCGCCAGCTCAACCAGTTCCAGCAACTCAACGCGGCAAAGATTTCCGGTTTCCCGCTGGTGAGCATGGGCGAAGCCATCGACACCGTGCTGCAGATCGCCCGCGAAGAAGCGCCGGCCGGCTTCGCCTTCGACTATGGCGGCGCATCAAGGCAATTCGTCCAGGAAGGCAGCGCCTTGTGGGTGACGTTTGCCTTGGCGCTGGCGATCATTTTTCTGGTGCTGGCGGCGCAGTTCGAAAGCTTCCGTGATCCGTTGGTGATTCTGGTGACGGTGCCGTTGTCGATCTGCGGCGCATTGATTCCGCTGTTCCTCGGCTGGTCGAGCATGAACATCTATACCCAGGTCGGGCTGGTCACGCTGATCGGTCTGATCAGCAAGCACGGGATCCTGATCGTCGAATTCGCCAACCAGTTGCGCAAGGACAAAGGCCTGACGGCACGTGAGGCGGTGGAGGAAGCGGCAGCGATTCGGCTACGGCCGGTGCTGATGACCACGGCGGCGATGGTGTTTGGCATGGTGCCGTTGATTCTGGCCACCGGTGCGGGGGCGGTCAGCCGCTTTGATATCGGCATGGTGATTGCGACAGGGATGTCGATCGGCACGTTGTTCACGCTGTTCGTCCTGCCGTGCGTTTACACCCTGCTGGCAAAACCCGATCCCAAACCAACCGCGTAACCCCTGTAGGAGTGAGCCTGCTCGCGATAGCGGTGTGCCATTCAAATCATTATTAACTGACAGGCCGCTATCGCGAGCAGGCTCACTCCTATACGGGATCTGTGTCGTCTCGGGCATAAAAAAAGGCCTCGCATCTGCGAGGCCTTTCATTTTGGCTTCAATCGGTTCAACTCTGCGGCCTCATCCCTTGGGAAAGCCCGAACATGAACAACAATAAATCATGGTCGGGTTTAGTCGCCACGGAGGCTTTCGCCACCCGTGGCATTGCGCAGTGGGCGTCGTCTACTGACGCGCCAACAACCTGCATGCGGGGCTGCTCCCAAGCCGCCACCGCCAATGATGCAACTGCCAAGGCTCCAACCAGAAACAAACCTCGTGCAATTTCTAGTTTCATCGCTATAAACCTTTGATAGCGCTGCCAAACGCCGTCTCATAAAAATAGACGAGTTTTTTCCAGTCCGTATCGCTGAACGACGAATGGCGGCGCAATTGCTTCATGTCATGGGAGGCGGCGCGATAAGCGGTCAGACGCTGGCGGCATTTCTCCAGGTCGATCAACGCTACTTCGACCTTGGCCGAATCGCCTTCGCCGGTTACCCGTACAAATACGTGTTTGATATAGATGCAGCTGTGCTGCCAACGGCCCTTGTGCATGCGCGCAAGGTTCTCGGCGAGGTCTTTGAGCACGCGTTCGTAAACGGCTTCGCCGTATTGCGCGCGACCACCCGCCGCTTCCCACTTTTCCAGTTCGTCAAAGCCGTCCAGCGACTTGGTCACCAGCAGCGCACGCCACTTGTACTGCGGATCAGGCTGCGCGCCGCAGAAGACGATTTCCGGCACGCGCACGCCAAGTTTGCTCACGCCGGTCAGGGCGTCCAGCTCACGCAACACCGTCGGGCGGCCGAACGGATGCAGCCAACTGCGGTAGATGTGTCCGGTCTGGCGTTTTGCATACAGCAATTGACCGTCACGCCCGATGACTCGTTGCACACCACTTTCGCCACCACGCCGCACGTTGGGTTCTTCTACCCACTCACCACGCTGGTTCCAGTAATAGTCAAAAAGATCCTGCGGAGCGACGTCCGTTTCTGCTGCAAATTGCACTGCCATCCCACTACCTCTTGCGTAATACGTAAACCCGCCACATGGCATAGAGCGGGATGAAATCCAGTTGTTCCTGTATGCGGAACCCTGCCTCTTCGAATTCTTTTTCCACCGTAACAGCCGGTAACACAAAACGGTTCTGGTAACCTTCCTGCCCACGCTTGGCCTCGGCCTTTTTGCGTTTCCAGGCCTTGAAGTTGCCATCCACCCACAGCGAAATGATCACGCTGTCGCGGGTGACGCGCTCGAATTCACGCAGAATGGCCCGTCGATGCTCGGCTTCACCGATGTGATGAAGCAAACGCATGCAAAAAATGCTGTCGACGGCGTTATCAGGCAAGGCAATGTCGAACGCAGAAGTGTGCAAGGGTTGTACCCGTTTCACCACATCCGCCGGTTGCGCTTGCATCGCCGTCCGGATCATCGACTCGGAGTTATCCGCACCGATGATCACCCGATTCGGTTTTTCCGCCAGCAATGGCCAGAAGCGCCCCGCACCGCACGGCAAATCCAGCACCAGACCCGGTTCACCGGCCAACGTCAGCGCCTTGCGGGCCAACTGTTCGTCGCGCCAATGTGACAACCGGCGACCGAGATCGGCTTGATGCTTGCGCAAATATTTTTGCGCGTGGTTGTCGTCGTACTTTTCGGAAAAATCGAGTTTGATCGGGCCGGCCATCACCAGGACTCCTGAATTGCTGATGTCACCACCTTAGGGAGCGGCATGTCAGCGTCAGGTCATCCATTTGTGAAAAAAATGTCCGGTAAACCCGCAAACTATTTCAAGGTTATACAGGATTTAGACAGGTTGGCGGGAGTGGCTGGGTGCCACCACCGCCTGTCAGTCTTTGCCCAGATCCACTTCGAAGCGACAGCCATTGGGCTCCATAGTGCTCAAAGTCACCGTCCAGCCCTGGTTCTCGCAGATGCGCTGCACCAGCGACAAGCCAAGCCCGAGACCTTCACCACGATTTTCGCTGCCACGGACAAATGGCTGGAACATCGCCTCGCGTTTCTCCTCGGGAATACCCACACCCGAATCCTCAACGACGAACCCGTTAGCTTTCAGCGTCAGGCGAATGAAGCCCTGCTCGGTGTAGTGACAGGCATTGCGCAACAGATTGCCCATCACTGCGGTCAGCAACGTGGCGTTGAAACAGGTATCCGGCGGGTTGCCGCGTTCGAACTGCAATTTCAGCCCTTTGCTTTCGATCGGCTCACGCCATACGCACAACAGATTGTCGGCGACATGCGCGAGATCGTGTTGCGGCGCCATGCCCGCATCTTCGCGCTGAGCACGGGCAAGCATCAGGAAGGTCTGCACCAGCTCGCGCATTTCCTCGCTGGCCCGGGCAATGCGCTCGACCTGCGAGCGGCCGCGTTGATCGATCGCCGGGTTTTCCATCAACAACTCACAAGAACTCGCCAGCACCATCAGCGGTGTACGCAACTCGTGGCTGACGTCACTGGTAAACAAGCGCTCGCGGGTCAGTGCCTGCCGCAGCCTGCCCAGCGTGGCGTCGAACGCCACCGCCAGTTCACCGACTTCATCAGCGGCGTAATCCGGCGCCAGCGGCGGCGCCAATCCGAGCAACTGGTCTCGGTGACGCACCTGCCGTGCGAGGCGCACCACCGGCGCCATCACTTTGCGCGCCAGCACCCAGCCGAGGAATACCGCCAGCGCCAGACTGAGCACGAAGCCCACCAGCACCACGGCAAACAGTACGCGCTCGCGCTCTTCAAAATCGCTTTGATCCTGCAGCAGCACATAACGGCGACCGTCGACGATTTCGACCATCGCGTGATACGACAGCTGCTCACGGAAGACTTCGTGGAAACCGGAATCGAGGTGACGCAAATCCTTCGGCAACTCGAAATCACCGGGGCCGCCGCTGAAATAGAACAACTGATCCGGCTCCGGCCGATGGCTCCAGTCCGAAACGTTGTCCATCAGGAGCAGGCGCTGCAAGTCGCCGCCCAGGCCTGCTGAAATCAGTTTTTCTTCCACCAGGTGCACGGTGGCGACGATGCCCATGGCGAAGGCTCCGGCCACCAGCGCGCTCATCAGCGCAAAGGCAATGATGATCCGCTGGGAAAGGCTTTGCTTAAACTCCATCACGCCCCTCGGCCAAGCGGTAACCGACGCCGTGCACGGTGTGCAGCAGCGGCTTGGCGAACGGTTTGTCGATCACTTGACGCAATTGGTGAACGTGGCTGCGCAGGCTGTCGCTGTCCGGGCAATCATCGCCCCACAGGGCCTCTTCGAGAATTTCCCGGCGCAACACATGCGGGCTCTTCTGCATCAACACCGCGAGCAGCTTGAGGCCGACCGGGTTGAGCTTGAGCAGCTTGCCTTCGCGGGTCACTTCGAGAGTGTCGAGATCGTAGCTCAGGTCACCGACCTGCAAGGCACGGCGTCCGCCGCCCTGCGCCCGGCGCATCACCGCTTCCACGCGCGCGGCCAGCTCGGACAAGGCAAACGGCTTGACCAGATAGTCGTCGGCGCCGGACTTGAAGCCCTGCAAGCGATCATCGAGTTGATCACGCGCGGTGAGCATGATCACCGGTGTATCGCGACGGGCGTCTTCGCGCAGGCGTTTGCACAGGGTGTAGCCGTCGATACCTGGCAACATGATGTCGAGCACGATCAGGTCGTAATGCTCGGTGGCGGCCAGATGCAGGCCCGACAGACCGTCCTGGGCGCAATCGACGGTATAGCCTTTGAGCCCCAGATAATCGGCCAGATTGGCCAGGATATCGCGGTTGTCTTCGACCAATAGAATTCGCATGGGCACTCCTCCGTACACAGTAACGGCCGTCATGGCCCGCGCAGCTTAAGGCCATCGCCAGCTCAGAGCTAGGGCTGAAAGCCGCGTAAATCAACTCTCTCAACCAAATTAAAGTCTTAACAAGTTTTTCACTATCGGTTCACAACCTGACTACAGTCACCAAGCGACACTCTCGCGCCATTAGATATAGGGAATGTAGACAATGGACTTTTTCAAGACGGCGCCCCTGCGCCTTTTGCTGCTGATCACCGGCGCCTGGCTGGTGATCTTTTCCGTAACCCGCGCCGTTTTGCTGCTGACGCATCTGGATGAGGCCGGTGGCGGAGCCTTTTCCGTGTTCGGCATCGGCCTGCTGTATGACCTCGGCTTTCTTGCCTATGCAGCATTGCCGATGGGCCTGTATTTGCTGCTGTGCCCGCCGGCGTTATGGCGGCGTCGCGGCCATCGCTGGTTTCTGCAAGGCCTGTTCACGGTCAGCCTGTTCGCCATGCTGTTCGTCTCGGTGGCCGAGTGGCTGTTCTGGGATGAGTTCGGCGTGCGCTTCAACTTTATCGCCGTCGACTACCTGGTGTATTCCGATGAAGTGCTGAACAACGTGCTGGAGTCGTATCCGATCGCTACGCTGCTGAGCATTCTGGCGCTGCTGGCGGTTGCCATCAGTTTTGCCCTGCGCAAGCCGTTCAATGCTGCACTGGACGCTCCGCTGCCGCCGTTGCGTCGACGTTTGCTCAATGCATTGGCATTGCTGCTGGTAACGGGGTTGAGCCTGCAACTGCTCAGCCAGGACGCTCCGCGCGCCCAAGGCGGCAATGCCTATCAGAATGAGTTGGCGAGCAATGGCCCTTACCAGTTCTTCGCCGCATTTCGTAACAACGAACTCGACTACACGCAGTTCTACAGCAGCCACGCGCCTGACGTGGTCGCCCGGCAGATTCGCGCCGAACTGAACGAACCCAACGCCCGCTTCATCGGCCAGGATCCGCAGGACATCCGCCGGATGATCGACAACCCTGGCACCGCGCGCACACCGAACATCGTCCTGGTGACCATCGAAAGCCTCAGCGCCAAGTATCTGGGCAGCAATGGTGACGATCGCAACCTGACGCCGAACCTCGATGCCCTGCGCAAGCAGAGCCTGTACTTCAACAATTTCTACGCCACCGGCACCCGTACCGACCGCGGTCTGGAAGCCATCACCCTGGCGATTCCACCGACGCCGGGCCGTTCGATCGTCAAGCGCATCGGTCGTGAAAGCGGCTTTGCCAGCCTTGGCCAGCAACTGAGTGCGGTGGGTTACGACAGCGTGTTTGTCTACGGCGGACGCGGTTACTTCGACAACATGAATGCGTTCTTCAGCGGCAACGGTTACCGCGTGGTCGATCAGAGCAGCGTCGATGAAGCCGACATTCACTTCAAGAATGCCTGGGGCATGGCCGACGAGGATCTGTACAAACAGACGCTGAAACTGGCCGATGCGGACTATGCGAAACAGCAGCCATTTTTGTTGCAGCTGATGACTACATCCAACCATCGTCCCTATACCTACCCGGATAATCGCATCGACATCAAATCCGGTAACGGTCGTGATGGTGCGGTGAAGTACACCGACTATGCGATCGGCCAGTTCCTTGAACAGGCACGGCAGAAACCGTGGTTCGACAATACGATCTTCATCTTCGTCGCCGACCACACTGCCGGGAGTGCGGGCAAGGAAGACTTGCCAATCGCCAACTATCAGATCCCGCTGTTCATCTATGCACCGAAGTTCATCGAGCCACGCGAGAACGGCCAACTGGCCAGCCAGATCGACCTTGCGCCGACGCTGCTGGGCCTGTTGAACCTGGATTACCAATCGACGTTCTTTGGCCGCAACCTGTTGCAGGACAATCCGCTGCCACCGCGCGTGGTGGTCGGCAACTACCAGCATCTGGGCCTGTTCGACGGCAAGAATCTGGCGATTCTCAGCCCGCGCCAAGGCCTGCGTCGCCATGACGATGCGCTGAGCGAAAGCCGTGAATCCCGGGCGACCAGCGATGATCCGCTGATCAGCCGCGCCATCACCTATTACCAATCTGCCAGTTATGGCTTCAAGCAACAGCTGCTTGGCTGGAAAGCACCCAAGGAGGGTGCCCCGCAAGTCAGCGAACGTTAATCGAACCGCCCCGGGCTGATGTT
This sequence comes from Pseudomonas sp. DTU12.3, assembly GCF_004124275.1. Classification (GTDB taxonomy): domain Bacteria; phylum Pseudomonadota; class Gammaproteobacteria; order Pseudomonadales; family Pseudomonadaceae; genus Aquipseudomonas; species Aquipseudomonas helmanticensis. Next base: position 5,146,971 of record NZ_CP027218.1, read on the forward strand.
CCGGGGCGTTTTCTTTTATGCAGGATCCGACATGTCATCAAACGTTGTACGTCCCACCCCTCGCCCGCTGAATTGGTGGTTGTGCCTGGGGATTCCCGTTGTCGCGGCGATCATTCTGGTACTGCTGGAACTGACCGATCTGGACATGGATCTGGCCCGACTGTTTTACGACCCGGCGGCCGGCGATTTCATCGGGCGGCACAGTTACTTCCTCGAGAACATCCTTCACGACCGCGCCAAAGAAGTGGTGATCGGCTTTTCGGTGTTTGCGGTACTGGGTTTTATTGCCTCGTTTTTCATCGAACGACTGAAACCGTTCAAGCGGGAACTGGGTTGTCTGGTGTTGTCGTTGGGGTTGGCGACTTCGTTTGTCACGCCGATGAAAGCGGTGACTGCCGTGCAGTGCCCTTGGAGCCTGGAGCAGTTTGGCGGCCATGAGACTTACAGCAAGTTGATGGAACATCGTCCGCAGACCAACAAGCCGGGGCGTTGCTGGCCGGGTGGTCATGCCGCTACGGGGTTCACCTTGTTTGCGTTGTTCTTTGTATTGCGTGACCGTCGTCCGCGCCTGGCCAAACAGGCGTTTATCTTTGCCTTTGCCTTGGGTTCGGTGTTCTCGATCAGCCGAATGATGCAGGGCGCGCACTTTTTCTCGCACAACGTGTGGACGGCGATTTTCTGCTGGCTGATCTGTCTGGGGTCGTATTACTGGGTGTTGTATCGTCCGGCGGTGAGGGCCGAGACGGTCGTCAGAGCGCAACCAGTCGGCGCGTGAATGGAGGTTAAAAGATCGCAGCCTTCGGCAGCTCCTACAGATGTTCGCGATCCGCTGTAGGAGCTGCCGAAGGCTGCGATCTTTTGCCTGTGATCTTTTGAAGGGCAATAAAAAACCCCGCTGACTCGCGTCAGCGGGGTTTTTGCGTTACGGGGGTAAGGCTGGCTTACATCATGCCGCCCATGCCACCCATGCCGCCCATGTCTGGCATGCCGCCGCCAGCGCCGCCGTCTTTCTTCGGCGCGTCAGCTACTGCCGCTTCGGTGGTCAGGATCAGACCGCCGATCGACGATGCAGCTTGCAGAGCGGAACGGGTTACCTTGGTTGGGTCCAGGATGCCCATTTCGATCATGTCGCCGTATTCGCCAGTTGCGGCGTTGTAACCGAAGTTACCGGTGCCGTTCTTGACTTCGTTGACCACAACGCTTGGCTCGTCGCCGCTGTTGGCAGCGATCTGACGCAGCGGCGCTTCAACAGCGCGGCGCAGAACAGCGATACCGACGTCCTGATCAGCGTTGTCGCCTTTCAGGTCGTTCAGGGTTTGCAGAGCACGGATCAGCGCAACGCCACCGCCAGGTACCACGCCTTCTTCAACGGCTGCACGGGTTGCGTGCAGGGCGTCTTCAACGCGGGCTTTCTTCTCTTTCATTTCTACTTCGGAACCAGCGCCAACCTTGATCACTGCAACGCCGCCGGACAGCTTGGCCAGACGCTCTTGCAGTTTTTCACGGTCGTAGTCCGAGGAAGTTTCAGCAGCCTGGGCACGGATCTGAGTGATACGCGCCTGGATGTCTGCTTCAACGCCAGCACCGTCAACGATGATGGTGTTTTCCTTGGAGATGCTGACCTTTTTAGCGCTACCCAGGTTTTCCAGGGTTGCCGCTTCCAGGCTCAGGCCGATTTCTTCGGAGATAACGGTACCGCCGGTCAGAACAGCGATGTCCTGCAGCATGGCCTTGCGACGGTCGCCGAAGCCTGGAGCCTTGACGGCTGCGACTTTAACGATGCCGCGCATGTTGTTCACAACCAGAGTCGCCAGGGCTTCGCCTTCAACGTCTTCGGAAACGATCAGCAGCGGACGGCCGGCTTTGGCAACGGCTTCCAGCACTGGCAGCATTTCGCGGATGTTCGAGATCTTTTTGTCGACCAGCAGGATCAGCGGGCTGTCCAGCTCGGCAACCATGGTCTCTGGCTTGTTGACGAAGTACGGGGACAGGTAGCCACGGTCGAACTGCATGCCTTCAACAACCGACAGTTCGTTTTCCAGGCCAGTGCCTTCTTCAACGGTGATCACGCCTTCTTTACCGACTTTTTCCATGGCTTCGGCAATGATGTCGCCGATGGAGCTGTCGGAGTTGGCGGAGATGGTACCTACCTGAGCGATTGCCTTGGTGTCAGCGCAAGGCTTGGACAGGTTCTTCAGCTCTTTGACGATAGCGATGGTCGCTTTGTCGATACCGCGCTTCAGGTCCATCGGGTTCATGCCGGCAGCGACGGCTTTCAGGCCTTCGTTGACGATCGACTGAGCCAGAACGGTAGCGGTAGTAGTACCGTCACCTGCGTCATCGTTGGCACGGGAGGCAACGTCTTTGACCAGCTGCGCGCCCATGTTTTCGAAACGGTCTTCGAGTTCGATTTCTTTGGCGACGGAAACGCCGTCCTTGGTGATGGTCGGAGCGCCGAAGCTCTTCTCGATGATCACGTTACGGCCTTTCGGGCCCAGGGTCGCTTTTACTGCGTCAGCCAGGACGTTGACGCCCTTGAGCATTTTTTTACGGGCGGAATCGCCAAACAGAACTTCTTTAGCAGCCATGATCGATATTCCTTAAATACTTTGTAGTAGCGGGAAAATGAACGGGGGGTATCAGCCTTCGATAACAGCGAGGATTTCGTTCTCGCTCATTACCAGCAGGTCTTCGCCGTCGACTTTCACAGTGTTGCTGCCGGAGTAAGGACCGAACACAACCTTGTCGCCTTCCTTCACGGACAGTGCGCGCACTTCGCCGTTTTCCAGAGCTTTGCCCGGGCCTACAGCGAGAATCACACCGTGGTTGGCTTTTTCAGCAGCCGAACCTGGCAGGACGATACCGCCAGCGGTTTTCTTTTCTTCTTCGCTGCGACGGATTACGACGCGGTCATGCAGAGGACGAAGCTTCATTGTCGATCTCTCCTAATTGTGGTTTTCATCGGCCGGTGTATTCCCGGCGGGTTTAACAAATCCGGCCTTCGCCGGTTGCGCCTCGTCGAGCGAGACGCGGAAGACTGACTGGCGCAAATGCCAGAAACCTTTCGGTGACCGATACATAAGGGCGCATAAGCTTATTACAAGGGCGAGGCGAAAAATTTTTCACCGAGGCTCTGCACAAAAGCAGCCCACAAATGAACACGGCACCCGCAGGTGCCGTGTCGATAACGCAGTTACTTGGTGTCGCGGTGTTCGAACTCGCCTTCGATCACATCACCCTCGCGGCCCAGAGGCTGACGCGGTGCAGGACCGCCACGGGGTTGCAGGTCGTCGGCGAACGCACGCTGGCGCATGGCCTGTTCTTCGGCGCGCTGACGCATTTTGTTTGCCAGCAGACGACGGCTGAACGGCAGCAGCATGACCAGGCCGACCACGTCGCTGATGAAACCCGGCAGGATCAACAGACCACCGGCCAGTGCCAGCATCAGGCCTTCGAGCATGGTTTGCGCAGGCAATTCGCCGCGGTTCAGGCTTTCACGGGCACGCAATGCCGTGGCCAGTCCGGCGACGCGCAGCACGAACACACCGAACATCGAGCCGACAATGATCAGCAGCAGGGCCGGGAAAAACCCGATAGCCCCTGCCACTTTGACGAATACGAACAGCTCCAGCACCGGAAACAGCAGAAAGAGCAACAGAAAAGGGCGCATCAAAGTTTCCTCAACGCAAGAAATGCCTTGCAGTAAGCCTTAGATGACGTCGCCCTTTCGTGAATTCAAGCGTCAGCCAGCGCATTTTTTGGCCAGACCTCGGCGTGAGCCAGAGAAACCAAGGCTTCGCGCACTTGTGTCGGCGTATTACAAGGCGCTGGAAACGCCAGCCAGTACAGCGCCTGACCGATGCGCAGGTGCATGCCTTCGGTGTCGATGCCGGTCAGTTGCGCCGGCACGCTGTTCGGCAGACCGGCGAGCTCGACGTAGTGCGCGATGGCTTTGGTGTGATCGCTGTTCATGTGCTCGACCATGCTGATCTCGGCCTTGCCGGCAAACGGATTGGCCAGGGTCACTTGATCAACCCAGTGGATCGCGCCGAAACCGCCGATGTAACGATGACGCACCGGGGTCAGCACCCAGAAATCGAAATCGTGGGCTTTATGGTAGTTCTGCGAATCCGGGAAGTAGCGGTAGTAACGCTCGGCGGCAGCTTCGATAGCAGTGGCGTCTTCGAGCTTTTGCGCTTCAGCCAGATAAGTCAGGCGACCAACGGCTTGCACATCGTCGGCTTCGCGCTCCCCCACCAGCAGCGAGCACTTCGGATCTTTCTGCAGGTTGTGGGTGTGCTGGGCAATCCGGCTGATCAGGATCAGCGGGCGGCCCTGCTCGTCCAGGCAATACGGCACGACGGAGCCAAAGGGAAAACCGGGCATCGATTTGGAGTGGGTCGACAACACTCCGCGGTATTCCTTGAGAAGCAATTCTCGGGCATTCTTGGCCACTTCAACGCTCAATTTATGACTCCTTAAATAGAATCCGTCGCAAAAACGGACGGGCGCCCGAATAGAAGTTTCGGTCACGCCATCGGGAAATTCTCATGTGCAAGCCAGCCACGGCCGGTGCAGATCGAGAGGCGCTGATAACAAAAACTACTCAGACCTGCTATCGGGGCATGCGAATGCAACTCAACGACAAAGTAATCATTATCACGGGCGGTTGCCAGGGTTTGGGCCGCTCCATGGCCGAGTATTTCGCTGGCAAAGGCGCGAAGCTTGCGCTCGTCGACCTCAATCAGGAAAAACTCGACGAAGCGGTAGCGGCGTGTAAAGCCAAGGGCGTCGAGGCACGCAGCTATCTGTGCAACGTGGCCAATGAAGAACAGGTCGAGCACATGATCGCTCAGGTTGCCGCCGATTTCGGTGCGATCCACGGCCTGATCAACAACGCCGGGATTCTCCGTGATGGCCTGCTGTTGAAGGTCAAGGACGGCGAAATGACCAAGATGAGCCTGGCACAGTGGCAGGCGGTGATCGACGTCAACCTGACCGGCGTGTTCCTCTGCACCCGTGAGGTGGCGGCGAAAATGGTCGAGCTGAAGAACACTGGCGCGATCATCAACATTTCGTCGATTTCGCGGGCGGGCAACGTTGGTCAGACCAACTATTCGGCGGCCAAGGCTGGCGTGGCAGCGGCGACGGTGACCTGGGCCAAAGAACTGGCGCGTTACGGGATTCGCGTGGCGGGCATTGCGCCGGGCTTCATCGAGACCGAGATGACCCTGGGCATGAAGCCGGAAGCGCTGGAGAAGATGACCTCGGGGATTCCGCTCAAGCGTATGGGCAAGCCGGAAGAGATTGCGCATTCGGCGGCGTATATCTTCGAGAACGACTATTACACCGGGCGGATTCTGGAGATGGATGGCGGCTTGCGTATCTGACTGACAACACAAAACCAAATGTGGGAGCGGGCTTGCTCGCGAATACGGTGGGTCAGACAACATTTTCGTCGACTGACACACCGCTTTCGCGAGCAAGCCCGCTCCCACAGTTTTGTCCGGCGTTTACAGATAGATTTTAATCGTCGCTGATGGTGATGTTCGGCATCGCCGGCGTTGCCGCTTCCTGCAACACGATCCGTGCGCCGACGTGGCGGGCCAGTTCCTGGTAGACCATGGCAATCTGGCTGTCCGGCTCGGCGATCACCGTTGGCTTGCCGCCATCGGCCTGCTCGCGAATCAGCATCGACAATGGCAGCGAAGCCAGCAGCTCGACGCCATATTGGGTCGCCAGCTTCTCGCCCCCGCCTTCACCGAACAGATGCTCGGCATGCCCGCAGTTCGAGCAGATATGCACGGCCATGTTTTCCACCACGCCCAGTACCGGAATGTTGACCTTGCGGAACATTTCCACGCCTTTGCGCGCGTCGAGCAGGGCCAGATCCTGCGGTGTGGTGACGATCACCGCACCGGCCACCGGGACCTTCTGCGCCAGGGTCAGCTGGATATCGCCGGTGCCTGGCGGCATGTCGATGACCAGATAATCGAGATCGCCCCACGCGGTTTGCGTGACCAGTTGCAGCAGCGCGCCGGAAACCATCGGCCCGCGCCAGACCATCGGCGTGTTGTCGTCGGTCAGGAAGGCCATCGACATGACTTCGACGCCGTGGGCCTTGAGCGGTACGAACCACTTCTGGTCCTTGACCTCCGGGCGGGTGCGCTCGGGGATGCCGAACATGATGCCTTGGCTCGGGCCGTAGATATCGGCGTCGAGAATGCCGACCTTGGCACCTTCACGGGCCAGGGCCAGGGCGAGGTTGGCCGCAGTGGTCGACTTGCCCACGCCGCCCTTGCCGGACGCCACGGCGACTACGTTCTTGACGTTGGCCAGCCCCGGAATCTGCGCCTGAGCCTTGTGCGCGGCGATGACACTGTTCACTTCAACCTTGGCGATAACCACGCCGTCGAGATTTTCGATGGCCAGTTGCAGGAGTTGCGCCCAGCCGCTTTTGAACAGGCCGGCGGCGTAACCGATTTCCAGCTGCACATTGACGCGGTCACCGACAATCTCGATGTTCTTCACGCAACCGGCGCTGACCGGATCCTGATTCAGGTAAGGGTCGGTGTATTGGCTGAGGACGGCTTCCACCGCTGCGCGAGTGACGGCGCTCATGGGCAACTCCGATAACAAGACTGGGAAAAGATGCCGGGTATCCTACCTGAAAAGATCGCAGCCTTCGGCAGCTCCTACAGGGGATTATGTGTAGGAGCTGCCGAAGGCTGCGATCTGTTGATCTTTGCTATGACTCATCCAATGAAACAGGTGCACAGGGTGAAAAATATGCGCCAGCGCTTTATAGTGGCCGACCTCCGTTTCATCAAGTAGCGAAGCCCCACATGTCCGAACCACGCAAGATCCTCGTCACCAGCGCCCTGCCCTACGCCAACGGTTCGATTCACCTTGGCCATATGCTGGAATATATCCAGACCGATATGTGGGTGCGCTTCCAGAAGCATCGCGGCAATCAATGCATCTACGTCTGCGCCGACGACGCCCACGGTTCGGCGATCATGCTGCGCGCGGAAAAGGAAGGCATCACCCCGGAGCAACTGATCGCCAACGTGCAGGCTGAACACAGCGCCGACTTTGCCGAGTTCCTGGTTGATTTCGACAACTTCCACTCCACTCACGCTGAAGAAAACCGTGAGCTGTCGAGCCAGATCTACTTGAAGCTGCGTGACGCCGGGCACATCGCCCAACGCTCGATCACCCAGTATTTCGACCCGGAAAAGAAAATGTTCCTGGCCGACCGCTTTATCAAGGGCACTTGCCCGAAATGCGGCACCGAAGACCAGTACGGCGATAACTGCGAAAAGTGCGGTGCGACCTACGCGCCAACCGATTTGAAGGATCCGAAGTCGGCAATCTCCGGCGCCACCCCGGTGCTCAAGGATTCCCAGCACTTCTTCTTCAAACTGCCAGACTTCCAGCAAATGCTGCAGACCTGGACCCGCAGCGGCACCCTGCAAGACGCCGTCGCCAACAAGATCGCCGAATGGCTGGACGCCGGCTTGCAACAGTGGGACATCTCCCGCGATGCGCCGTACTTCGGCTTCGAGATTCCGGGTGAGCCGGGCAAGTACTTCTACGTGTGGCTGGACGCACCAATCGGCTACATGGCCAGCTTCAAGAACCTTTGCGACCGCACGCCGGATCTCGACTTCGATGCGTTCTGGGCCAAGGACTCCACCGCCGAACTGTACCACTTCATCGGCAAGGACATCGTCAACTTCCACGCACTGTTCTGGCCAGCGATGCTCGAAGGCGCGGGCTACCGCAAGCCGACCGGCATCAACGTGCACGGCTACCTGACCGTCAACGGCCAGAAGATGTCGAAATCGCGCGGCACCTTCATCAAGGCGCGTACGTATCTGGATCACCTGTCGCCGGAATACCTGCGCTACTACTACGCGGCCAAACTGGGCCGTGGCGTCGATGACCTCGACCTGAACCTCGAAGATTTCGTGCAGAAGGTCAACTCCGACCTGGTCGGCAAAGTGGTCAACATCGCCAGCCGTTGTGCCGGTTTCATCCAGAAAGGTAACGCCGGCCTGCTGGTCGACACCAATGCTGCGCCGGAGCTGACCGAGGCTTTCCTCGCTGCCGCGCCAAGCATTGCCGATGCCTATGAAGCCCGCGACTTTGCCCGTGCCATGCGTGAAACCATGGCCCTGGCCGACCGCGCCAACGCCTGGATCGCCGACAAGGCGCCGTGGTCGTTGAACAAGCAGGAAGGCAAACAGGATGAAGTCCAGGCGATCTGCGCCACCGCCATCAACCTGTTCCGCCAATTGGTGATCTTCCTCAAGCCGGTCCTGCCGTTGCTGGCCGCCGATGCCGAGGCGTTCCTCAACGTCGCCCCGCTGACCTGGAACGACCACACCACGCTGCTGGCCAACCACCAGTTGAACGAATTCAAGCCGTTGATGACCCGCATCGACCCGGTAAAAGTGCAAGCCATGAGCGACGCCTCGAAAGAAGACCTCACCGCCAGCCAGACCGACACCGGTGCAGCCGCCCCGGCCGGCAATGGCGAACTGGCCAAGGATCCGCTGTCGCCGGAAATCGACTTCGACGCCTTCGCGGCCATCGACCTGCGCGTCGCGCTGATTGTCAAAGCCGAACATGTGGAAGGTGCCGACAAGCTGCTGCGCCTGACGCTGGACATCGGTGACGAGCAACGCAACGTGTTCTCCGGGATCAAGAGCGCGTATCCGGATCCGTCCAAACTCGACGGTCGCCTGACCATGATGATTGCCAACCTCAAGCCACGGAAAATGAAGTTCGGTATCTCCGAAGGCATGGTGATGGCGGCCGGCCCTGGCGGTGAAGAGATTTACCTGCTGAGCCCGGACAGCGGCGCCAAGCCGGGTCAACGCATCAAGTAACACTCGGCGGTGAATCGATCCCACAGGCGTGCCCGGCATGCCTGTGGGATTTTTCATATCTGGCCGGATAATGCCTAACCTTAAGAGACAGCCGCCCGTTTCGCTGGCAGAACCATGACCGAATTTGTGCTTACGCTCATCAGTGCTGCGCTACTCAACAACTTCGTGTTGCACTGGCCGCTGGGCGTCGATCCGTTGCTGGCGGGCCGTCGTCGCCAGGTGCATGCGTTGGGGCTGGCGACGATGTGCCTGATGTTGATCGTTGGCGTCATCGGTTACGCGATCTGGCATTGGCTGCTGGTGCCGCTGCAACTTGAATCCCTGCGCCTGCTGGTGTTTCTGCCGCTGAGTGTGTTGCTGATCGCACCACTGTTGAAACTGCTGGCGCGCTGGCTGCCGAATCTGCCTTTCGACGGATTATGGCCGCTGTTGTTGGGCAACGCCGGCGTACTTGGACTGGCGCTGATCAATGCGCAAAACGATCAAGGCCTGTTGCTTGCAACAGCCCTGAGCCTCGGTGCCGGGCTGGGGTTCTGGCTGGTGCTGAGCCTGTTCAGCGATTTACGTGAACGCACCGCCGACAGCAATATTCCCCTGCCCTTTCGCGGCCTGCCGATCGACCTGATCGGCGCCGGATTGATCGCAGTGATTTTTCTCGGATTCAGTGGACTGATCAAAACATGAGTCTGATTCAACGCATCGATGCCCTCCTGCCGCAGACCCAATGCGGCAAGTGTGGCCATCCCGGATGCAAGCCATACGCTGAAGGCCTCGCCGCGGGCGAGGCGATCAACAAGTGCCCGCCCGGTGGTGATGAAACCATTGCGGCGTTGGCCGAGCTGTTGAGAGTGCCGGTGCTGGAACTGGACATCAGCCGTGGTTCGGCACCGCCGCAGGTCGCCTATATCCGCGAAGCCGAATGCATCGGCTGCACCAAGTGCATCCAGGCCTGCCCGATCGATGCCATCGTCGGCGCCGCCAAGTTGATGCACACCGTGCTGATTGACGAGTGCACCGGTTGCGATCTGTGTGTCGCGCCGTGCCCGGTCGACTGCATCGAAATGCATCCGCTGCCGCCAAGCACATTGCCGGTGATCGGCGGCCTGGCATTCAGTCTTGAAGAACAGCGTGCCCGTGCGGCCAAACGCGATCATGCACGTCAGCGCTTCGAACAACGCAATGCCCGCTTGCAACGCGAAGAACAACAGAAACAGACCGAGCGTGAGGCGCGGGCCAAACGCGCGGCGCAACCCGAAGTCAGCACGCTTGATCCGGTGCAGGCGGCGCTGGAACGTGTGCGTGCCCAGAAGACTGCCAGCGCCGACGCTGCGCTGAAGAAAGCCAAGATCGATGTCGCGATGAGCCGCGCACAGTTGCACAAATCGCTGAAAGCCTTCGGCCATCCACCGACCTTCGATCAACAATCGCAATTGATCGTGTTGCAGCAGCAGTTCGAAGCCGCAGAACAGGCGTTGGCAACACTCGAAAGCAACACACCGGCCACTCCCGCCGTGACAACGGCACCTGCGCCGGACGCCGACCTGAAACGCGCCAAAATCCAACTGGCCATGCGCCGCGCCGAACTGAAGAAGGCGCAGACCGCCGAAGCCGCGCCGGAGCAAATCGCCGCGCTGGAGCAAGCGCTGCACGACGCCGAGCGTCAGGTGCAAGACCATGTCGCCCCTTGATATGCCGGACGATCGCCTGCAACAGGCGATGAAGCTGGTGCTGCTCGCGCTGCTGCCGGGGCTGCTCGCGCTGTTCTGGTTGTACGGTTGGGGCGTGCTGATCAACCTGATGCTCTGCGTTGGCACGGCGCTGATCGTCGAAGTCGGTGTCGCACGACTGCGTCAGCAACCGTTGCAGCCCACGCTGAGCGATGGCAGCGCGGTGGTCAGCGCAACATTGCTGGCCGTGGCCCTGCCGGCTTATTGCCCTTGGTGGCTGACAGTGACCGCGATCGCCTCAGGTCTGCTGTTCGGCAAGCACTTGTACGGTGGCATCGGCAAGAATCCGTTCAACCCGGCCATGCTTGGTTTCGCCCTGATCATGGTGATGTTCCCGCAACCGATGACCCATTGGCCCGCGCACGGCTTGGATCTGCTCGCCGCCGTGCAGCAGGTGTTCAATCCGGCTCAGGCGCCGGATGCGTGGGTGCAGGCCACTGCTCTGGACAGTCTGCGCATCAACAAGAGCCTGACCATGGACGAGTTGTTCGCCGGCAATTCGGCGTTCGGTCGCTTCGGTGGGCGCGGTGTGGAATGGATCAATCTGGCATTTCTCGCCGGCGGAGTGTTTTTACTGCAACGGCGGGTCGTCGCCTGGCACGCGCCGGTCGGCATGCTCGCCAGCCTGTTTGTCGTCAGCCTGTTGTGCTGGAACGGCTCGGGATCGGACTCGCATGGTTCGCCACTGTTTCACCTGATGAGCGGCGCGACCATGCTGGGCGCGTTCTTCATCATTACCGAACCGGTCTCCGGCGCTAAAAGCGCACTCGCCCGCCTGCTGTTTGGTGTCGGCGTCGGCTTGCTGACTTATCTGATTCGCACATGGGGTGGCTACCCGGACGGGGTGGCGTTTGCGGTGCTGCTGATGAATCTTTGCGTGCCGGCACTGGAAAGGTTCGCCGCCACGCGACAGGCGCAGGTGACCCCATGAATCGCACCGCAAATATCGCCATCGTGCTGGTCCTGACGATCATCGGCGTCAGCGTGACCTATCTGCTGCAACGCGCCAATGCACCGCAGATTACCGCCGAACAGCGTCGACTCGACAATCGCAAATTGCTCGATGTGCTCCCTGCCGAAACCTATGACAATCAACCGCTGGAACAACCGCTGTCGCTGGTCGATAGCGCTTTGGCGCATAGCCAGCTGAACGGCGCTTATCGCGCCACCAAGGCTGGACAACCGGTTGCGCTGTTGTTGCGCAGTGAAGCCCAGGGTTACGCCGGCAGCTTCGAACTGCTGATTGCCGTTGATACCGGCGGCAAGCTGATTGGCGTGAAAACCCTCAGGCAAAACGAAACTCCGGCACTCGGCGGACATCTTGGCGACTGGCCGAACGCCTGGCTGCAAGCGTTTACCGGCAAGTCACGCGAAGATCCCACTGATAACGGCTGGGCGCTGAAAAAGGATCAGGGCCAATTCGACCAGATGGCGGGTGCGACCATTACCTCGCGTGCGACGATCAATGCCATCCACGATGCCTTGCGCTACTTCGATGAGCATCGCGCAGCCTTGCTGGGGAGTGGTACATGAACACATCAGCGCAGCTGTCGAACTCAATGGTGCTGGTGCTCCTGCTTGGCACCAGCCACTCGCTCGCCGGCGCATCAGGCATGCTGTTGATGTCGCTGCTGGTGGTGGGCGTCTACGGCTTGTGCATGTCACTGCTGCGCCCGCACCTGACGCCCCTGAGCGTATTACTGAGCAGCGTGGTACTCGCCGCCGCCCTGACCAGTTGCGCCGACACACTGGCGCAACGCTGGTCTGTGCAATGGCATCAGGCATTCAGTCTGTATATCGGCCTGATCGCTCTGCAGTGCGTGGTGCTGGAACATAATGGCTTCTTTCGCCAATCGCTGACCCGGCGCCTCAAACTCGGGATTCAGTTCGCCGGGCTCATGGTGATACTCGCGGCGCTGCGTGAAATCGCCGGTCATGGCAGCCTCGGTGGTGATCTGTCGGAACACTGGCGTGGGTTGCTGATTCTCAGCGAAGGGGTGCATTGGCTGACGCTGGTTCCCGGCGCACTGATTTTACTGGGGCTGCTGCTCGCAGCCCGTCAGGCGTGGACGCGCCCGAACTCTATATCGAAGGAAACGCATCGCCCATGAATGCCGCAAAACGTCTTGAGATTTTTCGCAGACTGCATGAAGACAATCCCGAGCCAAAAACCGAACTGGCGTACTCATCGCCGTTCGAGTTGTTGATCGCTGTGATTCTTTCGGCGCAATCGACCGACGTGGGCGTCAACAAGGCTACGGCCAGGCTTTTCCCGGTAGCCAATACGCCAGCAGCGATTCATGCCTTGGGCGTCGAGGGTCTGTCCGAATACATCAAGACCATCGGCCTGTACAACAGCAAGGCAAAAAACGTCATAGAGACCTGCCGCTTACTGGTCGAACGCCACGGCAGCGAGATTCCTCAAACCCGTGAAGAGCTGGAAGCCCTGCCCGGTGTCGGGCGCAAAACCGCGAACGTGGTGCTCAATACCGCTTTTCGCCAGCTGACCATGGCTGTCGACACGCACATCTTCCGCGTCAGCAATCGCACCGGCATTGCACCCGGCAAGAATGTCGTCGAAGTGGAAAAGAAATTGATGAAATTTGTGCCCAAGGATTACCTGCTCGATTCCCACCACTGGCTGATTTTGCATGGACGTTATGTGTGCCTGGCGCGCAAACCCCGCTGCGGCAGCTGCCGGATCGAGGATTTGTGCGAGTACAAGGACAAAACTTCAGACGATTGAGTAACTATTAGGTTTTTGTATCTATCGATTGAAAAAATCTTTTTTACCAGCCGCTGTATTGTCGATATAAGGAGCGCCAAAGGCAGTCTTAGCCGGGAGTTAACCTATGAGTACCGATAAAGAGCAATTGGACGTAGAAGACGATTTTGCTGCCGCTGAGACCGATGACGCAGAACCAGTGGTCGAGGTGGCAAAAACCAACCTCAGCAAACGCCGCACTATCGACAATCTGCTAGAGGAGCGCCGATTGAAAAGACAATTGGCCGATTACGATTTTGATCTTTGACACCTGAAGCCTCCCGAAACGGAGGCTTTTTTCTGTCCGTTGCACGCTGGTATTGATCGGCCCACCACCCCTTCGCTGAAAATACACTCAGACAAGTCCATTACGCTGTGCCAGCTCGATCAGATCAACCAGCGAACGGGCATTGAGTTTCAACAGCAATCGAGTCTTGTAAGTACTCACGGTCTTGTTACTGAGAAACATGCCATCGGCAATTTCCTTGTTGGTCTTGCCCCGGGCCAATTGCTGCAACACCATCATTTCGCGCCCTGAAAGACGATCGACCATATCAGCTTCGCTGGCATTCCCCAGGCTGGTGCGTACTGTGTGCAATGCCTGATTGGGAAAGTAACTGTAACCGGACAGTACCGCCTTGATGGCGCTCAGCAATTCAGTCAAATCCTGTTGTTTGCAAACATAGCCCGCAGCGCCAGACTGCATGCAACGCATTGAAAAGTGCCCCGGTGCCTGGGAAGTCAACACGAGGACTTTCATTGGCATGGCAGTCGAAGCCAGACGCGCAATAACCTCCAGACCATCAAGCTTGGGTATGCCAATATCCAGAATGACAATATCCGGCATTTGTTCGCGCGCAAGTTGCAGGGCATCTACACCATTATCCGTCTCTGCAATAACTTCGTAGCCATGACGTTCCATCAGCATACGCACAGCAAGACGAATGACGGGGTGATCATCCACGATCAGCACTTTATTCATGGGCAAGTCCAGTTTCGCTGTTCGAATTTTTAGAGCCGGCACAATAGCCTAGTCACTTGTGCCATGGCACAAGAGAGTTCCGTTGCACTCACAGCGAAAGACATTCCCTACGACAAACAAAGACTTTTCCTACAAAAATCCAGACTTCTGCAAGTGAAGTGTCACTCGGACGTGGTCTACATCCCTGCCAAGCCTTTAAAACGCCTACCGGCTAAGTCCGCGAGAACTATTGTACGGCCTGCGTTGCGATCCGTAATGTATTGGAGAACCTTGCCCGGCGCTATCGAAGATTCCAACCCCGCAAAAACCGCATGTATTTTTCAATTAAAGTCCGTCAGCGCCTGAAACATAAACAACTGAAACAAGATACTTCTACCCAATTCTATGTTTTTAATATAAAAATGCAGATCAACTAAAAAACGAATCACAAATGCGGACAACTACATTTCATGAGTACTGAATATGATGAAATTCAAAAAGAAAATCGCCAACCCGATGACGGTAATCGTTGTATTTGCTTTTATATCCGAATCCTCTGCCGCCGTGTCGCTGCCATTCCTTGGTGATCGTGAGCGCGAGATGTACATCTGGTTCCTTATGAGCTTTCCGTTTTACTTGCTGCTGCTATTCTTCATTACATTAAACTTTAACTACCGATCTCTTTACGCTCCTTCCGACTTCGACAAGGACGACAGTTTTTTAAAGCTTTCTGTGAACGCACAGGGCAGCGAAAACGGATTGCGCAACAGTTCAACGGGAGAATCCTCGATGACCGAAAACAATACGACGGAGGCTTTCTCCAGTAACGGATTGTCTGCAGGAGAAACGGGGCTGCATCCGCCCAGTCATCCATCAGAGTCCGGTGGTGCCGGTACAGAATGTTCATGGATCGAGCATAACGTTCAATGGCCGAAACCACTGGGCACCCTACGGGTCATCGATGTGCGCCAGATGAATATTCGAATGGAGTTTGACGCCTTGCTGGAAAACTTCTCCCTTCCTGGCAAACATTCGAAAGTCATCGTGTTGCTGACCGATCCGGCGTCTGAAGTTTTGCTTATGCAAATCATGGCGGACTTTATCCGGCAGGCAAAAAAACGCGTTGGCGCGACTCATGTGATTACTTACAACGTATGTACGCAAGCCAGCACGATTCTGAAAGCAGCATGAAACACAGGCAGTTTTTTGTAGTGGATAAAAAAAGGCGGCATTGTCATAACGACAAGCCGCCTTTTTTATTGCGCGTCTGAAGGACTCAGAACAGCTTGCGGCCCTTGTTGGCAGCAATGCGCATGCGCAGCGCGTTGAGCTTGATGAAGCCCGCCGCGTCGGCCTGGTTGTAAGCACCGCCGTCTTCTTCGAAGGTCGCGATGTTGGCATCGAACAGCGAATCGTCGGACTTGCGGCCGGTAACGATCACGTTGCCTTTGTACAGCTTCAGGCGAACCACACCGTTCACGTTGACCTGCGAAGCGTCGATCATCTGTTGCAGCATCAGACGCTCAGGGCTCCACCAGTAACCGGTGTAGATCAGGCTGGCGTATTTCGGCATCAGCTCGTCTTTCAGGTGAGCGACTTCGCGGTCCAGCGTGATCGATTCGATCGCACGGTGAGCGCGCAGCATGATGGTGCCGCCCGGGGTTTCGTAGCAGCCACGGGATTTCATGCCGACGTAACGGTTTTCGACGATGTCGAGACGACCGATACCGTGGGCACCACCGATCTTGTTCAGTGTCGCCAGCACGGTGGCCGGGGTCATTTCGACGCCGTCCAGTGCCACGATGTCGCCGTTACGGTAGGTCAGTTCCAGATATTGTGGTTTGTCAGGAGCGTTCTCCGGGGAGACGGTCCATTTCCACATGTCTTCTTCGTGCTCGGTCCAGGTGTCTTCCAGCACGCCGCCTTCATAGGAGATGTGCAGCAAGTTGGCGTCCATCGAGTACGGTGACTTCTTCTTGCCGTGACGCTCGATAGGGATCGCGTGCTTCTCGGCGTAGTCCATCAGCTTCTCGCGGGACAGCAGGTCCCACTCACGCCATGGAGCAATGACTTTTACGCCAGGCTTGAGTGCGTAGGCACCCAGCTCGAAACGCACCTGGTCGTTGCCCTTGCCGGTGGCGCCATGGGAAATGGCGTCAGCGCCGGTTTCGTTGGCGATTTCGATCAGACGTTTGGCGATCAGCGGACGTGCGATGGAAGTACCCAGCAGGTACTCACCTTCGTAAACGGTGTTGGCGCGGAACATCGGGAACACGAAATCACGCACGAATTCTTCGCGCAGATCGTCGATGTAGATTTCTTTGACGCCCATGGCCTGAGCCTTGGCGCGGGCCGGCTCGACCTCTTCGCCTTGACCGAGATCAGCGGTGAAGGTCACCACTTCACAGTTATAAGTATCCTGCAGCCACTTGAGGATCACCGAAGTGTCCAGGCCGCCGGAATACGCCAGAACGACCTTGTTTACGTCCGCCATGCCATCACTCCACGGGGTTCTACGGAAAGCCGAGGAGTCTACCGCCCAAACGCGATAATTTACAGAGGCGCGACAGCTTAAGACGACAAAGCGACAGAATCTGTCGAGAGCGCGACGATGACCGGCGGGTCAGGAAGTCGCCGCAGTACTGGCTGGAGTGCTCGCTTGCGGTGCCGGAGTGGTGATAGGAGCCACACGCGCCAGTTTGACATTGACCCGGCGGTTTTTCGCGCGATTGGCCGCATTGGTGTTCGGCACGATGGGGTATTGCTCGCCATGGAAACGCACGGTGATCTGCGATTCCTGAATGCCGTTGGCCTTGAAGAAGTCGACCACCGCCAGCGCCCGACGGCGCGACAGCTCACGATTGGTCAGGCGATTGCCGCTGTTGTCGGAATGGCCGTCGAGTTCGATGTGATTGACCGTCGGATCGGCCTTCATGTATTCGAGCATCACTTGCAGCCTGGCCTTGGCGGCGGCATCAAGGTCAACGCCCTCGCCGGGGAAGCCAATCTGCGACTGCTTGATCTGCTCGAAATTCTGCGGCAGCAATTTCGCCACGCAGGTCTGGTAATCGTTGAACGCCTTGCTGAACTTGACCGGCAATAAACGCACTTCCGAGACGCGGCCATCGCCCGAGGCACGGCGCACCACCGGGCTGCGTCCGTCCAGCAGACCGCTGATCAGACCGCCGGCCTGCGACTGCGAACTGCTGAGCAAAACATTGCCGCTGCCCAGCCTGACACTGCCCAGATTGATGTCGCCACGCCCCGGCTGCCACGGCGCGGCCGCCGCCAGCAACGTCGCCGAACCACCGCCGAGCATGGCGTTGTAGGCATTCAGACGAAAGATCGCCTGCTCGCCCGCTTTGCGCACGAATTCGCCCGAGCCGAAGTCGGTGATCGGCTGGGTCAGGCGGCATTCGAACTTGTCGCCGGCGACCGTCCACTCAATGTTCTCCAGACGGGTCTGGTACGTGAGCGCCATCGCGGGGAGGCTGGCAAACACACTGAGCAAGGCTAAATAACGCTGGCGCACGGGAGGCTCCATTGGCTTCTGAAACACAAAGACCGATTCACACTATGTTTACGGCATACCTACGGGATATCGGAAGCTTCCCGCAAAACTTGATAGCGAGTGCCTGCAAGAGTCTTTTCCGGTAGCATTCGCCTCAGTTTGACCCGCCTGGAATCCCCTCATGTCCGACCGCCTGACCCTGCTGCGTCCCGACGACTGGCATATTCATCTTCGCGATGGTGCCGTGTTGACCAATACCGTTGCCGATGTTGCGCGCACTTTTGGTCGCGCCATCATCATGCCCAACCTGGTACCTCCGGTGCGCAACGCCGCCGAGGCCGATGGCTATCGCCAGCGGATCCTCGCTGCCCGCCCGGCCGGCAGTCGCTTTGAGCCGCTGATGGTGCTGTACCTCACCGACCGCACCCAGCCCGAAGAAATTCGTGAAGCCAAGGCCAGTGGTTTTGTCTACGCCGCCAAGCTGTACCCGGCCGGCGCGACCACCAACTCCGATTCCGGCGTGACCAGCATCGACAAGATTCTGCCGGCGATCGAGGCCATGGCCGAAGTCGGCATGCCGCTGTTGATCCACGGTGAAGTCACCCGTGGCGACGTCGATGTGTTCGACCGCGAAAAGATTTTCATCGATGAGCACATGCGCCGCGTGGTCGAGCGCTTCCCGACGTTGAAAGTGGTGTTCGAACACATCACCACCGCTGACGCCGTGCAGTTCGTCAACGAGGCTTCGGCCAACGTTGGTGCGACCATCACCGCGCATCACCTGCTTTACAACCGCAACCACATGCTGGTGGGCGGCATTCGGCCGCACTTCTATTGCCTGCCGATCCTCAAGCGCAACACGCATCAGGAAGCCCTGCTCGATGCCGCCACCAGTGGCAGCGCGAAGTTCTTTCTTGGCACCGATTCGGCACCGCACGCCCAGCACGCCAAGGAAGCCGCTTGCGGTTGCGCCGGCTGCTACACCGCGTACGCTGCCATCGAAATGTATGCCGAAGCCTTCGAACAGCGTAACGCGCTGGACAAGCTCGAAGCCTTCGCCAGCCTCAACGGCCCGCGTTTCTACGGCCTGCCGGCGAACACCGATCGCATCACCCTGGTTCGTGAAGAATGGACCGCCCCGACCAGCCTGCCATTCGGCGAGCTGACCGTTATCCCGCTGCGCGCCGGTGAAAAACTGCGCTGGCGCCTGCTGGAGGAACACGCGTGAGTGAAGACCATTTCGACGACGAACTGGACGGTCAAAGTGGCGGCGGCGGTTCCCGTCACCCGATGGCAGCACGTTTTCGTGGCTACCTGCCGGTTGTCGTCGACGTAGAAACCGGTGGCTTCAACTCGGCCACCGATGCGCTGCTGGAGATTGCTGCGACCACCATCGCCATGGATGAAAAGGGTTTTGTTTACCCCGATCACACCTACTTCTTCCGCGTTGAGCCATTCGAAGGCGCCAACATCGAAGCAGCGGCGCTGGAGTTCACCGGGATCAAGCTCGATCACCCGCTGCGCATGGCCGTCAGCGAAGAAACCGCGCTCACGGACATCTTCCGTGGCATCCGCAAAGCGCTGAAAGCCAACGGCTGCAAGCGTGCGATTCTGGTTGGCCACAACAGCAGCTTCGATCTCGGCTTCCTCAACGCGGCCGTCGCGCGTCTGGACATGAAGCGCAATCCGTTCCACCCGTTCTCCAGCTTCGACACCGCGACGCTGGCCGGTCTGGCATACGGTCAAACCGTATTGGCGAAAGCCTGCCAGGCCGCCGACATCGACTTCGACGGCCGTGAAGCGCACTCCGCGCGTTACGACACCGAGAAAACCGCTGAGCTGTTCTGTGGCATCGTCAACCGCTGGAAACAGATGGGCGGCTGGGAAGACTTCGACGACTGATTGATGGTTGTCGGGTAAATCCCGCGCATAAAAAAACCGGCCACGTGGGCCGGTTTTTTTGTACCTCGACGTTGCGCCTTACAGGGCAGCAGCGTTCTCGGTCAGGTAGGCAGCAACGCCTTCTGGCGAAGCGTTCATGCCTTTGTCGCCTTTTTTCCAGTTGGCAGGGCAAACTTCGCCGTGCTCTTCGTGGAATTGCAGAGCGTCGACCAGACGGATCAGCTCTTCCATGTTACGGCCCAGCGGCAGGTCGTTGATGATCTGCGAGCGAACAACGCCTTTGTCGTCGATCAGGAACGCACCACGGAACGCTACGCCGCCTTCCGACTCAACGTCGTAGGCCTTGGCGATGTCGTGCTTCATGTCGGCAGCCATGGTGTATTTCACCTGGCCGATGCCGCCATTGTTCACTGGGGTGTTGCGCCATGCGTTGTGAGTGAAGTGCGAGTCGATCGACACAGCGATCACTTCAACGTTGCGTGCCTTGAAGTCAGCCATGCGGTTGTCCAGAGCGATCAGCTCGGACGGGCAGACGAAGGTGAAGTCCAGTGGGTAGAAGAACACCAGGCCGTATTTGCCTTTGATGGCCGAGGACAGGGTGAAGCTGTCAACGATCTCGCCATTGCCGAGTACGGCCGGGACGGTGAAGTCAGGGGCTTGTTTGCCTACGAGTACGCTCATTGATATCTCCTGGTGTAAAAACTTGAAGTTCAGGGTCCGCGCCAGCCTGCCACCCTCAGGCGACAGCCCTGTGACACGAACCCCCTTCGCAAGGGCCGACCATCATACACTGCGTTTTTCGCCTGTCCTTAACGGTTTTTTGCAGCAGCGCAACAGACGGCTGCATTTACGGGGCCAGGCAAATTGCCAGTCACCACCGTTCGTCAGTCACCGCTGTCAATCGGCGAAAGCTTTCCGAAAGCACTTTGACAATCATTCTCGTTAACATTAAGATCCATCGCAATTGAGTCACAACCAGCGACGGTTCTCACTTATGTATGTTTGTCTCTGCACTGGCGTCACCGACGGACAGATCCGCGAAGCGATCTATGAAGGTTGCTGCAGCTATAAAGAAGTTCGCCAGGCTACCGGCGTCGCCAGCCAATGCGGCAAATGCGCCTGCCTTGCCAAGGAAGTCGTACGCGAAACCCTGACCAAGCTGCAAACCGCTCAGGCCGCGATCCCCTATCCGGTAGAATTTACCGCTGCGTAATTACCCCTATTTCAAAGAACCGGACTAATGTCCGGTTTTTTTATGCCTGCAAATCAATCGGTTACGCTCTAGACGCGGAACACAAACATTCTTATTCCGATTAATTTTCATATATTATTCAATAACTTAGGTTTGACACATATAAATACGAAGCTCAAACTCTGCCGTATATACAGCTATTACAGGGCAGGACTCCGATCATGAAAGGCGACATTACAGTCATCCAGCATCTCAACAAGATCCTTGCCAATGAGCTGGTCGCGATCAATCAGTACTTCCTGCATGCCCGCATGTATGAAGATTGGGGTCTGAACAAGCTCGGCAAGCACGAATACAAAGAATCCATCGATGAGATGAAGCACGCGGACAAGCTGATCAAGCGCATCCTGTTCCTCGAAGGCCTGCCGAACGTGCAGGATCTGGGCAAGCTGCACATCGGCGAGCACACCAAGGAAATGCTTGAGTGCGACCTGCGCATCGAGAAGACCGGGCACGCCGACCTGAAGACCGCGATCGCACATTGCGAAACCGTTGGCGACTTCGGTAGCCGTGAACTGCTCGAAGACATTCTCGAATCCGAAGAAGAACATATCGACTGGCTGGAAACCCAACTGGGCCTGATCGATAAAGTCGGTCTTGAGAACTATCTGCAGTCGCAGATGGGCGAAGAGTAGGAGCTGTCGCAGGCTGCGATCTTTTCAGATTGCACCGGCAACTTGCAGTAACTTTTCGAACGCACTAAAAAGCCCCGCCCTCTTTCGAGTGGCGGGGCTTTTTATTGGCTGAAGATCAGAAGATCGGAAGATCAAAAGATCGCAGCCTCGTTTCACTCGACAGCTCCTACCGGAGCAGGAGGTGTCGCGTGAGACCGAGCGTCAGGCTTCGGACTTGTTCGCCGCTGCCGCTTCAACAGCCGCCTTGATGGTGCTTTGCAGCGAACCGTCTGCAGCCATCTCGGTCATGATGTCGCTACCGCCGACCAGCTCGCCGCCGACCCACAGTTGCGGGAAAGTCGGCCAGTTGGCGTACTTGGGCAGGTTGGCGCGGATTTCCGGGTTCTGCAGGATGTCCACGTACGCAAACTTTTCGCCACACGCCATCACAGACTGCGCAGCTTTCGCGGAGAAGCCACACTGCGGGGCATTCGGCGAACCTTTCATGTAAAGCAGAATGGTGTTGTTGGCAATCTGCTCTTTAATCGTTTCGATGATATCCATGGAGCACCTCGGCTGAACTTTCCGACTCATGGGTCGGCACGGTGACGCATTGTAACGGAATCCCGAGCGCCATGCTCGGTCTCCCCGACAGACATGCTCAAGCCGCCGCCACCGTCACCGGCACGCCATTGAGCGCCGCGTTGCCCGACAATTCGTCGAGCTGACATTCATCGGTCAGGTCATTGGCACTCGAACCAGGCTGACCACTGGCGATCGCCATCTGCACGCCCGGGCGCGCATGGCCCCAACCGTGCGGCAGGCTGACCACGCCTTTCATCATGTCCAGACTGCCGAGCACTTCCACTTCAATCTGCCCGACCCGCGAGCTGACCCGCACCAACTGACCGTCGTTAAGGCCACGACTGGCGAGGTCTTCCGGGTGCATCAGCAACTGGTGACGCGGCTTGCCCTTCACCAGGCGATGGTAGTTGTGCATCCACGAATTATTGCTGCGCACATGGCGGCGGCCAATCATCAACAGTTCATCGGCGGCTGGCGCCTGCAAGGCGGCAAAGCGTGCGAGATCGGCAAGGATCTCTGGCGGTGCAGCCTGCACCCGCTGGTTCGGTGTTTTCAGGCGCGTCGCCAGATTCGCCTTCAACGCCCCCAGATCAATGCCGTGGGGATGATCGAACAGTGTCGCCAACGAAAGTTTCTGCTCGGAGGCGTCACCGTACAGGCCCATGCGCAAACCCATGTCGATCATCTTCGCCGGCGGCATCGTTGGCTTCAGTTCTTTACCGGTCTTCTCGGCGAAAGCCTTGGCCAGGCCAACAAAAATCTCCCAGTCGTGCAGCGCGCCTTCCGGCTTGGCGAGGATCGCGCGATTGAAGCGAGTAACGTTGCGCACCGCGAACAAGTTGAACGTGGTGTCGTAGTGATCATTCTCCAGCGCCGAGGTCGACGGCAGGATCAGATCGGCGTAACGCGTGGTTTCATTGATGTACAGATCGATGCTGAGCATGAATTCCAGGCCGTCCAGTGCCTGTTCCAGTTGCCGCCCGTTCGGGGTCGACAACACCGGATTACCCGCCACAGTAATCAGCGCGCGGATCTGGCCTTCGCCTTCGGTGAGCATCTCTTCGGCCAGCGCCGAGACCGGCAACTCTCCACCGTATTCAGGACGCCCGGAAACCCTGCTCTGCCACTTGTTGAAATGCCCGCCCGAAGTCGACGCCACCAGATCGACAGCGGGCTCGGTGCACAACGCGCCGCCAACCCGGTCGAGGTTGCCGGTGACCAGATTGATCAACTGCACCACCCAATGACACAGCGTGCCAAAGGCTTGAGTCGAAACACCCATCCGGCCATAGCAAACCGCACTCGGCGCGGCAGCGAAATCACGCGCCAGTTGACGAATCTGCTCGGCGGGAACGGCGCACAACGGGCTCATGGCCTCGGCGGTGAACGTCTCCACCGCAGCGCGCACATCGTCCAGGCCATCAACCGGCAAATGACTGTCGCGAGTCAGGCCTTCGCTGAACAAGGTGTTGAGCAGGCCAAACAACAACGCCGCATCACCGCCCGGACGGACGAACAGATGCTGATCGGCCATCGCCGCCGTCTCGCTGCGCCGAGGGTCGACCACCACGACCTTACCACCGCGTGCCTGGATCGCTTTTAAACGTTTCTCAACATCTGGCACGGTCATGATGCTGCCGTTGGAGGCCAGCGGATTACCGCCGAGGATCAGCATGAAATCGGTGTGATCGATGTCCGGAATCGGCAGCAGCAGGCCATGGCCATACATCAGATAACTGCTCAGGTGATGCGGCAACTGATCGACCGAAGTCGCCGAGAAGCGATTACGCGTCTTCAGTAAACCGAGGAAATAATTGCTGTGAGTCATCAACCCGTAATTGTGCACGCTCGGGTTGCCCTGATACACCGCCACGGCGTTCTGCCCATGCCGCTCCTGAATCGCCGCCAGTTTTTCCGCCACCAGCGCAAACGCTTCGTCCCACGCGATCGGCAGCCACTCGCTGCCAACCCGGCGCATTGGCTGGCGCAGGCGGTCCGGATCGTTCTGGATATCTTGCAGCGCCACAGCCTTGGGGCAGATGTGGCCACGGCTGAAGGTGTCGAGCGCATCGCCCTTGATCGAGGTGATCGCGACATTGCCATCGGTTTCGGTGGTCTCGATGGTCAGGCCGCAAATGGCTTCACACAGGTGGCAGGCACGGTGATGGAGAGTCTTGGTCATGGCCAGTCTCTGTTTTGTTCTGGGCGGGCAATCACGCCCGCGGGAACAAAACTATGGCCCCGGCGCAGGTCAGGCGCCAGCGACGTTCGTCTTGTGAATCGCCGACTATCAGGTGCGCCGATACACCGCCATGTTCAACTGGAGGGCAGCTGAGGCGGCGCTGCCAGCTGGATTTCCTGAATGGTTTCGATCTGCTCGTGGGCGACGTGTACGCCGGTGAGTTCGCCGATCAACCGCCAGTGCTCGTCAAGCCCGGCACTGATGGTGGCCATGCGATCAATCATGTGGCGGCCGGCAGTCTTCACCACTTCGTCTTCGCTGCGCAGCAGTTCGAAGGACATAGAGGTGACCGACGCGGTGAGATGAGTCAGAGAGCGAGCCGTGTGGCCCAGCAATTCCATTAACAATTTTTCTTTCGATTCCATGCGGAGGCTTCCTGCGTCGCTCGAAAGGTATTTATAACCCAGCACTTTGCTTTAGCAAATGTTTCAGGCTGAGCATCCGACCAAATGATGGCATGCCGCCATGGTCGTAAACCGACCCAAGCGACTCGATCCCCGCCACGCCGCATTGCCAAGCCCTGCGAGGCCAGTGTACAAAGGGGCTCGCTGCTGTCCTGAACCCGGCTTCAAATGCGCGACTGCAACATCCAGTGCGCTCTTCGATTCCCGCAAAAACCGTAGCCTATTGGAAAAACGCGACATTTAGTGTCAATATCGCGCCTCCCCCTATTTCGTCGCCCCGTGCGGCTTACGCCGCAGGTCTCGCCCGTTGTTCCGTTAAACAAGGCTTTGAGCATCTGCGGTTTGTAGCAAAAGGTAGTCAATGATGAGCGCAAGGCACTTTCTCTCCCTGATGGATTGCACGCCCGAAGAGCTGGTCAGCGTGATTCGTCGAGGCGTTGAGCTCAAGGACCTGCGTAACCGCGGCGTACTGTTCGAGCCTCTGAAAAACCGCGTGCTGGGCATGATTTTCGAGAAGTCCTCAACCCGTACGCGGATTTCGTTCGAGGCGGGCATGATCCAGCTCGGCGGCCAGGCGATCTTTCTGTCGCCACGCGACACTCAGCTGGGCCGTGGCGAGCCGATCGGTGATTGCGCCATCGTCATGTCGAGCATGCTCGACGCGGTAATGATCCGCACCTTTGCCCACAGCACATTGACCGAATTCGCTGCCAATTCGCGCGTGCCGGTAATCAACGGCCTGTCCGATGATCTGCACCCGTGCCAGTTGCTGGCCGACATGCAGACGTTCCTTGAACATCGCGGTTCGATTCAGGGCAAAACCGTGGCCTGGATCGGCGACGGCAACAACATGTGCAACAGCTATATAGAAGCGGCGATTCAGTTCGACTTCCAGCTGCGCGTTGCTTGCCCGGAAGGCTACGAGCCGAACCCTGAATTCGTCGCCAAGGCTGGCGATCGCGTGACCATCGTCCGCGATCCGCAGGACGCCGTGCGCGGCGCACATCTGGTCAGCACCGACGTCTGGACTTCGATGGGCCAGGAAGAGGAAACTGCCAAGCGCCTCAAACTGTTCGCCCCGTTCCAGGTCAACCGTGCCCTGCTCGACCTCGCTGCCGAGGACGTGCTGTTCATGCACTGCTTGCCTGCACACCGTGGCGAAGAAATCAGCCTCGACCTGCTTGATGACCCGCGCTCCGTCGCTTGGGATCAGGCAGAAAACCGTCTCCACGCACAGAAGGCCCTGCTCGAGTTCCTCGTCGAACCGGCATATCACCACGCATGAGCCATGAATTACTGCTGAACCTGCGCAACCTCGCTTGCGGCTACCAAGATCAACGAGTGGTGCAGAACCTCAATCTGCACCTCAACGCCGGCGACATCGGCTGCCTGCTCGGCTCGTCCGGCTGCGGCAAGACCACGACGCTGCGCGCCATCGCCGGTTTCGAACCGGTGCACGAAGGTGAAATCACCCTCGGTGGCGAAACCATCTCCAGCGCCGGGTTTACCCTCGCTCCGGAGAAACGCCGGATCGGCATGGTGTTCCAGGATTACGCGCTGTTTCCGCACCTGAGCGTCGCCGACAACATCGCCTTCGGTATCCGCAAGCATCCGAACAAGGCGCGCGTCACCGAAGAGCTGCTCGAACTGGTCAACCTGAAAAACCTCGGCAAGCGCTTCCCGCACGAGTTGTCCGGCGGCCAGCAACAGCGCGTCGCCCTCGCCCGCGCATTGGCACCTGAGCCGCAATTGCTGCTGCTCGACGAACCCTTCTCCAACCTCGATGGCGAGTTGCGCCGCAAACTGAGTCATGAGGTGCGCGACATTCTCAAGGCCCGCGGCACCAGCGCGATTCTGGTGACCCACGACCAGGAAGAAGCCTTTGCCGTCAGCGATCACGTTGGTGTGTTCAAGGAAGGTCGACTGGAACAGTGGGACACGCCGTACAACCTGTATCACGAGCCGGCGACGCCATTCGTGGCCAGTTTCATCGGTCAGGGTTACTTCGTTCGCGGCCAGCTCGGCAGCCCCGAATCGGTGCAGACCGAACTGGGCGTACTGCGCGGCAACCGCGCGTATGGGTGGCCGATTGGCGGGGCTGTTGATGTATTACTGCGTCCGGATGACATTGTTTATGCGCCGGATAGTGAGTTGAAAGCACGGATTGTTGGCAAGACGTTCTTGGGGGCTTCGACCTTGTATCGCCTGCAACTGCCGACTGGAGCGCAGCTGGAATCGATTTTTCCGAGCCATGCGGATCATCAAGTCGGCGCGGAAGTAGGGATTCGAGTTGCGGCTGAACATCTCGTATTGTTTCAGGCATCCGGCAGCACCGCTGCACAGATCCCGGCAGTTGAGAACGGCGTCCGCCGCTACAGCACTGCGCTTTAAAGATTAAAAGATCGCAGCCTTCGGCAGCTCCTACAGGGATCAATGTAGGAGCTGCCGAAGGCTGCGATCTTTTAGCTTTTAACCCAGAATCAGGGTGCCGCTCGCAACCAGCGTCGCATGCCCGCCGATCTTCACCCGCTCACCTTCCAGCCGACAAAACAACTCTCCGCCCCGCGCCGAACGCTGGCACGCGGTCAGGCTCGATTTGCCCAGACGTTTCGACCAATACGGAATCAAGCTGCAATGCGTCGACCCGGTCACCGGATCCTCATTGATACCAATCGCCGGTGCGAAATAGCGCGAGACGAAATCATGCTGATTACCCCGCGCGGTGACGATTGCGCCCAACCACGGCAGCTTGGCCAACGCGACCATGTCCGGCTTGCAATCAAGCACCGCCTGCTCCGACTCCAGCACCACAAACAGTTCGTTCGAACCGAGCACATCAACCGCCTCAACGCCCAGCGCCCGTTCGACATCGAGCGTCACGCCAATCTCTGACGGCACGATCGAGGGGAAATCCAGCCACAAACGTCCGTCTGCCCGCGTCACGCTCAACGGCCCCGACTTACAGGTGAAGTCGATACGCTCGGCCGTTTCCTTATAAATCTCGAACAAAACAAAAGCGCTGGCCAGCGTCGCGTGTCCGCACAACGGCACTTCAGTGGTCGGAGTGAACCAGCGGATATGCCAGGCCGATCCCTCACGCACCAGAAACGCCGTTTCCGCCAGATTGTGTTCGGCAGCGATCTTCTGCATCAGCTCATCGGCGAGCCACGCATCGAGCCGATAGACCATCGCCGGGTTGCCACTGAACGGCCGATCACTGAACGCGTCGACCTGATGAAACTCGAGCTGCATAACCTTCTCCCTGAGTCAGTCGGCAAAGCATGCAGCGCGTGACGGATCAGCGCCAGTGACAGAACCGGCCAATTTTCTTCATACAGCGCGGGCGAACGTCAGGCACGGCCGATGTCGGCGAATTTGGCCTGGGTGTGTTCGGCGAGAATCGCCGGGGCCAACTCGACCTCCAGGCCACGCCGACCGGCACTGACATAAATAGTCGCAAAACCCTGAGCCGAGTTATCAATGAAGGTGCGCAGGCGTTTCTTCTGCCCCAACGGGCTGATGCCGCCCAGCAGATAACCGCTGGAACGCTGTGCTGCTGCGGGGTCAGCCATCTCGACTTTCTTCACTCCCGCGGCATGCGCCAGACCTTTCAGGTCGAGACTTCCGACGACCGGCACCACCGCCACCAGCAGCTCACCTTTTTCGCTGGCCGCCAGCAACGTTTTAAACACCTGCGCCGGCTCAAGTGCCAGTTTTTCTGCGGCCTCCAGCCCATAGGAGGCAGCCTTCGGGTCATGTTCGTAACTGTGCACGCGATGTTCGGCACGAACTTTTTTCAACAAGTCCAACGCAGGGGTCATGGCAGCTCCAGGCTCGGCAGTGACTGAAAAATCCTCCGGCGGATTCTAGGTGATCAGCCCTCAAAAGGCTCTATTCCAAGCCACGATTCCTGTGGCTTACAGGCATTTCGAGCGCGTCGTCCCAGCGCCATGGCAGAGGATCATTCACCCAGCGAATAGTTATATTGTGACCGGTAGTTCACTTTCGACCTTTGACAGGTTTGTTTCTTGTCTATATTTTTTCGAATCTGAATAATGTAAGAATTATCATCATTGCAGCACCCAGCAGTAAACCGGCAATGGAATGGGGATTCCTACCCGGCGAAAATCGCGCTCTGCCGTATCGGCAATGCGCCAGACAACAACAAAAACCGAGGTTTTCAATGACAACTGCTTTACAGCAACCATCGCTTTCGAGCCAATGCATGGCCGAGTTTCTGGGTACTGCACTGCTCATCTTTTTTGGTACCGGCTGTGTCGCCGCGCTCAAAGTCGCGGGCGCCAGCTTCGGCCTGTGGGAAATCAGCATCATCTGGGGCGTCGGCGTGAGCATGGCGATCTACCTCACGGCCGGGGTTTCCGGCGCGCACTTGAACCCGGCTGTCAGCATCGCCCTGGCAATCTTCGCCGACTTTGAAAAGCGCAAACTGCCCTTCTATATTCTTGCGCAGATCGCTGGCGCCTTCTGCGGTGCGCTGTTGGTTTACACGCTGTACAGCAATCTATTCTTCGATTACGAACAAACTCACCAAATGGTTCGTGGCTCGGCCGCCAGCCTTGAGTTGGCTTCGGTATTCTCGACCTTCCCGAACCCGGTGCTGTCGACGGCCCAGGCTTTCCTGGTCGAGATGATCATCACCGCGATCCTGATGGGCGTGATCATGTCCCTCACCGACGACAACAACGGCTTGCCGAAAGGCCCGCTGGCGCCGCTGTTGATCGGCTTGCTGATCGCCGTGATCGGCAGTTCGATGGGCCCCCTGACCGGGTTCGCGATGAACCCGGCGCGTGACTTCGGTCCGAAACTGATGACTTTCTTCGCTGGCTGGGGTGAAATTTCCTTCACTGGCGGCCGCGATATTCCGTACTTCCTGATTCCGATTTTTGCACCGATTGTCGGTGCCTGCCTCGGCGCTGCCGGGTATCGCGGGCTCATCGCCCGTCACCTGACCGGCGCCACACCTGCTACAAAGGATGCAGAA
Organism: Pseudomonas sp. DTU12.3; assembly: GCF_004124275.1. GTDB lineage: Bacteria > Pseudomonadota > Gammaproteobacteria > Pseudomonadales > Pseudomonadaceae > Aquipseudomonas > Aquipseudomonas helmanticensis. The sequence continues at coordinate 5,176,832 of NZ_CP027218.1, forward strand.
CCGGCCATTGACGGCAAACCAAGAACTTCTTGAAACAGTCGGCGCAGGCTCCTGCCAATCCGAGCCTGCGCCACGGCCCACTCTCCCTTATTTCGTCCAAGGCAATCGACATGACCGACATTCAGAATAAGAACTACATCATTGCCCTCGATCAGGGTACGACCAGCTCCCGCGCGATCATTTTCGACCGCGATGCGAACGTGGTCTGCACCGCGCAGCGCGAGTTCGCCCAGCATTACCCGCAAGCCGGTTGGGTCGAACACGATCCGATGGAAATCTTCGCCACCCAAAGCGCGGTGATGGTTGAAGCGCTGGCGCAAGCCGGTCTGCATCACGACCAAGTCGCCGCCATCGGCATCACCAACCAGCGTGAAACCACTGTGGTCTGGGACAAGACCACCGGTCGCCCGGTGTACAACGCCATTGTCTGGCAGTGCCGCCGCAGCACCGAGATCTGCCAGCAGCTCAAGCGCGATGGCCATGAGCAATACATCAGCGACACCACCGGTCTGGTCACAGACCCGTACTTCTCCGGCACCAAACTGAAGTGGATCCTCGACAACGTCGAAGGCAGCCGCGAGCGTGCGCGCAACGGCGAACTGCTGTTCGGCACCGTCGATAGCTGGCTGATCTGGAAATTCACCGGCGGCAAGGTACACGTCACCGACTACACCAACGCCTCGCGCACCATGCTCTTCAACATTCACTCGCTGGAGTGGGATTCGAAGATGCTGGAAATCCTCGACATCCCGCGCGAAATGCTCCCGGAAGTGAAAGCCTCTTCGGAAATCTACGGTCGCACTAAAAGCGGCATCGCCATCGGCGGTATCGCCGGCGATCAACAAGCCGCCCTGTTCGGCCAGATGTGCGTCGAGCCAGGCCAGGCGAAAAACACCTACGGCACCGGTTGCTTCCTGCTGATGAACACTGGCGACAAAGCGGTGAAATCGCAGCACGGCATGCTTACCACCATCGCTTGCGGCCCGCGTGGCGAAGTCGCTTATGCACTGGAAGGCGCGGTATTCAACGGCGGTTCGACCGTGCAGTGGCTGCGTGATGAACTGAAGATCATCAACGACGCCCACGACACCGAATACTTCGCCAATAAAGTGAAGGACAGCAATGGCGTATACCTGGTACCGGCATTCACCGGTCTCGGCGCTCCGTACTGGGACCCGTATGCCCGTGGCGCGCTGTTCGGCCTGACACGCGGTGTGCGCGTCGATCACATCATTCGCGCCGCACTGGAATCGATCGCCTACCAGACCCGCGACGTGCTCGACGCCATGCAACAGGACTCCGGCGAACGCCTCAAAGCCTTGCGCGTGGACGGCGGCGCGGTAGCGAACAACTTCCTCATGCAGTTCCAGGCCGACATCCTCGGCACCCAGGTCGAGCGCCCGCAAATGCGCGAAACCACGGCACTCGGCGCCGCGTATCTGGCCGGTCTGGCGTGCGGTTTCTGGGGCAGCCTGGAGGAACTGCGTGGCAAAGCGGTAATCGAGCGCGAATTCGAGCCGAGCCTCGACGAAGTCGCCAAGGAGAAGCTGTATAAAGGCTGGAAAAAAGCCGTCAGCCGCACCCGGGACTGGGCGCGTGAGGACGCTGAATAAGCCAACCTGAGTACTCGTATCGGTATGTAACTGGTAGGGAGCGGATTCCTGCGTCATCATGGGCAAATTTTGCACGGCAGCCCAAAGGAAGCCCCATGAATCTGCCTCCCCGTCAGCAGCAAATCCTCGAGCTGGTCCGCGAACGCGGCTATGTGAGCATCGAGGAAATGGCCACGCTGTTCGTTGTTACCCCGCAAACCATCCGCCGCGACATCAATCAGCTCGCGGAAGCCAATCTGCTGCGTCGCTACCATGGCGGCGCCGCCTATGATTCCAGCGTCGAAAACACTGCCTATGCGATGCGCGCCGATCAGATGCGCGATGAAAAACAACGCATTGGTGAAGCCATCGCCGCACAGATTCCCGATCATGCCTCGCTGTTCATCAATATCGGCACGACGACCGAGTCGATCGCCCGCGCCCTGCTCAATCACAACCACCTGAAGATCATCACCAACAACCTGCACGTAGCGTCGATGCTCAGTGCCAAGGATGACTTCGACGTGCTGCTGACCGGCGGCAACGTGCGTCGTGATGGCGGCGTGGTCGGTCAGGCGAGCGTGGATTTCATCAACCAGTTCAAGGTTGATTTTGCCTTGGTCGGGATCAGCGGCATCGATGAAGACGGCAGCTTGCTCGACTTCGATTATCAGGAAGTGCGGGTTTCGCAGGCAATCATTGCCAATGCGCGACAGGTGATTCTGGCGGCGGACTCGAGCAAGTTCGGGCGCAACGCGATGATCCGGTTGGGGCCGATCAGTCTGATTGATTGTTTGGTGACCGATCAGCAGCCAGTGCCGGCGTTGGCGCAGTTGTTGAGCCAGCACAAGATTCGTCTGGAAGTGGTTTAACCCCCCCAAGATCAAAAGATCGCAGCCTTCGGCAGCTCCTACATGGGTTCACTTGACCTGTAGGAGCTGCCGAAGGCTCGGGCCGCGATCGGACGATCTTTTGCATTTAATGTTCGAAAATTTTCTTTTCCCTGCCCTTCGATGAGTTTTTTCAATCGAACGTGACTGGCTGCGCGCGTCTTTATGGGCTACCATTTTCGCAAATGAACATTAATGTTCGATTTCCAAGACAGAAAATCAAAAGAGCCCGAGGCCAGCCGATGTCCACCTCTACCTTGCGTACGCCCCCAATCTCCGAGATCTACGACATCGCCGTCATCGGCGGCGGGATCAATGGCGTGGGAATCGCAGCGGATGCCGCCGGTCGCGGTCTCTCGGTGTTCCTTTGCGAAAAGGACGACCTCGCCAGCCACACTTCGTCGGCCAGCAGCAAGCTGATCCACGGTGGCCTGCGCTACCTCGAACATTACGAATTCCGTCTGGTGCGTGAAGCGTTGGCCGAGCGCGAAGTGTTGCTGGCCAAGGCGCCGCACATCGTCAAGCCTATGCGTTTCGTGTTGCCGCACCGTCCGCACCTGCGTCCGGCGTGGATGATTCGTGCCGGCCTGTTCCTGTATGACAACCTCGGCAAACGCGAAAAACTGCCGGGTTCGAAAAGCCTGAAGTTCGGCGCCGACAGCGCGTTGAAAAGCGAAATCAAGAAAGGCTTCGAATACTCCGATTGCTGGGTCGACGACGCCCGCCTCGTAGTACTCAATGCCATGGCCGCCCGCGAAAAAGGCGCCCACGTGCACACCCAGACCCGTTGCGTTAGCGCCCGGCGCGCCAAAGGCCTGTGGCACCTGAACCTGGAACGTGCCGACGGCAGCCTGTTTTCGATCACCGCCAAGGCACTGGTCAACGCGGCAGGCCCGTGGGTTGCCAAGTTCATCCGTGATGACCTGAAGATGGAATCGCCGTACGGCATCCGTCTGATTCAGGGCAGCCACGTCATCGTGCCGAAACTGTACGAAGGCGATCACGCGCACATTCTGCAAAACGAAGATCAGCGCATCGTTTTCACCATTCCGTACCTGAACCACTTCACTCTGATCGGCACCACCGACCGTGAATACACCGGTGATCCGGCGAAAGTGGCAATCACCGATGGCGAAACCGAGTACTTGTTGAAAGTGGTAAACGCGCACTTCAAGAAGCAGATCAGCCGCGACGACATCCAGCACAGCTACTCGGGCGTACGTCCGCTGTGCAACGACGAATCCGACAACCCGTCGGCCGTTACCCGCGACTACACCCTGGCCTTGTCCGGCAGCAGCGAAGAAGCGCCACTGCTTTCGGTTTTTGGCGGCAAGCTGACCACCTACCGCAAACTCGCCGAATCGGCGATGGCGCAACTGCTGCCGTTCTTCACCCAGATGCGCCCGAGCTGGACGGCCACGGCCACTCTGCCCGGCGGCGAAGACATGACCACGCCACAGGCCTTGAGCGCACTGATTCGCGACAAGTTCGACTTCGTGCCAACCGAGATTGCCCGTCGCTGGTCCACCACCTACGGCAGCCGCACCTGGCGCATGCTCGAAGGCGTCGAAACCCTCGCCGACATGGGCGAACACATTGGCGGCGGGCTCTACACCCGTGAAGTCGATTACCTGTGCGGCGAAGAGTGGGCGACCACGGCGCACGACATCCTGTGGCGTCGTAGCAAGCTGGGGTTGTTCACCACTCCGGCTGAGCAGGAGAAGCTTGCGGCGTATCTGGGTAAGGTCGAACACAACCGTAGCAAGATTGAAGCGGCGTGATCTGAACATCGGTTAAACAAAAAGCCCCTGAATCGTAAGGTTCAGGGGCTTTTTGTTTTGGGGGTTTATTGACACTGGTTAGGTCAGTGAGATCTTTCCCCCTCACCCCAGCCCTCTCCCCCAAGGGGTAGAGGGGAAAGGGAGCCGATCTTCATAGGCTTCGAAACTAGAGTTCGACTCGGGATCCCAAGTCGGTGCATCTCGCCCATACAACCCGGTCAGTCCCCTCTCCCTCCGGGAGAGGGCTAGGGTGAGGGGCTCTTCACCGTTCGGTTTTCCGAACGAGACTCCCTGGTCAATTCGGTTAACCGGATCCACCCATACAAAAAAATCCGCCATAAAACTTTAATTACCTTATAAATCATAAACTTGACCAATAGAGACTGGTCTGGCACGACTCATGCTCTACACTCTCTCGACGAATGCCTGTTGAGCCAACACTTCAGGAGCCGTCAGGCATTCGAAGCACAAAAGGGCCGACGAACTGGCTCCATAAAAAAAACAATGTCGAGGAAAATTTGATGCGCATCGTTCCCCATATCCTGGGCGCAGCCATTGCTGCCGCTCTGATCAGCACGCCAGTTTTCGCCGCCGAACTCACCGGCACCCTGAAGAAAATCAACGAATCCGGCACCATCACGCTCGCTCACCGCGACAGCTCCATTCCGTTTTCCTACATTGCAGACGCTTCGGGCAAACCAGTGGGCTACTCCCACGACATTCAGATGGCTATCGTTGAAGCCCTGAAAAAAGACCTGAACAAACCCGACCTGCAAGCCAAGTACAACCTCGTCACCTCGCAAACCCGTATCCCGCTGATCCAGAACGGCACCGCGGACCTCGAGTGCGGCTCTACCACCAATAACACCGAACGCGCTCAGCAAGTCGACTTCACCGTCAACATCTTCGAAATCGGCACCCGTCTGCTGGTCAAGAAAGACAAGGATGGCAAGCCGTCCTACGCTGACTTTGCCGACCTGAAAGGCAAGAACGTCGTGACCACCGCCGGCACCACGTCCGAGCGCATCATCAAAGCGATGAACGCCGACAAGCAGATGGGCATGAACGTCATCTCCGCCAAGGACCACGGCGAATCCTTCAACATGCTGGAAAGCGGCCGCGCCGTTGCCTTCATGATGGACGACGCCCTGCTGGCCGGCGAAGAAGCCAAGGCCAAGAAGCCGACTGACTGGGTCATCACCGGTACTCCACAGTCCTTCGAAGCCTACGCGTGCATGGTTCGCAAAGACGACCCGGCCTTCAAGAAAGCCGTGGATGACGCAATTGTCGGCCTGTACAAGTCCGGCGAGATCAACAAGATCTACAGCAAGTGGTTCGAGAGCCCGATCCCACCTAAAGGCCTGAACCTCAACTTCCCGATGAGCGACAAGGTCAAGGAGCTGATCGCCAATCCGAGCGACAAGCCAGCGCCTGACGTAAAAATCTGACTCTGATCTAACCTTATCGCCTGAGGGAACCGACTCTCCCTCAGGCGTCAGTTACTACCTGCTGGCTTTGTTTTGGAACACTCGACCTGGCGGTTTCCGAGCCGATCGCGTGTGCCTGGCGTTCAACGTCGGGCGGGAAAGGATCTTCCCCAAACAGGTACTTGTACATCGATCGATCTCGAGGGGAGACCCTAATGAATTACAACTGGGACTGGGGCGTGTTCTTCAAGTCCACCGGCGTTGGCAGCGAGACTTATCTCGACTGGTACATCGCGGGTCTGGGCTGGACCATTGCCATCGCTGTCGTGGCATGGATTGTCGCCTTGTTGCTTGGCTCCGTTCTGGGGGTCATGCGCACCGTGCCGAACCGCATCGTATCGGGCATCGCGACCTGCTACGTCGAACTGTTTCGTAACGTGCCGCTGCTGGTTCAGCTGTTCATCTGGTACTTCCTGGTACCCGATCTGCTGCCGCAAAACCTGCAAGACTGGTACAAGCAAGACCTCAACCCGACCACCTCGGCGTACCTGAGCGTTGTTGTCTGTCTGGGTCTGTTCACCGCCGCCCGCGTCTGCGAGCAAGTGCGTACCGGCATCCAGGCGCTGCCTCGCGGCCAAGAGTCCGCCGCCCGCGCCATGGGCTTCAAGCTGCCGCAGATCTACTGGAACGTGCTGCTGCCCCAGGCCTACCGCATCATCATTCCGCCGCTTACCTCGGAATTCCTCAACGTCTTCAAGAACTCCTCCGTGGCGTCCTTGATCGGCCTGATGGAACTGCTGGCGCAAACCAAACAGACCGCCGAATTCTCGGCCAACCTGTTTGAAGCCTTCACCCTGGCCACGCTGATCTACTTCACCCTGAACATGAGCCTGATGTTGCTGATGCGCATGGTCGAGAAGAAAGTCGCGGTGCCCGGCCTGATCTCCGTGGGGGGTAAATAATGGACTTCGATTTCAGCGGCATCATCCCCGCTATCCCGGGCCTGTGGAACGGCATGGTCATGACCTTGCAGTTGATGGTCATGGGCGTGGTCGGCGGCATCGTGTTGGGGACGATCCTGGCACTGATGCGCCTGTCGTCCAGCAAACTGCTGTCACGCGTGGCTGGCGCTTATGTGAACTATTTCCGCTCGATCCCGCTGCTGCTGGTGATCACCTGGTTCTACCTGGCGGTGCCGTTCGTGCTGCGCTGGATCACCGGCGAAGACACGCCGATTGGCGCGTTCACTTCCTGCGTCGTGGCTTTCATGATGTTCGAAGCCGCGTACTTCTGTGAAATCGTCCGGGCCGGCGTGCAGTCGATCCCCAAAGGCCAGATGGCCGCCGCGCAGGCGATGGGCATGAGCTACGGCCAGACCATGCGCCTGATCATCCTGCCTCAGGCGTTCCGCAAGATGACCCCGTTGCTGCTGCAACAGTCGATCATTCTGTTCCAGGACACATCGCTGGTTTACACCGTGGGCCTGGTGGACTTCCTCAACTCCGCCCGCTCCAACGGCGACATCATTGGCCGCTCCAACGAGTTCCTGATTTTCGCCGGTGTCGTCTACTTCATCATCAGCTTTTCCGCCTCGCTGCTGGTCAAGCGTCTGCAAAAAAGGTTCGCCGTATGATCTCTATCAAGAACATCAACAAGTGGTATGGGGACTTCCAGGTGCTGACTGATTGCAGCACCGAGGTCAAAAAAGGCGAAGTGATCGTGGTCTGCGGCCCGTCCGGTTCGGGTAAATCGACTCTGATCAAATGCGTCAACGCGCTGGAGCCGTTCCAGAAAGGCGACATCGTCGTCGACGGCACCTCGATTGCCGACCCGAAGACCAACCTGCCGAAACTGCGTTCACGCGTGGGCATGGTGTTCCAGCATTTCGAACTGTTCCCGCACCTGACCATCACCGAAAACCTGACCATTGCGCAGATCAAGGTGCTGGGCCGCAGCAAGGAAGAGGCGACCAAGAAAGGTCTGCAACTGCTCGAGCGCGTTGGCCTGTCGGCCCATGCCCACAAGCATCCGGGGCAACTGTCCGGTGGTCAGCAACAGCGCGTGGCGATTGCCCGTGCGCTGGCGATGGACCCGATCGTCATGCTGTTCGACGAACCGACCTCGGCGCTCGACCCGGAAATGGTCAACGAAGTACTCGACGTGATGGTGCAACTGGCCCACGAAGGCATGACCATGATGTGCGTGACCCACGAAATGGGCTTCGCCCGTAAAGTGGCCGACCGGGTGATTTTCATGGACGCCGGCAAGATCATCGAAGACTGCCCGAAAGAGGAATTCTTCGGCGACATCAGCGCCCGTTCCGAACGCGCGCAGCACTTCCTCGAGAAAATCCTGCAGCACTAAAAGCACCACCGCCGGCCCCCTGTAGGAGTTGCCGCAGGCTGCGATCTTTTGACTTTGTTTTTAAAGATCAAAAGATCGCAGCCTGCGGAAGCTCCTACAGGGGAATGGCAAGGTCTGTTGTGGTGGTTGACCCAAGGCATCTGTGATGAAATGCGACCCCAATCTCTATCGCGCAGCAAAGCCATCACTTGCCGTGAAGCCCCGTCTGATTCGTCATTTGTTCCTGCCGCCGCTGATCATCACCCTGATGATCGGACTGGGTTTCATCGGCTTCTGGACCAGTGAACATTTCGGCATCCGCAGCCTCGGCGAGAACGGCCAGCGTCAGTTGGAATTGCACGCCCGCGCCGTCGAAAGCGAGATCAGCAAATACACCTATCTGCCCAGCCTGCTGGAGCTCGAAACCAGTGTCCCGCAGTTGCTGGCCGACCCGACCACGGAACATCGGCAAACGGTCAACGCCTACCTTGAAGGCCTGAACCGGCGCAGCCGCAGTCGGGCCATCTACGTGATGGACACCACCGGCCGTGTCATGGCCACCAGCAACTGGCGCGATGTCGACAGTTATCTCGGTGAAGACCTGTCCTTCCGTGCCTACTTTCAGCGCGCCGTGCGTGGCGAACCTGGTCGTTTCTACGGGATCGGCAGCACCAATGGCGAGCCGGGTTACTACCTCGCCCACGGCCTCGAAGAACACGGCAAGATCATTGGCGTCGCCGTGGTCAAGGTGCGTCTGGAAGCCATGGAAGAGCGCTGGCAGCGAGCGCGTCTCGAAGCGTTCGTCAGCGATGAAAACGGCATCATCATTCTCTCCAGCGACCCCGCCCGACGGCTCAAATCGGTCATTCCGCTGAGCGAAGAGACCAAAGAGAAACTCGCCCGCAGCCTGCAGTATTACTGGTTCCCGCTCAATGAACTGCAACCGCTGGCGCGCGAGACGTTGTCTGAAGGCGTGGAGAAACTCACCTTCCCCGCCAACAGCGAACTGCAGTCCGACGAAGACGACATCAGCTATCTGGCGCAAACCCGGCCACTGACCGACACACCGTGGAATTTCACCCTGCTCACGCCGTTGCAGGATCTGCGCCGCGAAGCGATCAACCAAGGCATTCTCGTCGCCGTCGCGTTTGCGCTGGTGGCGTTCCTGCTGATCGCCTGGAACGAGCGGCGCAAGGTCATCGCCACTCGCCTCGCCGCCCGCGAGGCCTTGCAGGAAGCCAACAATCAACTGGAGCGTCGGATTACCGAACGCACCACCGACCTGCGCGCGAGCAACGAACGCCTGAAGAGTCAGATCCGCGAACGCCGTCAGGCCGAAGAGACCTTACGCCGCGCGCAGGATGAGCTGGTGCAGGCCGGCAAGCTTGCGGCGATCGGCCAGATGTCGACCAGCATCGCCCACGAATTGAACCAGCCACTGGCAGCGATGCGCACGCTGTCCGGCAATACCATTCGCTTTCTGGAGCGCGGCCAGCTCGATGTCGCCAGTACCAATCTGAAGACCATCAATGACCTGATCGACCGCATGGGCCGCATCACCGCCAGCCTGCGCTCGTTCGCCCGGCGCGGCGACAATCAGGGCCAGGCCAGCCTTGGCAAAGCCGTCGACGCGGCGCTACAAGTGCTCGGCGCTCGGGTCGAAAGCGCCGCGTTGCAGGTGCATCGGCAATTCATCGACGTCCAGGTGCAGATCGACCAGACCCGCCTCGAACAGATTCTGGTCAACCTGATCGGCAACGCCCTCGACGCCATGCAGGCGCAACCACAACCCGAACTGTGGCTGGAGGGCGAAGAATTCAACGGCAAGTATCGCCTGCGTGTACGCGACAACGGGCACGGCATCGATGCCGAAGCGCGCAAGCATCTGTTCGAACCGTTCTTTACCACCAAACTTGGCGAACAGGGCCTGGGTCTCGGCTTGACCCTTTCCGCCAGCTTCGCCGCCGCCACCGGCGGGCATCTGGGTGTCGAACACCCGGCCAGCGGTGGTACCACCTTTGTCCTCAGTTTACCGTTGGTAAGCCCTACACCTGCCGAGCCAATATGAACCCCGAACTTAGTGTGCTGATCGTCGAAGACGACCCCCATGTGCTGCTCGGCTGCCAGCAGGCGCTGACGCTGGAAGACATTCCCTGCGTCGGCGTCGGCAGTGCCGAAGAAGCGCTGAAACGGGTCGGCGACAACTTTGCCGGCATCGTCATCAGCGACATTCGCCTGCCAGGCATCGATGGCCTGGAACTGCTGACCCGCCTCAAGCAACGTGATCGCAGCCTGCCGGTGGTATTGATCACCGGGCACGGCGACATTTCCATGGCTGTCGGCGCGATGCAGAAAGGCGCCTACGACTTCATGGAGAAACCGTTCTCGCCGGAACGTCTGGTGGATGTCGCACGACGGGCGCTGGAGCAACGCAGCCTTGCCCGCGAAGTGTCGTCGCTGCGCCGGCAACTGGCCGAACGCGATTCCCTTGAAGGCCGCATCATCGGTCGCTCACCGGCCATGCAGAACCTGCGCGAACTGATCGCCAACGTCGCCGACACTTCGGCCAACGTATTGATCGAAGGCGAGACCGGCACCGGCAAGGAACTGGTCGCGCGTTGCCTGCACGATTTCAGTCGTCGTCACAGCAAACAGTTCGTCGCGTTGAACTGCGGCGGTCTGCCGGAGAACCTCTTCGAAAGCGAGATCTTCGGCCACGAGGCCAACGCCTTCACCGGCGCGGGCAAACGGCGCATCGGCAAGATCGAACACGCCGATGGCGGCACGCTGTTCCTCGACGAAGTGGAAAGCATGCCGCTGCCGTTGCAAATCAAATTGCTGCGCGTGTTGCAGGAGCGCACTCTCGAACGCCTCGGTTCGAACCAGAGCGTGGCGGTGGATTGCCGGGTGATCGCGGCGACCAAATCCGACCTCGACGAATCGAGCAAGTCCGGCGAATTCCGTAGCGATCTGTACTATCGACTCAACGTGGTGACGCTGGAATTGCCGCCACTGCGCGAGCGCCGCGAAGACATCCTGCAGCTGTTCGAACACTTCACCCAACAGTCGGCCTTGCGTTTTGATCGCGCGCTGCCGGAGCTGGACAATCAGACCCTGTCGAATTTGATGAGCCACGACTGGCCGGGCAACGTGCGTGAACTGCGCAACGTCGCCGAGCGTTTTGCCCTGGGTTTGCCAGCGTTCAAGAAGTCCGGTGCCAGCAGTGGCGCACAGGGCCTGGCATTCGCCGAAGCGGTGGAAGCGTTCGAGCGCAACCTGCTCAACGACGCCTTGCAGCGCAGCGGCGGCAACCTGACCCAGGCGAGTCTCGAGCTGGGCATGGCCAAGACCACGCTGTTCGACAAAGTCAAAAAATACGGCCTGAGCCATTAAGCGAGAACCACGTGGATCTGATTTTCAAAGCCTTGTTGGGCGCAGCGGTGGTGGTGATCATCGCGGCGCTGTCGAAAACCAGAAACTATTACATCGCCGGACTGGTGCCACTGTTTCCGACGTTTGCGCTGATTGCGCATTACATCGTTGGCAAGGGGCGCTCGATTGAGGATCTGAAGACCACGATCGTGTTCGGCATGTGGTCGATCATTCCGTACTTTGTCTATCTGGCGACGCTGTACGTGATGGTTGACCGGCTGCGGCTGGAAGCATCGCTGGCCGTCGCGGCCGTGGCGTGGTTGATGGCTGCCACCGTGTTGGTCAGCGTCTGGGTGCGCCTGCACAGCTAATAAACCCGATCTCCCGTAGGAGCTGCCGAAGGCTGCGATCTTTTGATCCTGTTTTTTAAGGGCAAGATCAAAAGATCGCAGCCTGCGGCAGCTCCTACGGGCATACCCGGATAACCCGGATATACAGGAATGCAGTTTCAGCCGTTGACGGTGCCGCCCCGGGAGTCGGCCATGATCTGTCGGATCGCCCCGACAAACGTTTCCACCGGTTGCCCGCCCGTCACCGCGTACTGACCGTTGAACACCACTGTCGGCACCGAACTCACTCCGCGTTGCAGCCACAGCTGCTCTTCTTCTCGCACCTCATCGGCGAACTCGTCCGACGCCAGAATCGTCTCCGCACGCTGGCGATCCAGGCCGACACTCTCGGCGATCTGCAGCAGTTGCCGGTGATCCGACGGATTGCCGCCATCACTGAAGTAGGCCTTGAACAACGCCTCTTTCAACGGCAACTGCACACCTTCAAGCTCCGCCCAATGCAACAAGCGGTGCGCATCGAAAGTGTTGTAGATGCGGCTGTTGCCATCGGTGCGAAAGGCAAATCCAAGCTCGGCACCCCGCGCACGAATCGCCTCGCGATTCTTTTGCGACTGCTCCGGCGTCGAGCCGTATTTTTCCTGGATGTGTTCGGCGATGTTCTGCCCGTCAGTGCCCATTTTCGGATTCAGCTCGAACGGCTGGAAACGGATCTCGGCCTGCACTTCGTTGTGCAGAATCTCCAGCGCTTCGAGCAAACCATACAAGCCGACGACACACCACGGGCAAGAGACGTCGCTGACAAAATCGATCTTCAAAGCAGAACTCATCACACACCTCGCAGGGGAATTCGTGAGGGAAAGTTTGCACGATACACCCTGACGCCCCTGTAGGAGCTGCCGCAGGCGGCGATCTTTTGACTTTGTTTTTTAAGATCAAAAGATCGCAGCCTGCGGCAGCTCCTACACGGGGAATGCGTTCCAATGTGGGAGCGAGCCTGCTCGCGATAAGGCGCCGCAAACCCTGGTTACAGCAGATTCCCGCCCACCACCGGCTCAATCTGCGCCCAGTGCGAAGTGTCTTCACGATGCGCCTGCAAATACGGCAGCACCGCCGCCAGCAACGGTTCCTTGAACGCCTCCTGGAAACGATGCGCCAGCCCCGGAATCAGCTTCAACTGACTGCCGCGAATATGCGCCGCCAGATGCACGCCATGCATCACCGGCAGCAATGGATCCGCCGTGCCATGCACCACCAGCGTTGGCACTCGTAATTGATTGAGCAGCGCCACCCGGCTCGGCTCGGCGAGGATCGCCATGATCTGCCGTTTCACGCCTTCAGGATTGAACGCGCGGTCATACGAAGCCGCCGCCTGTTGCAGCAGCATCTGCCGATCGTCGCTGACCGCCGGGCTACCCAGCGCTGCCAGCAGATCGGCCTGCTGCTCCAGCGCTATCTGGCGATTCGGCGCGCCGCGCCGCGACAACAATTGCACCAGCGCCGCGCTCGGCGCCGGCAACCCTTCGGCGCCGGAAGTGGTCATGATCAGCGTCAGGCTCTCGACTCGCTGCGGCGCCATCGCCGCCATGTGCTGAGCGATCATCCCGCCCATGCTGGCACCCAGCACGTGAAACTGCTCGACGTGCAGCGCATCCATCAAACCCAACGCATCGTCGGCCATGTCGGTCAGGCTGTAGGGCGCCGCCACCGGCAAACCGAGTTTGTAGCGCAGCACTTCAAACGTCAGGTTGGCCTCGGCTGGTGCCTGGCGCCAGGTCGACAGACCGACATCGCGGTTGTCGTAGCGAATAACCCGAAAGCCCTGCTGACACAGAGCCACCACGACTTCGTCCGGCCAGTGGATCAACTGTCCACCAAGGCCCATTACCAACAGCAACGCCGGATCCGAGGCACGGCCGATGCTCTGGTACGCCAGACTCACCTGCGCCAGATCGACCCTTTCGGTCGGTACATTGACATCGCAACGCGAAGCCGCCATCGACGGCAGGCCGAACATCAGCGCGGCCAACAGGAAAAATAAACGCATGAAAAACACCGAAACGCAGAACCCCAGTAGAGCGCGAGTCTGATGAAGTTTGTTCAAGCGCGCTGCCACAGTTACGTGACAGTTTGATGAAGTTTGCCGAATGGTCGTGCTCACCACAGCTCGCGTGACCTCGACACTTCCTGAAACGAACGCGGCAAAAAGCGATAACTATGTACCGCAGATGCCGGTGACGGCTCGCCTCTAATGGCATGAAGACCGGGATTAGCCGGCCTTCATGTTTTCTGGAGCCTGTCGCATGTCCGATACCCCTTCTACGGCCGACTTCGGCCTGGACCAGCCTCTGCGGTCGAACCTCGATCAAAACCTCTATCTGAGCGCTGGCGCACGTCTGCGCGACTGTCACCGCCAGTGGCTGGACCTCATGGCCCGGTTTCCGACCGGCAGCGACCGCGACTGGAGCCTGCGTGCAACCGGCACACCACTGTCGCGCCGGGATCAGGCCCTGCGCATCTACCGTCAGCATTTCGAAGCGGCCAGTCAGCTCGCTTGTGCCGAAGGGACGATCAGCATCGGACAATTGCAGACATTGTCGGCGGCCGTCGATCCGTCAACGGTCGCTACAGCCGACGTGCATTTCGCGCAGCTTCAGCTTAAACGTATCGATGACAGCCACGTCTCGTTGGCAGGCGCATTACTATTGCGCATTGACGGCGACTCGCCCGCATCTCATCTGTTGTATCTGCCTTCAACCTCGCCAGCCTTCAGCCTCTTCAAGCAACACGCCGATCTTCAGCGCTGGCTGATCGAACATTGCCAGAAAAACAGCCGGCTGCCGCGACTGGAGGCAGCAACGCTGGCAGAAGTCGCGCTCGATCTCGACCCACTCAAGTGCAACCTCGAATTACTTTTCAATCTGTTGCCCAATGCGCACCCTTCGCCCGCATGGCCCGACTTGTCGAGCCTGATCGCCGAACCACCCTTGCCAACTCCCGATGAAGCAATGCCTGTCGACGACCCGGCCCTGTTCGGTCTGCTGAACCCCGACATTCCTTTCAGCCAGCGCAGCCAAGCTTTGGCCCTTGAGCAGAAAGCCCTCGAACAGTTGCTGGGCGATGCCGTGGCAGCCAGCCTGAACACCCCGTTACGGCAGAAACTGACGCAACAGTTCGACGCCTTGAGCGAGGCGCAAAATGCCAGCCATAACGCGGCTTCAGCGTTGCTCGACCACCGCGTTCCACTGAAAATGCTTGAGCTGCGCCACGCCACCAATGCCCATTACCACGCCCTGCATCAGGCCCGATTACGCGGGTTGCGTGCAGAAGTCGAACTGCAACTGACGCTCAATCAGCTCTCCGTCGATGAACACCGGCGGATCATTGCCTTGCTCGACGCACCCGAGCGAACGCTGCCCCACCAGGAAACGGTATTTGCCCGTGTGACTTTGGTGGCAGCGGCAGATGACCAACCGATGGTAGAGGATCTGAACGGTGTGCTGGTCATCGCTGCGCCTTTTGCGCTGGAGCCGGGTGCCACAGAAAGCCTGCTGCTCTATTGGCCCGGGCAGTCCGGCGGATTGCAGCGCTTCAGTTCACGTCAGGCGCTGGAACAACAGGTGTTCAAGCACTCGGCCATTGATGAGGAGTTGCTGCTGCAGCTGACGCCACTTAGCGGCGATCCGTTCGTATGGGTGCTTGAACAGCAGCTTTACCGATGCGAGCAGCAGGCAGCAACCGTCATCCGTGAAAACCCGCTGCCCTCCCGTGCCAGCGAACGTGCGGCAGCGATGGAGCAACTGAGCGAACAACATCTTGCACGTTTGACGGTACCCTTGTCACAGGCACGCGAACTGGCGTTCGCCTATCGCCTTGAGCAGGAACGCACCGCCGCCCTCGCCGGCAACCTGCCGCCGTGGCTGGATAACCTCGACAACGCCCAATGCGCGCGCAGTAAAAGATTGATCAGTGACTATCTCAAGGCCATGCAGCATTGCCATGCCTTGCTCGAACGCGATCTGCCAGCGCGATCCGTCTTCAGCAAAAAGCGCCTTGATGCTCGACTGCGCAAGGATTTCGCGCTCAAGCGAAGCGTGTCGGTGACGCTGGATTTGCCCGACAGCACCGACTGGCGAAAAACCTTGATCGACGGTGCAGCGCCTGGCACACCGCACCGCAACACACTTGTGGCCAGTACCCGGCGCAGCGAAATGGCCCTCGATGAACTGGCGCAAGACAACATCGATCAGGCCATGTGGTGGCGGCTGTCATTCCTGCGGGTCAAGGTCAGCGCCGAAGACGAGCAGGATCGAAAAGCCGTGGAAAGCGGATTGACTCCGGCCTATCTGCGCAAGTCGTTAACCGATCTGGATCTGGCCGGAAAGTATGAAACGCTGATTCGCCAGACTTTTCTTGGCATGCCCGGCGAATCAGCGTTCGACCTCGCGTATCGACGCGAATGCCTGAGCGAGCCATGGCGGTTGATGCTCAAGCTGCAATGCGAATTCGCCGTACTGCAACGGCATATCGACAGCGCCGGATACGCGCTGCTGAAGATCGCCATCGATGCCTCGACGCGGGAGGCATATAGCGTCAGCGGCAAACGAATCGTGCTGTTACCTGCACATCTCACCGTTGGCGGCACGGACACCGCCCATCAGGGGCCGACCACGCTGGCCGGGGTGACGTTTATCGTCGAACAGGTCAGCGGTTTGACCCTGCTGTATTTTCCGGACAGCACCGACGGGGTTTTCCTGCGCCAGTTCGCCACGCTGGAAGAGGCACGTCTGGATCTGTTCAAACGTTGCGTAGACGCGCGAATGGTCAACTATCTGGCCGGACGAACCTTGAGCGGCGATTTTGCCACCCATGTCAGCCGGATCAACGAAGCTCAACTGCGCAATTTCCACGCGCTGATCGGCACCGGGCTGGCCTGGCCAGCATCGACGTCACTGGCCATGCATTTGCTCGACGTGCACATGGGCCGAGTACTGGAAGCACACCGCAGCAGTTCTCGCTCCAATGACGCCTTATATCTGGAACACTGTGCGCTGAAGTCCGGCACGCTGTTCAACTACCTGAAAATGGCCGTGGGCATGCTGCCATTCATTGGTGCCTCGGTCGCCCTGTATGACGCGTGGAACAGCGCCAACCTCGCGGTTGCGGCGTTCCTGCGCGGAGACATCGGACATGGGCTGGCGGAAGTCGAATCGGTGTTGCTGTCCCTGATCGATGCCGCGATGGATATTCTCCCAGCGACGATCTCGGTACCCGCCGCCGCCCGCCTGATACCCCGCCAGCGCCGCGGGACAGCGTTGACCACAAGGTTTGGCGCCATGCAGACGTCCTGGCAATGGGCGCGCCAGTCACTTGATCGCTTCAAGGGCTACGAGTATGAATTCGAGATTTCCCTGACGGGTCTGCGAGCGGATAGCCACGGCATTTATCGCAATGTCTATCGCCATCCCGAGGGGGATTTCATGGTGCGTCAGGGCCGGATCTACCGTATTCAGTTGCACGACGCACCGCGCGGCTGGAGGCTTTATGGCACATGGGCGCGCTCCTATAAACAGCCGATCGCTCTCGACGAGGCCGGCCAGTGGAACACCCATTACGCCGTGCATGGCACGCTGATGGACGGCGGCGGTGCCGGCGGTGGCGCGGCCATCGGGCACTTGGCCAATGGCCTCGACCCGCTCTGGCCCGAATCCATCCGTCAGTGGCTGCCACGTTGGTGGACCGATCGCCAACTGCGCAGGCAACTGACCCTGACCAACACCGCCGATGCTTACATCCGGCGCCTTGATACCCAGACGCGCAGCTCCAACCAGCTTTTGAAGCGATACAACCAACTGCCCATTGCCGAGCGTCAATCTCTGGAAGCGACAGTTGACGCAGCCTGCCTCAACGATATCGAACTGGCCCAGGTGCTATACCAGAATGTTGCCGAACTACTGCCGCTGAGTCACGGCAGAAAACGCCTGGTGCTCGAAGACATTCAAAGTCGCTGCGCATGGGCGCAGGTGGATCGTTCATTACAGCGCGCCGCCATTTCCCGCCAACGCCTGCTGGAACATCTGAACAGTGTCGACGCACTCGTTGCGCAGTCTGGCGCGACCCCCATCGATAACACTACGGCCCATATAAGTCTCATGGCCCAACGCAAAGTCGTGCGCAAAAACTTCCTCAAGGAATTCGATCACCAGCACGGATTCATCGAACAGGCCAATCTCTGGCATAGCCGCATCACTAACCGGGCGCATAAAGCCACAATGACAGCGGAGCTTACGCCTCTGAACCAACGGTTTGGCGAAACCACGCACTATTACCTGAGAACCGCGCACATTCTGGAGATCATTACCCACTACGAGGCGGTCGACGACCTGTCCTGGGTCTACTTTCACGTGCAACTCAAAGACGCCCGGGTCAAGGTCGGACGTGCTCTGCTGACGCAGCATCATTTACCTGAAGTACATGCCAGCCTTGCCCAACGCAATCGTGTGATCGAGGACTGCCTGGAAATCTACGCAGGCTTTCGCCGTCAGTTGAACGCGTGGTCACTGGGTTATCCACAGCACCTGGATCTTGAAGAGGTCAAGGCATTTCTCGACGGTCTGACCAAGGTTGAACAGCATGCCCGTCAAGCGATCAAGCAACGTCCCGCGATCAAACCCAAAGAAGCGGGCGGCAAGCAGTTGTTTGAAACCGAGGACAACCAATTGCTGATCGGTATCGAAAGTATTGATGCGGGGACCCGGCAAAAGCGTTTCACCATCGAAAGCATCGACGGTTACCGGGAGACCTGGCTACCGCGATCGAGCGGCAAGTACCATCTGGATGCGCAACCCGCGGCCTCTGCTCAATCCTTGCCAACCAACGTACAACCCCTGTTGAACGAAGCCCGCAAGCGTCTCGCCGCCTTACCCGCCTATAACAGCAAAGTCACCGGTTACGCGCGACAGGACATGTTGCCAATCGATCTGGAACACATGCTCGGCAGTGAAGCGACGGAATTGAGCACCCGTGCGAACGCCATCGCACGGCTCTCGCCAGCCGAGCCTCTGGTCATGCAATTGCAGGACAAGGCTCAGGAGTTGATAAGCCTCGGCCGTACGCTGCGCATCGATCAGTCACTGCGCAGCAGAACTCCTACCGAAGGGTATCTGGACTATCTGCTACAACAGAAAGTGATCGATATCCGCAAGGAAGGCGCACTGCGCGCACTGGGCAAACGAGTCGACGGGCGCAAGGACTTTCTCCAGGAGTACGAGGTGCGCGATCTGACCGCTAATCCGCCACGCGCGCTCTGGTATGCGCACTTTCACTACACGTCGGACAAAGTACCTTTCGAGGACTTCGTCAAAGCCCACTTGAAACTGCCCGAGCAGCGCAACCTTGGTCTGCAATGGCAGCAGGCGCAGGCAGCGAGTGGCGCGCAGATCGAAGCGATCTGGCGTGGCGATGTCGGTAGAGCGCTGGGCATTCGGCACTTTTCAAAGCTGTAGGTAAAAGCGGCGGAGCATTGCCAGTGCTCCGCCGACATAACCCCCGGACACGAAGAAAGGCATGCTGGTCGACAGCTTCACCAACATGAGACAAACTCACCGCAATCACTCTTATCACAAATTTGTTTCATGGAGCCTGCGGTGCTTGAAATCCGTCATCTGAAAACCCTGCACGCCCTGCGCGAAGCCGAAAGCCTGGTCGACGCCGCCGACCGTCTGCACCTGACCCAATCGGCCCTGTCCCACCAGTTCAAGGAACTGGAAGAACGCATGGGCATGCCCTTGTTCGTACGTAAAACCAAGCCGGTGCGTTTCACCAGCGCCGGTTTGCGCTTGCTGCAACTGGCTGACGCGACACTGCCGCTGCTGCGCGCCGCCGAACGTGACATCAGCCGTCTGGCCGGTGGCACTGCCGGGCGTCTGCACATGGCCATTGAATGCCACAGCTGCTTTCAGTGGCTGATGCCGACCATCGACCAGTTCCGCGACGCGTGGCCGGAAGTCGAACTCGATCTGGCCTCGGGGTTTTCCTTCGCGCCGCTACCGGCACTCGCCCGTGGCGATCTGGATCTGGTGGTGACTTCCGATCCGCTGGAAATCGCCGGCATCACCTACGTGCCGCTGTTCACCTACGAAGCCATGCTCGCGGTGGCCAATCAGCATGCGCTGGCGAGCAAACCTTACATTGTCCCCGAAGACCTGCTCAGCGAAACCCTGATCACCTATCCGGTAGAACGCGATCGCCTGGACATCTTCACCCGTTTTCTTGAACCCGCCGATATCGAGCCCGCACAAGTACGTACTTCGGAACTGACGGTAATGATGATGCAACTGGTCGCCAGCGGCCGTGGCGTCTGCGGCATGCCGCACTGGGCGCTGCATGAGTACAGCTCGCGTGGTTACGTAAAGGCCAAGCGCCTCGGCGAAAAAGGCCTGTTTGCCACGCTGTACGCGGCGATTCGTGCGGACATGCTCGATGCGCCGTACATGCGCGATTTCCTCCTGACCGCCAAGGACACCTCGTTCTCGACCCTCGACGGCGTCAGCGCGGTACGCTGAACTCCATACACACAAACCCTGTGGGAGCGGGCTTGCTCGCGAATGCGGCGTGTCAGTCACAGCGGATATCAACTGACAGATTGCCTTCGCGAGGAGGCTCGCTCGCACGAGGGTTCAGTGTGATATCAGAGCTGGCGCCACATGTGGATCTTGTCGAAGTAATCTTCAGCGACCCGTACCGCCAGCGGTTCGAGGCCGAACTGGATGAAGCCGCAGCGCTGATAAAGTTTGAACGCCGAGTCGTTGCCAGCGGTGACAGTCAGCTGGACGACTTTCAGCGCCGGGTGGTTTTGCGCTTCGGCGAGTGCCGCCTGAACCAGTTCGAATCCCAGGCCATGCTCGCGGAAGTCGGCTGAGACGTACATGCCGAACAAGGTGGCTTTATGTCGGGCTTTCTCGCGCGGCTCAAAGGCAAGGCCGACGATACCGGCCAGCGTGCCACCTTCAAAAGCGCCGAGCACCACGTCAAGCTTGCTGGTCAGGCGGCCCTCCCACCAGCTCAACGGCATCGCCGCGCGCTCGCGCACGCTGGAAGTGAACGCCTGCGGGTGGCGATCATAAGCTTCGAGCATCAATTCTCGATAAGCCAGCGCGTGACTGGCGTCCAGCCGTTCGATCCACATGTTCACGCCGTCCTGCGTTGCTCAAGCATCAGGCGCACGGCCAGCGCGCCCAGCACGAACCCCATGAAATAACGCTGTACCGCCAGCCACGTCGGATAGCGCACGAACCAGGAGGCAATGCCTGCCGCGAATAGCGCGATCAACAGATTGACGCAGAAACTGACGCTGATCTGGGTCAGGCCGAGAATGATGCTCTGGGTGAACACCGAGCCGTGTTCAGGGCTGATGAACTGTGGAAACACCGAGAGATAGAACACCGCGATTTTCGGGTTCAGCGCACTGGTGAGAAAGCCCATGGTGATCAGTTTGCGCGACGAGTCCGGTGGCAGTTGTTGCGCTTCGAACGGCGACCGCGCGCCGGGTTTCACCGCTTGCCAGGCCAGCCACAACAGGTAGAGCGCACCGGCCCACTTCAATACTTCATAAGCCATCGGCACCGCGAGGAACACCGCGGTCAAACCGGCGGCCGCCGCAAACAGATGCACAAAGAACCCCGCCACCACGCCCAACAAGGACGTCACCCCGGCCCGGCGTCCCTGGCAGATCGAACGTGAAATCAGATAGATCATGTTCGGCCCCGGTGTCAGTACCATCAGCAACGCGGCGGCGGCGAAAATCAGCAGGTCTTGAAGCGGGATCATGGCAAAGTCCTTTGCGTGGATGATCAGGCGATTGCTGTCAGCGAATGGCGATAAAACGGCAGGATCTGGTCACGTGTCAATGGCGCCAGATCGACCGCAGGATCAGTGGCCGGATCGATCCAGATGACTTCTTCGATTTCGGCAGCGGGAGTGACGTCGGTGTCGATCGTCAGTTGAAAGATTTCCGCCTGCACTGTAAACCCCGGCTCGTTGGCCGCAGGTGCCGAAAATTGACCCAAAAAAGTCGCCTGTGCGGGATCGATCTCCAGCCCCAGTTCTTCCTCAAGCTCGCGAGCCAGTGCATGTACCGGCAACTCGTGGGCTTCGATCTTGCCGCCCGGCTGCATGAACGCCGTGGTGCCGCGCTTGCGCACCAACAGGGTCTGGCCGTCAGTGTTAAGCAGCAGTGCCGCGGCGATGCGAATCAGGGCAGGCGTTTGAGCGGAAAAAGTCGACATGACAGAGAAAGCCTTTGGCGCAAAAACGGCAAGCATCACATGCCTGCCGTTTGTGCGCAAAGCCGTTGCCGACGATCTCAGGTTGCTTCCTGAAAATCCATTTCCGGCGGCTGGCGACGGAAACCGCCGGTGAGTACCGCCAGATACACCACGCCGATGGCCAGCCAGCTTAGCCCCAGATAGACCGCCAGATGATCGAGGCTGACCATCAGCCACAAATCCGCGACCAGACCGATGAACGGAAAGATCAAGAACAGTACCAGTTCACGCGGACCCTTTTTCTCGCCAGCGATCCAGTAATGGAAGATCACCGACAGGTTGACCAGGCTGAACGCGAGGAACGCGCCGAAATTGATGAATGAAGTAGAAGTCGTCACATCGAGTTTCAGCGCCAATAGCGCCACCACCGCGCAGAGCAGGATGCTGTTGACCGGCGTGCCGAAACGCGCGTGCAGGGTGCCGAAAAACGACTTCGGTAACACCCCGTCGCGGCCCATGGCGAACAACAGCCGTGAACCGCTGGCCTGGGCGGACAGACCGGAGGCGAATTGGCCGACGATCAGACCGACGAGGAAAATCGACACGAACAGATCACCGCCGATGTTGCGGGCAATCTCGTAAGCCGCCGAGTCGACACTGTCGAACTGGAAAGACGGATGCGCGATCTGCACAAAATACGACACGCCGACGAAGATCAATCCGCCGATCAAGGTGATCAACATGATCGCGCGGGGAATGGTGCGGCGTGGATCGCGGGTTTCTTCCGTCAGCGTGCTGACCGCGTCAAAACCGAGGAATGAATAACAGGCAATCGCCGCGCCGCTCATGATCAGTGGCATTTGCATGTCACCGTTGAAGAACGGCTTGATCGACCACAGCGGTGTGCTCGCATCGCCGCCGATGTAGTGCACGCAGAGCGCGACGAACGCGATCAGTACGAGGAACTGCACCAGCATCAACAGGGCGTTGATGCCGTTGGCCAGTTTCAGGCCGATGATGTTGATCGCGCTGGTGATGCCGATGAACGCCAGCACCCAGATCCACTGCGGAATCGAGGGGAACGCCGACGCCAGATAGGCAGCGCCGATCAGCCAGATCGCCATGGGCAGAAACAGGTAGTCGAGCAGCACCGCCCAACCGGCGATGAAGCCGAGTTTCGGGCTGATCGCCTTGCGCACGTAGCTGTAAGCCGAGCCGGCGACCGGGAACGCGGCAGCCATGCGCCCGTAGCTCATGGCGGTGAAGAACATCGCCACCAGCGCCGCCAGGTATGCAGCCGGCACCATGCCAGCGGTGGATTGCGCAAGAATGCCGAAGGTGCCGAGGACAATGATCGGCGTCATGTAGGCGATGCCGAACAGCACCACCGACCCTAATGACAGGGTGCGTTGCAAACGAGCCATGAGCGACTTACTCCGAATTTTATTGGATTTATGGCAGAGCCGAGTTCGGCGAATGTTTCGGGTATGTGTGTTGTTGTTTTGGGTGAGTCAAATGAATCGATAGAAGATCGCAGCCTTCGGCAGCTCCTACATGGCAATGCGTACTCCTGTAGGAGCTGCCGAAGGCTGCGATCTTTTGATCTTCAGCGCGCAGGAATCAGCAACTCGCGCAAACCACCAGCGTGCTGCACCACCTGCCCCGGCAACTTCAATCGCTGGTCATCGAGATAACGGTAATCCTTGCGCGCAATGGCCAGCTGAGCGAAATCCAGCTCGACGCTGAACTGCCCTTGCTCACGTCCGGCTTCAAACAGCAGCGAACCGAGCGGATCCACCAGCGCACTGCCACCGGCAAACATCAAGCCGTCATCGCCCGCTTCCACGCGGTTGACCATCAGCGCAAACGCCTGGTTTTCCTGGGCACGGGCCATGATCGCGGTACGGTGAGTAGGGCCGTACGGATCCATGTTGCCGTTGGTCACGATCAGCAACTCGACACCCAGTTGCGCCAGGGCACGCGCGGTTTCCGGGAACTCGATGTCGTAGCAGATCAACAGGCCGACGCGCACCCCGTTCCACTCGCAGGTGGCGTAGCGGTCGCCGGCCTCGAACACACCGCGATCCGACGCCCACAGATGTGTCTTGCGGTATTTCAGGGCGATGCCTTGCGGGGTGAGCAGCAACGTGGTGTTGAAAAAGCGCCCGTTGTCGTTCTCGGCCATGCCGATCACCACCGCAATGTTGCGCTCGCGAGCGGCCGCCAGCACCGCACTGACGGTCGGCCCATCGACCGGTTCGGCGGTTTGCGCGACAGTCTCGGCGGTCGGGAAGCCCATCAGGTGGGTTTCCGGGAACACCAGCAATTGTGTGTCGGCAGCACACGCGGCAATCGCCGTCAGCGCGCGTTCGAGGTTGTATGCCGTGCCATTGTCACGGCCCGCCAGTTGGGCGAGTTCGACTTTCATGGGAATTCCTTGTTATGAGCGTCGGGCGCTGAAAGATTGCCCGGTGGCTGTCTGTGGGCCAGTATGCGCAGCAAGCAGCCGGCCAGGGAATCACGCGGCCGGGGTAACCCGATAGGGGTAGTTGCATGACACTCTCGTTTGACGACATCACTTGGCACCGCGCCGTCGGGCAACTGATCGACGCGCTCGACAAGCCAAATTTCTGGGCGCAACTGGTGCGCCTGCTGGATCAGTACGTGCCGTTCGATAGCTGGGTGGCGTTGCTGTTCAGTGCCGATCAGCACCCGCAAGTCTTTGCCGAATGCCCCGGTGAAGACGGCAGTCCTGACCAGTTGTTTCAGGATTATCTGCGTGGTTTGTATCTGCTCGACCCGTTTTACATTGCCTGCCGCGAGCAATCGCGCACCGGTTTGTATCGCCTGTCGGAGGTTGCCCCGGAGCATTTCGAGCTGACCGAGTATTACCAGCGATACTTTCGTCTGAATGTGGTGGCCGACGAAATCCAGTTCAATTGCCAGCTCGAAGGTGAGCGCACGTTGTGCCTGTCGCTGGGCAGCGAAAAGCGTTTTAGCGCTGAGCAGATTGCGCTGCTGTCATTGATTCAGCCGTGGGTGCTCGGCCTGTTACGCCAGCGGCTACCCTATGAAATCAACGAAACCGTAGCGCTCGCCGCCACACCTGCGCAGCCAGACTGGCGCGTGCAACTGGAAGCGTCGGTGCAGCAACTCAAGGGCGCGCAACTCACCGCCCGGGAACTGGACGTCGGGCGTTTGATGCTCAGCGGTTGCTCCAGTAAAGAAATCGCCCGTAAGCTGGAAATCTCTGTAGAAACCGTGAAAGTCCATAAGAAACACATGTACAGCAAGCTGGGGATCAAATCCCAGTCCGAGCTGTTTTCGATTTTTCTTCAGGCACAAAACGCCTGACACGCTTTCCTGAGTCGATGAATCTCCCTGTGGCGAGGGGATTTATCCCCGTCCGGCTGCGCAGCAGTCGTAAAACCTGTGCATGCGGTCTTTCAGTTAAACCGCTGTGATGGTTTTGGGGCTGCCTCGCAACCCAACGGGGATAAATCCCCTCGCCACAAAGGCCCATCCAATAGGTTTGCAATCCATTGAGTCCGAACCAAGGAAACCGTATGAGCCTGTCACTCCTGAGCCGCTACGCCTTCTTTGCCGTCTGCGTGATTTTCACCCTCACCAGCCTGCCTTTCCTTGAACATGACTGGCTCTGGCCGATCACCGCCGTTACCGGTGTGCTGAGCCTGCTCGGCGTATTCGACCTGCTGCAGAGCCCGCACGCAGTGCGACGCAACTACCCGATCCTCGGCAACATTCGCTATCTGGTCGAAGGCATCCGCCCGGAGATTCGCCAGTACCTGCTCGAATCCGACAGCGACGCCCTGCCCTTCTCCCGCGCCCAGCGCTCGCTGGTCTATTCGCGGGCGAAAAACGAAAGCGCCGACAAACCATTCGGCACGCTGATCGATGTCTACCAGGCCGGTTTCGAATTCATCGGTCACTCGATGCGCCCGGCGCCGCTGAGCGACCCGAGCAGTTTCCGCGTCACCGTCGGCGGCCCGCAATGCACGCAGCCGTACTCGGCATCGCTGTTCAACATCTCGGCGATGAGCTTCGGCTCGCTCAGCGCCAACGCCATTCGCGCACTCAATCAGGGGGCGAAACTCGGCAACTTCGCCCACGACACCGGCGAAGGCAGCATCAGCCCGTATCACCGCGAACACGGTGGCGACCTGACCTGGGAACTGGGCAGCGGCTACTTCGGCTGCCGCAGCAGCGACGGCCGTTTCGACCCGGAACGCTTCGCCACTCAGGCGCAGGATCCACAAGTGCGGATGATCGAAATCAAGATGAGCCAGGGCGCCAAACCCGGCCACGGCGGCATCTTGCCCAAGCATAAAGTCACCAGGGAAATCGCTGAAACCCGCGGCATCATGATGGGCGAAGACTGCGTGTCGCCATCACGTCACAGCGCGTTTTCCACGCCGATCGAGATGATGCATTTCATCCAGCAACTGCGTGAACTGTCCGGCGGCAAACCAGTGGGCTTCAAGTTCTGCCTCGGTCATCCGTGGGAGTTCATGGGCATCGCCAAAGCCATGCTGGAAACCGGCATCCTTCCGGATTTCATTGTCGTCGACGGCAAGGAAGGCGGTACCGGCGCCGCACCGGTGGAGTTCACCGATCACATCGGGGTGCCGATGCGCGAAGGCCTGCTGTTCGTGCATAACACTTTGGTCGGCCTGAACCTGCGCGACAAGATCAAACTCGGCGCCAGCGGCAAGATCGTCAGCGCCTTCGATATCGCCAGCGTGCTGGCCATCGGCGCCGACTGGGCCAACTCCGCGCGCGGCTTCATGTTCGCCATCGGCTGCATTCAGTCACAGTCTTGCCACACCAACAAATGCCCGACCGGCGTCGCCACCCAGGACGCCTTGCGCCAACGTGCCCTGGTCGTGCCGGACAAGGCGCAACGCGTCTTCAACTTCCATCGCAGCACCCTCAAGGCACTGGCGGAAATGCTCGCCGCCGCAGGCCTTGAACATCCATCACAACTGTCGGCCAAGCACCTGGTGCGACGCATGTCGGCGACCGAGATCAAACTGTTCTCGCAACTGCATGTGTTTCTCAAACCCGGTGAGTTGCTCACTGGCGAGGTGAATGGCGAGTTCTATTCGCGGATGTGGCAAATGGCGCGGGCGGACAGTTTTGAGCCGAATGATCTGGTGGCGGCATAGAAGCAACTGACGTGCTGGCCTCCCCTGGGGCCAGCACTGCGTCTGGACTGAACAGATACGCGAAAACATTCCCGCCGTTGAATACAAACGAAGGAGCACGGTCCTTTGCAAATAGCGGTCGGGCTTGCGACAAAGACTTATCGGTTACCCACCACACCCTCTGGCTACGACAATCCAGCGCCGTCACGCCGTCGATGTAGGCGCTCCTGGCAGGATCATTGATCAGGCTCAAGGCTCCCCGACTTGTAAGCCTCAAGAACTCATCCATCGATGAGCGGATCTCGTATTTTGGCTCAATGCTTGTGGTGCTGTAATAAGCGAAAGTCAGGAACCAGTACGCATTGGCGATAATGATCTCGTCTCCCGGACGGGCGTTCTGATTCAACTGCGCCACCAATGAAGCGAATCCAGTGTCTTGGCGCGCGCCCGTTCCATTCAATCCATCGGTTTGCCGATAGACCATTGTCAGCCCATGCAACTGCGCAGCTACGACAAGCATCAGCGCTATCATCGCCAGGAACGCCCGCCGTGTCCCGCCGGTATCCAACGCTGCGGCAATCATCATCGCCAGCGCGGGTGCCGAAAAAACCAGGTACCGAGGCACAAACAATGGAAGAACCAGGCTGATCAGATAAAGAGCGATCACGGGGACAAAAAAATAGCTGACCAGCAACACACTGAATCGACGCTCGCCGCTCGGTTTCATAATGATTGTTGCCGCACACAGCAGCATCAGCGCAAACGGCATCAGCTGCCAAAGGGAGCGACGCGAATCTCCCAGAACGATGAATTGCCATACCAGCGCCAAGCCATCTTGCAGCGTGACAGGCTGGATCCATTGCAAATTATTGGTGATGGAAAGCTGTTCGATGAGAGGAGGGATCCAGGGCAGATACCAGAACACGATGGCAAGGTTGGCGACTGTCCACTGCCCCCACGGGATCGCAACGGCAGTGTTGGAGGACCGGCTCTGCCACCAGAACAACCAATGCACCAGCACGCACAGTCCTGCAAAGTAATGGGTATAAAACGCAGCAACCATCAGCAGCACGTAAATAAGCGAAAAGCGTTTTTGCTCCGGGGCTCTGACCCAGCACACCAACACCACGGTCGCCGCCATCAGCCAGAACCCGACCAAGGTATACATCCTGGCTTCCTGGCTGTAACGCACCGAGATTGGCAAAAAAGCCAACAGCACAGCAGCGATCCACGTCGCTCTGCGTGTGGAGATCAGGCTCATCAACTTGATACTCAGCAGCAACGTGCCGACATCGGCCAGTGCACTCAAGGCTCTAACCGCAAACGGCGAATCGCCCCACAACAACATCCAGTAATGCAATAGCAGGTAGTAGAGCGGCGGATGTACATCCAACGCCGTCAACGCCCAGATTCGCGCGGGTGCTTCGCGTGCAAGCACCAGGCTGTAGGCTTCGTCGTACCAGATTGCCGGCACTGCAATGGCGTAGAACCGCACGAATAGCGCAATGAGCAAAACAGCTGCGAGAGCGAGTCGATCAACCTGCTCTGGCGCCAGCGATCGATTTAAAGTCGCAGCCGTCGTCCAGGGCTTCATGCTTTTTGCCCGCGAAACAGTACAAACCTGAAGAAGCCGTACCCCAGCAGCAGATTGATCAGGGTGAACACCGCCACAGTCATCAATCCCGGCAAATCCCAGGCATCGGCTATCGCGCCAATACTGAAGCTCAACCCGCCCATCACCATGATGAACAGCAGATAGCCGAACACCGATGTCCGGCTTTCGAAGGTGTAGAGCATGTTCACGTAGAAAGAGAAGGCTGCCGCCACGCAAAACGCCGCAAAATTGCTCGCCGCCTGCGTCAGCCCGACGGCAGTGCACAGGACAAAAAACAGCTGCCAATGGATCAGTCCATCGGCGATTCCGATCACCGTCAACGCAGAGAATCCTTTCATCGCGGTTCCTTGCCATCGCCGTTTTTGGCTAAGGGTCACGCTAGGGCAAGACGCAAGGTCGGTCTACTGTCAGAAATTACAGGTGCGCGGTCGAAAACGATGAGAGGTCGTCCTTCACCACTGCAATAACCTGCCATGCGGCGGTTCTTTCATGACGATGAAAGCGTAATCGCCGATCAGATAAATGCGGTAGTACAAGCTTTCTACCCGCGCTGGATACCCCAAGTAACCGACATGAGTGGCGTTGTGTCGCTCGCGTTCGGCGACGACGTTGGTGATGCCGACAGAGGGCAGGTTTTCCGCGAGCATGTAGTAGTCGACGTTCAACAGGTAACGCAAAACCGGCAGTTGCCTGAACGAGCCCTCGGCACTCGTCAGCCAGCGATCGGAGTAATTGATCGACAGGTAAATACGCTTGGCCTCGCGCAACTCACGATCACCGCCGATATCGTGCCCCAGGCTGTACAAGGCTGCCGTCGCGAAGGTTTTCTGCAGCGTCAACACTCGGCCATAGGCGAAGGAAAGCGCTAGCGTTGCCAGCAGCGGGATGATCAGCAGCAAAGGCAGTCGGCGGTGATGTTGCGCCAATTCAACACTGGCCAGATAGAACAGCGCGACCAGCAGGACGCCAAAGCCCATCAGCGTCCGCGCGCCTTCGTTGAAATCGCGAAACAGCAGCGTGATGCCGGGTACCAACAGTGCGATCAACGCCAGACACACTGAAGCTGAAAGCACATGTCGCCATGCTTGTGCTTGCCGTGCCACGCCGACCAGACCGGCAAATGCGCACAGCATCAGCGCCGCGAATATCCAGCTGTAGCCTCCGTGAAACAGCAGCGCGAGTTTTTCCAGTATTCGCCCCAGGTTGATCGCGATCTGCAGCAGAGGGTGCGCGCTCCAATCGAGCAAATCGGCTTGCCGTTGATGGGTCATGAATGGGTATGCGGTGATGCCATAGATCATAACGCCGAGGGTCAGTTGCGCCAGTTTGCCACCGAGCATTCGCCACACGTCGGCACTGGGGGTTCGCTGCTGCACAGCCCTGAGCAACTCCACACAACACAAACCGAGAAATACATTAAGGCTGATCTGATACAGGCCGATGGCCAGTGCAACCAACGTCGCCGGCACTAGCCAGCGCTGTACCCGAGAGACGCTATGAAAGGTAATGGCGTAGACCATCGCCACCAGACTCAGGGCCATGTTCGGGCCGTCGTACTGATAAGAGAGATTCTGCAGCAGAAAAGGGTTGTACCAGAGCGGCAACGGCACCAGACAAGCGGCCAGGGTCGGTTCGCGCAAGTAGTGAAACGTCAGGCGTGTCAGCGCCAGGCTGATGGCCACGGTGGCGAGCAATAACGGCAGGGGAAAGATGTTGGGCGCGGCGCCGGTGAATGTCAGCAGTTGATACAACCAGTCGGCGAACAGACGACCCTGTCCGGCCCAGGCATTACCCGCCGCGAGGGCGCGCCAGTTGTCGTCGATATAGGCGAAGTCGGCAAGGATCAGCGGCAGGACGTAAAGTGCGGTCGCGAGCAGAAAGAACAGCAGCACCTGACGCCGGCCGAGTTCGCGCACGACAAAATCGCTAATCCTCATCGGTGCGCCTCTGCTCACTGCTGCGCGAAGTGATACCGATTTGAACCTGAGGAAATGTTTTTTATCGGTCTTTCGGACCGGTGGTAAACGATCAAAAGATCGCCGCCTGCGGCAGCTCCTGCATTGGGATGCGATTCCCTGTAGGAGCTGCCGCAGGCGGCGATCTTTTGCTTATCAGGCGTAATGGATCAGGAAGCCGAACCCGTCGCACCTTGCGCAACGTTGGTCGGTTGCAGCTTGAACGCGTAGAACAACACCGTCAGCAGCACCAGGAACGCAGGCCCCACATACAGCGCCACACGGGTGTCCGGGAAGTACGCCATCAGGCCGACCACCAGTACCAGAAATGCCAGCGCAAAGTACGAACTGACCGGGTACAGCCACATCTTGTATTTGAGGCCGGCACGTTCGCTGGCGCTCAGGCCTTTGCGGAATTTCAGTTGTGCCAGCAGGATCATCACCCAGGTCCAGATCGCGCCGAACGTTGCAATCGAGGTGACCCAGACGAAGACTTTTTCCGGCACCAGGTAGTTGAGCAGAACGCCCAGCAGTAACGCGGCGATCGACAGCAGCAGCGCACGACGCGGCACACCGTTGTTCGAGGTCTTGGCAAAACCGGCCGGTGCCTGACCGTTTTGCGCCAGGCTGTAAAGCATGCGCCCGGTGCTGAAAATGCCGCCGTTGCACGACGACAGCGCGGCGGTGATCACCACGAAGTTGATGATACCGGCAGCGGTCTTGATGCCCAGACGCTCGAAAGTCATCACGAACGGGCTGCCTTGAGTGCCGATTTCGTTCCACGGGTAGATCGAGAGAATCACGAACAGCGCGCCGACATAGAACAGCAGAATGCGCCAGAACACCGAGCCGATCGCGTTGGGAATGGTTTTCTGCGGGTTCTTCGCTTCGCCGGCAGTCAGACCGATCATCTCGACACCGAGGTAGGCGAACATGACCATCTGCAGCGACATCAGCACGCCCTGCACGCCGTTGGGCATGAAGCCGCCGTGGGCCCACAGATTGGAAATCCCCAGTGCCACACCGTCGTTGCCGAAGCCGAAGGCGATGATACCGACGCCGCCGATGACCATGGCGATGATGGTGACGATCTTGATCAGAGCGAACCAGAACTCGAATTCACCGAAGGCTTTCACTGCGATCAGGTTGATCGAGCCCATGCTGACCAGCGCCGCGAGGGCCCAGATCCAGCGCGGCACATCGGGGAACCAGATGCCCATGTACACCGCCACTGCGGTGATTTCCGCGACGCAGGTCACCAGCCACAGGAACCAGTAGTTCCAGCCGGTGAGAAAGCCGGCCAGAGGCCCGAGATAATCTTGTGCGTAACGGCTGAACGAGCCAGCGACCGGATTGTGCACGGCCATTTCGCCGAGGGCGCGCATGATCACCAGGATCGCCAGACCGCCAAGAATGTAGGAAATCATGATCGCCGGCCCGGCCATTTCGATGGCCTTGGCCGAACCTAGAAACAGACCGACACCGATACAGGCGCCGAGCGCCATCAGGCGAATATGCCGTTCGCCGAGTTCGCGTTTGAGCGGACCGCCCTGAGCGGTTTCGCCGTGAGGCAGGTGATTGCCGACTGGCATGGGGATGCAACCTCGTCTTGTTATTGGATATGACCACCGAGTGTCGAAGCGTCGGCCGATAAGCCTTGGCTGCCGTGAAACCGCGCCTGCCTCGTGGGCAAACGCGTCTTGTAGGACAAAACCTGCAAGATCAGCGGGGCGTGCAGTATAAAAAGCCTTGGGCAGGAGTTTTCACTCTATAAACCACAACATTCAGCGACAACTCTCGGCAAAAGCCCGGTTTGCGGAGAGGCATTCCCTGGGTTTCGTAGGAATTTTTGCCGCCGAAAAAGGCGCCGAGTATTGCACAGCATTGGTGCACCGTCATGCCCCTGCTTTGCCAGCATTTACCGCTGGACAGCTCTATCCCGGTCATTTCCAAGCATCTACCCATTCACAAGTAAGTGGATTTCCTGTGGCGAGGGGATTTATCCCCGTTCGGCTGCGCAGCAGTCGTAACCCAGTCAACGCGGTGTATCAGACAAACTGCAGTGACTGGCCTTGGGGTTGCTTCGCAACCCAACGGGGATAAATCCCCTCGCCACAAAATTTCTAAACCTCAATGCCATCGGCCCCACTTCCAGATTTGTTCAGCACTTCCCCACCCTCAACCCTTCACAATTTTTTCACCATCGCCAACCACCGTCTAAGCTTCAGACAAGTCCGATCAATCTGCGTAATGGATCAGTCGACTATGGGCGCTTTGTGGCAAACCGATTCGAGTAAAACCGTGGTTCCGACTGAACGTGTGGATCAAGCGCCTGTCCCCGAAAAACCACGCCGTTCCCGGCATGGCTGGAAGGCTTTCTGGTTGTTGCTGCTGATTATTGCGATCGTGGTAGGACTGGCTGCGTCCAAGGAAATGCGCACCTCGCGCTTCCAGTCTGCTGAAGTCAGCAAATACGCGTCATCGCTCACCTACAAGCTGGAATCAGGCCCGAGTGAAGCGATTCACTACCCCGGCAACGGCCCGTTTGACTTGCGCCTGGGTTACAGCTCTCTGGATGAATTCCTGCCACGCCTGCTCAAGCGCAATTACGTGATCACCGAGCAAACGCGTTTCTCCCCGGCCCTGCTCAGCTACACAGACAAAGGTCTGTTCGTACCGTATTCGGAAAAAATCCAGGCCGGCCTGACCATCACCGATTGCCGCGCTGCGCCGCTGTACAAGTACAACTATCCGCAACAACTGTATTCCAGCTTCGCGGCCATTCCACCAGTGGTGGTCAGCAGTCTGCTGTTCATTGAAAACCGCTTCCTGCTCGACCCCAAACAGCCCCGCGCCAACCCGGCGGTGGATTGGCCGCGTTTCGGCATGGCTGCGTGGTCACAGGTGGCGAAACTGCTGCACCTGCCCGGTCAATCGGCCGGCGGCAGTACGCTGGCGACGCAACTGGAAAAATACCGCCACTCACCGGACGGCCTGACGGTGTCCGGCGCGGAGAAGATCCGCCAGATGATTTCCGCCAGCGTGCGCGCCTATCAGCCCGGCCCGGAAACTCTTGGTGCACGGCAGAACATCGTTCGCGATTACCTCAACAGCGTGCCTCTGTCGGCGGTGCCGGGGCATGGCGAAGTGCACGGCATGGCCGAGGGCTTGCGGGTCTGGTACGGCAGCGATTTCAACAAGGCCAACGAACAACTGAACAGCCCGGCCACCGATCCGAAGACCATGGCCGACAAAGGCCTGGCCCTGCGTGAAATGCTCTCGCTGATGATCGCCCAACGCCGTCCGTCGCATTACCTGACCAAGGGCCGCGAAGAGCTCGCCGACCTCACCGACAGCCACTTGCGCCTGCTCAAACAGAACGCTGTGATCGACAGCACCCTGGCCGATGCCGCACTGACCAGCAAAGTCACCTACCGCGACTGGCAGACCCAGCCGACGATTCAGCCAATCGAAACCAACAAGGGCATCAGCGTCGCCCGCAGTCGTCTGGCGACCATGCTCAACCGTCCGCTGTACGACCTTGATCGCCTTGATCTGTCGGCCACCAGTACCTTGCAGGGCGACTTGCAAACCCAGGCCACCGAGTACCTGAAAAAACTCGCCGACCCGGCCTTCGCCGCGCAGATCGGCTTGATGGGCGAGCGTCTGCTGACCCCGACCAGCACCACTCAGGTGCGCTATAGCTTCACACTGTTCGAACTGACTCCGGACGGCTCGCGGGTGCGCGTCCAGACCGACAGTACAGATCAGCCGTTCGACATCAACGAAGGTAGCAAGCTGGAACTCGGCTCTACGGCGAAGATGCGGGTGCTGACCACGTACCTGCAAATCATCTCCGAACTGCACGACAAATATGGCGGCATGTCAGTGCCGGAACTGAAGAAAGTCGAAGTCCCCGATCAGGATCGCCTGAGCCAGTGGGTCATCGAATACCTGATGCAGAACAAGGATCGCGACCTGTCGAAAATGCTCGGCACAGCGCTCGATCGCAAATACTCCGCCAGCCCCGGCGAGGCGTTTTTCACCGGTGGCGGTCTGCATGTGTTCCACAACTTTCGCAAGGAAGACAACGGTCGCATACCGACGTTGCGCGACGCTCTACGAGAATCGATCAACCTGCCGTTCATTCGCCTGATGCGCGATGTGGTGCGCTACGTCACCTACTCCGGCCCCAACAGCAGCGCCGAATTGCTCAAGGATGATCGCGACCCGCGCCGTCAGGAATACCTGGCCAATTTCGCCGACCGCGAAGGCACCTCGTTCCTGCTCAAATTCTGGAAGAAATACAAAAACAAGGACACTCAGGCGCGGCTTGATACGTTCCTCGACAGCATGCGTCCAACGCCGATCCGCATGGCTGCGGTGCACCGTTATCTGTTGCCGGATGCCACTCAGGAAGACTTCAACACCTTCGTGCGCGCACACCTCAAAGGCGCCAAGCTGACAGAAAAACTCACCGACGATCGCCTGATCCGCCTTTACGATTCTTACGGCCCCGGCAGCTACGACCTGCCTGATCAGGGCTTCATCGCCAAGGTTCACCCGCTCGACCTGTGGCTGATGGGCTACCTGTTGCACAACCCCGACGCGACGTTCAGCCAGATCGTCAAGGCCAGCCAGTTCGAGCGCCAGGAAGTCTACAGCTGGCTATTCAAGAGCAAGCACAAGGGTGCCCGCGATAGCCGCATCCGCACCATGCTCGAAATCGAAGCATTCCTCGAGATTCACCAGCGCTGGCAGAAAGTCGGCTATCCGTTCGACCATCTGGTGCCATCGCTGGCGACCGCGATCGGTAGTTCCGGTGATCGTCCCGCAGCGCTTGCCGAACTGATCGGCACCATCCTCAACGACGGCGTGCGCATGCCGACGCTGCGTATCGACAGCCTGCATTTTGCCGCCGACACTCCGTACGAAACACGCGTGACCAATGACCCCCACGTCGGCAAACGGGTGATGCCATCGGAAGTCGCCACGGCCATGCGCGAGGCGCTCTCGCAAGTGGTGGATTCAGGAACGGCGAAACGTGTTTCCGGCAGTTTCAAAACCGCCGACGGCACGCCGCTGGTCATGGGCGGCAAGACCGGGACCGGCGACAACCGCATCGAAGCCATCGGCTCCGGCGGACGCATCCTCAGCTCGAAATCAATCAACCGCACGGCGACGTTTGTGTTCTACATCGGCAACAACCATTTCGGCACCCTGACCGCCTTCGTGCCGGGGCGCTCGGCGGAAAACTTCAAATTCACGTCGGCGCTGCCGGTGCAGGTACTCAAGGGTATGGCGCCGATCCTGTCGCCCTATCTGCAACCGGGCACGCACACGATGTGCCAGACGCCGCAGGTCACCGCCACGCGCTAAGGCACAAACAAGTCTGCGTGTGGCGATAACATTGTATTTTTTGCACCTTGATTTTCGCAGCCAGAGATCGAATTCAGTACAGTACCAAGCGGTTTTTTGCGCTTTTTTTGGCGAGTGCTGTTGCCTAGTCTGATCGTCCCATTCCGATCAAGGACGATCACCGCGATGCCCCTCACTCCCTTGTCAGCGCTACCGCCCGTGCCGGTGCCGCTGATGCCTGCCGATGTCAGCGTTCATTACGAGACGATCAAAAAATCCCTGCCCGCGTGGCTGCTGAGCAGTAATGCGGCGCGCATCCAGCAGTTGAAAAAAAACCGCCCCAGCCTTGCTCAGTGGCATCGAGAGACTTCGCACGGGGATCACCTGCGCCTGAAAAACGACCTGCAACTGGCCTGGAAAAGCCAGAACGGCGTCGATAGCGCACTGAGTAATCTGCAAGACGTCTACGCCTTTGCCAAACCCCTGTTGCAACAGGCGCTGAAGCAGCGCTTCGCTATCGAGGATGACGTCGAGCAAACCTGGCTGCGCCTCTACGCGCCAGCGAATACATCGTGGTGGACACATGACTTCGCTGCCGGCACGAACAGCCGCACCATCTCTCTGCTGGATGCTGCGCTGCATAATTTCGCCAGTGACGAGTTTTTCAGCAAGGACTCGGAATTCATCACCCGCCCTGATGCCAATGGGCATTTCAGCGTCAAGCAGCTCAAACACAAACTGACGGTCGAACAGTTCAAATCGTTGTGTCGGGAACTGGATCTCGGCGCCCGTTACCAAGAGCATTTGAATGCTTTTTTGTTGCCGTCCGATGGCGTTGCAAAGCATGTACTACGGCACAAGGTCGTACTCAGCCAAAAGTCCGCGTTGAATGTCGCCGCCCGTATGGCGCTGATGAAAAAGGACATCACCGAGGATGCCTACAACGTTGTGAAGGGCATGCTTGATGACCGCCGCAACCTGCGCTGGCACGGTCAACCGGTCAATTACTACAATCTCGCCCTGATGGATGTGAGGTTGAACGGGGTCGTCCTCATCATCCCCGACCCACGCAGCGCGAAAACCCCTGTGCCGATAATTGCCTACGTGCCCCACGACCCTGAACATCCGCTCAGGCAGTACGCCTCGGCGCTTGAGTTCATGAGCGAGCTCACCCGGCAATTGCGCGACAAGTCATCGCCGGCAAGCTATCAGACGTTCTTCAGCCAGTTCATCAATCAGCAACAACGAGGGTATTTTTTTTCACGTTTGAATGAGCGTCTGAGCCAGGTTAAATGGCAACCGGCACCGGCCGGTTCCAACGCGCCGAGCTGGCGCGATACACCGGTGGACAACCCCAATCTGCAATTCAGCCTGTTGCGGTTCCAGGACGACCGCGAGACGCGGTTCAACGGTGATCTATGGGGCTATCTGTATCGACAAAAGCTCAACAAGATCCTCGGTGACGCTACAGAGATTGCGATTTCCACCGCCTACGCCGATCGAATGGCACGCTGGGCCTGGTGGGACAATCTGGAAAAAATCCTCTCGGATATTTTCAACGCAGCACTGCTGGTGGTAACACCGTTCGTACCGTTTGTGGGCGAACTGATGCTGGCCTACACCACCTATCAATTGCTCGATGGCGCATTCGAAGGTGTGGTGGATATGGCCGAAGGGCACTTTGCCGAGGCGGGTGAGCAAGCGATCGGCGTACTCGAAAGCATCGTGCAGTTGGGCGCGTTCGCCGCCGGAGCCACACTCGGTCACGTCGCCCGGCTCAAGCTCTCACCGTTTATCGAAGGCATGAAGCCGGTGCAACTGGCGGACGGCGAGACACGCTTGTGGAACCCTGATCTGACTCCTTATCGCTTGCCCGCAGAGGCCCTGCCGACAACCGTCACGCCCGATGCACAGGGATTGCATTCGGTGGGCGACAAACAGCTGTTGCGGCTGGATGAGCATCTGTTTGAAGTGAAACAGGATCCGCTGACCGGCGAGCATCGCATTCGCCACCCGCAACGGCCCCGCGCCTACTCGCCCTCTCTTCAAAACAACGCCCGTGGCGCCTGGGTCTGCGAAACGGAAAACCCGCGACAGTGGTCCACAGCGCAATTGATGCGACGAGTCGTCCATGGCACCGAAGGTTCGAGTGACGCACAACTGGAACAGATTCGCCTGTTTACCGGCACCGAAGAAAACATGCTGCGCCGTATGCATGTTGAAAACACCCCGCCTCCGCCCTTGTTGCTCGACACCCTGATCCACCTTGGCATGGCGCCAGAGGAAGTCGCGCCGCCACTGTCGCCAGCCGCAGCACAGGTGTTGGTGGATTGTCCGCAGCTCTCGTCAGTCCTCGCAGAACGCGTGATCGCCCAGGCGCGCCCGCTGGAGTTGCAGCAGATCACCCTGCAGCGTCGTTTGCCGCTGCATTTGAGAACGCTGGCACGTGAGGTGCAATTCGAACTGCAATCGGTCAGGGCTGCCCAAGGTTTGCAGCTCGAAACACTGAGCAGCATCGACAGCGAGCGCCTGATTATCGGAGCCTTGCGTCACTACACCGACACCTTCGGCACCCTGTGGATCGAAATCCGTGAAGGCACTTTCGATGGCGAGTTGCGCTGCAGTGCCGGTGTCGAGTCAGCCAAACAGGTTCGAGTGCTGGTGCGGATCGCCACAGACCGCTATCAAGTGCGTGATGGCGAAAATCGTCTCATCCACGAGACGAGTGGTCTGTATGAAGCGATCCTTCACGCTATCGACAAGGAAGGCGGCAGCGTCCTGGGTTATCGGCCAAACGAGATTGAACCCTTCAAGCAATGGATTCTCGCCAAGACCGCGCCTCCGAGTGAGCGCCGCACGCTGCTCGCCAGCCCACCGATACGCCCGGTGGCCAAACACGAAACATTGCTTCTGGTGCGTGGCGCGGGCTTGACCAAGAATGCCGCCACCCTGCAGGAGCGCATCGAGGATTTGCACCCGCATTTCAGCCCGAGTGAAGTCAACGTATTCGCTGAAGCCCTGACCGAGCAGGGCGAACCGCTCAAAGCCATTGAAACTCATGCAAGGGATCTCGATGAGCTGCGCAATATTGTCCACCGCTGGCGTTACCAGCAGCCGGAGACCTGGGGGCCACACAGTCAGAGTTTTCGCGACGACGGCGGATTGCATATTTATGAACGTCTGCTCGACTGTTTCGAACGCAAAAATGAAGACCTTGGTAACCGCGCCGACCCCGCCACCTACGCCCTCGACCTCTCGCGGGAAATGCTTCCACTGGACCTGCAAATCTGGTGGGCAAAACGGCCGGGGCTGAAGAAATTCCTCGACAAAATCACGCTGCTGAAACTCGACAATACGCGGTTTTCCACTGACCCGAGCAGCCTGCTCAAAGACTTCCCGCATTTGATCGAACTCAGTGCCAAAGGGTGTGAGCTGACACGTTTGCCTGATCAGATAGGTTCTTCGGTGCGTCGGCTCGAACGCCTTCGCTTGAGCAATAATCAGATCGTTCTGGACCCCACCGCCGTCGCCCGTCTGCGCAGCCTGACCTATCTGGAAGTATTGAAACTGGACGACAACCCATTAAGTCTGTCGCCCGACCTTGCACGCATGCCGCGCCTGAAGGTCATCACTCTCAGGAATACCGGCCTAACCAGCTGGCCCGAAGGGACGCTGGCCAAACCCCGACCGCGTGGTTTCCTGCTCGACCTGCGCGGCAACCCCCTCTCTCGATTGCCTGAAGTGGCAACGGGGTCAGATGCGCAATGGCTCGTGGCGCGCACGCGACTGGACGTCGTCGGGCTGTCGGAAATCAACCAGCTGCGCTATCAGGCACATCGTCGCTCCATGGCCTTGCCTCCCGAACCACTCATACCGCTTGGTCAATTTGAAAACACTTCGATCATCTCGACCTACGGAGCGGATTATTGGGGGGATGTGCCGGGTTGGGGCGTCAATCGTGAAACACCATGGGCCGAACTGGTCGAGGAGCCTGCCGCCCAGCCGTTCATGGCGACCTTGCTCAGTGTGCGTGACTTTGCCGATTACCGCGCCGGGGGGGCGGTTCGTGATCAACTGATGCAACGCGTCTGGCGCATGCTCGACGCTGTGCACGTTGACAGTCGTCTGCGGGAAAAACTGTTTACCATGGTGGTAGCACCAGTGGATTGCGCCGATGCCGGTGCACAGTTGTTCAACCATATGGGCATCAACGTCCTGGCTTTCGAGGCCCACGCCTACTCCACTGATCCGGCAGAGCTGGAGATGAAACTGGTGACACTGGCCAAAGGCGCGGCGCGGCTGGAGCATGTCAACGAGATTGCCCGGGCCGATGTCGCGGGCCGCGCTGGCAATCCCGATGACGTTGAAGTTTATCTGGCGTATCAGACCGGACTGGCCAAACGCCTCGGTCTGCCCTGGCAGTCCGAAGGCATGCTCTACCGACCGGTATCCGGTGTCTCGGATACGATGATTGATCAGGCGTATGACACGGTGCTGGCGCTGGGCGAAGGTGACGGGCTGGTGAACGCCATGCTTGAGCAGGAGTTCTGGGCGCAGCACCTGCACGACAAATACCCGGTACGCAGCGAAAGCAACAAGCGTCTGTATCAGGCCAGGTATGAACGGCTCGAAAGTCTGCGCGAAACCCAGCGCCAATGGGTTGAATCAACCTCGGAGGATGATCGCGCAACGTTTCGCGAGCAACTCAACGCGTTGATCAACGAACTGGCCGTGCCACCGACCGTGGTGTTTGACGATGCCCCCATCAGCGACTCGGTATTCGATCGTTTGCTGATCGATCTGGGCGATGACGAAAAAGAACTGGCGCGACGTCTGACCCGTGAAGCGTTGAAGCGCGCAGGCCTTTAACCGTCGGCGTATCAAGGAGCTGCCGCACTGAAGATCAGTTGCACGTTGCCATGGTAGGTGCCCGGCCTGTAACCACCGGCGGGGGGTATTGGCTGAATCTCAAGCGGGAACCTCCCGCCAGCGACAGCCTGTTGGAGTGACAGCACCTGTTTGGGCAATGCGGCATGACTCAACGCGACACCATTGAAACTGACGCGAAAGTAGATGTTCTGCGTGTCGTGTCCATTGGACAGATAGGGCTCGCTCTCCAGGCGAGCCTCTATTGCGCTGGTGTCGTGCTTGACATCGAAGTTCTTGCGCAGCCCGCCCAGCGATTTGCTGCTCACGTTCCATGGCAGCACTTGCTCACGGTGAATCCAGTCCGTCTCTGACGGGATCACATAAAACCCCAGCGTCGGTATATCCACGGAAACCTCGAACCGATGCTCTTCCCGCGCGGCAAACGCCAGCGAGCTGCTCAGCGTCATCCCTAGCCACGCCACCATGGCCGCTTTTTTGATCATTTCGGGTACCTGTTACAGATAAAGACCACGGGCATCGAAGACACCCGCACCAGGTCAAGACGGGGTGTTCACGCGCAAGGGCTTTTTGCTGTCGCCTTCCACCAGATTGAAGCGGTATTCACGCCCAGGTTTCTTTTCGAACTCGAAGCTGTTGCCGGCGCGAATATGGTGTTTGGTGGTCGATTCGCAGTCGGTTTCGTCTTTCAGCGCACAGTTGCGAAACTCATCGATCACCACCACGGTGTTGCCCATGTTGCGTAGTCGATACGTCGTTGGAGCGTCTTCAATCACACTGTCGAACCGGCTGTTTTTCGGGCGCACAAAGAACACCGTGCCGAAGCCGGTCATGACATTGACCCCGGCCGACAAGTTGTTTTTGTATTCGTCACGTTCCTCGGCGGAAACAGCGAACTCATCTTCTTTTTCGGGCACTACCGGGATAAACCGCACGCGAAAATACCGCTCGGTATCACGCGCGCCCATCAGCAACAATCGTGTGCCCTGCATGCCATTGGCCGGGACGATCAATCGCGCGGGACTGGCCATCAGACCATCACGACTGGTCATGTCCGCCTGGTTCCTGACCTCTACTTCCCGCGATTTACCATCGGCGTCGTAAACGATTTCGAGGATGTTGACCTTGACGAATGCGGTGCTGTCTCCACTGTTGAACACCCGCTTGAGGTAGGTGCTTTTGTCGCCATCCAGATAGTCGTACACCGTGCCGACGTTAATCTGCGGCCCGGCCGAA
This sequence comes from Pseudomonas sp. DTU12.3, assembly GCF_004124275.1. Classification (GTDB taxonomy): domain Bacteria; phylum Pseudomonadota; class Gammaproteobacteria; order Pseudomonadales; family Pseudomonadaceae; genus Aquipseudomonas; species Aquipseudomonas helmanticensis. The sequence continues at coordinate 5,219,065 of NZ_CP027218.1, forward strand.
ATGGCCAGGGAAAAACCGCTCAATCCCATCAACAGCAACAAACGCTTCATAGCCATAAACCTCTTTACATTGAACACAACGCAAGCGCCTCGTATCGATACGCGGCCCATCAGACTTCCGAATCCCATATCACCGTGATGTCCCCGACATAGCGGGCAGCCACCCCGGCCTGCACAATTTGATTGACGTAATAGGGCGACATTTCGAAGTGCAGGATGCCGGGGCCTCGGTGAACGTAATGCCCGGGCTGGAAAACCAGTCGTTCCGGCCCCAAGCCCATTCGCAAGGGTTGACGATTGACCGGCTGGCCGGCCAGGTCGGTCAACCCATGGGGCAGGCTGACACTCACCTGCACCACGGCCTCACGCCCCGAGACCGGGTCAGTAATCAGGCAATTGAAAAGCATCGCCTTGCCGCACTCCAATTGCATCTTGAAGCGCGACGACGCCGAGATATTGAAAGTCTGGTCGCGAAACAACCGCACCGGTTTACGCCCCGCTTGCAGCCAGCTCTGCCAGCCCCCCGCCGGAACCAATTGGACTTTGTTGCCTCCGGGAGGTATCTCTACCTGGAGGGTGTGCTGAACATCCAGATTGAAGTTGATGGTCAGGCTGTCATCGCTGGGCAACATAATGTCGCCCATATCGAAATCACGCCCGGGCCCGACCCCATAGGTATGACTGCCGACATAGCGTCCCGGGGACATTTTCAGGGGATTGGGGGTGCGAAGCTCGTAGCCGATCTGAAACATGTCATAGCGCAGGTTTTCAATCCGGTAAGCGGCCGTCGGTACACAACTGCTGCCTGGTGGCGTCAACCAAAAGAACGAACGCCATGTCGGCTCGACAAACATGCCTCCGGTGTAGCCACAGGGTGCCGGTGGATAAGTCCAGTTGTACCCACCCCATAGCCACTCGTGCGCACTCGAATTACTGTCCGGAGCTCCCTCACCGATGATGTTTTGCACACGATCCGGCAAGTAGTACCGGCCACCAATCGATGCTATGCGCATCTGCAACAACGACTGCTCTCCGGTCTCTTGATTAACGACCTGCAGCGGTACCCACTCGGTTGGGGGTTTGAACATCGCGCCCTTGCGCAGATCACTGTGCCGGGCTTCGATCGGGCCGGTGGAATTGAATTCGATCGGTACCAAAATACTGAAAATCGATAGTCCTTCACAGAAAGTCGGGTAACTGGAGCAGTGCCCGCTAAACGGCGTCGTATTGATAAATTCATTGCGCATCGGGTTACCCGGATCAGGCTTGAACGAAGCAGTTACATCTATGGAGGCGGCCTGCGCCGAAACAGGAATCAGCAGGCTGAACAGCGCCACTAAAGAACGTAACAACCACCGCGCAACCCCCTTGCAAGTCTTCACACTGAAACTCCCTGTAAATTGACTCGTATGGCGAACACCAGCCACGGACGGTGGCCTGCTGACTCGCAGCGTACTATCAGATCTCCGAATCCCAGATCACATAAACGCCACCGGAATATGAGCTAGCAATACCGGGTCGTAGCATAAATCCCACGCTTTCTGGCGAGACCTCGAAATGCAGTGTCCCCGGTGCCCGATCCACATAAAAACCTGGTTTGAAAAACAGTGCATTCTCGCTACCAGGCCTCAATCGCAGGCGCCTGACCGGTTGCCCGGAGAGGTCCGTCAGACCGTTGGGCAGACTGACGCTGACGAGTATCGGAACTCGTCGATTCTCGGCACGATTCTCCAGCGCACAATCGGGAGACAGGCCAATTGCGCATCTCAACTGCATCTTGAAACGTGACGACGCGGAAATATTGAAAGTCTGGTCGCGGAACAGGCTGACCGGCCTACGTCCTGCGTGCAGCCAACTCTGCCAGCCACCGGCGGGCACCAGCTGAACTTTCTCGCCACCGGGAGGAATTTCGACTTTGAGGGTGTGCTGCACGTCCAGCACGAAATCCAGGGTCAGGTCCGGGTCGTTCGGAATCATGACATCGCCGAAGTCGAAATCCCTGTTAGGGCCCAGGCTATAACTCAAGCTTCCGGTGTAAAGCCCAGAGGACATGCCCAGCGGGTTGGGCGTACGCAGTTCGTAGGCAAAATCCAGGTAGCCATAGGTCATGGCAGGGATGGTGAAGTTGGCGGTTTTTATACAGGCGCGCTCATCCGGATTTTTCCAGAAAAAAGCGTAGGTTTCGTGCCCATAAAAGCCCATGCCGGTGGTAGCGCAGGGAGGCGCTGGATACACCCAACCTCCACCGGTCCATAAGCGGTTATGGCCTTCACCGGCATTCGGCGCACCTGTCAGTTTGGCCGCGGTCTCACTCAAGACATAATTGGAACCAACACCGGAAATTCGAACTTCGACGATTTCTTTTTCATTGGTAGCGGCATTGGTGACAATCAAAGAGCGCCATCCCCCCGGCACCTTGAACATCGCGCTATCACGTGGACCGGCATTGGCCTGGATCGGCTTGTTCGACTCCAGGCGTGTCAGCAAGCGGATGCTGAAGGTTTCGCTGTTGCGACAGATATCGGGGTAGTACTCGCAATAACCGGTGGACATTGTTTTATTGATGAACTTGTTACTTTGCGGGTTGGCGGAGTCAGGCGTGAATAACGCTCTGATTTCCTGAGTAGCGGCCTCGACCGGGTATGTCGCCACTAATGCAAACAGGCACAACCACCGGCCGTCGCGAAGCCACTTCAGCAACGGGCTTGTGAAAATGACCATTCAACTGGCCTCCTGTCGAGTGAATGAGGCATCCGCCAGCGTATCCGGCGAACAGCGCAGATCCCCGATCATCAGCACGTTGTTTTCACTGCGATGCTGGTTGGTATCGAGCCGGAACTGACACAGCAATTGGTCGGCATAACGCACTTGCAGAGTGGGTGAGCCCGCATGCATTTCCATCGAGAAAAAACCGTCGACTTCACTGACGCCACGGCTCGCGTGATTGATCACGTGGTGGCCCTTGAGCGGCCGGCCTTGTGGATCGAGCAACCGACCGAGAACGGTGAGGGTCTTCATCACTCTGATCTTTCTGTACTCCACGCCACCCTTGTTCAGGTGATAGCGCGTACGCGACGGTTCGATACTCGCCGCCGGGACGTCGTTACCGTCAAAGTCAAAGTTCACTGAGCTATTGCGGTAGGCAGTGAGCGGTATGAAGTTGCGTCCAGTGTGCAGAGCTGCGCTGCCGCCACTGAGGTCATCGGCGCGCAGAGATATACCGGAGATGTCCGACTCGACATCGACAATCATGCCCGCGCCACGCCCGTGGTGCTGGCTGGTCATCACCAACTGCCGGGCACCGACGACCACCGTACTGTCGAGGTTCAGGCCACCGGTGAAATTACCGTTGTAAGAGGAGCGCTGCAGGAAGCCGTCGCCATTGACCGTGTCGGTGCGAAAATTCGCCAGGCTGGCCAGGCCGACACCATAAGTGTCGGTCAGCGCCGTCACCGAAACACTCTGCAGTACATGGTCTTGCAGGTCCTTGCGATAACCGACCGAGGCATTGTTGTCACGGCTGCCATCGCGCGCGGTGCGGCTGCCGATGCTGCCTGAGATTTGCTGGCCTGCGCCGCCCAGCGCCATGCTGACGCTGAGGTCGACGCCGCGATTGCGCGCATCGCCGCTGCTGTAACTGCCCGGCCGATCAAACAACGACAGCCGCCAACTGGCGTCGCTGCCAAATAGCTCGGTACGCTGCGACCAGCCCAGGTCCGCGCCTACACCTTGAACATTTCCCTCGCTGTGGGAGACCCGCGCGCTGAGCGAGTTTTTGCGGCTGATACGGTGACTGAGCGCCAGCGACGAATTGCTGGTCTCGCCGGTGAACACGTTGCGTTGGCGCACCCGCGTACTGTCGGGTAGCGTGTCATAGGTGTTGCGGGTGTCGAGCCAACTGCGATTGTGGCTGATCACCAGGCTGCCGGCGCCGTAGTTGTACAGCCCCTGCAAATCAACGCCGGTGCCGTGGTCCTCGGTCTGATAGAGATTGGCGTAGACGCTGGTGTTATCGGCGACACTCCAGTCGATCGAGCTGCCGAACTGCAGCTTTTCGCGTACCTGGCGCGTCGACAGTCCGAGAATCACCCGCGGATGCAGCAAATAATTGACCGAGGCGCCTGCGGTCATGTCGCCGCTGTCCTGCTCATCCCAGTTGCTGAACAGTCTGCTTTCTTGCCCGGCGAACAGGTTGTAGCGCCAGCGGTCGTCGAGGTTGCTCCAGTTGACGGGTTTATAGACCAGTTCCTGAGTGGTCGAGGTGGTCTGACCGTCTTCGATCAAACGCACTTCCACTTCATAAATGCCGCCAGGCAAGGGGCGGGTATCAAGCGTCTGCAGGCCCGCGGGAACCGCTTGGGTATTGATCAGCAGGCCATCACGAAAGATTTCCACCGAGGCCTGCCGGTTAGCCGTGACAAAGATCGGATAGACACTCGGTCGCGGACTGTCGACCGCGAGGCTGTCGGAGCTGCCGTACATCACGCCCACCGCCGTGTCAGGGCTGGTGCCGAACGAGCGCGGTTGACGGGTCAGGCCTTCGGAATTGGGGGTGAAATAGCCCAGGCGGAAAAAACTGCCTTGCAGTTCGCGCTGGGTATAAAGCTCATGGATTGCATGGTAGGTCTTGTCGTCCGGCCCGCCGAGACGCGCCAGTTGCATGTTGAACGTCTGGCTCCAGTTACCGAGACTGCCACTGGCCTCCAGACCCAGCCGACCACCCGGATCCTGGTCCTGCCCGCCATTGAAGTTGAGCTGGTTGCGCAAAATCAGTCCGCTGCTGCCGCCTTCAGGCTGATCGTAAAAGCGCTGGGTCTGCAGATCACGCTCGGCGTTTTCCGTGGCAATCGAGAGCAGCGAGTTTTCCAGGTTGTAATGCACCGCCAGCAATTGCTCGGGGCATTGTCCGCTGCACCCCCCCAAGGCGACTCCGGGTTTGAGAATGCTTGCCCAGGTGTCACGCTCACTGTCGCTGAAACGACTGTCACTGGTGTCGGTAAAATCGAGCAAAGTAATACGATCATCGCGCGACAATACGATCATTGCCTCGCCTAACGGCTGTTTATCAAGTTCCAGCCGAACTGCCAATGGGACATCAAAAAAGTGTTCTTCAAACTCTGCCGGCAAACCTTTTGCCTGCGCCAGCAAACTTCGCGGTGTGTTATCAACTGGTACGGGCGCCGCCAGTACGCTGGTGCATGACAGCAACGCAAGCGCAGCCGCGATGGGCGTCATCGGAAACATGAACGGATACTCTGGTTACCGGAAAGTAAAAGCCCGACCGGACAACAGACAAGTTGCCGGCCGGTTACGTTACTTGGACAAGTAAGCGTTATTTGCTGCCCGTAGCGATCAAGCCGAAGGTTCTACAACCAGCATGACCACGCCGGTGTAATCGCCAGCCGTTGGCTTGGCGCCGACCGCACTGATTTTGAAGGGCGCGCGGTAGCGCGTGTTGGACTCTGCTTCACCAACCACTTCTTGCGAAATAGTGGTCAGTGTCTTGCCGTTGAGTTCGACTTTTAGATCAATGCTTTTGTTGCCGGCAATCAGCTTCGGCACGCTTTCCAGACGGGCGTGGACCTTGCCGGCAGTGTGCAGCACGTCGAAATGACCATTCACTTCACGCATCGAAGCGGTCGACGGGTTGAAGCTCATGTCCTGGTCCTTGTTGACCAGATCGGCATCGACCGGTACCGCATAGAAATCGTCGGCAGGCACATGCGCAACCAGACTGATCGAATGTTTTGCTTCGGTGGCGGCGAACGCGATGGAAGCACTCATGGCCAATACGGTCAGAGGTGCGGCAAAGGCGAGTTTCTTGAGCATCATTCAATACCTGTCTTATATAAAGGGGTTGATTCATTGCAAGTGTTTGGCGAGCGAAACGGTCACGAGCGATTTGCGTTCACCAGCCACTTGCAACGCCAGACAAGCATCAACCAATTTATATTTAAAGTAAGCAGGCAACTTCCGAGGAACTTGTAGCCTGTCGACCATCACCCCGGAAAGAAAAAACCGTGAATTTCTTAAAAGTACCAGTTCAACTGTAAGAGAGAGACTACAGCGTGCCAGCAATCTGTCTTGACGCGCCAACTTTTGTAGCAACTTCCGTAAGACCGATACCACACTCTCCTGATATTAAAGGCTGTCATCGGTTATTAGAGAGTTAGCACTAAACTGCGCCTTTAGCGGGCGATTTAATACTGTTTTTTTTTGATCATTTGCGCGCCCGTGCTGCCGAAAATTCGATTGATGGAAGGACGCCGTCGGTCAGAAGGTCTTGCGCAGACATTAAGATATATCTTAAGTTGTATCTAAACACGACGAGAGAGAAGGAAAAAATGAGAGACCATCATTCCCCCCACCGCGAACACGGCGACGGCCGTGACGGCTTCGAAAAGCGCCCCGGCCGCGAACGCGGCAGTCGCGGCCCCCGAGTATTCGCCCCTGGCGACTTGAAATTGCTGCTGCTGGCGCTGATCGCCGAACAGCCTTGCCACGGTTATGACCTGATCCGCCAGATCGAAGGCATGTTCGATGGTGCCTACAGCCCGAGCCCCGGTGTCATCTACCCGACCCTGACCTTTCTGGAAGAAAGCGATCTGATTGCCGGTGACGCCGAAGGCGGTAAAAAACGCTACAGCGTTACCGACGCCGGACGTTTGTCTTTGACTGAACAGGCCGTGGCCCTGGACGGTGTGCGCATGCGCATCGACGTCAGCAAACGTTCGCTGCGTGGCCACGATCGCCCAGCGGAAATCCATGAAGCGGTGCATAACCTGCGCCATGCCTTGCAAATGCACCACGGGCGCTGGAGCCCGGAAGAAATCCTGCGTGTGCGTGACCTGCTCAACGACACCGCCAAAGCCATTGTCGACGGCCCTGCCGTTCAATCTGCCCAGGAGAAAGCCGAATGACCGCAGTCGATACCCAAACCATTCACCGCGTGATGCACGAAATCAAACGCCGCAAGCTTGAAGTGCTGCGCGTGGTCGACCTGACCCCGCGCATGCGCCGCATCACCCTTGGCGGCCCGGAGTTGGCCGGATTCATCAGTCTGGGCACGGACGATCACGTCAAACTGCTGTTCCCGCAGAACGCTGAACAGACGGCGGCGCTGGAGACCATGGTGCTCGGCGCCGGCAAGGACAACGGGCCGATGCCCGAAATGCGCGACTACACGCCGCGCCGTTATGACCTCGATGCACTGGAGCTGGACATCGATTTTGTTCTGCACGGTGACGGCCCTGCGTCGACCTGGGCTGAGCAAGCTGCACCGGGGCAATTCCTGCACATCGGTGGGCCGCGCGGTTCGATGATCGTGCCGGACATCTTCGACAGCTACCTGCTGATCGGCGATGAAACCGCCCTGCCCGCCATCGCTCGCCGCCTCGAAGGCCTGGCGGCCAACCGCAAGGCACTGGTGGTGATCGAAGTGGAAAACGGTGCAGAACAGCAACGGCTGGAGAGTGCAGCGCAGGTCAACGTGATCTGGGTGCTGCGCGAGGGCGGTAAGGACAATCTGCTGACCACGGTGAAACAGTTGCAGGTGCCGAAGGGCAATCTGTATGCGTGGGTCGCGACGGAGACCAAGGTTTCACGGCAGATTCGCCGGGTGCTGATCGATGAGCATGGGCTGGATGAGCAACTGATCAAAGCGGTCGGCTACTGGCGCGCTGAAGGAACCTCCGAGGAGGACTGATCCCCCCGTAGGAGCTGCCGCAGGCTGCGATCTTTTGACTTTGATTTTTCAAAAACAAGATCAAAAGATCGCAGCGTGCCGCAGCTCCTACAGGTGTACGCATCCAATGTAGGAGCTGCCGAAGGCTGCGATCTTTTGACTTTCATCGCCGAGTTCGGTCAAGGCCAATCAACAGCAGTCCAATCAACACAAACCCCAGCAATATCCCCCCGGCATTAATGAACACCTGTGGATAACCCAACAGACTCACACTGAGAAACCAATACGGATAAGCGCTGAGCAAATGCCCACGCAGCAAGGCATAGGCAAAGTACAAAACCGGGTAAATCAACCAAAGCGGCACGTGCCGAAGCTGCAAGGTTCCCTTGGGTACGCAGCCCCACCAATAAACGAGGTACACCAACGGCATGATGTCGTGCAGCAGTTCATCGGCAACAATCTGCACCCCTTCGGGCCGGAACAGGCTGCGCAACAACACGTTGTAGCCCAGGCTGACAACAACAATGCTGACAGCAACCCCACTGCTCACCCACGGTTGCAAAAACCAGCGGCGCGCAGCGGTTTCTCGCTCAGTGACGGCGCAGGTCAGCACCGTTGCAACGCCAATGTTGGTCAGCACCGTGAAATAGCTGAAATAGCTCATCAGGCCGCCCATCAGGCTGCCACCACTGCTCAAGCGGTAATACAAAACCAGATACATCTGAATACCCAACCCTGCCCAGCCCAATACGGCTGCGCAGGTGATCAGGCGACGGCGCCCGACGGCGTCCATTTCAGAGCGGTCGCTTGGTGCGCATCAACTTCACGTACAGACGCTCGACCTTTTCCCGTGCCCACGGGGTTTTGCGCAGAAACGTCAGGCTCGACTTGATGCTGGGATCGCTCTTGAAACAGCGGATATCGATGCGCTCGGCCAGCCCCGACCATTCGTAATGGGCCACCAATGCATTGAGGATCTGTTCAAGGGTGACGCCGTGCAGCGGATCGGGGGTTTGGTCGTTCATGCCAGGCCTTTGGGCGAAGTGAAAATGCAGAAGCCGCGCACCTTAGCCGAGGGGATGCTGTGGTGGAAGGGCTTCCTTCAAATGTAGGTCAAGGTCAAAAGATCGCAGCGTTCCGCAGCTCCTACACGTGTACGCATTTCAATGTAGGAGCTGCCGAAGGCTGCGATCTTTTCGCACTGTTACCAAATCCGAAAGGATGCATGTTCACAAAAGGCCTTTGTCTTTTTGTAACAGATCATTATCCTGCCGCCCTTCTGCTGAATCGCTTCACTGCCTGCGACATATTGAAGCGCTCGAATTGCACCCCGAAAACACCAAAAAAAGACTTATCCATGCCCGATTTTTCCTTCTCCCGAGACAGCGCTATCTCAACCCTGCGCGCCATCGGCGGCTGCACCGCCCTCGGTCTGGCCACTTGCGCCCAAGCGGCCCCCGCGTTCGACAGTGAATCACCGTACATGCTCGGTGACTGGAACGGCACGCGCACCGAACTCTCGGAAAAAGGCTACGACTTCAAACTCGATTACACCGGCGAAATGGGCAGCAACCTGCACGGCGGCTACGACCATGACCGCACCGCGCGTTACAGCGATCAGTTCGGTTTGGGCACGCACCTCGATCTGCAAAAGATCCTCGGCTGGAACGACGCCGAGTTTCAACTGACCATCACCAAGCGCAGCGGTAACAACATCAGCAACGACCGCATCAACGATCCACGCGTTGGTGGTTTCACCTCGGCGCAGGAAGTCTGGGGCCGTGGCCAGACCACCCGCCTGACGCAGATGTGGTATCAGCAGAAATTCTTCGATCAGAAACTCGACATCAAGGTTGGCCGTTTCGGCGAAGGCGAAGACTTCAACAGCTTCCCGTGCGACTTCCAGAACCTCGCCTTCTGCGGCTCGCAGGTCGGCAACTGGGTCGGCGGCATCTGGTACAACTGGCCGGTCAGCCAGTGGGCGATGCGCGTCAAATATCACCTGACCCCGGAGTTGTACGCGCAGGTCGGTGCCTACGAGCAGAACCCGTCGAACCTCGATCGCGGCAACGGCTTCAAGCTCAGCGGCAGCGGCACCCAGGGCGCAATCCTGCCGATCGAACTGGTGTGGACGCCAAAGCTCAACGGCCTGCCGGGCGAATACCGCGCCGGCTATTACTACAGCAACGCCAAGGCCACCGACGCTTATAAAGATCAGAACGGCCAACCGGCAGCCCTCAGCGGCGAAGCCTATCGCAGTGCGTCGAGCAAACACGGGGTGTGGCTGGGTATTCAGCAGCAAGTCACCAGCGTGGCCAGCGATAACAGTCGCGGTTTGAGCGTGTTCGCCAACGGCACCATGCATGACAAGAAAACCAACGCGATCGACAACTACGTGCAGGCCGGCATCACCTACAAAGGCCCGTTCGATGCCCGCGCCAAGGACGACATCGGTTTCGCCCTCGCCCGCGTCCACGTCAACCCGGCGTACCGCAAAAATGCCGAAGCGACGAATCAGGCCCACGCCGTTTACGACTATGACGATCCGTCGTTCCTGCCGCCGCAAGACACCGAATACAGCGCCGAGCTGTATTACGGCGTGCATGTCACCAACTGGCTGACCGTACGCCCGAACCTGCAATACATCCGCCACCCCGGTGGCGTGAACAACATCGACGACGCCCTGATCGGCGGGATCAAAATCCAGTCGTCGTTCTAGAAAACCACTGAGACCCAATGTGGGAGCGAGCCTGCTCGCGAAAGCAATTTCAACTTCACCAAAGAAGTCGTCTGACACACCGCTTTCGCGAGCAGGCTCGCTCCCACAGGAAAATTCGTTAGCTAGACAAGTTTTTATCTGAACCATGCCCGCGCCCAATCGTCATCTACAGTGACTACTGCGCGGGACTATTTGAAACGTCACGGAGAATCACACTATGAGCACCGAAAGTGCTTCGAGTCGAAGCCGTCTGCTACCGAGTCTGCTCGGCATTCTGCTTCTGCTGATGGGCCTGGCCATGTTGGCCGGTGGGGTCAAGCTGAGCATGCTCGGCGGCTCGCTGTACTACCTGCTGGCCGGTATCGGCATTGCGCTGAGCGGCATTCTGTTGCTGATGCGTCGTCGTGCGGCACTGGGCCTGTACGCCATCGTTTTGTTCGCCAGCACCGTATGGGCGCTGTGGGAAGTCGGTCTGGACTGGTGGCAACTGGTGCCACGTCTGGCGCTGTGGTTTGTCCTCGGCTTCGTGATGTTGCTGCCGTGGTTCCGCCGTCCGCTACTGCTTGACGGCCCGGCGCCAATGGGCACTCGCGGCCTGACCGTGGCCGTGGTTCTGGCCGGTCTCACCGCGCTGATCAGCCTGTTCACCCACCCGGGCGAAACCTTCGGCGAACTGGGTCGCGACACCGCAGACACCACCAGCACCGCGCCAGCCATGCCCGATGGCGACTGGCAAGCTTACGGCCGCACCGAATTCGGTGACCGCTACTCGCCACTGAAACAGATCACCCCGGCCAACGTCGGCAAGCTGCAAGAAGCCTGGCGCATCCAGACCGGCGACCTGCCGACTGCGGATGACCCGGTCGAGCTGACCAACGAAAACACCCCGCTCAAAGCCAACGGCATGGTCTACGCCTGCACCGCGCACAGCAAAGTGTTGGCCCTGGATCCGGACACCGGCAAAGAACTGTGGCGCTTCGACCCGCAGATCAAGAGCCCGGTTGGCTTCAAAGGCTTCGCCCACATGACCTGCCGTGGCGTGTCGTACTACGACGAAGCCGCGTACGCCAAAACTGAAAACGCAGCCTCCGCTGTGATTTCTGAAGCTGGCAAAGCCGTTGCTCAGGCTTGCCCGCGTCGTCTGTACCTGCCAACCGCTGATGCCCGCCTGATCGCACTGAACGCCGACACCGGCAAGATCTGCGAAGGTTTCGGCAACAAAGGTGTGGTCGACCTGACCCAAGGTATCGGCCCGTTCACCGCCGGTGGTTACTACTCCACCTCGCCGGCCGCGATCACTCGTGATCTGGTGATCATGGGCGGTCACGTCACCGATAACGAATCGACCAACGAGCCATCGGGTGTGATCCGCGCCTTCGACGTGCACGACGGTCACCTCGTATGGAACTGGGACAGCGACAAGCCAGACGCCACCGAGCCTTTGGCACCGGGCGAAACCTACAGCCGCAACTCGGCCAACATGTGGTCGCTGGCCAGCGTCGACGAAAAACTCGGCATGGTTTACCTGCCACTGGGCAACCAGACTCCAGACCAGTGGGGCGCCGACCGTACCCCAGGCGCCGAGAAATTCAGCGCCGGTATCGTGGCTCTGGACCTGGCCACCGGTAAAGTGCGCTGGAACTACCAGTTCACCCACCACGACCTGTGGGACATGGACGTTGGCAGCCAGCCAACCCTGCTCGACATGAAAACCACCGACGGCGTGAAACCGGCGCTGATCGCTCCGACCAAACAGGGCAGCCTGTACGTCCTCGACCGTCGTGACGGCACGCCGATCATCCCGATCAAGGAAATCCCGGTTCCGCAAGGCGCCGTGAAAGGCGACCACACCGCACCGACCCAGGCGCGTTCGGACCTCAACCTGCTGGCCCCGGAACTGACCGAAAAAGCCATGTGGGGCGCGAGCCCGTTCGACCAGATGCTGTGCCGCATACAGTTCAAAGAACTGCGTTACGAAGGCCAGTACACCCCGCCGTCGGAACAGGGCAGCCTGATCTACCCGGGTAACGTGGGTGTGTTCAACTGGGGCGGCGTCTCGGTCGATCCGGTTCGTCAGATCCTGTTCACCAGCCCGAACTACATGGCCTTCGTTTCGAAAATGGTGCCACGCGAGCAAGTCGCCGCCGGCAGCAAACGCGAAAGCGAAACCGCTGGCGTGCAACCGAACACCGGCGCGCCATACGCCGTGATCATGCACCCGTTCATGTCGCCACTCGGCGTACCGTGCCAGGCCCCGGCCTGGGGCTACGTTGCCGGTATCGACCTGACCACCGGCAAAGTCGTGTGGAAACGCAAAAACGGCACCAGCCGCGACAGCTCGCCAATCCCGATCGGCTTCACCTTGGGCGTGCCTAGCATGGGCGGCTCGATGGTCACGGCTGGCGGCGTCGGCTTCCTCAGCGGCACCCTCGACCAGTACCTGCGCGCGTACGACGTGAACAGCGGTAAAGAGCTGTGGAAATCGCGTCTGCCTGCGGGTGGTCAAGCGACCCCGATGACCTACACCGGCAAGGACGGCAAGCAATACGTTCTGTTGGTTGTAGGTGGTCACGGTTCGCTGGGCACCAAAATGGGCGATTACATCATTGCCTACAAACTGCCGGAATAAGCTTCAACGGCGGTAAAACAAAGGCGATGCCCAGCAAGGGACATCGCCTTTTTTATTGCTGACCACGCCCCTGTAGGAGCTGCCGAAGGCTGCGATCTTTTGACTTTGATTCTTAAAAGCCAGATCAAAAGATCGCAGCCTTCGGCAGCTCCTACAGGGTGGAATATGTTGGTTTGTGGGAAATGTGCTCGTCCTACAGATGCTGACAATTACGCGAAGTTTTTCCCACAAGTCGCGTCGGTTGTGCCTCGGAAATTGGGTGGATAGGCTCTGAGGGTCGCTGCAAATTCAGCGAACGGGCGTCGCGGCCCGACTTCTGGGGCATAATTGCCACCGCTTAACAGCAGCACCCCGAGTGCTTGTTTTATGGTGGCTGTACGCGGGATACCTTCGGGTATGCCGAATGCCTCAGGTCGGTCCGCGAACCCGCGTACAGCTGCCACCCCTCTTTTTGCGTCGCGGCAATTAGAGGAATGGCCCAATTCCTGAGGAGCAACAAATGAAAAAGCCAACACCCAATCCACCCGAAACCGAAGACACCACCCCCTACGAATTCCCCGGCTCGAAGCGATTCCACGAAGCCGCCGAACGCGCCCTCGACCACTACCTCAAACCCAACGCCTTAACCCTGCGCTTCCACAAACCCAGCACCATGTTCCAAGTCGCCCCGGATCAAGACAACGAAAGCCTGCTGGTCCACGCCTGCGAATCCCTGGCCCAAGCCAGCCTCATGACCAGCGACATCGCCGCCTACATCGAACTGCCGCAGCGACGCACGATTCTGGCGATCCAGCAAATCATCATGCTCGCCGAACTCGCGGTGAACCGCGTGCTGGATAACCACGAAATATCCCAACCTCCGCCACACAGCTAAAAACCCCTCACCCTAACCCTCTCCCAGAGGGAGAGGGGACTGACCGAGGTGTTTGGGAGAGATACGCCGACGTGCAATACCGAGTCGTACCCAAATTCTGAATCAGATCAAAAGCCCCTCACCCTAGCCCTCCCGAAACGTCGGACCGCCCGGAGGGAAAGGGGACTGACCGAGGTGATTGCGAGAGATACGCCGACGTGCGATTGCGCGTTGAACTCAGGCTTTGAAAAGCCCACAAATCGGCCCCCTCTCCCTCGGGAGAGGGCTGGGGTGAGGGGAAGCAACAACGCAAATCAAAAGCCGAACCCCTGTGCTCTTCACCACTCAATAGGCCGAGTGTCAGCTCGCCTGCTCTTGATCTTGATCCACGAGCGACATCGGAAGGCTGAGTGGAGGGATTGATCCAGGGGTGGGAGCGCAGCGACCGTTTGGCGCAGCCAAACACAGCGAGAGGAGGTGCAGCGCAGCAAACCGTAGGCGCTGCCCCCCGGATCGATCCCGCAGCGAAGGAACCCCGAGCCCCAGCGAGCGGGCCGCACGCAGGAGCAAGCCTTTTCGGTTACCTTTTCGGCGTCTGGAAAAGGTGACTCGCCGTAAGGGCGAAACCGCCAGCCGCAACACCCAAAAAAACGGATATACCCCCAAACCCCAAGAACATGGTCGGCCCAAAGGCCGCCAACCCCAAAGCGTGACGCCTGTCAAAACCCTGAACACACAAGCAGAAACATCCCCTCCCATTGAAACCACCGAAAGCCTGCCCCATCTAAGACCCATACCCCATTGCGCAGGTGCCCCATGAGCGACCAGCAAGAATTCCCCGATCACCCCGACGACTACACCGAAACCGACCACATCGAACACACCTCCTCCGGCAAAGGCCTCGCCCTGCCAGGCCAAAACCTGCCGGACAAGGTCTACATCATCCCGATCCACAACCGCCCGTTCTTCCCGGCGCAAGTCCTGCCGGTCATCGTCAACGAAGAACCCTGGGCCGAAACCCTCGACCTCGTCAGCAAATCCGAACACCACTCCCTGGCCCTGTTCTTCATGGACACGCCCCAGGAAGACCCGCGCCACTTCAACACCGGCGCCCTCCCCGAATACGGCACCCTGGTCAAAGTCCATCACGCCAGCCGCGAGAACGGCAAACTGCAGTTCGTCGCCCAGGGCCTGAGCCGCGTACGCATCAAAACCTGGCTCAAACACCACCGCCCACCGTATCTGGTGGAAGTCGAATACCCGCACCAGCCGACCGAGCCGACCGACGAGGTCAAGGCCTACGGCATGGCACTGATCAACGCGATCAAGGAACTGCTGCCGCTCAACCCGCTGTACAGCGAAGAACTGAAAAACTACCTCAATCGCTTCAGCCCCAACGACCCATCGCCACTGACCGACTTCGCCGCCGCCCTGACCTCCGCCACCGGCCCCGAGCTGCAAGAAGTGCTCGACTGCGTGCCGATGCTTAAGCGCATGGAAAAAGTCCTGCCGATGCTGCGCAAGGAAGTCGAAGTCGCGCGCCTGCAAAAAGAGATCTCGGCGGAAGTTAACCGCAAGATCGGCGAGCATCAGCGCGAGTTCTTCCTCAAGGAACAACTCAAGGTCATCCAGCAGGAACTGGGGCTGACCAAAGACGACCGCAGCGCCGACCTCGAACAGTTCGAACAACGCCTCGAAGGCAAAGTCCTGCCGGCACAGGTGCAGAAACGCCTCGCTGAGGAAATGAACAAACTGTCGATCCTCGAGACTGGCTCGCCGGAGTACGCGGTCACCCGCAACTACCTCGACTGGGCCACCTCGGTGCCGTGGGGGGTCTACGGCGAGGACAAACTCGACCTCAAGCACGCGCGCAAAATCCTCGACAAACACCACGCTGGCCTCGATGACATCAAGGATCGCATCCTCGAATTCCTCGCCGTCGGTGCTTATAAAGGTGAGATCAGCGGCTCCATCGTGTTGCTGGTCGGGCCGCCGGGCGTGGGTAAAACCAGCGTCGGCAAATCCATCGCCGAATCCCTCGGCCGGCCGTTCTACCGCTTCAGCCTCGGCGGCATGCGCGACGAAGCCGAGATCAAGGGCCACCGCCGCACCTACATCGGCGCACAGCCGGGCAAACTCGTGCAGGCGTTGAAAGACGTCGAAGTGATGAACCCGGTGATCATGCTCGACGAGATCGACAAGATGGGCCAGAGCTACCAGGGCGACCCGGCCTCGGCGTTGCTGGAAACCCTCGACCCGGAACAGAACGTCGAATTCCTCGACCATTACCTCGACCTGCGCATGGACTTGTCGAAAGTCCTCTTCGTCTGCACCGCCAACACCCTCGATTCGATCCCCGGCCCATTGCTCGACCGCATGGAAGTGATTCGCCTGTCGGGCTACATCACCGAAGAAAAAGTCGCCATCGCCAAGCGTCACCTGTGGCCGAAATTGCTGGAAAAGGCCGGCGTGTCCAAGGGCAGCCTGAGCATCAGTGACAGCGCGCTCAAAGCCTTGATCGACGGTTACGCCCGTGAAGCCGGCGTGCGTCAGCTTGAAAAGCAAATGGGCAAACTGGTGCGCAAAGCGGTGATGAAGCTGATCGACGACCCGAAAGCGGTGATCAAGCTCGGACCGAAAGACCTCGAAGCGTCACTCGGTCATCCGGTGTTCCGCAACGAACAAGTGCTGTCCGGCACCGGCGTGATTACCGGCCTGGCCTGGACCAGCATGGGCGGCGCCACGTTGCCGATCGAAGCGACGCGAATTCACACGCTCAACCGTGGCTTCAAACTCACCGGGCAACTGGGTGATGTGATGAAGGAATCGGCGGAGATCGCCTACAGCTACGTCAGCTCGCACCTGAAACAATTCGGCGGTGACGCGAAGTTCTTCGACGAAGCTTTCGTCCACCTGCACGTACCGGAAGGCGCGACACCGAAAGACGGCCCGAGCGCCGGCGTGACCATGGCCAGCGCCCTGCTCTCGCTCGCGCGCAATCAGCCGCCGAAGAAAGGCGTGGCGATGACCGGCGAACTGACGTTGACCGGGCATGTGCTGCCGATTGGCGGGGTGCGCGAGAAGGTGATTGCGGCGCGTCGGCAGAAGATTTTCGAGTTGATTCTGCCGGAGCCGAATCGCGGTAATTTTGAGGAATTGCCGGATTATCTGAAGGAAGGGATAACCGTGCATTTCGCCAAGCGGTTTGCCGATGTGGCGAAGGTACTGTTCTGACCGGTAGCCCGTAGCCCCTCACCCCAGCCCTCTCCCCGAGGGAGAGGGAGCCGACCGAGTTGTCTTGCGCTATACATCGACCTGAAAGACCGAGTCGATTATGGATTCAGCGATTTATTTCAGGTCGGTGTCTTTCTAAAATATCCCGCAATCGGTCCCCTCTCCCTCTGGGAGAGGGTTAGGGTGAGGGCTTGGCGTTGTCACACTTTGTCTCATCTTCAGTTATGCTCGCCGTTCGTCGCCAACGCCGGAGCCGCTGACCCTATGTCCCCCACTCGCCTGTTTCTCCCCCTCGCCCTCTCGTTGCTGGCCGCTTGCGCCACACAACCGAAACACAACGTGACCGTGGAAAAACAAAGCGAATGCCCGGTACGCCTGACCAACGGGCAAAACCTGATCGTCATGCTGCCAAGCAATCCAACCACCGGTTATCGCTGGGCCATTCAGGACTCGGCCGGTGGCGTGCTGCGCGCGCTTAGCCCAGAGGTTTACAGCAATCCGGAAGATGCCGGCGTTGTCGGCGCAGCGGGTCTTTCAACCTGGCGCTTCCAGGCGTTTGCTGCCGGCACCGGACGTTTGCGCCTGACCTCGCAACAGCCATGGGCACCGGAAGTATTGCCGGTGGAAACCTTTGACTGCGCGATCTCGGTGAACTGATCGTGGGCTGGCTGATTCTGGCGCTGATGGGCGCGGTGACGTTTCTCTACGGTCTCAGCACCCATGCGGCGATGCTCTGCCTGTTGGTCAAACCGCTGCCCGTGCTGGCATTGCTTGGCTGGTTGCATGATGCGCCGCCCAGCGAGTATCGCCGCTGGATCAGTCTCGGTCTGATTTTCTCGCTGCTCGGTGATGTACTACTGGCATGGCCAGTGGATTTATTTGTGTTTGGCCTCGGCGCGTTTCTGGTCGCGCATCTGGCTTATCTGAAGGCTTATCTGAGTGACTGCAAGCGTCTGGCGATTCTGCCGTTGGTGCTTTCCCTCGGAGTTGGCGCGGTGCTGCTGGGCCTTCTGATTTCCAGCGGTCTCGGGCCTTTACTGGTTCCGGTCATCATCTATGGCGCGGCAATCAGCGCGATGCTCTGGCGCGCCCTCGCCCGCCTCGGCACCGACGTGCCCAAGCGTTCGGCGTTGTTGGCGGCGGGTGGTGCGTTAGCGTTTGTGTTTTCGGATAGCGTGATCGGCATTGATCGCTTCGTATCGCCATTCCACGCCGCCCCGTACGTCATCATCCTCAGCTACTGGCTCGGCCAGTGGGGCATCGCCGCCTCCGCGTTCTCCCAAAAACACCGCTAACCCTGTGGCGAGGGGATTTATCCCCGTCCGGCTGCGCAGCAGTCGTAAAACCTGCGCACGCGGATTGCCTGACACTCCTTGCTGACTGGTTTTGGGGCTGCTTCTCAGCCCATCGGGGATAAATCCCCTCGCCACGTCGGACAACCCAAGCATCCCAGCGCCCTTTTGGCTAAAATGCCGGCCTTTCCACCGACACCGCCGGAACCGCCGTGAGCAAAGAACCCGATCGCATTTTCGCCAAGCCTTTGGCCCAGGTACCCGACTTCGCCTTCAACGAAGACGTCGTGCGGGTGTTCCCGGACATGATCAAGCGCTCGGTGCCGGGTTACCCGACCATCGTCGAAAACCTCGGTGTACTCGCAGCGCAGTTCGCTCAGCCAAACAGCGTACTTTACGATCTCGGCTCATCGCTGGGCGCGGTCACTCAAGCGCTGCGTCGCCACGTGCGCACCGACGGTTGCCGCGTTATCGCTGTGGATAACTCGGCCGCCATGGTCGAACGCTGCCGCGAATACCTTAACGGTCAGGATTCGATGTTTCAGGAGCTGCTGCCGGTCGAAGTCATCGAAGGCGACATTCTCGCCCTCGACTTCCAGCCCGCCTCGGTAGTGGCGCTGAACTTCACCCTGCAATTCATCGCCCCGGATCAGCGCACCGCGTTGCTCGCGCGCATCCGCCAATCGCTGCTGCCCGGCGGCGCGCTGATTCTCTCGGAGAAGCTGCGTTTCAACGATGCCGAAGAGCACGCGCTGCTTACTGATCTGCACGTCGCCTTCAAGCGCGCCAACGGCTACAGCGAACTGGAAATTGCCCAGAAGCGCAGCGCCATCGAAAACGTCATGAAGCCCGACAGCCTCGAAGAACACCGCGAACGCCTGCTGGCCGCCGGGTTCTCGAAAGTCGTGCCGTGGTTCCAGTGTCTTAACTTTGCCTCGTTGATTGCCTTGCCATGATTGATCTGTCCCCCCTCGCCCGCCGTCTGGCCGGCACGCCGCTGGCCGAATGGGCCAACACCCTGCAAGCACAACTCGACAAGAAAATGGAGAAGGGCCACGGCGATCTGGAGCGCTGGCAAAGTGCGCTGGATGCTTTGCCGAAGATCCAGCCGAGTGAAGTCGACCTGCTCAACGGCCTGAAACTCGACACCGATTGCGACGATGAAACCCGCGCGCAAATGCGCACCGCGTTGATGGGCCTGTCGCCGTGGCGTAAGGGGCCGTTCGATCTATTTGGCGTGCACGTCGACACTGAATGGCGTTCGGACTGGAAGTGGTCGCGTGTTGCTCCGCATCTGGATCTGAAAGGCAAACGCATCCTCGATGTCGGTTGCGGCAACGGTTACTACATGTGGCGCATGCTCGGTGCCGGGGCGAACAGCGTGATTGGCGTTGATCCGAACTGGCTGTTCTTCTGCCAGTTCCAGGCGGTGCAGCGTTATCTGTCCGAGCCGAATGCCTGGCACTTGCCGTTCCCGTTCGAAGACCTGCCGCCGAATCTCGAAGGCTTCGACACGGTGTTTTCCATGGGCGTGTTCTACCACCGCCGCTCGCCGATCGAGCATTTGCTGGCGCTGAAGGATTGCCTGGTCAAGGGCGGCGAACTGGTGCTGGAAACGTTGGTGGTGGAAGGCGACAAGCATCAGGTGCTGGTGCCGGAAGACCGTTATGCGCAGATGCGTAACGTCTGGTTCCTGCCGTCAGTGCCGGCGCTGGAATTGTGGCTGCGTCGCGCAGGCTTCACCGATATTCGTTGTGTGGACGTCAGCACCACGACTGTTGAAGAGCAGCGCGGTACCGAGTGGATGAAGTATCAGTCACTGAGCGATTTCCTCGACCCTGAAGATCACAACAAAACCATCGAAGGCCTGCCGGCACCGATGCGTGCCGTGATCGTCGCCAAGAAGTAACCCAACCTCTCAAACACCGCGGTGAATTCACCCCTCACCCCAGCCCTCTCCCCAGGGAGAGGGAGCCGATCTTTGGGCTTTTCAAAACCTGAGTTCAACTCGATAACTCAGGTCGGCGGATCTCGCCTATTCAATCCGGTCAGTCCCCTCTCCCTCCGGGAGAGGGAGCCGATCTTTGGGCTTTTCAAAACTTGAGTTCAACTCGATAACTCAGGTCGGCGGATCTCGCCCATTCAATCCGGTCAGTCCCCTCTCCCTCCGGGAGAGGGAGCCGATCTTTGGGCTTTTCAAAACCTGAGTTCAACTCGATAACTCAGGTCGGCGGATCTCGCCCATTCAATCCGGTAAGTCCCCTCTCCCTCCGGGAGAGGGAGCCGATCTTTGGGCTTTTCAAAACCTGAGTTCAACTCGATAACTCAGGTCGGCGGATCTCGCCTATTCAATCCGGTCAGTCCCCTCTCCCTCCGGGAGAGGGAGCCGATCTTTGGGCTTTTCAAAACTTGAGTTCAACTCGATAACTCAGGTCGGCGGATCTCGCCCATTCAATCCGGTCAGTCCCCTCTCCCTCCGGGAGAGGGAGCCGATCTTTGGGCTTTTCAAAACCTGAGTTCAACTCGATAACTCAGGTCGGCGGATCTCTCCCATTCAATCCGGTCAGTCCCCTCTCCCTCCGGGCGGTCCGACGTTTCGGGAGGGTTAGGGTGAGGGGCTTTTTGCTCTGCGGGCGCGGAAGAATTCGGTCAGCACTGCGCCACACTCTTCGGCCAACACCCCGCCTTCATACAACACCCGGTGATTCAAAAAGCCCTGGGTAAAAAACTGCCCCTGGCTCTGCACAATCCCCGCCTTCGGCTCTAGTGCCCCATACACCACGCGCGCCACCCGCGAATGCACGATCAAACCGGCGCACATGCTGCACGGCTCCAGCGTCACATACAGCGTGCTGCCCGGCAGCCGATAGTTATCCAGCGCCTGCGCGGCCGCACGGATCGCGACCATTTCGGCATGGGCACTCGGGTCGCTGGCACTGATCGGGCAATTGAAACCGCGACCAATGATCTCGCCATCCTGCACCAGCACCGCGCCTACCGGCACTTCGCCGAGGGCTGCGCCTTGCGCGGCGAGGGCGAGGGCCTCGCGCATGAAATCGCGGTCACGGCTGCGGTCGATGATCGCCGCAGGGCGAATCTGGCGCATCACTTCACCTCGATGGCGGCCATCAGGCCGGTTTCCATGTGGTCGATCACATGACAATGGAACATCCATACCCCCGGGTTATCGGCCACCAGCGCCACTTGCGCGCGCTCGTTCTTGCCTAGCAGGTAAGTGTCGGTGAAGTACGGAATGATCTTGTGCCGGTTTGACGCAATCACCTTGAAGCTCATCCCGTGCAAGTGGATCGGGTGCTGGTATTGAGTCATGTTTTTCAGTTCGAAAATATAGCTCTGGCCCAGCTTCAGGCTGGCAATCGGCCGATCCGCACAAGTCTTGTCGGTGATGTCCCAGGCCTTGCCGTTGATCTGCCACAGGCTCGGCGGCTTGCCGTTATCGACGTTGACCGACACCGAACCGACCCATTCGAAATTGAAGTTGAGTTTCTCGGCATTGGCCAGATCCGGCTCAGCCACCGGGTTGGCCGGCAGGGCTTTCGGCCAGTCAGTCGGCGCGTCGGTATTGGCCACGGAACGCAGCGTACCCAGACGCACCGGGCCGTTGCGCAGCGACAATTCTTCGCCAGCGGCCGGCGCTTTGATCGCCAGACAAATGCGCATTCCCGGGCCCAGCCAATATTCCTTGCCCAGCGGTCGCGGCTCGACAGGGTTGCCGTCCAGCGCATAAATCTGTGCTTCGACCCCGGGAATATTGATGCGATAAGTCAGGGTGTTGTCGAGGTTGAGCAAACGCACCCGCGTGATCTGCCCGGCCGGCAATTCGATCACTGGTGTCGGCACGCCATTGATCGTCGAAAGACGCCCCGCCGTGCCGCCACGCGCGGCCTCACGAGGAATGCTGAACTCGACGAAGTTGCCTTCCTCATCAATGTGCCAGTTCTTCAGGCTCAGGGTCTTTTCGTACTTGAACCCGGTCGGTTCGCGTTCTTCGATGATCAGTGGCCCGACCAGCCCGCGCCCCAGCTCTTCGCTGCTACTGACGTGCGGGTGATACCAATAGCTGCCGGCATCCGGCACGCGGAATTTGTAATCAAAGTATTCGCCGGGCAATACCGGCAATTGCGAGACGTACGGCACGCCGTCCATCTCCAGCGGCAGACGAATGCCATGCCAGTGAATGGTGGTCGCCACCGGCAAATGGTTAATGAAGCGCACGCGCAGCCATTCACCCTGACGCACACGCAACTCGGTGCCCGGCGCCGACGGGCCGAATGCCCAGGCTTCGGTTTTATGGCCGGGCACCAGCTCCACGTCCAGCGGCGCGGCAATCAGCTCGTAATCGTGGCCCGCTTCAGCATCGGCCATCTTGCCCAGCCAGTAACGCGACGCGCCACCGGCCCCCACGCCAACCACTACAAGACCGGCCAGACCACCGAGTATTTGTCGACGGGTAAAAGACATGAACTCAACCACCTCACGTATCAGCCACGGGCGCCAGGCCCGCAAAAGGCAAATACGATACACCTGCAATTGCGAAACAGTAAGGGCGGCGCGGCGGATGGACGCAGTCGCGCCCGCGTCATACAGCATTTTGATCATACGCAGAGCATAACTATGTAGTGCACAGTCGTTGAGTGAACAGGTCATCCTTCGACACCCGTTTCTCAAGGATAGAGAGCATGAACGCACCAGCCCCCCTGCCCAATGCTGCCGACAAGGCTGCGCTTGAGGCCATTGCCGCTACCGTCATCCAGAACTGCCCCAGCCTGCAGGATGAGGCGCATCAGGTCGCCAGCGACTTATTAAAAAAACATGAGATCAACGGACTGGAACCGGATCAGGTCTACTTTCATCGCTTCGATGCTTCGCAAAGCAGCGCCAAAGCCTTTACTGGCTGGGAGCATGTGCACGCGACGCCCACCTCGACCATGACCCTGACCGAACTGGTGATCCACCGATTTCGCGTCGCCGATCAGGACAATGCCGATCTACTTGACGTGTACGGTGGTTTTTATACCGCAGGCCCGGGCGCCGGCACTTTCAATCAATCCAATGAAGTGCGCCTGCACGGAAGCGCGGTGCTGAAGGAATTCTGGAGCGTCGACTTCAGCTCGTTGTACAGCGAAAAACTGACGGCATTCTGGAATAACTCGAACAGCCATTTCCGCACATTGGCCAAATGCAACTTTCTCGTCAAAGCCGTGCAGGCACGCGACCAACAGCGATTGAGCGACGAAGACTTCCAGTTCATCACACAAGCGGTCATTGGCACACTCACCTGGCCTGTCAGTCTGCAAATGCTACAGACCGCTCACCCTTGTAGCGGTAACGTCCTCACGCTCGACATCGACGGCTACTTCGCCATCAATGCTCTTCGGTTTATCGCTGCGAAGGGACGACATATCGTTTATCTGCCAGGCGACACGGAGCCCTTCCAGGTATTGGAAAGTGCTACCGACATGCACTACTGGGTGCTGCTGCGGATGAACAACAACGCTACCCGGCAGAGATTGATGTCACATTTCTCCCTCGCTGACCGTCAGCAGGTCAGCGATAACCTCAGCGATCTGATGAACCGCCTGGTGAAAACCTGGGGCGTCTACGACCACTCAATGATCAACGGGCAGAGCCGCGCGATCGAGGGTGACGCCTTCACCTGGTTGAGCGATTCGACCCGCGATGCCATGTTCGCGGAGGCCAGCCTTTCGTTGACCTCCAACGGCGATCTGCGCAAGCAACTGTGGATCGGTTATCTCAGCGCAGGTGTCAAAGTATTTGGCCCGATGGCAGTGGTCGGATGGCCAGTAGCGCTTCCAGTGATCGGCGCCAGCATTGCCGGCATGGGTTTGAACATCGATCAGGCGGTCAACGGAAAAACCACCGCGCAACGCAAGGCCGGGATCCTCGGTGCAGTGCTCAACGGCATCGACATGCTGTTCAATCTCCTGGTGCTCAAAGGGCCAGGGGCATTGACGGAGATCGGCCCTGAGGTCGATGCCGCAGAAGCTCGGGAAATGGCCGACTTGACCGTAGAGAACACCGACGAGCTGAAACGGGCAATGCCCGAAAAAGCCATGAAGCCAGCGGGTTGGCCACCGATCAGTGTTCAAACGCCGACTGCCACGTCATTACTCGAAGACATCCCGCGACCGCCGATACCGCAACACTGGCAAGCCAATGAATTACTGGAAGGACTGACGCCGGGCAGCGAGCCCGGCAAGCTTCAGGGCATTTACCTGCTCGACTCAACGCCCTCCACCGCCGTCATGATCGACGATTGCGCCTACTACGTGCGTTACGAAACCGACCTCAATGGTGGCGGCCACTGGGCCATAATCGACCCCGCAAACCCCGACAGTTTCACTGGTTCCATCGCCATACGCCTGAACGCTGAGGGCGAATGGGAAACCATGCCACGCGGCGGTCTCAAGGGGGGCGGAAAGCCATCTGCGCAGGGAGGATCCCGCGGTCAACGCCAACCTGTCCCAACATCGATAACCACCCTGCCGGCATCCGAATACGACGTGCCTGCCTCCCTCAAATCGCATCTTGAGCAAGGCGCGGCGGGGCTCGACGATGAGGCACTGCGGGATGTCTACGACAGCCTCAACGCGTTCGATGCCTACCGCGATTTCAAGGTCATCAGAAAACGTCTCTACCACGACGCCTTGGAGTTCTTTGCCACACTGCAATTGCCTGGACGCCCTCCCGTCCCGGTACTGGCGACAGACGCGACTGCCGAGGAGATCATCGACAGGATTCTGCAACATGCCCGAGGGCTGGTCATCGGGGAAAGTCATACCGCAATCGGCAGTAAACAATGGCTGATCGAAAACATGGAGTTACTCGCCAGCAAACAAGTGAAGACCCTGTACATGGAACACCTGCTGACCGACTTTCACCAGGCGGCGCTGGACGAATTCTTCCGTACCGGCGTCATACCCAAGGATCTCGAGTCTTACCTCAAGGCGCTTGATGTCGGCAACATGACTGATCCATTGGAGCGTTACACGTTTCTTGAACTGGTCAGGGAAGCCAGAAAACAAGGCATCCATGTACAGGCCATTGATTGCATGGCGAGCTACCGGCTCAATGGCATGGACATCACGTCCGGACAGGCGCGCGTAATCGACGACACAGCACGACAGAAAATGATGAACTACTTCGCCAGATCGGTCATTCGTGCCGATCAGGCAGCGCGAGGCGCGCACAAGTGGGTCGCACTGATGGGCAACTCCCACTCGAACACCTTCGACGGCGTTGCCGGCGTCAGTGAGCTGGAGGAAGCCATCGGCATTCGAGTCGAGGATGTTGCCGAGGGAGCCTCCACTGGCATCGAAGTCGACCCGGGGAAAATCCTGCCTCTGGGTGGCACCGCGTTTGACCGCTCCGCGCTGGTGCGAGGCGACTTTCGTCTGCAAATGGAAACGCCGTGGACCGCGCACACCATGGCGGAATTCGAAACACTGCTGCCTCGTTACGGCATGTACTCCTTGAAGCAACAACCCAACCTGACATTTATCGTGCATCGCAGTCGCAGCAGGGAACTGGTGCGCACCATCATTGAAAATGACCGGAAACGCTTCTACATCGAACGCCCGAACTGGCCTTCGGTCAGCGGCAAACGCTATGACAGCATCAAGTCATTGCTACAGGGACTGGATGAAATGGGCATGAGCCTCGCAGGCTGGTCGAAGCCGCTGTAACGCAGACACAAAAAAGCCGTGTGAAATCAGATTTCACACGGCTTTCGCTTACAGCACTCAAGCCATCAAGGCTTGTGTGGGATCACTCCCACTCAATCGTCGCTGGCGGCTTGCTCGACACGTCGTAAGTGACGCGGGAAATACCTTCGATCTCATTGATGATGCGGCCGGAGACGGTTTCCAGCAGTTCGTAAGGCAGGTGAGCCCAACGCGCAGTCATGAAGTCGATGGTTTCTACGGCACGCAGGGCCACAACCCAAGCGTAACGACGGCCATCACCAACCACACCAACCGATTTCACTGGCTGGAACACCACGAAAGCCTGGCTGACTTTGTGGTACCAGTCGGCTTTGCGCAGTTCTTCGATGAAGATGTGGTCAGCGCGACGCAGCAGGTCGGCGTATTCCTTTTTCACTTCACCGAGGATGCGCACGCCCAGGCCCGGGCCCGGGAACGGGTGACGGTAGACCATGTCGTACGGCAGGCCGAGTTCCAGACCCAGACGACGGACTTCGTCCTTGAACAGTTCGCGCAGTGGCTCGACCAGTTTCAGGTTCATCTCTTCCGGCAGGCCGCCCACGTTGTGGTGCGACTTGATCACGTGGGCCTTGCCGCTTTTCGCGCCAGCCGACTCGATCACATCCGGGTAGATGGTGCCCTGAGCGAGGTACTTGATGTTGTCCAGTTTGTTCGACTGGGCATCGAATACGTCGATGAAGGTACGACCGATGATTTTGCGCTTCTTCTCCGGATCGGCTTCGCCGGCCAGGTTGTTGAGGAACTGCTCTTCAGCGTTGGCGCGGATCACCTTGACGCCCATGTTCTCGGCGAACATGGCCATCACTTGCTCGCCTTCGTGCAGACGCAGCAGGCCGTTGTCGACGAAGACGCAGGTCAGTTGGTCGCCGATGGCCTTGTGCAGCAACGCAGCGACTACCGAGGAGTCAACGCCGCCGGACAGACCCAGTAGCACGTTGTCGGTGCCGACCTGGGCGCGAATGTTGGCGATGGCGTCTTCAGCGATCTTCGACGGCGTCCACAGCGCTTCACAGCCGCAGATGTCGAGAACGAAGCGCGACAGGATGCGACCGCCCTGCTTGGTGTGGGTCACTTCCGGGTGGAACTGCACGCCATAGTAGCCGCGAGCGTCGTTGAACATACCGGCGATCGGGCAGCTTGGGGTGCTGGCGAGGACGTGGAAGTCTTCCGGCATCTTGGTGACCTTGTCACCGTGGCTCATCCATACGTCGAGGCCGAACAGGCCGTCAGCGTCGATGTGGTCTTCGATGCCGTCAAGCAGGCGGCTCTTGCCGACCACGTCAACGCGGGCGTAACCGAACTCACGCAGTTCGGAACCTTCAACCTTGCCACCCAGTTGCTCGGCCATGGTCTGCATGCCGTAGCAGATACCGAAAACCGGTACGCCCAGATCAAACACTGCCTGTGGGCAGCGCGGGCTGTCGGCGACGTGTACGGACTCGGGGCCGCCGGCGAGGATGACGCCTTTAGGAGCGAATTCGCGGATCGCATCTTCGTCCATGTCGAACGGGTGCAATTCGCAGTACACACCGATCTCGCGCACGCGGCGGGCGATCAGTTGGGTGTATTGCGAACCGAAGTCGAGGATCAGGATGCGGTGAGCGTGAATATCGAGGGCCATGATTCAGTCTCGTCTAAGTCATTCAGAAACAGTCGTGATTCAGAAACAACTCGGGGCTGAATCAAACAGCCCCGGTTGCTTACTTTATTGCTTGAAGGCTCAACCTACGCGGTAGTTTGGCGCTTCTTTGGTGATCTGCACGTCGTGAACGTGGGATTCGGCCATGCCAGCGCCGGTGATCCGCACGAACTCAGGCTTGGTGCGCATTTCTTCAATGTCGGCGCTGCCGGTGTAACCCATCGAGGAACGCAGACCGCCCATCAGTTGGTGAATGATCGCGCTCAGGGTGCCTTTGTACGGCACACGGCCTTCGATGCCTTCCGGAACGAGTTTCTCGGCGCCTGCCGAGGAGTCCTGGAAGTAGCGGTCGGAAGAACCCTGGGCCTGGGACATGGCGCCCAGCGAACCCATGCCGCGATAAGCCTTGTACGAACGGCCCTGGAACAGTTCGATTTCGCCCGGCGCTTCTTCAGTACCGGCGAACATCGAGCCCATCATCACGCAGGAAGCACCGGCTACGATGGCCTTGGACAGGTCACCGGAGAAACGGATGCCGCCGTCGGCGATCAACGGAACGCCAGTGCCTTCAAGGGCAGCGGCGACGTTGGCGATGGCACTGATTTGCGGGACGCCGACACCGGCGACGATACGGGTGGTGCAGATCGAGCCAGGGCCGATACCGACCTTGACGGCGTCGGCGCCTGCTTCGGCGAGAGCCTTGGCAGCGGCGCCGGTGGCGATGTTGCCGCCGATCACCTGCACTTCAGGGAAATTTTGTTTGACCCAGCGAACGCGGTCGATCACACCTTTGGAGTGACCGTGAGCGGTGTCGACTACCACCACGTCCACACCGGCATTGACCAGAGCAGCGACGCGGTCACCGGTGTCTTTACCGGTACCGACAGCAGCGCCAACGCGCAGACGACCTTGATCGTCCTTGCTGGCCAGCGGGTAGGCTTTGGCTTTTTCGATGTCGTTGACGGTCATCATGCCTTTGAGGGCGAATTTGTCGTCGACGATCAGTACGCGTTCGATGCGGTTTTTGTGCAGCAACTCGCGAACATCGTTCTTGTCGGCGCCTTCCTTGACCGTGACCAGACGCTCTTTAGGCGTCATCACTTCACGGACAGTGGCTTCCAGACGGTTTTCGAAACGCACGTCACGGGAAGTGACGATGCCGACCAGGTCGCCATCGTGCAGTACCGGAACGCCGGAAATGTTGTGCAGACGGGTCAGTTCGAACAGTTCACGCACCGTGGCATCTGCCTCGATGGTGATCGGGTCCTTGACTACACCGGCTTCATAACGCTTGACCTTGCGAACTTCGGCAGCTTGCTGCTCGATGGTCATGTTCTTGTGGATAATGCCGATGCCACCTTCCTGAGCCATGGCAATTGCCAGACGGGCTTCAGTGACGGTGTCCATGGCGGCAGAAACCAGAGGAATATTCAGCTCGATGCCACGGGTTAGGCGGGTCTTGAGACTGACTTCGTTAGGAAGCACCTCGGAATAACCAGGCACTAGGAGAATGTCGTCGAATGTCAGAGCTTCTTGGCTGATACGCAGCATCGCGGGGGCTCCCGAGCGGGAAAATGGAAGCGCGCCATTATAGTCAGACACCCCCTGCTGTTCAATGTAAAACTCAGCCTAATTGATATACGGAAAAACCCGCTCCCTGTAGGAGCTGCCGAAGGCTGCGATCTTTGCTCTGGTTTTTAACAAACAACGTCAAAAGATCGCAGCCTGCGGCAGCTCCTACAGGGAATGTTTGGGGGTCAGAGTTCGACTTTTACCCAGCTGACAGGCAGGTCGAGCCAGTCGGCGAATTCGTCGAGGAAGCTTTGCTTGAAACCGGCCTCGAGCCAGTTGTTGAAGATGAAGCCGAGGTTAGAGAACCCGCACTCCTGCAAAAACAGAAAGCCATTGATGTCGTCTTCGTGACCGCATTCCGGGCAGGTGAAGTTGTCGGTGCGCCCGGGCATCCATTCCTCCAGGCTTTCGAAAAGTGCTTCGCCGATCTCGCGGCGACACTCGGCGCAGCCGGCCTCTTCGAGAAACCCTTTAGCCGGGGTGTAGATGCAACGCTTGGTGACAATCTCCAACCCATTGATCGGCTCGCCGAACGGCAACGCTTGTGGATGCAGCACCACGGCACGCGCGCCATCGGCGATCGCGTAAGCCATGCGATTGCCGGTGCGGCCACAGGTGCTCAGTTCTTCCTTGACGATGTTCTTGCGCACCAACCAGCGCACGATCGCCCGCGCCCGGGGTTCGTGCACCGGCAGGGTGGAGATTTTCGGGACGATGATGCTTTGCGAATTCATGGAAAGTCCTGCGGTATGGCTTCTGACGCCTTCGCGAGCAAGCCCGCTCCCACATTGGAATGAAGTTCCCTGTGGGAGCGAGCCTGCTCGCGAAGATGCCCTAAAGGCCGGCAGCTTAATCCCTGACGAAATCCGGTCAAGTGCTGAGGTAGCGCCCGATCAACGCCAGCCCGCTCGCCAGCACCAGCCACGTCACCAATCGCACAAACGCCTCGCGCGACAACTTCATGGTCAACCGCCGCCCCACCCACAACCCCAGCGCCATGGCCGGCAACAGACACAGCGCCAACATCAACAAGGGTAGCTCGGCATACACACCAGCGATGGCGAACAGGCTCAAACGCACCACCGTGCTGCAACTGATCAGCGCACTTTGCGTGGCGCGGGCCGCGTCTTTCGGCAGCCGACTATTGAGATAGATCGCATATAAAAAGCCGCCACTGCCAAACAGCGCACCGAACAATCCACCGACCGTGCCCATCGGCAGCGCCCAAACGGTGGACAATTGCTCAGGACGCTTCTTCACCCCCAAGCTGTAAATCGCATAAGCGCTAATAAACAGCCCCATCAACAACAGCAACAGATCGGATTTCAGATTCAGCAGAAAAATCACCCCGAGCGTGCAACCCACCGCCATGCACGGCAGCAGCCGCCACAATTCCGGCTTGACCACATCCCGCCGCGACGGCAGCAGGTTGCCGAACGCCGCAACAAAATCCAGCAACACCAACAACGGCACGATCTTCGACAGAGGCATGAACAGAATCAGAATCGGCCCAGCCACCAGCGCCGTACCAAATCCGGCAATACCAAACACGATATAAGCCAGCGCGATGCCCAGCCCGATCACCAGCCAGCCCTCGACGCCCCACGACCATTCGCTCAACAACGCCACCCCACTCATCGCTGCGCATCCTTTATAAGCCTGTGATGACTTTAGCCAGCGCCGAGCATTGCGACTAATATCTTCAAAGCCACCCACCCATCTCGAAAAGGCATATCTGGTGCTTTCAACCCGTCAATTGCGCTACTTCGTCGAAATCGCTGAATGCGGCAGCTTCAGTGCGGCGGCTGAACGCTTGTTCGTGGCGCAATCGGCGCTGAGCCGGCAGATCAAGGACATGGAGACCCGCCTGCAAACTCCGTTGTTCGAGCGCACGGCACGTCAGCCACGCCTCACCGCAGCGGGCGAAGCGTTTTTGCCTCGTGCCCGCAATCTGCTCATCGAACTGAACAAGGCCAGCGTCATGGCCACTGAAGTCGGTAACGGGCAGCTCGGCACGTTGCGTTTAAGCCATTCCAGCACCGTTTCGATCAGCGGACGTTTGCTCAGTGATATCGGCGCTTATCTTCAGCAGCAACCCGGCGTTTCGCTGGACATCGGCAAGCTGTCTTCCGAGGCGCAACTGGAGGAGTTGGCCGAGGGACGCCTTGATGTCGGTATGCTGCGGCTGCCGGTTTTGCGCCAGCGCGAAGGCATTCAGATTGTGCCGCTGTTCAGTGAACGTCTGCTGCTGGCTGTGCCGGCGGATCATCGATTGGCAACCTTGGAGACCGTCGAACTGGCACAACTCAAGGACGAAGCGTTCATCTCGATCCCGCACCCGCAACGCGGCGGCTTGAGTTATCTGTGTGCCGAACTGTGCATGCGCCAGGGCTTCTTTCCGCAAGCCGCGCGAGTAATGTCACGCAAGACCACACAACTGCAGCTGATCCAGGCCGGTTTCGGTATCGCCCTCCTGCCGGAATCAATGCAGGATATCGCGCCGCCCGGCGTACGCTTTCTGCCGCTGGCCGATCCTGACTGCAAAAGCACCGTCGCCCTCGCCTACCGGCAAAACCCCACGCCCCTGATCCAACACTTCATCCAGACCTTCACCTCCATCATGTAGGAGCTGCCGAAGGCTGCGATCTTTTGATCTTGATCTCAAAAAACCAGATCAAAAGATCGCAGCCTCGTTTCACTCGACAGCTCCTACAGGGATCGTGCAAAGACGGCGAGAATGCCTTTAAACTGCGCCCCATGATTAAAGATCCCTTTGCAAGACTTGGCCTGGACCGTGAAGTCCTGACCGTCAGCCAGCTCAACGGCCGTGCGCGGGTGTTGCTCGAAGACGTGTTCAGCAACATCTGGGTCGAAGGCGAAATCTCCAACCTCGCCCGTCCGGCGTCCGGGCACATCTATTTCACCCTCAAGGACAGCGGCGCGCAGGTGCGTTGCGCATTGTTCCGGCAGAACGCGGCGCGCGTGCGTCAGGCGCTGAAGGACGGCCTGGCGGTGAAGGTGCGCGGCAAGGTCTCGTTGTTCGAAGGCCGTGGCGACTATCAGCTGATTCTCGACACCGTCGAACCTGCCGGTGATGGCGCCCTGCGCCTGGCGTTCGATGCGCTGAAGGAAAAACTCAGCGCCGAAGGCTTGTTCAGTGCCGAACGCAAAGTGCCGTTGCCGGCGCATCCGCAACGCATCGGTATTATCAGCTCGCCGACCGGCGCGGTGATTCGCGACATCATCAGCGTGTTCCGCCGCCGTGCGCCGCAGGTGCAACTGACGTTGATCCCCACCGCTGTGCAGGGCCGCGAAGCCACCGCGCAAATCGTTCGTGCGTTGAAAATGGCCGATGCTCGTGGCTTCGATGCGCTGATCCTCGCCCGTGGCGGCGGCTCGCTGGAAGACCTCTGGTGCTTCAACGAAGAAGCCGTGGCACGTGCGGTCGATGCGTGTGTAACGCCGATTGTCAGCGCGGTTGGCCATGAAACCGATGTGTCGATCAGTGACTTTGTCGCTGACGTCCGAGCACCGACGCCATCCGCTGCCGCCGAACTGCTCGCTCCCGATTCCAGCCATTTGATTCGTCAGGTCGAAAGCCTGCATCGCCGTTTGGTGATGCGCATGCGCGACCGCTTGATGCGTGATCGCCTGCGCCTCGAAGGCATGGCCCGTCGCCTGCGTCATCCCGGCGAACGTCTGCGCCAGCAAGCGCAACGTCTGGATGATCTGGACATGCGCATGCGCCGCGCCTTTGAGCGCAGCCTCAATACCCGCCGCGAACGGCTGATCCGTCTGGAAACCCTCCTCGCCGGGCAACATCCGGGCCGCCAGTTGGCGATGTTGCGCCAGCGTCTAGACAGCCTCGCCGAACGTCTGCCGCGCGCCATGCGTGAAGGCCTGAAAAACCGTCGCCTGCAACTGCACAGTCAGATGCAGACGCTGCATGTGGTCAGCCCGCTGGCAACGCTCGGTCGGGGATACAGCATTCTGCTCGATGAGCGCGGCCACGCGATTCGCAACGCCGCGCAGACCCACACCGGCCAGCGTCTGAAAGCCAAACTCGGCGAAGGCGAACTGCAAGTGCGCGTCGAGGACAATCACCTGACGCCTGTCACCCTCTCTTTACTGGACTGATCCATGCCGCGTTTTCTGGCTCCACTGTTTTTGCTCTGTCTGACCTTCAATGCCCACGCCGACAGTTACATCACCCGGCTGCTGAACAAGCCTGTGCCGGGCGGCGTGGCGGTGGTTGATCTGGGCGCGGCCGCGCAGGCACCGAAAGCCACGTACCAGGGCAAACCGGTACTTGTGGTGAAAGAGCAAAACAACTGGCTGGCAATTGTCGGCGTGCCATTGACCGTGAAGCCGGGTGCGCAGCAGATCAGCAGCGGCGGACGTAATCTGCCGTTCACCGTCGGTAACAAGAAATACCCGGAACAACACATCACCCTGAAGAACAAGCAGCAAGTAAACCCGGATCAGTCGAACCTCAAGCGCATCGAGGGTGAGCTGGCCGTGCAAATCAAGGCGTATCGCAGCTTCAGCCCGAATACGCCGAGCAATCTGCTGTTGGATAAACCGGTGAACGGGCCGCTATCGAGCAAGTTTGGCGTGCGCCGTTTCTTCAATGGTGAAGAGCGCAACCCGCACGCTGGCCTCGACTTCGCTGTACCGGCGGGTACACCGATCAAGACCCCGGCGGCGGGCAAGGTCATTCTGATCGGCAACTACTTCTTCAACGGCAACACGGTATTTGTCGACCATGGGCAGGGCTTTATCAGCATGTTCTGCCACATGTCGAAGATTGATGTGAAGGATGGCCAGCAACTGGCGCGTGGCGCGGTGGTGGGCAAGGTTGGCATGACCGGTCGCGCGACCGGGCCACACATGCACTGGAATGTCAGCCTGAATGATGCGCGGGTGGATCCGGCGATTTTCATTGGTGCGTTTCAACCTTAAGAAATTGAGTGAGGCTGATGGCCTCTTCGCGAGCAAGCCCGCTCCCACACTGGATTTGTGTTGAGAACACGATCAACAGTGGGAGCGGGCTTGCTCGCGAAGGCGGCCTAACCAACCCACAAACACCCCTGACACCCAACCACCCTCAATTGCGCCCCGATCTAACCTCACGCAAACATCGACAAGATCCACCGACTAAAGCGCAATAAAATCCCGCAAAACCCCGCTTTCCGAGTATTCCTCTCAATTTTTTTCGACTGCTTGCCATCCTCTCCCCTCGCGGTTAGGGTTGAAGGCATGAAAACCTCTCACACCCTCATTCAGCTTCGCCAGCACCGCAGCCTGTGCCTCGTCAGCGCACGACTGCCGGGCTGAATCGCCGCACCTCGTCCTACAAGTTTCCCAGAACATTCGTAACACCGGCAGGCCGCCTCTTTTCGGCCCAGACAATAAGGAATTTCCCGATGAGCATGCTCAAAGATCCGTCTTCGAAATACCGCGCGTTTCCTGTCATCAATCTGCCGGATCGCACCTGGCCATCGAAAACCATCGACACCGCGCCGATCTGGTGCAGCTCCGACCTGCGTGACGGTAACCAGTCGCTGATCGAGCCGATGGACGCGGTGAAGAAGCTGCGCTTCTGGAAAACCCTGGTTCAGGTCGGTGTGAAGGAAATCGAAGCGTCGTTCCCGGCCGCTTCGCAAACCGATTTCGACTTCGTGCGTACTCTCATCGAAGAAGGCCACATCCCGGACGACACCACCATTCAGGTGCTGACCCAGGGTCGTGAAGACCTGATCGAGCGTACTTTCGAATCCCTGCGCGGCGCGAAAAAAGCCATCGTTCACTTGTACAACGCCACTTCGCCTTCCTTCCGTCGCATCGTCTTCAACCAGGACAAGGACGGCATCAAGGCCATCGCGGTCAACGCGGCCAAGCTGTTCGTCAAATACGCGGCGATGCAGCCGGACACCGAGTGGACCTTCGAATACTCGCCGGAAACCTTCAGCGCCACCGAACTGGAATTCGCCAAGGAAGTCTGTGACGCAGTGATCGAGGTGTGGAACCCGACGCCTGAGCACAAGATGATCCTCAACCTGCCCGCCACCGTTGAGTGCGCGACGCCGAACATCTACGCCGACCAGATCGAGTGGTTCGGCCGCAACATCAACCGTCGTGACAGCGTGATCATCAGCCTGCACACCCACAACGACCGTGGCACTGGCGTTGCCGCCACCGAGTTGGGCCTGATGGCCGGCGCCGATCGCGTCGAAGGCTGCCTGTTCGGCAACGGCGAGCGTACCGGCAACGTCGACCTCGTCACCGTCGCGCTGAACATGTACACCCAGGGTCTCGACCCGCAGCTGGACTTCTCCGACATCGACGGCGTGCGTAAAGTCGTCGAGGAGTGCAACCAGATTCAGGTACACCCGCGTCATCCGTACGTTGGCGACCTGGTGCACACCGCGTTCTCCGGCTCGCACCAGGATGCGATCCGCAAAGGCTTCTCGCAGCAGAAACCGGACGCACTGTGGGAAGTGCCGTACTTGCCGATCGACCCGGCCGACATTGGCCGCAGCTACGAGGCGGTGATCCGCGTCAACAGCCAGTCGGGCAAGGGCGGCATCGCGTACTTGCTGGAGCAGGAATACGGCATCAGCCTGCCGCGTCGCATGCAGATCGAGTTCAGCCAGGTCGTGCAGCGTGAAACCGATCGTCTCGGTCTGGAGATGACGGCCAAGCAGATTCACTCGCTGTTGATCAGCGAATACCTGCAAGCCAACACCCCGTACGCGCTGGTCAGCCATCGCCTGCAGGAAGAAAACGGCAACAGCAATGTTGAAGTGGAAGTGGCGAGCAAAGGTCAGGGCGAAACCAACCTGCACTGGCGCGGCAAGGGCAACGGTGCGCTGGAAGCACTGGTCGCCGGCCTGCCGATTCCGGTGGAAATCATGGACTACAACGAACACGCGATCGGCGCGGGTACCAACGCCAAAGCGGCGGCCTACATTGAGCTGCGAGTGAATGGCGAACGTGCGGTGCACGGCGTGGGTATCGATGAAAACATCACCACGGCCAGTTTCAAGGCGCTGTTCAGTGCGCTGAACCGTTCGCTGAGCCAGCCTGAGGCAAAAGCGGCGTAATCGACTGCTGAAATGCAAAAGGCCCCGGCGTTTAAACGCCGGGGCCTTTTTTTGTCTGTATGTTTTGTATTGCCTGTTCTGGCGCCTTCGCGAGCAAGCCCGCTCCCACAGGGGAAATGCATTCCAAATGTGGGAGCGGGCTTGCTCGCGAAGGCGCCTGATGGAGCGCTGCAAATATCAGGTGAATTCGAACGTATCGGCATCCAGGTTCGCCGGGAAACGCTCGCGATAAGCCGCCAGTGGCGCCGCCTCCAGCACGACTTTGAACACGCCGTCCGCCTCCCCCGCCGCCAGCAAGGTTTCGCCCTGGAAATCCAGCACCTGACTGTCGCCGGTGTAGGAAAAACCCTTGCCGTCGGTGCCGACGCGATTCACCGCCGCCACATAACAAAGGTTTTCAATGGCTCGCGCCGGCAACAGGCGATTCCAGTGCAAACGCCGCGCACCCGGCCAGTTCGCGGTGTACAGCAGCAAATCAGTGTCTTGCGCATCACGGCTCCACACCGGAAAACGCAGGTCATAGCAAATCAGCGGACGCACACGCCAGCCCTTCAGTTCGAACTGCACCTGCCGCTCGCCGGGGGTGTAGTGGTTGTGCTCACCGGCCATGCGGAACAGGTGACGCTTGTCGTAATGCAGCACTTCGCCGTCCGGTCGCGCCCACAGCAGGCGATTGCGGTGGCTGCCGTCGGCGGCCTGAATGATCACGCTGCCGGTAATCACTGCATTGAGTTTCGCCGCCTGAACCCGCAGCCATTTGCTGGTCGGGCCGTGTTCGGCTTCGGCGAGGGTTTCCGACTCCATGGAGAATCCGGTGGTGAACATCTCAGGCAGGATGATCAGATCCGCACCACGCGCCTGCTCCAGCAATTGCTCGAAGTGCTCGAGATTGGCCTGGCGATCATGCCAGGCCAGGGTGGTCTGGATCAGCGCCAGGTTGAGATCGGGTAACGCACTCAGATCACGCATAGTTTCGCCGCTGCTTCACGCAGCGTCTCCTCGCGTTTGGCAAAGCACAGACGCACCAGACGCTGGCCTTCGGGTGGGTTCTGATAGAAGACCGATACCGGAATACTTGCCACGCCGTGCTCACGGGTCATCCACATGGCCATTTCGACGTCATTCAAATCCGGGCGGATCTGCGAATAATCGACCAGCTGGAAATAGGTGCCGGTGACACGCTTGAAGGTGAAGCGCGACGGCGTCAACAGATCGCAGAACAGGTCACGCTTGGCCTGATAGAAACCCGGCAGCTCTTCGACGTGTTCAGGGTGCTCGGCCATGTAATCGGCCAAGGCGTATTGCAGGGGTGTGACGCCGCAGAAACTGACGTACTGGTGGACTTTGCGCAGTTCGGCCGTCAACGCTGGCGGCGCGACGACGTAGCCGGTCTTCCAGCCGGTGACGTGATAGGTCTTGCCGAATGAGCTGACCACGAATGCGCGCTGATACAGCTCTTCGTGCGCCAGCACGCTGACGTGCGGCACGCCGTCGAACACCAGGTGTTCGTAGACTTCGTCGCTGATCAAGTAGATGTCGCGATCACGGATCAGCGCCGCCAGTTGATCCAGCTCGGCACGGCTGATCAGTGCGCCGCTGGGGTTGTGCGGGGTGTTGATGACGATCATTTTCGTGCGCGGACTCAGGGCCGCGGCGAGCTTGTCGAAATCAATGGAAAAGTCGTCCGGGTTCAACTGCACATGCACGCAACGACCGCCCGCCAATTCCGTCGCCGGTTCGTAGCTGTCGTAACAAGGATCGAACACGATGACTTCGTCGCCGCTGTGGATAACCGCCTGAATCGCACAGAAGATCGCCTGGGTCGCGCCCGGCGTGACCGTCACTTCGCTTTCGGCATTGACCTGCACGCCATAGCTGCGAGCGATTTTCAGCGCAATCTGTTCGCGCAGCGCCGGCAGGCCAGTCATCGGCGAATACTGGTTATGGCCACTGGCAATATGCCGACCGACCGCGTCACGCAGCGACTGCGGGCCGTCAAAATCAGGGAAACCCTGGGACAGGTTGATGGCTCCGGTTTGCGCCGCGAGCTGAGACATCTGCGTGAAAATAGTGATGCCGACATTCGGCAGCTTACTGGTGATCATCGGGGGTTCCCTGCTCAACACCCGGCTCTGACGACGGCGCGGGAGAGCCCGAGGATAGCCCATCCGGCGCCCATAAAAAAAGGGCGCTCTGGTGAGCGCCCTTCTTATCGCCGAACCCTGTAGGAGCTGCCGAAGGCTGCGATCTATTGATCTTGCCTTATAAAGCAAAATCAAAAGATCGCAGCCTGCGGCAGCTCCTACAGAAGCGGTTGATCATCCCCATGCAATTGCAGGAATGGCCACCTCTATCACTTCTTGTCGCGGCGCTTTTTGTCGGCTTTCTTGCTGTGCGACATCATTCGACGCTTCCTGTTGACCTGGCGGTCGGTCAGCGTGTTTTTGTTGCCTTCGTACGGGTTCTCGCCGCCTTTGAACTCGATGCGGATCGGCGTACCGACCAGCTTGAGTACACGACGGTAAGTGTTCTCCAGATAGCGCACATACGACTTCGGCACTTTCTCGATCTGGTTACCGTGGATCACGATAATCGGCGGGTTGGCACCACCCAAGTGAGCGTAACGCAGCTTGATCCGGCGGTTGTTGACCATCGGTGGCGCATGCTCGCCTACCGCGTCTTCGAGAATCTGGGTCAGACGGTTGGTCGGCCAGCGGGTGACCGCCGACTTGAACGAGTTCTGTACGGACGCGTAGAGGTTGCCCACGCCGGTACCGTGCAGTGCCGAGATGAAGTGGATGTCGGCGTAATCAACGAAGAACAGACGACGCTGCAGCTCGACCTTGACGAAGTCGCGCTCGCTCGGCGTCATGCCGTCCCACTTGTTGATCGCGATCACCAGCGCACGACCCGACTCGATGGCGAAGCCCAGCAGGTTGAGGTCGTGATCGACCACACCTTCGCGGGCGTCCATCACGAAGATCACCACGTTGGCGTCTTTGATCGCCTGCAGGGTTTTCACCACGGAGAATTTTTCAACTTCTTCGTGGATCTTGCCGCGCTTGCGCACACCGGCGGTGTCGATCAGCGTGTACTTCTCTTCATTCCGTTCGAACGGGATGTAGATACTGTCGCGCGTGGTGCCGGGCTGGTCATAAACGATTACCCGGTCTTCACCGAGCATGCGATTGACCAGGGTCGACTTGCCGACGTTCGGACGGCCGATGATGGCGATCTTGATGCCGTCTTTTTCGCTTGGGCCAGGAATGCGCTTGGCTTCTTCGCCTTCGGCAACGATTTCTTCTTCGCCGTCTTCCGGGTCTTCTTCGTCTCTCGGGAAATCACCCAGGGCGATTTCCAGCATCTGGGTGATGCCACGGCCGTGAGCACCGGCGACAGGAATCGCGTGGCCCATGCCCAACGGAGCGAATTCAGCGCGGGCCATTTCCGGGTCGATGTTGTCGACCTTGTTGGCAACCACGTAGGAACGCTTGTTACGTTTGCGCAGGTGTTCGGCGATCATCTGGTCGGCGGCGGTGAAACCGGCCTTGGCATCTACCAGGAACAGCACGACATCTGCTTCTTCAATGGCCAGCAGCGACTGCTCGGCCATTTTTTCGTCCATACCGTGCTCGTCACCGGAGATACCACCGGTGTCGACCAGAATGTAGGAACGCCCTTGCCACTTGGCCTCACCGTACTGGCGATCACGGGTCAGACCGGACAAATCGCCGACGATGGCGTCGCGAGTCCTGGTCAGGCGGTTGAACAAGGTGGACTTGCCGACGTTCGGTCGGCCCACCAGGGCGATTACGGGAACCATGCGGCTCTCCACTTCGTTATTTCAGAAAATACAAAAGCCGCTGCGAGGCAGCGGCTGGTGCTCGGGGCAACACTGTGGGTGTACTCTGTGGGGGCGAGCCTGCTAGCGAAAAACGCCAAGGCACCGAGTTTATTCAGGCCGTCTGCGTAATCGTTGACGCCCATCGCGAGCAGGCTCGCTCCCACATTCACACTCACAAGTGAAGCTGCCTGGGGGTGTTAACCCCAAGCATAGTTGTTACTTGATGGTCAGGGCTTCCAGTTTGCCGCTGTTGCCATATACATAAATCGTGTCACCCACCACCAGCGGACGGGCACGCAGGCCGTCGCTGTCGATGCGCTCACGGCCGACGAAACGACCGTCAACCTGGCTCAGCAAGTGCAGATAACCTTCCAGGTCACCGACTGCAACGTAGCTGGAGAACACTTCCGGAGCCGACAGTTGACGACGAGCCAGCGAATCGTTGCTCCACAATGCTGTGGTGGAACGTTCGTCGACGCCTTCAACGGTGCCCGAGGACAGGCTCACGTAAACGCTGCCGAAACCCTGAGCGATACCGGCGTAGCTCGACGCATCGCGCTGCCAGAGTTGACGACCGCTTTCCAGATCCAGTGCCGCAACGCGACCCTGGTAGCTGGCAACGTACAGCGTGCCGCCGGACAACAGCAGACCGCCGTCGATGTCGACCACGCGCTCCAGTTCCGAACGACCTTGTGGAATCGCGATCCGTTGTTCCCACACCGGCACGCCGTTGGAAATGTCCAGAGCGACCACTTTGCCAGTCGACAAGCCAGCCACCGCGAGGCGGTTGGTGACGAGCGGCGCACTGGTGCCACGCAGGGTCAGGACGGCAGGCGTGCTGTCATAGACCCAGCGCTGAGTACCGGTGGAGGCATCCAGACCGATCAGACGATCGTCCTGAGTCTGCACCACCACGACGTCGCCGTTGTTGGCCGGCGGCGCGAGGACTTCGCTGTTCACACGAGCGCGCCACTTCTCTTCACCGTTGATGGTGTCCAGAGCAACGACTTCGCCGCGCAGCGTACCGATCAGAACCAGACCGTAACCCACGCCAACGGCGCCGGAGACTGGCAGATCAAGATCCTTTTTCCACTTCACATCGCCGTTGCCACGATCCATGGCCATCACCACGCCGGTCACATCGGCGGCGTAGATGGTGTCACCGTCGATCGCCGGCACCAGCATGTTGTAGGTTTCGCCCTGACCGTCACCGATCGAACGACTCCACTGCTTTTGCAGAACCACTTCTTCTTTGAAGTCGGTCAGTTCGGCCGGTGGCAATTCTTTCTTGCTGTTGCTGCTGCAACCCGCGGCCAGAAGGGCCAGAGCCAGCAATGCTGCATGCTTCCAACGGATCACGTCACGCATCCCCTTTGGCCAGGTCGTCGAGCTTGATTTGAAGGCCACCGACCGCCGCTTCATCCGACAGTGCCGCCTTGGCTTTTTGATACGCCTTGTTCGCGTCATCGGTGCGGCCCAGCTGCACCAGCAGGTCGCCCTTGAGTTCTTCGCGAGTGGCCAGGAACGCTTTGTCGGCGTCGCCGTCGAGCAGTTTCAGGGCATCTTCAGCCTTGTTCTGCGCGCCGAGCACCTGCGCCAGACGCTGACGGGCGATTTCGCCCAGCGCCGGGTTGGCCGGTTTGTCGACGATGGCTTTCAGTTCGATCGCGGCGTCGTCCAGCTTGCCGCTG
This sequence comes from Pseudomonas sp. DTU12.3, assembly GCF_004124275.1. Lineage (GTDB taxonomy): Bacteria > Pseudomonadota > Gammaproteobacteria > Pseudomonadales > Pseudomonadaceae > Aquipseudomonas > Aquipseudomonas helmanticensis. The sequence goes on from NZ_CP027218.1 coordinate 5,261,093, forward strand.
TCCACAGCCACTTTGGCCACGAACAGGCTGCCGTATTGCGCGTAGGCAGAACCGCCGAATTCGCTGTTGAGCTTGCCGGCCAGGTCCGCCACGCGCGCTGCATCAGGCTTGCCGTCAGGCGTCAGCGTGGTTTCCAGCAGTTGCTGATAGAGCACCGAGGCGCCTTGCGACTGGTTGCTCTGATACTTGTGAAAAGCCTGCCAGCCGAACACGATGACCAGCGCCAACAGGCCGCCGGTGACCAGAGGTTTGCCGTTGCGTGTCCACCAGTCCTTCAAATCCGCCAACTGTTCGTCTTCGGTACTCGACACCCCAATACTCCTTAATCGCTAAATCGGCTGTTTGGACAGCTTCAACCCTGCACGACGCAGGTGGCCAGGTGAGCGGCGAGCGCATCCCAGGCAATGCTTTGTTGTTCGCCCTGGCCACGCAGGGGTTTGAAACCTACCACTTGCTGGGCCATTTCGTCGTCACCGAGGATCAGTGCGTACAGCGCACCGCTCTTGTCGGCCTTCTTGAACTGGCTTTTGAAGCTGCCGGCGCCGGCATTGACTTGCAGGCGCAGGTTTGGAAGTTGATCACGAACACGTTCAGCCAGGGCCAGACCGGCCAATTCAGCCTCTTCACCGAAGGCGCAGAGGTAGACGTCGACCTGACGGGAAATTTCTTCCGGGATCTGCTCAAGGGTTTCGAGCATCAGCACCAGACGCTCGATGCCCATGGCGAAACCGACGCCGGTGGTTGGCTTGCCGCCCATCTGCTCGACCAGACCGTCGTAACGGCCGCCCGCGCAGACAGTGCCCTGGGCGCCGAGCTTGTCGGTGACCCATTCGAAAACGGTTTTGCTGTAGTAGTCGAGGCCGCGCACCAGCTTCGTGTTGAGCACGTAAGGAATGCCGACGGCATCCAGACGCGACTTCAAGCCTTCGAAGTGTGCACGCGACTCGTCATCGAGGTAGTCGGCCATTTTCGGCGCATCGACCAGCACCGCTTGAGTCTCGGCATTTTTCGTGTCGAGCACGCGCAGCGGATTGGTTTTCAGGCGACGCTGGCTGTCTTCGTCGAGCTTGTCGTGGTGCGCCGAGAGGTACTCGACCAGCGCTTCACGATAACGCCCACGGGATTCGCTGGTGCCCAGGCTGTTGAGTTCGAGCTTGACCGCATCACGGATACCCAGCTCGCCCCACAGGCGCCAGGTCATGATGATCAGTTCGGCGTCGATGTCCGGACCGTCGAGATTGAACACCTCCAGACCGATCTGGTGGAACTGACGATACCGGCCTTTTTGCGGACGCTCGTGGCGGAACATCGGGCCGATGTACCAGAGTTTCTGCACCTGGCCACCGCCAGTGATGCCGTGTTCGAGCACAGCACGCACGCACGCCGCAGTGCCTTCCGGACGCAGGGTCAGGGAATCACCGTTGCGGTCTTCGAAGGTGTACATCTCTTTTTCGACGATGTCGGTCACTTCGCCGATCGAGCGCTTGAACAGCTCGGTGAACTCGACGATCGGCATGCGGATCTGCTTGTAACCGTAGTTATCCAGCAGACGTGCAACAGTGCCCTCGAAATAACGCCATAGCGGGGTCTGTTCGGGCAGGATGTCGTTCATGCCACGAATGGCTTGCAATGACTTGCTCACTTTAAATCCTTAAATTCGTTCGGCTCTTCAGTCAGGGTCAGCCGCGCGCAATTACGGCAGCGTCAGCTTCGACCTTTTCGGCCGCTTTCTGGCGGATCAGCTTTTCCAGGTGATCCACCAGATTTTCATTCGTCAGTTTCTGCGCCGGCTTGCCGTCGATGTAAATCAGGTTTGGCGTGCCGCCGGTCAAGCCGATATGGGCTTCCTTGGCTTCGCCGGGGCCGTTGACCACACAACCGATCACCGCGACATCCAGCGGCACCAGCAGGTCTTCAAGGCGCCCTTCCAGCTCGTTCATGGTTTTCACCACATCGAAGTTCTGCCGCGAGCAACTCGGGCAGGCGATGAAGTTGATGCCACGGGAACGCAGATGCAAAGACTTGAGAATGTCGTAACCGACCTTCACTTCTTCGACCGGATCGGCCGCCAGCGAGATGCGGATAGTATCGCCAATCCCTTCGGCGAGCAGCATACCTAGGCCCACGGCGGATTTCACTGTGCCCGAACGCAATCCGCCGGCTTCGGTGATGCCGAGGTGCAGCGGCTGGACGATTTCTTTCGCCAGCAAGCGATAGGCTTCGACGGCCATGAACACGTCGGACGCCTTCACGCTGACCTTGAAGTCCTGGAAATTCAGGCGTTCGAGGTGTTCAACGTGGCGCAGAGCGGACTCAACCAGAGCAGCCGGGGTCGGCTCGCCGTATTTCTTCTGCAGGTCTTTTTCCAGCGAGCCGGCGTTGACGCCGATGCGGATCGGGATCCCGCGATCACGCGCAGCATCGACCACCGCGCGAACACGGTCTTCACGACCGATGTTGCCCGGGTTGATGCGCAGGCAATCCACACCAAGCTCGGCGACGCGCAGAGCGATCTTGTAGTCGAAGTGGATGTCGGCAACCAGCGGCACTTTGACCAACTGCTTGATCTTGCCGAATGCCTCGGCGGCGTCCATGTCCGGCACCGAAACGCGGACGATGTCGACGCCAGCAGCTTCCAGGCGATTGATTTGCGCAACAGTGGCGGCAACGTCATTGGTGTCGCTGTTGGTCATGCTCTGCACAGCGATAGGCGCATCGCCGCCCACCGGCACATTACCGACCCAGATCTTGCGCGAGACGCGACGTTTGATTGGAGATTCGCCGTGCATGACTTATTGACCCAACTTCAGGCGAGCAGTCTCGCCACTGGTGAACGGAGCGATATCGACCGGCTGGCCGTTGTAGCTGACCTGTGCGGCGCGGGCAACACCCAGACGCACGCTGAGCGGAGGCTTGCCGGAAACGGAGACGTTGTCGCCTTTATGCTTCAGGCCACTGAACAACACCTTGCCGCGACCATCGGTAATCTGAGCCCAGCAATCGGCGTTGAACTGCAGTTGCACCTGACCGTCGCCAGCAACCGGAGCGACCGCTTCTGCGGTGGGTGCAGGTGCAGCAGGAACGACTGGCGCAGTGACAGTTGGCGCTGGCGTAGCAGGAACGTTTGGCGCTGGCGTGGCCGGAGTGGCGACAACCGGCGCTGGCGTATGTACCGGAGCGGTTGGCGTAGCAACCGGTGCAGTTGGTGCGGTTACCGGGGCGACCGCTTCAGCACCGGTCGATTCAGCAGTGGCTTCAGACTGAGGCAGGGCCAGCGCAGTCGACGTATCGGCCTGATTCTCCTCGACAGCCTGGTCTTCCGGCTCATCGATCGGGTGAATCTGCGTCGTGCCGTCGGCACCCTCGACTTCAACGTGTTCAGGCGTCAGGCCGATCAAGTCCTTGGTCCGCAGCGAGGTCTGATCCTGCCACCAGACGAAACCGCCGCCGATGACTGCAATCAGCAGCAACAAGCTGACGATGCGCAAGATGGTGTGGGAAACCCGCACCGGCTCTTCGATACGGCCGAGGGCGTGGACGTTGCTGCCCTGGGAATCGGTGCCGGTGGACTGGTCGAACTGCTGGACCAGAACGGTCTGGTCCATGCCGAGCAACTTGGCATAGGCGCGAATGTAGCCGCGAGCAAACGTGTGCCCCGGCAGCTTGTCGAAAGCGCCGGTTTCCAGATTGCTCAGGGAGGTCACGGTGAGGTTGAGCTTGAGGGCCACTTCGGCCAGCGACCAGCCATTGCTTTCGCGGGCCTGGCGCAGGGTCTCACCGGGATTAACGCGATTCGCTGCTACAACTTCGGGATGCGCCGCTTTCATCATTGCTCCGACAGGTATTGCTGATATTCCGGCGTACCGGGATAGAGTCGTTTTAATTGCAGGCCGTAACTGGCGGCCTTGTCGCGATCTTCAAACACTTTTGCCAGCCGAACGCCGAGCAATAGACTACGTGCATTTTGTTCGGTTAGCAGGCTGAAACGGTCGTAATAGTCACGTGCGGGCACATAATGCCTGTCTTCGAAGGACAACTCAGCCATTTCCAGCAAGGCACGTGGCTGCTGGCGGTTCAAACGCAGGGCCTTTTCCAGCTGTTGCTGCGCCAGATCACGCTGCCCCAGCTTCGAAGCTGTCATGCCGAGGTTCTCGAACACGCGCGAACGCTCAGGATACAGGGTATCGGCGGCGGCCTGTTCAAAACGCTCGTAGGCTTCCTTGTAACGCTGTTCTTCGTAGAGAAAACTGCCGTAGTTATTGAGGATGCGCGCATCGGCGGGACGGGAAGACAAGGCTTTGCGAAAATGCTCGTCAGCAAGTGCTGGCTCCATTTCGGCCTGAAACACCAGCCCGAGGGCCGCGTTGGCGTCGGGATCGGAGCTGTCCAGCTCCAGCGCTTTCTTCAGTGGAACCTTGGCCCGCTCGGTCATGCCTTGCTGCAAGTATCCCAGCCCCAGCTGCACATAGGCAGCCCGCGCTTCATCGCGGCCCTTGCTGGTCTTCATCGGGTTGTAGTCACCCGACAGGACACAACCAGCACACAGGCTGGCCAACAGCAACAGCAGCGCAAAGCGCAGGGACATAGAGATCCTCTCTTAGTTAGTGTTCGCGGCGTTCTGTGCCAGATCGCTGTCGGCGTTCAACTCACGCACGGCGATGTAACGTTCGCTGCGACGGGTGCGATCCAGCACCTGCCCTACCAATTGACCACATGCGGCGTCGATGTCTTCACCTCGGGTGGTGCGGACAGTGACGTTGAAACCGGCCTGATGCAACTGATCCTGGAAACGACGGATCGCGTTGTTGCTCGGACGCTCGTACCCGGAATGCGGGAACGGGTTGAACGGAATCAGGTTGATCTTGCACGGAATGTTCTTCAGCAACTCGACCATCTCGACGGCGTGTTCAACCTTGTCGTTGATGTCTTTGAGCAAGGTGTACTCGATGGTCAGCACACGCTTCTCGCCCAGAGACGACATGTAGCGCTGGCACGACTCGAGCAGCATCTTAAGCGGATATTTCTTGTTGATCGGCACCAATTGGTTACGCAATGCGTCATTCGGTGCGTGCAGGGACAACGCCAGGGAGACGTCGATGTGCTTGGCCAGCTCATCGATCATCGGCACCACGCCCGAAGTGGACAGGGTTACGCGGCGCTTGGAAATCCCGTAGCCGAGGTCATCCATCATCAGATGCATGGCGGCGACGACGTTGTCGAAGTTCAGCAGCGGCTCACCCATGCCCATCATCACCACGTTGGTGATGGCACGGTCGACGGTTGCCGGGACACTGCCGAAAGATTTGTTGGCAATCCACACCTGGCCGATGACTTCGGCGGCGGTGAGGTTGCTATTGAAGCCTTGCTTGCCGGTGGAGCAGAAACTGCAATCAAGGGCACAGCCTGCCTGGGACGAAACGCACAAAGTGCCGCGCTTGCCCTGCGGAATGTACACGGTCTCGACGCAGCTGCCGGACGCCACACGCACCACCCACTTACGGGTGCCGTCGGTGGAAATGTCCTCGCTGACCACTTCCGGACCACGGACCTCAGCAATGACCTTGAGCTTGTCGCGCAAGGCCTTGCTGACGTTCGTCATGGCGTCGAAATCATCGACACCAAAGTGGTGAATCCATTTCATTACCTGACCGGCACGGAAACGCTTCTCCCCGATTGAGTCGAAGAATTTTTCCATTTCCTGTTGAGTCAGACCCAGCAGGTTGGTTTTTACAGTCGATGTAGTCATGGATTCACCTTCACTCTTAAGCCAATGCTTAGCGAGTGGTTACTTCAGTAGCTGCGAAGAAGTACGAGATTTCACGAGCAGCTGCGGCTTCGGAGTCCGAACCGTGAACAGCGTTGGCGTCGATGGAATCAGCGAAATCAGCGCGGATGGTGCCGGCAGCAGCTTCTTTAGGGTTGGTAGCGCCCATCAGCTCACGGTTCAGAGCGATAGCGTTTTCGCCTTCCAGAACCTGAACAACGACAGGACCGGAGATCATGAAAGCAACCAGGTCGCCGAAGAAGCCACGAGCGCTGTGCTCAGCGTAGAAGCCTTCAGCTTCAGCTTTGGACAGTTGCTTCAGTTTCGAAGCTACAACGCGCAGGCCGGCTTTTTCGAAACGAGTGGTGATTTCGCCGATGACGTTTTTTGCAACAGCGTCAGGCTTGATGATGGAGAAAGTGCGTTGAACAGCCATGGTGTAACTCCAGAAACGGTAATTTGCGAAAAATTAAACCCGCGAATTATACGCGGGTTCTTGGGTATTGCCTAACCTGCGAGACGATCAGTCCAATTCTTTGGCCCAGAGCTCCTGAACCGCTTCCAGCACCTTCTCGCCGACACGGCCAGAAGTGCTATCAAAGTCAGGCAGATCAAGGATCATCTGCTGCAGACGGACAAAACCTACAGAATATGGATCGACGCCGGCATGGGCCTCGGCCAGTTCTTCTGCAATACGTTGAACATCATTCCAACCGTAGCTCATGACAGTCTTACCAGTCAGTGCGGCGCTTCAGCCGCATGGTTAAGCGAATATTTCGGAATTTCGACGGTGATGTCTTCTTCACCAACGATAGCCTGACAGGCCAGACGCGATTGCGCTTCCAGACCCCAGGCACGATCGAGGAAGTCTTCTTCCAATTCGTCAGCCTCTTCCATCGAGTCGAAACCCTCGCGGATGATGCAGTGGCAGGTGGTGCAAGCGCAGACGCCGCCGCAGGCGCTTTCCATCTCGATGTGGTGTTCATGGGCCAGTTCGAGAATCGATGTGCCGGGCGCAGCCTCGACCACCATGCCTTCAGGGCAGAACTTCTCGTGGGGCAGAAAAATGACCTGCGGCATCAGATATCCTCGATTTCATTCAGATTGCGCCCCGACAGAGCGGCTTTCACCGTCAGATCCATGCGGCGGGCAGCAAAAGCATCGGTCACTTGCGACAGACGCTTGGTCTGCTGCTCGATGGCGTAACCATCGGTACCTTTCATCAGTTCGGCCAGCTCCTGCAGCTGCAGGTCGATGACCATGCGCTCTTCGGCGTCGAGCAAACGCTCGCCATCAACCTCCAGAGCGCCCTGCACCGCTTCGATCAAGCGCTGGGCATCGACTTGCTGCTCACGCAAAACGCGGGCGACTTTATCGTCATTGGCGTGCTGGAACGAATCTTTGAGCATTTTGGCGATTTCGCCGTCGGTCAGACCGTAGGATGGCTTGACCTGAATGCTCGCCTCAACGCCCGAACCCAGCTCCCGGGCGGAAACACTGAGCAGACCGTCGGCATCGACCTGGAAGGTCACACGAATCTTCGCTGCACCGGCCACCATCGCTGGAATGCCACGCAATTCGAAGCGCGCCAGCGAACGGCAGTCACTGATCAGCTCGCGCTCACCCTGCAGAACGTGGATCGCCATGGCTGACTGGCCGTCTTTGTACGTAGTGAAATCCTGTGCGCGAGCGACGGGGATGGTGGTGTTGCGCGGAATCACCTTCTCCATCAAGCCACCCATGGTTTCCAGCCCCAGGGACAGCGGAATCACGTCGAGCAGCAGCAGTTCGCCGCCATCGCGCTTGTTGCCAGCCAGTGTATCGGCCTGGATCGCGGCACCGATGGCCACCACTTGATCCGGGTCGATTTCAGTCAGAGGCTGACGACCAAAGGCTTCGGCAACAGCTTCGCGAACACGCGACACGCGAGTCGAACCGCCAACCATCACCACAGCATGTACGTCGTCCAGCTCGATGCCGGAATCGCGCACGGCGCGACGGCAAGCCTTCAGGCTGCGCGCGACCATTGGCTCGATCAGCGCATCGAACGCTTCACGGGTCAGCGGTGCTTTCCAGTCGCCGTAGGCCACTTCAACGCTGGCCGAGTCGGTCAGCGCTTCTTTGGCCGCGCAAGCGGTTTGCAGCAAATTGCGTTGTGCGCCCGGATCGAGATCGGCGGACAGGCCCGCACTCTCGATGATCCAGCCGGCAATCGCGTGATCGAAGTCATCGCCGCCCAGCGCGCTGTCGCCGCCAGTGGCCAGAACCTCGAAAACACCGCCAGTCAGACGCAAAATCGAAATATCGAAGGTACCGCCGCCCAGGTCATAAATCGCGACCAGGCCTTCAGCGTGCTGATCCAGACCGTACGCCACAGCGGCTGCGGTCGGCTCATTGAGCAGACGCAGCACGTTCAGCCCGGCGAGTTTTGCCGCATCTTTGGTGGCTTGACGCTGAGCATCGTCGAAGTAGGCCGGAACGGTAATCACCGCGCCAACCAGTTCGCCGCCCAACGTCGCTTCAGCGCGCTGACGCAGCACCTTGAGGATATCGGCGGAGACTTCGACCGGGCTTTTCGGGCCTTGCACGGTGTCGATGAACGGCATGTGCGATTCGCCACCGACAAAGCGGTATGGCAGTTGCTCACCCAATTGCTTGACGTCGGACAGACCACGACCCATCAAGCGCTTGACCGACAGCACGGTGTTCAAAGGATCGGAGGCGGCAGCCAGCTTGGCCGACTCGCCGACTTCAACGCGATCAGCGTGATAACGCACAGCGGACGGCAGGATGACCTGCCCGCTTGCGTCGGCCAACGGCTCGGAAAGACCACTGCGCAACGCAGCGACCAGCGAATTGGTAGTACCCAAGTCGATCCCCACAGCCAGACGACGCTGGTGCGGTTGAGGACTTTGGCCGGGTTCGGCGATCTGCAGTAGGGCCATCGTGATCAGGACTTATCTGTATATCAGGCGTGCGACCGGAGCGGCACTGGGTTAATCGTCGAGGCGCTCTTCTAACTGGCGCACTTCGTAGGTGAGCTTGTCGAGGAACTGCATGCGCCGCATCAGGCGTTCGGCCTGTTCGCGTTGCGCCGCATCATTCCAACAGGCTGCGAAGCTTTCGTTGAGTTCTTCCTGAGCCACTTTCAAGCGCCGCTTGAACACCGCGACACCGTCGAGGTCGGCACTGTCCTGGAGGTCTTCAAGCTCTTCGCGCCATTGCATCTGCTGCAGAAGAAACTCGGGATCATGGACAGTGACTTCCATCGGCACTTCATGCCCGCTGATGGTCAGCAGGTAGCGTGCGCGCTGGGCCGGACTCTTGAGCGTCTGATAGGCGTCGTTGAGGCGTGCAGACTGCTCGAGTGCCGTCCGCTGCTCACGCTCGGAAGCGTCGGCAAAGCGGTCAGGATGAACGCCGCGCGCCAACTCACGATAGCGCGTGGCCAACTGCTCGAGATCCAGACGGAAACTCGGTTGCAGCTCGAATAAAGCGAAATGACAAGGAATACCCACGACAAGCCTCAGATGTTGAAGCTTTCGCCGCAGCCACATTCACCGCGTACGTTGGGGTTGTTGAACTTGAAGCCTTCGTTCAACCCTTCCTTGACGAAATCGAGCTCGGTGCCGTCCAGGTAGGCGAGGCTTTTCGGGTCGATGATCACTTTTTCGCCGTGACTCTCGAACACCTGATCCTCTGCAACCACCTCGTCGACAAACTCCAGCACGTAGGCAAGGCCGGAACAGCCTGTGGTGCGAACACCCAGACGAATCCCTTCACCTTTGCCGCGCCCGTCGAGGGAGCGCCGCACGTGTCGAGCAGCCGCTTCTGTCATGCTGATAGCCATCGGTGACTCCTTACTCGTCGCCAAATCCAGAAAGTCAGATCAAGCCTTTCTTCTGCTTGTAATCGCGAACAGCCGCTTTGATAGCGTCTTCAGCCAGTACCGAGCAGTGAATTTTCACTGGTGGCAGGGCCAGTTCTTCGGCCAGCTGAGTGTTCTTGATGGTTTCTGCTTCGTCCAGGGTCTTGCCCTTCATCCACTCGGTGGCGAGGGAGCTGGAAGCGATAGCCGAACCGCAGCCGTAGGTCTTGAACTTGGCATCTTCGATAATGCCGGCGTCGTTGACCTTGATTTGCAGACGCATTACGTCGCCGCATGCCGGAGCGCCGACCATGCCGGTGCCGACATCAGGATCTTCCGCGTTCATCTTGCCGACGTTGCGCGGGTTTTCGTAGTGGTCGATGACCTTTTCGCTGTAAGCCATGATTCTCAATCCTCACTCATCAGGGCCGCTCTTCAGACCCTGCAACTGCGCTGCGTAAACCGCCGCGTCGCTACAGGATCTGTATCCGGCGGCTTCTATATTTAGTGTGCCGCCCACTCGATTTTCGAGATATCGACGCCGTCTTTGTACATGTCCCACAGCGGCGACAGAGCGCGCAGCTTGGTAACGGCCTCGCAGACTTTCTGCGCGGCGTAGTCGATTTCTTCTTCGGTGGTGAAACGGCCGAAGGTGAAGCGGATCGAGCTGTGTGCCAGTTCGTCGTTGCGGCCCAGGGCGCGCAGCACGTACGAAGGCTCCAGCGACGCCGAAGTGCAGGCCGAACCGGACGAAACCGCCAGATCCTTGAGCGCCATGATCAGCGACTCGCCTTCAACGTAGTTGAAGCTCAGGTTCAGGTTGTGCGGAACGCGGGCGGTCAGGCTGCCGTTGACGTACAGCTCTTCCAGATGCTCGACCTGCTTGTAGAAGCGGTCGCTCAACGCTTTGATACGAACGTTTTCGGCTGCCATGTCTTCTTTGGCTACACGGAACGCTTCGCCCATGCCGACGATCTGGTGAGTCGCCAGAGTACCGGAACGCATGCCACGCTCGTGACCGCCGCCGTGCATGGTCGCTTCGATGCGCACACGCGGCTTGCGGCTGACGTACAGCGCGCCGATGCCTTTAGGGCCGTAGGTTTTGTGGGCGGAGAACGACATCATGTCGACTTTCAGTTTCTGCAGGTCGATGTCGACCTTGCCAGTGGACTGAGCAGCGTCGACGTGGAACAGAATGCCCTTGGCGCGGAGCATCTCGCCGATCGCGGCGATGTCGTTGACGGTGCCGATTTCGTTGTTCACGTGCATCACGGAGACCAGAATGGTGTCTTCGCGCAGTGCCGCTTCAATCATCGCCGGAGTGATCAGGCCGTCTTCAGTTGGCTCGAGGTAAGTCACTTCGAAACCTTCACGCTCCAGTTGGCGCATGGTGTCGAGGACAGCCTTGTGCTCAATCTTCGAGGTGATCAGGTGCTTGCCCTTGGAGCCATAGAAATGTGCCGCACCCTTGATTGCCAGGTTGTCGGACTCGGTAGCACCGGAGGTCCAGACGATTTCGCGCGGATCGGCGTTGACCAGATCGGCCACCTGACGACGGGCGTTTTCGACGGACTCTTCAGCTTTCCAGCCGAATACGTGGGAACGGGACGCCGGGTTACCGAAGTTTCCGTCAACCAGCAGGCATTCACTCATTTTTTGCGCAACGCGCGGATCGACCGGGGTGGTCGCAGAGTAATCAAGGTAAATCGGCAATTTCATGGACTATCTCCTAAATCAGGGCTGGCGTGCCGCTAGCTCTTTGGCTGTCATTCGACGGCGGACGCTTCAATCTTGTCCAGGCGTGGCGCCTTGCTGTTGCAACGGCGCTGGTCCTGACGCTGGGCTACTTCTTGCACCTCACGGCGAGTTACAAGATCAGCCAAGCTGATACCACTTAGAAATTCGTGAATCTGCAGGCTCAAATCGCACCACAGATGATGGGTCAGGCACGTGTCGCCGGAATGGCAATCGCCCTGGCCCTGGCATTTGGTCGCATCGACCGATTCGTTTACCGCATCGATCACCTGGGCGACCTGGATGCCCTGCATGTCGCGGGACAACTGATAGCCACCACCCGGACCGCGAACGCTGGAAACCAGGTTGCTGCGGCGCAGTTTGGCGAACAGCTGTTCGAGGTAGGACAGGGAGATGCCTTGGCGCTCGGAGATATCGGCCAGGGACACGGGCCCGTGCTGCGCGTGCAACGCCAAGTCAAGCATGGCGGTCACGGCGTATCGGCCTTTTGTAGTCAGTCGCATGGACAGTTACCACGGAGTTCAGAATGGGGCGAGTATGCAATTCCCGAGTATTTAAGTCAACTTTAAGACCTAGTACTTTAGTCAGGATTACCCGCAAAAGAGCGCGCGAATGATAGCAGGCTCTGCGGCCTAATGGCACACCCGCTGACGGACGCCACTGTAGGAGCTGCCGAAGGCTGCGATCTTTTGATTTTGCTCTTTACAAGATCAACAGATCGCAGCCTTCGGCAGCTCCTACAGGGGCGCTAGCTGGCCTTGGATTCGTCTTTGCCTTTGACGCAGGCGAAGTCTTCTTCGCGCAACTCAGGCAGATCCTTCGCACAATAATTGCTGCCCAGATCCTTCAACGCGCCACACATGCCTTCCAGACGCCCGTCCACCGCTTGCAGATGATCGAGCAACTGACCGATGGCGCGCGCCACCGGGTCGGGCATGTCTTCGCTGACTCCGTAGGCATCAAAACCGATCTTCTCGGCCATGGCCTTGCGCTTGGTTTCCTGCTCTTCGTCGGATTTGACGATGATCCGCCCGGGAATGCCCACAACGGTGGCGCCCGGCGGTACTTCTTTGGTCACAACAGCGTTGGAGCCGACCTTGGCACCCGCGCCCACGGTGAACGGACCAAGTACTTTGGCGCCCGCACCCACGACCACACCATCACCCAACGTCGGGTGGCGCTTGCCTTTATTCCAGCTGGTGCCACCGAGGGTCACGCCCTGATATATCGTCACGTCATCGCCAATCTCGGCGGTTTCACCGATGACGATGCCCATGCCGTGGTCGATAAAGAAACGTCGACCGACTTTGGCGCCCGGATGAATCTCGATCCCGGTCAACCAGCGACCGAAGTTCGACACCAGCCGCGCCAGCCATTTCAACTCGTTGCGCCACAGCATGCCGGCCAATCGATGAATCCAGATCGCATGCATGCCGGGGTAGCAGGTCAGGACTTCAAAAGCGTTACGCGCCGCCGGGTCTCGATGGAAAACGCTCTGGATATCTTCACGCAAACGCTCAAACATCATTTAGTCCTTCCGCTTAAGAAGCTCACCACGGGCCGCCTTTTGGGTTTCCGTGAGGATGCCACGCAAAATATTCATTTCCGCCCGGCTGACCGAGCTGCGTCCGTACAACCGGCGCAGGCGCGCCATCAAGTGCCGTGGCTTTTCCGGATCGAGGAATTCGATGGCGACCAGCGTCTGCTCCAGATGCTCGTAAAATCGCTCCAGCTCATCCATGGTCGCCAGCTCGGCGCTTTTCACCGAGGCCACTTCTTCTTTCTCGATCTTGCTCGGCTGACCTTGGGCGGCCAGCCAGGCCATGCGCACTTCGTAGCTCAACACCTGCACCGCCGCGCCGAGGTTCAGCGAACTGAACTCAGGGTCGGAGGGGATGTGCACGTGAAAGTGACATCGCTGCAGCTCGTCATTGGTCAGGCCGGAATCTTCACGACCGAACACCAGCGCAATTTCGGCGCCCTGCCCGGCTTCCTCAACCACTTTGGTGCCGCACTCGCGCGGATCCAGCAGTGGCCACGGAATGCGGCGGTCACGGGCACTGGTGCCGAGCACCAGATTGCAGCCGACCAAGGCATCTTCCAGGGTGGCGACGACTTGTGCGTTTTCAAGGATGTCACCGGCACCGGAGGCGCGAGCATCGGCCTCGTGATGCGGAAACAGGCGCGGTTCGACCAGCACCAATCGCGACAGACCCATGTTTTTCATGGCGCGCGCGGCCCCGCCGATATTGCCGGGGTGGCTGGTATTGACCAGGACGACACGAATGTTCTGCAGCAAGGGAGGCGCTCTCGGACACAGGAAAGGGGTGCAAATCTTACAGAACAGCCTACCGTTAAGCTATGAAAGCGAACAGCGTCCTTCACCTGAAGAAAAGTTCTGATAGAATGCGCGGCTTTCTTTAACAACCTTAGGTGACACATCCATGCAGCCCATGCTGAATATCGCGCTGCGCGCCGCCCGCAGCGCCAGTGAACTGATCTTCCGCTCCATCGAGCGCCTGGATACCATCAAGGTCGACGAAAAAGACGCCAAGGATTATGTATCCGAGGTCGATCGCGCCGCTGAACAGAAAATCATCGACGCGCTGCGCAAGGCTTACCCGAACCACTCGATCCGCGGTGAAGAGACCGGCATGCACGCCGGTACCGGCATCGAAGGCGAAGAGTACCTGTGGATCATCGATCCGCTGGACGGCACCACCAACTTCCTGCGCGGCATTCCTCACTTCGCTGTCAGCATCGCCTGCAAATACCGCGGTCGCCTGGAACACGCAGTGGTTCTGGACCCGGTTCGCCAGGAAGAATTCACCGCCAGCCGTGGTCGCGGCGCTCAACTGAACGGTCGCCGCCTGCGCGTCAGCGGTCGCACCAGCCTCGACGGCGCCCTGCTGGGTACCGGCTTCCCGTTCCGTGACGACCAGATGGACAACCTGGAAAACTACCTGGGCATGTTCCGCGCCCTGGTTGGCCAGACTGCCGGCATCCGTCGCGCCGGCTCGGCGAGCCTGGACCTGGCTTACGTAGCTGCCGGTCGTTTCGATGCATTCTGGGAGTCGGGCCTGTCCGAGTGGGACATGGCTGCAGGCGCCCTGCTGATTCAAGAAGCTGGCGGCCTGGTGAGCGATTTCACCGGCGGTCACGACTTCCTTGAAAAAGGCCACATCGTTGCCGGCAACACCAAATGCTTCAAGGCAGTGCTGACGGCGATCCAGCCGCACCTGCCGGCTTCGCTGAAGCGCTAAGCGTTACGCGAAACAAAAAAAGCGCCCTTCGGGGCGCTTTTTTTATACCTGCGATTTCAAAAGCGCCTAAATCCATTGTGGGAGCGGGCTTGCTCGCGAATGCGGTTTATCATTCTGAATAGATGCCGGCTGATCCACCGCTTTCGCGAGCAAGCCCGCTCCCACATTGGGATTATGGTGATCTGCCGGATGAATTGCAGGCACAAAAAAAGCACCCCGCAGGGTGCTTCTTTCTAAACGGTCAGTCTTTTATTGACCTGGCTCATTCTGCGACAGGATCAGCTTGCCTTCCTTGTCGACCGGAATCTGGTTGCCCGGATCACGATCCATCCGCACCTTGCCTTCCTTACCATCCAGCGAGTAACGCACGTCGTAACCGACGACCTTGTCGCTGATGTCATTCACAGTGTTACAGCGAGTCTGGGTCGTGGTGTAGGTGTCGCGATTCTGCATACCTTCCTGCACCTTGTTACCGGCATAACCGCCACCGACTGCACCAGCCACCGTGGCAATCTTCTTGCCGGTGCCGCCGCCGATCTGGTTACCCAGCAAACCGCCCGCTACCGCACCGATTGCAGTGCCGAGAATCTGATGTTGATCCTTGACCGGCGCCTGGCGGGTCACGGCTACATCCTTGCACACTTCACGTGGAGTCTTGATCTGTGTTTTAACCGGTTCGACGGCCAACACTTGCGCATACTCAGGGCCGCTTTTAACCAGGCTGTAGGTGGCAACAGCACCCCCGGCAGTCACACCGACAGCACCCAATACCGCACCAACCAGCAACGACTTGTTCACATGAACCTCCTGACCATCACATGCGGGACATGCCCGCGCTTCTCCCAGCCTTGGAGCATAAAAAAAGGCGCGAGTTCAACTCGCGCCTTTCTTGGGCTGACAGCCGGGAAAACGATGGCCGTTATGGACGGTCGTCGACTTCCTTCTCGGTGTTCGCCGGAGGAATCAGATCCTCAGTGCTCAGGTTCAGCCAGATCAGCACCACGTTCGCGATGTAGATCGACGAGTAAGTACCCGCCAGCACACCGATGAACAGGGCGATGGAGAAGCCGAACAGGTTGTCGCCACCGAAAAACAGCAGTGCCGAGATTGCCAACAGGGTGGAGATCGAAGTCGCCATGGTCCGCAGCAGGGTCTGAGTGGTCGAGATGTTGATGTTCTCGATCAGCGTTGCCTTGCGCAGCACACGGAAGTTCTCACGCACCCGGTCGAATACGACGATGGTGTCGTTCAGCGAGTAGCCGATGATCGCCAATACCGCCGCCAGCACTGTCAGGTCGAAAGTGATCTGGAAGAACGACAGGATACCGATGGTCACGATCACGTCGTGGATCAGCGAAACGATGGCGCCGACCGCGAACTTCCACTGAAAGCGGAAAGCCAGGTAGATCAGGATGCCGCCGAGCGCCAGCAGCATGCCGAGGCCGCCCTGGTCGCGCAGCTCTTCACCGACCTGCGGGCCGACGAACTCGACACGCTTGACCGTCGCCGGGTTGTCACCGCCGAGTTTCTGCAGCGCTTCCGCGACCTGATGGCCCAGCTGCGGGTCTTCACCCGGCATGCGCACCAGCAAATCGGTGGTTGCACCAAAGCTCTGCACGATGGCTTCGTGGTAACCCGAAGTCACCAGCTCTTCACGAACCTTGGTGACATCGGCCGGACGCTCGTAGGTCAGCTCAATGAGCGTACCGCCGGTGAAGTCCAGACCCCAGTTCATGCCCTTGTGGAAGACACTGAAAACAGCCAGTACCGTAAGAAACACTGTGACGCCGAACGCGAAGTTGCGAACGCCCATGAAGTTGATTGTACGTAACATGGCAGCCCCTTAAATCCACAACTTCTTGAAGTCACGTCCGCCAAAGATCAGGTTGACCATTGCGCGGGTCACCATGATGGCCGTGAACATCGAGGTAAAGATCCCGAGGGACATGGTCACTGCGAAACCTTTGACCGGGCCGGTGCCCATGGCAAAGAGAATCCCGCCGACCAGCAAGGTAGTCAGGTTGGCGTCGAGAATCGCGGTGAATGCCCGGCCGAAGCCTTCGTTGATTGCACGCTGCACGGTCATGCCGGCGGCGATCTCTTCACGAATCCGCGAGAAGATCAACACGTTGGCGTCGACCGCCATACCCATGGTCAGCACGATACCGGCGATACCCGGCAGGGTCAGCGTTGCACCCAGCAGCGACATCAAGGCCAGCAGCAGCACCATGTTCACCGCCAGCGCGACGGTGGCAATGATGCCGAAGAAGCGGTAGATGGCGATGATGAACAGCGACACGAACAGCATGCCCCACAGCGACGCATCGATACCTTTGGTGATGTTGTCAGCACCCAGGCTCGGGCCGATTGTGCGCTCTTCAGCGAAGTACATCGGCGCAGCCAGACCACCGGCACGCAGCAACAGCGCCAGCTCGGAGGACTCGCCCTGACCGTTCAGGCCAGTGATGCGGAACTGAGCACCCAGTGGCGACTGGATAGTCGCCAGACTGATGATCTTCTTCTCTTCCTTGAACGTTTGCACCGCGACGTCTTTCTCGACACCGCCGACCACTTGCTTGACGTAAGTGGTGACCGGACGCTGTTCGATGAAGATCACCGCCATGCTGCGACCGACGTTCGAACGGGTTGCGCGACTCATCAGCTCACCACCGTGACCATCCAGACGGATGTTCACTTCAGGCGTGCCGTGTTCGCCGAAACCAGCCTTGGCGTCAGTGACCTGGTCACCGGTGATGATCAGGCCACGTTCGATCTGTGCCGGCGGACGCTTGCCTTCACGGAACTCGAAAGTTTCGGAGGTAGCTTTCGAAGCGCCAGGCTCTGCAGCCAGACGGAACTCAAGGTTGGCCGTCTTGCCGAGGATACGCTTGGCTTCGGCAGTGTCCTGCACGCCTGGCAGTTCAACCACAATGCGGTTGGCGCCTTGACGCTGAACGATCGGTTCGGCAACACCCAGCTCGTTGACGCGGTTACGTACCGTGGTCAAGTTCTGCTTGATGGAGTATTCACGGATTTCCGCCAGCTTGGCCGGGGTCATCGCCAGACGCAGCACCGGTTGACCATTGAGGTCGGCCGGAACAATGTCGAAATCGTTGAAGTTCTTGCGGATCAGTGCACGGGCCTGTTCGCGGGAGTCTTCATCGCTGAAGCCCAACTGAATGGCACCGCCCAGTTGCGGCAGGCTGCGATAACGCAGTTTCTCTTTGCGCAGCAGGCTCTTGACGTCGCCTTCGTAGACTTTCAGGCGTGCATCGAGGGCTTTGTCCATGTCCACTTCCAGCAGGAAGTGCACACCACCGGACAAGTCCAGACCCAGCTTCATCGGGTGCGCGCCGAGGTTGCGCAACCATTGCGGGGTGGTCTGTGCCAGGTTCAGCGCGACGACGTAGTCATCACCCAAGGCCTTGCGTACAACGTCTTTGGCCGGCAACTGATCTTCAGCCTTGCTCAGACGGATCAGACCGCCCTTGCCGTTTGCCGCCAGCGTAGCTGCCTTGACGTTGATGCCGGACTCGTGAAGCGCGGTGCTTACGCGGTCCAGATCGGCTTGATTGACCTGCAGGGCCGTGCTGGCGCCGCTGATCTGAATGGCCGGGTCATCGGGGTATAGATTCGGAGCGGAATAAATCAGACCGATCGCCAGCACCGCCAGGATCAGAATGTATTTCCACAGAGGATATTTGTTCAGCATCACGCCGCCCGTTATGACGCGGGGCGCCTTGCGCGCCCCGTCGATTGAGTAGAAGTTGTTGCCCTTAGATCGCTTTCAGCGTGCCTTTTGGCAGCGTGGCGGCGATGGCGCCTTTCTGGAACTTCATTTCCACGGTGTCGGAAACTTCCAGAACCACGAAGTCATCAGCAACTTTGGTGATCTTGCCGGCGATGCCGCCGGTGGTCACAACTTCGTCGCCCTTCGCAAGGCTGCTCAGCAGGTTCTTCTGCTCTTTGGCGCGCTTGGCCTGTGGACGCCAGATCATCAGGTAGAAGATGACCAGGAAGCCGACCAGGAAAATCCACTCGAAGCCGCCGCCCATTGGGCCGGCAGCAGCCGGTGCAGCCGCGTCAGCCATGGCGTTAGAGATAAAAAAGCTCATTTAGCACTCCAGTTGCAAATGTTGAATCTTGGGGTCAGAAAACTCAGTCCAAAGGCGGAACGGGGAGCCCGCGTTTGGCGTAGAAGGCATCGACAAAGGCGGCCAATGTACCCTGTTGAATAGCCTCGCGCAAACCAGCCATCAGCACCTGATAATGGCGCAAGTTATGGATGGTATTGAGCATGCTTCCCAGCATTTCGCCGCACTTGTCCAGGTGATGCAGATAAGCGCGCGAGAAGTTCTGGCAGGTATAGCAATCGCAGGTCGGATCCAGCGGCGATTCATCATGGCGATGAAACGCGTTACGGATCTTCAGCACGCCTGTATCAATGAACAGATGCCCATTGCGGGCATTACGGGTTGGCATCACGCAATCGAACATGTCCACACCGCGGCGCACACCCTCAACCAGATCTTCCGGTTTGCCAACGCCCATAAGGTAACGAGGTTTGTCAGCCGGCATCATGCCCGGCAGATAATCCAGAACTTTGATCATCTCGTGCTTCGGCTCGCCTACCGACAGACCGCCGATGGCCAGGCCATCGAAGCCGATCTTGTCGAGGCCTTCGAGCGAGCGCTTGCGCAGATCCTGGTGCATGCCGCCCTGCACGATGCCGAACAACGCTGCGGTGTTTTCACCGTGGGCATTTTTCGAGCGCTGAGCCCAACGCAGCGACAGCTCCATCGACACGCGCGCGACGTCTTCGTCAGCCGGGTACGGCGTGCATTCGTCGAAGATCATCACAACGTCCGAGCCGAGATCGCGCTGAACCTGCATCGATTCTTCCGGGCCCATGAACACTTTGGCGCCGTCGACCGGAGAGGCGAAGGTCACGCCCTCCTCCTTGATCTTGCGCATCGCGCCCAGGCTGAATACCTGGAAGCCACCGGAGTCGGTGAGGATCGGGCCTTTCCACTGCATGAAATCGTGCAGGTCACCGTGTTCCTTGATCACTTGGGTGCCGGGACGCAGCCACAGGTGGAAGGTGTTGCCCAGAATCATTTCTGCGCCAGTGGCGACGATGTCTCGCGGCAACATGCCCTTGACCGTGCCGTACGTGCCCACCGGCATGAAAGCCGGGGTCTCGACGGTGCCGCGCGGGAAGGTCAGACGACCACGACGGGCCTTGCCATCGGTGGCAAGGAGCTCAAAGGACATGCGACATTCGCGACTCATTCTGTTTCCTCTGGGCCGGTTTCTTTAGGGGCAGTAGGTGCGGGATTGCGGGTGATGAACATCGCATCACCGTAGCTGAAAAAGCGGTAACCGTTGTCGACGGCAGCCTTGTAGGCAGCCATGGTCTCGGGATAACCGGCAAATGCCGAAACCAGCATCAGCAGCGTGGATTCCGGCAGATGGAAGTTGGTCAGCAGGGCGTCGACCACATGGAACGGTCGGCCCGGGAAGATAAAGATATCGGTGTCGCCACTGAACGGCTTGAGCACACCATCACGCGCGGCACTCTCCAGCGAACGCACGCTGGTGGTGCCGACCGCAATCACCCGACCACTACGCGCACGGCACGCGGCGACCGCATCAACCACGTCCTGGCCGACTTCCAGCCACTCGGTGTGCATGTGGTGATCTTCAAGCTTCTCGACGCGAACCGGTTGGAATGTACCGGCGCCAACGTGCAGCGTAACGAACGTGGTCTCGACGCCCTTGGCGGCAATCGCCTCCATCAGCGACTGATCGAAATGCAGCCCTGCAGTCGGCGCCGCCACCGCACCGAGTTTCTCGGCGTACACGGTCTGATAACGCTCGCGATCCGAGCCTTCGTCCGGGCGGTCTATATAAGGAGGCAACGGCATGTGCCCGACGCGGTCGAGCAGCGGCAGCACTTCTTCAGCGAAGGCCAACTCAAACAGCGCATCGTGACGCGCGATCATTTCAGCTTCGCCACCGCCGTCGATGAGGATCTTCGAACCCGGCTTCGGCGACTTGCTGGAGCGCACATGGGCCAGCACGCGATGCGTATCGAGCACGCGTTCGACGAGGATTTCCAGCTTGCCGCCGGACGCTTTCTGCCCGAACAGCCGCGCCGGAATCACCCGGGTATTGTTGAACACCATCAAATCGCCCGGGCGCAAATGCTCAAGCAAATCAGTGAATTGACGGTGTGCAAGGGCGCCGCTCGGCCCATCAAGGGTCAGCAGGCGACTACCGCGACGCTCGGCCAAAGGGTGGCGGGCGATCAGCGAATCAGGGAGCTCGAAAGTAAAGTCAGCAACGCGCATGATGGGGTTCGTCTAGCAGGGCCGGAAAGTCTAGCGGAAATATTGAAAATTCTCTATGTACCTGATTGACCGACGGTAATCTCATCTCTATACTTCGCCGCCATTGAGCCCTGATGGCGGAATTGGTAGACGCGGCGGATTCAAAATCCGTTTTCGAAAGGAGTGGGAGTTCGAGTCTCCCTCGGGGCACCAAAATTAAGAAAGGTCTTGCTTAGCAAGGCCTTTTTTTTCGCCTGCCGGAAAGTGCTCGCGCACTGCTGAACGCTCGCCACCGCGCGGCTCGCACGTGACATTGCGCGGACTCAGGTGTCGGAGTCGGTTGCAGTCTCAGCCTGGGCACCTCCCCCAAACAACCGCGCCGCTATCGCCCGCCCTCGCTCCAGCCCCCCCTCCGTCAGCCAGACCGACTTGTTCCTGTTCACCGGATTACTAATGAAACCCTGCTCATGCAATCGGTTCATGATCTCGAAGTCGAATCCTTTCCAGGCATTGCCTTCGTCGGAACTGAGTGCTGCCAACAGGGCAAGCACGGCGTCTTCCATCAGCTTGTCGTCGTATTCCATGGTCGTCACTCCATTCGTATCCAACAGTTAACGTCGAGTGTGTGAAGGCTCACCAAAATACTCGCCGACCTACGATGGAAATGCCGCTCAATCCCGTAACGGTTATTTGATCGGCTTCAGCTTGCCCGACCTCGCCTTTGGGCTGCACTTGTTGATCCCGCTCCGTATAATCACGCCCTCTGAAAGTAGTCCACCGCATCGGTGGTGGCATCTACGCATCAACACCCACATTGACGGACGTCGCTAAAGGCAAATCATGGAAACGTCACTGGAAACAGTCGCCCTTTTCTCCCTCAAGCTCGCTTACGAGGAAGAAGGCCTGAGCCCGATCCTGCGGGACGACATGGTCATGGGTGATTATCAGAAAGACATTTTCGAGTTGTTGGTGAAACGTGGTGATATCGAGACCATTCAATTCAAGATGAATGAATGCCTGGATCTGGCGCTGGATGCACTGGGCGGTGTCGATAAACCGCTCGGACGTGAACTGCACAAGTTGTCAGCCGACTTCAGCCAGGCGCAGTCGCTGGAGCAGCTCGATCAGCCGCTCCTCGCGCTCAAGGGTTATTTGAAGGACATTCTGTAATCAGACGCGCAATCTTTTGCCCACACTCAGGCTGAAGAAAAAACCCGCAGATCACTTGCGCACTTTTACCACTCGAATGTTGATCGGAAACCCACCCGCGCCCTTCAGTTTCTTCCATCCCACGTACTGGAATATCAAGTCCTCGTCGATGGGGTCGCCCCTCTCTACCATTGCTCCGCCCAGCACCGCGACTTCCTTATAGACGGCGCAGCTGCCCGAATTGGGGCCGACGACGTAGACCACATAGGGTTTGACGTATTGCACGGCGCGCAAATGTCGGCCGCATTGCCAGTCGACCGTAATCATCAACGTCTTCAGATACGCTTCGCCATCCGTTTCCGATTCTTCGGCGAGTTCTTTGAGCTTGCCGATGCCGCCGACGTCGCTAAAGCCCAGAGCGCGAGCGCGCTTGTATTCCGGGGACTTCTCGTGCTCGGCCTGAGCTTTGAAATATTGCTCCTGAAGCTCTGCGACCAGGACCGGCTCTTCCTTGTTCCGTATCTCGAACGCCTGGGCGATGACGTTTTCGCAACGGGCATATTCGGGAGAGGCAAGGCTTGCCTGGGCGAGGTGATCGCGATGGACGTAAAGCGTGTGATTCAAGCTATCGACGCGGTTCATCGCTTGTCTGGTCGTCATGGTCGCGCTTTGAACTTTGTTCACTACGTCCTGAAAACCCTGACAATCGGAGAGGTAGCCTTTCCAAGCGACCTCCGGGGTTTCATCCCAGCCGGCAAGTGCCGGAGTCATTACGGTGGCGAAGGTGATTGCGCAGAGCAGGCGCGAGGCTGAAGCGAAAGCGGGCATGTGTATTCCGTTACGTGGATGAGGCAGTGGCGCGACGCTACTATTTTGTTATCTTGCCGTCCATTGCCAAAGACGATGTTTCGAGCGCCTAGACGGACATCGTTTTTTAAAGGAAGGACACCATGCTGGCCCTGTTTTATCTGTTCGTCTGGACTCCGCCTGGATGTGGGTCGTGACCAACCGAGGCACGTGGAACGACGATGATGTTACTTGTGCTCGGCTTCCACTGAGCATCGCGATTGCCACTGGCGTTACGCAGCTGTTTTGTTATCTTGCCGCCCATTGTCAGCGTTCACCATGGGGCGTTGAAATCAGGCTTTTGAAGGGTTAAGGAAAGGATCGAATGGAGTTTTTACGCTTACTGGCTTTTGTCGCAGTCTGGGGTTTCATGTGGCGTTGGGTGGTGAAAAACCGCGGTAACTGGAATATTTTCTACGGCAATATCGTTGGCGCGGCGGGCGGTATCATTGTGGCCTTGGTGATGCTTTCGATCACGCTGTCGTTGTACCCAATGGCAGACGAACCGGAAAAAAACCAGGCCGAAAAAACCGTGGTGCCGAATCCCTCGCCCAATGCGGTGATGCCTGAAGCCGAGCCCGCTCCTGCTGCAGCACCTGCACCAGCGCCTGTTTTAGCGCCAACACCTGCGCCTGCGCCTGTTGCGTCCAGCAACCTGCCGGCCTACGTTGCCAGCAAACCACAGAACGAAGCTTCACCGCCCGACTCCGCGCTCCTGCCTTTCTACAGCCAGCGCATGGCGACTTCGATGTCGGAAAAGAAGCTCGAAGACGGTTTGGGCAAAAACTTCACGACCTTGCGCCAGATGATGGGCACCGATCCAAATGCCGATAAATCGGTGATGGCAGCGGTCATGTGCGTTCCGTTCGTGCAGCGCGCCATGCGTTTTCCGGCAGCGGCAGCCATTACCCAGCAACCGAAAACCAACAGCACATTGTTCAAGGACCAGACCTACACCATCACCAATACCGTGACCGGCCGTAATATGCTCGGCGACGATGTTCTCTACCGTTTCGATTGCTCGATACAACAGCAGCCAATCAACGAGTCGGGTTATGCCGATTGGCGTTTGCTGGATCTGAAGTTGCAGAAAGCAGGTTCTTAAGCCTCGCTTAAGAGTTCAAGGCGCCGGCTGCGCTATCATCGCCGGCCTGTGCGCCTTGAGCTTTGATCCCGGATGTCCACCCAACCTGATGACCTGAATTCGCTGCCTCCGGTTGTGGCCGGCCCGCTGCTGCGCCGGCTGGAGCCCACGCGACTGGTGCTGTGGCTGGTCGGCACGCGCGAACTGTCGCTGACCTTGCGCCTGCAAGGTGTAGGCGATATCCCTCTTGATGGCGGGAAATGCACGGTCATTGCCGTAGGCCGTCAGGCGTTCATTCATCTCATCGATGTCAGTCTCGAAAGCGCTCTGCCCTTCGACACCTTTATCGACTACGACATGCTCATCGATAACCAGCAACGCATCGCCGATTGGGCGCCACACCTGCTGTATGCGAATGCCACTTGCCCGAATTTCGTCCTGCGCTCGCGGATCGATCAACTGCTCCACGGCTCCTGTCGCAAGCCGCATCACCCGGCAGCGGATGGTCTGCTTTGCGTCGATCAACTGTTGGCCGACGAGTCCGATCCGCGCCAGCGCCCAGCCCTGTTGATGATGAGCGGCGATCAGGTTTACGCCGATGACGTCGCCGGCCCGATGCTGCGGGCGATTCATGCCTTGATTGCGCGCCTCGGCCTGTTCGACGAACACCTCGAAGGTGCGGTGGTCAGCGACAGCGCCAAACTCTACGAACACCCGGCCAGCTACTACCACCGTGCGGATTTGTTACCGGCGCTGGAGAGCAACGAGACATTGCGCGAGCGATTTTTCGGCGGTGCGCGTAAGCCGATTTTCACCAGCAGCAGCGCCGACAATCACCTGGTGACCTTCGCCGAAGTCATGGCGATGTACCTGCTGGTGTGGTCGCCGACCGCCTGGTCGCTGATCGATCCGCAAGCACCCGAGTTAACGCCCGAACGCCTCAAGCGCTATGCCCTCGAACAGACTCGCATCGATGCCTTCAAGGCCGGATTGGGCAAAGTCGCCCGCGCACTGGCGCATCTGCCGAGCCTGATGATTTTCGACGATCACGACATCACCGATGACTGGAATCTTTCCGCGCAATGGGAGGAAACGGCCTACGGTCATCCATTCTCCCGGCGCATCATCGGCAACGCGCTGATCGCCTATATGTTGTGCCAGGGCTGGGGCAACAATCCCGACGTCTTCAAGGAGCTATTGGTGAAAACCCTGGGGCTGAGCGCCAGCGGTGATGACCAGTATCTCGACCGCCCGTTGCAGGACGATTTGATCGACGACCTGCTGCGCTTTCAAAATTGGCATTTCGTTTTGCCAAGCAGTCCGGCGCTGGTGGTCATCGACACCCGCACCCGGCGCTGGCGCAGCGAAATGACGCTCAAACAACCTTCCGGACTTCTCGATTGGGAAGCGCTGAGCGAACTGCAACAGGAACTGCTCGATCATCCGTCAGCGATCATCGTTTCACCGGCGCCGATCTTCGGCGTGAAGCTTATTGAAACGGTGCAAAAGGTGTTCAGTTGGTGTGGCTATCCACTGCTGGTCGATGCGGAAAACTGGATGGCCCATCGCGGCGCAGCGCAGGTGATCCTGAATATTTTCCGCCACTCGCGCACACCTGGTAACTACGTGGTGCTGTCCGGCGATGTGCATTATTCCTTCGTCTACGAAGTCCTTATCCGACACCGCAAGGCCGGCCCACGAATCTGGCAGATCACCAGCAGCGGCATCAAGAACGAGTTTCCGAAAACCCTGCTGGAATGGTTCGACCGCCTCAATCGCTGGCTCTATTCACCGCGCTCACCGCTGAACTGGTTTACCAAACGCCGGCTGATGCGCATCGTACCGTACCGGCCGGAGCATGCTGAGGCGGGCGAACGCTTGTGGAATTCGGCGGGGATCGGTCAGGTGTTTTTCAATGAGCAAGGGCAGCCCCGGGAGATCATTCAGCACAACGCCAATGGCGCGGCGAAGACGCGGATGCTGGCGCCGGATCTGGCGGAGTATCCGGACTAAGGCCTACTCCATCCATGTGGGAGCGGGCTTGCTCGCGAAAGCGTAGTGTCAGTCGACATTGCAGTTGAATAACCAACCGCATTCGCGAGCAAGCCCGCTCCCACAGGGATTATCGGATACCCGTCAATGTGCGATCAGTGCTCGTCCCACACCTCTGACAATCATCTCCACCTCCCGCTCATCAATCGTCAGCGGTGGCAGCAGCCGTATAGTCTTGCCGCGCGTGACGTTGATCAACAGCGCATGATCGCGTGCAGCGATCAGAGTCAGATCACGCACTGGTTGTTTCAGCTCGATACCGATCATCAAACCCTGCCCCCGAATCGCCAGCACATTGGGGTTATCCGCCAGTTCTGCATGCAGGCGAGTCAGCAGGCGCTCACCTTGAATCCGCGCGTTTTCCAGCAAACCCTGTTCTTCGATGATATCCAGTACCGTGCAACCGACCCGGCAGGCCAACGGATTACCGCCAAAGGTGCTGCCATGGCTGCCCGGCGTAAACAGATCCGCCGCCCTGCCCCGCGCCAGACACGCGCCGATCGGCACACCATTGCCCAGCCCTTTTGCCAGCGTCATGACGTCCGGCACGATGCCTTTGTGCTGAAACGCAAACCAGCGGCCCGTGCGGCCGATTCCGGTCTGGATTTCATCGAGCATCAAGAGCCAGGCGTGGCGATTGCACAATTCGCGCAGGGCCTTCAGGTAACCGGGTGGCGCCAGTTGCACGCCGCTTTCGCCCTGGATTGGCTCGACCAGAATCGCCACGATGCGCTCGCCATGTTTGTCCTGCAGCTGCTCCAGCGCAGAAAGATCACCGAACGGCACTTTGAGGAAATCCCCCGGCAATTCGTTGAAACCCAGGCGCACCGCCGGGCCATCGCTGGCCGACAAAGTGCCGAGTGTGCGGCCATGGAACGCGTTAGCCATGACCACCACCAGCGGCTGTTCGATGCCTTTGCTCCATCCGTACAAACGCGCGAGTTTCAACGCCGTTTCGTTGGCCTCGGCGCCCGAGTTATTGAAGAACGCACGCTCCATCCCCGACAGCTCCGTCAGCCGTTTGGCCAGTTGTTGCTGCCAGTCGATGCTGTACAGATTCGACGTGTGCAGCAGCAATCCCGCCTGCTCGCTGATCGCCGCAACGATCCGCGGATGCGAGTGACCGACGTTGGTCACCGCGACACCGGCAACCGCATCCAGATACTCGCGACCGGCCTGATCCCACAGGCGAGTGCCCAGCCCCTTGATGAAACTCAGGGCCAGCGGTTGGTAGGTGTTCATCAGGGCGGCGGTCATGACTTCAAACTCCAGTGAAGGTCGGTGTGCTGGCAGTATGGTTAGCCACCCGAACTGGATAAACTCGGCAAAACTTCAATCATTTAAAAGCAGAGCTTGATAATGGACCTGTTTCAGTCGATGGGTGTTTACGTCAAAGTCGTCGAAGCCGGGAGCATGACGGCGGCAGCGTTGCAGTGCGACATGTCGACAACCATGGTCGGCAATCACCTGCGGGCGCTCGAACAACGGCTCGGCGTACAACTGCTGCAACGCACCACCCGACGTCAGCGACTGACCGAGTTCGGCAGCGTTTACTACCTGCGTTGCCTGGATGTGCTGGGTCTGGTGGCGGACTCCGAACGCCTCGCCGAACAAGCCCTCGATGAGCCGCGCGGCCTGCTGCGTATCACCGCGCCGCTGACCTTTGGCGTCGAACGCCTGGCCCCTGCGCTCAGCGAGTTTTCCCTGCAATACCCGCAAGTCAAAATGGACGTGGTACTGACCAATAGTCGCCCGGATCTGCTCGAAAGCGGTCTTGATGTGGCGTTCAGGCTCGGCCATTTCGAGCAATCGAATCTGATCGCTCGTCCGTTGATCGATTACACCCTGACCGTCTGCGCCTCTCCGGAGTACGTGGCGCGACGCGGCATGCCGAAAACCCCGGAAGACCTGCAGCAACATGATTGCCTGTCATTCGCCTATCCGGCCGGCGATGACTGGCAATCGGTGGAAAAACGCTGGCGCCTCGGCGGGCCGGACGGCGAAATCATGGTCGATGTCAGTGGCCCCATGTTGATGAATACCTCAGCCGGTCTGCATCAAGCTGCACGTACCGGAATGGGCATCGTGATGCTGCCCGACGCTCTCGTTGAACAGGATCTGCGCGACGGCAAACTGGTGAAGGTCATCCACGACTACCAACCGCCCAGCCGCCCTCTGCATCTGCTTTATGCACCGGATCGCTATCGCTTACCGAAGCTGCGCCGATTTGTTGAATTCGCGATGCAGACGTGGGGCCGGTCCTAGCGCGCAATGCACTTGAACTACGATCAGTGAAGGGCCGACAGGGAGTTGGGCGAAGGAGCGGAGGCATTTTTGCCACCCTGGGTTTCGAGACGTCAGTGATTGCCATGGAGCGACCGAGGCTCAAGTAACGAGCCTTGATCAAGACCCGTCCTTCACCAACACCGGTTTTTCCTGATAACGCTGCGCGAACACCTGCTTCAAGTTCGCCACTTTCGGCATGTCGTTGATCACGATGTAGGGATAGCTCGGATGCTCGGTCAGAAAATCCTGGTGGTAATCCTCCGCAGGATAGAAGCCGCTGTAGCTTTCCAGTTTGGTGACGATGGGTTTGCTGTAGGCATGAGCCGCATCCAGCTGGGCGATGTAGGCCTGCGCGACCTTCTGCTGATCGGCGTTGACCGGGAACAGTGCCGAACGATACTGAGTGCCGCTATCCGGGCCTTGGCGATTGAGTTCAGTAGGGTTGTGCGCTACCGAAAAATATATCTGCAACAAGCTGCCGTAGCTGACCTGAGTCGGGTCGAAGGTGACCTGAACTGACTCGGCGTGGCCGGTATCGCCTTCGCTGACACGCTCATATTCCGCCGTGTTGGCTGCGCCGCCGGCGTAACCCGAGACAGCTTTCTGCACCCCTTTGACGTGCTGGAAAACACCCTGCACACCCCAGAAGCAACCACCTGCGAACACAGCGGTTTCGCTACGAGCCTGAGTGATTTCGTCGAGGATCGGTGGCGGGATCACGACGGCATCCTCACCACCAAACGAGAACGCCGATACCTGGCCAATCACTCCGGCCACTGCAACTCCCAACAACACGCGACGCCATGTGATTTTCATTTCAAGGACTCCTGATCAACCGAAGGTAAAGGCATAGGCCGAGACGCCCGGGTCGAGAAACTCGATGCTGAAGGTTCGATCTTTCACGCCATCGTTCTGTCGTACCAATTGATACAGACGTTGTTCGGTGACGCGGCCGGTGCCGTCAGGGGCGACATCGACGCCATGCGCATCACCCGGCGCCTGACCATCAATCGAGACTTTGAAGCGCACCGGTTTGCCATCCGCGCCCGGGCCGAGCACCAAGTGCAGGTCACGGGCATGGAAGCGATAGACGATGCGACTGGCCGGGGCGCTGGCGGTAGCGCGTTCGGCACCGACCGCCCATTGGCCGCCGAGGCTCCAGTCGTTCAGCGCCAGCTTCTGCGGCGGGTTGTAGGCTGCGCTCTTGTCAGGCTCCAGGTTGTTCTGGGCGACGAAATGTTCCGCGCGCTGATAGCCGACGTAAGTTTCCGGCGACTGCACTTCGTTCATGTCCGGCGCCAGTTGCACGCCTTTGGCATCGGCATTGATCAAGCCATCGGCGACGGTTTTCGCCCCGGCTTCGTGCAACAGTTGCTGTATGACACGTTCCGATTCGGCGTAGTCCCCTTCGCCAAAATGGTGATAACGAATGCGTCCCTGGGCGTCGGCAAAGTAATGCGCTGGCCAGTACTCGTTGTTGAAGGCGCGCCAGATCTTGTAGTCGTTATCGATGGCCACCG
Organism: Pseudomonas sp. DTU12.3; assembly: GCF_004124275.1. Taxonomy (GTDB): domain Bacteria; phylum Pseudomonadota; class Gammaproteobacteria; order Pseudomonadales; family Pseudomonadaceae; genus Aquipseudomonas; species Aquipseudomonas helmanticensis. The sequence continues at coordinate 5,291,012 of NZ_CP027218.1, forward strand.
GGTAATTGATGCCCAGCTCCTTCATGGCTTTGCTGACGTTGCCGACATCGCGTTCGAAGGCGAATTCCGGCGCGTGCACACCGATGACCACAAGGCCTAGATCGCGATACTTCTCAGCCCAGGCTTTGACATACGGCAAGGTGCGCAGGCAGTTGATGCAGGAGTAAGTCCAGAAATCCACCAGCACCACTTTGCCCTTCAATGCCTGCGCATCCAGCGCTGGCGAGTTGAGCCATTGCACGGCGCCGTCGAGCGACGGCAACTGGCCCTCGACCGGCAAGGTGCCCGGTGCCTTCACAGCCATTTTCATCGCTCCGCCAGCCGCCATCATGCTGCCATTTGCTGCGGTGTCAGAGGCTGGAATCTGCGCCATCATCGTGCCGTTGGCATCGGCAGACTTACCCGACAGTTTGCCAACCAGCGCCTGCTCCAGGCCGCCAGTGGACGCCGTCGAAACCCGAGCGAGAATCCCGGTATCGAGGCCCAGCGCAATCGCAGCAACACCGGACAGCATCGCCGCGCCCAGCCCCCGGCGAATCCACTCACCGGTACCGATCGAACGTTTCATCAGCGCGAAAACCTTACCGCCCAGCAGCAGTGCCGCGGCCAGCGAGGTAGCGGCGCCCGCCGCATAGGCGAGCAATAACAGCGTGGTGGCGACGCTTGCCCCTTGCAGTGCGGCACCGGTCAGAATCAGCCCGAGAATCGGCCCGGCGCATGGCGCCCAGAGCAGCCCCGTGGCGACGCCGATCAGAAACGAAGCGCCGGGACGCGGGCGATTGTCCTGCCCGGCGGCTTCCGACAAACGACTGCCGGCGGAGACCAGTGGCCGGGTCAGCCGTTCGGCTACACGCGGCAGCAGCAAGGTCAGTCCGAACAGGGCAACGAACAGCAACGCGAGCCAGCGCCCGTACTGATTGACTTGCACCACCCAGCCGCCGCCCACCGCCGCCAACGAGGCGACGAGCGCGAAGGTCACGGCCATCCCCGCCAACAGCGGCAAGCCACTCTTGATAAACGGCTGCCCGGTGCGAGCGAAGACAAAAGGCAGAACCGGCAGGATGCACGGGCTGACAATCGTCAGCACACCACCGAGATAAGCGAGAACCAAGAGCCACATAAATTCGTCCTGTCTGAAATGAAGTGCGCTTACGCGTCATGGCTCAAGCCGCCACGGCTTTGAAGGTCATCGCCAGACCGTTCATGCAGTAACGCAGGCCGGTAGGCTTGGGGCCATCATCGAAGACATGGCCCAGATGACCACCGCAGCGTCGACAATGAACCTCGTCGCGGGCCATGCCGAAAGAGCGATCCTGGTGTGTCGCCACCGCATGCTCCAGCGGCGCCCAGAAACTCGGCCAGCCGGTGCGGCTATCGAATTTTGTTGCGGAAGAAAACAGCGCCAGATCACACCCGGCGCAGGCAAATGTACCGACGCGATGCTCGTCGTTGAGCGGGCTGGTATAGGCCCGCTCAGTGCCCTCTTCACGCAGGACCTGATACTGCTCGTCACTCAGGAGCGCGTGCCATTGACTGTCGCTGTGAGTCACTTCGAACGCCTCGTCGGCGCGCGCCTCACTGACCAGCGCAGCGCCAGTCGACAATTTTGGCAATACACCCGCCACCAAGGCTGCAACCCCTAGCCCGCCGCCCGCTAACAGAATCTGTCGCCGTGAAAACATGGCCGTCTCCAAAAATTCCAGATGCCTTTCATGGAACACAGCCTAGGCTTGGTTTGATCGCCAAATCCTCACGGGAAGTTAACGAATTCGTGATAACTCACCCGCAGGAAAACCCGCACAATGCGCTTCACTGCGCCGAAGGATTGAGCTTCATGGAACAGACCAAACGCGTTCTCGTGGTCGAGGACGACCTGCACATCGCCGACCTCATTTGCCTGCATTTGCGCGATGAGCAATTCGACGTGACCCACAGCGCCGACGGCGACGAAGGCATGCGCCTGCTGCAGCAAGGTCACTGGGACGCACTGATCCTCGACCTGATGTTGCCGGGGGTAGACGGTCTGGAAATCTGCCGCCGGGCCCGCGCCATGGCCCGTTACACCCCGATCATCATCACCAGTGCCCGCTCCAGCGAGTTGCACCGGATTCTCGGCCTCGAACTGGGGGCCGACGATTACCTCGCCAAACCGTTTTCCATGCTCGAACTGGTGGCGCGGGTCAAAGCCCTGTTGCGCCGGGTCGATGCCATGGCGCGCAATCTGAAGATGGACGCCGGCAGCCTCAGTCTCGATGGCCTGAACATCGATCCGATCACCCGCGACGTCAGCCTCGACGGTCAACGTCTGGACCTGACGCCACGGGAGTTCGACCTGCTGTATTTCTTCGCGCGCCAACCGGGCAAGGTGTTCTCGCGCATGGACTTGCTCAACGCTGTCTGGGGCTACAGCCACGAGGGTTACGAACACACGGTCAACACCCACATCAACCGCCTGCGGGCGAAGATCGAAAACGATCCGGCACAGCCCTCGCGCATTCTCACGGTGTGGGGCCGTGGTTATAAATTCGGTACCGAGCAGCCATGAAACTGACCCTGACGCAGCGCCTGTCGCTGGTTTTTGCCGTGCTGTTGCTGGTGTGCTGCGGCACGTCGGCATGGCTGCAAGTACGCTCCAGCCAGATGCATGAACTGGAAGTGGTGCAGGGCTTGTCACGGGATCTGGCACAACACATCGCCCACGACACGGTGCTGATGGACAGCAACGGTCTGATGCCCGGTGCCGTGCGCGAACTGTTCAGCCAGTTGATGCTGGTCAACCCGAGTGTCGAGGTGTATCTGCTCGACACCGAGGGGCGCATTGTCGGCAATGCCGCCCCCGAGGGCCGCATGCGTCGTCAGCAGGTCGATCTGGCGCCCATTCGCCAATTGCTCAACGATCAGCCGTTGCCGATTCTCGGTGACGATCCGCGCAGCGTCGACGGGCGCAAGGTGTTCAGCGCCGCCCCGCTGCAGGTCAACGGCAAAGCCGCCGGTTATCTGTACGTGGTGCTGCTCAGCGAAGCACATGACCGCTACGCCGAGCGCGGGGCGACCAGTGCCGCGCTGAACACTGCGCTGCTGTCGATCGGGCTGGTTGCCTTACTGTGCCTGATTGCCGGCCTCACGGCGTTCAATCTGATTACCCGGCCGTTGCGGCGACTCACCGAAACGGTCAGCCGTTTTGACATCGATGGCGCGCCGCAACCGGTCCCGGCACCTGTGGATAAATCAGCCGACCCGGATGAAATTGCAGTCCTCGACGCGGCGTTCCGGCAAATGCAGAACCGCCTCGGGGAACAATGGCGCTCACTGACCCGCCAGGATCAGGAACGCCGCGAACTGGTGGCGAACATCTCTCACGACCTGCGCACGCCAATGGCCTCGCTGCATGGTTATCTGGAAACCCTGTCGCTGAAGGACGCGACGTTGTCGCCGGAAGAGCGTCGGCGCTATCTGGGCATCGCCCTTGATCAAAGCCGCAAGGTCGGCGGGCTGGCGCAATCGTTGCTGGAACTGGTGCGTCTGGAACACGGTTTCGTGCAACCGGTGCTGGAGGGTTTTTCGCTAATCGATCTGGTGCAGGACATCTTCCAGAAATTCGAACTGACGGCGGAGGCACGGCAGGTCGAACTCAAGGCCCATTTCGTGCCGAACCTGCCAACGGTCTGCGCCGACCTCGGGCTGATCGAGCGGGTACTGACCAATCTGGTAGACAACGCGTTGCGTCATACACCTCAGGGCGGCGAGATCGAGTTCGATCTGACACCTCACGGCGCCTTGGTTGATGTCACGGTCAGTGACACCGGACCCGGTATCGCTCCTGAGTTGCGCGAAGGTTTGTTCCTGCGCCCGTTCAATATCGGCGGCGCACGGCGTGACGGGGGGTTGGGTCTGCGCATCGTGCACCGCATCCTGCAATTGCATGGCCGAGACATTCAGTTGCTCGACATCAGCGGGCGCGGCGCGACATTCCGCTTCTCACTGCCAACGGATCAGCAAACCGCCGAACAGTGGATGATGCGTTCAATGAATTTGAACAGCCCAGGCAAATAGTTGAGACCGCCGGCCCGTTGCTCCGTGACAACGCCGCCGCGCTCCCCTAAATTAGTCGGCCTGAAAAAGCCCTCGAGCTTGCTCATCTCAACTCAAGTTAAAAAGTAGTGAAATTTCAATGTCCGATTTCAACACCGCTGAATCCGTAGTCACCGAATCGTCCAAAGCGGAATACGAAAACTCCATCAATCTTTCACAACACCTGCCACAAGCCAAAATCATCAGCGAGATGGTCCTGGATGCGTTCCAGTCGACCCGCGAGAGCGACCAGATCCGCGAACTGCGCGCCGCGATCCGTCAGGCTCACGACAGCTTCGATGACGACAAGGCCTACGAGCTGATGGGCGAACTCAAGGCCTTGAAAGACGCCGAAACCGCCGACCTCGCGGCCCTTGAAGACCTCAGCAGCAAGTTCTCGATCGGCCGTATCCTGTCGAGCTTCAAGGACGATCCGGCATTCCAGGAAATCGTCTACGGCCTCGCCCTCAAAGTGCTGAACCAGACCCACCAGGCAATCAGCAACCCGAGCGGTGGCAAGAGCAAGACCGCCAAGAAGAAAGAAGTCGAAATCTTCACCATCAGCAAGGACGGCAGCAGCGTGACCCTGCCAATGCGCACACCGCGTTCGCGTCTGAACGTTGACCGTGCAGCGCTGGAGTTCCTCGGTTTCACCTTCGTCGGTGAAGGCGAAGAAGCGGAACTGGAAAGCGAAGTTTTCGTTGATAACGCCGGCACCGAGCAGGCGGTAAACCGCAAGAACATCATCACCGCGCTGCAACAGCAGACCGCGTTCGATGGCTACAGCATCGCCGCGCAGTAATTTTCAGCGCTGACGAAAAAGCCCCGCACTGGGATTCAGTGCGGGGCTTTTTTTGTTTTCGACTTTGGTTTAGTGAGATGGCCTACACCGAGGCCCCTCATCGGAACGCCGCCCGCCCAGCCCTCTCCCGAGGGAGAGGGAGCCGATTTTTGTGATTTTCAAACCTGAGTTCGGCTCAATAATTCAGGTCGGCGTAAATCTTGAAAACTCCTCGGTCAGTCCCCTCTCCCCCCGGGAGAGGGTTAGGGTGAGGGCAATTCGCGAAATCAGACTCACGCCGCAGGATGCAACGCCACAATCATGTCCACCTCAATCGCCGCATTCTTCGGCAACTGATACACCCCCACCGTGGTGCGCGTGTGCCGACCGGCATCGCCAAGCACATGACTGAACACGTCCGACGCACCGTTGGCCACTTCGCTCAGGTCAACGAAGTCCGGCGTCGACTTCACATACACCGTCACCCGCAACAACGCCTTGATCTTGTCCAGCGAACCCACCGCATCAACAATCAGCGCCAGACAACGCATCGCACTGATGCTCGCTGCCGCCTGCGCATCCTTGAGGTTCAGCTCCAGCCCAACACGACCGGGATACTGAATTTTGCCGTGAGTGCGCGGCACCATCCCGCTGATGTACAACTCATCGTGATGTCGGATCAGCGGCGCGTAATTGCCGCCAGCGGTGTTCTCACCATTAATGTCGTAATTCAGCTCTTGGGCCAGGGCAATAAAACGCTCGTCGCAGGTCATCCTCTCAGTCATTTCGCCCAGCCTTGTGATCGATGCATGAAGAAGCTCGGATTACGGCAGTAAAACACCGAAAAAACGGCTTGGTGCTATTACTGTCGGGGTTGGATCCGAATCTAGGGGTTTTGCCACTGCACTGCAACTCGCCGCAGCAAAAACCAAAAGCCCCACCCTTCTCTCGAAGGGCAGGGCTTTAAATCGTCATGACTTTGGTGATCACACAGCGCTCAAACGCTCGACCATGTCTGGGAATTTCTCAACCAAACGAATCAACAAGGCTGCTTGAGCATTGGGCTTCGACTTCTCCTGCTCCCAGTTTCTCAAGGTGCTGGGGCTTGTCCTGATTCGCTTGGCAAAAACCGCTTGGGACATATGTAACCTTTCCCGTAGCGCGACAATTTCCTGGGCGCCAACCTCGGGGACAGGTTTGTCCTCGACGATTGTATTACGCAACGTAATTTTGCCTTCGCGTTGAGCTGCCATCTCATCAACGCCCTGCATCAACTCTGCAAACAGGTCGCGTTTTTTCATGGGGTGCCTCGTGCTTTTAACTCTCTATCAATCGCTCTCTTGAGCGCCTTTTCTTGCTCGGCGGTCAGATTCTCAAGCTCATCTTTGTCGTAAATGGAAAACATCCAGAACTGGCCATCATTCATAAGCCAATAATAAAGAACCCGCAAGCCGCCTCGCCGACCTTTGCCACGACGAACATCGGCCCAGCGCAGTTTTCGGAAGCCACCCGTTCGCTGCATCACATCGCCAGCCAGCGTATTACCCTGCAGAAAGTCCTGCAGCTCTCGGTACTCATCGTCCGTTAGGTAATGGCCAACGTTCGCGGTAAAAATTGTGGTTTCAAAGAAGACAGTTCGCATGGCCAAACTATAGGCAAATTGCCTACGGACAGACTATCAACAAATCACGTTTCCGTTAAACAAAAAAACCCCGCACATCTCTCAATGTGCGGGGTTTTTCTTCAAGCCTTTCAGCCTTACGGCGCGTACGTCAGCAGCAACTCTGCCGGCACCTTGAAGTCCAGGGACATCATGACGCTCAAGGCAGTGATGGTGAAGATCGAGAACACGAACAGCTTGCGTGCCCAAACGGTGTCATCCACTGCTTTGTAGCCGGTCCAGGCCATGTACAACCAGTACATGCCCATGGCTGCGGCGACGGCGAGGTAGCTCATGCCAGCGTAGCCGCTGAAGGTCAGCATCAAGGTCGCTACGAGGAACGCCAGGATGTAGAGCAGGATGTGCTTCTTGGCCACTTGAATCCCGCGCTTCACTGGCAACACCGGAATCGATGCGGCCAGGTAATCGTTGAAGCGGAAGATTGCGATGGCGTAGGAATGCGGCATCTGCCACAGGCTGAACATCACCAGCAACGTCAGCGCGGCCATGTCGAAGCTGTTGGTTACGGCAACGTAACCGATCACTGGCGGCATGGCGCCCGACAGACTGCCCACCAGCGTGCCGTGAACCGACTTGCGCTTGAGGTACAGGCTGTAGAAGCCGACGTAGATAACGAAGCCGATTACCGCGAACAGGGCAGCCAACGGGTTGGCCACCTTGTACAACAAGGCAACGCCGAGAACACCAAGGATGGTCGCGTAGACCAGTGCCAGTTTCAGGGAGATCAAGCCCTGCACCAGCACGCGGTTTTTGGTGCGTTCCATCTTCAGGTCGATGTCGCGGTCGATGCAGTTGTTGAACACGCAACCGGAGGCAACTACCAGGGATGTACCGATCATGGCAGCCAGAAACACCGCCAGATCGACATGCCCTTTCGAGGCCAGGAAGAACCCGCCTGCCACAGAAAGCACGTTACCGAAAATGATCCCCGGTTTGGTGATTTGGATAAAGTGCTTGAGCGACATCGGGTCTACCTCACTTCGCCATCATGTACGTGTGGATGCTGAACATGATCCACAGCGACAGGCCAACCAGCAGCACAATCACGATCGCGGCGAACACGAAGGCAATCACGTTGTTACGTTGCGCAGCCGAGCGATCCAGGTGCAGGAAGTACACCAGGTGGACAACCACCTGGATCACGGCGAATGCCAGGACGATCATCAAGGTGATCGACTTTGGCAGCGACGGGTACATGACCAGTGCAAACGGGATAGCTGTCAGGATCACCGACAGGATGAAGCCGATCGCGTAGGACTTGACGCTGCCGTGGCTGGCGTCGTCGTGGCTGTCATGGGAGTGTGCGTTAGCCATTACAGGGTCCCCATCAGGTAAACAACGGTGAATACGCAGATCCACACCACGTCCAGGAAGTGCCAGAACAGGCTCAGGCAGCTCAGACGGGTCTTGTTGGTCGCCGTCAGGCCGTGCTTGTTGACCTGGTACATCATGATGCCCATCCAGATCAGACCCGCCGAAACGTGCAGACCGTGGGTACCGACCAGGGTGAAGAACGCCGACAGGAAGCCCGAACGGCTAGGACCGAAGCCCTCGGAGATCAGCAGGTGGAACTCGTTGATCTCCATGGCGATAAAGCCTGCGCCGAGCAGGAAGGTCATGAACAACCAACCCAGAACCTGCTGCTTCTTGCCTTTGTACAACGCCAGCATGGCGAAGCCGTAGGTGATCGAACTGAACAACAGCAGAGCGGTTTCGCCCAGCACGTATGGCAGTTCGAAGATGTCGTGGCCGGCTGGGCCACCGGCAACGTTGTTTACCAGTACCGCGTATACCGCGAAGATCGACGCAAACAGAATGCAGTCGGTCATCAGGTAGAGCCAGAAACCGTATACGGTCATCTCGCCCGAATCGTGGTGATGGTCATCGTGCCCATGTTCACCATGGGCGTGTCCAGCATTGGTCACTAAATTCGACATGGTTTAAGCCTGTTCCAACGAGGTTTCAACACGGGTGGCGGAGGCCGGGATTTTCCCTGCCGCGACCAGACGCTTGTGCTGCTCGGCTTCGATACGTTCGATCGTTTCAACCGGAACCATATAGCCCTGGTCGTCACGTGCAGCGTGGATCACGAAGTAGACGACGGTGCCTACCAGGCTCGCGATCGCCAGCCACCAGATGTGCCAGATCATCGCGAAACCGAACACGGTCAACAGCGCGCCCATCACAACGCCCGTGGCGGTGTTGTTCGGCATGTGGATCGGCTCGTACTTGGCCGGTTGCTGGTACGCAGTACCGTTTTCCTTGGCTTCGGTGAACGGGTCGATGCAGTCAGCCTTAGGCAGCACAGCGAAGTTGTAGAACGGTGGTGGCGACGAGGTCGACCATTCCAGAGTGTGTGCATTCCACGGGTCACCGTGATCGCAAATGTTCTCTGGCTTGTTGCGGTCACGCACACTGACGTACAGCTGAATCAGTTGGCAGGCGATACCGGCAGCGATCATCACCGCACCGAACATGGCAACGTACAGGTACGGTACCCACTCAGGGTTGGTGGTGGCGTTCAGACGACGGGTCATGCCCATGAAGCCCAGTGCATAGAGCGGCATGAAGGCGACGAAGAAGCCCGAGATCCAGAACCAGAATGCTGCTTTACCCCAGCCTTCGTGCAGCTTGAAGCCGAACGCTTTCGGGAAGTAGAAGCCGAAACCTGCGATGTAACCGAATACCGCACCGCCGATGATCACGTTATGGAAGTGCGCGATCACGAACAGGCTGTTGTGCAGCACGAAGTCAGCACCCGGGATGGCCAGCAGTACGCCGGTCATGCCGCCGATGGCGAAGGTCACCATGAAGCCCAGGGTCCACAGCACCTGGCTGGTGAAACGCAGACGGCCTTGGTAGATGGTGAACAGCCAGTTGAATAGCTTCACACCCGTCGGGATGGAAATCAGCATCGTCGCCAGACCGAAGAAGGCGTTGACGCTGGCACCCGAACCCATGGTGAAGAAGTGGTGCAGCCAAACCATGAAGCCCAGTACCGAGATCGCGCCCGAGGCGTAGATCATCGAGTGGTGGCCGAACAGTTTCTTGCCGGTGAACGCCGAGATCACTTCCGAGAAGATGCCGAATGCCGGCAGGATCAGGATGTATACCTCAGGGTGGCCCCACGCCCAGAACAGGTTGACGTACATCATTGGATTGCCACCAAGTTCATTGGTGAAAATGTGGAAATCCATGTAACGGTCAAGGGTCAGCAGTGCCAGGGTAGCGGTCAGGATCGGGAACGAAGCCACGATCAGAACGTTTGCCCAGGTGCAGGTCCAGGTGAAGATCGGCATGTCCATCAGTTTCATGCCAGGGGTACGCATTTTCAGTACGGTCGCGAGGAAGTTGACCCCCGTCAGCGTCGTACCTAACCCGGATAACTGTAGCGCCCAGATGTAGTAGTCCATACCCACGCCAGGGCTGTATTGCAGACCCGACAATGGTGGATAGGCAACCCAACCGGTCTTGGCGAATTCGCCGACGCCCAGGGACAGGTTGATCAGTACTACGCCGGAAACCAGCAGCCAGAAGCTCAGGGAGTTCAGGAACGGGAACGCAACGTCACGCGCACCGATCTGCAACGGCACTGCAAGGTTCATCAGGCCGGTGAAGAATGGCATCGCCATGAAGATGATCATGATCACACCGTGAGCGGTGAAGATCTGGTCATAGTGTTCAGGTGGCAGGTAGCCAGGCGAACCCTCGGTGGCCATGGCCAACTGGGTACGCATCATGATGGCGTCGGCAAAACCGCGCAGCAGCATGACCATGGCGACGATGATGTACATCACGCCGATTTTCTTGTGGTCTACCGAGGTCAACCACTCGGTCCACAGGTACGTCCACTTCTTGAAGTAGGTGATTGCAGCGAACAGCGCCAGACCACCGAGCGCGATCATGGCGATGGTAATCATCACGATCGGTTCGTGGAATGGGACTGCTTCCCAACTTAATTTACCAAACATCGTTTACTCCTCTGCCCCGGCAGCTGAATGCGAACTCGAGTCAATTTCCGTGGCCGCCACTTCTTTCTCTTTCTTCTCGTGCTTCAGTGGCTTGCCCGGCTTCATACCTTCGTACTTGTCGACGATGATCTGGAACTGGTTCGGCGTGACCGAGGAGTAGAGCTCGACTGGGTTGTTCTGGCTTGGCTTGGCAAGGGCTGCGTATTCAGCTTGATCAAGCTGTTTAGGTGACTTCTTGACTTCACTGACCCAGGCGTCGAAATCTTCCTGAGTGGTGGAGATAGCTTTGAACTTCATGCCGGTGAAACCCGCGCCGCTGTAGTTGGCGGAGATACCGTCCATTTCAGCGTTACGGTCAGCGATCAGGTGCAGCTTGGTCTGCATGCCCGCCATCGCGTAGATCTGGCCGCCCAGACCCGGGATGAAGAACGAGTTCATCACAGCGTCAGAGGTGATCTTGAAGTTGATTGGCGTGTGCGCCGGGAACACAATCTTGTTGACCGTGGCAATGCCTTGTTCCGGGTAGATGAACAGCCACTTCCAGTCCAGCGCAACCACTTCAATGGTCACTGGCTTGACGTCGGATTGAATTGGACGATACGGGTCCAGTTCATGGGTCGAAATGTAGGTGATGTAACCCAGGGCAATGATGATCAGGACGGGGATGGTCCAGACTGCCACTTCGATTTTGGTCGAGTGCGACCATTTCGGGGTGTAGACGGCGTTCGTGTTCGACGCGCGGTATTTCCAGGCGAACAGGAAGGTCATGACGATAACCGGCACAACGACCAACAGCATCAGCAGGGTCGCGGTGATGATCAGGTTTCGCTGTTCCAGGCCAACCTGGCCCGTTGGATTGAGCAAGGTCATGTTGCAGCCTCCCAGCAACAACGTGCCGAGCAGCGGCACTAGGCCTAGTAATCTGGGGTACCTGTTTTTACTCATCTCACGACCTCTAAAGCAGCTTGCGCAATGCAGTTGGGTTTTGATCGCCAACACTTCACCCTGCCAAGGGTTGGCATTTTCTTTGGATTGAATAAGGGCCGCCCGTCGCGCGTCAGACGCTCGACAAATCCTGGGACAGCGGTCAGTTCTTATTCGAATTCGTGGTCAAAGGCCTTGTTACAGACCAATTCCATTTGGTGCGGAAAGTTGGAAGGCACCGACACCTGGGTGTCTTGAAAGCCTCGCGACTCACTCGACACCCGACTTTCTGCACAGCGCCTTATTAAAAAGTGTTCCTTAATAAAGGCTGAACAGTGCCGGGAATTCAGTGCGGGCGATTGTAGATAGGTAGCGCCCTATACACCATGTCTTATCCCGAAATAATTTTTATCCGTTCGAGCAACAATCCATCGCCATTTTTGCAAAAGTGCCGCATGTTATCGAAATCGATTCTCAACAAAAACACCAAAATTTGTAGGTGTACCCGCCTCAGTTCAGACAGCTCTGCAGCTCTTTTCTCTACGCAGGATCAGCGCAAAGCCCGATACCCCAAGGGTTCTGGCCATTTGCCAAGGCTTGTTAAAACTGCCTGATCTGGCACTTGCGTGCAAAAGCCGCAAAACGCCGAAACAGACCAATGTTTTTATGTAACAAGAGACCAATCAGGCCCTTCGCGACACCCTGCGACACAGCGCGTGTGACAACATGTCGCACACTCGCCACACCCTCTATTGCCGTTCGTCACGGTGTTTTCACCAACGCCGTGAAATGCAAAACGCCCCGATTGGCTGATCCGCAAATCGGGGCGTTTTCTGTATCGGCCAGACCGCCGAATAGTTGACTCAGCGCAGCGCTTTGCGATTACGCGAGGTCAGCAGCGGCACCAGAATCACCACCAGCACGAACGCCACCAGCGCCCATTGCGCCAGCGACAGACCGAGAATCGGCGGATACGGTGTCGAGCAGAAACCGTCGACCTGAAAGCCCAACGGGAAGATCTTTGCCAACGGCAAGCCGTCGACAATCGGCTGCAGCACATCAATGCCGCAACTCACTGCCGGATAGAACTGGGTGTACACGTGATGCCCCGCAACGGCGGCACCGGCAATCGCACAAATCACCACCAGCACCTCGAACACGGTGATGCTGCGGCGCGTGCGCATGGCCGCGCCGATAAACGCGAACAGTGCGATCAGCAGCAATGCATAACGCTGCAGGATGCACAGCGGGCATGGCGCCTCGCCCAGTACGATTTGCATATAAAGTGCGCCACCGATCAGCGCCAGACAGATGATCCCCAACAGCACCAGAAAGCGCCGCTCACGGCCCAACCGAATCGTTTCCTCGCTCATTGCGTTTCCCTTTAATGTCCATGGTTCAGCCGGCCGACGGCTGAAAGTTGTCGCAAGTCTACACCGGGGGAATAAACGATAAAGCGGTTAAGGGTTCATTAACCTTGGATCATGTTTTACAAATTCAGACCGCATAACGGCCTTCGCGAGCAAGCCCGCTCCCACATTTGACCGAGTTGAACACAAACTCTGTGGTCAACATTAGTCCACTGTGGGAGCGGGCTTGCTCGCGAAGGGGGCAACTCGGTTTCAGATTACTCCAAAGCCGAAGCCGGCCCGAAGAACTCGTAACGGCTCTGCTTCTCCGGCACACCCAGTGCTTTCAGGTGACGCTTGATCGCGCCCATGAAACCCTTCGGCCCAAGGAAATAAGCGTCTACATCGCGGTGTTCCGGCAGCCATTCGCCCAATTGCTCCAGGCTCAACATGCCGACCTTGTCCGCCGCCGGGCTAACGCCATCGTCCTCGGCGTAGCAGTAGAAACGCTTGAGCTGCGGATGACGTGCCGCCAGGCCATCGATCCAGTCACGGAACGCATGCACGCTGCCGTTGCGCGCGCAGTGGATAAAGTGCACCGGACGCTTGGTTTCCAGCGCCGCCTCAAGCATCGCCAGCGTCGGCGTGATGCCGACGCCACCGCTGATCAGCACCAGCGGTTTGTCACTCGCGGTCAACGTGAACTCGCCCGATGGCGGGAACAACTGAATGCTCGCACCGACGTGCAGTTGATCGTGCAAGTGATTGGACGCACGGCCACCCGGTTCACGCTTGACGCTGATGCGGTACTGACCTTTGTTGGCCAGCGCCGACAGCGAATAGTTGCGGCGGACTTCTTCGCCGTCGAGGATCAGCTTCATGCCGATGTACTGACCCGGTTCGGCCGCCAGGATCGGGCCTTTGTCCGCAGGTTCGAAGTAAAAGGAGATGATTTCCGCACTCTCCTCGACCTTGGCCGCAACGATGAATTCACGCGCGCCGCGCCAGCCGCCGACAGCCTGTTCCTTTTCGTCATAAATAGCCGTTTCGGCGCCGATCAGGATGTCCGCCAGTTGCCCGTAAGCCGCACCCCAGGCGCTCATCACTTCGGGAGTAGCGATCTCTTCGCCGAGGACTTCGGAGATGGCGCGCAACAGGCATGTACCGACAATCGGGTAGTGTTCCGGGAGGATCTGCAGGGCCACGTGCTTGTTGATGATCTTCGCCACCAGATCACCCAACTGGTCGAGCTGATCGATATGGCGGGCGTACATCAATACCCCGTTGGCGAGGGCACGCGGTTGATCGCCGCTGGCCTGATGCGCCTGGTTGAACAACGGGCGCACTTCAGGGTATTCAGAGAGCATCATGCGGTAGAAGTGCGTGATCAGCGCCTCACCGCCGCTTTCCAGCAGGGGCACGGTGGATTTGACGATGGCACGATCCTGGACGCTAAGCATAAGAGTGACTCCTGAGCTTGTTGAAAAGTTACCTTAGGCTTATCAGCTTTCGTGCCAACTTTTTAATCCATACAAATCAATAAGTTAATAATTACGTAGTCATATCGACTCAAGTGGCTTTATAGTCATCGCGACTACATATTGTCTCTTTGACTACAAGACCATGACTGCCAAATCCCTGCTGACTGCTTTGCTGCCTTTAGTCTCCGACCTTTCTCGCGAATTGCCCGAGGGCGAGCGCTATCGACGTTTGCTTGAGGCCATGCGCGCGCTGCTACCGTGCGATGCCGCCGCGTTGTTGCGCCTCGACGGCGAATCGCTGGTGCCGCTGGCGGTGGACGGCTTGAGCACCGACACCCTCGGCCGGCGCTTTAAAGTCAGCGAGCATCCGCGTTTCGAAATCCTCCTCGCCGGGGCCGGGCCAACCCGCTTCGCTGCCGACAGCGATTTGCCCGATCCTTATGACGGGCTGGTCGACGGCCTCGACGAACACCTTGAAGTCCACGACTGCCTTGGTTGTCCTCTGTTTGTCGATGAAAAACTCTGGGGCTTGATCACCCTCGACGCACTTGATCCCGAACGCTTCGAACCGATTGAACTCGATGCCCTGCAAGCCTTCGCCAGCCTTGCGTCAGCCACGGTCAACGCCGCCGAACGCATCGAGCGCCTGGCCATGCGTGCCGAAGACGAGCATCAACGCGCCGAGGTTTACCGTCAGGCCAGCGGCCAGCAGAACCGCGAAATGATCGGCCAGAGCAAAGCGCTGAAACGACTGGTTGAGGAAATCAATCTGGTCGGCGGCAGCGATCTGACGGTGCTGATCACCGGTGAAACCGGGGTCGGCAAAGAGCTGGTGGCGCAAGCAATCCACGCCGCGTCACCGCGCGCCGACAAACCGATCATCAGCCTCAACTGCGCCGCCCTCCCCGACACCCTGGTCGAAAGTGAATTGTTCGGCCACGTGCGCGGCGCCTTCACCGGCGCCACCAGCGACCGTCGCGGCAAGTTTGAACTGGCCAATGGCGGCAGCCTGTTTCTCGATGAAGTCGGTGAATTGTCGCTGACCGTGCAGGCCAAGTTGTTGCGCGTATTGCAGAGCGGCCAGTTGCAGCGACTGGGTTCGGACAAGGAGCACCAGGTCGATGTGCGCCTGATCGCGGCGACCAACCGTGACCTCGCGGAAGAAGTGCGCAGCGGTCGCTATCGTGCCGACTTCTATCATCGCTTGAGCGTGTACCCGTTAAAGGTGCCGGCGCTGCGTGATCGCGGGCGTGACGTGTTGTTGCTCAGCGGTTTTTTTCTCGAGCAGAACCGCTCGCGCATGGGCCTCAACAGCCTGCGTCTGAACAGCGACGCCCAGGAAGCCCTGCTCGCCTACACTTGGCCGGGCAACGTGCGCGAACTGGAACACTTGATCGGCCGCAGTGCGCTGAAGGCATTGGGCAACTGCAAAGTGCGGCCGAAAATCCTCAGCCTGAGCGCGGCGGATCTGGATTTGCCGCGTGAGGTTGTGGATAACCCGGTTGAGCCGGTTGCTGGTGCTGTGGCCGAGATGCCGCTGATCAACGGTGATTTGCGCAGTGCCACTGAGGAGTATCAGCGCCGGTTGATCAGTGCCGCGCTGGAACGCAATCAGGATAACTGGGCGAGCGCGGCGCGGGAACTAGGGCTGGATCGGGCGAATCTTGGGCGGATGGCGAAGCGGTTGGGTATGAAGGGCTAGAAGCACACCCTCACCCTAGCCCTCTCCCACTGGGAGAGGGGACTGATTGGGGGATATTGGCGATGTCCGCCGACGTGAACCTGCTTTACCGAATCCATAATCGACTCGGTCGTTCAGGTCGATGTACAACGCCAGACACCTCGGTCGGCCCCCTCTTTCTCTGGGAGAGGGGACTGATTGGGGGATATTGAAGAGATCCGCCGACGTGGACCTGCTTTACCGAATCCATAATCGACTCGGTCGTTCAGGTCGATGTACAACGCCAGACACCTCGGTCGGCTCCCTCTACCTCTGGGAGAGGGGACTGATTGGGGGATATTGAAGAGATCCGCCGACGTGGACCTGCTTTACCGAATCCATAATCGACTCGGTCGTTCAGGTCGATGTACAACGCCAGACACCTCGGTCGGCCCCCTCTCTCTCTGGGAGAGGAGACTGATTGGGGGATATTGAAGAGATCCGCCGACGTGGACCTGCTTTACCGAATCCATAATCGACTCGGTCGTTCAGGTCGATGTACAACGCCAGGCACCTCGGTCGGCTCCCTCTACCTCTGGGAGAGGGCTGGGGTGAGGGGCAGTGATCGAGAGAACAGCGATCAACTCAAGCCGACTACCCGACAACTAACCTAAAGCCCACCCCGTTAACGCCGATAACCCGGCATCAATAGTTTCTGGCGATTTCCACCCTCGCCCACCACCTTTTTCCACAGAAGGTTCATATGTCTTCCACCAAAGCCCGCGCAGATTCACTTTCGCTTCTGCTGTTTACCTTGCGCAGCGGCAAGCTGATGGCGATCAACCTGCTGAAAGTCAGTGAAATCATCCCCTGCCCGCCGCTGACCAAGCTGCCGGAGTCGCACCCGCACGTCAAAGGCATCGCCACTCTGCGCGGCGCCTCCTTGTCGGTCATCGACCTCAGCCGCGCCATCGGCGAACGTCCGCTGGAAGACCCGAACGGCGGTTGCCTGATCGTCACCGACGTCAGCCGTTCCAAACAGGGTCTGCACGTTCAAGCGGTAAGCAAAATCGTCCATTGCCTGACCACCGACATCAAACCGCCGCCGTTCGGTTCCGGCGGCTCGCGCGCTTACATCACCGGCGTGACCTCCGTCGACGGCACGCTGGTGCAAGTGCTCGACATCGAAAAAGTCATCCACAGCATCGCCCCGGCACAGATTGAAATGGCCCCGACCGACCTGACCATGGAAGACGCTGACGTCCTCGGCAACGCGCGGATTCTGGTGGTCGACGACAGCCAGGTGGCGCTGCAGCAATCGGTACACACCCTGCGCAACCTCGGCCTGCAATGCCACACCGCGCGCAGTGCCAAGGAAGCCATCGATTGCCTGCTCGATCTGCAAGGCACCGCACAACAGATCAACCTGATCGTCTCCGACATCGAAATGTCCGAGATGGACGGCTACGCCTTCACCCGCACCCTGCGCGAGACGCCGGATTTCTCCCACCTCTACGTATTGCTGCACACCTCGCTCGACAGCGCGATGAACAGCGAGAAGGCACGTCTGGCCGGAGCGAACGCGGTGCTGACCAAGTTTTCTTCGCCAGAGTTGACCCAGCGCCTGATCGAAGCGGCCAAGCACGTCGCCGCGCAAGGGCACTGAGTCTTGGTCGAGGCGTATTGTTTTTTGATGCGGCGCGACCTCGGCGAGGACGTACCGACCGCCCCATTACCGCAAGGTATCGAACTGTCTGTTTACCGCGCCGAACTGGCGCCAGCGGTGCATCGACTGATGCAAATCGGTTTCCGCGAAGGTGGCGGCCGGGTGCCAGCACTGGAAGACTGGCAGCAGCGGTTTGAAAGCGATCCCGAATACGATCCGACGTTGTGTTTCATCGCCTGCGATGACGAAGGCGTGGTCGGCGTGGCGCAGTGCTGGACGAGTTCGTATATCAAGAATCTGGTGGTGCATCCGCGCGCTCAGGGCTTGGGATTGGGCCGCGCGCTGCTGCTGAATGCATTCAAGGTGTTTCAACAACGGCGTGAAGGTTTTGTCGATTTGAAGGTGCTGGAAGACAACCTGCGGGCGCAGCGGTTGTATGAAAGTGCCGGGATGTATGTGGTGCGCCGGGAGTTGGTACCGGACTGATCGAGCGCTTTCGCGAGCAAGCCCGCTCCCACATTTGGAATGCATTCACTCTGTGGGAGCGGGCTTGCTCGCGAAGAGCCGGCACCGGCAACTTCCTTCTCTGGGCAGACTCCAACCTTGGCCACTCACGACCAAGGATGCCCAACATGAAAGCCCTCACCGCAAGCCTGCTCTGCCTCTCCGCCCTCGCCTCTCAGGCCCACGCCTCCAGCCCCGACGCCTGGGCCGCATACGACAAAAACGTACTCGCCAGTTGCACTAAAGCCAGCGGCCTGAAAAACGCCAAACCGGTCGGCACCCCCGCACAATTCGATGACCGCGTTGGCTACACCGCCGTGTTGCTGCAAGGCCAATACCCGCAAAAACACATGAAAGGCCAACAGGGCACCGAGCTGTGCCTGTACAACAAACAGTCCAAAACCGCCTTCGTCACCGAGTGGGACTCGATCCGGCCGACCGGCAAAACCCAGTGACTGGCGCACAACTTGCTTCGAACCGGGCCTGTACGGTGGTTTTCCGCCACCGTCTCACACCCTGATTGAAGACAGATCGCTCAATGAATACGACGTTTTCCTGCGTAGGCTGCGGCAAATGCTGCACCGATCATCATGTCCCGCTGACCTTGGCCGAAGCCCGTATGTGGGCGGCGGATGGCGGCCAGGTGATCGTGCTGGTCGAGGCCTTTCTCGGCAATGGCCTGGGTTTACCGGCGCACCAGCGTGAACATGCCGAACGCCGTTCGGTGGTGGTGCGCAGCGGCGCGACCGCTGCGCACGTGGCAATCACCTTCGCCGCCTACAACGTCGGTCCCTGCCGGAATCTTGACGAAGACAAGCTGTGCCGGATCTATGCACGGCGACCGTTGGTGTGCCGCATTTATCCGGCGGAAATCAATCCGCATATCCCGCTCAACCCTGCTGCCAAGGATTGCCCGCCGGAGTCTTGGGAACAGGGGCCGGTATTGATTGCGGGTGGCGAGTTGGTTGATCAGGAACTGATTGAATTGATCCAGCGATCACGTCAGGCGGATCGTGATGACATCGGCATCAAAGATGCGATTTGCGCCATGCTCGGGATTCGTACCACGGCATTGAAAGGTGACGGGTTTACTGCCTATCTGCCGAACATGAGCGCGTTTGCGTCGGCGATCGATCAGGTGCGCGCGCAACCGCCGGGCGAGGCGCTGAGTGAGTGGCTGTTTCATGTGTCCGGGGATGACATTGCCGGGCAGGTGCTGGCGGCCGGGGCGCGAGTGGTGAGCGAGCCGGCGCAGACTTATGCGTTTATCTCGCTGCGCGCGGCCTGATCCAGATTAACGGTGATCGAACGTCCATCGCTGGCAAGCCAGCTCCCCCAGGGTTTTGCGTCGTACGCAAAATGTGTGAACACCCGAGAAAACTGTGGGAGCTGGCTTGCCAGCGATGAGGCCAGTCCGGTCAACCTTGATCGCGAACTTGCCACCGCACGCGGCAATAAAACTCAGCGTTTGCCCATCGAACGACGAGTGCCCGGCGGCGCCATGCCCGGGGTCTTGGTGTGACCGTTCTTCGCGCCGTTCTTGTACCAAGGCTGATTCGATTCTTTGGCGCCAGCCAGCTCACCCGGTTTGAAGGGGAACTTGAAGGCCGGAATCTCGGCTTTGGTTTCTGGGGTGTCGGCCACTTCAGCCGGGACATCGCTCACGGCGTCGTCAACCGGCGGTTGGGTTGGGGAAGTCATAAAAGCTCCGCAAAGCAAAAAGTCGGGCCCGATCAGTGAGCCGCAAAGGCGCGCAGTATACCTGTGCGCCTTCGCTCGGCACCTGAAGATTTGCAGCACACGCCGAACGGCCTACAGGTAGCTGATGGTGACGATGCCTTTGTCGGTCGAAGTCTTCAGAGCTTGGTAAGTCATGGACATCGGCAGCGATTGATGGCTGCAAGCATTGCGATAAGTGTCCACATCGATTTTCAGGCCCGGTTTGATTTCGACCTGACGAGACTCCGTTGCGGACAACCCACCGACACGTCCGACCGCACAGCCGGAATCAACGATTTGCCCGGTAAAGCGGATCTCGCCGGATTGACTGCCAGGCGCGGCGAAGGTTGTGAGTGGAAGCAGGAGAAGCACGTACGGCAGAGCGGTTTTCAGCTTCATTTCAAGACACTCCCGGGGTGAGCGGCCCAGAGAACCCGGGCTACACAAAGTTTATCCGCGAGCAGGGACGGATCTTGAGAAGCATAGTTGGCAAACGAGTCCCGAATTGGGAACGATCAGTGCCTTTTTGGGACCGGTTAACGAAATGGACCAATAGAGATGTATCGTCAGTTCAGGCGCCTTCGCGAGCAAGCCCGCTCCCACATTTGGAATGCGCCCCCTGTGGGAGCGGGCTTGCTCGCGAAGAACGATGACGCGGTAGACCTGCAGATCAGGTTTGCGGAGACCCGCCGTCAGGGCGGAATCCTAAGCAGCCGTTACCGCAGCAACGGATATGTACACAGCGAAACTGACAGCGCCGACAGCTAGCCGTCACCCTCCTGACCCGCAAACAAGTTTATAAAGACACCAACCCTGCCCAAACTCCGTCCGGCGCCCACCCCGCATGCGAATCCAAAAGAACAAAGCCCTGCTCGCTACCCTATTAATCGTCCTCGCAGGCGCAGGTCTGTGGTACGCCCTGAAACCCGCCCCGACCAAACTCTCCACCCCAACCGCCATCCCCGTGCGAGTCGTGGCCGTCAGCGAAAAAGACGTCCCCCGCTACACCAGCGGCATCGGCTCCGTACTCTCATTACACAGCGTGGTTGTGCGCCCACAGATCGACGGCATCCTCACCAAAATCCTCGTCAAAGAAGGCCAACTGGTCAAAGCAGGCGACCTCCTGGCCACGATCGACGACCGCTCCATCCGCGCCAGCCTCGACCAGGCCCGCGCCCAACTGGGTGAAAGCCAGGCGCAACTGCAAGTCGCCCTGGTCAACCTCAAGCGCTACAAACTGCTCACCGTCGACGACGGCATCTCGAAACAGACCTACGACCAACAACAAGCCCTGGTCAACCAACTGAAGGCCACCGCCCAAGGTAACCAAGCCTCGATTGATGCGGCGCAGGTACAACTTTCCTACACGCAGATCCGCTCTCCGGTCACCGGCCGCGTCGGTATTCGTACGGTCGATGAAGGCAACTTCCTGCGCATGACCGACACCGCAGGCCTGTTCACGGTCACCCAGATCGACCCGATCGCCGTCGAGTTTTCCTTGCCCCAGCAAATGCTGCCGACCTTGCAAGGCCTGATCAGCGATCCGCAGCGCGCCCAGGTCAAGGCCTACATCGGCGCCGACACCGATGGCGAAACCGGTAACCTGCTCGGCGAAGGTCATCTCACCCTGATCGACAACCAGATCAACGCCAACACCGGCACCATTCGCGCCAAGGCCGAGTTCGACAACGCCAGCCAGAAGCTCTGGCCCGGGCTGTTGGTCACGGTAAAAATTCAGACAGCCCTCGACAAAGATGCCCTGGTCGTCCCGCCCACCGTCGTACAACGTGGCCTCGACCAACACTTCGTTTACCGGGTAAACGGCGACAAGGTCGAAGCCGTACAAGTGCAGATGGTTTACCAAGGCAGTGGCGAGGACATCATCAAAGGCGTGAAGGCCGGTGATGTACTGGTCACCGATGGCCAGTCGCGGCTCAAACCCGGCTCGACCGTGCAAGTGATGACCGAGCCGGCGCAGGTGGTGCAAGCGGAGCCGAAACCATGAAGGCGCACAAAGGCGTCTCCACGTGGTGCATCGATCACCCGGTCGCCACAATCCTGCTGACCATCGCGCTGGTGCTGGTCGGTTTGATTGCCTTCCCGCGCTTGCCGATCGCTCCACTGCCGGAAGCGGAATTTCCTACGATTCAGGTCTCGGCGCAGTTGCCCGGCGCCAGCCCCGACACCATGGCTTCATCCGTGGCCACGCCGCTGGAGGTGCAATTCAGCGCCATCCCCGGCATGACCCAGATGACCTCAAGCAGTGCCTTGGGCTCAAGCCTGTTGACCCTGCAATTCACCCTCGATAAAAGCATCGACACTGCCGCGCAAGAAGTCCAGGCGGCGATCAACACCGCCGCCGGCAAACTGCCCAAGGACATGCCGACGCTGCCAACGTGGAAGAAGGTCAACCCGGCCGACAGCCCAGTGCTGATCCTCAGCGTCAGCTCGACGCAAATGCCCGGCACCGAACTCAGCGACCTGGTGGAAACCCTGCTCTCGCGTCAGATCAGCCAGATCGACGGCGTAGGACAAATCAACATCACCGGTCAGCAACGTCCGGCTATCCGTGTGCAAGCCTCGGCCGACAAACTCGCGGCGATCGGCCTGACCCTCGCCGACATTCGGCTGGCGATCCAGCAGACCAGCCTCAACCTCGCCAAAGGTGCGCTGTACGGCGAATCGAGCATCTCGACGCTGTCGACCAACGACCAGTTGTTCCATCCTGAGGACTACAGCCAACTCATCGTTTCCTACAAGGATGGCGCCCCGGTTCACCTGCGCGATGTCGCCAAAGTCGTCAACGGTTCGGAAGATGCCTACGTGCAAGCGTGGGCCGGCGATCAACCCGGTGTGAACCTGGTGATCTCGCGCCAACCCGGCGCCAACATCGTTGAAACCGTCGACCGCATTCAAGCCGCCCTGCCCGGCCTCGAAGCGATGCTGCCAGCCTCGGTGCAAGTGAAAACCCTGATCGACCGCACCCAGACCATCCGCGCTTCGCTGCACGAAGTCGAAATCACCCTGATGATCGCGATTCTGCTGGTGGTCGCGGTAATGGCGCTGTTCCTGCGCCAATTGTCGGCGACCCTGATTGTCTCGGCGGTACTCGGCGTGTCGTTGATCGCCAGTTTCGCCCTGATGTACATCCTCGGTTTCAGCCTGAACAACCTGACGCTGGTGGCGATCGTTGTCGCGGTCGGCTTCGTCGTCGACGATGCGATCGTGGTGGTGGAAAACATCCACCGCCATCTGGAAGCCGGCGACGACATGCGCGAAGCCGCGATCAAAGGCGCAGGCGAGATCGGTTTCACCGTGGTCTCGATCAGTTTCTCGCTAGTGGCAGCGTTTATTCCGCTGCTATTCATGGGCGGCGTGGTCGGGCGCCTGTTCAAGGAATTCGCCCTGACCGCGACCTCGACCATCATGATTTCCGTGGTGGTCTCGCTGACTCTCGCGCCGACGCTAGCCGCGCTGTTCATGCGCAAACCGGTGCATCACGCCCACGCCAAACCGGGTTTCAGCGAACGCCTGCTCGGCTGGTACGAACGAGGCCTGCGTCGCGCCCTCGCCCATCAGAAATTGATGATTGGCGTGTTCGGTTTGTCGCTGGCGATGGCCATCGGCGGTTACATCTTTATCCCGAAAGGTTTCTTCCCGATTCAGGACACCGGTTTCGTCCTCGGCACCACCGAAGCTGCGGCGGATATTTCCTACGGCGACATGGTTAAAAAACACCTGGCGATGGCCGAAATCGTCGCCGCCGATCCGGCCGTGCAAGCGTTTTCCCACTCGGTGGGTGTCTCCGGCAGTAACCAGACCATCGCCAACGGCCGCTTCTGGATTGCCCTGAAAAAACGCGGCGACCGTGATGTCAGCGCCAGTCAGTTCATCGACCGCATCCGCCCACAACTGATGAAAGTCCCCGGCATCGTCCTCTATCTGCGCGCCGGCCAAGACATCAACCTCAGCTCCGGCCCGAGCCGTGCGCAGTACCAATACGTACTGAAGAGCAACGACGGCGCGACCCTCGCCACCTGGACGCAACGCCTCACGGAAAAACTGCGCAGCAACCCGGCGTTCCGCGATATTTCCAATGATCTGCAACTGGGCGGCAGCATCACCCACATCAGCATCGACCGCAGCGCCGCCGCACGTTTCGGCCTGACCGCGAGCGATGTCGACGAGGCGCTGTACGATGCCTTCGGCCAACGGCAGATCAATGAATTCCAGACTCAGGTCAACCAGTACAACGTGATTCTGGAGCTGGACACCAAGCAACGCGGCAAAGCCGAAAGCCTCAACTATTTCTACCTGCGCTCACCGCTGAGTGGCGAGATGGTGCCACTGTCGGCACTGGCCAAATTCGATGCGCCGACCATTGGCCCATTGTCGATTGCTCACGACGGCATGTTCCCGGCCGCCAACCTGTCATTCAACCTCGCGCCCGGCGTCGCGTTGGGTGATGCGGTGATTTTGCTCAATCAGGCCAAGGCCGAGATCGGCATGCCGACGGCGATCAGCGGCAACTTCCAGGGTGCGGCGCAGGCGTTCCAGAGTTCGCTGGCCAGTCAACCGTGGCTGATTCTCGCGGCGCTGGTGGCGGTGTACATCATTCTCGGCGTGCTTTATGAAAGCTTCGTGCACCCGCTGACGATCATTTCGACGTTGCCGGCGGCAGGCTTGGGCGCGGTGATCATGCTGTGGATCTGCGGCCAGGACTTTTCGATCATGGCGTTGATCGGCCTGGTGTTGCTGATCGGTATCGTCAAGAAGAACGGCATCCTGATGATCGACTTCGCCCTGGAGGCGCAGCGCCATCGAGGCCTGTCGCCGCAGGAGGCGATTTTCGAGGCGTGCATCACGCGGTTCCGGCCAATCATCATGACCACCCTCGCCGCCCTGCTCGGCGCACTGCCGCTGATGCTCGGCTACGGCACCGGCGCCGAACTGCGCCAGCCGCTGGGGATCGCGGTGGTCGGCGGCTTGCTGGTCAGCCAGATGCTGACGCTGTTCACCACGCCGGTCATATACTTATGGCTTGAGCGGCTGTTCCACAGGCCCAAACCTATGCCGTCACCGGCATTGGCGACCACAGACTGAGGCGGGTCATGCGCGTTCTGATTATCGAAGACGAGGAAAAAACCGCGGACTATCTGCACCGCGGTCTGACGGAACAGGGTTACACCGTGGATCTGGCCCGCGACGGCGTCGAGGGTCTGCATCTGGCGCTGGAAAGCGACTACGCGGTGATCGTCCTCGACGTCATGTTGCCGGGCCTCGATGGCTTCGGCGTGCTGCGCGCATTGCGTGCGCGCAAGCAGACCCCGGTGATCATGCTCACCGCCCGCGAGCGCGTTGAGGACCGCATCAAAGGCCTGCGCGACGGTGCCGACGACTATCTCGGCAAACCGTTTTCGTTCCTTGAACTGGTCGCGCGCCTGCAAGCCCTGACCCGGCGCAGTGGCGGCCATGAACCGGTGCAAGTAAGCATCGCCGACCTGTGGATAGATTTGATCAGCCGCAAGGCCACCCGCGCCGGCACGCGTCTGGATCTGACCGCCAAAGAGTTTTCGCTGCTTAGCGTGCTGGCTCGCCGACAAGGTGAAATCCTCTCGAAAACCGCCATCGCCGAGATGGTCTGGGACATCAATTTCGACAGTGACGCCAATGTCGTCGAAGTCGCGATCAAACGCCTGCGCGCCAAGCTCGACGGGCCGTTCGACGAAAAACTGCTGCACACCATTCGCGGCATGGGTTATGTGCTGGAGAGCCGTGGTGTCCAGTAATTCGATTGCCCTGCGCTTGAGCGGCATGTTCACGCTGGTGGCGCTGCTGGTGTTTCTGTTGATCGGCGGGGCGTTGTATCAACAGGTCGACAAAGGTTTGGGGTTGCTGCCGGAAGCCGAGCTGGATGCGCGTTACAGCGTGCTCGAATCGGCGCTCAATCGCTTCGGCACGCCGGAGCATTGGCTGAAGATCAACGCCAAGTTGAAGCTGCTCGGCGAAGAGGACAAGCGCATTCGTTTCTGGGTGGTCAGTGGCGATCCGGGTTACGAATACGGTCAGCCTGACGCGGCGATTCGTGCGTTCGCCCAAGGCCCGCCAGGCATGCACGACATGCAGGTGGCCGACCATGCTTATCCGCTGAAAGTGCTGTTGACCGAGTTGCCGGCCAAGGATCAGCGTCCGCCGCTGCGCTTCATGATCGGCATCGACACCGAGACCTTTCATGAGACCCAGCACAACTTGCTGATCGCGCTGATCGGGTTGGCGATTGTCGGTGTGTTGATGGCTTCGGCACTGGGTTATTGGGTGGCGCGGATCGGCCTCAAGCCGCTGATCAAACTGTCCCACGAAGCGCAACGACTGGCACCGCCGCTTCGGGCCGGGCGCTTGCGTTTGTCGCCGCTGCCGCCGGAGCTGGAGCAGTTTGTCGACTCGTTCAATTCGACGCTGGAGC
Organism: Pseudomonas sp. DTU12.3; assembly: GCF_004124275.1. Classification (GTDB taxonomy): domain Bacteria; phylum Pseudomonadota; class Gammaproteobacteria; order Pseudomonadales; family Pseudomonadaceae; genus Aquipseudomonas; species Aquipseudomonas helmanticensis. The sequence goes on from NZ_CP027218.1 coordinate 5,317,282, forward strand.
GGGTCGAGCAGGCTTACTCGCGGCTGGAATCGTTCAACGCCGACGTCGCCCATGAGCTGCGCTCGCCGCTGACCAATCTGATCGGTCAAACGCAAGTGGCGCTGACCCGTGGGCGCTCTGCCGAACATTATTTCGAAGTGCTGCAATCCAATCTTGAGGAGCTGGAACGGCTGCGTTCGATCATCAATGACATGCTGTTTCTCGCCAGTGCGGATCAGGGCAACAAGGCGACCAAACTCACCTCGACTTCGCTGGCTGATGAAGTGGCGACGACGCTGGAGTATCTCGATTTCATCCTTGAAGACGCGCAGGTTCAGGTGCAGGTCAGCGGGGATGCGCAGGTGCAGATTGAGGTCGCGCATTTGCGCCGGGCGTTGATCAATTTGCTCAGCAACGCGGTGCAGCACACCGGGGCGGGTCAGGTGATCGAGGTGCGGATCGAGGTGCAAGAACATCAGGTGAGTATCGGTGTGGCCAACCCCGGATCGCCGATTGCCAATGAGCATTTGCCGCGATTGTTCGAGCGCTTTTATCGAGTGGATGCGTCGCGTAGCAACAGCGGGAATAACCATGGTTTGGGGCTGGCCATCGTTAAAGCGATTGCGCTGATGCATGGTGGGGATGTGTTTGTGCGCAGTAATCGCGGGATGAATACGTTCGGGATTTATTTACCGGTCTGAAAAGCCCCTCACCCTAACCCTCTCCCGGGGGAGAGGGGACTGACCGAGTTGTTCTCTCGAAGTACGCCGACCTGAAAGCTCGAGTTGTAGTGGTCTAATGAAACCGGACACCCATTTAGGCGAGAATGCTCGCCAGATTGAGGTGTCAGATGACCAAACAACGTCGTGTCTTTTCCGCTGAATTCAAACGCGAGGCTGCCGACCTCGTGCTCAAGCAAAACTACAGCTACATCGAAGCCAGCCGTTCACTCGGCGTCGGCGAGTCGGCCCTGCGCCGCTGGGTTGATCAGGTTCAGCAGGAGCGCCAAGGCGTCACTCCACAGAGCAAAGCGCTGACCCCGGAACAGCAGAAAATCCAGGAGCTGGAAGCCCGGATCGCCCGCCTTGAACGGGAAAAATCGATATTAAAAAAGGCTACCGCGCTCTTGATGTCGGAAGATCACGAGCGTACGCGCTGATCAATCAGCTGAGCGTCCATGAGCCGACTGATTGGCTGTGCAAGGTGTTTGATGTCACTCGCTCGTGTTACTACGCCCAGCGCCTTAGGCGCCGAACACCTGATGTCGAACGGCTTCGATTGCGCAGCCGGGTGAGCGAGCTGTTCTCGCAAAGTCGCAGTGCTTCGGGCAGCCGCAGCATCCTGTCGCTGATGCGTGACGACGGTGAGCAGCTCGGTCGATTCAAAGTGCGCAGCCTGATGCGCGAGCTTGATTTAGTAAGCAAACAGCCCGGATCACATGCCTATAAACGAGCGACAGTTGAACGGTTGGATATCCCGAACATCTTGAATCGGGAGTTCGATGTTCCGGCACCCAACCAAGTGTGGTGCGGCGACATCACCTACATTTGGGCGCAAGGAAAGTGGCATTACCTGGCTGTCGTGCTGGATCTTTGCACACGCCGGATCGTGGGCTGGGCGTTGTCGGAAAAGCCGGACGCTGAGCTGGTGATCAAGGCGCTGGATATGGCTTATGAGCAGCGTGGCAGGCCTTCGGATCTGCTATTCCACTCGGACCAGGGATCGCAATATGCAAGCCGACTCTTTCGCCAGCGGCTGTGGCGTTATCGCATGCGCCAGAGCATGAGCCGGCGGGGAAATTGCTGGGACAACGCGCCGATGGAGCGCGTGTTCCGCAGCTTGAAAACAGAATGGATACCGACCACGGGCTACAGAACGGCTCAAGAAGCCCAGCGTGATATCAGCCAATTCTTGATGCATCGCTACAACTGGATTCGACCCCATCAATTCAACGGTGGGTTGGCGCCAGCGCGGGCAGAAGAAAAACTTAACGTCGTGTCCGGGATTAGTTGACCACTACAAGTCGAACTCAAGCTTTGAAAAGCCCCCGATCGGCTCCCTTTCCCCCTCGCCCCCCTTGGGGGAGAGGGCTGGGGTGAGGGGGTTGCTCTTGGCTGCACCGCAATATTCGACTTTTACCTCCTGCGCAACAGTTATTTATGAAAATCACGCTGTTTCCCAACGCCCGGCAACCTTATCTTTGCCCGCACCAAACAGCACTCGCCAAGCGAGAAGGTTTTCCAGATGTCCAACAGTATGGGTATTGCCAGCGCTTTCGTTTTGTCCTCATTGATCCTGTCGCCGATGGCGATGGCTGAAGAATCGCAGTCGTTCGTGGCGCAAAATGTCGCTCGCGCTCAGGCATTCGATCAGCATCAGGCCGAAGTGATGGCCAAGGCGCAAGACGCCACGCAAGCCCCGCAGGCAGCAACTTCCCAGGCTCAAGCATCCGAGAAAGACAGCTGAGTCGCGCTCCGCGCCAACGTTTCCCTCGACGCGGTTGTTTGGCTCTTCCCGTTCAACCGTCGTCATTCCAGGCCGCTGCCTTTCAGCGGCCTTTTTTCGTTGTGGTCTGAAAGCCGTTTGGTTCGTCTGTAACAACAAGAAACATCGAGCGCCTCAAAATATAGAGGCGCCAGTTGACCCAAGGAGCTCCATCGCACGTGCGTTACCCAGTCCGTTTCACCCCGCTGTTCATTGCAATTGCCGCAACGATTGCCCCCGCCGCCCACGCCGACGAACCCGCCAAAGAAGGCTTCGTCGCAGGCTCGAGCCTCAACCTCAACGCCCGCAACTACTACATGAATCGCAACCGCTTGCAGAAAGCGGACGACAACATCGAGTGGGGCCAGGGCTTTCTCGGCATCTTCAAGTCGGGTTACACCGAAGGTACGGTCGGCTTCGGTATCGATGCCCACGCCATGCTCGGGCTGAAACTCGACGGCGGTGGCGGCACGGACGGCTCAAGCATTCTGCCGGTCCGAGAGAATGGCGGCAAAGCACCGGGGGCTTTCTCAACAGCCGGTGGCACGCTGAAAATGCGCGCATTCGATACCGAATTGAAGGCCGGTGATCTGTTCCTCACCAATCCGGTGATTGCCGGCGGTGACAGTCGCATGCTGCCGCAGACTTTTCGCGGCGTCAGCCTGACCAATCACAGCTTCGACGGCTGGCTGATCGAAGGTGGCCAGGCCAGTTTCACCAAGCCGTACAACCAGAGCGGTCACAAACGTATCGGCACGTCCTACGGCACGCTGGCCGATGGCGACGAGAGCCAACACCTGAACTGGGCCGGTGTCGCCTGGAGCGGTGTCGAAGGCCTGACCAGCAGTCTTTATGCCTCCGAGCTCAAGGACATCTGGAACCAGTACTACTACGACCTCGACTACACCTGGCAGTTGAACGATCTGGTCAGCCTCAACCCGGGCCTGCACTTCTATCACACGCAAGACACCGGCGATGCGCTGCTCGGCGACATCGACAACAACACCTATAGCCTGCATTTCACCGTCGGCGTCGGTAGCCACAGCGTCACAGCCGCGTATCAACGGGTCAACGGCAATACGCCGTTCGACTACATCAGTCAGGGCGACAGCGTTTACCTCGACAACTCGCAGCAATACTCGGACTTCAACGGCCCGAACGAACGCTCGTGGAAGCTCAAGTACGCCTATGACTTTGCCGGTGTCGGCGTGCCGGGTCTGACCTCGGCGGTGTCGTACTCGCGCGGCACGGTGGACCTGACCAAGGTTGACCCGGACAGCAAGGGTTACGCCAACTGGTACAGCGCTGAAGGTCGCAACGCCAAGCATTGGGAACGCGATCTGGATCTCAAATATGTCGTGCAAAGCGGCCAGGCCAAAGATCTTGCGGTACGCCTGCAATGGGCGACCAACCGTGGCGGCAATGGCTATGGTGCGATTGATACAGACACCGATGAATACCGCGTAATCATCGACTACCCGATCAACGTCTTCTAAGATCAACGTAGGAGCTGCCGGAGGCTGCGATCTTTGATCTTGATTTTAAAAACAAGATCAAAGATCGCAGCCTCCGGCAGCTCCTACGCTTATAAGATCCTCCCAACCGACGCCCAATCATGATCGCGAGCCGTACCCCACCCGTTGCGGGCAAGACCGGACGCCCCGAACTGCTGCTGATCTGCGGCAGTTCACTGACCGTGATCGCGATTTTATGCATCGTCACTTTCCTGCTGATCCGCGAGCACGCCAACGCTCGGGAATCGGCCACCCGCAGCGCCACCACCATTGCTCAACTGATTGATGCCGACGTACTGCGCACCGTCGAGCTGTACGACCTGACCCTGCAAGGCCTGATCGCCGCCGCCCAGCGCGATGACCTGCAAAACGTCTCGCCGCAGATACGCCATCTGGCGCTGTTCGACCGTTCCACCACGGCGCGCTTCAAGGGCGACATCCTCTTGCTCGACAAGCACGGAGACGTGGTCGCCGACTCTTCACGGATCGAAGCGAAACCGGGCAATTTCGCCGACCGCGACTACTTCCTCGCCCACGCCTTCAACCGCGACATCGGCATGTTCATCAGCCGTCCGTTCAAGACCCGTTGCGATTGTGATGAAGCCAATCAGTGGCGAATCAGTTTTAGCCGGCGTATTTCCTCGGACACCGGCGAATTCACCGGGGTGGCCGTGGCGTCGATGAAACTCGACTACTTCGATCAGTTGTTCAACAGCCTCGACATCGGCAAAGGCAGCACGCTGAACATCATCGATAACGACGGCGTGCTGCTGGCGCAGAAGCCTTATCTGCAAAGCGATTCCATCGGCAAGAGCTTCGGCAACCGGCCCAACGTCATACGAATCCTGCGCGACAAGGACGGCAACGGCAGTTTCACCAGTACTTCGAGCATGGATCAGCAGCAGCGTCTCTATACCTATTCGCGGGTCGGCAATTTGCCGCTGACGGTGATGGTTGCGCTGTCCAGCGATGAGGTGTTCGCCACCTGGCGCCGTACAGCAATCCTGATCAGCGGCGCTACCGGCGTGTTGTGCATTGGTTTGCTGTGGCTGACCTGGCTGCTCGCCCGCGAATTGCGCCGCCGTCAGCGCGCCGAGCACGAACTGGCGCAACTGGCCGCGACCGATGCACTGACCGGTGTCGCCAATCGTCGGATGCTTGATCAATCGCTGCGCCACGAGTGGTTTCGCGCGCAGCGTTCGGGCCAGCCGATGTCAGTGATGATGATCGATGCCGACCACTTCAAGGCGTTCAATGACCGGCATGGGCATCAGGCCGGGGATCAGGCGCTGCGGGAGTTGGCCAAGGTCATTTCGGCGAATGTACGGCGACCGGCGGATCTGGTCGCGCGTTATGGTGGCGAAGAGTTTTCAGTGATTCTGGCCGAGACCGACAGCCATGGCGCGCAGCTGATTGCCGAGCATATTCGTGAGGCTGTGCAGCAATTGCCGTTGGTCGACGAGGCCGAGCGGCCGATGACCGTGAGTATCGGCATTGCTACCTGGGTGGCGACGAGTGAAATGACGCTGGAGCAGTTACTGTTTGCGGCGGACAAGGCGTTGTATCAGGCCAAGGAAGGTGGGCGCAATCGAGTGGTGGTGGCTGCCTGATCGCTCTGCGGTGGAGGTGATGGCCTCTTCGCGAGCAAGCCCGCTCCCACATTTGAAATGCATTCCCCCTGTGGGAGCGGGCTTGCTCGCGAAGGCGCCGGATCAGACAACACAAAAACAACAGGCATAAAAAAAGGCCATCCGGGGATGGCCTTCAAAAAACTAGAGAGGTTTTTTACTTACACCGCCGCAACCGGGCGCATGTAAGAGATTGGTGCGGTGCTGGCGTCATCGAACGTCACCACTTCCCAAGCATCTGTTTGCTCAATCAACTTGCGCAACAGCTGGTTGTTCAGTGCATGACCGGACTTGAAGCCTTTGAACTCACCAATCAGGCTGTTACCCAGCAGGTACAGGTCGCCAATTGCATCGAGGATCTTGTGCTTCACGAATTCGTCTTCATAGCGAAGACCGTCTTCGTTCAGTACGCCATCGGCATCGACCACGATTGCGTTTTCAACGCTGCCGCCGAGTGCGAGGTTGTGCTTGCGCAGGTACTCGATATCACTCATGAAACCAAAGGTACGCGCGCGGCTGACTTCTTTTACGAACGAAGTGCTGGAAAAATCCACGCTTGCACTTTGGGTGCGGTCCCGGAATACCGGGTGATCGAAATCGATCTCGAAGCTCACCTTGAACCCTTCGAAAGGGACGAAAGTGGCGCGCTTGTCGCCGTCTTCCACTGTCACTTCACGCAGGATGCGGATGAATTTCTTGGCGGCGTCCTGTTCTTCCAGGCCTGCCGATTGAATCAGGAATACGAAGGGTCCAGCGCTGCCATCCATGATCGGGACTTCGGACGCGGAGAGCTCGACGTAGGCGTTATCGATGCCCAGGCCAGCCATGGCCGAGAGCAAGTGCTCTACCGTGTCCACTTTGACGTCGCCGTTAATCAGCGTCGTCGACATAGTGGTTTCACCGACGTTTTCCGCGCGGGCAGGGATCTGCACCACAGGGTCGAGGTCAGCGCGACAAAACACAATGCCAGTGTCGACAGGCGCAGGCTTGAGGGTCAGATAGACCTTCTCACCGGAGTGCAGGCCTACACCTGTGGCACGGATAATATTTTTCAGTGTGCGTTGTTTAATCATGGCTTGGGCCGCTTCAGCGCAAATTGCGAACTGGTATCAACAAAGGCTGGCGATGATAGCAGACCATGCCTTTGCTGAACACCAATCACCTTCATAGCCCTGATACATTCCATCAATCGGCCTGACGACGCAGGAATGCCGGGATGTCCAGGTAGTCCAGATCATCTTGCGGATTCATCTTCGCGGCAGCCGCAGCACCGGCCTGAGCCTGGTTGCGCATGACGGTCGGACGGTCCAGATCACGGTAGTTCACCGCTGGCGCTTCCTGACGGGCCGGAGCCGATTGTTGTACCTGGGAGGCCGCCATGGAGGTGTGAACGGTGTTGTCGATGACCTTTACAGGCTTCTCGATTTTCGCGCCCAGACCGGTGGCAACCACGGTTACGTGCAGTTCGTCGCGCATGTCCGGATCGATAACGGTACCGACCTTGACCATGGCGTGCTCGGAAGCGAAGGCTTCGATGATGCTACCCACGTCGGAGTACTCACCCAGGGACAGGTCAGGACCGGCGGTGATGTTCACCAGGATGCCGCGTGCGCCTTGCAGGTTGACGTCTTCCAGCAACGGATTGCGGATGGCCGCTTCAGTGGCTTCACGTGCACGGTTCGGACCGCTGGCGCAGCCAGTGCCCATCATCGCCATGCCCATTTCGCTCATCACGGTACGCACGTCGGCGAAGTCGACGTTGATCATGCCCGGACGCTTGATGATATCGGAGATACCGCGAACGGCACCGGCCAGTACATCGTCAGCCTTGGCGAAAGCCGACAGCAGGCTTGCGTCTTTACCGAGGATGGTCAGCAGCTTCTCGTTCGGAATGGTGATCAACGAGTCGACGCTTTCGGAGAGCATGCGAATGCCTTCGTCGGCGATCTGCATACGCTTGCGGCCTTCGAACGGGAACGGACGCGTTACCACGGCAACGGTCAGAATGCCCATTTCCTTGGCCACTTCGGCGATGATCGGCGCAGCACCAGTACCGGTGCCGCCGCCCATGCCGGTGGTGATGAACACCATGTTGGTGCCCTGCAGGACTTCGGCAATGCGCTCACGGTCTTCGAGAGCGGCCTGACGACCTACTTCAGGGTTGGCGCCGGCGCCCAGACCTTTGGTCACACCGGTACCCAGTTGCAGAATGGTGCGCGCGCCGATGTTTTTCAGCGCTTGAGCATCAGTGTTGGCGCAGATGAATTCCACGCCTTCGATGTTGCTCTTGACCATGTGGTTGACAGCGTTGCCGCCGCCACCGCCGACACCGATAACTTTGATTACCGGGCTTGCGGGGATGTTGTCTACGAGTTCGAACATTTTCCCTCTCCTTACATTCTCTAGTTTTTTCGCCTACTGCATTTTTGTTGCGGTGTTGCGGTGTTGCGGTAAAGCGTTAGAAGTTGCCTTGAACCCACTTCTTCAATCGGTCCAGCAACGGCGCCTGTGGCTCTTCGTTGCTGTAGCTGTCGCGGCTGCCGATGCCCGAGAACGAGATCCCGTCGGACTGCTTTTGCAGGCCGTACATCAACAAGCCAACGCCAGTGGAATAAATCGGGTTGCGCACCACGTCATCCAGACCTTTGACGCCGTGCGGCACGCCCAGACGAACCGGCATGTGGAAGATTTCTTCGGCCAGTTCAGTAGCGCCTTCCATCTTCGAAGTACCACCGGTGAGGACGATGCCGGCCGGGATCAGGTCTTCGTAGCCACTGCGACGCAGCTCGGCCTGAATCAGCGTGAACAGTTCGTCGTAACGCGGCTCGACCACTTCGGCCAAGGCCTGGCGCGACAGTTCGCGCGGTGGACGGTCGCCGACGCTTGGCACCTTGATGGTTTCACCGGCACCGGCCAGCTTGGCCAAGGCGCAGGCGTAGCGGATCTTGATTTCTTCGGCGTACTGGGTCGGGGTGCGCAACGCCATGGCGATGTCGTTGGTCACCTGATCACCGGCAATCGGGATCACCGCGGTGTGACGGATCGCGCCTTCGGTGAAGATCGCGATGTCGGTAGTACCGCCGCCGATGTCGACCAGGCACACGCCCAGCTCTTTCTCGTCGTCGGTCAGCACCGAGTAGGCCGAGGCCAGTTGCTCGAGAATGATGTCGTCGATTTCCAGACCGCAGCGGCGCACGCATTTTTCAATGTTCTGCGCGGCGTTGACGGCGCAGGTGACCACGTGAACCTTGGCTTCCAGACGTACGCCGGACATGCCCAGAGGTTCGCGAACACCTTCCTGGTTATCGATCACGTAGTCCTGCGGCAGGGTATGCAGCACGCGCTGGTCAGCCGGGATCGCCACGGCCTGGGCGGCGTCGAGCACGCGCTCAAGGTCGGCCGAGCTGACTTCGCGATCACGGATCGCAACGATGCCGTGGGAGTTCAGGCTGCGGATGTGATTGCCCGCCACGCCGACGAACGCCGAGTGAATGCGGCAGCCCGCCATCAATTGGGCTTCTTCGATCGCGCGCTGGATCGATTGCACGGTGGATTCGATGTTGACCACCACGCCCTTCTTCAGGCCACGGGACGGATGGGTACCGATCCCGACGATTTCCAGCGTGCCGTCGTCGGAGACCTCGCCGACCAGCGCCACCACTTTGGAGGTGCCGATATCGAGACCGACGATCATTTTGCCGCTTTGCACGTTTGCCATGGGTCCTGCCTCTTCTTAATTCTTTGCGACAGCGGGTTGGGCTGTCGTCGGCGCTACAGGTTCCCGCCAGCCAACAGCGAGGCCGTTGGCGTAGCGCAGATCGATGCGCGCAATGTTCGTAATCTGGTCTTTAAGCGTCTTGTCATAGATGGCAATGAAGCGGCGCATCTTTTCCACCAGGTTGCCGCGTCCCAGCAGCAACTCGATGCCGGGGCCGGAGCTGCCGGCACCGGTGGTCAGGAACCAGCTGCCGCGTTCACGCAATTCCAGGCGCGCAATCGAGAAGCCCAACGGCCGCAGCATCTGGCTCAGCACCTGATACTGCTGCATCACTTGCTGCTGGGCCCGTTGTGGACCGAACAGCTGTGGCAGGTGTTCGTAGTTCGCCAATTCCTTGGGCGTAAACGCCTGGCCCTGGTTGTTGAGCAACGACTCGTCGCCCCAACGCGCCACCGGCAGTTGCTCTTCGAGGCGGATCACCACCTGGTCCGGCCACACCCGACGTACTTCGGCGTGGGCGATCCATGGCATCTGCTCAAGCTCGGTGCGCATGCCGGCAAGGTCGATGGTGAAGAAACTCGACGCTACGTACGGAGCGATCCGTTGCTGCACTGCTTGCTGGCTGATGTAGCTCAGGTCACCCTGCACGGCGATCTTGGTGATCGGCCGGTCGGCGTACGGCAGCAAACGCGTTGCACCTTCGTACGTACCAAAGCCCAGCACGACCAACAGCACCGGCCAGAACAAGCTTTTCAGAAAGCTGAAATTGGCTTTCGGCAGGCGCGCGGACATCGGCTCTTTCGCCACCATACGGCTGGCACCCCGTGGCACCGGCTTGCGGCCGGGTGCGGGAGGCTGATGTCGGAGCTGAGCGCCTTGCATGGTCTTAACCTCGCGCCTCTTGGGTTACCGCGCCTTCAACACTGGCGGCCAGAATGGCCAACACCAGTTGCTGGAAATCCAGACCGGCAGCGCGCGCCGCCATCGGTACCAGGCTGTGATCGGTCATGCCCGGTGCCGTATTCACTTCGAGAAACCAGAACTGCCCGTCGGCGTCCTGCATCACGTCCGCCCTGCCCCAACCGGCAATACCCAGCGCCTCACTGGCCTTGGCCGTGAGATCCATGAGTTCCTTTTCCTTGGCGGCATCCAGCCCGCACGGAATGCGGTACTGGGTATCGTTGGCGATGTACTTGGCGTCGTAGTCGTAGAACGTGTGCGGTGTACCCAGGGCGATAGGAGGCAACACCTGGTCACGCAGGGTGGCGATGGTGAACTCCGGACCTTGAATCCATTGCTCAACCAAGACTTGCGAATCGTAGGTACTGGCCGCTTTCCATGCGTCGATCAACTCGGACGCAGAACTCACTTTGGCCATCCCGATACTTGAACCTTCATGCGCCGGTTTGACGATCAAAGGGAAGCCCAGTTCCGTCGCCGCCGAAATACAATCGGCTTCGCTGCACAGCACGGCGTGACGCGGCGTCGGAATCCCGAGGCTGTGCCAGACCTGCTTGGTGCGCAGCTTGTCCATCGCCAATGCCGAGGCGAGGATGCCGCTGCCGGTGTACGGAATGCCCGCCACTTCGAGCAGGCCCTGCATGCTGCCGTCTTCACCGCCACGACCGTGGAGAATGATGAAGGCGCGGTCGATCTTTTCGCTGAGCAGACGTTGCAAAATGTCGTCGCCAACGTCGATGCCGAACGCGTCCACGCCAGCGCTTTGCAGTGCGTCGAGCACGGCGTTACCGGATTTCAGCGAAACCTCACGCTCGGCACTCAGACCGCCAAAGAGCACGGCGACGCGGCCGAAGTCTTTCGGCGCGATAGTGGAAAACAGCTTGGCGTAGGCAGCAGTCATTTCAACTTCCCCTCGACCGACGCCGCCACGGCGCCAGCGAACAATTCACTTTTCAACAGCTTCGGCGCGAGACCGCCGATATCACCGGCTCCCTGGCACAGCAGGATGTCGCCGGCACGCAGCAGCGGCTTGACCAGCGGCGCCAGATCGACGCCACGCTCAATGTAGATCGGGTCGAGCTGACCGCGCTGGCGGATGCTGTTGCACAACTTGCGGCTGTCAGCACCGGGGATCGGCTCTTCGCCGGCCGGATAGACTTCCATCAGCAGCAGCACGTTGGCATCGGCCAATACATTGACGAAGTCGTCGTACAGATCGCGGGTGCGGCTGTAACGGTGCGGCTGGTAGACCATCACCAGACGGCGCTCCGGCCAACCACCGCGCACGGCTTTGATCACTGCGGCGACTTCGGTCGGGTGGTGACCATAGTCGTCGACCAGCATCACGTGGCCGCCGTCTACCGGCAGTTCGCCGTAGACCTGGAAGCGCCGGCCGACACCCTGGAAACCCGACAGGCCCTGAACGATGGCTTCATCGCTGACGCCCTCGTCGGTGGCGATGCAAATGGTCGCCAGCGAGTTGAGCACGTTGTGGTTGCCCGGCATGTTCACGGAAACATCCAGCGGCTCGCGGTCAGGACGCAGCACGGTGAAGAAGGTCTGCATGCCTTGCTGGCGAACATTGATCGCGCGCACGTCAGCGTCTTCGCTGAAGCCGTAGGTCACGGTCGGACGTTTCACCAGCGGCAGGATTTCGCGCACCACCGGATCGTCCAGGCACATCACCGCCAAACCGTAGAACGGCAGGTTGTGCAGGAACTCGACGAAGGTTTTCTTCAGTTTGTTGAAGTCACCGTCGTAGGTCGCCATGTGGTCGGCGTCGATGTTGGTGACCACGGCCACCAACGGTTGCAGGTGCAGGAAGCTCGCATCGCTTTCATCGGCTTCGGCGATCAGGTAACGGCTGGTGCCGAGCTGGGCATTGGTGCCTGCGGCATTCAGACGGCCACCAATGACGAATGTCGGATCCAGGCCACCGGCGGCGAACACCGAAGCGATCAGGCTGGTGGTGGTGGTTTTGCCGTGCGTACCGGCGACGGCGATGCCGTGGCGATAGCGCATCAGCTCGGCGAGCATTTCAGCACGCGGCACCACCGGGATACGACGCTCAAGGGCGGTCGCGACTTCCGGGTTGGAGGTGTTCACAGCGCTCGACACCACCAATACATCGGCGGTCGCGGCGTTCTCGGCACGGTGGCCGATGAAGATGTGCGCGCCGAACGATTCAAGACGCTCGGTCACCGGCGAAGCTTTCAGGTCGGAACCGGACACTTCATAGCCCAGGTTCAACAACACTTCGGCAATACCGCACATGCCCACGCCGCCGATACCGACGAAGTGGATGCGACGGATGCGGCGCATTTCCGGTTGCGGCATGGCTTTCTGATTCTCAACCATGGGCCACCTCCAGACAGGTATCGACCACGCTACGGGTGGCATCGGGTTTCGCCAGACGGCGGGCCGCTTGGGCCATTTCTTCGAGTCGTTGCGGTTGCATCAAGACCTCTGTCAGGCGCGCGGCAAGGTCCGCGGCACCAGTCGTTCTTTGCGGCATCAGGAAGGCAGCGCCTTCGCGGGCCAAATAATCGGCGTTGCGGGTCTGGTGATCGTCGATCGCGTGGGGCAAAGGCACCAGCATCGAGGGCAGACCGGCAGCAGCCAGCTCACTGATGGTCAACGCGCCTGCGCGGCACACCACCAGGTCAGCCCAGCCATAGGCCTGGGCCATGTCTTTGATGAACGGCTGCACCTGCGCATCGACGCCGGCGGCGCGGTAGCGCTCTGCAGTCACTTCATCGTGGTTTTTGCCGGCCTGATGAAACACTTCCGGGCGCAAATCGGCAGCGACTTGGGCCAGGGCTTCAGGCAGCAATTTGTTCAACGGTTCTGCGCCCAGGCTTCCGCCAAGGATCAGCAAACGCGCTTTGCGACCGGCCAGGGCAGGTCGCGGTGTTTCGAGGAACAGCTCGCTGCGCACCGGGTTTCCGGTGGTACGGCGGGTGTCCGACAGAGTAAAGGTGTCGGGGAACGCTTCACACACTCGGGCGGCGAACGGCACCAGCAACCGATTGGCGGTGCCGGCCACGGCGTTCTGCTCGTGAACGATCACCGGCACGCCGGCCAGTTTCGCGGCGAGGCCACCGGGGCCAGTCACATAACCACCGAAGCCAACCGCGCACACTGGCTTCAAGCGACGAATGATCGCCCGCGCCTGCCAGACCGATTTCAGCAACATGAACGGCGCCTTGAGCAGCGACAGCTTGCCCTTGCCGCGCAGGCCGGTAGCGTTGATGCGGTGCAGTTCCAGCCCAGCGGCCGGGACCAGTTCGTTCTCGATTCCGCGTGGCGTGCCGAGCCAGTGCACGCTGTAGCCGCGGGCCTGAAACTCGCGAGCACAAGCCAGCGCCGGGAACACGTGGCCGCCGGTGCCGCCGGCCATGATCAATACGTTAGCGCCCATGATTCGGCTCCTCAGCGAAGTCGCTCTCATGGAATTCCATCTCTTCACTGCCCAGGTGGGTTCGACTCTCCCACTCGATCCTCAATAACAAGCCGAGGCAGGCACAGCAGATCACCAACGAACTGCCACCGTAACTGAGGAACGGCAAGGTCAGTCCCTTGGTTGGCAGCAGGCCGACGTTCACCCCGATGTTGATCAGGAACTGACCAATCCACAGGAACGACAGACCGTAAGCCACGTACGCAGCGAAGAACTGCTTGGCTTTCTCCGCCCACAGGCCGATGTACATGCCGCGAATACACACGAACACGAACAGCGCGACGGTGCACAGCGAACCGACTGCGCCGAGTTCTTCAGCCAGTACCGAGAACACGAAGTCGGTGTGCGCTTCCGGCAGGTAGAACTGCTTCTGCACGCTGTTGCCCAGGCCCACGCCCAGCCATTCACCACGACCGAAGGCGATCAAGGCTTGCGACAGCTGATAGCCGGCGCCGAACTGGTCAGCCCACGGGTCAGCGAAGTTGGTCAGACGCGCCATTCGATACGGCTGCATCTGAATCAACAGCACCACGGCGCCGACCGCCAACACCACCATCAGCGAGAAACGGAACAGCCCGACCCCGCCAAGGAACAGCATCGCCGCCGCAGCCCCCATCATTACCACGGTGGCACCGAAGTCCGGCTCCATCAGCAACAGGCCGGCCATCGGCAGCAGCACGATGAACGGCTTGAAGAAGCCCATCCAGCTCTCGCGCACTTCTTTCTGCCGCCGCACCAGATAACCGGCGAGGTAGATCACCACGAATACCTTGGCGATCTCTGATGGCTGCACGTTGAAGAAGCTGAAACCGATCCAGCGCATCGAACCGTTCACTTCGCGACCGATGCCGGGGATGATCACCATCACCAGCAAACCGAACGCACCGATCAGCATCAACCAGCCGAGGCGCTGCCAGGTGGCGATCGGAATCATCATGGTGACGATGCACGCGCCCAGGCCCAGCACCACATAAATAAGGTGGCGAATCATGTAATACAGCGGACTGCCCGACTGCGCGGCGGCCACTTCAGTGGACGCCGAGGCGATCATGATCAAACCGAGACCGAGCAGCGCCAGGCAACCGGCGAGCATCGGGAAATCGAGGTCGATACCGCGCCCGGTGATGATCGGCGACGGATACGGTTTGATGATATTGCGCAGGCTCATGCCAGTTCCTCCACAGCGCGGACGAACTGGTGACCACGGTCTTCGTAATTTTTGAACATGTCGAAACTGGCGCAGGCCGGCGACAGCAGCACCACGTCACCCGGCTGGGCGGCGGCGCGGCATTGCGCGACGGCGTCGACCAGCGACGTCGCGCGGATCAATGGCACGGCATCACCAAGCGCTTCGCCGATCTTGTCGGAGTCACGGCCCATCAGGATCACGGCGCGGCAGTTGGCCGCCACCGGATCACGCAGATCATTGAACTCGGCACCCTTGCCATCACCACCGGCGATCAGGATGACCTTGCCGTCGATGTCCGCACCGAGGCCTTCGATGGCCGCCAGTGCAGCGCCAACGTTGGTCGCTTTCGAATCGTTGTAGTAAGCCACGCCGTCGAGATCACGTACCCACTGGCAGCGATGTTCGAGGCCGGCGAAGGTGCGCAGTGCCGCGAGCATGGCGTCGAACGGCAGGCCCACAGCGTGACCGAGCGCCAGCGCCGCGAGGGCGTTGGACTGATTGTGTGCGCCGCGAATCTTCAATTCACGCACCGGCAGCAGGTTCTGGAATTCGAAGGCAAGGTACTTCTCGCCGTCTTCTTCGCGAATACCGAAGGCCTTGAAATCCGGTTTGGTCAGGCCGAAGGTCCAGCACGGCTGGCCCTCGCCGATCAACGGACGGCTCAGTGCGTCCTGACGGTTGACCACAAACTGCCTGGCGCCACGGAAGATCCGGTGCTTGGCCAAGTGGTACGCCGGCAGACCGCTGTAGCGATCCATGTGGTCTTCGCTGATGTTCAGCACGGTCGCCACTTCGGCGTTGAGCTGGTCGGTGGTTTCCAGCTGGAAACTCGACAATTCCATCACGTACAGCTCGACGTCGTCGCTGAGCAGATCCAGCGCCGGGGTGCCGAGATTGCCGCCGACAGCGACACGTTTGCCGGCCGCAGCCGCCATCTCGCCGACCAGGGTGGTGACGGTGCTTTTCGCGTTGGAACCGCTGATGGCCACGATCGGCGCCTGCGCGTTACGCGCGAACAGTTCGATGTCGCCGGACAGTTTCACGCCACGGGCCGCAGCGGCTTGCAGGGCCGGGGTCGCCAGCGCCAGGCCGGGGCTCACGTAGAGCTCATCGGCACGGCAGAGGAATTCGACGTCCAGCTCGCCACAACGCACTTCCACGTGCGGATAGTCACGCTTGAGCGTGGCCAGTTCCGGTGGATTTTCCCGCGTGTCCGCCACGGCAAACGACGTGCCCCGGTTCGCCAGGAAGCGAACCAGGGACATGCCGCTCTTGCCGAGGCCGACAACGATGCGGAAGTGGTCAGAAGCGATCAGAGACACTCGTTCTACCTCAGCTTCAGGGTGGCAAGGCCAATCAGCACGAGAATCACGGTGATGATCCAGAAACGGACGATCACGCGCGGCTCGGGCCAGCCCTTGAGTTCAAAATGGTGGTGGATCGGTGCCATGCGGAACACACGGCGACCGGTCAGCTTAAAGGACGCAACCTGAATGACGACTGACAGGGTTTCCATCACGAACACGCCGCCCATGATGAACAGAACGATTTCCTGACGGACGATCACCGCGATGGTGCCCAGTGCCGCGCCGAGTGCCAGTGCACCGACGTCGCCCATGAACACTTGCGCTGGATAGGTGTTGAACCACAGGAAGCCAAGACCGGCGCCGATCAGCGCGCCGCAGAACACGATCAGTTCACCCGCGCCCGGCACGTAAGGGATCAACAGGTACTCAGCGAATTTCACGTTACCCGACAGGTAGCAGAAAATCCCCAGGCCGCCGCCGACCATCACGGTTGGCATGATCGCCAGGCCGTCGAGGCCGTCAGTCAGGTTAACCGCGTTGCTCGAACCGACGATCACGAAGTAGGTCAGCACGATGAAACCGAAGCCCAGCGGAATGCTGTAATCCTTGAGCATCGGCAGGATCAGTGTGGTTTCCACCGGCGTGGAAGCGGTCATATAAAGGAAGATCGCCGCGCCGAGGCCGAACACCGACTGCCAGAAATACTTCCAGCGACTCGGCAGGCCACGCGAGTTCTTCTCGATGACTTTGCGGTAATCGTCGACCCAACCGATCGCGCCGAACAGCAGGGTCACCAGCAACACAGTCCAGACATAACGGTTGCTCAGGTCAGCCCAAAGCAACGTGCTGACGCCGATCGAAGACAGAATCAACGCGCCGCCCATGGTCGGTGTACCCGACTTGGACAAGTGCGATTGCGGGCCGTCGTTACGTACGGATTGACCGATCTGACGGTTCTGCAGGGTGCGGATCATCCACGGGCCATAGCACAGCGACAAAACCAGCGCGGTCAGCACACCAAGGATCCCGCGCAGGGTCAGGTACTGAAAGACCGCGAAGCCTTTGTAGAACTGTTGCAGATACTCCGCTAGCAGCAGCAGCATTAATGTTTCTCCAGACTGGACCCGCACAGAGCCGCAACGATGTTTTCCATCGCTGCACTGCGCGAACCCTTGATCAAAATGGTGGTGTTTGTGTCCTGCTCGGCGTCGAGGGCCTGGATCAGCTCGGCTTGCGTGCCGAAGTGATGCGCCTGTTCACCGAATGCGTTGACGGCGTGAACCATGTTTGGCCCGACGGCGTAAAGCGCGGATACCTTGCCCCGGGCGTACTCGCCCACGTCGCGGTGCCCCTGCTCCGCCCAATCGCCCAACTCGCCGATATCTCCGAGCACCAGGACGGTGCGGCCGGAAAAGCCGGCGAGTATATCAACGGCCGCGCACATTGAGGTGGGGTTTGCGTTGTAAGTGTCATCGATCACGCGCATGCCGTTTTTCGCCAGTTGCGCGACAGTGCGACCTTTGACCGGTTGCACGGCGCCAAGCCCGGTGGCGATGCCGAACAGCGACACGCCCAAGGCGTGAGCGGCAGCGGCGGCAGCCATGGAATTGGCGACGTTGTGGGTGCCGAGCAGGTTCAGTTGAACGCGCTCGACACCTTCAGGTGTGTGCAGATTGAAAGCCGGGCAGCCGCGGGCATCGGTGGTCAGGTCGCTGGCGTAGAAATCCGCCTGAGTGTTGCTCAGGGCGAACGTCAGCACTTTGCGCGCGCCGGCTCGGGTCTTCCAGATACCGAAGGCCTTGTCATCGAGATTGAGCACGGCGACACCGTCAGCCGCGAGCCCGTCGATGATTTCACCCTTGGCTTCGACGATTTTTTCCGGCCCGCCAAACTCACCGACGTGCGCGGTGCCGGCATTGTTCAGGATCGCTACGTGCGGCTTGGTCAGGCCTACGGTGTAAGCGATTTCGCCAAGGCGCGAGGCGCCCAGTTCGATTACCGCCGAAGTGTGTTCCGGGGCCAGTTCGAGCAGGGTCAGCGGTGCGCCGAGGTCATTGTTCAGGTTGCCACGGGTCGCGAGTACCGGACCGCGCGTGCGCAGGATGCTCGCGAGCATTTCCTTGACCGTGGTCTTGCCACTGGAACCGGTGATCGCTGCAACTGGCTGAGTAAATGCAGCACGGTTCAGCGCACCCAATTGGCCGAGGGCCTGACGGGTGTCCTTGACCAGCAGTTGCGGCAGCGTGCTGTCGGCGACTTCGCGCTCGACCAGCGCAGCCACCGCGCCTTTGGCGGCGACGTCGTTCAAATAGTCATGACCGTCGAAACGCGGACCGGTCAGGGCGATAAACAGTTGCCCAGGCTGGATCGCACGGCTGTCGATGCTGACGCCGTTGAAACTGGCATCGGCAGCGATCAAGCGAGCATCGAGCGCGTTGGTCAGTTCGCTGAGTTTCAGCGCCTTAAGCATGGGCCACCTCCCAAGCGGTCAGGGCGTGATCAGCCTCGACCAGATCGGAGAAGGCATGGCGCTCGCCGTTGATTTCCTGATAGTCCTCGTGACCTTTACCGGCCAGAACAACCACGTCATCGGCGGACGCGCCGGCAATCAGTTGTGCAATCGCCTGGCCACGGCCGGCGACGAAGGTGACTTTATCCACAGCAGTGAATCCGGCGCGGATGTCTTCGAAAATCACCGCTGGATCTTCAGTACGCGGATTGTCGTCGGTGACCACGACCTGATCGGCCAGACGCTCGACCACTTCGGCCATCAACGGACGCTTGCCGCGATCACGATCGCCGCCGCAGCCGAACAGGCACAGCAATTGACCTTTGACGTGCGGGCGCAACGCGGTCAGGACTTTTTCCAGCGCATCCGGGGTGTGAGCGTAATCGACCACCACCAACGGCTGAGTGCCACCGCCAAGACGCTGCATGCGCCCGGCCGGGCCTTCGAGTTTCGGCAGTACCTTGAGAATTTCGTCGAGCGCGTAATCCAGACCGAGCAAGGCGCCGACTGCCGCCAGAACGTTGCTCAGGTTAAAGCGACCGAGCAGCGTGCTGCGCAGATGATGTTCACCCTGCGGCGTCACCAGTGTGGCGCGCACACCGTGGTCGTCGAACTGCGCTTCGCGGCAATATAGATACGCGCTGCTGTCGAGCAGACTGTAAGTAATCAGGCGCGACTCACGTTTTTCAGCGGCCAGTTGCCGGCCGAAATCGTCGTCGAGGTTGACCACGCGGCACTTCAGATCATTCCAGGCGAACAGCTTGGCCTTGGCCTCGGCGTACGCTTCCATGGTGCCGTGATAATCCAGGTGATCGCGAGACAGGTTGGTCATCACTGCCACATCGAACGCCAGCGCGGTCACGCGGCCTTGATCCAGGCCATGAGACGAGACTTCCATGGCCACGGCTTTGGCGCCGGCCTTTTTCAGGTCGCCCAAAGTCGCTTGCACGGCGATCGGATTCGGCGTGGTGTGCAGACCGCTTTCCAGTGCGCCATAGAAGCCGGAACCCAAGGTGCCGACGATGCCGCAATGTTGGCCGAGCAGATCCAGTGCCTGCGCGACCAATTGGGTCACGCTGGTCTTGCCGTTGGTGCCGGTTACGCCGATCAGGTTCAGGTGATGGCTCGGCTCGCCGTAAAAGCGCCCGGCAATGTCCGACAGCTGTGCCGCCAGACCTTTGACCGGAATCAGCGGCACGTCGGTGATCGGCAGCACGGTGGCGCCTTCCACTTCATACGCTACAGCCGCCGCACCGCGTTGCAGTGCGTCGGCAATGTGCGCACGACCATCGAATTTGCCGCCAGGCACGGCGAGGAACAGATCGCCTGCGCGCACGTTGCGGCTGTCCAGCGCCAATTCACGGATCAACAGATCGTGGCCGGCGTGGGGGAATATCTTGTTCAGACTTAATGACATCAGCCGCGCCCTCCATTGGCTTTCAGCGGAATGACCGGGGTGGCGTTGGCTTGTTGCGTCGTCGGCAGGTTGTCCGGGGTCACGTTCATCAGGCGCAGGGTGCCGGACATCACACGGCTGAACACTGGCGCGGAAACCAGACCACCGAAGTAACCGGCCTTGGACGGTTCATCGATCACCACAACAATCGCGTAACGCGGATCGCTCATCGGGCCGAAACCGGCGAACAACGAGCGGTA
Source organism: Pseudomonas sp. DTU12.3 (assembly GCF_004124275.1). Lineage (GTDB taxonomy): Bacteria > Pseudomonadota > Gammaproteobacteria > Pseudomonadales > Pseudomonadaceae > Aquipseudomonas > Aquipseudomonas helmanticensis. The sequence goes on from NZ_CP027218.1 coordinate 5,337,686, forward strand.
AGAGTTTTCTGCGTAGCCTTTGGTCCCGACCGAAGTCTTGCGCGCAGTACCCGACTTGCCAGCCACGTGATATGCCGGCACCTGCGCACGGAATACCCCGCGCGGCGCCTCGATCACTTGGGTGAGCATGCCTTGCATGGTTTTCGCCACGGCTTCCGGCAATACCTGAGTGGTCTGCGGCGGCTTGTCGGTTTTGATCAGGGTCAGCGGCGCGAGACGACCGTTGTTGGCCAGTGCCGAGAACGCGTGCACCAACTGAATCGCGGTCACGGAAATACCGTAGCCGTAAGACAGGGTCGCGGTTTCAGCCTTGCGCCACTCACGGTAGTTCGGCAGGTTGCCGACGCGCTCGCCCGGGAAGCCGAGGCCGGTGTCCTGGCCGAGGCCGACTTTCTGTGCCAAGCGGTAAATGGTTTCGCCGCCGATATCGAACGCGACCTTACTCATGCCGACGTTACTGGAATTGATCAGAATCCCGGTCATGTCCAGCACCGGGCCTTCGGTCCTTGAAACGTCCTTGATGGTGTACTTGCCAATCTGCAAGGTACCCGGGTACACCTCGACGGTGTCCGTCGGTTTCCAGCGGCCGGACTCGATCGCGGCGCTCATCGAGATGGCTTTCATGGTCGAACCCGGTTCGAACACGTCGATCATCGCGCGGTTACGCATCATCGCCGGTTGCAGGTTGCGACGGTTGTTCGGGTTGTAGGTCGGCTGGTTAACCATGGCGAGAATCTCGCCGGTCTTCACGTCCATGATCACCAGGCTGCCGGCCTTGGCGCCGTTCTCGATGATCGCGTTGCGCAGCTCACGGTTGGCCAGGTATTGCAGACGCAGGTCAATGGACAACGCCAAGGGCTTGCCGGCCTTGGCGTTTTTGGTGACCTGGACATCCTTGATCAGCCGACCGCGCCGATCCTTGATGACCTGCCGCTTGCCGGGCACACCGGCGAGCCATTCGTCATAGGCGAGTTCGACACCTTCACGACCGTGGTCATCGATGTCGGTAAAACCGACCATGTGCGCGGTGACTTCACCGGCCGGGTAGAACCGGCGGAATTCTTCGATGCCGTAGACGCCCGGCACTTTCAGGTCGAGCACAGCCTGGCCCTGCTCGGGAGTCAGCCCGCGCACCAGGTAAATGAATTCCTTGTTGGCTTGGGCCTCGAGGCGTTCGGTCAGGGCTTTCGGGTCCTGCCCCAGCGCGGCGGCCAGTGCCGGCCACTTCTCTTTCGCCGTCTGCATTTCCTTGGCGTTGGCCCACAGCGTGGTCACCGGAGTACTCACGGCCAAAGGCTCGCCGTTACGGTCAGTGATCAGACCACGGTGAGCCGGAATCGGAATGTGCCGCAGACTGCGCGCGTCGCCCTGACCTTTGAGGAAGTCACGGTCAACCACTTGCAGGTCGATGATGCGCCAGCAGATCGCCGCGACCATTACGCCGAGCAGCCCGACCATCACGCGGAAACGCCATGGGAACAGTGCGCCTTCGAGTTTCATCATGGCGCCACCATCTTCACGTCAGCCGCGCCCGGAATGTGCATTTTCAGTTGTTCGGTGGCCAGCACTTCGATACGGCTGTGCGCAGTCCAGGTGCTTTGCTCGAGAATCAGCCGCCCCCACTCGGCCTGCGCTTTGTCGCGCACGCTGAGTTCGTTGTAGAGGGTGTTGAGCAACTGCCGGTTCCAGTGCGCGCTGTACGACACGGCGATGGCCGACACGAGCACGCCGATAAACAGCAGCAGCATCAGAAAGCTGCCGCCGGGCAGTGGCTTGGCGAAAAGCTTGCTCACCGCAGCTTCTCCGCGACGCGCATGACGGCGCTACGGGAACGTGGGTTGGCTTTGAGTTCGGCGTCGGAGGCCGTCTGCGCTTTGCCATGGACTTTGATTTTCGGTTCGAACGCAACGTGGCGAACCGGCAGGTTGCGCGGCAGGTTGTCGGCTTCGCCTTTCACCAGCTTGCGCATGAACAGTTTGACGATGCGGTCTTCCAGCGAATGGAAGCTGATCACCACCAGACGGCCGCCGACTTCCAGAGCATCCAGCGCCGCTTCGAGGCCGGCTTCCAGATCACCCAGCTCGTTGTTGACGTGAATGCGCAAACCCTGGAATGCACGGGTGGCCGGGTTCTTGCCCTTTTCCCACGCCGGATTGGCAACTTTCAACACCTCGGCCAGATCGGCGGTGCGCTCGAACGGCTTGATGTCACGACGTTCGGCCACAGCACGGGCCATGCGCCCGGAGAAACGTTCTTCGCCGTATTCCTTGAACACCCGGGCGATTTCCTCAGCCGGCGCAGTGTTGACGAATTCGGCGGCGCTGATGCCACGGGACGGGTCCATGCGCATGTCCAGCGGGCCGTCGTTGAGGAAACTGAAGCCGCGCTCAGCGTCGTCGAGCTGCGGCGAAGACACGCCGAGGTCGAGCAGAATACCGCTGACCTTGCCGCTCAGACCTTGCTCGGCAACCACCGAACCGAGTTCGGCAAAGCTGCGCTGCACAACGACAAAGCGGCCGTCTTCGGCCGCTAGCGTTTGCCCGGTGGCAATCGCTTGTGGATCTTTGTCGAACCCGATGAGCCGACCGTCCGTGCCGAGCTGGCTGAGGATCAACCGGCTGTGTCCGCCGCGCCCGAACGTACCGTCCAGATAGCAGCCATCAGGACGTACGGCGAGAGCCTCGACGGCTTCGTCAAGCAGTACGGTGATGTGGTTAAAGCCGCTATCAATAGTCACAGGATCAAATCACGCAGTTCATCAGGCATCGCGCCCGGTTGTTGAATGGCAGCAAGGTCGGCGGCAGATACCGCGTTCCATGCATCTTCGTCCCACAATTGGAACTTGTTCAGTTGGCCCACCAGCATCGCGCGCTTATCGAGCTTGGCGTATTCGCGCAAACGCGGTGGAACCAGAAAACGGCCACTGCCATCGAGCTCGAGGTCGACGGCGTTGCCGATCAATAAACGCTGCAGGCGACGGTTCTCTTCGCGAAGCGAAGGGAGTGCGCGCAACTTGGTTTCAATAATTTCCCACTCGTCGAGCGGATAGACGCACAGACACGGATCAACGGCATCAATGGTGACGATCAATTGGCCGGAACTACGCGAATCGAGTTCGTCACGGTACCGGCTCGGCATAGCGAGACGGCCCTTTGCATCGAGACTGATAGCGTTAGCTCCGCGAAACACGTCTGCGTTTCTCCAATTTTTATCGTTTTGAGCTCAAAAAACCCACTTCATGCCACTTTCCGCCACTTGCGCACACTATAGGAATGCGCCCACCACACCGTCAAGGCGCGGATTAAAGGAAAACCCTTACAGAACGGAGATTTAGGAGCTTAAAAGGAGGAGTAACGACAATCTGGCGCGGAGTTTCGACCTATAACTTGATGCAGCACTGATAGCTGCGCTCGAAAGTTAAAGTAATTTGTTAAGAGTAAGATTTTTTCGGTATTACAAAAGCGCTTCTGCTGTTGATTGAAGCAAGGTGGGAAATGGCTATTACTGCGTTTGCCGCTGCCGAACTTTCAGACCAGGCCTGCTGATATTACACAGCCCTGTCGTCTTTGATTCAAGCAGGGAAAGAAAAAGGTGGAGAGTCGATCTGTAAGCCGGGTTCTGTCTTGAACAGTCATTCGTCTACGATGGCCATCACTGGACATCTTTAGCAACCTACCCGGTCCCAGCGCGGGCCACGCCTTGGGACCCTATTTGGTCTTGCTCCAAGTGGGGTTTACCTAGCCACGAACTGTTGCCAGACGTGCGGTGCGCTCTTACCGCACCTTTTCACCCTTACCGGCGCCGAAGCGCTTAGGCGGTTATTTTCTGTGGCACTTTCCGTAGGCTCACGCCTCCCAGGCATTACCTGGCACTTCGCCCTATGGAGCCCGGACTTTCCTCCCCCCCCTAATTTTCATAGAGGGCAGCGACTGTCCGATCGACTCTCCGCCGCGAAGGTTAACGGCAGAGCGCCTGAAGAACAAGCGCTAAAAGCCTCAAGACCGCTATGGGCGACGGCTTACACGCCTTTCTGTTTTTCCAGCGCGACCTGATACAGCACGTTTTTGCGCTCACCGGTGATCTGCGCTGCCAGCGCGGCAGCACGCTTGAGCGGCATTTCTTCGAGCAACAGATCGAGGATGCGCATCGCTTCGCTGCTGACCGCGTCTTCGGACTCCGGCGGCGTCCAGCCTGCCACCAACACCACGCATTCGCCGCGCTGCTGATTACTGTCGGATTCAACGAATGCGCGCAATTCAGCCAGCGGCAAGCCCTTGAGCGTTTCGAACGTCTTGGTTATTTCACGGGCGAGCAATGCCTGACGCTCACCGCCAAACACTTCTTCCATATCCTGCAGACATTCAAGGATGCGGTGCGGAGCCTCATAGAAAATCAACGTACGCGGCTCTTCCTTAACAGCTTCGAGACGCGCCTTGCGCCCGACCGATTTGGCCGGCAGAAAACCTTCGAAGATAAAACGGTCGGACGGCAGCCCCGCCGCCGACAGCGCAGCAATCAATGCACAGGCGCCCGGCACCGGCACGACACTGATGCCGGCAGCACGGGCCTGACGCACCAGGTGATAACCCGGATCGGAAATCAGCGGCGTGCCGGCGTCGGAAATCAGCGCAACGTTGTCGCCCGCCAGCAAACGGGTGATAAAGCGACTACCTTCATCTCGTTCGTTGTGCTCGTGACAGGCAGCCAGCGGCGTGGCAATCCCGAAGTGCTGCATCAGACGCGCCGAATGACGCGTGTCTTCGGCAGCGATCAAGGCCACTTCGCGGAGGATCTTCAGAGCCCGGGCGCTGATGTCGTCCAGGTTGCCGATGGGCGTCGCCACCACATAAAGCGAGCCAGCAGCGGAATTCAAAGGACCTGGAGCAGTCAAAGCGCACACCTCGTGTTCGGTAAAAGCCGCCATTGTAGCGCGTCACGAGGCTTGCGATGCGCTCTGCCCGCCTGCGGTTTTGCGTGCAGTTGTGCGCCGCTGCAACATTTACTCCAGCTAAATTGTCCGTTTCACGCCACTAACATCGCGCCCCGGCCAGTGCTTGGGTACAATTCGACGCTAATTTGATCGAGTATCAGGAACACTTACATGATCGCTTGCCTGCGGCTGTTCACTGCCCTCTGCCTCGCTGCCTTGTTGGCGGCTTGCGCCAGCTCCCCTTCCTCCAGCCTTGGCGAACTTCCACGGACCCCGGATGCCAGCATCGAGCAACTGCTCGAACAGGCTACCCAGGCGAAAACCCCGGAAAAAGCCGCCCTGTTGCGCTTGAGCGCGGCGGACCTGGCCTATCGCCAAGGCAATGCCGGACAGTCCGCGCAGATCCTGCAACAAGTGCCGATGGAGCAACTGAAACCAGGCCAGCAGATCTTCGCCAGCACACTGAACGCTGAGCTGGCGATGACCCGCAATCAGCCGAAAGCCGCGCTGACCGCCCTGAGCCATCCAAGCTTGCAACACTTGGGCGAAATGCCTGAAGAGCAGCAAGTGCGTACCGGCACCGTACATGCCCGCGCCCTTGAAGCCGATGGCCAGACACTGGCTGCCGCCCGCGAGCGCGTATTCATCGCACCGATGCTGCAAGGCGAAGCCGCGAGCAAGAACCACGAAGCGATCTGGACCCTGATCGGCTCGCTGCCAACCGACCAATTGCAACCGAACACCAGCGACGACCTCGGCGGCTGGATGGGCCTGGCGCTGGCGGTGAAATCCGCTGGCACTCTGGAACAACAGCAAGCTGCGATCGATACCTGGCGTGCACAGAATCCAAAACACCCGGCCGCAATCAACCTGCCGCTGCCGCTGACCAAACTCAAGGAACTGGCCAGCCAGCCGCTGAGCAAGATCGCCCTGCTGCTGCCGCAAGACGGCCCGCTGGCCGCTGTCGGCAAAGCTCTGCGTGAAGGCTTCATGGCTGCGCACTACCAGGCTCAACAGGCCGGACAAAAGCCACCTGCCATCGAGTTTTACGACAGCTCGAAACTGACCTCGATGGACGAGTTCTACCGCAAGGCTCAGGCTGACGGTGTGCAACTGGTCGTTGGCCCACTGGAAAAACCACTGGTCAAACAATTGAGCACTCGTCCGCAACTGTCGATCACCACCCTTGCGCTGAACTACAGCGAAGGCGATCAAGGCCCGGCGCAGCTGTTCCAGTTTGGTCTGGCTGCCGAAGACGAAGCCCGCGAAGTTTCCCGCCGCGCTCGCGCTGACGGCCTGCATCGTGCCGCAATCATGGTGCCGAAAGGCGAATGGGGCGACCGCGTACTGCGCGCTTTCAGCCAGGATTGGCAGGCCAACGGCGGCAGCATCGTTGCCACCGAACGTGTCGATCAGCCAGTGCAACTGGCCCAGCAGATCGCGGACATGTTCCAGCTGCGCCAGAGCGAAGCCCGCGCTAAAAGCCTGCAGAATGCTGCCGGCACCAACGTCGCCGCCCAGCCTTCGCGTCGTCAGGACATCGAGTTCATCTTCCTTGCCGCCACGCCACAACAGGCGCAGCAGATCAAGCCGACCCTGAACTTCCAGTATGCCGGCGACGTTCCGGTTTACGCGACCTCGCACGTTTACAGCGCCAGTGGCGACGTGAACCAGTACAACGACATGAACGGCATTCGCTTCTGCGAAACCCCGTGGCTGCTGGACAACAGCGATCCACTGCGTCAGCAAGTGGTTGCGCAGTGGCCACAAGCCGCCGGCAGCCTCGGTCGCCTGTACGCAATGGGTGTCGATGCCTATCGCCTGGCGCCGCGCCTGGGCCAACTCAAAGCCCTGCCGGACAGCCGCATTGATGGTGAGTCGGGCAGCCTCGGCATGACCCAGACCCAACGTGTTGTGCGTCAGCTGCCTTGGGCGCAGTTCGTCAGCGGTCAGGTTCAACGCCTGCCGGACACCCCGCGCTGATGCCTGACAGGTCAAGCTCGCAAAGCGGCAAGGATGCCGAGCGCCAGGCGCTCGAGCATCTGCAAAACCACGGATTGCAGTTGCTTGCGCAGAACTGGTTATGCAAACGCGGTGAGCTTGATCTGGTCATGCTTGATGGCGATACAGTAGTATTCGTTGAAGTTCGCTACAGAAAAAACACCCAATGGGGTGGCGCGCTCGCTAGCATCGATGGGCGCAAGCAGCAGAAACTGATTTTCGCTGCGCAGTATTTTCTTCAGCGCGAGTCGCGTTGGGCCAATTCCCCCTGCCGCTTCGATGTGGTGGCAATCGACAGCCACCCGAATCAGCTGAACTGGTTGCAGAATGCGTTTGACTGCTGATCTGCCTCCGCCCCGGACATTTTCACCCGACAACTTTTGCTCTTTGCTTTGCGGGCTGCACATTCACGTGCCGAACAGCCGCGCCACTTAAGGTCACACAGATGGACATGCAATCCCGAATTCGCCAGCTTTTCCAGGCCAGTATCGACACCAAGCAACAGGCGATGGACGTACTTGCACCGCACATCGAGCAAGCCAGCCAGATCATGGTCAACGCCCTGCTCAACGAGGGCAAAATGCTTTCGTGCGGCAATGGCGGCTCGGCCGGCGATGCCCAGCACTTCTCTTCCGAGCTGCTCAACCGTTTTGAGCGCGAGCGCCCGAGCCTGCCGGCCATCGCCCTGACCACCGACACGTCGACGATCACCTCGATCGCCAACGACTACAGCTACAACGAAGTGTTCTCCAAACAGATCCGCGCACTCGGCCAACCGGGCGATGTCTTGCTGGCGATCTCGACCAGCGGCAACTCGGCGAACATTATTCAAGCGATCCAGGCCGCACATGATCGCGAAATGATTGTCGTAGCTTTGACCGGACGCGATGGCGGCGGCATGGCGTCGCTGCTGTTGCCCGAGGACGTCGAGATTCGCGTACCGGCCAATGTCACTGCACGTATTCAAGAAGTCCACTTGCTGGCGATCCATTGCCTTTGCGATCTGATCGACAGCCAACTGTTCGGGAGTGAAGAATGACCCCTAATCGCCTTGGCCTTCTGGCCTTGACCCTGTGCCTCGGCATCAGCGGCTGCACCTCGGTGGTGAACGCCAGCCGTGAAGCGCCGATCGACGACGACCGCGGCACGCGCACCTTCGGCAGCAAGATCGACGATTCGCTGATCGAAACCAAAGTGGGCGTGAACGTGGCCAAGGCCGACCCGGCTCTGGACAACGATTCACACATCGTCGTCACCAGCTTCAACGGTGTCGTACTGCTGGCCGGTCAAACGCCTCGCGCAGACTTGAAAGCCAAGGCTGAGCAGGCGGCAGCCGCCGTTCAACGGGTAAAAACCGTGCATAACGAACTGCAGGTCATACCGCCGTCCGGCTTCCTGGCGCGCCAGAACGACACCTGGCTGACGTCCAAGATCAAGACACAGATGCTCACCGACGCCAGCATCCCCGGCTCGCGCATCAAGGTCGTGACCGAGAACGGTATCGTCTACTTGCTGGGTCTGCTGACCAAACAGGAAGCCACTCAGGCAACCAATCTGGTGCAGGGTGTTTCCGGCGTACAGAAGATCGTCAAACTCTTCGAATACATCGACTGACACACACGCAGTTTTGAGACGCGCATGAAAAAGGCGATCCAGATGGATCGCCTTTTTTTATTTCACCACTTTCAGGCTTGGCCGGCCGCTTGGACGCGGTGGCTCACTGTCCGGTGGTGGCAAGTCGTCATCCGACTCGATGTCGTCTTCGTCATCCATTGGCGACTCGAGATCGAACACCATGCCCTGACCGTTCTCCCGGGCGTAGATCCCGAGAATCGCACTGATCGGCACGTACAAGCTGTGCGGAACACCACCGAAGCGACCTTCGAAGGTCACCACGTCGTTGTCCATGTGCAGATGACGCACGGCGCTCGGCGAGATGTTCAGAACAATCTGCCCGTCACTGGCGAAACCCTGCGGCACTTGCACCGCCGGGAATTCGGAATTGACCAGCATGTGCGGGGTGCAATCGTTATCAACAATCCACTCGTAGAGCGCGCGGACCAGATAAGGTCGACTGGAGTTCATAGCGGCTCCTTAAGCCTTAGCGCATATCGCGTTCGACACCAGACAGACTCGCCTGGAAAGCCTCACGCGCAAACGAGCGCTCCATATAATCAAGCAGCGGCTTGGCTGGCCGCGGCAGTTCAATACCCAGAATCGGCAGACGCCAGAGTATTGGCAATAGGCAGCAATCCACCAGACTTTGTTCCTCACTGAGGAAAAATGGCTTGTCGGCAAACAGCGGCGACACGCCCGTCAGGCTTTCACGCAATTCCTTGCGCGCCACGACTCGCGCGGCCTCTTTGCTTTTCGGATCCAGGATCAGATCCACCAGACCACACCAGTCACGCTGAATACGGTGAATCAGCAGACGGCTGTTGGCACGCGCCACCGGATAAACCGGCAGCAATGGCGGGTGCGGGTAACGCTCATCCAGATATTCCATCACCACGGTCGACTCCCACAACGCCAGGTCACGATCGACCAGCGTAGGCAGACTTCCGTAAGGGTTCACCTCAATCAGTTTAGGCGGCTGGCGACCAGCTTCCACATAAATGATTTCGGCGCTGACACCCTTCTCTGCAAGCACGATGCGCACTCGGTGGGAATAGTGGTCGGCGGGGTCGGAGTAACAGGCCAACCGATTGGTCACGCCCATGGCGATCCTCCTCGCTTGTTGAATTTGTCGGAACCGGAAAAACGCGCGCGCCCAGAGGGCGCCTCCCGCAGCACCTGGCGAACCAGACGCTACGTTATTGGAGGCGCCCTTGGGCGCGCGCGATTAACAGCAATGCTTGAAGCGTATCAGTGCACGTCTTTCCAGTATTCACGCTTGAGCAGGTAGGCGAACACAAAGAAGAACGCCAGGTACAGCAAGACATAAGTACCGATGCGCTGATGTTGCAGCTTAACCGGGTTAGCCGAGTAAGCCAGGAAGGTTACCAGATTCTTGACCTTCTCATCGAACTGCTCTGCATTCAGAGTACCGGTCTTCGGCACGATGGTCAGCTGATCACACGCTTCATGCGTCAAAGGCGTACCGGTCAGCGGATCGTATTGCTTCTTGCCGTCCTCGACGATCTGCACCTGCTTGCAACCGACGACCTGACGACCTTGCAGGCCGACCAGTACGTTCGGCATGCCGACGTTCGGGAAGACCTTGTTGTTCACCCCCCAAGGACGTGCCGGATCTTCGTAGAACGAGTGCAGGTAACCGTAGAGCCAGTCGGTACCACGAACGCGAGCCACCAGGGTCAGGTCCGGTGGCGCCGCGCCGAACCAGGTCTTGGCGTCGGCCGGCTGCATGCCGATGTTCATGTGATCGCCGATCTTCGCGCCGGTGAACACCAGTTTTTCCAGCATCATTTCGTGCGGGATACCGAAGTCATCGGCAACCCGCTCGTAACGCTGGAACTTGGCACTGTGGCAACCCATGCAATAGTTGGCAAAGGTCCGCGCGCCATCCTGCAGGGCAGCCTTGTCGGAGACGTCGATGTCGACTTTTTCCAGTTCCGGACCACCATGCTCGGCAGCGAAAGACAGGACAGGCAAAGCAGCGAAAATCAGAGCAAAAAATAACTTTTTCATCAGCCAGTCACCCTTTCCGGAACCGGTTTGGTCTTCTCGAGCCTGGTGTAGAACGGCATCAGAATGAAGTAGGCGAAGTACAGGAAGGTGCAGACCTGCGATACCAGAGTGCGCTCCGGCGTCGGGGCCAGTACGCCCAGAATGCCGAGGATCACGAACGAAATGCAGAACACCAGCAGCCAGATTTTGCTCATCCAGCCTTTATAGCGCATCGACTTGACCGGACTGCGGTCCAGCCATGGCAGCACGAACAGCACCGCAATCGCCGCGCCCATGGCGATGACGCCCATGAGTTTGTCGGGGATCGCCCGCAGGATTGCGTAGAACGGCGTGAAGTACCAGACCGGCGCAATATGCTCTGGCGTCTTGAACGGGTTGGCTTGCTCGAAGTTTGGTTTTTCGAGGAAGTAGCCGCCCATTTCCGGAAAGAAGAACACAATAAAGCAGAAGATAAACAGGAACACTACGACACCGACAATGTCTTTCACGGTGTAGTACGGGTGGAAGGCAATGCCGTCCAGCGGGATGCCGTTTTCGTCTTTGTGCTTCTTGATGTCGACGCCGTCAGGGTTGTTCGAACCGACTTCGTGCAGCGCCAGAATGTGCAGCACCACCAGGCCGAGAATGACGATCGGCAGAGCGACGACGTGCAAGGCGAAGAAGCGGTTGAGGGTAATGCCCGAGATCAGGTAGTCACCACGGATCCACTGAGTCAGGTCGTTACCGATGACCGGTATCGCACCGAACAGCGAGATGATCACCTGGGCTCCCCAATAGGACATCTGGCCCCATGGCAGCAGGTAACCCATGAAGGCTTCGGCCATCAGAGCCAGATAAATCAGCATGCCGAAGACCCAGACCAGCTCACGCGGTTTCTGGTACGAACCGTAGAGCAAGCCACGGAACATGTGCAGATAAACCACGATGAAGAACGCCGAGGCGCCGGTCGAGTGCAACAAACGCAGGATCGAGCCGTACTCGACGTCGCGCATGATGTATTCGACGGAAGCGAATGCCTCTTCTGCCGACGGCGTGTAGCTCATCGTCAGCCAGACACCGGTGACGATCTGGTTGACCAGCACCAGCAACGCCAGGGAGCCGAAAAAGTAGAAGAAGTTGAAGTTTTTTGGCGCGTAATACTTGCTGAGATGGTCTTCCCACATTTTGGTCGCGGGAAAGCGCGCATCAACCCAATCCATGAACTTGCTCATCACGCTTTCTCCGTATCGACGCCAATGACAATCAGGTCATCGGTCTCATAGGAATGCGGGGGAACTGGCAGGTTCAAAGGCGCAGGTTGCGACTTGTAGACGCGGCCAGCCAGATCGTAGTGGGAACCGTGGCAAGGGCAGAAATAACCGCCTACCCAGTCTTTACCCAGATCCGCAGGTGCCACTTCGGGACGGAAGGTTGGTGAGCAACCCAGGTGTGTGCAGATCCCGATCAGCAGCAGAATTTCCGGCTTGATCGAACGCACTTCAGGATCGACATAGGTGGGTTGCGTGGAGTTTTTGGAATCCGGATCGGAGAGCTGGCCCTCGATCTTTTTCAGATTATCCAGGATTTCCTTGGTACGGCGGACAATGAACACCGGCTGGCCGCGCCACTCAGCAATCATCTGCTGTCCTGGCTCGATCTTGCCGACATTCACTTTCACCGGTGCACCGGCGGCTTTCGCCTTGGCACTGGGAAACCATGACCCCACGAACGGGACCGCAGCCCCCACCGCTCCTGCAGCACCCACCACGGATGTGGCTGCTACCAAGAAGCGACGCCGGCCTGCATTCACGCCGTCATTGCTCATTCAGTCCTCTCCCATCAGCTTTGTGGCCTGTTAAATCAGGCATCTACTAAATAAATCAATGTTACTTATAAAAATTTTGCCGAATGGTAATGAAAAGCCCCAATTCTGACAAGGGAATTACCCGGAGCTCTCACCCTCAAGCCTTGCAGTATAGGGGGTCTACGAATGTGGCAAGTTGTCACAGCGCAATTCTTTTGATAAATCGCAGGCATAAAAAAACGCCCGCTTCCGTGAGGAATCGGGCGTTCTTTTTGAACGTGGAAGCGGAATTAACGCTTCGAGTACTGCGGACGCTTACGCGCTTTACGCAGACCAACTTTCTTACGTTCAACTTCACGGGCGTCGCGAGTAACGAAGCCAGCTTTGCGCAGAGCGCCACGCAGGGTTTCGTCGTAGTCCATCAGAGCGCGAGTGATGCCGTGGCGGATTGCGCCAGCTTGACCACTTACACCACCGCCGATCACGGTGACGTAGATGTCGAACTTCTCGACAGTCTCAGTCAGCTCCAGCGGCTGGCGAACTACCATGCGGGCAGTTTCGCGGCCGAAGAAGTTTTCCAGCGAACGGTTGTTGATGGAGATGTTACCAGTACCCGGACGCAGGAAAACGCGTGCGGTTGCGGTCTTGCGACGGCCAGTGCCGTAATTTTGAGTCGCCGACATAATGTACTATTCCGTTAAAACTTCAGTTCTTGGGGCTGCTGAGCAGTATGTGGGTGTGCAGCGCCCGCATAGACTTTCAGCTTACGGTACATGTCGCGACCCAGTGGGTTTTTAGGCAGCATGCCTTTAACCGCGGTCTCGATCACGCGCTCAGGGGCTTTAGCGATCAGCTTTTCAAAGTTGATCGACTTGATGCCGCCCGGGAAACCGGAGTGGGAGTAGTACATTTTGTCAGTGGTTTTAGCACCGGTAACACGAATCTGCTCAGCGTTGATTACGACGATGTAGTCGCCGGTGTCAACGTGAGGAGTGTACTCAGGCTTGTGCTTGCCACGCAGACGGCTCGCGATTTCGGTGGCCAGACGACCCAGGGTCTGACCAGCAGCGTCGACGACAAACCAGTCGCGCTTTACTGTTTCTGGTTTAGCAGTAAAAGTTTTCATTCTTTATAGCCTCAGGGGCCGCCCTGTAAATTAGACGGCGGATCTTACTGAATAGTGCGTACTTTGACAAGTCAAAGGCAGCCGGATACAGACGCTTTCGGGGGCTCGGGTCGGCGCGTCCGTTCAACGGCAAGATTCTTCGGCGGCGGCGCATCACTTCCACTGCAGAAAGAGGTCGGCAATTATGCAGATTGCGAAAAATATTTCAACCTGCTTTTATGATTGTTTTGCCCAAGGAGCATCCGATGGACTATCGCCAGCTAGGCCGTACCGACCTGAACGTGAGTGCAATCTGCCTCGGCACCATGACCTGGGGCGAGCAAAACACTGAAGCTGAAGCCTTCGCCCAGATCGAACGGGCCAAGGAAGCCGGGATCAACTTCATCGACACCGCCGAGATGTACCCGGTGCCGCCAAAAGCCGAAACCTACGCCACAACCGAGCGCTACATCGGCAATTACTTCAAAAGCCGCGGCGACCGCGCCGACTGGATCCTCGCCAGCAAAATCGCCGGCCCCGGCAACACCATCGACTATATCCGCGACAAAAACCTGCGCCACAATCGCCAGCACATCACAGCTGCGGTGGATGCCAGCCTTGAGCGCCTGCAGACCGATTATATCGACCTGTATCAATTGCACTGGCCGGAGCGCAGCACCAACTTTTTCGGACAGCTGGGCTACAAGCACAAGATCGAAGCCAATCTCACTCCGCTGGAAGACACTCTTGAAGCGCTCGACGAGCAAGTGAAGGCCGGCAAGATTCGTCACATCGGCCTGTCCAACGAAACACCGTGGGGCACCATGCGTTTTCTCGCGCTGGCCGAAGCCCGTGGCTGGCCGCGTGCGGTGTCGATCCAGAACCCGTACAACCTGCTCAACCGCAGCTTTGAAGTCGGCCTGGCGGAAATCGCCATCCGCGAACAATGCGGCCTGCTCGCTTATTCGCCGCTGGCGTTTGGTTTCCTCTCAGGCAAGTACGAAGGTGGCGCGCGTCCGCCGAAAGGCCGCCTGAGCCTCTACAGCCGCTTCAGCCGCTATTTCAACGCGCAATCGGAAGCAGCGTGCAGCCGTTACGTCGCGCTGGCCCGTGAACACGGTCTGGATCCGGCGCAAATGGCGTTGGCGTTTGTGACCCAGCAACCGTTCGTCACCAGCAACATCATCGGGGCGACGACGCTTGAGCAACTGGACAGCAACATTGCCAGTTTCGATCTGCAGCTCTCCGATGAAGTACTGGCAGGGATTGAGGCGATTCACAAGGATCATCCGAACCCAGCGCCTTGATTGACCGCTAAAAGCTTCGCGAGCAGGCTCGCTCCCACAGGTACGGTGCTCCCCTGTGGGAGCGAGCCTGCTCGCGAAGAGGCCAGCCAATGCAGCGAAGATCAAAGCGACCGCGCAATGATCTCCTTCATGATTTCATTGGTGCCGGCATAAATCCGCTGCACTCGCGCATCGGCCCACGCCCGGGCCACCGGGTATTCCCACATGTAGCCGTAACCGCCATGCAACTGCACACACTCGTCGAGGACCTTGCATTGCAGATCAGTGCCCCAGTATTTCGCCATCGCCGCCGTCGGCACATCCAGCTTGCCTTGCAGATGTAATTCGAGACATTTATCGACAAACACCCGACCGATCTGAATCTCGGTGGCCATCTCCGCCAGCTTGAAACGGGTGTTCTGGAAGTCAGCAATCGCTTTGCCGAACGCCTTGCGATCGCGGGTGTAATCCAGCGTCCACTGCAACGCTGCCTCGGCTGAAGCCAGCCCCCCAATGGCCACGGTCAGACGCTCCTGCGGCAACTCCTGCATCAGATAGGCAAACCCTGCTCCCGCCTGCCCCAGCAGGTTTTCCTTGGGTACACGCACGTCCTGGAAAAACAATTCCGAGGTGTCCTGCGCCTTCATGCCGACCTTCTCCAGGCGCTTGCCCTTCTCGAAGCCCGGCGTATTCGCTTCAACCAGAAACAGGCTGGTGCCTTTGGCGCCGGCTTTCGGATCGGTTTTGGCGACGACGATCACCAGATCTGCCAAGAAGCCGTTGGTGATGAAGGTTTTCGAACCGTTGATCACGTACTCGTCACCGTCCAGCACAGCGGTGGTTTTCACGCCTTGCAGGTCGGAGCCCGCACCCGGCTCGGTCATGGCGATGGCCGTGACCATCTCGCCCGAGACCAGTTTCGGCAGGTATTTGTGCTTCAGTGCCTCGCTGCCGTAATGCAGGATGTACGGCGCAACAATGTCCGAATGCAGCGAGAAACCGATCCCGGTCAACCCCAGTCGACCGACCTCTTCGATCACCACGGCGCTGTACAGAAAGTCCGCCCCCAAACCGCCGTACTCTTCCGGCAGGTGCGAGCAAAGCATCCCCGCCTCCCCCGCCTTGTTCCAGAGCTTGCGGTCGATATGGCCTTGTTTCTCCCATTGAGCGTGGAACGGCACAGCCTCTTTTTCGAGGAAGGTTCGTACGCTGTCGCGGAACAATTCGTGCTCGGAGCTGAACAAGGTTCTGGGGATCATGCGGCACCTTTCTTTGTTGTTGGAGGGGGATGACCTTCAGAGACTAAGCGCCACCGGCGATACAGGACACTGGACACATCCGACAAAAAATAAGACGATCCAGCCGTCTGGTGACCACTTCCCCTTATAAAAACAAAACAAAAGTTGAATTATGTCCAAGCAAGTCTCCACGCCCTTGCGGCGCGTCAGCATCCTGGCGATTGACCGGGTTTTCGCATCCACTCTCATGCAGGCCAAGGATTTTTTCCATCTGGCCAGCCTGCGTTACGGCAAGCAACTGGGCCACGGCCTGACTCCGGCGTTTGAAACGCGCCTGGTCAGCCCCGACGGCAAACCGGTGAACAGCTTCAGTGACGTGGTCATGCCGGTCGACGGCGGCCTGGAAAACGCCGACGTGATTATCCTTCCGGCGTTCTGGGACGATTTCGATACGCTTTGCAGCCGTTATCCCCAGGTCTTGCCGTGGTTGCGCGAACAGCACGCGCGTGGCGCGGTGTTGTGCGGCGAAGCCACCGGGGTGTTCTGGCTGGCCGAGGCCGGCCTGCTCAACGGCAAGGAAGCGACCACCTACTGGCGGTTCTTCAATGCGTTCGCCGAGCGTTTTCCGCGGGTTTACCTGAATCAGGACAAACACCTGACCGACGCCGATAACCTCTACTGCGCCGGCGGCACCACTTCAGCCTGCGATCTCTATATCTATCTGATCGAACGCTTCTGCGGGGCAAACGTCGCGCAAGCCGTGGCCCGCGACATCCTCTACGAAGTGCAGCGCAGCTATTCGCCGGGACGCATCGGTTTCGGTGGGCAGAAGCTGCATCAGGATGTGATCATCCTGCAGATCCAGCATTGGCTCGAAGAGCACTTCGCCGACAAGTTCCGCTTCGAAGACGTCGCCCGCGAGCACGGCATGAGCATCCGCAATTTCATGCGGCGCTTCCAGACGGCCACCGGTGACAAACCCCTGCATTACCTGCAACGGCTGCGGATCGAGACTGCGAAAGGCTTGCTGTCCGGCAGCCGCAAGAGCATCAAGACCATCAGTTATGAGGTCGGCTACGACGATGCGAGCTTCTTTGCGCGGCTGTTCCGCCAGCATACGGAGCTGTCGCCGAACCAGTATCGACAGCAGTTTCAGCAGGCTGCCTAAAAACAAAAGATCGCAGCCTGCGGCAGCTCCTACAGAATGGCGTACACCTGTAGGAGCTGGCGAAGCCTGCGATCTTTTGATCTTCAGCGCATAAAAAAGGGCCTGCAATTGCAGGCCCTGTTTATTTGGCGAACTGTTTAAGGCTTGTGCGCCCGCGACAGGAATTCGTGCGATTGCATCTCCAGCAAGCGGCTCAGCGTGCGCTGGAACTCGAAGTTCAAACGGCCGCCGGTGTACAGATCCTTCAGCTCGACTTCCGCCGAAATGATCAGCTTGACGTTACGATCGTAGAATTCGTCGACCATGTTGATGAAGCGACGGGCGATGTCGTCGGTGGTGACGCTCATCTGCTCGACGCCGCTGAGCAGCACGGCGTGGAAGATCTTGCCCAGCTCGATGTAATCGTTCTGGCTGCGCGGGCCGTCGCACAGTTCGCGGAAATCGAACCAGGCCACATCGTCACAAGTACGCAGGGCACGGATCTCGCGGTTCTCGATCATCAGCACGTCGTTCTCGACCGCAGCGGTGCATTCCGGCGTCAGCGCGCGGAAGCTTTTGCGCAGGCTTTCGTGGGACGCTTCGTCGAGCGGAAAGTGGAACAGCTCCGCTTGTTCGAGGTGACGCAAACGGTAGTCGACGCCGCTGTCAACGTTGACGATCTCGGTGTTCTGCTTGATCAGCGCAATCGCCGGCAGGAAGCGCGCGCGTTGCAGACCGTCCTTGTACAGACCGTCCGGGACGATGTTCGAGGTCGCGACCAGGGTCACGCCATTCTTGAACAATTCTTCCATCAACGTGCCGAGGATCATCGCGTCGGTGATGTCGGAAACGAAGAACTCATCGAAGCAGATTACCCGCGACTCATCGGCAAAACGTTTGGCGATAAGGGTCAGCGGGTTTTTCTCGCCACCGAGGGTTTTCATCTCTTCGTGCACACGCTTCATGAAGCGGTGGAAGTGGGTGCGGGTCTTTTCCTTGAACGGCAGCGCTTCGAAGAAGGTGTCGACCAGGTAAGTTTTACCGCGACCCACGCCGCCCCAGAAATACAGGCCCTTGACCGGCGTCTGATCTTTTTTGCCGAACAGCTTGCTCAGCAGACCCGGTTTGTTCTGATCGGCGGCGATCAGATCCTCGTACAAACGCTGTAGATGACGCACAGCAGTTTCCTGCGCGGCGTCATGGAAGAAGTCCGGGCGTTTCAGATCAGCTTGGTATCGTTCTAGGGGCGTCATAATTCGTTAGCAAGGCAACAAAAACGGGCCGTCACTGTAGCGACGGCCCGTGGGAATGGCAATCGGCCCTTGGTCGGACCGTGCCGCCGATTAGTCCTGAACCGGGGTCAGCGCGATGCGCAGCGCCTCGATGGCCGCGTCCCGCGCAACCGTGTCGGCGAACGCCGGGCTATCGCCAACGCAATCACCTTCCAGCCAGACGCTGAAGCTCAGGTCTTCGCTGCGCACGTCCAGCGGCTGGCCGGATTGCAGCTGTTTGGTCACTTGGCCTGCGGTTTTGCCGTCGGCGAAGTTACGCGACAGCAGCAGTTGCTCGCCATCGGCCGCCAGCAGACGGAAACGGAAGCTGCCGTCGTCTTCGCGGAAGCTGACGAAACGTGCGGCTTTCGCGGCTTTCTTCTTGGTGGTTGCGGCAACCTGAACCTGATTGACGAAAGAACGCAGGCCAACGGCTTCGCGCAGTTCGTTAAGGAACGGCGTCGCCACGGCACGGGCCTTTTTCGCACCGATCTGCAGGATGTCTTCCAGATCCGCCGGACGTTCGATCAACTGGTGATACTTGTCGCGCGCCTCGCCGAGATCGTTGTCGAGCAACTGGAACAGACGGTTCTTCGCCTCACCCCAACCCAGACCACCGAGCAGTTCGCTGCGGAACTCACCAGCCTGCGCCGGCGTGGCGAACGCCTGGAACAGGGTGAACAGGTGCGAGTTGTCCGGATCCTTGGCTTCGCCTGGCGCTTTGGAGTCGGTGACGATCCGCGAGATCGCGTCCTTCATCTCCTTGGCGCTGGAGAACAACGGGATGGTGTTGTCATAGCTCTTCGACATCTTGCGACCGTCGAGGCCCGGCAACGTCGCCACGCTTTCTTCGATCAGCGCTTCGGGCATGGTGAAGAATTCTTTGCCCTGACCGAACAAGTGGTTGAAGCGCTGGCCGATATCACGGGCCATCTCGACATGCTGGATCTGGTCACGACCGACCGGCACCTTGTGCGCGTTGAACATCAGGATGTCCGCCGCCATCAGCACCGGGTAGCTGTAGAGGCCCATGGTGATGCCGGCGTCCGGGTCTTCGCCGGTTTCGACGTTCTTGTCTACCGAGGCCTTGTAGGCGTGGGCGCGGTTGAGCAGGCCCTTGGCGGCAACGCAGGTCAGCAGCCAGGTCAGCTCGGGGATTTCCGGGATGTCGGACTGGCGGTAGAAGGTCACGCGGTCGACATCGAGGCCACCGGCCAGCCAGGTCGCGGCGATTTCCAGACGCGAGCGCTGGATGCGCAGCGGGTCATCGCATTTGATCAGGGCGTGGTAGTCGGCCAGAAAGTAGAACGAATCGGCATTGCTGTCGCGGCTGGCAAGGATCGCCGGGCGGATGGCGCCGGCGTAGTTGCCCAGGTGCGGCGTGCCGGTGGTGGTGATGCCGGTGAGGATTCGGGTACGGTTCGTCATGGGTAATCGCTTGTCAGACTGCAATCAATTCGAGAGACGCGGCAGGATCAGATCCTTGAGATCGGTCAGCTTGCCATGAAAAAAGTGTCCGCATTCTGCCACTTTCAACAGCTCATGGGGGCGCTGGAGTTTTTCCGACCAGTCGTAAACCAGCTGAGGCTCGATGACTTCGTCGGTTTCCGGCTGGATCACCGTGAGTTCGCCGTGTTGCGGCAGTTGATCCTGCTCGCCCAGACGCATGACCGCCGGCGCGACCATGAACAGGTGCTTGAGCTGCACGCCTTGCGCTTCAAGACGGCCGCCGAGACTTGCTGCAACAAATCCGCCGAAGGAGAAACCGAACAGGGTCATCGGCAGATCCGGGTGTTTTTCCCGCAGCCATGCGGCGGCAGCCTGGGCGTCATCGACTTCGCCGGTGCCCATGTCATGCGAACCTTCGCTGGCACCAACGCCGCGATAGTTGAAGCGCAAGGTAATCAGGCCGGCGTCGCGCGCGGTGCGCTGCAGGGTCGAGACAACCTTGTTGAGCATGGTGCCGCCCTGCACCGGGTTCGGGTGGCAGATCAGCGCGATGCCGCGCGGCTGCTCGTTATCCAAGCTCTTGTTTTCGAGAAGCAGAGCTTCGATTTGGCCGACTGGGCCATCAATCACAACGGGGGTTTCACGCATCAGCAAGGAAGGAACTCCGTGACCTCGAATCGGGTCGACTCGTCTAGCAAATTGTCTGTGCCAATCTATTGCGAGTGAATCGCGGTATACAGCGCAGGTTCGAGCCGTTAACGTAAAGCAAAGCCGTTTATAGAGGAAGGACTCGTGGAACACTCGCTCTTAGTTTGGTTGTTACCGACTCTTGCCCTGGTTGTGGGTGTCGCCATTGGATTCCTGATCGCGCGCGTTGCGCCGAACGCCGCACCGAGCCGCACGCAGCGTCAACTGGATGATATTCAGGAACGCTTCGACAGTTATCAGAACGAGGTGGTCACCCACTTCAACAGCACCGCGATGCTGGTCAAGAAACTGACCCAGAGCTATCAGGAAGTGCAGGACCATCTCGCCGAGGGTGCCAATCGTCTGGCCCTGGACGAGCAGACCCGCCAGCGCCTGATCGCCGCCCTGCATGCCGACGCGGCAGTGGCACCACGCGAACGCCTGACGCCACCGCGCGATCAGGAGCCGCCACGCGACTACGCACCGAAGACCCCGAACTCGCCGGGCATGCTCGATGAGCATTATGGTCTGAAGAAGTAATCAGCCTTCGCTGAAAACAAAAAGCCCCCGGACAGTGATGTGTCCGGGGGCTTTTTTGTGCCTGATAGTTTTGTGGTGCCGATTTGATCGCCATCGCGAGCAGGCTCACTCCTACATTTTGAAATGCATTCCCCTGTAGGAGTGAGCCTGCTCGCGATGAGGCCATAACCGGCCACACAAAAAAATGCCCGATCACAGGATCGGGCATTTCTTCATTCAGGCAATCGCTTACGGATACTGCTGAACCGTACCCGGCTGCTGTTGCTGCTGACCACCATACTGCTGGCCCGGGATCGCCTTCAGGTTGACTTCAACCCGGCGGTTCTGCGCCCGGCCATTGACGTCACCGTTGCTGGCAATCGGATTATCGGGACCGGCACCACGGGCCGTCAGGTTGGCACCGCCGACACCCTGCGAGGTCAGGTAGGTCGCCACGCTCTGCGCACGACGCTGCGACAGGTCCATGTTGTGCTGGCGGCTGCCAGTGCTGTCGGTGTAGCCGACGATTTCGATCTGGTTCTGGTTGAACTCTTTCAGCGAGTTGGCCAGGTTGTTCAGCGGTTGATAGAAGCTCGATGCAATGTTCGCCGAATCGGTGGCGAAGGTGATGTTGCCCGGCATGATCAGTTTGATCTGGTCGCCCTGACGCTGCACTTCAACCCCGGTGTTGGCCATGCTGGCACGCAGCTTGGCTTCCTGTTTGTCAGCGTAGTAACCGTAACCGGCCGCCGAAGCACCCACCACAGCGGCGCCGATCAAGGCACCCTTGCCGCGATTGTTATGGTCGATGGCAGCACCGGCCAAAGCACCGGCCAGAGCGCCGAGACCACCGTACTTGGCGGTTTTGCTCATGCCTTGAGAGCCACCGTCGGCCTGGCCCTGATTGTCATACGGGTTAGGCGAGGCGCAGCCGGACAGCAAGGCCACGGCAGTAGCGACAATAATCAAACGACGCTTGGTGAACATGGAGAGCTCCTGGTTTTTCGCATTCTGTGGTGCAGCGGCCACTGGGTAAAATGGACCTGCGCGGGCGTTGGATCATGACAATGCACAAAAATTCCGCCGGGCACTCGTGACAAAATATTTACGCCCGCACAAACGGGTTTTCGCGCATTTCGTCACCCAGTCGCGTATCCGGACCATGCCCGGTCACCACCGTTGCATCTTCGTCCAGGGTGTACAACCGCTGCTTGATCGACCGCACGATGGTTGCCTGATCGCCGCCCCACAAATCCGTGCGCCCTACGCCGCGACGAAACAGCGTGTCGCCGGCAATCAACAGCTTAGCCTCGGAAAACCAAAAGCTCATGGAACCGGGCGTATGACCCGGCGTATGCAGCGCCACGCCGCAGCCACAGGCGAGTTCTTCATCGTCGCTCAACCAGCGATCCGGTGCCGGCACCGGGGTGTAGGGCACGCCGAACATCTGGCACTGCATCTCAAGGTTGTCCCAGAGGAACTGGTCCTCCTTGTGCAAGTGCAGGGTCGCACCGGTTTTCTCTTTCATCTGGCCGGAGGCGAGGAAGTGATCGAGATGGGCATGGGTGTGGATGATGCTGACGACTTTCAGACCATGAGCATCGAGGCGCGCGATGATCAGGTCAGGATTGCCACCCGGGTCGACGACAATGGCCTTTTTGGTGATCGGGTCGCCGATGATGGTGCAGTTGCACTGGAGTGGGCCGACGGGGAAGGTTTCGCGGATAAGTTTGGGAGCAATGACGGTCATGAGTGATCCTGGGCAAACACTGAAAAGCTGACTTCAGAAGTCTACTTCAACAGCCGATACAGGTTGCCAATCGGATATCTGACGAACAGCTCATAAAAATGATGGCCATATGATGCCAATCGTATTCATTCTGATGCAAAATCAACATTTTGTAGCGGCCGCATTCAGGAAGGGCCACATCATACCCAGGAACTCAAATGCCCACTCCAACTGGCTCTACGCTTAGCTTCAATTCCTCGCTGACCGGCGTCAAACCTGTAGACAGCCTATTGTCCGGGTCTTATTGGGCAGGATCCAACTGGCCTCTGGGCGGGACCACCAATCTGACCTATAGCTTCGTCGCGTCGGGTACTTCCTACTTCGCGACCAACTACAGTGCCGACAATGAATACAAAGCCATGTATGACCTGTCGACGTCTCAGCAAGGCGGAATAATCAGAGCGTTAGCCACCTGGAGTTCGGTAGCCAATATTTCATTCACCAAAACCACCGACGATATTTCCAACGTCGGCGACTTGCGTTTTGGTGGCTATGCGTTGATGAAAGACCAGGCCGCGGCCTGGGCTTATACGCCATCCAATACGCCCAAGGGTGGCGACGTGTGGATTGGCGATCCGGCCAATGAGTTCCCGATCAATGGCTCCTACGATTACATGACTTACATTCATGAAATCGGTCATGCCATCGGACTGAAGCACCCGTTCTCTCCGAACGCGGTGAACTCGACGATTCTTGATGCGTCGCTGGACGATGTCCGTTACACGGTCATGAGTTACAACAACAATTACTCCTACCAGCCAACGACTCCCATGCTCCTGGACATCCTCGCGATCCAGGCCCTGTACGGTGCCAATACTCAGTGGCAAGCCGGAGACACCGTCTATAGCTGGAAACAGTACGACAAGATTTTCGAGACCATCTGGGACTCCGGTGGCAACGACACCATCGACGCCAGCAACCAGTTGAATTCGGTCAGCCTTGATTTGAACGAAGGTGCGTTCAGCTCGATTGGCATCGGTTTCTTCTACAACTCCACTAATTTTTTCAACAGCGGCCTGGCGATTGCCTATGGCGCCAAAATCGAAAATGCCATCGGTTCGACCTTCAACGACCAGATTCGGGGCAATGCCCTGGACAACGTCATTGATGGTCGTGAAGGTGCCGACTACATGGTCGGTGGCGCAGGCAACGATACCTACTATGTCGACAACAAAGGCGATGTGATCGTCGAGACCGGAACATCGCCGACGGAAATCGATTCGGTTTTTTCTACCGTCAGTTATGACCTGTTCGGCAGTGAAAACGTCGAGAACCTGACGTTGCTGACCAACGGCAATCTCAACGCCTATGGCAACTCGTCGAACAACGTGATCGCGGGTAATGCCGGCAACAACATTCTCGACGGTCGCGGCGGCACTGACCTTCTCATCGGCGGCGCAGGCAATGACACCTACATCGTCGACAACGTCGGTGACGTCGTCGTTGAGTCCAGCACTCTGGCCAGCGAAATCGATAATGTGCAGGCATCGGTGTCTTACACCCTCGGCGCTAACCTGGAAAATCTCACGCTGACCGGCACGGCCAACATCAATGGCACCGGCAACACCCAGAACAACGTGATCACGGGCAACGACGCCAATAACCAATTGAACGGTGGCGCCGGCGTCGACACCCTGATCGGTGGCAAAGGCAACGATGACTACAGTCTCGATCAGTCTGATGAACTGGCTCTCGTTCAGGAAAAGGCCAACGAGGGTAACGACACCCTGCACATCAGCTACGACGCCACCGCGCAGACCAGTGTCATCGACCTGAGCCAGAACAATCTGGTGAACTTTGAAAACGTACAGGTTCTGGGCAGCGGCGCGTTCAATGTGATCGGCAACAGTGCCAACAACACGTTGAGTGGCAATGCCTCCGCCAACAACCTTCAGGGTGGGGTCGGCAACGACTACCTGGACGGCGGCGCTGGTGCCGACACACTGGTTGGCGGTACGGGTGACGACACTTATGTGATTGATCGACTCGACGATACGGTCGTTGAGCTTGCCAACGAAGGTCGTGATCTGGTTCGCACCAGCGTCAGCTACACGCTCGGCGCCAATATCGAAAACGGCGAACTGCTGGGTACTGCGGCGATCAACCTGACCGGCAACGAATACAACAACGTGCTGACCGGTAACTCGGGCAATAACGTCATCGATGGCGGCGCAGGCGCCGATACGATGATTGGCGGCAGCGGCAGCGACACTTACTACGTCGACAACAGCGCTGACGAGATCATTGAAAACTGGTCCTACGACCACGATCTTGTCTACGCCTCCGTCAACTACACACTCGGCAACTACATCGAGACTCTGACGCTTACCGGCAATGCCGACCTGAACGGCACTGGCAATTTCATTGACAACCGTATCAATGGCAACAACGGCAACAATATTCTCGATGGCGGATCCGGGGCGGACTGGCTCTGGGGCCGCGCAGGCGATGACGTTTACATCATCGACGACGTCAATGACCGAGTCATGGAGTTCAACGGTGACGGTCACGATCAGATCCGCACGACGGTCAGCTACACCCTCTCCAGCAACGTGGAGGATGGCGTACTGCTGGGCTCGGCATCCATCGACCTGACCGGTAATGAACTGGTCAACGTGTTGACCGGCAACAGTGGCAACAACGTGCTCGATGGCGGCGCTGGCGCTGACACACTCATCGGCGGCGCCGGCAACGACACCTATGTCATCGACAACATCGGCGATGTGATCACTGAGACCAGCACCCTGGCCACTGAGATCGACACCGTTCGCGCTTCGATCAATTACACCCTCGGCGCCAATCTGGAGAACCTGACCCTCGTTGGGATAGCCAATCTCAACGGCACCGGCAATGCCTTGAACAACGTCATTACCGGCAACGACGGCGATAATGTCCTCGACGGGGGCACCGGTGCCGACACGTTGATCGGTGGAGCCGGCAACGACACCTATATTGTCGACAACGTCGGCGATGTAATCAGTGAAACCAGCATCCTGGCCAGCGAGATCGATACCGTAAAGGCTTCGGTGGACTACGTCCTCAGCGCTAACCTGGAAAATCTCACGCTGACCGGCAACGCCAATATCTATGGCATCGGCAACACCCAGAACAACGTCATCATCGGCAACGACGGTGACAACCAGCTCAATGGCGGCGCCGGCCTCGACACGCTGATCGGCGGCAAGGGCAACGACGTCTACTTCCTTGATCAGGCGGGTGAACTGGCGCTGGTGCAAGAAAACGCCAACGAGGGCAACGACACGCTGAATGTCGTTTACACCGCCACGGCGCAGAACAACCTCGTCGACCTTGGCCTGAATAATCTGCAAAACGTCGAAAACCTCACCGTGCTCGGCAGCGGCGCGTTCAACGTTACTGGCAACAGTCTCAACAACACCCTGACCGGCAACGTCTCCGACAACGTGCTCGACGGTGGCGCAGGCGCCGACACGCTGATCGGCGGTGCTGGCAACGACACTTATGTGGTCGACAACATTGGCGACGTGGTCAGTGAAACCAGCGACCTGGCCAGTGAAATCGACACCGTTCGCGCTTCCATCGACTACACCCTCGGCGCCAACGTGGAAGTTCTCTCGCTGATTGGCAACGCCAACCTCAATGGCACCGGCAATGCCTTGGACAACGCCATCAACGGCAACGCCGGCGACAACATCCTGGACGGCGGCAGCGGTGCGGACCTGATGGTCGGCGGGCTGGGCAACGACACTTACATCGTCGACAACGTCGGCGATGTGGTCAGCGAAACCAGCACGCTTGCCAGTGAGATCGATACCGTCAAGGCCTCGGTCGACTACATCCTTGGCGCCAACCTGGAAAACCTCACCCTGACCGGCAACGCCAATACCTATGGCATCGGCAACGCGCTGAACAACATCATCATCGGCAACGACGGTGACAACCAGCTCAATGGCGGCGCCGGCCTCGACACGCTGATCGGCGGCAAGGGCAACGACGCCTACTTCCTCGATCAAGCGGGTGAACTGGCACTGGTGCAGGAAAACGCCAACGAAGGCAGCGACACCCTGAACCTCACTTACACCGCGACGGCACAGTCCAGCCTCATTGATCTGAGCCTGAGCAACCTGCAGAACATCGAAAACCTCGCGGTGCTCGGCAGCGGCGCGTTCAACCTGACCGGCAACAGCCTCAACAACACCCTGACCGGCAACGCCTCCGATAACGTCCTTGATGGCGGCGCGGGCGCCGACCTGTTGATCGGCGGGGCTGGCAACGATACCTACGTGGTCGACAACGTCGGCGATGTGGTCAGCGAAACCAGCACTCTGGCTGGCGAGATTGACACCGTTCGCACGTCGATCGACTACACCCTCGGCGCCAACGTGGAGATCCTCACGCTGACCGGCACGGCCAACCTCAACGGCACCGGTAACGCCTTGGGCAACGCCATCAACGGCAACGCCGGCGACAACATTCTCGATGGCGGCACCGGTGCCGACCTGTTGGTTGGCGGCTTGGGCAACGACACCTACATCGTCGACAACGTCGGCGACGTGGTCAGGGAAACCAGCACCCTCGCCAACGAGATCGATACCGTCAAGGCGTCGGTCGACTACATCCTCGGCGACAACCTGGAAAACCTCACCCTGACCGGCAATGCCAACACCTACGGCATCGGCAACGCCCTCAACAACGTCATCACCGGTAACGACGGCGATAACCAGCTCAATGGCGGCGCCGGCCTCGATACCCTGATCGGCGGCAAGGGCAACGACGCCTACTACCTCGACCAAGCAGGAGAACTGGCGCTGGTGCAGGAAAACGCCAACGAGGGCATCGACACGCTGAACCTCGTTTACACCGCCACGGCGCAGAACAACCTCGTCGACCTGAGCCTGAGCAATCTGCAGAACGTCGACAACGTAACGCTGCTGGGCGCAGGTGCCTTCAACATTACCGGTAACAGCCTCAACAACACCCTGACCGGCAACGCTTCCGATAACGTCCTTGATGGCGGCGCGGGCGCCGACCAGCTGATCGGCGGAACGGGCAACGACACCTACGTGGTCGACAACGTCGGCGACGTGGTCAGCGAAACCAGCACTCTGAGCAGTGAGATCGACACCGTTCGCGCCTCGATCGATTATATCCTCGGCGCTAACCTGGAAAACCTCACGCTGACCGGCAATGCCAACCTCTATGGTATCGGCAACGCGCTGAACAACGTCATCATCGGTAACGACGGTGACAACCAACTCAATGGTGGCGCCGGCCTCGACACCCTGATCGGCGGCAAGGGCAATGACGCTTACTTCCTCGATCAAGCGGGCGAAGTGGCGCTGGTGCAGGAAAATACCAATGAAGGCAACGACACGCTGAATGTCGTGTATGCCGCCACGGCACAAAGCAGCCTCATCGACCTGAGTCAGGCCAACCTGCAGAACATCGAAAACCTGACGGTGTTGGGCAGTGGTGCCTTCAACCTTGTCGGCAACAGCCTGAACAACACCCTGACCGGCAATGCTGCTGACAACGTACTCAACGGTGGTGCCGGTCTCGATACCCTGATTGGCGGCAACGGCAACGATACCTACGTCCTTGACCAGGCCGGTGAACTCACGCTGGTGCAAGAAAATGCCAATGAAGGTAACGACACGTTGAATGTGGCTTACAACGCCACCGCACAGGAAAACCTGATCGACCTGAACCTGGGCAATCTGCAAAACGTCGAGAACGTAGCGTTGCTGGGCAATGGCACTTTCAACATTACCGGCAACAATCTCAACAACATGCTGACCGGCAACGCTTCCGACAACATCCTCGATGGCGGCGTGGGCGCTGATTTGATGGTCGGCGGGCTGGGCAACGATACCTACATCGTCGACAACGTCGGCGACGTGATCCGCGAAACCAGTACCTTGGTGAGCGAGATCGACACCGTTCGCGCCTCAGTCGACTATATCCTCAGTGCCAACCTGGAAAACCTCACCCTGACCGGCACTGCCAATACCTATGGCATCGGCAACGCGCTGAACAACATCATCATCGGCAACGACGGTGACAACCAGCTTAATGGTGGCGCCGGCTTCGATACCCTGATCGGCGGCAAGGGCAACGACGCTTACTTCCTCGATCAAGCGGGCGAGCTGACACTGGTGCAGGAAAACGCTAACGAAGGCAACGACACGCTGAATGTCGTGTATGCCGCCACCGCACAAAACAGCCTCATCGATCTGAGCCTGAGCAACCTGCAGAACATCGAGAACCTCGCGGTGCTCGGCAGCGGCGCGTTCAACGTGACCGGCAACAGCCTCAACAACACCCTGACCGGCAACGCCTCCGATAACGTCCTTGATGGCGGCGCGGGCGCCGACCTGTTGATCGGCGGGGCTGGCAACGATACCTACGTGGTCGACAACGTCGGCGATGTGGTCAGCGAAACCAGCACTCTGGCTGGCGAGATTGACACCGTTCGCACGTCGATCGACTACACCCTCGGCGCCAACGTGGAGATCCTCACGCTGACCGGCACGGCCAACCTCAACGGCACCGGTAACGCCTTGGGCAACGCCATCAACGGCAACGCCGGCGACAACATTCTCGATGGCGGCACCGGTGCCGACCTGTTGGTTGGCGGCTTGGGCAACGACACCTACATCGTCGACAACGTCGGCGACGTGGTCAGGGAAACCAGCACCCTTGCCAACGAGATCGACACCGTCAAGGCATCGGTCGACTACATTCTCGGCGACAACCTGGAAAACCTCACCCTGACCGGCAACGCCAACATCTACGGGATCGGCAACGCCTTGAACAACGTCATTACCGGCAACGATAGTGACAACCAGCTCAATGGCGGCACCGGCCTCGACACCCTGATCGGCGGCAAGGGCAACGACGCCTACTTCCTTGATCAAGCGGGTGAACTGACACTGGTGCAGGAAAACGCCAGCGAGGGCATCGACACGCTGAACCTCGTTTACACCGCCACGGCGCAGAACAACCTCGTCGACCTGAGCCTGAGCAATCTGCAAAACGTCGAAAACGTAACGCTGTTGGGCAGTGGCGCGTTCAACCTGACGGGTAACAGCCTCAATAACACCCTGACCGGCAACGCCTCCGACAACATCCTCGACGGCGGCAGCGGTGCGGACCTGATGGTCGGCGGGCTGGGCAACGACACTTACATCGTCGACAACGTCGGCGATGTGGTCAGCGAAACCAGCACGCTTGCCAGTGAGATCGATACCGTCAAGGCCTCGGTCGACTACATCCTTGGCGCCAACCTGGAAAACCTCACCCTGACCGGCAACGCCAATACCTATGGCATCGGCAACGCGCTGAACAACATCATCATCGGCAACGACGGTGACAACCAGCTCAATGGCGGCGCCGGCCTCGACACGCTGATCGGCGGCAAGGGCAACGACGCCTACTTCCTCGATCAAGCGGGTGAACTGGCACTGGTGCAGGAAAACGCCAACGAAGGCAGCGACACCCTGAACCTCACTTACACCGCGACGGCACAGTCCAGCCTCATTGATCTGAGCCTGAGCAACCTGCAGAACATCGAAAACCTCGCGGTGCTCGGCAGCGGCGCGTTCAACCTGACCGGCAACAGCCTCAACAACACCCTGACCGGCAACGCCTCCGATAACGTCCTTGATGGCGGCGC
This sequence comes from Pseudomonas sp. DTU12.3, assembly GCF_004124275.1. Classification (GTDB taxonomy): domain Bacteria; phylum Pseudomonadota; class Gammaproteobacteria; order Pseudomonadales; family Pseudomonadaceae; genus Aquipseudomonas; species Aquipseudomonas helmanticensis. Next base: position 5,368,193 of record NZ_CP027218.1, read on the forward strand.
GGGCGCCGACCTGTTGATCGGCGGGGCTGGCAACGATACCTACGTGGTCGACAACGTCGGCGATGTGGTCAGCGAAACCAGCACTCTGGCTGGCGAGATTGACACCGTTCGCACGTCGATCGACTACACCCTCGGCGCCAACGTGGAGATCCTCACGCTGACCGGCACGGCCAACCTCAACGGCACCGGTAACGCCTTGGGCAACGCCATCAACGGCAACGCCGGCGACAACATTCTCGATGGCGGCACCGGTGCCGACCTGTTGGTTGGCGGCTTGGGCAACGACACCTACATCGTCGACAACGTCGGCGACGTGGTCAGGGAAACCAGCACCCTCGCCAACGAGATCGATACCGTCAAGGCGTCGGTCGACTACATCCTCGGCGACAACCTGGAAAACCTCACCCTGACCGGCAATGCCAACACCTACGGCATCGGCAACGCCCTCAACAACGTCATCACCGGTAACGACGGCGATAACCAGCTCAATGGCGGCGCCGGCCTCGATACCCTGATCGGCGGCAAGGGCAACGACGCCTACTACCTCGACCAAGCAGGAGAACTGGCGCTGGTGCAGGAAAACGCCAACGAGGGCATCGACACGCTGAACCTCGTTTACACCGCCACGGCGCAGAACAACCTCGTCGACCTGAGCCTGAGCAATCTGCAGAACGTCGAAAACGTAACGCTGTTGGGTGGTGGCTCCTTCAACCTGACCGGTAACAGCCTCAACAACACCTTGACCGGCAACAGTGCCAACAACGTTCTCAATGGCGGTGCCGGTACGGACACCCTATTCGGCGGTGCAGGTGCGGACACGTTCGTATTCGGTGCTGTCAACGAAACAGGGACGGGGGCCAATCGCGATGTCATCAGCGATTTCAGCAGCCTGCAGGGCGACAAGATCGACCTCAGTCATTTTGATGCCAACCTTCTGGTAGCGGGCTTCAACGGCTTTACCTTCATTGGCGCAGGCGACTTCACAGGAGCCGGACAGCTGCGTTTTGTCGACCACATTCTTTCGGGCAATGTCAGCGGCAGTGCCACTGCAGACTTCGAAATCCAGTTGGTGGGGGTCAACAGTTTCAGTGCCAATGATCTGCTGGTCTGATGGCTGGACCATGAGACCGAATTCAGGACGGTGATTCAGTCCGGATGAAAAAACGCCCCGATTGCTTCGGGGCGTTTTTCGTTGTTCGTTACCGTCACACTGCGGCTATGCCAACACTCCCAATTCCTTGGCCCTCGCCACTGCCTGCGTACGCCGCTCGACGCCCAGTTTGCTGTTGATGTGGCTGGCGTGGGTTTTCACGGTGTGGAGCGAGATGAATAGCTGCTCGCTGATTTCCTGATTTGAACAGCCTTGAGCGATCAGGCGCAGGACAGCCAGTTCGCGGCTGCTGAGTTGTTCCGCCGCTGAGCATTCGGCCACGGCACGCACAGCAACATGCGGCATGTGTCCGAGTAATTGCTGGCCGATAAGGGTAGACGCGTTCGGCGCCAATTGAGCGCGCAACCAATCCGTCTGCCCTTTGATCAACGCGTCGAACGGCTGCAGCACGCCGCCGCTCGCGGCTTCCAATGCTTGATTTAGAGCCTTGCGCGCTTCCGGCTCGCGCCCACCGGCCAGCAACAACGTCACTTTCTGCGTCAGAGCCATCACACTGAGCAACTGTCGCCCGGTTTGCTGACCATTTTCATGCAACACGTTCAAACGCCCTTCAGCGAGCATCGGCTGGCCCTGAATCATGTCGAGCAATGCCTGCTGCAATTCAACGTGCAACGGCAGTTGCGGATGAAATTCCGGTGGCGCGGCGGCTTTTTCACCGGTGTAAGTCTGGCCCAATCGCGCCAGCCAGGCCTCGGCCAGATCGGTGCGGCCCTGCGCCAGCCACAGTTCACATTTGACCAGGGTGATCATCGCCAGATAGTAGATCGGCGGCACGTCCCAGATGTGCATCAGGCGTTCGGCTTCGGCGAGTTCGGCGAAGGCCTTGGCGAACTCGCCGCTGCTGCCATCCAGACGCGCGATCACGCAATGACCGATCAATACGCTGATATCGCGACAGGCCCGTGCCTCGGCGATCCCGGCCAACAACCGTACGCGTGCCGCTTGTGGCTGCAAGCGCATCGCCAATAGAAAACCCTCGTACAGGGTCAGCCGCGCGCGCACCGCATACAAACGTTGCGGCGACAGGCCGCTCAGGCGCTCCAAGCCCTGATGGACTTCATCGAGTGCGCGCAGAATTTCACCGCGTGCCTGCAACACCCGCGCACGATCGTAGTGCGCCAACGCTTCGAACAACGGGTTGCCGACGCGCTGCGCCAACTCCAGCGACTCTCGGTTAAGGCCACGGGCGCGCCATAGGTCACCGTCGGCAATGGCCAGATTGGACAGGGTCGACAGGCACATCAGCCGCTGGCCGTAGCGTTTGGCGGGCAGGCTTTCCAGAGCTTCGCTGCAATACCTGAGCGTCAGTTCACGGTGGCCGCGACCACGGGCAATGATCCCGCTCAACGCCAGCCATTGCGCCAGCATCGACTTTTGCGCAGTGGCCGAAGGCGCTGGCAGAAAGCGGCTCAAATGGCTGGACAACTCTTCGGCGGCATCGAGCTGGCAAGCCAGCCCCAGCGCCCAACTGTAGAGGACGATCAAACGCGGCGTGCTGATCAGCAGGCTGTCGGGCAAGTCCATTTTCCAGCGCAGCAACATGCCGACGTTCTGTTCGGCCAGCAGTTGTTCTTCAGAAAGGTTTTGCACCAGATTCGCGGCCACATCAAGGTGGCCGGCACGCAACGCCTGCTCCACGGCCTCATCGAGCAGCCCCTGCGCATTGAACCAGCGACAGGCGCGCAGGTGCAGTGTCGCGGTCGGCACCATCGCCTGCGCAATCGGGCGACTGCGCAGCAGATCAGAAAACAGATGGTGATAGCGATACCAGTGACCGTGCTCATCCAGCGGCACCAGAAACACCTGATGCGCCAGCAGGAAACGCAGGATCTCGGCGCTGTCATGGGACTCGCGGACGGCATCGCACAGTTCGCTGCAAAAGCGTTCCTGAGGCGCCGTTTCGTAGAGAAACGCCTGCACTTCGGGGGGCAGGCAATCGATGACTTCTTCGAGCAGGTAATCGCGGATCAGCCCTTCCCCGCCGTTCAACGCTTGCGGCAAGGCGGCGTCGCTACCAGCTTCAGCCACTGCCAGCAGCCAGAAACGTAGCCCGGCTACCCAGCCTTCGCTACGTTGGATCAGGCTTTCCAGCGCTTCGCCGCGCAGTGAGCTGCTGTGGCGATCGAGCAAGGTCAGAGCTTCGTCGTGGGTCAGCCGCAGATCCTGTTCGTGCAGTTCGAGCAGTTGCCGAGACAGGCGCAAGCGCGCCAGATGCCAGTCCGGACGCTGGCGACTGGTGACCATGACCAGCAAGCCGTCCGGCAAATGATTGAGGAAGAATTGCAGGCAGCGATCGAGTACCGGGCCTTGCGCCAGATGATAATCGTCGAGCACCAACAGCAGCGGCGCCGCTGGATCAAGGTGCAGCGCCAGCTCATCGAGCAGGCCGTCGAGCCATTCTTCAAACGCAAACGGCTGATGACGCTGACGCATTTTCAGCAGCCCCAGTGCACGGCTGCCCAATTGCGGAAAGTCGTCCTGCAAACCTTCCAGCAAACGCTCGAGGAAGCGCCCGGGGTCACTGTCGCGCGGGCTCAGGCCGAGCCACAGACTTTGCCACTGCGCCGGCAGACTCTGGCAGAACTCCACCGCCAGCGAACTCTTGCCAAACCCGGCCGGGGCACTGACCAGCAATAGCCGTCCACCGAGCCCGGCTTGCAGGCGCTCGCACAGGCGCGGTCGCAGCACGTAGCCCTCGGGCAACGGCGGGCGAAAGAAACGCCCGTCGAGTGCCGCGACGGCAACGCTTGCAGGACCCGGAAGTGGGGACAGATCAGTCATGGCCGGCTCTTGTTTGAATGGCTATTGGCGGCATTGCAGATGTCCGCAGACTAGCCTTAAACGAAGAGGTAATGAAGGTTGCTGCTACAAATGGCTACAAAAAAGCTACACAGCGCCGACAAAATCCGCCATCACCGCTACATCGCGCCTTGTGCTGAATCCGTGTAGGAGCTGCCGCAGGCTGCGATCTTTTGACCTTGGTTTTTTACAATCAACAACAGGATCAAAAGATCGCAGCCTGCGGCAGCTCCTACATGAGCGGTGAGGTGGGAAACGCGCAAAAAAACGCCCCGAACCAGTCGGGGCGTTTTTCACGAGGATGCGGCCTCGGGTTTACAGCGGTTTAGCGAACACCGTCCTGACGCAGAGCGGCCGGAGTGAAGTCGCTGGTGGTGGCGGTGAAACCGAAGTCATACGCCTGTTTCTCTTCGTTCTTCATGCCCAGCGCCAGATAACGGCCAGACTGCAGGTCGTAGAGGGTTTCCAGGGCGTACCACGGCACTTGCTTGTCGTAGTAGTCCTCGGCATGCGCCTCGGCTACACGCCACAGCTGACCACGACCGTCGTAGTGGTCGATCACCGCCGCTTGCCAGGTGTCTTCATCGATATAGAAGTCGCGCTTGGCATAGATGTGGCGCTGACCTTCCTTCAGGGTTGCAACCACGTGCCAGACGCGACGCAGCTCGTAGCGCGCCAGGTCCTGGTTAATGTGGCCGGCCTTGATGATGTCGGTGTACTTCAGTTTCGGATCGTCGAGCTTGTAGCTGTCCGAAGCGATGTACATCTCTTTCTTGCCTTCGAGTTTCCAGTCGTAACGATCCGGTGCACCGTTGAACATATCGAGGTTGTCGGAGGTACGCAGGCCATCCGCCGCAGTACCCGGGCCGTCATAGGACACTTGTGGCGCACGGCGCACACGACGCTGACCGGCGTTGTAGACCCACGCCGAACGCGGTTCCTTCACTTGGTCGAGGGTCTCGTGCACCAGCAGCACGCCACCGGCCAGACGTGCCGGCGCAGTCACTTTCTGTTTGAAGTAGAACAGGATGTTGCCCGGATTTTTCGGGTCGTAGTCCTTCATCTTGTCGCGGAACACGAACTGATCCTGGAAGTACACCAGGCTGAACGAGCCGTTCGGCTGTGGCGTCGCCTGGGTCACCAGACGGGTCACGCTGCCGCCGCGATAGCGGGTGATGTGGTTCCAGATGACTTCCACACCGCTTTTTGGAATCGGGAACGGTACAGCGGTTTCGAAGTTTTCCAGACCGTTGCCGCCGGACACCAGATTGGTGGTGGTGGCGTTTTTCTTGATGGCGGCGAACACGTCATCCGGCACGGTCGCACCGCGATGGGACGGGTAAACCGGCATTTTGAAGGTGTCCGGATAACGCTTGAACATCGCGTACTGGCCCGGTGCAAGTTTGTCCTTGTACTTGTCGACGTCCTTGGCGGTGATGATGAACAGCGGCTTTTCACTGGCGTACGGGTCAGACAGGAAACCCTTGCTGTCGACGGTGCCGGCATTCTTCGGCAGTGGTTTCCACGCCGGGATCGAACCGTCGGCGTTACCAGCCATTTCAGCGCCCATCGGGGTCAGGCTCTTGCCCAACTTGTCGGCTTCAGCAGCAGGCACAGCGGCCATGACACCGGTCGCCAACAGCGACAGACCCAGAACACCGGCGTGGAACAGACTCTTTGTTATTTTCATATGTGTGTTCGTCCTGAAATGCAGTGCTTAGAAGTTCACGCCGAAGCTGAGCGCAACGAAGTCGCGGTCATCCACGGTGGTGTACTTGCCGTCGAAGAAGTTGGTGTAAGCCAGGCTCGCGGTGTAGGTGTTCTGGTATTCAGCGTCGACACCGAGGCTGACCGCTTTGCGACCTTCCTCGAAGTTGCCGCCAGGGCCTGGCGAGTAACCGCTGACGTCGTGGGACCAGGCCACGTTCGGCTTGAGGTTGACGCCGGCGAAGACGTCGTTGTATTCCCAGATGGCGCGACCGCGGTAGCCCCACGACACTGATGTGGTGAAGCCGTCATTGTCGCAATTGCGGCTGCGGTTGTTCTGCGGCGACCCAGGCCCTGCACCGTTGATGGTGCTGGCGTTGAGAATGTTGGCGCAGGTATTGATACCGCCAGTGGCTGGCAACTCACCCGGGCCAAACACCGGATCGCGGCCATAACGCATGTCGGAACGGCTTTCCAGGCCGCCGACATAAGTCGCGCCGACTTCGCCAACCAGGGTCAGACGGCTGGCGCCCATGACCTGATCGAAGAAGTGCGTGAACGTTGTCTGGATCTGGGTGATTTCCTTGCGCTCGTAACCATGCAGGTCCTGACCCGGCACACCGTTGAGTATCGAAGCGTTGGTCAGTGCACCCCCGAGCGGACGTACACCGGCGAACAGAATGTCGGTGGAGTTCAGTTGCACCGGCGCGTTCGGACGGTAGCTGATCTCACCGCTCCACGCCGTACCGGTAGGCAGGGTGGTGGAGAAGCTCAAGCCGTAGAGGCGGATGTCTTCAGGGTATTCAATGAAGTATTGCGAGTTACCCGCGACCAGCAGGGGGCCAAGTGCCGCAAAAGGCCCCGGCAGCGCGCGCGCCGTGTTGTAGACCGATTGCGGCGCACCGGTGGCGCTGAAGATCGGCGCACGGCTGTGGTAGTTCATGAAGTAGGCACCGAACTCGGTGTCCAGCGGTTCGTACATGTACTTGAAGGACGCGCCCCACTGGCCGCTGTCACGGGCATCACGGTCGCCGCCACGGCGCACCAGAACACCTTCTTCGTTGACGTTGACACCGTTGGCAGCCAATGGCCCCAGAGCAACGGCCGGAATTTGCGAACGTTTGTTCAGCACACGCAGGTTGTCGTTGCAACCGTCGGCAACGATGTCCGGCTGCGAGAAGAACGTACCGCAGTTGTCGACAACCGTCTGGTCCCATTCCAGCTGATAGAACGCTTCGGCCGAGAGGTTTTCGGTCAGGCTCTGCGACACGTAGAACATGTTGACCGGAATCAGACCTTCCTTGATCTCGGCACCCGGACGGCGGAACGCGGAGACGTCGATCGGGTTGATCGAGTTGATGCCGCCGCCGATGAAAGTACTTTCACCCCAGCTCACTACTTGCTTGCCGAGACGCACGGAGCCCGGCTCATCGGCAACCGAATAGTTGTGATACACGAAGGCGTCGAGGATCTGCCCGCCGGACGACTTGGCGCCTTCCTTGCGGTTGTTGTCGCTGATGTCCTTGAACGGACGGCTTTCGTCCTTGAGTTCAAAGTCGTACCAGTATTTGCCACGCACGAACACGCCGGTGTCGCCGTATTTCAATTCAAGGTCGTGGATACCCTTGAAGATCTTCGAGAAGGTTTCGCCGCTTTTGAAGTTCAGGTGGCCGTCGTCGGAAGTCTGCGAGAGGCCGTGACCACCATTGTTGACGCCGATGAGGTTCTTGTTCGGTTGCTGAGTAGACCAACTGGCACCGATCGACAGGGACGAGTCGAACTGGCCTTCGATTTCACCGACGTTGAAATTGACGCCGAATGCGGGCCCGGCGAGCGAAGAGGCAATGCTGACCGCCAGAGGCAGTTTCGCCCGGCGCCAGAACTGGTTTACTGAGGTCATCGACGCTACTCCATGTGCATTATTGTTATGGCAGTGAGTACTTTTAAAAACGCTGTGGAGGGACCGGGCGCCAGGGCTGCCCGAAATCACGCCAAAGTTGCTCGCCCCGTTTAGTGCGTGTGCTCCGTTCTTAAAAATCCTTGAGCGGACTATAGCCAGCAGGTAGTACTGCTTGATCCCTCTAAAGTGTGATTTGCAGCTGCCGGCCACTCTGGAACAGTCCTTTCGCCAGTCCGACACATGTCGGCACGGCAAGGATGGCTGAATTTTTCGATTTCACAAGGCAAGCGCTTGCTTGGTGGGTCTGGCGCGCCGTTTTCGGCGCGCCAGCAGACACTTAAAGTGTCGAGAGGAAGGTGCTGTTGTTGGCCTGCCATTCGGTGATGTCGAGGCGGATGCGCTTCTTGTCGAGTTTACCGACACTGGTCTTGGGAATTTCAGTAACAAGGGCGATCTGGCTTGGAATCGCCCACTTGCTCAGGTGCCCCAATTCCACGAATGGCTTGAGGTGCTCCTTAAGCTCGCGCGCCCCGATCACGTGCCCTTCACGGATGACCAGCAAGGCAAACGGGCGCTCGCCCCACTGCGGATCGGCGATGCCGACCACTGCTACTTCGCGTACCGCGACGTGGCGGCTGATCAGGTCTTCGAGGTCCAGCGAGGAAATCCACTCGCCACCGGTCTTGATCACGTCCTTGATGCGGTCGCGAATATCGATCACGCCCATGCTGTCGAGCGTGGCAACGTCACCGGTGTGCAGCCAGCCGCCGGCCCACAGCTCAGCACCCTTCTGCGGTTCGTTGAAATAGCCTTCGGTGAGCCAGGGTGCGCGCAGCACCAGTTCGCCCTGGGTTTCGCCGTCGGCCGGAAGGAAGTTGCCCTCGGCGTCGACGATCGCCGCTTCCACCAGCGGCCCCGGCACACCGGCCTTGATCCGGTAGGTGGTGCGTTCGTCCTCGCTGCCGGCCATCAGCTCATCATTGAGATGCGCACAGGACACCAGCGGCCCGGTTTCCGACATGCCATAGGCGGCGGTGAGTTGAATGCCGCGCGTCTTGGCAGTTTCGTACAGCGTGCGATTGAGTGCACTGCCACCGATGACGATTTTCCAGCCGCCGAAATCGGTGCCCTGCGCGCCTTTGGCGTTGAGCAGCATTTGCAGGATGGTCGGTACGCAGTGGGAGAACGTGACCTTTTCCTTGCGCCACAACTCGACGAGAAACTCTGGATCGTAGCGCCCCGGATAAACCTGCTTGAGCCCGAGCATGGTCGCCACGTACGGCAATCCCCAGGCATGCACATGGAACATCGGCGTGATCGGCATGTACACATCGTTGGTGCCGAGCAGGCGCACGCTGTCGATGGAGCCCATGATCGTCGACACGCCCATGGTGTGCAGCACCAGTTGCCGATGGGTGAAGTACACGCCTTTCGGGTTGCCGGTGGTACCGGTGGTATAGAACGTGGTGGCGACCGAGTTTTCGTCGAAGTCCTGGAAGTCGTACTGCGGACTGGCGGCGGCCAGCAGTTGCTCATACTCGCCGACCAGATTCGGCAGGTCGGCAGTCTTCTCCGGCAGATCCGTCAGCAGCAGGGTTTTCTCGACAGTGGTCAGATGTGGTGCAATCGCTTGATACAGCCCGACGAACTCACTATTGACCAGCACAAAGCGGTCTTCGGCGTGGTTCATGGTGTAGAGAATCTGCTCGGGCGACAGGCGCACGTTGATCGTGTGAATCACCGCGCCGATCATCGGAATGGCAAACATGCATTCCAGGTAACGATGGCTGTCCCAGTCCATCACCGCCACCGTGTCACCGGCCTTGACGCCGGCAGCCGTCAGCACGTTGGCCAGCCGCGCAACGCGCTCGATCAGGGTCGGATAGCTGTAGCGCAACTGGTCACGGTAGACAATCTCGCGGGTTTTCTCGTAACGGGCGCCGGACATCAGCAGCCGCTTGATCAGCAATGGATACTGGTAGGCCCCATCGGCCGGGGGAATGACGCGAGTCTGCAACATATGAATCCCTTTTCTGGCTGCACGGTGTTGGCGTAAAGATTTGTACTGTAGAACCCTTATACGCCAGCCAAATCAGCCAAAGGAATGATTTGCAAAGCCGTACAAATGCTAGCTTTGCGCCAGCATTTGCAATCGCAGGACGAGCCTCAACTCCCTGAGCAAGTGCATCGCACTCGTGTAGGAGCTGCCGAAGGCTGCGATCCTTTGATCCTGTTTTTAACGACCAAGATCAACAGATCGCAGCCTGCGGCAGCTCCTACAGGGAAGATCAGTGCATTTCGGTGAAGGCGATTTTCACGCCGAGAGCGATCAACACCGCGCCCATGGTGCGATCGAACCAGTGACCCATGCGAGCAAAACCGGCGCGGACACGTTGCTGGCTGAACAGCATCGCCACCAGGCAGAACCAGATCGCGGTCGCCACGGCGAGGTAAACGCCATAACCGGCCTGCACCGCCAGTGGCGTGTGCGGGTTGATCACTACGGTGAACAGCGACAGGAAAAACAGCGTGGCTTTCGGGTTCAAGCCATTGGTCACGAAACCCGACGTGAACGCGCCGCGCGCCGTACGTACACCCGCTTCCTTGTGCAGATCATCCGTCACGGTTTTCGCCGGTTGCGCGCGCAGGGCTTTGAAGCCGATGTACAACAAGTAAGCGGCAGCCGCCCACTTCAACGCGTTGAACAACACAATCGACTGCGACACGATCAGGCCGATACCGAGCAGCGAATAACCGACATGCAGGAAAATCGCCGTGCCCACGCCCAGTGCCGTCCAGGTGCCAGCGCGGCGACCATGGGTCACGCTCTCGCGCACCACCACGGCAAAGTCCGGGCCGGGGCTGGCGACGGCCAGCAAGTGGATCAGTGCAACGGTCAAGAACTCGGTCCAGTACATGGGCGCTCCTTTCAATAGAGTCAAAACAATTGTGGCGAGGGGGCTTGCCCCCGTTCGGCTGCGCAGCAGTCGTAAAATCATCGCCAGCGCTCTGCCTGATGCATCCAGACAGTAATTTCGGGGCCGCTTCGCGACCCAACGGGGGCAAGCCCCCTCGCCACAGGGTTATCCGTTCGCATAAGACTTTCGTGCGTTGCGTAACGATTTGTTTCATCTGGTAGGCTCGGCAGATTACGCCCTACGCTCAAAGCCTAAAAGGTACAGTTGATGACGAACACGCGCCGCGCGGTATTCCTTGACCACCCTTCACTGGATCTTGGCGATCTGGATCTCAGTCCCTTGCGTGAATGTTTCAGCGATCTGCAACTGTACGCCCAGACCTTGCCCGAACAAGTGGCCGAGCGCCTGCAAGGTGCGACCGTGGCAATCTCCAACAAGATCCTGATCGACGCCGCCGCCATGGCTGCCAACCCCGATCTGAAACTGATCCTGATCACCGCCACCGGCACCAACAACGTCGACCTCGCCGCCGCCCGCGCCCACGGCATCACCGTGTGCAATTGCCAGGGTTACGGCACACCGTCGGTGGCACAACATACGATCATGCTGCTGCTCAACCTCGCCACACACCTGGCCGATTATCAGCAAGCCGTAGGCGAAGGTCGCTGGCAGCAGGCGAAACAGTTTTGTCTGCTCGACTACCCGATTGTCGAACTGGAAGGTAAAACCCTCGGTCTGCTCGGCCACGGTGAACTCGGTGGTGCCGTAGGGCGACTGGCCGAAGCGTTCGGCATGCGTGTGCTGCTCGGACAAATTCCGGGCCGCCCTGCCCGCCCGGATCGTCTGCCACTGAACGAACTGCTGCCGCAAATCGACGCGCTCACCCTGCACTGCCCGCTCAACGAGCACACCCGCCACTTCATCGGCGCACGCGAACTGGCGTCGATGAAACCCGGCGCTTTCGTGGTCAACACCGCGCGTGGCGGCTTGATCGATGAGCAGGCGCTGGCCGATGCCTTGCGCAGCGGTCATCTCGGCGGCGCGGCCACCGACGTGTTGAGTGTCGAGCCACCGACTCAAGGCAATCCGCTGCTGGCCGCCGACATTCCACGCCTGATCGTCACGCCGCACAACGCTTGGGGCAGTGTTGAAGCGCGGCAGCGCATCGTCGGCCAATTGACCGAAAACGCCGAGGCGTTCTTCAGCGGTAAGGCGCTGCGGGTCGTCAGTTGATAGACTGCGGCACTTTTTTTTGAGGAGCAGTTATGGATCCGCGCAGTGAAGTACTGCTTCGTCAGCCCGAATTATTCCAGGGTTCGTTGTTGCTGGCCGGTTTGCCCGCCGATGACTTGCTCGGGCGCCTGCCGAACGCGTTCGGCTGGTGCTGGCACGCTGGCGATCAAGCCGCGCTGGACGCCCGTTTCGAAGGCCGCAGCCATTTCGGCGTGAACGTCCCGGAACGCGAGTTTGATAGCGCCGTGGTGTTCCTGCCCAAATCCAAAGACCTGACCGATTACATCCTCAATGCCGTGGCCTCGCGCCTGGCCGGTCGCGAGGTGTTTCTGGTCGGTGAAAAACGCAGCGGCATCGAGGGCGCCTCCAAGCAGCTCAATCCGTTCGGCAAGCCACGCAAGCTCGACAGCGCGCGTCACTGCCAACTCTGGCAAGTGACCGTGGCCAACGCCCCTGAAGCAAAATCGCTGGAAAGCCTGGCGCAGACTTATGAGTTGCCACTGGCGGAAGGCCCGCTGAAAGTCATCAGCCTGCCGGGCGTGTTCAGCCACGGTCGCCTCGATCGCGGCAGCGCTCTGCTGCTGGAGCATCTGGACAAACTGCCAAGCGGCCATCTCCTCGACTTCGGTTGCGGCGCTGGCGTGTTGGGGGCTGCGGTCAAACGTCGCTATCCGCACAATCAGGTGACGCTGCTCGATGTCGATGCATTCGCCGCCGCCAGCAGCCGTCTGACGCTGGCTGCCAACGGTCTGGAAGCTGAAGTGCTGACCGGGGATGGGATCGACGCTGCGCCGATGGGTTTGAACGCGATTTTGAGCAACCCGCCGTTCCATGTCGGCGTGCACACCGACTATTTCGCTACCGAGAACTTGCTGCGAAAAGCAGCAAAACATCTGAAAAACGGCGGCGAACTGCGTTTGGTCGCGAACAGTTTCCTGAAGTATCAACCGCTGATCGAGGAGCATCTCGGCGTCTGCGCAATCAAGGCCGAAGGCAATGGTTTCCGCATCTACCGGGCCAAGCGCGGCTAAAACTTCTTTTAAAAAAGAGGCTTGCTCAATCGGTTTTGCGAAGGCAGAATCCGCTCCGTCCTAGGGGAGTAGTCTCCCACGAGCGCCATGCTCGTCCGGCATACGTCAACATACTTGATCCTCAGATCATGGCGTATGCGACCCAAGCGTCCGCAACAGACGGATCGCAGGGTTTGACAAGACCTATGACACGCACACCTTACCCGGGGCGGGAAGGCTGTACGTGTCATAGCCGTGTCGACCCGCCCCTTAGGAAATCCTGATGCTGGACTCGTTACTCGTTCCCACCGCAATCGTTGCCTTGGCCGAAATCGGCGACAAGACGCAACTGCTCGCGCTGATTCTCGCCGCTCGCTTTCGCAAACCCTGGCCGATCATTGCCGGTATTGTCGCCGCGACCCTGGCCAACCACGCAGCAGCCGGTGCGGTAGGCGCCTGGTTCGGCAGCTTCTTCTCGAATGCAACGCTGCACTGGATCCTCGCCGCGAGCTTCACGGCCACGGCGCTGTGGACGCTGGTGCCGGACAAAATGGACGACGATGAAACCAGTACCGCACGCAAGTTCGGGCCATTCCTGACCACGCTGATTGCGTTCTTCCTCGCCGAAATGGGGGACAAGACGCAGGTCGCGACGGTGATGCTCGCCGCGCAATACCCGGATCTGTGGCTGGTGATTCTCGGCACCACCGCAGGCATGTTGATCGCCAACGTACCAGTGGTTCTGGCGGGTAACTTTGCCGCAGACAAACTGCCGCTGACCCTGATCCGTCGCCTCGCGGCTTCGGCGTTCATGATTCTGGCAATCGTCGCGGTGTACAAAGCGATGCAGAGCAGTGGCTGGGTTTAACGGCGTCAGTCGATAGACAGCGTCATCGTTCTTCGCGAGCAAGCCCGCTCCCACAGGTTGAATGCATTTCAAGTGTGGGAGCGGGCTTGCTCGCGAAAGGGCCATCAGCCCCCCCCCAAATCCTCAGGATTTCGGGGCTTTTTCGTACAGCGGCATGACCTTCGGAATCGCCGCCTGCAACGAGGCAATACGGCTGGCCGATGCCGGGTGAGTGCTCATGAACTCTGGCGGTGAGCCTTCCGAAGCCTTGCTCATCTTGTTCCACAAGGTGATCGCCGCGTTCGGGTTGTAGCCGGCACGGGCCGCGAGTTCGAGGCCGATCAGGTCGGCTTCGTTTTCGTTGGCACGGCTGTTGGGCAAGGTCATGCCGTAGTTGGCCACGGTGTCGGCCAGCGCCAGACTGTCCTGACCCAGACCGAGCAACGCACCCGCGCCCTGCTTGGCCATTTCAATGCCGTAGGCCTTGGACATCGCTTCACGACCGTGCTCGCGCAGGGCGTGGGCGATTTCATGGCCCATGACGGCGGCGATTTCATCGTCGGTGAGCTTCAGGCTGTCGATCAGCCCGGTGTAGAAAATGATCTTGCCGCCAGGACCGCAGTTGGCGTTGAGTTCGTCGCTCTTGATCAGATTGACTTCCCACTTCCACTGCGCAGCATCCGGACGGAAGTTCGGTGCCTGGGCGATCAAACGGTCAGCAATTGCCTGAACGCGTTTGGCGTCACTGCTGGTCTTGTCCAGCACACCTTTGCTGGAGGCTTCGCCGACGGTCTTTTGATAGGACTGGGCATACATCTGGTCGACCTCTTGCGAGGACAGCATGCTGAACATGTACTGCTTGCGCTCCACACCCACGGCGCCGCCGCTTGTGGTGTTGACCGACTGACAACCGGCCAGCAACAGCGCCGCGCTCAGTGCACTTACAACCAATGTCTTGTTCATTCAAAAGCTCCCTGAAAACATGCCGCGTATCCTAGGCGGGTAATTGTATCGGCGCCAGATACAACAGACGTGCAGTAGCTACTTTCAGAAAACACCCGCCACATCTGTAGAAAAAAATTCACACACCCGCACAAGCCCTGTGCCACTGCGTCATGCAGCGATCCGTTTACGACATCCCCGCGCAATTGCCCCGCGCACCACTCATGGCGCAATGCCTGCTGCCGATACATCAGCGCAGACGTCCTCTCGCGTGCGGAGCTCCCATGAAGTTCAAGTCGATCCAGTTTTCCGTTGCCGCCCTCGCCGGCGCCATCGTCCTTAGCGTGGTGGCAGCGCTGGTGCTGTACGCGCTGTTTGCCGGCGCGCGCACGCAAGAGATGGTGCAGCAACGCACCCAGGCGCAGTTCGAGCAGGTCATCGAACAACGCCTGACTTCGCTGGCACAGACCCAGGTCAGCCAGATCCAGCGCGAACTCGAAGCGCCGCTGCTGATTGCCGGCGGACTGGTACGGGTCAACGCCCTGCTCGGCACGCCGGGCGCCGATGGCCAGCCGCGCCTGACCGTCAGCCGCGAGCAGTTGATCAGCCTGATCAAAGAGAACGTCGAAAAGAACCCGAAGATTCTCGGCACCTACATCGGCTGGGAAAAAAACGCGCTGGACCACAATGACGCGGCTTACGTCGGCACCAGCGTGGTCGGCATCGATGCCGCCAACGGGCGCTTTCTGCCGTGGTGGTTCCGCAATGACGACGGCACCCTCGGCCTGGACAAACTGGTCGACGTCGACGATCAGAAAACCCTGTCCACCGGCGTGCGCGCCAGCGAGTACTACCTGTGCTCGAAAGAGAGTAAAAAATCCTGCGTGATCGATCCGGCGCCGTACAAGGTCGGCGACAAGATCGTCATGCTCGCCTCCTTTATCGAACCGATCATGCTCAATGGCACGTTCCAGGGCATCGTCGGCGCAGACCTGTCGGTGAACTTCATTCAGGAAATGCTCCTCGCAGCCAACCAGAAACTCTACAGCGGCGCCGGGCAGATGGCCCTGATCGGCGGCAATGGCCGGATCGTTGCCTACACCAAGGACCCGAGCAAATTCGGCGAGAAAGTCAGCGACATTCTCGACGCTGAACAGACGGCCAACATGGCCAATCTTAAACGCGGCGAAGTCACTTACTCGGTCAACAAGGACAAAGGCCGCATCGAGCTGTACCTGCCGTTCGGCATCGGCCAGACCGACGCGCGCTGGACGCTGATGCTGCAATTGCCGCTCAACGCGGTGATGGCCGATCTGCAAGAACTGCAGGGTGATCTCGATGCCCAGCGCAAATCCGACACCTTCGGCATGGCCATGGTCGGTCTGCTCATCGCCGGCATTGGTTTGCTGGTGATCTGGCTGGTCGGCCACGGCATTGCCCGGCCGCTGAAGCAGATGGTCGCGATGCTCAATGACATCGCTCAAGGTGAGGGTGATCTGACCCGCCGCCTGAGCAGTGATCGCAGCGATGAACTGGGCTCGATCGCCAAGGGCTTCAACACCTTTCTCGCCAAGTTGCAGGCGATGATCACGCAGGTGGTGACGTCGGTGCAGAGCGTCAGCGATTCTTCGGAACACACTGCCGACATCGCCATTCGCACCAACATTGGCATCCAGAAACAAATGGCCGAGATCGATCAGGTCGCCACAGCGGTGCAGGAAATGACCGCCACCGCCCAGGACGTTGCGCGCAATGCGACGCAGGCGGCGCAAGCGGCCAGCCATGCCGATCAGGCGGCCAGTCAGGGCATGCAGATCGTCCGCGATACGTCGAACTCGATCGGCGTACTCGCGCTGGAAATCGGCAAGGCTGTGGGTGTGGTGCAGACGCTGGCCAAGGACAGCGAGAACATCAACGCGATCCTCACAGCGATTCGCGGGATTGCCGAGCAGACCAACCTGCTGGCGCTGAACGCCGCGATTGAAGCGGCCCGCGCGGGCGAGCAGGGTCGTGGTTTTGCCGTGGTGGCGGACGAGGTGCGCAATCTGGCACAGAAGACCCAGAAGGCTACCGAAGAAATCCAGACCATGATCCAGCAACTGCAACAGGGCACGCGCGACGTGGTGCGGGTCATGGAAGACAGTCAGAACCGTACCGACGAAAGCGTGCAGCACGCGGCGAAAGCGGCCGAGGCGCTGGAGACGATTACCCAGGCGGTGTCGGTGATCAACGACATGAACACGCAGATTGCCAGTGCGGCGGAGGAGCAGAGTGCGGTGGCCGATGACATTAACCGCAACGTGATCAACATTGGTCAGGTGGCGAACGAAGTGGCGGGCGGTGCGGATGAGTCGAGCTCGGCGAGTGCCGATTTGACCAAGTTGGCGGAGCAGCAGCGGCGGTTGATCAATCAGTTCAAGGTCTGAAAAGCGAAAAGCCCCTCACCCTAACCCTCTCCCATAGGGAGAGGGGACTGATTGGGGGATGCTTAAGGAATACGCCGACCTGAACGTTTTGCCTTGAATCCATAATCGACTCGATTTCTCAGGTCGATGGATAGGGCAAGACGGCTCGGTCAGTCCCCTCTCCCTACGGGCGGTCCGACGTTTCGGGAGGGCTAGGGTGAGGGTTTTTTGATCTGCAGGCTTTAACCCGGGGTCAGGCACTCGGGGCCATTGAGCTTCGGATCATTGATCAGGTTCGCCAGCACTCGCTCACGCAATGCGACCGGTTCGCTGGCGAGCAAGCCTTGCAGCACATGCAACGGTGTCTCCGGATCAAGCCATGCCGCCTGCCCTGCCTCATCAAGAATCAACGGCCGGCGCTGACTCGACGCCGCCTGCGTGATCACCGCCGTACTCAACCAGACCTGCTCCTGCACCGGATAAGCCTCCCAGATCGCCGCGAAGAACAGCGATGAGCCCTCCCCCGGCGTCAACCAGAACGGGCGCTTGCGCTGGGTTCCGCGCCATTCGTAAAAACCATTCGCCGGTAGCAGGCAGCGACGCTGACGCAGCGCCTCACGGAACATCGGCTGCTCGGCCACGGTTTCCGCGCGGGCATGCGCCGGGGTTTTCGACAGATCGGTCAGCCACGGCGGCGTCAGCCCCCAACGGGCGCGGGCCAGCGTGCGTTCACCGGCTTCACCGGCACGCAGCATCAACACCGAATCATTGGGGGAAATGTTCCACTGCGCCTGTTGATCGGCGGGAAAACCTGGCAGGGCCGCGAAATCGCGGTTCCAGCGAAACAGGGCATAACGTCCACACATGGGGCAACACGACTCTGAAGTAAAACGAAGCTCAGCCTAACAGACCAGCGTCCCCGGAAAGCTCTCCGGTTCATCGCCGGGCAGCGGCAGCGCGGCATTGTACGCGGTGATCAACTCGCGGGCGTACTCGGCCTGGTCATTCTCGACCGACAAGCCCAACAGGCCGAAGATCGGCAGCTCACCGGTACCGCCAAGCAAATCGCGGCCCACCAGGTGCGCCTCGATACCTTCGCTGGCGAGCATGCCCTTGAGCATTTCGCCTTCCATCAGGTTTTCCGGATCGTAGATTCGCTGCATGGGCGCGCCTCACTCGTTTTCGCTGAAGACTTCCAGAAACCAATCCTCGCCATGGACCTGCAAGACGAACGTGATCGGCCGACAACACACCTGACAATCTTCGATATAGGTCTGATCGCCACCGGACAGGTCCACTGACGTCTCGACCATTTCCCCACAATAAGGACATTCGTATTCAGCAGGTTCCAGCATCGCGGTCTCCCAAGTGACTTGTGCGTATAATCGCCGGTCTATTTGCAGGGCTATTTTTGTCTGGCTACCTTTTTCAGACCGTGCCCCGTTGGTTTTCGATCAAAACCTTTACTTACCCTAGCCGTTTCCAACAAGAGAGCATGATGGGCGAATTCGATGCCATCCGACCTTACGACGACAGCGAAGTACCTGTGGTACTGGCAAGACTGCTCGCCGACAAGGCGTTTCTAGATATCCTCACCCACTTCCGCTTCCCGCGTTTTGCCGGAGCCTTCGGCTGGATGCTCAAACCACTTATAGCCCATCGGCTGCGTCGTGAGTTCGCCGACGTGACCTCAGTGGCGACGTTGCAGGACAAGGTCGAGTCCTACGTCGACCACACCATCGAGCGCGCCACCGACGGCGTGACCTACACCGGTGTCGAGCAATTCAAGTCGGGCAGCGCCTATCTGTTCATCGCCAACCACCGCGACATCGTCATGGACCCGGCCTTCGTCAACTACGCCGTGTACCACGCCGGCCTGCCGACGCCGCGCATCGCGATCGGCGACAACCTGCTGCAAAAGCCGTTTGTCAGCGATCTGATGCGCTTGAACAAGAGTTTCATCGTTCACCGCTCGATCACCGGCCGCCGCGAAAAAATGGCCGCGTATCAGCTGCTGTCGGCGTACATCAACCACTCGATCCGCAACGATTGCGCGTCGATCTGGATCGCTCAGGCCGAAGGCCGCGCGAAGGACGGCGACGACCGCACCGAGTCGGCGATCCTCAAGATGTTCCACATGAGCCGCAAGGACGAGCCGTTCGGCGAAGTCATTCGTTCGCTGAACGTTACCCCGGTGTCGATCAGCTACGAATACGACCCGTGCGACCAGGCCAAGGCCCGCGAGCTGTACATCCGCGCCACCACCGGCACTTACGCGAAAGCGCCGGGCGAGGATGACGTGAGCATTGCCAAGGGCATCACCGGCTACAAGGGCCGCGTGCACGTCAACTTCGCCGCGCCGATCAGCGAGCTGTTCGAGGACACCAAGCAATTGGCGGTCGAGATGGACAAGCAGATTCTGGGCGGTTACCGGTTATTCCCGGTGCATTACCTGGCGTACGCACAGTGGGCCGATGCGGATGCGCAATTGAATGTACCGAAGGCTGCCGAGGTGTTTGCGGCGGATGAGCTGGCCAAGGCGCAGGAAGAGTGGCAGAGCCGGCTGGACGCGTGCCCGGTAGAGCATCGTCCGTATCTGGTCCTGCAATATGCGACGCCGGTGCGCAATCAATACCGGGTGAAGGCTGGGTTGCCGCTGTAAATTTTCAGAGCAAGATCAAAAGATCGCAGCCTGCGGCAGCTCCTACAGTGGATTCATGCAGGAGCTGCCGAAGGCTGCGATCTTTTGCTTTTAGTAACGCGTGCTGATCCACGAGACGATCAGGGCCAGAGCCAGGCAGGCAAACCCGAATCGATAGAAAAACCGGTTCATGCGCAACGTCGCCCAATCGAGGATCGGCTCGGCATTCGGTTGCGCTTGGCGCTGTGCGGCGATACTGGCCATCGCCCGCTGTTCACGGCGGCGGGTTGCGTGCAGCAGCCAACTGCCGGGAAACGCCAACAGCAGCGCCAGCAGGTTGATCAATTTGGCGGGATGGGCGGTAAACAGCGTCATCAAGTGCAGCGACATCACAGACCTCTATCTAAACCGGTGTGGCAGGCGCCAGACCGACGACCGCGGCGCGGATTCTACCGAAACCTGACTGCCCTGCCCCAGCCTTTGCGAAAAATTACCTGACAATCGACCGATGGCTGCCCTGTGTCACGGCTTCGTCATGTGGATGCAGCACCATGCGCGCCTCGAAACGCACATGGAACGCGACATGCTTCACGCTGAAAACCAGGATCGCCTGTACCTCATCACCCCTTACGACGAACAGCAAAGCCTCGTCGGCAGCCTCGCCTTCAATGTTCAGGATCGCCACTGGCTGGTGTATTGCGCCCTCGGCGGGCATCAACATGCCGATTTGCCCGAGACCGACCTGCTGACCGGCGTCAGCGTGCTCGACTTCTACTCCCAGGCCGCCTGAGTCAAGAGCCCCTCACCCTAGCCCTCTCCCAGAGGGAGAGGGGACTGACCGAGCTGTTTGGTCGAGGTGCATCGACCTGAAAGTCCGAGGTGAATGTATATCTCAAGAACAACTCAAATCGACCTGAACCCCCGAGATGAATGCAGTTCTCAAGAACAACACCGATCGGCTCCCTTCCCCCTCGCCCCCTTGGGGAGAGGGCTGGGGTGAGGGGGTGCGATTTCATGCCCCATAAAAAAGCCCGGAACCATCACTGGCCCCAGGCTTTTTTGCATCTGCCGACAGCCTACTCGGCGAGAACCTGACCCACAGTCGGATCCTTGAACAGACGCGTCAACGCATCACTCAACACGTCGCTCACCAGTTTGGTATTGGTTTCCTGGTTCGGCGCCATGCCGAAACGCTGGTCCAGCGACGCACCGTAACGGCCGCTGTAACGGCGGTTGGCGTTCTGCACGTCGGAGCGGAAGGTCGCGCCGATGGTCGCCTCGGTGACGTACATGCCTTCTTTCGGCGACTGGTACTTCAGCTCGGCGAGGGTCACGGTCAGCTGTGGCGCGTTCGGCGCATTGTTGGTCGGAGTGAAACCGAGCAGACGCACGGCGGCTTCAGCCTGCGCCTGCAACTTCGGCAGGATCTGCTCGCGCTGCACGGTGATGGCACTGGTTTCCGGGTACAGACCGCCACGGGTGCCGAGGGTTGGCGACGGACGACCGTCGACTACACGCACCACCACCGGCTGGCCACGACCGACCGGCGCCAGTTGGGTGGTCAACTTCGGCTCCGGACTCAGTTGTTGCGGGCTGTGGGCGCAGCCGGCCAGGGTCAAACCGGCCACAGTGATCAAACCGAACAACAGGCGTTGCAACATGCTCTTCTCTCCAGAATCAGGCACAAACAGGCCGGCAGTATAGCGGTGGGCCACTGCGGGTCACCAGCGTCACGCGGTGAATACTGCAATGTCTGACCCAGCCGCGTCAGGCCGGTTCCTGTCATGCATCCGTCACCCCACGGACATGTTCACGTCACGGCCTGCTGGCAACCTGAAAATCAGTCCTCCAACAAGGTACTCGCCATGCGTTATCTGATCTCGTTGTTTGCGCCACGCCCGCTGCATCGCAGCTTTGCCCTGCTCGACCGCGACGGCCATTGCCAGGCATTCAAGCAGTGCAGCCTGCAGCCAATGGGTGACGGCTGGGTGGAAATCGAAGAAATCCGCCTCAACTGGTTGCACCAGCCACTGCCCGCCAGCGCCCGCGTCATAGCGTCGCAGCCCCGCGCACGGGTGCAGGCGATGTTGAGCATCTGACCGGATGCCTAATAAAAGTCATTAAACACGAGCAACTGCCCGCATTTCTTCGATACAATCTCCCCCCGATTATAAGGACGTCTCCTGATCGGGCCCCGCAACAGCGTCAATGCGCTTGCATCGACATCAAAATCGCCCACAGAGAGCCGCCCACACAGATCGAGTGAAGTTGGCGCGCTTGCCTGTTCTTCCGGCAAAAACCCGCTTTTCGCGAATCTGCAGAGCTGTCATCAGGCTCGGCCACCGCGTTGTTTTGCCCTTGCGGGCACGGTGCCAGGCTCCGACAGCCCTTTTTGAGGTTCACGTCTTCAAAAGAGCGTGAAAAAAACGGGTTTTCACAACTTCACAAGAGTGTGGCGAGCAAATGAATAGTTTTGCGTCTGAACATGCACCATTAGCGTCTGAAACAGCCCAACGACACAGGACCGGGTATACCTCGAATATCGGAGCCTGAAGCCTGTCCGCTACGGATTTGGTTGCACAAAAACGGATGTCTCGACCATAAGTCGAATTGCCAGCTGCGTGCTGAAATGAGTTCATGGAGCTCTTGAAAGCCAAGCCGCATACATCCGTCGAAGTTGCGAAAAATTGCGAAGATTCGGACATGGCGAACCTGACCACGGATAGCCCGGACATCAATGACCTGTCCCGGAACGCCTGGCAGCCATGCCGACAATTTGGTGCTGCAGATTTTGGAGACGCGTTAAATGGCGCATAACGAAGCAGTCGACGTAGTACTGGTTGGGGCCGGCATCATGAGTGCCACCCTTGCCGTACTGCTCAAAGAGCTCGACCCCGCGATCAAGCTGGAAGTCGTCGAGCTGATGGATTCCGGTGCTGCGGAGAGTTCCAACCCGTGGAACAACGCCGGTACCGGTCACGCTGGCCTGTGCGAGTTGAACTACACGCCGCAAGCCGCCGATGGCACCGTCGACATCAAGAAAGCCGTGCACATCAACACCCAGTTCGAGGTGTCGAAGCAGTTCTGGTCGTACCTGACCAAGAAAGGCACGTTCGGCTCGTGCAAATCCTTCATCAGCCCGGTGCCGCACCTGAGTTTCGTCCAGGGCGACTCAGGCGTGTCCTTCCTCAAGGATCGCTTCGACGTGCTGCACAAGCATCACGCCTTCGCCGACATGGAATACACCGAAGACAAGGCCAAAATGGCCGAGTGGATGCCGCTGATGATGCCGGGCCGCTCGCCGGACGAAGTCCTCGCCGCGACCCGCGTGATGAACGGCACCGACGTCAACTTCGGCGCCCTGACCAATCAGTTGCTCAAGCACCTGACCAGCGCACCCGACACCCAGGTCAAATACTGCAAGCGCGTCACCGGCCTCAAGCGTAACGGCAACGGCTGGACCGTCAGCATCAAGGACGTCAACAGCGGCAGCACTCGTGAAGTCGACGCCAAGTTCGTCTTCCTCGGCGCGGGCGGCGCGGCGCTGCCGTTGTTGCAGGCTTCGGGTATCGAAGAAAGCAAAGGCTTCGGCGGCTTCCCGATCAGCGGCCAATGGCTGCGTTGCGACAACCCGGAAGTGGTCAAACTGCACCAGGCCAAGGTTTACAGCCAGGCCGCCGTGGGTTCGCCACCGATGTCGGTGCCGCACCTCGACACCCGCGTTGTCGACGGCAAGAAATCCCTGCTGTTCGGGCCATACGCCGGTTTCACCACCAAGTTCCTCAAGCACGGCTCCTTCATGGACCTGCCGCTGTCGGTTCGCGCCGGCAACATCGGGCCGATGCTGGCGGTGGCGAAAAACAACATGGACCTGACCAAATACCTGGTCAGCGAAGTGATGCAATCGATGGAGCAGCGTCTGGATTCCCTGCGCCGTTTCTACCCGGAGGCGAAAGCCGAAGACTGGCGCCTGGAAGTGGCCGGCCAACGGGTGCAGATCATCAAGAAAGATCCGAAAAAGGGCGGCATCCTGCAGTTCGGTACCGAACTGGTGTCGGCCAAGGACGGCTCCCTCGCCGCCCTGCTCGGTGCTTCGCCAGGCGC
This sequence comes from Pseudomonas sp. DTU12.3, assembly GCF_004124275.1. GTDB lineage: Bacteria > Pseudomonadota > Gammaproteobacteria > Pseudomonadales > Pseudomonadaceae > Aquipseudomonas > Aquipseudomonas helmanticensis. The sequence continues at coordinate 5,391,870 of NZ_CP027218.1, forward strand.
GTCGGTGACCGTTTCGATCATGCTGGAACTGATCGAGAAATGCTTCCCGGCCAAGGCCAAGGGCGAGTGGGCTGGCAAACTGGCGGAGATCTTCCCGGCCCGTGAAAAGGTTCTGGAAACCGATGCTGCGCTGTATCGCAAGATCAACACGCAGAACAACATCGCGCTGGAACTGGTTGAAGAAAGCAGCGAGACACCAAGCTACGCTTGATCACGCCGCATAAAAAACGCCCCGATCGGGGCGTTTTTTTATGTCTGTCAGAAGCAAAAGATCGCAGCCTTCGGCAGCTCCTACACGGTCATGTAGGAGCTGCCGAAGGCTGCGATCTTTTCATCTTAATCGCGGGACTTTGCGATCAGCTCGATGTATTCCGGGGCATTGCGCTGATCGGCGATCAGCTCAACGAAAGTCTTGCCCTGCTCGTCCTTGCCATCAACGTCATAACCCGCCTCGACGAAGAAGCCCAGAAAGCGCTCGAAGTCATCGATGCGCAAGCCACGGTAAGCCTTGATCAGTTTGTGCAGCGACGGCGAAGTGGCGTCGACCGGCTCAAAATCGAGGAACAGCTTGATCTGCTCATCGCCGATCTCGTCACCAATCACTTGTTTCTTATCTTTACGCATTGCCGACTCCAGCTCGCAGACATGACACGGGGCGGGCAGTTTACCCCTGCCCGACGGCCAGGCTCAACGCGAACGCGTGCTGCCGGTGTGCAAATCGGCCCAGATGTGGCCGTTGGCGTAACTGAGGAACTGCACATACACGCTGTCGTTGCGCAGCAAGTCGATGACCACGCGGTATTGGGCCAGTGGATAAAACAGCGTCAGGGTTTTGCTCTTGTCGTCGTAAATCGGCTTTTTCAGGCTTTTGCTTTCGCCGTCAAAATTGACCAGTACTTGAGTAATCGTCGCGCCTTTGTTCAGGGACTTGCCCTTGAGGCGGATCATCAGCGGTGAGGTAACCGGGATCGGTTGCTGATTGGACTGGCGTTGCGCGCCCACCACTACGCAATAGTCGGTGACTTGCAGCAGTTGCTGCTGCTCAGGCTCGGCATCGCGCAGGGTCAGATCGTCCGGCGGCAGGAACTGGCTGTGCATCGGCGCGGCAAAAAGCGGCAGGCTGAAGGTCAGCAACAACGCGGCGAAACTGCGGATCAAGAGGCGCATGACAGGCTCCGGAGGGCGGGGCCGAGCACTCTAGCATGGGATTAAAAGCAAAAGATCGCAGCGTTCCGCAGCTCCTACAGGGTGTACATCAATCCCATGTAGGAGCTGCCGAAGGCTGCGATCTTTTGATCTTGCTTACATGCCTTTAACGGCAAAAATCCCGTTGGCGTTGCGCCAGTAGCCTTTGTAATCCATGCCGTAACCGAAGATGTAACGGTCGATGCACGGCAGGCCGACGAAATCGGCTTTCAGGTCAGGACGCGCCTTGCGGTCGTGATCCTTATCGATCAGCACGGCGGTGTGCACTTTGCGCGCGCCAGCGTGTTTGCAGAAGTCGATGATCGCGCCGAGGGTGTGACCTTCATCGAGGATGTCGTCGATGATCAGCACGTCGCGGTCGATGAACGAGACTTCCGGCTTGGCTTTCCAGAACAGGTCGCCGCCGCTGGTTTCGTTACGATAACGGGTCGCGTGCAGGTAAGACGCTTCCAGCGGGAATTGCAGATGCGTCAGCAGCTTGCCGGAGAAGATCAGGCCGCCGTTCATCACGCAGAACACCACCGGGTTGCTGTCAGCCAGTTGTTCGTTGATTTGTGCACCGACGCGGGCGATGGCGGCCTCGACTTCAGATTCGGTGTACAGGCAGTCAGCCTCTCGCATGATTTGACGGATATGCTCGAGATCAGCGGACATGGCGCTCTCCAGGGGGTTCGATTTCGGAAAAGCGGGCAAAGGTACGCATCCCGCGAGGTCGAATCAAGCATTTGTGGACTAACGTACAGAATGTCCTATAGGACATCACCCTCGGATAGATTAATCTAGGCCGGTTTTTTTGCCCGCCGCCGGAGTTTTTTCATGCCCATCCTCGAGATCCGCCATCCGCTGATCCGCCATAAACTCGGCCTGATGCGCCGCGCTGACATCAGCACCAAGAATTTCCGTGAGCTCGCTCAGGAAGTCGGCGCCCTGTTGACCTACGAAGCTACAAAAGATTTGCCGCTGGAATCCTACGATATTGAAGGCTGGTGCGGCACCGTGTCGGTCGAGAAGATCGCCGGCAAGAAGATCACCGTCGTGCCGATCCTGCGCGCCGGCATCGGCATGCTCGAAGGCGTGTTGAGCCTGATCCCGGGTGCCAAGGTTTCCGCTGTGGGTGTCGCCCGCAATGAAGAAACCCTGCAAGCGCACACCTATCTGGAAAAACTGGTTCCGGAAATCGACGAACGGTTGGCGATGATCATCGACCCGATGCTCGCCACCGGCAGCTCGATGGTTGCGACCATTGACCTGCTGAAGAAAGCCGGTTGCAAGGACATCCGCGCGATGGTGCTGGTTGCCGCGCCGGAAGGCATTGCAGCAGTGGAAAAAGCTCACCCGGACGTGACCATCTACACCGCGTCCATCGATGAGCGCTTGAACGAGCACGGCTACATCATTCCTGGACTTGGCGACGCCGGTGACAAGATCTTCGGCACCAAGCAGAAGGACGCGTAACCATGCAGCAAGAGTTCAACGATCCGCTCTGGCGCACGGTGCTGTCCGGCGCCCAGATGCTGTTCGTGGCTTTCGGCGCTTTGGTGCTGATGCCGCTGATCACGGGCCTGGACCCGAACGTGGCACTGTTTACCGCAGGTCTTGGGACGATTCTGTTCCAGATCGTCACCGGCCGTCAGGTGCCGGTGTTCCTCGCGTCGAGCTTCGCTTTCATCACCCCGATCATTCTCGCCAAGGGCCAGTTCGGCCTCGCCGCGACGATGGGCGGTGTGATGGCGGCCGGTTTCGTCTACACCTTCTTAGGCCTTGCCGTGAAGATCAAAGGCACCGGTTTCATCGACCGTCTGCTGCCACCGGTGGTGATTGGTCCGGTGATCATTTCCATCGGCCTGGCCATGGCGCCGATTGCCGCGAACATGGCGATGGGCAAGGCTGGCGACGGTTCGGAATTGATCCACTACCAGACCGCCATGATGATCTCGATGCCGGCGCTGCTGACCACGTTGATCGTCGCGGTGTTCGGTAAAGGCATCTTCCGTCTGGTGCCGATCATCTCCGGTGTGCTGGTCGGTTTTGGTATGGCGTTCTATTTCGGCGTGGTCGACACCGCGAAGATTGCCGCTGCGCCATGGTTTGCGATTCCGCACTTCACCGCGCCGGAGTTCAACTGGCAGGCGATCCTGTTCATCGTTCCGGTGGCGCTGGCTCCGGCCATTGAGCACATCGGTGGCGTGATTGCCGTGGGGAGCGTGACCGGTCGTGATTACCTGAAGAAGCCGGGCCTGCATCGCACCCTGCTCGGTGACGGCATTGCCACCACCGCCGCCGGCCTGTTCGGCGGCCCGCCAAACACCACCTACGCCGAAGTGACTGGCGCAGTGATGCTGACCAAGAACTACAACCCGAAAATCATGACCTGGGCGGCGGTCTTCGCCATCACCCTGGCGTTCATCGGCAAGTTCGGCGCACTGCTGCAAAGCATTCCGGTGCCGGTGATGGGCGGGATTCTGTGCCTGTTGTTCGGTTCGATTGCGGCGGTGGGGATGAACACCCTGATCCGTCACAAGATCGATCTGGGCGAGGCGCGCAATCTGGTGATTGTCTCGGTGACATTGGTGTTCGGCATTGGCGGTGTGCTGGTCGGCACCGGCACTGGCCCTGACGACTTCGGCCTGAAAGGCATCGCGCTGTGTGCGGTGGTGGCGATTGCGCTGAACCTGATCCTGCCGGGCAATGACGGCTGGAAGAACAAGAAGGCGGATGAGCCGCTGATCTAAATTTTTAGATCCTTGTTGTCTGATAGAGAGCTTTCGCGAGCAAGCCCGCTCCCACATTGGAATGCGTTCAAATGTGGGAGCGGGCTTGCTCGCGAAGCTTCTGGCTCTTAGAGGGCCAATGGTGCTCTTTCGCACAGGGTTGCCAACGCCTTCGCCCATTGCCGGTCGTCGTTCAGGCACGGCACCAGCACCAACTCCTCGCCCCCCGCTTCGCGGAACTGCTCCTTGCCGCGATCGCCAATCTCTTCCAGCGTCTCGATGCAATCGGCGACAAACGCCGGGCACATCACCAGCAGCTTCTTCACGCCGCTTTTACCCAGCTCATCCAGCCGCGCTTCGGTGTACGGTTCGATCCACTTCGCCCGGCCCAGGCGCGACTGAAACGACACCGACCACTTGCCGTCCGGCAGGCCCATGTGCTCGGCGAACAACGCCGCAGTTCGCAGGCATTGTGCGCGATAACAGGTGGCCATTACCGCCGGTGAAGCGTTCTTGCAGCAGTCGTCATTCTTGAAACAATGATTACCCGTCGGGTCGAGCTTGGTCAGGTGCCGCTCAGGCAACCCGTGGAAACTCAACAGCAGGTGATCGTAATCCTGCTGCAAGTGAGGTCTGGCGCTTGCAACCAGCGCGTCGAGATACTCCGGCTGATCGTAGAACGGTTGCAGCACCGACAACTGCACATTGAGCTTCTTCTCGCGGATCACTCGCTTGGCTTCTTCGATCACCGTGGTCGTGGTGCTGTCGGCGAACTGTGGATACAGCGGCGCCAGCGTGATGCGCTTGTGTCCCGCGGCCACCAGCTTCAGCAAACAGGTTTCAATCGACGGCTCGCCGTAACGCATCGCCAGTTCCACCGGGCCCTGAGTCCACTGCGCGTGCATCTGCTGTTGCAGGCGACGGCTGAGGACCACCAGCGGCGAGCCCTCCTCCCACCAGATCGACGCGTAGGCGTGGGCCGACTGTTCCGGGCGTTTGATCAGGATCAGCGACACCAGCAGACGCCGCACCGGCCATGGCAGGTCGATCACGTACGGGTCCATCAGAAATTGATTGAGGTAGCTGCGCACATCGGCCACAGAGGTTGAGGCCGGGGAACCCAGGTTGACCAGAAGCAAGGCGTGATCGGTCATGCAACGTCCTATTTCAGAGGCGGCTGGAGAGATCATCCAGGGCCGCGCGTAAATCCGTGAACTGGAAAGTGAAACCCGCTTCCAGCAAGCGTTCCGGCAAAGCCTTCTGGCCGCCGAGCAACAACAAAGACATCTCGCCGAGGCCGACCTTCAGGGCCAGGGTCGGCATCGGCATGAACGCCGGGCGGTGGAGAACGCTGCCCAGCGTCTTGGCAAATTCGCGATTGCGCACAGGTTTTGGCGCGCACGCATTATAAGGACCACTGGCCTGATCGCGGTGCAGAAGAAAATCAATCAGGGCGATTTGATCGTTGATATGAATCCACGGCATCCACTGCCGACCATTGCCCAGAGGCCCGCCGAGCCCGAGCTTGAACGGCAGCAACAACCGCGACAAAAAACCGCCCTCGGCCGACAGCACCAGCCCGGTGCGCACCAGCACCACACGGATGCCCTGCGCTTCGGCGCGCAGCGCGGTTTCTTCCCAGGCGATGCACAACTGACTGGCGAAGTCGTCGATCACCGGCGGCGAGGCTTCCGTCAGTTCGCGCTCGCCACCATCGCCGTACCAGCCGATCGCCGATCCGGAAATCAGCAACGCCGGTTTTTGCGCGCGGGTTTCCAGCCAGGCCAGCAAGGTTTCCGTGAGCGTGATCCGACTGCTCCACAGCAACGCCTTGCGTCGATGGGTCCACGGCCGGTCGGCAATCGGTGCGCCAGCAAGATTGATGATCGCGTCCACGGGTTCCTCGCCGAGGTCTTCGAGACGCGCAATGCCACGCACTTGCGCACCGCAGATTTTAGCGACTTTTTCCGCTTTGCGACTCCACACGGTCAGGCGGTGCCCCTGCCCTGACCAGTGCCGGCAAAGCTGACGTCCGATCAAACCAGTACCGCCGGTCAGCAATATGTGCATGACATCTTCCTCGCGTGGCGTTTTACCCTGATCACTAGTCTATTTTTATAAACAGGGATCTTTTCTAACGGGCAGGCTCTATTGTTTAACCATAGGCCAAGCTGTCAGAACGAGAACGCTAGAAGTTATACCAAAAAACAAAATTGTACAGGTTTCATCCACGGCGTAGTCTGTACAGAAAGGTAAACGAGGCCCCTATGACTGTACCTATCGCAATCATCGGCACCGGCATCGCCGGGCTCTCCGCCGCCCAGGCTCTGACAGAGACCGGGCATACCGTGCAACTGTTCGATAAAAGCCGCGGCAGCGGCGGGCGCATGTCGAGCAAGCGCAGCGACGCCGGCTCGCTGGACATGGGCGCGCAATACTTCACCGCCCGTGACCGCCGCTTCGTCACTGAAGTGCAGCGCTGGCAAAGTCAGGGCTGGGTCGCCGAGTGGACGCCGCAGCTCTACACCTATCAGGGCGGGCAACTGAACCTGTCGCCGGACGAGCAGACCCGTTGGGTTGGCGCGCCGCGTATGAGCGCCATCACCCGTGGCTTGCTTGGCGGTCTGGAAGTGCACTTCGCCTGCCGCATTACTGAAGTTTTTCGCGGTGAAGAGCACTGGCATTTGCAAGACGCCGAAGGCTTCACCCACGGTCCGTTCAGTCATGTGGTAATTGCCACGCCAGCACCGCAAGCCACGGCATTGCTGGCCGCCGCACCGAAACTCGCCGGTGCCGCCGCCGGGGTGAAAATGGATCCGACCTGGGCCGTCGCCCTCGCTTTCGATACACCACTGGACACGCCGATTGAAGGCTGCTTCGTGCAGGACAGCCCGCTCGACTGGCTCGCGCGCAACCGCAGCAAACCCGGGCGCGACAACACGCTCGACACGTGGGTGCTACATGCCACCAGCGCGTGGAGCCGGCAACACATCGACCTGTCCAAGGAAGCGGTGATCGAACAACTGCACGGGGCTTTCGCCGAGCTGCTGCACAGCGCCATGCCCGCCCCGACCTTCAGCCTCGCGCATCGTTGGCTCTACGCGCGGCCGGCGATTGGCCACGAATGGGGCACGCTGGCCGATGCCGATCTGGGCTTGTATGCCTGCGGCGACTGGTGCCTGTCAGGGCGTGTCGAAGGTGCCTGGCTGAGTGGCCAGGAAGCTGCGCGACGCTTGAACGAACACCTGCAATGAACCGCATCAATCCGCGTAAATTGCTGCTGTCGAAATGGACAGCAGCCCACCCGCAGAATCGTGAAAAGCATTTTCTGGTCACCGAGCTGTTCCGTGATGAGGACGGCACGGTGCTGGAAGTTGAATTGCAGGCGGTGCTGACCAAGCGCGCCGAACGCCTCGATTGGCAGACTCTGCAAAACAGCACTCACTGGAAAATCGGCTGGCTCATGTAGGAGCTGCCGAAGGCTGCGATCTTTTGATCCTGTTTTTAAAAACAACATCAAAAGATCGCAGCCTTCGGCAGCCCCTACAGAAACTTGTACAAACAATTTGACTTGTACACCTTTGAATCTATGCTAACCCAATGTTGTACAGAGATTGCTCTCTGTACAGGTTTAGATTCGAGGTGCTTATGTCCGTCCTTTCCCCGGCCAAACCGAAAATCGCCATCAGCGCCTGCCTGTTGGGTGCCGAGGTGCGCTTCAACGGTGGGCACAAGGAATCGCGCCTGTGTAGCCGCACCCTTACTGAATATTTCGATTTCACTCCGGTCTGCCCGGAGGTCGCCATCGGCCTGGGCATTCCCCGCGAGCCGATCCGCCTCGTCGGTGATCCAGATCATCCTGAAGCCATCGGCACAGTGAATCCGGCGATCAACGTCACCCGGCCACTGGCCGAGTACGGCGAGAAAATGGCCGCCGAACTCGATGACATCTGCGGCTACATCTTCATGCAGCAATCGCCGTCCTGCGGCCTCGAACGGGTCAAGGTCTACCACGCCAACGGCGCTCCGGTGAATGGTGGTGGACGCGGCATCTACGCCCAGTCCTTTTGCGCGCAACACCCGGACCTGCCGGTGGAAGAAGCCGGGCGTCTCAACGATCCGGTACTGCGCGAAAACTTCATCACCCGCGTGTTCGCCTACAGCGCCTGGCAGCAAGTGCTCGGCGAAGGCCTGAGCCGTCGCGCGCTGACCGAATTCCACTCCCGCTACAAATACCTGCTGATGGCCCACAACCCGCTGCAATACAAAGCGCTGGGCAAACTGCTGGGCAACATGGCGCACACCGATCCCGCCGAACTCGGCCCGCGCTACTTCAGCGAACTGATGGCGGCGCTGAAAAAATGCGCCACGCGCGGCACGCACTGCAACGTGTTGCTGCACATCAGCGGATATCTGAAACAGGTCATCAGCGCCGCAGACAAACAGGAAATGGTTCACGTCATCGACCAGTACCGTCAGGGCATCGTGCCGCTGGTGGTGCCGTTGACGCTGCTCAAGCATCACTTCCGCCAACATCCCGATCCGTATATCGCGCAACAGGTTTACCTGCAACCGCACCCGGAAAACCTCAGCCTGCGAAACGCCATCTGATGAACGACAAACCCGACTCCAGCGCCCAGGAAGACCTCGGTGCCGACTTCAAGAAAGCCCTCGACGAAGGCTGGCTGCCGATCCGCGAAGTCGCGCGGCAAACCGGCGTCAACGCGATCACATTGCGTGCGTGGGAGCGCCGTTACGGGCTAATCGTGCCGCAACGCACGCCCAAGGGCCATCGACTCTACAGCGCCGAACATGTGCAACGGGTTCTGGCGATCCTGACCTGGCTCAACCGTGGCGTCGCGGTCAGCCAGGTCAAGCCGCTGCTCGACACCCCGCAGGCTTTCAGCGAATCGGTGGAAAACGATTGGCAACGCCTGCGCCAGACCTTGCTGGCGGCCGTCACTCAACTCAATGAACGTGCGCTCGACGACAGCGTCAATCAGGCCATGGCGCTCTACCCGCCGCGCACCCTGTGTGAACAATTGCTGATGCCGCTGCTCGCTGATCTCGAACAGCGCTGGCAGGGCCAGTTCGGTGCGCAAATGGAACGCACGTTCTTTTTTTCCTGGTTACGCAGCAAATTCGGCGCCCGCATCTACCATAACAATCGTCAGTTACACACCGCGCCCTGGCTGTTGATCAATCAATCCGACCTGCCACTGGAACCTCATCTGTGGCTGTGCGCGTGGCTGATCAGCAGCGCCGATTGCCCGGTGCAAGTGTTTGACTGGCCTATACCGGCCGGTGAATTGGCGCTGACCGTCGAACACCTGCAAGCCCGTGGCGTACTGCTGTATTCCAGCAAAGCCATGAACCTTGCGCACTTGCCCAAGCTACTGAATGGAGTCAGTTGCACAAAAATGCTGGTCGGACCAACGGTATGCATCCACCACGCCGAGTTGTCCGTAAGAACTTCCGAGATCGCTGATTTGTACCTGGCTGAAGATCCGCTTTCGGCGCACCAGGCACTTGTTCAGCGTGGGCTGATTTAATGAACTCAGTGAATTCCGACATGCAATTGATCTGGCTGCGCAGCGACTTGCGCCAACACGACAACACCGCCCTTTCGGCTGCCGCAGCGCGCGGCCCGACGGTGGCCGTGTACCTGTTGAGTCCACAGCAATGGCTGGAACACGACGATGCACCGTGCAAGGTCGACTTCTGGCTGCGCAATCTCAAGGAGCTGAGCAAAAGCCTCGGCGAGCTGAACATTCCCTTGTTGATTCGCACCGCAGCGCATTGGGATCAGGCTCCGGCCGAACTGCTCAAGCTGTGCCAGCAACTGAAGATTGAAGCGCTGCACGTCAATGAAGAATATGGCGTTCACGAAAGCCGTCGCGATGCCGCCGTGGCCGAAACCTTGAAAGCCGAGGGTATCGAGTTTCACAGCTACCTCGATCAGTTGCTGTTCAAACCCGGCACCGTGCTGACCAAGACCGACACCTATTTCAAGGTCTTTAGCCAGTTCAGAAAGATCTGTTACGAGCGTCTGCATCGCTCGATGCCGGCGCGGGTCAAGGCACCCGGCAAGCAGGCGAAACTCAAGATCGACAGCGACCCGATTGCTGATTCGGTAGAAGGCTTCACTACCCCGAGCGAATCCCTGCAAGCCCTTTGGCCAGCGGGTGAAAAAGAAGCCCAGCGACGCCTCGACACCTTCGCTGACGCGCAAATCGACTACTACAAAAGCGAACGCGACTTCCCGGCCAAACCCGGTACCAGCCAGCTTTCAGCGTATCTGGCCGCCGGCGTGATCTCGCCGCGCCAATGTCTGCACGCCGCGTTGCAAAGCAATCAGGGCGAATTCGAGAGCGGCAAGGTCGGCGCCGTTACCTGGATCAACGAACTGCTCTGGCGCGAGTTCTACAAGCACATTCTGGTCGGCTATCCACGCGTCTCCCGCCACCGCGCCTTCCGCCCGGAAACCGAAGCGCTGGCGTGGCGTGATGCGCCGGACGAACTCGCTGCGTGGCAAGAGGCGCGCACGGGTCTGCCGATCATTGACGCTGCAATGCGCCAACTGCTCGAAACCGGCTGGATGCACAACCGCCTGCGCATGGTCGTGGCGATGTTCCTGACCAAGAACCTGCTGATCGACTGGCGCGAAGGCGAACGCTTTTTCATGCGCCACTTGATCGATGGCGACCTGGCGGCGAACAACGGTGGCTGGCAATGGAGTTCATCGACCGGCACTGATTCGGCGCCGTATTTCCGCATCTTCAATCCGTTGAGTCAGTCGGAAAAATTCGACAGCGAAGGCCTGTTCATCAAGCACTGGCTGCCGCAGCTCGCAGGTCTCAACAAGAAAGAAGTACATAACCCGGCCAGCGCCGGTCTGTTCGGTGCCGCCGACTACCCGGCGCCGATCGTCAACCTGAGCGCTTCACGGGAACGGGCGCTGACCGCGTTCAAGAACCTGCCCTCGCGTCAGGCTGCCGGAGACGATCATGAGTGAATTCCTGCAGCGCTTCGCCCGGCAATTTTCAGCGTTGAACAAAGACAACCTGCAACGCCTGGGCGAGCTCTACAGCGATGACATTCACTTCACCGACCCGCTGCACGAAGTTCAGGGCCTGGCGCAATTGCGCGATTACTTCAGCGAGCTGTACGCCAACGTCAGCGAACTGCATTTCGACTTTCACGGTTTCGACCAGATCAGCGAGGGCGAAGGCTACTTGCGCTGGGTCATGCGTTATCGCCATCCGCGCCTGGCCGGTGGCCGGGAGATAAGAGTCAGCGGCTGCTCGCACCTGCTGTGGCGCGACAAGGTTTATCGCCATCGGGATTATTTCGATGCCGGGGCACTGCTTTATGAACATTTACCCGTATTGGGCCGGGTGATCGCTTGGCTGAAAAGGAGAATGGGATGAGTCGTACAACTCCACGGCGTTATTGGTTGACCGGAGCCAGCAGTGGCATCGGCGCGGCGCTGGCTGAAGAGATATTGAAAACCGGTGCGCACCTGGCAGTCAGTTCACGCCAGATCGCACCGCTCAAAGTGTTGGCGCAACGCTATCCGGGACAGGTATTGGTGGTCCCGGGGGATTTGACCAACAGCCAGACCGTGCGCGAAATCGGCCAGCAGATCGCGGAGGACTGGGGTTCGCTGGACAGCGTCATCCTCAACGCCGGAACCTGCGAATACGTCGATGCCAAGCAGTTCGATGCCTCGATCATCGAACACGTGGTGCGCACCAATCTGCTCGCCAGCAGCTATTGCATCGAGGCCGCCCTGCCGCTGCTACGCCAAGGCACGGCGCCGCATCTGGTCGGCGTGGCCAGTTCGGTGACCTATCTGCCGCTGCCTCGGGCCGAAGCCTACGGGGCATCGAAGGCCGGGTTGCGTTACCTGTTCGAATCGCTGCGCATCGATCTTGCCGACGAAGGTATTGAAGTCACCGTGGTCAGCCCGGGATTTGTCGAGACGCCGCTGACCGCCAAAAACGATTTCCCGATGCCGCTCAGTTGGCCTGTGGATAAAGCCGCACGGCACATCTTTGCCAAGCTCAAGGATCGGCCACTGGAGATCGCTTTTCCGGCCCTGTTCATGGCGGCGCTCTGGCCGTTGTCGAAACTGCCCGCGCGCGTGCAACTGGCCATCGGCAAACGCATGGTGCGCAAACCACCACCACAAACGGATCTGGCATGAAGATCGCCATCGTCGGGAGCGGGATCGCCGGGTTGACCTGCGCCTACCTGCTCAATCGCCGACACGAGATCACGGTGTTCGAGGCCAGCGACTGGGTCGGTGGCCACACGCATACCGTGGAGGTCACCGTCGAGGGCCGGCAGTACGCCGTGGACACCGGTTTCATCGTGTTCAACGACTGGACCTACCCGAACTTCATTCGCTTGCTGGGCCAACTGGGCGTGACGTTCAAACCGACCGAAATGAGCTTCTCGGTGACCGATCCGGATACCGGCCTGGAATACAACGGCAATAACCTCAACAGCCTGTTTGCCCAGCGCAGCAATCTGTTCTCGCCAGGGTTCTGGGGCATGTTGCGTGACATTCTGCGCTTCAACAAAGAAGCCCAGCGCGACCTTCTCGAACTGCGCATCGCCGCCGACATGACGCTCGATGATTATCTCAAGGCTGGCGGTTATGGCGAGCGTTTCATCCTGCATTACATCGTGCCGATGGGCGCGGCGATCTGGTCGATGCCGATGGCGGAGATGCTTGATTTCCCGCTGCAGTTCTTCGTGCGTTTCTTCAAGAACCACGGGCTGCTGTCGGTCAGTGATCGTCCGCAATGGCAAGTTATCGAGGGCGGCTCCAGCGCCTACATCGCGCCATTGACTGCTTCGTTCAAAGACAGGATTCGCCTCAACTGCCCGGTCAACCGGGTCGATCGAGACGTGCACGGCGTGGTTATCCACAGCCCGGCGGGCATCGAACATTTTGACCAGGTGGTATTTGCCTGCCACAGCGATCAGGCCTTGCAATTGCTCGCCAGCCCGAGCGATGCCGAACGCGAAATCCTCGGTGCCCTGCCCTACGCCGACAACGAAGTGGTGCTGCACACCGACACGCGCCTGTTGCCCACACGGAAACTGGCGTGGGCGAGCTGGAATTATCGCCTCGGCGGATCCGGCCATACCCAGGCCGCGGTCACCTACGACATGAACATTCTGCAAGGCATCCAGAGCGACACAACGTTCTGCGTCAGCCTCAACCAGAGCGCCGGCATCAGCCCGTTCAAAGTGCTGGCCAAGTACACCTATGCGCACCCGCAATACAGCCTCGCGGCGGTCGCGGCACAAAATCGCTGGGGCGAACTCGATGGCGCGCACCACACGCATTATTGCGGCGCCTATTGGGCCAACGGTTTTCATGAAGACGGCGTGGTCAGCGGTTTACGCGTGGCCGCAGCCTTCGGGGAAACCTTATGAACAGCGCCCTGTACAGCGGCTGGATCGGCCATCGGCGTTTCTCGCCGCGTCGGCATGAGTTCCGCTATCGGATCGGCCTGCTCTATCTCGACCTGAGCGAGCAGGATGCGGTGTTGGCGCTGTCACCGCTGGCGGGGCGCAGCCGCTTTGCGCCGTTCTCGTTTCGTGAGACCGACTACCTCAAGACCTTTACCAGTCGAGGTGTACGGCTGATCGATGCGGTACGCCAGCAAGTCGCTGCGGCCATCGGCCATGCGCCGCAAGGCGCGGTCTGCCTGCTGACCCAGGCGCGCAGTTGGGGCTTGTCGTTCAATCCGGTGAGTTTCTTTTATTGCCACGAGGCCGACGGGCAACTGGCAGCGATTGTCTGCGAAGTCACCAACACGCCGTGGCGCGAGCGTTATCACTACGTGTTGCCGGCACGCGCGGCGGTCAATCAGGGCGATGTTCATCAGCACTTTGCCGTGGCCAAGGCGTTTCACGTTTCACCGTTCTTGCCGCGCGATCTCGAATACCGCATGAGCTTCAGCCCTGCCGCGCAAACCCTCGGCGTGCACATGGCTGACTGGCAGGGCGAACACAAACTGTTCGACGCCACCCTCAACCTGCAACGCGAAACGCTCGATCGCCCAAGCTTGCACCGTTACTTGCGGCGTTTCCCGTGGATGACCGCGAAAACCGCTCTGGCGATTTACTGGCAAGCCCTGCGCCTGTTGCTCAAGCGCGCGCCGATCTTTGCTCATCAGGCTGCCGACGGCAGCTTTCAAACCGCCACTGTGCCTCCCAAGGAGCACCGCCATGAAATCCTCTAGCCTGTCGGTCAGTCGGCTCAGCACTAACGGTTTGACCGGATCGCTGCTGCGCCGGGGCGTCTTGCGCCAACTCGGTCAGCTCAAACACGGGCAATTGATGGTGTTCGAAGATGGCGAACAAATGCTCTTCGGTACGCCCGGCAGTGCGCTGCTGGGGGAAATTCACATCACCGACCCGGCCGTTTGGGGAATGGTCGCCAGCAGTGGCTCGATTGGCGCCGGTGAGGCATTCATTCACGGCTACTGGACTTCGCCGGACCTGACGGCGGTGGTGCGTGTGTTCGTCAGCAACCTCGACGTGCTCGATGCGATGGAGGGCGGCCTGGCTCGCCTCGGGCGGCCATTGGTGCAAGGCCTGCACTGGCTCAATCGCAATACGCGCAAGGGTTCACAGAAAAACATCGCCGCGCATTACGACCTCGGTAACGATCTGTTCGAGCAGTTTCTCGACCCGACCATGATGTATTCGGCGGCACAGTTCCTCACACCCGAAGACAGCCTCGAGCAGGCGCAGTTGAACAAACTCGAACGCATCTGCCAGAAACTCGCGCTCAAGCCCAGCGATCACTTGCTGGAAATCGGTACCGGTTGGGGCAGCATGGCGCTCTATGCCGCGCAGAATTACGGTTGCCGCGTGACCACTACCACGCTGTCGAAAGAGCAGTTCGCCTTTACCGCGCAACGCATCGAACAGCTTGGCTTGCAGCAGCAGGTGACGCTGCTGTTGGAGGATTACCGCGACCTCAGCGGCGAGTACGACAAACTGGTCTCGATCGAAATGATCGAAGCGGTCGGTCATCGCTTCCTGCCGACCTACTTCAAACAGTGCGCGCACCTGCTCAAGAGCAACGGACTGATGCTGATCCAAGCCATCACCATCCGCGAGCAACGTTACGAACAGGCCAAGCGCGGCGTCGATTTTATCCAGCGCTACATCTTCCCCGGCGGCGCCCTGCCGTGTGTGCAAAAGATGCTCGAGATCGTCAGTCGCGACACCGACATGAACCTGCTGCACATGGAGGATTTCGGCCTGCATTACGCGAAGACCCTGCGCCTGTGGCACGAGAACTTTCGCCATGCCCACGGTCGCCTGAGCGAACTCGGCTACGACGATTACTTCCTGCGCCTGTGGGAGTTTTACCTGTGCTACTGCGAGGGTGGCTTCCTTGAGCGCACCATCGGCACCGCGCAACTGTTGCTGGCCAAACCCGAGGCAATGCCGGCGCCATTGCTTGGCCGCTTCGATGCTTGAGCGTTGCGCCAATGCGGCATTGTTCCAGATCGGCTGGCTGGCCTGCGTGCTCGGCGGCAACAGCATGTGGTTACTGCTGGCGCTGGCAGTGCTGGTGATTCATCTGTGCTGGATCAGCAGCTGGGCGGCGGAAGGTCGGCTGATTCTCAGCGTGGTAATTGTCGGCACGGCGCTCGACAGTATTTTGCGCGGTCTGGGTGTGTTCAGGTTCGACGACCTGTCGCCGCTGATTCCACTGTGGTTGATGCTGCTCTGGGCGTTGCTGGCGACCACGCTACGCCATTGCCTGCAATGGAGCGCCCGGCCGTGGTGGCTGGCCAGCGCGCTCGGTGCGCTCGGCGGTGCGTTGTCGTATTACGCTGGCGGGCGGCTGGCCGGGGTGCAATTCCCTTATGGCGAACTGCCGACGCTGATCGCGATCGGGCTGATCTGGGCGCTGGTGTTTCCGCTACTGCACACGATGGCGCGACGCCTGAGTCAGTGAGCGTCTGTCAGGCCTTTCACACAGGGCCCGGCCACTGCCTTACACTGCCGCCATGAAAACCATTCCCCATCATCAAATCGCTGAACCGGCGGTCACTTGCTCGACGTGCGCAGCCTGCTGCTGTCAGCTCGAAGTGATGCTGATCACCGACACCGGCGTGCCTGATCGCTTTATCGATACCGATGAGTGGGGTGGTGAAGTGATGCTGCGTCTGGACGACGGCTGGTGTGCGGCGCTGGATCGCGACAGCATGATGTGCACGATCTATGAGAAACGTCCGCTGATCTGCCGCGAGTTCGAAATGGGCGCGCCAGAGTGCATCGAAGAACGCCAGGGTATCTCGACAGCTTATCGCTGACTTGAAAGCAAAAGATCGCAGCCTTCGGCAGCTCCTACAGGAGAAATCATTCCCATGTAGGCGCTGCCGAAGGCTGCGATCTTTTGATCTTTTTTAGAGCGGCATCGTGTAGTGCAGCGAGTAACTTTCTACGCCGTCGTTGCTGCTGGCCAAGCCCGCATTGGAATAGTGCGTCGCACGGATCCCGACTTCATGCCCGCCATTGAAACGCAGGCCAAAACCGAAGCGGTCTTCGAACTGGAAAGCGCCGCCAAGATTGTTGGACTCGTACTTGGTATTGGAGAACGCGGCTACGCCGATCCCCGCCTCGACATACGGCTTGACCGATTGACCGGCAAACTCGTAAACGAATACCGGCGAGAACGACAGGCTGTTGTTGCTGGAGGTCTTGTCACCTTCCCAGTAGGTGTAAGCACCGCTCCAGTAACCGGTGAGGCGACCAACGTCGCTCTGCAGCCAGCTTTTGTCCCAGTCGAAATTCATCCCCAGGCGGTAGGTCATGGTCGAATCGCTGGTGGCCCCCACCGCAAATTCAACCCCTGCGGCTTGTGCAGTAAAACTTTGCCCCATCAATGCGGCCGCAATCGCGGCCAAGCAGAATAGTCGCTTCACGTTGAAACTTCCTTTTCCGGAACGATCGTTTGGTTTTCTAGGTAACTCATCGCTATAGAAGCTAGCGCCTGCTCAGAAGTTCAGCTGATTTTTTAGTTATTTCACATTTTTTTTACAAGCTGAATTTTTGCACTTCGCCCGCTGTTTGCCCCAGCAGCGGCAGGATGTTTTTGAAGTACGCAGGATCGGCACTGGTCCAGAATCTGACCGGCTGGTTCGGCCCGTCAGCGAGCAGATCGCGCTCAGCCAGCAGACGCTGAAGTTGCCGCGCCACGGCGGCGCCGGTATCGATCAGGCTGATGTCCTCGGCGATCATCGTCTTGAGCATCGGCTTGAGGAAAGGATAATGCGTGCAGCCGAGGATGATCGTGTCGCAACCATTGGCCAACAGCGGATCGACATAACTCTGCAGCAGCGTGCGCAACGCCGCGCTGTGCAGGTCCCCGCTTTCAATCAGCTCGACCAGACCGGGGCATGGCTGGGTAATCACCCGCACATCGGTCGCAAAGCGATCAAGCAACGCGGCGAACTTGGCGCTCTGCAATGTGCCGGTGGTAGCGAGCACGCCGACTACACCGCTGCGGGTGGCGGCGGCGGCAGGCTTGACCGCAGGCTCCATGCCGACAATCGGCCAGTCGGGAAAATCGCGACGCAAATCGGCGACACCGGCAACGGTCGCGGTATTGCAGGCCAGCACCAACGCCTTGGCGCCCCGCTCACGAAAAAAACCGGCCATTACGCTGCAGCGCTGGCGGATGAACTCAGGAGTTTTCTCGCCATACGGAACATGCCCGCCGTCGGCGACGTAGAGCAGCGATTCGTTGGGCAGCAATTGCTGGATTTCCGCCAGTACCGACAGGCCGCCGACACCGGAATCGAACACGCCAATCGGCGCTTCACGCATGGCGCGGACCACAGACGCTGCAGCCCGGATCGCGCTTGACCCGCAGCTCGCGGAAACGCGAACCGAGGGCATCGATCAGCAACAGACGTCCGACTAAAGGCTCGCCGAAACCGACCAATACCTTCAAGGCTTCCAACGCCTGCAGGCTGCCGACCAGCCCCACCAGCGGCCCGACCACACCAGCCTCGCTGCAGGTCAATTCCGCTTCGCTGCCGTGGCCGTATAAACAGTGGTAGCACGGGCTATCGGCTCGCCGAGGATCGAACACCGACAGTTGCCCTTCAAGGCGAATCGCCGCGCCGCTGACCAGGGGTTTGCGTGCTGCCACGCACGCGGCGTTGACCGCCTCGCGGGTGGAAAAATTATCCGAACAGTCGAGCACCAGATCCACCGCCGTCACGGCAGCCGCGAGAGAATCCTCGTCCAGCGCCTGACGATGGGCGATCAGTCGGATCTCGGGATTGATCGCGGTCAGACGCTTGAGCGCCGAGTCGACCTTGCTCATGCCGACGCTGTCGGTGTCGTGGATGATCTGGCGTTGCAGGTTGGTCAGGTCGACCGTGTCGAAATCCGCCAGATGCAATTCACCGACACCGGCCGCCGCCAGGTACAAGGCCACCGGAGCGCCAAGACCGCCGAGGCCGACGATCAGCACGCGGCTGTCCTTGAGTTTCAACTGGCCATCGATGTCGATGTGTTGCAGCAGAATCTGCCGGCTATAGCGCAGCAATTCCTGATCATTCAGCACGGCAGGCGCCCCAGACTGATGCGTTGATGGCCGCCCAGATCGGTGCGGCTGTGGACTTCTTCGAAACCGCGCGTCAGCAGCAGGTCGCGCACGGCTTCGGCTTGATCATAGCCATGTTCGAGCATCAGCCAGCCAGCGGCCTGCAGATACTCCGGCGCTTGGGCGACGATCAGACGCAGATCGTCGAGGCCGTCTTCACCGGCGATCAGTGCACTGGCTGGTTCGAAGCGTACGTCACCCTCGACCAGATGCGGATCGGCGGCGGCAATGTAGGGCGGGTTGCTGATGATCAACTGGAAGCGCTGACCTTCCAGCGCGCTGAACCAATGGCTGCTCAGCACCGTGGCGTTGTTCAGGTGCAGGCGCTGACGATTGCGCTCGGCCAAGGCTACGGCTTCGAGCACACGATCCACCGCCGTGACCTTCCACGCCGGACGTTCGCTGGCCAAGGCCAATGCGATCGCGCCGCTGCCGGTGCCGAGGTCGAGCACTGTGGCTGGCGTCGCAGGCAGCAATTCCAGCGCCGCTTCCACCAGCAATTCAGTGTCCGGACGCGGGATCAGCGTATGAGGTGCGACTTCCAGATCGAGTTTCCAGAAACCCTGCTGGCCGAGAATGTAAGCCACTGGCTCACCACTGCGGCGACGTTGCAGGTATTCGGCAAACGTCAGCGCGGCTTCACTCGGCACGATGCGCTCGGGCCAGGTGTGCAGAAAGCTACGCGACTTGCCCAGCGCGGCGGCAAGAAGCAATTCAGCGTCCAGGCGAGCGGTGGGCGAGTCCGGCAGTTCGGCGGCGCGCAACAGGCTGGCAATGATGGTCATTTATTCACCTATCGCAGCGAGTTGGTCAGCCTGGTATTCGGCCAGCAACGGCTCGATGACCGCTTCAACGCCACCGGCGAGAATTTCATCCAGAGAGTACAGAGTCAGGTTGACGCGATGGTCAGTGACTCGCCCCTGAGCAAAGTTGTACGTGCGAATGCGCTCGGAACGGTCGCCGGAACCGACGAGCAATTTACGCTCGCTGGCGATGGCATTGGCCGCCGCTGCGGTTTGCTGATCGTTGAGCTTGGCCGACAACCAGGCCATCGCCCGGGCACGGTTTTTGTGCTGGGATCGCTCTTCCTGACACTCGACGACGGTGCCGGTCGGAATGTGCGTGATGCGGATCGCCGAGTCGGTGGTGTTGACGTGCTGACCACCGGCCCCGGAGGAACGGAACGTGTCGACGCGCAGATCCGCCGGGTTGATCTCGATGGCTTCGCGCTCGTCCGGCTCAGGCAACACCGCCACGGTGCAGGCCGAGGTGTGGATACGGCCCTGGGATTCGGTGGCGGGTACACGCTGTACGCGGTGCGCGCCGGATTCGAATTTCAGCTTGCCGTAAACGTTGTCACCTTCGATGCGGGCGATGACCTCTTTATAGCCACCGTGTTCGCCTACGTTTTCCGAGAGGATCTCGACGCGCCAGCCACGGCGCTCGGCATAACGCGAGTACATGCGGAACAGGTCGCCGGAGAAGATCGCCGCCTCATCGCCACCGGTACCGGCGCGGATTTCGAGGAAGACGTTGCGGCCGTCATTTGGATCCTTGGGCAGCAACATGCGTTGCAGGTCGGCTTCCAGAGTGATCAGCAATTCCTTGGCTTCGCGGACTTCTTCCACGGCCATTTCGCGCATGTCCGGGTCGCTGTCCTTGAGCAACGCCTGCGCGCCTTCGAGATCGCTTTGTACGCCGAGGAGCTTTTTATAGCCTTGGACGATCGGCTCGAGTTCAGCGTATTCCTTGGAATAACCGCGAAATTTGGCCTGATCGGCAATGACTTCGCCGTCGCCGAGCAGCGCGGTCAGTTCCTCGAAACGGTCCTGGAGGATGTCCAGCTTATTGAGCAGTGACGCTTTCATTGCGGTTTTTTATCCGAAAAGCTATCCGGTGAGCCCTCGAGGGCAAAGAGTTCCTGGGCCATGGCCAGCGCATCGAGGCGGCCTTCGGCAGAAAGCTTTTTCAGTTGCACGCTCGGGGCATGCAACAGTTTATTGGTCAGGCCACGGGCCAGCTGCCCGAGCACATCTTCGGCGTTGCCGCCGTTGGCCAGCAGGCGCAGGGCTTTTTGCAGCTCCTCGTCGCGCAGGCGTTCGCTTTGTTGACGATAGGCCTTGAGCACATCGACCGCCGCCAGCTCGCGCAGGCGCACCATGAAATCGTCGGCACCGACCGAGACCATCTCTTCGGCCGCTTGGGCAGCGCCCTGACGACTCTTGAGGTTCTCGGCGACCACTTCGTGAAGATCGTCGACGCTGTAGAGGTAAACGTCGTCCAGTTCGCCGACTTCCGGTTCGATATCCCGGGGAACAGCGATGTCGACCATGAAGATCGGTTTGTGCTTGCGCAACTTCAATGCGCTTTCCACCGCGCCCTTACCGAGAATCGGCAACTGACTGGCGGTCGAACTGATGACGATGTCACTGCGTACCAGTTCTGCCGGGATGTCCGACAGCAGCACCGCGTGGGCACCGAACTGTTCGGCGAGCAGACTGGCGCGCTCCAGCGTGCGGTTGGCAACGACAATGCGCTTGACGCCCAGCTCGTGCAAATGGCGGGCGACTAAAGTGATGGTCTCGCCGGCGCCGATCAGCAGGGCCTGGCTGCGTTGCAAATCACTGAAAATCTGTTTCGCCAGGCTGACGGCAGCAAACGCCACGGACACCGGGTTTTCGCCAATCGCCGTGTCGGTGCGCACCTGCTTGGCGGCATTGAACGTCGCCTGAAACAGTCGCCCCAGCAGTGGGCCGATGGTGCCAGCCTCGCGCGCCACGGCGTAGGCCGATTTCATCTGGCCGAGAATCTGCGGTTCGCCAAGCACCAGCGAGTCGAGCCCGGAGGCGACGCGCATCATGTGACGAACTGCCGCATCATCTTCGTGCACATAAGCACTCGCGCGCAGCTCATCGAGGCTTAAATGGTGATAGTCGGCCAGCCAGCGCAGCACGATATCGGCAGAAAGCTGATCCTGTTCTATATAAAGCTCACTGCGATTGCAGGTCGAGAGGATCGCAGCTTCGCGGCTGTCGGTCAGTCGGCAGAGCTGCTGCAAGGCTTCCACCAGCTGCTCAGGCGTAAAGGCCACGCGCTCGCGGACGTCTACTGAAGCAGTCTTGTGGTTGATACCGAGTGCAAGGAAGGCCATTCAAAGTCGCTGGTGGTGACGTGAAGCCGGCAATTGTCCTACTTCGCCAGATTCAGAACAACTATTGGATATCTATCGCCCTTATTGTATCCACCTTGTGCTGCGATCCATTCTCGTTCATGTACACATCACCCCCTGTAGGAGCTGCCGCAGGCTGCGATCTTTTGATTGATCGTTCCCACGCTCGGCGTGGGAATGCAGCCCGGGACGCTCCGCGTCTCAAACAACGTCAAAAGATCGCAGCCTGCGGCAGCTCCTACGGGGCGATAAGCGTAAATTGCCTGAGCGGTTATGTTTGGCCGAAAGCTTGTGTCATGATGATCCGACCGCAGGTTAGTCGTCCTCTTCCTATATGAATAGATCTTCCGCGTTGCTCCTCGCTTTTGTCTTCCTCAGCGGCTGCCAGGCCTTGGCACCCGTTTCGCCGGACGGTACGCCGCCGGTCGAAGACACCACGCCCGCGCCTGAAAAGCCCAAGGTTTACAGCTCGTTCAGCGAGGAAACCGTTTTCAGTCTGTTGAGCGCCGAACTCGCCGGCCAGCGCAATCGTTTCGACATTGCGCTGGATAACTACGTGACCCAGGCCATCAACACCCAGGATCCGGGCGTCTCCGAGCGGGCATTCCGCATCGCTGAATATCTGGGAGCCGATCAACCGGCCCTCGATACCGCGCTGATCTGGGCAAAAAATGCCCCGGACGATCTCGAAGCGCAACGCGCCGCCGCCGTGCAACTGGCGCGTGCCGGGCGTTATGACGACTCGATGGTCTATATGGAGAAAGTCCTGCAAGGCAAGGGCGACACCCATTTCGACTTCCTCGCGCTGTCGGCCGCCGATACCGATCAGGAAACCCGCAACGGCCTGATGAAAAGTTTTGACCGTTTGTTGCAGCGTCATCCGAACAACAGTCAGCTGATTTTCGGCAAGGCGCTGCTCCTGCAACAGGACGGCGACAACAAAGCCGCATTGACCCTGCTAGAAGACCATCCGCCGGAAGAAGGTGAAATCGCCCCGATCCTGCTGCGCGCGCGTCTGTTGCAAGTGATGAACCGTGGTGACGAAGCGCTGCCACTGCTGCAGAAAAGCATCAAGAAGTACCCGGACGACAAGCGTCTGCGCCTGACTTACGCGCGCATGCTGGTTGAGCAAGACCGCATGGACGATGCCAAGGCCGAGTTCTCCAGCCTTGTTCAGCAGTACCCGGAAGACGACGAACTGCGCTACTCGCTGGCACTGGTGTGCCTCGAAGCCAAGGCGTGGGATGAAGCCAAGGGTTATCTGGAAGACCTGATCGCCCGCGAAAGCCACGTCGATTCGGCGCACCTGAACCTCGGTCGCATCGCCGAAGAACGTAACGATCCGCAAGGCGCCCTCATCGAGTACGCCCAGGTCGGCCCGGGCAACGATTATCTGCCGGCGCAATTGCGTCAGGCCGATATTCTGATGAACAACGGCAAGACCGCTGAAGCGCAAAGCAAACTCGCCGCCCAGCGCGACGAGCAGCCGGATTACGCGATTCAGCTGTACCTGATCGAATCGGAAACCCTGTCGGCCAACAAGCAGGACGACAAGGCCTGGAAAGTCTTGCAGCAAGCCTTGCTGCAATACCCGGACGATCTGAATCTGCTCTACACCCGGGCGATGCTCGCGGAAAAACGCAATGACCTGGCGCAGATGGAAAAAGACCTGCGCCTGATCATCAAGCGCGATCCGGACAATGCCATGGCGCTGAACGCTTTGGGCTATACCTTGTCCGACCGTACGACCCGCTACGCTGAAGCGAAAGCGCTGATCGAACAGGCGCACCAGATCAATCCGGAAGATCCAGCAGTACTCGACAGCCTTGGCTGGGTGAATTACCGCATGGGCAATCTGGACGACGCCGAGAAGTATCTGCGTCAGGCGCTCGAGCGTTTCCCTGATCACGAAGTCGCCGCGCACCTCGGCGAAGTGTTGTGGACCAAGGGCAAGCAGCGTGAAGCCAAACAAATCTGGGGCAAATTCCTCAAGGATCAGCCCGACAGCACCATTCTGCGCAGTACCATCAAGCGCCTGACCGGATCCGAGACTCTTTAACTCATGTTTTTGCGCCACGTTATTGTTTTCAGCTTCATCGCCTTGCTCGCCGGCTGCTCGGGTTTTGGTACCCGCGAATCGGTCGAGGGCCACGGCAGCCCGGCTCAATGGGCGGCGAACAAACAGCAACTGAGCGGCCTCGATGGCTGGCAGATCGACGGCAAGATCGGCATCCGCGCGCCGAAAGACTCCGGTAGCGGCACGTTGTTCTGGCTGCAACGTCAGGATTACTACGACATTCGTTTGTCCGGCCCGCTGGGTCGTGGCGCGGCACGTCTGACCGGGCGTCCGGGCAAGGTGTCGCTGGAAGTCGCCAACCAGGGTCGCTATGAATCGCAATCCCCGGAAAACCTGCTCGAAGAGCAGCTTGGCTGGAAATTGCCGGTGTCGAATCTGGCCTGGTGGGTCCGTGGCCTGCCGGCTCCAGACAGCAAAAGCCGCCTGAATCTGGATGCCGACAGCCGTCTGGCCAGCCTGGAACAGGATGGCTGGAAGGTTGAATACACCGCTTACACCGAACAAAACGGTTACTGGCTGCCTGAGCGTATCAAGCTGCACGGCACCGACCTCGACGTGACGCTGGTGATCAAGACCTGGCAACCGCGCAAGTTGGGGCAATAACGCATGACCGCTGCACGCCTGACCCTGCCCTCGCCGGCCAAACTCAACCTGATGCTGCACATTCTCGGTCGCCGTGAAGACGGTTATCACGAGTTGCAGACGCTGTTTCAGTTTGTCGACTACGGCGACGAAATCACTTTTGCCGTGCGCGATGACGGCGTGATTCAACTGCACACCGAATTTGCCGGCGTGCCGCATGACAGCAACCTGATCGTGCGCGCGGCAAAAATGCTTCAACAACAGTCCGGTTGTACGCTCGGTATCGACATCTGGATCGATAAAGTACTGCCCATGGGCGGCGGCATTGGCGGTGGCAGCTCGAATGCGGCGACCACTTTGCTCGGTCTCAATCATTTGTGGCAGCTGGGTTGGGATGAAGATCGCCTGGCCACGCTGGGTCTGTCGCTCGGCGCCGACGTACCGGTTTTCGTCCGTGGCCACGCGGCTTTCGCCGAGGGCGTGGGCGAAAAACTCACCCCGGTGGATCCCGAAGAACCGTGGTATCTGGTGCTCGTACCGCAAGTCTCTGTTAGTACGGCAGAAATTTTTTCCGATCCTTTGTTGACACGTAACACGCCGCCCATTAAAGTGCGCCCCGTTCCCGAGGGAAACAGTCGAAATGACTGCTTGCCGGTGGTTGCAAGGCGTTATCCAGAAGTACGTAACGCATTGGATTTGTTAGGTAAATTTACCGAAGCAAAACTCACCGGAACTGGAAGTTGTGTGTTTGGGGGCTTCCCAAGCAAAGCTGAAGCTGATAAAGTCTCGGCCCTTCTGACAGAGACCCTTACAGGGTTTGTAGCGAAAGGCAGCAACGTTTCGATGTTGCACCGCAAGCTGCAAAGTCTGCTCTAAAGGAACCAAGTGCTCGGCACTTGATGCAACAGATACAGGGGCGTCGCCAAGCGGTAAGGCAGCAGGTTTTGATCCTGCCATGCGTTGGTTCGAATCCAGCCGCCCCTGCCATTTTCTATACTCATCCAGGTTACCCTCAGCCTCTAGGTACTGCGCGTGTCCAAGATGATGGTCTTTACGGGGAACGCTAACCCCGATCTGGCTCGGCGTGTTGTACGTCAGCTGCATATCCCTCTCGGTGACATCTCTGTCGGTAAATTTTCCGACGGCGAAATTACCGCCGAGATCAATGAAAACGTTCGCGGTAAAGACGTTTTCATTATTCAGCCGACTTGCGCTCCGACCAACGATAACCTGATGGAACTGGTAGTGATGGCTGATGCCTTCCGCCGCTCCTCGGCTACTCGTATCACTGCTGTTATTCCTTATTTTGGTTATGCCCGTCAGGATCGCCGTCCGCGTTCCGCACGTGTGGCTATCAGCGCGAAAGTCGTCGCTGACATGCTTACCGTAGTCGGCATCGACCGTGTTCTCACGGTTGATCTGCATGCTGACCAGATTCAGGGTTTCTTCGATATTCCGGTAGATAACATCTACGGCTCCCCGGTTCTGGTGGATGACATTGAAGATCAGCGCTTCGAAAACCTGATGATCGTTTCCCCGGACATTGGTGGCGTCGTGCGTGCACGTGCCGTTGCCAAATCCCTGGGCGTGGATCTCGGGATCATCGACAAACGCCGTGAGAAAGCCAATCACTCTGAAGTGATGCATATCATCGGTGATGTCGAAGGGCGTACCTGTATTCTGGTCGATGACATGGTCGATACCGCCGGCACTCTGTGCCACGCGGCGAAGGCCTTGAAAGAGCATGGCGCAGCCAAGGTCTTTGCCTACTGCACACACCCTGTGCTGTCGGGTCGGGCCATCGAGAATATCGAAAATTCCGTGCTGGACGAGCTGGTGGTGACCAACACCATCCCGCTGTCCGCTGCAGCACAAGCCTGTGCACGTATCCGTCAACTGGATATCGCACCGGTTGTTGCCGAAGCGGTTCGCCGCATCAGCAATGAAGAATCGATCAGCGCGATGTTCCGTTAAGGGCCCTGCCCTTCTCGAAATGTCTCGTTGACGAAAAGCGCCCCGCCCCGGCATTCCTGCCGGGGCGGGGCTTTTTTGCCCATACCGTGTTTGGCGCTGGTCGCAAACGCCACTCCGGTCATGGCTATATTGGAGATACACAATGAACGATTTTACTCTGAATGCTGAAGTGCGTTCCGACCTGGGGAAAGGTGCGAGCCGCCGCCTGCGTCGTCTCGCAAGCCTGGTTCCAGCTGTAGTTTACGGTGGCGAAAAAGCCCCTGAATCCATCAGCATGCTGGCTAAAGAAGTTGCCAAACTGCTCGAAAACGAAGCGGCTTACAGCCACATCATCGAGCTGAACGTTGGCGGCACCAAGCAGAACGTAATCATCAAAGCTCTGCAACGTCACCCGGCTAAAGGCCACGTGCTGCACGCTGACTTCGTACGCGTTGTCGCTGGCCAGAAACTGACCGCTATCGTTCCTGTGCACTTCATCAACGAAGCTGCTCCAGTGAAGAAAGGCGGCGAGATTTCGCACGTTGTTGCTGAAATCGAAGTGACCTGCCTGCCGAAAGATCTGCCTGAGTTCATCGAAGTCGACCTGGCTGACGCTGAAATCGGTTCGATCATTCACCTGTCGGACCTCAAAGCTCCTAAAGGCGTTGAGTTCGTTGCTCTGGCACACGGCGATGACAAGGCTGTTGCCAACGTCCACGCTCCACGTGTTGCTCCAGAAGCTACCGAAGAAGGCGCAGCAGAGTAATTCACTCTGTCATGCCTGAGTGAGCAAGTAACATCGCGGACTGGAACGTAGCGAGAAAGCGGGCGGGAACGCGGAGTTTACATCATGGTAAATGAGCAATTTTCGTCCACTTTCGCCGCTTTCCCTGATCGCGGCGATGTTACTCACCACTCAAAGGAAGGGCCCCTATCGTGACTGCCATCAAACTGATCGTTGGCCTGGGAAATCCAGGCGCTGAATACGACCAGACCCGGCATAACGCAGGGGCCCTTTTTGTTGAGCGCATCGCCCAAGCACAGAATGTGAATCTTGTGGCCGATCGCAAATATTTCGGCCTGACCGGGCGCTATTCGCACCAGGGTCAGGATGTTCGTCTGCTGATTCCCACCACCTACATGAACCGCAGCGGCCAGGCCGTGGCGGCACTCGCCGGTTTCTTCCGCATCAAGCCTGAAGAAATCCTCGTGGCGCATGACGAACTCGATCTGCCTCCGGGCGTCGCCAAGCTCAAGCAGGGCGGCGGCCATGGCGGTCACAACGGGTTGCGCGACATCATTGCGCAACTGGGCAATCAGAATACGTTCTACCGCCTGCGGCTTGGCATCGGCCACCCGGGCGTCGCCAGTATGGTTTCAAATTTCGTCCTGGGTCGTGCGCCACGCGCCGAACAGGAAAAACTCGATGCCAGCATCGACTTTGCCCTCGGCGTGCTGCCGGATATCCTCGCCGGTGAATGGAACCGCGCGATGAAAAACCTGCACAGCCAGAAGGCCTGACTCTTATCCGAGGGGAAACACCATGGGATTCAATTGCGGCATCGTCGGCCTGCCTAACGTCGGCAAGTCCACCCTGTTCAACGCCCTGACCAAATCCGGTATCGCGGCCGAGAACTTCCCCTTCTGCACCATCGAGCCGAACAGCGGCATCGTGCCGATGCCGGATCCGCGTCTGGACGCTTTGGCGGCCATCGTCAATCCGAAGCGCATCCTGCCGACCACCATGGAATTCGTCGACATCGCAGGCCTCGTTGCCGGCGCCTCGAAAGGTGAAGGTCTGGGCAACAAGTTCCTCGCCAACATCCGTGAGACCGACGCCATCGCTCACGTGGTGCGCTGCTTCGAAGACGAAAACGTGATCCACGTTTCCAATAGCGTCGATCCGAAGCGCGACATCGAAATCATCGACCTGGAACTGATCTTCGCCGACCTCGACAGCTGCGAGAAGCAACTGCAGAAAGTCGCGCGTAACGCCAAGGGCGGTGACAAGGACGCCGTGGTTCAGAAGGCTCTGCTGGAGCAACTGATCGCGCACTTCACCGAAGGCAAGCCGGCACGCAGCCTGATGAAGAACATGAGCGCTGACGAAAAGTCCGTGATCAAGGGCTTCCACCTGCTGACCACCAAACCGGTCATGTACATCGCCAACGTCGCTGAAGACGGTTTCGAGAACAACCCGCACCTGGACGTGGTTCGCGCCATCGCCGAAGAAGAAGGCGCGATGGTCGTTCCGGTCTGCAACAAGATCGAAGCAGAAATCGCCGAACTGGATGACGGCGAAGAGAAGGACATGTTCCTCGAGGCTCTGGGCCTGGAAGAGCCTGGGCTGAACCGCGTGATCCGCGCTGGCTACGAAATGCTGCACTTGCAGACCTACTTCACCGCCGGTGTCGAAGAAGTCCGCGCCTGGACCGTCAAAGTCGGTGCCACCGCACCTCAGGCTGCCGGCGTGATCCACACCGACTTCGAGAAAGGCTTTATCCGCGCCGAAGTGATCGCCTACAACGACTTCATCCAGTACAAGGGCGAAGCCGGTACCAAAGAAGCCGGTAAATGGCGTCTGGAAGGCAAGGATTACATCGTCAAGGACGGCGACGTGATGCACTTCCGCTTCAACGTGTAAGCGTTACGCCCAAGAAAAAGCCGCGTTTGATACGCGGCTTTTTTGTGCCTGACATATTGTCAAAAGATCGCAGCCTGCGGCAGCTCCTACATGGGGTCACCTGTAGGAGCTGCCGCAGGCTGCGATCTTTTGATCTTAGGCCTTTTTGGTACGCGGCAAGAAGATCGCCAACACGCCAAACAACGGCAGGAACGAGCACAGGAAATACACGTACTCAATCCCGTGCACATCCGCCAGATGCCCCAACAGCGCCGCGCCAATCCCGCCAAAACCAAACATCAAACCGAAGAACACCCCGGCAATCATCCCGACATTGCCCGGCACCAGTTCCTGTGCATAAACCACAATCGCCGAGAATGCCGAAGCCAGAATGAAGCCGATCACCACGCTGAGGACCGTGGTCCAGAACAGATCAACGTGGGGCATCAGCAACGTAAACGGCGCCACGCCGAGGATCGAGAACCAGATCACCGCCTTACGCCCGATCTTGTCGCCAATCGGCCCGCCGAAAAACGTCCCCGCCGCCACTGCGCCCAGGAACAGGAACAAGTGCAACTGCGAACTGGCCACCGACAGGTCGAACTTCTCGATCAGGTAGAACGTGAAGTAGCTGGTCAGGCTGGCCATGTAGAAATACTTCGAGAACACCAACAGCCCGAGCACCACCAGCGCACTGGTCACCCGCCCTTTCGACAGCCCATGAGTCGCTGCCTGTCCGGCCTTGAGCTTGAACAGATTCAAGTGATGGGCGTACCAGCGGCTGATGCGGTACAGCACGAACAGCGCAAACACTGCGAACAAGCCGAACCACGCCACATTGGCCTGACCGAACGGAATGATGATCGCCGCCGCCAGCAACGGGCCGAACGCGGAACCGGCGTTACCACCGACCTGGAAGGTCGATTGCGCCAGACCAAAGCGTCCGCCGGAAGCCAGCCGCGCAATTCGCGAGGCTTCTGGGTGAAACGTCGAGGATCCGATACCGATGAGCGCCGCAGCCAGCAGGATCAAGGGAAAACTGCCGACCATCGACATCATCACGATGCCAATCAGCGTGCAAATCGAACCCGCCGGCAACAGCCACGGTTTCGGATGCCGGTCGGTGTGATAACCGACCCATGGCTGCAACAGCGAAGCCGTCAGTTGAAAGGTCAAAGTAATCAGGCCGACCTGAGTAAACGTCAGGCCGTAATTGGCCTTGAGCATCGGGTAGATCGACGGCAGCACCGACTGGATCAAGTCGTTGATCAAATGCGCCAGCGCTACCGCGCCGATGATGCGCATCACCAGTGGACTGCTTTGGGGAGCCGCGGGCGCCGAGGCAGCGGCGGTCTGAACGTTGCTGATAGCCATGGAAGTTTCCGGACAGCAGATGGGTGCACACAGGCAGGTGCGTCAATGTGCCATTTTTCAGTGCGTGAGCGCCATCCCCTTAGCCAGCTAACTAACCACCCTGACCGGAATCACACAATCATGTAGGAGCTGCCGAAGGCTGCGATCTTTTGATGTTGTTTTTTAAAAGATCAAAAGATCGCAGCCTTCGGCAGCTCCTACAGGGGGCCGTATCGTTCCGGAAGGTGATAGCGCAACGCCATGGTCTGAATCTTGCCTTGCTTCATCCCTTGAACGCGGCGCCCTTACAAAGGGCACCGAGAATGGGAAGTTTCGCTACAGAGCCGGCCTACAGAGCGGGCGAGAGTGAACTTTCGAGGCCTTTTAGCAGGGCACAACATCAACGTCGAACGACCGCGATGCACGCCGTTGGTGCGTGGTGTCCAGAGGAGTCATGGGGCATGCAGGCTTTCCTTTCACCGGGGATCAAATTGCTGGGGCGGTTTGGCTTCGCAGGTAAATTCCAGTTGTTGTTTCTGCTGTTCATTCTGCCGTTGGCCGGCAGCCTGTTGATGATCGGCCAGGATTATCGTGACAAGCTCAATCTGATTTCCGGCGAACGTGCCGGCGTGCGGCAGTTGCTCGCGCTGGATGCGCTGGACAACCTGCTCGCCGCGCAACGTGACCGTGCCGCCCGTTGGCGCGCCACCGAAACCAATCGCCAACCGACGCCGGCCACCCTCGCCGCCATGGGCGCGTTCGATGCTGTGCAACCGGCAGTCCTGCAAGCCACCACAGATTTGGGCAACGCGTTGAAAAACGAAGGCGCGGAAGGCGAAACCCTCACCCGCTATCAAGCGCTGCAAACTGCATTGAACGGTCTGGATTCGAAAAGCCTCAGCGGTGTCGGTTGGTGGCCGGACGGTTACGACCGTTTCACCAACGCCCTCAGCGCCCTGCAAGCGCTGCGCGAGCAGATCGTCATGGACAACCGCCTGACCCTCGCGCCGTGGCTGGAAACCTATTTGCTGACGCAGATTTCCACGCAACACGCGCCGGACCTGATCGAACGGGTCGGCCGCCTCGCCGCTGTCGGTCAGGCCTCAGTGGTATCGGGTCAATTCACCCTGCAAAGCCGTCTGCAATTGCGTGACTTGCGCAGCCGAATCGGCGATGCCCGCGAACAACTGGTCAAAACCGCCACACTGCTCGAAGCACGCCTGCCAAAAGATCAGCAAGGCTGGGCCAGCCAGTACCACGACAGCCTGAAACACCTCGACAGCGCTCTGAAGGTGCTGGATGACGGCGTGTTCGGCGGCAGCATCAATCTCAAACCAGAAGACTTCGAACGCAGCCTCGACGCCTTGCTCAGCGACCTCGCCGCCCTGCGCCAGCAATCACTGGTATCGCTGGACCAACGACTCGATGCCTACCACAGCTCGGCGATCCGTCAGTTCATCCTCGTTGCGGCGATCTTCGGCTGTCTGCTGCTCGCGGCGCTGTATTTGTTCGTCTGCCTGCAAGCCTCGATTCGTCGCAGCGCCAGCGGCATCACCTTACTTGCTGAAGCCCTGCGCGACGGCAACCTCAGTCTGCAAGTGCCGGTGGTAGGCCGAGATGAGTTGGCGGCGATCAGCACCGCACTCAACGTCGCCGTGGTGCAATTACGCACGAGCATGCTCGGCGTCGATCACGAGACCTCGCAGTTGAGCCATGCCGTGCGCAGCCTTAACGAACACTCCAGCGGTGCTCTCGGCGAAGTCGAAGCGCAACAGTTGCAGATCAGCCAGATCGCCGCAGCCGCCACACAATTGGCCGCAACCTCGCAAGGCGTGGCGCAAAGCTGCGAACAGGCCTCCGGCAGCGCTCAGCACACCCGACGCATCGCCGCCGACAGCAGCCGCGACAGCCAACGCACCACGGCGAGTATTCAGCAGCTCAATCAACGCCTCAACGACACCGCTGCAGCATTGGGCCGGGTCAGCGAGCAAGGCCAGCAGATTCAACTGGTGGTCGACACCATTCGCGGGGTCGCCGAACAGACCAATCTACTCGCGCTCAACGCGGCCATCGAAGCTGCGCGCGCCGGTGAACAAGGTCGCGGATTTGCCGTAGTAGCGGACGAAGTGCGCAGCCTGTCGCAACGCACGCAATCGTCGACCGCGCAGATCGCTGGCACGGTCGACAGCCTGCGCGCCACAGTCAACGAAGCCGTGAGTTTGATGGAAGCTGCCTGCGGCCAGGCGCAAACCGATGCCGAGTCGGTGACCGGTCTCGGTGAACGCCTGGGCGAAATCGCCAGCGCCGTGCAGAGCGTCACCGACACCCTCGCACAGATCGCCACGGCGGTGGAGGAACAGGCGAGCACCGCCGATGAAGTCAGCAGCAATATCCAGCAAGTCGATCAGGCCGCCGTACGTTTGCTTGAAGGCGCACGCGCAGTGAATCTTGCCGCAGACACCCTGAGCCAAGGCAGCAAGGCGCTGAGCGACAACACCGCGCGTTTCCGCCTCAGTTGATCACGGCTTCGGGGAAGTCCGTTTCCAGTTCGGCCTTGAGCCATTGAATGAACCACGCCACATCCGCCGAGAGCTCGGCGGACGGCGTCAGCACGCGATAGCTCTCCAGCTTCACCTGAGCGTCGACCGCACGCACCAGTTTGCCGCTGGCGAGTTCATGGCGCACCAGCACCTCGTTGGCCAGCGCGATGCCCTGCCCGCTCTCGGCGACTGACAGCGCGTGGTCATTGTTGACGTAGAGCATGTCGGAATTGAGATGGATATCGAGGTCGTGCGCGGCGAACCACAGGTTCCACCATTCGCCGTCATCGACGTGGATCAGTTCGTGGCTGACCAGATCGGCCGGGCTGTTGATCGGTGCAATGCTGGCCAGATACGCCGGCGTGCAGATCGGGAAAACCCGTGGGCAAATCAGCGCCTCCCGTGAGTCGGCATATTGCCCATCGAGGCCGTAGACGATACCGAGGTCAGCGCTTTTCCCGTCCACTTCGGTGAAGGTCGAGTTCGGCTCGATCGCCAGTTTCAATCCCGGGCGCAGATGCCGCAGCGCTTCGATCCGTGGCATCAACCAGCGCTTGGCAAACCCCGGCACCACCATGATCCGCAGCCAGCGCTCGGCATCCTTGGGCTGCGCCTCTTTGCCCGCCTCAATGATCAACTGCAAAGCGGCGCTGATCTTGCGGTGGTACTTCTCCCCCGCCGGCGTCAGGTTGACCCCGCGCGAGGTGCGCTCGAACAATTGAATGCCCAACCATTCCTCAAGCAATTTCACATGGCGACCAATCGCAGGCTGGGTCACGTGCAGGGCTTTCGAGGCTTCGACGTAGCTGCCCAAACGGGCGGCGGCATCAAAGGCACGCACCGCGTTGAGCGGCGGCAAACGGTGGTCGGGCATGATTCCTGGCACCTTCGGCTGTTAAATTAACTAACACCTGCCATGTTTAAATTGAAGTGTCGCACCGCGCAAGCCCTGGCTGATAATCGAGCCACAGCAGAACAATAAAACAGCTGGTTTCACACCCGAACGCAATCTCGATCCTGCCCAAAAAAATAATATCCATGGCCCGACGACCACGCTTTGCAAAGCGAGTCGCAGGCGATGGGGGAATCGGAGGTAACGCATGAATGCCCTGCATTCGCTGCAAACGCTGGCGGTCTCGATCCGCTCAGTGCGCAAGGTTTACGGTGATCCGCAGACCGGTCCGGTGGCGCTGAAAAGCATCGACCTGGATATCCGCGACAACGAATTCTTCACCCTTCTCGGCCCGTCCGGCTGCGGCAAGACCACGCTGCTGCGGATGATTGCCGGTTTCGAATTTCCCACCGAAGGCGAGATTCTTCTCTACGGCGAAAACATCGCTGACCGCCCGCCATTCCAGCGTCCGGTCAACACGGTGTTCCAGCATTACGCGCTGTTCCCGCACATGACCATCGCCGAGAACCTGGCCTTCGGCCTCGAATCGCATCCGATGGGCAAAGTCCTGACCAAGGCGCAAATCGCCGAGCGCGTTCGCGAGATGCTGGCGCTGGTGCAGATGGAGCGCTTCGCCAATCGCAAACCGGCGCAATTGTCGGGCGGTCAGCAGCAACGCGTCGCCCTCGCCCGCGCGTTGGCACCGCATCCGAAAGTGCTGCTGCTCGATGAGCCGCTGTCGGCACTCGATCTCAAGCTGCGTCAGGCGATGCGCGAAGAGTTGAAAACCATCCAGGCCAAGACCGGCATTACCTTCATTTTCGTCACCCACGACCAGGAAGAGGCACTGACCATGTCCGACCGCATCGCCGTGTTGTCCGAAGGCGAAGTGCAACAGGTCGGACGGCCAGAGGATATTTACGAACGGCCGCGCAATCGCTTCGTCGCCGACTTCATTGGCGAAACCAATTTCATCGAAGGTACCGTCACTCGTGTGGAGGACGGCTTGGCCTGGTTCGCCGGGCCGGCGGGTCATCCATTGCCGGCGCAACCGTGCAGCGATGTGCAGGTCGGCGCCAACGTGACCTTGTCGGTGCGACCTGAGCGTCTGCATCTGGTACCAGCGGCTACCGAAACCGCGCTGCCGTGCCGGATCGAAGCGCAGATCTACCTCGGCACCGACCTGCAATATCAGGTCAGCCTCAGCGACGGTTCGCGCCTCACCGTGCGTACGCCCAATTGCGTCGACCAGAGCCTGCGCTTCGCCGTTGGCAGTCAGGCCGGTCTGTTGTTCGACCGTGGAAGCGCCAGCGTCCTGCACGATTGAGCCGGAGGAATTGCCATGCACGCCTTACCGATTGCCAACACGCTGGAACGCCGCAAGGCTTTCCAGAGTTTCCTCGGGGTCAGCCCTGCGCTGATCGCCATCGGCCTGTTTCTGCTGGTGCCGATCCTCATCGTCATCGGCTATTCGTTGATGGAGGCCAACCCCTACGGCGGAGTCAATAAAGTCTTCAGCAGCGACGCCTACACCTCGCTGCTGTTCGAACGGCAACTGGACGACAGCCTCGCCTTTGCCGACTCGTATTTGATCATCGCCCTGCGCTCGATCGGCATTGCCGGGCTGACCACGATCATCACGTTGCTGATCGGTTTTCCGGTCGCGGTGTGGCTGGCCATGCAGCCGGCGCATCGACGCGGTTTGCTGATCTTTCTGATCACCGTGCCGTTCTGGGCCAACCTGCTGATCCGTACGTATGCGTGGATTTTGCTGCTGCGTAACACCGGGGTGATCAACAACAGTCTGATGGGCCTGGGCGTCATTCATGAACCGTTGCAGTTGTTGTACACCGACGGCGCGGTGCTGCTGGGGCTGGTTTACACCTACGCGCCGTTCGTGGTGTTGCCGATCTACGCGACGCTGGAAAAGATGGATATCCGCCTGCTCGAAGCTGCGCAGGACCTCTACGCCGGGCGCATACGCACCTTGCGCAAAGTGGTTTTGCCGATCGCCAAGCCGGGTATTCTCGCCGGCGCCATCCTCACTTTCGTACCGTGCCTGGGCGCGATGATCGCCCCGGAACTGCTCGGTGGCGGCACGCGGATGATGCTCGGCAACCTGATCTTCCGGCAGTTCAGCGATGCGCGTAACTGGCCGTTTGGCGCAGCGCTGTCGCTGGTGCTGATGGCCGCGGTGATGCTGGTGCTGACCGTTTATGCCTTGCGCGCCGAGCGCCAGCGCATCGCCAAAGGAGGTGCGTGATGATCGGAATTTTCAAACGCAAAGGGCTGGGCGTGCAGGACTTCCCCGGTTTCGGCGGCTTCAGTTTTCTGTTCTATCTGTACCTCTACGCGCCGATCGTGGTGCTGGTGGTGTTCTCCTTCAATGCCAACCAATCGGCGACGGTGTGGACCGGTTTCAGCTTCGATTGGTATCGCGCCGCGTTCGCCAATCAGGCCTTGCGCCAGGCCGCCGGCAACAGCCTGTTGATCGCCGTCTGCGCGAGCATGATCGCCACGGCGATTGCCACCCTCGCCGCCCTCGGCACCTCGCGCGGCGCCAAGTTCAAGGGCCTGCACTTGTCGATGGGCGCGATCATGTTGCCGCTGGTGTTGCCGGAAATTGTTGTCGGTGTGGCGACGCTGGCGCTGTTCTCGACCATCGGTCTGTCGCTGGGCTACGGCAACCTGATCATCGCGCACACGGTGTTCTGCATCCCTTTCGCCTACCTGCCGATTCGTGCGCGGTTGAACGACATGGACCTGTCGCTGGAACAAGCTTCCGCCGACCTCTACGCCGGCCCGTGGCGAACCTTTCGCAAGGTCACTCTGCCGCTGCTGATGCCGGGGATTTTCTCCGGACTGATGCTGGCCTTCATCGTCTCGCTGGATAACTTCGTCATCTCGATGATGGTCTCGCAGGCCGGCACCACGACCCTGCCGATCTTCATTTTCGGCCTGCTGCGCATGGGCGTGACACCCGACGTCAATGCCGTGTCGACGCTGATCCTCGGCGTCTCGGTGCTGTTCGTCAGCCTCTCTTACCTGTTGGGCAAAAAGAACGCCTGAACCTTCTACGACCTGTGGGGAAATAGCATGAGCAAGTGGATAAAAAGCGTTGGCACTTCGTTGTTCCTGACTGTGCCGCTGGTGATGGCAGGCAGCGTTCAGGCCGCCGAGAAACTCAACGTGGTGAGCTGGAGCGGCTATTTTTCGCCGGAGATTCTTGCCAAGTTCCAGAAGCAGACCGGCATCGAAGTCACCGTCGATTCCTACGATTCCAACGAGACGCTGCTGGCGAAGTTGAAACAGGGCGGCGCCGGTTATGACGTGGCGATTCCGTCGCACCAGTTCGTGCCGATCCTGATCAAGGAGAACCTGCTGGAACGCTTCGACCCGGTCAAGGAACCCTACTACGCCAGCGTTGTGGCTAACCTGAAAAAACCGAGCTGGGATCCGCAAGGCGCGTATTCGGTACCGTTCATCTGGGGCACCACCAGCGTCGTGCTCGACAGCGCCCGCTACAAAGGCCCGGCTGACAGCTACAAGGTTTTGTATGAGCCGCCAGCCGAGTTGCAGGGGCGCATCAACATGTTCGATTCGGTCAGCGACATGGTCGACATGGCCAGCCTCTACCTGAACATTCCGCTGTGCAGTGAAGACCCGAAACAGATGCAGCAAGTGCTGACCTTGCTCAAGGCACAGAAGCCGTTCGTGAAAACCTACAGCTCCAAGGCCGGTTCGATTCGCGAGAACCTCGCCTCGGGTGAAATCGACATGTCGATGTTCTGGGGCGGTTCGTCGATGCGTGCCCGTGAGATGAAACCGACGCTGAAATACCTCTACCCGAAAGAAGGCGTGCTGGCTTGGGTCGACAACATGGTCATCCCCACCGGCAGCAAAAATCCGGCGAATGCCAAGGCGTTCATTGCCTTCCTCAGCCAACCGGAAAACTCGGCAATGACGCAGAATTTCCTCAAGCACCAGAGCCCGATCAAAGGCGTCGAACCGTTCCTCGACGCGGCGCTCAAGGACGCGCCGGAATTGCACATTCCCGAGGGCACCAACGTTGTATTCAGCAAGACCTGCGGCGAAGGTGCGATCCGCCTCGCCGACCGTCTCTGGACCAACCTGATGCGTTGATCGCTACCGCCCCGTCGCACTGGCGGGGCGTTTTTCCAGCCGTCTGAAAGGCCGCTTGCAATGAACTCTAATAACATCAGCGAACTGGTCCTGTTGCAGGCCCACGAGCTCGCCGAACGCATCCGCCTGCGCCAGGTTTCCTGCCGGGAAGTAATGCAGACTTATCTTGCCCATATCGAACGTTTCAACCCGTTGGTCAATGCGTTGATCAGCCTGCAATCACCAGAAAATTTATTGGCCCAGGCCGATGAGCGCGATGCCGAACTGGCGCGTGGCGAATACCGGGGCTGGATGCATGGCCTGCCCCATGCGATCAAGGATCTGTCGCTGACCCAGGGCATTCGCACCACACTGGGGTCGCCGCTGTACAAGGATTTTGTGCCCGAGCGCGATGGGATCATGGTCGAGCGGATCAAGGCAGCCGGCGCAATCATTATCGGCAAGACCAACACCCCGGAATTCGGTCTCGGTTCGCAAAGCTACAACCCGTTGTTTGGCGCCACCGCTTGCGCGTATGACCCGAGCAAAACGGCGGGCGGCAGCAGTGGCGGCGCGGCGGCGGCGCTGGCGATGCATCTGGTGCCGGTGGCGGATGGCAGCGACATGATGGGTTCGCTGCGTAATCCAGCGGCGTTCAACAACATTTTTGGTTTTCGTCCGTCGCAGGGTCGCGTGCCGTTTGATGACAGTGCAGATCTGTTTTTTGACCAGCTCGGTTATGAGGGGCCGATGGCACGCAGCGTGAGGGATGCGGCGTTGCTGTTGTCGGTGCAGGCTGGCGGTGATGCGCGGGCGCCGCTGTCCATCGCTGAATCCGGTGAGGCGTTTGCGGCGCCGCTGGAGCGTGATTTCAAAGGCACGCGGTTGGGTTGGCTGGGCGATTTCGGTGGGTATCTGCCGATGGAGCAAGGCGTGCTGTCGTTGTGTGAGAAGACCTTTGCCGACTTTGACAGCCTCGGCTGTCACGTTGAGTCGGTTGAGCCAGGTTTCGCGCCTGAGCGGCTGTGGAGCAGTTGGCGGACGTTGCGGCACTGGATGGTCGCGGGGTCTTTGGGCGCGACGTATGCCGATCCGCAAAAACGCGCGTTGTTGAAACCGGAGGCGATCTGGGAAGTGGAAAACGGCCTGAAGCTGTCGGCCAGTGAAGTGTTCGCCGCCTCGGTGGTGCGCAGCGATTGGTATCGGGCGATTTCTCGGCTGTTCGAACGCTACGACTTTCTGTTGCTACCGAGCGCTCAGGTGTTTCCGTTCGACAAAACCCAGCCATGGCCGACGTCTATCGAAGGTGTGACGATGGACACGTATCACCGCTGGATGGAGGTGGTCATCCCCGGCACGCTGTCGGGTTGCCCGGTCGCCAATGTCCAGGCGGGATTCAATGCGCAGGGTTTACCGATGGGGCTGCAAATCATCGGCAAGCACCAGGCCGACTTCGCTGTCCTGCAATTGGCGCACGCGTATGAGCAGGCTAGCCGCTGGTTCCAACGCTGCCCTTCGCCGCTGCTCGGCCAGTGATTTTGATAAACGGTTGAAAGCGTAGAAAAAATTTTTAAATTTACGCTTGACGCTTTTCCATTTCAGGGGAATAATGCGCGCCACTTGGCTACATAGCTCAGTTGGTTAGAGCATAGCATTCATAATGCTGGGGTCCGGGGTTCAAGTCCCTGTGTAGCCACCAAGTACTAAAAACGGCTTACCGAAAGGTAGGCCGTTTTTTTATGCCTGCAATAATCCCCCCTCCGGTTACCGACCGCTCCGAATCACCGTTTGCATTAGAGGTGTAGCAACGCGCTACCACCGTTCAATGGGTTCGCAGTCGCTCATCAGTCAGACTTTCTTACAGTTTGCACTTCGCTTTTTTTCACATAAGCCAATATCACATTCAAGATAATGCCTTCCTCGCAACCAGGCTTTTAGCCAGGTAATACGGTCCTCGCCCGCCAAGTCTGCAGGAAAAATTCAGAAACCCCCTCCATCCAAACCGAAAGACTACAAGCGCAAAACACCGCTGGCTCATCTGCGTCCATCGGACCAGAAGCAGCCGTAGGAAACAGGTTCGATTCAGGTACGAATTGGATTTTTCGTAAAACCACGCGCCTGAAACTCACCCCCATCGGTTTGCCCGAACTCCCCATTGACCGACAAGCTTCCCTGGCTCGATTCAAAGCCATACAGGGAGTTGTCATGGCTCGATTCAAATCTCTCTTCGATGAAGATTGGCCTTGGGAACGTCCGAGATGGAACGGCTCGTGGGCCGCTTGGAATCCGCCTCCCCCTCCGGAGCCGGTGTACGTCGAAAAGGATGAATGGCCAACGCCCAAGCCCCGCGAAGATCAGGTATTCGCCAAGTCCTGCACTGTGGATAACTGGTGCCGAACGGACGCCGGTACGGCACCCGAACCCGCCAGCAACTTCGGCAAGGTCATGGTCGCCGGCGCCATGCTCTTGCCCTCTGCCAGCACCGCTGTCGCGACAGCGATAGGCGCCGATCTGGCCTTGGGGCGTTTGGCGGGCGGCGGGATTCTGCAACAGCGCCTCAACAGGGCAATTCGCGGCGCTGCTGGGCCGGCCAGCGTGTTCGTCCTCGGAATGCTGCCGACCCGCATGGGCGACGGCACGCTGCACACCGACGAACAACTGCGCCGCA
Organism: Pseudomonas sp. DTU12.3; assembly: GCF_004124275.1. GTDB lineage: Bacteria > Pseudomonadota > Gammaproteobacteria > Pseudomonadales > Pseudomonadaceae > Aquipseudomonas > Aquipseudomonas helmanticensis. The sequence continues at coordinate 5,432,428 of NZ_CP027218.1, forward strand.
TGAGCCGCGCCCCCACTCGTGTGCGCTTCCAGTTTCGGCGTGATGCCGAAGGGGTCATGCAGGTTTACGGCATCCACTCCGGCGCCTCGGGCGATGACTCGGTGCGTACCGTCAAAGTCGAGTGGAACATCGACAACACTGCGATGGAGGCCAAGCTCAACGGCATGACCATTTTGTGGGCGCCGCAACGCGGGCCACTCGGTTCAATGCCGCCGCTGGTTTATCCCGAACACGGCGAGCAACTCAACACGATCCTTGTTCATCCAATCGCGGAGAACACCGACAGCCAGATAGAAGGCCCGCCCGGCGAGGAAATGACTGCCGAGGATTGTATTCTGGTGTTCCCGGCGGACACTGGTTTGAAGTCGCTGTATGTGGTGTTTTCTAGGCCGGCCAGACTGACGCCGGGTACGATGACTGGGATTGGTGAGGATGTTCCGGGGATATGGCTCATCGGAGCAAGCTCTGGGGTAGGAGTTCCAATTCCGACGGACGTGGCAGACTCACTGCGTGGACGCGACTTCAAAAGCTTCGACTCGTTCAGAGCAGCCCTGTGGAAAGCCGTTTCGGAGTCAGCCGTGGTGGATCAGTTCATCAAACAGAACGCTGGCCGTATGCGTAAAGGCAAAGCACCACGTGTGCGCAAAGCCGATAGCGTCGGAGGTAGAAGATCTTACGAACTTCATCACCTCGAAAAAATATCAGAGGGCGGCGGCGTTTACGACGTAGATAATCTGCGAGTGAACACGCCGCGAAACCACATCGATATCCACCGGAACGAATAGGTTAGCCATGACAGACAAGTTATTGAAAAACAGCATTTCGGAGTACACCGAGGCCGAGTTCATCGCGCTGCTGGAAGAACTCGCTAAAGAAGATGAAGAAGCCGAAAGCGATGATCGCGCTGACTTGCTGCTGTTGCACTTCGAGAAAATCAGCGAACACCCAGCTGGGTCGGATCTGATCTATTACCCGGAGCCTGGTGCGGATAGCTCCCCTCAGGGCGTAACGAAAATTGTAAAAGAATGGCGAGCTGCGCAGGGTTTGCTGGGCTTCAAGCAGTAAGTGCTTTTAAATATCTCGAGACCACACCGAACTTGTGGCAAGGGGATAAACCTCCCCACCACAAGGCTATGCCTGATCTACTCAGGCTTCTCTGCCGATAGGGCTGCCAACCCCTTCGCCCAAATCTGCCGAGTCTGCAGCCCCACCATCGCCCGCCAATCCGGATCAGCCGGATAAAACTGCTCCAGCAAACTCAACTTAATCCCCCTCCCCGTCGCGTCCAGCGGATCGCCATGCAAATGCAACCAATGGTCATCACGCAAATGCCGATGCACATCCGGCCCCGGATACGTCCCGCACTCGATCACGAACGGCATCAACTGCACGCCCGGTAAAGCATTGAGCAATGCTTGCGAGGTGTAACCCGTAGCCGTCGCCGCCACTCCGGTTTCGCTCAAGGTCTCGGCGCCAGTGTGCAGGGTGTAAAGCCATGGGCCATAAATCGCCTGGGCTTGCGCGAGTGCCGGGTACGGCGCCTGAGTAATCGTCAGCAACATCGGATGACCGTACTCGCCAGCGCCAGTGTGCAGGTCAAAGCACATCACGGTTTCAGCGCCAGCCAGGTGCGCTTCGATGATTTGATGCAGCGTACGATTCGACCAGCTCGGCGCGCGGCCGCCGTAGAACAGTCCGTCGGGATGGCTGTGCTGACCGCCCTCGACAATCGACATCACCGCTGGCCAGCCGTGTTCGTTGATCTGTGCGTTGAGCAAGGCATCGGCGCGTTGGCGCTCGGGGCCATGCAGATCGGTGCAGACGTAGATTTCATGCAGTGCCGCGTAGGCGCGGTTGTCCGGCAACGACCCGGTGAAGTCCAGATGATTGCGGTTGAGATCAATGTTGTCTTCGTTGACCCGTCGTAACCACGCCGTGCCCCATGGGTTGATCAGGTGAACCATCACCACCGCGACATCCTTGGACAGCGATCCCGGTACGAATGCCTTCAGCCAATCGATCTGACAGTCGGAACCGTAATAACCCTCGACTCCGTGCGTGCCGCTGAGCGCTACCAGTCGGCGTTTGGCCTGTGGATCGCCGAGCACGGCGACGTCGGTGCTCAGCGGTTCGCCGAATGGCCCACAGCGTGGATGTGCGTAGGAGGTGAGCGTGGCGCCGGCGGCATGGGCGGCGGCGAGGAACTGTTCGCGTTGATCGCGGTAGCTGGATTCGGTGGGGAACTCGCTGTGCATATCAGCCTCTTGTTGATCTTGTATTTGTGGGAGCGAGCCTGCTCGCGAAGGCGGCGGTGCATCCAACATTTTGGTTGCTTGACACGCCGCATTCGCGAGCAGGCTCGCTCCCACAGGGGGCGTATTTCAGTTCGATGGATTTGCGGTTGACCCTAGCGAATATCCGACCTGAAAAGAAAGACAAAAATGCCCACCGGTTTGCGTCGCGACCGAGCGGTCGATAAAGTCCCTCAGACTTTTATCCCACGGACGGAGAACCCGCGTGTTTTCAGCCTTGCCCTTGAGCCGCTTTCGCCTGCCTGCCCTGACGCTGATCATCAGCGCCCTGACCCTCACCGCGTGCAACGCCCCGCCCTCTTCGACCTTGCCGCTGGCACCGGAAGCCGCGTCCGGTTTCCGCACCGATCTGCAAACCCGTCACGCCAGCCAACACATGGCAGCGGCTGCCAATCCATTGGCCGCTGAAGCAGGTCGCGAGATGCTGCGTCAGGGCGGTTCGGCGATTGATGCGGCGATTGCGATGCAAGCGGTGCTGACCCTGGTTGAGCCGCAATCTTCCGGGATCGGTGGCGGCGCGATGATCGTGCTGTGGGACGGCAAACAGGTGCGCACCTATGACGGTCGCGAAACTGCACCGGCCGGCGCCACCGAGAAGTTGTTCTTGCGCGCGGACGGCCAGCCGATGTCGTTCCCGCAGGCGCAGATCGGCGGTCGCTCAGTCGGTACGCCAGGTGTATTGCGTGCACTTGAGCTGGCGCATAAACAACACGGTCGCCTGCCTTGGGCGAAGCTGTTTGAACCGGCGATCAAACTGGCCGAGCAAGGCTTCGCGATTTCGCCGCGTTTGCATTCGTTGCTGGAAGCAGACCCGGTGATCCGCCAGTCGCCAGAGATGGCGAAGTACTTCCTCAACGCTGATGGCAGCGTCAAAGCCGTCGGCACGCGCCTGCAAAACCCGGCGCTGGCCGCGGTGCTCAAACGCATCGCCAATGAAGGCGCGGATGCGTTGTACAAAGGCCCGATCGCCGAAGAAATCGTCGCCAAGGTGCAAGGCCATGCCAACCCCGGCAGCCTGACGCTGAACGATCTGCAGCGCTATCAGGCCAAAGAACGTGCGCCGCTGTGCACCGATTACAAACGCTGGCAGGTCTGCGGCATGCCACCACCGTCGTCGGGCGGGATCGCCGTGGCGCAGATTCTCGGTACGTTACAGGCGCTGGAAACCCGCGACCCACGCCTTTCCCTGACACCGCTCAAACCAGTGAAAACCGACAAGCCGGCCGGCATTGAACCGGATCCGCAAGCAGTGCATTTGATCGCTGAAGCGGAACGTCTGGCCTACGCCGACCGCGCGCAATACGTCGCCGACACCGACTTCGTGCCGGTGCCGGTCAAAGGCCTGGTCGACCCGGGTTATCTCACCAGCCGCGCCAGCCTGATCGGCGAACGCAGCATGGGCAGCGCCAAACCGGGCACACCGCCGGGCGTACAGGTTGCCTACGCGCCGGACCGCTCGCCGCTGCGCATTTCCACCTCGCAAGTGGTCGCGGTGGATGACCTCGGCGGCGCCGTGTCGATGACCACCACCATCGAAGCCGCGTTTGGCTCGCACCTGATGGTTCAGGGCTTTCTGCTCAACAACCAGATGACCGACTTCTCGTTCATCCCCGAAGAGAACGGGCAGAAAGTCGCCAACCGCGTCGAACCCGGCAAACGTCCACGCTCGTCGATGGCGCCAACGCTGATCTTCGATCGCAACAGCGGCGAATTCGTCGCCACGGTCGGCTCGCCGGGCGGTTCGCAAATCATCGAATACGTAGCGAAAACCACCGTCGGCCTGCTCGACTGGAACCTCGACCCGCAAAGCGCCATCAGCCTGCCCAACTTCGGCAGCCGCAATGGCCCGACCGAACTGGAACAAGGCCAGTTCAGCCCGGCGCTGATTCAGGCACTGAAAGACAAAGGCCACACGGTGAATGAAATCGACATGACCAGCGGCACCCAAGCCATCGTGCGGGTCAAGGATGCGCAGGGGAAAGCGTCGCTGGAAGGTGGCGCGGACCCACGGCGTGAAGGCGAAGCGTTGGGGGATTGAGGCAACGACGTAAAGAGAAAAGGCTTACCGCGAGGTAGGCCTTTTTTCATGTAAGCCGATCCGCTCTTCAAACCGACAACGTCTTGCCATCCACCGCATCACCAATCTTCAGAAAATGCCCACCCGCCACGTGGTGCAAGGTGCGCAAACCGTCATGCCCTTCGAAATGCCAGCGCCCTTCGCTGAACACGCGTTCATCGGCGTGGGCAGCGATGACTTCGGCGAGGAACAGGTCGTATTGCTCGTGATTGCGCGGCTCCGGCAGCAAACGGCATTCGAGCCAGGCGACACAGCCGTCGAGCAGCGGTGCTTCGACTTGTTCGCCGGGAAACGTCTGCAGGCCGTACGCCTGAAACTTGTCCTGCCCTTGGGTTTGGGTGATGTCCAGGCCCGAGGTATTGCCGACGGTTTGCACGATGTCGGCCTGATTGACGCAAGGGACGTTAAGCACGAAGGTGCCGGACGCTTCGAGCAGTTGGCGGGTCCAGGTGGATTTATCGAGGACGACGGCAATTTTCGGTGGTTCGAAGTCCAATGGCATTGCCCAGGCGGCGGCCATGATGTTGCGCTGGCCGTCGTGGGCGGCGCTGACCAGTACGGTCGGCCCGTGATTGAGCAAACGGTAGGCTTTGTTCAGGGGCACCGGGCGGCGGTGGGAATCGCTCATGGGATCTGCTCCGGGGAAAAGGAGCAGATTGTAGCGCCAGCACCGAAACACAGGCAGGTGAAAACTCTGTAGGAGCTGCGGCACGCTGCGATCTTTTGATCTTGATGTTACTCCTCGGAGTCAACATCAAAAGATCGCAGCCTCGCTGCACTCGACAGCTCCTACAGGAGTTGGGCGGAGATTAGTGGGAGAGTTGGTTGGCGAACTGGCCGACGGCGTTGACGACTTTCTGCGCACCGTCCTGAATCTCGACGATTACCGTGCCCGCCTCTGCCGCCAGCGCGAGGCCTTGTTCGGCCTGGAGCTTGCCGTCGGTCATCAGCGCTACGGCGTTGCGCGCCATTTCCTGGTTCTGCCGCACAACGGTGACGATCTCTTCGGTCGCCTGACTGGTGCGCGACGCCAGTTGTCGCACTTCGTCGGCCACCACGGCAAAACCACGGCCCTGCTCACCGGCGCGCGCCGCCTCAATGGCAGCGTTGAGCGCCAGCAGGTTGGTCTGTTCGGCGATGCCACTGATGGTTTTGACGATGGTGCCGATCACCTGCGACTGCTCGTTCAGTGCCTCGATGCCCTCACCGGCCGCCTGCATGTGCCGCGACAGATCACGCATCACATTCACCGCCTCGGTCACCACCGTGGTGCCACGTTGCGCGGTGCTGTCGGTTTGCTGCGAGGTGCTGTAGGCAATGCTCGCCGCGTCGGCTACTGCTTGCTCGCGGTTGACCTGATCGGTGATCACCGTGGCGAACTTCACCACTTTGTAGAGTTTGTCGTTGGCATCGACCACCGGATTGTACGAAGCCTCCAGCCACACCGTACGACCATGGCTGTCGACACGTTTGAAGCGGTCAGCGACGAACTCACCATTGTTCAGACGCCGCCAGAAGTTCTGATACTCGGCGCTGTTGTATTCCTCCGGAGCGCAGAACGTGCGGTGATGTTTGCCCTTGATCTGCGCCAGGCTGTAACCCATGCCGCTGAGGAAGCGATCGTTGGCGTTCAGTACATTGCCGTTGAGGTCGAACTCGATCACCGCAGTCGAACGCACCAACGCACCGATCAGGTTTTCGTGTTCACGGGAGGCTTCGATGGTGCGGGTCAGGTCGCTGGCAAAGATCGAGATGTGTTTGATTCGCCCGTCCGATGAGCGCACCGGTTGCACGATCGAACGCAACCATGCTTCGTCACCATTGCCGCGCAGCAGGCGGATGGCACCGGCAAAATGTTCGCCGCGGGTCATGGCATTCCGAAAGCGGTGGTGGAATTCGTCGGACTTCACGTGTGGCGGAACGATGTCTTCAATCAGTCGACCGACCAGGTCCTGACTCTTGTAGAGCATCTCGGTGAGGAAGTTCTGGTTGACCGACTGAATGCGCCCGTCGGGCTCAAGGTTCAGCACCAGCATCTCGCTTTCCAGGCTTTCCTTCACTTGCACAAGGCTGGAGAGTTCTTCACGAAGAGCGGCCAGCTCTTGCTTCAGGCGTTTGTTGAACATGGGGAAGTACCGATGGGCAGGAGAGAAAGCGGGATGCAGCCTAACCATCGGCCTTGAAAATCTTTTCTGAAGAGCGCTCGCGACTCGTCAGTCAAAAATAGTTCTGAACGGTAAAGTCACGCAGCTCCGGCCACCTGACACTGTCCCGAACGCGGCATCCGCGCACCGAAATACGCCGCCGTCAGCAGACCCACCACCCCCATCACCGCGCAGAACATCACGCAGATCCACGGACTCCACGGCATCAGACCGATCAGCAGCAGCGGCGTGATACTCGCCCAGATCGCGTAGGCAATATTGTAGGTAAAGGAGATGCCTGAGACGCGAATACGTGCCGGGAACAAACCGACCATCACCGACGGCACCGCGCCGACCACGCCGCATGCGAGGCCGGCTATGGCGTAAGCGAGGCCAAGCCACTCGCCACCGCTGATCAGGCAACCGTAAAGCACACCAATCCCCAATGGCAGCAACAGGCTGTACAGCATGACCGTGCGCCAGGCGCCGAGACGATCGACCAGCAAACCCGCGATCACGCAGCCCACGTTGAGGAAGACAATGCCCAGCGCGCTGAGGGCGAAGGTGTGGCTGGCAGTCATGCCGAAGGTTTTCTGCATCATGGTCGGGGTGATGACCACAAACACCACCACTGCCGAAGTCAGCACGCAGGTCAGCAACATCGCCGGCAGCATCGCCAGCCGATGCTCGCGCAGCACCGTGCGCAGCGGCAATTCAACGCGCGCCTCGCGCTGCGCCTCCATCGCCATGAACACCGGAGTTTCGCTCAACCAGCGACGCAGATAGACGCCGATCACACCGAACACGCCGCCGAGCAGGAAGGGATAGCGCCAGGCGTAATCGAGGATTTCAGCAGGCGTGAAGACTTGTGCGAGAAAGGTCGCGGTCAATGCGCCAATCAGATAACCGAAGGTCAGCCCGGCCTGCAAAAAACCCAAGGCATAACCGCGATGCCCGGTTGGCGCATGCTCGGCGACGAACACCCAGGCGCTCGGCACTTCACCGCCGACCGCCGCACCCTGGAGGATGCGCAGCGCCAGCAGCAACAGCGGCGCGAAGTAACCGATCTGTGCGTAGGTCGGCATGATGCCGATCAGCAGGCACGGCAGCGCCATCATCAGGATGCTCATGCTGAAGACCTTTTTACGTCCCAGCCGATCAGCGAAATGCGCCATCAGGATCCCGCCCAGCGGCCGCGCCAGATAGCCGGTGACGAAAATCCCGAAGCTTTGCAGCAAGCGCAGCCACTCGGGCATTTCCGGCGGGAAGAACAACTGGCTGAGGGTCAGGGCGAAGAAGACGAAAATGATGAAATCGTAGATTTCCAGCGCACCGCCAAGGGCCGCAAGGCCGAGGGTCTTGTAGTCGGAACGGCTGAACGGCGCAGGTTTGGCCGGGGATTGGGCAGTCATGGCAAAGAACTCGGAAACAGGCAAAAAACCAAGGCGCCCATGGTCTACGCAAATGCGCGGATGGACAACCCGTTAGACCATAGTCCCGGTTTTGCAAAAGCTGCTCACAAAGCATCGGCAGTTGAATTACTGTTATTGCCTGTCCAGCGGGACCACGCCAACGCCGGCCAACCGCCGTAAACCCCATGTGGGAGCGAGCCTGCTCGCGAAAGCGTCAGTTCAGGCAACCTCAATGTTGAATGTGCCGACCTCTTCGCGAGCAGGCTCGCTCCCACAGGGATCTCTGTGTTGTCGAGATCGGCGAGCGTTCCCACGGACCACAATAACCATAAAAAATCCGAGGTACTCCCTGTGGCCGTTGATATCGAAGATAGCCGCTCTGCGCGCTTTGCCCTGCGCTGTTCAAGTTTTGCCGAACGCTGGTTTCCCGATTCCTGGGTATTCGCCGCGCTGGCGGTGATCATCGTGGCAGTCGCCACACTGGCCATGGGTGCGAAACCCACCGATGCCGCGATGGCCTTCGGTGACGGCTTCTGGAGCCTGATCCCGTTCACCATGCAGATGGCCTTCGTGGTGATTGGCGGCTACGTGGTCGCCAGCTCGCCACCCGCGGTGAAGCTGATCGACCGGTTGGCACGAATCCCCAAGAACGGCCGCTCCGCCGTGGCCTGGGTGGCGCTGATCTCGATGGTCGCGTCCCTGCTCAACTGGGGCCTGTCGCTGGTGTTCGGCGGTTTGCTGGTCCGCGCCCTCGCCCGCCGCACCGATCTGAAAATGGACTATCGCGCCGCCGGGGCCGCTGCTTACCTGGGCCTCGGCGCGGTATGGGCGCTGGGCCTGTCGTCGTCGGCCGCGCAATTACAGGCCAACCCGGCCAGCCTGCCGCCATCGATCTTGTCGATCACCGGGGTGATTCCGTTCACCGAAACGATTTTCCTCTGGCAGTCCGGGGTGATGTTGCTGGCGCTGATCGTGGTCTCGATCATCATCGCCTACGCCACCGCACCGGGGCCAAACTCGGCGCGCGATGCCAAGGCCTGCGGTATTGATCCGGCCTTCAACCTGCCGCCACTGCAACCGCGCACCCGCCCCGGTGAATGGCTGGAACACAGCCCGCTGCTGATCATCGTGCTGGTGCTGCTGGCGGCGGGATGGCTGTTTCACGAGTTCTCGACCAAACCGGCGATCACCGCGATTTCCGGGCTGAACACCTACAACTTCCTGTTCATCATGCTCGGCGCGCTGCTGCACTGGCGTCCGCGCAGCTTCCTCGATGCGGTGGCCCGCGCCGTGCCGACCACCACTGGAGTGCTGATCCAGTTCCCGTTGTACGGTTCGATTGCCGCGCTGATGACCACGGTCAAAGGTGGCGATGCGCAGACGCTGGCGCATCACATCTCGACCTTCTTTGTCAGCATTGCCTCGCACGATACTTACGCGCTGTTGATGGGCGTGTACTCGGCGATTCTCGGTTTCTTCATTCCATCCGGTGGCGGCAAGTGGATCATCGAAGCGCCGTATGTGATGCAGGTCGCCAATGATCTGCAATATCACCTCGGCTGGGCGGTGCAGATCTACAACGCCGCCGAAGCGCTGCCGAACCTGATCAACCCGTTCTACATGCTGCCGCTGCTCGGCGTACTCGGATTGAAGGCGCGGGATCTGATCGGTTTCTCGTTCGTGCAGTTGCTGGTACACACGCCGCTGGTGCTGCTGTTGTTGTGGGCGCTGGGGACGACACTGGCATATACGCCGCCGGTGATGCCGTAACCAATAAAACTTTCCGACAGCCTGTTAACCCTCTTCTTACAAAGTCCGTTGCACTGTCCCACGCATCCCGTGGAACAGTGCTGACTTTGCCAACCCTCATCTTCGTTTAGCTTGTCTCGGCTCAATCACCCCTGTTTAAGGAAGAACCGATGACCCCGATATCCAAGACGCTGGAACAGCTGATCAACGACATTTATCAGGACGGCAGCGTTTCCGTAGTCGAGTATAAAACCCTGCGAGATGATGCCGACCGCCGCATGGATGCCGTCGTGCGTGAGTTTGGTCAGCACAACAACCTGACGGCTTTTCAGAAAGCTATGGATGTAGCCATGCAACTGCTGCAGACCGCTGTCATCGATGCGAAGAAAGCCAAACTGACCGATACCGGCGAAGCCATTGTCAGGGACGCAGTAACCGCTCAGGTCGAATACCTGCGGGCTGGCAGCGAGCTTTCGTTGCGTCTCCTTTAACCCGCGACCCCATCATGCGTCGTGTGAGCCAGCCTCTGGCTCACACACTCTTTGACCCTTCTTCGCAGCTGTCACTTAACCGTCATATTCCCTTGCTAGCGTCCGCCCGAAACATACTGAAACATTTAAGTGAGAACGGGCTGAGACATGATCGACGATACAGACGGCACCGACACACCTTCCCTTGATTCCGATAATCCCACCGACACCGGTCGCCGCCGCTTCCTCGGCGGCGTCGCGTTGCTCGGTGTCGGTGCGACTCTGGCCGGGTGTGGCAACGCCAGCGATCAACCCGGCACACCGGTCGAGCGCCCGCTAACGCCAACCGAGCTGGACAAGGCCCTGCGCGATCAGGTGAAAACCGTGGTGGTGATTTACGCCGAGAACCGCAGTTTCAATAACCTGTTCGGCAATTTTCCCGGTGTCGAAAAACCGCTGTCAGCACTCAAGCCTGCCGAATACCAGCAACGCGATCGCGACGGCTCGCTGCTGCAAACCCTGCCACCCGTCTGGGGCGGTACGTTGCAGATCGGTCCGCAAATGCTCGATGGCGTGACTTATCCCAGCGCCACGCAGTTTCAGGAAAACCTGCCCAACGCACCGTTCGCCCTCAAAGGCCCGAACGGTGAGGACTTGCCGTTCGGCCTGGTGACCCGCGACTTGTGGCATGTGTTTTATCAAAACCAGATGCAGATCAATGACGGCAAGAACGATGGTTTCGTCGCGTGGGCCGACTCCGGCGGCCTGACCATGGGCCATTACGCGCAGAGCCGATATTCCCTGCGCCTGTGGGATGTCGCGCAGGAATTCGTGCTGTGCGATAACTTCTTCCAGGGCGCTTTCGGTGGCTCGTTCCTCAACCACCAATACCTGATCAGCGCCACCGCGCCGTTTTATCCGGATGTGGCCAGTTCGGTGGCCAAGTCGCAGATTGCTGCGTTGCAGAGTGACGATCCGAAAGATTCGCGCCTCAAACCGCTGGAACAATCCCCTGCCAGCGCCATGACCGGCCCACCGCAGTTCGGCCCGAGTGCGTTGACTCCGGACGGTTTCGGCGTCAACACCCTCGCCCCGCCGTACTGGCCGACGTGGATTCGCGACCCCGAGCATCCGGCCTATTCCAAGCCCGATCTGCCCAACGTCATGGTGCCGCAGACTCACGAACACATTGGCGACAAGCTGTCGAAAAAGAACATCGATTGGGCGTGGTATGCCGGCGCGTGGCAAGCGACGCTGGAGCAGTTCAAGGATTCCGGCGGCATCCCGAAAATCCCCAATTTTCAGTATCACCACCAGCCGTTCAACTACTTCAAACAGCAAGGCCCGGAAAACCCGGACGAGCGTAACAAGCGCCTGCGCGATGCCGGTCTGGGCGACGAGTCGAGCAGCAATAAATTCTTTGCCGATGCCGAGGCTGGCAAATTGCCGGCCGTCAGCTTCTACAAGCCTCAGGGCAACCTGAACATGCACGCCGGTTATGCCGACGTGGCGTCCGGGGATCGACACATCGTCCGCGCACTGAAAGTGCTGCGCGAAAGCCCGCAGTGGCAAAACATGGTGGTGATCGTCACCGTTGACGAGAACGGCGGCTGGTGGGATCACGTCGCGCCGCCCAAGGGTGACCGCTGGGGGCCGGGTTCACGCGTGCCGGCGCTGGTGGTGTCACCGTTTGCGCGCAAGGGCACGATGGATCACACGGTCTACGACACCGCGTCGATCCTGCGGCTGATTACCCGGGTATTCCAACTGGAAACGCTCGACGGTCTCAAGCAGCGCGATGACGCAATGATCGCCCGTGGTCAGAAACCGCTGGGCGATCTGACCAACGCCCTGCATTTTCACGCCTGAAATCGAGTCCTGCACAGCGCTGAAAAAAACTCCCGATGACGGCTTCTCTGCGCCACACGGCTGATCCACTATGAGGCGCCCCCGACCGACGGGGAACCCACGCTGAAAAGGATCTGAGCATGTTCAAACTCGCAGGACTCATCCCCGCCACACTGGCCCCCACCGCACTGGCCCTCGCCGCGCTCACGCTGAGCGCGGCCGTCCACGCCGATGTCGATCTGAAACTGGGCAGCACCGAACGCGTCACCCGCCTCTTCGCTTACCCCAACAACTGCAATGTGATCTGCTTCCGTAACTGGACGCTGGAGCAGACCGTCGCCCATTACCTGACCCAAAGCGTACAGCGCGACGGTTATGCCGCAGCGAAAGTCCTGGTGAAAACCGATAACGGCCAGCTCTACGCTGAAATCAGTGGCGTGCCGAAGGGCTATGACAAACCGTTGTCGGCGTTGCTCGACGCCGGTGATCTGGCCTACACCGGCGCCAGCAAGCTCAACGCCGACGGCAAGTGGGCGTACAGCTGGTACTTGTTCCTGCCGCTGGGCATGGCCCTGGAAAATCGCAAAAGCGTCGAGTTGCTGCACTTCCCGCCGGACTATTCATTGACTCAAGCGCAGGATTATCTGCGCTCCAACACCACCGATCGCTGGGCCGCGCTGCTCACCGACAACGGTATTCCGGCGGACCAGACGCCAGCGTTCCAGACCATCATCGACATCGCCCCGATCGCCGCGCCGTCCAGTGCAGGCAAGGATCTGGAAGGCGTCTATGACTACTTCAAGGACTACCAGACCACGCTGGTCAAACAGTTCAGCCAGACTACCGCCGGCACAACCTTGCCGATGGTCGCGTTCGGTGCGCCGGTGCGCAACTGGATCAAGCAGCAATACGGGCCGACGGTAAACGTACTGGGCCTGGCGACCATCAGCCCGAGTGAAGGCGTGAAAGTGCCGGTATTGGGTTCCAACCATCCGAGCTACATCTGGTACGCCGCCGACCCGGCGAGCTACGACGGTGACGAGGCCAAGGCCGATGCAGCCGGTCTGAAGGTCATGGGCCAGGATCTGAGCGCCGCCTGCTGGCAGGCCGGCATGGGAGGTAAACCCGGGAGCAATGCACAAACCACGCTCAACAACTGTATGCAAACCTGGCAGGTGACGCAGAAAGTCAAAACCTGCGAGCTGTTCTACACCTCGATCCGCGACCTGAGCGCAGATCAGGCGGCTGCCAAATGTGCGACTCCACCGATCAAGGCGCAGTTGCAGCAACTCAAGAGCGCTTTACCCGCCGCCGCCATTCCCGCCCCACACCTGTAACCGGCGATAGGTGTTTCCCGTGTCAGCCTTTGCTGACGCGGGAATACGCCCATTTCGCCTGTCAGATCTGACAGTAGACCCGCGCTGGCGCATACACGAAAATTGGATCCACAACCCGTTGCAGGACTGACATGACGTCAGCCAAAAGAAGTCGCAGCCCCTGACAACAAGGATCGTTATGAACAGCCACGCAATCGCCAGCGAGCCTCGCGATACCGAAGGGATTTACCCGTTCGCCGGCCTGCCGGTGCGCCTCGGCTTTCCGTCGAGCAGCGACTTCGAAATTGTTCACGATATCCACGGCCATGCCATGGCCATCGCGGCGCGCCGGGATTTTCTGCGTAGCCGGCGCCTGTGCCGGGTGTCCGGGCAACTGCTGCCCTATCGGTGTCGCCAGACGCGACAACTGTTCTCCGGCATCCACGTCTACGACCCGCGCTTTTGCGGGTTGCTGGAACACGCCTGCGACCCGAACGTATTTCTCGACATGAGCGAGCTGTGGCTGTGGGCGTTGAAAGATATCCACAGGGGCGAACGGCTGACCATTGATTACGCCGCCACCGAAGACAAACTGCTGCAGCAATTCGCCTGCGGTTGCGGCTCGAGACAGTGTCGCGGGTGGATCACCGGTTACGACGAACCACCCAGTATCGAAGGCCACGCCTATCTACAACGCTGGCGGAGCCACTAGCGTCGAATCACAGTTTACGGCGCGCCGACCGGACGCAAACGATACTGCGGCGGCAATTGTTCGAAACCGCTGATGGTGGTGTTCAGACTTTTCCAGCGACCGTCCTTAATTCCGTAGATGCACCCGTGGATCGACAGGCTCTGCCCGCGATGCCAGGCGTTCTGGATGATGCTGGTGTGGGCGACATTGGCCACTTGCTGGATCACGTTGAGTTCGCAGAGGCGATCGACCTGCTCTTCTTCAGTCGGCAACTTGGCCAGCTCTTCGCGTTTTTCGTAGTACAGATCGCGGATCGAACGCAGCCAGCCGTCGATCAGGCCGAACTGGCGATCCTGCATCGAGGCGCGCACACCGCCGCAGCCGTAGTGGCCGGTGACGAGGATGTGTTTGACCTTGAGCACGTCGACCGCGTACTGGATCACCGACAGGCAGTTGAGGTCAGTGTGCAGCACCACATTGGCGACGTTGCGGTGTACGAACAGATCGCCGGGCAACATGCCGACGATTTCGTTGGCCGGCACACGTGCGTCGGAACAACCGATCCACAGATATTCCGGCGTTTGCTGGCGCGCCAGCTTGGCGAAGAAATCCGGGTCTTCCTTGGTGATCGCGTCAGCCCAACGCTCGTTGTTATCAATCAGGTCTTGTAAGTCGTGCATGCTGTAAGGCCTCAAGAAAGATGCGCTGGTATGACAGTCGACCGCCCGTCGGGGTCACGCTTGAGCCGAAAGTGATTTCGTGGGAATTCTCGTGTGCCCGGTGAGTCCACCTAAGTAAGGCCCACAGTATGAGGATTTGCCATGACTGATTCACGACGCCCTTACGATGCGGTGCAACCGGAGCCCATCGATGATAACGAAGACCGCATGGGTTCGGTGCATGAGCTGGATTTCGATGAAGACGAGCCCAGCGCGAAAATCGGTGATGAAATCCCGCAGCGTGAACGCGAGCAGTTGATGCCCAATGAACGCGTGCGTGAGGCGGGCATGACCGGGGCTTCGGTCAGCGATCATGAGCCGACGGACGATGACATGAGCCCGGAAACGCTGATTCATGAAGATGGCGCGCGGGATGCCGAGGAAGCGGGTCAAGGCAATCAGGCGGATTGGGATTTGAGCATCGTCGATGAGGATGACATCGGCGGCGGCAATGGCCTGGATGAGGCAGAGCTGGCGCGGCGCGATCCGATGGATGGCAACCGCTAATAGACGCGACTTCCTGTAGGAGCTGCCGAAGGCTGCGATCTTTTGATGTTGTTCCGGTTCATGCAACACAGATCAAAAGATCGCAGCCTTCGGCAGCTCCTACAGGTCACTAGTCGACCAGGGTGCAGGCCATGACCACGGCATCTTCGCGCCCGCCCACCGCCGGATAATAATCCCGGCGCCGGCCAATCTCGTTGAAGCCATAGCGCTCGTACAGGCGAAACGCCGAACGATTGCTGTCGCGCACTTCCAGGAAACACTCCCGCGCCTGCGCCGCATACGCGCGCGACATCAGGTGCTCAAGCAGCGTCAGGCCCAAGCCGCGCCCCTGATTCTCCGGTTTGACGGTGATGTTGAGCAGGTGCGCTTCATCGAGAATGATTTGCACCACACCGTGGCCAACCTGTTGCTCGCCTTCGAACATCAGCCAGATCTGGTACTTGCCGAGGCCGTCGAGAAAAATCCCGCGGGTCCACGGATGGCTGTACGCGGCGAATTCAATCTTCAGCACAGCGTCCAGATCCGCCTCGATCATCGGGCGGAAGGTTACAGCGTCACTCATTGATTTCTTTCCAGCGCGCCATCAGCCGACGCATGGCTTGCCACACAGCGGCTTTGCGCTGTGGCTCTTCCATTAACAACTCCAGACCGGGAACGGCCCAGGCCGAGCCCAGACCCTCGATCTGCAATTCACGATTGAATGCTTCAGCATCCGCCTCACCGGCAAAGCGCACCGCCGGCAGGCCGATCAGCCAGAGACAGGCGCACGGCGCCGCTTCCATTTGCACCGAGAGGAACCCCTGGACGAAGTCGCGCGCTGCTTCCGGCCCCTGATCCATGGTGCCGCGATTGAGCCACGGCCAACGCACCGGCTCGCCGACGATCTGCGGCGCATCCGGCAGACCAGCGGCGCGCAGCATGTCTTTCAGCAGCAAATACGCCGGATCACGGCTCTGGAACGGTTCGCCTGTGGGTAACTCGACCAGCAGCAGACAACGCCCGGCACGCAGCAATTGCAAAGCGAAACGCGGCGGCGGCACCGGCGCAGGTTTGGCGACCACTGGCGTGTCGTCAGCCTCTTCCGCCGGTTTGGCGTTGGTTCGCGTGCTGGCCAGCGAAGGGCGCGGCACTTCGATTTTCGGCCGTTCACTCGGACGGGCGGTCGGTTGCACCGGCGCCTCGGCCTGCGGTGCAAGCACCATCGGCGCCTCTACCTCGGGCTCGGGCATGTCCAGCAGCTCGGGCCGCGACGGTGCGGCGAAAGGCAATTCGGTGCGCGGCAGCCAGTTGACCACCTGCATGGCGTTCAAATAGGCGCGGCGGCGGGACTCGATTAGCAAAGGGTCGGCCACTTGTGGATAACTGAAGTGGGCTGATTCTACCGCCCTTCGTTCAAGATCGCTTGCTGTTGATCGATAGCCTTTACCGAAGCTCTCTCCCTTAGAAAATACGACAGCCCGTCCCGAGAGTGAATCGCATCCTTCATGATGCAGTACAATCGCCGCTTTTCATTGCCAACCCGCCGGGCATTCCGATGATCGAACCCAAGCGCGTCTTGCGCGCCCTCGCTGAACACTGGGCACTTCTGGAGCCTTTGTGCGAGCACTTCGACCAAGGCACATTGAGCCTCAACGAACTGCGTACGCAACTGGCTGCCCAACAACTGGACAGCACGCCACAGGACATCACCAGCCTGCTCGACGTGTGGATTCGCCTCGATATTCTGATTCCGGTGGCAAAAAGCCCGAACCGTTTCGAGCTGAATGCGCAGATCCACGACTTCCTCGCTTACCTGCGGCGTGAACACCGCTTGGGCCTGTGCCTGGAAATCGAAGCCTATCTGCGCCACCTCGAGCGTCTGGCCGGTTACATCCAGGACGCGTTCGACATCCGCGACGGCCACGACCTCGCCCGCCAGTTGCGCTTGCTCGACATGCGCGTACGCGACGTGCTGAAGAAGCTCGACAACGACGAACAGGCGCTGGTGGCTGTGGCCGAACGCGCGAAGACCAGCGATCGACAGATTCCGCTGCGTCAGCGTTACGCCGAAGTGTTGGCGACGTGGGACGAATACGTCGAGCCGATGATCGATCTGGTGAACGCCGACGGCGCTTTCGAGCAAGGCGTGCGCAAGGTCGAAACCGTGCTGCTGAAGATGCTCAGCGAACAGCAACGCCTCGGCCATCTGGTCGATGACGACATGCTCCTGCGCACCCACGCGCGCATCCTCGAAATGCAGACCAGCGCGCAACTGACCCTGCGTCATGCCCGCGAACTGCTGCTGCCGCTGCGTGAAGAAGCGCGCCGGCACAACGCCGTGACCCGTGGCGCCGCGCTCGCATTGGCCGCGATTCGCCGCAAAGGCATCGACGCCGTGCCGCAAGCGGCGATGCCGCTGTTCACCCGCCCGCAAAGTACCTTCCTCGGCAGCGCCAGTCAGGTCGAAGCCTACGTGTATGCGTTGGCGCGTTTCGAGCCGAAACCGGCACGCTTCCCGAAAGCGCACAAGACCCAGAAAGGCGAAGCCCCGCGTGCCCCGCGCACCGTGCGCGAGATGCTCGACCGTTGCGAAGAAGCCCTGCCGATGCCGGATCTGATGACCTGGCTGCTGGAGCAGGAACCGGACGGCGCCACCGACGAATTGCTCTATTGGTTCTCGCGCCTGTCGCGGGAAAAACGCTTCAAGCGCGAGCGTCTGGAACGCCGCGAATACCACACTCATGAGCACCAGGTCAGCCTGCGCTCCTTCGCCCTGCTCTCGGCCAGCGATAGCGCCGCCGAGAATTCTGCGAGCATCCCCAATGCATCTTGATCTTTCCGAACTGTCGCAACTCGCGCCGATCTTCCGCGAGCTGTTCAAGGGTTACCACGTCAGCCGCCGCGATCCGGAGCTGTACGCGCAACTGTCGAACTTCCAGGATCAGTACCGCACGCTGTTCAAGGCGTTGGGGTTTGAACTGGTCTGCGACACCCGTGGTTTCTACTACTTCGTACCGGACATGGCCGCTGCGGCGGTGAACAAGACAGCCCAGCGTCTGGCGTTGTTCACCTTCATCCTCGTCGAGCATCTGGCCGATCAGGGCCGCGACCCGATTGCCGTGCTCGATGGCGGCAGCCTCGGCCGAGAAGAGTTGCCATCGCTGCTGGAAAAATACCGTGACCTGTTCATTCAGGCCGAAGTGCAGACCGTTGAAGAGCTCGAAGAAAAGATCATGCGCCGCATGACTCAACTCGGTTTCGCCGGCGAAGAAAACGGTGTGTACCGCTTCCTGCCACCGATGCACCGTTTCCTCGACGTGTGCCTGTCGGTGCAGCAAGACCGTGATCTGGCGGCCAGCGTGCACAGTGTATTGCCACTGCCGGCGCCGGTGCTGATCGACGAAGCAGCGGAAGCCAAATTCCTCGAAACCGACGATCCGCTCGATCTCACCGAATTCGATGAAGAGAGCGAAGAAGACGCACTGGCCCGCGCCATTGCCGAAGAACAGGAGTCCGACGCATGAGCCAGGAACGCTACGGCATCCGCCGCTTTGCCCTTTTGAACACCGCCGGTTACAGCCTCGGCCTGTTTCCGCTGGAAGAACCGCTGTCGGTTTACGGCGCGAACAACCTCGGTAAATCGGCGTCGATCAACGCCTTGCAGTTCCCGATCCTGGCGCGCATGTCGGACATGAGTTTCGGCAAGTACAGCCTCGAACAATCGCGGCGTTTCTACTTCGCGTCCGACACCAGTTACATCCTTGTCGAAGTGAATCTGCCGCACGGCCCGCACGTGATCGGCGTGGTCGGTCGTGGCCCGGGGGGTGGTTTCGGTCACCAGTTCTTCGCCTACGCCGGCAAGCTCGATCTGGCGCATTACCAGAAGAACGACACCTGCCTGCGTCAGAAAGAGCTGTTCAGCAACCTTGAGAAAGAAGGCCTGAAAGCCTACGAACTCAAGCCCGATGAATTGCGTCGTTTGCTGGTGGGCGGTCACACCTCGATCCCGCTCGACCTGACGCTGATCCCGCTGCGCTCCACCAGCGAGCAGAGCCTGAAGACTTTCCGCGCGCTGTTCATCAACCTGCTGCACATGCGCGAAATCACCGCAGCCAAATTGAAGCAGTTGTTCCTCGATGCCTTCGAACACAGCCTGCGTTCCGGCAGCGTCGATTACATCGCCGCGTGCGAAGAAGCCTTCCGCGACGTGCGCCGCATGGAACAGGACTACAACTCGCTGGTCGCGGCCGGCCCGTTGGTTGAGGCTTTGGCCAACGGCGTGAAACAGCGCGACGTGCTGCGCGGCAAACTGCATCGCCTGTCGCCGCTGCTCGATTCGCTGCTCGGCACCTGGTCGGATTACGCCAGTGCACGCAAGGAAGAACTGACCATTCAAGCCGACCACTACCGTGGCGAGCAGGACAGCCTGCAAAACAATCAGCGCGGCGGTACTCAGGAACTGATGCGTCTGGAGCGGGAAATTTCCGGCATCCAGCGCTGGCTCGGCGAGCTGTCGGTGTTGAAAAATCGCTTTGCTTTGGTCGATGACGTCAAAGTGCTCGAACAACAATTGCTCGCAGCCAAAGACGCTCACGACGAACTGGCCGGTGCCCTGGCGCAATCGCGTCAGTTCAGCGCCGAAGATCTGGAAGAGCGCCTGCGCGATCTGGAAAAACGCCTGAAGTCGGTGAAGCAACAACTCGATCACGCCGACAACAACAGCTATGCCCGCCTGCGCGAAGAGTTCTCGCAACCCGACGTCGAACGGTTGATGCGTCTGTTCAACAGCGCACTGTTCAGCCTGCCGCTGGGCGAACACGGCATCACTCTCGACGAGGGTGGCGAATGGGTCAAATCCGTTGAGCTGATCCTCGACGGCTTCAAGGGCGAGCGCTTCGAAGTACCGGGCCTGTCCATCGACATCTCGCACATCGAGCCACCGGCGCTGCAAGCACTGGCCGACCGTGCTGCGTTGCGCGATCAGAAAGAACGTCTGGACAAAGAGCTGAAACAGCTCAAGACCCAGCAGGCCGTTGCCGCTGACCGCGCCGCGAGCAAGACTCAGACTGAGGCGCTGTACCAGCAAGTGCTGGATGCGCAAAAGGCGTTGGAAGATTTCCGTCGCACGCAGACGTTGAGCGCCGAAGAAGGCGACAAGCTCGAGCAACTGGCGCAAATGGAAGGCGCGCAGGACGAACTCAAGCGTTCCAGCGATGCGTTCACCGAGCGCGTCCAGCAACTGTCGGCCAAGCTGCAACTGGTCGGCCGGCAGATCGCCGACATGGAAGCCAAGCAACGTACTCTCGACGATGCGCTGCGCCGTCGTCAGTTGTTGCCAGCGGATCTGCCGTTCGGTACGCCGTTCATGGATCCGGTCGACGACTCGATGGACAACCTGCTGCCACTGCTCAACGACTATCAGGACAGCTGGCAAGGCTTGTTGCGCGCCGATGGCCAGATCGAAGCGCTGTACGCCCAGGTGCGGCTGAAAGGCGTGGCCAAGTTCGACAGCGAAGACGACATGGAGCGCCGTCTGTCGCTGCTGATCAACGCTTACGCGCACCGTACCGATGAGGCGCTGACGCTGGGCAAGGCGCGTCGTGCGGCGGTGACCGACATCGCCCGAACCCTGCGCAACATCCGCAGCGACTACGACAGCCTCGAGCATCAACTGGCGCTGTTCAACCGCGAGATCAACAAGCGTCAGGTCTCCAACCTGCAGAGCTTCCGTATTGTCCTTGCGCCGAACAAGGAAGCGCTCAAGCACATCGACCAGATCATCCACAGCGCCGGTCAGTACGAAGAAGGCGAAACCCTGTCGGTTTTCGACCTCAGCCAAAGCGCCGAGCAGGACAACAAGAACGAAGAGGCCAAGGAATACCTGGCGCGGTTGGTTGCGGCAAACCACAACCAGCTCGGCCTCAAAGACTTGTTCGAACTGGCGTTCGAGATCACCAAGGTCAACGGCCAACCAGTGATCCACACCGACATCGATGGCGCGGCGTCCAACGGCACGACCATGACTATCAAGGCGCTGACCAACATGTACTTGTTGCTGCACTTGATGGATCGCGATCTGGCCGGGCGCGTACGCCTGCCGTACTACCTCGACGAGGCGGCAGACATCGACGAGAAGAACCAGGCAGCGCTGCTGGAAACCAGCCTGCAACTGGGCTTCGTGCCGATTCTGGCGAGTGTGAAGCCGCAGGTCTGCGCCAGTGTCGCGATTGACCTGGAAGGTGGTAGCGGGCCGGCGGGAATCTACATTGATGAGGCGGACTGGAAGTACATCCGTCGCCATGATGTGGTGAAGGCTACGGTGAATGTCGAGGCAGATGAACCGGAGCTGGATGCGGTTTGATCGGTTTTAGCTGAAGACAAAAAAGGGCCGCGATCTGATGGGATCGCGGCCCTTTTTTATGCCTTGGGATTTGAACTGAATTAGATGGCCTCTTCGCGAGCAAGCCCGCTCCCACAGTGGAATGCATTCCAAATGTGGGAGCGGGCTTGCTCGCGAAGGCGCCCTTACAGACGCCTCATTAGCTAACTGATTACTTACCGAGTGAAATCTTCGGCGCCCACGTCAGCCACTCATCCTCAAACTTGTCGAACAGCGGGAACGTCTGCTCAGCCCGCGCCTGGCTACCCATGCGTTCGCCATCCGGCGTGGCAAAGGCAATGCCGCCCTGAATCGCCGTCTCCAGCGACTCGGTGCGTACCGTCAGCCCGTTGAACAAACCAATATCAAACCCTACGCCACTGGTGTTCCAGAACCGGCTACCGCTGCGCACCAACGGCGCATATTTCGGCTCGATCAAAATGTGCACTAACACCCGATCTGCGGTCTGGCCCAGTTCATAACCGGTGACTTTACCCACGCTAATTTCACGGTAAGTCACCGGCACACCCGGCTTCAGCGAACCACGACGGACTGCGCTCAATACCAGACTCAGTCCCGCCTCTTGCTTGGTCACTTCCGGCGCATTAGCCAGGGCAACGAAGTTCTTCTGCGGCCCGAGGTTCTTCGCCGCTGGCTGCACTTCGATGTATTGCCCGGTCACCAGGGTTTCCAGGTTAGCTGTCTTGATCAGGCCCAATTCCGGTTTGACCACCCAGAACTGGCTGCCGACGCGGGCAATCTTCTCTGGCACTTCGGTGATGCGCGCGGTGAGGATGACCGATTGCAGATCGTCAGTCAGATCGACACTTTCAATCTTGCCGACATCCAGGCCTTTGAAACGAACCGGGGTGCCGCTGCGCAGACCGTCGGCGCGATCGACCTTGATCGTGACCACGGCGCCTTTCTGATTGGCGTCGTCATGGTTGGCAAACAAGCGGAAGCGCGGGATGCGTTTCTGCAATGGTGCCTTGGCTTGCGGCGTTTCGAAGGCGATGCCGCCGGCCATCAGGGTTTGCAGCGATTCGCTCTTCACCTGAATCCCGCCGGTCAATCCGCCGGTGAGGGTGACACCGCTGACATTCCAGAATCGCGTCGAGGCGTTGACCAGGTTTTCGTATTCCTTCTCGATGTGCACACCGACGATGATCTGCTTGCGCGTCTTCGAGAACTGATAGCTCTGCACCGAACCGACCTTGACCTGCTTGTACAGAATCGGGCTGCCGACATCGATCGAGCCGAGGGTGTCGGTGAACAGCACCAGGTGCAGCCCCGGAGAACGTAAATCCAGCGGCGGCGCTTTTGGTCGTGCTTCGAACTCACGCTTCGGCGCGGCGCCTTTGTCACCTGGGCGTACGGCGATGTAGTTACCCTTAACCAGCGCTTCGAGCCCGGTGATGCCCGCCAGGGAAATCGACGGTTTGACCACCCAGAACTGCGTGCCATCGACCAGATAATCTTCGGCGAGTGGATCAAGGGTCAGCTCGGCCGTGGCGCTGTTCAGATCGGGATCGACCTTCAGTGCTTTCAGGTTGCCGACCTGAATGCCTTTGTACATCACCGGCGTGCGTCCGGCTTGCAGGCCTTCGAAGTCGCTGAGTTTGACCTTCACGCGAATCCCGGCAGCGGCGGCGTCGAAGTCTTCATAGAGACGGAACGGCAGGCTCGGATCGGTCGGCGGGCTGTCTTTGCGGTTCTCCGGCGTGGCGAAGGCGATACCGCCCGCTACGATGCTGGCCAGCGATTCGCTGCGCACTTTCACACCGGACAGGTTGGCGTCGATGCTGATGCCGCTGGCGTTCCAGAAACGTGTGTGCTTACGCACGAGTTTGGCGTAGGTCGGTTCGATGAAGACCTTGAGTTCAACGGTACTTTGGTCTTCCGAGAGCAGGTAGCTTTTAACCTGGCCGACCTTGATCTGCTTGTAAAACACCGGGCTGCCACGGCTCAACGAGCCGAGACGATCCGCCTTGATGGTCAGGTGCAGGCCAGGCTTGGCGTCGGACAGCGGCGGCTCTTCGGAGAGCGCCTTGAACTTGCGCACAGGCTCGCCTTCACCGGGACTGATGGCGACGTAGTTACCCGAAACCAGGGTTTCCAGTCCGGTGATACCGGCCAGGGTTACGCTCGGTTTGACCAGCCAGAAACGCGTGCTGGTCTTGAGGTATTGCTCGACGTCCTTGTTCATCTCGACCGTAGCGATCACGCCTTTCGAGTTGCCCTCGTCATCGAGCTTGAGTGCCTTGACCTTACCGACCGACATGCCTTTGTACATGACCTCGGTCTTGTTGGCCTGGATACCTTCACCACTCTCGAAGCGGATCTGGATCTCGATACCGGTTTCGGAATAGGCACGCCAGCCGAGCCAGCCGCCGATGATCAGCGCGATCAGAGGCAGTACCCAAATGGCAGACCAGTTCGAGGCCGGTCGGGTTTTCGCTACGGGCAAATCAGTCATGGTCGTCGTCCGACTCCGTGTTATCCCAAATCAGTCGGGGATCGAAAGTTACTGCGGCGAGCATCGTCAGAATCACCACACTGGCGAAGGCGATGGCGCCAAGATTGGCTTCGACACTGGCAAGCCGGCCGAAGTTGACGACCGCCACGAGAATGGCGATCACAAAAATATCGAGCATCGACCAGCGACCGATGAACTCGATGAAGCGGTACATCCATATGCGCTGACGGGCCGACAATGGCTGGCGTCGTTGCACCGAAAACAGCAGCAGCGCGATGCCCACCAGTTTGAAGGTCGGCACCAGGATACTGGCGATGAACACCACGGCGGCAATGGGGATCATGCCGTGCTGCACCAACTGGATCACGCCGGACATGATCGTGCTCGGATCGCCCTGCCCCAAAGAACTGACAGTCATGATCGGCAAGACGTTGGCCGGAATATAGATGATCGCCGCGGTGATCAGCAGTGCCCATGTGCGGACCAGACTGTTCGGACGCCGGGCGTGAACCAGTGCTCCGCAGCGCGTGCAAGTCTGCTCGTCGGTGCCCGCTTCCTGTTTATTCAGTTCGTGACATTCGTTACACACCAGAATGCCCGCATCAATCGCCCGCATGAGCGTCCTCTCCTGATAACGCCTGCCAGATCTGATGCGGTGACATCACCACTTCCAGCCAGACCTGCACCAACAACAATCCGATGAAACATGCCAAGCCCAGACCTACGGTAATGGCGGCCATGTCCGCCAGTTTGACGATCGCCACCAACACGCCCATGAGGTAAACCTCAAGCATTCCCCAGTCTTTGAGGTGGTGATAGATACGGTAAAGCAGCAGGCCGTAGCTGCGGCCGACATTGAAGCGAATCGTCAGCAAAACGAACAACTGGCACAGCAACTTGAGCAGCGGTATGGCCATGCTGCACAGGAATACGACAATCGAAACGCCCTGCATGTCAGTGTTGAACAGGCCGAGAACGCCGCTCCAGACCGTATCCTGCGAGGATTGCCCGAGGATATTGAGTTGCATGATGGGTAAAAAGTTTGCCGGGATGTACAACAATAACGCTGCAATTACCAAGGCAAGGCTGCGCTGCACCACGTTATGGCGGTGGGCATACAACTCGTAACCGCAGCGAGGGCAGAGGGCTTTCTCGCCGTGGGCAAGCGTTGGCTTGCGCATCAGCAGGTCGCACTCGTGACAGGCCACCAAGTCTTCCAGCGGTAAATCTGACAGCCCTGGGGCGTCAACCGACTCTGACATAAAGGCTCTGGCTCCGAATAAGGTGGGGCTATTCTAGTGTTCTGATTCGAAAATAACTGTGCAAATTTGTTCGCCGTCGCGAGCAAAACTTTTTCGCGGGCAAAACAAAACCCCAACTGCTTTCGCAATTGGGGTTTCGGAATTTAATCTTGACGATGACCTACTCTCACATGGGGAAACCCCACACTACCATCGGCGATGCATCGTTTCACTGCTGAGTTCGGGATGGGATCAGGTGGTTCCAACGCTCTATGGTCGTCAAGAAATTCGGGTACTGAGTCGTGGCCGGACGGCCTCGCTTCAGCAAATTGGGTATGTGATAGCTTTCGGTGTTTGTGAACATCGAACTTTCGGTTCGTTTCGTCTTCACACACCGCAATCTGGTCTCTCTCGCTTTTCAGCTTGGAGCATGCAAATTGCTTGGGTGTTATATGGTCAAGCCTCACGGGCAATTAGTATTGGTTAGCTCAACGCCTCACAGCGCTTACACACCCAACCTATCAACGTCGTAGTCTTCGACGGCCCTTCAGGGAACTCAAGGTTCCAGTGAGATCTCATCTTGAGGCAAGTTTCCCGCTTAGATGCTTTCAGCGGTTATCTTTCCCGAACATAGCTACCCGGCAATGCCACTGGCGTGACAACCGGAACACCAGAGGTTCGTCCACTCCGGTCCTCTCGTACTAGGAGCAGCCCCTCTCAAATCTCAAACGTCCACGGCAGATAGGGACCGAACTGTCTCACGACGTTCTAAACCCAGCTCGCGTACCACTTTAAATGGCGAACAGCCATACCCTTGGGACCGGCTTCAGCCCCAGGATGTGATGAGCCGACATCGAGGTGCCAAACACCGCCGTCGATATGAACTCTTGGGCGGTATCAGCCTGTTATCCCCGGAGTACCTTTTATCCGTTGAGCGATGGCCCTTCCATACAGAACCACCGGATCACTAAGACCTACTTTCGTACCTGCTCGACGTGTCTGTCTCGCAGTCAAGCGCGCTTTTGCCTTTATACTCTACGACCGATTTCCGACCGGTCTGAGCGCACCTTCGTACTCCTCCGTTACTCTTTAGGAGGAGACCGCCCCAGTCAAACTACCCACCATACACTGTCCTCGATCCGGATAACGGACCTGAGTTAGAACCTCAAAGTTGCCAGGGTGGTATTTCAAGGTTGGCTCCACGCGAACTGGCGTCCACGCTTCAAAGCCTCCCACCTATCCTACACAAGCAAATTCAAAGTCCAGTGCAAAGCTATAGTAAAGGTTCACGGGGTCTTTCCGTCTAGCCGCGGATACACTGCATCTTCACAGCGATTTCAATTTCACTGAGTCTCGGGTGGAGACAGCGCCGCCATCGTTACGCCATTCGTGCAGGTCGGAACTTACCCGACAAGGAATTTCGCTACCTTAGGACCGTTATAGTTACGGCCGCCGTTTACCGGGGCTTCGATCAAGAGCTTCGCGTTAGCTAACCCCATCAATTAACCTTCCGGCACCGGGCAGGCGTCACACCCTATACGTCCACTTTCGTGTTTGCAGAGTGCTGTGTTTTTAATAAACAGTCGCAGCGGCCTGGTATCTTCGACCGGCATGAGCTTACGGAGCAAGTCCTTCACCCTCACCGGCGCACCTTCTCCCGAAGTTACGGTGCCATTTTGCCTAGTTCCTTCACCCGAGTTCTCTCAAGCGCCTTGGTATTCTCTACCCAACCACCTGTGTCGGTTTGGGGTACGGTTCCTGGTTACCTGAAGCTTAGAAGCTTTTCTTGGAAGCATGGCATCAACCACTTCGTGTTCTAAAAGAACACTCGTCATCAGCTCTCGGCCTTAGAATCCCGGATTTACCTAAGATTCCAGCCTACCACCTTAAACTTGGACAACCAACGCCAAGCTGGCCTAGCCTTCTCCGTCCCTCCATCGCAATAACCAGAAGTACAGGAATATTAACCTGTTTTCCATCGACTACGCTTTTCAGCCTCGCCTTAGGGACCGACTAACCCTGCGTCGATTAACGTTGCGCAGGAAACCTTGGTCTTTCGGCGTGGGTGTTTTTCACACCCATTGTCGTTACTCATGTCAGCATTCGCACTTCTGATACCTCCAGCAAGCTTCTCAACTCACCTTCACAGGCTTACAGAACGCTCCTCTACCGCATCATCCGAAGATGATACCCGTAGCTTCGGTGTATGGTTTGAGCCCCGTTACATCTTCCGCGCAGGCCGACTCGACTAGT
>NZ_CP027218.1:5465000-5790000 GCF_004124275.1 Pseudomonas sp. DTU12.3
ATAAGGCGTGATCGCCTCATCCTTGACATTGACCGCCCCCCACTGGGTAGACGACAGCTTCTCGTTAAACCAGGCAGGCGCTTTCCCGGGCTCGACATCGGCGTATCGAGCGGCATCCTCGGCACTGGCCCAGCGCGGCAGGCTACTGACGGCAATACCGGAAGCAGTAGCCCCCAACAATTGGCGGCGAGAGAGATAGATATTTTCAGGCGTGACATCCGACTCATGGCAGTCAGACGCTTTGGGGATTTTGATCAGCATGACAACTCCGCAGCTTTGGAGGACAGATGCACCCATAGACTGCGGAGTATGCGTGAAATTACATCACTCGGCTTTTTTGTGCCGACGAAGATGCAACAGGTACTGCACCGGACCGGAAGCTGCGTAGGCGAGGAACACCAACAGCAGAATGCGCGGTGGATCACTGAACACCACAGCAAACACCAGTACGACGGCGAGGATTGCCACGAACGGTACACGGCCCTTCAAGTCCAGCTCTTTGAAGCTGTTGTACTTGATGTTGCTGACCATCAGCATCCCGGCAGCCGCGACCATCAGTGCGACCAGAAACGACATCTTCGAACCCTGAATGCCGTAATCGCTGAACGCCCAGACAATACCCGCGACCACACCGGCAGCCGCCGGACTGGCCAGACCGATGAAGTAGCGTTTATCAGCCGTGCCCACCTGCGTGTTGAAGCGCGCCAGACGCAACGCCGCGCCCGCTACATAGATGAAGGCGACCATCCAGCCGACCTTGCCCATATCGCCCAATGCCCAACCGAACGCCAGCAACGCCGGCGCAACACCGAACGCGACCATGTCCGACAGCGAGTCGTACTCGGCGCCGAAGGCACTCTGCGTATTGGTCATGCGGGCCACACGACCGTCGAGGCCGTCGAGCACCATGGCGACGAAAATCGCGATCGCGGCAAACGCGAAATACTTGCTCCCGTTCGCCGAGTCGCCAGCACTCAGGGCAGCCTGGGCGCTCATCGAGTTGATGATGGAGTAAAACCCTGCGAACAGGTTCGCAGTGGTGAACAGATTCGGCAGCAGATAGATACCACGATGCCGGACTTTACGACCTTCTGCGTCGTGCCCTTCTTCGATGTGTTCATCGATGGGCAGCAGGCTTTCGGCGTCAGAAGCCTTGTTCGGCTCTTCGGGACGTTCGCTCATGGACATTACCTTGCAACGGTTTGGAGAAATTTCAACAGGTGCCTGAGGACGACAGTTCGGCCACAAACGCTGCAGCTTTATACCAGAACCACCGGCTCAAACGAAAAAACGCGGCCGAGGCCGCGTTTTCCCTACAAGAATGACGACTTAGTTTTTGGCTTTGTCGACGATCTTGTTGGCACCGATCCACGGCATCATGGAGCGCAGTTGCTCGCCGATGATTTCGATACCGTGAGCGGCGTTGTTACGACGCTTGGCGGTCATCGAAGGGTAGCCGGTTGCGCCTTCGCTGATGAACATTTTGGCGTATTCGCCGTCCTGAATACGTTTCAGGGCGTTGCGCATGGCCTGACGGGACTCGGCGTTGATCACTTCCGGGCCAGTCACGTACTCACCGTATTCGGCGTTGTTGGAGATCGAGTAGTTCATGTTGGCGATACCGCCTTCGTACATGAGGTCAACGATCAGCTTCAGTTCGTGCAGGCATTCGAAGTAGGCCATTTCCGGCGCGTAGCCAGCTTCAACCAGGGTTTCGAAACCGGCTTTAACCAGTTCAACGGTACCGCCGCACAGAACGGCTTGTTCGCCGAACAGGTCGGTTTCAGTCTCGTCCTTGAAGGTGGTTTCGATGATGCCGGTACGACCGCCACCAACGCCAGCAGCGTAGGACAGTGCAACGTTTTTGGCGTTGCCCGAGGCGTCCTGGTAGATCGCGATCAGGTCAGGGATACCGCCGCCCTTGACGAACTCGGAACGTACGGTGTGGCCCGGAGCTTTCGGCGCGATCATGATCACGTCGAGGTCGGCACGCGGAACAACCTGGTTGTAGTGGATCGCGAAGCCGTGGGAGAAGGCCAGGGTGGCGCCTTTCTTGATGTTCGGCTCGATTTCGTTCTTGTACAGAGCAGACTGGAACTCGTCCGGAGTCAGGATCATGACGAGGTCGGCAGCAGCAACGGCGGAAGCAACGTCAGTCACTTTCAGGCCGTGAGCTTCAGCTTTGGCAACGGTGGCCGAACCTTTACGCAGACCAACAGTAACGTCAACGCCGGAGTCTTTCAGGTTGCACGCTTGGGCGTGGCCCTGGGAACCGTAACCGATGATGGCAACTTTCTTGCCCTGGATGATCGACAGGTCGCAGTCTTTTTCGTAATAAACTTTCATGAAATTCCCCTATATATCCAGGCCGTTCAGGCCATTCACTAATTTGGTTTAGATGCTGAGTACTTTGTCGCCGCGGGCAATGCCGGTCACGCCGCTGCGGACGGTTTCCAGAATCGATGCGGTGCCGATGGACTGAATGAAGCTGTCGAGCTTGTCGCTGGTACCGGTCAATTGAACGGTATACACGCTGGCACTGACATCGACGATCTGTCCACGGTAAATATCGGTGGTGCGTTTGATCTCGGCGCGCTGGGCGCCAGTGGCCTTGACCTTGACCAGCATCAGTTCGCGCTCGATGTGAGCGCTTTCCGACAGGTCCACCAGCTTGACCACTTCGATCAGCTTGTTCAGGTTTTTGGTGATCTGCTCGATGACTTCATCGTGGCCAACGGTGGTCAGCGTCAGACGCGACAGGGTCGGGTCTTCGGTCGGGGCCACGGTCAGGCTCTCGATGTTGTAGTTGCGCTGCGAGAACAGGCCGACTACGCGAGACAAAGCGCCGGGTTCGTTTTCCAGAAGCAAGGAAATAATGTGCCGCATGATTAAGTACGCTCCGTCTTGCTCAGCCACATATCGCGCATCGAGCCGTCTTTGATCTGCATCGGATAGACGTGCTCGCTGGTGTCGACCGAAACGTCGATGATCACCAGGCGATCCTTCATGGCGAACGCTTCTGCCATCTTCGACTTCAGATCTTTCGATTCGGTGATGCGTACGCCGACGTGGCCGTAGGCTTCAGCCAGCTTGACGAAGTCAGGCAGCGATTCCATGTAGGAGTGCGAGTGACGGCTGCCGTAGCTCATGTCCTGCCACTGACGAACCATCCCCAGAACACCGTTGTTCAGGATGACGATTTTCACTGGCAAGCCATATTGCAGGCAGGTCGACAGTTCCTGGATGTTCATCTGGATACTGCCTTCGCCGGTAACGCAGGCAACATCGTCATCCGGGAAGCTCAACTTGATACCCATGGCCGCCGGGAAACCGAAGCCCATGGTGCCCAGACCGCCGGAGTTGATCCAGCGATTCGGCTTGTTGAACGTGTAGTACTGCGCAGCGAACATCTGATGCTGGCCCACGTCGGAAGTGATGTAGGCATCGCCCTTGGTCACTTCGCAGAGGGTTTCGATCACGGTCTGCGGCTTGATCACGCTGCCGTCGCCCTTTTCGTAAGGGAACAGGCCGCGATCACCACGCCATTCATCAACCTGCTTCCACCAACTGGCCACGGACTCCTTGTTCGGGGTCTCGCCGATTTCCTTGAGGATCGCGACCATTTCGGTCAGGACGCTCTCGACCGGACCAACGATAGGCACGTCGGCCTTGATGGTCTTGGAAATCGAAGCCGGATCGATGTCGATGTGAATGATCTTGGCGTTCGGGCAGAACTTCGCCGGGCCATTGATCACGCGATCGTCGAAACGCGCGCCGACCGCCAGGATCACGTCAGCGTGGTGCATCGCCAGGTTGGCGGTGTAGCTGCCGTGCATGCCGAGCATGCCGATGAACTGACGATCAGTACCAGGGAAACCGCCGAGGCCCATCAAGGTGTTGGTCACTGGCAAGTTGAGCATTTTCGCCAGTTCGGTCAGCGGTGCGGAACCGTTGCCGAGAATCACGCCGCCACCGGAGTACATGACCGGGCGCTTGGCCGCCAGGAGCATTTCTGCCGCCTTGCGAATTTGCCCGGAGTGACCGCGAACGGCCGGGCTGTAGGAACGCAGCTTGGCTTTCTTCGGGAAGATGTATTCGAACTTCTCGGCCGGGTTGGTCATGTCTTTCGGGATATCGACCACGACCGGGCCCGGACGACCGGATTGCGCCAGGTAGAAGGCCTTCTTCATGACTTCCGGGATTTCCGAAGCGTGTTTGATCATGAAGCTGTGCTTCACGATCGGCCGGGAAATACCGATCATGTCGGTTTCCTGGAACGCGTCGGTGCCGACCATGGTGCTTGGCACCTGACCGGAAATGATCACCATTGGAATCGAGTCCATATAGGCCGTGGCGATACCGGTGATGGCGTTTGTGGCGCCTGGACCGGACGTCACCAATACCACGCCGGCTTTACCGGTGGCACGGGCATAGCCGTCAGCCATATGGGTTGCCGCTTGTTCGTGACGAACCAGGATGTGATTCACTTCCGGTTCTTTGAACAGGGCATCGTAAACATGCAGGAGAGCACCACCCGGGTACCCGTAGATATATTTGACGCCTTCGTCACGCAAAAAGCGGACGAGCATCTCACCGCCAGATAAAAGCTCCACGTTGTTCACCTCTAAAACGCCAGAATACCGTCCACAAAAAAGGGGCGGGTCTTAATAGGTTTACTTCTCGGCAGAGCATGAGCGACGGTGGTCGCCGACTACGTCAGCACTGACTGAGCAAGTATTGGGATCGTCCCAAGTGTTGCGGGCCTTTCCCACCCAGCGCGAGGTAACGCGTTGCGGGTGTAACAGGTCGGCGCGGATGTGCGCCTCATGATCTACCGAGTGGGTCTGCTTCTGGCAGTCCCTCTACAGCGGACTTTGGATTCTTCTGTTTCGCCCTCTCCAAGTCAAGTCGTCTGTGTGGTTAATTGTGGGTAAGCACATGAGAACGCAAGAAAAAACCTGAAAACCGCTACTCTGTTAGTGTCAATTGCGCAATTTTGCCAAGGAATCAGCATGCGAACGCTCCTCCTCACTCTGCTGATCGGCCTCAGCCCATGGTGCATGGCCGCTCAAATCTACAAATGGGTCGATGCCCAAGGGGTCACGCACTTCGATGCGCAGCCACCAGCGGGCCAATCATCCACTACCGTGCAGACGCCCTCCTCGCCCCCGCCGATACCTGCGGCAATGCCGGGCAGCGGTGCGCTCGGTGATCAGAAGGCTATCGATGACAAGGTGAAGAAACAGGTGGCTGATCAACAGACGCAGCTCAAGCAGTTTTGCGAGCAGGCACGGACCAACCTTGCGCAATTGCAGAACAATCCGCGTTTGAGGGAGGAAGTAGAGGGACAGTTACGCCGGCTGGATGATGCGCAGCGTCAGGAGCGCATCGTCGAGGCGCAGAAACAGATCGCACAGAATTGCGAGTAGACACCAATGTAGGAGCTGCCGAAGGCTGCGATCTGTTGATCTTGCTTTAAAAACAGGATCAAAAGATCGCAGCCTGCGGCAGCTCCTACAGTTATCCGGTGCCCGCCGTAAAAAGGATTGAGGCGGTGCCAGCCCGCAAAGGATCGGTTTAGCGTGAGGCGGTGATCAGCAGGTCGAACTCTTTGAGCAGTACCTGAAGCTGACGATCCTTGCCCTGCAGGTTGCGCTGGGCAAAGACCATTTCAGCCATTTCCTGAATACCCGAAGCGTTCGGCAATGGCAGGTCCTGTTCGAGGATCATCTTCATCCGCGGCAGGAAAATCCATTGCAGCCACTGTTCGAAGTCCAGCGTATCGACCGAAAACGGCTCAACACTGCTCAGCGCCTCGACCGACGGCGAAACCTCATCCCACCAGCCCTGCGTGCGCAGTTCACGCTCGATCAGCAACAGCTGATCGGCGATTTTCGGGAAACGGGCATCCATCACAGCGAAACCTTGGCCTTCTGACGCGCCTGAGCGGCGCCGGCGGAATCACCTTGTTTCTCACGGGACTGAGCGATGATTTCCCACAAGTTGGCCTGCAAGTCCGGACGACCGTTTGCCATGGTCAATGCACGACGGGCGAACTGCTCAGCTTGCGGCGCATCGCCCTGGGCCATGCGCACTTGCGCCAGGCGATAAAGGACTTGCGGCTCACGCGGAGCGACCCGTTGCGCACGCTCCAGGCTGGAGGACGCACCATTGAGGTCGCCGCCGGCCTGTTGCTGCTGAGCAGTGGTCAGCAAGGCGAGCACCGGACCATCCAGTTGCTCGTCGGCCGACAAGCCACCGCCGCTGCTGGCCGATGGAATCCCGCTCGGCGTCGAAGGCATGCTGTAGCTTCCGGAATTGACCGGAGCCGACTCTACCGGCGAAGGCGTGTACGGCCCCGACGTGATCCCACCGGACGCCGGACCCGGCACGATTGGCGAAGAGCTGATCGGCGTCGACACGGCGGCGCCACCACCCGGTACCATCACCACCACACCGGTATCGCCTTGCGGAATAGCCTGAGTCTGGCTCTGCACAGGACGTTTCACGGTCGTTTGACGGAAACCGCCATTGGCCGAAATACGTTCGCTGTTGGACACGGCAGTACCGGAGTCAACCACCGGAATCGAACCATGCTGTACGGTAGAGCAGCCGCTGAGCAAAGCCACGGCGGTCACCGCTGGAATCAACCACTTGTTCACTTGAAACCCTCTTTGCTTAATTCATCCAGCCCTTGACCCAATCCATCACCGATTCGCCGGAGGCAGGTGTTTCACCTGCACACGAGGCGCCGGGTGGCGGTTCGCTGCCGCGAATATACGGCATCTGCACCGCTCCGGGGCAGTTGGCATCGGAGCCCTGCCCGGTACGCGAATCGACCCACGCCTGTACGACGTTATCCGGCTGCGGCATGTCCAGCGGCAGCGGATCGGCCTTGCGCATGAAACTGGTCCAGACCTGCAGCGCACCGGTCGCACCGGTGAACGGCGTCTTGCCGTTGTCGTCGCGCCCCAGCCACACCACTGCCAGCAGATCCTGGCTGAAACCGGCAAACCAGCTGTCGCGGGAATCGTTACTGGTACCGGTCTTGCCGGCCAGCGTCAGAGTCTTGGGCAACACGTTGTAAACCGAGCTGCCGGTACCTTCACGCATCACGCGCTGCATGGCGTTCTGGATCAGGTAGATAGACGCAGGGTCGAAGCGCTGTTCAATCTGGAACGGATAACGCTTGAGCGGCTCACCCTCGGCGGTCAGCACGCTGCGAATTCCGCGCATCGGCGTATTGAAACCGCCGTTGGCCAGCGTCTGGTACATGGTCGCGACTTCGATAGGAGTCATGCCGCCCGCACCGAGCAACATCGACGGGAACGCCGGAAACTCACGCGTCACGCCCAGCCGACTCAAGGTCTTGAGCACGTTCGGCACGCCGACTTCCAGGCCCAGACGCGAGGTCGACAGGTTGTAGGAATGCGCCAGCCCCTGATAAAGGAACACAGTGCCGTGGGAGCGACGGTCATAGTTCTGCGGTTTCCACACCTGGCCGTTCGCGCCTTTGACCGATAACGGATCATCGGACAGCCAACTGGTTAGCGTGTACTGACTCGGTTTTTCCAGCGCCGTCAGATAAACCGCGGGCTTGATCAACGAGCCGACCGGCCGCACGGCATCCAGTGCCCGGTTGAACCCGGCGTAACTGGCCTGACGGCTGCCGATCATCGCCTGCACTTCGCCGGTTTCCGGATTGGTCACGACCATTGCCGCTTCGACGTCATCGGAACCCTTGCGCCCCGACAGACGCTTGAAGGTGTCGTTGACCGACGCCTCGGCTTTCATCTGCAGGATCGGATCGAAACTGGTGAAGATGCGCAGGCCTTCTTCGGTCAAGTCTTCGTCGCGGTAATCTTCGCGCAGCTGACGTTTGACCAGATCGATAAAGCCCGGGAACGAGCTGTCGGCCAGTTTGCCGCGAGTGGTCACGCCCAGCGGCATGTTCTTCGCAGCGGCCACTTGCTCGGCAGTCGCAACGCCTTGTTGCTCAAGCACGTCGAGCACCAGGTTACGACGCTCCAGTGCACGCTCGGGGTTGCGACGCGGATTGTAATAGGACGGGCCTTTGACCATGCCGACCAACAGCGCAACTTGATGCAACTTCAGTTCGGACAACGGCTGACCGAAGAAGAACTGGCTGGCCAAGCCGAAACCGTGCACCGCGCGCTGGCCGTCCTGACCGACAAAGACTTCATTGAGGTACGCCTCAAGGATTTCCTTCTTGTCGTAATGCAGCTCCAGCAACAGCGCCATCATCGCTTCAGTGAGCTTGCGGGTCAGACTGCGTTCGCTGGTCAGGTAGAAGTTTTTCACCAACTGCTGGGTCAGCGTACTGCCGCCCTGAGTCATCTTGCCGCCAGAAGTGTTGACCCAAACAGCGCGGGCAATCGATTTCGGCGACACCCCCCAATGGCTGTAGAAATCGCGATCTTCCACAGCGACCAGAGTTTCGAGCAGGTACGGCGGCACCTGGTCGATCTTGATCAGGATTCTGTCTTCTAGGTTCTTCGGATAAATCCCGCCGATCATTAGCGGCTCGAGACGGACCACGGACAATTTCGAACCGTTGGTCGCCGACAGTTCAGCCACGTAATCGCCGGAGAAACGCACGCGCACCGGTTGCGGTTTCTCCAGACCTTCATAGAACTGGAAGCCACGGGTGTTCAAGTCGACGGTATTGCCGCTGACCGCCGCAGCGCCGGGGCCGTTGCTCACCGCTTCGCGGCGATAGCCAAGGGCATCGAGTTCGGTGAGGAAATCTTCCTTGCTGAGCTTTTGTCCGACGAACAGCTCGAGCGGGCGCGCGTAGACCTTGGCCGGGATGGTCCAGCGCTTGCCGGAGAACTTCTCCTGCACCACGGCATCGAGGTAAACGGCGAAGCCGGCCAGCACCACAAGGCCGACCAGACTGAGTTTAATGGCCCAGCTCAACCACGGGCTCAGGCCCCTGGAAGGTGGTTTTTTCTTGGTACGGGGAGATCGGGTTCGAGTCATGGCGGCGGATTATACGCACTTTATTCATACTCAACAGGAGCGCTCCGAGGTTTGCGTAAGGCTGGCGAGCGGCCATAATGGCCGCCTCGAATTTCCCCCGTCTCTGAAGGATCGCCCGTGAGCCAATCACTGATCGCTGCCCTGCAAAACCCGGCCCTCTATCCGCACCCTGTCGAAGGGTTCCAGGTCATCGAAACCCATATTTCCTGGGTGATCCTCACCGGCCCCTTTGCCTATAAAGTGAAGAAGCCAGTGAATTTCGGCTTCCTCGACTTCACCGGTCTCGACGCGCGCGCACATTTTTGCGCTGAAGAGCTGCGCCTGAACCAACGCCTGACCGACGATTTGTATCTGGAAGTGTTGCCCGTCACCGGCAGCGTCGAGGCACCGCAACTGAACGGCGACGGCCCGGCCATCGAATACGTGCTGAAAATGCGCCAGTTCCCACAGACCGGGATGCTCAGCACCCTGCAAGCGAATGGCGAGCTGACCACCCAGCACATCGACGAAATGGCCGAACAGATCGCCCGCTTCCACCTCAGCGCACCAAAAGTCCCGGCTGAACACGACGCTGGCACCCCGGACAGCGTGATGGCACCGGTTTCGCAAAACTTCGAGCAGATTCTGCCGTTCCTCAGCGACAAGAACGATCTGCTGCAACTCGACGCACTGAAGGCCTGGGCCGAAAGCAGCTTCGATCGTCTAAAACCACTGTTCGCTCAACGCAAGACCGAAGGCTTTACCCGTGAGTGCCACGGCGACATCCACTTGGGCAACGCCACCGTCATTGACGGCAAAGTGGTGATCTTCGACTGCATCGAATTCAACGAACCGTTTCGCTTCACTGACGTCTGGGCCGACACCGGTTTCCTCGCGATGGACCTCGAAGACCGTGGCCTGAAATCCCTCGCGCGTCGTTTGATCAGCCAGTACCTGGAGCTGACCGGCGACTATCAAGGCCTGGAAGTGCTGAACTTCTATAAAGCCTACCGCGCACTGGTTCGCGCCAAGGTTGCGCTGTTCAGCATGCCGGCAGACGCGACCCCGGTGCAGCGCGCTACCACCCTGCGCCAGTACCGCAACTACGCCAACCTGGCGGAAAGCTACAGCACCATTCCTTCGCGCTTCATGGCTATCACCCACGGTGTTTCCGCTGTCGGCAAGAGCCGCGTGGCCATGCGCCTGGTCGAAGCGCTGGGCGCGATTCGCCTGCGTTCCGACGTTGAACGCAAGCGCCTGTTCGGCGAGCAGACCGTTGCCAACGATGTGCAGGCCGGCATTTATAGCGCTGATGCCAGCGTTGCGACCTACGCCCGCCTGCACGAAATCGCTGAAGTGATCCTGCACGCCGGTTTCCCGGTGGTGATCGATGCGACTTATCTCAAACGCGAGCAGCGTGACAGTGCAGCGAAAATCGCTGAAGCCACCGGCACGCCTTTCCTGATTCTTGACTGCAATGCGCCGCAAGCGGTGATCGAGAGCTGGCTGGCGATTCGTCAGGCCGATAAACAGGATCCGTCCGACGCCACCCTGGCCGTGATCGAAGCACAACAGGCCAATCGCGAAGCGCTGACGCCGGAAGAAATTCTGCGCAGCAAACGCGTGCAGACCAATGAATCCGGCACGCTGGACACCGTGGTCGCGCAGATCCGTCAGCGCCTGCCAGGTCTGTAAGAAACTATTTCGGCCGTGAAGCCCTCGCTTGCTTCACGGCCGTCAAATAGTGGCACTATACTGGCGTCATAAAACCAACGGTGATATGACATGAGCCAGCCGAAACTTCTCGACACCCCGCTATATGCCTTGCTGCACAAAGACGACATCACAGGTTTCAACAAAGAGCGCCCACAGGATGGCCCGATCGACATGGTCGGCGGCGATTTTCGTGGTCTCGATCTGCGTGAACTGAACGCCGATGGCGTGGATTTCCGGGACGCGTACTTCCGATCTGCCGATCTGCGTGGCATCGATTTCCGCAATGCATCGCTGGAAGGTGCAAGCCTCGCGCACGCACAGATTTCCGGTGCGTACTTCCCGCCGGAGCTGAGTGCCGACGAGATTCTGATGTCGATGAATTTCGGTACGCGCCTGCGTTATCGCACTCGCTGATACTTTCAACTCTCTCTGACACGACACCTTTCCCCTGTGGGAGCGGGCTTGCTCGCGAAGGCGTAGTGTCAGTCGACACCTCTGGCGGCTGATCGGACGCCTTCGCGAGCAAGCCCGCTCCCACATTTGTTTCCGCATTTCCTCCCTCCTTTTTGCGTTCGCAGCCCCTTTCTTAGAAGCGTTTGCGTTGAATCCGACCAAACAACCACGCTTTTCCTACTGATGGCTACACTCCTGAGAAGCTCGCCCACGCACCATTCGGCCGTCGCAAGGAGGCTTGATGAATGATGAACTGCAACACCTGAAGAATCTTGGCAAGACGTCGGCGCAATGGCTGCATGCCGTGGGCATCCACAGCGCCTCGGACTTGCGTCGCCTGGGCGCGGTGGACGCCTACCGGGCCGTGCGTACCCGAGGGTTTCGCGCATCGAAGGTGTTGCTTTATGCGATTGAGGGCGCGTTGATGGATGTGCACTGGAACGACATCCCCGCCGAACGCAAGGACGCCCTGAACAAACAGCTCGAAGCCATTTCCTCGCGACACAAGAACTGAACGGGCGCTGACCGCCATGTATTTACTGGGGGAACAATCGGCGCACGCCGACGCACTGATCAATCGTTTGCAGAGTTTGCCTGGGCAATGGCTCGAAGGCCTGGCGCCGTGCGGGCCGACTGTCGAACTGCAGGCAACGGATGATCTGCTCGCGCAGTTGCCAGACGACCAATTGTTTCTGCTCAGCGAAGGCGTGATCAACGGCTGCATCGGCGCGCGGCCACTGTTTTATTGGCAGGAAGGTGATTTGATCGGCCTCCAGCAGGGTGATGATTGGGGTGACTGCCGCTTGTGCAGTGACGGGCCATTGCGCTTGCAACCCTACCGGCGCAATCAGTTTTTCCAGCACCTGTTTGCTGATTCTTCCCGAGCGGATCAATTCCTTGAATACCTGCTGGGGCAAATGGCGATCCTCGCCCACGCCGTGGCGGAACTGAAGCCGCGAGAGTTTCGCAGCACCAACGGCTTCAAGCGGGTCGAGGCGGGAGAAGTACTGATCCGGCAGGGGGACGCCGCCGATCATGTGTTTGTGATCATCGACGGGCATGCCGAGGCATTTGTCGATGGGCAAAAGGTTGGCGATGTGCCCAAGGACGAGATTTTCGGCGCCATGGCGGTATTCACTGGCGAGCCGCGCAACGCCACGGTAATCACTCGCGAGCCGAGCACGGTGATGCTGATTCCCGGTGATCAATTTTTGAGCATGACTCGCTCCAATCCGAAGATCGCGCACAGCCTGATCGAAAGCATGGCGCGGCGTATCGGCCAGCTCAACAAACAGATCACTCAATTGACGACCGCCAAGGGCTAGCGCGCAGCCCTTTGTTTTCGGGGCGTTCCGGCCATTCCACAGACTAAATCAAATAAATCCAGAATCAGTGGTTGACTCGGTAATGAGAATCGCTATGATTATCACAACTGGTCGCGAGATCAGTCGATATTCTGAAAAGCCCTTGGTTCGGACTCTCAGATTATCTCCTCATCAGGCTAATCACGGTTATTTGACCCGGTTTTTTACCGGGTCTTTTTTTGCCTGTGGAAAAGTCATTTGCCGAATTGTTTGCGCATCTGCTTGCAGTAATCCTGCTTCGGCGTCGCGGGTGTGTACCAGACGTAATCGGCCATCGCCGCCGTCATCTCGCCGCCCTGCTCCGCCAGCATCAACACTGTGGGTGCCTGAGCAGCGCCCAAATCCAGCAAGTGCACCGGCACCCCGACATCCTTGCGCGCATGCCAAGCGCCGGCCAGCAACATGGCTGGCGTCGGCGCAGCCAACAAACGCTGTGCCATACGCCGATCGCGCTGTTGCTGAACGGCGAGCATTGCCGGCATTTGCGACTTGGGCAGCAGACCACAGTGGGAATCGCTGATTTGTTCCAGTAACGTCGTCTTCACCGAATCGGCGTTACTGCGCTCACCACTCAACCCAGGCGGCTTGCGGTAAACGGCGCGGATTTCGCCGTTATCCAGATTGGCCGCCAGCAGTGGAAAAGGTTGCGCAAGGGCAAAACGGACGATCGGCCCATAGAGGTTCCAGTCCCAACCGTCCTGCCAGGCCAATGCCGCAGGAAGATCAGTGGCGGGCGAGGCAGACTGGCGCAGGGCATCGACGTTGGGTTGCTGATCGGGCGTGAGCATTTCCAGCAACAGACTGCCCTGCGGTCGCCTTTCACCCAGCGACTGCAATAACCATAACTGCACGGCGTGATGATCGGCGTTGTCGTGCTGCTCGCCAATGATCAGCCGTTCAGGCGCAACGAGCCGGTCGATCAGTTCCTGCGCCGTCAGCAACTGACCACTGCGCAAATCGCGAATCTCGCCATTGGCGGGCGGCGGCGCAGCAACGTGCTGACACCCCGCAAGCACCACCAACGCCAACAGCCACAGCCCACGCATGCACTCACCTCGACGGGGAAATCAGCGGGCAATGATCAGCGGATGCCCACGCTCCGGGTGCGGCTGCACCAATACTTCAAGACCGAACACCGCTTTCAGCGAGTCCGGCCGCAAGACTTGCTCGGGGGTACCCAGCGCCACCGGACGCCCACCTTCAAGCAGCAACACCCGATCACAATAACGCGCCGCCAGATTCAAATCATGCAGGATCACCAGCACCGCTGCCCCGCGATCGGCAAACTCGCGCACGGCCTGCAAGGTTGTGTGCTGATGCAGCGGGTCGAGCATCGACGTCGGTTCATCCAGCAACAAGGTTTGACCGGCCTGACCCGGCCAGAGCTGTGCCAGCACCCGCGCCAGATGCACACGCTGGCGCTCTCCGCCGGACAACGCCAGATAACTGCGTCCGCTCAGATGCCCGGCATCCGCCGCAGTCAGTGCTGCGGAGACAATTTCATCATCGCGCACCCGGCCACTTTGATACGGCAAGCGGCCCATGCCGACGACTTCTTCAACGCGAAAGGCGAAGTCCAGGGTCGAGACCTGCGGTAATACCGCCAGACGTTGAGCGCGTTGTGTGCCCGTCCAGTGATTCAGCGCCTCACCGTCGAGCGAAACCTCGCCCTCACTCGCGCTCAGTTCACCGCACAGCGCCCCGAGCAACGTGCTTTTGCCGGCGCCGTTCGGCCCCAACACGCCCAGCACCTCGCCCGGCTCAAGTTGCAGGGTGACGCCACTGAGTACCGTTTTGCGCCCACGCTGGATCTGCAGATTGTGCGTACGCAACATCAGGCACGCCCTCGCAGCAGCAGATAAAGAAAGAACGGTGCACCGATAAATGCCGTGACAATACCGATCGGCAACTCCGCCGGCGCCAGCGCCAGACGCGCGACCAGATCGGCGAGCAGCAACAGGCTCGCCCCGGCCAGCACCGATGCCGGCAGCAACACCCGATGATCGGGACCGGCCAGCAATCGCACCAGATGCGGCACCACCAGGCCGACGAAGCCGATCATGCCCGCCGCTGCCACCGCCGCGCCGACACCCAGCGCGGTGCAGAACACCAATTCACGCTTGAGCCGCTCGACGTCGATGCCCAAGTGCCCGGCCTCCGATTCACCGAGCAGCAAAGCATTCAGTGCCTTGGCCCGACGCGGTAACCACAGCGCCACGCCAGCACTGATGATCAACAATGGCCACAACCGCGCGTAACTGGCGCCATTGAGGCTGCCCAGGTTCCAGAACGTCAGCGTGCGTAACGTCGCGTCATCCGCCAGATAAGTGAACAGCCCCACCGCTGAGCTGGCCAGCGCCGTCAGGGCAATGCCCGCCAGCAACATGGTCGCGACGTTGGTCTGGCCGTTGCGTCGACCGAGTCGATAGACCAGCGCCGTCACCCCGAGGCCGCCGAGAAACGCGCAGACCGACAACAGATAGGGCCCGAACCATTCCGGCAAACCACCAAAAAACGATCCGCCGACAATCGCAATCGCCGCGCCCAACGCCGCGCCGCTGGAAACACCGACCAACCCAGGATCCGCCAACGGGTTACGAAACAGGCCTTGCATCGCCACGCCAGACAACGCCAATACCCCGCCGACTGCCAACCCGAGCAAAGTACGCGGCAGACGAATCTGCCCGAGAATCAGCTCAGCCTGCTCCAGTCCGTCCGGCGCCAGTGGCACACCGAGCATGCGCAATCCCGCGCGCAACGTATCGAGCAACGGCAGACTGACCGGCCCCAACGCCAGTGACAGCCAGATCGCCAGCAAACACAGGAGCGTCAGGCCGATGAACAAGCCACGGGGTTTTACCAATGTGGTCATTGGCCGCTCTTGGCCGGATAGAAACCGTCAGACAGGGTTTTCAGCGCTGTCGGCAGACGCGGACCGAGGCCACCGACCAGCAGCGTCGGGTCCAGCTCCAGCACGCGCCCGGTCTTGGCGGCGCGGCTTGAATTGAGAATCGGGTTTTCCTTGAACAGCGCAGCTTTCGCCGCCTCACCGGTCAACGCACGGTCAGCGAATACCAGCACCTCAGGATCGAGGCTGGCGAGGGACTCCACGGAAAACGGCTTATAGCCGGTATGGGTGGCAAGGTTGTGTCCGCCGGCCTGTTGCAGCAGCCAGTCGGCGGCGGTGTCCTTGCCCGCGATCAATGGCTTGCCACCGGCATGACCGAGCAACAGCAACACGCCCGGCGCTTTCTGTTTGACCTGAGCTTGCGCGACACGCGACTTCTGCGCATCGAGTTGCTGTTGATAACTTTGCAGCAGTTGCGCAGCCTGTGGCTCGGCGCCCAGCAATTGGCCCAGATGAGTGACATTCTTCTCCAGCGTCGGCAGATCCGGCTGGGCCGAGAACAACTCGACCTGAACCTTCGCCGCTTTTACCTGCGCAAGCACTGGAGGCGGACCCATTTCTTCGGTGCCGATCAGGATGTCCGGGCGCAGACTGAGAATGCCCTCAGCGGAAAGGC
The DNA here is from genome assembly GCF_004124275.1 of Pseudomonas sp. DTU12.3. Lineage (GTDB taxonomy): Bacteria > Pseudomonadota > Gammaproteobacteria > Pseudomonadales > Pseudomonadaceae > Aquipseudomonas > Aquipseudomonas helmanticensis. Next base: position 5,481,040 of record NZ_CP027218.1, read on the forward strand.
TGCGCTGATAACCAATGCTCGGCAGTGCCTTCAATGACTGCGGATGCTGGCTGGTGGTATCGACGCCAACCAGTTTCGACTCGCCACCCAAGGCGCTGACCCACTCTGACAATGCGCCGCCGGCACTGACCCAGCGTTGCGGCAAATCAGCCGCTGCAGCCTGGTGGCTGAGCAAAAGTGCGACACACAGCACAGCAACGCGAGTACTCAGGCGCATACAAAGCTTCCTTGAACATGGTTTTTCCCGGGCATCGGGATGACAGGCCAAGTATCCTCGACATCTGCCAGCCGCCCTGCGGACGAAGGCCGCCATTTGATAATTGTTTGCATTTAAACGTCAAGCTCGGACATATCCAGACACGAGCCGACACTAGAGGATAGTCATGAAGTTTCTCTGCGCAGGCACCGATCTGGCCGAAGCGAAAAGCCGTGGTTTCGAGATCGACGGCAACAAGCTGTTCGCCGTGCGCCGCAGCGGCCAGGCCTATGTCTACCTCAACCGCTGTCCACACCGTGGGGTGGGACTGGAATGGCACCCCGACCAGTTTCTCGACCCGAGCAACAGCCTGATCCAGTGCGCCACCCACGGCGCACTGTTTCTCATCGAGGACGGCGAATGCGTTGCCGGACCTTGCGCCGGACAAGCCCTCACCGCTATCCCGTGCCGCGAAGACGCGCAAGGCCTGTGGATCAATGTTTAACCGTTGAGCACTACGTCGAGGCGCCGGTCGATGACCATCTCTTCATGGCTCAAGCGCACGCCGTACGCTAGCACCTCGACGCCACAAGCGACCGCCTCAAGCAGTGCCTCTGCGTAGGCCAAATCGATTTCCCTCGCAGGACGCACCGCTTCGATCCCGCTCAGATTGACGCAATACAACTGCACCGCGCGAATCCCGTCTCGCGCCAGATGCGCCAGCTCGCGCAAATGCTTGGCGCCGCGCTGGGTCACCGCATCGGGAAATGCCGCCACGGCCGTACCATCGAAGCCCAAGGTGACGCTTTTCACTTCGACATAAGCCGGGCCGCTCGGGTATTCGAGGCGGAAATCGATACGGCTTTTTTCCTGACCGTAAGCGACTTCACGCTTCAACGCGGTAAACCCGTTCAATTCGGTGATCACGCCAGCCTGCAAGGCCTCTTCGACCAAGCCGTTGGCGCGCCCGGTGTTCACACAAAACAGCCGCCCTTGCGGGGTTTCGCCGATTTCCCAAGTGCCGGGCAACTTGCGCTTGGGGTCATTGGAGCGACTGAACCAGACCTGCCCGCCCTCGACCTGACAGTTGAGCATCGAGCCAGTGTTTGGGCAGTGAATGGTCAGCAACTCGCCGCTAACGGTTTCGATATCTGCGAGAAAACGCTTGTAACGACGAATCAGTCGCGCTTCTTCAAGAGAAGGATAAAAGCGCATCAGCCTTGCCAGCTCTTCAAGCCACGCGCGATGCGCTCCACCGCTTCCTGTAAGCGAGGGAGGTTTTGCGTGTAGGCAAACCGCACATGATGGCTGGCCTGATAGCGACCGAAGTCGAGTCCCGGGGTAAACGCGACATGCTCGGTTTCGAGGAAATGCCGGCAGAACGCGAAGGCATCGCCGCCGAACTGGCTGATATCGGCGTAAAGGTAAAAGGCGCCTTCAGGTTCAACGGCGATGTTGAAACCGAGCTCGCGCAATGCCGGCAGCAGGAAGTCGCGACGACGTCCGAACTCGGCGCGGCGCTCTTCCAGAATGGCGATGGTGTCTGCTTCGAAGCAGGCCAGTGCCGCGTATTGCGCCATGCTCGGGGCACTGATGTAGAGGTTTTGCGCGAGCTTTTCCAGCTCGCTGACCGCAGCATCAGGCGCTACCAGCCAACCAAGACGCCAGCCGGTCATGCCAAAGTATTTTGAGAAACTGTTCAACACAAAAGCGCTGTCATCGACTTCCAGCACGCTGGCGGCATCGGTACCGTAAGTCAGGCCGTGATAGATCTCGTCCACCACCAAATGCCCGTGTCTGGCCTTGATGGCTGAGGATAACCCGGCCAGCTCATCGCGGGTCAGGATCGTCCCGGTCGGATTGGCCGGCGATGCGACCAGTGCGCCGACGCTGTCGTGATCCCAATGCCGCGCAACCAGATCCGGGGTCAGTTGATAACGCACGTCCGGCCCTACAGGGACAAGCTGCGCCGCGCCTTCGACCAGCCGCAGGAAGTGCCGGTTGCACGGGTAACCCGGATCCGCCAGCAGCCAGTGTTTGCCGGGATCGACCAGCAAAGCGCTGGCCAGCAGCAGCGCGCCGGAGCCGCCCGGGGTGATCAGAATCCGCCGTGGATCGATGTTCAGGCCATATCGCGATTGATAAAACCCGGCAATGGCTTCGCGCAGCTCGGGAATCCCGCGCGCTGCGGTGTAACGGGTCTTGCCCGCCGTCAGCGCCGCCTGCCCTGCACGAATGATCGGCTCGGCCGTGGTGAAGTCCGGTTCGCCGATTTCCAGGTGGATCACATCGTGGCCTTCAGCCTGCAATTCATTGGCCCGCGCCAGCAGCGCCATCACATGGAACGGTTCGATCGCACGACTGCGCGCACTGTAGGGCTGAGCCATTGGCTTTCCTTCGACGGGAAAAAAGAGACGATTCTACCCATCTGCCGGAACGAGCGAGAACCCGCAGCGGTCACAGCCTCAAGAACGCTGGACTGTAACGATACGAGCGTACGCTCCAGGATTGACTAAAATCAGTGATTGAACAGGTCTTCAACACCACCAGACACGGCTTGCCAAACATTTGCAAGCGCCACCCGCCGGGGCCTCGACATCCGGGAGTAGCGCAGGCCGAATTGATCTGGTAAGTTCGCCCGCTTGCAGCCGCAGGGCCGGCAGGTGTCGGTGATGGAGCAATCCTGCGCAATGGATTACAAGAGTAGAGGCGGTCCATTTCATGCCCACCCAAGCAAAGCAACAGCAGAATCAGACGATCAGCGGTTTCGAACCTTATGTTCCGGCGAAAGGTGAAGAGTACATGGGCGCCCCGATGCGCGCGCACTTCACCAAGGTCCTGAACAAGTGGAAACAGGAGTTGATGCAGGAAGTCGACCGCACCGTTGACCACATGAAGGACGAAGCAGCCAATTTCCCTGACCCGGCCGACCGTGCCAGCCAGGAAGAAGAGTTCGCCCTTGAGCTGCGCGCCCGCGACCGCGAGCGCAAGCTGATCAAGAAAATCGACAAGACCCTGCAACTGATCGAAGACGAAGAGTACGGTTGGTGTGATTCGTGCGGCGTCGAGATCGGTGTAAAGCGCCTCGAAGCACGCCCTACGGCCGACATGTGTGTCGACTGCAAGACCCTGGCGGAAATCAAGGAAAAGCAGGTCGGCAAGTAATCTCGACCTGAACGAAAAACGGAGCGTGCGAACGCTCCGTTTTTGTTTCTGCCTTTTGCCATTGGCTCTTGTGGGAGCGAGCCTGCTCGCGAAAGCGCTGTGTCATTCAACATTTGATCGTCTGACACCACGCTTTCGCGAGCAGGCTCGCTCCCACAGGTTGACCTGCGTATAGCCTGAAAAGTAGCTTCGTTTCCATGACTGCCAAGACATCCCCCGCCTACATCGGCCGCTTCGCCCCAACCCCCAGTGGCCATCTGCACTTCGGTTCGCTGGTTGCCGCCCTCGCCTCCTACCTCGATGCCCGTTCGGTCGGCGGTCGCTGGCTGGTGCGCATGGAAGATCTCGATCCGCCCCGTGAAGAACCCGGCGCGCAAGCCGCGATCCTCAAGGCGCTGGAGAGCTATGGCTTCGAATGGGATGGCGACATGGTGCGCCAGAGTGATCGGCACGACGCTTACGCCGATGTGCTCAATAGCCTGTTCAATCATGGCCTGGCCTACGCCTGCACCTGCTCGCGCAAACAACTCGAAGCGTACAACGGCATTTATCCTGGCCTTTGCCGCAATGCCGGCCACGAGCAGCAAGATGCAGCGGTCCGCCTGCGCGTGCCGGAACTGGAATACCACTTCATCGACCGTGTACAGGGCGAATACCGCCAACATCTGGGCCGCGACGTCGGCGATTTCGTCATCCGCCGGCGCGACGGCCTCTACGCCTATCAGTTGGCGGTGGTCCTCGACGATGCCTGGCAAGGCATCACCGACATCGTCCGTGGCGCCGACCTGCTCGACTCGACACCGCGCCAGCTCTACCTGCAAGAACTGCTCGGCATGCGCCAGCCGCGCTACCTGCACTTGCCGCTGATTACCCAGCCGGACGGCAACAAACTCGGCAAGTCCTACCGTTCGCCGCCGCTTGAAGCGGATCAAGCCACGCCGTTGTTATTGCGCGCTTTGCGCGCTCTGGGGCAAAACCCTGGCAACGAACTGGCCCACGCCTCACCTCAAGAGTTGCTCAACTGGGGCAGCGCGCACTGGGATGCCAGCAAGATCCCGCGCACACTGATCCTGCCCGAGGCGCAACTGCTATGACGACACTTGCAGTCGCGCGCCCATCCGTTACCATCGCCGCACGTTTTCGGGCACGCGCATAAAAAAGAGAGGCCGGGATGTACATCTATCGCTTGGTCCTGCTTTTAGTCGTGGGGATCTACCTGTTTTCCCCCGCCATCATGGATTGGTGGATCGACGCTACCGGCGCCTGGTATCGCCCCTATCTGCTTTGGCTGATCCTCATAGTCGTGACCTTCATCCTGCAGAGCCAAAAAGATGCCGATGAGCTTTAGCCTGACCCAGATGATCCTGATCAGCGCCGCGTACCTGGCGACGCTGTTCGGCGTTGCCTGGGTCAGCGAACGGGGCATGATCCCGCGCGCGATCATTCGCCACCCGCTGACCTACACCCTGTCGCTGGGGGTTTACGCCAGTGCGTGGGCGTTCTACGGCACGGTCGGCCTGGCGTATCAGTACGGCTACGGTTTTCTCTCCAGTTACCTCGGTGTGTCCGGCGCGTTTCTATTGGCGCCGGTGCTGCTCTATCCAATTCTGAAGATAACCCGCACCTATCAACTGTCGTCGCTGGCGGATCTGTTTGCCTTTCGTTTCCGCAGTACCTGGGCCGGCGCACTGACCACGATTTTCATGCTGATTGGCGTGTTGCCGTTGCTGGCCCTGCAGATTCAGGCGGTGGCCGACTCCATCGGCATCCTCACCGGCGAACCGGTGCAGAGCCGCGTAGCGCTGGCGTTCTGTGCGCTGATCATCCTGTTCACGATTTTCTTTGGCTCCCGCCACATTGCCACCCGTGAAAAACACGAAGGGTTGGTGTTCGCGATTGCTTTTGAATCGGTCATCAAACTGATCGCCCTCGGCGGCGTCGGTTTGTACGCGTTGTACGGCGTATTCGATGGTCCACAACAACTTGAAGTGTGGCTGCTGCAAAACCAGACCGCCCTCGCCGCGCTGCACACGCCATTGCAGGAAGGCCCGTGGCGCACGCTGTTGCTTGTGTTCTTCGCTTCGGCGATCGTGATGCCGCACATGTACCACATGACCTTTACCGAAAACCTCAACCCGCGCTCGCTGGTCAGCGCAAGTTGGGGTTTGCCGCTGTTCCTGCTGCTGATGAGCCTGGCAGTGCCACTGATTCTCTGGGCCGGCCTCAAGCTCGGCGCCACGACCAACCCGGAATATTTCACCCTTGGTATCGGTATTGCGGCCAATAGCAAACCGTTGGCCTTGCTCGCGTATGTCGGCGGTTTATCGGCGGCCAGCGGCTTGATTATCGTCACCACACTGGCGCTGTCGGGCATGGCGCTGAACCATCTGGTGCTGCCGCTTTATCAGCCGCCGGCCGAAGGCAACATCTACCGCTGGCTGAAGTGGACCCGCCGCGCGCTGATCGTCGCGATCATCATGGCCGGTTTCGGCTTCTACCTGATGCTCGGCGCCGAGCAGGATCTGGCCAACCTCGGCATCGTCGCATTTGTGGCGACCCTGCAATTCCTCCCTGGGGTATTGTCGGTGCTGTACTGGCCGACCGCCAACCGTCGCGGCTTTATCGCCGGTCTGCTGGCGGGGATTCTGGTCTGGGTGGTGACCATGTTGTTGCCGCTGGTCGGCAATCTGCAGGGGTTCTACATCCCGCTGCTGAACATGATTTACGTGCTCGACGACACCAGTTGGCACATGGCCGCGATCGCCTCGCTCGCCGCCAACGTGTTGATGTTCACGCTGATCTCGCTGTTCACCAATGCCAGCCCGGAAGAGGCCAGTGCCGCCGAAGCCTGCGCGGTAGATAACGTCCGCCGCCCGCAACGTCGCGAACTGCACGCCGCCTCGCCGCAGGAATTCGCCACACAGTTGGCGAAACCGTTGGGCGCCAAGGCTGCGCAGAAAGAAGTCGAGCAAGCGCTGCGCGACCTCTATCTGCCCTTCGACGAACGCCGCCCATATGCCCTGCGCCGTTTGCGCGACCGCATCGAAGCCAACCTCTCCGGCCTGATGGGCCCGAGCGTGGCGCAGGACATGGTCGAAACCTTCCTGCCGTACAAGGCTGGCGGTGAAAACTATGTGACCGAAGACATCCACTTCATCGAAAGCCGCCTCGAGGATTACCACTCGCGCCTTACAGGTCTGGCTGCCGAACTCGATGCGCTGCGCCGTTACCACCGCCAGACCTTGCAGGAACTGCCGATGGGTGTCTGCTCGCTGGCCAAGGATCAAGAGATCCTGATGTGGAACAAAGCCATGGAAGAGCTCACCGGGATCGCCGCGCAACGCGTGGTCGGTTCGCGCCTGAGCACCATTGGCGAGCCGTGGAAAGAATTGCTGCAAGGCTTCATCAACCTGCCGGACGAGCATTTGCACAAACAGCACTTGGCCCTCGACGGCCAGACGCGCTGGCTGAACCTGCACAAAGCGGCGATCGATGAGCCGTTGGCGCCGGGTAACAGCGGTCTGGTGTTACTGGTCGAAGACTTGACCGAAACGCAGATGCTCGAAGACAAACTGGTGCACTCCGAGCGTCTGGCCAGCATCGGTCGACTTGCGGCGGGTGTAGCTCATGAAATCGGCAACCCGGTCACCGGCATCGCCTGTCTGGCGCAAAACCTGCGCGAAGAGCGCGAAGAAGACGACGAGCTGACGGAAATCAGCGGCCAGATTCTCGAACAGACCAAACGCATATCGCGCATCGTTCAGTCGCTGATGAGTTTTGCCCACGCAGGCAGCCATCAGCACAGTGACGAGCCCGTCTGTCTGGCCGAAGTGGCCCAGGATGCCATCGGGCTGCTGGCGCTGAACCGGCGCAATTTCGAAGTGCAGTTCTACAACCTCTGCGATCCCGATCACTGGGTCGAAGGCGATCCGCAGCGACTCGCCCAGGTCTTGATCAATCTGCTCTCCAACGCCCGCGACGCCTCGCCGCCGCACAGTGCGGTACGGGTCAAGAGCGAAGCCGGCGAACACACGGTCGATCTGATCGTCGAGGACGAAGGCAGCGGCATTCCGAAGAACATCATGGACAGATTGTTCGAACCCTTCTTCACCACCAAGGATCCTGGCGAAGGCACCGGTCTGGGCCTTGCACTGGTCTATTCCATCGTTGAAGAGCATTATGGACAAATCACCATCGACAGCCCGGCTGATGTACAAAGCCAACGCGGCACCCGTATCCGGGTGACCTTACCGCGTCATGTCGAAGCGACGTCCGCTGTGAACTGAGACCGTCGAGAGTATCGAATCAATGCCGCACATTTTGATCGTCGAAGACGAAACAATTATCCGCTCCGCCTTGCGCCGCCTGCTGGAACGTAACCAGTACCAGGTCAGCGAAGCCGGTTCAGTGCAGGAAGCACAAGAACGCTTCACCATTCCTACGTTCGATCTGATCGTCAGCGATCTGCGTTTGCCGGGCGCTCCGGGCACCGAGCTGATCAAGCTCGGCCAGGGCACACCGGTGCTGATCATGACCAGTTACGCCAGTCTGCGTTCGGCGGTCGACTCGATGAAGATGGGCGCGGTGGACTACATCGCCAAGCCTTTCGACCACGATGAAATGCTTCAGGCCGTTGCACGGATCCTGCGTGATCGCCAGTCGGCTCCGGCTGCCGGCGAAGCGGTTGCCAGCAAATCGGCCAATGGCAGCGGCAAATCCGCCGTCGACAACAGTAACGGCGAGATCGGCATCATTGGTTCGTGCCCGCCGATGCAGGACCTGTACAGCAAGATCCGCAAAGTCGCACCGACCGATTCCAATGTATTGATCCAGGGCGAGTCCGGTACCGGTAAAGAACTGGTGGCCCGTGCCCTGCACAATCTGTCGAAACGCGCCAAGGCGCCGATGATCTCGGTGAACTGCGCGGCCATCCCGGAAAGCCTGATCGAATCCGAACTGTTCGGCCACGAAAAAGGCGCGTTCACTGGCGCCAGCGCCGGGCGCGCGGGTCTGGTCGAAGCGGCGGATGGCGGGACCTTGTTCCTCGACGAAATCGGCGAACTGCCACTGGAAGCTCAGGCCCGCCTGCTGCGCGTGTTGCAGGAAGGCGAAATTCGCCGGGTTGGTTCGGTGCAATCGCAGAAAGTCGATGTGCGCCTGATTGCGGCCACCCACCGGGACCTGAAAAGCCTGGCGAAAATCGGCCAGTTCCGTGAAGACCTTTATTACCGCCTGCACGTGATCGCCTTGAAACTGCCTGCGCTGCGCGAGCGCGGTGCCGACGTCAACGAAATCGCCACGGCTTTCCTCGCTCGCCAGAGCGCACGCATCAACCGTACCGACCTGAAATTTGCTGCGGATGCCGAACAGGCCATCCGTCATTATTCCTGGCCAGGTAACGTGCGTGAGCTGGAGAACGCCGTCGAGCGCGCGGTGATTCTCAGCGAAAGCCCGGAAATCTCAGCCGACCTGCTGGGCATCGACATCGAGCTGAGTGATCTGGAAGACGACGAGTTCATCGGTCTGCCGCCACAAACGGCGGGTAACGCCAGCAGCAGCCATGAGCCGACCGAAGACCTGTCGCTGGAAGACTACTTCCAGCACTTCGTCCTCGAGCATCAGGACCACATGACCGAGACCGAACTGGCGCGCAAACTGGGTGTCAGCCGCAAATGTCTGTGGGAACGCCGTCAGCGCCTGGGCATCCCGCGGCGCAAGACCGGGGTCGCCAGCGAGAGCTGAACGTTACCTGTCGAGTGTGCGGGTAACGCTTGAAGATGTGAAAAAACTGTTACCTCAGTCGATTCACGTAACAGAAGCCGGGGTTATCGGTAACGAAACCCCGGCTTTTTTTCGCCCCGAGAAAACGGTTATATCGACCTAACCCTTTGTTTTACTGGGTTTCGCAAAAGTTGGCACGACCCCTGCTATATGTTTGGTACAAGAACAATAACAAGCAATGCACAAGACAATAAAAATAAGACGAATCGACTCACGCACAATAAAAACAAGACGGCGAGAGGCGCAGCTAACTGATTCTTTTGGAGAGGCGTTGTATTTGGGGCTTGCCCCACGACCAGGCCGAGAACAACAAAAACTGTCCTAAGACAGAGCCTGTACTGGTTGGATCGTAAGATCACTGCAATTCAGCGACCAAAGCAATCCGTTTGCTCTTGGCTCCCGATTGGGAGGGTCATGAAGGTAAAGCTTCATGGCGAGGGCACTCAACAAAAACAAGAAGCCCGAATCAATAATAAAAAGAGCACGCAACTACTTCTTGGGGAGCTTCGGCTCCCCTTGTAGTTTCTCCCTCCCGGCAAAATCCTTCGATTTTCCCTTGCTCGACCCTTGCAGCTTGCGGCTTACAGCTCAAATCTGCCGTGTCCTACACCATCCCCCGACTAAATGCTAGAATCTGCGCCCATCATGCGGTCATTCTTTGGTATGGCCGAACATTCCTTCAAACAGTGCATCCCATGCTGAAGAAGTTGTTCCAGTCATTCCGAACTCCCGTGCGTCGTACGCAACACATCCGCAGCACCCCTGAAGTGCTCAACAGCGGCCAACATTCGCTGCAGAAAACGCAGTTCAGCCGCTATGCGGTGAATATCGTCGAACGCCTGCAAGGTGCCGGTTACCAGGCTTATCTGGTCGGCGGTTGCGTGCGTGACATGCTGCTGGGCATCACGCCCAAGGATTTCGACGTCGCCACCAGCGCCACGCCCGAGCAAGTCCGTGCCGAATTCCGCAATGCGCGGATCATCGGCCGTCGCTTCAAACTGGTGCATATCCATTTCGGTCGCGAAATCATCGAAGTCGCGACCTTCCGCGCCAATCACCCGCAAAACGAAGACGACGAAGACAGCAACCAGTCTTCGCGTAACGAGAGCGGGCGGATTCTGCGCGACAACGTTTACGGCACCCTGGAAGAAGACGCGCAACGTCGCGACTTCACCATCAACGCCCTGTATTACGATCCGGTCAGCGAGCGCATCCTCGATTACGCCAATGGCGTACACGACATCCGCAATCACCTGATCCGCTTGATCGGCGACCCGAAGCAACGCTACCAGGAAGACCCGGTGCGCATGCTGCGCGCCGTGCGCTTTGCCGCCAAGCTCAACTTCGGCATCGAAAAGCACACCGTGCAGCCGATCCGTGAACTGGCGCCGATGCTGCGCGAGATTCCGTCGGCGCGTCTGTTCGAAGAAGTGCTCAAGCTGTTCCTCTCGGGGCACGGCGCGATCACCTTCGAAATGCTCGTCGATCTGCAACTGTTCGCCCCGCTATTCCCGGCCAGTGCCGATGCACTGGAACATAACCCGCAATACACCCACACGCTGATCAGCGAAGCGCTGACCAACACCGACCTGCGCATCAAGCAGAACAAACCGGTGACCCCGGCGTTCCTGTTTGCCGCGCTGCTCTGGCCTGCCCTGCCGGCCCGCGTGTTGCGCTTGCAGGAACGGGGCATGCCGCCGATTCCGGCGATGCAGGAAGGCGCGCACGAGTTGATTGCCGAACAGTGCCAGCGTATTGCGATTCCAAAGCGTTTCACCATGCCGATCCGCGAGATCTGGGACATGCAGGAGCGCCTGCCACGTCGCAGCGGCAAACGTGCCGACCTGTTGCTGGACAATCCGCGTTTCCGCGCCGGTTACGACTTCCTGCTGCTGCGTGAGAGCGCTGGCGAGGAGACCGATGGCCTCGGCGAATGGTGGACGGACTATCAGGACGCCAATGAAAGTGAACGTCGCGACATGATCCGCGACCTCAGCGGCAAGGATGAGGGCAGCAGCGGTGCTCCGCGCAAACGTCGCCGCAGCGGCGGCTCCAAGCGCAAACGCGCCGGTGCTCCGAGCGCAACAGGCGAGTAACGCATGGAACGCATCTACATCGGCATGGGCAGCAACCTCGCTGACCCTGCCGAACAATTGCGCAGCGCCGTCGAGGCGCTGGGGCAATTGCCGCAGACGACCCTCGCCGGTGTTTCCGCCTTCTATCAAAGCGATTCGTTGTTGCCCGGCCAACCGCGTTACACCAACGCGGTTGCCGCGCTCGACAGCGCGCTCGCCCCTCTGCAACTGCTCGATGCGTTGCAGGCGATCGAGAATGATCAGGGCCGCGAACGTCTTGAGCGCTGGGGTCCGCGCACACTGGATCTGGACATTCTGCTGTTCGGCGATCGACTGATCGACGAGCCACGCCTGAAAGTCCCGCATTACCAGATTCAGGAACGCGCCTTCGTGCTCTATCCCCTCGCCGAACTGGCTCCGCCGGAGCTGCGCCTGCCCGACGGCCGCAGCCTTCCCGACCTGCTGGCCGCCTGCCCGTTCGTCGGCCTCGAACGCCTCCCCCAGCCCTGACATCTATCCCCTGTAGGAGCTGTCGAGTGAAACGAGGCTGCGATCTTTTGACCTTCAAAACCAAGATCAAAAGATCGCAGCGTTCCGCAGCTCCTACAGGGAATAGCGTTCGGCATGCAGGATTTTTGTCGGACAAAAAGCCCTCGAATCAAGCCCGTCGTGCCGCTGAATCGCATCAGTAACGCCGGTAACACTCCCCTCGTAACATTGCGGTAACACACGCAATTGACTTCCTGTTGGCTCATCACGACTATAGGCGTCCCGCTGCCGCCAACCCGGCACATACGGGCGCAATCCAGGCCTTATAAGCACGACAAAAGAGCGTGCGCCTGAGTAGATGACGAATCACGCGCGTTACTCGCAGTAGTTTCCAGAGCGCCTGAACGAGGATTTTTTACATGCCAGCCATCACCCTGACCACGCTCCAGAGCCTCAAGCAGAAAGGTGAAAAGATCACCATGCTGACTTGCTATGACGCGACCTTCGCCCAAGCCTGCAACGAGGCCGGTGTCGAAGTGCTGCTGGTGGGCGACTCCCTCGGCATGGTCCTGCAAGGTCATGACAGCACTTTGCCGGTGACCACCGCAGAAATGGCCTACCACACCGCCAGCGTCAAACGCGGCAACACCGACGCGCTGATCCTCGCTGACCTGCCGTTCATGGCCAACGCCACCCTCGAACAAACCATGAGCAACAGCGCCATGCTTATGCAGGCCGGTGCGCACATGATCAAGGTCGAAGGTCAGTTGTGGTTGGCCGAGTCGATCCGTCTGCTCGCCGAACGTGGTGTACCGGTCTGCGCGCACATGGGCCTGACCCCGCAAGCGGTGAACATTCTCGGCGGCTATAAAGTGCAGGGCCGCAACGAGAACCAGGCACGGCAGATGCGTGCCGATGCGATCTCGCTGGAACAGGCCGGCGCGGCGATGCTGCTGCTCGAATGCGTACCGAGCGAACTGGCCGCAGAAATCAGTCAGGCAGTGAAGATCCCGGTCATCGGCATCGGCGCCGGTAACGCCACCGACGGTCAGGTGCTGGTACTGCACGACATGCTCGGCCTGTCGATCACTGGCCGCGTACCGAAATTCGTCAAGAACTTCATGCACGGTCAGGACAGCATCCAGTCCGCACTGAAGGCTTACGTCAGCGAAGTCAAAGCCACCACGTTCCCTGGTATCGAACACGGATTCTCTGCATGAACACCGTAAAAACCGTACGCGAACTGCGCGCCGCCGTCGCCCGCGCGCGCAATGAAGGCAAGCGCATCGGCTTCGTGCCGACCATGGGCAACCTGCACAGCGGCCATGTTGCGCTGGTGACCAAAGCCACCCAACGCGTGGACTTCGTCGTCGCGAGTATTTTCGTCAACCCGCTGCAATTCGGCGCCGGCGAAGACCTCGACAAGTACCCTCGTACCCTCGCAGCCGATCAGGAAAAACTTCTTGAAGCCGGTTGCTCCCTGCTGTTCGCGCCGACGGTCGAGGAAATGTACCCCGACGGCATGGCCGGGCAGACCCGGGTCAGCGTGCCGCAACTGTCCGAAGGCCTCTGCGGCGCCAGTCGTCCGGGGCACTTCGAAGGTGTCGCGACGGTGGTCAGCAAGCTGTTCAACATGGTCCAGCCGGACCTGGCGATTTTCGGCCAGAAGGATTATCAGCAACTGGCGGTCATCCGCGCGTTGGTGCATGACCTGAACATGCCGATCCAGATCATTGGCGAGCCGACCGTACGCGCTGCCGACGGCTTGGCGCTGTCATCGCGCAATGGCTTCCTCAACGAAGAGCAACGCGCGGTGGCTCCAGTGGTCTATCGCTCGCTGAGCAACATTGCCGAGTCGATCAAGCAAGGCGAACGCGACTTCCCGGCGCTGATCAACGCTCAGTTGCAACAACTCGAAGCCGCTGGCCTGCGTCCGGATTACCTGGAAATCCGTCACGCCCTGACCTTGCGTCCGGCGACGGCTGAAGACCGTGACCTGGTGATTCTGGTGGCCGCGTTCCTCGGCACTACACGGTTGATCGACAACCTGCACCTGAATCTCGACGTCCCCGCTTAAACATCACCGCCCCCTCCCTGTGGGAGCGGGCTTGCTCGCGAATGCGGTGGGTCATTCAGCCTATAAGTTGACTGGCACACCGCATTCGCGAGCAAGCCCGCTCCCACAGTTGTTTTATGGCCACCCATTGACTGTATTGCCGGCCCCAAAGCCTTCGGGCACACTGCCCGCCGTTCGATTCCAACCCGGGAAACCCCTCATGCACGCGATCATGCTCAAGGCCAAACTACACCGCGCCGAAGTCACTCATGCGGTGCTCGACTACGAAGGTTCGTGCGCCATCGATGGCGAATGGCTGGACCTGTCCGGCATCCGTGAATACGAGCAGATCCAGATTTACAACGTCGACAACGGCGAGCGTTTCACCACCTATGCAATCCGTGGCGAAGAAGGCTCGCGGATGATCTCGGTCAACGGCGCCGCTGCGCACAAGGCCAAGGTCGGCGACCGGGTGATCATCTGCGCCTACGCCCACTACAGCGAAGCGGAGCTGGTCAATTTCAAGCCGCGCATGCTCTACATGGCAGCGGGCAATGAGCTGAGCCATACCAGCAATGCCATCCCGGTTCAGCTCGCCTGATCGCGTTATCGCCCCGCTCCCCCTCCGTTGGTCGGCCAGTTCCCGCTCCCGATGTTAAAAAAGTACAGGGATCTGGTCAGACAAAGTCAAGACAGAACGCAGCGCGAGGTTTACTGTATTCGCCCTGTGTCCAGAAATCGTGTCGACACAGTTGGCCCCACGCCCAAACATGGCGTGTCGTGGCTGTTCAGTGTTCAAAAGGCCGTTCAAGTAAAAAGGAAAACCGCAGCGATGGCGTACTACCGCACTCCTCACGACGTTACCGCTCTGCCCGCCTGGCAAGCGTTGAAAGATCACCGCCAAGCCATGCAGGATTTCAGCATGCGCGAAGCCTTCAACGCCGATCCGCAGCGCTTCAATCAGTTCACCCTCAGCAGCTGCGGACTGTTTCTCGATTATTCGAAGAATTTGATCAACGCCGAGACCCGCAACCTGCTGGTGGGTCTGGCCAATGAAGTCGATCTGAAAGGCGCAATCAAAGCGCTGTTCGACGGCGAAATCGTCAACTCGTCCGAAGGCCGCCCGGCGCTGCACACCGCCCTGCGCCGCCCGGTGGGCGACAAGTTGTCGGTCAACGGCGTCAACGTGATGCCGGAAGTCCACAAGGTGCTCAACCAGATCACCGATCTGGTCGGGCGCATTCATGACGGTCTGTGGCGTGGCTACACCGAGAAGCCGATCACCGACGTGGTCAACATCGGCATCGGTGGCTCGTTCCTCGGCCCTGAGCTGGTCTCCGAAGCGTTGTTGTCGTACGCGCAGAAAGGCGTGCGTTGCCACTATCTGGCGAACATCGACGGCAGCGAGTTCCACGAACTGACGCAAAAACTGCGTGCCGAAACCACGCTGTTCATCGTTTCGTCGAAGTCCTTCAACACCCTCGAAACCCTGAAGAACGCTCAGGCCGCACGTGCCTGGTACCTGGCGCAGGGCGGTTCGGAAGCCGAGCTGTATCGTCACTTCATCGCCGTTTCGAGCAACAACGCCGCTGCCGTGGCGTTCGGTATCCGCGAAGAAAACATCTTCCCGATGTGGGACTGGGTTGGCGGTCGTTATTCGCTGTGGTCGGCGATCGGTTTGCCGATCGCCCTGGCCATCGGCATGTCCAACTTCAAGGAACTGCTGTCCGGTGCCTACACCATGGACCAGCATTTCCAGACCGCGCCGTTCGAACAGAACATGCCGGTGCTGCTGGCGTTGCTCGGCGTCTGGTACGGCAACTTCTGGGGCGCGCAAAGCCACGCGATCCTGCCGTACGACCACTACCTGCGCAACATCACCAAGCACTTGCAACAGCTGGACATGGAATCCAACGGCAAGAGCGTGCGTCAGGACGGCACCGCCGTATCGACCGATACCGGTCCGGTGATCTGGGGCGGCGTCGGCTGCAACGGTCAGCACGCCTACCACCAGTTGCTGCATCAAGGTACCCAACTGATTCCGGCCGACTTCATCGTGCCGATCGTCAGCTTCAACCCGGTCTCCGACCACCACCAGTGGCTGTACGCCAACTGTCTGTCGCAGAGCCAGGCATTGATGCTCGGCAAGACCTTGCCGGAAGCCGAGCAAGAGTTGCGCGACAAGGGCATGAGCGAAGAGCAGGTGCACAAACTCGCACCGCACAAGGTGATCCCGGGCAACCGTCCGAGCAACACCCTTGTGGTTGAACGCATCAGCCCGCGTCGTCTCGGCGCACTGGTGGCGATGTATGAGCACAAAGTGTTCGTGCAAAGCGTGGTCTGGGGCATCAACGCCTTTGACCAGTGGGGCGTGGAACTGGGCAAGGAACTGGGCAAAGGCGTCTACAACCGCCTGGTCGGCAGCGATGAAAGCAACGCTGACGATCCGTCCACTCAGGGCCTGATCAACTACTTCCGCGGTCGTCACCGCGGGTGATAGTGGCCTAAAGGCCAACGCTGTTCCCCTGTGGGAGCGGGCTTGCTCGCGAAAGCGGTGTGTCATTCAGCACTTTGTTGACTGATACGCCGCTTTCGCGAGCAAGCCCGCTCCCACAGTTGTTTTGCGCATGACTTGAACCTCTGCATCGCTCGGCGCATCTTTATTCTTCGCACAACAAGAATAAGGAACCGTCATGTTCGATATCAGCACGTTCCCCAAAGCCGATGCCGTCCGCCGGGCTGCTCAGTTGAGTCAGGACGACTATCAGCGCCTGTACCGCGAATCCATTGCACACCCCAGCACCTTCTGGGCCGAACAGGCCACGCGCTTCCTCGACTGGAGCACGCCGTGGCAGTCCGTTCAGCGCTACGACCTGAAAACCGGTGAAGCCGCCTGGTTTGCCGGGGGCAAACTGAACGTCAGCTACAACTGCATCGACCGCCACCTGGAACAACGCGGCGAGCAGACCGCCCTCCTTTGGGAAGGCGACGACCCTGCGGAATCAGCGCAAATCACTTACAAAAAACTCCACCACCATGTCTGCCGGCTGGCCAACGTGCTGAAAAGCCGTGGCGTGAAGAAAGGCGACCGGGTGTGCATCTACATGCCGATGATCCCCGAAGCCGCGTACGCCATGCTCGCCTGTTCGCGGATTGGCGCGATCCATTCAGTGGTGTTTGGCGGATTCTCCCCGGATTCTCTGCGTGACCGCATTCTCGATGCCGATTGCCGCACCGTGATCACCGCCGACGAAGGCGTACGCGGCGGCAAGTTCGTGCCGTTGAAACAGAATGTCGACAAAGCCCTGCAAAGTTGCCCGGACGTCAGCACCGTGGTGGTGGTCGAACGCAGCCAAGGCAAGGTCGACTGGGTCGAGGGCCGCGACCTCTGGTATCACCAGGCCGTGCGCGATGTCAGCGACGATTGCCCGCCGGAGCCGATGGACGCCGAAGACCCGCTGTTCATCCTCTACACCTCCGGCAGCACCGGCAAACCCAAAGGGGTGCTGCACACCACCGGCGGCTACCTGCTGCAAGCCGCGATGACCTTCAAGTACGTGCTCGATTACCGCGACGGCGAAGTGTTCTGGTGCACCGCCGACGTCGGTTGGGTTACCGGCCACAGCTACATCGTCTACGGCCCGCTGGCCAACGGCGCGACCACGTTGATGTTCGAAGGCGTGCCGAGCTACCCGAGCAGCTCACGATTCTGGCAGGTGATCGATAAACACAAGGTCAACATTTTCTACACCGCACCCACCGCCTTGCGTGCGTTGATGCGCGAAGGTGCCGAACCGTTGAAGGAAACGTCGCGCGCCAGCCTCAGATTACTCGGCAGCGTCGGTGAGCCGATCAACCCGGAAGCGTGGGAATGGTATTTCAATGTGGTCGGCGAACAACGCTGCCCGATTGTCGATACCTGGTGGCAGACCGAAACCGGCGGCATCATGCTCAGCCCGCTGGTCAGCGCACAACGAATCAAACCGGGCTGCGCCACCCAGCCAATGTTTGGCGTGCAACCGGTGCTGCTCGACGAGCAAGGCAAGGAAATCAAAGGCGCCGGCAGCGGCGTGCTGGCGATCAAATCCAGCTGGCCGGCACAGATCCGCAGCGTCTACGGCGACCCGCAGCGAATGGTCGACACTTATTTCAAACCCTACCCCGGTTA
This sequence comes from Pseudomonas sp. DTU12.3, assembly GCF_004124275.1. GTDB lineage: Bacteria > Pseudomonadota > Gammaproteobacteria > Pseudomonadales > Pseudomonadaceae > Aquipseudomonas > Aquipseudomonas helmanticensis. The sequence continues at coordinate 5,498,970 of NZ_CP027218.1, forward strand.
CTACTTCACTGGCGACGGCGCACGCCGCGACGAGGACGGTGATTACTGGATCACCGGGCGCATCGACGACGTGATCAACGTCTCCGGCCATCGCATCGGCACCGCTGAAGTGGAAAGCGCGCTGGTGCTGCACGACAGCATCGCCGAGGCCGCTGTGGTCGGTTACCCGCACGACGTCAAAGGCCAGGGCATCTACGCCTTCGTCACGCCCATGAATGGCGCCGAGCCGAATGACGATCTGAAGAAGGAACTGCTGGCCCACGTCAGCAAGGAAATCGGCAGCTTCGCCAAACCGGACCTGATCCAGTGGGCGCCGGCCTTGCCGAAAACCCGCTCAGGCAAGATCATGCGGCGCATCTTGCGCAAGATCGCCTGTAACGAACTCGACAGCCTCGGTGACACCTCGACCCTGGCCGATCCGAGCGTGGTGCAGGGCCTGATCGACAAGCGCCTTAATCAGTAACACTTCGGGCGCGGCCAACCGGGCGCGCCCGCCCATCTTCACAGAGTGGTCATGGAATTCATCCGCAGTCGCATTGAAAACCAACTCATGAGCCTGACCGGGCTGTCCCTCGGTCAGCTCGACCTGGAAAACCCCAAGGGCGATCCCGGCCTGTTCGGCCCCGACTCGATCAGTTGGCAGGTGCACGGCGATTTCAGCAGCATGTTGATCGGCGGCATCAGCGCATTATTGCTGCAAGCCCTGCATCCACTAGCGCTGGCTGGGGTTTGGGATCATTCGAACTTTCGCCAGGACATGCTCGGACGCTTGCGCCGCACCAGTCAGTTTGTCTCCGGCACCACGTTTGGTTCCAGGCGTGATGCCGACTGGTTGATAGAGAAAGTCCGCACCATTCACCTGCAAGTGGTCGGTACCGCGCCGGATGGCCGACCTTATGCGGCGAGCGATCCGGACCTGCTGACGTGGGTGCACGTGGCCGAGGTCAGCAACTTTCTCGGCGCCCATTTGCGCTACCGCAATCCGCAGTTGTCGCTGGCCGATCAGGATCGCTACTACGCGGAAATTGCTGTGATCGCCGAACGCCTCGGCGCGCGGGAAGTGCCGAAGTCGCGACAGGCCGTGGCCGATTATCTGCAACGCATGCGCCCGCAGTTGTTGTGTGATCAGCGCAGCCGTGAGGTTTTGCGCCTGCTGCTCGACGCGCCGGCGCCGAGTGTTCTGGCAAGGCCGTTCGGCGACCTGATGATGAAAGCCGGCATCGACCTGCTGCCGGACTGGGCCAGCGACATGCTTGATGTCCGCCAGAGCTCGTTGCAACGTCAACTGATTCGCGCCAGCGTCAAACGCAGCGCGCCCATGCTGCGCTGGGCGATGCGCAATGGCTCGGTGCAACGTGCCAAACGCAGGATGGGCCTGCTGACCTGAAAAGCTTCGCGAGCAAGCCCGCTCCCACATTTGGAATGCATTCCCATGTGGGAGCGAGCCTGCTCGCGAAGGGTGCAACTCGATTGCCCGCCAAACTGGTAAACTCCCGCGCCCCAATTCTCTCCAGCAAGGCGCATGCATGTCTTCCTTGAATCAGGCGCTGCGCGCCGCCCTCGATCAACGCCAGGACTTGCTCGCTGAGCTGCACCGCCAGGGCACCGATTGCTATCGGCTGTTCCACGGCAGCCAGGAAGGCGCCGGCGGTCTGACCATCGACCGCTACGGTCCGCAATTGCTGGTGCAGAGCTTTCACCAGACGCTGGAGCGTGACGAACTGCTGCAACTGCATGCCATGGTCAATCAAACGTTGGGCCTGGAAACCCTGCTGGTCTACAACGATCGCTCGCGCGGCAATTCGCGCATCGACCGCGAAGACAGCGTCTATAAAGCCGACGACGCTGCGCTGGCCGATCTTGTCGGTCACGAATGGGGCCTGAATTATCGCGTGCGCGGACGTCACGCCGGACAGGATCCGTTGCTGTTCCTCGACCTGCGCAACACGCGCGGCTGGGTCAAGGATCACGCCAAAGGCAAAAGCGTACTCAACCTGTTCGCCTACACCTGTGGCGTTGGCCTCAGTGCGGCAGCCGGTGGCGCGCGTGAGGTGTGCAACCTGGACTTTGCCGAAGGCAATCTGGCGGTCGGTCGCGAAAACGGTCTGCTCAACCCGCAATTGCCCGAGATGCAATTCATCCAGTCCGATTACTTCCCGGCGATACGCCAACTCGCCGGCCTGCCGATCAGTCAGCGCCGCGGGCAGAAGCTGCCGAGTTATCAACGCCTCGATCAGCGTCAATACGATCTGGTGCTGCTCGATCCTCCGGCCTGGGCCAAAAGCGCGTTCGGCACCGTCGACTTGCTGCGCGACTATCAGAGCCTGCTCAAGCCAGCGCTGCTGACCACCGCCGACAATGGCGTGCTGATCTGCTGCAACAATCTGGCGAAAGTCAGCATGGACGACTGGCGCGAGCAGGTTTTGCGCTGCGCCGAGAAGGCCGGCCGGCCAGTGCGCGATTGGAGCGTGATGACCCCAGGCGCGGACTTCCCGTCCATGGATCAACAGCCACCGTTGAAAACCCTGATCCTGCAACTATAAAAGCCCCCCCTGTAGGAGCTGCCGCAGGCTGCGATCCTTTGACGTTGTCTTTTTACAAACAACATCAAAAGATCGCAGCCTGCGGCAGCTCCTACAGGGAGTTTGTATGGGCTACGAATAGCGCCTACAGAAGAATCTGAACAATCCTGCAGCATGGCTATTACTTCGGAACCAGAATCGCGTGCCATACTCCAAGGCACTCCGATTCAGACAGATGAAGCCGCACATGCCCAAAGGATTGATTCGCGCAATAGGCGCCTTGTTGACTGCTCTGGCCCTCTACAGCCTGCTGGGGTTTCTGATTTTGCCGGGCATTGCCCTGCGAGTGGCCAACCAACAACTGGCCAATTATGCGACGGTGCCGGCACACATCCAGCGCATCGAGCTCAACCCGTTCAGCCTTGAGGTCACCCTGTGGGGTCTGGTCATTGGCGAGCCGGGCAAGGAGCAGGTCGGTTTCGAACGCCTGTACGCCAACCTGCAAATCGACAGCCTGTGGACAAAAGCGCTGCACCTGTCTGACATCGAACTGGACAAACCGAAGAGCGAAATCCTCTTTGCCAAAGACGGCAAGCTCAACCTGCTTGGCCTGTTCAATGTACCGCCAAGCGAGCCGACACCTACCGATCCGAACGCCAAACCCTTCCCGCTGCGCATCGACAACATCAAACTCGCCGGCGGCGTCGTGCACTTCCAGGATGTGCGTCCGAGCGAGCCCATCGAGTTTCTTTACGACGACTTGAGCTTCGAGCTGAAAAACCTCAGCACCTTGCCCGAAGACAGCGCCGACATGACTCTGGTCGCCATCGGCCCTGCGGGCGGGCGGATCGACTGGAGCGGTAATTTCAGCCTGATCCCGTTCACCTCCGAAGGCACCCTGAAAGTCACCGACGGCAAGATGAAAGCGTTCTGGCCTTACGTGCGCGACTCGGTGCCGCTGGTGCTCGAAGACGGCGTGATCAGCCTCAGCACTGAATACAAACTCAATCTGTCGAAACAAACCGAACTGCTGCTGAACAACGTCGCGGTGAGCATCGCGCCTTTCGCGATCAAGGCGCCGGACGGGCGCCAGCTGGCGAAACTCGAACGCCTCGACGTCAGCGAAACCAGCGTTGACCTGGCCAAACAGCAGGTGGTGGTCGGCAAGATCCGCAGCCAGAAACTCGAAACCTGGGCCGCGCTGGAAGCCGACGGCCAATTGGACTGGCAGAAACTGTTCGCCAGCCAACCGTCGAAACCCGCCGCCAAAGCCGCTGCCGAACCGGCCAGTACACCGGCCGCCGCAGATTCGCCGAAAGCCGAACCGACAGCGCCGAGCAAACCGTGGCAGGTACTGCTCAAAGACGTGCAGTTGCGCAACTACACCGTCCATTTGGCTGATCGCTCGGCGAATCCGCCGGTGGCGCTGGATATCACGCCGCTGAACGTCGACCTGGAGGGTTTCGACAGCCTCAACGGCTCGCCCTTCAAGCTCAAGCTTGACAGCGGGCTAGGCAAGCAAGGCAAGATCAGCGCCGACGGCACGGTCAATCTGGCGCCGGTCAACGCTCAGCTCAACGTCAAGACCCAAGACATCGACCTGCGTGTCGCGCAGTCCTACATCAATCCGTTCATTCGCCTGGAACTGCGCAGCGGCATGCTCGGCAGTGACCTCAAGGTCAATCTCAAGAGCACCGCACCGTTGGCGCTCAGCGTGACCGGGCGTGCACAGATCGATCAACTGCACACCCTCGACACCCTGAAAACCCGCGACTTCCTCAAGTGGCAGCAAGTGGTGGTCGAAGGCCTGAACTATCAACACGGCGACAGCCTGTCGATCGACAAGGTCAATCTGTTCCAGCCGTATGTGCGCTTCATGATCAACGACGATCGCACCACCAACATCGACGACCTGCTGATCCCGCAACCCGCCGACGGTGGCGCAAAAACCGTCGCGGCCAAACCAGCCAGCAAAGACAAGCCGCTGGGCATTCACATTGGCGCTATCGCGATCAATGACGGCTCGGCCAACTTCGCCGACTTCAGCCTGACACCGAACTTCGCCACTGCCGTGCAGCAACTCAACGGTCAGATCGGCACCATCGACAGCCGTCAGGCGAAACCGGCCAGCGTCGACATCAAAGGCAAGGTCGACCGTTATGCGCCAGTGACCATCAAGGGCGCGGTCAATCCGTTCGACCCGATGGCCAGCCTCGACATCGCCACCAGTTTCAAACGCGTCGAGCTGACCACCCTGACCCCCTACTCCGGCAAGTTCGCCGGTTACCGGATCCGCAAGGGCCGGCTCAATCTCGACCTGCATTACCTGATCACCAAGGGCCAGCTCAAGGCCGAGAACAAAGTGGTGGTCGAGCAACTGCAACTCGGCGAAAAAGTCGACAGCCCGGACGCCGTCAGCCTGCCGCTGAAACTGGCGATCGCCTTGCTCAAGGACGTCGACGGCAAGATATCCATCGAATTGCCCGTCACCGGCGACTTGAACAACCCGCAGTTCAGCGTGATGCCGATTGTCTGGCAGACCCTGCGCAACCTCATCGTCAAAGCCGCTGCAGCACCCTTCAAGATGATTGGCGGGCTGATCAGTGGCGGCGGCTCGGAAGACCTTGGCACCGTGTCGTTTGCGCCCGGCTCCAGTGACTTGAGCAAAGATGCTGAAGCGGCGCTGGTGAAACTCTCCCAGGCGTTGAAGGAGCGTCCGGCCCTGCGCCTGGAAATCGAAGGCACAGCCGCCAAAAGCAGTGACGGACCGTTGCTCGCCGAGCAACGCCTGGAACGTGAATACCAGTACAACTACTACAAGATGCTCCAGCGCCGTGGCGACAAGGTGCCGGCTCAAGCGTCCTTGCTACAAGTGCCGGACGGCGAGAAAGGTCCGCTGCTCGAAGGCATTTATCGCACCCGTCTGAAAACCCAGCCACCGGCCGAATGGAAGGACCTGGGCAAGGAAGAACGTACGGCAAAAATGCGTGAAGGCATCATCCAGTTCTGGAGTAGCAGTGATGTGCTGCTGCGTCAGCTCGGTCAGGACCGCGCCAGCAGCATCAAGGATTATCTGGTCGACAAGGGCCAACTCGCAGATGACCGTGTGTATTTCATCGACGCCAATCTTGGTGAAGCCGAAAGCGATGGCCGGGTGGTGACGCAAATGCATCTGGATGCCGAATGATGAACAGCAAATGGATCGCTGCGCTGGCCCTGACGCTCGCGGCCGGTCACGCATCGGCGTCCGATACCCTGCGCTGCGGCAGTCAGTTGGTCAGCCTCGGCGACCGTTCCAGCGAAGTCCTGCAGAAGTGCGGCGAACCGGTGGGGCGGGATGTATTGGGCTACAAGCGCAGCGCCAATCGCCGCGAGGAGTTTCAGGTCGAGGAATGGAGGTACGGGCCGAACAACGGCATGTACCAATACCTGCGCTTTGAAGGCAATCGACTGCGGCAGATCAACAGCAAACGCGGTAACTGAAAGAGCAAAAGATCGCAGCCTCCGGCAGCTCCTACAGGGAAACGCATTCCAATGTAGGAGCTGCCGCAGGCTGCGATCTTTTGCTTCTAGGAAATAGAACAAGCCCCGACACAAGTGGCGGGGCCTGTAATGGCTACATCCGTGTAACCGTTCGCATGAACTCTAAAGTTGCGGCAGACGTATGGCTCGGCCCGTCTGTCGCGCCCTCTCCCGGTCCAGGCGAGAAGTCATGCCTTACTCGGCTTTCAGGCCGTCAGCGGAGACCGCTTTGACGCCTTTGATTTTCTTGGTGATGTTCACTGCGGTGGTTTTCTGAGCTTCGGTGATCGCTACAGTCGACGACAGCGACACAACGCCTTTGTTGGTTTCTACTTTGATGTCGGTGCCTGGAATGCCTTTTTCGGTCACCAGGTCGCTTTTGACTTTGGTAGTGATCCAGGTATCGGAAGTACTTTCTTTAGCCTTGGTCATTTCACCGGCAGCCAGGGTCATAGGAGCCTGGGTAGCCTGGGTGGTTTGTGCGAAAGCGCCGGTCATGGTCAGGGTCAGCGCGGTAGCAGCAGCGGCAGTGATAGCGAACTTCTTCATACGAGTAACTCCTGTTTTTCTGGAAAGTCTGCTGTGTGTCTTGTCAGCAGGGTTACGGTAGATGTTGCGAACGCTGTGCCAACTTTTTCAAACAGATAAAATCGTTAAAAATCAACTAGTTAACAATAACGATAATTTTCGGATTCATGCAATTTGCATGACTGCGGATTAAATCGCATGCAAGTTGCGGTTTTTTGGAAAGTTCCTAACACGCTGAAATTATTGAAGCTTTTGTGAAGCGCCGGGCAATGAAAAATGCCCCGCAGTGCGGGGCATAGTGAAGGCATCCAGTCAGCTTACGTGCCGCTGGCAACACAGCCTTTAGGCGAATAGTCCGGCGCCACTGTGGTGCCGCACGTCCAGACACCTGCGCCGGTGCCCGAAGAACGAGTCAGCGTAATGGTTTTGCTCAGTACCGGGCCTGGCGCATTGAGAATCGTGCACGTGATAGTACCGGCACCCGTCGAGGCGGTGCCCGAAGCGGCCAATGTGCAATTGGATGTCGCTGCAGTGGCGCTGCCCGCCACCAAGGTCAGCGTCGGATCGGTACCTTGATTGATGGTGTCTTCGAACGGCACTTTCAGTGCGCTGATTTCCGCCAGGCCCGCCGTTACCTTGGATCGCGCCTGATATTTGGAGTACTGCGGCAAGGCGATGGTCGCCAGAATGCCGATGATCGCCACAACGATCAGCAGCTCGATCAGAGTAAAACCTTGTTGTTTTTTCATAGACACGCTCCATGCATGAGTCGAAATCTCATGATCTGAACAAGGATCAGCACAGCCCATGCCAACGCCGTCCAGGCCCCGTGCATTGGCCGGGAAGCGCAAGCGACGCCGTTTCCTACAACCTGCAACCGCACTATCTGACACTTTTTGTCACCTGCACCTGACGTGTTTGGCGCTGTCACTTGACTAGGCTATAAGTCATGAACTGCTAGCGTGCGGAATCCCCATGAATGACATCGCTCTGAGCGGTCTGGCCAAGCAATTGGTGCAGGCCGAACTGCTTACGGAAAAAAGCGCCCAGCAGGCCTGGCAGCAGGCCCAGCGCAATCGGCTGTCGCTGGTCAGTTATCTGGTGCAGAACAAACTGGTGAAGAGCTCGCAGGTGGCGGAAATCGCCTCGGAGCATTTCGGCATGGCGTTCCTTGATCTCAATTGCCTGGACAAGGAAACCCAGCCCAAGGGACTGGTCAGCGAAAAACTCGTGCGCCAGCATCACGCCCTGCCCTTGTGGCGGCGTGGCAACAAGCTGTTCGTGGGCATTTCCGACCCGAGCAATCATCAGGCGATCAACGACATCCAGTTCAGCACTGGGCTGAGTACCGAGGCCATTCTGGTCGAGGACGACAAACTCACCGAGGCCATCGAAAAATTTTTCGACACCCACGCCAGTGGCCTCGAAGACATGGCCGATGTCGATCTCGACGGCCTTGATGTCGAAGCCATCGACGACAGCAAGCAGGACGCCATTGGCGGACTCGACGCCGACGATGCGCCGGTGGTGCGTTTCGTCCACAAGATGCTGCTCGACGCGATCAAGAGCGGCTCGTCCGACCTGCACTTCGAACCTTACGAGAAGAACTATCGAGTGCGCGTGCGCACCGACGGCATCCTGCGCGAAGTGGCCAAGCCACCGATCCAGTTGGCCGGGCGCATCGCCGCGCGCCTGAAAGTCATGGCCAGCCTCGATATCTCGGAACGGCGCAAACCGCAGGACGGGCGGATCAAGATGCGTCTGTCGAAAAGCAAGTCGATCGATTTCCGGGTCAACACGCTGCCGACCCTGTGGGGCGAAAAAGTCGTGATCCGGATTCTCGACCCGTCCAGCGCGCAGATCGGCATCGATGCCCTCGGCTATGAACCGGCGCAGAAAGACCTGTACATGGCTGCACTCAAGCAACCGCAAGGGATGATCCTGGTCACCGGCCCCACCGGTTCGGGCAAGACCGTGTCGTTGTACACCGGCCTGAATATCCTCAACACCGTCGACATCAATATCTCCACCGCCGAAGACCCGGTGGAGATCAACATGGAAGGCATCAACCAGGTCAACGTCAATCCCAAGCAGGGGCTGGACTTTGCCCAGGCCCTGCGCTCGTTTCTGCGGCAGGATCCGGACGTGATCATGGTCGGCGAGATTCGTGATCTGGAAACCGCCGAGATCGCCATCAAGGCGGCACAGACCGGTCACCTGGTACTGTCGACCCTGCACACCAACAGCGCCGCGGAAACCCTGACCCGTTTGCACAATATGGGCATCCCCGGTTTCAACATCGCCACGTCGGTCAGCCTGATCATCGCCCAGCGCCTGGCGCGCAAGTTATGCAGCCACTGCAAAAAACCCATCGAGATCCCGCGCGAAACTCTGCTCAAGGAAGGTTTCCCCGAGGAACGCATCGGCCATTTCACGATCTACGAGCCGGTCGGTTGCGATCACTGCAACGGAGGATACAAGGGTCGCGTGGGGATTTATGAAGTGGTGAAAAACACACCGGAGCTGCAACGGCTGATCATGGCCGAGGGCAACTCGCTGGAAATCGACAGCCAGATGCGCCGCGACGGCTTCGACGACCTGCGCACCTCAGGGCTGCACAAGGCCATGCAAGGCATCACCAGCCTTGAAGAAATCAACCGGGTCACCAAGGACTGAACATGGCGGTCAAGGCAGCGAAAATCAGCATCTATGCCTGGGAAGGCACGGACCGCAAAGGCAGCAAGGTCACCGGGGAACTGAGCGGGCAAAATCCCGCACTGATCAAGGCGCAGCTGCGCAAACAGGGGATCAACCCTGGCAAGGTACGCAAGAAGTCCGCCTCTTTGCTGAGTTTCGGCAAACGCATCAAGGCGCAGGACATCGCCCTGTTCACCCGCCAGATGGCGACCATGATGAAGGCCGGCGTGCCGCTGTTGCAGTCGTTCGACATCATTGGCGAAGGCTTCGAAAACCCGGCCATGCGCAAACTGGTGGACGACGTGAAACAGGAAGTCGCGGCCGGTAACAGCTTCGCCACGGCCCTGCGCAAGAAGCCACAATATTTCGACGAGTTGTATTGCAACCTCGTCGATGCCGGCGAGCAGTCCGGCGCCCTCGACACGCTGCTCGAGCGCGTCGCGACCTATAAGGAGAAAAGCGAACGCCTGAAGGCCAAGATCAAGAAAGCCATGACCTACCCGTCGGCGGTGTTATTGGTCGCGGCCGTGGTGACCGGGATTCTGCTGGTAAAAGTGGTGCCGCAATTCCAGTCGGTATTTTCCGGTTTCGGCGCCGAGTTGCCCGCCTTTACCCTGATGGTCATCAGCCTGTCGGCGTTCATGCAGCAATGGTGGTGGGCGATCCTCGGCGTATTGGTGGTGGCGATTTTCGGCACCCGTCATGCGCTGAAAACATCTCAGGCCTTGCGCGACCGCAAAGACACCTGGCTGCTGAAACTGCCCTTGGTCGGCACGCTGCTGTACAAGTCTGCCGTCGCCCGCTTCGCCCGCACCCTGTCGACGACGTTCGCCGCCGGTGTGCCGCTGGTCGAGGCGCTCGACTCGGTTGCGGGTGCCACCGGCAACGTGGTGTTCAAACGCGCGGTGCTGCGGATTCGTCAGGACGTCTCGACCGGTATGCAGCTGAATTTTTCCATGCGCTCCACCGGGGTCTTTCCCAATATGGCCGTGCAGATGACCGCGATCGGCGAAGAGTCCGGTGCGCTGGACGAGATGCTCGACAAGGTCGCCGGGTTTTACGAAGAGGAAGTGGATAACATGGTCGACAACCTCACCAGCCTCATGGAGCCATTCATCATGGTGGTGCTGGGGGTGATCGTCGGCGGGTTGGTCGTGGCCATGTACTTGCCGATCTTCCAACTCGGCTCAGCGATCTGACATGCCTATCGACGAACTGTTTGCCCTGTATCCGCTGGCCTTTGTTTGCACCGCGTTGCTGCTCGGCCTGGTGGTCGGCAGCTTCCTCAACGTGTTGATCTGGCGTCTGCCGAAAATGCTTGAGCGCGATTGGCGTCAGCAGGCCCACGACGTATTGGGCTTGCCTGCCGAACCACCGCTGCCCACCTACAACCTGATGCTGCCGCACTCCGAATGCCCGCATTGCGCGCATCGAATTCGCGCCTGGGAAAACATTCCGCTGCTCAGTTATCTGGCGCTGCGCGGACGTTGCTCAGCCTGCGCGGCAGCGATCAGCAAACGTTATCCACTGACCGAACTGGCCTGCGGCTTGCTCTCGGCATTCATCGCCTGGCATTTCGGTTTTGGCTGGCCGGCCGCTCTGCTGATCTTCCTCAGCTGGGGGTTGCTGGCGATGAGCTTGATCGACGTCGAGCATCAACTGCTGCCCGATGTGCTGGTGCTGCCGTTGCTGTGGCTGGGTTTGATCGTCAACAGTTTCGGCCTGTTCGTGCCGCTGCATGACGCCTTGTGGGGCACCGTCGCCGGGTACATGGCGCTGTGGTCGGTGTTCTGGCTGTTCAAGTTGCTGACCGGCAAGGACGGCATGGGCCATGGCGATTTCAAGCTGCTGGCGTTGTTCGGCGCCTGGGGCGGTTGGCAGATTCTGCCGCTGACGATTCTGCTGTCGTCGTTGGTGGGCGCGGTGATCGGGGTGATTCTGTTGCGTTTGCGCGCGCAGGAAACCTCCACGCCAATCCCTTTCGGTCCCTATCTGGCAATTGCCGGCTGGATTGCCATGCTCTGGGGTGGTCAAATAACCGACTTCTATTGGCAGTTTGTCGGTTTGAAATGAATACCCCTGTGGAAAAACCCTGGATTCTCGGCCTGACCGGCGGCATTGGCAGCGGCAAAAGCGCGGCGGCCCAGCACTTCATCGACCTTGGCATCCATGTTGTGGATGCCGATCATGCGGCGCGCTGGGTGGTCGAACCGGGACGCCCGGCGCTGGCGAAGATTGCCGAACATTTCGGCCCCGGCGTGTTACAAGCTGACGGCACACTCGACCGTGCGGCCTTGCGCAAACTGATCTTCGAGATTGCAGAGGAGCGCCGCTGGCTCGAAGCCCTGTTGCATCCGTTGATCGCCGAAGAGATCGCCCATCATCTGGCGCTGGCAAAATCGCCTTACGCGATTCTGGTTTCGCCGCTGTTGATCGAGTCCGGGCAATACGCGATGACCCAGCGCATCCTGGTCATCGATGCCCCGCAACAACTGCAGATCGAACGCACCTTGCAGCGTGACCAGACCAGCGAACAGCAGGTTCAGGCGATCCTCAAGGCGCAATCCAGCCGTGAAGACCGCGTGAGCCGTGCCGACGATGTGGTGGTCAACGACCGCGACCTCGCTTGGCTGCAGAGCGAAGTCGAGCGTCTGCATCACTTTTACCTGACTTTATCCGGAGGCCAAGCATGAGCCAGATCCCCACCGTTGAATGCCCAACCTGCGGCGCCCCCGTGGAATTCACGCCTGAAAGCGAATTTCGTCCATTCTGCTCCGCGCGCTGCAAACTGATCGACCTCGGCGCCTGGGCCTCTGAAGAACACAAGATTCCAGTCGCACCGGATGCCGAGGACGAAATGTTTTCCGGGGACTTCGACCCGCGTCACTGATCCCGTTCAGGGGCGCATAAAGCCGTAGTCCTGATCGTCGTCGAGGTTTTCCGCGAGAAAGCGCAATTCGTCGGCCAGGTCTTCGGCGTTGCGCACGGCCTTGCTTTGTTGCACCACCGCACTGAGCAAAGCGCGCAAACTCAAGCCGGGGTCAAACCCCACCTCCTGCGCCATGTCCAGACTTTGCCGGGTTTCCTGCCTCGCCCACTCGTAAACACTCATGCCGCTGCTCCTGAAGGGATTTGCGCGAGCATGAAATTTCCCGTGGATGGCCGGTTTGATGTGGATCAAGACTTCGGATCGTCGTCCTTCCACGGCGCCGAAAGGTAGCGGGTGCGGTTGAAAGTCTCCAGCCATTCCGGGCAGAACACCACCAGGGCGCTGATGACCATGCCGTTGATGAACGCCTCGGGGAAAATGATCAGCCACAGGTAACCGATGAAGTCCTCGAGCCATTCCGGCAGGGCGAAGAGACCGTCGTACCAGAGCAGCGTCAGGCTCAAAAGCAGGCAAAACAACGCCGACAGCGCGGCAGCCAGAAACCCCGAACAGAAAATATAAACGAAGGGATTCCGCGGCTGCGCACGTTCGACCAGAATCGCCACGCACTCGGTGATCAGCACGGGCAGCAAAATAAACAATGAGCCGTTGGCCCCCATCGCCGCGAGATCCTGACGCCCGAGCAACACCAGACCGATTTGCGCCACCAGCCCGCCGACAATCGCCAAGGGCCAGTCCAGCAGCAAGGTCACCGCCGTCATACCGATAAAGTGATACGACACGCCGGTGTCGAAATCCCTGCGCACCAGCCACAGCAGAAACAACGCGAACACCGTGCCGAACAACAGGTGTTGACGACGACTGTCACTGAACAACTCGAGCCACGGCGCCCTCAAGACCGCCCAGAGCAGCGCCGGCAAGTAAATCAGCCAACCGAATGTCAGACTCTCCGTCGAAAGCAGTTCAGCCCCGATCATGACTCCCTCACCTTTCTGCGCACGTCCCCCGTAGGAGCTGCCGCAGGCTGCGATCTTTTGATCTTGTTCTTTTTACAGTCAAAAGATCGCAGCCTTCGGCAGCTCCTACAAGGGCGAGGTGAGCGGGCGGTGCAAGCAAAGCTTTCAGCTTGTCGCATTTGGACGCTAAGCTTGGGCCTATGGATGACTCAGATTATTTACGCCTGCTGACCATCGCGGCCGAGCAGGCCAACGCGTTCCTGTCCAATGCCCGCAAATGGGAGCGTGAGCGTTGGGTTTGCCAGCGCCTGCTGCAAGGCTTGAATATTCCCTACCGCGTCGACGAATTCGCGCCGGCCGGTGAACCGCCGGACGTGCTGTTTCGCGAGGCCAATTTCGAAGTGTTCTTCGTCCTCGATGAGGGGCGTCGGCTCAATGACGAATGGCGCGATGAGTTGCAGCGCCGCCGCAGCGCGTTTTCTCTCAGCCAACTGGTTCGCCGCGAAGCCAAGCCCAAGCGAATACCGGCCAATGAATTCCTCATGCGACTGGCACCGACCTTGCGCAAAAAAGCTCACAACTACAAAGAGCGCGGCATGGACCTCGGTGAACTGGACATCATCGCCTTCGCCAGCCTCAAGCGCGAAGTGCTCGACTTGAACAGCCACTTCCCGCCGCCCACCGAATATTTGCGTCAGGGCTGGCGCTCGTTGTCGCTCGTCGGCCCGACCTTCGCCCGCGTGCTGTTCGCTCACCCGGACGCGCCGGACTTTCTGCGCAGTAACCTTGGCCGCAGCATCGTCTTCGATGTCGGGATCAGCCTGTGACACCACTTCAGCAATTGATCGCGGATGTGCCGCAGACCGGATGTGTACGCTGGATCGGCGTGCGCCCCGAGTCCCGGGGGCCGATGATCGAACTGGATGCGGTGGAAGCGCGGCTGGAAGCAGGGCTGACCGGCGACCACGCCCGCCCCGGTGTGCGTAATGCGCGCCAGGTGACGCTGATCCAGTTCGAACACCTGGCGGTGATCAACGCATTGATGGGGCGCCCAGACGATCAACCGGTGAAACCTGAAGATCTGCGGCGTAATCTCGTTATCAGCGGTATCAATCTGTTTAGTCTGAAAGGTCGGCGCTTTCGCATCGGTCAGGCAATATTCGAAACCACGGGCTGGTGTCAGCCTTGCGCACGCCTGCAGAACAACCTTGGCCCCGGCACCTTTCAGGCCGTGCGCGGGCATGGCGGAATTACTGCGCGAGTGTTACAAAGCGGGATCATTCGCCTCGAAGACAGGGTGAGCGTCGAGCCGGTTCCGGACAGCGGCTATGCTCCGTTCAACCCCGGATAAAAACCGCTGTAGCTTGCGCCCATTCAGCAACGTCTACCTGACGAGGCAATTATGACCAGCCGCCTGAACCCCGAAGACCAGAAACATGTCGAAGAGTACCTGCAACTGTCCCAACACCGAGTCGAGCGCCGGCCATTCCGGCCGTGGATGCTCCTCGTGCTGGTGCTGGCAGTGACCATTGGTCTGGGCCTGTTGAGCCGATTTATCAGTTACCTGACGCTATGAGCAGCCTGGCGCTCGCTTGGGTAATGACGACAAAGATTTCCTTTAAAAACCTTGCGAGTTATCCCTATGTCCCATCGTATTGTTATTGTCGGCGGCGGCGCCGGCGGCCTGGAGTTGGCTACCCGTCTGGGTAAGACTCTGGGCAAGCGCGGCACGGCCAGCGTGATGCTGGTCGACGCCAACCTGACGCACATCTGGAAGCCTTTGCTGCACGAAGTGGCCGCCGGATCGCTGAACTCCTCCGAAGACGAACTCAACTATGTTGCCCAGGCGAAATGGAACCACTTCGAGTTCCAGCTGGGGCGCATGAGCGGGCTTGATCGTGCGCAGAAGAAAATCCAGCTAGCGGCGACCTACGACGAAAACGGCGTCGAGCTCGTCCCGGCGCGTGAAGTGCAATACGACTCGCTGGTGATCAGCGTCGGCAGCACCACCAACGATTTCGGCACTCAGGGTGCGGCGCAACACTGCCTGTTCCTCGATACCCGCAAACAGGCCGAGCGCTTCCACCAGCAACTGCTCAATCACTATCTGCGTGCACATGCCGGCCAGACCGACGTGATCGAGCAGATCAGCGTGGCCATCGTCGGCGCGGGCGCCACAGGCGTCGAGCTGGCGGCAGAACTGCACAACGCGGCGCATGAATTGGCCGCTTATGGCCTGGACCGGATCAAACCGGAAAACATGCACATCACCCTGATCGAAGCCGGCCCACGGGTGTTGCCAGCCCTGCCCGAGCGCATCAGCGGACCGGTGCACAAGACGCTGGAGAAACTCGGGGTCAATGTCATGACCAACGCATCGGTCAGCGAAGTGACCGCAGACAGTTTGATCACTGCCGACGGCAACGAGATCAAGGCCAGCCTGAAAGTCTGGGCTGCCGGTATCCGTGCGCCGGGTTTCCTCAAGGACATCGACGGCCTGGAAACCAATCGCATCAATCAACTGCAAGTGCTGCCGACCCTGCAAACCACCCGTGACGAAAACATCTTCGCTTTCGGCGACTGCGCAGCCTGCCCACAACCGGGCACCGATCGCAACGTGCCACCGCGTGCACAAGCAGCGCACCAACAGGCCTCCTTGCTGGCCAAATCGCTGAAACTGCGCATCGAAGGCAAGACCCTGCCGGAATACAAGTACACCGACTACGGCTCGCTGATCTCGCTGTCGCGTTTCTCGGCTGTGGGTAACTTGATGGGCAACCTGACCGGCAGCGTGATGCTCGAAGGCTGGCTGGCACGGATGTTTTACGTGTCGCTGTACCGCATGCACCAGATGGCGTTGTACGGGCCGTTTCGCACGGCGATGCTGATGCTGGGCAGCAAGATTGGTCGCGGCACCGAGCCACGCCTGAAGCTGCATTGATGCAGTAAAACTGTGGGAGGGGCTTGCTCCCGAAGGCGGTGTGTCAGTCGACGTTAATGTTGCTGATATACAGCTTTCGCGAGCAAGCCCGCTCCCACATTTGATTTTCATGTGATTGAAGATATGTGTCTGACTGTATCTTCGCCCCGCCCTTCGCAACTTCGCTTACAAACTCCCCCGCTGCGCGACACAGTCGCGATACACCGCCACCGCCTAATGGCCACACCCGAGCAACACCTGCTCAGGCAATCGTCCTTAACGTGTGGTTGCGCAGCGCAGCCCAGGAGAATGTATATGTCCCGTACTTCGACTCTCGGTAAAAAATCCATTGGCCTGATCGGCGCCGCGCTGGCTGGCGGTCTGATGCTGTCCGGCTCGGTATTCGCCGCGCAACCATTGGCCCAGGGTTACATGGTCGCTTCTGCAGAAACCTCGGTAAAAACCCCTGAAGGCAAATGTGGCGAAGGCAAGTGTGGCGATGCGTCGATGGCCAGGACTGACAGCGATGGCGACGGCAAGGTATCCCGGGCGGAGTTTCTGAAAGTGGCGCCGAAGTCTGATTTCGACAAGATCGACACCAACCATGACGGTTTTATCGATGAGCAGGAGGCCTACAACAATGTGAAGGCCAACTTCGAAGCCAATGGCAAGAAAATGCCCAAGGGGCTGTTCGAACATCTGAAAGATCAAGACGGCGCCTGATTGCCAGAAAAAACCAGGCCGCGCGCTCTTCCGGGTGGCGCGGCTTTTTTGCGCCTGCTGTCCGTCAGTAAACGCCGGGCAAAAAAAATCCCCGTATCTTTCGATACGAGGATTTTTAATATGGTCGGGGTAAGGGGATTCGAACTCCTGACATCCTGCTCCCAAAGCAGGCGCGCTACCGGACTGCGCTATACCCCGGTAAAAAAAAGGCGACCTTTCAGTCGCCTTCTTCGATCAGCGCTTTTGGCCTCTGATCTTAAGATTCGATTCCAGCGTTAACTGGTTTCAAAAATGGTGGGTCGTGTGGGATTCGAACCTACGACCAATTGGTTAAAAGCCAACTGCTCTACCAACTGAGCTAACGACCCAAAAATGGTCGGGGTAAGGGGATTCGAACTCCTGACATCCTGCTCCCAAAGCAGGCGCGCTACCGGACTGCGCTATACCCCGGCTTGAAATTGGCTCCGTGACCAGGACTCGAACCTGGGACCCAATGATTAACAGTCATTTGCTCTACCGACTGAGCTATCACGGAACTACATATTTCAATTTACAACTGTGAAACTTACTGCTTCCAGTCACTCGTTCGCATCGCTGCGTTCGTGTGTCTGAGGCGCGCTATTCTACAACCTAGAACACCTCTGTCAACCCCCTAAATTGCTTTCAAGTTAATGATTTGCAACTTATTTCAGATTTCAACTCAGTGAGCTGAGACCGTCTTGGCGACTGACTGCGGGGCGCACTTTACAAGCCTTTTCCTTTGAGTTCAACAGCCTAACGAAAAAAAAGGCCCCACAAGGTGGGGCCTGCCAATTTTCATTGGTGTTCGGACTTAGTTGAAAACGATTTCGTCGTTCTCAACCGCGCCGGTTGCCGTGTCGCCAGGCATGAAATGACCCGAGAGGATCATTTGCGCCAGCGGGTTTTCGATCCAGCGCTGGATCGCCCGTTTCAAAGGACGTGCGCCATACACCGGGTCGTAGCCGACAGCGATCAGCTTGTCCATCGCTTCCGGGCTCAGTTCCAGCTTCAGCTCGCGCTCGGCCAGACGGCTGCGCAGACGGCCCAACTGGATCTCGGTAATGCCCGCGATCTGATCCCGCGCCAGAGGCTCGAAGATCACTACTTCGTCGACCCGGTTGATGAACTCCGGGCGGAAGTGCGACGTCAGCGCATCCATCACCGCAGCACGCTGCGCCTCACGGTCACCGACCAGTTCCTGAATCTGCACAGAACCGAGATTCGAGGTCATGACAATCACGGTATTGCGGAAGTCCACCGTGCGGCCATGGCTGTCGGTCAGGCGACCATCTTCAAGCACTTGCAGCAGGATGTTGAACACATCCGGGTGCGCCTTCTCGACCTCGTCCAGCAGGATCACCGAGTAAGGCTTGCGACGCACCGCCTCGGTC
Organism: Pseudomonas sp. DTU12.3; assembly: GCF_004124275.1. GTDB lineage: Bacteria > Pseudomonadota > Gammaproteobacteria > Pseudomonadales > Pseudomonadaceae > Aquipseudomonas > Aquipseudomonas helmanticensis. Next base: position 5,517,140 of record NZ_CP027218.1, read on the forward strand.
AGGTAACCGCCCTCTTCGTAGCCGACGTATCCCGGTGGCGCACCGATCAGGCGAGCCACGGAATGTTTCTCCATGAACTCGGACATGTCGATCCGCACCATCGCCTCTTCCGTATCAAAGAGGAATTCGGCCAGCGCCTTGCACAGCTCGGTTTTACCGACACCGGTCGGGCCGAGGAACATGAACGAGCCGCTCGGACGATTCGGGTCGGAAAGCCCGGCGCGCGAACGCCGTACTGCGTTAGACACGGCAACTACGGCTTCTTCCTGACCGATCACCCGTTTGTGCAACAGGCTTTCCATCTTCATCAGTTTGTCGCGCTCGCCTTCGAGCATTTTCGACACCGGAATGCCGGTCCACTTCGACACGACTTCGGCGATCTCTTCTTCAGTCACCTTGCTGCGCAGCAACTGGTTTTCGCTCTTGCCGTGCTGATCGACCATTTGCAGGCTGCGCTCCAGATCCGGGATCACCCCGTACTGCAACTCGGCCATGCGATTCAGGTCGCCTTTACGGCGTGCCGCTTCCAGTTCCTGACGCGACTGTTCGATCTTCTGCTGAATCTGTGCAGAACCCTGTACCTCGGCTTTTTCCGAGTTCCAGATTTCTTCCAGATCGGAATACTCACGCTCCAGACGGACGATTTCTTCCTGGAGTTTCTCCAGACGTTTCATCGCCGCTTCGTCGCTTTCTTTCTTCAGTGCCTGGGATTCCACCTTCAACTGAATCAGGCGACGCTCAAGACGATCGAGCACTTCCGGCTTGGAATCGATTTCCATGCGGATGCGGCTGGCGGCCTCGTCGATCAGGTCGATGGCCTTGTCCGGCAACTGCCGGTCAGTGATGTAGCGATGGCTGAGCTTGGCCGCGGCGATGATCGCGCCGTCGGTGATCGCCACCTTGTGGTGAACCTCGTAACGCTCTTTGAGGCCACGCAGGATGGCGATGGTGTCCTCTTCGCTCGGCTCATCCACCAGGACTTTCTGGAAGCGTCGCTCAAGCGCCGCGTCCTTCTCTATATATTGGCGGTACTCGTTGAGCGTGGTCGCGCCGACACAGTGCAACTCGCCGCGCGCCAGTGCAGGCTTGAGCATGTTGCCGGCGTCCATCGAGCCTTCGCCCTTACCGGCGCCGACCATGGTGTGCAGTTCGTCGATGAACAGAATGATCTGCCCTTCCTGCTTCGACAGCTCGTTGAGCAGTGATTTCAGGCGTTCTTCGAACTCACCGCGATACTTGGCACCGGCAATCAGCGCGCCCATGTCCAGCGACAGCAGACGTTTGCCCTTGAGGCCGTCCGGCACTTCGCCGTTGATGATGCGCTGCGCCAGACCTTCGGCGATCGCGGTTTTCCCCACGCCAGGCTCACCGATCAGCACCGGGTTGTTCTTGGTGCGGCGTTGCAGAACCTGAATGGTGCGACGAATTTCGTCATCACGGCCGATCACTGGGTCGAGCTTGCCGTCTTCGGCGCGCTTGGTCAGGTCGACGGTGTATTTATCCAGCGCCTGACGCGACTCTTCGTGGTTGGCGTCATTCACCGCCTCGCCGCCACGCAGGTTATTGATCGCGTTTTCCAGGGCTTTCTTGCTCACACCCTGGCCGAGCAGCAACTTGCCAAGCTTGCTGTTCTCGTCCATCGCGGCGAGCAGCACCAGTTCGCTCGAAATGAATTGGTCGCCCTTCTGCTGGGCCATACGATCGGCCTGGTTGAGCAGGCGCGCCAGATCCTGCGACATGTTGACGTCGCCGGTCGGGTTCTGGATTTTCGGTAATTGGTCGAGCTCTTTGGTCAGCTCTTTACGCAAGCTGTTGACGTCGAAGCCGACCTGCATCAGCAGAGGTTTGATCGAACCACCCTGCTGTTCAAGCATGGCTTGCATCAAGTGCGCCGGCTCAATCGCCGGATGATCGTGGCCGACAGCCAACGACTGCGCGTCGGACAAGGCCAACTGTAATTTGCTGGTTAAACGGTCTATTCGCATAAGTCACCTTCCTTTTGAGCAGGCCGGACCTAAAAACCATCCTGAATAAAGAAACCTGCCAGATACCGCTATAGATGCGGTCGATTCTGCAAGATTCAAGCGTCAGGCAGTTGATGCAGATCAGACAGTCTAGCGGGTGAGCCAGATGAGGGAGGCGAAGCGACCGGTGCGCGAGGCACGGCGATAGGAGAAGAAGCGCGGATCGGTCACGGTGCAGAAACCTCCGCCGTAAACCGCTGTAACTCCTCGGGCGGCCAGACGTAGGCGCGCCAGTAAATAGATATCCGCCATGAACTTGCCGGCATTGTCGCTCGGTACGAACGCTTCTGCTGCTTCAGGCAGTTGATTGATGAAGACTTCGCGCACTTCCGCGCCGACTTCAAAGGCTTGCGGGCCGATGGCCGGGCCGAGCCAGACCAGAACATCTTTGGGCAGAACATCAAGGCTATCGAGCGTCGCTTCCAGTACACCCGCCGCCAGACCGCGCCAACCGGCATGGGCCGCCGCCACGCGAGTGCCGGCACGATCGCAGAACAATGCTGGCAAGCAATCGGCTGTCATCGCCGCGCAGGCAACGCCCGGCGTTGCTGTCCAACTGGCATCTGCGGTCGCAACAATGCCCGGATCAGCAGGCGCCACGGCAATCCCGTGCACTTGCTGCAACCAGGCAGGCTGTATAGAGAAGTGATCGGTCAGGCGCCGACGGTTCTCGGCAACAGCCTCAGGACGATCATCGACATGATCGCCCAGATTGAGGCTGTCGAACGGTGCCTCGCTGACACCACCCTCGCGAGTGCTGACGCAGGCTTTGACGCTGGCCGGCGCGGGCCAGTCCGGCGTCAGCCAGTTCATCCGATGAATGCCTCGCGATCCTGCTTGAGCAGGGTCAGCAACCAGACGAAATCTTCTGGCAGCGGCGATTCCCAGCTCATGCGCACACCGGTCGTCGGATGATCCAGCTCAAGGAAACGCGCGTGCAGGGCCTGACGCGGGAAATGCTTGAGCGATTCAACCATCGTCGGGTTAGCGGCTGGCGGAATGCGGAAACGACCGCCGTATGCCGGATCGCCGACCAACGGAAAGTTGATATGCGACATGTGCACACGGATCTGGTGGGTACGACCGGTTTCCAGCTTCACCCGTACGTGGGTGTGCGAGCGGAAACGCTCCAGCACGCGGTAGTGGCTGACGGCAGGCTTGCCGCCTTCCATTACCGCCATGCGCTGGCGCTGCTGGCCGTGACGACCGATCGGGGCGTTGATCTTGCCACCGGCGGTGACCACGCCGATCACGATGCACTCGTAGATCCGGCTGACGCTGCGACTCTGCAATTGAGTAACAAGCTTGGTCTGCGCCTGAATGGTCTTGGCCACCACCATCAAACCGGTGGTGTCCTTGTCCAGACGATGCACGATACCGGCGCGCGGGACATTGATGATGTCCGGCACGTGGTGCAGCAAGGCATTGAGCAAGGTGCCATCGGCATGACCGGCAGCCGGGTGCACCACCAGGCCCGCAGGCTTGTTGATCACCAGGATGTCGTCGTCTTCATAGACGATGTCGAGCTCGATGTCCTGGGCGATCCACTCGCCCTGGGCTTCCTGCTCGGCAGTCAGCTCAAGGATGGCACCGCCATGCACGATGTCGCGAGGGCGGATGACCGCCCCGTCCACAGTCAGGCGACCTTCTTTGATCCAGGCGGAAAGGCGCGAGCGAGAGTGCTCAGCGAAGAGTTGGGCAGCGACTTGATCGAGGCGTTGGCCGCCCAATTCGGACGGCACCTCTGCGCGAAGTTCAATTTTATCGGACATGCTCTGACTGTGCGTCGGCACAGCTTTTGGTTTCGGCTGCGCGCTTGTGGTTAAATACGGCGTCTTTTGCCCCGAGGCTTTTCAACGGGGCGCTCATCATAACAGGACGGCCCCGCCCAAGACAGCGGCCGTCATAGGGACGCAAGCCGCCATGCAAGTGAAACACCTGCTGCTGATCGCCATCCTCGCATTGACCGCTGCTTGCTCATCGAAGGAAGTCGTAGACGAAAACCTCAGCGAAGCCGAGCTGTATCAGCAGGCTCAGACTGACCTGGACAACAACAGCTACACCAGCGCCACAGCCAAGCTGAAGGCTCTGGAGTCGCGTTATCCGTTCGGTCGCTACGCCGATCAGGCACAGCTGGAGCTGATCTACGCCAACTACAAGAACGCCGAGCCGGAAGCTGCAAAGTCCGCTGCCGAGCGTTTCATTCGTTTGCATCCGCAGCATCCGAACGTGGATTACGCGTATTACCTCAAAGGTCTGACTTCTTTCGACCAGGACGTCGGCCTGTTGGCGCGTTTCCTGCCGCTGGACATGACCAAGCGTGACCCGGGCGCTGCCCGCGACTCGTACAACGAGTTCGCCCAGCTGACCAGCCGCTACCCGAACAGCCGCTACGCGCCGGACGCCAAGCAGCGCATGATTTATCTGCGCAACCTGCTGGCAGCCTACGAAATCCACGTGGCCGACTACTACCTGACCCGTCAGGCGTATGTAGCCGCTGCCAACCGTGGCCGGTACGTCGTGGAAAACTTCCAGGAAACCCCATCGGTCGGCGACGGCCTGGCGGTGATGACCGAGGCTTACCAGCGTCTGCACCTGGACGAACTGGCCAACACCAGCCTGGAAACCCTGAAGCTCAACTACCCGAACCACCCGAGCCTGCAAGACGGCCAGTTCGTGCCACGGGTTGCTGAAGCCGATAACCGTTCGTTCCTGAGCAAGGCAACGCTCGGCCTGATCGAATCGCGTCCGCCGCTGCCGCCGGGCGAAACCCGCGCCAACCAGGACGTGCAGAAACAGTACCAGGACGCGAAAGACGCGATACCGAACGATCTGAAGCCTAAAGACGAAAACGGCGACGTGATCGAAGAGCCGGAGCCAGAGTCGAGCAGCACCGACCGCTCGTGGTTCAGCTACATGACCTTCGGCGTGTTCGACTGATCACACCGGATGGACAAAAAAGGGAGATCTGCGGATCTCCCTTTTTTATTGCCGCGCGTTAATAGGCTGTGCGCTTGTCGGGAGCTTGGCTAAACTGCCGGATCATCAGTCGAAAAGCCGCTCATCATGCTTCGTTTATTATTCTGGATTGTCCTGATTTTTGCTGCGGTATGGCTGTGGCGAAAATTCAAGGCACCCGCTGCCAATCAGTCCGATCGCGCCCCCCGCGAGCAGGACGCCCCACCCATGGTGCGTTGCGCCCATTGCGGCGTGCACTTGCCGCGTGATCGCGCATTGAGCGTGCAACAACAGTGGTATTGCAGCCAGGCTCACCTTGAGCAAGGCCCGGGTGCCAGTGATCGCTGAGGCCGCCAACGCCGACAGCAAACAGGCTCAGCGCCTGCTGCGCCTTTATCATCTCTACCGTTTAAGCGTCGGCATCACTTTGGTGCTGCTGATCTCCAGCAACATGGATAACCGCCTGCTGACGTCGGCCAACGACGATCTGCTGCGCGGCGGCAGCTGGTTATATCTGGTCCTGAACATCTTGCTGGTGGTGTTTCTCGAGAACACCCGGCGACCGGCGCAACTGTTCAGCCTGGCCCTCGTCGATGTGCTGTTGCTATGCGGCCTGTTCTATGCGGCGGGCGGCGTGGCCAGCGCCCTCGGCAACCTGCTGATTGTTTCGGTGGCGATCAGCAACACCCTGCTGCGCCGACGCATCGGCCTGCTGATCGCCGCCATCGGCGCTCTTGGCATCGTCGGCCTGAGTTTCCTGCTGAGTTTCAGCCACCCCCTGAGCGCCAACGAATACCTGCAAGCCGGCACGCTCGGCGCACTGTGCTTTGCCGCATCGCTGCTGGTGCAAGGGCTGATCCGCCGTCTTGAAGTCAGCGAAACGCTGGCCGAGCAACGGGCCAGCGAGGTGGTCGGCCTGGAGGCGTTGAACGCACTGATTCTGCAGCGCATGCGCACCGGGATTCTCGTGCTCGACGAGGAACGTCGCGTGCAACTGGCCAACCAGAGTGCGCAGAACCTGCTCGCGCGCTCACACCTGCAAGGCCATCTGATCGACGCCTACTCGCCCGCACTGGTCGAACGCCTGCAACTGTGGATGAACAATCCGAGCCTGCGCCCGCAAAGCCTGAAGATTCCCGGCAATGGCCTTGAATTGCAGCCGAGCTTCATTGCTCTCGAACAAAGCCCGAATCAGCAAACCCTGGTATTTCTCGAAGACCTGGCGCAAATATCCCAGCAGGCCCAGCAACTGAAACTTGCCGCACTCGGGCGCCTGACCGCCGGCATCTCTCACGAAATCCGCAATCCGCTCGGCGCCATCAGTCATGCCGCACAGCTATTGGGCGAATCCGAGGAACTCGACAGCGCCGACCGGCGTCTGACGCAGATCATTCAAGATCACTCCCAGCGCATGAACCGAGTCATCGAAAACGTCCTGCAACTTTCACGACGCCAGCAAAGTGCCCCGCAACGGCTGGATCTCAAGCCGTGGCTGGAAAACTTCGTCGCCGAGAGCCGCGAACAGGCCAGCGAGCGCCAACACATTCATCTGCGGATCAACTCGGGTGACTTCGCCACACTGATGGACCCCAATCAGCTCACGCAAATTCTCGACAATCTGTTACGCAACGGCTGGCGCCACAGCGCGTTACTGCACGAGCAGGCCGAGGTCTGGCTGGCATTGTTCGTCGACCCGGACAGCCAATTGGCGGTGCTTGAGGTGCAGGACAACGGCCCCGGCGTGCCAGTCGACGAACAGGCGCATCTGTTCGAACCGTTCTTTACCACCAGCAGCCAGGGCACCGGCCTTGGGCTTTATCTGTCCCGTGAGCTGTGCGAAAGCAACCAAGCGCGCCTAGACTTCAAACCACGCCAAGGCGGCGGCTGCTTTCGCATCACCTTTGCTCACGGACGGAAACAAAGTTGACTAACAGCCCACGGCAAAAAATCCTCATCGTCGACGACGAGCCCGACATCCGCGAACTCCTGGAAATCACCCTGGGACGGATGAAGCTCGACACCTACAGCGCGCGTAATCTCGGCGAAGCCCAAGCGTTGTTGCACCGCGAGCGCTTTGACCTGTGCCTGACCGACATGCGTCTACCCGACGGCACGGGGCTGGATCTGGTGCTGCACATCCAGCAGCGTTATCCACAACTGCCCGTGGCGATGATCACCGCCTATGGCAGCCTGGAAACCGCAATCAATGCACTGAAGGCCGGCGCCTTTGACTTTCTGACCAAACCGGTTGACCTCACCCGCTTGCGCGAACTGGTCGGCACAGCCCTGCGCATGCCGGCCGCGAGCGCTGCAAGCACTTCAATCGATCGACGCCTGCTCGGTGATTCGTTACCGATGCGCGACCTGCGCAAGCAGATCGACAAGCTCGCCCGCAGCCAGGCGCCGGTGTACATCAGTGGTGAATCCGGCAGCGGCAAGGAGCGGGTCGCGCGCCTGATTCATGAGCAAGGGCCGCGCGCCAGCCAGCCGTTCGTACCGGTGAACTGCGGGGCGATTCCGTCCGAGCTGATGGAAAGCGAATTCTTTGGCCATCGCAAAGGCAGTTTCACCGGCGCCGTCGAGGACAAGCCGGGGCTGTTCCAGGCGGCGAACGGCGGCACCTTGTTTCTCGACGAAGTGGCGGACTTGCCGCTGTCGATGCAGGTAAAACTGCTGCGGGCGATTCAGGAAAAAGCCGTGCGCAGCGTCGGTGGTCAGCAGGAAACCGTGGTCGATGTGCGCATTCTCTGTGCAACCCACAAGGACCTTGATGCCGAGGTCGCTGCCGAGCGTTTCCGCCAGGACCTTTATTACCGGCTCAACGTTATCGAACTGCGCGTGCCATCACTGCGCGAGCGGCGTGACGACATTGAAGTGCTCGCGGCGCACATGCTCAAGCGTTTGGCCAAAGACACCGGCCAACCGGTGGCGCGGCTGCATCCGCAGGCGCTGGAAGCACTGAAGAACTACCGTTTTCCGGGCAATGTGCGGGAGCTGGAGAACGTGCTCGAACGCGCGCACACCTTGTGTGAGAACCGCGTGATCGAGTCTGCAGACTTGCGCTTGAGCGAAGGCAATTGCGCGGCTGAAGGAGGGATTGCCGACCTGACACAGATCGACAATCTGGAAGATTATCTGGAGAACGTCGAGCGCAAACTGATCTTGCAGGCGCTGGAGGAAACGCGCTGGAATCGTACGGCGGCGGCGCAGCGCTTGAGCCTGTCGTTTCGGTCGATGCGCTATCGGCTGAAGAAACTGGGCCTGGATTAGATCGCCAAAGATCGCAGCCTGCGGCAGCTCCTACATTGGAATACGTTCCCTGTAGGAGCTGCCGCAGGCTGCGATCTTTTGATTTTTCTTCAGATCCGACCAGCCGGTGCATACGGCGCCGGATCAATAATCGGCGCACGTCCGAGCATCACATCGGCAAACAACTGGCACGACGCCGGCGCCAGCACCAGCCCATTGCGGTAATGCCCGCAGTTCAGCCACAAACCCTCAAACCCCGGCACCCGGCCAATGTACGGAATCCCTTCCGGCGACCCCGGACGCAATCCCGCCCAGTGCCCCACAACCTCGGCATGCGCCAGCGCCGGCAGCAACTCCACTGCCGAAGCCTTGAGGCTTTCCAGCGCCACATCGGTCGGCGTCTTGTCGTAGCCTTCGTGCTCCAGCGTGCTGCCAATCAGGATATGGCCGTCGCGACGCGGAATCGCATAACGACCTTTGGCCAATACCATGCTCGGCAAAAAGTCCGCTGCACATTTGTAGAGAATCATCTGGCCTTTGACCGGTTCGACCGGCAACGTCAGGCTCAGGGTCTTGAGCAGGTCGCCGCTCCACGCACCCGCCGTCAGCACAACCTGATCGCCATTGATCACGCCTTGAGACGTCTCGACGCCGACAATCCGCTCGTCCTCGCGAACAAATCCGCTGACTTCGCACTGTTCGTGAATTGTCACGTTTGGCAGTGCCTGCAACGCCGCTTTCAGCGATTTCACCAGACGCGGATTGCGCACGTTGGCCACATCAGCCATGTAGATCGCCCGTGAAAATCCACCACCTAGCACCGGCACCGAATCGTGCGCCGCCGAGATATCCACAGCCCGCAGCGGACGACCTTCACGCTCAGCCCAAGCCAACGCTTCGGCTTCATCATCCAGATCCAGCCAATACAGGCCGGTGGTGTGCACTTCAGGATCGACGCCGGTATCGGCGAACAGACGCTCGCCGAGCTGTGGATAAAAATCCTGCGACCAGTGCGCCAGTGCGGTGACCGCCGGGCTATAGCGCCACGGATACAACGGCGAAACGATACCGCCGCCCGCCCAGGAGGATTCCTGGCCGAGGTTCGCGCGATCCAGCAGCACCACGCTGCGCACTTCGGAGGCGAGGTTGTAAGCGGTCAGCAGGCCAATCACCCCGCCACCGACAATCACCACTTGCTGTTGCCTGGTCATGTTTGATCCAACCGTAAAAAAGACAGTGGGCGCAAAAGGCACCCGAAGATGTGCGCCTCAGCGGCCCCAGCAATCCTTGGTGGCAAGCCCGGTGGTCGCGTTGTTCATGCTTCTGACACCGGTGTTGGTCAGGGTGAAATCCCCGCACTTGTCGGTGGCCATAGACGTACCCGTCTTGCGGGTGGCGGTCAGCAGGAAGGTCTGGTCAGCGATGGTCGGGGTAATGGTGTAGAAATCATTGCCCGTACTCAGACCGGTGACGCCGGTGTAGACATTGTTCTTGGTATAGAAACGTTCAAGGGTCTGCGCCTGCTCGGACAGCAGCGACACCACTTCGGCACGGCGGCCCTTTTTCAGGTATTCGGTAAAGCTCGGGGCGGCGATGGTCATGACAATGCCGATGATCGCAATCACGATCATGATTTCGATCAGGGTAAAACCGCGGTTGCTTCTACGCATGCCTCAAACTCTCGCTTACTGTATTTGTCGCCACATGATACGACGGCTACCGCCGCCGCCCTTTTCCACCAAGGTGGTGATGTTGCCGCTGGAATCGTTGAAGATCTTGCGCGTCGCGCCGTTGACGACAGCGTTCAGGGTCGGGATGCCACCCGTGAATATCACACCACTGGAAATCGTGTCATTGCTGTCGACCACGCCATCGCCGTTGGTATCGAGCACCGCATAGTTGAGCATCTTACCGCTGAATGCATCGACTTCGACCAGTTTGCCCGTACCAAAACTCGAACAGGGATCGGTGGTATCCACACTCGCCGTGGTGAAGAGGATACGTCCCAGAACCAGGCTGGCCTGATTGATCACCCGTTCACCGATCAGCGCGCTGTTATACACCAACGGCAGGTACCAGCCCTTCTCTCCTGGATAAGTCGTATCGTTCTGCGTCGTTGTCACGAACTGCCCGCTACTGCCGGAGAAAACCCCCGTGATGGCTTGCGCCTGCAAACTGCTGACGGTGAGCTGCCCGGAGCCGCCATCGGCATCCCACACCGAATAGAACGCCTGCAAGTCCTTGTTGGTCTTGTCGGCCGTTTCGTTGAATTTACCGGTGCCGACAAAGATCTGTTTGCCGCCCAATGAGTTATCCGCCAGCAACGGCTGCGTGGTGATCGGCTGAGTTGCGCCGCCCGCCGCGGTGAACAACGGCTTCCCGGAAAACGCTACCCCCCAGCTATCGGTGGACGTTGCGCTCAGATCGAACTTCCACAGCCGCCCTTTCAAGTCGCCGCCATAGGCGGCCTGGACCACGTTCGAGGAGTTGACCTTGAGCTTTACCGAGGACAAGCCGTTGGTGGTTTCCGTGCTGTCGATAACGATTTTCTTGATCAGCGAACCGTCGCGAACATCCAGAACATACAGCGCTGCCACTCCGGAGTTGCTGCCGTAACCGTTGGAAATGAACGCCGCCCAGCGACCATCGGCCAAGCGTGCCACTTCGGGGCGGGCATAGGCATAACCCAGATCATTAAACACATTGGCAGTGTTGGCGGTCGTGGGTGCACTGACCTCCCACAACGCGCGCAAAACGTTGCCCGCCGAGGCGTCGAACAATTGCAGTGCATAGAACGTCCTGCCCCCTGCCCCCGTACCGCCGATAGCAAGGGTTTTCCATGCGCTATTGAGTTGGGCGTCATACACGGCGACCTGCCCATCTACCAGAAACTTGTGGCTGACACCGTTGATGTAGGTTGGATCGGCGATAAAACGCAACGACGGCAACACACTGGAAGGCATGTAGGCATAACGCCGGGTGCCGTTGGCCGAGTTGATGACGTTGACGAAGCCGTCGTTGGCGTTCGCCACCAGACTGGCATTCATGTTTGCCGCTTTGGTGGTCAGGTAAGAGGTGTACGTGGTGTCGCCGGACAGATCGGATGCGGTTTTGTCCGAAGGCGACGCCAGTACCAACGGCGAGTTGATGATGTCGCCGAGCAGCACGCTGCGCACCTTGAGCCCGGTCTTGTTGGTACCTTTGCTCCACTCCACCAGATCATTGCCGCTGATGCCGGTGGGCAGACTCTGACCGAGCGTGGTCTGCTGAGTGGCGGAAAAGTTGCCGTAGGCCAGGGTTACTGCAGCGTTGCTGGTGGTGTTCCACGATTGATAGGTCGGTGCGGTGGCGCCCGGGACGATGGTCGTATCAGTGGTCCAGAGTGTCGTCGAAGTATTCACCGCACCGGCCGCAGTGAAGCCGAATGACTTGATCGTGCCGCGCCAGTCCTTGGGGTCGTAGCTGGTCTGAAAATAGCTGGTGCCGCTGGCGAGCGTGGTGCCGCTGGTGACCCCACTGCCGCCGGAACCGGCCTTGGAGGTGATATCACTCAAGGCGGACGACAACGCGGCGTTGAGTCCCGTGCTGTCGGTCGCCTGGTAATACTTGCCCTGTCCGTAACTGGCGGCATCCGAGAGCATGTCATTGGCAGCGGTGAAGCCCACGGTGTAGGTGTTCATGTTCTGCTTGGGAAAATCCACTGCGTTCCAGCTCTTGCCGGCAGCATCGGTACCGCTCGAACGCATGTCGATGTCGAACGCGAACTTGGCGATGTCGTCCAGATACAGCGTATCGCCTTCGTTGTCGCCATTGAGGTTGTTGCCGTCATTGTTGACGCCATCCCAGTTCGGCAAACGGCTGCCACCCAGTGGGTCATTGCTTGGGAAGGTACGGTCATAGGTCGGCAAGCCGTCGGTGATCACCACACCGTAGTTTTTCTGGCAGCGATACTGGATCGGGCTGGTGTAGGTGCTCGGCGTGCTGTTGTAGTACGGCGCCATGCCGCGCATGTAGCGGGTGATCTCGTAATAGGTTTCCGCCAGAGGAGTATTGGCGACGGCGCTCAACGCGTTGATCGAGGAGATCAGCGCGTTGTAGTTGGTGTCGGCCTGCGCCTGGGTGACGCTGCCGGATACCGGTGACAGATCGCTGATCGCCCGGGCGATGTAACCGCCATTGCCGGAGTTGTTGCTGGTGACCGGGTTGAACGTCGACAGGCCCATGCGCAATGTGCGGTTGCTGGTGACCAGTGCGGTGGAAACGTTACGCGCAACGTTGATCCGGTAATCGTTGGGGATCGCCCCCGTGGTGAAATCGCGCGTGCCATTGTTGATGGCGAGGCTGACCACATAGGAGATGTAATCGCCGGTATAGCGGGTGTTACCGCTTCCCACCGGGTCTGGCAGTTTCAGGCACAGGGGCGCGAGGCTGTTGTTGTAGAAGGCATAGGCGCCGCCGGAGCAACCGGCAGTCGGCAGGCTGGAAAGGAATATCGGGTCGCCGGTAATCGTTGTCGAACTCAGGCATAACCCGAGCAACGCGTTGCATTGCCGGGCCGGCGTGCGATCGACCGTCGGATCAAAACCGGCAGCGTAGATGATGCTGTTCATGCTCCCTGAATCGTCGATCAGCAACATCACGTTCGGTGCCACCGCTGCCGCACTCAACAGCGGCGAATCGGACGGCGTGAACGCATACGCCGGCGCTGCCAGATAAAAACTCAGCAGCATGCCGATCAGCAGTGACCGGCAGCGTTTAATACTTCGCATAAACACTCTCCACAACGCTACGCGAAGTGCCGGCGATGCCGACAGCGGTCACTCGATACAAGGTCGCCGAGGTATTGCTCGGCACGTTCACGGCGGTAAGGGTCGTGCCGATGTTCTGTACCCCGTAAAAGCCATTGCCGGCGGCGATCCAGGTGACGCTGGACGTCGAGTTGAGCCCCGCAGCGCTGACCACTGACGATTCCGCCGGTGGCGCACATTGCGTGGTGCCGCTGCACACCGCCAGCGTGTAGTTGTCCAGTTGCACCGCACTTTCACCTACGCGCAACGCCGCCTCGGCGGTCTGGAACGATTGATTGCGCAGGCTCACGCTACCGGCCATTTTTTCCTGCAGGTTGGCGCTTTGCATCGACGACAGGCCGATCACCGTGAGCAACAACAGGAACACCAGCGTGACCAGCAATATCATCCCGCGCTGCGCCTGACGCTTGTGCAGAGAGCGCCTCATCGTTACGCCCCTCATTGCAGACGGTTGCGCAAAGCGGCAACCACGTTGAAGGTTTGCGCGGCGACCCGGCTGTTGGGGTCGGTGAGGGTCAGGCTCAGGCGCACGCTGCGAATGCGCGCCGGATCACTGGGGTTGGCGCTGTAGGTCGAAGCTGCCACATCGGTCGCCGAACTGGCCAGACCGAAGGTCACGGTGAACGCGCTGACGTTGTTGATCAGTACCTGCTGGGTCGGCGTGCCGCTGCCGGTGCCCATCAGGATCTGGTTGTTGCTGAAACTGTAGAGCAGTCGCCGGATCGGGAAGGCGATTTGCCCGGTCGCCGCGCTGCGCAAACCGGTGTAAGCGGTCGAGGTGTTACGGCAATCGGAAACCACCGTCCAGGTCGGCGTGCCGCCGCTGCCACCGACATCGGCCGTCACCAGCGTCAGTTTAAGGTTGGCATTGTCCCAACTGATCGGGGTGATTTGCACGGCGTTGAAATCCCCCGCCGTACTCGAATCGGTGATAGTGCCAAGGCAACCGAACATCCCCACCATGCGAATTTCCTGGATCATTTTACTCAGCAGGAAACGCGCGTCTTCCTGCATCGCCGCGGCACTGTTCTGGCTGACATAGGTGTTTTTTGCAGCGATGAACGTCTGCACCACGCCGAGCACCACAATCAGCCCCAGCGCCAAAGCAATCAGCAACTCGATCAGGCCGAAACCACGCGCATGACGGTTCATGGCGTCGCCACCGGATCAACCGCGGCACGGCTGCTCAGCACGAAACTGCGCGGGGCACTGGCGGTGTTGGCTGCGCGCGCATCGCTCCAGGTAATGGTGATGGTGTACACGCGTTGATTGAGGGTGATGCTGCCCGTGGCGGTCGGGCCACCGAAGTTGACGATGTTGCTGGTGAAGTCGTAGAGGTCCTGATCCCGCGCAACACTGAGGTTGCCCGAGGTCGGTGGCGTGACGGTGTAATCAGCACCGGAGTTGGCACGGATGCGGTCCATCATGTCGTAGGCGATGAAACTGGCCTGACTGGTCATGCGCGAACTGTCGGTGTACTTCAGCGCATTCAATTGCACCGCCGCCGCGCCCAACAGCCCGACCGTCAGGATCAACAACGCGACCAGCACCTCGATCAGCGTCATGCCGTCCTGTGCGTGCTTGCTCCCTGCCCTCATCCGCAACTTCCACCCAATTGAATTCGTCCGTTCAGACACACGTTCAGCGTCCTGCTTTGCGTTCCCAGCGTGTAACTGATGACCACCGCCGTCGAAGGTGCCGCCAGACCGCCGAGGTTATTGAAATCCAGCGCAGTCACTCCAGAGGTTAGCGTCAGAGTGGCGCCGCTGCTCATCGCTGGAACAACCCGCAATACATTGGCCGGCGTGCCAGTACTGTCGTAGACCGACAATTCACCGGTCCAGACGCTGCCCCCCGCCGTCGGGCGCAGGCGCAAGGTGGTGCCGCGATCAATCGCTTCGAGCCTGGTGAAACTGAGTGCGCGCTGCAGGTCGCCCACCTCGGTATCGGCCTTGCTACGCTGAATGGAACTGGTGAACGCCGGCACCGCCAGGGTGACAAGGATCACGAAGATCGCAATCGCGGCCAGCAACTCGACCAGCGTGAAACCTTTTGTACGAAGATCCATCGATGCCCTCCGTTGCCGTCGGCTATACCTGCTTCTACACGCTAGAACATTCGACCGACCTGTGTCGGTTGATTTGTCCTGCCTGGCGCACGGATCGCGCCTTTCATCACGCTCCAGGGAGGGAATTTTCATGTCGCAACAGGGTTTCAGCCTGATCGAACTGCTTATGGGACTGGCGATTGGCGCAATTGTTCTGCTGCTGGTCAGTCCGGCATTTGCCACGCTCAAGGCATCCAGCCATCGGGAGGTGGCTGCGCAGTCGTTGCTCGACGGTATTCGCAACGCCCGATCGATGGCGATCACACACAATCAGAGCGTGGTGATCCATGGCATCAACGGCGACTGGAGCCAGGGCTGGCGGATCATTCTGGATATCAGCGGCAAGGGGCCGCAAGATGCGAGCAATCCGTTATTGCGCGAGCACGCCAGTGATGCGCAGGTGCCGGTGGTGGGCAATTGGGCAGTGAGTCGATATGTGCGGTTCAGCAGTCTGGGGCAACCACTGATGCCCGGGCGGGCATTTCAGGCAGGGACGCTACATATTTGCTCGGCTCACGAGCCGGTCAGCCAGCTCCAGGTGGTGCTGGCAGCGACCGGTCGTGTGCGCCTGAGCAGTGTGAAAACCGCGCAGGCGCTGTGTCAGAAAGCCGAAAGGGTCAAATCGAACGGACGCGCAGCTCTTTAGGCATCGAGAAGGTGATGTTCTCTTCGCGACCCGCCAGCTCGTCGGCACCGGTCGCCCCCCAGGCTTGCAGTTGCTGGATCACGCCACGCACCAGTACTTCCGGCGCAGATGCGCCCGCAGTGATGCCAATCCGTTCAACGCCATCGAACCAGCTTTTCTGCAGGTCTTCGGCACCGTCGATCAGATAGGCCGGCGTGGCCATGCGTTCGGCAAGTTCACGCAAGCGGTTGGAGTTGGAGCTGTTCGGACTGCCGACCACCAGCACTACGTCGCACTCGTCGGCCAATTGCTTGACCGCGTCCTGACGGTTTTGTGTGGCGTAGCAGATGTCGTCCTTGCGCGGGCCACCGATGGCCGGGAAGCGCGTGCGCAAGGCATCGATGACGCGACTGGTGTCGTCCATCGACAGCGTGGTCTGGGTCACGAAAGCCAGTTTTTCCGGGTTGTGCACCTGCAACGCGGCAACGTCTTTCTCGTCTTCGACGAGGTAGATCGCGCCGCCATTGCTAGCGTCGTATTGGCCCATGGTGCCTTCGACTTCCGGGTGACCGGCGTGGCCGATCAGGATGCACTCGCGACCGTCGCGGCTGTATTTCGCCACTTCGATGTGCACCTTGGTCACCAGCGGGCACGTTGCGTCGAACACTTTCAAGCCACGACCGGCGGCTTCGGTGCGTACGGCCTGGGAGACGCCATGGGCACTGAAGATGACGATGACGTCGTCCGGCACCTGATCCAGCTCTTCGACGAAGATCGCCCCGCGACTGCGCAGGTCTTCAACGACGAACTTGTTGTGCACCACTTCATGACGCACGTAGATCGGCGGCCCGAAGACTTCCAGGGCGCGGTTGACGATTTCGATCGCCCGGTCCACGCCGGCGCAGAAGCCACGGGGGTTGGCGAGTTTGATTTGCATGCTGTGCCTCGTGTCTTGCGCGCGAAATATAGGTACGTCCTGCTGATCGAGCACATTGCTCAAAAACAGCAAAAATCTAATGTGGGAGCGGGCTTGCTCGCGAAAGCGGTGTGTCAGACAACATCAATGTTGAATGTCAGTCAGCATTCGCGAGCAAGCCCGCTCCCACATTTGGACCGCGTGCGGTCAGTTATAGCGCTTTGACGGAGATGATTTCCACGTCAAAGGTCAGCGTCTTGCCGGCCAGCGGGTGGTTGAAGTCGATGGTCACTTGCGTGTCATCGAATTCCTTCACCACACCCGGCAGCTCAGTATTGGCCGCATCGTTGAAGATCACCAGCAAACCCGCTGACAACTCCATATCGACGAACTGAGAACGTGGAATGATCTGCACGTTCTGCGGGTTCGGCTGGCCGAAGGCGTTTTCCGGCTCGACGGTCAGCGTGCGCTTGTCGCCGGCCTTGAAGCCGAACAGCGCCGCCTCAAAACCCGGCAACAGGTTGCCGTCGCCGACCTTGAAGGTCGCCGGGGCTTTGTCGAACGTGCTATCGACGGTGTCGCCGTTCTCCAGGCGCAATGCAAAGTGCAAGGTGACTTCCGTGTTCTGGCCAATGCGTTGCTCAGCCAATACCTGTTCAGTCATGAACGGCCTCTTCGGTTTTCTTGGTTTTGAACATATCCAGTGCCAGCATCACCGCGCCAACGGTAATCGCGCTGTCGGCAAAGTTGAACGCCGGGAAGTACCAGCGGTTCTGCCAGTGCACCAGAATGAAATCGATCACATGGCCGAGGGCAATGCGGTCATACAGATTACCCAGCGCGCCGCCCAGCACCAGCGCCAAAGCGACGGCCAGCCAGGTTTCGTTGCGGCCCAGGCGCTTGAGCCAGACCACCAGCACCGCGCTGACCACGATCGCGATCAGGGCGAACAGCCAGCGCTGCCAGCCGGAGCTGTCAGCCAGGAAGCTGAACGCAGCGCCAGTGTTGTAGGCCAGGGTCCAGCTGAAGTAATCGGGAATGATCACAATCTGCTGAAACATTTCGAGCTTGCCTTCGAAGTAGAACTTGCTGGCCTGGTCAATGACCAGAACCAGCAAGCTCAACCAGAGCCAGCTCAACCGTCCAAAACGGCCAACGGCATTAGGCATAGTGACGAACCTCGCCAGCGCCGCTGATGTTGTCGACGCAACGACCGCAGATTTCCGGATGCTCCGGGTTCACGCCGACGTCTTCGCGGCAGTGCCAGCAACGGGCGCATTTCGGGAAGGCCGATTTGACGATCTTCAGCTTCAGGCCGCTGACTTCGGTGGTTACCGCGTCTTCAGGCGCGCTAACAAAAGGCGCCACGCTGGCCGTCGAGGTGATCAAGACAAAGCGCAGCTCGTTGCTCAGCTTGGCCAGGTCAGCGCTCAGCGCGTCTTCGGCATACAGCGTCACTTCGGCTTGCAGGTTGCCACCGACAGCTTTCGCCGCGCGCTGGATTTCCATCTCTTTGTTGACCGCTACTTTCACCGCCATCACGCGTTCCCAGTAGTCGCGGCCCAGTTCAACGTCGGCCGGCAGTTCGGTCAGACCTTCGTACCAGGTGTTGAGCATCACCGATTCGTTACGCTCGCCCGGCAGGTATTCCCACAGTTCGTCGGCGGTGAAGGCGAGGATCGGCGCGATCCAGCGCACCAGCGCTTCGGAGATGTGGAACAGCGCGGTTTGCGCCGAACGGCGAGCCTTGCTGTTGGCGCCAGTGGTGTACTGACGATCCTTGATGATGTCGAGGTAGAAACCGCCCAGCTCCTGCACGCAGAAGTTGTGGATCTTCGAGTAGACGTTCCAGAAACGGTATTCGCCGTAGTGCTCTTGCAGCTCGCGTTGCAGCAGCAAGGTGCGGTCGACCGCCCAACGATCCAGCGCGAGCATTTCTTCCGCCGGCAGGATGTCGGTGGCCGGGTTGAAACCGCTCAGGTTCGAGAGCAGGAAACGCGCGGTGTTACGGATACGACGATAGGCGTCCGCACTGCGTTGCAGGATCTGGTCGGAAACTGCCATTTCACCCGAGTAGTCAGTCGAAGCGACCCACAGACGCATAATGTCGGCGCCAAGGGTGTCGTTGACTTTCTGCGGCGCAATCACGTTACCCAGCGATTTGGACATCTTGCGGCCGGCTTCGTCGACGGTGAAACCGTGGGTCAGCAGTTCGCGGTACGGCGCGTGGTTATCGATGGCGCAACCGGTCAGCAGCGACGAGTGGAACCAGCCACGGTGTTGGTCGGAACCTTCCAGGTACAGGTCGGCACGCGGGCCGCTCTCGTGACCCATCGGGTGCGAACCGCGCAGGACGTGCCAGTGCGTGGTGCCCGAATCGAACCAGACGTCGAGGGTGTCGCTGATCTTGTCGTACAGCGGCGCTTCGTCGCCGAGCAGTTCGGCAGCGTCCATCTTGAACCAGGCTTCGATGCCTTCGACTTCAACGCGTTTGGCGACTTCTTCCATCAGCTCGACGGTGCGTGGGTGCAGCTCGCCGCTTTCCTTGTTGAGGAAGAACGGGATCGGCACGCCCCAGTTGCGCTGACGTGAGATGCACCAGTCCGGACGGTTGGCGATCATCGAGTGCAGACGCGCCTGGCCCCAGGTCGGGACGAACTTGGTGTCTTCGATGGCTTTGAGCGAGCGCACACGCAGGGTGTCGCCGCTGGTTGGCTCTTTGTCCATGCCGATGAACCATTGCGCGGTGGCGCGATAGATCAGCGGAGTCTTGTGGCGCCAGCAGTGCATGTAGCTGTGTTCGATGACGGTGGTGTGCATCAGCGCACCGACTTCGGTCAGCTTGTCGACGATGGCCGGGTTGGCCTTCCAGATGAACTGGCCGCCGAAGAATTCCAGCGATGGCACGTATACGCCGTTGCTCTGCACTGGATTGAGGATGTCATCGTTGACCATGCCGTACTTCTTGCAGGTCACGAAGTCGTCCACGCCGTAGGCCGGAGCGGAGTGAACCACGCCAGTGCCAGCGCCCAGTTCGACGTAGTCAGCCAGGTACACCGGCGACAGACGATCATAGAACGGGTGACGGAAGTTGATCAGTTCCAGCTCTTTACCGGTGGTGGTGGCGATCACCGAACCTTCAACGCCGTAGCGCGCCAGGCAGGCTTCAACCAGCTCTTCAGCCAGCACCAGCAGCTTGTCGCCGATGTCGACGAGGGCGTAGTTGAACTCCGGGTGAACGTTCAGCGCCTGGTTGGCCGGAATGGTCCACGGGGTGGTGGTCCAGATCACGATCGACGCCGGTTTGCTCAACGATGGCAGACCGAACGCGGCAGCCAGTTTGGCTTCGTCAGCGATCGGGAAGGCGACGTCGATGGTCGAGGACTTTTTGTTCTCGTACTCGACTTCCGCTTCAGCCAGCGCCGAACCGCAGTCGAAACACCAGTTCACCGGCTTGAGGCCCTTGAACACGAAACCGCCCTTGACGATTTCGGCGAGGGCGCGGATTTCACCGGCCTCGTTCTTGAAATCCATGGTCTTGTACGGGTTGGCCCAGTCGCCCAGCACGCCGAGACGGATGAATTCGGACTTCTGCCCTTCGATCTGCTCGGTGGCGTAGGCACGGCACAGCTCGCGGGTCTTGTCCGCGCCGAGGTTCTTGCCGTGGGTCACTTCAACCTTGTGCTCGATCGGCAGGCCGTGGCAGTCCCAACCCGGAACATACGGCGCGTCGAAGCCCGACAGGGTCTTCGAGCGGATGATCATGTCCTTGAGAATCTTGTTCAGTGCGTGACCGATGTGGATCGTGCCGTTGGCATACGGAGGGCCGTCATGCAGAACGAACTTCGGACGATCCTTGCCAATCTCGCGCAACTTTCCGTACAGGCCAATACTGTCCCAGCGCTGCAGAATCTGCGGTTCGCGCTGTGGCAGGCCGGCCTTCATTGGGAAGGCGGTGTCCGGAAGGTTAAGCGTGGCTTTATAGTCGGTCATTTAAGGCTCTTCATTAGCGATGGGCGCTAGGTGCGGCTAGTGCACGGGCGGTGGCGACATCCGCATTGATCGCCGTTTTCAATGCCTCCAGAGAGGCGAAGCGCTGCTCTTCACGCAGCTTTTGGTGGAAAACCACCGTCAAACGCCGGTCATACAGATCGCCGGCAAAATCTAGAAGATGAACTTCAAGGTGGGCCTTGCCATCACCTTGTACCGTGGGGCGCACGCCGATATTGGCGACGCCGGGCCAGGTCTTGCCGTCGATATCGACATCCACCAGATAAACCCCGGTGAACGGCACGCGACGACGCTTGAGTTGAATGTTGGCAGTGGGCGTACCCAGTTGCCGGGCCAGTTTCTGGCCGTGCAGCACGCGACCGGCGATCCGGTACGGGCGGCCGAGCAAGCGTTCGGCCAAGGCAAAATCGGCAGCGGCCAAGGCGTTGCGTACCTGCGTGCTGCTGACACGAATGCCGTCCAGCTCGACGGTTTGCGCGGCTTCGACGGTAAAACCGTGAACCTGCCCGGCCTGCATCAGGAAATCGAAATCGCCGAGGCGGTCGCAACCGAAACGGAAATCGTCACCGACCTCCAGATGCTGCACGCCCAGACCATCCACAAGGATGGTGTCGACGAACTCACTGGCACTGAGCTTGCTCAAGCGCTGGTTGAACGCCAGGCACAAGACCCGGTCAACGCCTTCGGCGGCCAGCAGTTGCAGCTTGTCGCGCAACCGTGCCAGACGCGCCGGGGCGGTTTCGGGGGCAAAGAATTCCCGTGGCTGCGGCTCGAAAATCACCACGCAGCTGGGTACGCCCAACTCGAGCGCACGCTCACGCAGTCGGGCCAGGATAGCCTGGTGACCACGGTGAACACCGTCAAAGTTGCCAATAGTGGCGACGCAGCCCCGATGCTGGGGGCGCAAGTTGTGGAGGCCTCGAACCAGCTGCATAACGCGCTTCTTGCTCATAAAGTGGTCGATTATAACCACACCCGACGGTCGACGACAGGCAACACCGTAACGCAAAGTGATCGAGCCGACAAAACTGCCGGCCCGCGCCCATCCATAAAGGGTAAAACCTCAGCTCAAGGCCTTGCGATTGAAGTCGCGCAAGCGGAAACCGAGCAGCAGCAACATACCGAAATAAGCGACTACGCCCGCCGCGACCAATGCGCCCAGACGCAGGAAACGCTCAAGCATGTGTCCTTGATCCCATGGCGGCATGAAATGCATACCGACCAGAAGCACCACGGACATCACCGCCACCGCCACCACCAGTTTGAAACCGAACTTGGCCCAGCCCGGTTGCGGCTGGTACATCTGTTGCTTGCGAAGTTGATAGAACAGCAGTCCGGCGTTCAGACACGCACCCGCACTGATCGCCAAGGCCAGACCGGCGTGCGCCAGCGGACCAATCAGCACCAGGTTGAACAACTGGGTAACCACCAGAGTGAATATTGCGATTTTCACCGGGGTACGGATGTTCTGTTGCGCGTAAAAGCCCGGCGCCAGCACTTTGATCACGATTATCCCGAGCAGACCGACAGAATAGGCAATCAGTGCGCGCTGCGTCATTTCGGCGTCGAAGCCACTGAACTGACCGTACTGGAACAGCGAAACGGTCAGCGGTTCGGCGAGAATCCCCAGCGCCAGCGAACACGGCAGCACCAGCACGAAGCACAGGCGCAGGCCCCAATCGAGAATCCGCGAATACTCGTGGCGATCCTTGCTGGCGTAAGTTTTGGCCAGTGTCGGCAGCAGAATCGTGCCCAACGCCACGCCAAGCACGCCGGACGGCAACTCCATCAAGCGGTCAGCGTAATACATCCAAGACACCGAGCCCGCCACCAGAAACGAGGCGAAGATGGTGTTGATGATCAGCGAAATCTGGCTGACCGACACGCCAAGAATCGCCGGCAGCATCTGTTTCATCACGCGCCACACGCCGGTATCGCGCAGATTCAGGCGCGGCAGCACCAGCATGCCGATCTTTTTCAGGTGCGGCAGTTGATAGAGCAACTGCGCCAGACCACCGACCAACACCGCCCAGCCAAGGGCCATGACCGGTGGATCGAAGTACGGTGTAAGGAACAACGCAAAGACGATCATGCTGACGTTAAGCAGGGTCGGCACAAACGCCGGCACCGAGAAGCGGTTCCAGGTATTGAGAATCGCACCGGCCAGCGATGACAGCGAGATCAGCAATATATAGGGGAACGTCACCCGCAGCAGATCGGAGGTGAGCTGGAATTTTTCCGGCGTGTCGGTGAAACCGGGAGCCGTGGCCCAGATCACCCAGGGCGCGGCGATCATGCCCAGCGCAGTGACGATCGCCAGTACCAGTGTCAGCAAACCTGAAACGTAAGCAATGAACGTACGCGTCGCCTCTTCGCCCTGCTGGCTTTTGTATTCGGCCAGAATCGGCACGAATGCCTGCGAGAAAGCGCCCTCGGCAAAGATCCGCCGCAGCAGATTGGGCAATTTGAAGGCAATAAAGAAGGCGTCCGTCGCCATCCCGGCGCCGAATGTACGGGCAATGAGCGTGTCACGAACAAACCCTAAAACCCGGGAAAGCATCGTGATAGAGCTGACGGCGGCCAACGATTTGAGCAGATTCATTGAGGGAATTTGTGCCTGTCGATAAACAGCAGGCGAACAAAGCGCCTACTTGTGCGATACTCCGCGCCGCAGCAGCACAGAGCCAAAGCTCGCGAGTTTACAGGTCAAGCGCCGGAAATAAATATCCCGCCTCTTTATACCTACCACTTAGCGGAACGTTTCAAGTGCCCTTGACAAGACTTCAACTCATCGGCATGATTCGCGGCCTATTTTGTTTGCTATTTCCTAAAAAGTCTTTCGAGGAG
This sequence comes from Pseudomonas sp. DTU12.3, assembly GCF_004124275.1. GTDB lineage: Bacteria > Pseudomonadota > Gammaproteobacteria > Pseudomonadales > Pseudomonadaceae > Aquipseudomonas > Aquipseudomonas helmanticensis. The sequence continues at coordinate 5,540,685 of NZ_CP027218.1, forward strand.
CTCGACGGTGGCCAACTCACCTTCCGCCAAAAAACGTGCAAAACAGGCTGAGAAGCGTCGCAGCCACAACGCCAGCCTGCGTTCCATGGTTCGCACCTACATCAAGAATGTAGTTAAAGCCATCGACGCAAAAGACGCTGAAAAAGCTCAAGCTGCATACGTTCTGGCTGTGCCAGTAATCGACCGCATGGCCGATAAAGGCATCATCCACAAGAACAAGGCTGCTCGTCATAAGAGCCGTCTGAATGGCCACGTTAAAGCGCTGAAAGAAGCTGCTTAATCGACGTAGTCATTAAAAAACCGACCTTAGGGTCGGTTTTTTATTGCCTGTGATTTAACAAATCCAGCGCAAAAAAATGTGGGAGCGGGCTGCTAGCGAATGCGATCTGCCAGTTGATACCTCTATCGACTGACACGACCTCTTCGCGAGCAAGCCCGCTCCCACATTTTGATTTGCGTGGTTATTGCTGGACAGGCACCCATGGCAGGATCGGGATTGCAGTCACGGCATTCTGCGGACTGCCTTCGATCAAGCGGTCGCTGTAGACCAGGTACACCAGCGTATTGCGCTTCTTGTCGAGGAAACGCACCACTTGCATGGTCTTGAACACCAGCGATGTGCGCTCCTTGAACACCTCATCGCCATCCTTCAGCTCACCGTTAAACTTGATCGGGCCGACCTGACGGCATGCGATCGAAGCTTCTGCGCGATCTTCAGCCAGACCCAAACCACCCTTCACGCCGCCAGTCTTGGCGCGCGACAGGTAGCAGGTCACCCCTTCAACCTTCGGATCATCGAACGCCTCGACGACGATCCGGTCGTTCGGGCCGACAAATTTGAACACCGTCGACACCTGACCGATTTCTTCGGCCGAGGCCAGCAATGGCAGCGCCATCAGCAAGCCCAACAATCCTTTTGCTAAACGCATGAAGTTTTCCTTATACCAGAATCAGGTTGTCACGGTGGACCAGTTCCGGCTCCGCCATGTAACCGAGCAAACCGACAATCGCATCCGACGACTGACCGATGATTTTTTGCGCTTCCAGCGCGCTGTAGTTAGCCAGGCCACGAGCGATCTCACGACCGTCCGGCGCCACGCAGACCACCATCTCACCGCGACGAAAGCTGCCCTGAACCAGTTTGACACCCACCGGCAGCAGGCTTTTGTTGCCCTTGGACAACGCCGCCACCGCACCATCATCCAACACCAGGGTGCCGCGCGTCTGCAGATGCCCGGCCAGCCATTGCTTGCGCGCCGCGAGCATGCCGCGCTCAGGCGACAGCAACGTACCAATGCGCTCGCCTGCTTTCAGGCGATCAAGCACGCGCTCAAGACGCCCGCCGACAATAATGGTGTGCGCACCGGAACGTGCCGCCAGTCGCGCCGCCCGCAGCTTGGTCTGCATGCCGCCGCGCCCCAGCGCCCCACCGGTACCGCCCGCCACCGCGTCCAGGCTCGGATCGTCGGCGCGCGCTTCGTAAATCAGCTGCGCATCAGGGTTGTTGCGCGGATCAGCGTCGAACATGCCGTCGCGATCGGTAAGGATCACCAGCAGATCCGCCTCGACCAGGTTGGCCACCAGCGCAGCCAGCGTATCGTTGTCGCCAAAGCGGATTTCATCGGTGACCACGGTGTCGTTTTCATTGATCACCGGGATCACTTTCAGTTCGACCAGCGCGCGCAAGGTGCTGCGGGCATTGAGGTAGCGCTTGCGATCGGACAGGTCGTCGTGAGTCAGGAGAATCTGCGCGGTGTGCCGGCCATGCTCGGCGAAGCTCGATTCCCATGCCTGCACCAGACCCATCTGGCCAATCGCTGCAGCCGCCTGGAGTTCGTGCATCGCACTGGGTCGTGCGGTCCAGCCCAAACGGCTCATGCCGGCTGCTACTGCCCCGGAGGACACCAGCACCAGCTCGACGCCCGCCTCATGCAGCGCCACCATCTGCTCGACCCAGACACTCATTGCCGCGCGATCCAGCCCTTTGCCATCAGCTGTCAGCAAAGCGCTGCCGATCTTCACGACCCAACGCTGCGCACCTGTCACCTTGCTCCGCATCATCTTCAACCTTAGCTTGAGGGCAGCGCGACCCAGCGCCGCCCGTGACGTTATTCTTGGCCATTACCGACCAACAACCGATTTCCAGATACCAAAACGCCGCTCGATTGAGCGGCGTTCAAGTTTATCGCAACGAATCAGTCACGCACGTAAATGATTTCCGGACCGTCTTCGTCATCCACATCTTCTTCGTCCCAGTCATCGTCGCCGATGTCATGGACCGACTTCACGCCACTGCGACGCAGGGCACGCTTGTCATCCAGTGCCTGCAGCTGCGCGCGCGCTTCGTCTTCGATGCGCTGATCGAGATCGGCCAGCTCTTCCTTGTAAGCCGGGTCGGCAGCAAGGCGATCGGCACGATCTTCCATGTAACGCATGATGTCGTGGCACAGACGCTCGGTACCGATCTTGGCGATGGCCGAGATCACGTAGACCGGACCGGTCCACTCGAGGCGATCAACGATTTCCTTGACGCGCTCATCGTGATCTTCTTCAAGAATCTGGTCACACTTGTTCAGCACCAGCCAACGATCGCGCTCAGCCAGGGACGGGCTGAACTTGATCAGCTCGTTGACGATGACTTCAGCAGCATCCGGCGCGCTGGTGTCATCCAGGGGCGCCATGTCGACGAGGTGCAGCAACAGACGCGTACGCGCCAGGTGCTTGAGGAAACGAATACCCAGGCCGGCACCGTCGGAAGCGCCTTCGATCAGACCCGGGATGTCGGCAATGACGAAGCTCTTCCAGCGATCGACGCTGACCACACCGAGGTTCGGCACCAGCGTGGTGAACGGATAGTCGGCAACTTTCGGCTTCGCGGCCGAAACCGAACGAATGAAGGTACTTTTACCGGCATTCGGCAAGCCCAGCAGACCGACGTCGGCCAGTACTTTCATTTCCAGTTTCAGGTCGCGCTGCTCACCCGGCTTGCCCGGAGTGGTCTGACGCGGAGCACGGTTGGTACTCGATTTGAAACGGGTGTTACCCAGACCGTGCCAGCCGCCCTGAACAACCATCAGCTTCTGACCAGCTTTGGTCAGGTCACCGATGACTTCCTGGGTAGCGGAGTCGATCACCGTAGTGCCGACCGGCACGCGCAGGATCAGGTCCTCGCCCTTTTTGCCGGTGCAGTCGGTGCTGCCACCGTTGGAGCCACGCTCGGCATCGAAGTGCCGGGTGTAACGGTAGTCAACCAGGGTGTTGAGGTTTTCGTCAGCCATCATGTAGATGGAACCGCCGTCACCGCCATCACCACCGTTCGGGCCACCGTTTTCGATGAATTTTTCCCGACGGAAACTCATGGCGCCATTGCCGCCATCACCAGCCTTTACGCGAATCGATACTTCATCAACAAACTTCATAACCAACGCCTCTCGCCGTACGGACGAGCCGAAAAACAATCAAGACATAAGACTCTTGCAAAAATGAGCGCAGCGACCCCAATCCACGACCTACATCGTACGCCGACAGCCCATACAAACAGTTTTGCAAGAGACTCACCCCACAAACGAAAAAGCCCCGTCGCGAGACAGGGCTTTTCCAGCGATTGCGCAATTAAGCTGCGACAACGCTCACGTAACGGCGGTTGAACGCGCCTTTTACTTCAAACTTGATCACGCCTTCGATTTTAGCGAAGAGGGTGTGATCTTTACCCATGCCTACACCGTAACCGGCGTGGAATTGGGTGCCGCGCTGACGCACGATGATGTTGCCCGGAATGATTTTCTGGCCGCCATACATCTTAACGCCAAGGCGTTTGGCTTCTGAGTCGCGACCGTTACGGGTACTACCACCAGCTTTTTTGTGTGCCATGAGTCAATTCTCCTAGTGAGGAATTAGGCTGAAATTAAGCCTGAATACCGGTGATTTTGATCTCGGTGTACCACTGGCGGTGGCCCATACGCTTCATGTGGTGCTTACGACGACGGAACTTGATGATGCGGACTTTATCGTGACGACCTTGGGAGATCACTTCAGCCACAACGGTAGCGCCAGCAACAACTGGAGCGCCGATGTTCACGTCGTCGCCATTGGCAACCAACAGAACGCGATCAAAGGTAACGGATTCGCCGGTAGCGATTTCCAGTTTTTCGATCTTCAGGTATTCACCTGGGGCGACTTTGTACTGCTTGCCGCCAGTAACGATTACTGCATAAGACATGGTATTTCTCCGATAATCCTGCTCACCCAGCTCTTTATAAGAAGAGGTATTGGCTGGCATGGCTGCATTAGGCTGGAAGGCCTGTTGCAATTGCGTAAGGCAGGTGCTGCCCAGGAAGTTCAGGGTGCGCGATTGTACGCAAGGCGCGACAGTCACGCAAGTAGCCTTCAGGCGGTGTGAAAGCGTCGCGAGCGAAGGGAATACTAAGAAAAAACAGGCGAGGAAGCGGAGTTTACGGTTTGTAAATGAGCATTCCGAGCCTGTTTTTGACGCAGGATTACCGAGCGCAGCAGCTTTCACAGTGCCCGACCGCGCCTTGACAGGTCTGGACTGGGGTCCTAGCATGCCGCGCAACCCTTCTGGAGCGACTCTCGCTGATGCAACCCCAAGCTTTCTACCGCGCGGTGGCGGACGATTTTAGCGCCGTCGACGGCATCATCAAGAAGCAGCTGACTTCCCGAGTGCCGCTGGTATCGAAAATCGGCGATTACATCACGTCGGCCGGCGGCAAACGCCTGCGTCCTTTATTAGTGTTGCTGTGTGGCAAGGCACTGGGCCGTGAAGGCGACGATCTGCGCCTGCTCGCCGCCACCATCGAATTCCTGCACACCGCGACCCTGCTGCATGACGATGTCGTCGACATGTCCGGCATGCGCCGTGGCCGCTCGACCGCCAACGCCATGTGGGGCAACGCGCCAAGCGTGCTGGTCGGCGACTTCCTCTATTCGCGCTCATTCGAAATGATGGTCGAACTGGGTTCGATGCCGGTGATGAAGATCCTGTCCCAGGCCACGCGCATCATCGCCGAAGGCGAAGTGTTGCAGCTGTCCAAGGTACGTGACGCCAGCACCACCGAAGAAACCTACATGGAAGTCATCCGCGGCAAGACCGCGATGCTCTTCGAAGCGTCGACCCACAGCGCCGCAGCCCTGTGCGAGGCAACGCCTGAACAGTCTGAAGCGCTGCGCACCTTTGGTGATCACCTCGGCGTGGCGTTCCAGTTGGTAGACGACTTGCTCGACTACAAGGGCGACGCGGAAACCCTGGGCAAGAACGTCGGTGACGATCTGGCCGAAGGCAAGCCGACCCTGCCGCTGATCTACACCATGCGCGAAGGCACGCCGGAACAGGCTGCGCTGGTGCGTCAGGCGATCCAGAAAGGCGGGATCGAAGATCTCGAGAGCATTCGCATTGCCGTCGAAGCCTCTGGTTCGCTGGAGTACACCGCACAACTGGCGCGTGATTACGTGGCCCGTGCGATCAAGTGCCTTGAGGCGTTGCCGGCCAGTGAATACCGGGATGCGCTGGTTGAACTGAGCGAGTTTGCGGTCGCGCGTACGCACTGATTCTGCCCTTTGTGGGAGCGAGCCTGCTCGCGAAAGCATTCTGCCAGTCGATATCAATGCTGACTGACAAAACGCCTTCGCGAGCAGGCTCGCTCCCACAGTTGTTTGTGCGATATGCCCTCCCGCCGTTAAAACCTTATACAATGTGCGACTTTTAGCGATCCCTACCCAAGGAGCCTTAGTGAGCACGTTGCCACCCTGCCCGAAATGCAATTCCGAATTCACCTACGAAGACGGTACCCAACTGGTGTGCCCTGAGTGCGCCCACGAGTGGTCCGCCAGTGGCGAAGCCGAAGTGGCATCCGATGATGCCGTGAAGAAAGATTCGGTCGGTAATGTCCTGCAGGACGGCGACACCATCACCGTGATCAAGGACCTCAAGGTCAAGGGCACCTCGCTGGTGGTCAAGGTCGGCACCAAGGTCAAGAACATCCGCCTGTGCGATGGCGACCACGACATCGACTGCAAAATCGACGGCATCGGCCCGATGAAACTGAAATCCGAGTTCGTCAGAAAAGTCTGATTCTGCTGTCATCCATCCCGCGCCAGCCGTGGGATGGCGCTTCACCCTCCCCCCGTTTCAACCCGATAAAACCGCGCAATAGCCAAACGCCAGCCGTTTTGACCTTACGCAATCTTTACCCGGAAAAATTCACAATCTGCCAATAGGCGCTTGCTATTTAGATAATAAGAATTATTCTCATCAAATACCTTCAATGGAGATGAGAACCATGACTTATCTGATCGACGCCTGGCTGGATCGCCCACACCCTTACCTCAGAATCCTCCATCGGGAGACCGGTGAAGTCTGTGCGGTGCTTGAAGAGGAAGCCTTGCATGAACTGCAGGATCAAGGGGATCTGGACGTCAGCAGCCTGAATTCCAGCGAACCGTTGGTGCTCAAGGAGCTGGTGCGCAATCTGTTCCTGTTCTGCTACGCCCGGGCATTGCGCCCGACCAGTGAGCTACATCACAAGATCGAATTATGAAACCCGGTAAAAACTGTAGGAGTGAGCCTGCTCGCGAAGACTGATCAACATCCAACACATAGGTTGTCTGTCACACCGCCTTCGCGAGCAAGCCCGCTCCCACATTAGCCCGCCATCAAGGCAGGCCCGGGATTACAGAACGTCCAGCAGCTCGACGTCGAATACCAGAACGCTGTGCGGCGGGATGCTGCCAACGCCTTGAGCGCCGTAAGCCAGTTCGCTCGGCACATACAGGCGCCATTTGCTGCCGGCATTCATCAGTTGCAGTGCTTCGGTCCAGCCAGCGATCACGCCGCCAACCGGGAATTCTGCAGGCTCGCCACGCTCGTAGGAGCTGTCGAACACGGTGCCGTCGATCAGTGTGCCGTGGTAGTGAGTACGCACTTGATCTTCACGGGTCGGCTTGGCGCCTTCGCCCTGACTCAGCACTTCGAACTGCAGGCCGGAAGCCAGAGTGGTGATGCCATCACGCTTGGCGTTTTCAGCCAGGAAGGCCAGGCCTTCGCCAGCAGCGGCTTCAGCTTTGGCAGCGGCTTCGGCTTGCATGATTTCGCGGATAACCTTGAAGCTGGCGGACATCTCTTCCTGGCCAACACGGCTTTCCTTACCGGCGAAAGCGTCGGTCAGACCCGCCAGGATCGCGTCCAGGTTAACGCCAGGTGGCGGGTTGTCGCGCAGCTGATCACCCAGCTGACGGCCGATGCCGTAGCTGACGCGGGTTTCGTCGGTGGACAGATTTACTTCGGACATGACACTGCTCCGCTGTGCGGACGGCCACAAGACTTGCCGTGCGTGCACAGCGCGTCCCGGCGCGCCCGGAACCAAAAGGGCGAGCAGACTAGCACAGATGTTCCGGCGATGGCGCGCAAGGCCTATAGGGCCGAACGCCAGGCCAGCGGCACTTTCAGGCTTTCCTCGCTGCTAGGGCCCATGCCGCACATTTCATCATGTACCGAGGTGTGTACGAGGTTGAACGGCAGCACCGGAAAGGCATGCAGCAAATCCCGCGCATGCTCCACCGAACGCAGCGTCAGCATGTTGCCCTTGGGATCACTCAATGGATACGCGGCGCCATGCATGCGCGCTTCGAGCAGATAAATCCCGCCCTCCATGGAGATCAGGTTCAGCTCATCGACCTTCCTGGCAATGGCAAACGCATTCAACTCTTGCAGGTTCATCAGCGCACCTCACGCGGTGGCGAATCAGGACGTCTACAGGGATATGCCCGCGCGCCCCAAAGCACAAGCCACAAACGACACCGCCCGTCTGTTTCACAACAGACGGGCGGTGTTCATTGCCGTGATCAGAGGTTGATCAGTGCTTGGTGAGCTTGTCCAGGTAGCCCATGGCAAATGCCGAGATCACGAAAGTCATGTGGATGATCACGTACCACATCAGATGCTCGGGATCGACGTTCTTGGCGTCCATGAAGATGCGCAGCAAGTGGATCGAAGATATTGCCACGATGGAAGCGGCGACTTTCATCTTCAACGATGAAGAGTCCATGGTGCCCAGCCAGCTGAGCTTTTCCTTGCCTTCATCGATGTTCAGTTCAGAGACGAAGTTCTCGTAGCCGGAAATCATCACCATGACCAGCAGGCCGCCGACCAGCGCCATGTCGATCAGCGACAGCAGCACCAGAATCAGCTCCGACTCGGCCATCGAGAAGACGTTGGGCAGGATGTGAAAAACTTCCTGGAAAAATTTCAGTGCCAGCGCCAGCAGCCCGAGGGACAGCCCGATATAGATCGGCGCCAGCAGCCAGCGCGAGGCGTACATTGCGTTTTCGATAAAGCGTTCCATTGAATCTCACACAGGGGGCTGGAAATGGCGGCGAGTATACCAGCCACCGATGACAGCCAGAAACCGCCCGCAAATCCGTCACCTGCGTGTGTGTGGCATTTTTTTTCTGCTAGTGTCCAAACCATTGACAGCCCAGCGACAGTGGACAGGACGTGTGGAAATGGATGTGCGATTGCCGTTAACGACCGCCGGAATTTGCTTCGCCCTGCTGCTCGGCGGTTGCTCGCCGGGTGAAGAGAAGCACGCGCTGAACCTTGAAGAAAAGACCGCACAGTTTGAACAATCGCTCGACGCCATTACCGATCCGAAGCTCAAGGACGCCGTCAGCGAACTCGGCGGCTCGTTGCTGTTGCTCGAACGTGCACAGCAGAAACTCGACGGCATTCCAATGCGTATCGAATACGGCGAAGACGCCCTTGGCGTACTCAAGCACTACCCTACCCCGCAGGCGCTGGTCGACACCTTTATCAACGGCCTGTTCGTCCTGCACAAGGACGCCAGCTCCGACTACCTCACCGATCTGCAACCGGTATTCCCGTTCATTCTCAACACCCCCGGCGGCTTCCTGTTCCCGCATGGCGTGGAATGGCAATCGGTGACCCTGAGCAACAAACGCGTGATTGCCTGGCAGCCGGAATGGTCGGAAACCGATCCCGGCATTCAGCTCAGCCCGTCCAGTTCCAACGTCACCAACCCCGATGACCTGACCGTGACCTACCCGTTCATCGAGGGCCTGGATGTCGACAAGAAGACCCAGCCGCAACCGGTGAGCCTGCAAGGCCAGGTCGAAGTCATCGCACCGCGTCGCCTGTACACTTTCGATCTGACGAAAAAAGACCTCGGCCAGACCCGCACCAACGACAATCTCAGCGTCAAACTGCTCAAACTTGAGAAGAACTACGCCGAAGTCGAAGTCAGCAACAGCCTGCCCCTCGCCGCGCAAGTCGCTGGCACCCCGCTCAATCCACTGATCGTGCAGGCGCGCGACAACACCGGGCAATACCTGGTGCGCGCCGGTTCGATCAACGAGAGCCCGGAGCAAGTGGCCTTCTACGAGAAACAACTGGCGCACCTGCAACAGCAGAAGAGCTGGACCGATAGCCTGGAAACACAGCTGACCAACGATCAGCAAACTTTCGAACAACAACACCCGCGACGCTACAACAAGGTCTACTTCAACGGCCCGATCGAGACTCTGGAAGTCAGCGTGCTGGATTTCTCGTCTGCCACGGTGACCCGCAAGGCGCTGGATCTGCCGATCCGCGCGTTCAGCCAGCACACCACGGAAAAAGCCATACAGCCGCTGGATCTGCCGGTGGTGGTTTACGACGACCAGGCCGCGAGCTGGCTCAAAGGCGCGAGCCTGACGGAAGAACAGCTGAAAGCCGGGATCCGTATTCATCAGTCGGTCGAAGACCCGAGCGCTGCCCGTATCGAGTTTTCCCATCGCCGCACGTTCAACGATGAATTGCTCGGCGATGACTTCAGCCCCGGTGAAAGCCCGGTGACGTTCTTCACGGAAAAACACAACGGCAAACTCGACGAGCCCATCGAATTACCGCCCGAGGCGTATCAGGTAGATCCGCTGCAAGCGACGATTACCTACGATTTGAATCTGTTTCCGGAAACCCCGGCGATCGCGGTCGGTTCGATGCCGCTGTTTCTCGCCACTGTGGCCCAGCAAGCGTACGACGCCAAGTCCCTGCCCAAAGGCCTGGAGATCAAGAACAACACGCTAATGGTGGATCTGAAATTGTTTCCGGCCAACGAATGGCGTTTCTTCGTCAAGGACGACAGCGGCAATTACCTGAAGCAGATTCTTTCGGTCAGCCACGATGCGAAGGCAGAAGGCCCGGCACTGTTCGGCGTGCACTATTTCTACGGCCATCCGACACACGTGGAAACCTATCAACGAACCGACCTCGCCACCGTGCAATATGGCTTTGAGGTCAAACTCGACAAGGCGCAGGTGCCGGAGACTGCTCCCTGAGGAGCAAGATCAAAAGATCGCAGCCTGCGGCAGCTCCTACAGGGTAGGTGTTAATTGAGGCTGCGACTGCGGCCACCGTTGATCTGCCGCAGCTGGGCTTGCAGGTGCAGGCTCCAGATCTGCGGATCATCGGCCAGTTCGTAGCCGTGCAGGGTCAGACTTTCAACGATGGTGTCGAGAATCGACTCGGCGGCGATCGGTCCGTGAAACGGGCCCTGGGCTTTGATCGCGGAAGGTTGTTCGCCGGCCATGCCGGCCGCGAAGAGCAGCGTCCACATGCCGTTATCGCCGGCCAACGGCTTGATGGCGCATTCGATTCGGGTCACCAGACCCAGGCACTGACGGGTGAGACAGAGGTTGCGCGACATGGCGGCGACCCTCGGTGAAGCCGGTATTCAGCCCCCACGGGAGGACTGGCTCGATCCAGTGATACTGTCGATATCCTTGAGCTGAGAATAGAAGAAAAGTCCGCTGCGCAAGCCAGATAGAACCAGCAGGCGCCGAATGGTCATTGTGTGAAGTTTGACGTCAGAGTAGTGACGAATTTTTCGCCGCATCTGAAAAAAAGATCGCAGCCTTCGGCAGCTCCTACATTGGAATGCAATCCATGTAGGAGCTGCCGAAGGCTGCGATCTTTTGCGTCAAATCACGCCGGTTTGGCTTCGGCCAGAGCCTCCTGGGCCAGTTCCTTTTCCGCTTCCTTGAGGTCTTCCTCGCTGATCATTTCAGCGATGTCGCGCAAGCGCTCCACTACCCGCGCGTTGATGCTGCCTTCCGGGAATTCACCGTCGGCATTCGGCTCACCCGCCGGCTCGCCAACCAGCAAGCTCAACGCCTCATCAGCCTGACGCACCGCGTAAACGTGGAACTGCCCGGCACGCACCGCTGCCAGGACCTTCTCATCCAGCATCAACGTGGCCACGTTGGCCTGCGGAATGATCGCGCCCTGCTCACCGGTCAGTCCGCGCGCTTCGCAGAGACGGAAGAAGCCTTCGATCTTCTCGTTGACCCCGCCCACCGCCTGCACTTCGCCGAACTGGTTGATCGAACCGGTAATTGCAAAGCACTGCTTCAATGGCGTTTTCGACAGCGCCGAAATCAGCGTGCAGGCCTCACCCAGCGACGCACTGTCGCCGTCGACGTAACCGTAGGATTGCTCCAGCGCGATGCTCGCGGAAATCGCCAACGGGAATTCCTGGGCGTAACGGCTGCCCAGATACCCGGTGAGGATCATCACGCCTTTGGAGTGGATCGGCTGACCGAGGTTGACCTCGCGCTCGATGTCGACGATGCCGCTACCGCCCGGGTACACCGTGGCGGAAATCCGCGCCGGCACACCGAACGCCGAGTCGCCAACTTCGAGCACGGTCAGGCCGTTGCACTTGCCGACTGCGGCGCCATCGGTATCGATCAGGATGATCCCGGCGAGCATGTCGTCGAGAATCCGCGCCGAAACACGCCCGGTGCGGGTGGCTTTGGCTTTCAATGCACGTTCAATGTGCCCGGCGTCGGTTCTTTCATCGCCGGCCAGATGACGGATGAAGTCCGCTTCGCTGACCAACTGGAACAGATCGCCGATACGCGCCGACAGACGCCCCTGATGCTCGGCCAAACGTGCGCTGTATGTGGCCAGACGCGCCACCGCATCGGCGGTCAGCGGTGCCATGCCTTCTTCCGAGGTACGGGTTTTCAGCAATTGGGCGAACTGCTCGAGACTCTCGTCGACCATCGGGATGTCTTCGTCGAAGTCGACCAGCACGCGGAACATTTCCTGGAAGTCCGGATCGAGATCTTGCAGCGTGTAATACAGCTGCCGCGCACCGATGATAATGACTTTGACCTGCAACGGAATGTGCTGCGGGTTGAGCGTTACGGTGGCGAAACGGCCCATCTCGCCCAGCGGCGATTCCATTTTCAGCTTGCGCGATTGCAGGGCGCGCTTGAGCGCATCCCACACGAACGGCTCGCTGAGCATTTTTTCCGCTTCAAGAATCAGGAAACCGCCGTTGGCGCGGTGCAAGGCACCCGGACGCAACTGGCGATAGGTGGTGTACAGCGCGCCCTGATCGGTGGTGTATTCGATGCGGCCGAAGAGGTTTTCGTAAGTCGGGTGCGGCTCGAACACCACCGGCGCACCGCCGCTGGCCGGGTGACCGACGACCAGGCTTGGCGCGTATTGCTCTTCGAGCAGTTTGCGCGCGACAGCGTCGGTCTTGCTGTCGTCGACCAGTTGCTCGACCACGGTTTTCAGCAGGTACACCTGCATCGCTTGCAGATAACCGCAGACCGCAGCGTTTTCCGCGTACTTCTCGGACAACGGCGACAGCAGCGGCTGCAAGGCCAGGGTGATGGTTTCTTCGTTGAGCGAACGCAATTGATTGTTCGATTCGCGCTTCCACTGCGGCAGGCTCGCGAGTTCTTCGTTCAGGCGCTCTTCGAGACCGGAGATGTCCTCGTGGAAACGCTCACGATCAGCTTCCGGCAGTTGGGCGAATTCGGCTTCGTCCAGCGCCTTGCCATCGAGCATCGGCGTGAAGGCAATGTTGCTACTGTCGCGGTACAGGGCGACGTCTTTTTCCAGCGCCAGGCGTTCGATGATGTCGAGGGCCTTGTCGTAGCGCTGGTTGAAGGCGCGGTCGATGGCGCTTTTTTTCTGCTGATAGGACGGATGCTCGAACACCGCCGGAAACGTCGCCAGCAGGTTGTCGATCAAGCCGTTGATGTCAGCCGTGAACGAGGTGGCCGTGCCCGAAGGCAATTCCAGCGCACGCGGTTCACGCGGTTCATCGAAATTGTTGACGTAGACCCAGTCCGCCGGGGTCTGCAGGCGTTTGCCTTCGGCCTTCAGGTAACGTTTGACGAACGAGAAGCGGCCGGTGCCGGGCTCGCCCATGACGAAGACGTTGTAACCGGGGCGTGGCATCGCCACACCGAACTGCAAGGCTTCGACCGCGCGTTCCTGGCCGAGCACACCGCGAAAGGGCTCCAGATCATTGGTGGTAGTGAAGCTGAACTGTTCAGCGGAAAACGGACGGGTCAGCGCTTCGGGCGCGAGACGCAAGCTGGCAGCAACAGGATCAGGCATCGGGCTTCCTTAACAATCAGGCGGGGCAGATAGCGGCATTCTGGCGCTGCCCGTGCCCCACTGGCAAGGCGCGCCATGTGACAAAGCATAGACAACCGCCCCGCTACGCCGCAGCCCCCCGGAAACCGGGGTCATGAGCAAATCTTTTGTAAAAAATCACGGAACCCCGGGAACGTGCCTAAACTCCAAACTGCGCGGCTGGAACTAATACCGGCCCACTGGCTTCGTTTGGGTCTGTCTCGTACAGAGCTTGGGGGGCCAGAACCCTGTCCATTGGTATGCACATAAAGAGAACAAAGCTATGAAACGGATTCTTCTCGGTACTCTCTTCACCGCTGTATCCATCAACGCAATGGCGCAAGCTCCAGGCGGCCCGGATTGCGGTTGGGGCAACATGCTGTTCGAAGGTCAGCGTGGCACCCCGGCGCACTTCCTCGCTTCCACCACCAACGGCACTTCCGGTAACGCTACGTTTGGTATGACTTCCGGCACCAACGGTTGCTCGACCAACGCGTCGCTGACCTACGGCGGCAAATCCTGGTTTGCCATGAATGGCATGATGAACGAGCTGTCCGAAGACATGGCCAAAGGCAACGGCGAAGCGCTGACGACTTATGCCGTGGTACTGGGCGTGGCGCCGGAAGATCGCGCGCATTTCGCTGCTGTGACTCACGAGCACTTCCAGCAGATCTTCAGCAAGGCTGACGTGACCGCTGAAGACGTGCATACCAACACCCTGGCCGTACTGAAATCGGATCCTCGTCTGACCAAGTACGCTACTCAGGCTTAAGCTCGACCCCCACCCGCTTCTTTCGGGAAGCGGGTTTTGTTTTTTGGGCTGCCGCTCCCTGGGCAATGCCAAATGCATGACTGTAGGAGCTGTCGAGTGCAACGAGGCTGCGATCTTTTGATCTTTTTTAATCTTTGAAAAACAAAGATCGCAGCCTCGTTGCACTCGACAGCTCCTACAGTTTTAGTGTCCGACAGGGCATGGCATTCTGCGCAGGATCTTTATTTTCTTTCGACTTAAGTTGCCACTTATGCTCAAACGCCTTGCCTGGCTGGCGCTCTGTGTCTGCGCCCCGCTGTCCGCCGCGCCACATATCGACCCTCAACGTTTGCAGCAACTGGCCAACGACCGCTTCTGGATTTCCCTCGGTCACTACGAAACCGCCAAGCTCGGCGGCTGGCGCAGCTATGTCAGCGACAAGAAGTTCTTTCTCGCCCCCGATGGCAATGAACATCCCGACCATGAACTGGCAGCCACCGTGCAAGCGCTGTACGCCCCGGCCAGTCTTGGCGAGCAACACGCACAGTGCGTTTATCCTGCACGCACCCGCTGGCTGAAAGCGCAGCTCAAGCTCAGCGATCTGCCGACGCCCGAGTGCGCCGAGTACAAAAAGTGGTTCAAGGACGTCTCGCCGCACAGCGCGGTGATGATCTTCCCCGCGGCGTATTTGAACAGCCCGTCATCGATGTTCGGTCACACCCTGCTGCGCATCGATCAGGCCGACGTGCAGGCCGACAAGACTTCACTGCTCAGTTACGCAATCAACTTCGGCGCCTACATCGAAGGTTCCGACAACAGCATTCTTTACGCTTGGAAAGGCTTGATGGGCGGCTATCCCGGCCTGTTCGCGCTGGTGCCGTACCAAGAGAAACTCTCTGAGTACCGCAGCCTGGAAAACCGCGACCTGTGGGAATACCGACTCAATCTGACCCAGGAAGAAACCGCACGCATGGTCGAACATGTGTGGGAGCTGAAGCAGATCCAGTTCGACTATTTCTTCTTTGATGAAAACTGCTCTTACCGCTTGCTCGAGTTGCTGCAAGTGGCGCGGCCGAGCCTGCGCCTGACCGAACAATTCCCGCTGACCGCAATCCCCACCGACACCGTCAAAGCGGTGAAAGAAGCCGGGCTGGTGGAAAGTATCGAATACCGCCCGTCCCGCGAGCGTGAGCTGCTCAGCCGCGCCGAGCCGCTCAGCGATGAAGAACAACAATGGGTGCTGAAAGTCAGCGCCGATCAACAGCAATTGCAGGACCCGGCGTTCAAAGCCCTGCCCCGCGATCGCCAGGCGTTGATCATCGACGCTGCGTATCGTCTGGAGCGCTACCGCGCCAATGGTCAGGAGCGTGATCCGCAACGGGCCCAGCGCAGTTTCGAACTGTTGCGGGCGATCAACAAGAACCCGGCACCCGAGCTGGCAATTCCGCAACCGGGCCTGCCCGAAGATGGCCACGAATCGCGCACCTGGCAGGCCGGACTCGGCACCCGTGGCGATCGTGCGTTCGGTGAGTATGGTTTGCGCATGGCTTATCACGATCTCAACGACAACGCCGAAAGCTTCCCGCTCGGCGCGCAGATCGAAATCCTGCAGATGAAGCTGCGTCAGTACGAGGGTAATCACTGGCAGTTCCAGCAACTGGATCTGGCGACGATTCGTTCGCTGACGCCGCGCAATGAGTTGTTGCAGCCGTTGTCATGGCAGGTCACCGGTGGCCTGGAGCGGGTACCGGGCAAGCATGATGACGAAACGCTGGTCAGCCACGTCAACGGTGGCGGCGGTGGTACGTGGGCGTTGGGCGACGATGTGCTGGGTTTTGCCCTCGGCACGGTGCGGGTCGAGCACAACAATGACTTCGCCGCGTTTGTGTCCCCGGCCGGCGGCTTCAATACCGGGGTGCTGTGGAAAAACCCGCTGGGCAATCTCAGCCTGGAAGCCAAGGGTGATTATTTCTTCAACGGCGAAGTGCGCCGTAGCCTGAGCCTGAATCAGCAGTGGGAATTGTCGCGTAATCTTGGCCTGCGCCTGAGTGCACAACGCGAGTTCAGCCACATCGCCACGCCGGAAACGGAAGTCATGCTCGAAGTGAAGTGGTATCACTATTAAAAGATCGCAGCCTGCGGCAGCTCCTACAGGGATCGCGCGCTCATGTAGGAGCTGCCGAAGGCTGCGATCTTTTGATCTTTCTTTCACACCCCACCAACGAATCCCCTTCTAGACTTTCCCCATAAGCCGAGAACCGGCGCGGGAGAGTGCGATGTGGCGGTGTGTGGGATTGCTGTGCGTTTTGTTGCTGCTGGGCGGTTGCCAGTCGACTCACGAAGACTTGATCGCCAAAGGTTATCCACCGGCCTTCGCCGACGGTTTCGATGACGGTTGCGTCAGCGGTCGTCAGGCTGCCGGATCGATCAGCGGCGAATTTCGCAAGAACGTGCCGCGTTATCTCAAGGACAAGCAATACGCCGAAGGCTGGACCGACGGCTTTCGCCAGTGTCAGGCGATGCTCGAAAACAAGGATCGCGACGACTATCGCAACGAACACTGGGACGAACGCGAACGCGCCTGGCAGCAACAGAAAGATCAGGACGCCGGGCGGGCTTATCGCTCGCCATAGGTCGCTTGCAGACATCCAGTGAAACCAAATGCCTGCGAACATGGCCCAAACCTCATACGGGGAGGACAGCATGAGCCGCGCATTCGTCAACGAAGACAACGCCGCCGCGCAAGCCGATCAGCCGGTCGAACGGCAGGTCAGCGCGCAACCCAATTACGTCACGCCACAGGGGCTTGCGCAGTTGCAGGCGAAAGTCGCCGAACTGCAAACCCTGCATGCCGAGCAAACGGCCAAAGGTGAGCAGGCCGACAAGCAACGCCTGGCTGATCTGGAAAGGGATCTGCGTTATTTCAATCAGCGCCTGAGCAGTGCACAAGTGGCGGTGCCGGCAACGTCCACCGACAAAGTGCAGATCGGCAGCTGGGTCACCTACGCCGACGAACACGACACCGAGCGCCGCGTGCAACTGGTCGGCGAAGATCAGGCCGATGCGGGCAAGGGCCTGATCAATTGGGGCTCACCACTGGGCCGCGCCCTGCTCGGTGCCCAGCTCAATGATGAAGTGCTGTGGCAACGCCCCGCCGGTGATCAAGTCATCGAAGTGATCCGCATCCAGCCGGCTTAAACCACGCCTTGCGCCAACATGGCATCGGCGACTTTGACGAAGCCGGCAATGTTCGCGCCTTTGACGTAGTTGATCCGCCCGTTCTCTTCGCCGTAATGCACGCAAGCATGGTGGATCGACTGCATGATCGCGTGCAGCTTGCTGTCGACCTCGCCCGCGGTCCACAGCAGACGCATGGCGTTCTGTGACATTTCCAGACCGCTCACCGCGACGCCGCCAGCGTTGGACGCCTTGCCCGGAGCGAAGAGAATGCCGGCCTCGATAAAGATATCCACAGCCGCCAGCGTGGTCGGCATGTTCGCACCTTCTGCCACACACACGCAGCCATTGCGCAGCAGCGCGTGCGCGGCTTCGGCGTCGAGTTCGTTCTGTGTCGCGCACGGCAGCGCGATGTCGCAGGGCAACGACCACGGCAGTTGACCGGCGCGGAACTCCAGACCGAATGCGCTTGCCAGTTCACTGATGCGTCCACGCTTGACGTTTTTCAGCTCCAGCAGCGCCAGCCACTGCTCCTCGGTCAAACCCGCTTCGCAATACAGCGTGCCTTCGGAGTCGGACAGGGAGATCACCTTGCCGCCCAGATCCATGACCTTGCGCGCGGCGTATTGCGCAACGTTGCCGGAGCCGGAGATCGCCACGCGTTTGCCTTCAACGGTCTGCTCGCGACGCTTGAGCATTTCTTCAGCGAAATAAACGCAGCCGAAACCGGTGGCTTCCGGGCGAATCAGGCTGCCGCCGTAGGTCATGCCTTTGCCGGTCAGGACGCTGGTGAACTGGTTGCTCAGGCGTTTGTACTGGCCGAAGAGGAAACCGATCTCGCGCGCACCGACGCCGATATCTCCGGCCGGTACGTCAACGTCCGCACCGATGTGGCGATACAACTCGCTCATGAACGCCTGGCAGAAACGCATGACTTCGGCGTCGCTTTTGCCCTTCGGATCGAAGTCGGCACCGCCCTTGCCGCCGCCCATGGGCAACGAGGTCAGGGAGTTTTTGAAGGTCTGTTCGAAGGCGAGGAATTTCAGCACGCCCATGTTCACCGACGGATGGAAACGCAAGCCGCCCTTGTACGGGCCGATGGCGCTGTTCATCTGGATGCGGAAACCGCGATTGACCTGGACTTTGCCCTGATCGTCGACCCACGACACGCGAAACACCACCGCGCGCTCCGGCTCGCAAATGCGCTCCAGAATCCCCGATGTCAGGTAGTGCGGATTGGCTTCGAGAAACGGCCACAGGCTGCGCAGGACTTCCTCGACGGCCTGATGAAATTCAGGCTGATCCGGGTCGCGTGTTTTCAGTCGGGCAAGGAAGGATTCGACGGATTCGATCATGGCAAAAGTCTCGGCAAATTTTTTGTCGTTGGAGGAGATTTAGCCGGACTGTAACAAACGAATTGCGCACAGGAACAGAGCAAAATGTCGCAGATATGAAATTAAATGGTGCACAGGATATAAATAAACCGGCTTTTTTAACTTTTATTGCACCTGATTGGTGAGATAAAACCCGAGTAATGCACTAACAGTGATACCGCCTTCGCGAGCAAGCCCGCTCCCACATTTGAAATGCATTCCCCTGTGGGAGCGGGCTTGCTCGCGAAGGCCGCGACTCGGTAAACCTGAAAAAACCCAAGCAAAAAAAACGGAGCCCGAAGGCTCCGCTCTTTCATGCAACCAACCTCAATCAGGCCAGTTTCTTGTGACGTACCCGGTGTGGCTGGGCAGCCGCTTCGCCGAGACGCTTTTTGCGATCCGCTTCGTACTCGGTGTAGTTACCTTCGAAGAAGATCGCTTGCGAGTCGTCTTCGTACGCGAGGATGTGTGTCGCCACGCGGTCAAGGAACCACCGATCGTGAGAGATCACAATCGCAGCGCCCGGGAAGTCCAGCAGGGCTTCTTCCAGCGAACGCAGGGTTTCAACGTCGAGGTCGTTGGACGGTTCGTCGAGCAGCAGGACGTTGCCGCCCTCCTTCAGGGTCAGCGCCAGGTGCAGACGACCGCGCTCACCACCGGACAGATCCTTGACGAACTTCTGCTGATCGCCGCCCTTGAAGTTGAAGCGACCGACGTAGGTGCGCGACGGGATCTCGTAGTTGCCGATGCGGATCTGGTCGGAACCGTCGGAGATCTGCTGGAACACAGTCTTGCTGCCATCGAGGTCATCGCGGCTCTGATCGACGCAGGCCAGTTGCACGGTTTCGCCGACTTCGATGCTGCCCGAGTCCGGTTGTTCCTTGCCCATCAGCATGCGGAACAGGGTCGACTTACCGGCACCGTTACCGCCGATCACGCCGACGATGGCGCCTTTGGGCATCGAGAACGACAGGTTGTCGATCAACACGCGATCGCCGTAGCCCTTGGTGACGTTCTTGAATTCGATGACCTTGTCGCCCAGACGTGGACCGGCCGGGATGTAGATCTCGTTGGTTTCGCTGCGCTTCTGGAATTCCTGCGATTGCATTTCTTCGAAGCGTTGCAGACGTGCCTTGGATTTCGACTGGCGGGCTTTCGCGCCTTTGCGCACCCACTCCAGTTCTTCCTTCATGGCTTTTTCGTGCGCCGACTGCTGCTTGGATTCAGCGGCCAGACGATCGGACTTGGCTTCGAGCCAACCCGAATAGTTGCCTTCGTACGGAATGCCCGCGCCGCGGTCGAGTTCGAGGATCCAGCCGGCGACGTTGTCGAGGAAGTAACGGTCGTGCGTGATCGCTACCACAGTGCCCGGGAAGTCGTGCAGGAAGTGCTCCAGCCACGCAACGGAATCAGCGTCCAAGTGGTTGGTTGGTTCGTCGAGCAGCAGCATGTCCGGCGCGGACAGCAGCAGGCGGCACAGGGCCACACGACGCTTCTCACCACCGGAGAGGAATTCGACCTTGGCGTCCCACGCCGGCAGACGCAGGGCGTCGGCGGCGACTTCCAGTTGACGATCGAGGTTGTGACCGTCGCTGGCTTGCAGGATCGCTTCGAGCTTGGCCTGTTCAGCAGCCAGTTTGTCGAAGTCGGCATCTTCCTCAGCGTAAGCCGCGTAGACCTCGTCCAGGCGGGCCTGGGCGTTCTTGATCACGCTGACCGCTTCCTCGACCACTTCACGCACGGTCTTGGTCGGATCAAGTTGTGGCTCTTGCGGCAGATAACCGATGTTCAGTTCCGGCATCGGACGGGCTTCGCCCTCGAACTCGGTGTCGACGCCAGCCATGATTTTCAGCAGCGTGGACTTACCCGAACCGTTGAGGCCAAGTACGCCGATCTTGGCGCCGGGGAAGAAGGACAGCGAAATGTTTTTGAGAATTTCCCGCTTCGGCGGAACAACTTTGCCCAGCCGATGCATGGTGAAGACGTATTGAGCCATGGAGAACCTTGGGTCAGTGACAGATGAATGATTGCAGCGCGGGCGATGCCCGGCCAGACCATGCGCGTCGTTCACTTGATGGTTATCAATGCGTGCGCGCTGAAAAAGTCTGAGTCTAGGAGCTGGACCAGACACTGTTAAAACGTAACGAGCGAAGGAAAGACAAGGCGAAAACAGGCGAGGACCGGTCGGAGTCGCGCTCGACTTTACGGGTTGTAAATGAGCAGTCCGAGCCTGTTTTCAACGCAGTATTTCCAAGCGCAGTAGTTTTAACAGTGTCTGGGCTCCCGCGTAACCGGCAAAGCTACCTGAATGACCGGTGGCAGTCCAGCCGAGCGGGGCTGGCACTTCGCCACAACTCAAGGCATGCTAGCCGCCCTTTGGGCGTCCGGCTTATAGTGCACGTCGCGCCAGTCCAGCCAGACCGCAGGATTACAGCTTGTCCAATGTCACTCCGCCAGCTTCTGTGAGCGCGTCCAATCCGGCGACCGGCTCGCCCCTGCGCGGAACATTAAAAGGGGCGCTGGCGACACTGGTGCTGTTGCTGCTGGCATTGCTGTTCTGGCAGCTGCTCGATCAACTGCGCGAAACCCAGAAGAACCAGCGCCAGTACACCATCGACTACACCGCCGACCTCGCCTCGCAGGTCAGCCTGAACATGGCGCTGAACGCGCAAATCGCCCTCAACCTGCTACCGATCGTCGAGCAACCGCAAACCGCCGACGAACAGCAGGCACTGTTGCGCAAACTTCAGCAGTCGCTGCCGGATCTGCGCAGCATGGCATTGCTCAGCCCTTCCGGGCGGATCCTCAGCGACAGCGCGGCCGACAGTGCCGACGCCGACTACCTGAGCGAACTGGTCCGGCGCAGCCGCGCCCAAGCGCACTACTTCAGTAACGCCGACGATGGCTCGGTGGTGCATTTGCTGCTGCATCAGGCCAGCGGCAGCACTCGCGGTTATTGGGCCTTGCGCCTGACGCCAACGTTTTTCAACTCGCTGACCAAGCAGGGTGAAACCGGTGCCCGTCCGCTGTGGCTGGTGGAAAACCGCAACAATCACCAGATCATCAGCCGCGATGAGGCACTGCCTTCGGCCAAACCAGGCGTGCTCACCCCCGACGATCTCGCCAACACGGTGCTGACCGTGCCGCTGAGCAGCAGCGACTGGCAGTTGCGTGGCCTGTTCGACCGTCAACGCGTGCTCGAAGAATTGCTCCCGGCGTTCATCGGCAAATGCCTGCTCGGCCTGGCGTTTTCGATGCTGCCGGTGATTGCCTTGCTGAACATGCGCCGCCGCCAGCGCCAGTTGCATGAAGGTCGTCGACGTTATCAGGATATTTTCGAAGGCACTGGCGTCGCCCTCTGCGTACTCGATCTTTCCGGCCTCAAGCAGGTTTTCGACAAGGCCCAGATCCAGACCAGCGATCAGCTCAAGGCCTGGCTCGACCAGCCGCAGCAGCGCCAGCAATTGCTCCAGGAACTGCGCGTCACCGAGGTCAATCAGGTGGCGTTGCAATTGCTCAACGTCAATTCCTGCGAGCATGCCTGGCAACTGCTGATCGACGGCCATCCACACCGCCAGTGCGCCATCGGCAATCAGGTCCTCGATGCCGTGTTGCAGCAACAGGACCAACTGGAGCTGGAAATCAAACTGCCGGACATCAATGGCCGCGACCAGCACCTGTGGATGGTGCTGCGCCTGCCGACCGAGCAGCACGACTATAAAGCGGTGATCCTCAGCATCAACGACATCACCAGCCGCAAGCTGATCGAGTTGTCGCTGCTGGAGCGCGAAGGTTTCTGGTCGGACGTGGTGCGCACCGTGCCGGATCACCTCTACGTACAGGACGTGATCAGCCAGCGGATGATTTTCAGCAACCACCACCTCGGCCAGACGCTCGATTACAACCGCACTGAACTGCATCAGATGGGCGAGTACTTCTGGGAAATCCTCCTGCATCCGGAAGACGCCGATTACTACCATCGCTCGCGGCAGATGCAGCGTCACGCCGGTTACAGTCAGTTGCTGCAATGCCAGCTGCGCTTCCGTCATCGCGACGGCAAGTGGCGGCGTTTCGATATCCGCGAACAGGCGCTGGCGCGGGACAAGCATGATCAAGTCACGCGGATTATCGGCGTGGCCAAGGACATCACCGAGCAGATCGAGGCCAGCGAATCCCTGCGTGACAGCGAGCAGCGCTACCGCATGCTCGCCGAAAGCATCAGCGACGTGATTTTTTCCACCGACAGCAAGCTTTCGCTGAACTACGTCAGCCCGTCGGTGCAAGCCGTGCTCGGTTACGACGCCGAGTGGATTTTCCAGAACGGCTGGCAGTCGACCATCGCCAACCCGCAGCAACTGAGCGGCATCTACACGCTGATGGATCGCGTCAGTAAAGCCCTCGATAAACCCGAACAACTGGCGCTGTTGCGCAGTCAGGTGCAGACGCAATTGTTCCTGTTCGACTGCCTGCGCGCCGACGGCCGCAAGATCCCGATCGAGTTGCGGCTGGTGCTGGTGTGGGACGAGCATGGCGGATTTGAAGGCGTGCTCGGTGTCGGTCGCGATATCAGTCAGCAGCGCCGCGCCGAGAAAGACCTGCGCATGGCGGCGACGGTATTCGAGCACTCGACCTCGGCGATCCTGATCACCGATCCGGCGGGCTATATCGTTCAGGCCAACGAAGCGTTCAGCCGGGTCAGCGGTTACGCCGTGGCCGAAGTACTCGACCAGTTGCCAAACATGCTCACCGTCGACGAGCAACAGGATGCGCACCTGCGTTACGTGCTCAAGCAACTGCACCAGCACAACACCTGGGAAGGCGAAGTCTGGCTCAAGCGCCGTAACGGCGAGCATTACCCGGCGTGGGTCGGCATCACCGCGGTGCTCGATGACGAGGGCGACCTGGCCAGTTACGTGTGCTTCTTCAGCGACATCAGCGAGCGCAAGGCCAGCGAGCAACGCATTCACCGCCTCGCCTACTACGACGCCCTGACGCACCTGCCCAACCGCACGCTGTTCCAGGATCGCCTGCACACCGCGCTGCAATCGGCCGAGCGGCAGAAGTCGTGGGTGGTGCTGATGTTCCTTGACCTCGACCGCTTCAAACCGATCAACGACTCCCTCGGCCACGCTGCCGGCGACCGCATGTTGAAAGACATGGCCACGCGCCTGCTGGCCTGCGTCGACGATGACGACACCGTGGCGCGCATGGGCGGCGACGAATTCACCCTGCTGCTGCAACACCGCTCCAGCCGCGAACTGGCGCTGAACCGGGCGATTCATGTCGCCGAGCAGATCCTCGCCAGTCTGGTGCGACCGTTCGTGCTCGAAGGCCGCGAGTTTTTCGTCACCGCGAGTATCGGCATTGCCCTGAGCCCGCAGGACGGCAATGAACTCAGCCAGTTGATGAAGAACGCCGACACCGCGATGTACCACGCCAAAGAGCGCGGCAAGAACAATTTCCAGTTCTATCAGGCCGACATGAACGCCAGTGCGCTGGAACGCCTGGAGCTGGAAAGCGATTTGCGCCACGCCTTGGAACAAGACGAATTCGTCTTGTATTACCAACCGCAATTCAGTGGCGACGGCAAACGCCTGACGGGTGCCGAAGCACTGTTGCGCTGGCGTCATCCGCGTCGCGGGCTGGTGCCGCCGGGGGATTTCATTCCGGTACTGGAAGAACTCGGGCTGGTGGTCGACGTCGGCGACTGGGTAATCAGCGAGGCGTGTCGCCAGTTGAAGACCTGGCACCAGAACCGCGTGCGCGTGCCGAAGGTGTCGGTGAACATTTCCGCCCGGCAGTTCTCCGATGGCCAGCTCGGCACGCGGATCGCCACCATCCTGCGCGAAACCGGTCTGCCGCCGGCGTGTCTGGAATTGGAGCTGACCGAAAGTATCCTGATGCGTGAAGTCAGCGAGGCGATGCAGATTCTCGCCGGCTTGAAAAACCTTGGCCTGAGCATTGCGGTCGATGACTTCGGCACCGGTTATTCATCGCTGAACTACCTCAAGCAGTTCCCGATCGATGTGTTGAAGATCGACCGCACGTTCGTCGATGGCTTGCCGTCGGGTGAGCAGGACGCGCAGATCGCCCGGGCGATCATCGCCATGGCGCACAGCCTGAATCTGGCGGTAATCGCCGAAGGTGTGGAAACCCATGAACAACTGGACTTCTTGCGTGAGCATGGGTGCGATGAGGTTCAGGGGTATCTGTTCGGGCGGCCGATGCCGGCGAGCCGGTTTGAGGCGCAGTTCAGCAATGACGCGCTCTTCATGTTCGACTGAAGAAAAGATCGCAGCCTTCGGCAGCTCCTACCGGGATTGATGTCGGTCACGGTATTTGCGTGCGCCTCGGATAATGTAGGAGCTGCCGAAGGCTGCGATCTTTTCAGGCCGGCACAATCACCATCTATCTGCGCATGAACGCCACTTGTCTGCGACATGATGTCGTTTCATATGCCATCCAAAACCCGTTGGGTTAGAATGCCCCCCTTTTCTGCCCCCGATCCTTGAGGACCGCCATGTTCAGCCGTGATTTGACTATTGCCAAGTACGACGCCGACCTTTTTGCCGCCATGGAGCAAGAAGCTCAGCGCCAGGAAGAACACATTGAGCTGATCGCTTCGGAAAACTACACCAGCCCAGCGGTGATGGAAGCTCAAGGCTCGGTCCTGACCAACAAGTACGCTGAAGGCTACCCAGGCAAGCGTTACTACGGTGGTTGCGAGTACGTCGACATCGTTGAGCAACTGGCCATCGACCGCGCCAAAGAGCTGTTCGGCGCCGATTACGCCAACGTTCAGCCGCACGCCGGTTCGCAAGCCAACGCCGCTGTCTACCTGGCCCTGCTGCAAGGTGGCGACACCATTCTGGGCATGAGCCTGGCCCACGGCGGTCACCTGACCCACGGCGCCAGCGTTTCCTCCTCGGGCAAGCTGTACAACGCCGTGCAGTACGGCATCGACGCCAACGGCCTGATCGACTACGACGAAGTCGAGCGTCTGGCGGTTGAGCACAAACCGAAAATGATCGTGGCCGGTTTCTCTGCCTACTCGCAGATTCTGGACTTCCCGCGTTTCCGCGAAATCGCTGACAAGGTTGGCGCTTACCTGTTCGTCGACATGGCTCACGTAGCCGGTCTGGTTGCCGCGGGTGTTTACCCGAACCCGGTGCCTTTCGCTGACGTCGTGACCACCACCACCCACAAGACCCTGCGCGGTCCACGTGGCGGCCTGATCCTGGCGCGCGCCAACGCCGACATCGAGAAGAAGCTCAACTCCGCAGTATTCCCTGGCGCCCAGGGTGGCCCGCTGGAGCACGTGATCGCCGCTAAAGCGATCTGCTTCAAGGAAGCGCTGCAGCCAGAGTTCAAGGCTTACCAGGAACAAGTGGTGCTGAACGCCCAGGCCATGGCCGAAGTGTTCATCGAACGCGGTTTCGACGTGGTCTCCGGCGGTACCAAGAACCACCTGTTCCTGCTGTCGCTGATCAAGCAGGACATCTCCGGTAAAGACGCTGACGCCGCTCTGGGCAAAGCCTTCATCACCGTGAACAAGAACTCCGTGCCAAACGATCCACGCTCGCCGTTCGTCACTTCCGGCCTGCGCTTCGGTACCCCGGCTGTGACCACTCGCGGCTTCAAGCAAGCCGAGTGCAAGGAGCTGGCCGGCTGGATCTGCGACATCCTGGCTGACCTGAACAACGAAGCGGTGATCGACGCCGTTCGTGAGAAAGTCAAAGCCATCTGCAAGAAACTGCCGGTGTACGGCGCTTAATAGCGACGTTTAATCCGCAGCATGAAAAACCGGCCAAGTGATTGGCCGGTTTTTTTCGTCTGCAGGAAAGCGATATCGAACCCATCTTCTGGGCTGATCATTTTCTGCGCTTGAAAATTGAAACAATAACTTAAATAAAAACACCCCCACCCACAAAACTTAGCTGCTAGTGTTTGACCGGTACAAACATACACCCCAATAACAACTAAAAATTCATAGAGAAGACTTTTAACAAACTCTAAAAACCCTGTCATTCAGAATTCAAGGAAGAGTTCATGAGCACCAACAGGCAGAAATCCTTTATAGCAACACTGGAACTTGACCGCCATTACCTTGATATTCTCGGGGCGTTATATGAAACACCCATCCTGCGCCTTGACAAATCCTTTTCGGGTGGCTTTTTTACCGGAGCATCCATCAAAATAAATGACGCTCATCTACTGGGGCACCGTCCGCGCGGGGAAGTAAACAATGCTGCGCCGATGAGTATTTACTTCCGCTGCACCGATGACTATTACCACCTCTACATCCGTTCCCACGCCACTCATACCGGCCATTGCATCAGCAAGGATGTCGCCGGCGTGCTGGGTGCCTTCCTGCCGGCAGGCGGCGACACCACCTCGTTCAACCTACTGAGTCTGGATAATCGAACCATCACCCTTGAGGACATGGGACGTGATACCCAGCGAGTTCGGCTCAAGGCCCGCAACTCCGGACACATCAGCGCCGTTCGCCGCCGAGGTGCCCCCTACAGCTACCTGGCCGGGACTGATAACGACGGCATCCCGTTCACGCTGCGAATCATTGAGCGCAACGCATCGTTCCTCAGTGATCCAGATGAAATCTGACCACACAAGCATTTGAATGCTTGCGCCCACTTGCGGCCAAGCGGCTTATCTATTCGCATTAAAAAGAAGACACTAATGAGTACTGACCAGGAAAAATCCTTTACTGCAACCATGAGCACTCGCTTTGGTTACCCGCACTTTCCAAAGTTGACCTATGGCAGGGCAATCAGCACGCCACGTCCGGATTACGAGGTCTTTACCTTCTCCCACCAAATAGATGTTTCAAACTATCTTTTCCTCAAGCCCGATGTCGCTCCCGATGCCTTGACCTTTTATTTCCGGTGCCTCGACGACTATTACACCCTCTACATTTTCACGCCTGGCGAGTATTACTACAGAACCATCAGCCGTGAAGAAAAAGACTTCCTGAATTCTTATTCAACCGAAGATGGAGATCAGACCACGTTCAACTTGCTGAACGCCAAAGGCAACATCATCACCCTCGATGAGATCGACACGGATAACCCCACCGTCAGAATACAGACCCGAGGCGGTGCTCTGCTCTGCGCAGGACAAAGTCGCAGTAAATACGATGCGAAAGTGGGCACGTTCGTGCGCACCAACTCGAATCGCAGTGCAGGTGTTCTGGACTTCAAGCTGAATATCCTGCAGCGCAACGTGCCCTACTGAGCAGATTCACAACAACGAGCCTCAGCACCAAAACAGCCCGGCGAGCATGGCCGGGCTTCTGTATTTGCGGACGTCTTTCCCGCAATCACTGAGCGCAGCACCACTGGTCTGACCGGTCATGCCAATTTTGTGTTTTCCTCTTGTATTCCAGAAAAACCCGAGCGTAGACTGCGCCTGCACTGGACATACCGGTAAGACCACAATAATTAAGTCCTGAATCTGATGCGCCACGCGCACGGCAGTCAGGACACCGACCAGGATTCCTCCCATGCTCAGATGGTGCTCGCGTTCAATCTTCCTCCAAGTGGTTCTCGGACTGATGCTCGGCATCGTCTGCGGGCTGACCCTTCCTGAATACTCCGCCCAGCTGAAACCGCTCGGCGACGGTTTCATCAAACTGATCAAGATGCTCATTGGCCTCATCGTGTTCTGCGTGGTGGTCAGCGGCATCAGCGGCGCGGGCGATCTGAAGAAGGTCGGGCGCATCGGCCTTAAATCAGTCATCTACTTTGAAGTGCTGACCACCATCGCCTTGGTCATCGGCCTGGTCTTTGCTTTCAGCACCGGCATCGGCAGCGGCGCAAATATTCATCTGGAGCAGCTGTCCACCACCGACATGGGTGATCTCGCCGAACGCGGCCAGCACCTGCACACCACCACACAATTCCTCATGGACCTGATTCCGACCTCGGTGATCGGCGCCTTCGCCGACAACAACATCCTGCAAGTGCTGTTGTTCTCGGTGCTGTTCGGCAGCGCGTTGAATCTGGTCGGTGAAGCGGCTTCCGGGATCTCCCGACTGATCAACGAACTGAGCCATGTGATCTTCCGCATCATGGGCATGATCGTCCGCCTGGCGCCGATCGGCGTGTTCGGCGCCATTGCCTTCACCACCAGCAAATATGGCCTCGATTCTCTGCAGCACCTGGGCAGTCTGGTCGGTTTGTTCTACCTGACCTGTATGGCTTTCGTCGGCGTGATTCTCGGTCTGGTGATGCGTGCGTCCGGCCTGCGCCTGTGGCCACTACTCAAGTACCTGCGGGAAGAATTGCTGATCGTCATGGGTACGGCGTCGTCCGACGCGGTGCTGCCGCAGATCATGCGCAAACTTGAGCACCTGGGCATCGGCAGCTCGACCGTGGGCTTGGTGATTCCGACCGGCTACTCGTTCAACCTCGACGGTTTCTCGATCTACCTGACCCTGGCCATCGTGTTCATCGCCAACGCCACCGGCACGCCGCTGGCCATGACTGATCTGCTGACGATTCTGCTGGTGTCGCTGATCACCTCCAAAGGCGCCCACGGCATTCCCGGCTCAGCGCTGGTGATTCTGGCGGCAACATTGACGGCAATTCCGGCGATCCCGGTGGTCGGTCTGGTGTTGGTGCTGGCCGTGGACTGGTTCATGGGCATCGGCCGGGCGCTGACCAACCTCATCGGCAACTGCGTCGCCACCGTCGCCATCGCCCGTTGGGAAAAAGACATCGACGTACAACGCGCCAACAAAGTACTCAGCGGTCAGCAGGGCTACACCTTTCAACCGCGTAAACCAGCAACTCCGGCGCACCAGCAGGAGTTCTGATTTCAACCCCGTAGGAGCTGCCGCAGGCTGCGATCTTTTGATCTTGCTTGCGGCGCACCCAACGGGCTCACGGAGCAAGACCAGTGATCACCACATCAACCGTCGTCAACTCAGTCGTAGAAAAACTCCGCGCCGCCCTCGCCCGTGGCCAATGGCGCTCCGGCGACATGTTACCGGGCCAGCGCGAGCTCGCCGAACAACTGGGCATCAGCCGGCCGAGCCTGCGTGAAGCCGTGATCGTCCTGGAAACCCTCGGCCTCGTGCGCTCGATGCCGGGCAAAGGCGTGGTCGTCCTCGACGCACAATTGAGCGACAGCCAAAGCCACGACAGCGCAGTCGCCGGCGCCAGCCTCGAAGACGTGCTGCAACTGCGTTACACCCTCGAGCCGTTCATCGTCGGCCTGGTCGCGCAGTCGATCAGCAGCAAGGAAGTCGGTCAGTTGCGTCTGACCCTGATGGACATGCGCGAGGCCCTCGAAGCCGGCGACAGCGAAGCCGGGGTCAGTGCCTACATCGCGTTTCACGAGGAGCTGTTCACCCTCACCTCGAACCCGATCTTCCAGAGCGTCGTGCAGCAGACCAGCAACGCCCTCAAGCAAAGTGCCGAAGTATTGCGCAACTCGCCTGAGCACCTGGCCGAACGCCTCGAAGAAAACGAAGCCGTGGTGCGCGCAATCCGCAGCAAGAACAGCGCCCAGGCCAGCGCCGAAATGCGTCGACACATTTTGCGCGAAGGTCAGCGGATGGGCATCGAGCTGAATATTCCGGATGACAACCTGAGTCACTGATTCCTATTGGAGACAGGCCATGAACAGTTTTGCCGCAGCGTCGCACACTCGCCAGACCACGACGCCTCTGCCCTTCTCCCGTCCGCGCGCAGCGGTGGAGGATCTGTATCCGCGACTGTTCGATGCCATTCTCGAACAGCGTATCGATGCCGACAGCCGCTTCACCGAAGACAGTCTGAAAGACATGTTCAACGTCAGCCGCGCCGATGTGCGGCGGGTGCTGACGCAGTTATCCCATGAGCAAGTCATTGTGCTGCGCGCAAATCATCGTCCGCGTGTGGCGGCGCCGGATCGCGAGCAGACCCGGCAGACCTTGCATGCACGGCGACTGACTGAAAGCACGTTGGTGCGCCTGGCTTGTCAGCGTCCGCAGGCTGATGGTTTGCAACGCTTGCGTGGGTTGATTGAGCGTGAGCGGCTGGCAGTTGAGCAGGACCGACGTGGGGCGGCGATTCGCTTGTCCGGGGAATTTCATCTGACGTTGGCGCAGATGGCGGGGAATGCACCGTTGGCGCATTTTTTGGGCAGTCTGGTGCCGTTGACGTCATTGGCGATCGCGCGGTGTGAGGGTTCAGCGCACAGCTGTTGCGCTTGGCGGGAGCATTTGGCGTTGGTTGAGGCGGTGGAACAAGGCGATGCTTCCAGGGCCGGGATGCTGATGAATCGGCACTTGGATCATCTTGAGCAGACGCTGTTGGGTTCAGACCTTGGGCATTGTGCTGTCGGTTAGATCGCCTTCGCGAGCAAGCCCGCTCCCACAGGAGACCGCGTTCTTTCCAGACAAATGCGATCCACTGTGGGAGCGAGCTTGCTCGCGAAGAGGCCATCACTGACAACCAGGAACCATCAGCCTGCAACAACCTTGGCAAACCCCGCCCGAATTTTCTCTTCCGGCAAATCATCGGCGATAAACACAATCACGCTTTCCCGCACTTCACTCTCGGCCCATTCGGTGTCCCAGTCGAAACCATAGAGTTTCAGCACGCCCTGAAACACCAACCGCCGATCTTCGCCGACAATGCTCAGCACGCCTTTGTAGCGCAGCAATTGTTTGCCGTGGTCTTCCAGCAGCTCGTTCATGAACTCGCTGAGCTGATCGATATCCAGCGGCTGATCGGTGCGCAGCACCAGGCTGGAAATGCGATCAATCGATGGCGCCTTGGTCGCCGGACGCAGACTCAAACCGCCGCCAAGATCCGCATTCAGATTGAAGCCGCGCACATCCAGCAGTTCAGCCAGTTCGATGTTGCCGCGATCAACCACACGAATCGGCGCACGACGGTTAATCCGCGTCAGGCGTTCGCTCAGTGCATTGAAGGTGGCTTCGTCGACCAGATCGGTCTTGCTCACCAGCAAGCGGTCGGCGAAACCGATCTGCGCCTGGGCAATGGTCTGGGTCAGATGCACATCCGCGTGCGCGGCATCGACCAGGGTGATGATGCCGTCGAGCAAGTAACGCTCGCGCAGCTCTTCATCGATGAAAAAAGTCTGTGCAACAGGCGCAGGATCGGCCAGCCCGGTGCATTCGATCACCAGACGGTCGAAGGCGATTTCGCCGCTGTCCAAACGCTCGAGCAGCAGATACAGGGCCTTGGTCAAATCGGTATGGATGGTGCAGCAGACGCAGCCGTTGGCCAGGGTCATGACTTGCACGGGTTCGTCGCCGAGCAACTGAGTGTCGATGCCGGCATCGCTGAATTCGTTTTCGATCACGGCGATTTTCAGGCCGTGCTCGGCTTTCAAAATGTGGCGCAGCAAGGTGGTCTTGCCGGCACCGAGGAAACCGCTGAGTACTGTTACCGGGATGGGAGAGGACAAACGCTTTCTCCTTCACAAAATGAATGAACAACACAGAAACAAATGTGGGAGCGAGCCTGCTCGCGAAAGCGGTGTGTCAGTCAAATCAATCATCAACTGACACTCCGTATTCGCGAGCAGGCTCGCTCCCACAGGGGGGATTACCTCAACCTTTGCGCTGTCAGCTCAACAGCACTTCGGCCCACCCTTGCCACCATAACGCGCTTCCTGACGTTCGCGGAAGAACATCTCGTAGCTCATCACCGGTTTGTCCGGGTGCTTGGTTTGCATATGCTCGACGTAGGTGTCGTAGTCGGGCATGCCGACCATCAGGCGCGCAGCCTGACCGAGGTATTTACCGAGGCGACTCAGGTCATTGAACATGGTGCAATCCTCTGGTTACGCGTCCGGCAGGGCCTGGAATGGCGATTCTTTATCCGTACGCTCTTTTTTGCCCCAGGCGGCGATGCCGACCTTGAGCGCATAGAACAGGATACTGAAGACCACGAACAGGAACAGCGCGGTGAGCGTTGCGTTGGTATAGGCGTTGAAGATCACGTGCTGCATCTGATCGATACTCTTCGCCGGGGCGAGAATCTGACCGTTGGCCAGCGCGTCGCTGTATTTCTTCGCCAGCGACAGGAAACCGATCGCCGGGTTGGCATCGAAGAGCTTGATGAAGCCTGCGGTCGTAGTGCAGATCAGCAGCCAGGCCGCTGGCAGCAGGGTGACCCAAATGTAGCGCTGACGCTTCATTTTGATCAGGACCACGGTGCCGAGCATCAGCGCGATACCGGCCAGCATCTGGTTGGAGATACCGAACAGTGGCCACAGGGTGTTGATGCCGCCCAGTGGATCGATCACACCCTGATACAGCAACCAGCCCCACATCGCCACACAACCGGCGGTGGCGATCAGGTTGGCGGTCCACGATTCGGTACGTCGCAGTGCCGGGACGAAAGAGCCGAGCAAATCCTGCAGCATGAAACGACCGGCACGGGTGCCGGCGTCGACTGCGGTCAGAATGAACAGCGCTTCGAACAGGATCGCGAAGTGGTACCAGAACGCCATGGTGTTTTCACCCGGCAGGACACTGTGCAGGATCTGCGCGATACCGACTGCCAGGGTCGGCGCACCGCCGGCACGAGCCAGGATCGTAGTTTCGCCGATGTCGTGCGCCACGGCTTGCAGCGCTTCCGGCGTAATCGCAAAGCCCCAGCTGGAGACCACTTGCGCAACCGAAGCAACATCACTGCCAACCACGGCAGCCGGGCTGTTCATGGCGAAGTACACGCCTGGCTCGATCACCGACGCAGCGACCATGGCCATGATGGCGACGAACGACTCCATCAGCATGCCGCCGTAACCGATGTAACGGGCGTTGGTTTCGTTATCCAGCAGCTTCGGCGTGGTGCCCGAAGAAATCAGCGCGTGGAAGCCGGAAACCGCACCGCAAGCGATGGTGATAAACAGGAACGGGAACAGACCGCCCTTCCACACAGGGCCAGTGCCGTCGACGAACTGGGTCAGCGCGGGCATTTTCAGCTCGGGCATGGTCACCAGAATGCCGATCGCCAGGGCGATGATGGTGCCGATCTTGAGGAACGTGGAGAGGTAGTCACGCGGTGCGAGAATCAGCCAGACCGGCAGCGATGCCGCGACGAAACCGTAACCGACCAGCATCCAGGTAATCTGCACGCC
This sequence comes from Pseudomonas sp. DTU12.3, assembly GCF_004124275.1. Classification (GTDB taxonomy): domain Bacteria; phylum Pseudomonadota; class Gammaproteobacteria; order Pseudomonadales; family Pseudomonadaceae; genus Aquipseudomonas; species Aquipseudomonas helmanticensis. Next base: position 5,574,556 of record NZ_CP027218.1, read on the forward strand.
GGTGAAGGTGAACGCTTTGGCCCATACCGGATCAGCGGCAATCTGCCCACCGAGCCAGATCGAACCGAGCAGTAGCAACACGCCGACCACGGAGATTTCGCCGATGCGGCCCGGGCGGATGTAGCGCATGTAGATGCCCATGAACATCGCGATCGGGATGGTCGCCATCACGGTGAAGATGCCCCACGGGCTCTCCGCCAGTGCCTTGACCACGATCAGCGCCAGCACCGCGAGGATGATGATCATGATCAGGAAGCAGCCGAACAGGGCGATGGTGCCGGGAATACGGCCCATTTCTTCTCGCACCATGTCACCCAGGGAACGGCCGTTGCGCCGGGTCGACATGAACAGCACCATGAAGTCCTGCACCGCGCCCGCCAGCACCACACCGGCTATCAGCCACAGCGTACCGGGCAGATAACCCATCTGCGCTGCCAATACCGGGCCGACCAGCGGCCCCGCGCCAGCGATGGCAGCGAAGTGGTGACCGAAAAGAATGTGTTTGTTGGTCGGCACATAGTCCAGACCATCGTTGTTGAGCACGGCGGGGGTGGCCCGACGCGCATCGAGTTGCATCACATTGTTAGCGATGAACAGACTGTAGTAACGGTACGCAACCAGATAAATGGCCACGGCAGCGACCACGATCCACAAGGCGTTGATCGCCTCGCCGCGGCGCAATGCCACTACGCCCAGGGCGCACGCTCCTACGATTGCCAGCAATAGCCAGGGTAAGTGGCGTAGCAGGCTATTATTATTTTTCATTTTATTATTCCAGCCAGGGTGGACAAGAAAGACAGCCACCCCGAGTTTAGCGCTACTGGCGGCAAAGACCATACCCCGACATTGGTCTGAGTGGCCCGTCCACGCTGGCACGCTTGAACAATGCGGGTCTATAGTCAGCGAACCTTCGGAGGATTGCGCCATGAGCGAGCACCCAGCCAATCGTCGTCGCTTCAAACGTATTGCGTTCGATGCCAGAACCGAGCTGAGTCAGGCCGAGTACATCTGGCCGGTCAAGCTGATCGACCTGTCACTCAAAGGGTTGCTGATCGAACGGCCGGAACCGTGGCTGGGCGATGCAGCGCAAGACTTTTTCGTCAGTATCCATCTGAGCCCGGACGTCGAAATCGAAATGGATGTGCATCTGACCCACAACGATCATGGACACTTGGGCTTTGTCTGCCGACACATCAGCCTGGAATCGATCCAGCGCTTGCGGCGGTTGATAGAGCTGAACCTGGCCGATCCGCAAGAGCTGGAACGCGAACTGGGCGCCTTGATCGAAATCTGAACGTTGCCCCTGTAGGAGCTGCCGCAGGCTGCGATCTTTTGACTTTGGTTTGAAGATCAAAAGATCGCAGCCTGCGGCAGCTCCTACAGGGAATCTCGGGTTATTCGAAGAGTGCGTCGAGGGCCTGTTCGAGGCGGGTCACGGCGATAATCTGCAAGCCTGGCGGCGATTCCTTTGGCGCATTGCCCTTGGGCACGATCGCGCGTTTGAAGCCGTGCTTGGCGGCTTCCTTCAGGCGCTCCTGACCGCTTGGCACCGGACGCACTTCGCCAGACAAACCGACCTCGCCAAACACCAGCAGGTCATGCGGCAATGGCCGGTTGCGCAAGCTCGACATGACGGCGGCCATCAGCGCCAGGTCAGATGCCGTTTCCAGCACCTTCACCCCACCGACCACGTTGAGGAACACGTCCTGATCGTGGGTCGGAATCCCGCCATGGCGATGCAACACCGCGAGCAACATCGCCAAGCGGTTCTGATCCAGGCCCAGAGTGACCCGACGTGGATTGGCCAAATGGCTGTCATCGACCAGCGCCTGCACTTCGACCAGCATCGGCCGCGTACCTTCCCAGGTTGCCATGACCACACTGCCCGGGACTTCTTCCTGCGCGCGGGTGAGGAAAATCGCCGAAGGGTTGGAGACTTCCTTCAGGCCCTTGTCGGTCATGCCAAACACACCCAACTCGTTGACCGCGCCGAAACGGTTTTTCACCGCGCGCAGCAAACGCAGACGCCCATCGGATTCGCCTTCGAAATACAGCACGGTGTCGACCATGTGTTCGAGCACCCGGGGACCGGCGAGCGCGCCTTCCTTGGTCACATGACCGACGAGGAAAATCGCCGTGCCGCTCTGCTTGGCGTAACGCACCAGCAGCGCCGCGCTTTCACGCACCTGAGAGACGCCGCCGGGCGCCGATTGCAGTTGTTCGGTGAAGATCGTCTGGATCGAGTCGATCACCATCACCTTGGGCTTTTCCTGCCGGGCGGTGGCGATGATGGTTTCGATGCAGGTTTCGGTCATCACTCGCAGTTGATCCTGCGGCAAGCCGAGACGGCGGGCGCGCATGGCCACTTGTTGCTGCGATTCTTCGCCGGTGACGTACAGCGCCGGCATGCTCTTGGCGAGGTTGCACAGGGTTTGCAGCAGGATTGTCGACTTGCCGATACCTGGATCGCCGCCGATCAACACCACCGAACCGTCGACCAGACCGCCGCCGAGCACGCGATCCAGTTCACTGGAAGCGGTGGAAAAGCGCGGAATTTCTTCGATGCTGACTTCGGCCAGGGTCTTGATCTGTGCCTGCTGCCCGGACCAGCCGGTACGACCGGTCGGGGCTGTAGCGCCGCCGCTTTCGATCATGGTTTCGGTCAGGGTGTTCCAGGCGCCACATTCACCACACTGGCCGGCCCACTTGGGAAACGTTGCGCCACACTCGGTGCAGCCGTACATGCGCTTGGCCTTGGCCATCTCGATCCCCCGGCAAAAATCGCGATGATAACGCAGCTACCGTCGATCAGCGCGGCGCAGCGGTACGGATTTCCCCGCTGGCCAGACGTGTGGCGCTGTTGCCCAGCGGATCCTCGGCATGCAGGTCGGCACCCTTGGCTTGCAGCGCATCGAGCAATTCCAGGCGCTGGAACAACCCGGCGTACATGGCGGCCGTCTGTCCGGCACCATTACGTTGATCAGGGCTGCAATCAGTGGCCATCAGGCGTCGGGCGATTTGCAACTCACCTTTGAAGATTGCCCCCATCAGCGCGGTATTGCCGCGTTGATCCTGCGCACAGGCATCGGCGCCAGCCGCGAGCAGACGTTCCACCGCCGGCGCCTGGCCGTGATAGGCCGCCAGAATCAATGCGGTGTAACCCTTATTGTCACGGGTATCGAGGGAGTAGCCGGATTCAATGAAAGTCTCGAGCATCGGCACGTCGCCGCGCCGGGCGGCGTCGAAATAGTAGTCCTGCAACTGGGCCTTGATCGCCTCGGGGTTCTGTTCGGCCAGCACCGCAAAGGACAGGCAGCCGAGCAGCAAGAAAACAACACGCATAAATCACCTCCTGGAACAGAACGGGGCCTGATTCAGGCCCCGCATGGCATGGCGTCGGGATCAGTCGACCAATTTCGCAGCCAACGCCTTGACCCGGCTCAGATCACCCTTGGCCACGGCTGTCACACCGCTGCCGTATTCCGGATCAGCCTTATAAAGGAAGGACAGGATGATGTGCTTGCTCTCCTCGTCAGTGGTCGCCAGCGAGCCGCCGAAGCTGTCGATCAGGTCACGACGTTCCTTCTGGCTGAATGAGCGATACAGATCACCGGCCTGCTTGAAGTTCTGCTCCCGTGTAATTTTCGCCTGCTGAGTATTGCCAGACAGCGCCGACTGACTGTAAAGCGCACTGTTTGTTTCTTCACGCGGTTGCAAACGGCTCGGCTGATAATTGACCCCGGAGTTGCTCGCGCCGATGTTCATTGCGCCATCCTGGTTGCCGTTATTCACCGTCACCTTCGGTGCATTGATCGGCAGTTGCAGCGCGTTGGCGCCCAAGCGATACATTTGCGTGTCAGCGTAAGAGAACACTCGGCCTTGCAATAAACGATCTTCCGAAGGCTCGATCCCCGGCACCACATTAGCCGGCGCCATGGCCACTTGTTCGGTTTCCTGGAATACGTTTGCCGGATTTCGGTTCAAGACCATTTGTCCAACTTTTCGCTCAGGGATACCTGGCCAGATCTTGGTCGCGTCCAATGGATCGAAATCAAACTTGGACAAATCTTGTGGTTTCAGCACTTGAATGTACAAGTCCCATTTCGGGAAATCACCTTTATTGATATGCGTAACAAGGTCACTGGTCATATGACTGTAGTCTTGACCCTGAACTTTACTTACTTCTTCAGGCGTGAGGTTTTTGATCCCTTGCAAACTTTTCCAGTGAAACTTCACGTAGTGAACTTCACCTTTGGCGTTAACCAACTTATAGGCGTGTACGCCATTACCATCCATTTCTCGATAACTTGCTGGCGTTCCCGAGTTGGAATACAACTCGGTGAGCGTTCGAGTGGCTTCAGGCACATGGGAAAAGAAATCGAAGCGACGTGAGTCGTCGTCAAGGTTAGTCCGCGGATCTGGTTTAAAGGCATGCACCATATCCGGAAACTTGATTGCATCACGGATGAAAAAGGTCGGAAAGTTATTCCCAACCAGATCCCAATTGCCATCGGCGGTGTAGAACTTGGTGGCAAAGCCACGAGGATCGCGCAAGGTTTCCGGGGAGTGGTTGCCATGCACCACGACGGAAAACCGTACGAAGACCGGCGTCGCCTGGCCGGCGGCAAATACCTTGGCCTTGCTCAGGTCGCTGAGATCGTTGGTCACGGTGAAGGTGCCATGCGCACCGGTACCGCGGGCATGCACCACGCGCTCGGGAATGCGTTCACGATCGAAACGCTGCAGCTTCTGGATCAGTTGCACATCCTGCAGCAGCACCGGGCCATTGGCGCCGGCGGTTTGCGAGTTCTGGTTGTCACCGACCGCTGCGCCGTTATCGCGCGTCAGCGGCGCGGCATTCACGGACAACGTCAGCAGGCTGGCGGTGAGTACGCCGAGGGTACGGCGATGGGGAAAAGCCCCTATGCCAAGCGATGAAGTCATATCAGGTTCCTCTGGTTTTTTTGGGCGCATCCTGGTGCGCCAACCAGAGGCTAGAGGGCGTAGCGCTGGAACCTAAATAGAATCTTCACAAGTTCACCATTAAGAAAAATAGCTTCCTGATCAGCGAGTTAAGGCGTATTTCGCGCGCGATTAGTGGCACTTTGCAAACTATTTACCGATTAATGTGTCGATAAAAACGGGTATTGTAAGAAGGTGTTTCGCGCAGGACGCGTTTTGCTGATTTACACTGCGTACACCAACCTCATCTGTAACAAGGAAATAACCTATGGGCGTGCTAAGTGAGTTCAAGGCCTTCGCGGTCAAAGGCAATGTGGTCGACATGGCCGTCGGTATCATCATCGGTGCGGCCTTCGGCAAGATTGTTTCGTCGTTTGTCGGCGACGTCATCATGCCGCCAATCGGCCTGCTGATCGGAGGTGTGGACTTCAGTGACCTGGCGATTACGCTGAAAGCTGCCGAGGGCAGCACCCCTGCGGTCGTCATGGCGTACGGTAAGTTTCTCCAGACGATTCTGGACTTCGTGATCGTCGCCTTCGCGATTTTCATGGGTGTCAAAGCCATCAACCGCCTGAAGCGTGAAGAGGCCGTGGCCCCTACTCTGCCGCCGGTTCCGACCAAAGAAGAGGAACTGCTGGGCGAGATCCGCGACTTGCTCAAGGCGCAGAACAACCGCCCCTGAACAGGCGGCGCAAAACAAAACGGCACCTGCGAGGTGCCGTTTTTTTTACCAGTAGTTTTCCACCGCTACCTGGCCGGGCCTGCGGGTCAGGCTCAGGCTCATACCGCGATGTTTGAGCAGGGCGCGGGTGTCGTCGATCATTTGCGGATTGCCGCACAGCATGACCCGTGAATGCTCGGGCGAAAGCTCTACACCGGCCTTGCGCTCCAGCTCACCGCTTTCGATCAGTTGGGTGATACGCCCATTCAGCGCGCCAGGATGCTCCTCACGCGTTACCGTCGCGATGAACTGCAATTTGTGCGCGTGCTCTTGCAGATAATCCCGTTGCGTCAGTTCGGCAATCAACGATTGATAAGCCAGCTCCCGCGCCTCGCGCACGCTGTAGACGAGAATGATGCGCTCAAATTTTTCCCAGACCTCGAAGTCCTGCAGAATCGATAGAAACGGCGCCACCCCGGTGCCCGTCGATAACATCCACAGGTCGCGGCCATCAATGAAACGATCCAGGGTCAGATAACCAAAGGCCTGACGCTCCACCAGCAAGGTGTCGCCCACCTGCAGTCGGCTGAGCTCGCTGGTGAATTCGCCTCCGGGGACTACGATGGAAAAGAACTCGAGAAACTCATCGAACGGCGACGACACCATCGAATAGGCCCGCCACACCGTGCTGCCATCTGCCTTGGTCACCCCGAGTCGGGCGAACTGGCCCGCACGAAACCTGAACCCGGCATCCCGGGTGGTACGCAGCGTGAACAGATTGGCCGTAACCGGCTGGACATCAAGCAAGGTCTGTCGGGTGAACTTCTCAGTGCTGGCAGTCATGAGGCACTCCATCGAACGGATAGCCGCAGTTTCGCGCAATCCTCTGCGATTAAACACCGGTGGTTTGTAATGGTATTAGCACTAAGCTCGCGCAAACAAGATCTCAACGCATTCTCAAACGTGTAAGCCCTGAGTATCACTTTTCGTTTAGATGCTATCCCCAATATAAAAACCGCGAGCACTAATATCTTTTTTTGAAAATAACACCATGTTCCAAGAGCGAAATATTCCAGAACACTTTGTAAGAAACGTCCTACACTTCGTTTTCGTGCTGATCCACTGGATCCAAAAAGCACCCCCGCGAAGTACTCATGGAGAGTTTGTGATGGAAATGTGGAAGGAGTCGCAGTTAAAGCAACTGACTTTCGCAAGGGAAATAGACGTCGCTTATCCAATCCTGCTGAGATTTGCCGAGAATATTGGATTCAGTTTTTGCGCTATCTATTTGACATCAAACAATCGGAATGCCGATTTTAATGCCTTGCAAATCAATAACTATCCCAAGCAGTTCAGTCAGCAATATGAAAAGGAGCGTTACAGTAAAGTTGATCCGGCAATAGCACATTGCAACCACTCAATGTTGCCGATCGTCTGGAGCGAGAACCTGTTTTCGTCTACCCCGCAATTATGGCAAGCCCAGCAGGAATATGGCTTGCGCCATGGCTGGTCGCAGTCATTCCTGCATGAAGAGAGCGGCTTGTGCAGCATTATCAGCCTGGCCAGAGAACATGGCCCGTTGAGCCCGCTTGAGCTGTACGAGCATTTTGGCTACATGTTTTACGCGACCAGTCATTTGAGCGAACTGTTCGCCAAAACTCTGCCCAAAGCGGCGCTCAAGGCCGCGCAACCACACCTGTCGCCGCGAGAGCTCGAGGTGTTGAAACTCTCAGCTGTCGCCAAGACCGCTTATGAAATCTCCAGAATCCTGTTCCTGAGCGAGCGAACCGTGAATTATCACGTGCAAAACGTGATTCTGAAGCTCAACGTCTGCAATAAGATTTCTGCCGTCATTGCCGCCGCTCGAATCGGCATTATCTGACGAGAGATCCCCGCCACGACGAAAACCTGCGGGTATTCCAAAGGAAAAAAAAGTACCATTTGCGACCTTCCTGAGTGATGACGCCAGACTGCGCGTCGCATTGCACTCGGACGGTTCCGCCGCACGCTACCCTGGGCCGCGGGACACCCGTTGATTACCCAGAGTCCCGCCCCATGCCTTTGCTCGACACCCCCTTCGCCCAACTCGATCTGATCCGCCAGCCCGAGCAGCAGAATGAACCGCTGCAAGCCTTCGACGCGGCTGACGAATACCTGCTCAATCATCTTGCCGCGCAACAGCCAGCAGCGAACACGCGGGTGTTGGTGCTCAATGACAGCTTCGGCGCGCTGGCTGCGAGCCTCTTGGGCAAAGTCGAGGTGAGCAGCAGCGGTGACTCGTTTCTAGGCTTTCAAGGGCTGGAAAAGAATTTGCTGCGCAATGGCCAGGCATTCGACGCGATTCGCGCAACCCCGGCCAGCGAGCCGTTGGTCGGCCCGTTCGACCGCGTACTGATCCGCGTACCGAAAACCCTGGCCCTGCTCGAAGAACAACTGATCCGCCTGCAAGGGCAACTGGCGCCAGGCGCTGAAGTCGTTGCCGCGGCGATGGTCAAACACCTGCCACGCGCTGCCGGTGATTTGCTGGAGCGTTACATCGGCCCGGTACATGCCTCGCTGGCCGTGAAGAAAGCTCGACTGTTGATAGCCACACCGGAGGCAAAAGCCCCGGCGGTCTCGCCCTACCCGTCGCGCTATCGTCTTGATGAACCGGCGATCGAACTGCTCAACCACGCCAATGTGTTTTGCCGTGAAGGCCTCGACATCGGTACTCGCGCCTTTCTGCCCCACCTGCCACAAAACCTCGGTAGTGCGCGGGTGGCCGACCTTGGCTGCGGTAATGGCGTGTTGGCGATTGCCAGCGCCCTGCGCAACCCGGACGCGCATTACACGCTGGTCGACGAGTCGTACATGGCGGTGCAATCGGCCGCTGAAAACTGGCGCGCGACGTTGGGTGATCGCGAGGTCGTAGTGCGTGCAGGCGATGGTCTGGCCGGGCAGGAGGCACAATCACTGGACGTGGTGCTGTGCAATCCGCCCTTCCATCAGCAGCAGGTGGTCGGCGACTTCCTCGCCTGGCGCATGTTCCAGCAAGCGCGTGAGGCTCTGGTGGTGGGTGGCGCGTTGTACATCGTCGGCAACCGTCACTTGGGTTATCACAGCAAACTGGCGCGCCTGTTCCGGGGCGTTGAGCAAGTCGCGGCCACGCCGAAGTTCGTGATTCTCAAAGCACGCAAATAATCTTCAGGGCAAAAAAAACCCTCCGTGAAGAGGGTTACAAACCGTACCCGAAGGCGCCGGGACGGGGATGATTCAGATTCAGTGCGTGGTCAGGCCTGCCGCACTCATGAACAGGCGCATCAGGCTGGCGGCGATAAACAGCACGCCAACACTGCCGACCCAGATCAGGGCCAGCCAGCCGAGCCGCTGCCACAGCGGCTTTTTTTCGGCTTGTTTAATCTCATGAAGGGAATGTTTGCTGGACATTGTTTCGATCCTCATCAGTCAGATCGATGGCGCCGTTGCCGACGCCATCGCGGGCAAGCCCGCTCCCACAGGTTTAGTGATAACCGTCTTCATGGGTGACCTTGCCGCGGAACACGTAGTAGCTCCAGAAGGTGTAACCCAGGATGAACGGGATGATGAAGAGCGTGCCCACCAGCATGAAGCCCTGGCTTTGCGGCGGTGCGGCAGCGTCCCAGATCGAGATCGACGGCGGCACGATGTTCGGCCACAGGCTGATGCCCAGACCGCTGTAGCCGAGGAAGATCAGCACCAGGGTCAGCAGGAACGGCATGTAGTTGGCATTGCGTGCCACCGCGCGGATCAGGCCGTACATCGTCACCAGCACCAGAATCGGCACCGGCATGAACCAGAACAGGTTGGGCATGCTGAACCAGCGCGAGGCAATTTCCGGATGCGCCAGTGGCGTCCACAGACTGACGACACCGATCACCGCCAGCAACACGAACGCCAGAGGCCGGGCCAGATTGTGCATCTGCTCTTGCAGCTTGCCTTCGGTCTTCATGATCAGCCAGGTGCAGCCGAGCAAGGCATACGCCACCACCAGCGCGGCGCCGCAGAACAGTGTGAACGGTGTCAGCCAGTCGAGTGAACCGCCGGCGAACTGCCGATTGACCACCGGCAAGCCATCGATAAATGCACCCAGTGCCACGCCCTGGAAGAACGTCGCCGCCACCGAGCCGCCGATAAACGCCTTGTCCCACAGATGACGTTTGTCGTCCTTGGCCTTGAAGCGGAACTCGAACGCCACACCCCGGAAAATCAAACCGATCAGCATGAAGATCAGCGGCAGGTACAGCGCCGACAACACCACCGAATACGCCAGCGGGAACGCGCCGAACAACGCCGCGCCGCCCAGCACCAGCCAGGTTTCGTTGCCGTCCCAGACCGGGGCGACGGTGTTCATCATCACGTCACGATCGACCTTGCCCGGGATGAACGGAAAGAGAATCCCGATCCCCAGGTCGAAGCCGTCCATGACCACGTACATCATGATGCCGAAGATGATGATCACGGCCCAGATCAGCGGAAGATCAATACCCATGAGTCAAATCTCCTTGGTCAGGCGGACGTCGTCGTCGCCGTGGTCGGCATCCGCCGAATCGTCGGCAGCGGACAACGGACGAGCCGGTGTGCGTTTTTTGCCTGGACCACCCTCCGGCGTTTCTGCGCCTTCGCTGATCTTCGGCCCTTTACGGACCAGGCGCATCATGTAGCCGAGACCTGCACCGAACAGCGCGAAATACACCACCACAAACATGATCAGGGTGATGCTCATCTGCACGAAGCTATGGTTGGAAGAGGCATCCGCCGTGCGCATCAGTCCATAAACCACCCACGGCTGACGGCCGATTTCGGTGGTAAACCAGCCGGCCAGAATCGCGATCAGACCGGACGGCCCCATCCACAACGCCAGATAGAGGAACGGCCGCGAGGTGTAGAGCGTGTCGCGCTTACGCAGCCACAGACTCCACAGACCGGTGAAGATCATCAGGAAACCGAGGCCGACCATGACCCGGAACGACCAGAACACGATGGTCGAATTCGGCCGGTCTTCCGGTGGAAACTCCTTGAGCGCCGGCACCTGTTTGTCCAGCGAGTGCGTGAGGATCAGGCTGCCGAGGTACGGGATCTCCACGGCGAACTTGGTCTTCTCTTCTTTCATGTCCGGCCAGCCGAACAGGATCAACGGCGTCGCTTCGTCGCCTTTGTTTTCCCAGTGACCTTCGATCGCGGCGATTTTTGCCGGTTGGTGTTCGAGCGTGTTCAGGCCATGGAAGTCGCCAATGACTGCCTGGATCGGCGCGACGATCAACGCCATCCACATCGCCATCGACAGCATGGTACGAATGGCCGGGTTGTCCTTGCCGCGCAGCAAATGCCAGGCTGCCGATGAACCGACGAAGAACGCCGTGGCAACAAACGCAGCGGTCGCCATGTGCATCAGTCGATACGGGAACGAGGGGTTGAAGATGATCGCCAGCCAATCGGTCGGAATCACCTGGCCGTTGATGATTTCAAAACCCTGCGGGGTCTGCATCCAGCTGTTGGATGCCAGAATCCAGAAAGTCGAGATCAGCGTACCGATGGCCACCATGATCGTGGCAAAGAAGTGCAGACCCCGCCCGACCTTGTTCCAGCCGAACAACATCACCCCAAGGAAACCGGCTTCGAGGAAGAACGCAGTGAGCACTTCATACGTCAGCAATGGCCCGGTGACGGCGCCGGCGAAGTCCGAGAAGCGACTCCAGTTGGTGCCGAACTGGTAGGCCATGACCAGCCCCGAGACCACGCCCATGCCGAAGTTGACGGCAAAGATCTTCGACCAGAAATGGTAGAGGTCACGGTAAGTGTCGTTGTGGGTTTTCAGCCACAGGCCTTCGAGTACCGCAAGGTAGCTCGCAAGACCGATGGTGATGGCCGGGAACAGGATGTGGAACGAGATGGTGAACGCGAACTGAATTCGGGCGAGATCTAGTGCCTCTAAACCGAACATATGGCTTCCTCTGTCAGGTAATACCGGCTGCGGACCCGGAGGCCTGCACCCACTGCCCCCACGGATATGAGTGCGGCGAATTCTGATTCGTTCTTTTTAAACAACCATCGCAACGCAGGGAGTCTGGCCAACTGGCCGCCGGATCAATTCCGTTGAGGTCTTGATCTGGATCAAGCAACGTTGAAAGAGTAGTCCCATTTTTGCCGATGAACTGCGTGGTCGTTTGCCGCGTGACAAGTTGCCTCATTGCAGCTGCAACGCCCTGCAACAAATCCCCGGAGCCATGTGATGGTAAGGAAACAACACATAAACCCTGTGGCGAGAAGATTTATCCCCGTTGGGCTGCGAAGCGGCCCCGAATCCATCCAGCGCGTATTTTCAGATCAATCGTGGCGCCCAATTTGCGACTGCTGCGCGGCCGAACGGGGATAAATCCCCTCGCCACAGGGTTAATTTGTGATGGCGAGAATATCGATGTCTGGCTAACTAAATTTTTTGTCATAGCAACTTCCTGTTACAGACTGGTGATAACCTCGCGGTTCCCCTCGAACCAGACCTGCCTTCAGATGCCCAGCCAAGAGCCTTTGCTGTTACGTCACCACCGCCCCTTCCTGGCTTTCTGGATGGCGCGAATTTTTACCGCCAGCGGTTTCCAGATGCTCACCGTGGCGATTGGCTGGAACCTCTATCAACTGACCGGCAACGTTCTCGATCTGGGTCTGGTGGGCCTGGTCGAATTCGCTCCGCGCGTGCTATTCATGTTGCACACCGGGCATGTCGCTGACCGCTACGACCGACGCAAAGTCGCAGCGATCTGCCAGTCGTTACAGGCGTTGATCGCCCTGGCGCTGGCCATCGGCAGTGCAACCGACCATGTCACCCGCGAGATGATCTTTATCCTCGCCTTCCTGCTCGGTGCGGCGCGCTCCTTTGAGATGCCGACCACCCAGGCTTTGCTGCCAAGCATCGTGCCTAGTGCATTGTTCCCCCGCGCCGTTGCGGCGGCGCAGTCGGCGCAACAGTCCGCGACCATCGTCGCCCCGGCCCTTGGCGGTCTGCTCTATGCGTTCGGCAGCGTCTGGGTATATGGCCCGACGGTGCTGCTGTACGTGATTGCCTGCACGCTGATGCTCAACCTGCCCGCACGACAAACGCCATTGAACAAAGGCAAAGCCACACTGGATTCATTGCTCGCGGGGATCCGCTTCATTCGCAGTCGCCCGGACATCCTCGGGGCGATTTCACTGGATCTGTTTGCGGTGCTGCTCGGGGGTGCCACAGCGCTGCTGCCGGTATTCGCCAAGGATATTTTGCTGACCGGCCCGTGGGGGTTGGGCCTGCTGCGTTCGGCACCGGCGGTTGGCGCACTGGGAATGTCGCTGTTCCTCGCACGATTTGCCGTGGAGCGTAAGGTCGGCCGGGTGATGTTTACCGCAGTCGGTGTCTTCGGCGTCGCGACCATCGCCTTCGGCCTGTCGACCTCGTTCTGGTTCTCGCTGGCGGTGCTGGTGGTGCTCGGCGCGGCGGACATGATCAGCATGGTCATTCGCGCCTCCTTCGTGCAACTGGAAACCCCGGACGAAATGCGCGGCCGGGTCAGCGCGGTGAACGGCCTGTTCATCGGCGCTTCGAACCAGCTCGGCGAATTCGAATCCGGCGTCACCGCCCACTGGTTCGGTACCGTGCCGGCCGTGGTAATGGGCGGGATCGGCACGCTGGTGGTGACGGGGACATGGATCAAGCTGTTCCCGACACTGGCTAACCGCGATCAGATGCATGTGCCGGTGGAAGAGGCGAAGATCTGAAGCCTTCAGACCAACAACGCCCCCGCCACTTTCGCCCGTAGCGCCTTGCCGCCAAGTTGCTCAACCAGCGTTAGCGCAAACTCCAACACCGCGCCGGAGCCCTGCGCGGTGATGCAGTTGCCATCCACCACTACCGGTTGATCAACAAACGTACAGCCGGACAATTGATGGCTGGTGCTCGGCAGACAGGTCATGCGCCGCTGGCGCAATACGCCAAAGGCTTGCAGGGCGACGGCCGGGGACTCGGCGATGGCGGCGAACAGGCGGCCGGCGCTGGATTGATCCTTGAGCAGTTGTTGCAGGGGCTGGTGCGCGGCCAGGTGTTGCGAACCGACGGCGCCGCCGGGCAGTACGATCAGGTCAAAATTCTGCGCCAATACATCGACCAGCATGCCGTCGGCGGTCAGGCGTGTGCCGCGCGCGCAGGTCAACATGCGCCGGCCTTCGATACTGGCCGCGACGACTTCGATCTCCGCGCGGCGCAACACGTCGATCAGGCTCACGCATTGCAGATCATCAATGCCCTCGGCGAGGGTAATCAGGGCTCTAAAAGTCATGGGCGCCATCCGCTGGGTGATCCTTGAAGCGTAGTCAGCTTCCTCCGGATCGCGCAGCGCCAGGCGTTACTTGATGTAAAGCTGCGTCGAGACCTGGTTGCCCGGCGCATTGATCGAGGTGTTGCTGAAGGTGAACGTGCCTTCCTGCTTGCCCTCCAGATCATAGATGTACAACGCGCCGACGATCTTCGTCGCCGCGCCCGTGCACTCCGTCAGGTTGCCGTTACCGTAGGCGCAAACCTGGGTTTTCATCCCGTCGAGCCCGAAACCGTCCAGTGCGACACTGGGTACACGGCCGTAACCCATCTCCAGCACATACACCTTGATGTTGGCACCGCCGTGGTCGCAAGCGGTCTTGTCTTGCCCTTGGGAAATATTTTCGATGCCACAAGCGGCCGACTGTACCTTGAGCACCTGGACACTGGACAACGGCGGCGCCGATGCCGCCATTACGGCAGGCACACTGGCCATAAACGTGCAAAACAGCCCCAACGATCGAACGAAATTGCGCTTGACGCCCATCATGCCCCTCCCCCCAAAACAGGCGCGCAGTATGGCGCACTTCGCCTGACTGCAAAACATCGCCGACGATCGCAGCCAATCCCCCACGCTGCTGGTATGATGCGCGGCTTTTTCCGGCCCACCACAATTTTCCAGGCGCTTGCGACGGTCTGTGCTTTGCTGTTGAGGTCGATACATTCACGGCGCTATGCGCGCCACGGGGAGCAGACATGCTGGAAAGGCTGTTTCAACTCAAGGCACACAACACCAACGTGCGCACCGAGATTCTTGCGGGCATCACGACGTTCCTGGCCATGGCCTACATTCTGTTCGTCAACCCGAGCATCCTCGGCGAGACCGGCATGGACAAGGGCGCGGTGTTTGTCGCCACCTGTCTGGCCGCCGCGATCGGTTCGACGATCATGGGCCTGATCGCCAACTACCCGATCGCCCTGGCACCGGGCATGGGTCTGAACGCCTTCTTCACCTACACCGTCGTCCTGCACATGGGTCATACCTGGCAAGTGGCGCTGGGCGCGGTGTTCATTTCGGCCGTGTGCTTCTTCCTGCTGTCGATCTTCCGCATCCGTGAATGGATCATCAACAGCATTCCGCTGCCGCTGCGCTCGGCGATTGCTGCCGGTATCGGTCTGTTCCTGGCGCTGATCGCCCTGCACAACGCCGGCATCGTGGTCAGCAACCCGGCGACCATGGTCGGCCTTGGTGACCTGAAACAACCGGCGCCGATCCTCGCCACCCTCGGTTTCGCCCTGATCGTTGCTCTCGAAGCGCTGAAAGTGCGCGGCGCGGTACTGATCGGCATTCTGGCAGTGACCATCACCTCCATCGCGATGGGCTTCACCCCGTTCGGCGGCGTGACTTCGATGCCACCATCGCTGGCCCCGACCTTCATGCAGCTGGACATCAAAGGCGCACTGGACATCGGTCTGGTCAGCGTGATTTTCGCCTTCCTGTTCGTCGACCTGTTCGATAACTCCGGCACCCTGATCGGCGTCGCCAAGCGCGCCGGCCTGATGGGCAAGGACGGCCACATGCCGAAAATGGGGCGCGCGCTGATCGCCGACAGCACCGCGGCCATGGCCGGTTCGCTGCTGGGTACTTCGACCACCACCAGCTACATCGAATCCGCTGCCGGCGTCAGTGCTGGCGGGCGTACCGGCCTGACGGCCATCGTGGTGGCGATCCTGTTCCTGCTGGCGCTGTTCTTCTCGCCACTGGCAGCCAGCGTTCCGCCATTCGCCACGGCACCGGCGCTGCTGTTCGTCGCCGTGTTGATGACATCCGGCCTGGCGGAAATAGACTGGGACGACATCACCGTTGCTGCGCCGGTAGTCGTGACCGCGCTGGCCATGCCGTTCACTTACTCGATCGCCAACGGCATCGCGTTCGGTTTCATTTCCTGGACCGTGATCAAATTGCTGTCGGGGCGTGCCCGCGAGCTGAACCCGGCGCTGGTGATTCTGTCGATTCTGTTCGTGATCAAGTTGGGTTGGTTCAACGCATGACATTTGATTCCCAGGCTTACGCCGAACAACTCGAAGCCAAGGTCACGCGTTTGCGTGATCTGCTGACGCCGTTCGATGCCCCCGAGCCGACCGTGTTCGACTCGCCGCTGCAGAACTTCCGCCTGCGCGCCGAATTCCGCCTGTGGCGCGAGGGTGGCGATCGGCATTACGCGATGTTCGCTCAGGACGACAAACGCACGCCGATCCTGATTGAAGAGTTCCCGATTGCCAGCCTGCGCATCAATCAGTTGATGCCGCAGCTCAAGGCGGCGTGGCAGGCCAGTTCGGCGCTGAGCCACAAGTTGTTTCAGGTCGAGTTTCTGACCACGCTGTCCGGCGACGCGATGATCACCCTGTGCTATCACCGTCCGCTGGACGAACACTGGCATGCGGCGGCAACCAAGCTGGCGGCGGATCTCGGCGTCAGCATCATCGGGCGCTCGAAGGGCAAACGCGAAGTGCTTGGCCTCGATTACGTGGTCGAGAAACTCGAAGTCGGCGGTCGTACCTTCAGCTATCGCCAACCGGAAGGCGCGTTCACCCAGCCTAACGGCACAGTGAACCAGAAGATGCTGAACTGGGCGTACGAATCGCTCGGCGACCGCCCTGACGACCTGCTGGAGCTGTATTGCGGCAACGGCAACTTCACCCTGCCGCTCGCCACCCGCGTGCGCAAAGTGCTGGCCACGGAAATCAGCAAGACCTCGGTCAACGCGGCACTGAGCAACCTTAGCGAAAACGCTGTGGATAACGTCACTCTCGTGCGTTTGTCCGCCGAAGAGTTGACCGAAGCGCTCAACGAAGTGCGCCCGTTCCGTCGCCTGCAAGGCATCGACCTGAAGAGCTACGAGTTCGGCAGCGTCTTCGTCGACCCGCCACGTGCCGGCATGGACCCGGACACCTGCGAGCTGACCCGGCGTTTCGACAACATCCTGTACATCTCCTGCAACCCGGAAACCCTCGCGGCGAACATCGCCCAGCTGCACGACACGCACCGCATTACCCAGTGTGCGTTGTTTGACCAGTTCCCGTGGACGCACCACATGGAATCGGGTGTGTTGCTGACCCGGCGTTGATTGCGGAATAGCTGATATGAGAAAGCCGTCGTGATTGACGGCTTTTTTGTGGGTGTTCTAAAAGATCGTCCGAACGCGGCCCGAACCTTCGGCAGCTCCTACAGGGAAACGCGTTCCTATGTAGGAGCTGCCGCAGGTTCGGGCCGCGTTCGGACGATCTTTTGATCTGTGCGATCACCGAACATAAAACGCCAAGGCCATTTTTGTTCAATTGACCATGGTAACCATCTAGTACATTTTATCTCCACAGGCCGAAACCTTCGGCCAAAGCCAAAAACAATAAGTGGAGTCACGCCTCATGCCCCCTATCGTTCTGGTGCTCAACGGCCCGAACCTGAACCTGCTCGGCACCCGTGAACCGGCGACTTACGGTCACGAAACCCTGGCCGACATTTCCGCCCTGTGTGGTCGCGCCGCGGAAGAATTCGGCCTGGCCGTGGAGTTTCGCCAGACCAATCACGAAGGCGAACTGCTCGACTGGATTCACGCTGCCCGTGGCCGTTGCGCCGGGATCGTGATCAATCCGGCCGCGTGGACGCACACTTCCGTCGCCATTCGCGACGCGCTGGTGGCCAGTGAGTTGCCGGTGATTGAAGTGCACCTGTCCAACGTGCATGCGCGCGAACCGTTTCGTCATCACTCGTTTGTCTCGGCGATTGCCACAGCGGTGATGGCCGGGTTCGGCAGCCATGGTTATCGCCTGGCGCTGGAGCATTTCAGTCAGCGGCTGAAGGGGTGAATCACATGTCTCGCTATAACGTGATACTCGCCGGGCTGATCGGCGCCGGCATTCAGGCCTCGCGCACGCCGGCGCTGCATGAACACGAAGGTGATGCGCAGGGCATGCGTTACCTGTATCGATTGATCGATCTGGATCAGTTGCACATGGACAGCACTGCTCTGCCCGACCTGCTGCTGGCAGCCGAACAGATGAATTACACCGGGCTGAACATCACGTTCCCGTGCAAGCAGGCAATCATTCCTTTGCTCGATGAATTGTCGCCGGAAGCGCGAGGTATCGGTGCGGTCAACACGGTGGTGCTCAAGGACGGTAAACGTATCGGCCATAACACCGATTGCCTGGGATTCGCCGAGGGTTTTCGCCGTGGCCTGAAGGACGCTGCCCGTGATCGCGTGGTCCAGATGGGGGCCGGTGGTGCTGGCGCGGCAGTGGCCCACGCGTTGTTGAGCGAAGGCGTACAGCAACTGAGCATTTTCGACGTCGACAGTGAGCGCGCTGAAAGTCTGGCGAACAACCTGAATCAGCATTTCGGTTTTGGTCGTGCGGTGGCCGGTCGGGATCTGCCGAGCACGCTGAATCTAGCGGATGGTCTGGTCAACACCACGCCAATGGGCATGGCCAAACTGCCGGGCATGCCGGTGCCGGTCGAGCTGTTACGCAAGGAGTTGTGGGTAGCGGAGATTGTGTATTTCCCGCTGGAGACCGAACTGCTGCGCAACGCCCGCGCACTCGGTTGCCGGACGCTGGATGGCGGCAACATGGCGGTGTTTCAGGCGGTGAAGGCGTTTGAGTTGTTCAGCGGCGTGGTGCCGGATGCGCAGCGGATGCTCGCGCATTTTCAAAGCATGAAGGGTTGAACTCTGCCCCCTGTGGGAGCGAGCCTGCTCGCGAAGGCGTCCTGCCAGCCAACACATGAGTTGTCTGACACACCGCTTTCGCGAGCAGGCTCGCTCCCACAAGGGAAATGCGTCAGGCTTGCAGGTAGCGCAGCACTGATTCGCAAATCATCTCGCGATGCCGCTGTTTGATGCCTTCATCCGGCAGATCGATCTGGAAGATCTCGCCAAATGTGTGCCGGTTCGACACGCGATAGAAGCAGAACGAGCTGATCAGCAGATGCACATCCAGCGCATCCAGCCCGGCGCGGAATACACCTTCTGCAGCGCCACGCCGCAGAATCTCGCTCAGCGAATCAAGGATGGTGTTGTTCATCGCCTTGATCGCATCGGAACGCTTCACGAATTCGGCGTTGTGGATATTTTCGATGCTGACGATGCGCACGAAATCGACGTTGCGATCGTGGTGATCGAAGGTGAATTCGACCAATCGGCGAATCGCGTCCACTGGTGCCAACTCGGCCAGGTGCAGACGGTTTTCGGTGCTGCGGATATCCCCGTAGAGTTTTTCCAGCACCTCGACGTACAACTGCTCCTTACTGCCGAAGTAGTAATAGATCATGCGCTTGGAGGTATGGATACGCTCGGCGATCGCGTCGACGCGAGCGCCCGACAAACCCTGCTGAACGAACTCGACGATCGCCTCCTGCAGGATGTTCTCGCGGGTCTTCTCCGGATTGTTCTTGCGACTCTTGCGCGGCTCTACGGCGGACACTTCAGTAGCTGCGGTAAGTTCTGTATTCATCGTCATTGCGGGCTCACGGCCATCACTGCACAGGCGGCGATTATGGGCCGCGCAGCACAGTGAAGGAAGCCGCACGGCCCGTGTTTAATCCCGCGTTTACGAATTTCCTACAACTTCGCCTGGCGAACGGCGCCACTGCGTGATTTGGCCATCGCCGCCAGACGCACCGCCACATTCGCCGCACCGTAACCGGCATAGCCATTCTTGCGCTGGATGATCTCGAAGAAAAAGCGCCCTTCGAACGGCTCGGTATAGACGTGAAACAGCTCGCCGCCCTGCGCGTCGCGGTCGTAGAGCACGTTGTAATACGCCAGCTCGCTGAGGAATTCATCATCGAAATCGAAGCGCGCTGCGAGGTCGTCGTAATAGTTCAGCGGGATATCCAGCAGCGGCACGCCGGCTTCTTTGGCACGACTGACTTCGGCGAAGATGTCATCACAATCGAAGGCGATGTGATGCACCCCCGAGCCGCGATAACTCGACAGCGCGTGAGAAATCGCGGTGTTGCGGTTCTCGGAAATGTTCAGCGGCAAACGGATCGAGCTGTCTCGGCTGCGCAGCGCACGACTCTTCACCAGCCCGTATGGATCCGGCAGTACCACTTCATCGTCGGCTTCGAAATCCAGCAGGCTCTTGTAGAACAGCACCCAACTGTCGAGGCTGTCGGCGGGCAGCGCCATGGCCATGTGGTCGATGCGTTTGAGGCCGCCGCGGGCCGGCGCATCCGTCAGCAGATTGAAATCGGTGCCATAGACGTCGGCCTGTTCATCGACCAGATAAATCAGGCTGCCATCGGGTGCGCGCACCGCCGCCAGTTCCAGCTCGTTGGGGCCGACCAGTCCGCGATAGGGCTGACCTTTGTAAGCCACGGCGCGGGCCAAGGCACTGGCGCTGTCGTTGACCCGCACAGCGGTGGCGCAGAGCGAGGGGCCGTGCGCTTCGAAAAAGCTGTGCGCAAAGGAATACGGTTCGGAGTTGAGGATCAGGTTGATATCGCCCTGACGCAGCAGGCTCACGCTCTTGGAACGATGCTGCCCGGCCTTGACGAAACCGAGGCGCTCCAGCCAATGACTGAGTTTGGCACCGAGCGCTTCGTCGACGGCGAATTCGAGAAACTCGATGCCGTTGTACTCGCTGGCCTTCGGCGTTTCGAAAAGAATTTCGCGGTTGGCCACAGGTTTGGTTTCCTGCTCCAGACGCTGGCGAGTCTTCTCTTCCAGATACAGCAGCGAACGCAAACCGTCGGCAGCATTCGCCCGTGGCGGCGCGGCGCGGAAGCCGTCATTGAAGATTTCCAGCGACAGCGGCCCGGTGTAACCGCTCTGGATGATCGGTGCGAGGAAGCCCGGTAGATCGAATTCGCCCTGCCCCGGGAAGCAGCGGAAATGCCGGCTCCACTCCAGCACATCCATCTGCAGAATCGGCGCGTCGGCCATCTGCACGAAGAAAATCTTCTCGCCAGGAATATCGGCGATGGCGCGGGGATCGCCCTTCAGCGACAAGGTATGAAAGCTGTCGAGCAGCACACCAAGGCTCGGATGATCGGCCTGACGCACGATGTCCCAGACCTGTTGATAAGTATTCACGTGACGGCCCCAGGCCAGCGCTTCGTAACCGATGCGCAAGCCGCGTGCGCCGGCATGCTCAGCCAACAGGCGCAGATCATCGATCAGAATTTGTTGGTCGCCGACGCTGTCGGCCGAAGCGTTGCTGCAGACCAGCACCAGGTCGGTGCCCAACTCCTGCATCAGGTCGAACTTGCGTTCGGCGCGCTCCAGATTGCGCGCCAGCCGATCGCGGCGGCAGCCTTCGAAGTCACGGAACGGCTGGAACAGCGTGATGGCGATGCCGAGATCGGCGCACATCTGTTTAATTTCCCGCGGACTGCCGTCGTAGTACAGGAGGTCGTTTTCGAAAATCTCCACCCCGTCGAACCCGGCGGCGGCGATGGCTTCGAGTTTTTCCGGCAGGGTGCCGCTCAAGGAAACGGTGGCAATGGAACGCTGCATGCTTCAACTCCCGGACTGCGCCGCTTTAATGTAGGAGCTGCCGCAGGCTGCGATCTTTTGATGTTGCTTTTCAGAATCAAGATCAAAAGATCGCAGCCTTCGGCAGCTCCTGCATGGGATGGTTTTTATAGGGTGAAATTATTGGCTGCATCGGGCGTGGCAGCAATTTAAAGTGTACTACCCGGTTAGTTTTGCGTGCGATTATCGAACACAATGGTCGTTTGGCGAATTGACGATTTTTCGTCCGCTGCCCAACATCGACCGCACATTGAGTCCGGATCTGAACCACCGGTCGCAGCGTGCACAGAAAAAGCACACCAAATAACAAATCCAAAAACGGGTGGAACACATGATTCCTTCACAGACTTCCCGCATGGCCCCGGCCATGAGCACTGCCACGGGTGGCATCGGCGACAAGATCCGCGGCGCCATGGCGGTCGGCAAAACCCGTTGGGGCATGCTGGCGCTGGTGTTTTTCGCCACTACCCTGAACTACATCGACCGCGCCGCCCTCGGCGTCATGCAGCCGATCCTCGCCAAGGAAATGAGCTGGACGGCGATGGATTACGCCAACATCAATTTCTGGTTTCAGGTTGGCTACGCGATAGGTTTCGTCCTTCAAGGCCGCTTGATCGACCGGGTCGGCGTCAAACGCGTGTTCTTCTGCGCCGTGCTGCTCTGGAGCCTGGCCACCGGTGCTCACGGCCTGGCAACGTCAGCCGTTGGCTTCATGGTCTGCCGGTTCATTCTCGGTCTGACTGAGGCGGCGAACTACCCGGCCTGCGTGAAAACCACGCGCCTGTGGTTCCCCGCCGGCGAACGTGCGGTCGCCACCGGCATCTTCAACGCCGGCACCAACGTTGGCGCGATGTTCACGCCGATGCTGCTGCCACTGGTTCTCCACGTCTGGGGCTGGCAAGCGGCGTTTCTGTGCATGTCGGCGCTGGGCGGCATTTGGTTGCTGTTCTGGGGTTTGAAATACTTCAACCCGGAAGATCACCCGAGCGTTAAGCAATCCGAACTGGACTACATCCAGCAGGAAGTTGAACCGGAACAGGCTCGCGTGCCGTTCTCGAGGATCCTGCGCATGCGTGGCACCTGGGCGTTCGCCATCGCCTATGCGCTGACCGCGCCGGTATTCTGGTTCTACCTGTACTGGCTGCCACCGTTCCTCAATCAGCAATACAACTTGGGCATCAACGTCACCCAGATGGGTATTCCGCTGATCATCATCTACGTGACGGCTGACTTCGGCAGCGTCGGTGGCGGGATTCTGTCTTCGTTCCTGATCGGTCGCGGGATGAATTCGATCAAGGCGCGGCTGCTGTCGATGTTCCTGTTTGCCTGCTGCATCATCGGCGTGATCATGGCGGCTGGCTCGGCCAATTTGTGGGTGGCGGTGGCGGCGATTTCCCTGGCCATTGGTGCGCATCAGGCCTGGACGGCAAACATCTGGAGCCTGGTGATGGACTACACGCCCAAGCACATGATGAGCACGGTGTTCGGTTTCGGCGGCATGTGCGCAGCGATCGGCGGGATGTTCATGACCCAGATCGTCGGCCACATCCTTACCGTTACCAATAACAACTACACCGTGTTGTTCACCCTGATCCCGGCGATGTACTTCATTGCGCTGACGTGGATGTACTTCATGGCCCCGCGCAAGATCCCGACCATCACCGAATAAACTCATGTAGGAGCTGCGGCACGCTGCGATCTTTTGATCTTGATGTTGAAGATCAAAAGATCGCAGCCTCGTTTCACTCGTCAGCTCCTACACAGGGGTTTGAGTGCCCTCTCAGCGGCGGCTTTGCTGCCACGCTGCTGCCAATCCGCTGCAACAGATCACTGCAATACCGATGATCGTCAACAGACTCGGCGTGTGATTGAACAGCAACCAGCCCAACAACCCCGCAAACACGATCTGGCAATAACCGAACGGCGCCAGCAGCGCCGGCGCGGCATGGCGAAACGCCTGGGTCAGAAACAAATGCGCGGTCATCCCGCAACTGCCCAGCGCCAGCATCAACCCGGCATGGGTCAACGTCGGCACCTGCCAGAAGAACGGCACCAGCGCACTCATCACCAACGTGTTGCAAAGCCCGGCGAAAAAGTTACTGGTGGTCGGGCTGTCGATCTCGGCAAGCTTGCGCGTGAGCAACTGATAGAAGCAGAAAAACAGCGCCGAGCAGAATGGCAACAACACCGCCGGGGTGAACAACTCACCGCCCGGATGAACGATGATCAACACACCGATGAAGCCGCAGATCACCGCGACCCATTGACCTCGGGTGACTCTTTCCTTAAGCAACGGCACCGACAATGCGGTGACCAATACCGGCGCAAGAAAGTTGACCGCCGTGGCTTCTGCCAGCGGGATGTACAACAACGCCGTGGTGAAAAACAGGCTGGTGCCAAGCAGGCACAGTGCTCGGGTCAACTGCCATAAAGGCTTCTTGGTGCGTAGGACGCGCAACCCCGACTGCGGCAGAAAAATTCCCGCCATCAATAACGTATGCACCAGATAACGCGCCCAGACGACCATTACGATCGGGTAGAAACCGGAGAGGTATTTCGACAGTGCGTCGTGACTGGAGAACAGGAAGGTTGCCACGACAATCAGCAAGATCCCTTTGAAGGGCTGGTTGACACCGGAGAGCTGGGTGCTGACGGTCATTGGGTTTCCTTGTGTTGCCATTAAAGATCAAAAGCTTCGCGGGCAAGCCTCGTTTCACATGGACGATGCAATTCCTGTGGGAGCGTGGCTTGCCCGCGAAAGGTGCGCAGCACCACTTACAGCCGCGCCAACAATTCCCGAGTTCGATCAATCGCCATCTGCGCCCGCTGCAATCCGCTCACGCCCTGCTCCAGCAGTTTCACCGTAGGATTTTCCAGGCTCAGTGGAATATTAGTCGGCAGCGCTTGCAGCAACCCGAGCAAATCGCAATCGCCCTCGCCGGCAAACCGCCACTCGTTGCGCGCCTGACGCAAGATCTCGGCCATGTCTGACGGTCTCGGCCCCGCCACATCACATAACTGCGCATAACGCAGGCGCGTCGCTGGCACCTCTGCCAGATCCTGCAAGCGTGACGCCGAACGATCAAAGTGGAACGCGTCGACCCGCACCGCGGCATTTTCCCGATCCGCGCTCTCGACAATACGCAGCGCTTGTTCGAGGTTGCGGGCATCGGTCCACGGCATGAAGCACAACGTCGCTTCAGTGAGGGTTTGCAGATGCCGATAATGTTGCTGGCCCATATTGCCGGCGCCGATCAGGGCGATTCGAAGGGGCGAATTCAAGGCGCGATCCTCTTGTGATTGTTGTTGGAATATCACTCCATCAACAATTTAGAACCGAGTTCCAGAATCAAAAACCCAGCAATCGCGAAACCGTGCGAACACCGCACAACTTCATCCCCCTGTAGGAGCTGCCGAAGGCTGCGATCTTTTGATCTTGTCTTTAAAAAACAAGATCAAAAGATCGCAGCCTTCGGCAGCTCCTACAGGGGATTTCGGCGGATTAGATGAACAGTTCGGAGGCCAGGCTGGCTGCGGATAATTCTTCGCTGAATGTCAGCAACAACGGCGCCAGCTCATGCAGACGTGCGCCAGGCATGCGCGCACTGGGGCCGGCGATACTGAGCACGCCAATCACTCGGCCATTCCCGGGATGCCTGACCACCGCCGCAATCGCCGAAGTGCCGACCGCCGAGCTCTCCTCGACACAGGCGTAACCCTGTTCGCGGGCGAGACGCAGACGTTCGAGCAATTCGATATTGGAACGCGGCGCATTCGGCCCGACGCCTACCGGGACTTCTGCCGCCTGACGCTCGACCATCGACAGCGCCTCGGCGTCGCTCATGCACGCCAGCCAAGCATGCCCGGATGCGGTATAGAACAGCGGCGCGTCGCGGCCCATGTCCGGGTCATAACGCAGACCGGTGCGCGCGCCCTGCGCCTTGGCAATCCATGTCTGGCGCTCGCCGTCGATTACGCCCAGGCGCACCAGTTCGCCGGTTTCCTGCGCCAGTCGATCAAGCACTGGCTGGACGATGTCGGCGCCGCTGTTCGACAGATATTGAAAGCCCATCGCGACCAGTTTTGTCGACAGGTGATAGCGCAGGGTTTCCGGATTCTGCCGGACATAACCCAGGCGCATCAGTTCGGCGAGCAAGCGGTGCGTGGCACTTTTGGGGATATCCAGTTGCTCGGCCAGGGTCTGCATCGGCAGCCCGCGCGGATCACTGGTGAGGCTTTCCAGCACACTGAAAACCCGTTCAATTTGACTACCGGCCATGGGGAGATCCGAATGAAATTTCAGCGATTCTAGAAGACATCAGCGGCAAAGCGAAATCTGGAACCGCCTGTGCGATAAACGCCCGCTTTGTTGGAACAAGGCTTGTCGAGCAGTGCCGAGGCTGGGTATTTTCTGGAATCAAATTCCGAAAACATCCCATCGCTAAAGCGTTGTAGATGTCTGCCGAACTTCAAGGTCACCCCCCACGCGCAAGTGCTCGACGCCAACGAGCAAGCCATCGCCAGCCTCTACGCAGCGGGTGGCGACATGGCCAGCGTCATGGGTGGCCATTACCCGGCGGGCGGCATCAACCTCGGCCCGGCACTGACATTTGGTTATATCGCCGCCCGGCATATCGCCGGCATTACTGCTTTCGAACAGGAGATCGACCATGCAGCACATCGTTAACGCCCAGGGTTTGAACATGCCGAAACTCGGTCTCGGCACCTGGCCGATGTTCGGCGACGAATGCACCCGTGCCGTGGAGCAGGCGCTGGAACTGGGTTACCGACACATCGATACGGCAGCGGCCTACAACAATGAAGACGCGGTCGGACAAGCACTGGCGAATACGCCGACACCGCGCGAGCATATTCACCTGACTACCAAAGTCTGGTGGGATCAGTTGCAACCCGACGCGATGCGCCACTCCATGGAACGCAGCCTCAAGGCCTTGCGCAGCGACTACGTCGATCTGTTCATGATTCACTGGCCAACCACCGATTGGGACCTGCCGCGCACACTCGACACCTTGGCCTCGTTCAAGGAACAAGGTCTGACGCGCAACATCGGCGTGGCGAATTTTCCTCTGCCGTTATTGCGCAAAGTCGTCGAGGAATACGGCATCGGTCTGTCGGCCATTCAGGTCGAGTACCACGTCCTGCTCGGACAAAACGCCCTGCTCGATTACGCCCGGCAACACAATATGGCGCTGACGGCCTATACACCGCTGGCGCGTAACAAGGTTTCACACATCGCCGAGATTCAGCAAATTGCCGCCAAGCATGGCGTACTGCCGACCCAGGTCGCACTGAAATGGCTGCTTGATCAAAGCAATGTTGCTGCGATCCCCAAGGCGAGCAGCGCCAGCAACCAAAGCGCCAATCTGGCGGCACTTGAGGTCAATCTCGATGATCAAGACCGCGCGCTGATTGCCAGTCTGTCCAAGCGTGAGCGACAGGTCAGCCCGGACTTCGCGCCAGTGTGGGATGCATTCGACCAGTGAGTGGGAAAAGGCTGATGACTCACACCGAAACGGCAGATTCGAGAAGGGTCTTACGCGCCCTTACATTTATGCCCAGCAGATTCTGACGCGCGCGGTTATTCATAGGCGACTTACACCCCCAACCTATGAAGGAACGCCAACATGCTATGGAACAGAGCGAGACGCAGCGACAACGTCAATGACACGCGAGAGGGCAAGGATGCCCGTAAACAAACAGGGAAAAAAATCGCTGCCGGCCTGGCAGCTGTCACCCTCACGGGCGCGGCACTCTACGCGTCATACGACACCGGGCCAAAGCCGATCCTGATGGATGACGCGAGCCAATTCGCCTCGTCCGCCGACGCTGCGCAACTCGGCTTTATCGAGTCGATACTCGGTGACACCGAAGACACCTGGACGCTGCTGTTTGCCCAAACCGCACGCCATTACCCCTCCCCGACACTGACGCTGTTCAGTGATAGCGTGGTCTCCGCTTGCGGTGCCGCCGACAGTTCGATCGGCCCTTTCTATTGCCCGGCCAACCAACAAATCTATCTCGACCCGCAGTTCTTCGAGCTGATGGCCGAGCGCTTTTCCGCAGTCGGCGACTTCGCCCAGGCTTATATCATCGCGCACGAAGTCGGCCATCATGTGCAGGTTGAACTGGGCATGTCCGCGCCGTTTGAAACCGCCCTCTCGGCCCGACAACCGGTGATTGGCGATTCGGGCCTCGAAGTGCGCAGCGAATTGCAGGCCGATTGCCTCGCCGGGGTCTGGGCGTACCATGCGCAACAGCGCCTGGCCTGGCTGGAACCGGGCGACATCGAAGAAGCCTTGAACGCCGCCACCGTGTTCGGTGACGACCATCTGCAGCGTGCACAAAACCGCGCGGTTCGGCCGGAGACCTTCAGCCACGGCACCTCACAGCAACGCACACAATGGTTCACAGCCGGATTCGATAGCGGCCGGATTGATGCGTGCGATACCTTCAACGCTGCGCCGCTGTAAGCTGTCGAACAGGCAATGTTGCTCAGAACCGTCGTCAATAACGATGGTCTGACGACCGGACTGGCGCCACTCCCACGCACCAGCAACACTCATCACCAGATTCATTCAGAGGATTCCCACATGCTATGGAAAAAAGGCCGACGCAGTGACAACGTCGTCGATGCCCGTGGTGATGATGCCGGCGGTGGCGGCGGCATGCGCTTCGGTGGTGGCAAAGGCCTGAGCCTGGGGGCCATCCTGCTGATCGTCGGTATCGGCTGGATCACCGGGCAGGACCCGTTGCAGATCCTCGGCCAGCTCACCGGGCAAACGTCTCAACAAGCGGCACCGACTTCGCAAACCCGTCAGGCGCCACCGGCCAACGATGAACAGGCGGAATTCGTCCGTTCGATCCTCGGCGATACCGAAGACACCTGGGGCGCGATTTTCCAGCAGGCCGGTCGCCAATATAAGGATCCGACCCTCGTGCTGTTCAGCAACCGGGTCAATTCCGCCTGCGGATTGGCGACGTCTGCCACCGGCCCGTTCTACTGCCCGGCCGACCAGAAGGTCTATCTGGACATGGCGTTCTTCCAGGAAATGTCGCAACGCTTCAAGGCCGCCGGTGATTTCGCCCAGGCCTACGTGATCGCTCACGAAGTCGGACACCATGTGCAGACGCTGCTCGGCGTCTCGGCGAAAATTCAGACAGCTCGCCAGCAAGGCCGGCAGATGGAAGGCGCCGGCGGTTTGCTCGTGCGTCAGGAACTGCAAGCCGACTGCCTCGCCGGTGTCTGGGCGTATAACGCGCAGAAGCGTTTGAACTGGCTGGAACCAGGCGACATCGAAGAAGCCTTGAACGCGGCCAACGCCATCGGTGATGATCGCCTGCAACAACAGGGTCAGGGGCGTGTGGTGCCGGACTCGTTTACCCACGGTACGTCGGCGCAAAGGGTGCGCTGGTTCAAAACCGGATTCGCGCAGGGCCAGGTCGGCCAGTGCGACACCTTTGCGGCGAAAAACCTGTAAATGCATAAATGGCTTCTGGCTTTACTGATCGTTGGCAGCACCGCACAGGCTGCCGGTGTCGACGCAATCAGTCCCGGGCGTTTGCAATTCAAGGCCGGGGAGATGGCGGTGGGCATTGGTCCTGCGCCGGAGAAAATCGAGCGGGTGCTGATCGTCATTCATGGCCGTTTGCGCAACTCGGAAACCTATCGCAAAAGCGCCGAGAGCGCGGCTGAACTGGCCGGGCAAAGTGCGCACACGCTGGTGATCGCGCCGCAATTTCTCAATGAAAGCGATGTCGCTCTGTACTCGCTACCGGCGACATTGCTGCGCTGGCAAGGCAACGCATGGATGGGCGGTGGATTATCCACAGGGCCGAATCCGTTGAGTTCCTATGCGGCACTGGACGAAATCGTTGCGCGGATCAGCGATCGCAAACAGTTTCCGGACGTGAAGCAGATCGTGATTTTCGGGCATTCCGGTGGCGGCCAAGTGGTCCAGCGCTACGCCCTGCTCGCCAAGGACCAGCCGGCGCTGAAGGCCAACGGCATTCGTTTGCGCTACGTGGTGGCCAATCCGTCTTCCTACGCGTACTTCAATGAACAGCGACCGGTGGCGTTCGATCACGCCAAATGTGCAGATTTCAATCGCTGGAAGTACGGTCTGTCAGACATGCCGGTGTATGCCGGCGGGCAAACGCCGTTGCAGCTTGAGAGCAGCTACGTCAAACGCGAGGTGATTTATCTGCTTGGGCAGCAGGATATTGATCCCAATCATCCGGCGCTGGACAAGCGTTGTGAAGCCGAAACGCAGGGCGCGTATCGCCTGGAGCGTGGGAAATTTTACTTCGGCTATTTACTGCGCCGACATCCGGAAGGGGTCAATCAGCGGTTGGTTGAAGTGCCGGGGGTTGGGCATAACGGCGATGGCATGCTGACCTCGCCGGAGGGGCAGAAGGCGTTGTTTGAATAGTTAGAAGCAAAAGATCGCAGCCTGCGGCAGCTCCTACATTTGTCCCGTGTAGGAGCTGCCGCAGGCTGCGATCTTTTGATCTTAATCCAGCAACAGCCGCCGCAACTCGACACAATCCTTCGCATGCCAATCGGTCAACTCAGGCCACGGGTTATCCGGCAGATTTACCAACACCGTCCGCGCCCCCGCCGCTCGCCCGCAATCCAGATCAAAGCGGTAATCACCGACCATCACCATCTCGCTGGCCGGCACATCCCACGCATCTGCCAACTTCAGCAAACCACCCGGATGCGGTTTCGGCGGTGCTTCATCTCGGCCCAACACATCGTCCACCGCAAAGCAGTCGGCCAGGCCAATCGCTTGCAGCGTCACATGCGCCAATTCCCGCGCATTGCGGGTGAGGATGCCGAGGCGATAACCGCGCGCATGCAGGTCACGCACCAATTCCACCGCACCGATCGCCGGGGTCGAACCCAGCGCCAGATCGCGCTCATGTTCCAGCAGCCACGCATGCTTGGCCGCCGCCTCAGCGGCCGGCAGCGCGGCCAGGTGAGTGAGGATGTCGTCCTCCGACGGAATCGCCAGCGCCACGCGAATCGCCGCAAAATCGTGCACGGCGACGGTCAGCGTACCGTCCATGTCGAACACCCAATGGCGAACGTCGCTCAGGCTCATGCCCAATCCTTGCGATGACGAATCAAGCCTTCCTGCGTGACCGACGCCACCAGTTGCCCGGCGCGGTTGTACACGCTGCCCCGAGAGAAACCACGGGAGTTGCCGGCCCACGGGCTGTCCATCGCGTAGAGCAACCAGTCATCGGCGCGTAGATCGTTGTGGAACCACAGCGCGTGATCGAGGCTGGCGACCTGCATGTCTTTCTGCCAGACCGATTTGCCGTGGGGCAGCATCGACGTGGTCAGCAGACCGAAGTCCGAAGCGTAGGCCAGCAGGTATTTGTGCAGCGCCGGGATGTCGGCCAAGGCCCCGTCGGCACGGAACCACACGTACTTCACCGGATCGGCCGGTTGCGGGTTGTACGGGTCTTTTTCAGTGACCGGGCGCACTTCGATCGGCTTCGGGCACAGCAGTTTTTCACGCATGTGCTCGGGGATCAGGTGCGCGCGTTGCTGGATCAACTCCAGCTCCGACGGCAGGTTTTCCGGGCCAACCACCACAGGCATCTGGCTTTGGTGCTCGAAGCCGGCTTCGTCGTACTGGAACGAAGCGCTGCACGTGAAAATCGGGTGGCCCTTCTGGATCGCCGTGACGCGGCGGGTGCTGAAACTGCCGCCATCGCGCACGCGATCAACCGAATACACCACCGGCAACTTGGCGTCGCCCGGACGCAGGAAATAGCCGTGCATCGAATGCACATGGCGCGCCTCTTCAACCGTCTGACTGGCCGCCGACAGCGACTGGCCGAGCACCTGACCACCGAACAACTGACGGAAACCCAAGTCCTGGCTGCGGCCACGGAACAGGTTTTCTTCGATCGGTTCCAGGGTCAGCAAGTCGACCAGATCTTCCAACACTTGGCTCATTCAGACTCTCCTCACACAAAGCAATGCCGCGCAGTCTTGGCTGCGGCGGCCGATTCAGATTCTGGCGCGGGCCAATGATATGGCGGCCATTGTAAACGTCCGTGTCGGCTTATCCATGCAAGGTTTGCAGCCATTGTTCGCGGCTGATGCGGTACAGCACATGCCTGCGCAAGGGGTGATCGACGGCGAGCTTCGGATGATCGAAATCATCTTCCGGCGCGTGATGCATGCCGATCGCCTGCATGACTTTCTCCGAAGGCAGATTGGTCTGCGCAGTGAAGGAGACGATTTCTTTCAGCGCCAACCGATCAAAGCCGCAACGCAGAGCAGTCCACGCCGCTTCACTGGCATAGCCCAACCCCCAATGTTCCTTGGCCAGGCGCCAGCCGATTTCCACCGCCGGGGTGAAGGGCGCATCGAAGCCCACCACACCGAGGCCGGTAAAACCGATAAATTCGCCGCTGTCCTTGCGCTCCAGCGCCCACAAACCGAAACCGTGCTCGGCAAAATGCCCGCGCACCCGGCCGATCATCGACGCACTCTCCAATCGGCTTAACGCTGCCGGAAAGTAACGCATCACCTGCGGATCGGCACACATCGCCGCAAATGCCGGCAAATCCTCGTCCTGCCACTGACGCATCAACAGCCGCGCGCTTTGCAGTTCCAGTATCGGCTCCATCGTGCCCCTCCGTTTCCATGCCGCAAGTCTACATCGCTGGTAGGATCCTTCACTCTTTCCTACGTTCCTACATGAAATCGCCATGCCACTGCCGCTGATCTACCACGAAGACTACAGCCCCGAGTTTCCGGCGGATCACCGCTTCCCGATGGACAAGTTCCGTTTGCTGCGCGATCACTTGGTCGACAGCGGTCTGACCCGCGACGCCGATCTGCTGCGTCCGGAAATCTGCCCGAATGACATCCTCGCGCTCGCCCATGACCGTGCGTATATCGAACGCTACATGAGCGGCGAGTTGTCCCGCGAAGACCAACGGCGCCTTGGCCTGCCATGGAATGAAGCCTTGGCGCGGCGTACGGTGCGCGCAGTCGGCGGGTCGATTCTGGCGGCGGAAAAAGCCCTGGAGCATGGTTTGGCCTGTCACTTGGCCGGCGGCACCCATCACGCGCATTACGATTACCCGGCGGGTTTCTGCATCTTCAATGACCTGGCGATCATCAGCCATTACCTGCTGCAAAGCGGTCGGGTCAATCGCGTGCTGATCTTCGATTGCGATGTGCATCAGGGCGACGGCACGGCGCGGATTCTTCATGACACGCCGGAGGCGATTACCGTTTCCCTGCACTGCGAGAAGAATTTTCCTGCACGCAAAGCCGAAAGTGACTGGGACATTCCGCTGCCCAAAGGCATGGGCGATACCGATTATTTGAACGTCGTCGATGACACACTCAACTACCTGTTGCCGCTGTATCAACCGGATCTGGTGCT
This sequence comes from Pseudomonas sp. DTU12.3, assembly GCF_004124275.1. Classification (GTDB taxonomy): domain Bacteria; phylum Pseudomonadota; class Gammaproteobacteria; order Pseudomonadales; family Pseudomonadaceae; genus Aquipseudomonas; species Aquipseudomonas helmanticensis. The sequence goes on from NZ_CP027218.1 coordinate 5,607,451, forward strand.
GTACGACGCCGGCGTCGACGTGCACAAGGACGACGCCCTCGGTTATCTGCAACTGACTGACGAAGGCGTCGCTGCTCGCGATGAAAGCGTCATGCGCCATTGCCTGGGCCGCGACATTCCGGTGATGGGCGTGATCGGCGGTGGCTACAGTAAGGATCGCCACGCCCTCGCCCGCCGCCACGGCATCCTGCATCACAGTGCGCAACGGGTCTGGCAGTCACACGGTTGTCATTGAGCAATGCTGCGTTACCCACAATCGCTGTGGAACTGCCTGTGGATAACCTGCGTGAAAGGGCCTACAGCCCACGCCCCCCAAGGACTACAGAACACTGGCCAATTTTTAACCAGACACTGAATCCACCCAAATCCCCATGTGGGAGCGGGCTTGCTCGCGAAAATGGCAGGTCAGTCAACATATCAGGCGCCCGATACACCGCTTTCGCGAGCAAGCCCGCTCCCACAAAGGCTCCGGCTGTTAGAATGCGCGGCTTATCCCGCCATACCGCAGCGCACGCCATGACCCAGAATTCCGCCTCGTCCCCCGCTCACGTCGCCATCATCGGCGGTGGCCCTGCCGGCCTGATGGCCGCTGAAGTGCTGAGCCAGGCTGGAATCCGTGTCGATCTGTACGACGGCATGCCCTCGGTGGGACGTAAATTCCTCCTCGCCGGTGTCGGTGGAATGAACATCACCCACTCCGAAGCCTACCCGGCATTCCTTACGCGATATGCCGAACGCGCACCGCAAATCGCCCCGCTGCTGCGCGGTTTCGATGCCGATGCGCTGTGCACATGGATTCACGACCTGGGTATCGAAACCTTCATCGGCAGCTCCGGCAGGGTTTTTCCTACTGATATGAAAGCCGCCCCCCTGCTGCGCGCCTGGCTGAAACGCCTGCGCGACAGCGGCGTGGTTATCCACACGCGCCATCGCTGGCTCGGTTGGGATGAACACGGTGCGTTGCGCATCGACAGCCCCGAAGGCGAAATTACCGTCAAGCCCGACGCCACCCTGCTCGCCCTCGGCGGCGGCAGCTGGTCGCGCCTCGGCTCCGACGGTGCGTGGATGCTGCCGCTGGAGCAACGCGGTGTAGGACTGGCGCCCTTGCAGCCGAGTAATTGTGGTTTTGAGGTGCAGGCCTGGAGCGAATTGATGGTGAGCAAATTCGCCGGAGCACCGCTGAAAAACATCGCCATCGGTTTGAACGACGACGTTCCGCGCTTGGGCGAATGCGTGATCACCGCGAGCGGGATTGAAGGCAGTTTGATTTACGCGCTGTCGGCGCCGATTCGGGAGGCGATCAATCAGCATGGCGCGGCTGTTATTCACATTGATCTGTTGCCCGGCCGGCCTGTGGATAAATTGCAGACGGCGTTGAGCAAGCCACGTGGCTCGCGGTCGATGGCCAAGCATCTGCACAGTCAGATCGGCATTGATGGGGTGAAAGCGGCGTTGTTGCGTGAGCTGAGCGATGCTGCAACTTTCGCCGACCCAGCGCTGTTGGCCCGGGCGATCAAGGCGCTACCGCTGACATTGATCAAAACCCGCCCGCTGGACGAAGCGATCAGCAGTGCCGGTGGCGTGACGTTCGAAGCGATGGATGAGCGCTTAATGCTCAAGGCGTTGCCGGGGGTGTTTTGCGCAGGCGAAATGCTCGATTGGGAAGCGCCGACGGGCGGGTATTTGCTGACCGGGTGTTTCGCCAGCGGGCGGGCGGCTGGGTTGGGTATTGTGCAGTGGCTCGAAAGCTAAACCCTCACCCCAGCCCTCTCCCAGAGGGAGAGGGGGCCGACCGAGGTGTCCGGCGCTATACATCGACCTGAATGATCGAGTCGATTATGGACTTGGTCAGCCAGCCTAGGTGTCAGGCGAAAGCTTTGTCGATTATGGATTCACAGCCATAGGATCAGGTCGGCGTACTTCGCGAGCATCCCCCAATCAGCCCCCTCTCCCAGAGGGAGAGGGGGCCGACCGAGGTGTCCGGCGCTATACATCGACCTGAATGATCGAGTCGATTATGGACTTGGTCAGCCAGCCTAGGTGTCAGGCAGCTTTGTCGATTATGGATTCACAGCCATAGGATCAGGTCGGCGTAGTTCGCGAGCCCCCCCCAATCAGTCCCCTCTCCCAGAGGGAGAGGGGGCCGACCGAGGTGTCCGGCGCTATACATCGACCTGAATGATCGAGTCGATTATGGACTTGGTCAGCCAGCCTAGGTGTCAGGCAGCTTTGTCGATTATGGATTCACAGCCATAGGATCAGGTCGGCGTAGTTCGCGAGCCCCCCCCAATCAGTCCCCTCTCCCAGAGGGAGAGGGGGCCGACCGAGGTGTCCGGCGCTATACATCGACCTGAATGATCGAGTCGATTATGGACTTGGTCAGCCAGCCTAGGTGTCAGGCGAAAGCTTTGTCGATTATGGATTCACAGCCATAGGATCAGGTCGGCGTACTTCGCGAGCATCCCCCAATCAGTCCCCTCTCCCAGAGGGAGAGGGGGCCGACCGAGGTGTCCGGCGCTATACATCGACCTGAATGATCGAGTCGATTATGGACTTGGTCAGCCAGCCTAGGTGTCAGGCGAAAGCTTTGTCGATTATGGATTCACAGCCATAGGATCAGGTCGGCGTACTTCGCGAGCATCCCCCAATCAGTCCCCTCTCCCTCCGGGAGAGGGTTAGGGTGAGGGGCTTTCGACCTTAAGGCTTACGCTTGCGTGGTCCGGTGTTGAACACCGGCACTTTGCGCACAGGCTTGACCGATGGTTCCGGCGCCTGCGTCTCGCCGCTGTCGACCCACTTGCCCAGATTGCGCTTGCCGCCACCACCGGAAGCTTTCGGCTTCTTCGGTTTCTTCGGCTTCTTGATCACCTGACCGCTGGCATCGGTGTCCGGCACGCGGTGCTCAGGCTCGAAGTCCGGCTCGTTCTGCCGCGTCAAGGTCTGACGCGTGAGCATCTCGATCGCCGACAACATGTTCACTTCATCCGCGCACACCAGCGAGATCGCCTCGCCGGTCGCGCCTGCACGACCCGTACGGCCGATGCGGTGGATGTAGTCTTCAGCCACGATCGGCAGGTCAAAGTTGATCACCAGCGGCAAATCTTCGATGTCCAGACCACGGGCAGCCACGTCAGTCGCGACCAGAATCTGCACTTCACTGAGCTTGAAACGATCCAGCGCACGCTGACGGGTTGCCTGCGGTTTGTCGCCATGGATACCGTCGGCATTCACGCCCAGACCCTGGAGTTTTTCCACCAGTGCATCGACGCCGTTGCGAGTCTTGGCGAACACCAGCACTTGCTTCCACTTGTTCTTGCGCATCAGGTGCACGAACAGTTCGGCCTTGCGCTTCTTGTCCACCGTCACGATCCACTGCTTGACGGTGTTGGCCGCGACGTTGCGCGGGCTGACTTCGACGGTCAGCGGATCGTCGAGCATCTGCCCGGCGAGCAGGCGGATGTCGTCGGAGAAGGTCGCGGAAAACAGCAGCGTCTGACGTTTCTTCGGCAGCGCGCGGTAGATGTTCGACAGCTCCTCGGAGAAACCGAGGTCGAGCATGCGATCAGCTTCGTCGAGCACCAGGGTTTGCAGCTGATTGAATTTCAGCGCCTTCTGGCGAAACAGGTCAAGCAGACGACCCGGGGTCGCCACCAGCAGGTCAACACCGCCGCGCAGCTTCATCATTTGCGGGTTGATGCTGACGCCGCCGTACACCGCGTACGTGCGCAACGGCAGATTTTCGGCGTACTGGCGCACGGCTTCGTGAACCTGCTCGGCCAGCTCGCGAGTCGGCACCAGAATCAGCACGCGCACCGAGTTGGCGGCGACTTTCGGCCCTTCCATGGCCAGCAACTGCAGCAGCGGCAGGGCGAAACCGGCGGTTTTGCCGGTGCCGGTCTGGGCCGCTGCCATCAGGTCACGACCGGCCAGAACGGCCGGAATGGCTTGCGCCTGAACCGGCGTCGGGGTCTGGTAGCCGAGCTTCTCGAGGGAGCGCAGCAAGGGTTCGATCAGGCCAAGAGTGGCGAAAGTCATGGGAGTACCGTAGGAAAAAATAACGCAGGCATGCAATGCCGCGCAGTTTACCCTAATTCGTACGCGTTTCTGTGGGAACGGCTGTTGACGCTACGACTGGCGGCTGTGCGGGCCGGCGCCACTGCGGCAGGCCGATCAACACCACGGCGCTGATGATCACCAGCATCGCCAGCGCTTCTTCGATGCCGATGGTCTCGCCAACGAACACGATCCCCAGCAACACCGCCACCGCCGGATTGACGTAGGCATAACTGGTCGCCGCCGCCGGACGCACGTGCTTGAGCAGGTACATATAAGAGTTGAACGCGATGATCGAGCCGAAGAAGATCAGGTACGCCAACGCCAGCCAGCCTTCAATCGGCGGCAGCGCTTGCAGGTGCTCACCGCTTGCGGCGCTGCCAATCAGCAGCACCACACCGCCAACCAGCATTTCCACCGCACTGGCCATCGCGCCCTGTGGCAACGGCAGATGCTTGCTCCATACCGAACCGAACGCCCAGGTCGCCGCCGCGAAAATCAACAACGCCGCGCCCATCGGACTCGATTGCAGGTTGGAGCCCATGTTGAGCATGGCGATGCCGATAATCCCCAACGCCACGCCGGCCCACTCCAGACGGGTATTGCGCGCGCCCCAGAAATAACCAAAGAGCAAAGTAAACAGCGGCACCGTCGCCACCGCCAATGCCGCCACGCCGGAAGCCACGCCCGTGTGCTCGGCCACACTCACCGCGCCGTTACCGAAACTGAGCAGCAAAATCCCGATGATCCCCGCCGCTTTCCACTGCGCCCAGGTCGGCGCCGGTGCCCCGCGCCAGCGCAGGAATGCATACATCAACGTACCGGCAATCACAAAGCGCACACCGCCGAGCATCAGCGGTGGCCAGTACTCGACGCCGATACGGATCACCAGATAGGTCGATCCCCAAATCACATACAGCGCAAAAAACGCGGCGATCAGCGGTAAGGAAAAACGGCGCAGGGCGGACATGAGCAGCTCGACAGTCGGAGTCTTGGGATTGGATATTCTAGAAAGGCTGGCGGGCAAAAATAAGTTACAAAACCAGCGAAACACGCCAGTACACTTTTCAGAAGCCAACACCGAACCAATGTGGGAGCGAGCCTGCTCGCGAATACGGTTTTTCATTCAACATTGATGTTGTCTGATACACCGCTTTCGCGAGCAGGCTCGCTCCCACAGGGGTTTTGTACTTGATTCAGGTCAGCGATAGCGTTGCAGGTGCTCGCTGACTTTCGCGGCGGGGACTTTCTGCAATTTGCACAGCAGGTCGTGCGACAGCTCGCGCACGCCGTGCTTGCCGCGCAATTCTTCAGCCAGATGCGCCATCAAATTGGCCGCCATCTCGGCATCGGCCATGGCCCGGTGAGCCTGGCCGGTATGCGGCAGACGGGCGAAGGTGGTGAGCGTACCGAGCTTGTGGTTCGGCGCGGCAGGCATCAAGCGCCGCGCCAGCAACAGCGAGCAGGCAAAGTTCTGCAACCGGGTGCGCTTGATCCGCCCCAGCTCGAAGTCCCAGAACTTCTGGTCGAAGGAGGCGTTGTGCGCGACCAGCGGTGTGCAGCCGACAAACTCGTTGACCTCGTTCATCACCTGCTCTGCCGGCGGCGCGGTGCGCAGCATGGCGTTGCTGATGCCGGTCAGTTGTTCGATGAACGCGGGGACGCGCACGCCGGCATTCATCAGGCTCTGGTAACGCTCGACGATGCGGCCGTTTTCCAGCATGACCACGGCGATTTCAGTGGCGCGACAGCTGCTGTTCGGCGAGAGGCCGGTGGTTTCAAAGTCGATGACTGCAATGCGTTCCAAACCGGGTTCAACTCCGTACAAAAATCAATTCTTGAGCAACAGCGCGCCTTCGATCGGCACGTAACGGCTGGCAGCGCGAATCAGCGAGTTGGCGGTCAGGCCGGGCACGCCATAGGCGACCGCTTGCACGCCGTGCTTGCTGATGATGCGTTCGAGCAGCATGTCGAAATCACCGTCACCGGAAGCCAGGACGATTTCGTCGACGTGGTCGGCAGCGTCCATGATGTCGAGGGTGATGCCGACGTCCCAGTCACCCTTGGCCGAGCCGTCGCTGCGCTGGATGTAGGGCTTGAGCTTCACGGTGAAACCGAGGTTGCGCAGGATCTGCTGGAACTGCTGCTGCTTGCTGTCGCCACGGTCGATCGCGTAGGCGTAGGCCTCGACGATCTGCCCGTCCTTGCTGATGTCCGCCCACAGCGCGGCATAGTTGAAGTGGCAACCATAGGCCTGACGCACGGTGTAGTAGAGGTTCTGCACGTCGGCGAACACTGCGATTTTTTTCACCGGAGTTCCTGTGGGCGCGCAAGCGCACGAAGCGGGATCAGGCGCGTGGCCCGAAAAAGGCGCTCAGTATGCCAGTAAAAACTACTGTGGCGAGGGGGCTTGCCCCCGTTGGGTTGCGTAGCGACCCCATCTTTTCAAAGAAAGGCCTGCTGCGCAGTCCAACGGGGGCAAGCCCCCTCACCACAGAGATTGCGTTGCTTGGTGATTGACCGTTGGTCAGACGAAGGAATCGTCGTCATCGAAGAACGATGAGTTGTCGTCGCTGTAATCGGTGTCGGTGAATCCGCCCTGGTCATTGCCAGCGAAACCGTTGTCCGCCACCCGCTGATCATCGTTCCAGCCGTTGTTGCTCTGGTCGGCGACCTGGGCCGGTTCTTCCTTGATTACCTCAACGATTTCTTCCGGCTGCTGGTTGTGATGGAACAGACTGCTGATGCCCTGCGCCAGCATCACGCCACCGGCCACACCCGCTGCGGTTTTCAAGGCGCCGCCGAGGAAGCTGCTGCCCGCTGCGGGCGCCGCCTGTTGTGCGTAGCCAGGCGGTGCTGCAGCGAAATTCTGTTGCGGTGCGGGCGCGGCGTAATTCTGCTGCGGCGCCGGTTCACGCCAGCCGCCAGTGGAGGCCGGGGCCGCGCTCGGGGTCGGCGCCGGACGTGGGTTGCCGCCGAAGATGCTCGACAGGAAACCACCACCGCCGCTCGGCGCTGGCGCGGCAGCCTGGGACTTGGCCGACTGCAACTCAGCCTGCAACTGTTGAACCTGCTGGGTCAATTGCTTGTTCTGTTCATCGAGACTTTTCAGCGCAGCCTCTTGCACCAGAATCGCCTGGGTCATGAAATAACCTGCCGCTGGCTGGCGTGTCAGGTGTTCCTTGATCCGCGCCTCGGCCTGGGCGTCGCGCGGGGCTGCCTCCGTTTCGGCCTGTTGCAGCCGGGAAAACAGTCCATCGATCAGGGTTTGCTCTTCGCTGTTCATGGCGACCTCGTAGATTGCCGGGGATAACGTTGCCCTCGTCCACGGTGGAAAAGGTGCTCTCCTGTAATGGAGACGGTGACAGGATGTTTCAACGACCTTTACCGAATGTTTACGTTTGTGCCGGCGCCGGCGTCATCGGTTAAAGTGAGCCACTGTTTTCGACCTGCGATACCGACTGATGAATGCCTTCGAAGTACTGCGCGACTCCCTGTATTTTTTCAAACGCCATTTGGTCAGCATCGTGCAGTTGTGCCTGCCGCTGGTGATCTTCGAAGCGGTTTTGCTGCAACTGGTCGATCAGAACAGCGACCCGGACAGCTTTTCCTCCGTCAGCGTGGTCGTCGGCCTGCTGGTTTATCCGTTGTACACCGCGGCACTGATCCTCTTTCTCGACGCGCGTACCCGTGGCGAATCCCCGCGCACCCTTGACCTGCTGGCAATGTCTGCACGCCTGTGGCCGCGTTTCGCCCTGCTCACGGCGCTCAACACCTTGCTGATCCTGCTCGGTCTGTCGCTGTATTTCCTCCCGGGCCTGATGCTGATGGTGATGCTCGCGTTCGGCGAATACCTGTTGGTGCTGCGCGGCCTCGGCCCGTTGCAGGCAATGAAGGAAAGCCTGCGCCTGAGCCGTGGGCACTTCTGGCGGATCCTGCTGTGCATTCTGTGCGTGATGACGCCGTTGTGGCTGCTCAAGGGCGCAACGCTGGCGGTGTATCCGGAGCCGCAAAACCCGGTGCTCGCCGTGCTGATCGACAGCGCCCACAGCTTCCTGCAACTGTTCACCAGCGTGGTGTTGTTCCGTTTGTTCATGCTGATCAGCGAATCGCCTGACAAACGTGACGGAGCGGTCTGACAGCGCTGTACTTGGGCTTGGCGACCGCGCTCAGGTATGCTCGGGGCCACTTTCTGTAACGCTATAAGCCGAGCCATGACCCGTCTACTGCGCTACACCCTGTTGCTTGTCGTGCTCGCCATCGTCCTGATCGGCGGGCTGATCTTCAGCCTGACCTGGCGCCCCGATGCCCGCGAGACTCTGCCGATCAGCTGCACCGGGACGCCACCGACGCTGGTCCCGGGGCAGGCGCTGAAAGTCATGACCTGGAACGTGCAGTTTCTCGCCGGCAAGCGCTACGTGTTCTGGAATGACCTGGCCCAGGGCGATGATGAATCGCCGACACAAGAGGACATGGCCTTCAGCCTCGACGAAGTGGCGCGGGTGATCCGCGATGAGCAGCCTGATGTGCTGCTGTTGCAGGAGCTGGATGACGGCGCCAAGGCCAGCGATTATCAGGATCAACTGAAGCTGTTGCAGGAACGCGTTGCCGACCTGTATCCGTGCAGCGTCAGCGCCTTTGACTGGAAGGCTGACTTCGTCCCCGACCGGCATATCTTCGGCAGCGTCGGTCGGCAATTGGCAACCCTCAGCCGCTATCGCATCGAACACGCCGAACGCCTGCAATTGCCGGTGGCCTCGGCGAATGTCATCAGCCGTCAGTTCCAGCCCAAAGATGCCTTGCTCGCGACCAAACTGCCGCTCAGCGATGGCGGGCAATTGACCGTGTTCAACACGCACCTCGAACGCGCCAGTCAGCCGAATGACACGCCGGGCACACAAGTGACGGCGGTGGCCAAGATCCTCGACAAGTATGAAAGCCAGGGCCTGCCTTGGTTGATCGGCGGCGACTTCAATCTGTTGCCGCTGGGCCAGTACCGCCGCTTGCCGGCCGAGCAGCGCACGCCCTACTCCGCCGACAGTGAATTGCATCTGCTGTGGGACAAGTACCCGATGATCCCGACCAACAACGAAGCCAGCGGCATCGACCGCGCGCAATGGCTGACCCACTACCCCAACGACCCCGGTCTGAATGGCCCGGATCGCACGGTGGATTACCTGTTCTACAGCCCGAAAATCAAACGCGTGGAAGCGATGGTTCGCCAGGACGATACCCTGCGCATCTCCGATCACTTGCCAGTAATCGCCCGCTTCCTCCTCCCTGCCACACCCTGACCCACACACCTCCTGTAGGAGCTGCCGCAGGCTGCGATCCTTTGATCTTCAAAACAACATCAAAAGATCGCAGCCTGCGGCAGCTCCTACAGGGGGATATCGGGATCAGTGGACTTCTTCGAGGTCGTCGTGCAGCAGGCCGAAGATCTGCCGTTTCATGTCGATGAACGAGCGCTCCATGACCATGTCCAGCGAGCGCGGGCGTTCGATCGGCACGTCGAGAATCTGTTTGATCCGCCCAGGTTTCGCACCCATCACATAGACCCGGTCGCCGAGCAAGATAGCTTCGTCGATGTCATGGGTAACGAACAATACGGTTTTCTTGCTGTTGCCCCACACCCGCAGCAACAGTTGCTGCATCTGCAATCGCGTCTGGCTGTCCAGCGCACCGAACGGTTCGTCCATCAACAGAATCTGCGGATCATTGGCCAACGCCCGGGCAATCGCCACGCGCTGCATCATCCCGCCCGACAACTGTTTGGCGTAGTTATTGGCGAAACCGGCGAGGCCGACTTCGTTGACGTAGTAATCAACAATCTCCTTGCGCCGCGCCGCCGGCATGCCCCGGCGTTTGAGGCCGAACTCAACGTTCTGGCGCACCGTCAGCCATGGGAACAGTGTGTAACTCTGAAAAACCATGCCACGATCCGCGCCCGGCCCCTGCACTTGCTGGCCGCCGACATAGATCTCGCCGGAGGTCGGCTCGGCCAGGCCAGCGGTCAGGTACAACAGGCTCGACTTACCGCAACCCGACGGCCCGACCAGCACCGCAAACTGCTGATCCGGCACCTCGAACGACACCTCTTCCAGCGCGGTAAACGTGCCGCCGTCAGGCTTCTTGTAACGCAGGCTGACCTTGTCTACCTGCAAGCGCGGCGCCGTTTGCGCGGGAGTCGCGACCGGTTCGATAAAACGGTGATTGGCAGCAGTCACTGAGCCCATGCGGCAACCCTCAGGCGGAGAAAACGGAACAATTGATCGGTGACCAGACCGAGCAGGCCGATGATCGCGATGGCGAGGAAAATCACGTCGACCTGAAACCCGCGCATGGCCTTCAGGCTGAGGTAACCCAAACCGCTGGAAGCGGCGACCAGTTCCGCCACCACCAGATACGTCCAGGCCCAGCCCATGGTCACCCGCAAGGTGTCGAGCACGCCCGGCACCGAGGCCGGCGCGATCACATGCAACACTGCGTCGCGGCGACTGGAACCCAAGGTGTAAGAGGCGTTGATCAGATCTTTGGAAATGCCTTTCGAGACGTCAGCAATCATCACCAGTTGCTGGAAGAACACACCGAAGATAATCACCGAAACCCGTTGCTCGAGACCGATGCCAATCCACAGGATGAACAGCGGCACGAACGAGGTCACCGGCAGGTAACGGATGAAGTTCACCAACGGCTCAAGGAAGGCCTGGACGATGCGGAAGCTGCCCATCAGCAACCCCAATGGCACCGCCACTAGCGACGACACAATGAAGCCGACCATCACTACTTCGACACTGGCCCAGACATGCGTGCCGAGCGTGCCGTCGCGACCCAGGCGCACGGCGGCTTCGACCACCGCGCCCGGTGTCGGCAAAAACATTGCCGGGACGATGCCACCGTAAGAAAGCCCGGCCCAGAGACCGACCAATAACACCCAGGCCAGAGCGCTGGCGCTCCACACCACTTGCACCGGCAACGCGGTTTTCGGCGTGAGGCTGCGGCTCAGCCACGAATTGCGCTTGAACATTGCAGACCTCCTAGAGCGGGCTGACGAAACGGTTGTCGACCAGCTCGTCATTGCTGACGTTGTACGGTTTGCCCTGCAATTCGCTGGCGGTTTCGTTGGCCAGTTTGATCAGCGGTGCGCTGTCGCCCGGCTTGCCCGGTGCGCCAAGAAGCTTCTCGCTCATGGCTTGATCGTAGAAACGCACGCCTTGTGCGGCGGCGGCCAGTTCCTTCGGATCGGACAGGTAACCGCCAACGCCTTTAGCCATGATCTTGTAAGCGTCTTCCGGATGATCCTTGGTGTATTGCACGGCTTTGTACAAACCGCTGACCAGCGCCTTGACGTCTTCCGGCTGCTTGTCGATGACGCTGCAATTGAGTGCGACCACATCGACGATCACACCGGGGGTGCTGCTGCTGTCGATCAGCACTTTGCCTTGCTGCTTGTCGCGGACCATCGACAGGTGCGGTTCCCAAGTGACAGCAGCGGGCACGCGACCGGCGATGAACGCGGTGGCGGCATCGTCAGCGGTCATGTTCTGCACGGTGATGTCGCTCATGCTCATGCCGTTCTTTTTCAGCAGGTACGAGAGCCAGAACTGTGAGGTTGAACCCTCGTTGACTGCCACGGATTTGCCCTTGAGTTCTTGCAGGCTCTTCACATCCTTGCCGACCAGCACACCGTCGCCACCATGGCTGTCATCCAGCGCCGCGACCGCTTTGAAGCAGAACTGCGGGCGATACTTGAGCACCTCATCGATGGTCGACGCCGAGCCGGACAATTGCCCGGACGCCTGCGCGGCCATGTACATCGACGCCTCTTCAACCACTGGCAATTCAACGGTCAGGCCGTTTTCCTTGAAGTAGCCAAGGTCTTGCGCCAGATAGAGGGTGCCGTAGCCGACCCATGTGGTATGGCCGATGGACAAAGTGCCGGCCTGGGCGCTGGTCGCGACCGTGGCGGCCAGAGCGGTGATTGCCAGAGGATGAGTGAGACGAATACACAAGGACTTGATCATGGAGCACTCCCGACGCTGTTGATTTAGTTTTGTCATGGGCAGTACGGTCGCCGGCCGTTGTGCAGTTGCTGCCGTTGGTCTCTCGCGGACGCTTGGGCAGACAACATTCGGCTGGCGGGCAAGATCGATGGTGGCCCATGTGCGCGGTGAGGAAAATCAGGAAATTGTTGGCTGCAAATGATGAAAAAACTGGGTAGTGCGCACCGCTGAAGAGCGGGGTTGGCGGGGATGCGCAAAGTGGGTGCAGATCGGCGATTTTCTGTGACAGGGAGCGATGCCATCGCTGGCAAGCCAGCTCCCACAGGGATTTCAGTTGTACCCCGGTTTTTGTGAACACCAATAAAAACCTGTGGGAGCTGGCTTGCCAGCGATGGCATCAGGTCAGCCGAAACCTTTGTTGCCTGACCCACCGCATTCGCGAGCAGGCTCACTCCTACAGGGGATCTTCGGTGTGACATGGATCCAGTGTGGGAGCGAGCCTGCTCGCGAAGGGGCGACTCGGTCTCAGCGCAATTGAAACCAGGTGGTTTTCAGCTGGGTGTATTTGTCGAAGGAATGCAGCGATAGATCCCGGCCAAAACCCGATTGTTTGCCGCCGCCGAAAGGCACGGTGACATCCAGTGCATCCACCGTATTGACCGACACCGTACCAGCGCGCAACTGCCGCGCCACTCGATGGGCGCGGTTAAGGTCATCGGTCCACAGCGACGCCGCCAGCCCGTAGACACTGTCGTTTGCCAACCGCACCGCTTCCTCTTCACTGTCGAATGGCACGACCGCCAACACTGGCCCAAACACCTCTTCACGAAACAACCGCATATCCGCAGTCACACCGGTAAAAATCGTCGGTTCAATAAAGTTGTCCGAGCCGTTAAAGCGCCGCTGCTGCCCACCACAAACCCGCGTCGCCCCCGACTGCTCGGCATTGCGAATAAAACCCATGATGCTCGCCGTCTGTTTGTGATCGACGATGGCCCCAGCACTGCTCTGCGGATCCAGCGGATCGCCCGGCAACCAACGCTCGGCCTGCGCTTTCAGACGCTCGACGAACTCATCATGAATCGAACGCTGCACCAACAAACGCGAATTGGCCGAGCAGACTTCACCCTGATTGAAGAAGATCCCGAACGCGGCTTTTTCCGCCGCCAGATCGAGATCCTGACAGTCGGCGAACACCAGATTGGCACTCTTGCCGCCGCACTCCAGCCAAACCTGCTTGAGGTTCGATTGCGCGGAGTACTGCATGAAATATTTGCCGACTTGGGTCGAGCCGGTGAACACCAGACAATCGACGTCCGCGTGCAAACCCAGCGCCCTGCCAGTCTGCTCGCCAAGCCCCGGCAACACGTTGAGCACACCCGGCGGCAGCCCCGCCTCAAGCGCCAACTCAGCCAGACGCAACGCTGAAAACGGTGACTGCTCGGCCGGTTTGAGGATCACCGAATTGCCTGCCGCCAGCGCCGGCGCGAGCTTCCATGCAGCCATGTCCAAGGGGAAATTCCACGGCACCACCGCCGCCACCACACCCAGTGCTTCACGGGTAATTGTCGCCAACACATTCGGCGCACTGGGCGCGACCTGATCGTAGAGTTTGTCGATCGCTTCGGCGTACCAGCGGAACACGCCCGCAGCGCCCGGCACATCGATGTTGTAGGCGTCCATCACCGGTTTGCCCATGTTCAGCGAATCGAGCAGCGCCAGTTCTTCACGATGCGTCATCAGCAAATCAGCCAGACGCAACAGCACTTGCTTGCGCTCAGCCGGGGAGCGTTGCGACCAGATTCCGGCCTCGAATACTTGCCGCGCATTGCGCACGGCGAGGTCGACATCCTCCTCGCCACACGCGGCAACATTGGCCAGACAATCGCCAGTCGCGGGGTTGATCGCAGCAAACGTCTGCCCCGAACGCGCCGCGCAATGTTTGCCGTCAATCACGGCCTGATCGGGAAACTTCAACGCAACGGCACGGCGCTGCCACTCTGCAAGCTCGAACACGACGGATGCTCCTTGGGCTTTATTGTGCCTCGATGGTCGCTCAGCCTCGCGCGGGCTAAAAATAGTAAAAATGTCTTCGCAGGCAATAAAAACACTGGGCAATGACTTCCCCCAAATGCTGCGCAGGTGGCTATGGTTGAGGGATAAGAACATCGTCGTGCAACGGACGTGGCGGCGCACAAATTGCTTGGAAGTCGAGTCCGCTCGTCCTGAGGTTTGCCGTGGCCGCCTACAATTTGCGTCAGCTGAAATACTTCATCACCACCGTCGAATGCGGCAGCGTTGCCGAGGCGTCACGCAAGCTGTATATCGCACAGCCGGCGATCTCCACCGCGATCAAAGGCCTGGAAGACAGTTTCGGCGTGCAACTGCTGATCCGTCATCACGCCCAAGGTGTGTCGCTGACACCAAGCGGAGCGCGGTTTTTTCGCAAGGCTCAAGAATTGTTGCGCATGGCCAAGGAGTTCGAGCAGAACGCGTTGGCCGACAACGACATCGTCGCCGGGCAGATCGATATCGGGTGCTTCGAAACGGTAGCGCCGTTGTACTTGCCGCAATTGATCGCCGGGTTCTCGGCGCTGTATCCGGGGGTGAAAATTCGTATCCGTGACGGCGAGCAACAGGAGTTGGTGCAAGGCCTGACGTCGGGCACGTTTGATCTGGTCATCCTGTATGAACATGAGCTCGACGCGACGATCCAGACTGAGCCGCTGATGCCGGCGCAACGGCCTTATGCGCTGTTGCCGGCGGATCATCGCTTTGCCGAATACAAGCAGGTTTCACTGCGCGACTTGTGCCTGGAACCGATGATCCTGCTCGACGTGCAGCCGAGCCGGACTTATTTCGTCAGCCTCTTCGAAGAGCTGGGCTTAACACCGCGTATCGAGTTCAGTTCACCCTCGATCGAGATGGTGCGCGGGATGGTTGGCCAGGGTTTCGGCTTCTCGATTCTGGTCACCCGCCCGCATTCGGAATGCACCTACGACGGCAAGAAAGTCGTGTGCGTGGACATCGTCGAAGACGTCACCGGTTCAGGCTTGGTCGCCGCGTGGCTCAAGCGTGGGCAGTTGACCAAACCGGCGCAGTTGTTCGCCGATTATTGCCGCGAACAATTAACCGCCAAGACCCACCACTAAAAATCGGATCATGCCGCAAAAACCTGTGGGAGCGAGCCTGCTCGCGAAGGCGCAGTATCAGGCACCGAATACGTCGACTGAAACGACGCCTTCGCGAGCAGGCTCGCTCCCACAGTAGATCGGTGTCGTACCGTTATTCTGTGGCCGACTTCAACTCTGTAGAAGCTGCCGCAGGCTGCGATCTTTTGACCTTCACGTACCACGCGGCTTGGCACGCGCAGTCGCCTCGGCCACCAACGGATCATCCGGCCAATAATGCTTCGGATAGCGTCCCTTCAAATCCTTCTTCACCTCGGCATAGGTACTGCGCCAGAAGTTCGCCAGATCCTGCGTCACCTGCACCGGTCGCCGCGCCGGCGACAGCAGATGCAACTTGACCACCTGCCGCCCGCCGGCAATCCGTGGCGTATCCGCCAGCCCGAACAACTCCTGCAAACGCACCGCAAGAATCGGCGGAAACTCGCTGTAGTCCAGACGAATCGACGAACCCGACGGCACGCTCAGATGATGCGGGGCCAGCTCATCGAGCTTTTGCGGCAACGGCCACGGCAGCAGGTTACGGACGATGCTCGATAAATCCAGATTGGCAAAATGACTGAGCCGCGAGACCTTGCCCAGATACGGCATCAGCCAATCTTCGAGGGTGTTTAGCAGCGTCGCATCACTGACATCCGGCCATTGGCTTTCAGCTTGCGAACCCAATTCAAGCTGCCGCAACAACGCCACCCGCGCCTGCCACTGACGTAGTTCGGGCGTCCACGGCAGCAACTCCAGACCTTTGCGCCGTACCAGATTGACCAGCGCCTGACTGCGCGCATTTTCGTCGAGACCAGTCAGCGGCTCACGGCTGAGAATCAGCTCGCCGACCTTGCGCTGACGCTCGGCGCGCAACACGCCTTCGCGCTCGTCCCAGTCGAGTTGATCGACGTTGCGCACCTGTTCGGCGAGCACGGAATCGAACAGCGCCGGATCAAAATCCGCCGCCAGATAAATCCGTTCTTCGCGCTGGCCCTGACGGCTGCCGAGGTCGGCGATGACGATCCATGCTTCTTTCATCAGGCTGTCGGCTTCGGCGAACAGCGCCGCACGACCGTTGGCCAGCCGATATTCCGCGCCACCGGCACGCCGCTGTTGCGCAACGCGATCGGGATACGCCAGCGCCAGCAAGGCACCGAGCCAGCGCGGATGATCGGGATCGCTGACCGGCTCGCTGGCCTTGCCGCGCAGGTAACCGCGATATTGCCGCGCCAATTGCCGGGCGCGCTGCACACCGCCCTGCGCACCGCGGGCGGCGCGCTCTTCGCCGGAAAGCAGCACCAATCGACTGTGCAAATCCGCCCCGGCACCGCGCAAGATATCGCGCTCGCCGAGCAACGCGGCGACGTCGCACGCCATGTTGGCCAAACCCAACGCCTGACCGCGAAGGAGCAAATGCCCGATGCGCGGATGCGCCGGCAACTCAGCCATGGCCTGACCGTGAGTGGTCAGCGCTTCGCCTTCCAGTGCACCGAGTCGCTGCAACAAATCCTGCGCCTGTGCATAAGCGGCGGCTGGCGGAACATCGAGCCACACCAGTTCGCCCGGCGTCACCCCCCAACGTCCGAGTTGCAGCGCCAGGCTGGCGAGATCCGCCGAAAGAATTTCCGCACTGCCATAAGCAGCGAGTTGTTCGTGTTGATCCTGCGACCACAAGCGATAACAAACACCCGGTTCCAGTCGCCCTGCCCGACCGGCACGCTGAGTGGCGCTGGCCTTGGAGATCCGTTGGGTATCGAGTCGCGTCATGCCGCTGCCGGGATCGAAACGCGGCACCCGCGCCAGCCCGGCGTCGATCACCACGCGCACGCCGTTGATGGTCAGGCTGGTCTCGGCGATGTTGGTCGCCAGCACCACTTTGCGCTGGCCGACCGGGGCCGGATCGATCGCCGCGCGTTGCGCATTGAGGTCGAGTTCACCGTGCAACGGACAGAGCAAAACGTCACTGCGCTCACCGATCGCTTCGGCCAATTGTTGATGCACACGACGAATTTCCGCCTGCCCCGGCAGAAACACCAACACGCTGCCG
The DNA here is from genome assembly GCF_004124275.1 of Pseudomonas sp. DTU12.3. Lineage (GTDB taxonomy): Bacteria > Pseudomonadota > Gammaproteobacteria > Pseudomonadales > Pseudomonadaceae > Aquipseudomonas > Aquipseudomonas helmanticensis. Next base: position 5,624,724 of record NZ_CP027218.1, read on the forward strand.
GTTTCATCGTGCAGCGCTTCAAGCACGGTTTGCGTAACACGCTGATCGATGTATTCGCCGGGCTGAAACGGCCGCCCCCAACGCATCGTCACCGGATACATGCGGCCTTCGCTGCGCAGGATCGGCGCGTCGTCGAGCAACCCGGCCAGACGTTCACCTTCCAGCGTGGCCGACATCAGCAGAATCTTCAGCGGCTGTTCAGCTCGAAACAACTCGCGACCGTTCAAACTCAAGGCCAATGCCAGATCGGCATCAAGACTGCGTTCGTGAAATTCGTCGAAGATCAACAGGCCGACGCCTTCCAGCGCCGGATCATCCTGCAAGCGCCGGGTGAGAATGCCTTCGGTGACCACTTCGATACGCGTGTTGGGGCCGACCTTGCTGTCGAGACGAATGCGATAACCGACGGTTTCACCGACCTTCTCGCCCAGCTCACTGGCCAGACGCTCTGCAGCTGCACGCGCGGCGAGACGGCGCGGCTCGAGCATCAGAATGGTCTGCCCGGCCAGCCACGCTTCATTGAGCAAGGCCAGCGGCACGCGGGTGGTTTTACCGGCGCCGGGCGGAGCTTCGAGCACGGCTTCGTGGCGTGTCGCGAGGGCTTCACGCAGGGCGGGTAAAACATCGTCGATCGGCAAAGAATTCATGCTGGCTCCCCAGGGCGTGCCCACAGTAAATTGCGAGTCGCGTTAAAGCTGTGAGCGTGCCAGGCAAGGCGCGGGACGCAGGTAAGGGTCGTTTCCTTGCCAAGTCCCGCAACGCAGCATGGCGCGCTCACAGCTTTAGCCCGGAGGGCCGAACCCCGATAGGATTCGTTGGCCTTCACGCGGTGTCGATCTGGAGAAAACAACTTCAATCCTCAACGTATTTCGGTAGGGGTGAGACGAGGCCGCAATTTACTGTGGGCACGCCCTGCCAGCGGCGAGTATAACGGCGAACTGCCGGGCGTTCGTCAGGGTCTTAATTCCAGACGACTACGCTTCGTTTTCAAATGACTCAGGAGATTTCCCATGCGCTTACCTTTTCGCCTGATCGGCGGTGTACTGGTCGCCACCCTGCTCACGCAAATCACCGCGTGCGGTTCGATTTTCTACCCGGACCGTCGCGGTCAGATCGACGGCAAGGTCGATCCGGCGATTGCCGTGCTCGATGCCGTGGGCCTGCTGTTCTACATCATTCCCGGCCTGATCGCGTTTGCCGTCGACTTCGCCACCGGCGCGATCTACTTCGAACCGGGCCACACCGCGCAGATCGATCCGGCCAAGCTCAAGCAAGCCATCGGCCCGGATGGTCAGGTCGATAATCACAAGTTGCAGGCTATTCTCGAAAGCGAGTTGGGCAAAGATTTCCCTCTGGATGATCCGCGCCTGATTCAACACAAAGGCAGCACGCAACAACTGGCCATGTTCGGCCTGCAACCTGCCGCCTAAAAAGGAAGTTTGATGACCACCAGCCCTGAACACGCCCGCCTCCTGCGGCTGACGACCCGCGCCTCGGTGGCGGTCGCCTGCACGCTGATCGTCGCCAAAGCCATCGCCTGGTGGCTGAGCGGTTCAGTCAGCATGCTCGCCGGCCTCACCGACTCGGCGCTGGATGGCATCACCTCGATGCTCAATCTGCTGGCGGTGCATTACGCGTTGCGTCCGGCCGATGACGATCACCGTTATGGCCACGGCAAGGCGGAATCGCTGGCGGGCATGGCGCAGGCGTTGTTCATTGGCGGCAGTGCGGTGCTGATCGCGTTCCAGGCGTACGAACGATTGCATGATCCGCAACCGCTTGGCGCGCCATGGCTGAGCATCGGTGTGATCGTGTTTTCGCTGCTGCTGACGGCGGCGCTGCTGGTGTTGCAGCATCGGGTGATCAAGCAGACCGGTTCCAACGCCGTGCGCGCCGATTCGCTGCACTATCGTTCGGACATGTTGCTCAACGGCAGCATTCTGATCGCGCTGATCCTCGCCGGGTTCGGCTTTGATCAACTGGATGCGTGGTTCGGTCTGGGCATCGCTGCGTACATTCTGTGGAGCGCGATCCAGATCGCCCGGGAAAGTTTTTCGGTGCTGATGGATGAGGAGCTGCCGGCGGACGTCAGTCAGCACATGCTCGAACTGGCCTGCAGCGTGCCGGGGGTGTTGGGCGCGCATGACTTGCGCACGCGGATCTCCGGCAACCACTGGTTCGTGCAGTTGCACCTGGAATTGCCGGGAGAATTGACCCTGTCAGTGGCGCACGGCATCAGCGATCAAGCCGCCGATGCCATCCACAAAGCCTACCCGCGAGCCGAAGTGCTGGTGCACGCCGACCCGCAAGAAGTGGTGGTGGCCGCCCGGGCTCAGTAGCTGACCTGATAACCGCGACTGCTCAGGCAATTGCCCTGCGCCTGACGGTACGCCTGAACCACTTCGGGCGCCGGTTGATACGTCGCGGTGCGCGGGTCAAAACCGCTTTGCTGCACGGCGTACTGATAACACTGGTAACCGTCCTGCTGCACTTGCTCCGGCGACTGGCCGTTGGCCGGATAGGCTTCGACGTCATAACCCTGGGATTGCGGCTGCGGTTGCGGCTGTTGCTGCACGGGCGGCTCGACGACCACGTAATCCTGCGTCGCTTCCTGATAGGCGTAATAGGAACCGGCGGCGAGGAACAGCAGCGATCCACCGATCCACACTTCGCGGGCGTAATCCGGCAGATACTGCGTGCGGATCCCGCGCGGCGGCTGCACGACGATGTAGCGTGGGCCTTGCGGGCGATACCAGTAACCGCCGGAATAGAAGTAATCCTGACCACGATACGGCACGCGGTAATCGCGGTCCGGGAAGCGGTCGATCACATGCCCCGGCCGATATTGCGGGCCTGGCCCCCAACCATTGCCATGCCCGTCCGGACGCCCCGGCCAGCGATTGTCATTGGGCGGCCGGTTGTTGGTCTGCCAATGCTGATTGTTGTAACCGTTCTGCGGACGCTCGTCGCGGTAGTAACCCTGGCGCGGCTCCTGCGTCTGGCGCACGGCGTCGGGGCGCGGCTGGATCGGCAGGCTGTTGGCCGGCAGTTGTGGTGGCGGTGGCGGCTGGCGTACCGGATTGGGGTTGTACGCGGGACGGTTCTGATCGTGGTTCTGCCACTGGCCATTATTGTTGTGCTGCTGGCCGTTGTGCTCGAACTGGCGGCTGTTGTCGCCACGAATGATCTCGTTGTTCTGCGGCCGCGGTTGATTCTGCGGCGGCTGATTTTGAGATGGATTGTTCTGCGGGCGCGGCTGGTTGTTGCCGCCATGGCCCTGATTGTTGCCCTGATGATCCTGGCCATGGCCACCGCCATCCGGTCCACGATTCTGCGGTTCATCGGCAAGCGTTTGCACACTGACACTCACACACAGCAAACCAACACCGGCCAGACGCCAGATGCGCGAATTCATGCTTTTCCTCACTGCGGGACCTGCAAAGGTAAGAGGGCTTGTAGCTAAGACCGGGAATACCCACGGCGGGTTCTGCAACAGGTTATCAGTCGCGCAACTTATTTATTGAGCGCGACCGCATGAAATCGCAGGCAAGAAAAAAGGGAGACCCGTCGGCCTCCCTTCTAGAGAACTTCGTCCTGGCTCGACGCTTTTGACGTCGGCTCACCTCACGCCGTCTTCTGGACAGTGTGCAGCTCGGGGGCCGGCACAACCCCGGTGGGGGTGGCGGCCGCGGCGGGCCTGATAGGGCGGGCCGCGTGGACTGTGTTACCGAGCAGTGATTCTGGTGATAAGAATAGGCCCGAGGCGGCGACAGATGATTGCGAAGATTGCTGAAATAAACACCACTTGCGCAATTTTTAACCCTGGATAGATAATCCGCCGCAATAGTTACAACCAAGGACAGATTGATGAGCAAACTCGACCGTTACGACCTGAGCATTTTGGCGGAATTGCAGCGCGACGCCCGCATCTCCAACCAGGAATTGGCCGAACGCATCGGTCTGTCCCCTTCGCCGTGCTCGCGACGGGTCAAGCAGTTGGAAGACGACGGCTACATCTCACGCCAGGTGGCGTTGCTTGATCGCAAGATGCTCGGGCTGAGCCTGACCGCGTACGTGCTGATCGGCATGGATCGCCATACCCCTGAGCGTTTCGAAAATTTTGAGGCGGCGATTCGCACGTTGCCTCAGGTGTTGGAGTGCAGCCTGGTAACGGGCGTGGATGCCGATTACCAGTTGAAGGTGGTGGTGCCGGATATGGATCACTATCAGAAACTGTTGCTGGGGCATTTGACCCGGATTGAAGGGGTAACCAGCGTGCGCTCGAGTTTTGTGCTGAACCAGGTGTTGAACAGCACGGAACTGCCGCTGACTCATTTGCGTAGCTGATCAAAGGCCCCCTCACCCCAGCCCTCTCCCCCAGGAGAGGGAGCCGACCGAGGTGTCTGCTGTCATACATCGACCTGAAAGATTGAATCGATTATGGATTCACAACATCTGGATCAAGTCGGTGTAGTTCTCAAGCATCCCCCGGTCAGTCCCCTCTCCCTCTGGGAGAGGGCTAGGGTGAGGGCAAAAGTTCCGGATCAGACCCAGATCAATGTCACCCCACACACCTTGGCGTATACTCGCCGCGCCCTTTTAGCCGCGTGCGTGCCGGAGATAGCCAATGGATCCTGCAGTATTGGAAGAGTGGATGATGACCGGCCTGGTCAGCATCCTGATCATTTTCATGGGTTTCATCGTTTGGGATCTGGCGAAGAAGTCCAAGGCCGGGCGCTTTGGCTCGTTCATTCTGTTCTTCGTGCTGGGCCTGGGCGTGGCCGCGTTCATCATCAAGAGTGTGGTGATCGGTCTGATCGAATCCGGCGCTCTATAGGCGCGCCGGCACTTCTTTCCACTGGCCCTGATCAAGCCCCTCGATCGACCAGTCACCAATCTTCACCCGCACCAGGCGCAACGTCGGCAGACCGACCGCCGCCGTCATGCGTCGCACCTGCCGGTTGCGCCCTTCGCGAATCACCAATTCCAGCCATGAGGTCGGTACGGTCATGCGAAAGCGCACCGGTGGGTTGCGCGGCCACAACTGCGGTTCTTCCAGCTGCCGTGCTTCGGCGGGTAAAGTCATACCGTCGTTCAGTTCGACGCCGTCACGCAAGCGCTGCAACTGCTCGGCTGTCGGCACGCCTTCGACCTGCACCCAATAAGTCTTGGCCAGCTTGTGTTTCGGATCGGCAATCCGCGCCTGCAACTGGCCGTCGTTGGTCAATAGCAGCAAACCTTCGCTGTCACGATCAAGTCGCCCGGCCGGATAGATGCCGGGCACATCGATGAAATCCTTGAGCGTCGCCCGCCCCTCACCGTCGCTGAATTGTGTCAGCACATCGAACGGTTTGTTGAACAGGATCAGTTTCGGCTCGGCCGGTGGTGCCTTGGCAACACGGCGCGGTGAAGAAGACTGAGGCTTCGCGCCGGGGCGGCGGGAAGGTGGACGCTGCGGACTGGACATGGCGAAAAAGAACATCTAACGGTCGGGACTGACAATGCTAGTGCCCCGACCGCCAAATGACCACGACTAACCGTTAACGGAACGGCGGCTCGTCGAAGCTGCGCAATTTGCGCGAGTGCAGCGAGTTGAGTTCGGTGCGCAGCAGGTCCACCGCTTCGATGCCGATCTTCAAGTGCTGGCTGACCGCGCGCTCATAAAAAGCGTTGGCCGAACCCGGCAGCTTGATTTCACTGTGCAGCGGTTTGTCCGAGACGCACAGCAACGTGCCATACGGCACCCGCAGGCGATAACCCTGCGCGGCAATCGTGCCGCTTTCCATGTCCACCGCGACCGCGCGGGACAGGTTGATCAGCGGCCGCTCCTGCGCCCAACGCAATTCCCAGTTACGGTCGTCGTAAGTCAGCACGGTACCGGTGCGCAGGCGTTTTTTCAGGTCGTCGCCCTTTTCGCCGGTGACATTCGCCGCTGCTTGTTGCAGCGCCATTTGCACTTCGGCCAGCGCCGGGATCGGAATGTTCGGCGGCACCACGCGGTCAAGAATGCCGTCGCGACGCATGTAGGCGTGGGCCAGCACGTAGTCGCCGATGGTTTGCGACTGACGCAGACCGCCGCAGTGGCCGATCATCAGCCAGCAATGCGGACGCAGCACGGCCAAGTGGTCGGTGATGTTCTTGGCGTTGGACGGGCCGACGCCGATGTTCACCAATGTCACGCCGTGGCCATCGCTGGCCATCAGGTGATACGCCGGCATCTGGTAACGGTGCCAGACCACACCGGCAGCAATCGCCGACGCTTCGCCGTGATCCATGCCCTTCTCGATGATCACGTTGCCCGGCAAGACCATACGCACGAAACGCGGGTCGCTGCGCAGTTGCTCCAGGCCATGAACGATGAACTGGTCGACGTAGCGGTGATAGTTGGTCAGCAGAATCCATGGCTGCACATGGCGCCAGTCGCTGCCGGTGTAATGCACCAGACGGCGCAGCGAGAAATCCACCCGCGCGGCGTCGAACAGCGCCAGCGGCAGCGGATCGGTGTTTTCCCAATCGTAGAGACCGTCGGCGATGCCATCGGTGGCGGCGGACAGGTCGGTACTCGGGAACACCCGCGCCAGCACCGCAGCGGTGACACCGGAGCCAGCCAGTTCATCGCCCTGCTCGACCACATACGGATACGGAATGTTTTGCTGGCTGACGCCGACTTCGACGGTCACGGTGAAGTCGTGCATCAGCGGCACAAGTTGTTCGAGCAGGTATTTGCGGAACGCCGCCGGGTGGGTGACGGTGACACTGTAGGTGCCCGGCAATTGCACTTTGGCGTAAGCGCGGGTGGTCTGCGGGACTTCGCCCTGGCAATGATAGGTCAGACGCAGTTCGGGATAACGAAACTGAGCACGCTGCGCCGCGTCGGGCTCGACGCGATCCTTGAGGTAACGCTTGAGCGCCGAGTTCAGCGCACTGGTGGCCCGCTCATGCAGCTCGGCCAGACGATCCACGGCTTGTTCGGCGGTTTGAACAACAATAAACGCTTCGGTCACGATCAGCTTCCTGTGTTCTGACTTGCAGAGCTTCATCTTGCCTGCATCGTGGCGTCACGGGAACAGTGGCATGTTGGCAACCGCACAATATAAGCGCCACTACGCTCCCTGTAGGAGCTGCCGCAGGCTGCGATCTTTTGATCTTGTTTTTAAAAGATCAGATCAAAAGATCGCAGCCTGCGGCAGCTCCTACAGGGGAATTGTGTGATTAGTAACCTTGGGGGGTTGAGCGGGTGACGAGGGCTTCGACGTCCACACCGCGTGGCAAGGCGCCGTAGACCCGGCCGCCAGCGCTCAGGCGGCTGGCGATGAAGGCGTCGCTGACCGTTGAATTTCCGGCCTCCAATAAAAGCTTGGCCTGCAAACCGAGCGCGATGTCTTCGGTCAGTTGCCGCGCCCGGTATTGAATGTCGCTGGTGTCCTTGAACTGCGCCTGCAACTGCTGAATATGCGCGGCCAGGCGTTTGTCGCCATGGCCATCGCCGAGTTCGCTGAACAACACATCGAGCACACCCGGTTCTTTCGACAGCGCCCTCAGCACATCCAGGCATTGCACATTCCCCGAGCCTTCCCACGTCGAGTTCACCGGCGCCTCGCGATACAGACGCGGCAGGATGCTTTCCTCGACATACCCGGCGCCGCCCATGCATTCCGCCGCTTCGTTGATCATCGCCGGCGCACGCTTGCAGATCCAGTACTTGCCCACCGCTGTTACCAACCGGGCGAATTGCGCTTCGTGACGATCATCCAGATGATCCAGCGCTTTGCCCATGCGCAAACTCAGGGCCAGCGCGGCTTCGCTTTCCAGCGCCAGATCGGCGAGGACGTTCTGCATCAACGGCTGTTCACTGAGCAGTTTGCCGCCGACCTTTCGGTGCGCGCAGTGGTGACTGGCCTGGGTCAGCGCCTGACGCATCAGCGCGCTGGAGCCGACCATGCAATCGAAACGGGTCATCGCGACCATTTCGATAATGGTCGGCACACCGCGCCCTTCTTCGCCGACCATCCACGCCAGCGCGCCACGGAATTCCACTTCGCTGGAGGCGTTGGACTGGTTGCCGAGTTTGTTTTTCAGACGCTGGATGTAGAACTGATTGCGCGTGTCGTCCGGGCGATGGCGTGGCAGCAGGAAACAACTCAAACCCTTGTCGGTCTGCGCCAGCGTCAGGAAGGCATCGCACATCGGCGCCGAGCAAAACCACTTGTGCCCGACCAGTTCATAGGCCTGGCCCGGACCGCTGGCACCGACCGGATAGGCCTTGGTGGTGTTGGCGCGCACGTCGGTGCCGCCCTGTTTCTCGGTCATGGCCATGCCGATGGTCACACCGGCCTTGTGGGCCATGCCGACGTTGCGCGGGTCGTATTGGGTGGCGAGAACTTTCGGTAGCCACTGCTCAGCGAGGTTCGGCTGCAAGCGCAAGGCCGGCACGCTGGCAAACGTCATGGTCAATGGGCAGCCGCTACCGGCCTCGGCCTGGCTGTGCAGATAACTCATCGAGGCGCGGGCGACGTGAGCGCCGTCCTGCGGATGGGTCCATGGCAGCGAGGTCAGGCCATGCTCGATCGCCGTGCGCATCAGCTCATGATAGGCCGGATGAAATTCCACCAGATCGATGCGATGACCGTAACGGTCATGGCTGGCAAACGTTGGTTTGTTCTGATTGGCGAGGAACCCGGCCTCCATCAGCGGGCCGCCCGCGAGCGCGCCGTAGGCATCGATCCGCGTCTCGGCCCAACCGGCACCAAAGCGCCGCGACCATTCCTGCAACGGTAAGTCGATGCGGTACAGGTTGGTGCCGTCCAGCGACGGTGGCTGGTTGGTGACTTCGTGGGTTTCGGCAAACTGATGCAGGTTCATGACGGGCTCCTTTGCTCAACCAAGGCATCCAGTTAAGCACCGCGCCGAGACCCGACAAAGTGTCATACACGCCGAATTTGCGGCGCTTTTACCCTATCAACAACACAACACACGGCGCTCCAGCGCGGACTGCAAGTCTTCGAATTTCACCGGTTTGTTCAGGTAGTCGATCGCCGCACCGGTTGTGCAAAGCTCGCGATCAGCGTTCAGCGCCAGCATGAACACCGGCAGGTGGGCGCATCCCGGCAACGCATGAATCTGGCAGCACAACGACGCGCCTTCATGACTCGGCAACTGGCAATCGACCAGCACCGCATCCACCGTTTCACGTTGCAGGCATTCGAGCGCCGCCGCACCGTTGTCGGCCGTGCGCACGCGAAAGCCGAGCTTGAGCAACATGCCGCGCATCACCAGTTGGTTGACGCTGCTGTCGTCCACCAACAACACCGTGCAATCCTGCGGCGCGCGCACGCAATCGCGGGAAGTCTGGGCAATTTGCATAGCCTCGACCACCGGCAAGGCGAACTCGACATCGAGCTGGAAGCGACTACCGCGCCCGGGTTCCGAGCGATGGGTGAGCTTGCCGCCCAGTAACTCCACCAACTGCCGACAGATCGCCAGACCGACGCCCAACCCGCCGTACTCGCGAGTCATCGAACCGTCAAGCTGGAAGAAGCGCTGGTACATTGTCGCCTCGCCCAGATCGGTGAAACCGATGCCGGTATCGATCACCGCAAAGGACAACGCCAGACGATTGTCCGTCGACGGTTTGCCGGTGACGCGCAACGCCAGACCACCGACGCGGGTGAACTTGATCGCGTTATCCAGCAGGCATTCCAGGCATTGTGCGAGTTTGGCGCTGTCGCCGTGCAGGCGGTCCGGCAGGGTCGGCAGCACATCTACCTTGAAGTCCAGCGACTTGCTCGAGGCATTGCCATCGAACTGCACGCGCAGCGCCTCGACCACGGCGCGCAGGCTGAAGCTGCCCGGCGCGGCCTTGAGCTTGCCGGCCTGCAATTCGGTGAGGGTGAGGATGCCGTTGACCATGCGCATCATGTCGCGGGCGGAACCGGCGGCGGTCTGTTGGTATTGCTCAAGCTCCGGATCCATCTCGACGGTCTGCATCAGCTCCAGCGAACCGATCACACCGTTCATCGGCGTGCGCAGTTCGTGGGTCAGGGTCGCCAGAAACTCGTCCTTGAGCTTGTTGCTGTGGGCCAGTTGCTGGTTGAGCACTTCGAGTTTCTGCCCGGCGTCGTACAGCGTCTGCGCTTGCTGTTCGCGCATCGCGTTGATGCGATCGGCCAGCGCCAGCGACAGCAACGCCACTTCGATGGCCGAACCGATCTGGCTGGCGTACATGGTCAGGAACACGTTCGGCAGCAGGCCGAGCACCATCAGCGTGTTGACGATGCCGCCGAGCAGAAACGCCGACCAGGCGATGATGAAGTACCGCGCCACGCGCAAACCGCGCCACCAGGCCAGAATCCCTGCGGCAAAAATCACCACGGTGAAGGTCAGTGCCAGCGTCGTCGCCAAGCGCAGGGCCAGCGCGTAACTGGTCATCAGCGACAGGCCGATGACCAGCGCACCGAATGCAATCAGGCCGATCAGCAAACGGTCGAGCCAGCGGCTGTGGTTTTTGGTCTGCAGGAAGCTGCGGGCGAACTGGCTGCCGAACAGGCCGGCGCAACCAATGAAAAACGGTGTGGCGGCGTTGGCCCACCACGGATTGTTCGGCCAGAAATACTCGACCGCCGCGCCATTCACCGACAGTTGATAGAGGCCGAACGAGGCAATGTAGAAGATGTAATAGAGGTAACTGGTGTCGCGCACGCTCAGATAGATGAACAGGTTGTAGACCACCATCCCGAGCAGTACGCCATAAATGATGCCCAGCACATACAGGCGCACCGGCTGGTCTTCGAGGTAGGCGGTGCTCGACCACAACGTCACCGGGGCCTGGATCGAACCTTCGCTGGCCAGTCGCAAGTACACGGTTTGCTGTTGATCCGGTTCGAAGGCGAGGTCGAACAGGTAGTTGTTCTGGCGGATTTCGCGGCTGGCGAACGGCCAGGCGTCACCGGTCTGGCGGACGAGGCGATAGTTGCCAGCGGCATCGGCGAGGTACAGGTCGAGATGATCGAGCGGTGGATACGCCAGTTCCAGCAACCAGGTGCGTTGGGCGGCAGGATTGCTCGGGCGATAGTGCAGGTCGATTTTCAGCCAGAACGCCGAGCGCGAGTAACCGGCGTTGAGCGTGGCTTTATCGTGAGGTTTGAAATTGCCGGCGGCAGCTTGCGCGCGAACATCGGCAATGTTCGCCTGACCGCTCGGGTCTTCGAACACTTGCAGCGACCGGCCCAGAGGGAGGCTCTGGGTAAATTCGTCGAATTCGACGGCGCTCGCCATGAGGGGCAAGCAGAACAGCAACATCAGCAAATAGCGCATTGAAGCCCCAGCGTGGCTCGTCCGGTTGTGTCAGGAAGCCCCCCATTCCTTTTGAGTAGACGTAAAACCGGTATTACCTGTTATTGGTTTGGATCCAGACTAGCATAGCCGTTGATGGCCATTGAGCACCATTGAAATTTTTCCTACAAAGGCTCTAGAACGGGCGTTCCAGAGCAAAGCAGCGGGCTAGAGCTGTTGGGTTGGTCAGGTGGATCAAAAGATCGCAGCCTGCGGCAGCTCCTACATTGATCTGGAGTTTCCTGTAGGAGCTGCCGCAGGCTGCGATCTTTTGATCTTGCTCTACCGCCCACACCCGAAAATCAGCTTTGGTGGTAAGCTCGCGCACCATGAATATCTACAGCTCCCGCCCCGTTGTCCTCTGTCTCTCCGGCCACGACCCAAGTGGTGGCGCCGGCTTGCAGGCAGATATCGAAGCCCTGCTCGCGCAGGGTTGCCATGCGGCTCCGGCCGTCACCGCCCTGACCGTGCAAGACACCGTCAACGTCACTGACTTCCGCGTCCTCGACCGTGAGTGGGTATTGGCTCAAGCCAATGCCGTGCTCAACGACTCCGAAGTCGCGGCGGTCAAACTGGGCATGCTCGGTTCGCTGGAAATGGTCGACACCGTTGTCGAACTGCTCTCGGCGCACCCGCACTTGCCAGTGGTCTGCGACCCGGTGCTGCGCGCCGGTGGCGGCGGTCGCCTGGGCAAGGACGAGGTCGGCTATGCGATGCGCGAGCGTCTACTGCCGCTGTCGATCATTGCCACGCCTAACCTTCCTGAAGCGCGCATCCTCGCCGAACTGCCCGAAGGCACGGCGGATGAGTGCGCTGAAAAACTCCTGCCGTTCGTCAAAAACCTGCTGATCACCGGCGGCCACGGCGACGAAACTGAAATCCACAACCGCGTGTACAGCCGCGATGGCCTGCGTGAAACCTTTGTCTGCCAGCGTCTGCCGGGCAGCTATCACGGTTCCGGCTGCACCTTGGCCAGCGCCCTCGCCGGCCGGCTGGCCCAAGGCGAACACCTGGCCAGCGCCGTACGCAGCGCACTGGATTACACCTGGCGCACCCTTCGCGATGCCGAACAGCTGGGCAAAGGCCAGTTCGTCCCGCGTCGCTTGCCGCTGGATTTCTGCTCGTAACGTCGTGAGGTCTGCCCGATGAAACTACGTGGCCTGTATGCCATTACCGACAGCGAATTGCTGGCCGGCAAGTTTCTGTCTTATGTGGAGGCGGCGCTGGAAGGCGGCGTCACCCTGCTGCAATACCGCGACAAGAGCAGCGACGAGGCCCGCCGTCTGCGCGAGGCCGAAGCGTTGCGCGATCTTTGCGAGCGCTACAAAACGCAACTGATCATCAACGATGACGCAGAACTGGCGGCGCGCCTCAACGTCGGTGTGCACCTCGGTCAGACCGACGGCCCGTTGTCGCCGACCCGCGCCCTGCTCGGTTCGAAAGCAATCATCGGTTCGACCTGCCACGCGCAAATCGCGCTGGCCGAACAAGCCGCCAAAGAAGGCGCGAGCTACGTCGCCTTCGGTCGCTTCTTCAATTCCAATACCAAGCCCGGCGCGCCGACCTGCAGCCTCGATCTGCTCGACGAAGCCAAGCGCACGCTGCACCTGCCGGTCTGCGCGATTGGCGGCATCAGCCTCGACAACGCCGCGCCGCTGGTGGCCCACGGGGTCGACCTGCTCGCCGTGGTTCACGGTTTGTTCGGTGCCGAGAGCACTGCCGAAGTGACCCGCCGCGCCCGCGCATTCAACGAATTGTTCAAATCCTGAAGATTGAGAGCCCGATCATGTCTCGTTCCGAAACCCTGTTTGCCAACGCCCAGAAACACATTCCCGGTGGCGTCAACTCGCCAGTTCGCGCGTTCAAGAGCGTTGGCGGCACGCCACTGTTCTTCAAACACGCTGAAGGCGCTTACGTTACTGACGAAGACGACAAGCGTTATGTCGATTACGTCGGTTCGTGGGGCCCGATGATCCTCGGCCACGGCCATCCGGACGTGCTCGATGCGGTGCGCAATCAGCTGCAACACGGCTTGTCGTACGGCGCGCCGACCGCGATGGAAACCGAGATGGCCGATCTGGTCTGCTCGCTGGTGCCGTCGATGGACATGGTGCGCATGGTCAGCTCCGGCACCGAAGCGACCATGAGCGCGATCCGTCTGGCCCGTGGCTACACCGGCCGCGACAGCATCATCAAGTTCGAAGGTTGCTACCACGGTCACTCCGACAGCCTGCTGGTCAAGGCCGGTTCCGGCGCACTGACCCAAGGCGTACCGAGTTCGGCCGGTGTGCCGGCAGCGTTCGCCAAACACACCCTGACCCTGCCGTTCAACGACATCGCCGCGGTTGAGCAGATGCTCGCCGAAGTTGGCGAGGAAGTGGCGTGCATCATCGTCGAGCCGGTGGCCGGCAACATGAACTGCGTACCGCCAGCGCCCGGTTTCCTCGAAGGCCTGCGCTCGCTGTGCGACAAACATGGCGTGGTGCTGATTTTCGACGAAGTGATGACCGGTTTCCGCGTCGCCCTCGGCGGTGCTCAGGCGTACTACGGGGTCAATCCTGACCTGACCACCTTCGGCAAGATCATCGGCGGCGGCATGCCGGTCGGCTGCTTCGGCGGCAAGCGTGCAATCATGGAGCGCATCGCGCCGCTGGGCCCGGTATATCAGGCCGGCACGCTGTCGGGTAATCCGTTGGCCATGGCCGCCGGTTTGACCACGTTGCGTTTGATCAGCCGTCCGGGTTTCCACGCCGAGCTGACCGACTACACCACGCGTCTGCTCGACGGCCTGCAACAACGCGCCGACGCTGCGGGCATTCCGTTCGTGACCACCCAGGCGGGCGGCATGTTCGGTCTGTACTTCAGCGGCGCCGACGACATCGTCACTTTTGAAGACGTAATGGCCAGCGACGCGGCACTGTTCGGTCGTTTCTTCCACTTGATGCTGGAAGGTGGCGTGTACTTGGCACCGAGCGCGTTCGAAGCCGGTTTCACCTCGATCGCTCACGGCGAAGCCGAGTTGCAACTGACGCTGGATGCCGCCGAGCGCGCATTCGCGGCATTGAAGTAATCGCCGTAGCGCTGACGTTGGCTATTGCCAGCGTCAGCTTTCACCTACAACCGTACGGTTTTTCCGACGCTCTGCCAAAAATCCCTCATAAAGTGGGCGATATATTCCCCGCGCAGCAGAAAAACGAGTAAAGACTTTGTAAGGTTGGCCCTGCTTATTTCATAATGCGCGCTTATTGGATCCCTCGATGGGTCCGCGTGCCCTTCAGAGGTAAGTCGATTCCCATGAACCGCACCGGCCGCACCCTTGCCTTGGGCTGCCTGTTGCTCCTTCAGCCCCTGCTCGCGCATGCACAAGCAGGCGGCAACTCGTTGTTGATCCCGGCGATGGGTCGTTGCACCCTCAATACTCAGCCGCAAGACGTCACGCAGGCACTGGCCGCCTGCCAGAAAGCGGCGGACGAAGGGGATGCGCAAGCGCAATTCGAGTTGGGTGAGTTCTACTACGACGGCAAGAATGCGCCGCGCGACCTCAATCAAGCCCTGAGCTATTTCGAAAAAGCCTCGTTGCAAGGCCACGCTCAGGCGCAATTCAAACTGGGCACCATGTTCTTCCACGGTGAAGGCGTGCAGGCCAACAATATTCAGGCGTACATCGTTTTGAAAATGGCTGCGGTCAACGGTGCCGAAGATGCGCTGGACACGGCCGACGAAGTTTCTGAAAAGATGTCCCGCGAAGACCTCGAGACTGCCACGCAGGTGCTCGGGCAAATTTTCCGTAAATACCTGATGGAACTGCAGAGCGCCGATGGGCGTACACCGTTCTCGCCCCTACCTTAAATTCTGCGCAGATTTTTCTGGCCTCTTCGCGAGCAGGCTCGCTCCCACATTGGAATGCATTTATCTGTGGGAGCGAGCCTGCTCGCGAATAGAGGCGACTCGGTTTTAAGGCTTACTTCTCAGGCATCGGCATCGGAAACGGCATCACATTGCCGACCGCACCACGGGCTTCGCTGATTTTCGGGGTGCCCAGACGCTCAACCTCGTCGATGCGCACGATCGAATGCATCGGCACAAAGCTGCGTACCACGCCTTCGAACTGCGCCTTGAGCTTTTCTTCGCTCGGGTCGACCACCACTTGCGTGCGCTCGCCAAAGACGAACTCTTCCACTTCCAGAAAGCCCCACAGATCACTTTGATAGATCTGCTTGGCGTACATTTCGAACACCTGGCCCTGGTTGAGGAAAATCACCTTATAGATTGGAGCTTCGCGTTTGGTCATGGCGGGGGGATAACATCGGGGATAAAAATGAGGGCGCAAACTATAGCATAGCCTCCGGACGCACAGCGGTAGGAACCTGCGGGCTTGTTCCCTATAATGCCGGGTTCTTTGAATCACGTGACGACACTAATCCATGGCCAAGAAGCTTTACATCGAAACCCACGGTTGCCAGATGAACGAGTACGACAGCTCGCGCATGGTCGATCTGCTGGGTGAACATCAGGCCCTGGAAGTCACCGCACGCGCGGAAGACGCCGACGTGATTCTGCTCAACACCTGCTCGATTCGCGAGCGCGCGCAAGATCGCGTGTACTCGCAGCTGGGTCGCTGGCGCGAACTGAAACTGGCCAACCCGGACATGGTGATCGCCGTCGGCGGTTGCGTGGCCAGCCAGGAAGGCGCGGCGATCCGTGATCGTGCGCCGTACGTCGACGTCGTGTTCGGCCCGCAGACCCTGCACCGCCTGCCGGAAATGATCGACGCTGCGCGTATCACCAAGCTGCCGCAGGTCGATGTGTCGTTCCCCGAAATCGAAAAGTTCGACCACCTGCCCGAGCCGCGCATCGATGGCCCGAGCGCCTATGTGTCGGTGATGGAAGGCTGCAGCAAGTACTGCACGTTCTGCGTGGTGCCTTACACCCGCGGCGAAGAAGTCAGCCGACCGTTCGACGACGTGATCGCCGAAGTCATCCACCTCGCCGAAAACGGCGTGCGTGAAGTGACCTTGCTCGGGCAGAACGTCAACGGCTATCGCGGTACGACCCATGACGGTCGCCTGGCTGATCTTGCCGAGCTGATTCGCGTTGTCGCCGCCATCGATGGCATCGACCGCATTCGCTACACCACTTCGCACCCGCTGGAGTTCTCCGACAGCCTGATCCAGGCCCACGCCGACGTGCCGGAACTGGTCAAGCATCTGCATTTGCCGGTGCAATCGGGCTCCGACCGCATTCTCGCGGCGATGAAGCGCAACCACACCGCGCTGGAGTACAAATCCAAGCTGCGCAAACTGCGCGCCGCCGTGCCGGGGATCTGCATCAGCTCGGACTTCATCGTCGGCTTCCCCGGCGAGACCGAGAAAGATTTCGAACAGACCATGAAGCTGATTGCCGACGTCGGTTTCGACTTCTCTTACTCTTTCGTTTATAGCCAGCGTCCGGGCACACCGGCTGCCGATCTGGCCGACGAGACCCCGGAAGAGTTGAAGAAGGAGCGCCTGAACGCGCTGCAACATCGCCTGAACCAGCAAGGCTTCGAGATCAGCCGACAAATGGTCGGTTCCGTTCAGCGCATCCTGGTGACCGATTATTCGAAGAAAGACCCGGGCGAGCTGCAAGGGCGTACCGAGAATAATCGTATCGTCAACTTCCGCTGCGACAATCCAACCCTGATTGGCCAGTTCGCCGACGTGCACATCGACGCAGCACAACCGCACTCGCTGCGTGGCTCGCTGATTCAGTAACAGCAAAAGATCGCAGCCTTCGGCAGCTCCTACATGGATCGCATTCTCCTGTAGGAGCTGCCGAAGGCTGCGATCTTGACGGTCTCGACGCCAAGAATATTTAAGAGCTTTCGCACCCAGGCCTCTGGCGTTATCCTTGATTTCATCTTAATTGCCCCAGGGCGGCTAAATACGACCTTGAACGCACCCATAGAACCACATCGTTTTATCCTCGAGCCCTTTGAGGCTCGCCGCTTCGCCAATCTGTGCGGGCAATTCGACGAGCATTTGCGCTTGATCGAACAGCGCCTGACCATCGAGATCCGCAATCGCGGTAACCAGTTCGAGCTGATCGGCGACCCCAAGCACACCACGTCTGCGGAAAACCTGCTGCGCCGCCTGTACCGGGAAACCAAGGGTACCGAGCTGTCGCCGGACCTCGTGCACCTGTTCCTGCAGGAATCGGCCGTCGTCGAGCTTGATAACCACGCCCCCGCCGAAGCCTCCGTCGCCCTGCGCACCAAGAAAGGCATGATTCGCCCACGCGGCTTGAATCAGTTGCGCTATGTGAAGGAAGTCCTCGGCAACGACATCAACTTCGGCATCGGTCCGGCCGGTACCGGCAAGACCTATCTGGCCGTGGCGTGCGCTGTCGATGCATTGGAGCGTGAACAGATCCGCCGCATCCTGCTGGTGCGCCCGGCGGTTGAAGCCGGTGAAAAACTCGGCTTCCTGCCCGGCGACCTGTCGCAGAAGATCGACCCGTACCTGCGCCCGCTCTACGACGCGCTCTACGAGATGCTCGGTTTTGAGTACGTGGCCAAACTGATCGAACGCCAGGTGATTGAAGTTGCGCCGCTGGCCTACATGCGCGGTCGCACGCTGAACAACAGCTTCATCATCCTCGACGAGAGCCAGAACACCACCGTCGAACAGATGAAGATGTTCCTCACCCGTATCGGCTTTGGCTCTACGGCCGTCATCACCGGTGACATTACCCAGGTCGACCTGCCGAAAGGCACCAAGTCAGGCCTGCACCATGTGATCGAAGTGCTCAAAGACGTGCCAGGCATCAGCTTCACGCACTTCCAGCCTAAAGACGTCGTGCGCCATCCTTTGGTCCAGCGGATCGTCGAAGCCTATGAGCGCTTCGAAAACCGTGACGAAGCCCCCAAGGAAACCTCGCGAAATGCTTGAGCTAGACCTGCAAATCGCGACTGAAGCGCACGCGCCGAGTGAGGCCGACTTTCGCCTGTGGTGCGAACTGGCCCTGCGCCAGCGCACCGCTGACTCGGAAATGACCATTCGTCTGGTCGACGAGGAAGAAGGCCGCGAGCTCAACCACACCTGGCGCCAAAAGGATTACGCGACCAATGTCCTGTCGTTCCCTGCTGACGTGCCCGATGAGTTTCTCGACATCCCATTGCTCGGCGATCTGGTGATCTGCGTGGCCGTGGTCGAGCGTGAAGCTGCCGAGCAAGGCAAGGAACTAAAGGCCCATTGGGCACATCTGGTCATTCACGGTTGCTTGCATCTGCTGGGTTACGACCATATAGATGACGAGGAAGCCGAGGAAATGGAAGCACTGGAACGCGAGTTGCTCGCCGAATTGGATTATCCCGATCCGTACGCGGACGACGAAACCGAAACATCCCCTATCGTTACAACAAAGGATTCAGAGTAATCGCTATGAGCGAAGATCGATCGAGCAACGGGCAGAAGTCATGGCTGGGTAAACTGACCCAGGCTTTTGCCCACGAGCCGAAGAACCGTCAGGAGCTCCTCGAGCTGCTGCGTGATGCACATCAGAACAAACTGCTGGACAGCGAAGCGCTGGCCATCGTCGAAGGCGCCATTCAGGTGGCTGACCTGCAAGTACGCGACATCATGGTGCCGCGCTCGCAGATGATCAGCATCAAGGCGACCCAGACACCGCGTGAATTTCTCCCGGCCGTGGTCGACTCGGCCCACTCGCGCTATCCGGTCATCGGCGAAAGCCATGACGACGTGATGGGCGTGCTGCTGGCCAAGGATCTGCTGCCGCTGATCCTCAAGGAAAACGGCGACAGCTTCAACATCAAGGATCTGCTGCGCCCGGCCACGTTCGTGCCGGAGTCCAAGCGCCTGAACGTGTTGCTGCGTGAATTCCGCGCCAACCATAACCACATGGCCATCGTCATCGACGAATACGGCGGCGTGGCCGGCTTGGTGACCATCGAAGACGTGCTGGAACAGATCGTCGGCGACATCGAAGACGAGCACGACGTCGAAGAAGACAGCTACATCAAGCCGCTGCCCAGCGGCGACTTCCTGATCAAGGCGCTGACGCCGATCGAGAACTTCAACGAGTTCTTCGACAGCGAGTTCTCCGACGACGAGTTCGACACCGTCGGCGGCCTGGTGATGAGCGCGTTCGGGCACTTGCCAAAACGCAACGAAATCACTGAAATCGGCGCCTATCGTTTCCGCATCCTGAACGCCGACAGCCGTCGGATTCACTTGCTGCGACTGACCCCAATCGCCCGGTAAAAAATCTAAGGACTGAAATGCGCTGGACAACCCGCCCCGGCTGGCCCGGTAATCTGCTGGCCGTGGCGGCCGGTGCAATCACCACCTTCGCTCTGGCACCGTTCAATATCTGGCCGCTGGCTTTGCTCGCGGTCGGTCTGTTCTATGCCGGTTTGCGCGAGCTGAGTCCGCGTCAGGCACTGGGCCGTGGCTGGTGCTTCGGTTTTGGCCTGTTCGGCGCCGGCACCAGCTGGATCTATTACAGCATTCACCATTTCGGCGGCGCTTCGGTGCTGCTGGCCGGGTTCCTGATGCTGCTGTTTACCGCCGCGATTGCCTGGTTCTTCGCCCTGCCCGCCTGGATTTGGGCGCGCTGGTTGCGCCGTAACGAGGCTCCGGTGGCCGATGCCTTGGCATTTGCCGCGCTGTGGGTGGCTCAGGAAATGTTTCGTGGCTGGTTTCTTACCGGTTTCCCGTGGCTGTACTCGGGTTACAGCCAGCTCGACGGCCCGCTGTCGGGGCTCGCGCCAGTCGGCGGCATGTGGCTGGTAGGGTTCGTTCTGGCATTGACGGCGGCGCTGATCTACAACGCGCCGCGCTTGCTGCAAAGCGCTCGTAAAGGGTTCGTCGTTGCCGGCCTGCTGCTGTTGATCGGGCCGTGGATCGCCGGTATTGCGCTCAAGGGCCACGCCTGGACCAGCCCGTCAGGTGCACCATTAAGCGTTGCGGCGATTCAGGGCAACGTTGCACAAAGCATGAAATGGGATCCGGCCGAGCTCAATGCGCAATTGGCGCTGTACCGTGATTTGAGCTTCCGTTCAAAACCGGTCGACTTGCTGATCTGGCCAGAAACCGCCGTGCCGGTGCTCAAGGAGTCCGCCGAGGGCTACCTGAGCATGATGGGTAACTTTGCCGCCGAGCGTAAATCGGCGCTGATCACCGGCGTGCCGATTCGCGAAACGGTTCGTCACGAACGACGCTTCTTCAACGGCATCACTGTGGTCGGCGAAGGCGATGGCACTTACCTGAAGCAGAAATTGGTGCCGTTCGGTGAATACGTGCCGTTGCAGGACATCCTGCGTGGCTTGATCGCGTTCTTTGATTTGCCGATGTCCGACTTCGCCCGTGGCCCGGCCGATCAGGCGCTGCTGCAAGCGAAGGGTTATCAGATTGCGCCGTTCATCTGTTACGAAGTGGTGTACCCGGATTTCGCTGCCGGTCTGTCGGCACGCAGCGATCTGTTGCTGACGATCAGTAACGACACCTGGTTCGGCACCTCGATTGGCCCGTTGCAACATTTGCAGATGGCGCAGATGCGTGCGCTTGAGGCCGGTCGCTGGATGATCCGTGCGACCAACAACGGCGTTACCGGATTGATCAACCCGTTCGGGCAGATCACCGAGCAGATTCCGCAGTTCGAACAGGGCATTTTGTATGGTGAAGTGGTGCCGATGCACAACCTGACACCGTATCTGCAATATCGCTCGTGGCCGCTGATGATCGTCTGCTTGCTGCTGTTTGGCTGGGCACTGATGGCGAGCCGGATGTCGAAAACCCTTTAAAGCAAAAGATCGCAGCCTGCGGCAGCTCCTACAGGGAAAAATACAAATCCCATGCAGGAGCTGCCGCAGGCTGCGATCTTTTGATCTTCAGCGGTAAAACAGTGAATACCCCACCTGCCCCACCGCTTCATTCAACAACTGCCCGCTCTGCCAGATCGATTTGAATTCCGGCAACCAGCCACCAAACGGTCGGGCGTTATCGGTGCCCAAAAACCCCACCGGCGCCGGCACCACTTCAAATCCTGCCTGCTGAAAACTCCACACCGAACGCGGCATGTGCCACGCCTGCGTGACCACGACCACACGCTTGATCCCCTGCGGCAACAAGATATCGGCGCTGAACTTGGCGTTTTCCCACGTGGTACGGCTTTCACCTTCCTGCCAGTGCACCGTTACGCCGAAATCGTCGCGCAATGAATCGGCCATCAATTTCGCCTCGGTCGGCGGCGTTCCATAATGCAGCCCGCCCGTGGTCAGAATCGGCAACCCGGACGCCTTGGCCAATCGTGCCGCATAACGCTGGCGCTCAAGACCGACGCCGGTCGGCTGATCCTCACCCCACGCCAGATCACCGCGCTCGCGACCGGAACCCAGCACCACAATGGCGTCAGCCCGTTGCGCCAGCGTGGCCCACTCTTCACGGGCCAGCGGTGGCTCGCGCTCCAATGTCTTGGCGCCCCATTGCACCACCACCGGCAGGCTCATCAGCCAGAAGCCGCCAAAGCCAATGGCAAAGCAAAATCCGGCGAGGCGCGGTCGCGAGCGGCGCAGCCACCACGCGGCCAGCAACAGCAGCAAAAGAATGCCGGGCGGCAACAGAAGTTGTTTGATGAAATAACGAAAAGGCATCGGGCATCTCCACAGATGCCCGAAGCCTAAGAGTGTTAATTACGCGTTACAACCGATAGGTTGGGATCCTGTTGAAAAAGATCCGGTTCTTGACCTGCCATGCGCTTACTTGGCCTGCAGAGCACGTACTTTGACGGTGTCTCTGCCGGGCGCCTTGTCCTTGAGCCAGATGACCTTGGCCGAATGTGCTGCATCGAGCTGCTTCACTGCTTGCGAGAGGCATCCATGCGTTTCACGTTCACTGCGATCCAGATAGGCCTTGACCAGTT
This sequence comes from Pseudomonas sp. DTU12.3, assembly GCF_004124275.1. Lineage (GTDB taxonomy): Bacteria > Pseudomonadota > Gammaproteobacteria > Pseudomonadales > Pseudomonadaceae > Aquipseudomonas > Aquipseudomonas helmanticensis. Next base: position 5,646,975 of record NZ_CP027218.1, read on the forward strand.
TGAACTCGGCGGGGCTCAAGCCACGCAATTCCAGTTCCAGGGGGCGCTCATCGCGCAGCCGGTCAGCGGTTTTTACGGCGTCCAGGGCCATACCCAGACGATCGATCAATCTTTCGTACAGCTCGGGTTTCGTTACGTTTTTTTTCCGTTGCTCCACCATCCCTCACCTCATTGAAGATAAGACTCACTCCCCAGTTAGAGCTTAGCTTCGCTGTACAAACCGGCGGTACGCCGCGACCAACGGCCCCTGCTGCATGTATTGCGGCGTATGTAGCTGTAATCAGGGTTTCCCTAGGCCAAGCGCGGTCATGTATGCTACGGCGCTTCCTGTAATTCCACTTCCAGCTCGTCCGGGCCAACCCCGGAACCTGCGTTGAAGAGGATTAGGCCACCCCTATCCAGTACAAAAGTAGCCATGCACGAACAATATCAGCCCCGTGAAATTGAAGCCGCCGCCCAGTCGTTCTGGGACGAGCAAAAGTCCTTTGAAGTCAGTGAACAGCCAGGCAAGGAAACTTTCTACTGCCTGTCGATGTTCCCTTACCCCAGCGGCAAGCTACACATGGGGCACGTGCGCAACTACACCATCGGCGACGTGATCTCCCGCTATCAGCGCATGCAAGGCAAGAACGTTCTGCAACCGATGGGTTGGGACGCCTTCGGCATGCCGGCAGAAAACGCCGCGATGAAGAACAACGTAGCGCCCGCCAAGTGGACCTACGAAAACATCGCTTACATGAAGTCGCAACTGCGCAGCCTTGGTCTCGCGGTCGACTGGTCGCGCGAAGTGACCACCTGCAAGCCGGATTACTACCGCTGGGAACAATGGCTGTTCACTCGCCTGTTCGAAAAAGGTGTGATCTACCGTAAAAACGGCACCGTGAACTGGGACCCGGTCGACCAGACCGTTCTGGCCAACGAACAGGTGATCGACGGTCGCGGCTGGCGTTCCGGCGCGCTGATCGAAAAGCGCGAAATCCCGATGTACTACTTCAAGATCACCGCCTATGCGGATGAGCTGCTGGAGAGCCTCGACGAATTGACTGGCTGGCCGGAACAGGTCAAGACCATGCAGCGCAACTGGATCGGCAAATCCCGCGGCATGGAAGTGCAGTTCCCGTACAACGTCGACTCGATCGGCGAAGCCGGCACTCTCAAAGTCTTCACTACCCGTCCGGACACCCTGATGGGCGCGACCTATGTCGCCGTCGCTGCCGAGCACCCGCTGGCCACTCTGGCGGCGAAAAACAACGCCGAGCTGCAAGCGTTCATCGCTGAATGCAAGGGCGGCAGCGTTGCCGAAGCCGACGTCGCCACGCAAGAGAAAAAAGGCCTGCCGACCGGCCTGTTCGTCGAGCATCCGCTGACAGGTGAAAAGCTGCCGGTGTGGGTCGCCAACTATGTACTGATGCACTACGGCGACGGCGCTGTAATGGCGGTACCGGCGCACGACGAGCGCGATTTCGAATTCGCCCACAAGTACAGCCTGCCGGTGAAATCGGTGGTGCGTACCAGCTCTGGCGAGACCAATCCGGCCCCGTGGCAAGATGCCTACGGCGAGCACGGCACCCTGATCAACTCCGGCGAATTCGACGGTCTGGACTTTGCTGGCGCGTTCGACGCCATGGAAGTGGCTCTGATCAAGAAAGAACTCGGCGCCTCGCGCACTCAGTTCCGCCTGCGCGACTGGGGTATCAGCCGCCAGCGTTACTGGGGCTGCCCGATCCCGATCATCCACTGCGACACTTGCGGTGACGTGCCGGTGCCGGAAGACCAACTGCCTGTGGTCCTGCCGGAAGACGTGGTGCCGGACGGCGCCGGTTCGCCGCTGGCGCGCATGCCTGAGTTTTACGAGTGCACCTGCCCGAAATGCGGCCAGCCTGCCAAGCGTGAAACCGACACCATGGACACCTTCGTCGAGTCGTCGTGGTACTACGCCCGTTACGCCTCGCCGCACTTTGAAGGTGGCCTGGTGGAAAAATCCGCAGCCGATCACTGGCTGCCGGTCGACCAGTACATCGGCGGTATCGAACACGCGATTCTGCACCTGCTCTACGCGCGCTTCTTCCACAAGCTGATGCGTGACGAAGGTCTGGTCAGCTCCAACGAGCCGTTCAAGAACCTGCTGACCCAAGGCATGGTGATCGCCGAAACCTACTATCGTCGCGAAGCCAACGGTGCCTACACCTGGTTCAACCCGGCGGACGTGGAACTCGAGCGTGACAGCAAAGCCAAGGTCATCAGCGCCAAGCTGAAATCCGACGGTCTGCCGGTGGAAATCGGCGGCACCGAGAAGATGGCCAAGTCGAAGAACAACGGCGTCGACCCACAGTCGATGATCGATCAGTTCGGCGCCGATACTTGCCGCCTGTTCATGATGTTCGCTTCGCCGCCCGACATGAGCGCGGAATGGTCCGACTCCGGCGTCGAAGGTTCGCACCGTTTCCTCAAGCGCGTCTGGCGTCTGGCGCAAGCCCACGTGACCCTGGGCTTGCCAGGCGAACTGGATGTCGCCGGCCTGAACGACGAGCAGAAAGCCGTACGCCGTTCGATCCACCTGGCCATCAAGCAGGCCAGCCACGACGTCGGCCAGAACCACAAATTCAACACCGCCATCGCCCAGGTGATGACGCTGATGAACGTGCTGGAAAAAGCCGCGCAAGGCACCGAACAGGATCGCGCGCTGCTGCAGGAAGGCCTGGAAGCGGTAACGCTGCTGCTGGCACCGATCACTCCGCACATCAGCCACGAACTGTGGAATCAATTGGGTCATGCTGAACCGGTGATCGACGCAGGTTGGCCGGCGGTGGACGAAAGTGCATTGGTACAGGACAGCCTGACCCTGGTTATCCAGGTCAACGGCAAGTTGCGTGGCCAGATCGAAATGCCGGCCAGCGCCACCCGCGAAGAAGTCGAAGCCGCCGCGCGCACCAACGAAAACGTGCTGCGTTTCGTCGACGGACTGACCATTCGCAAGGTGATCGTGGTTCCGGGCAAACTGGTCAACATCGTCGCCAGCTAAATTGGATTGGGCGTCAGGTCCGCCTGACGCACTGTAAAACCTTTCGGGCCGCAAGGTCGGCCCACATGGTTTCAAGGGGAGCAACACAATGATCAAACGCAATCTGCTGGTGATGGGCCTCGCTGTTCTGCTGAGCGCCTGCGGTTTCCAGCTGCGTGGCACTGGCACCACCGAACTGACGATCAAGGAGCTCGACCTGAGCGCCCGCAACGCCTACGGCGAGACCGTCACCGAGCTGCGTCAGGTGCTCGAGTCCAGCGGCGTCAAGGTTTACAGCGGTGCACCTTACAAGCTGTATCTGGCTGACGAGCAGGAAAGCCAGCGCATTCTCAGCTACGCCGGTGCCGGCCGTACTGGCGAATATCAGGTCAATACCGTCCTGAACTACGACATCATTGGCGAACACAACCTGAACCTGCTGAGCAGCAAGCTCGAAGTGCAGAAGGTGTTCATCCACGACGGCAACAACCTGGTCGGCTCCGATCAGGAAGCCAACGACGCCCGTCGTGAAACCCGCCGCGAGCTGGTTCAACGCATGATGCTGCGCCTGCAACAGCTGACTCCGGCGCAACTGGAGCAACTGCAGCAAGCGGCCAACGACCGCGCCAAGGCTGAAGCCGACGCGCTGCAAGCGGCACAGAAGGCTGAAGCGGAAACCCCGCGCCAGTCGCCGCTCGAAATACCCAAGCAGTAAGACGTTCGGGGCGCTCAGGCGCCCCGTTCGGTATTTCTTATGAAGCTCGCTCCCGCCCAACTCGGTAAACACCTGCAAGGCGCCCTCACGCCGGTCTACATTATCAGCGGCGATGACCCGCTGTTGTGCCAGGAAGCTGCCGACGCCATCCGCAGTGCTGCTCGCCAGCAAGGTTTCGACGAACGCCAGGTCTTTGCTGCCGACGCCAATTTCGATTGGGGCACGTTGTTGCAAGCCGGCGCGAGCATGTCGTTGTTCGCGGAAAAACGCCTGCTGGAACTGCGCCTGCCTTCGGGCAAACCCGGTGACAAAGGCGCCGCCGCCTTCATCGAATATTGCTCACGCCCTGCCGAAGACACGGTGCTGCTGATCAGCCTGCCCAAGCTCGATGGCAGCGCGCAGAAAACCAAGTGGGGCAAGGCACTGGTTGAAGGTCAGCAGACCCAGTTCATCCAGATCTGGCCGGTGGACGCCAATCAGTTGCCGAGCTGGATTCGGCAGCGCCTGTCGCAGGCCGGTTTGTCGGCCAGCCAGGACGCGGTCGAATTGATTGCTGCACGCGTCGAGGGCAATTTGCTCGCGGCCGCGCAGGAAATCGAAAAGCTCAAGTTGATGGCCGAAGGTGGCCAGATCACGGTCGAAACCGTGCAGGCCGCCGTCGCGGACAGCGCGCGCTTCGATGTGTTTGGCTTGACCGATGCGGTGCTCAACGGCGAGCCGGCTCACGCATTGCGCATGCTGGAAGGCTTGCGCGGTGAAGGCGTCGAGCCACCGGTGATTCTCTGGGCACTGGCGCGGGAGTTGCGCCTGCTGGCCAATATCTCGTTGCAGTACAGCCAGGGCACGCCGCTGGACAAGTGTTTCAGCCAGGCGAAACCGCCCGTCTGGGACAAGCGCAAACCGCTGATGAGCAAAGCCTTGCAACGCTATACGGCGCAACGCTGGGCGCAGCTGTTGCTCGAAGCTCAGCGCATCGATGCGCAGATCAAAGGCCAGGCTGCCGGCTCGCCGTGGATGAGCCTGAGTCGCTTGGCGTTGTTGATGGCTGGCCAGCGACTTTCACTGCCTGCCGAATAAGATCAAAAGATCGCAGCGTGCCGCAGCTCCTAGATAGATCGGTGTAGGAGCTGCGGCACGCTGCGATCTTTTGACTTTTGTTTAGCATGAGCAGATTATTTGCCGCGCAAAACCCACTCACACGAGAGAACCCTCATGAGCAAAAAGCCATCGAAACATGGCCCCAACAAGGCCAAATCCATCATCGCCCAACCGCTGTTCCGCAGCCGCCAGGAACAACCGAACAAGGGCAAAGGCAGCTACCGCCGCGAAGCCTTCCAGTCTAAAAGCCGGGAGGCTTCTTACTTTCTGGCTGCCTGAAGCGCAGTACCCCCCGGTCATGTTAAGGTCTGCATCTGATTCGTTTCCCCTGGAACTGTGCATGCCCCTAAGTCTTTCCCGTCGTTGGCCTGTTCGCCATTCGATCGCTGCAGCAAGCTTCGTTCTGCTTGTCGCCTGTGCGGAAAAACCCACCGCCGCCGACGCGCAACCTCTTCAAGCCGCTCCAGTCGCCACGGCCCCAGCGATCATTGCGCCGGTAGTGCCGTCCGCCGACCCTCTCGATCTTCAGCCGACCCAGACCTTTGCCGAGTGGCAGGCAGGTTTCCGCAAGGACGCACTGGCCGCCGGGATTCGTCCTGAGCTGTTTGATCGCGCCTTCGCCAATGTCAGTTTCGACGCCAGCGTGATTCGCGCCGACCGCAGCCAGCCAGAATTTTCTCGCCCGGTGTGGGAATACCTCGACGGCGCGCTGTCGCCACTGCGCGTGCGTAAAGGCCAGGCCTTGATCGACCAGTACGCCGATATTCTGCAAAGCATCGAGCAGCGTTATGGCGTCGACCGTCAGGCGCTCGTTTCGGTATGGGGCATGGAAAGCAATTTCGGCCAGTTCCAGGGCAGTAAATCGGTGATCAACTCGCTGGCCACCCTGGCCTACGAAGGTCGCCGTCCGGGCTTTGCCCATGCGCAATTGATCGCAGCCCTGCAGATCCTGCAACAGGGTGATATCACACCGGAGAAGATGCTCGGCTCCTGGGCCGGCGCGATGGGCCAGACGCAATTCATTCCGACCACCTACAACACCCACGCCGTGGACTTCGACGGTGACGGTCGCCGCGACATCTGGGGCAGCCCGGCCGACGCGCTGGCGTCCACTGCGCATTACTTGCAGAGCTCCGGCTGGCAACGCGGTCAGCCTTGGGGCTTCGAAGTGCAACTGCCGAGCAGTTTCAACTACACGCTGGCTGACGGTGCGATGCGCAAGAGCGTTGCCGAATGGCGTCAACTGGGCGTGACTCTGCCCAATGGCGGTCAGGTGCCAGCAGGTTCTGAGCAGCTATCTGCCGCCCTGCTGCTGCCGGCGGGTTATCGTGGGCCGGCATTCCTGATCCTCGACAACTTCCGGGCGATCCTCAAGTACAACAATTCGTCGTCGTACGCGTTGGCAGTAAGCTTGTTGTCCGAGCGCTTCAATGGCGGCGGCTTGATCAGTGGCAACTGGCCGAAAGATGATCTGCCGTTGAGCCGTACCGAGCGCATCGAATTGCAGTCGCTGTTGAGCGCGCGCAATTACGATGCGGGCACGGCGGACGGGATTATCGGCGCCAATACGCGCAAGGCGATTCGCAGTGCGCAGCAGTCGTTTGGCTGGCCGGCGGACGGGTATCCGACGCATAAGTTGCTGGAAAGCCTGCGTAGCCAGTAGTACGAATGCCGTATGGCTGATATCGCTTTCGCGAGCAGGCTCGCTCCCACATTGAAATGCATTGCAAATGTGGGAGCGAGCCTGCTCGCGAAGACTGACTTTCAGGCAATAAACCTTCAGGCCTTGATCACCACATCCTGCTCCAGCATCAGTTCCTGCTTCCCGGCGTCCAGCCGCACCAGCGCGCCCATCGGCAGCGTCAGGTTCGGATCGCAATGCCCGCTGCGCCAGCCCGACAGCACCGGAATCCGCAGCGGCGCAAAAGTCTGCTTGAGCAAGCGATTCAGTGCCGCGACGTCCACCCCCGCCACGTCGCCGACCAGCACACCGCGCAGCTTCGCCAGCTTGCCGGCCAGGCGCATCTGGGTCAGCAAGCGGTCGATGCGATACAGCGGCTCGTTGATATCTTCGATCAGCAGAATCACCCCTTCGACATCAATCTCGTAAGGCGTCCCTAACGTAGCGGCAATCATCGCCAGATTGCCGCCAAGCAAGCGTCCATGGGCGATACCGGGCTCCACCGTGGTCAACGGATAAGCCACCGGATGGCTGAGCACACTCCCCGCCTTCAACTGGCCGCGCAGCATGGCGAAGAACGAAGTAACGGTCGGCGGCTGCTTGTCACCGAGCAGATCGGCGTTGAGCAAAGGCCCGTGAAAGGTCACAAACCCTGCGTAGCGGCTGATGGCCAAGTGCAGCGCGGTGATGTCGCTGTAGCCGACAAATGGCTTGGCGTTGCGACTCAGCAGATCGTAGTCGATGCGGTCCAGCAGCCGTGGCGTACCGTAGCCACCGCGCAGGCAGATGATCGCGTCGACTTCAGTGTCGGCGAACGCGGCGTGCAGATCATTGAGGCGCACGTCATCGCTGCCAGCCAGATAGCCGTCCTTCGCGTAGACGCCAGGAAATACTTTCAGCCCATAACCACGGGCGCGCATCCATTGCACTGCCTTGTCGGTATCCAGCGCACCGGGACCGGCCGGTGCGATCACGCCGATCAGCCCTTCTGACGGCAGCGCCGGCACAGGCTTATGCGGAAAAAGGGTATGGGTCGGTCGAACGGTCATCCATGGATCTCCCTGTGTGAAGTCATGCACACACAGTAGTCAGGAACGGGGACAAACAGAAGAGGCTGCGTCGCCCCGCAAGTTGCAGGAAAAGTCGGCGTCTGGCGTAGGACAGGCAAAAAAATGCCCGCCGGGCTGCAAAGCCTCGGCGGGCATCTTTCATTCAGCGCTGAATCAGGAACCCATCAACTCAGCCTTGACCAGCTTCGCCTGCTCGTCGGCATGGTACGAAGAACGTACCAGAGGGCCGGAAGCGACGTTCTTGAAGCCCATCTTGTAACCTTCCTCGGCGAACCAGGCGAAGGTGTCCGGGTGCACGAAACGCTGTACCGGCAAGTGGCTGCGCGACGGTTGCAGGTACTGACCGAGGGTCAGCATGTCGATATCGTGTTCGCGCATGCGCTTCATCACTTCGATGACTTCTTCGTCGGTCTCGCCCAGACCCAGCATCAAGCCGGACTTGGTTGGAATGTGCGGCATCATCTGCTTGAAGCGTTGCAGCAAGGTCAGCGACCACTGGTAATCCGAACCCGGACGCGCAGCCTTGTACAGGCGCGGCACGGTTTCCAGGTTGTGGTTGAACACATCCGGCGGCTCGGCGGCGGTGATTTCCAGGGCAACGTCCATGCGGCCACGGTAATCCGGGACCAGCGTCTCGAGCTGCACGTTCGGCGACAGCTTGCGGATTTCGCGGATGCAGTCGGCAAAGTGCTGGGCACCGCCGTCACGCAGGTCGTCGCGGTCAACCGAGGTGATCACCACGTACTTGAGCTTGAGGTCGGCGATGGCGATGGCCAGGCTTTCCGGCTCGTTGACGTCCAGTGGTTTCGGACGACCGTGGCCAACGTCGCAGAACGGGCAGCGACGGGTGCAGATGTCACCCATGATCATGAAGGTCGCGGTGCCGCCGGAGAAGCACTCACCCAGGTTCGGGCAGGACGCTTCTTCGCAGACGCTGTGCAGCTTGTGTTTGCGCAGCAGGCTCTTGATCCGGTCGACTTCCGGCGAAACCGGGATGCGTACACGAATCCAGTCAGGTTTCTTCGGCAGTTCGGTGGTCGGAATGATCTTTACCGGGATGCGTGCAACCTTCTCGGCGCCGCGCAGCTTGACGCCGGCTTCTACCTTGGGACGCGGGGCCGGGCGCTCGGTCACGTCGAGCGTCGGGATCATGGTTTGCACTGCATCAGTAGTCATATCAGTCGATTCCGCCCGTCAGGGTCGTCTGCTCAGCATAGTCGAGGTGTTTGACGAGCTGCGCGCGCAGCCGGGCACTTACCTCGGCAAATTCAATCGATCCTGCATGGTCGCTCAGCTGGGTCATCGCCAGCCCGGCATAGCCGCAGGGATTAATCCGTCGAAACGGTTCCAGGTTCATATCCACGTTCAAGGCCAGGCCATGAAAGGAGCAACCGTGGCGAATCCGCAAACCCAGAGAAGCGATTTTCGCTCCATCGACATAGACGCCGGGAGCATCTGGCTTGGCTGCGGCGGTCACGCCGTAGCTGGCCAGCAGTTCGATCAGGCACTGTTCCATGCGACTGACCAGATCACGTACGCCGAAACCCAGCTTGCGCACGTCCAGCAACAGGTAAGCCACCAATTGGCCGGGGCCATGATATGTCACCTGCCCGCCGCGATCGACCTGTACCACCGGGATATCTCCCGGCAGCAGCAAATGTTCGGCCTTGCCGGCCTGGCCCTGCGTGAACACCGGCGGGTGTTCGACGAGCCAGATTTCGTCGGCGGCATCACTGCCGCGTTCGTTGGTAAAGCGTTGCATGGCATGCCAGACCGGCTCGTAAGCCATCTGGCCGAGCTCACGAAAGCCCAGCGTGCCCGGCATCACAGCACCATGTGCACGAAACCGGTCGCCCGCAGTTCGCTGTTGATGTTGTACAGCTGATCCTGATCGGTGGCGACGATGTGCAACTGGATAGTGGTGTACTTGCCGTTGGTGCTTTGACGCTCGTCGATGCGTTCATCATTGATGGCCGCGTGTTTCTTGACGATGTCGATGATCTTGTCTTTGTTGCCAACGCCCGTATCGCTGATCACCTTAATCGGATAATCAGTCTGGGGGAATTCGATCTTTGGCGCCTTTACTTCGGTATCGGTCATGGCGTAACGGCCTCTAGAGCGCAAGCCGTGGTAACGCACATGGCCCCGCACCGGATCGGGGCGGGGCCATGCAGGTCAACACAAATCAGTTGAACAAGCCGTAGAAGAATAGACGGATGCTATCCCACATGCGGCGGAAGATACCACCCTCCTCGACGCCATCCAGAGCGATCAGGTCAGCGCTGTGCACGACCTTGTCTTCCAGTTTGACTTCGACTTTACCGATCACGTCGCCCTTGGCGATTGGCGCAACCAGTTGCGGGTTCATGGTCATGCTTGCAGCGAGCTTCTTCAGCTGGCCTTTTGGCAGGGTCATGGTCAGGTCTTCAGCCAGGCCGGCCTTGACTTGATTGGTGGTGCCTTTCCACACCGGGGCCTGAGCCAGTTCGGTGCCCTTCTGATAGAAGGTCTGGGTTTCGAAGAAGCGGAAGCCATAAGTCAGCAGCTTCTGGGTTTCAGCGGCGCGGGCCACTTCACTGTTGGTGCCGAACACCACGGCGATCAGGCGCTGGCCGTCACGTACAGCCGAGGACACCATGCAGTAGCCGGCTTCGTCGGTGTGACCGGTTTTCAGGCCGTCGACGGTCTTGTCGCGCCACAGCAGCAGGTTGCGGTTAGGCTGCTTGATGCCGTTCCAGAAGAACTCTTTCTGCGAGTAGATCGCGTAGTGAGCCGGGTCTTCGTGGATGATCGCGCGGGCCAGGATCGCCATGTCGTGAGCCGACGAGTAGTGCTCAGGATTTGGCAGACCGGTCGGGTTCATGAAGTGGGAGTTGGTCATGCCCAGATCAGCTACAGTCTTGTTCATCAGGTCGGCGAACGCGTCTTCGCTACCGGCGATGTGCTCGGACAGCGCAACGCTGGCGTCGTTGCCGGACTGAATGATGATGCCGTGCAGCAAGTCGCTGACAGTTACCTGCGAGCCGACTTTGATGAACATCCGCGAACCGCCGGTGCGCCAGGCGTTTTCGCTGACGGTCACTGGATCGTTTTCACCGATCTGGCCACGACGGATTTCCAGCGTAGCAATGTACGCGGTCATCAGTTTGGTCAGGCTGGCCGGTGGCAGACGCTGGTCGCCATTGTTCTCGACCAGCACGTTGCCGCTGCTGGCGTCCATCAGAACGTAAGCTTTGGCGGCCAGTTGTGGTGGCGACGGCATCATCTCGGCCGCGAAAGCGGCTGGCGAGAGGAGCAGCGGGACTAGCAGACACAGGCGTTTGGCAAAGGTGGTGATGTTCATCCGTCTCTCGAAATCGCTAATGGAAACTGTCCTTGCGGACAAAATTTAATCAGATGACTTTCTAACGAGCCATCGCGTGTTCAGTTGCTCACTCCAGTCACCCTTGCCGGGCTTTTGTTCTTCGACGAGCCAACAACCTGATTCACCCCCCAATCGCTGGTGAATCGTCAATCAAGTTCTACGTTTTACTTACTCGGTGACCACGCTTGGCGAACCAAGGTTGGCCAGGCGCACGCTGTTCTGCACCTGGGCAATTTCACCCGGCGAGCCGATCGGCCCCAGGCGTACCCGGTGCAGAGTCTGCTGATTGCGCACGATCGAGCTGATGAACACCGGTGCGCTCACCATCCCGCTGAGCTTCGACCTCAGGAGTTCTGCAGCGTCCGGGTTGGCGAACGCGCCCACCTGCAGATACTGGCCAGTTGCTGTTGCAGAAGCGTTTTTTTTTGCACTCATCGGCACGGGGACGGTGTCAGAGGCGTGTTGTTGCGGTGGCGGCGTCCATTGCTCGACGGTGCCGGCCGACGCCGTGATCACCGGAGCGCTGTTCTGCGCGACCTGCGGCTCGTTGAGCATCAACGGTGCCGGGCGGCCCTTGGCGGCCCAATATTGCTGCGGATCGATGCCTTCGACCTTGACCCGCGCGGTGCCGGTTTCGGCGTAACCGAGTTTCTTCGCGGCGGCGTAGGACAAGTCGATGATGCGATCGGAATAGAACGGCCCACGGTCGTTGACCCGCAGGATCACTGTGCGGTTGTTGTCCAGGTTGGTCACCCGAACGTAACTTGGCAATGGCAAAGTCTTGTGGGCGGCGCTCATGCCGTACAGGTCGTAGACCTCGCCGTTGGCGGTGTTCTGACCATGAAACTTGGTGCCGTACCAGGACGCTGTGCCGGAAGCGACGTAAGTCTTCGATTCCTGCAGCGGAAAGTAGGTTTTGCCCAGCACGGTGTACGGGTTGGCCTTGTACGGGCCGGTGTGCAGGGTCGGGGTGGCATCGGGGATGCGCGATACGTCGACGTCCCACCACGGCGCGCCGTCTTTGTGCGCACGGTTGATGTCCAGGCCCGGCTGCGCACGCACAGCGGTATTCGAGGTTTTCGGCGTTGGCGAACGGCTGGTCGAACAACTGGCGACCAGTACTGCCAACGCAGCGAATGCCACCAGCTTCAGGGGTTTATTGTTAGGCAATGCCTGCATTACTTGACGCCCCGTGCTTGTACCAGCTGTTCAGACAGTTGATGTACGGCCATGGCGTACATCACGCTGCGGTTATAACGCGTGATCGCGTAGAAATTCTTCAGGCCCATCCAGTATTCAGGGCCGCTCTCGCCTTCGAGGCGAAATGCAGTCACCGGCATATCATCGCGCAGCGCATCATGACTTGACCAGCCCAGCGCCCGCAACTCTCCGACCGTCTTCGTCGGCTCGATGCCGGTGGTCAGGCCTTCGTCAACCTGATCGCCACGCACATCGGCGCGGCTGACCACTGGCTCACCGGCGACCCAGCCGTGACGCTTGAAGTAGCTCGCGACGCTGCCGATCGCATCGTCCGGGTTGTTCCAGATATTGATATGGCCGTCACCGTCGAAATCCACCGCATAGGCGCGAAAGCTGCTCGGCATGAACTGCGGCAAACCCATGGCCCCGGCGTACGAGCCTTTGAGGGTCAATGGATCGACCTGTTCTTCACGCGCCAGTAGCAGGAACTCACGCAGTTCCTTGCGGAAAAATTCGGCACGGGGAGGATAGTCGAAACCGAGCGTCGACAACGCATCGATCACCCGGTAATTACCGGTATTACGTCCGAAAAAGGTTTCAACGCCAATGATCGACACGATGACTTGTGCCGGTACGCCGTATTCCTGCTCGGCGCGGGCCAGCGTCGCCTCGTGCTGACGCCAGAAATCCACACCGCGGGCAATGCGCGCGTCGGTAATGAACATCGGGCGGTATTCTTTCCATTGCTTGACGCGCTCTGCGGGCCTGGAAATGGCGTCGAGAATCGCCTGCTTGCGCTGAGCCTCGCGAAATACCGCCATCAGTTGCTCACCGGCGAAACCATAGTCGCGGGTCATTTCACCGACGAACTCGGCCACCTGAGGCGAGCCTTCGTATTCGCCGGCCAGCGCTTCCTGCATGCTGCCCAGGAGGCCCATCAGGCCTACCACTGGCGCGCATCGAGTCGCCCAGCCACGCATTACTTGCATTGAACTCTTCACCTTATTCAAACCTGTGCGATCCACTTGCGATGGGTATGGATCGACATCAAAACCCCAAACGCTGACAGCAGCGTCACCAGCGAAGTTCCTCCGTAGCTAATGAACGGCAACGGCACCCCTACGACCGGCAACAGGCCACTGACCATACCGATGTTGACGAAAACGTAAACAAAAAACGTCATGGTCAACGAACCGGCGAGCAATTTGCCGAACAGCGTTTGTGCCTGGGCGGTAATCACCAGCCCCCGGCCAATCAACAACAGATAGATCAATAGCAGCGCGCAGATGCCCACCAGGCCGAACTCTTCGCCGAGTACGGCAATGATGAAGTCGGTGTGGCTTTCCGGCAGGAAGTCCAGGTGCGACTGGGTGCCGAGCAGCCAGCCCTTGCCGAAGACACCGCCGGAACCGATCGCCGCTTTCGACTGGATGATGTTCCAGCCGGTGCCCAGCGGATCGCTCTCAGGATCAAGGAATGTGAGGATTCGCTGCTTCTGGTAGTCGTGCATGATGAAAAACCACATCGCCACCGACACCGGGATCGCCGCCGCCAGCACGCTGAGAATCCAGCGCCAGCGCAGCCCGCCCATGAACAGCACGAACGCACCGCCCGCGAGGATCAACAGCGAAGTGCCGAGGTCTGGCTGACGCACGATCAGCACGAACGGCACGCCGATCAGCATCAGGCTGATGCCGACGTGCTTGAGCTGCGGCGGCAAGGTGCGTTTGGACAGATACCAGGCGATGGTCGCCGGCATCAGGATCTTCATGAACTCCGAGGGCTGGAAACGAATCACCCCGGGAATGTTGATCCAGCGTGTGGCGCCCATGGCGTTGTGGCCCATGATGTCCACCACCATCAGCAACACCACACCGACCACATAACCGAGCGGCACCCAGCGCGCCATGAAACGTGGTTCGAGCTGGGCGATGACGATCATCGAGACCAGGCCGATGCCAAACGATGTGGCCTGTTTGCCGAGCAGATCCCAGCTCTTGCCGCTCGCCGAATACAGCACGAACAGGCTGCCGGCGGCGAGGATCAGCAGCAGGATCAGCAACGGGCCATCGATATGCAGTCTTTGCAGCAACGTCGCACGGCGACGCATCACATCCTCACTGGAGAGCATGCGATCAAAGTTATTCATCACGGGCCGTAGCCTCCGCACTGATTGGGCTGGCGTATTCGGCCTTCAAACGTCCGTCCTGATCGAGCAGCCAGGCGTCCATGACCTGACGCACGACGGGCGCAGCGACGCCGGACCCGGACTCGCCGTTCTCGACCATCACCGAGACCACGATTCGCGGGTCATCGGCCGGGGCAAATCCAACGAACAAGGCGTGGTCGCGGTGGCGTTCCTGAACCTTGGAGCGGTCGTACTTCTCACCTTGCTTGATCGCGACGACCTGGGCGGTACCCGACTTGCCGGCGATGCGGTATTGCGCACCGATGGCGGCTTTGCGCGCGGTACCGCGAGCACCGTGCATCACCTGCTGCATGCCGTGGTTGACCTTGTTCCAGTCCGACGGATCGCGCAGGACAATGTCCGGCATCGGGTTTTCGTCAACCGGCTTCACCCCTTCGAGGGATTTCGCCAGGTGTGGACGGTTCCACACGCCTTTGTTGGCCACCAGTGCCGTGGCCTGGGCCAGTTGCAGCGGGGTCGATTGCATGTAGCCCTGGCCGATCCCGAGAATCAGCGTTTCACCCGGGAACCACGCCTGTTTGCGCGTCGCCCGCTTCCATTCGCGCGACGGCATCAGGCCTGGAGATTCTTCGAACATGTCCAGCGAGACCTTCTGGCCGATGCCGAACTTGTTCATGTACGTCGACAACCGATCGATGCCGAGCTTGTGGGCCAGGTCATAGAAATAGGTGTCGTTGGAACGCATGATCGCCGTGTCGAGGTCGACAAAGCCGTCACCGGTGCGGTTCCAGTTGCGGTATTTGTGATCGTAGTTGGGCAGCATGTAGTAGCCCGGGTCGAACACCCGGCTCGAAGCCGTGACTACGCCGGAATCAAGACCGGCAATCGCCACCGCCGGTTTGATCGTCGAACCCGGCGGATACAGACCGCGCAATACGCGGTTGAACAGCGGTCGGTCGATCGAGTCGCGCAACTCGGCGTACGCCTTGAAGCTGATGCCGGTAACGAACAGGTTCGGGTCGAAGCTCGGCTGACTGACCATCGCCAGCACTTCACCGGTCTTCGGATCGAGCGCAACCACCGCGCCACGACGTCCGCCCAACGCTGCCTCGGCGGCTTCCTGCAACTTGATGTCGAGGCTGAGGACGATGTCCTTGCCGGGAATCGGATCGGTGCGCTTGAGCACGCGCAAGACGCGGCCACGGGCGTTGGTCTCGACTTCTTCGTAACCGACCTGACCGTGCAATTCCGGCTCGTAGAAACGCTCGATACCGGTTTTGCCAATGTGATGGGTGCCGCTGTAGTTGACCGGATCGAGGCTCTTCAGCTCTTTCTCGTTGATCCGCCCCATGTAACCCACCGAGTGCGCAAAATGCGCGCCCTGCGGGTAGTGACGGACCAGCTGCGCGACCACTTCCACGCCGGGCAGGCGGAACTGGTTCACGGCGATGCGGGCGATCTGCTCTTCAGTCAGCTCGAACAGGATCGGCACCGGCTCGAACGGCCGACGGCCCTGACGCATGCGCTTCTCGAAAATCCCCCGGTCCTCGGGCGTCAGCTCCAGCACTTCGACGATGACGTCGAGCACTTGCTGCCAGTCGCCGGAGCGCTCGCGGGTCATGCTCAGGCTGAAGCTTGGACGGTTGTCCGCCACCACCACGCCGTTGCGGTCGAAAATCAGCCCGCGCGTCGGCGGAATCGGCTGCACGTGGACGCGGTTGTTTTCCGACAGCGTCGAGTGGTACTCGTACTGGATCACCTGCAAGTAATACAGCCGCGCAATCAACACGCCGATCAGCATCACGATCGCAATGGCCCCGAACACGACGCGGCTACGCACCAGGCGTGCGTCCTTTTCGTGGTCCTTGATGCGGATCGGCTGAGACATGAGGGCAGGATTACTTGTGGTAAGGGTGACCGGACAACACGGTCCAGGCACGATACAACTGTTCGCCGATGAGGATCCGCACCAACGGGTGCGGCAACGTCAGCGGCGACAACGACCAGCGCTGATCGGCGCGGGCGCAGACTTCCGGCGCCAGCCCTTCCGGGCCACCGACCATGAAATTGACCGTGCGCGAATCCAGCCGCCAACGGTCGAGTTCGACCGCCAGTTGCTCGGTGCTCCAGGGCTTGCCGTGGACTTCCAGCGTGACGATCCGCTCGTTCGGCCCGACCTTGGCCAGCATGGCTTCGCCTTCCTGGCGGATGAAACGGGCCACGTCGGCATTCTTGCCACGGGTATTGAGCGGAATTTCCACCAGTTCCAGCGCCAGCTCGGACGGAAGACGCTTGGCATATTCATGCCAGCCTTCTTCCACCCACTTGGGCATACGTGAACCGACAGCGATCAGGCGCAGTCGCACAGCAATCCCTTACAGCTGGTCTTTGTTGAGCTTGGTGAAATGCTCGTGGGTGTTTTCCGGGCTGTGGTGCTTGGCGTCGGCCGCACGGCTTTGCTCGGCACCGGCCCACAGGCGTTCCAGGTCATAGAACTGACGTGCCGAGGCAGTCATCATGTGCACGATCACCAGGTCCAGGTCCAACAGCACCCAGTCGCTGTCGCCCTTGCCTTCTTCGCCCAGCGGCTTGGCGCCCTGCTTTTTGACTTCTTCGCGAACCTTGTCGAGCATCGCGTTGATCTGGCGGTTGGAAGTACCGGTGGCGATGATCATGTAGTCAGTGATGCTCTGCTTGTCGCGAACATCGATGATCTGGATGTCTTGTGCCTTGACGTCTTCCAGGGCAGCTACGGCCAGCTTGACCAGTTCGTCGCCCTTCAGCGGCTCATTGGTATTGACCGGCTCTGGCAGCGGAGCGCTCTTGAATGTGCCTTTGCGTTTTACTTTCGGTAGGTCTTTGTCAGTCATATAAAACTCGTTTTGCTCATATATTCGGCGGCTTGGCGACACGTGGATTCGTATCAGTGAAGCACGCCTTGTTCAGTTCGACGCACGGTAAAGACCGTGCGCATCGATGTAGGCCAGGACCGCGTCGGGCACCAGGAAACGTACCGACTTACCGCTGGCCAGCAGTTGACGGATCTGGGTGGCGGAAACCGCGAGCGGTGTCTGCCAGACGAATGCAATCTGTCCGCTCGGCCCTTTCAGGGCCAGCGGGTCGCTCACCGAACGCGCTGCCAGCAGGTTGCGCAAGGCATCCGGCGGTTCGCTGTCGGCGTCCGGGCGCTGTAGCACCAGGATGTGGCAATGCTGGAGCAACTCTTCCCAGCGATGCCAAGTGGGCAGGCCGCAAAATGCGTCCCAGCCCAAAAGCAGAAAAACCTGGGTCTCGGCGGGCATTTCGGCACGCATCAACTCCAGGGTATCAATGGTGTAGGACGGTTTGTCCCGCTGCAATTCGCGGGCGTCCACCACCAGCGGCGGCACTCCGGCCACCGCGCACTCGACCATCGCCAGGCGGTCCTGCGCCGACACTTGCGGCGTGTTGCGATGCGGCGGCCGCGCGCTTGGCGTCAGGCGCAACTCATCGAGCGCCAGCGCTTCGGCGACTTCCAGTCCGCCGCGCAGATGGCCGATGTGCACCGGATCGAACGTGCCGCCCAGTACGCCAATGCGCCGTGGACGGGACTCGCTGCCGGATTGCGGCGCTGTCAGGTCGAGGTCGGTCAAGTCAGACCGTCGCCTGGCCGCGCAACTGACCATCACCGACCACGATGTACTTCTCGCAGGTCAGTCCTTCGAGGCCCACCGGGCCACGGGCGTGCAGCTTATCAGTAGAAATGCCGATCTCGGCACCCAATCCGTATTCAAATCCATCGGCAAAGCACGTCGGAGTGTTGATCATCACCGACGCCGAGTCGACTTCCGCGACAAAACGACGGGTGTCGGCGAGGTTTTCGCTGACGATCGAGTCGGTGTGATGCGAGCCGTAATGGTTGATGTGTTCGATCGCCTGATCCAGACCGTCGACCACACGGATCGACAGGATCGGCGCCAGATACTCGGTGTTCCAGTCGTCTTCGCTGGCGGCAACCGCGTCGATGATCGCCCGGGTGCGCTCGCAGCCACGCAGCTCGACGCCTTTTTCGCGGAACTGGGCCGCCATCGACGGCAGGAAATCCTTGGCAACAGTCTGGTCAACCAACAGCGTTTCCATCGCACCGCAGATACCGTAGCGATAGGTCTTGGCATTGAAGGCGATGCGCTGGGCTTTCGGCAGATCGGCGTGGGCACTGACGTAAACGTGGCAAATGCCGTCCAGATGCTTGATCACCGGTACGCGGGCATCGCGGCTGATACGTTCGATCAAGCCACGGCCACCGCGCGGCACGATCACGTCGACGTACTCGGGCATGGTGATCATCGCGCCGACAGCCGCACGATCGGTGGTTTCGACCACTTGCACCACGGCGGCGGGCAATTCGGCCTCGGCCAGACCGCGCTGAATGCAGGTGGCAATGGCACGGTTGGAATGAATCGCCTCGGAGCCACCGCGCAGGATGGTCGCGTTGCCGGACTTCAGGCACAGGCTGGCGGCATCGATGGTCACGTTGGGACGGGATTCGTAGATGATCCCGATCACGCCCAGCGGCACGCGCATCTTGCCGACCTGAATGCCCGACGGACGGAAGCTCATGTCACGGATCGCGCCGACCGGGTCCGGCAGCGCAGCCACCTGGCGCAGACCGACGATCATGCCGTCGATGCGCGCCGGGGTCAGTTCCAGACGTTCCAGCAAAGCGGGCTCGAGACCATTGGCGCGGCCGGCGGCCAGATCCTGTTCATTGGCTGCAGCAAGCTCGGCGCGCGCGGCGTCCAGTGCATTGGCAGCAGCCTGCAAGGCGCGGTTTTTCTGCGCGGTGCTGGCACGGCCGATGACCCGGGAGGCTTCGCGGGCGGCGCGACCCAATCGGGTCATGTAGTCAAGAACGGACTCAGTCATGGTCTGCTGGGGTCTTGGCAAAGAGGAAAGCGGCAGATTATAGCTGTCGCGTCCCGGGACTAACAGCGGTGACGGGCGGATGGTCAAAATGAACCGCGAATCGCCGACGTTCAGGCGTAATTAAGCTGCGGATTGTTATCATCACGATCTCTTCAGCCTGGATAAACCTTGCCTGCCATGTCCAACCTGACCGTTCGTTCCCACGCCGAGCGCCTGCCGCTGGGGCTCCCGGACGCTTTTTTTGACCGCGACGCCCAAGTGCTGGCCAAGGAATTGCTCGGTAAAGTCATCCGTCATCGCGTCGGCGACCTCTGGCTCAGCACGCGGATCATCGAAACCGAAGCGTATTACTGCGCGGAAAAAGGCAGCCACGCGTCTCTTGGCTACACAGAAAAGCGTAAGGCTTTGTTTCTTGATGGCGGCCACATTTATATGTATTACGCCCGTGGCGGCGATTCGCTGAACTTCAGCGCCCAAGGCCCAGGCAATGCGGTGCTGATCAAATCGGCTTATCCATGGGTCGATGAAATCAGTGGCCCGGCGAGTCTGGCGCAGATGCTGTTGAACAATCCCGATGCTCAGGGCCGTGCGCGACCGTCACAGAAACTCTGCGGCGGGCAAACTTTGCTGTGCAAGGCACTGGGGCTGAAAGTACCGGTGTGGGATGCCAAGCGTTTCGATCATGAAGTGCTTCTGGTAGAAGACACCGGGCCTGCGCCTGCGCACATTATCCAGACCACCCGTTTGGGCATTCCCCACGGCCGTGACGAACACTTGATGTACCGCTTCGTCGACGCAGCCTATGCGCAATGGTGCACACGGAACCCGCTGCGACGCGGTCAGGTCGAAGGCCGCGACTATTTCCTGCTGTAAACACAAACCCATGTAGGAGCTGCCGAAGGCTGCGATCTTTTGATCTTGTTTTAAGTATCAGGATCAAAAGATCGCAGCCTTCGGCAGCTCCTACACGGGGGCCATTAATGATTTGGAGTTTTTTGGTATGGGCCCATGGCTCGATAGCGTGACCGGCTGGCTGGCAGCCAACCCGCAGTGGCTGGCCGCAGCAGTATTCATTGTCGCTTGCGTGGAATGCCTGGCGATTGCCGGTTTGATCGTGCCCGGCACGGTGTTGTTGTTTGCCATCGCGGTGCTCGCCGGCAGCGGCGCACTGTCGCTGAGTGAAACCTTGCTGCTGGGTTTCCTTGGCGGGATTCTCGGCGATCTGATCTCGTATTTCCTCGGCCGCCACTTCCACCAGAACATCCGCCGTCTGCCGGGGCTGCGTCATCATCCGGAATGGATGGCCGGTGCCGAGAGCTACTTCCAGCGTTACGGCATCGCCAGTCTGCTGGTCGGGCGTTTTATTGGCCCGTTGCGGCCGATGTTGCCGATGGTCGCCGGCATGTGCGACATGCCCTTCCCGCGTTTCGCCGCCGTCAGCCTGCTGGCCGCTGCTGGCTGGAGCGTCGCGTACCTGTTGCCGGGCTGGGCCACTGGCGCGGCGATTCGCCTGCCATTGCCGGAAGGTTTCTGGCTGCAAGCCGGGATTGTCGCGGCCAGTATTGCCGTGATGGTCGGCCTTAGCGTCAACAGCAGCTTGCGCCGCCACCGTCGCGCGACGATATGGATCAGCAGCATGAGCCTGTTGATCCTGATCGGCCTGTTCGTCGGCTATCCGTACCTGACAGCACTCGACCAAGGCGTGATGACGCTGGTGCAGGAACATCGCCAACCGATGCTCGATGAGATCGCGGTGACGTTCACCCTGATCGGCGAATTCCGCAACATGCTGATGTTCAGCGCCCTGCTCACCGGCCTGTTGTTGCTGTGCCGGCAATGGCGCCAGGCAATTTTCGCCGGCGGCGTGTTGCTGTGCACAGCATTGCTCAACACCGGTACAAAGATGTTTTTCGCCCGGGTGCGCCCGGAAGTGCTGAGTGACCCACTGACCAGTTACAGCATGCCGAGTGGTCACGCTTCGGGTTCGTTTGCGCTGTTTCTGGTACTCGCGGTGCTCGCCGGCCGTGGGCAACCGCCGCGCATGCGCCTGACCTGGCTGCTGCTCGGGTGCATTCCGGCGCTGTCGATTGCCTTGTCGCGGGTTTATCTCGGGGCGCACTGGCCGACGGATGTTCTGGCGGGGGCGATGCTGGCGACGTGCGTGTGTGCGGCGGGGTTGTGGCTGAGCCAGCGCAAGGCGCCGCTGAATGCGATGCCGGTCAGGGTCTGGTGGCTGGTTTTGCCGGCGCTGGTGGTGTTGTTCAGTTTGTTTGTGTTTCGGCATTTGCCGGGGACGATGTTGCGTTACGCGTATTGAAGATCAACAGATCGCAGCCTGCGGCAGCTCCTACATGGGATTCCATTTCACGCCCGACACATCGCGCGCATGTGGAATCAAATCGTGTAGGAGCTGCCGCAGGCTGCGATCTTTTACGATGTTTCAGGCAAACAGTTCGCCCTGCAACTCATCAAGCAGCGCCTGGATCGCATCCAGTCGCTGCTGCGGATCGTCGAGTTGCAGCAGATCAATCTTGTCTTCTTCAGCGAACGGCAACAGATACGCCAGCTGATTGGCCAGCGACTGCTGACCGAGCGCTTCGGTGCCCATGTTCAAAGCTTCGACCATCGGGTGTTCCGCCAGCGCCCTGAGCAGCGCCACCAAGTCAGCGTCTTCATCCTGCAACGGTTGCTCGGGATCGTCATCCAGCCACTCGACGTCGGCGAGGATCAACTGATCGCGCTGCACTTCAGTGCGCAACACACTGAAGCGGCGACCGCCCTGTACGCGTATCCCCAGCAAGCCGTTATCCTGCTGCTGGAAGTCGGTGATGCGTGCTTCGCAACCGACCAGCGCATAGCCTTCCGGCGCGAGGCCGACTTCGCTGCCTTCCAGGATGCACACCACGCCAAAACCGCCGCCCTGCTTCATGCAGCGGCCGATCATGTCGAGGTAGCGCGCCTCAAAGATCTGCAAGTCGAGGTTGCAGCCGGGAAACAGCACTGTGTTCAGCGGGAAAAGCGGCAGACTCATAGACATTTCCTTACACCACCATCGACACCGCCAGCGGCAGGAACACCGCCGTGGCCACGCCCATCAGACTCATCGCCAGCGCCGCGAAGGCGCCGCACTCATCACTTTCCTGCAATGCCACCGAGGTGCCGACCGCATGCGCGGTCATGCCCAGCGCCATGCCGCGCGCCTCGGGGCTGTGCACGCCGAGACGGGTGAGCAGCGCCGGGCCGAAGATCGCGCCGATCACCCCGGTGATCAACACGAACACCGCTGCCAGCGCCGCGACACCACCGATCTGCTCGGCCACCAGCATCGCAATCGGCGAGGTCACCGACTTCGGCGCCATGGTCATCAGGATCATGTGATCAGCGCCAAACCACCAGCCGAGCAGCACGCCCATGCCGGTTGCAACCACCCCACCTATCACCAGCGTAGTAAAAATCGGCCAGAACAATTGGCGAATACGCCGCAGGTTGAGGTACAGCGGCACCGCCAGCGCCACGGTGGCAGGGCCGAGCAGAATGCTGAGGATCTCGGTGCTCTTGCGGTACTCGGCGTAGGTCAGGCCACAGCCGACCAACACACCGATCACCAACAACATGGAGACCAACACCGGTTGCAGAAAGATCCAGCGGGTTTTTTCGAACGCCGCCAAGACCAATTGATAGGCACCGAGGGTGATGCCGATGCCGAACAGCGGATGATGGATTACAGAGGCCCAAGCGCCTTGCCAGTCGAAGAGCATCAGGACTCCTCCGAACGGTGCGCGTGACGCTTGACCATGCGTTGCATCAGCACGCCGGCAAACGCCATCGACAGAATCAGCGACACCACCAGCGCGCCGACAATCGCCCAGAAATCGGCGGCAATCGCCGTCGCATACACCATCACCCCGACTGCCGGCGGCACCAGCAACAGCGGCAGATAACGCAGCAGGCTGCCGGCCGCGAGATTCAGCGGCTCGCCGACTTCACCGCGAACGATCAGGAAGATCAGTAACAGCAGCAGACCGATGATCGGCCCCGGCAGCACCGGCAACAACAAGTGATTGAGCGCCGTGCCGAGCAATTGAAACAGCACCAGCAGGGTCAGGCCACGTAGCAACATCCGACATCTCCGTCTTACTTTTCACCCAGCAGGGGCTCGGCATTATAAGCACGCCTGCGCTATGGATCGGCATTCGCCAAAAGCATGGTCGGTTGACCGGAGCAAATCGCCATGATGATCTACAGTGGTTCGCAGGGCGGTCAAATCCCCCACCGAAAAAACTATAAAACCGATGAACCCAAGGAGAGTCTCAATGCCCTATGTTCCAGTTGCAGAGCTCAAAGATTATGTCGGCAAGGAACTCGGACGTTCCGAATGGCTCACCATCGATCAGGAACGCATCAACCTGTTCGCCGAAGCCACCGGTGATTATCAGTTCATTCACGTCGACCCGGTCAAAGCCGCGCAAACACCATTTGGCAGCACCATTGCCCACGGTTTCCTGTCGTTGTCGCTGATCCCGAAATTGATGGAAGACATCCTCATCCTGCCGCAAGGCGTGAAGATGGTGGTCAACTATGGTCTGGACAGCGTGCGTTTCATCCAGCCAGTGAAGGTCAATTCGAAAGTTCGCCTGAAGGTCGATCTGGGCGAAGTGACCGAGAAAAAACCTGGCCAGTGGCTGCTCAAAGCGACCGCAACGCTTGAGATAGAAGGTTCGGACAAACCGGCCTACATCGCCGAGCCATTGTCGCTCTGCTTCGTCTAAACGTTCCGGATGCGAAGCAGCGCACGCTGTTTCGCGTCACCTCTCTATTTATGCGACGCATAGCTGCGGCATACTCGGTCGCCTAATTGCCCGGATCCCGCTATGCGCTCACTCGCTTCTCTTGCACCCATTGCCCTGACCTTGATGCTCACCGCTTGCGGCGACGGCGAATCACTGTTGCCGCCAGATGCGCGCCTGCCGGACGGCGGTCGCTATCGCGGTGAACTGGTCAACGGCTTGCTGCAAGGCCAGGGGCGCGTCGACTACCCCAACGGCAGCTGGTACGCCGGCCAGTTCGACAAGGGCCAATGGCACGGTCAGGGCGAATGGCATGGCAGCAATGGCGAAGTCTATCGCGGGCAATTTCAGCAAGGCTTGTTCGATGGCCAAGGCAGTCTGACCACCAACGCCAGCAGTTACACCGGGGGCTTCAAGCAAGGCCGGCGCGAAGGCGAAGGCACGCTGAAAGAAAACGCCATGACCTACCGTGGCGAGTTCAAGGCTGACCAGTATTCCGGCCTCGGCCGTCTCGAGATGGACGACGGCAGTTCCTATCAAGGCCAGTTCGCCCACGGCAAACCCAACGGCGAAGGCCAGCGTGGCGACTCCAGCGGCAACTCGTTCAGCGGGCATTTCGTCAACGGTCAGCTGGAAGGCAACGGCACGTTCAACAGCGCCGACGGCGACATCTACGTCGGCGGTTTCAAGAACAATCAATTGCACGGCAAGGGTCGCTACGAAAACGCTGACGGCGACGTTTGGCTCGGCCAGTTCAAGGAAGGCGCGCTGACCGGCAAGGGTGAGTTGATCGGCGCCGACGGCAGCCATTACATCGGCGCCTTCAACGACTGGCGCTTCAGTGGGCCGGGCCGTTTGAATCTGTCTGATGGCAGTTTCTACATCGGCGGTTTCGATAACGACAGCTACTCGGGGCGCGGCACTCTGGTGCTCACCGATGGCAGCGTCATGAGCGGCACCTGGATCAACGGCCAGCGCGTGCGCGATGCCGACGGCAAATTATTGCCCGACACCCTTGAACTCGGCTTGCTCGCTCAGGGCCGTCTGCTCGATGACGCCTTGGCCGCCATCCCCGCGTCGACGCCAGCGGTTGAGCTGTACACCCTGACCCTCGGCGGCGACGGCAAGCAGAGCGTGTTCCTGCGTGAATCCGATTACGTCGCCAACATGCTCAATACGCGCTTCGGCGCCTATGGCCAGATCCGTCTGGTCAACCACCGCGATCACTTGGCCGACCGGCCGATGGCCACCCGCGAGAACCTGCGCCGCGCTGCGCAAGCCCTTGCTGAACGCAGCGGCCCGGAAGACTTGCTGTTCATCTACCTGACCAGCCATGGCACCGCCGAACATGAACTGGTGCTCGACCAGCCGCGCATGGAGCTGGCCGACCTGCCCGCCGATGAACTCGCCGCCGTGCTGGCGCCGCTGAAAAACCGCGACAAGATCATCGTGATCTCTTCGTGTTACTCCGGTGGTTTTATCCCGGCGCTGAAAGACGAACGCACCTTGATCATGACCGCCTCGCGCGCCGATCGGGTGTCCTTCGGTTGCTCGGAAGAAGCCAACTTCACCTATTTCGGCGACGCACTGTTCGCCCAGGCGCTGAACCAGACCGATGACCTGGAGCAAGCCTTCAAACTGGCCAAAGCCACCGTCGCCGAGCGTGAACTGGCGGACAATTTCGAAGCCTCGGAGCCGCAGATCTGGGCGCCAAAAACCGTACTCGCGCACTGGCAACTGCTGCGCAAACAGCAAGCAAGAAAAGCTTTGCAAAGTGCTGCGTTGAACGACGGAGCGGTAAAGAGCAACTAAGCTGAACAGTATCAAGGGAGAGACACTATGTACTTGACGCCTCAGCACGTATTGCTTGCCGGAGCTACCGGTTTGACCGGTGAACATCTACTCGACCGTTTGCTCAACGAGCCGACGATTTCTCGCGTGCTCGCTCCTTCCCGCCGGCCATTGGCCGAGCATCCGCACCTGGAAAACCCGGTCGGCGATCCGCAGGCGTTCCTGCCGCAGCTCAGTGGCCGCGTCGATATCGCCTACTGCTGCCTCGGCACGACGATCAAACAGGCCGGCTCGGAAGCGGCGTTTCGTGCGGTGGATCTGGACATGGTCGTGGCGTTTGCCAAACGCGCGCGGGAGATGGGCGCGCGGCATCTGATCGTGATCAGTGCGATTGGCGCCGATCCGAAGTCGTCGGTTTTCTATAACCGGGTCAAAGGCGAAATGGAGCAGGCTTTGCGTGCGCAGGACTGGCCGCAACTGACCATTTGCCGACCTTCGCTGTTGTTGGGTGAACGCACGGAGCCGCGTCTGGCCGAACAGTTAGCCGGGCCGTTGTCGAAGCTGATTCCGGGTAAATATCGCGGTATTGAAGCGTGCCAACTGGCGCGAGCGATGTGGCGGTTGGCGCTGGAAGAGCAGGATGGGGTGCGGGTGATCGAGTCGGATGATTTGCGCAAGCTGGGCAAATAAAACCCCGGAACCTTGTGGCGAGGGGATTTATCCCCGTTCGGCTGCGCAGCAGTCGTCGCTGTTAAAATTTGGGGGGTGCTTCGCACCCCAACGGGGATAAATCCCCTCGCCACAGGGGGTGTGTGCGCTTCTACAATCCGCCTGTCGCCTGAAAACTCACGCCGATTACGGTGAGCAATGACAACGGTAACAACAGCGTATCAAGCAACGCACTTGCCGGCAGATCCACCCCCGGATAGCTCGGTGCCTCAGCCCCGAACCGGTCCATCGCGCAACACCCGCCATTCATTACGTACAAATCCAGCCGCGTCCCGGAGTACACCACCGGCGCGCCCGGCTTGGCTGCGTCCAGCGTGCGCGCCGTCGCGCACCCGGTCAGTTGCAACGCCAGCAGCATCACCAACAGCTTATTCATCGCTGCTCAAATGATGCTCACCCCAACGCGGCAGCATGTCCTGTGGAATACCGAGCAGATTGAGAATCCGCGCCACGACAAAGTCGATCAGGTCATCGATGGTCTGCGGCTGGTGATAGAAACCCGGCGACGCCGGCAGAATGGTCACGCCCATGTTCGACAGCTTGAGCATGTGCTCCAGATGAATGCTCGAATACGGCGCTTCGCGCGGCACCAGAATCAACTGGCGACGCTCTTTCAAAGTGACATCGGCGGCGCGCTCGATCAGGTTGTTGCAGGCGCCCGTGGCAATCGCCGACAACGTCCCGGTGGAACACGGCACCACCACCATCGCTGCTGGCGCACCGGAACCCGAGGCCACCGGCGACATCCAGTCTTCCTTGCCGTACACGCGAATCTGCCCGGCGGCAGCCCCGGTGTATTCAGTGAGGAATGCCTGCATCATCTGCGGCTTGGGCGGCAGCGTCACGTCGGTCTCGGTGGCCATGACCAATTGCGCAGCCTTGGAAATCAGGAAGTGCACTTCGCGGTCTTCGCGCACCAGGCAATCGAGCAGGCGCAGACCGTATTGCGCACCCGAGGCGCCGGTCATCGCCAGCGTGATGCGTTCGGGACCATTGCTCTCAAAACGAGTGTTCATTGCAGCGCCTCGGCGAGTTTGCCGTGCAGGCCGCCGAAGCCGCCATTGCTCATGATCACCACGTGAGTGCCGGGCTGAGCCTGACTCTTCACGCGCTCAATGATGCCTTCCAGTGAATCGCTGACAATCGACGGCACCGTGCACAGCGCGGCGGTGGCGGCGAGGTCCCAGCCGAGGTTGGCCGGGGCGTACCAGATCACTTGATCGGCATCGACCACGCTGGCCGGCAAACCATCACGGTGCGCGCCGAGCTTCATCGAGTTGGAGCGCGGCTCGATGATCGCAATCAGCGGTGCGTCACCAATGCGCTTGCGCAAGCCGTCGAGAGTGGTGGCGATGGCGGTCGGGTGATGCGCGAAGTCGTCGTAAATGGTGATGCCGCGTACTTCGGCGACTTTCTCCATGCGGCGTTTGACGTTCTTGAATGCGCTCAATCCAGCGATGCCCATCGATGGCACCACGCCAACATGCCGCGCCGCCGCCAAGGCAGCCAAGGCGTTGGCAACGTTGTGCTGGCCAGTCAGTTCCCATTCGACGGTGCCTTGCGACACGCCTTCGAACATCACTTCGAACGCCGAGCCGTCTTCGCTCAGCAGTTTGACCTGCCACTGACCACCGGCACCGGTGGTTTGCACCGGGGTCCAGCAGCCCATTTCGATGACACGCTGCAAGGCCGGCTCGGTGGTCGGATGGATGACCAGCCCTTCACTCGGAATGGTTCGCACCAGGTGATGGAATTGCCGCTCGATCGCCGGCAGATCCGGGAAGATGTCGGCGTGATCGAACTCAAGGTTATTGAGGATCGCCGTGCGCGGACGGTAGTGCACGAATTTCGAGCGCTTGTCGAAGAACGCGCTGTCGTACTCGTCGGCCTCGATCACGAAGAACGGCGTGCCGCCCAATCGTGCCGATACGGAGAAGTTTTGCGGCACGCCGCCGATGAGGAAACCCGGGCTCATGCCGGCGTGTTCCAGCACCCAGGCGAGCATGCTGCTGGTGGTGGTTTTGCCGTGAGTGCCGGCAACCGCCAGCACCCAGCGACCTTGCAGCACGTGATCGGCCAGCCACTGCGGGCCGGAGACGTAAGGCAGGCCTTTGTTCAGTACATATTCCACCGCCGGATTGCCGCGCGACATGGCGTTGCCAATGACGACCAGATCCGGCGCCGGATCGAGCTGCGCCGGGTCGTAACCCTGCGTCAGTTGAATGCCTTGGGCTTCAAGCTGCGTGCTCATCGGTGGATAGACGTTGGCGTCGGAGCCGGTCACGTGATGGCCCAGCTCTTTGGCCAGAACCGCCATCGAGCCCATGAAAGTCCCGCAGATACCCAGAATATGAATGTGCATAGTCGACCTCGTAAAACATGGCCGCAGGTTAGCGTAGGGAGGGGGAAATCGCACTCTTTAGGTGATTGAGCGGGGATGGTTGGGCTTGGGGTTCAGGCTCGGCTGTAGATTGCGGCCCCTCACCCCAGCCCTCTCCCGAGGGAGAGGGAGCCGATCTACGTTGCTTTCAAATCCGCAGTTCGGCTCGATAAATCAGGTCGACGTAAATTGCCGCATCAACTCGATCAGTCCCCTCTCCCTCTGGTAGAGGGAGCCGGTCTCGGTGCTTTCAAATCCTGAGTTCGGCTCAATATTTCAGGTCGACGTAGATCTGTAGACCGACTCGGTCAGTCCCCTCTCCCTTTGGGAGAGGGAGCCGGTCTCGGCGCTTTCAAATCCTGAGTTCGGCTCAATATTTCAGGTCGACGTAGATCTGTAGACCGACTCGGTCAGTCCCCTCTCCCTTTGGGAGAGGGCTAGGGTGAGGGCCTTCTAACTGGCTCGCCGCTCAATCCCATGCTTACGCAGCTTCCTGTAAAGAGTATTGCGGCTGACACCCAGTTGCTGCGCCGTATGGGTCATGTGCCAGCGAGTTTGCTCCAGCACATTGAGCAAAGCCGACCGTTCGGCATCTTCCAGCGGATGATCGGACTCCTTAACCGCAAATACTGCCGGACTCCCCTGCCGAATCATCACCGGCAAATCCTCAATCCCGATCCGCCCCTCATCACACAACGCCGCCAGCGTGCGCAGGACATTACGCAACTGCCGCACATTCCCTGGCCAGTTGAACGCCAGCAACGCCTGACGTGCCGGCTCTTCGATGAGGATCGTTTCACCGCCCGCCTCTTCAGCCAGCAGGAAATCCAGCAGCTGCGATTTATCACTGCGCTCGCGCAATGCCGGCAACGCCACTTCCAGGCCATTCAAGCGGTAATACAAATCCTCACGGAAGCTGCCGTCGGCGACCCGCTCCAGCAGATTGCGGTGCGTGGCACTGATGATCCGCACGTTGACCGACTCAGGCTCGCCGCCGATCGGTACCACTTGCCGATCCTCCAGCACTCGCAACAATCTGGTCTGCAAGGCCAGTGGCATATCACCGATTTCATCGAGGAACAACGTGCCGCCATCGGCCTGCTGCAACTTGCCGCGCATGCCGTCCTTTCTTGCACCGGTGAAACTGCCGCCGCGATAGCCGAACAGTTCACTCTCGATCAGGCTCTCCGGGATGGCCGCGCAGTTGAGGGCGACAAAGGCTCTGCCCGAACGCTGGCTAGCCTGATGCACGGCCTTGGCGAAGGCTTCCTTACCGGAGCCGGTTTCGCCGTTGATCAGCAGCGGCACATCGCGTTCGAACACACGCAACGACTTGCGGAAGTCGGCCTGCAACGCCTCATCACCAAGGCAAATGCCCGACAGGCGCGGAGCCTCAACCATAACTGGCGCAGGCATGCTCGGCGCCGGTTTACGCGACTCCCCTCGCAGCACGGCAAACAAATGCCGGCCGTCGCGCGTGCGCAGCGGCCAACTGGCGCTGGCATTGGCACTCGCGCGGCCAAGTAGCTCATCCAGCGAACAATCGAAAAACGCCTCGACCGGTTTCCCAAGCAAACCACCGCGAATATGCCCGAGCAGGTTCAGCGCACTCTGATTGACCGCACTGATCCGCCCTTCCCCGTCAAACGCCAGCAGCCCCTCGCTGAACAGGCCGACGGACTCGGCCTGCAAGTGGAAACGCAGCAACCATTGGTTATCGAAGCAACGCAGGAAATAGCAGCTCTCGATCATCTTCGCCGACAGATTGACCAGCGCCATGGTGTGGAACTGACTCTGCCGCGAAACGTCGTGCCGCGCGGAGGACACGTCGAGCACCGCCAGCAGTTCGCCATGTGGGTCGAACACCGGGCTCGCCGAGCAGGTCAGGCCGGTGTGGCGACCGCGAAAGTGTTCGTCCTGATGGATGGTCAGCGCCTGGCGCTCGACCAGGCAGGTGCCGATGCCGTTGGTGCCTTCGCAGGCCTCGCTCCAGTCCGCCCCGAGCCAGAGGCCGGCGCGTTCGAATATCTTGCGTTCGGCGGGCGCGGTGACGCAGTTGAGGATCACCCCGCGCGCGTCGGTCAGCAGCACCGCATGGCCGGCGCCGGAGAGTTGTTGATGCAGGCTGCTCATTTCATTGCCAGCGATCTGCAGGACTTGTTGCAGACGTTCGCGGCTTTCCAGTACACGACCGTGTTCAAGCACGGTCGGCGCCATGGTCAGCGCCGGGTCGAGGTGATAGTCCTCAAGACAGCGCAGCCACGAGCGGGCAATCGACGGATCGGCACCCGGCCCGTGCATGTGCGGCTTGCCCTGGGTCGCGGTGAGAACCTGTTGGGCATGGCGACTCAAATGGTTGTCGTGCATTTCTTATTGTTCTCCATATTCCCCGTGTAGGAGCTGCCGAAGGCTGCGATCTTTTGATCTTGTATTTTTGAAGATCAAGATCAAAAGATCGCAGCCTGCGGCAGCTCCTACAGGGGTTGCTGTGGGTTGAGGATCCTCCAGGTAAATGTGGATTGCAATGCTGGCGGGGCCGGTCGGTCACTGGCTGTGCCGGAAGCGGTACAGACTGTCACCCCGTCTGTACCGAAACCATCACAGGCACAATCCGCTCGTCCGACAAAAACCCGCCAAGCCCTTGATTTACCTGAGCTGCACGGCAGTGGCCCGGCCTTTGCTCTACGCTTATAGCAAGCGCACTTGCGCGTTTCTCTAATAAGTACAAAGCCAAGGAGAACAACATCATGCGTTACGCTCACCCCGGTACTGAAGGCGCCAAAGTCTCGTTCAAGAGCAAGTACGGTAACTACATCGGCGGCGAGTTCGTCGCGCCTGTCAAAGGTCAGTACTTCACCAACACCTCGCCAGTGAATGGCCAACCGATTGCCGAATTCCCGCGTTCCACAGCCGAAGACATCGACAAGGCACTGGACGCCGCTCACGCCGCAGCCGATGCATGGGGTTCGACCTCCGTGCAGGCGCGTTCGCTGATCCTGCTGAAAATCGCCGACCGCATCGAACAGAACCTCGAACTGCTGGCGATCACCGAAACCTGGGACAACGGCAAAGCCATCCGCGAAACCCTCAACGCCGACATCCCGCTGGCGGCCGACCACTTCCGCTACTTCGCGGGTTGCCTGCGCGCCCAGGAAGGCAGCGCTGCCGAAATCGACGGCAACACCGTGGCGTATCACATTCATGAACCGCTGGGCGTGGTCGGTCAGATCATCCCGTGGAACTTCCCGATCCTGATGGCCGCGTGGAAACTCGCGCCAGCACTGGCCGCTGGCAACTGCGTGGTGCTCAAGCCTGCCGAGCAAACCCCGCTGGGCATTACCGTGTTGCTGGAACTGATCGGCGACCTGCTGCCACCCGGCGTGCTGAACATTGTTCAGGGTTATGGAAAAGAAGCCGGCGAAGCGCTGGCCACCAGCAAACGCATTGCCAAGATCGCCTTCACCGGCTCGACTCCGGTCGGCTCGCACATCATGAAATGCGCGGCCGAGAACATCATTCCGTCGACCGTGGAACTGGGCGGCAAATCGCCGAACATCTTCTTCGAAGACATCATGCAGGCCGAACCGACTTTCATTGAGAAAGCTGCTGAAGGTCTGGTGCTGGCGTTCTTCAACCAAGGCGAAGTCTGTACCTGCCCATCGCGTGCACTGGTGCAGGAATCGATCTACGACGAGTTCATGGCCGTCGTCATGAAGAAAGTCCTGCAAATCAAACGCGGCGATCCGCTGGACACCGACACCATGGTCGGCGCGCAGGCATCCGAACAGCAATTCGACAAGATTCTTTCCTACCTGGAAATTGCCAAGGGCGAAGGCGCCGAACTGCTGACTGGCGGCAAAGTGGAAAAACTCGAGGGCAACCTGTCGACCGGCTATTACATCCAGCCGACCCTGCTCAAGGGCACCAACAAGATGCGCGTGTTCCAGGAAGAAATCTTCGGGCCGGTGGTGAGCATCACTACGTTCAAGGATGAAGCCGAAGCGCTGGCGATCGCCAACGACACCGAGTTCGGCCTCGGTGCCGGTCTGTGGACCCGCGACATCAACCGCGCTTATCGCATGGGCCGCGCGATCAAGGCCGGTCGCGTGTGGACCAACTGCTACCACCTGTACCCGGCGCATGCTGCGTTTGGCGGGTACAAGAAGTCTGGCGTTGGCCGTGAAACCCACAAAATGATGCTCGATCACTATCAGCAGACCAAAAACCTGCTGGTGAGCTACGACATCAATCCGTTGGGCTTCTTCTAAAACCCTTGGGCGACTCAGATATTTCTGAGTCGCCCGTTCAATCGCTTTCGCGAGCAGGCTCGCTCCCACAAGGGAGTTGTGCCGCACCAAATACACAGGCTCGCCACAAATCCACTGTGGGAGCGAGCCTGCTCGCGAAGGCGTCCTGACTGACACACCACAAAAGGCCTGGCCGCTCTGGCACGGCCCTTGCGTACCCGTCATCCAGCATTTGCACTGAAACTGCCGCTGCGTGAACAGCACCCATCCACCTCAACCGCCATACCCGAAAGTCCAACAAATCGAACAATAAAAAAGACAGCGAGGACTTATGACTTCCACCACACAGCTCAAACCCACACTCGGCACCCTGCATCTATGGGGCATAGCCGTCGGCCTGGTGATTTCCGGCGAATACTTCGGCTGGAGTTACGGCTGGGGCACCGCAGGCACCCTGGGTTTTCTGGTCACGGCGCTGATGGTCGCGACCATGTACACCTGCTTTATCTTCAGTTTCACCGAATTGACTACCGCGATTCCTCACGCCGGCGGGCCGTTTGCCTACAGCCGGCGGGCGTTCGGCGAGAAAGGCGGATTGATCGCCGGCATCGCCACGCTGATCGAGTTCGTCTTTGCGCCACCGGCCATCGCCATGGCCATCGGCGCCTACCTGAATGTGCAATATCCTGAGCTTGATCCGAAGATCGCCGCCGTCGGCGCGTACTTCGTCTTCATGACGCTGAACATCCTCGGTGTGAGCATTGCGGCGACCTTCGAATTGGTGGTCACCGTGCTCGCCGTCGCCGAGTTGCTGGTGTTCATGGGCGTGGTCGCGCCGGGCTTCAGCTTCAGCAATTTCGTACTCAACGGCTGGTCGGGTTCGAATGAATTCAGCATGGCCTCGATCCCCGGGATCTTCGCGGCGATACCATTCGCGATCTGGTTCTTCCTCGCCATCGAAGGCGCAGCGATGGCGGCCGAAGAGGCGAAAGATCCGAAACGGACGATTCCCAAGGCTTACGTCAGCGGCATTCTGACCCTGGTGTTTCTGGCGATCGGCGTGATGGTCATGGCCGGCGGCGTCGGCGACTGGCGTCAACTGTCGAACATCAACGATCCGCTGCCGCAAGCCATGAAAGCCGTGGTCGGCAACAATTCATCGTGGATGCACATGCTGGTGTGGATCGGCCTGTTCGGGCTGGTGGCGAGTTTCCACGGGATCATCCTCGGCTACTCGCGACAGTTCTTCGCCCTCGCCCGCGCCGGTTATCTGCCGAAAGGTTTGGCCAAACTCTCGCGCTTCCAGACCCCGCACCGGGCGATTCTGGCCGGTGGCGTGATCGGCATCGCGGCAATCTACAGCGACGGTCTGGTCAATCTGCAAGGCATGACCCTGACCGCAGCGATGATCACCATGTCGGTGTTCGGCGCGATCGTGATGTACATCATCAGCATGCTCAGCCTGTTCAAACTGCGCAAAACCGAGCCGAACCTGGAGCGCACCTTCCGTGCGCCGGGCTATCCGGTGGTGCCGGCGATCGCGCTGTTCCTGGCGGTGGTGTGCCTGATCGCGATGGCGTGGTTCAACACGCTGATCGGCTGCGTGTTCCTCGGTTTCATGGCCGCCGGTTACCTGTATTTCCAGCTGACCGCCAAGCAACGCGCCGATGCACCGGCAGACGCTATGCTCGAAGGTATCTAACTGCCATATAAAAGTGCACAGCGCCCCTTCAGGCACTGTGCTGGAACCCTGTAGGAGCTGCCGCAGGCTGCGATCTTTTGATCTTGTTTTTAGAAAATCAGAGTCAAAAGATCGCAGCCTTCGGCAGCTCCTACAGGGGGATTATTGTTTAGAGGAGGATATTGTGGCCGCATTCGCCCATTCCGTCGGCGCTCAGACTTATCGCTTCGACAGCCTCAAAGAGGTCATGGCCAAGGCCAGCCCTGCGCGTTCGGGGGATTTTCTCGCCGGCGTCGCCGCGCTCAACGACGGCGAGCGCGTCGCCGCGCAAATGGCGCTGGCCGACATCCCGCTTACGCATTTCCTGCAGGAAGCGCTGATTCCCTATGAGTGCGATGAAGTCACCCGACTGATCATCGACACCCACGACAAACAGGCGTTTGCCGTGGTCAGCCACCTCACCGTCGGCGGTTTTCGCGACTGGCTGCTCAGCGACGCTGCCGATGAAAGCAGCCTGCGTAATCTCGCCCCCGGCCTGACCCCGGAAATGGTCGCCGCCGTGTCGAAGGTCATGCGCGTGCAGGATCTGGTGTTGGTCGCGCAGAAGATTCGCGTGGTGACGAAATTTCGCGGCACCCTCGGCCTGCGCGGGCGACTGTCGACCCGCCTGCAACCGAACCACCCGACCGACGAGCCTTCCGGCATCGCCGCGAGCATTCTTGACGGTCTGCTCTACGGTAATGGCGACGCGATGATCGGCATCAACCCGGCCACCGACAGCATCGCTTCGATCTGCGCGATGCTGGAGATGCTCGACGCGATCATCCAGCGCTACGACATCCCGACCCAAGCCTGCGTGCTGACCCACGTCACCACCTCCATTGAGGCGATCAATCGTGGCGTGCCGCTGGATCTGGTGTTTCAGTCCATCGCCGGCACCGAGGCGGCCAACGCCAGTTTCGGCATCAACCTCAACGTGTTGCAGGAAGGCTATGACGCCGGCCTGAGCCTGAATCGCGGCACGCTCGGGCAGAACCTGATGTATTTCGAAACCGGTCAGGGCAGCGCCTTGTCAGCCAACGCCCACCATGGCGTCGACCAACAGACCTGCGAGACACGAGCCTACGCGGTGGCGCGACATTTCAAGCCGTTCCTGGTGAACACCGTCGTAGGATTTATCGGCCCGGAGTACCTCTACAACGGCAAACAAATCATCCGCGCCGGCCTCGAAGACCATTTCTGCGGCAAGTTGCTCGGCGTGCCGATGGGCTGCGACATCTGCTACACCAACCACGCCGAAGCCGATCAGGACGACATGGACACCCTGCTGACGCTGTTGGGTGTCGCCGGAATCAACTTCATTATGGGCATCCCCGGCTCCGACGACATCATGCTCAATTACCAGACCACCTCGTTTCACGACGCGTTGTATGCGCGCCAGACCCTCGGCCTGAAACCGGCGCCGGAGTTTGAACAATGGCTGGCCAACATGGGCATCTTCACGCAGGCCGACGGCAAGGTCCGTTTCGGCAACAATCTGCCACCGGCCTTCCGCCAGGCACTGGCGCAACTGGGATGAGTGACATGGAAAAACCGCCCATCGATCCGCAAAATCCTTGGCTGGAGCTGCGCCGCCTGACCCCGGCGCGGATCGCCCTCGGCCGCACCGGCACCAGCCTGCCAACCCGCGCGCAACTGGATTTCCAGTTTGCCCATGCGCAAGCACGCGATGCGGTGCACCTGCCTTTCGACCATGCAGCACTTGCTACGCAACTGAACGAACGCGGGCGCGAGAGCCTGCTGCTGCACAGTGCGGCGCTGGATCGCAACAGCTACCTGCAACGCCCGGATCTGGGACGCAAACTGAGCGATGACTCGGCGCAAAGCCTGCGTGATTACGCGGCGGCGCATCCCGGCGGCGTAGATCTGGCCATTGTCGTCGCGGACGGTTTGTCGGCGCTGGCGGTGCATCGGCATACCTTGCCGTTTCTTACCCGACTGGAAGAACAGATGAGCAGCGATGGCTGGTCGATCGCGCCCGTCGTGCTGGTGGAACAGGGTCGCGTCGCCGTCGGTGACGAAATTGGCCAATTGCTCGGCGCGAAAATGCTGGTGATGCTGATCGGCGAACGCCCCGGCCTCAGTTCGCCAGACAGCCTGGGTTTATATTTCACCTACAATCCAAAGGTCGGACTGACCGATGCCTACCGCAATTGCATCTCCAACGTGCGGCTCGAAGGCTTGAGCTACGGCATGGCGGCGCATCGCTTGCTGTACCTGATGCGGGAAGCCTGTCGGCGCCAGTTGTCGGGGGTCAATCTGAAGGACGAAGCACAGGTTCACACACTGGAGTCGGAAACCGGCGTGGACATGAAAGGAAACTTCCTACTCGGTCCGTCCGCAACCTGAACCGTTTCCGCATTGCGTTTCTGCGCCGGTTTCAGGCAGGATCGATGCACGGCCGCCAGGGTTTCCCAATCGCCGTCAGAGCAGTTGAAGACAGCCACTTGAAGACGAGACCTATCATGCGGATTATTCAAGCGACCCTCGAACATCTGGATTTGTTGACTCCGTTGTTCGTCAGATATCGCGAGTTCTACGGTTCCCTGCCTTATCCGGACTCCTCCCGCGCGTTTCTCGAAAAACGCCTGCGGCGCAAGGAATCGGTGATTTATCTGGCCCTGGCCGATGATGACGACAAGAAGCTGATGGGCTTCTGTCAGTTGTATCCAAGCTTTTCCTCGTTGTCGCTCAAGCGCGTGTGGATCCTCAACGACATCTATGTCGCCGAAGATGCCCGCCGCCAACTGGTCGCCGACAACCTGATCCGCACCGCGAAGAAAATGGCCAAGGAAACCCAGGCCGTGCGCATGCGCGTCTCCACCAGCAGCAATAACGAAGTCGCGCAGAAAACCTATGAGTCCATCGGATTCAAGGAAGACACCGAGTTCAAGAACTACGTGCTGCCGATCAGCGACGAACTCTGAAAATCAGAAGATCGCAGCCTGTAGGAGCTGCCGAAGGCTGCGATCTTTTCGCCTCACCCATCCCTGCTGTGTCCCTGACAAATTTTCACGCCCGACATCCCCCGCTACAAAACCAACACGCTTTTCATCTCTCAAACCGTATAATCCCGAGCTTTCCGGCTTGTAAGAAAAACTACACCTGGCTGTAGGCTTACACCCGATCCACCCGCACAGACCCGCTGAGTCGGGCCGTCACCACAGGTGCCCCCATGGATTTCAACCCGCTCGACCTTATCCTGCATCTCGACGTCTACCTCGATCTGCTGGTGAACAACTACGGGCCATGGATCTACGCCATCCTGTTTCTGGTGATTTTCTGCGAAACCGGTCTGGTGGTGATGCCGTTCCTGCCGGGTGATTCGCTGTTGTTCATCGCCGGTGCCGTGGCGGCGGGCGGCGGAATGGACCCGGTATTGCTAGGTGGCCTGCTGATGCTCGCGGCGATACTCGGCGACAGCACCAACTACGTGATCGGACGAACGGCGGGCGAACGCTTGTTCAGCAACCCGAACTCGAAAATCTTCCGCCGCGACTATCTGCAGAAAACTCACGACTTCTATGACAAGCACGGTGGCAAAACCGTGACCCTGGCGCGTTTCCTGCCGATCATTCGTACCTTTGCCCCGTTCGTCGCCGGCGTGGCGAAGATGCCGTATCCGCGTTTCTTCGGCTTCAGCGTACTTGGCACGATCCTCTGGGTCGGCGGTCTGGTGACATTGGGCTACTTCTTCGGCAACGTACCGTTCATCAAGAAAAACCTGTCGTTGCTGGTCGTGGCAATCATCCTGCTGTCGCTGGTGCCGATGATCCTCGGCGTGGTTCGCAGCCGTTTCGGCGGCACCAAAGCGCAATCGCACTAAGCCCGTGTGGTCGCTGAGCGCCTGGCGCCGCCGGCGCATCCTCGCGAAGCACCCGATTGCCGACGACCTGTGGCAACGGGTGCGCCATCACCTGAGTTTTCTCGACGGCATCAGCAGCGCTGAAGACCAGTGGCTGCGCGAGGCCTGCGTATTATTTCTCGAAGAAAAACACCTGACTGCCCTGCCCGGCGTCGAACTGCACCAGGAGCAACGCCTGTTACTCGCGGCGCAAGCGCAATTGCCACTGCTCAATCTGGGCGATTTGAACTGGTATCAGGGCTTTCACGAGATCGTCCTCTATCCCGATGACTTCCTCAGCCCGCAGCGCCATCGCGATGCCAGCGGCGTCGAACACGAGTGGGACGGCGAGCACAGCGGCGAGGCCTGGCAGCAGGGGCCGATCATTCTTGCCTGGCCCGGCGTCATGGCCAGTGGTGGCTGGGAAGGTTACAACCTGGTGATCCACGAGCTGGCGCACAAACTCGACATGCTCAACGGTGACGCCAACGGCCTGCCGCCGCTGCACACTGACATGCGCGTCAGCGACTGGGCCGAAGTCATGCAAAACGCCTACGACGACCTCAACCGCCAGCTCGACCGCAATCCCGACGCCGAAACCGCCATCGACCCCTACGCCGCCGAAAACCCCGCCGAGTTCTTCGCTGTCACCAGCGAATACTTCTTCAGCGCCCCGGATCTGCTCGACGAGGCTTATCCACAGGTCTATGCGCAGCTCAGGCTTTTCTACCGTCAGGATCCGTTGGGCAGATTGCGGCAACTTCAGGCCACAGACCCGGTCTATCAGGCGCACGACTGAGCGCTGCGCGACTTTCGCTGCATGGCGTCGACGGCAGAATATGCCTATAATCGCCGCCACTTTTTGGTCAATCCGGCCAAGTGTTTTTGGTCAACTACGGGGGCAACGCCCAATGAGCTACAGCAAGATTCCGGCTGGCAAAGACCTGCCGAACGACATCTACGTCGCGATCGAGATCCCGGCCAACCACGCGCCGATCAAATACGAAATCGACAAAGACAGCGATTGCCTGTTCGTTGACCGTTTCATGGCCACCCCAATGTTCTACCCGGCCAACTACGGTTACATCCCGAACACCCTGGCTGACGACGGTGATCCCCTCGACGTGCTGGTTGTGACCCCTTACCCGGTTGCTCCAGGCTCGGTGATCCGCGCGCGTCCAGTCGGCATCCTGAACATGACCGACGACGGCGGCGGCGATGCCAAAGTCATCGCAGTCCCACACGACAAGCTGTCCCAGCTGTACGTCGACGTGAAGGAATACACCGACCTGCCGCCACTGCTGATCCAGCAGATCGAGCACTTCTTCGCGAACTACAAAGATCTCGAAAAAGGCAAATGGGTCAAGATCGAAGGCTGGGCCGGTGCAGACGCCGCCCGCGACGCGATCACCAAGTCGGTTGCTGCCTACAAAGGCTGATAACCTGCGACCTGCGTGATGCTTGAAGAAAACCCCGGTTACACGGGGTTTTTTGTGCGCGAGAACCTGCGCATTAAACGGATCGTTTAAATTCTGCACGACGCAGTTTTAACCTGTTTAATTTCCTACAAGAACGTCTTACATCCCGTCGCAAAATTCAGCCCGTTTTTGAACGCCCGGTTTATTCAAACCGCTCTGGCACGGCCGTAGACTCTGTGTTTATGAGAACGAACACTAGCGGTCCAAGATTCAAGGCACTCCTGGAAGCAGCGAACATCACCACCACGGGTTTCGCAAAGTTCTGGGGCACGGAAGCCCAAAATGTCCACAACTGGTACACCCGGGGCGTCCCGGCGTATCGCATGGAAGAAGTCTCACGCCTGCTGTCCGTCAACAGCGAATGGCTGAAAACCGGCGAAGGCAGCAAAGAATCGCCAAGCCTCAACGCGCCCGCCAGCAACGGCGACACCTTCGACGCCCACGCCATTCGCGGCGTCTACACGGTCATCGATCCCAACGACATCAATCTGGTGTTCTTCAAGGAAACCCCGCTCAGCAACGGCTCGGGCAAAACACACGTCATCCAGGACCCTGACCAGTCGATCCGCCTGCTGCGCAGCCACCTCGATCAACTCGAAGTCAGACACGCCGACGCCATCTGCGCCCACATGATCGGCAACAGCATGGCCGAACGCATCGAAGACGGCTCCGTCGTCGCCATCGACCGAGGCCTGACACAAGTCGTCGACGGCGAAATCTACGCCATCGAACACGACGGCATGCTGCGCATCAAATACCTGCACCGCATGCCCGGCAACGGCTTGCGACTGCGCAGCCACAACAGCGCCGAATACCCGGACGAAGTCTTCCGCTCAGCACAGATCGAGGAACAAAGGATTCACATACTGGGCTGGGTGTTCTGGTGGTCGACCGTGGGCAAGCGCCGGCCGGTCGTGCCGTTTCTCTAGGACGCAGCCCTGTCTCCCAGGCAAACATCAATCCCTGTGGGACCGGGCTTGCCCGCGAAGAGGCCCGGACAATCGGTACAAATCCAGAATTTGTTCTACTGCAATCGCTCTAAACCGCACTTGAGGCTGGGAATCCATAGCAAAACTCAGTATCCTGCGCCCCACATTTGCGCATCGACCCGCCCAGCGGCTCAGACAGCGCACGACGCGGCAGACCAACGTCTGACCAAGTCCCACAGCCGGACGCAGATCCGGATGTACGTTTTGAAGGCTGGCAAGGCTTACCAAAAATAGGCCAAGCCAGTCCCCGAGAAGCCGGCCACAAGCCGGCTTTTTAATGCCTGCAGGAAAGTACTCCGGCCAAGCATCAGCATGCGCGAGCGCTGAGAAACAACGCATACGCCTTTCAAGACTTCAGTGCTTACTCTCCAAGGCATCCTCAGCGAGCACTAATTTATACTCGCACCCCGTCTGTAAAAACCTCTAGCACAGGATGCGCAGATGTCCGTTCCAACTTACGACCAGTTCATCGAACCGATTCTGCGTTTTCTCGCCACTGAATCCGAGGGGGCTGTCGCAAACGCTGCAACTGACTGAATCCCAGCGAGATGAACTGATCACCAGTGGTCAGGCCACTTACAAAAACCGATCAGGCTGGGCACACGACCGACTGAAGCGTGCCGGTCTTTCCAGCAGTGCCAAGCGCGGCTATTGGAAGTTGACTGATGCAGGCATGCAGTATGCTAAATCCGTCTCTCCTTCGCCCGGCTCTCCATCCTGGAACCGGGGCTGCTCAGCGTCAGTATCGGCGTGGTCACCACCCGTGAGTCGGGTTACGACCTGTCGCGCCTGCTGTCGGAGGCGGATCAGGCGCTGTACGGCGCCAAGCATCAGGGGCGCAACCGCGTTCAGACGTTGCGCTCGTTGTATCTGGGTCTGGCGTAAAAACCCTTTTAACTAGCCGTCCAACGCAGCTGGCCGGGCTATAAATCCGAGAAACGCTCCACAAGGAAGTTAGCAATTGATCCCCCACACTCCGAGCTCACAACTGAAATCCGTTGCCGCAACCACCCTGTACCTTTGCTTGACCGGATGTGTCGGGGTAGGCATCTCCCTGCCAGAAAAAGTCACACTGAAAACCGACGCTTACAGAGCGCAAAGCTACCGCTCAATTACCCCACAAATCACCCGAACAGCAACATCGGCACCCACCCGCGAATGGTGCGGAATCACTGTCTGGGCGCTGGTGATTCCGGTGCCGTTGAAGCTTCCGGTTTGCCACTCGTACTCCGAGCAATCCTTCGGCAGTGACGAGTTCGGGAGGGAGACCGTTCTGCTCAACACCC
This sequence comes from Pseudomonas sp. DTU12.3, assembly GCF_004124275.1. Taxonomy (GTDB): domain Bacteria; phylum Pseudomonadota; class Gammaproteobacteria; order Pseudomonadales; family Pseudomonadaceae; genus Aquipseudomonas; species Aquipseudomonas helmanticensis. The sequence continues at coordinate 5,689,430 of NZ_CP027218.1, forward strand.
GACAATCAGTGCCATCCCCGCTCTACGCCTGTGGCCCACTGATGGTGCTGGGGCCGATCGTTCACGGTTACGAAGGTAATGCGCTGTGCGGTGTTTTTCCTGACTGATCCGTTGATTCACGGATAACTGAACGACTTCACCAGCGTCAGCTCCCCCACCGCGCGCATCGGTACGAGGAAAGTCTCCATCTTCTCGCTCGGCGTGCCTTCCTCGGTAATCACCGTGACCTGCGCGGTGGTCAGCGGCTGCACCGCTTCATCGCCGCCGTCCTCGTCGCCGCGATAGCCGCCGCCGTAGTAATTCACATACACCAGATACTGGCCCTTGATCGGCGCTGGCATGGCGAAGATTTCCGGGCCGTAGCCGGTGGTGACGTCTACGTCGAGCGCGGCACCGTTAGGCGCGACGCGGTTGCCGTACCAGATGTGCGCGCCGTCGGGGGTGACGAGGTGCAGATCGAGGTCGGTGCCGTCGCTGTCCCATGACAGCAGCACGCGCAGTTTCGCCGGGGTGGCGCCGCCACTGGTGTTGAGGAATTGCGTGCGATGGCGTTGCTGGCCGTCGGGGCTGCGCACTTCGACGCTGTTGCTGCCGTTGGGGAAGGAAAACGGACGATCGAAGTGGCCGCTGTCATCGATTTTCAGCGGCATGCTGACGCCGTTGACGATCAATCGCCCGGGCTCATTGCTCTTCGGTGTGGCTTTGATCTGGCCGCTGATGCGTGCGGTGTTGGCCTGGCCGACCGGGGTGTTGACCGAGGAGGCCGGGTAGTTGACGGTCTGGCGGAAGCTTTCGCCCTCGCCTTCCGGTGCGCCACTGCGCCAGCCGCCGACCGGGGTGTCGAGTTTGACGCTGTCGGCGGCCATCGCCGGCGCTAGCGCGGTCAATGTGCAGAGCAGCAGCAAGACCTGTGGATAACGAAGTGTCATGGTCTATTCCAGCAAAAGGTGACGGGCAAGCCCTTCGATGTAGGTTTCATCCTGGCCGTTGGGGTGTGCTTCAAAGGCCAGGTGCAGATATTCGTGGGTCAGGTCGAGGCGATCCTGCAGGGTCAGCACGCCACGCACGTAGATGCGTTGGCGTTCGCGGTCGACGAAGGGCCGGCCGAAGGCGAGTTTGCACACGGCGAAGGTGCTGACTTCGTTGTAGCCGGTTTCGCTTTCCAGCTTCGGACGCCAGCCACGCCGTTGTTTTTGCAGCCAGTCTTGCGCGGCGGGCAGCGCTTCGCAGGAAGCGACCGGGTTGTCCCAACGGCTGAGGCTGGCGCGCGGATAAGCGTGCAGCAGAATCGCGTCGTAGCGCTGGCCGGCATTGGCTTGCTCGACGGCTTGCTGCCAGGCGAGTTTGTCCGGGCCGGGTTGATCGGAATGATAGGTGACGGTGCTGCCAGCCAATACCAGGTCTGCCGTCCATGCAGCGATGTCGCGAGATGCGGCGGAGGCCGGGCGCGGTGCGACGCGTTGCCGAGTGCTGCTGTCGTCGATGCTCAGGCAATCGCCGTTGCGCGTGGCGTTTTGCAGCAGATACGTGCGGATCGCTACGGCGAGGGCTTTGGCCGCTTCGGCGGGTTCAGGTTTGGCTTCGCGCTCCAGCACTCGGGCGACGTACTCTTCGCGATCCAGCCTTGCGACGAGTTTGTCGTTGAGCAGAAAAAGTTCGCCGTCGCTGTGGATATCCAGCGCATTACCGTTGGCGAATTCGACGCGATAATCGCCCTGCAACGGGCCGGAAGTTACCACCCGCTCGCCAGTCAAAACCCGCGTAACCGGATAGCGCGAGAACAACCCGACTTCAACACAACGCCCCGCTTCCGCCGGCCATGCCGCTGGCAATGCAGTCGCCAGTGCCTGACCGTAATGGCGCAAAACCATCTGACTGGTGCCACGCCCGCCAGCCCAGACCGGCGAGCCATCCACCGTCCAACCGGCAAATCCACCCTGCCGCGACTGCGGGTCCTGATCGCCCAGCCAACTCCAGGTTTTCACCCGCAGGCGCCCGCCCATTTCACCGACAACATTGCCGTCAGCCGCGTTCAGCACCACATCGAGCAGCACTCGACGCGCCTGATCCTGCGCCGGCAAAGTCGCCAAGACTTTCAGCAACTCGACCACGGAGACGCGTTGCGCCGGTTGCACCGACGGCAAATCCAGCAGCCACGACGGCGCCTGTCGCGCCTGCCAATACGTTCGCCAATCCGCCGCCGCAATGCCCAACCGCGCGGGTTCGAAATACAACCCGCAGGATTTCACCAGCGCCTGATCACGCTCGATTCTGCCGCCCGCCGCGCAGCAATAAACCTCTTCCTTCGATTGCCCGCGACATTCATACGCCGGTTCCCGCGCGCCGGTATCCACCAGCCATGCGTAGACGAATAACTTCCACAGGCTGCCCAGCGGCGTATCCAGCGAAGACGGTAACGGTTCACGGGCGATCAGTTGCGTCTGATTCAACGACAACAACTCGCCTTGGTACGCCACGCGCAACGGCTCGTCCTGCGCCGTCGCCAGCGCAGGAATCACACACATCAGCAGCCACAGCAGCGGCCGGCTCATGTCAGTTGACCGTGACCTGACCGAGGGCGGCTTTCGCTTCCTGGGCCTGATGCTGCGGCGCGTACACCTGGGTGAAGCGCACCGGCGGCAAGTTGAACTGGCCTTTCTGCGAGAAACGCACCAGATGGCGCAAGCGCAATTCGCCGCTCAACGCATCGACCGGCACCGCATAGGCCAGTTGACCCGGTTCGAAACGCGCCTTCTCCAGCGCCGTCGGCTCGGTGCCGTCCTTGCCCTGCAACTTGATGCCCCACGTCGTGCGCTCGACATCGGCGCCCGGTGGCAGCGGCACTTCGAGCATGCCGTAGCGCAGCGGTTTCGGCGCTTTGCTGGTGAGGATCACTTCGTCCAGATACAGGCTGTCGCTGGACAGCGGTTTGGTCCCGACCGGCTCCAGTTTGAACGTAAATGCTTCATCGCCCGGCACCAGTCGCGACAGGCGACGGGTGATGGTCACGGCCATCGGATCGACCGGTGGTTGCTGAGTCTGGAAGCTCAGTGCCGCACGCAGCGGACGTTCTTGCGTGCCCGACACGGTCAGCACACTCGGCACTGGCGTGGCGCCTTGCCAGGTCCAGTACATCTCGCCGCTGGCACCGTAGTTTTTCTTCCAGCCTTCACCCGGCGTCAGGGCGATGGTCGGCGAAGCCTGGGCGATGCTGCGTTGCAGCCAGGTCAGCGCCAGCGCACGTTCCAAGGTCGATTGTTGCGGCAGCAGGCGTTGCAGCAATGCTTGCGCACGTGCCTGATCGAACGGCTGCAGCGACAGGTTCAGCGCTTCGGCAAACGGCTGCGAACTGACCGACAGACGCTGTTGCGCAGCAGTCACCTGACGATTGAACGCGTCTGGCAAGGCCACTTTCGACTGCGTGGCCAACGAAGCGGTCAGCACCCGCGCCGCCGCCAGACCGAGCGCCGAATCCGGATCGCTCATCACCAGACTGTCTTCACCATCGTCGAGCATCGTTTCAGCATTGCCTTCACCAGCCTTGGCCAGATCGTCCATCAAACCGCTGAGCAGCGTGTTCACCGGCAGATGCATCTGCTTGGCGAACGACAGAATCAACGCCCGTTGCAGCAACGGTGTGTTCGGCGCTTGCTTGGCGTAAACCTCCAGCACGCGCTGCCAGTGTTCCGGCGGCAAGCTCAGCTCCAGCACCTGGCTGGCATTGAAGTCGGCGTAGTAGGCGTAAGCCGTGAGGAACGCGTCCGGCTCACCGTCGTAACCCCACCAGGTGAAGCTCGCCGATGGCCCGGCCATTTGCACCAGGCGCAAACGGCTGTTCTGCATGATCAGGCGCAAGCGATCGCGGATCTGCGGGTTCGACGCCAGCGATGGATAAGCGATGCTCAACGGCAACAAACGGCTGGCCGTCTGCTCTACGCCGCCGTACGGATAGCTGATCAGATCATCGAGTGCCGAGCGGAACAGCGCTTGCGGACTGTCATCCAGGCGCAGGCGAATATCGCTGGCATCCGCCGGCAGGTTCAACGCCGTATCGCCGCTGGCGACATCGAGGTTTTGCGTCTGCGTCACTTGCCAACCATCACCGGTCGCACTCAGGCGCACAGCGAGGGAGTCAGCGGTTTTACCGTCCTGCACCAGTTCGGCCGTCCACTCGCCAGAAGCCAAGGCGAATGCCGGCAGCGGCAGATAATTGATGCCGTTGTTGAGGGTCACCGGCAGGCGTTGTTCGGCGCCAGCATAGTGAGTGACCAGTTCAGCCTTGACCGGTTTCTCGGCCTGACTGAAGGCGAACACACCGAGTTGCGGCTGATCGCCCTTGCGGAATTTACTCGGGCCGCTCCACTTCAGGTACAGAGGTTTTTCCGAACGGACGAACTGTTTCTTCTGCCCGACCTGACCGTCATCGGCGATGGCGCGGGCGGTGATGCGCCAGCGGGTCAGCGAGTCCGGCATCTTGAAGGTGAAGCGGGTTTTGCCGTCGGCACCGGTCAACAACTCCGGCTGCCACGCGGCGGTGTCGACGTCTTCACGACGCGGACGCTCCAGCACTTTTACCCCACGCTCGCTGCGGTTGGCTTTGCCCGGTGCACCGGGGCTGCCCGGCAACGCGACGTCGTAACTGATGAACGACAGACTGGCGCTGGTGCGCACGTTGTTGCGGCGCGGGTGATAGAAGAACTGGTCGATAGTCGGCGCCACTTCCGGTTGCAGCGCATAGACCATTTCGTCGACGACGCTGACGGTCAGGTGCGCCGGGACTGCTTTGCCGGCGAACTGCGTGGTCAGGTCAACCGTGACCGTGTCGCCCGGCAGATACACCGCTTTGTCGGTGCTGATCGCCACGTCGATTTGCGGCGCGACAACCTTGATCCCGGCGTTCTGGAAGCTGTACTGCCCGCCCTTGGTGTAGAGCACGGAGAAGGTCAGGTTCGGTGCGAAGTTGTCTTTCACCGGGATGCGCGCGCGGTATTGGGTGTCGCTGAGTTTTTCCAGTTTCAGCCAGTCGCCGCCTTTGGCCAGCAGCGCGGTGGCTTCGACCTTGTCGCGCTCCAGCGACAGCAGAGCATCACTGACCGGTTCCGGGAAAGTGATCAGCGCCAGCGCTTCATCGCCGGCCTTGTACTCAGGCTTGTCGAGGACGATTTCCACGGTGCCCGGCACCGCTTTCACACCGTCGCCAGTGACCGAGTGCCCGGTGGCGCCAAGGACGCGGCCGTGCAGGTCTTTCAAGGTCAGGTTATAAGTGCCCGGACGTTCGAAAGCGAGACTGAAGCCCTTATCCGTCGCTGCGAGTTTGCCTTCGCCGGTGCTCTGGTCTTCCAGGCGCACCCAGCCATACGTGCTCGGCGTCACCGCTTTGCTTTGCTCGGTGCCGCCCTCGTTGGCGTAGCTGAACGCAACCTTGTCGCCGACCGCACTGAAGCGTTGCGGTGCGCTCAGACGGAAACTCGCCGCGCCACGGTCGATAAGGATTTCCTTGGTGGTCTTGACCCGGTACGCCGCGCCATCGCTGGCGAACACCGTGAGCATGTAGCGGCTCGGTTTGTCGGCGGCTGGCAGATCAAGGCTCGCGTTGCCTTTGCTGTCAGTGGTGAGTTCGGTGCTGGTCAGTTCCACCGGGAATTGCCCGAGGTATTGCAGTTCGTTGTCGACCATCGACAGTTGCTGGGCACGCAGGCTCAGGGTCAGCTTGGCGTTGGCCACCGGTTTGCCGTCCGGGTAGAGCAACACCAGACTGCCCTTCACCGGCTCGCCGGTGCGGTAATCCTGCTTGGCCAGGTTCAGCGAAATCTCGAAGTGCGGCTTGATGTATTCCGCCACGCGGAAAGCGCTGCTGTAGGCCTGATCCTTATAGTTGAAACGAATCTCGTAACCGCCCGCCACCGCGTTATCCGGCAACTGGAAGCGGCCCTGAGTGCCTGCCTTCGAATCGAGTTTCAGATCGAGGTGTTGCAACTCGGTGCCCGTCGCATCCAGCACACTGACGCTGACATCCGCCGCCCCCGGCAACACCGAATCCCGCGCGTTCTTGAACTCGCGGCCAACGATTTTCAGCGACACCCAATCACCCGGGCGATACAGCGGCCGGTCGGTAAAGGCATAGAGTTTGGTGTCGTAGATTTCGCTGTCGTAGTAGAAGTTTTCCGAGACGAACACGCCGCCCTCTTCGTCCTCGCCGATCACGAACGAACGTTCAGGGCTGACGTGTTTCAGCCGCAGCAAACCGTCGGCATCAGTCGCGCCACTGCTCATCACGCCGAGGCCATCGGTCCACAGCACATTGACCTTCGGCACCGAACTGCCTTCGTGTTTGCGCGCAGCCCAGACCAGCAATTCATCGCCGGCAATCTTGCTCACCGCGACGGTATTGGAGACGAACACCATGGTGGTCGCGCGGTACTTGCCAATCAGCGCTTCGACCAGATACAGACCCGGTTTGAGATTGCCCAGCGGAATGTAAACGTTGCCCGGCGCGACGCTGACGAAGTCGCTGGAAGAACCGGCCAGATTGACCCCGGCCGGTGGCTGAATTGGCTTGGCCTGCCACAACGGATAACGGAACTGGCTGACCACCGGCAGACCCGGAATCAGCGCAAATTGCGGCTGCGCGTCGTACGGTGTCGGTGCGGCGATGGCGTTGCCCATCTTCAGTTCCGGCACTTCCTCGGTGACCTGTTTGCGCGACTCATAAGAGAACGCGCGCTGCATCACCCGACGGGATTTGCGGTACCAGTTGTCCCACAGGTACGCGAGGGTGTTGGACAGACCTTCGCCCTTGAACTGGCCGTCGCTGACCACGCGGTGCAGGTTTTTCTGACGCTTGAGAAAATCCAGCGGCTTGTCGATGCGGTACACGCGAATGTCGGCGCCGCCATACGGCTCCATACGGAAACGACGGTAATCACGGCCCGGCGCTTCGAGGCGCACCATCGCCTGTTCATCGCTGGCGAAACTGCTGTCGGCCAGGAGGAAAAAGCTTTCGCCCGAGACCGGCGTGTAGTTGCTCGGCTCGACCGAATCTTCGGCGCTGACGGTGGCCATTGGCAGCAACAGCGCCAGCAGCAAAGGAATTCGGGAACAGAGTCGCAACATGCGGGCACCGGTCATTGGGAGAGAAAGTTCAGTCGATAGACGCCGATGAAGTTGGGGTTGGCTGCGTCGGGTATCCATCGGGTGTCCTTCCATGTCATGAGTTGCTGCAGGCTTGCCGAACGCATGCCGTTGTCAGTCGGGGTGGTGGTGCCGGTGTGATAGGCGATGTAGCGGCCCATCCAGATCATCAGGTGCTGGTCGTCGCCCTGATCGAAAAACATCAAGTCACCGGGCCGTGCCTGCGACACGTCGCGGCTGACCAGATGGCTGTTGAACTGAATCAGTTTGATCGCGTTGACGTACGGCCCGACCTTGCCGCCGCCCTGCTGCCATTGCTGGGCGAGCTTGCGTTGGTCATCGCTGAGCGACAGTTCCGGCGGCAGATAGCGGTTGGACAGGCCATTGCTGCGCAGCCATTTGTCGTCGTGGACTTTCAATGCTTCGTTGGCGGCAAAGCGCACCAGCCCGGCACAATCCTGCTGATACCAGCGCGGGCTTGGGCCTTGGCTCAGTTGCTCCTGGGCGATGCGCACGAACCAGGCGCGAAACACCTGGGATTGCGCAGGGTCCAGCGCCGGTGCTTCAACGGCGCGGGCGCCCGCACTGAGCAACAGCGCAAGCAGGCCGAGGCTGCGGATCAGTGCGGTCACAGCGCTTTCCATTCCAGCGGCAACCACTGCCAGTGGCCGTCGGGCTCGCTGCCTTCAGGCAAGGTCAGCGCGTATTTGCCGTAGCCGCCGAGGGTGCGCAGTTTCGGGATCAGGTAGGTTTGCGCGGCGTTGTAGAACACCGGCTCCATGTCCTGAGGCAGGCTGTCGAGGGTTTCCTGCTGCATCAGTTGCGCCATCGAATCCGGGCCGAAATAGATCGGCATCAGTACATCTTTGGGCAGCACGTCGGCCATCGGCGGGAAGCGTTTGTCGAGGGTGCCGAGAGCCTTGTCGACCAGTTTGTCGTCGAGGGAAAACAGCAGCGTCGAGCCGTGACGGGCGAGGCTGACTTTCATGAACGCCTTGCCGGAAATCGCGTCCGGGTTCTCGGCAGTCTTCGCCGCATACGGGCCGAAGTTGGAGCTGACCTGACGCTGCCAGACGTGGTTCTGGCCTTCTTGTTTCTCGACCACCGGGAAGACGTTTTCGTCGACATTGGCTTCGAACGCACCGACCATCGAACCGAAAAGCTTGCCGAGGTCGCCGTCGAGTTTGCTGCTGTCCTCATCTTTAAGGCTGGCCACCAATAGCGGCGTGTACAAACGCGAATCGGCGTACCAGCACAAGCCCGCCGCGCCGGCCACGTGATCGGTGAGGGTTTGCGCCACGGCTTCTTCGGCGCCGAGTTTCACCAGCAATGGCTTTTGCGGCTCGGCAGCCACGGGCAGGGTTACGCAAGCACTGGCGCCGAGCGGCATGGCTTGCCAGACCGGTTTGAAATCGAAGTCCGGCTGATTGTCCAGTTCGTCCATGGCGAGGTAGCTGTGCCACCCCTTGTCGTCCATGTCGAAACGCAGCCCGGCGAAGTTCGGGATGAAACGCTGATAACCCATGGCAAGGACGCTGGAATTCACCGACAGGCGCTGTTTGGTTTCCGCAGTTTTCGCCGGCAGACCGAACGCTTCAGGAAAGAGTTTTTCGCCGTTGAGCAGCGCCGCCAGTGCCTGTGGTGAAACGTGGCCGGACTCTTCGGAGGCACCGCTTTCAGGGTCGTAATATTTGGCGGGATTGGACAACACCACCAGTTTGTCGCCATGAGAGGCAAACAACAGGGCTTTGCTGGCGTTGTAGGTCAGCTGGTACAACGGCACCGTGTCGCCACCGACCTTGAGTTCCGCCATTTGGCTAAGCTGCGTGTCATCCAGCGCAACCTTCGCCAATGGCTCAAGCAATTTGGCCAGCCCGCCGCGATCCATCACCAACAGGAAATCCTTCAAGCGACCGTCAGCCCCGCGCCACAGTGCGACATCGGCCGGTTGGTCGAAAAGCTGTTCGATCAGGCTGTCCTGCAACTTCAGGTCATGCTCGTAGATGATCCGGCGCAGGCTGCCGATCAAGCCGAGACGATCGGCATGGGTTTCGTAATAGAAGACGAAATCTTCGGTGAGCGTGGCTTTGAGGAACGGCACCGTCAGCAGATCCTTGGGCAACTGGCTCAAGGAGCGGGTTTCCAGCAAGGCATCCGGTCGGCTCAGGCCAAGCTTGTCACTGGCCAGTTCCGCCGGTGGCGCTTTGGGCTTGTGCAAAAACCAGCCAAGACCGCCCGCCACCCCGGCCACCAGGCACAGCCCGACCAGCAGCAACGGCCATTTGCGGGAAGGTGGAGTCGCTGGCGTTTCGGCAGCTGGAGTCACAGTGTTATCACTCATCGTTAACAAAACCCGATTTCATCCGTGGCGGGATGCTTAATAGTTGAAAGTCTTGACCAGCAGCAGATCACCGATCGCCCGCAGGGGCACGATGAACGTTTCGCGTTTTTCGTCGACGGTGTTTTCGTTGAGCACCAGCGTGATTTGCGAGGTGATCACCTCGTTCTGATTGCTGGTCTCCTCGAAGTTATAGCCGCCGTTGCCGAAGTTGCCCCAATAGTTGACGTAAACCAGATAGGTGCCATGCAGCGGCGCGGTCATGGTGAACATTTCCGGGCCGGGGCCATCGACGCCATCCGGGTCCAGACCACCACCATTGCTCAGCGCCGGCTGCGCCCAGAAAGCATGCTGACCGTCGGGCGTGACAATGTGCAGATCGAGTTCGGCCTTCGGATCGTCCCATCCCAAGACAAGACGAATCCGCGCCGGCGTGCGCAAATTGTTTGCTTCATAAAATTGCACGCGTTTCAGCGACTGGCCTTCGGCGCTGATCACCTCGACACTGTTGGAGCCCGCGCCGAACGCGTAAGGCCGGGCGAAACGGCCCTGGTCGTCGGTGTACAGATTCAGTGGATTGCCATTCACGGCGAGGCTGTGCGGCGGACGCATATGACCGATGGCTTTGAGCTGACCCTGGATCATCGTGCGATTGCGCTGGATGCCGCGATCGATCGGTGGCGTCGGGTAGGCGACTTGCGGGTTTTCCGTGCGATCGAGCAAACCGTGATAGCGCCAGCCACCCACCGGTTCCGCCAGTTCGGCACTCGGCGCGGCCAGCAGCGCGGGCGCGCAGGCCAACCCGATCAGCAGCAAAAGAAATGAACGCATGTGACGCCTCCTGCCATGCCTGAACGAAACCTTGCACCCGATCCTCGGTACTTCACAGCGGTGAAACTGCGTTTCGTCTGAAAGACCCGTGACTATGGGGTCGTAGAAGGCGCGAAGATTAGCCATTCGGTGGTTTTTTAACAATCGGATACATGTGCTTTTGCTGTAGGAATCCAGCCAACCCGGTGGACGGTGAGCCGAATAGGCGTCATATTCGGCTCACAAAATGAGCCGAATAGCTTTTCTATTCGGCTCACGGACTCACGGCAGGTATAAATGGCAGCTCACTGGATCTGGCAACAGCCCGACTGGCCCGACTTCAACTGGCAGGCAGAACGCCTGGTACCGTTGTTGCGCGAGTGTGTACAGGCACAAGGTCAGTTGATGGGTATGGCCGGTTCAGTAGGCGATTCTTTGGGGGCTCAGACCGAACTGGATGCCCTTTTGCAGAATATCGTGACGTCTTCGGCCATCGAAGGTGAGCAACTGAATGTTGGCTCCGTACGGTCGTCCTTGGCGCGACGTTTGGGCCTGGAGTTGATCGACGGAGATAAAGTCAGTCAACGCAGTGAAGGTCTGGCGCAGCTCATGCTTGATGCCACCCGTCGATTTGCCGAACCGTTGACGCTGGAACGCCTGCTGGAATGGCACCAATGGCTGTTTCCCGATCAAGAAGCCGGCCTTACTGCGCGCTCAATGCATGTGGGTGCGCTGCGCGGTGATGAGCCAATGCAGGTGGTATCGGGTCGCATTGATCGTCCAACGGTTCATTTCGAGGCGCCACCTCGCAAAGGTCTTGAGCAGCAGCTCGACCCATTTCTCCAATGGTTCGAGGCCAGCCAGCATCAGACAGCACTGGACCCGATGCTACGCGCGGGCATCGCCCATTTCTGGTTTGTCACTTTGCATCCGTTTGACGATGGCAACGGTCGCCTGACCCGCACCATCACTGATCTGGCGCTGGCACAGGGCGAAGCGCAAGCCATCCGTTTCTACGCCATGTCGGCGAGCATTCTGGATGATCGTTCCGGCTACTATCGGATTCTGGAGTCAAGCCAGAAAGCCACACTGGATATCACAGAGTGGCTCACATGGTTTTTGCAAACGTTGCTACGAAGTCTGCAAGAAGCCATCACCCGGATTGAAAGCATGCTGGGCAAGACGCGTTTCTGGCAGGCACACCGCGAGTCCGAACTTTCGGCGGAGCAGGTCAAAGTGCTCAATCGCCTGCTCGACGGCGGCGAGCGGGGCTTTGAGCACGGCATCAGTGCCGGGCAATATCAAGCAGTGGTGAAAGTGTCGAAGGCCACAGCGACCCGCCACCTCGCGGAGTTGCTGGAGAAAGGTTGCCTGCAACGCTTACCGGGAGGTGGTCGGAGCACGCGCTATCAAATTCGTTATCCGGATTAGCACTGACAATGCCCACCTGTGGCGAGGGGATTTATCCCCGTTGGTCTGCGCAGCAGCCCCAAAAGCTACGAGCACCTATTTTCAGGTCTACCGAGTCAGCATTGATTACGACTGCTGCGCAGCCGAACGGGGATAAATCCCCTCGCCACATTGGATCTTTGTTTTCTCATGGGATATTTGTTCTCACAAGGGATATTTGTTCTCACAAGGGATCTTTGTATTCAGCCTAGATCTTTGCTCTGCACAAGGGATCTTTTCATTCAGAGGGGATCTTTATCCTGCACAAAGGATCATTTGTTCTGGCGCGCATCGCCCTGCTCATTTGCCCATAAACCCCCTATCTGCTAGTGTCGCGCCGGTTTAACGTCAACCGGAAATCGCCGCCATGGCCCGCAAAAAAGCTGCACTGGATTTCGAACAGTCCCTCGCCGACCTGCAAACATTGGTCGAGCGTCTGGAGAACGGTGAATTGTCGCTGGAAGACTCGCTGACCGCTTTCGAGCAGGGCATCGGTCTGACTCGTGACTGCCAGGCAGCGCTGGCGCAAGCCGAGCAGAAGGTACAAGTGCTGCTGGAGCGCGATGGCGAACTCGCCGAGGAACCCTTCGACGCGGAACAGCCAGAATGATTGCAGCGTATACGGCGAGCAGCCAGGCCCGGGTCAACGCGGCGCTGGAAAGCCTGTTCAGCGCCCCGTTGCCGGAACTCGCGCGGCTTTATGAAGCCATGCGCTACAGCGTGATGAACGGCGGCAAACGCGTGCGTCCGCTGCTGGCCTACGCTGCGTGCGAAGCGCTCGGTGGCAAGGCTGAGCAAGCCAACGGCGCGGCCTGCGCAGTCGAGTTGATCCACGCCTATTCGCTGGTGCACGACGATTTGCCGGCGATGGACGACGACGATCTGCGCCGCGGCCAGCCGACCACCCACAAAAAATTCGACGAAGCTTGCGCGATTCTTGCCGGCGACGGGTTGCAGAGTCTGGCGTTCAGCGCCCTGCTCGATCCGCGCCTGAGCGATTGCAGCAGCGACATCCGCCTGCAAATGGTCACCGCGCTGGCTCACGCCGCAGGCCCTGCGGGCATGGTTGGCGGTCAAGCCATCGACCTCGGTTCGGTCGGCCTCAAGCTCGATCAACAAGCCCTCGAACAGATGCACCGGCACAAGACCGGCGCGCTGATCGAAGTCAGCGTCAAACTCGGCGCCCTCGCTAGCGGTCGTGCCGAAAAGGATGAACTCAAGGCCTTGCAGACTTATGCACAGGCCATCGGTCTGGCCTTTCAGGTGCAGGACGACATCCTCGACGTCGAAAGCGATACCGAAACCCTCGGCAAACGCCAGGGCGCCGACATTGCCCGTGACAAGCCGACCTACCCGGCCCTGCTCGGTCTCGACGCCGCCAAAGCCTACGCGCTGGAACTGCGCGATCAGGCCCTGCATGCCCTGCGACCGTTTGACGCGGCAGCCGAGCCATTGCGCGAACTGGCCCGGTATATCGTCGAGCGCCGCAGCTGACGGCGAATCCGCCAAAAAAGACCAACGCGTGGGCAGGGGGCGATGCATCAGGTAAACTGCCGCATCTTCTATACCTATAACGATTCGCCTGATGCCCACGACGTTTCATGAGATTCCCCGCAAGCGCCCGACCACGCCCCTGCTCGACCGCGCGAATACGCCGGACGGCCTGCGCCGGTTAGGCGAAGCCGAGCTGGAAACCCTGGCCGATGAGTTGCGCCTGGAATTGCTCTACACGGTCGGTCAGACCGGTGGGCATTTCGGTGCCGGCCTGGGCGTGATCGAGCTGACCATCGCGTTGCATTACGTCTTCGACACGCCGGACGACCGTCTGCTGTGGGACGTTGGCCATCAGGCGTATCCGCACAAGATCCTCACCGGTCGCCGCGAGCGCATGGGCACCCTGCGCCAGAAGGACGGCATTGCTGCCTTCCCGCGCCGCGCCGAGAGCGAGTACGACACCTTTGGCGTCGGCCACTCCAGTACCTCGATCAGCGCCGCGCTGGGCATGGCGATTGCCGCCCGCCTGCAGAACAGTGATCGCAAGGCAATCGCCGTGATCGGCGACGGTGCGTTGACCGCCGGCATGGCTTTCGAGGCGCTGAACCACGCGCCGGAAGTCAACGCCAACATGCTGGTGATCCTCAACGACAACGACATGTCGATCTCGCGCAATGTCGGCGGCCTGTCCAATTATCTGGCGAAGATCCTTTCCAGCCGCACTTACGCGAGCATGCGTGAAGGCAGCAAAAAGGTCCTGTCGCGCCTGCCCGGCGCCTGGGAAATCGCCCGTCGTACCGAAGAATACGCAAAAGGCATGCTGGTTCCCGGCACGCTGTTCGAAGAGCTGGGCTGGAACTACATCGGCCCGATCGACGGCCATGACCTGCCGACCCTGATCGCGACGCTGCGCAACATGCGTGACCTCAAAGGTCCGCAGTTCCTGCACATCGTCACCAAGAAAGGCAAGGGTTTCGCCCCGGCGGAAGTCGACCCGATCGGTTACCACGCCATCACCAAGCTTGAACCACTGGACGCTCCGGCCGCTGCGCCGAAGAAAGCTGGCGGGCCGAAGTATTCGGCAGTGTTTGGCGAGTGGCTGTGCGACATGGCCGCTGCTGACCCACGCTTGGTCGGGATCACCCCGGCGATGAAGGAAGGCTCGGATCTGGTCGCATTCAGCGAACGTTTCCCGCTGCGCTACTTCGACGTGGCGATCGCCGAGCAACACGCGGTGACGTTCGCTGCCGGCATGGCTTGCGAAGGCGCGAAACCAGTAGTGGCGATCTATTCGACATTCCTCCAGCGCGGTTACGACCAACTGGTGCATGACGTCGCGGTGCAGAACCTCGACGTGCTGTTCGCCATCGACCGTGCCGGTCTGGTCGGCGAAGACGGCCCGACCCACGCTGGCAGCTTCGATCTGTCGTACCTGCGTTGCATCCCGGGCATGGTCATCATGACCCCGAGCGATGAAAACGAACTGCGCAAAATGCTCACCACCGGCCACCTCTACAACGGCCCGGCGGCAGTGCGTTATCCACGCGGCAACGGCCCGAACGCAACCATCGAGAAAGACCTGCAGCCAATCGAAATCGGCAAGGGCATCGTCCGTCGCCAAGGCAGCAAAGTCGCTCTGCTGGTGTTCGGTGTGCAATTGGCTGAAGCGCTGAAAGTCGCCGAGAAGCTCGATGCCACTGTGGTCGACATGCGTTTCGTCAAACCACTGGATGAAGCGCTGGTGCGCGAGATTGCCGGCAGCCATGAGTTGCTGGTGACCATCGAAGAGAACGCGATCATGGGCGGCGCCGGTGGCGCGGTCAGCGAGTTCCTCGCACGCGAGAACATCCTCAAGTCGATGCTGCATCTGGGCTTGCCGGACGTCTACGTCGAGCACGCCAAGCCTGCGCAGATGCTGGCCGAGTGCGGGCTGGACGAGGCCGGGATCGAAGCGTCGATTCGTCAGCGTCTGGCATTGCTCAACCGCTAAGCGCTCCCCCTGTAGGAGCTGCCGAGGGCTGCGATCTTTTGATCCTGCTATTCGGCAGCTCCGGAACTGTTCAAAAGCAAAATCAAAAGATCGCAGCCTTCGGCAGCTCCTACAGGGTTTTGCACAGACCATGGATTGCCATGAAATTTTCGCGCCTTGCCCTGTCCTTTCTGCTGCTGCCAACTGCCAACGCTTTCGCCGACACGTTTGAACGTGATCAGGCGCTGAAGCTGCCGGATGTGCTGATCTCCGCCAACCGTCAGGTTGAAGCGCGCAACGACAGCAGCGCCGCCAACACCGTGTTCACCCGAGAAGACATCGACCGTCTGCAGCCGAGCGACGTGCCGGACCTGCTGCGGCGTGTGCCCGGCGTGCAAGTGGCGCAGACCGGTGGGCGCGGCAGCCTGCCCGGCGTTTACATTCGCGGTACGCAATCGGCGCAGAGTCTGGTGTTGGTCGACGGTCAGCGCATCGGCAGCTCGACCTCCGGCGACAGCAATCTGCAACACTTGAACATCGAGCAGATCGAGCGCGTGGAAGTGTTGCGCGGTTCGCGTTCGGTGATTTATGGCAGCGACGCGATTGGCGGGGTGATTCAGATTTTCACCCGGCGCGGCGTCGAGCAGGGTTTGCAGCCACGGCTGCACGTCGGCTTCGGCAGCAACCAGACGTGGGAACGCAGCCTCGGCGTGTCCGGTGGCGATGAAAAAACCCGTTTCAATCTTGGCGCCAGCCTCGATGAAACCGCCGGGATCGATCGCACCCACGAGTCGTATCCGAGCGACAGCGACCACGACGCCTACCGCAACAAGTCCGTCAGCCTGAGCCTCAGCCATGTGCTGACCGATGACATCGAAATCGGTGCCAACCTGCTGGATAACCGTGGCAAGAGCGAGTTCGACAACCCGTTCGGTCGCTTTGACACCAACACTTTCGAGTCGGTGCAACAGCAGCCCTACAGCGATTTCGACGTCAGCAGCGTCAGCAGTTACGTCGATGCGCGGGTCAACGATATCTGGAAAACCCGCGTCGAATTCGGCCACACCGAGAACCGCGAGAAGACCCTCGACAAGCTCAGCGACGAACGCACCGTGTTCAACACCTACCGCGACTCCGTGAACTGGCAGAACGATCTGACCCTGGATGCACGTAACAGCCTGATCCTTGGCGGCGACTGGTACGAAGACCGGGTCAACAGCAGCACTGCATTCGACGAAGACAGCCGCTGGAACCGCGCCGCCTTCATTCAGCATCGTTATCAGGCCGACAGTTTCTCCACGGAACTGGGTCTGCGCCACGACGACAATCAGCAGTTCGGCAGCCAGAACACCTGGAGCGGCACGTTCACCCTGCCGCTGAATCCGGACAATGATCTGTTACTGAGCTACAGCGAAGGTTTCCGCGCCCCGACTTTCAATGACCTGTACTACCCGGATTTCAGCAACCCGGACCTGAAACCGGAAACCTCGAAAAGCTATGAGCTGCAATGGCGCAGCCAGTTGACCGACAGCAGCCGTCTGGAAGCCTCGATTTACCGCACCGATCTGGAAGACGCGATCATCTTCGGCAGCAATTCACGTCCGGAAAACGTCGCTTCCGCACGAATCAACGGCTTTGAAGCGGCGCTGAAGCAGGAACTGTTCGGCTGGCAGAGCAACCTCGGCGTGGCGATTATCGACCCACGCGATCGAGACACCGGACATACGCTGGCCCGACGTGCCCGGCGCACGCTGAGCTGGGATCTCGATCGCCAGTTTGACCAGCTCAGCCTCGGCGCCAGTTGGCAGGCGGTGAGCGGCAGTTATGACGACCTGAACAACCAGCAGCCATTGGGCGGCTATGCGCTGTTCGGCTTGCGCAGCGGTTGGGCGCTGAACCGTGAGATCAAGCTGGATCTGAAAGTGGATAACCTGTTGGATAAGGCTTACAGCCGCGCGAACTACAGCTACGACGGCAGCCAGTATGGTTATCGCGAGGAAGGCCGGACGTGGATGTTCGGCGTCACCTGGACCCCCGAAATCCGCTAAGACCCCACATCTGGATATCACCCGACACCCTGTAGGAGCTGCCGCAGGCTGCGATCTTTTGATCTTCGGCAATCCCGACTCAGCCACAAAGCAAAGTCAAAAGATCGCAGCCTTCGGCAGCTCCTACAGGGGTTATCGGTGGGGCTGGATGAGTTGGCAGAGTTTGGCGGTGGCTTCGATCATCTGGCCGCTTGGGCGTTCGAGGCCTTTGTCGGTGATCAGTAGCAAGTTCTCCCGCTTTACAGCGGCGACCTGCGGCCAGTTTTTCCAGGCGTTGAGCTGGGACTGGTCGCTGGCCAGAATGACTTCGGGATCACGTTGCAACACTGATTCGATGCTGACTTGCGGTGCAGGCAAGGTCAGATCGCTGAACACATTCCGCGCCCCGCACGCCTCAAGTGCATCACTGATGATCTGCCCGCCACCGACGGTGTACAGCGGCTTGTCCCATACCTGATAAAACACCCGCAACGGCGCATCGCGGTGATAGCGCTGGCGCAGCTCGGCGAGTTTTTGTCGCAGATCAGCCGCCAGTTTCAGCCCACGCTCGGGTCGCCCCAATTGCGTGGCAATGGCTTCAATCTGTGCAGAGAGTTGTTCAAAGGAGTGCGGTTCAGCGACAAAGGTCGGGATGCCCAGGCGCTTGAGCTGATCACGCTGCGCCGGGCCGACGCTACCGGGCCAGAGCAACAACAAATCGGGCTTGAGACTCAGCAGTTGTTCCATGTCGAGCTGGCCGTAGCGGCCGACTGACGCCACGTTGGCGATTTCAGCAGGACGCTCACCGGCATCCAGCACACCGACCAGCAGGTCGGCCGAATCCAGTTCAACGACGATTTCGGAAAGGGACGGTGCGAGGCTGACCACGCGCAACGCAGCCAGCGCAGGCGCGCTGACGGCCAGCAGCAGAAGCGCCAGCCACAGACGGCGCATCAACCGAGTTGACGCGGGATACGGTAAAGGTAAAACAGCACCGCAGTGGACAATGCCAGCAGCATCAACGGCACTGCTTCAAGCTCGACGAACACCGCCAAGGCGCCGATCCATGCCGGCAATGCAGCCGCGAGAAAAGCTCTGCGGCGACGCGCCGCGAGGGCAATCCACGCCGCTGGTTCATCCGCCGTATCGAGGGCTTTCTGGGTGGCGATCAGCGCATGTTTGTAAGGACCGAAAAACTTCAGGCTGACAAACATCGACGCCACGCCGGCAATAAAGAATGGCATCGCCAATACCGGCAAAATACCTTCGCCCTGACCAAACAGCGCGTTGAGCACGAACAGCGGCAGCAGCGCCAGCGCCAGGTATTTCCACCAGTCGACTGCTAAACGGCGCCGCACCTGACCACGCGTCACGCGCGGTCAACCTCGCCCTGATGCTCGTTGCCCATCATGTGGTCGAGCTTGCTGGCCTTGGTTGCCAGGTAGAGTTTGTTGTGCGGATTGTGGCCGGTGTGCAGCGGCACACGCTCGGCGACAGTAATGCCCATGTCGGTCAAGGCTTTGACCTTGCGCGGGTTGTTGGTCATCAGGCGCAGGGATTTCACGCCCAGATGCTCAAGCATCGGCAGGCACATGGCGTAGTCACGCTGGTCGGCGGCGAAGCCCAGACGTTCGTTGGCTTCAACGGTGTCGGCACCGCCGTCTTGCAGCTCGTAAGCACGGATCTTGTTCAACAGACCGATGCCGCGACCTTCCTGACGCAGGTACAGCAACACGCCTCGGCCTTCACGGGCGATCGCCTTGAGCGCGCCTTCCAGTTGCGAGCCGCAGTCGCAGCGCTGGCTGAACAGGGCATCGCCGGTCAGGCATTCGGAGTGCAAACGGCCGAGAACCGGGGCGCCGTCGGCGAATTCACCCAGGCTCAGCACCACGTGCTCGCGGCCGGTGGCTTCATCGAGAAAACCGTGCATGGTGAATTGCGCAAAAGGTGTTGGCAGCTTGGAAGCGGCGACAAAGACGACAGGCACCGGTGTGCTCCTGATCTAAAGAGTCTGAAAATTCGCAGGCGGGCATTGTAACAGCAGGTTCCTACAGACGCTTAGGCTGAATTATCGGGCATAACGATCAAAAAGTTTGATAACAACAGACTTGTCTGGATCCCTGTGGGAGCGGGCTTGCTCGCGAATGCGGTATGTCAGTCGACACATTGGCTGGCTGAGCCAACGCCTTCGCGAGCAAGCCCGCTCCCACAGGGGTTATGTGCAAGCATCCGAATCGGTGTTCAGTTCGTGTTGAAGTTGAAGTTGAAGTTGAAGGGGTATGGCTGTTTCCACTTCTCGAAGATCGGCTTCAGCTCACCGCTTTTCACCAGTTGCTCCATGCGCTGGTCATACAGTGCCATCAGCGCACGCGCCTGCGGGGTATCAGCGAAACCGAGGAACAACGGCAGCTCGGCCAGATGCGAATAGCGATACTGGGCCGGATCGCCCGCGGTTTTCATCACCGCCTCAATCTCGGTCAACGCATCGATGTAGTAATCCGCGCGCCCCTGCTTGAGCATCAACAGAATGCCGGTACGCCGCTCGATCTGGTTGTAGCGCTTGATGTTCGGCAGGTAGTTTTCGTAGCGATAGCCACGCACCCAGGCCAGTCGGTATTTGCCCAGCGTCGCCTGGGTGGGTGCAGGATTGCTCGCCAGGCCCAGCGCGTAGATGTGATCGGAATCGAAATTCCAGTGCGGGTACAGCACTTGCTCGGCTTCATCGCGGTAGGAACCGACCAGCGCGTCGACTTCCTTCAATTGCACCAGCCCGACCGAACGGGTGTACGGCACCGTGCGGATTTCCAGCTTCACCCCGGCAGGTTCGAACACCTTGCGCAGCACATCCCAACCGAGGCCATGGCCGTCGGCGGCGGTGTAGTCTTCCCAGTCTTCGCTGGCCAGATGGATGACCGCAGGCGTCGGCGCAGCGTCCTGCGCACTGGCAGCGTCCTGCGCACTGGCAACAGTGCTCAGCAACACAAAAACCACCAGCGCCAACCAGCGTCCAGCCATCCCTAGTCCCCTTGCTTGAACCTGATCACCCCTTGGATCAGGCGAAAACCCACACCAGCCCTTGCATGGCCAGCCAGGCAAATACGCCGGCCAGCACGTCGTCGAGCATGATCCCCACGCCGCCGTGGACATGCCGGTCGATCCAGCGGATCGGCCACGGCTTGAGAATGTCGAAGAAGCGGAACATCAGGAAACCCGCGAGCAACCAGTACCAGCCTTCCGGCACCAGCCACAGGGTGATCCACATCCCGACCATTTCGTCCCAGACGATGCCTTCGTGGTCGTGCACCCGCAGATCGTCGGCGACTTTCCCGCACAGCCAGAAGCCGAACAGCATGGTGATCCCGAGCATCAGCCAGTAACCCCAGTCGGGCAACATCTGCCACAACGGAATAAAGGGTAGCGCAACTAACGAGCCCCACGTGCCCGGCGCTTTCGGCAAGGTGCCGGAACCAAAGCCGAACGCGAGGAAATGCCAGGGATTGCGCCAGACCGACGGCGGAACGAATTCGGCCGGAACCTGTTTCGGGTGATCTGTCACGGTGTCTCCTGAAAATGTTGATAGCCCCGGATTTGCGGGGTGATGTCGTGCCCTTCGCGATCCAGCAAGACTACGCCCTGCCCTTCTGCGACGCGACCGATCACATGAATCGGCCAGCCATTGGCCAGCAGCGCCGGCAACTCGACGGACGGTAGCGAGAACGCCAGCACGTAATCATCGCCACCGCTCAACGCCGCGCGCTCGGCACCACGCTGGCCGAGAAACGCCACTAAAGCATCCGACAGCGGTACGCGCTCGCGTTCAATCTCGAGCCGCACCTTAGACGCCAGTGCGATGTGACCACAGTCGGCGAGCAGGCCATCGGAGATGTCCAGCGCCGAGGTTGCTTTGCCACGCAGGGCCTGGCCAAGGGCGAGTTGCGGTTGCGGCGACCAGTAATGATCGAGCAGCGGTTGCGCGATATGCGCTTCGGCATCACGTTGACCGAGCACCAGCGGCAGCGCGCCGGCAGCATTGCCCAGTTCACCGCCAACACACAGCAAGTCACCCGGTTGTGCGCCGCTGCGGGTCAACGCCTGACCGGCAGGCACGCGACCGAACACGGTGACCGTCAGGCTCAACGGCCCGCGCGTGGTATCGCCGCCGACCAAGGCAACGCCGCAACTCTGCGCCATACGGTTCAAACCGCGGGCATAGGCTTGCAACCAATCGGCGGTCACCGTCGGCACAGTCAGGGCAAGGGTAAAGGCAACGGGCGTGGCGCCCATGGCGGCCAGATCGCTGACCGCAACGGCCAGCGAGCGCTGACCGAGCAGAAACGGATCGCAGGGGTCGGCGAAATGCACACCGGCCACCAGCGTATCGGTAGAAATCGCCAACTGTTCCCCGGAGGGAACAGCGAGCAAGGCGCAGTCGTCGCCGATTCCCAGAGCAACGCCCTCGCCGCCCTGCGCACAAGGCGCGGCGGCGAAGAAATTGCGGATCAGCTCAAACTCGCCCATGGCGCAGACAAAGGATTCAAGCGCCGGTTAGCGCTTGAACGCCTTCACTTCAGCTTCACGCAGACGCGGGGCCAGCTTGTCGAGCACACCGTTGACGAACTTGTGACCGTCGGTGGAACCGTAGACTTTCGCCAGTTCGATGCCTTCGTTGATCACCACGCGGTACGGCACGTCGACGCGCTTGAGCAGTTCCCAGGTCGACAGGCGCAGGACGCACAGTTCAACCGGGTCGAGCTCTTCGATGGTCAGGTCCAGGCACGGCGCCAGCGCGGTGTCGATCTCGGTCAGACTGGCCGGAACACCGTGCAGGATGTCGTGGAAGTAGCTCTGGTCGGCGAAGGTGAAGTCGTTATCGACGCGAAACTGCGCTTCGATTTCGTTCAGCGAAGCACCAGCCATGTGGCGCTGGTACAACGCTTGCGTCGCCAACTGACGGGCAGCGCGGCGCTTTTCGCTTTTCGAAGGCTTGCCGGCGTCGGTTGGACGCGGCTCGCGCGGGTTGAAACGATCGCTTTCGTCGCTAATCACTTGGCCTCCAACTGTGCCAGCAGGCTGACCATTTCCAGAGCGGACAGGGCAGCTTCGGCACCTTTGTTACCGGCCTTGGTGCCGGAACGTTCGATGGCTTGCTCGATGGAATCAACGGTCAGGACGCCGAACGCGACCGGCACGCCGAACTCCATGGACACCTGGGCCAGACCCTTGGTGCATTCGCCAGCCACGTATTCGAAGTGCGGAGTACCGCCACGAATGACCGCGCCGAGGGCGATGATGGCTGCGAACTCGCCTTTCTGAGCGACTTTCTGCGCAACCAGCGGGATTTCGAAGGCGCCAGGCGCGCGGATGATGGTGATGTCGCTTTCGCTCACGCCGTGGCGAACCAGGGCATCAACTGCACCGCTGACCAGGCTTTCAACAACAAAGCTGTTGAAACGGCCTACTACCAAAGCGTAGCGGCCTTTTGGGGCGATGAAGGTACCTTCGATGGTCTTCAGGGTCATTCGTCAGTTCTCTTAAAGAGCCGGGACGCGTCTCGTACGCGTCCCTCAGTGATATTAGCCACGAATACATGGCCGGAAAAATCCGCATTGCTACCTGATCACAAACTGTGGCGAGGGAGCTTGCTCCCGCTGGGCAGCGTAGCGGCCCCTTTTGTGGGCGCTGCGCACCCAAGCGGGAGCAAGCTCCCTCGCCACAATGAATCTACGTCAACAATGCCGGAAACGACCGGTCATTATTCGGAGGGCACGTATTCTACAACTTCCAGATCGAAACCGGATATCGCATTAAATTTCATTGGTGCAGACATCAAGCGCATTTTGCGTACACCGAGGTCACGCAGGATCTGCGAACCGGCACCGACGATGCTGTAGGTGGTCGGTTTTTTCGGTGCTGGCTGATCGCCGGTTTCACGGATATGCGCCAGCAGCACGTCGCCATCGAGCGGGTGACCAAGCAACAGCACCACGCCGCTGCCGGCCTCGGCAACCGCAGCCATCGCGGCGCGCAGGCTCCAGCGGCCCGGTTGCTTGACCATCAGCAAGTCGCGCAGCGGGTCCATGTTGTGCACGCGAACCAGCGTTGGCTCTTCGGCGCAAACAGTGCCCAGGGTCAGCGCCATGTGCACGTCGCCTTCCACCGAATCACGATAGGTCACCAGGTTGAATTGGCCCAGTTCGCTGTCCAGTGGCTGCTCGGCAATCCGCTGAACGGTACGTTCGTGGATCATCCGGTAGTGAATCAGGTCGGCGATGGTGCCGATCTTGATGTTGTGTTCAGCAGCGAACTCTTCGAGTTCAGCGCGACGGGACATGGTGCCGTCGTCGTTCATCACTTCGCAGATCACGCCGCTCGGCTCGAAACCGGCCATGCGCGCGAGATCGCAAGCGGCTTCGGTGTGGCCCGCGCGAGCAAGGGTGCCGCCGGCCTGCGCCATCAGCGGGAAGATATGGCCCGGGCTGACGATGTCTTCAGCCTTGGCATCCTTGGCAGCAGCCGCTTGCACGGTGCGCGCACGGTCAGCGGCGGAGATGCCGGTGGTCACGCCTTCGGCAGCTTCGATCGAGACGGTGAACTTGGTGCCGAAGCCGGAACCGTTGCGCGGTGCCATCAGTGGCAACTTCAGAGTTTCGCAGCGCTCGCGGCTCATCGGCATGCAGATCAGGCCACGGGCGTGCTTGGCCATGAAGTTGATGTGTTCGGCCTTGCAGCATTCGGCGGCCATGATCAGGTCGCCTTCGTTCTCGCGGTCTTCGTCATCCATGAGGATGACCATCTTGCCTTGGCGGATGTCTTCAACCAGTTCTTCGATGCTATTGAGCGCCACAAGGCACCCCCCTTCTTTCGAATTTAGAGCTTCAGGATTTGAGGTAGCCGTTTTGGGCCAGAAAGCTTTCGGTGATCGTGCCGCCGGACGCCGACTCTGCAGCCTTGTCACCCAAGAGCAGACGCTCCAGATAACGCGCCAGCAAGTCGACTTCCAGGTTCACCCGGCGACCTGGCGTGTACGACGCCATGATGGTTTCGCTCAGGGTGTGCGGAATGATCGTCAGCATGAATTCAGCGCCATCGACTGCGTTCACGGTCAGGCTGGTGCCGTCGACAGTGATCGAACCTTTATGGGCGATGTACTTGGCCAGCTCTTTCGGCGCGCGGATGCGAAATTCCACGGCGCGGGCATTGTCGCTGCGCGAAACGATTTCGCCGACACCGTCGACGTGGCCGCTGACCAGATGCCCACCGAGACGGGTGGTCGGGGTCAGGGCTTTTTCCAGATTGACCGGGCTGCCGCTTTTCAGGTCGTTCATGGCGGTGCAGTCGAGAGTTTCGCGGCTGACGTCAGCCGCGAAACCGTCGCCCGGCAGTTCGACGGCGGTCAGGCAGACGCCGTTGACCGCGATGCTGTCGCCGAGTTTGACGTCGCTCAGGTCGAGCTTGCCGGTTGCGACGTGTACCCGCACATCACCGCCCTTTGGGGTCAGTGCGCGGATACTGCCGATGGATTCGATGATGCCGGTAAACATGGGGTTCTCCTTGAGAACTAGGCCAGCGCTAACGCGATGGCCGGGAATTATACGCTCGCCGAAAGGACAGGGATTGCAGTGACTCGCCAGTCATCGCCAATGGCGCGAATTTCAGTGATTTTCAGCTCGGGAGCATCCTTCATATGGGCCAGCGGCCAGTCCAGCAATGGACGCGCCGTGGAACCGAGAAACTTGCCGGCGATGAAGATTACGAACTCATCGACCAGACCGAGCTGAGCGAAGGCACCGGCCAGACGCGGGCCAGCCTCGACTAGCACCTCGTTGACGCCGCGATTGGCCAGTTCGATCAACAATTGACGCAGATCGACCTGACCGTCATCACCCGGCACGATCAGGCACTCCGGCCCGTGGGCGTATTGCTCTTCGATCGCCAAACACGTGGCAACCAGCGCCGGGCCGGCCTTGAAGAACGGTGCCTCCAGCGGCACGCGCAGACGCCCGTCGATCAGCACGCGCAGCGGCGGCCGGCTCATGGCCAGCGTGGTTTGCTCGCTATCCAGCCCCAACTCGTCAGCACGCACAGTCAAGCGCGCGCCATCGGCCAGCACCGTGTCGGCGCCGGTCAGCACTACGCTGGCCTGCGCACGCAAACGCTGAACCGCCGAGCGTGCGGCCGGGCCGGTGATCCATTGGCTCTCGCCGTTTTCCATCGCCGTACGACCGTCGAGGCTCATGGCCAACTTGACCCGCACAAACGGCAAACCGTGTTCCATGCGTTTCAGAAAACCTTGATTGAGCTGGCGCGCCTGCGCTTCGAGCACGCCGCTTTCAGTGGCGATGCCGGCATCGGCGAGGCGCTGCAAACCACGTCCGGCAACTTGCGGATTCGGATCACGCATCGCTGCCACCACACGACTGACGCCGGCATTCACCAGCGCATCGGCGCACGGCGGCGTGCGGCCATGGTGGCTGCACGGTTCGAGGGTCACGTAAGCGGTGGCGCCACGGGCCAGCTCACCGGCGGCGCGCAGGGCGTGGACTTCGGCGTGCGGTTCGCCGGCGCGCTCATGCCAGCCTTCGCCGACAATCTGCCCAGCACGCACCACCACGCAACCCACCCGGGGATTGGGGTGCGTGGTGTAGTGACCTTTGCGCGCCAGTTCCAGCGCACGCGCCATGAAATGAGCGTCGAGGATGGCCTGCTCGGCGGTGGTGGTCATTCTTTCACCGGTTCGCGGGCGAGGCGGTCGATTTCTTCGCGAAATTCATTGAGATCCTGGAAGCGCTTGTACACCGAAGCGAAGCGGATGTAGGCGACTTCATCAAGCTTCTGCAATTCGGCCATGACCAGTTCGCCGACCACGAGGGATTTGACCTCGCGCTCGCCGGTGGCGCGCAGCTTGTGCTTGATGTGAACCAGAGAGGATTCGAGGCGCTCGACGCTCACCGGACGTTTCTCCAGGGCGCGTTGCATGCCGGCGCGGAGTTTTTCTTCGTCGAACGGTTGGCGGCTGCCGTCGGTTTTGATCAGGCGCGGCAACACCAGTTCGGCCGTCTCGAACGTCGTGAAACGCTCGCCGCAGGCCAGGCATTCACGCCGGCGGCGCACCTGTTCGCCCTCGGCGACCAGACGCGAGTCGATGACCTTGGTGTCGTTGGCACCGCAGAAGGGACAGTGCATGGTGGCTGGCAACAAAAAAAGGGAGGGCCATGGTAGCGCATCCCGGTGGCAAGACAAGCCATAGGGTTTGCGGTATACAGAACGGCATGATCGTTTGATCCATGGATTTCATTTTGCTGGAGCATCCAATGCCGTTACGTCCGCTCGTTTTGCTCAGTCTTTTCAGCCTGCTGGTGGCCTGTGGCAGCGATGCACCCAAGCCCCAGCCGCCAACGCCTGGCCCTGCACCGCAACAGGCGCAGAAAAAAGCCAAGGAAGCCGCCGATCTCGGCCCGCTGCCGGCTTATCAGCGCGAACTGAGCGGCACCCTGCAAGGCGTGCCGGCCGGTGCCGAAGTTGAACTGGCGTTGCTGGTAATCGATGAAAAGGATCGCCCACAACAATTGCTCGCCAGTTCCAGCCTGATCGGCAACAACCAGATCCTGCCGTTCCGCCTGCGCTTCAACCCGGACGCCTTCCCGGCCGGAGCACGGGTTGAATTGCGTGGCCGCGCCAGCCAGTCCGGCCAGTTGATCCTGCATCTGCCGTCGCAAACCATCACCCAGCCGACCACTCAGGCGTTGGGCCAGCTGCAATTTGTCAAAGCACCATGAATGCACCGCACGACCTGCAACAGGCGTTAGGTGAATTGCTCGGCGACGCCAGACTCAAGGTCTGTGCGTTGCCAGACACTGATTTGCAGCTGTGGCTGATTGATGGCGACAACATGGGTCGCGAATTCAGCCAGGAAGAAATTCAGCGAATCCTGCACGAACCACCCTATTGGGGTTTCTGCTGGGCCAGTGGTCTGGCGGTGGCCCGCTATCTGGCGGAGTTCCCCGAGTGGGTGCGCGGCAAGCGCGTGCTGGATTTCGGTGCCGGTTCCGGGATTGCCGGGATCGCGGCGATGAAAGCCGGGGCGCTGGAGGTGGTGGCGTGCGATCTTGATCCGCTGGCGATTGCCGCGTGCCGGGCGAATGCCGAGCTGAATGATGTGCAGATGAACTACTCGACGGATTTCTTTGCCGAGGCCGATCGGTTCGATCTGATTCTGGTGGCGGACGTGTTGTACGACCGGGCGAACCTGCCGTTGCTCGATGCGTTTTTAAGCCGTGGCCGCGAGGCGTTGGTGGCGGATTCGCGGGTTCGGGATTTTCGGCATCCGTTGTATCAGCGCATTGAAATGCTTGAGGCGATGACCTTGCCGGATCTGGCGGAGCCTGAGGAATTTCGGCATGTCAGCCTTTACCATGCGCGGCGTTAGTTAAGAGCTTCGCGAGCAGGCTCGCTCCCACAGGGGAACGCATTCCAAATGTGGGAGCGGGCTTGCTCGCGAAGGCGTCCTGCCAGACAACACATCTCTGCCTTCCGGCCACCCCCCGCCAAGCCGTATAGTTGCCCCATCCACGCTTTGACGAGATCCCCCATGAGTGAGCAAACGCCGTACATCTTCGACGCCACGACTGCCGATTTCGACCAGTCGGTGATCGAGGCTTCTTTCAGCAAACCGGTGCTGGTGGATTTCTGGGCCGAATGGTGTGCGCCGTGCAAGGCGTTGATGCCGATGCTGCAAACCATTGCCGAGAGCTATCAAGGCGAGCTGCTGCTGGCCAAGGTCAACTGTGACATCGAGCAGGACATCGTCGCCCGTTTCGGCATTCGCAGCCTGCCGACCGTGGTGCTGTTTAAGGACGGCCAACCGGTCGATGGCTTTGCCGGTGCGCAACCGGAATCCGCCGTCCGTGCGCTGCTCGAACCGCACGTGCAAATGCCGCCGCCGGCTGCGGCCGATCCGTTCGAGCAGGCTCAGGCCTTGTTCGATGACGGGCGTTACGCCGATGCCGAAGCAGCGCTGGTGGTGATGCTCAATGAAGACAACACCAACGCCAAGGCGCTGATCCTTTATGCCCGCTGCCTGACCGAGCGTGGCGAGCTGGACGAAGCGCAAACGGTGCTCGATGCGGTCAAGAGCGACGAGCACAAGGCTGCGCTGGCCGGGGCCAAGGCGCAGATCAAATTCCTCGGTCTGGCGCGTGATCTGCCGGATGCGGCTGACTTGAAAGCGCGCCTGGCAAAAGATCCGCAGGACGATGAGGCGGTGTATCAACTGGCGATCCAGCAGCTCGCTCGCCAGCAGTACGAGGCGGCGCTGGAGGCATTGCTCAAGCTGTTTATCCGCAATCGCGGTTATGCCGAGGGCTTGCCGCACAAGACCTTGCTGCAGGTGTTTGAGTTGTTGGGCAACGATCATCCGCTGGTGACGGTGTACCGCCGCAAGATGTTTGCTGCGCTTTATTAAGATCAACAGATCGCAGCCTGCGGCAGCTCCTACATGGGGATCGTATGCACCCTTGTAGGAGCTGCCGCAGGCTGCGATCTTTCGCGGTTCACTCGATCCAGCTGTAGAGCGGCGTATCCCCGCCGCTCACCACTTTCACCTCCGAGCTATGGCGCAAACGCACCAGCAAGCGCTTGCCCGCCGCCGCACTGCCGGTCAATCCTTCAAGTTGTTCCAGCAGATCCGGCCCGCTGAGCTGCCCGGCCTTGCGCAACAGATCCTTGGCCACCTGCCACAGCGCATCGTCCTGATTCAACGGTTTCGCCGCTGGCGCCGACGCCGCTGCTTCGGGCTGGCCGATTGGCGCCTGCGTATTCAGCGCCGAACCGAGCCTGGCCCAATCACTGTCATCCAGTTCAACAGTCAAATCCACCGGCACGTCGCCGACGGTTCCACGTATCCGCAACATTGCGTTCGCTCCTGCACATTTCTGACCTGCATGCTCCCACGGGACTTGTGCAACGCCAAGCGCACGGGCAAACTCTGCGGACTTTCGTTATAAGATTACATAACAAACTCTTCACTTTACTTCCCGGAGACCACCATGCGTCGTCTGCTGCTCGCTTTGCCGTTTGCCCTGTTGCCGCTGGCCATCGCCCACGCTGCCGATGAGCACGATCACGACCATGAACACGGCAGCCTCGGCGCGCATGAACACGGCGTCGGTCGCCTGAATGCGGCGCTGGATGGCCAGACCCTGGAGCTGGAGCTGGAAAGCCCGGCGATGAACCTGGTCGGCTTCGAACACCTCGCCACCAGCGATGCCGACAAGGCCAAGGTCGCCGCCGCTCGTGCGCAACTGGAAAACCCGCTGGCCCTGTTCAGCCTGCCAGCGGCCGCCGGTTGCAAAGTCGCAAGCCAGGAACTGCAAAGCCCGCTGTTCGGCGACAAGCCGGACGCCGAGGATCACGACGACGATGAAGCGGACAAGGATGGTCACGAGCATCACCACGACCACAGCGAAATCCACGCGCACTATCAATTCACCTGCGCCACACCGGGTGCACTGAAGACCCTGGATCTGGCGAACATCTTCAATACCTTCCCGGCGACGCAGAAAATTCAGGTACAACTGATCAGCGCGAACGGCCAGCAAGGCACCGAAGTGACGGCCAAGGCTGCCTCGCTGAAATTCTGATCACACCGAAACACCGTAATCCAATGTAGTAGCTGCCGCAGGCTGCGATCTTTTGATCTTGCTTTCAAAAAAGATCAAAAGATCGCAGCCTGCGGCAGCTCCTACAGGGGCTATGAAAACTCATGAAACTGGTGTCATGACCCAAGCACTCATCGAACTGTCCGACCTGGGCTTCAACTGGCCCGGTCACCCGCCGCTGCTGGACATCCCGACGTTTCGTCTGGAAGCCGGCGAAACCCTGTTCCTCAAAGGCCCCAGCGGCAGCGGCAAGACCACCCTGCTCGGCCTGCTCGGCGGTGTGCAGAAACCCGGTCGCGGCAGCATTCGTCTGCTGGGCCAGGAGCTGACCGAACTCTCCGCCGGCGCCCGCGACACCTTTCGCGTCGATCACACCGGCTACATTTTCCAGCAGTTCAACCTGCTGCCGTTTCTCTCGGTGCGCGAGAACGTCGAGCTGCCGTGTCACTTTTCCAAGCTGCGCGCGCAACGGGCGAAACAGCGTCACGGCAGTGTCGACCAGGCCGCCGCCACCCTGCTCGCACACTTGGGTTTGAAGGATGAAAGCATCCTCAGTCGTCGCGCCGATTCGCTGTCGATTGGTCAGCAGCAACGGGTCGCCGCCGCGCGCGCGTTGATCGGTCAGCCAGAGTTGGTGATCGCTGACGAACCCACTTCGGCACTGGATTACGACGCCCGGGAAAACTTCATTCGCCTGCTGTTCGCCGAATGCCGCGAGGCCGGCTCCAGTCTGCTGTTCGTCAGCCACGACCAGAGTCTGGCGCCGCTGTTTGACCGTCATCTGTCCCTGGCCGAACTCAATCGCGCCGCTACGTCTGCCGAGGTCTGAGATGTATCTGTTTCGTCTGGCCATGGCCAGCCTGGCCAACCGCCGCTTTACCGCACTGCTGACCGCTTTCGCCATCGCCCTGTCGGTGTGCTTGTTGCTCGCCGTTGAACGGGTGCGCACCGAAGCCAAAGCCAGCTTCGCCAGCACCATCAGCGGCACCGACCTGATCGTCGGCGCCCGTTCCGGCTCGGTCAATCTGCTGCTGTACTCGGTGTTCCGCATCGGTAACGCCACCAACAACATTCGCTGGGACAGCTTCGAGCACTTCGCCAACAATCCGAAAGTGAAGTGGGCGATCCCGATGTCCCTCGGCGATTCCCATCGCGGTTACCGGGTGATGGGCACCACGCAAGCCTATTTCGAACATTACCAATACGGGCGCCAGCAGCATCTGCAACTGGCCGATGGTCGCGCGTTTGCCACCGATCCGTTTGAAGTGGTGCTCGGCGCTGAGGTGGCCGATGCGCTGCATTACAAGCTCGGCGACCAACTGGTGCTGGCCCACGGTGTGGCGGCGATCAGTCTGGTCAAGCACGACGACAAACCGTTCACCGTGGTCGGCATTCTCAAGCGCACCGGCACTCCGGTCGATCGCACGTTGCACATCAGTCTCGGTGGCATGGAAGCAATTCACATCGACTGGCACAACGGCGTGCCGGCCCGAGGCAATGGGCGGATCAGCGCTGATCAGGCGCGCAACATGGACCTGACGCCGCAAGCGATCACCGCGTTCATGCTCGGCCTCAACAGCAAGATTTCCACCTTTGCGCTGCAACGCGAGATCAACGAATTCCGTGGTGAACCGATGCTGGCGATTCTGCCGGGCGTAGCGTTGCAGGAGTTGTGGAGTTTGATGAGCACCGCGGAAAAAGCGTTGTTCGTGGTTTCACTGTTCGTGGTGCTGACCGGGTTGATCGGCATGCTCACGGCGATTCTCACCAGCCTCAACGAACGTCGTCGCGAGATGGCGATTCTGCGTTCGGTTGGTGCGCGTCCTTGGCACATCGCGAGTCTGCTGGTGCTGGAAGCCTTTGCTTTGGCGCTGACCGGGGTGATCGCCGGCGTTGCGTTGTTGTACATCGGCATCGCTGCCGCGCAGAGTTACGTGCAGGCCAATTACGGTTTGTTCCTGCCGCTGGCTTGGCCGAGCGAGTATGAATGGACGCTGCTCGGTGGCATTCTGGCAGCAGCGCTGCTGATGGGCAGCGTGCCGGCCTGGCGGGCGTATCGCCAATCCCTGGCCGATGGCCTGTCGATCCGTTTATGAGGATGTTCACCATGCCCCGCGCCTTGCTTGCGCTGCTGTTGCTGGTCGCCCTGCCCGTGTGGGCAGCGGCGCCGAAAGATCTGACGTGGTCGGAGATGATCCCGCCGGATGCTGCGCCGGAAGTGCCGAACATGACCCCGCTGCATGACATGTCGAAGATGAGCGATGCGCTGTCTGCCGAGTCGGCGCCAGCGGCGAAGCAGGACCTGCCGAATGCGCCAGTGGTGCAAGCGCTCGACGGGCAGAACATTCGCTTGCCGGGCTACATCGTGCCGCTGGAAGTGAATGAAGAGGGGCGCACCACCGACTTCCTGCTGGTGCCGTATTTCGGCGCTTGCATCCATGTGCCGCCACCGCCGTCGAACCAGATCGTGCATGTGAAAAGCGAGCTGGGCGTGAAGCTTGATGAGTTGTATCAGCCGTACTGGGTCGAGGGGCCGTTGCAGGTCAAGGCGTCGAGCAGTGAGCTGGCGGATGCCGGGTATCAGATGGATGCCGACAAGATTTATGTGTATGAGCTGCCGGAGTAAATCGCGGTAATTTTTTGCTGTTTGCAAGGGCCCTTTCGCGAGCAAGCCCGCTCCCACATTTGGAATGCGTTTCCCCTGTGGGAGATGGATGCCGACAAGATTTATGTGTATGAGCTGCCGGAGTAAATCGCGGTAATTTTTTGCTGTTTGCAAGGGCCCTTTCGCGAGCAAGCCTGCTCCCACATTTGGAATGCGTTTCCCCTGTGGGAGATGGATGCCGACAAGATTTATGTGTATGAGCTGCCGGAGTAAAACCCGGTAATTTTTTGCTGTTTGCAAGGGCCCTTTCGCGAGCAAGCCTGCTCCCACATTTGGAATGCGTTTCCCCTGTGGGAGCGGGCTTGCTCGCGAAGGGGCCGGCAAAGGTTCCGCAAAACCCGGGGACGTCACTGTTTCATTGAGCTGAGTCAAAAGACCGTATCAGTTGGCTTCGTACCATAGGACATCAGAAATTTTTAACGTCCTTTTGGAGCCCCCATGAACAAGTCCTTGCTCAGCGCTTCGTTGTTTGCCCTCGCGCTCGCAGCCCCGCTCGCCCATGCCCACGATGCCGGTGACATCATCGTTCGCGCCGGTGCGATCACCGTCAACCCGAAGGCCGACAGCTCCAGCGTCAAGGTCGATCAGGGTCCGCTGAGCGGCACCAATCTGGGCGGCAAGGCGACCATGAGCAGCGACACCC
Organism: Pseudomonas sp. DTU12.3; assembly: GCF_004124275.1. Classification (GTDB taxonomy): domain Bacteria; phylum Pseudomonadota; class Gammaproteobacteria; order Pseudomonadales; family Pseudomonadaceae; genus Aquipseudomonas; species Aquipseudomonas helmanticensis. Next base: position 5,722,612 of record NZ_CP027218.1, read on the forward strand.
AACTGGGTCTCAACTTCGCCTACATGGTCACCAACAACATCGGTATCGAGTTGCTGGCGGCCTCGCCGTTCGAACACGACGTGAAGCTCAAGGGCACCGCCTTGCCAGCGGCCAACGGCAAGCTCGGCACCCTGAAGCACTTGCCGCCGACCCTCAGCGTCGTCTACTACCCGCTGGATTCGAAGTCGGCCTTCCAGCCGTACGTCGGCGGCGGTATCAACTACACCTGGATCTACGACGAACACGTCGGCAGCGAAGCGCAATCCAACGGCTTCAGCAACTTCAAGGCGAAAAACTCCTGGGGTCTGGCCTGGCAGGTCGGCGCCGATTACATGCTGACCGACAACATCATGCTCAACGCCCAGGTGCGCTATATCGACATCGATACCCGCGCGACTGTGGAGAACAACGCAGTGGCACCGGGCACTCGGGCCAAAGTGAATGTGGATGTCGATCCGTTTGTGTACATGGTGGGTCTGGGCTACAAGTTCTAAGCTGATTTTTACCGAACGTTCACGTGGTGGTGGATGAGGCTTGGTGGTGGGCAGGCATAGAACTGACGGCGACCGTACGCAGTTGATCGGGGGATAACCTCCCCTCGCCACAGGGATCGCGATAAATTCCGGCCGTGAAAAAGGCGCCTGTCAAAGGGCGCCTTTTTCATGTCTGCCACAAATGTTTGGCGTGAGTTGGATATCCCCCTCACCCCAGCCCTCTCCCTCAGGGAGAGGGGGAAAGGGAGCCGATTTGTGTGCTTTTCAAATCCGAGTTCGACTCGGTATCTCACGTCGGTGTAACTCGAAAGAACACCTCGGTCAGTCCCCTCTCCCCCGGGAGAGGGTTAGGGTGAGGGGGCTTTTCAGGAACGCCCCAACAACCGCGCCAGACCCACGCTCATCGGCGTCTGCTGTGGCAGCTTGAAACGCTCCAGCAAACGAGCGTTGTTGGCCCGCGAATGACGGATATCACCGGAACGCGCGGCGCCGTAGCTGACCGCTGGCAACTCACCCACCACCGTCTGCAACGCCGCGAGCATCTGCTTGAGGTTCATCGACTGATTCCAGCCGACATTGACTGCGCCCTCTTCGACGTGCGGCTTTTCAATCGCCTGCACCAGCACATCGACCAAATCCTCGACGTAGAGGAAATCGCGCGTCTGCTCGCCGTCGCCAAACACGGTGATCGGCAAACCTTTCTGTGCGCGTTCGCTGAAGATGCTGATCACACCGGAGTACGGCGAGGACGGATCCTGGCGTGGCCCGAAGATGTTGAAGAAACGGAAGATCGCCGGCTCCAGACCGTGCTGGCGGCGATAGAAATCGAAGTAATGTTCACCCGCCAGTTTGTCCGAGGCGTACGGTGTCAGCGGCGCTTTCGGCGTGTCTTCGTCAATCGACTCGCCCTCGCCATTGTTGCCGTACACCGCCGCGCTGGAGGCGAACAGCACACGTTTGACCCCGGCCTGACGCATGGCTTCGCAAACATTCAGCGTACCGATGAAATTGCTCTGGTGAGTCTTCACCGGATCATCCACCGAGGCCTGCACCGAAGCCACGGCAGCCAGGTGAGCCACCGCACTGCAACCTTGCATCGCCTGAGCGACCAGTGCCGCATCGGCGACATCGCCAACAATCAGTTCGACCTTGGGATTGTCCAGCGGCAGATTGGCGCGTTTGCCGGTCGACAGATCATCGAGAATGCGCACCGAATGGCCCTTGGCGAGCAAGGCATCGGTCAGGTGCGAGCCGATGAAACCGGCGCCGCCGGTGATTAAAACAGGGCCTTCAGCCATGACGATAAAACCTATCCAGTAAAGCCGGGAGCGCGGCACGCCAGGCGCGCGGCTTGATCCCGAAAGTGTGCAGAATTTTCTTGCAGGCGAGCACCGCGTGTTGCGGCTCTTCGGCTGCGTCCGGACGCGCGGCGTGGGCTTGCGCGGTCGGCGCTTCGATGGCCAGAGCGTGCAGGCTGCGCGCTTCGGTCAGAATCGCCTGACCCAGCGCCAGCGGTGTGGTCGCCTCGTGGCCGGCGTAGTGGTAAGTGCCCCACAGCGGCGCGGCGCAATCGAGTTGCTTGAGCACCGAGATGATCACCCGCGCAGCGTCGTCGACCGGGGTCGGATTGCCGCGGCGATCATCGGCCAGGAGTAGTTCTTCCGGTTGCTCGGCGCGGGCGAGGAAACGCCCGAGGGTGCCGTCCGGGCTGTCATCGAGCAGCCAGCCAAAACGCAGCAACACATGCTGCGGACAGGTGGCGCGAACGCTCTGCTCGATGCGCCACAACGCCTGACCGCGCAGGCCCAACGGCACTGGCTCGTCTTTTTCGCTGTAAGCGGTGGCACGCGAGCCGTCGAACACCCGATAACTGGAGGGCTGCACGAGGACGATGTTGTGGTGCTGGCACAGTTCGGCCAGGCGCTCGATCGCACGCTCTTGCCCGGCCATCCGGGTTTCGCTGACGGCCTCGGCCTGGAACCAGTCGAAATAGTAGGCGAGGTTGATCAACGCGTCGGGACGGGTGTCGTCGAGCAATTGGGTCAGGCTCGCGGCATCCCAGCCGTTTTCGGGCGGGCGGGGGGCGAGGAAACCGATGTCTTCCTCCGCACCGAGGCGAATCAGCGCCTGCCCAAGGGCATTTCCGCCGCCCAGTAACATAAGGCGCATTCGCATAGAGTCAGCAGGCCCAGTCTGATTGGAACGATGGCTTTTGCGACGGATCTTGTGGATCCGTCGCCGATAATTGCCGGAATCGTTGCATTTTGCGGGTTTAGTGCGCAACCGTCATCCGTAAAGTGTTCATCCCAAGGATTTGTGCTGTGGCATCTGGCCCCTTCGCGAGCAGGCTCGCTCCCACAAGGGATGAGCGGTGCACATAAATCCACTGTGGGAGCGAGCCTGCTTGCGAAGGGCCCTGCCAGACGCTGAAGATCCCAGCGGTACTTGCATCTTCCCCCCAGCGACCGCATAACTTAAGCCATGAATCTGCCCCTCCCCGCCGACAGCGCCTTGGCAGGCTTTCACCCCGCCGTGAGCGCCTGGTTCCGCAAGACCTTCCCGACGGTCACCGCCGCCCAGGCCCGTGCATGGCCGTTGATCCGCCAGCGCCGCTCGACACTGATCGCGGCGCCCACCGGCTCGGGCAAAACCCTGACCGCGTTCCTCGCCGTGCTCGACGATCTCGTCCACCGTGGCCTGGAAAACCCCGACGGCCTGCCCGACGAAACCCTGGTGGTCTACGTTTCGCCGTTGAAAGCGCTGTCCAACGACATTCGCATCAACCTGCAAAATCCATTGTCCGGGATCACCGAACAGCTGCGGCAAATGAACTTGCCCGAGCTGGAAATTACTACCGCCGTGCGCACCGGCGACACCCCGCAGAAAGAACGCGCCGCCATGCGCAAGACCGCGCCGCACATTCTGGTGACCACGCCGGAATCGCTTTACGTGCTGCTCGGCTCGGAATCCGGGCGAAAAATGCTCGGCACCACGCGCACGGTGATCATCGATGAAATCCACGCCATGGCCGCCGGCAAACGCGGCAGCCACTTGGCTTTGAGCCTTGAGCGCCTGCAAGCGCTGTGCGCCGAACCGCTGACCCGCATCGGCCTCTCCGCCACACAAAAACCGGTCGAAGCCGTGGCGAAATTCCTCGTCGGCCATGATCGCCCCTGCGAAATCATCGACATCGGTCACGCCCGGCCACGGGATCTCGGCATCGAAGTCCCGCCCGTGCCGTTGTCGGCCGTCATGGCCAACGATGTCTGGGAACTGGTTTACGACCGCCTCGCCGAACTGGCCCGCGAGCACCGCACCACACTGATTTTCGTCAACACCCGGCGTCTGGCCGAACGCCTGAGCCGGCACCTCAGCGAGCGCCTCGGCAAGCACGCGGTGGCGGCGCATCACGGCAGTCTGGCCAAGGAGTTTCGCCTCGACGCCGAACAACGCCTCAAGCGTGGTGAGTTACAAGTGTTGATCGCCACCGCGTCGTTGGAGCTTGGCATCGATATCGGTGAAGTCGATCTGGTCTGTCAGATCGCCTCGCCGCGTTCAATCGCCGGGTTTCTACAACGCGTCGGCCGTTCCGGACACCAGGTGGGCGGCACGCCCAAGGGTCGTTTGTTCGCCACCACCCGCGATGACTTGATTGAATGCGCCGCCCTGCTCGACTGCGTGCGCCGTGGCGAACTCGACACGCTGCACATTCCCGAAGCGCCGCTGGATGTGTTGGCGCAGCAAATCATCGCCGAAGTCAGCTGCCAGGAATGGCCGGAAGACGCCTTGCTGGCGATGTTCCGCAAAGCTTCGCCGTATCGCGACCTCGACGAAAAACACTATCAGGCCCTGCTGAGCATGCTCGCCGAAGGCTACAACGGTCGTCAGGGCATCCGCAGCGCCTACCTGCACCGCGACGCCGTCAGCCGCACCTTGCGTGGCCGCCGTGGTGCGAAACTCGCTGCCGTGACCAGCGGCGGCACCATCCCCGACAACGCCGATTACAGCGTGATGCTTGAGCCGCAAGGCTTGAACATCGGCAGCGTCAACGAAGACTTCGCGGTGGAAAGCATTGCCGGCGATGTGTTCCAGCTCGGCAATACCTCCTACCGCATCCTCCGTGTGGAAACCGGCAAGGTGCGCGTCGAGGATGCCCACGGTCAGCCACCGACCATACCGTTCTGGCTCGGCGAAGCGCCGGGGCGCAGCGATGAACTGTCGTTCGCCGTGGCGCGCCTGCAAGCGCAGCTCGACGCGTTGCTTGGCGCCAGCCCCGGCGATCTGCAACCGGCGCTCGACTGGCTGACGCAGACCCTCGGCCTCGACCTCGCCAGCACCGAACAACTGGTCGAATACCTCGCCCGCGCCCGCCAGACCCTCGGCGCCCTGCCCTCGCAAGACACGCTGCTCATGGAGCGGTTTTTCGACGAGTCCGGCGGCACCCAACTGATCATCCACTCACCGTTCGGCAGCCGTATAAACCGCGCTTGGGGCCTGGCCCTGCGCAAGCGTTTCTGCCGCACCTTCAACTTTGAATTGCAGGCGGCCGCCAGCGAAGATGCGATCGTGCTGTCGCTGTCCACCAGCCACAGCTTTGAGCTGGATGAGATCTGGCGCTACCTGCACAGCAACAGTGCCGAGCACATCCTTATTCAAGCGGTGCTCGACGCGCCGCTGTTCGGCGTGCGCTGGCGCTGGAATGCCGGGGTGGCGCTGGCGTTGCCACGCTTTACCGGCGGGCGCAAAGTGGCGCCGCAGTTGCAGCGGATGAAAAGCGAAGACCTGATTGCCAGCGTGTTTCCCGATCAGATTGCCTGCCTGGAAAACCTCGCCGGCGAACGGGAAATTCCCGAACATCCGCTGATCGAGCAGACGCTGGACGATTGCCTGCATGAGGCGATGGACAGCGAAGGCTGGCTCAATCTGCTGCGACGCATGGAGCGTGGCGAAGTGCGCTTGATCAGTCGCGACCTGCCAGCGCCCTCACCGCTCGCGGCAGAAATTCTCAGTGCGCGGCCGTACACCTTTCTCGACGATGCGCCGCTGGAAGAACGTCGCACGCAAGCGGTGATCAACCGGCGCTGGAGCGATCCGCAATCGACTGATGATCTCGGTGCTTTGGATGCCGACGCGATTGCTGCCGTGCGCGAAGAAGCCTGGCCGACGCCGAACGCTGTGGATGAAATGCATGAGGCGCTGATGAGCCTGGCGTGTATCAGTGGGGATGAGGTGCAAGCGAACGAAGGCTGGCGCGAATGGCTGGAAACCTTGGCCAAAAGTGGCCGCGCCTGCCGTTTGCAAATTGACCCCGAGCATTGTTTATGGCTGGCCCGCGAACGCCTGACGTGTCTGCAAGCACTTTATCCACAGGCCAAATTGCAACCCGAGCTGGAGGCGTTGCCGGGATTCGATGAAGCCTGGACGTTCGATGAGGCATTGGTCGAAGTGATCCGCGCGCGCCTCGGTGCGTTCGGCCCACTGCCGTTACCTGCCATTGCCGAACCGCTTGCGCTGCCGCCTGGTCAAGTCAACCAGGCCCTCACCCAACTGGAGCGCGAAGGTTATGTCCTGCGCGGCCAATTCACGCCGAAACTGCACCTCGAGGAATGGTGCGAACGGCATCTGCTCGCACGCATTCATCGCTACACAGTCAAGCGCCTGCGCCGGGAAATCGAACCGGTGGCGTTGCAGGATTTCATGCGTTTTCTGTTTGACTGGCAGCATCTTTCGCCGTCGACTCGCGGTCAGGGCAGCGCAGTGTTGCCGTCGATTGTCGGCCAGTTCGAAGGCTACGCGGCGGCGGCTTCCGCGTGGGACAGCGACATCCTTCCGGCGCGCCTGAAAGACTATTCGCCGAGCTGGCTGGATGATCTGTGCCGCAACGGCAAACTGGTATGGACACGCTTGAGTGCCCGGCAAAAAGTCAGCGGCACGGCGTTGCGCAGTACGCCGATTGTGTTGCTGCCGCGCAGTCAGGTTGGCTTATGGAGCGCGTTGGCCGAACAGACACCCGTGAGCGAGCTGTCGCCGAAAACCCAGAAGGTCTTTGAAGCCTTGAGTCAGCACGGCGCGCTGTTTTTCGATGAGCTGATTCATGAAGCGCATCTGCTGCGCACCGAACTGGAAATCGCCTTGCAGGAACTGGTCGGCGCCGGACTGGTGAACGCTGACAGCTTCGCCGGCCTGCGCGCGTTGATCACCCCGGCTAGCAAGCGCCAACAGCGCAGCAGTCGGCGCGGACGCGGGGCGTTTGTCGGCGGGATGGACGATGCCGGGCGTTGGGCGTTGCTGCGGCGTGGGGCAGCTGTGGATAACAGCGAGACGCTGGAGCACGTCGCGATGACCTTGTTGCGCCGTTACGGCGTGGTGTTCTGGCGCTTGCTGGAGCGTGAGGCGGATTGGTTGCCGAGTTGGCGGGAATTGCTGCGCACCTTTCATCGACTGGAAGCACGCGGCGAGATTCGTGGTGGACGGTTTGTCAGTGGTTTGGCCGGTGAACAGTTCGCCCTGCCGGAGGCGATTCCGTTGCTGCGCGAAGTCCGTCGGCGGCCGCATGACGGCAGTCTAGTGGCGGTGTGCGGGGTTGATCCGCTGAACCTGGCCGGGACGTTGTTGCCGGGGGTGAAAGTGCCGGCGCTGGTGAGTAATCGTTTGGTGTATCGGGATGGGTTGCCGGCGGCGGCGGAGATTGCCGGCAAGCAGCAGTTTTGGCTGGAGCTGGATCAGATTGCCATGGAGCAGGTGCGCGTCAAACTGATCCGGCATTGAAGCTGACCTCACCGGCCTCTTCGCGAGCAAGCCCGCTCCCACAGGTTGGCCGCATTCCCCCTGTGGGAGCGGGCTTGCTCGCGAAAGGGCCAGCACTCACAGCTAAAATCAACGGGTTAAGTCCGCGACTCCTGCGGCACCTCGGTCGCAACCACCTCTCCCTCGTGCACCTGCCGCTTCGGCAATAAAACCTGCTGTGGATAAGTCTGCGCGAAATGCACCGTCTCGGTGTTATCCACAAGCTTCTTCAAACGCTGATTGAACGCCCGGCTCACCGCATATTGCCCACCCGACACCGTCCTGAACTGCGCCGTCAGCACCACGCCATTCAAATCCATCCTGTCCACGCCAAATACATCCAGCGGCCCCTGCAGGTTGTACTTGAGGAACGGGTCTTCGCGGATCGAATCGCCGGTTTCACGGATCAGCTCTATGGCTTTATCGACATCCGTGTCATAGGTGAATTGCACCGAGAAAAACGCATAGGCGAATTGCCGCGATTGGTTGGTCACCGCCTTGATCTGGCCGAACGGCACCGAGTGCACAAAGCCTTTACCGTCACGCAACCGCAACGTGCGAATGGTCAGTCCCTCAACCGTACCGGCATGCCCGGAATCGAGCACCACCCAATCGCCAATCGACAGGGTATCTTCGATGATGATGAACAGCCCGGTGATCACGTCCTGCACCAGTTGCTGCGAACCGAAACCGATGGCCAGGCCGACCACCCCGGCACCGGCCAGCAACGGCGCGACATTGATTCCCAGGTTGGCCATGGTGGTGATTGCGCAGATCACCACGAGGATGATTTTTATCGCGTTGCGCAGCAGCGGCAGGATGGTTTTCACCCGCGTGCTCGGCTGGCGTGCCGCGCGTTTGCTGACCGGTGGTTTCAGGGCTTCCTGAATCGCCGTGTCGAGCACCACCCACAGCAGCCACGTAACCAGAAAGATCAGGCCGATGCGGCTCAACGCGTCACTGATCGCGCGCCCGACTGTGCTGCTCTGAGCGAAATCGAGCAGCGACACGCCCCAGATCCGCCCGAGGATATCGATGAAGGCAATCGCGATGACGATCCGCAGCAAGGCATGCAACAGGCTGAGAAAGCGCTCCTTGTAAGCGCTGCTGCGCTGGATCGCTCCGGCTTTTCGCGACTTGAACAGGTGCTGCAGGATCGTGCTGAGAAACACCGTGCCGATCAGTAATACGGTGGTGAACAACGCGCAGCGCAGGGCCTTTTGATTGTCCTCGCCGATACCGATCAAACTCACCACTGAGACCAGCACCATCAACACAATCGGCCAGTACCACAGCCCGGAAAAAATCCGCAGCGACTCCTGCAACGAAGGTTGTTTCAGGCGTTGGCTCAGCGAGCGATTGCGGATCAGATGCGCCACCGGACGGCGCAGTCTAATCACCAATAATCCGAAAATCACCGAGGCGATCAGGCCGGTAAATACCGCAACGCTGCTGGTGATATTGCCGCCCAGTTGCCGGGCGATCTGCGGGCTGGTCAGCGCATCGCTGAGGGCGGCGAGGAAGCCGATCAGGAACAAGGGTTTTGGACAGTAATCACGAATGATCTTCGCCGCCGGACGTTTGTGCCCGGTATTGAACATCACCACCACACATAAAAATATCGAGGTGGAGAAGATGCCACTGCTGGTGGCGTAGGCCAGACACAGCGCCAGCGCGCGCCCCACCGATGCTTGCAGAAAATGGCTGACGTAGAGCGTCAATGGCAGGCAGATCAGTGCTGGCAGCGTGTAGGGCAGCAAATAACCCATCAGATCCTGACTGCGTTGGCGGGTGCGTAACCAGCGACCTCCACGCATACGGTTGGCCAACAAACTGCCGAGTACGGTGAGCAGCGCAAAACTGCCGAGCCAGGTGCCTGAGAGCGTAAGGAAATCCCCGGCGACGCTCCAGCCCGAGCGGTTCGAGGGTTGGTTGACCAGTTTGTCGACTTCATCGGCCGCACGGTCGGCACGCAGGCGCCAGGCGTCGACCAGATGTTCGTTGATGTCGAGTTTGTCCTGTACGTCGTCGATGCTCGAACTGATCGCACCAAGCAGACCGCCCTGCACCAGCGGCTCGGGTTCGGCGGCTTTTTCAGCGGCGGCCGGAACGCCCGGCAGCGCGGCGGCGTCGATTTCACTGGCACCGAGAAACAGCAATGCTCCCAGCAGAATGGCGATCCTGAACTTGATCAAAACTCCGATCTCCCGTGGCTGAACCTGTAAGGAACTGATCGATAATTGGGCGGCAAGTTCAAGAGCCCCCTCACCCCAGCCCTCTCCCCGACAGGAGGAACTTCGCGCAGTCGGGCCACAGAGCCAGCGCAAATCTCATGGTGGATTACAAATCCCTGTGGGAGCGGGCTTGCTCGCGAAGGCGCGGTGTCATTCAGCATATCCTTGGGCTGACCCACTGCCTTCGCGAGCAAGCCCGCTCCCACATTGGGATTTGTGGTGTTCATCAAAATGTACCGTCGGTAACGCCATCGAAACTTTCCCGAACCGCCCGCAGTCATCAAAAGACAGTGGCAACACGAGGGCTTTCGAAGGGAGGGTGGCATGGCGACGATTCACATCGGTATTTCCGGCTGGCGCTACGCACCGTGGCGCGGGGACTTCTACCCTAAGGGACTGGGGCAAAAGCGCGAACTGCAATTCGCGTCGCGGGCGGTCAACAGCATCGAAATCAATGGATCGTTCTACGCCCTGCAACGCCCTGAGCGTTATGCTCAGTGGTATGCCGAAACGCCCGACGACTTCGTCTTCAGCGTCAAGGCGCCACGTTTCATCACCCACATCCGCCGCTTGCGCGAGATCGAAAAACCGCTGGCGAACTTCTTCGCCTCCGGGGTGCTGGAACTGAAGGAAAAACTCGGGCCGATCCTTTGGCAATTTCCGCCGAACTTCAAATTCGAACCCGAACGCTTCGAACACTTCCTCGCCCAACTGCCCCACAACACCGAAGCCGCAGCCGCCCTCGCCCACCAGCACGATGCCCACCTGCACGGCCATGCGAGCATGAAGGCTTACGGCAAAAAACCGTTGCGCCACGCCGTGGAAATTCGCAACGACAGCTTCATTGATCCCGACTTCGTGCGCCTGTTGAAACGCCACAACACCGCGCTGGTGATCGCCGACACCGGCGGTAAATGGCCGTACCGCGAAGACCTCACCAGCGACTTTGTCTACCTGCGCCTGCACGGTGCCGAAGAGCTCTACGCCAGCGGCTACACCGCGCCAGCGCTCAAGCGTTGGGCCGAGCGCATCGACGCCTGGCATCACGGCGAGCAACCTAAAGATGCCCATCTGATCGCGCCACGCCTGAAGCCACGCGCACGCAAATCCCGCGAAGTGTTCTGCTATTTCGATAACGACATCAAAGTCCGCGCGCCCTATGACGCACGCGATCTGTTGCAGCGTTTCGAACTGGATAAAGACCTCGCCACCACCCCCGGCGAACCCGCTGGCGAAGGAGTGCTGGCATGAGTATTCCAGAACCGGTCGGCTTCACCGATGAAGGTTCGGTCGTCGCGCCTTCGGTACGCACGTTCACCGTGTTGACGGTCAATACCCACAAGGGTTTCACCGCACTCAACCGACGTTTCATCCTCCCGGAATTGCGCGAAGCCGTGCGCAGCGTGGCCGCCGACGTGGTGTTCCTGCAGGAAGTCCACGGCACCCACGAGCATCATCACAAGCGCTACAGCAATTGGCCGACGATGCCGCAGTACGAATTCCTCGCCGACAGTCTCTGGCCGCAGTTCGCCTATGGGCGCAACGCGGTGTACCCGGACGGCGATCACGGCAATGCGTTGCTGTCGAAATTCCAGATCATCCGCCACGACAACCTCGACGTGTCGATCAGCGGCCACGAGAACCGTGGCTTGCTGCATTGCGTGCTGCGCCTGCCCGGCGACGGCGCCGAAATCCATGCGATCTGCGTGCATCTGGGCCTGCGCGAAAGTCATCGCAACGCACAGTTGAAACTGCTCGGCGAACGCCTTGCCGAATTGCCCGACGACGCACCGGTGATCGTCGCCGGCGACTTCAATGACTGGCGCCAGCGTGCCGATGCACTGCTCAAACCTTGCGGCCTGCGTGAAGTGTTCGCCGAGCACCACGGCAAACCGGCGCGCAGTTTCCCCGCACGCCTGCCGACCCTGCGGCTCGATCGCATCTACGTGCGCAACCTCAAGGCCAGCCAGCCGAAAGTCCTCGCCAACCGCCCTTGGTCACACCTTTCCGACCACGCACCGTTATCGGTGGAGATCGAACTATGAACAGCGCGCCGCTGGAGAAATCCGCCGTGGAACCCATCAGCATCAACCCGCCGATACGCGAGCCCGGCCAGGTCGACGTCGAGTACCGCTGGCAGGGCGGCAACCATGTGCAATTGCTGGAAAACGGCGAGGAGTATTTCCCTCGCGTATTCGCGGCGATGCGCGCGGCGAAAAGTGAAATCCTCCTGGAGACATTCATCGTCTTCGAAGACAAGGTCGGCGCCGAACTGCAGGAGATTCTGATTGATGCGGCGCAGCGCGGCGTGCGCACCACCGTCAGCCTCGACGGCTTCGGCTGCGGTGAGTTGAGCACCGCCTATCTCACCGCGCTGAGCGAGGCCGGGGTGCATTTGCAGATCTTCGACCCGGCGCCCAAGCACTTGGGCATTCGCACCAATTGGTTTCGCCGCCTGCACCGCAAGATCGTCGTGGTCGACGGCCTGATTGCATTCATCGGCGGAATCAACTTTTCCGGTGATCACCTCGCCGATTTCGGCCCCGAGGCCAAGCAGGACTATTCGGTGGAAGTACAAGGTCCGGCGGTCGCCGACATCCACCATTTTGCCCTGCTGCAAAGTGGCAGGCCAGGCCGCGCGCGGTTCTGGTGGCAACGCCGGCGCCAGCGTCGCGCCGAGATGGCTTTCGACGACCACGATGGCCAGGTGCGCCTGGTGTTCCGCGACAACGATCAGCACCACACCGATATTGAAGACGTTTATTTGCAGGTATTGCGCCGTGCCAAACGCCGGGTGGTTATCGCCAATGCGTATTTCTTTCCCGGTTATCGTCTGCTGCGCGAAATGCGCAATGCCGCGCGCCGAGGCGTCGATGTCCGACTGATCCTGCAAGGCCAGCCGGACATGCTGGTGGCCAAGCTCACCGCACGCATGACCTACGATTATTTGCTCAAGGCCGGGGTGCAGATTCACGAATATTGCCAGCGCCCGCTGCACGGCAAAGTGGCGCTGGTCGATGACGAATGGAGCACTGTCGGTTCGAGTAATCTCGACCCGCTGAGCCTGTCACTGAATCTGGAAGCCAACGTGCTGATCCGTGATCGCGCGTTCAATCAGCACTTGTTCGAGCGCCTCGAAGACCTCAGCCAGAACCATTGCAAAGCCATGGACGCCAGCAAGTCTCCGCGCGGACGCATATGGCACATGACCATTGGTTTTCTGGTGTTCCACTTTCTGCGGCATTTCCCGGCGATGGCCGGTTGGTTGCCTGCGCACAAACCGCGGCTCAAGCCGTTTCGAGGTAACCGCTCATGAGCCATTCCGAGGTGCATCCGAATGCTCATGCCGCGCCAGCGACTCACTCGAAATGGAGTCGCTGGAAACGTCCGCTGACGCTGCTGTTTTTCCTCGCGCTGATTGTCTTGCTGACGTTGTTCGCCACGCGCATTGAATGGGCCGAAGTGCTGCAAACCCTCGCCGACTTCAAGGTGCGCACGCTGATCATTGCCGCCAGCCTGACGCTGCTGAGTTTTCTCGTATACGCCAGTTTCGACCTGATCGGCCGCACCTATATTCGTCAGGATCTGACCTGGAAACAGATCCTGCCGGTGGGGATCATCAGCTACGCGTTCAACCTCAATCTCAGTGCCTGGGTCGGCGGCATCGCCATGCGTTATCGGCTGTATTCGCGACTGGGCGTGAGCAAGGGGAATATTGCCAAGATTCTTGGCCTGAGCCTGGCGACCAACTGGTTTGGCTACATGACCATTGCCGGCGTGGTGTTCAGCAGTGGCCTGGTGAGCATGCCGCCGGGTTGGAAAGTCAGCAGCGACGCGCTGCAAGGTATTGGTGTTTTGCTGCTGCTGATCAGCGCCGGGTATCTGCTGGCGTGTCAGTTTTCCAAGCGCCGCGAATGGTCGATTCGCGGGGTGGAAATCAATCTGCCGTCGCTGCGCATGGCGGTCCTGCAATTACTCCTTGGGGCGTTGAACTGGTCGTTGATGGCAGCGGTGATTTTCACTTTGTTGCCGAGCAAGCTCGACTATCCGTTGGTGCTGGGGGTGTTGTTGATCAGTGCGATTGCCGGGGTCATCACGCATATTCCGGCGGGGCTTGGGGTGTTGGAGGCAGTGTTTGTCGCGCTGCTGCAGCACGAGGCTTCGCGTGGGAGTCTGGTGGCGGGATTGCTGGCGTATCGGGCGATTTATTTTCTGTTGCCGTTGTTGATTACGCTGGTGATGTATCTGGTGGTGGAGGCAAAAGCCAAGGCGTTGCGGATCGAAAAGACGCCGAGGCATTAAGAGCAAAAGATCGCAGCCTGCGGCAGCTCCTACAGAAATCTCTGTAGGAGCTGCCGCAGGCTGCGATCTTTTGCTTTCAGGATTGAATAATGCTCAACCGTTCGCCAACGACCATCTCGGTAATCCAGTCCACCAATATCGAGGTATACGCCTGCTGCGACACCGGTTCGCTCAACGCATGGTCTGCGCCATCGATAATCCGGTGCGTCAGTGAGTGCGTCTGCTGACACGCCGCGCGGTAACTCATGATCGCTGCATGCGGGACGTAATCATCGGTTTCCGACTCCACCAGCAATACATCGCCAGTGAATTGCGAACACGCGTGCAATGCCCGATTAGTGTCAGCGCGCACCAGCGTGCTGCGATAATCACGCAAATCCGCCTTGTCCAGATCACGCTTCGGAGTGTGCCATTGCTCGTCGCGATACAGTGCCGGCACGCGCAGCGCCAGCCAGCGCACCGGGCGCAGTGACGTGAGGATGGAGGCGAGATAGCCGCCATAACTGGTGCCCACCACGGCAATGGCCGAGGTATCGAGCGCCGGATGCGCCAGCAATCGATCATAGGCCGCGAGCAAATCGCGCAGATTGTCTTCGCGGGTAACTCGGGTCAGTGGTATCCCGGTGTCGCCAGTGTGCCCGCGCAAGTCGAATGTCAGACACACACAACCGAGACCGGCGATGCCTTTCGCGCGCTCAAGATCGCGCTCTTGGCTACCGCCCCAACCGTGGACAAACAACACCCCCGGGACTTTCGATTTGGGACTGAGAAAAGTCCCGCTCATCTGTTCATCATCAATGTCGATTTGAATGCTTTCGCTTCTAGCCGTCATAGGATTTGACCGTTACGTATTTGAGAAGAAACTCGCTGTTTTCAGCCGGGCCGCGATACACCTCGATGGCATCCGCCGGCAACGGCTGATCGATGTAGGTTTCCACCGAAGACACGCGGATCGCGCGCATTCCCGGATCGTTGACGAAACTTTGCAGCGCCGCGACTTCGGCGCTGCTGGCACCGCCCATGCGCCAGGATTGTTCGAGCACGCCGCTGCGTGTCTTGCCGTTGCCGTCCAGGCCTTGGGCGATGTCGTAGTTGCGCCGCGAGGCGTAGAAACGTGGGTAGGCTTCGTCGGCGGCGCTGTCGAAAATCTGCGCCTGCTCGATGGCCAGACGCACATCATCGGGCAACTCCAGTGCCAGCAGTTCTTCGTATCCGCCCTGCACCACCAGCAGGTTCGAACCGCCGTAGACATCTTCGTCGTGAGCGTCTTTGGTCAAGTATTGATCACCGCAGTAGCTCAGCACTTTGTCGCCGATGAATGACTGGCCGACGCTGTGGGTGATGACGTCGCGCAAGTCCTGCTCCAGCACCACACCTTCGCTGAACTGTTTGGCAACGTCGGCGCGGGCGAGCATTTCATCGAAGGCGTCCAGACTCTTGATCACCTCCTGACCGCGACCGGCACAGGCGTGGATCGGCTTCAGGCGGATCGGCCCGCTGTACAACAAGTGTTCGGCGGCGGCCCGCGCATCTTCGAGGGCAAACACACTCAAACCATCGAGTACCACGTTACGCGTGCGTTCGCTGAACAGCGGCGACCAGCCTTGCGGCGCATGCGCGAGATGACTGCGCAGGCCGTGGCTGATGGCTTTGGTGCAGATGAAATCGTGTTCGACAAACCCGCCCCATAGATCATCCGGACCGTTGATCCCCAGCGCCTGCGCCTGCCCGGCGCCGACGATGGTTTGCGTCGGCAACAGATACAGATCACGACCGCGGTGTTTTTCCGGGTTGTAGCTGCCACCGAACTTCAACCCGAGAATCTGCGCCAGCCAGCGGGCCAGAGCTTTGTTGGTCTGCACTTCATGTTGCGGCGCGTCGGCGCGTACCGAATGGGCGACAACGGTTTTCCTGCGGGGTGTCGGGGTCATGCGTCCCCCTTCCATCGGTTCGATGACTGTAGCGGTGAAGGGTGCAGAGATCAGGCCAACCGCTGCTCTATGGAAATCCTCGGTTAATCAGAAACTTGCCGGAATCGTGCTGGCATCGCGCCTGTTTCAATCTGCACGACCATGCGCTAAACCCCGGCAAATTGCACGATCCAAAATCGGATCGGAGCCCCGTGTGGGAGCGGGCTTGCTCGCGAAGGCGTAGTGTCAGCCAGCACAATGTAACCTGCCACACCGTCTTCGCGAGCAAGCCCGCTCCCACATCAGGGATTCATTGCTTTCGGGTTCGGGGTTACGCCAAACCGTGCCCGATAATCACTCGGCGCCAGCCCGGTGATTTTTCTGAAAATCGCGCGAAACGCCCCGGGATCCTGATAACCCACCGTCCACGCAATGTGATCGATGGTGCCATTGCTGAACTCAAGCATCTCGCGAGCTTTGCCCACCCGCAGATGCTGGCAATACTCCGTTGGCTTCAACCCGGTCGCCGCACGAAAGCGGCGCAGGAAGGTGCGCTCCTCAAGCCCCGCACGCTCGGCCATGGTCGTGAGCGAAACCTCGGTGGCGCCGGTACTCTGCAACCAATGCTGAACCTTGAGAATCGCGGCGTCGCCGTGACTGAGGATCGGCGCAAAATTACTGCCGCATTCACTGGCACTGTCGCTGTGTTCGACCACCAGAAAGCGTGCCGTACTTGAAGCGATACTCGGCCCGAGCAAACGATCAACCAGACGCAGCCCCAACTCTGACCACGCCATTAACCCGGCCGTGGTTATCAAGTCGCCGTCATCGACAATCGGTGTATCTGCCTTGAGTTTGATTTTCGGATAACGCTCGGCGAAAGCCTTGGCCGACGTCCAGTGGGTGGTAGCGCTGCGACCATCGAGCAGACCGCTTTCCGCCAGCAGCAGCGAACCCACGCAGACGCCGCCCAGCGTGGCGCCGCGAGCGTGCTGAGCGCGCAGCCATTGCGCCAGGGCGGGGGACATTTGCCCCGCGCTAAAACCACCGATGGACGGCGGAATCAGCACCGCCAGCAAAGCACTGTTAGCCTGCGGATAACTGTCGTGAACCCGCTGCGGCGGCTGGTCACCTTCGACCTGCCAATGACTGACCCGCAGCAGCGGCAGTTGCGCAGCCTGATGCTCGGCAGCAATCCGGTTGGCCACCGCAAACAGATCGGTCAGGCCATGCACCGCCGCCATCTGCGCACCGGGGTAAATCAAGATGCCCAGTTCAGCGACAGCAGCCCTTTCTGCGCCCATTGTCAGTTTTCCCCTGTCTATTGTCGGTGCGGCCAATCCCCGAATCGTCGGCCGTCGCCAATACTGAAGCCACTTCCAGCCAATCCATCGAGGACACACCATGGCCAAGCAAGCGCTCATCGTAGTCGATATCCAGAACGACTACTTCCCCCAAGGCAAGTGGCCGTTGGCCGGTGCCGACGCCGCTGCTGACAACGCCGCGCGACTGCTTGCAGCGTTCCGCGAGACGGGTGATTCAGTGGTGCACATCCGTCACGAGTTCACATCGAACGATGCGCCGTTTTTCATTCCCGGATCGGAGGGCGCCAAGCTGCACCCGAAAGTGCTCAACCGCGCCGACGAGCCCGTCGTGCTCAAGCACTTCGTCAATTCGTTTCGCGAAACCGAACTGCAAGCGATCCTCGATGAACAAGGCATCAAGGAGCTGGTGGTGGTTGGCAGCATGAGCCACATGTGCGTCGACGGCATCACCCGTGCGGCGGCTGACCTCGGCTACACCGTCACAGTGATTCACGATGCCTGCGCCAGCCGCGACCTGGAGTTCAACGGCATGACCGTGCCTGCCGCGCAGGTACACGCCGCTTTCATGTCGGCGCTGGGTTTTGCCTATGCCAGTGTGGTCTCGACTGATGAGTTTCTGGCCTCCAGCCATTAAGACACACTTTGTTAAATGTCTCGGCCCGCCTGGTTGCGGGCCTTTTTTCGCTTGCTTTAAAAATCTCACGCGTGAGCCATTGATGGCGCTTTGATTTGGTTGTAGTGTGGCTCACGCGTGAGATATTCATAACCGAGTCAATGCCATGAAAAGCCGTTCTCCCACATCGAAATCAGAAAGCCCCAAGGGAGAGCGCGCAAAAGTGTCCGCGAAGAAACCATCGAGCTTCTATATGAAGCAGATGCGCGCGGGCCTGGCCGCCGCCGGTTATGTGAAACACGAAACTTGGGTGCTTCCCGAAAACCGAAGCTTGCTCAAGCAAATGGAGCAACAGCTACGCCAACCGATTCTGGCTGGCTCTTTCATGTCGGAGAATTACATGAGCGCAGGCAACAACTGGAATATCGATAGCCTCTTCAACGCCCTCAAGGCCCTGGACGAGGTGGCTTCGCAAGAAATCACGCTGTCGCTGATCCAGAGCTCCGAACCCAGCATCAAACTGGAAATGAATGAATTCGGCGGTCTGCCGATTCACATCGCCGTGGCCGGCCAGCAGATCATCGTCGACACCGTGCTGGTGGACATCGATTCGATCACTGACGTGCGCGCCTTCAACGACGCCGTGCTGCGCAGCCGGGAAATGTTCCCGCTGTCGTCGATCGGTATCGAGTCGATGCCGAACGGGCAGACCGTTTACAACATGTTTGGCGCCCTCAGCGCCGACTCGAGCCTGACCAACGTGGTGACCGAGGTGAAAACCCTGGTCGACAACGTGCAGCGCGCGAGTGAAGCCTTCGAACACTTCTTCAAGTAATCAACAGGGAATATCCAATGACTCAGTCCATCTGGAGCAAGTTGTTCACCGCACTGCGCGGCGGCGCCAATGAAGTCGGCGAAGCCATCGTCGACCAGCAGGCCCTGCGTATCCTCGATCAGGAAATCCGCGACGCCGACACCGCGCTGTCGAATGCCCGTCGCGAACTGGTCACTATCATGGCCAAGCACAAACTGGCCGCCGACCGCGTGAGCGAGTACGACGCCAAGATCAAGGATCTCGAAGCCAAGGCTGTCGCAGCCCTGAGTGCCGGTCGCGAAGACCTGGCGCTGGAAGTGGCCGAAGCGATCTCGACCCTGACCAACGACCTCGATGCCGAGAAAAAACAAAGCGACGAGTTCGGCACCTACGCCGAGAACATGCGCAAAGACATCAACAAGGCCGAAGCCCGCATCAAGAGCCTGCGCCAGCAAGTGGACATGGCCAAGGCGCGTGAAAGCGTGCAGAAAGCCCAAGTCAGCGCATCGATTGCCAGCGGCGGCGCCAACGGCAAACTGGAAACCGCAGTGGGCACCCTCAACCGTCTGCAAGCCAAGCAGCAGCAGCGCGCTGCCGAGCTGAGTGCGGCGGACGAGCTGGCGGATGCATCGTCCGGCAACGACCTCGATCGCAAACTGCGCGACGCCGGCATCACGCCGAACGAAGGCAGCGCCAACGCGATTCTTGAGCGCCTGAAGCAGAAGTCCGCGCAGTAAGCGTTTTGCACAAAACCTGTGGGAGCGGGCTTGCCCGCGAAGGCCATGTGTCAGTCGGTACTTTAGCCGCCTGACTCACCGCCTTCGCGAGCAAGCCCGCTCCCACATGGTTTACGGCGTGTCGTTCATCGCTCGGCCCGGTACACTAACGACGTTTTTTTGCCGACGAACACCTCCACCCGCTTCAAGGAACGTATCCATGGGATGGTTTAAAGATTTGCTGGGCACCAGTAATTGGCAGACCGCTGCGCCAACGCCAACCGTTGCCAGTGGCCCACTCGGGATGGCCCAGGGCAAAGCCGTCAGGTTCGATACGACTCTGGCGCTGCTGCTCGACGGTTCGACCTCGGTGCGCGTGCCCTTCGACCAGGCGATCTGGAGCGCCGGCTGGGTCGACCTTGGCCAGTCCAACAAACTGCACCGCTATTACATGAACGACGAGGATTTCTGGGTACAGATCCACGTTACCGGTGACGACCAGATCGAGTCGGTCACCCTGTTCAACTACCTCAGCTACGTGACCGTCAACAGTGACGCCGAGCTGCAGCGACTCGCCGGCCCAAGCAGCCCGATCGGCCTGCCGACCTACAGCCACGAAGGTGTCGAGTACACCCGTGAATGGGGCACTGAACAAGACCAGACAGAACTCGTACCGATGACCGAACAAGTGATCAATCCGGATGAGAGCTACACCATCGAACATCACTCGATGCTTTACGCCCGCGACACCGGCCTGACCGATCGCCGCGAATTGCTGCTGTTCTCCGTCGAACAGGACGAAGAAGGCACCGTCAGCCTGAGCACCTCACTGGGCATCTCGCTGTACACGACTGATATCGGCACCATTTAAAAAGGAAGTTTTTCATGCTGGAAGTGCTGGCCGTTTCCCTCAACAAGACCGCATTGGTCGGTTTCGTCGTCTACCTGATCGGCGCCGTCTTGCTGTTCATGCTGTTTCAATTCGTCTACACGCGCATCACCCCGCACAAGGAATTCGAGCTGATCCGCGCCGGCAACAGCGCCGCCGCAATTGCTTTGTCTGGTGCGATCATCGGTTTTGCGATTCCGGCCAGTAACGTGATCGCCTTTTCGGTCAACGTCGTCGACTTCGTGCTTTGGGCGGTGATCGCGGCGGTTGTACAACTGCTGGCGTTTCTCGCCACAGGCCTGGTCCTCAAAGGCACTTCGCAACGCATCGTCAACGGTGAAGTGGCTTCCGGCATTTACGTCGCTGCGGTGGCGATCAGCGTCGGCATGCTCAATGCCGCGTGCATGACACCGTCCAACTGACCGGCAGGAAGCCCTCGATGAAACGCAGTAAATACGTTCAGTTGTCCCTCGCCGCTTCGGTGGCCCTGGCCATTTCCGGCGAAGCGGCAGCAATCGATCAGCCACGCAGCTTCCAGAGTGTCGAGCAGTGTGTCGATGCCGAAGTCGCCGCCGATGTCTGCTCGAACGCCTACGTCGCCGCCCTGACCGAACACCGGCGCATCGCCCCGGCGTACGATGACAAGGCCGAGTGCGACGCCGACTTTGCCGCCAACTGGTGCCAGAAAAACTCGTCCGGCAAATTCGTGCCGAAACTGGGCGGCTTCAAGATCCGCCAGAACGCTGAAGCGCCGCAGAATCTTGATGCGCTTGCCGATGCGCAAATGCCCGCCGGTGACGCCAACGCCGCACAGGCCGCACAGGCTACGAGCCACTCTTCCGGCAGTTCGACCAGCGGCCTGCTCACCGGATGGCTGATCGGCAATGCGATGAGCAACAATTCCAATCGCACGGTTTATCGCGATCGCGACACACGCCAGACCTACAACACCTCGACGCAGTACCGCAAAGTCGAATCGGCACCGGTCACGCGCAGCCAGCCCGACTACGAGAGCAGCAAGAGCAAGCCGGTGAACGTCGCTTCCTCGACTTCCCGTGGTGGTTTCGGCAGCCAGTCCAGTGCCCGTAGCGGTTGGGGTGGCTGGGGCAGCAGTTCCGGTCGTTCGAGCAGCTGATCATGAAAAAGATCCACTGCGCCGAGCGCCCCGACTGGAAACAGACCGCCGAGAGCCTCGGCTTCATGTTCCATACCATCGACGACGAACCGTACTGGGACGAAAGCGCCTACTACCAGTTCTCGCTGGCGCAGATCGAAAACGATCTCGAGGATCCGACCACCGAACTGCACGAGATGTGCATGGACCTGGTCGACCGTGTCGTGCGCAGCGAAGAGTTGCTCGACCGCTTGAGCATCCCGCCGTCGTACTACGACATGATCCGCACCTCTTGGCTGGAAGGTCATCCGCATCTGTACGGGCGCATGGACTTTTCCTACAGCGGTAACGGCCCGGCGAAACTGCTCGAGCTCAATTACGACACGCCGACCAGCCTCTACGAAGCGGCGGCGTTCCAGTGGGGCTGGCTTGAGCAATGCATCGAGCGCGGTACGCTGCCGCGCCATGCCGACCAGTTCAACAGCATCGACACCAAACTGCATCAGGCTTTTGCCGAGTTGCAACTGAAGCGGCCGTTCTACTTTGCTTCGATGCGAGACTCGGTCGAGGACAAAGGCACCACCGATTACCTGCGATTGATCGCCGAGAAAGTCGGTATCGAATCGCGGCACATCGACATCGAGGACATCGGCCTGACGGTTGAAGGTCGCTTTGTTGATCTGCAAGATCGCTGGATCCCGCACCTGTTCAAGCTGCACGCCTGGGAATTCATCTTCCACGAACCCTTCGGTGCGGCAATTGCCGAGTGCGACACGCAGTTTTTCGAACCGGCATGGAAGGCGATCCTGTCGAACAAAGGCGTGTTGCCGTTGCTGTGGGAAATGCACAAGGGCCATCCGAACCTGCTGGCCGCGCATCTTGATCCAGATCCGGCCAGTGCAGTGCCCAAGGGCTGGGTACGCAAGCCGTACTTTTCCCGCGAAGGCGCCAACATTGAACTGCAGACGGCTGACGGTCTGATCGTCAAAGAGGACGGGCCGTACACCGATGCGCCATTTATCCTGCAGGAGTTTGCGCCGCTGCCGAAATTTGGCGACAGCTACACGCTGATCGGCTCGTGGGTGATTGGCGATCAGGCGGCGGGGATTGGTGTGCGGGAGGACAACAGTTTGATCACCAAGGACTCCAGCCGCTTCCTGCCGCACCTGATTCTTGACTGAAACGCCCTCCGTGTAGGAGCTGCGGCACGCTGCGATCTTTTGACTTTGTTTTTAAGATCAAAAGATCGCAGCGTGCCGCAGCTCCTACAGGGCGCGTGTTTTATGCAGGCACAAAAAAGGCCCGTCGCTTGATGCGACGGGCCTTTTTATTGGCAGCGGTTACAACATCGGATCAGAACGGGATATCGTCATCAAAGCTGTCGAAATCCGGAGCTGGTTGCGGTGCCGCCTGCTGTGGAGCCGGGGCCGAACGCTGTTGCGGAGCCGACTGCTGAGGACGCGGAGCCTGCTGGCGTGGAGCCGGAGCGGACTGCTGGTAGTTGTTGCCGCCACCTTGTTGGTCGCCCTGTTGTGGACGGCCGCCGAGCAGTTGCATGGTGCCTTGCATGTCGACCACGATTTCGGTGGTGTAACGCTTGATACCGTCTTTTTCCCACTCGCGGGTCTGCAGCTTGCCTTCGATGTAGACCTGCGAACCTTTACGCAGGTATTCGCCGGCGATTTCCGCAACCTTGCCGAACATCGAAACACGGTGCCACTCGGTCTTCTCGACCTTCTGACCGGTTTGCTTGTCGGTCCACTGTTCGCTGGTTGCCAGACTCAGGTTGGTCACGGCGTTACCGTTAGGCAGGTAGCGAACTTCGGGATCCTGGCCGCAAGTGCCGACCAATATGACTTTGTTAACCCCACGGGCCATAACGTTCTCCTAGGCTTCGCAAGCAGCCTCGGCCGGGTTGTTCACCAGGCGTTCGAGGGTGTCGCGATCCACTAATTCTTTGTCCAGTTTGATGTAAACAGCCGCTTCGTCAGCAACTATCACTGCATCGGTTACCCCTACAAGGGCCTTGAGGCGCTCGACCAGACCCGCTTCGCGGATCGCCTCGGGCGACAACGGCAAGCGCAGGCTCGTCACGTAGGGAGGTTCACGCATGGTAACAGCAAAGGCCAGCCAGATGGCAGCCAGACCCGCGCATCCAAGGAACACAACCGACAGACCGCCATGCTGAAACAACCAGCCGCCGAGTATCCCGCCGAGTGCCGAACCGAGGAACTGACTGGTGGAATACACGCCCATGGCCGTGCCCTTGCCACCCGCCGGTGAAACCTTGCTGATCAGCGACGGCAATGAAGCCTCCAGCAGATTGAACGCGGTGAAAAACACCACCGTGCCGATCACCAGAGCCCGCAGGCTGTCGCCGAACTGCCAGAAGAATAGCTCAGTCAGCATCAGCGTCAGGACGGCGCCGAGCAAAACTCGTTTCATTTTGCGTTTCTTCTCGCCATAGATGATGAACGGGATCATGGCGAAGAACGAAATCAGCAACGCGGTGAGGTAGACCCACCAGTGCTGCTCCTTGGGCAAACCGGCTTTTTCCACCAGCGCCAGAGGCAGTGCGACGAAGCTCGACATCAACATGGCATGTAACACAAAGATGCCCAGATCGAGTCGCAGCAGGTCTGGATGCTTGAGCGTCGGCATCAACGCCTGACGCGCCACACCGGACTCGCGATGCGTCAGCGGCCCGGTGGATTTCGGCACCATGAACATCACGATCACGATCCCCACCAATGCCATACCACCGGTGGCGAGGAACAACCCCGACAGACCGAACGCGCGGGTCAGCAATGGCCCGACGACCATGGCCACGGCGAACGACAGACCAATTGTCATGCCGATCATCGCCATGGCTTTGGTGCGGTGTTGTTCGCGGGTAAGGTCGGAAAGCAAGGCCATGACCGCAGCAGAAATGGCGCCGGCACCTTGCAGGATTCGTCCGGCAATCACGCCCCAGATCGAATCGGCTTGCGACGCGAGGACGCTACCGAGGGCGAAGACGATCAGCCCGAGGTAAATCACCGGGCGACGGCCGATGCGGTCAGAAATGATCCCGAACGGAATCTGGAAAATTGCCTGGGTCAGGCCGTAGGCGCCGATGGCCAAACCGATCAGGGCCGGGGTCGCACCCGCCAGATCCATGCCGTAGGTCGCCAGTACCGGCAACACCATGAACATGCCAAGCATACGGAAGGCGAACACCAGGGCCAGACCGCTCGCCGCGCGGGTCTCGCTGCCACTCATGCGTTCGCTGTGGGGATCGTGCATGGAAAAACCTCGTGTGAACCGGCGGCGATTCTACCAGTCCCATCGAAAGACGGGGTAGATCGCGACGCTTTGACGCGTATAGATGAAACTCTCTTCATCCAGGGTAAAAAACCCTTCGTTTGATAGTGTGCATCCATCCAGTATTTGGCCGTATACTCCTACGTTTTCGACGCCCGCCGAGCGAGGCCACTTTGGACAAGATCCTGATACGTGGGGCCCGTACCCACAACTTGAAGAACATCGACCTGACCCTGCCACGGGACAAGCTGATCGTCATCACCGGCCTGTCCGGATCCGGCAAGTCGTCCCTGGCCTTCGACACACTGTACGCCGAAGGTCAGCGCCGCTATGTCGAATCGCTGTCGGCCTACGCCCGCCAGTTCCTGTCGATGATGGAAAAACCCGACGTCGACACCATCGAAGGCCTGTCGCCGGCGATCTCCATCGAACAGAAGTCGACCTCGCACAACCCGCGCTCCACGGTCGGCACCATCACCGAAATCTACGACTACCTGCGCCTGCTCTATGCACGCGTTGGTACGCCGCGCTGCCCGGATCACGATATTCCGCTGGAAGCGCAAACGGTCAGTCAGATGGTTGACCTGGTGCTGGCGCAACCGGAAGGCAGCAAGCTGATGTTGCTGGCACCAGTGATCCGCGAGCGTAAAGGTGAACACCTGTCGGTCTTCGAAGAGCTGCGCGCACAAGGTTTCGTCCGCGCACGGGTCAACGGCCGGATCTGCGAACTCGACGAACTGCCGAAACTGGATAAGCAAAAGAAGCATTCGATCGATGTGATCGTCGACCGCTTCAAGGTGCGCGCCGACCTGCAGCAGCGTCTGGCCGAGTCTTTCGAGACCGCGCTGAAACTGGCGGACGGCATCGCCCTGGTCGCACCGATGGACGATGAGCCGGGCGAGGAGATGATCTTCTCCGCGCGCTTCGCCTGCCCGATCTGTGGCCACGCGATCAGCGAACTCGAACCCAAGCTATTTTCCTTCAACAACCCGGCCGGCGCCTGCCCGACGTGCGATGGCCTGGGGGTGAAGCAGTTCTTCGACATCAAGCGACTGGTCAACGGCGAGCTGACGCTGGCCGAAGGCGCGATTCGCGGCTGGGACCGGCGCAACGTCTATTACTTCCAGATGCTGGGGTCACTGGCTTCGCATTATGGTTTTAGCCTGGAAGTGCCGTTCAACGATCTGCCGGCCGATCAGCAGAAGTCCATCCTGCACGGCAGCGGCTCGCAGAACGTCGACTTTAAATACCTGAACGACCGTGGCGACATCGTCAAACGTTCGCACCCGTTCGAAGGCATCGTGCCAAACCTGGAGCGTCGCTACCGAGAGACCGAGTCGGCGAGCGTGCGCGAAGAACTGGCCAAGTTCCTCAGCACCCAGTCCTGCCCGGATTGCCGTGGTACCCGTTTGCGTCGTGAAGCGCGACATGTGTGGGTTGGCGAGAAGACACTGCCAGCAGTGACCAATCTGCCGATCGGTGACGCTTGCGAGTATTTCGGCCAGCTGAAGATGACCGGTCGACGCGGCGAAATCGCCGACAAGATCCTCAAGGAAATCCGCGAGCGTCTGCAGTTTCTGGTCAACGTCGGTCTCGACTACCTGTCGCTGGATCGTAGTGCTGACACGCTGTCCGGTGGCGAGGCGCAGCGGATTCGTCTGGCCAGTCAGATCGGCGCGGGTCTGGTCGGCGTTCTGTACATTCTCGATGAACCGTCGATTGGTTTGCACCAACGCGACAACGACCGGCTTCTCGGCACGCTCAAGCATCTGCGCGATATCGGCAACACCGTGATTGTCGTCGAGCACGACGAAGATGCAATTCGCCTGGCCGATTACGTTGTGGATATCGGCCCGGGCGCAGGCGTGCATGGTGGGCAAATCGTTGCCGAAGGCACACCGGCAGAAGTCATGGCGCACCCGGATTCCCTGACCGGCAAATACCTGTCGGGCCGGGTGAAGATTGAAGTGCCGGCCAAACGCACGCCACGCAACAAGAAGCTCAATCTGTCGCTGAAAGGCGCGCGCGGCAATAACCTGCGCAACGTCGATCTGGACATCCCGATTGGCCTGCTGACTTGCGTGACCGGCGTGTCCGGCTCAGGCAAATCGACGCTGATCAACAACACGCTGTTTCCGCTGAGCGCCACAGCACTCAACGGCGCAACCACTCTGGAAGCGGCAGCGCACGACAGCATCAAAGGCCTTGAGCATCTGGACAAAGTCGTCGACATCGACCAGAGCCCGATCGGTCGTACACCGCGCTCCAACCCGGCAACTTATACCGGTTTGTTTACACCGATCCGCGAGCTGTTCGCTGGCGTGCCCGAGTCGCGCTCCCGTGGTTATGGCCCGGGGCGTTTCTCGTTCAACGTCAAGGGCGGTCGCTGCGAAGCGTGCCAGGGCGATGGCCTGATCAAGGTGGAAATGCACTTCCTGCCAGACATCTACGTGCCGTGCGACGTGTGCAAGAGCAAGCGCTACAACCGCGAAACCCTCGAGATCAAATACAAGGGCAAGAACATCCACGAAACCCTCGAGATGACCATCGAGGAAGCCCGGGTGTTCTTCGACGCGGTGCCGGCACTGGCGCGCAAACTGCAGACCTTGATGGATGTTGGCCTGTCGTACATCAAGCTCGGTCAGTCGGCGACCACGTTGTCGGGTGGTGAGGCACAGCGGGTCAAGCTGTCTCGCGAGCTGTCCAAGCGTGACACAGGCAAGACCCTGTACATCCTCGATGAGCCGACCACCGGTTTGCACTTCGCGGATATCCAGCAGTTGCTCGACGTACTGCATCGGCTGCGCGACCACGGCAATACGGTGGTGGTGATCGAGCACAACCTCGACGTGATCAAGACGGCCGACTGGCTGGTCGACCTCGGGCCGGAGGGTGGTTCCAAGGGTGGTCAGATCATTGCCACCGGTACGCCGGAAGAAGTGGCCGAGATGAAGCAATCTCACACCGGCCACTACCTCAAGCCACTGCTGATCCGTGATCGGGCTTAAACGCCGAGCATGAAAAAGCCCCTTTCACTTCAACAGTGACAGGGGCTTTTTTGTATCTGCTGCAATCAGGACGTGTGGGATTGCAGGTAGTTCTCGAGACCGATCAGCTTGATCAGTCCCAACTGCTTTTCCAGCCAGTAGGTGTGATCTTCTTCGGTATCATTGAGCTGAACCCGCAGGATCTCGCGGCTGACGTAGTCTTTGTGCTGCTCGCACAACTCAATGCCTTTGCACAGCGCGGCGCGAACTTTGTACTCGAGGCGCAGATCTGCTTCGAGCATCTCCGGCACCGTGGTGCCGACGTCGAGGTCATCCGGACGCATGCGTGGCGTGCCTTCAAGCATCAGAATCCGGCGCATCAACGCATCAGCGTGACCTGCTTCTTCTTCCATCTCGTGGTTGATTCGCTCGTAGAGCTTGGTGAACCCCCAGTCCTCATACATCCGCGAATGAACGAAATATTGGTCACGCGCGGCCAGTTCGCCGGTCAGCAACGTGTTGAGGTAATCGATAACGTCTGGGTGGCCTTGCATCGCCCTACATCTCCCTACTTGAAAGTCTGTAGTTTGAACCAACCTGACTGGAAGGTCACCCGCTACGCGCAATAAAAGCGAAGATATTCCTAGAAAAGCAGCCTAAATAACGCAAAAACCGCCCAAATGAGGGCGGTTCTGCTTCTCGTTTAGACTTCGTTAAGCTGTACGTTGAGCAGCTTTGCGATTGCTTCTCCATACGCCACATCGGCTTTGTAGAAATGCTGCAATTGGCGGTCGACTACATCACTGGAAACACCTGCCATTGCACCGGCGATGTTGCTCACCAGCAAAGCTTTCTGTTCGTCGCTCATCAACCGAAACAGCGCACCGGCGTGGCTGTAGTAATCGGTGTCTTCGCGGTGATCGTAGCGATCGGCCGCACCGCTTAGAGCCAGCGCAGGCTCAGCGTAGTTCGGAGCTTGTTTCGGCGTCTCAATGTAGCTGTTCGGCTCGTAGTTCGGTGCTGCGCCGCCATTACTGCCGAATGCCATTGAACCATCACGCTGGTAAGTGTTTACCGGGCTACGTGGCGCGTTCACCAGCAATTGCTGGTGATTGGTGCCGACGCGGTAGCGATGGGCGTCAGCGTAAGCGAATACGCGACCTTGCAGCATGCGGTCTGGCGACAGACCTACACCTGGCACCATGTTGCTCGGGCCAAACGCTGCCTGCTCGACTTCAGCGAAGTAGTTCTGCGGGTTGCGGTTCAGTTCCAGTTCGCCGACTTCGATCAACGGGAATTCTTGCTGCGACCAGGTTTTGGTTACGTCGAAAGGGTTCTCGTAGTGTGCCGCCGCTTGAGCCTCGGTCATGATCTGGATGCACACGCGCCATTTCGGGAAATCACCGCGCTCGATCGCTTCAAACAGGTCACGTTGGGCGTAATCCGGATCGGTGCCAGCAATACGAGCAGCATCCGCTGGTGCGAGGTTCTTGATGCCCTGTTTGGTCTTGTAGTGCCACTTCACCCAGTGACGCTCGCCTTGAGCGCTGATCAGGCTGTAAGTGTGGCTGCCGAAGCCGTGCATGTGACGGTAGCCGTCAGGAATGCCACGATCGGAGAAGAGGATGGTCACCTGATGCAGCGCTTCAGGTGAATGTGACCAGAAGTCCCACATCATCTGCGCGCTTTTCAGGTTGCTTTGCGGTAGCCGCTTTTGCGTGTGGATGAAATCAGGGAATTTCAGCGGATCACGAATGAAGAAGACCGGCGTGTTGTTGCCAACAATGTCCCAGTTACCTTCCTCGGTGTAGAACTTGAGGGCAAAACCGCGAGGGTCGCGCTCGGTATCGGCCGAACCACGCTCGCCACCCACGGTGGAAAAGCGCAGGAACGTCGGGGTTTGCTTGCCAACTGATTCGAACAGCTTGGCGCTGGTGTAATTGGTGATATCACGAGTGACGGTAAACGTGCCGTAAGCCCCCGAGCCTTTGGCGTGTACGCGACGCTCTGGAATATTTTCACGGTTGAAGTGTGCGAGCTTCTCGAGCAGATGGAAATCGTCGAGAAGCAACGGGCCACGCGGGCCGGCGGAGCGAGAATTCTGATTATCAGCGACAGGTGCGCCACTGGCGGTCGTAAGCGTTTTGATCTGGCTCATACGGTCTTCTTCCTCTATCAGTCCTGGAACTGCCGGCTAATCGGCTTGGTGGGAAGTATTGATCATCAATGTGACAGCCACAAATTCATTAACTTGTGCGTATCGATAGAAAATTACTAATTATGTTTCCCAGCACATAGTGACAACAGAACAGGGTCAGAAGCTTGTACAAACAGCGCATTTTCTTGCAGACACAAAAAACCGGGCACTAGGCCCGGTTCTTTGTTTCAGACTGACGTCTTACTCGGCGGATACAGCTTCGCCAGCAGTAGCACGATCAACCAACTCGACGTACGCCATAGGCGCGTTGTCGCCAGTGCGGAAACCGCACTTGAGGATGCGCAGGTAGCCACCCTCACGGGTAGCGTAACGCTTGCCCAGGTCGTTGAAGAGCTTACCAACGATGGCTTTCGAACGAGTACGGTCGAATGCCAGACGGCGGTTAGCCAGGCTGTCTGTCTTGGCCAGAGTGATCAGCGGCTCAGCAACGCGACGCAGTTCTTTGGCTTTTGGCAGAGTAGTTTTGATCAGCTCGTGCTCGAACAGCGACACCGCCATGTTTTGAAACATGGCCTTGCGGTGCGAGCTGGTGCGGCTCAGGTGACGACCACTTTTACGATGACGCATGGTTCATTCCTTACCAAACACTACGTTCGGTGATTACGACGATCAGGCAGTCGCCTTGTCGTCCTTCTTAAGACTTGCAGGCGGCCAGTTGTCGAGGCGCATGCCGAGGGACAGACCGCGGGAGGCCAGAACGTCCTTGATTTCAGTCAAGGATTTCTTGCCCAGGTTCGGAGTCTTCAACAGCTCCACTTCGGTGCGCTGAATCAGGTCACCGATGTAGTAGATGTTTTCCGCCTTAAGGCAGTTAGCCGAACGTACAGTCAGTTCCAGATCGTCAACCGGGCGAAGCAGGATCGGATCGATCTCGTCTTCCTGCTCGACAACCACTGGCTCACTGTCACCTTTGAGGTCGACGAACGCAGCCAACTGCTGTTGCAGAATGGTTGCAGCGCGGCGAATAGCCTCTTCAGGATCCAGAGTACCGTTGGTTTCCAGATCAATAACCAGCTTGTCCAGGTTGGTACGCTGCTCGACACGGGCGTTTTCCACCACGTATGCGATACGGCGAACCGGGCTGAACGAAGAGTCAAGCTGCAAGCGACCGATGCTGCGGCTTTCGTCTTCATCGCTCTGACGCGAGTCTGCTGGTTCATAACCACGACCACGAGCTACGGTGAGCTTCATGTTCAGGGCGCCGTTAGACGCCAGGTTAGCGATTACGTGATCGGGATTAACGATCTCGACATCATGATCCAGCTGAATATCGGCAGCGGTAACCACCCCCGAACCCTTCTTCGACAAGGTCAGCGTAACTTCGTCACGACCGTGCAGCTTGATGGCCAGACCTTTAAGGTTCAACAGGATTTCAATTACGTCTTCCTGTACACCTTCGATGGCGCTGTACTCGTGGAGCACACCGTCAATCTCGGCCTCGACTACTGCGCAGCCGGGCATTGAGGACAACAGGATGCGTCGCAGCGCGTTGCCCAGGGTGTGGCCAAAACCACGCTCGAGAGGCTCGAGAGTGATCTTGGCGCGGGTTGGACTGACAACCTGCACATCAATATGGCGGGGTGTCAGGAACTCATTTACCGAAATCTGCATGGATGCACCTATTTTCTAGCCCTTACTTGGAGTAGAGCTCGACAATCAGGCTTTCGTTGATGTCGGCGGACAGATCACTGCGAGCAGGAACGTTCTTGAAAACGCCCGACTTCTTCTCAGTGTCTACTTCTACCCATTCTACGCGGCCACGTTGGGCACACAGATCGAGAGCTTGGACAATGCGAAGTTGGTTTTTTGCTTTCTCGCGAACTGCAACCACGTCACCAGCACGAACCTGATACGACGGAACGTTTACGGTCTGGCCGTTAACGCTGATCGACTTGTGCGATACCAGTTGACGGGATTCGGCACGAGTCGAACCAAAGCCCATACGATATACAACGTTGTCCAGACGGCATTCGAGCAGTTGCAGCAGGTTTTCACCGGTTGCACCTTTCTTGCCAGCAGCTTCTTTGTAGTAGCCGCTGAACTGACGCTCGAGAACGCCGTAGATACGACGGACCTTCTGCTTTTCACGCAGTTGGGTGCCGTAGTCGGACTGGCGACCGCGGCGTTGGCCGTGGATACCAGGTGCTGCTTCAATGTTGCACTTCGATTCGATCGCGCGCACGCCGCTCTTCAGGAAGAGATCGGTGCCTTCGCGACGAGCGAGTTTGCATTTTGGACCAATGTAACGAGCCATTCTTTACAATCTCCTGGATTACACGCGGCGCTTCTTCGGCGGACGGCACCCGTTGTGCGGGATTGGCGTCACGTCGGTGATGCTGGCGATCTTGTAGCCACAGCCGTTCAAAGCGCGGACTGCGGATTCACGACCTGGACCTGGACCTTTGACGTTGACGTCGAGGTTTTTCAGGCCATATTCCAGCGCAGCTTGACCAGCACGTTCAGCAGCTACTTGAGCAGCAAACGGGGTGGACTTGCGGGAACCGCGGAAACCCGAACCACCAGAGGTAGCCCAAGAAAGCGCGTTACCTTGACGGTCGGTGATGGTCACGATTGTGTTGTTAAAAGAAGCATGGATGTGGGCGATGCCATCAACCACTGTCTTTTTAACTTTTTTACGAGGACGAGCAGCAGGTTTTGCCATGATTAATTTCCTGTCGATTCGCGTGGGCGATTACTTGCGGATCGGCTTACGCGGACCTTTACGGGTACGCGCGTTAGTCTTGGTACGCTGACCGCGTACTGGAAGACCACGACGATGACGCAGACCACGGTAGCAACCGAGGTCCATCAAACGCTTGATTTTCATGTTGATTTCGCGACGCAGGTCACCTTCAGTGGTGAACTTCGCCACTTCGCCACGCAATTGCTCAATCTGCTCGTCGCTCAGATCTTTGATCTTTGCGGCTGGGTTTACCCCAGTCTCTGCGCAAATTTTCTGCGCAGTAGTGCGACCAACACCATAGATGTAGGTCAGCGAGATAACAGTGTGCTTGTTATCTGGAATGTTAACGCCTGCAATACGGGCCATTCAGTGGGACTCCAATTGACAGCTACCTACGCCCCGGAAGCCAAGAAATAGGGCGCGAGATAATATCGCTGTAATAACAAATAATCAACCCGGCAGCGCACTAGCTGCCGGGCTTCAAGCGGATCACACTCAGCCTTGGCGCTGTTTGTGACGCGGTTCCGCGCTGCAAATTACTCGAACAACACCTTCGCGGCGAATAATCTTGCAGTTACGGCACAGCTTTTTCACCGATGCACGAACTTTCATCACCAACTCCTCGAACCTTATGGGTACTCAGCGCAACATGCCGCTGCCGTAACCCTTCAGGTTGGCTTTCTTCATCAGGGATTCGTACTGGTGCGAAACGAGGTGCGATTGTACTTGGGACATGAAGTCCATCACAACCACGACCACGATCAGCAACGAGGTCCCGCCAAGGTAGAACGGAACGTTTGCTGCAACCACCAGGAACTGGGGCAACAGGCACACGGCCGTCATGTAAAGAGCACCGAACATGGTCAAGCGAGTCAGAACGCCATCAATGTAGCGCGCAGACTGCTCACCTGGACGGATGCCCGGAATAAAGGCACCGGACTTCTTCAGGTTTTCCGCTACGTCTTTCGGATTGAACATCAACGCCGTATAGAAGAAGCAGAAGAAAATAATCCCTGCACTAAACAGCAGAATATTCAACGGCTGACCAGGAGCGATCGACTGCGAGATGTCCTGCAACCAGCCCATACCTTCAGACTGACCAAACCAGGCACCCAGCGAAGCCGGGAACAGCAAAATGCTGCTCGCGAAAATAGCTGGAATAACACCAGCCATGTTCACTTTCAGCGGCAAGTGGCTTGTCTGCGCAGCAAAAACCTTACGGCCCTGCTGACGCTTGGCGTAGTGAACAGCGATACGACGCTGACCACGCTCAATGAACACCACAAAACCGATAATCGCTACTGCCAGCAAACCGATGGCAACCAGGGCGAAGATGTTGATATCACCCTGACGTGCAGACTCGAAAGACTGCCCGATTGCTCTCGGAAGACCGGCGACGATACCCGAAAAAATCAACATCGAGATACCGTTACCTACACCACGCTCAGTAATCTGCTCACCCAGCCACATCATGAACATCGCACCAGCCACAAAAGTGGATACCGCGACGAAATGGAAGCCAAAGTCACCAGTGAACGCAACGCCCTGCCCCGCCAGACCAATGGACATGCCAATAGCCTGAACGAGAGCGAGGACGACGGTGCCGTAGCGGGTGTACTGGCTGATCTTGCGACGGCCAGCTTCACCTTCCTTCTTCAACTGCTCCAGCTGCGGGCTGACGGCGGTCATCAGTTGCATGATGATCGATGCCGAAATGTACGGCATGATCCCCAGTGCAAAGATGCTCATCCGTTCCAGCGCGCCGCCGGAGAACATGTTGAACAAGCTAAGAATGGTCCCCTCATTCTGTCGAAACAGGTCTGCGAGTCGGTCCGGGTTGATACCTGGAACCGGGATGTGTGCGCCTATTCGGTAGACGATAATCGCCAGGAACAGAAAACGCAGACGAGCCCAGAGTTCAGACATACCGCCTTTGCCGAGCGCAGAGAGAGCACCTTGCTTAGCCATTTATTCCTCGAACTTGCCGCCAGCTGCTTCGATAGCCGCACGCGCACCTTTGGTGGCGCCGATTCCCTTGCCGATAGTGACAGCGCGAGTCACTTCACCGGACAGCATGATTTTCACACGCTGTACGTTGACGTTGATCACGTTGGCATCTTTCAGGGACTGCACGGTGACGATGTCGCCTTCCACTTTAGCCAGCTCGGACAAACGCACTTCTGCGCGATCCATGGCTTTCAGGGAAACGAAACCGAACTTCGGCAGGCGACGATGCAGCGGCTGTTGACCGCCTTCAAAGCCTGGAGCAATGGTGCCACCGGAGCGGGAGGTCTGACCTTTGTGGCCACGGCCACCAGTCTTACCCAAACCGCTACCGATACCACGGCCCGGACGATGCTTTTCGCGACGGGAACCCGGCGCTGGACTCAGATCATTGAGTTTCATCGATTAACCCTCGACACGCAGCATGTAGTAAGCCTTGTTGATCATCCCGCGATTCTCGGGAGTATCCTGGACTTCTACAGTGTGACCGATGCGACGCAGACCCAGACCCTTAACGCACAATTTGTGGTTAGGGATGCGGCCGGTCATGCTTTTGATCAGCGTTACTTTAACGGTAGCCATGATCAGAAGATCTCCTTGACAGTCAGACCACGCTTCGCAGCGATGGACTCAGGAGATTGCATGGCTTTCAGACCTTTGAAAGTGGCGTGAACCACGTTTACCGGGTTAGTCGAGCCGTAGCACTTGGCCAGAACGTTCTGAACGCCAGCAACTTCGAGGACAGCACGCATAGCGCCGCCAGCGATGATACCGGTACCTTCAGAAGCAGGCTGCATGTACACCTTCGAAGCGCCGTGACCGGACTTCATTGCGTACTGCAGAGTTGTGCCGTTCAGGTCAACTTGAATCATGTTGCGGCGAGCAGCTTCCATTGCCTTCTGGATCGCAGCAGGCACTTCACGTGACTTGCCACGGCCGAAGCCAACACGCCCTTTACCATCACCAACCACGGTCAACGCGGTGAAAGTGAAGATACGGCCGCCTTTAACGGTTTTGGCTACGCGGTTAACTTGAACCAGCTTCTCAATGTAGCCTTCGTCGCGCTTTTGGTCGTTATTTGACATAACTTAGAACTCCAGCCCAGCTTCACGAGCAGCATCAGCCAGCGCTTTAACGCGGCCGTGGTACTTGAAGCCAGAGCGGTCGAAAGCCACTTGCGAGACGCCAGCGGCCTTAGCACGCGTAGCGACCAGCTGGCCAACCTTTGTGGCCGCGTCGATGTTGCCAGTGGCGCCATCACGCAGTTCTTTATCCAAAGTCGAGGCACTTGCCAGGACTTTGTTGCCGTCGGCCGAGATGACCTGGGCGTAGATGTGCTGCGACGAGCGGAACACGCAGAGACGCACGACTTCTAGTTCGTGCATTTTCAGGCGTGCTTTGCGAGCGCGACGCAGTCGAGTAACTTTTTTGTCGGTCATTTGCTATGCCCTACTTCTTCTTGGCTTCTTTACGACGGACGACTTCGTCCGCGTAGCGCACACCTTTGCCTTTGTACGGCTCTGGTGGACGGAAGTCGCGGATCTCAGCGGCCACTTGACCTACCAGCTGCTTATCGATGCCCTTGATCAGGATATCGGTCTGGCTAGGAGTCTCAGCGGTGATGCCTTCCGGCAGTTCGTAATCCACTGGGTGCGAGAAGCCAAGGGCAAGGTTCAGAACCGTGCCTTTTGCTTGCGCTTTGTAACCAACACCGACCAGCTGGAGCTTACGCTCGAAGCCTTGGCTTACGCCTTGGACCATGTTGTTTACCAACGCACGCGTGGTACCGGCCATTGCGCGAGTTTGTTGATCGCCATTGCGAGCAGCGAAACGCAGCTCACCAGCTTCTTCAACGATCTCAACGGACGAATGGATGTTCAGTTCGAGAGTGCCCTTGGCACCCTTCACCGAAAGCTGTTGGCCTGCGAATTTTACTTCGACACCGGCTGGCAGCTTAACGGGGTTCTTAGCGACGCGAGACATGCTTATCCCCCCTTAGAACACAGTGCAAAGAACTTCGCCGCCGACACCGGCAGCGCGCGCAGCACGATCCGTCATCACACCTTTGTTGGTGGAGACGATAGACACGCCAAGACCGCCACGAACTTTCGGCAGATCTTCAACGGACTTGTACTGACGCAGGCCTGGACGACTAACGCGCTTCACTTCTTCGATAACCGGACGGCCTTCGAAGTACTTCAGCTCGATGGACAACGACGGCTTAGCGTCGGTGGTGATCTGAAAATCCGCGATGTAACCTTCGTCCTTCAGGACTTTTGCTACAGCCACCTTCAACGTGGAAGACGGCATGCTTACGACAGACTTTTCAGCCATCTGGGCATTACGGATTCGAGTTAGCATGTCCGCTAACGGGTCCTGCATACTCATGGGCTAGACGCTCCTAATACAGAAAAATTAGCCTTGCGGCTACTACTTGTCGCCGAGAACTTCCGGGCATGAAAAACACGGGCTCAGGCGAGCCGGTCATTCTAGACACACCCCAGAAATGAATCAAGCCCCAAAAGGGGCTTGATTCAGATTCAAGGCCACCGATGGTCAGGTTCTTGCGAACCCGAACATCGAGACTTTGACAGCAATTACCAGCTGGCTTTAACCAGACCTGGTACGTCACCACGCATTGCAGCTTCACGCAGCTTGTTACGGCCAAGGCCGAACTTGCGGTAAACGCCGTGCGGACGACCAGTCAGGCGGCAACGGTTACGCATGCGCGCAGCGCTTGCGTCACGTGGTTGCTTCTGCAGAGCTACGGTAGCTTCCCAACGTGCTTCTGGACTTGCGTTCAGATCAACGATGATAGCTTTCAGCGCTGCACGCTTGGTGGCGTACTTGGCAACAGTGAGCTGACGCTTCAGCTCACGGTTTTTCATGCTCTTCTTGGCCATTTTCCTACTCCAATCAGTTGCGGAACGGGAATTTGAAAGCACGCAGCAGAGCGCGGCCTTCATCATCGTTCTTGGCAGTGGTGGTCAGGGTAATGTCCAGACCGCGGAGAGCATCGATCTTGTCGTAGTCGATTTCCGGGAAAATGATCTGCTCTTTCACGCCCATGCTGTAGTTACCACGACCATCGAAGGACTTGGCATTCAGGCCGCGGAAGTCGCGAACCCGAGGCAGGGAGATCGACAGCAGACGATCCAGGAACTCATACATACGCTCACGGCGCAGAGTCACTTTGACGCCGATCGGCCATCCTTCACGGACTTTAAAGCCAGCGATGGATTTACGAGCGTAGGTCACGACGACTTTTTGGCCGGTGATCTTTTCCAGGTCAGCAACAGCATGCTCGATGACTTTCTTGTCACCAACAGCTTCGCCCAGACCCATGTTCAGGGTGATCTTTGTAACGCGTGGAACTTCCATCACGTTCGAAAGCTTAAGTTCTTCCTTAAGCTTCGGTGCGATTTCCTTCCAGTAAATCTCTTTTAGTCGTGCCATGGTCTTCTACCTAGCAGTGTTCAAGCATCAACCGCTTTTTGGGTCGACTTGAAGACACGAATTTTCTTGCCGTCTTCTACTTTGAAACCAACGCGGTCAGCCTTGTTGGTTTCGCCGTTGAAAATGGCGACGTTAGAAGCGTCCAGTGGAGCTTCTTTTTCGACGATACCGCCTTGTACGCCCGACATCGGGTTAGGCTTGGTATGACGCTTGACCAGGTTCAGACCGCCAATAACCAAACGGTTATTAGCAAGAACCTTAAGCACCTTACCGCGCTTACCTTTGTCTTTGCCGGCGATCACGATGATCTCGTCGTCACGACGAATCTTTTGCATGTCGGATCTCCTTACAGCACTTCTGGGGCGAGCGAGACGATCTTCATGAACTTCTCAGTACGAAGTTCACGGGTCACTGGCCCAAAGATACGGGTGCCGATCGGCTCTTGCTTGTTGTTCAGAAGAACAGCAGCGTTGCCATCAAAGCGGATAATGGAGCCATCAGCACGACGTACGCCGTGACGAGTGCGGACTACAACAGCAGTCATCACTTGGCCTTTTTTCACTTTACCGCGAGGAATTGCTTCCTTCACGGTAACTTTGATGATGTCACCGATACCAGCGTAACGACGATGGGAGCCACCCAGCACCTTGATGCACATAACACGGCGAGCGCCGCTGTTATCGGCCACATCGAGCATGGATTGAGTCTGAATCATATAATTTCTCCGACCCCTAGTCCTTAGACTTCCACAGCGCGTTCGAGAACATCAACCAGCGCCCAAGACTTGGTCTTGGCCAAAGGACGAGTTTCACGAATAGTGACTTTGTCGCCGATGTGGCACTGATTGGTTTCGTCGTGCGCGTGCAGCTTAGTCGAACGCTTAACGTATTTACCGTAGATCGGGTGCTTAACGCGACGCTCGATCAGTACGGTGATGGTTTTGTCCATCTTGTCGCTGACAACACGGCCAGTCAGCGTACGGACAGTTTTTTCGGCTTCAGCCATGATTACTTACCTGCCTGCTGGTTGAGCACAGTCTTCACGCGAGCGATGTCACGCTTAACTTGCGAGAGCAGATGAGACTGCCCCAACTGGCCAGTTGCTTTCTGCATACGCAGATTGAACTGGTCGCGCAGCAAGCCGAGCAGTTGCTCGTTCAGCTGCTGTGCGGATTTTTCACGAAGTTCATTCGCTTTCATCACATCACCGTCCGTTTAACAAAGGCGGTGGCGAGCGGCAGCTTTGCAGCAGCCAGGGCAAAAGCCTCACGCGCCAGCTCTTCAGAAACACCCTCGATTTCATACAGGACTTTGCCTGGCTGAATCTGGGCAACCCAGTACTCCACACTACCCTTACCTTTACCCATACGAACTTCGAGGGGCTTTTTGGAAATAGGTTTGTCCGGGAATACACGGATCCAGATCTTGCCGCCACGTTTAACGTGACGGGTCAGTGCACGACGCGCTGACTCGATCTGACGAGCGGTGAGACGACCACGAGCTACAGACTTCAGCGCGAACTCGCCGAAGCTGACTTTGCTACCGCGCTGAGCCAGACCACGGTTGTGGCCTGTCATCTGCTTGCGGAACTTCGTACGCTTAGGTTGCAACATTTGGCGTACCCCTTACTTAGCAGCTTTTTTACGAGGCGCTGGTGCTTGTGGTTTCAGCTCTTCTTGGCGACCACCAATTACTTCGCCTTTGAAGATCCAAACCTTTACACCGATCACACCGTAAGTGGTGTGAGCTTCGTAGTTGGCATAGTCGATGTCGGCACGCAGGGTGTGCAATGGCACACGACCTTCGCGATACCATTCAGTACGTGCGATTTCAGCACCGCCGAGACGACCGCTCACTTGGATTTTGATGCCTTTGGCACCAATGCGCATGGCGTTCTGAACGGCGCGCTTCATAGCGCGACGGAACATTACACGACGCTCCAGCTGCTGAGCTACGCTCTGCGCAACCAGCATACCGTCGAGTTCCGGCTTGCGGATCTCTTCGATATTGATGTGCACAGGCACACCCATTTGCTTGGTCAGGTCCTGACGCAGTTTCTCAACATCTTCACCTTTCTTCCCGATAACGATACCTGGACGAGCGGTGTGGATGGTGATACGTGCAGTTTGGGCCGGACGATGGATATCGATACGGCTTACGGACGCGCTTTTTAGTTTGTCTTGGAGATACTCACGCACTTTCAGATCTGCGAACAAGTAGTCCGCATAAGTCCGACCGTCTGCGTACCAGACGGAGGTGTGCTCCTTGACGATTCCCAGGCGAATGCCAATGGGATGTACTTTCTGACCCATCTCTTCGACTCCGTTACTTGTCAGCAACCTTGACAGTGATATGGCAAGACCGCTTGACGATGCGATCAGCACGGCCTTTGGCACGTGGCATGATGCGCTTCAGCGAACGCCCTTCGTTGACGAAAACGGTGCTGACTTTAAGGTCATCAACGTCTGCGCCTTCGTTATGCTCGGCGTTGGCTACGGCCGACTCCAGCACTTTCTTCATGATCTCGGCGGCTTTCTTACTGCTGAAAGCCAACAAGTTGAGCGCTTCGCCCACCTTCTTCCCGCGGATCTGGTCGGCGACCAAGCGGGCTTTCTGGGCGGAGATTCGAGCGCCCGACAACTTAGCGGCTACTTCCATTTCCTAACCCCTTAACGCTTGGCTTTCTTGTCAGCCACGTGCCCACGATATGTGCGGGTACCGGCGAACTCGCCCAGTTTATGGCCGACCATGTCTTCGTTCACGAGAACTGGGACGTGCTGACGACCGTTATGTACGGCGATGGTCAGACCGACCATCTGTGGCAGGATCATCGAACGACGCGACCAAGTCTTAATTGGTTTGCGATCGTTCTTTTCCGCCGCCACTTCGATCTTCTTCAGTAGGTGAAGATCAATAAAAGGACCTTTTTTCAGAGAACGTGGCACTGTCGTATCCCTCTATTTACTTGCGACGACGGACGATCATTTTGTCGGTACGCTTATTACCACGAGTCTTCGCGCCCTTAGTCGGGAAGCCCCATGGCGATACCGGATGACGACCACCAGAGGTACGACCTTCACCACCACCATGCGGGTGGTCAACCGGGTTCATGGCAACACCACGAACGGTTGGGCGAACGCCACGCCAGCGTTTGGCACCAGCTTTACCCAGCGAACGCAGGCTGTGCTCGGAGTTCGAGACTTCGCCCAGGGTCGCACGGCATTCAGCCAGGACTTTACGCATTTCACCGGAACGCAGACGCAGGGTAACGTACACGCCTTCACGAGCGATCAGCTGAGCCGAAGCACCAGCGGAACGAGCGATCTGTGCGCCTTTACCTGGCTTCAGTTCGATGCCGTGTACGGTAGAACCGACTGGAATGTTGCGCAGTTGCAGAGCGTTGCCTGGCTTGATTGGAGCCAGAGCGCCTGCGATCAGCTGGTCGCCAGCACTCACGCCTTTAGGGGCGATGATGTAGCGGCGCTCGCCGTCTGCGTAGCAGAGCAGTGCGATGTGAGCAGTACGGTTTGGATCGTATTCAATACGCTCGACAGTGGCGACGATGCCATCTTTGTCGTTGCGACGGAAATCGACCATACGATAATGCTGCTTATGACCACCACCGATGTGACGCGTGGTAATACGGCCATTGTTGTTACGACCACCAGTCTTCGATTTTTTCTCGAGCAGCGGTGCGTGAGGAGCGCCTTTATGCAGCTCCTGGTTGACCACCTTGACCACAAAACGGCGGCCAGGGGAAGTCGGTTTGCATTTAACGATTGCCATGATGCACCCCTTCCTTACTCAGCACTGCTGCTGAAATCGAGATCTTGGCCTGGCTGAAGGGAGATAACTGCCTTCTTCCAGTCATTACGCTTGCCCAGACCGCGAGCTGTGCGCTTGCTCTTACCCAGAACGTTCAGGGTAGTAACACGCTCAACTTTCACGCTGAACAGGCTTTCGACGGCCTTCTTGATTTCCAGCTTGGTTGCGTCAGTAGCAACCTTGAAAACGAACTGGCCTTTCTTGTCTGCCAGAACCGTAGCCTTCTCGGAAACGTGCGGGCCAAGCAGAACTTTAAATACGCGTTCCTGGTTCATCCCAGCAGCTCCTCGAATTTCTTCACGGCCGACACGGTGATCAACACCTTGTCGTATGCGATCAGACTAACTGGATCGGAACCTTGAACGTCACGTACATCTACGTGCGGCAGGTTACGAGCAGCCAGGTACAGGTTCTGATCAACAGCGTCCGACACGATCAAAACGTCGGTCAGGCTCATGTTGTTCAGTTTGCCCAGCAGGTCTTTGGTTTTCGGAGTTTCAACAGCGAAATCCTGAACCACGACCAGACGATCAGTACGCACCAGCTCAGCAAGGATGGAACGCATTGCTGCGCGATACATCTTCTTGTTCAGCTTCTGGGAGTGATCTTGTGGACGAGCTGCGAAAGTGGTACCGCCGCCACGCCAGATTGGGCTACGGATAGTACCGGCACGAGCACGGCCAGTACCTTTCTGACGCCATGGGCGCTTGCCGCCACCACGAACGTCGGAACGGGTCTTTTGCTGCTTGGTACCTTGACGGCCGCCGGCCATGTAGGCCACGACTGCTTGGTGAACCAGCGTCTCATTGAACTCGCCGCCAAACGTCAGTTCGGAAACTTCGATCGCTTGAGCGTCATTTACATTTAATTGCATGTCAGCTTCCCCTTAACCGCGAGCCTTGGCTGCTGGACGTACAACCAGGTTGCCGCCAGTAGCGCCAGGAACAGCACCCTTGACCAACAACAGATTGCGTTCAGCGTCCACGCGCACTACTTCCAGGGACTGCACGGTCACGCGCTCAGCGCCCATATGACCGGACATTTTTTTGCCCTTGAATACACGACCAGGAGTCTGGCACTGGCCGATAGAGCCTGGGACGCGGTGGGATACGGAGTTACCGTGGGTGTTATCTTGCCCGCGGAAATTCCAACGCTTGATCGTACCCTGGAAGCCTTTACCCTTGGACTGACCGGTTACATCAACCAGTTGACCAGCGGCGAAGATTTCAGCGTTGATCAGATCGCCAGCCTGGTACTCGCCTTCTTCAAGACGGAATTCCATGGTGGTGCGACCAGCGGCAACGTTCGCCTTGGCGAAGTGGCCAGCCTGAGCTGCTGTTACACGCGAAGCACGACGCTCGCCGACAGTGACTTGCACTGCACGATAGCCATCGGTCTCTTCAGTTTTGAACTGGGTGACGCGATTCGGTTCGATCTCAATGACCGTGACCGGAATGGAGACACCTTCTTCGGTGAAAATACGGGTCATACCGCATTTACGACCGACTACACCAATAGTCATGTTGTAAACCTCATGAGTGTACGGGGCTTTCACCCGCTATGGCCGCCCATTTCAGAGCGTTACACGACTAAGACCGAGTCTTAGCCGAGGCTGATCTGCACTTCCACACCGGCCGCAAGATCAAGCTTCATAAGTGCATCAACGGTTTTATCCGTTGGCTGGACGATGTCCAGAACGCGCTTATGAGTGCGGATTTCGTACTGGTCGCGCGCGTCTTTGTTGACGTGCGGAGAAACCAGAACGGTGAACCGCTCTTTACGGGTAGGCAGTGGAATTGGACCACGCACTTGAGCACCAGTACGTTTCGCGGTTTCCACGATTTCCTGGGTTGATTGGTCGATCAGGCGATGGTCAAAAGCCTTCAACCTGATACGGATTTGCTGATTTTGCATTGGATTTCAGACTCCGGCTGCTATTCCCACCGAGCGCAATACGCCCGTTAAAAGGAGGCGCAATTCTATAGACGCCCCAGATAGGTGTCAACCCAATAAAAAAGCCCCCGCTGAGCGGGGGCTTTTTCAAATCATCAAGCAATCTCTATAAAAGAGAATTAAGCGATGATTTTGGCTACGACGCCAGCGCCGACGGTACGACCGCCTTCACGGATAGCGAAACGCAGACCGTCTTCCATTGCGATGGTTTTGATCAGGGTAACAGTCATCTGAATGTTGTCACCTGGCATTACCATTTCAACGCCTTCTGGCAGCTCGCAGTTACCAGTCACGTCAGTAGTACGGAAGTAGAACTGTGGACGGTAGCCTTTGAAGAACGGAGTGTGACGACCGCCTTCTTCTTTGCTCAGAACGTAAACTTCTGCGGTGAAAGTGGTGTGCGGCTTAACCGAACCCGGCTTAACCAGAACCTGACCACGTTCAACGTCGTCACGCTTGGTACCACGCAGCAGAACGCCGCAGTTCTCGCCAGCACGACCTTCGTCGAGCAGCTTGCGGAACATTTCAACACCGGTGCAAGTAGTAACGGTGGTGTCACGCAGACCAACGATTTCCAGCGGATCTTGAACGCGAACGATACCGCGCTCGATACGACCGGTCACAACAGTACCGCGACCCGAGATCGAGAATACGTCTTCGATTGGCATCAGGAACGGCTTGTCGGTGACACGAACTGGTTCTGGGATGTAGCTGTCCAGAGTCTCAACCAGCTTCTTGACGGCAGTGGTGCCCATCTCGTTGTCGTCTTTGCCTTCCAGAGCCATACGAGCCGAACCGATGATGATTGGAGTGTCATCGCCCGGGAAGTCGTAGGTGGACAGCAGGTCGCGAACTTCCATCTCGACCAGTTCCAGCAGCTCAGCGTCGTCTACCAGGTCAGCCTTGTTCAGGAAAACCACGATGTACGGAACGCCGACCTGACGGGACAGCAGGATGTGCTCACGGGTTTGTGGCATCGGACCATCAGCGGCCGAGCAAACCAGAATAGCGCCGTCCATTTGAGCAGCACCGGTGATCATGTTCTT
The DNA here is from genome assembly GCF_004124275.1 of Pseudomonas sp. DTU12.3. Lineage (GTDB taxonomy): Bacteria > Pseudomonadota > Gammaproteobacteria > Pseudomonadales > Pseudomonadaceae > Aquipseudomonas > Aquipseudomonas helmanticensis. The sequence continues at coordinate 5,767,283 of NZ_CP027218.1, forward strand.
CACATAGTCAGCGTGACCTGGGCAGTCAACGTGAGCGTAGTGACGGATCTTCGAGTTGTACTCAACGTGTGCGGTGTTGATGGTGATACCGCGAGCTTTCTCTTCCGGTGCGCTGTCGATCTTGTCGAAGTCAACGATTGCGGAACCGAAAACTTCGGAGCAAACGCGAGTCAGAGCAGCAGTCAGAGTGGTTTTACCGTGGTCAACGTGACCGATGGTGCCAACGTTGACGTGCGGTAGGGAACGATCAAATTTTTCTTTAGCCACGACAATTAACTCCTAGCCTAAAGGGGCTGAATCAGCCTTGTTTTTTGGTTACGGATTCGACGATGTGCGACGGAGCCGTATCGTATTTTTTGAATTCCATAGAGTAGCTTGCGCGACCCTGGGACATGGAACGAACGTCGGTCGCATAACCGAACATCTCACCCAGTGGAACCTCAGCACGGATAACCTTGCCGGACACTGTGTCTTCCATACCCTGGATCATGCCGCGACGACGGTTAAGGTCGCCCATCACATCACCCATATAGTCTTCAGGCGTAACAACCTCTACCGCCATGATCGGCTCGAGCAACTCACCACCGCCCTTCTGGGCCAGTTGCTTGGTCGCCATGGAAGCAGCCACTTTAAACGCCATCTCGTTAGAGTCGACGTCGTGGTAAGAACCATCGAACACGGTAGCCTTCAGGCCGATCAGCGGATAGCCGGCAACAACGCCGTTCTTCATCTGCTCTTCGATGCCCTTCTGGATAGCCGGGATGTATTCCTTAGGAACCACACCACCTACTACTTCGTTCACGAATTGCAGACCTTCCTGACCTTCGTCAGCAGGAGCAAAACGGATCCAGCAGTGGCCGAACTGACCACGACCGCCGGACTGACGAACGAACTTGCCTTCGATTTCGCAGTTCTTCGTGATGCGCTCACGATAGGAAACCTGAGGCTTGCCGATGTTGGCTTCGACGTTGAACTCACGGCGCATCCGGTCAACCAGGATGTCCAGGTGCAGCTCGCCCATGCCGGAGATGATCGTTTGACCAGTCTCTTCATCAGTTTTAACGCGGAAAGACGGGTCTTCCTGAGCAAGTTTGCCCAGAGCGATACCCATTTTTTCCTGGTCATCCTTGGTCTTTGGCTCTACGGCAACCGAAATAACCGGCTCCGGGAAGTCCATGCGAACCAGGATGATTGGCTTGTCAGCGTTGCAGAGGGTTTCACCAGTGGTGACGTCCTTCATGCCGATCAGGGCCGCGATGTCGCCAGCGCGTACTTCCTTGATCTCTTCACGGGCGTTTGCGTGCATTTGCACCATACGACCCACGCGCTCTTTTTTACCTTTAACCGAGTTGATCACGCCGTCGCCGGAGTTCAACACGCCCGAGTAAACACGGACGAAGGTCAAGGTACCCACGAATGGGTCGGTAGCGATCTTGAACGCCAGAGCCGAGAACGGCTCCGAATCGTCTGCATGACGCTCCAGCTCGATTTCCTCGTTATCCGGGTCAGTACCCTTGATAGCAGGAATGTCGGTTGGTGCAGGCAAGAAGTCGATAACGGCGTCGAGAACCAGGGGAACACCCTTGTTCTTGAAAGACGAACCGCAAACAGCCAGAACGATTTCGCCGGCGATAGTACGCTGACGCAAAGCAGCTTTGATCTCTACGATCGTCAGCTCTTCGCCTTCCAGGTACTTGTTCATCAGCTCTTCGTTGGCTTCGGCAGCAGCCTCAACCATGTTGTTGCGCCACTCTTCAGCCAGCTCTTGGAGCTCAGCAGGAATGTCCTTGCGAACAGGGACCATACCTTTATCAGAGTCGTTCCAGTAGACAGCTTGCATGTTGATCAGATCGATCTGACCCTGGAAGTTGTCTTCGGAACCGATGGCCAACTGAATTGGCACCGGAGTGTGACCCAGACGCTGTTTGATCTGAGCGATCACGCGCAGGAAGTTCGCACCAGCACGGTCCATCTTGTTTACGTAAACAAGACGTGGAACGCCGTATTTGTTGGCTTGACGCCATACGGTTTCCGACTGAGGCTCAACACCCGAAGTACCGCAGAACACAACCACAGCGCCGTCGAGTACGCGCAGGGAACGTTCAACTTCAATGGTGAAGTCAACGTGGCCCGGGGTATCGATTACGTTGAAGCGATGCTCGTCCTTGTACTGCTTCTCGGAACCTTTCCAGAAGGCGGTGATGGCAGCAGAAGTAATGGTAATACCACGCTCCTGCTCCTGCACCATCCAGTCTGTGGTCGCGGCGCCATCATGCACCTCGCCCATTTTGTGACTTTTGCCGGTGTAAAAAAGGACGCGCTCGGTGGTGGTGGTTTTACCAGCATCCACGTGAGCGACGATACCGATGTTACGGTAGCGACTAATCGGAGTAGTACGAGCCATAAAGCCCTCGCAAAATTAGTGAAGCTAAAATTAGAAGCGGTAGTGCGAGAAAGCTTTGTTGGCTTCAGCCATACGGTGCACGTCTTCACGCTTCTTAACAGCAGCACCTTTACCTTCAGCAGCATCCAGCAGTTCGCCAGCCAAACGCAGAGCCATAGACTTCTCGCCACGCTTACGTGCGAAGTCTACCAACCAGCGCATTGCCAGAGCGTTACGACGGGAAGGACGAACCTCGACCGGAACCTGGTAAGTAGCACCACCAACGCGGCGCGACTTCACTTCGACCAGCGGAGCGATGGCGTCGAGTGCTTTTTCGAAGAGTTCCAGGGGATCGGTGCCAGCCTTACGGGTCGCAACGGTTTCCAGGGCACCATAAACGATACGCTCGGCAACGGCTTTCTTGCCGCTTTCCATAACGTGGTTCATGAATTTGGCGAGGATCTGGCTTCCGTATTTCGGATCGTCCAGAATCTCACGCTTTGCTGCTACGCGACGTCTTGGCATGATAAGCCCTCAAGCGGTCTTCAGGTTAGCTCGGGACAGATCCAATGGATGCGTGCCCGACCTTACTCTTATCGACTCAATAAAATGAAAATCTGCAAAACGGCCGATTACTTCGGACGCTTGGTACCGTACTTCGAACGACCCTGGTTACGACCTTTAACGCCGGAAGTATCCAAAGAACCGCGAACGGTGTGGTAACGAACACCTGGCAAGTCTTTTACACGACCGCCGCGGATCAGTACCACGCTGTGCTCTTGCAGGTTGTGACCTTCACCACCGATGTACGAAGAAACTTCGAAACCGTTGGTCAGGCGCACACGGCATACTTTACGCAGTGCCGAGTTAGGTTTTTTCGGCGTAGTGGTGTACACACGGGTGCACACGCCACGACGTTGCGGGCAGTTCTGCAGCGCAGGTACGTCGGATTTCTCGACGATACGCTTACGCGGCTGACGTACCAGCTGGTTGATAGTTGCCATCTACTAGCTCCACTGTTGTCTTGCGACGCTATTGTCTTGCAAGAAAAGCAAAATGGCAGGAACGAATTCCCGCCAAATTTAGGGGATCAAGAGTCTAAAGAGGATCTTGTCCCCAGTCAAGGCAAGGCCCCGACCTCCCCGCCCCTCGAACCTCGACAAAATGTCTCGATTCGACGAACGGGGTGATCAGGGCCTTACGCTCATTTATCGCAGAACTCAGTTACCGCTCGAGTTCAGCGCTTCGGTCAGTGCAGCTTCCACTTCACTGGCGCTTACGCGCAACGGCTTGTCTGCTTCACGGCGACGCTTGCGCTCGCTGTGATATGCCAGGCCGGTACCTGCCGGGATCAGACGACCCACGACAACGTTTTCTTTCAGGCCGCGCAGGTAATCGCGCTTGCCGGTGACTGCCGCTTCGGTCAGTACGCGGGTGGTTTCCTGGAAGGAAGCCGCCGAGATGAACGATTCGGTGGACAACGACGCCTTGGTGATACCCAGCAGAACGCGAGTGTATTTGGAGACGAACTTGTCTTCGCCGCCCAGACGCTCGTTCTCTACCAGTACGTGAGTCAGTTCCATCTGGTCGCCCTTGATGAAACTGGAATCGCCGGATTCAGCGATTTCAACTTTACGCAGCATCTGACGCAGGATGGTCTCGATGTGCTTGTCGTTGATCTTCACGCCTTGCAGACGGTAAACGTCCTGGATCTCGTTCACGATGTACTTGGCCAGCGCGCTCACACCCAACAGACGCAGGATGTCGTGCGGATCGCTTGGGCCGTCGGAGATAACTTCGCCGCGGTTTACCTGTTCGCCTTCGAAGACGTTCAGGTGACGCCACTTCGGAATCAGCTCTTCGTACGGATCGGTACCGTCGTTCGGGGTAATAACCAGACGGCGCTTGCCTTTGGTTTCCTTACCGAACGCGATGGTGCCGCTGACTTCAGCCAGAATCGACGCTTCTTTCGGACGACGAGCTTCGAACAAGTCGGCAACACGCGGCAGACCACCGGTGATGTCGCGGGTCTTCGAAGTTTCTTGCGGGATACGCGCGATAACATCACCGATCGCGATCTTCGCACCGTCCGCTACACCGACCAGAGCGTTGGCTGGCAGGAAGTACTGAGCGATAACGTCAGTGCCTGGCAGCAACAGATCCTTGCCGTTGTCGTCGACCATCTTCACTGCTGGACGGATTTCTTTGCCCGCAGCTGGACGATCTTTCGCGTCGAGGACTTCAATGTTGGTCATACCGGTCAATTCGTCAGTCTGACGCTTGATCGTGATGCCTTCTTCCATGCCCACGTAGGTCACGGTACCTTTCATTTCGGTAACGATTGGGTGAGTGTGCGGATCCCACTTGGCCACGATTGCGCCAGCGTCGACCTTGTCACCTTCTTTAACCGAAATCACAGCACCGTACGGCAGCTTGTAACGCTCACGCTCACGACCGAAGTCATCAGCGATGGCCAGCTCACCGGAACGGGACACAGCAACCAGGTGACCATCCACTCGCTCAACATGCTTCAAATTGTGCAGACGGACGGTACCGCCATTCTTCACCTGAACGCTGTCGGCTGCGGAAGTACGGCTTGCCGCACCACCGATGTGGAACGTACGCATCGTCAGCTGGGTACCCGGCTCACCGATGGACTGGGCAGCGATAACGCCGACCGCTTCACCGATGTTCACCTGGTGACCACGAGCCAAGTCACGGCCGTAGCACTTGGCGCAAATGCCATAGCGGGTTTCGCAGCTGATCGGCGAACGCACGATCACTTCGTCGATGCTGTTCAGCTCGATGAATTCAACCCACTTCTCGTCGACCAGAGTACCGGCCGGAACGATAACGTCCTCGGTGCCTGGCTTGAATACGTCACGGGCAATAACACGACCCAATACGCGCTCACCCAACGGCTCTACAACGTCACCGCCTTCAATGTGCGGAGTCATCAGCAGACCGTGTTCGGTGCCGCAATCGATCTCGGTTACAACCAGATCCTGCGCCACGTCTACCAGACGACGAGTCAGGTAACCGGAGTTCGCAGTTTTCAACGCGGTATCCGCCAGACCTTTACGAGCACCGTGAGTGGAGATGAAGTACTGAAGTACGCTCAAACCTTCACGGAAGTTCGCAGTAATCGGCGTCTCAATGATGGAACCGTCCGGCTTGGCCATCAGACCACGCATACCGGCCAGCTGACGAATCTGTGCTGCGGAACCCCGCGCACCCGAGTCAGCCATCATGTACATCGAGTTGAAAGACTCTTGATCGACTTCAACGCCGTGACGGTCGATAACCTTCTCTTTCGAGAGGTTGGCCATCATTGCCTTGGAAACTTCGTCGTTCGCTTTCGACCAAAGGTCGATCACTTTGTTGTACTTCTCGCCCTGGGTTACCAGGCCGGAGGCGTACTGGCTCTCGATCTCTTTCACTTCGTCGGTGGCGGCACCGATGATGCGGGCTTTCTCGTCCGGGATAACGAAGTCGTTAACACCGATGGAAACGCCGGAGATGGTCGAGTAAGCGAAACCGGTGTACATCAACTGGTCAGCGAAGATCACGGTCTCTTTCAAACCAACCACGCGGTAGCACTGGTTGATCAGCTTGGAGATCGCCTTTTTCTTCATCGGCAGGTTGACGACGTCGTACGACAGACCTTTTGGCACAACCTGGAACAGCAGCGCACGGCCGACAGTGGTGTCGACGATACGGGTACCGCTCACGCTGTTGCCGTCACGGTCGTTGACGGTTTCGTTGATACGTACTTTAACCTTGGCGTGCAGTGCGGCTTCGCCGGCACGGAACACACGGTCAACTTCCTGCAGATCCGCGAACACACGACCTTCGCCTTTGGCGTTGATCGCTTCACGAGTCATGTAGTACAGACCCAATACAACGTCCTGCGACGGAACGATGATTGGCTCACCGTTGGCTGGCGACAGAATGTTGTTGGTCGACATCATCAACGCACGCGCTTCCAACTGGGCTTCCAGTGTCAGCGGTACGTGCACGGCCATTTGGTCGCCGTCGAAGTCGGCGTTGTACGCGGCGCAGACCAGAGGGTGCAGCTGGATAGCCTTACCTTCGATCAGTACCGGTTCAAACGCCTGGATACCCAGACGGTGAAGGGTCGGTGCACGGTTGAGAAGAACCGGGTGTTCGCGAATCACTTCAGCGAGAACGTCCCAAACCTCTGGCAGTTCGCGCTCCACCATTTTCTTGGCCGCTTTGATGGTGGTCGCGAGACCACGCATTTCGAGCTTGCCGAAAATGAACGGTTTGAACAGCTCGAGAGCCATCTTCTTCGGCAGACCGCACTGGTGCAGACGCAGGGTCGGGCCTACGGTAATTACCGAACGACCGGAGTAGTCAACACGCTTACCGAGCAAGTTCTGACGGAAACGACCTTGCTTACCCTTGATCATGTCAGCCAGGGATTTCAGAGGACGCTTGTTCGAACCAGTGATAGCGCGGCCACGACGACCGTTGTCGAGCAGAGCATCGACAGCTTCCTGCAACATACGCTTTTCGTTGCGCACGATGATGTCCGGAGCGGACAGATCCAGCAGGCGCTTCAAACGGTTGTTACGGTTGATCACTCGACGATACAGATCGTTGAGGTCGGAAGTCGCGAAACGACCGCCATCCAGCGGGACCAGTGGACGCAGATCTGGCGGCAGAACCGGCAGAACGGTCAGCACCATCCACTCTGGCAGGTTGCCGGAACCCTGGAAGGCTTCCATCAACTTCAGACGCTTGGACAGCTTCTTGATCTTGGTTTCGGAGTTGGTTTGCGGAATTTCTTCACGCAGACGGCCAATCTCGTGCTCCAGGTCGATAGCGTGCAGCAGTTCACGGACAGCTTCAGCACCCATGCGGGCATCGAAATCGTCGCCGAACTCTTCCAGCGCTTCGAAGTACTGCTCGTCGTTGAGCAACTGACCTTTTTCAAGGGTGGTCATGCCTGGATCGATAACGACATAGCTCTCGAAGTAGAGAACGCGTTCGATATCACGCAGGGTCATGTCCATCAGCAAACCGATACGCGACGGCAGCGATTTCAGGAACCAGATGTGGGCAACTGGCGAGGCCAGTTCGATGTGCGCCATGCGCTCACGACGAACTTTAGCCAGCGCGACTTCAACGCCGCACTTCTCGCAGATCACACCACGGTGCTTCAAGCGCTTGTACTTACCGCACAGGCACTCGTAATCCTTTACCGGGCCAAAGATCTTGGCGCAGAACAGGCCATCACGTTCAGGTTTGAACGTACGGTAGTTGATGGTTTCCGGCTTTTTAACTTCACCGAACGACCACGAACGGATCATCTCAGGCGACGCCAATCCAATACGGATTGCGTCGAACTCTTCGACTTGACCCTGGTTTTTCAGCAAATTCAGTAGGTCTTTCAAGGCCTTTCCTCCTGGCGGAGCAGAGAGCGGGCAATCCTGCCCCGCTCTCGATTCGCGTCACGTGTTATTCGGTTTCCAGATCGATATCGATGCCGAGGGAACGAATTTCCTTGATCAACACGTTGAAGGACTCGGGCATGCCCGGCTCCATACGGTGATCGCCATCCACGATGTTTTTGTACATCTTGGTACGGCCGTTCACATCGTCCGACTTCACTGTGAGCATTTCTTGCAGAGTGTAAGCAGCACCGTATGCTTCCAGTGCCCAGACCTCCATCTCCCCGAAACGCTGACCACCGAACTGTGCCTTACCACCCAGCGGCTGCTGGGTAACCAGGCTGTACGAACCGGTAGAACGCGCGTGCATCTTGTCGTCTACCAAGTGGTTCAGCTTCAGCATGTACATGTAGCCAACGGTAACTGGACGCTCGAACTTGTTGCCGGTACGGCCGTCAGTCAGCTGCATCTGGCCGCTTTCCGGCAGGTCTGCCAGTTTCAGCATGGCCTTGATTTCGCTTTCCTTGGCGCCGTCGAACACTGGGGTGGCCATTGGAACACCGCCACGCAGGTTCTTCGCCAGATCCAGGATTTCCTGATCGGAGAAGCTGTCCAGATCTTCGTTACGACCGCCGATCTGGTTGTAGATCTCGTCCAGGAAGGTACGCAGTTCAGCGACTTTACGCTGCTCTTCGATCATCCGGTTGATCTTCTCGCCCAGACCTTTGGCCGCGAGGCCCAAGTGGGTTTCAAGGATCTGACCAACGTTCATACGCGAAGGTACGCCCAGCGGGTTGAGAACGACGTCGACCGGGGTGCCATTGGCATCGTGCGGCATGTCTTCAACCGGCATGATCACGGAGACCACACCCTTGTTACCGTGACGACCGGCCATCTTGTCGCCCGGCTGGATGCGGCGACGGATTGCCAGGTAAACCTTGACGATTTTCAGCACGCCTGGAGCCAGGTCATCGCCCTGCTGCAGTTTGCGCTTCTTGTCTTCGAACTTGTCGTCCAGCAGACGGCGACGATCAACGATGTAGGCTTGAGCCTTCTCGAGCTGCTCGTTCAGAGCATCTTCAGCCATGCGCAGTTTGAACCACTGACCATGCTCAAGACCGTCGAGTACTTCGTCGGTGATGTCCTGACCTTTCTTCAGACCAGCGCCGCCTTCAGCCTTGCGGCCTACCAGAGCGGAACGCAGACGTTCGAAAGTCGCGCCTTCAACGATACGGAACTCTTCGTTCAGATCCTTGCGGATCTCGTCGAGCTGAGTCTTCTCGATCGACAGTGCACGAGCATCACGCTCAACGCCGTCACGGGTGAAGACCTGTACGTCGATGACCGTACCTTTGGTACCGGTAGGTACACGCAGGGAGGTGTCTTTAACGTCGCTGGCTTTTTCACCGAAGATGGCACGCAGCAGTTTTTCTTCCGGAGTCAGTTGGGTCTCGCCTTTCGGAGTGACCTTACCGACCAGGATGTCGCCTGCGCCAACTTCAGCACCTACGTAAACGATACCGGCTTCGTCCAGCTTGTTCAGTGCAGCTTCACCCACGTTAGGGATGTCTGCAGTGATTTCCTCTGGCCCAAGCTTGGTGTCACGTGCCACACAGGTCAGTTCCTGAATGTGGATCGTGGTAAAGCGATCTTCTTGAACAACTCGCTCCGACAGGCAGATGGAGTCTTCGAAGTTGTAACCGTTCCAGGCCATGAACGCGATGCGCATGTTCTGACCCAGCGCCAGCTCACCCATGTCAGTGGACGGGCCGTCAGCCATGATGTCGCTGCGCTGAACCCGATCACCTTTACGCACCAGCGGACGCTGGTTGATGCAGGTGTTCTGGTTGGAGCGCGTGTATTTGGTCAGGTTGTAGATGTCGACACCAGCTTCACCGGTTTCAACTTCGTCATCAGCAACACGAACCACGATACGGCTGGCATCAACGGAGTCGATCACGCCGCCACGACGAGCCACGACGCAAACGCCGGAGTCACGGGCTACGTTACGCTCCATGCCGGTACCGACCAGCGGCTTGTCAGCGCGCAGGGTTGGTACAGCTTGACGCTGCATGTTCGAACCCATCAACGCACGGTTGGCGTCATCGTGTTCGAGGAACGGGATCAGCGACGCTGCAACCGAAACTACCTGCTTCGGCGATACGTCCATCAAGGTGACGTCTTCCGGCGCCTTGACGGTGAATTCGTTCAAGTGACGAACAGCTACCAGTTCGTCGATCAGCATTTTCTTGTCGTTCATCGTGGCCGAAGCCTGAGCGATCACGTGATCAGCTTCTTCGATGGCAGACAGGAACACGATCTCGTCGGTGACCAGAGCGTCTTTCACCACACGGTACGGGCTCTCGAGGAAGCCGTACTGGTTAGTGCGAGCGTACGCAGCCAAGGAGTTGATCAGACCGATGTTCGGACCTTCCGGCGTTTCAATCGGGCATACACGACCGTAGTGAGTCGGGTGTACGTCACGAACTTCAAAGCCTGCGCGTTCACGAGTCAGACCACCAGGGCCGAGTGCGGAGACACGACGCTTGTGGGTGATCTCGGACAGCGGGTTGTTCTGGTCCATGAACTGCGAGAGCTGGCTGGAACCGAAGAACTCTTTCACCGCCGCAGCCACTGGCTTGGCGTTGATCAGGTCTTGCGGCATCAAGCCTTCGCTTTCAGCCATCGATAGACGCTCTTTGACCGCACGCTCAACACGTACCAGGCCAACGCGGAACTGGTTCTCGGCCATTTCGCCTACGCAGCGAACACGACGGTTACCCAGGTGGTCGATGTCATCGACGATGCCTTTACCGTTACGGATGTCGACCAGAGTCTTCAGTACCGCGACGATGTCTTCCTTGCACAGCACGCCCGAACCTTCGATCTCGGTACGACCGATACGACGGTTGAACTTCATCCGGCCGACCGCAGACAGGTCATAGCGCTCAGGGCTGAAGAACAGGTTGTTGAACAGGGTTTCGGCAGCGTCTTTGGTTGGTGGCTCGCCCGGACGCATCATGCGATAGATCTCGACCAGCGCTTCCAATTGGTTGCTGGTGGAGTCGATCTTCAGCGTATCGGAGACGAACGGACCGCAGTCGATGTCGTTGGTGTACAGAGTTTCGATGCGAACAACGCCGGACTTGGCAATTTTTGCCAGGACTTCAGTGTTCAGCTCGGTGTTGCACTCTGCCAGGATTTCGCCGGTAGCCGGATGCACGATGACCTTGGCGGTAGTGCGACCGAGGACGTAGTCCAGAGGCACTTCCAGGGTCTTGAGGCCGGCTTTTTCGATCTGGTTGATGTGGCGCGCGGTAATACGGCGGCCAGCTTCAACGATGACTTTGCCTTTCTCGTCCTGAATATCCAGAACCGCAATTTCACCACGCAGACGCGAAGCAATCAGTTCCAGGCTGAGGGTTTCGCCGCTCAGGTGGAAAACGTTGGTGGTGTAGAAAGCGTCCAGCACTTCTTCAGTGGTATAGCCGAGCGCACGCAGCAGTACCGATGCCGGCAGCTTGCGACGACGGTCGATACGCACGAACACGCAGTCTTTCGGGTCGAACTCGAAGTCCAGCCACGAACCGCGGTAAGGAATGATGCGCGCGGAGTACAGCAGTTTGCCGGAGCTATGCGTCTTGCCGCGGTCGTGGTCGAAGAACACGCCCGGGGAACGGTGCAGCTGGGAAACGATTACACGCTCGGTACCGTTGATTACGAAGGTACCGTTCTCAGTCATCAGGGGGATTTCACCCATGTAGACTTCTTGCTCTTTGATGTCCTTGATCGCTTTGTTCGACGATTCTTTGTCGAAAATGATCAGGCGCACTTTTACCCGCAAAGGTACGGCGAAAGTTACACCGCGCAATACGCATTCTTTGACATCAAATGCCGGTTCGCCCAGGCGATAACCGACGTACTCCAGCGCAGCATTGCCGGAGTAGCTGATGATCGGGAAAACGGATTTGAAGGCCGCATGCAGGCCCACGTCGCGGAACTGATCTTTAGTCGCTCCCGCTTGCAAGAATTCACGATACGAATCCAGCTGGATGGCCAGGAGGTAAGGCACATCCATGACGTCCGGCAACTTGCTAAAGTCCTTGCGGATACGTTTTTTCTCAGTATATGAGTAAGCCATCAGCGTTCCCCAGCTTGGTCACCTGCTTGTTTGGCCCCTCCCGACGGGAGCAGCCAGAAAATCGTGCAAACCCCATGGTTTGCGCCACCGCATCGGGTGGTTACAGCGCCTTTATCAGCACCGACCCAGTCGGCTGCCAATAACGGAAAAAGGCCGGTGGCAAGAGCCACCAGCCATCAGCCTGTCGCTTGACGCTCGGGCTGGAGGTGCAAAGTCGAAAGTTACTTAACTTCGACTTCAGCGCCTGCTTCTTCCAGCTTCTTCTTCGCGTCTTCAGCAGCTTCTTTCGAAACGCCTTCAGCGATAACCTGAGGAGCGGTGTCAACCTTCTCCTTGGCTTCTTTCAGACCCAGACCGGTCAGTTCACGTACAGCCTTGATCACGTTGACTTTCTTCTCGCCAGCGCCTTTCAGGATAACGTTGAACTCGGTTTGCTCTTCAACAACAGCGGCAGCAGCAGCTGGACCAGCAGAAGCAGCGGCAGCGGATACGCCGAACTTCTCTTCCATTGCCTTGATCAGCTCAACGATTTCCAGAACCGATTTTTCGCCGATTGCGTCGATGATTTGTTCGTTAGTCAGAGACATGACTTATTTCCTGAATTGGGGGGATAGCCTGGAGGCCATCGAAATAAACAAAAATACGCGAGAGAGGAAACGCTCAGCCTTAGGCTGCAGCAGCTTCTTTCTGGTCGCGAAGTGCCGCCAGAGTACGAGCCAATTTGCTGGTAGCGCCTTGAATCACGCTCATCAGCTGAGAAATTGCTTCGTCACGGGTCGGCAGGCTTGCCAGAACGTCGATCTGATTAGCTGCGAGGAACTTGCCCTCGAACGCAGCTGCCTTGATCTCGAACTTGTCCTGACCTTTAGCGAACTCTTTGAACAGACGAGCAGCAGCGCCCGGGTGTTCGTTGGAGAATGCGATCAAGGTCGGGCCGGTGAACACGTCGTTGAGAACACTGTATTCAGTGTCAGCAACAGCGCGCTTGAGCAGGGTGTTACGTACAACACGTACGTAAACGCCAGCTTCACGAGCCTCTTTACGGAGTCCGGTCATTGCGCCTACTGTTACGCCACGTGCATCAACCACGACAGCGGACAGAGCGACTTTGGCAGCCTCGTTGACTTCAGCGACGATGGCCTTCTTGTCTTCGAGATTAATTGCCACGGGTTTAACTCCTGCTTGTTACCGTTTCATTCGATCGAAACCGAATGTCGTTTTGGTGTCTGATTCGGTAAGGAACCGGGAGCACCATCTGCGTAGGCTGGTGGTTTAAGACTTGCGTCGCCTACGGTCTTGGATAGCCCCCGCCAGGCAGGGACCCCAATATTTCAACTGGCGCGAATAATCGCGCCAATTTTTGTCTTACGCGTCCAGCGAGCTCTGGTCGATAACCAGACCTGGGCCCATGGTGGTGCTCAGGGTAACGCGCTTGACGTAGATACCTTTCGAGGAAGCTGGCTTGATACGCTTCAGATCAGCGATCAGGGCTTCAACGTTTTCCTTCAGCTTGACGGCGTCGAAGCCCATCTTGCCAACGGAAGTGTGAATGATGCCGTTTTTGTCGGTGCGATAACGAACCTGACCAGCTTTAGCGTTCTTGACCGCAGTAGCTACGTCTGGAGTTACGGTACCAACCTTAGGGTTAGGCATCAGACCACGTGGGCCGAGGATCTGGCCCAGTTGACCTACAACGCGCATGGCATCCGGGGATGCGATCACTACGTCATAGTTCAGGTCGCCGCCTTTCATTTCGGCAGCCAGGTCGTCCATACCTACACGGTCAGCGCCGGCAGCCAGAGCGGCCTCGGCAGCTGGACCCTGGGTGAACACAGCAACGCGAACAGTCTTGCCAGTGCCGTGCGGCAGCACAGTAGCGCTACGAACAACCTGGTCGGATTTACGCGGGTCTACACCCAGGTTTACAGCAACGTCAAACGACTCGCTGAACTTGACAGTCGACAGCTCGGCCAGCAGGGCAGCGGCGTCTACAATGTTGTAGGCCTTGCCCGCTTCGATTTTGCCGGCGATAGCCTTTTGACGCTTGGTCAGCTTAGCCATTACACACCCTCCACGTTAAGGCCCATGCTACGAGCAGAACCGGCGATAGTACGCACGGCTGCATCCATATCAGCTGCAGTCAGATCCGCGTTTTTGGTTTTCGCGATTTCTTCCAGCTGAGCACGGGTAACAGTGCCAACCTTAACGGTGTTCGGACGAGCGGAACCGCTGGTCAGACCGGCCGCTTTCTTCAGCAGAACCGAAGCAGGGGTGGATTTGGTTTCAAAAGTGAAGCTACGGTCGCTGTAGACAGTGATGATCACTGGAGTCGGCAGACCTGCTTCAAGACCCTGAGTACGGGCGTTGAAAGCCTTGCAGAATTCCATGATGTTCACGCCGTGCTGACCCAGAGCAGGACCAACAGGTGGGCTTGGGTTAGCCTGAGCGGCCTTCACTTGCAGCTTGATGTAAGCGGTAATTTTCTTGGCCATGAGGCACTCCAATTACGGGTTCGAACGCCTCGAAAGGCTCCCCGGTTACTTGCGCGTTTATCCCAGTGACGACAAAACCCCACAGCCTAGGGCTGCGGGGTTGGGATGCTTGTCCAGTTAGACCTTTTCGACCTGACTGAACTCCAACTCTACCGGGGTAGAGCGACCGAAAATGAGCACTGCCACTTGGATCCGGCTCTTTTCGTAGTTAACTTCTTCAACGACGCCATTGAAATCAGCAAATGGACCATCATTGACTCGCACCGTTTCACCTGGCTCGAAGAGCGTCTTCGGCTTAGGCTTGTCGCTACCATCAGCAACACGACGCAGAATTGCTTCCGCCTCTTTATCGGTGATTGGTGCAGGCTTATCAGCAGTACCGCCAATAAAACCCATCACCCGAGGTGTATCCTTGACCAAGTGCCAAGTACCCTCATTCATATCCATCTGAACCAGCACATAGCCTGGAAAGAACTTTCGTTCGCTTTTGCGCTTCTGGCCATTACGCATTTCAACCACTTCTTCAGTGGGAACCAGAATCTCGCCGAAGCCATCTTCCATGCCAGCCAGCTTTACGCGCTCGACGAGCGAGCGCATTACATGCTTCTCGTAACCCGAGTAAGCATGCACAACGTACCAACGCTTAGCCACGGGACACCCTTAGCCGACAATCAAGGAAACAAGCCAGCCGAGCAGGGAATCAAGCCCCCACAACAGCAACGCCATAACCAGAACAACAGCCACCACAATAAGGGTGGTCTGCGTGGTTTCTTGGCGAGTTGGCCACACGACTTTACGAATTTCGGTGCGAGCTTCCTTAACCAGTACAAAGAAAGACTTGCCCTTCGCTGTCTGCAAGCCTACAAAGGCAGCTACAGCAGCAATGGCCAGCAATGCGAGTACGCGGTACAGGATCGGCGAAGCAGAGTAATACTGATTGCCAACAACGCCAACAACCACCAAAGCGACTACTACAAGCCACTTGAGCAGATCGAAGCGAGAGCCTTGAGCTTCAGCTTTAGGAGTCATCTATGAAGATCCTGTGAAAAGAAAGCCAGACACACCAAGTGAATCTGGCAGGTCAGGAGGGAATCGAACCCCCAACCTACGGTTTTGGAGACCGTCGCTCTGCCAATTGAGCTACTGACCTAAAACAAAATCAGGCCGACCATTATGCCGGCCTGAAAAAGACATTACAACAACTTACTCGATGATTTTGGCTACGACACCAGCGCCGACGGTACGACCGCCTTCACGGATAGCGAAACGCAGACCATCTTCCATCGCGATGGTTTTGATCAGGGTAACAGTCATCTGAATGTTGTCACCTGGCATTACCATTTCAACGCCTTCTGGCAGCTCGCAGTTACCAGTCACGTCAGTCGTACGGAAGTAGAACTGTGGACGGTAGCCTTTGAAGAACGGAGTGTGACGACCGCCTTCTTCCTTGCTCAGAACGTAAACTTCTGCAGTGAACTTCGTGTGCGGCTTAACCGAACCCGGCTTAACCAGAACCTGACCACGCTCAACGTCGTCACGCTTGGTACCACGCAGCAGAACGCCACAGTTCTCGCCAGCACGACCTTCGTCGAGCAACTTGCGGAACATTTCAACACCAGTGCAAGTAGTAACGGTGGTGTCACGCAGACCAACGATTTCCAGCGGATCTTGAACACGAACGATACCGCGCTCGATACGACCGGTCACAACAGTACCGCGACCCGAGATCGAGAATACGTCTTCGATTGGCATCAGGAACGGCTTATCGGTGACACGAACCGGTTCTGGGATGTAGCTATCCAGAGTCTCAACCAGCTTCTTGACGGCAGTGGTGCCCATCTCGTTGTCGTCTTTGCCTTCCAGAGCCATACGAGCCGAACCGATGATGATTGGAGTGTCATCGCCCGGGAAGTCGTAGGTGGACAACAGGTCGCGAACTTCCATCTCGACCAGCTCCAGCAACTCAGCGTCGTCTACCAGGTCAGCCTTGTTCAGGAAAACCACGATGTACGGAACGCCAACCTGACGGGACAGCAGGATGTGCTCACGGGTCTGCGGCATCGGACCATCAGCGGCCGAGCAAACCAGAATAGCGCCGTCCATTTGAGCAGCACCGGTGATCATGTTCTTCACATAGTCAGCGTGACCTGGGCAGTCAACGTGAGCGTAGTGACGAATTTTCGAGTTGTACTCAACGTGCGCGGTGTTGATGGTGATACCGCGAGCTTTCTCTTCTGGGGCGCTGTCGATCTTATCGAAATCAACGATTGCCGAACCGAAAACTTCGGAGCAAACGCGAGTCAGAGCAGCAGTCAAAGTGGTTTTACCGTGGTCAACGTGACCAATGGTCCCAACGTTGACGTGCGGCAGGGAACGATCAAATTTTTCCTTAGCCATCGATATCACCCTTAACAGAAGAATTGAGCAAACAACACTAGCCATTAAAACAAAGGCAGATATTTTCATATCTGCCTTGTTATATGGAGCTCTTGAGCGGATTTGAACCGCTGACCTCACCCTTACCAAGGGTGTGCTCTACCAACTGAGCTACAAGAGCGAAACACTTTGCACAACCTGCAAACTTGGAGCGGGTAGCGGGAATCGAACCCGCATCATCAGCTTGGAAGGCTGAGGTTCTACCACTAAACTATACCCGCGGAGCTTGCAGCTCACGCTTAAATCTGGTGGAGGGAGAAGGATTCGAACCTTCGAAGTCGTAGACGTCAGATTTACAGTCTGATCCCTTTGGCCGCTCGGGAACCCCTCCTAATCAGGCCGGCATTCTATACTATGCCAAACCCCTGTCAAGCATTTTCTCATTTAAAAACCTGAGGTTAGCTGCGTTGACATCACCTCACTTTGAAAACCTGTTTGGGTCTTCGCTGTGGAGCGGGCGCCATTCTATGCAAACTATTCGACAGGCGCAACCCCCTCACACAGCATTATTTTATGTTTTAACTCATTGAATTCCTTGGAAAGGTTCTGCAGTTGCACATCCCCTAACAAACGCTGGCTCTCAGGTGCAACAGACAGCCAATAACCGGCTCCTGGAGCATCCTTCGACGACGGCTGTACATTAACGCCCATTTCAGCCAAACGTTGCTGCAGCGCCGAAATCGACTCCTGTCGAGAGAAACCGCCCAGAAAGAGACACTCCTGACGCCGCACGCCCTGCTTCTCCCTACCGTCACCGGTCGTCTCGCTCAGCAAGCGAATATCCTGCTGCGACCCCCGATACAAACTAAGAGGCGTCACGTCCTTTGCCCGCAACGGCGCCTCCTGCTGATGCCAGACATAATAAAAAACATTGAGAACCAGAAGCAGGAGGAACAACCAACGCATACAAACCTCAGGACAAAGGACACGCCATAGCCAACCCCACAAACACCAGGTCGGGAACGATTCTGGCCTCGGGAGCAACACCTGCAACCAAATCGGCGTCACCACCGGTTATAAAGACAGCGAAATCAGCACCCCAATAGGAGCGCGCCATTTCCAGCTGCGTCAGAACGAACCCACGCAACATCAATGAACACCCACGCTCTACCGCCTCAACGGTAGTCCGCCCTGGTGCGTTGCTGGACAGCGCCCGCTCGGCAGCCAAATCCCCATAACGAATCTTTCGGGTATGAGTACGCAGCTGGTTACGCATCAACGGCATTCCAGGACAAATAAAGCCCCCCAGATGCTCGCCATCAGCCGCGATGAAATCTGCGGTTACCGCCGTACCGAAATCGAGTACCAGGCACGCGCCTCCTGAAGCGAGGTGAAACCCGCCCAGCATCGCCAGCCATCGATCAAGCCCAAGGCGCTCGTAGTCTTCGTAACCATTTCTAACACCAGACATTTCACGAGCGGACTCCGCGCGAATCACCGAAATACCGAACTCCCGCTCGATAATGTCGATCAGCGCGCCGGTTTCTTCGCCAGTCCTCACACTGACCAAGCGACATTTGCCCAGGGAAAGCCGATCAATCGCTCGCAAACTCTCAAGCAGCGCCAAATCCGAGTCGACCACCCCTTCGGAGATCAGGCCGCCAACCGCGGCATTCAGCACACGCCATTTTATAAAACTGTTCCCGCAGTCGAGCTCAAGAATCATCACGCAACCTCAGGCTCAGCTCACCACCACTAAATACTTTTTCCACGCCATTCACCCTCAAGCGCAGAGCACCTTGATTGTCGATTCCGAGCACTACGCCATCTATATGGTTGGTACCAGCAATCAATGACACCGATCGCTCCTGCCACAAGTGATTCGCCTCCCATTCCTCCCGGAGAACCGAAAATCCACCCGCCTGATGACGCTGAATGTAGGTGTCCAGCTGCTTACTCAGCTCGGCCACCAAGGCATTTCGATCGCAGTTATTGCCAGACTCAAGTCGAATCGAGGTCCATTGCTGATCGACCTCATCAGCAGTCTGCATATTCACATTGATACCAATCCCCAGCACCACATGACAGACATCCGCCGGGTCGCCAATAAGCTCAAGCAGAATGCCGGCGATTTTTTTGTTACCCACCAAGACATCATTGGGCCACTTCAAACCGGCATTTACCACGCCAAAGCTCCGCAAAGTCTGCATCACAGCCAACCCTACAACAAGGCTGAGCCCTTCGAGCTGACGCATTCCACCATCGATTCGAAGAACAAGGCTGTAATATAAATTTTCAGCAAACGGACTGACCCATTTACGACCTCTGCGGCCGCGACCGGAAACCTGCCGCTCAGCAAGCACCAAAAACGGTGCTGAATTGCCTTGGCCAATAGAGCGCAATGCTTCGGCATTAGTCGAGTCGACCGAGTCCAGAACGGTCACCGGCCAATTCGGTGCCATTGTCGATATCTTTAAAGAGTCGAGCAGCATCAATGGCGATGCCAACTGATAACCCCGCCCCCGGACTTTATGGATAGACAAGCCGAGTTCAGCCTCAAGATGCTGAAGCTGCTTCCATACTGCACTTCGACTTATTCCCAGGGCCTCGCCCAGATCCTGACCGGAATGGAAACGACCATCCTTCAGAAGATTCAACAACGTCAGCATGCAGGTCTCGCCTCACAATGAGGCCCGAATAATAGCCATGCCCCGAGCCGTTGCATAGAAATCAAGCAAGCGCTTTTCTTGCGGGCAAAACAAAACCCCAATTGCTTTCGCAATTGGGGTTTCGGAATTTAATCTTGACGATGACCTACTCTCACATGGGGAAACCCCACACTACCATCGGCGATGCATCGTTTCACTGCTGAGTTCGGGATGGGATCAGGTGGTTCCAACGCTCTATGGTCGTCAAGAAATTCGGGTACTGAGTCGTGGCCGGACGGCCTCGCTTCAGCAAATTGGGTATGTGATAGCTTTCGGTGTTTGTGAACATCGAACTTTCGGTTCGTTTCGTCTTCACACACCGCAATCTGGTCTCTCTCGCTTTTCAGCTTGGAGCATGCAAATTGCTTGGGTGTTATATGGTCAAGCCTCACGGGCAATTAGTATTGGTTAGCTCAACGCCTCACAGCGCTTACACACCCAACCTATCAACGTCGTAGTCTTCGACGGCCCTTCAGGGAACTCAAGGTTCCAGTGAGATCTCATCTTGAGGCAAGTTTCCCGCTTAGATGCTTTCAGCGGTTATCTTTCCCGAACATAGCTACCCGGCAATGCCACTGGCGTGACAACCGGAACACCAGAGGTTCGTCCACTCCGGTCCTCTCGTACTAGGAGCAGCCCCTCTCAAATCTCAAACGTCCACGGCAGATAGGGACCGAACTGTCTCACGACGTTCTAAACCCAGCTCGCGTACCACTTTAAATGGCGAACAGCCATACCCTTGGGACCGGCTTCAGCCCCAGGATGTGATGAGCCGACATCGAGGTGCCAAACACCGCCGTCGATATGAACTCTTGGGCGGTATCAGCCTGTTATCCCCGGAGTACCTTTTATCCGTTGAGCGATGGCCCTTCCATACAGAACCACCGGATCACTAAGACCTACTTTCGTACCTGCTCGACGTGTCTGTCTCGCAGTCAAGCGCGCTTTTGCCTTTATACTCTACGACCGATTTCCGACCGGTCTGAGCGCACCTTCGTACTCCTCCGTTACTCTTTAGGAGGAGACCGCCCCAGTCAAACTACCCACCATACACTGTCCTCGATCCGGATAACGGACCTGAGTTAGAACCTCAAAGTTGCCAGGGTGGTATTTCAAGGTTGGCTCCACGCGAACTGGCGTCCACGCTTCAAAGCCTCCCACCTATCCTACACAAGCAAATTCAAAGTCCAGTGCAAAGCTATAGTAAAGGTTCACGGGGTCTTTCCGTCTAGCCGCGGATACACTGCATCTTCACAGCGATTTCAATTTCACTGAGTCTCGGGTGGAGACAGCGCCGCCATCGTTACGCCATTCGTGCAGGTCGGAACTTACCCGACAAGGAATTTCGCTACCTTAGGACCGTTATAGTTACGGCCGCCGTTTACCGGGGCTTCGATCAAGAGCTTCGCGTTAGCTAACCCCATCAATTAACCTTCCGGCACCGGGCAGGCGTCACACCCTATACGTCCACTTTCGTGTTTGCAGAGTGCTGTGTTTTTAATAAACAGTCGCAGCGGCCTGGTATCTTCGACCGGCATGAGCTTACGGAGCAAGTCCTTCACCCTCACCGGCGCACCTTCTCCCGAAGTTACGGTGCCATTTTGCCTAGTTCCTTCACCCGAGTTCTCTCAAGCGCCTTGGTATTCTCTACCCAACCACCTGTGTCGGTTTGGGGTACGGTTCCTGGTTACCTGAAGCTTAGAAGCTTTTCTTGGAAGCATGGCATCAACCACTTCGTGTTCTAAAAGAACACTCGTCATCAGCTCTCGGCCTTAGAATCCCGGATTTACCTAAGATTCCAGCCTACCACCTTAAACTTGGACAACCAACGCCAAGCTGGCCTAGCCTTCTCCGTCCCTCCATCGCAATAACCAGAAGTACAGGAATATTAACCTGTTTTCCATCGACTACGCTTTTCAGCCTCGCCTTAGGGACCGACTAACCCTGCGTCGATTAACGTTGCGCAGGAAACCTTGGTCTTTCGGCGTGGGTGTTTTTCACACCCATTGTCGTTACTCATGTCAGCATTCGCACTTCTGATACCTCCAGCAAGCTTCTCAACTCACCTTCACAGGCTTACAGAACGCTCCTCTACCGCATCATCCGAAGATGATACCCGTAGCTTCGGTGTATGGTTTGAGCCCCGTTACATCTTCCGCGCAGGCCGACTCGACTAGTGAGCTATTACGCTTTCTTTAAAGGGTGGCTGCTTCTAAGCCAACCTCCTAGCTGTCTAAGCCTTCCCACATCGTTTCCCACTTAACCATAACTTTGGGACCTTAGCTGACGGTCTGGGTTGTTTCCCTTTTCACGACGGACGTTAGCACCCGCCGTGTGTCTCCCATGCTCGGCACTTGTAGGTATTCGGAGTTTGCATCGGTTTGGTAAGTCGGGATGACCCCCTAGCCGAAACAGTGCTCTACCCCCTACAGTGATACATGAGGCGCTACCTAAATAGCTTTCGAGGAGAACCAGCTATCTCCGAGCTTGATTAGCCTTTCACTCCGATCCACAGGTCATCCGCTAACTTTTCAACGGTAGTCGGTTCGGTCCTCCAGTTAGTGTTACCCAACCTTCAACCTGCCCATGGATAGATCGCCCGGTTTCGGGTCTATTCCCAGCGACTAGACGCCCTATTAAGACTCGCTTTCGCTACGCCTCCCCTATTCGGTTAAGCTCGCCACTGAAAATAAGTCGCTGACCCATTATACAAAAGGTACGCAGTCACCCAACAAAGTGGGCTCCCACTGCTTGTACGCATACGGTTTCAGGATCTATTTCACTCCCCTCTCCGGGGTTCTTTTCGCCTTTCCCTCACGGTACTAGTTCACTATCGGTCAGTCAGTAGTATTTAGCCTTGGAGGATGGTCCCCCCATATTCAGACAAAGTTTCTCGTGCTCCGTCCTACTCGATTTCATGACTAAGAGATTTTCGCGTACAGGGCTATCACCCACTATGGCCGCACTTTCCAGAGCGTTCCGCTAATCTCAAAGCCACTTAAGGGCTAGTCCCCGTTCGCTCGCCACTACTAAGGGAATCTCGGTTGATTTCTTTTCCTCAGGGTACTTAGATGTTTCAGTTCCCCTGGTTCGCCTCTTGCACCTATGTATTCAGTACAAGATAACCATCTTATGATGGCTGGGTTCCCCCATTCAGACATCTCCGGATCAAAGTCTGTTTGCCGACTCCCCGAAGCTTTT
>NZ_CP027218.1:5792500-6268469 GCF_004124275.1 Pseudomonas sp. DTU12.3
GCTGCCGAAACCTGCATAACTCATTGAATCTCAAGGAGTTTTCCGTTTCGACTGCGCCGGAAGTGGGGCGAATTATAGACATCTGAAATTCGCTGTCAACCCCTATTTTCAGTTTTACTCGGATTTCAGCGTAATACGTGCAAATGCCTTCTTGCCGGCCTGGCAAACATGGGTAGCGCCCAGTACATATATAAAGGAGCGATCAACCACCTCACCATCAACGCGCACACCACCGGATGCCAGCAGGTCGCGCGCCGCCGCCGAGTTCTTCACCAGACCTGCCTTATTAAGGACAGCGGCGATCGGCATGTCTTCAGCGGAAGCCAGCTCGATCTCCGGCAGGTCGTCCGGCAGCTCGCCATCCTTCATACGGTTGCCTGCCGCACGATGAGCATTGGCAGCGGCCTCTTCGCCATGGAAGCGCGCAACGATCTCTTCAGCCAACTTGATTTTGACGTCACGCGGATTGGCGCCAGCCTCAACATCAGCACGCAATGCGTTGATCTCATCCATCGAGCGGAAGCTGAGCAGCTCGAAGTAACGCCACATCAGCGCATCCGGAATCGATACCAACTTGCTGTACATGACGCCCGGGGCTTCCTGGATGCCGACGTAGTTACCCAAGGACTTGGACATCTTCTTCACGCCGTCCAGACCCTCGAGCAACGGCATGGTCAGAATGCACTGCGCCTCCTGCCCGTAACCACGCTGCAGTTCACGCCCCATCAGCAAGTTGAACTTCTGATCGGTACCGCCCAACTCGACGTCCGCACGCAAAGCCACAGAGTCATAACCCTGAACCAGCGGATACAGGAACTCATGAATAGCGATTGGCTGATTGGTGGTGTAACGCTTGTCGAAGTCATCACGCTCAAGCATGCGCGCGACGGTGTACTGCGAGGTCAGACGAATAAAGTCCGCCGGCCCCATCTGATCCATCCAGGTGGAGTTGAACGCAACTTCGGTTTTCGCCGGATCGAGAATCTTGAACACCTGAGTCTTGTACGTCTCGGCGTTTTCCAGAACCTGCTCGCGAGTCAGCGGAGGACGTGTCGCACTCTTGCCGCTCGGATCACCGATCATCCCGGTGAAGTCACCTATAAGGAAGATCACCTGATGCCCCAGCTCCTGGAACTGGCGCAGCTTATTAATAAGCACGGTATGACCCAAGTGCAGATCCGGAGCGGTCGGATCGAAACCAGCCTTGATACGCAGCGGTTGGCCGCGCTTGAGCTTCTCGATCAGCTCGGACTCGACCAATAGTTCTTCCGCACCACGTTTAATCAGCGCTAGCTGCTCTTCAACCGACTTCATAACAGACCCGCAAGGCTCAGATTCAAAGGGAACCAACCATACAAGATCGCGCACCAATTACAAGTTTTGCCCGGCGCACGGACACCAATCCACAGACAGAGTGCCTGCAGACTTGCTTCAGAGATGATTTGGTTATATTTTATACAGTTATTTCATCTTCATCATGTCATTCATCTTTTCCAATTCATCTTTTTTCAAAGTCAAAAATTACTTATGACCACAGAACCGTCTAAAGCGCCTCCGCTTTACCCGAAGACCCACCTGCTTGCCGCAAGTGGAATCGCCGCCCTTCTCAGCCTGGCACTCCTGGTATTTCCTTCCAGTGATGTTGAAGCCAAAAAGACGACCCTGAGTCTGGAACTGGAAAGTCCTGCTGAACAACTGACACAAGATCAAGACGCTGCTGACGCGGCTCAGGCCACAAATGAGCCAGTGACATCGCCGTTTGCGCAAATCGAAAACGCTGACGAAAACGCCCCGCAAACAGCAGAGAGTGCGCCTGCACCGGCGCCAACAGCTGAAAAACCAAAGTCTCCCGGCCATCGCGAAGTCGTCGTCGCCAAGGGCGATACGCTGTCTACACTGTTCGAAAAGGTCGGTTTGCCGGCCGCCGCCGTGCATGAAGTATTGGCCAGCGACAAACAGGCCAAACAGTTCAGCCAGCTCAAGCATGGCCAGAAACTCGAGTTCGAACTGAACCCTGAAGGCCAGTTGACCAGCCTGCACAGCAAGGTCAGTGACGTTGAAACCATCACCCTGACCAAGAATGACAAGGGATACGCGTTCAACCGCGTCACCGCAAAACCGACCGTTCGCACCGCTTACGTTCACGGCGTCATCAACAGCTCCTTGTCACAGTCCGCCGCCCGCGCCGGGCTGTCTCACAGCATGACCATGGACATGGCCAGCGTGTTTGGCTACGACGTCGACTTCGCCCAGGACATCCGCCCCGGCGACGAATTCGATGTGATCTACGAACAGAAAGTGGTCAACGGCAAAGCTGTCGGTACCGGCCCGATCCTGTCGGCACGCTTCACTAACCGCGGCAAGACTTACACCGCCGTGCGTTACACCAACAAACAGGGCAACAGCAGCTATTACACGGCAGACGGCAACAGCATGCGCAAGGCGTTCATCCGCACCCCGGTGGACTTTGCCCGCATCAGCTCGAAGTTCTCCATGGGCCGCAAGCACCCTATCCTCAACAAGATCCGCGCCCACAAAGGCGTCGATTACGCCGCACCTCGCGGTACGCCAATCAAGGCGGCCGGTGACGGCAAAGTGCTGCTGGCTGGCCGTCGTGGCGGCTACGGCAACACCGTGATCATTCAGCACGGCAACACTTACCGTACGCTGTATGGCCACATGCAGGGCTTCGCCAAAGGCGTGAAAACCGGCGGCACCGTCAAGCAAGGTCAAGTGATTGGCTATATCGGCACTACCGGCCTGTCCACCGGGCCGCACTTGCACTATGAATTCCAGGTCAACGGCGTTCACGTCGATCCATTGGGTCAGAAGCTGCCAATGGCCGATCCGATCGCCAAAGCCGAGCGCGCTCGCTTCCTTGCTCAGAGCCAACCGTTGATGGCGCGTATGGATCAAGAGAAGGCCACGATGCTGGCTTCGAGCAAGCGCTAAGCCATGGCTTTTTATATCGGTGTGATGTCTGGAACCAGCCTCGATGGCCTGGACATCGCCCTGATCGAACAGACCTCGGCGATCAAACTGGTCGCCACGCACTACATCCCCATGCCTGAATCCCTGCGCGCCGAGCTGCTTGGCTTGTGCGCCAGCGGCCCCGACGAGATCGCCCGCTCGGCGATTGCCCAGCAACACTGGGTCAAGCTCGCAGCGCAGGGCATCCACACTCTCCTCGATCAGCAGAAACTCAAACCCGACGTCATTCGTGCGATTGGCAGCCACGGCCAAACCATTCGCCATGAACCGGCGCGCGGCTTCACCGTGCAGATCGGCAACCCTGCCCTGCTGACGGAATTGACCGGCATCACCGTAGTCAGCGACTTCCGCAGCCGCGATGTCGCTGCCGGTGGCCAGGGTGCACCTCTGGTTCCAGCCTTCCATGAAGCGTTATTCGAAGAGCGTACCGGTAACCAGGCCGTCTTGAATGTAGGCGGTTTCAGCAATCTGAGTCTGATAGTGCCGACCAGACCTGTAGCCGGTTTCGACTGCGGCCCGGGGAATGTTCTGATGGACGCCTGGATTCACCAGCAGCGCGGCGAAAACTATGATCGCAATGGCGACTGGGCGAAAACAGGTTCTGTTGAACCGTCCCTTTTGAAGGCAATGCTCAGCGATCCGTTCTTCGTCACCAAAGGCCCGAAAAGTACCGGCCGCGAAGTGTTCAACCTGCCATGGCTGGAACAACATCTCGCACGCCTGCCAGCCTTTGCTGCCGAGAACGTGCAAGCCACCCTGCTTGAGCTGACCGCCCTGACCATTATCGAATCGCTGCAGAGCGCTCAAGCCGATACGCAAGAGCTGCTGGTCTGCGGCGGCGGCGCGCACAACGCCACACTGATGAAACGCCTGGCCGACCTGCTACCACATACAACCGTTGCGAGCACCGCGACCCACGGCGTTGATCCCGACTGGGTCGAAGCCATGGCTTTCGCTTGGCTGGCTCACTGCTGCCTCGAAGGCATCGCCGCCAATCGCCCCAGTGTCACCGGTGCACGCGGTCTTCGGGTACTCGGCGCCATCTACCCAGCCTGACTGAATCGCACACAGCAAAACGCCGCAGAACCGTAAGGCTCTGCGGCGTTTTGTTATCTGGAACGAAAAACGATCAGATCGAGAACGAAGACCCACAACCACACGTCGTGGTGGCGTTCGGGTTCTTGATCACGAAGCGCGAGCCTTCCAGACCTTCCTGGTAATCCACTTCAGCACCGGCCAGGTACTGGAAGCTCATCGGATCAACCACCAGACTTACGCCTTCGCGCTCGACGATGGTGTCGTCCTCGGCCACATCTTCATCGAAGGTGAAACCGTATTGAAACCCTGAACAACCGCCGCCCGTAACGAATACGCGCAGCTTCAAGCGATCATTCCCCTCTTCATCGACCAGGCTCTTCACCTTGTGCGCAGCACCTTGGGTGAATTGCAAAGCCGTGGGGGTGAAGGATTCGACGCTCATGCTGACTATCTCCCGGCGTTACGCCGCCATAATGCGTGATGACGCGCATTATCCGCTTGTCCTAGAAAATCGGTCAACTATTAGAGGAGCAGCGGCAAGATTCAAGCTGCGAGCTTCAAGCTTGCGGCTCACAACTTGAAGCTTGTAGCTGCCCTTATGGCAGCATACCGGCGTGCGACAGACCGAAACGCTCGTCCAGCCCGAACAGGATGTTCATGTTCTGTACCGCCTGGCCCGAAGCGCCTTTGACCAGATTATCGATCACCGACAGCACCACCACCAGATCGCCATCCTGCGGACGATGCACCGCGATTCGGCAAACGTTGGCGCCGCGCACGCTACGGGTTTCCGGATGGCTGCCAGCCGGCATCACATCGACGAACGGCTCGTTGGCATAACGCTTTTCAAACAGCGCCTGCAGGTCCACCGAGCGATCAACCACAGTCGCGTAGAGCGTGGAGTGAATGCCACGGATCATCGGCGTCAGGTGCGGAACGAAAGTAAGGCCAACGTCCTTACCCGCTGCGCGACGCAGGCCCTGGCGAATTTCCGGCAGGTGACGGTGACCTTTCACCGCGTAAGCCTTCATGCTTTCCGACGTCTCGGAGTACAACGAGCCTACAGAGGCGCCACGGCCGGCACCGCTGACGCCGGATTTGCAGTCGGCGATCAGACGCGAAGTATCCGCCAGACCGGCTTCCAGCAGCGGCAGGAAACCCAGCTGCGTAGCGGTTGGATAGCAGCCCGGCACGGCGATCAGGCGAGCTTTTTTGATCTGCTCGCGATTGACTTCCGGCAGGCCATAAACCGCTTCGTCCAGCAACTCCGGCGCGCCGTGCGGCTGACCGTACCACTTGGCCCATTCCTCAGCGTCTTGCAGACGGAAATCCGCCGACAAATCGATCACCTTGGTGCCGGCAGCGAGCAGTTCGCCAGCCAAGGCATGAGCAACGCCGTGCGGGGTGGCGAAGAACACCACATCGCAAGCGCCCAGGGTCTTGATGTCCGGCACGCTGAAAGCCAGGCCGTCGTAGTGACCGCGCAGGTTCGGGTACATGTCAGCCACAGGCAGGCCAGCCTCGGATCGGGAAGTGATCACCACCACTTCTGCCTGCGGATGCTGTGCCAACAGACGCAGCAGTTCGACACCGGTGTAACCCGTGCCGCCGACGATACCGACCTTGACCATAAACCTGCCCTCAACGAACCCACTGGAAAGCCGTCGATAATAGGGGCCGCGCGCCCCTGCGACAACCGTCAAGGTGACGTGCGGACGCTCAAGCCTCTACTATCCGGCTTACCGTGAACCTGGAATAACTAAAAATGCTCTATCTATGGATCAAAGCTTTTCACATTGTCAGCGTCGTTTGCTGGTTTGCCGGACTGTTCTATCTGCCGCGACTGTTCGTTTATCACGCGCAAAGCGAAGACACGATCAGCAAAGAACGCTTCAGCATCATGGAGCGCAAGTTGTATCGCGGCATCATGGGCCCGGCGATGATTGCCACACTGATCTTTGGCGGCTGGCTGATCTACCTCAACCCGGGCATCTTCAGCATGGGTGGCTGGATTCACGCCAAACTGACCCTCGTGGTTCTTTTGATCGGCTACCACCATATGTGCGGCGCGCAGGTAAAACGTTTCGCCCGTGGCGAGAACACCCGCAGCCATGTCTTTTATCGCTGGTTCAATGAAGTGCCGGTTCTGATATTGCTGGCTATCGTAATTCTGGTCGTGGTCAAGCCGTTCTAACTTCAATAACTACAGATCCTTGGGGTGTTCATCATGTCGCTGCCCGCTCTGCTCGAACAACATCTGCGTTTGCCTGTCGTTGCCGCGCCGATGTTCCTGATTTCCAACCCCGAGTTGGTGCTCGCCTGTTGCCGCAACGGCGTGGTCGGCAGTTTTCCGGCGCTTAACCAGCGTGAAAGCAGCGGCTTCAAGGCGTGGCTGGAACAGATCGAAGCGGGACTGGCGACTCTGGACAACCCTGCACCCTATGCGGTGAACCTGATCGTTCATAACAGCAACCCGCGCTTGCAGGCGGACCTGAATATCTGCGTCGAGCACAAAGTCCCCATCGTCATTACCAGCCTCGGCGCGGTGAAGGAGTTGGTCGACGCGGTGCACAGCTATGGCGGCCTGGTCTTCCACGACGTCACCACTCGCCGACATGCCGAGAAGGCCGCCGAAGCCGGTGTCGATGGATTGATCGCTGTCGCGGCCGGCGCCGGTGGCCATGCCGGCACCTGGAGCCCATTTGCTCTGATCGCCGAGATTCGCCAGTTCTTCGACAAAACGCTGTTGCTCGCAGGATGTTTGAACCACGGCCATGAGATTCTCGCTGCACAGCTGCTCGGCGCGGATTTGGCCTACTTCGGTACGCGATTTATCGGCACCACAGAAAGCCATGCGCCTGACGCCTACAAGGAGATGCTGCTGACAGCCAAGGCTGCGGACATCATCCATACTCCAGCGGTGTCGGGCGTCCCTGCCAGTTTCATGCGTCAGAGTCTGGAGGCAGCCGGTTTTGATATGGCCACCCTGCAAGGCAAGGGCGAGGTGAACTTCGGCGACAAGCTCAAACCGATCAGCGACGAAGCCAAAGCCTGGAAGACTGTGTGGTCGGCCGGCCAGGGCGTCGGGCAGATTGACGATCTTCCCAGCGTCGATCAGTTGATCGCTCGCCTTGACGCGGAATACCGGCAGGCCCAGCAACGCGCAGCGCAGTTGCCACAACGCTGGCCACGGTAAAAAAATCAGGCCAGTCGCTAGCGGACAGGCCTTACACTGACGATCTTTCAATCTATTCGCGACAAGGATGCCTCGGCCATGAGCGACACCCGTTATAAGATCGTTTTCGACGGTGCTCTACAGCCCGGTGTCGACATCACCACTGCCAAACTCAATCTGGCCGACCTGTTCAAAAGCGAAGTAGCCGCCATCGAACGGCTCTTCAATGGCAGTGTCGTCGCAATCAAGCGTGATCTCTCCCACAGCGATGCGCAGACCTATCTGCAAGCGCTGAACAAAACCGGCATCAATGCCCGCATCGAAAGCGAAACCCCCATCGAACTGAATCTGTCGGATGTGCACGAACACACCGCGGCCGTGATGGAACCGAGTTCGCCGTACGCGCCACCTCGCGCGAACGTCGGCGAAAGCCTGCCAGCGTTTGCCACGCTCAAACCGTTTAGTGTGGAAGGCCGGATCGGTCGTCTGCGCTACCTGGCCTGGTCGATGGTGCTGACGCTGGTGACGCTGCCGATTATCGGCATCTTTGCATTGATCGCGCTGGGACTCGTCGGTGCCGACTCCACCAGCGGCCTGATCATCGGCGGCATCTTCGCGGTCTTTCTGTTCTTGGCACTGCTCATCGCCAGCATCATGTTCAGTGTCCAACGCCTGCACGATATTGGCTGGTCCGGCTGGCTCTGGTTGCTGACCCTGGTACCTTTCGTGGGCAGCTTCTTCCCGTTTGTGGTCATGATCGTTCCGGGCAATAGCGTCGCCAACCGCTATGGCCCGCCACCGCCACCGAACAGCACGGCGGTCAAAGTCCTGTGTTCGCTGTGGATCGTGTTTATCGCGCTGTTTTTTGTCGGCGGCATTCTTGGCGGAATCTCGGCCATCCAGCAGGAATACGAAAGCAACCTGGAAAGCAGCTACGAAAGCGGCTCGGTGACCACTGACGAGATCGACGTGGAAGTCGAACCCGCAGCGAATTCCGCCGACGATGCAGCCGAAGCGGCACAGGCCCCTGTAGACTCTGCGAAAGAATGAACAGCGCTCCCCGCCGTGACACCCGCGTCGTCGGCGCGGAGCTGTTGCGATGGAGAATTGCATGACCCGTTACGCTCTGATCACTGGCGCTTCCAGCGGCATCGGCCTGGCCATGGCCGAAGCGCTGGCCCGCCGTGGCCGCAGCCTGATTCTGGTGGCACGACAGCGTGATCAGCTGGAAAGTATCGCGATAGAGTTGACCCAACGTTTCGGCGTCGAGGTACTGTTCCGCGCCTGCGACCTGGGCGAACCTTTGCGCTTGTCCGGTTTTCTGCTTGAGCTGGAAGAAGGCGACCGGCAGATCGATTTACTGGTGAACTGCGCCGGCATCGGCACCTGCGGCCCGTTCCTTGCTCAGGACTGGATGACCGAGCAGGATCTGATCGAGGTGAATATCCTCGCCCTCACCCGTCTGTGCCATGCAATCGGCAACAGCATGGCGCTGCAGGGCGGCGGGCAGATTCTCAATGTCGCCTCGGTGGCGGCGTTCAATCCCGGGCCATGGATGAGCACGTATTACGCCAGCAAGGCTTACGTGCTGCACTTCTCCGAGGCGCTGCGGGTTGAACTCAAGCAAAGTGCGGTGAAGGTTTCGGTGCTCTGCCCCGGCCCGACCCGCACGGCATTTTTCCGCACGGCGCAACTGAACAGCGACAAACTCAAAGACAGCAAGTTGTTGATGAGCCCCGAGGAAGTCGCGCTGTACACCGTGCGCGCCCTCGCCAAGAACCGCGCGATCATCATTCCGGGACGACGCAACCGCTGGTTCGCCTTCCTGCCACGGCTCGGCTCGCGCTGGCTCAATCGCACCATCGTCGGCATGGTCAACAAGGCTTACTGCCCACGCTGAACGGTCCTGCGGCAAAACACTGGGCGGGTTGATTTCCCATGAGTACACTCAGGCCAGCCCATACAACGGAGAAAACAGCAGTGGATACTCTGTTCACCAAGATCATCAACCGGGAAATCCCGGCCAAGATCATTTACGAGGACGACCAGGTTCTGGCCTTCCACGATATCGCCCCTCAGGCACCGGTACATTTCCTGGTGATCCCGAAAAAACCGGTGCGCACCCTCAATGACCTGACTGAAGACGACAAGGCATTGGCCGGGCATATCCTGTTCACCGCGCAGCGCCTGGCGCTGGAGCTAGGTTGCGAGGAAGGCTTCCGGGTCGTGATGAACTGCAATGAAAAGGGCGGGCAGACCGTCTATCACATTCATATGCACGTCCTCGGTCAGCGCCAGATGAACTGGCCACCGGGTTAAGACTCACCGCGACCGGTATGTTTGTGCGTGTGTTTGTTTGTTTGTGTAGGAGCTGCCGGAGGCTGCGATCTTTTGATCTTGTTTTTGAGACCTGGAAGATCAAAAGATCGCAGCCTTCGGCAGCTCCTACATAAAACACATCAAACAGATCCAACGCATCGCACATCAAGCACAGAATGACCCAGCGCAAACCTTCCCCGGCCGATTCGGTTAAACTGGCCGCCGAGATTCTTCCCGGAGGTCAGCATGACTACCCAACGTCACTACTCGCCGATTGACCGTCTTCTGCTGCAAGCCGATGCCGCGATGCGTACCTTGCTGCCCTTCAGTGGCCAGCCGTACCGTCCGTCGCCAGCAATCCTGCAGCCGGACACGCAGATGAGCGACGAAGACACCCGTCACGTCGCCGGCCTGATGCGCATCAACCACACGGGTGAAGTCTGCGCCCAGGCGCTGTATCAAGGCCAGGCGCTGACCGCCAAGCTGCCGCAGGTACGCGAGGCCATGGAGCACGCTGCCGAAGAGGAGATCGATCATCTGGTCTGGTGCGAACAGCGCATTCACCAGTTAGGCAGCCATACCAGCGTTCTCAATCCGCTGTTTTATGGCATGTCGTTCGGCATCGGCGCAGTTGCCGGATTGATCAGCGACAAGGTCAGCCTCGGGTTCGTCGCGGCGACCGAGCATCAGGTGTGCAAACATTTGAATGAACATCTGGAACAATTGCCGGCCGAGGACGAAAAGTCCCGGGCGATTCTCGAGCAGATGCGCATTGATGAAGAACATCATGCGGAGAGTGCGCTGGAGGCTGGGGGTTTCCGTTTTCCAGCGCCGGTGAAGTTCGGGATGAGTATTTTGGCTAAGGTGATGACCAAGAGTACTTATCGGATTTGAGGTCTGTGTTGGTGCTGAGGGCCTCTTCGCGAGCAGGCTCGCTCCCACAGGGGGTTATGGCAGACATGAAAAAGGCGACCGAAAGGTCGCCTTTTTTTGTGCCCGGAAATCTTAGGTCGGCATGTTGCGCGCGTAGAAGATTTCGAGCATTTCGTGTTTCACCCGATCAGTCACCTGAGCACGCTGCTCGGCGGACAGGTTGCTGGTGGCGTCGCCGAACAGGTAGTTATCCAGTTCGAAGTTCTTCAGCAGCATTTTGGTGTGGAACAGGTTTTCCTGGTACACGTTCACGTCGGTCATCTGATACGCGTCGCGAGTGTCTTCGGAGAGATAGTTCTGGATCGAGTTGATCTCGTGATCGATGAAGTGCTTGTTGCCTTCAACGTCACGGGTGAAGCCGCGCACACGGTAATCCACAGTCACAATGTCCGAATCGAACTGGTGAATGAGGAAGTTGAGCGCTTTCAACGGTGAAATTACGCCACAGGTCGACACGTCGATGTCCACACGGAAAGTCGCAATACCAGCGTCCGGATGGATCTCCGGATAGGTGTGCACCGTGATGTGACTCTTGTCGAGGTGGGCAAGGATGATTTCGGGCAATGGACCCGGGGATTCTTCGATCTGACTTTCAGTCGGGGTCACCGGCTCTTCAGAAATCAGAATCGTGACGCTGGCACCCTGAGGCTCGTAGTCCTGACTGGCAATGTTCAGGATGTTGGCACCAATGATCTCGACAACTTCTGTGAGAATCTGCGTCAGGCGTTTCGCGTTGTACTCTTGATTGATGTACTCGACGTAAGCCTGCTGGTCTTGCGGGGTTTCCGCGTAGCAGATGTCATAGATGTTGAAGCTCAAGGTCTTTGTCAGGTTATTGAACCCGTGGAGCTTGAGTTTGCTTTTCACCGTTAAAAACTCTCTATGTATGCGGCCCGGCCGCGTGATCAAGCATGCCCGTCAAATGCGAACAACGCACCTGCGTAGGACGGTTAACACCTCTTCGCGATGGCGATTTTGGTTATCTGTTCAGGCGGATGACCCGTCGACTGACCGATCACTGCCCTGAAAAAAGTGGCGCATTATGCAGACGTCAGCGGGGGATCGCCAGAGTCTGCACTGCTTTTATGATAGTTGAATGTCGGTTCAACCGAGTTCGACGATTTCGTAATCGTGGGTGATCGCCACGCCAGCCGCGCCGAGCATGATCGAGGCCGAGCAATATTTCTCCGCGGACAGTTCGATGGCGCGTTTGACCTGAGCTTCTTTCAGGCCACGGCCCTTGACCACAAAATGCATGTGAATCTTGGTGAATACCTTGGGATCTTCGGTTGCGCGCTCGGCTTCGAGGAAGGCTTCGCAGCTTTCAACGGCCTGACGCGACTTCTTCAGGATGCTGACCACGTCGAAGTTGCTGCAACCGCCGACACCCAGCAGGAGCATTTCCATCGGACGAACACCCAGATTACGACCACCGGCGTCCGGCGGACCGTCCATTACCACGACATGACCGCTGCCGGATTCGCCGAGGAACATGGCTTCGCCAGCCCATTGGATGCGTGCCTTCATCGCCAAGACTCCACTGTAAAAAAAGGGTCGCCAGCTTAGCACAGGGCTTTGCTCTGGCAGCGAGCGTCGTTCCTAGGACCGATGCCTCTGCAACGTAGGTAATTTCTCGAATTTGCGACGAAGTGTCTGTTAAGCTGGCGCCAATTCGCTGGCGCCCATGTCAGCTGTGTAGCGACCGCCTTCAGCGCCTCATAAAAAAATCAAACATTACCGTGCAGTCTTTTCGGGATACAACCATGGTTGCTATTACCCCCACACCCAAAATCAAGAACCTCGACAAGCTGTTGATGCATTGTCAGCGCCGCCGTCATGCGGCCAAGAGCAACATCATCTGTGCCGGCGACCGCTCGGACACGCTGTACTTCATCATCAAGGGTTCGGTGACCATCCTGATCGAGGATGACGACGGCCGCGAGATGATCATCGCCTACCTCAATGCCGGAGATTTCTTTGGCGAACTGGGCCTGTTCGAGCAAGCAGGCCTGGAGCAGGAGCGCAGTGCCTGGGTGCGGGCCAAGGTCGAATGCGAAACGGCAGAAATCAGCTACGCCAAGTTCCGCGAACTGTCGCAGCAGGATCCGGACATTCTTTACGTGCTCAGCGGACAAATCGCACAACGCCTGCGCAATACCACGCGCAAGGTCGGCGACCTGGCGTTCTTCGACGTGACCGGTCGAGTCGCGCGTTGCCTGCTGGAACTGTGCAAACAA
Source organism: Pseudomonas sp. DTU12.3 (assembly GCF_004124275.1). GTDB lineage: Bacteria > Pseudomonadota > Gammaproteobacteria > Pseudomonadales > Pseudomonadaceae > Aquipseudomonas > Aquipseudomonas helmanticensis. The sequence continues at coordinate 5,805,194 of NZ_CP027218.1, forward strand.
CCCGATGCGATGACCCACCCGGACGGCATGCAGATCAAGGTGACGCGTCAGGAGATCGGCCGGATTGTCGGTTGTTCGCGGGAGATGGTCGGTCGCGTGCTCAAGGATCTTGAAGAACGCAACCTGGTCGATGTGAAGGGCAAGACCATGGTGGTCTTCGGTACCCGCTAAGGTCGAAACTCAGGCGCTGTATATCTGCGCCAGCATCAGACGAAACAGTTCATCAAGACGCGCCAAGGCATGTGGCGCGTCGAATTTCTCATGCAGGGCAATGTGGCTCTGCGCCCTCACCCGCTGCTCCAGGCCGCACGCTTCGTTGAAACGATTGACCGCTGCGACCATCGACTCGCGCTCGTTATCCATCAGCATCGCTCCGTGGACCAGACCGACCGGACGCTGTCCGCCCTGACTCTGGCGCCAGCGTTGTGCGGTGCCAACCATTTTGCGGCCGTCGAGATTGACGTTGAAACGACCATCGCAGAATGCGCCGTCGATTTCGCCCAATGATGCCGTGCCGCCCAACTCATCGAGCAACTGGCAGATCGGATCGCAGAGACGGTGGTAGCCGGTTTCGATGCGGTTCAGATCGCCTTCGCTGCGCGGTGGCGCGTAGACCAAAGCGATATTGATCGTGGCGGCGGATTGCGGGACGGGCTCGCCGCCGGTTTCACGCAGCAGGACAGGCCAGCCGGCAGCGGCGGAGACTTCGCAGGCGTGGTCGAAAGCGGGTAAGCGGTTGAGGCGGCGTGGCATGACCAAGGCGCGATCGCTGGGTTGCCAGAATAGAAGGCCGAATTCTGAGTCGCCGGCGCAGACCGAGGCCAGCAAGTCTTGTTCGGCTTGCAGGCCGGCTTCGATAGTCAGGGGGGTGGGAGTCATCAAGTTATCCGCCAGACAATCAATCTGTAGAGTTTCTTAAGCAGCCTTCGCGAGCAGGCTCGCTCCCACAGGGGGAAATGCATTCCAAATGTGGGAGCGGGCTTGCTCGCGAAGGGGTCGACTCGGTCTGGAGCGAATCAGTCCAGGGTCGAACCGCTGATCGAAGTGCCACGCTCCGGGAAGAACAGGCGCTGCAGTTCAGTGCCCGGATTTTCCGCACGCATGAACGCTTCGCCGACCAGGAACGAATACACGTCGCTGATTTCCATCAGTTCGACATCGGCACGATTGAGGATGCCGCTCTCGGTAATCACCAGGCGGTCGCGCGGAATGCGCGGCAGCAGGTCGAGGGTAGTTTCCAGGCTGACTTCAAAGGTGTGCAGGTTGCGGTTGTTAACCCCCACCAGCGGCGTGTCGAGGGTTTTCAGCGCGCGCTCCAGCTCATCGCCGTCGTGCACTTCCACCAGCACATCGAGGCCGACGCTTTTGGCGACGGCGGCCAGCTCGGCCATTTTCACGTCATCCAGCGCGGAGACGATCAGCAGCACGCAGTCGGCGCCAAGCGCGCGGGCTTCGACGATCTGGTACGGATCAATCATGAAGTCCTTGCGGATCACCGGCAGGCTGCACGCGGCACGGGCCTGCTGCAAATAAGCATCGGCGCCCTGGAAGTAATCAATGTCGGTCAGTACGGACAGGCAGGTCGCCCCACCCTTCTCGTAGCTTTTGGCGATCTCGGCCGGAACGAAGTTCTCGCGAATCACACCTTTGCTCGGCGAAGCCTTTTTGATTTCGGCAATCACCGCAGGCTGCTTTTTCTTCGCTTGCGCCAGCAACGCATTGGCAAAACCGCGAGGTGCATCGGCCGCCTTGGCCAGACTTTCCAGCTCGCTCAGGCTGACGCGGGCGCTACGCTCGGCGACTTCCTGAACTTTGCGCGCCAGAATGTTTTCCAGAACCGTCGGTACACTCATCCCTCATTCTCCACTCTGAATACCGCGGTAAAGGCACCCAACTCCTCGAGCTTTTCCCGAGCGAGACCGGTGTGCAGAGCGTCGTGCGCTAGCTCCACGCCCTGTTTCAAACTGCTGGCCACGTCGGCGGCATACAGCGCGGCGCCGGCGTTGAGCACAATCATTTCGGCGGCCTTCTGGCCATTCTCGGTTTTGCGCTTGCCCAGTGCATCGCGGATCAGCGCCAGAGACGCCTCCGGGCCTTCGACTGAAAGACCGTGCAGGCTCTGGCTCTTCATGCCGAGATCTTCCGGCTCGACCCAATACTCAGTGATTTCGTTGTTCTTCAGCTCGGCAACAAAAGTCGGCGCGGCGAGACTGAACTCGTCCAGGCCATCCTTCGAATGCACCACCAGCACATGCTTGCTGCCCAGACGCTGCAACACTTCGGCCAATGGCCGGCACAGTGCCTGGGTGAACACGCCCACCACCTGATGTTTCACACCGGCCGGATTCGTAAGCGGGCCGAGCATGTTGAACAGCGTACGCAGGCCGAGATCGCGGCGCGGGCCGGCGGCGTACTTCATGGCTTTGTGGTGGGTCTGGGCGAACATGAAACCGATGCCGACGTTGTCGATGCAACGTGCGACCTGAACCGGCGTCAGGTTCAGGTAGATGCCGGCAGCTTCGAGCAAGTCGGCGCTGCCGCTCTTGCCCGAGACCGCGCGGTTACCGTGCTTGGCCACCGTGCAGCCAGCTGCCGCAACAACGAACGACGAAGCCGTCGAGACGTTGAAGATGTTCGCACCGTCACCGCCGGTGCCGACCACATCGACCACGCCGTCGAGCGTTTTCAGTTCAACCTGATCGGCCAGCTCACGCATGACCGACACGGCGCCGACGATCTCGTCGATGCTCTCGCTCTTCATCCGCATGGCCATCATGAACGCGCCGATCTGCGCGTCAGTGCATTGGCCGGTCATGATTTCACGCATCACATCGCGCATTTCATCGGTGCTGAGGTCGAGGTGATCGACGATACGGCTCAGGGCTGTCTTGATATTCACGGGAAGTCCTTAGCGCGTGCCGCCGGTTTGTTTGAGGAAGTTGGCAAACAGTTCATGACCCTGCTCGGTCAGGATCGACTCGGGGTGGAACTGTACGCCCTCAATGTTCAGGGTCTTGTGACGCAGGCCCATGATTTCGTCGACCGAACCGTCATCGTGCTGAGTCCACGCGGTCAGTTCCAGGCAATCGGGCAAAGTATCGTGTTTGACGATCAGCGAGTGATAGCGGGTAACCGTCAGCGGATGATTCAGACCGGCGAAAACACCCTTGTCCTCGTGAAATACCGGACTAGTCTTACCGTGCATTACCTGACGCGCACGCACGACGTCGCCGCCAAAGGCCTGACCGATGGACTGGTGGCCGAGGCAGACGCCGAGGATCGGCAGTTTGCCGGCGAAGTGCTTGATGGCTTCGATGGAGATGCCGGCTTCGGTCGGCGTGCAAGGGCCTGGCGATACCACGATGCGCTCAGGCTTGAGTGCTTCGATTTCGGCGATGGTCAATTCGTCGTTGCGCACCACTTTGACCTCGGCACCCAACTCGCCGAGGTATTGCACAACGTTGTAAGTAAAGGAGTCGTAGTTGTCGATCATCAGCAACATGGCGTTTCGAACCTCTTGAATTCTGACTTGGAGACAGCCTTCAGATGACTTGCCCGCAGGGCGCTGCACGATGTCGGACGCAGGTAGACGCGTCGGCACAGCGGCATTTCAAACAGGCAAGGAAGGCAAAGCGATACAGATCCGGCGGGGCCGGCAGAAAAGATTCAGGCGCGCCAACGCCAGCGGGCGTGTGCCTTGATGACTTGATCCAGAAGTTTGCTGGTGATCAACACGGGGAAGGTCTCGTTCATACGTTCCGGCACAGTAACTTAGCTGGGCGGAGCGTGCAATATGGCCGGGGCTTTGGGGGATAAATCCAGGGGAGGATTAGCGACCGATGGCAAAATGCCGGAAGTTTTTGGTACTGTCGTTTCGTTCACCTACAACAATAAATAAACGGACTTGCTCATGATCAAACAGACGTTGTTTGTACCGCTGGCCGGCTGCCTCCTCGCACTGGCCTGTGCCCAGGCGAATGCGGCACCCAATCCTTACTCGAATTTCGTGGTGTTTGGCGACAGCCTCAACGATGCCGGCACCTTCAGAGACACCGGCGGCCCGGCCGGTGCCACCCAGCGTTACACCAACCGCACCGGCCCGGTTTACCTGGATGGCAGCGGCGAAGTACGTTCGCTGAACTCCACGCAATTACTCGGTGGACGACTGGGCTTCACCCCGGATCAGACAGCTTCATCGAGTTCGGCAGTGCGCGCCGAAAACGGTCAGCCCGACGGCAATAACTGGGCGGTTGGCGGTTATCGTACCGATCAGATCCTCGATTCGATTACTACACAATCCGCCACAGGCGAACGCACCCGCGCCGGCTACTTGCCATCGAACGGCTTCCGTGCCGACCCGAATGCGCTGTATTACATTTCCGGCGGCGGTAACGACTTCCTCCAGGGTCGCATTCTCAGCCTGCCGCAAGCCAATGCCGGCGCCGATCGCCTGGCCGACAGTGTGCAGGCGCTGCAAACCGCCGGCGCCAAATACGTGATGGTCTGGTTGCTGCCTGACGTCGGCCTGACTCCGGCGATCAATGGCACACCGCTGCAGTCGTTCAGCAGCCAGCTCGCCGCGCAATTCAACAGCCAGTTGGTGACACGCCTGCAAGGCATCAACGCCGAAATCATTCCGTTGAACATTCCGGTACTGCTGTCGGAAGTGTTCGCCAATCCCGGGCGCTTTGGCCTGGCCACCGATCAGAATCTGACCGCGACCTGCTTCAGCGGCAGCAGTTGCCCGGAAAACGCCCGTTACGGCATCAACAGTGCGACCCCGGATCCGAGCAAGCTGATCTACAACGACGGCGTGCACCCGACCGAAGCCGGCCAGAAACTGATCTCCGACTACGCCTATTCCCTGCTGGCGGCGCCATGGGAACTGACATTGCTGCCGGAAATGGCCCACGCCACCGTCCGCGCGCATCAGGATGAACTGCGCAGCCAATGGCAAGCCGATTGGGAAAACTGGCAAGCGGTTGGCCAATGGCGCGCGATCGTTTCCGCGGGTGGCCAGCATGTCGACGTCGACAGCCAAAGCAGCGGCGCCAGCGCCGATGGCAGCGGTTACAACCTCAACGTCGGCGGCAGCTATCGTCTCAACGAGGCGTGGCGTGTCGGTGTGGCGGGCGGTTTCTACCGGCAGAACCTCGAGGCTGGTCATAACGATTCCGACTACAAACTCAACAGCTACATGGCCACCGCGTTCGCCCAGTTCCAGCAGAATCGCTGGTGGGCTGACATGGCGTTGACCGGCGGCAAACTCGAGTACGACAACCTCAAGCGCAAGTTTGATCTGGGCGTCAGCGAGGGTGCAGAGAAAGGCGATACCGACGGCAGCCTGTGGGCGTTCAGCACGCGTATCGGTTATGACATTGCCCAGCCGGGCAGCGAGTGGCACCTGTCGCCGTTCATCAGCGCCGACTACGCCAGCGTCGATGTCGACGGTTACTCGGAGAAAAGCAACCGCGCCACGGCGCTGACCTTTGACGACCAGACCCGCGATTCGAAACGCCTCGGCCTCGGTTTGCAGGGCAAGTACAACTTCACTTCGCAAACCCAGGTGTATGGCGAGTACGCCCACGAACGTGAGTACGAGGATGACGTGCAAAAGGTCAACATCGCACTCAATACCTTGCCGGCGAACGACTTCAAACTTGAGGGTTACACGCCGCAGAGCCATTTGAACCGGTTGAGTCTGGGCGTGAGCCACAAGCTCACTGCTGATCTGGCGCTGCGTGGCGGGTATACGTTCCGCAAGGATGATGACTTTACCCAGCAGGGTGTGAATGTTGGGGTGGTGCTGGATTTTTAAGCGGTAGATCGAAAGATCGCAGCCTGCGGCAACTCCTACAGGGGTTGTTGCAGGTCATAAAAAAGCGGCGCCCTCACAGGCGCCGCTTTTTATGGATCATTTCTGGGGTGAGAGACATTAACCTGTGGCGAGGGGATTTATCCCCGTTGGGGTGCGAAGCAGCCCCTAAACCAAACACCGCGGTGTATCAGGCAAACCGCATGTAATGGTTTTACGACTGCTGCGCAGCCGAGCGGGGATAAATCCCCTCGCCACAATGAATCCCACACCACAGATAAATCCCCTTACCACACATGGCCTCTCCCACAGGGGATCGGTGGTCAGTCAGGGGTTTGTTCGGCCAGGGCGACGGCGCGGAACATCGCGCGGCGTTTGTTCAGGGTTTCTTCCCATTCCAGCGCCGGTACCGAGTCGGCGACGATGCCGCCACCGGCCTGAACGTGCAGTTCGCCGTTCTTGATCACCGCCGTGCGAATCGCAATCGCAGTGTCCATGTTGCCGTTCCAGGCGAAGTAACCGACCGCGCCGCCATACACACCACGCTTGACCGGTTCCAGTTCGTCGATGATTTCCATCGCACGAATCTTCGGCGCGCCGGACAAAGTGCCCGCCGGCAGAATCGCCCGCAGTGCGTCCATCGCCGTCAGCCCGGCCTTCAACTGGCCGGTGACGTTGGAGACGATGTGCATCACGTTGGAATAACGCTCGATGACCATCTTCTCGGTGAGTTTCACCGAACCGATTTCCGATACGCGACCGGTGTCGTTACGACCCAGATCGATCAGCATCAAGTGCTCGGCGATTTCTTTGTCGTCCGACAGCAGATCTTCTTCCAGCGCCACATCGGCTTCTTCGGTCGCGCCGCGTGGGCGGGTGCCGGCAATCGGGCGCACAGTGATCAGGTTGTCTTCGACCCGCACCAGCACTTCCGGCGAACTGCCGACGACGTGGAAGTCGCCGAAGTTGAAGAAGTACATGTACGGCGTCGGGTTGAAGCAACGCAGCGCGCGGTACAGATCGATTGGCGCAGCCTTGAAGTCGATCGACATGCGCTGCGACGGCACGACCTGCATGCAGTCACCGGCGAGGATGTATTCCTTGATGGTATCGACGGCTTTTTCGTAGTCGTCCTGAGTGAAACTCGAACGGAACACCGGATCAGCCGACTGCTGCTTGCTGAAATCCAGGCCACGGCGCGGGGTGATCGGCTGACGCAGTTTCTCCAGCAACGCCTGCAATTGCGCCTGACCTTGTGCGAAGGCATCGGCCTGCGCAGGGTCGGCCAGCACGATCGCGTGCATTTTGCCGGCGAGGTTGTCGAACACCACGACGGCATCGGAAACCATCAGCAAAATGTCCGGCACACCCAAAGGATCCGGGTTCGGGCACTTGCCCAGGCGCTTCTCGACATAACGCACGCAGTCGTAACCGAAGTAACCGACCAGGCCGCCGTTGAAACGCGGCAGGCCATCGATGGTCGGTACGTTGTAGCGTGCCTTGAAGGTTTCGACGAACGCCAGCGGATCTTCGACGTCGTGGCTTTCAGTCTCGACGCCATCAACGGTGATGCTGACGTGATGGTCGTGAACGCGCATGACCGTGCGGCATGGCAGGCCGATGATCGAATAACGGCCCCATTTCTCACCGCCCTGCACCGATTCGAGCAGGTAGGAGTTGGGCTGGTCGGCCAGTTTCAGGTAGATCGACAGCGGCGTGTCGAAGTCGGCCAGGGTTTCGCAGGCCAACGGGATGCGGTTGTAGCCGTCAGCGGCCAAGCGCAGGAATTCTTCGCGGATCATAAGGTGCCTCGTGGTGTGAGGGGCAAATCAGTCAGGTATGCAAACGTGCCGGCAGGCCGGCGAGGAACAAGTCAGGCGCGCCAACGCCAGCGGGCCAGGGCCTTGATGACTTTCATCCAGAGTTTGCGAGTGACCACCACGATGGCGTTTCCAGAATGGGATTGAGAAGCGTCGGGCAACGTTATCTCAGCGGCCGTGACGAGGCAACCGGGAATTAGTTTGCGCAGATCGTCGATCACCAATGCCGGCGATTCCTCGGCAATTGGCCGGCCATGGTTGTAGCCATAACTCAGCGCCACGCATTTGACCCCCGCCGCTTTCGCCGCCAGTACATCGCTGCGCGAGTCGCCAACGAACAACGATTGCGAGGCGGGGATATTGGCCATTTTCATCACGAAGAACAGCGCTGCCGGATCAGGCTTCTTCTGCGGCAAGGTATCGCCGCCGATGATCCACTTGAAATAGCGACCGATCTTCATCTGATCCAGCAGCGGCGCGACGAAGCGCTCCGGCTTGTTGGTGATCAGCGCCATGACCACACCCTGCTTTTGCAGCCACTTGAGGGTGTCGCGCACGCCGGGATAGACCACGGTCAGCTCATGACTGGCGCCGTAAGCCTCCATGAACACTTCCAGCGCGTGCTCGGCCTCGACGTCATCCACCGTCGAATGATCGATGCCACCGGCCAAAGCGCGGCGCACCAATACCGGCGCGCCGTTGCCCACCCACTCGCGCACCGATTCGATGCCGGCAGGCTTGCGGCCGAGGGAGAGCAGCATGTTGTCCACCGCTGCTGCCAGGTCCGGAACCGAGTCGATCAGCGTGCCATCCAGATCGAACATCACCAGCCGAGGCAGTTTTCCCGGGAACAGCTGCTCAAACCCGCTCATGGGCGAGCCAGCGCCAGTTCGGAACGCATCTTGTCGATGACTTCCTGATAGTTCGGCGCATTGAAGATTGCCGAGCCGGCGACAAAAGTGTCAGCGCCAGCCGCAGCGATTTCGCGGATGTTGTTGACGTTGACGCCGCCGTCGATTTCCAGACGGATGTCACGGCCCGAGGCATCGATGATCGCCCGCGCTTCGCGCAGTTTGTCGAGGGTGCCCGGAATGAATTTCTGCCCGCCGAAGCCTGGGTTGACGCTCATCAGCAAGACCATATCGACTTTGTCGATCACGTATTTGAGCACGTCCAGCGGGGTCGCCGGGTTGAACACCAGACCGGATTTGCAGCCGCCTTCACGGATCAGTTGCAGCGAACGATCGACGTGCAGCGTGGCTTCCGGGTGGAAGGTGATGTAGGTCGCGCCGGCTTCGATGAAGTCGCCGACGATACGGTCTACCGGGCTGACCATCAGGTGCGCGTCAATTGGCGCGGTGACGCCATACTTGCGCAACGCCGCGCAGACCATCGGGCCGATGGTCAGGTTCGGTACGTAGTGGTTGTCCATGACGTCGAAGTGAACGAAGTCGGCGCCAGCGGCGAGAACGTTGTCCACTTCCTCGCCGAGGCGGGCGAAGTCGGCGGAGAGAATCGACGGAGCAATTACGAAGGGCTGCATGACGCACCTTTTCTGAGCTAAATCACGATGGCGCGCATTGTAGCCTCATGCTTGAGCGCGCGCACCGTGACCGCGATGATCAGTACGCCGCTCGGTAGATCTTCTCGATATCGACGGCGCTGAGTTTGCGCGGGTTATTGCGCATCAAGCGCTCGATCCCCGCGGCTTCCACCGCCATGGCCGGGATCGCCTCTTCCGGCACACCGAAACTGCGCAAACCGGCCGGAATTTCCACCGCTGCACACAAATCGGTCATCGCCTGCACGGCTTTGTCCGCCGCCTCGGCTGCGCTCAGATGAGCAGTCTTTACGCCCATGGCTTCGGCAATATCCTGCATGCGTTCGACACAGGCCATCTTGTTCCAGGTCATGACATACGGCAGCAACAAGGCATTACTGACGCCATGGGCAATGTTGAAACGCCCGCCCAGCGGATACGCCAGCGCATGCACCGCGCCGACCCCGGCATTACCAAACGCCATGCCGGCCATCAAACTGGCGGTGGCCATGTCTTCGCGGGCTTGCAGGTTGGCGCCATTGGCGTAAGCCTTGGGCAGGGCTTTGGCGATAAGTTTTATCGCGCCAATGGCCAGGGAGTCGGTGATCGGCGAGGCGTTCACCGACAGATAGGATTCGATGGCGTGCACCAACGCGTCGACGCCACTGGCGGCGGTAACGCTGCGTGGGCAGGTCAGGGTCATCTGTGGGCTGACCAGCGCGACGTCCGGTAATAGAAAGTCGCTGACGATGCCTTTCTTCAGTTGTGCGACTTTGTCCGAGAGGATCGCCACGTTGGTGACTTCGGAACCGGTGCCGGCGGTGGTCGGGATGGCGATCAGCGGCGGGCCTTTGCGCGGCACCTGGTCGACGCCGAACAGATCCTCCAGCGCACCGTGATATCCGGCGTAGGCCGCAACACTTTTGGCGATGTCGATGGCGCTGCCGCCACCGAGGCCGATCAAGCCGTCATGCCCGCCTTCGCGGTACACACGCATGCAATCCTCGACGATGGCGATTTCCGGGTCGGGCAGCACGCGGTCGAAAATCTCGTAGTCACGCCCACCGAGTTGCACCAGCGCCAGCTCGACCGTGCCGGATTTGACCAGCGCTGCGTCGGTGACGATCAATGGGTTGTCGATGTCGAGGCGCGTGAGTTCGGCGGCCAGTTGTTCGATGGCGCCGGCACCGGTGATCAGTTTGTGAGCGATTTTGAACTGGGAAAGACTCATCGTGCGCAGCCTCTTATAGATGTGGGAGCTGGGCACAAGATTAGCTGGGGATTTGGGGTTGTCTGCTATTCAGGTGGTGAATGACCCATTGAGGGCAAGAGCAAGAGCCCCTCACCCTAGCCCTCTCCCCGAGGGAGAGGGGACTGACCGAGTTGTACTCTCGCAATACGCCGACCTGAATTATCGAGTCGAACTCAGGTTTTGAAAACCATAAAGATCTGCTCCCTTTCCCCCTCTCCCCCATGGGGGAGAGGGCTGGGGTGAGGAGGTAAGCTCTTGATCTGGACCTTAAATCTGAGCGGTGCGCAGTTTTTCGCTACGGCCGCGTAGCCATTCCAGGGTCAGCAGCAGGATCACGGAGAAGGCAATCAGCAAAGTAGCCGCCGCAGCAATCGTCGGACTGAGGTTTTCGCGAATCCCGCTGAACATTTGCCGGGGCAATGTCGCCTGCTCGGGACCTGCGAGAAACAGCGTCACCACCACTTCATCAAACGAAGTCGCAAACGCAAACAGCGCGCCGGAAATCACCCCCGGCGCAATCAGCGGCAAGGTCACCCGACGGAACGCCGTCAGCGGTGAAGCACCGAGACTCGCGGCAGCCCGCACCAGGTTGTGGTTAAAGCCCTGCAACGTCGCCGACACCGTGATGATCACAAACGGCACACCCAACACCGCGTGCACCACAATCAACGAGAAGAAGCTGTTGCCCAATCCCAACGGGGCGAAGAACAGATAACTCGCCACACCGATGATCACCACCGGCACCACCATCGGCGAAATGACCAGCGCCATCACCAGCGCTTTACCGGGAAAGTCACCGCGCGTCAGACCAATCGCCGCCAGCGTACCGAAGACCATCGCCAGCACCGTCGCCGCCGGGGCAACGATGATGCTGTTCTTCAGTGCACGCATCCATTCCGCCGAGGCAAAAAAGTCCTGGTACCAGTGCAGCGAAAAGCCTTGCAGCGGATACACGAGGAAACTGCCCGAGTTGAACGACAGCGGGATAATCACCAGCACCGGCAGAATCAGGAACAGCAGGATCAAGCCGCAGAGGATCCGCAAGCTGTAGAACCACACCCGTTCGATGGGTGACATGTAAGGACTCAGCATCTCGAATTCCCCTTAGCTCAGGCGCAGGCGACTGGCGCCGACCAGCCAGCTGTAAATCAGATAAAGCACCACGGTCGCCAGCAGCAACAGCCCGCCCAGTGCGGTGGCCATGCCCCAGTTGATGCTGGTGTTGGTGTAGAAGGCAACGAAGTAACTGACCATTTGATCGTTGGGGCTGCCGAGCAGCGCCGGGGTGATGTAGTAGCCAATGGCAAGGATGAACACCAGCAGGCAACCGGCGCCGACACCGGCATAGGTCTGCGGGAAGTACACCCGCCAGAAACTGGCGAACGGATGGCAACCGAGGGAAATCGCCGCGCGCATGTAGGTTGGCGAGATGCCTTTCATCACGCTGTAGATCGGCAGGATCATGAACGGCAGCAGGATGTGCACCATCGAGATGTACACACCGGTGCGGTTGAACACCAGTTCCAGCGGTTTATCGATGATGCCCATGGCCATCAGGCCACTGTTGATCAGACCGCCCGATTGCAGGAGCACGATCCACGCGGCGACGCGCACCAGAATCGAGGTCCAGAACGGCAACAGCACCAGAATCATCAGCAGATTGCTTTGGCGCGAGGGCAGGTTCGCCAGCAGGTACGCCAGTGGATAAGCGAGTAGCAGGCAGATCACGGTGATGATGAGGCCCATCCAGAACGTGCGGGCGAAGATGTCGAGATAGATCGCCTGATCCGGAGTGGCCGGGGCGATTTCGCCGAGGTCGTCGATACGGTGATCGACCGCTGCCAGCAGGTAATACGGGGTGATGCTGCTGGTGTTGCGTTTGACCGCTTGCCAGTAGGCCGGGTCGCCCCAACGTTCGTCGAGACCTTCCAGGGCTTCTTTATAAGAGGCCGGTTCGCTGGCGAAGGGCAGCGCCCGGGCGGTTTTGGTCAGCAGGCTGCGATAGCCGGCCAACTCCATGTTCAAGCGCTTGGACAGATCGCCCAGCGTCTGGTTTTTGCGTGCTTCGGCGAGGTCTTCGCCGGCGGCTTTGTAGACCGGTTCAGCGGGCAGGCCGCGACCGTCCCAACTGGCGATGGCCGCCACGGTGCGCGGCATGCCGCCGACCACTTCGGGGTTGCCGACGCTTTTGTAGAGCAGCGCCACGATCGGCACCAGAAACACCAGCAGCAGAAACAGCACCAACGGCGCGATCAGCGCTTGAGCCTTCCAGCGGTTGACCCGCTCGGCGCGCTTGAGCTTCTGCTTCAAGGTGGGGCTGTTGCCCTCGTTCAGGGGAACGGCGATGGCCATGACGTACTCCGCAAATCTTTGATCGTTACAGAGGTGGCGAACCACCTCTGTTGTGTTGAAACACAGCTACCTGTGGGAGCGAGCCTGCTCGCGAAGAGGCCAGCACATTCAACATCTATGCTGGCTGATCTACCGCTTTCGCGAGCAGGCTCGCTCCCACAGGGGTGGGCCAACCCACCCTCACCAGGTTCGGATTACTTCGCAGCCCAGGAGTTGAAGCGCTGCTCCAGTTGCTCGCCGTTGTCAGCCCAGAAGCTGACGTCGATCTGCACCTGGTTGGCGATGTTTTCCGGAGTGGTCGGCATGTCTTTCAGGACATCCTTGGCCAGCAGCGGCACAGCCTGGGTATTGGCCGGGCCGTAGGCGATGTTTTCCGAGTAGGTCTTCTGCTGCTGCGGCTGTACCGAGTAAGCGATGAACTTCTTCGCCGCTTCGGCACGCTTGGCGTCGAGACCTTTCGGAATCGCCCAGGCATCGAAGTCGTAGATGCCGCCGTTCCACACCACTTTCAGGTTGGATTCTTTTTGCACGGCAGCGATGCGCCCGTTGTAAGCCGAGCTCATCACCACGTCACCGGAAGCGAGGTATTGCGGCGGTTGTGCGCCGGCTTCCCACCACTGAATGCTCGGTTTCAGCTCATCGAGTTTCTTGAATGCGCGATCCTGACCGTCCTTGCCGGCCAGCACTTTGTAGACGTCTTTCGGCGCCACGCCATCCGCCATCAGAGCGAACTCAAGGGTGTACTTGGCGCCTTTGCGCAGGCCACGCTTGCCCGGGAATTTCTTGGTATCCCAGAAATCCGCCCAACTGGTTGGCGCGGTTTTCAGCTTGTCGGCGTTGTAGGCCAGCACGGTCGACCAAACGAAGAAGCCCACGCCGCACGGCTGAATCGCGCCTTTGACGTAGTCTTCGGATTTGCCGAACAGCGCCGGGTCGAGTTGCTCGAACACGTCTTCGTCGCAACCACGGGACAGCTCTGGCGATTCAACTTCGACCAGATCCCACGACACGCTCTTGGTGTCGACCATGGCTTTGACCTTGGCCATTTCGCCGTTGTATTCGCCGGCGACGATCTTGCCGTTGCCCGCCGCTTCCCACGGTGCATAGAAGGCTTTGACTTGCGCCGCCTTGTTCGCCCCGCCAAACGACACCACAGTCAAATCGGGGCCTGCGGCCATCGCGCTTGCCGCACCCATCAGGCCCAGGGTCAGGGCGGTGAACTTCAGGGATCTCAACATTTATTGTTCTCTCCACGTGCAGGGTTGGTGTTGGTATTGCCGGGGCGATTAATGCGCCTCTAAAAGTGGATCAAGCGCGCGAACGTGCTCGACCTGCCAGCCAAGCGGTACCACGTCACCGACAGCGAGCGCGGGATCGAGCTCGGCAATCGGTTGTTTCACGAAGAAGTCGGTCTTGCCGCAGACTTCCAGGCGCACCCGGACGTGGTCGCCCAGATAGATGAATTCCGCCACCCTCCCTGAGAAGCGGTTAACGCATTGATCGCTGGAACCGTTGAGGCTGACGCGCTCCGGACGAATCGAAAGGGTCACCGGCTCGCCGGTCTGGCCGACGTTGACCGCCAATGCCTCGACCTTTTCGCCACGAGCCAATTCGACCACGCAACGCTCGCCGGTCTGGCTGAGCAAGCGACCGTTGAGGCGGTTGTTCTCGCCGATGAAGTTGGCGACGAAGGTGTTTTTCGGTTCTTCGTAAAGTGTGCGCGGCGGGGCGATCTGCTGGATTTCGCCTTGATGGAAAACCGCGACGCGGTCGGACATGGTCAGCGCTTCACCCTGGTCGTGTGTCACGTAGACCACGGTCACACCGAGGCGCTGGTGCAGGTGTTTGATTTCCATCTGCATGTGTTCACGCAGTTGTTTGTCGAGGGCGCCGAGGGGTTCATCCATCAGCACCAGTTGCGGCTCGAACACCAGCGCGCGGGCCAGTGCCACCCGTTGCTGCTGACCGCCGGACAGTTGCGCCGGATAGCGCGAGGCGAACGCGTCGAGCTGAACCATGCTGAGGACTTTCTTCACGCGGTCGCTGACGTCGCTTTTGTTCAGACCGCGCACGGTCAGCGGGAAGGCGAGGTTTTCAGCCACGGTCATGTGCGGGAACAGCGCGTAATTCTGGAACACCATGCCGATGTCACGCTTGTGCGGCGGCACGTTGTTGATCGAACGCCCGGCCAGCAGGATTTCACCGGCAGTCGGCGTTTCGAAACCGGCGAGCATCATCAGGCTGGTGGTCTTGCCGGAACCGGACGGCCCGAGCAGGGTGAGAAATTCGCCTTTGCGAATGTCCAGGTTAAGGTCTTTGACGATCAGGTTCTCGCCGTCGTAGCTCTTCTGCACTCCACGAAAGCTGACCAGCACATCACTGGCCCCTGCGTTTGTATCGACCTGGCTCATACCCGCACCTTTGTTGTTGATGACTGCTTGTGGGTTAAGCCTAGTGGCTGCTGACAGGCGCGCAAATCGGGGCGCAGGAGAGAATTGCCTCAGCCGGATGGAAGGTTGGGGGTAGGGATTGCCCTACAAGGATGGCGCGGATTGGCAAGCCAGCGGCAAGTTTCAAGCCGCAAGCCGCAAGCAAGGGCAGAAGCGCTTGTCGCTAACAGATACGCCCAAGATGCCAGCCTCAAAGCACATCCCTTGTGGGAGCGGGCTTGCTCGCGAATGCGGTGGGTCATTCAACTCATTCGGCGACTGGTACACCGCTTTCGCGAGCAAGCCCGCTCCCACAGTTTTAATTGCGGTGATCTTCAGAGGAGTTTGTGTTCCATCGCGTATTTGACCAGTTCGGCCAGCGAGGTGATGTTGAGCTTCTGCATCAGCCGCGCCTTGTGGGTACTGATGGTTTTGCTGCTCAGGGCCAGTTGCTGGGCGATGTCGTTGACGTTGGCGCCCTGGGCCAGGCGCTCGAACACCGAGAATTCGCGCTCGGACAATAGCGAATGCAGCGGCCGGGCATCGGTCAGGCCGACTTCGAAGACCATGCGATCGGCCAGATCCGGATCGATATATCGCCCACCCGCCGCGACTTTACGGATTGCCGTGAGCAACAGCGCCGGATCGCTGTCCTTGGTCGCATACCCGGCCGCACCGACCTTCAGCGCGCGGGCGGCCATCTGCGCTTCATCGTGCATCGACAGCACCAGAATCGCCGGCGGATTGTTCAGTGCGCGAATCCGTGGGATCGCTTCGAGGCCGTTGACGCCGGGCATGGAGATATCGAGCAGCACCACTTCGCACGGAACATGGCGCAGCGTCTCCAGCAGTTGCTCGCCGTTGCTCGCCTCGCCCACCACTTGCAGATCCTTGGCCAGGCCGATCAACTGTTTAATGCCTTCGCGGACGATGGTGTGGTCTTCGGCTACCAATACACGGATCACTTTTTTCTCCTCGTTACTTCCGAGCCAAGATCATTCGCGAGCAAGCCCGCTCCCACAGGAGAATGCATTCCAACATGTGGGAGCGGGCTTGCTCGCGAAGGCGTCAGCATTCACACCACAAACTATCAGGCCTCACTCACCGGCACGCGCACCACCAGACTGGTGCCCTCCCCCGGTTCACTCTCCAGCACCAACCGCCCACCCATGATCAACACCCGTTCACGCATGCCGACCAGGCCAAACGAGGTCGGCCTACCCGTAGCGGCGACAAATCCTACGCCATCATCACTGACCGTCAGACACAATTCGTCGCCCGCAAGCTCCAATGTCAGTTCCACAGTATGCGCCTGAGCATGGCGCATCACGTTGGTCAGCGCTTCCTGCAATATCCGGAACAGCCCGATCGCCTTGGCATCGCTGAGCGGCGGCAGGTTGTCCGGCACCTGCACCAGACACGGAATCTGCGTACGCGCCTCGAACCGTCGTGCCTGCCACTCGATCGCCGAAGCAATCCCGGCATCGAGAATCGGCGGACGCAACGCCGTCGCCACATCCCGCACCAACTGAAACAACTGGGCGATCAGGCGCTTCATGCTGTTCAGCCGTTCATTCAGGCCTGGGTCGAGTTGCGCGTAGGCCAATTCGCACATCGACGTCTCCAGTTTCAGCACGGTGAGCATCTGCCCCAGTTCATCGTGCACTTCGCGGGCGATCCGCGCCTTTTCCTCTTCGCGCACGCTCTCAAGGTGCGCCGACAGTTCGCGCAGTTGTTCGCGAGAGTCGGCCAGTTCCAGCTCGATGCGCTTGCTCTCGGTGATGTCCCAGACGATGCCATCCCACACGTAAGCGCCATCCTCCAGCTGGCGGGTGATCGCCTTGATCTCGGCCCAGCGTTGTTCACCCTGACGCGTGACGATCCGGCCCTGCCACGACCAGTCACTGTCGGTGTCCAGCGCCTGATCCTGGGTGCGGTGATAACTGGCCTTGTCGTCCGGGTGCACCAGACTGCGCAGGCCCATGTCACGGTGGGCAATCACGGCCGGCGCGTAGCCGACCAGGCTTTCACTGCCCTCGCTGATATAGGCAAAGTCGATCTGCCCGGTCACCGGCGCCCGCTCCAGACGGAACACCAGGCCCGGCACGTTGGCGGCGATGCCTTGCAGGCGCGCCTCACTTTCCTGCAACGCGGCCAATGCACGGCGACGCTCGGTGACGTCGTTGAGATAAACCACCAGATACTCACTGTCGCGAAAGCGCAGAAAACTCAGCGACACATCCGCCGGCAAGACACTGCCATCGGCGCGCACGCAATTGGTTTCGAAACTCAGCGGCCCTTCTTCGCTGGCCCGCGCGCGCTTCCACAGATTGAGCCAGCGATCCATGTGCAGGCCTGGCTCGAAGTCGATCAAAGGTCGCTCGATCAGCCCGCCCGAGGGATAACCGAGCATGATTTCCGCCGCGCGATTGGCGTAACGCACGTGGCTGTCCCAATTGACCCAGAGAATGCCGACGGTACTTTGATCGATGGAAAATTGCGTCAGCCGCAGGGCTTCCTCACTTGCCGCGCGCAGGGCGATGTCTTCGCGGGCGGCGAGCAGACGCTGTTCGAGACTGTGCTGCTGACGCCGCTGCCAGAACACGATCGCCACGCAACTGAGCAACATCACTGCGAACAACAGACTGAGGTTCTGCCAAAACCCCGGTGACTCGGACAGTCGCGGATATTTCGGTTGCAGCCATTGATTGTGCAGGCGCTCCAGGTCTTTCCCCGGAATCGCACGCAAGGCGCTCTGCACGATGCCGGCAAGCTCGGGCCAGTCGCGGCGCGTGGCGATGCGCAGCAATTGCGGCAAACCGATATCGCCGACCACCAGCAGTTCGGCGAACTCGGACTCTACCGACAAACGTCCGAGCTGCGCTTCATCGATCACCGCATAAGACGCCTGCTGACTCAACAGCAACTGCAACGCCTGACGGTCCAGCGGCACGCCTTGCAGGTTCAGATGTGGATAGTTGCCGCGCAGATAGTCTGCCGTCGTGCTCGGCATGCGCACGGCAACGCGGGTCTGGCTGTCGAGCTTTTCCAGATCGATGGCGCCGCTGGCCTTTTGATCGCTGACGATCAACTGCGGCACGCGCATGTACGGATCGGAAAACTGCCACAGGCGCAACGCGCTCGGTGTCTGTGTCAGGCCGGGGGCGATATCGATTTCACCCGCGCGCAGGGCCGCTTCCAGTTGCGCGAGGTCTTGAAAATTGCGCCAACTCAGTTCGACATTGAGCGCTTTGGCCAGCAACTTCATCACCTCAACGTTGGCCCCGGACAGGCGTTGCGAGCGCCGGTCATATTGCGCATAGGGCGCTTGCAGCACCAGGCCGACGCGCAATTCAGCATGCTGCGCCAACCATTGCTGCTGACTCGATGACAATTGCGCGAGGTGTGCCGGTGGCGCAGGCGCCGCCCAGCCCATCAAGGGAAACCACAAACAGCCGATAACCCACAGGCAGCAAAATCGCTTCATTGAAGTCTCATACACTGACAAATTCTGACCAACCCATTAGGCTGCCGGGATACTTTCTGGCCTGGAATAACCGATGCCCTCTGTTTATCGCCTGGCAATGCCAGCATTGTGCCTGTCGCTGATCCTGCCTTGTGCGTTTTCCGTTGAAGCCGCCGACCCGGCGCCCGCCGCCACGGCAGAAAAACCTGCCGAAGAAAAACCGGCCGAACGCCAGCCACTGCTTGAGCGTAGTCAGGAAGAGGCCGCCGCACTGGAACGTAAGGTGCCGGCGCAGGAACAACAGCAATTGCAGGCTGGCAGCGACACCTTTCTGGCCCTGTGGAAACCGGCCAACACCGCCGAACCCAAAGGAGCGGTGATTATCATCCCCGGCGCCGGCGAGACGGCTGACTGGCCGCAGGCAATCGGTCCGTTGCGGCGCAAACTGCCGGATGTCGAGTGGAGCAGCCTGAGTATCACCCTGCCCGATCTGCAAAGCGATGCCATCGCACCGCGTGTAATCGAGCCCGCCGCCGCACCGAAAGCAGCAGAAACCGGCAGCAAGGATTCGACCACCGCACAACCGATCGAACAAGCCGCCGGAGGGGAAGCCGAAGTCGCCGATCAGGTCGTTGCCGAAACCACCGAAGAACAAGCCAAAGCCGACGCCGAACGCATCTTCGCGCGCATTGATGCCGCGATTGGCTATGCCGAACAGCAGAGTGCGCGACGCATTGTCGTACTCGGCCATGGCACGGGGGCCTATTGGGCGGCGCGTTATCTGAGCGAGAAGCAAACCGCGCAGGTGGAGAAGTTGGTCATGGTCGACGCGCAGATGCCGGCCAAGGCCAAGCCGCAACTGGCGGAGCTGACACCGACACTGAAGTTGCCGACCGCAGACATTTTCTACATGGACAAACCGCTGGATCGCAACGCAGCGCTGGAACGTATGCAGGCGAGCAAACGCTTGAAGACGTCAGCGTTCAGCCAGGTGGCGTTGAAGGCGTTGCCGGATAACAAAGCCGAACAGGAACAGTTGTTCCGCCGGGTGCGCGGCTGGTTGAGTCCGCAGAACACCGATTGATCGATAGACCGAGTTGCCCCATTCGCGAGCAAGCCCGCTCCCACATTTGATTTCATTCCAACTGAAGGAATCCGATCCAATGTGGGAGCGGGCTTGCTCGCGAAGAGGCCCTAACCCGCAACACACATCTAACGACTAGCGAAAATCCCGCCGTTCACGAATCAACGTGTAGGCGTTGTGCAGCTCCCGAGTACGTTCGGTCGCGTCACGCACCTGCGCCGGCGTCGCCCCGCTGCCGGCGATCTTGTCCGGATGATGACGACTGAGCAAACGCCGATAAGCGCGTTTGATCTGCGCCGGCTCACTGGTCGCTGACACGCCAAGCAGTTTCATCGCCTCCTGATAACTCACCGCCGCACTGACGATCGGCCGTTTGCCGGGTTCGTAGTCACTGGCCAGCGCCTGCACCTGATGCGTCGTCCAGCCCAGCCATTTGCCCCACTGCGCGAGTAATTCACGCTCACTCACGCCTGCGCGACCGTCAGCCCAGACCATTCGCCAACACGCGCGCAACACCCCTTCGGCGGCATGCGGCTGCGCACTCAGACGGCGCAGGTAACCGCGCAGACTATCGCTGCCGGACTTGCCGCGATTGAACGCGGCGATGGCCCGCCGCTGCGCAGGCTCTCCCATCTCCAGCGCGCGCATCTCGTTGCGCGCCTGATGGATATGGCCGTCAGTAACCCGCCCGTCACTCTTGGCCAGCCGCCCGAGCAACACAAAAAGCAATTCGTCGTTGCGCAGCATTGGCCGACCGCCAAGCTTTTCACGCAATTGTCCCCAGCTCTGCAGGTGCAGGCGCCGATCCAGCGCCTGCCCCAGCAATGCACCAAGCATGGCCCCCGGAATGCTCGCGATAGCAAAACCTGCTCCGGCTCCAATCAGAGTCCCTGGCCACAACATATCAGCGACTCGCTTCTATCAGGTGTTCAGCTTCCGCCAGCCGCTCATGCGTACCGACATCCACCCAATGACCTTTCAGACGCTCGCCAGTGATCTGTCCGGCGGCCATGGCTATGCGCAACAGCGGCGCCAGTTTGAAGGCGCCGTCCGCGCAGCCGTCGAACAATTGCGGATGCAGCACGGCGATGCCGCTGTAGGTCAGGGTCGGCAGATCTGCCTGACCGTCGCGCACTTTGCCGTCGACGAGCATGAAATCGCCCGCCGGGTGATGCGGCGGATTGTCGGCCAGGACCAGATGCGCCAGCCCGTTGATCGGCTGATGCAGCACGCTGAAGTCGTAATCGGTCCAGATATCGCCATTGACCACCAGGAACGCGTCGTCGCCGAGCAATGGCAGTGCACGGAAAATCCCGCCACCGGTTTCCAGCGGCTCGCCTTCCGGCGAGTACTCGATGCTCACGCCAAACTGCGCACCGTCACCGAGGTAATCCTCGATCTGCTGACCGAGCCAGGCATGGTTGATGACGATTTCGCTGAAACCTGCCGCTGCCAGCGCGCGCAGGTGATATTCGATCAGGGGAACACCGCCGGCACGCACCAGCGGTTTCGGTGTGGTCAGGGTCAGCGGGCGCATGCGCTCGCCTTTGCCTGCCGCCAGAATCATTGCCTTCATGCCGTCGCTCCGCCTCGCAGGCTGGTGAACAGCGTTTGCAGCTCCGCCAGTTCCGGGCGACGGGCGATCACTGCTTCTATATAAGAGAAGAAGCGCGGCACGTCGGCCAGATAACGTGGTTTGCCGTCGCGATGGCAGATGCGGGCGAAGATGCCGATGACTTTCAGATGGCGCTGGACGCCCATCAGGTCGCTGGCGCGCAGGAAATCTTCGAAGTCCGGCTGGACTGGAATATTCAGCGCCGAAGCCTGTTGCCAGTAGCTTTCCAGCCAGCCGCGCACGCGCTCTTCAGGCCAACTCAGGAAAGCGTCCTTGAACAGGCAGGTCACGTCGTACGTCACCGGGCCATAGACCGCGTCCTGAAAATCCAGCACGCCAGGGTTCGGTTCGCTGATCATCAGGTTGCGCGGCATGTAGTCGCGGTGAACCAGCACTTTGGGCTGCGCCAGGGCGCTGTCGATCAACAGATCACTGATGCGCTGCCATTGTTGCTGCTGGGTCGCATCGAACTCGATACCGAGTTCACGCTTCACGTACCACTCCGGGAACAGTTCCAGCTCACGGCGCAGCAACGCCACGTCGTAACTCGGCAACGGTGCAACCATCGGCAACTGCTGAAAAGCCAGCAGCGCTTGCAGGGCATCGCTGAACAATTTGTCGGCATTTTCGTCATCGATCACGTCGAGATAGGTCTTGTTGCCCAGGTCATTGAGCAAAAGAAATCCACGCTCGAGGTCTTCGGCATAAATTTTCGGCACGTTTATTCCGGATTTCGCCAGCAAAAAAGCGATATCCACGAACGGTTTGCAGTTTTCCTGCGGTGGCGGCGCGTCCATCACGACGAAGCTGCGACCGGCACCTTCCCAGCGGAAGTAACGGCGGAAACTCGCGTCGCTACTGGCCGCAGTCAACGTGGCCGGGGGCACGGCGCCCCAACCCTGATCTGCAAAAAGGATTGCCAACTGCTCATCGAGCCAAACTTTCAGGTGTTGCAAGCGTACATCTTGATCAGGCATTGCAAGGGTCTCCGACGGCGCTAGCCGTCAAGCGGGTCATGCTTTATTATCCAGCATCTTTTTCAGACCATCGAGAGGCGTGCGGCCCACACCGCGGGCAGATGGCACGCAGGAAGCCCGGACTAATAAGATGGCATTGAAATCCCCCGCGTTTCGTAAAAAATTTCCGTTGTTGGTAACCGGCAGTCTGCTGGCTATGCAACCTCTGGCCAGTCAATTCGTTGTCGCCGCCGAGCAGTATGACTGCTCCGTCTCGGCTTCGGGTGGTTGGGCCTGTGCGCCCAAATCAACCGCTGCAGCTTTGCCGCCACGACCAGTGCATGACGGCAGTGCCGTCAGTGCCACCGGCGAAGCGGCGAGCGAGAACGGTTCGGTTGCCGACACAGGCCCTAAAACGGCACTGGTCACCGAAGCCAAGGGCCGTGGCCTGAAATCCCGTAGCGAAGACTTCAGTCACCTCGACTGGGTTCCGCGCGAGAAGCTCACCGCCGCCCAACTGGCCGAGACCGGTCCTTATTGCTCGGGTGCCTACATCGAGCCGACTCGTCCTGGCATGAATGACAAGACGAACAAAAGCGATGCTCCGACCTTTATCGGCGCAAAAGCCTCGCGCTATAACACCGATGATCAAGTCGGTACGCTGGCCGGTGATGTTGTCCTGCGTCAGGGCAGCATGCAGGTCGAATCCGACGAGGCGAGCCTGTACCAGGCCGAGAGCCGCGCCGAACTCAGTGGCGACGTGCGCATCCGTGACAATGGCGCACTGATCGTCGGCGACCACGCCGATGTACAGCTCGACACCGGTGAAGCCAAGGTCGACAACGCCGAATACGTGATGCACAAATCGCGCATCCGCGGTAACGCGCTGTACGCCAAGCGTGCGGAAAACGCGATCATCCGCTTGAAGGACGGCACGTACACCACGTGCGAACCGAACAGCAACGCGTGGCAACTCAAGGGCAACAACATCACCTTGAACCCGGCGACCGGTTTCGGTACCGCGACCAACGTGACGCTGCGCGTCAAAGACATCCCGATCCTGTACACGCCGTACATCTACTTCCCGATCGATGACCGTCGTCAATCGGGCTTCCTGCCGCCGACCATCGGCACCGGCAGCGATACCGGCTTCATGCTGGTCACCCCGTACTACTTCAACCTGGCGCCGAACTACGATGCCACGTTGTACCCGCGCTACATGGCCAAGCATGGCATGTTGGTGGAGGGTGAGTTCCGTTACCTGACCAAGTCCAGCGAAGGTCAGTTCGGTGCGGCGTATCTGAACGACGAAGATACCGATCGCAGCAAGCAGACCGATTACGAAAAAAATCGCTACATGTACAACTGGCAGCACAAGGGCGGTCTCGACTCGCGTGTATTCACTCAGGTGGACTACACCAAGATCAGCGATCCGTATTACTTCCAGGATCTACAGACCGATCAGATCGGTGTAAAAAGCGAAGACTACGTGAACCAGCAAGGCTCCGTCAGCTATCGTGGCGACAGCTATACCGCTCGCTTGAATGCTCAGGCGTACCAACTGGCGACTGTTTCGAACATCACGCCATATGACCGTCTGCCGCAGATCACTTTCAATGGTCAGCTGCCATACAATCCGCAAGGACTGCGTTTCGATTACGAGACGGAGCTGGTTCGCTTTGACCGTGATCTGAAAGACGGCAACTTCGTCAACGAAGACGGTTCTGTCGAGCGTCGGCTGGATAACAACGTGACCGGGCTGGCCCGGGCCACTGGCGACCGACTCAACCTGAAGCCAGCTATCAGCCTGCCGATGGACTGGACTTATGGCTTCCTGAAGCCATCGGTCAAATACCAGTACACCCAGTACCAGCTTGACCTGGACGGTACCGGCAAGTCGCAGATCGCAGCCTTGAGCCCTGAGCAACAGAAGCTGAACGGCCGATTCGACAGCAACGAGAATCGCGGTGTACCGATCGTCAGCATCGACAGTGGTCTCTACTTCGATCGCAATACCACTTGGTTCGGCAAGAACTATCGCCAGACCCTGGAACCTCGCCTGTTCTACCTCTATGTGCCTGAGAAAGATCAAGGCGACATCCCGGTATTCGACACCGGCGAATACACCTTCAACTATGCATCGCTGTTCCGCGACAACCGCTTCTCTGGCTCCGACCGTGTCGGTGACGAGAACAAGCTGTCGCTGGGTGTGACCAACCGCTGGATTGAAGAAGACGGCTTCGAGCGTCAACGCATCAGTGTCGGTCAGGCGCTGTATTTCAAGGATCGCGAAGTTCAGTTGCCGGGTATCGATGCTAAAACCCGCGAAGACGCGCACTCCAATGTTTCTCCGTACGCGCTGGAATACGAATACCGCTGGAACCGCGACTGGCGCACCACTGCCGATTACAACTGGGATCCGGACAGCCGCAGCCCGCGTTCAGGCAGTGCGATGTTCCACTACCAGCCTGAAGCCAACCCGAACAAGGTCATCAACGCTGGCTATCGCTATCGCAATGACCAGGTACGTTATGACCAGAACACCGGTAAGTGGTCGGTGGGCGGCGGTGACTACGGCACCCCTGGCACTCCTGGCTACGTGAAGGATTACTACAAGATCCAGCAGCATGACTTCTCGGTCATCTGGCCGATCGTTCCACAGTGGAACGCGATCAGCCGCTGGCAGTACGACTACAACCGCAACCGTACACTGGAAGCCTTCGGTGGTTTCGAGTACGACAACTGCTGCTGGAAACTGCGCCTGATTAACCGTTACTGGGTCAGCTATGACGAAAACAGTCAGGACGCCCCACAAAACGAAAAAGGCGACCACGGCGTCTTCCTCCAAATTGTTCTGAAGGGACTCGGCGGCCTTACCGGCGCCAAGGTAGAGAGCTTCCTCGACAAAGGCATCCAAGGTTATCGTCAACGTGAAGACCAAGCTTTCTGATTGTCTGCGCCCGCTGATGCTGGGCGCGTTGTTCCTGGGTACGGCGGCCAACGCCGCCGTACAGTCCATCGATAAAGTGGTAGCGATCGTCGACAACGACGTGGTCATGCAGAGCCAACTGGACCAGCGTGTTCACGAAGTTCAACAGACCATCGCCAAGCGTGGGGGTGGCTCGCCACCTCCAGGCGTACTGGATCAGCAGGTGCTTGAGCGCCTGATCGTCGAAAACCTGCAATTGCAGATCGGCGAACGCTCCGGCATCCGCATCACCGATGAAGAACTGAACCAGGCTGTCGGTACGATTGCCCAGCGCAACAATATGACCGTGGATCAATTCCGCGCCGCCCTGGCTCACGATGGTCTGTCTTATGACGACGCCCGTGACCAGATCAAGCGTGAGATGATCATCAGCCGTGTTCGTCAACGCCGTGTGGCAGAGCGCATCCAGGTTTCCGAGCAGGAAGTGAAAAACTTTCTCGCCTCCGACCTGGGCAAGATGCAACTGTCCGAAGAACTGCACCTGGCCAACATCCTCATCCCGACACCGGAAAGCGCCAACTCTGAAGCCATTCAGAGCGCTGCCCGTCAGGCCATGGACGTTTACCAGCAACTCAAGCAAGGCGCTGACTTCGGTCAACTGGCCGTTGCCAAATCCGGTAGCGACAACGCCCTGGAAGGCGGCGACATGGGCTGGCGTAAAGCCGCGCAACTGCCACCGCCGTTCGACCGCGAGCTGAGCAGCATGGCGGTCGGTGACATCACGCAGCCTGCACGCACTCCGGGTGGTTTCATCATCCTGAAGCTGCTGGCCAAGCGTGGCGGCGAAGCGCAGATGCGCGACGAAGTGCATGTGCGCCACATTCTGGTCAAGCCAAGCCCGATCCGCGACGAAGCCAAGACCAAGGCGCTGGTTCAATCCTTGTATGACCGCATCCTGGCAGGTGAAGATTTCGCCGAACTGGCGAAGAGCTACTCCGAAGACCCGGGTTCGGCCCTCAACGGCGGCGATCTGAACTGGATCGATCCGAACGCACTGGTACCGGAATTCCGCGAAGTGATGGCCAAGACTCCACAAGGTCAGCTGTCCAAGCCATTCCAGACCCAATACGGCTGGCACGTTCTCGAAGTCCTTGGCCGTCGTGCCACTGACAGCACCGAACAGGCCCGTGAGCAGCAAGCGATGACCGTACTGCGTAACCGCAAATACGACGAAGAGCTGCAAACCTGGCTGCGTCAGATCCGTGACGAAGCGTACGTAGAGATCAAACTCCCTGGTGCAGACCAGGCAGCGCAGTGAAACCCAAACGTTTCGCGCTGACACCCGGCGAACCAGCCGGCATCGGTCCCGACCTGTGCCTGCTGCTCGCCTCGCAAGCCCAGCCACATCCCCTGATTGCCATCACCAGCCGCGACCTGCTCAAAGAGCGGGCCGCGCAGCTGGGGCTGGCCGTCAATCTGCTGGATGTCGCGCCAAGTCACTGGCCGGACGCTCCGGCACCCGCAGGCAGCCTGTATGTCTGGGATACGCCGCTCAGCGCCCCGGTGGTGGCCGGGCAACTGGACAAGGCCAACGCCGCTTTCGTCCTCGAAACCCTGACCCGTGCCGGCAACGGCTGCCTCAACGGCGACTTCGCCGGGATGATCACTGCGCCGGTGCACAAAGGCGTGATCAACGAGTCGGGCATCGCATTCTCCGGACACACTGAATTTCTCGCAGACCTGACCCATACCGCCCAGGTCGTGATGATGCTGGCGACACGCGGCTTGCGTGTGGCACTCGTCACCACTCACCTGCCCCTGCGCGAGATCGCCGATGCGATCACGCCGCAGCGGCTGGAACGGGTCACGCGGATCCTGCACAGCGACCTGCAAAACAAATTCGGCATCGCCCGGCCACGCATTCTGGTTTGCGGGCTTAACCCGCACGCCGGTGAAGGCGGCCACCTGGGCCATGAAGAAATCGACATCATCGAACCCACATTAGAGCGCCTGCGCGGCGAGGGCATGGACCTTCGTGGCCCGCTGCCTGCCGACACTCTGTTTACCCCCAAATATCTGGAGCACTGCGACGCAGTGCTGGCGATGTACCACGACCAGGGTTTGCCTGTGCTCAAGTACAAAGGCTTCGGCGCTGCCGTCAACGTGACACTGGGCCTGCCGATTATCCGCACCTCGGTCGACCACGGCACCGCCCTGGATCTGGCCGGCAGCGGCAAGATCGACACCGGCAGCCTGCAAGTCGCCCTGGAAACCGCCTACCAGATGGCCGAGACCCGTTTATGACCGAGCTATATCAACACAAGGCGCGCAAACGCTTTGGCCAGAACTTCCTGCACGATGCCGGCGTCATCGACCGCATCCTGCGCTCCATCCACGCCAAAGCCGACGACCGCCTGCTGGAAATCGGCCCGGGCCAGGGCGCGCTGACCGCCGGCCTGTTGTCCTCCGGCGCGCAACTCGATGTGGTGGAACTGGACAAGGATCTGATCCCGATCCTCAACCAGCAGTTTGCCGGCAAGAGCAATTTCAACCTGCACCAGGGCGACGCGCTGAAGTTTGACTTCAACTCGCTCAATGCCGCGCCGAACAGCCTGCG
Source organism: Pseudomonas sp. DTU12.3 (assembly GCF_004124275.1). Taxonomy (GTDB): domain Bacteria; phylum Pseudomonadota; class Gammaproteobacteria; order Pseudomonadales; family Pseudomonadaceae; genus Aquipseudomonas; species Aquipseudomonas helmanticensis. The sequence continues at coordinate 5,833,069 of NZ_CP027218.1, forward strand.
AGTGGTCGGTAACCTGCCGTACAACATCTCGACGCCGCTGATTTTTCACCTGTTGAACAACGCCGGCATCATTCGCGACATGCATTTCATGTTGCAGAAGGAAGTGGTCGAGCGTCTGGCCGCAGGCCCTGGCGGCGGTGACTGGGGTCGCCTGTCGATCATGGTTCAGTACCACTGCCGCGTAGAGCACCTGTTCAACGTCGGTCCGGGCGCGTTCAACCCGCCGCCGAAAGTCGACTCGGCCATCGTCCGACTGGTGCCGCACGCGGTGCTGCCGCACCCGGCCAAGGATCACAAACTGCTGGAGCGCGTCGTCCGCGAAGCCTTCAACCAGCGCCGCAAAACCCTGCGCAACACACTCAAGCAATTGCTCAGCAATGCCGAGATCGAAGCCGCCGGTGTCGATGGCAGCCTGCGTCCGGAGCAACTGGACCTGGCCGCGTTCGTACGCCTGGCCGACCAGCTCGCCATACAAGTCCCGGCCTCCCCCGCCGCCGACTGACAAGCGATGAACGCTATCGGGCAGGACGCCACTCTGGTTTACTGCCCGATACTTGCCTAGACTGATTCCCCATCAGCTACGCCCCGCGTTCCGCTTCGTTTAAGGCCTTTTGCATGTCCGATTCCCGTTACCAGGTCGATGTCAGTGTCGTTACCCGCTATCTGGCAGACCAATCGCAACCCGAGCACGACCGCTTCGCCTTCGCCTACACCATCACCGTGCAGAACAATGGCGAGCAGCCTGCGCGCCTGATGTCGCGACATTGGGTGATCACCGATGGCGACGGGCATGTCGAAGAAGTGCGCGGCGCCGGTGTCGTCGGCCAGCAACCTCTGATCGACGCAGGCCAGAGCCATACCTACAGCAGCGGCACGGTGATGACCACCAAGGTCGGCACCATGCAGGGCACTTACGAAATGGTCGCCACCGACGGCAAACATTTCGACGCCATCATCAAGCCGTTCCGTCTCGCCGTACCCGGAGCTCTGCACTGATGGCAACGTATGCCGTCGGCGACCTGCAAGGCTGCCTCGAACCGCTCAAGTGCCTGCTCAAGCAAGTGGCGTTCGACCCCAAGCTCGATCGCCTGTGGCTGGTCGGCGATCTGGTCAACCGTGGCCCGCAATCGCTGGAAACCCTGCGTTTTCTGTACGGCATGCGCGAATCGCTGGTCTGCGTACTGGGTAATCACGATCTGCATTTGCTGGCAGCGGCGAAAAACATCGAGCGCCTGAAGAAGTCCGACACCCTGCGCGAGATTCTCGAGGCGCCGGACAGCGCCGAATTGCTGGAATGGGTACGCCAGCAAAAGCTGATGCATTACGACGAAACACGCGATGTCGCCATGGTGCATGCCGGCATTCCACCGCAATGGTCGCTGAGCCGCGCGTTGAAGTGCGCCGCCGAAGTCGAAGCCGTCCTGCGGGACGACAATCTGTTCCCTGCCTACCTCGACGGCATGTACGGCAACGATCCGGCGAAATGGGACAACGATCTCAAAGGCGTGACCCGTTTGCGCGTCATCACCAACTATTTCACGCGCATGCGCTTTTGCACCGCCGAAGGCAAACTCGACCTCAAGAGCAAAGAAGGCCTCGACACTGCCCCTCCCGGATTCAAACCTTGGTTCCAGCACAAGGAGCGCAAGACCCGCGGCTTGCGGATTATCTTCGGTCACTGGGCAGCACTCGAAGGCAACATCCATGAGCCGGGTATCTCGGCGCTGGACACCGGTTGCGTCTGGGGCGGCAGCCTGACCCTGATGAACGTCGACAGCGGCGAACGCCTGTCATGCAAATGCGACGAACACGGCGGCCTCGCCCAGACTGTCGCACCACTTATCCCCGAAACTTCGCCAGTCAGCGCACCGCGTTAGACTGCGCTTTCAGCCGAGCAACAGGAACCCGCCATGAGCGAATTCAAACGAATCCCCCCGGAACAGGCCCAGGCCCTGCGTGAACAAGGTGCTGTCGTCGTCGACGTACGCGACCCGGCGACTTTTGCCGCCCTGCACATCAGCGGCTCGAAGCATCTGGACAATCATTCCCTGCACGCTTTCATCCAAGGCGCCGACCTTGATGCACCGACCGTGGTTGTCTGCTACCACGGCAATTCCAGTCAGGGTGCTGCGGCTTACCTGATCAGCCAAGGCTTCTCCGACGTCTACAGCATGGACGGCGGCTTTGAGCTGTGGCGTACGACTTATCCTGCGGAAACTGCCCAAGGCACCGCCGAATAATTTTTTTGCAACGCGCAGGCCCCGGCTCCCGTGGGCCTGCGCGGGCAGACGAACGGTCTTGCCACACATAATTACGTATCTCGCCTTTACCTCCCGAATTCCCAACTATCCTTAAGCCCAGGCCATCCAAAACAGGGGAGAGCCGGTACACCGGCGCACGGGTCATCGGGAGTGACTTTCGCGATTGTCGATCGTGAAAGTGTTCTGGGGGGTAAACAAACAGCTGCCGTAGCGGTTGTTTGCCAGCATCGACTGAGTGATCCGGCGTCGGCTCCACGTATCGAGCGAGGTGACGTCATGAGTATCTTTAGCCACTTCCAACAACGCTTCGAGTCCACACGCCAGGAAGAACTCTCGCTGCAAGAGTACCTGGAGCTGTGCAAGAAAGACCGTAGCGCCTACGTTTCCGCCGCCGAGCGTCTATTGCTGGCCATCGGCGAACCGGAACTGCTCGACACCTCGACCAACTCGAGGCTGTCACGCATCTTCTCCAACAAGGTGATCCGTCGCTATCCGGCCTTCGAAGACTTCCACGGGATGGAAGAATGCATCGACCAGATCGTCTCGTATTTCCGCCACGCCGCCCAAGGCCTGGAAGAGAAGAAACAGATCCTCTATCTGCTCGGCCCCGTCGGTGGCGGTAAATCGTCGCTGGCCGAGAAGCTGAAACAGCTGATCGAAAAAGTGCCCTTCTACGCGATCAAGGGTTCGCCGGTATTCGAATCGCCTTTGGGCCTGTTCAACGCCACCGAAGATGGCGCGATCCTCGAAGAAGACTTTGGTATCCCGCGGCGCTACCTGAACACCATCATGTCGCCTTGGGCGACCAAGCGCCTAGCCGAATTCGGCGGCGACATCAGCCAGTTCCGTGTGGTCAAACTGTACCCATCGATCCTCAATCAGATCGCGGTGGCCAAGACCGAACCGGGCGACGAGAACAACCAGGACATCTCGGCGCTGGTCGGTAAGGTCGACATCCGCAAACTCGAGGAATACCCACAGAACGACGCCGACGCCTACAGCTATTCCGGCGCGCTGTGCCGGGCCAACCAGGGCCTGATGGAATTCGTCGAAATGTTCAAGGCACCGATCAAGGTGCTGCACCCTTTGCTGACCGCGACCCAGGAAGGCAACTACAACAGTACCGAAGGGCTTGGCGCGATTCCGTTCACCGGGATCCTGCTTGCCCACTCCAACGAATCGGAGTGGCACACCTTCCGTAACAACAAGAACAACGAAGCGTTCATCGACCGGATCTACATCGTCAAAGTGCCGTATTGCCTGCGCGTCAGCGACGAAGTGAAGATCTACGACAAGCTGCTGTTCAACAGTTCGCTGGCCAAGGCGCATTGCGCACCAGATACCTTGAAGATGCTTGCGCAGTTCACCGTGCTTTCGCGCCTCAAGGAGCCGGAAAACTCCAACATCTATTCGAAGATGCGCGTCTACGACGGTGAAAACCTCAAGGACACCGATCCGAAAGCCAAGTCGATTCAGGAATACCGCGATTCGGCGGGTGTCGACGAGGGCATGAACGGTCTGTCTACGCGCTTCGCGTTCAAGATCCTCTCCAAGGTCTTCAACTTCGATCCGCATGAAATCGCCGCCAACCCGGTGCACCTGCTCTATGTGCTGGAACAGCAGATCGAACAGGAACAGTTCCAGGCCGAGACCCGCGAGCGCTATCTGCGCTACCTGAAGGAATACCTGGCGCCGCGTTATATCGAATTCATTGGCAAGGAGATCCAGACAGCTTATCTCGAGTCTTACAGCGAGTACGGCCAGAACATCTTCGACCGTTACGTGCTGTACGCGGACTTCTGGATTCAGGATCAGGAATACCGCGATCCGGAAACCGGCGAGATCCTCAACCGTGTTGCCCTCAACGAAGAACTGGAGAAAATCGAGAAACCGGCCGGCATCAGCAATCCGAAGGATTTCCGCAACGAAATCGTCAACTTCGTACTGCGCGCACGGGCCAACAACAACGGCAAGAATCCGACCTGGCTCAGCTACGAAAAACTGCGGGTGGTCATCGAGAAGAAAATGTTCTCGAACACCGAGGATCTGCTGCCAGTCATCAGTTTCAACGCCAAGGCCAGCAAAGAGGATCAGCAAAAGCACAACGACTTCGTCACTCGAATGGTCGAACGCGGCTACACCGACAAACAGGTACGGCTTCTTTCCGAATGGTACCTGCGGGTACGGAAGTCGCAGTGAAGCAGCTGCAAGCTTCTAGCTACGAGCTGCAAGAACAAAGCGCGTAACCCACGGATGCCCGGGAAACTGCTTTTACTTGCAGCTTGAGGCTCACAACTTGAAGCTGCCCGGAGGGCTTCCTATGAGTTATGTGATCGACCGACGTCTCAATGGCAAGAACAAGAGCACGGTGAACCGCCAGCGTTTCCTGCGGCGTTACCGTGACCACATCAAGAAGGCTGTCGAAGAGGCGGTCAGCCGCCGTTCCATTACCGATATGGAGCACGGCGAACAGATCAGCATCCCCGGTCGCGACATCGACGAGCCGGTGCTTCACCACGGCCGCGGCGGCAAGCAGACCGTGGTTCATCCCGGCAACAAGGAGTTCACTGCCGGCGAGCACATCGCCCGACCACCGGGCGGTGGCGGCGGACGTGGCCCGGGCAAGGCCGGTAATTCCGGCGAAGGCATGGACGAGTTCGTCTTCCAGATCACTCAGGAAGAATTCCTCGAATTCATGTTCGAAGACCTCGAACTGCCCAACCTGGTCAAACGCAACCTGAGCGGCACCGACACCTTTAAAACCGTACGTGCCGGGATCAGCAACGAAGGCAATCCTTCGCGCATCAACATCATCCGCACTCTGCGTTCGGCCCATGCACGACGCATCGCCCTGTCCGGCAGCAGCCGGGCAAAACTGCGTGAGGCTAAAGAAGAACTTGAACGGCTGAAACGCGAAGAGCCGGACAACTTCGGCGATATTCAGGAACTCGAAGCAGAAATCGAGAAACTCAGCGCGCGTATTCATCGCGTACCATTCCTCGACACCTTCGACCTGAAATACAACCTGCTGATCAAACAACCGAACCCCAGCTCGAAAGCCGTGATGTTCTGCCTGATGGACGTGTCCGGCTCCATGACCCAGGCGACCAAGGACATTGCCAAACGCTTTTTCATCCTGTTGTACCTGTTCCTGAAACGGAACTACGACAAGATCGACGTGGTGTTCATCCGCCACCACACCAGCGCACGGGAGGTCGACGAGGAGGAGTTTTTCTATTCGCGGGAAACCGGCGGCACCATCGTTTCCAGCGCATTGAAACTGATGCAGGAGATCATGGCCGAGCGTTATCCAAGCAACGAGTGGAACATCTACGCGGCGCAGGCTTCCGACGGTGACAACTGGAACGACGACTCTCCGATCTGCCGCGACATCCTGATCAACCAGATCATGCCGTTTGTGCAGTACTACACTTACGTGGAGATCACCCCGCGCGAACATCAGGCCTTGTGGTACGAATACGAACGCATCGCCGACGCCTTCTCTGACACTTTTGCCCAGCAGCAACTGGTCTCGGCCGGGGATATCTATCCGGTCTTCCGTGAACTCTTCCAGCGCAGGTTAGTGACATGACCGCCAAAGAGCAGAAGCGCCAACCCATTTCCACCGGCTCCGAATGGACGTTCGAGCTGATCCAGACCTACGACCGCGAAATCGCCCGTATCGCGGCCGGCTATGCGCTGGACACCTATCCCAACCAGATCGAAGTGATCACCGCCGAGCAGATGATGGACGCCTATGCCTCGGTGGGTATGCCGCTGGGTTACCACCATTGGTCCTACGGCAAGCACTTCCTCAGCACTGAAAAATCCTACAGTCGCGGGCAGATGGGCCTGGCGTACGAAATCGTCATCAACTCGGATCCGTGCATCGCTTATCTGATGGAAGAAAACACCATCTGCATGCAAGCGTTGGTGGTTGCCCACGCGTGCTATGGCCACAACAGCTTTTTCAAGGGCAATTACCTGTTCCGCACCTGGACCGATGCCAGCTCGATCATCGATTACCTGGTGTTCGCCAAGCAGTACATCATGCAGTGCGAGGAGCGCCATGGCATCGACGCGGTGGAGGACTTGCTCGATTCCTGCCATGCGCTGATGAACTACGGCGTTGACCGCTATAAACGCCCCTACCCGATTTCCGCCGAAGAAGAACGGCGCCGGCAGAAAGATCGCGAGGAACACCTGCAGAAGCAGATCAACGATCTGTGGCGGACCATTCCCAAAGGCGCGGACAAATACAGCGACAAGGACAACGCACGTTTCCCGGCCGAGCCGCAGGAAAACATCCTCTATTTCATCGAAAAACACGCCCCCCTGCTGGAGCCGTGGCAGCGCGAGATCGTACGGATCGTGCGCAAGATCGCCCAGTATTTTTATCCACAGCGTCAGACTCAGGTCATGAACGAAGGCTGGGCGACGTTCTGGCACTACACGCTGATGAACGACCTGTATGACGAGGGCCTGGTGACCGACGGATTCATGATGGAGTTTCTGACGTCACACACCAGCGTGGTGTTCCAGCCTGGCTTCGACAGCCCTTACTACAGCGGAATTAATCCCTACGCGCTGGGTTTTGCCATGTACCGCGACATTCGGCGCATGTGCGAAGAACCTACCGAGGAGGATTATCACTGGTTCCCGGAAATCGCCGGGACCGACTGGCTATCGACCATCAAGTTCGCCATGAGCAGCTTCAAGGATGAGAGTTTCATCCTGCAGTACCTGTCACCCAAGGTGATCCGTGACCTGAAGCTGTTCAGCATCATGGATGACGATCAGAAGGACGACTTGCTGGTGCCGGCAATCCATGACGAACCCGGTTACCGGATCATCCGCGAAACCCTGGCGGCGCAGTACAACCTGGGCAATCGTGAGCCGAACGTGCAGATCTACAGCATCGACCGGCGTGGTGACCGTTCGCTGACCCTGCGTCACCAGCAGCACGACCGCAAACCGCTCGGTGATTCCACTGAGGAAGTGCTCAAACACCTGCACCGCTTGTGGGGCTTCGACATTCATCTGGAAACCCTGCAAGGCGACCAGATCATGAAAACCCATCACGTTCCGCCACGCAGTGAACACAGCGAAGGGGATTACGGTCGGCTCGACCTCGCCGTCATCCATCTTTGATACGGTTCTGGCCTCCGAAAGTCTGACGCAAGGGTTATCCTGTCGGGCTAACGGAGGTTTTTTTATGCAGATTTTCAAGGTTGGCGGCGCGGTTCGTGATCGCTTGCTGGGCAAACCGGTCACCGATATCGATTGGGTCGTCGTCGGCGCATCCACAGAGGAAATGCTCGCCAAAGGCTATCGTCCGGTCGGCGCAGATTTCCCGGTATTTCTTCATCCGAAAAGCGGAGAGGAATACGCCCTCGCCCGCACCGAACGCAAGAGCGGGCGTGGTTACGGCGGTTTCACCTTTCACGCAAGCCCGGAAGTGACGCTTGAAGAAGATCTGATCCGCCGTGACCTGACCATCAATGCCATGGCCGAGGACGATCAGAAAAACCTCACCGATCCGTACCACGGCCAGCGCGATCTTGAACAGCGTATCCTGCGCCACGTTTCCCCGGCGTTCGCTGAAGATCCCCTCCGTGTTCTGCGTGTTGCCCGCTTTGGCGCGCGCTATGCCGGGCTAGGATTTACCGTCGCGCCGGAGACGATGGAACTGATGCGTCAACTCAGCGAATCCGGCGAACTGCAAGCGCTGACCGCTGAACGCAGCTGGAAGGAAATCTCCCGGGCGCTGATGGAAGATCAGCCGCAGGTATTTATCCAGGTACTGCGCGACTGTGGCGCACTGAAAGTACTGATGCCGGAAGTCGACGCGCTGTTTGGTGTGCCGCAACCGGAAGCCCATCATCCGGAAATCGACACTGGCCTGCACACTCTCAGCGTGCTGGAGCAATCGGCGCTGCACAAACAACCGCTGACCGTACGCTGGGCCTGCCTGCTGCATGACCTTGGCAAAGGCCTGACGCCTGAAGAAGAATGGCCACGGCATATCGCCCATGAGCATACCGGACTGAAGCTGATTAAAGCCGTAAACGAACGCTTCAAGGCGCCGAAGGATTGTCAGGAATTAGCCTTGCTGGTGGGCAAGTATCACACCCATGGGCACCGGGCACTGGAGTTGAAGGCATCGACGCTGCTGGAACTGTTGCAGAGTTTCGATGTTTATCGCCGGCCACAGCGGTTTGAAGAGTTTATTGCCGCGTGCGAGATGGATGCGCGGGGCCGTAAAGGACTGGAGCAGCGCAGTTATCCACAGGCGGATTATTTGCGCGGGGCGGCGAAGGTTGCGCGGGAGGTCGCGGTGCAGCCGTTGCTGGAGAAGGGATTCAAAGGGCCTGAGTTGGGCGAAGCGCTGAAGCGTGAGCGGCTCAAGGCCTTGAAGGCTTACAAAGACAACGCTTGAAGCAAGATCAAAAGATCGCAGCCTGCGGCAGCTCCTACATGGAAAATACGCGTTTTTCTGTAGGAGCTGCCGCAGGCTGCGATCTTTTGCTTTTAAAGGTTCTCAGGCGTGAGCTGCTCGCCGCGCCACTCAAACCCGACCGGTGCCAGCACCTGATCAATCTGCGCCTCTGCCCACAACGTCGCGAAGCTTTTTCCCACACCCGGATGCACGCGATCCGGCGCAATCAGCGACAACGGCCACAGCACAAAGGCATTCTTCAGAATTTCAGCACGCGGCAGCACCAGGCCGTCAAAGTTACCGACCAGCTCGCCATACAGCAGCACGTCGATATCCAGCGGCAAACCCTTGCGATCCGGCGCGTAACGGCCGTTATCCGCCTCGATGAATTTCAAGCGGCGATCCAGTTCCATCAACGGCAGATCGGTATAGGCCGAGACCACAAAGTTGATGAACGGCCCGCTCTTGATCCCCACAGGCGCGCTCTCGAACACCGCCGAACAGCGGATATCGACAAGAAACTTCGCCAATGCATCGAGGCCTGCGCGCAAATGGGTTTCGCGCTCGATATTGCTACCGAGCCCGAGATAGACCTGAGTCAGCGACATCCGCGCTCGATCTCCACACCCACGCCACCCTTCGCAGCCGGTACAGCGCCAGGCTTGGTCAGCTTCAAGCGAACCCAATTAATCTTGAACTCGCTCATCAGCACTTCGACCAGACGCTCGGCGAAGGTCTCGACCAGTTGAAACTGCGCCTGCTCGGCAAAGGCCTGGATGCGCGTGGAAACACTGGCGTAGTCGAGCGCCAGGGTCAGATCGTCACCGGCGGCGGCCGGACGATTGTCCCAGGCGAAGCTCAGATCAAGGCGCAGGCACTGTCGGATGCCGCGCTCCCAGTCGTAGGCACCGATCACGGTGTCAACTTCCAGGCCCTCGATAAACACTCTGTCCAAGCACTTTTCTCCGCTGCACGACAAGGGCGCAATGCGCCGTTAGAATCAGGGCGTCCTCGCCCGGAATAGTTAGCATGTTTTGGTTACTGGCGACTCTCGCCTACCTGCTCGGCTCGCTGTCCTTTGCCATTTTGCTCAGCCGCCTGACCGGAAATCCGGATCCGCGAATGAGTGGCTCGGGTAATGCCGGCGCCACCAACATGCTGCGCCTGGTCGGTCGCAAACTGGCGATCCTGACCTTGCTGGGTGATCTGTGCAAAGGCCTCGTGCCGGTGCTGATCGCAGCGGCTGTGGGCCTTTCTCTTCAGGATCAGGCGTGGATCGGCGTGTGTGCCGTAATCGGTCACCTGTTCCCGCTGTATTTTCGCTTCCGTGGCGGCAAAGGCGTCGCCACCGCTGCCGGCATGCTGCTGGGTCTGTATCCCCCCGCCGCGCTGCTGGCAGTATGCGCCTGGTTGCTGACGTTTTACCTGACCCGCACCAGCTCGCTCGCTGCGCTGATCGCCACGCCACTGACCCTGCCGTTGCTGGCCTGGCAGGAACCGGAGGCGCTGTTGCCGATGAGCGCGCTGACACTGCTGATCGTCTGGCGTCACCGCGGCAATCTACGCGACCTGTTTGCCGGGCGCGAACGGCATTTTTAAATACCGCTCATGAGCGCCGCTCATCACAACGCCGACAACTGCTCCATCGGCCAACGTGCCTGCACGCTGATCGCCAGGCTTTCCTGCTGACCGGCCTGCAAACGCTGGCAACCGGCAAACGCGATCATCGCGCCGTTGTCGGTGCAGAATTCAGGACGGGCATAAAACACATCGCCCTTCATGTCGCCGAGCATTTTCTCCAGCGAAACGCGCAAGGCCTTGTTGGCACTGACGCCGCCAGCGATCACCAGACGCTTCATGCCCGCCTGTTTCAGGGCACGCTTGCACTTGATGGTCAAAGTCTCCACCACGGCCTGCTGGAACGCCAGCGCGATGTCGCAACGGGCTTGCTCGTTGTCGTCCCCGGCGCTGACGCACTGCTGCCAGGCGTTGAGCGCAGAGGTTTTCAGACCACTGAAGCTGAATTGCAGACCCGGGCGATCGCACATCGGACGCGGAAAGGTGAAACGTCCTGCGACGCCCTGCTCCGCCAACTTGGCGATTTCCGGCCCACCCGGATAATTGAGGCCCATCATTTTCGCGGTTTTGTCGAATGCTTCACCGGCAGCGTCGTCGAGCGTCTCGCCGAGCAGGCTGTATTGGCCGATGCCATCGACCTGAACCAGCTGCGTATGACCGCCGGAGACCAACAAAGCGACGAACGGGAATTCCGGCGGTTCTGGCTCCAGCATCGGCGCGAGCAAATGCCCTTCCATGTGGTGCACGCCAAGCGCCGGAATGCCCCAGGCAAACGCCAGCGCCTGGGCGCAGGAAGCACCGACCAACAGCGCGCCAACCAGGCCAGGACCCGCGGTATAGGCGATTGCATCGATCTCGGTCGGCACGCAGCCTGCCTCGGCCAACACCTGACGAATCAAGGGCAGCATGCGCTTGACGTGGTCACGCGAGGCGAGTTCCGGCACCACACCGCCATAGGCGCGGTGCAGGTCGATCTGGCTGAACAGTGCGTCAGCCAGCAGGCCGCGTTCACTGTCATATAATGCGACGCCGGTTTCGTCGCAGGAGGTTTCTAATCCCAGTACTAGCATGGGTTTGCGCCTTGTTTAGGCTGAATTCGAAGGCGCGCATAATAGTCGTCGCGGGATGCCCCGACCAGCGGTTTTCGATCAGAGGCTTTGCATTCCGAGCGATGAGGGGTTAACATCCGCAACCCTTAAAAACCGACGTCTTCAAGTGCTCTTTTGCCGCGAGGATGTTGACCCCGGTAATGAATGAAGGTAGCTCTGGATGCCAGCCGTCAAAGTTAAAGAGAACGAACCCTTCGACGTAGCTCTGCGTCGTTTCAAGCGCTCCTGCGAAAAAGCCGGTGTACTGGCTGAAGTTCGTAGCCGCGAATTTTACGAGAAGCCAACTTCTGAGCGTAAGCGCAAAGCAGCAGCCGCTGTTAAGCGTCACGCCAAGAAAGTTCAGCGCGAACAGCGCCGCGCCGTTCGTCTGTACTAATACACAGACGTTCGTAGCAAGCTTCTTGCCTAAGCCCGGCTCTGAGCCGGGCTAATGGCATTTGCGTAAAACGCTTGATGCTTCAATGTCGAAGCCGCACACGCGACCGAGACAAATCTGCTTCAAACGTCAGACCTGGCTCTTTTGCCAGCGGTGCACGTCTTTTCTGACGAGCCTTTCAAGGCTACTGACGAGCACACCCACTGATTCCTCTTACGACGATCAGCCCAAGGCACCTGCATGCGTGCCCGCTTTATTGAGCTATCCGAGGCCCTTTACCGGCCGCCAGCGGATTCAGCGCAACACTTTCAAATAGTCGAAAACTGATGGGTACTAACGTCAGTGAATTTTCGGCAGATACACTTCCCGACAGCGATTACGCAGACGACACCGGTCGAGCCGCACCTTTTGCGCGCTTCAAACAACGACCCGTGCCCGCCAGCCTTACGCATCGGACTTATTGCAGCGCAGACGACGAGAATGCCATGGCCGGGCTAATTCCCCAGAGCTTCATTGACGACCTGCTGAACCGCACCGACATCGTCGACGTGGTCAGCTCGCGCGTGCAATTGAAGAAGGCCGGCAAGAACTACACCGCCTGTTGCCCGTTTCACAAAGAGAAAACTCCATCCTTCAGCGTCAGCCCCGACAAGCAGTTCTATTACTGCTTCGGCTGCGGCGCCGGCGGTAATGCCCTCGGCTTTCTCATGGATCACGACAACCTGGATTTCCCCCAGGCGGTCGAGGATCTGGCGAAAGCCGCCGGCATGGAAATTCCCCGCGAAGAAAGCGGCCGCGCGCACAAACCGCGCCAGCCGACCGATTCGCCGCTGTACCCGTTGCTCACCGCCGCTGCCGACTTTTACAAGCAGGCGCTCAAGAGCCATCCATCGCGCAAAGCTGCGGTGGACTACCTCAAGGGCCGCGGCCTGACCGGTGAGATCGCCCGGGATTTCGGCCTTGGCTTCGCGCCGCCGGGCTGGGACAACCTGTTCAAGCACTTGAGCAGCGACACGCTTCAGCAAAAAGCCATGATCGACGCCGGCCTGCTGATCGAGAACGCCGAAACCGGCAAACGCTATGACCGCTTCCGCGATCGCGTGATGTTCCCGATCCGCGACACCCGTGGCCGCATCATCGCCTTCGGTGGTCGCGTACTCGGCGACGACAAGCCCAAGTACCTGAACTCCCCGGAAACCCCGGTATTCCACAAAGGCCAGGAACTCTACGGTCTTTATGAAGCACGCAAGAACAACCGCAACCTCGACGAAATCATCGTCGTCGAAGGCTACATGGACGTCATCGCTCTCGCCCAGCAAGGCCTGAAGAATGCCGTCGCGACGCTGGGCACTGCGACCAGCGAAGAACATTTGAAGCGCCTGTTCCGCGTCGTACCGAACGTGCTGTTCTGCTTCGACGGTGACCAGGCTGGCCGTAATGCCGCCTGGCGCGCACTCGAAGCAACGCTGTCGAGCCTGCAGGACGGCCGTCGTGCGCGCTTTCTGTTTCTGCCAGAAGGCGAAGATCCGGACACCTTGGTTCGCGCCGAAGGCACTGACGCGTTCAAGGCGCGGATCAATCAGCACGCGCAGCCGCTGGCCGACTATTTCTTCCAGCAATTGACCGAGGAAGCCGATCCGCGCTCGCTCGAAGGCAAGGCCCACATGGCCACCCTCGCCGCACCGCTGATCGACAAGGTGCCAGGTGCCAACCTGCGCATCCTGATGCGTCAGCGCCTGACCGAAATCACCGGCCTGAGCAGCGAAACCGTCAGTCAGTTGGCGCAAAGCGCGCCGCAGGAAGCGCCGCCGGCCTACGATCCGGGCATCAATTACGACGCAATGCCGGACTACAGCGACTACCATCAGCCGCAGGCACAGGACATGTATGTGCCGCAGCAGGAATGGACGCCGAAGAAACCCGGTGCCGGCGGCAAGAAATGGGACAAGAAGCCCTGGGACAAGAACGGCAAGCGTGGCGGTGATCGCGATCAGCAACGCCCGCGCACGCCGATTGGCGTCGAGTCGCCGACCCTGACCGCCCTGCGCACACTGCTTCATCACCCGCAATTGGCCGAGCGCGTCGAAGATGCCGGGCACATTGCCGACGAAAATCAGACCAACGCCCAGCTACTTGTGGCGCTGCTCGAAGCCGTACAGAAGAATCCCAAGCTAAACTCATTTCAGTTGATCGCGCGATGGCACGGCACTGAACAGGGTCGCTTGCTCAAGGCACTGGCAGAAAAGGAATGGTTGATTGACGGAGATAACCTTGAACAACAGTTTTTCGACACCATTACTAGCTTGTCAGCCCGCCAACGCGAGCGAAATCTTGAACAGTTACTCAGGAAAGCGCGTCAAGGCGAACTGAGTCTCGAAGAGAAAAATCAACTGCGCGACCTTCTAAGTCGCAATGTTTCCGCATCAAACCCGACCTCAACTGGCGCGTGAGGTCATAGCTCAGGTATAATCCTCGGCTTGTTTTTTGCCCGCCAAGACCTTCAGTGGATAGGGTGTTATGTCCGGAAAAGCGCAACAGCAGTCTCGTATTATTGAGTTGATCAAACTGGGTCGTGAGCAGAAGTATCTGACTTACGCCGAGGTCAACGACCACCTGCCCGAGGATATTTCAGATCCAGAGCAGGTGGAAGACATCATCCGCATGATTAACGACATGGGGATCCCCGTACACGAGAGTGCTCCGGATGCGGACGCCCTTATGTTGGCCGACGCCGATACCGACGAGGCCGCTGCGGAAGAAGCAGCCGCTGCGTTGGCAGCGGTGGAGACCGATATCGGTCGCACCACTGACCCAGTGCGCATGTACATGCGTGAAATGGGTACGGTCGAGCTTCTGACTCGTGAAGGCGAAATCGAAATCGCCAAGCGGATCGAAGAGGGCATTCGTGAAGTGATGGGCGCAATCGCGCACTTCCCTGGCACGGTTGACCACATTCTCTCCGAGTACACCCGCGTCACCACCGAAGGTGGTCGCCTGTCCGACGTCCTGAGCGGTTATATCGACCCGGACGACGGCATTGCGCCGCCTGCTGAAGTGCCGCCGCCAGTCGAAGCGAAAGTCGCGAAAGCCGACGACGAAACCGACGACGAAGAAGCTGAATCTTCCGATGACGAAGAAGAAGCCGAAAGCGGTCCGGATCCGGTCATTGCTGCACAGCGCTTTGGCGCCGTGGCTGATCAGATGGAAGTCACCCGCAAGGCGCTGAAAAAGCACGGTCGCAGCAATAAGGCAGCGATTGCCGAATTGCTGGCTCTGGCCGAGCTGTTCATGCCGATCAAACTGGTACCGAAGCAATTCGAAGGTTTGGTCGAGCGTGTTCGCGGTGCCCTGGATCGTCTGCGTCAGCAAGAGCGCGCGATCATGCAACTGTGTGTACGTGATGCACGTATGCCACGCGCCGATTTCCTGCGTCAGTTCCCGGGCAATGAAGTCGACGAAAGCTGGTCCGACAGCCTGGCCAAAGGCAAGAGCAAGTACGCCGAAGCCATCGGTCGCGTTCAGCCGGACATCATTCGTTGCCAGCAGAAACTGATTGCGCTGGAAACCGAGACCGGTCTGACCATCGCTGAAATCAAGGACATCAACCGTCGCATGTCGATCGGTGAGGCCAAGGCCCGCCGCGCGAAGAAAGAGATGGTTGAAGCCAACTTGCGTCTGGTGATCTCGATCGCCAAGAAGTACACCAACCGCGGCCTGCAATTCCTCGATCTGATCCAGGAAGGCAACATCGGTCTGATGAAAGCGGTGGACAAGTTCGAATACCGTCGTGGTTACAAGTTCTCGACTTATGCCACCTGGTGGATCCGTCAGGCGATCACTCGCTCGATCGCCGACCAGGCACGCACCATCCGTATTCCGGTGCACATGATCGAGACGATCAACAAGCTCAACCGTATTTCCCGGCAGATGTTGCAGGAAATGGGTCGCGAACCGACCCCGGAAGAGCTGGGCGAACGCATGGAAATGCCTGAGGACAAGATCCGCAAGGTATTGAAGATCGCTAAAGAGCCGATCTCCATGGAAACGCCGATCGGTGATGACGAAGACTCCCATCTGGGTGACTTCATCGAAGACTCGACCATGCAGTCGCCAATCGATGTCGCCACTGTTGAGAGCCTGAAAGAAGCGACTCGCGAAGTACTGTCCGGCCTCACTGCCCGTGAAGCCAAAGTACTGCGCATGCGCTTCGGTATCGACATGAACACCGACCATACACTCGAAGAAGTGGGCAAACAGTTTGACGTAACGCGTGAGCGGATCCGTCAGATCGAAGCCAAGGCGCTGCGCAAGCTGCGCCACCCGACGCGAAGCGAGCATCTGCGCTCCTTCCTCGACGAGTGATACCAGAACCCCCGGCCCAGGCCGGGGGTTTTGTTTATATGGCAGATTAAATTCCTCGCACCCCCCCTCCCCCGCATACCCCGTCTACACTCGAAACAATCATCCCCGAGCCATAACGAGAGCGTTATGCCCAGACTGGCGTCCGTGCTTTTTTTGCTGTCACTGATGATCTGGACCGCAACGGCTGACGCGCTGACTCTGACCGATGAAGAACGTAGCTGGCTGGCGGCTCACCCGGATTTGCACCTTGGTGTGGACGCGTCGTGGCCGCCGTTCGAGTTTCGCGACGACCAAAACCGCTACCAAGGACTGGCAGCCGACTATATCGACGTTATTCGGCAACGCCTCGCGATCAAACTCACGCCCATCGAACCCGTGAGCTGGACAGAGGTGCTGGAGCAGGTCAAACAAGGCAAGATCGATCTGTTGCCAGGGATCATGTCGACCCCGGAACGCCAGACCTACCTGTCATTCACCCGACCGTACCTCGACTTCCCGATTGTCATCCTCGCCCACGTCGGAGGCGCGCAGCCGCGCAAACTCGAAGACCTCTACGGTCTGAAAATCGCCGTGGTGGAAAACTACGCGCCGCATGAGCTTTTGCGCACGCACCACCCGGATCTGAATCTGGTGGCCATGCCCAATGTCAGTTCCGCCTTGCAGGCCTTGGCCACCGACGAGGTCGACGCGGTGGTCGGCGACCTCGCTTCCAGCGTCTGGAGCCTGCGCCAGCTCAAACTCGACGGTTTGTACGTCAGCGGCGAAACCCCCTATCGCTATCAACTGGCGATGGCCGTACCCCGTGACAACAAAATGCTGGTGGGCATTCTGGATAAAGTCCTGGCCGACATGAGTCCGGACGAAATCAGCAGCATTCAGGAGCACTGGGTCGGCAACGTCCTCGATCATCGGACATTCTGGTCAGATCTATTGGTTTACGGCCTGCCCGGCTTGCTGCTGCTGGTGATCGTGCTGGCCGTGGTGATCCGCATCAACCGGCGCCTGAGTTCGGAAATCGCCCGGCGCATCGACCTCGAACAGGAATTGCGTAGCAGCGAGTACCACTATCGCGGGCTGGTGGAGAGCCTGTCGGCCATCGCCTGGGAAGCGCGGATGAGCGACTTCACCTACAGCTATGTGTCGCCGCACGCCGAAGATCTGCTCGGTTATCCACAATCGCACTGGCTGATCCCGGGGTTCTGGCGAAATATCATTCATCCGGCAGATCTGACCCGAGCTCAGGCCATCTGTGATGACGCCGTACGTGAGGGTCGCGATCACACGCTCGATTATCGGGTAATCACCGCCGATGGGCGCTGCCTGTGGGTGCGCGACATTGTCAGCCTGATCGAACACGGTCATGAGCCGGTGATGCGCGGCTTGATGATCGACATCAGTGAGACCAAACGCACCGAAGAGGCTTTGCGCCTGTCCGAGCAGAAATTTGCTTCGGTATTCCAGCAATGCCCGGACATTCTGGTAATCGCGCGGCTGTCCGATGGCTGTTTGCTGGAGGTCAACGAAGCGTTTGAGGAACAGATCGGACTGAAGGCCGAAGAAGTCATTGGCCAGACCGCCACCGACCTGAATATCTGGGGCATTCCCGGGGTCGGTCCGGGACTGTTGCAGCGCTTGCAGGCCGGCAGCATTCGCAACCTGGAAATGCCCTTTCGCCGCAACAACGGCCAAGTATTTACCGGCCTGATTTCCGCCGAGCCGTTCGACCTCGACACCACTCCGGCACTGGTGGTCGTGGTGCGCGACATTACTCAGCTCAAGGAAACCCAGCAGCAACTGCAAACCTCGGAAGAGAAGTTCGCCAAGGCGTTTCATGCCTCGCCCGATGGCTTGCTGTTGTCACGCCAGAGCGATGGCCTGCTGCTGGAGGTCAACGAAGGCTTCAGCCGCATCACCGGTTTCAACAGCGCGATGTCGGTGGATCGCTCGGCGCTGGATCTGGGCATTTGGGTCAATCTCAACGAACGCAAACAGATGCTCGATCTGCTGCATCGTGACGGTTTTGTACGCGACTTCACCTGCCATATCCGCCGCAGCGATGGGCTGATCCGCCTTTGCGAAGTCTCCAGCCGACCTCTGCCAATCGGCGAAGAAGACTGCATGCTGACCATCGCCCGGGACATTACCGAACGCCATCTGATGCAGGAAAAATTGCAGCAGGCGGCAACCGTATTCGAGAGCACCGCCGAAGGTGTTTTGATCACCGACACCCAGCAGCACATCAGCGCGGTCAATCGGGCCTTCACCGAGATCACCGGCTACAGCGAAAGCGAGGCGCTCGGCCACACGCCGCGCCTGCTCGCCTCCGGCCTGCATGACAGCGCGTTCTACGCGGCGATGTGGCATCAGTTGACCGACGAGGGGCATTGGCAAGGCGAAATTTCCAACCGACGCAAGAACGGCGAGTTGTACCCGAGCTGGCTGACCATCAGCGCCGTGCGTAACCGCGACAAATTCATTACCCACTTTGTCGCCGTGTTCGCCGACATCTCCAGCCTCAAGCATGCGCAGGCCAAGCTCGACTATCAGGCACACCACGACCCACTGACCGGCCTGCCGAACCGCACGCTGTTCGAAAGTCGTCTGCTCATGGCACTGAACAATCAGCAGGAAAACGGTGGTCAGGGCGCTGTGCTGTTCCTCGATCTTGATCGCTTCAAACACATCAACGACAGCCTCGGTCACCCGGTCGGCGACCTGCTGCTCAAGGGCATCGCCGTGCGCCTCAAAGAGCAACTGCGCGACATCGATACCGTGGCGCGACTGGGCGGCGATGAATTCATCATCCTGCTGCCCGGCCTGCAGCAGGCCAGCGACGCCGACAACATCGCCACCAAGCTGCTCAACTGCTTCGGCGCGCCGTTCCAGGCCGGTGAGCATGAGTTCTTCATCAGCGCCAGCATCGGCACCAGCCTGTACCCACGTGACGGTTGCGACGTCGCGACGCTGGTGAAAAACGCCGACGCGGCGATGTACCGCTCCAAAGCCAAGGGCCGCAACCGCGTCGAGAGCTATACCCGCGACCTCACCGCCCAAGCCAGTGAGCGCGTGGCGCTGGAGCACGAACTGCGCCGAGCCATCGAGCGCGATGAGTTGCACCTCTACTACCAGCCAAAAATCAGCCTCGACGACCACCGTCTGGTCGGCGCTGAAGCACTGATCCGCTGGCGGCACCCGACCTTCGGTGAAGTACCGCCAGAGCACTTCATCCCGCTCGCCGAAGAGAACGGCATGATTCTGCAGATCGGCGACTGGGTGCTGGAGACCGCGTGCCGACAGATGTTCGAATGGAACCAAGTCTATGACAGCCTCGGTCCTCTGTCGGTGAACCTCGCCGGCGCACAATTGCGTCAGCCGAACCTGCTTGGCCGCATCGAACAACTGCTCAACGACAACGGCCTGATGCCGGATTTACTGCAACTGGAAATTACCGAGAATTTCATCATGAGTCAGGCCGAAGAGGCGCTGGCCGTGCTGCACCAACTCAAACACCTCGGCGTGCAACTGGCGATCGACGACTTCGGCACCGGCTATTCCTCACTCAGCTATCTCAAACGCCTGCCGCTGGACATCCTCAAGATCGACCAGTCTTTCGTCCGTGGACTGCCCGACGACCCCCACGATGCGGCGATTGTCCGCGCCATCATCGCACTGGGCCGCAGCATGCAATTCACCGTCATCGCCGAGGGTGTGGAAACCCAGGCACAGCAACAATTCCTCGCCGCCGAAGGCTGCGAACAGATCCAGGGCTACATCGTCAGCCTGCCGCTGCCACCGGAAGAATTCGCGGCAACGTTTCTTCGTGTAACCGTATCGGATTATTCGGATAGCACAGCCGAGAAACCGTCGCTATAATCCGCGACCTACTGAGGGCCTATAGCTCAGTTGGTTAGAGCAGAGGACTCATAATCCTTTGGTCCACGGTTCAAGTCCGTGTGGGCCCACCAAATTGAAAGCCGCGCTAAATGCGCGGCTTTTTCTTGGGCAGTCGATCGGTAAACGTCAAAAAACATCAGTTATCCGAAACCGCGCAACTGACACCATTTTTCTCCTTCAGCCTTTTAACTTTTGGAAGCACTGGAAAGCAGAAAGCCCCGACGCTTTCGCATCAGGGCTTTCTGTAAATCTCTATCGGCTTGTTCTTTCACGGCTACCCGCATATCCCGCTCACTGGCTGGGAGTGACTTGCGCCACCGAAATCAACACGCCTTGCTACCAAGGTTCCGGTCAGTGCTGACGTGGCGATGATAGTGCCCGCCCCTTACGCAGGCAAACACAAAGGGCAGCATTAAGGCTGCCCCACGGGTATTCAAATCCTGATATCTGCATCCTCAGGAAATTGGATAAGAGGTCTCACCTTACACCGACTTAGCAGCATCGTTGAGGTACCTACGTCTGCTGAAGCCCTGCAAGGCAGCAGATTTCACGCTCTTGCCCACATCTTTGACAAGGATCAGCGTCGTGTCAACTTGGTAGTCTTGTAACATGCGTAACTCACCACCCCCATGGAGCCGCCCCTTGCCAGACACCCGCCCGCCCGCACTCGATGAAATCGACCGTCAGCTAATCGCCGCCCTGCAAATGAACGCCCGCGAAAGCGTCGCCATGCTTGCCCGGCAATTAGGCATTGCGCGCACCACCGTGACCTCACGATTGGCGCGTCTGGAAAAGGCCAAGGTCATCACCGGTTACGGCGTACGTCTGGGTCAGCGCGTGGTCGATGGCGGCTTGCAGGCTTACGTCGGGATCAAGGTGCAGCCACGCTCCGGCAAAGAGGTGGTGCGCCGGTTGAGTGCGATGGCGCAGGTGCAGCAGTTGTGTGCGGTGAGTGGCGAGTTTGATTATGTGGCGTGGTTGCGTACGGATTCGCCGGAGCAGCTCGATCAGTTACTGGATCAGATTGGTAGCGTGGATGGGGTGGAGAAGACGACAACCTCGATTATTTTGAGTAGCAAGATTGATCGGGGGCAGCCGGTTTAAGTGTTGGCCATATCATTTCGGTTGGCTGATAAGGCCTCTTCGCGGGCAAGCCCGGCTCCCACATTTAAACGGGTTGCTCACAAAATCTGCGCCAAGCACAAATCCACTGTGGGAGCGGGCTTGCTCGCGAAGGCGGTAGACCAGCTACTACTGATAGCGACTGAATGAATGCCTTCGTGAGCAAGCCCACTCCCACATTTAACCGGGTTGCTCACAAAATCTGCGCCAAGCACAAATCCACTGTGGGAGCGGGCTTGCTCGCGAAGGCGGTAGACCAGCTACTACTGATAGCGACTGAATGAATGCCTTCGTGAGCAAGCCCACTCCCACATTTAACCGGGTTGCTCACAAAATCTGCGCCAAGCACAAATCCACTGTGGGAGCGGGCTTGCTCGCGAAGGCGGTAGACCAGCTACTACTGATAGCGACTGAATGAATGCCTTCGTGAGCAAGCCCACTCCCACATTTAACCGGGTTGCTCACAAAATCTGCGCCAAGCACAAATCCACTGTGGGAGCGGGCTTGCTCGCGAAGGCGGTAGACCAGCTACTACTGATAGCGACTGAATGAATGCCTTCGTGAGCAAGCCCACTCCCACATTTAACCGGGTTGCTCACAAAATCTGCGCCAAGCACAAATCCACTGTGGGAGCGGGCTTGCTCGCGAAGGCGATTTGTCAGCAATAACGATGTCGACTGATCCGACGCTTTCGCGAGCAAGCGCGCTCCCACATTTTGGTCGGTGTGCAGGCAGCATTCGTCATATTGATCAGCTTATTGGCAAAACGACGACACTTTGCGTCTTATTAACGTGCTCTACGCTCCCTAGAATGGCTGGCATCTTTTCCTATACTCAGACGCGCATCCCGCGTCGGGTCGCCAGCAAGGTCAGCCATGAACAAGAACAATCGCCATCCTGCAGACGGTAAGAAACCAGTCACCATTTTCGGCCCGGACTTTCCGTTCGCGTTCGACGACTGGATCGAACACCCGGCTGGCCTCGGCAGTATTCCTGAACATAATCACGGCGCCGAAGTGGCGATTGTCGGGGCAGGCATTGCCGGTCTGGTGGCCGCTTACGAGCTGATGAAGCTTGGCCTGAAACCGGTGGTTTATGAGGCGTCGAAGCTTGGTGGTCGGCTGCGCTCGCAAGCGTTCAACGGCACTGATGGCATCGTCGCTGAACTCGGTGGCATGCGCTTCCCGGTCTCTTCCACGGCGTTCTATCACTACGTCGACAAGCTCGGCCTTGAGACCAAACCTTTCCCGAACCCGCTGACGCCAGCCTCTGGCAGCACCGTGATCGACCTGGAAGGCAAAACCCATTACGCACAGAAACTGGCGGATCTTCCTGCGCTGTTTCAGGAAGTGGCTGACGCCTGGGCGGATGCACTGGAAGCCGGCTCGCAGTTCGCCGATATCCAGCAAGCCATCCGTGAACGTGATGTGCCGCGCCTGAAAGAGTTGTGGAACACCTTGGTGCCGCTGTGGGATGACCGCACGTTCTATGACTTCGTCGCCACCTCGGAAGCCTTCGCCAAACTGTCGTTCCATCACCGCGAAGTGTTCGGTCAGGTCGGTTTCGGTACCGGCGGCTGGGACTCGGATTTCCCTAACTCAATGCTGGAAATCTTCCGCGTGGTGATGACCAACTGCGACGATCACCAGCACCTGGTGGTCGGTGGCGTTGAACGAGTACCGCAAGGTATCTGGCGTCACGTACCGGAGCGTTGCGTACACTGGCCAGCAGGCACCAGTCTGAAATCCCTGCACCGTGGCGCGCCGCGCTCCGGCGTGAAGAAAATCGCTCATGCGCCGGATGGCCGTTTCGCCGTCACCGACAACAACGGCGACACCCGCGAATACGCTGCTGTGCTCACCACTTGCCAGAGCTGGCTGCTGACCACGCAGATCGAGTGCGACGAAACCCTGTTCTCGCAGAAGATGTGGATGGCGCTTGATCGCACTCGCTACATGCAATCTTCGAAGACTTTCGTGATGGTCGACCGGCCGTTCTGGAAGGACAAGGACCCGGAGACCGGCCGCGATTTGATGAGCATGACCCTCACCGATCGCCTGACCCGTGGCACCTATCTGTTCGACAACGGAGACGACAAACCGGGCGTGATCTGCCTGTCGTACTCGTGGATGAGCGACGCCTTGAAGATGCTCCCGCACCCGGTGGAAAAACGCGTTGAACTGGCGCTGAACGCGTTGAAAAAGATCTACCCGAAAGTCGACATCGCCGCACGGATCATTGGCGATCCGATCACCGTTTCCTGGGAAGCCGATCCGTATTTCCTCGGTGCGTTCAAAGGCGCACTGCCCGGCCACTACCGCTACAACCAGCGCATGTACGCGCACTTCATGCAGGACGACATGCCCGCCGAGCAACGCGGAATTTTCATCGCTGGCGACGACGTTTCGTGGACGCCAGCATGGGTCGAAGGCGCGGTACAAACCTCGCTAAACGCGGTGTGGGGGATCATGAAGCATTTCGGCGGTTCGACACATAAAGCGAACCCCGGCCCAGGTGATGTGTTCAAAGACATCGGCCCTATCGCCCTGCCCGAGTAAGAGGAATCCCTGATGCGTGTAGCCCTTTACCAATGTCCACCGCTGCCACTGGACCCCGCCGCCAACCTGCAACGCCTGCATCAACTGGCGATGGAGGCCAAGGGTGCGGACTTGCTGGTGCTGCCGGAGATGTTCATGACCGGCTACAACATCGGGGCCGAGGCGGTCAGCACGCTGGCTGAGGTCTACAACGGAGAATGGGCGCAGCAGATCGGCCGGATCGCCAAGGCGGCGGGGCTGGCGATTGTTTACGGGTATCCGGAACGCACCGCTGACGGTCAGATCTACAACGCCGTGCAGTTGATCGATTCGCACGGTGAGCGCCTGTGCAATTACCGTAAAACGCATCTGTTTGGTGATCTGGATCGCTCGATGTTCAGCCCCGGCAATGACGATTTTCCCATCGTCGAACTCAATGGCTGGAAGCTAGGTTTCCTGATCTGCTACGACCTGGAATTTCCGGAAAACACCCGGCGTCTGGCACTCGCCGGCGCTGAGCTGATTCTGGTGCCGACCGCGAACATGATCCCGTTCGATTTCGTCGCCGACGTCACCGTGCGTTCGCGCGCCTTCGAAAACCAGTGCTACGTGGCCTACGCCAACTATTGCGGCCACGAAGGCGACATCCATTATTGCGGGCAAAGCAGCCTCGCCGCGCCGAATGGTAGTCGCATCGCCCAGGCCGGACTCGACGAAGCGTTAATCATCGGCGAGCTTGATCGGCAGTTGATGCTCGACTCGCGCGCAGCCAATCGCTACCTCAGCGATCGTCGCCCCGAGCTTTACGCCGCGCTGAACCAGCGCTAATCCGCTAGCATTGGCACTTCACTGTTCTGGAAGTGCCCATGCCTGCGCCGACTCACCCCCGCCCCCACACTGAAACCCTGGCCAACGGCTTGCGCGTGACCCTGCGTCATGTGCCCGGCTTGAAGCGCAGCGCCGCCGCATTGCGCGTGGCTGCCGGTAGCCATGACGTGCCGCTGGCGTGGCCGGGGCTGGCGCATTTCCTTGAGCATCTGCTGTTTCTCGGCACCGAGCGTTTTCCTGCGGGCGAAGGGCTGATGGCCTACGTGCAAGGTCACGGTGGCCAGGTGAACGCCAGCACCCGGGAACGTACCACTGATTATTTCTTTGAGTTGCCGACCAAAGCGTTCAGCGCTGGGCTGGAGCGTCTGTCAGACATGCTCGCCCAGCCACGTATGAAACCGGACGATCAGTTGCGGGAACGGGAAGTGTTGCAGGCAGAATTTATCGCCTGGTCGCAAGATCCTGCGGCGCAACAGCAATTTGCCTTGTTCGAAGGATTGCCGGCAGAGCATCCGTTGCGCGGGTTTCATGCAGGGAATCGGGACAGCCTTCAGGTTGAACGGCCAGCGTTTCAACAGGCGTTGAAAGATTTCCACCGGCAGTTTTACCAGACCGGGCAAATGAGCTTGAGTCTGGTCGGGCCACAGAGTGTTGAACAATTGAAAGCGCTGGCGGAGCAGTTTGCAGCGGCTTTACCCATTTCGAATAACGTTGCGCAGGCCGAACCTCTGCCATTGACGGTGAAAAGTTATCAACAGGTCGGCGAGCGACACGGCAATCTGTTGTTTGCGTTTGATGCCTTACCTGAGTCTTCGGTCGAGGCGTTGGCGTTTCTTTGCCACTGGCTGAACAGCGCCAAACCCGGCGGGTTACTGGCGTATTTGCAGCAGCAAAAACTGGCTGACGGGTTAACCGCTGCGCCGCTTTATCACTTTGCCGGGCAAGCATTGCTGCATCTGCAATTCAGCGCGCCATGCGAATCGTTGACTGTCATTGGCGAACGCCTGATCGATTGGTTGAGCTTCTTTGCTCGGCAGGATTGGACACCCCTGCGCGAGGAATACGCAGCCCTGCTTCAACGTCAGCAGCGAGTCAGCAGCGCACTGCAATTGGCGCGGCTCGACAGCGAACGAGGCGAAATGGCTTTGTCCGAGGCTGGCGTGACAGCGCTGCAACAGATCCTCAAAGAAATCGGCATTGTGGATAACTTCAGCGAGCACTGGCATCTGCCCGCCGCCAACGCTTTCCTGCGGTCCAGCGAACCACTGGCCAACGCCGGCCTGATTCGTGGTCAAACCAGCGCCCACCGAGGCTTGCGCACATTTGCCCAGGATCGCTCACGTGGGCGCCGCGAGCGCTCGCCGATGCAGTTCAGCCAGGCGTTGCCGGACGGCGACGATCAAGGCGCGGTTTATCTCCGTTGGCAGGTGGAGGCTGCAGCCAGCGCCGACCTGCTCTCAAGGTTGCAACGCAGTCTTTGGCAAACTCAGCAGGATGCACGCGAAGCCGGGGTCGACTTGTATTTCAGCGCCACAGGCAATCAATGGCTGCTGAGGCTCAACGGTCTTCAGGAGTCGATGCCCGGCATCCTCGAACACGCGCTGAAATGTCTGACACAGGTAGACGTCGATTCCGCTCGTGGCAAGGCGCAAACGCCGCTGATACCCATCCGCCAACTGCTTGAAGCGTTGCCGGAACATTCACTCGAGTCAGCCAAAACCGAGGACGATGCCAAGCACCTGTGGACAACTTCACGCTGGGACGGCCTCGCTCTGGGTCTTGATCAGCAGACGCAATCGGCCATGGGCCTGGCCCTGAGTCGTATTCCCGGGACCCCGGACAATCAGTTGCCAGCGCCGGCGGCGATCACCGCGCACAAGCACTGGAGCCACATCGATACCGCCTCCAGTGAACACGCCTTGTTGCTGTTCTGCCCAACCACCAATCGCGATATCGCCGACGAAGCTGCATGGCGAATGCTCGCGCAGCTGTGTCAGACACCGTTCTATCAGCGTTTGCGCGTCGAGTTGCAATTGGGCTACGCCGTGTTCATTGCGCTTCGCCAGATTCAGGGTCAGACCGCCCTGCTGTTCGGTGTGCAATCGCCAAGTGCCAAACCTGCGGAGTTGCTCAAGCACATTCAACAGTTTCACATCGGAATTCCCGCGCTGATCGAACAACTTGATGAAGCCAGTCTCAGCCAGCAACGGCAAAATCTCGCGGATCAATTCGGTGACGCCACACTGGCCAGCAGAGATGCCGCCGAACTGCTGTGGCAGGCCAGGCTCGCGGGCCACTCGTCGGATTATCTTGAGCAATTGATCAGCGCAATCGGCCAACTCGACCGCCAGACATTGCTCGCAGCTGCACAGCGTGTGATCAACGCAGAAGGTGGCTGGCTCTGCCTCGCCAGCGATCCGGCGCCGCAAACCGCATGGCAAGCGACAAAGTGATCATTACCAAGGCTGCAAGGAGCTTTCTCAAAGATTCACGGGCAAACCCGGTGACATTTTGAGTAACATAGCAGCCTAACTATTTGGAACATCTTTGCGCTGCCGTGGACTATACCTATGGACAGCGCTATCCCACCCACCCCGAGGAGACACACCATGTCCTGGACAAAACCTGCTTACACCGACCTGCGTATCGGCTTCGAAGTCACCATGTACTTCGCCAGCCGCTGAGTTCTGCTTACATAGAACTGCAGTGCAACGCCTCGGCTCGCCGGGGCGTTTTATTTTCCGCGTTGAAATGATGGAGTGTTCATGTTCGTCCAGATTCTGGGTTCGGCCGCTGGTGGCGGTTTTCCGCAGTGGAATTGCAACTGCGTCAATTGCGCAGGCTTTCGCGACGGCAGCCTGAATGCCAAGGCCCGCACCCAATCGTCCATCGCGATTTCCGATGACGGCGTGAACTGGGTGCTGTGCAACGCCTCGCCGGACATCCGCGCGCAGCTGCAAAGCTTCGCCCCGATGCAACCGGGCCGCGCCCTGCGTGACACCGGCATCAGCGCGATCATTCTGATGGACAGCCAGATCGACCACACCACCGGTCTGCTCAGCCTGCGCGAAGGCTGCCCGCATCAGGTCTGGTGCACGGACATGGTTCACGAAGACCTCAGCACCGGTTTTCCGCTGTTCAAGATGCTCACCCACTGGAACGGCGGGCTGGACTGGAACCGCATCGAACTCGACCAGAGCTTCACCGTGGCCGCCTGCCCGAACCTGCGTTTCACCCCGCTGCCATTGCGCAGCGCCGCGCCGCCGTACTCGCCGCACCGCTTCGACCCGCACCCGGGCGACAACATCGGTTTGATCGTTGAAGACCTGAACACCGGCGGCAAGCTGTTCTATGCGCCAGGCCTGGGCAAGGTCGATGCGCCGTTGCTGGAAATCATGGCGAGCAGCGATTGCCTGTTGGTCGACGGCACGATGTGGGATGACGATGAAATGCAGCGTCGTGGCGTCGGCACCCGCACCGGACGCGAGATGGGCCATCTGGCACAGAACGGGCCTGGCGGCATGCTCGAAGTACTGGAGCAACTGCCTGAACAGCGCAAGGTGCTTATCCACATCAACAACACCAACCCGATTCTCGACGAGGATTCGCCGGAGCGGGCGGAACTAGCGCGGCGTAATGTTGAAGTGGCGTATGACGGCATGAGTATTGTGTTGTAGCGACCGGCCTCTTCGCGAGCAAGCCCGCTCCCACAGGGGTTTTGTGTACGCCACAGATCCAATGTGGGAGCGGGCTTGCTCGCGAAGGCGTCCGAACAGACACCCAGGATTCCAACGGTTGTTCCCCGGAGAACCGCAATGACTGACACCCCGCTGTCCCCCGCCGAATTCGAAGCGGCCCTGCGCGCCAAAGGCGCTTACTACCACATCTACCACCCGTACCACGTGGCGATGTATGAAGGCCGCGCCACTCGCGAACAGATCCAGGGCTGGGTCGCCAACCGCTTCTACTATCAGGTGAACATCCCTCTGAAAGACGCGGCGATCCTCGCCAACTGCCCGGACCGCGAAATCCGCCGCGAGTGGATTCAGCGCCTGCTCGACCACGACGGCGCCCCCGGTGAAGACGGCGGCATCGAAGCGTGGCTGCGACTCGGTCAAGCGGTCGGTCTCGACCCGGATCAACTGCGCTCTCAGGAGCTGGTGCTGCCCGGCGTACGGTTCGCCGTCGATGCCTACGTCAACTTCGCCCGCCGCGCCAATTGGCAGGAAGCCGCCAGCAGCTCACTGACCGAACTGTTCGCGCCGCAGATCCACCAATCGCGCCTCGACAGCTGGCCGCAGCATTACCCGTGGATCGACCCGGCCGGTTACGAATACTTCCGCACCCGCCTCGGTCAGGCCCGGCGCGATGTCGAGCACGGTCTGGCGATCACGCTCGAGCACTACAAGACGCGCGAAGGCCAGGAGCGCATGCTGGAAATTCTCCAGTTCAAACTGGACATTCTTTGGAGCATGCTCGATGCCATGAGCATGGCCTACGAACTGAACCGCCCGCCGTACCACAGCGTGACCGAACAACGCGTCTGGCATAAAGGAATCACCTTATGAGTTTCGACCGCAGCAAAGTCCCGAGCTGGCGCCCCGGCTACCGTTTCCAGTACGAACCGGCGCAGAAAGGCCATGTGCTGCTGTACCCGGAAGGCATGATCAAGCTCAACGAAACTGCTGCACTGATCGGCGGTTTGATTGACGGCGAACGCGACGTCGCGGCGATCATCGCCCAACTCGATGAGCAGTTCCCCGGCGTGCCCGAGCTCGGTGACGACATCGAGCAATTCATGGAGGTTGCCCGTGCACAGCACTGGATCGAACTTGCCTGATCTGCCGCCCAAGCCTGAAATCGGCCTGCCGCTGTGGCTGCTCGCCGAGCTGACCTACCGCTGCCCGCTGCAATGCCCGTACTGCTCCAATCCACTGGATTTTGCCGAGCAGGGCAAAGAGCTGACCACAGAACAGTGGATCAAGGTCTTCCGCGAGGCGCGGGAGATGGGCGCGGCGCAACTGGGCTTTTCCGGTGGCGAGCCGCTGGTGCGTCAGGATCTCGCCGAGCTGATTCATGAAGCGCGGCAGTTGGGTTTCTACACCAACCTGATCACCTCCGGCATTGGCCTGACCGAGCAGAAAATCAGCGACTTCAAGAAGGCCGGCCTCGATCACATCCAGATCAGTTTTCAGGCCAGCGACGAGCAAGTGAACAACCTCCTCGCCGGCTCGAAAAAAGCCTTCGCGCAGAAGCTGGAGATGGCCCGTGCGGTGAAGGCCCACGGCTATCCGATGGTGCTGAACTTCGTCACCCATCGGCACAACATCGACAAGATCGACCGCATCATCGAGCTGTGCATTGCGCTGGAGGCCGACTTCGTCGAGCTCGCCACCTGCCAGTT
Organism: Pseudomonas sp. DTU12.3; assembly: GCF_004124275.1. Lineage (GTDB taxonomy): Bacteria > Pseudomonadota > Gammaproteobacteria > Pseudomonadales > Pseudomonadaceae > Aquipseudomonas > Aquipseudomonas helmanticensis. The sequence continues at coordinate 5,862,979 of NZ_CP027218.1, forward strand.
TTATGGTTGGGCGCAGCTCAATCGTGTCGGCTTGTTGCCGACCAAAGAGCAACTGGTGCGCGCGGAACGCGTCACCAACGAATACCGCGCGAAACTGGAAGCCGAAGGGCATCCGTGCAAGCTGATTTTCGTCACCCCGGATTACTACGAAGAACGCCCGAAAGCCTGCATGAACGGCTGGGGCAGCATCTTTCTGACGGTCACGCCGGACGGCACCGCCCTGCCCTGCCACGGCGCCCGGCAGATGCCAGTGCAATTTCCCAATGTGCGCGATTACAGCATGCAGCACATCTGGTACGACTCGTTCGGCTTCAACCGCTTTCGCGGTTACGACTGGATGCCCGAGCCGTGCCGCTCCTGCGACGAGAAAGAAAAAGACTTCGGCGGCTGCCGCTGCCAGGCGTTCATGCTCACCGGTGATGCGAGCAATGCTGACCCGGTGTGCAGCAAATCCGAACATCACGGCGTGATCCTCAAGGCCCGCGAAGAAGCCGAGACCGCCACTCAAACCATCGAACAACTGGCCTTTCGCAATGAACGAAACTCGCGCCTCATCGCCAAGGGCTGAGCCTTTCAGCGCCTCGCAAGCCGTCGCCGCCGGCATGGATTTCACCGAGCTGCAGCTCGGTGCCAATGGATTGTTCTGGAATGAATATCGCCCGGAAGATGCCGCCTGCCGGATCTGGCATTGGCGTGATGGCGTGGCGAAATGTCTGACGCCGAACGGCTTCAGCGTGCGCAGTCGGGTGTACGAATATGGCGGTGGCGCGTTTTGTCTGACGCCGGAAGGGGTGGTTTTCGTCGCGGAGGCAGATCAGCAGTTGTATCGGCAAACGCTGGATGGAGCGCCCGAGGCGCTGACGTCGGGTGAGTGTCGTTATGGCGATTTGCATTTTGCCAATGGCCAGGTTCTGGCGGTTGAAGAACAGCGTGATCAGCATCGGCTGGTGGCGATTGATTTGGCGGACGGCGCGCGGCATTTGTTGGCTGAGGGCGCGGATTTCTATGCTGCGCCAACTATCAGCCCGGATGGTCAGCGTTTAGCGTGGATCGAATGGAGCCGGCCGCATCAGCCATGGACATCGACGCGGTTGATGGTGGCTGAACGCTTGGCTGACGGCGCATTCGGTTCGCCACGATGTGTTGCTGGCGGTGAGGTTGAAGAGTCCATTCAACAACCACGATTTGATACTGAAGGTCGGCTGTATTGCCTGACCGATCGCGGTGGATTCTGGCAACCGTGGGCTGAGACTTCCGATGGTTTGGAGCCTTTGTCCGCAGCGCCGGCCGATCATGCACCGGCGCCTTGGCAATTGGGCGGCTGCACTTGGTTGCCTGTCGAGGGTTCTTTTTTAGCCAGTTGGACCGAAGGTGGTTTCGGCCGTCTGATCCTCGGCGATGAAGATTTCACAGGCGACTACAGTCGCTTCCGTCATCTGGCGCTGGATGCACAAAACCTCTACTGCATCGCTGCCTCGCCGATCAGCCCTGCGGCGGTCATCGCCATTGATCGAGCTTCACGTGAAGTGAAAGTGCTGGCCGGTGGCGTGGCGCCCCTGCCCGCCGAGCGCATCAGCCGCCCGCAAACGTTGCGTTATCCGAGCGGTTCGGGCGAGGCGCATGGGTTCTTCTATCCAGCCATGAGCGGCGAGACGAAACCGCCGCTGATGGTGTTCATCCACGGTGGCCCGACATCGGCCTGCTATCCGATGCTCGACCCGCGAATCCAGTACTGGACGCACCGCGGCTTCGCCGTTGCCGATCTCAACTATCGCGGTAGTAGCGGTTATGGCCGGGAATACCGTCAGGCGTTGCACTTGAGTTGGGGCGAGGTGGATGTCGAGGATGCTTGTGCGGTCGTTGCGTATCTTGCCGAACAAGGCTTGATCGACGGGGAACGGGCGTTCATTCGTGGTGGCAGCGCAGGTGGTTACACCACGTTGTGTGCGCTGGCGTTCAAGCAGGTCTTCCGCGCTGGCGCCAGCCTTTACGGGGTCAGCGACCCGGTGGCGTTGGCTCGGGCGACACACAAGTTCGAAGGGGATTATCTGGACTGGCTGATCGGCGATCCCGAGCAAGATGCCGAACGCTACGCCGCCCGCACGCCGTTGCTGCACGCAAACAACATCCGCGTGCCGGTGATTTTCTTTCAGGGTGAACTGGATGCCGTGGTTGTCCCGCAACAAACCCGCGACATGGTCACGGCGCTGGAGCAGAACGGCGTCCCGGTCGAAGCGCATTACTACCCCGACGAACGCCACGGCTTCCGCCGCGCCGCCAATCAGGCGCATGCGTTGGAACAGGAATGGAAGTTTTATCGGCGGGTGATGGGCTTAGCAGACTGATCACCGCGTCACATTCAAAACCGCGTCGCCCCATTCGCGAGCAAGCCCGCTCCCACATTTGAAATGCATTCCAATGTGGGAGCGGGCTTGCTCGCGAAGGCGATTTATCGAGCGCCGCAGAAATCAGCGCTTGGCGATGATATACACCGCATGCACGATCCCCGGAATATACCCGCACAACGTCAGCAGAATGTTCAACCAGAACGCCCCGCCGAACCCGACCTGCAGAAACACACCCAGTGGCGGCAACAGAATAGCGATGATGATCCGAATGAAATCCATGGGGCAGCTCCTGAATGGGGGTTGGCTCACTTGAGCCATACAAGCTAATCGACCCGCGCCGTTCGTCAGGGTTCAGTGCAACTGCCATTTCATCGCCACCACCGAAAAAAAACGCCCCACGCCAAAAGAATCAGGCGTGGGGCGTGCGTTATACCGCGAGACGGTTCTTTAATTCGGGTAGGAAACTTCAGTTCAGACGGCAATCCCTTTGCGGCATTGCAGTTGGGCGGTGTGCACTCGCGAGAAGGCGCGGCCCAGGCGCAGGAGCATTTCGTCGATGTTGGTTTTGCTCACAGAGAGGGCCGGGGTGAAGCGCAGGCAGTTGGCTTGCGGGGCGTTGAGCAGCAGGCCTTCGTGCAGGGCGGCGTGGACTACGGCGTCGGCGCAATCGTCTGACAGGGTCAGTCCGTAGAACAGGCCTTGGCCGCGCAGTTCGCCATGATCGTAGCGGTGTGCCAATCGGGCCAGACCTTCGCGCAGGTGCTGGCCGTTCTCGTTGACCTGCTGGAGGAAACTGCGGTCATGCACACTGTCGAGCACCACCAGCCCGGCGGCTGTCATCAGCGCATTGCCATGGTGGGTGCCGCCGAGTTCACCCGCCTCGAAACAACACGCCTTGCCCCGCGCCAGCAGCGCCGCCAACGGCACACCGCCACCAAGCCCTTTACCGAGCACGACGATATCGGCGCGCACGCCGTAGGATTGTTCGGCGAGCAAAGTGCCGCAACGGCCGATGCCGGTTTGCACTTCGTCGAGGATCAGCAGAATGCCCAGTTCACGACAGAGTCGTTCGACACCTTTGAGGTAATGCTCGGTGGCCGGAACAACCCCGGCATCACTTTGGATCGGCTCGAGCATGATCGCCACGGTTTGCGCGTCGACTGCGGCGTGCAGCGCCGGCAAGTCATTGAACGGCACCAGATCGAAACCCGGCAGCAACGGCGCAAAGCGGTTGTGCAGGTTGCAACTGTCCGAGGCGGAAATCGTCGCCAGGCTGCGGCCATGACAACCCTGCTTCGCGACGATGATCCGCGAGGCGCCGCCGCGATGCAGTTGGCCCCATTTGCGCGCCAGTTTGATCGCCGCTTCACAGGCTTCGCTGCCACTGTTGAGCAAGTACGCCTGATCGCTGGAGGTGCTGGCGCACAGACGCTCCGCGAGGCTGAGCATGCCGCGATTGTGCAGATTAAAACCGGGATTGATCAGCGCCTGCGCCTGACTGCTGATGGCTTTCACCAGCGCTGAAGGACTGTGACCGAGGCTGTTGGCGCCACCGGCCTGGGAAAAGTCGAGGTACGCACGGTCGCTGCTGTCCCACAGCCATGAGCCTTGCCCGCGGACGAACACCTGCTGTGGCCGTTCGACGCTGGGCATCAACCGTTCGGCGCTGAGATTTTCGCTGTTTTCAGCGGGATTGGCCTCGAAGGCGAGGTCATCAAGACTCGGCGTCTGGCGCCGCAAACTGAACAGGTTCATGGAAAAACACCTCGTTCGAGGTTTTTTGAACTGCCTATGCAAACACTGTCGAAGCGAACGCTATTCATCGCGCTTTCTGGCCCTGTAAGCCTTGTGAATGCGGTTAGACTAGGCGTACTGACGGCTCCGGGCCATTTCGATTTCCCAGCATTTTCGATAAGCATTACTTATGGATATCAAACAACTGCGTTATTTCGTCGCGGTCTACGAAGAAGGGCATGTCGGTCGGGCTGCGGAACGCCTGTCGATCTCACAACCGGCGCTGTCGCAGCAGATCCGCCAACTTGAACAGAACCTCGACGTCACCCTGTTCGAACGCAGCAGCAAACGTCTGCTGCCAACCCTCGCCGCGCACACTTTGTATAACCACGCCTTGCCACTGCTCGACGGTTTGCAACGAGCGCGCGAGGCGCTGGGCAATTTCAAGGGCCAGGCCCTGCGCACGCTGGCGATCGGCGTGCTGCAAACGGTGCATACCAGTCTGGTGCCGCAAATGCTCGAACGGGTGCGCAAGGCGCAGCCGCATCTGGTGGTGCAGATTTATGAATTGACTGGACTTGAGATCGAGCGCCGCCTGCTCAACGGGTCGCTGGACATCGGCATCAGTTATCTACCGCCGCGCCAACCGGGCCTGCACGGTGTGATGTTGTACGAAGATGAACTGACGCTGGTGATTCCGGCAGATCATCCGTTGCGCGAATTCAAGAAGGTCTCGATGCGCCAGGCCGCTGAGTTGCCAATGTTGCTGTTGGGCGAAGAGTTTCAGATCCGCCAGATCTGGCAGGCGCAACTGACAGCCTTGGGGCGCCGCCCGCAGGTGCAAGCCGAGCTGAACAATATGGTGGGGATTCTCGACAGTCTGCCGCACACCAAACTGGCGACGGTGCTGCCCGGGCGTTCGCAAAAGGAATACGACGATCAGGATCTGCTGTGGAAACCGCTGAGCGAACCCCGGGTGCCGCTGAAAGTGGGCTTGGTCTGTCGCGATGTGCAACGTCAGCAGGCACCTTTGGCGCTGTTGCAGACATTGCTGGAAGAGGTGATGGAACGCGAGGTAAGGCCGCCGCTCGACCCTTTGGTCTGAGCACTTTTTTGAAGGCAAAAGAAAACCCCGCCGAAGCGGGGCTTTGCAGACTGTTTCCCTGACATCCATTTCACTCCGCCACCCTGGCAGAATCCTACGTGTCCGTGTTGTTGCTTTGCGCTTCCTGCGCGACGTCCATGAAATGTAGATTAGCCGTGGATCCAATCCACGCATATGGGAGAACAGCAGCACGTCATGTAAGCAAATGCTTACATGACGTTAATTCATCAGAATTGCGCTGCATCCAGCAGGAACAACGACTCGCTGCCGGCCTTCACCGACGCGCTCAACGAGTGAATGCGCGGCAGCAGACGGGCGAAGTAGAACCGTGCAGTGCCGAGCTTGCTGGCGTAGAAATCGTCCTGCGCTTCTTTGCCCAGCGAAGCCTTGGCCATCAGTGCCCACATGTACGCGTAGGAAACGTAGCCGAACGCTTGCAGATATTCGACCGAAGCCGCGCCGATTTCGTTCGGGTTGTTTTTCGCCCGATCCAGCAGCCACGAGGTCAGCTCGTCGAGGGTGCCGACGGCATCGTTCAGCGGTTTGGTGAATTCGCCAAGATCGGTACTGGCGGTCGCGGTGAAGTGGCGGATCTCATCAGCGAACAGCTTGTAGAACGCGCCGCCACTACCGACGATCTTGCGACCGACCAGGTCCAGCGCCTGAATGCCGTTGGTGCCTTCGTAGATCTGGGTGATGCGCACGTCGCGCACCAGTTGCTCCTGGCCCCATTCGCGGATGTAGCCGTGGCCGCCGAAAATCTGCTGGCCGTGCACGGTGGTTTCCAGACCCAGATCGGTAAGGAATGCTTTGGCCACCGGCGTCAGCAATGCCACCAGATCTTCCGCACGCTTGCGGGTCGCGGCGTCTTCGCTGAACTTGGCGGTGTCGAGTTGCATCGCCACGTAGGTGGAGAACGCGCGGCCGCCTTCGTTCGAGGCTTTCATGGTCAGCAGCATGCGACGCACGTCCGGGTGGACGATGATCGGGTCAGCGACTTTGTCTTTGTTCTGCGCGCCGGTCGGCGAACGGCTTTGCAGACGGTCGCGGGCGTATTCAACGGCGTTCTGATACGAGCGCTCGCCGGTCGCCAGGCCTTGGATGCCGACGCCCAGACGCTCGTAGTTCATCATGGTGAACATCGCGTTGAGGCCTTTGTTCGGCTCGCCGACCAGATAACCCACGGCTTCGTCGAAGTTCATCACGCAGGTCGCGGAAGCCTGGATACCCATCTTGTGTTCGATCGAACCGCAGTTCGCCGGGTTGCGCGCGCCCAGACTGCCGTCGGCATTGACCATGAACTTCGGCACCAGGAACAGCGAAATGCCTTTCGGACCCGCCGGGGCGTCCGGCAGTTTCGCCAGCACCAGGTGAATGATGTTTTCGGTGAGGTCGTGTTCGCCACCGGTGATGAAGATCTTGGTGCCGCTGACTTTGTAGGAACCGTCGGCCTGAGGTTCGGCCTTGGTACGGATGATCCCCAGATCGGTGCCGGCGTGCGGTTCAGTCAGGCACATCGAACCGGCCCAGATGCCGGCGTACATGTTCGGCAGGTACGCGGCTTTCAGCTCTTCGCTGGCGTGGGCGTTGATCGACAGGCAGGCGCCGGCAGTCAGCATCGGATACAGACCGAAGGACAGGCTGGCGGAGTTGACCATTTCTTCAACCTGCGCCGATACGGCTTTGGGCATGCCCATGCCGCCATATTCGGGATCACCGCCGACGCCGACCCAACCGCCTTCGGCGTAAGTCTGATAGGCCTGTGGGAAACCGGCCGGAGTAGTGACGGCGCCGTCAGCCCAATGACAACCTTCTTCGTCAGCGGCACGGCTCAAGGGCGCGATGCTTTTGCTGGTGACCTTGCCGGCCTCTTCGAGAATCGCTTCAACGGTTTCGGCGTCGACGGTGTCGGCCAGAGCCGGCAGTTCGGCCCAGAGTTTGGCGACCTCGAACACTTCATTGAGGACGAAGCGCATATCGCGCAGCGGCGCTTTGTAGTCAGCCATGGCAAACCTCGCAAGATCTAAACGGTGATTCGTGGAATGATGTTTTCTGAGCCCGAGTGTACCTCAACAACTTTTGCGACACATAGGGTCAACCGGTGACTGATTTGTTATTTTTAGTCACCAAAAAAAGATCGTCCTTAAAGCGCAAACACCTCCGCAGGCAACTTCATCAAACAATCACTCCCCGCCTCAATCGCCGCCCGATGCGCCGCCGTACGCGGCAACAGTCGCTTGAAGTAAAACTCGCACGTCGCCAATTTCCCACGCAGATAGTCCGCCTCCCCTTCGCCCGCCTCCAGTTGCGCCTGGGCTACCAACGCCATGCGCAACCACAGATAACCGAGAATGATGTAACCGCTGTACATCAGGTAATCCACCGACGCCGCGCCCACTTCATCCGGATTCTTCATCGCCGCCATGCCGACCTTCATGGTCAGCTCACCCCACTGTTGATTCAGCACATTGAGCTGCGCAACGAAACTGCCCAGCTGCGGATGCTCAGCGTTGGCCGCACAGAACTTATGCACGATCTTGGTAAACCCGCGCAGCAACTTGCCCTGACTGCCGAGCACTTTGCGCCCGAGCAGGTCCAGCGCCTGAATGCCGTTGGTGCCCTCGTAGATCGGCGCAATCCGGCAATCGCGCACCAATTGCTCCATGCCCCATTCGCGAATAAAACCGTGGCCGCCAAACACCTGCATGCCATGGTTGGTCACTTCCAGCCCGGTATCGGTCATGAACGCTTTGCAGATCGGCGTGAGGAACGCCAACAGGTCTTCAGCCTCCTGACGCGCCTCGGCATCGCTGCTCAGGTGTGCGACATCGAGCAGTTGCGCAGTGAAGTAGGTCAGTGCGCGATTGCCTTCGTTGAAGGCTTTCATGGTCAGCAGCATGCGCCGCACATCCGGGTGGACGATGATCGGGTCGGCGGCTTTGTCCGGGGCTTTGGCGCCCGTCAGCGAGCGCATCTGCAAACGATCGTTGGCGTATTTGATCGCGCCCTGAAAACTTGCCTCGCCCAGACACAAACCCTGCATGCCGGTACCGAGCCGTGCGTGGTTCATCATGGTGAACATGCAATTGAGGCCCTTGTTCGGCTCGCCGATCAGGTAACCCGTGGCACCGTCGAAGTTGAGCACGCAGGTGGCCGAGGCCTTGATGCCCATCTTGTGCTCGATTGAACCGCAGGACACGCCGTTGCGCTCGCCCGCTTCGCCCGCCGTGTCCGGCAAGAACTTCGGCACGATAAACAGTGAAATGCCTTTGGTGCCGGCCGGCGCGTCCGGCAGTTTCGCCAGCACCAGATGGATGATGTTGTCGCTCATGTCATGCTCGCCGGCGGAGATGAAAATCTTGCTGCCGGTGACCGCGTAACTGCCGTCGGCCTGGGGCACGGCGCGGGTCTTGATGATGCCCAGGTCGGTGCCGCAATGGGCTTCAGTCAGGCACATGGTGCCGGTCCACTGGCCGGCGGTGAGTCTGCTCAGATAGGTTTCTTTCTGTGCAGCGGTGCCATGCGCGTGGATCGCCGACATCGCGCCGTGGGTCAGGCCCGGGTACATGCCCCAGGACGTGTTGCTGGAACCGACCATTTCGCTGATCACCAGCCCCAGCGAACTCGGCAAGCCTTGGCCGCCATACACCGGATCTGCTGCCAGACCGTGCCAGCCACCTTCGACATATTGTGCGAACGCTTGCTTGAAGCCTGTAGGCGTTGTCACCACGCCGTTGTCGAAATGGCAGCCTTCTTCGTCACCGCTGCGATTGAGCGGTGCCAGCACGTTCTCACAGAACTTCGCGCCTTCTTCGAGGATCGCGTTGATCATGTCCGGGCTGGCATCGTCGGCGCCGAGCGCGGCGTAGTTGGTGTGGAAGTCGAAGACGTGGTCAATCAGAAAACGCATGTCGCGCAGGGGGGCTTTGTACTCGGGCATGGTGGCTTCTCCGTCAGCAGATTTCCTCAAACTACTGCCGGCCACCACGCCTCACAATCACTGTGCAGACGCTGAATGCGCCGTCATCACTCAACCCGCAGCAGCGTCCATGCGTACGGCGCCACGGCGGTTCTGACCGAACGCGACCACGCAGTTGCGCCCTGCGCCCTTGGCACTGTAGAGCGCCTCGTCGGCAGATTTGAGGACTTGCTCTGGCGTTCGTTGTTCCAGACGTTCGGCGACGCCGATGCTCACCGTCACCGACACACTTGATGCGCCGGAACCGGCACGACGCTGACGACCTTGCTGGTCATCCTGCGGACGGTTTTCCTGATTGCGCAGCTGGATGTTGTAGGAAGCGATCGACTCGCGGATCACTTCCAGATGCGGCATGCATTCCTCAAGGGTTTTGCCTGCGAACACCAAGGCAAATTCCTCGCCGCCATAGCGATATGCCCTACCGCCACCGCTGATTTTCGACAGTTTGCTGGCGACCAGACGCAACACTTGGTCACCGACATCGTGGCCGTGGGTGTCGTTGAATTTCTTGAAGTGGTCGACGTCGCTCATCGCCAGCACATAGTTGCGCCCGAGGCGCTGCATTCGTTCGTTGAGTGCGCGGCGTCCCGGCAGGCCGGTGAGTTCGTCGCGGAAGGCCATTTGATAAGCCTCGTGCGCCACGGCCGCCGCGATCATCAACATTACCTGGCTGCACATGATGTTCAGGGTGAACGGCAGGATGAAGGTTTTCGGCAGCATCCAGAACACACCGAGCAAGCCGACCAGTTGCGCCGCGTGCAAGGGGCGCGGGTTGCGCCAGTATTGCCAGGCCAAGAGCAGGAATGCCGAGATAAACACCGGATAGGACAGCTGGATCAGGCTCATCCATGCACCGTGCAGCGCCGGCCAGCGTATCTCTGACAGCCAGATCAGCAGCGCCTGGGGATAACTTTGCTCAAGTCCCAGCGCGACACTGCCGAATGCCAGCAACACGGCAAACCGCGCAACCATGTCCTGAAACAGGTGCGTGCGCTCCTGCCACGCGGCGAAGAGGCCGAACAACAACGGCAGCAGCAGGCAGACCAGATGAAACACCACCGCGGCGTCTTCGCGCACCTTGCCGTTGTCACGGTAATAGTCGGTCTGGGTGTCGAGCAAAAAATAGGCGATATACACCGTGAGCATCAGAAACAGTTCACGTTGGCGACGGTAAACCGCGCAGTAAGCGCCACCCAGCAGCAGAACCAGAGTCGGCAACACGTTGAACAAAGAAGTGAAGAACACGTTGAGGTCTTTGACGTACGCAGCCGCCAACCCCGCGAGTAACAACAGCAGTGAAGGTAGGAAATGGCTGAAACGTACAGCGGAAGAACGCGGCAAGGGTAAAGCTCCGACCCGTCATGGCAAAGAGATGGCATTGTGCCTGCAATGCATGCAGTTAAGCACACACAATGTGATCCAGATCACACGCAGTCTCTTTAACGGCAGAAAACCTGACTATCTGAGCGATTTGCCAAGTTTTTTGCCTTCGACCAGCCGCTGGCCACCATCAATGGTGGCCAGGCTGGGAAATTCCCCTCAAAGATCGTTGTAAAACGGCAGCAGCGGCCCCTCCGCCGGGCTCCGTCCTTCGGCACCGTAAGGCTTGAGATTGAGCGATGCATCCGCTGCCTGACGAGTCGTGACCTTCGGACTGGCCGGGCGCTGGGTCACGGCGTTTTCATCGCCGATATGGCCCTGCGGGATGACCAGCGATGGGTGATCGAACGGCGCCCGCTCCCAGGCCACGCGGGGATCGGTCAGGCCGACTTCCATGAATTTCACCAGTGCATCGATCTCGTCCGGGGTCAGGTTGAGGCTGGTCATGTCCGGGTCGAGGTTCGAAGTGTTGTGCTGGTTCACCGCTGGGTGTTCGAAACCGCTGGTGTTGTTGGCATCCTCACCACGGCGGTCGCCGCCACGGTTGTAGAATTCCATCACTTGCTTGAGCGTCGCGCGGCTTCCGTTGTGGAAGTACGGCCCGGTCAGGGCGATGTTGCGCAGGGTTGGAGTCTTGAAGGCACCGTCGACCGAATCGCGGAAGTTGACGTTGGGTTTGAGCGTAGCGTCGCACGGAATCGCTGCGCTCAGCGGTGCCTCGAAGGTGCAGACATCGACGTCCAGCGGATCGGGAATGCTGCCACCCTGCAACAGCTTGTTGTACTGCCGGCTGAACGACCACGGGTTGCCCCAAGCATCCGAGCCACCGAGGGCCAGGTCTTCAGATGTCGGCCGCACGCCGGTGTTGTAGAAGCCGTTGTCGTAAAGGGTGGTGAGGTTGTCGGCCATGACCATGCGTTCGATGCGCTCACGCGGATGCATCAACAGGCGGCTGGCAGCGTTGGTCAGCTCCGCGCCGCCATGGCAACTGACGCATTTGCCTTTGCCGAGAAACAGGTTCATGCCTTCGACCTGTTGCGCGTTCATCGCCGTTGAATCGCCTTGCAGGTAGGCATCGATCGGCGCCTGATCGGAGATCAGTGTCGATTCGTACATCTGAATCGCCAATCCGAAGAACAGCGGGAAATTGGCCTCCATCTGCGTATACGGCGCACCGCCCACCAGCACATTTTGCGTGGCGTTCCACAGGCGTGGCTGGAAGGCGTTCTTGATCAGTTCACGATAGGTCGGACGCCGCGCGCCGGATACCGAGGCGAGTACAGAGTCATTGGAGGAAATCCGTTGTTGCTTGAGCATCAACTGATCGAGCATGCGCCGGCCGATGTCGGCAAAGGTGCGGCCGCCGCAGGACATTTCCACCGCGCTGCCGGGCGGGCCCACCGCTTGCGACGCGGCGGAGGCATCGTTGAGCACCAGCCTGACTTTGGTCGCCACGGTGCTGCGCTCGGCGGTCACGTAAATCCCTGCATCAGGATCACGATTGCCGAACGGCGAAAATCCGTTGAACACGTTATTCGCGCGGCCATCCCAGAAGTTACGCACATTGAACGCGGCGTTGATTACCGACGGCGCATTACGCCCGGTGCTGCGCCGTACGTTGATGCCACCGACCTGGAAAATGCCGTCCGGTTGCTGGGTGCATTTGTCGAAACGCGGCTGGTTGGGTTTGACGAAATTGGCGTCGAACACGCCTTGCGAGCCGACGACATCATCGCTCGAATAAACGATTGGCGAATTGCGCTCCAGAGGATTGCTCAGCACGTGAGTCGGGAAGTCGGTTTTCTTCAGTGTGTAGTTCGGCCCGCCCTTGCCGCCAGACAGTGTCGCGTAGGACGCTACGTCCCCGGGAATGTCCGACGCTACGAAAGGTTTGTTGAAGATCGAGGCGACGTTGGCGTTGGTGTGCGCCTGACCGGGGTTGAGCTGGTTGGTGATGCGGTGATCGACGCCCGCGTGGTAGTGGCAGGACGCGCAAGCGGTAGCGCCATCGCTGCCGACTTCCATGTCCCAGAACAGCGCCTTGCCCAGCAGGATCGCGGCGGAGCGGTTGAGCACGTAGTCGGTCATCAAGTCGACTTTGCGTCCGCCTTCTGTCCCGGCGGGATCGGGCGGCACCATGCCACGCAGCGATTGCAGGCTCGGCACTTCCGGCACGGGCGGATCTACTTCGGCGGGCGTCGCGGCCATCGCGCCAGAGGCCGCAAATGCAAGGGCTAACCAGACAAGTCGGCAGATGTTCATGTGCTTCACCCTGACGGTTGTTGTTATGAGTTTTGCCGGGCGAGAGGCGTCGTGGAACAGCAGAGGATTTCTCGTGAGCGCCGGTTAATCTGCGCAGTGCAATTAATTGGCCAGCTCTTGTAGAAACATTTTGCATCAATAAACGCGGGGGCCGCGCGCTGGCAGCCACCGTTTCTGCTGGGGAATCGCCCCCGGAATTGGGGAAAAATCCAACGCGAAAAAAAACCGCTGCACCCGAAGGCGCAGCGGTTTTTTCAAGCGACCGCGTTAAGGCTTAGTAGCCCAGTGCGAAGTCTTCTTCTTTCATGTCCATCAGGTTGTTGGCGCCCGACAGCATGGTGACCACGTGAGTACGGGTACGCGGCAGGATGCGCTGGAAGTAGAAGCGCGCGGTTTGCAGTTTGGCGGTGTAGAACGCTGCGTCGCCGGTGCCTTCTGCCAGCTTTTCAGCGGCCAGACGCGCCATGTCGGCCCAGAAGTAAGCCAGGCAGGCATAACCGGAGTACATCAGGTAGTCCACGGAGGCCGCGCCGACTTCTTCGCGATCTTTCATCGCGGCCATACCGACCTTCATGGTCAGCTCGCCCCATTCCTTATTGATCGCAGCCAGCGGTGCAACGAATTCTGCAACGGCTTCGTTGCCTTCGTTGGTCTGGCAGAACTTGTGGACGATCTTGGTGAAGCCTTTCAGGGCCTCGCCTTGAGTCATCAGCACTTTACGGCCGAGCAGGTCGAGCGCCTGGATACCGGTGGTGCCTTCGTACAGCATCGAAATACGGCTGTCGCGAACGTTCTGCTCCATGCCCCACTCGGCGATGAAGCCGTGGCCGCCGTAGATCTGTACGCCGTGGTTAGCGGATTCGAAACCGACTTCGGTCATGAACGCTTTGGCGATCGGGGTCATGAAGGCCAGCAGTGCGTCGGCTTTCTTCTTCTCTTCTTCATCGACGCCGTATTTGACGATGTCGACCTGTTTGGCGGTGAAGTACACCATCGCGCGGTTGCCTTCGGCGAAAGCCTTCATGGTCAACAGCATGCGGCGAACGTCAGGGTGAACGATGATCGGGTCAGCGGCTTTTTCCGGCGCTTTCGGGCCAGTCAGCGAGCGCATTTGCAGACGATCGCGAGCGTATTTCAGGCCACCCTGGAAACCGATTTCGGCGTGGGCCAGGCCTTGCAGCGCGGTACCCAGACGTGCGGTGTTCATAAAGGTGAACATGCAGTTCAGGCCTTTGTTCGCCGGGCCGATCAGGAAACCGGTAGCACCGTCGAAGTTCATCACGCAGGTGGCGTTGCCGTGGATACCCATCTTGTGTTCCAGCGAACCACAGGTCACTGCGTTGCGCTCACCGATGCTGCCGTCAGCATTCGGCATGAACTTGGGAACGATGAACAGCGAGATGCCTTTGGTGCCAGCCGGTGCGTCCGGCAGGCGAGCCAGCACGATGTGGACGATGTTGTCGGCCATGTCGTGTTCACCGGCCGAGATGAAGATCTTGGTGCCGGAGACTTTGTAGGAACCGTCGGCCTGAGGTTCGGCCTTGGTGCGCAGCATGCCCAGGTCGGTGCCGCAGTGCGGTTCGGTCAGGCACATGGTGCCGGTCCATTCGCCGGAAACCAGTTTGGTCAGATAGGCTTCTTGCTGCTCAGGAGTGCCGTGCTCGGAGATGGTGTTCATCGCGCCGTGCGACAGGCCTGGGTACATGCCCCACGACCAGTTGGCTTCGCCAACCATTTCACTCACGGCCAGACCCAGCGACTCCGGCAGGCCTTGGCCGCCGTGCTCAACGTCGTGCGCCAGGCTTGGCCAGCCGCCTTCGACGAATTGCTTGTAAGCCTCTTTGAAGCCCGTCGGGGTTTTCACGCCGGACTCGCTCCAGGTGCAACCTTCGAGGTCGCCCACGCGGTTCAGCGGTGCCAGTACCTGCTCACAAAACTTGGCGCCTTCTTCGAGAATGGCGTCAACCATGTCCGGAGTTGCGTCTGCGCAAGCCGGAAGGCTCTGATAGTGCGCTTCGTAGCCGAGCAGCTCGTCACGAACGAAGCGAATATCACGCAAGGGGGCCTTGTAGTCAGGCATAGCGATAAACCTCTGCTGATGTAACCGGGAATGAACGACCGTGTTGATTTGTTGTGACGGTCAAACAGTTGTTTGAAACATACGTTTACGCCGAAATCTTGTCAAGCATCGATGTTTTGCCGTTCGTCCCCGCCTCTTTCAAACGGCGGACGCAGCGAACCGCCATGGACTCGAACGAGCCACGGGCGCTGAAAAAAGATTAGTTGAGGGAGAAGGACTTACAACGAAAAACGCCGCGACAAGGCGCGGCGTTCAACAGGCGGACGGCGAAAAACTCAGGCGAAAGTATCGATGATCGTACCGAGCACTTCGTCGGATGCCTTGGCGACTTTCGCGCCCAGCTCTACTTGGAACTTGCCTTGGGCCATCTGCACCATGTCACTGCCCAGGTCCATTTGCTGGCTGCGATCCACGCCACGCAGACGATCAATCTGTGCTTCCGAAGATTGGCTGGTGACCGAACGCTCAATGGTGTTGTTGGCGATCTGGCTGGCAGCTTGATCGACGCGGTTCTGCCCGGTCTGAATGGTGCTCAAACCCGCATAAAAAGCTGTGTTACCGGAGATTTCCATAACGGTTCTCATCCTTGGGAAGGATCAATAGTCGCCATTGAAGCAGAGGCGTCAGAAAAACACCCGTCAAAAACACTAATGGCACAGTGCCTGCCCATAGAGAAAAGCTTAGTCGAGCAAATCCAGTTGCAGATGATCCGCCACCGCCTCGGCACTCAACGCTTTCAGTTTCGGTACGCGCCCAAGACACGGCGCCGGAATCCGCTCGGCCAATGTCGCGAGGTTTTCCTCCAGCCGCGATGTCTTCGGATCGATGATATTCGCCACCCACCCCGCCAACTGCAGACCATCGCGGGCGATCGCCTCAGCGGTCAGCAAGGCATGGCTGATGCACCCCAACCTCACCCCCACTACCAGAATCACCGGCAGCTTCAGCGCAATTGCCAGGTCGGACAAATTATCCTGATCCGCCAGCGGCACCCGCCAGCCACCCGCGCCCTCAATCAAGGTGAAATCGGCATTCATCGCCAAAATCTCGCGCATCGGTGCCAGCAACGATTGCACCGTCAACGCCACACCCGCCTCGCGCGCCGCCAGATGCGGAGCGATTGCAGGCTCAAAGGCAACCGGATTGACCTGTTGATAACTCAGCGGCAACGAACATTCGGCCAGCAACGCCAGCGCATCGGAATTTCGCAACCCCTTCGGCGTCACTTCGCACCCGGAAGCGACCGGCTTGCCCGCCGCCGTACTCAGCCCGGCGGATCGTGCCGCATGCAGCAATCCGGCGGCGACGGTGGTCTTGCCGACATCAGTGTCCGTTCCGGTAATGAAATAGGCTGTGCTCATACGGGTTTCTCCAACACGGCGTAGACCACCTGATAAGTCGCTGGCAATCCCGACGCCTCACGGAACTGCTCGTAAGCTTCGACCAGCCCGAGAATCCGTGCACGCCCGGTCAACCCGCCCGGCCGCCCGGGATTCAGATTGTGCGCACCCAAGGCTTTCAATTCGTGGGTCAGACTGCGCACATCCGGGTAATGCAGCACATGCGCCTGATTCTCCAGACTCAGCGTGCGCAAGCCACTGGCTGCACACAACTGCTCATAACGGGCGAACTCGCGGAAGCGGTTGACGTGCACCAGCCCGTCGACCTGCCGCCAGCTATCGCGCAACTCAAACAACGTCCCTACACAAAGACTAGCAAATGCGAAAATCCCGCCCGGTTTCAGCACGCGAAAGGCTTCGCTGAGCACCGCATCGAAATCCGCACACCACTGCACCGCGAGGCTGGAAAAGATCAAATCGCAGGTCGAATCCTGCAACGGCAGCCGTTCGGCATCGCCAGCAATGAAATACTCAGCGCCACCCAATGGACGCGCGTGATTGAGCATGCCCTCGGCGATGTCCAGCGCCAGCCCGTGGCTCCCGGCCAACCGCGAAGCCAACGCGCGAGTGAAATAACCCGTGCCACAACCCAGATCCAGCCAACGCGCAGGCACGAACTCCTGCGGCAAACGCTGGATCAACTGTGTACCGACATCACGTTGCAACTCGGCGACGCTGTCATAACTGGCCGCCGCGCGAGAAAAAGAAGCCGCGACCTGACGCTTGTCAGGCAAGCCGCCAGGCAGCGCAACAATAGACAAATCAGTCATCACCGCACTCATGTAAAAAAGCCTGGATCGCACCGGCCACTCCGTGGGGGTCCTCCAGAAGAAACGCATGGCTGGCCTGTTCGATCAGGCCAATTTCGATATCCGGCAACAGGCTGAACAAGGCCCCCGCCGCCTCCGCAGGTACCAGCCCGTCGAGGCCGGCAAACAGATGAAACTGCGGCCCACGAAACGCTTGCAACGCTTCGCGAGTGTCCAGTTGCGCGAGCAATTCCAGTCCCGCCATCAACGACGCGGGCGTGGTGTGCGGTGCGCCGCCGAGCATCAGCCGCGACAAGCCGCGCGCGTCATCTGCGCCCTGGGCACACAGCAGCGAGAAACGCTTGAGGGTCATGCGCGGATCGGCCTGGCAACCGGCGAGAAACGCGTCGAAAGTCTCGGCGGGCATCGCGTTCGGCCACTGTTCATGGGCGACAAACGCAGGATTGCTCGCCAGCGTCAGCAACCCGCAGCAACGTTCGCCACGGCGCGCCGCCAACTCCGACGCGAGCATGCCGCCCAACGACCAGCCACCGAGCCAGACATCCTGAGGAATGCGTTCATCGAGTTCATCCAGCCAGTCCTGCAAGTCGCTGGAATCGATCTCCGGCAACGGCTCGATTTCAACCTTCAGATGCTCATCGAGGCCTTGCAATGCGGCGGCCAAAGGCTCCATCGGCGAAACACCGAGGCCCCAGCCAGGCAGCAGAATCAGGCGATCACGCATGGCTTGGCTCCGGCGACAAGTGGGCAAAGCAATCGGCCAGTCCTTCCAACAATAGCTGCACCTGCGCCTCGCTGTGGGCAGCGGTCAGGGTCACCCGCAGTCGTGCGCTGCCAGCGGGCACGGTAGGCGGGCGGATTGCCGTGACCAGCAAGCCGCGCTCGCGGAGCATTTGCGACAGGCGTACGGCGCGCCCGGCATCACCAATCATGATCGGTTGAATCGGGGTGAAGCTGTCCATGAGTTGCAGTCCGATCTGCTCGGCCCCTTGGCGAAATTGACCGATCAGCAGATTAAGATGCTCGCGCCGCCAATGCTCGGAACGCAGTAATTCCAGACTTTTCAGCGTTGCACACGCCAGTGCCGGCGGTTGGCTGGTGGTGTAGATGTACGGGCGGGCGAACTGGATCAGACTCTCGATCAGTTCCTCGCTTCCGGCAACAAAAGCACCCGCCGTGCCGAACGCTTTGCCGAGGGTGCCGACCAGAACCGGCACATCCTCCTGACTCAAACCGAAATGCTCGACGATCCCGCCGCCGTTGGCACCCAACGGGCCGAAACCGTGAGCATCGTCGACCATCAGCCACGCGCCTTTGGCCTTGGCCTCGCGGGCCAACGCCGGCAGATCAGCGAGGTCGCCGTCCATGCTGAACACGCCATCGGTGACCACCAGCGTATTGCCGGTGGCTTTCTCCAGGCGCTTGGCCAGGCTCACCGCGTCGTTGTGCAGATAACGATTGAAACGCGCGCCGGACAGCAGGCCGGCATCCAGCAACGAGGCGTGATTGAGACGGTCTTCCAGCACCGTATCGCCCTGCCCGACCAGCGCCGTGACGGCGCCGAGATTGGCCATGTAACCGGTGGTGAACAGCAGCGCGCGTGGGCGACCGGTGAGGTCGGCCAGTGCTTCTTCAAGCGCGTGATGCGGGCCGCTGTGACCAATCACCAAATGCGACGCACCGCCGCCGACACCCCAGCGTTCGGCGCCGGCGCGCCACGCTTCGATAACTTGCGGATGATTGGCCAGACCGAGGTAATCGTTGTTGCAGAAGGCGAGCAACGGCTGACCATCGACCACCACGTGCGGCCCCTGCGGAGACTCGAGCAGCGGTCGCTGGCGATACAGATTTTCAGCACGACGGGCAGCAAGGCGTGCGGCGAGATCGAAAGACATGCAGGCCTCGACAGTAAAAAACAACTCTGTAGGAGCTGCCGCAGGCTGCGATCTTTTGATCTTGTTTTTTAACAGACAAGATCAAAAGATCGCAGCCTGCGGCAGCTCCTACATGGGATGCATGGGGCGGTTAGACGGCGGCGTTGTAGAACTGCTCGCTGCTTTTCTGCTCGACCAGCGCCTGCTCGATCGCGGCTTGATGAACTTCGTCGGAATGCTCTTCACGCGCTTCCGGCTGGATGCCCAGGCGCGCGAACAACTGCATGTCCTTGTCGGCCTGCGGGTTTGCGGTGGTCAGCAGTTTGTCGCCGTAGAAAATCGAGTTGGCACCGGCGAAGAAGGCCAGGGCCTGCATCTGCTCGTTCATCGCTTCGCGGCCAGCGGACAGACGCACGTGGGATTGCGGCATGAGGATGCGCGCCACGGCGAGCATGCGGATGAAGTCGAACGGGTCGATGTCTTCGGCGTTTTCCAGCGGCGTGCCGGCGACTTTCACCAGCATGTTGATCGGCACCGACTCCGGGTGTTCCGGCAGGTTGGCCAACTGGATCAGCAGATTGGCGCGGTCATCCAGCGATTCGCCCATGCCGAGAATACCGCCGGAGCAGATCTTCATCCCCGACTCACGCACGTAGGCCAGCGTTTGCAGACGCTCGCTGTAAGTACGGGTGGTGATGATGCTGCCGTAGAACTCCGGCGAGGTGTCGAGGTTGTGGTTGTAGTAATCGAGACCAGCCTTGGCCAGTGCTTCGGTCTGATCCTGATCGAGACGACCGAGGGTCATGCAGGTTTCCAGGCCCATGGCTTTCACGCCTTCGACCATCTTCAGCACGTACGGCATGTCTTTCGCCGACGGATGTTTCCACGCCGCACCCATGCAGAACCGCGTCGAGCCGATCGCCTTGGCACGTGCCGCCTCTTCGAGGACTTTCTGCACTTCCATCAGCTTTTCTTTTTCAAGGCCAGTGTTGTAGTGACCGGACTGCGGGCAGTACTTGCAGTCTTCCGGACAGGCGCCGGTCTTGATCGACAGCAGGGTCGAAACCTGCACGCGGTTGGCGTTGAAATGTGCGCGGTGCACCGTTTGCGCCTGGAACAGCAAGTCGTTGAAAGGCTGTACGAAGAGTGCTCTGACTTCGGCCAGAGACCAGTCGTGACGCAGGGTGGCGGTGGTGCTCGCGCTCATGGGTAATTCCTTGGTTATGCTTGGCTCGCGACTGCGGAAATGGAATACCCACAGGCGCTACACGGATGTTCGGCATATTTAAGGAAGAGACATGCGCTGTCAACCACCATGCAAAGAGTCGGTTTACATCTGTTTAAAAAACGTACAGACCTGTTTGTTGTGCGATGAGCCAGCAGACGCAGAATTGCCAATCTGCGTCGCCTGCGAAACCGATCTGCCGTGGCTTGGCGAGCATTGCGTCACCTGCGCTTTGCCGCAGACCGCAGCGGGACTCACGTGTAGCGAGTGCCTGCTAGAGCCGCCGGCGTTCGAACAGGTGGTCGTGCCGTGGCTGTATGGCTTCCCGCTCGACAGTTTGATTACACGATTTAAACACAACGCGAAATGGCCGTTTGGCCACCTGCTCGCCGACGTTCTCGGGGAATACCTGCAACATCGCTTCGAAGAGGGTTTGCCAAGGCCGGATGCGTTGTTGCCGGTGCCACTGGCGAAACAACGCTTGCGTCAGCGCGGTTTCAATCAAGCGGCGCTGTTGGCGCGTTGGCTGGGCAAGTCGCTGGATTTACCTTGCGAGGAAGATGTTCTAGACAGGGTTCATAACACCAGCGCGCAGCAGGATCTCGACGCCAAGGCGCGTAAACGCAATCTGCTGCAAGCCTTCAGCCTCAATCCCGATGCACAGGTAAAGGGCCGACATCTGGCGTTGATCGATGATGTGCTGACGACCGGCGCCACCGCCCAAGCGTTGGCCCGATTGTTAATGAAAGCTGGCGCAGCAAGAGTTGACGTCTACTGCCTCGCCCGCACACCAAAACCCGGAACCTGAGGCCAACACATAACCCCCGTAGGAGCTGCGGCACGCTGCGATCTTTTGATCTTCAAAAACAAGATCAAAAGATCGCAGCGTGCCGCAGCTCCTACAGGGGATTTCGTTTGGCTTGACTCTCGCGTTGCAAGCGGCCAACTTCACTCCCCACCGCCACAGCTAAAAAGCACCCCATTCATGTCCATGCCTTCCCTGTTGTCCCAGCACATCGTCCGCCGTCCGCAGCGCATCGCCCTGCTGCAACACATCGCCGAACAGGGTTCGATCACCCGCGCGGCAAAAAGCGCAGGCCTGAGTTACAAAGCGGCGTGGGACGCCATCGATGAGCTGAACAATCTCGCGCAGAAACCGCTGGTCGAACGCGCCGTCGGCGGCAAGGGCGGCGGCGGCGCAAAACTTTCCAGCGAAGGCGAACGGGTGTTGCGCCTGTATCAAAAGCTGCAAGCCTTGCAGGCGCAGGTGCTGGAAGCGGCAGAAGACGCTAGCGATCTTGACCTGCTTGGTCGGCTGATGCTCCGAACCAGCGCGCGCAATCAGTTGCACGGCAAGGTCGTGGCGATTGACAGTCAGGGCCGCAATGACCTGATCCGCCTCGAACTGGCTGAAGGCCTGCACCTCGACGCGCAGATTACCCACGACAGCACCGTGCACTTGGAACTGCAGTCCGGCACCGAAGTGGTGGCGTTGATCAAGGCGGGCTGGCTCGAACTGCTGACCGTCGAGCAACCTGCAACGTCTGGTCACAATCTTCTGAAGGGCACTATCGAAGCCATTCTCGATGCCGAGGACGGCCCCAGCGAAGTGCGCATTACCCTGCCCAACGGCCATACCCTCTGCGCCCTGGCCGAGCCGCTGGACTTGCGCACCCGTGGTCTGACCGTTGAACAACCGGTGCAGGTGCAGTTTTCAGCGTCCAACGTGCTGATCGGTACTCCGCTGTAGTCAGGCGCTGCAACGAAAGCGTCATCGACGCTCATTAAGGTGGCTGCCAAAACCAAGCAGGGAGCCTGATGTGAGCCTATTAGAAGAAAACCAATCGACTGACCTGGAAAAAATGGTCGGCCTCAGCCGTCGCGGTTTCATCGGCGCCGGTGCGCTGTGCGGCGCGGCGATGTTCCTCGGTGGCAGCCTGCTGAGCCGCAGTGCGCTGGCCACCGGCATCAGTGCCGGTAACAGCCGCTTGCTCGGTTTCGAAAGCATTCCGGCGGCGACCACTGACGTGATCAGCCTGCCCAAAGGCTACAAATCCTCGGTGCTGATCAGTTGGGGCCAACCGTTGCACAAAAACGGTCCGGCGTTCGACCCGAGCGGCAACGGCACCGCCGCCGCACAGGAAGTGCAGTTCGGCGACAACAATGACGGCATGAGCCTGTTCGCTTTCCCCGACGACCGCAACCGCGCGTTGATGGCGATCAACAACGAATACACCAACTACCGCTATCTCTACCCGCACGGTGGCATGCCGAAATCGGCCGAGGACGTACGCAAGGCGCTGGCCTGCGAAGGCGTTTCGGTGATCGAGGTGCAGCGCAAGAACGGCCAGTGGCAGTTCGTTCAAGGCTCGCGTTACAACCGCCGTATCCACGGCAACTCACCGCTGCGCATCGGCGGCCCCGCTGCCGGTCACGCCTTGATGAAAACTGCCGCCGACAAACACGGCAAACAAGTCCTCGGCACCTTCCAGAACTGCGCCAACGGTAAAACCCCGTGGGGCACTTACCTGACCTGCGAAGAAAACTTCACCGACTGCTTCGGCAGCAGCAACGCCCAGCAGCCGTTCGATCCGGCGCAGAAGCGCTACGGTGTGTCGGCCGCCAGCCGCGAGATCAACTGGCATCCGTATGACCCGCGCTTCGACATGGCGAAGAACCCCAACGAACTCAACCGTCACGGCTGGGTGGTCGAGATCGATCCGTTCGACCCGCAATCGACCCCGGTCAAGCGTACGGCGCTGGGTCGTTTCAAACATGAAAACGCCGCACTCGCCGAGACCGACGACGGTCGCGCCGTGGTGTACATGGGCGACGACGAGCGTGGCGAGTTCATCTACAAATTCGTCAGCCGTGACCGCATCAACCATCGCAACCCGAAAGCCAACCGCGACATTCTCGATCACGGCACCTTGTACGTGGCCAAGTTCGACAACGGCGACAGCAACCCCGATCACCCGAAAGGCCAGGGCCAGTGGATCGAACTGACCCACGGCAAGAACGGCATCGACGCCAGCAGCGGTTTTGCCGACCAGGCCGAAGTGCTGATTCTCGCGCGCCTCGCCGCCAGTGTCGTTGGCGCCACGCGTATGGACCGCCCGGAATGGATCGTCGTCAGCCCCAAGGATGGCCAGGTTTATTGCACCCTGACCAACAACGCCAAGCGCGGCGAAGACGGGCAACCGGTGGGCGGACCGAACCCTCGCGAAAAGAACGTTTACGGGCAGATCCTGCGCTGGCGCACTGATCGCGACGATCACGCGGCGAAGACGTTTGCCTGGGATCTGTTTGTGGTCGCCGGCAACCCGGGTGTGCACGCCGGGACGCCGAAGGGCGGCTCGAAAAACATCACCGCGCAGAACATGTTCAACAGCCCCGATGGTTTGGGCTTCGACAAGGCCGGACGCTTGTGGATTCTCACTGATGGCGACTCCAGCAACGCCGGGGACTTTGCCGGGATGGGCAATAACCAGATGCTCTGCGCCGATCCGAAGACCGGTGAAATTCGCCGCTTCATGGTCGGGCCGATTGGTTGTGAAGTTACCGGGATCAGCTTCTCGCCGGATCAGAAGACCCTGTTTGTCGGGATTCAGCATCCGGGGGAGAACGGCGGTTCGACGTTCCCTGAGCATTTGCCGAATGGCAAACCACGCTCCTCGGTGATGGCGATTACCCGTGAGGATGGCGGGATCGTCGGCGCCTGATAAACCGCCTTCGCGAGCAGGCTCGCTCCCACATTGGATCATCCGTGTGCATGAGATAGTGGGCACACTGAAGATCCTGTGGGAGCGAGCCTGCTCGCGAAGAGGTTCAACCAGACACCAACCACCTCCCCCGCTGCCATCTGCGCTACCATGCTGGGCCGGACGCGGCAGCCTGCTGCGCGCAGGAGTCAGCATGGCCCACCCGTTTGAAACCCTCACACCCGACCTCGTCCTCGATGCCGTTGAAAGCATTGGCTTCCTCAGTGATGCGCGCATTCTGGCGCTCAACAGCTACGAGAACCGCGTCTATCAGGTCGGCATCGAAGACTCCGAACCGCTGATCGCCAAGTTCTACCGCCCGCAACGCTGGACCAACGAAGCCATCCTCGAAGAGCACAAGTTCACCTTCGAGCTGGCCGACGTCGACATCCCGGTGGTTGCACCAATGATCCACAACGGCGAAACCCTGCACGAACACGCCGGTTTCCGCTTCACCTTGTTCCCGCGTCGTGGCGGCCGGGCGCCGGAGCCGGGCAATCTCGATCAGCTGTACCGCCTCGGCCAGTTGCTCGGGCGCATTCACGCGGTCGGCGCGACCAAGCCGTTCGAACACCGCGAAGCCCTCGCCGTGCAGAACTTCGGCCACGCCTCGCTGAACACCTTGCTCGAAGGCAACTTCATCCCCAAGAGCCTGCTGCCGGCCTACGAGTCCGTCGCCCGCGACCTGCTCAAGCGCGTCGAAGATGCCTACGCCAACACCCCGCACCAGAACATCCGCATGCACGGCGACTGCCACCCCGGCAACATGATGTGCCGTGACGAGATGTTCCACATCGTCGACCTCGACGACTGCCGCATGGGCCCGGCCGTGCAGGACATCTGGATGATGCTCGCCGGCGACCGTCAGGAATGCCTCGGGCAACTGTCTGAGTTGATGGACGGCTACAACGAATTCCACGATTTCGACCCGCGCGAACTGGCGCTGATCGAACCGTTGCGCGCGCTGCGCCTGATGCATTACAGCGCTTGGCTGGCACGGCGTTGGGATGACCCGGCGTTTCCGCACAGTTTTCCGTGGTTCGGTACTGAACGTTACTGGGGCGATCAGGTGTTGGCGTTGCGCGAGCAACTGTCCGCACTGAATGAAGAGCCACTGAAACTCTTCTGATCAAAATCAAAGATCAAAAGATCGCAGCCTTCGGCAGCTCCTACCTTGGAATGCATATCCCTGCAGGAGCTGCCGCAGGCTGCGATCTTTTCGCTTTCTGACACGACACATCTATACAACCTCCTTACAATCCCCCCTTTGTCAGCTGCCTGAGCAAGGATTCTGCATGCAAGCCGCCAACCCGCGTCGCGGGTACATTCTGGGCCTGAGTGCCTACATCATCTGGGGCCTGTTCCCGATCTATTTCAAAGCCATTGCCGAGGTTCCGGCGGTCGAGATCATCATCCACCGGGTGTTGTGGTCGGCGTTGTTCGGCGCGCTGTTGCTGATGGTGTGGAAGCACCCGGGCTGGTTGCGCGAACTGCTCGACAACCCGAAACGCCTGGCGATCCTCGCGTTGAGCGGCACGTTGATCGCCGCCAACTGGCTGACTTATGTGTGGTCGGTGAACAACGGGCGCATGCTCGAAGCCAGCCTCGGTTACTACATCAACCCGCTGGTCAACGTGCTGTTGGGGATGTTGCTTCTTGGCGAGCGTCTGCGGCGGATGCAGTGGGTCGCAGTCGCCTTGGCGGCGGTGGGCGTGGCGCAGCAGGTGTGGCAGGTCGGCAGCTTGCCGTGGGTGTCGCTAGTGCTGGCGTTGACCTTCGGCTTCTACGGCCTGATCCGCAAGCAGGCGCCGGTCAAGGCGTTGCCGGGGCTGGTGGTGGAAACCTGGATGCTGGTGCCGATTGCCATTGCCTGGCTGCTCTTCAACCAGACCGCGACCAGCGCACAACCCGAGTTCTGGACCACGTCGCAAGCGTGGTGGCTGGTAGCCGCCGGGCCGGTCACCTTGGTTCCGTTGGTGTGCTTCAACGCCGCCACGCGACACTTGCCTTACACCACGATCGGCTTCCTGCAATACCTCGCACCGACACTGGTGCTGTTGCAAGCGGTGCTGCTGTTCGGTGAACACTTGTCGTCCAGCACACTGATCGCATTCATCTTCATCTGGGCCGGTCTGGCCGTTTACAGCGTCGACGCCGTGATCAGTTTGCGTCGCCGCGCCTGATCAGAAAACGTACAAACCTCTGCAGGCTACGGTTCTCGTGGCCTGCAACGTTCCTTCCCAAGGTTATCCACAGCGTGATCCCCGCCGTTTGTGTGCAAGTCACTGAATGTTGTCGGTTTTTTGATCAATTAGCGCAAAGCCACGGCCTGTATGGCGCTGCGGCTGGTCTCTACAGGTTATCCACAGGCAGGTGCACGTTAAAACTGGATAACCCGGACGGTGTTCAAAGGTCTGTGCGTAACACCAACTCGACCATTAGATCATCGGCCAGGGTTTCCAGGCGTGACTGCAAGACGTCGAGCGACAAGGTCAGCGGCACCGCGAGAATCGCCTCGGCGTGAAACAGCGGCTCGCTGCTCATCGGTGCCGGACGCACCTCAGTCACCAGCCGTTCGAGGTTGACGCCCTGCTCGCTCAACAGCCGCGTGATGTCGCGCACAATCCCCGGCCGGTCGTTGCCTACCAGTTCCATGGCGATCGGTTTCCAGGTACAGGACTGTTCGATACCGCTTTCGGCAATCAGCACGCGAATGCCATGCGTCGACAAGGCTTGTAGGGAATCGACTAATTCGTCGTAAGCCTCCGCCGGCACGCCCACCCGGAGAATCCCGGCGAACTGCCCGGCCATCCGCGACATCCGGCTTTCCAGCCAGTTTCCGCCATGGTCGGCAATGCATTGGGCAATGCGCTCGACCTGCCCGGGCTTGTCCGGGGCGAACACGGTGAGTACGAGATGGTCCATGGCGCCGCCCTCTTGTCATGACTTTTGTTATAGAAGGGCAAGTATAGGCAAGCACGTCAATTCAGCCCGACCCGACCTGCCTTGCTGAAAAACTGTGCCTGGGTTTGGGTTCGGGTTTGGGTATCAATTTGTGGCGAGGGGATTTATCCCCGTCCGGCTACGCAGCAGTCGTAAGCCCCGCCAATTCGGTTTATCTGCCAGAACGCTGGGGGCGGCTTCGCCACCCAACGGGGATAAATCCCCTCGCCACAAATCCACTCGCCATCAAGGTGCGCACCACAAAAACTGCGCCATAGCAGCCAAATAGTATTTATGTGTACAACTTTTGATATTTAGCTGGAACAATCCAATGGTTTTTTGAGAACATCCCGTTCCGCGATGTGACCGCAATGCGACATGAGGTCGCAGAACGACGTAATTAGTCTGATTTTCACAAGCGCAACTCATCATGTAGTATGCCGCAGCGCGCACTACATAACGCTGAATCGATGTCTGCCCAAGGCACGTTCGCAACCCTGAAAGCCCCGTCAGCAAGGCCCCAAGCCTTTGATTGGTCCCAGCCCAGCCGCCAGCAATGGCATGTACTGGTCGGCAGGTTTGTGGTTTAAATGGCCAGAGGCTTCATTGTCAAATTGAAGAGCTGAAAAGCGAAATAGCTGAGCAGAGTGAGGCAAGCAATGACTGAACACGTTCAAGTCGGTGGCCTGCAGGTCGCCAAAGTCCTGTTCGACTTCGTGAACAACGAAGCCATTCCCGGTACCGGCCTCACCGCCGACAAATTCTGGGAAGGTGCCGACAAGGTCATTCATGACCTGGCGCCGAAGAACAAAGCCCTACTCGCCAAACGCGATGACTTCCAGGCACGCATTGACGCCTGGCATCAGGAACGCAACGGTCAGGCGCACGACGCCGTAGCCTACAAAGCGTTCCTGCAAGAAATCGGTTATCTGCTGCCAGAAGCGGCTGATTTCCAGGCAA
Source organism: Pseudomonas sp. DTU12.3 (assembly GCF_004124275.1). Lineage (GTDB taxonomy): Bacteria > Pseudomonadota > Gammaproteobacteria > Pseudomonadales > Pseudomonadaceae > Aquipseudomonas > Aquipseudomonas helmanticensis. The sequence goes on from NZ_CP027218.1 coordinate 5,890,800, forward strand.
CGACACAAAACGTCGATGATGAAATCGCCCGTACCGCCGGCCCGCAACTCGTTGTGCCGGTGATGAACGCCCGCTTCGCTCTCAATGCCTCGAATGCCCGTTGGGGTTCGCTGTATGACGCCCTCTACGGCACCGACGCGATCAGCGAAGACGGTGGCGCGGAAAAAGGCAAAGGCTACAACAAGGTGCGTGGCGACAAAGTCATTGCCTTCGCCCGTGCCTTCCTCGACGAAGCCGCGCCATTGGCCGCTGGCTCCCACGTTGATTCGACCGGCTACAAAATCGCTGACGGCAAACTGCTGGTCACCCTCAAGGATGGCAGCAACGCTGGCCTGCGCGACAATGCGCAACTGATCGGTTTCCAGGGCGACGCCAACGCGCCAATCGCGATCCTGCTGAAACACAACGGTCTGCATTTCGAAATCCAGGTCGACGCCACCACCCCGGTTGGCCAGACCGATGCGGCCGGCGTCAAGGACATCCTGATGGAAGCGGCCCTGACCACCATCATGGACTGCGAAGACTCCGTGGCGGCCGTCGATGCCGACGACAAAGTGGTGATCTACCGCAACTGGCTCGGCCTGATGAAGGGCGACCTCTCGGAATCCGTGTCCAAGGGCGGCCAGACCTTCACCCGCACCATGAATCCGGATCGTACCTACGCCGCGCCGAATGGCGGTGAAGTGACGCTGCACGGTCGTTCACTGTTGTTCGTGCGTAACGTTGGCCATCTGATGACCATCGACGCGATTCTCGACAAAGACGGTAACGAAGTGCCGGAAGGCATCCTCGACGGTCTGGTCACTTGCCTCGCGGCGATGCACAACCTCAACGGCAACACCTCGCGTCGTAACACCCGCACCGGTTCGGTCTACATTGTTAAACCGAAGATGCACGGCCCGGAAGAAGCGGCGTTCACCAACGAGCTGTTCGGTCGCATCGAAGACGTGTTGGGCCTTACGCGCAACACGCTGAAAGTCGGGATCATGGACGAGGAACGCCGTACCACGGTCAACCTCAAGGCCTGCATCAAGGCAGCCAGCGAGCGCGTGGTGTTCATCAACACCGGTTTCCTCGACCGCACCGGCGACGAAATTCACACCTCCATGGAGGCCGGCCCGGTTGTGCGCAAGGCCGACATGAAGGCAGAGAAGTGGATCGGCGCCTACGAAAACTGGAACGTCGATATCGGTCTGAGCACCGGCCTGCAAGGTCGCGCGCAAATCGGTAAAGGCATGTGGGCAATGCCCGACCTGATGGCGGCGATGCTTGAGCAGAAAATCGCTCACCCGCTGGCCGGCGCCAACACCGCTTGGGTTCCTTCGCCGACTGCCGCAGCACTGCACGCGCTGCACTACCACAAGGTCGACGTGTTCGCCCGTCAGGCCGAACTGGCCAAACGTGCTCGCGCTTCGGTCGACGACATCCTGACCATCCCGCTGGCGGTCAACCCGAACTGGACGCCAGAGCAGATCAAGAACGAACTGGACAACAATGCCCAGGGCATTCTCGGTTACGTGGTGCGCTGGATCGACCAGGGTGTGGGTTGCTCGAAAGTGCCGGACATCAATGACGTCGGCCTGATGGAAGACCGTGCCACGCTGCGTATCTCCAGCCAACACATCGCCAACTGGCTGCGCCACGGTGTGGTCACCGAAGCGCAAGTGATGGAAAGCCTCAAGCGCATGGCGCCGGTGGTGGATCGTCAAAACGCCAACGACCCGCTGTACCGTCCGCTGGCACCGAACTTCGACAGCAACATCGCCTTCCAGGCGGCGGTCGAACTGGTGATCGAAGGCACCAAGCAGCCGAACGGTTACACCGAGCCGGTGTTGCACCGTCGTCGTCGCGAGTTCAAGGCGGCTAACGGTCTGTAAATTTGTGTAGATGTGAAAAAGCCCTGGTCGAGAGATCAGGGCTTTTTTGTTTGTGCGGTTTGGGCTGTATTTGTGGTGGGCTTGAGATCGATCCCCCTCACCCCAGCCCTCTTCCCACGGGGGCGAAGGGGAAAGGGAGCAGATCTATATGCTTTTCAAAATCTGAGTTCGGCTCAGGAATTGCCAAGGGTTGAGGGGCAAGGGAGCTGATCTTGGTGCTTTTCAAAACCTGAGTTCGACTGGGAATCTCAAGTCGGTGTACCTCGAACATCCACCGCGGTCAGTCCCCTCTCCCTCCGGGCGGTCCGACGTTTCGGGAGGGCTAGGGTGAGGGGCTTCTAAAGCTCAATCCCCAATTCATGTTTCACCAATGCCAACAACTTGCCCGTATCAATCGGCTTGAGCAGAAAATCCACCACGCTCAAATGCATCGCCGCAATTGCGTCTTTCACATCGGCATCGCCCGAGACAATGATGATCGGCATCGCCGCCCGCACCGACTCGCGCACCTGGCGAATCAGATCCAGGCCATCGACATTGCCCATGCGCAGATCGGTGATCACCAGGCCGATCGAAGGTTTCTCGGCGAGCATCTTCAGTGCCGTTTCGCCACTGGCCGCGGTCATGCAACGAATGCCGTCCAACGCGAGAATCTCCGATAGCAGTTCCCGCGCATCCTTGTCGTCATCGACGATCAGGACACGTTGCGGCGGCAGATCGGGTTCGAGCATCACTGCGCTGAGCGCTTCACGCTCGGCATCGCTCAAAATATCGTGGTCGGACATAGCGTTCTCTAAGTGTGCAAATCAATCACCTGGCATGTGGTCAGACATCGCTGGGCAGAGCTTCAATGTGCACTTCGTCGGATTTTTTTCCAAGGGGGTAACTGCGGGAATTTCCGACTGTTTGCGTAGGGCATCTCCGAAACTGCGCCAATGGTGGCAAAACCTAGACTTACGTCCAATGGGCACCCTGCGCGCAGGGGTCGACCATGGCCGCAACGATCCGACAACAACAATTCAAAAAAGACTGCGGTAATGGTTATGAGTAAAGCGGACGCCTTCACCCAGGCAGGGAAAACCGCGGTATTGCAGAACATTCAGGGCACCCTGCAATTCCTCCAGCGCTTCCCGCCCTTCAATCAGATGGAACACGCTCACCTGGCTTATCTGGTGGAGCAATGTCAGCTGCGGTTCTACGGTCAGGGCGAGAGCATCATCAAACCCACCGACGGCCCGGTCGAACACTTCTATGTCGTCAAGCAAGGCCGGGTGGTCGGCGAACGCCAGCACATCACCAAACCTGGCACCGAGACCACGTTTGAAATCACTACCGGCGAATGTTTTCCGCTGGCCGCATTGCTCGGCGAACGCGCGACGCGCACCGAGCACCTGGCCGGCGAAGACACCTTCTGCCTGCAACTGAACAAACTGGCGTTCATCAAGTTATTCGCGCTCTCCAACAGCTTCCGTGATTTCGCCTTGCGCGGGGTCAGCAGCCTGCTCGATCAGGTCAATCAGCAAGTGCAGCAGAAAGCCGTGGAAACCCTCGGCACCCAATACTCGCTGAACACCCGCCTCGGCGAACTGGCGATGCGTCACCCGGTGACGTGCAGCCCGCAAACGCCACTGCGCGAAGCGGTGAAGCTGATGCACGAGCAACAGGTCGGCAGCATCGTCGTCGTGGATCAGCACAAGGCGCCGCTGGGGATTTTCACCCTGCGTGATTTGCGCCATGTCGTGGCTGAAGGCATCGGCGATTTCGGCGAAGCCATCGAACGCCACATGACCCACGCGCCCTTCTACCTTTCACCGGACCACAGCGCCTTCGATGCGGCGATTGCCATGACCGAACGGCACATCGCCCACGTCTGCCTGGTCAAGGATCAGCGTTTGTGCGGCGTGGTCTCGGAGCGTGATCTGTTCTCGCTGCAACGGGTCGATCTGGTGCATCTGGCGCGGACCATTCGCAGCGCGCAACGCGTCGAACAACTGGTGAGCCTGCGCGGCGAGATCGGCCAACTGGTCGAACGCATGCTCGCTCACGGCGCGTCTTCGACGCAGATCACCCACATCATCACCCTGCTCAACGACCACACCGTGTGCCGGGTGATCGAACTGACCCTCGCCGAAAAAGGCGACCCCGGTGTGCCGTTCAGTTGGCTGTGTTTCGGCAGTGAAGGCCGCCGCGAGCAGACGCTGCACACCGATCAGGATAACGGCATTCTGTTCGATGCCCGCGATGCCGCGCATGCGGCGGAGATCCGCGGCAAGCTGCTGCCGATTGCCCAACAGATCAATCAGAGCCTGGCGCTGTGCGGCTTCACCCTGTGCAAGGGCAACATCATGGCCGGCAACCCTGAGCTGTGCTTGTCGCGGGCGGAATGGGCACGGCGCTTTGCGGCGTTTATTCGTGAGGCGACGCCTGAAAATCTTCTTGGGTCGAGCATCTATTTCGATCTGCGCGTGGTCTGGGGCGATGAAACGAGCTGCGAACAACTGCGCCGGGGCATTCTTGACCAAGTCGGCGACAACCGTTTGTTCCAGCGCATGATGGCCGAGAATGCCTTGCGCAATCGTCCGCCGGTGGGGCGTTTCCGCGAGTTCGTGCTGGCGCGCAAGAATGGCGAGAAAGCCACGTTGGATCTCAAGGTACAGGGGCTGACGCCGTTCGTGGATGGCGCGCGACTGCTGGCGCTGGCCAATGGCATCGATACCAACAACACCCTCGAACGCTTCCGTCAGTTGGTCGAAAAAGAAGTGATCGAGCGGCTGGATGGCGCAGCGTATGAAGAGGCCTATCACTTTATTCAGCAAACGCGCATGCAACAACATCAACTGCAGACGCGGGAAAACCTGCCCTACTCCAACCGTGTCGACCCCGACAGCCTCAACCATCTGGACCGGCGCATCCTGCGTGAATCCCTGCGTCAGGCTCAACGCCTGCAAAGCAGCCTGACCTTGCGGTATCAGCTATGAGTCTGTTTTCGTGGCTGCGCCCGGCGAGTGCGGTGGTGCCGGTGGATTTCCAGCAGCGTCTGGCTCAGTTGCCGACGATTACACCGCTCAGCGAATGCACGCTGCGCGAACAGCGCTGGGTGGTGCTGGATCTGGAAACCACCGGGCTCAACCTGAACAAGGATCGTGTGCTGTCGATTGGCGCGGTGGTGATCGAGGACGGCGCGATCGATTTCAGTCAGCAGTTCGAGCGGACGCTGCAATGCCGGGAACTGAAGCTCAGCCCCAGCGTGTTGATTCACGGGCTGGGGCCGAATGCGATTGCGGCGGGTAGTGAGCCGGCCGAAGCATTGCTGGAGTTCATGGAGTTTGTCGGTGACAGCCCGGTATTGGCGTTTCATGCGCCGTTCGATCAGCACATGCTCGGGCGCGCGTTGAAAGAGCATCTGGGGCACAAGTTGCAGCAGGTGTTTCTGGATGTCGCCGACATTGCACCGCTGGTGTGTCCGCAGGCGCACATTCGTGAGGCCGGACTGGATGAGTGGATCGACTGGTTCAAGCTTGAGGTGTTCGAGCGGCATAACGCGAGTGCCGATGCGCTGGCGACGGCGGAACTGGCACTGATTCTGTTCAGCCGGGCGCGGGGGCAGCAGATTCATAGTCCGTTGAATTTGCAGCAGCGGTTGAGTCAGTGGAAGCGGCGGCAGCAGGCGCCTTCTTTTTAGAAGCACCCTCACCCCAGCCCTCTCCCCGAGGGAGAGGGAGCCGACCGCGTCGCCTGAAGACTTGCATCGACCTGAAAAAACGAGTCGATTATGGATTCACTAAAGATCGCTCAGGTCGGTGTATCTCCTGAATATCCCTCAATCGGTCCCCTCTCCCTCCGGGAGAGGGCTAGGGTGAGGGTGAGGGCCCGCCTTTAAACGCCCACCTGACCAGTGGCCAATTGCTAACCATTCCCACCTCTGCCAGAATCGCGAACAATTCGCGTTAGTTAACATTTCCCAATCGGTGATGTCCGGTGTCGTCAGTCCCAAGCCCTCACAGTCAGCTCGTCGGTGCGATGTATCGCGACCATCGCGGTTGGCTGCTGGCATGGCTGCGGCGCAATGTGGCCTGTCCGCAACGCGCCGAAGACTTGAGCCAGGACACTTTCGTGCGCCTGCTCGGCCGCGATGAATTGCTGACGCCCCGCGAGCCACGGGCCTTTCTGGTGGCGATCGCCAAAGGCCTGCTGTTCGACTATTTCCGTCGCGCCGCGCTGGAACAGGCCTACCTCACCGAATTGATGCTGATCCCTGAAGGCGAACAACCTTCTATAGAAGAACAGCAACTGATCCTCGAAGACCTCAAGGCCATCGACCGCTTGCTCGGCAAACTGTCGACCAAGGCCCGCGCCGCTTTCCTGTACAACCGCCTTGATGGCCTCGGCCATGCCGAAATCGCCGAGAAGCTCGGTGTTTCGGTGCCGCGCGTGCGTCAGTATCTGGCGCAAGGCATTCGTCAGTGCTACATCGCCCTGTACGGTGAGCCGACATGAGTCCCGCCAGTTCCCGCCCCGTACCGGCGCATGTGCTGGACGCGGCAATTGCCTGGCAACTGACCCTCGATTCGAGCAGCCCGCTGGAACGCGAAGAGTTCGCCAAATGGCACGCGGCGCATGAAGAACACGCGCGCGCCTGGCGTCAGTTGGGCATGCTCGATCAGCGCTTCAGCGTGGCCAAAGGGCCGGCGCGCAGTGCCTTGTTGCAATCGCGCGAGGGCATTCGCCGGCGCGTGCGCAGGCTTGGCAGCGGTTTGGCCAGCGTCGTCGTGGTCATCGGCCTGGGCCTGTTCCTGAGTGAGCGTTATCTGCCGCTGGATTACTGGCTCGCCGATCAGCGCACAGCCACCGGCGAACAACGCACCCTGCACCTTGCCGACGGTACCGTGCTCAACCTCAACACCCACAGCGCGGTGGATGTGCGTTTCGATGACAAGCGCCGGCTGATCGTTTTGCAGGAAGGCGAGATTCTCGTCGAAACCGGTCATGGCGATGCGCGGCCGTTTATCGTCGAAACCCGCGAGGGCAGCATGCGCGCCCTCGGCACGCGGTTCCTGGTCAAGCGCGAGGAAGATGGCACGCGTCTGAGCGTATTGCAGTCGGCGGTGGCGGCACACACGCAAACGAACCCTGAAGAACAGATCCTCCGTGAAGGCCAGCAAGTGCTGCTGCGCAGCGACGGGCTGGACCCGATTGTCGCGCTCAATCCCGGCGCCGACGCGTGGACGCGCGGCATGCTGGTGGTCGACAACGCGCGGCTGGGCGATCTGGTGCATGAACTCGGGCGTTATCGACGCGGGCACCTGGGCGTCACGTCGGACGTGGCTGATCTGCGGATTACCGGCAGCTTCCCGCTGCATGACACCGATAAAGCGCTGAACGCCCTGCTGCCGACCCTGCCGGTGCAGATCGAGCAGCACACACCTTATTGGGTGACTGTCGCAAAGGCCGAGCCAAAACCCTGAGACTGGTGCAAACCTGTGGCGAGGGGGCTTGCCCCCGTTGGGCTGCGCAGCGGCCCCGTCTTTTCCTGATCGCTCGCGGACGACGACTGCGTCGCCGAACGGGGGCAAGCCCCCTCGCCACAGAGAAGAAAATTGGCCTTCAGGGGATTCGAGTTTCAGTTAATCGAAATTATTTTCATCCAGCCCTATCACTTTTCGAGTTTCATCCGGCACACAGGCAATTGAGAAATATTTCCATTCAGGAGCCGCCGTATGTCCCGTTCGCTAGACACCTTGTTGCGCCCCAGCCTGCTGGCCGTCGCCATTGCTCTCAGCACGCCGCTGATCAGCAGCCCGTTGCTCGCCGCTGAACAAGCGTCCAGCGTTCGCGCCTACAACCTGCCTGCCGCGCCGCTGTCGACCACGCTCAACCAGATCGCCAGCCAGGGCGGCCTCGCGCTGTCGCTGAACCCGGCGCTTGCAGCCGGCAAGACCTCGGCACCGGTGAGCGGTCAGTACGATGCGGCCGGCGCCTTGCGTGCAGCCCTGCGTGGCACCGGTCTGCAACTGGAACAAAGCAACGCCGGCACTTACAGCCTGGTCGCCGTGCCTGAAGGTACGCTGGCCCTGCCGGAGACTTCGGTCATCGGCGTGGAAAACAGCGAAACCGCCTGGAGCCCGGTCGAGGGCTATACCGCCACCCGCACCGCCGCCGGCACCAAGACCGACACCGCGCTGGTCGAAGCTCCCCGCTCGATCTCGGTTGCGACGCGCCAGCAAATGGAAGATCGTGGCGTGCACAGCCTCGACGACGCCGTGCGCTACATGCCGGGCATCACCGCCAGCAGCTACGGCAGCGACACCCGCATCGACTGGCTGCGCGTGCGCGGTTTCGAGCCGACCCAGTTCCTCGATGGCCTGCCGCTGCCACGCGGTGTCTACGCCAACCCGAAACCGGAAACCTGGAACCTCGATCGCCTCGCCCTGCTGCGTGGCCCGGCCTCGTCGGTGTACGGCCAGACCCCGCCAGGCGGTTTGCTCGACATGGTCAGCCGCCGCCCAAGTGCTGAAGCCAGCAGCGAGATCCAGTTGCAGTACGGCAGCGACAACCACCGCCAGATCAACTTCGCCAGCACCGGCAAGATCGATGACGCCGGTCAGTTCCTGTATGGCATCAGCGGCGTCGTGCGCGACAGCGATACGCAGATCGACCACATCGAAAACAAGCGCTACAACATCGCGCCGAGCCTGACCTGGAACATCGACGACGACACCAAGCTGACCTTGCTCACGCAGTTCACCCGCGACGATACCGGTGTTACCAGCCAGTTCTACCCGATCCAGGGCACCAAGATCGACATGCCGTTCGGCAAGATCTCCCACCACAAGAACCTCGGTGATCCTGACTACGACTACTACGACCGCACCTACTACGCGCTCGGTTATGCCTTCGAACATCGCCTGAATGACGTCTGGCAGTTCAAGCAGAACCTGCGTTACACCAAGTCGGATCTGGCCTTCCAGACCGTCACCGTCAATAGCTACAACCCGTCGTTCGCCGGGTTCACCGTCGACGATCAGGGCAACGTCGGTCGCGGCACCACCAACGTCGATGAAGACATCAGCCAGTTCGCCGTGGACAACAACTTCCAGGCTGACTTCGCCACCGGCGACATCCGCCACACGCTGCTGCTGGGTCTCGATCATCAACGCAGCAACACCAACTACACCTCGATCTTTGGCTCCGCGCCGGACATCAACGTCAACAACCCGATCTACGGCCAGACCATCGTGCGTCCACCGCGCTCCAGCGCGTTTTACGATTACGACCAGAAGACCACCCAGACCGGTCTCTACGTGCAGGATCAGATGGCCCTCGACCAGTGGCGCCTGACCCTCGGCGGGCGTGAAGACTGGGTGCACACCAGCACGCAGTTCATCAACAAGGGCGACGCCACCAACACTCAGCGTGACAAAGCGTTCAGCGGCAACGCGGCGATCAGCTACGTGTTCGACTCGGGTTTTGTGCCATACCTGTCGTACGCCGAATCGTTCCAGCCAACCAGCGGCGCTGACGCGACCTCGACCGACTCGTTCAAGCCGACCGAAGGCAAGCAGTGGGAAATGGGCATCAAGTACCAGCCACCGGGCAGCAAAACCCTGCTCAGCGCTGCGGTGTATGACCTGACCCAGAAGAACGTCTCGGTCAACAGCATCGTCAACAACGTGACGATCACCAGCCAGACCGGCGAAGTGAAAGTCAAAGGCCTGGAGCTGGAAGCGGTCTCCGACGTGACCGATAACCTGAAAGTCATCGCCGCCTACACCCTGGCCAAGTCCGAGGTGCAGAAAGGCGTCGACAAGGGCAATCGCCTGCAACTGATGCCGAACCAGCAAGCCTCGCTGTGGACCGACTACACCTGGCACACCGGCCTACTCGACGGCTTCGGCATCGGCGGCGGCGTGCGCTACACCGGCAACACCTACGGAGACAAAGGCAACACCTGGCTGGGCAAGGCTGACGCCTACACCGTGTTCGACGCGGCCATGCATTACGACCTCGGCCGTCTGGACAACAGCCTCAAAGGTGCGTCGCTGGCAGTCAACGCGACCAACCTGTTCGACAAGGACTACATTTCCACCTGCGACGGTTTCTACTGCTACTACGGCGACCAGCGCAGCGTCGTCGCCAGTGCCACTTACAAGTGGTAAGCAACTGAGCTGAAACAGGCCCTGTGACCAGGCCGTCCCTCGTGGACGGCTTTGGTGTTTTTGAAGGTCATGAAATGAAAAGTAAAACAATTCGTCGCTGGTCGCTTATCCACACCTGGACCAGTCTGATCTGCACCGTGTTTTTGCTGATGCTGGCGTTGACCGGTTTGCCACTGATTTTCCATCACGAGATCGAGCACCTGCTCGGCGATGCCCCCGAAGTGCGTGAGATGCCCGCCGACACGCCGCGGCTGAATCTGGCGCAACTGGTCGAGGCCGCAGAAAAACATCGCCCGGATGAAGTCGTGCAGTACTTCGGCTTCGACGACGACGATGAGCCGAATGCCGTGCTGACGATCATGGCGAAAACTGCCGGCACCGAGCCGAACTCCTCGCACACCTTCATGCTCGATGCGCGCACTGGTGAAGCGCTGGAAACCCCGTCGGCCAACGGCGGCTTGATGCTGTTCATCCTGCGCCTGCATGTCGACATGTTCGCCGGGCTGCCGGGCAAGTTGCTGCTGGCGTTCATGGGTTTGCTGTTTGTCGTGGCCATCGTGTCCGGGACGGTGCTGTATTTGCCGTTCATGCGCCGGCTGAAATTCGGCACCGTGCGCCAGGACAAATCCACCCGGTTGCGCTGGCTCGATCTGCATAACCTGATCGGCGTGGTCACGCTGACGTGGGCGCTGGTCGTCGGCGTCACCGGTGTGATCAGCGCCTGCGCCGACCTGTTGATCGCCGCCTGGCGCAACGATGCACTGACTGCGCTGATCGAGCCTTATCGCGATGCCCCGCCGCTGACCCATCTGGCGCCGGCCACGCGTTTGCTCGACATCGCCGCCGAAGTTGCACCGGGCATGAAGCCGGATTTCATTGCCTTCCCCGGCACGCGGTTTTCCAGCGAGCATCATTACTCGGTGTTCATGAAGGGCGGCACGCATCTGACTTCGCACTTGTTGACGCCGGTGTTGATCGACGCCACTACCCTGAAGGTCACGGCGGTGGCCGAGCGGCCTTGGTACATGGACGCCATGGGCATGTCGCAGCCGCTGCACTTCGGTGACTACGGCGGCATGCCAATGAAAATCCTCTGGGCCACGCTCGATGTGCTGACCATCATCGTTCTTGGCAGTGGCGTGTATCTGTGGGTGGTGCGGCGCAAGGCCGCCAAGCCTGTGCCGGAACCGGCGGAGGCCTCTGCATGAAGCCGCGTCAGTCGAATTTCTGGAAAGTCTTCAGCACGCCGATCGTGATTGCGTTGCTGAGTGCGGCGGGGTTGTTTGCGGCGTTGCTGGGGGACGGAGTCTGGGATGCGTTGAGCTGGGTCGGGCTGGGTGTTCCGGCGGTTCTGGCGATACGAGGTTTTCTGCCGCGAAGCTGAAAAACCTTTGTAGGAGTGAGCCTGCTCGCGATAACGGTGGGTCAGCCAACATTGATGTTGAATGTTATTGCGCTATCGCGAGCAGGCTCACTCCTACATTGGGTCCGGCGTCAGGCTTGAGCTCGTGCGCTGACGCGCTATGCTGCTCCCTCATCGTTCTGATCGAGACCCTGCCAATGTCCGCCCCCAGCATGACCCTGTACCACAACACGCTTTCCCCGTTCGTACGCAAAGTGATGGTGCTGCTGCACGAGACCGGCCAGCAGGATCGCGTCGCGTTGCAAGACTGTGTGCTCAGCCCGGTCAGCCCGAGTGCCGAGCTCAACGCCGACAATCCGCTGGGCAAGATTCCGGCCCTGCGCCTGGCCGATGGCAACGTCATCCATGACAGCCGCGTGATCCTCGAATACCTCGACCACCAACACGTCGGTAACCCGTTGATTCCGCGTGAAGGCGCGGCGCGCTGGCGTCGTCTGACTCTGGCCTCGATGGCTGACGGGATCATGGACGCCTCGGTGATGGTGCGTTATGAACAAGTCCTGCGCGCCCCGGAAAAACACTGGGATGAATGGCTCGATGCACAACGCGAGAAGATCCGCCGCGCCCTGAATCTGTTGGAAAACGATGCAATCGCCGAGCTGACCAGCCACTTCGATGTGGCCGCGATCAGCGTGGCGTGTGCGCTCGGTTACCTCGACCTGCGCTTCCCGGACCTGGGCTGGCGCGAGGCTAATCCGCAACTGGCCAACTGGTTCTTTGAAGTGAGTCAGCGAGCGTCCATGATCGCGACGATGCCCAAGCCTTAGTTTTTGGGTGCCTGTTCCGGCCTCTTCGCGAGCAAGCCCGCTCCCACAGTTGATTTTTGTTGTTCATGCCATGGTCGCAGCAACAAAAATCCAATGTGGGAGCGGGCTTGCTCGCGAATGCACCACTTCGGTTCCACAGGCAGAAACCCAATAATCCGCGTCACCAACTCATCCTTCCACCGCTGATCCTCGCGCAACCCCAACGACCGGCTCACTCCACCACCCCGATATCAAACACCAACGGCTTGGCCGGTTTCTGGCCGATCCCGTACCAATCCAGTTTGCGCGTCAGCACCATGAACACCCCGAGCAAACCGAACAGCAACAACGAGCCCATCAACAGCGCGTAATCCTCGGCACTCAGCAACCCATACAGCAGGCCATACAACGCCGCCAACCCCGCCGAAAAACTCAAGCCGTGGCGCACACTGTGCAACACGTGGCAGACATAAAAGCCGATCAACAACACACAACCACTGGCCGACAGCAGATACGCGAGGGCGAAGCCGATATGCTCGGACAACGACAGCAACAACAGATAAAAGAACGCCAGCGCGACACCGACCAACGCGTACTGCACCGGGTGCACCGCCAGGCTCTTGAGCACTTCGAAGAGGAAGAAACCGGCGAACGTCAGGACGATGAACAGCAAGGCATATTTGATCGCCCGGTCACTCTTCAGATACTGATCCACCGGGTCGATGAAACTCACCCCGAAACTGCGCCCGTTGAACGCCTCGCAGTCGCCTAGCACGCAGCGCTCCATCGCCTCTTGCAGGTTGGTGGAGAAAAACGAAGTCTGCCAATCGGCGCTGAAACCCTGATCGTTGATCTCGCGCTTGGCCGGCAGAAAGTTGCCGACGAAACTCGGATGCGGCCAGTTGGCGGCGAGGCTGACGCTGCTGGTCTTGCCCACCGGCAACACCTGCAACGAACCCGTGCCCTGCAGGCGCAGGTCGAAAGCGAAGGCCATTTCCACAGGTTTGCTGGTGTCGAGCACTGGCAGTGCTACCCGCACACCTTGACCGAGCCAGCCGACCTCGGTGCCTGGCACAAAGTCCAGGCGCTGACCGTCGAGTTCCAGTTTCAGCGCGTTTTCGATCCCGCGAATATCGCTGATGCCCACGGCGAGAAACGGCGCGTCGAACTGGTAGTCGGCGAAGTTTTCCTTGATGCCCAACTGGGCTGGCAACGAGAAATGCCCATTGATACGATTATCCGCGTGGAACAGCCGCGCCTCGTAAATGCCACGCTTGCGCAGCTCGGTTTGCACCTGCCCGTCGAGTTCGAAACGCTCCGGCAAGAAATACAGACGTCCGCGCTCTTCGCCGATGTCTTCATAACGCTGATTGGTTTTTTCGTTGGTTTTCCACGTGCGTACCACCTTGCGATACGGCACCACCATCACCGGCCCGCTCAGTTGCTGGCTGTAACTGGAACTGCGGGCAATGTCTTCGAGTACGCCGTCGCGTAGCTGCTGACGCTCGCCGATGACGCCGTCGATCATCAGCAACGGGATCAACAGCAGCAGGATCAGCAGAGCAATGGCGCCGAGCTTTATTGTCAGATTCTTGTTCATGGGACTCTCCCTGTTTGGACGGGCAGAGTCTGGTGATTGGGTGTGGGGGGAATGTGGGGAGATTGTGGAGTTTGTGTGGGGATCAAAAGATCGCAGCCTTCGGCAGCTCCTACAGGGGAACGCATTCCAAACTGTGGGAGCGGGCTTGCTCGCGAAGGCCGTGCCTCGGTTTCAAGGCAAACGCAATGTCACTTCAACACCGTTCTCGACATTGCGAATCCGCATCACCCCACCATGCAACTTGACCACTTCTTCAACGAAGTTAAGCCCCAGCCCTGTGCTTTTGCGGCCGCTGTCGTGACGCGGCAGCGAGTAAAAACGCTCGGTCAAACGCGGCAAGGCGTAATCGGGAATCGGCGCAGTTTCATTGAACAGACGAAACTCGATCTGCTCGTCAACCCGCTCGGCAATGAAACGCAAGCCCCCCTCCCGAGGGGTGAAATCGAGGGCATTCTCCAGCAGATTGCCCAGCGCCTGGCGCAACAGAAACGGCTCGCCCGTCAACAGCAGATCCGCCGCAATCATCTGCTCGATCCGCAGCTGTTTACCTTCAATCCGCGCGGCCTGCGCCTGCAACAACTCATCCACCAACACCGCCAGTGGCACCGCGACCCGTTCTTCCAGGCCTTGGCGTTGTTCGACTTGCGCCAGATTCAGCAACCGCTCGATCAACTGCTGCATCCGCGCGCTTTCACTGTCGATGTTGCCGACAAAACGCAGGCGCTGAACTGGCTGCATTTCCCCTTGCAACAACTCGGCGGCGCCACGAATCGCTGCCAGCGGGCTCTTCAATTCATGGGTCAGCGTGTGCACATAACGCTCGACGTAGGCCTTGCCTTCCAGTTGCGTGCGCATCTGCTCCACAGCGGTGGCGAGTTGTTTCAGTTCACCGCCGCGATAATGCGGCACTTCCACCCGCCGACCTTCGCTGATGGCCTGGGCGTAACCGGTCAAACGATGCAGCGCACGGCTCAGCCACCACGACAGTAATGCACCGAAGAGCAGACCGAGGCCGATCAGACCAGCGCCGTAAAACAGCAAGCGCCGCTCGGTGCGATCGACATAAGGCTGCAATGAACTGTTGGGCTTGGCCACGGTGACCACGCCGATGATTTTGCCATTATCGCGAATCGGCGCGCCGACGTGCATGACCGAAGAGTTGGCGTCATTCGGATCGCTGCGGCTCGAGCGCGCACCGTACTCACCGCGCAGGGTCAGGTAGACGTCGTTCCAGCGCGAGTAATCCTGACCAACCGCCACCCCGCTGGAGTCGAGGACGACGATGCCCTTGGCGTCAGTTACGTAGATGCGGTGGTTGACCTGATTTTTCGGCAAGCCCCAGATCGTCGCTTGCGGCTGGCGTTCGCCATAGGCGCGCAGCAACTGCGGCCAGCGATTCTCGCTGAGGGTGCCGGCCTTGAAGTCGTCACGAAGGATTTCCGCCATCAGGTTCGCGGTGTCCACCAGGGTTTCTTCGGTGGACTGACGCACGCCGGGACGGATTTCTTCCATCACCGTATTGAGCACGAAATAACCGGTGAGGCCGACAAACAGCACATACACCAGAAATATCCGCAGGCCCAGCGACATCAGCTATGCCCCGGACTGTAGCTGTAGCCGAGGCCGCGATGGGTCTGGATCGGCTCGGCGGCGGCACGCACCAGCCGCAGCTTGGCGCGCAGGCTCTTGATGTGGCTGTCGATGCTGCGCTCGTAACCGGCATCGGCCGCCACACCCAGCGCGTCGAGCAATTGTTCGCGGCTGAACACCCGCTCGGGTTGTTCGAGCAGGCATTGCAGCAGACGGAATTCGTGGCGGGTCAGGCTCAGCGGCTGGCCTCGATAGCTGATCTGCACACGCTCGGGATCAATGCGAAACAGCGCCGAAGCGGCCTCGATGGCGGGACGTGGCGCCATGCGTTTGAGGATGGCCTTGACCCGCGCCGCGACTTCGCGCGGGCTGAACGGCTTGACCACGTAGTCGTCGGCGCCGATCTCCAGCCCGACCACGCGATCGATCTCGGCATCACGGGCGCTGAGGAACAGCACCGGCACTTCGCTGAAACGCCGCAGTTGCTTGCAGGTCTCGAAACCGCTGATGTCCGGCAGGCCGATGTCGAGGATGATCAGATCGGCCGGGGTCTGCCGCTGATGCTCCAGCGCCGCCGCGCCAAGGCTCAGCCACGTGGTGCTGAAACCCTCGCCCTGCAAGGCAAAAATCAGCGTGTCGGCAATCGCCGCTTCGTCTTCGACAATCAGGATATGAGGCATGGCGTCCGAGCCCGTGGTTGAGTGCGCGAACGGTGCCCCAAGCCTGACGTTACGTCAATGAGACCACTTGGCTCAGCAGTCCGGTTTGTCAGCCGTGAAGCGCCGCGCCGGGTTGACTGCCGCACCGAACTCGCGCAAGGCTTTGGCACCGATCAGCAGCGGATAATTGAAGTTGCTGCGGTCGGTCAGGTTGACCTCTACGGTACGCTTGACGTCGCCCAGGCACAGCTCCAGGTCGACCACCGGGCGCTTGGCGACTTCGGTGCTTTCGCCCTCGTCCTCTTCATCCGAGCGGCTCTTGATCTTGCTGATCCGCGCGACCTTGTGTTCGTAAACCTTGTTGCTGGCGTCCTTGGTGCCGAGGCGGAAACGCACCCAATCCTCGCCATCGCGGGTGAAGGTCTCGATGTCCTTGGCCGACAGCGAGGCAGTCAGGGCGCCGGTGTCCATCTTGGCCTTGAGCACTTCGCCGCCGATTTCCGGCAGCGCGATGTATTCGTAGCGCCCGTACAGGGTCGGCTCGGCGGCCATGACTGGCAGGGCGACGAGGGCAAACAGTGCAAGGAGGGATTTCACGTAAAGGGCTTCCTTGGAAAATGAGGGCGGCAGACGCGAGATTTTAGACACCCAGTAAGTAATTCGTTCGCCTTAATCCGTCTTCGCGAGCAAGCCCGCTCCCACAGGGGCACGCATTTCCAAATGTGGGAGCGGGCTTGCTCGCGAAGAGGCCATCACATTCAACACAATATCTGGCACCAGCATACCCAGCCAAAAGTGAAACATTCGTCACCACTGATTTGGCCTGCCGCGCGAAGCTGCTTATCATGGCGCGCCCATCCGTTTGCAAAGAGTTGCTTATGCGCCGCCTGCTCACCGGCTGTTTCGTTACCCTGCTGCTGTTGCTCAACACCCTGATCCTGATCGGGCCGTTGCTGGTGTTTGCCCTGCTCAAACTGGTCGCCCCGGGCCGCTGGCGCGACTATGCGTCGTCGGCGGTGATGTGGATCGCCGAGACCTGGGCCGAGATCGACAAGCTGATTTTCCGCCTGTGCATCCCCACTCAGTGGGACATTCGCGGTGGCGAGGATCTGCGCGGTGACACCTCGTATCTGGTGGTCAGCAACCACCAATCGTGGGTCGACATCCCGGCACTGATCCAGACGCTGAACCGGCGCACGCCGTTCTTCAAATTCTTCCTCAAGAAAGAACTGATCTGGGTACCGTTTCTGGGGCTGGCGTGGTGGGCGCTGGATTACCCGTTCATGAAGCGCTACACCAAGGCCTTTCTGGCGAAGAACCCCGAGCTGGCGGGCAAGGATCTGGAGATCACGAAACAGGCCTGCGAGCTGTTCAAGCGACAGCCGGTGACCGTGGTGAATTATCTGGAAGGCACGCGCTACACGGCGGCGAAAAGCGCCGAGCAACAATCACCGTTCAACCACTTGCTCAAGCCCAAGGCTGGCGGCGTGGCGTTTGTCTTGGCGGCGATGGGTGAACAGCTGGATGCGATTCTCGATGTCACGGTGGTTTATCCACAAGAGAAAATTCCAGGCTTCTGGGATTTGATCAGCGGCGCCGTGCCGCGCGTGATCATCGACATCCAGACCCGCGAACTCGATCCGGCGCTGTGGCAGGGCGATTACGAGAACGATCCGGCGTTTCGCCAGACGGTCCAGAACTGGGTCAACCAGCTCTGGAACGACAAGGATCGACGCATCGCCGAACTGCGCAGCGAGCGGCGCTGAATCAGCTACCGGTGCCGGCGCCCCAGATGCTGCCAAGGCTTTGCAGCAGCGGGCCGCCGACGCCTTGGTCACCCAGATACTTGAGCAACACCGGGGCAAACTGGCCGACCATGCCGCTGTCCATGCCCAACGCGCCGAAGGCGTTGTTCAGGTCACTGGTGTTCTTGACGTTGCCCAGTGCGTTTTCCAGACCGGCCGACTTGCCCGACGAACCCAACAACCCGCTCAACGCTGCCAGGTTGCCGCTACCACCCGACAGCTTGTCGATGCCCGGCACTTCTTTGGCCAACTGCGAATAATCGGTGCTGCTCAACTGGTTCTTGGCCAGGCCAAGCATTGCACTGGTGCCGCCGACGGCTTGCTGAGGGGTAACACCCAGACCGGTGACCGCTTGCAGCAGGCCAGCGGTTTCCGAGGTCGGTGCCGCAGCAGTGGCCGCGTTGCCGCCCTGCATGCTTGAAGCTGCCTTGGTCACATCGTCCAGGCTGAAACCGGCAAACACCGGGCTGGCCGCAAGGGTCATCAGCGAAGCCATGGCAATACCGCGTGAAATCTTCATTCAGACATCCTCTTGCGCTGTGAAAACCGTCCGTCGATGGACGATAAAACTGCCGGTTTGACCGGGGACTCACGGGCATGTTCCTCGCCTGCGCATCCATTTTCATCATACCCACGTATATGAATCGTGAAACCCTGGAATTGCCGCGATGAATGGCACAACCGCTATCGCTGAACTAGCCTGTGAACAGCCCGAGCTGCGCCCTTATCGCCCGACATTTGCCTGGAGAGTCGCTATTTCCACCGCCGACACCGATCAGTTGCGACAGCTGTTGGCCCAGTGTTCACTGGGTGACCGTCGCGCCTTCGAAACCCTCTACCGCAGCGTCGGCCCGCGCCTGCATGGCGTGGCCCTGCGTTTCATGGGCCGCGCGGATCTGGCTGAAGAAGTGTTGCAGGAAGCCTTCGTGCGCATCTGGAACAACGCCTCGCGCTATCAAGCGCACTTGTCGGCGCCGCTGACCTGGATGATCAACATCACCCGCAATCAAGCCATCGACCAGTTGCGCAAACAGCGCGAGCGCCCGCTGACCGATCTGGAACAGGACGCGCTGCCGGACGCCAGTCCTTCGGCTCACGAACAACTGGACAGCGCCCGTGAGGCTCATGCGTTGAACCGTTGCCTGGAAACGCTTGAAAGCATGCAGCGCCAGTCGATCACTGTGGCCTACTTTCAGGGATTGTCGTGTACAGAACTCGCCGAACACCTGGCCACGCCACTGGGAACGGTGAAATCGTGGATCCGCCGTGGCATGGAACGTCTGCGCCGGTGCCTTGAATCATGAACTACCAGACCCCCGCCCTGCGCCGCGCCCTCGCCGCCGATTACGCCATCGGCCTGATGCCTGCGCCTGCACGTCGACGTTTTGAACAATTGCTGCTGGATGACGCTGCGTTGCGTGCCGAACTGGCGCAGTGGCAGGAAGCGCTGGTCAGCCTCACCGAGTCCTTGCCGGAACATCCGGTGCCGGACCGCGTGTGGAACGGCATCACCGCGCGCATCGAACCGCAAGTACTGCATGTCCCCGAGAAACGTCCGTTCTGGAATTGGCTACGACTCACGGCGGCAGCTTGCTCGATTGTCGCGCTGGTGTTCCTCGGTTCGCTGTACAACCGCGACGACACCCGCTACAGCGCCACCCTGCTGACCGCCGATGCGCAACCGGCACTGAAGGTCGAGGCCCATGCCGAGTACTTGCAAGTCGAGCCGCTGACACTGGCCGCCGTCGCGCCTGATCGCAGTCTGGAACTGTGGGCAATTCCCGCCGACGGCAAACCGATCTCGCTGGGTGTGATCCCGGCGGGTGGCAAGGGCAAGGTCGAGTTGAGCGAGGCGCAGAAAGCCTTGATCGGGAAGCCGATTGCTTTGGCGGTAAGTCTGGAGCCGAAGGGCGGTTCGCCGACCGGGCAGCCGACGGGGCCGGTGCTGTATCAGGGGGCGTTGGCGGCTCTCTGATTGCATAAAGTCAAAAGATCGCAGCCTTCGGCAGCTCCTACCGGGATCGATGTAGGAGCTGCCGAAGGCTGCGATCTTTTAGGCCCTTTAGTTGCACGCCATGTGAATCGATATTTCAAAACGAACTATAAACCTGTCAGATCTGACAGTAGGCGACAACCATCATCCACGCGAGTATTGCGGCTCCCATTTATGTAACGGAGTACAAATGATGAAGCTGAAAGTTATCACGGGTGTCCTGATGAGTCTGGCCATGATGAGTACCGCCTATGCCGCTACTTGCCCGACAGTCTCGGTGAGCCAATCTCAAGACGCCGAAGATCTCACCTTCACTTCCGCACGCCTTAAAGACAAAGACACACCCAAATCGGTGGTTATTTGCCGGTATGAAGGCAAGGGCGATCGCGGCGCCTCGATCAGTTATCGAAACGAGACCCCGGTTAAAGCCACCGGGAGCAACTGGAAAGGTGATGACTGTGCTACTGCTGACGGTGACGCCAGCAAATGCTCGTTCAAAGAATAAAAACCAACGTAAAAAAAGGGCAACCCGACAGGTTGCCCTTTTTCATGGGAGCGAAACTTACGCCGCACTAAACAATTTGTGCGGATCGATCACAAACTTCTTCGGCACGCCCGCATCGAACTCGCCGTACCCTTCCGGCGCCTGATCGAGGCTGATCACCTGCACGCCCACCACTTCGGCAATGTTGATGCGATCCCACATGATCGCCTGCATCAGTTGGCGGTTGTACTTCATCACTGGGGTCTGGCCGGTGTGGAAGCTGTGCGACTTGGCCCAGCCCAGACCGAAGCGAATGCTCAGGCTGCCCATTTTCGCGGCAGCGTCCACGGCACCCGGATCTTCGGTGACGTACAGACCTGGAATACCGATCTTGCCGGCAACACGCACCACGCCCATCAACGAGTTGAGTACTGTGGCCGGTGCTTCCGATTTGGCACCGTCATGGCCGTGGCCTCGGGCTTCGAAACCGACGCAGTCCACCGCGCAATCCACTTCTGGCTCGCCCAACAGCGCGGCGATCTGTTCGTGCAGCGGTGCATCTTTCGACAGATCGACGATTTCAAAACCCTGGGCCTTGGCGTGGGCCAGGCGGATGGTGTTGACGTCGCCGATGATCACCACCGCCGCGCCGAGCAGACGCGCGGAAGCGGCAGCGGCCAGACCGACCGGGCCGGCGCCGGCAATGTACACGGTGCTGCCCGGGCCGACGCCCGCTGTCACGGCGCCGTGGTAACCGGTCGGGAGGATGTCGGAGAGGCAAGTCAGGTCGCGGATTTTCTCCATGGCCTTGTCGCGATCCGGCAGCTTCAGCAGGTTGAAGTCGGCGTACGGCACCAGCACGTATTCGGCCTGGCCACCGGTCCAGTCGCCCATGTCGACGTAGCCGTAAGCGCCGCCGGCACGGGCCGGGTTGACGGTCAGGCAGACGCCGGTGTGTTGCTCTTTGCAGGAACGGCAGCGCCCGCATGCAACGTTGAACGGTACGGAAACCAAATCACCGATTTTCAGGTTTTCGACGTCGGAGCCTTTTTCGATCACCTCGCCGGTGATTTCGTGGCCCAGCACCAGACCGGTCTGCGCCGTGGTACGGCCGCGCACCATGTGTTGGTCGGAGCCGCAGATGTTGGTGGAAACCACTTTGAGAATGACCCCGTGCTCGATCTTGCGACCGCGCGGGTCCTGCATTTTCGGATAGTCGATTTTCTGTACTTCGACCTTGCCAGCGCCGAGATACACCACACCACGATTGCCAGACATGCTTTCACCTCGCTGTTGTTTTTATGGAACCGCGTTGCCCAGGCAGGCAGCGCGTTAAATGCTCGGTAAATCAAAAGATCGCAGCCTTCGGCAGCTCCTACATGAATCGCATCCCCCTGTAGGAGCTGCCAAAGGCTGCGATCTTTTAGCGATCTAGAGAACGACGGTGCGATTGGCGTTCAGGAACACGCGCCGCTCAATGTGATAACCCACGGCCCGCGCCAGTGTCAGGCCTTCAATATCGCGCCCCTTGGCAATCAAATCCTCAGGGTAATGACTGTGATCCACCGCCTCGACGCCTTGGGCAATGATCGGCCCTTCATCGAGGTCGTTATTGATGTAATGCGCCGTCGCGCCGACCAGTTTCACGCCCTTGTTATAAGCCTGGTGATACGGCTTGGCGCCCTTGAAACCCGGCAGCAACGAGTGATGAATGTTGATCGCCTTGCCATCGAGCTTGCGGCACAGCTCCGGCGACAGCACCTGCATGTAGCGGGCGAGAATCACCAGTTCGGCCCCGGACTCTTCGATCACCTGCCACACCTGACGCTCCTGCGACGGCTTGTCGTTGGGGTCGAGGGGGAAATGGTAGTAGGGAATCTGGTGCCAGTCGGCCAGCGGCTTGAGGTCAGGATGGTTGGAAACTACCGCCGCGACGTCCATCGACAATTGGCCGATGCGCTGGCGGTAGAGCAAGTCGTTGAGGCAGTGATCGGCCTTGGAGACCATGATCACCACTTTTGGCCGGTAGTTCGGCGCCGTCAGTTCGAAGATCATGCCGAAGGCCTGGCCACGTTCGGCCAAGCCGGCGCGGAAGGATTGTTCGTCGAAACCGTCAGGCTGACGGAATTCCACGCGGATGAAAAAACGCCCGGAGAGGCGGTCATCGAACGAATGGTGCTCGGTGACGTAGCAACCCTGCTCGAACAGAAAACGCGTCACCGCGTCCACGGTGCCGAGGACGCTGGGGCAGTCGGCGGTCAGAATCCATGTGTCTGGGGCGCGGCTCATGGTGCGGTGACTCCTGTTCTTGTGCGGGGTGTCAGGTTTTTCCCTCACCCTAGCCCTCTCCCAGAGGGAGAGGGGACTGACCGAGGTGTTGTTTCGAGCTACGCCGACCTGAAATATCGCGGCGAACTCAGGCTCGAAAACCACACAAACCTGCTCCCTTTCCCCCTCTCCCCCTAGGGGAGAGGGCTGGGGTGAGGGGGTAGCTTTTGATCTTTCAGGCCTGAACGCTCAACCCGTACTCAGCCGAAGCATCCTGCAACCACAACCACCAGTAATCCGAGAAGCTGCGGCGAATCAGCAGTTCCCAAGTGTCTTCCGCCGTATGCCGAATCATCAGCTGCGACTTGGCGAACACCGTGCCGACCGCTTTACCCACCGGAAAACTGTTCGGGTGCACGTCATAGCTGGTCGATTTCATCAGCACCTGACGCACATTCGGCCCGCTCAGTTCGAGCACTTGCTGGCCGCCACTGACGTTAACGATCGCAAAGTGCAGATCGCCCAGGGCTTCACGCAGTTTCTGTTCAGCAGCGAATTCTTCACCGCTTGGCACGATCAGCAGCCACTCGTCCGGGCCCATCCATTGCAGGCTGGTTTCGCCTTTGACGATGACGCTGAGGGCGCCGGGCAGTTCGATGCCCAAGGCCTTGTGCACACCGGCGGCGAACGCTGCATCGTGGCCGTCGCCACGAATGGTCAGATGGCCGAGAAGTTTCTTTTCACGCACGATCACGCCGGCGTTCTTGCGCCCCTTGCCGACCAGGCTGGCGAGGTCGGCATGCTGCAGCGACGACTCGGCCTTGGCGCCGGTGGTCGGGCGTTGTTGGTAAATATTGGCTGTGGTCATAAAGCACCTTCCTGAATTCTTTTGGTTCCTGCGGTGGCTGATCTGCCGCTTTCGCGAGCAGGCTCGCTCCCACAGGGGAACGCGGTCGAATGTGGGAGCGAGCCTGCTCGCGAATAGCCGCCCGCCCACAGTTCTTGAGGCCGTCAGATGTTCTGGCGATCACCCTTCGGATCGAAGAACACCGAAGAAACAATCTCCGCCTCGATCACGCTGCCATCCGCCAGCGGTGCAAACACCCGCTCACCGAGGCGCTTCAGACCGCCCTTGACCACACCCATGGCAAACGAATAACCGAGGGAGTTGTGCGCGTAGCTGGAGGTCACGTGGCCGACCATGGTCATCGGGATCGCCTGCTTGGTGTTGAACACCAACTGCGCACCTTCCGGCAGCCACACGTTCGGATCGATCGGCTTCAAGCCGACCAACTGCTTACGCTGATCCTTCACGCAGTCTTCACGGTTCATCCCACGCTGGCCGATCCACGAGAACGGTTTGGTGCGACCGACGCACCAGCCCATGTTCAAGTCGTCCGGGGTCATCGAACCGTCAGTGTCCTGACCGACAATGATGAAACCCTTCTCGGCGCGCAGGACGTGCATGGTTTCAGTGCCGTACGGGGTCAGGTTGTACTGCTTGCCGGCCTCGACGATTTTCTCCAGCACGCCCATCGCATAGTCGGCCTGCACGTTGACTTCGTACGACAGCTCACCGGTAAACGAGATGCGGAACACCCGCGCCGGCACACCGCCGACCAGACCTTCTTTCCAGGTCATGAACGGGAAGGCTTCGTTGCTCAGATCAATGTCGGTCACGGCGCTGAGCAGCTTGCGGCTGTTCGGGCCGGACAGGGTCATGGTCGCCCAGTGGTCGGTGACGGAAGTGAAGTAAACCTTCATGTCCGGCCATTCGGTCTGGTGATACAGCTCCAGCCATTGCAGCACGCGCGCCGCGCCGCCAGTGGTGGTAGTCATGACGAAATGGTTGTCGGCCAGACACGCCGTGACACCGTCGTCGAAGACCATGCCGTCTTCTTTGCACATCAAACCGTAGCGGGCCTTGCCCACATCGAGTTTGGTCCAGGCGTTGGTGTACACGCGGTTGAGGAACTCGCGGGCATCCGGGCCTTGAATGTCAATCTTGCCAAGGGTCGAGGCGTCGAGCAGGCCAACGCTGTCGCGCACGGCTTTGCATTCGCGCTTCACGGCGGCGTGCAGGTCTTCGCCGTTTTTCGGGAAGTACCATGGACGCTTCCACTGACCGACGTCTTCAAACTCGGCGCCGTTCTTCACGTGCCAGGCATGCAGCGCGGTGTGACGCACCGGCTCGAAGATGTGCCCACAGTGACGACCGGCCACGGCGCCGAAAGTCACCGGCGTGTAGTTCGGGCGGAACATCGTGGTGCCCATCTGCGGGATGGTCACGTTCAGCGAGCGGGCCGCGATGGCCAGACCGTTGACGTTGCCGAGCTTGCCCTGATCGGTGCCGAAGCCCAGCGCGGTGTAGCGTTTGACGTGCTCGACCGACTCGAAACCTTCGCGGGTCGCCAACTCGATCGCTGCAGCGGTCACGTCGTTTTGCAGGTCGACGAATTGCTTCGGCGCCCGTGCGGTGTTCTTTTCATGCGGCACCTGAAACAACGCCAGCGTCGGTTCTTCGTGACGGCTCAGGGCTTTCGGCAGCACGCCTTCAACAGTCTGGAAACCGGCTTCAGCGGCAGCACGTACGCCGCCTTCAAAACCGTCAGCGAGCGAATCGCCGAGACCGTATACGCCGTTGATGCCACCGACGCACACACGTTTCTGCGGGGCTTCGCCCGGTACGAAACCGAGGATGTCTTCACGCCAGGTCGGCTTGCCACCGAGGTGCGAAGCCAAGTGAACAACCGGGCTGTAACCGCCGGAACTGGCGATCACATCGCAGTCGAGCCATTCGCCCGGGCTGGTCACGGCGTGCGCTTTGACATCAATCGCGGCAACGCGGGCAGCGGTCACACGCTTGCTGCCACGGGCTTCGATCACGGCGCTGCCAGTCAGAATGCGGATGCCTTTGGCACGCGCCTCTTCCACCAGCGCACCGCGTGGGTTGCTGCGCGCATCGGCGATGGCCACCACTTGCAGACTGGCGTCGAGCCAATCAAGCGCCACACGATAGGCGTGATCGTTGTTGGTGCTGAGGACCAGCTTCTTGCCCGGCGCTACGCCATAGCGGCGCACGTAAGTCGACACCGCTCCGGCCAGCATGTTGCCCGGCACGTCGTTGTTGCCGTAGACCAGCGGACGCTCGCAAGCACCGGTCGCCAGCACCACTCGCTTGGCGCGGACACGGTGAATACGCTGACGCACCTGACCAATCGGCGCACGGTCACCGAGGTGATCGGTAAGGCGTTCGTGAATGGTCAGGAAGTTGTGGTCGTGGTAACCGTTGACCGTGGCGCGCGGCAACAGCAGCACGTCCGGGGTGTTCTTCAGTTCGGTGATGACACTGGCGACCCAGTCCATCGCCGGTTTGCCGTCGAGGCTTTCGCGCGAGTCGAGCAGGCTGCCGCCGAACTCTTCCTGCTCGTCCGCCAGAATCACCCGGGCCCCGCTGCGCGCAGCAGCCAGAGCAGCGGCGAGACCGGCAGGGCCAGCACCGACGATCAGCACGTCGCAATGCTGGTTCATGTAGTCGTAAGTGTCCGGATCGACTTCGGTCGGCGAACGGCCCAGACCGGCAGCCTTGCGAATGTACTTCTCGTAGGTCATCCAGAACGACTGCGGATACATGAAGGTTTTGTAGTAGAAACCCGGCGGCATCAGCTTGCCGCCGACCTTGCCGAGAATGCCCATCATGTCGTTGTTGACGCTCGGCCAGCCGTTGGTGCTGGTCGCAACCAAACCTTGATACAGCGCCTGTTGCGTGGCGCGCACGTTGGGGATTTGCGTGGCTTCGGTAGCACCGATCTGGAGCACTGCGTTCGGCTCTTCGGCACCGGCGGCGAAGATCCCGCGAGGACGCGAATATTTGAAGCTGCGGCCAATGATGTCGACGCCGTTGGCGATCAGCGCGGCGGCCAGCGAGTCACCCTCGAAGCCTTTGTAGCTCTGACCGTTGAAGGTGAAGCTCAGCACTTTGTTGCGGTCGATCCGTCCACCGTTGGACAGGCGATTGGTCTGGCTCATACCTTCTCTCCCAGCGCCGTCGTGGCTGTTTTCGCCGAATCAGCCTTGTCGGTGAATTGCGGCTTGGTGCCGATCTTGTAGGTCTCGAGAATCTCGTAGGTCACGGTGTCGCGGGTGACGTTGAAGTACTGACGGCAACCGGCAACGTGATCCCACAACTCGTGATGCAGACCGCGCGGGTTATCGCGGAAAAACATGTAGTCGCCCCACTCTTCATCAGTGCAGGCGCCTGGATCGAGCGGGCGCGGAATGTGCGCCTGACCGGATGCGTGGAATTCCTCTTCGGAGCGCAGTTCGCCGCAGTGAGGACAGAAGATATGCAACATGGGGATTTCTCCTGTTAGTGGGCGACAGCCGCAGCGCCGTGTTCATCGATCAACGCACCGTTGTGGAAACGGTCGATGGAGAAAGGTGCGGCCAATGGGTGCATTTCACCCTTGGCCAGACTCGCGGCAAACACGTTGCCCGAGCCAGGAGTCGCTTTGAAACCACCGGTGCCCCAACCGCAGTTGAAGAACATGTTCGGTACCGGGGTTTTCGAAATGATCGGGCAAGCGTCCGGGGTGGTGTCGACGATGCCGCCCCACTGACGGTTCATGCGCACGCGCGACAACACCGGGAACATCTCGACGATGGCCTGAATGGTGTGTTCGATCACCGGGTACGAACCGCGCTGGCCGTAGCCGTTGTAGCCGTCGATACCGGCGCCGATCACCAGGTCGCCCTTGTCGGACTGGCTGATGTAACCGTGCACGGCGTTGGACATGATCACGCTGTCGATAATCGGTTTGATCGGTTCGGACACCAACGCTTGCAGCGGGTGGGATTCGATCGGCAGACGGAAACCGGCGAGCTTGGCCATGTGTCCGGAGTTACCGGCGGTGACCACACCGACGCGCTTGGCGCCAATGAAACCCTTGTTGGTTTCAACACCGATGCACACGCCGTTTTCCTTGCGGAAACCGATCACTTCGGTCTGCTGGATCAAGTCCACACCGAGGGCGTCGGCGGCACGGGCAAAGCCCCAGGCCACGGCATCGTGGCGCGCCACGCCGCCGCGACGCTGAACAGTTGCGCCCATCACCGGGTAGCGAGTGTTTTTCGTGCAGTCTAGGTACGGAATCTCGTCAGCGACTTGCTTGGCATTGAGCAGTTCGCCATCGACGCCGTTGAGGCGGTTGGCGCTGACCCGACGCTCGGAATCACGGATGTCCTGCAGGGTGTGGCACAGGTTGTAGACGCCACGCTGGGAGAACATCACGTTGTAGTTCAGGTCTTGCGACAGGCCTTCCCACAATTTCATCGCGTGTTCGTAAAGGTGCGCCGACTCGTCCCACAGGTAGTTGGAGCGCACGATGGTGGTGTTGCGCGCGGTGTTACCGCCACCCAGCCAGCCCTTCTCGACCACGGCGACGTTGGTGATGCCGTGTTCTTTCGCCAGGTAGTAGGCAGTCGCCAGACCGTGCCCGCCGCCACCGACGATGACCACGTCGTAGACCTTCTTCGGCGTCGGTGTGCGCCACATGCGCTGCCAGTTTTCGTGGTGGCTGAGGGAGTGTTTGAAGAGGCCGAAGCCCGAATAGCGTTGCATAGTCAGTTACTCCAGAACACTCAGCGATAAACCGGGAAGTCTGCGCACAGGGCCGACACTTGCTGGGCAACATTGGCCTCGACATCGGCATCACCGAGGTTGTCGAGGATGTCGCAGATCCAGCCAGCCAACACTTCGCACTGGGTCACCTTGAAGCCGCGAGTAGTGACGGCTGGGGTGCCGATGCGCAGGCCCGAGGTCACGAACGGTGATTGCGGGTCATTCGGCACGGCGTTCTTGTTGACGGTGATGTGCGCACGGCCAAGGGCGGCGTCGGCGTCTTTGCCGGTCAGGCCCTGACGGATCAGGCTGACCAGGAACAAATGGTTGTCGGTGCCGCCGGACACTACATCGTAGCCACGTTTGATAAATACGCTGGCCATCGCCTGAGCGTTGTCGATCACTTGTTGCTGATAAGCCTTGAAGCCCGGCTCCAGCGCTTCCTTGAAGCACACGGCTTTACCGGCTATGACGTGCATCAGCGGGCCGCCCTGAGCGCCGGGGAAGACGGCGGCGTTGAGCTTCTTCTCGATCTCTGCGTTGGACTTGGCCAGGATCAGCCCGCCACGTGGACCGCGCAGGGTTTTGTGCGTGGTGGTGGTGACCACGTCGGCGTACGGCAGAGGGTTCGGGTACAGACCGGCGGCGACCAGACCGGCAACGTGGGCCATGTCGACGAACAGCAGCGCGCCGACCTTGTCAGCGATCTGACGGAAGCGCGGGAAGTCCAGAGTCTTCGAGTAAGCGGAGAAACCGGCGACGATCATTTTCGGCTTGGATTCGACGGCGAGACGCTCGACTTCGTCGTAATCGATCAGCCCGGTGTCGGTGTTGATGCCGTACTGCACGGCGTTGTAAAGCTTGCCCGAGGACGACACTTTGGCGCCGTGGGTCAGGTGACCGCCGTGGGCCAGGCTCATGCCGAGGATGGTGTCGCCCGGCTGGATCAACGCCAGGTATACGGCGCTGTTGGCCGACGAACCGGAGTGCGGCTGGACGTTGGCATAATCGGCGCCGAACAGTTGCTTGGCGCGTTCGATGGCCAGCGCTTCGACTTTATCGACGTGCTCGCAGCCACCGTAGTAGCGCTTGCCCGGATAGCCTTCGGCGTATTTGTTGGTCAGGCCGCTGCCTTGCGCTTCCATCACGCGTTTGCTGGTGTAGTTCTCCGACGCGATCAGCTCGATGTGATCTTCCTGACGTTGCTCCTCGGCATTCATCGCCGCCAGCAGTGCATCGTCGTAACCCTGGATCTGGTCTTGCTTGCTGAACATCGCGTCTCTCCCAGCGGCATCTGTGCGCCATTCGTCTCGGTAAGGCACCGGCAATCACGGCAGTGCCCTTTGATGCCGATGGTATGACCGGCGCAGACAGCTCAAATGCCTGCGCGCGCCACGCAAAGGTGCGTTTACGACATGGCTGGAAATGACTAGAAGGATGCAATCCCCTGTAGGAGCTGCCGAAGGCTGCGATCTTTTGACTTTGGCTTTTTCAAGATCAAAAGATCGCAGCCTTCGGCAGCTCCTACAGGGGGTTTTAGACGAGCAACTGGCGGATGGCGAGCAGCAGGAGGAAATGTGCGGGATAAAGGGCGTAAGCCCAACGCCGCATCGGCGGTGGCTGAAGATGTCGCCCATGTCGCAACAGGAACATTCCGAGCATTGGCGCAAGCAGACAGGTGGCAATGCCGAGGATCGCGACGCTACTGCCAAATCTCGTCGAGTCGTACAGCACTTGCCATTGATTCGCTGCGAGGCATATCAAACCCGGCAACAGGCTGAAATACCACGGCCGGCGAAACAGCAGCAGCATCGCCAACGGCAGCAGCACCCCGAAGAACCCGAACATCAGCCGCTCCGGGAATACAGCGGCAAGTGTCACTGCACTTACCGCCAGCAGTCGTGAAACCCAAACCGGATCCTGCCACCCCCGCGCCACCAGCAAACCCAGCGCCAGCGTCGGCAGCACATTCAACGTATCCGGCTCCGGAATGTACAACCGATACGGAATCTCGCTCACCGCACTGAACAGCAACAACCAGCCCAGATACCGCCACTCCATCCTCCGCGACCCATCGCGCGCCAGATTCGCCGCCATCGCCAGACAAAACCACGGAAACGCCAGCCGCCCCGGCACATACAGCCAATCGACGGAGAACCCGACATATCGCAGGTGATCGAGCAACATGCTCAGCAGCGCCAGCCACTTGAGCAGATCCAGCGCGCCGTCGCGTTTAGTCAGGTGCATAATCGGCCTGCGTCCATGTAATGTTCTGACAGCGACATCCCGTGTGCTCCCCGGAAGATCTTCGGTAAAGTGCGCACCCTCATTGACCACGAGCCTTCACAAGAGTCTCGACCACGGAAGCCGGCCATGACCGACAAGAGCCAACAATTCGCCAGCGACAACTACTCCGGTATCTGCCCTGAAGCCTGGGCTGCCATGGAGCAGGCCAACCACGGCCACCAACGCGCTTATGGCGACGATGAATGGACCGCACGCGCGTCCGATCATTTCCGCAAACTGTTCGAAATTGACTGCGAAGTATTCTTCGCCTTCAACGGCACCGCCGCCAACTCGCTGGCCCTGTCGTCGCTGTGCCAGAGTTACCACAGCGTGATCTGCTCGGAAACCGCCCACGTCGAAACCGACGAATGCGGCGCGCCGGAATTCTTCTCCAACGGCTCGAAACTGCTGATCGCCGGCACTGAAAACGGCAAGATCACCCCGCAGTCGATCCGCGAAGTCGCGCTCAAGCGCCAGGACATCCACTACCCGAAACCGCGCGTCGTGACCCTGACCCAAGCCACCGAAGTCGGCAGCGTCTACACCCCGGAAGAAGTCCGCGCCATCAGCGCCACGTGCAAGGAGTTGGGCCTGCACCTGCACATGGACGGCGCGCGCTTCTCCAACGCCTGCGCCTTCCTCGGCTGCTCGCCAGCCGATCTGACCTGGAAGGCCGGCGTTGACGTGCTGTGCTTCGGCGGCACGAAAAACGGCATGGCCGTGGGTGAAGCGATTCTGTTCTTCAACCACAAGCTGGCGGAAGATTTCGATTACCGCTGCAAACAGGCCGGGCAACTGGCGTCGAAAATGCGCTTCCTCTCGGCACCATGGGTCGGCATTCTCGAAACCGACGCCTGGCTCAAATACGCCCGCCACGCCAACCACTGCGCGCAATTGCTGGCCGAGCTGGTCAGTGACATTCCGGGCGTTGAACTGATGTTCCCGGTGCAGGCCAACGGCGTATTCCTGCAACTCTCGGAACCGGCCATTGCCGCCCTGACCGCGAAGAACTGGCGTTTCTACACCTTCATCGGCAAGGGCGGCGCACGCTTCATGTGCTCGTGGGACACCGAAGAAGAACGCGTCCGCGAACTCGCCCGCGACATCCGCGAAGTCATGTCCGCCTGACCTGACTCCACACCCTCCCCTGTAGGAGCTGCCGCAGGCTGCGATCTTTTGATTTGTTTTTTAAGATCAAGATCAAAAGATCGCAGCCTGCGGCAGCTCCTACAGAGATTGCGTTGCCCTTGGTCTACATTGTCTGTCGAGCCCTTCGCTCACATAACAATAAGCAGGAGCATCGGCATGTCGTTACAAGGCAAAACCCTGTTCATCACCGGCGCCAGCCGTGGCATTGGTCGTGAGATTGCGCTGCGTGCCGCGAGGGACGGGGCCAATATCGTGATTGCGGCGAAGAGCGCGGAGCCTCACGCGAAACTGCCCGGCACCATTCACAGCGTCGCTGCGGAAGTCGAAGCGGCGGGTGGCAAGGCGCTGGCGTTGCAGGTGGATGTGCGTGATGAGGATGGCGTGCGCCAGGCTCTCGCCCAAGCCAACGAACATTTCGGCGCGATCGATGCGCTGGTGAACAACGCCGGGGCGATCAAGTTGACCGGTGTGCAGCACATCGAACTCAAGCGTTTCGACCTGATGCACCAGATCAACACCCGCGCGGTATTGCTGTGCAGCCAGGCCGCCCTGCCCTATCTGAAGAAATCCGCCGGGCACATTCTCAACCTGTCGCCGCCGCTGAATCTGGCGAACAAATGGTTTGCACAGTTCAGCCCTTACACGGTGACCAAGTACGGCATGAGCATGCTGACGCTGGGGATGAGCGAGGAATTTGCCAGTTACGGGATCAGCGTCAATTCGCTGTGGCCGCAGACGATGATCGCTACGGCGGCGATTGAGTTTCAGTTGGGTAATCGGGAGTCGTTCAAACAGGCGCGTCTGCCTTCGATCATGGCGGATGCGGCGCATGTGATTCTGGATAGCCGCGGGCGGCAGATCACCGGCCGGCTGTTGATTGATGAGGACGTTTTGCGGGAGAGCGGTGTGACGGAGTTCGGACAATATCGCTTTGATCGAGAAAGCGACGCGGCGTTGATGCCGGATTTGTTTATCGACTGAAAAGCCCCTCACCCTAGCCCTCTCCCGGAGGGAGAGGGGACTGAATGGGGGATATTTGAGAATTACGCCGACGTGAAACTGCTTTGCCGAATCCACAATCGATAAGGTCATTCAGGTCGGTGTAGAACGCCAGACACCTCGGTCGGCCCCCTCCCAGAGGGAGAGGGCGCTGATTGGGGGATGCTCAAGGAATACGTCGACCTGAATCTGCTTTGCCGAATCCACAATCGATAAGGTCTTTCAGGTCGATGTATAGCGCCAGACACCTCGGTCGGCCCCCTCTCCCTCTGGGAGAGGGATGGGGTGAGGGGTAAGCCGTACGCAAAAATTCGCCCCACTCAGAAATCGATCCGCACATCGCCTTTAGGCACGCTGCAGCAAGACAGAATGTACCCCTCGGCCTCGTCGTCCTCGGTAATCCCGCCGTTGTGCTCCATCTCCACTTCGCCCCCCAGCTTGAGCACCTTGCACGTCCCGCAAATGCCCATGCCGCACGCCTTCGGAATCATCAACCCAAGCTTCGCCGCTGCCGCATGCACAGTCTCGCCCGGTGCCACACGAATGCTCTTGCCCGACGAAGTGAACTCGACCTGATGCAGATCCGCCGCATCGATTTCCGGTGCATCCGCAGCCTGCTCGGCTTGCTCCACCGCATCGGCACGCGCTTCCGGTGGCGTCGCACCAAACGACTCTTCGTGATAACGCGACATGTCGTAACCGGCCACTTCCAGCATGCGCTTGACCGCGTTCATGTACGGCGTCGGCCCGCAGCAGAACACTTCGCGCTCAAGGAAGTCCGGGACCATCAGCTCAAGCATCTTGTGGTTCAGGTAACCGCGATACCCAGCCCACGGCTCACCCAAGCCGTGCTTCTCACAAATCAGGTGCAAGCTGAAGTTGTCGATCCGCGACGCCATATGCTCCAGCTCGCGGTGATAGATGATGTCTTTCGGCGAACGCGCGCTGTGGATAAAGGTCATGTCGACGTTGGCGTTGGTGTCGTAAAACCAGCGCGCCATCGACATGCATGGCGTGATGCCGACGCCGCCACTGAGGTACAAGACTTTCGGGCTCGGGAAGTCGATGGCATTGAACAGGCCGACCGGCCCGTGCACCGCCAACTCTTGCCCCTCATGAAGCGTGTCGTGCAACCAGTTGGAAACCTTGCCACCCGGCACGCGCTTGATCGTCACCGAAAAGCTGTACGGCACCGACGGCGAACTGGAGATCGTGTACGAGCGCATGATCGGCTGGCCTTCGATTTCCAGCTCCAGGGTGACGAACTGCCCGGGTTTGAAGAAGAACAGGATCGGCTGATCAGCCATGAAGCAGAAGGTGCGCACGTCCCAGGTTTCCTGGATGACTTTGACGCAACGGACGATGTGTCGGCCATTGGCCCAGGTCTGGGTGGTGACCGGATTCAGGAAGCTGTTGGACATGCTGTTCTCCACGGCCGACTGTCGGCCTCATGTCGGCGATTCTGCGTATAGCGCAGACCGTCCGTTTACCTATCCGCGACATCGGCATACTTATCGCGACCAGCCCCCAACCACCGGGGGTTGCGCGTCGGGAACAGATTGCACCATGTCGCCCATGGATAAGGTTCCGCCCAGCGCCGGCCCCACACTCGCCTCACACCAAGACGAATTCTTTACACCTTGCGTAGCAACCGTTAACAGCACACCTGATCAGCCACTTTTCGCCGGCCACGCAGATGGCCTTGAGGATCAAATCGATGGACGTCACCGCAAAAATCAGCCTGGGCGATCCGCTGGAACCCGCACGCAAGGCCACCGCACAAATGCTCCAGGAGCGCGAGCGGACGTTTTCGCTGCCACAGCCGTTCTATAGCGACGAGCGGCTGTTCGATATCGACATGCAGGAGATCTTCCAGAAAGAGTGGTTGATCGCCGGCATGACCTGCGAGATCCCGGCCAAGGGCAACTACCTGACCCTGCAGATCGGCAAGAACCCGATCATCGTCATCCGAGGCGCCGAGGGTGTGGTGCATGCGTTCCATAACGTCTGCCGTCACCGTGGCTCGCGCCTGTGCACCAGTGAAAAAGGCAAAGTCGCCAAACTGGTCTGCCACTACCACCAGTGGACGTACGAGCTGGACGGCCGCCTGCTGTTCGCCGGCACCGAAATGGGCGCCGACTTCGACATGAAGCAGTACGGCCTCAAACCGGTGAACGTGAAGACCGCCGGCGGCTACATCTTTATCAGTCTGGCGGAAAATCCGCCGGCCATTGATGACTTCCTGTCGACGCTGAACCATTACATGGAACCGTACGACATGGAAAACACCAAGGTGGCGATCACCACCACCTTGATGGAAAAGGCCAACTGGAAACTGGTGCTGGAAAACAACCGCGAGTGCTACCACTGCAACGCGTCGCACCCGGAACTGCTGAAAACCCTGCTGGAATGGGACGACGTCACCGACCCGCGCGCCGATCAGG
The DNA here is from genome assembly GCF_004124275.1 of Pseudomonas sp. DTU12.3. GTDB lineage: Bacteria > Pseudomonadota > Gammaproteobacteria > Pseudomonadales > Pseudomonadaceae > Aquipseudomonas > Aquipseudomonas helmanticensis. Next base: position 5,925,899 of record NZ_CP027218.1, read on the forward strand.
CGTTCAAGGATCACGTCGCCGCGTCCGCTGCAGCGTGGGAAGCCGAGAAAATTCCTTATGCCCACGCCAGTTTCGGCCTGCGCAACCGCATCGTGCGCATGCCACTGCTCAAGGGCACCGTGTCGATGACCCTCGACGGCAAACAGGGCTGCGCGAAACTGATGGGCCGGATCAAAAACCCGGATCTGGGCTCGATGCGCATCCTGCACCTGCCGCACTCGTGGAACCACTGCATGGGCGATCACATCATCGTCTTCACCGTGTGGCCGATCAGCGCGCAGGAAACCATGGTCACCACCAAGTGGATCGTGCACAAGGACGCGGTCGAGGGCGTGGATTACGACGTCGAGCGCATGCGTCAGGTGTGGGATGCGACCAACGATCAGGATCGACGTCTGGCGGAAGAGAACCAGCGCGGGATCAACTCGACGGCGTATCAGCCTGGGCCTTATTCGAAGACCTATGAGTTTGGCGTGGTCAACTTCGTGGATTGGTACAGCGAGCGCTTGCTGAATAACCTTGGGGCCGAGCCTGCGCCTTACCTCAAAGGCGTCCCCGTCCAAGGCTAAAAGCAAAGGCTTCGCGAGCAGGCTCGCTCCCACATTTGGAATGCGTTCCAACTGTGGGAGCGAGCCTGCTCGCGAAGAGGCCGGCCCAGTCACCGCCTCACTTGGACGACCACCTCACCGATCCATCCTCACCAATAAACTCCTCAAATATCTCCTCCCCCACCAAGCGGATCTTCGCGTACCCGTTCAACACCCGCAGCGGATACGCCGGGTCCTTGGCATCTTGCGTCTCCGACCACAACACCCGCGAATGCCCGTTCAGCTCACTGGAATTGCCATAGGGAATCGCCCCGTGCCCGGCGCAACGCGCGTGCAAACCGCCCTGCTGCGCATAAACGATGCCGTTGTGCAGATGCCCCCAATACCAATAGTCCGGCTCACGCCCCAGCGCATCGCACACCGGTTGATACAACGCAGTCTCGTTGTGCCCGGAAATATCGAAGCCCTGATGATGGCTGAGCACCATGATTTTTTTGCGTTTCGGCAGGCCTTTCATCCACTCGATCTGCGGCTCGTTCAACGTGCCGTCCATGTACAGGTTCATCGCATCGGACGCATAGGCCGAATCCAGCCCGACCACCAGCCAGTCATCGTTGATCAGCGCAAAATAGCTGGTGCCCTGCTGGCCCGGAAAACGCTTGGCCAGTTCCTTGAAGTAGCCGTGGGCGCCGCTGTACATCTCGTGATTGGAGTTGAGGGTGAACGAACCGTGGGTGCCCATTGGCCAGCCGGCCATGTCGACGTCTTCCTGGGAATGACTGCCGGCGTAATAGACATCCCCCAGATGAATGGTGAAGTCGGCGTTGGCCAGTTGCATCTGATTGGCCACGGAGACAGCAGGTGCATGACTGTTGAACGGTCCGGTGCCCCAGTCGCCGGCAATCGCCAGGGTCACCTCACGGTCCATTTGCACCACCGCCGGGTCAGTGCCGAACGTCGCGTGATGGCGCAGGTTCTCGATCCACTTGAGCAGTGCCTCGCTCCACAACAAATCGAGCAGTTCCCACTTGCGACACCCCAGCAACGTGCCGTCCTTGAGTACCCTGGTTTGCAGTTGATCCGGCGACTGCGGCAACGGCGTCGCGTTGCCGATGCGCAGGATCGACAAACCGTGGGATAGCTCCCACGGCACCGCCGGCTCGTCGTCCGGCAACTCGCCGTTTTTCAGCACGTACTGCGCCTGGTCGTGACCGCGCTGGAGCAACTTGATGATGGCCTGGAACTCCTCGGGTTCCAGTTCGCTGATGAGCTTCATCCAGGCCATTTCCACCCGCGTGAGCAGCCCGTGCAGACGTACTTTGACCTTGTCGTATTCATGCTTCAGATGACCGACTGCTGACATGACGAAATCCTCTATCCGTAAGACTTCACAGGGTTTTCATGAATTCGATCAGCGCCCGCTTGTCGTCGTCCGACAGCGTCGTGCCGTACAGGTGGCCCGTGTTGTGGTTGCCCTCCAGACGCGTGTCGTATTTGAAGTCGGCCGAGGCCTTGGCCTGGGCGCCGCTGGTAACAAAACCAACGTTGACCGGATCGTAGATGTCGGAACCGGTGATGAACGTCTGCGGACGTTTTTCTGGTGGTTGCAGCAAGTCCCACAGCGTCGGCACCGAGCCGTTGTGCAGGTACGGCGCGCGCAGCCAGACCCCGTCGGTCGGCGTGTTGCTGTAGCTCTGGGTCTTGCGGTAGGCGCCGAAGTCGAACGGCGGTTTCTTGAAGCTGTGGAATGCAGCCACCAGCCCCGTGGTGAAAGAGTCCAGCCGATGCGGATCGGTGCCGAGCTGGTCGATGTTGGTAGTGACCTGACCGGTATCCGCCCGACCGAAGTCATGACAACCGGCGCAGTTGTTGTCCCAGATCGGTTTGCCCTGCGCGACTTTCGCCTGATTCAGCGCCCACGGCCACGCCGGCGCCTTGTGCCCGAGCAGCCAGTTGGTCACGCGATTGAAGCTCGGCGGCAACACCGATTCCGGCGTCGCGCCCACGGCCATCGCAGCGGCGTAGTTGCGTTCGTGAATCTTGTTGTTATTACCGTCCCAGTGCAGGTACATCGATTCCCGCGGTTTCTGATTCCACACTTGCGGCAGGTCGACGGTGCCGATGGTCGAGTCATCCGGGAAGCCGAACACGACCATTTTCGTCGGGTTGAAGGTATCCGTGCGGCCCGGGCCCTGTTGCGGGCGCAGCTTCTGCCAGGCGTAGGCCTGTTTCTGCTTGAGCAAGGCGCTTTTTGCCATCGGCATGATCAGGTAGCGGTTATAGAGTTTTTCGAAGAAGCCCAACTGAAACTTGCTGTTGATCGCCGCCATCACCGCGTCGGTGGTGAATTTAGGGTCGCTGGCGCAATCGTAGGCAAACCATTGGAAGGCTTGCAGTTGCAGGGTATTGGCCGGTGCACTGGGTACATTGACGGCGACGTCACCGGCATTGGCGCGGTAGGAACCGGTATGGCACAGCGCGCAATTCGGCTCGACCGTCGGGTAGCCGATCTGTCGCTTGGCCATGCCGATCGGCAGATCCTTGCCGTTTTCAAAAAGGAAGCCGAAGACTTCCCAACCACCGGGCTTGGGCATTTTCTCCGGGCACATCTGCGGCAGTACGGCGAACAGGTAATACGGAATACGCGCTTCGATACCGAGGCCAATGGCGGCGTACTTGTAGTGGTCTTCGTCGGAGGCATATTCCTGCTCGGGAACGACGCGGAGCATCTGATACCAGGTTTCGTAGCCGATAAAACCGAGCACCGCGACCACGATCAGCGTGCCGACCTTGAAGGCGTGACTCTGCCATTGCCGCGCCCACGCCGCGCGCCACTCGCGCCAGCCATCGCATAGCAGCGCCCATGGCTGATTCTGCGGCGCGGTGCCCAAGTACAGCAAAATGCCGAGAATCAGAAAGAAGCTCAGGTCGCCCATCAGCATCGGTACGAACACCGAACCTTGAATGCTGGTGTTGATCAGGTAAATCCAGAAGATCACCGCGATCAACCGCGTCAGCACACACAGCCAGGAATGCACCACGTAGCGCGGCGCGTTGAAACCCGACGGCATGTAAAACACGCTGATACCGACCAGCAGCATCCCGGCGTTTTCCAGCCATGGGTCGGAGAGTTGCGGCGGCAGCCCGACCACTGATGTCAGCAACCCCGGCGCGAACAGCGCAGGGATGGCGAACACCATGTTCATCGCAATACCGATCCAGATGAAGCGTTGAAACCAGCGGATGTAGCTGTCCATATCATCCATTTCCTTGTCTGAATTGCGAACACGACACCGCACCTGTAGGAGCTGCCGCAGGCTGCGATCTTTTGCCCTTCAAGATCAAAAGATCGCAGCCTGCGGCAGCTCCTACAGGAGAGGGTCAGGCCTGGGCAGTTTTCTCCAGGTGTTCAAGGATGATCGGGTAGACATCGACCACCGCGTTCTTGCCGAACATGCAGTCGATGTGGCCATAGCCCGGCACCACTTGCCGGCTGTAACGCTCCGGCCCGTGCATATCGCACAAACGCTGGTAGGTCTTGAGAGTACTTTCCGGCAGGTAACACTGGTTCTCCGCCCCGCTGATAAAGCAGATCGGCATGGTCAGCCGATCAAAGTGCGGCATGTACACATCGTTGCCTTTGAAATCCACCAGATGCCCTTTGCGCACGATCAGCGCCAGATGCTCGAAGGTCTCGATGTTCGACTCGCCGAACAACTCGTGCAGGTTGTCGTGCAGGGTTTCGTTAAGGGTGTCGTGGCGATACAGCGAGGCGTACATGAAGGTGATGCGGTGGCACACCGGATTGGTGCAATAGCCCTGCGCTTCGATCCGCGCGTAACCGTTGAGGGCCTTGTCGTAGAGTTTGTTGAACCAGTTTTCCTTGCTGTCGGCGTAAGCGGTCATCGACTTGATGCCGATGGCATCGAGCATCCCCGGCAAATGCAGACCGGCTTTCAATCCGGTGGCGGTAGCAACCACAGTGTCCGCAGCAATCTGCGAGCAGACCACCGAACGCACGCCCTGCAAACCGGCGAGCAGCGACATGAAGAACGTCGTCGCGCCGTAGCAATGCACCACGCACTGCACATCTTTTGCTTGGGTTTGCTGCTGAATCTGCGCAATGGCCGCCTTGAAGTCGTATTGCGCGATCTGATCGCCGTTCCACTCCTTCTTGCTCGTCGGCAACAGAATGCTCACGCGAAAATCCAGCAGCCAGACGTCGTAGTCGTGCTTGCACAGGTATTCGAGCAGGTTGGTTTGAATGGTGTCGGTGGAAAAGATGTTCGAGCCCACACCCAAGCCATGCACCAGCATCACCGGGCCTTTGCTGCCGGCCTGATAACGCGTCAGGCGCAATTCGACGCCATCCTCGGTGGGGAAGAAATGCACAGCCGGAACCGGTGCATCCAGCGGCCGCTTCAACCGTGGCGGTGCATCCGGATTAAAGTAGATATCGCCGGCAAACACGCCGCCGTAGCTTTCCCAGAGAATCCCGGCGAAGAACTTGCCGAACCGCGCCAGCCCTTCGATGCGCTCACGTTCGTTACGCGCATTGAGAACCTTCATGGTGGTCATCTGCTTGGCGAAATCGGTCGGATGAATGTGCATCACCCCGGAGCCGATCACCTCGCCGGTCCTGTCGGGGCCGCGATACAGCGTCACGTATAGCGTGCTGGTGTCGTGCCAGATGTTCAGCACGCCATTGTCTTCCGGCACGGTTTTGAAGGCGCTGAAGAAATAGTCGTTGCCGTCCTCGGCAGTCAGTTTCATGTCGTATTTCATGTGGCGTGTATCGACCTGCTGCTCGAATTGTTCGAACAGGTTGAACACGCCGTTACTCGCGGTCAGCGGCTGTGCTGAAAGCGCCGGGGCGATGACGGTGCCGACAATCGTGGCCGCGTGCTCGGGTTCCTTGATCATCCGGTTGAGGTCGTTAGCGGTGATGGTCAGGGTGAAATCGATCGGCGAGTTATCCGCCTCGCCGCGTTTGGCTGCCGCTTCGTAGACTTTCAGATCGGTGCTTTGCGCCGCGGTGAAGGCGCGGGAGAAGTAACCTTTCATGGTTTCGGTGAACTGCACGCCAAGGGTTGGCGGCGCCACCGGTTTGCGCGGGGCCGACGGCAGTGTGTAGTCGATCTGCCAGCCACGGTCGGCGGCGAGCAAACCCATGTTGCGTTCACTCACGGCAGAGATGGTCAGCAGCGGATTGACCGCCAGCGACGTCGGAATCACCGCGCCGTCAGTCACGTACAAATTGGTGTAGACATCGGTGCCACTGGCGCCGCTGAACACCTGGCCTTTGTGATTGACCACGCCTTGCGCGGCGTCTTCAGCCATCACGCAACCGCCCAACGGATGCACGGAGACGATGCTGTGCTTGAGCAGCTTGGTCCAGATCGGATTCTCCACCCACACGCCGCCCAACGCCTTGGTGCTCTGCTGCAAACGCTGGTTACCGAGTTTGAAGTTCTCCTGCTCGCCAACGCCGGGCCAATCGATGCGCAGTTGATCTTTGTTGTCGAGGACCATCCGCCCCTGACCGCTGTCGTGGCTCATGATCAGGTAGGTCTGCATGTTGTGCAGCGCGCCGTAATACGGGCCGCGCAGGAAGCTTTCGGCTTCGCGCTCCTTGTACTTCACCTTGCCGTTGAAGCTGTCATCGGTGGCCACGCCGATCATCTCGGCGAAACCCGCCATGCTCGTCACCATCGGCCGGCCGAGCGCGCCGGGGATCGAGCCTTCTTCGATGACCATGCGGCTGCGCCAGTCGCCTTCGGTGCGCATGTCGATGACCGAGGTGATGCACGGGCCGACCGGGTGCAGTTCCTTGGCCGAATGTGCGCCGAAACCGATGCCGTTGATGACCTGCTCGCAGTTGTGGCCGAAGCCGAGGATGTCGCCGTTGCCGCTCATGTTCTCACCGAGCTGGCCGGACATCAGCACGCCTTTGTCGCGCGAACGCAGGAGGATTTCGGTCGAGCCAAGTGTGCCGGCGGAGACCACGACGATATCGGCCTTCACGAACAACGTCGGCGCGCTGAACATTTCACGCCCGCTGTCGAGGTACTGGAAATGCACGATCCAGCCGTCACCATCGCGCTCCAGATGGCGCACCTCGGCCTGACAGAAAATCTCCGCGCCGTGGTTCCAGGCGTCCGGCAGATAATTCATCAGCGTGGTGTTCTTGGCTTTGTTGTTACAGCCCGAGACGCAGTCGCCGCACTGGTTGCACGGCAGCTGCTCGACACCGACGTGGTTGAGGTTATTCGGCAACTTGTCGAAGGTCACGTTGATCGGCGGCCTGTAGAAATGCGCACCTTGCTTGAGAAAGTCAGCCGACTTCTTGTTGGCGTCGAGCTTGGGCAGGTTCGGCGAAGTGCTCGGATAAGGAGTGGGTTTGAGCATCTCGCGAGCGCGGGCATAACCGTCCTTGAGCAACGTGTCGCGGTGTTCACGCACGGCTTGCGGCCAGCGCGGGTCATCGAATACGCCGGGTTCCGGTTCAAGGGCAACGTTAGCGTTGATCAGCGACGTGCCGCCGAGACCGCAACCGACCACGACGTTTTGCTGGGCGTTGACGTGCAAGTCGAACAGCCCGGTGCGCGAACCGATATGACCATCCGGGTCATGCACCTGCAGCTCTTCGGTGGCGGCGATCATGGTGTTGGGGTATTCGCCGGGCTGGATTTCCCGGCCGCGTTCGAGCAGGCACACACGTTTGCCGGCACGGGACAGGCGCGACGCAGCAATGCCGCCGCCGTAACCCGAGCCAATGACAATCACATCGTAGTGTTCCTTGATCTCGCTGATGGGCGTTGCGATCCGTGTCATGGGGTGCATCCTCTAATCAGGCAGATGGGGCAACTCTGCGGTTGCCTGCAATCATTGGGCGAACGGACACCTGGCCACCAGATCAAGTCCGGCGACAGCACAGCGGTCTGGCAGGTTGGCGCGCTACAGGCGAGCGTGCTGATTGGCGGCACGACGCAGCGTGCGCTTGCGGGGAAAGGGCGGGGAGCGGTGTGAGCGACTATCCATCATGCGTTCTCCCAGAACCTGATGTGGATAAGTGACGGCTGTCCTTGTGCCATTGCAGTGAAGACAGCAGCGGATTCGAAGTCAAGGCAACGCCTTAGAACTGTATGAAATGTGATCAAGTGCCGTTTGCACTATGACGGGCGGGGCTTATCGGGTTCGACGAACAAGTTATCCACATAGCCACCCACAGCAAATGGGGGTAACTGTGGATGAGTGGGAAAATAACTGGCTGATTTGCGAAGAAAAATCGTGACTTATCCAGAAGGACGGTTTGCGAGGCGCATTGGTCGTTTTTTGATCACATCCTTGTAAGCCCCGGCCTGCATGGCCTGTAGCAGATGGCGAACACGTTATCCACAGAAGCGCCAACAGAGATCGGGGGTAACTTTGCCTTGTCTGTGGAAAAACCCGCAAGGCTGTGAAAAATCAGTCTTCGATAGACAATTTGTCGAACACAACCGTAAATTGAGCAAATATTGACCAATACTCTGTAAGCCACGTTTTATAAGGCTCGCAGCGGATAGCGAACATCTTATCCACAGAAGCGCCAACAGAGATTGGGGGCAACTTACGCCGTTATCCTGAGGAAAACCCTCGGAAAAACCGCCACTTAGGCTGGTCGTTTTTTGATCTGCGGGCTGCAAGCCACGATTGACGTGACTTGCAGTGAGGCGCGAACACCTTATCCACAGACTGACCAACAGGGATTGTGCGTAAACGCTGGCCGGTGGATAACCGAACGTTAAGCGCGGTGCATCAGATAAGCCGCACCGGTCACCCGAATCAGCGGATGCGGTGCCACTTGGCAGGTTTTGATGATGCCGAAGCCATGGCGCTCGTAGAAACGCCGCGCACCGGTATTGGCCGCATAGTCGATCAGGCTCAAACCGTTGAGCGCCAACTGATCGGCGCGCGCCTGGGCATGCAGGAGGAACTGCAAGCCCAACCCCTGATTGCGCCAGCCTTCATATAGCGCCAGGCTGGAGATGTACAACGAATCCGCTACTTCCATATCGGCATACGGCGCCAGCACCGGATCGGTGGGCGGCGTCGGATCGGGATCTTCGCGCATGGCATAGCTGTGCATCATGCCAACGACCCGCCCATTGGCCTCAGCGATCAGGCAGTTCTGCCAAGAGAAATCCACGTCGTCGCGGGCATAACGCCGTTCGCCGACATCCAGCAGCGCTTCCCCAGGCTCGGCCAACTGACTCCAGATGTAATCCGCAGCCCCCTCCGAGGAAATCTGAAACAAGCGGGCAATCTCACGCGCATCCGTACGCCGCGCAGGTCGAAACTCGACGGTCATTCACATTATTCCTGTGGCAAACCCACTGACCTGTAGGAGTTGACGAGTGCAACGAGGCTGCGATCTTTTGATCTTGTTTTCAAAGATCAACGTCAAAAGATCGCAGCCTCGTTGCACTCGTCAGCTCCTACAGAGATTTGGGGGGTGTCGGGGGCTAGCGGACGACGCCTTCTTCAATCAGCAACTTGAGGATGGCTTCGGCACCGGCCTGCGGGGTGACGCCTTTGAGCACTTGTCCACCGCCGCCACTGGCTTTGGCGGTAGCGGCTTTCATGCGGTCGGCGCCGCTTTTGGCTTTGATCACTTTCAAGCGTTTAGGCCGTGGTTTGGCCGATTGCAGGGTGGCAACCGCGAGAAGTTCATCGTCGACAACCTCGACATCAGCAGCCTCCAGAATTCCGCGTCGCGCCGGGCCGTAAGCGCTTTGCCGTGGCTTCGGCGCGGCGTTATCCACAGTCGCGAGGAACGGCAGCTTCACCTTCAAGCGCCGCCGTTGCCCGCGCGGTAACGCTTGCAGCACCAGCGCCGAGCCGTCGTTGATCGATTCGACCTGCGCCAGCCCCACCACCAGCGGCCAGCCCAGACCTTCCGCCAGCAGGAACGGCAACATCCCCGAACCTTCACCGGTTTCCGCCTGGCTGCCGGTCAGTACAACTTGGGCGCCCGCTTCGCGCAGGTACGCAGTCAGCGCCGGCAAAGCATCAGCGCCAGCAGGCTGCTCGAGCACGTGCATCTGCTCCAGGCCCATGCCCAGATAGGCGCGCAACGCCGGTTCCGCAACGTCGCCGGCATGCAGCACTTGCAGGTTATCCCCAGCCAGTTGCAGACCGAGTTCCACGGCGCGCGCGTCCTGATCGGCGCGGCGCGGCCGCCCGGAGGTCGGGTGGGCGCCAATTGAAACCAGACTGATAATCTTCGTGTTCATAGCGTTTCCTTAAGCCGCATCGCGCTTGGCTTCGTTGCGGTAAGCCGCGACCGCCGCAATCAAAGCCTGCAGGATCTCCGCGCTCTCGCCAATCACTGAGAGGTCGGCACGCTTGATCATGTCGCAACCCGGATCGAGATTGATCGCCACGACCTTGTCGCAGGCGCCGATGCCCTGCAGGTGCTGGATCGCCCCGGAGATGCCCACCGCCACGTAGACCCGCGCGGTAACCCAGGTGCCGGACGCGCCGACCTGGCGATCACGGGCCATGAAGCCATCGTCCACCGCCACCCGCGACGCGCCTTCGGTGGCGCCGAGTGCGGCGGCAGTTTCGTGGAACAGTGCCCAATCCTTGACCCCGTTACCGCCGGAGAAAATGAACTCCGCTTCGGCCATCGGAATCGCTGCCGGATCGACCGCCACCGCACCGAGATCTTCGATCCGCGACAGGCTGCGCGGGACGCTTGTGGATAACTCCACCGACAACGCTTCGTGACGGGTTTCGCTGACCGGCTCGGCGCATTCGGCGGCAGCCAGAATCAACCGTGCAACCGGACGGGCGAGGTCTTGCAGCCCAGCACCGGCGCGGCCGATGCATTCCTGATCCTTGACCTGCCAGACCCGTGTCGCCGGGCGTTCACCCAGTGCAGCGGCAAAGCGCCGACCGAGTTCGCCGCCACCGCTGCGACTGTCCGGCAGCAGCCAATGACGCGGGTTGAACTGGTTATCCACAGCGCGCATACCTTGCACGCGTTGCTCCGGTGCATAACCGCTGAACTCTTCTCCTTCCAGCACCAGCAAACGATCCACGCCGGCGGTGGCGAAAGCGCTCTCTTTGTGCTCGCCAAAGACCACCGCCAACACCGCGCCATCCTTGCCGGCAAGTTGATGGGCGAGGCCGAGCAAGTCGCGGTCGTGGCTGCTCAAGCGGCCACCGACCATGTCCGGCACCACGCTGATGTAAAACGCCGGCGCGGGCACCTGATGCAGCGGCAATTGCACTTCCACAGCCGCAGAACGTTTAACCGCCCCACCCTGCTGCGCGCCGCTGCGGTCGATCCGCTTGATGCCGTTAGGGCCGATAAAACCGATGCCGTGCAGATTCTTGCGAACGATGCCGTTCGGCCCCATCCAGCTGTGTTGCGCCGGCTGCATGGCGGCGTGCAGCGGATGCAGACGGTTACGCGCAATCCATTTGGCGCGTGGGTCGCGGCGGATAATGTCGCTCATCAGTGGGCCTCCGCAGGTTCACGTTTGGCCGGGGTCGCAGGCTTGCTTGGCGCGGCGTCTTCGAGCAGCGCGTCGGCGACCAGTTCGGCGATGTCCTTGATCAGCGGACGCGGCTCGACCACGCCTTCGAGCATCGCCGTGCACTGTGGACAACCCACGGCCACCAGCTCAGCACCGGTTTCGCGGATGTCTTCCATGCGCATGTCAGGAATCCGCTGTTTGCCCGGAATATCAGTGATCGGCGCCCCGCCACCGCCGCCGCAGCAGCGCGAGCGGAAGCCGGAACGCTGCATCTCTTTAACCTCGATGCCGAGGGCACGCAGCACTTCACGCGGCGCTTCGTATTCGCCGTTATAGCGACCGAGGTAGCACGGGTCGTGATAGGTCACGCTGTTGCCTTTGTGCTGGCCAAGATTGAGCGCGCCGGCCTGGATGATTTCGGCCATGTAGGTGCTGTGGTGCTGCACCAGGTAGTGGCCATCGAACGCGCCGTACTCGTTTTTCAGCACATGGAAGCTGTGCGGATCGCAGGTGACGATTCGGTTGAAGCTGTACTTGGCCAGGGTCTGGATGTTGCGTTTGGCGAGCAACTGGAAGGTCGCTTCATCGCCAAGACGCCGCGCGACGTCACCGCTGTCACGCTCTTCGAGACCGAGCACGGCGAAGTCGATTTTTGCCGCCTTCAGCACTTTGACGAACGCGCGCAGGGTGCGCTGGTTGCGCATGTCGAACGCACCGTCGCCGACCCAGAACAGCACGTCGGTGGATTTCTTCTCGCTGAGCAGAGTGAGGTTCAAGTCCGCCGCCCAGTTCATCCGTCCGCCCGGTGCGAAACCGCCAGGGTTATCGGTGGCAATGAGGTTTTCGAGGACTTCGGCGCCCTTGTTCGGGGTTGCGCCTTTTTCCAGGGTCAGGTGCCGGCGCATGTCGACGATGGCATCGACGTGCTCGATCATCATCGGGCATTCCTCAACGCAGGCGCGGCAGGTGGTGCACGACCACAGGGTTTCGGCGTCGACCAGACCATTGACGATTGGTTGATGCGGATTGCCTGAGTGTTCGCCGATGGGTTTGCCAGGATAAGGACTGCCGGCGAACTTCGCATCGGTGCCGCCAGCGAGGCCGACGACCATGTCCTGAATCAGCTTTTTCGGGTTCAGCGGCTGGCCGGCGGCGAACGCCGGGCACGCGGCTTCACACTTGCCGCACTGCACACAGGCGTCGAAACCGAGCAACTGGTTCCAGGTGAAATCCTTGGGTTTCTCAACACCCAGCGGAGCACTCGGATCGTTCAAATCCAAAGGCTTCAAACCGGTGGAACGACCGCCGCCAAAACGCTCGGCGCGACGGTGCCAGGCCAAATGCAGCGCACCGGCGAAGGCGTGCTTCATCGGTCCGCCCCAGGTCATGCCGAAGAACAGTTCCGACACGCCCCACAACACACCGATTCCCAGAATCACTGCGAGCACCCAGCCGCCAAAGTTCTCCGGGAGGATTCCGGCCACGGGCAATGTCAGCAGAAAGAACGACGCCGAGAACGCCAGCAGGCTTTTCGGCAGGCGCATCCACGGGCCTTTCGATAACCGCGCTGGCGGGTTGAGTCGACGCAGATAAACGAAGATCGCGCCGACGAACATCACCGCTGTCATCAGCAGCAAGGCGTAACCGAGAATGCGGTTATGCAGGCCGAAACCGTGCACCAGCAGCGCCAGCACGATCGACGCCACCGCACCGCCGGCCGTGGCCACGTGGGTGTTGGCGATGTATTTGTCCCGCGCCACCACGTGGTGCAAGTCGACCATATAGCGCTTGGGCATGGCTAGCAGGCCGCCGATCAGATCGACCTTCGAGGCCCGGCCCCGACGCCACATGGCCACCCGCCGCAACGCGCCGAGGACACCAAGGCCGATAGCTGCGAACAACAGGATTGGAAGAAGGGTGTTCAACATGGTGAAGCTCCCACCAGTACAACCTGGAGAAACACGATCTGCATTACTGTGGGAGCGGGCTTGCTCGCGAAAGCGCTGGATCAGTCAGCTCATCTATGACTGACGGATTGCATTCGCGAGCAAGCCCGCTCCCACAGGGGTCATGTGCAAGCCCTTAGAAATCCTTGCAGAGCCGCAGGGCGTCGTAGATCGCGGCGTGCGTGTTGCGCTGCGCCACGCAGTCGCCGATGCGGAAGAGCAAGTAGCCGTCGCCCGCCTCGCTCAGCGAAGGTTGCGGCTGGATCGCGAACAACGCTTCGACGTCGATCTGGCCCTTGTTGCGCGAACCCTCTTTGAGTGCGTAGTAGATTTCCTCATCCGGACGCACGCCGTTTTCCACCACCACCTGATCGACCACCCGCTCCTCTTTGGCGCCGGTGTATTCGTTCTCCAGCACCGCGACCAGTTTGTCGCCTTCGCGGTAGACTTTCTCGAGCATCATGTCGCCGGTCATGATCACTTCTTTCGGGTACATGCTGCGGTAGTAGGTCGGGAACGACGTACCGCCGATGGCCACGCCCGGTTTGATGTCGTCGGTGACGATCTCGACCTGGCTGCCCTTGTCGGCGAGGAAGTCGGCAACCGACATCCCGGTGAACTCGCAAATGGTGTCGTAGACCAGCACGTTCTTGCCCGGCGCAACCTTGCCGTCGAGCACGTCCCAACTGCTGACCACCAGCCCTTCGGCAGCGCCCCAGTGTTCGTTCTGTTCCAGATACGGATGCCCGCCGACCGCCAGCACCACCACGTCCGGACGCAAGTCCATGATGGTGTCGGCATCGGCCGCCGTGCCCAGGCGCAGATCGACTTTCAGCCGTGCCAGTTCCAGCTGGAACCAGCGGGTGATGCCGGCGATCTGGTCGCGTTGCGGCGCTTTCGACGCGGTAGTGATCTGCCCGCCGATGAATTCCTTTTTCTCGAACAAGGTCACGTCGTGGCCACGCTCGGCGGCCACGCGGGCCGCTTCCATACCGGCCGGGCCGGCACCGACGATCACCACTTTGCGTTTGACGCCGGTGGATTTCTCGATGATGTGCGGCACGCCCATGTATTCACGGGACGTCGCGGCGTTCTGGATGCACAGCACGTCGAGGCCTTGATACTGCCGGTCGATGCAATAGTTGGCGCCGACGCACTGCTTGATCTGGTCGATCTGGCCCATCTTGATCTTGGCGATCAGGTGCGGGTCAGCGATGTGCGCGCGGGTCATGCCGACCATGTCGACGTAACCGCCTTCAAGGATGCGCGTGGCCTGGTTCGGGTCCTTGATGTTCTGGGCGTGCAGCACCGGCACCTTGACCACTTCCTTGATCCCGGCGGCCAGATGCAGGAACGGCTCCGGTGGATAACTCATGTTCGGAATCACGTTGGCCAGGGTGTTGTGGGTGTCACAACCCGAGCCGACCACGCCGATGAAGTCGAGCATGCCGGTGTCGTCGTAATACTTGGCGATCTGCTTCATGTCCTCGTGGGACAAGCCGTCCGGGTGGAACTCGTCACCGCACAGACGCATGCCCACGCAGAAGTCGTCACCGACCTCGGCGCGCACGGCTTTCAACACTTCCAGGCCGAACTTCATCCGGCCTTCGAAGGTGCCGCCCCATTCGTCGGTACGCTTGTTGACGCGCGGACTCCAGAACTGGTCGATCATGTGCTGGTGCACCGCCGACAGTTCAACGCCGTCGAGACCACCGGCCTTGGCCCGGCGCGCCGCCTGGGCGTAGTTGCCGATCACCCGCCAGATTTCTTCCGGCTCGATGGTTTTGCAGGTGGCGCGGTGCACCGGCTCACGCACGCCGGACGGCGACATCAGGGTCGGCCAGTTGAAGCCGTCCCAGCGCGAGCGTCGGCCCATGTGGGTAATCTGAATCATGATCTTGGCGCCATGCTTGTGCATGGCATCGGCCAGATTCTGGAAATGCGGAATGATCCGGTCGGTGGACAAGTTCACCGAGCTCCACCATTCCTGCGGGCTGTCGACGGCCACCACGGAGGAACCACCACAGATCGCAAGGCCGATGCCGCCCTTGGCTTTCTCTTCGTAATACTTGACGTAGCGGTCGGTGGTCATGCCACCGTCAGTCGCGTAGACCTCGGCGTGCGCGGTGCTGAGCACGCGGTTGCGGATGGTCAGTTTGCCGATCTGGATCGGCTGGAACATTGCTTCGAAAGCCATGGCGGGTTCCTCGACTTACAACGGCTTGACGGTGAACAAGCCGTCTTCGTGGCCTTCTTCGGAGCCACCGTAAACTTGCTCGGCAACCGTGCGAATCTTGCTGCCGCGCGCCTCAAGAATCTGATCCATGGCCCCGGCAAACCAACCGGTGAACATGTAGTCGACCTTGCGCCCGACCTTGCCGTACACATAGACGAATGCCGAGTGTTCGAGCTTGACGCTGGCGGTGCCTTTGTCGAGGTCGATGTCCTGGATCTTGAACAGGCCCCAGCCGCGCTGCGACAGGCGCTTCATGTAGTGTTCGAACACCGCGACCCCTTCCAGACCGTGGCATTCAGCTTCTTTTTCACACCAGTGCCAGGCGGATTTGTAGCCGGCCTTGTAGAGGATCTCGGCATAGGCGTCAGCGCCCAAAACCTCTTCGATGCCCATGTGGTTGTTGACGAAAAAATGCCGTGGCACGTAGAGCATTGGCAGGGCGTCGGAGGTCCAGACACCGGTCTCGCTGTCGACTTCGATTGGCAATTGCGGGGCGATCTTGGCCATGGAAACTTAACTCCAGAAAATTTTAGATTCAGTGTCGGCCGCGGCCCTCACCCCAGCCCTCTCCCAGAGGGAGAGGGAGCAGATCGGCGGCGGTCTTGAGAAAGCGTTACTCGCCCCAGACGTCTTTCAGGACGTTGACCCAGTTTTCGCCCATGATCTTGCGCACCACGCGCTCGGGATGGCCGCGTTTGAGGAGGGTTTCGGTCAGGTTCGGGAACTCGCCGACGGTGCGGATGCCCAGCGGATTGATGATCTTGCCGAAGCTGGTCAGACGGCGGGCGTAGCCCTTGTCGTGGGTCAGGTATTCGAAGAAGTCCTGACCGTGCCCCTGGGTGAAGTCGGTGCCGATACCGATGGCGTCTTCGCCGACGATGTTCATGGTGTATTCGATCGCTTCGGCGTAGTCGTCGATGGTCGAATCGATGCCCTTGGCGAGGAACGGCGCGAACATGGTCACGCCGACAAAACCGCCGTGGTCGGCAATGAACTTCAGCTCTTCATCGGACTTGTTGCGCGGGTGCTCTTTGAGACCCGACGGCAGGCAGTGGGAATAGCAGACCGGTTTTTTCGATTCGAGGATGACTTCTTCGGAAGTCTTCGAACCGACGTGAGACAGGTCACACATGACGCCAACGCGGTTCATCTCGGCAACAATTTCGCGACCGAAACCCGACAGGCCGCCATCGCGCTCGTAGCAACCGGTGCCGACCAGGTTCTGGGTGTTGTAGCACATCTGCACGATGCCGACGCCGAGCTGCTTGAACACCTCGACATAGCCGATCTGGTCTTCAAACGCGTGGGCATTCTGGAAGCCAAAGAGGATGCCGGTTTTGCCCTGCTCCTTGGCGCGACGGATGTCGGCAGTGGTGCGCACCGGCATCACCAGGTCGCTGTTGTCGCGGATCAGCTTCTGGCTGGCAGCAATATTGTTCACGGTCGCCTGAAAGCCTTCCCACACCGACACAGTGCAGTTGGCTGCCGTCAGACCGCCCTTGCGCATGTCTTCGAACAGCTCGCGGTTCCATTTGGCAATGATCAGACCGTCGATAACGATACTGTCGGCGTGTAATTCGGCTGGGCTCATCAGGCGTCCCCTTATTGGCGATTCATGCGCCGAATCGTCTGCCGGCGCTTTGGGGCCAGCATATGCCTCGGTGCCGGGGCGACCGGGTGCAAAAACGACAGGGGAATTGCCGAAAGCGTCAATCCGCGACAAAGGGTCGCCAGACGCCCCGATCAGCTACCTGTTCAAGCCCGCGCGCTTGAGCCAGAATCTCCGGCATCTTGGAAACACCACTGGATTAGAGCGGCGACAACAATGAAATCGATCTTCCTGGCTTTGGCACTGCTTGCGACCGGCGTACACGCCGCCGAAGAATCCGACAACAACCCGTGCGACGCCGTCGAAAACGACGTCCAGACCCTGGAATGCTCGACCTACAGCCGCAGCACCGCCGAAGACCTGCTCAAGGACAACTACGCCAGCCTGACCGAACGCATGCAGACCGCGTACGGCAAAAACGCGACGCAACTGGCGGACATCACCGCCAAGATGAAAACGGCGCAGCAGCAATGGCTGAAGACGCGGGATGCGGATTGCGCGGTGGAAGCGTTCCCGGCGACGGCAGGGAGCAAGGCATTCACGATTGCCCAGAATGACTGCATCGCGAGGATGAGTGATGAGCGGTCGGAGTTTTTGGAGTCGATTGGGCAGGAATAGTCCTCAAAATTTGAAGGAAAATTGGCACTGCTTTCTGCAATTGCCTCGTGAATCTCTTCTTCTTACGGCACATGCCGACTTCGCCTACACCTATTGCGTGAAAGCCCCGATCTACGGGCGCTTCACGCAATATCCTGACAACTGTTCTTGATTGGCCACCTTAAAAATATAAGCAAAGATTCGCGAATCTTATAAAAGACTTATATTCTTCCATGAACAGCATCCACTGGACACGAAAGGCCGTTAAGCAACTCTTGAAATTGCACTCTGTGCATCAGGTACAGGTTCGAGATGCCGTTACGGCGCTTGCCGACATGCCTGATGTGGGCAATGTCAAAGCACTGATTGGCCATGACTACTCCTACCGCCTGCGTGTCGGTAATTATCGAGTCATGTACGACTGGGATGGCGCAATCAAAGTGGTCAGTATTCAAGAGGTCAAGAAACGCGATGAACGCACCTACTGACATCCAAATCATCAACGACGCCGAGGGCAACCCCGCCTTCGTCGTCATTCCCTACGCGCAGTACGTTGCGCAAAAAATGCAGCCCGACCTGATTCCCCATGAGGTCGTCAGCCGGATGGTCGATGGGGCAACACCGATCCGTGCCTGGCGCGAACACCTCAACCTGACTCAGGAAGAAGTCGCTAAACGCATGGGTATTTCGCAACCGGCGTTTGCCCAGCAGGAAACAGTCGCCAAGCCACGCAAGGCCACTCGCGAGAAAATTGCGTCGGCGTTCGGCATCACCGCCAATCAGCTTGAGCTGTAAGCTGCCCTCTTCACTTCAAGGAATTCCCCATGAACATCTGCGGCATCGAAATCAAAGGCAGCGAAGCGATCATCGCCGTGGCCGCTCTCGACGGTTCGACCCTGAGCCACATTCCCCTTGCCACCAAGAAAATCGCCCTCGAAGACGATGACGAAGCGGCAAACGTTAAGCTCTTTGCGGCGCAGGTGGCGTCGTTTGTGCGGGAGAATTCGGTTGACCGTATCGCGATCAAGAAGCGCAGCAAGAAGGGTGAGTTTGCCGGTGGGCCGACGACGTTCAAGATTGAAGGGATTTTGCAGTTGCTCGATGGCTGTGAGGTGACGTTGTTGTCGCCGCAGACGATCAATGCGCAGGCGAAGAAGCATAATTTCGAGCTGCCGGGGACGTTGAACAAGTATCAGCATGAGGCTTACAAGGCGGCGTGTTCGGCGTTGATGAAGAAGTAACCGTTTTTTCAGAAAATGAAGATCCAAATGTGGGAGCGAGCCTGCTCGCGAAAGCGGTGGATCAGTCAATCCTGTATTGACTGACACGCCGTCTTCGCGAGCAGGCTCGCTCCCACATTGGTTTTGGGTACATCCATTCAGACCTGGGCGGTACGGCGGTCTTCGCGCGGGCAGCGGGCGAAGCGCGCGCGGTAGCTGCGGGTGAAGTACGACGGCGATTCGAAGCCGCAGGCGATGCTGACTTCGAGCACGCTCATGTCGGTCTGGCGCAGTAGCTGCCGGGCCTTTTCCAGGCGCAGGCGCAGGTAGAAATTGCTCGGCGTGTCGTTCAGGTGCAGCCGAAACAACCGCTCCAGTTGCCGCCGCGTCACCTTGATCGATTCTGCCAATTGCAAAGTAGTCAGCGGCGGTTCGCTGTGCTGCTCCATCTCGCCGATCACCTGAACCAGTTTCTTGTTGTTGATGCCGTAACGCGTGGCGACTTCCATGCGCTGGTGGTCTTTGCGTGGACGGATGCGCCCCAGCACGAATTGTTCGCTGACCTGAATCGCCAGTTGCGGGCCATGGGCCTGGGCGATCAGATCGAGCATTAAATCGATGGAAGCGGTGCCGCCCGCCGAGGTGATGCGCCGACGGTCGATCTCGAACAGCTCCTGAGTGACGCTGAGCTGTGGATAAGATTCCTTGAACGCGTCGATGGCTTCCCAGTGCAGGGTCAGGCGATGGCCATCGAGCAGGCCCGCCTCGGCAAGGACGAAGCTGCCGGTGTCGATGGCGCCGAGGGTAAGGCCTTCGTTATCCAGCCGCCGCAACCAGTGCTCAAGGGTTGGCGTGGCGAACTTCAGTGGTTCAAACCCGGCCACCACCAACAGCGTCGCACCTTTCTTCAACGGCTCCAGCGCCGCATCGGCGTTGACCGACATGCCGTTGCTCGCCAGCACCGCCCCGCCATCGGCACTGAGCACATGCCAGCGATACAGTTCGCCACGAAAACGGTTGGCCACACGCAGCGGTTCGATCGCGGAGATAAAGCCGATGGCGGAGAAGCCCGGCATCAGCAAAAAGTAGAAATCCTGAGACATGTGCGCACTCGATTCGCGGGTAACGAGAGGGAGGGGAGCGTGGATCGTTGATACGCCGATTGTCGTCGGCGTTCAAGCGCACAGGTCGCTACAGTGCAAATGCCAGTCGCCGCAGTGCGCTTTCATGGGCGTATAGCTGCGTAACTTTGCATCACCGGCACGACAGATGCCGGAACTCACAATAAACGACCTGCCGAGGAACCCGACATGAAACGACTGATCAGCAGCTGTGTTCTTGCACTCAGCGGTACCGCTTTCTTGAGCGCCAGCGTCATGGCGGCCGACCCGGCAACGTGCCAGAACGTGCGCATGGGCGTGGTCAACTGGACCGACGTGATCGCCACCAGTGCGATGACCCAGGTCCTGCTTGACGGCCTCGGCTACAACACCAAACAAACCAGCGCCTCCCAGCAAATCATCTTCGCCGGGATCCGCGATCAGCGGCTGGACTTGTTCCTCGGTTACTGGAACCCACTGATGACCCAGACCATCACGCCGTTCGTCGACGCCAATCAGGTCAAGGTTCTCGAAGCGCCAAGCCTGAAAGACGCCCGCGCAACCCTCGCCGTGCCGACCTATCTGGCCGACAAGGGCCTGAAAACCTTCGCCGACATCGCCAAGTTTGAAAAAGAGCTGGGCGGCAAGATCTACGGCATCGAGCCAGGCTCGGGCGCCAACACGCAGATCAAGGCAATGATCGCCAAGAATCAGTTCGGCCTCGGCAAATTCCAGTTGGTCGAGTCCAGCGAGGCCGGCATGCTTGCCGCCGTCGATCGCGCCGTGCGCCGCAAAGAGGCCGTGGTGTTCTTCGGCTGGGCGCCGCACCCGATGAACGTCAATGTGAAGATGACCTATCTCACCGGCAGTGAAGACGCCCTCGGCCCGAACGAAGGCATGGCCACCGTGTGGACAGTCACTGCGCCGAAATACGCCGAGCAGTGCCCGAACGTGGGCCGTCTGCTGACCAACCTGACGTTCACCGCCGAGGACGAGAGCCGGATGATGCAGCCGCTGCTCGATCACAAGGACGCTTTCGAATCGGCCAAGCAATGGCTCAAGGATCACCCGGAAGACAAGCAGCGCTGGCTTGAAGGTGTGACTACTTTCGATGGCAAACCCGCCGCTGAAAACCTCCAGCTGACCAGCAAATAACCCTCTCATTTAAAAGCCCCTCACCCTAGCCCTCTCCCGGAGGGAGAGGGAACTGAACGAAGCTTCGCAGCTCGCGCAACGGGCTGCGGACAGACCCATCACGCCTGAAGGAAACCGCACCATGAACCACGACGTCATCATCACCTGCGCACTCACCGGTGCTGGCGACACGACCGCCAAGAGCCCGCACGTGCCGGTCACCCCGAAACAGATCGCAGCGGCAGCCGTTGAAGCGGCCAAGGCCGGCGCCACCGTTGTGCACTGCCATGTGCGCGATCCGCAGACCGGCAAGTTCAGCCGTGACGTGGCGCTGTACCGCGAAGTGATGGAGCGCATCCGCGAGGCGGACGTCGACATCATCGTCAACCTCACCGCCGGCATGGGCGGCGACCTCGAAATCGGCGCCGGCGAGAACCCGATGGAGTTCGGCCCCAACACCGATCTGGTCGGCCCGCTGACCCGTCTCGCCCACGTCGAAGCACTGCTGCCGGAAATCTGCACCCTCGATTGCGGCACGCTGAACTTCGGCGATGGCGACACTATTTACGTTTCCACTCCGGCGCAACTGCGTGCGGGCGCCAAGCGTATTACCGAGCTGGGCGTGAAGGCCGAACTGGAGATTTTCGACACCGGTCACCTGTGGTTTGCCAAGCAGTTGATCAAGGAGGGCTTGCTGGATAACCCGCTGTTCCAGTTGTGCCTGGGCATCCCGTGGGGTGCACCTGCAGATACCACCACGATGAAAGCCATGGTCGATAACTTGCCAGCCGACGCGGTGTGGGCCGGTTTCGGGATTGGCCGGATGCAGATGCCGATGGCCGCACAAGCGGTGTTGCTCGGCGGCAACGTGCGGGTCGGGCTGGAAGACAACCTGTGGCTGGACAAGGGCGTACTGGCGACCAACGGCCAATTGGTCGAGCGCGCCACCGAGATCCTCAGCCGCCTCGGTGCCCGCGTGCTTACGCCTGCCGAAGGCCGCAAGAAAATGGGCCTGACCCAGCGCGGCTAACCCTCAGCTCAAAATGGGGCTCTGACTGCCCCCCATTTCACCTGTAGGAACTGCCGAAGGCTGCGATCTTTTGATCTTGTTTTTTAAGATCAAGATCAAAAGATCGCAGCCTTCGGCAGCTCCTACAGGGTCTTCGAACTTTTCAGGAATGTCGCCATGAGCTTTATCACCGAAATCAAGACCTTCGCAGCATTGGGCAGCGGTGTCATCGGCAGTGGCTGGGTGGCCCGTGCGCTGGCCCACGGCCTGGATGTCGTGGCCTGGGATCCGGCGCCCGGCGCCGAAGCGGCGCTGCGTAAACGTGTGGCCAATGCCTGGGGGGCGCTGGAGAAAAACGGCCTGGCGCCCGGCGCTTCGCAGGATCGCCTGCGCTTTGTCGCGACCATCGAAGAGTGCGTACGTGATGCCGATTTCATTCAGGAAAGCGCCCCGGAACGTCTGGAGCTGAAACTCGATCTGCACAGCAAAATCAGCGCAGCGGCCAAGCCCAACGCATTGATTGGTTCGAGTACCTCGGGCCTGCTGCCGAGCGAGTTCTACGAGAGTTCGACGCACCCGGAACGCTGCGTGGTCGGTCACCCGTTCAACCCGGTTTATCTGTTGCCGTTGGTTGAGGTTGTGGGCGGCAAGAACACCGCGCCGGAAGCCGTTCAGGCAGCGATGAAAGTCTACGAGTCCCTCGGCATGCGCCCGTTGCATGTGCGCAAGGAAGTGCCGGGGTTCATCGCCGATCGTTTGCTCGAAGCGCTGTGGCGTGAGGCGCTGCATTTGGTTAACGACGGCGTGGCAACCACTGGCGAGATCGACGACGCGATCCGTTTTGGCGCCGGTTTGCGCTGGTCGTTCATGGGTACGTTCCTGACTTATACGCTGGCGGGTGGTGATGACGGCATGCGTCACTTCATGTCGCAATTCGGCCCGGCGTTGCAGTTGCCCTGGACCTATCTGCCGGCACCGGAGCTGACTGACAAGTTGATCGATGATGTGGTGGACGGCACCAGCGACCAGCTCGGCCGGCACAGCATTGCGGCGCTGGAACGCTATCGTGATGACTGCTTGCTGGCAGTGCTCGAAGCGGTGAAGACCACCAAGGAAAAGCATGGCATGAGTTTCAGCGAGTGAAGTGCCTGGCATGACATCGCTGCCCTCACCCTAACCCTCTCCCGGAGGGAGAGGGGACTGGACCGAGTTGATTGTTCGAATTACGCCGACTTGCACCACCGAGCCGAACTCAAGTTTTGAAAGGCCCCCGATCTGCTCCCTTTCCCCCTCTGCCCCCTGAGGGAGAGGGGACTGACCGAGTTGATTGTTCGAATTACGCCGACTTGCGCCACCGAGCCGAACTTGAGTTTTGAAAGGCCCCCGATCTGCTCCCTTTCCCCCTCGCCCCCCTGAGGGAGAGGGGACTGACCGTGTTGATTGTTCGAATTACGCCGACTTGCGCCACCGAGCCGAACTCAGGACTTGAAACGCTTGAAGATCGGCTCCCTTTCCCCCTCGACCCCTTGGGGGAGAGGGCTGGGGTGAGGGGGTAGCTCTTGACCTTAACGACCCGCCAACTGCCGGAACCCAAACCATGCCGCACCTCACCACCTACCAGACCAAAATCATCCCCGACTGGGTCGACTACAACGGCCACCTGCGCGACGCCTTCTACCTGCTGATTTTCAGCTACGCCACCGACGCCCTGATGGACCGCCTCGGCATGGACAGCAACAACCGCGAAGCCAGCGCAAATTCGCTGTTCACCCTAGAGCTGCACCTCAACTATCTGCACGAAGTGAAGCTCGATACCGAAGTCGAGGTACGCACACAAATCATCGGCCACGACAGCAAACGTCTGCATCTCTATCACAACCTGCACAAGGTTGGAGAAGAGCAGGAACTGGCCGGCAATGAACAGATGTTGCTGCATGTCGACCTCGCCGGCCCACGCTCGGCACCGTTCAGTGCCGACACCTTGAGTCGCCTACAGAGCATCGTCACCGAGCAGAAAGATTTACCCACACCCGCTTACATCGGCCGCGTTATCGCGCTGCCGCCCGCAAGGTAAATCCATCAATCGCAAGGAGCCGCCATGAACACCGCTACCGCAGTTGCCGACTTCCGTACATATCCGTTGATCAGCGCGCTAAGCGGCGTGCAAAGCTTCGCGGATCGCGTTGCCATCGAATGGGCTGACGGCCGAGCCAGCCCGTTTCACCACGTCTGGCTGCGGGACAATTGCCCGTGTGAACGTTGCGTTTACAACGTCACCCGCGAACAGGTGTTCGAGATTGTCGATGCCGCCGAAGAGCTCCAACCTACAGCTGCACATATCGATGCAGATGGCTGCCTGCGCATCGACTGGCAAGATGGCCACCTCAGCCGCTTCGATCCCGGCTGGCTGCGCGCCCATGCTTATGACGATGAATCCCGCGCCGAACGTCTGGAAGCCAAACCGAGAAGTTATTTGTGGCGCAGCGATTTGCAGTTGCCGGTCTTCGACTATTCGACGCTGATGAACGACAACGCCGCCCTGCTGCAATGGATGATCGCCATCCGCGACATCGGTCTGACGCAAGTGCGCGGCGTGCCCACCGAACCTGGTTCGCTGAAGCTCATCGCGCAACGTATTTCGTTCATCCGCGAGAGCAATTTCGGCGTGCTGTTCAACGTGCAATCCAAGGCCGATGCCGACAGCAATGCCTACACCGCTTTCAACCTGCCATTGCACACCGACCTGCCGACTCGCGAGCTGCAACCGGGCCTGCAATTTCTGCATTGCCTGGTGAATAACGCCGAGGGTGGCGAGAGTATTTTTGTCGATGGCTTTGCGATTGCCGATGCCTTGCGCAGTGAAGACCCGGCGGCGTTTCAGGCGTTGTGTGAGATCCCGGTGGAGTTTCGCAACAAGGATCGCCATAGCGACTATCGCTGCCTGGCGCCGATCATCGCCTTGGACGCTCTGGGCAGAGTCGCCGAAATTCGCATGGCGAACTTTTTGCGCGGGGCGTTTGATACGTCGGTGGAGCAGATGCCGGTGTTGTATCGGGCGTATAGGCGATTTATCGCGATGACTCGCGAGCCACGGTTTCGCCTGATGCAGCGACTCAATGCGGGCGAACTGTGGTGCTTTGATAATCGCCGCACGTTGCATGCGCGCAATGCGTTTGATCCGGCGACCGGAGCGCGGCATTTTCAGGGCTGCTATGTCGACCGGGATGAGTTGTTGTCGCGGATCCTGGTGTTGCAGCGCTAGACCGTAAAAAGATCGCAGCCTTCGGCAGCTCCTACAGGGAAACGCATTCCAATGTAGGAGCTGCCGAAGGCTGCGATCTTTTGCTTTTCACCAGTCCAAAAAAAGCCCCGATGCAAGCCGTGACAGGATCGGGGCGCAAGCTACTGTTGAGGAGCTGCCGTGCGAGGGTGACCAAACCTTCGTGAAGCGAGCTGAGACCAGTGTGCCCACTCCCCTTTCTATCGAGTTAGCCGAAAACGACCTGTTCATAGTCGTCCCAGCCACGCTGACAAAACGCCCTTGCCGTGCCCGCCCGGGCCTTACAGAATCAAACCAAGACCTCCGTTGCCACAGAAGGATTTGCGTGATGATGTACGCCGATTTGATTGACCAGGAAGATCTGTTGGGCCAGCTCAAGGCATTGGGTATTCAAGTGCCCAGCGGCACGACCGCCGATCAGGCTTGCGAGTGCGCAGTGCGCGGTCTGGATAATGTTCGTGCGTTTGAACTGCGCAAGATGGTCAAGGACATGTACACCAGCGGCGCCAGCATCCAGCCGGCGGTGCGGCAGGCGATCGACAAACAGTTGTTGCCGGCACTTGCGGACTACCAGCAAAGCCATAGCGCCTGACAGACCCTCTTCGCGAGCAAGCCCGCTCCCACATTCGACCGCGTCCGTCCATGAGAACGCGGTCGAATGTGGGAGCGGGCTTGCTCGCGAAGAACGATGACTCGGTCTACAGCCTTACGCTGGCAAACGTCGACTCATTGCGCGCCTGACTCAACGCCGACATCGGCCCCGACAGCGGCGACATCACGATCGCCTGCGGCAGCGGCAGCATCGCCACTTGCTGGGTGGTGTTGGAGCCTACGCGCTCGTCACGCGGAGGAATGCCGAAGTATTCGCGGTAGCACTTGGAGAAGTGCGGCGTGGAGACGAAACCACACACCGACGCCACTTCGATGATCGACATCGGCGTCTGCTTGAGCAGTTGCCGGGCGCGGATCAGGCGCAGCTTCAAGTAGTAGCGCGACGGCGAACAGTGCAAATATTTCTGGAACAACCGCTCCAGCTGTCGACGCGACACGGCGACGTATACCGCCAACTCATCCAGGTCGATCGGCTCTTCCAGATTGGCTTCCATCAGCGCGACGATTTCCTGCAGTTTCGGCTGATTGGTGCCGAGCATGTGCTTGAGCGGCACGCGCTGGTGATCCTGCTCGTTGCGGATGCGCTCGTAGACAAACATCTCAGAGATCGCGGCGGACAGTTCACGACCGTGATCGCGGCTGATCAGGTGCAGCATCATGTCCAGCGGCGCGGTGCCGCCAGAGCTGGTGAAACGGTTACGGTCAAGGGTGAACAGACGCGTGCTCATGGCCACGCGCGGAAAAGCTTCCTGCATCGCCGCCAGACACTCCCAGTGCACGCTGCAATCGAAACCGTCGAGCAATCCGGCGCAGGCCAGCGCCCA
The DNA here is from genome assembly GCF_004124275.1 of Pseudomonas sp. DTU12.3. Taxonomy (GTDB): domain Bacteria; phylum Pseudomonadota; class Gammaproteobacteria; order Pseudomonadales; family Pseudomonadaceae; genus Aquipseudomonas; species Aquipseudomonas helmanticensis. The sequence continues at coordinate 5,952,540 of NZ_CP027218.1, forward strand.
ACTGCCGGTGCACACGGCGCCGAGGCGCTTGGACTGACGCGCCTGGCTTTGTAGCCACGAGACGTGTTCACGGGTAACGGTGCGTTGAATGCCGATGCCGCCGCAGACGATCACGGTGTCGAGTGGCGGGGCTTTGTGCATGGAAGCGTCGGGAGTGATTTGCAGACCGTCACTGGCCCACACCTGGCCGCCATCGACGGTAAGAGTGCTCCAGCGATACAGCTCGCGACCGGACAATTGGTTGGCCATGCGCAGGGGTTCTACTGCGGAGGCCAGAGAAATCAGCGTGAAATTGTCCAGCAGCAGAAAGCCGATGGATTGAGGCGCACGGTTCTGGGGTTGGGCCCCGGAGTTGAACGACGTCATCGCGGTATCTCCTCACACAAAGCGGGTGATGGCCTCAGGCGGAGGCTCTTGTTATTGCCAGCGTTCTCGCGTGGGAGACGGGCTTTGTTATGACAGAGCAAATGCCATGCCTAAAATTGGATGGCCGTTCAATAACTCCTGAAAACGACGTCGCGACGTGTCTATACGAGCCGTCCGACGAAAGGTATTTCGAAGTGCCATCAGCGGCGAGGAAAGCGCGGTTCAGGAGGGTGTGAGCAAATCGGTAGCACTTGTGGGAACTGGCCTGCGCGCGGTTTACGGGGAGTGTCACCGCAAGCACGGGTGACGGACGGTAGAAGGGCTGAGCGCGTGTAACAGGTGGGAAAGACTCTTATCTGATTGCGACGCGCTAAAAGGTGGCGTGTTTGATTGGGTGTGTTCACTTGACGAGCAATTTTGACTGGTCTGGCGCCTTCGCGAGCAAGCCCGCTCCCACAGTGGATCTCCAGTGGACACAAAATTTGTGAACACCAGGTTCCAATGTGGGAGCGAGCCTGCTCGCGAAGAATTCACCTCGGTGTCACTGATTCAGCACTCAACCGCGCTGACCGCCAGGCCACCCCGCGAGGTCTCTTTATATTTGTCATGCATGTCGGCACCGGTATCGCGCATGGTGCGGATCACCCGGTCCAGCGAGATAAAGTGCTGACCATCGCCACGCAACGCCATCTGCGCCGCATTGATCGCTTTCACCGCCGCAATCGCATTGCGCTCGATGCACGGCACTTGCACCAGGCCACCGACCGGATCGCAGGTCAGCCCGAGGTTATGCTCCAGGCCAATCTCCGCTGCGTTGCACAACTGCTCCGGCGTAGCGCCAAGAATCTCCGCCAGCCCCGCCGCCGCCATTGCGCACGCCGAGCCGACTTCGCCCTGACAGCCAACCTCGGCGCCGGAGATCGAAGCATTCTTCTTGCACAGAATCCCCACCGCCGCCGCACTCAGGAAGTAGTCGACCACGTTGGCGTCCGTCACCGCCTCGCTGAACTTCATGAAGTAGTGCAACACCGCCGGAATGATCCCCGCCGCACCATTGGTCGGTGCGGTCACCATGCGCCCGCCCGCCGCGTTTTCTTCATTAACCGCCAGCGCAAACAGGTTGACCCACTCCATGGCGCTGAGGGTCGAGCCGATCACATTGGGCTTGCCCAACTCCTGCAGACTGCGGTGCAACTTCGCCGCGCGCCGACGCACATTCAAACCGCCGGGCAGGATGCCCTCATGTTTCAGCCCCTGTTCGACGCAATCCTGCATCGCCCGCCACAGCTTCATCAGGCCGGCGCGAATCTCTTCCTCACTGCGCCAGACTTTTTCGTTGGCGAGCATCAGTTCGGCGACGCGCAGGTTGTTCTCTTTGCACAGCTCCAGCAGCTCAACCGCGCTGGAAAAATCATAAGGCAATTCAGTGCGATCCAGATCGACAACACCACTGGACGCCTGCTTCTGATCCACAACAAAGCCGCCACCCACCGAATAGTAGGTGTCGCGATGCAATTCGCCGTGATCGCCCTCGGCAACGATCGTCATCGCATTGGGGTGGAATGGCAGGTTTTCATCGATCAGGCGCATGTCCCGTGCCCAGACAAACGGCACCGACAAACGACCATCCAATAAAAGTGTGTGTGTTTCGCGCAACGCCTGAATGCGCGGGCCGATTTGCGCCGGGTCGATTGCGTCTGGCCACTCGCCCATCAGGCCCATGATCACCGCGTTATCGCTGCCGTGACCGATACCGGTGGCCGACAGCGAACCGAACAACTGCACCTCGATCCGCCGCACCTGCTCCAGTTGATGCTTGTCCCTTAGCGACTCGACGAACAACGCCGCCGCGCGCATCGGCCCGACGGTGTGGGAACTGGACGGGCCGATGCCGATTTTGAACAGGTCGAAAACGCTGATAGCCATTGCTGCAGAGCTCCTGAGGATGCCGGTCCGGAACGCAAAAACGCCCGCTGGCGGAGCTGCTACGCTCAAGCTGCGATCCGCCGGAATGCCCGCATCATCAGGCTTTTGTCGGGGCGCACGGCGTCTGACACCGACGCACTCATGTCCACCAGCGCCGCGCCGTTTTCGTCCCGGTTTTTCGCCGTTTTTGTGCGGCTCAGAGGGCTGATCGGGGCAGAAAAAAGCTGTAAACGACGTCACTGACACTAGATACGACCATCCCTGTACTGGATACGACCCCCCCTGTAGGCGTCAGATTTTCACTGGTACATGATCGTTATGACTCGATTGCAAGGCGCCGTGGTAGAGCTGTCTCCAGAACGCCATCCAACCGCAACCTATAAGTGCGGTGGTCCACAGTCGGAACACTGCCAAAAAAAACACCAAGGAGTCCATCCATGAAAGGTTCCCCGTCGTTGTTGTTGGCCGCCATGCTGAGTCTGCCGTTACTGGCGCAAGCTGCAGAACCGGCGCAGTGCAGTACCGTTAACTTCTCCGATGTCGGCTGGACCGACATCACCGCCACCACCGCGACCACCTCGGTTGTCCTCAACGCCCTCGGCTACAAGACCAAGACCACCATGATTTCCGTGCCCGTGACCTACAAGTCGCTGGCGGACGGCAAGAACATGGACGTGTTCCTCGGTAACTGGATGCCGACCATGGAAAACGACATCAAGGCCTACCGCGACGCCGGCACCGTGGAAACCGTGCGCACCAACCTCAAGGGCGCCAAGTACACCCTCGCCGTGCCGCAAGCCCTGTATGACAAAGGTCTGCACGACTTCGCCGACATCGCCAAATTCAAGAAAGAACTCGACGGCAAGATCTACGGCATCGAGCCTGGCAACGACGGCAACCGCCTGATCCAGAGCATGATCGACAAGGATGCCTTCGGCCTGAAATCCGCCGGTTTCAAAGTCGTCGAATCGTCGGAAGCCGGCATGCTCTCGCAGGTTGACCGCGCGCAGAAACGCGACACCGCCGTGGTCTTCCTCGGCTGGGCGCCGCACCCGATGAACAAGCGCTTCAAGATTCAATACCTGACCGGTGGCGATGATTTCTTCGGCCCCGATTTCGGTGCTGCAACCGTGGCGACCAACACCCGCAAGGGTTACGCCGAGGAATGCAGCAACGTCGGGCAGTTGCTGAAGAACCTGGAGTTCAACGTCGACATGGAAAGCGAACTGATGGGCAACATCCTCGACGACAAGATGAAGCCTGACGCGGCCGCCAAGGCCTGGCTGAAAAAGAATCCACAGGTGCTCGATACCTGGCTCGCTGGCGTGACCACCATTGACGGTAAACCAGGCCTGGAGGCCGTGAAAGCCAAGATTGCCCAGTAATCGCTTATGCCGAGGGAGCTTGCTCCCTCGGGCTGTTTATTTCCTTGCATGCGGACGTTCACTACCATGCTGATTGATCAGAAAATACCTCTAGGCCAGTACATCGCGGGCTTCGTTGAATGGTTGACGCAACACGGCGCCAGCACTTTCGACGCAATCGCCGTGACCCTGGAAACGATGATCCACGGCGTGACGTTTGCGCTCACCTGGTTCAACCCTTTTGTCTTGATCGGCCTCATCGCCCTGCTCGCGCACTTCATCCAGCGCAAATGGGGATTGACCGTTTTCGTCATCGCCTCCTTCCTGCTGATCCTCAATCTGGGGTACTGGCAGGAAACCATGGAAACCCTCGCACAGGTGCTGTTCGCAACCCTGGTCTGCGTGGTCATCGGCGTACCGTTGGGCATCGTCGCCGCGCACAAACCGATGTTCTACACGTTAATGCGTCCGGTACTCGATCTGATGCAGACCGTACCGACCTTCGTTTACCTCATTCCTACCCTGACCCTCTTCGGGCTGGGTGTGGTGCCGGGCCTGATCTCCACGGTGGTGTTCGCCATCGCTGCGCCGATCCGCCTGACCTACCTGGGCATCCGCGATGTCCCGCAAGAACTGATGGACGCCGGCAAAGCCTTCGGCTGCTCGCGTCGCCAATTGCTCTCACGGATCGAACTGCCTCACGCCATGCCGAGCATCGCTGCCGGCATCACCCAGTGCATCATGCTGTCGCTGTCGATGGTGGTGATTGCGGCACTGGTCGGCGCCGACGGACTCGGCAAACCGGTGGTCAACGCACTGAACACTGCTGATATCGCCCTGGGCTTCGAAGCGGGCCTGGCGATCGTACTGCTGGCGATCATGCTCGACCGTATCTGCAAACAACCCGACGCCAAAGTAGGGGGTGACGCATGAGCATAATTCGCTTCGAAGACGTAGACGTAATCTTCTCCAAGGATCCACGCGAGGCGCTCAAGCTGCTGGATCAGGGCATGACCCGCAACGAGATCCTCAAGAAAACCGGGCAGATCGTCGGTGTGGAAAAAGCCACGCTGGACGTCAACAAGGGCGAAATCTGCGTGCTGATGGGCTTGTCCGGCTCGGGCAAATCGAGTCTGCTGCGCTGCATCAACGGCCTCAACACCGTGAGCCGCGGCAAGCTGTTCGTCGAGCATGAAGGCAAGCAGATCGACATCGCCTCCTGCACCCCGGCCGAACTGAAAATGATGCGCACCCAACGCATCGCCATGGTCTTCCAGAAGTTCGCCCTGATGCCGTGGCTGACGGTGCGCGAGAACATCAGTTTCGGTCTGGAAATGCAGGGCCGACCGGAGAAGGAACGGCGCAAGCTGGTCGATGACAAGCTCGAACTGGTCGGCCTGACGCAATGGCGCAACAAGAAGCCTGACGAACTCTCTGGCGGTATGCAGCAACGTGTCGGTCTGGCGCGGGCGCTGGCGATGGACGCCGATATTTTGCTGATGGACGAACCGTTCTCGGCCCTCGATCCGCTGATCCGTCAGGGTCTGCAGGATGAACTGCTGGAACTGCAGCGCAAGCTGAGCAAGACCATCGTGTTCGTAAGCCACGACCTCGATGAGGCACTGAAGCTCGGCAGCCGCATCGCGATCATGAAGGACGGCCGGATCATCCAGTACAGCGTGCCGGAAGAGATCGTGCTGAACCCGGCGGACGACTATGTGCGGACCTTCGTGGCACACACCAATCCGCTCAACGTGCTGTGCGGACGCAGCCTGATGCGCACGCTGGACAACTGCAAACGCATCAACGGTTCGGTGTGCCTCGATCCGGGCGGTGATTCGTGGCTGGATCTGGCTGAAGGCAACACCATCAAGGGTGCGCGGCAGAATGGTTCAGTGCTGAACCTGCAGAACTGGGCGCCGGGGCAAGCGGTTGAAGGCCTGGAGCGTAAACCGACGCTGGTGGATTCGAACATCGGCATGCGCGATGCGTTGCAGATTCGTTATCAGACCGGCAACAAACTGGTGCTGCACGATAACAATCATGTGGTGGGGATCCTGGGCGACAGTGAGTTGTATCACGCGTTGCTGGGCAAGAACCTCGGTTAAGGCGGGATAAAAAAAGGGATCGCGGTGAGCGATCCCTTTTTTATTGGGTCAGGGAAAAGAGCCCCTCACCCTAGCCCTCTCCCGGAGAGAGAGGGAACCTACCGAGTTGTCTTTCGCTATACATCGACCTGAAAGATCAGAGTCGATTATGGATTCAGTGAAACTCGTTCAGGTCGACGTAGTTCTCAAGCATCCCGCAATCAGTCCCCTCTCCCCCCGGGAGAGGGTTAGGGTGAGGGGCTTTTGATCTTAGCTGTACACCCGGCCAAGGAGCTGCCGATGGCTTTCAAACTGATCGAGCACATCCCGCGTGATCTGATCCTGCGTGAAACCCATCAGGTCGTAATCCTGGCTGCCGTTGTGCAAATACACTTCAGCACGGTAGTAACGCTGGCGCGCTTCATCGGACTGGGCCGATTCGGTCGGGGTCGCCAGATAGCCGTCCAGGCTGACTTCATAGACGAAAGGGTTGCCCTCTTCCATCTCGACGCGCACGCCCATGCAGCGCTTGGATTTACCCAACAGCGTCTGCACTGTCAGACCCTGCGCACGCATCTGCGCGGTGGCATCTTCCAGCGCCGGGCTGACTTGCTTATCCATGAAACGCTGCACCACCGATTGGCTCGGTTGCAGGTCCAGTTGCGTCAGACGCTCGCTGAAACCGCGACGACCGCGCTCCGCCAGTTGCGCTTGCTCCTGTTCGATCTGCACGTCCTGGCGCATCGCCTTGTGCAGGCCGAACATGAAGAACACCAGCACCACCGAGAACGGCAGACCGGCCAGCACCACCATGGTTTGCATGGCTTCGAAGTTACCGGCGAACAACAGGCCGATGGTCACCAGAGTGATCACTGCCGACCAGAAAATCCGCAGCCAGTGCGGTGCATCTTCATCGACATTGCCGCCCTTGCAGGACAGATTCGCCATCATTACCGCGCCGGAGTCGGCCGGGGTCAGGAACAGCACGAAGCCAACGAAGATCGACACACCGATGACGACTTTCGACGCCGGGTAATGTTCAAGCAATTGATAGATCGCCATCGACGGCTGTTCCAGCGCCGTCTTGCCGAGCTCCACCGCCCCATGGTTCATCACCAGGTCCAGCGCCGAGTTACCGAAGATCGACAGCCAGGCCAAAGTGAAGCCCAGTGGAATCAGCAGCACGCCGGCGACCAGTTCACGCACGGTACGACCACGGGAAATACGCGCGATGAACATGCCTACGAATGGTGCCCAGGAAATCCACCATGCCCAGTAGAACAGCGTCCACAGGCCCATCCAGCGCTCGGACTTGGCGTTGTCGCCTTCGTACACATAAAGGTCGAAGGTTTTCAGCACGATGCCATTGAGGTAATCGCCGATGTTCTGCACGAAGCCGTTGAGCAGGTGCAGGGTCGGGCCGAACAGCAGGACGAAAATCAGCAGACCGCTGAACAGCACGATGTTCAGGTTGGACAGACGGCGGATGCCGTTTTCCACACCGGACACGGCAGCGATGGTCGCCACGGTGCTCATCACGATGATCACGATCAAAAGGTTAGTGTTGCTGTGTTCCATGCCGAACAGGTTTTCCAGTCCCGACGACACTTGCAGCGAACCGATCCCCAGGTTCGTCACCAGACCCAGCAGGGTCACGAACATGCCGAAGCCGTCTACCGCGTGACCGGCCGCGCCTTTGACCCAACGCTCGCCGACCAGCGGATACAGCGCCGAACGCAGTGCCAGCGGCTGGTTATGACGGTAAGCAAAGTACGCCACGGCCAGACCGACCAGTGCGTAGATCGCCCAGCCGTGCAGGCCCCAGTGCAGGAACGTCAGTTGCACGGCCTGACGCGCGGCCATGTTGGTGGCCGAGGCGCCTTCCGGCGGATTGAAGTAGTGATCCAGCGGCTCGGACGCGCCGAAGTACAGCAGCGAAATACCGATACCCGACGAGAACAGCATCCCCGCCCAGGCGCCGTAACTGAAATCCGGGGTGTCATCCTTGCTGCCCAGTTTGAGTTTGCCGTACGAGGAAAACGCCAGGCCGACGACAAATACCAGGTAGGCGGCGATCACCACCATGTAGTACCAGCCGAAGCTGCGCGACAACCAGGCCTGAGCGATACCCAACAATCTGCCGGCCTCTTGCGGGGCGATAATCAGAATGGCGGTCAACAACAGAATCAGCGCGGTAGAGGTGTAAAACACCCAACCGTTGACCGTCACCTTCTCGGGCGGGGTCTTTATAAGCGAGGCAGAACTCATGGCACAAATGCTCCAGGCAGTGCGAGAGAAGAACACAAGGCAACACGGAACCCGACCAATCGGTTAGTTGGCAGCCGACCGGCGGGTGATATAAAGACATCCCGAAAAAAGCCCGAACCTGCCGAAATGGCGCTGCGAATCGCTTTCGTGGCCGAAGGTGCGGACGTTCATCCGAAACCTGGCCCTGAGCGTCTTGCCCTTTCAACACGTCCATCGAATCGCGAACCGCGCCATGCCCCACGCAGGTTTCAAGCATTTTCGGATGTCGGTTTTATCGCCACTTACAAGCAGGAAAAATCTGTAGACAGCGACGATTTGTCGCAGATCTTATTCTTTGTTGATTGAACGTTCAATCAAAACAAAATAGACTGGCCCTCAATCCGATAGGCGTCATTCGCCGCTCGGAAGGCCTAAGGAGATGTGCAAGATGCCCAAGGTCGGTATGCAACCCATCCGCCGCCAACAACTGATCGAAGCCACTTTGCAGGCGGTCGATCAGGTCGGAATGGGGGACGCCAGCATTGCGCTGATCGCCCGTTTGGCCGGTGTCTCGAATGGCATCATCAGTCATTACTTTCAGGACAAGAACGGCCTGATTGCCGCCACGATGCGGTATCTGATGAACGTCCTCAGCGAGAACGTCACCCTGCGCCGCCAAGCGCTGGCAGATGACAGCCCACGGGCGCATCTGCAGGTGATCATCGAAGGCAACTTCGACGCCAGCCAGGTCAATGGCCCGGCAATGAAAACCTGGCTGGCCTTCTGGGCCACCAGCATGCACCAGCCGTCTTTGCACAGGTTGCAGCGGATCAACGATCACCGTCTGTATTCCAACCTGTGCTGCGAGTTCCGCCGTGTGTTGCCGCTCGAAGATGCGCGCACCGCAGCGCGTGGCCTGGCAGCGTTGATCGACGGCTTGTGGTTGCGCGGCGCTTTGTCGGGAGACGCTTTCGACACGGCGCAGGCGCAACAGATCGCTTACGAATACATGGATTTCCAATTGGCCAAGAAGGTGAGCTAGAGCACACAGAAAACGCTCGGCCCCTGAACGCCACCGCAGCCTCACCGCGGTGGTCAACGCCAACCACTAATGCACTTGCGAGGACACTATGGCCCGTTTCGAACTGCAAAAACTCTACATCGATGGCGCGTACTCCGACGCTGGCAGCGATGCCACCTTCGAAGCCATCAACCCGGCGAACGGTGAAGTCCTCGCCCAAGTGCAACGTGCGACCAAGGAAGACGTCGAGCGCGCTGTGGTCGCTGCTGAAAAGGGCCAGAAAATCTGGGCCGCAATGACCGCCATGGAGCGTTCGCGCATCCTGCGTCGTGCCGTCGACATCCTGCGCGAGCGCAACGATGAACTGGCCGCGCTGGAAACCCTGGACACCGGTAAATCCTTCTCCGAAACCAAGTACGTCGACATCGTTACCGGCGCTGACGTGCTGGAATACTACGCAGGCCTGGTGCCGGCGATCGAAGGCGAGCAGATTCCACTGCGTGACACTTCTTTCGTCTACACCCGTCGCGAGCCGCTGGGCGTTGTCGCCGGTATCGGCGCGTGGAACTACCCGATCCAGATCGCGCTGTGGAAATCCGCGCCAGCCCTGGCTGCCGGTAACGCGATGATCTTCAAGCCAAGCGAAGTCACCTCGCTGACCACTCTGAAACTGGCCGAGATCTTCACCGAAGCCGGCTTGCCAAACGGTGTGTTCAACGTACTGACCGGCAGTGGCCGTGAAGTCGGCACCTGGTTGACCGAGCACCCGCGCATCGAAAAAATCTCCTTCACCGGCGGCACCGACACTGGCAAGAAAGTTATGGCCAGCGCTTCGGCTTCGTCGCTGAAGGACGTGACCATGGAACTGGGCGGCAAATCCCCGCTGATCATCTGCGACGACGCTGACCTCGATCGCGCTGCCGACACCGCGATGATGGCCAACTTCTACAGCTCCGGTCAGGTCTGCACCAACGGCACTCGCGTGTTCGTACCGGCGCACCTGAAAGCCGCTTTCGAAGCCAAGATCGTTGAGCGCGTTGCCCGCATCCGCGTCGGCAACCCGGAAGACGAAAACACCAACTTCGGCCCACTGGTCAGCTTCGCGCACATGGAAAGCGTGCTGGGCTACATCGCCAAGGGCAAAGAACAAGGCGCCCGCGTACTGTGCGGCGGCGACCGTCTGACCGACGGCGAATTCGCCAAAGGCGCATTCGTCGCACCGACCGTGTTCACCGATTGCACCGACGACATGACTATCGTTCGTGAAGAAATCTTTGGCCCGGTGATGGCGATCCTCTCTTACGAAACCGAAGAAGAAGTGATCCGCCGCGCCAACGACACTGACTTCGGCCTGGCTGCCGGTATCGTCACCAAAGACCTGAACCGCGCGCACCGCGTGATTCATCAACTGGAAGCCGGTATCTGCTGGATCAACGCCTGGGGCGAATCCGACGCAAAAATGCCGGTCGGCGGTTACAAGCAGTCGGGTGTTGGCCGTGAGAATGGCATCAGCTCGCTGAACAACTTCACCCGCATCAAATCGGTACAGGTCGAGCTGGGCGATTACGTTTCGGTGTTCTAAGAACCGAGATTTGCATTGCTCGCGATTCGAGTGCGCAGCACTCGTCCAGGCCCGACCTGACCATATCTAAAGAGGGTGCATCCAATGTCCCAAGAATTCGATTACATCATCATCGGTGCCGGCTCGGCCGGTAACACCCTGGCGACCCGTCTGACTGAAGACGCCGGCGTCACCGTTCTGCTGCTCGAAGCAGGCGGCCCTGACTACCGTTTCGACTTCCGCACGCAAATGCCGGCTGCACTGGCGTTCCCGCTGCAAGGTCGTCGCTACAACTGGGCTTACGAAACCGACGCCGAGCCACACATGGACGGTCGCCGGATGGAATGCGGTCGCGGCAAAGGCCTCGGCGGTTCTTCGCTGATCAACGGCATGTGCTACATCCGCGGTAACGCGATGGACTACGACGGCTGGGCGAAACTGCCGGGTCTGGAAAACTGGTCGTACCTCGACTGCCTGCCGTACTTCCGCAAAGCCGAAACCCGTGACATCGGCCCGAACGACTACCACGGTGGCGAAGGCCCGGTCAGCGTGACCACGCCGAAGGCTGGCAACAACCCGCTGTTCCACGCCATGGTTGAAGCTGGTGTACAGGCCGGTTATCCGCGCACCGAAGACTTGAACGGTTACCAGCAGGAAGGCTTCGGCCCGATGGACCGCACCGTCACGCCGAAAGGCCGTCGTGCTTCCACCGCCCGTGGTTACCTCGACACCGCTAAAAAGCGTTCGACCCTGACCATCGTCACCCACGCCCTGACCGACAAGATTCTGTTTGAAGGCAAGCGTGCCGTTGGCGTGCGTTACCTGATCGGCGCCGCTGAAGAGCGCGTCGAAGTCAAAGCACGCAAGGAAGTCCTGCTGTGCTCCGGCGCCATCGCTTCGCCGCAGATTCTGCAGCGCTCCGGTGTCGGCCCTGCCGAACTGCTGAACTCGCTCGACATTCCGGTCGTTCACGATCTGCCGGGCGTCGGTGAAAACCTGCAGGATCACCTTGAGCTGTACCTGCAATACGCCTGCACCCAGCCAGTTTCGCTGTACCCGTCGCTGCTCTGGTACAACCAGCCGGCCATCGGTGCCGAGTGGTTGTTCAACGGCACCGGCATAGGCGCCAGCAACCAGTTCGAAGCCGGCGGTTTCATCCGTTCGCGTCCGGAATTCGAATGGCCGAACATTCAGTACCACTTCTTGCCGGTGGCGATTAACTACAACGGCAGCAACGGTGTGAAAGAGCACGGTTTCCAGGCGCACATGGGTTCCATGCGTTCGCCGAGCCGTGGTCGCATCCAGGCCAAGTCGAAGGATCCGCGCGAGTATCCGAGCATCCTCTTCAACTACATGGCTACCGAGCAAGACTGGCAGGAATTCCGCGACGGCATCCGCCTGACCCGTGAAATCATGCAACAGCCGGCACTGGACGCTTTCCGTGGCCGCGAAATCAGCCCGGGCATTGAAGTGCAAACCGATGAGCAACTGGACAAGTTCATCCGCGAGCACGCCGAAACCGCGTTCCACCCGTCCTGCTCGTGCAAGATGGGCACCGACGAGATGGCTGTGGTTGATGGCGAAGGTCGCGTGCACGGCATGCAGAGTCTGCGTGTGGTCGATGCTTCGATCATGCCGATCATCACCACCGGCAACCTGAACGCGCCGACGATCATGATCGCCGAGAAAATCGCCGACAAGATCCGTGGCCGCCAGCCGCTGCCGCGCAGCACCGCGCCGTACTACGTCGCGGGCGATGCGCCGGTCAAAGGCAAGCCGATGCGTGATATCACCCCGGCTGCTCAGTAAGACGTAATACCGAGGCGCGGCCTTCGTCGGAACGCCGCCCGGAGACAAGCCCGCTCCCACACTGGATCTGTGTCGTTCACAAATCAAATGTGGGAGCGGGCTTGCTCGCGAAGGGGCCCTCACATTCAGCACAAATTCCCCCGCAGCACAGTAAATCCCCCTACACCCCCTCTTCACTTGATCCTACCCCCACGCAGGCCTACTCTAGACCTCGCGCAACCGTTTCACCCCCTCCCCGCCGTCGCTCGACCGCTTCCCCCCCTTACAAGGAGGTTCCCGAATGTTCGATTTCCACCCCCAGCTCAAGCAGCGCTTCGCTGCCTTGCGCACGGGCGCTGAGTTTTTTTCCCTGCGGTATGTACGCGAGTCCGGCCAGTACCTGTCGGTGCGCAAGAACGTCGCCGAACCGCCAAGCCTGAGCCGTGACGAAGGCGCGATGCTCACCGTTCGCGTCAACGGCGTTGAGGCCTACGCGGCGACCAACGACCTCTCGCAACAAGGCCTGCAAGCCGCCCTTGAGCGCGCCGAACAGCAAGCCCGTCGCCTCAAGCCGCACGCCTTGCTCGATCTGCGCGATCAGCCAGTGTCCAGCGACCGCGCTGATTACTTTTCACCCAATCTCGAACAACCCTTCCCGTCGCTGAGCGAATGCTTCGAGCTGCTCGGCGCGGAATCCGCCTCGGTGCCAAAGGATAAGCGCCTGGTGAACTGGGAAGTGAGCATCGGCATCACCCACGTCGAACAGATCTACCTGAGCAGCGCCGGGGCGGAACTGCGCCAGGCCCAGCGCTTCGTCTACCCAGGCCTCGACGTCACCGCCTACGACGGTAACGACAGCCAGACCCGCAGCCTCGGCCGCGAGAACTTCGGCCAACAGGGCAGCGCCGACGTGATCAGCCGTTGCGGCCTGATCGGCGCCGGCCCGCAAGTCGCCGATCAGGCGCTGCAACTGTTGCTCGCACCGAACACCCCGCAAGGCCCGCGCGACCTGCTGTTGATGCCCGATCAGATGATGCTGCAGATCCACGAATCCATCGGCCATCCGCTGGAACTCGACCGCATCCTCGGCGATGAGCGCAATTACGCCGGCACCAGTTTCGTCAAAGCCAGCGACTTCGGCAGCCTGCAATACGGCTCGAAACTGCTCAACGTGACCTTCGATCCGGGCATCCCCGAAGAACTCGCCAGCTACGGCCATGACGACGACGGCACTAAAGCCAACAAACAATTCCTGATTCGCGAAGGCCTGCTGCTGCGGCCACTCGGTGGTGCACTGTCGCAGTTCCGTGCCGGGATGGACGGCGTCGCCAACAGCCGCGCCTGCGGCTGGAACCGCGCGCCGATCGACCGCATGGCCAACCTCAATATCGAACCGGGCGACCAGCCGCTTGAGCAGTTGATCAAAGGCATCGAGCACGGCATTTTGATGAGCACCAACCGTTCGTGGTCGATTGACGATGCGCGCAATAAATTCCAGTTCGGTTGCGAATGGGGTCAGTTGATCGAAAACGGTGAACTCAAAGGCGTGGTAAAAAACCCGAACTACCGGGCGATTTCCGCGCACTTCTGGAAAAGCCTGCGCGCCGTCGGCGACGCCAACACCGTCAAGGTGCTGGGCACGCCGAACTGCGGCAAGGGCGAACCGAACCAGGTGATCCGCGTCGGCCACGCTTCGCCGGCCTGCGTATTCAGCAACGTTGATGTGTTTGGGGGAGACGCCTGATGAGTATTTCGAAGAGTCAGTCCGACGCCTTCAAGGTCATGGTCAACTGGCTGCGCGACAGCGTGCGCGAGCCAGAGCAGTTCACCCTCAGCTACGCTGCCGAGTCTTCGGCGTTCGTGCGTTTCAATCACGCCAAAGTGCGTCAGGCCGGGCAAGTGCAGCAGGCCAACATCGTTCTGAAGCTGATCAACGATGGGCGTCACGCCGACCTGCAAGTCACCTTGTCGGGTGATCAGGAAGGTGATCTGCAACGCCTCGCCGAAGGCTTGCAACAACTGCGCGAAACCCTGCCGCTGCTGCCACAGGATCCGTATTTGCTGCTCAATCACAACGGCTGGCAGAGCCAGAACGTGCAGGAACATCCACTGCCGGACACTGAACAGGTTGTCGATGAAATCTGCGCTGCTGCTGAAGGACTGGACCTGGTTGGCTTTTATGCTGCCGGCCCGATCAGCCGTGGTTTTGCCAGTTCTTCGGGGGCGTTTGGCTGGCATCAGGCCAACAGCTTCAACTTTGATTTCAGCCTGTTCCACGACAACGGCGAAGCGGTGAAAGCCAGCTACGCCGGGCATGACTGGAGCAGCGAAGGTTTCGCCAAGCGTTTCCAGCAGGCTCGCGAGCAACTGGAATTTCTCGGGCGTCCGCTGCGTACATTGGCGCCGGGGCAGTACCGCGCGTACCTGGCACCGGCGGCGCTGGAAGAAATCATGGGCATGTTGAGCTGGGGTGGTTTCTCGGCGCAGTCGATCGCCAGCAAAAGCAGCCCGCTGCAGAAGCTGTATGTCGGCGATCAGGCGTTCAGTCCGCTGGTGTCGCTGGACGAGAAAGTCAGCGAATCGCTGAGCCCGGCGTTTTCCGGTGAAGGTTATCCACGCAGCGATTTGCGCTTGATCGTCGAGGGCAAGGCTGGCGATCAACTGGTCGGCTCACGCAGTGCCGCGGAATATGGCCTGACGGCTAACGGCGCCAGCGGTGGTGAATCGCCGAGCGCGCTGAACATGGCCGCCGGTGATCTGCCGCAAGCGGAAATCCTCAAGCAGTTGGGCACCGGGTTGTACATCAGCAATCTTTGGTACCTGAACTTCTCGGACCAACCGGCGGCGCGCATGACCGGCATGACCCGCTTCGCGACTTTCTGGGTGGAGAACGGCGAGATTCAGGCGCCGGTGAGCACCATGCGTTTTGACGACAGCGCTTACAGCCTGCTCGGTTCGCAGTTGGAAGCATTGACCGTCGAGCGTGAGTTGCTGTTGTCGGCGAGTACGTATAGCCAGCGCAATACCTCGTCGGCATTGCTGCCGGGGGCGCTGGTCAGCCGACTCACCTTGACGCTCTGACGGCGATCGTTCCCACGCTCTGCGTGGGAATGCAGCCCGGGACGCTCCGCGTCCCTGCCGAAAGCGGACGCGGAGCGTCCGTTGAGGCATTCCCACGCAGAGCGTGGGAACGATCATCTAACAGACAACAAGAGGTTCCATGCCCAACCGCCCGCCTCTCGACGCCATCACCGCCCGCTGGTTGCCGTGGGTCGTGGCCATTGCGTTCTTCATGCAGTCCCTCGACGGGACCATCCTCAACACCGCGCTGCCAGCCATGGCCCGTGATCTCGCCGAAGATCCGTTGCGCATGCAGGGCGTGGTCATCTCCTACATGCTCACCGTGGCGCTGTTGATCCCCGCCTCAGGCTGGATCGCCGACCGCTTCGGCACCAAGAAAATCTTCTTCGGCGCGATCCTGCTGTTCAGCTTCGGCTCGCTGCTCTGTGCACTGTCGAGCAGCCTGAGCATGCTGATCGGCGCGCGGGTCATTCAGGGCTTGGGCGGCGCGTTGATGTTGCCGGTCGGGCGACTGGTGGTGCTGCGCGCTTATCCGCGATCCGAACTGGTGCGGATCATGGGCTTCATCACCATCCCCGGCCTGCTCGGCCCGCTGATCGGCCCGACCATGGGCGGCTGGATGGTTGAGTACCTGACGTGGCACTGGATTTTCCTGATCAACCTGCCGGTCGGTGTGATCGGTTGCTACGCGGTGTGGAAGTTCATTCCCGACCTGCGCGGCACCGAGCGCACTCGCTTCGATAGTTTGGGTTTCCTGCTATTCGGCGCGGCGATGATCCTCATCACCATCGCCATGGAAGGCCTCGGCGAACTGCACCTGCCGCACCTGCGCGTGATGTTGCTGCTGTTCGGCGGCATGGCCTGCCTGGCGGCGTACTGGTTGCGCGCCGGGCACATCGAAAACCCGCTGTTCGCCCCGTCGCTGTTCAAGACCCGCACCTTTGCCGTGGGTATTCTCGGCAACCTCTTCGCGCGTCTGGGCAGCGGTGCGTTGCCGTTTCTGGTGCCGCTGCTGTTGCAGGTGGCGTTGGGTTATTCACCGTCGCAAGCGGGGATGAGCATGCTGCCGCTGGCCGCAGCGGCGATGATCGCCAAGTGGGTGGCGCGGCCATTGATCGAGCGGCTTGGTTATCGCATCGTCCTCACCGGCAACACGCTGGCACTGGGGATCATGTTGGCGAGCATGGGCCTGGTCAGCGAGCAGACGCCGTATTGGTTGCTGTTGTGCCTGCTGGCGATTCTGGGGGCGATCAACTCGCTGCAATTTACGGCGATGAACACGGTGACGCTGATCGACCTGGATGATGCGAGCGCCAGTAGCGGCAATAGTTTGCTCTCGGTGGTGGCGCAGTTGTCGTTGAGCCTTGGCGTTGCCTGCGCCGGTGCGCTGCTCGGAGGGTTCACGGCGGAGGTCGGCAACGATGGCGTCGAGACCGTGCTCGGTGCGTTCCAGCTGACCTTCGTCACCGTCGGGATCATGGCGATGCTCGCGGCGACGATCTTCTCGCAACTGTCGAAAGAAGACGGACGCCGCGCCAAACGGCCGGAAGAGCACATCGAACACTGATTTGTGCTGAAGGGCTTTTGTGGCGAGGGGATTTATCCCCGTTGGGTTGCGCAGCAGCCACAAAAAGGCTGAATGCGGTCAGCCTGACAAACTGAGGTGACAGATTTGGGGGCGCTGCGCACCCCAACGGGGATAAATCCCCTCGCCACAGATAAATCCCCTCGCCACAGGTTTATTTGTAGTCAGGAAAGCCTAGGCTCAAATTCATTCGCTGTTCGTCCAGAACTTTCGAAGAAAGTGGCACGGGGCTGCTACACTGCGCGACATTTTGTTTTGCAGGCCAGTCCCGTGACCACCATCGCCACCGCTTTTAATACTCTGCCGCTGTCCGCCGCCATGCTGGCTAACCTCGAATCCCTCGGTTATGCCCAGATGACGCCGATCCAGGCGCAGAGCTTGCCGGTGATCCTCAAAGGGATGGACCTGATCGCCCAGGCCAAGACCGGCAGCGGCAAGACCGCCGCGTTCGGCATCGGCCTGCTCAACCCGATCAACCCGCGTTATTTCGGTTGCCAGGCGCTGGTGATCTGCCCGACGCGTGAGCTGGCCGACCAGGTCGCCAAGGAAATCCGTCGTCTGGCCCGTGCCGAAGACAACATCAAGGTCCTGACCCTGTGCGGCGGCGTGTCCTTTGGCCCGCAAATCGCTTCGCTGGAACACGGCGCGCACATCATCGTCGGCACCCCGGGCCGTATCCAGCAGCACCTGCGCAAGGGTTCGCTGGTCCTCGATGGCCTGAACACGCTGATCCTCGACGAAGCCGATCGCATGCTCGACATGGGTTTCTACGACGCCATCGAAGACATCATCGTCAAGACCCCGGAGCGTCGCCAGACGCTGCTGTTCTCCGCCACGTACCCGGTGGGCATCAAGCAACTGGCCTCCAAGTTCATGCGTGATCCGCAAACGGTGAAAGCCGAAGCGTTCCACGATGACACGCAGATCGAGCAGCGTTTCTACGAGATCTCCCCGGAAGATCGTATGGGCGTCGTGACCAAAGTCCTGCACCACTTCCGTCCGGCGTCCTGCGTGGCGTTCTGCTTCACCAAGCAGCAAGTGCAGGAAACCGTTGATCACCTGACCGCCAAAGGCATTTCCGCCGTCGGCCTGCACGGCGATCTGGAACAGCGTGATCGCGATCAGGTGCTGGCGATGTTCGCCAACCGCAGTACGTCGGTACTGGTCGCCACCGACGTCGCCGCCCGTGGTCTGGACATCGATGCACTGGATATGGTGATCAACGTCGAACTGGCCCGCGATTCGGAAATCCACATTCACCGCGTTGGCCGTACCGGTCGCGCTGGCGAGAAAGGCATCGCGATCAGCCTGGTTGCTCCGGGCGAAGCGCACCGTGCACAAGCCATCGAGCAACTGCAGAAGTCGCCGCTGAACTGGGATCAGGTCGATAACCTCAAGTCCCAGGGCCTCGCGCCGCTGCAGCCGCCGATGACCACGCTGTGCATCGGCGCTGGCCGTAAAGACAAAGTGCGTCCGGGCGACATTCTTGGCGCACTGACTGGCGATGCCGGCATTCCGGGTGCACAGGTTGGCAAGATCGCGATCTTCGACTTCCAGGCTTACGTGGCCGTTGACCGCACCGTCGCCATGCAAGCCTTGCAGCGCCTGAACGACGGCAAGATCAAAGGCCGTTCGCTGCGCGTACGCATTCTGTAACCGATCTGCTGGCCGACAGAGATCAAATGTGGGAGCGGGCTTGCTCGCGAAGAGGGAGTGTCAGACGACATCAATGTTGACTGATATACCGCTTTCGCGAGCAAGCCCGCTCCCACATTGGTCTTCGGTGAATTTTGAATTCTTTGTGAGGACACCGTTTTGCGCTCTACCGAAGTCGTGATCATTGGCGCTGGCGCCGCTGGGTTGATGTGTGCACTGACCGCCGCCGGGCGTGGGCGTCAGGTGATGCTGCTCGACCACGCGAACAAGGCCGGCAAGAAAATCCTGATGTCGGGCGGTGGCCGCTGCAATTTCACCAACATGTACACCGAGCCGAGCAATTTCCTCTCGCAGAATGCCCACTTCTGCAAATCTGCACTGGCGCGTTACACCCAGTGGGATTTCATCGGCATGGTCGGCAAACACGCCGTGCCGTACCACGAGAAAAAACTCGGCCAGCTGTTCTGCGATAACAAATCCAGCGACATCCTCGAAATGCTCCTGACCGAGTGCGATCAGATCGGCGTCGAGCTGCACCTCGACACCTCTATCCAGACGATCGAGAAAGTCGAGAACGGTTACCTGCTCGACACCACCCTCGGCCAAGTCCAGTGCCAGTCGCTGGTGATCGCCACCGGCGGGCTGTCGATCCCGACGCTGGGCGCCACCGGTTTCGGTTATCAAGTGGCCAAACAATTCGGTCATGAACTGCTGCCAACCCGCGCCGGGCTGGTGCCGTTCACCATCACCGATCAGCTCAAGGAACTGTGCACCGAGCTGTCCGGGACGTCGGTGGATTGTCTGGTCAGCTGTAACGATCAGAGCTTTCGCGAGAACATCCTGTTTACCCACCGCGGCCTCAGCGGCCCGGCGATTTTGCAGATCTCGTCGTTCTGGGAATCTGGCGATACGGTGGAGATCAACCTGCTGCCGGATCACGACGCGGCGAGCTGGCTGCAAGAGCAAGTGGCCGAGCGTCCGAACAGTGAATTGAAAACCCTGCTTGGAGAGATTTTCACCAAGAAGATGGCCAATCTGCTGGCGGACAACTGGTTCGTGTCCAAGCCGATGAAGCAGTACACCCATGCTGAGCTAGCGGAAATCGCCGACAAGCTCGGCAGCTGGAAAGTCGTGCCGGCCGGGACTGAAGGTTATCGCACGGCCGAAGTGACCCTCGGCGGCGTCGATACCCGCGAAGTATCCTCCAAGACTATGGAATCGCTGAAAAGCCCCGGCCTGTACTTTATCGGCGAAGTGCTCGACGTCACCGGTCACCTGGGCGGCTTCAACTTCCAGTGGGCCTGGGCCTCCGGCTACGCCGCCGCGCAATACGCCTGACCAGACACAATTCAAAACTGTGGGAGCGGGCTTGCTCGCGAATGCGATCTATCAGTCAACGATGATGTTGAATGACACACCGCATTCGCGAGCAAGCCCGCTCCCACATTTGCTATGTGTGATGCAGTAAGGAACACTTTTTGCTGTCAGATGTGATCGCCGCCATTGCGTCGGCGTCATTACTGGCTCAATTTAGCGGCATCGCCTCGGAAGGCCTTCGCACTTCATGTCCTCGACCTCGTTTCGTCAGTCTTTGCGGCGCCTGTGGGCGCTGGATAAATTCAGCTACAGCGTGCGGGTGTTCATCGCCCTGACCGGCAGCATGGCGCTGTGTTGGTATCAGGATGAAATGGGCCTGTTGATCCCGTTGTTCCTGGGGATTATCGCCAGCGCCCTGGCCGAAACCGACGACAGTTGGCAGGGCCGCCTCAATGCCCTCGCCGTGACGCTGGTGTGCTTCAGCATCGCCGCGCTATCGGTGGAATTGCTCTTCCCCTACCCCATCGTGTTTGCCATCGCCCTGGCGCTGGCCAGTTTCGGCCTGACCATGCTCGGCGCGCTCGGCGAGCGTTACGGGGCGATTGCTTCGGCGACGCTGATTCTGTCGGTGTACACCATGATCGGCGTCGATCAGCGCGGTGGCGCGGTCACCGATTTCTGGCACGAACCGATGTTGCTGGTCGCCGGTGCCGCGTGGTACGGCTTGCTCTCGGTGGTGTGGCAGGCGCTGTTTTCCAATCAGCCGGTGCAGCAAAGTCTGGCGCGATTGTTCCGCGAACTGGGCTTCTACCTGAAGCTGAAAGCCTCGCTGTTCGAGCCGATTCGGCAGATGGACGTCGAAGCCCGGCGTCTGGAACTGGCCCAACAAAACGGTCGCGTGGTGGCGGCGCTGAACAGTGCCAAGGAAATCATTCTGCATCGGGTCGGCAACGGTCGTCCCGGCTCGAAAGTCAGCCGTTACCTGAAGCTGTACTTCCTCGCTCAGGACATCCACGAACGCGCCAGTTCTTCGCACTATCCGTACAACGCCCTCGCTGATGCGTTTTTCCACAGCGACGTGCTGTTCCGCTGCCAGCGTCTGCTGCGCCAGCAAGGCAAGGCCTGCCGCGCATTGGCCGAATCGATCCAGATGCGTCAGCCATTCATTTACGACGCCAGTTTCGCCGAAGCCCTGAGCGACCTCGACGCCTCCCTCGAACACCTGCGCATCCAGAGCAACCCGGCCTGGCGTGGCCTCCTGCGTTCGCTGCGCGCACTGGCGGCCAACCTCGGCACGCTCGACCGCTTGCTCAGTGACGCAAGCAACCCGGACGCCCTGGCCGATGCCACCGACAGCAGCCTGCTCGACCGCTCACCGCGCAACTTCAAGGACGTCTGGATTCGCCTGCGCACACAACTGACGCCGACCTCTTTGCTCTTCCGTCATGCCCTGCGCCTGCCGCTGGCATTGAGTATCGGCTACGGCATGGTGCACTTGATTCACCCGTCGCAAGGTTACTGGATCATCCTCACCACACTGTTCGTCTGCCAGCCGAACTACGGCGCGACCCGACGCAAACTCGGTCAGCGGATCTTCGGCACGGCCATCGGCCTGACCGTGGCCTGGGCGCTGTTCGATCTGTTCCCGAGCCCGTTGGTGCAGTCGTGTTTCGCCATCGCCGCCGGCGTGGTGTTCTTTACCAACCGCACCACCCGCTACACCCTGGCGACGGCGGCGATCACCATCATGGTGCTGTTCTGCTTCAACCAGGTCGGCGATGGTTACGGGCTGTTCCTGCCACGGCTGTTCGATACCTTGCTCGGCAGCCTGATCGCAGGGCTGACGGTGTTGCTGTTCCTGCCGGACTGGCAGGGTCGACGCTTGAACAAAGTGCTGGCCAACACCCTGACCTGCAACAGCATCTATCTACGGCAGATCATGCAGCAATACGCCGCAGGCAAAAGTGATGACCTCGCCTACCGACTGGCGCGACGCAATGCGCACAACGCCGACGCCGCGCTGTCGACGACGCTGGCGAACATGCTCATGGAGCCGGGGCATTTCAGGAAGGAAGCGGACGTGGGTTTCCGCTTCCTGGTGCTGTCGCACACCTTGTTGAGTTATCTGTCAGGGCTGGGTGCGCATCGCGAAACGCAGTTGCCGGCGGAGGTGCGCGAGCAGTTGATCGATGGGGCCGGAGTGAAACTGGCGGCAAGCATTGATGAAATCGCCCAAGGGCTGGCGAGCAAGCAGCCGGTGGCGATTCAGAGCGACGAGGAAGAAGCGCTGGCCAATGAGCTGGAACAGATGCCCGACGAGATTGATGAAGGGCAGCGATTGGTGCAGACGCAGTTGGCGTTGATTTGTCGGCAGTTGGGGCCGTTGCGCACTTTGGCGGCGCATCTGATCAAGGACACCAGTGAGGTCAGCGCTGGCTGACAAGACGCCTTCGCGAGCAGGCTCGCTCCCACAGTGAATGTGTGCACGGCACAGACCCCATGTGGGAGCGAGCCTGCTCGCGAAGAGGCCATCAGACACCCAGCAAATTCAGGATCAGAAACTCACATCCCATGCTGCCTCAACAACTTGTCATAACTCCCATCCGCCTTCATCGCCGCAATCGCCTTGTCAAACCCCGCAACAATCTGCTCATGCTGCGGATTCTTCAGGCTGACCAAGATATGCAGGCTGTTCTCACTCAACGGCTTGGGCAAAAACTCCACCGCGTTGCGCACCTTGGCGGATTCGCGCGCCAGGTAATACTTCGCGACATACTCATCCTCCAGCGTCAACTTGACCCGATCCGCCGCAAGCATGCGCACGGCCATGGCGAAGTTATGCACAGGGACTTTCTGCAGCGCCGTGTCGGCGTCGAACGGCGCTGAATAGGCATAACCGCGCACAACGGCAATCGGATAGGTGTGCAGTTGCTGCAGATTGGAGTAGTCGAGCGGCGTGTCTTTGCGCTTCAGAAAGCGGATGCGGTTGAGCAGATACTCAGCGGAAAACTGCCCGAGCTTCGTGCGCTCGTCGTTGTACCAGGCGTTGACCAACACGTCGTAACGCCCTTCGCCAACCCCCAGCAGCGCCCGCGCCCAAGGCACTTGTTCATAATCGCTGGCGTAACCGGCCCGGGCCAGCGCGGTGCTGACAATGTCGGTGGCCAGGCCACCATTGACCAGTGTGTCATCGGTAAAGGGCGGCCAGATATCAAACACCAGCCGCAGCTTTTCCGCTGCAGCGCTTTGACTCAGCAACAGCAATCCGATCAAAGCAAAGGCTCGATGCAATCGCGGCATGCTTGAAAATCCTTAGCGGGCGGAAATGCCCGGCGTGTTTTCAGTCAAAACCCCAAGGCCCCTTACCGGCAAAACCCAGGCCCTAACATTAGCTCATTGCAGTCAGTGCACAGCGCTCTCCAGCAGATTACACAAAGAACCCTGCATCGCGAGAAAGGAATGATGGCATTTTGATCTTTGTCACAGACTCTTACGCCATACAGACATCCTCGACGTCTGCGCTTAGTATCGGGCGATCTGTTCAAGGAATCGGCAAATGACAATCGAGTGGATCTGCAAACATCACAGCGACTTGGGCAAGGAACAGCTGTATGCGCTGTTGAAACTGCGTTCGGACGTGTTCGTGGTCGAACAGAAATGCGCCTACCCGGACCTCGACGGCCAGGATCTGGAAGGTGATACCTACCATTTGATGGGTTGGGAGGATGACCAGTTGATGGCGTACCTGCGCCTGCTTGATCCGGAGTCTCAGGGTGGAGACGTGGTGATCGGCCGCGTGATTACCGCACCGCAGGGGCGTGGCAAAGGGCTTGGGCACGAAATGATGGAGCAAGCGCTGAAACAGGCCGAGAAGCATTGGCCGCAAGTGCCGATCTATCTGTCGGCGCAGGCGCATTTGCAGGGGTATTACGGCAAGTACGGGTTTGTGGTGGCGGGTGAGGAATATCTGGAGGATGACATTCCGCACATTGGGATGCGTCGTTCCTGAGGGCCCTTTCGCGAGCAAGCCCGCTCCCACTTTTGGAATGCATTCTCCTGTGGGAGCGGGCTTGCTCGCGAAGGCGTCAGCTCAGGCACAACACATTTTACGGATACTCAAGCACAGCCTTGATCTGCCGCAAATTGCGCTCAATCCAGCCGCGATCAATCGCCCCCCACTCGCGAATCCGATAGCGCCCGGCATGATTGCGTGCGCCCTCTTCCTGCTCGAACTCACAAACAATATCCAGGTCGGCCAACGCCGCAATGGTGTCCTGCGCCGTGCGCCGGGGCATGCCGGTGACTTCGGTCAGCGTCGGCACACTCGGGGCCAGACCGCTGTCGATCAGGTAGGCGACGTAGAGGCGGCGGTAGAAACTGCTTTTGGTCTTGCTTACGTCCATGCATGGGCCCCGTTGATTAGAAAGTCAAAAGATCGCAGCCTTCGGCAGCTCCTACAGAGGCTGCGATTTTTTGATGTTTATTGCATGTCGCGCCAGGTCAGGTACACGCGCAGATCGAACTCAACCTGGTGATACCCCGGCAGCATGTGCTCGCACAATTTATAAAACGCCTTGTTGTGATCCGACTCTTTGAAGTGCGCCAGCTCGTGCACGACGATCATTTTCAGAAAGTCCGGCGCAGCCTCCTTGAACAACGAGGCAATACGAATCTCTTTCTTGGCCTTGAGCTTGCCGCCCTGCACCCTCGACACCGTGGTGTGCAGGCCCAGCGCGCGGTGGGTCAGGTCGAGACGGTTGTCGAACAGCACTTTATCGATGGCCGGCGCGTTGCGCAGGTATTCCTGTTTCAGGTCCAGCGCGTAGCTGTACAGCGCCTTGTCGCTCTGCACATCGTGTCGCCCCGAATAACGCTGATTCAGGTAATCACCCAAGCGCCCTTCGGCGATCAGTTGGCGCACCTGATCCTGTAATTGCGCGGGATAGGCCTGGAGGTACTTCAACACAGTCATGGACGGGCGACACGGTTCGAAAAAAGGTGCGCCAGTGTAGCGAATTCAACCGGGCAGCGCGCTCCAGTCGAAGGGCTCGACGAACGTGGCGGCGTCTTCGGCGATCAATGGCCGCGCGACAAGGAAACCTTGCACATACTCACAACCGTGGGCTTGCAGCCACTGATATTGCTCAATGGTTTCGACGCCTTCGGCGATCACCAGCAAACCGTATTGCTTGCACAGGTTGATCACGGTACTCACCAGCGACGCATCCCGCGCAGAGTCCGGCAATCGCGCAATGAGATGGCGATCAAGCTTCAGCGTATCCAGCTCAAGATCGCGCAAATGCGCCAGCGAGCAAGGCCCTGAACCGAAGTCGTCGAGCGCCACGCGCACCCCGAGGTTGCGCAACAGACGCAACTGCTTGCGCGTTTCGTCGGGGTTTTGCATCAAGGCTTCTTCGGTGACTTCGACCTCCAGCTGTCGCGGCTGCAGCGCGTGTCGCTCCATGACCTGGCGCAACTCGGTGACCAGATTCGGCAGGCTGAACTGGGTGTTGCTCAAACTCACGCCGAGCACCAGATCCTCGGCAAACAGGGTTTCCCAGGCTTTGCGCTGGCCGGCGCCACGATGATAGATCCAGCTGCCGAGCCGGCTGATCAGCCGCGCTTCTTCCAGCAACGGCAGGAAAAGCCCCGGTGGAACATCGCCGACGCTGGGATGCTGCCAGCGCAACAACGCTTCAAACCCGCGTATCTGCCCCGTGTCGATCGCCACCTGCGGCTGATAGACCAGATTGAAATCGCGATTCTCGATGGCCGTGCGTACGCTTTCTTCAAGCATCAAGCGCGAACGGGCGCGACCGTTCATTTCATGATCGTAGAAGCGATATTGCTGACGCCCGGCGCGCTTGGCTTCGTACATGGCAATGTCGGACGCACGCAGCAAACCGTCGAGGTTCGAACCGCAATCCGGATACGTGGCAATGCCGATGCTCGCGCCAAGGGCGATATCCAGCCCCTCGATTTGCTGACAGATCGACACACGCTCGATGAGTTTCTCGGCGATCTTCGCTGCCTGCTCCGGGAATTCCAGATCCAGCAACGCGGTGAATTCATCGCCGCCCATACGCGCGAGTATGTCGAACGGGCGCAGGCACGCCTTCAATTGCTCGGAAACCCAACGCAATACACGGTCGCCGGCATCGTGGCCCAATGAGTCGTTGACCCGTTTGAAACCGTCGAGGTCCAGATACAGCAGCACCCAACTACTGTCGCTGCGCTCACCGCGCAGCAGCAGGTTTTCCACAGTCTGGTAAAAGCCTCGGCGATTGAGCAACCCGGTCAGCGGATCGGTCACGGCTTGAAACTCAAGCTGTTGGTGCAGGTGGCGCACCACCGACATGTCGAGAACCGTCACCACCATCGCGTGTTGTTCTGTGGGTAGCGCCGCGCAGGACAAGGCCACTGGCACCTGCTGGCCGGGCGCGGTACGCAATAATGCGTCGTGCAGTCTTAATGTTTCGCCACGTTTGTAGCTGGCGTAAAAATCGGAATCGGCCCAGAGCGGAATGTGCGGTTTCTGCAGGTAATCGAGAAACTCTTTACCCTCCAGCTCCTTGACCGGCGCATTGAGCAGACGCGAAATTGCCGGATTGGCGAAGCGGATCAAACCGTCCTCGCCCACCACCAATATCCCCTCGGCGGCGTTATCCAGCACAGAGGCATTAAAGGCACGCGCCACTTCCAGGTCATGACTCAAACGCTGCAAGGCGCGACGATTACGCTGGTGCTCCAGCAACGCCTGCACTTTCGGCTTGAGAATCTGCGGATCGAACGGTTTGAACAGGTAATCCACCGCACCACTGGCATAGCCCTTGATCACGGCATCCTGGGATTGCTCATTGGCGGTGAGGAAAATGATCGGGGTCAGGCGTGTGCGCTGGCTGCCGCGCATCAGCCGCGCGACCTCGAAACCGTCCATGCCCGGCATCTGCACATCCAGCAGCACCAGGTCGACGTCGTGTTCGAGCAACAGGCTGAGCGCCTCGAAACCGGAGGCAGCGGTGATGACCTGCCAATCCTGACGCTGCAGCAACGCGCGCATGCTGATCAGGTTTTCAGGGTAATCATCAACGATCAATAGGACAGAGCTGCCTTCACCTGGCTGGGGTTGCGCGCATTCCATGCTGCTTCTCTTGTCGGGAATTCAGGTCGGTTTCCGGTAAAAACCGTACACATACTGAGCCATCACTCTAGTCCGTGATCTGAAAAAGCAGAAGCTGTCATCGAGCCATCATTTAGCCAATGCCTTGTTTAGCCGACTAACGGTCACCGCTACAGCCCCCGAAAACCGGGAAAGATGGCATTTCGACAGGATGTTGACGCCAATCATCTGCCAAACGGGCATTAACAAAAAATCCCTCTACGCTTATAAAGGCCGCCCCCAAAAGGCGCGGACTAGAGCTTCTGGCACCCGCGTTCAGGATGAATCGAGTGGAAGAACCGACATGATCGATCTCGCAACCTGGAACCTCAGCGTTCCCGTCGGCAGCCCGCCATACACCGTCGAAACCTCCAAACTGGTCAAAGGTTTCAAGGATCAGTACTTTCATTCCGACACCGGCACCTTGTTTTTCTGGTCACCGGTTACCGGGTCAAAAACCGAAAACGCCATCTACCCGCGCACCGAACTGCGCGAAACCTACAGCAACGGCACCCTGCGCAACTGGTATTACCCCGACGCCGACAACTTGCTGCGCGCGACGGTCACGGTCAACAAAGTGCCGAGTTCGGGCAAGATCGTCATTGGCCAGATCCACGCCTATGAAAGCCAGAAACCGCTGGTCAAACTTGAATACCAATACAAGACCAAAACCGAGACCGGCAACCTGGTGATCAAAGTCCGCATGCACCCGGACGATGACGAAAGCCGCGTTATCACCCTCGCCACCGGGATCAAACTGGACAACGAATTCAACTACCTCATCCACCTCAGCCCCGGCGGTGCGCTCGGCATCAGCGCGGCGGGTTATCAGTGGGATTCACAAATCAGCGCGACTTGGCGGGTGAAACCGCTGTACTTCAAAGCCGGGGTTTATGTGCAGGACAACACCGGATACACCAGTGAAGGCGGCCAGGTCACCTTCTCCAAACTCGATATCGATCACGATAAATAACCCACCCGCCAAATGCATTCCCCCGGTAGGAGCTGCCGAAGGCTGCGATCTTTTGATCTTGTTCTTGATTTTAAAAAGCCAAAATCAAAAGATCGCAGCCTTCGGCAGCTCCTACATTTAAACGGTGTTGTTTAGTTCTGTCGGCGGTTACTTCCGGATGCCTACAACACCTTGCGTCGTTGCCTACCACTACGCCAGAATCCGCCGGCTTGTGCGCCTGAAGGGCCATCGGTAAATTGATTCGCGTCACTGATTTCCAGTGATCGGGTTTAGTAGCCCGAGGTTTCAAGCGTTGTGCACTAGCATCTGTCAGTCAGGTATTTCCATACGAGAATAAACCGTGCATCACCAAGGGGGCGCTCTAACAAATAAATCCGCCCCCTCATTACCTTATTTAGACATTCTGTCCTTGGTTTGTCGGGGTGTGCTCACAACTATTACCGTAGACCAAGAAAAGTCCTTCTTCATTATTTGCTTTCAGCTCAAGTGCCTAGCTCTTAAGTAAGCACCATAAAATCCGCCCCCTTATTTCGCGCCCTTTTCGTTTATTTCCCACGTTGCTATATCCAGCATAACAAAAAAATATAAAAACCTGTCAACTCTGACAGGTGACAACACTATGCACAAAACCCAATCTAATCCTGGCAAGAAGCCAGGAAAAATCAATCTACTCTCTATCCGCTATCTTCAAATGGGACAGTAAAAAAATGGACGACAAAGATAAGTCATTTCTGGGCACACTGCACATAAGCCGCCCAATAGGTAATATAAACATCTCTGCGAGTATTGGCTTTCAAAGAGCATACTTAATCAGCTCACGACCGTCCACCATCAACGGATCATCAGATTACTCAAAATACGTGGATCATAAAGATACCAACGAGTTGCACACCAGCTCGTGCTCAGGAAACACTCCAGCAACGTTTTATTTCCGGCACATTACCGATGGAGAGTATGTTATTTATAGCAGGACTCCTGGCCCAAACCATGGAAGTTATTTGGAATTACAAAATGGCAACATCCGCGCATCAAAAAACTCAGACTGCGCAAGCGTTTTTTCTTTTAAACAAAATGGTCAGCGCATTCTGATTCACGAAGAATCCGAACAAAGGATTTTTGCGGAGCTTGTCTGTAAAGACGGTGGTATCGAACTCTATAATGAAGAGAATTTTTCCGGAAATAGAGCAAACTTCACTGCACAAATAGTGAGCAAGGGCGGAACCGGCCCTATTGGAGAAATCCGATTGGAGGTTCTTGAAAGGAATGTCGACTGGCTGAGCAAAAGTGAAAACAGCTGAAATTGTATCGCAGCATTCTTCCACAAAAAACCCGCCTCTCGGCGGGTTTTTCATAACGCTAGTTAACGCTCAGGCTTAGTTAACCTTAGCGTTCAACTCACCCTTCAGATAACGCTGATACATCGCTTCCAGCGAGATCGGTTTGATCTTCGAAGCATTACCCGCCGTACCGAACGCTTCATAACGAGCGATACACACATCACGCATCGCGGTCACGGTGGCGCCGAAGAATTTACGTGGGTCGAATTCGCTCGGGTTGGTGGCCATCAGGCGACGCATGGCGCCGGTGGACGCCAGACGCAGGTCGGTGTCGATGTTGACTTTGCGCACGCCGTACTTGATGCCTTCGACGATTTCTTCAACCGGTACGCCGTACGTTTCTTTGATGTCGCCGCCGTACTGGTTGATGATCGCCAGCCACTCTTGTGGAACCGACGAAGAACCGTGCATCACCAGGTGGGTGTTCGGGATGCGCTTGTGGATTTCCTTGATGCGGTCGATGGCCAACACGTCGCCGGTAGGTGGCTTGGTGAACTTGTAAGCGCCGTGGCTGGTGCCGATGGCGATGGCCAAGGCATCAACTTGAGTGCGTTTTACGAAGTCAGCGGCTTCTTCCGGGTCGGTCAGCATTTGGCTGTGATCCAGAACGCCTTCAGCGCCGATGCCGTCTTCTTCACCGGCCATGCCGGTTTCCAGCGAACCCAGGCAGCCCAGCTCGCCTTCTACCGATACGCCGCAGGCGTGAGCCATGGCCACGGTTTGTTGGGTAACGCGGACGTTGTAGTCGTAGTCGGTCGGGGTCTTGCCGTCTTCGCCCAGCGAGCCGTCCATCATTACCGAGCTGAAGCCCAGCTGGATCGAGCGCTGGCAGACGTCAGGGCTGGTGCCGTGGTCCTGGTGCATGCACACCGGGATGTGCGGGAACTCTTCGATCGCAGCCAGGATCAGGTGACGCAGGAATGGTGCGCCGGCGTATTTGCGGGCGCCGGCCGAAGCCTGAACGATCACCGGGGAGTCAGTCTTGTCAGCGGCTTCCATGATGGCGCGCATCTGCTCAAGATTGTTGACGTTGAAGGCTGGAACGCCGTAGCCGAACTCGGCTGCGTGGTCCAACATCTGGCGCATGCTGATAAGTGCCATTGTGTGTGTCTCTCCCGGTTTAGGGTCGTTAATCGTGCCAGCCTGCCGGAGCGGCGGCGGCTATTCAAGTGATTGCAGATCGGGGGTTGAGGCCCGGTCTGGTGATTCGATAAAGCAAATTCCTGAGAACTGCGCAGAACCCTTGTGGGAGCGAGCCTGCTCGCGAAAGCGGTCTGACAGACACTGCATCATCGACGGCAAGATTGCTTTCGCGAGCAGGCTCGCTCCCACATTTGGTTCTCTGTACATCAATTCAATCGTTTTACTCGGCTTTGCAGCCGCGGCCGATCAGGTCATTGGTGGCGACCCAGTACACCAGGCCTTCCTCACCCTTGACGTGAAACGCCAGCATGCCGTCGCTGTACAGCGTGCCCGAGGCGCCCGGCTCTTCTTTCAGGCGATAGACCTGATCACCGCCACCCAGTCGAACGTCGACTTCCTTCTGGCCGGCATCGGCGTAGCGCCACAGCACTTTGGCCTGGCTGTCGCAGGTCCAGGTGGTCCAGTTATCTGCCGGGGCAGACGATTGAAACAGGTTCAACTGCGCGCAACCGCCCAACAATGCCAACGCCGCAATGGCGATCAAGCCTTTCATCCGTGTTCCTCGACTGACGGCGCACGCCGCCAGCCCTGAGTTAAAGAGTCAGACCCGTCAAGGACAACCATGTTCCTTGGCCGGGGTTTGCGTCTCGTATTTGTCCAGACCGTCCGGCCCGGATCGCTTGTTCAGCACCGGGTTGGTTTCGGCCTGCCAGTCGGCCTGATAACAGCCCTTCTGCGACTCGCTCGGTGCCGGCGTGGCTTCGGCCTTCGGGTTACTCCCGCAGGCCGCCAGCGTACCGGTCAGCAACAACAGTGCTAACGACTTGACCATGAAAACACTCCTTTGCCTGGCCAAACGGGCGGCCTCAGGCCTTGGCCCGGCTTTCCAGGACTTCTACGGCTGGCAGCACTTTGCCCTCGACGAATTCGAGGAACGCGCCACCACCGGTGGAAATGTAGGAGATTTGCTCAGCCACGCCATATTTATCGATAGCGGCCAGAGTGTCGCCACCGCCTGCAATGGAGAACGCCGAGCTTTCAGCGATGGCCTGGGCCAGCACTTTGGTGCCGTTGCCGAACTGGTCGAATTCGAACACGCCGACCGGGCCGTTCCACAGAATGGTTTTCGACGATTTCAGCAGTTCAGCGAAGTTGGCTGCGGTTTGCGGGCCAATGTCCAGAATCATGTCGTCGGCAGCAACGTCAGCGATCAGCTTGACGGTGGCTTCGGCGGTTTCAGCGAATTCTTTGGCAACCACTACGTCAACCGGCAATGGCACGCTGACTTTGGCAGCGATGGCGCGCGCGGTGTCGAGCAGATCCGGTTCGTACAGCGATTTGCCAACCGGGTGACCGGCCGCCGCGAGGAAGGTGTTGGCGATGCCGCCGCCGACGATCAGTTGATTGCAGATCTGACTCAAGCTGTTCAGCACGTCGAGTTTGGTCGACACCTTGGAGCCGGCAACGATGGCCGCCATTGGCTGAGCCGGCGCGCCCAGCGCTTTGCCCAGGGCATCCAGTTCAGCGGCCAGCAGTGGACCAGCGGCCGCAACTTTGGCGAACTTGGCCACGCCGTGGGTCGAACCCTCGGCACGGTGAGCGGTGCCGAAAGCGTCCATCACGAATACGTCGCACAGGGCGGCGTATTGCCGGGCCAGTTCGTCAGCGTTCTTTTTCTCGCCTTTGTTGAAGCGCACGTTTTCGAACAGCACGATGTCGCCGGCCTTGACCTCAACGCCACCGAGGTAATCAGCCACCAGCGGCACTTCACGGCCCAGCGCCTTGCTCAGGTAGTCAGCGACTGGCTTGAGGCTGTTCTCGGCGGAGAACTCGCCTTCGATCGGACGGCCAAGGTGCGAGCAGACCATCACGGCCGCGCCTTTTTCCAGGGCCAGCTTGATGGTCGGCAGCGAAGCCAGGATACGCGCGTCGCTGGTGACAACACCGTCCTTGACTGGGACGTTGAGGTCTTCGCGGATCAATACGCGCTTACCTTGCAGATCGAGGTCGGACATCTTCAACACGGTCATGGGTCGCACTTCCTACGGTTTTTTTGAAGTTGCTGTTTGCAGATAGTGTTCTGCAACGTCCAGCATTCGGTTGGCAAAACCCCATTCGTTGTCGAACCAGGCCAGGATGTTCACCAGCTTGGGGCCGGAAACACGGGTCTGACTGGCATCGACGATGGCCGAATGTGGGTCATGGTTGAAATCACAACTGGCGTGCGGCAGCTCGGTATAGGCGAGCAGGCCTTTGAGCGGGCCACTGGTGGCGGCCTCGCGCAGGATCCGGTTGACCTCGCTGGCGTCGGTCGCGGTGGCGGTCTGCATCGTGATGTCGAGGCAGGACACGTTGACCGTCGGCACGCGTACGGCTTTGGCCTGAATTCGCCCGGCAAGTTCCGGCAGCAGGCGCTCGATACCGCGCGCCAGACCGGTGGACACCGGGATCACCGACTGGAACGCCGAACGGGTGCGGCGCAGGTCTTCGTGATGATAGGCGTCGATCACTGGCTGATCGTTCATCGCCGAGTGAATCGTGGTGATCGACACGTAATCGAGGCCGATCGCCTTGTCGAGCAAGCGCAACAGCGGCACGCCGCAGTTGGTTGTGCAGGAGGCGTTGGACACCAACAGTTCGTCGCCGGTCAGGCAATCCTGATTGACGCCGTAGACGATGGTGGCGTCGACATCTGCCTCGCTGGCCATCGGCTGCGAGAACAACACGCGTGGCGCGCCGGCGTCGAGAAAGCGCTGGCCGTCTTCACGGGTGTTATAGGCACCGGAACACTCAAGCACCAGATCGACGCCCAGCGACGCCCAATCAATGCCTTCGGGGGTGGCACTGCGCAGGACCTTCACGCAGTCACCATTAATATGCAGACAATCGCCTTCTACTCGCACCTCGCCAGGAAAGCGGCCATGGGTGGAGTCGAAGCGTGTCAGGTATTCGATGCTGGCCATGTCAGCCAGATCGTTGATCGCGACAATTTCAAACCCGGCTTTCTCGCCTCGCTCAAACAACGCACGCAAGACGCAACGACCAATCCGGCCGTAGCCGTTGAGTGCAACTTTGTAAGGACGCGGTTGAGGCATGGGGTTCTCGATTACCGTGGTGAATCAGGCAGTGCGATGTTGCCTGAACCAACGCTTTCGCGAGCAGGCTCGCTCCCACAGGGAAATGCATTCCAATGTGGGAGCGAGCCTGCTCGCGAAGGCGTCAGCTCAGACGACATCTTTTCTGGATCAGTCTTCCAGCAGCTCTTCAGCCTGACCGAGGATGTTTTCCAGGGTGAAGCCGAACTCTTCGAACAGTGCCGAAGCCGGAGCCGATTCGCCGTAAGTGGTCATGCCGATCACGCGACCTTCCAGACCCACGTACTTGAACCAGAAGTCGGCGTGTGCCGCTTCGATGGCGATACGTGCGCTGACTTGCAACGGCAGAACGGCTTGCTTGTAGCCCGCGTCCTGAGCATCGAACACGCTGGTGCACGGCATCGAAACCACGCGGACCTTGCGGCCCTGCTCGGTCAGCTTGTCGTAAGCCTGAACCGCCAGACCGACTTCCGAACCGGTCGAAATCAGGATCAGCTCAGGCTCGCCTGCACAGTCCTTCAGCACGTAACCGCCACGGCTGATGTCGGCAATCTGGCCGGCATCACGTTCCTGGTGTTGCAGGTTCTGACGCGAGAAGATCAGCGCCGATGGACCGTCCTTGCGCTCCAGAGCGTTTTTCCAGGCCACGGCCGATTCAACGGCATCGGCTGGACGCCAGGTGTCGAGGTTTGGTGTGGTGCGCAGGCTGGTCAGTTGCTCGATCGGCTGGTGCGTCGGGCCGTCTTCGCCCAGACCGATGGAGTCGTGGGTGTAGACGTGGATCACTTGCTTCTTCATCAGCGCGGACATGCGCACGGCGTTGCGGGCGTATTCCATGAACATCAGGAAGGTCGCGCCGTAAGGCACCAGGCCGCCGTGCAGGGTCACGCCGTTCATGATCGCGGTCATGCCGAATTCGCGCACGCCGTAGTACATGTAGTTGCCGCTGGCGTCTTCAGCGCTGACGCCCTTGCAACCTTTCCACAGGGTCAGGTTGGAACCGGCGAGGTCAGCCGAACCGCCAAGCAGTTCCGGCAGCAGCGGGCCGAATGCGTTCAGGGTGTTCTGGCTGGCTTTACGGCTGGCGATGGTTTCGCCTTTGGCCGCGACTTCAGCGATGTAAGCCGAAGCTTTTTCGGAGAAGTCGGCGGGCAGCTCACCGCTCAGGCGACGGATCAGCTCGTTGGCTTCGGTCGGGAATGCTGCGGAGTAGGCAGCGAAACGCTGATCCCATTCGGCTTCGGCCGCGCGACCTTTTTCCTTGGCATCCCACTCGGCATAGATGTCGGCCGGGATTTCGAACGGGCCGTAGTTCCAGTTCAGAGCCTTGCGGGTCAGCGCAATTTCCGCGTCACCCAATGGGGCGCCGTGGCAGTCTTCTTTGCCCTGCTTGTTCGGCGAACCGAAACCGATGGTGGTCTTGCAGCATATCAGCGTCGGCAGCGGACTCTTGCGAGCGGTTTCGATGGCAGTCTTGATTTCTTCCGGGTCGTGACCGTCAACGTTGCGGATCACTTGCCAGTTGTAGGCTTCGAAACGCTTCGGGGTGTCATCGGTGAACCAGCCTTCGACTTCGCCGTCGATGGAGATGCCGTTGTCATCGTAGAACGCGATCAGCTTGCCCAGACCCAAAGTACCGGCCAGGGAAGCGACTTCGTGGGAAATGCCTTCCATCATGCAGCCATCACCCAGGAACACATAGGTGTGGTGATCGACGATGTCGTGGCCAGGACGGTTGAACTGCGCGCCGAGGACTTTTTCCGCCAGGGCGAAGCCCACAGCGTTGGCCAGACCCTGACCCAGTGGGCCGGTGGTGGTTTCAACGCCCGGGGTGTAACCGAACTCCGGGTGGCCCGGGGTGCGGCTGTGCAGTTGACGGAACTGCTTGAGGTCTTCGATCGACAGGTCGTAACCGGTCAGGTGCAGCAGCGAGTAGATCAACATCGAGCCGTGGCCGTTGGACAGCACGAAGCGGTCACGGTCGGCGAACGATGGATTGCTCGGGTTGTGCTTGAGGTAGTCGCGCCAAAGCACTTCGGCGATATCTGCCATACCCATAGGGGCACCGGGATGGCCGCTGTTGGCTTTTTGCACGGCATCCATGCTGAGGGCACGAATGGCGTTGGCACGCTCACGACGGCTAGGCATCGCTGATCTCCTGGGTTCTGGTAAGTCGAAACGGAAAAAAGGAGGGCATTTTCCCTCACCGGAGCGCCTCGGGGCAATGACAGATAGTCATCCGGGGGCGTTTTTCCAATGGATAGCGGCGCTTTCTGTTGGTGAAACCTTTCCGCTACTCGTTTGTAGAGTTAACCGGTGAGTGAGAAGTGCAATAAAAAGCGCCACTGATCGAGCAATATCAAAACTTTTTGATATTGCCCTTGCGATGAATTCCCCCCGTCACTAGACTGCGGCCCTATGAATTTACGCGTGCCTTCCATTCGCCATGACGATTGCGACGAGCTGGCGGCCCTGTGCAAGGCCGGCGGCGATCCGTTGCGGCTGAATGTATTGCGCGCGCTGGCCAACGATTCGTTTGGTGTTCTCGAGCTGGCGCAGATCTTCGGTATGGGTCAGTCCGGCATGAGTCACCATCTCAAGGTACTGGCACAAGCCGACCTGGTGGCGACGCGCCGCGAAGGCAACGCGATCTTTTATCGCCGCGCCCTGCCCCACACCGATCTGTTGGGCGGCAAGTTGCACGCGGCGTTGTTAGAAGAAGTCGACAACCTGACGCTGCCTGACGATGTGCAAGCGCGCATCGAGCAGGTTCACGGCCAACGCGCCGCGGCCAGTCAGGACTTTTTCGCAAGGGTCGCGGAGAAATTTCGCGCCCAGCAGGATTTGATCGCAGGCCTGCCGCAGTACCGCGAAAGCGTGCTGGCCCTGCTCGACAAACTGAACTTCGATGGTGCTGCCACGGCCATTGAAGTCGGCCCCGGCGATGGTGCTTTTCTGCCGGAACTGGCCCGTCGCTTCCACGCCGTCACCGCGCTGGACAACAGCCCGGCGATGCTCGAACTGGCGCGTCAGGTATGCGAACGTGAACAGCTGGCTAACGTCAGCCTGCAATTGGCCGATGCATTGAACGGCACAAGCCTTCAGGCCGATTGCGTGGTGTTGAACATGGTGTTGCACCATTTCGCCGCGCCGGCCGATGCGCTCAAGCACATGGCCGACCTGCTGCAACCGGGCGGTAGCTTGCTCGTGACAGAGTTATGTAGCCACAACCAGAGTTGGGCCAGGGAGGCCTGCGGTGATCTGTGGTTGGGGTTTGAACAGGACGATTTGGCCCGTTGGGCCACCGCTGCGGGACTCGTTCCCGGGGAAAGCCTCTATGTAGGCTTACGTAATGGTTTCCAGATCCAGGTTCGCCACTTTCAGCGACCGACTGGCGACACTCACCATCGGTAAATTCAGGAAAACATCGAGATGAGCGAATACTCCCTCTTCACCTCCGAGTCCGTGTCCGAAGGGCATCCGGACAAAATCGCCGACCAGATTTCCGATGCGGTGCTGGACGCCATCATTACCCAGGACAAACACGCACGCGTTGCCGTGGAAACCCTGGTCAAGACTGGCGTGGCCATCGTTGCCGGTGAAGTGACCACCAGCGCCTGGGTCGATCTGGAAGAGATCGTGCGTAACGTGATTCTCGACATCGGCTATAACAGCTCCGACGTCGGCTTCGACGGCGCGACCTGCGGCGTGATGAACATCATCGGCAAGCAGTCCCCGGACATCAACCAGGGTGTTGACCGTGCCAAGCCTGAAGATCAGGGCGCCGGCGACCAGGGTCTGATGTTCGGTTACGCCAGCAACGAAACCGACGTTTTGATGCCAGCGCCGATCACCTTCTCGCACCAGTTGGTGCAGCGCCAGGCCGAAGCCCGTAAATCGGGTCTGTTGCCTTGGCTGCGTCCGGACGCCAAGTCGCAAGTGACTTGCCGTTACGAAGGCGGCAAGGTTGTCGGTATCGACGCGGTTGTTCTGTCGACCCAGCACAACCCTGAAGTGTCGTACAAAGACCTGCGCGAAGGCGTGATGGAGCTGATCGTCAAGCACGTGCTGCCTGCCGAACTGCTGAGCAAGGACACCCAGTTCCACATCAACCCGACCGGCCAGTTCATCATTGGCGGCCCGGTAGGTGACTGCGGTCTGACCGGTCGCAAGATCATCGTCGACAGCTACGGCGGCATGGCCCGTCACGGCGGCGGCGCGTTCTCCGGTAAAGATCCATCGAAGGTTGACCGTTCGGCTGCCTACGCTGGCCGTTATGTTGCCAAGAACATCGTCGCTGCCGGCCTGGCCGAGCGTTGCGAGATCCAGGTTTCCTACGCGATCGGTGTTGCTCAGCCTACTTCGATCTCGCTGAACACCTTCGGCACCGGCAAGATCAGCGATGACAAGATCGTCAAACTGGTCCGTGAAGTGTTCGACCTGCGTCCATACGCAATCACCACCATGCTCGACCTGCTGCACCCGATGTACCAGGAAACTGCAGCGTACGGCCACTTCGGTCGCACGCCAGAGACCAAGACTGTTGGCGAAGACACCTTCACCACGTTCACCTGGGAAAAAACCGACCGCGCCGACGCTCTGCGCGCCGCTGCTGGTCTGTAAGACTTCCCCGGCGGTACAAAAAAGCCCCGCACGGTTCGCGCCGTGCGGGGCTTTTTCATGGCTGCCAGATCAAAAGATCGCCGCCTGCGGCAGCTCCCACATTGAAATCCGGGCACCTGTAGGAGCTGCCGCAGGCTGCGATCTTTTGATCTTCAGCTGTCGAAACACCCCGAAAAACACCTGCCCACCCCTGCCCGAAATCCCGACTAGCCTTCAAATACCCTCCCTGAGCAAGGATGCTCACGATGCGCTCGCTGCTTGTTTTCCTGTTGACCTTCATCAGCCTCACTACGCTCGCCGACTGTCCCGAATGGACCGTCCTCAAAGCACAAAACGAAATCACCGCCCTGCAAAACCAGATCGACCAATGGGACGACGCCTACCACCGCGAAGGCCGCTCACCGATTGCCGACGAACTCTACGATCAGTCGCGCCTGCGCTTGAGCGAGTGGCGGCTGTGCTTCGATCTGCCGTCCGCGCCCAAGCCGTTGCGCACGGCGTCAGGCTCAATCGCACACCCTGTCGCTCACACCGGCCTGGACAAGTTGCACGAGGCCGCCGCCGTGGAAACCTGGCTGCGCGACCGCCAGGACGTCTGGGTGCAACCGAAAGTCGACGGTGTCGCGGTGACGCTGATCTATCGCGCTGGAGTTTTGCAGCAGGCCATCAGTCGTGGCGACGGGGTTCGTGGGCAAGACTGGACCACATCGGCACAGAAAATCGGCGCCATCCCTCAGCGCCTTACGCAACCACTGGATCTGCTGGTGCAAGGCGAACTCTACTGGCGCTTGAACGAACACGTGCAGGCGCGGGCCGGCAGCGTTAACGCCCGCGCCAGCGTTGCCGGGCTGATGGCGCGCAAATCTCTCGATTCAGAACAAGCCGCCGGGATCGGGCTATTCGTCTGGGACTGGCCGCAGGGACCGCCGGACTTGCCCGAACGCATGTCCACGCTGGCAACCTTGGGCTTCGCCACAAGCGCGCCCTACAGCCACGCCGTCAGTGACTTTGCAGAGGCGCAGAAATGGCGCGATCACTGGTATCGCTCGCCCCTGCCGTTTGCCACCGACGGCGTGGTTTTGCGCCAGAGCCGGCGCCCGCCAGTTGAACGCTGGCAAGCCCGCACACCCTATTGGGCCGTCGCCTGGAAATATCCGTTTGCGCAAGCATTGGCCGAGGTGCGCAAGGTCAATTTCAACATCGGTCGAACCGGGCGCATCACGCCAGTCCTCGAACTCAAACCGGTCATGCTCGATGACCGGCAGATCAAACGGGTCAGCGCCAGTTCGTTAAAGCGCTGGCAAGCGCTGGATATTCGCCCCGGCGATCAGGTTGCAATCAGTCTCGCCGGTCTCACCATTCCTCGGCTCGACAGCGTTGTGCTGCGCGCCACCGAACGGGCCGACATCGACATTCCCAACGCCGATGACTTCCACGCTTTGAGCTGCTGGCAACCTGATCCGGGTTGTGAAAGCCAATTCCTTGCACGGCTGACCTGGCTCAGTGGCAAACAAGGGTTGGCGATGCAGAATGTTGGCCGTGGCACCTGGGAGAAACTTCTCGAAACACGCCGCCTGAACAACCTGCTGGATTGGTTGACCCTCGACGCGCCAGAGCTTGCTAACATTGCTGGCTTCGGCGAACGCAGCAGCGCACGCCTGATGGAAAGCTTTCACAGCGCCCGCCAACAACCGTTTGCCCAATGGCTTAAAGCAATGGGCTTGCCGCCAACTGGCCAGGCACAACTGCCGGACTCGTGGCAGGCGCTGGTACACCGTGACACCGAACAATGGCAGGCAGAAGCCGGCATAGGCCCGGGACGCGCGGCGCAATTAAGCGCATTCTTCCGCGACCCGCAGGTGCTGGCCCTGAGTGAAACCTTACATGCCGCCGGAATCGACGGTTTCTGAACACGCAATCCCGCCTCGCCGGGAACCCAACGGCGGCCAGGGCGCTCCAACAGCGCAGTGCCTTACCGACCCGATTGCCTTTGCACATGGAGCTTTTATGAAATTTCTCGCACCGCTCGCCATGCTGACCCTCTGCGGCATGATGGCCGCCCCTGTAATGGCCGATGAAGACGCCCCGGGCCTGACCGGTTGCGCCGCCAAAAAGCAGGGCATCATGAACCAGATCGAACAGGCCAAGTCGCGCGGCAATGCCGATCAGCAGGCAGGTCTGGAAACGGCCCTGCGTGAAGTGAACGAACACTGCACCGACGCCGGCCTGAAGAAAGAACGCGAAAACAAAGTGCTCGAAGCCAAACACGAAGTCAGCCAGCGCCAGGCCGATCTCGACAAGGCAATGAAAAAGGGCGATCCGGAGAAGATCAACAAGCGCAAAGACAAACTCGCCGAATCGCGCAAAGAACTGCAGGACGCGCTGGACGAAATCGACAAGTAATTGATGGCCCTGTGGCGAGGGGATTTATCCCCGTCCGGCGGCGAAGCCGTCGCAAATCCGGCTAGTCGGGTCTGACTGAAAAAACCCGGTTGTATGGTTTTGGGGCTGCTTCGCAACCCAACGGGGATAAATCCCCTCGCCACAAGGTTACTCAGCAGTCTTGAAGATCAATGATCCCGAAACTGTTTATGGCAAGCAGTGCAGGCGTCCTCAACTTTCTGCACCGCAGGCCCCAGGTTGCTGGCTTTATACGGCTGGACCTGACTGGCGATCACCAATTCACCGGTGGCCGCTTCAAGGTTGCGGGCCATTTCCTGAAAACGCGCCTGCTGCTTCCAGACATCGTCCTTGGCGCTGGTGTGATCTTCCTCGCGAACCTGCGGGAAATGCTTCCACGGCTCATGGGACAACGCATCGAGTTTCACCGCACCTTCGGCGAATTTCGGTCCATCGAACGGAATGCGTCCACGCAACATGCCGCCGAGGTCTTCACCGGTCTTGAGCATTTGCTTGAAGATCGCCTTGCGTTGGCCCAGCGGCGAATTCGGATCGACACCGCCACAGGCGGACAAGGTCAGACAGGCCAGCAATACAACAGAAATTCTTTTAAGAGTCATGGTGGCTTCAGGTCACGGAATTCGGCGGCCAGTATCCTCGCGTCACCGCCAAACACCAATAGCCCTATTAAAAATACGGGTTGCTTGAACGCATGGAGCATTCGGGCAACCGGCACAGGAATCACTCCATGAACAGCCGTTTCCAGGCCTGGCGTCACCCGCTGATCGCAACCCTTCCGCTGCTGGCAATCCTCGCTGGCTGCACCGGTGGCGAGACTGCCAAGCCGAAAACCCATGCCCTCGCGACCTATTCCAGTGCCACTTGGGAAGCACTGCCGGCGGTGTCTGACAGTGACCTGGTCGCCGGTTTCGGTTCGTGGCGCAGCGCCTGCACCCGACTCAAGGCTGATACGGTCTGGGGCCCGACCTGCGCAGCGGCGGCCACAGTGCCGCAAAGCGCCACGGAGATTCGCGCGTTCCTCAAGCAGAATCTGGATGTCTACGGCCTGCGCGCTGAAAACGACAACCCCAACGGTTTGATCACCGGTTACTACGAACCGGTCTACCCCGGCAGCTTGACGCCGACCGACACGGCCAATGTGCCCGTGTATGGCGTGCCGGAAGACATGATCATTGTTTCACTGGACAGTATTTATCCAGAACTCAAAGGCAAACGTCTGCGCGGTCGCCTCGAAGGCCGCGTGCTCAAGCCTTACGACGATGCCGCGACCATTGAATCGAAAGGCGTCAAAGCTCCAGTGGTGGCGTACCTGACCGATCCGATGAACCTGCAATTTCTGCAGATCCAGGGTTCCGGGCGTATTCAGACCCAGGACGGCAAACAGCTGCGTATCGCCTACGCCGATCAAAACGGTCATCCGTACCGGCCGATCGGGCGCTGGCTGGTCGAACAAGGTGAGCTGAAGAAAGAAGACGTGACCATGAGCGCAATCAGCAACTGGGCCAAAGCCAATCCGGCGCGCATCCCGGAACTGCTCGGCAGCAATCCGAGCTATGTGTTCTTCACTCGCAACCCGGACAGTAACGAAGGCCCTCGCGGTTCGCTGAACGTACCGCTGACTGCCGGTTACAGCGCGGCAGTGGATCGCAAGGTGATTCCGCTGGGCAGCCTGCTGTGGCTGTCGACCACCCGCCCGGATGGCACGGCACTGGTGCGCCCGGTGGCGGCGCAGGATACCGGCGGCGCGATTGCCGGCGAGGTCCGCGCGGATCTGTTCTGGGGCACCGGTGATGCGGCCGGACAACTGGCCGGCGACATGAAACAGCAAGGGCAGATCTGGATGCTCTGGCCCAAAGGCGCGGCGTTGCCGCAAGTGCCGCAGGTGGCCGACAAACCCTGAAAAGCAAAAGATCGCAGCCTGCGGCAGCTCCTACGGGGATTAACACATAACCTGAGTAGGAGCTGCCGCAGGCTGCGATCTTTTGATCTTGCTTTACCTAAACAGATACAAAGAAGAACGAAGCAATCAACCCCATCCCCACAAACCACACCAGCGACCGCAAGATCGCCCAGTCCGCCAGATAGCAAATGATGTACAGCAGGCGACTGGTGATAAACAGCACCGCCAGCACATTGACCGTCACCAGCTGCGCCGTGCCCACCAGGTGCGCAACGATCACCGCCGCCGCAAACGCCGGCATCACTTCAAAGCTGTTCAGTTGCGCGGCATGCGCACGTCTCGCCACACCGTTGAGGCTTTCGAGAAAGTCGCGCGGATCATGGTTGTCACTCAGTCTGTAACCGCCCACGGCCTTGGCCACACCCGTGCAGACATACGGCAGAAAAATCGCGACCAACACACACCACAGAGCCACCGTCATAACGCCGTCCTTTTTTCGATTTATAGAATTCGCGGGCCGTCAGAACTTCATGATCAACATGCCGATCAGTACCAGCCCACAGGCTAAGAGCCGTGGCCGGCCGAAAGGTTCTTTCAGGTAGCGCATACCGAACAGCACCACCA
The DNA here is from genome assembly GCF_004124275.1 of Pseudomonas sp. DTU12.3. Taxonomy (GTDB): domain Bacteria; phylum Pseudomonadota; class Gammaproteobacteria; order Pseudomonadales; family Pseudomonadaceae; genus Aquipseudomonas; species Aquipseudomonas helmanticensis. The sequence continues at coordinate 5,995,814 of NZ_CP027218.1, forward strand.
GAATCACGCTGATCTCGCGCAACGCCGCCGCTTCGGCAATCGAGCCCAACTGCATCGCCCACAGCACCAAAGCGTAGCTGGCCAACACGCAGAAGCCCACCGCCAGCCCGAGCTTCCACTCTTCGCGCCAGAACAACCGGAACGCCGGACGCTTGGCGACCCACGCCAACAGCGGAAACGGCCAGGCACTCAGCAGCGTCACCCAGACCAGATAATCCAGCGGGTGCGACCAGCGTCGCAGCGCCTGGCCATCGATGTAGGTGTAGCAGCCGATGCACAGGCCGATCAGCGCCACCACCGGCAGCATCGACCACGGCAGGTGTTTTCCGCCGCCGCCCTGCCAAAGCAGGCAAACCATGCCCAATGGAATCAGCATGATGCCGAAGATCTGCTGCGTGGTGAGGACTTCGCCGGCGAAGATCAGCGTCAGCGCCAGCACCACCAGTGGCGACAACCCGCGCATCAGCGGATAGACCAGGCCGAGATCGCCGACCCGATAAGCCTGGATCAACAGGTAACGATAGAGCAGTTCAAACGCCGCAGAAGCGAGAATCCACGGCCAGATTTCCATGGGTGGCAGACTCACGAACGGCAACGCGATGGCGACCACCAGCAGCGCCACGGTGTCCATGCACGCCACCACCAGCAGCCGTTCGGCGCTGAATTTGATCAATGTGTTCCACGTCGCGTGCAAAAGCGCCGCCACCAAAACCAAAGCTGTCGCCAGCACGTCTCACCCCTTATTTTTATAGTCTCCATGTACGAGCTGCCGCAGGCTGCGATCTTTTGATTCTGATTTTTAACAACAAGATCAAAAGATCGCAGCCTGCGGCAGCTCCCACAGTGAGCACCCGAAAACCCAAACGGTTAAACATCCGAAAAACCGAATAGTCAGATTATTGATTCGCGATGTGTCAGCAGCTGTTTATACTGCAACCGACCACGCCGCACTCAGTTGCGCACAGAAAAATACCAATAATTCCTGCCTGCTCCGTACTCATTCGAGAACGGTCGCTGGCCTGCGTATGCCTGATCAACGCGTCAAGACTAACGACAGAGACCTTGCGCATGCCACTCGCCTTGCTTGCCCTTGCTGTTGCCGCGTTCGGCATCGGCACCACTGAATTCGTCATCATGGGCTTGCTGCCCGACGTCGCCCGCGACCTCGCCGTGAGCATTCCTCACGCCGGCCTGTTGATCACCGGTTATGCCTTGGGCGTGGTGTTCGGCGCGCCGATCCTGGCGATCGGCACCGCGAACATGCCGCGCAAAGCGACGCTGCTGGGCATGACGCTGATGTTCATCCTCGGCAATATCCTCTGCGCCCTCGCACCGAACTACGCGACATTGATGGCGGCGCGCGTGGTCACCGCGTTGTGTCATGGCGCGTTTTTCGGCATCGGCTCGGTGGTCGCCGCCGGACTGGTGGCACCGAACAAGCGCGCGCAGGCAATTGCCATGATGTTTACCGGCCTGACGCTGGCCAATGTCCTCGGCGTGCCATTGGGTACAGCGCTCGGTCAATACGCCGGCTGGCGCTCGACGTTCTGGGCAGTGTCGGTGATTGGCGTGATCGCGGCGCTCGCGCAGTGGTTATGGCTGCCAAAACACATCGCGATGGACAAGGCCAATCTCGCCAGCGAATTCAAAGTGCTGGGCAAGGTCAATGTGCTGTTGGCGTTGGGCATGAGTGTATTGGCGTCCACCAGCCTGTTCAGCGTGTTCACTTACATCGCGCCGATCCTGCAGGACATCACCGGTGTCAGCCCGCACGGTGTGACCGTGATGTTGTTGCTGTTCGGCGTCGGCCTGACCGGTGGCAGCATGCTCGGCGGGCGCTTGGCCGATAGCCGTTTGCTGCCGTCGCTGGTCGGTGTGGCCTTGGCGGTGGTGGTAATTCTCGCGGCGTTCAGCCAGACCAGCCGTTCGGTGATTCCGGCCGCCATTACGCTGGTGCTGTGGGGGATTTTTGCCTTTGCGCTGTGTCCGATCCTGCAATTGCTGATCATCGATCAAGCGCACGAAGCACCGAACCTCGGCTCGACGCTGAACCAGAGCGCATTCAATCTCGGCAATGCAACGGGTGCGTGGATCGGTGGTCTGGTGGTTGCCAGCGGTGCGGATCTGGCGGACTTGCCGTGGACGGGGGCGCTGGTCGGTGTACTGACGGTGCTGACGGCGCTGTTTTTCATCTATCTGCAACGTCGCGAAGCGGCTGCGGTCAATGTGTCCGGCTGATCGGGTTTAGCCTGCAAGAGCCCTCACCCTAGCCCTCTCCTAGAGGGAGAGGGGACTGACCGTGTTGAATGTTTGAGTTACATCGACCTGAAATTTCGAGCCGAACTCAGGCCCTGAAAGACTTGAAGATCTGCTCCCTTTCCCCCCTCTCCCTAAGGGAGAGGGCTGGGGTGAGGGGGCTGTTGATCTCATCACACCCTCAACTGTGTCCCGATCCTGACTCAGCCCATCCAATCCCTGCACCAAAGATTCGGTGCGCTATCTTTCACCCCTCATCCAAAGGACCCCGGATGCTTGAACTTGTCGCCGCTTTCATCTGCCTCACCACCCTCCTCACCTTCGTCAACTTCCGCTTCATCGGCCTGCCGCCGACCATCGGTGTGATGGTCACTGCGCTGTTGTTCTCCCTGTTGCTGCAAGGCCTGAGCGTGCTCGGCTACCCCGGCCTCGAAGAACGCGTGCAGCAACTGATCGGCCAGATCGACTTCGGTGATCTGTTGATGAACTGGATGCTGTCATTCCTGCTGTTCGCCGGCGCCTTGCACGTCAACCTGAACGATCTGCGCAGCTACCGCTGGCCCATCGGTTTGCTGGCGACCTTTGGCGTGTTGATTGCCACCGCGGTGATCGGCAGCCTCGCCTTTTATATCTTTGCCCTGTTCGGCTGGCACGTGAGCTTCCTCTATTGCCTGTTGTTCGGCGCGTTGATCTCGCCAACCGACCCGATCGCCGTGCTCGGCGTGCTGCGTACCGCCAATGCGTCGAAACCGCTGAAAACCACCATCGTCGGCGAGTCGTTGTTCAACGACGGCACCGCAGTCGTGGTGTTCACCGTGCTGCTGGGCATCGCTCAACTCGGCGAAACCCCGACCATCAGCGCCACGGCCATGCTGTTCGTTCACGAAGCGATTGGCGGCGTGTTGTTCGGCGGGATGATCGGTTACCTGGTCTATCGGATGATCAAGAGTATCGAGCAGCATCAGATCACGGTGATGCTCACTCTGGCGCTGGTCATCGGCGGTTCGGCGATGGCCACCGAGATTCATGTTTCAGCACCGATTGCGATGGTCGTCGCTGGTCTGATCATCGGCAACGTCGGCCGTAATCTGGCGATGAACGAAATGACCCGGCGCTATCTCGACGGTTTCTGGGAATTGCTCGATGACATGCTCAATGCGCTGTTGTTCGCGCTGATCGGCATGGAGCTGTTGCTGCTGCCGTTCAACTGGCTGCACGTGGCGGCAGCGAGTTTGCTGGCGGTGGCAATTTTGTTGTCACGCCTGCTGACCGTGGCCCCGGCCATCGTCCTGCTGCGGCGCTGGCGGACGGTGCCGGCCGGCACGATCCGGATTCTGACCTGGGGCGGTTTGCGCGGCGGTGTCTCGGTGGCACTGGCGCTGGCCCTGCCGCTGGGCCCGGAGCGCGATCTGCTGCTGAGCATCACCTACATCGTAGTGCTGTCGTCGATCCTGTTGCAGGGCCTGACCATCGGCAAACTGGTCAAACATGCGACTCGCAATGAGCCCGCGACCACCACTGAACCCGCGCATCACTGATCACTTTTTGTTCTGCTGCGGATCAGGCTTCTCGGCCTGATCCGCAGACTCCTTCGGCGCCCCGCTCTCACTGCGGATCTGTGCATGACTGATCAGCGCGAAGATGAAGCTGCCGCCAATGATGTTGCCCGCCAGCGTCGGCCCGGCAAAGACCATCCAGAAATCGCTCCACGGCAACTCGCCGGCAAACACCAGGTACGACACTTCGGCCGAACCCACCACGATGTGCGTAAAGTCGCCGAGCGCCATTAGATAAGTGATGAGGATGATGATCCACATCTTCGCACTCTCCATGGACGGGATCATCCAGACCATGGTGGCGATCATCCAGCCGGAAACGATGCCTTTGGCGAACATCTGGCTGGCGTGGTTTTCCATGACCTTGCGGCCGATTTCGAGGAAGGCGTGATCGGTCTTGGTGTCGAAGATCGGCAGTTCGAGCATCACGTACGCGACCAGAATCGTGCCGCAGAGGTTGCCGACCAGCACCACCGTCCAAAGGCGAAGCAGCCGGCCGAAATTGCGCATCGTCGGCTTGGTCATGACTGGCAGCACGGCGGTCAGGGTGTTCTCGGTGAACAGTTGCTGACGGGCGAGAATCACCGCCAGAAAGCCTGCGCAATAACCGAAACTGGCGATCACCTTGAATTCGTCACCTTCGGGCAGGCGCGAGTTGAGCAGGCCCATGCCCATCAGCGACAGGCCCATGGTCAGCCCGGCCGCCAGTGCCGACCACCAGAGTGCGGCGATGCTGCGCTCCAGTTCCTGATCGCCTTGTGAGCGGATGATTTCGTGCAGGACGGCCGCGCGCGGCGGCTGGCTCTTCTCGACTTCGTGCTGTTCTTTGGCCGAGAGGTCGGGGGTCTTGCCGTCGGTGGGGGTGGTCATGGCGTGGCAACCGTGGGGGGCTTTAAGCTACGACTCCCGCGGCTCACGACTGTTCAGTGACCCGATCAATCTTCAGTGACTTTGAAAGCGCTTTCGCGAGCAGGCTCGCTCCCACAGGTTCACGCTATACCTGTGGGAGCGAGCCTGCTCGCGAAGGGCGCACCGCTAATGTCACTTGGTGACCAATTCATCTTCCTGAAACTGGTCTTTGACGTACTTGATCTCGGTGCGCCCGTGCGGTGCCGGCAAGCCGTCTTCACCGAGGTTCACAAAAACCATCTTCTCAACAGTGAGAATGCTCTTGCGGGTGATCTTGTTGCGCACTTCGCAAGTCAAGGTGATCGAGGTGCGGCCGAACTCGGTGGCGGTGATGCCCAGCTCGATGATGTCGCCCTGGCGCGAGGCGCTGACGAAGTTGATCTCGGAAATGTACTTGGTCACCACGCGCTGATTGCCCAGCTGCACGATGGCGTATATCGCCGCTTCTTCGTCGATCCAGCGCAACAGGCTGCCGCCGAACAGAGTGCCGTTGGGGTTGAGGTCTTCGGGTTTTACCCATTTGCGGGTGTGGAAATTCATCTTCACTCCTGAGTGTCTTGCCGAACGATGAGCGGTATCTTGGCAGACTGAGCGGTCATGCTCCATGCGGCTTCGACTATGGTCGTCATTAACGATCTTCATTTGGCCGACAGAAACCCTTTGGAAGATCAGTCTAGACGGCTATAATCGCCACCGTTTCAAAACGGTAACGTTCACTTGCTACCGTTTTCCCGCCACCTGTCCGAGGGGCGCTGCAGCAGGTTCAACCTGTCAGGCTCGGATGGGGCGTTGACTGGCCACGGCCGGACACTAAACGCACAACGGCGCCCATTCGCATACATTACGAATGGAGGCTCATCATGAGCGCTGTTATCACGCCTGCAGATTTTAACGATTACAAAGTTGCCGACATGTCCCTGGCTGCCTGGGGCCGTCGCGAAACCATCATCGCCGAATCGGAAATGCCGGCTCTGATGGGTCTGCGTCGCAAGTACTCCGGCGAACAGCCGTTGAAAGGCGCGAAGATCCTCGGCTGCATCCACATGACCATTCAAACTGCCGTACTGATCGAAACCCTGGTTGCCCTGGGTGCCGAAGTTCGCTGGTCGTCGTGCAACATCTTCTCCACTCAGGATCAGGCCGCTGCCGCTATCGCTGCTGCCGGCATCCCGGTTTTCGCCTGGAAAGGCGAAACTGAAGAAGAGTACGAGTGGTGCCTGGAGCAGACCATCCTGAAGGATGGCCAGCCATGGGACGCCAACATGATCCTCGACGACGGCGGCGACCTGACTCAGCTGCTGCACGACAAGTACCCACAGGTTCTGGATCGCGTTCACGGCGTGACCGAAGAAACCACCACCGGCGTACACCGTCTGCTGGACATGCTGGCCAAGGGCGAGCTGCGCATCCCGGCCATCAACGTCAACGACTCGGTGACCAAGTCCAAGAACGACAACAAGTACGGCTGCCGTCACAGCCTGAACGATGCAATCAAGCGCGGTACCGACCACCTGCTGTCCGGCAAGCAAGCGCTGGTCATCGGTTACGGTGACGTGGGCAAGGGTTCGGCGCAGTCCCTGCGTCAGGAAGGCATGATCGTCAAGGTTTCCGAAGTTGACCCGATCTGCGCCATGCAAGCCTGCATGGACGGTTTTGAACTGGTTTCGCCGTTCATCGACGGTATCAACGACGGTTCCGAAGCAAGCATCGACAAAGCGCTGCTGGGCAAGATCGACCTGATCGTGACCACCACCGGTAACGTCAATGTTTGCGACTCGAACATGCTCAAAGCCCTGAAGAAGCGTGCTGTTGTCTGCAACATCGGTCACTTCGACAACGAAATCGACACCGCTTTCATGCGCAAGAACTGGGCATGGGAAGAAGTGAAGCCACAGGTACACAAGATCCACCGTACCGGTGCTGGCGCTTTCGACGCTCAGAATGACGACTACCTGATCCTGCTGGCCGAAGGCCGTCTGGTCAACCTGGGTAACGCCACTGGCCACCCAAGCCGCATCATGGACGGCTCGTTCGCCAACCAGGTTCTGGCACAGATCTTCCTGTTCGGCCAGAAGTACGCCGACCTGTCGCCAGCCCAGAAAGCCGAGCGCCTGACCGTTGAAGTACTGCCGAAGAAACTCGACGAAGAAGTGGCCCTGGAAATGGTTCGCGGCTTCGGCGGCGTGGTCACTCAACTGACCAAGCAACAGGCTGACTACATCGGCGTGACCGTCGAAGGCCCGTTCAAGCCGCACGCTTACCGCTACTAACAGGCGCTGATTGCTCGCTCTCCCTGTGGGAGCGGGCTTGCTCGCGAAGGTGGCTTCACATTCAACATCTGTGTTGTCTGACCCGCCGCTTTCGCGAGCAAGCCCGCTCCCACAAGGGACTGCAGCGCCTCGAAGGTTCTTGTTTCCAAGGGTATGACCATGTCCCAAGACCGTCGCTACAGCTTCGAGTTCTTCCCGACCAAGACCGATGCTGGGCATGAAAAACTGCTCGCCACTGCCCGTCAGCTGGCCACTTACAATCCTGATTTCTTTTCCTGCACCTATGGCGCTGGTGGTTCGACCCGTGATCGCACCCTCAACACCGTTCTGCAACTGGAAAGCGAAGTCAAAGTACCGGCCGCACCGCACCTGTCGTGCGTCGGCGACAGCAAGGACGACCTGCGCGGCCTGCTGAACGAGTACAAGGCTGCCGGCATCAAGCGCATCGTTGCCCTGCGTGGCGACCTGCCGTCCGGCATGGGCATGACCAGCGGCGAGCTGCGTCACGCCAATGAACTGGTTGAATTCATTCGTGAAGAAACCGGTGATCATTTCCACATCGAAGTCGCTGCTTATCCGGAGATGCATCCGCAAGCACGCAACTACGAAGACGATCTCGCCAACTTCGTGCGCAAGGCCCGTGCCGGCGCCGACAGCGCGATCACCCAGTACTTCTTCAACGCCGACAGCTACTTCTACTTTGTCGACCGTTTGCAGGCGCTGGGCGTGGATATTCCGGTCGTACCGGGGATCATGCCGATCACCAACTACAGCAAGCTCGCGCGCTTCTCCGATGCCTGCGGTGCGGAAATTCCGCGCTGGATCCGCAAGCAACTGGAAGCCTATGGCGATGACACGCAAAGCATTCAGCGCTTTGGTGAGCAAGTCGTCAGCGAGATGTGCGAGCGCTTGTTGCAGGGCGGCGCGCCGGGGCTGCATTTTTATTCCATGAACCAGGCTGAGCCTAGCCTGGCGATCTGGAATAACCTGAAGTTGCCTCGTTAAGCGTTAGAAGCAGGATCAAAAGATCGCAGCCTTCGGCAGCTCCTACATTGGTATTAATTACACCTGTAGGAGCTGCCGAAGGCTGCGATCTTTTGCTTTTGAAGCCCCGAAACAGAGCTTGTGCAGGCACTTTCTGGCTCTTTCGCGTTTCTCGTCGTAATCTCAAGCCATGCCTTTGATCACACAGTTATTCGCCGTGCTGGTTTTTGCTTGCCTGAGCTTTGCCGCTCGAGGCGAGAAGTTGCGTATTGTCACCGAGCCATGGGCGCCGTACGTGTATGAGGAAGGCGGCAAGAACCTCGGACTCGACTACGAAACCACGGCCATTGTCTTCAAACGCCTGGGCATTGAAGTCGAATGGCAATTCCTGCCGTGGAAGCGTTGCCTGTCGATGCTCGAAACCGGCCAAGCCGACGGTGCACTGGATATTTTTCACAGTGATGAACGCGACGCCACCTTGCTCTACCCGAGCGAGCCGCTGTCGGACGTCGAGTTCGTGATGTTCTACGCCAACAATCGGCCGCATCCGTTCAGCAAACTCGAAGAACTCAAAGGCCTGACCATCGGCACCTCGCCGGGCTATCTGTACAGCCCCGACTTCAGCAATTCGACGCTGTTTACCCGCGAACCGGCGCCAACCCACGAGGCCAATTTCGGCAAACTGGTGCGTGGCCGGATTGATCTGCTGATCACCGATCGCCGCGTCGGCCAGCATTTGCTCGACGAATTGGATATCCGCAATCAGATCACTGAAAACCCTACAGTTATTAGCCGTCAGAGCCAATTTCTCGCGGTTCGCCGCAATGCCGGCATGGATTTACTCGTACAGCGCTTCGGTGCCGAGCTCAAGCGCTTCAAGCGCGAGCCGGCCTATGCCGAGCTGAGCGCCCGCTATGGCGCAGCTCCGGCGGATGCCGCGCCGCTGGGCAATGCCTCGGCGAGCAGTAAAACCGTTGAGCAGCAGGAAAGCGGCGCGCAGTGATTGCTCTGTTATACTCCGGCGTTCCCGCCAGGCTCACGCCCGGACGCCCGGAACCGTAACAGGCCTCTCGACCCGCTACAGCGCAGCTTTGCAGCCCGCGCGAGCGCTCCAGACGTGCCTTCGGAACCGCAGCAGGACCGGACGGGATTGCGTCCTCTTAAACGTGATTCGCGCCAGGCAAGACTCCCATTGGGCCAAGCCCTAACTAAAACAGGATTACTCATGTCCTTTGCTTCCCTCGGTCTCTCCGAGGCTTTAGTCCGCGCCATCGAAGATGCGGGCTATACCGAGCCTACTCCGGTGCAACAGCGGGCTATTCCCGCCGTGTTGCAAGGTCGCGACCTGATGGTTGCGGCACAGACAGGTACCGGTAAAACCGGCGGTTTCGCCCTTCCGATCCTGGAGCGGTTGTTCCCCAACGGTCACCCGGACAAATCCCAGCGTCACGGCCCGCGCCAACCGCGCGTACTGGTCCTGACCCCGACCCGCGAACTCGCGGCCCAGGTTCACGAGAGCTTCAAGATCTACGCCCGTGACCTGAAATTCGTCAGCGCCTGCATCTTCGGCGGTGTCGGCATGAACCCACAGGTTCAGGCCATGTCCCGTGGCGTTGACGTACTCGTCGCCTGCCCGGGTCGTTTGCTCGACCTCTGCGGCCAGGGCAGTGTTGACTTGTCCCACGTGGAAATCCTCGTCCTCGACGAAGCCGACCGCATGCTCGACATGGGCTTCGTGCACGACGTGAAGAAAGTTCTCGCGCGCTTGCCGTCCAAGCGTCAGAACCTGCTGTTCTCGGCAACGTTCTCCAAAGACATCACCGACCTCGCCGGCAAGCTGCTGCACAACCCGGAACGCATCGAAGTGACGCCGCCGAACACCACGGTCGAGCGCATCGAACAACGCGTATTCCGTCTGCCGGCCAGCCACAAGCGTGCGCTGCTGGCGCACCTGATCACCGCTGGCGCGTGGGAACAGGTACTGGTCTTTACCCGTACCAAGCACGGCGCCAACCGTCTGGCCGAGTATCTGGACAAACACGGCCTGCCGGCTGTGGCGATCCACGGCAACAAGAGCCAGAACGCGCGCACCAAAGCGTTGGCCGATTTCAAGGCTGGCGAAGTACGCATTCTGGTCGCCACCGACATCGCTGCACGTGGTCTGGACATCGACCAGTTGCCGCACGTGGTCAACTTCGAACTGCCGAACGTTGATGAAGACTACGTTCACCGTATCGGCCGTACTGGCCGTGCCGGTCGTTCGGGCGAAGCGATCTCGCTGGTCGCACCGGACGAAGAAAAACTGCTGAAAAGCATCGAGCGCATGACCAAGCAGAAAATCGCCGACGGCGACCTGATGGGCTTCGATTCGAGCACCATTGAAGCCGAGAAGCCGGAAGTGCGCGAGCGTCCGGACGTGCGTAACCCGCGCAACCCACGTGGCCCACGCGGCGACGGGCCGAATGGCGGCGGCGGTGGCGGCGGTCGTAAAGACAAGGGCAAAGACAAGGGCAAAGAGAAGCCGGCCGGTGAACGTGGCGAGCGTCCTGCCCGTCAGCAGAAACCGCGCGAAGGCACTCCGGCCCGTGAACAGCGTCCGAGCCAGCCACCGCGTGCGGCGGCTGATCGTGCACCGGACGAGTTCCTCGACGACGATGTGGACAACTTCGGTAACCGCGTTGACTACGTGCCAAAGCCTGCCCCGGCTGGCGGTCGCGGCCGTCGTCCAGGCGCACCGGCGCAGGGCGCAGGCGCAGGTTCCGGCGCACCACGTGGCGGTCAGCCACAAGGTCGCCAGAACGGCCCGCGCAACAGCAACGGCTCGAGCACCGGCACCCCACCGGCCAAACGCAGCGGCCCGCGCAATGGTGCACCGCGTGATGGTCAGCCGGCTCGTCGCGATGACGCTTCGTCCTCGCGCAACCGCCGTCCAGCCCGTGACGACCAGCCACGCAGCGAACCGGCTGTGCAAAACCCGCGCAGCAACGGTCCGAAGATCATGCACAAGGAATCGAAAGCCGACCGCTTCCCGACACCTGAGCAGCTCGATCAACTGCCAGCTCGCCCGCGTGGCGAAAAACCAGCCTTGCTGACCCGCAATCGCTGATTTGACGCTGCGATGAAAAATGCCCCGCCTCGCAAGAGCCGGGGCATTTTTTATGGACGACCCCAACCCGCATTCTGTAGGAGCTGCCGAAGGCTCGGGCCGCGATTGGACGATCTTTTGATCTTAGAAAAGCCAACATCAAAAGATCGTCCGATCGCGGCCCGAGCCTTCGGCAGCTCCTACAGGGGGAATTGTGTTTTGGCGGGCAATAAAAAACGCCCCCGGCCTTTCGACCGGGGGCGTTTTTGTGTGACGGGGGAAAGTTATTTAACTTTCACGCCTTCCAGCGAGATATCCAGATCTGCAGTTTGCGAGGTAGGACCTGGGCCCTTGATCCCGAAATCGTTCAGGTTCAGGGTGGTCTTGGCGTTGAAGCCAGCACGCTCGCCGCCCCATGGATCCTTGCCTTCGCCGTTGAACGTGGCCTTGAAGGTCACTGGCTTGGTCACGCCGTGCAGGGTCAGGTCGCCAGTCACGTCAGCAGTCTTTTCACCGGTCGATTTAACGGCGGTGGAGACGAACTTGGCATCAGCAAACTTGCCAACATCCAGGAAGTCTTTGCTGGCGATGTGCTTGTCACGTTCAGCGTGGTTCGACCACAGGCTGGCGGTTTTCACATCAACAGCGATCTTGCTGGCTTCAGGCTTGGCCGAATCCCACGAGAAAGTACCGTCGAAATCTTTGAAAGTACCGTGGATGAAGCTGTAACCCAGGTGGCTGATTTTCCAGTCAACGAAGGCGTGCTGACCTTCCTTGTCGATTTTGTAGTCCGCTGCCATGGCCTGAGCCGAGAGCAGTGCAGAACCGATTGCCAGAGCGGCCAGAGTCTTTTTCAACATGCTTTCTTTTCCTTTGAGTCGAGGTTGAATTTCAGGCTTTGCGACCGAGCATTCGTGTCAGGGTCGCATCACGATCGAGAAAGTGGTGCTTCAATGCTGCCAACGCATGGAGACCGGAAAAAATTACCAGCGCCCACGCCAGCCAGAGATGAATCACCCCAGCGGTATCTGCCTGATCCGGTAGCCCGGAAACCAGTGCAGGAACTTCAAACAGGCCAAACACCGGGATCCCGACACCGTCTGCGGTGGAAATCAGGTAACCGGCAAGCATCACAGCGAACAGCGCCAGATAGAGAAACCCGTGGCCGAACTTGGCGCCGATACGAGTCATGCGGCTGTAGCTTTGCAGCGTCGGCGGCGGTGGGCTGATAAAGCGCCACAACACCCGCAACACCATCACGGCCAGCAACACCAGGCCGATGCTCTTGTGCAGATCCGGCGCCTCTTTGCGCCAGCTGCTGTAGTAATCCAGCCCGACCATCCACAGGCCCAACGCGAACAGCCCGAAGACCACCAGCGCCACGCCCCAGTGCATGAAGATGCTGACCCAACCATAGCGCGATGAAGAGTTACGTAGCTGCATTGCCCAAATCCTGTGAGAACTGCGAACCAAGACTAGCGAGTTATCTATCGAATTAAAGCGGAAAATTTCGCTTTGAAATATCGATAAATACGATCAAGAGTCTGTAAGTGGCGTGTTAAGGAAAGATTAAAGGCGATTACGGCGTGGGGCGTCTGGACAAATGATCGTTGCTGAACCCTCGGGCGCCTGCACAAGCGCAAGCAAAGGTGGCCATGGGAAACTGCCGAACGGGACAGAGTTATTCGTGGAACCGGCCCTTTATTCATGGCTGATTAGTTATGAAGCACCGCCGGTGGTTGCAGGCAATCGGCGCTGTAGGGATCTATCTGGCATTTATGCGCGAGTTCTGAACTATAACCGCCAGGTAATAAGCGCCCGTTGGAGCAACCTGGAAGTGCAATCAGCAAAAGCATGAGCGTGAACGTTTTCATCAAGTGCCTCCTATTTTTCCCAGCATAGAATTGGCGCCGGGGCACCCGCTATCACCTCAGTCTGAGTACTTTGTGGGAAGGCTCCGGTACACAAGTAAGCCCCGTGACCGGATGGCGAAGGACAAAATTGCAGGGCAAAAAAACGCGACCCGAAGGTCGCGTTTTTTATTGAAGCAAAGGCTTACTGCGCCTTGGTCTCAGTAGTGGCTGCCGGTTTGGCCGCTGGCTTCTTCGCCGGTTCGGCCTTTTTCGCTGCCGGTTTGGCTGGGGCCTTCTTCGCCTCGGTTTTAGCTGCAGGCTTCTTCGCCGCTGGCTTGGCCGCCGCTTTCTTCGCCGGTTCAGCTTTCACCGGAGTCACTGGCTTCGGTGCTTCCACCGGAGCTGGCGCAGGTGCCGGAGTCGGCGCAGGCGCTGGAGCAACCGGAGCAGGAGCTGGCTCTGGCGCCTTCACAGGCTCTGGCTTCTTCTCGTCATCCGAACCGCCAAACAGGTTGCTGAAGAAGTTGCCCTTCTTCGCTGCCACGGCACCCGCCGCGCCTGCCGCTGCTGCAGCCGGCAGCACTTTGACTGGCTCGAACGATTTGCCTGCCGCCAGATCTTCAACCTGACTGGCCGCACGCTGACCGGTGCGCAGTGCACCTTCCAGGGTGCCCGGGTACAAGGTGTCGGTGTGTTCGCCAGCGAACGTCACACGCTGCAGCGGACGTTCCCACAGACGCCAGAACTTGCTGATCTGGCCCGGGCCGTAAGCCAGGTACGCGCCACCCATCGAAGGATCGGTGCTGTAGCGACGGATTTCATAACCGGTAAACGAGCCACGGGCCTGTGGATAAAACGCGTGCAGACGAATCAGCACCTGATCGACCATCTGTTTGTCGCCAAACGCCTGCATCACGCGGGCATTGTCGCCGGACAGGTTGATCACCACGTTGGCGCCGCCCTTCAGGGCTGGTTCGATCCAGAGCATACCGAGACCGGTGTTGCTGTAGATCTCGCCGGACATGCGCGCCTTGCTTTCCCACACCGGCGTCTTGAACTTCAGCATGATCTGGTCGCGCCAACCGTAGTTGGTGCCCTTGATCGCCGCAAGATGCTGAGCATCCAGCGCAGGCGTCAGCGCAATCTTGTTCAGTGCACGCAATGGCACGGCCAGCACCACGTAGTCAGCCTGGTAGCCAACGCTGCCGACCTTGACGGTCACGCCGTCCTTGTCCTGGGTGATCGCCGACACTGGCGCGTTGGTCTTGATGGTTTTGATCTGTTTGACGAACGCCTGCGCCAGTACCTGGCTACCGCCGACCAGACGCGAAGCGCGCAGGTCACGGTCGGACACGCCGCGATAGACGCGGTTCTGCTGCGCGAAATACAGCAGCGACAGACGCGAAGGCTCGTCGTAGTGAGTGCGGATGTCCTGGTTGATCAACTGACGCGCGGTCGCTGGCAAGTTCTGCTTGTCGAGCCAGCTCGATACGGTGATCTGGTCCAGCGCGTGCAGGGTGTTGGTCGCGGCCGGGTTCTGCGGATCGTCGATCGAACGCGCCAGATCGTCGAGGGTTTTCTGGTAGCGCTTCAAGGCATCGGCGGTGGCCGGCTGCTTGGTCGCCAGATCAGCGGCGGAGAAATACTCGCCGTCGATCAGATAACCCGGCGTACGCACGAATTCCGGTGCTGGCGTGGTGCCCAGCTTGAAGGTCGAAACGTACTTGTTCAGCACCGGCTGGGTCTTGTCGTTGCCGATCCACTCGCTGGTGGCCATACCGGAGCGACCGCCCAGGCTTGGTTTGGCTTCCAGCAGGGTGACCTGCCAACCTTTGTTTTGCAGTTCGTAAGCGGCAGTCAGGCCCGACAGGCCGCCACCGATCACGATTGCGGTTTTATCCTTGGCCAGCGCCGTAACGCTGAACAGCCCCAATATCACCAGCGCACAGGCGCGCAGCCAACCGACAGACATTCAGCGAACTCCGGAAATACACAGAAAAAAGCAGTTGTGCGGGTCAGACGACCCAAAGAACCGCGAAGAATACGTTAGCCATCAAAACGCCGCCAGCGACGTCTATCGGCTCATACAAAGTAGCTCAATCGACACAATGGGTTGTCCCCGCGCGACGCATTGCATAGGCTTGCGCGATTGTTTGCCCGCGCCTGACGCGAGCCGCCTCGAGGAGACTGTAAATGGGCCTGAATAACCAGTGGATGCAACGCGACCTCGCGGTGTTGTGGCATCCCTGCACCCAGATGAAAGACCACGAACAGCTGCCGCTGATCCCGATCAAGCGCGGTGAAGGCGTCTGGCTCGAAGACTTCGAAGGCAAGCGCTACCTCGACGCCGTCAGCTCGTGGTGGGTCAACGTGTTCGGCCACGCCAACCCGCGCATCAACCAGCGCATCAAGGATCAGGTCGATCAGCTTGAGCACGTGATTCTGGCGGGTTTCAGCCATCAGCCGGTGATCGAGCTGTCCGAGCGTCTGGTGAAGATGACGCCGGAAGGCCTGAACCGGGTGTTCTACGCCGATAACGGTTCGTCCTGCATCGAAGTCGCGCTGAAAATGAGCTTTCACTACTGGCTCAATCGCGGCCAACCGAACAAAAAGCGTTTCGTCACCCTGACCAACAGCTACCACGGTGAAACCATGGCGGCGATGGCGGTCGGCGACGTGCCGCTGTTCACCGAGACCTACAAAGCGCTGCTGATGGACACCATCAAAGTGCCGAGTCCGGATTGCTACGGGCGCCCCGAAGGCATGAGCTGGGAAGAACATTCGCGCAACATGTTCGCGGCCATGGAACAGACATTGGCCGAGAACCATGACAGCGTCGCGGCAGTGATCGTCGAGCCGCTGATTCAGGGCGCTGGCGGCATGCGCATGTATCACCCGGTGTATCTGAAATTGCTGCGCGAGGCTTGCGATCGCTACGGCGTGCACTTGATCCTCGATGAAATCGCCGTTGGTTTCGGCCGTACCGGGACGATGTTTGCCTGTGAGCAGGCCGGCATTCGCTCGGACTTCCTCTGTCTGTCGAAGGCCCTGACCGGCGGCTACCTGCCGCTGGCGGCGTGCCTGACCACCGACGAGGTCTACAGCGCGTTTTACGACGACTATCCGACCTTGCGCGCGTTCCTGCATTCGCACAGCTACACCGGCAACCCGCTGGCGTGCGCGGCGGCACTGGCGACGCTGGATATTTTCGAGCAGGACAACGTCATCGAGAACAACAAGGCGCTGGCCCAACGCATGGCCTCGGCGACGGCGCATCTGGTCGATCATCCGAATGTGTCGGAAGTGCGCCAGACCGGCATGGTCCTGGCCATCGAGATGGTCAAGGATAAGGCCACGAAAGAGGCCTACCCTTGGCAGGAGCGTCGCGGTTTGAAGGTGTTCCAGCATGCGCTGGAGCGTGGCGCGCTGCTGCGTCCGCTGGGCAGCGTGGTGTATTTCCTGCCGCCGTACGTGATCACCCCGGAGCAGATCGACTTCCTCGCCGAAGTCGCCAGCGAAGGCATCGACATTGCAACGCGTGACAGCGTCAGCGTCGCCGTACCGAAAGACTTCCACCCCGGCTTCCGCGATCCGGGCTGATTCAAAATTTGTGGCGCCTGAGCTACCGCTTTCGCGAGCAGGCTCGCTCCCACAGGGGGAATGCATTCCAAATGTGGGAGCGAGCCTGCTCGCGAATGAAGTCGACACCGATCCACCTGATTCACATTTTTCCAGAGACCCGAAATGAGACTGTCCCGCTTCTTTATCGACGCTCCCCTGAGCACCGGCGAACACGAATTGCCGGAAGCCCAGGCGCATTACATCAGCCGCGTGCTGCGCATGGCCGAGGGCGATGCGGTGCAGCTGTTCGACGGTTCCGGCCATGAGTTTCGCGGCGCCCTGCTGGAAGTCGGCAAGAAGCGCGTGACCGTGCAGATCGACGAGCAATTCGCCGGTCAGGTCGAATCGCCGTTGCACATCCACCTCGGCCAGGGCCTGTCCCGGGGCGAGCGGATGGACTGGGCGATCCAGAAAGCCACCGAACTGGGCGTGAATGAAATCACCCCAATCTTTAGCGACCGCTGCGAAGTCCGCCTCAAGGACGAACGTGCCGACAAACGCCTGTTGCACTGGCGTCAGGTGGCGATCAGCGCGTGCGAACAGTGTGGTCGTTCGCGGGTACCGGTGATTCATCCACCGGTGTTGTTGGCGGACTGGATCAAGCAGACCGAAGCCGAGTTGAAACTGGTGCTGCACCCGGTGGCCGAGCCGTTGGTGAGCCATGCCAAACCGGCGACTCTGGCATTTCTGATCGGGCCTGAAGGCGGTTTGACGGATGCCGAAGTCGAGCAGGCCAAGGGTAACGGCTTCCACGCCGCCCGCCTCGGCCCGCGAGTGTTGCGCACCGAGACGGCGCCAGTGGTTGCACTGGCGGTGGCCCAGCAGCTTTGGGGTGATTTCTAAGGCCCCTTCGCGAGCAAGCCCGCTCGCACATTGGATCTAGGGTGTTCACAAAATCTGTGTTCACTGGATATCTACTGTGGGAGCGAGCCTGCTCGCGAAAGCGGTATATCAGCCGACATCAGCATCGGCTGGACTGACGCCTTCGCGAGCAGGCTCGCTCCCACAGGGGATTGGGGATGATTCGGTTTAGAGGACATAAAACAGAATCGCGACAAAGTGCAGCAAACTCCCGGCAATCACGAACAGATGCCAGATCCCATGCGCATGCCGCAGCCGGTGATCAAGGGCAAAAAAGATAATCCCCACCGTGTACAAAACCCCGCCCGATGCCAGCCAGGCAAATCCGGTGGTACCCAGCGCCGCGATCAAAGGCTTGACCGCCACCAACACAATCCAGCCCATCACCGCGTAAATCACGATCGACAGAATCCGCGCCTCCGAACGCGGTTTGATCTCTTGCAGAATGCCGATCAGCGCCAGCCCCCAGACAATCCCGAACAACGTCCAGCCCCACGGCCCGCGCAGAGTCACCAGACAAAACGGTGTGTAGCTGCCAGCAATCAGCAGGTAGATCGAAAAGTGATCGACCTTCTTCATGATCGCTTTCTTGCGCCCACGCACGCTGTGGTAAACCGTCGAAGCGCTGTAGAGCACCAGCAAAGTGAACGCGTAGATCGCCACACTGACAATCTTCCACGGACTGCCATCCAGGCTGGCAATCACCAACATCCACACGCCGCCGACAAAAGCCGCCACCGCCCCGACCAGATGGGTCCAGGCGTTCAATCGTTCTCCGTGATACATCTATCGCTTACCTCATATTCATTACCGCAGCGCGCAAGGCTCGGGCCTTGAGCGTAAAAGCGCAATCAAAAGATCGCAGCCTGCGGCAGCTCCTACAGGTGATCGCATTCCAATGTAGGAGCTGCCGAAGGCTGCGATCTTTTGATCTTCCGTGCACAATCGGCCGATACCAAAAAGAGTCCGCGCCATGCTGATCGACGAAGAGTTGACCCTGAAAAAACTCGAGGTGTTCCTCGCCTTCATGCGCACCGGCAACCTCGCCCGCGCCGCTGCCGAACTGCAGACCAGCAACGTCAGCGTGCACCGCGCGATTCACTCGCTGGAAAGCGCCCTGCGCTGCCCGCTGTTCAAACACGAAGGCCGCAATCTGACGCCGCTGGAAAGCGCTTACGTCCTCGAAGAACGCGCGCAGAAACTGATCAACGACGTCGTCGAAAGCGTACGCCTGACCCGCGAAGCTGCCGGCTTCTCTGCCGAACGCTTCAAACTCGGCTCCTTGTATTCGCTGACGGTAAAAACCGTACCGCAACTGATCATGGGCCTGAAAATCCGCCGCAGCGAGCTCAATATCGACCTGATCCTCGGCTCGAACATCGACCTGCTCTACAAGCTGAAAAACATGGAAGTCGACGCGATTCTGGTGTCGCTGGACGACAGTATCAACGACCCGGATTGCGAACAGATTGCGCTGTTTTCCGACGACATATTCCTCGCCACCCCAGCGGATTCAAAGTTCGCCCAGCGCAGTGAAGTGGACCTGGCGGAAGTGCGCGATGAAACGTTCATCACCTTGACCCAAGGCTTCGCGACGCATCAGGACGGCAACCGAGTGTTCAAGCAGGCGGGGTTCGAGCCGAAGGTGGCGATGCAGGTGAATGACATCTTCACGCTGCTGAGCATGGTCAGCTCGGGGGTGGGTTATGCGTTGCTGCCGGGAAGGATCGCTGCGGTGTATGAGAACCGGGTGAAGCTGATTCCGTTGCAGGAGAAGTACCGGTTGCAGCAGCACATTGGCGTGGTGTTCTTGAAGGCCAAGGAGCGCGATCCGAATTTGCTGGCGTTGTTGGCGGAGTGTCGGATGTATGCCAATCGGCAGGTTGGGGTTTAGATCAAGATCAAGAGCTATCCCCTCACCCCAGCCCTCTCCCCCAAGGGGGCGAGGGGGAAAGGGAGCAGATCTCCGTGGGTTTCAAGGCCTGAGTTCGACTCAGGACTTTCAGGTCGGCGTACCTCGAACATCCAACTCGGTCAGTCCCCTCTCCCTACGGGCGGTCCGACGTTTCGGGAGGGCTAGGGTGAGGGCCGCTTTTAGCGATTAACCCACCAACCCGCGCATCGCCAAAAACAACAGCGAAGGCCCAAGCAAACACCCGAGCGCCGTATAAAACGCCGCCGTCAGACACCCATAAGGCACCAGCTTTGGATCCGTCGCCGCCAACCCGCCGGCCACACCGCTGGACGTGCCCATCAGTCCGCCGAAAATCACCGCACTGCGCGGGTTATTGAGGCCGATCATCGGCGCCACGAACGGCGTCATCACCATCACCAGAATCGCCTTGATCAGCCCCGCCGCAATCGACAGCGCCATCACCTCGGAACTCGCACCAATCGCCGCGCCGGTCACTGGCCCGACGATGTAAGTCACCGCGCCCGCGCCAATGGTGGTCAGACTCACCGCATCGGTATAACCGAACGCCATCGCCACGCCGACCCCAGCGACAAACGACGTACCGACACCTACAAACAGCGCCAGCACACCGACAAACCCGGCACGCTTGAGCTCTTCAACACTGACACCAAACGCCGTGGCAACAATCGCGAAATCGCGCAACATCGCCCCGCCGAGCAAGCCGATGCCGGACAGCAAGGGAATATCCACCACACCCTTCTGCCCGCCAGTCAGTGCGCCGCCGACATACGACAGCACCAGCCCGAGCAAAATAGCGATGGCCGAGCCGTGCAAGCGGCCCTTGGTGAAGGTGTTGGACATCCAGTAGGACACCCACATGGTCAGGCCGACAATCAGGAAACCGCTGATCAAACCGTAACCGGTGATGACTTTCATCATTGATTCGTACATGGCGATTACCCCGCAGTCTTGGCTGGAGCGATCGGGGTCTGCTCCTTGTTGCCCATGCGCGTCAGCACCGGCACCAAGGCAAAGGCGATGACCACGGCCAGCGTCCCGGCGAGGATCGCCATTGGCCCGCCCTTCAGTGCGCCGTAGACGTTTTGCTGGGCCGCCATGGCCACCACGATAGGAATGTAGACCGCGCTCCAGAATTCGACACCCTGCTCGGTCTTGCCCTTGAGCCAGCCGCTTTTGTTGAGGTAACTGCCCAGGCCAATCAACAGCAGCATCGCGATACCGACACCGCCGACGTTGGCCGGCACGCCGATCAGCTTGCCGAGCAGTTCACCAACCCAGATACCCACCAGCGTACAAAAGGCGAGAAACGCCACACCGTAAATAATCATTGTTGTAGTCCTCAAAGTGCATCGTCGAATGTTGTTTTTGTTGTTCGAAGCTTGAGTCGCGGCGGTTTAAAGTTGGCGGCTACCCTCCTCACGCAACAGCGCCTGCAAGGTGTCGAGACGCGCACTGTCGAAGGCAGTGACTGTGCCCTGCTCGAACACCCGGCGCGCCAGCCCGGTCAGCACCGCACCGGGCGGCAGTTCGATCTGTAAACGCACGCCGCGCTCGTAAGCGCTTTGTACAGTGCCGCGCCAGTCCACCACGCGGCACATGTTGAAAGCGAGGTCGTCACGCAGCGCTTCTACTTTGGTCACAGGGCGCGCGCGGCTGCCGCTCAGGTAAGCGATTTTCGGAGTTTTCAGTTCAACTTTGGCGAAGGCTTCGGCGAGGGTTTGCCCCGGTTTGTCCAGCAACGGACAGTGCGACGGCACACTCACCGCCAGACGTTTTGCCAGACCGGCGCCACGGCTGCGCGCTAGTTCGGCCACCGCTTGCATGGCCTCGTCACTGCCGGCGATCACCACCTGATTGTCGGCATTGATGTTGGCCAGATACACCGGAGAATCTTCGCTGTGCACCTGCGCCAGCAGCGTTTCGACTGTGGACAATTGCAGGCCGATGATCGCGGTCATGCCATAGCCTTGTGGATAGGCTTGCTGCATCAGTTCGCCGCGCAGGCTGACCAGATGCAACGCATCACTGAAGCTCAAGGCCCCGGCAACTACCGCTGCCGGGTAAGCGCCGATCGACAGACCGGCGACGTAATCCGCCGTGAGTCCGTCTTGCAATAACTGTCGTGACGCAGCGACGCCAGC
This sequence comes from Pseudomonas sp. DTU12.3, assembly GCF_004124275.1. Classification (GTDB taxonomy): domain Bacteria; phylum Pseudomonadota; class Gammaproteobacteria; order Pseudomonadales; family Pseudomonadaceae; genus Aquipseudomonas; species Aquipseudomonas helmanticensis. The sequence continues at coordinate 6,017,286 of NZ_CP027218.1, forward strand.
AATAAGCAAACAGAGCTGGACCGCCCTTGTCGTGCGCAATGCGTGAGCAGAATCCAGCAACGAAACATCTTCGCCAAGCACATCGCTGGCCTCGACCAAGGTCTCGCGGGGCAAGCGCTGAAGCATGCCCGCTTGCTGCGCGCCCTGGCCGGGAAACACCAGCAGACTGCTCACGCTGCCTGCTCCTGCGGGTTCCACGGATCGATCACCAGGCACGCCTGATGAGCATTTTTCAGCAGCACGCGCGCCGAACCGCTGGCCCACTCACGCAACGCCACAGCACCGAACGGCGTCTGCAATTGCATATCGACCCGGCACACGGCTTGATCGAAAAGCTCCACGAGTTTGCGTGCCTGATTACGCGTGATCAGTTGCGGTGTCCGCAGAATCAGATCGAGATCACTGGCCGCGTGCATCGCGGTAAAACCACTGGCCAATTCAAACCCGACACTGCCACTGACACCCCAGACCCAACCGCAATCGTCGAGCATCGGCCGCAGTTGTTTGAGCGCCTGCATCACTGGCAGATCGCGTTCGCAATCGACATGACAAAGCGCTTCGGGACTGACCCGACAGGCAATCGAATCGACGGCCATAAACGCCGCCAACCGCTGCTCGCGCAACACACCGCGCACGCCAACCGCGACAAACCCTTCATCGCTCAACGCCCGCCGCACCACCACCGGTTGCCCGGCGGCCAGCGACTCGACGGCCCACAACGGCGCATCCGCCGGCAACTGCGCCGGGGTCACGCCCCAGAGCAGATCGTGGGCCAGAGGCGTGCTCACCACTGCGCCCTCAACAGTTCGCGCACTTTGCTGGAGGCCGCACGATTTTTCGCGCCGAGACGATTGCTCAAGTCAGTGCTGGAGACATCGCCGATGGCTTGTTTGAGGCATTCGTTAACCCTTGAGAGATCCTCCGCCGTCGGCTGCTCGATCTGCTGCACCGACAGGGTTTCCCAAAGCAATCCGAGGCTGGCGTAACTGTCGATGTCATAGGCCATCGGCGGCACGCTGGCGGCCAGCGCTTCCAGCTCTTCGACGCTGCGCAAGGTCACACGCGCCGCCGACGCCTTGCCCATCGCATGCACCATCACGCCCGGATCGCGCAGCGCGATCAAACGATTGGCTTGATAACCGTGAGCTAAAAACGCCCCGGACATCGCCTTGCCCACCAACAACGCAATCACTGGATGACCGGCCAGACGCGCACGGGCGTAACTGTCCGCCGCACCGGCCAACGCCTGATGAATGCCGAGCGCTTCTTCGCGCCGACCATAAGCCTGGCTCGGCACATCGACGATGGCGATGATCGGGCGCTTTTGCGCCTTGTCACAATCAGCAGTGATCGCATCATCCACAGCCTTGGCCAAACCCCAACCTTCAAGCAAACCGACTTCGCCGTTGCGAGCACGAGGGAAGCGATTGTCCGGATCAGCGACCACAGCGATAAAACGCCCCAGCTCACCGTCAGCCACCTTCAACGAGGCCGGCAGCCCTTCGACCTTGAGAGCGCCGGCGCTCAAGGCGTTAAACCAGTTCAAACCGCGCAATGAATAACCGCTCATGAGCGCTCTCCTTGATACAGGTCGCGAACCACCGACGGTTCGATTTGCGGGTCGGTATTCAGCTCGCCGAGGCGTTGCAGAAACCACTCAGCACGTTGACTGCGCGGCTGAGCCGGCAAACCTTGCTGAAGCAATTCGCCGACCTGCTGCCGAATCTTCGCCACGTCATCGGCGACATAACGATCCACCAGACCACTGGCGAAACGCTGCTCGCCACCGGTCAGGCTCCAGATGAAGGGCCGGTCGCGGGAGTCGTATTCTTCGATCCCGGCTTCCTGTTCGATCACTTGCGGGCCGTTCAAACCGAGGCGTGCTTCCTGAGTCACCAGCAAATAACTGCACAGCGCCGCTGCAATCGACATACCGCCGAAACACCCAACGCTACCGGCGACCACACCGACCACCGGTTGGTACTGCTGCAAATCGACAATCGCCGCATGAATATCAGCAATCGCCGCCAGCCCGAGATTGGCTTCCTGCAAGCGCACGCCACCGGTTTCCAGCAGCAACACCGCGCGGGTCGGAATACCTTTTCGGTTGTCTTCAGCCGCCAATTCCAGCGCGCCGGCAATCTTCGCCCCGCCAACTTCGCCAAGGCTGCCGCCCTGAAACGCACCCTCAATCGCCGCAATAACCACCGGCAAACCGTCGAGGCTGCCCTTGGCGATCACCACACCGTCATCGGCCTGCGGCACCACGCCCTGACGTTCGAGCCACGGCGACATCACCCGTTGAAACGGATCGAGCAATTCGCGAAAACTGCCAGCATCGAGCAAGGCTTTCGCCCGTTGTCGCGCGCCGAGTTCGACGAAGCTGTGTTTGTTGAGCAACGCGGCGCTGTCAGTCATGGCCGATCTCCTCGAAACCTTGTTCCAGACGCAAACGCACCACCCCCGGTGTCGCGCCGAAATCGTGAATATCGATGGCCATTGCCGGCGGCGTGGTGCCGTCGAACATCCGCGCAAACAGGTGCTGCCAACGCAGTTGCGCGCCGTTGACCGAAGTCTGCACATTGATCGTCAGCTTGCCGGCCAGGCCCGGTTCGATCAGCACTTCCAGATCACCCGAGCCGACACAACCGACCAGCGCGCGACCGCGTGGCGGCTGCCCGGCGGGGAATTCAAACGATAGGGTTTCCATCAAAACGCTCCCTGAAGGATGCCGTCGCGCTCGATGCGATCGAGCAGCAGCGTGGCGGCGAGCAAGTCGGCGGCGCCACCGGGCGAGGCATTCAATGCGATGAGTTGTTGATCCAGTTCGTGCAGCCGGCGGCGACCGCTGAGGCTGGCGCTGCCACCGGCGTCGAGCACCGCTTGCGCGCCGAGTTGCATGGCCTGCAAACCCTCTTCGCCGGCGCGGTAGAGCACGCAGGTGTCAGCGAGGTTGGTCATGATTGCGAGCAAAGCGTCGAGCCGGGCGTTCTGTTCGCCGCTGGCGTTGGCGCGGCTGCGTTTGAGTTGCGGCAGGCCGCGTTGCAGCACCGAAGGGAAGCCGAGTTGCGCTTCTTCACGAGCGCCGCGTGCGCCGTAACGCAGGGCGACTTGCACGCCGTGGCTCAAGGGTTTGGGTGCGTAGCGGTCATCCAGCAAGGCCAGTCGCGCGGCGCGCAATGAAACTGCATTGGCGCTGGTGGATTTCGGCTCCATTGCAGCGGCGGTCACCAACAATCCCAGCGCCCAGATCGCCCCGCGATGCGTGTTCACGCCGTTGGTGGTGGTGAGCATGGCTTGCTCGCCCTCACGGCCGATGCGGCCAATCGCTTCGCGCAACGTTGAATCGACTTCGCCGATTTCAACCGCTGCTTCAGCCATCTCCTTGAACGCCGGCCACAACGACAGCGCCGAAGCGTGCATCAGGCCCAGGTGCAAATCGGTGTGCGCGCCATTGCCGCGACGGTCGACCAGTGCCGGTTTCGGCGACAGATCGGCTTCGTCAATCAGCGCGTCCACCGCCAGATCGGCCAATCGATCAGCCAGGGACAGCGGTTTCGCTTGCAGGTTAAATGCGTGCATTACCAGCTCCTGAATTTGGCGGGCGGGTTGTACAAGCCGCCAGACCACTCGACCAGATCGGCCACGCTCTTCGCCGCGAGCAATTCGCGAGTGGCGTCGGTGCGGCGGATGCCGAGGTCTTCGGGCAAGGCGATCAGGCCTTCACGGCGCATGCGTTCGGTGTCTTTCGGGTTGTGGCGCAGGCCGATGGCGGTGACGCCGGCGACTGCGGCGATCATCGCCTGGCGCTCTTCCAGCGAACGCGCCTTATACAGGTAGGCGATGCCTTCTTCGGTGAGCAGGTGGGTGACGTCGTCGCCGTAGATCATGATCGGCGCCAGCGGCATGCCGCTTTTCTTCGCCACTTCCACCGCATCGAGGGTTTCGACGAAGGTCGGTTTGCCGCCCTCCTGGAACGTCTCGACCATTTGCACCACGAGTTTCTTGCCGCGTTCGAGCATCGGTTGCTGCGAATCGTCGTGGCGCATGTCCAGCCACGCCGGGGTGCCGTGACGGCGACCGCGCGGGTCGTGGCCCATGTTCGGTGCGCCACCGAAACCGGCGAGGCGGCCACGGGTTACGGTCGAGGAATGGCCATCGCCATCGACCTGCAACGTCGCGCCGATAAACAGATCCACCGCGTATTGCCCGGCCAGTTGGCAGAACATCCGGTTGGAACGCAGCGAGCCGTCGCGGCCGGTGAAGAACACGTCCGGGCGCGCAGCGATGTAGTTTTCCATGCCCAGTTCGGTGCCGAAGCAATGCACGCTTTCGACCCAGCCACTTTCGATCGCCGGGATCAATGTCGGGTGCGGATTGAGCGTCCAGTTGCGGCAAATCTTGCCTTTGAGGCCGAGGGATTCGCCGTAGGTCGGCAGGATCAATTCGATGGCGGCGGTGTTGAAACCGATGCCGTGGTTGAGCGACTGCACGTTGTGTTTTTCGTAGATGCCGCGAATCGCCATCATCGCCATCAACACGTGCACAGGCTTGATGTGGCGTGGGTCGCGGGTGAACAGCGGTTCGATGTAGAACGGTTTGTCAGCCACCACGACAAAGTCGACCCATGAGGCGGGAATATCAACGCGTGGCAATTCGCTGACGTCGTCGACCAATTGGTTGACCTGGACGATGACGATGCCGTCGCTGAACGCGGCCGGTTCGATCAGCGCCGGGGTGTCTTCGGTGCTTGGGCCGGTGTAGATGTTACCGGCGCGGTCGGCCATGAAACCGGCTGAGAGCACGACATTGGGGATCAGATCCACCACCAGTCGCGCATAAAGTTCTATGTAGGTGTGGATTGCGCCGATTTCCAGCAGGCCGTCTTCGAGCAATTGGCTGATGCGCAGGCTTTGGGTGCCGGCGAAGGAGAAATCGAGCTTGCGGGCGATACCGCGTTCGAACAGATCGAGGTGCTCGGAGCGGCCGACGCTGGGCATGATCATGTGCAGGTCGTGGAGCTTTTCCGGGTCGGCCTTGGCCAGCGAGCGCGAGAGGAAATCCGCCTGCTTCTGGTTGTTGCCCTCCAGCACCACACGGTCGCCGGGATGAATCAGCGCTTCGAGCGCGGCGACGATCTTGTCGGTGGGCAACACCACACCGTCGGCCAGCCCGCGCACCTTGTCGAGGCGGCGCTGCTTCTCATCGCGCCGCCGCGTCCAGCGCGAGTCGGGGGAAATTGTTGTTGTCATGCTCACTCCACGGGGTTCGCTGTCGTGGAGCTAAGGTAGGCGTGTGGGGTGGGGGCATCAATCAAGCGCGGTGGTGAATCATTACGCTCAGGGTAACGATCAAGAGCGCCCTCACCCTAGCCCTCCCGAAACGTCGGACCGCCCGTAGGGAGAGGGGACTGATTGGGGGATATTCGGGAATTGCGCCGACCTGGGAATGTTGCACTGAATCCGGAATTCACCAGGTTTACCAGATCCATAATCGACTCGGTTTTTCAGGTCGATGTACAACGCCAGACACCTCGGTCGGCCCCCTCTCCCTCCGGGAGAGGGCTGGGGTGAGGGTCGGCGTTTAAATCACTCCGTCGGCACCAACTTATCCAAAACACGGTTGACCGCCATCTCCGCCACCATCACCACCTGCGCAATACCTTGCAGGGTCTTGCGGTCCGTGCCTTGCACCAGCGCTGCATGGTTGTTGAGCATAACCGTAGCCGAACCAAGGGTTTCACTGGCGTCAGCCAGCAGGGATTCGGTGTCGGCATTGGGATTGGCCATGTACAGCGTGTTGGGGGTGTAGGGCGTGGCCATGAGGTCGGCGTTGGTGGGGCCGAGGTAATGGTCGAGGGCGCGTTCGGCGGCTTCGTGGAATTTCTTTGAGTCGGGGGATTCGTAGGGGGATGCCGGGTCGGTGGGCGGCGGGTTAGGCGTTACTTTGAACATGGGGATGAACCTCTATTAGGCCTCACCATCTCGCTGCTAAACGGTAGGGTGGCGGCTATGCGCAAGTTAGCAGACCGGTCAAACCCCAACCCGGCGCACCCGAAGGTGCCATGCGCACAGCCACCATCAAGCGCAGGCGAATGCCTGACTGGATGAGACTTGTACAACCGAGGTAAGGACAAAGCCGGGCTGCTAAACCCGATCACTGGGAATCAGTGACGGAATCAAGTTACGCAGCATGCCAAAGGCGCACAAGCCGGCGGATTCTGGTGCATGCGTAGGCAGCGGCGCAAGGATTTGTAGGCTAGGGAGCCGTAACACAGAGTGTCTTTAAACAGCGGGGCTGGAAGGCGTTTATTGCGCACGGAGATTGAGGATTTTTCTGTCGGATCAAGGTGTGGCGACTGGCGCTTTCGCGAGCAGGCTCGCTCCCACGGGAGGTCTGTGTCGTACGCAAAATCCAGGATCACCGAAGATCAACTGTGGGAGCGAGCCTGCTCGCGAAGAGGCCAGCCAGAACACTGAAGACTCTGGATCAATGGACCAGCCCCGCATCCACCAACAACTTCTCCAACCCCAACAAATCCGGCACCTTAGCCACCTGCTCCCCTACCTGCACCGCCGCCTGCTCCAGCGCACACAACGGCACGTCGACATAACTCAACTGGCTATCAAGCTTGTAAGAACGCGGAATCCCCTGCACCAGCAGCGCAATGAACTTCAACTCCGGCAACCCGCCCAGCGCATTCAAAATCACGATCCGCGCACGCTCGCCAATGACGATTTTCTGCCCGCACGCCGACTCGAAACTCAACAACGGAATCTGCCGCTCACGCCACTTCACTCGCCCCAGATACCACGGCGGCGTATCCAGATCGAAGGCACTGGCCTGGTAATCGATTAACTCAGCAACAGCAACGTTAGGCAGGATCAAATTACGATCCGCCAACGGCAGCAACAACCCGGTCAGTTGACTGGTGCGCGGATTATGCCGGCGCTCATGCATGTTTCTTGCTCCACTGGGCGATGCTTTCAAGCAGCACCGACTCTTGATACGGCTTGCCGAGGTAGTCGTTGACGCCAATCGCCATCGCGCGATCGCGGTGTTTCTGCCCGGTACGTGAGGTGATCATGATGATCGGCAGGTGTTGCAGGCGTTCGTCGTTGCGCACTTGGGTGGCGACTTCGAAGCCGTCCATTCGCGGCATTTCGATGTCGAGCAGCATCAGGTCGGGCATGTGCTCTTCGAGCAGCAGCATGGCGTCGACGCCGTCCTTGGCGGTCAGCACGTTCATGCCGTGGCGTTCGAGCAAACGGCTAGTGACCTTGCGCACGGTGACCGAATCATCGACGACCATCACCAGCAACGGTTTCTGCGGTTCGCTGTCGATTTCCGGCAGCGTCGGCGTCTGTGCAATGCGTGCCTGCATCGCGCGGATCGGCGCGAGCAGATCGAGAATCAGCACCACCCTGCCGTCGCCGAGAATCGTCGCCCCGGACACGCCCTGCACCGCTGCGAATTGCGCGCCGAGGCTCTTGACCACGATTTCGCGCGTACCCGCCATCGCATCAACCTGCACCGCAATGTGCCGGTCGTTGTAGTGCACCAGCAGCACCGGCAATGGCAAGTTCTGCCCGAGCAGTTTCGGCCGTGGCGCGGTTTTCAGCAGTTCGCCCAGGTAGCACAGCTCATAGGTCTGGCCGCCGTATTGATAGCGCGGCGGATCAACGCGGAAGTGCCCTTCCAGATCATTCGGCAAGACGCGGACGATGCCTTCGATGGTGTTCAGCGGGATCGCGTATTGATCCTCACCGCACTGCACCATCAACGCGCGGTTGACCGACACGGTGAACGGCAAGCGAATACGGAAATGCACGCCCTGCCCCGGCACGGAATCAATGCTCATGCTGCCGCCGAGTTGCCGCACTTCTTCATGCACCACGTCCATGCCGACGCCGCGCCCGGAAATCTGGGTAATCTTTTCCGCCGTGGAAAACCCCGGCTGGAGGATGAACTGCAACACGTCGCGGTCGCTGATCTCGGCTTCCGGCGCGAGCATGCCGCGCTTGATCGCCTTGCGCCGCACCGCTTCCAGTGGCACCCCGGCACCGTCATCGCGGATATCGAAAACGATGTCGCCGCCCTCGCGGGACAGGTCGAGGCTGATCTGCCCTTGCGCCGGTTTACCCGCCGCCAGACGCACTTCGGCGGATTCCAGACCATGGTCGACGGCGTTGCGCAGCATGTGTTCCAGCGGCGCAGCCATGCGTTCGAGGACGTTGCGATCCATCTCGCCTTCGGCGTTGCCGACGACGAAGGCGACGTCTTTGTTCAGCTCTTCGGCGACCTGGCGGACGATGCGTTTCAGGCGCGGCAACATGCGCTCGAACGGCACCATGCGCGTACGCATCAGGCCTTCCTGCAATTCAGTGTTGATGCGGCCCTGTTGCTGCAACAGGTTCTCGGCGTCGTGGTTGCGGCGGTCGAGGGTTTCCTTGAGATCGAGCAGGTCGGAGGCGGATTCGAACAGCGCCCGCGACAGTTGCTGCAACTGTGAATGACGGTCCATTTCCAGCGGATCGAATTCTTCGTAGCCAAGGCGTTCGGCATCGACTTGCTGACGGCTGAGAATCCGCCCCTGGGTTTCAGTGTCGAGGCGGCGCAACTGATCGCGCATGCGCTCGATGGTGGTTTCCATCTCGTTCAGGGCGATCTGCGCGTCGTTGACCTGCTGCTCGATACGGCCTCGGAAGATCGAGGTTTCGCCGGCCAGATTAACCAACTCGTCGAGCAGTTCGGCGGAGACTTTGACCATGTCCGCGCCAGCCTCGGCAACCGGCGGCGCCACGTCAGTCTTGACCGGAACAGGTAGCACTGGCGGCGTTTCTACCGTCGCCGGATGACTGAAATTCTGGATCGCGTTGATCAGCCGATCCGCCGGTGGGCACGGTTGCCCGGCGCGCACGCCATCGAGCATTTGCGCCAAACGATCATGCCCGCGCTGCACCAGCGCAAACAGCTCCGCCGACGGCTGCAAGGCGCCACTGGAAAGACTTTCGTAAAGGTATTCCAGCTCATGCGCGAGGTCGCCGATCGGGCCGATCTCGACCATCCGCGCGCCACCCTTGAGGGTGTGCAGATCGCGCAGCAGGGTTTCCACTTCCTGGCGATTGCCCGGCTCGGCCTGCCAGCGCAGCAACGCGGCGCCGGAGTTTTCGATGATGTCGAAACCTTCTTCGAGGAAGATCTCCAGCAACTCAGGGTCGTGACCGGCGCTGTCGTGATCGGCTGTTGCTGGCGGCGCTTCGACAACGTTCTGGCCTTGGCGGACCTGACGGATAACGTCGATCAGATCCTGTGCCGGCGTCAGCGGCTGATGGTTTTGCAGTTGATCAAGCAACAACGCCAAGCGGTCGTGACTCTTGAGCAGCAAGCGCCCCAAGGTTTCGCTGTAACTGTAGCGACGATCGACCAGGCCTTCGTAGAGACTTTCCAGCTCTTGCGCCAGATCGCCGATGGCCTCGACTTCAGCCATCCGCGCGCCCCCCTTGAGCGTATGCAGATCCCGCTGCAACGAGGACAGCGGCGCTGTGTTGTCGGGGTCGCTGAGCCAGCGCTGCAAGGCTTGGCCGGAGCTGTCGAGAATGTCGACCGCTTCTTCAAGGAAGATCTCGACAATCTCGTCATCGGGTTCAAGCGCCGTTGCCTTTTGCTGTAACTCAGCGGTGGCGCTGCCCAGTTCGCGGATGCTCAAAGTGCGGCTGCCATCGCTGCGAATCAGGCCCATCGACGACGGATCGAGACTCTCATCGAGCAGATCATGCAAGGCGCGAATCCGCTCCGGTTGCGGCGTGACTTCCTGCCCGGCCGCCAGTTCGTCGAGCATATTGATCAGCGCTTCATGAGCGTTTTGCGCCTCCTGGAAAAACCGTTCACTGACCGCCAGGCTGCTTTCTTCTACTGCGCCATACAGGTCGAGCAAGGCCTCACAGAGCACATCGACCGGCAGCAGATCGGCCATGTGCGCGCCTTCGCCGAGGGTGGTCAGTTCATCCAGCAAGGCGCTGAGTTCCTGACGCTCGCCGGGATGTTGCTGCCAGCGCTGCAAGAGGTTTTCGGCGTCGAGGAGGATGTCCATGCCCTGGGCGAGGAAGTTGTTGATCAGTTGCGGGTCACGCTTGATCCGCAGCCCGGTATTTGGTGCATTGAGGATGGTTTCGAGGCGCTCGGCGAGCAGCGTGTCGGTGCGTTTGATCAGCGATTGCGCACCGACAATCGGCGCCAGCGGATCGTGCTTGAGCTGACGCAGGCCTATACGAAACAGGCCCTCGGCTTCCAGCAGCAATTCCACTTCGTCGAGATCCAGCGGCAACTGATGCGCCTTGAACTCGCGGGCCAGTTGATCGAGCGACGCGGCCAATTCGGCAATCGGCAAAACCCCGGCCATTGAGGCGCTGCCCTTGAGCGTATGCAGCGCGCGCTGCAACTCATCGCTGGCCTGTAGCGGCAGATGCTCGGCGGCTTGATCGAGGAAACGGTTGAGGCTGGCGAGATGGGTTTCGGCTTCTTTGCGGAAGATCTCCAGCAACAGCGGATCGAGTGCAGCGACATCGTCGATGTCTTCGGCGGCCAGCGGTTCGTCACCTTTGGCCAATGCGTGGGCACGGGCGGCAAGCTGATCGACGTCGCTGCGCTGACGCTGGCTGTTAGTGGCGAATTCGTTGATCAATTCGGGCAGCAAGAGCACCGTGTCGGTCAGCAGTTGCTGGACCACCGATCCCGGTTCGACACTTTGTTCAAGCACACGGTTGAGCAGGTTTTCCACGGCCCACGCCAGCTCACCGAGGATCAACGCGCGGACCATGCGCCCGCTGCCCTTGAGGGTATGGAAGGCGCGACGGAGTTCGGTCAGCGCATCGCGATCCTGCGGGTTGGCGGTCCAGCGCGGCAGGTATTCATGGAGCACTTCGAGGACTTCGTCGGTCTCTTCGAGGAACACTTCGCGCAGCTCGTCGTCGATCGGTTCTTCGCCGGCCGGCGGCGGCATCAGGCTGCCGGGCGTGATCAGCGCCGGCGGGTTCAGTGCGGAAACCGGGCTGGCCAGAACCTCGGCCAACGATTGCACGATCTCGGGATCATCCAGCGCCTGCATGTCCTGCATCACCAGCGCTTCGCTGGGGCTGAGAACGTCTTCGAGCACGGGCACAGAGTCTTCGCCGGGCTCTTCGTCAGGGAAATAACCGAGGTTGGCGAGGGACTTCTGCGCGATGTCCAGCAGTTGCTCGCTCGGCGCCTGCGGATCGTCACTCAAGCGCTCGAGGTAGTACTCGAGGCTGCTGATGACATCGGCCAGACGATCCAGTTGTTCCCAACCCGGCTCGTGCGGATCGAGCAGCAGATGCTCGCGGATAAAACCGTTGCAGGCCTCGACCAGACTCGCCGCGCGGCTGAGCGGAATCATCGCCAGCGCACCGCGCACCTGGGTCAGCAGCGCCGGCAATGGTTGCAGTTGCTGGCGATCCCAATCGGCATCGATGTAGTCAACGATCATGTCCTTGGCCTGTTGCAGGCAGATCCGCGCTTCCTTGATCACGATCTGATAAATCTGCGTCAGGTCGGTGGTGGGCAAGCGCGAGTCTTCCGGACTTTCCGGCTCGACCGTGCCGACCATTCCGGCCAGCGTCGCTTCGACGTAAAGCAGCGCGCCGGCAACGTCCATCAGGATCGCGTCATTCGGTTCGCGCTGGCCTTGGGCGAGGCTGAGCACCACGGCCAGTTGATCGATGATGACTTTGCGCGGCTGGCCGAAACCGAGCACGGCAAGGGTGTCGGCGATCTGCCTTAATGGCGCGAGCAGGCTTTCCAGATCCGAAGTGTGCTGGCGATCGCTGCGCACGAACAGATCGAGGCGTTCCTTGACCCGCACCAGTTCTTCGCACAGAGCTGCCAGCACCGAGCGCATCGCATCGCGGTCGGGGCCGGCCAGGCGCGCGCGTTCTTCGTCGACCATCGCGCTGTCGGGCAACGCGTCGTCCAGCGAGTAGCGATCTTTCATGGTCAGCATCTGCCCGGTGGGATGTTCGGCTTTGGCAATATAGAACAACAGGCTTTTCAGCAGCTCCGCCGGCGCCGGCTGATTGAGGCCAGACAGGCCTTGTTCGAGCAGGCGCTTGAGTTCTTTGTCGGCGTCCTTGAACAGGCTGCGCAGCGCCGGGCTGTTGGCAATCACGCCTTCGCGCATGCCTTCGACCAGCGCCGAGGCGACTTGCCACAACGGGCTCAGGGGCGAATCGCCGCTCAGCGCTTCGAGGCGGGTGAAGACTTTGGCGAGGTATTCGAGGTGCGTCTGGTCGTCCTGCTCGCGCAGCAAACCGACCAAGGCCATTTGCAGCATCTGGCGTAATTTGCGCAGCACATTCGGCAGTTCCGCCGGTTCCAGCAGTGCCAACGCCGCTGCGCTGAGCGGCGGTAAATCGGGCAGTTGCGGGCTGAACAGGCTGGTTTCCGAGAGCAGGCTTTCGCCACGGGCACTGCGCAGATCATTGATCAGCGGCAGCACCACCAACGGCAGATCTCGGCGGGCGCTCTGCACGCGGTCGAGGTAGATCGGCAATTGCCCGAGGGCTTGCAGCAACAAGTGCAGCGCTTCGTCGCGATGGCTGACGCGCTCGTGCTGCAGGGCTTCGACCAGATGTTCCATCTCTTCGGCGAGCAATGCAGCGCCGTAGAACTCGACCATCTGCAGGCTGCCGTGGACCTGATGGATGTAATCCAGGCACTCGTCCAGCCCGGGAAAGGCCTGCGGATCATCCAGCACGGCTTCAATCGCCTGATGCGCCTGCTTCAGCGTTTCGGCAATTTCGCCCTTGACCCATTCGAGGGCCACATAGTCGTGCCGATCACCCATAACCGCTCCGATCACACTTTATCCGTCGCCGGCGCGGACGCTGCCGGCAAGGTGAATCCGGACACCGAACGGCGCAGCTGGCTGGCCATTTTCGCCAGGTTGCCGATGCTTTCGGCGGTGGCCGTGGAACCGGACGAAGTCTGCGAGGTGATCTGCTGGATCACGTTCATCGTCAGCGAGATCTGCCCGGCCGAAGACGTCTGCTGCTGCGCTGCGTTGGAGATGCTTTGAATCAGCGCCGCAAGGGTCTTCGACACGCCTTCGATTTCTTCCAGGGCCACACCGGCATCCTGCGCCAGTCGCGCGCCGCGCACCACTTCGGTGGTGGTTTGCTCCATGGAAATAACGGCTTCGTTGGTATCGGTCTGGATCGCCCGCACCAGGGTTTCGATCTGCCGAGTGGCGGCGGACGAGCGCTCGGCGAGGCGCTGCACTTCGTCGGCAACCACGGCAAAACCGCGCCCGGCATCACCGGCCATCGACGCCTGAATCGCCGCGTTGAGGGCAAGGATGTTGGTCTGGTCGGCGATGTCGTCGATCAGGCTGACGATGTCGCCGATTTCCTGCGACGACTCGCCTAGACGCTTGATGCGCTTGGCGGTGTCCTGAATCTGTTCGCGAATGTTGTCCATGCCGTGGATGGTGTTGTGCACCACCTCGTTGCCCTTGTTGGCAATTTCCACGGAGCGCTCGGCTACCGCCGAAGACTCAGCGGCGTTGGCCGAGACCTGATCGATGGATTCGGCCATGTCGCTGATTGCCGTCGACGCTTCGGAAATCTGCTGGGCCTGATGCTCCGAGGCCTGCGCGAGATGCATCGCGGTGGCCTGGGTTTCCTGCACCGCTGCGGCGACCTGGCCGGCGGTGAGGTTGATGGTCGCGACCAGATCGCGCAGTTGGTCGACGGAGTAGTTGATCGAGTCGGCGATGGTGCCGGTGAAGTCTTCGGTCACCGAGGCCGTCACCGTGAGGTCACCGTCGGCGAGGTCTTCGATTTCGTCGAGCAGGCGCATGATCGCGTTCTGGTTGCGTTCGTTCTTCTCGGCGGTTTCACGCAGTTGCCGATTGGTTTCACGGACCATGACCATGCCGATGAGGATGATCGAGGCCAGCGCGAGCAAACCGAGGACGTAACCGCCGATAGTGTCGGTGTTGCGCCCGCCGGCAAGGTTTTCGAAACCGGTGGCCAGGTGCGAGGCTTCGTCGAGCAGGGTTTGCGAGAGGCTGAAGATGTTGCTCGCCGATTCGCGAACCTTGAACAGCTCGGGCGAGGTTTCGAGGATTTCATCGACGGAGCCGGAGACGAACTGGAACAGCTCGGAGATTTCGCTCAAACGCGCGCGGGCGTCGCGGTCTTCGACCTGGCTGATTTTCAGCGTCGGGTTGCCTTGCAGCATGCCGTTGAGCACTTGGCCGAAACGCGTGGCGTCACGGCCAAAGGCATCGGCGGCTTGCTGGGAGTTTTCGTCGCCGGCGAGCACAGTGTTGACCGCGCCGAGGATACGTTCGGCCAGCAGCGATTGACGTTGGGCCATGGCCACTTGCGCCGCCGGAGCGCCGCGTTGCAAAAGAATTTCGACGACTTTTTCGTATTCGATCTGCAACTGTGGCACGGTTTCGGCCAGGGTCGCGGCGACCTGATGCAGCGACAGCACGGTCTGTTCGCTGGAGAGAATCGCGTCGGTGTTTTTCAGCAGGCGTTCCCAGTCGAGCTGCACAGCGCGCATTTCCGGGCGCACGGTGGCGGGGGCTGGCGGCAGGCCCGTGACCGCGTCGCCCTTCTTCAGGTAACCCCAGCGCAAGGCGAAATCGTTGCGTGCATCGCTGAGCAGCTTGAACGCGGCAGCCTTGCCGGCGGCGGCTTCGGTGGCGTTCTTGGCAATGCGTTGCGAGAGCACGCGCAGCTCACCGGCGTGGCCGATGTACTGTTTGTCGTAGTTCGCCTGGGTGTTGAGGTACGCGAAGTTGGCGAACAGCAGCATGATGAACACGATCAGTGCGATGAACAGCACGATGATCTGCGAGCGACTGCGCGATCCTTCCGCCGGCTTGCCTGTTTTTGCTTTTGTCATCGGTCCTCGCCTATGAAACCTGCCACGATCCAATGTGGGAGCGGGCTTGCTCGCGAATGCGGTGGGTCAGCCAGCATCAACTTTGAATGTCAGACCGTATTCGCGAGCAAGCCCGCTCCCACATGGGATTTGTGTTGTTTCGACTAAATTGCGACGCTCATGAACACCGGGGATTTGGCCAGGGCAAACAGGCTGAACACCCGCCAGTTCTGCTCACGCCGGAAATAGCCTTTGACGAACTCGGCCTTCGAGCCCTGGCGCTTGCTGATCGAGATCGGTTCGAAGCTGTCCTGCTCGAAATGCTGCAGGCCAATGACCTCATCGACCATCAACCCGGCAAACACATCCCCATGTTCCACCACCAACACCCGCCGCTGTTTACGCAACGGCGACAGCTCATGCCCGAAAAAGCCGCACAGATCCATGATCGGCAGCAGCCGCCCGCGCAGGTTAGCCACGCCTTTGACCCACGGCTTGACCCCGGGCAACTGGGTGAAGCGCGGCTCGTGCAGCACTTCGCTGACTTCGCCCATCGGCGCCACATACCAATGCTCGCCGAGGCGAAAGCCGATGCCGCTCCAGCGGTCCCGACGCGCCGCTTGCGACGGCAGGTCCGCCGCCAGCAAACGGCAGCGCTGGTCGATTTGCCAGAGCAGTTCGAACGCGGTCAGCGATTCGCTCATGGTCGCGCGATCAGCCTTTGAGCACGTTATTCAGGGTCTTGATCAGGGTGTCTTCGTCGACCGGTTTGGTCAGGTAGTCCTTGGCGCCCTGGCGGGTGCCCCAGACCTTGTCGGTTTCCTGATCCTTGGTGGTGATGATGATCACCGGGATGTGGCTGGTCTCGGCATCCTTGGTCAGTTGGCGGGTCGCCTGAAAACCGTTGAGGCCGGGCATGACGATGTCCATCAGCACCGCGTCGGGTTTTTCCTGACGGGCCAGGGCCACGCCGTCGGCGCCGTTTTCGGCCTTCAACACTTCATGGCCGTGCTTTTCGAGCATGCCGGTGAGTTTGTACATTTCAGTCGGCGAATCATCGACGATCAGGATACGTGCCATGGTTTTCCCCATTTTTCTTGTCGACCCCCGGCCCGCTGGCCGAGCATCACTGTACGTGTCTTACTGCGGCAGAACGGCGGCGAAGCCCGGAACATGGGCCTGGATCGCGCTGAGCAGTTCTTCCTTGCTGAAAGGCTTGGTCAAAAATTGATCGGAACCGACAATCCGCCCCTTGGCCTTGTCGAACAGTCCGTCACGCGATGACAGCATGATCACCGGCGTGGCCTTGAATGCACTGTTGTTCTTGATTAAAGCGCAGGTCTGATAACCATCCAGACGCGGCATCATGATGTCGACAAAAATGATCCCGGGATGGTTGTCGGCGATCTTCGCCAAGGCGTCGAAACCGTCGATCGCCGTGATCACTTCGCAACCGACATTCTTCAACAATGTTTCGGCGGTGCGACGAATCGTTTTCGAGTCGTCGATCACCATGACCTTCAAGGCGCTGGACTGCTGTTCCATAAGAGGGCTCTACCGTCGCCTTTGCGAATCAATTTGTCCGTTTTGCGGTTATGAATGGCTCGAAACCCTTGATGCTCAAGGGCCAGCACGCTACGCCAGCCTTTTTAGCACAGTCTCCAGATGCAATCTATCGACGGGTTTTTCCTTGACCGAAAACCCGCCCGGCGCCACTCTGGCGGCACTTTTTCAATACCGATCCGGTAGCCAATTTTCGAGGAAAACCCAATGAGCGTTCGCGTCGGGATTGTCATGGACCCTATCGCCAGCATCTCCTATAAAAAGGATAGCTCGCTGGCCATGCTGCTGGCCGCGCAAAAGCGCGGCTGGGAACTGTTCTATATGGAGCAGAGCGACCTGTATCAGGCCGAAGGCCAGGCACGCGGGCGCATGAAGCCGCTGAAAGTCTTCGCCAACCCGGAAAAATGGTTCGAACTGGACGCCGAGCAGGACAACCTGCTGAGCGATCTGGACGTGATCCTGATGCGCAAGGATCCGCCGTTCGACATGGAGTTCGTCTACTCCACCTACCTGCTCGAACAGGCCGAAACCGCTGGCGTACTGGTAGTGAACAAGCCGCAAAGCCTGCGCGACTGCAATGAAAAGCTGTTCGCCACGCTGTTCCCGCAGTGCACGCCGCCGACCATCGTCAGCCGTCGCCCGGACGTCCTGCGTGAGTTCGCCGACCATCACGGCGACGTAATCCTCAAGCCGCTGGACGGCATGGGCGGTTCGTCGATCTTCCGCCACACCGCCGGCCACCCGAACCTGTCGGTGATCCTCGAAACCCTGACCTTGCACGGCAAGCAGCAGATCATGATTCAGGGCTACCTGCCGGCTATCGTCGATGGCGACAAGCGCATCCTGATGATCGACGGCGAGCCGGTGGATTACTGCCTGGCGCGGATTCCGGCACTCGGCGAAACCCGTGGCAACCTCGCCGCCGGTGGTCGAGGTGAAGCGCGTCCGCTGACTGACAAGGATCGCTGGATCGCTGCTCAAGTCGGCCCGACCTTGCGTGAGAAAGGCCTGCTGTTCGTCGGTCTCGATGTGATCGGTGAAAGCCTCACCGAAATCAACGTCACCAGCCCGACCTGCATCCGTGAAATCGACAATGCGTTTGGCACTGACATCGGAGGCATGTTGATGGATGCGATCGAGAAGAAGCTGCAAGCCGCCGGCAAATTGCCACAAGCTTGATGCACGTCACATGCAGTCTGTCGCTTGAAGCGTGAAGCCCAAGGCGTGAAACCAACATTGCGTTATCATGCGCAGCCTCTGAAAAACGCGATGTTGGTTTTCTTGTCATGACCCTCCCGTCCGATCTGCCCGCAGAACTCGCCCATCGTGGCGTGCGCCCGGCCGATCGCCTCGGATTTACCTTATTCCTTGCTGCGTTGATCCATTTGGCGCTGCTGCTCGGCGTCGGCTTCACGATGGTCGAGCCCAAGCAAATCAGCAAAACCCTGGAAATCACCCTCGCCACCTTCAAGAGCGAAAAGAAGCCGGAGAAGGCTGACTTTCTCGCTCAAGAGCATCAGGAAGGCAGCGGCACGCTGGACAAGAAGGCGATCCCCAAGACCACTGAAGTGGCGCCATTCCAGGACAATCAGGTCAAGAAAGTCACCCCGCCACCGGCCGCCAAGCCGCAAGTGCAGGAAGCCGCGCCCAAGGCTGCGGTGACCACCGTCGCGCCGAAGCCGAAAAAAGCGCCGACCAAGAAAGAAGAAACCAAGACCGAAGTCAAACCGACGGTCGACGCACCGGAATTCGATAGCTCGCAGCTGTCCAGCGACATCGCCAGCCTCGAAGCCGAACTGGCCAAAGAACAACAGTTGTACGCCAAACGCCCACGCATCCACCGCTTGAGCGCTGCGTCGACCATGCGCGACAAGGGCGCCTGGTACAAAGACGACTGGCGCAAGAAGGTCGAGCGAATCGGCAACCTTAATTACCCCGAAGAAGCCCGGCGCAAGCAGATCTACGGCAATTTGCGCCTGATGGTTTCGATCAACCGCGACGGCTCGCTGTATGAAGTGCTGGTGCTGGAATCGTCCGGCCAGCCGCTGCTGGATCAGGCGGCGCAGCGCATCGTCCGGTTGGCGGCGCCGTTTGCCCCGTTTACCGGGGACTTGTCGGACATCGACCGTCTGGAAATCATCCGCACCTGGAAATTCGCCCGCGGCGACAAGCTCTCCAGCAATTAAAAGACACCGCAAATCCCCCTGTGGGAGCGAGCCTGCTCGCGAATGCGGTGGATCAGCTACATCAATGTTGAATGACACACCGCTTTCGCGAGCAGGCTCGCTCCCACATTGGATCGGTGTGTTGCTTACATCTCCAGCTTGTCAGTTTGCCCCCCGAACGCCACACTAGCGCACATGAAAAACGTCAGCCCCAGCTACCTCAAGCATCAATTCCTGATCGCCATGCCACACATGGCCGACCCGAACTTTGCCCATACCTTGACCTACATCGTCGAGCACACGGCCAATGGCGCTATGGGGATTGTGGTCAACCGGCCGCAAGAGCTGAATCTGGCCGACATTCTTGAGCAACTGCGCCCGGACATCGAGCCGCCAGCACTCTGCCAGCACGTACCGATCTTTATCGGCGGCCCGGTGCAGACCGATCGCGGTTTTGTTCTGCATCCGGCGGGCAAGACCTTCCAGGCCACCGCGCAACTGGACGGCGAGCTGGCCCTGTCGACCTCGCAGGACGTGCTGTTCGCCATCGCGGACGGCGTCGGCCCGGCGAAAAGCCTGATTGCCCTCGGTTACGCCGGTTGGGAAGCCGGGCAACTGGAAGCCGAAATGGCCGACAACGCCTGGCTGACCTGCCCGTACGACGCCGACATCCTCTTCAACACCAGCAGCGAATTGCGCCTCGAAGCGGCGGCCCGGCACCTGGGGATCAACCTCAGCCTGCTGACGAGCCAGGCAGGTCACGCCTGATGGCCCTGCGCCTGATTCTCGGCTTCGACTACGGCACCAAACAGATCGGCGTCGCGGTCGGCCAGGTGATTACCGGCCAGGCCCGCGAGCTGTGCACCCTGAAAGCGCAAAACGGTATTCCCGACTGGAATCAGGTTGAAGCGCTGTTCAAGGAATGGAAACCCGACGCTGTGGTCGTCGGCCTGCCGCTGAACATGGACGGCACGCCGAGCGAAATGTGCCTGCGCGCGGAGAAATTCGCCCGCCGCCTCAACGGCCGTTTCAACGTGCCCTTCTATACCCACGACGAGCGCCTGACCACCTTCGAGGCCAAAGGCGAGCGATTGGTGCGTGGCGGCCAGAAAGGCAGTTACCGCGACAACCCGGTGGACGCCATCGCCGCCGCTCTGCTGTTGCAGGGCTGGCTCGATGAAAACACTGCATTGTTTGAATCCTGACAAGCGCTTCGGCGCTTTTCTTTTGAGTGAAAAACCGAGCCGCGTCCAAGGACCCGGCTCGCCCCCAACAAGGAGCAACCATGAGCCTGCCAAATCCCGCCGATCTGATCAGCCAGATGGCGACCCGCCTCAAGGCGCACCTTGCCCAGCGTGAAATCTCTGAACCGCGTTACATCGGCATTCGCACTGGCGGCATCTGGGTCGCGCAGGCTCTGCTCAAGGAATTGGGCAGCGACGCGCCACTGGGCACGCTCGATGTGTCCTTCTACCGCGACGACTTCAGCCAGAACGGTCTGCACCCGCAAGTGCGCCCGTCCGCCCTGCCCTTCGAGATCGAAGGCCAGCATCTGGTGCTGATCGACGACGTATTGATGAGCGGCCGCACCATCCGCGCCGCCATGAACGAATTGTTCGACTACGGCCGCCCGGCCAGCGTGACCCTGGTCTGCCTGCTGGATCTGGACGCCGGTGAGCTGCCGATCCGCCCCAACGTGGTCGGCGCAACCTTGTCGCTGGCCGCTCACGAACGGGTGAAGCTGTCCGGCCCCGAGCCGCTGACGCTCGAACTGCAAGACTTCAACCTTTAATCCGCCCTATTGAGAGTCCCCTTCGCGATGACGCCTCTAGATACCAAGCGCCCGCTGCAGCTCAATGATCAGGGCCAGCTGCGCCACTTCCTCTCGCTCGACGGCCTGCGCCGCGAGTTGCTGACGGAAATCCTCGACACTGCCGACTCGTTCCTCGAAGTCGGTGCCCGGGCGGTGAAGAAGGTCCCGTTGCTGCGCGGCAAGACCGTGTGCAACGTATTCTTCGAAAACTCCACACGCACCCGCACCACCTTCGAACTGGCGGCCCAGCGGCTGTCGGCGGACGTGATCACCCTGAACGTGTCGACCTCGTCGGCAAGCAAGGGCGAAACCCTGCTCGACACCCTGCGCAACCTCGAAGCCATGGCCGCCGACATGTTCGTCGTGCGCCACGGTGATTCCGGCGCTGCGCACTTCATCGCCGAACATGTTTGCCCGCAAGTGGCGATCATCAACGGTGGCGACGGCCGTCACGCGCATCCGACGCAGGGCATGCTCGACATGCTCACCATTCGTCGGCACAAGGGCAGCTTCGAAAACCTTTCGGTGGCCATCGTCGGCGACATCCTGCACTCGAGGGTGGCACGTTCGAACATGCTCGCGCTGAAAACCCTCGGTTGCCCGGACATCCGCGTGATCGCGCCGAAGACCTTGCTGCCGATCGGCATCGAGCAATACGGCGTGAAGGTCTACACCGACATGACCGAAGGCCTGAAAGACGTCGACGTGGTGATCATGCTGCGCCTGCAGCGTGAACGCATGACCGGCGGCCTGCTGCCGAGCGAAGGCGAGTTCTACCGCCTGTTCGGCCTGACCACCGCACGTCTGGCCGGGGCCAAACCGGATTGCATCGTCATGCACCCGGGGCCGATCAACCGTGGCGTGGAAATCGAGTCCGCAGTGGCCGACGGCCCGCACTCGGTGATCCTCAATCAGGTCACCTACGGCATCGCGATTCGTATGGCCGTGTTGTCCATGGCCATGAGCGGGCAAACCGCCCAGCGCCAATTCGAGCAGGAGAACGCCCAGTGAAGCTCAGCATTCTCGGCGCACGCGTCATCGATCCAAGCAGCGGCCTGGATCAAATCACCGACATTCACGTTGAAGCCTGCAAGATCGTCGCCCTCGGCGCCGCCCCAGCGGGTTTCACGGCAGTAGAAACCATCGACGCCCAAGGCCTTGTCGCGGCTCCAGGGTTGGTCGACCTCAACGTGGCCCTGCGTGAGCCGGGCTACAGCCGCAAAGGCTCGATCATCAGCGAAACCCGCGCCGCCGCTGCCGGTGGCGTGACCAGCCTGTGCTGCCCGCCAAAAACCAAACCGGTGCTCGACACTTCCGCCGTGGCCGAACTGATCCTCGACCGCGCCCGCGAAGCCGGCAACACCAAGGTGTTCCCGATTGGCGCGCTGAGCAAAGGTCTGGACGGCGAGCAACTGGCTGAGCTGGTCGCGTTGCGCGACGCTGGTTGCGTGGCGTTCGGCAACGGACTGGAGAGCTTCCGCAACACCCGCACTTTGTGCCGGGCGCTGGAATACGCGGCTACCTTCGACCTGACCGTCATCTTCAACTCGCAGGATCACGATCTGGCTGAGGGCGGTCTGGCTCACGAAGGCGCGGTGGCCAGCTTCCTCGGTCTGCCGGGGATTCCGGAAACCGCTGAAACCGTGGCCCTGGCCCGGGACCTGCTGCTGGTCGAGCAAACCGGCGTGCGTGCACACTTCAGCCAGTTGACCAGTGCTCGCGGCGTGGCGCTGATCGCGCAGGCGCAGGCCCGTGGCTTGCAGGTGACGGCGGATGTCGCGTTGTATCAGCTGATTCTGACTGACGAAGCGCTGATCGACTTCAGCAGCCTGTATCACGTGCAGCCGCCGCTGCGCACTCGCGCTGACCGTGATGGTCTGCGCGCAGCAGTGAAGTCCGGTGTGGTCTCGGCGATCTCCAGCCATCACCAGCCGCACGAGCGTGACGCCAAGCTGGCGCCGTTCGGCGCAACCGAGCCGGGCATCAGCAGTGTTGAGCTGTTGCTGCCGCTGGCGATGACGCTGGTTGAGGACGGTTTGCTGGATCTGCCGACGCTGCTGGCGCGTCTGAGCGCTGGCCCGGCTGAGGCATTGCGCCTGCCGGCGGGCAAGCTGGCGGTCGGTGGGGCGGCGGATATCGTGCTGTTCGATCCGCAGGCTTCGACGGTGGCTGGTGAGAATTGGCTGTCGAAGGGTGAGAACTGCCCGTTCATCGGGCATACATTGCCTGGGGTGGTTCGCTATACCCTGGTGGATGGCCGGATCAGCCACCAGGCTTGATACCGGGTTGCCTGCATTCGCGAGCAAGCCCGCTCCCACATTGGATCTGTGATCGACACAAATCCCCTGTGGGAGCGGGCTTGCTCGCGAAGGGTTATTGGAACGCGCCGCGATTCTCAGCGTTGCGCACGGAAACCTGATCGTTCAGCGTCCAGAAGTCATACAGCACCCCCAGAAAGAACAACCCGCCCGTCAGCAGATAGATCAGTCCGCTGATCCACTTGCCCTGATACATCCGGTGCACGCCCAGCGCGCCGAGGAACGTCAGCAGAATCCACGCCACGTTGTATTCGATCGGCCCTGCGGTAAAACGCAGATCCGCTTCACGGTCCATCGCCGGGATCAGGAACACGTCGATCAACCAGCCAATCCCGAGCAAACCAAAGGTAAAAAACCAGATCGTCCCGGTCACCGGCTTGCCGTAATAAAAACGATGAGCACCGGTAAAGCCAAAAATCCACAGCAGATAACCGATCACCTTGCTGTGCGTATCCTGGGGTTGTGCAACCTGCTGATAGCGGTTCATGGATGACCTCATTTGCCTCGATAGATAAATTTTTTCTGACTTTCTGTGACTTTTTTGTGTCGAGCCGACAAGTGGCTCTTCACTGTTACACCTTGCGCAAAGCCTTATTACACCGCACTTGTGTCCGACAATCGCGTCAATCTGCCGCTTATTTGGTTCCGTTGCCCACAAGCTGAATCGACCAACGGACTCAGAAGGGACAAAAAAGCTGTTATAAAGTTGCGCGCTATCACTGAAGAGCCACGCCTAATGCGACCATTTTTCAAGACATGGCTAACCATCTGCCTATTAATGCCACTGGCCGCCCACGCCACCAATCGTGAGCAACGTCTTCCCAACGTTAACGGCTTCACCCCTAAATCCCATGCTTCGGCTCCATCGAGCAAAAGCAGCAAAAGCAAAACCACCACGCTGAGCAGCAAGAGCCACAGCAAGCTGGTGCCACCGATGGCGAGCAAGGAAAGCAGCAATGTGCTGAGCCGTGCGGTGAACGTCCTCGGTACACCTTATCGTTGGGGCGGCAGCAGCCCAAGTAAAGGCTTCGATTGCAGCGGCCTGGTGAAATACGCGTTCAACGACGCCACGTTCGACCTGCCACGCACCTCCAACGCCATGGCCAGCGGCCACGGCGAGAAAGTCGAGCGCAAGGATCTGAAGCCGGGCGACCTGATTTTCTTCAACATCAAGAGCCGTCGGGTCAACCACGTTGCCATCTACCTGGGCAACGACCGCTTCATCCACGCCCCGCGTCGTGGCAAAGCGGTGAGCATCGATACGCTGAACAAGCCGTATTGGGAACAGCATTACGTGGTTGCCAAGCGCGTGTTGCCGAAAGAGCCTGCGAGCAAGCAGATGCGCGTCGTTCAGCGCTAAGTCTTCGAAGCAAGATCAAAAGATCGCAGCCTGCGGCAGCTCCTGCAATTGGAATGCATTTCCCTGTAGGAGCTGCCGAAGGCTGCGATCTTTTGCTTTTGGCGTTTAAAAATTATCCGGCGTACGCGCCTTCTCCCGCGCATGCTCGCGGCTGATCAAGCCTTTGGTCACCAGATCCTTCAGGCACATATCCAGTGTCTGCATCCCCAGCGAGCCACCGGTCTGAATCGCCGAGTACATCTGCGCCACCTTGTCTTCGCGGATCAGGTTGCGGATCGCCGACGTCCCCAGCATGATCTCGTGCGCCGCCACCCGTCCGCCGCCGATCTTCTTGATCAGCGTCTGCGAGACCACCGCCAGCAACGACTCCGAGAGCATCGAGCGGACCATCGACTTCTCGTCACCGGGGAACACATCCACCACCCGGTCGATGGTTTTCGCCGCTGAAGTCGTGTGCAGCGTGCCAAACACCAAATGCCCGGTCTCGGCAGCAGTCAGCGCCAGGCGAATGGTTTCCAGATCGCGCATCTCACCGACCAGGATCACGTCCGGGTCCTCCCGCAGCGCCGAGCGCAAGGCCGTGGCGAAGCTGCGGGTATCACGGTGGACTTCACGCTGATTGATCAGGCATTTGCGCGATTCGTGAACGAATTCGATCGGATCTTCAATGGTCAGGATGTGGTGATGGCGATGGGTGTTGAGGTAGTCGATCATCGCCGCCAGTGTGGTCGACTTGCCCGAACCGGTCGGCCCGGTGACCAGCACCAGCCCACGCGGCGCATCGGTGATCTTGCGGAAGACATCGCCCATGGCGAGGTCTTCCATGCTCAGCACTTTCGACGGGATGGTGCGAAACACCGCCCCCGCGCCACGGTTCTGGTTAAAGGCGTTAACCCGAAACCGCGCGACACCGGGGACTTCGAAGGAAAAGTCGGTTTCCAGATGTTTCTCGAAGTCGACCCGCTGGGTGTCGTTCATGATGTCGTAGATCAATTCGTGCACTTGCTTGTGATCCAGCGCCGGCAGATTGATCCGCCGCACATCACCATCGACGCGGATCATCGGCGGCAGACCGGCCGACAGGTGCAGGTCGGAAGCTCCCTGTTTGGCGCTGAAGGCCAGCAGTTCAGTGATATCCATAGCGCTCCTCAATTCCAGTAGAATGCCGCGAACCTTCAGACCGCCGGCGCCTCTTGATGTCCACGATAGCAGACAACATTCTCCACGTTGGTTCGCGCATCCAGACCGCGATCCAAGCCGCACACCGTCCTGAAAACAGCGTTCAATTGCTCGCCGTGAGCAAGACCAAGCCTGCCGAGGCCTTGCGCGAAGCGTACGCCGCCGGCCTGCGTGACTTTGGCGAGAATTACTTGCAGGAAGCCTTGGGCAAACAGCTCGACCTGGCCGATCTGCCCTTGATCTGGCACTTCATCGGCCCCATTCAATCGAACAAGACTCGGGCGATTGCCGAGCATTTCGACTGGGTGCACTCCGTGGATCGCCTGAAAATCGCTCAACGTCTGTCTGAACAGCGCTCGGCCGAACTGCCGCCGCTGAACATCTGCATTCAGGTCAACGTCAGCGGTGAAGCCAGCAAATCTGGCTGCACCCCGGCCGATCTGCCGGCTCTGGCTGCCGCGATCAGCGCTTTGCCGCGCCTGCAACTGCGCGGTTTGATGGCGATTCCCGAGCCGACTGAAGATCGCGCCGAGCAAGACGCGGCCTTCGCCGCCGTGCAGAAGTTGCAGGCGAGCCTCGGCTTACCACTCGACACACTGTCCATGGGCATGAGCCACGACCTTGAGTCGGCCATTGCCCAAGGCGCCACTTGGGTTCGTATCGGTACGGCCCTGTTTGGCGCCCGCGATTATTCCCAGTCTTGAACGTTTCCAGATAAGGACCACACATGAGCAACACACGTATTGCGTTTATCGGTGCGGGCAACATGGCGGCCAGTCTGATTGGCGGCCTGCGCGCCAAGGGTCTGGAAGCGGCGCAGATCCGCGCCAGCGACCCGGGTGAAGAAACCCGCGCCAAGGTCAGCGCCGAACACGGCATCGAAACCTTTGCCGACAACGCCCAGGCCATCGACGGCGTCGATGTGATTGTGCTGGCAGTCAAGCCGCAGGCGATGAAAGCCGTGTGCGAGGCGATTCGCCCAAGCCTGAAACCCAATCAACTGGTGGTCTCCATCGCGGCTGGCATCACTTGCGCGAGCATGACCGCGTGGCTCGGCGAGCAGCCGATCGTGCGCTGCATGCCGAACACCCCGGCGCTGCTGCGTCAGGGCGTCAGCGGTCTGTACGCGACCAGCGAAGTCACCGCCGAACAGCGTCAGCAAGCTGAAGAACTGCTGTCTGCCGTGGGCATCGCCCTGTGGCTGAACGAAGAACAGCAACTGGACGCGGTCACTGCGGTGTCCGGCTCCGGTCCGGCGTATTTCTTCCTGTTGATCGAAGCCATGACCGCCGCCGGCGTCAAACTCGGCCTGCCAAAAGACATCGCTGAACAGCTGACCCTGCAAACCGCACTCGGCGCCGCGCACATGGCCGCCTCCAGCGACGTTGACGCAGCCGAACTGCGTCGTCGCGTGACCTCGCCAAATGGCACCACAGAAGCTGCAATCAAATCATTCCAGGCCAATGGCTTCGAAGCCCTGGTCGAAACCGCACTCGGCGCCGCCGCGCACCGCTCGGCCGAAATGGCCGAACAACTGGGCAAATAAGGAGCCTTACATGATTGGATTGAACACTGCAGCGGTTTACGTGCTGCAAACCCTCGGCAGCCTTTACCTGCTGATCGTGCTGCTGCGTTTCGTGCTGCAATTGGTGCGGGCGAACTTCTACAACCCGCTGTGCCAGTTCATCGTCAAAGCGACCCAGCCACTGCTCAAGCCGCTGCGTCGAATCATCCCGAGCTTGTTCGGCCTCGACATGTCGTCGCTGGTATTGGCGATTCTGGTGCAACTGGCGCTGATGGCGCTGACCCTGCTGCTGACTTACGGCACCACCGGTAACCCGCTGCAACTGTTCATCTGGTCGATCATTGGTGTGACCGCGCTGTTCCTGAAGATTTTCTTCTTCGCCCTGATCATCAGCGTGATTCTGTCGTGGGTCGCGCCGGGCAGCCACAATCCGGGTGCTGAACTGGTCAACCAGATCTGCGAGCCAGCGCTGGCACCGTTCCGCAAAATCCTGCCAAACCTTGGCGGTCTGGATCTGTCGCCGATCTTCGCCTTCCTCGCGCTGAAGCTGATCGACATGCTGGTGATCAACAATCTGGCAGCGATGACGATGATGCCGGAAATCCTCCGCCTGCTGATGTGAGCTGGTTCCGATGGGACGGTGACGACTTGATCCTCGAGTGTCACCTGCAACCGGCAGCCCGCAGCGATGACTTCGCCGGGCTGCACGGTGATCGTCTGAAGATCCGCCTGACCGCGCCGCCGGTCGAGGGCAAGGCCAATGCTTGTCTGATGGGCTTTCTGGCCAAGGCGTTTGGCGTTTCGAAAAGCCAGGTCAGTTTGCTCAGTGGCGAGCTGAACCGGCAGAAGCGAGTGAAAATCTGCTCGCCGAAGAAGTTGCCGGATTTGCCTGACCTGGTGCGCCCAAACTGAAGCACCGAGTCGCCCCATTCGCGAGCAAGCCCGCTCCCACATTGGAATGCGATCCCCTGTGGGAGCGGGCTTGCTCGCGAATGGCCGCACCTCGGTCAGAAGCGAACACATCAGGGCCCGATCGTTGCTTGCCGCTAACCCCCCCGGTCTTTAGACTTACGCCTCATTTCAACGAGAGCAGGGTCGATGCCAACTGCCTTTCCCCCCGATTCTGTTGGTCTGGTGACGCCGCAAACCGCGCACTTCAGCGAACCGCTGGCGCTGGCCTGCGGCCGTTCGCTGGCCGCCTATGACCTGATCTATGAAACCTATGGCACGCTGAACGCGCAAGCGAGCAACGCCGTGCTGATTTGCCACGCCTTGTCCGGCCATCATCACGCGGCCGGCTATCACAGCGTCGACGACCGCAAGCCCGGTTGGTGGGACAGCTGCATCGGCCCCGGCAAACCGATCGACACCAGCAAGTTCTTCGTGGTCAGCCTGAACAACCTCGGCGGCTGCAACGGCTCTACCGGCCCGAGCAGCATCAACCCGGAGACCGGCAAGCCGTTCGGTGCCGACTTCCCGGTACTCACCGTGGAAGACTGGGTGCACAGCCAGGCGCATCTCGCCGACCTGCTCGGCATCGGCCAGTGGGCGGCAGTGATTGGCGGCAGTCTCGGCGGCATGCAGGCGTTGCAATGGACCATCACCTATCCAGATCGCGTGCGTCACTGCCTGGCCATCGCCTCGGCGCCGAAGCTGTCGGCGCAGAACATCGCCTTCAACGAAGTCGCGCGTCAGGCGATCCTCACTGACCCGGAATTCCACGGCGGCTCGTTCCAGGAAGCGGGCGTGATTCCCAAGCGCGGCTTGATGCTGGCGCGCATGGTCGGCCACATCACCTACCTGTCCGACGATTCGATGGGCGAAAAATTCGGCCGCGGCCTGAAGAGCGAAAAGCTCAACTACGACTTCCACAGTGTCGAGTTCCAGGTCGAAAGCTACCTGCGTTATCAGGGCGAAGAGTTCTCGGGCCGTTTCGATGCCAACACCTATCTGTTGATGACCAAGGCGCTGGATTACTTCGATCCGGCGGCGAACTTCGACGATGACCTGGCGAAAACCTTTGCAAACGCCACGGCCAAGTTCTGCGTGATGTCATTCACCACTGACTGGCGCTTTTCCCCGGCACGTTCGCGTGAGCTGGTGGATGCGTTGATGGCCGCGCGCAAAGACGTCAGCTATCTGGAAATCGACGCACCGCAGGGCCACGACGCCTTCCTG
The DNA here is from genome assembly GCF_004124275.1 of Pseudomonas sp. DTU12.3. GTDB lineage: Bacteria > Pseudomonadota > Gammaproteobacteria > Pseudomonadales > Pseudomonadaceae > Aquipseudomonas > Aquipseudomonas helmanticensis. Next base: position 6,046,300 of record NZ_CP027218.1, read on the forward strand.
ATTCCGATCCCGCGCTACTTGCAGGCGTTCGGCAATTACATGAACCGCATCACGTTGTGAGAAAGCCATGAGAGCTGATCTGGAAATCATCCAGGAATGGATCCCCGCCGGCAGCCGCGTCCTCGACCTCGGTTGCGGTGACGGCGAGCTGCTGACCTGGCTGCGCGACAACAAGAACGTCACCGGTTATGGCCTGGAAAACGACGCCGACAACATCGCCGAGTGCGTGGCCAAAGGCATCAACGTCATCGAGCAGGATCTGGACAAGGGGCTGGGCAACTTCGCCAGCAACAGTTTCGACATCGTCGTCATGACCCAGGCCCTGCAAGCCGTGCACTACCCGGACAAGATCCTCGACGAAATGCTCCGGGTCGGTCGCCAATGCATCATCACGTTCCCCAACTTCGGCCACTGGCGCTGCCGCTGGTATCTGGCGAGCAAGGGCCGCATGCCAGTTTCCGAGTTTCTGCCGTACACCTGGTACAACACGCCGAACATCCACTTCTGCACCTTCGAAGATTTTGAAGAACTTTGCCGCGAACGTGATGCGAAGGTCATTGATCGGCTTGCCGTGGATCAACAGCACCGCCACGGGTGGGCCAGTAAGCTATGGCCTAATCTGTTAGGTGAGATCGGTATCTACCGCGTCAGCAGCCCGCAGCTTGCAGACCACAAAGTCGCGGTCTGAGCCACGTCATTCCGAGGAGCACGATCATGGGTCGTTTAACGTTGTTGTTATTGACTGCCTGCCTGAGTGCCAGCGCGCTGGCGGCCGACGTCATCAAAGGCGAGCGTCAGGAAACCTTTGGCGACGTGACGGTGCACTACAACACTTTCAACTCGACATACCTGCAACCGGACATCGCCAAGGCTGCCGAGCTGATCCGCAGCAAGAATCAGGGCGTGATCAATGTCTCGGTGATCAAGGACGGCAAACCGCTGGTCGCCAGCGTCACTGGCACGGTCAAAGACCTGACCAGCCAGAGCGTGACGCTGAATTTCCGCCAGGTGACCGAACAAGGCGCGGTGTACTACATCGCCCAATATCCGGTGGAACAGCAGGAAACCCGCACCTTTGAAATCAAGGTGCAGAACGGCGACAAGATCAACACCATCAATTTCAACCAAGAACTCTTTCCCGGCGAATGATGAACATCAAGCAGCTCGTACTGGCCAGCCATAACGCCGGCAAACTCAAAGAACTTCAGGCCATGCTCGGCGAATCGGTGCAACTGCGCTCGATTGGCGAGTGGAGCAAGGTCGAGCCGGAAGAAACCGGTCTGTCGTTCGTCGAGAACGCGATCCTCAAGGCACGCAACGCTGCGCGCATTTCCGGGCTGCCGGCGCTGGCCGATGACTCGGGTCTGGCGGTGGATTTCCTCGGCGGTGCGCCGGGCATCTATTCGGCGCGTTATGCCGACGGCAAGGGCGATGCGGCGAACAACGTGAAACTGCTCGACGCCTTGAAGGACGTGCCGGAAGCCGAGCGCGGTGCGCAGTTCGTTTGCGTGCTGGCGCTGGTGCGTCACGCCGATGATCCGTTGCCGATCCTCTGTGAAGGCCTGTGGCACGGGCGGATTCTGACCGCTGCCAGCGGCGAACACGGTTTCGGTTATGACCCGCTGTTCTGGGTGCCGGAGCGTGACGTGTCCAGCGCCGAATTGAGCCCGGCCGACAAGAACCAGATCAGCCACCGCGCCCGTGCAATGGATCTGCTGCGCCAGCGTCTGGGCTTGAAATGACCCGTGATTCTTCTGCGTCGTCGCTGATCGTCGGCGGCGCCGCCTCTTCGCCTCGGGCGCCGTTGCCGACGCTGCCGCCCCTGGCGCTGTACATCCACATCCCGTGGTGTGTGCGCAAATGCCCTTATTGCGATTTCAACTCGCACACCGCCAGCCCGGTGCTGCCGGAGCAGGAATACGTCGACGCCTTGCTGGCCGATCTCGATCAGGACCTGCATGCGGTTTACGGCCGTGAAATCAGCTCGATCTTCTTTGGCGGCGGTACGCCAAGCCTGTTCAGTGCAGAAGCACTTGGGCGTTTGCTCGAAGGCGTCGAGCAGCGCATTCCGTTTGCTCACGACATCGAAATCACCCTGGAGGCCAACCCGGGCACGTTCGAGCAAGAGAAGTTTGTCGCCTACCGCAAGCTGGGGATCAATCGCCTGTCGATCGGTATCCAGAGCTTCCAGCAGGAAAAGCTCAAGGCGCTCGGGCGGATTCACAACGGTGACGAAGCAGTGCGCGCGGCCGGGATGGCGCGTCAGGCCGGGTTCGATAACTTCAACCTCGACTTGATGCACGGTTTGCCCGATCAGTCGCTGGACGATGCCTTGAGCGATCTGCGCCAGGCCATCGAACTGAATCCGACGCACATCTCCTGGTATCAGCTGACACTGGAGCCGAACACGGTGTTCTGGAATCAGCCGCCGGTGCTGCCGGAGGACGATACGTTGTGGGACATTCAAGAAGCTGGGCAGGCGTTGTTGGCCGAGCACGGTTACGCGCAATACGAAGTGTCGGCTTATGCTCAGGCCGGGCGCCCGGCGCGGCATAACCTCAATTACTGGAGTTTTGGCGACTTCATCGGGATCGGCGCGGGTGCGCATGGCAAGCTCAGCCATCCCGACGGGCGCATCGTGCGCACTTGGAAAACCCGTTTGCCGAAGGACTATCTCAACCCGGCAAAAAGCTTCCAGGCTGGCGAAAAGGCGCTGACCAATGACGAGATGCCGTTCGAGTTTCTGATGAATGCTTTGCGCCTGACCGCTGGCGTCGAATCGCGCCTGTACCCGGAGCGTACCGGGCTGTCGCTGGAAAGCCTCGCCGAAGGCCGGGCCGCGGCAGAACAAAGCGGTCTGTTGCAGGTCGAACCGTCACGTCTGGCGGCCACCGAGCGCGGACAGCTGTTCCTCAACGACTTGCTGCAACAATTTCTGAACTGAGCCCAACCTCAACTTCAGCCCCAAGGAAAACCGCATGGATTTGATACTCGACCTGCTCGCCACCGTCTCCCGCTGGAGCCGCAGCAACCTCTCGGAAATCGCCCTGGCGCTGGTCGGCTGCCTGCTGGTGCTGTTCGGCGCCGACTTCAAAGGCTGGGTCGAGCAACGCTTGGGCAGCATCGCCGGCGCTTTGCGCATACCGCTGATGTCGCTGCTGTGCGTGATCGGCAGCGGCGCAGCACTGATCTACGCCACGCCGTGGGTGATCAAGGGTTTGAGCCAGTTCAACAACTACAGCCTGGCGCCCGTGCTGCTGGTAGTCCTCGTCCTCATCGGCGTAGTCGCCGACCGCCGCTAATACCACAGAACAACTGTAGGAGCTGCGGCACGCTGCGATCTTTTGATCTTAAAATCAAGATCAAAAGATCGCAGCGTGCCGCAGCTCCTACACCGTTTGCACAGGTGACCTAAAACAAATGTGGGAGCGGGCTTGCTCGCGAAAGCGTCGTGTCAGTCAACATTGTTGTTGTCTGACCCAGCGCCTTCGCGAGCAAGCCCGCTCCCACATTGGATGTTGCGTAAGGCTCAGGACTGTTTTTCGAACTTCAGGTCCCAGACGCCATGGCCAAGACGTTCGCCACGGCGTTCGAACTTGGTGATCGGGCGTTCGACCGGGCGTGGCACGCATTTGCCGTCTTCGGCGAGGTTGCGGTAGCCCGGGGCAACGTTCATCACTTCCAGCATGTACTCGGCGTACGGTTCCCAATCGGTGGCCATGTGCAGAACGCCGCCAACCTTCAGCTTGCTGCGCACCAGCTCAGCGAACGAGGCCTGAACGATACGACGCTTGTGGTGACGGCTCTTGTGCCACGGATCCGGGAAAAACAGCATCAGGCGATCGAGGCTGTTGTCGGCGATGCAGCGGTTGAGCACTTCGATCGCGTCGCAATCGTAGACCCGCAGGTTGGTCAGACCTTGCGTCAGCACGCCATTGAGCAGCGCGCCGACACCCGGGCGGTGAACCTCAACGCCAATGAAATCCTGATCCGGTGCCGCCGCAGCCATTTCCAGCAGCGAGTGGCCCATGCCGAAACCGATCTCCAGCGAGCGCGGTGCCGAACGGCCGAACACCTGATCGTAATCCACCGGCGCGTCGGCCAGCGGCAGCACGAACAGCGGTGTGCCCTGATCCAGACCTTTTTGCTGGCCTTCGGTCATGCGCCCGGCGCGCATCACGAAACTCTTGATGCGGCGGTGTTGGCGCTCGTCGCCTTCTTCCGTCTGGATAGGCGTGTCGTTCGATTCAGTCATCAATGGCTCTTACTTGATCAGACCATCCAGCGGCGAAGAGGCGCTGGCATAGAGTTTTTTCGGCATACGGCCAGCGAGGTAGGCCAGGCGGCCTGCAACGATGGCGTGTTTCATGGCTTCAGCCATCATCACCGGTTGCTGGGCGTGGGCAATGGCCGAGTTCATCAGCACTGCATCGCAACCCAGTTCCATGGCGATGGTTGCGTCGGACGCAGTGCCGACACCGGCATCGACCAACACAGGGATTTTCGCTTCTTCGAGGATGATCTGCAGGTTGTACGGATTGCAGATCCCCAGGCCGGAACCGATCAGACCGGCCAGCGGCATCACCGCGATGCAGCCGATTTCCGCCAGCTGACGGGCGATGATCGGGTCATCGCTGGTGTAGACCATCACGTCGAAACCTTCCTTGACCAGCGTTTCCGCGGCCTTGAGGGTTTCGATGACGTTGGGGAACAGGGTCTTCTGGTCAGCCAGCACTTCCAGCTTCACCAGGTTGTGGCCATCGAGCAGCTCACGGGCCAGGCGGCAGGTGCGCACGGCTTCGATGGCGTCGTAGCAACCGGCGGTGTTCGGCAGGAAGGTGTAGCGATCCGGCGACAGCACGTCGAGCAGGTTCGGCTCGCCTTCGATCTGACCGAGGTTGGTGCGGCGCACGGCGAAGGTGACGATCTCGGCACCCGAGGCTTCGATGGCCTGACGGGTTTCTTCCATGTCACGGTACTTGCCGGTACCGACCAGCAAACGCGACTGGTAGGTACGACCGGCCAGCACAAAAGGCTTGTCGCTACGAACGATGCTCATGGGGAATCCTCTTTAGGGGTGAGGGTCTTGCAGAATTCTGTGCCCTTGTGGGCCGCCCGACTAGCCGCCGCCGATGGCGTGCACGACTTCGACGTTGTCACCGTCGTTGAGCGTGGTGTCGGCATGCTGGCTGCGCGGGACGATATCCAGATTGAGTTCGACTGCCACCCGGCGTCCGGTCAGTTCCAGACGGGTGATCAGGGCCGCAACGGTCTCGCCGTCGGGCAGTTCAAGGGATTCACCGTTCAACTGAATGCGCATGCGCAATGCCGCCATCATTTTTAGGGGCTGGCATTCTAGCCCGATCAGTCAGGCTGACCCAAGCCATTCGTCTTGAAAGCGCTTGCTCCGCGCAAATGCCTGTCTACGCGGCCAACTGTAGGAGCTGCCGCAGGCTGCGATCTTTTGATGTTGTTTTTGAAGATCAAAAGATCGCAGCCTGCGGCAGCTCCTACAGGGAACAGTTTCAGATCAGATCAGGCGCCAGGTGGGAACAGTTTCAGATCAGGCCAGGCGCCAGGCGGCGAGGCCCAGGCATAGCCAGCCGATCAGGAATGCCAAGCCACCGAACGGCGTGATGATCCCGAGTTTGCTGATACCGGTGGTGGTCAGCACATACAGGCTGCCCGAGAACAACAGGATGCCGACAGTGAACGACACGCCAGCCCAGGTCACCAGTCGCCCCTGAACGTGCGTGGCCAGCAGCGCGACGCAAAACAGCGCCAGCGTGTGTACCAACTGATAGGTAACGCCGGTATGGAAAATCGTCAGGTATTCGGGGGTCAGGCGGTTTTTCAGGCCATGGGCGGCAAATGCGCCCAGCGCCACACCGGTGAAACCGAAAAAAGCGGCCAGCATCAAAAAGCCACGCAGCATGGGGAACTCCAGTCAGTCTCGATCGGCAGGGTCTGTATAATGGCCCGCTCCACGGGTTCGGCCAAGCCATCTCTATGCTGCGTACTATTTTCCGTCGTCTCTCGAAGGCCCTGCTCTGGTTCGCGGGTGGCAGCATCTTGCTGGTGCTGGTGTTTCGCTTCGTGCCGCCGCCGGGCACGGCGCTGATGGTTGAACGCAAGGTCGAATCCTGGGTCGACGGCGAGCCGATTGACCTGCAACGCACCTGGAAACCATGGGATGAGATCTCCGACGACCTCAAGGTCGCGGTCATGGCTGGCGAGGATCAGAAGTTTCCCGAGCACTGGGGTTTTGACTTCAGTGCGATCCAGGCAGCGCTTGCCCATAACGAACTGGGCGGCTCGATTCGCGGCGCCAGCACCTTGAGCCAGCAAGTGTCGAAGAACCTGTTTCTCTGGGCCGGTCGCAGCTATCTGCGCAAAGGCCTCGAAGCCTGGTTTACCGCGCTGATCGAGGTGTTCTGGCCCAAGCAGCGGATTCTTGAGGTGTACCTGAACAGCGTCGAGTGGGATGACGGAGTGTTTGGCGCCGAAGCCGCGGCCCGCCATCACTTTGGCGTGAGCGCGAAGTCGCTGTCTCGGCAGCAGGCGAGTTATCTGGCTGCCGTTTTGCCAAACCCGCGAGTCTGGAGTGCCAGTCATCCGACCGCTTATGTCTCGCGTCGGGCCGGGTGGATTCGGCAGCAGATGAGTCAGTTGGGTGGTGACAGTTATTTGCTGGGCCTCAATGATTCGCGGCGGGCACCTTGGTCGCAGTGATTTGACAGCAAAAGATCGCAGCCTGCGGCAGCTCCTACATGGGAATGCGGTCACCTGTAGGAGTTGCCGCAGGCTGTGATCTTTTGATCTTCCAACAAAAACGCCCCGATCATCGCTGATCGGGGCGTTTTTTATTGCCTGCTCGCCGGTTATGCGGCGATCGACAACTTGAGCTTGTTCATCGCGCTCTTCTCGAGCTGACGGATCCGCTCGGCCGACACGTTGTACTTCTGCGCCAGGTCGTGCAGCGTGGCTTTTTCTTCTGCCAGCCAACGCTGGTAGAGGATGTCGCGGCTACGCTCGTCCAGCACTTCCAGCGCTTCGTGCAGGTTGTGGTTGGAGTTGTCGCTCCAGTCGGCATCTTCCAGTTGACGCGCCGGATCATACCGGTGGTCTTCCAGATAGTTGGCCGGCGACTGGAAAGCGCTGTCGTCGTCGGCTTCAGCAGCCGGGTCGAAGGCCATGTCATGGCCGGTCAGACGACTTTCCATCTCGCGCACTTCCCGCGGCTCGACGCCGAGGCTTTCCGCCACACGGTGGACTTCCTCGTTGTTCAGCCATGCCAGACGTTTCTTCTGGCTGCGCAGGTTGAAGAACAGCTTGCGCTGGGCCTTGGTGGTCGCGACTTTCACAATGCGCCAGTTGCGCAGGATGAACTCGTGAATCTCCGCCTTGATCCAGTGCACGGCGAACGACACCAGACGCACGCCCATTTCCGGGTTGAAACGCTTCACGGCCTTCATCAGGCCGACGTTACCTTCCTGAATCAGGTCAGCCTGAGCCAGACCGTAGCCGGAATAGCTACGGGCGATATGTACGACAAAACGCAGGTGGGCGAGCACCATCTGCCGAGCCGCCCCCAAATCCTGCTCATAGTAGAGACTCTCGGCCAGTTCACGCTCCTGCTCCGGCGTCAGCAATGGAATGCTGTTGACGGTGTGCACGTAAGCTTCCAGGTTCGCACCCGGAACCAACGCATACGCAGGCTGCAAAGAATTGGTCATACGAAAAAACCTCCCACTTACATACTCGTGCCTCTCGGCACTGCGAAAAATTGACCGGGAATTCAAGTACAAGTTCCCAAAAAAACCGCAAGGCCAATCACGCGCAAAAAAAGATTCTACTTCGGCGCCAGCTCCCTGAGATGACGTGCGACTGCAATCCATGCACCGATATAACCCAACAGCACCGCGCCAAGCAAGAGTGACAGACCGTCGGCAACTGGCACTCCGGCCAGAGCGAAATCACTGCCGTACAAGCCGGCCAGCCCAACCACTGCATCGTTCAGCCAGTTCAAGCCAAATGCCAACAGACCCCAGGACAGTAGCCCCGCACCGAAGCCATACAACGCGCCCATATAAAGGAAAGGACGCCGCACATAGCTGTCAGTGCCGCCGACGAGTTTAATCACTTCTATCTCGGTGCGGCGGTTTTCAATATGAAGACGAATGGTATTGCCTATCACCAAAAGTAATGCAGAAACCAGCAACACCGTCAGACCGAATACAAAACGATCGCCAAGCTTGAGGATGGCGGCCAGACGCTCGACCCAGACTAGATCAAGTTGCGCTTGTTGTACCTTCGGCAGCTCGGAAAGTTTTTGTCTTAATGCTTCCAGCGTCGGCTTGTCGACTTCGTTCGGGGTGACCAGCACCACGCCCGGCAACGGGTTCTCCGGCAGCTCGCGCAGGGCTTCGCCCAGGCCTGACTGTTGCTGGAACTCTTCCAGCGCCTGATCGCGGCCGACGTATTCAGCGTCAGCTACGCCGGGCATGCCTTTGATCTGCTCGCGCAACGCTTCACCCTGCTGCGGGCTGGCGTCGAGTTGCAGGTACAGCGAGATCTGCGCCGCACGCTGCCAGGAGCCGCCGAGGCGCTCGACATTGTTGAGCAGCAGCGACAAGCCCATCGGCAGGCTCAGCGCCACCGCCATCACCATGCAGGTGAAGAAGCTGCCGATCGGCTGTTTGCCGAGACGACGCAGGCTGTCGAGCAGGCTGGCGCGATGGCTTTCGACCCAGGCGCGGAACAGCGTGGCGAAGTCCGGGCCGTCGTCATCGTCGTGTTTTTTCTTCTTCGGTGGCTGCGGATCGGCGGCTTTCGGGGCCACGCGCTCGGAAACCTTCGGACTGCGTGTCGCACTCATACGCCGGCCTCCCCGTCGCCGATCAAGCGGCCACGTTGCAGGGTCAGCATGCGATGGCGCATGCGCGCGATCAGTGCGAGGTCGTGACTGGCGATCAGCACGCTAGTGCCCAGCCGGTTGATGTCTTCGAACACGCCCATGATCTCGGCCGCCAGACGCGGGTCGAGGTTACCGGTCGGTTCGTCCGCCAGCAGCAAGGCCGGACGATGCACGATGGCACGGGCAATGCCAACGCGCTGTTGCTGACCGGTGGACAGGTCGCCGGGGTACAGATCGGTTTTATCCGACAGCGCCACACGCTCCAGCGCCGAATCGACGCGCTTGGCGATTTCGGCCTTGGACAGCCCGAGAATCTGCAGCGGCAACGCGACGTTGTTGAACACCGTGCGATCGAACAGCAACTGGTGGTTCTGGAACACCACGCCGATCTGCCGGCGCAGGAACGGGATCTGCGCGTTGCTGATGGTGCTCAGGTCTTGCCCGGCCAGCAGCAGTTTGCCGCTGGTCGGACGTTCCATCGCCAGCAGCAGGCGCAACAAGGTGGATTTACCGGCACCGGAGTGACCGGTGACAAACAAGAATTCGCCACGACGGACTCGAAAGCTCAGCTCATGCAAGCCGACGTGACCGTTCGGGTAGCGTTTACCGACCTGTTCGAAACGAATCATGAACGCTCCCGCTCGGCAAACAGTGCCTGGACAAAGGGTTCGGCTTCAAAGGTACGCAAATCGTCGATGCCTTCACCGACGCCGATGTAGCGGATCGGCAGGCCGAATTGCTTGGCCAGGGCGAAGATCACCCCGCCCTTGGCCGTGCCGTCGAGCTTGGTCAGCGCCAGGCCGGTCAGTTCGACGGTCTGGTTGAATTGCTTGGCCTGGTTGATGGCGTTCTGGCCAGTACCGGCGTCGAGCACCAGCAGCACTTCGTGCGGTGCGTCGGCGTCGAGCTTGCCGATCACCCGGCGAACCTTTTTCAGCTCTTCCATCAGGTTGTCTTTGGTGTGCAGACGACCGGCGGTGTCGGCGATCAACACGTCGATGCCACGGGCCTTGGCGGCCTGCACGGCGTCGAAGATCACCGAAGCCGAGTCGGCGCCAGTGTGCTGGGCAATCACCGGGATCTTGTTGCGCTCACCCCAGACCTGCAATTGCTCCACGGCGGCGGCGCGGAAGGTGTCACCGGCGGCGAGCATGACTTTCTTGCCTTCCAGTTGCAGCTTCTTCGCCAGTTTGCCGATGGTGGTGGTCTTGCCAGCGCCGTTGACGCCAACCACCAGAATCACGAATGGCTTGTTCTGCGAGACGATTTTCAGCGGTTGTTCGACCGGTTTGAGCATCGCGGCCAGTTCGGCTTGCAGGGATTTGTACAGGGCGTCGGCGTCGGCCAGTTCTTTGCGGGCGACCTTCTGGGTCAGGCGCTGGATGATCTGCGTGGTGGCTTCGACACCGACGTCGGCGGTGAGCAGACGGGTTTCGAGGTCATCAAGCAGATCGTCGTCGATGGTTTTGCGGCCGAGGAACAGGCTGGCCATGCCCTCGCCGATGCTGGCGCTGGTTTTCGACAGGCCTTGCTTGAGGCGGGCGAAGAAACCGGCTTTGGTTTCTTCGGTGCGCGGGGCTTCGACGGGCGCTTCAGCGAGCACTTCGACCGGCACAACTGGCGCAGCGGCGACAGGTGCAGGTGCAGGTGCAGGTGCAGGTGCAGGCTCGGGCTGTTGAATGACCGGGGCAACAGGGGCGACAACTACTGGAGCAACAGGCTCGGGAACGATAGTTTCAGCGACTACAGGTTCTGCAATAACAGGTGCTGCAGCAGCCGGCGCAGGCTCAACAATCGGCTCAACTACACCTGCAACTGCCGGAGCGACTTCGGCCACAAACGCAGGCGCAGGAATCACTGGCGTGATGTGCGGCGCAGCCTCTTCAACCAATGCCACCGGCTCTTCGGCCACCGGCAATGTCAGCCACGGCGCGGCCGCCGGAGTCAGCGGCAATTCAGCCGCCACAGGCACTTCAGGCGCAGGCTCGGGCTCAACCGGTTGCAACACCGGCTCGGCAATCGGCAGCACAATCGGTGCCGGCTCTTCTTCTAATACCGGAGCAGGTGCCGGCGCAGGCTCGGGAATCGCGGGCGGCTGTTCGACGACGGGTTCCTGCGGTTTCTTACGCAGCCATCCGAACAGGCTTTTCTTCTCGCCAGCCGCAGCTGGGGTCTTCTTGTCGTCGTTGGAACCAAACATGGAGGACGGCTATCTCACGGTAGCGACGCGCCATAAGGGCGCCCCGGCAAATAAATATTCGATGCAGAACAGACTGTGTTTCATCCAGCTTGTTCACGCGCAACATTTTGTCGAGGCGCCACAGGCACCTCAAAGGTCGATTAATACGAAGGACTGGAACGGCATCGTCGGCGAAAACGCAGAGTTTAGCTGACAAACTCAAAGCTTCTGCCGGGAACCCATACAACCTATCTACCGATCAGTGGCTTGATAGGCGTGGCCGCCAGTAAAACGGATCAGTATCCTAGCACCTCCTCGCCCGCCTAGGCTAAGACCAAGCGGGCAGCCCAACAGGTTAAAAAACGAATGAATGCTCTAGCCCGCCGCGCCGCAGGCCTGCTGCTCAGCACAGTCTGCCTGCCCCTTTCGGCCCTGGCGGCCGACCCACAACCGACTCACGAATTTACCCTCGACAACGGCCTCAAGGTCGTCGTGCGCGAAGACCATCGCGCGCCGGTGGTGGTCTCGCAGGTCTGGTACAAGGTCGGTTCCAGCTACGAAACCCCGGGCCAGACCGGTCTGTCTCACGCGCTTGAGCACATGATGTTCAAGGGCAGCGAGAAAGTCGGCCCCGGCGAAGCGTCGCTGATCCTGCGCGATCTGGGCGCCGAAGAGAACGCCTTCACCAGCGACGACTTCACCGCTTATTACCAGGTGCTGGCCCGCGACCGTCTGGGCGTAGCCTTCGAGCTGGAAGCCGATCGAATGGCCAATCTGCGCCTGCCGGCTGACGAGTTCGCCAAGGAAATCGAAGTCATCAAGGAAGAGCGCCGCTTGCGCACTGATGACAAGCCGATGTCCAAAGCCTTCGAGCGCTACAAGGCCATGGCCTACCCGGCCAGCGGCTACCACACGCCGACCATCGGCTGGATGGCTGACCTCGACCGCATGAAGGTCGAAGAGCTTCGCCACTGGTACCAATCCTGGTACGTGCCGAACAACGCCACGTTGGTAGTAGTCGGCGACGTCACCCCGGACGAAGTGAAAACCCTCGCCCAACGCTACTTCGGCCCGATCGCCAAGCGCGACGTGCCACCGGCGAAAAAACCGCTGGAACTGGCCGAGCCCGGCGAACGCCAGATCACCCTGCACGTACAGACACAACTGCCTAGCCTGATGCTCGGTTTCAACGTGCCAAGCATCGCCACCGCTGAAGACAAGCGCTCGGTCAACGCCTTGCGCCTGATCTCGGCTTTGCTCGACGGCGGCTACAGCGGTCGCATACCGACGCAACTGGAGCGCGGCGAAGAACTGGTCTCCGGCGGCTCCTCGAACTACGACGCCTACACCCGTGGCGACAGCCTGTTCACCCTGTCGGCAACGCCGAACACGCAGAAGAAAAAGACCATGGCGCAAGCCGAAACAGGTCTGTGGAAACTGCTGGAACAGCTGAAAACCACCGCGCCGTCCGCTGAAGAACTGGAACGCGTGCGTGCGCAAGTGATCGCCGGCCTGGTCTTCGAACGTGATTCGATCACCAGCCAGGCCACGGCGATTGGCCAACTGGAAACCGTCGGCCTGTCGTGGAAACTGATGGACACCGAACTCGCCGATCTGGAAAGCGTGACCCCGCAAGACATCCAGAACGCCGCCAAGCTGTATTTCACCCGCGAACGTCTCAGCGTCGCCCACGTCCTGCCACTGGAGACGACTCATGAGTGAGCGCAAAACCCCTCGTTTGATGCTGCTCGGCCTGATCGCCATTGCGGTGATCGGCTCGACTGCTTTCTATTTGTCGCCAAGCGCTGACAGCAAGGCCAGCGAAGCCCTCGACAACGCCAAAACCCAGCAGAAGCTGCAATCGCTGGCCGAACTCGACGGCAAGGCCCCGGCCAGCCGCAAGCTCGATGTGCAAACCTGGAGCACCGCCGAGGGCGCCAAGGTGCTGTTCGTCGAAGCCCATGAACTGCCGATGTTCGACATGCGCCTGATTTTCGCCGCCGGCAGCAGCCAGGACGGCAGCGCGTCGGGTCTGGCAGTGCTGACCAACGCGATGCTCAACGAAGGTGTCGCCGGCAAAGACGTCGGCGCCATCGCGCAGGGTTTTGAAGGTCTGGGTGCGGATTTCGGCAACGGTGCTTTCAAGGACATGGCGCTGGCTTCGCTGCGCAGCCTGAGTGCTGCCGATAAACGTGAGCCGGCGCTGAAGCTGTTCTCGGAAGTAGTCGGCAAACCGACCTTCCCGGCCGACTCGTTCGCGCGCATCAAGAACCAGATGCTCGCCGGTTTCGAATACCAGAAACAGAACCCCGGCAAACTCGCCAGCCTCGAGCTGATGAAGCGTCTGTACGGCGATCACCCGTACGCGCATTCGAGCGACGGCAATCCGCAAAGCGTGCCGAAGATTACCCTCGCGCAATTGCGTGAGTTCCACGCCAAGGCCTACGCCGCTGGCAACGTGGTGATTGCGCTGGTCGGTGATCTGTCTCGCGCAGAAGCCGAGGCGATTGCCAATCAGGTCTCATCTGCGCTGCCGAAGGGTCCGGCGCTGGCGAAGATCGCGCAACCGCAGGAACCGCAAGCCAGCGTCAATCACATCGAGTTTCCGTCGAAGCAGACCAACCTGCTGCTCGCGCAACTGGGCATCGACCGTGACGATCCGGATTACGCCGCGCTGTCGATGGGCAACCAGATCCTCGGTGGCGGTGGTTTCGGCACACGCCTGATGAGTGAAGTGCGCGAGAAACGCGGCCTGACTTACGGCGTGTATTCGGGTTTCAGCCCGATGCAGGCGCGCGGCCCGTTCATGATCAATCTGCAGACCCGCGCAGAAATGAGCGAAGGCACCCTGAAACTGGTGCAAGACGTGCTCGCCGACTACCTGAAAACCGGCCCTACGCAGAAAGAACTCGACGACGCCAAACGCGAGCTCGCCGGCAGCTTCCCGCTGTCCACCGCGAGCAATGCCGATATCGTCGGCCAACTCGGCGCGATGGGCTTCTATAATCTGCCGCTGAGCTACCTGGATGATTTCATGCGTCAGTCGCAAAGCCTGACCGTGGAACAAGTCCGCGACGCCCTGAACAAACACCTGAGCACGGACAAAATGGTCATCGTCACCGCTGGCCCGACCGTGCCGCAAAAGCCGTTACCGGCCCCATCTGATAAACCTGCCGAGCAACCGCTCGGGGTTCCGGAGCATTAATGGCAACTCGTTCCCCTAAAAAGCCTGCGCATAACGTCCACAACGGTGTGAACCAGTTACGCATCATTGGCGGCCAATGGCGCAGCCGCAAGCTGAGCTTCCCCGATGCACCGGGCCTGCGCCCGACGCCGGATCGCGTGCGTGAAACCCTGTTCAACTGGCTCGCGCCGTACGTTGAAGGGGCCAAGGTACTTGATCCGTTCGCCGGCAGCGGCGCGCTGTTTCTCGAAGCGCTGTCCCGTGGCGCGGCCATGGGCCAGGCGCTGGATGCCAGCAACATCGCGGTGTCCAGCCTGAAAGAACACCTCGGCACGCTGCGCTGCACCAACGGCCAGGTGCAAACTGCTGACGCCCTGCGTTATCTGGAAACCCAGACCGCCAGCGCGTACGACCTGGTGTTCCTCGACCCGCCGTTCAACCAGAACCTGCTGCCGGTGGTTTGCGCTCTGCTGGAAGAACGTCAATGGCTGGCGCCCGAGTCGTGGATCTACACTGAAAGCGAAACCGCGCCGTCGACGCTGGGCCTGCCGGGCAACTGGCGCCTGCACCGCGAGCAGAAATCCGGGCGGGTTTATTACGCCCTGTGGCAACGTACGGCGGAAATCGCCGCCTGACCCAAGGCAAGCAAAAACCTGTGGCGAGGGAACTTGCTCCCGCTGGGCTGCGTAGCAGTCCCCAAAAGGGCCGCTCCGCGCCCCGGCGGGAGCAAGCTCCCTTGCCACAATGAGCCTGTGTACTCTGGAAATTGACTATCAGCGGTGTGGGCCTCATCACATCGCTGCATCGAGAACCATCGTGTCCGCCTCTTCAGAACGTTTCATCCCCGCCTTCGGCCTCGGCAATCCGCACCTGCAAACCTTGTGGGGCCCGCTGTGGCGCAAAACCGTGCATATCCAGCGTGAGCGCGAGCGCCTGTGGCTTGAGGATGGCGACTTCCTCGATCTCGACTGGCACGGCCCGCACACCGCCGATGCGCCGTTGGTGCTGGTGTTACACGGGCTGACCGGCTCTTCCAACTCGCCTTACGTCGCTGGCGTGCAAAAAGCCTTGGCCGACCAAGGCTGGGCCAGCGTCGCGCTGAACTGGCGCGGCTGCTCCGGCGAACCCAACCTGTTACCGCGCAGCTACCACTCCGGCGCCAGCGAAGACCTCGCCGAAACCATCAAGCACCTGCGCGCGAAACGCCCGTTGGCGCCGTTGTACGCCGTCGGTTATTCCCTCGGCGGCAATGTGCTGCTCAAGCATCTGGGCGAAACCGGTAGCGCCAGTGGCGTGCTCGGTGCAGTCGCGGTGTCGGTGCCGTTTCGGCTCGATCAATGCGCCGACCGGATCGGCCAGGGATTTTCCAAGGTCTATCAGGCGCACTTCATGCGCGAGATGGTCGCCTACATCAAGAACAAGCAACGGCAGTTCCAGCATGACGGACGTGAGGACGGGCTCGCAGCACTGGCAGCCCTCGGCTCGCTGGAAAACATGCGCACGTTCTGGGATTTCGATGGCCGGGTGACAGCGCCGCTGCATGGTTTCAACGATGCCGAGGATTATTACCGTCGCGCATCGAGCCGCTACTTCCTCGGCGAGATCCGCACGCCGACCCTGATCATTCAGGCGGCGGACGATCCGTTCGTGTTCCCGCACAGCTTGCCCCAGGCTGAAGAACTGTCGGCCTCGACCGCATTTGAATTGCAGCCTCGCGGCGGCCACGTCGGATTTGTCGACGGCTCAGTGCGCCAGCCCGGCTACTACCTCGAACGCCGTATCCCGCAATGGCTGGCCAGCGTGTCCGCATGAGCGATCAGGGCGAGTCGATCCGATTCTGGCAAACCGCGCCACTGGCCGGTGTCGAATTGTTGTCGGCACGCTACATTGAGCATCGCTTCGCCCCGCATGTGCACGACGGTTTTGTGATCGGCATGATCATGGCCGGCGCCCAGCGCTACCGTTATCGCGGCGCCGAGCATCTGGCCGGCAGCGGCACGCTGGTGCTGATCAATCCGGACGAATTGCACACCGGGCACAAAGGCACTGAGGATGGCTGGCTGTACCGGGCGTTTTATCCGGAGACCGGCAAGATTGTTTCACTGCTGGATGAGCTGGAACTGTCCACCAGCAATCTGCCAGCGTTCGGCGCCACGCTGTACCGCGACCCGGATCTGGTCAGCGGCTTTGCACAACTGCACCGCTTGCTCGAAAGCCCGGCCAGTGCGCTGCAACAACAAACGGTCTGGCGCGAGATGATGTTGTTGCTGTTGCAGCGTCACGCGGCGGTACGAGAAATCGGCAACCCCGGCAAGGAGCACCGCGCGGTACTGATCGCCAAGGACCTGCTGCATACGCACCTGGCAGCGCCGCCGTCGCTGGAAGAATTGGCCGCAGCGGTCAATCTGTCGCCGTTCCATTTCGCCCGGGTGTTCCGCCGCGCGACCGGCATGCCGCCGCACACCTGGCTAATGCAGCAACGCATCGCCCAGGCACGGGCGCTGCTGCAGCACGGCTGCCTGCCGGTGGAGGTCGCCACGCAATTGGGTTTTGCCGATCAGAGCCATTTGAGCCGACAGTTCAAGCAGGCTTATGGCGTCGGACCCGCCGCCTACCGCAGTGCCCGTCTGGAAAGCTGAAAGATCGCAGCCTGCGGCAGCTCCTACACGAAACGCATTCCATGTAGGAGCTGCCGCAGGCTGCGATCTTTCGCTCTTATTCGCCGGTGGCAATACCGCGCGAAGGCTCATTGATCCACTCACTCCACGACCCCGCATACAAAGAACCCAACGGATACCCCGCCAGGCACAACGCAAACAGGTTATGACACGCCGTCACCCCGGAGCCGCAATACGCCACCAGATCGGACGGCGAACGCCCACCCAGTTTCGCCGCAAAGCGTTGTTTGAGCTGATCGGCCGGAAGGAATCGCCCGTCGCTGCCAAGGTTGTCGGTGAATGCCGCGCACTGCGCCCCGGGAATATGCCCGGCCACCGGATCAATCGGCTCCACTTCCCCTTTGAAGCGCGGCAAGGCGCGGGCGTCGATCAGCGTCAGCGTCGGCTGGCCGAGGCGCTGTTGCAATTGCTCGGCGCTGAGCAGCAAAGCTTTATCTGGCTGACCACTGAAGTTGCCACGCGCAACCGTCGGCGCATCCAGACTCAGCGGCAAACCCGCCGCGTGCCAGGCCTTGAGCCCGCCATCGAGGATGAACACTCCGTCTCGCTTGCCCAGCCATGCCAGCAACCACCACGCCCGCGCCGCATAGGCGCCCGGGCCGTCGTCATACAGAACCACTTCGCTGTCATGGTTGATGCCCCAGGCTTGCAGGCGCTCGATCAATGCTGCCGGTTCGGGCAGCGGATGACGACCCGACACGCCTTTGACCACGTTGCCGCTGAGGTCACGCTCAAGGTCGGCGAAGTTAGCCCCGGCAATGTGCCCTTCGGCGTAGCTGCGCTGGCCGTAATCCGGATCTTCGAGGGCAAAACGACAATCGAGAATCAGCAACCTGGGCTGTTCCTTGCGGGCATCCAGTGCTTGCGGGCTGATCAACTGCGCAATCGGCATAACGGGCTCCTGTGGGATTTCAACAGAACGGTTTATTTCACGTCTTCGAGGGCCTGGGCCAGGGGGACATAGAACTCGTCGAACAGGGCGTTGACCTGGTCGCGCGCCTCATCGGTGACAAACCCGGCTTCGAGCACCAACACCTGATACACGCCGCGTTTAACGGCTTGCTCGCTGAGGTGGTTGGAATTTTCACGGGTGGTGCAGAGGAAACGCACCCACGAGGTCAGGATGATCCAGGCGTTGAGCGTCAGGGATTCAATCTGCACACGGTCCATCTTGAGGATTCCGGCGGCAACAAAGCCTTCGTAGATCGCGGCGCCCTGAATCACGCAGCGCTGCGAGAAGCGCCGATAACGCGCGGCCAGTTCCGGATCGCTGTCGAGCAGATGTTCAAGGTCGCGGTGCAGAAAACGGTAACCCCACATCGCCGAGAGCAGTTCCTTGAGATAGAAACGCTTGTCTTCAACCGTCGCGGCACGCCCCTGCGGCGGGCGCAGGAAGCTGTCTACCAAGGCCTCGTACTCACTGAACAGCACGGCGATGATCGCCTGCTTGTTGGGGAAGTGGTAGTACAGGTTGCCCGGAGAAATCTCCATGTGCGCGGCGATGTGGTTGGTGCTGATGCTGCGCTCGCCCTGTTGATTGAACAGCTCGAGGCTGTTCTGCACGATGCGCTCGCTGGTTTTTATTCGTGGGGCCATGGCTTGAGCTTTAATTCAGAGTGCGATGAGGGGCATCTTACGACCTATCCGGAAATGGATAAAACAAAGCTGCGCACGGAAGTCATTTGACTTTATAGAGCATAGACTCTAAAAAGTTCATCACTACAATAAATCCGGAGCCTACGATGACTGCCGATATTGCCTACCTGCAAACGCTGCAACAGCCACTGGAAGAGCTCAATCGGCAGTTCAAAGCGCAACGGGCTGCTTACGCCGTCAACCCGATGCCTCCTGCGGCCCAGCGCCAGCAATGGCTGAAGGCTTTGCGCGATGTGCTGAGCAACGAGCGCCAGGCCCTGATCGACGCCATCAGCGCGGATTTCAGCCATCGCAGCGCCGACGAAACCCTGCTCGCCGAACTGATGCCGAGCCTGCACGGCATTCATTACGCCAGCCGCCACCTCAAAGGCTGGATGAAGGCCTCGCGGCGCAAGGTTGGCGTCGCGTTCCAGCCGGCTTCGGCGAAAGTCGTGTATCAGCCGCTGGGCGTAGTCGGCGTCATCGTCCCGTGGAATTACCCGTTGTATCTGGCTGTCGGGCCGCTGGTCGGCGCATTGGCGGCGGGCAACCGGGTAATGCTCAAGCTCAGTGAATCGACGCCGGCCACCGGCCTGCTGCTCAAGGAATTGCTGGCAAAAATCTTCCCCGAAGATCTGGTCTGCGTAGTGCTCGGCGAGGCCGACATCGGCGTGGCGTTTTCCCGCTTGCCGTTCGATCACTTGTTGTTCACCGGCTCCACCAGTGTCGGCAAACATGTGATGCGCGCCGCAGCGGAAAACCTCACGCCGGTGACCCTCGAACTGGGCGGCAAATCCCCGGCCATCGTCTCCCGCGACGTGCCATTGAAGGATGCCGCCGAGCGCATCGCCTTCGGCAAAACCCTCAATGCCGGGCAAACCTGTGTCGCCCCCGATTACGTATTGGTGCCGGAAGACCGCGTCGGCGGCTTCGTCGAAGCCTATCGCCAGGCCGTGCAGAGTTTCTATCCAACCCTTGCCGACAACCCGGACTACACGGCAATCATCAACGAGCGCCAATTGGCTCGACTCAATGGCTACATCAGCGATGCGACCAGCAAAGGCGCGCTGCTGATTCCGCTGTTCGATCAAGGTCAGGGCCGGCGCATGCCGCACAGCGTGCTGCTGAATGTCAGCGACGAGATGACGGTGATGCAGGACGAAATCTTCGGCCCGTTGCTGCCGATCGTGCCGTACCAGGATCTGGAGCAGGCATTTGCCTACATCAATCAGCGGCCAAGGCCTCTGGCTCTTTACTACTTCGGCTACGACAAACGCGAACAGAACCGCGTGCTGCACCAAACCCACTCCGGCGGCGTGTGCCTGAACGACACGCTGCTGCACGTGGCGCAGGACGACATGCCGTTCGGTGGCATCGGCCCGTCCGGTATGGGCCATTACCACGGGCACGAAGGCTTCCTGACATTCAGCAAGGCCAAAGGCGTGCTGATCAAACAACGCTTCAACGCAGCCAAACTGATTTATCCGCCTTACGGCAAATCCATTCAGAAGCTGATCCAGAAGCTGTTCATTCGCTAGATATCTGTCACTGACGGGTTATAAAAACAATGCACCCAAGCCTGACCGAAACACCTGCCCTGTCGCGCCGTGGCCTGCTGAAATTCAGCCTCGGCGCCACGGCATTTCTCGCCACCGCCGGCCTCGGCGCCAGCCTCAGTGGCTGCTCATCCAGCGTCGCGGCCAATGGCTTCGTCTCGTTGCGCGACGGCGATCTGCTGTTTCTGCGCGCACTGATTCCGGTGATGCTCGACGGCGCCGTCGCCGCCGAGAAAATGCCGGCGGCGGTGGATGGCACGCTCAAGTCGCTGGACTACAGTCTCGATCACCTGTCGCCGGAGATGCTCAAGCTCACCCGCCAATTGTTCGACGTGCTAGCTATGGCCGTGACGCGCGGGCCGCTGACCGGGATCTGGGGCAGTTGGGAAAACGCCAGTGCCGAGGCAATGCGCAACTTCCTCGATCGCTGGGAAAACAGCTCGTTGAGTTTGTTGAAAATGGGGCATAGCTCACTGCAGCAAATGGTGCTGATGGCCTGGTACACACGCGCGGAATCGTGGGGGCATTGCGGCTATCCGGGCCCACCTACCGTCTGAAATCAGCGCGCGCCTTTCGCGAGCAAGCCCGCTCCCACATTTTGAAATGCCTTCCCCTGTGGGAGCGGGCCTGGCGAAGGGGCCCGCAAAAACAACAAAAACAAGAGAACCTGACCGATGCCCGTACCCGACCCCTTCCGCGAAGGCCTCGCCCGAGGCTGGAAAACCTACAACGGCGCGCAACTGACCGACGACCTGACGCTTGAAGCCGATGTCGCCATCATCGGCAGCGGCGCCGGCGGTGGCACTACCGCCGAAATCCTCAGCGCCGCCGGCTTCAAGGTCCTGCTGATCGAAGAAGGCCCGCTGAAAACCAGCTCCGATTTCAAGATGCTCGAAGACCAGGCCTACAGCAGCCTTTATCAGGAAGGCATCGGCCGCATGAGCAAGGACGGCGCGATCACCATCCTGCAGGGCCGCGCGGTTGGCGGCACGACGTTGATCAACTGGACATCGAGCTTTCGCACGCCCGAGCCGACGCTCGAGCACTGGGCCAAAGAACACAACGTCAAAGGTCACAGCGTCGCCGAGATGGCGCCATGGTTCGAGAAAATGGAACAGCGCCTCGGCGTCGCCCCATGGATGGTGCCGCCGAACGCCAACAACGACGTGATCCGAAAGGGCTGCGAGCAACTCGGCTACAGCTGGCACGTGATCCCGCGCAACGTGCGCGGCTGCTGGAACCTCGGCTATTGCGGCATGGGCTGCCCGACCAATGCCAAGCAGTCGATGATGGTGACGACCATTCCGGCCACCCTGGAAAAGGGCGGCGAACTGCTTTATCTGGCACGTGTGGAAAAACTGCTGATCAGCGGCGACAAGGTTTCCGGCCTGCATTGCGTGGCGATGGATGAACGCTGCGTCGAAACTACCGGGCGCACCATTACCGTCAAGGCGCGGCATTACGTGCTGGCCGGCGGCGGCATCAACAGCCCGGCGCTGCTGCTGCGTTCCGACGCACCGGACCCGCATAAAAACCTTGGCAAACGCACCTTTCTGCACCCGGTGAACATGTCCGCGGCGCGATTTGATGAGGTGGTCAATCCGTTTTACGGCGCGCCGCAGTCAATCTACTCGGACCATTTCCAGTGGAAGGACGGCACCACCGGGCCAATGGCGTTCAAACTCGAAGTACCGCCGCTGCATCCTGCGCTGGCGGCGACTTTGCTTGGCGGTTTTGGCCAGGAGAGCGCGCAACACATGGGCGACCTGCCGCACACCCACGCGATGCTGGCGTTGCTGCGAGACGGTTTCCACCCGGACAGCAGCGGTGGCGCGGTCGAGTTGCGCGGCGACGGTTCGCCGGTGCTCGACTATCAAGTGTCTTCTTACGCCTGGGAGGGTCTGCGTCGGGCCTTTCACGTCATGGCCGAGATCCAGTTTGCCGGCGGCGCGCAAGCGGTGATGCCGATGCATGCTGACGCCCGTTATGTGAAAACCTTGGCTGAGGCCCGCACGCTGATCGATGGTCTGAGCCTCGAGTTGTACCGCACGCGGCTCGGCAGCGCCCACGTCATGGGTGGCTGTGCGATGGGCGAAGAGCCGAAAACCGCGGTCACCGACAGCCTCGGCCGTCATCATCAACTGAGTAATCTGTCGATTCATGACGGCTCGCTGTTTCCCACCAGCATCGGCGCCAACCCGCAGCTGTCGGTGTACGGCCTGACCGCACAACTGGCGACGGCCCTCGTCGAGAGGCTGAAAACCCCGTGAAAACCGTTAATATTCTCATCGTCTATAGTGCTTTCTTACGCAAAAGGCGACTTGGCCGACCGGGACGGCTGCGATACCATCCGACTCCCCAACGGACTCCCGCCAGGACGACGCGATGAACCGAGTGTTGTACCCAGGTACCTTCGACCCTATTACCAAGGGCCATGGCGATCTGGTCGAACGCGCCTCGCGCCTGTTCGATCACGTGATCATTGCGGTCGCCGCCAGCCCGAAGAAGAACCCGCTGTTCCCGCTGGAACAACGGGTCGAACTGGCTCGCGAGGTGACCAAACACCTGCCGAACGTGGAAGTGGTCGGTTTCTCGACGCTGCTCGCGCATTTTGCCAAAGAGCAGAATGCCAACGTGTTTTTGCGCGGTTTGCGCGCGGTGTCGGACTTCGAATACGAATTCCAGCTGGCCAACATGAACCGCCAGTTGGCGCCGGACGTCGAGAGCCTGTTTCTCACACCGTCCGAACGTTACTCGTTCATTTCTTCGACGCTGGTGCGGGAAATTGCCGCGCTGGGCGGCGATATCAGCAAATTCGTCCACCCCGCCGTGGCCGACGCCCTGACCCTACGCTTCAAAAAGTAGGAGCTGCCGCAGGCTGCGATCTTTTGATCTTAAAATGATCGCAGTCCAGTGCCCTTGATCGCACCCGCGTGCACTGCGCTCGCCAATGCGGCACAATTGCGCGCATTGATTTATAGCGCCCGGGCCTGCCGCCCCGGCTGGAGTTAGCATGTCCCTGATCATCACCGACGATTGCATCAACTGCGACGTCTGCGAACCCGAGTGCCCAAACGCCGCCATTTCCCAGGGCGAAGAGATCTACGTGATCGACCCGAACCTGTGCACCCAGTGCGTCGGCCACTACGACGAACCACAATGCCAGCAGGTCTGCCCGGTGGATTGCATTCCACTGGACGAGGCGCATCCGGAGACTGAAGAGCAGTTGATGGAAAAGTACCGCCTGATCACCGGCAAGGCCTGAATCTCAAGCGCCCGACCGACCCTCTTCGCGAGCAAGCCCGCTCCCACATTTGAAATGCATTCCAATGTGGGAGCGAGCCTGCTCGCGAAGAGGCCATCAGCACCACTGAAAATTCTGAATCAGCTCACTCGCGCTGCTCAAACCCCTCCCCAATACATCCCAGGCACCGCACAAACGCCGCCTTCGCCGGATCAACCACCAACGCCTGCCCCGCATCGCCAATCCCGCCACCCAGTGCGGTAAACGGCAATGACACGACAAACGCCGCCGTACCGATCACCGTTGCCACCACCAATAACGGTCGGGCAATCAGCAAATCGCCGATCATGGCGTAGGCCGGGGGATTCTGGATGGCATAACGAGGATCGCCGCTGCCGCCTTCCGTGGCCTGAACGGCCAGACTGGAACACAGCAACAGCGTCACCAAGAGAACTTGCAGGCATTTCATGGCACGATCCTTCGGGCTGAACAGTGAGACAACTCACTATAGACCGTAGGACTTTTTCAGCTTTTTGCCTCAGCTCTGGCAGCGCGGGCAGAACACACTGGCGCGCTGCCCCAGCTTCACTTCGCGCAGCCCGGTGCCGCAGACCTTGCAGTGTTCACCACCACGGCCATAGACGAACAGCTCTTGCTGGAAATAGCCTGGCTGCCCGTCGCCACCGATGAAATCACGCAACGTGGTACCGCCGCGCTCAATGGCAGCGGCAAGGATGCGTTTGATCTCAATGGCCAGCTTCAGATAACGCGCCCGGGAGATGCCTCCGGCCTCGCGACGCGGATCAATCCCGGCAGCGAACAGCGCTTCGGTCGCGTAGATATTGCCAACACCGACTACCACCGCGTTGTCCATGATGAACGGCTTCACCGCCATCGACCGCCCGCGCGACAGCTGGAATAAACGTTCGCCATCGAACAGATCGGTCAATGGCTCCGGCCCGAGACGAATCAGCAATTCGTGATTGAGCGGATCGGTACTCCACAACATCGCACCGAAACGTCGCGGATCGGTGTAGCGCAGCGCCAGACCCGATTCCAGTTCGATATCGACATGCTCATGCTTCAACGCCGGCAGCCCGACCTCGACCAGACGCAAATTGCCCGACATGCCCAAATGGCTGATCAGCGTGCCGACTTCGGCATTGATCAGCAGATACTTGGCCCGACGCTCGACCAACACGATGCGCTGCCCGGACAGACGCACATCGAGGTCTTCGGGGATCGGCCAGCGCAAGCGCCGATCGCGCACAATCACCCGGCTGACCCGCTGGCCTTCCAGATGCGGGGCTATGCCGCGGCGGGTGGTTTCGACTTCCGGCAATTCAGGCATGGTGTTCTCGAATCAATGCGCGCCGAGGTCGCGGATCGTTTGTTTGAGGGTTTCGAAGTCGTAATCCGACAGCCCTACGTAATCGAGTACCAGTGGCCCGACAGCGTTCCATTCAAAATCTTCGGTCTGATTGCCCAGCACTCGATAGGACGCGCAAATGTGCTCGGCCATCTTCAGGATCGCCAGCAGGTTTTTCAGCTGACTGTTGCGCGATGATTCATCGCTGAAAATCGCCAACGCATTGTGGTGATTGGCAATCGCGGCGCTGACGTGTTCCGGCAGACGCCAGGATTTGGCGGTGTAGTAACCGACTACCGCATGGTTGGTATTGAACTCGCTGTTTTCAGTGTCGACCACGCGACATTCAGCGCTGGCATTGGCGTAAGCCTTTTCCAGCACCGACATGTAATTGGGGAAACGCTGCAGCATCAACGGCACGCCGCAATCGTGGAACAGGCCCAAGGCATAAGCCTCGTCACCGGCCTGGGTACCGATGCGCTTGGCCAGGGTCAGGCAAGTCATCGCCACGTCCTGGGCCGTGTCCCAGAACCGGTTGAGGGTGACGATAGTGTCGTCGTTCATCTCGCCCTTGATCGACTGCGCATTGATCAGGTTGATGATCGAACGGCTGCCCAACAGGTTCACCGCACGCTGGATCGAGGTGATCTTGTTGCTCAAGCCGTAGTATGGCGAGTTGACGATTTTCAGCAGCGAGCCGGACAAGCCAGGATCCTGGGCGATCAGCTTGGCGATCACCTCCAGGTCCGGGTCGGGCATGTACTGCTCCATTTGCAGATCCACCATGATCTGCGGTTGCGCGGGCACACTGATGCCTTGCAGCGATTGTTGAATCTGTTCGGTGGTCAGCTCTTGGGACATAAGTACACACTCTGGGACAGGCGGCGATTCTAACCCCGGAAACTGCAGGGCGACACACCGATGGGCATATCGGAGGAACTTTCATTCAAGCCCAGGCTTCGGATTTTGTAAGGCGCAACGGCCAGTTTCTGTCCGCTGAGCCAGCAAATCCCCACAGACTCAGGAGCTTATCGATGGCCACCTCACTTAATGGCAAGCGCGTCGCTTTTTTGGTAACCGATGGTTTCGAACAGGTTGAATTGACAGGTCCCAAGCAGGCGCTGGAGCAGGCTGGCGCGCAGGTCGACATCCTCTCGTCCGAGGCCGGCAAGGTCAAAGGCTGGAACCACGACAAACCGGCCGACGACTTCAAGGTCGACCAGACTTTCCAGGCCGCCAGCATTGAACAGTACGACGCTGTGGTGCTGCCGGGCGGCGTGCAGAACTCCGATACCATTCGCATCGATCAGGATGCACAGCATCTGGTCAAGACCGGCGCGTCTGCCGGCAAGCCGATTGCAGTGATCTGCCATGGCAGTTGGTTGCTGATCTCGTCAGGGCTGGTCAACGGCAAAACCATGACCAGCTATAAAACCGTCAAGGATGATCTGGTGAACGCCGGCGCGCACTGGGTGGATAAGGAAGTGGTCAAGGATGGCAACCTGATCAGCAGCCGGCAGCCGGATGATATTCCGGCGTTCAGCAAAGCGCTGATCGATACACTGTCTGCCTAGCTTTCAAGGCTGTCTTCGCGAGCAAGCCCGCTCCCACATGGGAATGCATTTCAAATGTGGGAGCGGGCTTGCTCGCGAAGAGGCCGTCAGCGTTTCATCGCACGCCAAACCCGACACCACACTCAACACGCTATACTCCCGCTCTTTTTTCCGGAGCGACGTCATGTCCCTGCCAAGCCTGCGCCTCAAAGCCAATGCCGACCGTCGCCTGCGCAACGGCCACTTGTGGGTCTACAGCAACGAAATCGATGTAGCCGCCACCCCGTTGCACGGCTTCAAGGCCGGCGATCAGGCGATTCTCGAAGCCGCCGGCGGCAAGACCCTGGGCATCGTGGCGATGAGCCCGAACAACCTGATCTGCGCCCGTCTGGTGTCGCGCGACATCAAACTGCCGCTGGACAAATCCCTGCTGGTGCATCGCCTCAACGTCGCCTTGTCGCTGCGCGAGCGTCTGTTCGACAAGCCGTTCTATCGCCTGGTCTACGGTGATTCCGACCTGTTGCCAGGCCTGGTCGTCGACCGTTTCGGTGACATCCTCGTCGTGCAGATCGCTTCCGCGACCATGGAAGCACACAAGGATGACGTCATCGCAGCACTGACCCAAGTGCTCAAGCCAAGCGGCATTCTGTTCAAGAATGACTCCGCCGCGCGTGACGCAGAAGGCCTCAACCGCTACGTCGAAACCGTGTTCGGCCTCGTGCCGGAGTGGGTTGCGCTGGAAGAGAACGGCGTGAAGTTCGAAGCACCGGTCATCCAAGGCCAGAAAACCGGCTGGTTCTACGACCACCGCATGAACCGCGCACGCCTGGCGCCTTACGCCAAAGGCAAACGCGTCCTTGACCTCTATAGCTACATCGGTGGCTGGGGTGTGCAGGCAGCGGCATTCGGCGCCAGCGAAGTGTTCTGCGTCGACGCTTCGGCCTTCGCCCTCGACGGCGTCGAGCGTAACGCGGCACTGAACGGTTTCGCCGACAAGATGACCTGCATCGAAGGTGACGTCTTCGAAGCCTTGAAAGAGCTGAAAGCCAGCGAAGAGCGCTTCGACGTGATCGTTGCCGATCCTCCGGCGTTCATCAAACGCAAGAAGGACATGAAAAACGGCGAAGGCGCCTACCGCCGCCTGAACGAGCAAGCCATGCGCCTGCTCAACAAGGACGGCATTCTGGTCAGCGCTTCGTGCTCGATGCACCTGCCGGAAGACGACCTGCAGAACATCCTGCTGACCAGCGCCCGTCACCTGGATCGCAACATCCAGATGCTCGAGCGCGGCGGTCAGGGCCCGGATCACCCGGTGCACCCGGCCATCGCCGAAACCCGCTATATCAAGAGCATCACCTGCCGTCTGCTGCCTAACAGCTGATCGGCCTGAAAGCGCGGAGCCCACGGGCTCCCCGCTTGCCTTCAGGCGGTGCAATGCCGTCGACAGTACCCTTCAGACTTTCAACTCCTACAAATAACTTCCTGTGACCTTGCAGGAAATTTCCGCGCATCTTAAATCCAACGATATATAACTTACAAAGTTTGCGTCTTGACGCGATGACTCCGACAACATTACTGGATTTTTCCTACTTAATATCTGCTTGCCAATAATCAATTACAAACTATGATTAAGTTGTCACCACGAGGTGGCATCAATCTTGATGAACAAGGAGTTCACACTATGAAAGCAATTACTCTGGAAACCAACAAAATCGCAAACCTGGCTTTTCTCGTTGCACCTAAAGCCCGATAAGTAAGTCAGGACGCCGGGGAGTGCCGGCACCCCAGCGTCCTTCCGACACTATTCCAGAGCGAAGCGTTGATCATGCACATCAATCCGTACCTATTCATATTGCCGCGCACACCCGGACTGATAGTCTGGAACTACAAAGACCACGTTCAACACGAACTTGATCTTGGCTACGCAACTCGCCTTGCCAAACTTATATCAAACCCGAACGCATTTGATAACTTCAACATAATAGACACGCAACTTCTGAATGCAGGAATACTGACCACTTCAAAAATAGACAGCCCAACATGGGGATGGGATGAACTGTCGAAGATTTACCATATCGGTACGCAAAATATCCCTTGCGAACACCCCCCACAGAATATCCAGGAGTGGTCCAGTCAATACCTGAGCCATTGCAACGAAGTACTGAGCAAACCCTGTCCCGAAGATGAACGCCCTACGCTGGCCGCCGATCAACGCATCGCGTTGCCCGCTCCCGGCGTGCTGACCGATACCCGACTCGGCAGCGTACTGTTGCAGCGTAAAACCTGCCGATCCTATACCGGTGAAGCGATCACTCTGAATGACCTCGCCACCCTGCTCTACCTTTCCCTGGGCTTTCTGCACGAACGTGAACATGACCGCGACGACAACATTGCCCACGGTCTCGATGCACGTCGCAGCAGTCCTTCGGGCGGTGGCCTGAATGCCTGTGAGGGTTTTGTCCTGGCACAGAACGTCAGCGGTCTTGAGCCCGGCATCTACGCCTATCACCCTGCGGAACACTGCCTGAGCCTGATCAACCCGCTGCCTGAAGCGGCGCTGGGTCATCTGCTCGGCGGTCAGCATTTCATCAACAACCTGCCGCTGGGACTGTTCATCACCGCACGATTCGACAAGCTCTGGTGGAAATACGAACACTCGCGCGCCTACCGCATGGCGTTCGTCGAAGCGGGTCACCTCTCGCAATCGTTTCAATTGGTTGCCACTGCACTGGGCTTTGGCACCTGGCTGACCGGCGCCTTTGCTGATGAGCAGGTCGAGACACTGCTGAGGATTGCCGGCAGCGCGGAACAACCACTGTTCTTCGTCGGCTGCGGCGCCAGTGATGGTCAGGCCATGTGTGAGGAAATCCAGGCTCTGTTGCAGGAGGCCAGCACATGAGTGCGTTGACCAGCGATCCATTGGAGGCACCTGCTTCCTGGGCACTGCGCTTCACCCTTGGCGACTGGAACAACCGCGCCTCGGTACGCACCAGCCAGCACGACTTCCTGTTGCCGGAAGACGTTGAACAACAACTGGAGACCCGCCACTGGTTTCCGCCGGCATTTCTGCCATACCTGGCGCATCCGGCCATTCAGGCTGCGGGCGCCGCTGTCCGGCACCGGTTGGCAGCCAACCATCTGGTGCACTTTCTCGACTACACCACGCTGCTCGAACACCGCATCGTCAACCGCGCCGTCGAAACCATCATCCACGGTGAGTTGCCGGCCCACATTCCCGCGCGGATGAAAAATGCTGCCCTGCAGCTATATACCGATGAGGGCTACCACGCACTGTTCTCCAACCGACTCGCCGAACAGATAGCCAGCCGGTATGCCATCGTCGATCGCCCGGTGATGCCGTTGCGCATCAGCCGATTGAATTCCCTGATCGCCCGCACACCTCAAGGCAACCGCCCATTGGCCTGGTTTCTGCTTGGCTTCGTCTCGGAAACCATCATTGCCCGAGAGCTGCTGAATGCCTGTCGTGACAGCCTGGTCTCCAGCGTGAGTGACATGCTGCGCGACCATCTCGCCGACGAGGCGCGCCACAGCCGCTACTTCGCCGAAGTGTTCCATTACTTGTGGCTGACGCTGAACAGCCGTCAACGCACCTTCAGCGCCAAACTGCTGCTGGAGGTCATCGGCCTGTTCTTCGAAGTCGACCAACGCTGGTTGCAACAAAGCCTGCGCGGCGCCGGTATCGCCGAAAGCACTATCAGGAAAATAGTCGACGGTCTGGCCGATGCACACGCCAGCCGGCAACGCGCCAAAACGGGGGCGACGGCAACACTCGACGCACTGAAAAACGCCGGATTCTTTGCACTTCCCGACAACCAGAAACTTTTCGCCAAGGCAGGACTGATCGATGGATGAAGGAAAATCTGCGGCAAGCGTCCGCCAACAACGCGCTGCCGTAAGCCTGCTGATGGCGATGGTGCTGCTGGGGGTTTTTCCGCTGGATGTTCTGCTGCCTTCCTTTCCGGCACTGGCCGAACATTTCCGCAATACGCCAACTGACATCGCACTGTCGATCAGTCTGTTCGCCATGGGCATCGCCTTTGCGCAGTTGCTGATCGGGCCGTTATCGGACGTGATCGGGCGCAAGGGCCTGCTGCTTGCCGGCATGACGATCTCGATGCTCGGCGCCCTCGGTTGCGTACTCACCGCTGATTACACACTGTTCCTGATATTCCGGGTCATGCAGGCGTTGGGCTGTGGCTGCTTCGTACTGTCTCAGGCGCTGGTCCAGGATCTGTTCGAAGGTGAACAACGTGATCGCCTGCGAATCCTGATGGTGACCGCCACGGGAGTTTTCATTTCGCTGTCACCTTTAGCCGGCACCTTCCTGCAAGCCACCCTCGGCTGGCGCGGCAGCTTCTGGGTGTTCATCGCCCTGGCAGGCGTGGTGCTGATCAAAGCCTGGCTGTTTCTGGACGGCAGTCGCCCGCTTCACAATGGCCCACACCCGGGCTTCGTTCAGTCCTATCGACGGGTATTGGGGGATGTCGAGTTCGTCAGCTATTGGCTCATATCGGCGTTCGCTTTTGCCTGCCATTTCTCGTTCATCGTGATCTCGCCACTGATCTTCATGGACCGCCTGCAACTCGCGCCCTATGACTTTTCGCTGATCCTGCTGATCTACGGCGCCGCCTATATCGTTGGCGGCATTGTTGCCACGGTCCTGAGCCGCAGGATTTCGCCCGGTCAGCAAATCACTGTGGGCCTGAGACTGATTCTGCTGTCGGGACTGGCGATGCTTTATCTGTCGTCGAACTTTGCGCTGGCGCCTGCCACCGTACTGATCCCGATGCTGATCTGTACCGCCGGCACCACCATTGCGCGCCCGGCCGCCACTTCTGGCGCCATGCGTCTGTTCCCGGAAATCGCCGGGACCTCGGCTTCGGCGGGCAGCACGATCATCTTTATCTGTGGCGGATTGATCAGCGCGTTGATCAGCCTGAGTCCGGCCAACCTGCAAGCGACGCTGGGTTACAGTTTTGTTCTGTTGAGCAGCGTTGCGCTGGTACTCAACAGCTGGATCCGGCGGCGTGCCACGATCTCCGGCGCCGAGGCCATGACCCAAGCCGGCAGCGAATAAACCTGCCGGTCGTCATCCCGCACGCTTCGTCGGCACTGCAACAACGCTTTGCGCCATTCCCTCCAGACGCCAGCGGTGTAGAATCGGCTGATTCATCGCCATTCATCCCCCGGCGGGTTTATGAGCTCGGGCTGAGACCAGCGGCGATCCCGCAACGTCATCGGCAACTTCCGGACACCCGGTCATTTTCTGAGTGTTCCAGACGTCAATAGAAGCTCACTCCCCTTTTGCACCTGATTAGTAAGTGATTAGCCGCCCGGAGTGCTCCATGCCAGATTATCGTTCGAAAACATCCACCCACGGCCGCAACATGGCCGGCGCCCGCGCATTGTGGCGCGCCACCGGGATGAAAGATGACGACTTCAAAAAGCCGATCATCGCCATTGCCAACTCGTTCACCCAGTTCGTACCGGGCCACGTGCACCTTAAAGACCTGGGCCAACTGGTCGCCCGTGAAATCGAACGCGCCGGCGGTGTAGCGAAAGAATTCAACACCATCGCCGTGGATGACGGCATCGCCATGGGTCACGACGGCATGCTCTATTCGCTGCCGAGCCGCGAGATCATCGCCGACTCCGTCGAGTACATGGTCAACGCCCACTGCGCCGACGCCATCGTCTGCATCTCCAACTGCGACAAGATCACCCCGGGCATGTTGATGGCTGCCTTGCGCCTGAACATTCCGGTGATCTTCGTTTCCGGCGGCCCGATGGAAGCCGGCAAGACCAAACTCGCCTCACACGGCCTCGACCTCGTCGATGCCATGGTGATTGCTGCCGACGAAAGCGCTTCTGACGAGAAAGTCGCCGAGTACGAGCGTAGCGCCTGCCCGACCTGCGGTTCGTGCTCCGGCATGTTCACCGCCAACTCGATGAACTGCCTGACCGAAGCACTGGGTCTGGCATTGCCGGGCAACGGTTCGACCCTCGCCACCCACAGTGATCGCGAACAATTGTTCCTGCAGGCCGGCCGCACCATCGTCGAGCTGTGCAAGCGTTACTACGGCGAGAACGACGAGTCGGTATTGCCGCGCAACATCGCCAACTTCAAGGCGTTCGAGAACGCGATGATGCTCGACATCGCCATGGGCGGTTCGACCAACACCATCCTGCACTTGCTCGCGGCCGCCCAGGAAGCCGAAATCGATTTCGACCTGCGCGACATCGACCGTCTTTCGCGCACCGTTCCACAGCTGTGCAAAGTCGCGCCGAACATCCAGAAGTACCACATGGAAGACGTGCACCGCGCTGGCGGCATCTTCAGCATTCTCGGTTCGCTGGCCCGTGGCGGTCTGCTGCACACCGACCTGCCGACCGTGCACAGCCGCAGCATGGAAGAAGCCATCGCCAAATGGGACATCACCCAGACCGACGATGAAGCTGTGCATCACTTCTTCAAGGCCGGTCCTGCCGGTATCCCGACGCAGACCGCGTTCAGCCAGTCGACCCGCTGGGAAACCCTCGATGACGACCGTGAGAACGGTTGCATCCGCAGCTTTGAACACGCCTATTCGCAAGAAGGTGGCCTGGCCGTGCTGTACGGCAACATCGCCCTCGACGGCTGTGTGGTGAAAACCGCCGGCGTCGACGAGTCGATCCACGTCTTCGAAGGCAACGCGAAGATCTTCGAAAGCCAGGACAGCGCCGTGCGCGGCATCCTCGCAGACGAAGTGAAGGCTGGCGACATCGTCATCATTCGCTACGAAGGCCCGAAAGGCGGCCCGGGCATGCAGGAAATGCTCTACCCGACTTCGTACCTGAAATCCAAAGGTCTGGGCAAAGCTTGCGCCTTGCTCACCGACGGTCGTTTCTCCGGCGGCACCTCCGGGCTGTCCATCGGTCACGCTTCGCCAGAAGCTGCGGCCGGCGGCGCGATCGGCCTGGTGCAGGACGGTGACAAAGTGCTGATCGACATCCCGAACCGCTCGATCAACCTGCTGGTCAGCGACGAAGAACTGGCCGCACGCCGCGCCGAACAGGACAAGAAAGGCTGGAAACCGGTCGAGATCCGTCCACGCAAAGTGACCACCGCCCTCAAGGCCTACGCCCTGCTGGCGACCAGCGCCGACAAAGGTGCTGTGCGTAACAAGGCGATGCTTGACGGGCTGTAAGTCTTAGCTGTCGAAAAAAAATGCCCCGCCAAAGTGCGGGGCATTTTTTTGTCTGAAGAATGAAAACCCGATCCCTGTAGGAGCTGCCGAAGGCTGCGATCTTTTGATCTTGCCCTTAAAAGATCGCAGCCTTCGGCAGCTCCTACAGGAGATTCTGGGGTTACTGAATTTCTTCTGGCTTGACGATCACCCAGTTCTTGTCCGCCGTCACCGGCAACCCTTCCTTGGCCTGCGCCGCTGCGTGCTTGGCCATCATGCCGTTCAACTGCGTCATGTACTTGTCCTTGCGGTTGATCCACAAGTGAATCCCGCCCTTGGCCACGTCGACATCGTGGAACAGCATGTAACCGTCGCTAGTTGGAGTATCGCCACCGACCAATACCGGTTTTTTCCACTCATCAATGTAGGTAAGAATCGCCGCGTGCTTGCCGGCCATCCACGTTGCCGGGGTCCACAGGTACGGCGTCAACTCCAGGCCCAGGTTGGCCTTCTCGTCATATTTGCCGGCAGTGATCTGCTTGCGCGCGGTGGTCAATTCGTTGGTCTCGCGGTTTTTCAGCAGCGTGGTCACGCCGATGACGTTCTGCGGTTTGACGTTGTAGCCATATTTCGGATCCGCAGCGACCATGCGCACCAGTTCTTCCGAGGCAGCGGTCATCACGTAGACCTCGATGCCGTTCTCCATCAGCTTGTTGTACAGCTCAACTTGGCCGGTGAAGATTTTCGGTGGCTGAACGTCGAGGTTCTTCACCACATCGCCTTCGTAGTATGTGGCCGGCACCGGTTTGCCCGAGGCCATCAGCTCATCAACGTAGCCTTTGAGTTCCTTGAGGGTGAAACCCGAGAACACCTGCGCCACCCACGGGTAGCAGACCATGTCGTCGACTTCGCAGAGACGGTAGTAGTAACTGAACAGGCTTTCCTTGTGGTCGGCAGTGTCCTTGAACGGCATCAGTTTCAGGGAGGGATCGAGTTTGTCGCGGGTGATCAGGCCCTTGTTTTCCATGAACGGCAGCAAGGACTCTTCGAGGTCGTAACGGTAACTGGTGTTGTCCATGTCGAACACCGCGTAGTTACCCTTGTTGGCGTTGGCCGCGATCATCGCGTCCAGCGCCTTGGCCTGATCGGCGGGCCAGTGTTTCAGCTCAGTGGCGAAAGCCTGAGAAGCCAGGCCCATCCCCACAGCCAGTGCGACAGCCAGAAATTTCGGTGCGAACTTCATCGACGTTTTCTCCCTGATGTAAAAGCATCGACGCTAACAAATGTGTGTGACAGTCCTCGTCTGTCAGCGACCGCCCACGCCGCTATTTGCGCCAGATGCATTGCCGAGAGCGACACGCGCTTATTCCAAAAACGACGGACGACCTGCAATTTTGGTATTAAATCATTGGAAATCAAACTGTTAGGCTTGCCGGTTCGCAGCAGCCCCGGAAGGCTGTTGGCAAAGTCTTTCCTGGAGTTCTCATGAACCTACCGTTGATTCTCAACCTGCTGGTGTTCCTCGCCCTGCTCTTCGGTCTGGCACAAACCCGCCACACCACGTGGAGCCTGGCGAAAAAAGTCCTGCTCGCCCTCGCGCTGGGCGTGGCCTTCGGCGTCGCGCTGCACACCGTTTACGGTGCCGGCAACCCGGTGCTGAAAGCCTCGATCGGCTGGTTCGATCTGGTCGGTAACGGCTACGTGCAGTTGCTGCAAATGATCGTCATCCCGCTGGTGTTCGCCTCGATCCTCAGCGCCGTGGCGCGCCTGCACAACGCGTCGTCGCTGGGCAAGATCAGCTTCCTGACCATTGGCACGCTGCTGTTCACCACCGCAATTGCGGCGCTGATCGGTATCGGCCTGACCAACCTGTTCGGCCTCACCGCTGAAGGTCTGGTCGCCGGCACCCAGGAAATGGCCCGCCTGCAAACCATTCAGAGCGACTACGCCGGCAAGGTCGCCGACCTGAATGTGCCGCAACTGCTGCTGTCGTTCATCCCGCAGAACCCGTTCGCCGATCTGGCGCGGGCCAAGCCGACGTCGATCATCAGCGTGGTAATTTTCGCTGCATTCCTCGGGGTTGCTGCGCTGCAGCTGCTCAAGGATGACGTCGAGAAAGGTCAGAAAGTGATCAACGCCATCGACACCCTGCAAGCCTGGGTGATGCGTCTGGTGCGCCTAGTGATGAAACTGACCCCGTACGGTGTGCTGGCGCTGATGACCAAAGTGGTCGCCGGTTCCAACCTGCAGGACATCATCAAGCTCGGCAGTTTCGTTGTGGTGTCGTACCTCGGTCTCGGCCTGATGTTCGTCGTGCACGGTTTGCTGGTGTCGGCCGCCGGGATCAACCCGCTGCGTTTCTTCCGCAAGATCTGGCCGGTGCTGACGTTCGCGTTCACCAGCCGTTCCAGCGCGGCGAGCATTCCGCTGAGCATTGAGGCGCAAACCCGTCGTTTGGGGATTCCGCAATCGGTGGCGAGTTTTGCGGCATCGTTCGGTGCGACCATCGGCCAGAACGGTTGCGCCGGTCTGTACCCGGCGATGTTGGCGGTGATGGTTGCGCCGACCGTGGGCATCAACCCGCTGGATCCGCTGTGGATCGCGACGCTGGTGGCGATTGTGACGTTGAGTTCGGCCGGTGTGGCCGGTGTCGGTGGCGGCGCGACGTTCGCGGCGCTGATCGTGCTGCCGGCGATGGGTTTGCCGGTGTCATTGGTGGCGTTGTTGATTTCGGTTGAGCCGCTGATTGATATGGGGCGTACGGCGTTGAACGTGAGCGGTTCGATCACGGCGGGTGCGATTACCAGTCAGGTGATGCAGCAGACTGATAAAGAGTTGCTGGATGCCGATGAGCATGCGGAGCTGGCTCAGGCTTAACTGCAACACATACTTGTGGCGAGGGGATTTATCCCCGTTGGGTTGCGTAGCGACCCCATTATTTTGGGGCTGCTGCGCAACCCAACGGGGATAAATCCCCTCGCCACAATTTAGGCTTTTTCCCAGACTTCGAAGTTGTACGCCGGCTTATCTTCAACCGCCGGGTTTTCAACGTTGGAAATCAGTTTCCACTGGTTCAAATCAAACTCCGGAAACCACGCATCCCCTTCCGGGTTCAGCGCCACTCGGGTCAGATACAGACGATCCGCCTGCGCCAGCCCTTGCGCGTACAACTGCGCGCCGCCAATCAGCATCAACTCATCAACGCCCTGCTCTTTCGCCCATTCCTCGGCGCGAACCACGGCGGCTTCCAGCGACGGATAAACTTCCGCACCTTCGAGCACCAGATCGGCCTGACGGCTGACCACGATGTTCAAGCGCCCCGGCAACGGCCGGCCGAGCGAATCCCAGGTCTTGCGACCCATGATGATCGGCTTGCCCAAGGTCGTGGCCTTGAAGTATTTGAAGTCCCCCGGCAGGTGCCAGGGCATGCTGTTGTCGACGCCGATCACGCGGTTTTCACCGAGGGCTGCGATCAGGCTGAGGGGGAGTGATTTAGTCATGCCGGCGAGGATACCAGAGCCGCGCTTACCCCGATAAGCGCCACAGCGGTTATGCTCAGCGCTGGATTAAGCGACGGGATGCCGCGTGACTGAACTGACTCCACTGCAAAACCTCTGGCTCACCGAGACCGTGCGCCTGCGCGAAGAACACGCCGGCCCGCTGGAAGATCTGGAAGCCAATCGACTGGCGCGCACCGCTGGCGGCGATCTGCCGAGCCGCATTCAACGCCGGGCGTTGTGGCTGGCCGAGCGAGACGGTCTGACATCTGCACTCAAACACTGGCTGCAAGGCGCGCGTCTGGCGCTGGTGTTGCTGATGATCTTCGCGGTGCTGAGCGGCGCCGGTCTGGCCTTCGCCGCACTCGGCCAGACGCCGGTCAATGTGTTCTGGGCCTTGGGCAGTCTGCTCGGGCTGAACCTGATTCTGCTGCTGAGCTGGTTGCTGGGCTTGATCTTCGCCGGCGAACACGGCGCCACCCTCGGACGATTGTGGTTATGGCTCAGCGAAAAAATGGCCCGCGATGCCAAAGCCGCGCAACTGGCGCCCGCCCTGCTGCTGATGCTGCAACGCAAGAAACTCAATCGCTGGGCACTCGGTACGCTGGTCAACGGCTTGTGGCTGTTGGCGATGCTCAGCGCGCTGATTCTGCTGCTGACGCTGATGGCGACCCGGCGCTACGGCTTCGTCTGGGAAACCACGATTCTCAGCGCCGACACCTTTATCCACGTCACTCATGCGCTCGGCTATCTGCCGTCGCTGCTCGGTTTCAACGTACCGACGGTGGCGATGATCCGCGCCAGCGGCGACGCTGCACTGAACATCGAAAGCGCCCGCCAGGCATGGGCGACCTGGCTGGTTGGCGTGTTGGTGGTGTACGGCGTGCTGCCGCGTCTGCTGCTGACGCTGTTGTGTTTCTGGCGCTGGAACAGCGGTAAAACCGCGCTGCGTCTGGACCTGAACCTGCCCGGCTACGCGCAATTGCGTGAACGCCTGATGCCGACCAGCGAACGCCTCGGCGTCAATGACCCGGAGCCGGCGCAACTGCATCGCGTAGAAAGCAGCGTCGGCGAACTCGCCAGCGAAGGTGCGCTGCTGGTGGCCATCGAACTCGATGAACAGCGTCCATGGCCACCCGCGTTGCCGGAGAACGTCAGCAACGCCGGCATCCTCGACAGCCGCGAATCACGCCACAAACTACTTGAACAACTGAGCCGCTTTCCGCCCGCACGTCTGGCGATTGCTTGCGATCCACGACGCTCACCGGATCGCGGCAGCCTCGCTTTGATCGCCGAACTGGCGCGCAGTTCGGGTGAAACCCG
Source organism: Pseudomonas sp. DTU12.3 (assembly GCF_004124275.1). GTDB lineage: Bacteria > Pseudomonadota > Gammaproteobacteria > Pseudomonadales > Pseudomonadaceae > Aquipseudomonas > Aquipseudomonas helmanticensis. Next base: position 6,084,622 of record NZ_CP027218.1, read on the forward strand.
CGTCTGGCTGCTGCAAGCGCCGCCCGGTGAAGCACTGGATGCCGAACGCCTCGGCGACTGGCACGTCGCGCTGCAACAGCTTGATCTGAAGTTTGCCGATTGCGCGCCGTTGAACTGGTTGGAGACGGGTCATGACTGATGCCTGGAAAGCGCCGCTGAAACTTGCGGTGGTCGGCCACACCAACGTCGGTAAGACTTCGCTGCTGCGCACGCTGACCCGCGATGTCGGTTTCGGCGAAGTCTCCCATCGCCCGAGCACCACGCGGCATGTCGAAGGCGCGCGGTTGTCGGTGGACGGCGAGCCGCTGCTCGACCTCTATGACACGCCGGGATTGGAAGACGCCATCGCGCTGCTCGACTTTCTCGAACGTCTGGAACGCCCCGGCGAACGCCTCGATGGCCCGGCGCGACTGGCGCGGTTTCTCGACGGCAGCGAGGCGCGCCAGCGTTTCGAGCAGGAGGCGAAAGTGCTGCGGCAACTGCTCGCCTCCGACGCCGGGTTGTACGTGATCGATGCGCGCGAACCGGTGCTGGCCAAGTATCGCGATGAACTGGAAGTGCTCGCCAGTTGCGGCAAACCGCTGCTGCCGGTACTGAATTTCGTCAGCAGTGCCAATCATCGTGAACCGGATTGGCGTGAGGCGTTGGCGCGGCTCGGGCTGCATGCGCTAGTGCGTTTCGACAGTGTGGCGCCGCCGGAGGATGGCGAGCGACGACTGTACGAAAGTCTTGCGCTGCTGCTGGAAAACGCCCGGCCGCAACTGGAGCGATTGATTGCTGATCAGCAGGCCCAGCGCCTTGCGCGGCAGCAAAGTGCGGCGCGTTTGATTGCTGAATTGTTGATCGACTGTGCGGCTTGTCGGCGCAGTGTGGTCAGCGAAGCCGAACAGGAACAGCAAGCCATCAGCGAACTGCGCAAGGCTGTGCGCCAGCGTGAGCAGAAGTGTGTTGAGGCGCTGCTCAAGCTGTATGCGTTTCGTCCGCAGGACGCGGCGGCGAGTGATTTGCCGTTGCTCGATGGGCGTTGGGGTGATGACCTGTTCAACCCGGAAACCCTCAAACAACTCGGTGTTCGGGTCGGCGGCGGTATTGCTGCGGGCGCGGCGGCCGGGGCTGGTGTGGATTTGCTGGTCGGCGGGATCACCCTCGGCGCGGCGGCATTGGCCGGCGCGATTGCCGGTGGCGCGCTACAAACGGCGCGCAGTTATGGCAGTCGGCTACTGGGCAAGATCAAAGGGCAGCGTGAGTTGACGGTGGATGACGGGGTGTTGCGGCTGTTGGCGCTGCGCCAGCGGCAGTTGGTGTTGGCGCTGGATCAGCGCGGGCATGCGGCGATGGACAGCATTCAGGTGGCGACACCGCAGGACAAGACCTGGCGCGAGGGCAAATTGCCGGAGGCGCTGAACAAGGCGCGGGCGCATCCGCAGTGGTCGTCGCTCAATCCGCAGGCGAAGTTGAATCAGGCGGAGCGGCAGGAGCAGATTGAGGCGTTGGTTGCTCGGGTGCTTGAGCTTTAGATCGCTACCCCCTCACCCCAGCCCTCTCCCCCAAGGGGTAGAGGGGGAAGGGAGCAGATCTTCTGGCTTTTCGAAACCTGAGCTCGGCTGGATATTTCAGGTCGATGTATCACCTGAGAACAACTCCGTAGGCTCCCTCTCCCTCCGGGAGAGGGTTGGGGTGAGGGCAACGATCACGCACCCGACAACAAAACCTCAGCCTTGCGCTTCAGCAGAGCCAAATCAATCACCGGCACCGCCATCTCCTTGGCCAACTCATCCCACTGGCGCATGCGCAGGCTGACCGCACACAACGGATCCCGCTCAAACACATCTGCCTCCGCCTCCGTCATCACCCCACCCTGATACGCCAGTGTCCGCCGACTAGCCTCACTCAAGCGCTCGAAATACCCCGGCTCACGCAACGTCAGATACCGCTTGGCCTGCACGTGATATTCCACCAACCGCGCCATGCGTTCGCTGAATCCCGCCTCACGCAAATAATCCGCGCCGAGGCGTTCATGGCTGACCACACCATAACCGCCCATGTTCTCTGCGCCTTCGGCACACAAATGACCGATGTCATGAAAGAACGCCGCCAACACCACTTCATCATCAAAGCCTTCGGCTATCGCCAGTTCTGCGGCCTGAGACATGTGTTCGATCTGCGACACCGGTTCGCCGATGTAATCGCTGGTGCCGAAGCGTTCATACAACCCGAACACGCGGGCAACCACTTGCTCGTGACCTGTCATCAAACTTCCCCCAGTAATTGCGCAATGTTGCGCTCGGCCATCGCCGGGCCAACGCTCATGCCGACGCCGGTGTGCATCAGCGCCACGCTCAGGCCCGCTGCCGGACGCAGCAACGAAAACGGCCCCGGCCCCCGAGAACCATAGACGCCCTGCCAGCGCTCGACCACTTGCACCTTGCAGCCCAGCGTCTGCTCGGCGAGTTCGAGCATCCAGTTATCGACCTGCTCGGCGTTGAACGGTGAAGGGTCGCTGCCGTAGTGGTGCGAGTCGCCGATGATCAGTTCGCCATAGGGCGTCGGGCTTATCAGCAGGTGGATGCCGTTGTCGTGCAGGTGCGGTTGTTCGCGGAGGATCTGCGCCTGCACCGCCGCCGCTTCCGGCAGATCGGCGAAGGCACCGTAGTGCACGCAGCTCAGGCCGGTGAGCAAGGCGTGTTGCAGATTGAGATCGATCTGCGGTTTGCCGCGGAGCATTTGCAGGCGGCAGATTTGCGGGTCGAGAGCGGCAATTGGCTCGGCCAGCAACGTCTGATAATCGTGACCGGAGCAGACGATGATCTGTTTGCCGGTAAAACTGCCTGCGGTGCTGTGCAAGCGACCAGGTTCAACGTCACGCACCAGCGTGGAGAAGTGAAACTCGACGCCGAGGTCGCGGCGCAGATAGTCGATCAGCGCCGGGATCGCTTCACGCGAGTACAGCTGTTGATCGTCGAGGCCATGAAGAGCAGCGCGGTGGTGGCTGAACTGGCCGTTGTACAGATCGCGCAATGCAGCGCCGCGCAGCAGTTCGACGTTGTAGCCGTGTTCCACCGCGCGGCCGGCACAGAAGGTTTCGAGCAGATGTTCTTCGGCTTCGGTTCTGGCGAAAAGATAAGAGCCGTTGCGCTTGATTTGCAGGCCGGCGAGTTGCGCCCAGTCGCCCCAGATCTCGCGGCTGGCTTTCGCAAGCTCCAGCATCGGGCCGGGTGGCTGGCCGGTGACCAGGGCTTGACCGAAGTTGCGCACCGAAGCGCCGAGCGGCGTGGCGGTGCGTTCGAAAACAGCGACTTTGAGACCACGTTTGGCGGCGGCGTAGGCGTGGGACAGGCCGAGAATGCCGGCGCCTACGATCAACAGGTCTTTGTGTTGTGTCATTTAGAGGTGCTCTGAATGAGAGGCTGCTTTCGCGAGCAAGCCCGCTCCCACAGGGGATTTTTTGTGCCCACAGCATTTGTGTCCATAGAAGATCCAATGTGTCAGCCCCCACAGAGAATTGTGTGCTGCACACGATCCAATGTGGGAGCGGGCTTGCTCGCGAAGGGGCCCTGTCAGTCGATAAAGATCTTACTTGGCGGCGACTTTTTCGGATTTGCCGTCATAGCGCTTGCGCCACTCGGTCAGGATCTCGTCGCGATTCTTCGAAGCCCAGGCAAAGTCGTTCTTGATCAGACGCTGCTCGTAATCGGCCGGCAATTCAGTCTGCGGCTTGGCAATCCCCGGCTGTGCGAGAACAGCGAAGTTCTCCTTGTACAGATCCATCGCCTCAGCGCTGGCAGAGAAGTCAGCCAGTTTCTTCGCCGCGTCTTCATGCGGCGTGCCTTTGATCACCGCGGTCGCTTCGATCTCCCAGCCCAGACCTTCCTTCGGCAGGATGATGTCCAGCGGCGCGCCCTGACGCTTCAGCTGTACCGCCGGGTATTCAAAAGAAATACCAATCGGGAACTCGCCCGCCGCTGCCAGTTTGCAAGGCTTGGAGCCGGAGTGAACGTACTGGCCGATGTTCTGGTGCAAGCCGTCCATGTAGGCCCAGCCCTGCTTCTCGCCGAAGGTTTGCAGCCAGGCGCTGACGTCGAGGAAGCCAGTGCCGGACGACGCCGGATTCGGCATGACGATCTTGCCTTTGTACTCAGGCTTGGTCAGATCCTGCCAGCTCACCGGTTTGCTCAAACCCTGCTTCTCGGCTTCAACGGTGTTGAAGCAAATGGTCGCAGCCCAGACGTCCATACCGACCCACGCTGGCGGGTTGGCGGCGTCGCGGTAGTTCGCGCCGATCTTGCCGAGATCCTTTGGCGCATAGCTTTGCAGCATGCCTTGCTGATCGAGGATCGCCAGGCTCGAAGCCGCCAGGCCCCATACCGCATCAGCCTGCGGACGGGCCTTTTCGGCGAGCAGTTTGGCGGTGATGATCCCGGTGGAATCACGCACCCATTTGATCTCGACGTCTGGGTTAGCCTTTTCGAACGCGGCTTTGTATGCGGTCAGTTGCTCGGCTTCGAGGGCGGTGTACACCGTCAACTCGGTTTTTGCCGCGAAGGCATTCAGGCTGAAAGTAGCGAGCACAGCAGCGGCCAGGGCCATAGGCTTGAACATGATCGGTATCCTGTCTTTTGAGTTGAGGGTGTGAATCAGTGACCGGGCGCGGTTTGCCGCCAGGCTTGAGAACGGCGCAGCAAGCCGCGCGAAGCCCACGCCAGCAGCAAGGACACGCCCGCCGAGGTGAACAGAATCAGGGTCGACATCGCCGCCGCGCCGCCGACGTTGCCGGCGTCATCCATGTTCAGCACCGCGACCGCCGCAAGGATGGTGTCGGGGCTGTAGAGGAAGATCGCTGCCGACACGGTGGTCATCGCCGAGACGAACAGGTAGCGGACGATGTCGAGCAGCGCCGGCAGGCAAATCGGCACGGTGACGCGCAGGTAATGGCGGTACAACGGCGCCTTCAGCGACAGCGCGGCGGCTTCAAACTCGGCGTCGAGCTGACGCAGCGCAGTGGTCGCGGTCATCTGCGCGGTGGTCAGGTAGTGCGCAATGGTGCAGACGATCAGCAGCGTCATCGTCCCGTACAACACGTGCAGCGGGTTGCCGCTGAGGTTGAAGAAGAAAACGTAACCCAAGCCGAGCACCAGCCCCGGCACCGCCATCGGCACAAAGCTGAGCATGCGCAACGCCAGGTTGAGGCCGCGTTGATCGCGGGTTTTCTCCATCAGATAAGCACCGGTGAAAATCAGCACGCTGCCGATCAACGCCGTGCCCAGCGCCATTTTCAAACTGTTGCTGTAAGCCAGCCAGCCACCGCCGGCGGTTTCGTTGAACTGGTAGTGGTTGAGCGACAGCGACAGGTTGTACGGCCAGAACTTCACCAGCGACGAGAACACCGCCATGCCGAACACCAGAATCAACGCCGCGCTGATCAGCAACACAATCGCCAGATAGCAGCCGTCGCGCAGTTTCGACGGCGCCGGTTTGAATACCTGCGCCCGACCGCTCATGGAGTCGCCGTGACGCCGACGCAGCCAGGCGTCGACGCCAAAGCTGAACAGCGCCGGCAGCAACAGCACCATGCCGATCAATGCGCCGCGACCGAATTGCTGTTGACCGACCACGGCTTTGTAGGCTTCCAGCGCCAGCACTTGGTAGTCGCCACCGACCACCACCGGCACACCGAAATCGGTGATGGTCAGGGTGAACACCAGACAGAACGCGGCGAACACAGCCTGACGCGTTGCCGGCCAGGTGATGCTGCGAAACGCCTTGGCCGGACTGGCGCCCATGCTCGACGCAGCATCGAACAATCGTGCATCGGCCAGCGACAGCGCCGAGAGCAAAATCATCAGCGCATGCGGGAAGGTGTAGATCACCTCGCCCAGCACAATCCCCCAGAACCCGTAGATGTTGTCCGAAACCAGCCCGCGCAACATGCCCTGGTTGCCGAACAGATAGACCAGTGCAATCCCCGGCAGCATCGACGGCGCCATCAGCGGCAGCAGGGAAATGCCGCGCCAGATACCTTTCGCCGGAATCAGCGTGCGTTGCAGCGCGTAGGCAAACAGGTAGGCCAGCGGTACGACGATGGCCGCAACGCTGAGGGAAACTTTCAGACTGTTGCCGAGCAGCCAATGGAAATTCTCGCTGGTCACCAACTCCTTCGCCGCGACCCAGCCACCGCCCTGCCCGGCTTCACTGCTGAAACCACGCCAGAAGATCGCCAGCAACGGCAGCAACACCGCGACGCCGAGCAACACCAACAGGAGAAGTTTGCCGCCGACAACAAAAATGCGGTCGCCGATCTCGGCTTTCGAGGACTGTCGCACCTGCTTGTGCGGTAGCGGCAGCGCGAGGTTGCTGTTCATCAGGCAAACACCTGCAGGCTGCGCGGCGGCAAGGCGACCATGATCTGCTGGGCACCGAGGCGCGGCATGGCTTCCGGGGCGAGTTCGGCGAGCAAGGCGTGGCCCGGCAGTTGATCGAGTTCGAAACTCATGCGGCAGCGGTTGCCGAGGAAGGTGATTTCGCGGACTTTGGCCGGGAACAGGTTTTCTTCATGCACCGGTGGATTGACGTTGATCGCTTCCGGGCGGCAGAACAAACGGCCCGAGGCGCGCTGGATGCTGCCGTCGCTGAGGCGCAGGTTCATCCCGCCAACCTGTGCGTGACTGTCGCTGCTGCGCTGGAACGGCAGCCAGTTGCCCTGCCCGACAAACTCGGCCACGAACGGCGTGGCCGGGCGGTTGTAGATTTCCTGCGGGGTGGCGTACTGCTCGACGCGGCCATTGTTCATCACGGCGATGCGGTCGGCCATCAGCATGGCTTCGTCCTGATTGTGCGTGACCATCAGGGTGGTGATGCCGAGGTTGCGTTGCAGCTGGCGCAGCTCGGTGCACAGATGCTCGCGGACGCGGGCGTCGAGGGCCGACATCGGCTCATCGAGCAACAGCAGCGACGGTGCCGGCGCCAAAGCGCGGGCCAGCGCCACACGTTGCTGCTGGCCGCCGGACAGCTGGCCGGGGTACTTTTTCTCGCTACCGGTGAGGCCGACCAGTTCCAGCATCTGCCCGACGCGACGGCGCACTTCGTCGCGACCGCTGCCGGCGAGGCCGTAGGCAATGTTCGCCTCGACAGTCAGATTGGGAAACAGCGCGTAGGACTGGAACAGAATCCCGTAATCGCGAGCCTGCGGGGCGAGGTGCGAGACGTCGCGGTCACCGAGGTACAGCTCGCCGCTGTCCTGTTTTTCCAGGCCGGCGATGCAGCGCAGCAAGGTGGTCTTGCCGCAGCCCGAGGGGCCGAGCAGGCACACCAGTTCACCGGCGGCGACGTCGAGGGACACATTATCCAGGGCGGTGAAAGCGCCGAAGCGTTTCTGCACGCCGCGCACTTTCATCGGCGCACCGGGGTTGGTCAGGGCAGTTGCGATGGCAGGATTCATGGACAGACCTCATCAAGCAGATGGGGCCAATCCTAGAGTTGTAATGCGTCCGTCATGTGGCAACGAGGCAAAAACTGTTGATAGTGGTATTCGGGGATTTGGGTTCACCAAAGATCGTTCCCACGCTCTGCGTGGGAATGCAGCCCGGGACGCTCTGCGTCCCAAAAGCCGAACGCGGAGCGTCCGTAGAGGCATTCCCACGCGGAGCGTGGGAACGATCATATGCTAGGCCGGGGACATCTCTTGGGCCAAGCCGAGAAACGCCGCCGGCAACCGCGCGCCCTTCCTTTCTTTCAGGCAATAAAGATACTCAGGAAGGTCAACAGAATTTAAACGCATACAACTACATGAGTTTAATTTGCAAAAATCAACTTACGATTTATCTGTCGTATTTGACCTACAAACATGTCAGGACTACCAGTCTCGCAATGACGTCGGTGAAGTGATATCCGAACCCTATAAATAATCACAGTTTTTTCCTTCAACCTTAAAAGATGCCTCCTACATTTTTACTTCGATGCATTTGTTAGCTTTCGGTCATTGCCTCTGAATCAACACGTTCAGATACAAATAGCCACAGTTACCGTCGAAGGAACAATGGATGCATAGCCCTAACCCTCTCACCCGTTCCAAACTGATCATTGAAGGTTTGGAGCACGATCTTCAAGTCCTCGAGTTCAGCGGTCGAGAAGCGATAAGCACGCCCTATGCCTTCGATGTGGTGCTGGTCAGCGAGAGGCCGAATCTCGACCTTGAAAGCCTGCTGCATAAACAAGCGTTTCTGGCATTCAATGAAGGTCACAACGGTATCCACGGACAAATCCATCGCGTCGCGCAAGGCGACTCCAGCAAGCGCCTGACTCGTTACAGCATTACGCTTGTCCCACGGATCGCTTATTTGGGGCACAGAAAGAACCAACGTATTTTTCAACAGACCACAGTGCCGCAAATCATTGCGCAAGTGCTGGAAGAACACGGCATCCATCGCAACTTTCATCTGTTTCAGTTGGGTTCCGTTTATCCAGATCGTGAATACTGCGTGCAGTACGACGAGTCAGATTTGCACTTCATCCAAAGGCTTTGCCAAGAGGAAGGTATTCATTACCACTTTCGGCACAGTCGAGAGAAACACCAGATAGTATTTGGTGACGATCAAACCGTGTTCCCCAAGCTTGACCAGCCAACCCCCTACAAACAGAACAGCGGGATGGTTGCCGAGAGATCGGTAATCAAACAATTCGACCTGCGAATTGAAGCGCGCACAAGCCGCACAACCCGCCGTGACTACGACTTCGAAAAGGCCCGTATTCTGCTGGAGTCCCGTTACGAACCTCAGGCCATTCAGACACAACCTGACCTGGAGGATTACGCCTACCCTGGCCGTTTTACCCTCCGTGAGCGTGGCAAATCTTTAACCAAACGAGCAATGGAACGCCACCGTGCCGACTTTCGCCAGGCCGAAGGAAAAAGTGATCAGCAAGCGCTGGTATCCGGGCACTTTCTGGAGATGACCGAGCATTCGCGCACGGAGTGGAATGATCTGTGGTTGCTCACCGAAGTACGCCACGAGTGTAAACAGCCGCAAGTGCTGGAAGAAAGTCTCACCAGCGAAGCGTCCGCTCATGAAAGTGATTTTGTTCAAGGCTATCGAAATCAGTTCGTCGCGATCCCTTGGGACGTTTTCTACCGTCCGCCACACCATTACCAAAAGCCGCGAGTGCTGGGCAGCCAGACCGCCGTAGTCACCGGCCCGAAAGGCGAGGAAATTCACTGCGATCCATGGGGCAGGGTCAAAGCGCAATTTTTTTGGGACCGCGAGGGTCGCAATGACGACAACAGCAGCTGCTGGTTGCGCGTGTCGTCCAATTGGGCTGGCAACGCCCATGGCAGCGTGACCATCCCGAGGGTGGGCATGGAGGTACTGGTCAGTTTCCTTGAAGGCGATCCTGATCAACCCGTGATCAGTGGGTGTCTGGCCAACAGCGCCAACCCCGTGCCCTACGAATTGCCCGCGCACAAAACCCGCAGCATTTTTCGCTCTCGCAGTTCGCCGGACAATGGTGGATTCAACGAATTGCACATTGAAGATCGAGCCGGCCAAGAGCTGATTTACCTGCGTGCCCAACGCGACATGGAGCAAAAGGTCGAAAACGACAGTCGCCTGGAGGTAGGCAACGAACGCCGGGAAACCATCAAGGGCAACAGCATTACCGTGCTGGAAGCCGAAGAACACCGAACCATCACTGCCGACCGCAAAGTGCAGCTCAAGGCCAATGACTATCTCCACGTCGCGAGCAATAGCCAGACACGAGTCGACCAAACGCTGGTCGTTGAGGCCGGCCAGCAAGTGCACATCAAGGCGGGCGCGCACCTGACGCTGGATGCCGGCGCGAGCATCAGCCTGAAAGCAGGTGGGCAGCACATCGTGATCGGCCACGCTGGCATTTTCAGCAGCAGTGAAATACAGATCGGTGGTGTCCCGGTGGCGGGTTCCACTGCCGCATTGTCAATGCCGGGCGCCAACGCTGCCTTGGCGGTGCCCGCAGAATTGCCGGCCATGATCGCACTCAGCCAAAACCAATTGATGACCGTCAGCAATGCCATGGGATCGGACTTCTGCCCAATCTGCGAAGCCTGTCGCGAGGGGATTTGCCTGCCCCTGGGAGCCGCCGCATGACTGACTCGCCAGCGCGCCGGTGGATGAGGGAACAACAGAGACTGGGCCACACGTTGTGCATCGTTCTGAACGCAGAGAGCGAGCGTGATATGCGCCAGTCGCTCCTGACAACCTGCCAGTTCGACGACTACCTGAGCGTCTATAACGACACGTCGGTCGCCGATCTGGCTGATGCCGGGCCGTTTGTCTTCACCTTCAATCAGCCTGATGACACCCGCATCCAGGAACTGCTGAAAAGCGCGCAACGTAACTGGGGCTGGTTTGCCAGCATTCAAAAAGGCGATTTGAACAGTCTGGTCAAGCATTGGCAGGCACGGCTGATCATCGGAGCGCGGCCACATCAGGCGCTGTATCGCTTTCACGATAACCGCGTGCTGGATCGTGCACTCGCGCATCTGCCCGAGGAAGCGTATCCGGCCTTTCTCGGACCAGCGATCAGCGTGTGCTATTGGCAGGGCACGCGCTGGGAAAGCACAAATAACCCCGCCCCCGCCAGCTATCCCGTGCCGGCGCAGCCGCTGTGGCACCAAGTGCCAGCGCCTGAACAACACGCCGCTGATATTCGCCTGACCAATGCACATCGCTACCTGCTGGCGGAGCATGTTCGGGCCTATGCGCAACTTGCCGAACAACATGACCCTGACACTTGGCTGCGCGACCGACTGGCGCAGGCAGAGACGTGGGGATGGCTGGCGCCGGAGCAGCTGGAGTTTCTGTTGACCCAAAGCCTGCGAGCGCAGGGCTGTACGTTGGCGCCGGATTGGCAGGTTCGCCCAGGCGAAACGCCGGACGAACATTTCGAGCGGGTGCGTCAGGCCACCGCATTCTGCCAAGGAGACGCCGCCTCGTGAAACACCTGCTTCGTATTGCAAGCCTGGGTGGCTGTCTTGCGTCACTCGCAGGCTGCGCCAGCAGTCCGCCGAATACGTTCACCTTTACCGCTGATATGCCGCCCGACTTTTCATACGTCGCGGCGGTGTATTACGTGCCTGCCAAGGGTGAAACCTGCACCGTTGCAACGAAGAACAACTTGGCGCCCGTGTTCAACGACAAGTGGCGGACGGAGTACAAACCCGATGCTGAAATCATCATCCGCAGAACCCGTAGCGGTTGCCCGTTGGTGATCAGTCGCATCGAGCTGGAGATGTATGCGACTTACGGAAAAGACCGGGGGGATTTTGGTGCGCATGCAGCCATTGTCGTCGTCCGCGATGAAGTGGAGGAACTAGACAAACGCACCTTCAACGAAGCTGGCGAAAGTGCCTTCTACGGGCAGTGCCAATGGATGTTTCGCACTGCGGGGTCAAAAAGACGCATCGTCAAACTCCTCGATTGCAAAAACATCGATGCACAGGGCGAGCCGGCGCGTGGTCGGCCGTTTGCCGCGTACACCCTCGATCAACTGCCGGGTAAGACCGTGAGGATGCACATCAAATTGGCTGACGAGGAAAGACCCGGCTGGGGAGATACGTGGGTCAAAGTTCCGAACGGCTGGAAGCGCTGCCTAGGCAAGGGGTTTGAAGACCAACGTGGTTACTGCAACGGCAATTACACCGACTTCAGCACCTTTCAAATGCCAGACGGCCGGCAATGCACCATCTACCCCGGTTGTACGGAATAAGGACATACCTGATGACTAGTTTGTATCCCCTGTTTAGAAGCGCCGTTTTGGGCTGTTGCTACATCGGCGTCGCAGGCTGCGCCAGCAGCAAACCGAATACGTTCACCTTTACCGCTGATATGCCGCCTAACTTTAGCTATGAGGCCATCGCAGTGTATGTGCCAGCCAAAGGTGAAACCTGCACTGTGCCGGGCGGAAGAGGGACTGGGGTTGGTTACAACCGGAAATGGCGTGAAAACTATCAGCCAAACTCCGAGATCGCCCTGCGCAGAACAGTCAGCGGTTGCCCGCTGGTGATCCGCCGCGTCGAGTTGGATATCTATGCAGTCTACGGTAAAGACTGGAGTGATTTTGGCGCCGACAGCGCCATGGTATTTATTCGGGATGAAGTGAAAGACGAGCACAAAAGTGTTTTTAACGAAGCGGGCGAAAGTACCTTCTTTGGTGAATGCCAACAGCTGTTTCGCACCTCCGGCAAGCCCCGAATTCTCAGAAAACTTCTCGATTGCAAAACTATTGATGCTCAGGGCGAGCTGAAACGAGGCAAGCCTTCTGCGGCTTATACCCCAGAGCAACTAGCGGGTAAGACCGTAAGGATGCACATCAAATTGGCTGACGAGGAAAGACCCGGCTGGGGAGATACGTGGGTCAAAGTTCCGAACGGCTGGAAGCGCTGCTTAGGCAGAGGCTTTCAAGACCAACGTGGTTACTGCAACGGCAATTACACCGACTTCAGCACCTTTCAAATGCCAGACGGCCGGCAATGCACCATTTACCCCGGTTGTACGGAATAAGGACATACCGAATGACTAGTTTGTATCCCCTGTTTAAAAGCGCCGTTTTGGGCTGTTGCTTTGTCGGCGTCGCAGGCTGCGCCAGCAGCAAGCCGAATACGTTCACCTTTACCGCCGATATGCCGCCCAACTTCAGCTATGAGGCCATCGCAGTGTATGTGCCAGCCAAAGGTGAAACCTGCAGCGTGCCGGGCGGACGAGGGACTGGGGTTGGTTACAACCGGAAATGGCGTGAAAATTATCAGCCAAACTCCGAGATAGCCCTGCGCAGAACAGTCAGCGGTTGCCCGCTGGTGATCCGCCGCGTCGAGCTGGATATCTATGCGACATACGGTAAAGCCCGGGGTGACTTTGGTGCCGACAGCGCCAGGGTATTCATTCGGGATGAAGTGAAAGACGAGCACAAAAGTGTTTTTAACGAAGCGGGCGAAAGTACCTTCTTTGGTGAATGCCAACAGCTGTTTCGCACCTCCGGCAAGCCCCGAATTCTCAGAAAACTTCTCGATTGCAAGACTATTGGTGCTCAGGGCGAGCTGAAACGAGGCAAGCCTTCCGCGGCTTATACCCCAGAGCAACTAGCGGGTAAGACCGTGAGGATGCACATCAAATTGGCTGACGAAGACAGGCCCGCTATCGGAGATACGTGGGTCAAAGTTCCGAATGGCTGGAAGCGCTGTATGGGGGATAACTTCGAGGACCAATACGCGTTCTGCTTTGGCAATTACAAAGACTTCAGCGGCTTTCAAATGCCAGACGGCCGGCAATGCACCATCTACCCCGGTTGTACGGAATAAGGAGGTTTCGACATGACGTCAATGGAAAAAGAACTGGAATCGCCGCTAAGCAGCCGTGTCTTGGCGTGTCCCGCGCAAGGTCGATGGAGCAGCTTTCAATTGGTCGACGAGTTTGGTTCTGGTGAACCCTATGCCGGGCTGGCCTACGTCGTAACCGATTCCGAAGGGAGGAGGTACGAAGGCAATCTGGATGGCGAAGGCGCAGGCACAGTTGCTGAGCATTTTGCGGGACCGGTAGCACTCACTGTCGATCAGGATTACCAAGGCGATGACAAGATTTATGCTTTCTTGCAGGCAAGATCCCATTACCCCCTCAAAATCACTGAACTCCAAGTCCGTGCCGAACAAACCCGCTACTTGAAACACAACTCCACTCGCACCAAAGAAAACCCCGCACAAACCTGCGCCGGTGAATTCTTTCAAGTGGAAGTTCGCCATCTGGTCAAGCATGTTTCGCATCTGCCACCGCAGGTTTACAGCCATTACCCGCCCGGGTCCGGGCCGGGAAAAATCATGGGCAAGCATTATGAACGCGGGGTTGCCCTGATGCCGCTACAGCACACGGTGCTGGAGGTGCGCCCGATGCGGGCCTTGCGCCCCATGCTGTCAATCGACCCTGGGTTCTGCGTGTTGAACCTCTATCAACTGGCGCTGATGTCCACCCTGAGCTATTGCCCCTTTGGTCAGGAGCCGGATAAACATCCCGTCGAAACAGAAACCGTAAGCTTCCCGGTGAAACCCACTGTGGGTAACTGGTTCGGGGATGCACTGGCCAAATTCGAAGAGCTTGGGAAAGTCGATGCAACGCAGACAAATGCGCATTACCCGCTTTTTGAAGATGTGCCGTATTCCAGGCGACTGGAGATCGTGCCTTTCGACCCATGTCTCTATTCGGCAAATGATCCGCAACTGGGTGTAGATCAGGAGCACCCCGCCAAGATCCATTTCTTCGACGACAGGATCTCAGGTAAACAGTCCACCGATACCCAAGCCTTCATCACCCACCACGACGAGTTGATCCTGATTTCAGTACGTGGCACCTATGAACTCATCGCGGACGGACTGCGTGACGCGGACGCCTTCCAAGTGCCGTTCGAAGACACCGACAGCAAGGTCCACCGTGGTTTCTACGAGGCTGCGCAGAAAGCCTACGATTTCGTCGCGAGATACCTCGACAGGTTCTACGCCGGTCAAAAACTACTAATCTGCGGCCACAGCCTCGGGGGTGCAGTGGCATTGCTGCTCGCGGAAATGCTTCGTCGAAGACCGGAAGGCTACAACATCCAGCTCTACACCTACGGCGCCCCCCGCGCCGGTGACGCGAATTTCACCCTCGGCGCAAAAGACTTGGAACATCACCGCATGGTCGCCCATAACGACCCCGTGCCGAGTGTGCCGGGCACCTGGATGAACACCAAAGCGGGTGTTTTCGGCACGGGCGCAGCGCTGACCTTCGTCAACGTGCCCGTTGGCCTGTCGGTATTTGTCGCCGGCATCACCAACTGGACCGGCGAACCCTACGATCATCACGGCACGCTGTACCACGCGATGCAGGTGCAGTTTGATCGCAAGGAAAAGTCCATGATCCTGTGGCAGCCCGGTTGCGACACCGTTGCCCAGCATGCCGCCTGCTCGGTGGCCATCCAGCAACAAAACGGCCTGCCGGATCGACCTTCGTTGCTGGCTCAACTGTTCAGTGCCGGCAGCCACTCGATGGTCGGCAGCTACATTCCGGCGTGCTGGGCAACGCTGAAACGCTGGCAGGAAGCGCACACGGAGAACCGCTCCATCGTGAGTGACGCGGAGTTCAAATGGGTACAAACAGCACTGGTGAGCATCACCGCGCAGTTGCGGCAGAAGCGTGGGCAAACACGCCCCGACGCTTCCGTTCGCAATGATGAAAAAATCAACGTAGCGCTAAACCTTGAGATCGACCGGATACAGGTGACAGTCGAGCGGCTGCAAAAATTGCAGCGCGAGCGCACCACCGAACAGAAAGTCTACGGATCGCTTTCGACTCAGCCTGAACAGTTATCTGCAAGCCTGTCGCGCTGGCTTGCCCATGCGGAAAACAGAGTCGTCGAGCAGTTGGCCATGGCGCCGGTCAGCAGAAGTGACGACCGACTGTTGACTTCGATCTACGGCCATACTGTGGGCTCACCCCATACGCTGGATATCGATTCGTACATCTGAAAAACAGTCCAGCACCTCGCGCTATGCGGGTATCGCGGGTATCGCGCAACTGAGGCGGCGCGATTTAACCGCGAGGTTTACATGAGCGCAGAGCCGACAATATATTCGGGGATTTTGGTTCAGATTGTGTGTTGCCTGGGCTGACGCCTTCGCGAGCAAGCTCGCTCCCACAGGGAATAGCATTCACAACACAAATCCAATGTGGGAGCGAGCCTGCTCGCGAAGAGGTCTCCTCGGACACTGAAGATCTCAGGCCGGGGACATCTCTTGGGCCAAACCGAGAAACGCCGCCGGCAACCGCGCGCCCTTGCGCTCTTTTAGGCAATACAGATACTCAGGAATCTGCGGCGCATTCTCGATCGTCAGCACGCGCAACTGCGGATCATGCGGCACTTCCTGCCGGGCAATAATGCTGATGCCGATATTGCGCAGCACCGCCTCACGGATCGACTCGCGGCTGCCAATCTCCAGCAACGGGCCGTAACTCACCCCGGCAGTCGCCAACAACTCTTCGGTCAGCCGCCGTGTAGTCGAACCGGATTCACGCATCAACAGCGTATGCCCGGCCAACGCGCTCAACGCGACATGCTCCTGCGCCGCCAGCGGATGATTGCGATGCACCGCCAGCACCAGCGGATCAGTACCGAGCACCCGACGAATCAACCGCGCGTCATCGAGCAATTGCGACGACGCCGCAATGTCCACCCGATAGTCCTCCAGCGCTTCCAGCACCTGCTGCGAATTACCGATTTCCACCGACACTTCCACCTGCGGCAGACGCTCGCGAAAGGTTTTTACCAAGTCGAGAATGTAATACGGCGCAGTGGCGGCGATGCGCAAAGTGCCCTGCACCTGACCGCTGTTGCGCAGGAAAAACTCGATGTCAGCTTCCTGCTGCAACAGCGTCTTGACCATCGGCAACAGCCGCGCGCCTTCGTCACTGACACTCAAGCGTCGGCCGCCGCGATAAAACAGCTCCACCGAATACTGACTTTCCAGATTGCGGATCTGCGTGGTCACGGTTGGTTGACTCAGGCCGAGTTTTTTCGCCGCCAGCGTGATGCTGCCCAGACGGGCGACCATGTAAAACGCTTTCAGCTCGGCACTCAGCACAACCATCCCTCATCGTTATTTGCGCAGCAAGCGCAAACCGTTGAACACCACCAACAGGCTCACGCCCATGTCAGCGAACACCGCCATCCACATGGTGGCGAGTCCGGCGAAGGTTACCGCAAGAAAGATCGCTTTGATCACCAGGGCCAGCGCGATGTTCTGTTTCAGGATACTGGCGGTATTGCGCGACAGGCGGATGAACGCGGGGATCTTGCGCAGATCGTCGTCCATCAGGGCGACATCCGCTGTTTCAATCGCCGTATCGGTGCCGGCAGCGGCCATGGCGAAACCGATCTCGGCGCGAGCCAGTGCCGGCGCATCGTTGATGCCGTCGCCGACCATGCCGACTCGCCGCCCCTGTGCATACAGGTCTTCGATGGCTTGCAGTTTGTCGGTCGGCAGCAAGTCACCACGGGCCTCGTCGATACCGACCTGCGCGGCAATCGCCTGAGCGGTGTGGACGTTATCACCGGTGAGCATCAGGGTTTTCACCCCGAGTTCATGCAGTTGGCGGATCGCTTCGCGGCTGGTTTCCTTGACGGTGTCGGCCACGGCGAAGAGTGCCAGTGGGCCAGAGCCGTCGAGCAGCAGCACCACGGACTTGCCCTGCTTTTCCAGCGCGAAGAGTTTTTCTTCCAGCGCCGGCGAGCACAGGCCCAACTCTTCGACCAGACGATGGTTACCCAAGTGGTAGGTCTGGCCGTTGATGTCGCCTTTGACGCCCCGCCCGCCCAGCGCTTCGAAGTTATCCACAATCAGCGCTTGGAAGTTTTTATCCACAGCGGCGTTGGCAATGGCCAGCGACACCGGGTGATCGGAGCGTCCGGCCAACGCAGCGGCGATGGCCGGTGCCGTGGCATCCGCCGTCGCGTCGAGGGACAGGTAATCGGTCTGCACCGGTTTGCCGTGGGTGATCGTCCCGGTTTTATCCAGTGCTAGATAATCGAGCTTGAAACCGCCCTCCAGGTACACGCCGCCCTTGACCAGAATGCCTTTGCGCGCCGCTGCCGCGAGGCCGCTGACGATGGTCACCGGGGTGGAAATCACCAGTGCACATGGGCACGCAACGACCAGCAACACCAGCGCGCGGTAGATCCAGTCGAACCACACGGCGCCCATGAACAGCGGCGGAATGATCGCCACGGCCAAGGCAAAGACGAACACCACGGGCGTGTAGATTTTCGAGAACTGATCGACGAAGCGCTGAGTCGGTGCGCGTGCGCCTTGGGCCTGTTCAACGGCGTGGATGATCCGCGCCAGGGTCGAGTTGTTCGCCGCTGCGGTAACCGCGTACTCCAGCGAACCGGCCTGATTGATGGTGCCGGCGAAGACCTTGTCGCCGACGGTTTTTTCCACCGGCAGGCTTTCCCCGGTGATCGGCGCCTGGTCGATGGTCGAACTGCCGCTGACCACTTCGCCATCCAACGCGATGCGCTCGCCGGGCTTCACCCGCACGCGGGCGCCGAGTTCGACGCTTTTCACGTCTTGCTCAATCCAGCTGCCATCAGCCTGCAACACCGTGGCTTGCTCCGGTGTCATCTGCATCAGGCCGCTGATCGCATTGCGCGCACGGTCCAGCGAACGCGCTTCGATCAGCTCGGCGACGGTGAACAGGAACATCACCATCGCCGCTTCCGGCCACTGGCCGATGAGGATGGCACCGGTCACGGCGATGCTCATCAGCGCGTTGATGTTGAGGTTGCGGTTCTTCAGGGCGATCCAGCCCTTTTTATAAGTGGTCAGGCCACCGCTGAGGATCGACACCAGCGCGATGATCGCCACCACCCAGGTGGGTGCGGCGTTGGTGAAGTGGATGACTTCGGCGGCAAGTGCGCCGATGCCGGACAGCGCCAACGGCCACCAGTGTTTTTTCACTGGCGCCGGGGCCGGCGCTTCGACGCCCGCCTCCAGCGGCTCGGCGTGCATGCCGAGGGATTTGATCGCCTCGGTGATTGGCTCAGTGCCGGGCAGATTGTGGGTCACGCCGAGCACACGGTTGATCAGATTGAATTCCAGCTGCTGCACGCCGGCGAGTTTGCCGAGCTTGTTCTGGATCAGCGTCTGTTCGGTCGGGCAGTCCATCGCTTCGATGCGGAAACTGCTCAGGCGCGCATCGGCGCTGGTCTTTTCGCTCAGTTGCACCAACGCAGGCGCGGCGGCTGTCGACGAGCAGCAGGAATCCTCGTGCGCATGAACCGGTGCCGGCGCTGCGACTTTCGACCCGCAGCAAGAATCGCCGCCGTGTGAATGCTTATTCACAGGCTGCAATTTATGACTGTGATCGTGGCCGTCGCCGGGCTTGTGGGTGTGCTGGGAATCGCTCATTGGTCGCGTCCATGAAGGTGCCTGTTGCCAAGTAAAGACCCTGTAGCCACTATAGGGTCAAGCACCCTTTTGGAGATTGCCGTCATGAAGATCGGAGAACTGGCCAAACTCACCGACTGCGCCGTGGAAACCATCCGCTATTACGAGCGCGAAAACCTCCTGCCGGAACCGGCCCGCAGCGACGGCAACTACCGCGTCTACACCCAGGCGCACGCCGAACGCCTGACCTTCATCCGCAACTGCCGCACCCTCGACATGACCCTCGAAGAGATTCGCAGCCTGCTGACTTTGCGCGACAGCCCGCAGGATCAATGCGAAAGCGTCAATGCGTTGATCGACGAACATATCCAGCATGTGAAGGCGCGGATCGATGGATTGTTGGCGTTGCAGACGCAACTGCTCGACCTGCGCCAACGCTGTGGCGAAGGGCCGATGGCCGACCAGTGCGGGATTTTGCAGCGACTGGAGGTCAGCGGCGGAGTCGTCGCAACCGAAGTCGAACACTCCCACGTAGGCCGCAGCCACGGCCACTAACCACATACCCTCCCTGTAGGAGCTGCCGCAGGCTGCGATCTTTTGATCTTATAAACATAAAGATCAAAAGATCGCAGCCTGCGGCAGCTCCTACACGGGTTTAGATCACGTCGAAACTCACCTCGGTGGCGGCTCCCGTGCCCCAGAAAAAATTGGGACTCAGGCGAGCGCCCAGATAAATGAAGTATTTAACCGTGACGCTTTGGCCAACATGCGGCAGATAAACTTCAGGGGCGATATGAAACTCTATGGTCTGCTTTGGATTGACAGCCAATCTGCGCTGACGCTCGACCCAATGATCCGGCGATTGCGTCCAGAGAATTTCAATGCCGTAACAGGCGCGCAGGTGCTCAATCGGCGCCAGTCTTACGGTAATGCCATCAGGAAACGCGGCAGCGTCCAGCATTCCATTGACCACGCCTTCCACCTTAAGCACGGGCTTGCGGCCCAGTTCTGAAGCGACGAAGACTTTCCGCGCGGGGGAAGGGTTTGCACCACCGGCTTGCGGAAGGTGAAAGAAAGTCACCTCGACATCAAGACCTTGCAAACGCTTGAGCTCGCTGTCCGGGATGGCAATCGGGATCCAGTAATCTTTACTGTCGACCACGACATCCGCTGATTGGAACGGCGGGGAACCGTCCAATGGCAGCCACTCCACGCGAAGCATGTCGCCAATGCTGATCTGCGGCGCGGAAGGGTCCAGCATGGCATACGTCGAATTGCTAAACGGCGAGCCCGGGCCAATGATTTCCAGGGGAATGACAGCGCCTTCCGGCTCGGATTTACCGAACTCGAAATAACGGTTTTCCTTTAAATAGAAATAGGCGATCAGTGGCGGCTGTAATGTCGTTGCTGTCGCTGTCAGTGCCGTCTCTGTCGAGAAACCTGAGTCAGTATTGCCGCCATCGAAAAAACCGCCTGCGTCTGCCATGACCATTACCTCGCTTTGGAGGCCGTCAGCTAATCACGGGGCGCGGAACGGCGGCTACTGTCAGAAATGACAGTGGAAAATGCATCTGAAGATATCCAACCTACTCTGTAGGAGCTGCCGCAGGCTGCGATCTTTTGATCTTATAAACAGCAAGATCAAAAGATCGCAGCCTGCGGCAGCTCCTACACAAGGGTGTTGCGTATTGTTTGTCAGACCGCCATTGGTGCGGTCATTGGCGCGTGGTGTTCGTAGCCTTCCAGCGAGAAATCGCTCGGTTCCACCAGCTCCAGCCATTCCGGCTGATACACGCCAGTCTTGGCAAACTCCGGCACACGATCCGAGATCTTCAGCTTAGGCATGGCGAACGGCTCGCGCTTGAGCTGTTCGTTGAGCATGTCCAGGTGGTTCTCGTAGATGTGCGCATCACCGATGAAATAGGTGAACCAGCGCGGCGTGTAGCCGGTCAGGCGACCGATCAGGCTCAGCAGCGCGGCGCCTTCGGTGAGGTTGAACGGCGTGCCCAGACCCAGATCATTCGAACGAATGTAGAGGGTCAGTGAAATCTCTTTGGTCTCGACGTTCGGATGGAACTGATACAGCAGGTGGCATGGCGGCAGGGCCATTTCATCCAGCTGAGCGACGTTCCAGCCGTGGAACAGGATGCGACGGCTGCCCGGATCCTTGATGATCGTGTCGACGCACTGGCGCACCTGATCGATGGCTTTGTACAGCACCACGTAGGCCTGGCCGTCTTCTTCGCCTTGAGCGATCTGCTTGTAGCCGTTGCTCAGGGTTTGTTCGATGGCGGCGGTGTTGCTCAGCGGGATCTGCTTGTACGCCGGCCATTTGCGCCATTGCACGCCGTAGATTTCGCCGAGGTCGTCGTCGCCCTGACGGAACGGGTTGGCCAGCCACTGCGCGTTTTCGTTGGCGTTCTGGTCCCAGACCTTGCAGCCCAGCGCACGGAATTCAGCGGCGTTATTGACGCCACGGAGGAAACCGCACATCTCGCCGATGGCCGATTTGAAGGCCATTTTGCGCGTGGTGATCGCCGGGAAACCTTCCTGCAGATCGAAACGCAGCATCGCACCCGGGAAGCTGATGGTGTTGATGCCGGTGCGGTTGGCCTGTTTGCTGCCGTTCTGAATGACGTGCGAGACCAGTTCGAGATATTGCTTCATGAGTTACCTGTGTCCTTTGAGCCCCGGCGTCGCGCGCCGGGGTTCGTAGTTTAAGCCGTCGGCGCGAGCGGTGCTGCCGGTGCGCGACGATAGGCCAGCCAGATCAGGAACAGCCCGCCGACGATCATCGGCACGCAGAGCACCTGGCCCATGGTCAGCCAGTTCCAGGCCAAGTAGCCCAGTTGCGCATCCGGCACGCGAACGAATTCGACGATGAAACGGAAGATGCCGTAGAACAGCGCGAACATGCCCGATACGGCCATGGTCGGACGCGGCTTGCGCGAGAAAATCCACAGGATCAGGAACAGCGCCACGCCTTCGAGCGCGAACTGATACAGCTGCGACGGGTGACGCGGCAGTTGCGCCGGATCGCTGAACGGCGGGAAGACCATCGCCCACGGCACGTCGGTGGCTTTACCCCACAACTCGGCGTTGATGAAGTTACCGATGCGCCCGGCGCCCAGACCAATCGGCACCATCGGTGCGACGAAGTCCATCAACTGGAAGAATGACTTGCCATTGCGCTTGCCGAACCACAACGCGGCCAGCATTACACCGATAAAGCCGCCGTGGAACGACATGCCGCCCTTCCACACTTCGAAAATCAGCGTCGGGTTGGCCAGGTAGGCGCTCAGATCGTAGAACAGCACGTAACCGAGACGTCCGCCGACGATCACGCCCATCGACATCCAGAAGACCATGTCGGAGAGTTTCTCCTTGGTCCAGGTCGGGTCGAAACGGTTGAGCCGACGCGACGCCAGCAGCCACGCGCCGCCAATGCCGATCAGGTACATCAGACCGTACCAGTGGATTTTCAGCGGACCGATGGCCAAGGCCACCGGGTCGATCTGCGGGTAAGGCAGCATTGCGACTCCTCGTTAGAGTTGAAACCAAAATTCCCGGGCGACGCTGCCACCTCAGGATTAAGCCAGGATTGCGACGCGGTTAAAGCAGAAAGCTCAAACCCACGCTGAACAGCAAAGCGGCGAACAGCCGTTTCAGCAAGCGCGGCGACAATCTGTGCGCCAATCGCGCGCCGATGCGGGCGAAGACCATGCTGGTCAGGGCGATGCCCAACAACGCCGGCAAATATACAAAACCGAGACTATGGGCCGGCAACAACGGATCGTGCCAGCCGAGAATCATGAAACTTGATGCACTGACCAAGGCGATCGGCAGACCGCAGGCCGATGACGTTGCCACCGCTTGCTGCATCGGCACGCTGCGCCAGGTCAGGAACGGCACGGTCAGCGAACCGCCACCGACGCCGAAAATCGCCGAGGCCCAGCCGATCACACTGCCGGCCACGGTCAGACCGAGTTTACCCGGCACCGTTCGGCTGGCCTTGGGTTTGATGTCCAGCGCCAGTTGCACCGAGATGATCAAGGCAAACACGCCGATGATCTTTTGCAGGTGCGGGCCGGAAATCGCTTCGGCGGTCAGTGCGCCGAAACCTGCACCCAGCAGGATTCCGACGGCCATCCACATGAAGATCGGCCAGCGTACCGCACCGCGGCGGTGATGCTCACGCACGGCGTTGACCGAAGTGAAGATGATCGTCGCCAGCGACGTACCGACCGCCAGATGCGTGAGGATCGACTGATCAAAGCCCTGCAAGGTGAAACTGAACACCAGCACCGGGACGATGATGATCCCGCCGCCGACGCCAAACAGTCCGGCCAGCACGCCCGCACAGGCGCCCAGCGCCAGATAGAGCAGAAATTCCATGACCGTCTCCCCAGACCGCATCCGCAAAACCGGAGCGGCATGGTAACGGATGCACACCCCTCTGCTCCACTTGCGATGGATGCACGGACGCGGGATGCGTAGAGTGAGCAAAAAACACACAAGGACCACCTTATGTGCCTGATCGTTTTTGCCTGGCGCCCGGGCCATGCCCAGCCGCTGATCGTCGCGGCCAACCGTGACGAGTTTTACGCGCGCCCCAGCCTGCCGCTGGCGCAGTGGCCGGAGGTGCCGCACGTGCATGCCGGGCGTGATCTTGAAGCCGGCGGGACCTGGCTCGGCATCGGCGCCAATGGCCGCTTTGCCGCGCTGACCAATATTCGCGACCCGCAGCAGGCGCCAGCGCGCAAGTCGCGAGGGGAGCTGGTGGCGCGGTTTCTCACGGGTGATGCGTCGATCGATGATTATTTGAGCGAGGTGGTCGGGCGTTCGGCGGAATATGCCGGGTTTAATCTGCTGCTCGGCAACAGTCATGAGCTTTGGCATTTCAATGCGCGGTTGTCGGAGCCGGTGATGTTGCAGCCTGGGGTTTATGGGTTATCCAATGCCGGGTTGGATACGCCGTGGCCGAAGTTGCTCAAGGCCAAGGCTGCGTTGAGTGCGGCGCTGGATGATCCGACGCCTGAGCGGTTGTTGGGGTTGTTGAGTGATGCGCAGGTTGCGCCGTCGGCTGAGCTGCCGGATACCGGGGTGGGGATGGCGACGGAGATGTTGTTGTCGAGTGTGTTTATTGCCAGCCAGAGTTACGGGACACGGGCGAGTACGGCGTTGGTGGTGCAGGCGGATGGGGGGCGGCGGATGGTGGAGCGGAGTTTTGGGCCGTATGGCGGGCATTTGGGCGAGGTGGAAATAACAGCTTAAAAGCCTACCCTCACCCCAGCCCTCTCCCGGAGGGAGAGGGGGCCGACCGAGGTGTCTTGGACCATACACCGACCTGTAAGACCGAGTTGATTATGGATTCAACACAGCACCTTCTTGTCCGTGTGAGTCGATTATGGATTCAGCAAAGCACTTTCAGATCGGCGGAGCTGTGCAGCATCCCCCAATCAGTCCCCTCTCCCTCCGGGAGAGGGCTAGGGTGAGGGGCTTTTGATCTTCAGAGGGCCTTGATAACCGCCGGCGGATTCATCTTCGACAACCCAAGGTTCTTCAGCGCCAACTGCAGCGAGCTGTGGATAACTTGCGGGTTATCGATGGTCATCAGCTCAGCCAGCAAATCCTTGGCCTTGCTCAGATTGACCTGACGCAACATCCATTTCACCTTCGGCAAGTTGGTGGCGTTCATCGACAGGCTGTCGAAACCCATCGCCATCAACAGCACCGCCGCTGCGGGATCACCGGCCATCTCGCCGCAGATACTCACCGGTTTGCCTTCTGCATGGGCATCGCGCACTACCGTTTGCAGGGCTTGCAACACCGCCGGGTGCAGGTAGTCGTAAAGATCGGCCACCCGTGGGTTGTTGCGGTCGACCGCCAGCAAGTACTGGGTCAAGTCGTTGGAGCCGACGGAGAGGAAGTCGACCATCCGGGCCAGTTCCTTGGTCTGATACACCGCCGCTGGAATCTCGATCATCACGCCGATCGGCGGCATCGGCACGTCGGTGCCTTCATCGCGGACTTCGCCCCAGGCCCGGTGGATCAGGTGCAGGGCTTCTTCGAGTTCGTGGGTGCCAGAGATCATCGGCAGCAGAATCCGCAGGTTGTTCAGGCCTTCGCTGGCCTTGAGCATCGCGCGGGTCTGCACCAGGAAGATTTCCGGGTGGTCGAGGGTCACGCGAATGCCGCGCCAGCCGAGGAACGGGTTGTCTTCCTTGATCGGGAAGTACGACAGCGACTTGTCACCGCCGATGTCGAGGCTGCGCATGGTCACCGGTTGCGGGTGGAACGCGGCGAGCTGCTCACGGTAGATCGCCAGTTGCTCCTTCTCGCTCGGGAAGCGCTGGTTGATCATGAACGGCACTTCGGTGCGGTACAGGCCGACACCTTCGGCGCCACGCTTCTGCGCCCGCGCCACGTCCGCCAGCAAACCGGTGTTGACCCATAGCGGCATGCGGTGGCCATCGAGGGTCACGCACGGCAGGTCGCGCAGGGTGTCGAGGCCCAGCGCCAGTTGTTTCTCTTCTTCGACGACTTCGGCGAACTGCTTGCGCAGCACTTCGCTCGGGTTGGTGTAGACCTCGCCGCGTGTGCCGTCGACGATCATTTCGATGCCGTCGACCTTGGCGTACGGCAGGTCGACCAGACCCATCACCGTCGGAATGCCCATGGCCCGGGCCAGGATCGCGACGTGCGAGTTACCCGAACCGAGTACCGAGACCAGACCGACCAGCGTGCCTTCCGGCACCTCGCCGAGCATCGCCGGCGTCAGTTCTTCGCTGACCAGAATGGTTTTTTCCGGGTAGACCAGGTTCTGCTGACGCTCTTCCTGCAAGTAAGCGAGCAGGCGGCGACCGAGGTCTTTGACGTCCGAGGCACGCTCACGCAGATAGGCGTCGTCCATCAGTTCGAAACGGTTGACGTGTTCGGTGACCACCTGACGCAGCGCGCCCTGTGCCCACTGGCCGGTCTTGATCACTGTGGTGATTTCGCTGCCCAGCGAGGCATCGTCGAGCATCATCAGGTAGACGTCGAACAGTGCGCGCTCTTCCGGGCGCAACTGCGTCGCGAGTTTGGCGGACAACGCGCGCATATCGGCGCGCACGCCTTCGATGGCGGTCTTGAACAGCGCCAGCTCAGCGTCGATGTCGGTGATGTTCTTGTCCGGCACCACGTCGAGATCGGCCGGTGGCAGCATGACCACCGCCGTACCGACCGCCGCACCCGGCGAACCCGGTACGCCGACGAACTTGGCTTCCTGAATGCCTTTGCCCTGACGACCCAGACCACGGATGGAACCGGTGGCCTCGGCGTGGGCGATTACGCCGGCGAGCTGCGCGCTCATGGTCACGAGGAAGGCTTCTTCACCTTCGTCGAACTGGCGGCGTTCTTTTTGCTGGATGACCAATACGCCGACGACGCGGCGGTGGTGAATGATCGGTGCACCGAGGAACGAGGCGTAACGCTCTTCACCGGTTTCGGCGAAGTAGCGATAGCGCGGGTGATCCGCAGCGTTTTCGAGGTTCAGGGGTTCTTCACGCGTGCCGACCAGACCGACCAGACCTTCGTTGGGTGCCATGCTGACCTTGCCGATCGAGCGCTTGTTCAAGCCCTCGGTGGCCATCAGGACGAAGCGGTTGGTCTCGGGATCAAGCAGGTAGACCGAGCAGACCTGGCTGCCCATGGCCTCTTTGACGCGCAACACAATAATCCCCAACGCCGCCTTGAGATCCTTGGCGGAGTTAACTTCCTGGACGATCTTGCGCAGCGTATTGAGCATGGCTCGGGGTCGAACTCCGTCGTCAGTCGCGCGCTAAAAGGCGCGGGGCAAGCTCTTTGAGGGCGCGGCGATACACCTCGCGCTTGAATGTCACCACCTGGCCCAACGGATACCAATAGCTGACCCAGCGCCAGCCATCGAACTCCGGTTTACCGGTCAAATCCATCCGCACCCGCTGCTCGTTGGAGATCAGGCGCAGGAGAAACCATTTCTGTTTCTGGCCGATGCACAGCGGTTGGCTGTGCGTACGCACCAGACGTTGCGGCAAACGATAGCGCAACCAGCCCCGAGTACAGGCCAGTATTTCAACATCTTCACGTTCCAGGCCAACTTCTTCGTTCAGCTCGCGGTACAAGGCGTCTTCCGGCGTCTCTTCAGGGTTGATTCCCCCTTGCGGAAACTGCCAGGCATCTTGATTGATACGGCGAGCCCATAGCACCTGGCCGGCGTCATTCGTCAGAATGATCCCGACATTGGGGCGGAAACCATCGGGGTCGATCACGGCAACAACCTCGCAAACGCATGTCGCCGCATTGTTCCACAAAGGTTGATAAGGCGGCAACGAAGCTTCCTACCTTATGTGCACTCTTGTGAAAAGACCGTATTCTTGTCGCCTTTTTACAGACTTATCAGCGGGTAACTGCAATGCGCCTGGCACTCTTCGATTTGGACAACACCCTTCTGGGCGGCGACAGCGATCACGCCTGGGGCGACTATCTGTGTGAACGCGGCTTCCTCGACCCGATTGCGTACAAAGCGCGCAACGACGAGTTCTATCAGGATTACCTGGCCGGCAAACTGGATAACGCCGCGTATCTGAACTTCTGCCTGGAGATTCTCGGCCGCACCGAAATGGCCATGCTCGATCAATGGCACAACGATTACATGCGCGACTGCATCGAGCCGATCGTGCTGCCGCAGGCGCTGGAACTGCTGAAAAAGCACCGCGACGCCGGCGACAAACTGGTGATCATCACCGCGACCAACCGCTTCGTCACCGCGCCGATTGCTGTGCGTTTGGGCGTTGAAACCCTGATCGCCACTGAGTGTGAAATGGTCGATGGCCGCTACAGCGGGCGCAGCACTGATATTCCGTGCTTTCGCGATGGCAAGGTGACGCGCCTGAATCGTTGGCTGGAAGAGACCGGGTATTCACTGGACGACAGCTATTTCTATAGCGATTCGATGAATGATTTGCCGTTGCTGAAGCAGGTGGCGAATCCGGTGGCGGTTGATCCGGATCCGAATCTACGGGCTGAGGCCGAGAAGCGTGGTTGGCCGGTGATTTCGTTGCGCGGCTGAAGATCAAAAGATCGCAGCCTTCGGCAGCTCCTACAGGTTCGGTGTCAGACCACATTTTTGTGATCGACAAAAATCCCCTGTAGGAGCTGCCGCAGGCTGCGATCTTTTCGCTTCACACCGGTTTGGCGCCCATCAACCCGGCAATCGCTACAAAACACACAAAACTGAACAACGCCAAAGCAAAGCTGAAACGCCCGACGCCACCCGGCGCCTTGCGCAATCGATTCAACCGCACCAGCAACCACAACCATGCCAGCGCCGCCACGGTGTAGAGCACGCTCGACGCCAGAATCCACGTCTGCCCCAGCGGCCAACCGACCAGATGGACCATCCACCATCCGGTGAACGGCATGCTCAGCAATGCCAGGCCCATCAACAGCCAGACAAACAGCCGTGGCCGCTGCAACGTGCGACTGCCCGCCGTCGCGTCACCTTTGCGTTTTGCCAGAAAAACCCAGATGCCCAAGCCCAGCGCACTGGCCAGCAAGACCACGGTTGCGACCACGTGCGCCATTTTCAGGGCCGTTAACGTTTCCATTGTCAAAATTCCTTATGGCTTGCCCATCAGCGTAGCCGCTCAGCCAAGAAACAGCTGATAGGCCGGGTTCTCGCTTTCGTCCCAGTATGGATAACCGATTTCCTCAAGCGCTGCCGGCACCAGATGACGCTCGTCGTGCGGCACCTGCAGGCCGGCGACCACACGGCCATCGGCGGCGCCGTGGTTACGGTAGTGGAACATCGAGATGTTCCAGCGCCCACCGAGCTTATTAAGGAAGTTGAACAGCGCCCCCGGACGCTCCGGGAACTCGAAGCGGAACACCACTTCATCGACCACCTGCGCCGCGCGGCCGCCGACCATGTGGCGGATGTGCAACTTGGCCAGTTCGTTGTCGGTCAGGTCGAGTACCGGGAAGCCCTGCTCGGTGAGGCTCGCGAGCAAAGCGCTGCGCGGATCGTTTTCCGGGTGAGTCTGCACGCCTACGAAGATGTGCGCTTCGCTGCCGGTGTTGTAGCGATAGTTGAATTCGGTGATCTGGCGCTTGCCGATGGCTTCGCAGAACGCCTTGAAGCTGCCGGCCTTCTCGGGGATGGTCACGGCGATGATCGCTTCGCGGCCCTCACCCAGTTCGGCGCGCTCGGCAACGTGGCGCAAGCGGTCGAAGTTGACGTTGGCACCGGAGTCGATGGCAACGAAAGTCTGGCCGCTGACACCGCGTTGCTCGACGTATTTCTTGATCCCGGCCACGCCCAACGCGCCGGCAGGTTCGGTGATCGAGCGGGTATCGTCGTAGATATCCTTGATGGCTGCACAGATCTCGTCAGTGCTGACGGTGATCACTTCGTCGACATAGTCTTTGCAGATGTCGAAGGTGTGCTGGCCAATCTGCGCCACCGCCACGCCGTCGGCAAAGATGCCCACGGTCGGCAACACCACACGCTCGCCGGCAGCCATCGCGGCTTGCAGGCAGTTGGAATCGTCTGGCTCGACGCCGATGACTTTGATGTCCGGACGCAGATACTTAACGTACGCCGCGATACCGGCGATCAGACCGCCGCCGCCGACCGGGACGAAAATCGCGTCCAGCGGCTGCGGGTGCTGACGCAGAATTTCCATCGCCACGGTGCCCTGCCCGGCGATGGTGTGCGGATCGTCGTACGGGTGGATGTAGACGTAGCCTTTTTCGTCGACCAGTTTCAGCGAGTAGGCCAAGGCTTCCGGGAACGAGTCGCCATGCAGCACCACTTTGCCGCCACGCGAACGCACGCCTTCGACCTTGATCTCGGGGGTGGTCTTGGGCATGACGATGGTGGCTTTGACGCCCAGCACTTTCGCCGCCAGGGCCAGACCCTGCGCATGGTTGCCTGCCGACGCGGTGACCACGCCACGGGCGCGCTCTTCGTCAGTCAACTGAGTCAGTTTGTTGTAGGCGCCGCGAATCTTGAACGAGAACACCGGCTGCAAGTCTTCGCGCTTGAGCCAAATGTCATTGCCCAGCCGCTCGGAGAGCTGGCGAGCGTTCTGCAGCGGGGTTTCTACGGCAACGTCATAAACGCGCGAGGTGAGGATCTTTTTGACGTACTGTTCGAGCATCGGAAAGCATCACTGAGCGGGTTGGGCAGGGCCAAGGAGTCTAACCCGGCTTTTGCCCGGGCGACCACACTAAACAGGTGGTTTTAAGGTCTGGAAATCCATTCTTGCGTGAGCACCATTGTGGCGAGGGGATTTATCCCCGTTGGAGTGCGAAGCGCTCCCCGGCATTCTTTCAAAAATACCGCGAGTTCAGGTTTTACGACGGCTGCGCCGCCGAACGGGGCGGTGCGACGTTTCGCTAAATCCCCTCGCCACAGGAGTTTTCGCCGGGCATGGGGATATAATGCCGGCCTTTCCGTTCTCACCTTGCCCGCTTCCGGAGCCCGCATGACCCAGGATCAACTCAAACAGGCAGTGGCTCAGGCCGCCGTCGACTTCATCCTTCCTAAACTCGACGACAAGAGCATCGTCGGGGTCGGCACCGGCTCCACCGCCAACTGCTTCATCGACGCACTGGCCCAGCACAAGGGCGCGTTCGATGGCGCGGTCGCCAGTTCCGAAGCCACTGCCGCGCGCCTCAAGGGCCACGGGATTCCGGTGTATGAGCTGAACACCGTCAGCGACCTGGAGTTCTACGTCGACGGCGCCGATGAAAGCGACGCGCACCTGAACCTGATCAAGGGCGGCGGCGCGGCCCTGACCCGCGAGAAGATCGTCGCGGCCGTGGCCAAGACCTTCATCTGCATCGCCGACGCCAGCAAACTGGTGCCAGTACTGGGCGAGTTCCCGCTGCCGGTCGAAGTGATCCCGATGGCCCGCAGCCACGTTGCCCGCCAACTGGTGAAACTGGGCGGCGACCCGGTTTACCGCGAAGGCGTACTGACCGACAACGGCAACATCATCCTCGATGTATTCAACCTGCAGATCACCAACCCGGTGGAGTTGGAAGCGCAGATCAATGCGATCGTCGGCGTGGTCACCAACGGCCTGTTCGCGGCGCGTCCGGCGGATTTGTTGTTGCTGGGTACATCTGAAGGCGTGAAAACCCTCAAAGCTGAGTAAGCCAGACTGCCCACAATAATGGGCAGACGAATAAACCTGTGGGAGCGAGCCTGCTCGCGAATGCGATGGATCAGTCAATGCAAATGTTGACTGATCAGACGCCTTCGCGAGCAGGCTCGCTCCCACAGTGTTTTGTGGTGTTGGTTAGTTCGGCGTTGGTTTTTTGAAGACGTAGAACAGGTTTGGCTCGCTCACCAGATACAACGTGCCATCATCATCCATCGCAATGCCTTCCGCCTGCGGCACGGTTTTGTGCAAACCCTGGCGGCCGCCACTGATCGACATGGTACTCAACGGGCGCCCGTCGACATCCAGCTCCAGAATCAATCGCGACTCATCCGACAGCGCCAGTAAATGGCCGCTGCGTTCATCGTATTGCAGGCTCGACAGATCGCGCACAAACATCCCGGCGTCACGCTTGGGGTTGTTGATCACGTGCACGGCGTAAGACTTTTCCGGGTTGAAGTGCGGAAAGCCATGCACTTCGTAGATCAGCATCGGGTCGCGTTCTTTCGCTACAAAAAGGCGCTTGCCGACTGAATCGTAGGCCAGCCCCTCGAAACCCTTATTGCCGCTCATGTGCACGCCGAGGGTCATCTGCTCGGCATCGGCCGCATCGAGGAACGTGGTGCCTTCTTGCAGGTGAATCTTGATCAGCCGCTGCTCACGCTCGTCGGTAATCACATAGGTGTCGGCACTGATGAACTCGACAGCCTCCGCATCGCCAAAACCGATCAGCGCGATGCGTCGCAGGATCTTGCCTTGCAGCGACAACTCGACCAACTCGGCATTCTTGTTGGTCACGGTAAACAGGCTTTTGCGTACCGGATCGAAGGTCAGTGCGGAAACATCGTCGTCCAGCCCTTCGATGACCCTAGCCTCGATCTCGACTCGATATTGGTTCAAGGCAATCGATTCACTGCTCTGCGGCTGCCACAAGGTGTGCAGATTGAACCAGGCACGCTCGAACAGGCGCAGGTATTGGCCGATCGCAATCAACGCGATCAGTGCAATCACCGAGACGATGATGACCAGAGGTTTGGGACGGGCAAGTCGACGCATTCGGGCGGGCTCGGAATCAGAACAGGCGGATGAAATATCACGCCCGTCTGAACTGAAGCTTAATGGCCACTTGCCTCAAACCACAACCCAACCCTGTATTTGATCGTTCCCACGCTCTGCGTGGGAATGCAGCCGGGGACGCTCTGCGTCCGACAGTCAAAAGATCGTCCGAACGCGGCCCGAACCTGCGGCAGCTCCTACACAGAGGCACTACCTCTGTTTTTCGAAGCGATAGAACAGATTCGGCTCGCTGACCATGTACAGCGTGCCCGCCTCGTCCATGGTTACGCCTTCGGCGCGGGGAATGGTTTTCTTCAAACCATTGAAGCCACTGAGCAAGGTCATGAAGCTGACTTGCTCGCCCTTCTCGTCCAGCTCCAGCAGCAGATGCGAGTCGGCCGAGAGCACCAGGGTGTGGCCGGTGCGCGGGTCGATCGCCAGTGCCGAAAGATTGCGGATATCCAGCTCGTCGCTGGCCAGCTTCTGCTTGTCACCCTTGAGGATCTGGCTGCCATCGCTTTTCCAGGTAAACAGCGCCGGCGGTCGCTCTTCGCCCAGTAACAATTGTTGATTGCGCGGATCCCAGGTAATCGCCTCGAAAGCCTTGTTCTGGTTGGCGGAAGGGCCGAGGTCATATTTCGGGAAGTCGGCGATATTCAGCTCGCGGGTGTTGGCGTCGACCTTGACGATGGTGAGGATGTGCTCGCGCTCATCGACGATCGCCATCAGGCCATTTTCCATCACGGTCAAACCTTCCGGGTTGACCCAGCCCACCAGCGGCATCTTGCGCAACACATCGCCTTGCAGCGTCAGCTCGACCAGGAACGGATTTTTGCCCATCACCGAGAACAGGGTTTTGGTCCGCGGGTTATAGGAAAGGTCCGAGGCCTCATCCTTCTCCATGCCCGGCAACAACTTCGCGTCGATCACCGCGCGATAGTCCGGCAGCCAGATGCTTTGCTTCTGCTCGGCCTGACTTTCGAAGCGCTCATGCACCCACAGCACCGCACGGTCATCCCAATGCATGGCGAAGGCCAAGCCATAAACGGCAGCGACCACCAACAACAACCAGAAGTACCAACGCAGGGCGAAACGTGAGCGGCGAGCAGATTTGAGCTGAGTTTGAGATGACATCGAAGGACGCGTTCCGAAAATTCAGGCTATGGGTAATAGCACAAAGAGGCCGGCTCAGACGCCAGAATTGCGGAAATTATCCAGACAGGATGTGAAAAAAACGGCAAATGGCGGGATTGCCGTGCGGGTTTGTGGGCCAAGACACAAAAATACCGGCCAGGCCTCTGTGGCGAGGGGATTTATCCCCGTTGGGTCGCGCAGCGGCCCCAAAAATCTTGGGCCTGCTGCGCAGTCCAACGGGAATAAATCCCCTCGCCACAAAAGCTCACACCATCAGGAAATGGCGGGTTAGCGCACGCTGCTGGTGAAGCTGCTCGCGCCAACCAGTTCGAGGACGATGTCATCGCCGACGTTCAGCGGGCCCACGCCCACTGGCGTGCCGGTGAGGATCACGTCACCGGCCTGCAGCGAGAAGCAGCCGGCCATGTGCTGGATCATCGGCACGATCGGGTTGAGCATCGCGCTGCTGTTGCCGTCTTGGCGCACTTCGCCGTTGATGGTCAGGCGAATGCCGATGTCGGTCAGGTCCGCAAAGGTGCTGCCAACCACGAACGGCGCAAGCACTGCCGCGCCGTCGAACGACTTGGCGATTTCCCACGGCAGGCCCTTGGCTTTCAGCTCGGCCTGCTTGTCGCGCAGGGTCAGGTCGAGCGCCGGGGCGAAGCCGGAGATCGCGTCGAGCACTTCTTCACGGCTCGGCTTGGTCGACAATGGCTTGCCGATCAACACGGCGATCTCCGCTTCGTAGTGCACCGAACCGCGCTCGGTCGGAATGGCAAAACCGCCTTCCAGCTCGACCACGCAACTGCCGGGCTTGATGAACAGCAACGGCTCGGTAGGCACCGGGTTGTCCAGTTCCTTGGCGTGTTCGGCGTAATTACGGCCAATGCACACGACTTTCCCGATCGGGAAGTGGATGCGTGTGCCGTCGACGTACTGGTGCTGATAGCTCATTTACCGACTCCTGCCTTCATTGATTCATCAAGGATTTCAGATCAAACCGCGAAGATCTTGCCCGGGTTCATGATGCCGTTCGGGTCGAACACCGCTTTCACCGCTTTCATGTACTCGATCTCAACCGGCGAGCGGCTGTAGGTCAAGTAATCGCGCTTGGTCATGCCGACGCCGTGCTCGGCGGAGATCGAACCGTTGTACTTCTCGACCGTTTCGAACACCCACTTGTTGACGGTCGCGCACTTGGCGAAGAACTCGTCCTTGCTCAGGTTATCCGGCTTGAGGATGTTCAGGTGCAGGTTGCCGTCGCCGATGTGGCCGAACCAGACGATTTCGAAGTCCGGGTAGTATTCGCCGACGATCGCGTCGATTTCCTTGAGAAACGCCGGCACTTTCGAGACGGTGACCGAGATGTCGTTCTTGTACGGCGTCCAGTGCGAGATGGTCTCGGAGATGTATTCGCGCAGCTTCCACAGGTTGTGCAGCTGGGTTTCGCTCTGGCTCATCACGCCGTCCAGTACCCAGCCCTGCTCGACGCAATGTTCGAAGGTTTCCAGCGCGCTGTTGGCCACTTCTTCAGTCGTCGCTTCAAATTCCAGCAACGCGTAGAACGGGCAATCGGTTTCGAACGGTGCCGGTACGTCGCCACGGCCCATGACTTTGGCCAGAGCTTTGTCGGAGAAGAATTCGAATGCGGTCAGGTCGAGCTTGCCCTGGAAAGCATGCAGCACCGGCATGATCGAGTCGAAGTCGGCGGTGCCGAGGACCATGGCGGTAAGGTTTTTCGGCGCACGATCGAGGCGCATGGTCGCTTCGACGACGAAACCGAGAGTGCCTTCAGCGCCGATGAACAACTGACGCAGGTCGTAACCGGTGGCGTTCTTGATCAGGTCTTTGTTCAATTCCAGCACGTCACCCTTACCGGTGACGACTTTCATGCCCGCCACCCAGTTGCGGGTCATGCCGTAGCGAATCACTTTGATCCCGCCGGCATTGGTACCGATGTTGCCGCCAATCTGGCTGGAACCGGCCGAAGCGAAATCGACCGGGTAATACAGGCCTTTTTCTTCGGCAACGTTCTGCAAATGCTCGGTGACTACGCCCGGCTGACAAACGGCGGTGCGGTCGGTGAGGTTCACATCGAGAATCTGATTCATATAGTCGAACGAGACGACCACTTCGCCATTCGCCGCCACCGCAGCGGCGGACAGCCCGGTGCGCCCGCCCGATGGCACCAGGGCGACCTTGTGCGTGTTGGCCCAGCGGACCACGGCCTGCACCTGCTCGATGGTCTTGGGAAACACGATGGCGCTTGGCGCCGGGGCAAAGTGCTTGGTCCAATCCTTGCCGTACGCATTCAGGGAGTCGGCGTCGGTCAGGACCTTGCCAGGCTCGACCAGGGTCTTCAGTTCATCAATCAGGGCAGGATTGGTCATCGACAGAACTCTCGAACAATTCATGGTCATCCTGAGAACGCTTCACGTCGCAGGAATGAGTGTTTAGCGGGGAGGCTATGCTAGCATATCGACCCCGCAGGACAGTGCCCAAGGCCAGTTCTGCGGTAACGGCTTTCCTGCCGTTTGGGTCAGCTCCAGGCTGCGCCCCTCCCTGCCATTTTTCTCCGGGATACAGGTTTACGCAGATGAGCAAGACTTCTCTCGATAA
The DNA here is from genome assembly GCF_004124275.1 of Pseudomonas sp. DTU12.3. Classification (GTDB taxonomy): domain Bacteria; phylum Pseudomonadota; class Gammaproteobacteria; order Pseudomonadales; family Pseudomonadaceae; genus Aquipseudomonas; species Aquipseudomonas helmanticensis. The sequence continues at coordinate 6,120,553 of NZ_CP027218.1, forward strand.
GAGCAAGATCAAGTTCCTTCTTCTCGAAGGCGTCCACCAATCGGCTGTCGACGTCCTCAAGGCGGCGGGCTACACCAGCATTGAATACCTGACAGGTTCCTTACCGGAAGCCCAGCTCAAGGAAAAGATCGCTGACGCTCACTTCATCGGCATTCGTTCGCGCACCCAACTGACCGAAGAGATCTTCGATCACGCGAAGAAGCTGGTTGCGGTCGGCTGTTTCTGCATCGGCACCAACCAGGTTGACCTGAGTGCTGCCCGCGAGCGCGGTATTGCCGTGTTCAACGCGCCGTACTCCAACACCCGCTCCGTTGCCGAGCTGGTACTGGCCGAAGCGATCCTGCTGCTGCGCGGCATCCCGGAGAAAAACGCTTCCTGCCACCGTGGCGGCTGGATCAAGTCCGCAGCCAACTCCTTCGAGATCCGTGGCAAAAAACTGGGCATCGTCGGCTACGGTTCGATCGGTACGCAGCTGTCGGTTCTGGCTGAAGGTCTGGGCATGCAGGTGTACTTCTACGACACCGTGACCAAGCTGCCGCTGGGCAACGCCACTCAGGTTGGTAACCTGACCGAGCTGCTGGGCATGTCCGACATCGTCACCCTGCACGTTCCGGAAACCGCTGCGACCCAGTGGATGATCGGCGAGAAGGAAATCCGCGCCATCAAGAAGGGCGGCATCCTGATCAACGCTGCGCGCGGTACCGTGGTCGAGCTGGACGCACTGGCGGACGCGATCAAGGACAAGCACCTGATCGGCGCGGCCATCGACGTATTCCCGGTCGAGCCACGCTCCAACGACGAAGAGTTCGAAAGCCCGCTGCGTGGCCTCGACAACGTGATCCTGACCCCGCACATCGGTGGCTCGACCGCTGAAGCGCAAGCCAACATCGGTCTGGAAGTGGCAGAGAAACTGGTCAAGTACAGCGACAACGGTACGTCGGTTTCGTCGGTAAACTTCCCGGAAGTGGCCCTGCCGGCTCACCCTGGCAAGCACCGCCTGCTGCACATCCACGAGAACATCCCGGGTGTGATGAGCGAGATCAACAAGGTCTTCGCCGAAAACGGCATCAACATCTCCGGTCAGTTCCTGCAGACCAACGAGAAGGTTGGCTACGTGGTGATCGACGTCGACGCCGAGTACTCGGACCTGGCGCAAGAGAAGCTGCAGCACATCAACGGCACTATCCGTAGCCGGGTTCTTTTCTAAGAACAGCTACATGCCTCCAGTTACAAGCGGTAAGTGATGTTCGCTTTTGCTTTGACTTGAGGCTTTCAGCTTGAAGCTTGCAGCTGTAAAAAAGGGAGCCCCGAAAGGGCTCCCTTTTTTTATTCGACGTTGACGGTGATTTTCTTCGAGACGATCGGTGGATCGAACGGCATGTGGCCGCTGTCGCCCAGCTCCAGCTGCAAGGTGTGCTTGCCCGGAGCCAGTTTGATGTCAGCCTGGGTCTGCGCCTTGCCGAAGTGCATGTGGTTGGCATCGTTCGGAATCGGCGCGCCGGCGGCCGGCAGCTTGTCGACGTCGATCAGCAGATGATGGTGACCGGTGTTCTTGGTGACGTCACCGGCCGGGGCCAGTGCAACGTCCTTGACGCCAAACTTGACGGTGAAGGTCTGCGACACAGTCGCCCCGTCCTCGGGAGAAACGATGAACACTTCGGCACCCTTGGGTGCCGGGGTGGCGGCACTGGCCAGCACCGAAACGCCCATCAGCACACCGGCCAACGCTGCACGTGACATAAAGCTTTTCATTTTCTTCTCCAGTTTTTTCGTAAAATCCGCACGGTCATGACAACTTCATGACCATTCGTTGTCGAAGGCACTCGACAACCATAGCAAAGCGAGCCTGACTCAGAGCATCGCGTTAATGATTTCAAAGGAGTGACCATGCGCTTTTTGCCTGGCCTGATCTGCCTGCTACCCCTTTTGAGCCCTTTGGCTCACGCCGAACTGATTGATGACGTCAACGACCGTGGCGAGCTGCGCATAGCCCTTGAGGCTAATACACCGCCCTTCAATTACAAGGATGACGGCGACAAACTCACGGGGTTCGAGGTCGAGCTTGGACAACTGTTGGCCAACGAGCTGGATGTGCGCGCCGACTTCATCGTCACCGACGAAAGCGACTTGCTCCAGGGCGTTGAAAGCGGCAAGTACGACGTCGCGCTCAATCAAATAGCACTGACACCTGAACTCAAGGATCGTTTCGACTTCAGCGAGCCTTACGGCAAGGTCGATTCACAGTTGCTGGCGAAGAAGGATGAACAGCCGCAGCCGCAACCGATGGTGCTGGTGCAGGCGTTGACGGATGCCAAACCGAAGGCGAGCGCGCCGGTGGAATTGGCGATACCGTTTCAGAAAGGCAACCCGGCGTTTCACGCCAGCCTTGAGAGCGCGATGCAGCGGATCAGGGCGGATGGACGCTTGGCGGCGCTGACCGAGAAGTGGCTGAAACCTTAGAAGCCCCTCACCCTAGCCCTCCCGAAACGTCGGACCGCCCGTAGGGAGAGGGGACTGAATGGGGGATGCTGAAGGGATACGCCGACCTGAAATGGATGTACCGAATCCGAAATCGACTGGTCATGGCTGTGTCGAATCCATAGTCGATAAGGTCTTTCAGGTCGATGTAAGACGCCGGACAACTCGGTCGGCCCCCTCTCCCTTCGGGAGAGGGCTGGGGTGAGGGCAACGATTTCGGATCAGTCCAAAGCAGCCAAAGCCACCGAGGCCTCAGCCAATTCAAGTTCGCTAAAAACCTGCACGCCATGGCGTTTGAGCAGTGCAGCCGTTACGCCTTCACCGGAGACTTTCACGCCACTGAACGTCCCGTCATAAGTCAGCAGGTTTCCACAGGATGGACTGTTGGCTTTCAGGACTGCCACGCGGATGCCGTGTTTCTGCACCAACGCCAGCGCCTGCCGCGCACCGTCGAGAAACTGCGCACTGACATCCTCGCCCTCGGTGGTGATCACCGCAGCGATTCCATCGAGCACTTCACCGCCCTGCCCGCCAGGAATCTCCGCCGCCGCCCGTGGCGTCGGCAATCCTCCTGCGACTTCCGGACACAACGGCACCACGCGCCCTTCGGCAATCCACTGTTCGAGCAGATCAAACGGCCCGCTCGCGCCACCGTCGTAGCGCACGCGATGACCCAACAGGCAGCGGCTGACCAGAATCTTGTCCATATCAGAACGGCTCGTTGCCACGCCGACGGAACCAGCCGGTCAGCGACAAACGTTCACGGTTCGCCGGCAACACTTCGTGCGGCACTTCGCCAGAGAGAAACACCACCAGACAACCGCCAGTGGGCTGCACGTCATGCACGCGCTCATCGTTGAGGTACATGCGCAACTGACCGCCGTCCTCCGGCAGCCAGGCGTCATTGAGGTAGACCACCACCGACACCATGCGCTTGTCATCGTCGCGAAAACGGTCGACATGCCGGCGATAAAACGCACCCGGCGGATATAGCGCGAAATGGCATTCGAAGTCTTCCAGGCCAAGGAACAGACCACGATTGAGCGCCTCGCGCAGGCTGTCCATCAGGTTCAGATAACGGTCGCTGGAATCGTCCTGGCCCGGATCGATCCACTGAATATGATCGCCGCGAATCCCCTCGCGAACCTCTGAAAACGGCCCGCGCCCGACCCCTGCCGGCGCCAGTTCGCCCTCGGCCTCGCGTTTACGGCACTCGGCCGCCAGCTCGCGGGTCAAACCGGCGGGCAGGAAGATGTTCTGCTGCGACCAGCCGTGTTCGGCCAAGTCATCGACAATGCGTAACAGCAGCGGGTGTTCAGAGGATATTTGCATGGCGCGCATAGTATGCCGGCGGCAAGAAATCCGACAGAGCCACGCGGCGGCTTGCTACGAATTCTCGACAAGTACCGGCACCGCACGGAGAATAGTCCGCTGCTGACAGGAGTCCCTATGCGCCGTTTGCTTTTTTCACTGTTGATGTTCTGCGTTTTGCCCGCTTGGGCGGACGGCCACGATCAGTTGTACAAGGTCGCCGGCTGGCCAGATCAACGTGCGCATTTCAACGACGCCCTGAGCGCCGCCCAGCAACGCTATCAGAACAGCCTGCCGCCTGCGGTGTTTCAGGCACTGGTCAACAACAGCAACCAGCGCTTCGCTCCACAGGCCGTGGACCAACGCGCCGAAGCACAACTGCGGCAGAAGCTTGCCGATCCGAAACCGGCGCTGACCTTCTTTCAATCGCCACTGGGCAAGAAAATCGTCGCCGCTGAATTGCTCGCGACCCGCCGCGACCAACTGGCGAAAAATGCCAAGGGCCTTCCGAAGATGCAGGTCAGTGACAGCCGTCTGCTGATCATCGGCCACCTCGCCCAGGCCCTGCCGGCCCGTGAAGCTGGCGCCGAAGTCAGCCTGGCGATTGCCGGCGTTGCGGCGGACAGCTTGAGCTCGATGATTCCGGGGCTGCTCGGTGGCGGTCAGGCGCAGGGCATGTTGAATGGTCAGCGTCAGCGTTTGATGGATCAGATCGGCGCGGACATGAACAACACGCTGCTCTACGTTTATCGCGACTTGTCGGATGAAGAGCTGGAAGAGTTTGCGACGTTTGCCGAGTCGACTGAGGGCAAGGCTTATTACCAGGCCGCCCTGGCGGCGATTCGGGCGGGGCTTGCGGTCGGGCAACCCTAAAAGATCGCAGCCTTCGGCAGCTCCTACACCGATCCATGTAGGAGCTGCCGAAGGCTGCGATCTTTTGATCTTGTTCTAGAGATTGCGGCCCTTGATCCGCTTGCTCAGAAACTCGAAATACTCCTCGCGCATCTCCTCCGTCTCATTTGCCAGATGATGCCGCGCCTCGGCCAGCAGCAGAATCTGCGGTCGATCGAACTTCCATTTCAACACTTGCAAATTGTGCTGCCAGTCGACGGTCATGTCCGCCTGTCCCTGAATGATCAGCGGCCGTCGCGGACTTTTTTTCGCGTGTTCGACGCGAATGATCCAGCGCGATAACGCCCCGACCCATTGGGTCGGCAACCGCTGCGGCTGCAACGGATCCGCCTGCAGAAACGGCAAGAAATCCGGATCGTTCGAGTTCTCGCTGAAGCGCCGCGCGACACCTCGGACGAACGGCCTGAGCAAGTAATAACTCAGTTGCGACCAGCCCCACGCGCGTGGCCGCACCAACGGCGCCAACAGAATCAACTGGCCCTGCGCCGGACTGCCCTCGCCATGGTTGAGCACGTGATCGACCACAATCGCCCCGCCCGTGCTCTGCCCGCACAAGTGCCACGGCTGCGGCAGCGAGATCGACTGCGCTTCGGCGAACAAGGCTTGCAGGACATCCTGGTATTCAGAGAAGTCGCGAATGCTCGCCCGTGGCCCGCTGGACAAACCATGGCCCGGCAAGTCGCAGGCGATCACCGCAAAGTCCTGATCCAGCGCCCACTCGATCACATACCGATAGAGCCCGGTGTGGTCGTAGTAACCGTGCAACAGAAACAGCGTTGCCTTGACCTTTTCCGGCCACCAGCAATGGCTGACCAGTTCGTAGCCATCGACGTCGAAACGACCCATGCCACGCCAGACATCGCGATGGGGAAAATCGGTTTTATAGAACTGCTGGTACGCCTTGGCCTCGTCCGACAACGGCTGCCACTCGGCCAAGGGCTTGAGGCTCGCGCGGATTTGATCGGGGTCGAAAGTGGCGGGCATGCGGGAATTCCAAAACGGTAAACAGACTTTATCGGTCTGCGATATTCATCTGTAGTGGCAGACATGGCAAGCTAGCCGACCTTTCGAGGATCGAAAACCATGCGTTCGCCCTACCGCACCGCACTGTTCGCCAGCCTGCTCGCGCTGATTTGCGCCGGGGTGCTGTGGGCGGCGTACGACTGGTTTCAGGGGCGTTATCTGCGCGCGTTCAGCGAGCACACCGCAGTGTTTTCCGGCGATCCGCTGCGCCTGCCCGACGATCTCGCCGGCCCCGGCAATATTCGTCTCGTGCACTTCTGGGATCCGGCGTGCCCGTGCAACGTCGGCAATCAACAGCACCTGACCGAGATGGTCGAACAGTTCAGCGGCAAGGGCGTGGAGTTCTTCGCCGTGCAAAGAACCGGCAGCCACGGTCAGTTGCCCGCCACGCTCAGCAACCTGAAAACCATCACGGTATTGCCCGGCTCCGAACAGGTCCCCGCCAGCCCGGCCGTGGCGATCTGGGATCGCAGCGGCAAGCTGGCGTACTTCGGTCCGTACAGCGAGGGCCTGACCTGCAATTCCAGCAACAGCTTCATCGAACCGATCCTCAACGCCCTGACTGAAGATCGCCCGGTCAACGCCACGCACACCCTGGCGGTGGGCTGCTACTGCCCGTGGCCGGTGGAGGCGCAGTAAGGCATTCCGGACTTTTCCCGGACAGCGATGCACGGCACAGAGGGTCTGTGCTACTTGTTTGCAGCCCGACGGGCGGCAATCCCGCATGCACAAGGAGTCACCATGAAACGCGTGTTCACCGTACTTGGCTTGCTCATCGTTGTTCTGCTTGCCGGCGTCGGCTGGTATGTCTACAGCAAACAACCGACGCGCCAGGGTCAGGTTGAACTGCGTAACCTGCAAGGTTCGGTGACCGTCCGCTACGACGAGCGCGGCGTGCCGCACATTCGTGCCGAGAACGAAACCGACCTCTACCGCGCCCTCGGTTATGTGCATGCCCAGGATCGGCTGTTCCAGATGGAAGCCATGCGTCGTCTCGCCCGTGGCGAACTGGCCGAAGTACTCGGGCCAAAACTGCTCGACATCGACAAACTGTTTCGCAGCCTGCGCATCCGTGAACGCGCCGCCAGTTATGTCGCCAGCCTCGATAAACAATCGCCGGCGTGGAAGGGCCTGCAAGCCTATCTGGATGGCATCAACCAGTATCAGGACACGCACGCTGCACCGATCGAGTTCGACGTGCTGGGCATCCCCAAACGGCCGTTTACCGCCGAGGACAGCATCAGCGTCGCCGGCTACATGGCTTACAGCTTTGCCGCGGCGTTTCGCACCGAGCCGCTGCTGACCTACGTGCGCGATCGGCTCGGCGCCGATTACCTGAATGTCTTCGACCTCGACTGGCAGCCCAAGGGCGTGCTGGTCAACGGTCACGGCAAACCGGCACCGGCCCTCGCCGCCGGCGACTGGAAAGACCTCAACGCCCTCGCCCGCCTCAGTGAACAAGCGCTGATCGACAACGGCTTGCCGCAGTTCGAAGGCAGCAACGCCTGGGTGATTGCCGGCAGCCGCAGCCAGAGCGGCAAGCCATTGCTGGCCGGCGACCCGCACATTCGTTTCTCGGTGCCATCGGTGTGGTACGAAGCGCAATTGTCGGCGCCGGGCTTTGAGCTGTACGGCCATCATCAGGCGCTGGTGCCGTTCGCGTTTCTCGGCCACAACCTCGACTTCGGCTGGAGCCTGACCATGTTCCAGAACGACGATCTGGATCTGATCGCCGAGAAGGTCAATCCGGACAACCCAAATCAGGTCTGGTATCGCGGCCAGTGGACCGACATGGTTGTCAGCGAACAGCAGATCAACGTGAAGGGACAGACGCCCGTCACCCTGACCCTGCGCCAGTCGCCCCACGGTCCGATCGTCAACGATGCGCTGGGCACCGCTGCCGGCAAAACGCCGATTGCGATGTGGTGGGCGTTCCTCGAAACACCGAATCCGATCCTCGAAGGTTTCTATCAGCTCAACCGAGCCGACACTCTGGCCAAGGCCCGCGCTGCCGCCGCGAAAGTACAGGCACCGGGACTGAATCTGGTTTACGCCAATGCCAAGGGCGATATCGGCTGGTGGGCCTCGGCATTGCTGCCCAAGCGCCCGGCCGGGGTCAGGCCGGAGTTCATACTCGACGGCAGCAGCAATCAGGCGGACAAGGACGGTTTCTACCCGTTCAGCGCCAACCCGCAGGAAGAGAACCCGGCGCGCGGCTACATCGTTTCTGCAAACTTCCAGCCGCTGTCGCCGACCGGCATGGAGATTCCCGGTTACTACAACCTCGCCGACCGTGGTCAGCAACTCAATCGTCAGCTTAGCGACAAGAGCGTCAAGTGGACGAACGAGGCCAATCAGAAACTGCAACTCGGCACGGCGACCGGTTACGGCCCGCGCGTGTTGGCGCCATTGCTGCCGGTGCTGCGCGAAGTGGTCAGCGATCCGGCACAGTTGAAACTGGTCGAGCAACTGGCGCTGTGGCCGGGCGACTATCCGCTGGATTCGGTCAGTGCGACGGTGTTCAACCAGTTCCTCTACGACCTCGCCGATGCGGCGATGCGTGATGAGTTGGGCAATGACTTTTTCGACACGCTGCTATCGACACGAGTGATCGATTCGGCGTTGCCGAAACTGGCGGCGAATGCCGACTCACCGTGGTGGGACAACCGCAACACGCCGGCCAAAGAAACACGCGCCGACGTCGTGCGCACGGCGTGGGCGGCGAGCATGACGCATCTGAAACTGACCCTCGGCGACGATGTTGCCGGATGGCAATGGGGCGCGGCGCACACGCTGACTCACGGGCATCCGCTGGGACAGCAGAAGCCGCTGGATCGCATCTTCAATGTCGGGCCGTTTGCGGCGCCGGGCAGTCACGAAGTGCCGAACAACCTCTCGGCGAAGCTCGGCCCGGCGCCGTGGCCGGTGACTTATGGGCCGTCGACGCGGCGCTTGGTGGACTTCGCCGATCCGGCGCATGGTCTGACGATCAACCCGGTCGGGCAGAGTGGCGTGCCGTTCGACAGTCACTATGACGATCAGGCCGAAGCGTATGTCGACGGGATGTATGTGCAGGCGCATTTCAGCGAAGAAGAGGTGACGGCGAATACGCGCAGTACCTTGAAACTGTTGCCGGCGCGGGCTGCACAATAGTTCTAGGTTGCCTGGACTGACGCCTTCGCGAGCAGGCTCGCTCCCACAGGAGTACGCATTCCAAATGTGGGAGCGAGCCTGCTCGCGAAGGGGTCATCAGCAACACCGTGAATTTCAGAGTGGCAGCGCAAAATTCAGCCGAAACTGCTGCGGCGTTACGCCCAATCGGCGGTTGAACACACTGCGCATATGTTGCGCATCGCGAAACCCGCACTGATACGCCACCGTCTTCAACGGCGCCGTGGTGCTTTCCAGCATCACCCGCGCCGCATCCACCCGCGCCTGCTCGACGAACTCTGCCGGCGTAACCTTGGCTTCCCGCGCAAACACCCGGGAGAAGTTGCGCGCACTCATGTTCGCCGCATTGGCCAGATCGGCGATGGTCAGGTCGCCAGTGAGATTGGCCAGCACGTACAGCTGCACCATTGCCACTGCCGACGTCGGCTCCGCGTGCGGCGTGAGGAACGGACTGAACTGCGACTGTCCGCCAGAGCGCTGGGTAAACACCACCAGTCGTTTGGCCACGCTCAAAGCCACTTCCGCGCCGTGATCACGCGCCAGCAGATACAACGACAGATCAATCCCCGCGGTGACCCCGGCCGAGGTGTAGAGCGTGCCGTCCTCGACGTAGAGGCGATCCGCTTCGACCCGCGTTGACGGACACAACTGCGCCAACGCCTCGGCATCGTTCCAGTGTGTAGTGGCGGTGCGCCCTTCCAGCAAACCGGCGCGCGCCAGCATGAACGCACCGTTGCAGATCGAGCCAAAGCGCTGAGCGCGAGCGCAGGCCTCGCGCAGCCAGGTGTCGAACTCACTGCCGAAATCCATGAACGGTAGCTGCGGCCCGCCGGCGACCAACAGCAGGTCATAGGCGTCGAGGGCTTCGTTGAAATGGCGATGGGCGTTGAGGATCAAGCCGTTGGAACAGGCCATCGGTGTTTTTTCCAGGCCGATCACTTCGAGCTGATAGTGATCTTGCGGCGCGAGGAAGCGATTGGCTTCGGCGAACACATCCATTGGGCCGGTGACGTCAAGCGCCTGCACACCTGAAAACACCACGATGGCAATGGTTTTACTCATGGCTGTTGATTCCCCTTCAAAGCAAAGATCGCAGCCTGCGGCAGCTCCTACATGGGTAGGTGGATACCTGTAGGAGCTGCCGCAGGCTGCGATCTTTTAGCTTGGCACGATTTGCAGGTGGATTGGCAAGGATCGCAGCCATGCGTTGATTGTCCGTTTAGCGTCTCAGGGAACAGACTTTGTCCATCAGCGCCACGACGGCGTTTTCGACGAGGAAACCGTTATGAGCAGCACCATCGCCGGCATCAAAATCCCTGACAGCGCCCTCGCCCGGGCCACCACCGACTACATCCGCGACATCGAGTCCGACTTGCTCTATCACCATTCGCGCCGGGTATTTCTGTTTGGCGCGTTGAGTGGCGAACGCCAGCAACTGCCCTACGACCCCGAGCTGCTGTATGTCGGCGCAATGTTCCATGACCTCGGTCTGGTCGAAGGCCATCGCAGCGATGATGAGCGCTTTGAAGTCGACGGTGCCAACGCGGCGGCGGCGTTTCTCAAGCCGTACGGGTTGAGCGATGACGACATCGAACAGGTCTGGCTGTCGATTGCCCTGCACACCACACCGGGCGTGCCGAAGCATCTGCGCCCAACCGTGGCGCTGGTGACGGCTGGTGTGGAAATGGACGTGCTGGGCATGGATTACGCGGCGTTCAGCACCGTGCAGCGTGAAGCGGTGGTGCATGCGCACCCGCGTGGGGAAGGTTTCAAGGAGTGCATCATCTGCGCGTTTGCCGATGGCTTGCGCCACCGTCCGCAGACCACGTTTGGCAATGTGAAGACCGATGTGCTGGTAGATCAGGAGCCGGGGTTCAAGCCGATGAACTTCGTCGAAGTCATCCGCAACTCCCCTTGGGTGAACTGAGGGCAAAATCAAAAGATCGCAGCCTGCGGCAGCTCCTACATTGGAATGCGTTCCCTGTAGGAGCTGCCGCAGGCTGCGATCTTTTGCTGTTAAGCCGCTTCCGGCGAAGGTGCGCGACGCACGTCCGGCTGCTTCCACGAATCGGCTGCGCTTTCTTCGATGGCTTGCTGGATGGCTTTCTTGCGGGCTTCTTCGGCGCGGCGGCTGAAGAACCAGACCATGAAAGTCACGATCGATACCGCCAGCAGAATCAGGCTCGCCACGGCGTTGATCTCAGGCTTCACGCCCAGACGCACTGCCGAGAACACTTCCATCGGCAGGGTCGTCGAACCCGGGCCGGAGACAAAGCTCGCCAGTACCAGGTCGTCCAGCGACAGGGCGAAGGACATCATGCCGCCCGCCGCCAGCGATGGCGCGATCATCGGGATGGTGATCAGGAAGAACACCTTCCACGGCCGTGCACCGAGGTCCATCGCCGCTTCTTCGATCGACAGGTCGAGCTCACGCAAACGCGCCGACACCACCACCGCCACATACGCCGCACAGAACGTGGTGTGAGCGATCCAGATGGTGACGATGCCGCGCTCTTGCGGCCAGCCGATCATCTGCGCCATGGCCACGAACAGCAGCAACAGCGACAGACCGGTGATCACTTCCGGCATCACCAACGGCGCCGTCACCAGGCCGCCGAACAGCGTACGGCCCTTGAAGCGGGTGATGCGCGTCAGCACGAATGCTGCCAGTGTGCCCAGTGCCACCGCGGCGACCGCGGTGTAGCAGGCGATTTCCAGCGAGCGCAATACCGAACCCATCAGTTGCGTGTTGTCGAGCAGGCCGACGTACCACTTGATCGACCAGCCGCCCCACACCGTCACCAGTTTCGAGGCGTTGAACGAGTAGATCACCAGGATCAGCATCGGCAGGTAGATGAACAACAAACCCAGGACCAGCATCAGGCTGGAGAAACGGAAGCGCTTCATTCTTTACCCTCCATTTCCTTGGCCTGACTGCGGTTGAACAGAATGATCGGCACAATCAGGATCGCCAGCATCACCACCGCCAGCGCAGACGCTACCGGCCAGTCACGGTTGTTGAAGAACTCTTGCCAGAGCACTTTACCGATCATCAGGGTTTCTGGACCGCCAAGCAGTTCCGGGATGACGAACTCGCCGACCACCGGAATGAAGACCAGCATGCAGCCGGCAATAATCCCGTTCTTGGACAGCGGAATGGTGATTTTCCAGAAACTGTTGAAGGTGCTCGAACCGAGATCGGAAGCTGCTTCCAGCAAGCTTTGATCATGCTTCACCAGGTTGGCGTACAGCGGCAGGATCATGAACGGCAGGTACGAGTAAACCACGCCGATGTACACCGCCAGGTTGGTGTTGAGGATCTGCAGCGGCTCGTCGATAAACCCCATGCTCATCAGGAAGCCGTTGAGCAGACCGTTGTTGCTGAGGATGCCCATCCACGCGTAGACGCGGATCAGGATCGCGGTCCAGGTCGGCATCATGATCAGCAGCACCAGCACCGTTTGCATCTCTTTACGCGCGGTGGCGATGGCGTAGGCCATCGGGTAGCCGATCACCAGACAAAGAATGGTGCTGATCAGCGCCATCTTCAACGAGCCGAGGTAGGCGGCGATGTACAACTCGTCGCCGGCCAGCATCGAGTAGTTGCCCAGATTCAGCAGCAGTTGCAGCTTCTGCTCGGCGTACGTGTAGATCTCGGTGTACGGCGGGATGGCCACGTCGGCTTCGGCAAAACTGATCTTCAGGACGATGAAGAACGGCAGCATGAAGAACAGGAACAGCCAGATGAACGGGACCCCGATGACCAGCTGCCGGCCATTGGGGATTATTCGATTGAGGCGGCGTTTGAATTTGCGCATGTTCATGAGCGAAGTACCACGCCGCTGTCATCTTCCCAGTACACGTAAACCTGATCGCCCCAGGTTGGACGTGCGCCGCGGCGTTCGGCGTTGGCAACGAAGGATTGCACCAGCTTGCCGCTTGGCAACTCGACGTAGAACACCGAGTGACCGCCGAGGTAGGCGATGTCATGCACCTTGCCGCTCGACCAGTTGTACTCGCAGGTCGGTTGATCGGCGGTGACCAGCAGTTTCTCCGGGCGGATCGCGTAGGTGACCGACTTGTCCTGCACCGAGGTGCTGATGCCGTGGCCGACGTAGATCTGCCGGTCGAGGTCCTTGCAGGTGATGGTCGCGTGGCCTTCGGCGTCGTCGATCACTTCACCTTCGAAGATGTTGACGTTGCCGATGAATTCACAGACCAGACGGCTGGTCGGGGTTTCGTAGATGTCGATCGGGCTGCCGATCTGGGCGATCCAGCCCAGGTGCATGATCGCGATGCGCTCGGCCATGGTCATGGCCTCTTCCTGGTCGTGCGTCACCATTACGCAGGTCACACCCACGCGCTCGATGATTTCGACCAGCTCCAGCTGCATTTGCGAACGCAGTTTTTTATCCAGTGCACCCATCGGTTCGTCGAGCAGCAACAGCTTCGGCCGCTTGGCCAGCGAACGCGCCAGTGCCACACGCTGACGCTGACCGCCAGACAGTTGATGCGGCTTGCGCTTGGCGTACTGGCTCATCTGCACCAGCTTGAGCATCTCGGCCACGCGGGCGTCGACTTCAGCCGCCGGAATCTTGTCCTGCTTGAGGCCGAAGGCGATGTTCTGCGCCACGGTCATGTGCGGGAACAAGGCGTACGACTGGAACATCATGTTGATCGGTCGCTCGTACGGCGGCATGTCGGTGATGTCGACGCCGTCGAGAAAAATGCGCCCCTCCGTGGGCCGTTCGAACCCTGCCAGCATCCGCAGCAGAGTGGATTTGCCCGATCCCGAACCGCCGAGCAGGGCGAAGATCTCGCCCTTCTTGATTTCCAGGGACACATCGTCCACGGCAATCGTCTCGTCGAACTTCTTCGTGACCCGGTCGATTTTGACCAACACCTGTTTCGGTGTCTGGTCGCCCTCGAGGGCTTTCTTATAGGCGCCGGAGGCAACTGCCATTTACGAAACTCCCAGAAAAAAACGATGCAGTCCGCCCCGCAAGGCGAACCCAGGATAGTGTGTGCCTTACATCCCCGACTTGACCTTGGTCCAGCTGCGGGTCATCAGGCGCTGAATGTTCGGTGGCAACTCGGTCGATACGTAGGCCTTGTCGATAACGGCCTGCGGTGGATACACCGACTCATCGGTGCGGATGGATTGTTCCATCAGCTTGTCCGACCCAGGGTTAGGGTTGGCGTATCCGACGTAATCACTGACCTGGGCAATCACCTCAGGTTTCAGCAGATAGTTGATGAAGGCGTGAGCCTCCTTCACGTTCGACGAATCCTTCGGAATCGCCAGCATGTCGAACCACAGCGCGCCGCCCTCTTTCGGTACCGAGTAGGCGATGTTCACGCCCTTCTTGGCTTCTTCAGCACGGTGCTTGGCCTGGAAGATATCGCCGGAGAACCCGATGGCTACGCAGATGTCGCCGTTGGCCAGATCACCGATGTATTTCGAGGAATGGAAGTAGGTCACGTAAGGACGCACCGCGAGCAGCTTGGCGGTGGCTTTTTCGTAGTCCTTGGGATTGGTGCTGTTGGCGTTCAGGCCCATGTAGTTGAGCACGGTCGGCATCATTTCATCCGCCGAATCGAGGAACGCGACGCCGCAACTCTGCAGCTTCTTGATGTTCTCGGGTTCGAACAACACGCCCCACGAATCGATCTTGTCGACACCCAGCACGGCTTTGACTTTATCGACGTTGTAACCGATGCCGTTGGTGCCCCACAGGTACGGCACGGCGTACAGGTTGCCCGGATCGTTCTGTTCCAGACGCTTGAGCAGCGCCGGGTCGAGATTGGAATAGTTCGGCAGTTGCGCACGGTCGAGCTTCTGGAACGCGCCCGCCTTGATCTGCTTGCCGAGGAAGTGGTTCGACGGCACGACCACGTCGTAACCGGTACGCCCGGCCAGCAATTTGCCTTCCAGGGTTTCGTTGGAATCGAATACGTCGTAGACCGGTTTGATCCCGGTGGCTTTCTGGAAATCTGCCAGGGTGGTCTCGCCGATGTAATCCGACCAGTTATAAATATGCACCGTACCGGCGGCCTGGGCACCGACAGCAATCGTCAGGCCAGCGGTGGCCAGCAGGGCTTTGCGCAAAGAAGAAAAAATAGGCAAGTGGAGGTCCTCTAAATTAGTTGGGCCCAAGTTGCCCCGCGCTGCATGACAGCCATGGCTGCCCGGCAACAAAACCGGCGCGCAACTTACCCTCAAAAACCGTTCCAGCAAAACTTTCTGTCATTTAATTAATCCGCTGGCTGCCTTCGCGGGGGACGACGGCCAGCGGTTGTTGCTGCAAACCGGCTTATTTACCCGATTTGATCTTGGTCCAGCTGCGGGTCAGGATGCGCTGGGTCGCGGCCGGCAAGTCGGCAATCGCGTACAGCTTGGCCAGCACGTCAGCCGGTGGGTAAACGCCCGGGTCACTGGTGATGTCTTTATCGACCAGCGGAGTTGCAGCGGCGTTACCGTTCGGGAAGCGTACGGCGTTGGTGATTTCCGCCATGATTTCCGGCTTCTGCAGGAAGGTCATGAACTTGTAGGCGCCTTCGACGTTTTCGGCATCTTTAGGGATGGCGACCATGTCGTAGAAGCTGCCGGCACCTTCTTTCGGAATGTTGTAGCTGACTTTCACCTTGTCACCGGCTTCAGCCGCGCGGGACTTGGCCTGGTAGATGTCACCCGAGTAACCCACGGCCACACAGATGTTGCCGTTGGCCAGGTCAGAGATGTACTTGGACGAGTGGAAGTAGGCGATCGAAGGACGGACCTTCATGATCAGCGCCTCAGCCTTGTCGATGTCTTCTTTCTTCTGGCTGTCGGTTGGCAGGCCCAGGTAGTGCAGCGCCACCGGGATCATCTCGGTTGGCGAGTCGAGCAGGCTGATGCCGCAGGATTTCAGCTTGGCAGCGTTTTCCGGCTTGAAGATCAGGTCCCACGAATCGACAGGTGCATCGGCGCCCAGTGCAGCCTTGACCTTCTCGGCGTTGAAGCCGATGCCGATCGAGCCCCACATGTACGGGAAAGCGTGCTCGTTGCCCGGGTCGCTGACCGACACGGCTTTGAGCAAATCAGTGTTGAGGTTCTTCCAGTTAGGCAGCTTGGACTTGTCCAGCTTCTGGTAGACACCGGCCTTGATCTGTTTGGCGAGGAAGTTGTTCGACGGTACGACGATGTCGTAGCCGGACTTGCCTGCGAGCAGTTTGGCTTCGAGGGTTTCGTTGCTGTCGAAGACGTCGTAGACGACTTTGATGCCCGACTCGTCTTCAAACTTCTTGATGGTGTCCGGGGCGATGTAGTCGGACCAGTTGTAGACGTGCAACACCTTGTCGTCCGCCTGAGCCGCAGCCGCCATGATTCCCATCAGGGACATGGCGAGCAGAGTCTTGCCAGCGAGCTTTTTGCCTAATGCCTTCATGCGTAATGCTCCAAATTTTTCTTTTTTGAACCACTTTGTTCAGCGGCCGAACCCGGACAACTGGAACCGCGGCTAGTCTGGCAAGATCCGAGGCGGTCTTTCAAGAAAAGACCAGCCTTTCTGACAGCTTTGAGCGAGAGCGCCGCAGCTCCCCCGCTCAGAGCCTAGCACTTAGCCTTGCAACGCACTGAGGGTCAGATCCAGGCATTTACGTGCCTTTGTAACCAGCTCATCGATCTCCGCCTTGCTGATGACCAGCGGCGGCGCGATGATCATGGTGTCGCCCACAGCGCGCATGATCAGGCCGTTGTCGAAGCAGAACTGGCGGCAGATCATGCCGACACCCTTGCCTTCGTAACGCTTGCGAGTGGCCTTGTCCTGCACCAGCTCGATCGCGCCCAACAGACCGACACCGCGAACTTCACCCACCAATGGGTGATCGTTCAGTTCCCGCAGACGTTTCTGCAAATACGGTGCCGTTTCGTTGTGCGCGTTCTCGATAATTTTTTCATCGCGCAGAATGCGGATGTTTTCCAGACCCACCGCTGCCGCCACCGGGTGACCGGAGTAGGTGAAGCCGTGGTTGAAATCGCCACCTTCGTTGAGCACCGCAACAACGCTGTCGCGAACGATCAGGCCACCCATCGGGATGTAGCCGGAGGTCAGGCCTTTGGCGATGGTCATCATGTCGGGTTTGAGATCGTAGAAATCGCTGCCGAACCACTCACCGGTACGACCGAAACCGCAGATCACTTCGTCGGCGACAAAGAGGATGTCGTACTTGGCGAGGATTTCCTTGATGCGCGGCCAGTAGCTGTCGGGCGGAATGATCACGCCACCGGCGCCCTGGATCGGCTCGGCAATAAAGGCACCGACGTTGTCGACGCCGACTTCGAGAATCTTCTCTTCCAGCTGATTGGCCGCCCAGATGCCGAACTCTTCAGGGGACATGTCGCCACCTTCAGCGAACCAGTACGGTTGCGCGATGTGAACGATGCCCGGGATCGGCAAGTCGCCTTGTTCGTGCATATACGTCATGCCACCGAGGCTCGCGCCGGCCACGGTCGAACCGTGATAACCGTTCTTGCGGCTGATGATGACTTTCTTGTTCGGCTGGCCCTTGATCGCCCAATAATGACGAACCATACGCAGCATGGTGTCGTTGCCTTCGGAGCCGGAACCGGTGAAGAACACATGGTTCATGCCTTCTGGCGCGACGTCGGCGATCGACTTGGCCAGTTCCAGTGCCGGCGGGTGCGCGGTCTGGAAGAACAGGTTGTAGTACGGCAGTTCGCGCATCTGTTTGGCGGCGGCATCGGCCAGTTCATCGCGACCGTAACCGATGGCGACACACCACAGACCGGCCATGCCGTCGAGGATCTTGTTGCCTTCGCTGTCCCACAGGTAAACGCCCTTGGCGTTGGTGATGATCCGCGGGCCTTTTTCTTTCAGCTGCTTAAAGTCGCTGAACGGCGCCAGGTGGTGATCATTGCTGAGTGCTTGCCACTCGCGGGTTTGCGGATTGTTGCTGGTCATGCCAATTCTCCTTGTTATCGGTGAAGGCGCGGCTTCTGAGGGCCGCGCCCGGCGTATCAGACGGCGAAGAGCAGGTACTCACGCTCCCACGAACTGATCACGCGCTTGAAGTTTTCATGCTCGGCCCGCTTGACCGCGACGTAGCCAGTGATGAAAGTTTTGCCCAGGTATTTCTCGACGGTCGAGCTGTTTTCCATGCGCTCCAGCGCGTCTTCGATGGTCAGCGGCAGGCGCAGGTTGCGGCGTTCATAACCACGACCGACCACCGGTGCGCTCGGGTTGAGGCCCTCGACCATGCCGATGTAGCCGCAGAGCAGGCTTGCGGCAATCGCCAGGTATGGGTTGGCGTCGGCGCCCGGCAGACGGTTTTCCACGCGACGGTTCTGCGGGCCGGCATCCGGCACGCGCAGGCCGACGGTGCGGTTCTCTTCGCCCCACTCGACGTTCACCGGTGCCGAGGTGTCCGGCAAGAAGCGGCGGAACGAGTTGACGTTCGGTGCGAACAGCGGCAACAGCTCGGGAATCAGTTTCTGCAAACCACCGATGTGGTGCAGGAACAGCTGGCTCATGGTCCCGTCTTCATTGGAGAAAACGTTCTTGCCGGTCTCGATGTCGATGATGCTCTGGTGCAAGTGCATCGCACTGCCCGGCTCGCCCGTCATCGGCTTGGCCATAAAGGTCGCGGCGACGTCGTGCTTGAGTGCGGCTTCACGCATGGTGCGCTTGAACACCAGGATCTGGTCGGCCAGCGACAGTGCATCGCCGTGACGGAAGTTGATTTCCATCTGCGCCGTGCCGTCTTCGTGGATCAGCGTGTCGAGATCCAGCTCCTGCAGTTCGCACCAGTCGTAGACGTCTTCGAACAGCGGATCGAATTCGTTCGCCGCTTCGATGGAGAACGACTGACGACCGATTTCCGGACGGCCCGAGCGACCGATTGGCGGCTGCAACGGATAGTCAGGATCGTCGCTGCGCTTGGTCAGGTAGAACTCCATTTCCGGCGCCACGATCGGCTGCCAGCCCTTGTCGGCATAGAGCTTGAGGACTTTCTTGAGGACATTGCGCGGCGACAGCTCGATCGGGTTGCCTTGCTTGTCGTAGGTGTCGTGAATCACCTGCGCGGTCGGCTCGATGGCCCACGGCACCAGGTACACGGCGTTCTGATCGGGGCGGCAGATCATGTCGATGTCGGCCGGGTCGAGCAGTTCGTAATAGATGTCGTCTTCGACGTAATCGCCGGTCACGGTCTGCAACAGCACGCTTTCTGGCAGGCGCATGCCTTTTTCGGCGATGAACTTGTTGGTCGGCGAAATCTTGCCACGGGTGATACCGGTCAAGTCGGCGATCATGCATTCGACTTCTGTGATCTTGTGGTCTTTCAACCAATCGGTGAGCTGGTCGAGGTTGTTACTCATAAATGCCTCTGGGCTGAGTCTCCTGACGTAGTGTCAGGCAAAGTTTGACGCCGGCGGCGTCGCGTTAAAGGGGGCTTGCTTGTGCGCAGTGCGGGCTTACGCCAGGCACCGCGCATAGACAATGAAAGAGGAGCTTACCTGCCCTTTACGCTGGCGTTGCATTTCCTGTGCACACTGAAGACGAGCAGCAAGGCGTGCAGAATCGTGAGCACCGCTTGGGAAGCGGCACAGGCTTTGGAAGTGAAAGCGATCTATATTGGAAGGGAACGCCATAAACGGGATGCCTTGTCGTACGTCCAGAATATCGGACGCTGCCGTTTTGCCTGTTGCCGACGAGACTGTCGTCAACGGACCGCACGCCATGCTGGCTGCGTTACGGACGGATTTGTCGCCACTGATGTGATGAGCATGCAGACCGGACTGTTGCGAGCAGTCGGTGATGCCGATTAACGGCAGGCGAGACATGAAGCACCCCGGTATTATTGCTGTTATGGGTTTGATCCGAGCTTAGCCTTGTTCATTTTTTTACACAACACCCCCGTAAAAAATACAACACGGCCTGCTCAAGCCCGCGGGTGCCAAGCGTCCCAGGGACAAAAAAACGCCTCAAAGTGCCCCATAAATGCCCTCACAGCGCTTTTTTAGGGCAAAAAAGGCCTCGCTTGACTTCGGCATGCCGTTCGGGTTGACTGAAACCAGAAAAGATCAATGATTGATATTTTTAACAACAAAGGTGTTGCATCATGTCGGTACCCCCGCGTGCCGTTCAGCTTAACGAAGCGAACGCGTTCCTTAAGGAACATCCTGAGGTTCTGTACGTTGACCTTCTGATTGCGGATATGAATGGTGTGGTGCGCGGCAAGCGCATTGAACGCACCAGCCTCCACAAGGTTTACGAGAAAGGCATCAACCTGCCGGCCTCTCTATTTGCTCTGGATATCAATGGTTCGACGGTGGAAAGCACCGGCCTGGGCCTGGACATCGGCGACGCCGATCGTATCTGCTATCCAATCCCCGACACCCTGTGCAACGAGCCATGGCAGAAGCGCCCTACCGCGCAACTGTTGATGACCATGCACGAACTCGAAGGCCAGCCATTCTTTGCCGACCCGCGAGAAGTACTGGCCAATGTGGTTCGCAAGTTCGATGAAATGGGCCTGACCATTTGCGCCGCGTTCGAACTCGAGTTCTACCTGATCGACCAGGAGAACGTGAACGGTCGTCCGCAACCGCCACGCTCGCCGGTTTCCGGCAAACGTCCGCACTCGACACAGGTCTACCTGATCGACGACCTCGACGAATACGTCGACTGCCTCCAGGACATTCTGGAAGGTGCCAAAGAGCAAGGCATCCCGGCCGACGCCATCGTCAAGGAAAGTGCCCCGGCGCAGTTCGAAGTGAACCTGCACCACGTCGCCGACCCGATCAAGGCGTGCGACTACGCAGTACTGCTCAAGCGTCTGATCAAGAACATCGCCTACGACCATGAAATGGACACCACCTTCATGGCCAAGCCTTATCCGGGCCAGGCAGGTAATGGTCTGCACGTACACATCTCGATTCTGGATAAAGAAGGCAAAAACATTTTTGCCAGCGAGGATCCCGAGCAGAACGCCGCGCTGCGTCACGCGATCGGCGGTGTGCTCGAGACCCTGCCCGCGCAGATGGCTTTCCTCTGCCCGAACGTCAACTCCTACCGTCGTTTCGGCGCACAGTTCTACGTGCCGAACTCGCCGTGCTGGGGCCTCGACAACCGCACCGTGGCGATTCGCGTACCGACCGGCTCGTCCGATGCCGTACGTATCGAACACCGCGTGGCCGGTGCCGACGCCAACCCGTACCTGCTGATGGCTTCGGTACTGGCCGGCGTGCACCACGGTCTGACCAACAAGATCGAACCGGGCGCGCCAGTCGAAGGCAACAGCTACGAGCAGAACGAGCAAAGCCTGCCGAACAACTTGCGCGATGCCCTGCGCGAGCTGGACGACAGCGAGGTGATGGCCAAGTACATCGATCCGAAGTACATCGATATCTTCGTCGCCTGCAAGGAAAGCGAGCTGGAGGAGTTCGAACACTCCATCTCCGACCTTGAGTACAACTGGTATCTGCATACCGTGTAAGCGGTTGTAGCGCCAAAAAGAACGCCGTCGGCTGATTCAGCCCATGGCGTTTTTTTATGGCCAAACACAAAACCTGTGGCGAGGGGATTTATCCCCGTTGGGTTGCGAAGCAGCCCCAAAACCATCCCACTCGGTGTGTCAGGAATAACCGGTTCTCAGGGTTTACGACTGCTGCGCAGCCGAACGGGGCGGTGCGACGTTTCGCTGAATCCCCTCGCCACAGGGTACTGGCAGACAACACCGAACACGGCTCGTACAATGCCCGCTGCCCCGCAGGAGACTTCCATGACGCGACCCGCCCCCGTTCGCAAACCCCGTGCCCGCAGCCAGGCACGGATTGATTCGATACTCGATGCCGCACGCACGCTGCTGGCCGCCGAGGGCGTGGCGAGTCTGTCGATCTACAGCGTCGCCGAGCGTGCGCAGATTCCGCCCTCCTCCGTGTATCACTTCTTCGCCAGTGTGCCGGCGTTGCTCGAAGCGCTGACGGCGGATGTGCACGCCGCATTCCGTGCCTGCCTGCAAGCGCCGATCGATCACGATGCCTTGCGCGACTGGCGTGATCTGTCGCGGCTGGTCGAGCAACGCATGCTGGAGATCTACGGCGAAGATGCCGCTGCTCGCCAGTTGATCCTCGCGCAACATGGTCTGACCGAAGTGACGCAGGCTGACCGCCAGCACGACCTTGAGCTGGGTGACCTGATGCACAAGCTGTTCGATCATCACTTCGAGTTGCCGAGGCTGCCGGAGGATGTCGATGTGTTTGCCTTGGCAATGGAGTTGGGTGACCGCGTTTACGCGCGTTCGGTGCAGCAGCATGGGCAGATCACCCCGCGCATGGCGGAGGAAGGGATGCGCGTGTTTGATGCCTATATCGGCCTGTATCTGCCGCCGCATCTGCCCAAAAGATCTCTAGTGATCTGACTGGCCTCTTCGCGAGCAGGCTCGCTCCCACATTTGGAATGCGATCCCCTGTGGGAGCGAGCCTGCTCGCGAAGGCCGCACCGCAGTTTTCAGATCAGGCACAAAAAACCCCGAAGGGCTCACGCCCTCCGGGGTTGTTTTTTACTCACTGGCTTACAACTTGGCGATCGACACCTCGGTGGATTTCACAAAGGCGATCACTTCGCTGCCCACCACCAGTTCCAGCTCCTTGACCGAACGGGTGGTGATCACCGAAGTGACGATACCCGAAGCGGTCTGCACGTCGATTTCCGACAGCACGTCGCCGAGGACGATTTCCTTGATCGAGCCTTTGAACTGGTTGCGCACGTTGATGGCTTTGATAGTCATGATATTTCTCCTGAGGTCGAAATAAGCTGCAAGTGGCAAGCTTCAAGCGGCAAGCAAAAGCACAGCGCTTCTACTTGCAGCTTGTAGCTTGAAGCTCGCAGCTGTTTCATTGCGCCCAACGCAATTGCGTAGGCAGGGGTGAAACAGGTTCCGGTTCCGGCGGTTCGCCAGGCAGGGACAAAACTCGGTTGAGCACTTCGGTTTCCAGCGCCGCCAGGCGATGCGAACCGCGCACCCGAGGGCGCGGCAATTCAACATGCAGATCAAGACCGACTTCGCCGTCCTCGATCAGAATCACCCGATCGGCAATCGCTACCGCCTCACTGACGTCGTGGGTCACCAGCAGCACGGTGAAGCCGTGTTGCTGCCAAAGACGCTCGATCAGTTGCTGCATTTCAATGCGGGTCAGCGCGTCCAGTGCACCGAGCGGTTCGTCGAGCAACAGCAGGCGCGGTTGATGGATCAGCGCCCGGGCCAGGGCGACGCGTTGCTTCTGCCCGCCGGACAGGGCTGCCGGCCATTCATCGGCGCGATCCGCCAAACCGACCGCGTCCAGCGCATCCAGTGCTTGCTGACGCCAGTTGCCCTTAAGCCCAAGGCCAACGTTGTCGATGATCTTTTTCCATGGCAGCAGACGCGCTTCCTGGAACATCAACCGGGTGTCTTCCCGTGCGTCACTGAGTGGCGCAGAGCCGGCGAACAGTTCACCACCAGTCGGTTGATCGAGGCCGGCGAGCAAGCGCAGCAAAGTACTTTTGCCACAACCACTGCGCCCGACCACCGCGACGAATTGCCCCGCCGGAATATGCAGATCGATGTCACGCAGCACCTGCCGCGCGCCAAAGGTTTTCTGCAGGTTGCGCACCGCCAGCGGAATCCCGCGCAGCAGGCGTGGCGGTTGTTGAGCGGTCATGCTGCACCTCCTTTGGCAACCTGATAGGCCGGGTGCCAGCGCAACCACACACGTTCAAGTCCACGAGCGGCGAGGTCGGCGAGTTTGCCGAGCACCGCGTAAAGCAGGATCGCCAGCACCACCACGTCGGTCTGCAAAAACTCCCGGGCGTTCATCGCCAGATAGCCGATGCCCGAGCTGGCGGAAATGGTTTCCGCGACGATCAGCGTCAGCCACATAAAGCCCAGGGCGAAGCGCACACCGACCAGAATCGAAGGCAGCGCGCCCGGCAGAATCACCTGCCAGAACAGGCTGAAACCGGAGAGGCCATAACTGCGCGCCATCTCCACCAACGCCGGGTCGACGTTGCGAATGCCGTGATACGTATTCAGGTAGATCGGAAACAACGTGCCCAACGCCACCAGGAAAATCTTTGCCGACTCGTCGATGCCGAACCACAGGATTACCAGCGGGATCAGCGCCAGGTGCGGCACGTTGCGGATCATCTGCACTGAACTGTCGAGCAGGCGTTCGCCCCATTTCGACAGGCCAGTGATAAAGCCCAGAACCAGACCGATGCTGCCGCCGATGGTGAAACCGAGCGCCGCGCGCCAGCCACTGATCGCCAAGTGCGTCCAGATTTCGCCGCTGCGCACCAGGCTCACGCCGGCCTCGATCACCGCCACCGGTGCCGGCAGAATCCGTGTCGACAACCAGCCGGCCGACACCGACAACTGCCACACCGCCAGCAACAACACCGGCAACGCCCAGGGCGCGAGGCTGTGGATGATTTTCTTCATGGCGCGCCTCAGCTCTGCGACGCGGCTTTGGGAAGAATGTCGTTGGCGACCATCTCGCCGAACGGGCTGACATAACCGGCGCTTTTCGGCAGTTCCGGACGCTCGATGTCGAGGTGCGGGAACAGCAGTTCAGCGACGCGATACGACTCTTCAAGGTGTGGATAACCGGAGAAGATGAAGGTGTCGATGCCCAGATCGGCGTATTCCTTCACACGAGCAGCCACGGTCGGGCCATCGCCGACCAGCGCCGTACCGGCACCGCCGCGCACCAGACCGACGCCAGCCCACAGGTTCGGGCTGACTTCGAGGTTGTCGCGGCTGCCGCCGTGCAGAGCGGCCATGCGTTGCTGGCCAACGGAATCGAAACGCGCCAGCGAAGCCTGGGCACGAGCGATGGTGTCGTCGTCCAGATGCGAGATCAAACGATCCGCCGCTTGCCAGGCTTCAGCGTTGGTTTCGCGGACGATCACATGCAGACGAATGCCGAAGCGTACGGTGCGGCCAAGCTTGGCGGCTTTGGCGCGCACTTGTGCGATCTTCTCGGCCACCGCTGCTGGCGGCTCGCCCCAGGTCAGAACCATTTCCACTTGTTCGGCGGCCAAGTCTTGCGCCGCTTCCGACGAGCCACCGAAGTACAGCGGCGGACGCGGTTGCTGGATCGGCGGATAGAGCAACTTCGCGCCCTTCACGCTGATGTGCTGACCGTCGTAATCAACGGTTTCGCCTTCGAGCACACGACGCCAGATGCGAGTGAACTCCACCGAGGCTTGATAGCGTTCTTCGTGGCTGAGGAACAGACCGTCGCCAGCCAATTCTTCGGGGTCGCCACCGGTGACCAGATTGAACAGCGCACGACCGCCGGACAAACGATCGAGCGTCGCTGCCTGCCGCGCCGCGACCGTCGGGGAAATGATCCCGGGGCGTAGGGCAACGAGGAATTTCAGGCGCTGGGTCACCGGAATCAGCGACGCCGCCACCAGCCACGAGTCTTCGCAGGAGCGGCCGGTGGGAATCAGCACACCACCGAAACCCAGACGATCCGCCGCTTGTGCGACCTGTTGCAGATAACCGTGGTCAACGGCGCGAGCGCCTTCGGCGGTGCCAAGGTAATGGCCGTCGCCGTGGGTAGGCAGGAACCAGAAGATATTGAGGCTCATGGAGTGGTCTCCTTGGGGATTCGAATTACAGCGCTTTGGCCACAGCGGCCGGTGGTGTCCAGATCACATCCTTGATGCTCAGTGGCTTGGGAATCAGCTTGAGCTGGTAGAACGTGTCAGCGATTTTCTGCTGCGCGGCGACCACTTCCGGGGTCAGGAACAGCGCGCCGTAACCCTGGCGTTTCACCGAGGTCAGGGTGATGTCTGCCGGCAGGCCGAGCAGCGGCGCGACTTGTTGGGTCACGTCTTCAGGGTTGGCTTTGGACCACTCGCCGACGGCGCGCACTTCCTCAACGAGGGCTTTGATCACCTCAGGGTTTTTCTGTGCATAGGGTTTGGTCGCGAGATAGAACTGGTGGTTGTCGACGATGCCTTTGCCGTCGCGCAGGGTGTGCGCTTGCAGTTGTTTCTCGGCAGCGGCCTGGTACGGATCCCAGATAACCCAGGCGTCGACGCTGCCACGTTCGAACGCAGCCCGAGCATCGGCCGGCGGCAGGAATACGGTTTGAATGTCGGTGTACTTGAGACCGGCGTCTTCCAGCGCACGCACCAGCAGGTAGTGGACGTTGGAGCCTTTGTTCAGCACGACTTTCTTGCCCTTGAGATCGGCCACCGATTTGATCGGCGAGTCTTTCGGCACAAGGATCGCTTCGCTGTTCGGCGCTGGTGGTTCATAAGCGACGTAGAGCAGATCGGCGCCGGCTGCCTGGGCGAAGACCGGCGGGGTTTCGCCGGTGACGCCGAAGTCGATCGAGCCGACGTTCAGGCCTTCCAGCAACTGCGGGCCGCCGGGAAATTCAGTCCATTGCACGTCGACGCCTTGGGCGGCCAGACGCTTTTCCAAAGTCCCTTTGGCTTTGAGCAGCACCAGCGTGCCGTACTTCTGATAACCGATCCGCAATGTCTCGGCTTGAGCTTGAGTGATGGCGCCGAAGGTGACAGCCGCAGCAAACAGAGCGACCAGACCACGACGCAAAAATACAGTGCGCATAGCGCTCTCCTTTTTTGCTGTTGGGTTTTGGCTGCACCTGCTTGGCCGTTAGCGGCGAAGTAAGGTGAGTTACATCAAGTTCGGGTGTGGCTTAAATGCTCCAGCGAGCACTCAACAAACGTTCGTTCAACAAGCCCGGTTCCAGCGGCTTCGGCCGGCGCGCCATGGCGCCGACAAACTGATCCAGCGCTTCGTGCAGACGCTGCTCCAGCGCCGGTGCCAGTTGCGCCGCGGCACTGCCTTCGCCGTAAGCGATCTGGCTGTCCTCGGCGAAAATCCCCTGGAGCATTTCCTGGGCTTTCAATGCCGAGAGCACAGGCTTGAGCGCGTAATCGACCACCAACATGTGGGCGATGCTGCCGCCGGTGGCCATCGGCAAAACAATCTTGTGATTCAGGGCACGCTCTGGGAGCAGATCCAGCAGCGTCTTCAACGCGCCAGAGAAAGACGCTTTGTAAACCGGTGTGGCGATCAGCAGGCCATCGGCGTTTTCAATCTGTTGCAGCAGGTCGAGCACCTTCGGGCTGTCGAAGCGGGCGTGGAGCAAGTCTTCGGCCGGGAAGTCCCGAATCTGATAACTCACCACTTCCACCCCTTGCGCCTGCAACCAGCGTTGCGAGCGGTCCAGCAGCACCCCGGAACGGGAGCGCAGGCTGGGACTGCCACCGAGTGAGACGACCAGCATTCAGGCACTTCCTTAAGCGTTACAGGCGATTCGCGGGTTGCGATCTCGCTTCGATGGGAGTGACCTTACCAGCTGATTTATATATCTATAAATCATATTTATTCATTTGGTTATGCGTTTAGGAGATATGCAATTTACATTGTTCAGAGCGAAAAAAAAGGCCGTCGAAACGGCCTGAAATCCCCTGCTATGTGGATGCCTCGAAAAGATCGCAGCCTTCGGCAGCTCCTACAGAAAGCGGCGTACTCCTGTAGGAGCTGCCGCAGGCTGCGATCTTTTGATCTTAACGATTCGGCTGTGGCGTCAGGCGCAGATACGGCTTAACAGCCCGATAGCCCTTCGGAAAGCGTTGCTTGATCTCGTCCTCATCCTTCAACGAAGGCACGATCACCACCTCATCACCGTCCTGCCAGTTGGCCGGCGTGGCCACCTTGTAGTTATCGGTGAGCTGCAGCGAGTCGATCACCCGCAAAATCTCGTGGAAGTTGCGCCCGGTGCTCGCCGGATAGGTGATGGTCAGGCGAACCTTCTTGTTCGGATCGATCACGAACAACGAACGCACGGTCAGTGTGTCGCTGGCGTTTGGGTGGATCAGGTCATACAGATCGGAAACCTTGCGATCGGCATCCGCCAGGATCGGGAAGTTGACGATGGTGTTCTGGGTTTCGTTGATGTCTTCGATCCATTTGTGGTGCGAATCCACCGGGTCGACCGACAGTGCAATGGCTTTGACGCCGCGCTTGCTGAATTCATCTTTGAGTTTGGCGGTGAAGCCCAACTCGGTGGTGCACACCGGGGTGAAGTCCGCCGGGTGGGAGAACAGCACGCCCCAGCTATCGCCCAGCCACTCGTGGAAACGAATCTTGCCGGCGCTGGAATCCTGTTCGAAGTCGGGGGCGATGTCGCCGAGTCTGAGGCTCATGGTGCTGCTCCTGATGAGTTGTTGGAGACCTCAACTGTAGCTCGGGATTTGCCATCATGAAAAAGAATAAATAACTAGATATCTAGATCTTAAAAGAATATTAAACATCTGTTCACTGGACGCTCGGCGGCATCCCGACGAACATCGGCCGCAAGGTTCGAGAAGGCCTTGAGTTGCTGTAAAGAGGGGAATTTCGGGACAGGCTTACGGGGGTGAGCCTGACTCGAAAACGCAAAAGCCCCGTCCGGCGCGATGCCGGACGGGGCTTTTTTTACATCAACGAATCGAGACGCGCTATTACAGCAGCGGGATCGAGTAGCTGACGATCAGGCGGTTTTCATCCTGGTCACGCTGACCTGGGATGTCGTTGCGCCAGGTAGCGTTTTTCCACATGAAGCCGAGGTTTTTCGCCGGGCCTTCTGGAATCACGTAGCCAACGGTGAAGTCACGTTCCCACTCGGAGCGGCCATTGCCGTTTTCACGACCGTTGGTGCCCACGGTGTCGATGTTATCGCCACGCAGGTAAACCATACCGGCGGTCAGGCCTGGCAGGCCGACTTTAGCGAAGTCATACGAGTAGCGTGCTTGCCAGGTGCGCTCGCCGGCACGGCCGAACTTCTGGATCTGCATGTCGGTGATGGTGTAGTTCGACGAACCGTCGCCCTGGTTCAGCCAAGGGAAGTCGCTGCTGCCGTTGGAAACCTGATAGCCGCCACCGAAAGTGTGACCTTCAACGGTGTACAGGAACAGGCCGCTGTACAGGTTGTTGTCGACTTTACCGCGACCGCTAGCGGTACCGGTGTAGTTACCGCTGCTGTAGTAAGCAGGGGTATTGCCGTTGGCGCCGTCGTCGGAGCTGTTGAAGTAACGCAGGTCAGACTTCAGCACGCCCGGGCCGATTGCCCAGTTGTGCACCAGACCCAGGAAGTGCTGCTTGTAGAAATCTTCCAGATTGCCGTAGTAGTACTGGGCAGTCAGGTCCTTGGTGATTTTGTAGTCACCACCGGCGTAGATGAACTTGTTGCTGTCGCGACCGCTGATGGTTGGGCTGTTGGCGCCACCGATCGACAGTTGCTCGTTGTTGCTGGAGTTACGACCTTTCACGGCTTCGATCTGGCCACCGACCAGAGTCAGGTCCTTGATGTCGCCGGAAGTGATCTGGCCACCCTGCCAGGTTTGTGGCAGCAGACGACCGTCGTTGGTGACGATGACCGGGTTCTTCGGCTGCAGCGTACCCAGCTTCAGTTCGGTCTGGGAGATCTTGGCTTTGGCAGTCAGGCCCAGGCTCGAGAAGTTATCAACAGCTTCACCGTTGGACTTGCTCGGGAACACGGTGCCGCCGTAGGAAGTCGCAGTGGCGCCGTTGGTGCCGCCGCCCGAATCCAGCTTCACGCCCAGCAGGCCGATCGCGTCGATACCGAAGCCGACGGTGCCTTGGGTGTAACCGGAGATGAAACGCAGATCGAAGCCTTGGCCCCATTCTTCGTTCTTGCTCTGCACGCCCGAAGCGGTTTTGGCAGCGCTGTCGCGGTTGTCGGTGTTGATGTAGAAGTTACGCAGCCCCAAGGTGGCCTTGCTGTCTTCGATGAAACCGGCGGCGCCTGCCTGCTGCGCCAAAACCCCTACGGCCACAGCCAGGGCCAAGGTGGACTTGTTCATGTAAAGCTCCTCTCGTTTCTAATTTTTGTGTTCCTGGTCCCGGGTCTATTGCCCTGGATCCTAAGATGCGCGATTAGCGCCAGACCGTGACCGACAAGTCAATCGTAACCATGTATGTCTACGACCAAGGTCTAATCGCAGTGATTTGGTCCCTGCACAGTACTGATTTCCTGTTAACCCCAAAAAGAATTATTTCATTCTTTTTAATACCATTCGGGAATATGGCCTAGTAATGGCTACCCGCACCGGGATACAGGATATCGGCTACTAAGCTCATTCCTAAATGGTATTTGTGCGCCCTTTTTTAGATCGCTTAGCGTTGACGTATTCAAATCACGTCAATCCCTATCCAAAAGGCGACGCCATCATGGCCAAACGCGCACTATCTAGTCAATTTGTTACAGTTTGTGTGTCAGCGATAATTTCGTTCTCGGCCCAGGCTGCCAACCTCACGGTTGGCTACCAGACCGGTATCGACCCAAGCAAAGTCCCGCAGGCTGATGGCGTCTACGAGAAAACCATCGGCGAGAAAATCGACTGGCGCCGCTTCAACAGCGGCCCGGAAGTTGTGACAGCCATCGCTTCCGGCGACGTGCAGATCGGCAATCTCGGCTCCAGCCCTTTGGCTGCCGCCGCATCGCGTAATCTGCCGATCGTCGCATTCATCGTGTCGGCACAGATCAATGCGGCCGAAGCCTTGGTGGTGCGCAATGGCAGCGGCATCAATACCCCGCAGGATCTGGTCGGCAAGACCATCGCCACGCCGTTCGTTTCTACCTCCCATTACAGCCTGCTCGGTGCGCTCAAGCACTGGGGCCTGGACACCTCGAAAGTCAAAGTGGTCAACCTGCAACCCGCAGAAATCGCCGCCGCGTGGAAGCGTGGCGATATTGACGGGGCGTTTGTCTGGTCGCCCGCGCTGGGTGAAATCCGCAAGACCGGCAAGACCCTGACCGATGCTGCGCAGGTCGGTCAGTGGGGCGCGCCGACCTTCGAAGTGTGGGTTGCGCGCAAGGACTTTGCCGAGAAACATCCTGAGGTCGTGGCCAAATTTGCCAAGGTCACTCTAGACGCGTTTGCCGATTACGCCAGCCATAAAGACCGCTGGACAGCCGACTCCGAGCCGGTACAGAAAATCGCCAAACTGACCGGTGCCAACGCCGCCGACGTGCCGGAATTACTCGCAGGCTCCACGTTCCCGGATGCCAAGGCACAGCAAACCACCGCGCTGCTGGACGGCGGCACGGCGAAGGCGATTGGTGAGACGGCGAAATTCTTGAAGGAACAGGGCAAGGTTGAAACAGTGCTGCCGGACTATTCACCGTATGTCAGCGCGAAGTTCGTGGCGCAATAAAAGCTTCGCGAGCAGGTCGAATCGTCGCACCGTCGCTCCCACAGGAAGTCGCGTTCCAAATGTGGGAGCGAGCCTGCTCGCGAATGGAGCAACTCGGTTACAGGGTTTTTTCGAAGATTTTCGAGTTGCGCTGAAAGTTGTATAGCGATGCCCGTGCCGCTGGCAGGCGTTCAACGCTGCTAGGCTCGAACCCACGCTCGCGGAACCAGTGCGCGGTACGTGTGGTGAGAACGAACAAGGTCTTCAAACCCTGCGCCCGCGCACGGGTTTCGATGCGCTCCAGCAACTCATCACCGCGACCGCCATGGCGATACTCCGGATTCACTGCCAGGCACGCCAGCTCGCCGGCATCGGAGTCGGCAATCTGATACAGCGCCGCACAGGCGATGATCATGCCTTCACGTTCGACCACGCTGAACTGCTCGATCTCACGCTCCAGCACTTCGCGCGAACGCCGTACCAGAATTCCCTGCTCTTCCAGCGGGCTGATCAAGTCAAGCAAACCGCCGACGTCTTCAATCGCCGCCTCGCGCACCAGTTCGAATTGTTCTTGCGCAACCAGCGTACCGCCACCGTCACGGGTGAACAGCTCGGTCAGCAGCGCGCCGTCTTCGGCGTAGCTGACGATATGGCTGCGCGCCACACCGCCACGGCAGGCTTCGGCGGCGGCATCGAGCAATTCCGCCTGATAGTTGCTGTTGCCCAGCCGCTGCAAATGCGCCGGCACTTGCTGTGGACGCAGTTCGCGCACCAACCGGCCGTTTTCATCGATAAGGCCGAGGTCTGCGCCGAACAGCAGCAGCTTGTCGGCGCCCAGATCGATGGCGGCGCGGGTGGCGACGTCTTCGCAGGCGAGGTTGAAGATTTCCCCGGTCGGCGAGTAGCCCAGCGGCGACAGCAGCACGATCGAGCGCTCATCGAGCAGGCGATTGATGCCCTTGCGATCGACCCGGCGCACTTCGCCGGTGTGGTGATAGTCGACACCTTCGAGCACGCCGATCGGCCGCGCCGTCACCAGGTTGCCGCTGGCCACGCGCAGACGCGAGCCCTGCATCGGCGACGAAGCCATGTCCATCGACAGTCGCGCTTCAATAGCGATGCGCAACTGGCCGACGGCATCGATTACACATTCCAGGGTCGCGGCATCGGTGATGCGCATGCCGTGGTGGTAATGCGGGGTCAGGCCGCGGGCGGCGAGGCGGGTTTCAATTTGCGGGCGCGAACCGTGCACCAGCACCAGACGCACGCCAAGGCTGTGCAGCAGAACGATGTCGTGGACGATGTTGCCGAAATTCGGATGCTCAACGCCGTCGCCGGGCAGCATGACGACGAAGGTGCAGTCGCGGTGGGCATTGATGTAAGGGGACGCGTGACGAAGCCAATTGACGTATTCGGGCATGAACCTGGGCCTGTAATAAATAGCAGCCGGAAAAAGGGGCGAAACGAAAAACGCACAGCGGGCTGATGGTTATCGTCGGAACAGGCTTGGCGACACGCGCGCTCTCCTCATGAATACGGGTTCAATTCCCACAAATTTAACGACCTTCCCTGTAGGAGCTGCCGCAGGCTGCGATCTTTTGACTTTGTTTTTAAAAGACAAGATCAAAAGATCGCAGCCTTCGGCAGCTCCTACAAGGGAGGCGTTCAATTGTTCAGGCAGTAATGTTCAATCAGTTGCCGTAATAGATGCACGGTAGGCTGCAAACGTGACATTTCAAGGTACTCACCGGGCTGATGCGCACAGGCAATGTCGCCGGGGCCGAGGACAATGGTTTCGCAGCCAAGGAGCTGAAGATAAGGCGCTTCGGTGCCGAACGCTACTGCTTCGGCGCTGTGACCGGTGAGCTTTTCGGCGATGCGCACCAGTTCGGCGTCTTCGGACTGCTCGAACGACGGTACTTCCGGGAACAGCGGCTTGTAATCGATCTTCACCTGATGGCGCTCGGCCACTGGGTTGAGCTTGCGCAGAATCTCCGCGCGCAGGACTTTCGGGTCCATGCCCGGCAATGGCCGCAGGTCGAACTCCAGCGAACACTGGCCGCAGATACGGTTGGGGTTGTCGCCGCCATGAATGCAGCCGAAATTCATCGTCGGTTGCGGCACGCTGAACTGCGAGTTGTTGAATTCACGTTGCCACAACAGGCGCAGGCCGCGCAGTTCGCCGATCGCATCGTGCATCGCTTCGAGGGCGCTGTGGCCCAAGCGCGGATCCGACGAATGGCCGCTCTGCCCGAGGATATCGATGCGCTCCATCATGATGCCTTTGTGCATGCGGATCGGCTTGAGCCCGGTCGGCTCGCCGATCACCGCCGCGCGGCCCAGCGGACGTCCCGCCTCGGCCAGCGCCCGGGCGCCGGACATCGAGCTTTCTTCATCGCAGGTGGCGAGGATCAGCAGCGGCTGTTTGAAAGGTTGATCGAGCAAAGGCTGCACGGCTTCGATGATCAGCGCGAAGAAGCCTTTCATATCGCAGCTGCCCAGACCGACCCAGCGGCCATCGACTTCGGTGAGCCTCAGCGGATCGGTCTGCCACAACGCATCGTCGTACGGCACCGTGTCGCTGTGCCCGGCCAGCACCAGCCCGCCGGGGCCGCTGCCGAAACTGGCGAGCAGGTTGAATTTGCCGGGGCTGACCTGCTGGATATCACAGCTAAAGCCCAGGTCACCCAGCCAACCGGCGAGCAAATCGATCACTGCCCGATTGGATTGATCGAGGCTCGGTTGGGTACAGCTGACCGACGGCGCGGCGATCAGCGCAGCGAACTGGTCTTGCATGGACGGCAAAGGCATCGCTGACTCCAACTCCCGATTTGAAGTCCATCATAGAACCATCCGGCGTCAGGAATAAACCGCCGCAGGGCGTAGGACGAATCAGTCCTGTACACTGCACGGCCTTGGCAGCCACATATTCCCCGGCTGCGCTCCCGATCCTGGATTTTCCGGCCATGCAGAAAGAAACCGAAATCAAACTCCGCGTCAGCCGCGAAACCCTCGCCGCCCTGCGCGAGCACCCGCTACTGAAAAAACGCAACAAAAGTGGCTGGGAACGCCGTGAGTTGATGAACCAGTACTTCGACACCCCCGAGCGTGATCTGGCTCAGGCCAAAGTTGCCCTGCGCCTGCGCAAGGACGGCGACGAAGTGATTCAGACCCTCAAGACCCGTGGCCAGAGCGTCGCCGGTCTGTCCGAGCGTAACGAATACGACTGGAAGTTGCCGAAAGCCAAGCTCGATGTGAAGAAACTCGACGGCGAATGCTGGCCCGAGTCGCTGGCCGAGCTGGACAAGAAAACCCTCAAGCCGATCTTCACCACCGATTTCGTCCGCGAACGCGCCGAAATCGCCTGGGGCCGTGGCAAGACCAAAGTGGTCATCGAAGCCGCACTGGACCTCGGTCACGTCGTGGTCGGCAAGCAGAAAGAAGAAATCTGCGAGCTGGAACTGGAACTGCGCGAAGGCGAACCTGCCGCGCTGCTGGAACTGGCTGCCGAACTGGCCGAAACCCTCGCGCTGATGCCGTGCGACATCAGCAAGGCTGAGCGCGGTTATCGTCTGTACGACGCCAACAGCTATTCGCTGAGCCTGCCGGCGCCGGAGCTGACCGCGGAAACCCAACTCGACGACGCGTTTGCCGCACTGAGCTGGCATTTGCTCGGCAGCAGCCAGCGTCTGGCGGAACAGTACCGTTTCAACGGCCACTGGCGCCTGTTGCTCGACTGGGTCGAGAACCTCGCCGAAATGCGCGCCCTGCTCAGCAGCCTCGGCCAGGCCGCACCGCGCCAGTCGACGCACGACTTGCGTGTTGCGCTGGATGCCTTGCTGGAAGACTGGCGCCCACTGGTGCAAGCCGGTATCGAAGACGAAGACGTGCGCAAAGCTGCGCCAGAGCAGTTCCTCGAAGAACTCGAAGACCCGCGCTGGGGCCTGTTCTCGCTGAGCACTTCGCGCTGGTTGCTGGCCCGCACCTGGACCGCCGACCGTAACGTACGTGGTAACCGTCAGGGCGGCGCGCAATTGCACAGCTGGCTGCCGCGCACTTTGGGCGAAGAAGCCACGGCCCTGCAATTGCAGCGCTACCAGCAGCAGCCGGAAGATCTGGCTGAACAACTGCCGCGTATCGAACGCATTCAGGTCTGGCTGCACCACGCGCGCAACGTGCTGGAGATCCCGGAAATGGATCGCTTGTACGGCGAGCTGAACAAGTTGGCGCAACTGGCCAACGAGCCGACGATCACTGACGAACTGCTCGATGCGCGCAAGCAGCAGGCGATTGCGGTTTATCAGAATCGCGCATGGAAAATGCTCCTGCGCATGTAACACCGCTTTCGCGAGCAGGCTCGCTCCCACATTGGAATGCAATCCCCTGTGGGAGCGAGCCTGCTCGCGAAGAGGCCAGCTGCCTTAAATCAAACCGGGAGGCTGGTGGTGGATTTGATCTCCGACAACGCCACAATCGAATTCACTTCCTGTATCCCCGGCACCAGCGACAGCTTTTCGAAGAAAAACCGCTCATACGCCTCGATGTCCGCCGCGACAATGCGCAACAGAAAATCCACTGCGCCCATCAACACGTAACACTCCAGCACCTCCGGAAACCCGCGAATCGCCTCGGTGAACTCGGTGAAGTTCGAGCGTCCGTGCGCGTTGAGTTTGATCTCGGCAAAGATTTGCGTGTTCAGGCCAATCTTCTTGCGATCAAGTAAGGTCACCTGGCCACGAATGATCCCCTCTTCCTTCATCCGCTGAATCCGCCGCCAGCACGGCGATTGCGACAGGCCCACCTGTTCGGCGATCTGCGCACTGGACAGTGAAGCGTCCTCTTGCAGCAGGGCGAGTATCTTGCGGTCGTAGCTGTCCAGCTCGCTGTGCATAAAAAAACCTCTAATCTAATTCCTTGCGAATTGATTTAGTCGATCAATCGCCAATAACGCCGATCATAGCCAAGAAATACCCGCTACCGAATGTAAAAATTCCTCCAGTTATTTTGGAGACCCACCATGCCGCATCTTGAAGCCGTGAACAGCGCCCCGCACCGCGCCGACGTCTGGAACGTCAGCAACGCCCACTGCCTGGCGCAATATCAGATCCTCGCCGAAGCCGAGCCGGACTTGCTGGTGCGCGTGCTCAACCTGTTCACGTTGCAGTTCCTCACGCCCGAACAGGTCAACGTGCAGCGGATGGACGACTTGCTGTCGATCGACATCGTCATGGGCGGTTTCAGCTGGCATCGCGCGCAAGTGATCGCGGAAAAACTTCGTAACCTGATCAGCGTCTGCTCGGTGAATCTGCAAAATGCCGACAGCGCTTGGGATGGCCGTGCACAAGCGGCCGGCTGACAAATCCGGCAACGGCTTCGTCGGGTAGTGGCCCAACGGTCTGCGCGGCCACGACTATCCTTTTGCGCAATGTCGCTCAAAAGGAAGCCCGCATGTCCGTTCAACTCGCCACTCAGGACCGCAGGCTCGAACTCAACGATGTGTTGCGTGAACTGGTCGCTCAGGGGTTTATCTGCCAGGAGTCGGCGGAGCAGGCGCTGAATGCCCGTCGCCGGCACGCCGCTCACGGCCAGATGCATCCGCTGGAATTCATCGCCAGCCAGCAACTCGACGACCTCAGCCGTCCGGGCAAACACCTCGACCTCGAAAGCCTGACCCTATGGCTGGCGCAACAGGCCGGCCAGCCGTATTTGCGCATCGACCCGCTGAAGATCAACGTCGCCGCGATCACCCCGTTGATGTCCTACGCTTTTGCACAACGGCACAGGATTCTCGCGGTAGCGGTCGACCGCGATTCGGTGACCGTGGCCAGCGCCCAGCCCTACGTCAATGCCTGGGAAGCCGACCTGACCCATGTCCTGAAGCTGCCGATCAAACGGGTGGTGGCCAACCCGGCGGACATCCAGCGTTTCAGCGTCGAGTTCTTTCGCCTGGCGAAATCGGTCAGCGGCGCCAGCAATGCCGATCAACAGGGTGGTAACCTCGGCAACTTCGAGCAGTTGCTCAACCTCGGCGCCAGCGATCAGGAGCCGGACGCCAACGACGCGCACATCGTCAACATCGTCGACTGGCTGTTCCAGTACGCCTTCCAGCAGCGCGCCAGCGATATCCACATCGAACCCCGGCGCGAGCAAGGCACGGTGCGCTTTCGCATCGATGGCGTGCTGCACAACGTCTATCAATTCCCGCCGCAGGTGACCATGGCGATCGTCAGTCGCCTGAAAAGCCTCGGGCGGATGAACGTCGCCGAGAAGCGCAAACCCCAGGACGGCCGCGTCAAGACCAAGACCCCGGACGGCGGTGAAGTCGAGTTGAGGTTATCAACGCTGCCGACGGCGTTCGGCGAAAAAATGGTCATGCGGATTTTCGACCCGGAGGTGCTGCTCAAGGATTTCGATCAACTGGGCTTCAGCGCCGACGACCTGCGGCGCTGGCAGGACATGACCCGCCAGCCCAACGGCATCATTCTGGTCACCGGGCCGACCGGTTCGGGCAAGACCACCACGCTCTACACCACGCTGAAAAAACTGGCGACGCCGGAGGTCAACCTCTGCACCATCGAAGACCCGATCGAGATGGTCGAGCCGGCGTTCAACCAGATGCAGGTGCAGCACAACATCGACCTGAGCTTCGCCGCCGGCGTGCGTGCGCTGATGCGGCAAGACCCGGACATCATCATGATCGGCGAGATCCGCGATCTCGAAACCGCTGAAATGGCGATTCAGGCCGCGCTCACCGGGCATTTGGTGCTTTCAACGCTGCACACCAACGACGCGCCGAGCGCGATCAGTCGGCTGCTCGAACTCGGCGTGCCGCATTACCTGATCAAAGCCACCGTGCTCGGGGTCATGGCCCAGCGTCTGGTGCGCACCCTGTGCCCGCACTGCAAGGCGCCGCTGACCCTGGAAGAGGAAGACTGGCAAACCTTGACCCGCCCTTGGCAGGCACCGCTGCCGAGTCATGCGCAACGCGCCATCGGCTGTCTCGAATGCCGCGACACCGGCTATCACGGCCGTGCCGGGGTGTACGAAATCATGCAACTGAGCGATAGCCTGAAAGCCTTGATCACCCCGGACACCGACCTCACGGCGATACGGCGCCAGGCCTTCAAGGAAGGCATGCGCAGCCTGCGCCTGTCCGGCGCGCAGAAAGTCGCGGCGGGCCTGACCACAATTGAAGAGGTGCTGCGGGTGACACCGCAGAGTGAGCTGAAATAGCCCGTCATGGAACTGGATCGGGGGATTGGCAATCCAACGCCGTAGTTAACCCCCAGGAGTCACCTCATCATGCGTCTCAAACTTGCTGTCGCCACGCTGGCCTTGCTGTCCCTTCCCGTTGGTTCGGCCATGGCGGACAGCTTTTGGCGTAACGTCATTTCGTCCGGTGCGACCACAGGTTCCACTTACCTGACCTTCAAGGATCACAAGCTGATCATCGCCGCGCAGGACGATGCCGGCAGCTTCGTCGCCAGTGACGGCGGCATTCGCGGGCCGTATCTGGAAGCGGCGATGCAGAAAGTCCGCGCCGACAATCCGGGCCTGCAGGCCACGGACATGGAATTGGCCAATGCGATTCTGGCGAAGAACGCTGTG
The DNA here is from genome assembly GCF_004124275.1 of Pseudomonas sp. DTU12.3. Taxonomy (GTDB): domain Bacteria; phylum Pseudomonadota; class Gammaproteobacteria; order Pseudomonadales; family Pseudomonadaceae; genus Aquipseudomonas; species Aquipseudomonas helmanticensis. The sequence goes on from NZ_CP027218.1 coordinate 6,159,286, forward strand.
GCTTCCGAGTAAAAAAAATGCCGCTCAAACGAGCGGCATTTTTTTGCCCGGATTTCAGCCCCACCGTATAACCCTGTGGGAGCGAGCCTGCTCGCGAAAGCGTCGTATCAGCCAACATCAATGTATCTGACACACCGCCTTCGCGAGCAAGCCCGCTCCCACATTTGGACTGTGTGTATTCAGGGAAATCAGCGGTAATCGTCCACCGGGACGCACGCGCAGAACAGATTGCGATCCCCATAAACGTTATCCACCCGATTCACCGCCGGCCAGTATTTGTGTGCCTTGGTGTGTGCGTCCGGGGTAATGCCTTGCTCGATGCTGTAAGGCCGCTCCCAAACGCCGGTGACATCCGCCAGGGTATGCGGCGCGCGTTTCAGCGGGTTGTCTTCCGCCGGCCAGTTGCCGTTTTGCACTTCGCTGATTTCCGCACGAATACTCAACATGGCACCGATAAACCGGTCCAGTTCAGCCTTGGACTCACTCTCGGTCGGTTCGACCATCAACGTCCCCGGCACGGGGAAGGACATGGTCGGCGCGTGAAAGCCGTAATCCATCAAACGCTTGGCGACGTCCTCCTCACTGATCCCGGTCTGCGCTTTCAATGGCCTTAGATCCAGAATGCATTCATGCGCGACCCGCCCGTTGCGCCCGGTATACAGCACCGGGAACGCGCCGGATAAATGCTGCGCCAGGTAATTCGCCGCGAGGATCGCCACCTCACTGGCATCGGCCAATTGCGGGCCCATCATGGCGATGTACATCCAGCTGATCGGCAAAATGCTCGCACTGCCCCACGGCGCCGCGCTGACCGCGGTGTTCTGCGGATGCGGCCCGTCAATCGGCACCACCGGGTGATTGGCGACGAACGGCGCCAAATGGGCGCGCACGCCAATCGGCCCCATGCCCGGACCACCACCGCCGTGAGGAATGCAAAAGGTCTTGTGCAAATTCATGTGCGAGACATCGGCACCGATGTCCGCCGGCCGCGTCAGCCCGACTTGCGCGTTGAGGTTGGCGCCGTCCATGTACACCTGGCCGCCGTGCTTGTGGATAACTTCGCAGATCTCGCTGATGCCCTCCTCGTACACGCCGTGGGTCGACGGATAGGTCGCCATCAGGCACGACAACCTGGCCCCCGCCTCGGCAGCTTTGCTCTTGAGATCTTCAAGATCAACGTTGCCAGCCTCGTCGCACTCAACGATCACCACCCGCAACCCGACCATTTGCGCCGAGGCCGGGTTGGTGCCATGGGCCGACGACGGAATCAGACACACATCGCGCCCACCCTGCTGCCGGCTCTCGTGGTATTTGCGGATCGCCAGCAGCCCGGCGTATTCGCCCTGGGCGCCGGAATTGGGCTGCATGCAGATCGCATCGAAGCCGGTGATCGCGCACAGCCAGCGCTCCAGTTCCTCGATCATCAAGGTGTAGCCGACGGCCTGCTCGCGGGGCACAAACGGGTGCAGGTTGGCGAATTGCGGCCAAGTGATCGGGATCATTTCGCTGGTGGCGTTGAGTTTCATTGTGCAGGAGCCCAGCGGGATCATCGACTGGTTGAGCGCCAGATCCTTGTTCTCCAGTTGCTTGAGGTAACGCAGCATCTCGGTTTCGCTGTGATGGGCGTTGAACACCGGGTGGCGCAGGTACGCGGTTTTGCGCTGGAGGTGGTCGGGGATCCCGGAAACCAGAACTTCGGCGTCGAGATCGTCGACGTTCAGTCCATGATCAGCGCCCAGAAGGACATCGAACAGTTTGCCGACCGTGGTTTCATCAGAGGTTTCATCAAGGCTCAGCCCGACTCGACCGCGCCCGAGAATCCTCAGGTTGATCTGCGCAGCCTGGGCGCTATCGATGATCGCGGTTTGCGCGCCGCCGACTTCCAGCGTCAGCGTATCGAAAAACTGTTCGTTGACCCGTTTGATCCCGTGACGCTCAAGCCCCGCCGAGAGAATGCAGGTCAGCCGATGCACGCGCTGGGCGATACGTTTCAAACCTTGCGGCCCGTGATACACCGCATAGAAACTGGCGATATTGGCCAGCAGCACCTGCGCTGTGCAGATGTTCGAGTTGGCCTTCTCCCGGCGAATATGTTGCTCGCGGGTTTGCAGGGCCATGCGCAAGGCGACGTTGCCCCGGGCATCTTTCGACACACCGATGATCCGCCCCGGAATCGCCCGTTTATATTCCTCGCGGCTGGCAAAGAATGCGGCATGCGGCCCGCCGTAGCCCATCGGCACACCAAAACGTTGCGACGAGCCGAATACCACGTCGGCGCCCAGTTCACCCGGTGGCGTCAGCAACAACAGGCTCAACAGATCGGTTGCGACACAAGCCAGTGCCTGCTGCGCGTGCAGATGATCGATCAACGGCCGCAGATCGCGGATCTCACCGTGGGTATCGGGATACTGCAGCAGCGCGCCAAATACTTGGTGTTGTTGCAAGTTATCCACAGCGTCGACGATCAGCTCGAAGCCGAAGCCTTCGGCGCGGGTCTGCACCACGGAAAGGGTCTGCGGGTGGCAGTTCTCATCGACAAAAAACAGATTGCTCTTCGACTTCGCCACGCGCTTGGCCAGTGCCATGGCTTCGGCAGCTGCGGTGGCCTCATCAAGCAATGAGGCATTGGCCAGTTCCAGCCCGGTAAGGTCAATGGTCAGTTGCTGAAAATTCAGCAACGCTTCGAGTCGGCCCTGGGCAATTTCCGGCTGATACGGCGTGTAGGCGGTGTACCAGCCAGGATTTTCGAGGACGTTGCGCAAGATCACGGTGGGTGTGAGGGTGCCGTGGTAGCCCATGCCGATCAGGCTGGTCCAGAGCTGATTTTGCTCCGCGTAACCGCGCAGCCTGGCCAGCGCGGCTTGCTCGTCGAGCGCCGGCGGCAGATCCAGCGCGCGGTTGAAACGGATCCCGGGCGGTACGGTTTGTTCGATGAGTTCGACCCGACTGCCGAGGCCGAGGCTGTCGAGCATGGCCTGCTGTTCGGCGGCGTCGGGGCCGAGGTGACGGCGCAGAAAAGCGTCGGGGTCGCGTAACTGGCTCAGGGACGGCAACTGGGACATGACGGGCTCTCTCTTGGCTGGCGCTCGGCGTCAATGCAACACGGTCAAACCAGCATAGCAGCCGATACCGACGCACACGGCTTGGCGGCCGAGGGTGTTCCGGGCCATGCTGTGGCGCCTGCTTCAGGCGTTCAACCCGCGGATGATCAAAGCCTCATGAGCCCACTGCCGTTCCTGCCATTCTCCAAACCCGTCATTGATGAAGCGACGATTGCCGCCGTCGGCGACGTCCTGCGTTCCGGCTGGATCACCAGCGGGCCGAAGGTGCAGGCCTTTGAAGCACAGCTGTCGGAATACTTTGGCGGCCGCCCGGTGCGCACCTTCAATTCCGGCACGTGCACCATGGAAATCGCCTTGCGCATTGCCGGCATCGGCCCCGGCGACGAGGTGATCACCACGCCGATTTCCTGGGTGGCCACCGCCAACGTGATCCTTGAAGTGGGCGCCACGCCGGTGTTTGCCGACATCGACCCGCTGACCCGCAACATCGATCTGGATCAGCTTGAAGCGGCAATCACGCCACGCACCAAAGCGCTGATTCCGGTGTATCTGGCCGGTTTACCGGTGGACATGGATCGCCTCTACGCGATTGCCCGCAAACACAACCTGCGCATTGTCGAAGACGCCGCGCAGGCCTTGGGATCGAGCTGGAATGGCCAGCGCATTGGCGCTACCGGCGACTTCGTGTCGTTCAGTTTTCAGGCGAACAAGAACGTCACGTGCTCCGAGGGCGGTTGCCTGGTGCTGAATACCCCCGAAGAGGCGCGACTGGCGGAGAAGTACCGCTTGCAGGGCGTCACCCGTAATGGCTTCGACGGCCTGGACGTCGATGTGCTGGGCGGCAAGTTCAACATGACTGACGTTGCAGCCACCATCGGCCTCGGGCAATTCGCTCATATCGAAAGCCTGACCGCGCATCGGCGTGAACTGGCCCGCCACTACTTCAAATGTTTCGGCGATGACTTCGAAGCTGTTTATGGCGCGCAACTGCCGCCGGCGGACTTCACCCACAGCAACTGGCATCTGTTTCAGCTGGTATTGCCAGAACGTGCAGATGGCTTGCCGGCGCGGGCGACTTTCATGGAGCAGATGCAGGCGCACGGTATCGGTATCGGCTATCACTACCCGCCGATTCATTTGCTGAGTCTGTACCGCGAGCGCGGTTTCAAGGAAGGGATGTTGCCGGTGGCGGAACGGGTCGGACAACTGATCGTGTCGCTGCCGATGTTTACCGCCATGTCCAAGGACGACGTCGAACGCTCGGTGGCCGCAGTAAAAACCGTCCTGCATCGCACCCTGTAGGAGCTGCCGCAGGCTGCGATCTTTTGATCTTGTCTGTTATAAAATCAAAAGATCGCAGCCTGCGGCAGCTCCTACACGTACGCGGGTTATTCGCCGATGGCGGCTTTGTAGGCAGCAGCGTCGAGCAGCTTGTCCAGCTCAGCCGTGTCGCTTGGCTTGATCTTGAAGATCCACGCGCCGTACGGGTCGGAGTTCAGCAGTTCCGGGGAGCCGCCCAGCTCTTCGTTGATCGCAATGACTTCACCGCTGATCGGCGAATAGATGTCGGAGGCGGCTTTCACCGACTCGACGACACCGGCCTGATCTTCAGCGGCAAAGACCTTGCCCACTTCGGTCAGCTCGACGAACACCACGTCGCCCAGCGCTTCCTGCGCGTGATCGCTGATGCCCACGGTGACGGTGCCGTCGGCTTCCAGACGTGCCCATTCATGACTTTCGGCAAAACGCAGGTCGGCAGGGATATCGCTCATCTTCGGTGTCCTCGAGAAATTGTCAGCGGTCGTGCCCGCCAAAAAAGGTTAGATCAAAGTTTTGCCATGGCGTACGAAGGTCGGTTTGACCACCCGTACCGGGTACCACTTGCCACGGATTTCCACTTCGGCGCGGTCGGCGGTTGCCATCGGAACACGCGCCAGGGCAATCGATTTGCTTAGCGTAGGAGAGAAACTACCACTGGTGATCTCCCCTTCGCCAACATCGGCGATACGAACCACCTGATGGGCACGCAAGACACCGCGCTCTTCGAGCACCAGGCCGACCAGTTTGTGCGCAACACCGGCGGCTTTTTCCGCTTCCAGCGCGGCGCGGCCGATGAACTGGCGTGTGGCCGGTTCCCAGGCGATGCTCCAGGCCATGTTCGACGCCAGCGGCGAAACGTCCTGATGAATATCCTGGCCGTAGAGGTTCATCCCGGCTTCGACGCGCAGGGTGTCGCGGGCGCCGAGGCCAATCGGGGAAATGCCGGCACCGACCAGATCGTTGAAGAAACCCGGCGCCTGATTGGCCGGCAGACAGATTTCCAGACCGTCTTCACCGGTGTAACCGGTGCGGGCAATGAACCAGTCACCGTCGGTGTAGCCTTCGAAGGGTTTCAGGTGCTGGATCAGCGTGGCGCGCGATTGGGTGACCAGTTCGGCGATTTTCTGCCGGGCCTGCGGGCCTTGAATGGCGAGCATCGCCAGCTCGGAGCGCTCGTGCAGTTGCACGTCGTAACCGCCGAGCTGGGCATGCATCCACGCCAGATCCTGATCGCGGGTGGAGGCGTTGAACACCAGGCGATAAGCGTCATCGAGACGGTAGACAATCATGTCATCGACGATGCCGCCATGCTCGTTGAGCATGGTGCTGTACAACGCACGGCCGGGGCGATGCAGGCGCTCGACATCATTGGCCAGCAAATGCTGAAGCCAGGCCTTGGCCTGGGTGCCGGTGACGTCGATCACGGTCATGTGGGATACATCGAACACCCCGCAATCGCGGCGCACTTCGTGGTGCTCCTCGACCTGCGAGCCGTAATGCAGTGGCATGTCCCAACCGCCAAAATCGACCATCTTCGCGCCGAGGGCGAGATGCAGGTCATAGAGAGGCGTACGCTGTCCCATGGGTTTCTCCTTCCGGGCGTGGCGAAGGTGCGGACAGCCGCTGCACGGGTGAAAGCCTTGAAATAGAAGGCTCTCAGCCGATTTCAGCGAACGGGTCTGTCAGACGAACCGCACCGAATGCCGCGCATTGTAGCCGCATGATTCAGGACTGACGACTAAGTGTTTCGGTGCGCCGAGCGCCGGATCAGGCCGATGACCGGCAACAACCCGACCAGAACCAGGGTCAACGCCGGCAACGAGGCCCGCGCCCATTCGCCTTCGCTGGTCATTTCGAAGATCCGCACCGCCAGCGTGTCCCAGCCAAACGGGCGCATCAGCAGGGTCGCGGGCATTTCCTTGAGCACATCGACGAATACCAGCAACGCCGCGCTCAACGTGCCGGGCAGCAAAAGTGGCAGATACACTTTGAAAAACAGTCGTGGCCCACTGACTCCGAGGCTACGTGCTGCTTCGGGCAAAGATGGCCGTATACGCGCCAGACTGTTTTCCAGCGGGCCATAAGCGACAGCAATAAAGCGCACCAGATAAGCCATCAGCAGTGCAGCCAGACTGCCGAGCAACAGCGGTTTGCCTGCGCCACCGAGCCAGCCCGAAAGCGGAATCACCAGCTCGCGATCCAGATAACTGAACGCCAGCATGATCGACACCGCCAGCACCGAGCCCGGCAGCGCGTAGCCGAGGTTGGCCAGGCCAACGCCGGAGTTGATCGCCGGCGTCGGCGCCAGTCGCCGGGCGAACGCCAGCAGCAGCGCAACGCTGACGGTGATCAACGCGGCCATGCCACCGAGGTAGAGCGTGTGGACGATCAGCCCGGCGTAACGTTCATCGAGATCGAAACGGCCGCGCTGCCAGAACCAGACGATCAGTTGCAGCATCGGAATGACGAAGGCGCAGGCGAAGACCAGGCCGCACCAGCTCATTGCGGCGATCGCCTTGAGCCCGCGCAAGTGATACAGCGCCTTGACCCGTGGCCGTTCGTTACTCGCCCGGTTCGCGCCGCGCGCGCGTCGTTCACCGTACAGCACCAGCATGACCACCAGCAGCAACAGGCTGGCCAGTTGCGCCGCGCTCGACAGACTGAAAAAGCCGTACCAGGTTTTGTAGATCGCCGTGGTGAAGGTGTCGAAGTTGAACACCGACACCGCGCCGAAATCTGCCAGGGTTTCCATCAGTGCCAGCGCCACACCGGCACCAATGGCCGGACGCGCCATCGGCAACGCCACACGCCAGAAGGCTTGCCATGGCGATTGACCGAGCACTCGCGCAGCTTCCATCAGGCCTTTGCCTTGGGCGAGAAACGCGGTGCGCGCCAGCAGGTAGACGTAGGGATAGAAGACCAGCACCAGCACGATAATCACCCCGCCGGTGGAGCGCACTCGCGGCAGGCGCAGGCCTGTGCCAAACCATTCACGCAGGAGGGTTTGCACCGGGCCGGCGAAATCAAGCAGGCCGACGAAGACGAAGGCCAGCACGTAGGCGGGGATGGCGAACGGCAGCATCAGCGCCCAGTCGAGCCAGCGCCGGCCGGGGAACTCGCAGAGGCTGGTGAGCCAGGCGAGGCTGACGCCGAGCAGGGTTACGCCAACGCCGACGCCGAGTACCAGCGTCAGGGTGTTGCCGAGCAGGCGCGGCATCTGGGTTTGCCACAGGTGCGACCAGATTTGTTGATCGATGGTCTGCCAGGAGAGCAGCAGAACGCTCAGGGGCAGCAGCACCAACGCGGCGATGGCGAAGACGATGGGGTACCAGCGGCGTTGGGCGGGGTGGGCCACTTTTGGGTCTCTGGAGGGAATGGGGTGTTCTTTGATGAGGTGTTTCAGGTTGAGATTGCTGCCCTCACCCTAACCCTCTCCCAGAGGGAGAGGGGACTGACCGAGGTGCTCTTTCGATTTACGCCGACCTGAAATATCGAGCCGAACTCAAGTCGCGAAAACAACACAAGTCGGCTCCCTCTCCCTTGGGAGAGGGCTGGGGTGAGGGGCTGGTTTTTGAATCAAACAAATCTTTCGAAACGATTCAGTTCCAACCCGCCCGATCCATCATCCGAATCGCCTCGGCCTGACGCTTGCCCGCCACTTCTACCGGCAAGGTATCAGCAATGAACTTGCCCCACGCCGCCACTTCCTGCGAAGGCGCCACCGCCGGGTTGGCCGGGAACTCCTGGTTGACGTCAGCAAAAATCTTCTGCGCTTCAGGTGTGGTCATCCATTCAACCAGCGCCTTGGCCGCTTCCGGGTGCGGCGCATGCTTGGTCAGGCCAATGCCCGACAGGTTCACATGCACGCCGCGATCGGCCTGATTTGGCCAGAACAGTTTCACCGGCAGCTCCGGCTTCTGCTTGTGCAGCCGACCGTAGTAGTAAGTGTTGACGATGCCAACGTCGCACTGGCCGGCGTTGATCGCCTCCAGCACTGCAACGTCATCGGAGAACACGTCGGTGGACAGGTTATTCACCCAGCCCTTGAGGATTTCCTCGGTCTTCGTCGCGCCGTGGACTTCGATCATGGTCGCGGTCAGCGACTGGTTGTAGACCTTCTTCGCCGTGCGCAGGCACAGGCGCCCTTCCCAGTTCTTGTCGGCCAGTGCTTCATAAGTCGTCAGTTCGCCCGGTTTCACGCGTTCGGTGGAATAGGCGATGGTGCGCGCGCGCAGGCTCAGGCCAGTCCAGGCATGAGTCGACGAGCGATATTGCAGAGGAATGTTGGCGTCGATGGTCTTCGAGGTGAACGGCTGCAGGATGCCCATCTGCTCGGCTTGCCAGAGGTTGCCGGCGTCGACGGTGAGCAGCAGGTCGGCGGTGGCGTTTTCACCTTCGGCCTTGATGCGCTGCATCAGCGGCGCTTCCTTGTCGGTGATGAACTTGATTTTCACCCCGGTCTTGGCGGTGTAGGCATCAAAGACCGGTTTGATCAGCTCATCGATGCGCGACGAGTAAACCACCACCTCATCAGCGGCCTGGGCCGTTGTACTGCCGATCAGGGTTAGGGCCAGTGCGGTCAGAAGACGCTTGGGTGCCAACATGGGAGTGGTCTCTCGGTCGGGAAATGTGGGCCAAATGATAAGGACTCACATTTACCACCTCAATCGAACTCTTTTTGAAGGAGTTACCAGATGTTGCACAGTTGACCACACCCCCCTGTAGGTGCTGCCGAAGGCTGCGATCTTTTGATCTTAAAAAACAACATCAAAAGATCGCAGCCTGCGGCAGCGCCTACAGGGGAATGCATTTCAAATGTCGGAGTGAGCCTGCTCGCGATGAGGCCATCAGCAGCAACGAAAATGTCAGGCTTTGGCGAGGGCCGGAAGATCACCGGTCAACCCGAGGGCTTCGCGCACAAACAATGCTTTCGCCTCGGGCATCTGCTCCACCAGCTTCAACCCGGCATTACGCAACCAGCGCACCGGCAACGGGTCAGCCTGAAACAACCGCTCAAACCCTTCCATCGCCGCCATCAGCGCGAGATTATGCGGCATGCGCCGACGCTCGTAACGGCTCAGCACTTTCACATCCGCCAGACGCTCACCGCGCTCAGCCGCTTGCAGCAACACTTCGGCCAGCACCGCCGCATCAAGGAAACCAAGGTTCACACCCTGCCCCGCCAACGGGTGAATGGTGTGCGCCGCATCGCCGATCAGCGCCAGCCCTTGCGCCACATAACGCTTGGCATGACGCTGACGCAGCGGCACGCACAGTCGCGGATCGGCACTGATCACTTCGCCGAGACGCCCCTCAAAGGCGCGCTCCAGCTCTCGACAGAAAGCCGCTTCATCCAGCGCCATCAAACGCTCGGCTTCGCTCGGTGTGGTCGACCAAACGATCGAACACCAATCCTGCTGCCCGTCACGCTCCAGCGGCAAAAACGCCAGCGGCCCGTGATCGGTGAAGCGCTGCCATGCAGTCATCTGGTGCGGCTTGCTGCTGCGCACGCTGGTGACAATGGCGTGATGCAGGTAATCCCATTCACGAGTCGCCACGCCGGTCAGCCGGCGCACGGCCGAGTTGGCGCCGTCAGCGGCGATCACCAACGGTGCGCGCAACTGACGACCATCGGCCAACGTCAGCAGCCAGTCATCACCGGAACGACGCATCTGTTCCAGTCGCGCATTGGCCAGCATGCCCAGATCGCAATCGTGCAGACGGTCGAGCAAGGCGTCCTGCACCACGCGGTTTTCGACAATATGGCCAAGCACTTCGGCGTGCACACTGCTCGCCGAGAAATGAATCTGCCCAGTGCCGCTGCCGTCCCAGACGTGCATGTCGGTGTATGGGCTGCTGCGCCGTGCGGCGATCCCCTCCCACACGCCGAGGCGTTCGAGAATCCGCTGGCTCGCCGCTGACAGGGCGCTCACCCGCGGTTCAAACGCGGCTTCGGCGTCGAACGGTTTGACGCTCAGCGGGCTACCGTCGAGCAACAGGACTTCCAGCCCGCTGTCCTGCAACGCCAACGCCAAGGCGCTGCCGACCATTCCGGCTCCGACAATCAGCAGATCTGCGCGCATTTCCATGCTTTAAGCCTGTCTCGCTTGCGGCTTGAGCCGCACGTAAAGGGTTTTACCGACCCGCGCCACCAGATTGCCGGCGCCGTCATGAATATCGACCTGCAACTGCGGCAGGTATTTCTCGCCATTGGCGGTCTGCCGGCGGATCTCGCCGAGCAAGGTTTCGTCGATGGTGAACCGGGCGAACACCGGGCCTTTGCCCGGCGCGATGAAATCGATGTCGGCAGCCTTGTCCCAGACGATGTATTTCGAGCCAAGGTTTTCCATAAGCATCAGCATGAAGAACGGATCGACCATCGAATACAGGCTGCCGCCGAACTGGGTGCCGACATAGTTGCGGTTGTACCAGCCGAGACCCATCGACACCTGAACATCGCGGAAGTCATCGCTGATGTGCTGCACGCGTACGCCAGCGCCGAGGTACGGCGGGTAAAACGTCATCACCCAGCGCATCAACCGCGCCTTGCCGAATTTTGTGGTCAGCCACTTAAGCATCCGGACGCGTTCCCAATCCCATGGCCTGGCGCGCAAACCAGCGCTTGGCCGGTGGCAACAGATCGAGGCCGAGCAGGCCAATGTTGCGCCCCAGCGAGACCAACGGTTGCGTGCTGCCGAACAGGCGCGTGACCTGATCGGAGAAACCGACGGTGAGGTCCTGATCGAGACGCTGACGCTCGCGATAGGCCTGCAACGTGGCGAAATCGCCCAGCGGCTTGTCGCTCGACAGCAACGCAGCAGCCAGGGCATCGGCATCGCGCAGTGACAGGTTGAAACCCTGCCCGGCAATCGGATGCAGGCTGTGCGCCGCGTTACCGAGCACGGCCAGATGCGAGCGCACTTGCTCTTCGGCCTCGACCAGCGTCAGCGGATACAAATGTCGCGCGCCGACCTGTTTCAGCGTACCGAGGCGGTAACCGAACACGCCCTGCAATTCGCTGAGGAAGTCGCGTTCGCTCAAATCGGCCAGACGCTGCGCGTCCATTCCCAAACGGGTCCAGACCAGAGCGCAACGGTTGTCCGGGAGCGGCAGCAGCGCCATCGGCCCTTCGTCGGTGAAGCGCTCGAAAGCCATGCCGTTGTGCGCTTCGCTCGGGGTGATGTTGGCGATCAGCGCGCTCTGGTTGTACGGACGCTTGCGCACGTTGATGCCCAACTGTTCACGCAGACCGGAACGACCGCCATCGGCGAGCACGGCGAGGTCGCATTCCAGCGTGGTTTCATCGTTGAGGGTCAGGCGATAGCCGTCGGGTAGCGGTTCCATGCGCGTGACTTCCGCCGGGCAGCGCCAGCTGATCACGTCTTTGTCGACGTGCTGCCACAGGCACTGGCCGAGCCAGGCGTTTTCCACCACATAACCGAGCGCCGGCACGCCCTCTTCCATCGCCGACAAACGCGCGGTAGAAAAACGACCACGGTCGGAGACGTGAATCTGCTTGATCGGTTCGGCACGGCGGGAGATTTCCTGCCACACGCCCAAGCGTTGATAAATCTGCCGCGAGCCGAACGACAACGCCGACGAACGCGCGTCGTAGCTCGGCTGCCAGCTGTCGCCGGGGGCGAACGGCTCGATCAGCACGATCTTCCAGCCACGCGCCTTGGCCCCGGCCTGCAAGGCCAACGCCAGACTGGCGCCGACCAGACCGCCACCGATGATTGCCAGATTGACTCGACTCATGCCGCGTGTGTCCTTGCTTGCGCCATCAGCGCTTCGATTTCAGCGACGGTTTTCGGTACGCCGGTGGTGAGGATTTCACAGCCTGTCTTGGTCACGACCACGTCGTCCTCGATGCGCACGCCAATGCCGCGCCATTTCTTCGCGACGTTTTGATTGTCCGGGGCGATGTAGATGCCTGGCTCGACGGTCAGCGCCATGCCGACTTCCAGCACGCGCCATTCGCCGCCGACCTTGTACTCGCCGACGTCGTGTACATCCATGCCCAGCCAGTGGCCGGCGCGGTGCATGTAAAACGCTTTATAGGCTTCGCTGGCAATCAATTCGTCAACTTCGCCTTGCAGCAATCCGAGCTTCACCAGCCCGGTGGTGATCACCCGGACCGTGGCTTCGTGCGCCTGATTCCAGTGCTTGTTCGGGGCGATTTCGGCGAATGCGGCTTCTTGCGAGGCCAGTACCAATTCGTAGATCGCTTTCTGTTCGGGCGAAAACTTGCCGTTGACCGGCCAGGTACGGGTGATGTCGCTGGCGTAGCAGTCAATCTCGCAACCGGCGTCGATCAGCACCAGATCGCCGTCCTTGAGCAACGCGTCATTCTGTTGGTAATGCAGGATGCAGCTGTTGCGCCCGGCGGCGACGATCGACCCGTAGGCCGGCATCTTCGCTCCGCCCTTGCGGAATTCGTAATCGAGTTCGGCTTCGAGGCTGTACTCGTGAAGCCCGGCCCGACTGGCCTGCATCGCGCGAATATGCGCCTGCGCCGAGATCCGCGCGGCTTCGCGCATCACCTTCACTTCTGCCGCCGATTTATACAGGCGCATGTCGTGCAGCAGATGATCCAGGGCAACGAATTCGTTCGGTGGCTGCGCGCCGAGGTGCGCCTTGGAGCGGATCACGTTGATCCAGTCCATCAGGTGGCGGTCGAATTCGGGGTTGCTGCCCATCGCCGAATACACCCGGTCGCGACCTTCGATGAGGCCCGGGAGAATGTCGTCGATGTCGGTAATCGGGAAGGCGTCGTCAGCGCCGAAGTCGCGGATCGCGCCTTCCTGCCCTGCGCGCAAGCCGTCCCACAATTCACGTTCGGCGTTGCGTTCACGGCAGAACAGCACGTACTCACCGTGCTCGCGGCCGGGCATCAGGACAATGACAGCCTGCGGCTCGGGAAAGCCGCTGAGGTACTGGAAGTCGCTGTCCTGGCGGTAGACGTGCTCGACGTCGCGGTTGCGAATCGCCACCGCGGCGGCGGGCAGGATCGCGATGCTGTTGGGTTCCATCTGCGCCATCAGGGCCTTGCGGCGACGGCTGTACTCCGCTTTGGGGATATGGGTCATGGGCAGATGGCTTTCCCTGGCTCGCGATTAATGCAGCGACGGCTTGGCGGCTGGCGGCACGTCGGCTTTCTTGGTTTCCGAGAACAGCAGCAGCGGCGCGACGCGCAGGTATTCCATGACTTCCATGTAGTCGCTCTCGCCGTCTTCGGATTCTTCCAGGGCGTCTTGCACCTGGGAAATGGCGGCCAGATCCTGCAGCACTTCAGTCGCTTCAGTGCTGAGCATGCTGCTGTCGCGGCAGTTCAGGCCGAAACCGCTGAGGAAGCCCTGGCACCACTCGCCCAGTGCAGCGGCGCGCTCGGCCAGTGGCGCGTCATCGATCGGCAGCAGCAGAACGACAGTGACGTCGTCACCGGTCAGTTCGCCTTTGACCATCTCCTGCAGGCCGATCAGGGCGTTGCGGACGTTGTCCTGGATGTCGCCTTCGAGCAGTTCGGCGGCGTCGATCAACCAGCCTTCGTTATCGAAGCCGGCACCGGCGCAACTGCGTCCGAGCAGCACGCCATGCAGTTCGGCAGGCGAGACGTTGTGGCCGCTGGAAGTCAGCAGGGTGGCAAAGGCTTGGTACGGGGAATTCGCAATGGTCATGGGCAGCTAGGCGCCAGACGGCGCTATGTCTAGAATGAAGGCCTTGTATCCTACATCGACAGACTCGCCAAGACTATTAAAGGCTGTCCGCCAGCTATCCCATCAGACAGACTCCAACTCAGTGGACACAATGGAAGACACCGACCTGCAAGCGCTGATGGCCAGACTCGAACTGCTGATTGGCCGAGTCGAGCAACTAAAGAGTCAAAACGCACTCTTACTAGCTCAGGAAAAAACCTGGCGCGAGGAACGCGCTCACCTCATTGAAAAAAACGAAATCGCCCGGCGTAAGGTCGAATCGATGATTTCGCGCCTCAAGGCCCTGGAGCAAGACTCATGAGTTCAAGCAATAGCGTCACCGTGCAGATCCTCGACAAAGAATATTCGATCATCTGCCCGCAGGAAGAACGCAGCAATCTGGTCAGCGCCGCCCGCTACCTGGATGGCAAGATGCGCGAGATCCGCAGCAGCGGCAAAGTCATCGGTGCGGACCGTATCGCCGTGATGGCCGCGCTGAACATCACTCACGACCTCTTGCACAAAGAAGAGCGACCGGACATCCAGGCCAGTGGTTCGACCCGTGAACAGGTGCGCGACTTGCTCGATCGTGTCGATCTGGTGCTCGCCGACGATCAGACCACCACCAAGGGCTGATTCGACTGGCCGCTTGCGGTATACTCGCGGCACTCCCTGGGGTGCTTGCCAGTTGACGATGTCCCTGAGCCGATTCGCACTACCCTGGAAGTTGCACGTTGGGCTGGTGTGCATGTCCGCTAGACGGAAAGCCTTAAAGTCTACTGCATCTTCCACCTTGAACTTTCGGGTTCAAGGGCTAAGTTGACAGCGGTTCATCCGGGGAGCCTGATTCGAATCCGATGTCGGTGAAAACCGCCATCGGATTTTTTATGCGTACGTTTTCGTCCAACCTGCCGAAGCCGAACCATGACCGAACCCGCGCTGCTGCCCCGCCCGCAACTCCGCCGCCTGCTGCGCAAGGCACGTCGCTCGCTGAGCAAAAGCGAGCAACGCGAGGCCGCCAAAGGCCTCTACCGGCAATTGGCACAAGACCCGCACTTTCGCCGGGCGAAACATATCTCTCTGTATTTACCCACCGACGGTGAAATCGATCCGCGCCTGCTGCTGCGTGAAGCGCAGCGTCGAGGCAAGGCCACCTACCTGCCGGTACTCAGCGCCTGGCCTCGAACCAAAATGGTTTTCCAACGGATTCGCCCCGGCGAGAAACTCAAACCCAATCGCTTCCGCATTCTTGAGCCACGGGCGAATCTGGCGCAGCAACGCAAGGTCTGGACGCTGGATCTGGTGCTGTTGCCTTTAGTTGGATTTGACGATGTCGGCGGGCGACTGGGCATGGGCGGTGGTTTTTATGATCGCAGCCTGGCGTATCTGGCCCGCCGCAAGAGCTGGCGCAAGCCGACGCTGCTGGGGCTGGCCCATGAATGTCAGAAGGTCGAGCGATTGGCGCAGGCAAGCTGGGATGTACCGTTACAAGGCACGGTCAGCGACAAGGCGTGGTATTTCGCAGGATAGGACGCCGCGCAGATCAGCGGCGTCGAGAAAGCAGTATCAGCGCTTGAAAGCTGTCGACTGTTGAACCTGTTGCGCGACTTCGATCGGCGCGTCAGCCTTGGTTGTCCACAGACTTTGCGCGTAACCGGTGGTCACCACGCCCAAGCCAAACAAAATTACCAAAGTCCATAGTAAATCCGGTTTGCGTTTCATCGATTGCCCCCCTCAAGGCACATCATCACGATGACAGCAGCGGTTTCCGTTCGTAGGCCGTGCAGCAGCGTCAAGCTTTAAAGGCCGGCATTTTGCGACAACGTGAACCTCTGCGCAAACGCTGACGTCAACCGACCGTCGGTTTGTCATAAAATTGCCCGACAACCTGCCCAATGACCGTTTCAGGAGCACAAGACATGGCCTATTGGCTGATGAAATCCGAACCCGACGAACTCTCGATCAAAGGTCTGGAAAAGCTCGGCAAAGCGCGCTGGGACGGGGTTCGCAACTATCAGGCACGGAACTTCCTGCGCTCGATGGCGGTGGGTGATGAGTTCTTTTTCTACCATTCCAGCTGCCCGGAGCCGGGAATAGCCGGCATCGGCAAGATAATCGAGGCGGCGTACCCGGATCCCACCGCACTGGAACCGGAGAGTCATTACTTCGACCCAAAGGCAACGCCAGAGAAAAATGCGTGGAGTGCGATTGACGTTGAACACGTCGAGACGTTTGCGCGGGTGTTGAAGCTGGACTATCTGAAGCAGCAGACCGCGTTGGCGGAGATGCCGTTGGTGCAGAAGGGCTCGCGGTTGTCGGTGATGCCGGTCACACCCGAGCAGTGGGCGGCGGTAATTGCACTCAAACCCTGATTCATTTGGCGCCTGATGAATTGCTTTCGCGAGCAAGCCCGCTCCCACAGGGTTATTCGGTGTATGCAAAAATGTGCATCACTACAAATCCACTGTGGGAGCGAGCCTGCTCGCGAAGAGGCCAGCCCGGACAACA
Source organism: Pseudomonas sp. DTU12.3 (assembly GCF_004124275.1). Classification (GTDB taxonomy): domain Bacteria; phylum Pseudomonadota; class Gammaproteobacteria; order Pseudomonadales; family Pseudomonadaceae; genus Aquipseudomonas; species Aquipseudomonas helmanticensis. Next base: position 6,175,871 of record NZ_CP027218.1, read on the forward strand.
AATGACCTACTGAATGATCAGGTTGTTGAACAACAGATCTTCAACCACCGGCTTGCCGGTCTCGTCATTCATCACTTGCTGGGTCTGCTTCAACGCCTCCTGACGCAGCTTCTCTTTACCTTCGATGCTGCCCATCGCTTCGGTGGTCTGTTGAGTAAACAGCGCCACCAGCTGATTGCGGATCAACGGTTCGTTGGCCTTGACCAGTTTCGCCGACTCCTCGCCGGTCACGCGCAGTGCCACGTCGGCCTTGTAGACCTTGAGCTTCGGCGTGCCATCCAGCCCATAGTTACCCACGAACGGCGGGCTCAGGGTGATGTAGCTCACCTTCGGCGCTTCGCCTTCTTTGGCTTCTTCGGCCAGCGCTGCCACAGGCAGAGACAGGGCCAGCAACAACATGATCCACGCTTTCACAATTCGCTCCTTATCCGGTTTGCGGCCTAGCATAACGACCCGCCGCGCAAGCACAAGCTTATGGCTGACTATCAGGGTCGGGCATGCTCGTTGACCCGTTGACTGACACACCTACACTTATCGGCCATCACTCCCAAAGGAATAGCCCTGATGAAAGCCGTGCTGTGCAAAGCCTTCGGCCCTGCCGAATCGCTGGTGCTGGAAGACGTCGCCAGCCCCGCCCCGAAGAAGAACGAAATCCTGCTGGAGGTGCACGCCGCCGGGGTCAACTTTCCCGACACGCTGATCATCGAGGGCAAGTACCAATTCAAGCCGCCCTTCCCGTTCTCACCGGGTGGTGAGGCCGCTGGCGTGGTTCGCGAAGTCGGCGAAAAGGTCAGCCATCTCAAGGTCGGCGACCGGGTCATGGCCCTGACCGGCTGGGGCAGTTTCGCTGAACAGGTCGCCGTGCCGGGCTACAACGTGCTGCCGATCCCGCCGTCGATGGACTTCAACATCGCCGCCGCTTTCAGCATGACCTACGGCACTTCGATGCACGCGCTCAAGCAACGCGCCAACCTGCAAGCGGGTGAAACCCTGTTGGTGCTCGGGGCATCCGGCGGTGTTGGCCTGGCGGCCGTGGAAATCGGCAAAGCCATGGGCGCCCGTGTCATCGCCGCCGCGAGCAGCGCCGAGAAACTGGCGGTGGCCAAGGCTGCCGGCGCCGATGAGCTGATCAACTACAGCGAAACCAGCCTCAAGGATGAAATCAAACGTCTTACCGACGGCCAGGGCGCTGACGTGATTTACGATCCGGTCGGCGGTGACTTGTTCGATCAGGCCATCCGCGCCATCGCCTGGAACGGTCGCCTGCTGATCGTCGGCTTCGCCAGCGGACGCATCCCGGAACTGCCGGTGAACCTCGCGTTGCTCAAGGGCGCGGCGGTACTCGGCGTGTTCTGGGGTTCATTCGCCCAGCGCCAGCCGCAGGACAATGCGGCGAACTTCCAGCAGTTGTTCAGCTGGTTCGCCGAGGGCAAATTGAAGCCGCTGGTGTCGCGGGTCTATCCGCTGAGCAATGCGGCGCAAGCAATCAATGACCTTGGCCAGCGCAAGGCAGTGGGCAAGGTGGTGGTGCAGGTGCGCTGAGCACGGCGCAGCCCCTTCAACCGCCGGGCGACGCTGCGAGGTCGCCCGGCATCAGTTGTTCCTGAACCTTCTCGCTGCGTGATTCGCTGAGCTGCCCCTTGTCATCGAAGCGCAAGACAATCAGCCAGTCGTAAACATCCACCGGCCACTTCGGCTGGCCGATCAAGGCCGGGCCGTCACCGCCGAAAGCTGCAATCAGTTTATTGATGTGGCCGTGATGCCAGGCGATCAGCACGGTGTTCGCCTGATTGCGCGCGCGCAACTGATTGACCAGTTTGTCGACGTCGTTATTGGCGAAAGGTTGTTCGATCGGCAATTGCAGGCGTTGCGACAGTGGGATCAGCGTCTGCCGAGGCCGGATGCTTTGCGCGCTGTCAGCGGTGGCGATCAGGCGTTGCGGGGTGAGTGTCTGACCGCTCAGCTTCAGCGGGTCAAAATAGTCGGCGTAAGCCGCAGCGCGCTGCTCGCCTCGGGCGTTGAGTTCGCGCCCGACCTCCGGTTTTTCAGCATGGCGAATAATCAGCACGGTGGCGTTGCGCAGCCCCGGCGCCGCCGAGCCTTGGGCGAAACTCAACACCAAAACTGAAACGGTGACGGCAATCACCATCAACAATCTCGGCAATAACCTGCGAATCCTCGGGGCCATCATTCGTCTCTGGGCAATCAATCGGCTTATTGATCGCGAGTCTAAGACAGAAAATTGCGGACGCTACAAAAACGCCCTGTTCTTACAGCTGAGCGACAGGTTCGTAATGGAACGCGCGACTTCCAACATTTTCCGCTGTTTTGCCGATGCGAACCGGTGCTATTTTCGGTAACGAAACTGTAACATTCGCATCCGCAGTCAAAACAAGAAATCTGGAGCTCTTGAATGTTTGCTTTCTTTCGTCCTGCCGCACATCAGGCTCCACTGCCTGAAGAAAAAATAGACAGCACTTACCGACGCCTGCGCTGGCAGATCTTCGCCGGTATTTTCTTTGGCTACGCGGGTTATTACCTGCTGCGCAAAAACTTCTCCCTGGCCATGCCGTACCTGATCGACGAAGGCTACAGCCGTGGCGATCTGGGTCTGGCGATGTCGGCGATTGCGATCGCCTATGGCTTGTCGAAATTCCTCATGGGCCTGGTGTCCGACCGTTCCAACCCGCGCTTCTTCCTGCCGTTCGGCCTGTTGGTCTCGGCGGGAGTGATGTTCGTGTTCGGTTTCGCGCCTTGGGCAACGTCCAGCGTGACCATGATGTTCATCCTCCTGTTCATCAACGGCTGGGCCCAGGGCATGGGCTGGCCGCCAAGTGGCCGGACCATGGTGCACTGGTGGTCGCAGAAGGAACGCGGCGGCGTGGTGTCGGTGTGGAACGTGGCGCATAACGTCGGCGGCGGTCTGATCGGCCCGCTGTTCCTGCTCGGCATGGGCCTGTTCAACGACTGGCATGCGGCTTTCTACGTACCGGCAGCGGTGGCGCTGGGCGTCGCGGTGTTTGCCTTCATCACCATGCGCGACACCCCGCAATCGGTTGGCCTGCCGCCGATCGAGAAGTACAAGAACGACTACCCGGAAGGCTACGACGATAGCCACGAAGACGAATTCAGCGCGAAAGAGATCTTCGTCAAATACGTGCTGCGCAACAAAATGCTCTGGTACATCGCCATGGCCAACGTCTTCGTCTACCTGCTGCGCTACGGCGTGCTGGACTGGGCACCGACCTATCTGAAAGAAGCCAAGGGCTTCACCGTCGATAAAACTTCGTGGGCGTACTTTTTCTACGAGTGGGCGGGTATTCCGGGCACGCTGCTGTGCGGCTGGATGTCGGACAAGATCTTCCGTGGCAACCGTGGCCTGACCGGCATGGTGTTCATGGCGCTGGTGACTGTCGCGACCCTGGTCTACTGGCTGAACCCGGCCGGCAACCCGACCGTCGACATGATCGCGCTGTTCTCGATCGGCTTCCTGATCTACGGCCCGGTGATGCTGATCGGCCTGCAGGCACTGGAACTGGCACCGAAGAAAGCCGCTGGCACTGCCGCAGGCTTCACCGGTCTGTTCGGTTATCTCGGTGGTTCGGTCGCGGCCAGCGCAGCGATGGGCTACACCGTTGACCATTTCGGCTGGGACGGTGGTTTTGTCCTGCTGGTGGGCGCTTGCCTGCTGTCGATGGCCTTCCTCGCCCCGACCCTGTGGCACAAACAGGTTGCCAGTCAGAGCCGTGAAGCGGTCGCTTGATCGGTCTGTGATTTACAGCGCTTGAGCCGCGCCTCCAGATTGCGGTCTGGCATGGCGTGGCTGCGCAGGGCGTGCGCGGTCTGCTCGACATAATCGCGAGTGGTGCCGTAACGCCCGCTGGCGCTTGCAAACACCTGGCTCAGCACATGATCCGGCAAGTTGCCGGCATAGCTGGGCAGGTGCCGCTCCAACACAAATCCCAAGGCCTGCACCTGGCTACCGTCGGCAAGACGGCAGTTGAGCCAGTGTGGCCGATAGGACGGCACCGGCATCTCGCGTTTCCACAGCGCGTACAGCGCCGCATCGAGATTGTCTTCCGGCAAGCGATAAGCAAAGCCACTGCACGAACCGCCGCGATCCAGACCAAACACCAGGCCGGGCAATTCCGGCGTACCGCGGTGCTCGTGCGACCACAGGTACAAGCCACGATGGTAGCCATGCACCCGACCGCGCACCCGCTCCACCGCCGAACATTCCGGCCGCCAGATCAGCGAACCGTAGGCGAACAGCCACACCGGCCCGCCCTTGTGGCGCGCCATGGTCGATTGCATGGAAGCGAGAAGTTGTTCGTGCGTCAGCTGCGGCCCAAGATCGAGCCGCGGAGGGTAATTCAAATTCAGAAAAGCGTTTTCAATGGCGCTCATGGCGAATAGCGTTCAGCTCCCCGCGGGTGAAGAATTACTTAATAGAACGCACCGCTGTAACAATAAGGCACATATGTTTTAAGGCAATTTGAGTGCCATGGCACAGTTCTTAATTGATTGCCTGATTGATATATAACCTAGCGGTATTTATGCAATTACATAAATACCGATCGGCTATATAGAGAGTTATAACGGATTCAGGGACGAGGCGCGTAGGCGAACACATCCGCACGCATTTGATGGGCATCCATCCCGGCTTCGACCAAGGCGTCGAGGGTGCCATAGACCATCGCCGGCGAGCCGCTGGCGTAGACGTGCAGCGGTTTCAGATCCGGGAAGTCTTCACAAACCGCCTCGTGCAGCATGCCGCAGCGCCCTTCCCAGCCACATTGATCGCTGACGACTTTGTGCAGGAACAGGTTGGGTAACTTCAGCCATTCGTCCCAGTGTTCGATTTCATAGAAATCTTCCGGACGACGCACGCCCCAGTAAAGATGCACAGGATGTTTGAAGCCATTGGCGCGACAGTGTTCGATCAGCGCGTGGATCTGGCCCATGCCGGTGCCGGCGGCGACCAACACCAGCGGCCCATCCGGCAGCTCGGCCAGATGCGTATCGCCGAACGGTAGCTCGATGCGCACCATGGCGTTGCGCTGCAGCTGTTCGATCAGGCTCAGCGCACTGGCTTCGCGCGCCAGCACATGGATTTCCAGATCGCGCCCGCCATGCGGTGCCGAGGCCATGGAGAACGCCGACTTCTCGCCGCTCTCACGTTCGATCATCAGGTACTGCCCGGCGTGATAACGCGGCGGCTTGCCGGCCGGCGCACGCAGACGCACGCGCCAGGTGTCGCCACCGACGTCGCGGCATTCGATGACCTGACATGACAGGCTGCGCACCGGCAGTTCTCCCAACGCGAGCACGCCATCCCACAGCAGGATGCAGTCTTCCAGCGGCTCGGCTATGCAAGTGTAGAACTCGCCGTGGTCATGCACCTTGCCGGCCTGTTCGACGCGGCCTTCGACCAGCAGCGCCGCACACACGTGACAATTGCCGTTGCGGCAGCTTTGCGGGCATTCGTAGCCCAGGCGCCGCGCACCATCGAGAATCCGCTCACCGGGCTGTATCTCAAGCACTGCTCCGGAGGGCTGCAGGGTTACACGCATCAATCTATTCCTAACTGATTCCAGATGGCATCGATCCGTTGGGTGACGGCGTCGTCCTTGACGATCACGCGGCCCCACTCGCGAGTGGTTTCGCCCGGCCACTTGTGGGTGGCATCGAGGCCCATTTTCGAACCCAGGCCGGAGATCGGCGAGGCGAAGTCGAGGTAGTCGATCGGCGTGTTATCGATCATCACCGTGTCGCGCTTGGGGTCCATGCGCGTGGTGATGGCCCAGATCACGTCGTTCCAGTCACGGGCGTTGATATCGTCGTCAGTGACGATAACGAACTTGGTGTACATGAACTGTCGCAAAAACGACCAGACACCGAGCATCACGCGCTTGGCGTGCCCCGGATACGACTTCTTCATGGTCACGATGGCCATGCGGTACGAACAGCCTTCCGGCGGCAGGTAGAAGTCGGTGATTTCCGGAAACTGCTTTTGCAGGATCGGCACGAACACTTCGTTCAGTGCGACGCCGAGAATCGCCGGCTCATCCGGCGGACGGCCGGTGTAAGTGCTGTGGTAGATCGGCTTGATCCGGTGGGTGATGCGCTCGACGGTGAACACCGGGAAGCTGTCGACTTCGTTGTAGTAACCGGTGTGGTCCCCGTACGGGCCTTCATCGGCCATTTCGCCCGGATGGATCACGCCTTCGAGGATGATTTCGGCGGTGGCCGGCACTTGCAGGTCGTTGCCACGGCACTTGACCAGTTCGGTGCGGTTACCGCGCAAGAGACCGGCAAAAGCGTATTCGGACAGGCTGTCCGGCACTGGCGTGACGGCGCCAAGAATGGTCGCAGGGTCCGCACCCAATGCCACGGACACCGGGAACGGTTGGCCCGGATGCTTTTCGCACCATTCGCGGTAATCCAGCGCGCCGCCACGGTGGCTCAGCCAACGCATGATCACCTTGTTGCGGCCGATCACTTGCTGACGGTAGATGCCGAGGTTCTGGCGGTCCTTGTTCGGGCCTTTGGTGACGGTCAGGCCCCAGGTGATCAGCGGGCCGACGTCGCCGGGCCAGCAGGTCTGCACCGGCAGCATCGCCAGGTCGACGTCGTCGCCTTCGATGACCACTTCCTGGCACACCGCGTCTTTGACGACTTTCGGCGCCATCGAGATGATCTTGCGGAAGATCGGCAGCTTCGACCACGCGTCTTTCAAGCCCTTCGGCGGCTCAGGCTCCTTGAGGAACGCCAGCAGCTTGCCGATTTCGCGCAGCTCGCTGACCGACTCGGCGCCCATGCCCATGGCCACCCGCTCGGGGGTGCCGAACAGGTTGCCGAGCACCGGAATGTCGTAGCCGGTCGGCTTCTCGAACAGCAGCGCCGGGCCTTTGGCCCGTAGCGTGCGGTCACACACCTCAGTCATCTCCAGCACCGGAGAGACGGGAATCTGGATGCGTTTCAACTCTCCGCGCTGCTCAAGCTGCTGCACGAAATCCCGAAGATCCTTGAATTTCATTGACGATGGCACCCTCAAAATAGGCGTACATCCTACCTGCTATGCAGCCCTGTGGCAGCCTGTCGCTGCTTACTTGGCTGCATTCGTCCGGGCTTTGCCGAGGTTTCCCCGGCCTTGCAGGCTGATGAACAGCGGTTCCATGATCGGTGCCACCAGACGCGCGCCGACTTCCGAGAGGTGATTATCGTCGGTGTACAGCGAGAAGCCGTCGAGTTCTGCGTGACAGAGTCCCTTTTCATCACACAGGCGTGGCGCAGGATCGACCACACGCACCGCCGGGTCTTTGGCCAGCTCGGCGAACAGCTGGCTGATGAACACCTGGCGCTCGTGGTGAATGGCCACTTGTTGACCGACGCCTTCGACCGAACGATCCAGCATCGCCAGGCGAGTCAGGCGATATGGCGGGCTGAAAGGCTGCAATGGCGCCTCTTTGACCAGCCAGACCCGGTGCCCACTGGCACGCAATTGTGCGACCCGCGTCCGCAGACCATCGGCCAGACGTTGCTCGGCATAGGCGCGATCATAACGACCGTCCGGAGTTCGCAGCACGTGACCCAAGTCGCCATTGGCTGCACCGTAGACGTACAGGCTCCAGCGCGCGACCAGCACCACATCGCTGACGGTTTGCTCTTTTAACGCCTGCTCAATGCGACGGTTGAAGTGCGCGCACACCGGGCCGTGCTCCAAGCCTTCCACCGGAATGCAGCCGGGGGAGCTAGCGAGGATCACGCTGACGTCATGGGCTTTCGCACCGTCATCGAACACCGGAATCAGCGCCGTGGCGTGACTGTCGCCCCAGACCATCGCCTGCGCAGGCAAGTCGGCGACGCCGTAATGACAGAACAGTTTGTCGTCAGGTGTCTTGTCGTCCGCCAGGCACGCCATCAACTCCGGCCGCCAGTCGTGGCCGCGGGCGTATTGCAGGGCCTGATCGGACAAGCGCCACGGCAAACCATCGGTCCAGCGCAGGGTTTGGCCGGCCAGCGCCAGCACCAGCACACCCAAGGCGCCGGCGATCAAAATCGGCCGACGGCCGGCGAGCAAACGGCGCTCACGGAACGGGGTTTCGATGAATTTCCACGACAGATAACCCAGCACAAGCGTCAGCAGAATCAACCCGGCGCTGTCGAGCGAACGGGTGTCTTCGACGCTGGCATAGCTGGAAAACACGAATACCGGCCAATGCCAGAGGTACCAGGAATAGGAGATCAGGCCAAAACCGACCATCACTTTACTGCTCAACAATTGACCAACGAAGGTTTGACGATGACCGTTGGCGAAAATCAGCAGCACCACACCGAGCACCGGCAGCAACGCCGCCGCACCGGGGAATGGCGTGGCCTTGTCGTAACCGAACACCGCCAGCAGGATCAGGCCCATGCCGAGCAGGCTCAACAGTTGCGCAGCCATGGGCTTCAAGCGCCAGGCATGCTTCGGTGCGACTGCCAGCATCGCACCGGCGAGCAGTTCCCAGGCGCGCATCGGCAGCAGGAAGAAGGCTTTTTCCGGGTGATGACTGACCGCCCAGACGCTCAGACCGAAGGACACCAGCAGAATCGCGAACAACGCCAGCCGCCAGTGCTTGAGGCGACCTGACATGACGGCCAACAGCAGCGGGAAGAGGATGTAGAACTGCTCTTCAACCGCCAGCGACCAGGTGTGCAACATCGGTTTGAGGTCAGAGGCGATGTCGAAATAGCCGTCCTGGCGCATGAACAGGATGTTCGAGACGAACAGCACCTGATAGCGCACTGAGCGCCCCAGTTCTTCGTAATCCTTGGGCGCCAGCAGGAACCAGCCCACCGCCAGCACCGCAATGATCATCGCGAACAGCGCCGGCAGAATCCGCCGCGCACGGCGCGCCCAGAACTCGACGAAGCTGAACCGTCCAGCCTGACGCTGGTTCCAGATGATCGAAGTGATCAGGTAGCCGGAGATGACGAAAAACACGTCAACCCCGACAAAACCGCCGGTAAACCCCGGGACGCCAAAATGGAACAGCACCACGGCGATGACCGCGACTGCCCGCAAGCCGTCGATATCCCTTCGATAAGCGAGTGTGCTCATAAATCTTTAATGCCAATCAGTTGGTTATTATTTGTACAGCCGGATTCTCTTACCCGGAAACGGTCTCGTACGTTGCTACTCATTCTGCAAGGCACAGACCTTACCAGATCGCCATCGTCCCATCGCTGAGACAAAATCCAGTCAAAATCCGGGCAAAAAAATAGCGCCCCCATAGGGACGCCATTTTTATCGGCTCAGCCGGCGATGTTACTTGCGCTTCATCGACAGGAAGAACTCGTCGTTGGTCTTGGTCGTTTTCAGCTTGTCGACCAGGAACTCGATCGCTGCGACTTCGTCCATCGGGTGCAGCAGCTTGCGCAGAATCCACATGCGCTGCAGCTCGTCGTCGGCAGTCAGCAACTCTTCGCGGCGGGTGCCGGAGCGGTTGATGTTGATCGCCGGGAACACGCGCTTCTCGGCGATCTTGCGATCCAGAGGCAGTTCCATGTTGCCGGTACCCTTGAACTCTTCGTAGATCACTTCGTCCATCTTCGAGCCGGTTTCAACCAGCGCGGTGGCGATAATGGTCAGCGAGCCGCCTTCTTCGATGTTACGCGCAGCACCGAAGAAACGCTTTGGCTTCTCGAGGGCGTGAGCATCGACACCACCGGTCAAGACCTTGCCGGAGCTTGGAATCACGGTGTTGTAGGCACGGGCCAGACGCGTGATGGAGTCGAGCAGGATCACCACATCTTTCTTGTGTTCGACCAGGCGCTTGGCCTTCTCGATCACCATTTCGGCAACCTGGACGTGACGGGTCGGCGGTTCGTCGAAAGTCGAGGCAACCACTTCGCCGCGCACGGTGCGCTGCATCTCGGTTACTTCTTCCGGACGCTCGTCGATCAGCAGCACGATCAGGTGAACTTCAGGGTTGTTACGGGCGATGTTCGCTGCGATGTTTTGCAGCATGATCGTTTTACCGGCTTTCGGCGGTGCGACGATCAGACCACGCTGGCCTTTGCCGATCGGGGCGCACAGGTCGATCACACGACCGGTCAAGTCTTCGGTGGAACCGTTACCGGCTTCCATCTTCATGCGCACGGTCGGGAACAGCGGGGTCAGGTTCTCGAAGAGAATCTTGTTTTTCGCGTTCTCGGGACGATCGAAGTTGATCGTGTCGACCTTGAGCAGAGCGAAATACCGCTCGCCTTCCTTCGGAGGGCGGATCTTGCCAACGATGGTGTCACCGGTGCGCAAGTTGAAGCGGCGGATCTGGCTTGGCGAGACGTAGATATCGTCCGGGCCGGCCAGGTAGGAAGCGTCAGCGGAGCGCAGGAAGCCGAAGCCGTCCTGGAGAATCTCCAGCACGCCATCACCGGAGATTTCCTCGCCGCTTTTAGCGTGCTTTTTCAGCAGGGAGAAAATCACGTCCTGCTTGCGCGAACGGGCCATATTTTCTATGCCCATCTGTTCGGCCAATTCGAGCAGTTCGGTAATCGGCTTTTGCTTGAGTTCAGTCAGATTCATATAGGAATGACGTAATCATTTATGGAGGGGGGGAAATTAAGCTTTTGGCTTAATGAGGCCGCGCCGCGGAGAAGGCGACAGGATCGCGAACTAATTCGAAAAGGAGTGCGTCGGCGACGGCTAGCAGGGGGCAATGGAGAAACCAGTGCGGGGCCGAATGTACCACCTGAGTTTCGGAGCGTCTAGCCCTGAATACGCAAAAAGCCCCGCTATTTGCGGGGCTTTTTTTAAAGCACTTTACTGCGACGCTTAGATGTTGGCGTCGAGGAAAGCTGCCAGTTGCGACTTCGACAGCGCGCCGACTTTGGTCGCAGCGACTTCACCGTTCTTGAACAGCATCAAGGTCGGGATACCACGCACGCCATGCTTGGCCGGGGTTTCCTGGTTTTCGTCGATGTTCAGTTTGGCAACGGTCAGCTTGCCTTTGTAAGTCTCGGCAATCTCGTCCAGTACCGGAGCGATCATTTTGCAAGGACCGCACCATTCAGCCCAGTAATCGACCAGGACAGCGCCTTCGGCCTTGAGTACGTCGGCATCGAAGCTAGCGTCGCTAACGTGTTTGATAAGATCGCTGCTCATGGAATTCTCCAGGTTGTAAGCAAAAAAACGTGGCCCATCATAGCCGCCCTTCCTGTGTTCAGGAAGCCGCAGATGATTGAGTCTTGCTATGGTGCCGCATGAGTTTGGGTATAGCTCAAGTCAAGCCGTGGCGGGGGCGATGAAGGCGATCCCGGTGCGCAGGGCCGCATTGCGCACGTGTTCCTGCATGGCTTTTTGCGCAGCAGCGGATGCCCGGCGAGCGAGGGCACGAAGGATTTTGCGGTGTTCCTGCCAGGTTTCCATGGCGCGCTCGGCACGGATGAACGGTAGTTTCTGGCTCTCGAGAAACATCTCGGCACTGGCGGTAAGGATGCTCAGCATCGCCTGATTGCCGCTCGCCAGCAGAATGCGCCGGTGGAATTCGAAGTCGAGTTTCGCGGCGGCTTCAAAGTCGCCGGCCTTCAATTGCTCGCGCATTGCCGCAACATTGTCTTCCAGCGCATCCAGATCGAACGTGCTCAGCGTCACCGCTGCCAGCCCTGCGGCGAAACCCTCCAGCGCATAGCGCAACTGAAAGATATCCAATGGCGACGCCTGCGCCGCGAACGACCAGCCCGGCGCGTTATCGCCGCGTGACAACTCCACCGGCGCCTGCACGAAAACGCCCTTGCCCGGCTGAATACTGACCACGCCCAGTGCACTCAGTGATGACAACGCTTCACGCAACGATGCCCGACTGACACCGAGTTGCAGCGCCAGATCCCGTTGCGACGGCAAGGCATCGCCGGGGCCGAAGCCCTGTTCGCTGATCAGTTTGCGGATCGCTTGCAGCGCCACTTCGGGTACCGCACGGGAGATCGAGTTCATGGTTTTTCAGACGCACCAGGCCAATGTGCGGCTAGTTGTAAAGCTATTCGAGGAGTCCGGCAAGTCGTGCCCCAGCGGGGTTCGACGCTTGGGGCCGATGCGCCATGGCAGTGCGAAAAACAACCTGACTGTTCAGACCAGTAAGACCGAACAAACCCGCTGAAACCGCGGCCTGCCGCTACCAAGGCCGCCTATTGGCACGGCGCATGCTCTGTCCGATCACAGAAATCACTTCCCGCCGATCCGGAGATTGTCCATGACCCAGCGTTACAGCGCCCTCCTCGCTTCCCTGTTTGCCGGCCTGCTGCTCTGTCAGGCGCCCGCACATGCCGACGGTCTCGACGACGTGGTCAAACGCGGCACGCTGAAAGTTGCGGTGCCACAAGACTTCCCGCCCTTCGGCTCGGTCGGCCCGGACATGAAGCCGCGCGGCCTGGACATCGACACGGCAAAACTGTTGGCCGAGCAACTCAAGGTCAAACTTGAACTGACCCCGGTCAACAGCACCAACCGCATCCCGTTTCTCACCACTGGCAAAGTCGACCTGGTGATTTCCAGCCTCGGCAAAAACCCCGAACGCGAGAAGGTCATCGACTTCTCCCATGCCTACGCACCGTTCTACCTCGCCGTGTTCGGCCCGCCCGACGCCGCGATTACCAGCCTCGATGACCTCAAGGGCAAGACCATCAGCGTCACCCGTGGCGCCATCGAAGACATCGAGCTGACCAAGGTCGCTCCCGAAGGTGTGACCATCAAGCGCTTCGAAGACAACAACTCGACCATCGCCGCCTACCTCGCAGGCCAGGTCGACCTGATCGCCAGCGGCAACGTGGTGATGGTCGCGATCAGCGAGAAGAATCCGAAACGCGTGCCGGCGCTGAAAGTGAAGCTCAAGGATTCGCCGGTCTACGTCGGCGTGAACAAGAACGAAGCGGCGCTGCTGGCCAAGGTCAACGACATCCTGACCACCGCCAAGGCTGACGGCGCACTGGAAAAGAATTCGCAGACCTGGCTGAAAGAGCCGCTGCCGGCCGATCTCTGATCGACTGCGCGGGAGACCTTCATGGCTTATCAGTTCGATTTCATGCCGGTGGTGGAAAACACCGACCTGCTGCTGCGCGGGGCGCTGTTTACCCTGGAGCTGACCGCCATCGGTGCGGTGCTCGGGGTCGGCCTCGGGATTGTCGGGGCGCTGATGCGGGCGTGGGAGATTCGCCCGTTCTCGACGCTATTCGGCGTTTACGTCGAGTTGATCCGCAACACGCCGTTTCTGGTGCAGTTGTTCTTCATCTTCTTCGGCCTGCCGTCGCTTGGCGTGCAAATTTCCGAATGGCAGGCGGCGGTGCTGGCGATGGTGATCAACCTCGGCGCCTATTCGACCGAGATCATCCGTGCCGGCATTCAGGCGATCCCGCGCGGGCAGCTGGAAGCCGCAGCAGCATTGGCGATGACCCGCTTCGAGGCGTTCCGCCACGTGGTCTTGCTGCCTGCGCTGGGCAAGGTCTGGCCGGCGCTGAGCAGCCAGATCATCATCGTCATGCTCGGTTCGGCGGTGTGTTCGCAGATCGCCACCGAAGAGCTGAGCTTCGCCGCCAACTTCATTCAGTCGCGCAACTTCCGCGCCTTTGAAACCTACGCGCTGACCACGCTGCTCTATCTGTGCATGGCGCTGCTGATCCGCCAGTTGCTCAACTGGATCGGTCGCCGCTATATCAGTCGAAGCGGGAGCCGCGCATGAGTGACTTCACCTTCTGGGACATCCTGCGCAATTTGCTCACAGGCCTGCAATGGACGTTGGCGTTGTCGCTGGTGGCGTTTATCGGCGGCGGCCTCGTCGGGCTGCTGATCCTGATCATGCGCATTTCAAAAAACTCTGTATCGAGCAACATCGCCCGCACATGGATCGAGCTGTTCCAGGGCACGCCACTGTTGATGCAGCTGTTTCTGGTGTTCTTCGGCGTGGCGCTGGCCGGAATCGAGATTTCGCCGTGGATGGCCGCAGCGATTGCCCTGACCTTGTTCACCAGCGCCTATCTGGCAGAGATCTGGCGCGGTTGCGTCGAGTCGATCGCGCATGGCCAGTGGGAAGCCTCGGCGAGTCTGGCGCTCAATCCCTTGGAGCAACTGCGCTACGTGATCCTGCCGCAAGCGCTGCGGATTGCCGTGGCGCCGACCGTGGGTTTTTCGGTGCAAGTGGTCAAAGGCACCGCCGTGACCTCAATCATCGGCTTCACCGAGCTGACCAAGACCGGCGGCATGCTCGCCAACGCCACGTTTGAACCGTTCATGGTCTACGGCCTCGTCGCCCTCGGCTATTTCCTGCTCTGCTACCCCTTGTCCCTCAGTGCGCGCTACCTGGAAAGGAGACTGCATGCCTCTGCTTAGAATTTCCGCCCTGCATAAATACTACGGCGATCACCACGTGCTCAAAGGCATCGACCTCAGCGTCGAGGAAGGCCAGGTGGTGGCGATCATCGGCCGCAGCGGCTCGGGCAAATCCACCCTGCTGCGCACGCTTAACGGCCTGGAATCGATCAACGACGGCGTGATCGAAGTCGATGGCGAATACCTCGACGCTGCCCGCGCTGATTTGCGCAGCTTGCGGCAGAAAGTCGGTATGGTTTTTCAGCAGTTCAACCTGTTCCCGCACCTCACCGTCGGCGAGAACGTCATGCTCGCGCCACAGGTGGTGCAGAAAGTGCCAAAAGCCAAGGCAGCGGAACTGGCGCGCGCAATGCTGGAACGGGTGGGTCTTGGTGAAAAATTCGATGCGTTCCCGGATCGGTTGTCCGGTGGTCAGCAGCAGCGTGTGGCGATTGCCCGGGCACTGGCGATGTCGCCGAAAGTGTTGCTGTGCGATGAGATCACCTCGGCGCTTGACCCGGAACTGGTCAACGAAGTGCTCAGCGTGGTGCGCCAATTGGCCAGGGAAGGCATGACATTGATCATGGTCACCCACGAAATGCGCTTCGCCCGCGAGGTGGGCGACAAACTGGTGTTCATGCACCATGGCAAGGTGCATGAGGTGGGGGATCCGAAGGTGTTGTTTGCCAATCCGCAGACGGCGGAGCTGGCGAACTTTATTGGCACTGTAGAAGCGACAGCCTGAAAGATCTTCTGAGGCAGTGATGACCCCTTCGCGAGCAAGCCCGCTCCCACATTGGAGTGCTGTCACCTGTGGGAGCGGGCTTGCTCGCGAATGGCCGCGCCGCGTTCTCAAGACTTTTATCTGATCGTTCCCACGCTCTGCGTGGTAATGCCTCACCGGACGCTCTGCGTCCGCTTTTGGGACGCGGAGCGTCCCGGGCTGCATTCCCACGCAGAGCGTGGGAACGGTCCGGTTTGAACCGTGCGCGTTGGCGCCAGCGTTTGATCGTGGCACGATGTCGAGGTTATCGACCGAGACCCCCTGACCATGCCGCAATCCCAAGCCAAGAATCTGTCCCTGATCGCCGCAATCGACCTGGGCTCCAACAGCTTTCACATGGTCGTGGCGAAAGCCCAGAACGGCGAAATCCGCATTCTCGAGCGTCTCGGCGAGAAAGTTCAGCTGGCTGCCGGCATCGACGATGAGCGCAAACTCAACGAAGAATCGATGCAGCGCGGCCTCGATTGCCTCAAGCGTTTTGCCCAACTGATCAACGGTATGCCGCTGGGCGCCGTGCGCATCGTCGGCACCAACGCCCTGCGGGAAGCGCGCAACCGCCTCGAATTCATCCATCGCGCCGAAGAAATCCTCGGCCATCCGGTGGAAGTCATCTCCGGCCGTGAAGAGGCGCGCCTGATTTATCTGGGCGTGTCGCACACCCTCGCCGACACTCCGGGCAAACGTCTGGTCGCCGACATCGGCGGCGGCAGTACCGAATTCATCATTGGTCAGCGTTTCGAGCCGCTGCTGCGCGAAAGCCTGCAAATGGGCTGCGTCAGCTTCACCCAGCGCTATTTCAAGGACGGCAAGATCACCCCGGCCCGCTACGCCCAGGCGTACACCGCAGCGCGGCTGGAGATCATGAGCATCGAGCACGCCCTGCATCGCCTGACCTGGGATGAAGCCATCGGCTCCTCGGGCACCATCCGCGCCATCGGCCTGGCGCTGAAGGCTGGCGGTCACGGCACTGGCGAAGTCAACGCCGAAGGTCTGGCGTGGCTCAAGCGTCGCCTGTTCAAACTGGGTGATGTCGACAAGATCGACTTCGAAGGCATCAAGCCTGACCGCCGGACAATCTTCCCGGCGGGTCTGGCGATTCTCGAAGCGATTTTCGACGCCCTCGAACTGCAGCGCATGGACCACTGCGACGGCGCGCTGCGTGAAGGTGTGCTTTACGACCTGCTTGGCCGTCATCATCACGAAGACGTGCGTGAACGCACCCTGACCTCGTTGATGGAGCGCTATCACGTCGATCTGCAACAGGCCGCTCGAGTCGAGCGCAAAGCCTTGCACGCATTCGATCAGGTCGCGGCGGACTGGGAGCTGGATGACGGCATCTGGCGCGAACTCCTTGGCTGGGCAGCTAAAGTGCACGAAGTCGGCCTCGACATTGCGCACTATCACTACCACAAACACGGCGCTTATTTGATCGAGCACTCGGACCTCGCCGGCTTCTCTCGCGAAGACCAGCAGATGCTCGCCCTGCTGGTGCGCGGCCATCGCCGCAACATTCCCAAGGACAAGTTTGCTGACTTCGGCGACGACGGCGACAAGCTGATCCGTCTGTGCGTGCTGCTGCGCTTTGCGATTCTGTTCCATCACATTCGTGGCACCCAAGCGATGCCGCAGGTGGTGTTGCACGCCAAGGGCAATACCCTGGATGTGCAATTCCCGGAAAACTGGCTGGACGAAAATCAGCTGACCCAGGCGGATTTCGGGCTTGAGGCGGATTGGCTGACGCGGGTGGGCATCGTCCTCACCGTGCACTGACACAGCGCAAATCCCCCCTGTAGGAGCTGCCGCAGGCTGCGATCTTTTGATGTTGTTTTTATACGATCAAGATCAAAAGATCGCAGCCTGCGGCAGCTCCTACAGGTCGGTGTAACAGGTACAAAAAAGGCGATCCCGTGGGATCGCCTTTTTTATTCGGCTGAAGATCAACTGCTCACTGGCAGAATCGGGCTGCCCAGTCGCTCCAGCAATGTCGCCTGCGCGCTGCGCGGGTTCTGGTTGCCGGTCGGCGTGTTGCGGATGTAACGGCCATCCGACTGCAGGCTCCAGCTGTGGGTGTTGTCGGTCAGGTACAGCTCGAGCTCTTTCTTCACGCGGGTCAGCAGCTTTTTGCCTTCTACCGGGAAGCAAGTCTCAACGCGCTTGTCGAGGTTGCGCTCCATCCAGTCGGCGCTGGAGAGGAACATCTGCTCGTCGCCGCCATTGAGGAAGTAGAACACGCGGGTGTGTTCGAGGAAGCGGCCGATGATCGAGCGCACATGGATGTTGTGCGAAACCCCGGCGATGCCCGGACGCAGGCAGCACATGCCACGCACCACCAGATCGATGCGCACGCCAGACTGGCTGGCCTTGTACAACGCGCGGATGATCTTCGGATCGGTCAGCGAGTTGAACTTGGCAATGATGTGCGCCGGTTTGCCGTCGAGCGCAAATTGCGTCTCGCGGGCGATCATGTCGAGCATGCCCTTTTTCAGGGTGAACGGCGCATGCAGCAGCTTCTTCATGCGCAGGGTCTTGCCCATGCCGATCAACTGGCTGAACAGTTTGCCGACGTCTTCGCACAAGGCGTCGTCGGAAGTCAGCAAGCTGTAGTCGGTGTAAAGCTTGGCGTTGCCGGCGTGGTAGTTACCGGTGCCGAGGTGCGCGTAACGGACGATCTCGCCGGCTTCGCGACGCAGGATCAGCATCATCTTGGCGTGGGTCTTGAAGCCCACCACGCCGTAGATCACCACCGCACCGGCCGCTTGCAGACGACTGGCCAGCTGCAGGTTGGACTCTTCGTCGAAGCGCGCACGCAGCTCGATGACCGCCGTGACTTCCTTGCCGTTACGCGCGGCATCGACCAGCGCATCGACGATCTCGGAGTTGGCGCCGGAGCGGTAAAGGGTCTGACGCACAGCGAGTACGTGCGGGTCTTTCGCCGCTTGGCGCAGCAGGTCGACCACCGGGGTGAACGACTCGAACGGGTGCAGCAAGAGGATGTCCTGCTTGCTGACCACGCTGAAAATGTTTTCGCTGTTCTGCAGCAGTTTCGGGATCTGCGGGGTGAACGGCGTGTATTGCAGCTCCGGATGACTGTCCAGACCGGTGATGCTGAACAGCCGCGTCAGGTTGACCGGGCCGTTGACCTGATACAGCTCGCTCTCGCTCAGGTTGAACTGCTTGAGCAGATAGTCCGAGAGGTGTTTCGGGCAAGTGTCAGCGACTTCCAGGCGCACCGCATCGCCGTAACGACGCGAGAACAACTCGCCACGCAGCGCGCGGGCGAGGTCTTCTACATCTTCGGAGTCGAGCGCCAGGTCGGCGTTTCGGGTCAGGCGGAACTGGTAGCAGCCCTTGACCTTCATGCCCTGGAACAGGTCATCGGCGTGGGCGTGGATCATCGACGAGAGGAACACATAGTTGTCGCCGGCGCCGCCGACTTCTTCCGGCACCTTGATGATCCGCGGCAGCAAGCGCGGCGCCGGGATGATCGCCAGGCCGGAATCGCGACCGAAGGCGTCGATACCTTCCAGCTCGACGATGAAGTTCAGGCTCTTGTTCACCAGCAACGGGAACGGGTGCGTCGGGTCGAGGCCGATCGGGGTGATGATCGGCGCGATCTCGTCACGGAAATAGCGGCGCACCCAGGTCTTCAGCTTGACCGTCCAGTTGCGGCGACGGATGAAGCGCACCTGATGCTTTTCCAGCTCCGGCAGCAGGATGTCATTGAGGATTGCGTACTGACGGTCAACGTGACCGTGCACCAGCTCGCTGATCCGCGCCAGCGCTTGATGCGGTTGCAGACCGTCGGCACCGGCCTGCTCACGGGCGAAGGTGATCTGCTTCTTCAGGCCGGCAACGCGGATTTCAAAGAATTCGTCGAGGTTGCTGGAAAAGATCAGCAGGAACTTCAAGCGTTCCAGCAACGGATAGGACTCGTCCAGCGCCTGTTCCAGCACGCGGATATTGAACTGCAATTGCGAGAGCTCGCGGTGGATGTACAGGCTGCTGTCATCCAGACCGGGAATGGCGATGGCTGGCACCGCCGCCGCAGGTTCGGCCACCGGCGCGGGCGGCGCAGGCTCCAGTTCCGGCGGGGTTTCGGTGATTTGCTCGACCACCGGTTGAGCTTCTTTTACGGCAACTTCAGTGAGTCCTTCGGTATTCATCGAATGTTCCTGGGAGGGCTATTTCTGCTCTCGTAACAATTGAGCGGCACGGACAGCAAAGTAAGTCAGGATGCCATCAGCACCGGCACGTTTAAAGGCGGTCAGTGATTCGACAATCACCGCCTCGCTCAACCAGCCATTCTGGATCGCCGCCATGTGCATGGCGTATTCGCCGCTAACCTGGTAGACGAAGGTCGGCACCTTGAAGGCATCTTTTACCCGGAAAAGAATGTCCAGGTATGGCATGCCCGGCTTGACCATGACCATGTCCGCGCCTTCAGACAAGTCCGCACCGACTTCGTGCAGCGCTTCGTCACTGTTGGCCGGGTCCATCTGATAAGAGGCCTTATTCGCTTTGCCGAGATTCGACGCCGAACCCACCGCATCGCGGAACGGGCCGTAATAGGCGCTGGCGTACTTGGCCGAGTAAGCCATGATCCGCACGTTGACGTGACCGGCGATTTCCAGCGCTTCGCGGATCGCCTGGATGCGACCGTCCATCATGTCCGACGGTGCGACGACCTGCGCGCCGGCTTCGGCGTGGGACAACGCCTGACGCACCAGTGCGTCGACGGTGATGTCGTTCTGCACGTAGCCTGCTTCGTCGAGAATGCCGTCCTGACCATGAGTGGTGAACGGATCGAGCGCCACGTCGGTGATTACGCCGAGTTCCGGGAAACGCTCACGCAGGGCGCGGGTGGCGCGCTGGGCGATGCCTTCGGGGTTCCAGGCTTCAGCGGCGTCGAGGGATTTCAGTCCTGCCGGGGTGACCGGGAACAGCGCCAGCGCCGGAATACCCAGTTCGACCCAGTTCGCCGCTTCTTCGAGCAGCAAATCGATAGTCAGCCGCTCTACCCCGGGCATCGAGGCCACGGCTTCGCGGCGGTTTTCACCGTCAAGCACGAACACCGGCAGGATCAAGTCATCGACCGTCAGCACATTTTCCCGCACCAGCCGACGCGAAAAATCATCACGGCGATTGCGGCGCAGGCGCGTGGCTGGGAACAGACGATTGGCTGGGGTAAAGCTCACGGCGGACTCCTGAGCCCGCGCAAACGGGCGAGCGTGACAGTTATAGACGGCCATTATGACGAACAGATGACAGTTGTGTGAGGCCTGTGACGTGTAGCCGCATTCCATTCTCAGTGTAGGAATTGTTCACGTCGAGACACATTTGGACACTTTCATGAATGTGTCCGAAGGGTTAGGCTGCGCGTTCATTTCGCCAGCACCCAGACAATGCTCCAACAATTTCTGCATGACTTTGGCTACTTTGCCTTGTTCCTCGGCACGTTCTTCGAAGGCGAAACCATTCTGGTGCTCGCGGGCTTCCTCGCGTTCCGTGGATACATGGACATCAATATGGTGGTGGTCGTGGCGTTCTTCGGCAGCTATGCCGGCGATCAGCTGTGGTACTTCCTCGGCCGCAAGCACGGGCGCAAGTTGCTGGCGCGCAAACCGCGCTGGCAGATGATGGGTGACCGCGCGCTGGAACACATCCGCAAGCATCCGGACATCTGGGTCCTGAGCTTCCGCTTCGTTTACGGTCTGCGCACGGTGATGCCGGTGGCGATCGGCCTGTCGGGTTATCCGCCGGGACGTTATCTGCTGCTCAATGGCATTGGCGCGGCGATCTGGGCCAGCGCCCTCGCCGCCGCTGCCTATCACTTCGGTGCGGTGCTGGAAGGCATGCTCGGCAGCATCAAGAAGTACGAGCTGTGGGTATTGGGTGCGCTGTTGATTCTTGGTGTTGGCCTGTGGCTGCGCCGCCGCTTCAAGAATGCGCGGCTGGCCAAACAGGTTTACCAGGACGAACAAATCGCCAAAGCGGCCAAGGCTGAACAGCTGAAGGCCGAACAGGCCAACCCCGCTGAACCTAAGACGCCCACCGAGTAACCTGCCGGCGACAGCGGTATAACCCGATAACGCTGATCAGACTGTAACCGAGCAGGCCGGCCCACATTTGCGGGCTGGCCGGCCAAAGACCGACCAGCGGCGCCAGCCACACCAGCGGCACGTTCAACGCCAGCCGCAGCAGCTCGACTTGCAATGCCCACGGGCGATTCTCCAGGGCCACGCCCAACGCAAACACACCGAACGCTACCGCCCCCCAGCCAAGCAACAGCGCGGCGCTCGGCAAGCCGCGCTCCAGGTTCATCAGATAACTGCCCAGCGCGATGTAGACGCAAAACTGCACCGCCACATACCCCTGCTGACGCCGCCCAAGCGGCACCTCGAATTTGCGGAACTGCGCCAGATCCGGCTTGTTCATCGGGTACTTCGCTGCGACATCCGCCGGCCGCCAACCGGTGCGCATGAACCAGATTCGCAGTTTGTCCCACGGGCTCCCGGCCCGCCGCGCGTCATCCCACAATTGCGCATAAAACTGCAGATTGGCCCACAGCGGATTCCAGCTCGCCAGCGGTGTGGTCACGCCGAAAATCACTGGCTCGTTGTCGTCCTCTTCCTGAAACGTGCCGAACAGCCGATCCCAAAGAATGAACACCCCGCCGTAGTTGCGATCCATGTAGAGAGCGTTCTGTGCATGGTGAGCCCGATGATTGGACGGCGTAACGAAGCACCACTCGAACCAGCCGAGCTTGGGAATGTGTTGGGTGTGCACCCAGAATTGATAAAGCAGGTTCAGCGCCGCAACGCTGACGAATACCAGCAACGGCACACCGAACACGGCCATCGGCAGGTAGAAAATCCAGCCGAGCAGAAACCCGGTACTGGTCTGGCGCAGCGCGGTGGAAAGGTTGTACTCCTCGCTCTGGTGATGCACCGAATGCGCCGCCCAGAGGATGTTGCGCTCGTGGCCCAGGCGGTGCAGCCAGTAGTAGCAGAAGTCGTAGAGGACGAAGGCAAAAATCCAGACCCAGACGCTGTCCGCCGAAAGTCTGAGCAATGCCAGATGCTTGAGGGCAAATGCGTAAGTCAGCAGCCCGACGCCTTTGGTCAGCAGCCCGGTGGTGGTCGAGAGCACGCCGGTGCTGATGCTGTTCACCGCATCGGCCAAGCGATAGTTGCTGACCCCGCGCCAACGGTCGGCAAGCAGCTCCACCGCGATCAACACCAGGAAAAACGGCACCGCATACAGAATGAAATCCATGACGCGCCCCGCTCGCAAACGTATGCAATAGATCCTAGGCGCAGCCACCGATTAACCCTATGGCAACACGCGACAATTTAGTGGACATTTAGCGCCATGAATCTGGAGAGAAACCCATGAGCAAAAAAGTTGCAGTGATCCTGTCCGGCAGTGGCGTGTACGACGGCGCCGAGATCCATGAGAGCGTCATCACCCTGCTGCGTCTCGACCAACGCGGCGCCCAGGTGCAGTGCTTCGCCCCGAACATCGCGCAATTGCATGTGATCAACCACCTGACCGGCGAAGAAATGCCCGAGTCGCGCAACGTGCTGGTGGAATCGGCGCGCATTGCCCGTGGCAACATCAAGGACATCCGCGAGGCCGACGTCGAAGACTTCGATGCGCTGATCGTGCCCGGCGGTTTTGGTGCGGCGAAAAACCTCTCCAATTTCGCTGTCGAGGGCGCAGGCTGCACCGTGCAGCCGGAAGTGCTGGCGCTGGCCGAAGCGTTTGCCGAAGCCGGCAAACCGGTAGGGTTGATGTGCATTTCACCGGCACTCGCGGCGAAGATCTACGGCCCTGGCGTGACTTGCACCATCGGCAACGATGCCGACACCGCCACGGCGATGAACAAGATGGGCGCGACCCACGAAGATTGCGCGGTGAGCGAGATCATCGAAGACAAGGCGCGCAAACTGGTGACGACCCCGGCTTATATGCTGGCGCAGAACATCAGCGAAGCGGCTTCGGGGATCAACAAGCTGGTTGACCGGGTGCTCGAACTGACCCACGAAAACGACGCCTGACACGGTCTATTGTAGGAGTGAGCCTGCTCGCGATGGCGGTGTGTCAGGCAACATATCTGTTGAATGATCGACCGCTATCGCGAGCAGGCTCACTCCTACCAAGGATTTGTGTTGGGCTCAGGGTTTACGGGTCAGGCGCGTGAGGATCCGGTCCAGCGCATTGGCAAACGCCTGCTTCTCGCGATCGCCAAACGGCGCCGGGCCGCCGCTCATCTGGCCTTGCTCACGCAAGTCGGTGAACAGGTTGCGCACCGCCAACCGTTCGCCCATGTTCTGCGCATCGAACTCCTTGCCGCGCGGATCCAGCGCCGCAACGCCCTTCTTCACCAGGCGGTCGGCCAGCGGAATGTCGCTGCAAATCACCAGCTCACCCGGCACCGCGTGTTCGACCAGATAATCGTCCGCGGCATCCGGGCCGCTCGGCACCACGATCAGCTTGACGATGGCCAGCCCCGGCTTGATCTGCGGCTGCCCCGCGACCAGCACCACTTCATACTGGCGCTTGAGGGCAAACTTCACCACCAGATCCTTGGCCGCCCGTGGGCAGGCGTCGGCATCGATCCATACACGCATTTTGTTTACCTCATAAAGCAAAAGATCGCAGCCTGCGGCAGCTCCTACAGAGTGCGCGTCGCGCCGCAATATTGCGACATGCGCGCCCCCTGCAGGAGCTGCCGCAGGCTGCGATCTTTTAAGGGATCACCCAATCAAGCAGCAGAAACCCGCCGTTTCTCCGCCACCCAACTACGCCCATACAACAGCACAATCGCCACAATCGCTACCGCCTGCGCCGTCAACGAATACGCATCGGCATGAATCCCCAGCCAGTCGAACTCGAAGAACGCCACCGGCCGCGTGCCGAAAATCCCCGCCTCCTGCAACGCCTTCACGCCATGCCCGGCAAACACCACCGACAGTGCACAGAGCAGCGCCGCGTTGATGCTGAAGAACAGCGTCAGCGGCAGTTTCGCCGACCCGCGCAGAATCACCCAGGCCAGACCGACCAGCAACACCAGCGCTGTCGCCCCGCCCGCCAGCACCGCGTCATGCCCGGCCGGGCCAGCCTGCAGCCAGAGGGTTTCGTAAAACAGGATCACTTCGAACAGTTCGCGATAGACCGAGAAGAACGCAAGAATCGCAAACCCGAAACGCCCGCCACCGCCGACCAGGCTGCTCTTGATGTAATCCTGCCAGGCCGCCGCGTGACGACGATCATGCATCCACACACCGAGCCACAGCACCATGACGCTGGCAAACAGCGCCGTCGCGCCTTCAAGCAATTCACGCTGCGAACCGCTGACGTCGATCACGTACGCGGCCAGCGCCCAGGTGCCGAGACCCGCCAGCAGCGCCAGGCCCCAACCGACGTTGACACTGCGCACCGCCGATTGCTGGCCGGTATTGCGCAGGAACGCGAGGATTGCCGCCAACACCAGAATCGCTTCGAGGCCTTCGCGCAGCAGAATCAGCAGACCGGAGATGTAGCTCAACGACCAGCTCAGGCCATCGCTGCCGAGCAAACCGGCAGACTCCTTGAGCTTGGCTTTGGCCGCGTCCAGACGCTGCTCGGCCTGCTCGACCGACAAACCGTCCTGCAACGACTGACGGTAAGCCATCAGCGATTTCTCAGTGTCTTTGCGCACGTTGGCGTCGACGTTATCCAGCGAGCTTTCGACCAGTTCGAAACCTTCGAGATACGCCGCTACCGACAGGTCGTAGGCCTGATCGTGCTCGCCGGCGCGGTAGGCGGCCAGGCTCTTGTCGAGCGTCGCGGCGGTGTAGTCGAGCAACTGCGCCGGGCCACGCTTGACCTGCGGCGGTTGCGCACGCTGAGCGCGGAAAGTCGCTGCGGCTGGCACGCCTTCGGCAGCCAGCACTTCAGCCGGGGTCTGGCGTGCCAGATCGGCGAGGTTGTAAGTCTTCTCGGCTTTGGCGGCAGCGGCATCGGCGCTGAACCCGGCGATGTACGTCGCCAGATCCCAACGCTGGCGATCGTCGAGCTGATCGGCGAACGCCGGCATATCAGTGCCTTCGACACCTTGGCCGAGAGTGCTGTAGATCGCGTAAAGACTCAGGTGATCCATCCGGGCGGCATCACGCAGATTGGCCGGTGCCGGGGTCATGCCCAGACCTGCCGGACCGTCGCCGGCACCGCTGTCACCGTGGCACACCGAACAATTCTGCGCATACAGCGGTGCGCCGCGGGTCGGATCCGGGGTAATGATCGGCGCCTGACTGACTTCATACGCCACCGCCAGTTGCGCGCCCAGTTGCCGCGCCTGACGGGCGACTTCCGCACCGTCCTGCTTCGCCCCGATCGCCGCGCGCAAGGCACTGACGCCCTGCTCCAGCGCGGCCTGCTCAGGCTTGGCCGGCATGTCGGCGATCAGCCCTTGCAGCGCTTGAGTGAACTCCAGTTGCTCACGGTATTCGGAATCATCGACGACTTTTCCAGCCTCGACCGTCGGCGGATAATCCGCGCTGATGTAATCGAGCAGGTGCAGCGCTTGCGGGGCGCCTTCCACGGTATCGGCCAGCAGGTTGAAGCTGCTCAGCGCGCACAACGGGAACACCAGCCAGGCCAGAAATCGGGACGAGGCAGTCATGAACAGGTCTCAAAAGGAAATGCGAAGTTACATATTGTTCACTTCGCAGGCATTTCCCTCAAGCTTTGTCGGCATTTAGCGCAAAGGCGTCGCCATGTTGCGGTAGTGCTCGGTCATGAACTCGACAAAAACCTTCACCTTCAGGGCGACATGCCGGGCGTGCGGATACAGTGCGTAATAGTGCCGCTGACCGAGGGTGAAGTTGGGCAGGATCTGCACCAATCGCCCACTCAACAAGTCGTCCTGCACCGTTGCCCGGGTGAACGCCGCGATGCCGACACCCGCCAGCGCGGCGGCGTGCAGCGAACTGATCGAATCGGTTTTGAACCGCCCCTGGGTTTTGACTGGTGTTATTACCCCCCGCGCGTCGCTCAGTTGCCAATCGTTGGCAGCGGCGAAGGCCAGCAATTGATGCCCGGCCAATTCACTTGCCTGGCGCACCAAGCCATGTCGGGCCACATAAGCCGGCGAGGCCACCAGCAACATCGGCGACACCGTCAGCAAGCGCGCGACCAAGGTCGAATCCTCAAGTGGCCCGCAAATGCGCAGCGCTACATCGAAGCCTTCGGCGATCAGATCGACGAAGCGGTCATCGCAGGACAAGTCGACTTCAATCTCGGGATAGCGCTGCTGAAACGCCGGCAACCAGTTCGCCAACTCGAGCGTACCGATCACCATCGGCGCGCTGATGCGCAAAACGCCGCTGGGGCTTTCATGGGTTTGCCCGACTGCCACGGCGGCTTGGTCGAGGCGGTCAATGATGTCCACACACGCGAGGTAATACTGCTGCCCGGCCGTGGTCAGGCTGAAGCGGCGGGTATTGCGATTGATCAGGCGTGTGCCGAGTGCGGTTTCCAGTTGCTGCAACTGCCGGGAGATGGTCGAGTGCGTGGTGTCGAGGCGTTCGGCGGCGGCGCTGAATCCACGGCACTCGACGATGCAACGGAACGCACGCATGGCCATCAGTTGATTCATCGGGGCACCGGATTGAGTTGAGCGGCGAGGCCGCAAGCCTAACGCAAACCATGAGGGCATGGCACCTGACAGGCCGAGCATACGTTGTGTAAAACAGCCAAGCACATTGCCAGCACTGATCCATATAATGCGTCACGTCAACCCCTTTGCGCCCAAGGAAGAAGCCACCGTCATGCGTCACTGCCTACTGTTGACTGCGCTGCTCAGTGTCATTGTGCAGCTCAATGGATGCGCCGCCTTCCGCGATTACGACTTGGAAATGCAGCAAACCACCGATCAACTGATGATGGGCAATGTCGATGGCGCGCTGTACCTGATCGAGTGGAACAACCCGTGGGAATCCAAGGATCTGCTCTATTACTTCGAAAAAGGCGCAGTCCTCAGCGTCGGCAACTTGCTGCCCGAAAGCCAGATGGCCTGGCGCAGTGCTGACCAGATGATCGTCCAGCGCGAAGACGCCGTGTCGTCCGCACCGATGAAATTCCTCGGTCAATTAGGCCGGGAACTGGGCGTCATGCTGGTCAATGACAAGCTGCAGCGCTACAACGGTTATGACTACGAAAAGGTCATGCTGACCACACAGATGGCCCTCAACCAATTGTCCGTCGACGACTTCGAAGGCGCTCGCACCGATATCAAAAAAACCCACGAACGCGAAGCACTGATCGCCCGCGAGCGCGAGCGCCAGTACGAAGAGGTCGAAGAACAAGCCAAGGCTCAGGGCATCAAGGTGCAATACAAGGATCTGCGCGGCTACCCGGTGACCCTCCTCGATGCGCCTTCGGTCATCGAGTTGAAGAACGGTTATCAGAGTGCGTTCAGCCATTATCTGGCCGGTTTCACCTATGAGGCCTTGGGCGAGCGCGATTTGGCTGCGCCCGGTTATCGGCAAGCCATCGAACTGCGCCCCAACGTGCCTTTTCTCGAGCAAGCGTTGCGCGATCTCGACAAGCCGCCAGCGAAGGCTGACGAAAGCGACGTGTTGATCGTGGTGCAAAGCGGCCTGGCCCCTGCCCGCGCATCGGTCAAAGTGCTGATTCCGGTGCAGCTCAATGAAAACCTGGTCATCGAGGCGCCGATTTCCTTCCCGGTGATGGTGCCGGATACGGTCACGCCGTTTTTCGACTCGATCAAGGTCGATGCGCGCAAACGACCCTTGAGCCTCATCAACAGCGTGACCGACATGGCGACGCGCACCTTGCGTGATGACATGCCCGATATCATTGGATCGGCGAGGTTCCGCGCCAACCTGGATGCCGTCGCCCAGGCCGATTACAACAGCCAGAACCCCACCAAGGCCTCACTGGTCGTGACCCGCAAAGATCCGCTCGAAGAGGCTGACACCCGCACCTGGCGCACCTTGCCCGATAAAACCCTGGTAGCGCGGCTACGCCTGAAAAAGGGCAAGCACACGATCAACGTACCCAACTCCACCGGTACGCTGACCGTACGCATTGATCGTGATCACCAGGTCATCAACCTGCGGGCATTCGGCGACCGGTTATTTATCATCGGCACGGCTTACGTGGCGTCGACGGAACCAGCACCGGGCTTGAAATAGACATGCGTTGGCGCTTGAAGAAAATCAGGCAGACCGTCAATCTGCCGAGCATCGGCGCGCGCCCTGTCGCCCGCCCCGGACAACCTGAAGAACGGAGTCTTTGCATGCGCTTCAAATTCGTCGCGATTAGCGTCTTGGCCCTGTTGGCCAGCGGCTGCGCAACGCCGCCCCCGCTGCTGCCCGCACCGGGCAGCGCCGCGAGCAAAGTCGTGGCCATGGGTGAGCTGAAAAATATCGCGATCGGCAACATGCGCGTCGCCCGCGAAAACGGTTTCATGACCGTCGGCGTCCAGTTGAGCAACACCGACAAGCGCAACAAGACCTTCTATTACCGCTTCGCCTGGCTCGGCGCGGAAGGCTTTCCGGTTGCCGACGAAGAAGTCTGGAAACCCCAACTGATCTACGGCGGACAGAACAGCTTCCTCCAGAGCATCGCCCCAACGCCAAAAGCCGTGGACTTCCGTCTGGAACTGCAGACGCCTTGAGCCCGATACCCCCTTCCGTTCCAGAGAGCATTGCCATGTTTGCACGCGTTTCCTGCCTCGCCGTTTTCGCCCTGCTGGCCTCCGGATGCGTCGACAATTCGCCGACCCTGGGCAGCGGCAACATAAGCTACGGCGACCCGAAAGCGGTTGAAACCGTCACCAACGAATTCGGCTCCACCGACCTGCAGATGATCGCCGAGTCGATGACCCGGTCGCTGGCTCAGTCAGGGGTTCTGCAAGGGCGTCCGGTGGTTCAGGTCTACGACGTGATGAACAAGACCAGCGAGTACATCGACACTCGCGAGATCACCACCAGCATCAAGACCCAACTGATGAAGACCGGTGTCGCGCGCTTTGCCAGCGACAACACGGCGATGCAGAGCCAGATTGACCACCTCAAGCTGCAAAACCAGAGTGGCCTGTACAAGAAGAGCACCGTGGCCAAGACTGGCAACATGATCGCGGCGAAATACCGTCTTGAAGGTTCGATCAGCTCGATCGTCAAGCGCAGCAGCGATTACAAGGACGTCTTCTACAAATTCAGCCTGCAACTGATCGATGTCGAGAGCGGTCTGGCCGAATGGATGGACGAAAAAGAAATCCGCAAAACCACGGAGCGTTAATCGATGCGCACATGGATTGGCATGATCGCTATGGCTTGCGCGTTCAGCGTGCAGGCGGCGTCGAAAGTCGCCGTCGCCGACCTCGCGTACGAAGCGCGCGTGGAGCAATACATCCACACTATTTCGGCGCAGAGCGATCATCAGGAGAGCTATTACGGCGCCAGCGGTTCGTCCAGCCATGAAGAATACGAGACGCGCAACAGCTACATCGAACAGACCGAGCTGCGCCGGTTCACCGGCGACATCAAGGGCGAAATGCTCCGCACCGGCATGTTCCAGCTGGTGCAGGGCAAGCCGTACACCGCGTCGTCCAAGGGTGACATCTACGACGTGATCCAGCGGATCAAGGCTGGCAGCTTCAAGGGCGCCGACTATGTGCTGTTCGGCACGGTCTCCGACATCGACTTCACCCAGGACATGAACGAGCTGGCGAACACCGACAGCTATTCGGCGGTGCTGGCGCTGACCCTGGTCGCCGATTTCAGCCTGATCAATACCAGGACGTACGAAATCATCTCGGCCTTCACCGCGATGGGTGAAGCGCAGGACACCAAACTGGTGAACGGTCGGGATATCCATGTATCGCTGAACCGCCCACGGGTGGTCCGTGATGTGTCGAAGGCGTTGGGTGAGGATGTCGCAGGGCAATTGAGCCAGCAACTCGGTAGCGGCGGTTACGAGCCATCGCGCGAGCCGGCTCAGCACAACAATCTGCCGGCGGATACACCACCCGTGATTCTGCGCTGAGTA
Organism: Pseudomonas sp. DTU12.3; assembly: GCF_004124275.1. Lineage (GTDB taxonomy): Bacteria > Pseudomonadota > Gammaproteobacteria > Pseudomonadales > Pseudomonadaceae > Aquipseudomonas > Aquipseudomonas helmanticensis. Next base: position 6,206,059 of record NZ_CP027218.1, read on the forward strand.
AATCGCAGGCCATAAAAAAGGCGACCTTTGTAGGTCGCCTTTTTTTGTCTGTGCGATTTATGCGGCGGCTTTACGCAAGGTAGCCATAAACGCCGCAGCGCCGATGAACAGCCCGGCAAACGTGCGGTTCATGCGCTTCTGCTGCTTCGGTGTGCGCAGCAAACGCAGCACCTTCGACGCCAGCCCGGTGTAGCCCGCCATGACGATCAGATCGACACAGACCATCGTCACGCCGATCACCACATACTGAATCAGCAGCGGCGCGTGCGGATTGATGAACTGCGGCAGTACCGCCAGCATGAATACCAGCGCCTTGGGGTTGCTGATATTCACCAAAAAGCCACGAAACACCAGCGCCAGCGGTTTGCCGATGGGCCGTACGGCCGCGTCATCGCTCATGTCCATGGGCAGCGCACGCCACTGTTTGATGGCGAGATAGATCAGGTAGGCGACACCAAACCACTTGATTGCATGGAAAGCCGTGGCCGACGCCGTAAGAATCGCGCCAACGCCGGCGCCGACAATCGCGATCTGCACGGCCAGACCGATCTGCAGGCCGAGGGCGTTCCAGTAACCGCGCCAGAAACCGTATTGCAGACCGCTGGACATCGACGCAATGGCGCCAGCACCCGGGGAAAGACTGATCACCCAGCAGGCAGCGAAAAACGCCAGCCATGTTTGAAGCTCCATCGCACACCTCGACTCATGCTGTAACAAGTCGTCAAAGCTAATGCTGTTTGGGGCTAAAAGCAAAAGATCGCAGCCTGCGGCAGCTCCTACATGAGAATGCGATCCCTGTAGGAGCTGCCGCAGGCCGCGATCTTTTGATCTTGCTTTGAAAATCTACTTCTCAAACCCGCTCGACGGAAAAACATCGGACCCACGCCAACGCCGCACCGAGCGCTGGAAAAACAGACTATTGGGCACTTGCACCATCGCACTGCCAGTCCCCAATTCTTCAGCCTCGATCAACGTCGTGTACAGAAGATTGATCGCCACCACTCGCCCCTTCACCCCAGGCTTGTCCGTGGTGTCCACCAGCTCGACGATATCGCCCAGCCGAAACGGCCCGACCGTGAAGATCAAAATCGCGCAGAGCAGGTTCGACAGCACACTCCACATCGCGAAGAACGCGACCGCCGCCACCGCAACGAACCCCGACAGTGCCGTCCACAACACCGTGGCCGAGACACCGAGACGCTCCAGTACGAAAATCAGCGCACTGCCCATGATCAGCCAGCGCAATACGCCACGCAGTGGCATCAGCAGTTGCGGCGGAAACGGATAACGCTCGCCCAGTCGGGTCAGGCCCTTGGCCACAAAGCGTTGGGCAAGATAACCGGCCAGCAGGATCAGCAGAATCTGTACGCCAAACCAGATCGGCTCGACCCACTCCGCCGGCAGCGGCAGCTTGAACGCGTCCATCAGGACAGCGCCTCCAGCTCCGCCTGCATGCTTTCCAGTATCTCGAGGGCTTCCATCCACGCCTCTTCCAGCTCGCCTTCGCGAACCTTCAGCTTGGCCTGTTCGGCCAGCAGGTCACGCAACTCGTTCTTGCGCGCCGGCTCGTAGATGTCGCTGTCGCCAAGGCTGGCATCGACCTTGGCGAGCTTCTCGTGGAGCTTGCCGAGTTCAGCTTCGAGCTTGTCAGCTTCGCGCTTGTGCGGTGCAAGTTGCTGACGCAGGGCAGCCGCCGCCTGACGCTGGGCCTTCTTGTCGGTCTTGTCCGGGTTGACTGTAGTGGTGCTGACCGGCGCGTTGCGCTGGCGGTATTCCACCAGCCAGCGCGCGTAGTCTTCGAGGTCGCCATCGAACTCTTCGACCTTGCCGTCAGCGACCAGGTAGAAGTTATCGGTGGTGCTCTTGAGCAAGTGTCGATCGTGAGATACCACCAACACCGCACCGCTGAATTCCTGCAGCGCCATGGTCAGCGCCAGGCGCATTTCCAGGTCGAGGTGGTTGGTCGGTTCGTCGAGCAGCAACAGGTTCGGCCGTTCCCAGGCGATCAACGCCAAGGCCAGACGGGCCTTTTCGCCACCGGAGAAATTCAGCACCGGCTCATCGATACGCGCACCACGGAAGTCGAAACCACCGAGGAAGTCGCGCAGGGTCTGCTCGCGCTCGGTCGGCGCCAGACGCTGCATGTGCAGCAACGGGCTGGCCTTGGAGTCCAGCGAGTCGAGCTGGTGCTGAGCAAAGTAGCCGACCACGGTGTTCTCGCCACGGGTCAGGCGCCCGGCAATCGGTGACAGCTCGCCGGCGAGGTTCTTGATCAGCGTCGACTTACCGGCGCCGTTCGGCCCGAGCAGGCCGATCCGCGCACCCGGGGTCAGTTGCAGCTTGACCTTCTCGAGGATGGTTTTGTCGCCATAACCCAGGCTCGCATCGGACAGATCGATCAGCGGACTGGAGATCTTGCTCGACTCGCGGAAAACGAAATCGAACGGCGAATCGACGTGGGCCGCCGACAGCTCTTCCATGCGCTCCAGGGCCTTGATCCGGCTCTGCGCCTGACGGGCCTTGGTCGCCTGCGCCTTGAAGCGGGCGATGTAGCTTTCCATGTGCGCACGTTGCGCCTGCTGCTTCTCGTAGGCCTGTTGCTGCTGGGCGAGACGCTCGGCACGGGCGCGTTCGAAGGCGCTGTAGCCGCCGCGATACAGGGTAATTTTGCGCTGATCGACGTGCGCCACATGATCGACGACTTCGTCGAGGAAATCGCGGTCGTGAGAAATCAGCAGCAAGGTGCCCGGGTAGCTCTTCAGCCACTCTTCGAGCCAGATGATCGCGTCGAGGTCCAAGTGGTTGGTCGGTTCGTCGAGCAGCAACAAGTCCGACGGGCACATCAAGGCCTGCGCCAGGTTCAGGCGCATCCGCCAGCCCCCGGAGAAATCGCCGACCTGACGATCCATCTGCTCGTTGGTGAAACCGAGACCGGCAAGCAACTTGCGCGCCCGCGCATCGGCGGTGTAACCGTCGGCGCTGTCGAGTTCGGCGTGCAGGCGCGCCTGAGCGGCACCGTCATGCGCGGCTTCGGCGGCCGCGAGATCACGTTGCACCTCGCGTAGACGCAGGTCGCCATCGAGCACATAGTCGACGGCAAGCCGTTCGAGCGTCTCGATCTCTTGGCGCATGTGGGCGATGCGCCAGTCGGCCGGCAGGAAGCAATCACCCGAATCCGGATGCAGCTCACCCCGAATCAGGGCGAACAAGCTCGATTTGCCGGCGCCGTTGGCACCGATGAGGCCGGCTTTGTGGCCGGCGTGCAGGGTCAGCTCGGCGTCTTCTAGCAGACGTTGCGGGCCACGCTGTAAAGTCAGGTTCTGAAGTCGGATCATAATGGCGGCGGAGTCTACCAGCTTCGCTCACAACTGGCGCGAGTAGCACGATGTCCTCTGACCTGTGGAGCTTTTCCCTTGCCACCTACGCCCGCCCGGGCGTGGAAGACGCCTGCCTGCAACTGCAAACGGCGGGCGCGAATGTGTGCCTGCTGTTGTGTGGTTTGTGGCTGGAGCAACGCGGGGTGATGTGCGATGAACAACGCGTTCGCCAGCTTCAGACGCTGACCGGACCGTGGGATATCGAAGTGGTGCAGCCGCTGCGGACACTGCGTATGCAGTGGAAGGCGCGGGCGCTGGATGATGCGGTGCTGAAAGGCATGCGCGAGCAGATCAAATCACTTGAGCTTGAGGCTGAGCGAGCGTTGCTGTCACGGCTTGAGGGCGTGGCGCAGGCGTGGCCGCGAAACGCTGCAGGCTCGACGACCTGGCTGGAGGGATTGGCCGGCAGTGCGGCCAGCCCGAACCGCGACGCGCTGCAAGTGCTGCGCGTCGCGGCAACCGGCACTTAGGAAGCGCTGGTCGGGTTGTTGCTGACGCTCGACGCAGCGGCTGGCGATGGCGCAGCCGAAGGGGTCGAGGTAGTGGCGGCTGCAGCAGGTGCCGCTGGCGCAGCCGAAGTTGCCGGTGCGGCAGGCTTGGCCGCTGGCGTGGAAGCCGGTTTGGCAGCGGCTGGCTTTTTCACGGCTGGTTTTGCAGCTGGTTTTGCAGCAGCCGGTTTTGCGGCGGGCTTGGCTGCCGGTTTGGCGGCGGCTTTCACTGCTGGTTTGGCAGCAGGCTTGGCGGCCGGTTTTGCCGCAGCTTTGGCAGCAGGTTTGGCTGCAGCCGGTTTCGCGGCTGGTTTCGCGGCTGGTTTCGCAGCGGCGGTTTTAGCAGCTGGTTTTGCCGCAACTTTGGCAGCGGGTTTAGCGGCCGGCTTGGCGGCTGCGGCTTTCGCCGGAGCAGCTTTGGCAGCGGTGGTTTTAGCAGCCGGTTTGGCAGCGGCAGTACGCGCAGCCGGCTTGGCGGCAGCAGGTTTTGCAGCGGTGGTTTTAGCCGCTGGTTTTGCCGCGCTGGCCGCAGCCGGTTTTTTCGCGGCAGGTTTGGCAGCGGTTTTCGCAGCCGGTTTGGCAGCCGCTTTCACCGGTGCTTTTGCAGCTGGCTTGGCAGCGGTTTTTGCAGCTGGCTTGGCCGCTGCAGTTTTCGCTGGCGCCTTGGCTGCTGCAGGTTTTGCAGCGGCTTTCTTCGCCGGCGCTGCCGCTGGTTTGGCCGAGCGAGTCGACAATACCTTGCCCACGGCTTCTTGAACGCGACCAACACCCTGGGCCAGTTTCAGGCTTTCCTGAGCGTCGCGCTTGAGTTGCAGAATGTAGCTGCGCGTATCGGACTGACGATCCTTCAAGGCATCGAGCAGGTCTTCGAGTTCTTTCACTGCGCCTTTGGCTTTGGTCTGTGCCTTGGCTTTACCGGCGGCAGCTGCGTCCTGCAATTTGGTGCGGGATTTGTGCAGTTTTTCTTGCGCCTTGCCGCGTTGCTTTTCCAGCTTGGCGAGCAGTTTTTCAGCATCAGCCAAGGCTTGCGAGCAAGCGTTTTCCAGATGCTCGAGCAGGCTGCCCGAGAGTTGTTGGAGTAAGTGCAACGGAGTGTTTACAGGCTTCTTGGTGGCCGACATGGTTTACCTCCTGGCTGACGTGAGTGCGGCTCATACTAGACCTCTGCTGCTACCGCCGCTAGGTCATGTTGACAGTATCGAAACAGTTGCGTTGCAACGAAGTGAAAATGTTCTGCATGAAGGCAAAAGCAGTTCACCGTTGCAGACGTTTGCGCTGGCATAATCCACCGCATCTCAGGACGGAGAGTGCCCATGTCGCGCTACCTTTTTTTATCCCTCTGCATGATTTTTTCCGCAGCCCACGCTGACGAAAAAACCACTGCGAATGACGCTCACGATCTGGCCTACAGTTTGGGCGCAAGCCTCGGTGAACGGCTGCGTCAGGAAGTCCCGCAATTGCAGATTCAAGCGTTGGTCGAAGGCTTGCAGCAAGCCTATCAGGGCAAGCCACTGGCACTGAGTGAAGCCCGCATCGAACAGATCCTCGCCGATCACGAAGCGCAAAATGCCGAACAGAAACCGCTGCCGTCGAGTGACGCCGCGATGGAAAACGAACAGCGTTTTCTCACCGCAGAAAAAGCCAAACCGGGCGTAAAGGAATTGACCGATGGAATCCTGCTGACCGAACTGACCCCTGGCACTGGCGCCAAGGCCGGTCCCGATGGAAAAGTGCAGGTGTTGTACATCGGTCGTCTGCCTGACGGCACGGTGTTCGATCAAAACACTCAGCCGCAGTGGTTCAACCTCGACAGCGTGATTGCCGGATGGCGCACCGCATTGCAGAACATGCCGGTGGGGGCGAAATGGCGCCTGGTGATTCCATCGGATCAGGCCTATGGCGCCGACGGTGCCGGTGACCTGATCGCACCGTTCACGCCGCTGGTATTCGAGGTGGAATTGCGCGGCGCGACCAGTTGATCAGGCAATAAAAAACGGTGCGCCAGGGGCGCACCGTTTTTAGTGGAAAAGCAGATCAGGCCTGAACCGGATCCTCTTCCTTATGTGCTGTATGCAGCACTTCAATCAGGCAGTCTTCAAGTTCGAAACGCTCGTGCAGCAGGCCACCGAGCTCCTTGAATTTCTCGGCAACGCACTTGCCTTCATCGCACAGATCGTTGAACGCGAGCAGCTTCTCAGTGATGACGTCGATGCGTGGATAGATCGTCTCGGCGAGTTCCAGGCCACGTTTGTCGTTGAACGCCTTGGCTTCGCCCGTCAGCTGTTCGTAGATTTCGAAGTGCCCTGCCGAGACGTAATCGACCAGCACGCCGCAGAACTCCTGCAAGGGCTTGCGACTCTCGGACAGTGACTCAGGCTGCGCGCCGAGTTTGTCGTAGGCGCCGATCAGATCTTCACGCTCCTGCAACCAGCGGTCGATCAGCAGATGAACTCCACCCCAGCGTTCCTGAGCATTCTGACAACTTTCGAGCATGGCGATCTCTCTTCCCTTGTGGGTCATGCTGCTCTACACCCGCGCCTCTCTTCTGGTTTGAAGCCGGGAGGGCGGTCGGGCAGAGCGTCATCGAGCAACATAATTCCAATGACACGTGCGGGCCAGATTATGCCCGCACGCCTATGGCTTCAAGGTACGCAGGAGATAAAGTTCATACAAGTGTTTAATCCCTGATCAGCCTGCGGTGCGACGCTTCGCCGCTGAGCGGTTGTTGCAGAGCGTTCCAGACCAGTCGCATCAGTTGGTAAAACGCCAGAATCGACATCGCCACAAAAAACAGCAGACTCCACTCGGGGATGCTCAGATCGAACAGCGTCCAGGAAATTTCCACACAGTCGGCGCTGCCGCTGACCATGCGCAGTACCGCGCACAACCAGGGCATGCTGCTGAACAAGGTCTCGGGCGCAGGCGAACATTCGACCAGTTGCAGTACTGAATCGCCCTGCATCAACACCTGCCGCCAGGCCGCCGTCGTGCCACCGAGGCTCGCGCAAAGCGCAACCACCCAGTAGAGCGAAAGGCCGACACGTCGCGGACCATGCACCGCCGCCAGACCACAGCAGACGGTCAGCAGCGTCATGAACATCCGCTGTACCAGGCACAGACTGCATGGCGCCAGGCCAACCGCGTATTCAAGGTAATAAGAAGCTCCCAGGGCAACAGCCCCCGCAGTGAAAGCCATAAAAAACAAGGAGCGTGAGCAGGCCAACGACATGGCTTTTCCGTAACAGTAGAGACAGGCAGTTACGGTAGAGGAAAGCGCGTCAGCCTTTCAAGGCAGGCAGCCGCCGACACTTCACCAGAGGTGTAGGGAAATCCCGACAGGCAACAGAGGAATTGATGTAGGCCGTTGTAGGACGTTGCCCAAGACGCGTGTTGGCGAGGATTTTTCCGTCATCAGGCACACGAGGGAGCACGCTCCCCCGTGATTTTATGCGCGAACCGGGACCGGTAGGGGAGCGGCCAGCAGCCGCTCATCGAGCAGGCCAAGACCCTCCTGAAACAGTTGATTACTGCGTTCGGTATCGCCCAACTGTGCAAGCAGGCGCGCCAGCTCTGCACAGGCTTCCGGATTACGCTGCAGGCGCAGGCTGCTTTCCAGATAATCGCGGGCCTTGCCCCACAAGCTGGTTTGCAGGCACAGACGGCCAAGGGTCAGCAGCAGGCTTGGGTCGGCCGGATGCTCCTTGAGCCAGCCTTCGGCCGTTTGCAACTGACGCGCCGGATCGCTGCCGCGCACGAGGCCATAAAGACGTGCGAGATGACTGTCGTACTTGCGCTTGAGCGCCGTTCGCAGCACATCCTCCGCTTCGACCTGAGCGCCCAACTGACGCAACTGTTCGGCATACGCCAAGACCAATGGCGGCTCCTGACGCTGCGCCGAGGTGAGCTGTTCCCATGCGCGCTTGAGCGACTGCAGACCTACCGTGCCATCCTCCTCGCGATGCGCTGCCAGCGACAGGTTTGCACCCCAGGCCCGGCGTTCCAGTTCAGTCAGCTCTGCGGGGGGCAGGACTTTGTCCTTGCGCAGCTCCGGCAATAGACGGATCACCTCCGACCATTCACCACGCTGTTGATGCAAACGCTGCAACTGACGCAAGGTCTGCGCATTGCGCGGGTGGCGCTCGTGCATCGCTTGCAGGGTCACCAGCGCACCGTCGGTATCACCGCGGTCGGTTTGCAACTGCGCATGACTCAAGGCAATCGCCAGCTCGGCTTGCGGCTGACGTTCCAGCGCACGTTCCAGCAAGTGATCGCACTCTTCGTAATTACCCTGCTCGTTGGCCGCACGTGCCGCGCCGAGGTAGTACAGCAGCGGTTGGCGTTCGGCCTCTGCAGCACGGTACAAATGCCGTTGCGCGCTGGCCCAGCGACCTTCGGCGAGATCGAGTTGGCCGTGTTCGATGGCCACTTGCACACGACGACTGCGGTTGCGCCGCGACCATGGATTGACCACACCGGTGGAGGTCATGACCAGTTCGACCAGCGTCTTGATGCCCCAGAACAGCAGCCACAACACCGCAATCACCGCGAGCGTTGCCCACAGGCTCGCTTCGTAACGGAAGGTCTTGTAGGCAATCAACACGTAACCGGAATGCTGCGCCACGGCAAAGCCCAGCGCCGCCGTCGCCGCGATCACCAAAAACACAATCACATACAGGCGTTTCATGGCGTCGCCTCCTGCGCGGTATTGGCGGCAGGTTTGGCGAAGGGTTTCACCGACTCTTCGGCGTTGACGTTGCGCCGCTCGAGATAGCCCTGCACCGCACTCAGGGTGCCAGCCATGTCAGGGGTGTTGACCGTGACCGGTTCCTTGCTCAGTTCTGCGACTTGCTCGAGCATCACTTTGCTTTGCGGATTATCCGGATTGAAGTTGCCCTTGAGCACGTCGCGCGCCTCGGTCAGCGCTTGGGTGTAAACCGCTGCCTGGCCGTTGAGAGCGGCCCACTGCGCCTGCTCAAGCGAAAGGCTCAGGGCCAGACGCACCTGGCTCAGACTCTGCCCGGCGAGCAGCGGTCGCACATTCTTGTCAGCATTGAAATCGATGCGGATGTAGCGCGAAACCTGATCCCACCACTGCGCCCAACGACTCGCACCGTCACCGTCGGCAGTCAGGCCGAGCAGCGATTCGCCGCGATCCTTGTATTCCGGCGCCAGCTCGGTGAGGTCGATGACCTGGTCACGCAACGCGCCGAGGCGCAGGAACAGACCGGTACGATCCGGCTGTGCAGTGCTGCGCAACGCGACCAGGGTTTTCGCCACTTGCTCGCGGGCGGCGAAAGAGCCGGGATCGTTTTGCTCACGAAGGATTTCGTCGGCACCCTGCACCAGCGCCTGCGCGCTGCTGATGTCCTGCAAGGCCGAAAGACGCAGGCTGGCCAGACGCAGCAGATGTTCGGCCTCGGCCAGACGCCAGTCCTTGCGGCTGGCACCGAGGACGGTTTCCAGACGCTGGTTGAGGCGTTGTTGATCGCCCTGAAGTTGGGTCACCAGACGTTGACGCTCGGCAAGCTCGTCAGCACCCGGCAACTGCGCGAGGCGTTCGGTCAGACGCTGTTCATTGAGTTTCAGACTCTGCGCCTGATCGTTCAGCGCCTGCACTTCCCCGGATTGCTGTTGAGTGTTGGTCTGCAGGTGCCGGACCTGCCAGACACCCCAGCCACCCATGGCGACCCCGGCAGCGCCGAGCAACAGGGCGACGATGGCCAGTCCATTGCCTCGGCGCGGCTCTGTGGCCGGCGGTGGAGTTTCAACCTGGGCATCAATCACAGGCTGGACGTCATCTTTAGGCAAGGCTGTTTCGCTCACGTATCCATCCTTTGCATTAGAAAACGGGTACGGGATGCTCCCGTAACGCCGTCAGCAAAGCCGCGGCACTCGCGCCGCGGCAATCCACAACTGTTTGAGCCCCGGCGGCACGTGCCTGCTCGGCGACTCTTGGGCTTGGCACAAACAACGGCAACTGCGCAATTGCCGGCCAGGCATCGCCGGCCATCTGACGCAGGTGCTCGAAACCCTGTCCACTGCTGACCACCAGCCCGTTCAAGCGTTCCGCTTCGATCCGCTGCGGTAACGCTTGCGGTGCATAGGCTGGCAGCTCGCGTCGATACAATTCCAGATACTCGACACTAGCACCTAGCTCACGCAAGCGCTCGGCAAGCAGTTCGCGCCCACCCTCCCCGCGCAGGATCAACACCTGCGCACCGGGCTGGCTGACCGCCTCACGCAGACGCGGCAATTGCAGCAACGCTTCACTGTCATCGCCCTCAGACGGGAAGTGCGCATCGAGGCCGCGATCCAGAAGAATCTGCGCGGTCGCCGCACCGACACTGAACCACGGCATCGTCAGCGCAGGTGAACCGTCGAGCAACTCCAGTGCAATGCGTGCCGCCGGTTTGCTAACCACGATTACCGCGCTGCAATTCGGCAACTGCGCAATCGCCTGACGAATCTTGTCAGAGACCGGCAGCGCGACAATGTCCAGAAGCGGCAGACAACTACTGAAAACGCCCTGCGCCGCCAACGTCTCGGCCAGCGCCGCACAATCGTCCGCAGGGCGCGTCAGCAGCAGGCGCCAACCGGTCACTCGTGACCTGCCTCGCCGTAGACCGCTTTGAGAATGTCGTCTGCACCTTGGCTGAGCAGGTCTTCAGCGACTTTCACGCCCAGCGCTTCGGCATCGGCGCGCGGAGCACGAGCTTCGGCACTGAGCAGCTTGCCGCCGCTCGGTTCACCGACCAGACCACGCAGCCACAACTGCTCGCCTTCAAGCACGGCGTAGCAGGCGATCGGCACTTGGCAGCCGCCATTCAGATGTTTGTTGAGGGCACGCTCGGCGGTCACGCGCGACGAGGTATCGGCGTGATGCAGTGGTGCGAGCAAGGCGTGGATTTGCGTGTCGGCGCTACGGCATTCGATACCGACTGCGCCCTGGCCACCGGCCGGGAGACTGTCATCGACACTGATCGCCGAAGTGATGCGCTCTTCGAAACCGAGACGTATCAGACCGGCCGCTGCGAGGATGATCGCGTCGTACTCGCCAGCATCAAGTTTGGCCAGACGCGTATTGACGTTACCGCGCAGGAAGCGGATCTCAAGATCCGGGCGACGGGTCAGCAGTTGCGCCTGACGACGCAGACTCGAGGTGCCGACGATGCTGCCGGCAGGCAACGCTTCAAGGCTGTCATAGGTATTGGAAACGAAAGCGTCGCGCGGGTCTTCGCGCTCGCAAATGCAAAACAGACCGAGGCCTTCAGGGAAGTCCATCGGCACGTCTTTCATCGAATGCACGGCGATGTCGGCTTGATTTTCCAGCAGCGCGGTTTCCAGTTCCTTGACGAACAGGCCCTTGCCGCCGATTTTCGACAGCGGCGAATCAAGCAGCTTGTCGCCGCGACTGACCATGGGCACCAGCGTCACCAACAAGCCCGGATGGGCCGCTTCCAGACGGGCTTTGACGTATTCGGCCTGCCAGAGGGCCAGCGCACTTTTACGGGTGGCGATGCGGATTTCGCGAGAGGACATGGATCAATCCGTACTGAATAGATACGGCGGATAATAACAGCTCAGCCAAATCCACTTTGACTTGAATCAGAGTCGGCGCGGCCTCCCTGGCCTGCAATGCCCGGTAAAAAGGAGCTGGAGCCCGGGTTACAGGCCCTGCATCATTTTGCGCACACCGGCCACATGCCGACGGCTGACGATCAGCGCATCACCATTGAGACCTTTGAGGAACAGCTGGAAATGCCCCAGCGGCGTGCGTTGCAGGCGCTCGATGCGGTCACGGGCGACCAGCGCGTTGCGGTGGATACGCACGAAACGCTCGCCGAATTCGTCTTCAAGGGCCTTGAGTGGCTCGTCGAGCAGCACTTCGCCAGCCTCGTGGCGCAAGGTCACGTATTTGTGGTCGGCAATGAAATAGACCACCTGATCCAGCGGGATCAGTTCGATGCCTTTGCGAGTACGCGCGCTGATGTGGCTGCGCGGGCCGGTGCCGCTTTCAGCAGCAGGGCGGGTCAGGGCCGAGAGTTGCGCCCGGTTTGGACGTTCCGCCCGTTTCAGGGCGTCATGCAGATGTTCGGTTCGCACGGGTTTCACCACATAGCCCACGGCGCTGGCCTGCAGGGCTTCCACGGCAAATTCATCGGGGCTGGTGCAAAACACCACGGCGGGCGGCGTTTCTCGTTCGCACAGACGGGCAGCAACCTGCAGGCCATCGAGGCCTGGCATGCGGATATCGAGCAGCACGATATCCGGCTTGTGGCTGTCGATCAGTGCCAACGCCTCCTCGCCATTCGTGGCGCTGGGCTCCAGAACTGTATAACCCTCGAGCTCGCTCACCATTCGGCTGAGGCGCTCGCGAGCGAGTGGTTCGTCATCAACGATCAGGACATTCATATTGCGCTGGATTCCTGCGTGAGTCTCGCACAAGGATAGCGTAGACAGGTGAAGTGACGTCCGTCACCGCGATCCACGCTAAGACTAGCCCGAGCGCCAAAAAGTGCCGTACGTCGGCCAGCAATATTTGCCAGTGTCCGGGTCGTACCGCTCAAAGCCCGCTGTTTCCTGCGTTTTTCACGGGGAATGCCGAAGGACAATTGCACCCACCCCCTCTTCTTATAGTCGGCGACCAGACCTTTGCGCGATCCGCAGTCGCGCCGACCCTTATGTCCTACTGTAGACGCTCGTCGGAACGATATTGCTCAATCGAAAAATATCCTTGCGCAAATCCCCCGGGGCCAGCGCCGACTATGACTGAGCAGATGAGAAAAAAACGTATCGACCAGTGTCAACGACAGGATTGGCAACCCTGTTATTATCCGCGCCAGCGTTTCACGCCTTTTTTCTTCAAGCCGATACGAGCGAATTCATGAGCACTGACAAGACCAATCAGTCCTGGGGCGGCCGCTTCAGTGAACCCGTCGACGCCTTCGTCGCCCGCTTCACCGCCTCCGTCACTTTCGACCAGCGCCTGTATCGCCACGACATCATGGGTTCGATCGCCCACGCCACCATGCTGGCCAAGGTCGGCGTGCTGACCGATGCCGAGCGCGACAGCATCATCGATGGCCTGAAGACCATTCAGGGCGAAATCGAGGCCGGCCAGTTCGACTGGCGCATCGATCTCGAAGACGTGCACATGAACATCGAAGCACGCCTGACCGATCGCATCGGCGTCACCGGTAAAAAGCTGCACACCGGGCGTAGCCGTAACGACCAGGTCGCCACCGACATCCGCCTGTGGCTGCGTGACGAGATCGACCTGATCCTCGCCGAAATCACCCGCCTGCAAAAAGGCCTGCTGGAGCAAGCCGAGCGCGAAGCCGCGAGCATCATGCCAGGCTTCACACACTTGCAGACCGCGCAGCCAGTGACTTTCGGTCACCACATGCTGGCCTGGTTCGAAATGCTCAGCCGCGACTACGAGCGTCTGGTCGACTGCCGCAAGCGCACCAACCGCATGCCGTTGGGCAGCGCCGCGCTGGCCGGCACCACCTACCCGATCGACCGTGAATACACCGCGCAACTGCTGGGTTTCGATGCGGTCGGCGGCAACTCGCTGGACAACGTTTCCGATCGCGACTTCGCCATCGAATTCTGCTCGGCCGCGAGCATCGCGATGATGCACTTGTCGCGTTTCTCCGAAGAGCTGGTGCTGTGGACCAGCGCGCAGTTCCAGTTCATCGATCTGCCGGACCGTTTCTGCACCGGCAGCTCGATCATGCCGCAAAAGAAAAACCCCGACGTGCCAGAGCTGGTACGTGGCAAGACCGGCCGCGTGTTCGGCGCACTGATGGGTCTGCTGACCCTGATGAAAGGCCAGCCGCTGGCCTATAACAAAGACAACCAGGAAGACAAGGAGCCGCTGTTCGACGCCGCCGATACTCTGCGCGATTCGCTGCGGGCCTTTGCCGACATGATCCCGGCGATCAAACCGAAGCACGCGATCATGCGTGAAGCGGCGTTGCGCGGTTTCTCCACCGCGACCGACCTGGCAGATTATCTGGTGCGTCGTGGTTTGCCGTTCCGTGATTGCCACGAAATCGTTGGCCATGCCGTTAAGTACGGCGTCGACACTGGCAAGGATCTGGCCGAGATGAGCCTGGAAGAACTGCGTCAGTTCAGCGATCAGATCGAGCAGGATGTGTTTGCCGTGCTGACGCTGGAAGGCTCTGTGAATGCCCGTGACCATATCGGCGGGACTGCGCCGGCGCAGGTCAAGGCAGCGGTAGTACGCGGCCAGGCCCTGATCGCCAGCCGCTAAAAGCAAAATCTTCGCGAGCAGGCTCGCTCCCACATTTGGATTTTTGCTGAACACAAATTTGTGGCTGACAAAAATCCCCTGTGGGAGCGAGCCTGCTCGCGAATGCGATCTTCAGAGCACCAGAAACATCACTTCTTGGCAGCGATCATCGCCAAAAACGCCGGCATCGCCGCCTCCTTGTCCGCTGCAATCTTCTGCACATGCGGATTCTGCTCTAGCCGCTCCAACAACGCCTTGGCCTGGGGCATCTCCGCCAGCAAATCAATCCCGAACAGCTTTTGCCCGACTGCACAGGCCAGCGGCACGCTGTAGAGGAAATACAAATCGGCAATGCTCAAGCTGTCGCCCGCCACGTACGGAGCGAATTTGCCGTGCCGGCCTAGCGCCGCAAAACCCAGCTGCAATTCAGTCTTGGTCTTTTCCTTGATCGCATCCGGCAAGGTCATGCCGAAAAATGCTTCGCCATAACAGGCACGCCCCGGCAGCTCGATGTACAGCTCGATTTCCTTGGCAATCGCCAACACCTGCGCACGCTCGAACGGATCTCTCGGCAGCAGCGGCGAGCCTTTCTGGGTCTGTTCGAGGTATTCAAGGATGATCGCGGTTTCGTTGACGAAACCCGCGTCCACGCCCAGTACAGGGACTTTGCCGCGCGGGCTGATGGCCAGTGATTCCGGTGTCGGCGTCGGGTAGAAGGTGACCTCTTCGAACGGCAGGCCTTTTTCCAGCAGCGCCAGTTTGACCATGTTGTAGTAGTTGCTGACTGAGAATCCGTAGAGCTTGAACATCACATAGCCTCCAGGCCGTGCGGGGTGGGCAGTGCCTGTTTATAGATCGTCAAGGCGAATCCCGCCAGCAGCATCACACCGCTGAATGCGGGTAAACTGGCGCCTTTCCTTGAGGAGCCTGCCATGAGCGAGCCGACAGACATCGACAATGACAACGACGAAGAAGAGTTCACCGAAGCGACGTTGATCGAAGCCATCGAGAACCAGATCGAAAGCGACAACCCGCCGGCCGCCAAAGCGACGTTCAACAAGCTGACCCTGGTCGGCGTTGAGCGGGAAGAGATCCTCAATCTGATGGCACATGTGCTGGCTTACGAGATTGACGCGATGCTGGATGAAGATCGTGCGTTCAATACCGAATGGTATGAAGCGGCGTTGCGTGCATTGCCAGAGTTGCCACCGGAAAAAGCCTAAGATCAAAAGATCGCAGCCTTCGGCAGCTCCTACACAAATCCCCTGTAGGAGCTGCCGAAGGCTGCGATCTTTTTTATGGGGACTACACTGGAATTCGCCTCAAGACAAAATCCCTGATCTGAACACTGGACATGCCGCAAAAGCGGGTTCACCTTAGGGGCGCTGTCGTCTAATTCCTAGAAAGTCTGGAGTCCTTATGTCGCTTACCCCTGAGCTGGTTGCCGAACTGGAAGTCCTCGCACTCTTTCCCCTGGACAGTTCCCAGGAAGGTTTGAAAATCCATCAGACCGCTGCCCCGAAACACATTTCTGCCGCCAAACGTCTCTTTGAAAAAGACCTGACCGATCAGCCCGACGGCGGTTATCTGACCAGCCTCGGCCGCGACGCCGCACAAAATGTGCAAACCGTGCTGACCATTCTCAGAGAGCAGGAAACAGCCTGATTTTCCCCTGACTTCGCCCACGGGAACTCCCGCCAAGGGATTTCCGCGGGCCTGCCCGGGCGTCAACCGCCACTGCACGATAGAAATCTGACGTCAAAAAACAAAATCAGCTTAAAAGTCCCGCTGCGCTAAGGCTAAACTGCCTGACATTCCGAGACCCTCTACGTCCGTGCCTGCGAGCCGGTTTGAGCTGACATGACGCGCACCCACGAAATCCGCCCCGACCTGGACGAGGGAATAGACCGCAAGGTACTCAGCCAGCTGCGCGCGCGCTTTCTCAAACTCAATGAAGGCCGCCTCGGCCGCGCACTGGAAGGATTGTCGACGCGCCAGCAAGGCGTACTGACGCTGCTGCCGCTGTTCTTCCACGTCAATCATCCGCTGTTACCGGGGTATGTCTCGGGCAGTACGCCGGCCGGCCTGTCCAATTATGAGCCGGATGCCAACGCGCTTGCCGAAGCCCAGCGCCTGACCCGTTCGTTTTCCTACAAGCCGCGCCATGGCAGCAATCCGCCGCGACCGATTCATGGCCTGTTCCTGATGGGCAGCCTTGGCACGCTGGCGCAGGCCGATCAGAGCGATATGGACGTGTGGGTTTGTCACGCGCCGGACCTGAGCGAAAGCGAACTCGCTGAATTGAGCAAAAAATGTCAGTTGCTCGAAACCTGGGCGGCGAGCCAGGGTGCCGAGGCGCATTTCTTCCTGATCGACCCGGTGCGCTTCGTCAAAGGCGAACGCGACACTCAGCTCAGTTCGGAAAACTGCGGAACCACTCAGCACTATCTGCTGCTCGACGAGTTTTATCGCACCGCGATCTGGCTCGCCGGACGTACGCCGATCTGGTGGCTGGTACCGGTCTACGAAGAGAACGCCTACGACCTCTATACCCACACCCTGCTCTCGAAGCGTTTTATCCGCGCCGACGAAACCCTCGACCTTGGCCATCTGGCGACAATTCCACCGGGGGAATTCATCGGCGCCGGTTTGTGGCAATTGTTCAAGGGCATCGAATCGCCGTACAAATCGGTGCTGAAACTGTTGCTGACCGAGGTCTATGCCAGCGAGCACCCGCAGGTTCAGTGCCTGAGCCTGCGCTTCAAGAAAGCCGTGTTCGCCAATCAGCTGGATCTGGACGAGCTGGATCCGTACATGGTCGTGTACCGCCGGATCGAGGAATACCTGACGGCGCGTAATGAACCGGAAAGGCTGGAACTGGTACGCCGCGCCCTGTATCTGAAGGTCAACCGCAAACTGACCGGCACCAGCCGCAGTCAGGGCTGGCAGCGCTCCCTGCTGGAAAAGCTGGCCGGCGAATGGCATTGGGATCAGCGGCAACTGGCCCTGCTCGACAGTCGCAGCCAGTGGAAAGTCCGCCAGGTCAGCGCCGAACGCCGCGCACTGGTCAATGAACTGAACTACAGCTATCGCTTCCTGACCCAGTTCGCCCGCACCGAGCAGACTGTCAGCCTGATCAACAAGCGTGACCTCAATGTGCTCGGCCGCCGGCTCTACGCCGCCTTCGAACGCAAAGCCGACAAGATCGAGTTCATCAATCCCGGCATCGCCCCGGATCTGGCCGAAGACACCCTGACGCTGGTGCAGTCGCGCAACAAAAAGGAACCGGGGCAAACCCAGTGGGGCCTGTACAACGGCAGCCTCACGGCGCAGGAGTGGGAACACTTCGCGCCGATCAAGCGCAGCCGCGAGTTGCTCGAACTGCTGACCTGGTGCCATCGCAACGGCGTGATCGACAGCAGCACCCGCCTGGCGCTGCATCCCGGCACCAGCGACCTGAGTGAGTTCGAGTTGTTCAACCTGCTCGGCAGCCTGCAACAGTGCATCGCCCTGCCCTTGCCCACCGTGTCCGAAGAGCCGCTGCTGCGCGCCGCCGTGCCGAGCGAAGTGCTGATACTGGTCAACGTCGGTGTCGACCCGCTCAAGCATCACCGCGACCTGAACATCCTGATGACCACCGAGCGCACGGACTCGCTGAGCTACGCCGGTGTACGCGAAAATCTGGTGCTGACGCTGGATCAGGTCACGCTCAACAGCTGGAATGAAGTGCTGGTCAACCGCTTCGACGGGCCGCACGCCCTGCTCGACTGCCTGCGCGATTACCTCAACAACCTGCCACGCGGGCCGTTGCAGCCGTCGCTTAAGGTGCGTTGCTTCTGCCACAACCGCGCGCAATTCATTGCCCGGCGCGTCGAGGAAATCGTCGATACCGCGCAGAACCTGTTGCTCAGCGACTTGAATCACCGCTACCTGATCCAGGTGCAGCAGCACTATCACGTGCTGGAGTTGGTGCCGGGCCAGGTCAACCACGTTGCCCTCGCCACCCTGCCGGCGCTGCTCGATTACCTCGGCGAAGAACAGCCGCGCTACAGCCCGCTGCACCTGGACCCGATGGCGCTGGAAGAACACGACCTCGCGCTGATCCTGCCGATGGGTCAGCCGGAATGCATTCAGGTGTTCTACCGCATCACCGAGCAGCAGGCCGAGCTGTATGTGCTGGATGAGTTCAACGCGTTGTGGCTGCAACAATTGCCGTACCACGATGAACAGAGTTTGTTGGTACCGCTGCAGCGCTTTTTGCAATCGATCCTGTTCCGCCGCGAAGCCGTGCTGCCGATGGACGCCGGCCCCGAGGGTCGCCTCGAAACTTTGTATTACCAGTTATTGCCTTCCGGCCCGGGGCGTGCGCGCCGGGTCGAAGCGCGACCAGCACCGCAGACGCCGGTGAACAAGCCGTTTTATGACGTGCAGGCGATCGTCGGCAAAGCCGCACCGGGGGAAGTGCAAGTCACCTTGTATTGCAATCAACGGGAATTCAGCGAGCTGGAACATGGCGACCAGCTGTTCAGCGTGGTCGCCAGGGAGATCGTCGAGCAGCGCCGCGAAAGCGAACGCTATCGCTGCTACATCACCGACCTCGACCTTTCGGGCCTGCTCGGTGACGGGCAAAGTTCAAGCAATCTGTATCTGCGCTACAAGGCTGACCTGGAGCGCGCTCTGAACGAGGCACTCGAACAGGTCTGAGGCGGGCTTACTCGCGGAAATCACCGCCGTTGGCCGGCTGCGACTCGACTTCGAGCAAGGTCAGCTTGAGGGTCTTGCCACCTGGTGCTGGCCAGTCGATGTGCTGACCGACTTTCAGGCCCAGCAGCGCACTGCCAACCGGTGCCAGAATGGAAATCTTGCCTTCGTCAGCGTTGGCATCCTTGGGATAGACCAGCGTCAGGTGGTAATCCTTGCCACTGCCTTCTTCGCGGCAATGCACGCGCGAATTCATGGTCACGACATCGGCGGGCACTTCATCGTGGCCGACCACGGTGTCGGCGCGGTCCAGTTCGGTTTGCAGCGCAATCACGCCCGGTGCAGCCTGATCTTTCTCGTTCAGGCTGTCGATCAGGCGCTCCAGACGTTGCACGTCCAGACGGGTAAGGGTGATGGAAGGTGCGGTCATGATCCGGGCAGACTCCTTTCTTCTGCACACAAAAAAAGCAAAACCCCGCCAAAAAAGACGGGGTTTTCACCGTGCCTCGGTGGTTTGAGGCGTCTGCGGACACTATCACAGCTCAAAAAATATACAAGCCACCCACCCGGCCACCCCTGTAAGAGCTGCCGCAGGCTGCGATCTTTGCTTTTAAAGATTCAAGATCAAAAGATCGCAGCCTTCGGCAGCTCCTACATTGAGGAGTTGCGGCGTTCTGCGGCCTGGGCGCAGATGACCCGGCGGCGCTGATCGTCCGCCGAGCGCCATTCGCGGATGTCCTCGACATGCCGGAAGCAGCCCAGGCAAACCTTCTGTTCGTCCAGTCGGCACACGCCGCTGCACGGCGAAGGCACGGCCGGGCTGATGTTGCTGTAAAGCGGCTTCGGCGGACGAACGGGAGCGGTGTCAGTCACGGAATCACAGACCTTCGAAATCGAATTCGGCGCCGGCCTGCTGCTTGACGATGCGCTCGAGCATTTCGCCCAATTGCTCTTCGCTCTTGTCGCACATCCAGCGCTCGCTTTCTTCATCGTAGTCGAAGTGGAAACCACCGGACACCGCCGCCAGCCACAGCTGACGCAGCGGCTCCTGACGACTGAAGATCAGCTGCGAGCCGTTTTCGAACTTGACGGTGAGCACACCGGCCGAGTTCTCCATGTCGATATCCAGGTCGCTTTCGTCAAAGATGTCTTCCAGTTTTTCCTGGGTTTCATCGACCAGATCGTGGAAACGGGCTTCGGACAAACTCATTGCGGCAACCTCAAAAAATGTCTGATCAGGCTCAAGCGCCGAAAGATACGGACGCGCCTCACTGATTGCAAAGAATAACGACCAAGCACCTCAATGGCACTGCAGACACCGTACCTGTGGGAGCGGGCTTGCTCGCGAAGAGGCCGGCACATCCAAGATATTTGCCGCCTGAACCAGCGCTTTCGCGAGCAAGCCCGCTCCCACAGGGGTTTGTGCGTCTGCAGCAAGCCCCGCCGGACGGGAGGGGCATCACATAGGCAAGCTGCCGGGTGGCCGGTATACTCCGGCGCAATTAACGCATTTTCAAGGATTTCGCCATGAAGCGCCTGATCTCTTCCCTTGCTGCGCTCGTCGCGGTTGCCTGCCTTGTTTCGGCCTGCGGTCAAAAAGGCCCGCTGTACCTGCCGGATGACAGCCAGGACCCGGCCGAGCAAGCCAAATCGTCGCAACAACAACCTGCCTCCAAGGCGCACAAGCACGACGTTTACCAATAAGGGATCGCCATGGACGCTTTTAACTACCGTGGCGGCGAACTGTTCGCGGAAGGTGTGGCGCTCTGCGCCATTGCCGACCGCTTCGGCACGCCTACCTACGTTTACTCGCGCGCGCACATCGAAGCTCAGTATCTGGCCTTTGCCGATGCGCTGGCCGGCATGCCGCACCTGGTCTGCTTTGCGGTCAAAGCCAACTCCAACCTTGGCGTACTGAATGTCCTGGCCCGTCTCGGCGCCGGTTTCGACATCGTTTCCCGTGGCGAGCTGGAACGCGTACTCGCCGCTGGCGGTAGCCCTGACAAGATCGTTTTCTCCGGCGTCGGCAAGACCCGTGACGACATGCGTCGTGCGCTGGAAGTCGGCGTGCACTGCTTCAACGTCGAATCCACCGACGAGCTCGAGCGCCTGCAAGTAGTCGCCGCCGAGCTGGGCGTTCGTGCACCGGTATCGCTGCGCGTGAACCCGGACGTCGATGCCGGCACCCACCCGTACATTTCCACCGGTCTCAAAGAGAACAAGTTCGGCATCGCCATCGCCGACGCCGAAGACGTGTACGTACGCGCCGCGCATCTGCCGAACCTGGAAGTGGTCGGTGTCGACTGCCACATCGGTTCGCAACTGACCACGCTGCCGCCATTCCTCGATGCGCTCGACCGTCTGCTGGATCTGGTCGATCGTCTTGGCGATTGCGGCATTCACCTGCGCCACATCGATCTCGGTGGTGGTTTGGGTGTGCGTTATCGTGATGAAGAGCCGCCTTTGGCTGCCGATTACATCAAGGCTGTGCGCGAGCGTCTGAACGGTCGTGATCTGGCGCTGGTGTTCGAGCCGGGCCGTTTCATCGTTGCCAACGCCGGCGTGCTGCTGACTCAGGTCGAGTACCTCAAGCACACTGAGCACAAAGACTTCGCCATCGTCGACGCGGCGATGAACGACCTGATCCGCCCGGCGCTGTATCAGGCGTGGATGGACGTTACCGCGGTCAAGCCGCGTGACACCGCTGCGCGCAAATACGACATCGTCGGCCCGATCTGCGAAACCGGTGACTTCCTCGCCAAGGACCGCGAACTGGCATTGGCCGAAGGCGATCTGCTGGCCGTGCATTCGGCCGGCGCCTACGGTTTTGTGATGAGTTCCAACTACAACACTCGCGGCCGTGCTGCCGAAGTGCTGGTAGACGGTGACAAGGTATTTGAAGTGCGCCGCCGCGAAACCGTGGCCGAGCTGTTTGCCGGCGAAAGCCTGCTGCCGGAGTAACCCATGCTGCTGCGTTTTACCAAAATGCACGGCTTGGGCAATGACTTCATGGTTCTCGACCTGGTCAGCCAGCACGCGCATATTCAGCCAAAGCACGCCAAGCAATGGGGCGACCGCCACACCGGCATCGGTTTCGACCAGTTGCTGATCGTCGAGGCGCCGAGCAACCCGGATGTAGATTTCCGCTATCGGATCTTCAACTCCGACGGCTCGGAAGTTGAGCAGTGCGGCAACGGTGCACGCTGCTTTGCGCGCTTCGTGCTCGACAAGCGTCTGACCGCGAAACGGCAGATTCGCGTCGAGACCAAGGGCGGCATCATCGAACTGGATGTGCGTAACGACGGCCAGATCGGCGTGAACATGGGCGCCCCGCGTCTGGTGCCGGCGGATATTCCGTTCCAGGCGCCAGCGCAGGCCATCAGCTATCAGCTGGAAGTCGACGGCACCACGGTCGAACTCGCCGCTGTGTCGATGGGCAACCCGCATGCGGTGCTGCGCGTACAGGACATCAACAGTGCACCGGTGCATGACCTGGGGCCTAAAATCGAACACCATCCGCGCTTCCCGGCGCGGGTCAATGTCGGTTTCCTCCAGGTCATCGACCGTAATCGTGCGCAATTGCGCGTGTGGGAACGTGGCGCCGGGGAAACCCAGGCCTGCGGCACCGGCGCGTGTGCAGCGGCTGTCGCCGCGATCAGCCAGGGGTGGATGGATTCGCCGCTATTGATCGACCTGCCTGGCGGGCGCCTGTCCATTGAATGGGCAGGCCCTGGCCAACCGGTACTGATGACCGGTCCGGCAGTTCGTGTATACGAAGGACAAGTACGTCTTTGAGTGAGCAGAAACCATGACCGATAAGCCTCAGGTACCCGCCCGACAGTCCGACGAATCAGCGTCCGAGAGCCTCGAGGCGGCAGCGGTTGCCGCATACCTCGAGGCGCATCCGGACTTCTTCGTCGAGCACGAAGAACTGCTGCCCGCCCTGCGCATTCCTCACCAACGCGGTGACACCGTTTCGCTGGTCGAGCGGCAGATGACCATTCTGCGCGACCGCAATATCGAGATGCGTCATCGCCTCTCACAGTTGATGGATGTCGCCCGCGACAACGATCGCCTGTTCGACAAGACCCGTCGCCTGATCCTCGCCCTGATGGACGCCGCCAGCCTGGAAGACGTGGTGATTAGCGTCGAAGACAGTCTGCGTCAGGATTTTCAGGTGCCTTTTGTCAGCCTGATCCTGCTCGGCGACAACCCGGCGCCGGTCGGGCGCTGGGTCAGCCACGCCGACGCCCAGGTCGCCATCGGCGGCCTGCTCACTGAGGGCAAAAGCGTCAGCGGCAGCCTGCGTGAGCACGAACTGGACTTCCTCTTCGGTGAAGAACAGCGCAAGCAGATCGGCTCCACTGCCGTCGTCGCAGTCAGCCATGAAGGTATCCACGGCATCCTGGCGATCGCCAGCCGTGACCCGCAGCACTACAAGAGTTCGGTCGGTACGCTGTTCCTCAGCTACATCGCCGAAGTCATGGGCCGCGTGCTGCCACGGGTCAACAGCTCCCTGCGCTCGGTACGCTGAGCATGGAACGGCAACTGGACGCTTACTGCGAACACCTGCGCAGTGAGCGACAGGTGTCGCCGCACAC
This sequence comes from Pseudomonas sp. DTU12.3, assembly GCF_004124275.1. Taxonomy (GTDB): domain Bacteria; phylum Pseudomonadota; class Gammaproteobacteria; order Pseudomonadales; family Pseudomonadaceae; genus Aquipseudomonas; species Aquipseudomonas helmanticensis. The sequence goes on from NZ_CP027218.1 coordinate 6,229,484, forward strand.
GCTGTCGGCCTACCGCCGCGACCTCGATAAAGTTCTCGGCTGGTGCGTCAAACAAAACATCGGCAGTTGGTCTGCGCTGGACATTCAGCGCCTGCGCAGCCTGATTGCTCGCTTGCATGCGCAAGGGCAGTCCTCGCGCAGCCTCGCCCGACTGCTCTCGGCGGTGCGCGGGCTCTATCACTATCTGAATCGTGAAGGTCTTTGCGACCATGATCCGGCGACCGGTCTGGCCCCCCCGAAAGGCGAGCGCCGCCTGCCGAAAACCCTCGACACTGACCGTGCGCTGCAACTGCTCGAAGGTGCGGTAGAAGATGATTTTCTCGCGCGGCGCGATCAGGCGATTCTTGAGCTGTTCTATTCTTCCGGCCTGCGCCTTTCCGAACTGACCGGGCTCAATCTCGATCAGCTCGACCTCGCCGATGGCATGGTTCAAGTGCTCGGCAAAGGCAGTAAAACCCGTCTGCTGCCGGTCGGCAAAAAGGCCCGCGAAGCAATCGAACAATGGTTGCCGTTGCGCGCGATGGCCAATCCGGCGGATGACGCCGTGTTCGTCAGCCAGCAAGGTCGGCGCCTCGGCCCGCGAGCGATTCAGGTGCGGGTCAAACTGGCCGGCGAACGCGAACTGGGGCAGAACCTGCACCCGCACATGCTGCGGCATTCCTTCGCCAGCCATTTGCTCGAATCCTCGCAGGATCTGCGCGCGGTGCAGGAATTGCTCGGCCACTCCGACATCAAGACCACGCAGATCTACACCCACCTGGACTTCCAGCACCTGGCGGCGGTCTACGACAGCGCCCACCCACGGGCCAAACGCATGAAAGGCGACGATTCATGAGCATCCAGTTGATCACCTTCGATCTCGACGACACCCTCTGGGACACCGCTCCGGTAATCGTCAGCGCCGAAGCGGTATTGCGCGAATGGCTGAGCGAACACGCGCCAAATCTGGGCGCGGTGCCGGTGGAGCATTTGTGGGCAATTCGTGAGCGTGTATTGGCTAGCGAACCGGGGCTGAAACATCGGATTAGCGCGCTACGTCGACGTGTTTTGTTTCATGCGATGGAAGACGCTGGATATGCCCATGGCGAAGCCACCGACTTGGCAGACAAGGGTTTTGAAGTGTTTCTGCATGCGCGACATCAGATCGAAGTGTTTCCTGAAGTAGAACCGGTGCTGGAGATTCTTGCCAATCACTATGCCCTTGGCGTAGTCACCAATGGCAATGCCGATGTAGGCCGTTTGGGTCTGGCGGATTACTTCAAGTTTGCGCTGTGCGCGGAAGATATTGGCATCGCCAAACCGGATGCGCGACTGTTTCACGAAGCGTTGCAGCGCGGTGGCGCCACCGCCGAAACCGCCGTGCACATCGGTGATCATCCGGGCGATGACATCGCCGGGGCGCAGCAGGCCGGGATGCGGGCGATCTGGTTCAACCCGGCGGGTAAACCGTGGGAAGCGGACCGTCTGCCGGATGCCGAAATCCGTAACCTCAGCGACTTGCCAGCCGTGCTTGCACGCTGGAACCGCTGAAAAGATCGCAGTCTGCGGCAGCTCCTACAGGGAAACGCATTCCAATGTAGGAGCTGCCGAAGGCTGCGATCTTTTGATCTTCTCATCACCCATGAAAAAGCCCGCAGCGACGGCGGGCTTTTTCAGCAAGCAAGCGGCACGCCTCAGATAGGGCGGCTACCGTACTTGTTGTCCGGCTTCTTCGGAGGATCGGCGACCACATTGGCCTCCACTTCCTGAACCTTGCCGCCGCGCGACAGGAACTCTTCCATGGCCTTGGCCAGGGCGTCGCGTTCCTTGTTCTTGGCTTCAATGCTCGGCAACTCGTCTACCGACACCGCAGCCTTGGCTTTGCCTTTGGCAGCCGGAGCCGGCGTATCGTCGCCACCATCGTCATCAGCAACGTCTTCCGCTGCTGCTTCCAGGCCTTCCTCGGCCTCGTCTTCGTCGCCTACTTCGAGGTCGTCGTTTTCCAGATCATCGTCGCTCATGTTCTACCTCATGACTTGCGAAAAGCAGATTAGTTATAGACCAGCTTTGGCAACTGTCGAAAGTCGCCGTTAAAAAATCGTTAACCGCTGCTGACCAGCGGTTATGCCCCTTCACCGTGCAAGGTGGCGAGGACTTTTCGGGCACCGCCATGATCACGGTGCTCGCCCAGATAAACGCCTTGCCAAGTCCCCAGTGCCAGCCGACCTGCCGAAACCGGCAGACTGATCTGGCAACCAAGCACGCTGGCCTTGAAGTGCGCCGGGAGGTCGTCCAGGCCTTCGTCGTTATGCTCATAGCCGTCTGTTCCTTGTGGGATCAGACGATTGAAAAATCGTTCGAAGTCGCGACGGACCGCCGGATCGGCGTTCTCGTTGATGGTCAACGACGCCGAGGTGTGCTGCAGCCACAAATGCAACAGTCCGACCCGGCACGCCCTGAGTTCAGGCAGGCCTTTGATCAACTCGTCCGTTACCAGATGAAAGCCCCGGGGCCGTGCCCGCAGGGTTATCAGAGTCTGTTGCCACATACAGTTCTCCGCACGTTCGGGGCGCATTCTAGCGCGCTCTGGGAAAAAACAAAGGCCCTAATATTCCTGCAATGATGTAAGCCATTGGCCGCAGAAAAACGCCCGCCGTAAACACGACCAAAGCCGTAGGAAAAATCCTTTCAGCCTTCACTTCAATGACAAATCCCGGACAAAAAAATGCCCGGCAAGCCGGGCAATTTTTTTGCTACGCGTACTTACAGGTTGTAGCCGCGTTCGTTGTGTTGTGCCAGATCGAGGCCGACCGACTCTTCTTCCTCGGTCACACGCAGACCCATGACGGCGTCGAGGACCTTGAGGATGATGAAGGTAACGATCGCCGTGTAGATGACAGTGAAACCGACGCCTTTGCACTGAATCCACACTTGTGCGGCGATGTCGGTCACGGTGCCGAAGCCGCCCAGCGACGGTGCAGCGAAGACACCGGTAAGGATCGCGCCGAGGATACCGCCGATACCGTGCACGCCGAACGCATCCAGGGAATCGTCATAACCGAGTTTGCGTTTCAGCGTGGTGGCGCAGAAGAAGCACACCACGCCTGCGGCCAGACCGATCACCAGTGCGCCCATCGGGCCCACGGTGCCAGCAGCCGGAGTGATCGCTACCAGACCGGCAACCACACCCGAAGCGATACCCAGTGCGCTAGGTTTGCCGTGAGTGATCCACTCGGCAAACATCCAGCCCAGTGCCGCCGCAGCGGTAGCGATCTGGGTCACCAGCATCGCCATGCCGGCGGTGCCGTTGGCGGCTGCAGCGGAACCGGCGTTGAAGCCGAACCAGCCGACCCACAGCATCGCTGCGCCCATCAAGGTGTAACCAAGATTGTGCGGAGCCATCGGCGTGGTCGGGAAGCCTTTGCGCTTGCCCAACACCAGGCAGCAGATCAGACCGGCCACACCGGCGTTGATGTGCACCACGGTGCCGCCTGCGAAGTCGAGCACGCCCCAGTCCCACAGCAGGCCGCCGTTACCGGACCAGACCATGTGGGCAATCGGTGCGTAAACCAGGGTGAACCAGATGCCCATGAAGATCAGCATCGCGGAGAACTTCATCCGCTCGGCGAACGCACCGACGATCAGCGCCGGGGTGATGATCGCGAAGGTCATCTGGAAGGTGACGAATACCGCCTCGGGGAACAACGCCGCAGGCCCGGTCAGGCTGGCTGGCGTGATGCCGGCGAGGAACGCCTTGCCGAAACCGCCGACAAAAGAATTGAAGTTGACGACGCCCTGCTCCATGCCGGTGGTGTCGAACGCGATGCTGTAGCCATAAATGACCCACAGGACGCTGATCAGACCGGTAATGGCGAAGCACTGCATCATCACGGAAAGAATGTTTTTCGAGCGAACCATGCCGCCGTAGAACAGCGCCAGGCCCGGGATGGTCATGAACAGCACGAGGGCTGTCGAGGTGAGCATCCAGGCAGTGTCGCCGGAATTGAGGACCGGGGCCGCCACTTCGTCTGCCGCCATAGCAAGGCCGGGCATTACGATAGACAACAGGGCTCCTAGCCCTGCGAATTTACGCAGAGTCATATTGTTTTCTCCTGGGGCGTTGGGGTTTGTGGCGGCGGTTAAATCGCGTCGGTATCGGTTTCGCCGGTACGGATGCGAATCGCCTGTTCCAGATTCACCACGAAGATCTTGCCGTCACCGATCTTGCCGGTGTTGGCCGCTTTGGTTATCGCCTCGATAACCCGATCCAGATCCTTGTCGTCGATGGCCACGTCGATTTTCACCTTGGGCAGAAAATCGACCACATATTCCGCGCCGCGATACAGCTCGGTGTGACCCTTCTGCCGGCCGAAGCCTTTGACTTCAGTAACGGTAATGCCCTGCACGCCGATTTCGGACAGCGACTCGCGCACGTCGTCCAACTTGAACGGCTTGATGATGGCAGTGACTAGCTTCATGAAACTCTCTCCCGAATTGGTGGACTTGCCCCAGGAAAACAAACCCGACTCAAGTCTAAGCGCAGTGCCTGGCTTTGTAACGCATCGTCGGCCTTACCTGCCCGACTGACGCCAGCTAACCGCTGCTGACGAAACTCCCCGCTTCGTCTGCCGCACTGCATTCGTCACAGCGACTGCATCAGTGCATGGGTCGAAGGTGACTAAGCAGAAAGCTTGCCATCTCGCCAAAAACCTCTGATTTCAATCCCTTGGCCGCTGCCGCAAGCCATCTCGTGCAAAAGGCCGTGCGGATACGCACAACAACGGTGCGTCGCCGTCCGTCCGCCTGCGCGAAAAGCGTGCATCCCTGACCGCGAGATTGACTATAGACACTGCGTGATACACTGCCGGCCATTGTTTCCAGGACATCCACCATGCTCGCGCCCAAAGACTTCCTCGACGCCCTGAGCGGCACCGCCTCCCGCCTGTTCACCGGCGACACCCCGCTGCCGAAAGCCGAAATCGAAAGCCAGGTCAAGATGCTGCTGCAGAGTGCCTTCAGCAAACTCGACCTGGTCAGCCGTGAAGAGTTTGATAGCCAGATGGTGGTGTTGGCGCGCACCCGCGCACGGCTGGAAAGCCTTGAAGCGAAAGTCGCTGAGCTGGAAGCGAAGCTGACTGCCCCTGAGCAATAACAGGCGGCCGATCTGCCCCGCGTCAAGTTTCGATGCGGGGACAGAAAGCGGTCAGTTCAGTTGATGCAGTAGAGCTTGGCAAGCAAGTAGTCGACCATGACCTTCAGCTTCTGCGAACCATGCCGGTTCGGCTGATACAGCAACCAGGCCATGCCTTGCGATGCGCCCGAATAACGCCAGTTTGGCAGAACCGAATACAGACGTTTGTCCCTCAGCGCCTGCTCAGCGATTGCCGACGGAACACAGGCAATACCCAAGTCACTCATGGTTGCTTCGAGAACGGCCTCACTGTCATTTGAACAGTAACGTCCGCGCACACTGATTTGAACCCTGTCGCCACCGTTAACGAACTCCCATTTTTCGCCTTCCAGATTATCGGCCATGACAATACAGCTGTGCTCGGCCAACTCTGCTGGGTGAAGCGGTATCCCACGCTCGGCGATATAGTCGGGCGACGCGCAGAGGGTGTAGCCGACTTTGAACAGCTTGCGCCCGATCAAGCCCAAGGGCGGTGAATCAGTAATCCGGATACTCAGATCAATTTCGTTGGAAATGAGGTTCAACTCCGAATTATCAAATATGAATTGAACGTTGATATCCGGGTATTTTTTCAGAAACTCCGGCATCAGTTGATTGCAGATATTATTCATCATCTTCGGCGCAGAAATCCTGATAAGTCCCTGCGGACGTACCAACTCTTCCTTCAGCTCGAAGACTCTCGACGACGAGTGTAGTAGCGCTCGGCAATGAGAGTATATCTTTACGCCATCTTCGTTGACTTTCAGCTGACGGGTACTACGCTCCAACAAACGCATTGACAACGCTTCTTCCAACTTTGAAATCTGTCGACTCACGGCTGAAGCTGACACACCAAGTTTAGTGGAAGCATCAATAAAGCTACCCGTTTCAACAACAACTGCGAACGCAGCCATGCAGGGCAGCATGTCGATATGACCCTTATGCATATAGTTATTCTCAATCCTTCGGGAAGATGTTTTATTATCTCTAGACTGAAAAACCATGAGCACGGCACAGGTATTCAGTCATAACTATAGACAGTAAATGACAATGACGAAGTCTTCGTCGGCTGACAACTTTCAACAAACAACTATCATCTTTATTATTTTAAGTCCCGCCCCCTGTCGCAGGCTAACGAACAACAGGAGACAATTCTTTCAATGCCGGCCTATTCTCAGACCGAATTGTGTTTTTACCACTCGCAAACGTTTGCATTGCTCCTTGAAAAAAAATCAATGAAACAAGTGAAGAATAACAGCCCCTACCAACACCAGGCAGATGCCACTCACCTGAATGGGTAACAGTCGCTCTTTGAAGAAAAGGTATCCCAACACCGCGGCGATGCCTCCTGACAAAGTACTGATAACTGTCACCACGGACACTGAGCCGTGAATGGCGCCAAATGAGAACGCCGAAAAACCACCCAGATTCAACAAGCTCGCGCTGGTCAACGTGCCAAAACTTTTGGCCGGTGGCAGTTTCAAGCCTGAGTCGATTTTCAACACCATAAAGAACAGGATAAACAAGCCCACTGCATAACCCAGCCACAACATGGTAATAGGACCTAACGATGGCAGCGTATATTTACCTTGAATCCAGAAACTTGTGCCATACAGGATGGCCGCAAGCAGTCCATAAATGATTGACGCCTTGTTCTTGCGCTTTAATTCACCTTCGGCACTGTCATGTGCACTGGTGAGTAGAACACCAATCACGCAAACCCCGATACCCACAAACTGAGTGAGCACAATGATGTCACCGCTCGCCCATGCCAAGGCAGTTGTGAATACGCCGTAAGAGGTGACGAGTGGCGCAACGATTGCAGCCTTGCCCAAAGCGAACGCCTTTGACAGCGCCAGCGCTCCTGCGACCGTGAATATGGCGGCTATGCCCCCCAAGACCCAGACTTGTACCGGTGCGGACAACGATTTGACGAGGTAGGCTGGGTAGATGAGCAATAGCGCACTCATCAAAATGAAGCCGAGTGCCTGACCAAAAAAAACGGCTCGCTTGACACCTACGGCCCTGGCGTTCAATCCGACCAGGAAGTCTGTTCCCCCCCAAAACAAAGCAGCAACAAAGCCCATCAATATGTCCACAGCAAGTCCTTTTTATTGGATCCAGTTCCAGCCGCAAAATAGACTGATTCCAATAAAAAAGTCAAACTTTTGCTTCAGCTGAACTTTTAGATAGTCTACTTGCAGGTCTTGTTGAATACTGAACCCAAAGATTCAACATTGGCGTAGTCATAACGGTAGAGAATAACGCGAGTACCAGCAGAACACTGTAAGTGGTTACCGAAAGAATACCTAACTGAAGACCTATACTTAGAACCACTAGTTCCACCAGCCCTTTGGTATTCATTAGAACACCCACCTCCATTGCGGTCGACGGCTTAAGCCCACTGAGTCTGCCACCCAAGTAAGATCCACCGATTTTCCCAACAAAAGCGCCCAGTATGAAAATCCCTAGCCAGCCCCAGATACTGCCCTGCGAAAAGGCACCAAAAGAGGCTTGAAGTCCAGAATAAGCAAAGAATAAAGGTGTCAGAAACAGACTGGAAAATTTGCCGACCGTTTGGTTCCACTGTTGCTCGAGCCCTGGCATCTTGCAGAAAACATAGGCGGCCACGATGGCACCGATGGCCTGGTGGAATCCCAGCCTTCCCGTAATTTCCGCACTGATCAGGCAATAACAAAATGCCAGTGTGATTCTGATGTGATGACTTCCGGCTGCCGAACCAAACTGGATCCTCAACACCAATGGCCGTACAAGGTAGAAAGACACCAGGAAAAAACCCAGCAATGCCAAAGTCTTGATCAGAGACTGCAGGACATCGGTCTCGCTCATGGAGTGAAAAGCCACCAGAAGCGCGACGCCCAACCAGGCAAAAATATCGGTATAGATTGCCGACGACAACGCATAGGAGGCTGAGACTGCCTGAATATTTCTGGTGTCGGCAATGATTCGCACCAGCACGGGAAGCGCCGTCACGGACAAGGCCAATCCACAAAACAGGATGTAGGACCAAAATCCTTTATCCGGTGCCATGGCGGCTTTCGAAACAATCGCTATTGCACACCCAATAGCGAAGGAAGCAAGCATTCCGAACAGGGCAATGGTAATGGGAGCCAGCCTGGACACGGGACGATCGGCAGTTTGTCCGACAGGGGCGTGCCAGGCGATCTCAAACATCAGCAACACCAGGCCCAACTCAGCGAGTACCTTCAAATTACTCAGTGAATCCATATTGAACAGAAAACCGGACACCGCTGGAGACAGTCCACCTAATACCGAAGACCCCAGCAGCAGTCCCGCGGCAATTTCTCCTATAACCCGGCTCTGCCCAAACTTCTCGGCTAATCGTCCGAGCAGGATCGCGACCACTAATATCAGACAAACCTGAAGCATCCAATGCGACATACACTCTCCTGGAACTACCTTGGTACTCGACCTGTTGAATCACGCAAGCTTGACGGTCGCCCACAGGCAACCGCGGCAGCCGTATTCAGATGTATTGCAGACGCAGGGTTTCGTGGACGATTCTGGAATGCTCTGCGAGAACCTTTGGATCCTCATGCACCAGATATACAAACCCCCAGGTGGACAGAAAGTCCTGAGTGTCCTGTACGTGATCGCCTTCTTTTACCAACAAGTTGATGTCGTGAACCGAAGACAGTTTTGACACCACGTCCAACCCATCAATTGCCTGAATGTGGCCCGCCTCAGCGTTGATCAGGCAGCAAATACAGAAATGCTTCTGGTACTGCACCTCCGACATCGCGCGATCCGCCTGGCCCAGGAAGATATCCAGATTCAAGTCATAGCAATTGAGCCCCGTGCACGCCTCTATGAGCGAAGGCACATTGGCGCCTGGCAAGCGGCCATTCTGCTCAATGATGAAATGACCTTTTTCGTTGATCTTGAACTCGACATCGTTGATCCCGAAATCGACATCAAGTGCCTCGTTCACTTGCCTGATATAGCTGAAAGCCTGAAGGGCCTGCTCACTCAGGGGCGGAAGGGATCGTATGTTTTTGTAGATGCTCGGGTTGTTTCCGATGCTGATTTTTTCGTATTCGGCGAAGCACAGAATCTGCTTTTTTTCGCCTTTTCCAAAATTCGCCGTGGCAATAAAAAACTCAGGGCCTTCAATAAACTCTTCAATGAGCGCCCCTCGTTCCTCATCAACATGTCCGTCATTGGCCGATTCGATCGCCGCCAGCGCCTTATAGACCTCGCCTCGGTTGTGGCAGACCTTGACGTTTTTCGCCCCCGTACCTTGACTGGGTTTTACCACCGCCGGAAATGCGAGTTCCGGCAATTCGCCCCTGATCATCTGATCCAGAGAAACCTGCATGGACCGAGTCGCGGCCACCTCACGCAACCTGAGTTGCTGTTTCATGGCGAACTTGTTGGCGCGCGCCTGGCGAGTCGACACCGGGTTACCGACCAGTGAAAAATGGTGCGCGAGGCGATCGGTAAATTTCAGCGCAGAGTCAGACCCGGGAATGATCGCCTGAACATTCAGGCCGCTGAGCTTTTCAACTGCCTCATCAAAGTCATAGGCCTTGATGGAATCGCTGAATCCTTCACAACTGTGCAAACGATCAAGCATCCCGGGGAAGCGGTCACGCGTGGTCAGGGCGATGGAACGGAAGCCCTTTTTGGAAATTTCGAGGCCGTAACGCCTCCCGGAACTCACGGGATCGATGACAACGATCGAGGGGCGTGAAGTCATGATCAGATCCCCCGCATCGCGTCATACATGTAACGGTAGTAACGCACGGCAACGTTGTATCGAATGAGCACGCCCATCGCCAGCTCCTGAATGACCTTCGTGCCGCCTTGTGCGTAATGCTCCAGGACGGTGTCGAGCCATGCCTCACTGTGATGGGTATCAATGCCGATATGCGCCTTGTGATAAGCAATCACATCTTCAGGCTGGTTCAGACGCTCAAGTGCTTGCGTCGTGGCGCCAAATCTGGTCGGTGCAGACCCTTCCACCAGGCCCATTGCCCCGATCAGACGCATGTTGTATTCCCGGCGCACCGCCCACATCAACAGAATATTGCCATTCATCAGGCATTCTTTAGGCGGGATCTCAGGCGTGATGTTCTTATGCGCGAGCACATTGCGCATGTAGGCGGACGACGTTTTAAACATCGTGGTATGGACATATTCAAAATTGCCATTGCCCATTTCATCCCAATAGTTCTCGCCCGCTACCATCTTGCAATGAATGGGCATCCCCAATTGCACGACGGCCATCAGGTCATCAAAAGAACCGTCTACCATTTCTTCCATGCAGATGTAGTACGCCACCTGTTCAAGTGTCGCGGTGTTTTTCATGAAGTTAATGAAAAACTCAATATCCTCATTAATTTTCTTTTCACAGTCCAGATACCATGTCAGAAATTCTTCTTTGGTGGTCGGCAACTCGCGTCTATCGATTTTTGCCTCTTCGGCCGCCGTCCACTCGTCTTCAATTCGTTCGACGTCCTTACGCATTGCATGAATGTCTGCCCCTTGGTTTACCAACACTGCAGGGTCGTTCAGAAACAGTCGATAATAATCGGCCATGCGTTGTTGGCCACTGCGTTGTTCAAATTCCATTTCACAACTTCCTATTAATAAATAACGATCGGCAATGCACTGTTTTTCAAATCAAACGCTTGGTAAGAAGGCCCGACCTCATAGAGAATCTGCATCTTTTCGTGGGCTTCTTTCAAAGTCGGAATGTGCCCCTCCTCTATCCACCACATGACCACTCGCGGTTTACTGACAGGAAGAAACCATTCCGCACCGCGCTTCCTGAACTCGTTATGAGGTGTCTTGTACAAGAAATCCTTGAGCGACTCAGGACTTCTCCAGACCGAAAGGGTATAGAGATAGCCCTGCCCCCATAACTCATCCAGGAGTGCCTGATCCTCATTGAGTTCTCGCCATATAAAACCCGGATGCTGTTCTGCGAGATTGTTGACGTAGCGCGTAGATTCATAAAAACTGCTCATGCGCGGATCAGTTTTCGGGTATCGCGGCTTCACCAGATCGAACTGTGCCAGGACTGCCATCAATGGTGATCCCACATTTGGATTTCAATAATGTTTCGGTCAGGATCCCGCACATATACAAAGGTGCAAACCCCTACCCCTTCAACTTCCTGACGCACTAACTTGCCGAGCATCCAGCCCCCTTCGCGTATGACTTTCGCGCAGACCTCATCCATATCCGTTACTTCAAAGGCAATATGCGTCAGCCCCCTTGAGTTGGCATACGCTGTTTCTCGCTTGAGACTTTCCTGATACTGGAATATTTCAAGTGTTGGCCCTTCCGGGCCAAAACCCGGAAATCTCAAATGCACACCCTCAAGGCGAGCATTCTCGACGCCTGTCCCGCCGGAGACACTTGGTCCGGATAGGGACCTTACAGGCCCGGCCTGCTCGCAACCAAAGACTTCGGAATAAAATCTGGCAAGTTTCTTCCAGTCCGAAGCAATCAGATTAGTGTGGCTGTATTTGACTGTACTCATGATCAGACACCGGCTCACTTATCAGTCACGGAAAACAAAAGTCTCATGTTCAACATGACGATCACGGTCGCGCGCACGTTCCCAGGTGGTGTTTAGAATTATCCGCTGAACATCCTGGGTCAAAGGCTTGACGCGGTGCAGCGTAGTATCAGCCTTGAGCAAATAAACATCGCCGGTCATATGGAAGTACGAGTCGATGGTATTTTCGACCAGCAGATTTTCGACCCGAGGATTTTTCTTGTCCCAGTTGGTGTGTGGTACACACTCAAGCAAGCCGCCGGATTCGATACTCGGCGCCTCGACGATCCAGATAATGGTGTATGGGTAATCACCCCAATGCCAACCGTGAGTATCACCGGACTTGTGCTGGCTGTTGATAATGTAGTTATCCCACTTCCATGGCGTAGGAATAACCTCTTCCTTGACAATATTCCCGATCAGACTCATGAGGTACTGCGAGTTATAAGCCAGCGGAATGTATCGACCAAACTCTTCAATATTGTCCCGCGAAACATTGCTCAAGTAGCGAGGCGTATTACCGGTAGATTCGATAAGGAAGTCACGGCGTTTGGCATGATTAGCCATAAGATATTTTACATCTGCCATGATTGCATCACGGACCAATGGATCGATCAGATGATTGATCTTCAAATAGCCATCTCGGGCAAATCGATGTTGCTCCCAGAAGAAGTCGCGAGTTTCATAAGGGTTGCTGTCGAGAATTTCCAAATGCGTTTGATCGGCACTTACCACGTCCAGATTTACAGTCATGACTCATTCCTTTTCGGCTAATCAGAAAGTTAACAATTCGTTGCAGCGCTAGAGATCCTATCCAGCTTTGCAACGCTGATATACGCAAGTAAAGGAACTACAGTCATTCGCCAAACGAGGTAATTAGGTACGTTCGTGCACATTTCTTATTGCTATCAGTGACGCCAGCCTTCGACGAACTGGTTTGGCAATATCTTGAGATATATCCAAACGTTTCAAATACCGCAGACCACCCTTGATCGCCTCTACGCTGCTTGAACCGCAGGAAGCGGTTTGTGAGCCATTCAAGGAGCACCATGTCCCTCTCCATCGTCCACAGTCGCGCCCAGATTGGCGTCGATGCCCCGGCCGTCACCGTCGAAGTTCATCTGGCCAATGGTTTGCCGTCACTGACCATGGTCGGCCTGCCCGAAGCGGCCGTAAAAGAAAGCAAGGATCGGGTGCGCAGCGCGATCATCAATTCCGGGCTGCAGTTTCCGGCGCGGCGGATCACCTTGAATCTGGCGCCGGCAGATTTGCCCAAGGATGGTGGACGGTTTGATCTGGCGATTGCCTTGGGGATTCTGTCGGCGAGTGTGCAGGTGCCGTGTCTGACGCTGGATGATGTGGAGTGCCTCGGCGAGTTGGCGTTGTCCGGCGCAGTGCGGCCGGTACGCGGGGTGTTGCCGGCGGCGCTTGCCGCGCGCAAGGCCGGACGGGCGCTGGTAGTGCCGCGCGCGAATGCCGAAGAGGCGTGCCTGGCGTCGGGGCTGAAGGTGTTTGCGGTGGATCATCTGCTCGAGGCGGTGGCGCATTTCAATGGGCACACTCCGGTTGAGCCTTATGTGTCGGACGGTTTGATCCATGCCGCCAGACCCTATCCCGACCTCAACGAGGTTCAAGGGCAAATTGCCGCCAAACGAGCGCTGCTGATCGCGGCGGCGGGTGCACATAACCTGCTGTTCAGCGGGCCGCCCGGCACGGGTAAAACATTGCTGGCCAGCCGCTTGCCGGGATTACTGCCGCCACTGTCCGAGAGCGAAGCGCTTGAAGTGGCCGCGATTCAGTCAGTGGCCAGCGGCGTGCCGCTCACGCATTGGCCGCAGCGGCCCTTTCGCCAGCCGCATCACTCTGCATCCGGGCCGGCACTGGTCGGCGGCAGTTCGAAACCGCAACCCGGCGAGATCACCCTCGCCCATCACGGCGTGCTGTTTCTCGATGAGCTGCCAGAGTTTGATCGCCGCGTTCTGGAGGTGCTGCGTGAGCCGTTGGAGTCCGGTCACATCGTGATTGCCCGGGCCAAGGATCGGGTGCGCTTTCCGGCGCGTTTTCAGTTAGTAGCAGCGATGAATCCGTGCCCCTGTGGATATCTTGGCGAACCGAGCGGCAAGTGCTCGTGCACACCGGACATGGTCCAGCGCTATCGCAACAAGTTGTCGGGGCCATTGCTCGACCGCATCGATCTGCACCTGACGGTGGCGCGGGAAGCGACATCGCTAAACCCTGCGGTCAAACCCGGAGAAGACAGCGCCAGCGCCGCATTACGGGTCGCGGAGGCACGTGAACGCCAGCGCAAACGTCAAGGCTGTGCCAATGCGTTCCTTGATTTACCGGGATTGAAGCGACACTGCACGTTATCCACCGTCGATGAGACATGGCTGGAGTCGGCCTGCGAGCGCCTGACCTTGTCGCTGCGCTCGGCGCATCGCTTGCTCAAGGTCGCGCGCACGCTGGCCGATCTGGAACAAGTCGATGCAATCAGCCGCGAGCATCTGGCCGAAGCACTGCAATACCGCCCGGCGTCATCTTAATGCTCGGTCAAATCCACCAGCGGCGTTTGCCGTACTTCGGTTTCACGGCCTGCCTGAATCTCGCTGACGCGTTTCAACGCGTTATCCACAGCGTTTTTGTCGGCCAACAGGCTGTAATTGATCTGGAACTGTTGGCTGGCTTTCGGCGCGATGGTCGGCACCAGGTTCAACGGCCGCTGATAGCGACGGTTGTAGGAAAAACTGGTTCCGGGCTCAAGCCCCGTGACGTAGCCCTGCCCCTGGGTATCGGTGTTTTTCCACAGGGAAAACACCGGCAGCTGTTGAGTATTGAAACCGACAGAAACCCCCAGGCTACCCGTCTTGTTATGCAGCACGGTCAGGGTCTGTCCCTTGGCGTCCGCATAGGGCACGACGTTGTAAACCGTTTCGTCGTAGTCCTTGGTCGGCGCGCGATACGTCTGCCAGTCGGCCAGTTCGCCCTTGGCCTTGTCGTTAAAGGGCGAGACCTGTTTGACCGGTGCCGCAAACCGCGCGCCTTGCTCAAGAAATGGCGTACTGAAGTTACTGTGATACAGCGCCTGATATTCTTTCGGATAGTCGCCATTGTTGGTCAGCGTATCGTTAAGCGCGAACGCGGTGCTGCCGGGCACCGTGACCAGTTCGGTCGCGACGGAGAAGTCGACCTTCTTGAACGCCTGCTCTTTCAATTCGCCACGCAGGCTGATGGCATACGGCGGCTTCTCATCGATGTGCAGGCTGACTTTACTCGCCGGAATGTTCGCGGCGCGACCGTGCAGGGTCAGCAGCTCACCGTTGTCCATACCCGGATGGCCAACCCATTCGTAACCGCAGCGGGTGACCATTTCGTTGAAGCCTTCCAGCCAGCCCAGACCACCACGGCCATTGAGTTCGATAAAGGCCGGATTGACCACTTCCTTGACCGGCGAATCCCAGCCCATGCGCACAGCGCCGACCGTTGCCTGCAAGACATTCATGCCGCGAGTCGGCACCACCGAGAGCTTCATCACGCCGTTATCGATATCAACAATGCTCACACCTTCCTGCCGACCGCCATGCAGGGTGCGCAGGGTCACGGAGAAGGCTTTGTCGGTTTTGATGCCCAGTTGCTCACTGGTAATGCTCCAGTTTTGCGCAGGCTTGTCGGTGTCGAGCAGGACGTAATCCCAAGCCATGGCCTGGGAAGCTGCCGCCATCGTGGCGAGGGCAACAGCGAGTTTGAGCGAATTCATGAGCGTGCCTTTTATTGGAGTTGTAGGTTTTTTTATATCGCTGATGAATCGTTTCAGCAAGCGTAAATAAACCAGATCCAGGCGGCTCTTTGTTGAGTGACGAATTAATCCCGGGCGAGGCGCGCATTCTTCAGCTAGCCTCGTTCGGTTTTGGCCTATCGGCTGATTGACGGCGACATCATAATGACATTAAGGTCGCCAGCTAAATGCAGGAGCAAGGCACAGGCATTTGCGCCTGTCATTGCGCAACGGAACATATGGAGTATGGATGCGCGGGGCACTATTACGCAGCGGCAAGAGCGGGTCATTCACTGCATTGGGCGAAACAGGTCAACCGGTTTACCGGGCGGCTCTGCAATTGCGCGAAGCGATTCGCCGCAAGAATCCTGACCTGGTCGATCACCTGGCCATCCCTCAAAGCGACGAACTCGGCAACCAGATCGACTGGTACAGCGGCCTCGACGGCGATGTAATCCCGTGGAGCAGCGCGACCGAAGAAGAGCGCGCACCTGCTCGTCGGCAACTTGAAGCGCTGAAAACTGCGCTCGAAGAATTGAGCCAGCGTTTCCTCGGCACCGACTCGGACGAACCGCAGCAGGGCGACAAAGCCGTGTTCGGCAAGCTGCTCAAGCGCGTCATCCATTTCCCCGACGAAAACTTCGTCTACCTGGTGCAAGGCAAACCCGTGCTGACCTTTTGGGGTTTCGAGCACGCCGGCGCTGATCGCAATCGTGATCCGCTGCACTGCCTGTATCAGGTTCCGCCTGTTTTCACCTTGCCCCCCGAAACGCCAGCGCCGGCAGCGGCCCCGCTCGCGCCAATGGTTCCGGTCGTGACGCGTCCATGGTGGCGACGCTGGTGGTGGTGGCTGTTACTGCTGCCGTTCCTGTTGTTGCTGTTGTGGCTGTTGCTCGGTCTGCGCGGCTGCGTGCCGATTCCACTGGTGGCCGTCGACCTGCTGCCTGAAGGTGTGGTGCCCGTTGAACGGCAGGTAAAACCGCTGCCCGTCGGTAGCGCGACCACGCTCAATGGCATCCCGGTTACCGGCACCGGCGCCAACGTCGATACCGGCGCGGCGGTGCTCGGCACACAAGGCGCAGAAGCACCGGCACTCGAAGGTGACGCAGCGACTGCCGAAAACGCCGGCGTGACCCAGGACCCGGCAGCCGAAACACCTGCCAACGCTGCCGAAAACCCGACTGCACCGCCAGCCACGCCAGCGGCCGAGGCTGACAAGGCCGCCGCTGCCAAGGCCGGCCCCGCCCTGAGCATTCCGCCCAACGCGGCGGATGGCGCGGCCGATTTTCTCGATGGCCAATACCGCGCCGGTGCCGGCATTCAAGACCGCCGCACCGGCAAACCGTTACGCCTCGAATACCAGTTCAAGGACGGCAAGGGTGAAGTGACGGTGCATCAGGCCGATGGTTCGAAGTGCAGCGGCCCGGTCGCTGCCTCCATGAAGGGCGGCAGCCTCGCCATCGACAGTCAGGGCCAGGCCGTTTGCGGCGATGGCAGCACCTACGACATGCCCAAGGTCAACTGCCGCAAGGGAGCGACCACGGTCGCCGACTGCACTGGCGGTTATGGCAAAGATCAATTCCCAATGTCCATGCGGCAGATGGGCGAATAAGCACGGAATAACCCGAAATGTTGCCTGAAGTCACCCAGTTCGAAGACACCGTCACGCTCGTCAGCGACACCGGCATCCAGTTCATGGATTTCGCCCTGCGCCTGGATCCCCGCAAGGAGCCGGCGGGCGAGTTCGCTCCGATGATCAGCGGGCTGGTCTGCCGGCTGATGTACAACGAAGAGAAAGACTTCTACTTCTACGAGCCCGAGCCGGAAAAGATCGAGAAGGCCAAACCGGCGTTCAGCCTCGACATGAAAAGCAGCCTCGACCTGCTCAACGGTGTCTGGCTGCCGATCCCGTTTTTCCGCTTCATGCCGCCGCACCGTTTCGATGAAGGCCCGAGCAACTGGTCGCGCATGCGCCTGGTCAAACTGGCCACGCCCGACATCGATGGCAACACCCATCGCCTGACGATGGCCTTCGACAGCCGCGTGATGCCCAAGCGTGACGGCACCGCTTACCTGGCGCCAAACGAAGAAGACATCAGCTCCGGCGTGTCTTTCAAACTGGCGACCAAGGCCAGCGAAACCCGCTGGTTCCTCGCTCAGCCGTGGGTCAATGAATGGCTGCTGGAATTGTTCAACGAGGGCAATAGCCATCGTTCGCGCGAAGAACTCGATATCGACATTCGCGCCAGCCATCACCTCGCGCATTACCTCAACGTGCTGAGCCTGCTGGGTAAGCCGTCAACGGCGATGCAGTCGACAGCGCGGCCGAAAGTCGACATTCCTGAACTCAAAGTCGTTGCCAATGACAGCAACGGTCAACCGATCCTGGTGGACCTGGTGCTCGACGTCGGCAACTCGCGCACCTGCGGCATCCTCATCGAAAACCACGGTCAGGCCGGCTCCGGGCTCAAGCACAATTACGTGCTGGAACTGCGCGATCTGATCACCCCTGAGCACACCTACAATCAGCCGTTCGAAAGCCGCGTCGAGTTCGCTCAGGCGAACTTCGGCAAGGACCATTGCTCGGTCAAAAGTGGTCGGCACGATGCGTTCCAGTGGGCGACGATCGCCCGTGTCGGTAACGAGGCCGGGCGTCTGGCCAGCCGTCGTCGCGGCACCGAAGGCTCGACGGGGCTGTCGAGTCCGAAACGTTATCTGTGGGACGAGAAGGCCTACGCGCCGGGCTGGCGTTTCAACTGCTCGTACGTCAAGACCGACAACGAGCCCTACGCCACCGCCGCACCGTTTTCGCACCTGATCAACGAAACCGGCGAGGCGCTCTACAGCCTCGACGAAGATGATCGCTTGCCGGTGTTCATGCCGCGCTATTCGCGCAGCTCGCTGATGACCTTCATGCTCGCCGAAGTCCTGGCGCAGGCGCTGTCGCAGATCAACAGTCCGGCGCAACGTTCGCGTCAGGGCCACACACGCTCGCCGCGTCAGCTCAACAGCATCACCCTGACCGTGCCGCCGGGAATGCCCCAGGCAGAGCGCAGCATTCTCAACGAGCGCATGCTGCAAGCCATCGGCCTGGTGTGGAAAAGCCTCGGCTGGCACGCTGGCGAAGACGATCCGCACGAAAAAGAAGGCGCCAGCCCGCGCACGCCGATCCCGAGCATCCGCGTCGAATGGGACGAAGCGTCCTGCGGCCAGTTGGTCTACCTGTACACCGAGGTCAACGAGAACTTTGCCGGTCACCCGGAAGAGTTTTTCGACACCATCGCCCGGCCTGACAAGACCGACCGCGAACGCATCACGCTGGCGACCATCGACATTGGCGGCGGCACCACCGATCTGGTCATCACCGATTACCGCCTCGACCGTGCTGGCAATACTGGCAGCGGCAGCAACGTGCACATCGTTCCCGAGCAGCGTTTCCGCGACGGTTTCAAAGTGGCCGGCGATGACATTCTGCTCGACGTGATCCAGGACTTCATTCTGCCGAGTTTCGAAAAAGCCCTGCAGAACGCTGGCGTGAAAGCGCCGGACTCACTGATGTCGCGGTTGTGTGGCGACGAGTCGGTCAGCGCGCAGGACGTGATCCTGCGCCAGCAACTGAACCTGCAAGTGTTCTCGCCTCTCGGCCTGGCGCTGCTCAAGGCCTACGAGGCCTACGATCCGCAGGTCCCGCAGGAGGTCACGCCGCAGAGCTATCGACAGTTACTCGGCGACAACGCGATCAGCCAGACCGTGCTCGAATACGTCAACGCTGCCGTGCGCCGTGACGTTGGCGGGCAAAGCGATTTCGATCTGTACGCAGCGCAGATCAGCTTCGATCTGCAAAAGCTTCACGCCGCGTTCCTCAACGACCAGATCAACATCACCAAGATTCTCGGTGCACTGTGTGAAGTGGTCGCGCAGTACCCGTGCGACGTGCTGTTGCTGACTGGCCGGCCATCGCGCCTGCCGGGCATCCAGGCGTTTATCCGCAAGGTCTTGCCGCTGCCACCGGGGCGCATTCTGGCCCTGCAGAATTACCGTACCGGCGGCTGGTACCCGTTCCACAAGAACGGCCGCATCGACGATCCGAAAAGTACCGCTTCGGTCGGCGCCATGCTGTGCCTACTGTGCGCCAACCACAGCGTGCCGAACTTCTACTTCCGCTCTTCGGCGCTGAAACCGTATTCGACGGTCAAGCACATCGGCGTGATCGACCTGAACAACGTGATCAAGGATGCCGACGTGCTGTACCGCGACATCCAGTCCGAAGACTACAAGATCAAGCTGCCGGAGATCGGCGTAGGCGATGACGCCGATACGCCGCAGCTGGAAATGCGCGGCGACCTGCGTCTCGGCTTCCGCCAATTGGCGGCTGATCGCTGGTCGGCCTCGCCGCTGTACACCTTGCGTTTCACCAAGAGCGGGCGAGAGAAGTTCTCCCGCGCAGTCGGTGAAAACGGTAGCGCACCGTTGCTCAAGGTGCGCTTCGAGGTGAAGAGTGCCGACCAGTACACGAAAAAACAGGACCTGGTCAGCGATCGCCTCTCGGTGCGGGCCATTGAATCCAACAGCAACAACGTCAGCTTCAACCCGCGCAGCGACCTCGAGCTGGAACTCAACACCATGCTCGATGCCGGCCTGAGCGAGACCAAGTACTGGCTCGACAGTGGAAGTGTGAAACGCAAATGAACGACCTGACCCCCGAGCAACGCCAGCTCTCTGCCCAATGGGCTGCGGTTTATGAAGGTGCCGGTCAGGCACTGGACTGGATTGACCAGACGCGCGGCAACGCGCCACGTCTGGACAGCGAAGCCGACAACCTGAACATCCGCCTGCATCGTGCCCGCAACCTGGCTCACAGCCTCGGTCGCGTGGCCTGCACGCCGATGACCATCGGCTTTTTCGGTTTGTCCCAGGCCGGCAAGTCCTACCTGATTTCGGCGTTGGCGGCCGGTCAGAACGGCAAACTGGAAACCGATTACGGTGGCCAGCGCCTGGACTTCATTCGGCACATCAACCCGGTTGGTGGCGGCAAGGAAGCCACGGGCCTGGTGACGCGCTTCAGCCGTCGCGCCACGCCGAGCCAGGACCCGCAGTTCCCGGTGGAGCTGACGCTGTTCAAGGAAATCGAGCTGGCGAAGATTCTCGCCAACTCCTGGTTCAAGGACTTCGACCTTGAGCGGATTTCCTACGAGATCGACGAAGAACGTATCCAGCGCGTCCTTAAGCCGTTTGAAGGCCGCGAGAACGGGCCGCTGCAACCGGGTGTCAATGCCGACGATCTGGTATCGCTGTGGGATTACCTGCGCGACAACTTCCGCAATTCGGTGAAAAAACTCGAACACCTGTATTGGCCGAAAGCGCTGCAACTGGCGCCACGCCTGAACTATCAGGAACGCGCCGAGCTGTTCGCCATCCTCTGGGGCGAGCAACGCGAGCTGACCCGCGTGTATCAACAGCTGGCCGGCGCGCTGCACAAACTCGGCCTGCCCGAGACCGTGTTCGCCCCGCTGAAAGCCTTGGTGACGTTCGAGAACGACACCTACAGCCAGCGCGACAGCATCATGAACGTCGACATTCTCGAGCGTTTCGGCAGCCCGGCGGATTTGCCGGTCGACGTGCGCCCGCAAGTCGCCGGGCGCCTGCAAAACAGCCAGGGCATTCCGGTTGCGCAACTGGCGGCATTGACCGCCGAGATGACCTTCGGCCTGATCGAGCCACCGGCCGACGACATCGTCAATCAGGTCGACCTGCTCGACTTCCCCGGTTATCGCGGACGCAAGAAACTTCACGAGATTGCCGACTCCAGCGATCCGGAATCGGCGACCAAGGACAACTCGGTCTCGCAACTGATCCTGCGCGGCAAGGTCGCTTACCTGTTCGAGCGCTATACCGACAATCAGGAAATGAACGCGCTGGTGGTCTGCACCGGCTCGACCAAACAGAGTGACGTCAACGACGTCGGCCCGGTGCTGACGCGCTGGATCGAAAAGACCCAGGGCGCCGATGCCGCCGAGCGCAGCAAACGCGCGAACGGACTGATCTGGGCACTGACCATGCTCGACCTGCGGGTGACCAACTCGCTGAGCCTGACCGCCGACCAGTACGACGAGAGCTGGAACGGCATGGTCAAGCTGACCATGCTCGAACGTTTCGGCAGCCTCAGCTGGATGAACGACTGGGCCGGTACGCCGTTCCAGAACACCTTCCTGGTGCGCAAACCGCGGATGGACGCGGCGTTCATCATGCAGGACGCCAGTGGCGCCGAAACCGGCCTCAACAGTAATTATCAAAGCCGCGTCGAAGCGTTGGGCAGCAGCTTCGCCAGCAACGCACTGGTGTGCAAACACGTCGCCAATCCGGCCGAAGCCTGGACGGAAATGCTGAAAGATGATGACGGTGGTATCAGTTATTTCAGCAACAGTTTCACCAAAGTGGCCAATATTGAATTCAAGCTGCAACGCATCCGCGAGCAGCTCGACCAGTGCCTTGACGGCCTGACCACCCACGGCCTCAGCACTTGGTATCACGCCGACGGTGACGGTGCGGCCGCCGCCAAGAAAGCCCAGGCGCAGATGATTCTGTCCGGTCTGGGCCGACGCCCGGCGGTGCTTGGCGAGTTGATCGATCAGCTCGACATGCGCAGCGAAGAAGTGCGCGACCTGTACCTCAGCGGCGTCTACGAAACCGATGACGAACCGGCCGCCAGCGATGAACCGGTCAGCACGCCACCAAGCCAGAGCCTGTACGGCAACGACGCCGGTTTCGATTTCGACTTCGGTGGCGACCTCGGTCAGGACAGCGCCCCCGTCAGCAGCAAAACCGGCGGCGCGGCGCCGGAACTGCAAAGCAATGAACACCGCTTCGCCAAAGCGACCTTCAAAGCCTGGATCGCCCACCTGCGCGAACTGACCACCCGACAAAGCCTGCTCAACCTGCTGGGTCTGGAGAAGGCGTTGCTCGAAGCGGTTGTCGATGAATTGATCACCGCCGGCTACCGCCATGACTTGCCCGGCCAACTCAGCCGCGCCGTACTCAAGCGCGCGCAAAGCGGCGCCCGTCGCGATCAACTGGTCGAACGCCAAGTGCTGGAAGTGCAACGCGTGCTGCGTGATTTCGTCTCCTGGTTCGGCTACATCCAGAAGCCGGTGAGCGAACGCCCGAACAGCCGCGCCGGTGCCAAGGCGCCACTGTTTTCCTTCTATGCCGACATCGGTCCGGGACAGGTTCCGGTGTTGCCGGCGCAACCGTCGAACCAGGCGCAGCTGTTTTTGGGCGACTGGCTCTCGGGCCTGGCCTACATCACCCTGGACAATGCCGGCCATGGTGCCGGTCGCGAAATCACCCCTGAACAGAACGAACGCCTGGGCCAAGTGCTCACCGCCTTCGCAGCGAGATAAGCAATGCCAATTCGTGTCGACCTGCTCGCGTTAGAGCCCAATGTGCCTGGCCGGGCCTGCCTTACCGTCAAGAAATGGCAGGGGGCGGAGGAACAGCTGGAGTTTTCCATCCAGCGTAACCAGGACAGTTTCTATCTTCAGGAAGGACAAGTCTGGAGCAACAACCCGTTCTGGTTTCAGGTGTCGCGTTTCGACGTTGCCGCCAGCGGTGAAGCGCTGGAAGCCCAGGTTGGTCCGGAAGTTGTCGACCCGTTGCTGGAAGGCGGCGCCAGTTCGCAATTTCGCATCGAACTGCGTGAGCAGGGCCTGGGGCAAAGCGACGTCGGCGTAGTCCGCCCGGGTGTCGGCTTGCTGCCGTCCACGGCCGGCGGTGAGACCCGCTCGACTTACGGCGCAGCACAACTGACTGCGCCGAGTGCGCCCGCGCCGGAAATCCCCGAGTTGCCGGAGCTGGTACTGCCTGAGATCGAGGCGCCGGTCGAACCTGAGCCGATCATCCCTGAGCCCGTCTACACCCCGCCACCGGCGCCGGTGAAGAAGAGCAACAAAGGTCTGATCGGTCTGCTCATCGTGGTGTTGCTGCTGATCGCTGCAGCCGTGGCTTTCTGGCTGATGAAGCGCGCTCCGGAGCCTGCCGCTCCGGCTGTCGCCTCGACTGCACCGGCAAATGCCGAGGCCTGCACCCTGGAAAGCATGAACAGCCTGCCCGAGCTGACGTTCGTCCAGACCTGCATCAAGGCGGCTCCCGACAGCGCCAAACTGCTGGAGATCATCAACGAGGCCAAGGCCGGCAAACATTGCGGCATCGCCCAGCGCCTGTACGCCAACCGCGCCCAGGCCGGTGATGCACTGATCGCCAACGCCTATGCCCATGAATACGATCCGAAATACCTGAAAGCCAGCGATTGCTTCCCGGCAGCGGACAACGCCACCGCTGCTTACTGGTACGAAACGATCCTGACGCAAGACCCGAACAATGCCGAAGCCAAGCAGCGTTTCGAGGAGTTGCAGAAGTGATGCGCACCTCCATGAATCGGTTCCTGCTCAGCGGTGCCGCGCTGCTCGCACTGTGCATCGGCTCGCTGGCCCAAGCCGATGAAAAGCCGCTGATCCAGGCCGGCAAAAAGACTTTGTTCCAGCGCGTGCTGACCACCCCGGGCTGCAAGATCAGCCCGACGGCGGGTGGCGCGGCCGGCGACGAGCAACCGGTGTTCAGCCGTTTCTATGTCTACGAGCGCGCCCAGGCGAGTAACGCCGAGTGGCTGAAAGTCGGCCCCGACAGTTACGGCAAAACCATCGGCTGGCTGCCCGCCAGTTGCACCACCGACTGGAAAATGCAGCTGACGCTGGCGTTCACCAACCCGGCCAACCGCGACCGCCTGCTGTTTTTCAAAGAGCGCGCCACGGTCGAAGGCATCCTTGATGCGCCGGATCCGGTGAGCAAGGTTGCTCCGCTGCGAGCCACCCTGAAGAAAGGCAAGCAAGCACCCGGCGTACTTGCCGAAGAACCTGAATACTTCGTCGACCTGCAAAAGCAGTTCTACCTGCTGCCAGTGCTCAGCGGCGAAGAAGTCATGACCGAAGCGGGCTTCCGCACGCGCCTGCTCAATGTCGCCTCGGTCAGCAAAGCCGAGGCAAAAGACACCAAAGGCGCAGCCGCTGGCGGCGCGTCCGGCGGCAAGGAAGCCGAAGACAAGGCCACCAGCCAACTGAAGGAATTCAGTGCGGCGGTGGTGTTTGTCATCGACTCGACGATTTCGATGGACCCGTACATCGACCGCACCCGTGAGGCGATCCGCAAGGTCTATCAGCAGATCGAATCGCAGAACCTCGGCAAACAGGTCAAGTTCGGCCTGGTCGCATTCCGTTCCAGCACTGATGCGGTGCCGGGCCTGGAATACACCACGAAGATGTACGCCGACCCGACCAAAGTGAAAGACAGCGCGGACTTCCTCGCCAAAGTCGCCGACCTCAAGCAGGCCAAGGTCTCCAGCAGCAGCTTCGACGAAGATGCCTACGCCGGTGTCATGCACAGTATCGACAAGGTCGACTGGAGCCAGTTCGGCGCGCGTTACGTGGTGCTGATCACCGATGCCGGCGCCATCGAAGGCGACGACAAACTGTCGAAAACCGGTTTGAGCGCTGCGCAGGTGCGTCTTGAAGCCGGCAATCCGGGCGTGGCGATTTACACCCTGCACCTGAAGACGCCAGCAGGTATCAAGGACCACGCCAAAGCCGAGGCGCAATACCAGAACCTGTCGACTTACCCGGGCACCAACACTTCGCTGTACTACCCGGTCAACGCTGGCGACATTCAGGAGTTCGGACGCAAGGTCGACACCCTGGCCGCGGCCATCACCTCGCAGGTGAAAGCCGCCTACATGGGCGAAGACGCCATCGGCAGCGCGGCGAATGCCAAACAGGATCCCGCCGAGAAGAAGATGCTCGACGATGCGGCGCTGATCGGCCACGCCATGCAACTGGCGTATCTGGGCGAGAAGACCAACAGCAAGGCCCCGCCGGTGTTCAAGGCGTGGATCACCGACCGTGACCTGATCAAACAGAACATCCCGACCACCGACGTACGCGTGTTACTGACCAAATCCCAGCTCAGCGACTTGAGCGATGTGATGAAGCAGATTCTCGATGCGGCCAACGAAGGCCTGATTTCGCCGACGGAAATGTTCGAGCGCCTGCGCTCGGTCGCCGCGACCATGGGCGCCGACCCTAATCAGCTCAAGCAGAACGGTAACGCCAAACTGGCGGACATGGGCGTGCTCGGTGAGTACCTCGAAGACCTGCCTTACCAGAGCGAAGTGTTGAACCTCGACGAAGAGACCTGGAAGAGCTGGGACGGTCTGGCGCAAGAGAAATTCATCCGCACGCTCAACACCAAACTGCGCCACTACCAGCGCTACAACGCTGACGTCGACCGTTGGGTGGCATTGGCCAAGGACAGCGATGCGCGGGACAACGTTTATCCCGTGCCTCTGGAAATGATGCCTTAACGAGACGCTGATGCTCGATATCAAAAACCTGCTGGTGCGCCGCGGTGAGGGCGCACTGGCGCATCACGTGCGCCTGCCGCAATTGCATGTCGGTGGCGGGGAAATCCTCGCTATTACCGGCGAGAGCGGCAGCGGCAAAAGCACGCTGCTCGAAGCCATCGGCCTGTTACTGGCGCCGGTCGAGCTCGAACGCTTTCGCCTCGGCCCGCCGGCCTCGGCAACGCGACCGGCGCAGGACATTGCCCAACTGCTGGCCAGCGATGACCAAGCGAGTCTGGCTGCGGTGCGCTCGCGGGATTTGGGTTTCATTTTGCAAAGTGGCGGGCTGCTGCCGTTTCTCAGTGTGCGCGACAACATCAGCCTGCCACGACGCTTGCTCGGGATGCCGGCGCACAGCGCTCACGTCGATCACGCGGTCGAGGTGCTGCGCCTGCGAGGCTTGCTGGATAAAAAGCCGCAAGCTTTGTCGATCGGCGAGCGCCAGCGGGTGGCCTGCGTACGCGCGATTGCTCATGAACCGCTGCTGCTGTTGGCCGACGAGCCTACTGCGGCTCTCGACCCGCACAGCGCTCGACGTTTGTTCGAATTGTTGCTGAGCCTGGTATCGAGCATGGGCCTGAGTGCGCTGGTGGTCTCGCATGACTGGGCCTTGCTGAAGGATTTCGGCTTGCCACGACTCGGCGCCATCAGCCGTCAGGGAGAAACACTGTTTGAACCGATGGACTGAGCGCCTGCGCCTGCTGATCACGCTGGCTGTGCAAGACCTCTGGCACGACCGCAAGGTGTCGCTGTGCATCGCCGCCTCGCTGGTGGCGGTGATCGCGCCGCTGTTGCTGTTGTTCGGGCTCAAGCACGGCGTGGTCAGCCAGTTGCAGGATGAACTGCTGCGCGACCCGCGCAATCTTGAAGTGAAGATGCTTAGCAACGGCAACTACGACAGTGCCTGGATCGAGCGTCTGCGCCAGCGCCCGGAAACGGCTTTTGCCCTCGGTCAGACCCGCTCGCTGAATACTCAGGCGGACTTGTTTGTCGGCCTGCAAAAGTTTGTCGAAGGCGCGGAAATCATCGCCACTGAACCTGGCGACCCGCAGCTGAACCTGCCGCAACTCAATCCGGTCGGCAATCAAGTGATCCTCAGCGCCCGCGCCGCACAACGCTTGCAGGCCAAGGCCGGCGACCGTGTGCAACTGCGCGTGCTGCGCCGACTGGAAGGTGCCAATGAGCGCGGCGAAATCACCTTGAGCGTCATCGCTGTACTGGACGGCGCACGCTTCGGTCGCGCCGCCGGGTTTGTCGCACCGCCGCTGCTGCTGGACCTCGAACGTTTTCGCGACGGCTATCAGGTCGCAGCGTTCGGCATCGCCACCGGCAAGCCGCAAGGCAATCTGCAACCGCTATATGCCCGAGCCCGCGTGTATGCGCGTGACATCGATCAGGTCGCGCCGCTGGAACGCTGGCTCAACGAACAACACATCGAAACCTCGAGCCGACTGGCCGACATCGACAACGTCAAAGCCATCAATCATGTGCTCGGGTTGATCTTCGGCGTGATTGCCCTGGCGGCGCTGATCGGCTGCGTGGCGTCGATGGTCGGGGCGTTTCTGGCCAACATCGACCGCAAGCGCAAAAGCCTCGCGGTACTGCGCCTGCTGGGTTTCCAGCGCGCGGCCGTCGGCGGTTTCGTGATTGTCCAGGCGCTGCTGCTGAGCCTTGCCGGTTACCTCGGCGGGCTGGCTTTTTATGCGGTCGGTAGCCATTTGTTCGACTACTTGCTCGGCAGCAGCCAGGCCACCGGCACGTTCGTTTGTCACATCACTTTCTGGCATGGCCTTGCCGCCCTGCTCCTGACCTTTCTGGTCGCTGCACTGGTGGCCATGATCGGCGCCGTGCGAGCCATCAGCATCCAACCTGCGGAGAGTCTGCGTGAGCTATAAACGTTTTGGCTGGCTGTTGCCCCTGAGCCTGGGCTACCTGCTCGACGCTTCGGCGGCGGGCTGGGAAGAGAAATATTACAACCCGCTGCCCGAGGCCAGTGATGTGGTTCTGCCGATGCCCTGCGAAGGCTCGATGGTGTTTCGCAAGGTGTTCATTCCGGTCGCCGGCCCGCTGGATGACTATCCGATCAACATCGGCCAGGACGGCGCGGAATACGGTTACGTCGAACAGACTCGCCCGACCTTCATCGCCGGTAGCTTTACCGGCGGCAAGAGCGACAAATCCCGTTACTACCTGATGGCCAAGTACGAGATGAGTCAGCTGCAATACGACGCGCTGACCGATGAAACCTGCCCGACCGCCGCGACCAAAATGCGCCTGCCGCAAGTCGCCGTGAGCTGGGTACAGGCCATCGACGCCGCTGACAAATACAACCTGTGGCTGCGCAAGAACGCCGCCGACAAGTTGCCGAAAGAAGACGGCGCGCTGGGTTTCCTGCGCCTGCCGACCGAGGTCGAGTGGGAGTTCGCCGCACGTGGCGGGCTGGAAGTCGGTGCGGCGGAGTTTCGCGACACGCGCTATCCGATGCCCGATGGCATCAACGCCTACGAGTGGTTCGCCGGGGCGCAATCGTCGAACGGCAAACTACAACTGACCGGTCTGCAAAAACCCAACCCCTTGGGCCTGCATGACATGCTCGGCAACGTCGACGAAATGATGTTCGAGCCGTTTCGCCTGAACAAACTCGATCGTCAGCACGGCCAGGCCGGCGGTTATGTCGTGCGCGGCGGCAATTACCTGACCGCCCAGGCTGACCTGCGCACCGCGTTGCGCAAGGAAGAGCCGTATTACAACGCCGACGGCCAGGTGAAAAACAAGACTACCGGCCTGCGCCTGGTCATGGTCTCTCCGACCCTGACCTCGCGTGAGCGCGTCGCCAGTATCGAAAGCAGCTGGAAGAAACTCGGCACCGGCAGCAAAGAAACCGAATCGGCCGATAAAGGCGCGGTGCAGTCCCTCAATACGCTGGCCTCGGGCGTCGAAGACAAAGCCCTCAAGGAAAAACTCCAGGCCCTGGAAAACCAACTGCGCGCGAGCAATCAGCAGCAGGAAGAAACCCGCGATCAGGCGATTCGCGCCAGCCTCAACCTCGGCGCATTCCTTTGCACCAAGATGCTCGACGACGGCCAGTACGTGGATTTCCTGCAGAAAAACTACAAGCTCAACTGCGAGTCCGCCGACAAGGACGCCAGTTGCGACATGCGCAAAGCCAAGCTCGAGGAGCAGAAGGATCGCCTGCACAAACTCAGCCGTTACTACGCCAGCAGCCTGGTGGAATCGGCGACGTTGTATGGCCAGCCATTGCTTGAAGCACAGGTGCCGGTGATGGAAGAAATCATCACTCGCAACAAACAGCTGCAAGACCTCAAACCGTACTTGCGCACGCACTGGGCGAATCAGAAGACCTTTCTGCAAAAGCAGAAAATCGACACCGACGCCTGGCTCAACAGCTGCAAAACCGTATCCCAATAACAACGCACTACAACACTGTCATCAAGGAGCTTCACCATGTCGCGCAGCCTCTGGACTCGCTTCAAGCTACAAATCGCTTTCGTACTCACCGGCAGCCTGCTGCTGACCGGTTGCGCCAACACCGGCAGTTCGATGCTCGGCGGCAGCGATGGTGCCGACCCACGCCTGACCCAGGGCAGTGACGCGCAGTTCTTCAGCAAATCCGGTTATCAGGCCTGCGCCGTCGGTGCCGGCGTCGGTATCCTCGGTTGCGCGCTGTCCAACAGCAGCAACAAGGCTGTTTGCGCGATCGCCGCCGGTATCACCGCATGTGGTGTGGCCATGGGCGCCAACTACTATCTGGATCAGCGTCGCAGCGAATACTCCGACACCACCACCCGTCTGGCGAAGATGAACAGCGATGTCGAGCAAGACACGCAAAACGTGGTGGCCCGTACCGCGACCGCGCAACAAGTGATCAACGACGATCAGGCACGCATCGCCCAGATCAAAAAGGACATCGCCAGCAAGAAGGTCGACAAGACCAAGGCGCAGGCGCAAATCACCGAAATCGACCAGAACATCGCCCGCCTGCGTAAAGACCTCGGCAACATGCGCACCAAGGTCACCGAGTACACCAAGGTGGCCGACGCCGAACGCGCGCAAGGCGCCAGCGCCGAGATCAAGCAGGTCGACGTGAACATTCTGAAGATGAACGAGAAAGTCGCCGCCCTGCAAAAGGAAGTCGACGGTCTTTACAGCCAGCGCTCCGCGATCACTCTGGGTTAAGCACATGACGCTAAAACAGCTGGCGGTCCTCACCGCCATCCTGGCCTTGAGCGGTTGCGCGACCAAGCCTGGCGAATGCGATTCGACCAATCGCGACAGCAGCATGCTGACCAAGATGAACTGTGACTACTCCGGTGGCTACAGCGATCAGGTCAAGCAGAAGGAGCAGGCACTGACCGAATCGCGCCTGCAAAACGCGATGTTCCGCCAGGTCTACGAGAACATTCAGGCCCAGCAACTGAGCACCAGAACCGATCTGGCCAGCCAGCAGAAATCCCAGGCTGAGTTGAACCAGTCGCTGGGCAAGCTGCTGACCTCGCTCAAGGGCCGGCGCGGTAATGAAGGCTCGGTGCAGAAGCAGATTGCCGATCTGGAGCAGCAGCTCAAGGCCTCGCAGGCAGCCCCTACCGCCAAGGCTTCACCGGCGACACTGGCGGCCAAGCAGGAACAGCTGAAAACACTGCAGAAGAAGGTCAATCAACTGCAGTTCAGTCTCGGTTACGAAGAGTAACTTTTCACCCCGCAGGCTTCCCGTCGGAGGCCTGCAGCTTTTTCAGGAATCGTCGTCATGCAGCGGGTCATCAGGGATGCGCACGCCACACCGGAGGGGATGAGTGCGCTGCAGGCCAAAGTCGCCCTCATTCAAAAACACTTTCCGCCGACCAGCGCGAGCCTGTTCGCCATCCCCCGGATGGGCAGCGGCGATGTGCTGGAATGGTGGACCGAATTGGGTGGCCAGCCCACGCCCTATGCCGAACTCAATGAGGACGCGCAACGACGCTTGCTGCAAACCTACGAGGTGCGCCAGACCTCCCTCGAACAACTGGCCGACGAATTGCAAAAACGCGGGCAGCCGACGGTAGCGGATGACTTGCGCAGCCTGCTCGGCAGCCCTGAGCTGGACAAGCTTTACAGCCTCAATGGTGAGCCGCTGGTGGTGCGCTGGAACCAGCGACCGC
The DNA here is from genome assembly GCF_004124275.1 of Pseudomonas sp. DTU12.3. Classification (GTDB taxonomy): domain Bacteria; phylum Pseudomonadota; class Gammaproteobacteria; order Pseudomonadales; family Pseudomonadaceae; genus Aquipseudomonas; species Aquipseudomonas helmanticensis. The sequence continues at coordinate 6,260,558 of NZ_CP027218.1, forward strand.
CGCGACCGATCGTGCCGCCGGTCGTACCGCCAGTGCCATTGGCGCCGGTGGTGCCGCCTTCGCGCCGTGGCTGGTGGATCGCCGCCGCCTTGCTGGCGCTGCTGTTGTTGCTGCTGGCGCTGTGGCTCTGGTGGTTTCTGCACCGTGAACCCGTTGTCGTTGCAGTGCCCCCGGCAGCAGCGGTCGTGGCGCCTGTGGAACAACCGGTCGAGCCGGTGCCCGAGCCTGTGGTCGAACCGCAACCGGTTCCAGAACCAGAGCCGGAACCCGAGCCGGTCCCGGAACCCGTCCCGCCGCCAAAACCGGTGGTCGTTGCCCCGCCGCCGCCACCGACACTGGACAACTTCGCCTGCCGTAAAAAAGCCCCGAATGCGGTGATCCCGCAATTCGTCGTGGTGCTCGATACATCAGGGTCGATGGAGCTCAACACCAAAGCGGTGAAAGCCGATGAAGAATGGTTCTTTGGCAACAGTCTCAACCAGTACATGGACCCCAATCGTGCCATGCGAATCTTCGAGAAACCGAGCCGCATGAACGTCGCCCAGGATTCGCTGGCCGGCATGATCAACGCGCTGGACCCGAAGATCGACACGCGCCTGATCACCTTCGCCGGTTGCGAAAGCACACCTGACCAAGGGGTGTTCAAGTTTGCCGATCGTTCACGCCTGATCAACGGAATCCGTGGCCTGGTGCCCAACGATGGCACGCCGTTGGCCGATAGCCTGGCGAAAGCGGCGAGCACCGTGGACGGGCGTAACAATGACGCGGTGATCGTGATGTTCATCGACGGCGAGGACGGTTGCCAGAAGGACGTCTGCGCGGTGTCCCGGCGCATCGCCCAGGAGCAACCGCGGTTGCGGGTCAATGTGGTGAGCATCGGCGCCGGCGGACCTTCACAGTGCATCGCGAAAAATACCGGAGGCCGGGTTTACGCAAGCACCAACGCCGCCGAACTGGCCAGGCAGTTGAAACTGGCGAGCAAGGAAGTCTCCAGCAACGCCAAATGTAACTGACACACACCGGCTCCTCGTCCCCGCATAATCCCCCTGTAGGAGCTGCGGCACGCTGCGATCTTCTGATCTTGCTTTGCAGAATCAAAAGATCGCAGCCTCGTTTCACTCGTCAGCTCCTACAAGAGGCTTCAGCGGAAGCGGTCGACCTCGGAGCGCAGGTCTGCTGCGAGCTTCTCCAGCTCTTTGGCGGTGACGGCGAGGTTTGACACCACTTCGCGCTGTTCACTGTTGGCCAGCGCAATGCTCTGCAGGTTGCTGCTGAGCAATGTCGCGGTGCTGCTCTGCTCCTGAGTCGCCGTGGTGATCGCGGCAAACTGCTGACCCGCCGAACGGCTCTGCTCATCAATACGCGCAAGCGCCGAGGCGACATTGGCGTTACGCGACAAACCTTCCTGCATCAACACATTGCCCTGCTCCATGGTGCTGATCGCGTTGCCGGTTTCCTGCTGGATGCTGTGAATCATGCTGGAAATCTCATCGGTCGCCTGACGAGTGCGCGAGGCCAGGCTGCGCACTTCATCCGCCACCACGGCAAAACCGCGACCTTGCTCACCGGCACGCGCCGCTTCAATCGCAGCGTTGAGCGCCAACAGATTGGTCTGCTCGGCAATCGAGGTGATCACCCCGACGATGCCGCCGATTTCCTGCGAGCGCTGGCCAAGGGTGTTGATCACCGTGGCGGTGCTGTTCAACGCGCCGGCGATTTGCTCCAGCGACGACGAAGCCTCTTCCATGGAGCTGCGACCAATCTGCGTCTGCTGGGCGTTTTCCTGCGCCAGACGCTGAGTCGCGCCCATGTTGTCGGCAATGTTCAACGAGGTCGCGCTGAACTCTTCCACCGCACCGGCCATGCTGGTGATTTCGCCGGACTGCTGCTCCATGCCTTCGTAGGCGCCGCCGGACAGACCGGACAACGCTTGCGCACGGCTGTTGACCTCTTCCGAGGAGCGACGGATGTGCTCAACCATCGTCGACAGTGCCTGGCTCATCTGGTTGAACGCGCGGGACAGCTGACCGATTTCGTCGTTGCTCGACACGTTCAGGCGCACGCTCAAATCGCCAGCGCCCAAGGCTTCGGCCTGACGCACCAGATCGCCCAGCGGTTGCAGCTTGGAACGCAGCAGCCACATCGCCGAGCCCACTGCCAGCAGCATCGCCAGCAGGCTGCCGATTGCCAGTTGTGTACCGACGCTCCAGGTCACCGCACGAATCTCGGCTTTCGGCATGCTCGCGACCACCGACCACGGGCCACCGTCGAATGGCACGGCAATGCTGTAGAAATCTTCGCGAGTGTCACTCCAGAACTCGCCTTTGCCCGGTTTCGCTGCCAGGCCTTTGATCACTGGCACCGCTTGTTCCAGCGCCTGCACGCCCGCCGGCGGCACCAACCATTTGTTTTGCTCGTCCAGCAACGCCAGCGAACCGCTCTGGCCGATGCGGAAGCGCTTGAGGTTGTCGAACTGGGCGTTCTGCGCGTCGGTGTAGTCGAAGCCAACGAACAGCACCGCAATCACCTTGCCGCTGCCATCGCGCACCGGGGTGTACTGAGTCATGTAAGAACGATCGAACAGCAAGGCGCGACCGACGTAGCCTTGCCCCGCCATCAACTTCGCGTAGGCCGGGTGCGCATGGTCAAGCAAAGTGCCGATGGCGCGGGTGCCGTCCTGTTTGGTCAGCGAGGTGCTGACCCGCACGAAGTCTTCGCCGCTGCGCACAAACAGCGTGGCAACGCCGGCAGTCATTTGCTTGAACTCGTCGACTTCCTTGAAGTTGTTGTTCAACACTTCACTGCCCAGGTGCAGGCCCGGGGTCTGCGTGCCAGCGACCGTCACCGGCTCATCGGCGTGAATGCTCAGGCCGGCGCTGAAGCGCTTCTCGAACAACCCGCTCAGGCGTTGGGTGCTTTCCCGTAGCGTGCCGTGGAAGGTGCTCAACTGGTCGGCGAGCAGACGCGCTTCGCTGGCCAGATGTTCTTCACGGGTGGCGAGGTTGGCGGTATCCAGCGAACGCAGGGCGAACACCGTACTGCCACTGATGACGATTGCCAGAATCACAGCAAGGGCGAGACCCAGCTGCGAGGCGATCCGAGCGCGAGGTTGAGACATGGACAGCTCCTGGCCGAGCCACGGGATCCTCCTTGATCTCGACTCGGATAATTTTCTAATAATGGGGGTGAATCGTGGATACCGGCACGACGGTTCCACTTGCTCATAGTCGGCGGTGAAACCGAATACTTGAGCGCTTAACGAGGGTATGGCCCAAGGCCGGCATTGTGGCGGCTCGAACGTTTCAGCTCAAGCGCGCAACCGCCGGCAGCTCCATGGCGCGGACTTCGCCTTGCAGGAAGTCGCTGAGGCGGCGCAAACGTTCACCTCCCGGACGGGTTTTTGGCCACACCAGGTAATACTTCAGTCCACTGGCAACTGCCGTTGGCCACGGCAGACTCAGTCTTCCTTGCGCGACATCTTCGGCGACCATCAACAGATCGCCCATCGACACGCCGTAACCGCGCGCTGCCGCGATCATCCCCAGCTCGAGGGTATCGAACACCTGCCCGCCCTTGAGCGAGACTTGATCGGACAGACCCATGTGCTCCAGCCAACTGCGCCAGTCACGCCGATCCGGGGTCGGATGGAGCAATTCGGTCGCGGCCAGCCGGGCCAGATCCCATGGTTGATCGTTGAGCAGGTTCGGTGCACCGACGGGAATCAGCTCCTCGGGAAACAGCAGACTGGCCTCCCAGTCCGGCGGGAAATGGCCGTCGCTCAACAGCACTGCGCAATCGAACGGCTCATCGTTGAAATCCACCGAGTCGACATCCATCCAGGCACTGGTCAGTTGCACTTCGTTGCCCGGCTGCAAATGACGAAAGCGACTGAGCCGCGCCAGCAACCAACGCATGGTCAACGTCGACGGCGCTTTCATGCGCAAAATATCGTCCTCGGCGCGCAAGGTATTGCAGGCCCGCTCAAGGGCGGTGAAGCCCTCGCGAATGCCGGGCAACAGCAACCGCGCGGCTTCGGTCAGTTGCAAATTGCGCCCGCTGCGGTGAAACAGCCGGCAGGCAAAGTGATCTTCGAGCGTACGAATATGCCGGCTCACTGCACTTTGGGTAATCGACAGTTCTTCTGCCGCACGGGTGAACGAGCTGTGTCGCGCCGCCGCTTCGAATGCGCGCAGGGCATACAACGGGGGAAGTCGACGGGCCATGCACAAAGCTCCTGTGGCGGGGTACAGCGAAATGAGCGGAATGTGTTCAGGATGAGTTTTAGTCATGCAACCCATCCTTTTTATCCCTTTGTGCAATGCGGCTCAAGCGCCGAGAATCGACGGTCTCCTGTTCCCTCCGAAATCGAGTGGTGATGACCATGCAGCATCCTGTGCGTACCGAACTCTGGGCCATTCTGCGGCTGGCAGGGCCGTTGATTGCTTCCCAGTTGGCGCACATGTTGATGGTGCTGACCGACACTTTGATGATGGCGCGCTTAAGTCCCGAAGCGCTGGCCGGTGGTGGCCTGGGGGCGGCGACCTATTCGTTCGTGTCGATTTTCTGCATCGGTGTGATCGCGGCAGTCGGTACCTTGGTAGCGATTCGCAAGGGTGCCGGCGACATCATCGGCGCGGCCCGTCTGACCCAAGCCGGGTTGTGGCTGGCATGGTTGATGGCGCTGGGCGCCGGTTTACTGCTGTGGAACCTGAAACCGATGTTGCTGCTGTTCGGCCAGACCGAAACCAACGTCAACGCCGCCGGGCAGTTCCTGATCGCCCTGCCCTTTGCCCTGCCCGGCTACCTGAGTTTCATGGCTTTGCGCGGTTTCACCAGTGCGATCGGTCGGGCGACACCGGTGATGGTCATCAGCCTCGCCGGCACGGTGGCCAACTTCCTGCTCAATTACGCGCTGATCACCGGCATGTTCGGCTTGCCGATGATGGGGCTGATGGGCATCGGTCTCGTCACGGCGATTGTCGCCAACTGCATGGCGCTGGCGTTGGCCTGGCATATCCGTCGGCATCCGGCCTATGACGCTTATCCGCTGCGCGCAGGCTTGTCGCGGCCCAACCGGCAATATCTCAAAGAATTGTGGCGTCTCGGCCTGCCAATCGGCGGCACCTACGCGGTGGAAGTCGGTTTGTTTGCCTTCGCGGCGTTGTGCATGGGCACCATGGGCAGCACGCAGTTGGGCGCGCACCAGATCGCCCTGCAGATTGTCTCGGTGGCGTTCATGGTGCCGGCGGGCATGTCGTATGCGATCACCATGCGCATCGGCCAGCATTACGGTGCCGGGCAACTGCTGGATGCGCGGATGTCGGGCCGCGTCGGAATTGTTTTTGGCGCGGTGGTGATGCTCGGGTTTGCCATGGTGTTCTGGTTGTTGCCCAACCAGCTGGTCGGGTTGTTTCTCGATCATGACAATCCGGCGTTTGCCGAGGTTATTCGTCTGGCGGTAAGCCTGCTGGCGGTGGCGGCGTGGTTTGAGTTGTTCGATGGCACGCAGACGATTGCCATGGGCTGCATTCGTGGACTGAAGGATGCGAAAACCACGTTTCTGGTCGGGCTCGGTTGCTATTGGCTGATTGGCGCACCGGCGGCGTGGTGGATGGCGTTCCACTTGAACTGGGGGCCGACGGGCGTCTGGTGGGGATTGGCGCTGGGCCTGGCGTGTGCGGCGGTAAGCCTGACGCTGGCGTTTGAATGGAAGATGAAGCGGATGATTCGGCAGGAGCCTGTGTCCTCCACTCGTTTCACAATCCCCCAGCCCGACTGAGTTCCCCCGGCGGAACGAGATTTTGTGGCGAGGGGATTTATCCCCGTTGGGTGGCGAAGCCGCCCCAAAATCTGATGTCGCGGTGTATCAGTTACACCCGGCGCGATGGTTTTGCGACTGCTTCGCAGCCGAACGGGGCGGTGCGACGTTTCGCTGAATTCCCTCGCCACAATGTTGTTTCAAATTTGCTCTAGTGGTCAGCTCACGATTTCGAGGGCTGGCTGTTGGCTTGAACCAAATGTCAGGTACTCAACCAGTTCCGCCAACGGCAACGGCCGGCTGATCAGATAGCCCTGCACCTGATCGCAGCCAAACCCGCGCAGCAACTCCAGTTGCTCCGGCGTCTCGACCCCTTCGGCGACCACTTCCAGATGCAGGTTGTGCGCAAGATTGATCATCGCGTGCACCAGTTTACGGTTCTCTTCGCGCTGCTCCATGCCACCGACAAAGCTCTTGTCGATCTTCAGCAAGGTGATCGGCAGGCTGTTGAGGTGCACGAACGAGGAAAACCCGGTGCCGAAGTCATCCAGCGAGAAACGCACGCCGAGCCGGCCGAGGGCGTCCATGGTCTGTTTGACCAGATCGCTGCGGCGCATCACGGCGGTTTCGGTCAGTTCGAACTCCAGCCATTGCGCCTCGACGCCACGCTCAGTGATCAACCGACTAAGCGTCGGCAACAACTGGCTGTCCTGAAACTGGCGGAACGACAAATTGATCGCCATGTGCAACGCCGGCAGACCACGCTCGCGCAACGCCTGCATGTCACGCAGCGCCCGGGAAATCACCCAGTAACCCAGCGGCACAATCAAGCCGCTCTGCTCGGCCAGCGGCACAAATTCGCTGGGTGGCAGCAGACCGCGCTCGCCATGCCGCCAGCGCACCAAGGCTTCGAGGCCGACAATCTGGCCGTCCTCAAGATTCAGCCGTGGCTGGTAATGCAGCTCCAGTTCATCGCGACGCAAGGCCCGGCGCAGCTCGCTTTCGAGGTCGGCCATGCTCCGCGCGTTTCGATTGATGCGTTCGTTGAAGATATGAAAGGTGCAGCCTTGCGTGCTCTTGGCTTGCTGCATGGCGATGTGTGCGTGCCACATCAGCGGATCGGCGCCCGCTTGCGCGCGGGCATGGGCGATGCCGAGGCTGGAGCCGATCAGCAGGCTTTCACCATCGACCCAATACGGTTCAGACAGGGCCTCGGTGATGCGTTCGGCCATCCACTCGGCGCGTTGCGGCGCGCGACGGGTGTCGATCAGCAGGGCGAATTCATCGCTGCCCAGGCGTGCCAGTTGATCACCGGCTTCGAGCTGACTTTTCAGCCGCGCGACCACTTGCAGGATCAAGCGGTCGCCGGCCTGATGGCCCAAGGCGTCGTTGGCGTGGCGGAAGTTATCGAGGTCGAGGTGCCCGAGGGCGAGGCCACGACCGTCGCCTTCAGCAAGACGCGCGGTCAGCAAGGTCTGGAAACCCTGACGGTTGGCGATGCCGGTCAACGGATCCTGTTCGGCCAGGCGTTGCAGAGTATTTTCGAGCACGCCGCGCTCGCGCACATGGCGCAGGCAACGGCGCAGCATGCCGGCGTCGAGGGCGTCGAACACCAGCCAGTCACTGACGCCAACGGGCGCGGTGTCCGGTTCGTGTTCCAGCAGCAAGACCGTCGGCAGGCTGCAACGACCGGGCGCCGGCTGCAACGCCGCAATGGTCAACAGCACCGCATGGCGGTTGTCTTCGAACAGACTGCTGACCGAGTCCCAGCTCGGCGCGCTGATTAGCACCGCCGCGCTCCCCATCGGAGCCAGACACTCGCGCAATAACGCTGTCCACGCTGGCTCTTCGGCCAGTAGCAGCAAACGCAAGGGTTCGACAGGCGTAGACAAGCTAGCTCCCTAGACTCTGCAATGATGTGGGCGGGGCATTATGCCGTTGCGAAGTTCAATGACCAAATGACAACGGTTATCAAAACGTTATTTTGTGTCACGAATGAGTACATTAGCCGCAAAATCACCGCGCATCCTCCGCGAAAGTAACAAAACCGGCAAATTTGAATCGCGCAGTACGTCACAAGTCGGAGAGAGCAGCACAAATCTCTGAGCCTGTTAAAATGCCGGCCCATTTCGTCAACGACTCCCGAATTTTCGT